>CAVRRR010000001.1:0-1318387 GCA_963723645.1 Terriglobia bacterium
TAGAGCGCAGCCCTGAAAAGGCTGGCGTCGGCGGTTCGATTCCGTCCCTGGCCACCATCCAATTTGATCGATCACTTTTAAAGAGACCTCACTTGCCGATTGATCACTGTCTTGGTGCGTTCAGCTTCCTAAATGAGGCATTTTCGGACGTGATAGTCGGTCAAGGAGCTTAGACGACAGCCGTCCAAGTCCAACCGCATATCTTGGGGCCGAAAGACTATCATCATGATAGTCGGCTGAAGTCACTGACCTCTCCGCAGTGACATCTTTCTGGCAGACCCTGCGACAATCGCCAGTGTGACCGTTCGGTTGAAAGATATCGCCCGCGACCTTGGTTTGTCCGTTGTGACCGTTTCCAAGGTATTACGGAATCACGAAGACATCGGCCCAGAAACGCGGGAACGAGTGCTGAAAAGGATGAAGGAGCTGAATTATCAGCCTAATCCTGCGGCGCGTGCGCTAGTTACTGGCCGGAGTCATCTGGTCGGCTTGGTAGTTCCCGATCTCGTTCATCCGTTCTTCGCACAGGTAGCCAAGGGCGTTTCGAGAGCGCTACGAGACAAGGGTTACGGGCTCGTTATTGCCTCCTCCGAGGAAGATCCGGACCTGGAGAAACAGGAGATCAATCAGATGCTGGCGCGCCGTCTGGATGTCCTGATCATCGCCTCGACGCAGTGGACGGTGGAGAGCTTTCGTCGCATCGAGGAACACCAGCGGCCGTACGTATTGATCGACCGCAAGTTCCTCGGGCTAGCCGCACACTTTGTGGGAGCCGACGATATACATATAGGGGTGACCGCCACGAAGCACTTGCTTGAAAACGGTTGCCGGCGAGTCGCTTATATCGGAGGTCAACACGTGAGTACCGCGGTGGAGCGTCTCGAGGGATATCGCCGCGCTCTTGCAAATGAAGGGCTCTCGTTATCTGAGGATTATGTTGTATGCCGCAGTCACGTGGATGACTGCGGCGATGAAACGGGGTATCAGGCGATGAAAGATCTCTTGCGCCTCAACCCACCCCCTGATGGTGTTTTCTGCTACAACGACCCTATCGCGATGGGAGCAATGAGGGCGATTCTGGAATCGGGTCTTCGTATCCCTGACGATCTGGCCATTGTCGGCTGCGGCAACGTACGGTACGACCCTGCGCTTCGAATATCCCTGACCAGCGTGGACCAGGAAAGCGAGGTACTCGGAGAACGGGCGGCTAAGCTTGCGCTTACGCTCATTCAAGCCAAAGAAACAAAGCGCCCTGAGCAGATCTTATTAAGCCCCAAGCTGGTGATTCGAGAGTCCAGCGTGCGGCATCTAGCCCGTTAATCTGCCCCGGAGCTCAGGCCTTTCGCCGGTAGCTCGTCACCTGCTAAGTAAACGGTAAAAGGTCCTATTTTGCGAGCGCAAACTGGAGCCCTTGCGGCATTCCCCCCCTTGCTTTCGAATGCTCGCTATAAGTACGTAATGCACACTCTGAGCGACTGCGATCAGGAACTTCTGATAGCATGTTTCATTACGGGTAACGTTAACTTAGGTTCCAGCGTCTAAAGCGCAAAACTGGAGCTTCGGAGGAGTGAGCCATGTCTGCAAGCCGCGAGGTTCGGGTTCCCATCGGAATTCGTAAACATTCTCTTTTGCTGGTACTTACAGCCGTCCTTACACTGCCACTGTATTCACAAATCAACACTGCGACGATCGTCGGGCGAGTGACCGACCCTAGCGGCGCAACCATCCCGGATGCCGATGTCTCTGTAGAAAGCGTTGCGACCGGAACCACGCGTCAGGCAAAAAGCAACTCTGATGGCGTGTTCTCGGTGCCATCGCTTCAGCCGGGTGAGTACAACCTGACCGTCACGAAGTCCGGCTTCAGTACTGCCAAGGAGCCGAACGTTCAACTCGCTGTGAACCAGACGGCCAACCTAACCATCGCTTTGCAGGTGGGACAGACAAGCCAAAGTGTGGAAGTAACCTCGAGCGCCCCGCTCCTCGAGACGGCCACTGCTGGTTTAGGAACCGTGGTCCAAACCAAGGAAATTGTAGAGCTTCCGCTCAACGGAAGACAGTTTACTCAGTTGTTGCAGCTGGCGCCCGGCACAGCTCCGGTGGACGTCTCGCAAAACAGTTACACGCGCCCGAGCCTTGGCTCGGGACCGGTGACTCCATCCGTCAACGGGCAGACGAATCGCAGCAACCTCTTCTTTATAGACGGCGTGTTTGCGACAGACCCGTTCTTCAGCGGCTTCTCGATGAGCCCGGGCGTAGATGCCATCCAGGAGTTCAAGGAAAACACTCACGCTGACCAGGCGGAGTTTGGGCAGGCGACGGGCGGAACTGTCAACTTGGCCACGAAATCCGGCACCAACCAGTTTCATGGCACGGCATATGAGTTTCTGCGGAATGACGTTCTCGACGCCCGGAACTTCTTTCAACAAGTCAAAGGCGCTTACAAGCAAAACCAATTTGGTGGAACCGTTGGTGGGCCGGTTCTCAAGAACAAGCTGTTTTTCTTCGCCGAGTACGACGGGTACCGGGCGGTACAGGCAGCTACAAACTTCACAATTGTTCCGACAACCGCGCAGCTTGCCGGCGACTTCAGCGCTCTCAGCACTCCGATTTACGATCCGGCTACATACAATGCAGCTACCAAGACCATCTCGCAGTTCCCTGGAAATGTGATCCCCAATGGCAGGCTCAATCAAGGCGCTCTTTCGGTGCTGCACGCCTATGTCCCCGCGCCGAATTACTTCGTTCCGGGCAGTGCGAATAACTACCTCAATACGGCAAGCCAGACATGGAATCAGGACCAAGGAGGAATTCGAGGCGACTACATGGTCGGATCGAACGACACAATCAACGGTCACTACCTGATCAACGAGGAAACCAACGTTCAACCGTCCAGTCTTCCGCTGATACCGTTCACCGTAGGGTTCAACGGCAAGAACGCCGGCGTCAACTGGGTACATACGTTTAGCCCGACACTCGTGAGTCAGCTAACTCTTGGCTACAATTCGATTGATATTCCTCAGTCGAACGAACAACCCAACGCGGGATCCTTATTCACCAGTGCAGGATTCGATGCTGGTTTCACCCCGACTCCGGGAGGTGTTGGAGTTCCGTTGATCCCTGGCCAATATCCAAGCCAGGGATATGCGAGCGTACCGACAGGATGGGGCCCGATTGGGCCGCAGTACGTGTCCCAATACTCCGGCTCGGTTGCAAAAACAGCAGGCGCCCATAATCTCAAGTTCGGAGCATCCTTTTACCAGACCTGGATGTACACCAATTGGTCTCAAGATTCGGAAAATTACACACAGCAGGCCACCTGGAACCCCGTGACACAGACCGGCGGCGACTCGCTTGCGAGCGAATTGCTAGGCTTGCCTAACAATGCCAGCAGACAGCTGGGTAACTCGGGCGTCTCCCTGCGAATGCATATGTTCGGCGTATTCGCCGAGGACTCCTGGAAGATCACGCCGAAACTAACGCTGAACTACGGCCTCCGCTGGGACTACAGCTCGCCGGTCAACGAAAAATTCAACCGCCTCGCGGGATTCGATATTCAGACTGGTAATTGGTATCTTCCGAGGGGCGATGTCGACGCCCCCTCCACACTGCCGGCGGGCGTAGTTACTCTGCCAAGAAGCACAATTACTACCCCGAACTATGATAATTATGGGCCGCGGCTTGGCTTTGCTTATCAAATCGCCCCGAAGACCGTAATCCGAGCGGGAGCAGGCATCTTCTACGACAACTGGGCAGGCGTCCTTCAGACCTCTCAGAACGCTCGCGGAGCTTGGCCAACGGGAACGAACCAGAGCGTTAACAATTTAAATATCGCTGGCCTGAGTCCCGGAGTCACTACTCAAAATCCGTTTGTTGGCGTACCGCCGGTGCTGCCTTCCACGCCATTTCCCAGCGGGGGCGGGTTCCAGGATACGAGATGGAAAGACGCTTACTCGAGCCAGTGGAACTTCCAGATTCAGCAGCAACTCTGGAGTTCAGCAACCCTATCGCTCTCTTACGTGGGATCACAGAGCAACCGGATACCGATTCAGGTTCCGTGGAACCTGGCGTTCACACCGGGACCAGGGCCTGTAGGCGGCAGCCGGGTCCCGTTTCCCATGATGTCAGAATTTCAAGTGATCCAGAGTATTTCGCGTGCCAGCTATAACAGTTTCCAGGCACAGTTCAATCAACAATACAGCAATGGCCTGTCCTATACGACAGCGTTCACCTGGTCAAAGACCATCGACATAGGCTGCGCCGATAATTGGGAAGCCTGCAATATTCAAAATCCGTATAACCTGAATCAGGATAGAGGTCCTTCTGCGTTGGATGTTCCGTTCGTATTCACGTTAAGCGGAGTCTACGAACTTCCATTCGGCAAAGGAAAGCGCTTTATAAATGGCGGGCTGACATCGTGGTTGCTCGGTGGTTGGCAGGTAAACGGCATTTTTGTGGCGCGCAGTGGCACGACTTACACGCCCTCTATCAACTTCGATAACGCAAATACAGGCGGAAATAATAACGGTGAACAAGAGCGCCCGAATCTCGTCGGGAATCCCAATCTCTCCAATCCTACGCCGAACCTGTGGTTCAATCCGAATGCATTCGCGGTTCCACCGCTCTATAGTTACGGGAATGCGGGACGCAACATTCTTCGCGGTCCTCACTACGTGGATACTGATTTCTCGCTTTTCCGGACGTTCCCCATCCGCGAACGCCTGAAGCTGCAGTTCAGAGCAGAATTCTTCAACATCTTCAATCACCCGAATTTCAGCAATCCGAGTGCGACACTCGGAAACGCAAACTTTGGGGTCGTTACATCTCAGGCTGGAAACCCGAGACTGATACAGGGCGCTCTGCGTCTCAGTTATTAAGCTTCCGCGCCGCAAGTGCGCCTGATACCGTGCCATAGCACCGGTATCAGGCGCTAAGCTTTATCCAGATGTACTCGAGGATCATTTACGTCCTTGCGTTGCAAGCCCTCCTCACTCTGCATCTTCTTTCCGCTGAAGTAAGTCCTCAATCGCAACAAGACGTCGCAGCAAAGATCCGCGACGGTATCGCCGCAGCGACTCGTGGCGAAATCCAACAGGCAATGATTGAGTATCAATCGGCTCTCCGCCTAGATCCTGACGATGGGGAGGCGAATTACCGCCTCGGCCGGCTTTTAGGCGAGTCGGGAGATTTTCAAAGTGCTCGTCGCGCCTTCCAGCTAGCGATCAAATCAAAACCCGGATTTGCAGAAGCGCACTACGACCTGGGCCTGACTTTCGTCGCAGATACCAGGGGCAAGGTGGATTGGCAAAGCGCAATCGCCGAATTTCGCACAGCTTTGCAGCTCCGGTCCGATTATCCTGATGCTCTGAACATGCTGGGCGTGGCGCTAGTCAACATAGGCGACACGGGTTCGGCTATCAAGACCTTTCAACAAGCTCTTAAGTTGAGCCCGGATGGTCCGGAAATTCACTTCAACTTAGGCTCGGCACTTGAGACCGCAGAGCAGCCCGCCGCCGCGGAAACGGAATACCGGGCAGCACTAAACTCCAAGCCTATTTATCCTGCCGCGGAGGTTGCATTAGGCAAGCTGCTTGCAAAGGACGGGAAAGAGGCTGAAGCCGTGCAGTATCTCCGCTCCGCTTTGCGCGCCAACCCAGACCTGGTATCCGCCCACTACGTGCTGGCCACCACACTGCGTTCGCAAGGCGATGCTCGCGCCGCCGCCATCGAGTTCGCACAAGCGAAGCGCCTGGCAGATCGCGTAGGTGATGCCGTGCGGTGCTCGCGATTGAGTAATCAAGGCCTCGAGCTCGCATCGAAAGGAGACTTCAGCGGAGCCGTTTCGTCGCTTCGAGAGGCGATCGAGTTGAAGCCCGATTACGCGGTCGCCCATTTCAACATCGGCTTGCTGATTGCCGATAGCGGTAATCTTCCTGCGGCGAGCAAGGAAATTGTAAAGGCCATATCTCTGCAACCAGCTCAACCGAAATTCTTCTTCAGTTTGGCGCGGGTGCTTGAACGCAAAGGAGACATCATCGGAGCGCGGGATGCGCTAGAGCGCGCAGCTCGTTTGACGCCCTCGAATGCCGCGATACTTGAGAAACTACATTCCCTGGAACACGCCGGGCCGCAAGGCAGCGAGTCAGATGTGCCTCGTGGGAGCTTGGCCATTTCGAACGAGCGACACTTGTATCGCTATGGCGCGAATGCAAACACGGCTTCAGCCCATTTCGCCTACGGCGGCGAGCTCAAGAGAGCGGGGGACGTGCTCGGCGAAATCGGTGAACTTTTGAGGAGTTTAGAGCTGAAGCCGGACTTTATGCCGGCGAGACAGGCGCTCGCACTCGACTATTTGCAAGTTGGAAAGATCGACGATTCAGCTTCTGAATTCCACAAAATGCTGGACCTCTCTCCCGACTGTGCGCAGGCGCATTTCGGTCTGGCTAAGATCGCGCTTAAGCAAACCGATCCGGCGACGGCGACGCTCGAGCTCCGCTCTGCTCTTCACCTCAAGCCGGACTATCCGGAAGCCGCCGAGCTGCTTGACCGTACGATGAAACTTCGGAACAGCAAAAACAACTAGAGGCATTGATCAAGATTGAATTTATTCTGATATCCTCCTGTCCGATCCGAATGGGTGATCGGCTCAGTTCGCTTAAACCGATCAAATGAATATCGATCGCAGACAGCTTATACTCGGCCTCGGCGGCCTCGGTACAGTTTTTGCGGCCGCACCTCCCAGACAGCTCAACTCGGCTATGGCTTCTACCCTGGCCCAGAAAACCGAGGCAGCAAGTTGCCAATTCAACTCGCGTTCCTTAGCGTTGCCGCAACTTCAGCAATTCTTCGACCAGATCGAGCCCGGCAAGGATGACTTCACTTCGGAGAAGTATGCGGCACAAATAGAGGAGTCGCTCGCGCAGTGGAGCGTATCCCTCTGCAGTTCTGTTCGCGACTGGAGTGCCATTCAGAGGTCCATTTCATCCGATATTCATTCGTGTTCTTTCACAGACGTGCACGCGGCCGTTCTGCGGACCGGTGATCCAATACGAGTGGAAAAGAGGAACTTCGCGGCACAGCAGATCTCCGGACGTGAACCTTTTCTCAAGAGTTGGGCTGCCTATCTGGCTAGCTTCGAAAAGATCGTTACGGCGGAGTTTCAAATATGTGGTATTCGGGTCAAGTCTGGAGACCCGCTTATCGTCGAAACCGACATTCGTTATGACATATCGGGGGCTGGCAAGACTCACCGGGAAGAGCGTGTCGGCTTCTGGATGCTCAAATGGCACAATCAGCCTTCTCAGAACTGGCAGGTCCAGAAATGGGAGGCTCGAGGCGAATCAAGAACTCAGCTGGCAGGCCCGGCCTTTACAGATGTGACGGCTCAGTGTCTTGGCGGCTGCCCTTCCTGGCATGCCCAACTGAAGCCCGGCGTAGACCACTGGCGTACTGTTATCGATGGCGCTTCCGGCATAGACGTGTATGGGAACAACGGTCTTGCAGTCGGCGACTTCAATAATGACGGGTTCGACGATGTCTATGTGTGCCAGCCGGCTGGTCTTCCCAATCGCCTTTATAGGAATCGTGGAGATGGCACGTTCGAGGATGCGACGGAGTTGGCGGGCGTAGGGGTCCTCGATGCGACAGCTTGCGCCCTGTTTGCAGATTTCGACAACGACGGTCATCAGAATCTTCTCGTCGTCCGAACAAGCGGTCCGCTGCTGTTCTTGAACCAGGGCAACGGGACCTACAAGCTGAAACCGGATGCGTTCCGGTTTGCAAAGGCTCCCGAAGGAACGTTCACGAGTGCAGCGGCTTCCGATTATGATTGCGACGGCAGGTTGGACGTCTATTTCTGTGTATACAGTTACTATCAGGGCCTGAACCAGTATCAGTTCCCGGAGCCATACTACGATGCCCAAAATGGCCCGCCTAATTTTTTGTTCAGGAACAGAGGGGACGGCACATTTGAAGACGTGACCACCGCCTCCGGAATGAACACGAACAACAACCGCTACAGCTTTGCTTGCGGTTGGTGCGACTACAACGAAGATGGCTGGCCGGATCTCTACGTCGCCAATGACTTCGGGCGGAAAAACTTCTACCGAAACAACGGCGACGGCACTTTCAGCGATATCGCCGGTCAATCCGGCACGGAAGATTTCGGTGCCGGAATGAGCGTCTCCTGGTTCGACTACAACAACGACGGACAGCAGGATCTGTATGTTGCGGATATGTGGTCTGCCGCGGGGCAGCGGGTGACAACTCAGGGCCCGTTCTTAAAGAACACCCCCGCCAGGGTCAGGGCGATCTACAACAAGCACGCGAGCGGTAACTCCCTGTTCCGAAACAGCGGGAACGGAACCTTTGCAGACGAAACCGAAAAGGCCGGCGTCGCCATGGGCCGGTGGAGTTGGGCTTGCGATGCTTGGGACGTTGACCACGACGGCTACGCAGACTTGTATGTCACGGATGGCTTCATTTCCGGTCCCGATCGCCGCAATCTCGCAAGCTTTTTTTGGCGGCAGTTGGTCTCCCGATCGCTCGCCGCATCCAGCGGTACAGTTCAGTACGCCACAGCCTGGGATGCCATCAATGAGCTGATTCGATCGGACCACAGCTGGAGCGGCTATCAGCGCAACGCTTTTTATCTCAATAACCGGGATGGTACGTTCTCCGATGTCTCGGGCCTGATCGGATTGGACTTTCCTGACGACAGCCGGGCATTTGCGCTTGCTGACCTCGATGGCGATGGCCGGATCGAACTCTTGCTGAAAAATCGTAATGCTCCGCAGCTCCGGATTCTCGAAAACAACGTGAGCGGTATCGGCAACGCAGTCGTTTTTCGATTGCGAGGCCGTAAGAGTAATCGCGACGCTATCGGCGCTACGCTCACCGTGAGATCAATCTCTGGCCGGCAAACGAAGTTCATTCAGGCGGGATCAGGCTTCCTTTCGCAGCACACGAAAGAGCTTACCTTCGGCCTGGGAAACGTGACCGAACCCATCACCGCCACGGTCCGCTGGCCGAACGGCCTCACCCAGACGTTCAAAGGCGTTCCGGTAAATCACCGCATACACATCGAGGAAGGCGTAGAGGATTTCCACCTGTCGTCTTTTCGCACCAGGCCAGTTCGGGAAAGCTCGCCCGCACCGGAACCGGCGATGGCAGAGGCGGCCGGTGAGACCTGGTTGATCGACTCGCTCCCCGCTCCTGACTTCAGCCTGCGCGACTTGACCGGGCAGGTTCAATCTCTGAAGCAGTTGCAGGGGCACGCCGTCGTTCTCGCGTTCTGCAGCCGGCAATGCCCGGATAGCATTGAGCAACTTCGCCGTTATTGCAAAGCCTGGGAGACGCTCAAACAGAAGTCATTTGCGCTGCTTGCCATCATAAGTTCGAGCGAGGGTGAGTCAGAGATTCGAAGCCTCGCGAAAAAGGAAGATATCCGGTTCCCGGTAATACTCGGCGATGAGAAGCTCTTTGCGACCTACAATGTCCTTCACCGATACCTGTTCGACCGTCGGCGCGTCTTAAGCTTTCCCCTCTCGCTCTTGCTGGACGAGCAGGGATCGATTATTAAGATCTATCGAGGCTCGATTGAACCTGCTAAGATCGTCCAGGATTGGAGCTCTGCGCCTCGAACCCCCGCAGAGCGACTGAAACACGCACTTCCTTTTCCCGGCGACTCGTACCAGGGTCCGATTCGGCGGAATCATTTTACGTACGGAGTCGCGTTCGTTCAGCACGACCTACTCGATCAAGCGTTGGTGTCGTTTGAAGCAGCGACGCAAGCCAATCCTAACTATGCGAGCGCTTACTACAACATCGGAACGATTTATCTGAACAAGCAATTGTGGCCCCAGGCCAGGAGCAATCTCGAAAAGGCTCTGAGCCTCGATCCTGCGGATGCAGATGCCTGGACCAATCTCGGCACGGTAGACGGTGAGCAGGCGAACTATGAGGGCGCCATGCGGGCCTTTGCGCAAGCCGTTCGGCTCCAGCCCACCCATGTTGTCGCGTTGCAGAATCTGGTTAAGCTTTACCGATGGCAGGGTCATCCGGCTGATGCCCAACAACTGCTTGAGCGGGCAGTCGCCGTAGACTCCCAAAATCCTGAATTTCACCTGGGCTTGGCAACGTTGTTTGCATCGGAGAACAAGTTGGAGCAAGCTCGCGTGGAATTCGAAAAAACGGTTCAGCTGCGGCCATCTGATGCAGACTCGTTGAATAATCTCGGAGTCGTGCTGCTCCAGCTGGGTCGTCCGGCCGCAGCGATAAGAGCCTTCGAACAGTGCCGGCTCCTTGCTCCGGACTTTGACCGGCCCTATCTGAATCTGGCTTTGATTTACAAGCAATCCGGACAGCCGCAGAAGGCGCGTAAGCTCCTCGAAAACTATCTGGTCGCGCATCCGGATAACAAGGATGTCGATACCAGCCTGAGGGAACTGAACCAGTAGTCCAGTGCGGTACAACTCGCTATCTGCGCTGCCTGGCCTTCCCATGCGATGGCCTGCGATCCTTTGCCTTCTCATCTGCGCGCACGGCATGGTCGCAAAGGGCGAGACTCAGAGCGTCTCCGGGAAAGTGCGTGACGTGCAGGGCAATTCCGTTGCAGGAGCAAAGGTCACCCTCACGATTCCTGGAGACGTGAAGCCAGTTGCAGTCACAACGACCGCGCAGGACGGCACTTACCAATTCCGGGGTTTGAGGACAACGGCGTATTTCGTTTTCGCCGAGCGTCCGGGTTTCTTGCCTTCCGATCGACGACGTGTCGACTTACTTTCATCTAGTGCCGTGACAGATTTGACACTCGCGACGCTAGCATCGCCCGGCTTGCAGTCCGGGCCGCCGAGATTCAGCTCCGTCGGAACGCGAGGAAATGTCGATGCCGGAGGTTATTCAACTCCTGCAGCGGCAAAAGTCTCTGGCGACTTAATCCAAGGCATAACTGGTTTAGAAAAGGGCAAAACTGCTGGTGATCCTCTGTCGCAAACTCACGTGCTTGCTGCCCAATGCGAGGAAAGGCGGGGCGAATTTGCGAACGCCGCACACGAATACGAGCTTGCCGTGAGTTTGAATCCTAGCGAGGATAACCTGTTCAGCGAAGGCTACGAAATGATCCTCGCCCGGCAGTACACGGCCGCCATCCGGCTCTTGCAAGGCGCATCGCAGCGGTATCCGCAATCCGTAAAACTGGAAATGTGCCTTGGGGCCGCACGTTTTTTGAATGGCGAGTCGAGCAAAGCGATCGAGGTTTTCCTTCGGTCCGCGGACCTGAACCCGCAGGAACGCTTACCATATCTTTTCCTCGGAAAGACTGCTGCCGCGGCGGTCGCAGACCTGAGCGAGCGCGTACGAGCAACGCTGAAGCGCTGGGCTGCAGCGCATCCGGACGATCCGGATGCCGATTACTATTACGCCTTGAGTCTGCAACAAGTCTCGCGGGGGGCCGGGGGTGATGGTTCGAACGAAACGGAGCTTCTCTTGAAGAAAGCCATTCGATTAGACCCGCAGCTTACCGAAGCGCACGAGCAGTTAGGATCCGTGTACGGCAACCGCGGTCAATATGAAGAAGCGATCCTCGAATATCGGCGGGCTCTCGCGATCGCGCCGGACCTGACCCGTGTTCATTACCGCCTAGCACAAGCCTACGCGAAGATCGGAGCGCGGGATTTGGCAGCTTTAGAGTTCGAGCAGTTCCAGCATCTGCACGACAGCGAGAAGGCTAGCGCCGGCGAGTCAGGAAATCCGCTGAAGCAAGCTCTGTCAGCGTTGACGGAACAGCGAGCCGGAGACGACCCGAGTCGATCTGCGTGCAAAGCAGTCGACGTACATGAAAAGTGAGCTCGGTCCATCTCGCTTGACCACCTCAGCAGAGTCTAAAAGCGAGTGTTCTCGTAATCGGTAACTGTAAGAGGTAATCCGCTGTAAAGATGTTGCATTTTGTCTGTTTCATTCAGCTTTTGTCTGCCCTTTGGCTTTGGAAGGCCTCGGAGCGAGGCTTCCACTCTAACGTCGTCTTTCGCGGACCTGTATGATACGCTCCGAATCGGTATCTATGCTGCGTTCCTATCGAGCAGCGCTGCTGACGCTGGCTTTTGCAGCATCTCTAAGCGCCCAACCGCAATCTCCCCAGCCCGCCGCGTCGGAGCTTGAAATCGACGTGCAAAGGCCGATCGCGAAGGTCAGTCCACTGCTCTACGGGCTCATGACCGAAGAAATCAACTATTCGTATGACGGGGGACTTTACGCGGAACTAGTTAGAAACCGAACGTTCCGCGATAGTAATTGGGACTTACCGGCGTGGTCTCTCGTCGAGAACGGAAATGCTGTTGCGTCTGTCGAAGTGGACAAATCGACCGGCCCAAGTGCTGCCCTGCCCCTCAGCTTAAAGCTCAAGATTGAGAAGGCGGATGCGACTGATGAAGCTGGTGTGAAGAATGCGGGCTTCTGGGGATTCCCAGTGCGTCCGGGAACCACCTATCAGGGCTCGTTTTATGCGAAATCCGATAATGCGTCCGTCGGAAAGATAGCCGTGGGCCTGACCGATGACAATACAGGCGCGGTAGTCGCGTCGGCGAGCGTGCCGTCGCTGAGCACCGATTGGCGGCGATACGCGGTGACACTGAAAACGGGCAGTGTAGAGACTTCCGCCGCGCATCACCTGGTGTTAACCGTTCAGCATCCCGGTACTGTCTGGTTCGATCTGGTTTCGCTCTTCCCGCCAACGTACAACGACCGGCCGAATGGAAACCGTATCGATCTGATGGAGAAGCTGGCCGCTATGAAGCCCGCGTTTCTCCGCTTCCCGGGCGGCAACTACCTCGAAGGCGACCATGTCTCAGAGCGCTATCAATGGAAGAAAACGATAGGTCCTCTGGTAGATCGCCCCACGCACCCAAGTCCTTGGCACTATCACTCCTCGGATGGCATGGGTCTGCTGGAGTTTCTCGAGTGGTGTGAAGACCTTCATATGCAGCCGGTTTTGGCAGTGTACGCCGGCTACTCCATGGCACAGGAACATATCGATCCAGGGCCTGAACTGGAGCCCTATGTACAGGACGCGCTAGACGAGATCGAGTACGTTACTGGAAACCCGAGTACAAAGTGGGGCTCCGAAAGAGCGAATGACGGTCATGCCGAGCCATTCCAGCTGAACTTCGTGGAAATTGGCAATGAGGACACGTTTGACCATTCGGGAAGCTACGGCGGCAGATACGCGCAATTCTACGGCGCCATCAAGAAGAAGTATCCGAACCTGCAGCTTATCGCCACGGCCCCGGTCAAAACGGTGAAGCCCGATGTTATCGATGACCACTTCTACAGAAGGCCGGAGGAGTTCTTCGATGACACCCATCATTACGACAAAACCGATCGTAACGGACCGAAAATCTTCGTGGGGGAATGGGCGACCAGGGAGGGCACTCCGACCCCGGATTTCGGTGCTGCTTTGGGCGATGCGGCCTGGATGACCGGCATGGAACGTAATAGCGACATCGTCATTATGGCCAGCTATGCACCGCTGTTCGTCAATGTGAATCCTGGCGGTATGCAATGGGACACCGATCTGATCGGGTACAACACCTTAACCAGTTATGGCTCGCCAAGTTACTATGCGCAGGCGATGTTCAGCAATCACCACGGTGACGAAATCCTTCAGTCAAAGTTTGATGCCAGCGGACCACGCCTTTTTTGCTCGGTCACGCGGGACCAAGCGAAGGGCCTAATCTTCATCAAAGCAGTGAATGCTTCCTCCCTGCCGCAAGCGCTCGATATTAAGCTGACAGGAGCGAACTCAGTTCAGAGCGCTGGCACCCTGATCAGCTTGAGCGCGACAACTCCGGACGAAACGAACACCATCTCGAACCCCACGAAGATCGTTCCCGTTCAAAGCGCTCTAAGGAACACGGGGACGAACTTTCGCCACGAGCTTCCGCCCTACTCCATTCAAGTGCTCGAGCTGAGTCTGAAGTGATATCCGCACCGCTGACGCATGCCGCTCGCCGCACCTAAGAACTCCCACGTGCTCCCGGAAGTCTACGGCGTTTGGCCCGTGCTTGAATCCGCGCCCCGCGGCACAACCCGGGTTGGCGTTCACTTGTCTCCCTCGCGGCCCGTCACCCTGCACCTCACGATAGGCAATAGCCTGCCGTCTGACTGGATCGCAAATACTTCCGGCCCGCCCGCGCCGTAAAGATGCTGAGCCGCCGCAATTATCTAGCCCGCGCAGCCGGCGCCCTCGCGATCGCGTCACGAGTTGACAGTTTGCTTGCCTCTCCTGATGCCACCCTCAGCGGCGCTCCCTCGCCTCCTGCGTCCAACATGGCGTGGTGGTATCGGGAACCGGCACGCGTCTTTTGGGAGGGCTTGCCCATTGCCACCGGACGCCTTGCGGCCATGATTTATGGCCGAGTGCAGGATGAACTCATCCTGTTCAATGACGAGACGATCTGGTCGGGTGGGCCCTACAACGCAGATCCTCCCGAGGGGCGCGAAAACGTCGCCAGGATCCAGCAGCTTCTCCTCGAACGCCGCAACCAAGAGGCCGAAGTCTTCTGTCACAAAATCTTGGGCGACCCTATGGCGCTACAGAGCTATGAACCCGCGGGCCAAATTGAACTGAGTTTTGGGTCCCACGACAGCGTCTCGGACTACCGCCGTCAGCTTGACATGAACACCGCTATCGCCAGTCTCAATTACCGCATCGGCGAAGTGCAATATCTGCGCGAGGCCTTCGCCAGCTTCCCCGACCAGCTGATCGCCCTGCGCCTTTCCGCGAGCCGTCCCGCCCAGATCTCGTTGCGCCTCCGCCTGAACAGCATTCAGCCCACCGCGCGCTCCGTATACGGCTCCGGCGCGACTCTCATCATGGACGGAGGGACCGAGCCCACCTCGACCTTCTGGCTGAACGGGAAGCCACTCTCCCGCGTAATCCCCTGCGAGATTCGCTGGCAGGCTCGCGCCCAAGTCCTCGCCGAAGGTGGCTCGGTTCAGCGCGCCCGATGGACCGCTCCCGAAACTGCAGGCAGCACCTTCAACCAAGACTGCTTTGAGATCACGGGCGCCGATGCCGTTACTATCCTCCTGGTCACCGCCACCAATTACCGCCGCTGGAACGATGTTTCGGGAAATGCAGGCGAGCTTTGCGCGGATTACATGCACAACGCCCGCCGTCCCTACGCGGAACTTCGCGCGCGCCATTTGGCCGATTACCAGCCGCTCTTCCGGGCCTGCCAAATTGATCTGGGCCGCACCCCTGCCGCTGACCAGGACACGACAACGCGGCTTGAAAACCTGCGCTCCGGTCAGGTCGAAGATCCTCACTTCGCCGCTCAATACTTCCAGTACGGCCGCTACCTCCTATTACAAGACTCACGCCCGGGCACATTCCCCTTCAACAACCACAACATGTGGCTCGACAACCTGCGCGGGCGCTGGAACGGCCGCTTCACCCTCAACATCAACCTCGAAATGTGCTACTGGCCGGCCGAGCACTGCAACCTCCCATCCACCACTGAAGCCCTGTTTGAATTCGTCCAACAACTCTCGGAAGCGGGCGCGCGCACTGCCCGAGACATGTTCAACTGCCCCGGTTGGGTGACCAGTCTGGGCGCTGATTGCTGGATGAACACCGCGCCTCAGGAAGTACTCACGGCCGGCGTTTGGTGGACCGGCGGCGTCTGGCTGTTGCAGCAGTTGTGGGAGCATTATGTGTTCGAACCGCGCCGCGAGTACCTCGCTCGGCTCTATCCGCTGCTCAAAAGCTCCGCCGAGTTTTTCCTCGCTTCACTCCTTCGCGATCCCAAAACCGGATGGCTGGTCACCTGCCCTTCCCTCTCTCCTGAAAACTCCTTCTATACGCCCGGTGGTCAGAAGACGGCAATCACGATGGGACCTACGCTCGACAACGCACTTCTCAGCGATCTGTTCGACCACTGCCGCCAAGCCTCCGAAATCCTGGGTGTCGATCCCGCCTTCCGGCAACAACTCGAGTCGGCGCGTCGCCGGTTGCCGCCTCTTCGCGTTAACTCCTTCGGGGGCATTCAGGAATGGATCGAGGACTATCGCGAAGCCGAACCCACTCACCGTCACCTCTCGCCCCTGTATCCTTTCTTTCCCGGCAACCAGATCTCGCTTCGCCGCGATCCTGCGTTCTCGGAGGCAGTACGTACGACCCTCGAGCGCCGCGGCGATGCCAACCTCGGGTGGTCGGGCTCCTGGAAGAGCAATGTCTGGGCACGTCTTCTGGAGGCCGAGCGCGCTTACAGCATCCTGCGTCGCATGATGACCGAGATCAGCATCCATCCTGGACCTGCGGACAGCGATCGGGTCCCCTCCAAGGAGGGGAATCAAGGTATCCAGGGCTGGACCGCCGCGGTCGGCGAAATGCTCATTCAAAGCCACGCAGGCGAGATTCATCTGCTGCCCGCGCTCCCCCGGGCATGGGCGGCTGGATCCGCTAAGGGGCTACGCGCCAGAAACGGTTTCGAAGTCGACATCGTCTGGAGTCGCCAGGCGCTCTCGCGAGCGACACTCCGCTCAACCTTCAATACCTCCTGCTCAATCCGCACCAGCCTCCCCGTTGCAGTCAGTCGAGGTAATCATGCGATTGCCGTTGCACGTCCCGAGGCCCACCTGATTGTTTTCTTGGCTGCCGCGGGAAGCGAGTACGAAGTAACTCCGCTGGCCGCCTAAGCAATTAAAAACAAAACTATGGCTCGAATGACACGAAGAGACTTCCTGTACGCGGTTCCCGCCGTTGCCGCCGCAGCGGCCGCTGACGGTGCCGCTCAACCCGACAACCCTGTGTGGAAACTCTGGTATCGCAAGCCCGCCACCCGCTGGTTGGATTCCGTGCCTGTGGGCAACGGGCGCCTAGGCGCTATGGTCTTCGGCGGCATCGATCGCGAACGGATCGCGCTGAACGAGTCTACGGTTTGGTCGGGATCGCCGAACGCCGCTAACGTGAATCCGTCGGGGTATCTGCACCTTGCCGAAGTCCGCCGCCTGCTGTTCGACGGTCACTACTCGGAAGCGAACGCGCTTTTTTCAAAACATCTGCTTGGCCGCGAGGACGCCTACGGCACGCATCTGCCTCTTGCCGACCTCCTCATAGATACCGGCGCGAAAGCTTCTGATTGCACCGGCTACTATCGTTCACTCGACCTTGAAAACGGCATCGCACAAGTCCAATACTCGTATCTCGGTACCCTGCACGCTCGCGAAGTATTTGCTTCGAACCCCGGCAACGTCATCGTCGTTCACCTCGCCGCCAGCAAGCGGTCACAGATCAACTTGTCCGTTTCCATGAATCCCGGTGACTTGCCGGGACAGCTAATCAGTAGCGGCAACACGCTCATACTCACCGGCAGCGCCTGCGAATCGAAGCACAGCGATGGAAAAACTCGGCGTCGATTTTCAAGCTTGCATTCGCGTCATCGCCCAAAACGGGACCGTGGAGCACAGCGCTGATGCCATCGAAGTACGCAACTCCGATGCAGTCACCATCCTGTTTGCCGCCAACACCAACTATCAACGTGGCGATCTCGATGCGCTGTGCGCCGCCCAACTCGAAGCGGTTGCCAACAAATCTTACACAGAGCTTCGCGAAGCGCACCAAGCCGATCACCGCAAGCTATTCAGTCGTGTCGCTATCGACCTCGGTGGCTTAGAAACAGCGAATAATCCAACCGATGAGCGTCTCGCCGCACTATCGCCCGCTTCTCCCAATCCACATCTGAGCGCGCAATTCTTTCAATACGGCCGCTACCTTCTCATTGCCGGATCACGAGAGAATTCGCCTTTGCCCATGAACCTGCAGGGCATCTGGAACGATAACCTGGCGGCCAGAATGGTCTGGACCTGCGATTTCCATCTGGACATCAATACGCAGCAAAACTATTGGCCCAGTGAAACCTGCAACCTGACTGAGTGCGGCGAGCCGCTCTTCAAGCTGGTCGAAACCATACGCGAAAAAGGCCAGGCCACCGCTCAGACCGCCTATGGAGCAAGTGGTTGGGTCGCTCACGTTTACACCAATGCATGGGGATTCACCGCCTCTGGACGCGGTATCGGATGGGGCCCCTTTGTAACTGGAGGCATCTGGGTCGCTTCTCACCTTTGGGAGCACTATCTTTTCACTCGCGACCGTGTGTTCCTCGAACAGCGTGCCTATCCCATCCTCAAAGAAGCTGCGGAATTCTTCCTCGCTTACATGGTCGCGGATCCTAAACGCGGTTGGCTTGTCACCGGGCCTTCCATTTCACCCGAGAATCAGTTCCTCTCATCCGAAGGCAAGCGCTGCAGCGTGTCAATGGGCCCGACCTGCGACCGCGTGTTGGTTTACGCGCTCTTCACTTCCTGCATAGAGGCATCGGATGTGCTCAAGAAAGACTCCGAGCTGCGAACGCGCCTCGAACAGGCCCGCGCGGAATTACCCCCTCTTCAAATCGGCAGACATGGCCAGTTACAGGAATGGCTCGAGGATTTCGACGAGGCCGAACCCAACCATCGCCACACGTCTCATCTCCTCGCCCTGTACCCCTTCGATCAGATCGCGCCCGATACGACACCTGATTTGGCCAAAGCCGCGCGCCTCACCATCGAGCGCCGCACCAGCCAGAAGAATTGGGAGGACACCGAATGGAGCCGTGCCAACCTCATCAATTTCTTCGCGCGTTTGCGCGACGGAGATTCCGCGCACCATCACCTAATCGGACTTTTGAGAGAAGATACAGATCACGACCTGCTTACGTTCTCGCGTGCCGGAGTTGCGGGCGCGGCCGAAAACATCTTCGCCATCGATGGAAACACCGCCGGCACGGCCGGCGTAGTCGAAATGCTTCTGCAAAGTTATCGCGACATCGAACTGCTGCCCGCTCTGCCGGCAGCTTGGGCTTCTGGTTCCTTGAGAGGACTTCGCGCCCGCGGGGGCTTTGAGGTAGATCTGGCGTGGCATTCAGGCGTCCTCACCTCCGCCACCATCCGCAGCGAGCACGGGGGCCAGACCAAGGTTCATTACAAGGACAACGCCGTCTCGCTCGACCTGAAGCGCGGCGGCTCTCGCAAACTGGACCGGAATCTCAGAACCGTTGCTTAGCGCCCACACGGGCCACCGCCCGCGTGAAAACGAACTAGTCCTTGACCGGGCTCAAAGGAATGATTACTTCGCGGCGGCCAAATAATCGGCAGTCGAGGGAGAATGCACCCGGCCCGGTAAGGACAAGAGCGGCGCTAATTACCGTAACCAGCAGTACCGCCGGCTCTCTATCGAATAAGTTTGCGACCGGAAAAGCCACTGAAGATATCCGGACGTATGCTGCTCCTATGGCTACCAGGCCGGCCGCGATAGGTGTGAGGAAGCCAAGCATCAGTAAAGCACCAACGAGAAATCCGAATACCCCGGCGACCAATGAAGCGAACTCGTCGTGGTTCGCCCACAGGGAAAGATAGCCCGCTCCTTGCATCGCGATCATCGCCGCTACTGCCGCTCGCAGCAACAACAATCCTAAACCGGGCAATCCACCTGGGAAGGTGGTAAACAGCCGCTGCAGCCGAACTCCTTTCGCGCTTGCCTTTTGTCGGAAGACACTTGCAACATCAGGGTACCCGTCTCCACAAAAAAGCAAAAGTGCCTGGACTAAGTATCTTTTGATACCTAGATCGAGGGACACGCAGCACAAATGCCGCCACTAACTGTCGAGCTCCAGGAACCCGCGGCGAATACCTATCGATACGGCTTGCGTACGATCACTCGCGCCGAGCTTGGACATAATGTGCTTGATGTGAGCCTTAACCGTCTCTTCGGAGATAAACAGACGCTCCGCAATATCTTTATTCCTGTTTCCACCAGCGACATGCCGAAGTACCTCGATTTCACGATCGGTCAGACCCTCATCACCGAGGTGTTCCGCCAGGCGCGTGGCCACGCTTGCCGGGATCTTTTTCGCGCCCGCATGAACCTGCCGTATAGCCGCTAGCAATTCTTTGGGCGGCATACTTTTTAGCATATAGCCGCGGGCACCCGCCGCCAGAGCGCGCTCGATTTCTACGTCCCCTTCGAACGTGGTGAGCATGATGATGCGTGCCTCAGGGAACTCGGCCCGGATCGTATTGACAACGTCGATGCCATTCAAATCGGGAAGGCGAAGATCCATCAGCGTTACGTCTGGTTTATATTCCCGATATCGCTGGATACCTTCCCTGCCTGTAGCGGCTTCCGCAACCAGACTCATGTCGGCCTGGGACTCGATGACCGCCGAAATTCCTTCGCGAATCAAAGGGTGATCATCCACCGTAAGTATTCGAATCGCCAGTTCTTCGCTCATTGATTATGGCCGATCTGGCTTCAGGTGTTTCGGGACGCCCGCTTCACGCGTGTCGCAGTTTTGGGTTCCGGCTTCTCTTGCTGTTCGACCGACGCCGCAGGCTTCCTGAGGTTAGCGAGGCTCTTCCGCAGCGCTTCGGCTATGTCCACCACCTCAGCCTGCCTTGGTGCTGGAGCCGAGGAGGGTGCCGGCTGACCCTTGACTTTGCTGTCGATCAACGCCTGGATCTTCTCCCGATACGTGTCGTGATACTTTTCTGGCTCGAACGTGGCCGCCAATGAGTGAATCAGGGTCTGGGCGAGCTCGAGTTCTTTTTTGCTTACATCGTCTATGTCCGCCCGGAATTCCTCATCGGCTCTTACTTCCGATGCGAAGAACATCGTGTGCGCCAGCAGTCCCTTTTTGCCGGGTCGCACGACAACTACATGTTCTCTGCTGTGCATAGCGAACTGGGCGATCGCGACGAGCCCGGTCAGCTGAAGTGACCGATAGAGCAAAGCGTAGGCCTTTTCGCCCGCCTCTTCAGGATGCAGATAATATGACGTCTCAAAATAAACAGGATCGATCTCGGCCAATTCGACAAACTCCTCGATCTCCATCGCCGCAGAAGTTTTGGCGGCTGCGCTTTTCAGCTCTTCGGGGTCGATTTCGACGAAGCGATCCTTTTCATACTCATACCCCTTCACAATCGATTTTTGGGAAACGACATCGTCGCTTCCGGGTCGAACCGATACTTGCTGAACGCGGGCGAGAACCGGTTCTTCCGGCACGGGCTGAAGTCCGAAGCGCGCCAACTGCGGCTCGCTTCCAACAGAGCGAACGCTCATGGCGGGCTGCTTCTGGAAAGATCCGGACAGAACAGCTGAGCGTGTCGAAGAGAGCTGCGGCGGCTCTTCCTCGACCTCCTGTTCGGCGTTGGTCTGCTTCGTAAGACGGCGGAAGCTAATCCGCTCGGCGCGAGCAGCCCGGTAGAGCCTCACTGGAATCGAGATCAGGCCGAAAGAGATGTAGCCGCGCCACACCGTAGAAGCCATACCGCCTCCTTATGTACCGTGCCGCCATACTCTCCGGAACTCTGATCAGGCCGCACCGCACACCTTCTATTCTTGTACAGCCACGCCGGGAGTTGCTGGCGCGGACGAAAGCGTGAAGATCCCATGAGGATTTCTAGCTTCATAAGCTCATGGTGAGGGGCAGCGAAATGGATTCACCTTTATCGCGTCAATGGGAAAGTAAACGCTATGAACGACACACCGAACCGGGGCTTGAAGTTCTTCTATTTCCTGCTGGGAGTCTCTCTGCCCATGGCAGCTTATGTAATCTGGTCGAAGTCGACCGAACGCAAACGCGAGATAGACAAGGCTCACGACATCACAGTCGAAGACAGTTTTCCTGCAAGTGACCCACCCTCGGCCTGGTAATTCCTCGCGGGCTCTTTTGGCTATACTTAAAGTGATGACCGATCGGAAGTCGTTCCAGCCACTTGCGCTTGCACTGACCTTAGCGGCTGCGATGCTTCGACTGGTTCCGCACCCCCCGAACTTCACTCCGGTGGGTGGAATTGCACTCTTCGGAGGCTCTCGCTTCAAGCGCTGGCAGGCTTACGCCGTGCCGCTCCTTGCCATGCTGATTACTGATCCAATTCTCAGCCATATGGCGGGATTCCCGGCGTTCTCGAAAGCTACACCGATAATCTATCTTTCGTTTGCGATCTATGTGGCAATTGGGCGAGTCCTTCTTCGCAAACAGTCCAGTCTGCGCATGGTTGCACTCGCTGCCACGATCGGCAGCATCCAGTTCTACCTGCTCACAAATTTCCTCGCGTGGTGGTCTGGCATGTCAATGTATCCGCATACCTGGGCCGGGCTGACCGCCTGCTACGCTGCAGCACTCCCATTCTTCAGCCGAACTCTGGCCGGCGATCTGTTCTACTCAGTCCTGTTGTTCGCGGCGTACGAGTTGTTGAGTCGGCGACTTCATCCCAGCGAACTGTCAGCTTCCTAGAGAGAAAGGGGCTCAAAGCCCCGTCTCGGCTAAACTCCTTCGGAACCGTGCAGCTTAACGAGCTTGTTATAGATGCCAAGCGATAGGAACGTTGGTGCCCAGTGGCCGACAAAGGTTGCCTTTTTCTCATCGCCATTCAGCTGAAAGAAGAGCGAGATTCCGATTGAGCCCAGAGCGGCCCACAAGAACAAGTCGGAGGGTAGTTTTGCCGTCTGCTGCTCGATGCTACGAGCCACGGGTCCTTCTCTGTGCTCTTCCCTTGCGCCGGGACGTGGATCGGTCGTGGCGAGATCTTTGTATTCCATTCTTGATTTCTCCTTTTTGAGCGACGCTTCAAGCCGTCACAGTAGTGATTCATGCCGCTTCCATGTGATTTCCTTTTTTGCAGAAGCAGGGTCGATCACTCGTATCGAAGCGCCTCGGTGGGATTGAGCTGCGAAGCTCTCCGTGCGGGCAGAAGCCCGAAACCGACGCCCACAGTGAAGGAAACCGCAAACGCCACGATTACGGACAGTGGCGATATAGGAACATCTACGTGCTTCGCGAACAGGCTCTTGCTGAGAAGACTGAACGAGATCGGAAGCGCGAGGCCGACTAGGATTCCGATGGTCCCGCCAATCAGGCTGATCATGACCGATTCGACCAGGAACTGCAGCAGAACCTCGCGGCGTGATGCACCGACTGCCATACGAAGCCCGATCTCGCGCGTCCGTTCGGTGACCGTTACCAACATGATGTTCATGATTCCGATCCCCGAAATCAAAAGCGCGATGGCCGAGATCACGATCAAAACGATCGTCAGAATGTTGGCCGTTTGAGAAGCTGCGTCCAGAATCGCGGTCAAGTCCTCCACATCGTACATCGCGCCTTCCCGATGACGGCTCCTTAGGATCTGACCAACCTCATTCCGTACGGCGCTGACATCATTGGCATTTCGCACTTCAATCCAGACCGGATCGATTCTTTCGTACGGAACGAAGTTCTTCATGATCGTGATCGGGATCAGGATGGTCTCATCCCCGATCTCACCAGTGCCGAACGTGCTGGTTTTTTCGCGAAAGGTTCCGACAACGGTGAATTGGATCTGATTGATCTTTATGCTTTGGCCGACAGCCGCTTCCTGGCTGCCGAAAACACGCGTGGCGAGTTTCTGAGTGAGCATCGCCACGTGAGCCCGAAGATCGACATCGCTCGAATCGAAGCGACGGCCCGCTAAAATCACGAGCTTCCGCACTCGTGAGTAGTCCTCGTCGACGCCGTCTACGATGACCTGTCGCACCTTTCCTTCCACAACGATGTCGTCGTGAATGGTCATGATTGCCGTTGCAGCGACGATGCGGTTGCCTAGCGAATCCCGCAATGCCTGCACATCGGCGAGTTTTATGTAGTCGCCTTGAGAGTGGGCTGCGTTCTCGCTACCTGCGTCGGAGCTCGCATTCACCAGATTCGAGCCGATCCCGCGAATCTGATCGAGGATCAAGTTTGAACTGGCAAGCGAGACCGTGACGACAAGAATGACGGACGCATTCCCGATGATCAGCCCGAGGGCTGTCAGGAACGTTCGGAGTCGATTCGCTGTAAGGGCTTGAAGGCTGAAACTGATCGCCTCAGCAAGGTTCATGTGGATGAGTCGTGGCCGCTTCCGGTCAGGCCCCGCCGGCTTGCTTCAGAAGGCGAAGAGCTTCTTCGCGCGGAGGATCGTCCGCCGTAATGGGAGACTGCACGTACTTCGTGAGCAGCGCTCTTGCTTCTTCCAGATTTCGCTTCTGTTTGACGAGAACGTCTGCACGTGCGAACCAGACGTTCGGGTTATTGGGAGAAACTTCCTGCGCTTTGGCGAAGAGAGCGTCGCTTTCGGAAATCCGCCCCTGGCTTGCCAGGAACTTAGCCAACGCCACGATATGACCGACACTATGTGGAGCAGTCGCCACCGCTTGCCGCAGATGCTGTTCCGCACTCCCGAACTCTTTACGTTTCTGGTCGAGCTTGAAACGGTCGTAGTACGCCTCGCCAGGGTCGATCACGCTTAGCCGTTCGGCAACGCCGAACGCTTTGTCATACCCACCGCCCAGGAATCCAGGAGCTTCCAGGTAGTAGTCGAACAGGTCATCCAGCGCGTCCCGATTCTGGGGATCCAGCTCGACCGATTTTTCAAATGCCTGCCGTGCCTTCGAAGCCCAGCTTGGCGCCATAAGTGGATTGGAAGTCTCGGCTCGCTTGCCGTATGTTCGTCCGAGCCAATCCATGTACTCGCTCTTAGCAGGGTCGGCAGCCGTGGCTTTCGCGAAACTTTCAGAGGCTCTCTTGAAGTCGCCCGTCATGAAGTAGTTGCGGCCAAGCAGAAAATTGGTCTGGGCGTCTTCGGCGTGTTTATCGAGCAGCGCTAAAGAGTGCTCATACTGGGTATGGTTGTAGAGATCCTCAGCTTTCTGGAGGTCAGAGGCGCCAGCTACCTCTAATGCACCTAAAACCGCGAGCGAGATGGCAAAGAAACCCCGCCTCATAAACTTAAGTTGCTCCTGTCGACTAACCGATGAGAAACGCCAAATCGACGCTTCACGGTTTGAGATGCCGCAACCTAGTCTAAAGTTGCGATGACAAGGCCCGCAAGCACTCTGATAAAACCTTTTGGCGGGGAACGCGACTAAAGGGAATACGGATGTTGGCGTTATAGTATGGTAAAGCTGAAATCCAACTAACAGAAAGGGTTAAACGATTTATGCTCGCCGAGTTGCGACGGTTGCTTCTGTCAGGCAGTTTCCTTCTTTTGGCGGCCTCCGGCGCTTGGGCCCAAACGGCAACACTCCAGGGTGATGTTAAGGACGCAAACGGCCAGGGGTTGAAAGGTGCAGTTATTGTGTTGAACCGCACCGATATCAAGGGACATTATCAGGTTAAAACGGATAAAAAGGGGCACTGGCTCTATACGGGCCTGCCAGGCGCCGCGACCTTTGACATCTCCTGCGAAGTGGATGGCAAGGTGGTCGACAAAGTGTCGGCAGTGAAGGCCGGTTACGGAGATAACCCGCCGATCGACTTCGACATGAAAAAAGTCCAGGCTCAACAGGCTGCCACACAACAGGCGAACGCAGGCGGCCAGATGACGCAGGACCAGGCCCGCGGCATGAGCAAGGAGCAGAAGGAGCAGTACGAGGCTCAGATCAAGAAGAACTCTGAAGCCATCAAGAAAAACAAAGCTCTGAATGATACCTACAATGCTGCCCAAGACTCACTGAAAGCCGCTGGGGCCGACACAGATCCGGCAAAAAAGACGGCCGACTACCAAGCCGCCGTTGACAAGTTGAATCAAGCGAGCCAGATGGATGCGAACCAGCCCGCCATCTGGGACAGCCTCGGTCAGGCTTATGAGGGTTTGGGCAAAGCTCAGACCGGTGACGAGCGCAACAAGTCGTTCGACCAGGCCGTCGATTCCTACAAGAAGGGCTTGGCAATAAAGCCGGATGATCCAGCGGTTTACAACCAGATAGGGAATATCTACGGGCTCGAGAAGAAGATGCCCGAAGCTTCTGAAGCGCTGACCAAAGCAGCTCAATTGGACCCGCAGATGGCGCCGAAAGCCTATTTCAACATGGGTGCGAATCTGGTGAATGGCGGCCAGCCCGATAAAGCAGCCGAGTACTTCAAAAAGGCTACTGACGCCGATCCGAACTATGCGGAAGCCTGGTATCAATACGGAAGTCTGCTCATGATGCAGGGGAAAGTAGACCCGAAGACCGGGCAGCAATCGTATCCACCAGATACAGCAGTGGCGCTGAAGAAGTACGTCGAACTGCAGCCGAGCGGCCCGCACGCTCAGGAAGCTAATGCTATGCTGCAGGCCTTGGGCGAAAAGGTACAAACTAACATTACCGCTCCTGGAGCTAAAAAGAAGAAGTAGCTGACAAATCGAGACGGGTCGCGCCCCCGGCCCGTCTCACATGTAAATGCTTCGACCCGTAATAGAGCTGCTGTTTACCATCGCCGTGGTGCTGATCGCGCGCGCCGTGCTCAGTAGCATCATGAAGAGCATCGCCCGAGCTTCGTCGAGTTCTTTCCCTAATGCTCAGCCCGGTCCAGGTGCAAACCGCGCTTCCGGTAACCAGCAAGCGGCCAGCACAGCAGGAGAACTTCACAAGGACCCTGTTTGCGGGACCTACGTTGCCGAATCAGGTGCCTACAAACGCATGGCCGGCGGGCAGACGTTCTACTACTGCTCTGCGGCTTGCCGCGAGAAGCACTCCCTTGTAGCCCGCTAGATCCTTCCTCCAACTCACCCCAGCCACTGCGGGTGTTGTGCTGTGCCGTCAAATATCTGAGTAGTCTTAAACGGTTCAAACTGTCCGTGGACAGCGGCTTGCGCGGTTTTGTCCACGATTGCTGCGAGCTCCGTTTCTGTCAGTGGCTTGAACGTCCGGGCAGCCTCAAAGGCTTGGTCAAGGATCTTCATGCTGTCACAACCGGTTATGACCACGGAGGTGGGCAGGTTCAATGCGTAGTGTAGGCACTCGATCGGCTTCACGGTATTGCTTTTCAGAATGTTGCCGCCAGCCATCGGCTTCATCCCCAGAACCGCTATTCCCTGCTCCACAAGTTTCGGGACGACTCCGTCTTTGAAGCTCCGGAAGTGGTAATCCATCGGGTTAAGCGGCATCTGACAGGCGTCGAAGTGAAAATCATGCTGCTTCGCGACTTCGAGCATCCGCTCGTGTACCAGCGGATCTTTGTGGCCGGTAAACCCGATATACCGGATCTTGCCCGCCTGCTTAGCGGCCGTTACCGCTTCGAGAGCACCGCCCTTCGCGAAAAAACGATCCGGATCTTCCAATCGTATGTTTTCGTGAAATTGGATGAGATCGATGTGATCGGTTTGGAGCCGCTTCAGTGACTCGTCGATCTGCTGAGCGGCGGCGGCTCTGGTGCGGCCGTCGAACTTGGTCATCAGGAATGCCTTCTCGCGGTATCCATCGCGCAGCGCCTTGCCCATCCGGATTTCAGAGACTCCGTCTGCATAATCCCAGCAGTTATCCAGGAAAGTGATACCACGGTCGAGAGCGGACCTGACGATTTGGATTCCTTCCTGCTCGTCCTTGGGAACGGAGATGTGGAACCCGCCGAGCCCTATGGCCGACACGTGCTGCCCGGTCGAGCCAAGCTGGCGATAGATCATGCCGTTCGCACTGGTTGTCTGCGGAGTCTGGGCGTGACCTGGCTGGGGTTGAACAAAAGCGGCCAATCCAGCTCCGGCGATCACATTCATGGCTTGTCGTCGATCCATATCTGTAAGCGGTCCTGCTTGTAGGGTAGACCGAACCGGCGTCCTCAGGTATACAGGAACATTTCCCGGCGACATGCACCCTGCTACAACGGAGGTGAATGAACTGGATAGGAACAGGAGCATTACTGATGGCGGCGGCTGTGGGGCTAGGGGCTTTCGGTGCCCACGGGCTGCGCAACAGGCTTGATGCATACTCGATGTCGGTTTACGAGAAGGCGGTGTTCTACCACTTCGTGCATGCTCTCGGCATCCTGCTCACTGCGCTGCTCGCCCGTACTCAAGCGATCAGCGAAGGCGGCCAAACGCGTGTGTGCTGGCTGCTCCTGATTGGAGTCCTGGTGTTCTCAGGCAGTCTGTACGCGCTTGCGATTTCCGGTATCAGGATGCTCGGCGCGATCACGCCGATAGGCGGTCTGGCGTTTATTGCGGCTTGGCTCGTGCTTGCTTACGAGGCGCTCCAGAGACGCTGACGAATGTGCGCGTACCAAGTCCGGATGGAAGTTCGTAACGGAGAAGAATCTCGGCCATGGCGCGGCCGTCATTGATCGCCTCAAATTCGGCGTCAACGTCGGGACCTTTGTAGAGCAGGAGACGAGAGCCCGCCGCCAGCGGTTTAGCGAAGAGCGGGATCAACCGGTCGAGCGGAGCGACCGCCCGCGCCGTGATGATCTCCGGCCGGCGCGTAACCGCGATGAACTCCGCTCGTTCGCTTAACACCTCGACGTTCGCCAGTTCGAGTGTCTCTGAAACCGAATCGACAAAGCGCGCCTTCTTCTGCGTGGAGTCGGTGAGCAGGAATCGAGTCTCCGGGAGAACGATTGACAGCGGAATGCCCGGGAAGCCCGCACCTGTTCCGGCATCCAGCACGCAGCGAGCGCCCTCAAAAAAGCGCCACGGCACCACCGAATCGAGGATATGTTTGACCGACGCCTCATGCGGACTCGAGATACGAGTCAGATTCATGACTTCGTTGGCCGTAGCGATGAGCTGAAGATGCTGGGCAGACTTCTCGATCAAGGTGCTGCGGTGAGGGATCTCCGGGGGCAGGACCCGTGCGAGTTCCTCCTCGAAGCTCATGCCTTCAGTTTGGCATTCGGGGTACGTACGCGAAGATAAGGGTGAATGTTAAGAGCTGGAATTGTGGGGCTTCCCAACGTCGGGAAGAGCACCTTGTTTAATGCGGTAACGCAAACCAGAAAGGCAATGGCCGCGAACTATCGTTTCTGCACGATCGACCCCAACACAGGCGTAGTAACGGTCCCGGATGAGCGGCTCGACGTGCTCGCAAACATGAGCAAGTCGCAAAAAATCATCCCGGCGGTTTTTGAATTTGTAGATATAGCCGGGCTCGTCAAAGGCGCAAGCACTGGCGAAGGCTTGGGAAATCAATTCCTTGGCCATATTCGTGAAGTAGACGCCCTTGTTCAAGTGGTGCGCTGTTTCGAAGACACCAACATCGAGCACGTCATGGATTCTGTGGATCCGGTGCGCGATATCGAGATCATCAATACCGAGTTGGTTCTGGCGGATCTCGATTCTGTCGAGAAGCGGAAGGCGAAGCAGCAAAAAGCGGCCAAGAGCGGGGACAAGAAAGCGCTGGCTGAGCTGCAGCTGCTCGAGCGATTGGAGGCTCACCTCAATACCGGAAAGACAGCCGTGACGATGGAGATGACCCCGGAAGAAAAAGCAGCTTTGCGCCTGTTCTTTCTGCTGACAGCTAAGCCGACGCTGTTTGCGTGCAATGTAGCGGAGGGCGATCTGGCAACCGCTGACGAAAACAAGTTTGTTCAGCAGGTGCGTGCATATGTGAAGGAGCATCACGACACGAGCGCGGTGGTAGTCTCGGCGGAAATTGAATCCGAACTGGTCATGCTATCGCCTGAGGACCGGGCGGAGTACCTGGTAGAGCTCCGCGTGACCGACACGGGCGCCAGCAACCTGATCCGAGAGGCGTATCACCTCCTAGGGCTTCGAACGTACCTGACCACGGGGGAGAAGGAGACTCGCGCCTGGACGATTCACGCGGGCGATAAAGCTCCCCAGGCCGCTGGCGTGATCCACTCGGACTTCGAGAAGAGCTTCATTTCGGCCGAGACGGTCTCTTACAAAGATCTGGTGGAAGCCGGCTCGTTTGCGCGGGCGCGCGAGTTGGGCAAGCTCCGCACGGAGGGTAAAGAGTATGTCGTACAGGACGGCGACGTGATTGAATTTAAGACCTTCGTGTAAGTGTGCGCCGGAGCTACTGGTTGTCCTGTGTGAAAAGGCTGGCGCGATCGATGCGTTCTCCGCGGAAGTAGACGGTATTGACATGTTCAGTCACGGAAATGTCCTTGACGGGGTCGCCGTCCAGCAAAATGAAAGTGGCCTCGCGGCCCTTCTGAATCAAGCCAATGCGGTTGTCCGCCCGCAGTGCTTTTGCCGCGTTGTAAGTTGCTGCCTGGAGAGCGGCGGCGGGCGGAATGCCCGCGCCCACCCAGAGTTCCATCTCTTCCTGCACAGTGGGTCCGTGGACGACAAGCATGTTCCCGGCGTCGCTGCCCGTAATAAGCATCACGCCGCTGTGGTAGGCGGATAGAAGATTTGTATTGAGGCGGTTCAGCATAGGTTTGAAAACCGCCTCGTCTACGTGCTTGTCCTTGCTCAATTGAGCACGCGTGGACTCGATGAGATCGGCAGGGCCCACCTGCTCAATCAGCGAACGATTCAGTAGTTCAGCATTCCCGGACTTGAGATCGGCCAGCGCTCGATATACGCTGAGAGTGGGATCGTAAGCAATATCTTTCCGCTTCATCTCAACAAACAGGTCGGCCGGAATCAGATCGACCATGGATCCGTGTTCAATTGTGTTCGTACCGGCCCTGACCGCATCACCCACGTCCGCTGCGCTGCCGGTGTGCGTAGCGGAGGGAAGACGATCTTCCGCAGCTTGAGAGATAACGGCGTCATAAATGCCCGTATCGAGCCGGTTGAAGAGGCCCCATTGGGAGTTGCCGGACTCGAGCACCGCCTTGATTCCATCGACACCCGCGTGCTTCAACTCATTCACCTGCTGCCGCGCTTCGGCGGCCGATTTTGGCTGCCGCAGGAACTCCGCACGGGCCGTGTTCTTGAGGTTTGCCGGAAAGTCTTTGATCAGTTCTTCCGGGTGGCCGCCGGCCGCTGTGAAGAGCGGCCCGCAGACAAACAATTCGGCGCCGAGAAATTCGCCTGAATTGACCGTGTTCCGAAGCTCGAGAGAGCTGTGCAGCCAATCGCCGGTACTGCGCACCGCAGTGATGCCGCTGTAAAGATAGGCAGCAAGACGCCTCTTCGCAAGATTCGGGTCCCCGTACCGGGCAGGATCGGCATAAACGCCTCCGGGTGCTCCAACGTGCACGTGCATATCGATCAAGCCGGGCATGAGCGTCTTGCCGGCAGCATCGATGACCTCGGCGTGAAGAACTGCCGTATCGCTCGGCGGCGCACCGAATACCTGCGCGATCCGGCCGTTGCGAACGAGAACAGCACCGCGCTCGATGACTGTTCCGTTGCCTACGAAGATCCTTGTATTTTGGACAAGAATTGAACTGCGCCGGATCATGTCACGCGTGAGAATCTTCGTCTTCTCGATGCTCTGACGAGTACGGGCTTGGTAGACACCGAGGAAGAGGAATGGCGCGAGCACCGCAAAGATCCACAGCTTAGCGGCCGGGGCAATCTTTTCTTCTTTTTCCCAACGAAAGAGCTTCGTGCCAATCACCAGTGCGACTGCAAGAGTGACGAGCAGAGCGAGCATCGGGATTGCGTTCGCGAGAAGGCTTTCTCGCCCGATTAGGAGAGACTGCATGCCTTGATACAGGTAGGTCGCGGGCAGAAACTGCGCGACCTGCTGCAGCCAGACAGGCATCATGCCGATGGGGAACGTAGCTCCGCTGAGAAAGAGCATCGGCAGATAAAGCAACTGGGTAACGAGGTTACCCTCCTGCGCGGAATTTACGACGGCGGCAACGATCATCCCGAGTGCACGAAACGATACGACCGCAAGGCAGATGAAGATCAGAACTGCCAGCAGGTTGGGCGGGAGCGGCATTCCGTACATCGTCACCGCGAAGAAGAAGAATAGAAAGACGGACGGAAGAAAAGCGACAACTCCCGACACCAGTGAAGCGACGAGGATCGGCAGAGGTCCCACCGGAGCGACCTTGAAGCGGCGCAGAACGTTGGTCTCGCGATCCTGAACGGCCCGCATACCCGCGCCGAAGAATCCGGTTCCCAGAACTCCGATGATAATGACCATCGTGATCACCTGGCTCATCGCGCCCGGACTCTCTTTGCCGTGAAATGACTGCGCAAACACGAAAAAGAACACCAACGGAAACAAGTAGCCCATCACCAGAACGGAGCGGTCGCGGCCCATCAGGCGCAGATTGCTCTTGATTTGTGCGATGTAGGGTTTCATCAGTCGCGCAGCTTCTTCCCGGTCAGTTCAATGAAGACATCCTCGAGCGTCGGGCGCTTCAGGCGGATATCAAGGAGTTTGAGCCCGCGCCCGTCGAGCCATTTGACGAGTTCGACGATGGCTGCAGCAGGCTCGTCTGTCTGCAAGGAAAAGGTGCGGCCGTTCTCGCTGAGTGCATACTTCTCGTTTCGAAGGCCTTCGGGTAAAAGGTCCACCGGAATGGTCTCATTCACGCTGATCTCGACGAGTGTATGGCCGAGAACGCGCTCCTGGATCTCGCGTGGAGTACCCTGCTCAATGATTTTGCCCTCATCGATGATGGCGACGCGATCGCACAGGCGCTCGGCTTCTTCGATGTAATGGGTCGTCAGCAGGATCGTTTTGCCATCATCTTTCAGTTCTCCGATGACCTTGTGTATCTCGTGGCGGACCTGGGGGTCGAGTCCGGTAGTCGGCTCATCGAGAAAAAGCAAAGCGGGCTCGTTGAGGAGAGCGAGAGCAAGCGCTATGCGCTGCTTCTGGCCGCCTGACAGGGTTTTGTAAAAGGCGTCTCGCTTCTCCCAGAGCTGAAGGCGTTTGAGCAGAGCGTCGCGATCTGCATGCCGGCTGTAGAAGGAGCTGAAAAGGTCGAGGGCCTCAGACGTTTTCATCTTGTCGGGCAGATTGGTGGCTTGTAGACATACCCCGATGCGCTCCTTGATTTCACGGCTTTGGCCGGCCGGATCAAACCCGAGGACGGTGACCGCCCCGCTAGTGCGAGGTCGAAGGCTTTCGAGAATTTCGATCGTAGTGGTCTTCCCTGCCCCGTTCGGCCCGAGCAGGCCGAAGACTTCCCCACTCTGTACTTCGAGATCGATGCCGCGAACAGCTTCAACAGCACCGTACGATTTGTAAAGATCTTTGACCTGGATAACGGGCTGAGTCATTCTGACGACTCTGTTTCCTTTTCAGTTCAACCAGTATGCACGATGCTTGCACTCTCGTTGGCGGCCGACGATCGAAGGTGCGGGATTCTCGATGAATGGTGGTTTTTTGGCGCGTTCGTCGCGGAACAGGGACGCGATTCAAGCGGCGGAAGGTCGGTCCAACACGCGCTCTGTCGGCAATCACAGATTCCAGAGAGGGCGTAGTATCTCGGCGCAATCTTCCAGGAAGAGCTGGTCCACTTCGGAGAACGCATGCAAGCTCTCGGCTTCGACGTCTATTGTGCCAATGACACGGCTCCTGAGATCATCAAAGATCGGCACAATGATCTCTGATCGCGTAGTCCCGAATGCAGTCAGGTAAAACGGGTTACTACGTACGTCGCCGATGTTGACCGTTCTCCTCTCACGAATAGCCACTCCGGTCAGTCCTTTTTCGATGGGAAAGGTGGGATGTTGTGGAGCTCCTGACCCGTTGAAAACAACGTTCCGGACCTCGCCTGAGTTGTGTTCCACATCGTAGAGCCCCGCCCAGCGATGATTCCCGCTGCGGCGCAGAAACTCCGCAACCTGGTTGAGGAGGTCGCTGCGCGAGCCACCCCGGTTCACAATCAGCTTCAACTCCAACAGGCGTTGGTCGCCTTGGAGAGCAAGCTGCATAACGACAGTGTCGATCCACCGCCCGAACTTACGCCCGACTCTCTCGAGCGAGCCCACCTTACGAAATCCGAGTCTCTCGTGCAGGCGGATGGACGCAGCATTCCCGGAATCGCCGATGATGGCAATCATCTGCCGGCAACCTGCGGCATTACAAAATTCGATGAGCCTGGCCAGCAGCATTCGACCTGAGCCCAAACCAAGAGAATCAGCATGAACGTAGACCGAGTCCTCAACGGTAAAGCGGTACGCGGGCCGCGGCCGGTAGCGCCCGGCGTAAGCAAACCCGATCACCCGGCCGTCAGTCTCAGCCACCAGGTAAGGAAGACCATTCGATACAGTTTCTAGCCAGCGGCGCCTCATCTCGGCGGGGTCCGGAGATTCGATTTCGAACGTAGCCGCGCTCGACCGGACGTAATGCGAATAGATTTCCGTTACGGCGTCAATGTCGAGCTCAGCGGCGGGTCTGATGAGAGCCATAGCCGGCCTCGAACGTCGTCACAGTGCAGCAAGAACTTGGTCGTAAAGATATTTCGCACCCTCAACGCCGTCCCATGGCCCTTCTTCATACTCCAACGCAAACAGACCTGTGTAGCCGGAATTCAGCATGATTCTGACGTTGCGTTGAACATCTGGATCCTTCCAGCGGTTCCAGTATTTGGCATGCACGTTCGTGTGGGCATATGGAGCTAAGTCCTCGAGCGCATGGAAGAGAAGGTACTCGTGTTCCCAGTTGCAAAAGTCGGGGGAAGCCTCGCAGAATCGATTGTTTACCTCTTCGACAATGATTCGGATATTGATCGGATTCGCGGTGAGGCCCCAGTGGTTTTCGAGCGTCACCTTTACGCCCACTTTCCCGCCGTAATCGGCCATTTCCTTGAAGGATTCAATGCAGTTAGTCAAATACTGGGCGAGTTCAGGATTCTTCGGATACGAACTCGGGTCCGCCGCCGGTGAGGGCGCGATGCGCGGACCTCCGCTGTTCACACGCATTGACTTTGCACCCAATATGGCCGCGCCGTCCAGCCATTTCTTCGCGACCTCTATTCCCTGTCTCCTCTTTTCCGAGTCCAGATCGCAGATGTTCCGAGGCGCATTGTTCGAGATATGGTGACACCTGGTCCCGGTAGTCACTTGTTTGTTCGCCATCTTCTCGAGCCACTGTCTGCCTGCCTTACTAGAGGGATCGAACTCGGTCATCTCATGCATCGCTCCATCGCTTCCTGCGACGCGAGTCTTAACAAATTGGCTCTCGTCATCGGCGTCTCCGAATAGGCCGGAGAACAGATCCATGTCGCGCACCCCAGGGAATGTTTTCTTGGTGAACTCCGGGAACTCGAGCATCGTGATCTCCCCGTACTTCTTCTTCATCCGGTCTACTTCGGGTTGAGGGGCAAGGATGACGCCTCGGGCCTTGAAGATGTAGCGAATGGGCCAGCTATTCGAAGCGATTCTCGCTACTTTCTCCGTTTCAGTGAGCGGCCGCTGAGCGCCTGCATGCGAAATCGGATCCGATGCGGCAGGCGACTGTGCAGAACCCACCGACGACGCCACCAACCCGCCCGCCAGCCCGGCACTCGCTCGCTTGATGAAACCACGCCTGTCAGAGGACATGCTCACTGAACTCTTAAGATCCATCTCTCTTCCTCGTCCTATGAGATTAAACTGCCGTTTCCACACGAGCTCGACGAAGAGACATGCAGACCTATGCGCAAGCGCGCACGATGGTGCGATGCCGCGAACGCATATTGCTTAGGCTAGCAACGCATCGCTTCGGGGCAAAGTTCCATACCTTAGAAATGCCGCCTGCGCGAACCCAAACAGAGGTGTAGAATTTAAACAGGCAGCGAATCGCTGAGCGCTTCAGCTGCAGGAGAATGATCATGTCCGCCTGCTCTGATTGCGGTGTCGTTACTCTTGAAGCGGCCCGCTTCTGCCCATCCTGCGGTAGGGACAACAAGCCAATGACCCAGTATCAAACGAGTAAGCCGTATCAGCAGCAAGCTCCATATTCTGGCTCGAATGCGTATGCCCCCTCAAAGGGGCTTGACCAGATTTTCGGAATCGATCCTCGCATCGCTTTTCTGGCATTCGTGGTCGATCTGATGCTGTTCGGCACCGCGGCCGCAACTATGGGAATGGCGCTCCCGGTCCTGATTCCGCTCGCGATCGCCGCCGGTGTGGTACTCGGACGTATCACTTACAAGGCGCAAGTGAAATGGTACGGCGACGACCACGATTCCGCGATGATCAAAGCTGGCATTGTGGGTCTGCTGACCGCGATCCCGGTCGGCATACCCGCCATCGTCTGGGTTCCCTCAGGCCTCCTTGGTCTGCTGCACAACGCGCGCAAGAGACTCAGCTTTTCCAACCACGGCTGACCCGATTTCTCGCACTAACCCAGGCTGCCCAACCGCCAAACCCAGGGCTGTAGCAGATTACGACGCTCTTGACTTGCTGAGTCGCAGCGAGCTTCCACCGGAACACCCCTGCTCGCAGTTCCGGCCTCTATTCGCAATTACCGGGAAGATACTTAACACCTTTTGGACATGAAGATTCAAGTAATCATCACCGGGGCGACGGGAATGGTTGGGGAAGGTGTTCTGCTCGAATGCCTGAGGAATCCCGACGTAGACAAGGTTTTAGTTCTCAACAGAAAGCCCGGATTCAGATCGCATCCAAAACTTCAGGAAATCATCCACCATGACTTCTTCGATCTCACACCCATTGCTCCCCAATTGGTCGGGTATAACGCGTGTTTCTTTTGTCTAGGTGTTTCATCCGTCGGTATGCGCGGCGAGGACTATAAGCGCATCACCTATGACCTCACGTTGCATGTAGGACAGCTTCTGGCAAAGCTCAACCCCGTTATGACATTTTGTTATGTCACAGGTGCGGGGACCGACAATACCGAAAAAGGACACCTCGCTTGGGCGCGCGTGAAAGGTGCTACCGAGAACGCTTTGCTGCGGTTGTTTAAGCAGGCCTACACGTTTCGACCCGGCTTCCTGAAAGCCACACCGGGCCAGAAGAACGTCAAGAGCTATTACAAGTTCTTGGCTTGGCTCTACCCGATTGGCCGAGCGCTTTATCCCGCTGGCTTCTGCACTTTGCAGGAACTGGGACGGGCTATGATCATGGCCGTTCTCGAAGGTTATCGAACCCGCACCCTGGAAGTAAAAAACATCGTGCAATTGGCGGCGGCCTATGCAAAACGTAAGGCGTGAAGCTAAGTCGACGGTCGGTCGTGGCGGACCTGATCGTTCCTGCGGGAGGCTGCTGGGAGTATCATTTGGTCGCTTGCTGACGCGACAACCGCGCGACTCACAAATATCGGCGATTCTGACGCTAGAAAGTTCTTGTCTTCCCTTGCGCTATCTCGCTAACTCTCCTCTGTGACACCGAGTCGCTCGAGCATCGTCGACGATCTGAGAAAACCGGGCGTAAGCGAGACGGCAGCGACCCGTGCGTCGGCAACTCGGCCGCCATCTTGAACGCTAACCCTTTAAGGGCCAGCTTAACCGTCTGGCTGATCGGATTTCCTCCCGCGTTGAGCAAGTCGCTTTCTGTCACCTCCACAATCAGCCCGCGATAATTTGCCGATCATGTAGGGAGCCCCGTGCTTGGCCGCGATGATATGAGATATCAGCCACTGCCGCAGCGCCGCCTCTGCCTTGGTGAGATCCGTTTCCAGAAAGAGCACCACTTCGCCATCGAAGGTTCTTCATCGGCGATGCTGTTGACGAGTATGTCAAGCCGTCCACGCTAGCTGTTTACACGCGCGAACAGCGCCTTCACTTCTGCTTCAACGGTGTGATCAACGCGCACTGCGATGGCAGAACCGCCCGCTGCTGCAATGATCTCTGCGGTCTCTTCGATGGTTTCGGGGCGGTTATATTGCGAGCGATTGCCACCTACGCTCAGTCCGGTGCAGTAGACAATTGCACCCGCTTCGCCGAGCGCCCGCGCGATGCCACGCCCCCGCACCGCGCATTGCGCCGGCGACAACCGCTACAGTCCCGGCGAGCGATGGCGGCCGCATAACCGAGTTTATAGACGGCCTCTTTCCGTTGACGGCATCTCGCGGCCGCTTGGCCATGCGTGCACCTCCAGACGCGGATGATATCCGAAGTAACCTCGCGGTTTTCAACGATGTAAGCTCCAGAGCGCTGGGTTGCCTGCCGCCTGGCGCCCTATCGCATTGCGATTGCTGCGGGCGTGGCCGTGTGACTTAGCGCCATGACGGCCCATGCTGTCCCGGCGCTCGAGATCCATTGGTCATGGTCAAATGGAAAGCCGCTCTGGAAATAAGGTTGGAACTTCGGTACGCGGCTGCGCACGTACCACGAGCCGTCGGCGAACTGCGTATGTAACAGGAACGCGACGCCGCGCCGGTATGCGGGCTCATCTGCTTTCAGAAGACCCGTGCGGAACAGCGTGTCCAATGCCATGCCCGTCGCGTAAGCATCCGATTCCAGATAGGCCGTTTGGGCCCACCCGCCATCCTTTCGTTGCAGTTTCAGCAGGCGGGTTGCGTCTGGCTGCAACTCGGAACTCGACATTCCAGCTGCATGCAGACCTAGAATGCGGTCGGCGTGTTCGTACGTAGTCTCGGGCTTCGCTTGCCGAAGCCAATTTTCTGCTCTCTTTATCCGGCTATCGAACTCAGCTTGGCGCGCAGGCCAGGAGTACCGTTTGAGAATCTCGATCCCGTAAGCGGTGCGGGTGATGTTGCTCTCCTCGATGGGAGGGCGGGCGATGCCCAAGAGGTTCCATGCGCCCGATTTGTTCTGACGGGCCGCAAGGAAATGAACGATCAGATCCGTCAGCTCATTGGGCGGCTCATTCAGATCGATGTTCGCCACCATCATCGCATTCGTTGTGTCGAAGTCTCCGCCGAAAGAGCTCAGGTACGGCAGCACGCCGGCCAGGCGCGGCCGGTTCGCGACTTCAGCATCAATCAGCGCCTTACGCAAGGCTGGATCCGTTGAAAGATTCGCGTTTCGGGCGGCTGCGTATGCGCGCGCCTGAGCCGGTTGGTGGTGGCAACCGGCACAGCCGCCGCCGGCGCGGAAGAAGTCGGACTTGCCGAACAAAACGAGGGCCCGGCCGATGCTTTCGCCCGCATCAGGAATTGTCGAATAAGCGGTGAGGACGGGCCTAGACCGCGGCTGATGCCCTTCGGCCCCGGCAGCTATCAGCATTGAAATGATCTCCGGGTTACCAAACTTGCGAGCCCAATCGAGAGCGGAATCGCCATTGTTGTCATTCACCTGAACGTCCGCATGCGCCGCGATCAGCTGGCGAACCGTGTCGGGCCGAGCGTGATCGGTAGCTATCGAAAGCATGAGCGGCGTCATGCCGCGAATATCTTTTTCGTTAACGTGTGCTCCGGCTTTGAGAAGAATGCTTATAGTCTGCTCATCGCTGAACGGCGCCGCCAGCATAAGCGCCGATAAGTGCCTGAGAGCGAGCGGTCCGTTCTTGACCATCCCGCCCGAGATGTTCAAAGCGTTCGGATTGCTGCCCGCCGCAAGGAGGATTCGGATACGTTGAGAGTCTTCGAAAATGGCTGCGTCCATCAGCGCTGTAAAACCGGAGGAGCCGACTTGCTTCGGGTCGGTCCCGCGTCCGACCAGCAGTGCCAATGTCTCCGCGTCGCCGAAGCCGGCGGCACGAACGAGTGCGTTTTCGCCATCCGTGTCGCGGGCGTGGCAATCGGCTCCTTTCTCGAGGAGGTAACGCACCGTGTCGACATTGCCCGGTACAATTGCCGCGACCAGAAGAGGTGTGATTCCGTTATTCGCTGCAGCATTCACCGCTGCTCCATGTTCAACCAGAAGACGTGCGCGTTCGAGACTCCACGCGGCCAGGATCAGAGGTGTGGCGCCTGCCTGGTTTGCGGCGTTCGGATTCGCTCCGTTCTCCAAAAGAAGTTGAAGCGCCTCTACAGAACCGTACATGGAGGCGTAGTGCAGTGGGGTTGCTTTAAGACGATTGCAGAGATTCGCTGCTTCGGGCGATTGCACAAGCTCGCGCAACTTGGCCAGATCGTTTGAACGGATGGCGCTATCGATGTCCGCGATGTTCGAAACGGCGGCGGCGCTCGACAACGCCGCGGCAACGAGAATTCCGAGCAGCTTCCGCATACAGTCTCTCCTGGATGCGGTGATGCTCGCACATACGTGGCCAACTTACCAGCGCAGAAGGTACTGCTACTTCCTCTGTCTGATTCCGAACAATGGTTTCCGTAATCGCACAGCGCAGATCTCATCGCGTGACTCTCACGCGCCGAAAACGCTGAAAACACAGAGTTCGCTTTTTGGCGCTGCCGGTGCACAACTAGTCAGCTGAAGACATGATCACGCTCGTTCAAAACCTGCGCTACTCCTTTCGCCAATTACTGAAGGATCCGACCTTTTCGCTCACCGCGGTCCTGTCCTTAGCCTTCGGCATCGGCGGCACGGTAGCCGTGTTCGGCATGACTGACGCTATTCTGCTTCGCCCGCTGCAGTTCACTAACGAGGCGCGCCTTGTGCAAGTCTCAGAGAGCCGGCCAACTTTCAGCACCAACGACGACCCGGTTGCTCCCCCGAACTACGTCGATTGGAAGAACCGCAATCACGTATTTGAGGACATGGGTGCGGCGCGCGGCACAATTTTTGCCATAACGGGCAACGGAAGTCCGGAACAGGTGGAAGGTACAGCGATCAGTGCCAACTTGCTTCCGCTACTTGGAGTCAAGCCGCTGCTCGGCCGCAATTTCCGCACTGAGGAGGATCAGCCAGGCGCAAGACCGGTGGCGCTCATCAGTGCCAGCGTCTGGCACACGCGGTTTGGCTCGGACCCTCACGTATTAGATAGGACCATCCGTCTCGACGGCGTGCCTTACGCTATAGCGGGCGTCATGCCGTTTGGCTTCACCTTTCACCAGAGTTCACAAGTTTGGGTCCCTCTCGCCCTCTCGCCCGCGCAGCTCCGAGATCGCGGCAACCACTTCCTCCTGGTATACGGGCTGCTACGGCCCGCTGTCACGCTGGAGAAGGCTCGCCTTGAACTGCTCGCTCTTTCGAGGCAACTGCAGCACGAGTACCCAGAGAGCAACGTCGGGGTGGTAACTTCGCTCGTACCGCTACGCGAGCAATTAGTGGGCAAAGTGCGCCCAGCCATCCTGGTGCTCGCGGTCGGGGTTCTTACGATTCTGCTCACCGCGTGTGCCAACATAGCGGGCCTCATGATTGCCCGTGGTACTACGCGACAGCGTGAGCTGGCCATCAAGAGTGCTTTGGGCGCTTCTCGCCTCGCCTTGTTCTACGAATACCTGCTCGAGAGCTTCGTGCTTTCGTTAAGTGGAGCACTTGCCGGGATCCTCTTAGCGGGAGGCCTGATACCAGTTCTGCAAGTTCTGGTGCCCCGAAGCCTCGCCGCTTGGGCGCATCCCGAAATCAACGGCCGCGCACTTACTTTCGCCTTACTGACGTGCCTGCTGGCTGCGGTCGGCTTCGCATTTGCAGGTCATCGTTTCCTTGCTTCGCATTCGGGCAGTCTCTTGCGCAACGGCCGCGGTACCGTGTCGAGCGATAAGCGCCTGCTACGGTCCATTCTCGTGGGCGCTCAAGTCGCTCTGGCAACGGTCATCGTCATTGCGACCAGTCTTCTTGGCCAAACGTTCTGGAAGCTAGCTCATACAGATCTCGGCTTCACGCCTGATCATGTCCTCACCATGCGAACCGAGTTGCCGGTGTCGAACCTCTCGCCTTATCGCTCGTTCGAAGCCCGGACCAGCTTCTATAAGCGCGTTCTGGAAGGGGTGACGCGGATACCCGGCGTTCTCTCGGCCGGTTACACCACCTTCCTTCCTCTCACGAACGGCGGCGGCGAGATGGGCATCCTGCAGGAAGGAGCGCCGCCACTTCGGCCGGGCCAATGGAACGACGTGCATATCCGCATTGCAACCCCCGAGTATTTTCGCGCGACCGGTATACACCTCGCTTCGGGACGGTTTCTGACGGCACACGACAATACTTCGCAGGCGCCCGCGGCCGTGATCAACCAGAGTGCCGCGCGCAAATATTGGGGTAGCCTCAACCCGGTCGGAACGCGCTTTCGTTTCGATGCAGACAAGTCCCCGATGATCACGATCGTGGGCGTTATCGCGAATGTGCACTACGTGGATATTCAAACGCCGCCCGGTCCCGAGATCTATTTGTCCTATTTGCAAGATGTGGGTACTCCCGGTTATTTCCAGCCGCGCGATCTGGCTGTTCGCGTCAGCGGCGATCCCGCAGGTTACACGTCGAGTATTCGCCGCGTCATCTGGTCTGTCGATCCTCAGGAGCCGATCGCAGACGTTGGAACCCTGAACGGCATCGTCGAGAGCCGCCTGGCTCCGTACGAACTGGAAGCCAAGCTGTTCGGTTGGTTCGCATTGGCTTCCCTGCTGCTAGCTTCCATCGGCATCTACGGCCTGCTCAGCTATGACGTGGCTCAAAGAACGCGCGAAATCGGACTCCGAATGGCGCTTGGAGCAGAACGGAGAAATGTCTTGAGCAAGTTCGTGGGCGCGGCTCTCCGGCTCTGCCTCATCGGCATCTTTGCTGGCGGTCTTATATCGTTCGCTCTGGTGGGAATCCTGCGAAGCCTGCTCTTCGGTGTAGCCGGATGGGACGGTGCATCCAGGGGGGTGGCCGCTGCGGTGGTTCTTGGTGTCGCTCTGCTGGCTGCCTACATTCCGGCTCGACGGGCCACTCGCATTGATCCGATGGAAGCGTTGCGAACCGAGTAAACGCCTGTCTCGAGGAATGCGTCGAACAGCCGGGCATACAATCCGCTCCGACCCGCCAGTCTCTCGTGGCGCTCCCTGAGAAATGCGAAGCGAAAAGGCGAACAGCGCTCCGCTTCATCCACAAACGCGGCGGAGAAGAAGGCGTGCGAGTCAGCCACTGCCCTGATGATGAGTGACCGCCAGCTCATCTTCAAGAGCTCTTTGTAGATCGGGGCGCCATGAGGTAAGCGGTCCATCCGGGCACCAACCTTTTCGCTGAAGTTCAGGAGTTGAGTGGCGAGTGCGTCGAGTGTCCTACCTTGTGCCACGGCCCGAGAAAACACTGTAACTGAACCGTGACGCCTGTCTTCCTTCACGTCCTGCAGATCGTCTCCCAATTGCAGTAGCACTCCCCAGTCGAACGCGAACCGGCTTTCCTCTTCTTTGAGCCTTCCGTAGGCCAGGCAAGCGTCGGCGAGTACGGACGTGCCACCTTTCGCACAACTGATGCGGAGTACCTCGGCTTCATCGTAAACAGTTTCGTTTGTCACCTGAGTGATGCTCTGCTCCTGTGCACGATGAATGGCGAGCAGGCAATCAAATACGTCCGGGTAGCGCGTGCGGGGATATTGCGCTTCGATCAACTCAACTAGCGCGCGCAGGGCAGCCTCACGATCGCTTTCGGGCGAAAGGCCTTCACCAAGCAGCAGAGCACGGAATCGCTCGCTGAACCGGAGCTTGGCCTGAGCAGATACGTCTTCGCGATCGAGATAGTTATCGCTATATGGATAGAGCAGGCTGTAGCCGAGAATAGAAGGCGTAATCCCGACAGGAAAGCCGAGCAGCGGTTGTAACCCACACGCCGTCCAGGCGTTTCGGCAGGCCTGGATGATATCGGTCATGCTCAAATCGGGGTCGAAATGTCTCGCCCAATCTGCGAGTTTGGTACCCACAGGCAGGAAGTCGTTTGTGAGCAAGTCGACCATCTCGTCTTCCAGGTCGAGGGCGGAAACGCAAAATCGTGCAAAAGACGTCAACACTCGATGCCGTATGTTGCGACGGTCTGCGCTGCTCCGAGCCGCCCACTTAATCTCGGCTTCAACGGATTGCAGGGCTTCGTCAAATGCTTTCTCACGCTGCTCCTGCTCTATAGGGCTGTATTGCCGCAAGGGGCGCGCTGCTTGCAACGCACAGGCATTCCAGAGGTCTACGGTTTGAGAAACCTGCGTCTCCACCCATGCCCAGTTGTAGATCTGCTTCATTCGTTCAGAGATACGGAAAAGGAATGGGTTTTGTTCGTACGGGAATGATGGCCCTCGCCTGATTACGAAGAAGGTTTCTCGGCCAACGACGTATAATTCCCACCATGCGAGAGCGGCGCCGAGAAGAATCGTTGACGCGAAGACCAATGTGGAGTGCGATCTTTCATGATGTGCAGTTCTGGGTGCCTCTTATCGTTCTCCTCATTGGGTTGCTGCTGCTCCGGATTGTGCGATGAGAACTGGAGAGACGCTTTCCAGCACTACGATGGACAACACCCCCCCGGACGTGTCGCGACAACGCGTGCTGCACCGACTGGGCATTTTTTGCGGCTTGGCCGCCGCACTCTGGCTGGCAGGAGCGGAAGCACCGACCAAGCTAGTGACGGTAGCCGTCTCACCGGTGGTTATCTCCTTCATGATGGTGTTGGGCGCTTTTGTCTCGCGCTGGAGTGTACCGGCACTGGTGCGCGGAACCGGTGATACATTCCGCGACGCGCGGCAAGTCCCGCATCTCGTGTTGTGGGGCGTGATGGCCGGCTGCCTGTGGGCGGTGGGCAACACCTTGACGATCTTCGCGGTGCGAGACATCGGACTGAGCCTGGCGTTTCCGCTGTGGAATTCAAACAGTCTGATCGGCATCGCGTGGGGCACGCTGCTGTTCAAGGAATTGCACGGCTCGGGTTGGCTGCAAAAGGCCGGCGTGGTGGGCGGGGCCGTCGTCATTTTCGTTGGAGCCATCCTGATCTCGGCGGCATCGACCTCGGGAGCAGCGCATGGAAGCGCGGCGCACGGTATCGGGGCGGCAATCGGGGCCGGGCTGATGTTCGGGTCGATGTACATCCCGTATCGTAAGGCGTACATCACGGGCATGAACCCGCTCACGTTTCTCACGTTCTTCACGGTTGGCGAGCTGACGATGATGACGGTCGTGGCGGTTTTGTTCACAGGCGGCGTCGGACCGTTCTGGAATCAGCTAGCCGCGAACCGCGCGATTCTGCTGTGGCCCATGCTGGGCGGTTTCATGTGGGTCGTGGGCGACCTGTTTCAGAACTATGCGGCCAAGTATGTCGGAATCAGCCGTGGGATTCCTTTATCGAACACCAATCAGCTTTGGGGGCTGCTCCTCGGGGTACTGGTCTTTCGCGAACTGCGCGGATTGACGGCCAACATTTACGCGGAAGTGATCGGGGGATCGGTAATGATGGCCTTGGGAGCGCTTGCAATCTCGACGTCCTCGCGGTCGGAAGGCGAGTACGCGAGCGATGTGCGAGCAGCGCGTCGTGAAACTGAGCTGTATAGTCTTGACCCGGAATATGTAAGGACACGCATGGAAGGGCGCGATACGGAAGCAGGCGAGGTCCGCAGAACCTGGGTGGACTGGCTGCTGATTGCCGCAGCGACCCTTCTATTTGTCGGCCTGGGAGTGCTTGCCCGGACGCCGAGGATGGAGGTCCAAACCGGCTGGCTCGCCTTGTTCGCGCTACTTCTGGTTGCGGTACTGGCAGCCGGCGGCGTGGCGTTGTGGCGGGTGACAAAATTTACATGACTTCGATGACGCCGCACTGCCTCAAATTACGTCACCAGCATTGGCCGCGCCAGACATGCTCTGCATGCCGGCGGAGATGACTTGCTGAGCGCGAAGGCCGTCCCGATGCGTGGTTGGGAAAGGTGAGCCGCTGCGACAGCATCCGATGAAGGCAGCCAACTCGGCTTTGTAAGCAGCCCCAAAACGATCAATGAACTCCGGCAGGGGCCGGTGGTAGTCGCGCATCCGGAATGTTTTGAAGGCAAGCGGTTCCGGGCGGCCGCGCCGGCCATAGGCTTCGACCGTGATCTCGGTCAGGCGCTGATCGAAGCGGCCTACATGAATCTGCCCTTCTTCTCCGAAGATGATGGTTTCGACTCGATAGCCGGAGACGTGGTTGCGGCTGACCTGCACCTGCGCCAACAGGTCTTGACCGAACCACAGGCAGAGCAGAGCGTCGTCGAAATCTTCGAGAGAGGTGGTGAGGGCGTGGCTGTAGATGCGAGAGCCGATGGCGAGTGCTTTATCAGGCATGCGACCAGTAAGCCAGAGAATCTCGTCGACGTTATGCACGGCCATGTCAGGCAAGATGCCGCCGCTTTTGTAGCCGTTGGGGGCGGGGTTGGAGTCTTCCAACGCGGAGAAGACCTTGAACACTCTGCCGATCGCGCCGCTTTCCATGAGCTGTTTCGCGAATTGAAGGGGCTCGTCGAAGCGCCGTTGAAAGGCGAGCATCAAGGCCTCGGGATGCGCGTGATCGAGTTCGGAGGAGAAGGCGCGATCGCCTTCGAGGGTTCCGGTGAGAGGCTTCTCGAGCATGACCCGAAAGCCGGCACGGATGAGTGTCCCGGCGTGCTCGCGATGATCGTCGGTTGGCGTGACGACTACGGCAGCCTGGCAGATGCGGGACTCCGCCAAGGCATTGACAGATGGGAAGACCGTTACTTCCTTTCCAATGAGTTTGAGGAAAGCGCGGGCACGCTCGCCATCGGGTTCGGCCACAGCGACGAGTTCACAGGCTTGGCTTTCGCGGGCGAGCTCATAGGCGTGAAGGGCGTGGATCGCGCCCATGCGGCCAAGGCCGGCTACAGCGACTTTAAGTTTTTCCGACATGAGGACTTTTCAGAATACGACGATGCGCCGGGACGGCGGCATAGATGGGTTAGCGGAGCTATAATTCAGCGATGCTCCGCAGCAATTTTTTACTTTTTGTGGTGCTCTCCATCACCCTTCGCATACCCGCTCCGGCTGCGGTGCAAGGGCCGGCGGGTGCGAAGCCAAACCCGCAGGTGGTAACCGCAGACTTGCCTCAAAACACGCCGGGGGGCGCAACGCTGATCGTTCCCGCAGGCTGGTCGGTGGCAAGCGGCGCGTCGTCGATCACGCTGCAACCGCCTGAGCCCGACACGCACATCGCCATCTTCGACGTTCATGCCGCAGATGCGGCGGCAGCGGTTACGAATGCGTGGACTGCCTACCGGCCGGACATGAAGCGGCCACTCAAGGTTTCGATTCCCGTTCCTGACCGTAACGGCTGGACTGCGGGTAAACAGTTCATGTATGAAACGTCGCCTAACGAGCGCGCCGTGGTCGTTGCGGTCGCGCTGCACTCGGGAGACACGTGGACGGTGCTCCTTGCCGACGGCACAGAGCCAACATTCGAAAAGAGGGGCGCGCAAATCAACGTCATCATCCAAAGCTTACGCCCGAAGGGTTATCAGCGCGAGTCGTTTGCCGGACGCAAAGCGCTTCCGCTCACACCAGAGCGTGTCGAAACGCTGAAGAGCTTCGTCGAGACCTCGATGAAGAAGCTGGGGGTGCCTGGCGCTTCCCTCGCGCTGATAGATAACGGCAAGGTGGTGTACGAAGGAGGGCTTGGGGTGAAGGAACTAGGCAAGCCGACCCCGGTGGACGCCAAGACGTTGTTCATGGCGGCCTCCAACACGAAGGGCATGACCACGCTGTTACTGGCCCGCCTGGTGGATGCTCAGAAGCTTCAGTGGAACCAGCCTGTGACCGAGGTTTACCCAGCTTTCAAACTGGGCGATGCGAACACAACGCGCCAGGTTGAAGTCAAACACCTGGTCTGCGCCTGCACTGGCCTTCCCAGGCAGGATATGGAGTGGCTCTTCCGGTTCAAAAGCTACACTCCGGAATCGACCTTTGTCCTGCTTAGCGGGATGCAGCCGACCAGCCGTTTCGGAGAGGTTTTTCAATACAGCAACCTAATGGCATCGGCGGCCGGCTACATCGGTGCGCACCTGTATGTTCCCTCGAGCGAACTCGGGGCAGCCTACGACCAGGCGATGCAGACTCAGGTCTTCGATCCGCTAGGCATGACCGACACAACCTTCGACATGGCGCGCGCACAGCAGGGTGACTTCGCGAGCCCGCACGGAGACGATGTGGATGGAAATCCGAGCTTAGCCACGATGGACAATAACTACTCCGTGGTCCCATTTCGGCCGGCAGGCGGGGTGTGGACTTCGGCGCATGACATGACGCACTACGTGCAGCTCGAGTTGTCACGCGGCAAACTGCCCAACGGTGAACAACTAGTCTCAGAAGAGAATCTGCTGATGCGCCGAAAGCCGCAGATTGCAACCGGCGAAGACGAGACGTACGGCATGGGGCTGGAGACGAACAGCCGATGGGGCGTGCCCATCATTCACCATGGAGGGAGCTTGTTCGGCTATAAGAGCGACTGGATGATCCTTCCCGATTCCGGTATCGGAGCGGTACTGCTAACCAATGCGGACAAGGGCGGGATGCTGCTCCATCCGTTCATGCGGCGGCTCGTGGAAGTAGTGTTCGACGGCAAGCCGGAAGCTGTGGGAGACGTGGATAATGCGGCTGCGAATTACCGGACGCTAGTGGCTAAAGAACGACAACGGCTTGCGGTTCCAGCGAGCACTGATGAAGTATCAAAGCTCGCCGGCCATTACAATAGCGCTCAGCTGGGCGACCTCAAAGTGGAGCGCCAAGGCGCCAATACTATCTTCGCTTTCAGTGGTTGGAAGAGCACGGTGGCGTCGCGCAAGAACGACGATGGAACGATCTCATTCATCACGATCGATCCAACCCGCAGCGGATTCGAATTCGTGAAGGCCGAGCGCAACGGCAAGCGCGCGCTCATCATTCGAGATGGTCAGCACGAGTACGTCTTCAGCGAAGCTAGCTGAGAGCATAACGTACAGTGTGGCGAGGTGAGCATCTTTCGAATCGCACTCGCTAACGTCCAGTTTCCGGGGTCTCCCGAAGAATCGATCACGCTGGCTGCAGGAGCGATTGCTGAAGCGTCGGCGCAGGGAGCGGGCCTGATCTGTTTTCCGGAATGCTTCGTGCCAGGCTACCGAGGCATGGGCAAGGTCATCCCACCGCCGGATCCGATCTTTCTCGAACGGGCGCAGCGCGAAGTCTCGTTAGCGGCAAAGAAAGCGAAGATCGCGGTCATCCTCGGCACGGAACGCATGGTGGATGGCGCGCTGATGATCACAGCGCTGGTCATCAATCCGGACGGCACGATCGCCGGCTTTCAGGACAAGGTTCAGTTGGACCCCTCAGAGGAAGCTACGTACAAGAGCGGTTCCGGAAGGCGCGTTTTTCGCAGCGGCCCGCTCACATTCGGTATTGCCATCTGCCACGAGGGTTGGCGCTATCCGGAGACGGTTCGCTGGGCTGCCCGGCGCGGGGCGCAGGTCGTGTTTCACCCTCAGTTCCATGAGGGAGGGCCCGGCAGTTTCCGACCTTCGAGTTTTGGGGATCCGGCCAACACGTTCCATGAGAAAGCTGCGTTGTGCCGGGCAGCGGAAAACACGTGTTTCTTCGCGACTGTGAACTGCGCAAGCGCCGGGTCAGGGACAACGTCAGCGGTGGTGCGGCCCGATGGCACGCTGCTCAGCTATCAGCCTTACGGCGAGCGAGGCTTGCTGATCGCGGATCTCGATCTCAGCGAAGCGACCGGACTGCTCGCTTCGCGCTATAAGGATTTGCCGTAGACCGATAGGCAGCGTGCGTGCTAAAGGAACCGAAAGACGGTGGCGAAGGCTCTGAGAGAACCTTCCCAGTATTCGTAGGTCGGCGTGAAGAGCGAGATGGCTGCTCCACAGAGCGAGACGCGTCGGAGCGTGAGGGCATCTCCAGATTCGACCAGGGCGCGCGTGCAAAGCAACAGGAACGGAAAGGTATAGGCAATGCTTCGACACAGATCCCAGACGAAGACACTGGCCAGGAGACCGGGGAGCACAGCCAGACTCACGAGCAGGGCAAACCGACCGGCACCGAAGGTGAAGAGTGACAGAAAACCTGCGGCCATGATCAGAATCGAGCCTTTGTACACGATCACCCATGCGAGCGGGACGAAGGGCAGATTGTGTTGGAAGAGGGCGAGGCTGATCTCGGCCATATCAAGCGGACGCCGGACAAGGTGACCGAACACTAACCGCAAAACAAGAAAGAGGCAGCATCCGAAGAGGATTCCGAGCTGAGGCCTATTCGGTTTGAAGAGGCTCCGAAGTTGCAACCGGGCGAGGGGCGGATGAGCATGTAAGAGATAGATCAGTGGAGCGGCAAGGACGGCGCGCTCATCGGAGAAGCCCGCAAGGACGAGGAGCAAAGCTACTAAGGCTGGCTGCCGAAAGTAAGCAGTGGCAGCCAGCAGGAGGTAACCAACTGCGTCAAAGAAAAAGAAGTCGTTGATACCCCACTGCGCGACGTAAGAGCAAGACACTGCAAGAGAGAGAAGAAGCAAGAGGGCGGGATCGGGCGTGAGGCGTCGAAGATGTAGCACGAGGAAGACCAGAAACGCAGCAGCGGACAGCAGAGAAGCGATTTGAGCGCCGCGGAGATTGAGGCCCAGCAGGTGCGCGAAGAGGGGCAGCGTGACGCGGTAGGTGCGCTTACGTAAATGGTCGGAGAGTCCGATCCAATCGCGCCCGGGTCTGGCAAAGCGCTCGACGGGAATAGGCGAGAGCGGATGCTGTATTTGCCAGGAGAGGGCATCCTCCTGCCAAGTGGGCTGCCAATGTGTGTAATGCCGGAAGTGGGGGAATGCTACTAACACAGAGGCCAGCAGCGCGAATGCTGCAAGCAGCCAAAGGCGATTTGCCCAGTGAGCGCGGACGCGAAGGCGGGCGTACAGGTCATCCAGCATCGCGAGGGCTCCACGCGATTCGTTCGCGACAGACAGCGACATCACCCAGCATTGTAATTTGGCTGCGAAACAGGCTCAGCGGCATGTCGCAGAGACACCGCGGGCCGGGAGCGGGGTGTAATGCCTATTCGGTTGTCAAAGATCGGGCGCGCGGAGAGGTTAGTCTTTGGCGGTTTCAGACACAGAGTTTTTAGAACGAAGAATGGCGCTGCGCGGAGCCATTACGGTGCGTTGCCCCATCTCGTCGAGCAGGTTCGGAGGCACGATGTCGTCGGGGGTTAAGGACAGAGCGCCATCAAATGGAGGAACGAAGCCAAAGTCGGGCGAAGGCAAGCGTTCGGGTTCCGGTTCTGGTGTGGTCAGAAGGGGAGCGGCGGCGGGTTCCTTGCTGACTTCGGCGGAAGCGACAGCGGGTTCGGCCTGTTTTGAGGGAACGAAGCCACGATCCTTCTGCAGCTGGCGCAAGGTGGCGAGTGCTTTGTGGAAGCCGCGCTCGGCAGAGGCAAGAAGACGCTGCAACTGTTCGAGCATGCCGGAGTTCATGAATTGGTGAAGTCTTTCGGTATTGAGCTCGGCGACGCTCTTCTTTTTGTCGAAGTTATGTGTCGTCCAGGCCTGGACGTCGAAGCGGCGCAAGCGGCAGAGACGCCAGTAGTGCTGGGCGAGTTCGTCGACCAGGATCTCTTCGGTGGTGTTGAGGGGCTGGTGTTCGCGGCGGAGGTCGGCGCGCAACGCGTCGAAGCGGGCCGGGTCTTCGCAATCCATGAGAACCTCGCGCGCGTAGAGTCCGTGCTTGAACGAATTCTGAGACGAGCGGGCCTGGCCCTCGGGCGTTTTCGGACCGGTGGACTTTTGAGCGTTGGCGCGATTGATTTCGGCGCGGGTGGCCATTGTGAATTTTGCTCTCCTGCGCGAAACGTAGCAGGAGGGTCGAACGCAACGAGGGGTGAAACCGGTGTAAGTGGTTAAGAGGAATCAGCGAAATTTATTTTCGAGTTTTGAAACCGGCGAACGTGATTCAGACCTTCGGGACGGCAACGGAGCGGGCCGGAATGGACTCGCCGCGAATGAGATCTTCGTATGTTTCGCGGCGGCGGACGGTATGGACCTCATCGCCGTCGACGAGCAACTCGCAGGGGCGGGGGCGAGAGTTGTAGTTAGAGGCCAAGGAGAAGCCATAAGCACCGGTGGTCTGGATGGCAAGAAGGTCGCCGGATTTCAGGGTGGTGAGTTCCCGATTGCGAGCGAAAAAATCTCCGCTTTCGCAAATCGGACCGACGACATCGGCTTTTATTGCTTCCGGCCGGAGCGCTTCGGCCACCGGAGTGATCTCGTGATAGGCCTCATAGAGGGCGGGGCGAATGAGATCATTCATGGCCGCATCGACCACCACGAACTTCTTGCCGCCGTTCTGCTTGATGAGCAAGACCCGGGTGAGAAGGATGCCGGCGTCCGCGACGACGGAGCGGCCAGGCTCGAGCATAAGCATCACATCAAGCCCGTGGAGGCGCAGCTTCAATTTCTCGATAAAAGCTCCAATGGGAGGGCGGCGTTCCTCGGGCCGGTAAGCGACACCCAAGCCGCCGCCGAGATCGAGGTTCTTGATAGGGTAGCCGCGCTCGCGCAAGCTGCGGACGAGGGCCAGCACTTTATCTGCGGCCTCAAGAAGGGGCTCCTCGCTCAGGATCTGAGAACCAATGTGGCAACTGACGCCTTCCGGCAGGATGCCGGGCAGCATAGCGGCGCGGCGGTAGATTTCTTCTATGGCGTGGATATCGATACCGAATTTCTGTTCGCGCAGACCGGTAGAGATGTAGGGATGAGTAATGGCGTTGACGTCGGGATTGACGCGGATGGAGACCGAGGCGATGCGGTCCAAGGATACGGCGGCGCGGGAGATCTGTCCGACTTCAGTGTCCGATTCGCAGTTGAAGCTGTGAATTCCCTTTTCTAGGGCAAAGCGAATTTCGGCAGGCGTTTTGCCGACGCCGGAGAAGACAACCGATTCGGGAGGCGCCCCGGCAGCGAGGACGCGGTAGAGTTCACCGCCGGAGACGATGTCGAACCCCGCACCCTGTTCGGCGAGTACGTCGAGCACGGCAAGATTTGAATTGGCTTTGACGGAATAGCAGAGGCGGTGCGGCAGGTTCCCGAGGGCGCGGCTGTAGGTCTGGAAGTTTTCTACAATCCCTTTGCGCGAATAGATGTAGGCAGGAGTGCCGTGTAGAGATGCGACACGGCTGAGGTCGGCGTGTTCACAGAACAGGGTCCCTTCGCGATAGTGCCAAACACTAGACCGGTTGTTGCCCATCGCCAAATCAGAGTACCCGGAGCGCGATTACCGTCTGGTCGTCGGTGAGGGCGGTTCCGCCGCGGAAGAGGTCAATGTCGTCAAAGATGGCATCGACGATCTGCTGGGGCGGGCGGCTGAGGTTCTTACTCACGAGCCTTTCGAGACGCTCTCTGCCATAGGATTGAAGGTCTCTGGCACTGACCTGCTCTTCGCTCAGGGTGTCCGCGTCTTTGCCGAGCTGATCTTCGACACCATCCGAACAGAGAAGCAGCAGGTCATCAGAGTGGGCTTCGATCTGGACCTGATCGTATTCCTGATCTTCGAGTAAGCCAATGGGGACGCCGGCGACCCGGGAGCTGAGAATTTCCGTGCCGCGGAAAAGGATAGGCGGAAGTGTACCGGCACTAGCGACGCGAAAGGTACGGGTGGGGGCAGCCCACTCGATCAGCGAGAGAGTGGCGTACTGAGCATCGACTTTGCGTTCAAGCAGGGCTTCATTGAGCAGCTTCATGAGCTCGGAGGGAGTGCGGGGACGACGGCCCAGGGTGCGTAGCAGACCGGAGATGAGCGCCCCGTAGAGGGCAGCAGCAGCGCCTTTTCCACTTACGTCACCGAAGGCAATGAGGACGTGCTCATCAGGATGCTCGAAGAAGTCGTAAAGATCGCCGCTGATGGCGCGCGCGGGCCGGGTTCTGACGCCGACCTGGACACCAGGAACGTCGGAGACGGTGCGCGGGATGAGAACGGACTGAAGCTTGAAGGCAGCTTGCAGATCCTCATCGAGGCGCTGTTCCCGCTGGAGAAGCTCCTCGTACAGGCGGGCGTTCTCTACGGAAGTGGCGATCTGAGGTGCGAGCAGTCCGAGAGCACGGATGTGATCGTCTGTAAAGAAGCTCAGGTGGGTGCTTTCGAGATCGAGGACGCCGATAACGCGATCGCGAAGGACCAGGGGCACGGCGACTTCGGAGCGCACGTCCGGGTGGGATTCGATGTAGCGTTTGTCCTGAGTGACATCGGGCACGCGAACGACTTTGCCGGATTCGACGGCCGCGCCTGTGATGCCGTTGCCGATTTCGATGTTGTCAATCGTGGTGCGTTCGTCGTAGCGCTGACTGAAGCGGCAGCGCAGGAGGCGGCGTTCTGCATCGACCAGAAAGATGCTAAAGGCGTCGAAACTGATGAGCGCGTGAACAGTGGAGGCGATCTTGCTGAGCAGGCCATCGATATCGAGGAGCGAGCTGAACTCCTGCGAGAGGTGGGCGAGAACACGCAAGGTTCTGTTCTGACGTTCGACACGGCGATAGAGGCGAGCATTATCTATGGCGGTGCCGACGCGGGTAGCAAGCAACGTGAGTAGCGCCCGATCCTGTTCGGAGAAGGCGTTCAGGCGGGTCGACTGCAGATCGATAACGCCGACGAGTTTGCCGCGAACGAGCATGGGAACGCTCAATTCGGCGCGGACGGCATCGAGAGCGTTGAGATAGCGGGGATCTTTGCGGACGTCGCCGAGGAGGATGGGCTGGCGGGTGGCAGCGGTGGTTCCGGTGATGCCCTCCCCGAGGCGGATATTCAGGTTTTTGGCGATCTCGTCGCGATGGCCGATCGAGTAACGCATCCGAAGAGAGCGGCTGCGCTCGTTGTAGAGCAGGATGGCGAACAGCTCATAGGGGATGACATCCTTAACGATTTCGGCCACGTTGCCGAGGAGGCGGTCGAGGTCCAGAGTCTCGGCGGTAGCGGTGCTAACCTCAAGCAGAAAATCGAGGAGTTCCGCGCGTTCGCGAAACCGTACCGGCTGCTCTTTGGGCGGAGAAGGCATCAGTAATCGATGGCGGTGTCGCCATTCGCCGGAGCTTTGGACCGAATCTGAGACAGACCGGACGACTCCTGCACCTCACGTAGGATCTGCAAACCGGAACTGGTGCCGATGCGCGTAGCCCCCGCGTGCACGAGAGCGGTCAGAGTGGCCAGAGTGCGCACTGCACCGGAAGCTTTGACGCCCACGCTGTCGCCCACAGCCCGACGCATCAGGAGAATGTCATCAACGGAGGCGCCTCCCCCGGAGAAGCCGGTAGAAGTTTTGACAAAATCCGCGCGGCTCTCGGCGGCGAGAAGGCAGGCGGTGTGTTTCTGGTCGTCGTCGAGCAGAGAGGTTTCGAGTATTACTTTAAGTATGGCCCCGCGCGCGTGAGCCACGTGGGCTATACGATCAATCTCGCGGCGGATGTAGTCCAGATCTCCACCGAGAAGAGCGCCGACATTTTGAACCATGTCGAGCTCGGCTGCACCGTGCGAAATGGCGAGATCGGACTCGAAGAGTTTGGTCTGTGTTTCGTTGGCACCGAGGGGAAAGCCGATGACGGTGCAGACCTTGACGGCCGAACCGATCAGTTCTTCGGCGGCGAAGTGGACCCAACATGGATTTACACAGACGGTGGCGAAGGAATGCTCGCGCGCTTCAGCGCAGAGCTTTGCTACGGCGTGCCTCGTCGTTTCAGGTTTCAGCAAGGTGTGATCGATCAGCGAGGCGATGACGGAGGGGCGGTCAAGATGCTCTGGAGTTTTCACGTTGAAAGGCACGGTGGAAGGTCATCGGGGCGGCGTGGTCAAGGACCCGGAAGCACCAGCGCGGCCGGCTCCGTTTGCCGCGGATTTAGCAGATTGTTCCCGGCAATAGAACAAGATACAGCTCCATCCCCCGCGTGCGTCAAGCATAACACGTCAGGCAGGTTATAAATGTCTGGATTTGTCTCGGCGGCTGGGCGGAGTTCCGAGTAGGTAAGTCGTTAAAAAGCTTGCTCGGGAGCGGACGGTTCGGTTTGTCCGGAGACGGCGGGAGCGCCTGCGCACAGGGCATGGTAAACCGCAAGCGTCTGGCGCGCGGTTTGCTCCCAAGAGAAGGCGCGGGAACGGAGGCGTGCTCGTCTCCTAAGGTCCTCCCTGAAAGCGGAGTCGCGATGGATGAGGTGCAAGAGGCTAACGAGTTCGTGGGGATTGTCGAGCGAGAAAGACTCTCCGCCAAAGCCGAGAATCTCCGGAAGGCAGGTGGCTCGGGCGACAAGAACAGGACAACCGACGGCCATCGCTTCACAAATCTGCAAGCCGAAGCCTTCATACTCACTGGGATAGACAAATGCCTGGGCTTCCGCATAGAGTGCCGGCAGGTCTTCGTCCGGCACGCGACCGATCGTCAGGACTCGCTCGCCTAACTTGAGCGCGGAGGCGAGATGTTGGAGAGAGCCGCGTTCCGCCTCATTGCCGCCGCCCAACACAACATGCAGATCGGGGAGGTGTGCCGCCCAGAGAGCTTTCAAGAGAAAGGGCAGGTTTTTACGCTGTTCGAGGGATCCGACGTAAAAGACGAACTTAGGAGGTAGAGAGTATTTGACGCGGACGCGACGGCGCTCCTCGTTCGAGATTGGAAGATGAAAGCGCGCATCGGCGGCCGCATAGGTCACCGACAGTTTGCTTTCGGGGACCTTCAAGTGACGGATGAGATCGTGCCTCGAGAACTCGCTTACCGTGACGATGTGGTCGGCCCGCTTGCGAGCCATGCAGGTCAATGCGCCGGTTATGCGTTGAGCGAATGATCTAGTCTTGCCGAGGCCGGAATAGTAGACTTCCTCGATCGCATCGTGGAGTGTGAGCACGGTTTTGGCGGCCGTGAATTGAGGCAATCCGAAATGAACAGGAGAGTGCAAGACGTCGATACGGTCGGCTGAACATTGCCTGGCGAGCCAGATCTGCTCCCAAAGGAGATAGTTCATGGGCGCCGATTGGCGAAGCACGAGCGAGTGGAGCGGGAGAGCCGCGAGTAAGTTCGCGTTGAAGGGGCGGTCGGAGTAGAGATGTATCTGTTGACCTAACTCAACGAGTCCGGAGATGAGGTTGAGGGCGTACCGATTCCAGCCTCGCAAGGCGGAATCGCCGAGTACTCTGGCGTTGAATGCAATTCTCAAACAGTGCTCTCCTCACGCTCTGCGAGTACCGGACCAGGGTATCGAGAGCTGTCTTTCCAAAGCGACTATGAAAGTGAGTTTGAGCGAGATGAGGCAGGCCTTCAATACGCTCGGGGCGAATTCAGAGGAGTACGCCGGTACGGGTTAACGGCGATTCAGCGTACAGGTCAGGGCTCGAACTGCGATTTGAAATACTTATTCCTATGCGAGCCTGCACCGCGTTGTGTATCTTCTCGATCCTTTGCTGCGCAGGAGGAATGGTCGCCTTCGGGCAAGGGCACCAGCCGATTCCACAGCCGCGGCAGCAGCCGATAGAGGACCCCGCGGCGGTTTCGCGCGGCCAGGCCCTTTTCAAGTCTACGTGCGGATTCTGCCACGGTGCGGATGCGACGGGCTCGCGGGCACCGGACCTGATCCGGTCTTCTGTAACGCTGCGGGACGATAACGGCAACACGCTAGGTCCGGTGATTCGTAACGGGCGACCAGACCAGGGCATGCCCAGTTTTTCGACGATGAAGGATGACCAGATTGCGGACATCGTCGCGTTCCTGCATCACCAGGCAACGGCTGCGAGGAAGAGTTCGCATGTGCCGGGAGACTATCCGGCAGCGAAACTGCTGACCGGGAATGCACAGGCTGGTAAAGAGTTCTTCAACGGATCCGGAGGGTGCGCGGGGTGCCACTCGGTGACCGGGGATCTTGCCGGAGTGGCAAAGAAAATGTCGGCTCTCGATCTGCAGCAGAAGATGGTATATCCGGACAGCAAAGACCTGAAGAAGAGCGCGGTGGTCACGCTGGCGGACGGGACGCGGTGGGAAGGCAAGGTAGCCGAAGACGACGAGTTTAATATCGGGATCACTGCGCAAGACGGGTGGTATCACTCCTGGCCGAAGGACTCGGTGAAGGTAGAAGTTAAAGATCCACTTGAAGCGCATCGCGAGCTAATGAACCGGTATACGGATGCCGATATGCATAATCTGTTTGCTTACCTGGAGACGCTGAAGTAGATGAAATGGCTGGCTTTGACAGTTTTGATCATAGGTGTGTTCACGCAGGCGCGGGCGGCTGATCCGGGCGTGACACAGCACGATTTGCAGAAGCCGCTGGCGCAGGACTGGCCGACGTTCAATGGGGATTACAGCGGGCGCCGGTACAGCAAGCTGAGCCAGATCAATCAGGAAAATGTCGGTCGTTTGACCCTGGCCTGGATTTTGCAGCCGCACTCAGTGGGCATCAAATCAATGCCGCTCGAGGTGAACGGGTACTTGTATTTCACGACGCCCGATAACGTGTGGGCGGCTGACGCGCGGACGGGAAAGGTTATCTGGCATTATTTTCGGGAGACTCCGGGCGACCACATCGGGCATCGTGGGGTGGGGATGTATGGAGACTGGCTCTACTTCGAGACGCCGGATTGCCACCTGATCGCACTCGACGCGAAGGACGGGAAGGTGCGGTGGAACATCGAACTGGCGGATCCGAAGCTGGGGTACTTTGCCACGATGGCGCCGCTGGTGATACGCAATCACGTGCTCGTGGGGGTTTCGGGAGACGCAACGGACATACCGGGATTTCTGGAATCGGTGGAGCCGGAGACGGGCAAGGTGGAGTGGAGATGGAACACGGAGCCGCAAGCGGGCGAAGCGGGAGCGGAAACATGGCCGCAAGGGACCGATGCAATCAAGCATGGCGGCGGCATGACCTGGATGACGGGAACGTACGACCCGGAGTTGAACCAGGTGTACTGGGGGACAGGCAATCCGAATCCTGTTTTGAATGGGGACATCCGGAAGGGCGACAACCTGTATACGTGTTCTATCGTTTCGATCAATCCGGACACGGGCAAGCTGAACTGGCATTTCCAGCCCTCGCCGCACGACACGCACGACTGGGACGCGGTCCAGACGCCGGTGCTGCTCGATGACGAGTACCAGGGTGTGCACCGAAAGCTGCTGGCGCAAGCGAGCCGGAACGGCTATTTCTTCCTGCTGGACAGAACGACGGGCGAGCACATTGTAACGACGCCATTTATCAAGACGGATTGGGCGAAGGGGATAGATTCGCGCGGTGAGCCGATTCCGAACCCGGAGAAGGAGCCGAAGCCGGACGGAACGCTGGTTTCGCCTGGATCAGATGGAGCGACGAACTGGCTGGCGCCGAGCTTCGATCCGGACGCCGGACTTTTCTATGTGAGCGCGCGGCGGCTGTGGAGCATTTTCTACATGACGGCGGAAGGCAAGCCGGAAGGTTGGGCCGGGAGAGACCGGAACTTGTGGGCGAACTCAGTAGTGGAAGGGATCGACTACAAGACGGGGGCAGTGCGCTGGCAGCACGAGATCGGGGACGGAGAAGGCAGCGCGGGCATGCTGTCGACGGGCGGAAACCTGCTATTCACGGCTGACAACGCGGGCAACCTGCTGGCGCTGGACCCCAAATCGGGGAAAACGCTATGGCATGTGAACCTGGGCGCGCGGATGCAGTCTGCGCCTTCGACGTTTGAACTGGACGGGCGGCAGTATTTGCTGACGCCGGCGGGCGGCGAGATCGTGGCCTGGGTGTTGCCTAAAAATTAAGAACTCGTAACGTTGCCCTGACCGGATCCGTCGGTAGGTAATGCGCCTCATAAAGCCGTGTTATTCTGGCGCCAGTTCAGGCCCTCACGCCTTTTAGTTCCCGGGAGAGCGCATGTTTGAGTTCCTCTTCAAATACCCGGCCAGTGTGTATTCGAGGGGAACTTTTGTGCTTCTGGGCACCTGGCCCAGATGGCTGCTGTATGGCGGGATGGCGGCATGCGCGCTTTTGCTGGCAGGGCTGCTCATAGCCAAGCGGCGCAGGATGCTGGCGGGGTTCCGGCATGGACGCGCGATTGCGATCGGGCTGCTGCAATGGGCGACCATCGCGGTTCTGCTGCTGTTGCTTTGGGAGCCGGCTGTCAGTGTAACTGCACTAAGGCCCCGGCAAAATATCGTGGCGGTGGTGGTCGACGACAGCCGCAGCATGGGGCTGAACGACGGCGCCGGGACGCGCGAACAGCAGGCGCTGGCCCTGCTAAACCAGAAAATGTTGAAAGACCTGAGCAGCCGCTTTCAAGTGCGGTTGTACAGGTTGGGCGGCGGAGTCGAGAGGGTGCAAGGGTTGGACCGGCTGCGCGCCGATGAACCTTCGACACAGATTGGGCGCGGTCTGCGCGAGTTAGCAAACGAAGCGGCGACTTTGCCGATCGGCTCAATTGTTCTTTTGAGTGACGGGGCGGACAACGCGGGCGGAGTGGATGCCGAAACGCTGGCTGAGGTGCGGCGGCGAAGGCTGCCCGTAAACACGATCGGATTCGGCAAGGAGACGCTCGAAAGCGATGTGGAGATCGAGAACGTCGAGCTGCCCTCGAAGGTGCTGCCGGGCTCGCGTCTGCAGGCAGAAGTCACAGTCCGGCAGAACGGGTTTACCGGGAAGCGGGTGCGGCTGGTGCTTACGGCAGACAACACGGTGCTCTCGGACCGGGAGATCACGCTCCGAAATACGCCCGAGCAAGTGGAAACGGTGGAGTTCGGAGCGGGCAAGGCCGGAGTGAAAACCGTGAACGTGCGGCTGGATCCGCTGCCGGACGAGACCAATGACGCGAATAACCGGGTGACGCGAATTCTATCGGTGGATAAGGCGAAGCGCCGCATCCTATATGTGGAAGGCGAGCCGCGTTGGGAGTTTAAGTTTATCCGGCGGGCGGCGGAAGATGACCCGGCGGTGCAGATCGTTTCGATGCTGCGGACCACGCAGAACAAAATCTACCGGCAGGGGATCAGCAGTCCGGAGGAATTGGCGAACGGATTTCCCACAAAGCCGGAAGAGCTTTTCGAGTATGAGGGATTGATCGTCGGGAGTGTGGAATCGGCTTTCTTCAACGCGTCGCAGCAGCAAATGATCAAGGACTTTGCGGACCGGCGGGGCGGCGGGCTGCTGTTCCTGGGCGGAAGGTGGGCGCTGGGGGATGGCGGATACAATGTGGCGCCGTTCACCGAGTTGCTGCCGGTGAATTTACCGTCGCGGCGCAATACGTTCCGGCGCGATTTCGTGGCTGCGGAACTGACGGATGCGGGCAAGCAGAGTGCGATCTGCCGTATTGACGAAGACGCGGAGAAGAGCGCTCAGCATTGGGAGATTCTGCCTTACCTGGCGAATTACCAGGATCCCGGGACGCCCAAGCGGGGTGCGGTGGTTCTGGCGAATGTGGATGCTGGCGGAAAACGAATTCCTTTGCTGGTGACGGAAAACTACGGGCGGGGCCGGACAGCGGTCTTGGCGTCGGCTGGGACGTGGCGGTGGCGCATGCAGCAGCCCGCGGCGGACACGAGCCAGGCGACTTTCTGGAGGCAGCTGCTGCGGTGGACGGCGGGCGCAACGCCTTCGCGGGTGACGGGTTCGACGCCGAATCCGAACCTGGAGGACAACGGGCAAATCGTTTTGCGAGCGGAAGTACGCGATAAGACTTATCTGCCGATCGGGGATGCAGAGGTGAGTGCGAACGTGATCGCGCCGGACGGATCGTCGCAGGCGGTGGCGCTGAGGCCGGAGCCGATGAGCCCAGGGATCTACACAGCGGATTGGAATGCGGGCCTGCAGGGCTCGTATGTAGCGGAGATCACGGCGCGCCGCGCGAACGAGAAGCTGGGAACCGATGTGCTGCCCTTTCATCGCGAGGATGGAGTTGCAGAGAATTTTCATCGGGAACAGAACCGGGATCTACTGGAAAAGCTGGCTGATGAAACGGGCGGGCGTTACTACACGCCGAAGACCGCGAGCCGTTTAACGGACGAGATCGCGTATTCGGAGGCAGGGATTACGTCGCGCGAGATGAAGGACCTCTGGAACATGCCGGTGATCTTTCTGCTGCTGCTTGCGCTGCGTTCGGGTGAGTGGCTTCTGCGGCGCAAATGGGGTGCAGTTTGAGAGCGATTGCGCTCCTACTGGCGACGGCGTTGGCGGGGCATGCGGCGACCTATTACGTGACGGTTGCGGGATTGGGAGGTAACCCCGATTACGAATCGCAATTTACGAAGTGGGCGTCTGAGCTGCAGCATGAGCTCGAAAAGAACGGGCCGGAGGCGCACGTAACGACTCTTGCAGGGACGGCGGCAACACGAGAGGCGCTGCAAAAGACGCTGAGCGGGCTAGCAACCCAGCTGAAGGCGGAAGATGAATTCGCATTGTTTCTGATCGGCCATGGCACGTACGACGGTATGGACTACAAGTTCAACCTGCCGGGGCCGGATGTCTCGGGTGCGGAACTGGCGGCGATGATGGATCGGATCCCGGCAACGAGGCAGCTGGTAGTGAACATGACAAGCTGCAGCGGGGGGTCGATTCCGGCGCTCGCGCGCAAGGGCCGCATTGTGATTACGGCCACGAAATCCGGTACGGAAAAGAATGCGACCGTATTTCCGCGCTACTGGGTGGATGCACTGCACGATCCCGAAGCAGACACGGACAAAAACGGAACACTGACGACGCTCGAACTGTACCGCTATACGGAGCGGCAGACGGCTGCGTATTTCGAATCGGAGAAGCTGCTGGCAACGGAGCACCCGATGATGACCGATACGGGCAAGGCGCCGGCGGTGCGGGATCCGAAACCGGAGAACGGGCAGGGTCTGCTGGCGGCGCGATTTTCGATCGTAGAACCCGCCGGGGAGACAGTGAAGAACATTGCACCGGCAAAGCAGCGGCTGGTGTCGAAGAAGGAGGACCTGGAGGCGAGGATCGACAAGCTGAAGTACGAGAAGGCGGCGATGCGGCCGGACGATTACAAGCAGCAGCTCACCGGGTTACTACTGGAACTGGCGCGTACACAGGCGGAGATCGACAAGTGAGGCGAGTAGCTGCGCTGGTCGCGATGACGGTGGTTGGCGGCCTGATCGTGCTGGGGGAACCGGCGACCGACAAGTGTGCCGCGCTGGAGCACCACGGCAAAAAGAGCGAAGCGAAGGTGTGCTTCACGGGCCTGACGCGAAGCTCCGATCCGTTCGAGCGCGCGGAAGGATATTTCGGTCTGGGCGATTTCGAGAACGCCAACAGCGAGTTTCGCGCCGCATACAAGGCACGCCCGGGATCGGCAGAAGTAGCGTCCGAGTGGGGACGTTTATTCTTCGAGCATTACCAACCGAGCGATGCGGCGAAACTGTTTGCGGAAGCTGCCCAGGCGGACCCAAACTATGCACCGGCGTATCTGGGGCTGGCGCGAGTCTTTGCGCAGCGGTATGACAAGCGCGCTGTTGAATTGGCGCAGGCGGCGCTGAACCATGATCCGAAAATGGCCGCCGCTCATGAGCTGCTGGCATATCTGGCGCTGGAAGACAGCAATCCCAGAGCGGCCACCGAAGAAGCTCAGAAGGCGATCAGCATTTCGGACGAAGCACTCGACGGTATGGCGGTGCTGGCCTCGATCGACTGGCTGAACGACAAGCCACAATCGGAGTGGATGGAGCGGATTGTCAAGGTGAACCCGGCTTATGGGCAGGCGTATGCGACGGGAGCGCACTTTTTCGAGATCAACTACCGCTATGAGGATGCAATCGCATACAACAGGAAGGCGCTGACGCTCGATCCGGATCTGTGGTCGGCACGTTCGGAGTTGGGCGTGAATCTGATGCGCGTGGGGCAGGAGAACGAAGCGCGACAGGAATTAGAAAAGTGCTATGCGGCGCATTACCGGAATCCGGAGACGGTGAACTCACTTCGGCTGCTCGACAGCCTGAGCGACTATCAGACGTTCAAGACCCCGACTACAGAACTGCTCCTTAATAAGAAAGAAGCGCCGCTGCTACGGCCCTATATCGAGCCGGAATTGCAGCGCGCGATTGCAGTTTACCAACGCAAGTACAAGATGAAGCTGCCGGGGCCGGTGCGGCTGGAAGTGTATCCGAACCACGACGACTTTGTTGTGCGGACGCTCGGTTTACCGGGACAAGGCGGTTTGCTCGGAGTGACGTTCGGGTTGGTGGTCACGATGGACAGCCCTTCGGCGAGGCAGCCGGGCCAGTTCAACTGGGGCAGCACGATGTGGCACGAGCTGAGCCATGTTTACGTGATTACGGCGACTCACCGCCTGGTACCGCGCTGGTTTACGGAAGGCCTGGCGGTGCACGAAGAGGGCGCGGCGGCGCCGGACTGGGGGAGCAGGCTCACGCCGGACATTATTGCTGCCCTGCAGAAGAAGCAGCTGCTGCCGGTGTTAGGGCTGGATCGGGGTTTTGTGCGGCCGGAGTTTCCAGGACAGGTGCTTGTTTCGTATTACGAGGCGGGGAAGATCTGCGACTACATTGCGCAGAAGTGGGGCGACGATGCGATTCTCGGCATGATTCACTCGTATGCGGACAGGAAAACGACGGCCGAGGCGATCGAAGATAATCTGCACGTGACGCCGGCGGCTTTTGATAAAGACTTTGCAGGCTGGTTGAACGCACAGGTGGCGAACACCGTGAGCCACTTTGATGACTGGAAGCGCGATGCCAAGGCGGTCAATGCGGAACTGAAAGCGGGCAAGAACGACGATGTCATCCGGCAGGGTTTGCCGATACGCGACGAATACGCAGACTATGTCGGCGAAGGGAACGTCTACGCGGCGCTGGCGCAAGCGTACTTGAGCAAGAACGATAAGAATGCAGCGACGGCCCAGCTCGAGCGGTATCGCGACCGGGGCGGGTCGGATGTGGATCTGTTGAAAAAGCTCGCTCAGCTGGAGAGCGAGGCCAGCCACCCGTCCGCGGCAGAGCTGACGCTTACGAAACTGGATTTCATTTATCCAGAAGACGAAGGCGTGCATCGGGACCTGGCGAAACTCTTGCTCGCGACCGGTGACGTGAATGGCGCGATTCGGGAGAGCGAGGCAACGCTCACACTGAAGCCGGGTGATGCGGCGCAGACCCATTTTGAACTAGCCCAGGCGCTGGCGGCTGCCCATCGCGTGAGCGAAGCCAAGGATCAGGTGATTCTGGCACTCGAGGCGGCGCCCGATTACAAGCCGGCGCAGCAGCTTCTTCTTCAGTTGAGTCCATAAAACTACTTATGTCCATCTCTTCACCGGCGGCGAACGGCCTGTCGATCGATTCACAGGAGCTGAAGGCGCGCGTGCGGCGCTTTGCAGAGGCGCAGGAGGCGATCAAGCGAGAAGTACACCAGGTGATCGTGGGCCAGGAGGAGGTGATCGAGCATGTTCTGATATCGCTTTTCGTGGGCGGGCATTGCCTGCTGACCGGATTGCCAGGAACGGCGAAGACACTGCTGGTCCGGACCATGGCGCAGACGCTCGGATTGAAGTTCAATCGCATTCAGTTCACGCCGGACCTGATGCCCTCCGACATCACGGGCACGGACATTATCGAGGAGGATCAAGCGACGGGACAGCGCGCGTGGACCTTTGTCTCGGGGCCTATTTTCTCGAACGTGCTGCTAGCGGATGAGATCAACCGGACGCCGCCCAAGACGCAATCGGCTTTGCTCGAGGCGATGCAGGAGCTGTCGTGCACGGTGCGCGGGCATCAGTATAAAATCGCGCCGCCCTTCATCGTGCTGGCGACGCAGAACCCGATCGAGCTCGAAGGGACGTATCCGCTGCCAGAAGCACAGCTTGACCGATTTCTTTTTAATACGGTTCTCGATTACCTGGGCGCCGAAGATGAGTTGAAGGTGGTGGATCTCACGACTACAACGCACACGCCGGCCGCTTCGACGATTACGAGCGGAGAAGAGGTACTCGACTTTCAGCAATTGGTTCGGATGACGCCGGTAGCGGAGTCGGTGAGCCGTTACGCGGTAGACGTGGTACGGGCCACGCGTCCTTCGGGCGGCGATGCAGCGGATTTCGTAAAGAAGTATGTCAATTTCGGAGCGAGCGTGCGGGCGGCGCAATTCTTGGTGCTGGCGGGTAAAGCACGTGCGCTGATGCACGGGCGGTTTCACGTTTCGTACGAGGACATACGAGCGCTGGTGACGCCGATTCTACGGCACCGGGTGCTGTTGAATTTCCATGCCGAGTCGGAACGCATTACCTCCGACGAGATCCTGCGGCGACTGCTCGAGTGGAAGCCTGTTCCGCGCGCATAGTCAGGTAAAGGAAAGGTAGCTTTGCCGACGAGCGCCGCAGTTCCAAATCGCTTTCTCGATCCGGCTGTTCTGGCGGAAGTCTCGAGCATGGAGCTTATCGCAAAGACGGTGGTGGACGGATTTGTGGCAGGACTGCACAAATCGCCGGACTTTGGATTCAGCCAGGAATTTGCAGAGTACCGTGCGTATACGCCCGGTGACGATCTGCGGCACGTGGACTGGAACGTGTTTGCTCGGACGGAGCGAGCGTACCTGAAGCGCTATCGCGGGGAGACAAATACTGCGATTCACGTGCTGCTGGACGTGAGCGCCAGTATGGGATTCGGCTCGGGCCCAGTGAAGAAGATCACTTACGCGAAATTCCTGGCGTCGGCGATCGTTTACCTGGCGCACCTGCAAAGGGACAGCGCGGGATTGATTGTCTTTCACGAGGAACTGGCAAACTTCGTTCCGCCTTCGGCAAGGCAAGGACAACTCTTCCGGCTGCTGCATGGAATCGATCAGGCAGTGCTCGGGCAGCGAACCAATTACGAGAAGCCGTTGTTCGAACTGCAGCTTTTTTTAAAGCGACGAGGGCTGACAGCGGTGATTTCAGATTTCTTCGACAAACCGGAGGCGATCATCGAGACCGTACAGCCGCTGCGGTTTCGCGGAAACGAAGTCATTCTGTTTCATGTGCTCGATCCCGGGGAGATCGAGCCGACCATCGAGAACGCGGCGCTACTGGTGGACATGGAGACCGGTGAGGCGCTCGAGACGTCACCTGAATATGGGCGCACGGAGTACCGGACCAAAATCGCAGCGCATATAAGCGATCTACGGGCGAGAGCGCAAGCCGCGGGTCTCGATTATTTCTTGTTGCGAACGGACCGGCCGCTCGACGGCGCTCTGCGCGAATACTTCTCGGTACGCCAAGGAAGGATGTAAGTGGGTTTTCTTTCGCCCTGGTTTTTACTCGGCGCGCTGGCTGTTGGATTGCCGCTCTGGCTGCACCTGTTGCGGCAGTTCAAGCGTACGCCGCAGCCCTTTAGTTCGCTGATGTTCTTTGAACGCCGCGTTCAGAGCTCGGTGAAGCACAGACGGCTGCGTTACCTGGCTTTGCTCGCCATGAGGATGGCACTTCTTGCGCTGCTGGCGCTGGCGTTTGCAAATCCGTTTGTCAATCGCACTTCAACCCTTGCAAATCGCCGCACGATGACGGTGATTGCGGTTGACCGGTCATTCAGCATGCGGGCGGGCGATCACATGCGTAAGGCGAAAGAAGAAGCGCAAAGATTGATTGACCAATCGCCGGCGAACAATCTGGCGCAGGCATTGGCGGTAGATGCGCATGTCGAGAGCTTGACGCAGCCGGCGATGAGCAAGGAAGGACTGAAGGCGGCGGTGGCGGCAATCGAGCCGAGCGATCTGGCGAGCTCTTTCGGGGAATTCACGCGGGCGCTGAGGTCCATGGAACAGACGAGCGGCATGCACCTGGATGTTCACTTCATCAGCGATATGCAGGAGACGTCGATGCCGAGCGACTTTCGGGATCTCCAGGCCGGGCCGTACATAAGCCTTCACCTGCACAGGATCGGCGAAGAAAAGCGGCCGAACTGGGCGGTGGAGAATGTTGCGGCGCCGGCGGCGGTGGATGGAAACGAGCCCGCGCGCGTAACGGCCACGATAGCCGGCTGGAATACGCCCGCGGCATCGCGCAGAGTGTTGCTGACACTCGATGGGAAAACGCTGGCAACGAAGGACGTTTCGATTTCGGCAAATGGAAAAGCGCCGGTGGAGTTCAAGGATTTCACGGTTCCCTACGGCATGCACCGGGGCGAGATCCGGCTGGAGGCAGAAGATGAGCTGCCGCAGGACGATGGGTTTACGTTTTCGATAGAGCATCAGGATCCGCGCAAGGTGCTGTTCCTGTATGCGGGAACGCGGATGGGCGACCGCGGTTTTTACTACAAGACGGCGCTAGAATCCGGAAGTCACGAAAGCCTGAGTGTAGAAGCGGTGCAGGCTTCCGAGGCAGGAGAACGGGACTTTTCGCGCTATGCCTACGTGGTGCTAAGCGATGTGGCGGAATTGGATCCGAAGCTAGCGGATGCGTTGTGCGGGTACGTCGAGAAGGGCGGCGCGGTATTGATTGCACTCGGGCCAAATACGGGACGCACGGGAGCCATTCCGCTATCGAAAGAACAATTCAGTGAGCAGCGGCAGCGTCAATCGGCGGGGTACGTGGACAGGGAGAGTCCGGCCATGGCAGCCGGGCAGTTTGAAAACGTACAGTTTTCGGAGACTGCCTCGTTTGTTGCCAAGCCGGGCGCGCGCGTGCTTGCAAAGTTCGCAGACGGGTCGCCGTTGCTGGTAGAGGAGCGGGCGGGAGAAGGCCGGAAGCTGATTTTCGCGTCGACCTTCGACAATTCAAGCAACGATTTCGCGCTTCACGCCTCATTTGTGCCGTTCGTGGTTCAGACGGGGCGTTATCTAGCGGGTCTGGAAGAAGGCATGTCGAGCGTAGTCGCAGGAACGCCGATAGTATTGCGGCATAAGTCGAACGCCGCGGCAGCAGATGTGATCGGGCCCGACGGCAAACAGGAGCTGGGGCTGGGAGAGGCCGCTAAAACCGTAAGTTTCGAGCTCGTGCAGAGCGGTTTCTATGAGATAACCCGGGCCGACGGCAAGCGGCTCCTGATGGCCGTGCATGCGGACAGGCGCGAGTCAAATTTAAAGTCGGTGTCGGACGAGACGCTCGAATTATGGCGCAATACTGGAGATACGAAGCGCCGTGCCGAGACTCCGGTGCAGCAACAGACACAGACACGCCCGTGGAGTTACTGGCGCTATGTTCTGGCGGTTGCGCTGGGGGCTGCTCTGCTCGAATCGGTGTTTGCTAACAGGTACCTGGCCGGCCGGAGTTTGAAGGAAGAAAAACAGCAATTATGACGGGGCTAGAACAAGTCACGAGATATCTGCGGCAGCTGGAATTACGGCTGCGCCTGATCGCCGCTTCGAGGGGATTCGCGTTCACGGCGGCGCTGGCACTCGGATTGACACTGCTGTTAGTAGAGATCTGCAACCGGCTGCAATTCGCGCAGGGAATCGTACTGCCGGTACGGATCCTGCTTTACACGGCGGTGGCCCTGGCGATAGCGTTTGCGCTTGCAATTCCAGTTTCTAAGCTGACGCGCCGCCGGGCGACGGAAATTGCCGAGCGCAAGATCCCCGGCTTCGAAGAGCGGCTTTTAACAGCAACCGAGCGGCCGGACCCGACGAATCCCTTCACGGAATTGATAGCCGAAGACGTAATGCGCATAGCGCGCGAGAATCCGCTTGACAGGGTAGGGTCAGCGAGATGGGTCTGGGGTTTTGCGAGCGCGGGAACGGCAGCGGCGGCGATATTGATCTGGCTGATTGCAGCAGGGCCAGGATATTGGGGCTATGGCGCTTCCCTGCTCTGGACGGGCTCGGCCAACGCAAACCAGAAGCCGCTCTACGATGTAGCGGTACAGCCGGGCGACAAGACCATCCGGCGGAAATCGGATCAGGCCATCCACGCGCAATTGATCGGTTTCAGCGCGAAGCGGGTGACGCTGCATGCGCGTTACGGAGCAACGGGAAAATGGCAGGAAACAGCCATGCAGTCCGGAGCGCAGGAAGGCGGCTACCAATTTCTCTTCCCGGCGATATCGGACGCGGTGGACTATTACGTTCAGGCGGACGGAGCGCGCTCGAAACAGTTCAAAATTTCGGTCAAAGATCTACCGGGCGTGAAGACGGTTCGGGTCCTGCTGCACTTCCCGAGCGGGCTCGGATTGAAAGATGTAAGCGACAACACGGGTGGCGACATCCGGGCGGTTGAGGGCAGCAGAGCGGAGGTTTCGGTTCTAACCGACCGGCCGCTCGAGCACGGGATGCTGGTGCTCGACAACGGGCAGAAGATCGGCTTAACGAGCACGAGCGGAAACTGGCTGAAAGCGGAGCTTCCGATTACGCGAGACGGTTCGTACCACGTGGCGGCTCTCGACGGAGGAGAAACGATCCGCATTAGCGACGACTATTTTATTGAGGCGAAGAAAGACGAACCGCCCACCGTGCGTATCGAGAGACCCGGGCAAGATCCGCGAGTGAGTCCTATCGAGGAAGTACCGGTTTCGGTCGAAGCTTCGGACGATTTCGGTGTGAGGTCGCTTGACCTGCACTATTCGGTAAACGGGGCAGCGGAGCAAGTTGCGAGATTTAAGTCGCAGGGAGCTAGAGACGAGAAGGGACATACAACGCTTTACCTGGAGAACTTCAAGCTTGCTCCCGGCGACGTGATCAGCATGTACGCGACGGCGAGCGATGCAAATAAGACCACCAAAAGCGACATCCTGTTCGTGCAAACGGAAGCGTTCGATTATAAGTTCAGCCAATCGCAGCAGGCAGGCGGGATGGGAGGCGGTGGCGGCGGGGGCGGCGGACAGGACAACAATATCTCTGAACGTCAGAAGCAGATCATCGCGGCCACTTTCAATGAGCTGCGGGGTGAAAGCAAGAGCAAAGCAAGTATCCAGGAGCAGGCACATTTTCTGTCAGACACAGAGGGCAAGCTTGGTGCGCAGGCGAAGACGCTGGCAGAGCGGATGAGTAACCGGGAACTATCGCAGGCGAGCTCAGAGTTCGATAATTTCTCGAAGCTCATGACGACTGCTTCGTCCGAAATGGGTGAGGCGGTCGAACAACTTGCGCCTGGCAAGTGGCACGATGCGCTCGTTCCGGAACAGAAAGCTCTGCAATCCCTGCTACGGGCAGAGGCGATCTTCCGCGACATTCAGGTTGCCTTCGGGCAGCAAGGCGGAGGCGCCGGCGGCAGCGGGGCGCAACGAGAGCTGGCACGCATGTTCGACCTGGAACTCGACACGTCGAAGAATCAGTACGAGACTGGGCAGCAGCAGAACGAGGCCTCGGCGGATCAGCAGCAAAAGGCGATCGACGATGCTTTCGAGCGCTTGCAGCTGCTCGCGCGACGGCAGCAGGAACTCGCGCAGCAGAAGAGTCAGCAGCAGCCGGCAGAGCAGCGTTGGCAAGAAGAACAGCTACGGCGGGAGGCTGAGGAGCTGAGGCGGCAAATGGAGCAGCTGGCGAAGAACTCGCAGAACGGGCAGCAAAGCCGCTCGCAGAGCGGTGGGCAGCAGTCGAGTAGCCAGGGCTCTGCGAGCGGCGGCGAGCAGAGCCAATCGAATCAACAGCAGGGCCGCGAGATGAAAGACGCAATGAATCATGCTTCCGAATCGCTGCGGCAGGCAGAAGAAGAGATGCGGCAATCCGTTAGCAGCGGCGATGGTACCGCACAGCAGCGAGCGGCGGGACAGCTGGCCGAAGCGCAGCGGCAGTTGAGCCAGGCATTACACCGTAACGCGGGCAGTTCGCTTTCGGATCTGGCGCAACAGGCGGATGAGATTGCTCGCGAACAGAAGGATGTTGCCAGGCGGATGAAGCAGACCTACGGGCAGCAAGGCAACAGCGGGACAGACGAGATGTCGAGTATTCTCGGCGGCGGCGAGCCGGGCGAAATGCCGGAGATGAATGATCCGGACAATCCACGGTTCGGGTATGGATATCGGAGACGAAACTGGCAGCAGGAATTTCGTCCCAAGCACAAAGCCACGAATGAGGAAATGGCCCTGGCTGGGGACAAGGAGAAGCTTGCGAGCGAGTTGGAAAAGCTGCAGCGCGGGATGCAGGCTCAGGAGGACGCTCTGCGATCCACATCGCCCGACGCCTCGAACAAAGTTCGCAAGGCTCTCTCGGAAGCAGAGCAAAACGAACTCGCGCTGCGCATGCAAAAAAATGCGCAATGGATTCGCGAGGGCTACGGGGAAAAGAATCTCGGGATGGAAGACAACGTAACGGCAGGCGTAGACCAGCTCAGCCGAGATTTGCGCAGTGCGCAGCAGTCTTTGAGGTCCGATGAACAGAACGGCAAGGGCGGGCAGAACGACAAGGCTGCGGAGGCACTGGCGCAGGTGCGTCAGCTGCGCGAGATGCTCGAACAGGCGCAGCAAGGAAAGAACGGCGGCAAAGCGGCAAGCGGATCTCAAGCCCAAGGAAGCCAGGGCCAAGCGAATCAAGGTCAAGGCTCTCAGCAGGGACAGCCGGGTACACAGCAGCAAGCGCAGGGGTCGCAAGGGGCTGCGGGTTCAACCGAGGGCACGCTATCTGCCGGCGGCGCTGACGGAGCAATCGACCGGAGGGACCTGCAACAGGCAATCGGGCAACTGTCTGCGTTGCGCGGGCAGATCAGCGGCGAGGATCGGGCACTTGGAAATTACCTGGGCGGCACGCTTGGATACCTCAGAGATTTGAATGCGGACCCGAACGTTCTGCAGCAGACGATCGGGCAAGACGCAGTGGCCAGTCTGGAGCGGCTTGAAGCGGAACTGAGCAGGCGAGTGGGTGAGCAGCAATCGCCCGGCGCAAGAAGCGGTGCGCCCGAGACACCCTCGGCAAAGTATCGCGATGCAGTGGCGGAGTATTTCAAGAAGCTGAGCCAGCCGAATCGCGCGGACGCGGCTCCGCGGTAGTTGGCTAGAGCGGCGAAACTTTACCTTGTACGGCGAGGATCGCTGCGGAACCAGTTTGGGAGGGAGCGAGCGCTGCTCTCAGAGTGGGGACTACGCGCCAATCTCGATCATCACCCGCTCTACTGGCAGGCGGGGGTTTTATGAAATCGGCGAGCGCGGCCCCGTTTGGATGCGCTTGCACATTGGCCTGCGCTGGTACGCTCTTGCGAGGGTTGTCGAAGCTCTTGCATAGTATGTCTATACTCGATGTGTGAGGGCACTTTTCTTCGCGTTTCTCGCTTTCACTTTGATTTTCGGCCAATCCCTCGATGAGCTGAAGACCAAGTACGGCACCGCGGTTTCTGAGACTTTCACGGTCCATACTGGCATAGGCGTGAGGTGAGGAACGGGCCAAAGGGACGAGTAGCCGAGATGCTCATTTTCCCGATGCGCGCAGATAGCCTAATCCAATCGAGGAGCATGACGTTCAGCTATGAAAGCGCCAAGAATGTCTTGGATGAACTGCTCTCAGTGTCAAAAAGGGGCAAGTTTGTCATTGGCGGCTTCGTGAACGCTTTTTGTCTGCCCGAGAACGACTGTAGAGGCTCGTCGGAGGATTATGAAAATGTCGGCATCTATTACAACTCCTCAGCAAAGCCAGGACAGCTGTGCTATGTCGATGTTCAATTTAAGAAATGAACCGATCCACATGCCGCACGTAACAGCACGAAATGTATGACATCGCTTGTGCGTGCCATATCATAAAACGGCCGCGACCAGACGCTTACGCATCTTCTCTAAGCTCGTGCGCACGTCGCGGGCGAGTTCGGCCTCAGTGATCCGCAGCATCCTCATGCGTTTAGTCATAACGGCTCGCTTCGTCGGTGGCTAAAAGCCGCGAGCGGCTCAGCGCCGGCTGCGTCGTGTGTTGGCGACTGCGGTTTCTGCTTGGAAAGAAAGAGAGGTGGGTGAGTTCCGAGTGGATCTGTTGCGCCTGCCGGATCAACACCTGCAAGGTGTCATATCTCGGTAGAAACCCTCAATAGAAAGCCTGTTTCTTTACAATGGGGGTTTATGGATCAGGACGGGTTTTGAGCGCGGCGGCTGCTGCTTCTGCAACCGAGCATTCGCTCTGGAAACCGCGAGCCAACCCCTGGCTCATCGCCTTCGTTGTTTCGCTCGCAGCGTTCATGGAAGTGCTCGACACGAGCATCGCGAATGTCGCGCTGCCACACATTGCGGGAAATCTAGGGGCGAGCAGTGACGAGAGCACCTGGGTACTTACCTCGTATCTGGTTTCAAACGCGATTGTCTTGCCGATCACCGGATGGCTGGTTTCGCTGCTCGGACGGAAGCGGTTCTTCATCATCTGTATCTCGCTGTTTACTGTGAGCTCGCTGTTCTGCGGGGTGGCTCCCAGTTTGGCGATTCTCCTGATCTCGCGCGTCGTTCAGGGCGCCGGAGGCGGAGGTTTGCAGCCCATGGCGCAGGCGATTCTTGCCGATACGTTTCCGCCGGAGAAAAGAGGACTTGCATTTTCGGTGTATGGAGTCACAGCGGTGGTGGCGCCCTCGATCGGGCCGACCCTCGGAGGGTGGATCACCGATAACTATACCTGGCGCTGGATCTTCCTGATGAACCTGCCCGTCGGGATTTTGGCGATCTTCCTGGTGCTGACGTTTGTTGACGATCCGCCGTTCCTGAAGCGGACAACGGTGGCGGAAAGCAGGATCGATTACATCGGGTTCGGACTGCTCGCGGTGGGTGTGGGGTTTTTGCAGGTGGTGCTCGACAAAGGGCAGGAGGACGACTGGTTCGGGTCCGATTTGATAACAACGCTTTCGGTCATTTCGGTGGTGTGCCTGGTGAGCCTGATCGTCTGGGAGCTGATCGTGAAGGATCCGATCCTGGATCTCAGGCTCTTCAAAAATGTCAATTTCGCCACGGCCAGTCTGATGATGTTCATGGTGGGCGCTGCTTCGTTCTCGACCACCGTGCTGATGCCGCAATTCCTGCAGAGTCTGCTTGGGTATACCGCCGAGAAGGCGGGCATGGTCCTGTCAGCTGCCGCCATATTGCTGCTCATTGAACTGCCGCTGGTGGGGCAACTAACCTCAAAGTTTCAAGCACGATACCTGATGGCGTTCGGTTGGGCAGCGCTTACGATTGCGATGTTTTTCTCTACGCGCCGCATGGATCTCGAAATGAGCTTCAATTCGGCAACCTGGCTACGGATTGCGCAGTACGTACCGATGGGATTCATTTTTATTCCAGCGACCATGGTGGCGTATCTGGGAATACCGCAAGAGAAAAGTAACGCGGTTGCGGGGTTGATTAACTTCGTGCGGAATATCGGTAGCAGTGTGGGCACTTCAGCGGTTACAACAATACTTGCAAGGCGCGCACAGGTGCATCAGGTGATGCTCGCGAGCCATACGAATATGAGCAATCCGCTTTTCAGGGATGCAGCCTCTTCGCTCTCGCGGCAACTCGGCAGATCGGGTTTGGCAACGAGTACGGCCACGTCGCAAGCGTATGCGCGGCTGTACCAATCGGTACAGGCTCAGTCTTCAGCGATGTCGTACATCGACACGTTTTGGCTGCTGGGCATCGGGACGGGGATCATGTTCGCGCTATCGTTTCTGTTGCGAAAGAACAATCCGCGCCGCGCGAAAGGCTCGGAAGCCCTGGCGCATTAGCCTGTCCGGGGTTCAGAAGCGAAGCGTGATTTTGCCGAGGTGCTGCTGGGATTCCATGTAGCGCAGCGCGTCTTTGATTTCGGTCCAGGCGAAGGAGCGGTCGATCACGGGTTTGATTTTGTGAAATTCGATTGCGCGAACCATTCGCTCGAACATGCCTCGTGAGCCCACGTAGACGCCCTGCAGCCGAACGCTGTTCATGAGAAGAGAGACAGGGCTGAGAGTGGGGCCGACACCGGTCAGCACGCCAATTACGCTCACCACGCCGCCCACACGGACGGCGCGAAGGGAGCGCGGCATGGTGTCGCTGCCTCCCACTTCGACGACGTGATCGACCCCTTCGCCGGCCGTCAATTTGCGGGCGGCTTCTTCCCAATCGGGAATCGTTTTGTAATTGATCGTCTCGGCTGCGCCCAACTGGCGGGCGCGGGCGAGCTTCTCGTCACTGCTCGAAGTGATTACCGTCCGGAAACCGGCTGCAACGGCGAACTGGAGAGCAAAGATGGAGACACCGCCGGTGCCTTGCAGGAGCACGGTCGCGCCAGGCGGTAGAGGAGTGTGTTCGAAGAGCGCATGCCAGGCGGTCACGGCAGCGCACGGAAGAGTTGCGGCTTCCTCATCGCTCAGAAAGGACGGCGTGCGTACGAGCCCTTCTTCGGAAAAAACAGCGTACTCGCGCAGCACTCCATCGATGGCGCCTCCCAGGGCCGAGTTGCCTTTTTCTTTTGTCGGCGGCCCGTCAATCCATTTCTGCATGAAGCAAGGGATGACACGATCACCACTCTTGAAGCGGGTCACACCGGAACCGATTTCTTCTACCGTACCGGCGCCATCCGAGAGGGGCACCATGGGACGCCTCATCTTCGGGTTGTAAGTACCCCTGACGACGCTATAGTCCCGGAAATTGAGCGAAGCCGCACGCATTTTGACGAGCACCTGGCCGGCACCCGGGCGAGGCGTTTCGCGCTCGGCCAGCGCGAGATTCTCGATGCCAAATTCCTGGATTTCAAACAGCTTCATGGGCGTGCTCCGATCGATAAGCCGCAACCTGCTCCAGTTTGTTCCGAGCGGCGCCGGAGGCAATCGACTCAACCGCAAGCTGGACGGCGGATTTGAGGTCCGGAGCACACCTTGCGAGGAAGAGAGCGGCCGCGGCATTTGCCACAACGATGTCCTGATGAGGACCAGGTTCGCCCTGCAGGACGGCGCGGATGATGTTGGCGTTCGTCTCCGGGTCTCCACCTTTCAGATCATCCAGGGTGGCTGTTTCCAGACCGAAATCGGCGGGCATCCAGCGGCCCTTCTGAACACGGCCATCCTCGACCTGAAACACGGTTGTCATACCCGTGGTCGAGATTTCGTCCAGGCCGTCGGCGCCATGGACCACAAAAGCGCGCTCGATCCCGAGGCGAGCGGAGGCCTGGGCCAACATTTCGGCCGCGCGAACGGAGAAGGCACCGATCAGCTGCAAGCGAGCGTGAACCGGATTGGTCAAGGGACCGAGCAAGTTGAAAACGGTTCGACCCTTCAGCAGGAGGCGCGCTTCCTGGGCATGCCGGACCGCGGGATGAAGCAGCGGAGCGTAGAGAAAGCCCAAGCCGGTGTCCCGTATGCACTCAAGGACCTGGTCGGTAGACAAAGTGACGGGAATGCCGAGAGCGTCCAGCACATCGGCGCTACCGCACTGGCTCGAGATGCGGCGGTTGCCGTGTTTGGCTACCCGGAGGCCTGCCCCGGCAACAACGAACGCGGTGGCGGTAGAGATATTAAAGGTGCAGGTACCATCGCCTCCGGTACCGCAGGTATCGAGAAGCGGCTGGCCGTCACCGTTTTGCGCGACCGCGTCCGTGGTCACGCTTTGGCCCATCTCTCGAATAGCGCTGGCGAAACCGACAAGTTCGGAGAGTGTTTCCCCTTTTCGGCGCAAAAAGCTTAGAACGTCCGCAATGCCTTCCGTGCTCATCTCCCCAGAGAGCATGCGGTGCATCAGGTCATGGGCTTCGGCTTGGGTTAGATGTACAAAATTCCGAAAAGGGAGATGAGACATGCTTGCGCTATTTAATTCGACCACACGGATCTCCGAACATTCTTCCGTGTAAGTCACTATTGTGAACCATACAGAAGATTAGTTGGCATAGCTCGCCCGCGTAGCTCGGATAACCTATACAGAGGAGTGAAGGAAAAGTGCTTGTAGTAATGAAGGCGCAGGCGGGCGCAACGGAGATTGCGAGGGTTTGCGAAAAGATCGAGCTGCTTGGCTTCAAACCGCACATCATTCCGGGTGAGCAAAGGACAGCGATAGGAATAACGGGCAATAGCGGGCCGGTGGATGCAGCAGAGTTCGAATATCTGCCGGGAGTGGCCGAAGCGATTCGAGTTTCGAAGCCGTACAAACTGGTCAGCCGGGAAACGAAACGGGAAAACACGATTGTAAACGTGAACGGAACGCCGGTAGGAGGCGACGAACTGACACTCTGCGGCGGGCCCTGCGCGGTGGAGAGCCGTGAACAAATCCTGGAGTCCGCGCGGGCGGTGAAAGCGGCTGGCGGACAACTGTTGAGGGGCGGCGCGTATAAGCCGCGCACTTCGCCATATAGTTTCCAAGGGCTCGCCGAAGAAGGCTTGCGGTATCTGGCGGAGGCGCGCGATGAGACCGGCTTGGGCATTGTAACGGAAGCTGTCGATACGGAGACGTTCGATCTGGTCGAGCAATATGCGGATTGCGTGCAAATCGGTGCGCGCAATATGCAGAACTTTTCGCTGCTGCGGCGCGCCGGGCGGTCGCGAAAGGCGGTTCTGCTGAAGCGGGGGATGTCCTCCACGCTCGATGAGTTCCTCATGGCGGCGGAGTATATCCTGGCGGAGGGCAATTACAACCTGATCCTTTGCGAGCGAGGGGTGCGCACGTTTGCCGATCATACGCGCAATACGCTGGACCTCAGCGTGGTTCCGGCAGTGAAGAGTTTAAGCCATCTGCCGATCATTGTGGATCCAAGCCACGGGACCGGCAAGCGGGACAAAGTATTGCCGATGGCACTCGCTTCAGTGGCAGCGGGGGCTGCAGGCCTGATTGTGGAGGTTCATCCGGCACCCGAGCGTGCGCTGTCAGACGGCTATCAGTCACTCGATCCCATGCAGTTTCGAGAACTAGCTGAAGAGTGCCGGGCCATTCACAATCTCTTGGCGGAACGGCGCGGACTACTTGCGACCGCTAACTAGCGCCGCGCCCGTACCTGGGGAATTTCAGCAAGCGAAATTCGGTTGAACCGGATCCGTTTGCGATTCCAGGTGTAAGTAAGGAGCAGATCTCCGTTTTGCGCCTGGACGAGAGCCGGGTACGAGAATTCGCCAGGCGCGTTCTCGATGGTGCGGAAGATCTGGAAGTGTTCCCCGTCGCGGCTGACCGCGAGATTGAGCGGTGTGCGCCCGGTTGAGCTGTTATTGAAGACGAGCACGATTCGGCCATCCCGTAGTTTTACGACATCGATACCGGAATTAGGATTGGGCAGATCGAGCGGCCTAGCAGCCGTCCAGGTGAGACCACCGTCGAGAGAATCAGCAATGCAGATTCTGCCGATCTGTGCGGTGGACCGGGCGTAGAGGCGCAGATGACGGCCGCTGACTTGAATGACAGAGGGTTGGATGATTCCATTCTTGCCTGGTACGGTGATCGGGCCGATGCGCGCCCAGGTTTCGCCGTCATCCGAGCTGCGTTCGATCCAGCAGGCCCAAGACTCATAGCTTTCGACAGAGGAGCCGCTTACGACCACGCCGCTGCCGAGTACCAGCGGCTTTGTGCGAATCGGCCCGTAGAGACCGGCAGGAAGGTGTTCGACCGGCGACCAGGTTTGGCCATCATCCTTGCTCCAGCGTCGTCCGGCTGACCACTCCCGCGGAGAAGAACCGAATTTGTAGTAGAACCAGAGCCGGCCATCGGCGGTGTAGAACAGCACTGGGTTATAGCAGGCGATGTCTGGTTCGCGTACGAAGACGGCGGGCGGGGACCAGCTGCCTGCGTGATGACGCGAGACCCAAATCGCTACGTCAGGCCGGCCTTCGGCGGAACCGCCAAACCAGGCGGCGAGGTAATCTCCATTCTTTAGCTCGACGACCGTCGAGGCGTGGGCGGAGGCGAAGGGAGCAGTTTCGAAAATGAATTCGTTCACCGACGCCGCGGCAACGCTCAAGCTGAGCGAGGCGAACAAGGCTGCGAATCTAAACATCGAACGCGAGTTTAAACATCGAGGTAGTACAGCCCTATTTCGGACAGCACGGGTTCCACCGGGGATTGGGTGATCCGAAGGCGGAGGCGGTTCGTCCTGACCGGCTGCGCTGAACGCAGGATGCGGCAGATCCCGATGCTGGTGCCGTTGCCAAAAGTTTGCCAGGCGCCGTTTTGCCAAGACTCGACACTGAAGGCGCCCACGCGCTGGCCGATTGCGATGTCTTCGCGGAGGCGCACGATATTGAATTGGCGCACGCCGGGAAGATCAAGTGTGATTTGCCGTTGAAGGGGCGAACCGGTGATGGATCGACGGGCGCCCGCGCCGAGATCCCTCGAGAAGGTCAAGCGGAGAACCTCGCCGAAGGTGCGCAGGCTGTCGGCGTCGTTTTCATGAATGAGCCCCCGCCGATCGGGTGGCACGTTGAGGAGGAAGCTTGCGCCGCGGCCGACCGAATCGAGGTAGAGATTGAGCAATTCGCCGGGTGACTTAACTTTGTCGTTTTCCGCCGGATGCCAGAACCAGCCTGGCCGGATGGAGACATCGCACTCGGCGGGCATCCAGTACTTGCCGTCACGCGTGCCGCTGGTAGCTTCTGCTTCGACGATATCCCCGGGCGAACCGGTTCCGCCCGCAGGGGAACGCGGCGTGTAGGTAGCCCAGCAGGTTTCGCCTGCGATTCCCTTCTCGTTGCCGACCCAGCGCACGTCAGGGCCAACGTCGCTGAAGATTGCAGCATCGGGCTGAAGCTCACGTTCGAGAGCCCAGGTGTGAGGCCAGTCATAGTAACGCAGCTTGTCGATGACGCGTTTTTCGCGAGCACCGCCGTAATAACCGTCGCCGCCGTTCGCGCCATCGTGCCAGATCTCGAATACCCGGCCGTAGTTACTAAGGAGCTCGCGCATTTGCTGGCGATAGATCCCGATGTACTGGGGAGTGCCATAAGCGGCCTGGTTGCGGTCCCACGGGGAGAGATACACTCCGAAGCGCAAGCCGGCGCGGTGCGCGGCGTCCGAGATTTCTCTGACGATGTCTCCTTTGCCGTTCTTATACGGGCTTTGCTTAATGGAGTGTTCGGTAGTGACGGTGGGCCACAGGCAGAAGCCGTCATGGTGCTTGCAGGTGAGAATGACGCCCTTGCTTCCCGCATCTTTCAACACCTCGACTATCGCGTCCGCATTGAATGCGGATGGATTGAAGATCGCCGGGTTCTCGTCCCCGTAGCCCCACTCTTTGTCGGTGAACGTGTTCACTGTGAAGTGGAGAAAGGTGTAGAACTCCAATCTGCTCCACTCGAGTTGGCGGCCGGAGGGTACCGCGCCGTACGGCCGGGGCGTAGAGATTTGCTGATAGGCCAAGGCTGGTGCGCCCAGCGAGGCACAAAAGAAACGGCGGCGGTTCAGCATGTTGACCATTTGATTATGAGACCGCGAGATACACTAGCGATTGGCGTCCGGACGCAACACACAGCTGCGAGCGCCGCATTCCTATGAAGATACACGAGTATCAGGCGAAGGCGATTCTCGCCAAATACGACGTCCCTGTGCCGCGGGGCGAGGTTGCGTACACGGTGGAGGAAGCCGAAGCAGCGGCTAAGAAACTTGGGGGCAGTGTAGTCGTAAAGGCGCAGATTCACGCGGGCGGACGAGGCAAGGGCGGCGGCGTGAAAATTGCGAAAGGCGCAATCGAAGCCGCTGAGATTGCGAAGAAGATGCTGGGCATGACGCTGGTTACGCACCAAACAGGCCCCGAAGGGCGCGTGGTGCAGCGGCTGTTGATTGAAGAGACTCTGCCCATCGAGCGCGAACTCTACCTCGGTTTGGTGCTTGACCGGGCGCTGGGCGAGACGGTTTTCATGGCGTCCAAAGCGGGCGGCATGGAAATCGAGGAAGTAGCGGCGCAGACACCGGAACTGATTCTGCGAGAGCCATTGATCGCGGGTCAGCCGCTGCAGCCGTTTCAGGCTCGAAAACTGGCTTTCGGAATGGGCATTCCGGCTTCGAGCGCAACGGCCGCTGCGAACGCGATGATCGCACTTTCGAAGGCGTATCTGGCGATCGATGGATCCCTTGCCGAGATTAATCCGTTCATCCTTACGAAGGACGGCAAAGTGTATGCGCTCGATGCAAAGATCAACCTCGACGACAACGCTCTCTATCGTCACAAGGATTTGCTCGAACTGCGCGACCTGAACGAAGAAGACCCGCTTGAAGTGGAAGCGTCGCGATTCGGTTTGAACTACATCAAGCTCGATGGCTCGATCGCGTGCATGGTGAACGGCGCAGGGCTGGCGATGGCAACCATGGACATCATCAAGTATGCGGGCGGAGAGCCGGCGAACTTTCTGGACGTGGGCGGTGGTGCGAGCGCGGAGCAGGTGAAGAATGCGTTTCGTATTCTGTTGTCTGACCGCAGCGTGAGAGCGGTGCTGATTAACATTTTCGGGGGAATCTTGCGGTGCGACACGCTGGCGAATGGCGTGGTCTCGGCGGCGCGTGAATTAGAGATCAAGATCCCGGTGGTGGTCCGAATGGAAGGGACGAACGTGGAATTGGGGCAGAAGATCCTCACGGAATCGGGCTTCAACTTCACTGTGGCGGACGGCATGAAAGACGCGGCAGAGAAAGTGGTGAGACTAGCGCAATGAGTGTACTCATCGACGAAAACACAAAAGTTTTGTTCCAAGGCTTCACGGGCCGCGAAGGCACATTTCACGCTGAGCAGGCGATCAACTACGGAACCAAGGTAGTGGGCGGAACAACGCCGGGCAAAGGCGGCCAGAAGCACCTGGACCGGCCGGTGTTCAACAGTGTGGAAGAGGCGGTGGAAGCAACGGGCGCGAACGCGTCGGTGATTTTCGTACCTCCTCCCTTCGCAGCCGACGCGATTATGGAAGCCGTGGATGCCGGGCTACCGCTAGTTGTGTGCATCACCGAAGGCATACCGGTCGAAGACATGGAGCGCGTCTGGGCCTATCTGAAAACGAAGCCGGCGACGAGATTGATCGGTCCGAATTGCCCGGGAGTAATTACACCCGGTAAATGCAAGATCGGCATCATGCCGGGCCATATACACAAGCCGGGCCACGTGGGAATCGTCTCGCGTTCAGGCACGCTGACGTATGAAGCGGTCGGGCAGTTGACGAAACTCGGCATCGGGCAATCGACCTGCATTGGGATAGGAGGGGATCCGATCATCGGAACGAGTTTTACGGATTCAATAGAGCTATTCAACAACGATCCGGATACGCACGCAATCATCATGATTGGCGAAATCGGTGGCAGCGCGGAAGAGACCGCGGCAGCGTACGTCAAGGAGCATGTTCGCAAGCCGGTAGTAGGATTCATCGCGGGACAGACAGCGCCGCCAGGCCGGCGCATGGGTCACGCGGGCGCAATTATCTCCGGCGGGGCGGGGCGAGCCGAAGACAAACTGGCAGCCATGGCGGACGCCGGCATCATTGTCTGTCCCACGCCGGCGGTGCTAGGCGAAAAGATGCAGGAAGCGCTCGCCGTAAGCGGCGCGGCGACAAGGAACAATTAGCGAATGGCTTTAGAACGTACTTTTGGAATTATTAAACCGGATGCCGTGAAGAAGGGGCATGTCGGCGCGATACTGGCGTTAATCGAGCAACACGGTTTTCGTCTGATCGCTTTGAAGACGCGGCGCATTTCGAAGCAAGAGGCGGAAGCGTTTTACGCAGTGCACAAAGAGCGGCCGTTCTTCGGCGGGTTGGTGGGATTCATGACCGAAGGACCAGTTGTAGTGATGGTGCTCGAAAGAGAATCGGCAATCGCGAAGTGGCGCGACCTGATGGGCGCTACAAATCCCGCGAACGCCGCCGAGGGAACTGTGCGAAAGAAGTTTGCGGAAAACATCGAGCGCAACTCGGTGCACGGATCGGACGCGGCAGAAACTGCCGCTCTCGAAATTCCATTCTTCTTCAGCGCTGCTGAGCTTATCTAAAAACAGAAAAGCGCGACACCTCGGAGGAGGGTGTCGCGCTTTAAAGGGCCGGCTCTTATAAATCAGACAAACAAACCGACCCCGAAACTAAGAGCTGCAATTAAGCAACTCTGGCTTTGAATGCCGGGACCTCAAGAGCGGTGGCGAGGGCCTTTTTTGTCTTCTCCGCGAGATTGCGGAGTCTGGCATGTTTGGGCCGGCTAAGACGGCGCTCAACGCTTCTGCGCGCTCGCAGCAGGCGAATACGGACGGCCGTTTCAGACCAGCCATGCTGACGCGCAATTTCCTGTACCTTGTAGCCTTCGATGTAATGCCCTTCGAGGACAACGCGATCGTTCGGCTTGCAATCACCAAGAATTCGCTTCACATCGATAGCGGCCACATTCATGCGTGGTGGCGCCTGTAATTCGGGAAGAGTTTGAGTCTGAGGCTCGCGCCGTAAAAAAGTGCGATGAATGTTTAGCGCGATACTATTCGTCCAAGTTAGAACCAAGCTCGGGTCGCGTAATTGCTCACGCCTCTCCCAACCCTTAGCCCAAGCCGCTTGCGCCGTATCTAACGCTGAATCGTAGGAAAGTCCTCTCGATACTAAAAAGCGAACCGTCAGATTGAATCCCTTTTGATATGCTTTGCCGAAATCTTCTGTTGTCATTTGGCTCTACCGCTCCTGAGTGAAATGTCTGCTTTGCTCTTTTTTCTTATTTGCCGGAGTAACTTTGAAAGCTTTTGAACAGACCGTGATGAATATCACCCTGCACAGGAAGGTAGGCAGTTTGAGTACCACGAGCGAAGCAGAGCGGGGGATAAGCGCAAGCCGCTATAAATCAAATGCTTGCGATGAGCTGCCAGTATAAGTTCCGTTAGAAAGAACGACCAGGGTAAGCGGCATTTCTTGCCGTCCGGTGCAAATTTTTCTGGAGTCAACGAGAGTACAGAAGCAGAAAAGGCGCAGCGAACTATTGTTCACCGCGCCTCAGAAGATACAGAAGACGAAAGCTGAAGGACTACTTCGAATCTGGCGTACGCGTGGTATTCGCAGTATCAATCTTCTCGGGTTCCTCGGTAGCAGCCTTCATGCTGTCCTTGAAAGAGCGAATGCCCTTGCCAAGTCCCTGCCCAAGCTCGGGGAGTTTCTTAGGGCCGAACACAAACAGCGCGATGGCCAGAATAACAAGCAGGTGTGATGGCTGAAGCAAGCCTTCGATCATGAACTCATCCTCTTTCGCCTCGAGCACGAGCCGTTACCGGCCTATGCGGAGGATTGCGGAAACATTTGCGGGGAGCGCTCCGCAGCTTCATTATATATGAGAACCATGCGATACGGCGGAAGCAGGCGCAGGTGCGAGCTGCGGCTCTTCCGAGTACGGCCAACCGGGCGGAGTGGCGAAGTTGACATCCCCCCTAGCGTCGGCTATATTGCTGAAGTACTGAAGTATCAATCATTTGACTACAGTGGGGAAGAGAACTCCCAATACTAGGCTCCGGTGGAGGAGATGCAAGTTTTCGACCAGGCGATCACCGGGGGCGGACTCAGGATGAACTGAAACATGGCTGGTTCCTTTGACGAACATGTGGAGACACCTGGAACAGCGGAGAACTCGGACTACGAGGCCTTCCTCGACGACTACAGCAGCCAGTTCACAGCGAGCGGTGGCGAAGCATACCACGGTCACGTTCTAAGCGTAACGGACAAGGAAGTAATCGTAGACATCGGCAGGAAGATAGAGGGACTCGTTCCGTCTTCACAGTTCCCTTTCACCGATGGCCTGCCTGCCGTGAGACGCGGGGACGTGATCGAGGTGATGATCGACCGCACAGGTCCGCCTGTTGAGGGTTACATTCTCCTCTCCTACGAAAGAGCGCACCGGCGGCAAATCTGGGAAGGCTTGGAACAGGCGGCAGCGGACGGTACGCCAGTATCGGGGTTGGTGAAAGGCAAAATCAAGGGCGGGCTGGAAGTGGATATTGGTGTTCCGGCGTTCCTGCCCAGTTCTCAGGTCGAGGTCCGGCCTATCCACAACCTCGATGGATACGTCGGGCAGGAGTTTCCGGTCAGAATACTGAAGCTCAACCGCCGGCGTGGGAACGCTGTTGTATCGCGGCGTGTATTGCTCGAGAACGATCTCCAGGCGCGAAAAGCTTACGCACTCGAAACGCTACATGAGGGCGCTGAAGTTAGAGGCGTCGTAAAGAACCTGACGGACTACGGAGCTTTCATCGATCTTGGAGGAATAGACGGTCTCCTTCATGTGAGCGATCTGAGCTATGGCAGCGTTACGCATCCATCGGTAATTCTGCAGACCGGAGAAGAGATCGAAGTCAAGGTCCTCAAGCTCGACCGCGAACATGAGCGCATCTCACTGGGGCTGAAACAAATGCGGCCCGATCCATGGGCCCACGTGGAAGAAAAATATCCGCCTCAGAGCCGCGTATTCGGGCGCATCGTGAGTGTCGCTGATTATGGAGCTTTCGTAGAGCTCGAGCCGGGGGTAGAGGGGCTGATTCATATCTCCGAGATGACCTGGAGCCGGAGAATGAAGCACCCCGCAAAAATTCTCAACGCCGGGGATCAGGTGGAAGCGGTGGTGCTCGACGTAAAGTGGAAAGAGCGCCGGATATCGCTCGGAATCAAGCAACTTGAGGCCGATCCGTGGACCACCATCACGGAGCGCTACAGCGTGGGGTCAGTGGTCGAAGGCCGCGTAAGGAAGCTGGCGGACTTCGGCGCTTTCGTCGAGATCGAAGAAGGGATCGATGGGCTGGTGCACGTTTCGGACATGTCGTGGACCTCGCACGTAAAGCATCCCTCGGAGCTGGTAAAAAAAGGCCAGATCGTGCAGGCGGTTGTGCTACAGATCGATGCTCCTAACCGCCGTCTGTCGCTTGGCATAAAGCAGCTGCAGCCTGACAATTGGGAGACTTTCTTCCGCACGCATCAGGTGGGTGACAACGTAAAGGGGCGGGTATGCCGGGCGGCGCCTTTTGGGGTCTTCGTCGAGCTGCTCCCGGGAGTTGAGGCCCTGTGCCATCGAACTGAGATCGGAGGGCAAGCGGATCCACGCCGCAGCCAAAGGAATGCGGCCCAGGACGAGCCTGTACTGCCCATCGGGGAAGAGTTCGAGTTCAAGGTAATCAAGATGAACGAAGCGCAGAAGCGAATAGGCTTAAGCTTGCGCGAGATGCAGGAAGACGTCGAGAGGCACCGCATCCAAGACTACAACCGGCAGGCAGCGGTAGCGACTTCCACCGTTGGGGATGTAATTAAGCAAAGTTATCCGGCTGCGAAATACAGGGACAAGAGCTATGACGAAGGCTGAACTGATCGACGAAGTCTCGAAGGTAGTGGAAATGACACGCAAGGATTCTGAGACGATCGTCGAAACGATTTTTGACAGCATTGTAAACAGCCTTCACAAGGGCGAAAAGATCGAGATCCGAGGCTTCGGAAGCTTTCGGACCCGCCAAAGGCAGCCACGGGTAGGCAGAAATCCGAAGACTGGATCGCGGGTAGAGGTGCCATCCAAACGCATTCCATTCTTCAAGCCGAGCAAGGAACTTCGGGATCTGGTCAATCATTCCACTAAGGAAGCGCAACCCGAGCCGATCGCTCCAAATCCGCCTCATTCCATCTGAGTAACCGCCGGGAGCTCTTCGGCTAGGCTCAGTCATTCATGGACTACCTCTGGACGCCCTGGCGCTCCACCTACATGGAGGCGAAAAGGACTTCATACGAATGCGTGTTCTGCGTAGCGGCTCGCGACCCTGCCAACGATAGTGAAAACCTGGTGGTGTACCGTGGCCAGGAATGCTTCGTCATCCTTAACCGTTATCCCTACACAAGTGGACACTTGATGGTGGTTCCATACGCGCACGTTTCAACTCTCGACATGGCTACCGAGGCCAGCACTGGCGAAATGATGCAGCTGGCAAGAGAGGCGGAGCAAGTACTCGAGAACGTTTACAAGCCAGACGGCCTGAATCTCGGGATGAATATCGGCAGCGCCGCGGGTGCAGGAATCGCTCAACACCTGCATTTGCACGTGCTACCGCGCTGGTCGGGAGACGCTAACTTCATGACGACCGTCGGACATGCGCGAATCATACCCGAAGCGCTCGAAGATACATACCGCAAGCTGAAGGCGGGGTTTGCGGAGCGGCTAGGTCGTGGAGGCCCGGCGGCGCGCTAAGGGCGAGGAATCGTAGTTTCGCAGGAGATCCTCGGGACCGTCATAGAGCGCAATGCAACCCGCCTCGCGGAGGTCGCTTTCAGGAAATCCACCGCATCGAACACAAACGGTCGCCAGACCTGCTTTCTTAGCAGCTTCTGCGTCGTACGGACTATCACCAATCACAATCACGTTTTCGCGCCGGATCCCATCCCCCAGCCTTGTAAATGCAGCCTCGAAGATGTCCGGGTGAGGCTTGGACCTTTCGGCATCCTGCGAAGAAGTCTCCACTTGGACGAGGTCTTCGATCTGAGCAATCCGCTCATAGTCTTTCAGCTCATCGCCTTTGGCCGAAGAGGCGAGTGCCAGTTTCTGACCGTACGATAAAACCTTTTCGAACAGAGGACGGACGCCAGGGAACGGTTTGACTTCCTTGAGGTACTTCGCCTTGAAGAGGTTCGACCGGAATTTCTCGATTTCCTTGCCCCTCGTGGGAACTTCATCCGGCGAGAGGAAGACAGGGAGGATTTGGTCACCCCCCTTTCCTATTTGGCTTCGAATCTCATCGAAAGGGATTGCCTTGCCGAAGTGTTCAAAAGCTTCCTGCCACGCGCGGGCATGGAGGTCAACCGAGTCTAGCAGGGTGCCGTCGATGTCGAAGATAAGAGCGTCAGCCATAGGAGTTAATCGCTTCAGTGGTTCGATTCCATTCATCTACTACTGTTTCTGAATCAAAAGTGCATCATAAGAGAGCATGGGCGTGGTTACAGATACTAAGCTGCCGGTTCCGGATGAAGTTAAATCGGCGGAGCTGGCAGGTTTGCGGTATGCCATTCCAAAAGGACCCGGAATCCGGCGACGGCGGGCAGGTGGCGGGTTCGCATACCTCGCGCCAGACGGCAAACCCGTAAAAGATGAGGCGGTGCTGAAGAGAATACGGTCGCTCGTTTTGCCGCCCGCATGGAGTTCCGTTTGGATCAGCCCATCGGAAAACGGCCACATCCAGGCAGTCGGTTGGGATGCTCGTGGCCGAAAGCAGTATCGCTACCACCCGAAATACCGGCATGTTAGGGACTTGGTCAAGTTCGACCGGATGCGGGAATTCGGCAAGGTCTTGCCGAAGATTCGACGAGCCGCGGCCAGAGACCTGGACCTTCAGGGCATGCCGAAGAGAAAGATCCTGGCTGCCATTGTCAAGCTGCTCGAAACGACTTACATTCGTATCGGCAACGAGGAATACGCGGAAGAAAACAATTCGTTCGGATTAACTACGCTGCGCAACCAGCATGTGCAGATTCTCGGCGATACCCTTAAGTTTCGTTTCAAGGGAAAAAGCCATCAACACCATGAGATCACCGTTGAAGACAAGAGACTGGCTCGAATCTTGAAAAAATGTAAGGAGATTCCAGGAAGTTCACTTTTCGAGTATCTGGACGAGGAAGGCAAGCCGCAGACGATCGAGTCGGGTGACGTGAACGACTATCTTCGTGACATCAGCGGAGGAGATTTCACCGCCAAGGACTTCAGAACCTGGGGTGGAACATGCCTAGCCGCCAGCTTCCTGCTTACGAAATGTGTAGATCAAACAGACGAGAGCACTAAGTCAGTGCTGGTCGACGTGATCAAGGATGTCGCATCGAAGTTAGGCAACAAACCCGCTACCTGCAAGAAGTACTATATTCACCCGACTGTGATGGAATGTTATTCATCCGGGAAGTTGAGAGAGTTTGCTGAAGAACTCCGCGACCACAAGCGGAATGATTTATATGAGCATGTAGTACTCTCGCTGCTGACACCGCTGAAGCAGGCGAGGGCTAAGAAGACCGGAACGGCGGCTTAGCCCTAAGCTACTGATTCAGACTGGTGCCTACCGCTGATGAGACAGGTTAGGCGGCTGCAACCTTAGCTTTAACGAATTCCAGTTCGAAATCGAGCTTAACGTCGTCGCCCACCACTACGCCGCCTGCTTCGAGCGCTGCGTTCCAAGTTAAGCCGAAGTCGCTTCGCTTGATCTTGGTCTTCGCGGAAGCACCGATGCGAGTGTTCCCCCAAAGGTCCTTGCCTTCTTCGGAGACCTCTTCGACATTCAGGGTGACGGGCTTAGTTACTCCATGGAGAGTGAGATCGCCGGTGACCTGGAACTCACCGTCGCCTTTTTTCTCTACCTTTGTGCTGCGGAAGGTAATGGTGGGAAACTCTGCGGTGTCAAAAAACTCAGGAGTCTTGAGATGGGCATCGCGCTGTGCGTCATGGGTATTGACCGTGTTCACGTCTACGGATGCTTCTACGGTGGAAGCCGAAGGGTTTTGCGGATCGTAGTTCAAAACGCCGTGCACGCCGGAGAATGCACCGCGCACATTGGACATCATGAGGTGGCGAACACTGAACTGCAGACTCGAGTGTGCCGGATCGATTTCGTACTTGTTAGTCATTACTTGGTCTCCTGGTTATCTGTGGTTTCGTATCACGTACTCTTTGTAAAAGCTCGAGAAGCTGCCCCAATTGCTTGTCTCCCCAGTCTTTGAACTGCTGCTTGTGAAAGGCTGAAACCATTGGCTTAATTTCGTCCAAAAGTTCCAGTCCTGTGCTTGTGACGCAAGCAATCACGACGCGGCGATCCGAACTGCACCTCCGGCGCTTGATCCAGTGCCGAGCTTCCATTCTGTCCAGCAAACGCGTTACGTCCGGGTCATGAGCTATAAGCCGCTCCGATACGTCGCGGCACGCCAGCCCATCGGGCGAGCCCTGAAGTATCCTGAGCACGTTGTACTGAGCAGGTGTGACATCAAAGCGTTTCAGCACTTCGGAAGTTCGCTGCGCGACGACCTCAGCGGTTCGGAAAATGGCCAGCGTAGCCTCTTCTTCGGCCAAAGCGAAAGGGCGGGACATCTTCAGTTCGAGAGCGAGCCCCATGATGCGGTTAATATACCTGTTATAACGACTATTGTCAAGACATAGAAATAGGCTTTCCCCGTAACGCTGACAACTGGCACGCATCGACATGGCAGGAGAGTCTTGTGAAAGAGCAAGAGCGTGAGGTTGTCGTGGTCACTGGTGCGTCGGCCGGGGTGGGCCGTGCCGTAGTACGGCAGTTCGCAAAGCGAAAGGCATCAATCGGCCTCCTCGCCCGCGGTCAGGAGCGCTTGGAAGGTGCAAAGCGGGAAGTGGAAGAAGCGGGTGGTCAGGCCCTGGCGCTGCCGACGGACGTAGCCGATGCGAGACAGGTGGAGAAAGCCGCCCAGCAGGTTGCAAACACATTTGGGCACATCGACGTTTGGGTGAACGACGCGATGACTACGATTTTCGCCCCCTTAGACCAGATCGAACCGGACGAGTTCAAGCGCGCCACAGAGGTTACTTATCTTGGCTGCGTATACGGCACCATGGCAGCTCTGAGACACATGAGGCCGCGGAATCAGGGTTCGATCGTGCAAGTCGGATCTGCACTCGCATACAGATCGATACCGCTGCAGTCCCCGTACTGTGGCGCCAAGCACGCGATAGTCGGCTTCACCGACTCGCTGCGCTGCGAACTTATTCACCAGAAAAGCAACATACATGTAACGGTGGTGCACTTACCCGCCATGAACACACCGCAGTTTGGGTGGTGCAGAACACGGCTGCCCAATCATCCCCAGCCCGTGCCTCCCATCTTCGAACCCGAAGTGGCTGCGGAGGCAATCTACTGGGCCTCGCACAACCGCCGCCGGGAAGTGTTCGTGGGCGGCCCGACCGTTGCTGCGATTTACGGGCAGGACATAGCGCCGGGACTGGCCGACTTATATCTAGGCAAGACGGGCTACAAGTCGCAGCAGACCTCACAGAAGGTGGCGCCCGACCGGCCCGACAATCTCTTCGAACCGGCTCCGGGCGACTACGCCGCCGACGGGATCTTTTCAGATCAGGCGAAGTCATTCAGCATCCAGAGCTGGGCGAATCTTCACAGGGCCCCGCTGGCTTTGGCGGCTGCAGGCCTGGCTGGAGTCGGCGCGCTGCTCTGGAGAAGAAATGCTTAAGGAGCCGGCGGAGAACACCCGCGAAAGTCTCCGGTTCGGAGAAGATGAGGCGTTGCGGCGCCGTCGCGGGATCGTCTGCTTGTCACTCTTTTCGGGTGCGGTGCTTGGCATCGTCTCTTTGTTTCAGGTCGGGGTGATACGACGATTACCGGACCCGCCGATCAAGAACTTCGACGCGGACGCCGTTAACGGATCGGATGAAGCCTATTCGATATGTATGATTCCGGACGCGCTGTTAGGCCTGGCGAGCTATTCGATCACGGCGCTGCTGGCGGGGATGGGATCGCAGCAAGAACGGCGGGCGAATCGGCTGATACCGATTGCGATGGGGACGAAAGCTCTCGCCGACGCTGTGTTTGCGGGCAAACTGGGCCTCGAGCAGCTGACTAAGTTTCGAAAGTTCTCTGCGTGGTCTCTGCTGGTTTCCGGGGCCACGTTCACTTCGCTCGCGCTTGCCGCACCTGAGGTAAAACGGGCGCTGCTGTGCGATTCGCATGCTGAAGAATACTGAGAGGAACAAGACCTTGCAAGTTAATCGTCGTGCCTTTTCCCGGAGCCTGCTGGCGGGAGCGGCTTTGTCGCGGCTCGGGCATTCAATGCAAGGGCAGGACCAACCCGCCGGGCAGCGACTTCGCTACGGGATCGTGGGTCTGGGCAGGATCTCGATGGATCATTTCATGCCGGCCTGCAAAATGTCTCAGAAAGCTGAAGTGACCGCGTTCGTGAGCGGTCATCGTGACAAAGCCGAGAAGATGGCCGCCCAGTACGGCGTGCCGGACAAAAACATCTACAGCTATCAAAGCTTCGACGAGATCGCAAATAACAGGGACGTGGACGCTGTTTACATTGCGTTGCCGAACAGCATGCATGCCGAGTACGCAATTCGCGCCGCGAATGCCGGCAAACATGTTCTCTGCGAGAAGCCGATGGCAACTAGCGTGAAAGACAGCCAGGCGATGGTGGACGCGTGTAAGGCCGCCGGTAAGAAATTGATGATTGCCTATCGCTGCCAGTATGAGCCGGTTAATTTACAGGCCATTCAGATTATCAAAGATGGGCGCCTCGGCCCGGTGCAAGCCATCGAGAGTGCAAATGGATTCAACGAACAAGCAGGCGAGTGGCGCCTCAACAAGAAACTGGCCGGCGGCGGCCCGCTGATGGACGTAGGAATCTACTCCCTCAATGCGTGCCGTTATCTGACGGGCGAAGAACCGGTGCATCTCGAAGGCTATTGCACGGTGATCGACAAAGACGGCCGATTTCGTGACGTCGAAGAGAATTGTGGATGGACGATGCGCTTTCCCTCGGGGATCGTCGCAAGTTGCACCACAACTTACGGCGCCCAGATGGATGGGTTCATCCGTGTGCATGGTCCGAAGGGCGTCTTACATATGCAACCTGCATTTGCGTATCAAGGCATCCATCTGACAGTGGAAGTTAAGGGAGAGCCGCCGCTCGATGTGCCCGAGCAGGAGAAAGACCCTTCGCAGTTCGTGCGCGAAGCCGATTACTTCGCCGAATGCGTATTCGGAAACAAGGAGCCGAAGAGCAATGGCGAAGAAGGTCTCAGGGACATGCGCTACATGGCTGAGATCTATAAGTCGGCCGGACGTTCTTTGGGCTGATCGATTGACGATTCGCTGTGAGTTTCCTTGCCCATGCGATCCATAAGCCGCGTAAGGGAGGCGAGCAGATCGACAGGGACAGGGAACACAACTGTGCTGTTCTTTTCGGCTCCAATTTCGACGAGAGTCTGCAAATAACGCAATTGAATAGCCACCGGCTCCTTTTGAATCTGCTTCGCAGCCATACTCAGCTTTTCCGCAGCCATGTATTCGCCTTCCGCATGAATTACTTTGGCGCGCCGTTCGCGTTCTGCTTCGGCCTGGCGCGCAATGGCACGTATCATCTGCTCCGGTAAATCAACCTGTTTGACCTCCACCATCGTCACCTTGACGCCCCACGGGCCGGTGTGGTCATCGAGCACGGCCTGGAGGCGAACGTTTATCTTCTCACGCTGGCTCAGGAGTTCGTCCAGTTCGACTTCGCCAAGAACGCTACGCAGCGTGGTCTGAGCAAGCTGGCTCGTTGCATATAAGAAGTTGGCTACTTCGATAACCGCCTTGATCGGATCAACCACCCGGAAGTAGACGACGGCGTTGACCTTCACAGTCACGTTGTCCCGCGTGACGAGATCCTGGGGCGGAACTTCCATCGCCTCGACACGAAGCGAGGTCCGCACGATCCGGTCCAGTGGAGCGAAGACAAGGATGACGCCCGGCCCTTTCGGCTCGCGCAGGACGCGGCCCAGCCGAAAGACAACACCTCGTTCATATTCGGCGAGGATCTTGACTGACGAAACGAGATAGAAGACCAGAATGAGGGCGACCAGAAGAGTGAAGCTGAACACACCTAGCATTTCGAATCGCTACGCCTCCTTGACGTAGAGAGTCAGCCCTTGAACTCGTTCAATCGAGATACGCGCTCCCGGAGGTATGGGGGACTGACTGATTGCCTGCCAGTACTCGCCCTCGACGAAGACCGTCCCCCGGGAGTTGATTTCGGTACGAGAGACTCCGACTTTTCCCACCAGGGTATCGATTCCGGTCAGAAGCGAGTTCTTCCGGGCACGCAGGCCCAAGTATCCCAGGAAGGCTGCGATCAGGCAAAGCGCAGCCGAGACGGTGATCGCGAGGGCAGGGTTAATGCGATGCGGCCCGGGCAGGAGTGCAACGGCCCCGACCGCGAGTAACCCCGCGCCGAGTGCTCCCGAGACTCCGTGACCTCCGACTTTGAGTTCAGCTGCCAGGAACACGAAAGCCGCCAGAATCATGACGGACCCGTACCAGGTAGGCGTGTCCTCGAACAGGCTGAATGCTCCCACACACAGCAAAACGGCCCCAATCACGCCCGGGAAGATTGCGCCGGGGCTATGCAGTTCCCAGTAGAGGCCCAAGGCTCCCGTGATCAGCAGCAGGAAAGCGAGATTTGGATCGGTTAAGGCAGCGACCATATATCCAGTTTGTCAGGGATTCAGATTAAAGGAAGTTTAACTAGGTGCCCATAACCCTGAAATCCCCTGGCTCGTCTTGTTTAGGTAGAGGGAAGACCTCTAAACGAGAGGAGAAAACGATGAAAAGACAATTTTTCGTGCTGACTCTTTCAGCACTCATGGGACTGGGTACCGGCATGGCGGCGCTGGCGCAAGATCAGAATTCGACGCCTCCGGCGGAAGGCCGGCAGGGTCAGCATCGCCAGATGGATCCTAACCAGCAGCTAAAGATGCTCACGAAGCGGTTAAACCTGACGGAGGACCAGCAGAAACAAATCCTGCCGATTCTCACGGACCGGCAGCAGCAGTCGGAGAACATCAGAAACGATAGCTCTCTGGCCCCCAAGGATCGCCGCGAAAAAATGCGTGCTGTTCGAGAGGACAGCGAGGGCAAGATCAAGGGAGTGTTGACGGATAGCCAGAAGCAAACCTACGAGCAAATGCAGCAGCAGATGCGCGAGCGGATGCAGCAGCATAGGGACCAGGAACAGAACTCGAACCCGGCTCCCAGTTCCACCAATCCGCAGTAATCTGCGCCTCGGCAGCCAAGCGCGGCTCTGGTGGGGCCGCGCGTAAATTTCAGAGGGCGCGGAATGGCTCGAAACGGCCGGACGGCGCCGGAAATCGAATGTAGGAATGGCAACAACGACCACCGCCAAGACTGCACCCCGCGCGAAGAACGCGAGCAAGAAGGCGTCCCGATCCACTAACCGTATTCTGGCGACTGCACGCGACAGTTTCGGCTTTGAGACCCTCCGTCCAGGGCAAGAAGAGGCGATAAAAACACTGCTCGAGGGAACAGACTCTCTCGTGGTGATGCCGACCGGGTCTGGTAAATCGGCGATTTACCAGATCGCAGGCTTGCTCATTGACGGTCTGACACTGGTCATCTCCCCACTAATCGCTTTGCAGAAGGATCAGGTGGATTCGATCAACGAACAGGCACCGGCCGAGGCGGTGGTTGTCAACTCGACACAACACGCCGCCGAACTTCGAGAAGCTTTCGAAAAAATCGAAAGCGGCGAGAGCAAATTCATCTTTCTCGCGCCTGAGCAGCTTCGCAAGCAGGAGACCATAGAGAGACTCGAGAACGCGGGCATCGGGCTTTTCGTGGTCGATGAGGCTCATTGCATCAGCGAGTGGGGACACGACTTCCGCCCGGACTACCTGCAGCTTGGTCCCGTGATTCAGAGACTGGGTTCGCCAACGGTGCTTGCGATGACCGCCACCGCATCTAAAGCTGTCCGGGACGAGATAGTTGAACGCCTCGGTTTGCAGAAGCCGAAGATCCTTGTCGGCGGTTTCGACCGGCCCAACATTTACCTTCGTGTGGATCACTTCGAAACAAAGGAAGAGAAGCTGGACAAGCTGGTCCAGCGCGTGCGATGGGCTGACAAGCCCGGCATCGTTTACGTTGCTACTCGAAAGGCGGCGGAGGAGATCATGGCGCAACTCGCCGAGGAGGGCGTCCAGTCACTTTTCTATCACGGAGGTCTCAAGGCGGCGGAAAGGCGAGAGATCCAGGACCGGTTCATGTCCGGTGACGCGGAGGTGATCGTTGCGACGAATGCTTTTGGGATGGGGATCGACAAAGCGAACGTTCGTTTCGTGTATCACTTCGACGTCAGCGATTCGCTCGACTCCTACTACCAGGAGATTGGCCGCGCGGGGCGGGATGGCGAGAAGGCTGAGGCGGTTCTCTTCTTTCGTCAGCAAGACATGGGAATCCAAAAATTCCACAGCGGCGAGGGCAAACTCGAGGCCAGGAGTATAGAGCGAGTAGCCGATATAATCGCCGATCAGGAAGGTCCTGTCGAGCTGGAAGAGATCTCGGATCAGGTCGATCTTTCGGGACGCAAGCTTACGACGGTCATTCAACGTCTGGAAGATGTTGGGGCGATCGAAGTGCTGCCCACCGGCGAGGTGCAAATCGCCGAAGAGGCAGATCTGACCGAGGCCTCACAAGCAGCAGCGGCGGAACAGGAACAGCGCAAGCGAACGAAACAGGAACGGCTGCGGCAGATGCAGGAGTACGCCGACATCAGCGCATGCCGCCGTGAGCATCTGCTTCACTATTTCGGTGACGAGTTTAGAGGACCTTGCGGCAATTGTGACAATTGTGAAGCACAAAGCTCGGGAATCAACGTAGATCCGAGTGTGGGAACCCGCCGGGAAGTCGTTTAGAGAGGTATTGTTATAATCGAGTTTTGTGTTTCTGCAGGCTAGCTGCACCGACGTTGTACTAGTCGGGACGAGAGGACTGCATATGTTCGTTAGCCTCCAGCAATTAGAGTCAAAACCGGTACGTTTCAAGGTAGATCTCCCGGCAGGGGAAATTGACTTCGATACAAAGATCAGGCAATCGTCTGTTCTCCACGCCGAAGGAACCGCTCAGCTCTTAAACGAATCGCTTGGTGAAATCCGAGTGGTGGGCGATATTCGTGTCGCCGTCGAGGGTGTCTGCGATCGGTGCCTCGAAGCAGCGAATTTTTCGGTCGAGAACCATTTCGATCTGGTCTATCTGCCGTCTGAAGAGGCGAATGCCGACAGCGAGGAGGAGATCGATCAAGCCGGGGTAGAAGTGGGCTACTACGACGGAAACGGACTGGAGCTCAATGACGTGCTGCGAGAGGTAGTCTTGCTGGCTCTGCCGATGCAGCTCGTTTGTAGTGAAGATTGCAAAGGGATCTGTCCTGCTTGTGGACAGAATCGAAACCAGTCCGATTGTGGATGCCAACCTAAGCCGCTCGACGATCGCTGGAGTAAGTTGAAAATGCTTCGGGCTGAGATCAGCCCAAACAATTAATTTAGGCCGCCGTACGGCCATTCCATAAAGAGAGATCAAGTAGATGCCGAATCCCAAACGCCGCCATTCGAAACGCCGGACTTCAACACGCCGGGCGCACGATTCGCTCGCTGTGCCACAGCTTGCCGAGTGCCCCAACTGTCACGAGAAGATACGCGCACATCGCGCCTGTCCGCATTGCGGCAAGTACAAAGGCCGTGAAGTCATCGAAGTTGTCGAAGCCTAGTCCCAACTTCCGACGATCCGTTTTCGTTCCGCTGAACAAGAAATCAAATACATGGTGACGATAGCCCTCGACGCGATGGGAGGGGATCATTTCCCGAAGCCTGAGGTGGAGGGCGCGCTGCGGGCTGCGAAAAAGCTGGATGTGAAAGTGGTCCTTGTGGGCCGGGAAGAGGTCGTTTGCAAGGAACTGGACAAACATCCGGGGTGGCGCAGTCTTCCGATTGAGGTCCGGGACGCAAGGGACCAGATCACAATGGAGGATAGCGCTGGAAAAGCTATACGCAAGAAGGATAGCTCCATTCGGGTCGCTTGCAAGCTGGTCAGCGAGGGCGTTGCGGAAGGCGTGGTTTCGGCCGGCAATACCGGCGCTGTGATGGCCACCGCCAAAATGGTGCAGGGGATGCTTCCCGGTGTGGACCGGCCCGCTCTGGCGACCGCCTTTCCCACGATCAACGACAAATCTGCCGTAATCCTCGATGTCGGTGCGAATGTGGACTGTACGCCGAAGATGCTCGCTCAGTTTGCCGTCATGGGAAACGCCTACGCTCGCGTGATTCTACGGATCGCCAACCCTCGTGTAGGCCTGCTGTCGATTGGCGAAGAAGAGCACAAGGGCAATAGTCTCACCCATGAGGCGCGGCCGTTTCTGAAGAGCCTGCGCGAAGTAAACTTCATCGGGAACGTGGAAGGTAGAGACCTCTACACCGGCAAAGCCGATGTCATCGTGTGTGACGGCTTCGTCGGTAATGTGGCTCTGAAAGTCAGCGAAGGTCTGGTCGAAGTCATCGCTCAGATATTGAGGCAGTCGCTCACGGCGACACTCACCCGCAAAGTGGGGGCATTCCTGGCGCAAGGCGCGCTGAAGGAATTCAAGAAGCACGTCGATGTCGATGAATATGGCGGTGCACCGCTGCTCGGCTTGAACGGACTTTGTGTAATCTGCCACGGCCGATCCAATGCCAAGGCAATAATGAATGCAATTCGTGTAGCGAAGGAATTCGCTGAAAACAGGATCGATGAGCGCATCGCAACTGAACTGAACGGCTGGGCCGCAGCGGCTCAGGCCAGTGGTACGCTGATATAGATTTTGCGCCTGTGGCCCTGTGGCGGAATTGGCAGACGCACCAGATTTAGGTTCTGGCGTTCGTAAGGGCGTGGGAGTTCAAGTCTCCCCGGGGCCACCACCGTTTACTTCGCCTCAAATCGATTTTTCTTTACCTGGTCGATTTGTCTCGCCCTCCAAACGGCAACGATTGCGTGTCATGAATCCTGGTCTTCCGTCAGCTCTATTTTTCTGTCTAGTTCGGCGAAAAGAACCGGCAGCTCGATTGTTGTTTCGTCAATGCGGAGCATTCCATCCGGAGCGATCCATTTCGGCTCACCCGGGTTTTCGTGTGAAAGATTCCACGCGGTACGCTTTTCCGGATCAATGATCCAAACGCACTGGGATCCCCAGGAAATGTAGGTATTGGCTTTCTCCAAAGTTTTCGCGAGCGTATCTCCGGGCGATAGGATCTCAACACAAAGGGCAGGAGGGGTCGTTGGGTAACGACCTTTGAATTTGCCGCGCACGGCGATCACATCCGGAACGGGTTCGGCATCTTTGACGATCTTGAGCCGGACTTCAGATGCTGTGTTCCAGCCAGCCTGTTCCAACAACATGAGAAGGATGGCCTGCACGAGCCCATGCAAAGCAGTCGGTATACTCTTTTGGAGCGCTGAGCCATACCAGTATTCATAGGCCGGCTTTGCTCCATCGTACAGAGTGTGAAATTCTTCGAGACCTAACGGCAGAGATCGCGCAGCCACCCTTTCATTATCTTTGGTGTGTGCTCTTCTCTCCAACAAAATTGCAAGCTAGCTGCTGGTCAGATACGGGCCAGGATTAAACTTCACTCGACCCGGAGCTTGTTAGCGACCTACGACGTGCATCCGCTCGCCCTGGGAGCGGGTCTCGTGCGTGCGCGCCTCTTCAATTCTGTGATCCTCGATGAAAACGTACGACTCGCAACAAAGATCGCACACGCTCTCCTTAACAATTCCAATATTTACCTATCTTTTAACCGTTATTAAACTAACTATATAAGAGAAATATAGCCTAGTTTTGTAGCGATCAGGAATTTAATCGAACTACTTTTCCTTGCAATTTAAGTAGATACGTCGCCTACCTCGCTTTTTCTTTTCAACAGCTTACACTGACGCCCTCGCTGGAATGAGCTAACAAGTGCGTAAGTACTAGGATTAATCTCACCCAAAATAGATCTTTCTTTTTTGCTAGAAACTTGTAAATATTACATAGAACTTTTTACCTGGCAAACACTAATGGTATGTAAATAATTCCGATACCAGGACAAAAACAAAATGCACCCTCCAGTAATCATTTACGCCCTGACCACCGTACTGAGCCTCCTGTTCGGTTTCTAAGCGGACGTCAAGCCGCTTCCTTCTTTCCCCTCCTTTTTTTGCCATTTCTCGGCCAGCCGGTCAAACGCGAGGCCATCCGGCCCCGCAAACATCTTCGGGACCGGCTAGAACCCAGCGGAGCTTTCCGCCCCCCTCCAAGACTATGGTTCGAGCATCTGCCTTGCAAGCGACACGGCAATTTCGAGCATCGTACACGACAGAGTAAAAGAGTTCCCGCGATTGCCCAAGGGCTCCGTCCGACAATTTGTGAGCTGGGCCTGAGAGTCGGTTATGAAACCGGATACACGTCGCGATGGCACATCCTTTCCATTGCTCCGTTCCGCATCAAGAAAATCGGCCAGTGCTTCGAGGAGGGATTCGCCCCTCTGCAGATTCCCTTCTGTTTCGGAATCAAAAAAGCGTTCGGGCAGCTGAATTCGGTACTGTGCAACTGCAATCTGAAGCAAGAAATAGGTACGCAGCAGGGGTTGCCAGGCGCGCACCTTGTTTCGGAGGGCCACCTTCCGCGTCCAGCCCGCACCGAACTCGAAGATGACGGCGTCGCTCTGGTTTCGAATCTGATCGAAATTATTCGTGATGAGATCACGTTCGGCCCGCACCCGGTTGACAGCTGACCGCAGATCGGGCGTGATCACCTGCTTACCATAGGCAGCGATCCTGCGCATGTTTGCTGTGAAGGTATCGATCATTTCATGCAGCGCATCCTTCGCCCAGAGCTGATCGAACAGGACCCACATGGCGAGCAACCCGAACATGATCCCCATCACGTCGTCGCGAGCGAGCGCCAATGACGTCTGCGGCCCAAAGCCGCGCAGGTGAGTAACGTAGAAGGCAAATGCGATCTGGACTCCCGCATAGGACAACCGCGGACTCGATGTGGCGATCCAGGAGGCCGCGAGCGTTACGGCAACGAACAGCACCGTGAACTCCGATATCCCGTCCATGTGCGGCAGGAGAAAAACCTGCGCAGTAATTGCCAGCCCGACGCCGCCGATCAGAGCACCCGACACTCGAAGGATTTGCTTCTGGCGTGAAGAACCGACATTTGAAAGCGCTGTGATCATGCAAGTGGCTACGGCCGTGCTAAGGCCCGGCCATTGAATCGAGTTGTAGATCACATAGCAGCTTACAGCCGCAAGAGTGCCCTTTAGGGCAAACTGAATGTGCGCTGGATTCGTAAAAGCGTCATCCTTGAACAGGCTCCTGCTCCTGCGCGCATCGAGGCGCGAAGGCAGGAACGCCGAGAAGGATCGATCTCCGGCAAACACTTGCGGGATTTGTACAATCGTGTTCTCCACGTCTCCAATGAAAGAGGGGACAACTCCCAGGTCTGCCGAAATTTGGATCTCAGCCAATTGATGCGGGTTCCCGCTCCGTAGCAGCGTGCGTATTGCGTGCAGGTTCCGGGCAGCCTGTGCAAACCGCGCACTGCCCTCGTTTCGAATCGAGGGCGGCAAACTAAACGCGTTCGCTGATATATCGACTAGCCTCCCCGCGAGCGCCACCACGGCGCTCATTTCCGCGACATAATGCGGGTTCTGATCTGACCTTGCAAGAAAGCGCCTTAAACTGGCTGTTCCCGTCATGGCGTATTGATCCAGCATTTTCCGGGCGCGCTCACTGATCGGTTTGTTTTCTCCGAGGCAAGACAGCAACTCTTCGACGTAGTTAAGCCTGTCGTCCAATTGCTGCGCGAACTGGCTGAACGGATGTATTCGCTGCGATATCAGTTCGATGGCCACCGTGACGCAAGCCGCCGTTCCCACCGCAAGAGCGGACCACAGCGTACCTTCCACGCGCAATTCCGTGTTGGCCGGAAAGTCCCATGAAGTAACCGCGCTCACCGCTAGAAAGCCAAAAGCGGTTCCGGCACGATACTCCGAAAGGGAGCTGATAAGGAAAAATGTGACGAGCAGAGTTCCCGAGACCCACAAGAAGTGCAGAAAAGGCTCGCCGGCCAGCAGCGCCGCGCCGACCAGAACGAAAATAACTGAAGCGCCTACGGCCAGTAGAGTTGTAGTTGCACTCTTTACCGTTGCCTCCGGAGTGTCGCGAGCAAACAGCAGCGTGTAGTAGGCGCCGAGGGCTGCACCCGGGATGCGGAATGTCATGATCCACAGCATCATCAGAGTGGCCGCGATCGTCATACGAGCTACGACCCACCCGCGCCCTGGATACGGCGAAAGCTCCTGCGTCAGAAAACTTCGGAACCACTTCCACGGGCTTTCCTGAAATACCGCTCCAGGTCCGGCAGGAGTCGCCATCGCTTATCTCAACAGCGGAGTTGTGGGCCCCCGAACGACCACGACCGCGTTCTCGCCCACTCGCAGCAGGTCCGCAACAGGGTTCGTGATTCTGATCCTGACCGGGTAGCGCGAGGCTAAGTGCACCCAGTTCAGCGTGCGCTGTGCTTCGGGCAATCCCGGCGCAAGGCTGCCGATAATGTTCGCATCGAGGGCGACGCCGAAGCTGGTGCTGTCTACGACTCCTTTGAAAAGAGTGTCCGGTTTCGACATGAGCCAGGCATCCACCCTCATTCCCGGACGGATGTCCTTGAGCTGCGTCTCCCGGAAGTTTGCAATGACCCACCAGGTGCGCGTATCGATCAACGTAAAAAGCTGTTGGCCCACATGCGCATAGGCTCCCTCCGAAATCGTCAGGTTGGTCACTCGCGCGTCGAACGGAGCATACACGCGGCAATGATCGTAGTTGTATTGAGCATTGCGGACCGCGGATGCCCGGCTTTCACGCTGAGCGACCAGCGGATCGAGGATGTCGATCGCATGCTGGGATTGCGCCACCTCGGCATGACTTTGCTGGAGTGAGGCTTCAGATTGCGTCTGCTGCGCAAGCGAGGAAGCAAGCCGCGCCTGAGACAGTTTAAGTTGCGCATCTGCCTGCCGGACCGCTTCCTGCCTGGCTCTGGTCGCTGCGCGCGCCTGGTCAACCTGATCCACCGTTACGAACTGCTTGGGCAGCAACGGCTCCAAACGGTGAAGATTGTTGCTTGCGTACTCCCATTCGGCAGTCGCCTGCTTAACCAGAGCCTCGGAGTGATTTACGTCCGCCCGCGATTGATTGATAGTCGCCGCGGATTCCGCCACGCTCGCCTCAGCGCTGAGCGTCGCTGCCTCCGAAGCCAGCGCTGCGCTCGTCTGCGATTGGATGTGCCTTCGCTCATTCGCGATCTGCCCCTCGAGAGCCGCCTGTTGAGCTTTGGCATTTTGCAGAGCATACAGATACGGTGCCTCATCGATTTCGAAAAGCAAATCACCTTGCCTCACGTATTCGTTGTCGTGGACGGCCAGTCTTACCATAGGACCTTCCACTAGCGGGGCCATGCCGATGAAATTGGCTAAAACTTCCGCATCGTCGGTACGCGGCTGCGTATCGACCGCGTGAATAGCCATAGCCCCTGTGACGATGGTCGCGAGCACAACGAGTGCCGGAACAATGGGGATTTTGCGTAAGTTTTGATGTGTATGAGTTTCTTCCGCCATGTTGAGTTAGCTGAAGAAAACCAGCCACGAACTGAAGGCAAAGCAAGCTGTCAGGCACGGATAAGTGAGCATCAGTGGTTTCAGGTAATCTTCTACACCCAGCCGGCGGACCAGCGTCCGCACCACCGCTGTCAGAACAATCGAGATCAGCATGCAGAGGATCCAGGCAGGAAAATACGAGCCGAGAATATTGAAGAGCGGCGCGCGGCTGCAGCCGGTGAGCAGCAGGAGAAAGAGAGATACCCAAACCGGCGAACTCAGCCGCCAGCGCTGCGACTCTTGCCGCCACTGATGCCCGAGACTCATGGATTCGGCCTGACCGCTGGGGTGTGCAGTAAGTCGCCCGTCCGGTAAGCTAAGTCGGCAAAACTTGTCAGCACTCGCGCACGCGCCGATACATCCGACGAACGGGCTTGGGCCAACGCTCGCTGTGATGAGAGAACATCCAGGATGTTGCGGACGCCGTAATTGTAGGATTCAAGGGCCGCACTGTAAGAGCTGCTCGAGGCATTGAGCAGGGTAACCGCCGCCTGGCGTTGGCGCAGCGCGGTTTTTACGTCGGAGTAGGAGCGCCAGACCTCGTCCGAAATTTGATCGCGCATCGCAGCCACCTGGGCTTCTGCGCGTTTCTCCGCCGCCTTCGCTTCAACCAGGCTGCTCCGGCGGCGGCCTCCGTCGAATATCGTCCAGGAAAGATTTAACTGGGCATTATAAACCGGCGTGCCGGCATAAGTCGCCGGAAATGGCGGCTGCTCGCCGAAAGCCCGGAGGTAACCGTACATGCCTTGAAACGTCAGATTCGGATAGAAGGCGGAACGGGCCTGCCGGATATCCGCTTCCGCCCCGCGTACATCTTCAGCCCGCTCGAGCATGTCCGGCCGCTGGCCCAGCGCACGCGTAATCAGCTCCTCCGCCGATGTCGCTAGCTCCTCTGGTACGTGAAAAGCCTCGATGTCCTTTACCTTAAACACCGAGGCGGGCGAGGCCATCAACTCAGTCGCAAGATCTCCCGACGCAATCTCTTCAGCCCCTATCCTGTCCTGAAGGTCGTATTCCGCTTGCGCGGTCGCGCTTCGCGCCTCTAAGACATCCGGGAGCGTTGCCAATCCATGCTCTAGTCGCGCCTCTGAGGCTGCTTGCACCGCCTTCGCATTCACCAGGTTCGCTTCGGCGGCGGTCCGCTGTCCTTTGGCATTCAACAGCTGGTAATACGATGCCATCACCTGAAAGATGATATGCCTGTGCACGTCGTTGAATGCAAAGTTCGCGGAAATGACATTGGAACGCTCCCGGGCGATTCTGTCCAGCCGCGAGCCAAAATCGAAGAGCGTGTAATCCATTGTGAAATCGCCCTGCGCGATCCCCAGTATCTGTTTTACGAAACCCGCGCCGAACAAAACACCAGTCTGGTAGGTCTGGCCCATCGCGGCTGCCGCCAAAGTCGGATAGAGATCGCTTCGCGCAACTCCGAGCGCGCCCGCTGCTGCTTTCGCGGACTCCCAAGCTACCCGTGTTTCCGGATTGTGTGCCTCCGCCAGATCGACCAGTTCCGGCAAAGTGTATGTCTTGTCCGGTGAAAGCCGGAACTCCTTTCCGGCGTATTTGGTGACGTCTCCTTGCGGCGACTGCTTTGCTGCCGGATTCCAAGGCCGGTCCGGCGACACTGGAGGTTTCTGCGCGAACCCTCTCCCGTAGCAAAGCGTCAGCAATAAGATCGCTGCTACTGGGATCGATGAATGCAACACTAAGCCTCGCCGGCGAGACATGCCAAACTGCACCGTACGCGGACAAACAGCCACCCGCCTGCGGTGCAACACAAAGTATAGCTACTCGTAGAAGCGGGTTAGAACTCGAAGTTCTTCCCCCAGCTCGAAATGCCTGTCGTATCGTGCAGCTTCGGCAAGCACCGTAACCTGTTTTCAAACGTAAATCGGCCGGGTCGCCTTCTGAAACTGCTGCCAAGATTGCGACCCGGCCGAATGTTTTGTCTGCGAGAACTCTGGGAAGAGCCTACGCGAAAGCTACCAGCGGGAACCGCCGCGCCCACGCGAACTGTTTCCGCCTCCGCCGCCTCCGCGGCCACCCCGATTTCCGAACCCTGAGGGGCCGCCCTGCGGTTTCGGACGCGCTTCGTTCACGTTCATTGTGCGGCCGTTCAGCTCCGCGCCGTTCAGCTGCGAAATTGCCGTTTCCGCATCGCGGCGTTCCGTCATTTCCACAAACGCAAAGCCTCTCGGCTGCCCGCTGTCCCGGTCAGTGACAATATTGACTCGCTCAACGTTTCCGTACTGTGAGAAGGCCGCCATCAAGTCTTCCTGGGTGGTCTTGAAACTCAGATTCCCGACAAAGATGTTTGTCATGTCTTTTCCTATATGTGATGGATTTGTCTTTGTAGGATTGCTCTAGGGACCAAAGGCTGTTGAAGCAGGAAGGCGATGGAGATAGAAGACGACTGCAAAGACGAATTCAGTTTAGCAGAGAAACCAGACTCGAACCGCTCCCTATTCCACCGGTTGCTTAACGGACATCCGGCTTCGAATCATTCGGTATCCCCAGTAGTAAGCGTTGTCTCGCTCCAGATAATTTCGTGCTTCGAGAATGACTCGGCGGGTCAACCTGCTCAGCTTGTTGCCCGGCGCTTTCGGCTTCTCCTCGGGATCCGCGGAAGCGATACACGGCTGCGCCGCGAGCACCGTAACTCTCCCGTCTGTACTGACCCGGGAACTATGATAGGTAGGCGAATCCACCGTCCCATCGAAGGAGGCAGCATCTCCCGAGCAGCCGCTGAAGCCCAAGTCGGTCGAAATCTTGTCCCTCTCGCCATCGATATTCCGATCGATCTTATGCGTGAAGGCCATTGATCGTAGCTTGAATTGCACGCCCGTATCGTGCGTCGCAGCCCCCAGCCACACCGTCTGGTCATCGAAAACTCCGACATTCCAGAACCGGACGTGATGACGCTGCGTTACCGTATCCAGCGATTTCTCAAACACCAGGTCCGGCTCTGCCCCGTGATAGTAAAGCCTAGATACCGGTGCCGCCGCATAACTTCGCATCGAACTGAAGCATGCATAAACGTGCGAAGAAGCCCGCAGTGACCTGTGGTCTGCCCGCGACCAGCCCGAGGTTACAAACGCCGAGATGATCTCCTGCCGGGAACCCAGGATAATCACATTGAACAGATCCGGGGCGGCTTGGCCATTCCGGAAAGAAATCGGGTCGAGTTTGCCGTCGAGCCATGAGGAGATTCCACCCGCTGTCTTCACCAGAAGCACCGGGGGCGCATTCACGGCTTCGGAGTCCGGCGCCACGGGCGGCGGCTGTATGGTTAGCTTCATATCTGTCCCCGGCGGAAGAGATATCTCCGGTTCCGGAAAAGCCACAATGAAGCACCGAGCCACGAAAAGGCCCGCCGCGCCGATCGGACCCATCGAGTACCGCGCCCAAACCTGGTTGGCCGCTCCAGTTAGGCCGATCACCGACCGGAAAACAATGTTAGAAGAAGGTCTCGCCCAAAACCCGTTCAGCAGGTTCCCTGGATTATTTGCCGCGAGTACACCCTTGATCTTGCCGTTCGGCATGACTTGTTCACGCGCATTATCGATAGATGCCAAATGGCCGTTCAAAGGAAATCTCTCGCCATCGGGAGTCTCAAATTCCCTGAAGTTCAACTCGAGACCGGCGCGTTCGTGCACGATGCCGATCCCCACCGGGGATTCTTTCCGCACGGTCCCATAAACCATGCTGCCCTTCGGAATCAAAACATGACCGCCTAGTTCAAAGGAGCGTATAACTATGCACCGGAACGGAGTGCCCGGCGGTGAAGCGTAACTGGTCAGATAGCTCTGCAACCGCACTTCCAGCTTAGGCTGGGAAACTACTGCGGATGTAGCCAAAACCGGCCCGAGAATGAGCACCCACAACGGCCGCAAGCTAGGGACCCACTTCTTACATGGGAGTGTGGTAGTCAAGCTCTTTAGAAACATGGCATGACCGTGCCAGGAACCCTTCTTTGCTGATCGGAATGCTAGAACAGCTTACCTGATAAGCATCCACGAGTAAAGTCCGATAAGTTACTCGCTAAGCCCAAAGACTTTTCTCGCATAAATATGGCTTAATCTAAGGTCCTCGCCTAGCGGCCGGCTCAGCATCGTATCGTCCCGATAAGCAAGTTCGACAACGATATACGGCCACCGCTGCGCCACCCGGAAGTAATCGGCTACTCTGCTGTAATCGATATCGCCCGTCTGAAACGATTCGAGCCAGAGCTTACTTTGTGCGCTTCGAACGTGAATCTCTGTAACACGCTCACCTGCCTCTTTTAACAAGGCGAACGGATCCTGCCCACCCTGCCACACCCAGTCGAGATCCAGGCAAAGAGAAACGTACTTCGGGTTCGTCCGCTGTAGCGTATTTCGCCACTCTCGCGCTCCGTTCACCATCTCCGGGGTATGGTTATGTACCCCCAATTGAAGCCCATTGCGTGAGAGTATTTGCCCGAGCTGATTTAATGAGACGGCTTGAATCTCTAGTTCCGCATCCGTCTTCTCCAGATTGTTTGCCTTCGGGTTGGCGTTAAACACAACCGCCTTGCAGCCAAACGGCTGGCATAGCTTGCCGATGCTCAGCGTTCGCTCGATAGTCTGTAGCGCCAGTTCAGGCAGATGCATCACTCCGCCGTTGTAAACAGAAGGCATCCTCAGCCGGTTCTCGTGAACCAGCAGGAGAGTTTCATCCTTCAGTTCAGGCATCAGAAATTCCGCATTCAGCTCGATGTTGCGAAAACCCGAAGCTCTGACCATCGACATCGCTTCCTGCAACACCTCGCCCAGCTTCTTGTGCTGCCGCTTGGCGTACTGCTGGAAAATGTAAGCCTCTACGCCCAGATCCGATTGAGATTGCCCTTGCGCCTGCAGCGCCGTGCCCGCAGCGGTAAACAGCATCTCACGCCGTGTCATCGTTCCTCAAGACTATCTCCCGATCCACTCCTCCGCCTCACGCCTGGCAAGTCGGACACCAGTAAAGCTTGCGCCCGATGAACTCCTTCATCTCGACCTCCGTCCCGCAGATCAGGCAGGGCAGCCCGCGCCGGCGGTACACGTAATGCGTCTCTCCCCGCCTGGCTTTGCCTTTCTTATGAGGTCGATCCGTCGCCCTTGTGGTTACGATGCGCCTGTCGATCATGCCTTGACGCATCAGCAGGGCGGCATCTCGCCATAATTCTTCGAGCGCCTCACGCTCCACACTGTTTCCTGCGCGAAACGGACTCAGACGAGCACGGAACAGTAACTCGGCCCGATAGATATTCCCGATTCCTCCGATTACGGATTGATCCATCAAAAGTGCTCCCATAAGAGCGCGGCTTTTTCCAATCCGCTCGAACACCGCTTTCGCATCCGCATCCGGGCGGAGCGGATCCGGCCCAATGCGCCCGACCAGATGCTCACGGTCTTCCTCATCGAGCACATCGCAGGCAGTCGGCCCGCGCAATTCCAGCCAATGTTGCTCGGTCGAGATGCGCAACCGCAGTGCGCCCTTTGGTTCCGGATACGGCATCGAACCATCCCTGAACTTGCCATAAAGTCCCAGGTGTATGTGCAGCTGTCGTTTCGGCCCGAAGTCGTAGAACAGGTGTTTGCCATAGGCATCCACCCGCCGCAGCTTCCGCCTGTTTAATTGCCGGGCTCCGTCCGCAAAGCGCCCGTTTGGTGCCGCCACCGTTACTATGCGTTGCCCGAAGAGCTCCGCGTGGCGCTCCGCCCACCGGTGTAACTCGTTTCCCTCGGGCATCTAATTCAAAGATGCGGTCTTCGGCTTATTCGGTTGAAAACCAGCGCCTCGAGTTGCGGGTATGCGCCACCCGTTTCTAGGGACGCTTCATCCATTTTTCATATTCCTGTGTATGGCGCGATTCGAGGCTGACCTCTCTCCCTGCGATGAACATCTGCTTGATGTTCGTTTTTGCCTGCAAGGGATCGCCATCCGTCAGGATCAAGTCGGCAACCTTTCCTTTTTCAATCGAGCCAAGCTGATCGCCCACGCCCAGGATCTCTGCGCTGTTGATCGTGACCGCTTTCAATGCCTCTTCTTGCGGCAATCCAAACGCCACTGCCTGTGCTGCCTCAAACGGCACATTTCGCGCAAACTCCACATCGAACGTCCCAAAGCAAATCTTCACACCTGCCTTGAAGAACTCGCTAGGCAGCCTGAAGGGAGCATCATAGGGATCGTCATCCCGCAGCGGCAGCTCGAACGTCTTTCCGAGCACCACCGGTATGTTGTGCGATTTCAGTAACGGACCCGTGCTGCCGATCTCGAGCGGATCGGCGATGATGATCTTCACCTTCTCCTTATCAGCAAAAGCCACCGCGTCCTTGATCGCTTTTTCCTTCTCGGCGCGCACGAACAGCGGCTGCTTCCCGTCCAGAATCGGAAGCATCGCTTCGAGCTTTATATCCCGCCGGAAATCCGGCCTTCCTGCCGCTTTCGCCTTTTGATACCTTCGGGCATCCTCGAAGAATCGGCTCATCTCGCGCAGTCGCTGCTGGTACTCCTTCTCTTCTTCCTGGTAAGTCTTGGCACCGCCCGGAATAAAGGCCGCGTACTCCGCCGGGATCATCCGAATCTGTGGAAAATCCATGTCCATGACGGCACTTGGCTTCACCGCCATCTCTTCCCAGGTCCACCCTTCCAGATGCATCAGAGCGCCCTGCCCCGTGATCACGTTTGGCGAAGCATTCCGCCCGAAGCCGCCGCCTGTCCCCGGTAAACTCACCACGGTCGTAATTCCGGCCGCCCTCGTTACATCCACGTGAGCACTCGACGGGTTGAACGCCACTTCGGCTCGCAGCTCAGGATTGAACATGCCGATCTCATCCAGATCTACTGTGTCTCGCATGGACGATATTTCCGAGAGACCCACGTTTGTCGCCGCGTTAATCAAACCCGGATAGAGTTCGAGGCCGTGTCCCTCCACCACGCGGGCTCCATTCGGCACCTGCACGCTCGTTCCCACGTCCGCAATCTTTCCGTTAATTACCAGCACCGACCCATGTTCGATTGCCGGCGCTGTCACTGGGTGAACAACCACATCGCGGATCACCACCGCGTTCTCGTCCGCGCCCAGGAGCGCTGCGCTCACGCCAAAAAAGATCCCGCATAAGGCAAACGTCGCGCGTGTCCTCATTGCATTTCCTCCGGCGTAGGATGTTCGGTGTCAATGCCGGGTCCCGGTTTCGTCGTTTTCTGGGCGGCGTTTTCCTTATCTTCTAGCGCCTTCTTTTTGCTAGCCAGCTCCTGCCGCATCCCCAGATCCCTGTCTCTGTCGAAGTATTCCCGGCCATCAATCCAGACCTTCAGCACCTTCGAGTAGTTATCGAGCGGATCCTTGTCGAACAGCACAAGGTCGCCCGACTTACCCACCTCTATCGACCCCACCTTGTCATCGACGCCCAGTTGCTTCGCCGGATTGATCGTCACCATCGCGAGCGCTTCCGTTTCGCTCAATCCGCCATACCGCATCACCTTGGCAGCCTCCAGATTCAAATGACGCTGCAGCTCATCGGAATCCGAGTTCAGCGAAACCACAACTCCTTTGCGACTCATAATTGCCGCGTTGTAGGGCGTCGCGTCGTAAGCTTCGGCTTTGTATCCCCACCAGTCGCTGAACGTTGAAGCGCCGGCGCCATGTTTGGCGATCTCGTCGGCGACTTTATACCCTTCGAGCACGTGTTGCAATGTTCGGATCTTGAACCCCATCTCGTCGGCGACACGCAGCAGCATCAGAATTTCGTCCGAGCGGTAGCAATGCGCGTGTACATATCGCTTACCCTCGAGCACCTCGACTAGCGGCTCGAGCCGCAGGTCCTTGCGCGGCGGAATCGGATGCTGCCCTTTTTCCACGGATAACTGATAGCTCTTCCATTCAGCCTGGTAATTCTTCGCCTCCGCAAAGCTCTCCCTTATAACTTCCTCGACACCCATGCGCGTCCCGGGATAACGGCGCTCGCCTCCGCCTCCTTGCGAAAATAAGCTCTGCGGGTATCCCTGCCTCTTCGGGTTCTCTCCGAGCGCAAATTTAATTCCCGGCGTTGCGCCTTCGAAACGCATCTCCTCTGCCGTCTTCCCCCAACGCAGCTTGATCACTTCCGTTTGGCCGCCAATCGCATTCGCGCTTCCGTGCAGGACGTTCGAAACCGTCAATCCACCCGCCAGCCCGCGATAGATGTTAATGTCGGTCGGATCGATCACGTCCTTGATGTTCACCATCGAGGAGTCCGAAACGGTTCCCTCATTCACTCCGCCCTCGATCGCCGTATGAGAATGGCAATCGATGATACCGGGGGTCACATACTTGCCGGTTCCATCGATCACGGTCGCAGACGCCGGCGCACGCAGATCCTTTCCCACCGCCGCGACCTTCCCGTTCTCTACCAGCACGCTTCCGTTTTCGATCGTGCCTTTCGTGACCGTGAGCACCGTCGCGTTGCGGATCAACAGAACCTGTCCGAAGCTTCGCGTTGCAGGCATCGCTGCCAGCACTCCGATACATATCATCCTGCGCATCAATTGCTTCCCCCGCCCACCATGGCCGTGTTCGTCTCCTTTGGAGGACCCGCTTCCCCGCCTCGCGCAGGCGGCTTTTGCAGATCTTTCGATGGCTCGAACAACTTGCCGTCCACCAGCACGTACTCCACCGTGGTCTTATCCTCGAACGCGTCGCCCTTCATCACCACCAGATTTGCGATCTTTCCCTTCTCGATGCTTCCAAGCCGATCGCTCACCCCGTATATTTCCGCCGCGTTCATGGTCAGAGCCTTAATCGCGTCCGTCCGTGAGAGTCCGGCGTCTACTGCTTTCTTTAGCGCCTTCTTCAAATCGGGCGCACTGTCCACTCCGTCCGAGTAGAACCCGAATGTCACCCCAGCCTTAGCCAGCATCCCGGGAACCGCCGGCGCCTGATCGCGCATCTCGAGGTCGCGCATGTTGGGTCTCTCTGCCGGATCGACGCTCTTCGGCTTCTCCGGCCATTTCAAACTCACGAGCACCGGCACTTTCGCCTGCTTCAGATGATTGATCGAGCGATATCCTTCGTGCAGTCCGTACACCACGAACGGCGTCTTCAGTTCGCGCCCGAACCTTAAAATCCTGTCGATCTGCTGTTCTTCTTGAGCCGGCAGGAGCACCCGCGGCGAATCGGCCAGACCTTCCAGCGCATGGTCATACTCGGGGCGTTTGTTCCCCGCCGCCTGCTTCGCATAGATCTGCTTCGCGTCTTTGTACTGATCCAAGTCCAGATAGAGTTGCCTGACGTAGGCGATGTTCCCCATCAGGGACGAAGGGAAAGCGCGTCCATATCCTCCGCCGCCTACTCGAAATATGATCTGCTGACCGATTGGTTGCGCCACCACCATGTCGCGGCCGCGCTCTCCCGCCAGATCGACCATGGCTCCCAGGCCCTCCACAATCCCTCTGTTCGGGAATGTTGCCGACGTCGTAAAGCCCGCTGCCCTCGCTGCTTCGAGCCGCGCATCGCTTGGACTCACCAGATCGGCTGCTCTTTCATACGCATAGGTCTGTGGCCGATCTTCCGGACCGCGCACCCGCGGCTCTGGAGAGGCCGTCGCTGGGGGCGTACCGCCCGCTCCGGCCGTTCGACCAGGTGTGCTCGGCGGCGGGGGAGCCGGTATCCCCCACGTCCCTAAACTGTCGATGAATCCTGGATAAACTGTGAAACCCGTTCCTTCGATCACCCACGCGTCCGCAGGAATCGTCAGATCAGGTCCCACTCCCTCGATCAAACCGTCCCGTAAAAGCACGGTGGCGCGCGGCAGGTCCTCTCCGCTTACTGTCACTATGTGGGCATCCTTGATCGCGATCGCAGATGGCGTCTCGCCCTGCAGACAGCCAACCCACCCCAACACCACTGCCGCTATCAAATGCGGTTTCTTCGTTCTCATTACACTCCGGTCACGCTTTTTGCAATAAAACTGCTAATTGTGACACGGAAGGCGCAATTTCTTAAATCACAGTTACTTACCGGGTTCATAAATTCTTTCTTCGCGTTCGGCGGCTTCAACCCGGGCCTTCCCCTCTGCTACCGTGCCCGCATGAAGAAAAACCAGACTCGAAAGGAAGCGGCCGTCACCGAGCCCCTTCTCAAAGACTTGGTCGAACGTCACAAAGCCGAGTCGAAACTCGCGCTGAAAGGGGTACAGATTGGATCGGCTCCGTTGCTGCCTTCCGATCTGTATCAGGATGCTGGAGGCGGGTACAACCTGGATTTCACTTTCCCGCAAGACTGATCCGTTGTCGGGGCAGGTCTCGTTACCTGCCCTATTTCATTTGGCTGTGCTCGCGCCAAGCTTGTAGAAGTCGTATTTGATTTTCCAGGTCGCCGTCTTCTTCGGCGGAATGTTGAGAGCAATATACGCTTCCGGGCAAACCGTCGTGCGCACAGACCAGAGGTATAACTTGGAGATCGGATGGTCGCCCGTCTCGCGCACTCCGGCTCCGGCCTTGCTGTTCTCCACCCGGATGTCGTTGTCTGCCGCCTGTCCGCCGTACCCTTCTACATACGTCGCCACAGAATCCTTGCCGCCTTCCGCCAGTTCCCTAAGATAAACAATGTCATTCCCGTGAATCGCAGCGGCCTCTTTCAAATCGCTTACCGCTTTCGGCTTGAATGCGAAACGAACCGAAGTAGCCGGACCGGTTGGCTGTCCGTCGATCACGTAAAAATCGTGATCGTACACCTCCGTTACAATTGCCCGCTTGCCCGTATTCTTCAAACTGTGTTCGAGAATCAGTTCCGGTTTCCCTTTTGCTAGCCGGACCTTCTTGCGGTAAATGTACGCATACCCGTTCACGCCCTTCAATTCCTGGATAAACTCCACTTGGTCTGCGTCAGGTCGAGCGATCCATACCCCTGTGCTGACGATCTTGTACTGCCGCGTGAACTGGTACGGTTCGCTGTCAGGCTTAATCAGAACGCCTACCCCGATCTTGATGAACATCTCGCCGGGCTTCGCTTCGCCATATCCCAGCGCGCCATCGGCAGAACGGAACTCCTCCACCGGGCCGGTTATCGCATCGTGCAGCGTGGGTTCGTACTTGGGGAACCAAACACCAAAGTAATTGTTCCCGGCATATTCCAGCTTCGAGATGACACCGGACCAATCGAATCGTTGTCCCCGATAGTACCCTCGCTCAGCATCCGGCAGATAGATATTCGCGTGGACTAGTCCATTGCTGATTTCGACTTGCGGCGGGTCAGCAGCACGGGCACATAAGCACGCGAGGAAAGCACACAAGGTCGCTTGTGCCGGTTTTACGCACTGCTTTACGGATTTCCTTATTAGGAAGCTAATATCCAATTTCACGATTTATCGTCTCAACCGACTCTGTTTTTATCAAACTCGGATCAAAGTCTGTGTTGTAGAGCCTCTGTTGTTGCCAGAACGAATTGCTCGTTAGCTACGCCGGCGAAGACATCTGATGCGTAAACAACGAGACACATGCACCATATCACCCGGAGGTGCTAGTACAGAAGAATGAGCCGGTAGTACCTTTCGGGGATACTTTCGCGCTCCAGCGCTTGTGTGCGCCCTTCACTGCACCTACCATCGAGACTGGTCTTACTAGGCCGTAAAGATAAAGGAGAACTTATTGAAGATGTTTGGTAAGCGATTTTTAATAATTGCATTCGGGGTTGCCACGACATTTGCATTGGGCTCGGTAGCGTCCGCCTCACCGATATGTCCGACTACGGCAAATACAAATACTGACTGCGGCTATCTTTTGACGATCGGAGCAGGCGGCGCTGTCACAGGCGCTCCAGTGATGGGCGCCAACCCGTACGATGGGTCTGACGATGCTTTAATCGGCGTTATCAATAATTCCGGCTCAGCCTTTAACGGCTCCATCACCATAAGCGGATCCGGCAACGGCGGTGGTCTCTTTGGCTTCGACGGTGACGGCATTTGCACCTTCACCAACGCCTCCTATTGCTCCAATGCCGCTACCGGCTACGAGGGCCCGCTCAACACGTTCACAAACTATGCCACCACTACCAGCGGAACGGTGGTGTTCACAGGCCTCGCCGCTGGCGCTACCACGTTCTTTTCGCTAGAAGGTTCTCCTGCCAGCATCAAACCCATCGTAGGCAGTCCTGAGCCCGGCACCATTATGCTTCTCGGTGGCGGCTTCTCCCTCCTGGCGCTTCTGTCCCGCAGAAAACGTATCTCCTAACTGCGTCTACTAAGAAAGGAAAAGGCCGCCCTTGCTCTTCCGGGCGGCCTTTTCCTTTCCCTTAGGAGCTACGCCTGATTCGTTACAAGCAGCTTCTCTCCACTGGAAGTAAGTATCTTTAACCGGTCCGGGCTTACCAGCTTTTTCAGCCGCTTGAGCGCCGAGCTATCGATCACCAGGTAACAGCGTCCTGGCGAAAGCCAGATCTTTTCCCATTGGGTATCGTCGATGAAAACGTTCGGAGCCCCGGGCGCATATGATCCGTAAATGAGGTTCTGCACCCGGCCATTCAGAAGAAGCGCGGACTTATTGCTGTAAAAGAACACGGACGAGTAAGTGTAATAGTGGTGGTCCACAATCAGCTTCCCGGGCGGCGAGTGCATGAGCGTATCCGCTAGAGCCTTCGAAGATAGGAAGGGGTCGAACACGATCAACGCCAGACGGGCAGCCTGGAAGAACAAGACCATCATCAGAGCGCTCGACAGAAACGCCTTGCGGCCCGAGTATAGAAAATTCCCACAGGCGCCGAGCAGGAAGGCAATTGCGGCAAGCAGAAGCGGGACGCGCAGATACGCAAACGCCGGCATCGTCAGATCCTCCATGTGCCCCAGCGACAGCGTGTACGCGCTTGGATTGTGACTAAGCGCACCCGAAATGTCACCCGGCGTAGGCAGGTTTCGTACAGAAAACCAGATTGCAAAGGCGGCTACGGCACATACCGCCGCCACCGTCGCGAGCGCCTTCGTACCGCGTTTGATCCAGATCCGCGAGATACCCCGCTCTGCCATCGCGGAACCAATCAGCAACGCAAACGCCGGATAACACGGCATCGAATAATATTCCTGCGTTGTGGAAAACGAAAAGAAAACGAGCACCACGCCGATCCAGCACAGCGCAAGTAAGCGTGCGCGGCTCGCACGGTCATTCGCCCTGTATCGAAGCCTTGTTACAGCGGGGAAGTAGACGCTCCACGGAAATAACCAGATCAGGTGAAAGAGCCAGAAATATAGCCTTGGAACCGTATTGTAGTCGCGCGGGAACCGTAAGTTGAGAAACCGGAGTACCTGCTCGTTGATAAAGAAAAACCAGAAGAAGCCGTGGTATTCGCCCGGCACGCTGCGCATCGTGAAACTCAAGTAAGGCGGATTCTGCACAATCGCGAGAATGTGCCAGGGCGCTGCAATCGCAAGCACGATCAGCAGCCCGCTAAATGGTCGGATCCTTCTCCAGACCTCTCGATCGAGCAATCGCTTTGTCAGTAAAAGATAGACAATTGCCGCACCCGCCGGAAAAACAAGAGCGATCAAACTCTTCAGCAGCAACCCTATCCCGATACTCGCCGCCAGTACAAAAGGCCAGGCCCGCGTGTGACGTTCTTCCTTGTCGGTCACCCGCAGAAACGCCCATAGCGCCAACGTTACGGTAAGCGTCTGCATGACGTCCGGTATCTGAATGCGCGTGAATAGAAATAAACCCACGCAAGTGGCCATGACAAGCCCGGAGTAGAAGCCTGCCCGTCGGCCAAAGGCCCAGAGACCGAACGCAGACGTGATCCATGCTAATCCGATCGAAGAAAGAGCTACCGGCAGCCGCGCAGCCCAGTCATGCACTCCGAAGATCTTGTAGCAGGCTGCGATCAGCCAGTAAATCAAGGGCGCTTTTTCGAGATAAATAATCCCGTCGAGCCGGGCAGTCACCCAGTCGCCGGACGCCAGCATGTTGCGCGCAATTTGCGCCTGCACCGCGTCCACATCGTCCATCAGGGATGGCGGAGAAATGACACAGGCGAGGTAAATCGCAGCCGCAACCAGGACAACAACTAAATGTATGTAAGCTGCTGATCGGCGCTTGGTTGCGACCGTAGTGATTGGGGTGAGTACTGTATCCGCCATCTCTTCATCCAGAGGAATAACATCATCAAGCCCCAAAGATTGTATCCGAGATTAACTCGTCGGCTTAAATGTGCATGTAAGCAAGACCTGATCGTATCGAAGTTGAAAATTTCGGAGTATGCCGACTCCGCATCCGAGAACGTATCGAATAGCAGCTCGCGCAGCGGACCGCGCAACCAGTCATGTGCGGGGAAATCGAGTCCGATTTTCTTCCGCTTCGTGACCGAGGCCGGCAGCTTGTCCTTCATCAACTCTTTCAAGATGAACTTCTGCCGCGAACCTCGAATCTTATATCGGGACGGCAAGGCGGCCGCGAACTCGACGATCCGGTGATCGAGGAATGGCGGTCGAACCTCAACTGAATGAGCCATGCTCATCCTGTCCACCTTCATCAAAATGTCGTCCGGCAGGAAATACCTCTGGTCGAACCACAAGTAACCGCCTAAACCGGTTCCATGCCGTGCCGCATCACGCAGCAGGCGCCCCATCGTGTCCGGCAGCTCTGCCTGTATCAGGGTCTTCTTCTCCGCGTCGGAAAAGGTGCCGTTCCAGAACACGTGGGCGCGATACGGCTCCATCAAGCTGCCGGCCAGGAATCGCTTCACCTTGTACTCGAAGCTGATCTTTTCATCCGACGTTGGAAGCAGCTGCGCTGCACCCTCCGCGCCGCGCAATAGACTCGCCGGCAATTGCCTGGCGAACCGCGCAAGATGGCTCGCCCGGTGAGTGAGGTACCCGCCAAAAATCTCGTCCGCCCCTTCGCCGCTGAAAGCAACGGTAGCCGTTTGCTTCGTCAGCTTGGATAGAAACCACACCGGCAGCGCGCCGCCATCCCCATTCGGCTCGTCGAAGTAGGTGGCGAATTGTTCGATCGCTCCCGCCAGATCCTCCTCGGGATTGAGGTCGAACTCCTGGTGCTCGGTCCCATATCGCGCGGCTACTTCGCGTAGATAACGCGTCTCATCGAAGCTGCGGCCGGCGAACGAAATCGAATAGGTGCGCAGCTTTCGGCCCGAAGTCTGCGCCGCATAATGCAGAATCGTAGAGGAATCTAACCCTCCACTCAGCCACACGCCCAGCGGTACATCGGAAAGAAGATGCTCCCGCACGGATTGCGTGAGCAGTCCATCGAGTTCTTCCTTCGCCGCCTCGAAATCCATCTTTCGCCCAAGTTGTTCGAAAGGCAAACGCCAGTACGCTTGCGAGTGAATCTTGCCGGCCCGCCACTCGAGCCACTGCCCCGCCGGAAGCTTCTCGATTCCGTCTACCAGCGATTGGTCGCCCGCCACGTAGTTCAAGGTCAAATAAGCATCCAGACCCGCCAGCGATAAATCGCGCCCGATTTCCCGGTGAACAAACAGCGACTTTAATTCAGAACCGAAGTAGATCTGCTCATTTTTTCTACAAAAGTAAAGCGGCTTAATGCCCAGCCGGTCACGCGCCAGCACCAGTCGGCGCGACGATTCGCTCCACAGCGCAACCGCGAACATCCCGCGCAGCCGGGCAAAGCAGTCGGTATCCCATTCGAGAAAAGCCGCCAGGACCGTCTCTGTATCCGTTCCCGACCGGAACCGGTACCCCAATCCTTCCAGCTCTCGGCGCAGCTCCTCGTGGTTGTAGATCTCGCCGTTGAACGCGATGACCGTGTTGCCGTCAGGTGAAGTGATCGGCTGGTCGCCTGACCCGAGATCGATAATCCTGAGCCGTGCAACGCCAAGTGAAATAAATTCAGACTCCCAGACGCCTTGCTGATCCGGCCCCCGGTGATCCAGTGTGTGAACCGCTGAGACAATAGCGTTCGGCGAGGCAGCTCTGAAATGCGTGAATCCGGTTATGCCGCACACCGCGGTTTGCCCTCCTCACGTTCCCGATAGGACGAAAACTTTACTACGTTCAACAAAGATTTCGATTCACAGTCTGCTGCTGAGGAAAGAAAGTGTCGTCCGCAATATCGCGGTGCGATCGAAGCAGCTCTGGCACCTAAAGTGTATCAGGTTGATCATTGCGCTTCTGCTCGTGTCGTTATTAGTAAGCTAAGAATACGGGCTTATTTAGATCCAATACTTTCACTCGGACCGGCCCAAACCTCACGACGTACCCAGCCATGAGCAGTTACAGGATTCCTTCAAACCACTCCAAAGCTGCGTCTCGTTAGCATGCGCGAATTCCTCGCGATCCTTTTCCCTGTTCTTGCGATCGGTCCCTTTGTTTACTACCTGCTGGCCATCTATGGGTCGCGGAGCTTCTTCTCCCAACGCCTTAACTCGTCGCGCACCGCCCCCGATTTCACGCCGCCCGTGAGCAACCTGAAGCCGATAAAGGGCGTTGACCCGGATGCTTACGAGAACTTCGCCAGCCTGTGTCGTCAGGACTATCCCGAGTACGAGTTGCTCTTCTGCGTGGACCCCGACAACACCGCAACGGTAGCCGTCCTCCGCGACCTGCAGCGTAACTTCCCGGAGCGTTCTATACGCATTCTGTTTGGGTCCGGGCGAGTGGCCGCGAATGATAAAGCCGCTAAATTGGCCCGCCTGGTAAGCGAAGCCAAACATGAAGTTCTTGTAATCAATGACAGTGACGTTCGTGCCAGGCCCGACTATCTCCGCACCGTTGTTAGCCCGTTGCAAAACCCTAACATCGGTGCTGTAACTCTGCCCTATGTGCCGCTCGCAGAACACACCTTCGCCGACGAGCTTCAATCGGTTGGCATGTTCTCCGATTTCTATCCCGGAGTCTTTGTTGCGCGAATCCTCGACGGCGTCAAGTTCGCATTAGGCCCTACCATCGCCACCACCCGTTCCCAATTGACCCGTTTCGGTGGATATGCTGCCATTGAAAACCGCCCTGGGGATGATCTCTTGATCGGCCGGCTTATTGCCGAAAGCGGCTCGCGTGTGGAATTCTTGCCCTACGCCGTCGAAACCGTAGCCGACTTCAGCTCGATTCGAGAGCTCATTCACAAACGCCTTCGCTGGATCGTCGTAATGCGCCACATGCGTCCGTGGGGCCACTTTGGGCTCGTCTTCACACAGGGCTTGCCTTGGTCCATTCTCGCCGCAATCTTCGCCCCTGATTGGACCGTCGCAGCCGCTTTCCTGCTTCTTTATGTAATTCTACGCATCGCGCTTACGTGGCAGATCGGGCACTACGGTTTTAAGCAGAAATCCATGGCACGAAAAATCCTGCTCGTCCCGGCGTGGGACGCACTGGCCTTTATCATTTGGTTGATTAGCTTCACCCGCCGCAGCGTACGTTGGCGCGGCGCGAACTACTACATCCGCCAGGGCCAGTTAATCCCTGTAACCTCAGCCACCGTAGACTGATTAATCGCCGTGCCCGTTGGCTTCTACAGGAATGCGAGTCTCTCGAAGAACAGGCGCGGCTTCCTGCCGCCTTTCGTTCCGTGCATTCCGCCAGTTCACCTGCGGCATGAACGTGCTTGCGTCCACCCGATCCTGGTAACGCAGCGCGATGTTCATGAGCGAATCGAGCAGTGACTCGGATAGATAATGCGGCTCCAGACCCAGATCGATCAGCTTCGAATGCTTCGCATTGTAGTAATGCGACTCCGATTCCACGCGCGGCGTCGGTAGATGTTCTATGTCGACGCTGAACCCCAGTTTGCTCGCTGCCGTTTGCACCAGGTGTGCGATTTCAAGCACTGAGAACTGCTCCGTGAATTGGTTGAACACGCGACACTCGCCTGGCGCCGCCGGATTAAGACACGCAAGCTCGATACAACGCACAGTATCTCGAATGTCCAGATACCCTCTCGTCTGACCGCCCTTCCCGTAGACCGTAAGAGGATGGCCAACCGCTGCCTGTACGCAAAACCGGTTCAATACCGTTCCGAACACTTCGTCATAGTCGAACCGGTTGATCAACGCCTCGTCTAGTGCGATTTCATCAGTCACTGTGCCGTACACAACGCCTTGGTTCAAATCAGTTGCGCGAATGCCCCAGATACGGCACGCAAACATGATGTTGTGGCTGTCGTGCACCTTCGACAGGTGATAAAACGAGCCCGGCTGCTTCGGATACGGCAGCACATCTTTGCGGCCGTTGTGCTCGATCGTGAGATAGCCTTCCTCAATGTCGATATTGGGAGTGCCATACTCGCCCATCGTGCCGAGTTTCACCAGGTGGCAATCGGGGCAGAACTCGCGCATCGCAAAAAGCAGATTCAGCGTGCCCACCACGTTGTTAGTCTGCGTGAACACCGCATGTTTGCGGTCGATCATCGAGTAAGGTGCCGCGCGCTGCTCGGCAAAATGAACCAGCGCGTCAGGTCGAAACGTCTGGATCGTGGCCGATACGAACTCGTAATCCATCAGATCCCCGACGAAAAGTTCAATGTCCCTGCCGGAAAGATCGCGCCAGGCCCGCAGGCGATCTGTCATGGTTCGGATCGGAGTAAGCGTCTGCACACCCAATTCGAAATCCCAAGTGCGTCGGGCAAAGTTGTCTACGATACTGACCGTGTGTCCCTTCGATGATAGGTAAAGGGCAGTAGCCCACCCACAATAGCCATCCCCGCCAAGAACACAAATCCTCATGAACTAAAACCGCTCTCTTTTGAATTATTTTGACAACGCCCAAAAGGTGATGCGAGCCTGCCTGTCTTAGTTTCTCATCCGGCGTCGCTTCAACTTGTAAGTCAGGGGCAGAATGCTCGCGCTAAACTGGAAACAGAAGTGAATCGGCCCTCCTGTAGGGCGCGGCTTCGGCCCTCAAAAGTTACTTCCAGCTTGCACCTTTCTAAAATTCCAAATCGCCGCCCGCTGCGCACGTACGTAGTGTTGGCGTGGTTCATAGCGCTTCGGGCAGGCGGCAACCTCGCGCTCGCTTGGGGCGCCAGACGCCTTCCGGTCGATTTGGCTGCCCATCCGCTTGGCTATCTCAAGGCCATGCTCGACCCCTTTATAGTTGCTGGGATTGCCATGCTCATGGGTTCGCTCCTTACTCGGATGGCGCTCTTCAGCGTGGCTGATCTCTCCTTCGTTCTTCCGATGACTGCAATCGGTTATGTAATTTCGGTCGCCTCCGGAAGAATGTTCCTGCATGAGAATGTCACTCCTCAGCGTTGGCTGGGCGCGATACTGATCTGTCTGGCCGTCGCGCTCGTTGGCTCCACCCCTCAAAACACTACATCCGAAGAAGAAGAAGAAGCGGCTCGTTGCGAACCCGTTTCGGCGGCCTGAATCCCGCCCTTCCCGCTTGCCGTGGCCTACCGGCGGTGGGCTACACTGATCCTTCAAGGCAGTGGCCAGAAAAACAACTTATCGCGATGCGGGCGTCAACATCGACGAGGCAAATCGCGCTGTTTCACGCATCAAAAAGTCAGCCGCCAAAACCCTCACGCCGGCCGTTCTAACGTCAATCGGCAGCTTCGGCGCGGGCTTTAACCTCAAAGGTTGGCGTGATCCGGTGCTCGTAAGTTCAGCCGATGGCGTCGGAACCAAACTCAAAGTAGCCTTTGCCACTGGTCGCCACGACACAATTGGCGAAGACCTCGTCAATCACTGCGTAAACGACATCGCCGTCCAGGGTGCGAAGCCTCTCTTCTTTCTCGATTACTTCGCCGTCGGCCGTCTCGACGCCTCCGTCTGCGCCACTGTCATTGAAGGTATCGCGCGCGGCTGCAAACGCAACGGCTGCGCCCTGATCGGTGGCGAAACAGCGGAAATGCCTGGGATGTATCAGCCTGGCGAGTACGATCTGGCTGGCTTCATCGTAGGCGCCGTCGAACGCAAACGCATGCTCACCGGCGAAGGCATTCAGCCCGGCGACCTCTTACTAGGTCTGCCGTCACAGGGTCTGCACACCAACGGCTACTCGCTGGCCCGCGCTCTCTTGTTCGAGGCGGCCGGACACAAACCCGAGACTCGCATCCCGGAACTCGCCGGCACTCTCGCCGATGAACTCCTCAAAGTGCACAAGTCGTACCTGAAGCCCATTGAAGCTCTTCACACAGCAAAGTTGCTGCGTGGCGCTGCACACATCACGGGTGGTGGATTAACCGACAATCTGCCGCGCATCCTGCCCAAAGGTTCGGCCGCTGTTGTCGAATTAGGCTCCTGGCCGAGGCAGCCCATCTTTGACTTGCTCCAGCAGATCGGCGACATCCCTGAAGACGATCTGCGACGCACCTTCAATCTCGGCGTCGGGATGGTTTTGGTCATCTCACCTAAAAACCTTATTGCCGCCTCGCAGGTGCTGCGCAAGCTGCGCGAACCCGCCTACCCGATCGGCCGCGTCGTCGAGCAGAAATCCCGCAAGCAGCCAAGAGTCATTTACCAGTGAGGCTCGGCATCCTGCTGTCCGGACGTGGCTCGAACTTTGAAGCCATTGCGCGCAATGTCAAAAACGGCAGCCTTCCTTGCGACATCGGTTTCGTGTTCTCCAACAAGCCTGATGCGCCCGGCCTCACACTCGCGGCCGAGCTTGGTCTCCCTCACGGATCCATCCCCTCGCGCGGTATCGATCGAGCTGTCTTCGACGCGCAGCTCGCTGACCTTCTCGAAGGTCATCGCGTCGATCTCGTGTGCCTCGCGGGCTACATGCGCCTCCTCACCGGCGGCTTTGTCCGGCGCTTTCCCGAACGCATCCTCAATATTCATCCTTCACTCCTGCCGGCCTTTCCTGGCCTCGATGCCCAGTATCAGGCGCTCGCGCACGGCGTAAAGATCACCGGCTGCACAGTTCATCTCGTAGACGAAAACCTCGATAGCGGGCCCATCCTGCTGCAGGCTGCGGTACCCGTCCTCGACAACGACACTGTCGAGACGCTCTCGACCCGTATCTTGCGCGAAGAACATCGCATCTACTCGGAAGCAATCTCCTGGCTGATAGCGGGCAACTACCGCATCGAAGGTCGCCGCGTACTTAAAACATAAATGCAATTGAACCCGATCTTGAAACGACTACTCGGCGCGCTCGCCGCCGTCCTCTTGATCCTCTTCGCTTGGGTTTGGTTCTCCGGTGCTGAAACCAGCCTCAAGCTGCCGCGGCCTGTTACGGCCATCGGTCCTTCCACCACCGTCCTCGTCGAAGTCGACGCCCCGCACGGCGTCAAATCCTTCTCCGCCGCGGTTGAGCAAAACGGCCAGACCCAAACCGTTTATCAGGACAAGACTCATACGACACAACGGGTCGGCGCATACACGTTCCAAGTCGGACAGAAACAAGCGCCTTTCCTTAAAGAAGGCCCCGCGCGTCTGATCATGCGCGCCGGCTCAAACGACATACGCCATTCCACTTCAGAACTCGCACAAGATGTGCAGGTCGTTCTTCGCCCGCCCACGATTGTGGCCGATGGCTTCCAGCACTACATCAACCAGGGCGGTTCGGAACTCGTCACTCTCGACCTCGGCGGCAACTGGACTGAAGCCGGTGTGCGCGTTGCAAATTACTCTGCCGGGTCCTTTCCCATGCCCGGCCAGCCCGAGTCGAGCAATCGCCGCTTCTCCTTGTTTCCCTTCCCTTGGGACGTCTCTCCCAACACAGACCCCATGGCCTTCGCGCGGAACGGAGCCGGTACTGAAGTCACCACCTCCTTCTGGGTAAAGGTCTTCCCGAAGAAGTTCCGCGACAGCACCATCAACGTTACCGACAAAAACCTGCAGAAGGTGGTCGGCGAACTCGATCCGAACGGAACCGGCAGCCTGCTCGATCGCTTCATCAAACTGAACCGCGACATGCGCCGCGCCAACGGCGAAACGATCTACCAGCTGCGCAACACCACCGAACACAAAATTCTATGGTCCGGCCCTTTTATACCTGTGAAAGGTGCTCGCGAATCTTTCTTCGCAGACCGGCGCACCTACGTCTATAACGGTCGCAAGTTCGATCAGCAGGTCCATTTGGGCTACGATCTCGCGCAAACCGCCAATTCACCCGTCAAGGCTGCCAACTCCGGCAAAGTTATCTACGCCGACCGCCTCGGCCTCTATGGAAATTGCGTCATCATCGACCACGGCTACTCGCTCCAAAGCCTTTACGGCCATATGAGCAGAATCCTCGTGAAAGTGGGAGACATGGTCGGCAAGGAGCAGCAGATCGGAGTCAGCGGAGCAACCGGCATGGCTTTCGGCGATCATGTTCACTTCAGCATGATGATTGCCGGCGTCCAGGTCGATCCCAAGGAGTGGTGGGACGAGCACTGGATCCACGACCGCATCCTGAGCAAGATCGGTCCCGGAGCCGGTAAAGAGACAGCCGCATCGGCATCAGCCGCCGCGAACAACACTCCCGAGTCCCTACCGGCAGCGCACAAACACAGCAGGAAACATCGCCGGTAAATGAAAAAGGCTCGGGAGCTGAGCTCCCGAGTCTCTATGTTTTTATTGATTTGTCTGCGCTACTCGGCTTCGCCGTTTTTATTGATTTGTCCGCGCTACTCGGCTTCGCCGCTGCGTAGCTCTTTCAGCCGCTCTTCACGCCGGGCAGCCCGATCTGCTGCTCGCTTGATGAGTTCCGATCCCACCAGTTCCAGTTTCGCCGTCTCCGCTCCGTCGCCTTTGCGCCAGCCGAGCTTGACGATTCGCGTGTATCCGCCGTTGCGTTGATTGAACCGCGGACCAAGCTTCTCAAACAGCTTCTCCACGGCCTCTTTCTTCACCAGAAACGCAGCCGCCTGACGCCGCGCATGCAGGTTATCCTGCTTTGCCAGTGTGATCATCTTCTCGACAAGTGGCCGCGCGGCTTTCGCCTTCGGAATCGTCGTCGTAATCCGTTCTTCCTCGATCACGTTTGTTACTAACCCGCGAAGAAGGGCCCGTCGCGCGCTGAGATCGCGCTTGAGTTTAACTCCAGCCTTCCGATGCCGCATGACTATTCGTCCAGTCCTGCGTAATTGTCGTTGCCGAAATCCGAAGGCGAAGCCGGCGGCGCAGTGCCCACCAGACGCCCCTGGCTGTCGAACTTCATACCGAACGAGAGACCCAGTCCGGAGAGAATCTCCTTGATTTCGTTCAGCGACTTGCGGCCGAAATTCTTCGTCCGCAGCATCTCGGACTCTGACTTCTGAACCAGATCTCCGATCGTCTGAATGTTTGCGTTTTTCAGGCAGTTGTACGAACGAACGCTGAGCTCCAGCTCTTCCACTGAGCGGTTGAGCACTTCGTTCATCTGGTTGATCGCGCGCTCTGCCGGCTCTTCGGTAACCTCAGGTGTCTCCTCGAAGTTGATGAAGATCGTCATGTGGTCTTTGAGCAGCTTAGCGGCCTGCCCCACGGCATCCTGCGGCGAAATCGCGCCGTTGGTCCAGACCTCGATCGTCAGCTTGTCGTAGTCTGTGTTCTGACCGAGACGTGCAGCCTCCACGCCGTAGTTCACCTTGCGAACCGGTGAGTGGACCGAATCGATTGGGATGTAGCCGATCGGCAGATCCTCGTCGTAGTTGCGGTCCGCCGACACGTAACCGCGCCCGCTCTTGATCCGCATCTCGATGTCAACCTTCCCGCCCTCGCCTACTGTCGCGATGTGCAGATTGCGATCGAGAACTTCGATGTCCGCATCTGCCTCGATCTGGCTGCTCATGACCTCGCCAGGTCCTTCCGCATGCAGCCGGGCGATCTTCAAGCCCTCGCCCATCATCTTGAACGGTACCTGCTTCAGGTTCAGGATGATGTCCGTCGCGTCTTCCACGACGCCCGGAATCGGGCTGAACTCGTGCGATACGCCTTCAATGCGTACGCCCGTGATCGCTGCCCCTTCAATCGAGCTCAGCAGTACACGACGCAAGCCCGTCCCGATAGTGGATCCGAATCCACGCTCGAACGGTTGTGCTGTGAATTGACCAAAGCGTTCAGTGAGCGACTCGGTATTGGCCACTAAGCGCTTCGGCTTCTGGAATCCTTTAAACATGAAATTTGTCCTCTAGAGCTTACTTCGAGTACAACTCGACGATGAGCTGCTCGTTCAATTGAATTTGCACCAACTCCTCGCGCTTTGGCTGCTGCAGGATTCGTCCCCGAAGCGCATCGCGATCGACTTCCAGCCAGGAGGGGCTTGGAGTGTGCGCCGTTGCATCACGCGCACCCAGGATACTTGTGTTGTTCCGGCTGCTTTCCCGGATTTCGACAACATCGCCAGGTTTAACTGTGAAGGAAGGAATATTCACCTTTCGGCCGTTTACCGTAACGTGACCGTGCCGAACCACCTGCCGGCCCTGCGCCCGGCTCGTCGCCAGACCCATCCGATAAATCACGTTGTCCAGCCGCCGCTCGAGCATGGCAAGCATCAGCTCGCCCGTAATACCCTTTTGATTCACCGCCTTCTCATAAAGGTTCCGGAACTGGCCCTCGAGAATGCGATAATAGCGCCGCGCTTTCTGCTTTTCACGCAGCTGCAAACCGTATCCGACGATCTTCGCCTTTTTATCCTTCCCGTGCTGGCCGGGAGCGAAGTTGCGCTTCTCGATCGCACACTTTTCCGTGTGGCAGCGCTCGCCCTTCAGAAACAATTTCATGCCCTCGCGCCGGCACAACCGGCAGACCGGGCCACTATAACGTGCCAATCAATGACCTCCAAATAGCGCCTTAGCGCCTGTCAGGTGCGGTTTACAGCCCAAGAGGCCTTCGTCCCGCTTACACTCCACCATCTGCCTGCGCTCCGGCCAAATCGCCGCCCGTTGCGCGAGCAGGTTCAAACTCTACGCTTCTTAGGCGGCCGGCACCCGTTGTGCGGAATCGGTGTGACGTCCTTGATCGAACGAACCTCGATTCCTGCCGTCGAAAGCGCGCGTACTGCCGACTCCCGGCCTGATCCTGGACCGGCGACCTTTACCTCTACCGTTCTCAGACCCGATTCCTTCGCCTTGTTCGCCGCCGTCAAAGAAGCCTGCTGCGCTGCAAACGGCGTACCCTTACGTGAACCGCGGAATCCAAGTGACCCGGAACTCGACCACGCTAGTACGTTCCCCAGCGGATCGGTAAACGTCACGATCGTGTTGTTGAACGACGCCTGCACGTGAACCGTCCCGAATGGAACGTTCTTCTTTTCTTTCTTCTTGAACGACTTCTTTTTCGTCGTCTTAGCTGGTGCCTTAGCCATGAATAGAGATCTCCGCGACCCGAGTCTTAGGTCTTGCCTGTAGCTTTCTTCTTGTTCGCAACCGTGCCCTTGCGTGGACCCTTGCGCGTACGTGCGTTCGTATGCGTGCGCTGGCCCCGCGCCGGCAGACCGCGGCGGTGGCGAAGGCCCCGGTAGGAGCCCATTTCCATCAAGCGCTTGATGTTCATCGAGACTTCCTTGCGCAGGTCGCCCTCGATCGCACCCTCACCCTCGATCAGATTACGCAGGTGGTTCACTTCCTCTTCGGAAAGATCCCCCACCTTCTTCTCCGGATCCACATTCGCCCTGTGCAGAAGCGAAAGGGAACGGGTGCGCCCGATTCCGTAGATATAGGTCAGCCCGATAGCTGCCCGTTTCCTCGCCGGTAAATCAATGCCCGCAATACGCGCCATATAGCTCCAATTTTATCCTTGCCGCTGCTTATGCTTGGGATTCGTACAGATGATGCGAACTACACCTTCCCGGTGGATCACCTTGCACTTATCGCACAATTTCTTTACTGATGCCCGTACCTTCATCCGACTAAACCTGCCCTTTCGTCAATAACGCCAACACTCGCCCGCGTGTCCGGTCCTGCACCGATACGGCAACCTTTACCCGGTCACCGACACGCAGACGCACGAAATTGGTGCGTTGTGAGCTGGAGGAATGAGCAACCAGTTGATGCTCACCTTCCAGTCTGACACGCGCCAGCGCGCTCGGCAGTAGTTCCACTACGATTCCTTCCGCCGTCCGCTCTTCCTGCCGCTCAGGTTCTGCACCCGTCACGGCCGCGTCAACACCCACGGCCCGTTCTCCGTCACCGCCACCATGTGCTCGAAGTGCGCCGAATACGAACCGTCTTTCGCCACCGCCGTCCAGCGGTCCGGCAACACCTTGGTGTCCGGTTTGCCCACGTTCACCATCGGCTCGATTGCTAACACCATGCCCGGTTTCAGCCGCGGATTCTCACCCCGCCGGTCCACATAGTTCGGAATCTGCGGTTCCTCGTGAAGCGAAGTCCCGATCCCATGCCCTACAAACTCCCGCACAATCGAAAAGCCATGTGAAGTCACATGCTTCTCTACCGTGCCGCAAACATCAAACAGCCGGTTGCCCGCTCTTACCCGGTCAATCGCAAGTTCCAGACTCTCCTCGGTGATCTTCAAAAGCCGCTTCACCGAATCGTTCACTTCCCCTACCGCCACCGTGATTGCCGAATCACCGTAGTACCCGTCCAACTGCACGCCTGTATCGAGCGACACGATGTCCCCAACCTTCAACTTCCGACGATTCGAGGGCATGCCGTGCACCACTTCCTCGTTCACCGAAGCGCACAGCGCATACGGATACTTCGTGCCCGACGCGTGCGAGTAGTACCCCTTGAACGCCGGCTTCGCGCCAGCCTCCGAGATCATCTTCTCGGTCGCCGCCTCGAGGTCCTGCGTTGTAACTCCTTCGGCCACCATCGGCTTCAGATCCTGCAGAATCCGGTACACCAGTAGCCCGCTTCTGCGAAGCTTTTCGAGTTCGACTGCACTGCGGCGTGAAATCACTGGTTAACGCTCTTCTTCAAACCTGCCGTCGCCTCGTCCATCTGCGCCGGCTTTCCACTTACTCCGTCCTTCGACGAACTACCGTCCAGCAAACCGATCAGCGCGGTGCGAATCTCCTGCACGATCTGCTCCGGAGCCGCTTCGCCCGCCTTGACCTCGAGCACCGGCACTCCCGCTTCCCGGAAGAAGTTCAGAATCGGGACGGTTTGACGGTCATATTCGCGTAATCGCTCCCGAATCACCGGCTCCCGATCATCCTCCCGCGTCACCAGAGCAGTCCCATCCAAATCGCAAATTCCAGCGATTTTTGGTGGGTTCGTGGTTAAACTGTAAAGGGTTCCGCAGACTGGGCACTGCCGACGGCCACTTAGACGAGCTACGATTTGGTCGTAGTCAACCATTAAGTGTACCACGGCAGGCCGGAATCCACTCGCGTCTAGCAGCTTGAGCAAAACCCCCGCCTGGTTGATCGTTCGCGGGTAGCCGTCCAGAATAATTCCCGCCCTCGCGTCCGGCTCCTTGAGCCGCTTGTTCACCAGCTCGTTCACCAGTTCATCCGGTACCAGCTTCCCCGCCCGGATCAGCTGCTCCGCTCTCTGCCCGATGTCATCCCGCAGCCCGATGTGCGTCCTCAACATGTCTCCTGTCGAGATATGCGGCGCCCCGAGCGACGCCTTGAGCAGCTTGGCCTGCGTTCCCTTACCGGAACCCGGCGAACCGAACAGGATGACTGCAGGCGCTAACCGTGATGTGAGCGGCAAACCCAATGGCAAAGGACCTAGCTGGTCGAACTGCGGCGTCCCCGAATACGCCCGGCGCGCGGTGTAAATCCTTCGTAGTGCCGCATAATCAACTGCGCTTCGATCTGATTCACCGTGTCCATCGCCACGCCCACCACGATCAGCAGCGAAGTTCCTCCGAAGAAGAAATTCACCCCCAGCCCGTCCAGCAGCCAGCGCGGAAAATGCGCGTCGATGAAGTTCCCCACCACCGGTAAATGCTGCAGCCGGATTCCCTGAATCATGATCTGCGGAATGATCGAAAGCAGCGCCAGGTAGAGCCCGCCCACCACCGTGATCTTCGACAGAATCTTGTCCATGTAGTCAGCCGTGTTCTTGCCGGGCCGGATGCCCGGAATAAATCCGCCGTACTTGCGCATGTTGTCCGCCGCTTCGCTCGGATTGAAGATGATCGAAACGTAGAAGAAGCAGAAGAAAACGATCAGTAGGATGAAAACCACGTAATACGTCGGCTCAGCCCCGCCCAGCGAACCAAGCATGTTGCCGAGCCACTTGCTGTTCTTGACGATCGGAAATTGCATCGCGGTCGCTGGTAAAGCAAGCAGCGACGACGCGAAGATGATCGGAATCACACCACCCGCGTTCACCTTCAACGGAAGGTGCGTCGACTGGCCGCCCATCATGCGCCGCCCGATCACCCGCTTTGCATACTGCACCGGAATCCGCCGCTCGCCGCGCTCCACCAGCACGATGAACGCCACCACCGCCACCATCAGGGCAATGATAATCACCATCTGCGGCACCGGCCACTGATGCGTCACAAACGTATTCGTGTAAATGTTCGAAATCGCATTCGGCAGGCCAACAATGATGCCGACGAAAATGATCAGCGACATGCCGTTGCCGATACCACGGTCGGTAATCTGCTCACCGAGCCACATGATGAACGCCGAACCCGCCGTAAACGTCAGCACCGTCATCAGAATGAACGTGAAGCCGGGATGCAGGACGAAATTGCCGTCCGAATTCTGCAGCGCAAGCGCAATTCCGATCGATTGGATCACCGCCAGCGCAACCGTCAGGTAGCGCGTCCATTGGGTGATCTTCCGCCGCCCCAGCTCGCCTTCTTTTTGTAGCTTGTCGAGCGTTGGAATCACCACCGTCAACAGCTGCAGGATGATCGACGACGTAATATACGGCGTGATCCCGAGCGCAAAAATCGACATGCGCCGCAGCATGCCGCCGCTGAACAAATCGAAATAGCCTAGGAACCCGCCCGCCGCGTTCCGCGTGAAGAAGTCCAGAAAGCGGTTCGTATCGATTCCCGGAGTTGGGATGTACGCACCCACCCTGTACACGGCAAGCAGAGCCAACGTGAAGCCGACTCTATTCCGGAGATCCTTGATCCGAAATATGTTGCTTAAAGCTTCAATGAACTTTTGCATGTCTCTATCGCACTCCTCCGGGGGAGTGCTCGCCTACTTCTCTTCCGTTTCAGGACTCGCGGGGTTCTTCGCCAGAATTTCCGCGTTACCGCCGGCCTTCTGAATCTTGTCGAGCGCCGACTTCGAAAACACGTGCGCCTGCACGCTGATCTTCCGTGTCAGCTCCCCGTTCCCCAGAATCTTTAGCCCAGCCTTAAGCTTCTTCAACACACCGCTCTCGACCAGCGACTCAGGCGTAAACGTCTCGCCTTCCAGCTTCTCGAGCGCGCCTACGTTAACAATTGCGTAGTCTTTATGAAAAATATTCGTGAAGCCGCGTTTCGGCAAACGCCGGTGCAGCGGCATTTGGCCGCCCTCAAAGCCGCGCATCTTGCTGTAGCCCGAAATCGACTTCGCACCCTTGGCCCCGCGCCCCGAGTACTTGCCCCGGCCCGTGCCCATGCCCTGCCCGATCCGCTGCTTCTTGTGCTTCTGGCCCTTGGGAGGCCGGAGATTGCTTAAATTCATTTCCGTTGCCTGAGTTGCCTAATACTTAATCGTTCACAATCTCGAGTAGGTGCGGCACCTTCTTAACCATGCCGCGGAATCCCGGTGTATCCGGCCGTTCGACTACCCGATTGATTTTGTGAAGCCCGAGCGACTTCACTATGTTCTTATGCTTCTGCGGCGTGCAGATCGGACTGCGCACCAGCTTGATCTTGATCTTTCCTTCGGTCGCCATTCAGCCTGCTCTCCCGTTTCCTACAGCCGCTCAACCGGCAGCCCGCGCATATCGGCAATCGCCGCCTTGTCGCACAGCTGCTCGAGCGCATCGATCGTCGCTTTAACCACGTTGTGCGCATTGTGCGAGCCGATTGATTTCGTCAGCACGTTCGGAATTCCTACCGCTTGAATCACCGCACGCACCGGACCGCCCGCAATCACGCCCGTTCCTTCCGGAGCCGGCTTTAACAGCACCAGTCCGCTGCCGAAACGTCCGAGTACCGGATGCCGGATCGTCGTCTCGAGCACGTTCACTTTACGCAGATTCTTCTTCGCTGCTTCGATGCCCTTCTTGATAGCCGACGGCACTTCCTTCGCCTTGCCGGTCCCGTAGCCAACCACCTTCGCGCCCGGGTCGCCTACCACCACCAGAGCCGAAAAGCTCATGTTCTTACCGCCCTTGACCACCTTCGTCACGCGGTTGATACTGACCACCTGTTCCTTAAGGTTCAGGTTATGCGTGTCCACACGCTTGGCACTTCCACTTACAGGCATCGATTAAAACTCCAGGCCCGCTTCTCGGGCCGCATCCGCAAGCGCCTTCACACGGCCGTGATACAGATATCCACCGCGATCGAAAACCACTTTGTTGATGCCTTTCTCTTTGGCGCGTTCCGCCACCGCTTTGCCAATCTGTTTAGCGCCTTCTATATTCCCACCCTTGCCGCGCAGATCTTTCTCCGTCGAAGCAGCGGCCACCAATGTGTGCCCCTGCCCGTCGTCGATCACCTGCGCGTAAATGTGGTTCACACTGCGGAAAACAGCCAGCCTCGGCCGCTCCTGCGTCCCGGACACTCGGCTCCGGATCCGCTCGTGGATCCGCGTCCGTATCGTCCGTCTGGAATCCCTGGCCATCTCTTACTTGCCTCCCGCCCCGGTCTTACCGGCCTTCTTGCGCAGCGCCTCGCCCGTGTACCGCACGCCCTTGTTCTTGTAAGGATCCGGCGGACGCAGCGCCCGTATCTGCGACGCCGTCTGCCCCACCACCTGGCGGTCGAACCCCGTCAGAATCAAATGCGTCTGCCGGTCTACCTTCAGATCCACTCCGTTCGGCAGCAAAAATTCGATCGGATGCGAATAGCCAAGTGTGAACGTCGCTATCTTGCCCTTCACATCCGCGCGATACCCGGTGCCCACGATGTCCAGCTCCCGCGTGAAACCCGCCGAGACGCCTTCTACCGCATTCGCCGTCAACGCCCGCGTCAAGCCATGCAACGCCGCAAAGCTGTCGTTCTCGCGAACCAGCTCCAGGTGCCCGTCCTTCTGCTCGATCCGCACACCCTGCGGCAGCGGCACCGTCAGCTTACCCTTCGGTCCCTCGACCTGAATCTCTTCGCCGATGCTGATCTTCACCCCTTGGGGCAGGGGAATCGGTTTCTTTCCTACTCGTGACATGTGTTCCTCGGCTCCCTACCAGATCTGGCAGAGCACTTCTCCGCCAACGCCTTCCTTACGAGCCGTCCCTCCTGTCATCACCCCTTTCGGAGTCGTCAGGATATTAATGCCAAGCCCGCCCAGAATGCGAGGAATCTCTTTGCTGCCTACGTACACCCGGCACCCAGGCCGCGACACTCGCTCAATCCGCGAGATCACCGGCAGGTTCGAAGGCGTGTACTTCAAATACAGACGGATGAATTTCTTCGATCCCTCTTCGGTCAGTTTGTAATTGAGAATGTAGCCCTCTTCTTTGAAAATCCGGGCCAATTCGTTCTTCAGCCGAGACGCCGGTACGTCCACCTTTGCATGGCGGGCGATCAGTGCGTTACGCACTCGCGTCAACATATCGGCAATGGGGTCTGCTGTCATTTACTTCCCTTCAGCACCTTTCATTCCTTGAAACTTGTAAACCATCCGCGCCTGTTCTTCCAGGCGCCGGTCGGCTGAACTCTTTACCAGCTGGCTTTCGTCACGCCGGGAACTTCACCTGCCAGCGCAAATTTGCGGAAGCAGATCCGGCACAGCGAGAACTTACGCAGATACCCTCGCGGCCGTCCGCAGTTCTTGCACCGGTTTCGCAGCCGTGTCGGGAACTTCGGTGTCGTCCCGTCCTTGCGCGCCCGCGCCAGTTCCGCGGCCTTGTTCACTTCCTTCGCGATCTTTGCAGTTGTTGCCATCGAACCCTTTTCTTGTCCTACTACTGCCGGAACGGCATTCCCATGTGCCGCAGCAGCGCCAACCCCTCGGCATCCGTCTTCGCCGTTGTCGTGATGGAGATGTTCATGCCCTTCGTCTTCTCCACCTTGTTGTAATCGATCTCGGGAAAGATCAGCTGATCCCGCAGCCCGAGCGTATAATTGCCGCGCCCGTCGAACGATTTCGACGACACACCCCGGAAGTCGCGCACTCGCGGCAGCGCCACATTCATCAGCCGGTCCAGAAACTCATACATCCGGTCGCCCCGCAGCGTCACCATGCAGCCGATCGCCATGCCTTCGCGCAGCTTGAACGCCGCAATAGATTTCTTCGCCTTCGTCACCACTGGCTTCTGCCCGGCAATCGAACCCAACTCGTTCACCGCGCCATCCATCAGCTTGCTGTTGCCCGTCGCTTCTCCGAGCCCGATGTTGATCGATACCTTCTCGATCTTCGGCACAGCCATCGGATTCCCGTAATTGAAATCCTTCTGCAACGCCGCAATCACAGCCTTGTTGTAGTGCTCCCGCAGCCGCGCTTTTCCGCTTCGCGAACGCGGTGCTGCCGCCTTCTCTGCTGCTGGTTGCGCCTCTGCTCCGCCTTTGGCCGCTCGCGGCTTCTTCTCGCCACCCGCTGCCGGCTGCTTCGCTGCGCCCCCGCCCTTGCTCTTCTCGCTGTCCTTCGCCATGTTCTTTCCGATCCCTTACTCGGCCGATTCCAAACGGCCTCGCTGCCCTTTACTTCTTGTCCAGCGTTTCTCCGCCCTTACGGGCGATGCGCGTCCGGCGAACTTTCCCGCTCACCGTCTCCACTTTGATGCCCACGCGTGTCGGTATGCCGCCCGCCGTCAACAGCATCACATTCGAAACATCGATCGGCATCGGCTTCTCGGCCACTCCGCCCTTGATCTGCTTCGACGGGTTCGGCCGCGTGTGGCGCTTCACGATCATCACGCCATCTACCGTCACCTTGCGCTTGAAGCGGTCCACCTCGAGCACCTTGCCCGTCTTGCCCTTGTCCCGCCCCGCAATCACCCGCACCATGTCGTCTTTCTTGATCTTTACCCGCAGCGGCTTCAGCTCACCGCGTTCCTGACGGCGTTGATACGCAATTTTCGGCATACTCTTACAGAACCTCCGGAGCGAGCGACACGATCTTCATGAAACGCTTGTCGCGCAGTTCACGCGCCACCGGCCCGAACACGCGCGTCCCGATCGGCTCCCCGACCTCGTTGATCAGCACCGCCGCATTCGAATCGAACCGGATATACGTGCCGTCCTTGCGCCGCGTCTCTTTCCGCATCCGCACCACCACGCACCGCACCACTTTGCCCTTCTTGATATTGGAATCGGGTGCGGCTTCCTTTACGCTCGCCGTTATGATGTCGCCTAAGCCCGCGCGAAGCCCGAGGTCGCCGCCGCGCGGCAAGATGCACTGCAGCTTGCGTGCGCCGCTATTGTCGGCTACCTCCAACATCGTTCGCATTCCAATCATGTTGTTTCTCCGTTAAGCACCGCCCCTCAAATTGAGGAGCCGCTGCGCTTACTTCCCTTTCTTAATCGTCTTCTTCTCGCGCGTGTCGGCACTCTGTGCCAGTGCCGGATGCTCCACGCCCACCTGTACCGCCTTGCGCAGCACTGTGCCGAGCTCCCACCGCTTCAATCGGCTCAACGGACGGCACTCGATGATCCGCACCACGTCGCCCACCTGCGCGCTCTGCTGTTCGTCGTGCGCATAAAACTTCCTGCGCTTGTTTACGATCCGCTTATAGACCGGGTGCGGCACGCGCCGCGTCACCTCGACCACAATGGTCTTCGCCATCTTCGTCGAAACGACTTCTCCCACCTTCTCGTTCTTGTGACCCTTTTTCTCGGTTGTCACGCCTGCTGGTGCTGCCGCCATTTTGATCCGTCCTGAATCTTCTTACTTCTTCTTCTTGCCTGAGGCCGCTTTCGCGCTGGCCGGAGCCGCCGTTTCGCCCGCCGCTACCTTTTCCGTCCTGATCGTTAGCAGCCGCGCCCGGTCTTTCTTCAAACTCCGGTACTTCTTCAGCCCCTCGGTCTGCCCCATGCCCATCTGAAAACGAAACCGGAACAACTGCTCCTGGCTCTCCTGCGCCTGCCGCTCCACCTCGCCCAGGTCCATGTTGCGAATCTTGTTTGCTTTCATGTCTAATTCCCTGCCCGGTTCCCGCGCTAGCTCGCCTTCACGGCTTCGGCCGACTGCGTGCGCGAAACAAACTTGGTCGGCACCGAAATTTTCGCCGCCGCCAGCCGCATCGCCTCCGTCGCAACGTCGATCGGCACGCCTTCCATCTCGAACAGCATCTTGCCCGGCTTCACCACAGCCACCCACGCCTCCGGCGCGCCTTTACCCTTGCCCATACGAGTCTCAGGCGGTTTCTTCGTGATCGGCTTGTCCGGAAATACCCGGATCCATACCTTGCCGCCGCGCTTGATGAAACGCGTCATTGCAATACGCGCCGCTTCGATCTGGCGATTCGTTACCCAGCCGCACTCGAGCGCCTTCAGCCCGAACTCTCCAAACGCGATCGATGAGCCGCGCCACGCTTTCCCCGTCATACGCCCGCGCTGCTGCTTGCGGAACTTGACCTTTTTCGGCATCAACATAGCAGTTATTTCCCTCGTCGCCCGAGAGCCCCCACCGGGCTACTCGCTTTTGTTCTCTGTCCCCTCGGCGGCCGGCGTCTCCGTCGGCTCCGCTGTCCGCGCCTGTGCCTCGCCTGCATTGGGCGCTGTCCCAGCGCTCTGCTTCCACGAAGGACCCTGTGGCTGCGAAAGTGGCGGAATCACCGGCGATGTCGCCGGCTTCGGCAGATCGCCCGGCGCCTGCTGGACTACCGGTCCAGTCGGCTCGGCAAACTGTGTTGGCGGCCTTCGGTCCCGATCCCTGTTATCGTCCCGCCGCCTGCGCCGCGGTTCGCCTTCGTTGCGAAGCGAGTTACGGCGGTTCCCCGCCTCGATCACCTCGCCCTTATAAACCCAAACCTTCACGCCGATCACGCCGTACGTCGTGTACGCTTCGCTGAATCCGTAATCGATGTCCGCTCTCAACGTGTGCAGCGGCAGCTGCCCCTGCAAATACCACTCGCTGCGTGCGATTTCCGCGCCGTTCAACCGGCCCGATACCCGCACCTTGATCCCCTTGCAGCCAAACCGCAGCGCCGAGTCCACCGATTTACGCATCGCCCGCCGGAACGCCACGCGCTTCTCGAGCTGCAGGGCAATCGATTCCGATACCAGCTGCGCATCCAGCTCCGGCCGGTGCACTTCCTGAATATCGATGAATACTTCGCGCTTCGTCTTCTTCGCCAGATCGCCTTTAAGCTTCTCGATCTCCGCGCCCTTGCGTCCGATGATGATCCCCGGACGCGATGTCCGGATCGTGATCCGCAGTTTGTTGCCCGGCCGGTCCACTTCGATCGAGCTCACGCCCGCTGCCTTTAACCGCGCCAGCAGCGATTCCTTTAGCTCCAGATCTTCATGCAGCAGCTTCGAGTAATCCTGCTTCGCAAACCAGCGCGAGCGCCAGGTCTTCGTTACACCTAGTCGAAAGCCGTACGGATGTACCTTTTGCCCCATACCCTATTCCTCTTCCGCCGCCTCGGCACGTTCGCCGAGTTTCACAACAATATGCGCCATCCGTCTCTGATACCGGTAGGCGCGGCCCATCGGAGCCGGCCGGATCCGCTTCTGCCGCGGACCTTCGTTCACATACGCCTCGCTGATAAACAAGCGGTCCACATCCACGTCCTGCGACTTGCTCTCCGCATTCGCGATCGCCGAGCGCAGCACCTTCTCTACCGCCGGCGCAATCCGCTTATTCACCGCGCCCAGAATGTTGATCGCGTCGCCCGCCTGCAGCCCGCGTATCATGTCCACTACCAGCCGCGCCTTCTGCGGCGATACCCGCAGGTAGCGCGCCTCGGCCTTTGCCAGGTTCCCGTTCAGGTCCGCCATTACCGCGCCCCCTTCTCGGTTGCCTTCGCGGCATGCCCTTTGAACGTCCGCGTCGGCGAAAATTCACCCAGCTTGTGGCCCACCATGTTCTCCGTCACATAAACCGGAATAAACTTCTTCCCGTTATGCACCGCGAGCGTATGGCCGATGAAGTCGGGCACGATCGTCGAGCGGCGTGACCACGTCCTCACCACCTGCTTCTGATTGTTGGTGTTCAACGTCTCCACCTTCTTGATCAGGTGGTCATCTGTGAACGGTCCCTTTTTGAGCGATCGACTCATTGCTTTTTCCTTCGCTTACCGCGCTTAGCGCTTCTTCGCCTTCCGGGTCACAATCCACCGGTCCGTGCGCTTGTTATTCCGTGTCTTGAATCCGCGCGTCGGCTGTCCCCACGGCGTCACCGGATGCCGTCCGCCCGACGTCTTGCCTTCGCCGCCGCCATGCGGGTGGTCCACCGGGTTCATCGAAACACCGCGGTTATGCGGCCGTTTTCCCAGCCACCGCGAGCGCCCCGCCTTACCGAGCGACACATTTTCGTGCTCCACATTGCCGACCTGCCCGACCGTCGCCATGCACTCCACCGGCACGCGCCGCACTTCGCCCGAAGGCAGTTTCAAAAGCGCAATTCCGCCTTCTTTCGAAACCAGCTGCGCCTGCGCTCCCGCCGAGCGCGCCATCTGGCCGCCTTTGCCCGGCCGCAGCTCGATGTTATGCACCACCGTACCGGCTGGAATATTCTTCAAGGGCAGCGCGTTGCCGATCAGAATGTCTGCCTCCGGCCCCGAACTCACCATTCGCCCCACTTCGAGTCCTACCGGGCAAATGATGTAGCGCTTCTCGCCATCCGTATAATGGAGCAGCGCAATCCGCGCCGAGCGGTTCGGATCGTACTCGATCGCCGCCACCTTCGCTGGTACCGCGTTCTTGTCCCGCTTGAAGTCGATCACCCGGTAAGCTTGCTTCGCGCCGCCCCCGATAAACCGGCTCGACGTCCGTCCGCTCGCATCCCGGCCGCCCGTCCGCTTCTTTCCCTCGACCAGCGACTTCTCCGGCCGGTCCTTCGTGATCTCTTCCCGCGTCAGGTACGTCTGGAAGCGCCGCGTCGGCGTGAATGGCTTAAAACTCTTGATGGGCATTCTCTATATCTCCGCGTACTCGGGCACTTTCTGCCCTTCCGCCAGGCGTACATACGCCTTCTTCCAGTCGGACGCATAGCCGCTGAAGCGGCCACGCCGCCGCAGCTTCCCCACGTAATTACTCGTCCGTACGTCCGCTACCTTCACCCGGAACACCGTCTCGACCGCTTGCTTGATCTCGATCTTGTTCGCTTCCGGATGCACCTCGAAGCACAGCGTGCGCTCCGCTTCCCGCTTGGTATGGCCCTTCTCGGTGATGAGCGGCCGCCGGATCACATCATACACATTCATTACGCCAATGCCTCCGAAAGCTTCCGCGCCGCAGTTTCAGTCATCAACACTTCCTGATACTTCAGCAGGTCGTAAACGCTTACGTCCTTGGTCGGCACCAGCTTGATCCCCGGCAAATTGCGCGAAGCCCGGTGGAGATTCTGGTTGTCGCCTACTTCCACCAGCAGCACCGTCTTCTTTGCCTCGAGCTTGCCGAGCACACCCACCATGCTCTTCGTTTTGTGGTCGGCTAATTCGAACGCCCGCACGATCCGCAGTTCGCCGTCCCGCAGCTTCGCCGATAAAGCCGACCGCAGTGCGCCCAGCACCATCTTGCGCGGCAGCTTGTACTCGTAGCTCCGCGGTTGCGGCCCGTGTACCGTCCCGCCGTGCCGCCACAGAGGCGAACGGATCGAGCCCATGCGCGCCCGCCCGGTTCCCTTCTGCTTCCACAACTTCTTGCCCGACCCCGACACTTCGTGACGCGTCTTCGTCGATGCGCTTCCCGAACGCCGCGCAGCCGTGTATTGCCGTACTGCCTCGTACAGCAGCGCTTCGTTGACCTCGGCGCCAAACACCGCATCCGAAAGCTCAATCGAGCCCACGGCCGTATTGTTCAGGTCGATAATATCTACACTCGGCATCTTCTCTTCCCTTACCTCTTGGCCCGGCGAACCACCACGTAGCCGCCGTTCGGCCCGGGAATCGCACCCTTTACCGCAATCACGTTATCGTCGGTGTCCACACTGACGATCTCCAGGTTCCGCACCGTCACCTGGTCGGTTCCCATCTGGCCGCCCATCTTCATGCCGGGAAACACGCGCGACGGAAATGAAGATCCGCCGATCGATCCGGGCGCCCGATGAAACATCGAGCCGTGCGTCGCGTCGCCGCCTCGAAAGTGGTGCCGCTTCACCACACCAGCAAACCCGCGTCCCTTGCTCGTCCCGATCACGTCCACGACGTCTCTCGGCTTGAACTCTTCGGCCAGCACCCGGTCGCCCTGCTTCAGATCGCCCGTCCCCTGGCCCAGGTGAAACTCGCGCAGGTACCGCACACCTTCCGCGTTCGATTTCGCCAGGTGCTTTGCCATCGGCTTGTTCGGCTTCTTGGCGTATTCCACCAACCCCATCTGCACCGCGTCGTACCCGTCCGTAGCCGGAGTCTTACGCTGCGTCACCACACATGGCCCCGCTTTCACGAGCGTCACAGGCACCACCTGCCCGTCCGCATTGAACACCTGTGTCATGCCGATTTTTTTGCCTAGAATTCCTGGACTCATGCGCTTCCTACCCTGGCCCTAACCTTCTCTACTTCTTCCCGAACGCCTTGATTTCCACGTCCACGCCGGCCGCCAGATCCAACTTCATCAAGGCGTCCACCGTGTCCTGCGTCGGCTCCAATATGTCGAGCAGCCGCTTGTGCGTACGAATCTCGAACTGCTCGCGCGACTTCTTATCCACGTGCGGCGATCGCAGCACCGTGTACCGGTTCTTCAGCGTCGGTAGCGGAATCGGGCCGGCTACCGTCGCGCCGGTCCGCTTCGCCGTGTCCACAATGTCGCCCGTCGATTGATCGAGCACACGGTGGTCATAAGCTTTCAGTCGAATGCGAATGCGTTCTTTCATTTCTTCTCGTCTCTTCTCGGCCGCTAGGCGGGCGCATCCATCGCGCCCGCTCGCGGCCGTCACTCTCGCTGCTGCTAGCTCAGAATCTCCGTCACGGTTCCGGCGCCGACTGTTCTGCCGCCCTCGCGAATCGCGAAGCGCAGTCCCTTGTCCATAGCCACCGGCGTGATCAGCTCGACTTCCACCGACACGTTGTCGCCCGGCATCACCATTTCCATGCCTTCGGGCAGCTTCGCCACACCCGTCACGTCTGTCGTGCGGAAGTAAAACTGCGGCCGGTAGCCATTGAAGAACGGTGTGTGCCGCCCGCCTTCTTCCTTCGACAACACGTACACTTCACCCTTGAACCGCTTGTACGGCTTGATCGTGCCAGGCTTCGCAATCACCTGCCCGCGCTCGACGTCGTTCTTTTCAATACCGCGCAGCAGCAGGCCTACGTTGTCCCCCGCCCGGCCTTCGTCGAGCAGCTTCTTGAACATCTCGACGCCCGTCACCACCGTCTTCCGCGTATCCTGGAACCCGACGATCTCCATTTCCTCGCCGACCTTGCAGATCCCCTTCTCGATACGCCCCGTCACCACCGTGCCGCGGCCCTGAATCGAGAAAATATCTTCAATCGGCATCAGAAACGGCTTGTCGATCGCTCGCTCCGGCAGCGGAATGTATTCGTCCACCTTCGCCATCAGCTCGTCGACCGAGGCTTCCCACTTCGTGTCCCCGTTCAACGCCCCAAGCGCGCTCACCTTCACCACCGGCAGATCGTCGCCCGGAAACTGATACTTCGAAAGCAGCTCCCGTACTTCGAGCTCCACCAGCTCGAGCAGTTCCGGATCGTCCACCATGTCGACCTTGTTCAGAGCCACCACGATGTACGGCACGCCTACCTGCCGCGCCAGCAGAATGTGCTCGCGCGTCTGCGGCATCGGTCCGTCCGTTGCCGCCACCACCAGGATTGCACCGTCCATCTGCGCCGCACCGGTGATCATGTTCTTGATGTAATCCGCGTGTCCCGGACAATCCACGTGCGCATAGTGACGGTTCGCCGTCTCATACTCCACGTGCGCCACCGCGATCGTGATCCCGCGCGCCTTCTCTTCCGGTGCATTGTCGATCGAATCGAAGCTCCGAAACTTGTTCTTCGGATTGTGCTTCGATAGCGTCTTCGTGATCGCCGCCGTCAATGTCGTCTTGCCGTGATCGATGTGCCCGATCGTCCCGATGTTTACGTGCGGCTTGCTGCGGTCAAATTTCTCTTTCCCCATGCTGTTCTCCTGACTCGCCTCTACTTGGTTGCGATTCCGCCCTTATTGCGGTTAATGATCTCTTCTGCCAAATTGCGCGGCACTTCTTCGTACTGCCCGAAGTGCATCGTGAAGCTTCCCCGTCCCTGCGTCCGCGAACGAAGCTCCGTCGCGTAGCCGAACATCTCGGAAAGCGGCACCATCGCCTTGATGATGTGCGTTCCGCCCGCGATCTCGGTACCCTCGAGCCGTCCCCGGCGCGAAATCAGGTCGCCGTTCACCGATCCCATGTACTCTTCCGGAACCGTTACTTCCACCCGCATCACGGGTTCGAGCAGCACCGGCTTCGCCTTGGCGGCCGCTTCTTTGAAACAGATCGAGCCGCAGATCTTGAACGCCATTTCAGACGAGTCCACTTCGTGGTAATCGCCGTCGAATACCGTTACCCGGATGTTGTTCAGCGGATAGCCCGCCAGAATGCCACCCTCGAGCGCTTCCACCACGCCCTTTTCGATCGCCGGAATGAATTCCTTAGGAATGTTGCCGCCCTTGACTTCGTTATCGAACTCGAAGTCTTTTTCCATGTCCGGTTCCACCCGCAGCTTCACCCGCGCATACTGTCCGCTGCCGCCGGTCTGCTTCTTGTGCGTGTAATCGGCTTCCGAACGCTGCCGGATCGTCTCCCGATACGCCACCTGCGGTTTGCCGACATTCGCCCCGACGTTGAACTCGCGCTGCATCCGGTCGACGATGATCTCAAGGTGCAGCTCGCCCATTCCGGCGAGAATCGTCTGGCCCGTCTCCGGGTCCGTCGATACATGCAGCGTCGGATCTTCCGTCGCGAGCTTGTTGATCGCCACGCCCAGCTTCTCCTGGTCCGCCTTGGTCTTCGGCTCGATCGCGAGCTGAATCACCGGCGCAGGAAACACAATCGACTCGAGCAGGATCGGCTTGTCTTCGTCGCAGATCGTATCGCCCGTCACAACTTGCTTCAAGCCCACCGCCGCGCAGATGTCGCCCGCGAGAATCTCTTGGATCTCCTCGCGTTTGTTGGCGTGCATCTTCACCAAACGGCCCACGCGCTCGCGCCGGCCCTTGGTCACGTTGTAGATCGATTCGCCCGCGTTCAGCTTGCCCGAGTACACCCGGATAAAGCACAGCTGCCCCACAAACGGGTCCGTCATGATCTTGAACACCAGCGCCGAAAACGGCTCCGCATCGCTGGCCTTCCGCTCGAGCAATTCCTCCGGGTTGTCGACCGCGACACCCTTAATCGGCGGCACATCGAGCGGCGAAGGTAGATAGTCCACCACCGCGTCAAGCAGGTTCTGCACGCCCTTGTTCTTGAACGAAGAGCCGCAGATCACCGGGAAAATCTTCTGCGCGATCGTTGCCTTGCGAATCCCTGCCTGCAGTTCCGCTTCCGTGATCGCCTGCCCCTCGATGTACTTCTCCATCAGTACATCGTCGGATTCCGAAACCGCTTCGATCAGCTGATCCCGGTATTCCTTGGCCTTGTCAACCAGGTCGGCCGGGATCTCCACGTCGTCGTACTTCGCGCCCAGCGTCTCGTCGCGCCAGATCCGCGCGTTCATCTTCACCAGGTCGATCACGCCCTTGAACTGGTCTTCCGCGCCCACCGGCAGCTGAATCGGCACCGGACGCGCGCTCAGCCGGTCCACAATGGTCCGAACCGAGAAGAAGAAATCCGCGCCCACCCGGTCCATCTTGTTGATGAAACAAATGCGCGGCACACCATACTTGTCCGCCTGGCGCCACACCGTTTCCGTTTGCGGCTGCACACCCGCCACCGCGTCAAACACCGCGCACGCTCCATCGAGCACGCGCAGGCTGCGCTCCACCTCGGCCGTGAAATCCACGTGCCCCGGTGTATCGATGATGTTGATCGTCACGTCGTGCCACTGGCATGTCGTCGCAGCTGACGTGATCGTGATCCCGCGCTCCTGCTCCTGCGCCATCCAGTCCATGGTGGCCGTGCCCTCGTGCACTTCACCGATCTTGTGCGTACGGCCGGTGTAATAGAGGATGCGTTCGGTCGTAGTGGTCTTACCGGCATCAATGTGCGCCATGATGCCGATATTGCGCATTTTGTCTAACGGTACTGTGCGAGGCATAGCTTTAACTCACTTCAAAACAACAAATCATTACCAGCGATAATGCGCAAAAGCCTTGTTGGCCTCTGCCATGCGGTGCACATCGTCCTTCTTCTTCACTGCGCCCCCACGCATATTGGAGGCATCGTTCAACTCGTTCGCCAGCTTGTCGGCCATGCTCTTGTCCGGCCGCGACCGGGCATTTCCAATCAACCAGCGCAGCGCCAGGCTGATCCGGCGGTTCTGTCCCACCTCGATCGGCACCTGGTAATTCGCTCCGCCTACCCGGCGTGTCTTCACTTCCAGCACCGGCTTCACGTTCTCAACCGCCTTCTTGAAGGCCTTCAAAGGGTCGTCGCCCGAGCGCTCCCGCAGCGTCTCCATGGCCTCGTAGAAGATCCTCTGGGCGGTGGTCTTCTTGCCATCCCACATCATCGAATTCACGAACTTCTCGACCAGCGTCGAGTTATACAGCGGATCCGGAATCACTTCCCTCGGTTCAGGACGTCTTCTTCGCGGCATATCCTTCTAATCCCCTCTACCTTTTGCCCTTGGTCGGCGCAGCTGCGGCTCCACCCTTCGGCCGCTTGGCGCCATACTTCGAACGCCCCTGCTTACGGTTCGCCACACCCGCCGTGTCGAGAGTGCCTCGCACCACGTGATAGCGAACGCCCGGCAGATCCTTCACACGGCCGCCTCGGATCAGCACGATCGAGTGCTCCTGCAGGTTATGCCCGACACCAGGGATGTAGGTTGTGACCTCGATCCCGTTCGTCAGCCGCACACGAGCCACCTTGCGAAGCGCCGAATTCGGCTTCTTCGGCGTCGTCGTGTACACACGCGTGCAGACTCCCCGCCGCTGCGGGCAAGCCTGCAGCGCCGGACTCGCGGTCTTGTACCGGGTCGCCTTGCGCCCCTTGCGCACCAGTTGATTGAACGTCGGCATGCTTTACTGAGCGCGGTGGACGGTAATCGCTACCGTTCCGCTGCATCTCCTTCGATCGCAGACAGCCAGACAGCACCCTTAAAGGCCGTCCGCCGCACACGAATGTCTTTCTTCTAAACTGTGTTACCCGCATTGTTCATGCGGGCGAAATCAAAACTTGGGTCTTCCCTGCAGGCTCGAGCACGAAACTTCTGCACTCAGCTGCTTTTGCCAGGAGGCCGATATAGCGTATTTCACCAGCCCCAAAACGCGAGGGTAACTACTTCGGGTATTGGCCCATGCTAAGGTCCAACGTCACTCCAGCCTATTAAGATCGAAGCTTATTGGTCTAACAGCGGGGCCCGACTTCCGGCCGGATGCCTATCATGAGCACGAACCGCCAGAAATACCCGGTTCATCCTCTTCAGGCACGGTAGCACGGAGGCCGAAGAATCAACTCGCCAAACTTTTTTAGTGTACACCAGTACCAGCGAAAGTCAACTGACTCACTCCCCTGCCGGCCCCTTTAAACCGGGCGCGTATCCGGTCTGCGGACCGTCAGTTCAGATTCGGACCGCCGTGGCAATCTCCCCTTATTAACTCCCTCCAACGCCAATTTTCGGGACCCCAAGTGGTACTTTACACCCGGTCAACTCCGCCCGTATATATACCAAATACGCCTGTTTTTGCTTCAATAATGCCGTAAACTTTAGATGCTTATGTACCACCATATTAAAAAACTCATGTATACCGTGCATATCGGCGTACCTGATCCGCAATTCGGCAATATGCTTCTCGAACAGTTCGGTGGGGCTAACGGGGAACTCGCTGCCGCCATGCAATATTCCATCCAAGGATTGAATTGCGATGACCCGGAACGCAAAGATTTACTGATGGATATCGGCACAGAAGAGCTTAGCCATCTGGAGGTAGTCGGCACTCTGGCCCGCATGCATCTGAAGCCTACAAAATCTGATCGGCATGCCGCCCATGCTGATCCGCTCATCGCCATCGCCGGCGGCGGGGGTGTCAACCTCTATAACTCGATGGGAAGCGCGTGGACAGCCGATTATCTGAAAATTACCGGCGAGCTCGATGTTGATCTGCGCAGCAACATTGCCGCCGAGGCGCGAGCCAAAATCGTCTACGAACGGCTCATGAACTTTACCGACGATCAGGGCTCACTCGATGCACTGCAATTCCTGATGACCCGTGAGATCACCCATATGAAGGCTTTCACAGCTGCGCTGGAAAGCATGGGGAAACCTGCTTTCTCCATCGGTCGCATTCCTCCAACCCCAGGTCTGGTGGATGAGTTCTTCAATGATTCGACTGGCACTGGCGATCGCGGCGAGACAGATGCCGAAGGGCCGTGGAACACCGGAGGCGATTGGGTGATGGTAAACAATCCGGCCTTCTCACCGGCGGAATCGGAACTCACCGGGGAACGGGCGCCCGCCGCAGCCGGTTCAAATGGTTCTACCCAAAAATCTAAGCATCAAGTAGAGAAATAAAACATGGCACAACTTAAAGAACTCCTCGTCGAGGAACTACAAGACTTATTGCATGCCGAAGGGCAGCTTCTCGCGGCTCTTCCTAAGATGGCGAAAGCCGCACATAACCCGAAACTGAAAGAGGCGTTTGAAAAGCATCTGGTTCAGACCGAAGGCCACGTCGACCGATTGAAGAAAGCCTTCGATCTGCTTGGTGAAAAGGCCCAGCCCAAACCCTGTAAGGCCATGATGGGCCTGGTTGCGGAGGGTGAAGAAACGATCGAAGAAGGCGCCGGGAAGGAACCCTTATTCGCTGACATCGCACTCGTGGCTTCCGCGCAGAGGGTTGAGCACTACGAAATTGCGGGCTATGGCAACGTTCGCAGTCTCGCCCGGCTCGCCGGAGAAACCGAGGTCACGCACCTTCTCACGCACATTCTAGGTGAAGAAGAAGCGGCCGATCATCTGCTCACCGTGATTTCAGCACCTATCCTCCAGGAGGCCGTATTAGAGGACAAGGACGCGATCGGAAAGAAGACCGCACACCGGCAGAGCAAGAAGCCAAACTTGAGTTCTGTGTCTGCAAAGGCGTAACGCCTGATGTGATCTGATGCTGGAGAAAAGGCGATTGCCCTTTCTCCAGCATCGAGAACGGCGCCACACCCTCTCTCTGCCCGCCATCAAACGACGCAATTCCCCGTTTTTAAAACATCGTTTGGATCGAGAACTGAACTTGTCTTGACCTCGCCGTGCGGCCGATAGCTCCGGATTTGAATTGCAGAACAGCCGCTATAGAAGCGTACCGGCACAGCTGCCGCTTTCCACACTAAGCATTCTTTCCCTGACCGGATTATTCACTTCTCTGCAATTTGTCTTCCCCCACCTCCTAAGTGCGTTAGAGCGAACGCCCGCCGCCCTCACGAAACACGAATGGTGGCGCTTGATCACCCCGCTCTTTGTGCATTCGGACGGCTGGCGACAGATCGCCTTTGACTTTCCGGCAATCCTGATCCTGGGCGTCTTGGTGGAAGCGATGTTCGGAGCCGGCCGCCTCCTGGCGTTGTATCTGATCTGCGGTTTCGTGGGAGAAGTCGCCGGATTTGCCTGGCAACCGTCCGGAGCGGGTGCGTCTGTCGCGGGAGCGGGACTCTTGGGAGCTCTTGCGTTCCGGCTCCTGGGGACCTCCGTCCAGGGCAAAGTCGGGGGCGTATTGCTTCTGATCGGGGCGGCAATTCTGAGTTTTGAGAGAGATATCCACGGGCCGCCGCTTCTTGCCGGTGCTTTGCTGGCCTGCGCGATGTCTCGTCTGTTTGCTCGGACCCCGTAGTTGCCGGCGCCTCCTCGATATAGGACCGCTCAGGTCGGTTCGTGATTCGTAACCGTCCAGGCTGCTGCCGCTCTCATAACCTCAGGAGAAAGAATCATGCTACAAGTCCACGAAGGTCAATGCGGTCTGTGCTCACATTTCGGAGAAGGCCATATAGCGAGTGATCTCACGCAAATCCGCTCGCAGCAGAAAGCACCGGAGGATTTTCTCGAAGATTGCGGTCACCCGAAGCACGCGCCATTGCATTTGAAGGTAACCGCTGTGAGCGGATGTGATGGTTTTGAGCCTGCAACCGCAACCACTCATTAGTTTCTGATTGCCGGTAAAGCGTCGCCGCAATCAGGTGGGGCGCGATGGTATACATTCGATATTTGGCCCGGACGCATAGTCCTGGCGACCGCGTTCGCATACTCGCGGTCAGGGAGATAGGCAGTGCCAGGCTGCTGCATGGTTTAACCGGAAGAGTGATCTGTCCGCACGCTCTTGTCCACGGCTGGTACAAGGTTGAGCTGGACCCGAATACCGTCACCCCCCACGCCGATTGGTCCGTACCCGCTGACCGCCTCGTCCCCTACGACGAACCTCCAACCCCCTAAGCTGCGGCCGAAACGATCAGTCCAAACGGGTGTTATTACCGCCAAAATTGCCCTGTTTTCGCCCCGGTTTCGCCTTGGAAACCCTCTTTTTTGCACCGAAATTGTGCCCAAAATGTCCCTCTTGCACCTGTTTCCCCCGCAGCCATGGTCGCAGCAGGCCTTTTCCGGCATCCTTCAAAATCTCCGCAAGTGATTCAAAAAACAGGCACAATCACAATTGCATATCTCTGTGACCGAACCGCCGAGCCTCCTTTTCGCTCGTTCGAACCGACTGCTCGTGACTGCTTTTTTTTAACGGGGTACGAACCCAAGCGAAATCGACAGCGGAGAGCGAACCGGGGCTCGGACCCACTAACCTTTCGTGCGCCGAGAACCCTTGCTGTTGCCCTTCGCAGCCTTGGCTGCCGGAATCCTCCTCGCCCACTTCTTGTACTTCTCCTTACCCGACCTGTGGGTCCCCTCGGCCATCGCACTCGCCGCGCTCGCCCTGACCTTCCGCCCTCCCGCTAAGCCCCATGCCAGACTCGCCGCCGTATGCACGTGCCTGGCTTTGGGAGGCATTGCGACCCAGGTTCTCCATCGCCAGGGACCCGCCCCCAAGCTCGATGCCGATGACGGCGAGCCCGTGCTCCTCACCGGTTGCGTCACCAACCCGCCCGTCTTCTCTCCCCATCGCGAACAGTTCACCCTCAACCTCGCCCCGAAAGCCGCCGTCCGGGTCTCCGTCAACCTCAAAGCCGAGGCTAACCTGCCCCTCGACTATGGCCAGAAAATTGAAGCCGCAGCCAAGGTCCGCTTACCCCGCAACTTCGGCAACCCTGATGCCTTCGACTACACTGCTTACCTCGCCGCCCAGCGCATCTATTGGTCCGGCGCGGTTTCCACTCCGTCAGACATTCGTGTGCTGTCCGGATCCTGCGGCTCTTCCGCTATCGCGGCGCTCTATCGCGTCCGTACCTGGGCTCTCGAACGCATCCGCGCTCTCTATCCGGACGACCCCCATACAGTCGCCCTCCTGCAAGCCACTCTGCTCGGCGAAACCAGCGGCGTCGACCGCCGCTGGACCAGCGACTTCCGCGTCACCGGCACCTACCATGCCCTGGTGATCTCCGGGCAGCATGTCTCAGTCCTCGCTTTCAGCCTGCTCCTGCTCCTGAAGCTCCTGCGGTTCCGCCGCGTCCCCGCCCTGGGCGTCGCCACCGTCGCGAGCTGGCTCTACGCCTTCATCTCCGGCCTCAGCTCGCCCGTCGTTCGCGCCGCTGGCGGCTTCACTCTCTTTCTTGTCGCCAGCTATTGCTTCCGGCGCACGCGCATCCTGAACATACTCGCTGCCGTCGGTATCGCCTATCTCGCCTTCGCACCCGATGAGCTGTTCGACCCCAGCTTTCAGCTCTCGTTCCTCTCGGCAGCCGCTATCGCAGCCTTTGCCATTCCTCTTATGGAGCGCACCACCGAACCCCTGCGCGAGTCGGTCAACAACTTCGACCAGGTCCGCTACGATCCACAGGTGTCGGCCGCAGCCGGCCAGTGGCGCGTAGAGTTACGGCTGCTCGCGCGCACCCTGCGTGCCTGGACTCGCCTGTCCGAAGCAACTTCTCTGTTCCTGGTCGCGCGCGCCGCACTGCTCGCCGCCTTTGTCTGTGACGCCGTCATCGTCTCGGGTTGCGTCCAGTTCGGCCTGGCACTCCCGATGATCAGTTACTTTCACCGCCTCTCGATTACCGGGCTCTCGGCCAACATCGTCATCATTCCTTTGCTCTCCCTGGTTGTGCCGCTCGGCTTCACCTGCATCTTCACCGGCTCGCACATCCTTGCCTGGGCCACCCGCGAACTGCTGGTCTGCGCCGAATGGATCGCCGGCTGGCACGCCAATTTCGAACCCGCTTGGCGCCTCGCGGCCCTGCCCGTATGGCTCGGGGTCGCGTTCTCCGCATCGCTTGTCCTACTCGCTTATGCGATCCGTAGAAGACGGCTTCTCATTTCTCCGGCACTGGCGTGCGCGCTCGGGTTCTTCGGCCTCATCTGCTGGCAGCCCTGGAAGCCGCAGCTGAAATCGGGCACTCTCGAACTCTCTGTCATCGATGTGAGCCAGGGCGACAGCCTCCTCGTTGCCTTTCCCGATGGCGAAACCATGCTGGTCGACGCGGGCGGCTTTCCGGGCGCTGAACGCATGGCCAGAAAACCTCAGATCGACATGGGTGAAGACGTCGTCGCTCCTTATCTGTGGAGCCGTCGGATCCGGCATCTCGACTACGCCGTCCTGACCCACGGCCATTCCGACCACATGGGCGGGCTCCCCGCCATCCTCGACGACTTTCATCCCCGCCAGCTCTGGATCGGCGCCGAACCGGAAAGCCAGGAATGGAGCAACGTCCGGCAGCACGCAAAGAGCGCTGGGGTTGTTATCCGGCCCCTCACCCGTGCCTCGGGCACAATCCAGATCGGAGGAACACAGATCCGCGTACTAGCTCCTTCGCCCGCTTATCTGCCGGGCGATACGGCGAACAACAATGACTCCCTGGTACTCGAGATCACGTATAAACGCCGCAGCATCCTTCTCACCGGAGACGCCGAGCGGCAGACCGAAAGCGATATGGTCCAGAGCGGCCTGCTCCGCCCTGTTACGCTCCTCAAAGTGGGCCACCATGGCAGCAGGACATCGTCTTCCGAAGACTTCCTGGCCGCTGTGAGCCCGCGCTTCGCCCTCATCTCCGACGGCTACAAGAATCAGTTCCACCATCCGCATCCCGACGTACTCGCGCGCTTAGCCGACCATCACGTAGCCGTTTTCAGAACGGACCAGCGAGGCCTTCTCACGTTCTCAACGGATGGCGATCACGTTCAACTAACCACCTTCCATTAACTGGCAAGTCCTGCTCGTGCAGTTAGTTTCCCGAGTGCATAGAATGAGTACGGAGGAAACAACTTGGAACGCGAAAATCGTGGCGCGGTAGTAGCCTGGTTCATCGGCGGTGCAGTTCTCGGCGCGGCAGTCGCTATACTCATGGCGCCGCAATCGGGTGAGGGTACTAGGAAAACGCTCAAGAAGCAGGCCGACAAAGGCCGGAAGACCATACTCGCATCCAGCCAGGACGTTGTAGCCCGCGGCCGCGAGCTCTATGAGCGCGGGCGCGAGATCGCCGAAGAGACCGCCGAGCTCTTTGAACGGGGCCGCCGCATCGCCGAAAAGACCATCGAGGACCGTATCTAACCGTTCCGGCAGTGCATCGAAGAGAGGCACATAAACATGGCTGTTGCTACTACGTCACCGTCCTCGTTGGCTCCCTTCGTCAACGAGCCCTACACCGATTTCACACGCCCCGATGCGGCTGAATCGATCCGCAAAGCGCTCGCCAAAGTGCGCGCCGAATTTGGAAAGGAATACGAGCTTCTCGTCGCCGGCGAACGGCGGCGATCGACCGACAAGCTCGAGTCGGTGAATCCGTCGAAGCCCTCCGAAGTGGTCGGGGTTCATCACAAAGGATCCGAACAGGACGCCCGCGATGCTGTGGAAGCGGCGTATTCCTACTTCCCAACCTGGGCGGCAACACCGGTCGAAGAGCGCGCCGAGTATCTGTTGCGCCTCGCCGAGATCATTCGCGAACGCAAGTACGAGTTCGATGCCTGGCTGGTCGTAGAAGCCGGCAAGACCTGGGCTGAAGCCGAAGCCGATGTCTCCGAAGCCGTCGATTTCTGCGAGTTCTACGCCCGCCAGGCGCTGGAGCTGGCAAATCCGGATCCGCTCGTGCAACTCTCAGGCGAACGCGACGAGATGGTTTATCTGCCCCTCGGTGTCGGGATCGTCATTCCGCCATGGAACTTCCCGCTGGCCATTCTCTTAGGCATGACCGTCGCCGCCCTGGTCACCGGCAATACGGTCGTGATCAAGCCCTCGAGCGACACCCCAACCATAGCTGCTAAATTCGCCGAAGCCATGCTCCAGGCCGGCATTCCGGCCAAGGCCTTTTCACTGCTCACCGGCAGCGGCGGGCTCATCGGCGACATTCTCGTTTCGCATCCGCACACCCGCTTCGTGTCCTTCACTGGCTCGCGTGATGTCGGTCTTCACATCAACGAACTGGCCGCCAAAACGCCCAAAGGCCAGCGCTGGATCAAACGGGTCGTCGCTGAAATGGGCGGCAAAGACGCGATCGTCGTCGATCGCGACTACGATCTTGATCAGGCCGTCCTCGGGGTCCTCTATTCGGCCTTCGGCTACCAGGGACAGAAGTGCTCGGCGTGCTCCCGCGCAATCGTTCACGAGGCCGTTTACGACGAGTTCCTCGACAAGCTGAAAGCCAGAGCCGAATCCCTGACGATCGGTCCTTCCGATCAGTTGCAGAACTACATGGGCCCCGTGATCAACGCTCGCGCCAAGGATTCGATTCTCAAGTACATCGAAACCGGCAAGCAAGAAGGCAGGCTCGTCACCGGCGGTGAACCGGCCGAGGGCGAAGGCTTTTTCATCAAGCCGACCGTCATTGCCGATATCAAGCCGGAAGCACGTATCTTCCAGGAGGAAATCTTCGGCCCCGTGCTCGCCGTCACCAAAGCAAAGGATTTCGACCAGGCGCTCGAGTTTGCCAACGACTCCGAATACGGTCTGACCGGCGCTGTGTTTACCAGGGATCCCAAGAAGATCGAGCAGGCCAAACGGCAGTTCTTTGTCGGTAACCTCTACATAAACCGCAAATGCACCGGCGCCATGGTCGGAGCTCACCCGTTCGGTGGCTTCAACATGTCAGGCACCGATTCTAAAGCCGGCGGACCCGATTACCTGCTGCAGTTCGTACAAGCCAAATCCATCGCCGAAAAGGTCAGTTAACCTCGCACGTTATACTGAGGTTGCCCCGATGCGAAGGGGACCAACTAGTCACAACTCCAGGGTCGAACACGATCGACACGACAAACGGGAACCGCAAGGTTCCCGTTTCGTTTTTTGGCATCGTTCACACTTGAGGTATGCAGCTTGCCGGACGGGTCAACCGTCTCGTAATTGAATCCGCGTTCGATCTTTTGGCGCGCGCCAGAGCGCTCGAGGCTAAAGGCCGCAACATCATCCATCTCGAACTCGGAGAACCGGATTTCGACACGCCCAGAACCGTCGTCGATGCTGCAAAACTGGCCCTCGATGAGGGCTGGACCCACTACGGACCGCCGCAAGGACTCCCGGAACTTCGCGAAGCAGTGGCTGCTCATGTCTCCTCCAGCCGCAACATCCAGGTCGGCGCGCAATGTCTGTGCATCGTTCCCGGCGCAAAGCCGATGATCTTCTTTCCGATGCTCGCGCTCGTCGAGGCAGGCGATGAAGTAATGTACCCCGACCCCGGATTCCCGATTTACCGCTCGATGGTCAACTTTCTCGAGGCAAAACCTGTCCCCATTCCTCTCAAAGAAGAAACGGGTTTCTCTCTTGATCTCGATTTCGTCCGGGATCACATTACTGATCGAACAAAACTGATTATTCTGAATTCGCCCGAAAACCCGACGGGCGGCATCATACCCGAACGCGATATCCGTGATCTCGCCGAGATCGTGCGCAATCGCGATGTGATGGTTCTGTCCGACGAGATCTACTCCCGGATCTGCTACTCCGGCGAACCGTTCTCGCTTGCAAGCGTTCCTGGAATGCTCGAGAAAACCATTATCATGGACGGCTTTTCGAAGAGCTACGCCATGACGGGCTGGCGTCTCGGGTTTGGAGTCATGCCCGAATGGCTGGTCGATCCGGTCAACAGGTTGATGGCAAATTCCAATACGTGCGCGGCTACTTTCGTTCAGCGCGCTGCCATTGCCGGTCTGAATGGCCCGCAAACGGAAATCGAAAACATGGTGGCGGAGTTCCGCCGCAGACGGGATATGTTCTGCCCTGGCCTCGATCGGATTCCCGGCTTTCGCTGCTCCCTTCCGAGCGGGGCGTTCTACGCTTTCGTTAACATCGCCGGAACAGGTTTGTCCTCGAAAGAGGTCGAGAACATCCTCCTCGACCAAGCCGGTGTCGCAAGTCTCGACGGCGCTGCATTTGGCGCTCACGGAGACGGATATCTGCGCCTGAGCTACGCCAATTCTTACGAAAACCTGACCGAAGCGCTGCGTCGGATCGAAGACATCTCGAGAGTCTGGAAGCGATAAAGATATGGAAACCGGGCTGAAGAACAGAGTGGCCGTCATAACTGGCGCCAGCCAGGGGCTTGGGCGTGCAACAGCCACCGCGCTCGCTGCGGAAGGCACTCATCTCGCTCTATGCGCCCGAAACGGCACAGCGCTCGCGCAACTTGCATCGGACCTCCGCCGGGAGTTCTCAATTGAGGTCCACACCGCAGCTCTCGACGTTGGCGAGAGTGGCGCCGTCGAGCAGTTCGTCTCCCAAACCGCCAGCATCTTTGATCGGATCGATATTTGCGTCGCCAATGCGGGCGGCCCTCCCGCCAGGCAGTTTCTTGAGACAACGGATGCCGATTGGGATCAGGCGTTTCGTCTTAATCTGAGGAGCGCGGCAGCATTAGCCCGCGCTGTGATTCCCCATATGCAGCGCCTGAAGTGGGGCCGCATCATCACAATCAGCTCGATTACCGTCAGACAGCCCCAACCGCAGCTCATACTTTCGAACGCGATCCGGACAGGAATTCTCGGCCTCGTCCGAAGCCTTGCAACCGATTTCGGCAAGGACGGCATCCTGGTAAACAACGTCGGCCCGGGCTATACGGCCACGGACCGCCTCAAGGAACTTTCCGTGAGCCGGGCGGCAGCTTCGGGCCAGAACGAAAAGGCCATTGAGCAGACTTGGATCGATCAGATTCCTGTCGGGCGGCTGGGAAAGCCGGAAGAAGTGGCGGACGCTATCGTCTGGCTCGCTTCAGAACGAGCATCCTTCGTGACCGGTCAGACAATACTTGTCGATGGCGGCATGTATAAAGGAATCTGACAATTCGATACCACGGAGGTAGAAGTGGCTGAAACCAGCGAAGCAAAAGCAAAACATATCCAGTGGAGCCAGATTCCGGTTGAAACCCTGAATCCGCTGCTGGACCGGCAGCTCGTGGTGGGCGATCAGATGATGGTGGCCCGCGTTCTGCTCAAAAAAGGGTGCGTAGTTCCGATGCATCATCACCACAACGAGCAAGTGACGTACGTCGAGTCGGGCGCACTGCATTTCAACGTAAGCGGCGAAGAGGTCACCGTGCGTTCCGGAGAGTTTCTCTGCATTCCGCCCAACGCTCCTCACACCGCCGTGGCGCTCGAAGATACGGTAGACATCGATCTGTTTACTCCGCCTCGCGAAGACTGGCTGAACAAAACCGACGGGTATCTACGCAAGTAAATGGCTTCCAGTAATTCAAAAACTGAGCCGAAAACCAAAATCCTGAGCAGAAAGCAGCGGCTGTCACTGGGAGAGCAGGCGCGCCGCCGCTTCAGCAGAAGCCAGTTTTGTGATTTGAACTCGAAGAAGCGCGGCTTTGATCCCATGGAAGTTTTGCTCGCCGCGCAGCGTGACCGCGTGCCCGCTTTGCTCCCGGTGAAATATGAGCGCATGTCCGCTTCTCCCTTTGCGTTCTTCCGCGGCTCGGTGCCCATCATGGCCGCCGACCTCGGGCGCTGCAAGCACACCAACCTCATCGTCCAGCTGTGCGGTGACGCTCACGTCCAGAACCTCGGGTCTTTCGAAGCGCCAGATGGCCGCATCGCGTTCGACATCAACGACTTCGACGAAACCATTGCCGGCCCCTGGGAATGGGACGTGAAGCGCATGGCCGCGAGCATTGTTCTGGCCGGCCTCGAATGCGGGCACAGCGCATCTAAATCGTCTGGCGCCGCCAATGATTTCGCCTCTTGCTATGTCCGAACCATCGAAGAGCTCGCTGAAGAACCAATCCTGGTTGCGGCCCGGCATCAAATCCACCGTCTGAAAAAGGCTCAGGCCATCTCAGCCGCGCTTATGCAGGCCCAGCGCGCTCAGCCTGCCGATCTGCTGAAGAAGTACACCGAAGTCGGCGTGCGCGGCGGTATCCGGTTCCGGAATGTCGATCACGTACTGTGGCGTTTATCCGGATCAAAGAAGCAGGAGATCTTCGCAGCTCTGCCCACATACCGAGAGTCCCTCCCGCCGGAGCGCCTGCATCTCTTTGACTTTTTCAAACCTTTGGATGTGGCGTTCAAAATCGTGGGCACCGGAAGCGTGGCGCTGCGCGATTACGTTGTCCTCATGAGCGGTAACGGCAAGGTGGACCCGCTGTTTCTGCAGATTAAGCAGGAAGTCGCTTCTGCCTACTCTCCTTACCTGAAGACCAATGCGCGAGAACACGAAGGACGCAGAGTCGTCCAGGGGCAACATAAAATACAGCCCATTTCAGATCTGTTGCTCGGCTGGACCCGCATCGAGGGGCGCGATTACCTCGTGCGTCAGTTGAACGATCACAAGGGCAGCGTTAATCTCGACAACCTTCACGGCGAGAGTCTGAATGATCTGGCTGCCATTGCCGGCGAATTGCTCGCCAGGGGTCACGCCAGATCCGGTGATGCACTCGCAATCAAGGGCTATATCGGCAACTCCGGCCGCGTGCCGGAGGCCATCGTCCGGTACGGAACCGAGTACGCAGCACTCGCGCAAGCCGACTTCGAACAATTCCAGAAGGCTGTCAAGCAGGGACACTTCAAAGTAGCAGCTTGATTCGCGAGCGCTTAACACCAAAAAAGCCCAGGTTTTGTAAACCTGGGCCTGGTGAACTTCACAACGGAAGCAGAGTTACTTGCTAGGGGACGTTGAGGTCGCTTTAACTGTCTTCTGACTCTTTTTCGCGTGTTTCGCGTTAGCCTTCTTCGAGGCAGTCTTGGCCTGGGTTGCGGGAGCAGTCGTGTTCTGAACCTTCTTGGCTGCATTCGGGGCGGCCATGAGGAACGGAACTGCGGCAACTGTCAACAGGGTGGATGTAAATAGCTTTTTCATTTGGTTTTCTCCTTCAACTAGTGGCGGATTTCATTTGCGGATTTCGCGCGATCAATGTCCGGTTTTTCTTTCTTTTTTCTCGCGCTTGCTTCCTCGCCGCTCACAATCCTAATTTGCCTCTTTTCGCGATTTCCCACCATCACTCCCATACACGAAAAGAGATCCCGTGTTTACGGGATGGCAGTTCAGCGGCCTTAATGAAAGAATCGTCTGCAGTGGAGCACACGACGCTGGTTTCGAGGACAGACTTGCAGCGAACGCTACTGTTTGGGCTTTGCGTTTCGGCTATTTTGCTGCTCTCTGCGCTGCTCGTCGCGTTCCGCACGGTGCATCAGATCAACAACATCACTGGAGTTTTCGCCGATCGACAAGCATTAGGCAAGAGCGCTATCGACGGCATTGAAGCAGAGCAGAACGAATTGAACCGGCGCTGGAGGCAACTCGCTCGAAAAGACACCGTCAGACGAGAAGAGATCCTCGACCAGCTCCAGCAGAATCATGATCAGATGAGCGCTTCTCTCGAATCCGCTTACGAGCAGGCGGAACTTCTTCGCGAAAGTATCTACGAGGCGGGGCACGGATTGCTCCGCTGGACAGTGTGGCTTTTCGCCTTGTGCGTGGGGTTGTCTCTTCTCTGTGCCACGTGGGTCGCTCGCGCCTCTGCTGATCTCTTCAAACGGCTCGAGTCTCAAACCAACGAGCTGACCCGCTTGCAATATGCCTTTCTCGAGTCGCAAGAAGACGTGGCGCGCCGGTTCTCTCACGAATTGCACGACGAGCTTGGCCAGGCGCTTACGGCCGTAAAAGCTAACTTATCCGCCTTGCGAACGGATCCGGAGCCGGCGCGTGTGGAAGATTGCATGCTGCTGGTGGACGATGCGATTCGGGACGTGCGCGAGATGTCGCAGCTTCTACGCCCCACTATTCTCGACGACTTCGGGCTGAATGCCGCACTTCGATCGCTCACCGAGTCGTTTGCCCAGCGGACAGGTATCCGTGTGGACTACACGAGCGATATTCAGTCACTGCGACTGAGAGATGAAGCCGAGACACACCTTTACCGGATCGCGCAAGAGGCTCTTACGAACGTCGCGAGGCACGCAGAGGCAACAGCGGTCGAGATCGGGCTGCATTCCGACGGACAAAAAGTGCAGTTGACGATCAAGGATAATGGCCACGGGTCTAAGAAGCCTGCCAGTGGAGACACGCGCGGCCTTGGGCTAGCCGGGATGCAGACCCGTGCTCGCGGCTGTGGAGGCGAGCTGAGCATCAAATCCGATTCTGAGAAGGGCTTCACCGTTGCGGTAACCTGTCCCGTGAACGCTGCTAAATCTTGACGACAACAACCATAAAAATCCTGCTGGCAGACGACCACACGATTGTTCGACAAGGCTTAAAGCTGATCCTGTCTTCGCAACCGGATCTCGCCGTCGTTGGCGAAGCCGCGAACGGTAAGGAGGCGGTGGAGCAGGCTAAGACGCTTCGGCCGGATATTGTCTTGCTGGATGTGGCGATGCCCGAACTCAACGGTATCGAGGCGACCCGCCGCATGATGGAGGACAATCCCAGGCTGCGCATCCTCGTTTTGAGCATGCACAAAGAAGCGGTGTACGTTCGAGAGATTTTGAAGGCCGGAGCACGCGGGTACTTGCTCAAAGACGTTATCGACACCGAGCTGCTGAACGCGGTACGGTCAGTCGCTCGCGGAGACGGGTACATCAGCCCGGCCGTTTCCGGCGCTTTGTTGAACGATTACCGGCAGAACATTACGGACCCTGCCGACCTTTTGACAAAGCGAGAACGGGAAGTTTTGCAGCTCATAGCGGAAGGCAAGACAAACAAGGAAGTCGCAACCCAACTCAACTTGAGCGTTTACACCGTTGATTCACACCGTGCGAAGGTGATGGAGAAGCTAAATCTACATAGCACCGGAGAGCTGGTGCGCTTCGCGATCAAGCACGGGTTGGCAGACTAAGGCGGGAGAGTGTGGCGGGGCCTGACGGCCCCGCTATGAATCGAGGAACTAGACTTCTACCGGCTCTTCTTCGGTTTCCTCTTCCTCCTCCGGCTCTTCGCTTGCACGCTCCAGAAGCGGCGGTGAGATCTGGGTGAGAAGTTTATCCGTCTTCTCCTCCTCGGCAAGAGTCTGGGCAAGCAGCTTGGCTACTTTCTTGTTTCCCAGCTGTTCTGCAACCGTACGGAGCGTGCCATATCCGCTGATTTCGTAGTGCTCAATCTTTTGAGCAGCCGCTACCAGTGCGAGATCGGCGATCGTCTCTTCTTTCTCTTTTCCTTCCTCGATGGTTTCCATACCTTCGGCAAGGAGGCCCTGCATGGCTTGGCAAGGTTTCGCTTTGGCGCGAGCTCCGAGCAGTTCAAAAGCCTGCTTCAGGCGATCAACCTGTACCTTGGTCTCTTCGGCATGCTTCAAAAAGGCCTGCTTCAGTTTTGGTTCGTGAGCCGCCTTAGCCATCCGGGGGAGGGCCTTGACGAGCTGTCCTTCCGCGTGAAGCAGATCCTGCATTTCTTCCACTAACAACTCTTCAAGAGCTGACATGTAGATTCTTATCTCCTCGGTAATGGACTACCGAGGACGTGATGAGTTTCGCTCCATCTTCCCTTACGCCACGGAACAGGAAGCAGCGCTAGGATTACTACCTGATGAAGAGCAACTCGTAATCAGGCATGGACGCCTGGCTCTACTTTGAGGGAGCCAGGATGTCGTCCAGAAGATTAGACTTCTCATTGACTCGCTCGAGCTTGGGGTACCGCAAACCCCCGTGGTAATTCACTTCGAATGTCTCGAACTGTTCACCGCGTTTGGTCAGAATCCGGATGGGCACGGATCCTTTTTCCGCATCGAGTATCGCGGTGCGCAGTTCGGAAACGGTGAACGCTCTGTTGTTGACAGCCATCAATTGCATATCGAGAGTGATGCCGGCCTTGAAAGCCGGGCTGCCCCACCAGACATTGTCCAGGTCGCCATTCGCTTTAATAGAGACGCCAATCGAAGTGGAGAAGCTGATTGCGGTATCGGGTCTCTCGGCATGTTTGAGCCACTCGGGAGCGGTATCGGTGTAGGTCAGGCGGTAGCCGCCGCGCGTGATGCCCTCTTCAGGTACGTTCGGTTCCGTTTGATCGACACGGGCGTGAAGAAAATTTGCCCAGTCGAACGGCTGAACTTTACCAAGACAGGAAACGAGATCGGCGAAGGTGTAGGTGCGTGTGATGTAGCTGCCGTTATCTATGCCGAAGAAAAGCTTTGCAAAGTCGTCGAGCGACTTCTTGCCGCCGCTCAGTTCCCGGATCTTGGTATCGGCATCCAGCCAGATCAGCATACCTTCCGTGTAATAATCTTCGGGCCGCTGCCAGCTCACCCAGCTAACCGGCGAGCGCTGCGACATCGTCGGTTGATTTGTAGTGTCGATCAGGGGGCGCCATGTTCTGCCGGGACTCGCCTCAAAGTTTGCGGCCACGCGCGCAATCAGATCGCGGGTCTGCTCGGCCGAGCGTAAGCCGGAGCGCGCCGTCAGTACGTAGCCGAGATATTGCGTCATGCCCTCGTAAACCCAGAGCAAATCATCTTGCATGGGCACATTAAAGTTCGGCGTCCACAGATCGGCAGGCCGGCGGAATTTGCCGTTCCACGAGTGGGTGTACTCATGAGCCAGCAGGTCGCGATTTGCCACGCCAGCTACCCAGTCCGTAAAGTAATTCGATTTAGTACCATCCTCGCTCGACTGGTGGTGTTCAAGGCCCACTCCGCCCACCGTCTCACTTAGGAGAAACAGAAAATCATAGTGGTCGTAATGATGCGACGCGAACAGTTTAGCCGCTTCCCGCACCATGTTTCGATGCAGCTGAACCTCTTCCGGCGTAATTGCCAGATTGCCCGGCGTATCGGAGAAGACGTCTAGGAACACCTGGTTCCCGGGATCGGTCGAGAGGTCAATGCGTTTGAAGTTCATGCCGGCGTAGAGCGGTGAATCGACAAGCGTGTTCAAGGTAGTGGTGGCAAATTGCACCAAATTGGCGGTTCGCGAGACAACCTGCAGTGCCGTTGCGAACTGCCACCCGTCAGGCAACTTTATGGCAGGCGAGAAATGAATTTGCCTGGCAAAGTGGCCCGCAGGATATAGCACCACCGTGTTCCAGGCCAAGTCTGCGATCTGAGAAGAGATGGAGACGCGTCCCTCCTTCGAGCGAAGAGGCGCCAGAAATTCGAAATCCACATCGAGGGAGCGCACATTCGCTGGCACTTCGACATGAAATGCATAGACGTCCACCCGATCCCGCACCCATTCCAGTTTGTTTCCGCTCGCCATAATGTTGAGTCCAGCGACTTTGGATATCGGCCCCGTCGGCGAGTGATTGCCAGGAATCCACTTCGGATAGAGCAGTGTTACTTTGCCGGGCGTCACTGGAATAGTCTCGTGCACGCTGATGACGCGGCGCTGGATGTCTGTTAAATCAACATGCAGCTCGAGCGTCCCCGGGTAAACCGTATCGAGCGGTTGTGGAATCGGCGGCGGGAGAGGTACTGGCTGAGGGCCGGTGTAGTTTTGCGGCTGCGCCAGGATCGAGAGGCTTAGAGAGCAGACCGCGAAAACAACTCCAATGCGTTTGAAAACAGTCGCAGGGCGTTTACGAACAAGTAAGTCGATCAAACAAAATTCTAACGTGACGCATCAAACCCGCCGTTGTTGTATCGTCTTACCTGACCGTGACAAGAACCGAGCCGGCATAGTTATCCCAGGCAAGCTGTAATTTCACTCGGTTACTGCTCTCGCTTGTGAGCGCGTATTTAAGTGTCTCAACCGGAGCGGCGGGTTTGCTCATCTGCATTTTCACTCGTCCAAGATCCTGGTCTTTGTTGTAGGTCAGACCCCATTGCCCTGTCTGTTTGCTTATGACGAGTTGCCACTGCTCAGGCTCGGCGAGGGAAACGTAGAGAGTGTAATTGCCCTTCGGAACGTGCAGGCCTTCGATCTCGAGGTCGGCGTCTGTGTGGAACGCAGTAGCCGAGTTGGCGCCGGCGCGCCAGATGGGATAGTTCGGATCTTCCGAGAGGCGGCCACCAGCGCCGAAGATCTTCCGGCCTCGCACGGAAGGCGCAGAGTACTCAACCAAAATAGTCTTTCCTTGCACGGTGACTTTGGCTTGCTCTTTCGGACTCTCAGCAGAGCAGGCGATGAACGACGCGGCAAAGAACACAGCCGCGAGTATCGACAGGGATTTCATGGTGAGATTGTCTCAACTTGCGATGAGGATCTGAAATGTGAGGCGCGAAACGACTCAGAGTCCAAACGCCCCATGCAGCGGTCCAGCATAGGGCCGGACGCGGTGCGCAGGTTGGCCATTACCAACACATCCAGCGAATTCGAGAACTGTCGATCGACATTGAATCCGAGTAGCTGGCCACCGATCTTCAGATACTGCTTGATCAGGATGGGAAGCCCTTTGCCGTCTGCCTCAAGATCCTGAATCGTAGCGGAAAGTTCGTCGACGGTCGGCAAAAGCCGGCCAAGTTGTTTCAGGCTTTTGGGTGCGCGGCTCGAGCCGGAAAACGGCTGTCTGGGACGAATGTTACGGGAAACATCATTCGTGATATGTCCGTTAAGGAAGTCTACGATTAGGGTTCGAGAAAGCAACTGATAGTCGCTGCTGACGCTAACTGCTCCGAACAGAACGGCGCACTCCGGCCTTTGTGCGACATACCGCAAGATACCTTTCCAGAGAAGGAGCAGCGGCGAGTAGCGCTTCTGGTAATCGCGGCAGATGAACGACGGCCCAAGCTCGAGCGCGGGGCCGATCTGCTCGAAAAACGACAGATCGTAGTGGAACAGAGTGCTCGAGTACAAGCCGCTGACGCCATGCTCCTTCAAGACGTCGGGCGTAGCCGCAACCCGGTAGGCACCCGCGACGCGCGCATCAGCCGGATGCCAAAGGATGATGTGTCGGTAATACGAGTCGAATTGATCGGTATCGATAGGGCGGCCGGTTCCTTCGCCTACCTCACGATAAGAAACCTCGCGGCAACGGCCAACCTCTTGAAGCGTGTTCGGGATCTCGTTCGCCGAGGCCAAATAAACGCTGAATTCGTTGTTTCGGGCGAGAAGTCGTTCGGCAGGAAGCTCTGCAAGCTCGCTTTTCAGCAAAGCGCGTGGCGCAGGCTGGGCGACGGGCTTGCACCTTGGACCAGAGAGGGGGCGAAACGTTGAGCCCAACGCAATCGTACGACTTTGCAGCAGATAGGTCCGCACGCGCAGGTAAGCCGTGGCGGATTCCGCGTGCTCAAAGCTCCGCAAGACGCTTGCGGAGACCGGTGTACCGATTCGCACTTTGATCTCTTGCCCCTGCTTGTTCAATAACTCATTCAGAAGATTCAAGGTTCTCAGGCGAGGATGTATGGTTCCCACCATCTGAAAGCGCCGGCTATTTGCACCGTTGAAGAACAGCGGGAGCGTGGGGCAGCTAATCTTGCGCGCGAATCGCGCTGCCGCAGTGTTCCACTTGGGATCGATTACGGAACGCTCATCCCAGTTGAGGTGCGAGACTTCACCGGCGGGGAACATGACAAGCAGGCCGCCTTGCGACAACCAGGCGAGGGACTCACGCAAGCTCTTTCGATTCTCTTGGACGCTCCGCTCCTCAAAAGGATTTACGAAAATTACTCGCTCGCGCAGGAGTGGAAAGCCACTGAGCAAGCCGTTCGCAACTATGCGAAAGTCCGCTCTGACGCTTTCGAGCATGCTTATGAGGAGCAATCCTTCCAGTAATCCGAATGGGTGATTGGCTACCACGAGCGTCGCGCCTGACGGCGGGATTCGTTCGAGATCGCCCCGCGGAACATGACAACGAATTGCGAGATTGTGCAGCAACTCATAAGCAAAGCGAGCGGCGCTCAGGCCTTCGCCGCCCGCTTCAGGAATGCTTCGCAGCATGCGTTCCCGGAAGAACAGCCGGGAGAGTAACGGGTCAAGAGGTTTGACAATCTGACCAAGGACCGGCGAGAACACCGACGAAGGAGGCGCTTGAAAGGGAAGTTGCCTGACCTGCATACGCATAGGCTGGCCGACTCACATTAAGGCGGCGTGACGGGCCCGTTACAAGTGGGCTTCTTGCCTGCCTACCTGGGATAAGGATGTCCGCGGAGCGTGGCGAAGGCCCGATAAATCTGTTCGGCCAACATGGCGCGCGCGAGTTCGTGCGGGTAAGTCATCGGGGACAGAGAGAGCAGCAAATCACACCGAAGCTTCCATTCAGGCGGAAGGCCGTCATGCCCCCCGATCAGGAAAACCAGGTCCTGTCCGGTCTGTTCCGCGTCAGACACTAGCTTCGTAAAGTGCTGTGATGATATGCTTCGGCCTGCCGGATCGAGGAACAGCTTGCGGGCGCTGCCGTGCCGGACGAAGAGATCGAAGCGCGCGGGCACAATCTCGCGCATTTCGCAGGCGGCATAGCGTCCCGAACGTTTGATGAATTCGGCAGCTATCGCGTTGGCGTGTTCGTCTCGCGGCTTTCCGATGAAGTAGAGGAACACCTTCACCCTTCTACTATCCGCCCCCGGCTTGCGGGGGCGGAGGTGCTCTCACGATTATGGTTCTGACGGTCCCAGGCCGCTAAGTACCAGGTTGCAAACGAGATAGCAAAAAGGCTATCGTTTTTAGATGCTCAGCCGCGCGACGGCCGAGGGAAGGCAGGCCTATGGCAGCAACAGTCTGGAAAGGGTACATCACCTTCGGTCTGATTACGATCCCGGTGCGTTTATTCGCAGCAGCCAGAACGGAGCGCGTGAGTTTCAACCAGATCCATGGCGTCTGCGGAAGCCGGATCAAGCAGCAGACTTTCTGCCCGCAGTGCGACCGTGTCATCGAACGCAGCGAGTTGGTGAAGGGCTACGAGGTTGAAAAGGACCGCTACGTAATCGTCAACGATGAAGACATCAAGAGTGTTGCGCCGGCCTCGAGCGACAACATGGAAATTCTCGAGTTCGTCAGAGCAGAGGGCATAGATCCGATTTATTTCGACGCCTCCTATTTCATGGTCCCGGAAGAGGCGGGGAAAAAAGCCTATCATCTGCTGCTCGAGACGATGCGCAAATCGGGATATAGCGCCATTGCGAAGATCGCGATGCACCAGCGCGAGTTTACGGTTGTGATCCGTCCGCATTCCGATGGGTTGCTGCTGCACACGATGTTCTATCCGGAGGAAGTACGGGAAGTACCAGAGTTCCGGAAAGATCTGAACGTCACAGTCAAACCGCAGGAAATAGAACTGGCCGAGCGGCTGGTCGAGGGGCTGGCAACCGATTTCGATCCCGCGAAATACCACGACGACTACCAAGGCCGTCTCATGCAAATGATCGAAGCGAAGCGCGACGGGGAAAGCGTTGCGGAGACGTCTCCGAAAAAGCGTGCACCGGTCATCGATTTGATGCAAGCGCTCCAGAAGAGTTTAGGGGAACTGCCCAAGAAACCTGCGGCCAAAGCCGGCCCGAGCCAGACGGTTGAAGAGCAGCCAAGTCAGAAACAAGCGCAACCGAGGCGCAAACGAGCAGCAAGCGGATAGGAGTGAGCGACGCGTCTACCTCGGCTCCACAGCCAACTCTCGCCCGCCGGATCGGCGTTTTTGACGCAACAATGCTCGTTATGGGCGGCATCGTCGGGTCCGGTATTTTTGTAAATCCATATGTCGTGGCGCGCCAGGTTCATACGGGAGTGCTCATCCTGGGTGCATGGATTGCAGGCGGGCTCACGGCTCTCGCGGGCGCGTTCGTCTATGCGGAATTGGCTGTCCTTCGCCCGAACCTGGGCGGGCAATATGCGTACTTGAGGGACGCCTATCACCCCGCTGTCGCCTTTCTATACGGCTGGGCGCTCTTGCTTGTCATGCAAACGGGAGGCATGGCCGCGGTTGCCGTGACGTTTGCACGATACTCCAAAGTGATCGTAGCGACACCCTTTTCCGATGGTGCAATAGCGGTATCTGCGCTGTTGCTTCTATCTCTCATCAACTGCTTCGGAGTTCGCTTCGGAAGTTCCGTACAGAGCCTTCTCATGGTCCTCAAGATCGCGGCAATTGCGGTGCTCGTGTTCGTTGGTTTCTTCTTCGAGAAAACGCGCGTGACACCCGTTCCTTCGGTCACCTCGCTGCATCCGAACTCAACGCTGCTCTCCTTCGGAGCTGCGCTCGTGCCGGTTTTGTTTGCCTACGGTGGATGGCAGACAACCAGTTTCATGACGGGCGAGATGCGCAACCCGACGCGCGATCTTGCCCGCGCGCTTCTGCTCGGAGTGATCGGAGTAACGATCATTTACCTGAGCGTCAATATCGTTTGCCTGCACACTCTTGGACCGCTCGGCCTCGCGGCAACTACAACGCCCGCCTCCACCGTTATGCAGAACGCGATCGGCCCGCGGGGAGCTTCGTTCATGGCGCTGGCGATCAGCGTTTCCACACTGGGCTTCCTGAGCCAGGGCATGCTGACCGCACCTCGCGTTTACTTCGCCATGGCTCGCGACGGACTTTTCTTCGCTCGATTGCCTGGCTGCCTCGCAACACGAGAGTTCCGGTAGCAGCGATTCTGTTGCAAGGCGCGCTGGCCGCTATCATTGCGATATCGGGCAAGTATGAGCAGATCCTCAACTACGTCGTGTCGATCGATTTCATCTTCTTCGGCCTTACCGGTCTATCGCTGTTCATCTTCCGCCGCACGATGAATACGAGCCACGAGCATAGGACGCCCGGTCACCCGTTTACGACCGGTTTTTTCGTCGCGGCATGCTGGCTGGTAGTACTCGTAACCTTCTATCACTATCCGGAGAACAGTTCGGTCGGGCTTGGATTGCTGCTTTCCGGCATTCCCGTTTACTTTTACTGGAGCAGGAGGCAGTCAATTGGAAGGCGCTAAGCGGACGTCGAGCTCGGCTTATATGGAGTGGGTGAAGACACAAACGGCCATGGCGTTCAATCTGGCCAACAGCGGAGTCAAGAACTTTCCTCTTGGCGGCTTACCGCTGGACATCCATACGCTCACGTTGAGCGGCCCCGGTGCCTATGGCTATGGGCCGCTGAAAAAGGCTATCGCCGCCAAATGCAATGTTCACGAAGATTGTGTCGTGACAGCACAGGGAACTTCGATGGCGAATTATCTCGCGATGGCGGCCATTCTGCAACCGGGTGACCACGTCTTAGTTGAGCATCCTTCCTACCCCTTGCTTTGGGAAGCCGCGGAGTTTGTGGGCGGCGAGGTGACGTTCTTCGCGCGGCCTCCCGAAGAACAGTTCGCCGTACACCCGGCTGTGATTCAGAAACTCGTGACGCCAAAAACGCGGCTGATCGTTCTAACCAATCTCCACAACCCGAGTTGCGGTTCGATCGGTGACGAAACGCTCCGGGCGGTCGGGGACATAGCGCAGGAGGCTGGAGCGCGCGTATTGGTGGATGAAGTCTACCTCGACCTGCTCTTCGAAGATGCTCCCGAAACCAGCTTCAAACTCGGTCCTCAGTTCGTTGTGACGAACAGCCTCACGAAGGTATACGGATTGAGCGGATTACGCTGCGGATGGGTCCTCGCGGAGCCGGAGCTTGCCAAGAAAATGTACCGGCTGAATGATCTGTTCGGAGTCAACAATCCCTATGTTACAGACCAGATCAGCTGCGTCGCTTTGGCGCACCTCGGCCACATCGCGCAGTGGTCGCGCGAACTGCTCGAGAAGAATCGCGCACTGGCGAACGATTTTCTCGCCGGCAATGCTGACGTGGATTGTGCCGCCTTCGGGGTCGGCACCGTCCTGTTTCCCAGAATCGGCTTACCAGTAGATGAGCTCTGCGCTCTGCTTCGCGAGCGATATCAAACGGCGGTAACTCCCGGCAAGTTCTTCGGAGCACCTGACCGCGTTCGGATCGGCATCGGAGGAGAAACCAGTATTCTGGCGGAAGGACTCAACCGGATTCACAAGGCGCTGGCGGAAATGAGCGGCACCGTTTAGCTTCCAACGAGCCAGATGTACTGCGCGGAGGTGAGAGGCACGACCGAAAGACGACCCTGCGTGACGAGCGGTGACTCTGCGAAGACTTTGTGTCCCTTGATGGAGGCGAGCGTGCGAGGCGTGCCCAGCGGCTTCCCCACTCTGATCCTGACTTCCGGAAGTTTCGGGTCAGCGATGTTCACACTCGTGACCGAAGCGGTGCCCACTGCCTGGCGCTCATCGCCCGTGTGATAAATCACAAGCTCATCGCCGGGCTTCATCTCGCGGAGATGCTTAACCGCTGTCGGGTTCGTGACCCCGTCCCAAACCGTTTCCTTATCACGCTCGAGATCGGCGAACGAGTAAGCGTCCGGTTCAGACTTCAGGAGATAAGGCATCGCCCCATTATCATCCCGGCGTGTGAATACCTTATTTTTTGCCAGCAAAACAAAAGCGGCCCGAACGACCGTCCGGACCGCTTTTCTGGCTAACTGAAAACAGCCTTATCGGTGAGCGCCACCGCCCGAGACACCGCCGCCGGCATGACCACCGCCGGCTGATGCGGCAGATACTCCGCTCGAGGCACGTGCGCCCGAGAAGCCGCCCCCCGAAGCGCCACCCCCCGCTCCGGATGCAACCGCATGTCCTCCGCCGCCGTAGTTAGCGGCAGCAGCGTGCCCGGCCGGTACAACCGCACCGCTCGCCGTGCGGAATCCACTGGAAGAGTAGGAGCGCAATGTTTGGTTCCTCGCTGCCTGGCTTGCTACCGGAGAGGCGATGTTGGATGAGGCCGCTGGAGGTTTAACAGGGTTTACAGGAACGGCTGCTGTCCTAACCCCGCCTGCTGTCCCACGACCGGCGTAGTAGCCTCCCCCAAGGGGTGCGTACATAACGGGAGCATAAGCCACAACCCCCGGACCGTAAAAGCCGTAGCCAAACGGGCTGTAATAGGCATTGTTGCCCGGCAACCACGCCCAGCTATTGAAGCCGGAGTTCCACAGCCACCCGGTATTCTGGAACCCGCTATACCCGTAGCCTCCCCAAACTCCGCCATAGCTCGAGGCATTGACGTCTTTGGCTGCCTGATAACTAGAGGCGGCGCTGTACTCGGAACGAACGTTGCTCCACGCATAAAGGTCATCCTGGTCTTTCGCGTTGAACTTCTCGGTTTTGAAATTCTGCGCCAGGAGAACCTCGTGGCCCTTCCCAACCTCGGTTTTCCGATCGCCGGCGAATACGCTGAGCTTGCCTTCGAGCACCGCCGCAGTGGCGGAGTCACCCGCCCGGAACCGGTAGAGCCCATTCTTGTCTACCACGGCGGTATTCCCGTTGACGACCATGGATACCCGGCTATCCTTTACGATGTCATCCGCTTCGATCATGGCCTCTCCGGCCTTGAGTTCGAGCTGAGTGTCCGTCAACGACGGAGAAACCATGCGGACCTGAGTGTTGTTTCCGAGGCGCAAAAACACGCCCGGGGTAAGCAAGACTTCCGCTTTCCCGATATCTGTGGAGATGGTGTCACTACCGTTGACAAAGGTCGCTTTGAGGCTCTGAGCCGAGATCGGCCGGCCATTCAAAAACGCATTCCCCTCTATATAGTTAACGACTCCTGGTTTTGCCGAGATGGTATAACCCTGCGGCATCGCATACATGGCAGTAACAAAGAACCCGGTTAGAAGCTTTGTTGCTGTTGGACACGCACATTTCATAAGCAACTCCTTCGCCCAATGAAGACCCTGAAATCGACTGCCGGTCAGCTGGACTGCAGTGCGATTTGTTAAAACGCTAACAGCCGAAACAATCTTGTCTCGTGGCTTCATTGTACGCCCAAACAAACGAGCTGGTGGTATCAATTAATGCCAATTGTGTAAACGACCCTGCGATACAATTGCCCCGGGACGGAGTTGCCTTTTGTCGCTCAGCGCAATCGACTATGTAAGTCTGATCATCTACTTCGCTTTTGTTCTCGGCATCGGATGGTTGGCAAAACGCAATATCAGCAGCAGCGAGGACTTCCTCACGTCCGGCCACTCGGTCCCTGTCTGGATTACGAGTCTGGCGTTCATCGCAGCGAACCTCGGAGCACAGGAAATGATCGGGATGTGCGCCTCCGGGGCCAAGTACGGCATCATGACGGCGCAATTCTACTGGCTTGGTGCGGTTCCCGCGATGCTGTTCGTCGGGCTGTTCATGATGCCGTTCTACTACGGCAGCCGCGCTCGAAGCGTGCCGGAATATCTGAAGCTGCGCTTTGACGAGAAAACGCGGGGACTGAACGCGATCACCTTCGCGATCATGACGATTTTCTCCTCCGGTATCAGCATGTACGCGCTTGGGCTGTTGTTCGAGCTGGTGCTGGGGTGGAGCTTCACCAATTCTGTGCTTCTTTCCGCCGCGATCGTGCTCATCTACACGCTGCTTGGAGGGCTGACAAGCGCTATCTACAACGAAGTCGTGCAGTTCTTTTTGATTGTGCTAGGTTTTGCTCCTCTTTCGATCCTGGCAGTGGAGAAGGCGGGTGGCTGGAGCGGCCTGAAGGCACATCTGCCTCCCGTCATGCTGCACACCTGGAAATATGCTGCCCATGCCAACGAAAACCCGATGGGAATCGGGCTTTTCGTGCTGGTGGCTGGTCTGGGCTTCGTGCTCTCATTCGGCTATTGGTGCACCAATTTCCTTGTCATCCAGCGGGCCATGGCGGCCGAAACCATGCACGGCGCACGTCAGACCCCCCTGGTCGCGGCTTTCCCTAAGATTTTCATGCCTTTCGTGGTCATCTTACCCGGTATCGCAGCGGTGGCTCTGATGAGCATGTCGAGCGGTTATACGGTTCCCGTCAAGGCCGGCGGAGGTTATAACTATGACCTTGTCCTGACTACTTTGATGGCCAAATTCTACCCCTCGGGCATGCTCGGCATCGGTCTCACCGCTCTCATGGCGTCGTTCATGTCAGGTATGGCCGGGAATGTCACCGCTTTCAACACTGTTTTCACCTACGACATTTATCAAAGCTACATCCGGCGCAACGCGCCCGATAGCCACTATCTGTGGATGGGCAGAGTGACAACGGTGGTGGGTGTCGCACTTTCGATCGCCACTGCGTACCTGGCGACGGCTTTCAACAACATCATGGACTTTCTGCAGCTGGTGTTCGCGTTCGTGAACGCTCCCCTATTTGCCACTTTTCTGCTTGGCATGTTCTGGAAGCGAACTACGAGCAGCGGCGCCTTCTGGGGTCTTCTGACCGGTCTCATCGGAGGCGGCCTGACGCTTGGGCTGACGGTGGCGGAGGGCAAGGGAGGGTGGATCGCTCCCCTCTACACCTTTTCGTCCTCCATGGCACAGAATTTCTGGATCGCGATTATTTCCTGGTTTTCCTGTCTCGTCGTCACGTTCGTGATCACGCTCTTTACGCAACCGAAGCCGGAAAGCGAACTGCACAATCTCGTCTACGGAGTCACCGACATCCCCCGCGAGGCCAATGTGGCCTGGTACAAACGCCCGGGTCCGTTGGCACTCGTCGTGATGGTTGTGCTTGTGATCGTAAACGTCATCTTCTGGTAACCCTATGAACGATCTCCGACGCCCGACCGGATATCTCTTTTCGCTTCTCGGATTGATGCTGCTGCTCTATGGCCTCATCAAACCGGAAGTGCGCGCACCGCTCGATCAAGGCGTGAACGTGAACCTCTGGTGCGGACTAACGATACTCGTCTTTGGAGGTATTCTGCTTTGGCTATCGTTCCGGGCGAAATCGTAAAGGCATTTGCGGAGCAATTCGGATCCGCTGCGGCCCCGGAAGTCTATCGCGCCCCTGGACGAGTGAATCTGATCGGGGAGCATACCGACTACAACCTCGGTTTCGTCCTGCCAATTGCCCTCGAAATGGCTTGCCACATTGCGGTTGCACCGGCAAAGCATGGCAAGCTCAGGGTGTACTCGCGTGATGTAGCGTCCGAATTTTCGCTGCCTGTCGAGGAGATCGGGGGAGCGCAGCCGCTTGGGGTCTGGAGTGATTACGTGCTCGGGGTGGCGCAGCAGTTGTCCAGGATCGGATTGTTTATCGAGCCCTGTGACCTATGTGTTGCAAGTGAGGTTCCGGCGGGTTCCGGGCTGAGCTCGTCCGCCGCCATCGAAATCGCAACCGCTTTTGCGCTGCTTGGTTCGCGTGAACTGGATCCGCTACAAATTGCTTTGCTGGGCCAGCGAGCCGAAAGAGAGTTCGTCGGGGTGCCCTCGGGCATCATGGACCAGTACGCATCCGTGTTCGGACGGAAGGGCCAAGCGATTCAGATCGATTGCCGCAGCCTCGAACGCGAGTACGTCAGCCTGCCCGATAACCTGCGCATTCTCGCCGTCAACTCGCTCGTGAAGCACGAACTGGGGAGCTCAGCCTATCGCCAACGGGTCCTGGAGTGCCGCGAAGCGGTCGAAGCCATCCAGAAGAGCCATCCCGAGGTGCAGACTTTGCGCGATGTGACGCCGGAGATCTTCGAAAAGGTGGAGAAGAATATCCCCGATATTCCCCGGCGCCGGGCACGCCACGTCATCTCGGATTCCCAGCGCGTTCATCATCTCGGGGCTGCGGCGCGCGCCGGTGATCTAGTTGCGATGGGCAAACTTTTCTGGGCATCCCACCGCAGCATGAAGGAAGACTACGAAATCACCTGTGAGGAGATCGATTTCCTGGTGGACGCCGCTATGCAGATACCCGGGGTCTATGGGGCCAGAATGACCGGCGGCGGCTTCGGCGGATGCACGGTAAACCTGGTCAGCCCGGAGGCTGTCCCGCGCTTCCAAAGCGAGCTGGCCGCAGCCTACGAACAACGGTACAGCATTCATCCCGCTTTCTACGACTGCGAGCCTGCTTCGGGCGCCGGACGTCTTTGGCCGGCTTAAAGCTATCCTATTTTATGTAGGAGGGTTCGCCGTGAACCAGTACCAACCAGAAATTACCACCTGGGACAAACTCACAGGAACGATACCTTTGACCGCACAGAACGCCGCGTTCATTAAGCAGACGTACATACTTTTTGGTCTCAGCGTGTTCAGTGCGTTGGCAGGTGGTTACATCGGGGCCACATCTGAAACGCTAGCCCGCTTCTTTTCGGGGTGGCTCGGCTGGATTTTCGCAATCTTGATTCTGAACGCGGTGCCGCGGATCGCGATCGCGGTGCGGCATAACCCGGTTTTGGGGGTTACGGCGCTCGTCGGCGACGGCTTCCTATCCGGTATCGCCATTTCTCCGTTACTTTGGGTGGCCCGCAGCGTAGCACCCGTGCTGATCCTGGCGGCGCTGGGGATTACCGCTTTCGTGTTCATTGGCGTCACGCTTTACGTGATGGCTTCCGGCCGGACCTTCTCGGCGCCGCGCGGTTTGATGACGGGAATCTTCTTTTCTGTGATCGGCGCTGTGATTTTGAACAGCTTCCTGCATATCGGGGTAATCGGAGTGCTGATCAGCGTCGGTATCGGCGTTCTCGGCGTCTGTATCCTCGTCTACTCGACCAGCAATGTGTTAAGGTCGCCCTTCGCAGATAGCCCGATACCCGGAGCGCTGATGCTTTTTGCGGGCGTCTTCAATATCTTTGTAGCCACTCTGAACATCCTTTTACGGGTCATGAACGGTGGCCGGCGGAGCTAGCCGCCGATGGAGTACATGGGCCGCTGCGGCGCAACAAACGTCGCACGATTGATCTCGTGCCCCGCCCACTTCTGCCAAATCGTCGCACGAATGGCGGCGTCCAACTCTTCCGGGGGGCGTCCTAACAAGTGCCGGATGTCCGTCTCTTCCCGGGCGAACAGGCAATAACGCAGCTTTCCGTCCGCCGTTAACCGGAGCCGGTTGCAATTCATGCAAAAAGGCCGGCTGACAGAGGCGATGAAGCCAATCCGGTCTCCGTTCGCAAAGCGGTATTCCGTCGCCGGAGCACGGGAATCAGCATCTGCAACGGGTGCGATCGAGCCGAATTCCTTTTCAAGCATGGCCAGCATATCGTCTGCAGTCAAGACTTGCTCGAGAGACCAGATGTGCTGGGCGTCGAGAGGCATGAATTCGATAAACCGGATCTCCATGTCGCGCTCTCGTGCGAAACGAACCAAAGGGACAAGATCGGGTTCCGATATGCCCTTCATTGCTACCGCATTTAGTTTGATGGACTTAAATCCGGCTGCAGCCGCGGCATCCAAACCGGCCAGAACGCGCCCAAGCTCGTCTCGACGGGTCAGTTGTTCGAAACGCGCCCGGTCCAGGGTGTCGAGGTGAACATTCAGCCGCCGCAGGCCCGCAGCAAAGAGCGGCCTCGCCCATTTTGCGAGTAAGACAGCGTTCGTGGTCAGCGCCAAGTCTTCCACGCCCTCGAGCTGACTGAGTTCCGCGATGAGGTCGGGCAGTTTGGGACGGAGCAAAGGCTCGCCGCCGGTGAGCCGCAGCTTGCGAAACCCAATCGGCGCGGCAGTTTTTACAAAACGAACAATCTCAGGGAACGTAAGCAGCGAGGAGACAGGCTGAAACTGCGCCCCTGCCTCGGGCATGCAGTAGAAACAACGGATATTACAGCGATCCGTAACGCTAATGCGGAGATCGGAGTGGACGCGCCCATACGTGTCCAGCACAGGCCCGGTCAAAGGCCCAGGCAGAGGGATCTGAGGCGTCGCGAGCTGAACAAGTTGACTCACTACCTAACAGCCAGCATACGCTCTATCGGCAGCCGGGCTCGCTCGATCAGCTCCTGATCTAATTCAACCCGCGGCTCGAGATTCCGGAGAGAATCACGCACCTTTTCGAGCGTGTTCATCTTCATATACGGGCATTCACTACAATTGCAATTCTCGTTCGCTACGAAGTAGAATTTCTTCTCCGGACTTGCCTTCTCAAGGGAGTAGCGAACCCCGCTTTCCGTCATGATGATGAATTGGTCGGCGTCTTGCGCACCGCACCAATCGACAATGGCGGATGTAGAGCCAATGAAATCCGCCATGCGCAACACATCTGGCGGGCACTCCGGGTGAGCGGCAACCAATGCGTGCGGATGCTCGGCTCGGGCGGCGGCCAAGCGACGGGCCGGGAAAGTCGCATGTACGATACACGCGCCCTGCCAGATCTGCATGTTCTGACGGCCCGTTTCCTTCTTCACATAATTCCCGAGATTTATGTCAGGCAGAAAAAGAATGGGCCGATGCGCCGGAATCGAGTTCACGATCGCAACGGCGTTGCGGGAAGTACAAAGAATATCGCTTTCAGCCTTCACCTCGACCGAGGTATTGATATAGCTCACGACAACATGGTCGGGATATTTGCGCCGGAAAGCACGAACGCCCTCCGCCGGGCAGCTATCGACCAGGCTGCACCCCGCATTCTTATCCGGAAGAACAACCGTACGATGCGGATTCAGGACTTTCGCCGTTTCAGCCATGAAACGCACACCGCAGAAGGCAATCACATCGCCATCGAACTTCTGAGCTACTCGCGCCAGTTCCAGGCTATCGCCAACAGAATCTGCAATCTCCTGAATCTCGGAATCCTGATAATGATGGGCAAGAATCGTCGCACGCCGCTCTTTTTTGAGCTCGGCGATCTCTTCGGTCAGAGTGGGGGAGGCAATCATGGCAAACAGGCCCGCTCCTTAGATGGTAGCGGGCCTGGGAACGATGCGTGACGGCTAAGGGTACGGCTTAGAACTGGAACCGGCCGGTGACCACCAGCACACGCCCGGAAACTGCCGATCCCTGGAAGGAGCCATAAGCGCTGGTAGGCGGTGTTGCCGTTGACGAGATAGTACCGAACGTGCTTGGCGAAGCAATGTCGGCATCTGGGTTCTGGAAGTTCGGGTGATTCACCACGTTATAAGCGCTGGCGCCGAACTGGAACCGGTAATGCTCCTTGATCGTGAAGTTCTTGAACAAGGTGACGTCAATATCCGAGTAGTGCGGCCCGTAGAGAGAGTTCCGGCCGAGATTGCCGAACGAGCCTTCCATGTTGCTTGCCAGAAACTGCGAAGTTCCAAAGCAGGGAGTGTTGACAGCGGATGCGCCGCACGTGGTGGGTAAAGGACCTAAGGTCGTGGCAAGCGCAACCGTGTTGGCGGTCGGGAGATTGGCTACGTTTGTTCCGGCAACCGCACCGGGCAGAGTGCTATCGATGATGCTGAATGGCGTGCCTGTACGCCAGAAGAATTTGCCCGAGAGGGTCCAATTGCCGAGCACATTTCCAAGAATCCTGTTGCTAAACTTCCACGGCGTGTCCCAGATAAAGTCAGCTGTGAAGTTGTGCCGGATGTCATAGTCAGCATTGCCGTAGCTTGCTTGGGGATAGGGGCTTGGAAGGAGTGACAGGCTGCAGCCTGAGCAACTGGCGTAATACTCGCCCGCGCCGCCATTCGAGAGAGTGTCGAGCGCATGGCTCCAGGTATAAGATGCCTCCCCCTGAAATCCGTAGGCGAACGTGTGACGGTACTGAACAGACAGGCCGTCGTAATTGGAAACGCCGCCGTTAGTCATTTGATTAACGCCGGCGAATCTTCCGTCGCGAGGCGTCGCAGGCAGCCCGGCAAAGGGCAATCCGTAGGCCGGCTGCACAAACGCGTTCGCCCAGCCATTTTGGATCAGCAGGTTGTAACCGTGATTTCCGCTATAAGTCGCAACCAGCACGTCTTTGCTGCCAAGCGGCTGTTGCAGCTCGAAGCTCCACTCAATGTAATTCGGCGTCAGAAGCTTCGACGGAATAGAGAAGTAGGGGAAAGGACTGAAGCCTCCAGGTACCGACGAATTCAGTTGAGCAAGAGTTTGACCGCTGAAAAAGCCGGTTCTGAAAGCGTTGTACTGATTTTGCGCAGCGGCAGCGGCAGTTCCGGGAGTGGTCGCGAGGCCCACCGCGGAACCGTCCGCTATGGTCGCGGTAAACGGGTTGGGGGCATTGTTAAACACGTTAGCCACCAATGCTCCCGGAGACAGATCGGAGAATAACCCGATGCCGCCCCGGATCACGGTACCTCTGCCGCCTTTGGGACTCCACACAGCCCCGAGCCGCGGCTGAGGAACAATGGGATCCACATTGTAATAAGCGTGCGAGAGACCTGTCCTGATCGAAGCATTGTAAGGAGTGTCAGTCCCGGTCTGGAACGTTGAAGAAGCAAATGGCTGGTTCAGTAACGAAAAGCAGTTGTCAAGGCAAGATGGGTTAGCCGTGCGATCCAGCCGCAGCCCCAGCGTGACCTTGAGATTCGGGTTGACGGCCCACTCGTCCTGCGCGTAGATGCCGATGTTGTAAAGCCGGAGATGAGCATCCTGCAAGGGGCTGAATTTCTGCTGATAGATGCTGGCCCCCGCCGCAGTCGATCCGGTTACGCCGTTGGCGAAATCCGTTAGATCGGCAAAGTTGTACGTTCCGATCTGGTTCTCCTGGTAGCTGAAGTCGGTTACACGATTCTTTCGGAAATTCACACCGAACTTCAGCGTGTGATTGCCTCTGCTGGTCGAGAGGTCGTCGATGATCTGTCCTTGACCGACGTTACGGCCCTGCGGGTAGTTCAACCAGTTAACTCCCATATCGTAAAAGCCGGCATTGTTCGCTCCGCCGCTGCCGCCAATGTGGAAGAACGTCGGGAATGTGCTCTGGGCTTGGGAAACGCTCGCTGGTCCGAAAAGCGCACTGTAGTAGAGGACAGATACGATGAAATTATTCACCGTGGTGGGAGAGATCACGTAGGTGTGGTTGATCTGGCCCTCGTATTGGGGCTGTACACTCTGCTCGTTCAGAGTGGGATTCAGCAAATTCGTCCCGGTTGGTTGAAATCCGTGATCGCCTTTAAAGCGGAAGAACACCTTCTGCTTGTCGTTGATGTTCCAGTCCACCCGATGAGTCTCGAGCCATTCTTTGTTCGTGTTCAGGCCGCTCGCCCCGAAAGCGTTGGCGCAACTGGCCGCGCCACTCCCGAACACGCCGCCCCCAAGAGAAGCTGGCACAGGGGTCCCTGCCAGCGATCCGCATCCTAACGCGCCTGTCGAATCGTCCAAAGGACCAGCACCATTTCCCACAACGTGAGCGTTCTTAGCCGCCGGTGCGTTGTTGTAGACTCCGAAAGCTTGCTGGTACAGCGGAACCTGAGCGGGGCTTATGTTTTGAAGAACGTAGCTTTGCAGGAGCGTCGACGGTATCACGACTGTGTGTACGCTCGGAAGAGTGTAATAGAGACCTTCGCTGTCCGAGTAGAAGAACAACTTGTTCTTGAGAATTGGACCGCCGAGGTCGGCGCCCCACTGCCGCGAAACAGCATACGGCCGCGGCACACCTTGCTGGTTCGCGAAGAAATCGTTCGCGTTCATCAGGTGGTTGTTGAAGTTAAACAGCAGATCCCCATGCAGCGAGTTCGTCCCGCTCTTAGTGACGTAATTGACCTGCGCGCCGGCGCCACGGCCGTACTGCACGCTGTAACCGTTCTGAACGACTGCCGCGTCGGTGACTTCATTCTGTCCTAAGAGAAGATTACTGGCGCCGGAGTTATTAAGGTTCAAATAGGCGTCGTTGTAGTCGTTACCGTTGATCGTAAACAGATTCGATGTACCGGGAAGTCCGTGCGAACTGAAGTTTCCATAGCCTGCGCCGGTGCTCACCGCTATCCCGGGCACGGTGAACGCCACCGTCGTTAGATCGCCCCCGGGCGAGGGCAGCTCGAGTACCTGTTTTGTGCTGAAGGTGGCAGTCAGGTTGGCATTCTCGGTGTCGACACCGGTATTCGCGGCCGAGACTTCCACTACTTGCTGCGTAGACTGAACTTTCGCAATTAAATCAACCGTAGAAGCCTGTCCGACTTGGACTGACACCTTTGTGACGTCCGAAGACAAACCACTCGAAGCGCCCTGCACGGTATAGTTACCGGGTCGCAGAAGAGAAAAATGATAAACGCCGCTCGTATTCGCGGCTTGGGTGCGCGTCTCTCCCGAGTCAAGATTCTTCAAAGTCACGGTGGCGCCAGCAACGATAGCACCCGAAGCATCCTGTACGGTGCCGGCGATATCACCCGTCGTGATCGTTTGCGCTGATAAAGCGGCTGCACCAAACAGCGTAAATGAAGCAATCGCGGAGATCCGCGTGAGACTTGCTGCGGCTACAACGAGCTGCAGCAGGAAAGATCCTGGTTTTGGCATACAGTCCTTCTTGGAAAAATACGTGAAGCGCACAGCGAGGTGCGCTCTAGGTCGATGGCTCGGATTGAGCAATCTCGAAACCACTCTGTAATCCCCAATAAACAAGGGAGTAGTGCCATTATTTATGTGGATTATAGAAAGTCAGGGACATCGACATTTTCACAAACGGAATCAGTAAATCCGCCCGGCTTTGATGACTATGAGAATTACTGGCTGCAATACAAAAAGGGAGCCCGAAGGCTCCCTTTTTGTCTTTCAGAATGGGTGAATCGTTAAAAGATCAGCTTAAGAGCCAATTGCATTGATCGCGGATTGCTTGAGAATGCCTGGCTCCATTGCTGAAAGATCGGACTGCCGGGCTCGATGGCGGTTCGCACCAAGTCTCCTTGAATGGAACCCTGAGCATATCCGGCGCCGCTTCCGATAGCGCCCGACCCGCCAAATGCACCAACGTCGTTCAAGTATCCGCCCGTATACTGCGGATGATTGAAGAGGTTGCTTGCACGGGCCGAGAACTCTAGTCTGAAGCGCTCTGTCAGGGTGAACCGTTTGAGCAATGTCAGATCGATGTTGTTGATCGGATTCAAATTGAGAATGTTTCGCCCTGCATCAGGCAGTGTTCCCTTCGGGGCGGCAACGTACATCGCGTTCGGATTGACAGCTTGATAGGCTACCGTATCCCCAGCCGCATTCGTAAGAGGTACGGTCGTCGTGCCCAGGTTGCGATCACCGCTAGGATTGATCATCACGCGGTCCGGGGCGCTATCTCCGTTCAGGTTCGAATCGACCGCGCTCTGCGGCGTCGCGTGCTGTCCGGATTGATAGATATAGATCGGAGCAATTTCCCAGTTTCCTACGAGGTTCTTCATAAACCAGTTACGGTTCTTGAACAAGGGAACGTCGTAAATCACCTGCATCACTACGCGATTTCGGTAGTCCAGTAGTGACGAGGCTCGCTCCATGCGTAGATCCTGTGAGTCCTGGGGACGGCGAGGCGACAGCACCGTCGAATCCAGGGCGTCTGTGGAATCGTCAATGTTGTGGCTCCAGGTGTATGACCCCTGGAATTGCAGGCCGTTCGAGAAACGTCGGCTCAATTGGTTTGACCATCCATGATAGATAGAGTTACCCTGCGGCGTGAATGCCGTAATCGGGTTCGTGAACCCGGCATTGGCATACGCCGGCACGATTTTGCCATTGTTACCGAAGGCGGTTTGTAGCGCTGCGTACGTGTTCGGCAGGGAGTTCAAGGTTGCTTGAGTCGGAGCCGTGAAGTACACCGGTAAGGCATTCGAGGCATTCACTACGGGCTGAACGTTCAGCTGAAGCTGTATGGGAAGGAACAGTCCGCGAGTGCCGACGTAGCGGCTTTCGAAAACGTACTTCCCACCGAACTCATGCTGGATACCGAAGTTCCAGTTGTACGCTTCCGGCCGCTGCTGGTTTGGAATGAAGCCCGACGTCACCGCTCGGGCGGCCGCACCCTCCGGGATAGCCACCGTGGCATTTGCTGGAATGCCGCCACCCGCTAGGAAACCGGTTGCATCCAGGCCCGTTACATCCATTGTCGTGCTGAGTTGCGGAGGCAGGCTGAGCGTGCCCAGGTTGTCATAAAGCACGTCATATGTGATGCCGAACCCGGCGCGGATCGAGGTCTTCCCACTAGTTCCAGGCGAGTAAGCCACCCCAACTCTCGGCATGAAGTTCTTCGTTTGAGCAGTAGGTGATTTGAACTCGAGAAAGCCAGGAACACTGGCGCTGGCGTTCAGATCTTGCGTGTTCTCACTCAGCGGAATCGTTAGGTACTCATACCGCAGCCCCAGATTAATTGTGAGGTTCGGCTTGATCTTCCAATTGTCGTTGGCGTAGAACCCGAGGAGCTGCTGGTTCTGATAGTAGCTCGCGTCACCAAGCCCGCGTTGCGCAATTCCGTCCGGATTGTTGTCGAACAGATAGTCAGACAAATATGTCCATTCGTAGTCACCACGCGAACGCTGGACGAACTGCGTAGGCGAAATAGCACTCCAGCCATCAAAGCCGAATTTAAAGCTGTGATTTCCCTTCGTCCATGTCACGTTGTCCGTGAGCTGGTAGAGGTTCTGGATCGTGTATTGCGGGGCATTCGGGTCAGGACCATACGCCGCATTCAACTCGTACACGTTGATGTTGGGGAAAGCATCGAGCCCCGGGAACGACTGATTACCAAAAATCGAAACGGTCTGGTTCAGACGGTTGTACCCGAGTCGGAACTCGTTAATCAGCGTCGGCGTGAAGGTGTGATACTCGGAGAGCGTTGCCAGATAGGCATTGGTGGGCTGAGTACCAAAGAAGACAGCCGGAAAACCGGTAGCATCCACCGAGCCGGTCCTGTTGAGAATGAAGCGCCCGCGAAGCGAGTCTTTCTCCGAGATGTTGTAGTCGATTGAGCCCACGCCGACTTCGTTATTGGTGAAGCTGGGCAGCGCAGAAGAGATTTGTCCGGTCGGAATGCTGAGGGCGCCCGTTCCGCTAGGAGCAAACACTCCGGTTGCTAAACTCTCGTTGCTGCCGGGACCAGGAGCAACCAAAACATTGGAGCTATTTACGGATCCGCCGGTTCCGAGATACTTCTGAAACTGTGCAAGATTTGTGTGGTTGATGCCCGGCAGAGCGCCGAGCGTCGCGTAGCCGGTGGCAGTCGGAGCACTGTAGAAAGTAGAGTTCACGCCGCCGTTCGGGCTGTACTCGTAGTCACCAAAAAAGAACAACTTGTTGCGTTTGATCGGGCCGCCGAAGTTACCCCCGAACCGATTGCTGTCAAAGCGCGAATGCAGTGGATTTCCTTCGACAAAGTTCAGGTTGTCCGCCGCGTTCAAGTTACGGTTCTGAAAGTATTCGTAGGCCGTCCCGTGAAATTCGTTGGTTCCACTCTTGACGACCTGATTAAACTGACCACCCGAGGAGTGCCCGAAGTCCGGAGAGAACTGATTCTGCAGGACACTGAACTCGGCTACCGCATCGTTGGGAACGCTGACGATGGGTCCTGTTACGCCCAAGCTATTGTTATCGATACCCTCGATGGTGAAGCTGTTATTGGTTGGACGCTGCCCGCCTACGGACGGGCCCACCCCATACCCTGTACCACCGGTCGTGGTAACGCCGGGGCTCAGCAGCGACAGATTCAGAACGCCGGTGCCAGTACTGGCGGCGGGCAGGTCTGCAAGTTGTTTCGCTTGGTAAGTCGTTTGAATTTGGGCGGTTGTGGTGTCAATCGAGGCTGCTGCTTCTGTCACTTCGACAGTTGTCGCCGATTGGCCCACCGCAAGTGTCGCATTGGTTGTGACGGTCTGATTGAGCTGAACACCGATGCCTTTTACTTCGGCCTTATTAAATCCACCTGCCGTGACATTCAGGTCATAAGTCCCGACGGGTAAGTTTTCGAACCGGTACCCTCCTGAAGAGGTTGTCTGCGCGGTCTTGCTCACGCCGGTTGCAACATCAGTTGCAACAACGGTCGCACCGGGCACCGTGGCACCGGAAGGATCGTAGACCGTACCCTGAATATTCCCACTGGTAAGCTGCGCGATGAGCGGAAAACTCATCAAGAGCGCAGCGAAAAGCACTCCCAGCTGAAACTTAAAAAACTTCATCTAGTATTTCCCCCAGCCCGGTTGAACAGACGTTCAATTCAGGCGTTTACAATCTGGTTTCAGATGTCCTGAGGGCAATCGAAAGGCCATTAATTGGAGGGCAGCTAAGCTATTGACACGACTGCAGATGGGAGGCGGAAGCCGCGGCAATAGCTTCCGATTCCCGGAGAAATCCGAGGCTCCGCCTTCCAAATCTGAAAGGCGGAAGCGGGTTGCCGGCCAGACTTGCTCGATGCTCTATGATCCGAGGCGGCAAGTATTAGAAGGTGATCTTCGCTACTCCTTGCAGTTGTCGGGAATTGCTGCTATAGAACTGATCGAATCGGCCGAACAGCGAACCCTGCGGCAGCAGATCATTCCGGCTGCCCGTGTACCCGTTCGAGGAAACATCGCTCAGATAACCGCCTGTGAACTGCGGATGATTGAAGACGTTGAAGAATTGGCAGCCGATCTGGAACGCGACCCGCTCGGTGACATTGAAGCGCTTCAGAACGGCAAAGTCTACGTTGTTGGTCGGATGCAGAGGGTACGTATTGCGCCCGGCCGTTGCGAGAGCGCCATATCCGGCTTGCACATACCGGGCATTCGGACTGTTGGCGACGTATGCGACTGTAGTCGGATCATTGAGAGGCACCACCTGGCCCAGCGCATTATACGGAGTCACGCCCGTCCCCAGTTTCGCGCCGCCGGCAGGGTTAAGCACCGCTCTATCCCCTGCGCTGTCGCCGTTCAGATTAGAATCGATTCCGCTTTGGACGGTAGCGTATTCAGGGGACTCATAAGTATAGGTACCCGAGAAGTTCCAGTTGCTGACCAGATTCTTCAAAAACCAGTTGCGACCGTTGAAGGCACGCCAGTCGTAGATCGGCGTGAAGGTGAAGCGATGTCGGCGGTCGAGCGCCGAGGACGCTCTGTCGGCTTGAAGATTCCCGAAGTCCTGTGCGCGCCGCGGCGTCAGATACGTCGAGAAATTTGTCGCGGTGGAATCGTCGATCAGGTGGCTCCACGTATATGCCGCTATATAAGACAGGTTGTTTGAGAAGCGCTTCGTGATTTGGGCTGCTAAACCGTTGTACGTCGAATATCCCTGGGGCGCGTACCCGACCAGATTGTTTGTGAAACCGTACGCCGCAAGCGAGTTATTAGGAACAGCCTTCAGGTCGGCGAGAGTGGTCCCCAACCCGGCCAGCGTAGCCGTAGAGGGCATCGAGAAGTAAGTAGGAAGAAAGCTGGTCGAAGTCACGGGCGCAACAGCGTTGAGTCGCGTCTGATTCCAGAGGTGTACACCCTTTGTCCCGATATATCGAACTTCGAGCGTGTAATCCTTCTTCAGAAGCCGCTGCACGCCAAGCGTATAGGTCAGCCCATAGGGCCGCTGTCTTCCAAAAGTGAACGACGCTACCTGGGCTCGAGCTTGCGCCGGGGAGGTCGGCAGCCCGGCCGATACGCCCGCTAGCCCACCATTGGCGAGAAAATTCGGCGCGCTGCTCGTCAGGTCGACATCCTGCGTAGTCTGATAAAAAGCCGGCGCCGCGTTGGCCGTCAGATTGGCGTAGGTCAGGTCGAACGCTCTGCTGAAGCCGCCGCGTATGGACCAGACCCCGTCCGTACCCGGGGAATACGCGAAGCCGACGCGAGGTGACCAGTCGTTCGGGCTCGGCTTCGGTTCTGCAAAGGAAATGACTCCGGGCACATCGGCCGGAGAGCTGTATTGCTGAGCGCGCGAGGCGATTGGAATAGTCACATATTCATATCTGACTCCGAGATTCAGAGTCAAATTCGGCCGGATGCGCCAATCGTCGTTGAAAAAGGCTTCGTGCTGCAGAAAGCCGCAAGGATCGGCGCTCGGACCGGCGCTGCGCTCCCCAAGCGAATCCGGCGTAAGGTCGAGCAGGTACTGCTGCAGTGTGTTGTACTCGTAGTCGCCGCGCACCCGCTGAATGAAGTAGTTGGTCAAGATAACGTCCGTAAAGTGATACCCGGTCTTTAGGGTGTGACGGCCCCAAACCTTGGTCAAATTATCCTGTCCCTGCAGGAGATTTTGGATCGAACCCGTCGGCGTGTTGGGATCCGGACCGATCTGGAGCGAGTTCAGCTCGACGATCTGCAGATTTGGAAATGCGTTCAGCCCGGGAAAGGTCTGATTGCCCACCCCGATCTGGTTGAAGTTCCGGCTGAAAGCTGCCCGAAACTCGTTCTGCAGCGTCGGCGAAAAATTGTGGAACTCAGAAAACGACCCGAAATTGTTCTCCGTTGGAGAGGGCTGGAAGAACGCCGGGAGGTTTGCGATAGCGTCAATACCCGAAGTCTTGTTGTAAATGTAGCGCCCGCGCAGCTGATCTTTCTCGCTCAAGTTGTAATCGACCGCCACGATCGCGTTATAAGAGGTGTCGAAGTTAGGCGAAGCAAAGGAAAGCGTACCCACTGGTATCGCGGTTCCTGCCACCGTTACTGACCCGGAATCGTTCGCGGGAGCTGCCGGAACGTACTTCTGTAGAACCCCGAGATTCGTCTTACTGACGCCGGGCAGTGTCGCCAGTGTGGCAAAGCCTGCTGCCGTCGGAGCAAGCAGGGGCGAGCCCGGAACGGCCGATTGCCCGATCGGATTGTATTCGAAATTTCCAAAGTAGAACAGCTTGTTTTTAATGATCGGTCCACCAATTGTGGCGCCCAGCCGGTTGTTGTCATAGCGTGGATTCGATGTTAATCCCTGCACAGCGACCAAGGCGTCTACCGCATTCAGGTTGCGGTTTTGTACGTACTCATAGATCGAACCGTGAATCTCATTGGTTCCGCTCTTCACGATGCCGTTGAACACCCCGCCGGAGGCGCCGCCAAATTCCGGACTGAACTGATTCTGCAAAATCGAGACCTCAGCAACGGCTTCGTTCGCCACATACACGAGCGGTCCCGTGTTGTAGTGATTGTTATTGCTGACGCCGTCCAGAAAGAAGGTATTGTCTTCGGGACGCTGGCCTGCGATCGACGGCCCGGTTCCTTGCCCTACTCCGCCTTGCGAAGATACGCCCGCTCCGATGAGACTTAGATTGTAGATACCGGAACCGTTAACCGTTCTAGAGAGGCCCGCGGACGGCAGTTCCTCGAGTTGCTTGGTCTCAAAGGTCGTCTGCAATTGCGAGGTGGTGGTGTCGATTCCAACACCGGCCGCACTCACCTCCACCGTCGTCGCCGTCGAGCCCACATCGAGCGTAAGATTCTGGGTCAAAGTATTGTTTAGTTGCACTTGAACGTTCTTTACCGTGGCCCTCGTGAAGCCGGGTGCCGACGCCGTCAGCGTGTACGTACCTACGGCCAGGTTGGTAAAGCGGTACTCGCCACCGGCTGTCGTGCTTTCAGTAGCCGTCACACCCGTCGCGTCATTCGTTGCGACAATGCTGGCGCTCGATACTACTGCCCCGGTAGCATCAGTAACTGTGCCAACCAGGTCACCATTGATCATCTGACCAAAAGAACTGCTCGTTCCGACGAAGAACAATGCGAACACGGCAAGCACAAGCTGAATGTGCGAATAGATGCGAATTCCCATTTGTCTGTCAACTCTTTCTAAGTGAATTTAGAGACTGGTTAGCAACCCTAGCCACCACCAACCCGCCTGGTCCCGCAACAATACTTCAAAGCCACTAGGCAATCCTACGGCCATGTGGGAAATACCAGTAAACAAAAGGGTTCGTAGGTTTTCTAGGCTCCGGAAAATGAAAAAGAATAGCGGGCCTTCCAAATTCGGAAGCCCGAATGAAGACCTGTCCGGTATCGTCTAGCTCAGAAGGCTTCCCTGTTTCGGAGGGACAATCTCACTTGAGGGCATCCGCCACACAGCGGAAACCCAAGGTGCCGGCCCGGTCTTTTGAAGGCGCCATCAACAGATACTTTCCATGCTCGGCCAGCTTCGTATTTTGAGGAAAGTACCACAACGAGCCCGCTGGCCGGTAGTAGCTGCCGCCGCGTACGATCGCGGCCCGGGTATGCTCGTCCACATACTCGTCGGTCCACTGCCACACATTTCCAACCAGGTCCATTACACCCGCGGCGCTGGCGCCTTTCGGATGCCCATCTACTTCCGCAGGTCCGGGTAAGTCCCGGCCATGCTGCTGGGCCGGCACCGCATCATCTTTCCACTGGTTGCCCCATGGGTAGCGCCTGCCGTCGTTCCCCTGCGCGGCAAACTGCCACTCCCACTCGTGCGGAAGCCGCTTCCCGGCCCATTTGGCATACGCTCGCGCGTCCTCGAGCGATACCCAGGTGACCGGCCGCTTGCCCCAGCCTTCGGGGTACACTCCGTCGCGCCAGTCTTTCAGAAAATTGTGGTCGTCTTCAGGCCGGTAATGCGAAGCTTCGAGGAACCGCTTGTATTCCGCGTTTGTTACCGGAAACTTGTCGATGTAGAAAGGCTTGATCTTGACCAGACTCCGGTGACTGCGCCTGGGCGCGTTCTCCCATGGATACTGCACATCAAGTCCAACCCAGTCAAAGCCCTCGATCTCTACTCCTGTCACGGCAAACTCGAACTCTCCAGCCGGGATGTGAATCATGTTCTCCGGTTCAGGTGTCCGCGCAGGCGCTTCCGGTATCTGCACCAGCTGCTGCGGCACAAAGTTCCATTCATGCGGGTAGCTCGCCAGCGGCCTCTCCGACCATTCCTTCATCTGCGCCAGCAGTTTGGAAACGTCAGGGGCCGGCTGGCCTCCATCCAGCGCCAGGACCGCACCGAACCCATGCGCTTCCATGACGAAACTGAGCTTATCCACTTCTCCGTGCCTCGCAGCTTTCAGCTCGGTTCCATGCCACACGTCGTAGTAGCGCCTGCCGGGTTCATCTGGTACTTCGAGTTGCATGCCGGTCACGGCATACTCGTTGCGGTTGATTACTGACCACAGCGTGAACTTCGCGCTGGGGAACCGCGAGCTATAAATGCCGTACTGCAGCGTCGGATAGTAAGGATCCCAGTCGGGTCCGGTCAGCAAATCACCGAAACAACGCTCAATTGCCGCCACCCGGCGCAGAGCCTCTGCATCCCGTTGCGTAATCCCGTTCCAGATGCCCCAGATGTTCTCCCAACTGACGTAGCCGATGCCGTTGAAGAAAGCGTATTGGAGATCGTCGGTCTTATCTCGCGCCCAGCGATCGGAAATGTGCTCCATGTGCCGCGGCTCGATCCACTTTGCCTTGCTGATCATCGGGGCGAATGGGAATTTCCAGTAAGCCCAGTTCATGTTGTTCCAGATCAGAGCTTCGTCACTTTGCGGAGCGCCCTCCGGCTCGAAAGCGACCGGATGATTGGTCGCATCTGAAGCCTCGCGGTAGGAACGGGGCACACCTGCGAAAGTATCTCCGTTGACTCCGTCTGCACCGATTTCCGCCATGAGTTGCGCAGTTGCGGCCGCGTGGCTTACGCCCGGGTCACGCGTGCCGGTGTCCCATGGCATTGCTGGAAAGAGCACCCTCACTCCGCGCCGGTGGAACTCGTCCACGACTTCACGCAGCCTCTTCACCCCACCCGGCATGTCTCGGGTAAGATCCCATTGACTGCGATTGTCGATGCCGATGTTCGGGTAAACCGGCCACAACAGCACGCTGTCGATCCCGCCATAACGCGTCTTCAGATCATCTAGGAACCGGTCAACGGTATACCTGCCGGAAGAGGCGTCGTAAAAGTACCTCTCCTCCACCATGGCTTGCGGCGATACGAAGTTTCGCTGAGTCCACAGAAACTCAGGCCGCCTGTACTGCGAATCCTCAAACCCAATGCGGATCAGCTTTTCACGGCGCCACGCCCTGATGTCGTCCAGCCAGCGCTGATGATTGGCCGATTGCGCTGTTTTCCAGGCCTCCAGTTCGGCAGTCCAATCAGGCGGACGCGTCGGGCTGTAAGGCCCAGGGATCTGATCTCCCTGTGGCTCGAAATGGGTGTCTTGGGCCGCCGCGCGCTGCGAAAGCAAGCCGCCCCAAAGCAGCGAAAGCCCCACGCCTAGAGCCCAGCGACGTCCACTCCTCGATACGAACTGGCGCATGAACATGGCAGCGTATCACGACGGGTTTTGTTCGAGCGATCGCGCTGCAGATTACATCCGTGTGCTTACATCATCGCCACGGGGGGCGCCGGTTCATCCGGACTGCCCGCGCTTCCGAGCGGTCCGCGAATCATATTGAATGCAAGAAGTATGAGCACGCCCAATCCCAGCAGATACGACGGGTGCTCGAAGATCCTCAAGTGCTCGCGGAAGCTTGCCGGCGCAAACTGGAGCCCTGCCCACACGAGTCCCAGAATCGCTTCGCCCGCGATCAAACCGGATGCCGTTAGAACGCCTGCATTCTCCACCCGGGCCCGCTGCCCTTCGTTATATCCGCGGCGCCGCGCCACGCCGTCCGCTATCCACCGGATCACGCCGCCAACGAAAATCGAAAATGTAGTCTCAAACGGCAGATACATCCCAACGGCCACCAACATCGGGCTTTTCACATTCATCGCAATGAACGAGCAGCCCATCAGGATTCCCACAACGACCAACGGCCATGGCATATCGCCCCCCACGATGCCTTGCGCCAGCAAAGCCATCAATCCCGCCTGTGGAGCCGGTAATTGTCTGTCGCCGAATCCCGTTCCACCCGCTTTGATGTTCCCTTCGTGCAGCAGCACGAGCGGAAAATACATGATGAGGCTCGCCACGACCACTGCCAGCAACTCGGCGATCTGAATGTTGCGCGGCGTGCCGCCCAGAATGTAACCTACTTTGAAATCTTGCAGCAGTTCCCCTGCTACCGCGGACGAAACACACACCACCGTCGCGACACCCAGCACCGCTGCCACACCGCCAGGTCCCGATACTCCGAGCGAAATCATGAGCAACGCCGCAATGATCAAAGTCGAAATCGTGAGACCCGAGACCGGATTATTCGAGGAACCTATCATCCCGCACAAGCTGCCCGAAACCGTGGCGAAGAAGAATCCGAGCACGAGCATGACAACCGCGGCGACCACGCCGCCGAGCACATGTCCGGAGAAATAGATGTAAAGGGCAATCATCACTGCAAACACAACGCCGATCAATGCGAACACCACTTTCGAGCTCATGTAGCGCTCAGTTCGCGAAAGCGCCGCCGTCTGTTCGGCCGTCTGCCGCATATCTTTCAGGGCGCGTCCTAAACCGGAAACCAGGCTGCCTCGCATCCGAAAGAGCGTATAGGCAGCCCCCACCAGCATTCCTCCCACCGCGATGGGCCGGACAATGTACTTCCATACGCTGCCTGCCATTCCGCTCCAGGAATCGTCCGCCGCGCCGGGAGGAAGGAACCCATGTAGCTGTGGCCCTAGAAAGTAGATCAGCAGCGGCACCATTAGTCCCCAGGCCAGGACGCCTCCCGAGAACTGAATCGCAGCCAGCCGCGCCCCGATCACATAGCCGACCCCCAGGTACGCCGGACTGATGCTCGGCCCCGAAAATACAGTCCTGCCCCCGGTGCCCAGCACGCTGCTCGTACCTGCGCCTCCCAAACGCACGCGGCTTACCCCAAGCTGGCCGATCCCGAGCGAAAACTCGGCATCGGCTGCAAACAGCCCAAACCGCCCCAACAGGAAAATCAAGCCGCCCACGCCGATGTTCCAGAACAGATACTTCGCCGCCTGCGCTCCCCGTTGACCGGCCTTGTGAATCTCCGAGGCCGCCACCGATTCCGGAAACGGAAGCTCCGGATCGTCGACCATGATCCGCCGCACGAGCGAAATAAACAGCACTCCAAGAACGCTGCCCACCAGAATCAGCGCCGTTGTCTTCCAATAGGCATCCCCAAACCCGAACGACGGCCAGGCACGCGCCAGAACGAATGCGGGAATGGTGAAAATCGCGCCCGAAGCCACTCCCTCCCCTATCGATCCGCTCGTTCGGGCGATGTTTTCCTCCAGCAGCGAGCCCTTCCAGGTCCGCAGCACGGCCATGCTGATCACTGCCGCCGGATAGGTTGCCGCTACCGTTATTCCCGCCTTCAGGCCCAGGTAAGCGTTTGCAGCACCCAGAATCACAGTCATGCACAGCCCAAGCAGAACCGCCCGCAGGGTAAGCTCCCGCATTTGCAGGTGTTCCGGTACGAATGGTTTGAAGCGCGTCTCTTGTGTGCTCATCTCAACTCAGTCGATAGGTGCTGCTATTGTATTCGCCCGCTTCGGTAACTGCTCCCGCCCGGCTCTCCACTCAGCTAAGTACGGCAGTACTACTGGTAATGAATCCCACACGGCCGGTGAGGTACTTGTCATTCCAGTCAAACTTAGAGTAACTTCGAGGCACTGGGAATGGTGGGAACTGAATGCGACTTGAAGACTGCGCCTTCGGTCACACGCTCCCTTTCGGCCACAGCCGTTGTCATTCTCGGGCTGACCGTTCTCTATTGCGCGCTCATCTATCTGCAGATGCAGCGTCATCTGTGGTTCGATGAGCTACTCACGTACCACATAGCCCGCGCTCCGAGTTTTGACCGGCTCTTTTATTTGGTCAAACGCTGGGACCTCAATCCGCCGCTGTCTCACCTTCTGTCCCACGCCAGTCTGGCCGTATCCTCCGGAAGTCGGAATGCCGTGCGCTGGCCCTCGGTTGTCGAATTCTACCTTGCAAGCCTGCTGCTGTATGGTTATACGGCTCGCAAACTCGGAACCGCCTTTGCTGCCCTTCCCGTTCTGATCCTCTGGTACAGTCCCATGCTCCGTTACGCAACCGAAGCGCGCCCTTACGCCTTACTGCTTCTCTTTTTCTGCGGGCTGCTCTTCTTGTGGACACTCGCGGTTAGCTCTGCACAGCGAAACTGGATTTTCGCGGGAGTGGCCCTCTGCTCAGTCGGTTTGTTATGTTCGCATGTTCTAGCGCCACTCTCGCTGCTTCCCTTTGCAGTCGCGGAGTTCGTCCGCTTTCTCAGTCGGCGCAAGCCCGATTATCCGCTCTGGGCTGCCCTGTTCCTGCCGCTCGTCCTGGTCGCTTCATACGCGCCTTTCATCGAAAGCTACAGGACCATCACTTATTACCCGTTTGCATTTCAAGCCGGGCTGGACAAACTCGCCTCGTTCTATTGGCACACCTTCGGTGGAGTCGCCTGGTGCCTCTTGCTTGCAGCCGCAGCTGCATTCCTTGTAGCGCGCGCGACGTGGAACTGGAAGTCGCTACTCCTGCCGCTGCCGCAAAGGGCTCTCTTCGCTACCTTCCTGGTCGTTCCACTTCTCCTCGATTTGCTCATGATGCACGACCACGCTCCGTTCTGGGGCAGATACTGCATCACAACGGTCACGGTCCTGTACTTCCTGTGCGCGTTTGTCATCGCCTCGTTCAGCGGCTTCACCCCGCGCGCAGGCTACCTGACCGTTTCACTCGTTTCCATCCTGCTTGTGGTTCAGCAGGTCATCGTACCCGCCTCTCAAAACATCCTGGATCCTCCGCCGGCCGATTTGTCGGCGCTCGCGCGCATTCGGCCTGATCTGCCTTTTGTCGCAGCCAGCGGACTTACCTTCGTGGAGATGGGCGAATACGAGAACTCCGCTCTGCGCGCCCGTCTGTTCTATCTAAAGGATCGTTGGGCTGCCATTCAGTTCGCCAATGCCACGATTTTCGAAGACATGAGCGACTTCCAGAAAGAGTTCAACCTCCCCGGAACCGTCGAGCCCTACGCTCAATTCACCCGCGAACATCATGACTTCCTGGTCTTCGGGACATTCAAGTATCCGGAAGATTGGCTGTTGCGCAAACTCGCGGCCGATGGTGCCGCCATTGCTCCGCTGGGAACCTGGGCCACACCCTATAAGGACAAGACGCTATTCGAAATTCACATCGGGGGCCGGTTTGCACCGGAGGTCCGTCGCCCCGCCGCTCCCGCACATGGCGCCTCGAACTCTTGAATGGCCGAAATGACCCGCCTCTGGTCCGATTCCGAAAGTCCACTGTAGAGCGGAAGCCGCACTAGGCGATCGCTCACCCTTTCCGTCACCGGACACTGCCCGTCAAATCCACCAAAGCGCCGGCCCATCACGGAAAGATGAAGCGGCATATAGTGAAATACGCTCAAGATCTGCCGCGCCTTCAGATGCTCGATCAGCGCCGTCCTGGTATACCGGTCCGGTATGACCAGAAAGAAGATGTGATAAGTCTGCTCGCAATGCGGCGGAACCGCAGGCAGTTGTACGCCGCACTCGCGCGCCCAGTCCGCAAGTCCGTCCAGGTAAGCGGTCCAGATTCTGCGGCGCTTGGCTTGAATCGCGTCCTTTGCCTCGAATTGCGCATACAGAATCGCAGCCAGTATGTCTGATGGCAGATAGCTCGACCCCACGTCCACCCATGTGTACTTGTCGACTTCGCCACGGAAAAACCTCTTGCGGTCCGTCCCTTTTTCGCGGATGATTTCAGCCCGCTCTAACAGTTCGGGATCGTTGATCAGCAGCGCGCCGCCTTCCCCGCAGCTGAAGTTCTTCGTCTCGTGAAAGCTTTGTGCTGCCAGGCATCCGAAACTGCCCAGCGGCTTGCCGCGGTAGCGCCCAAACAGCCCGTGCGCGTTGTCTTCCACGATCGCAATGCCGTGACGGCTCGCAATGGCTGAGATCTCGTCCATCTCGCAGCCCACTCCGGCGTAGTGAACCGGAACGACCGCCTTCGTGGCTGGCGTTACCAATCCAGGAAGCAACGATTCGTCGAGGTTCATCGTGTCCGGCCGGATGTCCGCAAAAACAGGGGTCGCACCCCGCAGCACGAAGGCATTCACAACCGATGGAAACGTAAACGCCGGCACGATTACTTCGTCTCCCGGCTCTATATCGAGCAGAAGCGCCGCCATCTCGAGAGCGTGCGTCCCCGATGTCGTTAGCAGTGCCTTCGCTACGCCCAGTTCCGACTCGATCAGCGCGTGGCACTTGTGCGTAAACATACCGTCCCCGCAAATGTGCAGTGCTTCGTAAGCCTGCTCGATGTATCTTGCTTCGGTTCCGACTCTACCTATGCAGTTAAACGGGATCCCCGATTTCGAATCGGATTTCGTAGTTACCTTCCTGTTCCGCGCATCTGTGCCATCCCGGACTACGGATCAAAAGCAAGTGTACTTTGCATTTCGTTTTTGTCGAAGTGCCGAAGGTCCTGGTACTCTTACTGCCAGATAAACTTCCCACTCTCCGGGCCCGCACTCAGCAGCAGGTCGAGCGCCGAGACCTGCGGCTCGTAAGGTGGAAATAACTGCGGATACTTCGGATAATCGTAAGTCATCCACTCCACGCCGATCCCCGCCGCTTCGAGCAGACCGACATCGAGATAATCCTTTGCTGCCGGCCCGCTGATGTAATGCCGCGCTCCTAGTTTCTGAAGGATCGCGAGCAACCGCTCCGTCTTCGTCCCGGTGCAGCCCAAGGCCGAACTTCGAACAAATTGCGTTTTGTGAATCCCAAGTTCTCGCGCGAGTTCCGTCGTCGTCTCGATCGTAAAATCGGCCAGCCGCGATGGCCATTCTGTATACCAGCGCTCGAGCATGTTCCGATAACGCAAGTAATAGGGCGCCTTCCCGTAGTTGTGCCGCAAGGTCTCGAAATGTGTTCGGCTCCAGTCCCCTTCCGGCGAAATCTCCATTTCGCAAATGGTGCTTTCTTTGATCCGCCCTCCTGTCGAGCGCAGCGGAATCGTAAGCCACTTTAGCCCGGCTGATGTCTTGATGCGATTGCGATTTCTCCACCCGTGCCTGTCGTATTGCACGTCATCGTAAAAAACAAACACGTCCGCTTTGTAGATCTGGTGAAAGTAGCCGCGCCAGGGAATATAAGACGGTTGTAAGATCACACATTTCATGCGAGACGGCGGTGTCGCGCCGTGCCTGGGTTTCGCAATGCCAAACGCCTCCCGTGTAGCCGATTTCCTGTTGCAGGCGGCGCAGCCGCAAATCTAAACTATAGATCCCTAAGAACGATGGCCACAATCCGGACACTCCCTTTGCTCGTCTTGCTCTGCCTTAGCGGACCGCTTGCTGCCCAGACCTCGGGCCCCATCACTTCGCCGAACCTTCCCGCCTACATCGATCGCCCCGCGGACTCGGCAGGTGTCTTCGCCATCTGGCCCGGATCCGGCGTTCCGCCCGGTTCCGAAAATTGGACCTGGCACGAGCAAACATCTCAGGCGGTAAATGGGTCCGTCCTCAACCGTATGGTCAGAAACGTCGTTGTTCCCACTGTGACCATGTACAAACCTTCGGGTGCGCCCAACGGCACCGCGGTCATTGTCGCTCCCGGCGGCGGCTTCCGTTTTCTCATGGTCGACTACGAAGGTATCGCTATGGCCCACTGGCTCGCGGAGCGCGGCATCACCGCTTTCATGCTGAAATATCGTGTCGCGCACACGCCCGAAAATGACGCCGACCTTCCCGCCTTCCTTCAGAGCTTCGGCAAAACTATATCTCATCCCGATCTCAGAGGGACTGCCCCTCCAGTGCTCGACCCGGCGGGTGAGGCAGTCCGCATTCTGTCTGAAGAAGACGGCCGTCAGGCCATCCGGTTCATTCGCGCGCACGCAGCCGAGTGGTCCATCGATCCGCACAGAATCGGTATCGCCGGATTTTCGGCCGGAGGCGGCGTGGTGATGGGAGCCGTCATGCAGCACGATGCCCAAACCCGCCCCGATTTTGCCGCGCTTATCTATCCCGCTTACCGCACCGCTACGCCCGTCCCCGCCGATGCTCCGCCTCTCTTCATCGCTCTTGCCGGCGACGATCAACTGGTGCCTCCGATCTCCGGAACCCGGCTCTATGAGGCTTGGCACGCCGCGGGCAAACCCGCCGAGCTTCACGTTTTCGCCAAAGGCAAACACGGCTTCGGCATGAATACCCAGCACCTGCCTTCCGACGAATGGACCAATCTATTCGCTACCTGGCTTGCCGCTGAAGGATTCATCCCAGAGGCCGGCAAATAACATGCTTCGCAGGGACTTTCTAAACCTCGGTGCGGCCTTGTTGCCCTTGCCTGCCGATTCAAACGCCTCACCTATTCCCATCATTGATACCCACATCCATCTGTTCGACCCGACCCGCCCGCAAGGCGTTCCCTGGCCGGCCAAAGACGATCCTATTCGCTATAAACCCGCCTTGCCTTCTCGTTACATCCAGCTCACACGGAAACTTGGCGTCGTAGGTGCCATTGAAATTGAGGCTAGCCCATGGCTCGAAGACAATCAGTGGGTGCTCGATCTGGCCGCGCACAATCCTGTCATCGTAGGAACGGTCGGAGATCTCGAACCCGGTAAGGCCGAGTTCCGGCGTGATTTCGAGCGCTTCACCAGGAACCGGCTCTTCCGCGGCATTCGCTACGGCAATTTATGGGGCCGCGATCTCGGCGCCCGCCTTGCCGATTCCGCTTTCCTCGCCGATCTCAAAGTCCTCGCCGACGCCGGCCTCGAACTGGACACCGCAAATCCCGACCCGGCCCTCATCGAAACGGTTGTCCGCCTCACCGACAAAGTGCCCGCCCTACGTGTGGTCATCGATCACCTGCCAAGCCTTCCGCACCTCGAAAGATACGAGGCCACGCTCAAGACCCTGGCGCAGCGCCCGCAGGTTTACGTCAAAGCGTCAGCCGTCCTCCGGCGTGCGAACGGCAAAGTTCCTCTCGAGCTCAACGTCTATCGCCCCACCCTCGATTACCTGTGGCACCTTTTTGGCGAAGATCGCCTCCTGTATGGCAGTGACTGGCCCAATAGCGATCCGCTCGGTTCCTACGAGCAGGTGCTATCGGTGGTACGCAGCTACGTCCTCCCGAAGGGCCGCTCCGTTGCCGAGAAATACTTCTGGAAGAACTCGGTCGCTGCTTATCGCTGGATACCCCGCGACCCCGCGCAGCCATCTTCAACGAGGAGCTAGCCGCACTCAAAACGCCGTATCTTTACTTCGCCCCGGACTCCAGACCTTCTTTTGTCAACTGCACCAGCACGCTCTGCGGATTCCATTGTAGATATCGGTCGAGGAGCTCCTTCGCTTCTCCCTTCTTACCCTGTTTGACGTAAATCGACGACAGTTCCAGAAAAGACTTCTCTAGCGAAGGATCAAGCTCAATGCTGAGCCGGAGGTTGCGCACGGCACCCGCTAAATCGCCGCTCTGCTTGAGCGCCGTCCCGAGATACAGCGCATATTGCCCATTCTTAGGCTCCACTTGCAAAGCGCGCTCAAAAAGCGTGGCCGCTTCACCTGCGGCACCCTCCGAGAGTTTCGCTGAGCCAAGTGCCGACAATGCAGGCGCATCCCCGTCCAGTTGTGCCACGTCGATCTGCTCGAGTAACTGACTGCCGCGCAGCCCAAAACTCTCCCATCCGGGCTTGGCCGCTGCCTCTATCTCCGCCAGCGCCAGATTCCGCTGCCGTACCGCACCCGGCGGCTCGCGCCATGCTTCCAGTTGCTCGACAACCGTCGAAGCTGCCCGCGCGTCCCTTATGGGCCGCGCCAGTATCCGGTGATCTGTCAGGGCCGCATGCTCCACATCCGTCGGCTTCCGGCTCGGCATGTGACAGCGCACGCAATCTGTCCCACCCGCCGGATGACTCGCTGCCGAGAGACGCGGGTGGCACGAAGAACAAACTGCCGTGATCTCGACCCTGCGGTTCTGCGTCTCCCCGTGCGGATTGTGGCACGTTCCGCACCACAACTTGCCCTCGCTCGCCCGCGCACACTTGCTGCTGGCAAGCTGCTCCACTTGGCTCACGGCCGGCGCTCGTGCACCCGCTTGCCTCGCTACATAGATGGCAAGCGTCTGCTCCAAATCCTCGCCCGGACGAAAATCGCCTAGTCTCTTGCCCGGATTCAGTACCCTCGCCACGCCCTCCAGATGGCACTGCTCGCAAACACTATCGCGCGCACGGCCCGCCAACTTCACTGGATTGACGATGTTACTCGCCGAAGGTCGTCCGACATGCGCGCTCGTGTTTCCGTGACATCGTTCGCAGCTGATTGCCGTCAGTTCATCACCGGTAAAACGGCGCCCTTCTGAAAACTCCGCCCGGTTTGAATGGCAAAAAACACACCTTTCGCTCAATACCCTGCTGAAATCGAGCAGTTCAGCGGATCGATATCCAGGCGAAATATCCCAGCCGAAGTTCTTATAGCGTGAGACTGGCGACTCAAGCAGGAAATCGCCTGTTTTTGCCAGGTAACTGTGCCCCACTTTGCCCGCGCCAATCTGGTAATCAATCCCGTAGGTCGCTGCAATGCCGTCTTCGCTTAGGCGGTGAAACATGCGCCCATTTATCCACGCAATGCTGATCGTGCTCCCTGATTGCGCGTGCGCTACATTTCCGGCGGGCGTCCTCCTATCAGGCGGCCCAATGGAATTTCCCATTGCAGAGGCCGCAAAGCTCGCCACCTCCTTGGGATGACATGCCGAGCAGACGCGGACCGAGCGCTCCGCGGCGGCCACCACTGGTAAAGCCATGACTAAAAAAACCGCACAATGTGAGGCGCTTTTCACAACTACTCTGCCCATTTCCGATTAAGCATACAGCCGGAAGAAGAAGAATTCTCATCTTTTCCGTTCCTACTCCTTTCGTACGTGATAGTATTCCCCAATTAGTTTTACGTCCAAGTAGGACTTTCAGGAGCGTTCCATGCTAAAGGTTCTTGCCGGAACCATACTGGCGCTGTTTGTTGTCAGCCCGGGCTGGTCTCAGAGCGAAGCAGTCAGTGCCCAACTAAGCGGCACGGTTCAAGATGAAAATGGTGCGAGCGTTCCGCAAGCCAAGGTCACGCTCTCCAATCCCGAAACCGCCTTTTCCCGCGAGGCCACTACGGGCGACAATGGCCTCTATACATTCACCCTCATCCCTCCCGGCTCATACGAACTGAAGGTCGAAAAACCAGGCTTCAACGCCTATTTGCAAAACAATATCGTCCTTGCTGTCGGGCAGCAGTCCACTCTGAACGCTCAACTGCAGGTCGGGAACGTCACGCAGACCGTGGAAGTCACCGCATCCGCACCTGTTCTGAACACCGGCAGCGCTGATCTCGGCTCAGAAGTCACCAGCAAACAAGCCGTCGAGTTGCCGCTCAACATTCGCAACGTTTACGGCCTGGTTGCGCTCGATTCAAGTGTCAATAACAGCCAGCAGAATCAGGCACTCAATCCACCCGGCTCGCAAGGCAACGTGGATCAGGACATCGCCTTCTTCAACTTCGGCGGCGGCCGCTTTGGCACCACCGCATTTCTCCTCGATGGCGCCTGGGACGCCGCCGGCGATTGGGACGGGGTCATCTACGTCCCGTCGGTCGATGAGCTTCAGGAGTTCCGCATTCAGACCTACACGTTTTCTCCGCAATACGGACTCAGCATGGGAAACATCGTCAATGCCGTGACTAAGTCCGGTACACGCAGCTTCCACGGCGACGCCTTCGAGTTCCTTCGCAACAACAATCTGGACGCCAACAACTACTTCAATAATCTGAACGGGCTCGCGCGTCCCCAGTTCAAGCGCAATCAGTTCGGCTTCACCGCCGGCGGCCCCGTCTATATCCCGCACTTCTACAAGCAGCGCGAAAAGACGTTCATCTTCGGCACCTACGAGGGCCTCCGGCAGCAGACGCCAACCACCTTGATCGCTACCGTTCCAACCGCTCTCCAGCGGACCGGCGACTTCTCGCAGACCTTGAATCAGGACGGCACGCTCGCCACTATCTACGACCCGTTCACGACCCACCTCGTCAACGGACAATACGTCCGCTCGCCCTTTCCTGGCAACAAAATCTTACCCAGCCAAATAGACCCCGTAGCGGCCAAACTGCTGAACTACTATCCCCCGCCGAACCGTCCCGGCGACCCGATAACCGGCGCCAACAACTTCGTCGGCACGGCCGGCCTCCCTACGAATAGCGACCAGTACACCGTCAAAGTCGATGAAAATATCAGTGAGAAGCAGAACTTCTTCGCGCGCTGGTCCCAGAAGCGCCAGTTCAAACAGCTCACAGGCGAGTTCTTCGGCGCCAACGATCCCGGCGGCAACGGAACCCTCGCCCCAGATAACCGTTTCGAAGGCGGCATGGGTTATACCTACGTCTTCTCACCCACCTTTGTCATGTCGCTCAACGCCGGATGGGGCCGTTGGGTGGAAGGGCGCGTTCCTCAGGGCGTTCCCTTCGACGTCACCACCGTGGGTCTGCCGGCTTCACTCAACACCTATAGCGGTCCTGGCGCCTTCCCGTCAGTCACTCTCACCGGCTACCAGAGCCTGGGCTCAGGCAGCTTGAACTCCACGCCGCGAGAAGCACGTACCTATGCGGTGGACTTCACCAGAAATCTGGGGTCTCACAACTTGGCCATGGGCTTCATGGGAATCAATTTTTATCTCAATACCTTCAACTCGGCCCAGGCTACTTTCAACTTCTCACCCGATTTCACGCAAGGTCCCTTCCCCACCGCCGCCAATGGCGCAACTGGTTCAGCAGTGGCTTCGTTCCTCTTGGGGACCGCCGATAACAACAACGGCGGCATCTCATACACGGCCGAAGCTGCCTATAGCAAGAAAGATTTCGGCTGGTACTTCAACGACGATTGGAAGGTCAATCGCAAACTGACTCTGAACCTGGGCGTTAGATACGACATTCAGACTGCTCCCACGGATCGGTTCAATCGCCTCTCTTACTTCACCTTCGGGCCCAACCCGATCAGTAGCCAGCTGCCTGGGATGAACCTCCCCGGAAATCTTGTCTACACCAACGGAAATAACCGCGGCGTGTACAACACAAACTACAAAGATTTCGCTCCTCGGGTCGGACTCGCCTATTCACCAACCCAGAAGTTCGTTGTGCGCGCTGGTTACGGCATCTTCTATACGCCTGCCATGGAGTTCGGCGACTATCAGGGTCTGTCGCTCAACGGCTTCTCACAATCCACTCCTTACGTCGGCACGCTCGATAACGTTACGCCGCAGAATTTACTGAGTAACCCGTTTCCGGGCGGCCTTCTCGCTCCTGTCGGCGAGGCAAATGGAGGCGCCACCAACGTCGGCCAAACCATCGATGCCGTGCTTCGAAACCGAGCCAGCCCTTACGTGCAGCAATGGACCACGAATCTGCAGTATGAGATCGGCAACACCGTTCTGCAGGCTGCCTATATCGGCAATCATGGGGTCAAACTCTTGTTCGGCACGACTTTTGAACTCAATCAGCTCCCCACCGCCGATCTGGCGCTCGGCAATCAATTACTGCAGCAGGTTGCTAATCCTTTCTACGGCATCATTACCAGCGGCGCGCTCGCAGGCAAAACCATCCCCTATGGGCAGCTCCTGCGCCCCTTCCCGGAATACACCGGCGTCGAGGATGTGCAGCCTCCTTCCGCCTCCAGCTCCTACAATGCCCTGGGCCTCTCTGCTAATCACCGTTTCTCAAACGGTCTGCAGTTCCTCGTCTCCTACACCTGGTCGAAATATTTGACCAACAGCGAAGGCCCGGAAGGCTGGACCAATGGTCAGGCCCAAAGCGTTCGCAACTGGTACAACACTTCGCTTGAGAAGTCCCTCATGATCGACGACATTCCTCGCAGCCTGGTAGCCAGCTATGTCTATGAGCTACCCGTCGGCACCGGGCGCAAGTACGCGCCCTCGAATAAGATCGTCAATGGTGTTATCGGTGGCTGGCAGGTCGCCGGCGTCTCTACATTTAAAGATGGCTACCCTCTTTCGATCGTTGATTCGACGAACAACACCAACTCGTTCGGCGGCAACCAGCGGCCTAACATCGTCGCGAAAACCGGAGTCAGCAACCCGACTATCTACGATTGGTTTAACACCAGCGCCTTTGCTCAACCCGCGCCCTTCACTTTCGGAAACGCCCCACGCACGATGGGATACCTCCGCGCGCAAGGCACAATCAACTCCGACATGACACTCCAGAAATACTGGCGGCTTTGGAGTGAGACCTCGAAGCTTCAATTGCGCGCCGAATTCTACAACCTGTTCAATCGCACTCAATTCTTCGCACCGGGTACCACTTACGGAACCTCTACGTTCGGAGTTATCCCCGGAGCCTTGCCTGCGCGTTCAATACAATTTGGAATGAAGCTTTACTGGTGATTTTACGTCGTAAACGCCGGGCCGCGGCTTGTCCGCTGCTCGGCGTCCTATTCCTTGCTTGCGCCGCCCCAGCCTTTCCCCAGGACGGGATCGCCGGGCAGATCCGCACCGCCCAGTCTTCCGCCAACTACCCTGAAGCAGCCCGTCTCTACAGCCAGCTCATTGCGCAAGGTAGTGATTCACCCGAGCTGCGCAGCAACTACGGCCTCATGCTTCACCTCTCGGGCAAAAATCGCGAGGCGATGGAGCAGTTCCACATCGCCCTCAACCGCAACCCCGCTCTGAGCGCCGCGAATCTATTCGGCGGCCTCACGGAATTCGACCTTGGAAGTTACCAGTCCGCGCTCAAATACCTCAAAGAAGCTCGCCGCCTTGATCCTGACCACCCCGCGCCTTTGCTTGCACTCGGGAAAACGTACGTCGCGTTGCGTGATTTCGGCCTTGCAAACGAGTGCTATACGAAGGCCGCAGCACTCGATGGTACTGCTGCGGAGGCCTGGTATGGTGTTGGCGTCACCGATCGAAGCCTCGCCGAGGAACTGCTCAATCACGCAGCGCGTACCGGAAAAGCGGCCGACCCTGCCACTCGTGACAAAGCGCAAAAGCTCCTCGATCAGGCCTTGAGCGCCCTCACTCGCGCCGTCGAACTCGCCCCGGATTCCGCCCGCACCCACCTCATCATGGCCGAATCACTCTCCGACTCCGGCAAATTCGCTCAAGCAATCCCCGAGTACCAAACCGCCATCAAGCTCGATGAAACTCTTTCGGCTGCCTATCTCGGGCTCGCCACCGAGTATTGGAAGCAAAGTCAGTTCGATCAAGCTCTCCCGCTTCTCGAGCGAGTCCTCGGCCAATCGCCCAAAGATCCCGAAGCAAACGGAATCATGGCGGATATTCAGCAGCACAAAGGCAACAACGCCGGCGCCGAGCGTTACGCCGGAATCGCTCTGGCAGGGAACCCGGACCTGATCGAAACCCGCCTCGTGCTGGCGCGCGTCTATCTGGCCAAACAGCAGCCGAAGCGCGCCATTGCGGAGCTCCAAAAAGTGCTCGCCGCCGATCCCGACGGTGCCTATCACTTCCTCCTCTACCGCGCTTACAAGCAGGCCGGAGACGAGCCCGCCGCCCGCGCCACCATGGCGGAGTTCCAGCAGATCCGCTACGGCAAATAGTTTATTGAACGGACTGCAGCCGCTCTGCCTTCTTGAGCCGCGCTTCGCGAATGGCCTTCGATTCTTTCAGCGCATCGTTCGCTTCCGAAAGCCTGCCCAGATTCCGCAGTGCAACTGACAGCTCGTAGTGGATGTCTCCGCTCTCATCCGCCGCCGCCGCTTTCCCCAGCTCGCCTGCCGCATCCCCGTATCGCTTCAGATGAAAATAAGCGCGACCCAGATCCGCATGCGCGCCCAACGCGTCCGGCTGTTCCGCCAAATATTCTTTGAGCAACGGTATCGCTTCGCCCTCCTCGTGCCTTCTGACAGCAATGTTCGCCAGCTCGAAAATCGCCTGCGCAGAGTGCGGATTTAACTTCAGCGCGCGATGCAGAACCGTCGTCGCTTGGTCGAACTCGCCTAATTCCCAATAAGCCGTCCCCAAACCGACCAGCGGTGCCGCATTCTCCGGCTGTTCCTTCGCCGCCGCCCCGTAATGCTTTAGCGCCCCTTGCAAATCCCCATGCTGCCGATCCACATCGCCCAGAAACAGCGCCGCCTGCCAAGAGTTCGGTGCAAGGTTCACAAAGTGCTCGAAGGCATCTCGAGACTTGTCCGCCAGCGCCCGTGCCAGCTCATACTCCTTCGCCGCTTCCGCACTGGCACTCGCGCCGTTCGCCTGCCCGAACGCTTCCGCCGCCAGCTTCGAATCGCCGGCACTCTGCAGATATTCACCGAGGAGACGCTTCGAATATCCTGCCCCGCCAGCCATCTTCGAAAGTCTCCGGGACGCTTCCTCCGCCATGCTTTCGTAGCTGACCCCAAGCCCGTACCAAGCCTTGGAGTCCTTCGGATCTAGCTGGACCTCACGCTCCCAAAGTTCCGTCGCGGATTTCAGGTCCTTCAGCGCAAAACGCGCGCTCGCCAGCGCCAACAGTGCGTCCTGATTCGCTGCCTCCTGGCCCAACAACTGCTCGAGTGGTCGTAGGGCCTCCTTCGGGCGATTGCATTGCACAGCCGCCATCCCTGCAATCAGCGCGGCCGATTTCAGCTCCGGATGGCTCTCCCATATCTTCGACGCACTATCCAGCGCCTCGCGGTATTGCCGCGTTTCGTAATACATGACCGCCAGATTGTTTAACGCCTCCGGTGCATTCGGCCGCATCACCAGCGCCGCCTTGTACTTCTCGATCGCCTTACCGTATTCCCCGTGCTGGCTGTATGCGGCTGCTTGCCGGAACAGCTCGGCGTAGCTTTCCTCACCGAGCATCAGTCCGGCCAGCAGCATTCCACAAATGCACCCGCTGAACCCCATAACTAAAGCAACCAGCCTACTACCGCTCTCCTGTTTCGGCGGTCGCGCTCATTCGCATATATACGCCCCGGGGGTATCATCTGATTGTGGTAAAAGTAAACGCGAAACGTCAGGAAACGCGCAAGGCGGTCGCGGTCGATCCTGATATCAGAAGCTCCAATCTCACGCGCTTGAAGAGAATCGAAGGTCAGGTCCGCGGCCTCCAGAAGATGGTCGAAGAGGAGCGCTACTGCGCCGATATCCTCATCCAGATCTCCTCCGTACGCGAAGCCCTCCGCGGCGTAGGCGAAGCGCTTCTTCTCAATCATCTTCGCCACTGCGCCTCCCAAACCATTCAGAAAGGCTCGCCGGCCGAATCTGAAGCCATGTACGCTGAGCTTGTAGACCTGTTTTCGAAACACTCGCGCTAGTGCCCCGTAAGGCTGCAACATGATTGGAAGCTGTCCGCTCTCACGCCGTTCATTCGTTAGAGCATTCTCGGCGTCGGTGATCCCCTCCCCGCTCGCGGTTTCTGATCCGGTCGCCGCATTGCATACCCCGCAGGGCGGTCTGCAGCCGGAGTCCGCCGTGGACAAGTCGGGCGTTTTGCACGTCGTCTATCTCGTGGGCGACGCGGCTGCCGCTGACGTTTACTACGTCCGAAAAGCACCTGGTCAACAGACTTCTCCGCACCCATCCGTGTGAACAGCCAGCCCGGCAGTGCAGTAGCTCTCGGCACCGTCCGCGGCGCGCACCTGGCAATCGGTCGAAACGCACGCATCCATGTAGCTTGGAACGGCTCTTCCGCTGCACAGGCGCAGTCTCCCCGTCATTCCACGCCCATGCTTTACACGCACCTCAATGATGCGGGCACCACGTTCGAGCCGGAGCGAAACCTGATGCAGGTTTCAACCGCATTGGATGGCGGCGGCACGCTTGCGGCCGACTCGCAGGGCAATGTCTACGTGACCTGGCACGGGCAGAGCATCGCTGGGCCGGCCGCCGGTGAACAAAACCGCCGCGTTTGGCTCGCCAGATCGAGCGACGAAGGTCAAACCTTCTTTCCCGAACTCGCAGTCTCTCCCCCCGAACTCGGCGCTTGCGGCTGCTGCGGCATGGGTGCCATAACCGACCGTTACGGCAACCTGTACCTCGCGTTCCGAAGCGCTCGCCAGCTCGTACACCGCGACATGTATCTGCTGGTTTCAAACGATGGCGCGGAAACGTTCAGCCCGCTCGCCCTGCAGCCGTGGAACATCGCAGCCTGTCCCATGAGCACCGTGTCCCTGGCGGAATCGACCGCAGGAATAATCGCCGCGTGGGAAACGCAGAAGCAAGTGTTCTTCGCCGACGTTGATCGTCAAACCGGTTCTCTCGGACGGCCTGTTCCCGCGCCGGGCCCGGCCGCGAGCCGCAAGTATCCCTCGATTGCAGTAAACAGCCGCGGTCAGACCCTTCTCGCCTGGACCGAGGGAACAGGCTGGAAGAAAGGGGGCTCGGTCGCATGGCAGGTCTTTGACCGGGCGCACCGTCCAATCGCCGGCCGCGCGAACGCCGCCCAAATCCCTGCCTGGAGCTTTCCTACCGCCGTGGCCGTAGGCAAAGAATTTCTGCTCATGTCATAGCGCTCGTTCTCGCCCCATCGGTAACGGATAGGGGTGGGGGGTATATACTGAGACTGCGCACAGAGCCGCGGTCCCCCGGCTCGCGACAAACCCACATGAAACTCGAGCACACCACCAAAGTTCTGGACCCCGTCTGCGGGATGCTCGTCGATGAGCGCACTGCAGCCGCTCACTCGGTGTACAAAGGCGCCGAATATCATTTCTGCTGCCCTTCTTGCCGTGCCAAATTCGAAGCTGATCCGGAGAAATACCTGAACCCGGAAGCTGGAAGCCGCACGATAACTGCTCATCCCGCGCCCGCTCAACAGCTTGTGTCGCTTTCCCCTCCCATTGCCGCCGCCAAACCTGCGGCTGCCACTCCCGAAGCCGCGACCCTAAGCTCCGCAGTCGAATACATGTGTCCCATGGACCCCGAGATTCATCAGCTCGGCCCTGGCACCTGTCCCAAATGCGGCATGGCTCTCGAGCCCGCTTCGGTGCAAGCCCCCCCGTCGCGCGTCGAATACACCTGTCCCATGCATCCCGAAATCGTGCGCAGCGAACCGGGATCGTGCCCCATCTGCGGCATGGCCCTCGAACCGCGCGAAGTCACTGCCTCCCAAGTCAATCCCGAGCTGCAGGACATGCAGCGGCGCTTGCTCTTCGGCTCCCTGCTCAGCGTGCCTCTGCTCGTCATGATGGTGCTCGATCTGTTCCCGCACCTTCACTGGTTATCCGGCACCGCGCAGGGATGGATTCAGTTTGCCCTCGCAACTCCCGTTGTCTTGTGGGCGGGCTGGCCCTTTTTCGAACGCGGCTGGGCTTCAGTCGTCAGTCGTTACTTCAACATGTTCACGCTCATTGCGCTCGGCACGGGCACATCTTACGTCTTCAGCGTGTTCGCGCTCCTGTTCCCTTCGGCGATTCCCGCTTCGTTTCGTTCGCAGACCGGACACCTCCCGCTCTACTTCGAACCGGCCGCCGCCATCACTGTCCTCGTGCTCCTCGGTCAGGTGCTTGAGCTCCGTGCTCGCAGCCAGACCAGCAGCGCCCTGAAATCGCTCCTCGGTCTCGCTCCGAAAACCGCGCGCGTCGTCGATGCTACGGGCGGCGAAACTGATCTCGGCATTGATCGAATTCAGCCGGGCAATATCCTGCGCGTACGCCCCGGTGAGAAAGTTCCGGTTGATGGCGTAGTCACAGAGGGCTCAAGCTTCATCGACGAGTCCATGATCACCGGCGAGCCTATGCCCGTCGAGAAAACGAAAAGCGCGAAGGTCACCGGCGGAACTCTCAATGGTTCGGGCAGCTTTCTCATGCGTGCCGAACGTGTCGGCAAAGATACCCTGTTGAGCCAGATTGTGCGCCTCGTCGGTGAAGCCCAGAGGACACGCGCTCCGATTCAGCGGCTCGCCGATGTCGTCGCGTCCTGGTTCGTCCCCGCCGTGATTCTCGTTGCGCTCATCACATTCATCTGCTGGGCCGTCCTCGGCCCTGAACCGCGTCTGGCCCATGCCTTCGTGAATGCCGTCGCTGTGCTCATCATCGCCTGCCCATGCGCGCTAGGCTTGGCCACTCCCATGTCCATCATGGTCGGAACCGGTCGCGGCGCTGCAGCCGGCGTTCTCGTTCGAAATGCGGAGGCATTGCAAGCGCTCGAAAAGATTAAGACGCTTGTCGTAGACAAAACGGGAACCTTGACCGAAGGCAAACCACGGCTGACCGCCGTCCTGCCCCTCTCCGCTGACATCGGCGAATCCGATTTGCTGCTGTTAGCCGCCAGCCTGGAGCAGTCGAGTGAGCATCCCCTCGCCTCGGCGGTCGTGCAAGCCGCCAGAGAACGTGGATTGGTCCTGAAAAGAGCCGCTGCGTTTCAATCCTTCGCAGGGAAAGGAGTGCGCGGCGACGTCGGTGACCGCAGCGTCCTGCTCGGAAATCGCGCCCTGCTCGAAGAGGCTCACGTATCCACCGAAGCACTCATCTCGCGTGCCCAAGCTGCCGGTCTGGAAGGTCAATCAATCATCTTGGTCGCACTAGACGGTTACCCGGCTGGCCTGCTGGTTGTCGCCGATCCCATTAAATCTTCAACTCCCGAAGCTGTCGACCAGCTCCATCGGGAGGGCATCAAAATCACCATGCTCACAGGTGACAGCCGCGCGGTCGCCCAGTCTGTTGCCCGGCAGCTTTCGATCGATCACTTCGAAGCTGAGCTCCTCCCCGATGCGAAAGCCGATGCTGTGAAGAAGCTTCAGGCCGCCGGCGCGAAGGTCGCGATGGCGGGCGACGGAGTGAACGATGCACCCGCCCTTGCCCAGGCCGATGTAGGTATTGCCATGGGTACCGGGACCGACATCGCCATGGAGACGGCCGGCATCACCCTGGTTCGAGGCGATCTGCGCGGCATCACTCGCGCCGTCCGCCTTAGCCGCGCCACTATGCGCAACATTCGCCAAAACCTGTTCTTTGCCTTCGCTTATAACGTTCTCGGAATACCCATTGCCGCCGGCATTCTGTATCCGTTCTTCGGAATCGTGCTCAGCCCGATGCTTGCGAGTGCCGCCATGACGTTCAGCTCGGTATCCGTGATCACCAACGCTCTCCGCCTCAGGAAAGCATCACTCTGAGAGCCTACCTGCTAAACGGTTGTGGGCTCGCTCTCAGACAATTGGGTCGAAGATAAACTGGCCGCCGTTGCCGGGTCGGCGTCGTTGACGGGAAACTCAAAATAGAAGGTCGATCCGCGGCCTACTTCTGAGTCGACCCATATCCGGCCGCCATACCGTTCCATGATCTTTTGGCAGATAGCCAGCCCGATGCCCGTCCCCGGAACATCCTTCCCGTGCAGGCGCTTGAACACTCCAAAGATCTGCTTGTGATAAATCTCTTCGATGCCGATTCCGTTGTCGGCTATTGCGAATCGCCACTGATCCCCGGCCCGCGTGGCCGAAACATCTATCCGTAACGGAACAGAAGAACGGTATTTGGTCGCGTTGCAGATGATATTCTCGAAAATCTGTCTGAGGTGAGTTCGCGAGATGCAAACGCCGGGCAGATTACCACTCGTCACCACCGCGCCCGTCGATCGGAGATCTTCCTCAAGGCTCTGCAATACCTCCTGCAGCACCTGCGCCGAATCGACCGCCATCGGAGTCTCCCCCAACTGCTCGCGCATCAGGCTCGAATAGCCCAGTAGATCGGTCAGCAGCATCCCCATCCGCTTGGCCGCGTCCACGATGGTTGTCAGTTGCTCGTCTGCCTTCTTGTCGATCCGTCCCTTATAATTGCGCTGCACCAGCTGGCTGTAGACCGCAAGAACCCGAAGCGGCTCCTGCAAGTCGTGCGCTGCCGCATAGGCGAACTGTCGCAGGTCCCCATTCATCCCACGCAGCTCGGAGTTGACACTGCTGAGCTTTCGATTGGCTTGTTCGAGGTCGGACGTTCGGTCCCGAATACGCGCTTCCAATTCGACGTTCAACTTCCGCACTTCCGACTCCGCCGCTTTGCGATCCGAGATCTCCGCCTTCAGCACCTCCGGGCTTGGAATCTGCATAATCTGCGGTACGAGTCGGATCAGCAGAATCGAAGTCGCGAGCGAGGCAACTGCGGTCAGCGCCTCGGTAACAGCTTGCAGCCGGTACATCGGATGCCATAGCGTCCAGATGTCAAGAAGGTGAGTGGTTCCACACGCAAGGATAAACACCCCGAATAAAATGAACATCCAGTCGAAAACGAGGTCCTTCCGCTTTCGAACAATCTGCACCAGCGTGATTGGAATCAGGTAATAAGCAAAAGCGATAGCCGCGTTTGCCCAGATGAAGGACTGCACCAACCCCGGCTGCTGCCGCAGGCAGTAGATGTGCGGCATGAAGTCAGTAGCAAACAGCTTACGGAAAAAGTCTGGCAACACGCGTTAGCCTCGTTTCATGGCCGAACAACGTACCCGACAATCCCGTTTTGCTTCCGCAAACGCATGGATCAGCACAGAATCGTAACTCGCAGTATATCGAAGAAGCAGCACCTGGCGGTAGCTCGCGAACGCCTTGGCAGCATGCGCGGTGAGCTAAACCGAGACACTCGCCACATGTTCTTGCGTTTGGCTGGCTACGAACTGATTGATTAGCTTCACAATCTCAAGGCGTGACGTATCGACGGGAATCACCAGCCAGGATGCCGGCATCGGAATCATCACTCGCCTTCGTACCTCGAACATCTCCTCTGCAAAGCTGCGGCAAAGTTTCTTGATTTCCGCCTGCACGTTCTGAATCGGTTGATCGCGCTCGAGCACTGCCACCATCGCCGGCCCGCGCCAGCGAAACAGATGATCGCGACTTCCTAGCTTTGAGCGAAAGCGCTCAGAGACACTCTTGAAGACGCGCTCTCCTACGTCATGTCCAAAACGCGCATTCACCGCCTGGAACCGGCTAAAAACCGTAACCGCCGCAAAAAATCTTTGCGGCGCCTTCAACGTCTCGTCCAAAACCGCCAGCGCCGCTGATTGGCTCGGAAGGCCGGTTACCGAATCGGCCGCTTCGATCCCATCCAATCTGTGCCCGTCTTCATTCGTCCTGCGGTGGGCGTTCGCAAGCACTTCCAGTTCTTCCATCTTTCGCCTGGCACATGCCTGCCCCATCTCATCCAGGGATTCACGTAGGTTCGCCCTGAGTTCCCGGCACTGCTCGGTCGTGCCCAATTTCGCAAAGCGCGTCTGGATCTCCGTTAAACGCTTGGCAGAGTGGTCATCTGGCTCGCCGAATGCGATAACCGTCTGGATCAGCATAGAGAGCATGCTCTCCAAAATCAGCGTCCGTTCCCGGATCACATTGGTAGTGTTTCGTCCGTTCTCGGCCAGCGCTTGAATGGCACGGCCCGTGATCACCAGCAACTCCTCGTCGCTGGCGGCCTCCCTAAGCAGAGCCTGGAGGCGGTTCACACCGCTTCGAAAATTTTCGTACTCCGCCCTGTCGACCTCGATTGCGTGCCCGGCGATGCCCTGCAGAAGCAGCGAGATGGCCCTCTGGGAGACCGAAAGTTCTTCTGGCGAATCGTGATGTTTCTTTAAACTCAGCAGGGACATCAACGGTTCGCAGTTCTCTTTGCCCATACGATCTGGCTCGTGGGATACAAATCTCTCTTCAAGCAATGTGAGCGTTGATCCCAAGTCCTCTCGCTTGGCGTCTTTCCCTGTCAGTCGCGCTTCTTGAGAAGTTGTCGGGAGCCGTCGATAATTCACGTGATATCAGGAGTAGGCGCACCTCCGGTGACGGCCGAGGCCGAAGCGAGCAGCTCCGGCCGGCGGGTCGATGATCGTCTGCTCAGTTGGCAGGAAACTCTTCGTGGGCCTTGACTTCGAGGATCTGCTTCGTGTGGCGCTCGGCATGCGCGGCCGCTGCCAGGATCCACTGATACCCATCCATTACCTGGTGCACCCCGTTTGTAGCGGCTTTGAGCGGCATCGCCTCGAGCGCATGCTCTCGCAGATCCGGTACCGATTCCAGATACTCCGTCAAAGCCGCGAACCCTTGGAGAAGAGCATTCTTTGCCTCGGCAGGAGACTCGAAGCGTCCTACCGGATTTGCAAACGGCGGGGACGGGAACTTGTTCAAACGGTTCGGGAACTGGTGTATTACGATCGCATCGATCAATTGACAGTCGCGATTCGGAGGGGCTGCGGGAGCGGCGGCCAGTGCCTCGCGCGTCGGCCCTGCCACTCGCTCCAGAACGAAAGCCATGTGCTCCACGACCTCCAGGATGGACCACCGCTCCGGTGCCGGTTTAAACCTCCATTGCGCATCCGACAACCCACTGATTGCTCCAAGAGCCCCGCTCCGCGTTTGTTGAAGATAGAGATGCCCTTGTGCTCGCTCGCTGGACGTGAGCGATCCTTCCTTAGCAGGTGTTTCCGCGTACAACGCAGTTGAACTCATTCCTTAGTTCTCCTTTTTGTTTTCAGACGAACCGCCCGAGCGCGTTCATCGAAACGACGTGCCGGTTTTCAAATATCGACAGGCCTCAGGAGAAATTTGCAACCTCAAATAGTCGCGCTGACCAGGTGCCCCCCGCCTCCCGCCAATCCTTCCTCTGCCAGGTCGACAATCCTCTGAAAGCCGAGGCCATTTAGTAGGTTCGCCACCGCTTGCGGTTGGATCAGGTACTTGATCCTGCCGCCGGCTACCGTTATGCTCGTCGCAAGCGCATCCAGCGCCGTGCGGGTCAACGAGGGAGGAGCTGTCCGCTCCGCCGCATAATCGAACACCACTCCGCTCCCTTTCGGCAGCGAGGCTATAAACGCAAAGCTGGCCAGAGCCGCGTCAACTGTCCGATACCCTGCCCCGCCCAGCCACACGAAAAGGCTCGCCTTTCGTTTATCGAAATCTGATTTCTGCAGTGCCGCATCGAGCGCTTCGCAAGAGAACTTCGTCGCGACGAAAGTGGCTGCCGAATCGTCTGCCTGCTCCTCATCCACCGCGAACACATGTAAATCTTGATCAGGACAGTTCTCGACCAGCTCGCGTGCCACCGACCGCGAACCTATCAATACACATTGCCGTACGCCTCTGGCGAGGGCAGCCGTTATTTCATTCTTCGCGAAATGGAGAGAACTCACGCCTGCACCTCCGCTTCCCTTTTCAAGCCCTCTACGTTTGGCCGCCGTCCGCAGCCGCGCCGCATTCCCTGCTTGAACTTTTCCCTCTCTTCCGGCGTCATCTGTTCCCAGCGCTCGATCATGCGCCGCCGCCAATGCATGCCCCCGCCCCCGTTCGGCCGGAAACCTCCAAACAAGATCTTGCTGAGCACCAGCAGTCCTAGCGCCTGCCAGAAGCTGATCGCCCGCACCGCGAATATGCCCGGCATCAGCACGTTCCACAGCTCCATGACAAGGAAACTGAATGCCGCAGCCGCCACGGTCGCGAACAACGCAATCTTCAAGCCCCTCAAAAATCGGTACCTTCTCATCTTTCACTCCTCATTACCGGCAAACTCGTCATAGATGGCATGCAACCGGCGCCGCAGCTGCAGCACGGCATAGCGTTTTCGCGAGAGCAGCGTATTCACACTGACACCTGTCGCCTCGCTCATTTCTCTGAAGCTTCGGCCTTCGATCTCATGGCCGACGAAAACGTCTCGCTGCTCCTCCGGCAGCTCGTCGAGCGCCGCATCCAGTTCCTCTAGCAGCACACTCCGCGCGTAAGCCGCGTCCGGTCCTGCGTCCGGCGAAGGAAGCAGGTCTTCCCATGGCGGTGCCTCGCCCGCTTCGGCCTTCACGGAATCATTCCCGAGCACCGCCGGACGTTGCCTTCGAAACAGATCGACAATGCGGTTGCGCGCCACGCGAAACAGCCACGCCCCCACTTGCTCCACCGGCTTCATCAATCGGTAGGCATCCACGAGCTCGTAGAACACGTCCTGGAAGATGTCTTCGGCGTCCCCATCGTCAGGCACGCGCTTGCGAATGAAACTGCGCAGCCGTGCCTGCTCTCGTGCAATGGTCTCGGAGATCCGCCGATTCTGCTCGGTGAGGGCTCCGTCCCCGCTCAGCACGTCTTCCATCTACTGCTGAAGACGGATGGGAACCCAAAAAATTGTGAGGGTGGGCAAAATAAACGGCGATTGCGCACAACTGGTTATTCGGCTAAAGCGGTGCGTTTGTTCCCGGGAAATGAGTAAAGGAGAATGATCTTATCTAACAAGCCGAGCCGCTTCACCGATTCCTTACGCTAGACCGCGGCTTTTGTGGCCCCGAGCGCACTGTCACCCGCTGCTCTGTTGGGCAGGTGATAGTCCCGATAGCGAGGCAGTGCTTGCTAAACTGCACTTCCAGGACGACTTCCAACCGGGCACTCCAATGATTTCCAGATGTGCATGCGCGACCTCGGTATTTAGAGATGTCAGACCCGACAAATACCCGCACAAGCGCTCAGTTCAACGTAATTCAGCAAGTCCTTTCGGCGGAGCCGCGGCAAGGTGATACCCGATCTTCTTTGCCGCGGTCACTCTCCGATACTGAGGGCTCGCGGTGAACAGTGAAGCATGGGCCGTTCAGTTGTGTAGGAAGCAGCGGGCTTCGTCTTCACCCCCGAATTTCCAAAAGGTTCACGTAAATTGCCTCAAAGGAGCCTCTGAAAAGCTTCAGCTCCCACCCGGCGCGGACGCTCCCTATTTCTTCTTTTTAGGCTTCTTAGTTTCCTTCTTCTGGTTCTTGCCTTTTGCCATAAGCTCCTCCTCCCTTCGACCTACTATGGCCGATGAATGAACAAAGAAACAATACCACCTGTTAACTATCGATTAGTGCACTTCCGCTGGCTGCCCCCTGACCAATCCGCTCGTTATCTTTAGCCTCTTCTATTGCATGCTTATGAAGCTCAAAATCCACCCTCTCACACCCAGCTTGTGGCCGGCGCTCGAAAATCTATTCGGCGAGCGCGGTGCCTACAATAAGTGCTGGTGCATGTATTGGCGGAACGGAAGCGCATATTGCAAACAGTCTCCGGAAACACAATAAGGCCGCGTTTCGCGAAGTGGCGAGACTCGGTCCACCTCTAAATCCAAAGGCTCCGGTACCGGATACGTCTCCACGTTCGCTCCTGGGGGCTTCGAGATCGTCGCTCGCCCCACGCCGCCTCGCCCCATCATGCGCCGTGATCTGCGAAAGCAGTCCCTTGCCCCTAGCGCGCGTCCTTCAGTCTAAGCTCCCGCTTTCTTCGTCAAAAGCTCGGTCCGCTCCCCGCCCCGCGTTGCGTCGTACACGTGCGTGAACTCCGCCCCGAAGAAAAAGATCTGGGCCGAATAATAAATCCAAACAACCACCGCGACAAACGAACCCGCCGCCCCATACGTCGACCCCACGCTCGCCCGCGCCAGATAAATTCCCAGTAGCAGCTTGCCAATCGTAAATAGCAGCGCTGTCCCCAGCCCGCCCGCCACAGCATTCCGCCACGCCATTCTTGCATTCGGAACAAACTTGAACATCAGGGTGAACAAAGTCCCGATCACCGCGAACGATACCAGGAAGTTTATGGTTTGAAGGACTATCGGTGGCATCGGGAAAAGGTGCCCGAATGCCTGTCCCGCATACGAGAGACCCGCACTTAGCATCAGCGACACAAGCAACAGGAACCCGACCGAAAGAACCATCCCGAACGAAAACAAGCGTTGCTTGATCATGCCCAGAAAGCCCGTGCTGGTTTGCTCTGGAGCTTCCCAGATCCGATTGAGTGCATCCTGCAGTTCGGCGAAGACACCGGACGCCCCAAACAGCAGAGTGACAAACGCCACGATGCTCGCGAAGATACCGGAGGACGGCTTTTGAGCGTTCTTCAGCAGCGATTGAACGGTGTCCGCCCCTCGATCCCCGATCAGTTGCCGCGCTTGGCCGATGATTGCCCCCTGCGCGCTCTCGTGCCCGAAGATCAACGCGATTACGCCGGTTATCAGGACCAGCAACGGCGCTAAGGACAGCAGGGCATAGAAAGCCACCGAAGCTCCGAGCGTCGGCGCATCATGCTCGCTCCACTTTGCAAAAGTATCTTTGGTTAACGAAACCGCATGCTTAATCACGAATTCCGGTCAGCTCGCATCTCTACGATGCCTCCGCCGCCTCCCTTCATTCGCCGCTCAACGTAAACGCGTACATGGTGTCCCCAGCACCGGTGATGATGTACTGCTTGCCATCCAGCATCCACGTCGAAGGCCCATTGCTTGGACTCGCCGTCAGCTTTTGATGCCACAATATTTTTCCATCTGCCGGATCGAATGCCGTCAGGTTGCCCGAATCGCCCGTAAACAGCAGCTTTCCAGCCGTTGTCAGCACGCCGCCCGTCATCCCGCCTCCGCTCGCCGGCCCGCTGACCACCTCGTGTTTCCACTTGAGGTCGCCCGTTCGCACGTCAAGCGCAAACAGCGCGGATCTCGGGTCGAAAGTCGAACTCCCGCCCCCGCCATATCCCTCCGGCTCGTTCGTCGTGTCGTAAAGATACGCGAGCCCGTATCCCTCCGTCCCGTTCAGATAGAAAAGCTCGGTTTGCGGATCATAGCTCGGCGGTGGCCAGTTCGTAGCCCCAAGCGGCGGCATCGAGATCAATGACCCATCCACCTTCGGCTCCTTCGCCGGATCCGGAATCGGCTGTCCCTTGCCGTCCACGCCCTTTGCCCAATTACCCGTGCCCGAAAACGGCTTCGAAACCAGGTTCTTTCCGTTCGTCCTGTCAAGCACGAAGAACCATCCGCAGCGCGCTCCTTGCGCCAGCAGCTTACGCGGCTTGCCGTCGATCTTCGCATCAAACAGGACCGGCGTTTCCACGTTGTCCCAGTCGTGCGTGTCGTGCGGCGAAGCCTGAAACCACCATGCCAGCTTCCCGGTATCCGGATTGAGCGCCACAATCGAAGCCGTCCATAGATTCGAGCCTTTTCGGCTTTGCCCGGCGAAAACCGGGTTCGCGTTCCCCGTCCCCCAATACAGCAGGTTCAGCTCCGGGTCGTACGTTCCAGGCAGCCAGGTCATCCCCCCGCCATGATCCATGGCCGCCTTGTTCGGCCAGGTCTCCGCTCCGGGATCGCCGGGCTTCTGCGGCTCTGCCCACCATCGCCATTGCAAGTCGCCCGTCTCCGGATCACGCGCGTCCAGATATCCGCGTACGTCCAGCGCATCGCCGCCCACGCCCACCAGCACGTGATTTTTCACAATCAGCGGCGCCATCGTCGTAAAGTACTGCAGCTTCTCGTCGGCTACTTTCTTCCGCCATCGCACCTTGCCATCCTTCGCATCGAGCGAGATGAACCATCCGTCCGGCGTCAGAAAATACAGCCAGTTCCCGTACATGCCCACCCCGCGCTGCCCCGTGAGATGGCCACCTTTATCTTCGAAATCGAATTGCCAGATGCGCTCCCCCGTGTGCGCATCCACCGCGAACACGTGATCCGGAATCGTAAAGTACAACACTCCGTTCACCATCAACGGTGTCGATTTTATCGTCGGATTACCCACCCCGCGCTGCGGTCCGATTCCCGTGATCCGGTATATCCACGCGATCTTCAAGCGCTGCAAATTCGACTGGTTGATTTGGTCGAGCGGGCTGAAGCGCCGCCCGGAATAGTCGCCGTTATAGGTCGGCCACGAATCCGCCGGAGGGTGGAACAGCGTCAGGCTTTTCGGATCGAGTCCCTGACCGGCAAGCACTCCCGCAACGCTCGCAAGCAGCAGGAAAATTCCAGGAAAAGCGCGTTTCTTCATTTCAGTGTCAAGAGATACGCCGTCAGATTGTGCAGATCCGCGTCGGTGTACTTCGCGAGCAGTGCCCTGTGCCCGCTCAGCTTATCGTTCAGTTGCACCTGCACCTTGTCTCGCGGCCAAGAATGATACTCGCCCGCTGCATCTCGCAGCGCGACTTCGAAATCGTCTAGCCGGACCACCGCACCCGTCACTGTTTCCCCGCCCGCCGTTTTTACCGTGGCCTGATCCGCGACGTCGCCCTTCGGCCACAGCAACCGGGATTGCATCTCGGGCGGCTGTCCATACTTCGATCCGATCTTTGCTAAATCGCCCGTCGCCGAATGACAGCTCGCGCAGTTTGCCTGAAAGAACGCTTCGCCCTTTTTCGGATCTCCGCTCGCCTGCGCTTGCTGGCTTGCATAGAGTTTGGAGTACACACCCCGGTTCGCCGCGTTCTCTACCTGCACATGGATGTATTCGGCGATGTCGTAAATCTCGTCCTGCTTCAGGTTCGTAAAGGCCGGCATGCCCGCTTGCGGGCGCCCGTTTTTTACCACTTGCCCGATTTCTTCGCCCTTCTCATCGTGCAAAACGATGGTCGAACGCAGCAGATTAGGGCCCTCCCCACCGCGCGCATTCTCGCCGTGACACGCCGCGCAGTTCTGCTTGTAAAGTGGCTCGCCGGTCTTCGCGGCAGCCTGGTCCGGCGGTGGCCCGAGCCCCAGAAAATCTCGCATGTCCCGCTTCTGCGCTCCCAGCTGCAGCCCTCCGGCCACCGCCGCCACCAGCAACGCCCGTTTCACCATCACGCTTTCCATGGAAGAACGTCCTGAACCAAGCATTATCCTAGCGAACGTTTCAGGAGTGAGAACTTTGGCATGCGTTGCGCACTCCTCTCCGGGAACGTTCACCTACCTGGAATCGGGCGCATTCGGCCGGAGCTCCCGACGTATGCTGGCACTTCACGTGCTGGGCATCTTCCTGGTTCCACTTTGACGTGAGTGTCGTTAACGTATTAATAAAGTGAAGATTTCGTCGAAAGGATGGTTCGTCATGAATACCGAAGCTCTCTTCATACCTGATGCCCGCGTATCCGGCCCTAAGGTTTCATTATTGAAGCCCATCTCGGCGATACAGCTGGTGAAAAAGGAAAACGGTCAGGTAAAGCTCGGCTTGCTGACGCAGTTGCGTCCCGGCACTACGCTCGAACGCTGCGGCGAAGGCTTCAATGAGCGCACAGCTAAAGTGCGCGCCGATGGTCAATGCTATTTCGCCTTCGTGCAGGACATCGAATCCCAAACCGGCCCGGCTCACTGAGTCCGAGCCTTCTCACCCGGACCCGGTGCCGGATTATCCGCGCCTTCTGCCCAGCAGAGCCAATCCGATCGTTGCCAGGCCCGCCAGCAGCTCAAGCAGCGTCGGTTCCGGTATCACTGTCTCGGTGAGAAACTCCTGCTTGCGGGAACCTGCATGCGATCGAACCCCGGACAAGATCTCGAAGTTCCCCGGCTTTACTGTCCCGTAGTTCTCTTGAGCTTGTTCGATCCAGCGCTCCGCATCGCTGTCGGCCGCGTATCCTTGGTCGAAAATAGCCCACGCCGCATGTTGGATCCCGATCCGGTCGGCATCCGGCCGGAGGCTCATCGAGTACAGATAAGCCTCCTCTTCATACTTCACCAGTGCAAGCGGGTGATAAGTCTTCGTGAGGCTGGCCTCAAGCGGGTTCACGTACGCGTCCCACTGGTCTCCGACACTCGAATCGTCCGCGAAATCGATGCACAGCACCGGAACATCGCGCCCGTTCAGCTGAATCGTGTACGGACCCACGTAATTCGCGCCGTCGTAAACCGGCGGAACCCCGGCATCGAGCAGCGTCACCCGCGAGATCGGCGCCCCCAGCAGCACCGAGCCCGCAAGCAGGAGAGTGATCAAAACTTTCATGTAAGCTTTCCCCGAGAAATGTAGATCGCAGCCTAGTGCCGCATCAGAATGCTGAACTCGCCGCCCTTGGCGTCGAGAATCACCGTGCTGCCCGGTAGAATCTCGCCTTGCGAGACGAGCGCCGCCACCGGTTGTATGAAGTTACGCTGCACCGTGCGCTTCAGCTCTCGCGCCCCGAACTCCAGGCTCGTTCCGCTGTCGAGCAACAGATTCCGCCCCGCCGCCGTGCACTGCAGCCGGAAAGCCCGCAGCCCCAATCGCGTGAGAATCAAGCGCCCGAACGCCTTCAGCAGCTGGTCGAGGATCACTTCGCACGCCGCCCTGTCGAGCGGCTTATAAGTGATCACGGAGTCGATCCGGTTCACAAATTCCGGGGAAAACTTCTGCCGTACCGCCTGCATGCCGATGCTCTGAATCTTCGATCCGTCCTCAATCGGCTTGACCGGCAGCATCGCTTCATATCCGAAGTCCGGCTTGTTTGCGCGCTGTATCGACTTTGCGCCCAGGTTGCTCGTCAGGAAGATCAGGCAGCGCTCGAAGTTCACCGTCGAGTTATCGCCCAGCCGCAGCGTAGCTTTATCCAGAATGCCGAGCAGCAGCCGGCTCATCGACGGCGCCGCCTTCTCGATCTCGTCGAACAGGATCAGCGAAATGTCACTCTGTTCGCTCGCGACGCTGTTGATCTTTGCCTGGTTCAGCATGGGCTGCGTCTCGCGATGCCCCAGGTAACCCGGAGGCGCTCCGATCAACTTCGCAACTTCGTGCTCCATCTGAAATTCGCCGCAGTCTACTTTGAGCAGATTCTTGCTGCTCCCGTGCAGCACTTCCGCCAAAGCTTCAACCGTGCGGGTCTTGCCCGTTCCCGTCGGTCCGAGTAGCAGCACCACTCCAACCGGTCGGCCTTCTGGCGAAAGCCCCGCCTGCTGCATCTGTACGTAAGGGATGATCGTTTCGATGGCTTCTGGCTGACCGACCAGCAATTCGCTGATCCGCGCCACCAGACCATCTGGATCTTCGGGCAGTTTGGAGCGCTTGCTGCGCCCAGAGAGATTATGAGATCGCATCCGTTCCTCAGGTTGAAGAGTTTCGGTTTGAACCACCCGGGCGCCTTTGCATGACAACGGCATTGGCGCCCGGTTATGCCCGAACCGAACTGACTGCTATGCCCGGAGTCTAACGGTCAAAGGGAGCCCGACTGATAGCTCGCAATCGCGTTTAACGTCGCTTCCCTCGCCGCGCTTTACTCGCAACTCTCAGACCTACACCGGTTTAGGAGCCGGCCAAATTTTCCGCGGTATTTTCGCGAGCTCTGTGATTACTCCGCCGGGGTCCGCCGAATCGCCCCCGCGTTGCCCTGAATGCGGCCCCGATCGGCTCCGAAGAGCTCACTCATTTGGGCCCGCGTCCATTAAAATGCTTCTCAGGCAGTAGCCCAGATCAACGAAGTGGAGAAGACCATGTCGAAAATCCTTGATGAAGTTCTTAACGCCAACAAGTCCTATGCCGACACCTTTGGCGAAAAGGCGAAGCTTTCAATGCCGCCTGCCCGCCACTTCGCAATCCTGACATGCATGGACGCCCGCCTCGACCCCGCTAAGTTTGCCGGCCTCGCTGAAGGCGATGCTCACGTCATCCGCAACGCCGGCGGGAGGGCGAGCGAAGACGCCATCCGTTCCCTTGTCATCTCTTACAAGCTGCTCGGCACCAAAGAGTGGTTCGTCATTCATCACACCGACTGCGGCATGCTCACCTTCACCAACGACATCATCCGTGATCTGCTCTCAAAGAGCCTGGAGACCGCCCAGATCGAAGACGGCCGCTGGATCGACGTCGGCAAAGGCGGCGGCTCCGGTGCCGCTGACTACATCGACTGGCTCACCATCAAGGATGTAAAGCAGAGCGTCGTCTTTGACGTCACCCGAATCCGCACCCATCCGCTCGTCCCGAACACGATCCCAATCTACGGCTACGTATACCAAGTCGCGAGCGGCAAACTGATCGAAGTGCCCGAAGCGACCGAGGCGGGCAAGCCGGAGGCTCAGGCGCGAGCGGCGAAAAATTAACGCGCTCTCTTTCTGTTTTTATCTTCTCCGCGATAAATCTTTATTCTTTTTCATAAATGCTGAGAAAATACTATCCTTGCGGGTGAAAATGCATTATTGTGGGTCAAGCTAGAGATTCACTAGTCAAAGCGGGCCGCGGCTACTGGGTGAGTAGTCACCGTTCCGTTGAGCTCTCGAGCGGGGAGGCGGCATCAATGGGCAAGCATCAGAAGTGTGCTTTAGAAAGTTGTATTTGTAGTGCCAGATCTGCGGATTCGTTCTGCAGCGATGATTGCAAGCAAGCTGTCACGCACGGTGCGCAGCGCGAATTCTGCCAGTGCTCCCATCCGGAATGCGCCGCCAGCCAGCTTTCGGACCCGAATAGCGTAGAACTTCCCGATTCCATCCATGTTGCTCATGGGCGCGTCACCATCGAGTGCACCAGCCTGGAGCATTTCCAGCAACAGGTAATTCTATTGAATGCCGCCCTCAATCGAAATCGGGAGATGCTGCGCGCCGAGATCGAGGATTCGAGCATCAAACGCCCGGTTTCCTCGCAAGCTGCCCCGTCCTTCGCTAAGGCAGGACGAGCTTAGCAAACCCAGCGCGAGCGCGGGGACGGAGATCCGCTCCGTCGGTCACTTGTGCAGTAGAGCCAGCAGCGCTACTGTATCGATCTTTGCTCCCAGCGGGATCGCGTCCAGATCGACGAAAAAGTCGGGATTATGGTTCGAATAAGGAAATGGTTTCCCCTCTTTCTGGGCTTTTGCAAATAAATCCGGGGGCGCAACTCCGATCAGAAAGAAATCATAGGGGATCTTCTGCGCCGTGACGAGATCGGGGAAATCTTCCGATCCCATGACCGCCGGGAACTGTGCAATTACCTTCTTGCTGCCGAGGAGACTTTCGAGCGATGGGTTTACGCGTTCGACAACGCCCTTGTCGTTTACCAGCGGGCCGGAACCGCCCTTCATCTGAACAGTCGGCATCTTGTCCGGGGCCACGCCCGCGGCCACGGCGACTCCTTTATTGATCTCGTCGATGCGCTTCAGCATCTGTTCGCGTACCGGCCTCGTGAACCAGCGCAGATTTAGCTTCAACACCACACTGGCTGGAATGACGTTGTTATCGCGGCCCGCGACGATTGACCCCACAGTGAGCACAGCGGCCTCCTGCGGATCCACGCTCCGGCTGATAATTGTCTGATAGCTCAATACTGCCTGCGCGGCCATAACCACCGGATCAATCGTCATTTGAGGCGTGGAGCCGTGGCCGCCGACTCCATAGAATGTGACATCCAGCTGATCCACGCCGCCATACGGACTCCGGGCGCAGAGGCAACCACTCCAACGGGCCCTGGCGCGGTGTGCGCTCCCAATGCGAAATCCGGTTCAGGAAACCGCCCATCCCACAGCTTGTCCGCGACCATCGCCTGCGCGCCAAGGCCCACCTCTTCTGCAGGCTGCGCAATCAACAGCAATGTTCCGGACCACTCGCTCTTCATTGAGGTCATGGCCCTCGCCATACCAAGCATCCATGTGACATGAGCGTCGTGCCCGCAGGCGTGCATCACATCCAGTTCGGTGCCATCCTGTAGCCTCTCGCCGCATACGGTAACCCGGTCGCTTCCTTGACCGCGTTCGAGTCCATATCGGCACGGAACAAAACAGTTGGCCCCGGCCCATTCTTCAGAATCGCCACAACACCGGTCTTCCCAACGCCTTCTGTTACTGTGAAGCCCAATTCCTTAAGTTCTTTGCTGACGATTCCCGCTGTCCGGACCTCCGTGAACGCAATCTCCGGATTCTCATGCAGGTCTTTATACATCGCCGTCAACCGTTCCGCATCCGCGTCGACGAGCGAGTTGATGTGCGCAAGCAATGGGGCGGAAACAGGCGGCGTTGACGAAGCGTCACTTGCACCGTCAAGCGGCTTGGAAGAGAGATGAGCGCTAGTGCAGCCTGGCAGCGCAATGATAATCGCCCAGACACGAAGTGTGCCGGAGCACAGTCTCACACGATCCTGCATCAGATTGAGCCCTCGCTTCCATGAGCGCCAGGACTTGGTGAGGAACGCTGGCCGCGCAGGTTCGAAGCTTACCACAGAAATCCGATTATCTCTGTGTCTGTCCGACGCGAAGCGAACGTTAAGGACTCACGTGCGGCGGTCGATGGGAGCGATCCACGTGTCCCGTCCCTCAATCCTGCCGCAGCGCCGCCATGGGATCAATACGCGCAGCGCGGCGTGCCGGGATCCAACTGGAAAGCCCTGCTATTGCTGCCATCGTCGCCAGCCCCAGCAAGCCCGTTATCGGATCGAGAGGGTGCAGATTGAAGAGCGTGTGTTTCAACATCTGGCCGATGACAACCGCGCCCGGGAGCCCGGCAGCCAGCCCAAGCGTCAACAACACGAAAGCGTCCCTCGTCACCATCGCGGCGACATGATGGCGGGACGCTCCCAAAGCAATACGGACACCAATCTCGTTTCTGCGACGCGCAACCATGTACGCGAGCAGACCAAATAAGCCAGTGCTGGATAAGATCAGCGCCACTAACCCGAATGCGCCCGAGAATACGCTAAGCAAGCGCTCGGAGCGTAGCAGAGCATTGACTAACTGTGTCTGAGTTTCGATAGCGATCACTGGAATAGCCGGATCGATCGTTGCGGATACCCGGCGAAACGCTCGCGCAACCTGCCCGGCCTCCAGCCCTGTGCGTAGAACAAATGTTACCCGCCCTCCGGGATGGCTCGCCGTGGCCGAAGGGCGGAACATCGCCGGATACTTGGCCTCGCGCACTGAATTGGCCCGGCTCTGTTTGACAACGCCTACAATCCGGTACGGTTCGGTCAGCGCCGGGCCGCTAGTGCCGAACTGTTCGCCGACCGGCATCCGGCCTCCGTAAAACTGGCGGGCGAACTGCTCGTCTACGATCACCGCGTTGGAGCTCTTGTTCATATCTCTCGCCTCGAAAGTCCGGCCTGCCAGCAGCGGAATACCGAGAGTTTCGAAAAATCCTTCCCCGACCTCGTTCACTGACGCAGTATCCGTCTGTCGGTATGACCGGCCCGGGACGTTGACCGTCGACGCAACCAAATCTCCCGAAAGCGGACGCAGTTCGACTGTCGCCACGCGCCACACCCCAGGCACCGACGCCAGAGCGCCGCGCATACGTTCGACATAACCCCTTACTTGTTCAACCGCGTAACCGGCGCTCCACGGATTAACGGATACGTACACGAGATTTGCCCTGTTGAAACCCAGATCTACCCGGCGCAGATTTGCTAGCGAGCGGTTCAGAAGTCCAGCGGCCACCAGCACTGCGAAGCTCAGCGCGATCTGTGCAATGACAAGTAATCGCGGCATGCGCAGACGCCCTCCGGCCACCGTCCGGCTGTTTGCCTTCAGCGCATCATTCACGCTCGCACGCGTCAGCATGTAGGCCGGTGCGACTCCAAAGACAACGGCCGTGGCGAGCGATACAGCGCAGGTGAAACCTAGCACTTGCCCGCTCAGGTGAAGATCGAACCCGCCGATATTCATGTCCGCACGGATGAAAGCGTGCAGAGCTTGGGCCAGCAAATAACCGAGAAGCAAGCCCGCTCCTCCGCCGGCCCCCGCTAGCATAACGCTCTCGGTCAGGTATTGCCGGAAAAGGCGGAAACGGCCCGCTCCCAGCGCGAGGCACACCGCGGACTCGCGCTGCCGCACAACCGCTCGCGAGAGCAAAAGATTTGCCACATTCGCACAAACAATCAGCAGTATCAGGCCCACAAGCAGAAACAAAATCCAGAGAGCGCGTGATTCATCGGCTCTCATCGGATCGACGCCGCGCTGGCCGGGGAGCGCGATCAGTTTCGGAACCTTCTCACTCTCAACATGAACTCCAGCGGGTACAACGAGTCTCTTGAACAAAGCCGCGAGTTCGGCTCTTGCCTGAGCCTCGGTCACCTCCGGTCTGAGCCGCCCCATCATTCGCACCCACCAGTAAAGATCGGTGTCGCTGAAACTCCGGTCGAGCTTTGACTCCGGGCTCAACGCCGCCTGTGCCGCGAGCGGAGCGTAGAGGTCTACCCACTCTCCTATCTGCAGACCGAAAAACCCAGCGCCGGCCACTCCCGCAACCTCCACCGGCACATTGTTTACCCGCAGCACTTGTCCCACCACATCGGGCCGACCGGCAAATCGCTTACGCCAGAATCGATCGCTGAGGATCACCACCGGCGGCTGACCCGCCCTGTCCTCGCGCCACGAAAAGGGCTGCCCGACCTGCAAAGGCACACCCAGCCCCGAAAAGAAATTTGCACTTACGTATTGAAGCCGGAATTGCTCCGCCGCTTGTTTGTTCATCGCCACGGCCGCCATAGAGGCATCGGAAAACCCGATCAGCGATGCGAATCCGTGCTGCTGCTGCGCCAGTTCCCGGTACACGCGCGACGAGACCGACGAACCTTGCATGCCGCTCTCATCCCCTTTGGAATCGCCGGTCATCATGTTGCAGAGTTCGCCCGGAAAACCGTGGTTCCTCCACTCGATCAGGCGGAGCGCTTGGGCATCGGGCACAGGAAGTGCTCGCAGCAGCGCGGCATCTACCAGGCTGAAGATTGCCGAATTTGCTCCGATCCCAAGCGCGAGCGAGAGCACGAGCACCACACTGAAAAGCGGACCCTTCCGCATCTGCCGCAAGCCATACTTGATGTCTCGCAGCCACTGTTCGACTGCCGTCCAGCCCCACACGTCTCGCACCTGCTCGCTGACCATCGTCGGATTCCCGAAAGCCCGCCGCGCGGCATAGCGCGCTTCGTCCGGCGGCAGCCCCTTAGCCTCCTGCTCCGCCGCCTCCGACTCCAGATCCGAGCGCAATTCCCGCTGGAGATCGTGCTCACGCGCTCTGCTTCCGAACCAGCTCCGCAACCAACGCATGTCAGCCTTCCTCAGCCGGCCACATGACCCGCGCAATCGCGCCCGCCATCTGTTTCCACTTCGATTCCTCAGTCGCTAACTGTTTCTTGCCCGCCGCTGTCAGCCGGTAGTACTTGTATTCGCGCTTTTGCCCCTTGGCCGCAGCCTCCCACTTGGCCGCGAGCCAACCCTTGTCTTCCAGTCGATGCAGGGCCGGATACAGTGACCCGTGCTCGATTTGCAGCAAGTCGTCGGTGGTGCGTTGAATGTGCTTCGCAATCTCGTGTCCATGCGCCGGGCCAAACAGGAGCGTCCGCAAAATCAGCATGTCCAGCGTGCCCTGTAAGAGCTCTACGCGGCCGGATGGTTCTTTTGGCATCGTTAGAAGACATTCTACCCTGAATAGCAAAACCTGGGTAGATAATCTTCTGACAAGGATCGTCCGTTGGCTCCAGAGTCGAACCCGGAAACCCTGTTTCTCTGGCCGGGTGCTCTAGCCCTTTGCCGCTTTGCGCGGCTTCTTCGCTAGATTGAGCGCCACTGCGGCACGGATGAGATCCTTCAAAGCCGCCTCATTGATCTCTGCACCTTCGTGGATATCGATCGCCCGCCTGACATTTCCTTCGAGGCTCGAGTTGAATAAACCTGCCGGATCCTTCAAAGCAGCCCCGTTTGCAAAGGTCATCTTGACGGCGTTCTTGTACGTCTCGCCTGTACAGACTATCCCTCCATGCGACCAAACGGGAGTCCCCGGAGATGTCGGCTTAACCCACTTCCACTCTTCAACCACTTCAGGGTCTGCCTCAAATATGATTCTGCGCACTTTCGCCAGCGTCTTGCCGCGCCAGTCCCCAAGTTGCTTGATTCTGTCGTCGATTGCGGCGCCGGCAGATTCCGCCGGAACGACTCTTTTCATATCTGGTTCCAATTTCCACACTCCCCTTCCTGCACCCTCTCGTTACTCCGATCTCTTCAAAAAGAGTCGCCGCACCAGATGCCCCTTCCACATCCAGAGCCCCGAAAGGACAAGGATCGGAAGAAAGACAAACCGAACAGCCGGCGCGTAGTTCGGGATTTGTTTAAACGGACTATATACATAACCAAATATCGGAATGCTGAAAAGTATGTGAATCCAGCGATAGATTGTCCGCGAGCGTGGCATGTGCATCGTTGCGCAATCCTCCTCAATTCAAGATTTGGGAGCCGTGTTCGCCGTCCGGCGCTTCAGCCTCGAACTGCTTTGCGTACTCCGCCCTCAATCGCTGCCAGCCGTCGAACTTCATGGCATCGGGACCCACGATGCGTCCGATAGAGTGGCCCGCGAGAAGCTGGTCCAGCGAATCGAAGCAAATGTGCCAGCCCGCCGCACCCCACGAAATGAAGTGCCGGTCGATGTTGTGCCACAACCTGAGGCGCGTTGCGCCGTCGCGGGCCTCGAGTTCCCAGCGGATATCGTCGTACTCGAGCACGTTCGGAGCATCGGCTCGCCTGACGGTCGTTTCCACCGGCGTGGGTGATCCCACCCAGGTGAGCTTTACTGTCGATCCGGCCGTGCCCAAATCTCCATCCGCGTCAAATGGCGCCCACTCCCGTAAATGCGCCGGGTCGGTAAGCGCCTGCCAGACTTTTTCCGGAGAGTGCCGCAATTCTCTAACCAGAATGAGCGTCCACTTCTCTCCGTTTCTTTGTACCTGCGCCCCGCTGGCGGGCCCCGGCGCGTACTGCTCACGAGCGGTCATCTCTCTTCTCCTTATCCTGACTGGCGTGCCATCTGCACGATCTGGATAAGATTGCCGCAGGTGTCCTTCAGCATCGCGATCGTGGAGGCCGTCACGTCCGTTGGCGGCATCGTGAACTCCGCGCCGCGCGCTTTCATGCGCTCGTAGTCGCGCTGCACGTCGTCGCTATAGAACATGGCCGCGGGCTGGCCTTGCTGCAATATGCCCTGTTGGTAAGCTTTCGCCGCCGGGTTGCTGTTGGGCGCCAGCTGCAGCTCCGTCCCGTCTGGCTCCTCTGGCGACGTCACCGTCAGCCAGCGATACGGCCCCTGGCTGAAATCGGCCTTCTTGGCAAACCCCAGGACCTCCGTATAAAACCGCAGAGCCTTCTCCTGATCGTCCACGTATACACTCGTCAATTTGATTCTCATTTCGTTTCTCCTTTGTTGCGTCCGCGATTTACGCCGCGCTCTCTTTTCCTTGCCTTCCTTTTGGCTGGTCCTGGTGCTGGTACTGGCTGATCCATGCGGTCCAGATGCCGTTCGAGAGCATCTAGGTGAGCGGACCAGAAGCGCCGGAACGGAGCCAGCCACGCGTCCACCTCTTGCAGCGGTTCTGCCGTCAACCGGTAAAGCCGGCGCTGTGCATCCACTGTCGATTCCACAAAACCGGCGTCCCGCAGCACACGCAGGTGCTTTGACACAGCCGGTTGTGGCATACCAAGCTGCCGCTCGAGCTCTCCCACCGACCTCGCTGACGAAACCAGCAGGCTCAATATCGCCCGGCGGTTCGGTTCCGCAATGATTTCGAACACCGATTCCACTCCCTTTATATACATTGTGCGGCATATGCGTGTCAAGACATATTGCGCGCCGCATTCGGCCCCAAACTGAACGTGGAAGCGCTCAGCCTGAGCGAGCGGTTATCGCTGATCCGGCCTTTTCGGCTGCCGGGTCGCGAAAATCTAACTCACCGAGAGCATGATCGGTCGGATGATCTTATCGATCGTCTCGGCCACTCGGTTCACTGACATGCGCTTTGGGCTCTGAACCCATTCTTTCGCCGCACCATAGATGGCCCAAGCCATCGTTGAAGACAGCATCTCAATCGAGATGCCCGGCTTCGGCGGATGCTGCGCGAACCCATCCTGCAGCAACTTTCGTACAACAGAAACGATGGCTGTCTCCATTGGACTGCTCGCCTGCCGGAGTCCTTCTTCGCTCGGCCTGATGTTCTCCGACAGGTAATAGCAAACCCCCATGGCGATGTTCTTCAAAGCACCCTCGCATCCATCGAAACGAATGCTGCGCTTCACAATCAATTCCTGAAACTGCGCTTCGACCAGGCTCTCCAAAAGCGCGAATTTGTCCCGGTAGTGGCCATAAAAGGTCGCGCGGTTGAGCGTGGATTCCTGTGCCAGGTCTCCCACCGAGATCTTGTCGAATTCCTTTTGTTTTAGAAGTCTTGCCAAGGCATCCTCCAGCATCTTGCGCGTCCGTTTCGTACGCGGGTCGAGACTTTTCTCTTCTTCTATTGTGCTCGGTGCCATACAAATGCAGCTTAGTCCAGAATCTGGCAATCTTCAACACCTGTTGCCTACGCAACATTCATTGTCACGCCATTATTTATGCGACATTTGTCGATTAGTCGTCATCTGTCGTAGCAGGAAGGTTGAAGGACAACGCATGAGAATCGCAGCCACCATTTCCCGTTACACATTGGGCATCCTGTTCACCGTCTTCGGACTCAATGGCTTTCTGCACTTTATTCCTCAGCCGCCGCCGGCTAACCCGGTCGCACTGCAGTTCTTGACGGCCGTCTCCGTGTCGCACTACATGGCTGTGGTCTTCCTCGTGCAGCTCATCGCGGGGATACTGTTGCTATCCGGGCGTTATATGACCTTGGCCATCGCCCTGCTGGCAGCGGTGCTCGTCAACATTTTGAATTACCACATCACGATGGATCCGCGCGGTATCGGTTTAGCAGCCTTCGCTGCCGTTCTTTGGGTCATTCTGTTCGTGCGATACCGGTCCGGCTTCAATGGGGTCTTCCATGTCCGAGCAGCGGAATCAACCGGCACATCCACCACCTGAGAAGCGCGGCGTCCCGGCCTCCTGCATAAGCTGGTGTTTGGCGCAGGAAAGAGTTGGAGTGTGGCAATGGCTGAGGAGTACATCAATCAAATTGAGGCGGTGATCCTCGATCTGCTGGCGGAGCGCGGCGCGGGAAAGACTATTTGCCCGTCGGAGGCAGCTCGCCGCATGGCCGAGCGCGCCGGGCATCCGGAACGCTGGCAGGCTTGGCTGAATCGGACGCAAGCCACCGCCGTTTTGATGGCAAAACGTGGCGCGCTCGTCGTGCTTCAAGGCGGTGAACGCGTCGATCCGGCCATCGCTCGCGGCCCCATCCGACTTGGCCTGCCCTGACCTTTCCTAAACTCGCGAGAGACGATTAGGGCCCCGCAGTCTTCCACAAGCGGCCGGCCAGTCCTATTCCTCGCCGTCGATTCTTAAGCCGAACCCAACACTTGTAGGCTAACGGAATTTTTAGCGTCAAATTCGGAATGCCTCGGCAGTCCCGTTGCCGAGTAGATCCGCAATCAAGCTTGTGAAAGAACCTCGCTGGATGACGCGGATCAATTACTGGCGGCCGAACTATCTCCAACTAAGCGAATAGATTTGAGCGATGCTTGTATCGCTCATGACCGCCGGTTGGCCGCTCGGCGTCACACTTAGGAACGATTCCACAGGATCCCGAACATTCGCGCCTTCAAAGTCGCTCAGTTTCTCCCACTTTCCTCCGGGAACCGTCAGCCGGTAGATCCCGTTTTTGCCCTGCACCAGCGAGACATAGATCGAATTGCTGTCGTTCGCCCAAACGTAATAGCCCCACTCCACGTCGAAGCGCTTCAACTCGCTCCAACTGTTTTTCTCTGATGTATAGAGCATTAACCGCGAGGGATTCTGGCCGATGGCAACGAGATACTTCCCGTTGGGCGACCATAAAGGCACGTAGAGTCCCTGCGATCCGGGCATGATCGAGATGTTTCGGCTAGTCAGGTCCAGCACCTCGACCCCTTTGATTGGCTGGTCCGGATAAGGAAAATGATTAAAGAAGATGGATCTACCATCCGGAGACCAGCTCGGCGCGACCGCCTGTTCGCCGTCTCGGTCCTTACTAATCAGTTTTTCTGGCACTCCTCCATCTGCCAATACGAGATAGAGCTTGAACCAATCGGAGTAAACCAGCGACTTACTGTCGGGAGACCACTGCTGCATCACCGCATGGGAATGCGTCAGTTGTAGTTTTTCAGTTCCATCAAGTCTGCTCCTCCAAAGAAATCCGCTCGGATACTCGCTATAGGCCATCCACTTCCGGTTAGGTGAGATCACGAACTCCGTGGCGGGTAGCCCTTTGAGATAAGGAACAAACTCTTTTGTACGCAGATCAAGGAACTGCATGGTCCCTTGTCGCAATCGGCCCAACACGAATAGAGCTCCCCCATTGCGTGCTGGCGCGGCCGCTTCAATATCCAATTGATTGCCGGTAAGACGCACAGCTTTGGGTGTTTTCCAGAACTCGAACCACCGTGGAGCAACCATTTCGTAGACGTTGGAGCGTCCCTCGCGATCGGACATAAATAGGAAGTGCTGGTAGTCAGGTGTCCATTGAGGCGTCGTCTGATTGGTGCGTTTCGGCCAATTGAGACGCAGCGGATGCGCATCTCGACCGTCAATCTTCATGGTCCAAACACGGGCAACCTGTGTGTTTGGATCTCCAACGGTCATAGCAATCTCTTGGGAATCTGGCGAGAAGCACAGACTGGTCAGATACTCGGGACCGGTCCAAATTTCCTTAGCTTTGGCTCCCTCCGGATCGCTAACGTAAAGCTTCTGCTGGTTGGAGAATGCAAGCCAGTGCCCGTCCGGGGACCAGCGAGCCGTATACGCCAGATCGTTACCGAGTTTTCGCGGCGTGCCGCCGAGAGTGGGAACCATCCATAGTGACCCCAGCCCAATTTCGTTGTTCGCCTCCACCTTGAGCGCCAGCAATTTTGAGCCATCGGGCGAAAGATCCATCAGTTGCATGCCCGGCTCCAAAATCCGCATCGGTGAAATTTCTCCGCCGCTCACCGACATCGCCGCTGCCTCTCCGCCCCTGGACAGATAAAGCCGTGCGCCATCGGTGAAAAGCGGTCCTTCCTTAGGTTCGGCGGAAAAGGTAAGCTGTTCTGAATCAAGTGGACCGGATGTGCGCGCCGGCGTTAAGAAAATTGCCAGCGAGATCGCGAGACCGGCAGCGGTACAGATAAGTCCATACCGAATCGATCTGCCAGACAAGATAGAGCGCCTCGACTGGCTTGGGGGCAGCGCTATGCTTTCGCGTGACGAGAGTTCCTTCATCAATCGACGCAGATCGATTTTCAGTTCCGTCGCTGATTGATATCGCTCCGCCGGATTCTTCTCGAGCGCTTTTCCAACGATACGTTGCAACTCCTGCGGCAGTTGCGGATTCGTAGCGTTTAGCGGCTTAGGTTCGCCGCGAAGAACTTCGGCCAGGATACCTGCGAACGAGTTGCCTCCAAAGGCACGGACGCCCGCAGCCGTTTCATAAATAACCGCGCCTAGCGAAAACAAATCACTACGTGCATCAACGGCTTGGCCTTGTACCTGTTCCGGGGACATATAGGAAGCCGTGCCCAGGACTTGCCCTTTTTGCGTCATCGCAGCGGTAAGAGTGACATCTTCGGGAGCAACGAACTCCGAACGAAGTGTTTTGGAAATACCAAAATCCAGCAGCTTTGCATCGCCTCTTTTGGTGATGAAGATGTTGGATGGCTTCACGTCTCGATGAACGATTCCCTTTTGATGGGCGCACTCGAGGCCATCGCAAATCTCGACGCTAAGCTGCAGGATCCTTTCCACCGGGAGCGGACGCGCGGCAATCTTCTGCTCCAGGGTCTCGCCTTCCAGTAATTCCATAGCAAGGAACTGCAACCCTTGATCTTCACCGGCATCGTAAACAGTGCATATATGTGGATGATTGAGGCTGGCGGCGGCGCGAGCCTCGCGGCGAAATCTTTCCAGAGATTGTTGATCGACGAGCGAAGGATTGAGAAGTAGTTTCAATGCGACGAAGCGGCAGAGACGAATGTCTTCCGCTTTGTAGACTGCTCCCATACCCCCGGCGCCGAGCTTTTCAATGACCCGGTAATTGCCGATAACTTGGCCGGCAAATTCCATCGGGTGCACCAATTTAATCTCGCATAAAAGGCCTTTCGATTCGGGCTCAATGTGACGTTGCTTGACGAAATTGGACCACAGCAAGCTGGGATTCAGGATTGACCCCGCCATTAAGATTTGGTTTTGGAATGCCGTCACCGAGCGACGCTTGGGAGAAGGCGAACTTCTCCCAAGGGCCGGATCAGGACTGACCGGTACGGTGTTCTGTTTGCAAAGCGTTCGGGGACACTGTGCAGGGTAGCCGTCTACTTTAGCGCGATGCGCGTTTACCCCGACGGCTCCTCTTCAGAATGACTGGGCGTCGAAGCGAGCGTCGCGATAAGGGTCCGAGTGGACCATAACCCACCTGAGCGCGCTCGCTGAAGCGAATCAACAGATTCTGCTTTAACCAAACAAGCGGCACGTAAAAATGCGCAGCTGAACAAGCCGGAAGGCGTCACCGTATCGCGTAGCTCCATAACACACCAACTATTCTGTACGATATTGTTGTTCGATAACACTGCAGTACTAAGCGATCGGGGCTCTCTTTCGCCAGCGCTGGTATTGCGTGTAGAGCTCGACGGACTCCGGTCTCCCCGCGAAGGCGTGCGAACCCGGCCTATTCATCAGCCCCAGATATTGATAAGCCAGGATCTCCTCTACCCACGGCGAAACCGCTTCCATCTGCCGGAGCAGGCGTTGAAATGATGCCGGGACGAGTGCGCTCTTATAAACTTCGCCTTCGAACTCGAAGATCTCCATGTCCGCCCAAATGGCCACCCGCGATACTTTGTCGTGCGCGCGTCTCAAACCCTCGTAGAAGGCGCTCGTCTCGTCCACTCTCGACTTACGCACGCCAATCTCGTCCTGGTAGGCGACGATGTCTACGTCGATCGATTCCAGCTGTTTGACATACCGGTCATCCGGTCGCGCAACACGCGTTCCGTAAGGCGCAATGAGGATGCGGGCGCGCGGCATCAGTTTACGCGCCAACGCGGAGCATGTGTTGACATACCGGATGAACTCATCCGAATAGTAAGTATCGATAAACGCTTCATTCGGCCAATACCACCCGTAGAAGCTCACGTGATGGCCATAGAGCGTGGCGAGCTCTTCGATCGCTTGCAGTCTCCGTTTGGATGCCAGGGGGTCGGAAACGATCTTCGGATCTATCCAGTCGCCGTAAAATCCGTTGCCGATGAAGAAACGGACGCCGTAGCGATCCGCCGCCAAGAGTACCGTCTCGATCGGATCCGCACAGCCTAATTGCCACTGCGGAAAGATCGAAGTTTTGTAGAAGGCGCGGTAGTACAGGGCAGTGTCCATAAGAACCAGCGTCTTTATACCCGCTTCGGCCATCTCCTCGATCTTCGCCGTCCAGTTCGCTTCGGTGAAGCGCGCACAGGCCGGATTCCAGTCCACGCCTTCAACTGTGGCATGATGCTGAAACTCGAACCAGCTGCCGGATATCGGTTTGACCTTGGGAGACACAGAGGGCGTGCGTCCCATGCTTGGGGCCGCCAGACTTGCGGCACACAACGAAGAGGTTAGGAATGTCCGACGGTGCATCTTGTTGTCACGCTGAGGGCAGGTATTTGCGCGTTGCTCGCGGAACGCGGACCGAGTGAACGATCGCGCTGTACAGATCGCCACGGTACGCGGCCCGGGTCAACTCCAAGGGCTGGCCGGCATCGGCATAGGATTTGCGGTTCACCACCAGCACCGCCAGCGAACGAGGAACATCGAGTTGCTTGCGCTCGTAACTGGAAGGCAACTCTGCCGAGATCTCTTCCACTGAATGTTCAAGCGCCAAACCGTACGACTCTTCTAAGATCGCGTACAGCGAGTTGCGGCCGAGGTCAAAGCGATCGAGACCAGGGCAGAGACGTTGCGATATTTGCACCTCTTCTACCGCCAGCGGAATCTCATCACTCAACCGCAGGCGCCGGATCTCATAAATTTCGTCCCCTCTTTCCAGATTGAAGAAAGCGAGCGCCTGGGTGTTTGGCTCTCGCAGTTCAAACGAGAGCAGACGTGAGGACGGTACGCCGCCTCGCGCCCGGACCTCCTCGGTGAAGCTTCGCATCTCTTGTTGCTGCTTGCGCAAGCGGCGCGCTGCGACGAAGCGTCCTCGGCCCTGATAAGATTCCAGCAGTCCATCGTTTTCGAGCAATCTCGTCGCCTCGCGAAGAGTCATACGGCTGATATTGAACGTTTCGCACAAGGTCCGCTCGGCGGGGAACAACGAACCGGGCGGCAGCGCTCCTCCCTTGATCAAGTCGGCGATCCCTTCGGCGATCTGCTGATAAATAGGGACGCCGCTGTTCTTATTCACACGGATCGCTTCGAACTTCCGCAACAGGGAGGGGCTCATGCTCAGGCTGAAATCCAGCGTAGCTCGAATCGGGCGTTTCCCCACGCTCCTGCAAAACGCAGCTGGCACTTATGAACGGCGTGAGGGTGTCGAGGGACGGCCTAATCCTTTGCGCGGCATACTCAATTCCGGGCGAGCTGGGCACACGTCTCTCAGAAACTCAGCTCCAGCGAGAGTTGCGTCAGCCGGGGCGAAGATGCGGCCGTGACACTGCCGAAGTTGACGTCTCCAAAGCCGGTATCGACGCCGGTAAACGAAGGATGATTAAAGATGTTAAAGAACTGCGCCCGGAAGCGCAACGACGCCAGTTCCCGAATCGGGAACTTCTTCGAAACTCCGAAATCCCAGTTGATGATGCCGGGGCCGCGCACTGCTCCGTTTGGGGCGTTGCCGAAGGTGCCGGCAGGCGGCATCACGAAAGCGCTGGTATTAAACCACTGAGCCGGTGTCTTGGGGCCGGAGGCGGAGCTCACCTGGTTCGGCCGTTCCAGTTGTCCGGCGCCAATGCCTTCGTTGTCGCTGGGCAGTGTCACCGTAAGAGGAAATCCGGATTGAATGACGGTGATCCCCGAAACTTGCCATCCTGCCAGGGCCGCCTTGGTCAGCCCCCGGCTGCCTCTGAAGATCGGCAGGTCGTAGGCATAGTTAAAGGTCAGCACATTAGGCACATCAAAGGTCGCGAGGCTCTTCTCGAGACTCAGATTGCGGGTGTCTTCGGGGAGGCTACCAAAACCACCGTTGCTGTCGGCCAGTGTCTTCGAGTAAGTGTAGGAGACCTGGAACAGAAGACCGGCCTGGAGCCTGTGAATGGCTGAAAGCTGGAGCGCGTTGTAGCTCGAATTGAAGCGGGTCTCGTAGGCCGTGATGGTCGAGAATCCAAGATACGGCCGCACCGCGTCGGGAGACACAGTTCCGTTCACGACGTTAAGGTTCGGATACGGTTGGTTCAGGTTATCGTTTCCGAGCAGGTGTGAGCCCTTGGTTCCGACGTAAGCGGCCGAGACTGAGGTCTGGAAGCCGATGTCGCGCTGCAAGCTGAGAGACCATTTCTGGACCTGCGGATATTTCCACGGACCGAGCACAGCGTTGAGCGCTGGCGGATACTGTGTTCCGGGAACGCCGACCGGATTGCTAAGCGACGTGTTGATGATATTTACCGAGCTGTTGAACGGCGGATTGAAGCCCCCAAACTGGCTATACGAGCCCCAACGATCATAAAAGATCCCGTAACCGGCGCGGACAGCAGTCTTGCCGGACGTGCCCGGGGCCCAGACCAGACCGATGCGCGGTGCCACGTTGTTGGTACGCGATGGGAATAGCGCGCGGCCAAAGGGCGAGTTTTGACCGGCAACAATAATGCCATTGAGCGGCGCTGGGTTGCTGACCAGTGTGCCATCGGAGCTGACTACTCCGGCGTTGGCGAAATTGAACAGCGCTGGATCAAATGACCCGAACATGTTGTGCTTCTCATATTCAGGCTGGTAGTACTCATAACGCAGGCCGGCAGTGAGTGTCAGGTTCGGGCGCAGCTTAATCTGGTCTTCAACAAACGGCTCCAGGTTGTACCAGCGATAGTTCAAAAACGGATCGAGGGCTGTTTCGGTGTATCGATATGCATGCCCGGTCAGGAAGTCCGCCAATGCATTTCCTGTGTACTGGCCCGTGAAGCTGAACGTCCCGTTCGTGTTGTTGTCTGACGGGTTCGCCAGTTCACTCTTGCCCTCACGGGTAAAGTCGATTCCAAACTGCACGGTATGCGCGCCGTGAATCCACGTATTGTGGCTTTCAAATGGCATGCTGTACGAATAGTTGTAGAAGTACCACTGCTCGGTAATTCCCGCATAACCTTGCGAGAACGATAGGGTCGGTATGCGATTCAGTTCATTGAGAGGAAAGGCTTGCGGAATATCGAGGCCCGGCGCACGGTCGCGGTTGGACAGCGGACCATTTTGCAGGTACTTGTCATTGTCGCGATATGTTCCCCAGGTGAACTCCGTTATGAACGTCGGTGTGGCAGTGTAAGTCGCGTTGAAGGCGATCTGGTAAACGGGATAGACCTGGCTGGAACTGCCCACGTCTGGAAGCGAGTTTTCCGAAAACAGCCCGTACGGATTCTGCAATGTGACGTTGTCTTGCGTCAGCCGCACGTACGTAGAAAGCTTGTCAGTAGGCCTGTAGTCCAGCCGCAGAGATTCTTCCCTCCACTTCGTGAAATCGGGATCTGATGACACAAAGTTGAATGCTCCGTTCTGATAACCGGGAGTCGGCAGCGGATAATAATACTTCAGCAGAAGCTGAGCATTGGGATCCAACTGTGAGGGACTGATGTTGTTTCCCGGATATTGTGGGGAGAGACTACCAGCAGGCAGAGCACTGAAATCTCCGTTTCGTTCCGCAGCCGTCGGAACGACTGCGAGGTGGGTGCCGTTACTCTGAATAATACGGCGCCATTCCTCCGACCAGAAGAAAAACAGCTTGTTCTTCTTTATAGGACCGCCTACGTCGTAGCCGAAGTCGTTGTAGCGGTTCTCCGGAACACTGGTGGCGAAAAAATTGCGGGCATTCAAAGCGTCATTGCGGAAGAACTCAAACGCGTTTCCATGAAACGCGTTAGTACCCGAACGCGAAATCAGATTCACCTGCCCGCCGGCGGAGCGCCCGGTCACTGCTGAATACGAGCTGTTCTCGATCCGGAACTCGGACACCGCAAACAAATTCGGCGTGACAAATGCGTTGCCCCCGAACGTATCCAGATTGCGAATTCCGTCGATCATCAAATTGTTTTCATCCGATCGGACGCCGTTCAGACTGAAACTCACCGACGAGTTGGAGCCATAGCCGGGCGTCTGATTTTGGGGGGACGAAACCCCGGGTTCGAGCAGCACCAATTGCGTGAACTGCCGGTTCGTCAGCGGCAGCTCGTTCATTTGCTTCCCGGTGACCGTATTTCCTTCATTGGCTGTCACGGTATTGATAGCAGGCGGAGTCTCGGAAACGGTGACTTGCTCGCTAGTCTGCCCGAGGGCAAGCGAGACATTAATGGTCACGGGCGTGGCCGCCTCAACGTGGAAGTTGGATTGTTTATAGGTCTTGAAACCGGTTTGCGTAACGCTGAGCGTGTAATTGCCAACCCCGACGACCGGAAAACTGTAAGCGCCCGCGGCGTTCGTCCTGGCCTCCTGTGTGGCGCCGGTCTCGAGATTGACCAGCATGAGAGGTGCGGCGGGTACTACGGCACCGCTCTGGTCGCTCACCGTCCCCTGCACGGATCCGGTGGAGGTCTGGGCGCCGGCCATTCCGGGCATGAGACTGAGGATCAGGCAAATGCGGACGAGACAAAGTCGATTTTTGCTGAAGAGCACGGTTCTACACTCCCGAAACGAAGGTATCCAGCGGTAAATCAGCGTGGTCTAATGCACTGGTCTAGACCTGTATACCATCCGTGAAGTAAACTGTCAATGACCAATGATCCTGACGGGAATCATGCTCGCCCTGCTCTCGGGTTTGTGTAACGGCTTATTTTCCGCACCGATGCGGCTCGAAAAGACCTGGCGGTGGGAGAACATCTGGTTAGCCTTTATCGTAGTTGCCTGTCTTGTGATGCCGGCAGCCATCGTGTTCAGTTCGACACCGGGCTGGAAAACAATTCTCGCCTCCTCTCCGCATGACTCTATTACCGCTGCGGTCCTCTTTGGCTTTGCCTGGGGCTTCGGCGCTATCTGTTTCGGGCTCTGCATTGAGCGCCTCGGCGTCTCGATCGCCAACAGCCTCATCATCGGACTCAGCTCGGCCCTCGGCTCTATCGGTCCATTGCTGATCGCGGGAAATTTTCGCTTGAACACGCAGGTAGCGTTGCTGTTATGCGGGGTAGCGGTGTTTCTGGTTGGTGTCGCATTGTGCGGTAAGGGCGGCCGTATGCGCGATCAGGAGGCTGCTGCTCAGGCCTCCGGAAACGCCCTGACCTCGGGTTATTTGTTCGCTCTCGTCTCAGGTATTATGTCGGCCATCTTCAACATCGGCTACACTCTGGCACTGCCCATTGCAGACACGGGCGTCCACCTCGGCTACGGCCACTTTCAATCGACCAATTGCATTTGGCTTCTGATGCTTGGTGCAGGAGCGATCCCGAACATTGGGTATTGCCTTTATTTGATGCAGCGCAACCGGACAGGCGGGCTCTCGCTGTCCTATGCGCCGATGTCGTGGCTGCGAGGGATTAGCATGGGAGTGCTTTGGGGCGGGAGCATTTTTCTGTACGGTGCAGCAACACCGCTGCTGGGCAACATTGGCCCTTCGATTGGATGGCCCGTGAGTCTCGCGGTCGGACTGCTCGTGGCTAATTTAATGGGCATGCTGCTGGGCGAATGGCGCAACGCAAGCCAAGCTGCGGTCCGCACCATGAATGCCGGTATCGCAGGCCTGTTGCTGGCGATTATCATTTGTGCAATCTCGACCCGGGTTGCTCCATGACGGCTACAGAGTTTCTGCAACGAACCCAGGGCCGTCTCATCGCGTCGTGCCAAGCTGCGGAAGGAGACGCATTCCGTTCGCCCGACTCAATGCGGCGCTTTGCGCAAGCAGCCCTCGCAGGCGGAGCCGCCGGAATCCGTGCAAGCGGCCCTCAGGACATTGCAGCGATCCGCGCCATCACAGATGTACCGATCATCGGCATTGAGAAAGTAACGGCCTCTGACGGGCGGACTCTGATTACGCCGAGTTTTGAGTCGGCAAGAGCGCTCCACAGTGCTGGCGCCAATTGCATCGCTTTGGACGTCACTGTTCGCGGACAGCGCTACGGAGCGTTAAATCTGCTTCAACAAGTCAAGCGTCAGCTCAACGTTCCAGTGTTCGCCGATATCGCAACGGTGGAGGAAGGCGTGACAGCTGCCCAGGCCGGCGCCGATTTTATTCTCTCGACGCTCCGAGGCTATACCGTTGAAACCGCCGAGATCAGCCGGTTTGAACCAGAGTTCATCCGCCAACTCTGCAGGACCTGCACACGGCCGGTGATCGCCGAGGGCCGCATTCATTCGATGGGCGAAGCCAGGCTGGCGATCCGGGCGGGAGCGGCCGCAGTGATCATCGGGACCGCCATCACGAGGCCTCGCGACCTTGCGGCCATGTTTGCGCGCGCTATTGAGACCGAACATGCTCTACACTCCGGCAAGCGTTATTTCGTAGGTGTTGACCTTGGAGGAACTAACACCAAATTCGGTGTTGTCTCTTCTGATGGCAGACTTCTTATGGAGGGCCATCGCCCGACTCCCGCGCGTGCAGGAGCGGCCGAGCTGCTGACACACCTCAAAGCCACCGTGATTCACATGCTTGAGAGAGCCGCGATGGGCGGCCACACGATAGCCGGTGTGGGCATCGCTTCCGCAGGGTGGATCAACGCACAAACCGGATCGGTAGCATATGCAACCGAGAATCTGCCCGGCTGGACCGGGACGCCTATAGCCGCAGAATTACGCGCAGTTGCCGGTATGCCTGTCTCGGTGGAAAACGATGCCAACGCGCTGGCAGTCGCCGAGAAGCATTTCGGAGCAGGACGCCAATACCGCGACTTCACGTGCCTCACGCTTGGCACTGGGGTCGGCGGCGGATCCTACTCACGCGGCCAGCTCAATCGCGGCGCACATTACTTCGCCAATGCGCTTGGTCATCTGCGCATTGTTCCCGACGGCTTGCCGTGTTCCTGCGGACAGCGCGGATGCCTCGAAGTATATGCCAACGCCGCGGCGCTGCTCCGCTATGGCGCCCCGCACTTCAACCGTCCCGAACAGATCATCGAGGCTGCTAATTCAGGCGATGCTCGCGCCATTCTCGCAATAACAACTCTCAGCCACCACCTGGCTCATGGCTGCGCTCTGATCGTTCAGATGCTCGATCCCGAAGCGCTCATCCTCTCCGGAGGGCTGGCGCAAAACAATCCTCTCCTGTGTCAGCAACTACAAATCGAGCTCTCGGCGATGATCCCAACTTGGAGCCAGAGACAGACCTCGATTGTCATGTCCCCGCTGGGTTATCATGGCGGCGTTCTCGGTGCAGCAGCCATCGCCATCGAAAAACTCTACGACGAGACGGCATTTTAGCGGCCTTCAAAAAAGAAGTATGTCGACGATTCACAGGCGCCATCTCGATATGAGCAATGCTCGATCGGTCCAGGATCATAAGGCAGTCGTTCTCGCACCCCGGAGCACAGTGCATGTATCGACTGCTAATCCTATCCGGACTATCGACAAACCGGACTCAGCAGTGACGGTTTCATGTGATACAAGAGCTAAGCTCATTGACCGTGGTCATTAGCCGTCCTTGCGAAAAACCCAAAACGCCTACCCGACGTGACGCGCCACAAGGTTGCAGTCATCGCTGTCACTTGCAAGCCGCGCGCGCGATGCTCGACGATGTCGGTCATCTAATCCGCCCGGGAGGCCGTCTGCAAGTTGGAGCCTTCAGTCGCTGAACTTGCGCCGACGGTAAGCACAATTTTCCCTTTGGGCTGAGTCCGTTCACGTTCCAGCATCAAGTGAGCCTCGCGCGCATCCGCGAAAGGCAATACTGCACCGACACGTGTTCTCAGCTTTCCACTATCGACGAGGTTAGCGATCTTGGCCAGATACTCGTTTTTGACGTTGACCAGAAAGAACGCGGCCTCGACGCCATGACTCTGCGCAAGTTGCTGATCAGGACGGGACACCGCCGAAATCAGCTTGCCGCCTCGACGCAGTACCTGAAATGAACGCGTTTGTGTTTCGCCGCCGACCAGATCTATCACGGCGTCCGCATCCCGAATCCCCTCTTCAAAGCGCTGGGTCCGGTAGTCAACTGTTGTGTTTGCGCCGAGGTTATGGAGAAAGGGAAAATCATCCTTAGCTGCGATCGCAATGGTTCGCACACCCGCGCTAAGGGCCAGCTGAACTGCATAAGCTCCAACGTTCCCTGCCGCCCCTTGAATGACCACTGTTTGGCCTGCCTTGAGTTGGGCTTGATCAAACAACGCCTGCCATGCCGTCACGGCAATGACAGGAACAGAGGCAGCTTCGATGTAGCTTAGCGAGGTTGGCTTCCGCGAGACCATCGTTGCGGAAGCCAAAGCATACTCGGCATAGGCCCCGGTGAACCGGGGATTCGTAACACCGTAAACCTGGTCTCCCACACGCAGGTCGAAAACTCCTGGTCCCACGGCGACGATTTCACCAGACAGATCCGAGCCCAGCGTGAGCGGGAGTGGTTGCGGCACAGCGCTCTTTCCGGCCCTAATCCAGCCGTCCCATGGACCGACCCCAGCGGCTTCAACTTTGAGAAGGACCTCGCTGGTGCCAGGATTGGGCCGCGAGACTCGCTCGAACCTCATGACATCTGGTGGTCCAAACTCATGCACGCGCCAGGCCATCATTGTTGAAGGGCTCTGATCCTCATTAGCTTGAGGAACGATGCTGGTGGGGGCCATTTGGTGCTCCTTACGCGTTCTCTACTTCTGGTCCGGTGTAGTCAGTGGACCATCTTTAGAATCGACTACGAAGATGGCCAATAGCCTCGCCGGGTCCCTGTCACTCGCATTCTCACTGATCCTGTGATGCGAGCCGGGCAACTCGTAGAAGCCCTCGCCGACTTTGTAGATCTGAGCGGGCTCGTCGCCAACCTGGCTGCGAATGGCGCCTGACAACACGTAAGCATAGATAAATGCCGACCTGGCATGGTGATGAGCCGGCGATTTGGCCCCAGGAGGATAGGTCACCACGACGGCAATCATGCTCTTTCCTTCGGCATTCGGGATAAGGTGCTCAAACACGGGTTGCACCTGCTCGACATTCTGCGCCAGCGCGGGCTAAATTCCTGACGTTATCGCGGTCAACACTAGCGCTAAGCAGCCCGCTCTTAATACTCTCCTCATGTTGCTACCCTCACGTTTGGATTTCCTCTATGGAGCCGAGGCGCTGCCGCCCGCCTCCTTGGGTTAGAACGTCATAACTCGCTACCTTCAGCCTTGCTATGCGGAATCCGGGAAGGGAGACCCAGCAATCAAGTCGCAGGCGTTGGGGCTCTTATAACCGGGGATGAAACGTTCACAGATGCCAGCGTTCACGGTACCAATGGCGGTGCCGGGCTTGTGTGCGAAACCTTTGAAATATTCCTGGAGAAAACGTTCCTTGAAGCGTTCTCGAGGGTACCTGGCCACGATTTCGTCCCGCAACTCCGAAGGAAACTGATCCAGCCCCTTTCCGAGCACATCGAGACCGACACCCGAGTAGAGCAGAGCTACTTCGGGGCGCATGTACTGAGTGATGCCGGGAGTGGTGTGTAAAGCAATAGCTTCCCAAACTGTTTGCACCTGCGCTTCAGGCACATTATGTGCGGTGAGGAACTGACGGGCGGCGTTTGCGCCATCGACCTCGAAGCGCTCGTTTTCGCTCGAAAAGTTCTTGATCAGACCGAGATCGTGAAATGCGGCGGAGACGTAGAGGAGTTCGGGGTCGAAACGGAGTTTTTGCTGACGGCCCTGCTCGGCCGCAAACAGGTAGACGCGGATGGAGTGATTGAAAAGCAGATCCGTGGAATGCTCACGCAGGATGTCGGTGGCCTCTTTCGCGAGCAAGGAATCGGGAACGACAAGGGCGGAAGAGAGAGTAGACACTACTCGTTGTTGCTCCTTAAACATCAATGTAGGGCTTTTGTGGGGCATACGCCACGACAGGAATACAGCAATTTCGGACATGGAACGAGAGCGGCATTTCACAGTCCAGTCGGCGGCAGGCGGCACGGATCCAACTCGCTGGAAATGCGAGCTCACGCTCTAGCTGTGACAGAATGCGGTATTTGCTATGGCTGCAACACGCAAAGTTGTGATTGTCGGGCCGCAGCCGGTCCAGGTTCTTGATGTCACCGGCCCGATCGAGGTCTTCTCGAATGCGAAAGGCTACGAAGTCACGCTCGCCACGCCGGGGCCTGAACGAAGTAGAGCACAGCCGGATCAACGAAAGGTACAGTGTTCTCCTTGCACACCGTTCGGGAACAATGTGCAGGCCAGCCGTCCACTTTGGCGGGATGTGCGTTATCCGGCAGAGTGGAAGCCGAAACATCGCTCTACCCTTTGCCACTACTCGCGGCAATGGGAAGTGACCGCACGCTCCGCGATCCGGCACAATGTCAACTTGCGCCTTGCCTGAATCTAGGCAGCCGGTCTATCGTCCCCGGAGCCTCTGCCGAATGCCCATTGGATCATGCGCGGAAGCTCCCGTCGCCACATCTCATGGCTGTGCCCTGCGGCTCTCTCGCTCATCAAGACATCTGCATTTGCATTGCGCAATGCGGTCGCCCATCGAGCAGCATTGTCAAGAAAGAAAGGCTCCCTCGTGCCCGCCACGAGGTAAGTGCGAGGCAATCGACTGGGCATTGTTTCAGGTGGCCGGTAGCCTGCGCCAGGGGAGGCTGAGAAGATCGCGCCGTAAAACTCGGGGTGTCGAATTCCAAGAGCAAGCGCGAGTTCTCCACCTGCCGAAACACCAAACACGGCCGTGCGCTCAACAGATAATTTTAGGCTGAAACGCGATCGCACCCACGCGGCCACGTCGTGAACAAAAAATCTCTCGTGTGCGGCGAACCGTTCGGGATCGAACTTGGGTGAATACTCGTGTAGGCGCAGCGTCTCGTCAGTCGAACCGTGAATGCCGACGATGACCGTAGAAGGCACGTCCGGGATCTCAAGAGACCCTGCCCACCGGGAGATCATCTGACCGTCCCCGGCGAACACGATCGCCTCGGGCGGAACGGAAGGCATGTATACCGTGACCTGCCGTCCATCGTCATAATCGAAGGCTTCAGTAACAAGCTCACCGGAGATCGCGTCGTTTTGGGCCTGTTCTGGTCGTGTCTCGAACGCTTCATTCATGCGTTCATCGTAATCGGGTTGCAGCGGTCGCCCACTTTGACCTCAGTTTCGAGCCACCGTCCATCGTTCAGGGCGCGTAATCACCAGCAATTGTTGACAACTATCGAACGGTCGGATAACCTCATTCTCCAGGTATGACGCGGTTTAAGAACACCACGTCGATCGCACCCATTTCGGAGGCATGTTGAAATGAAGCACCTGGGAACTGTGATTCTCCTTTTGATCGGTGCCCAGAACTTTGCCGGCGCGTTTCAGAATGCTACGTCGTGGCGATTGAGCACCGCCGACACTACCATGGTCGTGGCTTTGCTGCAGGGTATACCCGCCATCACTCACCTCAGCCCAACGAAAACCGGCTTCAATTGGCTGCTTGCTCCGGCACCCGAGATTCTCCCGGCTTCCGTCATCGTGCAAGGCGCTTCCGTCGCGACGAAGTGGCAGTACGATGGCGGTGCGTTTGATGCTCAGAGTGGACAATTGGTACTGCGCTTTTCAAACCGCGCGCCAGCACTCGAATTGCAGTCAATTTGGCGAGCACGCCCCGGACATGGACCCATCGAGCATTGGTTGACCATCGCCAACCGTTCTGCGGCAGCTATCACTCTCGGTCATCAGGACAGTCTCGTCCTCAGCAACATCGCAATCCCGAAAGATGAGTCGATGGACGCTTGGTGGATCAAACGCGGCGCAGGCAACTCCAGCACAGAAGGTGGCTCCTATCTCCAAAGCGTAGGGCAGCGTTCCTCACAGACTCTCGCGAGCGATCCGACAGATGGCGCCAGTCCCGTTCCATGGTTAGCGTTGCAGGTAGGTACTTCGCGCGGGCTCTACGTCGGATGGGAATTTTCTGCCGTGGGGCGGATCTCGTACGGGAGCACATCGGGCGGCGAGGGTGAGACGGCTACGAAACTAGCCAAGCTGCAGATCAAAGTGGGAAATCTGCCCGTCTTTAAGACGGATGTTCCTGCGGCCGAGACATTCCTTGTCCCGCCCGCCTTTGTCGGTTGTTACCTCGGAGATATCGACGATGGAAGCTATACCCTGCACAGGTTTGTGTTGGAAAAATTAGTGCCGAAGTTTCCTTCCAGTTACGCCCATCCAACATTGGCTTACAATCTCTATCTCGACGTTGGCGGTGCGAACGCGAATGAGGCGAACGTACTCAAAAGCGCGACACTGGCGAAGGAACTAGGCTTCGAAACTTTTGTGGTTGATGCGATGTGGTTTCCTCAATCCGGGGATTGGCGTTGGGACCCGAAGCGATTCCCTCGCGGTTCTCAACCCATCGCGGACTACGTCCATAGCAATGGTATGAAGTTCGGGCTGTGGATGGCGTATACGCAAGGCTCTGACGCAGAAGACCCCCGGGCGCTGAGCATCTCGAAACATGCCGATTGGTTTTTCGCGCCTCCCAAGCTGGATCCACAGGGCCATATCAACTGGGATGCCTTGATCGATTTGGGGTCGAATCCCGCACGCGATTGGGCGAAGAACGCTACACAGCAGGCCGTTGCCGACTACAAACTCGATTACTTCAAAACTGATTACTCGCCAATCGTCACTACTTGCCGGCAGACCACCCATCGTCATCACTATGGTGTGGACGTGAGCTACTGGTCCACGCTTGGTTATTACTCGGTACAGGAAGCAATGATGCGAAACTATCCCGATCTGATCCTTGAAGGCTGCTCAGGATCGGGACACATCAAGGATTTCGGGGATGTGCAACGCGTACATATCATCGCGATCAACGATACCCTGTCTTCTCTGCCCAACCGCCAGGCCATTTACGATTCAAGCTTTGCATTCCCGCCCTCGATATTGATGGACTACACGTACGAGAGCTATTACAACGACGTATCCGATGCCCCGGAGCCCTACCTGTGGCGGTCATCGATGATGAATCAGTGGCAGATGGATCCTACGAACAGTGCAAGTTGGACACCCGACCAACGCGCCAAAGTAAAGCGAGCGACCGACGTCTACAAATCCTGGATTCGGCCGATCTTGCAGGATGCCGTGGTTCACCACATCCTGCCTCGGCCCGACGGCTATCACTGGGACGGAATGTTCTACTGGAGCCCAAGCCTCAGGCACGGAACGCTGTATATCTTTCGCCCGAACAGCGACACGCCAGCACAGACCATTTTGCTCAAGGGCCTCGAACCCGATGTGATGTACCAGGTGCGCGCTGAAGATCATTCCACCCCAGAGAAGACCTACTCTGGCCAGCAATTGATGAGCAGCGGCTTGCGTATCAGCCTGCCAGCCAAGCTAAGCAGCGACTTGGTCTATCTGGAAGAGGCCCGCTAGACCCTCCGAACTGTTCTAAGTGTATGGACTCGGAGCTCGGGTGATCGTCGCGCCAGTTGTTATCCCCAACTAAGGTTCTGGGATCGCCAGTGCAGAATCGATAAATGGACACGACCACAAGGTAGGATGCCCGGGTAACTCCCGTGCAAGAGCCAAGGGGAAGCGGTCCATTGGCGAAATAATCGCCAGTGAACGGTCCAGTGTAGAGGAATCCATCTCTCCCTATAGCACCTAGTCACGCTGGAGACCGTAGTTACACCAAATGCTAATTCCGGTAATTAGCCAAAGTAGCATCCCAAGCCATTTCTTTGTGGGCTTGTGGGTAGTGAAGTGATCGAGAACCACTTTGCGAAAAGGAGAACAGATCCGACGATCGCTATCCAGAGATATAGATTCATTGTTCAACTGCAGCCGGCCGCTTGCCGGCCGTCAGGTTGGCCCGTTTTGTGTTCGGGGTCTAATGAGACGCTTTTGCGAGTGTCAGCTCCGCCGGGCTGGGGTATCCGAGCTCTTTACGAATGGCGGTTAGGGCTCCGGTGTGATAGGCCTCATGCCAAGCTAGGAACTCGAGGGACTCCAAGACAGTTCTTTTGCCATGGGCTCCGTCTTCGACGATCTGCTCCAGCGATTCTGGAGTCGCAGACGCGAGAGCTGTCTCGAGCTCTGAGCTAACGCACTTCCATTCCCGCTGATAATCGGGTATCTGCGGGTAGTCGCGGCCATCGGATGCAGTCGTAAGGTATTGGGCGGCGTAAGGATTCTCTTTTGCAACCCCGAGCTGCCCAAGCGCGATGCATCGGAAAGCCAGCATGTGGCCGGCCTGCCAGGCGACCGACGGGCCTTGGCCATTCCGAATTCTCTTCTTCACGTCCTCATCATTCAGATCCCCCAGGCAGAGATCCAGCACGAAATTCGTGGTTTGAAAACTCGCTGCAATTGGTTTCAGAACAGGTGTCATTTGTATCCTTCCATTGAAAAGACGATTCAGCTCGACGTCGAGATCCGGGCACGGCAAAAAAACTTGTTGCGCGAGCAGATCCTTTTGGTAGTCTGACTCGTCATCTTGTCAGGGCCGCTCTTCGAGTGGCTTTAGGGGCTGTTCTAAATTCGAATTGGATAGGCGATCCCTCAATAGTCTATGAACGAGAGCAAAGCCGCGGAGGCTTTAAAGCAGGCGCGAGCAGAATTTGAGAAGTTAATCGGCCACATTCGCCCTGAGCTTCACAGGTATTGCGCTCGCATGACCGGCTCGGTCGTAGATGGAGAAGACGTAGTACAGGACACACTGGCCAAGGCGTTTTATCTACTTCCAGCGGCCGGAGAAATCGCTGACCTTCGGAGCTGGATCTTTCGCATTGCACACAATAAGGCGGTAGATCATACGCGAAGCTATGCTCTTCGATTCGGAGAGGCATTGGATGAGCATTCCGAAATCCCGGCCGAAACTACGCCTACTGATAAGCACGATCTGTTGAAAACCGGTTTAAGTCTCTTCATGAGACTTACGCCCGCGCAGCGCGGAGCGGTGATCTTAAAAGACGTGCTGGGGTACTCTCTCACTGAAATTGCGGCGATCCTGGAAATAACCCTTCTCTCCGTAAAAGGCGTGTTGCATCGCGGGAGGGCCGCGCTTCGTAAGTTGGCCGATGAAGGCAGCGAGAGTGCTCCGCTGCTCGATGCCAAAGAGAAGGACCTGCTCGAAGGGTACGTCAGGCACTTTGCCGCTCGCGAATTCGATCAACTACGTGCGTTACTGGCCCGAGACGCCAAGCTCGACATCGTCGGAGTGTCGCAAGATAGGGGTGCGAGGCCGGTGGGCTGTTACTTTGGCCGCTACAGCGAACTGAAGGACTGGCTCGCGCGCTTGGGCTCGGTGGAAAAGCGACCTGCCATTCTGGTGTTCGACCCCCAAGACCTCTCCAGAAGACCGAGATACTTCATCCTAATCGAGTGGGCAAATGGGGAAGTCGTCCTGATACGGGACTATCGCCACGTCGACTATGTAATGGCTGACGCTGAGTTCACAGCCGATGTGGACCTGGCGATTAGCTAGGATGCGCGCATCAAGGTTAAAGATGGGCGCCGGTTCTTGTTAGTCTTTCTCTGTACTGGAAACTGCGGGACGATTTCACTTGGTTGTATAGCCGGCTATTCACCGACATGGAAGTCTGGCAACCCACCCCACTCCGAGCGGATCACATCTGACCTGGAAAGTAGACATGCCGGAACCAACCATGAACGAATCAACAGCGTTCCGAGCATGCCTTCTATCTCCGGCCCACCGGCTCGAACATTCGCCCGCGCATTCCGCTAGGCTGCGAAGCGCCCGCTATACTTTGACCCGGACCTCACAGCGATGACACCCCCGACCAGGCGAGATTCCTTCTTGAATTACTGTTCCCGCAACTCGAGTCTGAGCAGAACGTAGCGCGAAACATATTGTCATCAATCCCTCCGGAAAAGGCGAGCTATCGGCCTGCCCCAAACAGTAGGACCGCCTTCTAGCTGTCACGGCACATCGCCACAGACAAAGATTTGGTCTTTGGATACCGTCATTGATCGACGGTTTGGAGAAGGCGAACTCGTTCCCGACGATGCCAGCAGTTTTCTCCCTCGACATCAAGCGAAGCATCTGCGGCAAGGGCAGGTGATGCGCTCAGGTCTCGGAACTCCGCCCCTGGAATGTTGATTTCTCTTTTTATTCACTTGTGAAGTATTTAAAACCGCTGCTGGTCCGATTGGATCTAAGGGCGGTTCGTTTTGCTGGAGGGTTTTATGAGGCTGAAAGACAAAGTTGCTCTTGTAACGGGCTCAGGGAGAGGATTGGGGCGCGGCATCGCACGGGCAATGGCCCAGGAAGGGGCACGCATCGCGGTAAACGGGCGCAATGAAAAAGATCTCGGAGATACTGTGGATGAGATTCAGAAATCGGGCGGTCAAGTGATCGGGGTGGCTGCCGACATTTCCGTGAGCGAGCAGGTGGATCAGATGATGTCGAAGATCGTCGAGCGCTTCGGCACTCTTGACATCCTCGTGAACAACGCGGCTATTACGCCCGCTGGGGATAGAGCGAGAAAAGCGCGCCGACAATTTCTTGAGCTTATGTCGACGCCCATTGATAAGTACTCTCTCGAACTAACCCAGAATCTTACTGATGAAGAGTGGGATCGGATTATCTCCGTGAACCTCACTGGTGTCTTCCACTGCACTCGTGCCGCGTTGAAGATTATGGAGCCGAACCACTATGGCAAGATCATCAACATCTCTTCGATCGCTGGCGTGTCCGGGCTTTCCTTCCACAGTCCTCACTACTCTGCGTCAAAAGCGGGTGTAGTCGGCTTTACTCGCTCGGTGGCTCTTGAGGTCGTTGGGGGCGGTGTCAACGTCAACTGTATAGCCTGTGGCGGAATCATGACGGAGAGTTGGGGCGAGGCGTTCCACGCAATGGGCGAAGAGTCCCAAAGGCGACAGCTGCAGTTGATCCCGGCGGGCCGCATGGGCAAGATTGAGGAGTATGCGTCGTTAGCGGTCTATTTGGCCAGCGATGACGCAGCTTATCTCGTCGGCCAGACAATTCATATGGATGGCGGCGTCACTACCGCATAGGCTCGCGCGTCCTCCACCAAGCCCAGTTTGCGGAGCGGGAACGAAGAGAGGATCGCGGCGATCGTCATTACCAATCCGAAGACCACCACTGCCGGTACGGCGGGTGTATTGGCGAAACCCTCCGCAATGATCACGAGGCTGACTCCGGTATTCCGAACGGCACTCGTGAGAGCCATCGCTTTCCGTTCTGCATAGCCAGGGGCGGACAGAAACCAGCCGATAGCGAACATCACCACAAACAGAAGAGTCATACCGACGTATGCTCTCAGTTGAAATCTCTTTAGGTCGTCCCAGTAAGCAATAAAGACAACTACGTTCACGACGAGCATCAAAACCTGTGTGACGACGTTAAGCGGCTTTGCGAGTTTGGGCGCGATAGCGGGCTTCCAAGCGTGAACCCCAAGCGCGCAAAGGAGTGGGAGCATTTGAGTGATTAGGAGTGTTTTAAGGATCGCTAGGAAACTAATCTGAATATCCTCAGTGCCAGGTAACCGCGAAAGCAGAAAGCGGAGGAGCACCGGAACCAAGATTGCGTCGAACGCGGAAAGGACAACCATAAGGCCGATAGCCGAGGGAACGCTACCTTTTGCCATGGCCGTGACTGCCGGCGTGAAAGCGGCTCCCGCGCAGACCGCCAGGATTAGAAAGCCGGCCGCAACCAAAGGCTGAACATGGTAGGCGCGTAGGAACAGGACCGTGGCAATGGGTGTCAACAAAAAGTTGGCCAGCAACCCACGCACGACCAGCGAGGGTGTTATCGATCGCCCTACTTGGGCAAAGCTTACCTTCATCCCCAAGCCGGCCATCATGACGAGCAAGAGCGCGACGCTTAGCGGCTGGACCAGCGCAGCAGCACTCATTTCGGGTCTTCGTCCGGAGGCAGCAATGGATTTTTCACTTCCGACCAGCCTTTGCGGCCAAAGGCTTCGTCAACGATTGCCCGCAATTTTGCGACGACTTCGGCGGGAGCGGTCTCGAAGTCCGCCAGCTCATAGTTGCGCCCCAGGAATTCGTACTTGGATTGCCCGAATCGGTGGTAGGGCAGCAGTTCGTACTTGATGACGTTCTTGTGCGGGCGAATGAAGGCGAGCACCGCGCGGATATCATTTTCACTATCGTTAACGCCGGGGATGAGCGGCGTACGAGCGATGAATTTCTTGTCAGGCCACTTCTCGTACGCGTGCTTCAAATTATCGAGAATCCGTTTATTATCCACGCCCGTCCATTTTTTATGCCGCACTGAGTCGATAAATTTGATGTCGTGGTAGACAAAGTCAACATGAGGCAGCACTTTCTCGCAGAAACGGAACGGAACGTTGCTCGCTGTTTCAATCGCGGTGTTTATGCCCCGGTTGTGAGACTCGGATAGTAATGCGGCAACGAAATCTGGCTGCAGTTGGCACTCTCCACCGGAAACCGTAATTCCGCCTCCGGATTCAGCGAAGAAGGGGGCGTCCTTCTCCACCTGCTCCAGCACTTCATCCACTGTCATCTCTTGTCCAAACATGTAGAGCGCACCAGTGGGGCACACGGAGGCGCACTCCGCGCCGCAGTGACCAACCAAATCCCAGTTGACATGCACTTTGTCGTCAGGTCCGTCGACAACATACATGGCTCCCTCGGGACAGGGAGGCTTCAAGCACAGTCCGCACTCCTTTGCGCCGATGCACCTGCTGCGTTTGTACGCAAGTTCCGGTTTGGGGTGGATCGTTTCAGGGTTGCTGCACCATTTGCAGCGCAACGAACAGGCCTTGAGGAACACCGTCGTTCGGATTCCCGGACCGTCCTGCGTACAGAAGTTTTGAATGTTGACGACCAGTCCCTTAATCGGCCCGGCAGCCTCGGAACTCGCTTCGACGGGTTGCGGCAATACGTTCAGTTGCGTCGCCATACGATTTTTAATCCCCTAACGAAATGCCCATCGCTCGCGCCGCCTGCAGAAATTGGCTGGTAGGCGGCACCGTTCGAATCTTGTTCACCGCATCGGCCAGAGGCACGTAGGCTATTTCGGGCTGGAAAGCAGTCAATACTCCGCCATGCCCGTCGCGCAAGCCGTGAACAGCCGCCGCGCCGTACGCCATACCGAGTTGGCAGTCGGTCGCAGTGAGCCTTCCTCCGCGGATGATCTCGCTTAAAACGAAAGGAAATGTCTGGCGATCGGAACGTCTTTGGATCTCCAAGGCAACGGCACCAGCAGCCGCCCCAGATTTGTCGATCACTTTCCGTCCGCCGTCGGTTCCTTCTTCGGATGACCCAGGCGACAGCGCGCGCCGCGTATGTTCGATTGCGCCGGAACTGTCGGGTTGCGTTTGTAGTGCAGCTCGAGCCCCTTCCGAAACAACGATAAGGGACGGTGCTCGTCCGCTTTCCCGGTTTTGCGTGAGTCGCTGTGCAACTTTCGCGAGGTCGAATGGGATCTCAGGAATAAGGATGGCGTCGGCAGAAGAGGCTATCCCTGCCTGCAGCGCTAACCAACCTGCATGTTGGCCCAGGACTTCAACCACCGCCACCTTGCGCCCGGCGAGAGCCGCTCTGCGAAGCCGCTCCAATAACTCGACGGTAAAACTTAGGGCGGTGTTGAATCCGAATGAAAGCACAGTCGCGGCTGTATCGTTCTCGACGGACTCGGGCACGCACACTGTTTTCACACCCTTTTTCCCGAGCTTCCAGGCGACACCCATGGCCCGGCGTCCAACGATACTGATCACTCCATCAATTTGCTCCTGTTGGAGCGCTGCCAGTACATCTCCGGAACGATCGACCTCCTCGATCCCTTCCATGTCATCCTCGTATTTCTGCAGCGTGCGTACAGAGAATGGATTCATGCTGGAAGTGCCCAGGAGTGCATCAGCCGCATCGGAAAACATTGCTACTTTGTCTGGCGTCAACTTCATTAGCCCGCAATGCGGATACCGCTCGTGAAACAGCAGGCCTTCGTACCCATCGCGGATGCCGGTTACTTCCCATCCCAGCTCGTTGGCGGCGAGCACCGCGCCCGCGACCACAGCGTTCAATCCAGTGACGTAAGCTCCTCCCGCGTTTATGGCGATGCGGTTTGGCGCTGCACTCATAGTCTGCGGCTCCTTGCGTTTGGCAACGATGCCGGCACAAGCCTGCGAGTTCGGTACTGAATCGCTCGTGTTGTCGCGGTAGCCATTATCAGTTCAGTTCTGCAAGACCGCTAAACATATCGCTCCGGATGTTTGCTCTTGTCCGTCAGAAAGCTGTCCACGGTAGCCGGGAGATCGTAGTTGCCCTTCCAGCCCCACTCGGTTCGGGCATATGTATCGTCGAACGGCTTCACAATGTTGGAATCCAGCATCTTTTGAAATTCCTCGTTCACCTGGAACGAAAGCTGTGCATCGGGAATTTTCGCCCGAATGGCGTCCATCAAATCCTGTGCCGACGGCGTCTCCGGCTGTCCAAGCACAATGTAATTAACCGTCTTTATGCATTCCCGCGGCTCGGCAGCCAATTCGATCAATGCCCGCGCAGCGTCTTCGACATGAATGATGGGAACCCGGCTCCTCGGCGCAACATACACCGCATACGGTTTGCCCTTCACGCTTTCTTCGATGGCTTTGTTGAAATATTCCAGATAGCCGTGCGTTTCCGAGCCAGGGCCAAGTACCGTCGCCAATCGCAGTCCCCGGAAATCGATGCCATGTAGTCTGCGGTAGCAGAGGCCGAGGTTCTCGGAAAACAATTTGGCAGCGGCGTAGATTGTTTCCGGCCGGGTCGTAGTGTAGTCGTGCAGCACCTTGTCGGTGGGGTGAGCTGCGCTGAAGATGCTCTGGCTGCCCGCGAAGATGACTTGCCGAACACCAAACAAGCGAGCCGCTTCTAAGATATGGAACGTGCCTAGGGCATTGGCTCGAATTCCTGCTTCAGGATCCGCATCACATTGCGGGCCGCGCATGGCGCCGATCGCATAAATCGTCACCGGCTTGTATTGGTCGACCATTCGCAAGACATTCGAGAAGTTGCCGATATCCGCAGCGGCGAATGTGAGCTTCCCGGCGACGTCCTCGAGATTCTTCTTCGAACCGGAATGCGTACTTGCGACGATCGTGTTGCCGCCCTGGTTCAGCAACTGCCGGATGAGATGAGAGCCGACAAATCCGGTAGCTCCAGTGACAATGACTGTCGATTCTTTCATCGCGCTGCCGCATCCTTAAGCGGCTTCTTCAGTTCTAGCTATGATTTCGGCCTGCTGGTCTGGGGACAGGTCAACGAAGTACGCGGAATAGCCCGCGATTCGGACCACCAGATCGCGATACTTCTCCGGCTCTTTTTGAGCGGCCAGCAAGGTCTCGCGATTCAGGATGTTGAACTGCACATGCCAGATCTTGAGGTTGCTCCAGGTGCGGATCACCTGCATGAGCCTGCGCGTCCCTTCCTCGCCCGCTACGTTACCGGGAGCGAATTTCATGTTGATCAGCTCGCCGCCCTTTTCCTTGTAGCTTGTATCGCGCCCGTGGGACATGGACGTCAGCGCCACCGTGGGGCCTTTCACATCCATGCCGTGGGAGGCCGAAATCCCTTCGGACAGATACTCGTGCGCCGGCCTGCCGTTGGGAGTCGCCCATGTCACCTTGCCTAGCGGCACGTGGAAGGTGATTGGGATACAGCGCAAGATAAAGCATTGGTCATGCGGCTTCGGATGCTTGTGCAGAAATTCCAGCAAAAAGTGATCGATCTCCAAACCGATCCTGTCGACCCAGTCGATTCCGTTGCCGTACTTCGGCGCGTTCAGACACATCTGCCGGATGGCCTCCGTGCCTTTCCAATTGTTCTCGATCGCGTCCAGAAGTTGATCCCAGGTGAGCTTCTTGGTGTCAAAGATGAGGTACTTGATCGCCGCCAGGCTATCTACGGCAGTCCCCTTGCCAACGGTATCCAGGCAGGAATGGTCGAGGCCGCCGGGCATGTAGTCGCTATGAGTGTGAAGATCGCGGCAGTGCTCCATGGCTAAGTCGTGGAGCATCGACGTGGCAGGTGAGGCGAAGTAATTGCCCTGCAGTTTCAATGCCACGTACTGCTGAATCAGTGTGTGCCTGGCGAGGTGCTCGAGCTGCGCGCAGAACGCCTTCCAGACCTGGTCAAAGCTGGTCCATGTTCTGGGGCCGCCGGTCTGAAGCCCAAATTGCAGATCCTTCCAGACTTTGAGCTTGCCGTTGCGGAATGTCATTTCAACGACAGAGCCGTAGTTCAATCCTCCATTGGCAGTGACGTTCGTTTCCCGATTGATCAGCCGGTTCTCGCAACAACCTGAAATGTTCCAGTCGTTCGCTTCCTTACGGCTCGCTCCGTTTGCGAGGTAGAACGGGATGACCATCTCATCGTTCAGGAGCTTCGGATACCCCTTGCCGTCTTTGATGGCTTCGACGACGGCATGCAAGAACTTTTCGGGCGTATTCGCATGAATCCGGACGCAAACGTCCGGGGACGTGATCTGAAGCGGCCGGACAGATTCGAGGATTGCGTACGAGAGTTCATTCGTGGCGTCCACCCCTTCAGAGGTCGCGCCGCCCAGGCAAACGTCACAGAACTGGGAAAAACCTTCCGTCCCGGCGGCTGCAACGGGGTTCATCTTGATCTCGGTGACCTGCGACATATGCAGCCAAACGCATTGCAGCAATTCCTGGGCCGACTCTTTCGTGATCCGGCCTTCGGCTATGTCCGTCTCATAGTAAGGCAGCAAGTACTGATCCATGCGGCCTTGTCCCATCGCGGAACTCGTCTGCTCAACGCGGTTGAAGATCTGTCCCCACCACTGGCACTGGAGCGCCTCTTGGAAGGTGCGAGCCGGGTTTTCGGGAACATGATTACAGGTCTCCACGATTTTGAGCAGTTCCGTCTTCCGCGCCGGATTGGCTTCCGTCGCCGCCTTCTCGGTTGCGAGCTGCGCGTAGCGCTCGGACCAGATTTTCATCGCATCGCACGTCGTGACGACGGCTTCAAGGAATGGTTTCTTATGGATGAGGTCGCGCGGATGGTCGAGGGCCGCGAGCTTCGCCTGCGCTTCCTCGCGAATACCCTTGCAGCCGCGAGTGATGAGCTTGTTCCAATCGGGCGTCCAATTCTGAGAATGACGCTGGTTGGAAGTACCAACCACGACGCACGTCATCGTGAGAATGTCTTTCGGGTTCGGCCCGTACATCAAAAATCGCGTCTCTTCCGGAATGGCGTCGTGAAAGTTCGAGGCGTAATCGCGGCCGGTCCAGTAAGGCGTGAGTACATCGCTGATGATTTTGCCGTCTTCTTCGGTGACGACCACCTCGCCAACCTTGCCCTTGTTCTTACGAAACATCTCGACCCCTGCCGGCATAATGGCGCCGTCGAGTTCGGCGTAGACGATGGCCCAGCGGCCTAACCAGGTATTCGGCCTTCCGACAATCAGCTCATCATCGAAAATAGTCACCGGCACTTTTTCGGCAAAGTGCTTCAGCGCCTTGGCCCACCGCAGCACGAGCGGCTGACCCTCCGTTTCTTTGAAAGATTCAGTAAAGAGGACAGCGCGATCCAGAGTGACACGCGGTGGGCCGTATGCCCGTATAGCCTCAAAGATCCTGAGGACACGGTTGCTTACGTTTCCGTGAAGAACCTTCGTCCCTTCCTGGATGGCGCGTTCCTGGGATGAAAGTGCCGTAGCAGCAGTACTCATGTCAAATGTCTCTCCTCTTACAAATCTCCAAAATCTGAAATGCGCGCGCTCGGAAAACTAAACATCCGATTGAACGCTGTTTCCGCTGAATCGTTTTTTTTTTTAGTTGGCAGGAATGCTCGTAAACTTCAACATAGAGTGAACATTCCTGGTACCCGCGTATGGATACATCTCAACTGAATGCCGTCGTTACTCTTCGCAACGAGGTTTCCCCGTGGTTGAACATCCTGCAGGTTGCGCCTGACGGTTGGGACCTGCCTGAGTATCAGCCCGGCCAATACACCACTTTGGGACTGTTCGGCTCGGCCTCCCGCTGCGCTTTGGCCGAATCCGAATCTATTCCGCCTTCGGAGGAAAAGTTGATCCGACGTGCGTACAGCATCGTCTCATCTCCCTTCAACCGCGAATACCTGGAGTTTTATCTGAACCTTGTGCCTGGAGGTACTCTGACCCCCCGCTTGTTCAACCTGAAGATCGGCGATCGCCTCTCACTCTCACAAAGAGTAACCGGCTCGTTTACCTTCGATCATGTACCGGAGGACGCCAACGTAGTGTTAGTTGCCACCGGCTCCGGGCTCGCACCCTACGTGAGTATGCTGACGACTCACCTGCAATTCTCGACACAGCGGCGCGTTGCCGTGTTGCACGGAGTTCGACACTCGTGGGACCTGGCTTACCGGTCCATTCTGGCAACCATGCAGCGCCTACGCACGAACTTTACGTATCTGCCGATCATCAGTCGCCCTCAGCACGAGCCTGTTCCCTGGAACGGTGCTGTTGGCCATGTCCAGGATCTTTGGAAGAATCGTGCCCTTGAGCGCGCGTGGAACTTGCGCCCAAGTCCCGAGAACAGTCATGTCTTCTTGTGCGGTAGCCCGGACATGATCGAAGACATGGTAGCGCTGTTAGTACAAGAAGAGTTCGTAGAAATTAGGGAGAAAAAGCCCGGGCAAATTCATGTAGAGAGATATTGGCCTAAAAGAGCTGTCGCAGTACTTAGCTGAATGAATTCCAGACTATTATCGGATGACGCGCCAAGGTGAAAGCTGAGCCCTTGAGCGGAGATCTAAATCCGGATGATCGTGTAAAACCTAACACGGCGACCCTGATTATCGCTCGAGTCCGGGACGGTCGATTAGTTCCGAGCAGTTGCTCAGAGCGATGACACCCGATCAGGCCAGATTCCTTCTTGAATTTCTGCTCCCGCAACTCGAGTCTGAACAGAATGTGACACGAAAAATATTGTCATCAATCCCGCCGGAAAAGGCGGGCTATCGGCCTGCCCCAAACAGTAGGACCGCCTTCGAGCTGGCACGGCACATCGCCACCGTGGAGATTTGGTTTTTAGATGCCGTGATCGATCGACGCTTTGGAGAGGGCGAACTCCTTCCCGGGGATGTCAGCACCTGTGAGAAAGTTGTTCAGTGGTACCGGGAGAACTTCGAACGCCGCATGCCGGTTCTGAAGGAACTTTCAAACGAGGATCTCGCGAAGCCAATCGACTACATTGGCCTGCGCAGAGATCCGGCAGTGGCGTACTTGAACATCGCAATCCGTCACTCCGTTCATCACCGCGGGCAATTGTCCGCTTATCTCCGGCCCATGGGCGCGAGAGTGCCGGCGATTTACGTGGAAAGCGCTGACGAGCCTTTTGACGGAAACGAAGGAACCATCACTTCCGAGATGAAAACGCCACCCGCTTTCTGACAAGACAGTCATTTCGCTCTCCCGTGTCGAGCTATCCTCCGATGCACCCCGTTATTACCTCGAAAACCCGCTTTTTGCCCCTACTTTCCCCTCACTTTCGCCTCCAAAACCCCCTATTTCGGCCCCCGAATGAGCTCTTTTTGCACCGTTCATCCCTGCGAAAAGTATCGCAGACTGAATGTTTCTCACCGCCCTTCAAAGTCGCTCAACTCGTTCACTCTAAATCCACTTAGCGAAACACTTACAGCCGTGACCGGGCTTTTCGGCTCGTTCAAATCCCTCCGCAACGTACCTGTCGTGCACGCCTTTTTTACATGGAGGTAAGAAACCGCCCGCTTCACGCAAATCCGCACGCACGCACGCGCTCGAACCCTCCGGTTTCAGGACGCCCCGCATGCTACCCTTTAACCTTCCCGCCCTTCGTCCCATGAAAAAACTCCTTGCTCTGAACCGTGGTGAAATCGCTATCCGCATACTCCGGGCCGCGAACGAATTGGGGCTGCGCACCGTCGCTGTCTATTCCCAGGAAGACCGCCTCAGCCTCCACCATTTCAAAGCCGACGAAGCCTATCTCATAGGTCAGGGCAAAGGTCCCGTCCAGGCTTATCTCGACGTCGAAGGCATCGTCAAACTTGCCGCCGAAAAGGACGTCGACGCCATCCATCCCGGCTACGGCTTCCTCTCCGAAAACCCTGCCTTGCCTCTCGCCTGCGAACGCGCCGGGATCACCTTCGTTGGCCCCAGCGCTGCCATCCTCGAATCCCTCGGCGACAAAACTGCCGCTCGCAAACTCGCCGCTATCGCCAACATCCCCGTCGTCCCCGGCACCGAGGATCCTGTCGATCCAGCCAGCCCCGAAGCCGAAGCGATCGCCGAACGCATAGGCTTTCCGCTCATCATCAAGGCTGCCTTCGGCGGTGGCGGGCGCGGCATGCGGGTCGTCAACTCGCGTGCCGATTTCAAACCGCGCCTTCAGGAAGCAAGTGAAGAGGCAGCCGCCGCCTTCGGCAACCCCGCTGTCTTTCTGGAACGCTACATCCGCCGCGCTAAACACGTCGAAATCCAGATCATCGGAGATCAGCAGGGCAACATCCTTCACCTCTACGAGCGCGACTGCTCCGTCCAGCGCCGTCATCAGAAAGTCGTAGAGATCGCGCCCGCCGTGGGCCTGCCGCAAAGGGTTCGCACCGAGCTCGCCAACGCGGCCGTCGCGCTCGCCCGCGCCGCCAACTACTACAATGCCGGCACTGTCGAATTTCTAGTCGATGCCGAGACCTACGAGTGGTTCTTCATCGAAGTCAACCCGCGCGTTCAGGTCGAACACACCGTCACCGAAATGATCACCGGCATCGACATCGTGCGCACGCAGATTCAGATCGCCCAGGGTCTCAGCCTGCACGGCGAAGAGATCAACCTGCCGCGCCAGGAAGACATCCCGCTCCACGGCACCGCCCTTCAATGCCGCGTCACTACCGAAGATCCCGCCAACAATTTCCTCCCTGATTACGGCCGCATCCAAACCTATCGCTCCCCCGCCGGCTTTGGCATCCGTCTCGACGGCGCTTCTGCCTATGGCGGAGCCGTCATCGCGCCCTACTACGACTCGCTGCTCGTTAAGGTCACCGCCTGGGGCCGCGACTTCAAACAGGCCTGCCAGCGCATGGATCGCGCCCTCCGCGAGTTCCGCATCCGAGGCGTCAAGACCAACATCCAGTTCCTCGAAAACGTCGTCCGCCATCCCACCTTCCGGTCCGGCGAGATGACCACTTCTTTCCTCGACGAGACCCCGGAACTCTTCGATTTCAAACCTCGCCGCGACCGCGCCACCAAGCTTCTGACCTTTCTCGGCGATGTCATCGTCAATGGCAACCCCGAAGCCGCCGGAAAATCGCGCCCCACCGTCGTTCGCGAAGCTCCCGTGCCCAGGTCGAACCAGAAGACACCGCCGCACGGCACACGTCAGTTGCTCGACCACTTAGGTCCTGTCAGATTCGCAGAATGGACGAAACAGCAGCCCCAATTGCTGCTGACCGACACCACGTTCCGCGACGCGCACCAGTCCCTCATGGCCACGCGCGTCCGCACCTACGACCTGCTCCGCATCGCTGGCTACGTCGCCCGCGAATTACCCCAGCTCTACAGCCTCGAAATGTGGGGCGGCGCCACCTTCGACGTCTCCATGCGGTTCCTTCTAGAAGACCCCTGGAAACGCCTGCAGGTCCTTCGCGAGCAGGTACCGAACATTTGCTTTCAGATGCTTCTGCGCGCGTCGAACGCGGTTGGCTACACCGCTTATCCCGACAATGTTGTCCGCGAATTCATCGCCGAATCCGCTGCGCAAGGCATCGACATCTTTCGCATCTTCGATTCGCTCAATTGGATGCCCAACATGCAGGTCGCCGTCGAAGCAACCTTGCAAACCGGACGCCTCTGCGAAGCCGCCATCTGCTACACCGGCGACATCCTCGACCCCGCGCGGGAAAAGTATTCGCTCAAGTATTATGTCCGCCTCGCTAAAGAACTCGAGCGCATGGGAACTCATATCCTCGGCTTGAAAGATATGGCCGGCTTGTTGAAACCCTATGCCGCTTACAAGCTCACTAAGACCCTGCGCGAGGAAGTCGGCCTGCCCATTCATCTCCACACTCATGACACGAGTGGCATCAACGCCGCTACGATTCTCAAAGCCTCCGAAGCAGGCGTCCACGTCGCAGATGGCGCCATCTCGTCCATGAGCGGAACCACCAGCCAGCCGAATCTGAATTCAATCGTCGCCGCGCTGGCCCACACCGAACGGGATACCGGTCTCAACTTCGATGCCCTGAACCGTTGCTCCGACTACTGGGAAACCGTGCGCGCTTACTACGGGCCGTTCGATGAGGCTCCGAAGTCCGGCAGCTCCGATGTCTACATCCACGAAATGCCCGGCGGTCAATACACCAATCTCAAAGCCCAGGCCGAAGCGATGGGCTTGGGCGGGCGCTGGCCCGAAATCGCCCGCATGTACGCCGATGTCAACATGGCTTTCGGCGACATCGTCAAAGTCACCCCGTCCAGCAAAGTCGTCGGCGACCTCGCACTCTATCTCATCAGCCATGACATGACTGTTCAGGAGCTCGAAAATCTGCCGGTTGATCATCATGTGACGCTGCCGAATTCGGTAGCCGACATGTTCATGGGCTCGCTCGGCCAGCCCGAAGGTGGTTGGCCGCCCAAATTGCAAGACGTCATTCTGCATGGAAAGAAGCCCGAAGAAGGTCGTCCTGGCGCCAACCTGCCTCCCACCGACCTGACCGAGGCCGCCAAAACAGTCGCCGAACAGACCGGGTCCACCAGCCGCACCGATTTGTTGAGCTACCTTATGTATCCCGACGTCTTCCTCAAGTTCGCCGCTGCCCGCTCGCAATTCGGCGATCTCGAAGTCCTCCCCACTCCGCCCTTCTTTTATGGGCTGCAGGACAGAGAAGAGGTGACGGTCGAACTCGAGCCCGGCAAAACCTTGATCATCCGTTTCCTCACCCTCGGCGAGCCGCGAGCCGACGGCATGCGCACCGTCTTCTTCGAACTGAACGGGCAGCCGCGCCAGGTCGAAGTGAAAGATAAGTCGATAAAGGCCGAAGCCGGCGCGCGCCGCAAAGTCGATCCCGCCAAGCCCGGCCAGGTCGGCGCACCCATCCCCGGCGCCGTCACAACCGTCTACGTAGAACAAGGCGAGCAGATCGAAAAAGGCGCACGCCTTCTTATCCTCGAAGCCATGAAAATGCAGACCACTGTCTACGCGCCCGTCGCCGGCACCGTCTCGGAAATCTCCGTCAAATCCCGCGACACCGTCGAAGCTCGCGATCTGCTGCTCAATATCGAGTAGCCGCCGCCCGAACCGCTAGACTGAGTAAGTGAAGTGGGGGCGTAGCTCAGTCGGATAGAGCATCAGCCTTCTAAGCTGAGGGTCACAGGTTCGATCCCTGTCGCCCCTACCACTCCAAACTCACAAAATGCCCGCTCGATCTGGACCGGCTCACCCCGTGCTGTATCAGATTCATACGCGGGACTGGCTCCTTCGCTGTTCGCCCGATAAAGCGCACCCGATTTTCCTCGATCAACTGCCCGACACGGAACTCGATCGCCTCGCCCAGCACGGGTTCGACTGGTTATGGCTGCTTGGCGTCTGGCAAACCGGACCCGCTGGCGCGAACGTCTCCCGCACTCAAGCAGCTTGGCGTCCTTCATTCGAAGAAGCCCTTCCCGATCTCACCGAACACGATATCGTCGGCTCGCCTTTTGCCATCTCAGCCTACGTCGTACATCGCGATTTCGGCGGAGATGAGGCCCTCGCTGACCTTCGCACCCGGCTCGCCCAGCGCGGCATCAAGCTCCTGCTCGACTTCGTCGCCAATCACACCGCCCTTGACCACCCCTGGGCTACAGAACACCCGGATTACTACGTCGCAGGGACACAAAGCGATCTCGCCCACAACCCCGCCAACTACGCCACTGAAAATTCCGCGGGCCACGCGCAAATCCTCGCACACGGGAGAGATCCGTACTTCCCCGGCTGGCCGGACACTCTGCAGCTCAACTACGGCAACCCCACTGTCCAAATCGCCATGCTCAAAGAACTCGAGGCGATTGCTGCCCGTTGCGACGCCGTCCGCTGCGACATGGCAATGCTGCTGCTGCCCGATGTCTTTTCCCGAACATGGGGCATCCGGACCGAACCGTTTTGGCCCAAAGCAATGGCCGCCGCGCGAGCCGTAAAACCAGATTTCCTCTTCGTTGCCGAGGTGTATTGGGGCCTGGATTGGGAGCTTCAGCAGCAGCGATTCGATTACACCTACGACAAAACTCTTTATGACCGGTTGCTCAGCAGGAACGGTCCCTCGGTGAGGGCGCACCTGACCGCGGACATCGCCTTCCAGCAGAAATCAGTGCGCTTTCTGGAAAATCACGACGAGCCTCGTGCAGCCGCCGCGTTCCCCGTACCCGTTCACCAGTCCGCAGCCATCGTTGCGTTCCTGGTTCCGGGTATGCGCTTCCTCCACGACGGTCAACTCGAAGGATACGTTCGGAAACCATCCATTCACCTGGCCCGTCGCGGCCCTGAACCCGGCATCCCGGAAATTGAAGATTTCTATCGCAGACTGCTCCCCTTACTAGGTCGCGTGACCCAAGGCAATTGGCTGCTGCTCGACGCGGCCCCTGCCTGGCAGTCAAACGGTTCCAATTCTGATTTCTTAACGTTCGGATGGTTTGAACACGACCAGATTTCCTACCTGGTAGCCGTGAATTACGCGGATCACGATAGCCAGTGCTACGTCCCGTTTCCAGCCGCGTCCCTTGCAGAAGGCCCAGTCGTTTTCCGCGACACCATGAGTCCGGCCGTTTATACCAGGAACAGCGGCGATCTCTCGACGAAAGGATTGTATCTGGCTCTGCCTGCCTGGGGATACCACGTCTTCCAGGTCAGCGCGGATGCCGGCTAGACACTACTTGTTGTCGTTGGCGTTTGGTACTTGAGTATGAGCGTTCCTGCCGGCTTTGTTATCCACCGGTTCCTTGTTGCTCTTGCTGCTGGTATCGCTCTTCGCTGGCTGGGCTTGCGGATTGCCCTGCTGCTCATTAGGATCATTTGGACTTCCCGTTTGTCTCTGGCCGCCGCAGCTGACGGCGAATCCGGCAACGAGGATAAAAGGCAAAACCTTCCGTATACTCACAAACCATTGACAGTTCCCGCGCTCGATTTGCTTCGGGCGAACTTGGCCAGAAGCGATCTCTAAGAAGCTAACGGCTCGTTGGCGAAGGCTGCACAATTGCAGCAACCGCGAGGCCTAAGCCCGCAAGCGCCGCTGCCAGAAGCAGTGCCTCAGCCGCTTCCTTTTTCTTCCGGTTGTTGTTGTTGGGTGATCCCGATCCCTCGTCACTCCTGTCCCTTCCTGAAGCACCGGTCTGGAAGGCCGAAGCCGTTCCCGCGCCGATGTGGGTTAGGAGAGCGCCTTCCTGATTGAAGATTTTCAGCGAACCCGCGAGAGCCGCCACTTCCACCACGTCGCCATCCAGGCGCACCACGGCTTGCGACGCAGGCTGCCCCTGCTCCACCCGATAGCTCGCAGCCTGAACGCTGTAGCCGTTCATGTTGTCTACTTTCGTCGCGCCCTGCTGCAGCACCAGGTGATCGCGATAGACCGTTCCTGCCGAGTCAATACCCAGAACGATCGCTGCACCGTTCTCCAGAAAAATCTGGCTCGATGCTTTCGCCGTCTTGATCTCAGAGCCGTCAAAAAGATTGGCGTTTCCGTCGACTCTGCTGCTATTCACTACAAAGGTACCGATGGCAGAAGCAATGCCGATCGTCGGCGGCAGGCCTGAACAGGCCGCCGCGGACAGGACAAACGCTACCCACAAATGGAAGCCCTTTTTGCCTGTCATGCCTCCCCTTCCGAGTATTGAACCACCGCTAGTCCAGTATAGCTGCGAGTCACCCACTTCACGATCGGTGCGGCCCTATTTTGGACCAGATATCCCAATATTGTGAATGGCTACGCCGCTAAATACGGCCGCTTCTGCGAAATTGCCGATCGCAAACTTCGATTTCAGGTCTTTGTGATGTCGAAACAGAAGTTCCGGCACGATCACGCCGGCGGCCACGCCCGCCTTGATACTCAACCCTTTAGCGCCAAATGTGCCGTTCGACGAGGCCAGCAACGAGTTGCCTTCCCGCTTTCCCCACGATGTGCCCGCATCGAAACCCGTTGCAGCAACCATGCTCAACATGCTGGCAACCCAGACCCGATTCATGATCCGGTCATGCCGGTCCTCGAAGCGGGAAATCTGGCTCCTATATCTCGCCGAAGAGGAGCCTTCAACCGGGCTCACTCCAGGTGAGAAAACAGCCGCTGATTCGGCCGCGAGCTGGCCCGGCTTAGTTACGCTCTGAGCGAACAATGTTCCCGTCGAAAGTGTTATCAGGACTGCCGCTGCACTTCTTACAATCAGTGATCTCATATGCCTCCGTCGCACATTGGCGAACACTGATTCCATCGGCTGCGGCAGCCGGCAACTTTACTTGTCGACTCACGGAAGGTGCTGTTACGTTCTGGTTACGCGTCCATCAGGCATGTCGAAACAAGTTCCCAGGCTGCTGACCGAGATCTCTACCTTTCGAAACGGCAATTCGGATCTGAACGTCATCATCGAAACGCCGAAAGGCAGCCGTAACAAGATCGATTACGAGCCGGAATTGGGAGTTTTCGAACTGGCCGGCGTGCTGCCAGAGGGCTCGGTTTTTCCTTACGACTTCGGTTTCATCCCGTCTACCGTAGGCGAGGACGGCGACCCGCTCGATGTCCTGGTTCTGCTGGATGAATCCGTTTCGGTCGGCTGCCTCGTATCGGCTCGCCTGATCGGAGTAATCGAGGCGGATCAGACGGAACAGGACGGCAGGAGCACTCGCAACGACCGCTTACTGGCAGTAGCCAGCCGGGCCCATACCCACGCCGATGTAAACACGATCGACGATCTTCGGCCGAAGATGGTCGATGAAATCGAGCATTTCTTCAGCTCTTACAACCAGACGAAAGGCAAGAAATTTACGCCCAAAGACCGTGGTGGCCCGCAAAGGGCTTTGGATCTGGTACGGGCTGGGATGGATAAATGGAAGGCTAACCAGAGGAATCAATAGCTTCAAAAAAAACGCCGGCTGCGGTCATCCGACCGGCCGGCGCGAATAGAACGCAATTGAAAGGAGAGTTTTTAGCTGCCGCTGTTCTTCGTCTGGTCAATCATCTGCGTGTGCTCCTGAATCGCGGGCATGTACTGCGTCGCAAAGCCCTTGATCTCCGGATCGTTGCCATCGCTCGCTTCTTTCTTGAAAGCGGCTAGAACCTTGTGGTGGTCCGAACTGTTCGCAGCGATAAAATCCTTATCGAACTTATCACCGGATTCGCCCTCCAGTTTCGTCGCGAGCGCTTTGTCCTTCGGATCCGGTTCGGTCGGCAGCGTCATTCCCTTGGAACTGGCGACTTCCTTCAGCGCTTGACTCGATTTCGTGTGATCGTCAATCAGCCTCTGCGCAATCTTCTTTACCTGATCGCTATTGCTCTTCTGCAGCGCAAGATTTCCCAGTTGGATCTCGGCGAGATCGGATTGAGCCACCATGTTCGCGAATTTCAAATCGGGTCCCTTGACTGCTGCCGTACCCGCCGCACCCGCCGCGCCCGCAGCACCGCTGGCAGACGATTGCCCAAACGCCGTAAGCGAGATCAGACTCAAGCCTGCACAAATAAAAAAGCCTTTCATAATACTCCTCTCAGCTATAGATTCCGTATGCTCGAATTGGCATCATTCATCAGCGCCGGTATGTTTTCCGTCGCACTTACGGCGGGGCGTATTCTTACCGGCTTTGGAGGGGCTTCGAGATACTCTCCAGGGACTTGCCGGCCGCCTCTACCCCAATAATGGCCTCCGCAATCGCCGCGATGATCATCAGGCTTGCTCCGAGTAAGTAGCCCATCCCCACCTTGCCTAGCGAGCCCGAGGCGATTAGTTCGCCAAAGAAATAGGGCGCAAACACGCCACCGATCAACGTGCCGATGGCGTAGAAAACCGCAATCGCAAGTGCACGAATTTCGAGCGGAAAAATCTCGCTGACGGTCAGGTAAGCCGCGCTCGCGGCGGATGACGCGGTGAAAAAAACAAGTGAGAAGCACAGGTTCAGCGTTACGGCCGTCAACGACCCATGTACAAACGGGATTACAGTGCCTGCCAGCATCAGCCCTGAAATGGCGTACGTGGCCGCGATCATAGGTTTGCGGCCAATAGTGTCGAAGAGTCTGCCCAATACAATCGGACCAAGAAAGCTGGCCAACGCGAAAGGCAGTAAGTGCAAGGGAAGATTGCGTGCGTCCACGTGGTAGAACTTAGTCACCACCAAGCCATAAGTAAAAAACACCGCGTTGAAGAAAAATGACTGGCCGACCATGAGGATCAGAGCCAAAATCGAGCGCTGCCGGTTGTCCACCAGCATGTTGCGGAAAATCTCGCTCCACGGCGTATGATCGCGGACTCGCAGACACAGCTTTTCACCCTCGGGATCCGGTAGCTGTCCCTTCTTTTGCGAGACCTCTTCCTCAATACTGCAAACGACGGTATTGGCCTCTTTTTCCCTGCCGCGCAACATAAGCCAGCGAGGACTTTCAGGAACGGAGAGGCGCAAATAGAGGACCCCAATCCCCAAAACAGCGCCTATGGCGAAAGCAAGACGCCACCCTACGTTCGTAGGCAAGGCTTCACCACGCATGAGCAGGACAGAAGCCACGCTCCCGAGTGCCGCACCCACCCAAAAGGTTGCGTTTACGACCAGATCGACTGTGCCTCTTACTTTTCCAGGTATCAATTCGTCGACCGCCGAGTTGATAGCCGCGTATTCCCCGCCAATCCCAAGGCCCGTGATAAACCGGAAAACGAAGAAGCTCGCAAAATTCCAGGAAACCGCCGTCGCCAAAGTGGCTAGCGAGTATATGGAGAGTGTTACCAGAAACAACTTTCTGCGGCCTAACCTGTCTGTCAGATAGCCGAACAGAATCGCGCCCGTGACCGCTCCCGCCAAGTATCCCGTTGCACCTTCCGCAACCTGCGGGTCAGTTAGACCAAGCGTTCTCTTATCTTCGAGAATACCGGCCAGCGACCCGGCTAAGGTGACCTGAAGGCCGTCCAGCATCCAGGATGTCCCGAGGGCGACGATGATCTTTCGATGCCACCCGCTCCAGGGGAGGCGATCCATCCTCGCCGGAACATCCGTCTCGATCATCTGTTCTGCAGGCATGCTGTTTAGTAGTTTTAAGCGAGGATAATGTTCCGAAGCGGTTACAGTTCAGGTAGAAATCCGGGCGAGGCTACTGCTGCTCGGCCTTGATGACGCTGATCCCGCCATTACGCTCAAGCACTGCGTACTTAATCTGGTCTAAGCTTCTGATGCCTTTTGTCCGGGCAGAGGCCATAACATCGTCGTCGCGCAGCCGCATGCTGTTCATGGTGTCGGTCTGCCATTCGCCCTTCTGTAAGAGCAATAGCGGCGTGCCGTCAACAATCGCTCCCAGCTTCGGATAGATGATTTTCAGGTAAGAGATTACCCTGTGCAGAAGTCCTACAGTGAGAACCGCGCCTACGGTGTTTGTGACGGACCGGTCGTCGCCCATGGTCGCGAGAATGATGATTCCGCCCATGAGAAATACAATGACGAACTCAAAGAGAGTCATCTGCGCTCCAGGCCGCCGGCTGAGCACGCGAATCGTGAGTAGCAGGTAGAAGTAGCCGATTATGGAATGGACAATCGTATACATATAGTTCTAAGGCATGATGAAGATCTTCATCTTCATCTCATCCTTTCCGGGAACTCGCATCGTGAGGTCTGCCAACCCAACTGAAGCGGGCTGAAAAGCAAACTGCAGATTTGCCGGGGTTGCTGTCGCGGGAAACGTATAGAGTATTCCTCCTCCGCCGACGACTGATTCTGCCGGTTGTGGAACGACTCGCTGGGCGCCTAGCTTCTTGACCAGGCTTTCGCTAACCCAAAGCTGTAGCTTTCCGTCGCGGATGGCGTCAGGTCCAAACTGGACCGTCATGACAGAGGAAGTTCCGAAGCGCTCCACCCTCTCGTACTGAACGTCCATCGAGCCATCGTTCGCCCGCTGCCGCGCATTGGCCAGATATCCGCGCCCGAAACAGCCCAACAGATCCATAATCACGAGGATCGTAAAAAAGATCCAAACCGCGAACTCGAAGCGCCACCATTTGCGCTGAAAATTCAGGTCGGCGCCGACGGCTATCTCGTTATTGACTTTACCGATTGTGTCTTCCACAGGTTTAGTAGCAGTAGCGGCCATAGTTAAAACCCTCCATTGGTCTGATGATCTTCTTATCGCGAAACTCAGGAGCTTTCGGAATTAGGAATAATGCTGATTTCGCCGTTGCGCTCCAGAACGGCGTAATCAATCTGATCCAAACGCTCCAGACCCTGATCTCGGGCCATAGCCATAACGTCGTCATCTTGTATGCGCATGCGTTTCATCGTGTAGGCGTGCCACTGTCCTTTTTCGAGCAGCACAAGCGGCGTTCCATCCGTGAGCCGCCCAAACCATGGAGACCTCTGTCTCAACCACGCGATACAAAAATGCATGAGCGCAACGGTCGTGATTTGACAAAGGGCATTCGTTACTGAGCGGTCATCCGCGACCATAGACGTCAAAGTAACGCCACCCATGAAAAACACCAGAATGAACTCAAATGGTGTGATCTGTTTTCCCGGCCGCCGCCCGACGACTCGCACGATGAAAACGAGAAAGCAGTATCCGAAAATTGCTCTTAAAACGGCTCCCATTTCTTAGTTCCCCCTCTGTTCGGCAGCCTCAACACTCCAACGCACGGACCAGGGCTCGAAAACCCCGTTCTGGCCAGCGTTGCCTTCCATCCAAAGGCAGGGTCCCTCGAGAGCCGGAAAGCCTCCGGCACTCTTGTCCGACAGATTCGCTGCAAGGACGAGTTCCCGGCTTTCGCCGCAACGCCAGCGCACCACTACGGCTCTGTCACCCACAACCTCGTAGACACCGGAGTGCTCGGACATGCTGCCCGCGAGTGGCACAATCGACTCGCGGCGCACGCCCAAGATCTTTCGATACCAATCCAGCCACTCTGTATGGGAAAGCTCGGCGATCTCGTCCCAGCCAAGCTTGGCAGAAAGAAATGTTTGCTCCGATTGCGGGTCGGGAATCTTCTCTCTGGTCTGTGGGTCCTGAAATTCGGGGAATTTAGCGAACTCCTGCCGTCGTCCCTTCCGCACGGCGTCTGCTAGTTCGCCTCCAAAGTCGCAGAAAAACGGAAAGGGCTGCGCGGCGTTCCACTCTTCGCCCATAAAAAGCATCGGAATCTGCGGAAGTAGCAGGTATATGGCGGCCGCGGCCTTTACCGCCTTGGGGTCGGCACTCGCACCAATCCGGTCACCGAATGCCCGGTTTCCAACCTGGTCATGGTTTTGCAAGAACGCTACGAAGGCATCAGGGGGCAGATGAGCTGACGGTTCGCCGCGGTTCTCGCCTCGATAGGACATCATCTCGCCTTGAAAGGCGAATCCCTCAGCTAACGCTCGGCCGAGTTTCTCGGTATCGCCCCGAAATTCGACGTAATAACCTTTCTCTTCACCCGTTACCGCTGTATGCAGAACGTGATGAACGTCGTCATTCCACTGTGCGCTGTACCATCGCGGTTGCGCGTTTGCGTCCCGTTCCAGGAAGCTTGCCTGGTTCTCCTCGTTCTCTAACATGAGGTGGACGAGGCGGTCTCCCGCCACGTCGCGGACTCGCTCCGCCAACTCTTTCAAAAGGTGACGGGAACTGCCGTCGATAATGGCGTGTACCGCGTCAAGGCGCAATCCGTCGAGGTGGAACTCCTCGATCCAATAGAGTGCGTTATGAATGATGAACTCGCGCACAGCATGGCTGTGCGCACCGTCGTAATTAACAGCCGCTCCCCAGGGTGTTTTATGCCGGTCTGTAAAGAATTCCGGCGCATAAGAAGAAAGGTAATTGCCTTCCGGGCCGAAATGGTTGTAAACCACGTCGAGAAACACCATCAGGCCACAGGCGTGTGCTGTTTCGACCAGGGCTTTGAGATCGCCGGGCCTTCCGTAGCTCGAATCGGGAGCATACGGCAAAACCCCGTCGTATCCCCAGTTGCGCTGCCCTGGAAAATCGGCGATTGGCATCAGCTCAATGGCTGTAACACCGAGCGCCACGAGATGGTCGAGCTTTTCAGCCGCCGCACGGAACGTTCCCTCGTCCGTGAAAGTTCCAACGTGCAACTCGTAAATAACGGCTTCTCGCCAGTGGCGGCCGGTCCAGTCTTCGTCATGCCATAAATAGATCGCCGGATCGATGACCTGGCTCGGTCCGTGCACATCCTCGGGTTGGAAGCGGGAGGCGGGATCAGGGACTCGAGTGCCGTCAGAAAGCACGAATCGGTAGCGCGAACCGGTGTTTGCGCGGTTCGTTATCAATTCATGAAAACCATCCACTTGCGCGCTCATGCCGAGCGGCTCGCCAGCACCCTCGATCGCTACGCTCACCCGTTCGTGACTCGGCGCCCATATCCGGAACCGTACAGCGGCAGTTTCGAGCACCTCCGCTCCATATGGCAAGTCGTGAACGCGGCTTATGCCGCGCTGAACACTAAGTACGCTTGTTTCGTTCATTCCGTGAAGTTATTGATTGGCTGACTTGATGAGAAGGCCAGGTGCTCCCCAGCCGCCATCCGCAGGGGTCATGCACGTTACATACAGTAGACGTTCCCGAACCCGCTCAGGTATCCTCGCGATATCACGGGTTCTCGTTGCAATGAAATTGGGCGCTGTTACGCCGTGTACATCGCGTTTTCGACCAAGCGCAATGTCGAACGCGGCTCCCGTCATAAAGCGAGCCGCCGGCGACACCAGGAATAATGCCGTCTCTGCTATGTCCTGCGGCTGCAGAAATGGTTGAGGAAGCGCGTTTGCCGCCAGGTGGCCTCCACGAAACCGGCATATGTCGGGTTTTGCGGATTAGTGGACAGATACGAAGCAGGGTTGAGCGTGAGCGGCGTGGCCACCGTTGCCGGCGAGATGCCATTGACTCGCACGTTCTACTTTCCCACTTCGAGCGCTAGCGATTTCACGAGCCCGATAAGCCCCCACTTCGATGCAGAGTAGTTGGGAGAACCCTTGTCACCCATGCGCCCCTCCACAGATGTCAACGCAATAATGTTGCCGGACTTTTGCTGGATGAAACGCGGCAGTACAGCGCGCATGCAGTTCGCCGCGCCCGTAAGATTCACGTCGAGGATCAGCCGCCACATCTCCTCTGTCATGTCGGCGAGCGGTGTGTGGTAAATCTGAACGCCTGCATTTGCGACCAGCATGTCTACTCGCCCAAACGTCGCCCTCCATTGCCGCCATGATGAGCGAGCGGATTGTCCGTTTCCTTCTCGTCATCATTACTCTTTAGTGATCCCGCATTCGCGTCCATCCGTCAAGGGCTGTTTGGTATCCATGAAGTCACCGATCTCCTGAGTTGCGGGGTACTGCAGTGATCTTAGGTGGCGCATCTGCACGCGGCAAGTCGCTTACTTACGGTCGGAGTAGTGCGGGCGGCCATCGGGCAACGTTTCAAGCCCGTTTCTAACGTTGGTTTAGAATCAGAAGGGATCGGGGCGTAGCGCAGCCTGGTAGCGCACCTGCCTTGGGCGCAGGGGGTCGTGTGTTCGAATCACACCGCCCCGACCAACTCTTTCCCTCCTGCCGTTTTGGCTCTCTTACACAAACCCCTTTTGATTTGAAATCGTTTGCCGGTCCCGGTCATCGCAATTATGACCTCGAAATTCGCAGTTAACCTTGACCCGCACCATGAGCGAAAAAATCCTAGAAGAATTAAGTGATGATGAACGGAACCGTCAGGCTGAAAAAGAATGGACCCGGCGCGCCTTTGTCGGTTCGGCCATAGCCGGCTCGGGAGTATTGGCGGCCGGAGGCGTCGCCCGCGCAGACCAGCAGGCGAACAACGCCGCCCGTATCCGACTTCGCATCAACGGGGAGTCTAAAGAGTTTGAAGCCGAGCCGCGGGTCACGTTGCTCGACGCTCTGCGCGAGCGCCTGCAGTTGACCGGAACGAAGAAAGGCTGCGATCACGGGCAGTGCGGCGCCTGCACGGTCCTGGTCAATGGCCGCCGGGTGAACTCCTGCTTGACGCTAGCCGTGATGCACGAGTCGGATGAGATCACGACGATTGAAGGCTTGGCGAAGGGCAACGAACTGCATCCGATGCAGGCCGCCTTCGTGGAACATGATGGCTTCCAGTGCGGGTATTGCACGCCGGGCCAGATTTGTTCTGCGGTCGCCCTGATGGACGAACTCGCTGCCGGACAAGTGAGCGCCGTAACGCCCGATGTGAGACTCATCCACGATCGGTTGCAGGTCACAGACGACGAGCTTGCCGAACGCATGAGTGGCAACATATGCCGTTGCGCTGCCTACCCGAACATCATTGCGGCGGTGCGCAGCGTTTACACAAGTGGGCAGCAGAGTGAGAAGCGCGCATGAGAGATTTCAGTTACTCGCGTGCGGCTAGTGTCGAGGCTGCGCTGCAGACATTTGCCGAGCATCCCGATTCGCGGTTCATAGCCGGGGGTACAAATCTGCTTGATTTGATGAAGTATCAGGTCGAAGACGCGAAGCACTTAATCGATATCAATAGGGTCGGGCTGCGCGAGATCGAGAGCTTGCCCGATGGCGGCTTGCGGATTGGCGCACTGGCCCGCAACAGCGACATGGCGAATCACCCTGCCATTCGCACGCGATACCCTGTTTTGTCGGAAGCGTTGCTGGCCGGCGCATCGCCTCAATTGCGTAACGCGGCAACTGCAGGCGGTAACCTGTTGCAGCGAACCCGGTGCTATTACTTCTACGATGTTGGTTTTACGGAGTGCAACAAAAGGCGGCCCGGATCGGGTTGCGCCGCACAGGACGGAGTGAACCGAATACATGCGATCTTAGGTGCTAGCGAGAAATGCATCGCAACCAACCCGAGCGACATGAATGTGGCGCTTATGGCTCTGGACGCCAAGATTCAAACCAAAAGCGCTCGCGGTGGACGGACAATTCCGGTGGAAGACTTCTTCCGGCTGCCGGGCGACAAACCGGAGTTAGAGACAAACCTGCAGAAGGACGAGTTGATTACCTCAATTGACTTGCCGGCTCAACCGGCCGAACGGAAATCCTATTACCTAAAGGTGCGCGACCGAAACTCTTATGCCTTTGCGCTAGTCTCGGCAGCCTCGATCCTGGATATCGAGGGTGGTCAAATCCGCCACGCCCGACTTGCGCTCGGCGGAGTCGCCCACAAACCTTGGCGTGTGCCGAGTGCGGAGCAGTTGCTGATAGGCAAGCAGCCGAACCCGGACCTTTACCACCAGGTAGCGGAAGCCATTGTGCAGGGTGCGAAACCTTACGAGCACAATCGTTTCAAGATCGAGATGGCAAAGCGCTGCGTAGTACGAGCCCTGTCCGTCACGGCGGAGAAGGTCTGAAATATGGAACGTTCCATTGGTAGTCCCCTGAATCGCGTCGATGGTCCGCTGAAAGTAACAGGGCGCGCGCTTTATAGCTCCGATCATCCGGTGCCCGGCGTGGTTCACGCCGTCCTCCTCACGAGTACGATCAGCAAGGGCCGGATAACTCAGATAAGCACCAGCGCAGCTGAACGAAGCTCGGGCGTCCTCGCCGTACTGACTCATCTGAACGCTCCCAGGCTGCCCGAAGACGAGCAGGGAAACGATCCCAATCGCCCGAGTGCACGCAAGCTGCAGCTCCTTCAGAACGATAAGGTGCTGTACAGCAACCAGCCGATCGCTGTTGTCGTGGCCGACACTCTGGAGCGCGCACAGCACGCCGCCTCGCTCATTGAGGTTAAGTATCAAAGCGAAGACCACAACGTAGTCATCGAACGCGGGCTCGATCGGGCATACACGCCTAAGAAGGCCGGCGGCGGCGGAGACCCGGCTGAATCCTCGCGCGGGAACCCGTCCCTCACCGAGACCGGCGGAGACAGACGCGTTCACAACCTGTACGTCACGCCCGTCGAAACCCATAATCCGATCGAGCTGCACAGCACCATCGCGTTCTGGGAAGGCAACAAGCTGACGGTCTTCGATGCAACGCAGGGTGTCTTCGGAGATCGCAAGCGCCTCGCCAGTGTGCTCGCAGTCCAGCCCGATGACGTACACGTCGTCTCGCTCTTTCTCGGCGGCGGATTCGGCTCGAAAGGTCCAACCTGGTCTCACGTCGCCCTTGCGGCCGTCGCGGCAAAGCGCGTAAGCAAACCCGTGAAGCTAGTCCTCTCACGGGAGCAGATGTTCGGACCGGTCGGCTTCCGGCCCGAGACCAGACAGACTGTGCAACTCGCGAGCGCGAACGACGGGCGGCTCGTCGCGCTTCGCCATGACACAGTTACTCAGACTTCTTCGTTCGATGAATATGTCGAAGGAGCAAGTCTGCCTGCCCGCATGCTCTACTCTTGCCCTAATACCGGGACCTCGCACAAGCTGGTGCGAGTCGATACTGGCACGCCTTCGTTCATGCGGGCGCCGGGCGAGTCACCGGGCACGTATGCGCTCGAGGTGGCGATGGATGAACTCGCGTATGAAACGCAGGTCGATCCTTTGCAATTGCGCCTCTTGAACTATGCCGAGCGCGATGAAGAAAAGAACCAACCCTGGTCGAGCAAGTCGCTTCGCGAGTGCTACGCGCAGGGTGCTGACCGGTTCGGATGGTCCCGCCGCAAACCGGAGCCACGCTCTATGCGGGAGGGCGCTCGCCTCGTTGGATTGGGGATGGCCACGGCGGTTTATCCGACGAGACGCAGTGAAGCGTCCGCGCGCGCAACGCTGCGGCCCGATGGCTCAGTGCTGGTCGAAGCCGGAACCCAGGATCTGGGAACCGGAACTTACACGATCATGACCCAGGTGGCCGCTGACAGTCTCGGGGTCAGTCCGCGACAGGTGATTTTCAGGTTAGGGGACACCATCTTTCCTGAAACGCCCGTCTCGGGCGGTTCCCAAACGGCAGCCAGTACCGGGTCGGCGGTGAGCGGTGCGGGTGCAGCTCTACGCGAAAAACTTATCCAGATGGCAATCAGCGATCCGGCTTCCCCGCTGAGTGGCGCTTCTACCCAGGATGTGGTTATCGAAGAAGGCTGGCTTAAGCTGAAAAGCGACAGCAGCCGCACGGAATCTCTAGCCAAACTAGCCGCACGCGGGGGTGCGCCGGTACAAGCTCAGGCTGAAAGCAAGCCGGGTCCGGAGAAGGAACGGTACTCCATGTACGCTTTCGGTGCGCAGTTTGCCGAGGTACACGTGGACGCGGATCTCGGCCAGGCGCGGGTTGTTCGGATGGTCGGAGCGTTCGCGGCAGGTCAGATCCTGAATGCAAAGACAGCGCTTAGCCAGCTCCTGGGCGGCATGATCTGGGGCATCGGCATGGCGCTGCTCGAAGACACAATGTTCGACGTCAGGCGTGGCCGTATTGTGAATGCGAACCTCGCCGAATACCATGTGCCGGTCAATCTGGACGTCTCAAAGATAGAGGTAATCACAGTTCCGGAGATCGATCACCAGGTGAATCCGATCGGCGCGAAGGGGATTGGCGAAATTGGGATCACCGGCGCGGCAGCCGCTATCGTGAACGCCATCTACCACGCTACCGGGAAACGCGTGCGCGAGTTGCCGGTGACGCCCGACAAACTGCTGTAGCATTTCGAGAGCCGGTTCAGAAAAATAGCGGGGCCGGTTTGATATAGACTGGCTGTAATAGAGGCTTACTGAACTGGAAAGTTGCTTTCCGATCGAAGCACCCGTGCGGTGAGCCCCCGCAAACCAAGTCGCATGCGCAAGCTCATCTGTGTTCTCGTAAGTACGCTTTGTCCGGCGGTTTACCTCGAGGCGCAGAGTCCGCCGCCTCCGGCAACGCTCACCTTCGCTCGGGATGTCGCGCCGATTCTGTACAAGAATTGCGTTGTCTGCCATCATCCGAACGACATCGCACCGATGTCGCTGATGACTTATCGCGATGTACGGCCGTGGGCTGCAGCCGTTCGACAGGCGGTCGTACAGCGCGTTATGCCTCCCTGGCACGCCGATCCTCACGTCGGTCAATTCATGAATGATCCGCGCCTTTCAGCCGAGGACATCTCGACTATCGACACCTGGGTAAAACAAGGCGCGAAAGAGGGCGATCCTAAAGATCTGCCGCCTGCTCCTGTATATAAAGACAACTGGCACATCAAGCCGGACCTGGTTCTTTCGATACCGGAAACGACTGTTGCCGCCGGGAACCAGGACGACTATGAGTACATCTATGTCCCCACGCATTTCACGGAGGATAAATGGATACAGGCCGCGGAAGTCGTTCCGGGCGATCGCCGCGTTGTGCATCACGCAACGGTGAGCGTGATCAGCGCCGATGAAGTGCAAAAGTTGGAAGACAGCCACGGAGGCGCCGAGAAGTTGGATCAGTTCCATTTCCGGACCGGGAAGGTAAACCATACGAAGCCGGACGCGCCGGTCTCCGACGATGGATGTAAAGCCGCTGCGGATCCTGCGATTAAGTACTTCTCAAGTGGCGGAGTCAACCACGTTCCAGCCATTTACCTGCCCGGCCATCTAGCCGAAGTGCGGCCGCCCGGATACGCGCTCAAGATTGCGGCCGGCTCTTACCTCCAGTTTCAAGTCCATTACAGCAATCGGCTCAATCAGCAAGTGAAGGATCGCACCAGCATAGGACTGGTGTTTGCGAAAGAGCCCGTTACGCACGAGGTGGCTCAATACGAGATCTGGAACAACTGGTTTCTGATTCCGCCCGGCGACGGCAGTCACAAAGTGACCTCCTGCTTTACGCTTCCGAAGGATGTGACGGCAGTTGCCTACACCGCGCACATGCATTTTCGAGGAAAGAGCATGACCACCGAGGCGTTCTACCCGGATGGCCACAGCGAGGTTCTCTTCAATGTTCCGAAGTACGATTTCCGCTGGCAGGAAACCTACTTCCTCAAACATCAGTTCCTGATGCCTAAAGGGACAAGGCTGGTAACTACTGCTTACTTCGACAACTCCGCCAACAATCCGCTCAATCCCGATCCATCGAAGGCCATTCGGTGGGGTGAGCCGAGCAATGAAGAGATGATGGGCTTCTGGCTCGCGTACGCAGACCCGGAGTCGATAGACGCTAATAAGAAAACGGCGAAACCAGACGCAGTTGCAAGCCTCGGCGGCGCGCCAGCTCAACCGAAGTAAGGGATCACATATGGCAGGACTCTTAGAAAACGTATCCTCGCGCCGGACATTCTTTCGGACTGTGGGCACCGGGCTCGCGGCTCCGCTTTTCCTGGGTGCAACAGACAAGTCAGGAAATAAGAAACCCGTCCTCGGTTCCGGAGAGCACACCTACGAGGTGACTCATGACTGGGGCGACTTACCCGCCGACATCCAGTACGGAAATACGCACGGTGTTTGCGAGGACTCGCAGGGCCACATCTACATTCACCACACTGTAGCTGCGACGAGTGAAAAGGCGGACACCATGGTGGTGTTCGATCCGCAAGGTAAATTCGTCAAGAGCTGGGGCCGCGAATTCAGAGGCGGGGCCCACGGGCTCACAATCCGGCGTGAAGGCTCAAACGAGTTTCTCTATCTGTGCGATACCAAGCGCGGGCTGGTTGTTAAGACTACGCTCGATGGAGAAGAAGTATTCGCGCTCGGTTACCCGAAAGAGGCCGAGCCATATGCAAAGCCCGGGCCGGATGGTCAGCCGCTCAAATATAGCCCGACGAATCTCGCGATCGCGCCCAATGGCGACATCTACGTTGGAGATGGCTACGGGTCGAGTTACATCAACCAGTACAATTCCAGCGGAAAGTATCTGCAGACGTTCGGCGGTCCGGGCAAAGATCCGGGCCAGTTACTCTGCCCGCACGGCATCATGGTGGATACGCGGGGTACCGAACCGGTGATTGTCATTGCAGATCGCTCGAACAAGCGTATCCAGCGTTTCACGCTCGCAGGCAAGCACATCGGCTTCCTATACGGCACTCCCGCACCTTGCAATTTCAACGTTTATAGCAACGGAGACGTGGTTGTACCAGATCTTTTCGCCAGAGTTACCCTGATGGACCGTAATAACGCGATCATCCTGAACCTGGGCGACGATTCTTCGAGCGATTACATGCAGACGCGAAAACTCACGCGCGATCACTTCAAGCCCGGAAAGTTCGTGTGCCCGCACGGCGCATGCTTTGACCACTCCGGCAATATCTATGTGGTTGAGTGGGTCGAAGTCGGCCGCGTCAGCAGACTGCAGAAGGTCTGAATGCCAGACGGTACGTTCAGCCGGCGCTCATCAAGGCCTGCTGCGCTCTTCACGCGGCGTGTTTGCTGCAACCTGCTATTCGCGTCCCCGTTGCTGTTCGGACAGCAGCAGCGACCGGCTTCTGACTCCGCTGCAGACAAGGATTGGGTTTGCCCGATGGACCCGGACTACCGGTCTGACAAGCCCGGCAAGTGTCCACGCTGCGGCATGACGCTGGTGATGCATCCGCCGGATCGTGTAGAGTATCCTCTCCAAATCTCACAATCGCCGGAGTTGCTCACACCTGGAGCCGAAGCTACGTTGACTCTCCGCGCTGTCGATCCGGCGACCGGCGAGAATGCCAAGCAGTTCGAGATTGTTCACGAAAAGCTCGTTCATCTGTTTGTGGTGAGCGAAAATCTCGAATTTTTTGCACACATCCATCCCGTTTTGCAGCCTGATGGCTCGTTTGTGCAAAAAGTCTGCTTACCTTATGGCGGCATGTATCGTCTGCTTGCGGACTTCTATCCTGCCGGGTCGGTCCCTCAGTTGGCTGTCGGGACAGTCTTCGTAGAGGGCCAGAGCGCTCCGGCTCATCTGACTCCCTCTCTCACACCCTCGAAATCCGTCAACGTTACTGCCAGCTTGCGGATGGAGCCGTCGCAGCCGATCGCCGGCTTAGAGACCCGGCTGTTTATGACACTCGATCCTTCGCTCGGACTGCAGCCTTATTTGGGCGCATGGGCGCATATGCTGGCCGCGAGCGAAGACCTAGTCGACCTGCTGCATCTCCATCCGTTCCTGGCGGATGGCCGAGCCACCATGCAGTTCAACATCATCTTTCCGCGTACCGGCCTCTACCGTGTCTGGACTCAGGTACAGCGAGAAAATACAGTCGACACGCTGGTCTTTACCGTTCCGGTGAAAACGCTCTCCTGAGACAGATCCGACTCATTCCGTGCGCTGGGCCGGGGCAGTTGATGTCTCGAGCGCAAAGCGCAGGGGCGTGGACGACTCTACTATCGTCCCGCGGGGCATGTTCAGCGGCTTTCTAAATGTATAGGTGCGCGGAAACTCTGGATCGAACCGATAAAGCCACACCATCGGCTCTATCCGTCCATCGGGAAAACGCGCAACCACGCGTGAGGAACTTACCACCTCTTTCGCTATCGGGCGAATCCCGGCTACTTGCAGCGGTTCCTGCAATTGCATGCGCGTCTCAATGGTCAGGGCATCTTTGAGCGAAGGGATGGCATGCCCCACGGATTTCATCTGCCCTTTTGACGAGAGATCTTTTGGCAGCAAAGCGGGGTCACCCTCCGGAGCACCGCCAATCACCCAGGCCGCGAGGATGAGGATGTCCTCCTGACTGAGACCGTAATCCGGCGTCAAGCTTCCGAACCCTTTCACCGCTCCCCAGGGCGGCATCGTTCTTGAAAGCACCTGCTCTTTGATCGCCACAGCCCATGGTCTTGCATCCGTGTAGGTCACAAGGGGAATGGAAGACCCGCTTCCGTGGCAGGAAAGACAATGGCTCGCCAAAATGCGCGAAACGTCACGTGTAAAAGTCAGATTGGTGGTGATTACGTCATGCGCCGCGGCACTCGCGGGAATAAGCGCGGCCGCACCGATGAAACACATCAGCGGGCTTCTCACTAGGACGGGGATTCGCGAAAACCGCACACCTTCACGATACCGGACGCGCAGAAATGCTGAAGTAAGCAAGCACGCTAGCTGAGGAGGTGAGCCTGAACGACGAAGCGCTTAGGCGCGGCTCCAACCCGGTGAAAGGGATAGCAGGTGACCAGAGTGAGCGTAGAGCCGGGCCTGCTCTCGAGTACCGCAGTGTCGTCCGGCAACACGATTTCAATCGAGTCAACCAGGTATCTGTGTACGTTTGGCGAGTGTACTCGGATGAGATCCCCAACTTCCAGATTCCTTAGCGGCCAGAACGCAGTGTCGCGGTGTCCGGCCAGCACGGAATTACCCGGACCGCCGAGCGGAGCACTCCCCGCAAGATGAACTGCAGCTACGCTAAGACCTTCGTCTTCGTCGCCATCCACAATCAACACCGACAAGCGGATGCGCGGAATCTCCAGCTTGCCCGTTACCTGCACCGTCTGAGTGTTGTTTCTAAAACCGGGCGAAAGAAGGTATCTGGTGCGCCAGTTTGAATACGTGCCGGTTGAGCTTGCGGTAGACTGCGTCTTAACCGGCAAGCTCTGGAACAAACGGTAGCGCAGGAGACTAAGTCCGGTAACACTCACCAGCGCAAGTCCAGCCACTGTGAGAAGTAACTCACTTCGACGTAGTAGGACGTCCGATATCATTGCCCGAGAATGTTATTCTGCTCGGGCGTCGCCTTCTTATCCGGAGTATGGGCGCGCTGCCGCAGCACTGCAATCAAGGCTTCCAGGCGTTTGTTCCGGGTCTTCAGTCGGGCGACTTCGTCGGCCGTGAGCTTCGGTGCCTCGGCACTTTGGATTGCTGTGGTTCGAGGCGTCTCACTCAGCACCGGCTGTCTGGGCCGCGCAACAGGAATCGCCGGTTCCGCAGGCGGCAGTGATGCGACGACAACCTTTGGGTGAGAGGCGCTCCTCGAAAACTGGAGTAGGGCAGCGCTCAACCCGAGGGCAACACCCAGCGTGCACGCAACTGCGATCTTTTTCCAGCTCTGGCCGAGAACGGGACCGAAAACTCTCCGATTGAATTCAGGCGCCTCGGCCAGAGACGGTGTCCGATACGCGAGAAGATACCAGTCATCGCCCAAGGCGGCAGCGCCCTCCGAATGCGCTGCCGGTTCGTTTGGGACTCGCCTGGGTTGGTCGTCGTCTATTCTGAAACTGCCGTTCACAGGAGATTCGCTCCCTATGAGCTGTAAGTCCGTTTGACCCGCAAGGTCAGTGCGCCTGCTAAACACAGGAGTCCAAGAAATCCGAAGAGGTAGGTGTTACTCGCGGTCTTTGGCAGATGTTTACGGCCTCGAAGAGGTGCGGGGGAGGAGTCAGTCTGTGCGCTTGCCATTTGAGCCGGCGCCGGGTTGGCCGTTTCCGAAGGCGTTGTTGCCGGTGCCGGGGTCGGCTGGGCAGCGGTGGCGGTTGACGCGTCCGATGAGGACTGGTTCGCCGTGGCGCTGTACTTGGCCGCCTTCACGCCCTGCCCGATGTTGTCCGCCGTGATGCGTTCCGGTTGCAGGAGCCAAAGCGTCACAACCTTCATATCGTCCGGCGAGAGATTCGAAGGCAGCTTGTCGTAAGCCGGATCTACGGCCAGTACCGGTTGAGCGCTGGCATCGGTGATCGCGACAGCCTCCAGTTTGGGATACACAAACTCGAGCGGCGCGGCGCAAGTTGGGCACTTCCAGGCACGAAGCGCCTGCTTGTCGCTATTCGCCGCCTTGAATAGCATTAACTGATCGGCAGCATCGGCGGAGAGTTTAGAGTTCGGAACCGAGAGAAGCAGATAGTGCTCGCTGCTGTCTTGGCTGCTTGTGACTCGCACCACCGCTCTATCGGAAAGGCGATCTTCGACCGCAAATGTATACGTACCGGGTTTCAGACTCGCCCCTGGTATCTGGACGTCATTCTTGATCGTGACGCTCTGCGAGTCGGCCGCCTGCATCGACGCCAGCGGCGCAAAAGAGGCTGCTACAGCCAGGGATAGAGTAAGAAATCTGAATGTCATCTTTGCACCTACCCCAATCTACGGTAACGAGCGTATAACTGGATGAAGTGAAGGGTACATTTAGTACCAAACTGTCGGGAGTAAGATGTAGAACTGATTGAGCGTCACTATTTGGCCGTAACCATCCAAAAGTGCGCTTCACGATCATCAATAGGCAAGTTCTGCACCGCGGTTCCTTGGCTTTCGAGTGCGGCCAGATTGTCCGCTTTCAGACTCGTATTGGCAAAGGCTTTGCAGGGCCGGCTTCGCATCCCTTGGGCCGAAGTTCGAAAGGCCGGATCAGTTTGCCCCCGGCCCGGTCACTCCTGCGGTGAGCGCTCTGATCCTGGCGTTAGCCGTGTCATCGAACCAGGCGCGGAACATCAGGATGTCTCCCCGGCCGACCGCTTCCTTAAGCTGCCCGTATTCACTCTCGACCGGCCCGCCTGCGGTGTCAATCACGCTAAAAGCGTTTCTGTAAATCGTTCGCACGAGGTAGGGTGTTGAACCAACTCCATCCCGCAGGGCGCTATAGGGCGCTGTCGTTGAGTAATAGGCGGCGTTCTTATGCTCGGGTATCAGTAACACATCAGGGAAGGCGCTAGCTACCCGTCTCATCACTTCAAACGAAAGGGGCAGAACTTGGTCGCCATTCGAATCGATGTAGAAGAGGGTAGCGCCCCAGCGCCGTTTCGCATAAGCTATTTTCTCGATCAGCACTTGCGCCGGGTCGACCGCGGCTGCTTGCCGAACAGATCCGCCGCCCCGATCCACCCTCACCGTTTGCGGACGCACCGTCACCCCCACTCTTAATCCCGCGCCAGTGAAGCGTGCAAAATAATCGTCCACCAGGCCAACCATCTCAGGCGCTATGGTCTCGGCCAGTCTGGGATCTCCGATATAAGTAGTCGGGTGGGGGAACTGCTCGCCTTCTATGTCCCACGTCACCATACCCTGCGCGTTCATCACTTTGAGTATCGAGACGCTTTGGTCGGCCCAAGCAAGGAGACGTCTACGAAAGTTCGCCCGTCCCTGCTCGCTTCGTGTATCCAGCTTCGGGTCTAGCAGCCAACCGCGAGGGTTACCCGGCCAGCCGGAGGCGGCCGTGCCTATGATTAAGCTACCGATCGGACGGCGGTCCGGCCATCTCAGAGTGAACGGATGCCCTCCGCTGAAGAACTGCAGCAGAGCATCGTATGACAGGGAAGCCGAACAACAGCTAATGCTGCTGCTCAGAGCTGCTTGCTCGGAATCAGGCAGCGATGCCGGTCCCGCCCCGCTTTTTTTCGTGCTGTGAGACTCGGGCGAGACTGCCGCATACGAACCCGTTATCAGTAAAACTGATAACCGTAATAGAAAATTACGCCGCACGATGAGGTAAACCGCCGTGTACCGGTACCGCCGTATACCTAAGAAAGGCGGGTTTTAGCTCGTCGGCCGATGACACTGCGTTCCGGCTTTGGCATTGCCTCTTTTCAATCATCTGCGGTTTCCTTCAACTCGATAACTTGGTCTCGGCGGACATTGCGTTTTTAGTAGATAAGGATAGCGGGTGTATTACTTTTCAGATTTATTCCTGGTACTGCGATAGTTCTACAAGGCACATTACGGGCTTGCATTGACGTTTTGCGGGTCCTCTGAGGTAATAACAAGCAGAGCACAGTTGTAAGTCGAATCCTCGGAGGGAATCGCACCATGATGTTACGTTGTTTCGAACCAGTCTTTCGTCTGCGCAGAACACTTTCTGCGCTTCTGTGACGTTATCTCTCCTTCCTGGTTCATCTTTCAACTATCAAATTTATAAGTCCATGAATAAGTGTCTTCGCATTTCAGTTGCTCTCTGCCTGAGTCTCTTGGGCACCGCTCTCTTAGTTGCACAAGACGGTGTTCTGGCCGCGCAGGCCAAGGTCTCACAGGCAGCCTATCTGCTTGGACCGGGGGATGAGCTTTCGATACATGTTCTCGATCTCGAAGATATCTCGGATAAGCCCGTCCGCGTGGATCCGAATGGATACATAGAACTTCCTTTGTTGGGACGCGTTCATGCCGCCGGCTCCACGGTCGAGCAGCTTCGCTCGGTGCTGGCCACACAGGCGGCGCGATATATAGACACACCGCAAATTACGATCAATGTGCTCGAGTTCCGCAGCCAGCCCGTATCGATCTTAGGCGAGGTTAATAACCCGGGTTTGCACGAGCTGCAGGGGCCGACGCGTCTGATCGATGTTATTTCGCTCGCCGGCGGTCTCAAAGCTGGTGCCGGACAGAAGCTGACGATCACACGTCAGATGAAGCAGGGCATGCTGCCGCTTGCGAGCGCGCACGCCGATGCCTCTGGCAATTATTCGATCGCAGATCTTCACCTCAACAGCCTGCTCGATGGGACCGATCCGTCGTCCAACATCGAGGTGCGGTCGAACGATGTAATCTCGGTCTCGCGCGCCAATCTGGTGTATGTCGTCGGGGAAGTTAAGAAGGCCGGCGGCATCAGTCTCAACTCGGATGAAGGTATGACTATCACGCAGGCGCTGTCTCTCGCCGAAGGAACTTCGTCGGGCGCTAACACAAGAAAGGCTCGGATTCTGCGAGCTGTCAACGGCAAGGCTTCAAACGCTCATGAAGAGCCGGTGGATCTCTCGATGGTAATGGCCGGCAAAGCGCCTGACGTGATGCTGCATACCAACGACGTTCTGTTTGTGCCTGACAACGTTCCAGCTTCGGCCATGAAACGCGCCACCGAAGCGGCTATCCAGATCGCCACGGGCGTCATGATTTACCGCCATTAGTGCTCCACATGTCTAACTCATATTTCAAAGGAATCAATCATATGGAGGAAACCGAAAAGTCCGGCGCGAAAGCGGTCGCTCTGACCACTCCGGTTCTGGTTCGGCCCGCGGCTGGACTTCACCTGGGGCACTTCCAGGGCTTGACCGACAAAGGGGAGATCTCCGACAGCCTTCTGATGGAGTACGCGCGACTGTTCAAGCGTCGGCGGTCGTTGATTCTGCTCTTCACTGTCCTCGGAGCGGCGCTCGGCTGGCTGACCACGATCGGCGTCCAGCCCGTGTATCGGGCTCGTACGTCGCTCGACATTCAAAACCTGAATGCAGACTTTCTGAACATGAAGGCGGTATCGCAGACCGGCAATGAGAGCGGTTCCTCGGAGGCGTACGTCCAGACGCAGATTAAACTGCTGCAAAGTGATACCTTACGCGAGCGAACGGTCGAAGCGATCAAGCACCGAGTGCCGAGTCTCGAGCGCGAAGACCTGGTCTCCGCCGTGAAACGGAGCCTGCACCTGCCCGGCGATAAGCCGGTTCCTGGACAGGCGTTGCTCGCCTACACGGCGAAGCGGGTTACGGTGAAGCCGGTCGGTCTGACACGTCTGGTCGAAGTCACCTGCGATTCCTGGAGCGCTGCTTTTGCCGCCGGTTTCTGCAATTCTCTGACCCGCGAATTTGCCAACCAGGATCGTGAGGTGCGCTTCAACCAGGCCAAAACAACCAGCGAATGGCTTTCCCGCCAGCTCGCCGATGTGCGCGAGAGCGTGGATCAGGCGCAGAAAAAGCTAGAATCGAAGACCGGAAGCGACGCCCTGAGCCTCAAGGAAGGGGGCGCTAACGTGGCGGAAGAAAAGCTGCGCGAGTTGCAATCCGAACTGCTGAGGGCGCAAGCGGCCCGTGTCGAAAAGCAGGCCCAGTATGAAATCAGCACGTCGGCCCCGCCGGACTCGCTGCCGATGGTCCTCGACAGCTCGCAGTTGCGAGACGACCAGAGCAAGCTCGACGATCTGCGGCGCCAGGTGGCGGCCCTGGTCCCCCCACTCACCGAGGCCAATCCCAAGGTGCAGCATCTGCGGGCCCAGATCCGCGAGGTCGAGAGCTCGCTTTCAAACGAGAAAAACGATGTGCTCGAGCGGATGCGCAATGAGTTTCAGGCCGCTGCCCATCGCGAAGCGCTGCTCAACACCGAGTACCGGGCCCAGGAAGTCAGGGTCTCGCTCGAACAGGGACGTGAGGCTCAGGTAACGATGCTGCGCAAAGAAGTCGATTCGGGCGAGCAGCTCTATCAGACGCTGCTCCAGCGAGTTAAAGAGGCCGGCTTCGCTTCCGCGATGCAGGCTTCGACCATCCGGGTCGTTGACGCCGCCCGCGTACCGCTCGAGCCTATCGCACCGCGCCGGAGTACATCCGCCGCGATCGGCATGCTCCTCGGTATGCTCACCGGAGTCTCGGCCGCATTTTTCAAGGAACGAACACAGACCGTGCTGCGCGGTCCGGGCGAGGTAGCCCGTTACCTCAACATGCGGGAGCTCGGGGTCATTCCGTCTGCCAGACGCGGGCTGCGCAACTCGCCGGGGAAACAGCTCCCCGCGGCAGCCGGCTCAACGTCTCTCATCAGCGCTTCTCGCGCGCCGGACAAACTTCGCCCGCGCCCGCACCGGCCGATGGACATGGCCGTCTGGAAGGACGATGCTTCGCTCGTCGCCGAAGCCTACCGCAACACCACCTACTCAGTGCTGCTCGCCGGCAAGGAGATCGAGCGGGCCCGCACCTTCGTCATCACCAGCCCGAGCGTAGGCGAAGGCAAGACCACTGTGACCTGTAATCTCGGCCTGGCGCTCGCACAGGCGAACCGGCGCGTGCTGCTGATCGACGGCGACCTGCGTAAACCGCGGCTCCACAAGGCCATGGATGTTCGAAACGAGGTTGGTTTACGCGACCTGTTGCGCGGCGACCTCGACCCTGAGCTTGCCCCGACGGAATCGTTCTGTCAACCCACACCAGTGCCCGGCCTGTTTGTCGTCCCGAGCGGGAGCGGCTCGGAAGAGCCTAGTGGGCTGCTGCATTCGCTCCGCTTCCGCACGCTACTCGATCGCCTAACAGGCGAGTTCGATTTCGTCCTGATCGATAGCCCGCCGATGCTGCACATGGCGGACGCGCGTATCCTGGCTGGCATGTCTAACGGCGTTATCCTGGTGTTCCGCGCACGCGTTACCGATATAGAAACGGCGGCCGCCTCACGCGACCTCTTCCTTGACGATCATGTGCGAGTGATCGGAACGATCTTGAACGACTTCGATCCTGCGAAGGAGGGAAGGGCCCGCTACTACAACAGCTACTACCAATACACCGATCAGTCGACGGCCACGGAGTCGAAATCGGCATGATTGCAGGTTTAGCCGAGCAAACGGCGGAGACGCGCCCCAACCCGGGACACGGGCCGACCGTGGCGGCAATGCCCAAGCACGTCGCTAAGGATCTCGTGCATGGCACGTCGGCGCTCGGCCTTGGTCTGATCGTCGAACGCGGGTTTGGTTTCCTGGCCAACCTGATAGCGGCCCGTCTCGGCGGAGCCTCCACCTTCGGAGCCTATTCGCTCGCGCTTGCAACCGCCAATAACATCTCCAGTTATGCAGCGGGCGGAATCGGCTCGACGGCCGTACGGTTCTCCGGCCGCTACTCCCGGCAAAGCGCCAGTTATCCGACGCTTGCCCGTGTCCTCGCGATCATCTCTCTGGTCTCAGCCGCGCTCGCTGCAACCGTGCTGTGGTTGGGTGCTGCCCCGATCGCAAGACTGCTCGAGAAGCCGAGCCTCACCACGCTGCTTCACTGGTCGGCGTTTTCGGCCGCCGGCATTATCCTGCTCGAATGCTGCCGCGGTTTTCTCGTCGGTCAGCGAAGGCTGCCGGCCATTCTCCTGCTGTCGCTTGCCGTTGGTATCGGACTGCTCGCGGTTCTCCCGGCAGCTTCCCGGTCCGGCAGCGCCGTTTCGATGATCTCGGGCCAGGCTGCGGTCACGCTCGGCGCGGTCACGCTCTGTCTCGTGCTCTACCGGCCACTCGGGCTCGCGCCGCAGGCAACCGGCGCCATCGCACAGCCGCCGGTTGCTCCGCTCTTGCGCGAGGTCTGGTCGTTCGGCCTCGTTCAGCTGGCTGGCTTGGTCGGCATGAATGCCGCGGGCTGGTGGCTCACGACGCTCGTCGCGCGCTCCGACAGTTCGCTTGTGCAAATGGGCTTTTTCGCTATCTCTCATCAGCTGCGCAATGTCGTCGCGCTTGCTCCCGGACTGCTGACGGAGAGCAGTCTTGCCGTTATGGCACGTGGCGAGAACGAAGCCGAGAAGACTCCCGACCAGGTGATGGCAGTCTGTACGCTCGCCACCATCTTTGCCTCGCTTCTCGCCGGCGGGGCGGCTATGATTGTGGCCCCGTGGGGCCTCGCCGCGCTCTACGGAAAGCCATATGCCGGGGCCGCTGCCGCCACCGCTCTTGCGCTCGCTACCGCGATCATCCATATGGGGAGTTCGCCGGCTTCAGCGAGGCTTAGCATCGTGTCGATTCGGATGACCGGCGTCGTCAACACCGTATGGGCGGTCGTCGTGGCTGCAGGCGCCAGCTCATTCTTTTTCATGGGCGGAAACGCCTGGAAGGGAGCTCTTATTTACATGGCTGCCCACCTGGTGTCGGCAGTGCTGATTCTGTTTTACCTGGGACGCGCCGGTCACCTGCCGCGCGGCGTGAAGGAACTGTACGTGGTCGGCACCGCAGCCGCTCTGACCTTGGCTGGCCTGGGCTTCTGGCGCTTCGAGCACCCGGAATGGCCCCTGTTGCTCACTACACTCATGATTGCCGCTTGGGGCCTCGCCTTGATTACGCTAGGTGTTCTCGGCCGGCGGCGTGGCTGGGTTCCGAGCGCACACTTATTCCTAAAGCTGCTGCAGAACCGGGGATTGTTCCGCCAAAGAGCGATCGAAACCCCGGTCAGCGGAGGATTCGATGCCTGATTCACTTCTCACTTCGGCACTCTCGGCAAAGACTTTGCCGGAGGCGCCTCAAGCCAGCCTTACCAGGCGGGCAACAGTCAACCTGCTTGCATACGTGCATCTGCGAAATATCTACGGCTCGACCGGCGCTGGTCGCGTAGCGCGGCAGCTTACCGAGCATCTCGCCCGACGCGACGATGTCGATCTGCATGTTCTTGCGGACCCGGCCGATCACAGCAGGATCGTACCCCTGGTCGGTACACCGTGGGACCGTTTTTCCTACCATTTCTTCGGGCACGAGACTTCGCGCCAGCAAGCCGAGTGGTACCTCATCAACCGCCCTCGGGCCGAGCAGTTCTGGCCCGCCGCGCAGGTTGTTTACTGCACAGCCGAGTCTTACGTCCCGACCCGCTCGGCCCGTCTGGTCGTCACGCTGCACGATGCCGCCTATTTCGAAGCCGATGCGCATCGTAAGGACCGCTCGTTTTCCGCCCAGCGTCTCAAATGGCAGCTACTCTATCGCAAATTGGCCGCCAAAGCCGATCTTTTTCACACCGTGTCGCAGTTTTCGGCCGACCGCCTGGCACACTTCTTCCCGACGATTCAATCGCGTCTACGCGTCGTCCATAATGCCGTAACGCCTCATTTCTTCGAACCGGTCACCGCTGCCGGGCGCGCTTATGTGGCTGGCCTCGGATTCCAGGGAAAACCCTTTGTGCTCGTGCCCGGCGGGCTCCATTTCCGCAAGAACGCGGAACTGGTGCTGGCTGCCTGGCCGCTGCTGCGCGACCTGTACCCGGACCTGCTGCTCGCGGTCGTTAATCACTCCGATCCCGCCTATACGGAGCGCGCGCGAGTCTTGGGCCCACGCCTGCGGGTGCTGGGGTTTGTGCCGGACGAGGGTCTGCGTGCTCTTTACGCCGCGGCGCAGGTAGTCTGGTTTCCTTCGCGCTACGAGGGCTTCGGTCTGCCGGTGGTCGAAGCCATGGCCTGCGGCGCGCCGGTCGTAGCCAGCCGGGCCTCTTCCCTGCCCGAAATCGCCGGGGACGCCGCGCTACTCGCTCCGGTGGGCTCGGCTCGGGAACATGTCGCGGCTCTCGAAAGCATTCTCGAAAGTGACTCGCGGCGGTCCGATCTATCCGCGCGGGGCATTTTGCGGGCCCGCGAATTTACTTGGACGCGGGCAGCCGATCAGCTCAAAACACACTTCGAGGGGCTTCTTTAATGCCCGCACCTGCCACTCAGAGTCGCCGTGTGGTCGTCGTTCACCGCGGCGCCCGAGACGCCTACCAGGTTTCCGCCGCACTGGCTCATGCCGGACTCCTCGAGCGGCTCGTCACCGACCTTTATTGGCCGCACGATCGCCAGTGGACCGCGCGAATCGCCTCCTTTCTTCCTGCAGCCGCTCGCCGGATGCTGCTCGCGCGGCACCATTCCGCCCTACCGGGATGCCTGGTCCGCCAGACTCCGCTTTCCGGTCTGACCTCCTTTTTGCTCGAGAAGGCTAAAGCACTTCCCTTTAGCTGGCGTCAAAAGGCGATCCGCTCGACAGATGCGGCGCTCGGCCATAAGGCAGGCAAACTCGCGGCGCAAACCGGTTCCCTTCTGTTGAGCTACAGCTACTACGGCTATCACGCCTTCCGGAGCTACGGCCGGCCGGGTGCTCTCTTCCAACTGCATCCTCACCCGGTCAGCGTGCGCCGCATCCTCGAACAGGAACTCGCGGATCACCCCGATTGCGCGTCCTCGCTGAAGAAGGAGTGGGAGCTATCGCTGCCCGAGCAGGATTTTGAACACCTGATCGCCGAAACCCGCCTTGCCCGGCAGTTCCTGGTAGCCTCCTCCTTCACCCGGCAGACACTCATCGAAAACGGCGCATCCCCGGACACGATCCGGGTGGTGCCCTATGGGGTCGATCTGGCGCGCTTTACACCGGCCCCACCGACGACCGGCACCGCTACGCGCCCGCTTCGCCTGCTGTTTGTCGGCACCATAAATCAGCGAAAGGGCATCAAGTACCTGCTCGAGGCTATGCGACTGCTCGGCTCCGCGCCCGTGGAGCTGACCATTTGTGGACGCGTTGTCGATGACCTTCGCCTCTTTCGCGCGTTTGGTGAACAGGTCCGGGTCCGGCCCTCGGTCGCTGCGCCCGAGCTCCTCGCCGCCTACCGCGAGTCGGATTTATTCGTGTTCCCGTCCGTTGCCGAAGGCTTCGCGCAGGTGCTGCTCGAAGCGCTCGCCTCCGGTCTGCCGATTCTGAGCACCACTCACACCGCTGCCCCCGATCTGATCGAGGAGGGCAGAGAAGGATTCGTCGTGCCGCCGCGGCGTCCGGATCTGGTGGCAGCGCGCATCGAATGGGCGCTCGCGCATCGCGCGGAGCTTCGCGACATGAAATTCGCCGCGCGCCGGCGCGCCGAATACTTCACTTGGGAGCGCTTTCAATCCGGCGTAGTCGATGCGGTACGCAGCTTTATCGCGGCGGGCAACGTATCGCCGCCGTTGCCGCCCGAACGTATGCTCCGCAAGGCGGCTGAATATGTTTGAGGCGCTCCTTTGGGCAGCGGTTCTCGCCGCCGCTGTCGCCTTCTTCTGCGCGCTCGACAGCAGCCGGGATGTTTTTCATCCGCTCGTCTTCATCCTGCCAATGATGGCGTTTATCTACGGCTTCATGCCGCTCAAGCTGCTGGCGGCCGACGGGCTGTCGCGCTTCTTCGACACCGACCAGCTCATTCACGTCCAGACCATCAACGTGCTGGGAATTCTCGCCTTTGCCGGTGCATGTCTTGCGGCCGGCGCGAGAGTGCGGCGCACCCGTAACGCCGCTCGTCCGCTGTCCCCCGCTGTCTGCTCGCGCCTGCGTATCGGGGCCGTGATAGTCGGCGGCATCGGGCTCACCTGCTGGATCATCTCGATCCTCAATGTCGGCGGCTTCACCGCCGCGTTCAGCAACTCCTACGGTGGGGGCTGGGACGACAGCGGCTACATCCGCGACGGCAGCCTGCTGCTGCTTGTCGGCCTGCTTCTGGCGGTGGCGGCAATAGCGTCCGAAGGCCCCAGGATCCTCGATATCTCGATCGCCTGCCTTTTTGGATTGCCCTGGTTGACACAGGCGCTCCTCACTGCGCGCCGCGGCCCGACTTTTGCTATCGCGGCCATCGTGCTGATGGGCTGGTATCTGAATAGAAACCGCCGCCCACCCGTGGTCGCCATGCTCGCCGCCGGCTTCTTGCTCGGGTGGCTGATCCTGTTTCTCGTCGCCAACCGAGCAAGCATTCACCTCGGCTCCGATTTCGATATGCAAACGAATGTCGCGAGTATCGTTGAAACGCCAGATACGGGCAACGAATACATCTACGGCACCGGATCGGTGATTAGCGCAGAACGCCGCGGCCATTACTTCTGGATGCGGCGCTACCTGGCGGAGCTGCTGGTCCGTCCCATCCCCACCGCGGTCTGGCCGACCAAATACCAAGATTTTGGCGTGCCGGAGCTGCTCTCGAACGCCGGCACCGGCGAGGGTTTCGCGGACGCCCTCGGTTGGGTCGGAGCAGTCGGTTCCGCGCCCGGCATTGTCGCGGATCTGTGGGTCGAACTCTGGTGGCTAGCGCTGCCCGCACTCGCTGCTCTCGGCTGGTGTTACGGCTGGGTTTGGCGCAAGGCAGTGGCAGGAGGCCCGGCTTGGGCTAGCCAGTACGCCATCCTGTCTGCCCTCTCGATCTACCTCGTGATGCAGACCATGGAAGCAGTCATTTTCCGAGCCCTGCTGCTCTCTGTTCCTTGCTGGATCGTCTGGAGGTGGGCGCTGCGCGCGAAAGCTGAGCCGAGCCACGTCTCGGGCAGCGCTGCCGGCCGGGAACTCGCCCCAGCCTCGTTGGCCGAAGATGAGTGGATTTCTTCAGGAGGTGCCTTCGGTGCTTAAGACCGAAACGCTCAAAGGGGCAGGCTCAATGTCGTCACGGGAAAAGGCGCCCGACGTGGTCGTCATCTGGATCGATTGGTACGCCTATCACCTCGCTCGCTTCGAGGCCCTGCTTGAAAACCCTGAGCTCGCCGGAAGAGTCGCCGGGATCGAGATGGTGGGTGGCGTCGGGGTGCACGCCGGGCTGAAGTTTCGCGAGGATCTGCCCGAGGAACTGCCTGTCGAAACACTGTTTCCCGACTCAAGCTGGCAGCAGGTCACGGGCTGGAAGATGGCCCGGGTTCTCTGGAAACGCCTCAACCTGCTTAATCCCGCGGTGGTCCTCGTACCGGGTTACTACACGGCGCCCGGACTCGCGGCTGCTCTATGGGGCAAATGGAAGCGCCGCCGAACCGTACTAATGACCGAGAGCACCGAAGCCGACCACGCTCGCCTTCCACTCAAAGAAGCGGTTAAGGCTCTACTGATTCACTTTCTTTTTGACTGGGCGGTAGCAGGCGGCAGCCCGCACCGCCGGTATCTCGAGCGCCTCGGCTTCCCGGCCAGCCGCGTGGGCCGTTTCTACGATGTGGTCGATAACGAGTTTTTTAGCGAGCGTTCGCAGGCCATCCGCCGGCACTCGGCGCCGGCAGACTTCGATTTGCCTGAACACTATTTCCTGTACGTCGGCCGCCTGGCCGAAGAGAAGAATGTCCGCGGTCTCATTGACGCGTACCTCGAATACCGTCTTGCAGGTGGAAGTTGGTCCCTCGTGCTGGTCGGCGATGGTCCCAACAGAAAAGTGCTCGAGGGCATGGCCACTGCCTGCGGCTACGGCTCCGATATCCGCTTCGAGGGCCTGCGCAGTACGGCCGAACTGCCCGAGTATTACGCCTTTGCAGGTTGCTTCGTACTTCCAAGCACCCGCGAACCCTGGGGTCTGGTCGCTAATGAGGCCATGGCCGCCAGCCTGCCGATCATTGTTTCGCGCCGCTGCGGGTGCGCCGAGGATCTTCTCATGGAAGGGGAGAATGGCTGCTCCTTCGATCCTGACCTGCCCGGCGATCTCGCGGGCTGTCTAACCGCGATCAGCGCTCTCGACGAAGACTCGCTGCTCGAAATGGGAGGCCGCTCGCAGGAGATCATATCGCAATTTTCGCCAGACGCTTGGGCCGCCGAAGTGGCCCGGATCGCGAAGGCATGACCATGCAAACTCTCGTTGCCCATCGGCCACCCTTATCATCTGCCGCAGCCTCCGACGGCTTGAGCAGACGTCCCGTTCAGCCGCCCTGGCTGAGCGTCGTGCCCCATCTTGACCCGAAATACGGAGGCTTGAGCTCGGCAGTCCCCGCGCTTGCTTCGGCCGCGGCCCTCGCGGGACCACACCCGGTCTCGCTCGCCGCCTTCTGCCTCGAAGGGGAACATTTTCGCCCCGCTGTTCCCGGCAGCGTCGACCTGCACTACCTCCCCCTCGCCCGCTCTGCCTGGTTGCGAGACCGCTCATCCCGGCAACGTCTGCGCCGCCTGGTTGCTGCCTCTGCCGGGGTACACATCCATGGCCTCTGGGAAATGAGCACCTTCGCCGCCGCGCACGTCGCCCGCACGGCCGGGAAACCTTACGTCATTTCGGCTCACGGCATGCTTGAGTCCTGGGCGCTTGAGCATAAGAAGTTCAAGAAGTCCGTTTACGCGGCTTTGTTCGAGCGTGCGAACCTGCGTGGTGCTGCCTGCCTCCACGCGCTGACCGAAGCCGAAGCTAACGATTATCGCCGCTTTGGCCTGACCAATCCGATTGCCGTGATACCGAACGGTGTCACACTCCCGCCTGCCGCGTCGCGGGACCTCTTCGACGAACGCTATCCCGCTTTGCGCGGCAAGCGCGTCATCCTGTTTCTCAGCCGCCTGCACGCGAAGAAAGGCCTCGACCTGCTCTCAGACGCCTGGGCCGCCCTCAGCCGGCGCTGGCCAGAAGCCCACCTCGTACTCGCCGGCCCCGATTTCGAGAACACGCGAGCCCGTATCGCCGGCCGTCTGAACGCACTCGGCATCGAAGATCGCGTCACCTTCACCGGCATGCTCGAAGGCAACGCCAAGTGGAGCGCACTCGCCGCCGCGGACTGCTTCGTCCTGCCTTCCTACTCCGAGGGCCTGAGCGTTTCCGTACTCGAAGCCATGGGGATGGGCATCCCCGTCGTGATCACCGAGCAGTGCAATCTACCCGAAGCAGGTTCTCATCACTGCGGTTGGGTGATCCGGCCCGAAGCACAGGCGCTCGAAGCGGCGCTCGAAACTGTGCTTTCCCTCCCTGCCCGCGAGCGCCAGGCGGCCGGCGAGAATGGCCGGCGCCTGGTTGCCGCCCGCTACAGCTGGCCCATCATCGGGCGTCAGATGAGTTCGCTCTACGAATGGCTCGCCGGCGGCGCCCGGCCCTCCGAATTCCCCATCCGTCCGGCGGTGACGCGATGAGCCAGGTTCATCTCGGACAGTTCGATAATTCGTGGTATCGCCCCGGTCGCGGCCGCCTCTGGCAGGCGGTCTGGTTTTTCTTCGGCCTGCGCGTCGTTCGTTCCACCTCCATTCCTTCGTCGGCCCTACGTGTGCGCCTGCTCCGCTGGTTCGGCGCGCAGATCGGCGCGGACGTCGTAATCAAGCCTGGCGTGCGGGTCAAATATCCGTGGCGTCTCACGATGGGAGACAATTGCTGGCTCGGTGAGGACTGCTGGATCGATAATCTCGCCGACGTCACTCTCGGGGACGACGTCTGCATCTCGCAGGGAGCTTACCTCTGCACCGGCAATCATGACTGGAGCGATCCGTCATTCGGTCTCCTGCTTGGCCCGATCACTCTCGCCAGCGGTTCCTGGGTCGGCGCGCGCGCCCTCATCGGCCCGGGCGTCAATCTGGGCGAAGGAGCCGTCGCGACCGCCGGCAGCGTTGTCGCGAAAAGCATCCCCGCCTGGCAGGTGCACGCCGGGAACCCGGCTGTTTTCGTTCGCCAGCGGCGGATTGCCGAACCCTTGCACTCCGAAATGGAAGGCGCGGCGAAACCCCGCGCGTCCTTCCGCACCGCATCCCGCCTGAAAGAGCCCGTCCTATGAGGATCCTGCTGCTGAACCAGTTCTTTTGGCCTGATTCGGCCGCCACCAGCCAGTTTCTGACCGATCTTGCACGAGGTCTCGCCGCGCGCGGCCATCAGGTCTTCGCCATCAGCTCGGAGGCGGGCGGCTACGCACCTGAAGATCTCTCCGACCCTCCGCCCGTTCACATCTACCGCGTTCGCACCACGCGCTTCGTCCACGGTCCGCTCGGCCGCATCCTCTCCTACGGCTCCTTCTTTCTCTCCTGCCTCGCCCGCGGGCTCACCGTTGCACGCCCGGATCTTGTCCTTACGCTGACCACACCGCCGCTCTTATCTCTCATCGGCAACGCGATAAAGCTGCTGCGCGGCTCCCGCCATTTCATCTGGGAGATGGACGTCTATCCGGATGTAGCCGTCGATCTGCAGTACTTCGCAGCCGGCGGTCTGCTCGATCACCTGACCGGGGCCTTTGCCGACTTCTCGCGCCGCCGTGCCGACGGCATCCTTGCTCTCGGACCGTGCATGAAGGATCGCCTGGTCGCGCGCGGCCTCGATCCTTCGCGGATCCACATCGCCGAAAATTGGGCCGATGGCGAACTGATTCGGCCTGTCGCGCGCCCGGAGCAAGACAACCGCCTTACCGTCCTCTACTCGGGCAACCTCGGACTCGCGCACGATATCGACACCATCCTCGCTGCGATGGGCACTCTGCGCGAAGACGATCGCTTCCGATTCGTTTTTGCCGGCGGTGGTCCGCTGCGCAAACAACTTGCGACGGCCTGCCAGGCTGCTTCCATTCACACGGCCGAGTTTCGCCCCTACAGCCCTAAAGCCAATCTGGGCGAAAGCCTCGGCGCCGGTGACATCGGCCTCGTCACGCAGCGTACCGCATGCGTGGGCTCCGTTGTTCCGAGTAAGATCTATGGTCTGCTCGCTGCCGGGCGGCCCATCCTCTATATCGGCCCGCGCAGCTCAACCGCCGCTCAACTCATTCGCAAACACGATTGCGGCTGGCAGATCGATTGCGCCGATGCGCCCTCGCTCGTTAATCTTCTCCGCTCGCTTGCCATCGATCGCGCCGCGGTAAGGTCCGCGGGGCAGCGCGCCCGGCAGGCATTTCTCGAACACTACGACCTCCCGCTCGGAGTCGCCCGCGTCTGCGATCTCATCGGCGCTTCCGGCCAAACACATCAGCCAAGCTCGCTTTCTTTCTCGCCCAGTACCTCTCAGGTGGCACCATGAACGGGCAAATCAAGCAACGCTGTGTAACGCAGAAATTCATAAACGGATTCGGTACTCATTTATGCTCGCACTCGTAACCCTGGGCGGAACGGCACTTCTGTTGTGCTTGCTCCTTACCCCGATCTGCCGCAATATCTTCCTCAGGCTTGAGCTTGTTGATCTTCCGGATAATGACCGGAAGTTACACGCTGGCCCTATCCCGCGCATCGGCGGAATACCCATCGCGCTCTCATACCTGGGCGCGCTCGCGCTCATGCTGGCCTTCGCGCCTTCACACGCGAAGATCGCCGTTCAGCATCGTGGCTTGCTCTATTCCCTCTTACCCGCTGCTGGCCTCGTCTTCCTCACCGGTCTCATCGACGATCTGATTGGCTTGAAACCTTGGCAGAAGCTCGCCGGACAAGTTGCGGGAGCCGTATGGGCGGTGATGGCAGGCGCACAAATTCATGTACTCGATGGCCATCCCTACTCCGCCTGGATCACCATCCCGCTCTCGATTGCCTGGCTCGTCGGCTGCACAAATGCGTTCAATCTGATCGATGGTATGGACGGTCTCGCGTCCGGTGTCGGCTTATTTGCCACGCTTACAATCCTGCTCGCCGCCCTGCTGCAGGGCAATCGCGGCCTTGCCATGGCCACCGTCCCTCTGGCTGGCTGCCTGCTTGGCTTCTTGCGCTACAACTTCAATCCGGCTTCGGTTTTCCTCGGTGATAGCGGCAGTCTCTCGATCGGCTTCCTTCTCGGCTGCTTCGGCGTTATCTGGAGTCAGAAATCGGCCACCTTGCTCGGCATGCTGGCGCCCGCCATGGCCCTCGCGCTTCCACTGCTCGATGTCGGACTTTCAATCGGTCGCCGCTTTCTTCGCAACCAGCCCATCTTCCAGCCCGATCGCGGCCACATCCACCATCGGCTCCTCGCCCTCGGGTTCGAGCCGCGCGGTGCAGCCCTCGTTCTCTACTTCGCGTGCGGCATCGCGGCCGCGCTTTCTCTCCTGCAGAGTTCTCTCTCCTATCACGTGGGCGGATTCGTCATTCTCCTGTTCTGCGCCATCGCATGGCTCGGCATCAAACGCCTCGGCTATATAGAGTTCTCGACAGCCCGCCGCGTCCTCTCGACGGGCGGCCTCTTGCGACTGGTGCAGGGCGAGGTCTATCTCTCCCAATTCCGCGAAGCTCTCCGGCATGCGGAGACCCATCAGGAATGCTGGATCACAATACGCAACACCTGCCAGGACCTGCACTTCGCCTCGCTCGAGCTTACTCTAGACGGCGAAACGTTCGAGGAGATCTTTGACCCGGCGGCGGGCGATTCCGCGTGGCTCTTTACTATGTCGTTCGGAAATAAGGGCAACATTGCCCTGAGACGATCGATGCATGGTGAATCACAATCTCTCTTGAATTCCTTTTTTCAGATTCTGCAGGATTCGATCGGAGCGCACGCCTACCTGCCCGATCCTTTGTCGGCAGCTAAATCGGGCCTGGACACCTCCGGTCTCAAACCTTCGCTTGTCCGCCCTGGTTTGCCGGCCAGCAGACTGGCCGTTCGCGCCTTGCCGCTCGCCACAGTTACGGCTCGGCAAACTTCCCATTCCCTAGGAGAGAAATTTTGAGTAAGTCTGCCCTAATCACCGGCATCACCGGCCAGGACGGTTCCTACCTGAGCGAACTTCTGCTCTCGAAGGGCTACACCGTCCACGGCATCGTAAGACGAAGTTCGAGCTTCAACACGGCGCGCATCGACCATCTCTATGAGGATCCGCATGAGACCGGGCGCCGTCTGATCCTGCACTACGCGGATCTTTCCGACTCGACCGGTCTTCGCCGCGTCATCGAAGCCGCGCGCCCTGACGAGATTTACAATCTCGGCGCCCAATCTCACGTCAAGGTGTCGTTCGAAAACCCCGAGTACACCGCCGATGCGGATGCGGTCGGTACCCTGCGCCTGCTCGATTGCATGCGCGATCACGCAAAGCATACCCGTCGCGAAGTCCGTTTCTATCAGGCAGGCTCTTCGGAAATGTTCGGTGCGGCTAAGCCGCCCCAGAGCGAGTCGACCGCCTTTTATCCGCGCAGCCCGTACGCCGTCTCGAAGGTCGCCGCCCACTGGTACGCCATCAATTACCGCGAAGCTTACGGACTTTTCATCACCAACGGCATTCTCTTCAACCATGAGTCGCCGCGCCGCGGTGAAACGTTCGTCACGCGGAAAATCACGCGCGCTGTCGGCCGCATCAAGGCCGGCCTTCAGCAAAAGCTGTTTCTCGGCAACCTCGACGCCCGCCGCGATTGGGGCTTTGCCGGCGATTACGTCGAGGCCATGTGGCGCATGCTGCAGCATTCCGAACCAAGTGATTTCGTAATCGCCACCGGCGAAGCCTATTCGGTGCGCGAATTTCTTGAAGTCGCTTTCTCCTGTGCCGGTCTCGATTGGCGGAAATATGTTGAAATCGACAGCCGCTATTTTCGTCCCACCGAGGTGGATTATCTGCTCGGCGATGCCACTAAAGCCCGTACCGCACTCGGCTGGTGCCCGTCCACGCCTTTCGAACAACTGGTCCGTATGATGGTCGCTTCCGACCTTAAACTCGCCGAGGAAGAACGCCTCATTCATCAGCAGAAGTACGTCACCTCTCTCGTATCGAGATCTTGACCGTGCAGCCTTCCAGCCGAATCTTCGTCGCCGGCCATCGCGGCCTTGCCGGCTCCGCTATCGTGCGCCGTCTCCAGTCGCTCGGCTACCGTAACCTCATACTCGCCTCGCGCGACGAACTCGACCTCACTTCGAAACCGGCTGTCGAGTCCTTCTTTGCCGCTCAAGCACCCGAGTACGTCTTCCTCGCCGCCGCCAAAGTGGGTGGCATCCTCGCAAACTCCACTTACCCCGCCGACTTCATTCGCGACAACCTCTCGATCGAACTCAACGTCATTGATGCCGCTTGGCGATTCGGCTGCAAGAAGCTCGAATTCCTCGGTTCGTCCTGCATTTATCCAAAGTTCGCCGAGCAGCCCATGCGGGAAGAGTCCTTGCTCACCGGCCCCCTCGAGCCAACCAACGAATGGTATGCCATCGCCAAGATAGCGGGGATTAAGCTCTGTCAGGCCTATCGCGCCCAATACGGCTTTGATGCCATCTCGCTAATGCCCACCAATCTCTATGGCCCCGGCGATAACTTCGACCTGAAAACATCTCACGTGCTCCCCGCCCTCATTCGCAAGTTCCACGATGCATGTCTCGAAGCGCACCCCAAAGTTGTTATCTGGGGAACCGGCAGCCCTCGCCGGGAGTTCCTGCATGTCGACGATCTCGCCTCTGCGGCCGTCTTCCTTATGCAGGACTATAGCGAGCCCGACCTCATCAACGTTGGCATGGGCGAAGATCTCACGATCGCCGATTTAGCGAGCCTCGTCGGCAGCATCGTCGGTTATCGCGGCGACCTTGTTTTCGACTCCTCCAAACCCGATGGGTCCCCTCGCAAACTCCTCGACGTCACCCGCCTGCAAGCGCTTGGCTGGAAGCCCTCGATCTCGCTCGAACAGGGCATCCAGTCCACTTACGGGTGGTTCCTCGAGCACAGCGAGTCTGCCCGTCTGACCGCTAATCGTTAGCTGTTATACATTTGCCTGCCGGCACTGCCCGATCCGGTAGGAAACGTTACCGGTCGGGTGGGATCTAAACTAGAACTTGAGGGCTGTGCGGCCTTTCACACCCGCTCACTCTTCACTCCTGCAATCTCCCTTTAGAGCAGCGTGACAGAAGAAAAAAACCAAACATCCGCCCAGGCTTGGCGCGACCGTCTTCAGGCTCTCAAAAACATCCCGCCTGTCTTGCGCATCGTTTGGGATTCCGGCCCTTGGGTCGTCACCGCCGGCCTACTTTTCCGGCTCATCGTGTCGTTTGTTCCCCTTGGCGCCGCTGTAGTCGGCAAGTACATCATCAACGATGTCATCTCGATTGCCAGCCACCGAACCACTTACGCTTCCCTCGCCCACACACTGTGGTGGCTCGTGGCGCTCGAATTCGCTCTGCAGGTGGCGGGTAACGTTTTCGGCCGGGTAATCGATTACTATGACCGCGTCCTCGCGGACCGCTACACCCGCTACGTCAGCATCCAGGTGATGGAGCACGCTTCCGGTCTCGATGTACAGGCCTACGAGAACCCGGTCTTTTACGACCGCTTGGAACGAGCACGCGTGCAGGCCACCGACCGGCTCGGGATGATCCAGTCCCTCGGCCGCCTATTTCAGCAGGTGGTCACCACCCTCGCCTTCTCCGGCGCCATTCTGTACTACTCGCCCCTTCTCCTCCTAATCTTGATCGTCTGCCTCATTCCGGCCTTCCTCGGCGAAAGCCACTTTGCATTTCTGAACTATGCGCTGAACTTCCGCCAGACACCCGCCAAACGAGAACTGGATTATCTTCGTCAGGTCGGAGGCAGCAAGGAAGCCGCGAAAGAACTCAAGCTCTTCGGTCTCAGCAGGTTCCTTACCGATCGCTTCACGGGTCTTTCGAATCGCATTCTCGACGAAAATCTGGCGCTTTCGCGCCGCCGCCTCGTGGCCGCGACCCCGCTCTCCATTCTCAGCACCGGCGGCTACTACACAACCTACGTTTGGATCATTTACAAGACCGCCATGGGCCAAACGAGCGTCGGCGACTTTACGTTGTTGACCACAGCGGTCATGAATGCATCCAGCAACATCTCCCAGATCTTCTCCACTCTCTCGAGCATCGCCGACCAGGCTCTTTTCCTCACCGACCTGCTGGCCTTCTTCCAGATGAAGCCCACCGTGACCTCAAAACCGAACGCCTTACCCGCGCCCCGGCCTATCCGCCAGGGCTTCGATTTCCAGAACGTCTCGTTTCAGTACCCTGGCACCGAACGCCTCATCCTGGATCGCTTGAATTTCCGCTTGGAACCCGGCGAGCGCATCGCTCTCATCGGCCAAAATGGCCAAGGCAAGACCACGATCGTCAAACTGATGACCCGCCTCTACGATCCGAGCGCTGGCCGCGTCTTACTTGATGGGATCGACTTGCGCGACTACAACGTCGAAGACCTCTGTAAAGAGATAGGCGTCATCTTTCAGGACTTCATGCGCTACGAGATGACCGCACGCGAAAACATCGGCGTCGGTAGAATCGCTTTCTTAAACGATGACAATCGTATTCACTCCGCCGCCCAGAAAAGCCTTGCCGACGGCGTGATTGGTCGCCTTCCTCGCCGCTACGAGCAGATGCTCGGCCGGCGTTTTGAGGGCGGCGTGGATCTCTCGGGCGGCGAATGGCAGAAACTGGCCCTCGCCCGTGCCTATCTGCGTGAAGCGCAGGTCCTCATTCTCGACGAGCCCACCGCCGCACTCGACGCGAAAGCCGAGTTCGAAGTCTTCGAGCGCTTCAATGAACTCACCGAAAGCAAAATGGCCCTCTTCATCTCTCACCGTTTCTCTACCGTCCGCATGGCCGAGAGAATCATCGTGCTCGAAAATGGAAGTATCGCCGAAGAAGGCAGTCACGACCAGCTGATGGCCTACGGTCGGCGTTACGCGGAGATGTTCGAATTGCAGGCATCGAGCTACAGATAGGATCCATGGCAGAGACCCCCGCACAAGCCGCACCCGGAACACTCCCAGCGCTTCCAAACGAGTTAAGCGAGGGTGACCGCGCCAGATTGCGCGAGCAGGGCATCGCCAGTGCCCGTTCCTGCTCCTGGCTGCCCGGTAGGCGGCGTTCGAGGCGTCCCCGCGAGATCTATTTCGATCTCCGAAAGCGTCTCTCCGCCTTTGAATCCGAGCTCTACCGCCTTCGTTCCGATGAACCGTCTGATGATCTCCGTTGGCTCTACGATAACTTCCGCCTCATCCGAACAGATCTCGAATCCGTTCACGATGTTCTGCGCCCGCTCTCTCGCCTTCCCGCCGTGCGCACCGCGCAGGAGGATTCGGTTCCGCGCGTCCTCGTTCTCGCTCGCTCCCTTGTCGGCGCCGTCGATAACCGTCTGAACGAGACCGTTTTTTCTGAATTCGTCAACGCCATAGGAGAGATCGAGCCGCTCCGCCTGGCCGAACTTGGCGGCATGCTCGATGCCTTAAAGATCGCTTTGCTCGAGGAGGTCGCCGAGCTCGGCCCCAAAGCGCTCGCCGCTTTCCGCTCGAATGGCCAGAACGCTCCATCGTTTGGCGTCGGCCGCATTATTACCAGCCTCCGTTTCATCGGTGAACGAGATTGGCGAAGCATCCTCGAGCCGCTTTCCGTTATTCATCGCATCTTGCTCGAAGACCCGGCTGGCGTCTATGCCCGCATGGACTTCGATAGCCGCGAGCAGTATCGCTTGCGTGTTGCCAAACTTGCTGCTCATTCTGACGTCGAAGAAGTCGAGTTGGCCCGCCTCGCCGTGAAGACGGCACGCGAAGCGTTCGTCGAACCAAGTAGCCCGGAGGCTGTTCGCGACCGCCTGCGTCACGTCGGATACTACCTGCTCGATACTCCTGGTTCGCAAGACCTCTTCCGCCGCATCGGCTATCGCCCTTCATTCAGCTCGTCTGTGCAGCGTCTTTTCCGGCGATTTCCGGATGAGGTCTACATTCTCAGCATCGAGATCGTCACTCTCGTTACTGTCGTAGCGCTCATCATGAGCATCGTCCGCACCCAGGGCGGCCTCGGCCTCATCGCGGGAGCGCTCCTGCTTCTCATACCCGCCGCTCAATCGGCTGTCGAACTCGTCAATTATCTGGTCACGGCGGTCCTCACTCCGCATCCTCTTCCCAAAGTCGATTTCTCGCGCGCTGTCGATCACGCATCGGCCACCATGGTCGCCATCCCGACACTGCTCATTAATGAGAAGCAGATTCGCCAGCTGGTGGAAGATTTGGAAGTCCGATACCTGGTGAACCGCGACCCGAATATCTTCTACGCTCTGCTTACCGATCTGCCCGACAGTGCGGAACCCGCCGGAGAGCAGGACCACCGTGTCGATCTCGCCATCGAACTCATCGACGAGCTGAACATCCGCTACGCGTCCGAACCCTTCGGCGGCTTCTATCTCTTTCACCGGCATCGCGTCTACAATCCTCGGGAAGGCGCCTGGATGGGTTGGGAGCGTAAGCGCGGCAAGCTGCTCGACCTCAACCAACTGCTGCGCAATGTGTACGATCCTTTCCCGGTCAAAACCGGCGATCTCACGAAGCTACCCACCATCCGTTACGTCCTCACTCTCGATTCGGATACCCAGCTTCCGCGCGGTTCGGCACAACGTCTCATCGGTGCTATGGCGCATCCCTTGAACCGGCCGATAGTGGATCCCGATTTGAAAGTTGTAACCAGCGGCTATGGCATCCTTCAGCCGCGCGTCGGCATCAGCGTGCACTCGGCATCCCGCTCCCGTCTGGCCAGCATTTACTCCGGCCAAACCGGGTTCGATATCTACTCGCGCGCCATCTCTGACGTCTATCAGGACCTTTATGGCGAAGCCATCTTCACTGGCAAGGGTATCTACGACGTCGACGCTCTCCGCGAAGTTCTCGAACACCGCTTCCCCCGAAACGCTCTCCTGAGCCACGATCTGATCGAGGGTGCATACGCGCGCGCCGGTCTCGCCTCCGACATCGAAGTCATCGACGACTACCCGTCTCACTACAGCGCCTTCAACCGCCGCAAGCATCGCTGGCTCCGCGGCGATTGGCAGATCGTACGCTGGATCCTCAACAAAGTCCCGGACGAATCGGGTCATCTCGTCGAAAATCCTACTTCGCTCATCTCTCGCTGGAAGATCGTAGACAATCTGCGCCGCAGCCTGGTCGAACCCGCGACTTTCCTGCTCCTGATAGCAGGCTGGTTTTGGCTGCCCGGTGGCCCTCGCTTTTGGACCCTCGTCACGCTTGCTCTCCTCTTCCTGCCGATCTATTTCCGGTTGATCTTCGCGGTCGTTCGTTCCGCCTCTGCCAAAAATTGGATGTCCTTGCGCGATTCGCTCAACGATTTCGCTACCTCGCATGTCAGCATCGTCCTCAATATTGCTTTCCTTGCTCATCAGGCGCTTGTTGCGTTAGACGCTATCGTCAGAACTGTAATCCGAAGCTCCATCACCCACACGCGGCTCCTCGAATGGGAGACCGCCACCGAAGCCGAGCTGGGAATCCGTAAGCGAACCCCTGTTGACATGTACCTCGATTGGGTGCCGCTGGTAGCGGTGATCATCGGCCTGTGCCTCTTGCTCAGACCGCATGCCGCGCCGTATGCATTACCCTTTCTCGTCCTGTGGGCCTGTTCGAAACTGATCTCCACCTGGCTCAACCGCTCGCCGCATGAAGTGCATGACCTCTCCGAAGAGGACCGCCTGTTCCTTCGCGCAGTAGCTCTGCGAACCTGGCGCTATTTCGCCGAGTTCAGCAACGAAAAGAATCACTGGTTGATCCCCGATAACGTGCAGGAGCAGCCCTATCGCATCGCCGAACGTCTTTCCCCAACCAATCTCGGCCTGCTTTTTAATTCGCGTCAGGCCGCTCTCGAATTCGGTTATCTCACGCTCCCGGAATTTGTTCTCCAGAACGAGTTGACTCTGCAGACTCTTCCTAAACTGCAGCGGTACATGGGACACTTCCTCAACTGGTACGACAACATCTCGCTTAAGCCCCTCGACCCGCCCTTCATCTCCACCGTCGATAGCGGCAATCTCATCGCCTCCTTCTGGAGTTTCAAAGAAGGCTGCCGGGAACTTCTGCGCAAACCCGTCATCAACGACAACGCCCTCGCTGGCATCGCCGATCACCTCCGGACGCTCGGCAAGGGAGTCGCGCCTCCCGCTCTTGCCGCTATCCTCAAGCTGCACGGTAGCCCGATGTGGTTACCCGATCTCGTCAAGTTCGATACTGGCTCGCTTACTCTTGACAAAGCGGCGGCCCCTAAAGAGCATGTCTCCTGGCCGCTTGAACTGCGCGCCCGGCTAGAAGCGCTCCGCGACGCCGTCCGACAGTTCATGCCCTGGTTCCTGCCCGAGTATGCGCTCCTTCGCGAGCCGGCAAGCGGCATCGAGATCCCCGATAAGGCGCTCACTCCGCAGAACGCCGCCGGATTTTTCGTCGAGTTTGATGAACAGCTTCTCGCTTTTACTCGCAAGCCCGATGCTTCGGCGCCTGTACTCGAACTCGTCTATCGTCTTCGCGCTGAGCTTCCCGCCTGCCGCGATCGCATCCAGGCACTTGCCGCGCGCCTCGAGAACCTCGCCTCCACCTGCGACCGCATGGCCGACGAGATGGGCTTCTCCTCGCTCGTCAACCGCAACCGCAACCTCCTCTCGATCGGCCACGATGTCGCCAAAGATTCGCTTAACCAGTCCTGTTATGACCTCCTCGCCTCTGAAGCCAGGACGGCAACCTTTATTGCGGTCGCCAAAGAAGACTTGATTCAGGACGGCTGGTTCCGCCTCGGCCGCCAGCACACGGTCTGCGAAGGTGAGACCACCTTGATCTCCTGGACAGGCACGATGTTCGAATACCTCATGCCTGTGCTCTGGATGAGATCGCACCCGAATACTCTGCTCGACCGCGCCGTTCGCTCCGCCGTGCGCGCCCAGCGCGCCTACGGTATCAGGCACCGCGTTCCCTGGGGCATCTCAGAAGCGGCGTACCGCAAAACCGACGCCGAGGGCAACTATCAATACTCTGCCTTCGGGGTCCCTGGTCTCGCGTTGAACGTAGCCCGATCCGGCTCCCTCGTGATCTCCGCTTATTCGAGTTGTCTGGCCTTGATGGTCGATCCACTGAATTCGCTGAAGAACCTCGCCCGCATGCGCCGCAACAAATGGCTGACCGAATTTGGTTTCTACGAATCCCTGGACTACTCGGAGTCGCCCAGTCGCGGCTTCCTGCCGCGCAAAGGCGAAGTCATTCGCTGCTGGATGGCTCACCATCAGGGCATGAGCCTGGTTGCCATCTGCAACGTCCTGCATGAGTGGCCATTTCAGCGCTGGTTCCACGCTGAACGGCTGGTTCAGGCAAGCGACCTCATCCTTCAGGAGCGCCCCATCCGCACCAAGCCCGTCAGCGACGACCGTCCGCGTCGCGTCCTGTCGCTCCGCGGACGAGGTCCTATCTCCAAAGCGCGGGCATCCACTTGATACCGCGCATACCCAAGACGCCCGTCACAATTCTGATCACCGTTTTGCTTTGGATCGGCTGGTGCGTGCTGGTCGTTACCGAACTCGTTCCGCTGATTTGCCGGCACCTCACAATGTGGCCTTGGCTGATTGCTTACGTCCTCTGTCTTCTCCCAGGCATCGCGCTCGCAGTCTTCCTTGTCCTCGGCCGTCCACCAAGACCGAACCCCGTCCGCTGACTAACGTTCCCCGGATCATCTCTGCAGTGTCGCTGCCTTGAACACTTCCAGCAGGTTGTTGTAATCGTCCGTCCATAGCCGGAGTTCGTTGCGCTCGTTTATCGGCTTGCTATGCACCCGGATCGAGGTGTTGTCGAGTACCGACTCGTTGTTCGTCACCAGCACCCAGTCCGCCGGCAAAATATCTTCATCCTGATCCTCGTGATTATGCACCAGCACGGCGCGGTACCCCGCATCCTTCGCCAGCGCGGCCACTATGGGCGCAAGATCGAGAAAATCATTCGACACGTGGAACGCGATGACGCCTTGCTGTATAACATGCCGCCTATAGAGAGCAAGCGCTTCCCGTGTAAGCAGATGAACCGGAATCGCGTCCCCGGAAAACGCATCGAGCATCAGCACGTCGAACCGTGCTGCGTTTTCTCGTTCGAGTGCCAGCCGTCCATCTCCCGTCGTGATCCGCACTGCCGCCGGACTTTCACGCAGATAGAAAAATAAAGATTGCGCAATGTCCACCACCTGAGAATTGATTTCGTAAAAGTGATATTCATCGCCTGCCCGGCCGTAGGCGGCCACTGTCCCCACGCCTAAGCCGACTACCCCCACGCGCTTCGGACCGCTGAAGCACTCCCTGAGCAGGATCCCGGCGCCTGATTCCGGTCCATAGTACGTCGTCGGTCGCGAACGCCGCGGCGCCTGCAAAAACTGTGCTCCGTGCTCGATCGTGCCATGGAACAGAATGCGCTGCTGATCCGGTCCCGCATGCGGCGTCTGTACCACTCTCAAGGAACCATAGAAGCTGCGCACCACCGAGAGCGCATTCTCGTGATAAGCCCTTATGTTCATCACCGTCACAGCCACCATGCAGGCGGTAACTGCGATCCATAACCCTACAGGTGCCCACGCTTTTTCCTCCCACGTGAGTCCTAGCGCCAGCAGAGCAGTGAATACAAGCGTCACCGGAAGTTCGTACACGCCGGCAAACATGCGGGGCACCGCCAGTCCTATGAACACGGCACCCGCTGCGCCTCCCGCGGCAATCAACAGATAAAAAATCGCCAGTTCCGCTGGCCGTGGCCGCAGTCGATTCAACTCACCATGGCAGAACAGACAACAGATGAACAGGCCACCCAGAAATATCGGCAAACTCACCGGAATGGCAATCAGCGAGTTGATGTTATAGATGGCGTACCCCAGAATGCCCAGCGCGAACGCCAACAAGCGTATCCACAGCGAACGCCTGTAAAGATTGAGCCATCCGAAGCTGAACACGAAAGTCAGGAGATACGTCGAGAGCGGTAAGACCCAGAGCAGTGGCACCGCCGCGACGTTCTGATTGATGTGATTGGTTACCGAGAGCAGCAGCATCGAGCCGCATGCTGCCAGCCCGAACCACCAAAGCTTGCGCGAACTCGCCGTACGCTCCGGTTCTTCCTCTTCCTGCGCTCGCACCACGGGCGCGCTCCGGATGTACCAGGCTACCGTCCCACAAAGCACTGCGAATAGACCGTAAAGAAACGACCATTCCACGCTCTGCGCTCGCGTCCCCAACAGCGGTTCTACTATGGATGGGTAAGCGATCAGGGCGGCCAGCGACGCAGCATTGGAAAGAGCGAACATCCGGTACGGCGTCTTCGATCCCATCCCCGCCAGCCAGGTCTGTAGCAGCGGACTAGTGGCCGAAAGCGCCACGAACGGCAGCCCGACCGTTGCCGTCAGCATCGCGAAAATCAACCATGCGGGATGCGCAGCCTGTATCGGCCTCCAGAAATTCCCCGGGCCGATCGGCAAAGCGAGCAGCGACGTCGCAAGCAGCGCTATGTGAATGATCGCCTGCCCACTCTGGCTGAACTTCCGCGTCAGCAGATGCGCATAGCTGTAGCCGCCCAACAGCGCAAGCTGATAAAACACCAGGCACGTGGACCATACTGCCGCCGATCCGCCGAACCACGGCAAAATGCGCCTGGCAACGAGTGGCTCCACCGCAAACAGCAGAAAAGCACTTAGGAAGATCGTCGCTGCAGATGTTTTTCTGATACTTTTGTCCCCGGGTAGAATTCATCAAGATACATGACCGGCATACATAAGCAGCAGTGGGGCGCTCTCCAATCAGGCGAGCCTGTCTTTTTATTCGCACTTCGAAACTCGAACGGAATCGAAGCCCGGATCACCAATTACGGCGGCCGTCTGGTAAATCTCTTCACGCCCGATCGCGAGGGCAACTTTGGCGATATCGTCCTTGGCTTCGACACACTTGCGGGCTATCTCGCAAAGAATCCATACTTCGGCGCACTGGTCGGTCGCTACGCGAACCGTATCGCCGACGCCAAATTCAAACTCAACGGAACGGTCTACAAACTATCGCGTAACGCAGGAGAAAACTCTCTTCACGGCGGGGCCATCGGATTCGACAAGAAACGTTGGGACGCTGAGGAGATCGAGTCCGCCGCTGAACCCGCACTCGAGCTGAAGTATCTTAGCCTCGACGGCGAAGAAGGTTATCCCGGAAATCTCAGCGTCACCGTTCGTTACACCCTCACCGAAGAGAACGAGCTTCGCCTCGACTACAACGCCACCACGGACAAAGACACAGTACTCAATCTCACTAATCACTCCTACTTCGATTTGTCAGGCAAAGCAACCGGCAAAATAATCGGCTCGACAGTTACTATTCACGCGGACCGTTTTACTCCCGTGAACGAGCATCAGATTCCGACCGGCGAACTGCGGTCCGTGGAAGGCACTCCCTTCGATTTCCGCAAGCCGATGAGAATCGCAGACCGCATTAACGACCCTGACGAGCAGCTCGCAATCGGCATCGGCTACGATCACAACTACGTCTTAAGCCGCAATGGGAACGCTCTCTCGCCGGCCGCCCGCGCCTTCGATGAGCAATCCGGGCGCGTACTCGAGGTGCTCACCACCCAGCCCGGCCTGCAGTTCTATACCGGCAACCATCTTGATGGCTCCGTTACCGGCAAAGGTGGAGTAGTCTACGGATTCCGCACCGGCATGTGCTTCGAGACCCAGCATTTTCCCGATTCGCCGAATCACCCCGAGTTCCCCTCGAGCGAATTGAAAGCCGGTGCCCGCTACCACGGCACTACAGTCTTCAAATTCGCAACCGCCTGAAACTTACAATTGCCGGAACCTTCTAACCATGTATGAGCGAGCAAGAAAAAACATCCACTCAACCCGACAAGGACGCTGCCGCTACCGAGCGCCCCGTTCCTTCGCAGGCTGAAGGTGATCTCGACACTGTTGAAGAGGATCTGGAGGAAAAGGATAAGCAGGGTCAGGGATCGAAGTAGCCTTCAGCCCTGCTGGTTCAGAATATCCATCTCACGAAGCGCGAGGTCGATCACGGCCTCGTCACCGATCACCGAATTGATCATCAAGTGATACAGATCGCGCTGCGGCCAGTTCTTCCCGTAATACCGCTTCACAAACACGGCGCGATCTGCATCTACCTGTCCCAGGAGATCATCCGCTTCATTCTCACTTTTACCGAGCGCCTGCAGCCGCCGCATCTTCTCTTCGTATGGTGCGAAGATAAACAGCCCCATATGGTGTTTACGTTCCCGAAGAAACCAGGGAGCCGCCCGCCCTACAATGACGCAGGGCCCGCGATCTGCGACGTCCGTAATTACTTTCTCGAACAATCTCGATAGACCTTCCGCATCCAGCAGTTCTGTACCCGCACCCGAGAACCGGTCTTCATAACTCCCTCGCATGAAGATCTTCATCAGCCGGTAGAAGGTCGAATCCGGCCGCTCCTCGCGCATTTCGACGGATCGGACATCACACTTGAGCCGTTTTGCAATCTCCTGCGTGATCTTTTCATCCCAGAGTGTCCAGCCTAGTTTCGAAGCGAGCTTCTTCGCAATCGCACCGCCACCGCTCCCGTACTCGCGCTCGATCGTGATGGTTTGAATCACGCTGATCCTCCGCCAACGAATTATTGTATGCGGTTTTTCGGCGCGCGCCGCCTCTAATTGCTCTAACCGAACTTGCTGCCAAAGCTCGCCGGCCAAGGTTCCTTCATGCCCGCCAGCGCCAGTGCCGCGCCCAGCAATGCCAGGTTCTTGCTGAAGTGACTCAGGTCCCCTTGTTTGCTGCCGGGGTCCGGCGCATTCCAGAAATCATGCATCATTCCGGAAGCAACTGCCAGAAAAGCCATTCTTGAAACAGCGCCGATCTTCGGTTTGATCCCCAGCAGAATGCTCGCCCCGCCAAGCGTCAGCAAGACTCCCGAAGCAAGCACTGCTTGGTGGGGATTTGGAATCCCTTTCGAGCCGGCGTAAGGCGCCATTTGCTCATGATTCTTGAGATGGTTAATGCCGTTCTGCCGGAAGAATCCGCCAAACAGAATTCGGCCGATAAGAAACGCAGCTTTCATGACGTCCGTTGGATCCGCTCCCTCGGGAAGCGTTTCAAGGTAGCCTCCGGCTCTCGTCCGCTCGCTGGATCTTGGTCGCTCGATTTCGCTTGCTACGTTTGTCTATTCCCGGAGAAGCTCAGCAGCCATGATCGCCATCGAGATCGCCGGTTTCGGCGGCCCTCAAGTCTTGAACCCCGTCGAGAGACCCAAGCCCATGCCCGGTCCCGGCGAAGTCGTCATCCGGGTGAGCGCTGCCGGTGTTGCCCGCGCCGACACACTGCAACGGCAAGGCAAATATGCGCCGCCTCCCGGTGCTTCGGACCTCCCGGGACTGGATGTAGCGGGCTTTGTCGACCTGGTCGGCCCCGGCGTTACCCAATACCTTCCCGGCGATCGGGTGTGTGCCATACTCGCCGGCGGCGGATACGCCGAGTTCTGTGCCGCGCCGCAGCAGCAACTGCTCCCGATTCCGGAAAACTGGACAGAGATCGAAGCCGCTACTCTGCCCGAGAACATCTTCACCGTGTTCGACAACCTGGTTACGCGCGCCTCCCTCAAGCTCGGCGAGACTGTGCTCGTGCATGGAGGGACCAGCGGTATCGGCACGACCGCCATCATGCTGGCACGGGCCTGGGGAGCCGTCCCCGTAGCTACCGCCGGATCCGACGCCAAGCGCGACGTCTGTCTGCAGCTCGGCGCTCAGCACGCCATCAACTATCGTCAATCGGACTTTGTTGCCGAAATCAAAAGCTTCACCGCCGGCCGCGGTGTTGACGTCGTTCTCGATATCGTAGGCGGCCCTTACCTTGCCCGAAACCTCGACGCTCTCGCAACCGAAGGACGCATCGCGATCATCTCAGCTCAGGGCGGCCGATGTGGAGAGCTCGACCTTGCGCAGCTCTTGCATAAGCGCGCCCGAGTCATCGGATCTACCCTGCGCAGCAGAACCCCCGATGAAAAGGGCGAGGTCGCACGCGCGCTCCGTAAAGAAGTCTGGCCGCTGCTCCCTCCTAAACAGTTCATCCGGCCTGTGATTGATGCGACCTTTCCCCTGGCCGAGGCTTGGCGTGCGCACGAGCGTATGGAAACCAGCCAACACATCGGCAAAATCCTGCTCATACCCTGACTGCGATCGCCGCGCCTGACTGTGGCCGCTCCGTCGCTCTTGACAACTATTGCTGTCTGGCTTAATATGGCGTCATGCGACATGTCACCTCGCAACCTGTCGAGGGCCCTCTTACCGAGCCCGTACTCCTGATCCTCATGAGTCTCGCCGAGGAACCCCGGCATGGCTACGCTTTACTGAAAGACATCGAACAGCTCAGCGACGGCCGTGTCGTTCTAAGCACGGGAACCCTCTACGGCGCTCTCCGGCGGCTCCTTGAAACGCGCCTCATCGAGCGATCTCCTCAACCGGACACCTCGCGCGACAAGCAGGCTTACCGGCTGACCCAGGCCGGCGTACGCAGCCTTCGCGCGGAACTCGAGCGCATGAAGCAGTTAACGCGAGCAGGTGCCGCTCGCTTGAAAGTAAGGGAGGCCTGACTTTGACACGCGCCTACGGACTTCTCCTCAAGTTGTACCCGAAAGACCACCGGGTCCTGTTCGAAGCCGAAATGATGGCTGTATTCGACCAGGCCGCCGAAGAACATCGTCGGCGCGGATGGTTCTCCTTCCTTCGATTTGCCGTGGCCGAAGTCGCCGGCCTCATCGAAGACTTCGGAGTCCAGTGGCTTTCCGCGTCCGCTCGGCGCAAATCACCGGACTTCTTAGCCGTGACCGAAGATTCTCAGTCCGAACTGCCCGCCGAAGTCGTGGAAACACAGCGCCGCATTCAGCAGAACCTCCGTTGTATGGAGTACGCCATCGCTCATCATCGATTCGATCGCGCTCGCTTCTTTTCAACCGCTGATGAGAAGGAACGCAAGCACCTCCAGCGCCTGTGGACCACCTACGGCCTGGTAGGCAATCCTGAAACCATGGATTCCGCTTCCAAGGAGCAGCCTTGAACTCAAACCAGTTCCGCAGACTTCTCAGTTCTCTCCGCCGCTGGTTTAGACGCCGCGGCCATGGCCGGGATCCTTTCGCCCGGGTTCTCGTTCCGGTTCGCAAGGGTCCGGGGAGCCGCGGCGCCGTAGTTGTGCTCAAAGAACCCGACTGATCCTCGCCCGCTATTCCACGATCCAGGCTTGATTGCTATTCCCGCTCGCGGCCCACACCTGCATACCCGTACCGGACTTCACGCTAAAACCGCTATCGTCCACCACAAGCCCGCTCGCCTTGTTCCGAATCACATATCCCGAACCCGACGGCTGCAAGGACCACAACTGTGCATCGGAACCACTACCCGGCTGCTGTTCCAGTTGCGTTCCTCGCGCCTTCGAACCGCCTGGATCGGCCATGAAGAGATTGCTCGAAGCATTCCGAATCGTGTAAAACGCGCCATTAGAACTGAACGTCCATTTCTGATTCGTCGCTCCCGTAAGCGCCGCTTCGGTAATCACTGTGCCGGCTGTGCCTGATGACCCAGGGTCGGTCAACACCAGCGTGCTGAACTGGCTCGTGATCGTGTGCTCGCCATTCGCCACCCTCGCCGGCGGCAGCAACCCGAACACGGCGACGCTGTTCGTCGTTCCCACAAAAACCTCGCCATTCGCGATCGTGGGCGTGATGTATTTGTTCCCCGCCCCGAAGCGATCGCGTGCCGGGCCCGCCTCATTGCTGTTGTAATACTCCGTCGCAAGATTTATCGGGTCGTACGCATGCAGCACAGCGGGATTGCTGTTCTCAACTGCCCATAGAATCGGGTTCGCGCTTCCCGCAGCCGAAATACTTGGGGTAGCCCCGGGGTAATTGAAAGCGTGGCTCGTCGCCGAAAACGCCGAGAGTCTCGCGTTCACAACTTCGAAACCCTGGATCGGACTGCCCTCCGGCCCGATGTAAACATGGCCTTCGAAGTAAGCCGGACTCGAAAACACGCCGCCCGGCAGCGCCCCATTCAATTGTTGATAGATCGTCGCATCCCCGGCAGCATCGTACTTGCCCATGTTATTGCGATCCACAACATACAAATTCGAGTCTTTACCTGCCCCGACCGCCAGCTTCCGCACCGCCCCGCTTGCGTCTCGTACATCCGGCAGCAGCATGAGCCCGCCCGAGCCCAGGTCGATGTCGTTGTTCGATTCGCTGTCCGAGTTATACATTGTCCAATAGTCCGTGGCGTTGAGTGTTCCGTTCTGGAGACTCAATTTCACAAATGCATTCCCGTAATCGCCCCGGCTCGGGAATCCTTGCGCGCTTCGTGCGGTATCGAAGGTGCCGTTCGCGACCGCCACGAAGATGTTCCCGACCAGATCGCCCGCCGGTCCGCCTCCGCTGTTCCAGAGCGCTGCTTCGCTCCCGTTTGGCGCGAAATTAAAGACGCTCGTCTGCCGCAATGTGAGCCTGTCGTATCCCATCATCCAGCCCGTGTACGGTCCAATATCGCAGTGCGAACCCCAACTCGTATAAACCACTCCGTTCAGCAGCAGAAGTCCGGCCCGCGCCTTGTACTGCTTCGCATCGAAGATCACCCGCCCGTTGCTGCTGTTCGCACCCGAACCCGGATAGCTCGCCGCTATCGTCACCGGCCCGCCGAACTCCTCCGCCCCGGTCGTTACGTCGAGCGCGTGCAGCCGGTGCTCGTAGTTGCCCGCCGCGTCCCGGCTCATCGCGACCATATAAATCGTCCCGTGCGGCCCGGCGCTCATATCGATGACCGGCGTGGCGGTAATCCCGATCTCCGGCGTCACCTGCCCGCAATTCCGGGGGTCCGACGTTCTCTCGCCCGGCTTCAGCAGTGACACGCGCCAGAACAATCTCCCGCTGTTCGCATCGAACGCGTACGCGCTGTCGTGTTCGGTCTCCGCGAACACGACGTTGTAAACGCCGCTATTCGGCATCTGCAAATTCGATACATGCAACGGCTGCGCATCGACTTTCCCATCGGTCGTAACCGTGAACAATCTCCCGAACGTCGACGCCTTGACGTTTGCCGGCGTGAGAATCGTCTCTGTCAGATTTTGGCCCGTCCTGAAGTTGTCGTTGTGATAGGTCACAACGTTTGCCTGGCCGAAGCAGCACAGGTTCGCGGTCTCTGCCAGAATCAGCAGTACTGCTCCGTGTCGTACGCACACTTTCAAAAATGCTGGGTAATGCATCGCGCCTCCTCACAAGCCTCCCATCGCGCGCCAACACGGCGCAGTCAGCGGCCCCAAACTGGCGCAATTAGATGAGAGGATCGGCCGTCACCGAAGCAACGCAAAGTTTCGGGAACCGGCTTCTGCCCTACCGCCCTCGAGCTGGACGTTTGAAAACACGACCGTTTCAAGCACGCCAGCGTTATGCGATGATACCGCCAACCCGACATAAACCGGATCCGAAAGGTGAACCGTCACCGGCCCGCTTGTCCGCATCGGCTGGCCTGGAACGCCGGCTGAAATCGTGAATTGATCCGTATGCCGCTCGATCCGTATGTGCATCGGACCCTTCACGTCAGATCGAACCTCGAGCGTCTCCGCTTTCTCCGTTGGCCTGTACTGCAGCGAAGCCAGGCCGTCTCCATGCACGGCCGCATCCGCGTAAGCCGAGTGCGCCGTCAGGCTCTGTCGAAACATCAGCGCCGCCTTCCGATGCTCTTCCACTCCCTTGCCTTCGAACTGCACATCCGCCGTTAAACTCGCATCTCCCGATACGCGTTTGTAAACGAATTGAAATGCGTCCGCCCTTGACCAGATGTCGGCGCCCCCGCCCGTTACCCGGTAGCTCTTCCGGGCCGCGTCGAACATTACACTACCTTTCTCGGGCGTGATGCCCACATCCCGGTGAGCGCTAAAAATCCCGAGCGCGCCTGCGAAACCGAACGCTGCCGGAGCGATCGCCACCGCCGCGCAGCTCAAGGCAAGCAGTACACTCGTTCGTTTCATATCCTCCACGGAGATGTACCAAATACCAGGATCCTCGGCAACACCAGCTGAACTACTCACCTCAACCCTGATAAACTGCAATGCAGCAGGGGTACTTTTTTCATGTTAAGAAAGCCACTATGTTTGTGTCTTTTGGGGACGATCGCTGCTTTGCTGTCAGTCGTTCCCCATCTCAACGCTCAATCAACTTTCGGTTCAGTAGTTGGAAACGTCACCGACCCTTCCGGGGCGGCGATCGGCAATACCGAAGTTGTTCTTACCAATCTCGGAACCAATGAAAAGCGGACGGAGACCACCAACGCGGACGGTCTCTATCAGTTCGTTAACGTCGCACCCGCCAATTACTCGGTCTCGGTCGAGAAGCCCGGCTTCAAGCGGATCGTCCGGTCACCGGTCAACGTGCAAACTCAGACGACCAGCAAGATCGATCTCGCTCTCGAGGTCGGCGCCGTCAATCAGACCGTCGAGGTCACTGCCCAAACGCCTTTGCTGACGCCCGAGTCAACTTCGCTTGGCACGGTTATTGATGAGCGCAAGACGGTCGAATTGCCGCTGAATGGCCGCAATCCGCTCAATCTGGTCGCCCTTTCGCCTTCCGTCGTTCCGCAAGGCGGTTCGATGTCGAATCCGAACGGCCAGAACCCGTTTGCTTGGGGCAACTACCAGATCGGCGGCGGCATGGCCAACCAGAGTATGGTGTGGCTCGACGGATCGCCTGTGAATGGCAGCTACATCAACATCACTGCTTTGATTCCAACCCAGGATTCGCTGCAGGAATTCAAGGTTGCAACCAATAATCTTTCGCCTGAATACGGCCGGTTCGCCGGTGGTGTCGTGAACTTTACAACCAAGTCAGGCACCAACGATCTCCACGGTACCGCTTATGAGTTTTTGCGGAACCGCGACCTCGATGCGAACGACTTCTTCAGCAACAAAAACGGAACTCCCCGCGGCGCCTTCACACAGAATCAGTTCGGTTTCAATGTCGGCGGCCCGGTGTTTATCCCGAAGATCTACAACGGCAAAAACAAGACCTTCTTCTTCGTGAACTATGAAGGCTTCCGTCTGCGCCAGGGCCAGTCCTACACCGAAACCGTGCCGGATGCCGCAGAGCGGAATGGCGATTTGTCCAGTCTTGCTGCCGCCCAGGGTGTGAATGTCTACGATCCCCTAACCACTTGCGGAACGGGCCCCGGTTATCCTCGGCAGTGCGCTCCTGGGGAGGCACAAGGCAGCCGTCTTCAGTTTGCGGGAAATGTGATTCCCACAACTCGCATTAACCCCACTTCGGTCAAACTCCTCAACCTCTATCCAGCGCCCAACGCGTCCGGCAATGCATTCGGTGTCGGCAACTGGATCGAGAATGGAAAACAAGGTGGAAACCAGAACCAGACGGTGGTCCACATCGACCAGAACATTTCAGAAAAGCAGCACGTCACAGCACGCTATACGTACTGGGGCAATTTGAACCTGCCCACTGATCCCTTTGGCAATGGCGTTTGCCAGGACCGCTGCACGGAAACATTCAACACCAACAACTTCGTCCTGGGCGACACCTACTCCTTCACGCCCACCACGATTAATGAGTTGCGAGTCAGCTATCAACGCTTTGATTACAATCGCATTCCCGAAACCCTCGGCTACGATCTGACCCAGCTCGGCTGGCCCGCCGCCAACAACACGCAGGCTATATTCCGAGATCTTCCGGTCCCCGTCATCAACGGCTTCGATACCAACAACACCTTCGGTAGCCAGGGCGCCGGCAGCGTGATTATCGACCGCAATGATAACTACCGCATCGCCGATACGGTAACCAAAATCCTCGGCAACCATACCTTCCAGTTTGGTGGTGAGTTCATGCGCATGACTCACAACTACGCTCAGACAAACGTTCCCACCGGTGTTTTCAACTTCAATCCGGACCTGACCGCGGCGAATGCAAACAATACCGCTGGCAGTGGGCTCGGAATCGCAACCTTCCTGCTTGGTTATCCGTCGGGTGGTAACGCCAGCAGCCCGGCACTCGTCGCTGCGCAGCAGTACTATCCGGCGCTCTTCGCAAACGATAACTGGCATCTGACGCCGAAACTCACCCTGACTCTCGGTTTGCGTTGGGAACACTCTGGCCCTTGGACTGAGCGCTTCAATCGCATCTCGTACTTCAACCCGACACAGGACAACGCGGTACTTGCCGCGGCGGGCATCACTGCGCCCGGCAACGTCGATCTCGTCAACTCACCCGGTAACAGCTATCGCAGCGGCATCCGGCCGGACTGGAAACAGTTTGCCCCCCGCGCTGGCGCGGCTTACCAGTTGGCCCAGAAAACCGTCCTCCACGCAGGTTATGGAATCTTCTGGCTGCCCAACGATGTCGCGTGGGACACCAGTCCGAATAACGATCCGATCAACAGCTACTCGACGCCCGTCCTCGAATCCGTGTTCACCGGCGTCCCCGCTTGTTATACGAACGGCGGTTGTAGCGCCACCAGTCCCGTAGTCGGCACTGGATCCAATACGATCAAGAATCCTTTCCCCGGCGGAATTCTTCCACCCCCCGGCCGCACCCCCGGGTACGCTCAAACGCTGCTTGGAACTGGCGTAACTGAAAATATCCTGAACAATAGCTACGGTTATGCCCAGCAGTGGAACGTCGATGTGCAACAGCAGCTCGGCAACGGCTTCCTTGTCGACGTCGCCTACGGTGGTGCCAAAGGCACGCACCTGCCCATCGACTCGCCGCAGATTGATCAATTGCCTGATCAGTACCTCTCGCTCGGAAACGCGCTCCTCCAAAACGTCGCGAATCCCTATTACGGACTCGTAACCTCTTCGGGATCGCCGTTGTCCCAGCCCACCGTGCAGCGAAGTCAGTTACTTCGTCCCTTCCCGGAATACAACGGTGTGAACTTCGCCGGTGAAGGAATCGGCAACTCCACATACGAATCTCTTCAGGTCAAAGCCGAGAAGCGCTTCTCCGGTGGTAATTCAATCCTCGTCGCCTATACTCATGCCAAGTTGATCAGCGACACCGACACGGTCACCAGCTGGTTGGAAGCGGGCGGAACTGGCGGTATCCAGGATTGGAATAACCTCAAAGCCGAAAAATCACTCGCCTCGTTCGATACGCCTGACAGGCTGGTAGTCAGCTACGTTCTCGACATCCCCGTCGGCAGAGGCCGCAAATACATGGCCCACTCCAATGGCTTTGTTAATGCCGCGCTCGGCGGTTGGGGTGTGCAGGGCGTCACAACGCTGCAAAGCGGATTCCCGCTCCACATCACCACCAACACCAACAACGCCAACTCTCCGGGCAGCGGCAGCCAGCGTCCAAACGTGGTCTCCGGCTGTAACAAATCCACTCCTGGCTCGATCACGGCTCGGCTTGACGAGTACTTCAACACCTCGTGCTTCGTGCAGCCGGCAGCATTCACCTTCGGCGACGAAGGCCGCACAGACCCGAGTCTGCGGTCCCCTGGCATCGCTAACTGGGACTTCTCCGCTTTCAAGAGCTTCCCCATCGCTCCCGAAGGCAAAGCCACTCTGCAATTCCGGGCCGAGTTCTTCAACATCTTCAACCGTGTGCAGTTCGGATATCCGGGGCAAGCCCTGGGCTCTTCCTCATTCGGTCAGATCACAACCCAACAGAACCTGCCTCGGCTCGTTCAGTTCGCTCTACGGCTGTCGTTCTAAAATCACTCGAACACAGCTTAAACTCAAACGGGTCTGGAGCAATCCAGACCCGTTTTTCATTTGGTCCCGCCTCCAAGCCGCTTGTATTCTTCCATCTCTTTCGCCGCCTCCGCCGCTTTCCCCTGCTTACGGTAAAGATTCGCCAGGCCGAAGTGTGCTTGCGCCGCCAACGATCCGGAGTTCTCCACCGCGAGTTGCTGTTTCCATGCCGCCTCCGCTCCCGCGCCGTTTCCGCTCAGCGAATTCGCCTTGCCCAGCGCGTACAGCGTTTCCGGCATGCGGCCTCGTAACCGGTCAGCGCGCTCCAGTTCGCTAAGCGCTTCCTTCACTTTTCCCTGTTCTAGCAACGCATTCCCTAGCCAGTACGCCGACTCCGCATCGCCCGGCTGCAGCTTCGTCTCCGCCCGGAACTCCACCTCCGCTTTCACCCAGTCGGACCCCTTGGCGTACAACTGCCCTAGCTCCAGGTGAATGCCTCGCGCATCCGGCTGCACCCGCAGCGCTTCGCGATAGTTCTTCTCGGCTTCGGGAATCTGCCGCAGCACCGCATAGTTCTCCGCCAGCGCCTGATGTGCGCGGGCCGAATCCGCGTACCGCTCCTCAAGCCCGTTATTGGCCCCTTGCGATAGCAGCCCCGCCGCCCGGCCCAGGTAGTACAACACTTCCGGATCGTTCGGACGTTGCGCAAGCGCTGCCGTAAGATTTGCGATCGCCTCGTTGAACTTGCCTATTCGCACCTGCGCAATACCGAGTGCGTCCACCGCATGCGCGCTCTCCAGGTAAGGAATCGCCTCCGCGGGGTATCCTTCGCTCAGCAGCGCGTACCCCAGCATCTGTTGCGCTCCCGGCAAATCGGGCTTCAGCTCGAGCGACTTCTTCAAGGGCGGTATCGCCGCCCCATAGTCGCGCGTCTCCATGTACGCCGCACCTAGGTTCACAAACGCCGCCGGCAGAGTCGGCGCAAGCTCTGTCACCTTCTTGAATTCGCTAATGGCTTGCTGCATCTGGCCCGCCTTCTGCGCCGCGATCCCCGCCTTCACATGCTCCACAACGTCCGGCGATACTGCCTGCCACGCCAAGCCGAGCGAGAGCACGACGCCAATCATCGAAGCCGCCCTTCTTCTGTCACCTCGAGAAACTGGTCCGTCCGAACCTTCCCCACTTTCTGATCTACCCCGGACGGCCACCAGATCTCGACCGTCGCCGTATCAGCCGCTCCCAAACCGAAGTGCACTCGTTTATCGCTTGCCGAAAGATAGCTCCCGCCCGAGTTCGCGTACTGCCATTGCCCGTTCACTTCGATTCGTGCTCCAAATCCGTCCCGGCTACTCCGAACCCCGTGCAGCCCGATAGTCAGCCAGTGCTCGCTCCCGCCGCGATTGCGAAATAGCATGGGACGCCCGCCCAGCACCGTCATTACCACGTCCATCCAGCCATCGTTATTGAGATCACCGAACGCTGCCCCGCGCCCCGCCACCGGAACATCCGTCCCGGCATCGGCGCGTTCGAACCGGCCCTCGTGATTCAACGCGAACAGTGGCGCTTCCAGGTAATGCAGCGAAGGATCCACCTTTTCTACGTTGTCCATCACGTGGCTCTGCGCCACGAACAGATCCTTCCATCCGTCGTTGTTGAAGTCCTCCAGCCGCATCCCCCACCCGGAACTGCCCGCCGACAATACGCCCAGCCCTGTCTCCAGACTCCGATAGCTGAACGATCCATTCCCGTCGTTGTGATACACCGCGTAAATCTGTCTCGCTAAATTCGTGACCACGATGTCCGGCCGGCCGTCATTATCGTAATCGCGAAAATCGACTCCCATGCCCGCGAACGGTTTCCCATTGTCCGAGAGCGATACGCCCGCCTCGAGTGCGCATTCCGTGAACGTCCCGTTTTTGTTGTTGTGAAACAGAAACTGCTCCATGCCGTCGTTCGCCACGAAAATATCCGTGTATCCGTCGCCGTCATAGTCGTTGAATGCCACGCCCAGCGATCTTCCCCGCTTCCCCGCAATCCCCGACCGCTGGCTCACGTCCTCAAACGTCCCATCTCCCCGATTCCGGTACAGAAGATTGGTGGTCTGCGGAAATTCGGCCGGCGGACAGTACGTCTCGCGCGCGCAAACCTTGCTGTGTCTCGTGTCCCACTCCATGTAGCGCGTCACGAAAAGATCCAATTTGCCGTCATCGTCGTAATCGACAAACCCGGCCGACGCCGACCAGCCGCCCCCCGCCACTCCCGCGCGTGCCGTTACATCGCTGAACGTGCTATTCCCGTTGTTGTGATATAAAACATTCCGGCCATAGTTCGTGACGTAGAGATCGGTGAACCCGTCGTTGTCGTAATCCGCCGCCGCCACGCCCATCCCGTAGTTTCCCGCCCCGGCATTGGCCAGCCCGGCCTCTTTTGTCACATCGGTGAAACTGCCGTCCCGATTCTGCCGGTAGAGCCGATTCCAGTATTTTGGATCCGCTCGCTCGAACGTCTCCGGTTGCTGCATCGGGCTGGTTAGCCGGCCGCTGTTAACCAGAAACACGTCGGTTAAGCCGTCATGGTTGTAATCGAGCAGTGCCACGCCCCCGCCCATCGTCTCGATCAGATACTTCTGCGGAGTCGGCGAATTCTCGTGCTTGAAGTCGAGACCCTTCGGAAACGAAACGTCGAATCGTGCCGCTGCAGCCGCTAAGGCCAGCAATCCGAATAAAAAACATGCGGCTAATCGCAAGGCGGGGAGTCCAAATAAAAGTCTAACGGGTTGCGCTCGGGCGGCACGTGACAGGAATCCGCTGGCGAGCGTGGCCCCATAAAGCCCTCACTTCAGTGCTTGTAATCAAGCCTGCGCCCGGGAGCCTGCCCGCAAACAAGTGGGACACTATCCGGTATGCAACTACACGTAAAAGTGGATCGCAGACGTGAGGGTGACTTAAGGATACTTGCCTAGCTGCGCCGCAGGATTGCGAACCAAGCCCAAGTCTGGTGCTGTTCCTCGGGAGGAATGAAAAGACGGATATCGCGCTCTTCGAGCATTTCGATGCTCCACCCCGCACCTTCGAATGCGGATCGGATGTCCATCTCGGTTCGATGCGGCGAGTGCATACCCGGAGATCCTTCTTTGGGATCTCGAACGCTGAAGGCTCGCAGAAACATCCTCGCACCGGTGCGGCGTATACGGTGGAGTTCCGCGGCATACGTTGCACGGTCCGCATCCGTGTAGAGGGAGTGGAAGCAACCGATGTCCACCACGGCATCGAAGCACTCGTCGATCTCCGACAGCTCGAGCACATCAGCCCGCTTGAACTCGACTTCCACGTGCCGCTCAGTGGCCTTCTGTCGTGCTCTTTCGATCGCACTCTGGGATATGTCGACGCCTACGACGTGGTGCCCGCGCTCGCTTAAGTAAATCGCGGTGCGTCCAGGGCCGCAGCCACAATCGAGAACGTCAGCACCAATCTGTCCCTTTAGCTCCAGCTCGGCAATCCACTCGTCCGGGTTTTCGACATCGAAAGGCGTCTGATTGCTTCGATACCTGTCCTCCCAATAATTTCGTAAGTACTGCTCATCCATGTATCGCCTCCCGATTACATCGGTACCAATATAAAATACACCGGTACCAATGTAAACTCAAAAAAATGGACGATCTGCAACATTCGAGGGTGCCGTTTCTGTTACATCGCGTTACGCGTCTACTGTCACGTCGCGCCGAGAGTCTGCTGAAAGGGCTTGGACTCACTGCGGCGCAGATCCCGATCCTGCATGCCCTGAAACAAGGTGCGGCTTTGTATCAGAAAGACCTGGCGGCGTTGGTGGAAATAGAGCAACCGGCCATGGCGGAACTGCTTGCCCGTATGGAACGAAGTAATCTGATCCATCGCACAACGGACCCGGCCGACCGTCGTAGCAGCCGGGTTCAGCTGAGCGCTTCGGCAAAGCGAAAGCTCGATCCCGCGCGAGCGGCCCTGCAATCCGGTCACCAAGCTGCTCTAGCTGGGTTCTCCAAGCCGGAAGTCGAGCAATTGCAGCAGTTTTTGGAACGAATCGTGAACAATCTCGAGCAGGATATGCCCTGACGACATCGGCGATGCGGCGCCACCCGGGTAGCGACAAACGCGCTTGTGGCCTGTGATGCTCAGGGTTGCAGCTTTGCCATAAGACGCACGAGTCGTACACCTGAAGGACCACCACGATGGGCGCTAGTTAACCCCCATTCCCACTATGAAGATCACGCCCGCCCTTTAACTAACCCCTTCTCTCGACCGCGCCACCTCCCAAAGCCGTGGGAAGCTGAAGAAAGTGCCTTCTTTTCGCTCCCTTGTCCTGCTGCACGGCTACGCATTTGTCTTCTGCTACGTCTTCGCCGTGCAGGCCGGCGCTCCGCTTCCGTCCGATCCGGTCGTGCTCATCATGGGCGCGGCCGTCGGCGATCGCCACTACTCCTTCTGGCTCGCTTTGGTCCTCATCGTCTGCGCCGCCATGTGCGGTGACATCATCTGGTACGAACTCGGCCGCTGGCGGGGCCGCTCCATCCTGAAGTTGCTCTGCAAGTTTGCGCTCGAACCCGACACCTGCGTCCGGCAGACGGAACTCGGTTTCATGAAGCGTGGAGCCTGGACCTTGCTCTTAACCAAATTCGTCCCCGGCACGAGCCTGATCTCCACTCCTCTCGCGGGCGCTATCCACATGCCCCGCTGGCGCTTTCTTTTGGCAGACGCCGGCGGCGCCACGCTCTGGGCCTCCACTTATCTTGTCGTCGGTGTCCTCTTCCACCGCGAAATTGACAAAGCCATCCTCGTTCTCGGCTTGTTCGGCCGCCGTGCCGGCCTCGTGCTGGCTCTTCTGCTCTGCGCTTTTATCTTGTGGCGCTACTGGCAGCGCATCCGCTTCCGCCGGCAGCTGCGTATCAACCGTCTCGATCCCCGCGACGTGCACGCCATGATGAACAGCGATACACCGCCCGTCATCGTCGATCTCCGCACACCCGCCGAAGTAGAAAAAACTGGCCGCAAGATACTCGGCGCTCATGTCCTCCGCCCCGCCCAGCTCCGCACCCATTTCGAGGAAATCCCTCACGACCGCGAAGTTATTCTCTACTGCACTTGACCGAACGAAGCGACCAGCGCCCGTGTGGCGCTGCAATTGAAACGCGCCGGTGTTCATAAGGTTCATCCGCTCGAAGGCGGCTTTGAGGCCTGGATCGAGCTCGGCTTTCCCGTCGAGCCCGTCGTAGCGGAAAGCCAGCCGGTATAGCCGCGCCTGCCTCCGACCGCCTGCACCCCTCATGGAACGGGCGCTCACCGGAATACTATTCTCAGAATAGGTATCTGGCGCTACCATACAGCTGTGGCCAAAGACCCCGCACAACGAGACCTTTTCGCCGGCGCGTTGGAGTTGATGGTTCTGCACTCCCTTCGCCTCAAGCCAATGCACGGATATGCATTGGCCAAGCACATCAAAGCAGTGTCCGATGATCTGCTGCAGATCGAAGAGGGCTCCCTGTATCCAGCGCTACAGCGGATGCTCAAGGCTGGATGGCTGAAGTCTGAAGAAGGAATCTCCGCCAAAGGCCGCCCCACGCGCATCTATCGAGTAACGCCCGCCGGCAGGCGGCATCTCGAACACCAAACATCCAGCTTCGAAAAGATGCTCGCGGGTATCACTCGTGTGCTTGCAGTTGCCGATCTGTAGGAGAGAGCCGTATGCAATGGTTGAGACGAATCTTTCCCCGGACGCGGCGCTATAACGACCTCACTGTTTCCATCCGAGAACACCTGGCGGAAAAGATAGACGAACTCATGGCTGACGGCATGTCCGAAAGAGAGGCAGAAAGCACAGCCCGGCGAGAATTCGGGAATGTCACCCTGACCGAGGAGCGCAGTCGCGAGGTTTGGCAATGGCCGGGAATCGAAAACACTTTTGCCGATCTTCGTCACGCCGTACGCGGCCTCCTTCATGCCCGGGGGTTCGCCGCGATTGCCATTCTCACGCTCGCGCTGGGGATTGGTCTCAATTCCGCCATGTTCAGCGTTATCTATAGCGTTCTTCTTCGTCCGCTGCCCTATCCAGAGGCGGGCCGGCTAGTGCATCTCGTGCGCGTAGATGGCGGCGGCAGCGACGCAACCATACGGGAGTACGAGTTCTGGAAGCAACATAGCCGATCGCTTTCTGCTTTTACAGCCGAGCGCGGAACCGACGAACAACGGCTTCTTACAGGCACGGAGCACCAGTGGATTACGACTCTCACCGTCAGTGCTGATTTTCTTCGCACGCTGAACGTCTCTCCAGCGCTGGGTCGAGAATTCAAGGCAGCGGAAACACGCCCGGGTGGTCCGCAGGCCATCATTCTGAGCAACAATCTCTGGCGGCGTACATTTGGGGCCAATCCCAATGTGCTTGGGCACGCGGTTCGGCTCGACGACACAAGCTATGTCGTCGTAGGAGTGCTCCCGGCAAGCTTTTGGTTTCCGCAGTCCAGCGATGCACTGGTACCGCTCCGCCCGTCCGGCAATCTCGGAGATCTGGGTACCAACACCGGCGTGATCGCGCGGCTCAGGGATGGAGCCACAATCTCTGAGGCCCGTTCCGAAATGGCGATTCTTACGAACGAGTTTCGCCGATCCGATGGTCAGCCGTCTCAGTATAGAGGTCTCACCATTACGCCCTTTCGTGACTGGCTCGTCGGCAGCATTCACCTTAATTTGATGCTCCTCTTCGCTGCTACCGCGCTGGTGCTACTGATTTCTTGCTCCAATCTGGCCGTGCTTCTCATCACTCGTTTTCAGGCCCGCCGAAAGGAATTTGCGCTGCGTTTGGCATTAGGCTGCGGCCGTCGGCGTTTGCTCCTTCAGCATCTGATCGAAAGCCTTCTGCTGGCCGCGCTCGGTTCCGCTGCTGGCCTTGCGCTCTGTTTCGCACTGATTCACTCCCTGGTGGCCGCGGTGCCCTTCGATCTGCCAACCTCCGCTCCTGTTCGAATTGGCTGGCCCGTGCTCGGGTTTGCAATCGCGCTTGCGTTTGCGATCGCATTTGCTTTTACCCTCATCCCTCTGTTTGCTGCCGCAAGCGTTGATGTAAACGACGCATTGAAGGAGGGTGGCCGCATCGCTGCTGGCGCTTTACCGACACGAGGGCGTTCGATCCTCATCGTCACAGAGGTCGCTCTCTCGACCGTACTTCTGATTTCAGCCGGACTGCTCATTCACAGCCTTTACCGCCTCAGCCGCCAACAACTGGGCTTCGATCCCCATCGTGTGATCACTTTCGAAACTCCTTTTGACCCGGCTCGCGCGAAGAACCCTGCAGACCGGACGCTCTTTACGCAAAACATGCTGAATCGCTTGCGAGCTGTGCCCGGTGTGGAATATGTGGCGGCTTCGAACGTAATTCCTATGGTCGGGTGGGGCAATCTGCCAACTCAGCGCCAGGGCCATGACGAGCAGAGCATCGGTGGTATGGAAGTTCGCACAGTAACCGACGACTACTTCCATGCGCTGCGTATTCCTGCTCTTCGCGGTCGTGGCTTTTCCGCTCGCGACACCGCTGTGTCACCGCCAGTTGCACTCATCAATGACACGCTCGCGCGCGCCTGGTATCCGTCAGGCAACCCGCTGCGCGATCACCTCATAATCGGCCGTTCTCGCGGCCACCAATACTTGAAGGATTCTCCCCGCGAAATCGTCGGCGTCGTCGCGGACACGAAAACGATTTTGAAAGACAAATCCTGGCCAACTGTTTTTGTTCCGCTCGCGCAGGCTCAATCGCTGTCAGCCGCAGGTGTTACCTGGATCATCCGATTTCGCAACTCCTCCGCCACGGCTGCTGAAGTGCGCCGTGCTGCGGCTTCCATTGACCCCGAACAGCGTATCCGGCAGTTCCAAACGATGGACGACGTTGTGGCCAAATCGACCGCCGATTCGCGCTTCAACACCCTGCTGTTTTCGATGTTTGGCTTCGGCGCCCTTGTCCTCGCTGCAATCGGAATCTACGGCCTGGTCTCATTCTTGGTAGCTCAGCGCCGGCACGAAATCGGAACACGCATGGCATTGGGTGCCATGCGAGCTGATATCGTGCGTCAATTCCTGCGCCAGGGATTTGCGTTAACTATCTTGGGATTGAGCGTCGGTCTGATTGTCTCGTATGCAGCCGCGCACTTCATGACGGGCCTGCTGTTCGGCATTCAGGGGCACGATGTGCTCACGTTTTGCCTTGCTCCATTGACGCTTCTCTTGGCGGCATTGCTCGCGACGGTGCTCCCGGCATGGCGGGCGGCGGATACCGATCCCATGCTTGTACTGCGCTATGAGTGACACGCGATCAGCCAAAGCTTTCGAACGCTTGGCACAATACGTTCATTCAGTCGTTCTTCGATCCGCGCTAGACCGGGTGTACTTTCTGGGAGAGCAGCCCATCACACGCCGGAACGCCTTACCGAAGGCGCTCTCGGATTCGTAGCCGGACGATCGCGCAATGGCGGAAAGGCCGTCGGAGGAGTTCTTCAGGCTGTCTGCCGCCAGAAGCATACGCCATCGGGTGAGGTACTCCATCGGCGTCTCGCCGACCCTCTCGCGGAAGCGCAGCGCGAAGACCGAGCGTGACATTCCGACGCGTTCTGCCAGCGATTGCAGCGTCCATGGGTACCCTGGGTCCTCGTGCATGCTGGTGATGGCAATGCTCATCTGCTTGTCAGACAGCGCAGAAAGCCAGCCTGGACCAGCGCTGGAAGCTTCAGTCAAGTGCAGGCGCAGCGCCTGGATGAGCATCATATAGGCGAGCTGCTGCGCAATCAGCGCACCGCCGGGTTGTGGGTTGCCGAGCTCCTCGCGCATGCGCTCGAGGGACCAGCGCATGACCGCCTTGTCCGACTCCCGGCTGATGTGGACAATTGGCGGCAGCGACTGGAGAAGCATTTCGGCAGGGCTGCCTGCGAACCCAAAGAAGCCTCCAGCGATGTACCGCGCGCCTTCGGGGATTACCGGGGCGTCATCGGTCTTGCTCAGTCGGCTCGGCGCGAGTGTGTAAGGGACAGGTTCGAGCGAGAGATCGCTCGTGAGCTGGAACGGCATCCCGCGTGGCAGAAGAAAACAATCCCCGGCGTCGAGCAGTACCGGGTCCGGAACGCCTTCCACCACCAGCCAGCATTGGCCGGCAAGCATTGCATAACACTTGATGCCCTGGTGCTTTGGAAAGCAAATGGAAATATCACCAGGCACCAGGAAGCCGCCGCAAGACAAGCTCTGCGGCTTAATCAGCGCGAGAACCTCCGAGAGTGGGTCCATCCTCCGGCTCGATCCCGAACCTGGGCGAAAGCGCAGAGTCTCGATCTTCCGCTCCGTGCGGCCCCGTGACGGTAAGACGATTGGACCAAGCATTCGGACTATCAGTATAGATCGTCCGAAGAGGGAAGCCCATCTAGTGAGTAACGGCGCAGATTAGCCGTGATTCGTCGGATTCAAAAGGAGAAATTATGCGTATTTTCGTGACCGGGGCGCCGGGATTCATTGGTTCGGCGCTCGTTCCGGAATTGATTCAGGCAGGCCATCATGTGCTCGGGCTGACCCGGTCGCAGGCCGGTGCGGAAAGGCTTCAAAAAGCCGGGGCCGAAGTACTGCATGGCAACCTCGAAGACCTGGAGAGCCTGCGCGCAGGTGCGGCCAAGTCTGACGGCGTCATCCATCTGGCCTTCAACCATGAGTTTTCGCAGTTCCAGAAAAATTGTGATGACGACCGCAATGCGATTGAGGCGATCGGTCAGGTGCTGCTCGGCTCGTACCGGCCTTTCGTTGTCACCTCCGTTACCGGGATTGCGGCCAACGTGGACGGCAAGCCTGCTACGGAGAATGGCCCAACCGTATCGTGGAATCCGCGCGCGGCTTCGGAAGCGGCAATGGAGGAATGGGCGGCTCGCGGCGTGAACACCTCGGTAGTGCGTCTGCCGCAGGTTCACGACACACGAAAACAGGGGCTCGTGCCCTACCTTCTTGGCGTGGCCCGCGAGAAAGGCGTCTCAGCGTACGTGGGTGACGGCAGCAATCGGTGGCCGGCCGCGCATGTCTCTGACGTGGCACGGCTCTATCGATTAGCCTTCGAGAAGGCGGAGCCCGGCGCAACGTATCACGCCGTCGACGAGGAGGGTGTGTCGATGAAGGCCATCGTCGAGGCGCATGGCCGCGGTCTAAAACTGCCCGTCGTCAGCATCAAGCCCGAGGAGGCGGAAGCACACTTCGGCTGGCTGGCACGCTTTGCCGGGCATGATATGCCCGCCTCTAGTGCGCTCACGCGTCAGAAGCTGAACTGGAATCCAACCGGACCAGGCCTCATCCCCGATCTGGACGGCATGAATTACAACTAAGCCTGAAACCACCGCCGCGCATGCGACACAACCGATTAATCAGACCCGCAGCCCAAGCTTGCTGAGCATTTCGCGTTTGCCGAAACTCGTCACCGCAAGAGCGCGGCTGTCCAGGTCCTGCGTTACCCATTTCTTCTTGAGTGCGTGCTTCAGCAGCGCCGCACCCACCGCGCCGCCAACGTGAGGACGCCGCACGCTCCAGTCCAGGCAACCGAACGCGAAACGCCGCCGCATGCTGCGGGTTTCCTCGATGTCGATTCCGATTACCGCGAGCGCCTTCACTCCGCTCGCGGTAATCTCATAGGCGTCGCTGCCCTCCCCCGGCTTCGCGCAAAGTACGTCCAGCGCTTTCAGCCGGTCGTGCAGCAATACACCTAACGTACCCGCCATATGGTCATAACACGTCCGGGCCGCGCACAGTCTGCTGGGCGTGTTCGGCACGAACGCATCGCGAGCGCCGCCCGCCACAACGCTAAGCGCCTCGAGTACACTCGACACCTCGGGACCCTCCAGGCTGTAGTAGCGATGCTTACCCTGCGCCGACACTTTGACCAGACCGTGCGCCTCGAGCCGATGAAGGTGCACGCTCGCCGTCGAGGGTGTCACATCCGCCACCGACGCGAGTTCCGTGCTTGTTCGCGCGTGATTGTCCATCAGGCAATAGAGCATTCGCGCCCGGGCCGGTTCCCCAATCGCCGCTGCAACTCGGGCCGCTGCGACATCCGCTTCGAGCTCGACATCCTGCTCAATATTCCGCCTGACATCCATACTTTGATACTAAACGAACCGTTAATGATGAGCAGCTATGGGTAAAACTTAACAGTTGATCTCGGCACACTCGCGACGTTCCGATATCGAAGCCCAAACCCTTAACTCCGCGACAATGTAAGCACGAAAGGCAGTCTCACGTTCTTTACGTTCGGGTCACCGGCAATAGCAAACACTCTGCCGAGAAGTCGATTGTCACGCGGGAGCAGTTTGACTTGAAGCGTCTTGGCTCCGGTTCTCACTGCATCAGATGCATCGATGCTCCCGGTAGAAAGTCCTGTAAACGCTCCACCCTCCCACCGCATCTCAGTTATTTGCTCCGCTCGGCTGCTCCCAATAGTCAGATTCGCGGCCTCACTCGACTCAACATTGATCTCAATCGTCGTGTTCGCGCCGCCGCCCTCGAGCACTCCCTTCCATCGTCCTCTCAATGCCGGAGTTGCGACGAACGGTTTGCTTGAAAAGCCGCAGTTTTCCTGTGGCTGGCGCCAGTCAGGTAGGTAGTTAACGAGCACTTTGTCGCATACGCTGTAGGCTAGCTCCGATGTGTTGGACCGATTTGTGACGATAACGCAAGCTAAGTCTTTCGATGGGACAAAGCACATCCTGTTCGCGACCCCTGGGTCCCCTCCGCTTTTGAAAAAGAAGGGAACCCCGGAAGTGGTTTCGCTCTTGAACCAGCCAAAGGTGGTCGCGACGCCGGATGGACCAGTGAAGACGGGTCGATGCAGCTCATCGACGTTTCGCTCGCTCAGAATCGCGGTTTGGCCGTTAGCTCGATGCCGCATATTGAAGAGGGCGAAAAGAGCCAGATCGTGAGCGCTCGCGTACAGCTCGCCTGAAGCAGGCGTGGATGTGGTGTAGTGCGGGATCAGACGGCCATGCGCGTCGTAACGCTTTGCACCGCTTTGCACTCGAACAGTATCACTGCCGACAAAGCTGTCCTCCAGTCGGAGAGGCGCAAGCACTCTTCGATGCATAAGTGCTCCAAACTCCGTTTGCGTGAGCGCTAAAGCGATTGCATTCAGCGCCGCAAATCCGATGTTGCTGTACTCGTAGCACGTTGCGGGAGGATATGCCAGCCTGCCATATGCCTGAAGAAGGGCCTCTGGAGTGGGGACAAGTCTCGCTTCATCCACTGCATAGGATTCATACATGCCCGGCAGGCCGCTGGCGTGCGCACCGAGCAGCCGGACACTCACCGCCTCCGCGTTGCGGGCTGTGCCCACGAGTCTGCATCCTGCCAAAAACTTATTCGCCGGCTCATCTAGGAGGAGCTTACCTTCGGCGACCAACGTCATGATAGTGGTCGCCGTGAACGGCTTTGTGATGGAGGCCAAGCTGAACGGGGTACGCGATGTTGCCTTCAGGCCCGCTTCCTGATTCGCCCAGCCAAAACCCTCCTCCCAAATGATGCGCCCGCCGTCAACCACCGCGACAGCTACTCCGGTCGCGTCACCTCGCGCAATCGCCTGCTGAATTCGACTGCGTACAGGGTCGAAGTTCACCTTGCTCGCTTCACCTCGGGAGACCGCTGCACCCGTACTCAGCTTCGCTGCCATAACGCTGCCGAGCGACGTCGAAAGCAGCCACCGCGTCACTTCGCGACGGTTTGCGCCTGCGTTCATGTGTATCCCCTCCAAGGTATAAGGTCCGTTTAGATCTGGGTCCATGCGCGCCCCGAGTCCACCAAACCGATTTCCACCACACTTTGACGAAGGACGAATCGTCCATCGTCGAGTCCGGTTATATTTGCCTCATGAGTTCCGTCCAACCCTCAAAGAGGAAGCTAAACCGGCGCACCGCGCTCGCCGGCGGCATGGCTCTTTCTGCAACATGGATGGCAGGCTCCACTGAGCAGCCTGGTCTCCCGTCTTCGCCATCATCTTTGACCATCACCTGTTTCATCCGTTACCAGATCGATCCTTTACAGCGAGACGCGTTCAAGAAATACGCTGAAAATTGGGGCCGTATCATCCCTCGCTGTGGCGGCCGTCTGCTCGGGTACTTTCTTCCCTACGAAGGCACCAACGATGTAGCATGGGGCCTCATCGCATTCGACAGCCTGGCATTCTATGAGGCTTACAGAACGCGGTTGCGATCCGATCCCGAAGCGATTGAAAATTTTCGGATGGCCCAGACGAACCGTTTGATTCTGCGCGAGGAACGAACCTTCCTCGAAGCTGTCGATGGAACATTCGCCCTGCCGCCCGCATCGGCGAATCACGCCCGACGATAATCAATATCGATGCCGGATCAGATAGAAAAAGGCGAGCTCTTCCGCTCGCTCCATACGCGCGACACAGCATTCATAATTCCCAATCCCTGGGATCTCGGCAGTGCCCGCCTTCTCGAGCACCTCGGCTTTGAGGCTCTGGCTACCACCAGCGCTGGCTTTGCCTTCTCCTTAGGAAAGCGCGACAACACAGTCGGGCGAAACGAGATCCTTCGTCACGTTGCTTCCATGTGCCAGGGAACTCGTCTACCCGTCAGCGCCGACCTCGAAAACGGTTTCGGCGATACTCCGGAAGCAGTCTCCGAAACTCTCAAACTCGCCGCCGCGGCCGGTCTTGTCGGAGGCTCGATCGAAGACGCAACCGGACGCTCTGACGATCCCATCTACGATCTCGCCCTTGCAGTCGAGCGAATCCGCGCCGCCGCCGAATTCACTCGTGCCCTTCCCTTCAAATTCACCCTTACTGCGCGCGCGGAGAACTTCCTCGTCGGCAGGCCCGACCTTTCGGACACAATCAAACGCCTGCAAGCCTACGAACGGGCAGGCGCGGACGTTCTGTATGCCCCCGGCCTCAAAACGAAGGACGATATCGCTGCCGTTGTCCGCTCTGTCAGCCTCCCCGTTAACGTGCTCATGGGAACGCCGGGCCTTGCGCTCTATCTGTCCGCGCTGTCCGAGCTCGGAGTCAAACGCGTAAGTGTTGGCAGTGCGCTCTGCCGCGCCGCCTTCGGCGCTCTCGTGCGTGCCGCCCATGAAATGCGGGAGCAGGGTACCTTCAATTTCGCCGAGGATGCCATTGGCTTCGGCGACATTACTGCGATACTATGATGCCCTGGGTTGCCGATGGAAACGCCCTTGACGCCGCTCGACTTCGCCCGGCGCGCCCGCCGCGTTTACGGCAAACGCGAGGCTGTCGTCGATGGAGACCTTCGTCTCACGTACGAATCCTTTCTCGATCGCTGTGATCGTTGGTCTGTCGCGCTTCAATCCCTTGGCATCCGGCCCGGCGACCGCATCGCCTACATCGCCCCAAACACGCACGCCCAACTCGAGTCTTTCTACGCCGTCCCCCAGATCGGTGCGATCCTTGTCCCTCTTAACTACCGCTTGAATGCTGCCGAGCTGGCGTACCTCATCCAGCACAGCGGCTCCCGTATCGTTTGCGCTGGCTCCGATTACCTCGAAACCATCGACTCCATCCGGCCTCAACTCGCGGATGTCGAACACTTCGTCGCTCTCGAACACGGTGGCAGCTGCCCCGGTTGGCTTGACTACGAAAAGACTGTCGCCGAAATCGTCAATACGTCTTTCGAGGTGCCGAAAATAACGGAGAACGACATCCTCACCATCAACTACACCAGCGGCACGACGGCACGTCCCAAAGGTGTGATGGTGACGCACCGCAACGCTTACCTCAACACCGTAGGCACTCTCATCCATTTCCCTCTCACTTCGTCCGATCGCTATCTCTGGACCCTTCCCATGTTCCACTGCAATGGCTGGACTTTCGTCTGGACGGTCACCGCCGTTGGCGCCGCCCATATCTGCCTCCGAAAATTTCAGCCGTCAACAACTTTGCAACTTATCAAAGAGGAACAGGTGACGGCGCTCTGCGCTGCTCCCACCGTGTTGATCGCTCTCGCAAGCGCTCCCGAAGAGATGCGGTGTGGCATACCGCGCAACGTCAGAGTGCTCACCGCGGGAGCACCCCCTGCCGCCGTCACCATCGAGCGTGTCGAACGTGATCTCGGGTGGGACGTGCTCCACATCTACGGCATGACGGAAACCGCGCCTTTTATTTCTGTCTGCGAACCAGCCGCTTCTCACGCCACCCTGCCCGCCGCCGAACGCTATGCCATCAAAGCCCGCCAGGGCGTCGAACTCGTAACCTCGGGTGAGTTGCGCGTCGTCGACACCGAAGGCCTTGAAGTTCCTCACGACGGACAGACCCTGGGTGAGATCGTGGCGCGCGGCAACGTGGTCATGAAAGGTTACTTCGAGGATCCGAAAGCAACCGCCGACGCCTTGCGCGATGGTTGGATGCACACAGGTGACGCCGCTGTCATCCATCCCGACGGCTACCTCGAAATTCGCGATCGCTTCAAAGACGTAATCATCAGCGGCGGTGAGAACATCTCTTCCGTTGAAGTCGAGGGCATCCTGCTCAAGCACGCTCACGTTCTGGAAGCAGCTGTCGTCGCAGCCGCCGATCCGAAATGGGGCGAAGTTCCGCAAGCCTTTGTCGTACTCGAGCCCGGGGTATCTCTGACCGAATCCGAACTCAGGCAATTTGCACGCGACAACATGGCGCACTTCAAAGTTCCAGCCACCTTCACTTTCCTGCCCGAACTCCCCAAAACAGCCACCGGAAAAACCCAGAAGTTTGCCTTGCGCGGTTCAAACGCCTTCGCCCCGCACTAAACCCACTTTTGTCGCTGCGCGACGCTGGCGAGTGGCGCGCTATTTGTCTTCGTCGGGCTTAACGTCGCCGCAATCGGACGAAAGAAAGTGGCCGTCCTGGTGATAGGTCACATCCATGGCTTGGCCCTGCGCATTCACCTTCATGGCGATCTCACCGAGCAAGTGCCGATCGCCGTCGAATTGCACGTTGCCTTTGAAATGCGTAGTCATTTTGTTCTGGTTGCAATCGCCATCAAAGCTGACGCCATTGGCCGTCTTGGTCTGATTCGAGGTGCAGTTCGGCATAGGCTTCGCTAATTTGTCGATCATGTGCTGCCAGGTATTGGGAGTGATGCAGACCTTCTCCGTGATTGGTTCCGAGGCGGCGCTGCCAGTGGACGTACCCTTCACTTCCCAGAGCCCCGGTTTGATGGGGGACGAATCGGACGCTAACAACCCACAAGCCCCAGCGAGGAAAACGCACGAGAGGCAACGTTTCATGGCGTAATATTCTCACACTAGAGAGAACCATGACAAGGTACTTAGGGTTGTAGAAACGCCGCGTACGCAGCCGCCATTTTTGCGCTACGCTGCTACGCTGATCTGGGGAAATTTCTAAGGACAATCGTCGTTGCTGACATTGGACGCTAGGCGCGTTTAGTCAAAGTGTCTTTCTTCCTCTTCCCGTTGCAACTACCATAGAACCTATCGCGCTTTAGAAGCGCGATCGTAAAAGGCAAGCGGATAGAAGCCGCTCAAAAGTTGTAAGCAAAACCCAGTCGCACGAAGCGTGGTGGTTGAATGGCGATCGGCAGCCGGGAATTGAAGGCAGGACCGCTGAGATCAGATTGTTGAATTTCTTGTCCGGCATTCAGCACGTTCAGGAGGTCAGCACAGGCGGTAATCCGGCCTGAGTGGAGCGGAAATTCTCTTTTCACGCGGAGATTCCAATTCAAAACGTATTGGGAGCGGTTACCGCCTTCTGGACTGCCGCGGACGGTCGTTGACACCATGAACGGGCCCTGCGCCAAACCTGAGATCAGGAGCTGACGCGCGAACGGAAGCCCATCAGTGTAATCGGCGATGCTCCCCACTTCCCATCCGCCCCAAGCGGAAGGAAGCCGGTAGATTGCTTGAGCCTTGCCTAGGTACGCTCGATCGACAAAGCTTCGCGCCAAAGTCAGAGCCGCGCTATTCGGGTCTACAAACAACGATCCGACCACGCCGGGATCGTTCTCAAATACCGCATCACCTGGATTTGTGGGACCCCATGCCTTCTCCGCCGTGAACGAGGCACGTACCATCAGCCCGCGCCACTCGCCGCGCACTTCGGCCATGAATCCCGTATTCAGCGTCCGAAGACCAGGCGCGTTCGTCAATACATATTGGTCCTTGCCAAAGGTCGCGGGGTTCTGCTGATATACAGTTAATCGCTGGTCATCGAATGTGCCGGGAATGCCATCTGGTCCAGGGTCGAGGATCGACACCGGTTCAAATGCGCTCGTGCCCAAACCCGTATCAATGGCTACAATGCGATGCTTCTCATCCCGTCGAAACAGTTGAACACTGACGAAGCTTCTACGCGTGAGGGCGAGTTGGCCGCTCACATCAAATTCGTCGGTATACGGCCGCTGTAAAGAAGGCGATATCGAAGAATAGGGGCCGCCAAAACGCAACAGCAGCTCGCCCCGCTCATCGGGTTGAAACCACCCATCTTGGTTGCGATCCGTCCACTGATAAACGTTACCGCCCAGGCTGTTCGGATCGGCGTAGTCGAGATATCGACCGGCCAAGGGCGAATAGGAACGCAGATAGGTACCGCGCACGACAAAGCCGTGAGCGTGAGGAATCTGCCAGGCTAATCCGGCGCGCGGAGAAACGCTGTTCCAGGAAATCGAATCTCCGAATGCGGAATAGCTTCGCGCTCCCGTGACACCGCCCGCGGGGCTGCTTTGCGTCGGCAAGGATCCTCGGGAAAAGTCAACCAAAACTCCCAGGTCGGCCGAGAGTCCCTCGCCGAGCACCATGTGGTCGGCGAAATAAGTCGAAATCGCATGAACTCTTTCGCGCGAGTCGAGCGGCGTGTTGTACTCCACGGCGAAGGCCGGTGCGCCATCCGCGGTGATCAGATTGAGATCGGAAGGTGGAGTCATGCGATTGCGAGGCGACGATATCTCCCAATCTCCGCCAGCCGTGATCTGCTGGCGAAATCCGCGTGCATTCAGCGCCGCGGGTTGCCAGGCGGCTGCAACTTCATGACGCGGGCGAGTTGCCACTGTTCCGAGCGGCGGGGCGCCAGTAACCGGGCTGCCCAGAAGTTCAACGCGGCTTTGGTTCGGCGTGTCTTGGGCCGCAGGCCAGGTATGGAAATGCGCGATTGAATATCCATAACGCACCTGCAACGCTCCCAATCCTGCATCCCCGGCAAGCTGATGCGTCCAGCCCACCTGCAGAAAACTTAAGTCGACCGTTTCTGCTTCGTTAGGGAAGCCGCCGGGCATCGCAAACTCAGGCGACATGCGGCGGCCTACCAGAGCTTCGATGCCCGCCGGTGTCCCCCAATTCGAGAGGTCTGCTTGCGAGCCGCTATATTCGGTGTCGAGCTGGTCGTGAGGGCCGGCGCCTATGCGCCCCCGCACATTGCCAAACAACATACGGCTGTTTTGAGCTTCGCCTGGCGCGGCTAATGGAATCGCCTGCGAGGCCCACTGACCGGTGCCCGAACCAAACAGGTCTGCCCACCGCGTGACCGGACCACTCACTTCGAACCGGTCTCGAGTGAACCAATCAAACCGTTCGGGTTGCTGTACTGCGCCACGTTTGCCCGGGGGAGGCAGGTTGCTGGAGGAGAGAGCCGAACCCGTGCCGGAGGTTGAGGCCGCGCCGTGCCACGATGTGCCCGGTTCCGTCAGAAATACGCCTACCTCATTGCCGTAGCTCGCCGCGGTAATGAGAGCCGAGTCTGTTCGCACCACAATTTCACTGATGGCTTGCATGTCCGGCACGATCGCAGGCCGCCCTGGCTGATAGGAGTCAGTTGCGTCTAGCCCTTGCAGCTTAAACTGCGTGCTGGTCCAGGAAAGTCCTCTTTCTGAAACGATTCCAAGCCGGTTGTCCGCTAGGCCTGTAGAGTCGAGCGGCACCGTTACGCTGCCCGGCTCGCGGCTGGCTAGGGCGCTTTGTAAGCTGAATCCTTCCGGAAATGTCGATGCGCGAGTATCATCCACCCACACTCCGGACCGCGGAATTTGCGGCGCGGGAGAACTGCGGAGTTCGCCCGAACTATCCATTACCAAATCGACGCGGCTGGGTTCGAGCGGAGTCACAACCAACGCAACACCCGTTCCCTGCCGTGAGATGCCATGCGAAAACAGATATCGCCCGTATGGCAGGGCAACCGTGAACTCACCGGCGGAGTTCGTATGAATGACTGCTTTGAAACCGGAACCGCCCGCGATGAGAATAGCGCTGTGGCTCGCCGCGTGACCTTCGCTATCATGCACAGTACCCTCGAGCAACCCGGTGCTCAACTGTGCTTCCAACAGGAACGGCGCGAAAACCAGTACCGCTGAGAGAAGCGTCAGACGCCGCTCGAGCGGCGTGTTCGTATTAATAACGAAGGACTGCAAAGCGGCTGATAGAGTACCCAAGCACAGCCCCGACAAAAACGTCCGACGTGAAGTGCGCCGATAACGAAAGCCTTGAGAAACCCACTAGGCCGGCCATCCCGTAGGCGACGTATGGCACCCAGCGATGCGTTCTGTATCTATGGGCAACCACGGCGGCGATGGAAAATGCGGCGATGGTATGCCCGGAGGGAAAGCTGCCATCGCCGCGTAGTAAAGAACCTTTGCTTTCAAACCATGAATCCCAATAATTGCCATGAGGCGTGAACGTAACTGGGCGCGCGCGCTGGTCAATGTCCTTTAGAACTGTGGTTACAATTTCAGCGTCGGCTACGGCTTCTCCCGCGAGCAACGCTGTGTGCTGCATTTTCCTATCCCTGCGCCCGAGCCCTATCGCGTAGAGCGACACGGGAGCGATGATGCTCCCCAGGACTGTAGCGTTGCTGGTGAATACACCGTTGAACCCCTGAAAGGTCGATGCTGTATGAAAGTACCTGGCCTCGTATGGATCCAGTGTGAAAAACCCGGCAGTCGCGCCGGCGATGGACAAGGCCGGAATCCAATTGTGATCTTCTACAACCTTGGTTGGAAAAAGCCAAATTGCTTTCTGATCACTGAGAATGTTCGGAACTACGAGCTTCCAGGAAACAGGACGGTCGTAATCCTGAGGCGATGCCTGATTTGAAAGTGGGGATTGCGCATCCGGTTTATCCGTTGCCGGAAACTGATCGGGTTTCGGACTCTGGGCGTCAAGACCAAACGAAATGACAAGCGCAGAAAGGATGAATGCGCCGAAAAAGTTCCTGATCATCACTACGTCCTCTACTGAACTCACATTCAAGACAGAATGCTTGTGAAACAGAACACGGCGTAACGCTTTGCAACAATCTCCAAGAATAAACCCACCCTTTTGTCGCGAAAAGGTAGAACTTATACGAGGGCAGACCCTTCCTGCTCGGCGCTACCACGCCGAGCGCGTGCTGATCAGCCGAGCGGCGAATTTGCGAGACACACACTGCGCCATTCTTGGTGACGACGCCGTTCCAAGCGCCCCGGTGGGTCGGCGTAATCGCAGCCAGGCTGAGCTTGCCGGCGAGCTAGACCCGAGCGACGGTGAGCGGCACTCCTTGAGGGAGCGTAGTGTAGAGGTCGCCGCCTAGCGGCTCTCAATCCCGCATGCGACGGTGCTCGTGATTGCCGCCGGCTCACTGGCGCGAGGGCGCCCGATGTTCTGAGCCTCTGAACGCGCTACGCGTCGATCCCAGATCCCGGCCTTGCCATGCTGAGTCGATACCTGGTCCTTGTATGCCCGGGACATAGTGACACTTTGGTCCCAGGACGGAGGTAGCAATCTTTGAGTATCAAGGAAGCGGTGGCGCGGAGCCGAATGCCGAGCGAGACTGTTACTGGTTTCTGGGTATCCGACAATCCGGAACCGGGGCCCATCAATTCTTCCCGATGCACATTTTTACGGTTGTATGGCCGTCGTCAGAACATGAGTGGTGCAAACGGGACTTGAACGAAGCCGAAGCGGCAGACGCTACGCGTGGGCGTTGTAGCGGCGGCTTCTAAGCTGGGATAGTTTGGGTCACAAAGGAGGTCCTTGTGACCCAGTTACGAAAAATGATGCTCGAGGAACTCGAGCGTCGAAATTACTCTCAGAGTACTGTACGCACCTACGTCAAAACGATCGCCGACCTCGCGCGCTATTTCAAACGTCCACCGGATCAACTCGGCCCAGACCAACTTCGCCAGTATCAGGCCTATCTATTCCGTGAGCGCAAACTGGCTGCCAACACCGTCAACCAGCGAACGGCTGCGCTTCGATTCTTCTTCGTGACGACGCTCAAGAAACCATGGACCATTGCTGAAACGCCCTACCCGCGAAGGACGTTTCGGCTGCCCAAAGTCCTCAGCGTGGAGCAGGTATCGAAACTGATCGATGCCGCTCCCACTCTTTTCTACCGCATTCTTTTGATGGCCCTGTACGCGACCGGATTGCGACGTGCCGAACTGGCGCATTTGAAGGTAGGTGACGTCGATAGTGAACGAATGGTCATACACGTTAAAGGTGGAAAGGGCCGTAAAGATCGCGATGTCATGCTCAGCCGGATCCTGCTGGAGGAGCTGCAGACTTATGTGCGCGGACTTCGAAAGAAACCAGAAGTCTGGTTATTTCCCGGCAACCGATGGCACACCGGCAACAATCCGATTACCACAAAGGTAATCTGGGCTGCTTGCCGCCAGGCTGCGACACGTGCGGGGCTCGGAGATGAGATCCATCCGCACACGCTTCGGCACTGCTTCGCGACTCATTTGCTCGAGTCGGGTGCCGATCTTCGCACCATCCAACTGCTGCTCGGTCATCGCGATCTGGAAGAGACCACGCTGTATCTGCATCTTTCCAATGCTCGAATGAGTGCCACAGCCAGTCCTCTGGATAAGCTGAAGCTGGTCGCCTTTCTCGCCCAAGACGACGAATAGATGAACCGGCCATCGCTCGAGATGGCCGATCTTGTTCGCAGCGCGGGCCGGAACTTCATCGAACGAAATCGTTCCTGGCTGAACCGGCTCCATTTAAAAGTACTGACCGCGATCGAGCGTTGCCGCACTGCCGCGCTCGGCGGTCATCTCGATGAGTGTGTGCGCTGTGGACATCGTGCCATCTCATTTAACTCCTGCAGAAACAGGCACTGTCCCAAGTGTCAGGCGAATGCGCGGGATCGTTGGCTCGCAGCACGCCAGCGCGAACTTCTGCCCACGCGATACGTACATGTTATTTTCACTCTGCCGCACGAACTGGCGCCACTCGCTTTGCAGAATAAGCAAGTGGTTTACGACTTACTCTTCCGAATCAGTGCCGAGACATTGCTTGAGGTCGCTCGCGATCCGCAGCATCTGGGTGCAGAAATAGGCTTCTTCAGTGTGCTGCATAGTTGGAATCAGAAGCTCCAACACCATCCCCACATCCACTGTGTCGTTCCGGCTGGCGGATTATCGCCAGATCGCACCCATTGGATCCCGTCTCAGCAAAAGTTCTTCCTTCCCGTCGACGTATTGGCCGAAGTCTTTCGCGGTAAGTTCACCGAAGCGCTGAAGAAAGCTTTCGCGCACGACGAACTCGGGTTTCACGGTTTGATGAAGCCGCTCGGACGGCCCAAAGTCTTCGCGCAACTCATACGACAGACCTTTCGTAAGAAGTGGGTTGTCTATGCGAAACGGCCGTTTGGCGGACCGGAACACGCTCTGCGGTATCTCGGTTGCTACACGCATCGGGTCGCTATCTCGAACCATCGGCTGGTGTCGTTTGCCAACGATCAGGTGACTTTCCGTTGGCGCGATTCAGCACACCACAATAAGAAGCGCGTCATGACTCTGCACGTGAACGAGTTCTTGCGGCGCTTCCTGTTGCATGTCCTGCCGCCAGGCTTTGTGCGCATCCGCCACTTCGGCTTCCTCAGTACACGCAAACGGTCCACGCTTCTGCCCTTGTGTTTTCGCCTGCTTGGCGCAGCCATTGCCGAGCCGGAAACAAAAGCTGCTAGCACTGGTCAACAATCACAGCCACGTATTGCCTGGTTGTGCCCTCACTGCCATGGACCGATGCTGATTCTGGAACGCTGGAGCGCTTTACAGCTTCGCTTCCGCGCTCCTCCAACTCTCCACCCAACGGCCGCTTAAGTCCACATGATCTCTTGCTACACACATCTCGGTATCGGTGTCGCACAGCTTGCGTTTACCCGACGTGTGACTTTATGGCTCGACTCACTCAGCACGGGAACTTCACTTCGAGCTAAAGTCCTCCACTTCTCGCTCCTCCCGTTGCTCACAGGTTGAATCCGGCGGTTGAAAACCCATAAGCCGGAGCATCCGTCGCGGCTTCCTTCAAGTCCCAGTATCAAAAGCGATTCGGCAAACTGGCTTTCTGCACCTTCTCGGCGGTATCGTGCCGAATCGTTCCTGATACTGACCTAAGACTTCAGGGGAGTAATCCGTTGCGCCTGTTTGGCGCTCACTTTGAAATGATTGGGATTTCTAATATCCGCTGAACAGTGCGCGAACATCGCCCCAGTGTGCGCCCTGCGGATGGTGCAAGCGAAACGCCATGATCGCTTTCGAGCCCACCCGATATGTTCCGCAGGGATCGCGAAGTACTGCTCCGACAAGATCGCTCGAGGGAACGAACAAGACTGTCGTTACGTCGTTTGGCCGTCAGTACAACCTGAGCGGAAGCCTCGTTCCGGTGCCGCGCGACTGATACACAGATAGACTTTTACCAGCCCGACTGGTCATCATTGCATCGCGGGATCGGAAGGAGCTCCTAGCCTCATTGATTTACGTCCCGTGGCAAGATGCTGGCGTCATTGTTTCGAGAGGTAAGCTGCCGCTGGAAGGCTTGCTCGTTTTTCTCGGCAAAGATGCTCTTTTAAAAGGCGGCGTAACGCGGACGGGTCCGGATTAAAGGCGTCGTATGTGCTGCCGATAACGCCTTGCCATGTTTACGGAGATGGTGAACCATCTTCGCAATCAGTCGAACATGTTAGTTCGCCAGGTCGCGCCGCGATACACCATGGAAGAACTCGCCGATGAACGAACGGTCGCTCCCTCACAGCGCGCATTTGCGCACGAGATCGAGAAGATATTGAGCGGCCACCTCGCCGGTATTGAAGCCGGACAAGCGGTTGAAAACCTTATTCAGACAGCTTTGAGGTGGGGTCAAATGAAGTTGACAAAAACACCTCAAAACGAATCATGACCTTCCCAGCTTGGATGGCGGATGGGAAGCCGCTAAGCTAGGCCAAGGCACGTGGCGCCCCGTTTTGTTCGGAATGCTTTGCTTGACCAACAACTCTCAGCCTGAGATACCGCTACTTCCAGAAATTCTGGATGAGAAAAATTTGCGCCGGATTCGCGTCTTCACGCGCATAGAAGAAAGTCTTCTGGTCAGGTGAGATCGAGATGCCGAGATAGGGCCGCGCGGCGAGGCTATGAAGTAAAGTAACAGCCCCGGACCGGTAGTCAAAGCGGCACACAGGATATACATTCTTAGATTCCATGGGTACAAAGATCACCCCAAAGTTCGTCGGAGCGTATGCCCGGTCGAACACCGCTGGGTTAACGCACCGCTCTTTTCCGGTCTGAAGGTCTAATTGCCAGAGCGCGCTGTAGCCTTTTCGCGCACGCATGTAATACAGGCGTTTGCCATCGAGCGACAGCTTACCTGCAAAGCCGCCAAGTTTAGTGATCTGCTCTGGCTCCGTACCGTCCGGGTGCATCTTCCAGATTTCCACGCGCCCCGTTCGGTCGGAGCTAAAGTAGATCCCTTTGGGATCGGACGCCCAGAAGGGAACGCCATCGAAATTCTTCCCATGGCTAACCTTGCGAGGAACTCCACCGTTTGACGCAATCGTGTAGACGGCGGTGCCGCCCTCTTCTCGCACGTCGAAAACCAGTTGCGAGCCGTTCGGGGACCAGGAAGGTGAACCGGCCAGCGGCCCTTTAAAAAAAGTCACGGGGGCAGGCGAGGATCCATTCGTATTACTGACCCAAACGTTCATATTGCCTTCGCGGTTCGACGAAAACGCCAGCTTGTCGCCTTGCGGGGACAACTCCGGACTATCTTGCGTGCGCTGGCTGCCCATCACGAGCACGGGGGTCGCATCAGCCTCCAGCGACATCTTCCATAACCCAACACCCCGCGGCCGATGGATATAAGCCAGCTGACCCAATTTCGAGATAGCCGGCTGTATCACGTCCCGGCCGACAGCTACGAAGTGAGGAGCCCCCTCGAACTCTGGCGTCACGAGCCAAAGTCCAGTTTCGCCATTATGATTGGCCACGAAAACGATATGAGCGGAATCGGGCGTCCACACCGGCTGCCCAAAGGCATCGCGCTCAAAGCCCGGAAGCTGAAGAATTTTGGCGCTGCGCACACTGTGCGCAGCGATTGTTAGTACGTGGAGTTCATAGCGTCCTTCTCCGTTCTGCCGAACGAAAGCAATCCTGCTACCGTTCGGAGAAAAGCTCGGATTAAAATCGGATTGCGTGCGCCCGGGAAACGTGATCTGTGTTGTTTGGTGTGAGGCGATATCAACTAAATAGAGGCTGTGCCGAACACCGTCCTGGGTATCGGAGAGGACTACAGTTTTGCTGTCGGCGGACCAGCTGATCACACGCCCCGCCGGGTCGGCAGCGGAATCTAAGTCCAGAATTTTCTCCTCGCGCCTGCTTCCGCTCGCCGATAACACAAACAATGCAGCTTGATGAACCCTGGTTCCCCGGCAGAAAGCAATCAACTTCCCATCTGGAGACCAAGCCGGGCTGTAATCAATGGCATCATCCGTCGTCAGGCGGCGCTCGGAGAAGGCGCCCACACCCTTTACATATATGTTGTAGACGTCTTGCTCCAGACCATTCCAAGTGAACGCGATCTGCCGGCCGTCGGGCGAAAAAGTGGGAGAAAACTGTTGACCAGCGAGCGCCGCGAAAGTGGTGGACGCCAGATCGTTGGGCAGTTTCTGCCTTCTCTCGCCAAGCGTTCGTACAACGGCTGTTCCTATCAGTACGGTTGCCGCGCACGCCAACACGAGCAAGATTCGCCGATTCCTCGATAACCCGGCACGTCCCCTAACCGCCTCCGCCATGGCCTGCGCCGCTGAAACCGGCTGTGAATCAGATTCCGCAGCCGGCCTACCATTCGCTGACTCACTTCGAGTGAGTTGCCGCCGCGCTTCGCGCCAAGTCTTCAGCTCGTGCTCAAACGCGTAGACAGAGTCCTGCTTTGCATTCCGATAACGGTGGACAGGCAGGCCCAGCGTCTTCTCCCACCGCTGGACCGTGCGCACTTCCCGGTCGAAGAAACCGGCAATCTGCTTCCAGGTCTCAAGGCGCGCGCCCGCCGGTTCATGGGCAGGGTGCTCCGGCTGCGAGTCGGGTACCATCGGCGGATCGGTTGCGAGGCTATTTTACATTGCTGCGGTTAATTGATCGCGACAAAGAGCGACATTGCCGAAACTCCCTCATATGACGTGCTTTGTCTTTTGACCGATCGCTCGGCCGCCGACTATTCTGGATCTCTACCCAGCCTGCTGGAGCGCCATCAGGCCACCCAAAAAGAGAAGTTTTCGGAGGTTCATTCGTCTCATGTCGATTTTCCGTTTCGCCCGTGAGGGGCGGTCAAACCGCCACCGCAACAAACGCGGGCCAATCACTAGAACAGATTGGGAGGGCGTAAGTCCGCACCTCGCAGCCGCAGCTGGAGTGACCATGAAGTCTTTAAAGAAACGTAAGCGCAGCGCTCCCATGCTCGTCCTGGCGCTCGCCTGCACTATATTTACGACCGGTCTCACCGCTCAGACCGGTCCTCAGCCCGGAGACACGGACCCCATTGGAAGCACCGAGCATCTAACCCTGTTTCCGGATGACGAGGTGGTCGCCTTTGAACCCGGTCAGACCGCAAACACTCTCCAGCAATGCATCTATAGCACCGACAAGAACCAGCTCAAGCTCGGACAGCCGATTTGCTCACCGGTGGCAAATCTGCAGAACCCGATGGTAGCGGCCTCCGGCCGGATCCTCGACCCTTCGCACTCGTCGGTTGTGACTGCCCAGAGAAACGGGGCTTCCAGCGAGGCCGTCCTCACCATAACTGATCCTCGAGTAGCATCTATCCCGCAGAACGTTCTGAATTTGAGCGCCTTGGCGGATCGCACGCTGGTGGGCACCGACGCAATTGCCATCGCAGTCGGCGACGTTGACAAAGTCCAAGACTCAACCTATAACTATCACGACGAAATTGTTGTTGCCTATTTTACTCAGGACGGCGCCATTGCTCTGGAGGTCGCCAACTATACCAACGCCCCGGGAGGCTCGAACCCGCTCAATGGCATACTCGGAGTCGTTCGGCCAGCGGTGGACCAGCTAATTCAAGGCGGTAATCCCCTCGGTGTCGCCATCGGAGATTTTGACGGAGACGCCAACAACGAAATCGCCGTCACGCTCGCGGCAAACGATGGCATCCACGTGTTTCTCTATCGGGTCGTCGTGGACAAGAGTAACCCGTCGATCGCCACCGAACAGCTAAAATTCGTGGCGTCGTTCACGCTTGGTATCCCTTTGGAAGTGGGCGGATCCCCGTATAAGCAAACTCTGGCGACGAACTCGACAGTCGCCGATGACCTCGACGGTGACGGAATCGAAGAACTGGCGATTGGAGCTGTTGTCGAAACCACGGGCTCTTTTCCGCGTGGAAATGTGGTATGGCCCCTTATCTACCATGTCAGTTTGGACAGCGACCTAAATCTAAAGAGCAATGGAATCTTCGAGGGCTTAGGTGCGGCGGCAGAGGCTTCACCATCGGGCTCACATAACCAGGTGCCCTTTGGGAAAATTCAACTCGCTACTGGGCAATTCCTATTCAACCCGCCTGCAACACCCTTCGGAAAACATCAGCTAGTCGCCGCTTGGAGTTACTACAATCCGGCGCAATACTACGGTCAAATCAATCTTCAATTGTTTAGCGGATCGAGCGGCTCCCCCGCGTTGAGCCCGGTAGGGAGTCTGCTGAAGAGCGCATTGCCGGTCTTCACTTCCAATGGCGCCGACTTCTCTTTGGCGGCGGGCGGCTTTTCGGGAAATTCGAACATCCAAAGCCCTACCTCAGCCGTGAGCGTGGCGTCGCGTGCAGACGGAAGCAACTACTACCTGGCCACTTTCCAACCGAGTGCCAATGGCCTAACTCAAGTGAACATTTCGTCCAGTGCCAATAATGCCGCTGGTATATTGGCGCCGCTCCCGGTAACAGCCGCAGACTGGAACGGGCAATCTGTCTATCTGGGCGCCCCGGCGCACATCACCATTGAAAACGCGATCTCCACCGATTACATCCTTGAAGAGCCGCCCAAGCACTCTTACTGGGACGGAACACAGGTAAATACCATCTCCAATTACGATTCGAACAATGTCAGCTTCTCTTATACGGAAGGGTCTACCTCGTCCACGAAAAGCACAGATCACTCGAACTGGACGATTGGCGGATCTCTCGCTGTCTCGGCTGGAGAGACAGCCGGCATCAGTGAAGATGCATTCCTGGCGAAGACAGACGAAGAGGAATCCGTTGAGGCAAGCGCAAAGGTCGGTTACCAGTACAACCAGGATTCCACCTCGTACAATTCCAATTACTCCGGAAGAAATTACACCATCGGTTCCGTAACCGATCACGACGACACCCTCTCTGGACGTCTTCAGACGATAGATGTCTGGCGCTACCGCATCTATGGACTAACACAAACAGATCCCGACAGCAATAGCTTCTACGACATCATGCTGCCCGGCCCAACTACGCCATTTAGCGGGGGCGGTATGGATTTCGATTGGTATCAGCCCGTTCATGAGAACGGCAATATCCTGACATATCCGGAAGCTTTTAATTCAAAGGGAGGTAATCCCCCCGATGTCGGCTCCTGGACCATTCCGGGGTCAAATCAGACTATCACGGGAGTACTCATTCCAATAGCGAATTGGTTTTTCGACGGCACTACCGGAAGTGAATCCATTGCCCTTAGTCAAGGATCGGCAACCGGCGACTCCTTCGACTATAGCCATACGCTCAGTGAAAGCGCAGATGTGAAGGCCTCTGCAAGCGCCAAGGTCGAAGTGGGAGGCGCTAGCGCCGCAGTCAACTTATCAGCCGAGGTTTCGTTCAACAACAGCAATAGCTGGGGGACGGCGACTACCAATGACAACACTACCTCTACTCAGACCACGATCAGTCTGACGAAGGGATCGATGCCGTCGGATGAAGCATACGAGTTTGATCCCGTTACTTATATTACGCAAGACGGAACATTCAAGATGAGCTTCATCGTGCCGAACCCAGCCGGAAGCGGCGATGGAGCCCAGTTCTGGGCTTCTCTATACGGTTCTGCGCCCGATCCTGCGCTGAACTTACCGCACCGTTTGCAGCCCACTTATTCGAGCTCGGAGGCCCAGAATGGCTGGGCATTGAACACCAGCTCCTCAGCTAGAAAGAAGATGCGCGGCTTATTCTTCCGAGCCTGTTATTCGGGAGCCGGTTCGCAGTCTGGCCAATGCAGCCCTGATCCGGTGACGCAAGACTACGCTTTCCTGAACAGCGCTGCGGTGACGGGTAACCTGGTACGGCTCGAAGCCCGCGTTTACAACGAGAGCACCGCTGTGAAGGCGAACAACACAACGGTCCAGTTCCAAATCATTCCATACGACAGCGATAACGATAACGAGACATGCGATGCGCCTGTCAACGCCGGCCTTGCCGGGGGTCAGCTCTGTCCCGCTTCTGCGCGTACCGTCATCGGTCAAACCACAATAGGGAAGTTGGGGCCGCTGCAGTTCACTTGTCTGTCGGGCACCGATGATCCCGGCATCACGGGTTGTAATCCACAATCCGTCTTCATCAACTGGGACACCACTCAATACGGTCCGCCAGCAGGAAGCAGCGCCACCAACTCGTATCGAGTCTACGTGGTTCTTATTCCTGGCGATGCAAAAGAACTCTACGGGTCAGACGGAGTGCCCGCAAACATACAAAACATGACCAACGCCACTCCCATCACCGTCACCACTGCCGGCCCGCACAATCTCCATACGGGAGACTATGTCTACATCGGCGAAACCGGGCTGCAGCTTCCGGCGGACACAAACCATATCTTTCAGGTGACTGAAGTAGACGACCATACTTTCACCTTGAACGGAACGACTGATGTCGCCGGCACTTATTCAGGGCACGGCACCTTCACGCCCATTAATCCAGGCGAGAACGACGAAGGATACGCAGAATTCGGCATACAAAGCAGCAGTTCCGGTTTGCAGGGATCGCGTGGCCAGCAATTCGACGACTACCTGCACGAACATTCGCTGCGGGGTATCGACCTCCACAGAGACAAGTTGACGGACGGCATCGTGACCGCCTACCAGAATCGCCCCGTGCGGCTTCGCGTCGTTGTCTTCAGCTCTGTGGCTCATCCGGAGGGAGCAAATCTCCTGCTGCTCGACGGTGACCCGGCGCAAGGAGCTCCGGCAATCGCCAGTCAGCTCGTCCATGCCGGCAACAACGCCGGCAAGGGCACCAGCGTCTGGTTCAATTGGACGCCCGCCACAATCGGAACTCATCATCTGTATGCGAAGCTACTCGAAAGCGGGAATGACGCCAAGATCGGCAACGCTACTTCCATGTTGCAAGTAGATGTGTTCCGTCCTGGCGACGTGAACGGTGACGGGAAGGTGAATCGCGCTGACCTGAACGAAGTCCTGCAGAACGTTGGTAAGCCCGATTCGCAGAGTTCCTGTGGACCGGCTTGCGATCTCAATGGGGACGGATTCATCACTGTTCTCGACGTGCGCAAGCTCGCTCTGATCTGCGGGCCCACTGCTTGCGGAGTCCAATGAACAACGCGAGGCAAAACGAAATGACAACCAAAGTTCGAAGCTTGATGCTACGCACCCTTTATGCTGCTGCTTTCACGGCGATACCGGCTCTCCCAGCCGGTATCACCCTCGCTGTCGATCCGATCCAGGCGAGCGTTGCCGTGGGCGCCACAACAACTGTCGATCTAACGATCAGCGGACTAGGGGCCATGAGCCCCCCTTCGCTGTCAGCCTTCGATCTGGATCTGACCTTCAATCGAGCTGTGGTTTCGGTCTCGAATACGCTGTTCGGAAGCTCCTCGGCGCCTTTCGACCAATTGAATATTGGGGGAGCAGGTTCCATCACGCAAGCGAATCAACCGTCTTCTGGCAATCTGCACCTCGTGGAGGTAAGCCTCGACAGCTCCAGCGTATTGGACAGCCAGCAACAGGCGTCCTTTATTCTGGCGGAGATCAGCTTGCGCGGAGTGCAGCCCGGAAGTACAGCCCTGTCGCTTTCCGTCAACGCGCTGGGCGACTCTCAAGGGAATCCGCTCGCTGCCTCGGGTGTGGCCGGAGGAACGCTCTCCGTCAAGGGCACATCGGTTGTTCCGGAGCCGGCGAGTATCACGCTCCTTTGTTCTGGGCTCGCGATGCTGCTGGCTCTTTTCTTAGGCAGAAAACTCAAAGTGCGAATGCTCCCATGGAGCGGAAGTAGTTCACTCATTTGAGATATAGCGGGCGGTTCCGCGCACCTGCGGTATTTGGCAAAGGATGACGAAACAGGCAAAGGGGCGTATGCTAAGTCGCCTCAAGCCAGCTTTGATCCAGACGCTCTTGCAAAGTCGCCATCCAAAGTGATGCTAGCCGGGTTTGCTTTGCTGGCCAATTCTCGAGGCTGGAAGCGGTCGGGGAAAATTGACGTCGCTGGCATTGTTTACGCCAATAGCAGGAGCCGGCAATGTGATGTGTTTCCAGCCCAGTGGAGGAGGTGAGGGATCACATGCTCTGGCGGAGACTGCAAAAGCCCGTTGGCCGCGTCGAATATGAACGAGCAGCTCCACAGGATCGAGGGCAGCGAAAACGTGCCGGGTCCTTATCGCTGTTTGTCACTCTATCGGTGTTTCATACTTCATCCTTGCCTCGCGCCCTGTCGCGTCTTCGATTAGTGATTTGAGCGGGGAATCCAGTCGGGATATTTCAAGTACTCTATGAGTGTACGAATCGGCACCCGCTCCCAAAGCCAAGCGCAAGTCCAGAGCAATAAGGCCGCCTTGCCTTTCGCCCTTGAGGCGGTGGGGCGATGCTGATCCAACAATCAGGATGCCGATGATTTATTCTGCGCCAAACCGGTCCTCCTTTATCTTCAGATCCTCCTTCGTCGTCTTCCGCCGAAGCTGAGATCCTCAATTCTCGGTCGAGTTTGTCGAGAGCACCTCAATCCCTCTCGTCTGATAAGTACCGAAAAACGCCGATCTCAGATGCTATGCCGACTTACCACTACTTGGGTTACGCCGCGACGTGCGTCCACCGTCTCGCAAGGCACCGCAGAGTCCTTCGATAAACTCAACTCGCTTCTATCCGTTCGCGCCTTGGTCAATCAGCCCTGAGACCCGCGTCGCGCGCCGGCTAACTTCGGCTCACCCTCCACGCTTGTGTGCAGCCTCGCGTACTTCGCCTTACAGACTCTCGTCTGAATCGTTGTCAGCCTTATTAACCGCCACGCGACGCCCCTCTTTCGTCGACAATGAATAGACCCATCGAAAGGACTCACACAGATGTTGCATTCCATGACCCGTAATTGGCTCGCTCTGGTTCTGCGAGGCGTGGCCGCAATAGTCTTCTCCCTGCTCGCATTCCTCATGCCGGGCATTACCATCTTCGTTCTCGTCACTCTCTTCGGGTTCTATGCGCTCGTAGACGGCGTCATCAATCTCATCGCCGCGTTCCGCACCGGCATTCGTGACCATTGGCCGCTGCTCATCGAGGGTGTCATCGGCATCGCGGCCGGCATCCTGACCCTCGTCTGGCCCCACATCACAGCGCTCGTCCTGATTTATCTGATCGCGTTCTGGGCAATCTTCACAGGCATCTTCGAGATCGTAGCCGCCTTCCGTCTATGGCGTCTCGTCGGGCACGAGTGGCTCCTCTTGCTCTCCGGGATCGCTTCGGTTGTCTTCGGCTTCTTCGTCTTCGCCGTCCCTATCGCCGGAGCGCTCGCCGTCGTCATCTGGATTGCCGCTTACGCGATGCTCTTCGGCGTACTGCTCATTTCCTACGGTCTCCGCTTGCGCTCGCGCCACCGAACCCCGCACGCAAGCCCCACGTCGCAGCCGGCCTGAGTGTCGGAATTCGGCGTTTTATTGTACCGGCAAAGTCGGCCGTAAATGCCTTTATTACCCTCAAAATCGACCTTGTTTCGCCCCGGTTTCGCCTCCAGAACCCTGTTTTTTGCTATCGATTTCGCCCGGAATTGTACTTTTTCGCCCATCGCTCTTCTGCCTCAATGGTGGCAGCAGGCTGTTTTTTCCAACACGCAAAAATCCCCTAAACCCATGAGAGCAAACAGCTGAAAACCTTTTACAACTGCCGTGACTGCGCACCCGCTGCCGTCAGGAACCGCGATTTGACGTACCTGCCCCCGGAGCTTTTTTATAAGCAGGTAAATAAAGTTCCGCCGCTCGAAAACCTCGGCGGAATTCGCTCTGATCTGGGCTCGATGAGTGAAAGAAATCTGGCGCGCCCGGAGAGGCTCGAACTCCCGACCTAATGATTCGAAGTCATTCGCTCTATCCAACTGAGCTACGGGCGCGCTTGGGTTCGGTGTGCCTTCTGATTATAAGGTGCGAAACTTCAGGTAGAGAATCGTGCCCATGGAGAACAGCAATGAGGTAGAAGTCAAGATTCCGCTCTCCGGCCACACCGGCATCCAGGCTCGGCTCGACAAAGCGGGCTTCCGCATCTCCGTGCCCCGCGAGTGGGAGGCCAACGACCTCTTCGACACGCCCGATGCGGCGCTCCGGCAGAAGAGCATGCTCCTCCGTCTCAGGCAGTCGGGCGATCGCTCCATCCTTACCTGGAAAGGTCCAGGCGAACCCGGGCCTCACAAAAGCCGCCCTGAACTCGAAACGTCCGTCGGCTCTCTCCACATGCTTCGTCGCATCTTCGAGCAGCTCGGTTACCGGCAGGCCTTTCGTTACGAGAAGTACCGCACCGAATATAAGCACCCGGATGGTGAGGGCGTTGTCACCATCGACGAAACGCCAATCGGCGATTTCTTGGAAATTGAAGGCCCGGCTCCCTGGATTGATCGCACCGCCGCGCAACTCGGCTTCTCCACGCAGAACTATGTGCTCGAAAGCTATGGAACTCTGTACCTGAACTACTGCAAAGAGCACGGCTTGCAACCGGGCAACATGGTCTTCGCATCAAACCCTGCAGGCACGGCACCCCAGGCGTGACCGGATCGGTCACCTGGTATCGAGAGAACCCGCTGCCCTTTAAAATGAATTGCAGATGGCAGAAACTTTAAGCGCCAGCCCAGCTTCGATCGATCGAGCCGCAGCGGATCTGGCGCGTGTTCGTGAAGAAATCGGCCGCGTCATCGTGGGCCAGAACGACGTTATCGAGGGCGTCCTCATCTGCCTCGTCGCAGGCGGCCATGTCCTGCTCGAAGGAGTGCCCGGCCTCGGCAAAACCACTCTCCTCCGCACTCTTTCTCGCGTCCTCTCGCTCCAGTATTCGCGCATCCAGTTCACCCCCGACCTGATGCCCGGCGACATCGTCGGCAGCGTCATCATGGACGACGAACACGGACACAAAACTTTCCGCTTCCAGCCTGGGCCCATCTTCGCCAACCTGGTGCTCGCCGATGAAATCAATCGCGCCACTCCCAAAACGCAGTCCGCCTTGCTCGAAGCCATGCAGGAGCGCACCGTCACCAGCGGCAACCATACCTATTCGCTCGAACCGCCGTTCCTCGTCATGGCCACCCAGAATCCAATCGAGATGGAAGGCACCTATCCGCTTCCCGAAGCCCAGCTGGATCGCTTCCTGATGAAGATTCTGATCACCTTTCCCTCGCGCGCTGACCTCAGCCGCATCGTCGATCTCACCACGAAAAGCGACGAACTCGAACTGCGCCAGGTCCTCAGCCGCGAACAGATAGCGGACCTCAAATCCATCTCCCGCCACATCATCGTCGCCCCTCACGTCCAGGACTATGCGATCGAACTGGTCATGGCCACCCAGCCCGGCATCAGCGGCGCCCCGGAAATCACGGACAAGTACATTCGTTACGGCAGTTCACCGCGCGGCGCCCAGGCCTTGATTGAATGCGGACGCGTTCTCGCCCTCATACGCGGACGCCTTCATCTGAGCCTCGAAGATGTAACCGCGGTCGCGCCCTCCGTACTCCGCCATCGCATCATCCTTAATTTCGACGCCCACGCCGACGGCCACACCGCCGAAAGCATCCTGCGTCAAATCCTGGCAGGCGCATCCGAATCCTGAACCGCTTATGCCACAGCCTCTACTGGAGCGTCGCTTTCTCGAACAGCTCGAGCGGTTGACGCTGCACTGGCAGAAATCCTTCAGTGGCTTGGTCGGCGGCCACAACATCTCTCGTTTTGCCGGACCGGGCCAGGAATTTCTCGATCACCGCACGTTCTATCCCGGTGACGATCTGCGCGCCGTCAACTGGCGCGCTTACATGCGCTTCGAACGCCTGTTCATGAAGATGTTCCAGATCGAGCCTCGCGTGCCGGTCCGTCTCATGCTCGATGTCAGCTCCTCGATGCTCTCCGGTACCGCCGCCGGAGCGCCCAGCAAATTCGATTACGCACGCCGTCTCGCTGCCGCCCTCGTCTATGTCGGTCTGGTTCGGCTCGATAGCATCCTGCTCCAGCCCTTCTCCTCCGGCCTGCTCGATCCGTTTCTCTCGAGCGGTGGCCGTCACCGTTTCCAGCCCGCTGAAAACTTCCTGCGCGCCCTGCAGGCCAAAGACGAGTCCAACTACTTTGAGACCGCCCGGCAATACCTCAGCGAGTACCCGCAGCGCGGCCTGACCGTCATCATCTCCGATTTCCTGGGCAGTGAGGATTGCTTTCGCCCTTTGCAATACATCGCCGATTTCGGCCATGAGCTCCTGCTCATCCAGGTCTGGGGAGAAGAAGACCGCGAGCCCGCCGGAGAAGGGGAGATGGAACTGGTCGACGCAGAGTCCGGCCGCCAGTTGCGTATCGTTCTCGACTCCGATGCTCGCGCCGCGTATACCGATTCCTTTGACCAGCACTCCGAGCACATCAAGAAACTCGCGATGCGGAACGGCGGCCGTTATGCCGGCCTCTCGACCGCAATCCCCCTTTCCGAAGCAATGTTCGGCTCGCTGACCATGCTGCAAAACAACGTTCAACGTGTCTGATGTTTTTCCTCAATCTCACTGCCGCTGAGTTCCTCACCCTCCTCGGCGCGTTCGGCGGTCTGATTACCGCCCTCTATCTCCTCGATCGCGCCAAACGCCGCAAAGTCGTCTCGAGTCTCCAGTTCTGGGTGCATGCCGGAGCCGCGGAGCAGCGCCAGGCCCGCCGCAAGATGAATCAGCCCTGGTCGCTCGTTCTTCAGCTGCTGAGCCTTCTGCTCCTCCTCCTTGCCTTGTCGCGCGTCCAATGGGGCGCCCGCGAACGCCGTGGCCGCGACCACGTTCTCCTTCTCGACACCACCTCCTGGACCGCCGCAAGGAGTTCCGCAGACGGTACGGGAAACTCAAGCGTACTCGAATCAGAAAAGCAGCAGGCTCGCCGCTACCTCGCAGCCCTCCAGCCGAACGACCGCATCATGCTCGTGGGCGTCGATGGCCTCGCTAGCCCCCTCACCCGATTCACCGGCGACCATCTCGAATTCAACCGCACCCTCGCCGCGATTCGTCCTGGGTTTTCGGCGCTGAACTTGAGCACCGCGCTCTCCTTCGCTCGCCAGGCACAGAAATCTTCTGGCGGAGATCCCGGTGAAATCGTCTACGTTGGCCCCCAGCTGCTCGATGAAAACGTACCCTTAGCCGATACACCCAATTTGCGGGTTCTCCCGGTCGGAGCGGATCGCGAAAACTGCGGCATTCGTCAGTTCACAGCCCAGCAAGTCGAAGACCAGCCGAATACCTGGCAGGCCTTCGTGCGCATCAGGAATTACGGCGCGCGGCCGGAAGTGCTGCGCCTCGATGTCGGTTACGGCGGAACCGCTTTCGCCCCGCGCCGCCTCTCGATCAAACCCGGCGACGAGATCACCGCCCAATACACATTCACTACTCGCGCCGCAGGCGAGCTGGTGGCCGCCATCAATCCCGGCGGCAGCCTGACCAGCGACGATACGGCCGCCCTCTCCTTGCCGCAAAGTCAGATCCTCAGGGTTGCCGTCTATACCGATCGTCCTCAGCTGCTCGAACCGCTGCTTAAAGCCGACCCTCAGCTGAACGCTTCATTTTTGACCCCGGCGCAATATTCTCCCCGCCAGGGCACGGATATCGTTGTGCTTGACCGTTTCGCCCCCGCCATCCCGCCGGTTGTCCCCACCCTTTGGATCGATCCCGAAAAGACCCGCTCGCCTCTTCCCGTGAAAAGCTCCGTCAGCGATGCGCTCATGACCTGGAGCGCTGGCTCCAGACTTAATCTGGCCCTGCACGCCAAACAGCTGCATCTTCCGGCCGCCCATACCTTCGAGCTATTCGAAGGTGACGACTCGATCGCGGCCGTACCCGAAGGGCCTGTGGTCGTCGTGAGAGCTGCCAACCGGCAGCATGCCCGGACCGCCATTGTCGGATTCGATCCCGCCGAAGGTGAGCTTCGTTTCGAACTCGCAACTCCTCTACTCTTTGCCGATCTCCTGCAGTGGCTCGATCCGGTTGCCTTCCGCACCCTGACACTCACTGCTGAGCAAGTCGGGCTAGCCAGCCTCCATCTCGATCCCGCTGAACAGACTGGCCGCCTGCAAGTCACCGATTCGGCCGGTTTCCCGATCCCGTTCTCGCGCCGCCGCGACACCTTACAGCTTTTCGTAAGCCGCCCGACCACCGTTCATATCTCGTCCGAGGAGCGCGAAAGAGTCGTTGCTCTTCGTCTTCCAGCAGTGGCAAGCCGGATGTGGAAAGCACCCGCAGGCGCCGCAACCGGCCTCCCGGCGGCCGCCCGGGTGACGCCGCCAGCCGCGGATCTTTGGAAATGGCTCGCTCTGGCCGGTGGCTTAGGCCTGGTTGTGGAATGGCTTCTCTTCGGCCGAAGAAGACGGCCCCGCAGGCTCGGCCAACACGCCGCTCCGCCGCAGCAACCGGCGGTCCGGGATCGCAGGAGCGAGTTGGTGACCAAATGACCTTCACCCACCCGTCGCTGCTCATTCTCTGCCTTGTTCCGCTTGGTTGGCTGTTCTACACCTTGCGCTCTCCCGGCCGCCGCCTCACCGTGATCCTCAAAGCTCTCGGCTTTGCCGCCATCCTTCTCGCGTTCGCCGAGCCCACCATTACCCTGCCCCAGACCAAAACAGCGGAAATCGTTCTCGTGGATACCTCGGCCAGCATCACGTCGCAAGACCTGGCGCGCGCCTCGTCTCTCGCCTCCCAAATCGAGCGTGATAGAGGAAGCAATTGGGTCAGAATCGTTCCGTTTGATACCGGTGTGCGTGCCCTTCGCCCGCAGGAAACGTCGGGCGGACTTCACCTGCAGCGCATCTCCGGGGCCGCCGCCGATGCCACCGATCTTGAAGCGGCCCTCACGGGCAGCATGGCCGCCATCCCGAACGGCTACGTTCCCAGCTTCCTGCTGGTCAGCGACGGTAACGAAAACGAGGGCAGCGTCATTCGCGCGATTGCTCAGCTGCGGCGTCTCCAGATTCCGGTCGACACTATCCCGCTAGGCGGCCGTTCCAGTTCCGGCCTGCGCCTCCAATCCGCCTCGTTCCCGCGCCAGGCATTCAGCGGAGAGCAGATTCCCATTGACCTGACCCTGCTTTCCCCCGCTCGCGCCACTGGCTCGGTTGATCTCTATGCCGAAGGCAAGCTGCTCGGGCATCAAAACGTCGAATTGCAGCCCGGCAGCAATTCCGTGCGCGTCGACGCGCGCATCAAAACAGCCGGCGTAGTCTCGATCAGCGGCCGCGTCGAGGCCCCCAAACTGGGCGAAACGCGATTTGAGCAGGCGATTGAACTGCGCCGGGCGCGCGTTCTCTACATTTCTCAAGATCCGCCCGGAGCCGACGGCAATTTGCTGGGAGCCCTGGCGCAAGCCAACATCGAGATTGTCCGCGATACAGCCGCGCTCGACAAAGATCTCAACCAGTTCCAGCTGGTCATCCTCAATAACCTCGATTTGAGCTCCATTCCGGCCGCTCCAAAGGCAAACCTCGAAAAATACGTAAAGAACGGCGGCGGTCTCCTGCTCATCGGCGGCGAGCGGCAGGTTTACAAGGAAGACAAGCAGATGGACGCGCTCGACCGCACCCTGCCCGCCAAACTCGCCCCTCCCGATACCCCAAAGGGCACCTCCGTCGCACTCATCATCGACAAATCGTCGTCCATGGAGGGCCGCAAAATCGAGTTAGCCCGTCTCTCCGCCATCGGAGTGGTAGACCACTTACGTCCGATCGACACCATCGGCGTGCTCATTTTCGATAACTCATATCAATGGGCCGTCCCCATGCGTCTCGCGCAGGACAAGTCACTGATTAAGCGCCTCATATCCGGCATAACTCCGGACGGCGGAACCCAGATTGCACCCGCCCTCGCTGAGGCTTATCGCAAGGTCCTTCCCTCCAATGCCAACTTCAAGCACATTGTTCTTCTCACAGATGGCATCTCCGAAGAAGGAGACAGCATCGACCTCGCCAGAGAAGCGATCCAACACCAGGTAACCATTTCGACCGTCGGCCTCGGTCAGGACGTAAATCGCGGGTACCTGGAGAAAATTGCGTCCACCTCCGGCGGCCGCAGCTACTTCCTGAATGAGCCGATGGGACTAGAGCAGATCCTGCTCAAAGACGTCGAAACCTATAGCGGATCTACTGCAGTCGAGAAGCCCCTGGCCCCCATCGTCGTCGCTAAAGCCGACGTTCTCGATGGCGTCAAGATGGAATCCGCTCCAGCGCTGCATGGCTATGCGCGTTTCACTGCCAAGCAAGGAGCCGAAACGCTGCTTCAGATCGACCCCGCGAAGAAGGATCCGCTGTACGTGCGCTGGCAATACGGCCTTGGGCGCGCCGCCGTTTTTACTTCCGATGCCAAAAGCCGCTGGGCCGAAGATTGGATGAATTGGCCCGGATTCGACCGGTTCTGGATCAACGTCACCCGTGACTTGCTCATGCATGTCAATCCAAGCGAGGCGATCGCCGAATACGACGCCGCAAACGGCGATCTGCTCGTCCGCTATCGCCTCTCCGGCGATACGCCGGAGCCTGCCGTCATTCCCCAGATCTACACATTCGGGCCGAATGGTTTCGAAAAGCCGGTCGATGTCCGGAAAGCGGCCGATCGCCTGTACGAGGGCCGGCTCCACATAGGCTCAGCTACCGGCCTCTACCGCGTTCGACCAGTGAACGATTCCTCCGCCTTTCCGGAGGTCGGGTTTTATCGCCAGCAGCCCGAATTTCAAGACTACGGCTCGAACGAAGAGCTGCTCAAAGAGATTTCGAGCTTCACCAACGGCCGTTTCAATCCCTCGCCCGGCAACGTATTCAACAGCGCTGGCCGCAGCAGTTCGACTGTGTGGCAGCTCTGGCCGGCTTGCCTCGGTTTGGCCATTCTTCTGACGATCGCTGAACTCGTGGCTCGCAAGTGGAGCGGGTTAGCGCAGCGCTTCCGAAGAACCTGAATTACTTTTTCTCCAGATGCATGATCGTCTCGAAGTGGTAGGTCTGCGGAAAAAGATCGACTAGCGCAAGCCGCCGGATCCTGTACTCGGACAGCAGCTTCTGCGCATCCCGCGCGAGCGTTGCCGGATCGCAGCTCACTACCGTCAGCCGCGCCGGCCGCGCCTGCAGGATCGAAGCCGTGGCCTCAACGCCCAAGCCAGTCCGGGGCGGATCTACCACCAGCAGATCAGGCACTTGGTCCGTCTGGCGGCGGATGTACTCCTCCGTACTGGCTCGATGTGCCCGGATATGACCCTCGCTCTGCTTGACATTAAATTCCAGGTCGCGAAACGCCGAAAGACCGCGCTCCACGGCGTCCACCCTGCTGAACTTCCGGGCCAGTGCCATTGAAAACAGCCCCACGCCCGCGTAGAGATCCACGGCGTAGCCGCCCTGTGAATCGCTCAAAACTTCGTCAACCAGAGCATCGATTAGGAAGCGGTTGACCTGGAAGAAGGACCCGCCGCTGATCCGAAAGCGAGAACCTGCAGCCTCATAGTCGATCGACCCCGCTGCCAAACTGGGCAGAAACGTCCGGCACCACTCGAAAAATCTTGCCGCCACCGGGCGCGCAGATTCGAGAACATTCAACTGCAGCTCATGGCCGTTTGTAAACAATTCAAGCGACTGCAAGAAGCTCGGCCATTCGGGCCGCTTGGCCGCGGCCTGTATGCGCCCGATCGCTTCCACCAGAATGGGCGCCGAGATGTAACAGCGCTCGATGGCGCAAAGATCGTGCGACCCCTGCTTGTGAAAGCCTGACTCGCGATCCTTGAAGTGCAGTTGAATGCGGTTGCGATAGAACCACGGATCCGCGCTGAGCGTCGGGACTTCATCCTCATACGCGATCCCGCCCAGCCGCCGCAGCGTCTCGCGCAAGATCTCCGTCTTTTGTGTGAGTTGATATCCGTAATCGGCATGCTGATACTGGCAGCCTCCGCAGGTTCCGAAGTATTCACAGCGCGGCACGACTCGATTCTGCGAGCTTTCGAGCACCTCGGGCGAGCTGCCGCGCAGAATCCCTTTTTTTGCTTTAATGACCTCAACCGCCACCCGTTCGCCCGGCAGGACGAAGGGCGCAAGTAAAACCTGCCCGTCGATATGGGTCAGGCCGTCACCGCCGTATACCAGCTTTTCAATCGTTACTGTCGAAGGCATCACTTACGATAAAGATTCGTTTCCTGCATGAAAGCAAGAGTTTTCTCCGGGGTCCAGCCCACCGGTCGACTACACATCGGCAACTATCTCGGAGCGCTAAAGAACTGGGCCGAGATCCAGAACCAGTACGAGAGCATATTCTGCATCGTCGATCTTCACGCGATCACTCTTTTCCAGCAACCCGAGGAATTATCGGCGAAGATTCGCGAAACCGCCGCACTCTTTATCGCAGCCGGCATCGATCCCGAGCACTCTTCCATTGTCGTTCAATCGAATGTTTCCGGACACTCCGAGCTCGCCTGGCTGCTCACCTGCGTCACACCGCTCGGCTGGTTATACCGCATGACGCAATTCAAAACCAAGGCTGAGAAGCAGAAAACGATCGGGGATGGTCTGCTGCAATATCCCGTTTTGATGACCGCCGATATTCTGCTTTATCAGGCCGGCATCGTTCCGGTCGGCGAGGATCAGGCCCAGCATCTCGAACTGGCTCGCGATATCGCGCAGCGTTTCAACTCGCTCTATGGCGAAACATTCGTCATGCCAGCCACTCATTTGCCCACAGTAGGCGCCAGGATCATGGGGTTGGACGACCCTACGCAGAAGATGAGCAAATCCGCGCCGGGCTCCGGACACGCCATCGCGCTGCTTGACGACCCTAAAACGATCCAGAAGAAGATCGCCCGAGCCACCACCGACTCGAACCCTGCAGTCGATCCCGAAAACCCCGGGGCCGGCGTCGCAAATCTACTTACGATCGGGCAAGCTTGCGACAGCTCGATCACGAAACAAACAGTGGCCGGCTTACGCTACGGCGATTTTAAGAAGCTGGTCGCCGAAGCCGTGATCGCTCGCCTCGAACCCATTCAGCGCCGTTATCGCGAAATCACGGCTGATCTTTCCTACCTCGATGCGGTGCTGAAACGCGGTCATGACAACGTCGCTCCCATTGCCGAAGACACTATGAACAAAGCCAAACAGGCGATGGGCTTGCATCACATAAGTGCCAGAAACCGGCCCTGAATCACTTTCTTTAGCCCCGTCCGGCTGGCGCTATCATGGGGTTGCTTGAGCACTCAGACCGCACCCCTCAGGCCTGTTGAGCGCAGCAACAAGTTCAGATCCTGGGCTCTCATACTCGCAACCAACCTCGTTTCCCTGATCTGTATGGGGTGGGTGCTCAACGGCGCCGGTCTCCAATTTATTTGGGGCGAGGTTCGCCGCATGCATTGGGCATGGGTTTGCGCCGCGATTGCCGCCGATATCTGCGTTTACTTGCTGCATGCCTGGCGATGGAAGCTCCTGCTCCGCCCCATCGAGCGCGTTCCCTTCATTCAGGCGGTGGAAAGTATCTACGTCGGTCTGTTCGCCAACGAGGTTCTTCCGCTCCGCGCCGGCGAGCTGATCCGTTGCTTTCTCCTTTCCAGGTTCACCCGGGTTCCCATTTCCGTTACTTTCGCTTCCGCGTTAATTGAACGAATATTCGACGGAATCTGGTTGCTGGCCTGCTTTGCGTTCTGCATCAGGCTCGGAAAATTACCCGGCGTGCTTCTCCACGGGGGTTACATACTTGCTATTCTCATACTCGTCTGCGCGGTTGTTCTGGCGTACGCCATGTATGCCCGGAAGCAGTCGCTTAACCTGATCTTCGGGATTGCGTGGCCGCGCTGGTTCAACACCCTGATCGAAGATTTGCACCTGATCGGGCACTCGCGATACCTCTACTTTTCCTTTCTTGTGAGCGGATTGTACATGTTCGCTCAAATTCTCCCCATCTACATGCTTGTTCAGGCCAACAGGCTGCCGGTTCCGTGGACGGCATCGTTCACGATGATGGTCCTGCTAAGACTCAGCAGCATCGTTCCGCAGGCACCCGGCAATTTGGGCTCATTCCAATGGGTTACCGCGCGCACTCTGATTATGTTCGGGCTGGCGTCGGGCCATTCGAAGCGGTTTTCGATCATTCTCTGGGCGGTGGTTACGATACCGCTTATCATCATCGGATTCATAGCCGTTGCGCTTGAAGGGATCAACATGACGCACCTTCAGAAACAAGCAACTGCGGCCGCGAGGACGCGCCAACAAACCTCGGTAGAATGATGGCAGCATTTTCGCCGTGCTACTTTTCGCGTCCTTTTTACTGCTCCTCATCCAGGGCGGCCAAACAGACCTCGGCTACTTAGCCGGCCCACCGTCACAGGCGGATCTGGATCGCTATCCTGCCAAGCGCTATGAAATTGAGTTAAGCAGGGCCGATTCCGCGTTCGATAATGCCCGCGACGCTTACGTGAAAGGCGATTTCGAGAAGGGCGATGCCGGGCTGGAGGAGATGACGAAAGCCCTCGATAGCTGCGTCGGAACACTCGAAGAAGCGCATAAGGCGCGTTTGTATAAGAAAGCCGAACTCCGGGTTGCCAACCTCCAGCGGCGAATGGCTACCTTGCTCGACGATATCGAACTGCCAAAGCGCGGCTGGGCCGAGCAAACTAGCAGAAAATTAGAAGAGATCCATGACAAACTATTAGCGGGAGTGATGCGCAAATGAGGTACGGTTTAACGGTCTGTCTCTCCCTTCTTTTTGCTTTTTCAGCGGCGGCGCAGGACCGGGACTTCCTGACCACGAACGAGGTCGAGCAGATCCGGCAGGCTCAGGAACCGAACGACCGCATTCTGCTCTATATCCACTTCGCCCGCCAAAGAATGGATCTCGTCGAGCAATACCTGGCGAAGGAGAAGCCTGGCCGCAGTATTTTCATTCACAACGCCCTCGAAGATTACAGCAAAATCATCGAAGCCATCGATTCGGTGGCGGATGACGCTTTGCGGCACACCCGGCCGATCGATACCGGCATGGTCGCAGTGCTTAGCGCTGAGAAAGAGTTTTCCGAGCAGCTGAACAAGATTCAGGATACGGAGCCCAAAGACCTCGACCGTTACAAGTTCGTTCTCTCCGAAGCGATCGATACTACGAGTGACAGCCAGGAACTCTCCCTTGAGGACTCAAAGAAACGCGGGACCGAACTCTCCGCCAAGGATGCCAAGGAAAAGAGCGAGCGTGAGTCGATGATGTCCACCGACGAACAGAAGCAGCGCAAGAAAGCTGAAAACAAGGACGAGGATACGAAAAAGAAGGTTCCCACCCTGTATAAGCCCGGCGAGAAGCCCCAGCAGCCTCAATAGCGGCTCGACGCATCTCGCGGCAACTGTCGTAAATTGGAGGTTGGGGTCTCTTTAAGTCTTGGCTCACAACCACAGTCATGGAAACGCGACCGGATGGGTGTTGCGCCTCTCACTCGCCGCCACGCTTGGGTTTACCGCGATAGAAGTTTTCGCCGGACTGCGCGCCCATAGTCTCTCGTTGCTCTCCGACGCAGGCCATAATTTCACGGATGCTCTCGCCTTGCTGCTTGCCGCGATCGGTGTTTACCTGCAGGGAAAGCCGGCCGACCAGCGGAAGACATTCGGATACGGACGGGCGGGCGTGATCGCTGCGTTCGTCAATGCAGCGACGCTGGTTCTCGTCTCGGCCGTGATTTTCTGGGAAGCAATCGGTCGGTTGTTGCATCCTGAGCCGCTCAACGATCGCATCATGATGTGGGTTGCGCTGGCCGCGCTGGTTCTGAATGGCGCCATCGTAGTCGCATTGAATCGCGGGAAGAAGGGTGATATCAACATTCGTGCTGCAGTGGTTCACATGGCGGGTGACGCTGTCGGGGCGGTTGCCATCATTCTCGGCGCGCTGGCGATCCGTTATACCGGTTTTACCTATATCGATCCGGTGCTGTCGATCGTTTTGGGACTGTTTATCGTTTACACTGCCTGGGACATCATCCGCGAATCGTGCAACATCCTTCTTGAAGGATTGCCCCGCGGGATCGATCTAGAGAACGTGACGGCAGCCATGGCTGGAGTCGAGGGTGTGATCGACGTCCACGATCTTCATATCTGGAGCCTTGGATCGAGTACGCACGCGCTCAGCTCACATCTCCTGATCGACGATATGCCGCCCTCTGCGAGCGAGCGGATCCTGAGCCGGGTGAACGAAGTCCTATGCGATTTCGGCATCCATCACACTACGATCCAGTTCGAACACGTGCCGTGTGTTCTTTCGGAAACCGGTTGCCGTCCAACTGCGAGCCACAATCACGACGACACCACTCATCGCCATTAACCGGATATCATTTCGAGTAGCTGAAGCCGAAACTTCTCTGCGACTTCGGCATCCGGAGTAATTACAAGAACCGTGTCGTCACCCGCTATAGTGCCGACGACCTCATCCAGATCTTGTTTGTCGATCGAAATGGCGAGGGAATTTGCATTGCCGGGAGAGGTGCGCAGCACAACCAGATTCTGAGCGATTCGAATATCCTGGAGATACTCGTTCGCTACGTCCGCCAGTTCCGGGCCGGTGCTTTCCCCGGCGAGCTGCCGGTAGCCGGTTGCAGTCTTCACCAGCCCAAGATCACGCATGTCACGCGATAGTGTCACCTGTGTTGTCTTGATGCCGGTTTGGCTCAGTTCCCGGGCCAGTTCCTCCTGAGTGTAAATCGCCTTGCTGCGGATGATGTTCAGAATCTGGCCCTGGCGAAAGCTCTTGTTCATGCTTTACTGCAGGCTATCGCGCATCGCGCGAAGACGCTCACGGGCTGCAGCAAGCGCGGCCTCGACCGAAACGGGACCGGTCCCGCCCGGCAGCTCACGCGTTCGCATTCCTTCGGACGCGGATAGAAGACGCGCCATGTCAGGAGTGAACTCAGGCGCAAAAGCAGCCAGAGAGTCACCTGTCCAATCCGACGGCCTCTTTTGGGAGTTGACGCTTTCTAAGACCAGGCGTCCCACAATTTGATGCGCGTTATGGAACGGCACTCCCCGCCGAGCGAGTTCTTCAGCCAGATCGGTCGCGACCACCCAGCTTTGTTCAGCCGCCGAGGCCGGCACTTCCGGGTTAAGAACGACGGAATCGGCAACCGCTTTCGCCATCTGCAGAGAACCGCGCGTCTGGTGGAAGGCGTCGAAGAGAGGTTCCTTATCTTCCTGCATGTCCCGGTTGTAAGTCATCGGAAGCCCCTTCATGGTTATGAAGAGTGAAGTTAAATCGCCGAACACGCGCCCTGATTTGCCGCGTATCAGCTCGAGGGAATCGGGATTTTTCTTCTGCGGCATCAGGCTCGAGCCGCTTGTCACGCCGTCACCCAGCGACATCCAGCCGAATTCTTCACTCGAGTAGAGGATCCAGTCCTCCGCCAACCGGCTCAGGTGCAGCATGGTGAGGCTACAGGAGTACAGGAAATCAAGTGCAAAGTCCCGGTCTCCGGAGACATCCATGCTGTTCGCCGTGATCGCTTTGAAGTCAAGGTCCTCGGCAATGGCCTCGCGGTCGAAGGGAAATCCACTCCCGGCAAGTGCGCCAGAGCCGAGCGGCAGCACATCGGTGCGCTCACGGGCCTGCTTCATGCGCTCAAAATCGCGCGAAAACATCTCGAAGAAGGCCAACAGATAGTGAGGCCACAGCACGGCCTGGGCCCGCCGCAAGTGAGTGTAACCGGGGATTATGGCTTTCGGATACTTATGGGCGAGCTGCACCAGCCCGTCAGCGGCTTCAGTTATTTCAAACAGGATTGTGTCTGCGGCGGAACGCAAATAAAGGCGCACATCGAGCGAGACCTGCTCGTTACGGCTCCGTCCCGTGTGTATCTTGGCCGCAAGATCACCAGCCTTCTCGTTCAGCTTACGAATGACAAAGGTGTGGACGTCCTCATCGTTTGCGCCGAAGAAGTACATCGGGTCCTTCGCTTCTTCCGCGATTTCTTCGAAGCACGTGATCAGGGTTGCCGTTTCTTCTGGCGTCAGTATGCCATGCCTCGACAGAGCACGGGCGAACGCTTGAGAGCCCTTGATGTCGGCGAAAACAAGCTTCCTGTCAAACTGCAGGGAGCCCGAAAATTGTTCAAAGATCTGAGACGGCCCTGCCTCAAATCTTCCTCCCCACAGTTTCATTGCGTGCTTTTCAGTGAAGCCCGGACTTTGATGGGCAAGCCTACCAGGTTGATGAACCCCAGAGCATCCTTCTGGTCATAGCTTGCACCCATTGTGAAGCTCGCGATGTCAAGATTATAGAGGGAATTCGGGCTCTTACGGCTGACGGGCTCCAGATTTCCTTTATAGAGCCGCATCGTTACTTCTCCCGTTACAGGCTCGGCTACCTTGGCGAAGAATGCGTCGAGCGCTTCTCGCAACGGAGCAAACCAAAGGCCGTTGTAAACCATTTCGGCGTAGTCAAGCGCCACCTTCTGCTTGTAGTGCAGGGTTACGCGATCGAGAGTCAGCGCTTCGAGCTCCCGTACGGCGGCCGTCAGAATCGTACCCCCAGGCGTCTCGTAGCAGCCGCGCGATTTCATTCCGACAAACCGGTTTTCTACAAGATCGATGCGGCCTATCCCATGCTCTCCGCCGATCCTGTTCAACTCTTCAAGTAAAGCTACCGCACTTAGCTGATGCTGGCCGTTGAGCGATACAGGAATGCCGGATTCGAAACCGATACTGATCTCGGCGGGCTTCGAAGGTGCGTCCGCGGGACTCTTACTGAGCATCCAAATGTGTTCGGGCGCGGCATTGGCCGGGTCTTCCAGCTCACCGCCTTCATGCGAGATATGCCAGATGTTGCGGTCGCGGCTGTAGATCTTGGTCGTGGATTGCGCGATTGGCACGTTGTGCTTGTTCGCGTATTCGATGGCATCTTCGCGGGAAATAATGTCCCACTCGCGCCAGGGAGCAATCACGGGCAGTTGGGGTGCGATCGCCTTATAGGTGAGTTCGAACCGCACCTGATCGTTCCCCTTTCCCGTACAGCCGTGAGCCAGGGCGTCACACCCCGTCTTGAGTGCGACCTCCGCCTGCCGTTTTGCCAGCAGCGGACGTGCGATCGATGTGCCGAGCAGGTATTTGTGTTCGTAAACGGCACCGGAGCGTACAAGCTTCCAGAGATAATCACTTACGAATTCCTCGCGCATGTCCTCGACGTACACCTCCGAAGCGCCAGTCTTGAGTGCTTTCTCCTTCAGCCCTTCGAGTTCCTCGCCGCCTTGTCCGATATCTCCACAAACCGCTACTATTTGGCACCCATAGTGCTCTTTCAGCCAGGGAATGATGATGGACGTATCCAAGCCCCCGGAATAGGCAAGCGCCACCTTCTTTGTTTCGACTTTGCTCATGAAATTTGTTCTGTTCAGGTAGGCCGAGGCCCGATAAACGCGCTGAACCTCGGGTGCCCGTCCGATCAGTTACAGCTATTGCAAAAGCGCCAGCAGTATGGCTTTCTGTACGTGTAACCGGTTTTCGGCCTGGTCGAATGCGACGCACTGCGCCGACTCCATTACGTCATCGGTAACTTCCAACCCTCGCTTGGCCGGCAAGCAGTGCATAAACAACACGTCTTTGCGGGCCTTCAACAACAATTGCTCGTTCACTTGGTAGCGAGCGAACAACTTGATCCGTTCCTGTGCTTCCGATTCCTGCCCCATGCTCGCCCAAACATCGGTGTAAATGGCGTGAGCGCCTTTCACGGCAACGGAAGGATCGTTCTCAATCTCGACGACCGCGCCGCTTACTACCGCGAGTTCTCGTGCCTGCGTAACAATCGCGTTTTGCGGCTCATAACCGGCCGGAGTCGCCACCGAGCAATGAATGCCCAGGCGCGAACAGCACAGCAGGAGGGAATGCGCGACGTTATTTCCGTCGCCAACGTAGGCGAGTTTAAGGCCGCGCAGGCGCCCGAAATGCTCTTCGAGTGTAAGCATATCCGCGAGCGCCTGGCAGGGATGATACAGATCGCTCAGCGCATTGATTACGGGTAGCTCTGACCAGCGGGACAGCTCATGGATCGTTGTCTGGTCGAAAGTCCGCGCAACGATTGCATCGGTCCAGCGCGCCAGGTTGCGGGCTACATCCTTGAGCGGCTCGCGTTCGTCAATCATGCCGATTTGCGTCACGCAGTCAGCACCAAGCTGCTTGGCCGCCAGTTCGAAAGTCATGCGCGTCCTGAGTGACGGCTTCTCAAACATCAGGCTGACATACCGCCCCTTCAGAGCAGACGCGTAGCGCTGGCGCGATTGCTTGATTTGCTTCGCGAGTTCCAGAACCGAATTCAACTGCTCGACCGAGAAGTCAAGGTCGTGGCGGAAGTTCGCCGGGCGCGCATGTGAAGCGGGCGGGTAGGCGGCAAGGGCTCTCACTGATCCCTCGATGTATCTTTATTCACTACTTTGAATAATGACACGTCAGTGCCGGGAATGCAAGTCTTGCGGGGTAAAAGGTAGTGTCACGCGGTGCGTTGCTGGGGTTTATGTATATCTATTCGGTGAGTGGAATCAATGGGTTAGCTATACTGAACCACACATATGAGATTCTGGCAAGCTAAGCTGATCTAAGATGATTGGGGGGTCTAAATGGTTATCACAACTCATGCTTATTCTAGCCCTTCGGAGTCGTTCCGGAACTTGTCGCTTGAGGCTGGTTTTGGAAGCCTACCGGAGTTTTTGCTTGACCTTGGAGGAATTGCGGGGTCAGTGCTTGGTAGTTTGCACCAACTAGGCTCAATACCGTCTGGTCAACCATTGTTTTTTCTACCGTCCCAAGCGCCCAATAGCTCTTCCCGCAGAGGTCGCGCGCGGCGCTCAAAGAAATCAAAGTAAACATCTCGGCAGCCAGCAAGCGCGCTAGATTGGTTTCGAAATTATCTTCTGGCATTCGGAGAGACTATCACACTAGATCTTTTAGCTAGCCATTAGATTCTTCACCGCGTGACGGAGAATATAAAAGCTCATCGAGCAACATATCAACGTCTGTCGTTGAGTCCTGTCGATTCTGCTCCTCAAGCTCTCGTCGTTCTTGTGCTTCCTTGAGTAATTCCTCGTAAGTCTTTAGTGTGTGGGCCATCACATTTAGCGTACGAGAGGAACCAACAACGGCACAAGGTGGACAAAAAAGGAAATTTCAGAAGGTGACGATTATTGGGATAAACTTTGGGGAATCCAAGCGCCATGGCGCTTGCGACGAGGGTGAACTGTCTAACCTCCGGGGCGGGTTCACCCTCGGGTAGAATAGTCAGGGCTTAGCGCCTGATGACGCTAAAGCTGTTCCCGCTTTGGTCGATAAGGAAAGCAAGGGGAGTAGAGTTGGGAAAGAAGCTACCAGCCATGGCATACGTACCCTCATACGAAATAGACAGACTCCCCGTCCATGGGTTCTTGACCAAATAACCCGCGCGGACATATTCCCGTGGTTTGCTATGTATCAATAAAAAAGGCGAAAATGATTGTTATCCAGGGTGTCGTGCGTGTTCCAAGATGGCCAGATCTTTTTAGCTAGACTTAGCCTCATGAACTGGGTAGATGTTCGAGCGAGGCAGGAAAAAGCGATCCAAGCAGGTGGGCAGGGTCTCTGGGAGAAACTCGCCATGGCTATCAAGGATTCCATTGCAAGTTACAACAGTGAATACGGAGCAGCCCACGGTCAAGTGGGCATAGATCCCAACGGGAAGCACCTTTGGTTGCGGCGTGAAGCCTTTAAAAGCCTCTCAGGGGGTCATCGGTACGAACAGGTTTCCCTTGCTGTATCCTTCGACCCCAAGAAAGCCCTTGTCTCAACAGAAGAACCAAGGTTTCCCGACAGGTGTTGATAAAAGTCCGTGAGGGTAGCACCAATGACTTAGCGCTATTCTCGGAGGATAATTGCGAAGTCTCGACTGACGAAGCTTCTCGGATTCTGATTGAACAATTCCTGTTTGATAGCAAGAATTCGAAAAAACACCGTACTTAGAGATTGCCTCCTTGCAGCCTCACATAATAGGATGGGTGCAATTTCATTCTGCGGTGTTGCGGCCCAGCTGTCTGTTCTTTCCTGTGGCCACAGGGTGTGAGTTCAAGGCAACTGGGCCTAGTCGCGACAACTGTATGCTAGCGCACTTGTGGGTTCTTTACCGGGAAGCGCTTAGCTTCACGTCTCGGGCTACCCAGTCGAACTAGTTGGAGTGGTCAAAACCAAGCCGTGCTGCGGTTAGTAGGCGTTGCCGGGCATCGGCGTACCGCATTTGTGCCTCATTTTCGATGGACCGCTGAAGGGATATCTCGCTACGCAAGTCTATGCCGAGGGGGCCGCCCTCACACTGGCCTAGCATGTAGCACATCTTTTCCGCTGCCGCTAAGTAGGTAGCTAGCATGGCCGTGCATTCCGAATGGAGTGACATGAATTCGTCGTTACTCAAATCTCACCAAGTCTATCGCGAATATGAATCGTAATTTGGGCACCAGGAAGAAGACCGCATTGCCAACATGTCTTCTGTACTGGTAAAGCTTAGGCTGTGATTCGCTCCGCTCACGTCGTGTTTTGTACAGAGCGCGGAAGACTGCTGGATTTATTGACCGCCGCCGCTGGCCGGTACGCGGCTATGGCTAACGAATTAGCGGCGGAAATGGGTACGTTGTCAAAAGGGCTGTATGTCGAGCGCAGCAGTGCGGTAGAGGATGCTCGTCGAGCCGCTCAACTTGCCCGGGAAGCGCTGCACGCCCATCTTTCCGAACACGGTTGCAAAGGCTAAAGGGTTTTAAAGAACACGCGAGGGGCTAGGATCGTCGGAAAGAAGCCCTCCGCTGCTTCTTCTGCCACTCCCGAACAGCGTAGCAGGTTCTTTTGTTGTTCGCCTACTAGCGCTTTCTTCTTTTTGGCAGATCCCATCTCGGACTTTTGCATTTAGGGCATACGCGCGGCTTCTCTGTCTTGTCACGCGGCAACCACTCATGTCCACAACGACAGCGACAACCCGGCAGGTTTACAAGCCCGATCTTCGCTTGGGGAGCGTTCGTGTATATGTCTCTATTCGCTACCAAAGATATATACTACTAGTAACTATCAATGGGGCACACCAGGGTCAGCCAAAACCTCGCGATCAAGACTAAGTTCCGTAAAGCAAAAGGGGCTGAGGTCATTGGAAAACCAAAGGCGGCAACCCTTTCTATCAGAACCCAGCAACAAACGACGTTCACCCTCGGGCTACTGTTCGAATGTCGCGATCTCTTTGTTCTCACCCACGTTAGGCCCCGCTCGGCAGAGGAGGCGGAAGCAATTCTTGTTGATAAGCCAAGGTTAACGCTGCGCAACGGCTGGCTGTGGCTCGATTACAAAGGCGGGAGATCACACGAGGTCTGCTCCAGCTATGAGTGTTACTGCGGAGAAAGCTGCTACGGTATTGACGACTGCGGACAATGGAGAGAGGGTTTGAACCGCGAATCGTCAGAAGACTACTTTGCCGCGCAACTCGGAATCGCTTGCTTTATCAAACTGTGCTCGGTCGATGACAAATTTAATCTCGTAGAATCCCGCTTAACGAAGCACGATGTCTATTCCGACCTGGAGCCGCTCGATTAGCCAAGCATTGGCCGGTAGCGGCAAACCTGGGCTAAGCTAACCACCTTCATCTTCACTGTTGAAAAGGGACTAAGCGTGGGTTTTGGCTCAGGCTTTCTTTCTGAAATACGTGGCAGTCCGCACGCAAGGATGTATCTTTGAGCGGCCACTTTGTGCGCCATCTCTTCTTCCTTGAAATACAGAATCGGCTGAATAGAGTATCGTTTGCGTTCCTCGCTCGGATCGTGAAACCATTGTGCTCTCGTTATTAGTTCCCACTGCCCATACTTAAACTCAGGCTTAAACCCCTCATGGATTTCAATGGCCAGTGTGATCGGACGCAGTTCATCTGTCTTTGTTCCTGTGATTTGTCCGTTTTCAAAGAGAATATCGCGGAGTCTTGCGTAATCAGCCTCAAGAAGATCGAAAAAGTAATCGCTCCAGGGGATTTCAAACCGTCCGTACTTGAGTGCGATCCACCTTGCCAGGTCAGGCTTGTCTTGGACGGTGCGAATTAGTTTTAGAACGCCGCCCACGCTCTTGAGGTAAGAATCAAGCACCTTTCCCGAGCGAACATACTTGACCCCAGATCGTTTGCGAAAGAGGCCACCTGCATCCTCCAGGATCGTTCCCTCGGTGGCCTCCTGGTTGACCCGCAGGATCTCCATAAGGATGTGTAGCCTTAAGGTTGTTTTCTTGCCTGTTCTGCGGCTCAAAAGTGCTTGGGCGGCATCATTTAGGGACTCTATTGCTTGCGACTCAGCCACAAGCACAGTAACGGTTTTTTCGACGTTGTAGTCGCAATCAGGATGGTGCCCGGTACCCTTTTTTTCTGCACTCGGCAACAGCCTGTAGAAAGGGTCAATAAAGATCTTGTTATCGCCTACCGTTCTGGTTCCGCCGCTTACTCCAGCGACGGGACAGAGGCAAAAGTAACAGACCATGTCGGTGTGTTTTTCTTTTTGAAAGTCTTTCGCCAAAACCACGACATCATGATTCGCCCCCATACGGGCACGGCTCATTCTAGCGGCCATCGGTGATCTCCAATCGTTTATATTTGCTTGGCTATCGTACCCAAGGCTGAATTCATTTCTCTATTTGTGAGTCACGAGAGCAGATCGGCAATGCTCCAAACCCGATCCGTGATCCCGGCTTCCATCGCAGGAGTCACCCGAAGCGTCTGGTGCAGTTTTGCGAAGTTGTAATAGGCAAAGTGCAGCGCAATAGCCGCTTTGTGGCTCTCGATCTTCTTGCTGAAGCCGTTCGTTAGGCGCGTCATACGCCGCATGTGCATACGCATCGTGAGGTTCTGGCGTTCGATATGTGACGTGCAGATACGATTCGGGTTCGGGCTTCCGCTGACAACGATTGGTATAGCCTCCACAACCTCACCGGGCGAATAGCGCTGTTCGCCTTCACGCGGTGCGGCATAAACTTTGATGAGCTGGGCGAAGTCGCAACGATCAGACAAGTTGAGATCGACTGCCGGAATGTAGGCTTGCAATCCATCCGTGGTCAACTGAAACCGTTGCGCGGCACTCGTGGCGCGGCGCAATTTGCGGGTGAACTCGATAGCGTCTTTGCTGGTGCGTTTGCCGACCACGAAAGCAAGCACCAGCTTTGTCCGGGCTTCAATGGCTACCCAGGTGTAAGAGTCTCCCAGCGTATCGTCATCCTCGAACGTTTTTCGCTTCTCCTTCTTGCCGATGAACGACCAAATTTCATCCGCTTGAACGTCGCGGACCGGGACGCCCTGAATCATTCGGTCCATCAGCCGTTCGCAGCGCTCGCCAGCGACAAGCAAGAGGTCAACAATCGTATCCCTGCGGATGCCAGTAAGCCGTTCGATAGATCGAACTGAGCAACCTTCCACGAGGAGCTTGATCGCCATAATCCCGCGTTTCGTCTTGAGATAGTCTTCCACGCGGAATGAGGGCTTGTGCTCCTCGGTATACGACTTCCCGCACACGCCACAGCGGAAGCGCTGAAGACCGTTGCGGTGCTTGCCAAAGCGCTTGCAGGAAACGCCGCACACTTCGCAGGTCATTGCTGTTTGTGATTGTGTCAGCGTTTCCATATCTGTATATTACAGCAAGCGTTTCTTGTTTTCAAGAGAATTGACAAGGGTTTTTAGATCGCTGTAGACTCTACATGGAAGGCTGAGGTGGGAATCGAACCCATGGCTCAGGAGATGCAAGCTCCTGTCCCTAACCACTCGGGATTAGCGCCTCAGCCCTATCGGGTCCGTGAACGCCTTATCAAAATGGGGCGTTCACGGAATGCTTTCCAATAGGTTTTGGGGTTGAAATGTGGTGGGGGCCTTGCTAAAATACAGATAGAGCCCGACACCATTTGATTGGTGTTCAATGCTTTCCTTTCCGGGGAAAATTAGGGTTTGTTTTGAGGGTGGTTACGCGCCAACGTAACCACCCTCTTTAAGTTTCCTTAGACCGCCTCCCTCATCATTTCGAGTTCTGGCTGTTCTCTCGCTGCAATATCCCACCGATTGTCATCTAGCTGCCGGAAGTATTTCCGGTCACTCAGACAGTAGCTAATCGTGCCTTCCGGTAAACCGGCCAAACGAATGATATCGACCCGTGTCATTGGTCCACGAGCCCGAATGAAATCAGCTAGCGACTGCTTGCGGCTGGCCTTTGATGATGCCGAACCATTTGAGACAGGGATTAGGGATGGTGCCACGCTAGCATGCGTGGCTTCGAGCGTTATGCCGAATTCCCCAGCAAGGGTTTGGCGCGCGGCTTCCAAGGAAGCAATTTTCTGGCTAATCTTTTCGATAGCCCTGAGAATATCGGGGTCTGCCATTTCCTCTTCATAATACGGTAACCGCGAGATGGAAGTCAATAGGGCCGGAGATAGATTATCTTAGACCAATCGTTGATGGGTTTAGATCAATCGTTGATTGGTTTAGGCCTATCGCGTTCGATAACGGGCGTCATGCCGTAGCCGATCTTCTGCCGTAAACGTCCGTATCTGATCGGCCCTCAGGTTATCCAGATCCAGCCCTTTGATAATCTCTTCAACCTTGCTATCGGAAGGTATTTTGATTCCACTCAGCAGTTCCCGCGCATACTGCTCACTGACCCCGATAGCCAAGGAAAGCGCAAGGTCATTCATGCCAAGTTCCTTAGCTCGTTTGGCAATGATAAAGGCTGATCGTGACCGAACAGCCGAAGGCGATAATCCCGCCGTCAGAACATCCTGCGTCTTTCGCGGCCTGCCGCCAGCCTTGGTCTTTCGTAGCTCCGAGATTTGCTTGTAATACTCGGGACCGCGCTCTGCCGTCTTCTTGCCGCCCAGTGCCCCTAGTTCAGCGGCTCCTGCCGATAACGGCTTCTTGAGTATCAGTCGCGCTAATCGTCGGGCTGCGTCTAGGTTTTCCCGTGCGCTTTCAATTCCACCCTTTGGGATGGGATCGCTCGAAACAATCAAATACGCTTGGTCTACTAGGTTCTTCAGTGCCCGCATATCGGAGCGCTTTGGCATGCTCCCAGTGTCGCAACACCTTTAGCTCTTCTCAACCGCTTGCTGTTTTTTAGCAACGCAGTCCGTGACACTACCGGGTAAAACTATGCCGCAGACAGCGACGAGACAGGGGGAAGCGTTTCGTCCGGGAGATAGCCTACAAATTCTTCGAGTATCACGTTTCCCTTGTATTCGATTTCTTTATGAATACCGATTTGCGAGGAGTAATAAACCGCAACCGTCGTGTTTTTTAACTGGCCGAAGAACTTCTCGGACGGGCTATTGCTTCGGCGACCACTATCGCCTTCCGCTTGCCCCTTATCGGGTTCCTTAGCGTCTTCCGCGCTGGACATCTTTTCAAGAATCGCGCGCTGCTGCCTTTTACTCGCGGCTACAAACGGCTTCCCGTGCATCGACTGCGAAAGCTGATTGACCGAGGCAAGGCCCTTGCGCCACGAAGACTTATCTTCCGACAGGAAAGCCTCGGCAACCGACTTGTCTATGTAAGCGGCCACGCCGGCATCGTGCGCACCGGGTGAATGCGCATCGGTCGGAATGATCAGTTCGGTAAGCGTGTCGAGCAAAACGAACTCGTCTTTAGTGAAATAAAGTGGCGCACCGGGTTCGGGAGCAGCCAGCGCAAGCGGTCCGGCGAGGGCGGCGGCTGAGAAGAGTCTCAGCAGGTCGCGTCGATTGAGATTCGTGTCCATTAGACCTCTCCTCGTTTCATCTGATCGACAATGTGGTCGCAAGAACGCCAGCAGAGCGCCATAATGGTCCAGGTCGGGTTTTGACAGGACGCGTTTACGTGCGTGCTTCCGTCTACAACGAGCAGATTCTTCACGTCGTGAAATTGCTGGTACTGGTTCACGACGGAAGTTTTCGGATCGTTGCCCATGCGTGCCGTTCCAAGCTCGTGAATGGACCAGCCCTCCGTCAGCATCTTGTCCGAAGAAGACAGGATTTCAAACTTTGCGGCTTCAAACATCTCGCGGCCTGTGCGCGCCATGTCCTCGCACATCTTGCGCTCGTTCTCGCCGAACTTGTAATTAAACTTGAGCACCGGGATGCCCCAGGCGTCTTTTACATTGGGATCGACTTCCACCTGGTTCTCGTAGCGCGCCAGGACTTCGCCAAACCCGCCTACATCAATCGTCGCTCCCGCCATGCGGCGCACATTCTTTTTATATTCTTCGCCGAAACCGGGCGTGTCGTAGGCGCTGCCCGGGACCATGCCGCAGCCGCTGCCTCCTTCGAATCCATACCCCCGGAGGAAATCCACTTTGCTGCTGCCGTCCACATTCCGAAACCGCGGGATGTAGAAGCCGCCCGGTTTGCCGTCATCGAGCGTTCGCGCTTTTCCGACCAGGTCGGGCATGAACCCGGCCACCGACGGTCCCATGACGTGTTCGCAGAAGTTATGCCCGGCGTGGCCGCTCGAATTGCCGATCCCATTCGGGTAAGTCGTCGATTTCGAGAGTAGAATCAAGCGGGCTGATTCAAGCGTCGAAGCGGCCAGGAAAACGGTCCTGGCTTTCACGTGATAGCTCTTGTGTGTCTCGCTGTCGATAAAGCCCACACCGCTCGCCTTGCCGGTGTCCTTATCCACCGTGATCTCGTGGACTGTCGAGTTCGGCCGCATCGTAAGATTACCCGTGTCATAGGCCGGCCGAATTAAGCCGGTCGGCGAGTCGAAAGCGGCGTGGATATCGCATCCACCGACGTGGCGATTGCACGCGCCCCGCCCATAGCAGCGGCTCCGATATTTGTTGTGCTTCAAGCCGTCTGTGGTCACGCCCGCGCGATAAGGTGTGAGTACCCGGTTCATTCCCTTCAGCGTGTTACGCATGTGGAGCTCCGCGTAAGTCAGTTTGATGGGCCGCTGGAACTTGCCGTCCGGTAACCAGGGCAGATTCTCTGGAAATCCGGAGACGCCAAGATACCTGTCGACCTTGTCGTAGTAGGGTTCGATGTCCGAGTAAGTGATCGGCCAGTTTTCACCAAAGCCGTCACGATCTTTCGCTTTGAAGTCGTAATCCGACAAGCGAAGCGCAAGGCGGCCCCAGATGTTAGTCTTGCCTCCTACGACCCGCGAACGCACCCAGGCGTATTTGGTGCCTGTATACGGGTTCTCTTTTTCATCCACGACCAGCGTTTTGCTGTAATCGGTGCCGCTCCAGCCCTGGACGTAGGAGGTCACCTTTTTGTAAGGGGAGTTTTCGGCATATGGCAGATCGCGGAATTTATATTCGGCAGCCGTCAGGGCATGGTAGTCCGGCGGCATCTGACCCCGGCGTGGATGATCGTAGGGCCACTCCATGGAATGAAGGATTTTGCTCGTATCCTGATACTTGCCTGCTTCGAGCAGAAGCACTTTCAAGCCATGTGAGGTCAGCACATACGCGGCCATACCACCGGCCGCGCCCGAGCCGATCACGACGGCATCATACGTGGTGCTTAAGTCAACTTCCGGATTGGACGGAGGGAATTGTACAAACATGGAACTACCTAATTCTGAATTGTAGTCCTTCGACCTGCTAAGGATTGGACGGCGCGCCTTCTCTTAGGATTGCCTGGCCGCTCGATAATCTAAGCTGAGTTCTGGCAGAGCGTTCCTTAGTGAACGCATCGTGGCCTCGCATGCATACCGCCTTCATCGTCATTGTGCTTACGGCCGCGGGGTTGACAGCTCTCAATCTCTATCTCGCGCTGTTTGGCCCGGACCTGCGGTACCACTTCGAAGACCCGCCGGAGGGTCCACTTGATTCGGACTACTTTCAGCGCTTGTTGAGCACTCTTACTCAATCGGAGATAGCAGGCGGGAACAGAATCCAAATACTCCGCAACGGCGAGAATTTCTACGCGGCCGAGCTGGCTGAAATTCGCCGCGCTGAACGGACCATCAATCTGGAAGCGTATATTTTCCACCCCGGCAACATCGGCATCCAGTTTGTAGAAGCGTTGGCGGAACGCGCACGCGCCGGTGTTCGGGTGAAACTCACGCTCGACTACATCGGCTGTTTCCGCACGCCTCGGAGCTACTTCAGGCCGCTCGAAGAAGCCGGCGGCCAAATGAAGTGGTATCACTCTCTCAGGCCGGATCTCCTTCCGCAGTTGAACAATCGCACGCATCGGGAGCTGATGATCATCGATGGGCGCGTCGCGTTCATCGGCGGGGCCGGGGTCGCAGATCAGTGGTACACCGGCGAGGGAAAAGGTGCGCGCTGGCGCGATACCGTGCTGCGTGTCGAAGGTCCGGCGGTACCGAGCCTTCAGTCGGTGTTTGCGCAGAACTGGTTGCGGGTATCGGGCGAGATCCTTAGCGGAAGCGAGTATTTCCAATTCGGAAACACGAGTGGGGGAAGCTCCGCACTCGTGGTTGGCAGCACGCCTGCCGCAGGTGCAACACCAGCTCGAGTTCTGTTCCAGACTCTGATTGCATCGGCCGACAAACAGATCTACATCAGCACGCCTTATTTCCTACCTGATCGAGGCGCCCAAACGGCCATCATCCAAGCCGCTCGCGAGCGAGGCGTCCAGGTCAAAATCCTCACTCCCGGAAAGCGCTCAGACCAGATGATGACGCGAGCCTCCAGCCGCGAACTCTACGGGGCGCTGCTGAAACACGGCGTCGCTATTCATGAATATGAGCCGGCTATGATCCACGTTAAAGCCATGATGATCGACCGATGCTGGGCTGTGATTGGCTCCACTAATTTCGATTACCGCTCTTTCAATCTCAACGACGAAGTCAATCTGGCGGTGCTCGATGAGGATCTCACACAACAGCTGGTTCAGGATTTCGAAGCGGACTTGAATCAGAGCCGGTGCATCACTTATGAGATATGGCGCCGCAAAATGCGCTTCCGACTAGCGGACCGCCTCATGACGATACTGGAACGCCAGGAATGACCCGTATCCGCTTGGCGACGTATAACGTACACAAGTGCCGCGGAATGGACTGGAGGGTTAGTCCCGAACGCATTCTACATATCGTCCGTGAAGTCGAGGCTGACATCATCGCGTTGCAAGAGATCTTTGTTTCGCAGGCAGAATATCTGGCCGGGGAGCTGAGAATGAAGTTGACCTTTGGACCGGCCAGGGAGATTTCAAACGTCAGCTACGGCAATGCAGTACTGAGCCGATTCGCAGTCACGAGTTCGCGAAACCACGACCTGAAGGTCATAGGGCGCGAGCCGCGCAGCTGCCTTGAGACTCAATTGCAGATAAAGCACGGCGAATGGATCTTCTTTTTTGCCGTGCATCTCGGTACATCTTTTTTCGAACGGAGAAAGCAGACTCTTCGCCTAGTGGCGCCCGAGATTCTGGGTCGGCCCGAGGTGCATGGGCGCAGGCTGCTCGCAGGCGATATGAATGAATGGACTCGCGGGCTAGCCACCCGGATCCTCAGCTGCGAAATGAAGAGCGCCGACACGCAGATGCATCTTCGGCGCGCCAAGACCTATCCTGGCGCCCTGCCGTTCCTGCACCTCGACCACATTTACTACGACGACACATTCCATCTCACCCGCATGGAGCTGCACAAAACCGGACGCGCCCTGCTGGCGTCCGACCATCTACCTTTGGCGGCGGATTTCGAGTTGCCTTAGTGCGCTTCGCATGCGCCATAATGTTGCATTGCGCTTTGCTTTTCTCATATTTTCAGGGGCAGCTTTGTTTCTTCAACAAGGATTTGCCGCTCCGCCCGAAACTGCTGAGGCCCACTACACCGGTGCGCAGGTTTGTGGGGGATGTCACAAGAGCATTTCAGCCACACAAACCGAGACAGCAATGGCCCGCACCTGGCACGGCGCGGTAAGCCATTTACTGCCGCAGGATTTTCAGCTCGCTAAGCCGGAGGGCAACGCGCCGGGTTCTTCCTACGACGTACGGCGAGTCGGAGATCGCTTTGAGTACGGAGTCGTGTTGCCGGACGGCTCTAAGCTGACCCTTCCTGTGGAAGAGATCGTGGGAGGGCAACGGCATGGTCTCAGCTTTTTGTTACGTACGGATCATCTTGGAGAGGCAGCGCTAGATCGGCCGGTGCTGGTGGAAGGCCGCTACGCCTATAACGCCGCGCATCGCGCTTTGGTTCTTTCACCCGGCTTCACACTCGACAAGCCGAGCACTTATGAGGACGCTCTAGGGGACGCGCTGAGCCCCACGTTCGAGAAGAAGTGTTTGACCTGCCACGGCGAACCAAACACGTTAGGCGCCGGCAGAGAGGGGGGGGTGCATTGCGAGAGCTGTCACGGTCCCGGTTTCGCCCACCTGGCAGCTATCGGCAAGGGCAACCCCCGCGAAGGTATCGTAAATCCCGCACGGCTTAGCCCCGGGCAGGCTATGAATGTCTGCGCCCAGTGTCACACTGGCTTCACGTTTCAGTCCGATCCTATGCCGGACGATCTTTTGATCTCAAATCAGGTGAACGCTCTCAGCAAGGCTGAGTGCTTCGTACAGAGCGGTGCCAAGCTTAGCTGCACTGGGTGTCATGATCCCCATAGCGATTCAACGCAGGTGTCCGCGAAGACCGTGGCAACGTGCCTGTCGTGTCACTCCGCTAACGTGAGCAGTCACGCAGGGATCTGCCCCGTCAATCGAACCGGCGAGTGCGTCGGCTGCCACATGCCCTCCATTCAAAAGGCCGCTTTTCACATGACGGACCATTGGATCAGGGTTCATCCGGAACAAAAAACGGCCGTTCCAAAAGACGACACGGCGCTCAGGTCACAGGTGCCGCCGCTTCGCGAGTTCCTGCGCCTGATAGTCGTGGCTGATCGAAATAAGGCGGACGCGGCTGCCAAACGCCTCGCAAGTGGCGAACCGTTCAGCAAAGTGGCACACGATCTATCTAACGACCCGACTGCCCCAGGCGGTGGTTACCTGGGCGACATGGAGTTGTCTCAACTTGATAGCAAGCTGGCGGCGGCTGCGGCGCGGCTCTGGTACGGCGAAACCAGCGATGTGATCAACCTGGGCGACCGTTACGTCATCCTCCATCGCGAGAGCCGCGACTTCAAGTGGCAAGCCGAAGAGCTTTTTCATCAGGCTTCGGAAGCAAAGGCGCGCGGAGATCTGAAAGCCGCGATTGACAAAGATCAGCAGGCGCTAGCCGTCTATCCGTACTTCCTGCGCGCGATGATTCTGATGGCAACGACTCTCGCCGGCGCCGGTGACGTGGGTCGCGCCTCCGAGATCCTTCGATTTGCAGCACAGTCGTATCCACAGGACCCTTCGACGCAGTTCAACCTCGGATTGACTCTGGCAGGGCAGCCTGCCGACCAGATCGCCGCCTTCCAGCGCGCGCTCGATCTCGATCCCGATATGGTGGCCGCCTACGAAAGCTTGGGAGTCGCACAGTATACGGCCGGCCGGCCGCATGAAGCTATCGAGGTTTTTCGAAAAGGACTGCTCATCGACCCCCTTTCTGCCAAGCTCAATTACGATCTGGGCCTCGCGTTGATCAAGCAGGGCGATAAAGCTGAGGGTCAGCGTCGCATTGCTCTCGCGGCCCACGCCGATCCGCAAATTAGGCCACAAAGCAATTAGGCGTACTCGCAACCGCGGGAGAATCTGAAATCTTTTGGGTGGAACTGTGTCCACCCAAGAGGAGGCAATAACCAAGTAATGAGTAGTGTTGCAGACGTACTGAACGAGTTAATTGAAACCGATAAAGATGGAGAGCAGGGCTTTAAAACAGCGGCCGAGAAAGTCAAAGAGCCTACGCTGAAGACGCTGTTCTCAAAATATGCGTCGCAGCGAGCAGCATTCGTCCAGGAACTTCAATCGGCAGTAAGCGAGCTAGGTGAAAAGCCGTCAGAGACGGGTCACGTTGCTGGAACCTTGCATCGCGGCTGGATCAATTTGAAAGAAGCTCTTTCGAAAGACGAGGACACGGCGATCATCAACGAAGCGGAATCCGGAGAAGATGCTGCTAAGAAAGCCTATTCGGAGGCGCTTCAGAAGAGCTTACCGCCTCAAGTGAAATCGATCGTCGAAAAGCAGTACCAAGGCGTGCTCGAAGCTCACAACGTTGTACGTGATCTGAAGCACAGCCGCCAGTAACTTTTCCTCCGGTCTTGCCCCACCCCGAAGTCGCAATCCGGACCAGGACAGCGGCAAGGCCGGATTATCTCTCCACCTCACCTATCCCCGTCGTTCTCTTTTACAGAAGCTGGTTCAACAATTCGGACCTCTTCTCCCTCCACTAGCGAATCGGGTGGGTTCGATACAACCGAAGCATCCGCGGGTAGTCCTGCCAGAACCTCCACCGTGTTCCCGAAATCTTTGCCAAGCGTGACCGGCAGCAGGTGTACCCGATTTTGCCTGTCTACTATCGGAATCCGCAAGCCTTGCGAACGGAAAATAAGAGAAGTCGAAGGAATGATCAGGGTGGGGTTATCCGATTTGATCTTGAAGTGAATTTCCGTGTAAGCCCCCGGGAAGAGAAGCCCGGTAGAATTCATCACGTCCACCTCAACCGTCAGGGTACGGGTCGTGGGATCAATCGCGCGAGCAGTGCGAACGAGCGTACCCGTGAACCGCCGCCCTGGCAGCTCAGGTAAAGTCAAATCGGCATGGATGCCCGGCACCGTTTCATGCGAATAAGTTTGTGGCACCTGCACGAAAACGCGCAGCTTGTCTATCGCGGCGATATGGAAGAGTTCACGCGTGGGGCCGCCCGACGAACCGGAATCGATCAGCTGCCCGATATCAGTGTTACGCGCCGTAATCACGCCATCGAACGGCATATAAACTCTTTCGAAATTGACTAATTGCTCCAGACGCATCACGTTTGCCTGCGCCGATTTCACTGTTGCATTTCTGGCGGCAGCATTCTGCACCGCGTTATCCACATCCTGCTTAGCGACGGAATCGGTCTTAAACAGATCCAGATAGCGTTTGGCCGTGATTTGGGCAAGCTCCAGGTTTGCCTGCTCGGTTTTTAAATCCTCTTTCGCTTGTTGAAGCTGGCGGTCAACTTCAGGGCTCTCGATGTCCGCGAGCAGCTGCCCCTTTTTCACGTGCGCGCCGATATCGAAATACCAGTGACGAAGGTAGCCGTTCGTTCGGGCATAAATCGGAGCGTCGATGAAAGCCTGTATGTTGCCCGGTAGGATTACTTCCTGCCCAGGTGCAGCCCGCGTAGGATGCAGGATGCTGATGCTCGGCACGGCTGAGCGATTAGTTTGTTCGCGCAAAACCTGGCGCGACCGTATGCGCGGAATGATGCCAAATGCAACCAGCGCACCCACCAGGACCAGCACCACGATTGCACCTAGTGACGTTTTGAAACGTACCATCCCTGTGCTCACGAAGCCTTTCGCCTGCCGTGCAGAAGGCTGAAAAACACCGGCACAAAGAACAGCGTGGCGACGGTAGCAAATGAAAGGCCGCCGATCACGGCCCGGCCCAACGGCGCATTCTGCTCGCCACCTTCACCCAAGCCGAGCGACATCGGGAGCATCCCGATCATCATGGCCAAAGCCGTCATGAGCACCGGACGAAAGCGCGTGTACCCGGCGAGCAACGCCGCATCTGCCGCGGTATCGACGTCCGGCAACTGCTCCTTGGCAAAACTCACGACTAGAATACTGTTCGCCGTCGCCACGCCCATGCACATGATGGAACCCGTGAGTGCGGGAACACTAACGGTCGTATGCGTAAGGAACAGAAGCCACACAATCCCGGCCAGCGCCGCAGGAAGCGCCGAGATAATGATGAACGGGTCAAGCCAGGACTGGAAATTGATCACAATCAGCATGTAAACGAGAACGATCGAAAACAGCAGTCCGGCGATCAGCCCACTAAAAGAAGAGCGCATCGTATCCACTTGCCCTCTGATGACGAGCTTCGAGCCTCGCGGAAGCGATTTGCGATCCCGCGCGACGATGGAGTCGAGCTGGCGGGAAACGCTGCCGAGATCTGTGCGATCGACCGAGCCATAAACATCGACCACCGGAGCGATGTTGTAGTGCGAAACCGTGCCCAGGCCCTGGCCCCGCTGGATGGAAGCAACGCTGTTCAAAATCTGCGAAGCAGCACCCGTGCCGGTAATCGGAATGTTATTCAGATCCTGCAGCGAATCCATCTCATACTGCGGCGACTGGGCGGCGATGTTATAGCTCACGCCGCTTTTTGGGTTCAGCCAGAAGGTCGGAGAGGTCTGGAAGCTTCCGCTGAGAGCAACCAGAATGTTTCCCGCAACATCACGGGCGCTATAGCCGACGAGTTGCGATTTGGTCCTGTCGATGTTCACAAACAGCTTCGGCTGGTTAAATGGCTGCTGGATCCGCAGATCGGTCATGCCCGGGATGAACTTCACTTCCTGCAGCAGCCGGTCTGCAAATTCACGGTTGCCCTCCAGATCCGGACCAACCACTTGGACGTCTATCGGAGCGGGAAGTCCGAAGTTCAGGATTTGCGTTACCATGTCGGCGGGTAGAAAGTAGAAAGTAACCCCGGGGAACTGCTCCGGAAGCCGCCTGCGAAGCTCTCGAACGTAATTGACCGTCGGCCCATGATTCTCCTCGAGCGACACCTGCACGTCCGCATCGGCTGGCCCGATCGCTCCTGAATTGCTGTACGAGGTATTGATCCCGCTGTACGGGAGCCCGATGTTATCGAGTATGTTTGAGATCTCGCTAGCAGGGATGACCTGGCGGATACTCTGATCCACCCGATCGCAGAGCTCAGCCGTGTCCTCAATACGGGTGCCGGTTTGCGCGCGCAGGTGAAGCTTGAACTGGCCGGCATCGATCGCGGGGAAAAAGTCCTCACCCAGCCAGGGGAACAAGCCAATTGCAGAACCGAGGCACGCGACGAAAAAACAGATTGTGAAGAGAACACGGTGCTGTATGCAAACGATCAGCAGCGAACGGTATCCGCCTCTAAACTTCTCGAACGCATTTTCAAAAGCCTGTTGCATGCGCACAAAGGGATTACGCCTGTCCGCGTGCGCAACTGCTTCATGATGCGAATGACCTCTGAGAAGATACTTTGCGAGAGTGGGTACAATCGTGCGCGAGAGAACGTAGGACGCGAGCATGGCGAAAGAAACTGCCTCGGCAAGCGGAACAAACAGATAGCGCGCGACTCCCGTCAGGAAAAACATCGGGACGAACACGATGCAGATGCTCAGCGTCGATACAAACGCGGGGATTGCGATCTGCGCAGCACCGTCTAAGATGGCCTGCTCTATCTCTTTGCCCATCTCGAAATTCCGGTTGATGTTCTCGATCTCGACCGTCGCGTCATCCACCAGAATGCCCACCGCGAGCGCGAGGCCGCCCAGCGTCATGATGTTGATCGTTTCCCCGAGCGCGCTCAGCATGAATAACGAGCAGAGGATCGAGAGCGGGATCGAGACCGCGATGATCAGCGTACTTCGCCAGCTGCCGAGAAAGACCAGGATCATGAATGCCGTCAGACAAGCTGCAATGAGCGCTTCCCGCACGACGCCGTTGATTGAAGCTCGAACGAAAATGGACTGATCCGCCACCGGCTTCACCCGCAGAGCCGGCGGTAGGGAGGCCAGCACGCTCGGCAGCATGGCTCGAATGCCTGCGACGATATCGATCGTGGACTCATTCCCGGATTTCAGGATGGACATCAGCGAGCCGCGCACTCCGTCAGACCGAACCACGTTCGTCTGGGGCGGATATCCATCGCGTACATGTGCCACGTCGCGGACGTAAATCGTGGCGCCATTCAAAGATTTGATTGGCAGGTTATTAAGCTCCGCGACGGTGGCGGGGCTCCCGTTCATCTCTACGTCATACTCGAGCGCGCCGATCTTTGAAGTCCCGCCGGGCAGAATCAGATTCTGATTGCCGATCGCATTAACCACGTCCGACGGGCCCAAGCCCTTCGATTGCAGCGCCTCCGTGTTGAGGTCTACCTGAATCTGCCGCTGCTTGCCGCCATAGAGATTGGGGATCGCCGTACCGGGAACTGTCACCAGTTGCGGACGCATGAAATTCGAGCCGAGGTCATACAGTTGCTGCTCACTGATGCCTTGCCCGGAAATGGCGAGCTGCAGGATAGGAACCGTGGATGCGTTGTAAGTGATGATGAGCGGCGGTGTTGTCCCTTGCGGAAGCTGCTTGAGCTGGGTCTGTGAAATTGCCGTTACCTGCGCTATCGCGGATGAAAGATTGGCGTGCGGCTGAAAAAAAATCTTGACCACCGCAATTCCATTCATCGACTGCGACTCGATGTGCTCAATGTTGTTGACTGTAGTGGTAAGCGCGCGCTCGGTGATGTAGACGATCCGGTTCGACATGTCTTGCGCAGAGAGCCCGGTGTACTGCCAGACTACGCTGATTACCGGTATGTCGATGTTGGGGAATATGTCGGTAGGCGTCCGCGAGATCACGACGGGCGCCAGAATGAACAGCATCAAAGATAAAACGACAAATGTATACGGTCGCCGCAATGCAAGGCGAACGATCCACATAGCAACTCCTCGGGCTTACTCCGGCCGATTTCCGTTCAGTAGAGAGATGGGCGGGCAGGCGGCGCGACCAGCAGTCTTTTCCGTTTGAAAGCCGGACTAGAGTTAATTATCACTTACGCGGTTTTGAAGAGAATTGACTTACGCTCCGGCCGGCTGCTCGCTGCCAACCCGCGCGCGGCCTGACCTTCCTTTTCGCACCCAATTAGTGATTGAAAGCACGCTGCCGACTAAACATATCGCCGTAAACGCGTACATAAAATACCGGAAGCCGCTCGAATTGAGGACATGTATGATCATGCGGCCGAACTTGATCGCAAGTGCGCCCAAAATTAGGAATCGAACCGCCCGGCTTAGCCCGACTATCACGAGTAGCCGCTTGCGGGGATAGCCAAGCGCACTGTTGATGGCCACAGCCATCGTAAAAGGAAACGGCGGCGGCGCCAGACAGCCGAGCACCAGAGTCTTTCCGCCCTGTTCTCCGATCTTTCGTTTCAAATACTCGAAGCGCCGCTTACCAGCGATCTTCGTCACCCCACCTTCACCGATCTTGCGGGCGATCAGATCCAGTATCAGCACTCCGACAACCGAGCCACACGATGCGGCTAGAACGTACAGCAAATATCCCTGGTGGTGTCGCGCCGTAATGGCAACCACCAGGAGATCGTTTCCAAATGGAAGGAAGAGAAACGATGAATCGAAGATCCCCATTACGAATGGACCGAAATAGCCCAGGTGGAAAAGGAAACGCAGTAGTTGGTGGAGAAGGCTTGACAATATTATTTAGGTCGAATCGAGGGAGTCAGTGGTGCATGTGAGATGCAGATCTCGCGCGCAATGTTGCTGTGATAACGTTTCTTTTGGCCGGGAGGTTACATGAACTTGATTCGCCCAGTGCCGCTGATCGCAGCGGCGGTTGTCGCCGTTGCTGCCTTCGGAACGCTCAACCATCTGAAAGCGCAGGATTGGGCGGACAAGAAGCCTTCGAAGGGTATGGCTCACGTCCTAGTCATCTCGGAAACAAAGGGTTTCGAGCATGACTCGATTCCCGATGCGATGGGCACCATCTGGCGCATGGGCCACGATTCGAGGCTTTGGGACACCACGCTGCGCACAGATACAGAACTGATCACCAAGAAAGACATCAAAGACAGAAATCGCAAGGATCTCAACTATTTCGATGCGCTTGTATTCGCCAGTACAACCGGTGAACTCGACCTCACTGAGGATCAGAAAACGGACATGATGTCCTTCATCAAGGAAGACGGCAAAGGCTTCGTCGGCGTGCATGCGGCGCTCGATACCAACTACAAGTGGCCTGAGTACGGTGAAATGATCGGCGGCTGGTTCGACCAGCATCCTTGGTTTACCTTCAATGCTCCTATCATTTTGGAAGACCCAGAATTTCCCGCAGTCCGGCATTTCCCACACGAATTCGTGAAGCGCGATGAAATTTACCAGCCCAAAGCGTGGTCCCGCGACAAGGTAAACGTATTGCTGCGCCTGGACGCCTCGAAACTCGATTACAGTAACAATCCGCGTATCCATCGCGAGGATCGCGACTTCGCCGTAGCTTGGTCGAAGATGTATGGCAAGGGCCGCGTCTTCTATTCCACTCTCGGCCATACCGAGGAATCGTGGGATGACCCCGATATCCAGAAAATGTACTTCGAAGCCGTCAAATGGGTGCTGGGCATGACGAACGGCAGCACAACTCCTCACGCCAAACCCGGCGCGTAGACTTACCGGCACGTAGACTTACTGGATACCTACCAAATCGGAGGAAACTCGCTTCAGCTGGCCACAGGCCGCAAAGATGTCCCGCCCCCTAGGGGCACGAATAAAGCAGGGCACGGATTGCCGCACAATCTGTTGAAAGCCGTGCACACGCTCCTGATCGGGCGTTGCGAACGGAATGCCCGGTCCCGGATTCAAAGCGATCAGATTGAGTTTGCAGTTCAGATTAGCGATCAGGCGAACCACCCGGCGGGCGTCCGTATCGGAATCGTTCACCCCCTTCAGAAGCACATATTCGAAGGTCAATTTCTCCCAGGGGCGAAGCGGATACGTCTTGCAGGCTTTCATCAGGTCTGCCAGATGGTACTTACGCGTGATGGGCATCAACTCGCGGCGCTGATCCTCAGTCGAAGCATTCAACGAGATCGCCAGTTTGGGGCGAACCGCTGCACGACCAAGCTTCTCCATCGCCGGTATGATCCCCGAAGTCGAAACCGTGATCCGCTTCTCCGACATACCGATGCCATTTCTGTCGGTCAACAGCCGCGTTGCTTTAAGAACGTTTTCCAGGTTTAGAAGCGGCTCGCCCATGCCCATCATCACCACGTTCATCTGATAGTTGGTCGCGCTCAGTCCGTTATCGCGGGCCACGTAGAGCACCTGCCCGACGATTTCCCCCGCCGTGAGATTGCGTTCAAGCCCCATGAGCGCCGTCAGGCAGAACCGGCAATCCACCGGACACCCGACCTGGCTCGAAATGCAGATCGTGTCCCGGCGCTCTTCAGGCATGAGTACCGCCTCGACGGTCCGGTTGTCTTCGAGACGAAGAAGATAACGGCGCGTGCCATCGGAAGACTGAAAACGCTGCTCTGCCTCGGGAAGGCCCAGCGGGTTGCTCGCAACTAATTGAGCACGAATAATTTGTGGTAAATTAGTAATGTCTGACAAATTCCAAACGCGCGTTCGGTATAGCGCGTCAAATAACTGTCGGGCTCTAAAGCTGGGTTGCTCAGGGCCGAGCAGTTTTTTCAGATCGGCCAGGTCCATCCCGACCAGCGCTTCGCCCTTGAGTTGTTGCAGCATCCAGATTCGAGTTTATCTTCCTGACCATAGAAAGGCTTACGCATATGGTTTCCGTATCTCCTCACGTCCGCGAAATTGCACGGGCAAACCTTCCTAACGGAATTCGCATTGTGACTGAGGTGATGCCATATGTCCGCTCCGTTTCTCTCGGGATCTGGATTGGTAGCGGCTCCCGCATCGAACTCGGCCCGGAAAACGGCGTTTCTCACTTCATTGAGCACATGCTTTTCAAGGGTACAGTTAACCGGTCTGCTGAGGACATTGCACGGTCGGTCGATTCAGTGGGCGGCGGACTGGATGCGTTTACAAGCAAAGAATTGGTCAGCTTTAATACCAAAACGCTTGACGAACATCTGCCTTTCGCATTCGACATTCTGTCCGATTTAGTGCTAAACCCGCTTTTTCGGGATGAGGATATCGAAAGGGAGCGCGGCGTCATTCTTGAAGAGATCAAAATGGAGGCTGACCAGCCCGAGTTTGTCCTCCACGAGACCTTCATCAGCAACTTCTGGAAAGGTCACGGCCTCGGCAAGCCCATTCTCGGCACCAAAGACACGGTCAAAAAGTTCACCAAACCGATGCTGCTGGACTTTTTCAGACGGGTCTATTCACCCCGCAACATTCTGATCACTGCGGCCGGGAACCTGGAGCACCATCAAATCGTCCGTCTCGTCGAGGATCGCTTTGCCGGTCTTCCCGACCGTGCTCGCCCTGAACGAGGGCCGCTCCCGCAGACGCATGCCCCCATCATCCTCAAGAAAAAGGATTCACTGGAGCAGGTACACATCGCCATCGGCGTTCCCGCTTATCCGCTCGCGCACGTGGCCCGCTTCCCGCTATACGTGCTGAATACGGTCTTGGGCGGCGGCATGAGTTCTCGTCTTTTTCAGAACATACGCGAAAAGCAGGGCCTCGCCTACGCCGTGTACTCCGAACTGAACCTCTTCAGTGACACAGGCTGCTTCACGGTCTATGCCGGCACCGGCATTGAAACTGCCAAGAAGGTGGTCGATTCAGTCATCCGCGAGTTCCACATCTTCAAAAACGAGTTGATAGGCGAAGATGAGCTGCGCAGGGCGAAGGATCACCTGAAGGGTTCGCTGATGCTCAGCCTGGAATCCACCTCCAGCCGCATGTCGAATCTTGCGAGACAGGAGCTTTACTTTGACCGCTTCCTATCGCTCGACGAAATGCTGGACAACGTGGAGGCAGTGACGCGCGACCAGGTGCAAGCCATTGCGGAAGAGTTCTTTCGACCTGAAGACATTGCGCTGGCAATGCTCGGCAGACTCAACGACATCGAAGTGACGCGTGAAGATCTGATTTGCTAAGAAGTAGCTGTCGAAGCAGATTTGGCTTTCCCTTCCGACAGCAGCCTGGATAATTTTGCGTCCAAAAACTCGAGCGACTGTTGCAGCTGCTCTCGATACTTGGGATTAGATGCCCGCGCTAAATCTCCCAGAACTCGAGACCGCGAAAGCTCGATACTTTCTCGTTCTCTTTCAAAAGCGATCTGGTCCGAAGTCACTTGCCGGGCTTTCTCTCGCGTCGCCGCTCGCTCCTGCGCCGACTCGATCTGCATTTCGATTTCTTTGCTTTCCCAGCCTCTGGCCATAGATTTAGCTTGACATAGATTCAGACCTGCTGAGTAGAATGCTTCGGAGGACGAACGGCCAAAGTTGATATTCTGGTATTCAGAACCCCCCTTAAAACGACAGTTTTCTACATGCCGCAACTGCGTTATACCACCCCGCACGGACTCACCGTCATTCGCACGAGCAGCAAAGTCGCCTATGGACGTGGCCTGAGTCATGTCCTCAAGCAGCTCGATACCAAGCGCGGCGTTTACCTTTCCTCTGGATACGAGTATCCGGAGCGGTATTCGCGCTGGGATGTAGCGAGCGTCGCGCCCCCGCTCGAGATCGTGGGGCGTGCCAGGACCCTGCTGATCCGGGGGTTGAATGCACGCGGTGAGGTTCTGCTTAAGCTCCTGAGGCCGGTACTCGCGCAGGGCCGCGATTGGGACGCATCCCTCGAGAAGCCGCAAGAGATTCTGCTCTCGCTCAAGCCGCTTGGCAAACATTTTTCCGAGGAAGAGCGCAGCAAGCAGCCTTCTCCTTTCTCGCTCTTGCGCAGTCTGGTGAATGAGTTTAAGAACGCTCAAGACTCGAGGCTTGCCTTGCTCGGGGCCTTTGGATACGATTTGCTTCTTCAGTTTGATCCCATAAAGCTGCGCCTGCCGCGCTCGGACGAGAAGACGCTTCACCTTTTTCTGTGCGACGACATCTACTTTATGGATCGGAAGAAAGAGGTGATCGAACGCTTCCAATACGACTTTTCGGGTGAAAGCGGAACCACCGAAGGGCTCGACCGCACCGCCGAGGAATCACAGTCTCCCGCGCACCCAGCCCAGCCCAGCGGCCAGATTGTCTCCGATCACATGACCGCGGAGTACATGGACAAGGTAGAAGTCGTCCGTGAAGGCATGCGCCAGGGCAACTACTACGAAGTCGTACTTCGACAGACCTTCAGCGCACCCTTCAGCAGCAGCCCTTCGGAGCTTTTCCGTCGCATTCAGAATTCAAGCCCGAGCCCTTACGAATTCATTCTCCAGATGGGCGATGAACAACTTGTAGGGGCCTCTCCTGAGATGTTCGTACGGGTCGAGGGAGATCGTGTCGAAACTTGTCCCATAGCCGGCACGGCTCGCCGGTCGGGCGATCCCTTGCGTGACGCCGAGAGCATACGTGAACTCCTCAACTCTGCGAAGGAAGAGTCTGAGCTCACCATGTGCAGCGACGTCGATCGCAATGACAAATCTCGCGTCTGCATCCCCGGTTCCGTGAAAGTGATCGGCAGAAGATTGATCGAGTCTTATGCGGGCCTGTTCCACACCGTCGACCATGTCAAGGGAACACTCATGGAAGGCTTCGATTCACTCGATGCGTTCTTAACCCATATGTGGGCGGTCACAATCATCGGGGCGCCGAAAAAGGCCGCTGCCCAGGCTATCGAAGACATCGAAAAGAATGCTCGTGGCTGGTATGGCGGCGCGGTCGGGATGATTGGCCTTAACGGAGATATAAACACCGGCATTACCATCCGCACCGTGCATCTCAAAGATGGTGTGGCCAAATATGCTGCCGGTGCAACCCTGCTGTACGATTCCGATCCGCGGTCCGAAGACGACGAATGCCGTCTGAAAGCAACCACGTTCTTCCGTGCTCTCTATCCGGCCCTCGCAACAGGCGCCAAAGCGCATGAACCGCGTCGCCTAGGTGGAGGCGTCCGGTTATTGCTGGTCGATAACGACGACTGCTTCATCCATACCCTGGCGAACTATGCGCGCCAGACCGGTGCCTCTGTTTCCACCTATCGCTCGAATGTTGCGCTGCAGGTAATCGACAAGGAAAAGCCGGACATCGTCTTGATCTCTCCGGGCCCGGGGCGTCCTGTCGAGTTCGGCATTCCCGAACTCGTCCAGCAGCTTGCAACGCGCGGCATTCCCACGTTTGGCGTTTGTCTCGGTCTTCAGGGAATCGCTGAAGCCTTCGGCGGCCGCCTGGATGTACTCGAATATCCGATGCACGGCAAAGGCTCACTTGTGAATCACAATGGTCACGGCGTCTTGCATGGTCTTCCCTCCCCCTTTCGCGTTGGCCGCTACCACTCGCTATACGCGAACCGCGAAGCGCTTCCGGCGTGTCTCGAGGTGACAGCCGAATCGGATGATGGCATTATCATGGCCCTCCGCCATCGCGATCTGCCCATCGAGGCCGTTCAGTTCCATCCCGAATCCATTCTCACGCTCGATCGCGACTGCGGCCTGCTCCTGATTGAGAACATGATTGCTTCGTTCTCGCGCGCAGCTGCACCAATGGAGCGAAACTAGTTCCTTGGCCGCTCCTTCGAACGTCGCAGTAGTCGGTGGAGGGCTCGCGGGCCTGGCTGCCAGCGTGGCTTTGGGTTCCGCTGACCGGTCAGTGACCCTGTTCGAAGCGCGCCCTCATCTCGGCGGGCGCGCCACCTCTTACCCGCTCAACACGGCGGACGACAACAGCACCACGATTGACAATTGCCAGCATGTCCTTCTGCGCTGCTGCACGAATCTGATCGACTTCTATCGCCGGCTCGGAGTGGAGAACCGCATCCGCTTCCATCGTGAGTTCTATTGGATCGAACCGGGCGGCCGCACCTCCACCATGCGCCGCGGGCTGCTCCCCGCTCCTCTGCACTTCACCGAGTCGTTCGCCAGACTTCGTTTCCTGTCGCTCGCCGATAAAATGAGCGTCGCCAGCGGCCTGCTCGCAGTCAAATACGAATACGGCAAGCGCGCCGACCTCGATAGCATCTCGATGCTCAACTGGCTTCACGAGAAGAAACAGACTGCCGGAGCGATCGAGCGCTTCTGGCGCCAGATTCTCGTCAGCGCCATCAACGAGGATCTTGAGCAGATGGCTGCCGCGCACGGCCTGCAGGTCTTTTACCTGGGTTTCCTCTCGAAGGCCGATTCCTACGAAATGGGCATCCCCGTCGTCCCCCTTGCCGACCTCTACTCCGAAGAGTCCTGGTCGAATTACCCGAGCGTGCGCATCGAGCACCGCGCCGCGGTCAAGCAGCTTTGTTTCGAGAACGGCCGTGTGACCGGTATGTTGCTCGGCGATGGCTCCCTTCGCAAAGCCGATGCTTACATCCTTGCGGTGCCTTTCGAGCGCGTGACCGCGCTTGCTCCGGGCCTGCCGCTTGAGCTATCTGCATTCAGCCATGCCCCGATTACGGGAATTCATCTCTGGTTCGACCGATCCATTACCGAGCTGCCGCATGCCACCCTGCTCGATCGCACCATTCAGTGGATGTTCAATAAGCACGAGGGCCGGCACATCCAGCTTGTCGTGAGCGCGTCCCGCACGCTTACCGAGATGCCCCGCGCCGATGTCATTGACCTCGCCCTGAAGGAACTCAAAGAATTCTTTCCCCAGGCTGCAGGCGCGAATTTGGAGCGCGCCCATGTCGTAAAAGAGGTGCGCGCCACGTTTTCCGCGGCGCCCGGCCTCGAATGCAAACGTCCGCCGAACCGGACCACCATTCCCAACCTCTTCCTGGCTGGGGATTGGACCCAATCCGGTTGGCCTGCAACCATGGAAGGTGCGGTCCGCAGCGGTTATATGGCCGCCGAAGCGGTGCTCGCTTCGTCTGATTCCCCGCGCCGCTTCTTGCGCGCCGATGTCGCCTAGTCTCTAGCGCTGGTTCGCCTTCAAAATCTTCTTCCGTAGACGAATCGATTTCGGCGTAACCTCTACGTACTCGTCTTCCTGGATGAATTCGACCGCCTGCTCGAGTGTCAGCACCTTCGGAGGAATCAGCCGAATCGCCTCATCTGAAGTCGAAGCCCTCATGTTCGTCAGCTTCTTCTCTTTAACGATGTTGACATCCAGATCGTTATTGCGCGCATTCTCCCCGATCACCATGCCCTCATACACTTCGGTCTGCGGCGAAATGAAAATGACGCCGCGTTCCTGCAGGTTGTAGATCGCGAAACTCGTTGCCACACCCGCGCGGTCGGAAACCAGGGAACCCGTCGGCCGCATCTGGATGTCACCCTGCCACTCGATGTACCCGTTAAAGAGCGAATTCATGATTGCCGTGCCTTTGGTGTCCGTAAGCATCTCGCTACGAATTCCGATCAATCCCCGCGACGGAACCAAAAACTCCAAGCGCACACGGCCCGATCCGTGATTGATCATCTTGCTCATCTTGCCCTTGCGCATACCGAGCTTCTCAATCACCACGCCGATAAACTCTTCCGGACAGTCGATCACCAGATGCTCGAGCGGCTCGTGCAGCTTACCGTCGACCATGCGCGTCAGGATCTCCGGCTTTCCCACCTGCAGCTCGTAACCTTCCCGGCGCATCATCTCGATGAGAATCGCAAGCTGCAGTTCGCCCCGCCCCATCACCTTAAACGCATCCGGTCCGCCCGCCTCTTCCACCCGGATCGAAACGTTTGTCAACAGCTCCTTATCAAGCCGGTCCCTCAGATTGCGCGAGGTCACATATTCGCCTTCGCGGCCTGCAAACGGCGAGTTATTCACCGTAAACGTCATGGCGATCGTCGGCTCATCTATCTGAATGTTAGGCAGCGGAGCAGGCGTTTCCGCACTCGTGATGGTTTCGCCTATCGTGATTCCTTCCACCCCGGCAATCGCCATCACGTCGCCCATTTTCCCGACGGTCTCGTCCACGCGCTTCAAGCCTTCGAAAGAATAAAGCTTCGTGATCCGCGTTTTCTGCAGGCTGCCATTGAGCTTGACGATTCCGACTTCATCGCCGTGGCGCAGCGTGCCGTTGAAGATGCGGCCGATCGCGAGCCGTCCCAAATAGTCGCTGTAATCGAGATTGGCCACTAGCAGTTGGAGCGTTGCGTTCGGGTCGCCCTTCGGTTCGGGGATATGCTTCAGTATTGTCTCGAAGAGCGGCTGCAAATTATCGCTCTGTGCCTCCGGATCCATCTTCGCGATGCCGGCCTTCGCGTTCGTGTAGACCACCGGGAAATCAAGCTGATCTTCCGTCGCATCGAGGTCGATGAACAAATCGTAAACTTCGTTGAGAACTTCTTGGATGCGAGCATCCGGCCTGTCGATCTTGTTGATCACGAGAACTGGCGGCAGCTTCGCCTCGAGTGCCTTCATCAGCACGTAGCGCGTCTGCGGAAGGGGCCCCTCACTGGCGTCCACCAGCAGCATCACCCCGTCCACGATCTTGAGCGCGCGTTCTACCTCACCGCCAAAATCGCTGTGACCAGGCGTATCCACGATGTTGATCTTGGTTCCGTGATACCGCACGCCAGTGGTCTTGGCAAGAATCGTGATCCCTCGCTCGCGTTCCAGCTCGTTCGAGTCCATGACTCGATCGGTCATCTCTTCGTTTGCGCGAAAAATGCCGCTCTGGCGCAGCATGGCGTCAACCAACGTCGTCTTGCCGTGATCGACGTGCGCAATGATCGCTATGTTGCGCGTATCCGTATGTGTGGGCCCCACAAGCGTTGAGGACTTTGGCGGCGTAGAAGCTTCGACTTGCATTCGGTAACTTTTATGGTCTCACGGGAACGGCTCTCGCAGCCCGCAATTTTCTGTCCATGCGACCCTGAGTACGAAGTGACCGAAGACGAACCACTACCTACAGTCGTAATCGTAGGCCGCCCGAATGTCGGGAAATCTACGCTGTTTAACGCCATTCTCGGGGATCGGCGTTCGATTGTCGGCGACGAGCCCGGCATCACGCGCGACCGCATCTATGGCGAAGCAGAGTATCGGGGTAAGCGCTTCGGCCTGATCGATACGGGAGGCATCATTCCCAACGATGCGGCTCTTATTCCAACCCAGATTCTCAAACAAGCCCACGTCGCGCTCGAGCTTGCCTCTCACATCTTGTATGTCATCGATGGGCGGACCGAGATCACTTCAGCCGATCGCGATCTCGCCAAATTGTTGCGTCCCCTCGGCAAACCGATAACCCTCGTGGTTAACAAGATTGACGCGAAGGTGCGCGAAAACCTTGTTCCCGAGTTCTACTCTCTAGGCCTCGGCGACCCCGCTCCGGTCTCCGCCGAACACCGTCTCGGACTCGACGATCTGCTTGACCACGTGACCGCGCCTTTTCCGAAGGTGGCCGTAGACACAGAGGAAGAACCGTCCGAAGGCGGCCAGCGTCGTATCAAAGTGGCCATCATCGGCCGCCCGAACGTCGGGAAATCGACCATGCTCAACGCCATAGTCGGCGCCGAAAGAGCGATCGTGTCGCCCGTTGCCGGCACCACTCGGGACGCCGTGGATGAAACCATCGAAGAGGGCAATACCAGCTACCGCTTCGTCGATACCGCTGGAATCCGCCGTAAAGGAAAAACGACGGAGATGACGGAAAAGCTCAGCGTCGTCATGGCGCGCCGGCATATCCGCATGGCAAACGTCATTCTCCTGATGGTGGATGCAACCGAAGGCATCGTCGGGTCCGACGCCACAATCGCCGGGTACGCGCACGAGGAAGGCCGGGCCATCATCATCGTCGTTAATAAGTGGGACGCTGCCGAAGGCAAAAGCAAACGTACGTTTACCGAAGCCATCCGCGATCAGCTCAAATTCCTCGACTACGCCCCCGTCATCTTCGCTTCCGCCATAAACGCCGAGGGTATTCGCCGCATTTTTTCGACCATCCGGCACTGTTTCGATTCCGCCTCGAAGCGCGTCACCACCGGCGAGCTCAACCGTTTTGTCGAGACTCTAAGATTCGAAAGCGATATCCGGATCTACTACATCACTCAGGCATCTATCCGGCCGCCGACCTTTATCGTATTCACAGATAAGGCCGACAAAATGCACTTCTCTGAAGAGCGCTTCCTGATCAATCGCCTGCGCGAGAAGTTCGGGTTCGACGGTACCCCGATCGTAATCAAGACCAAGCGACGCTAACCTTCTCGCGCGTCCACCAACTCGGTCGATCGCTAGTGCATCGCGATCTGCTTCACGACCACGTTGTCGTTTTCATCGAATACGCGCACGGAGATACTCTGATTCGGCTTGCCTGAAACGGTAAAGGTGAGCCGTTGCGAGTCGGTGACACGGTTATCGGGCTGCAACAGAATCCAGTCGGTGCCGTCTAATGAGTATTCGGCTTTGTCAATCCAGCTCAGGTTGTCCTTTGCCGTAAACTTCACCTGCCGCAGCCCCCCGTTGTTCGTGGCGGACACGTCGATGATCTCGGGTGCCGTATTGTCCACGGTAAATGGCTCACTTTCAAGAGATGATGTCAACGCATTCCCGGGCGTGTTGCCCGGCGCATCGCTGACCGTCACTCGCGCAACGTACTGACCGTCAGGAAACGCCGCGCTGTCGAAAGAATAGAAGCGGTCCTGCGTCTTCTCTTTGAGCAGTTGCCACTGGTCGCTGCCCTTTTTTCTGATCTCGACTTTGTAATTCAGCGGATCCCCGTTCGCATCGCCCGCATTCCACCGGATCGTGACGTAGCCCTTGCTGTATTGCAGGGTGGCGCTCCCGCCGCTCTCCGACGAAGCGCCCGAAGAACCGCGGCTGCGCTGCCCCACTGCGGGAAGCGTTAAAGTCAGCGGCGACCCCGATGCGGTCACCGATCGTTCGAGTACGTTGCTGCTCGGCGGCTGGCGGTAATTGAAAGGAGCAATTTCGATCTGCCGCACATCGGGCGCAACATTCTTCGGAAGGTACGGAATGTCCACCGCACTCACCTCAGGCGACCCCGTGCCACCCTCGCCTCTGTCGAGAGTAAGGCGATACTGCAGGAACCGCGCCGGCGGCGATTGAATCTGGCCTCCCTCCTCACTCACCGCTACTTTGCTCCACGCGCTCCAGCTGCTTTGAGGATTGCTGACGTTACCGCTTCGCGTCTCGAGTCCGATGGCCCCGCCCTGAGTCGTCGAAAGGAGGTGGGCCTTTCCCCAATACGTGAATTCGCTTGCATCGAGCACGTCGCTTTCTAGTGTGCCCGTAACCGCCCGCGCCGGTCCGATCGCGTAAAGATTCCCCACGTTGCCCGTCGCAGCATAGACAGCTCCGTCCCGGCCCTGCAGAAAACTTGTTACCTGCGTCGGCGGCGCATTCAACAACTCAGTCGACAGATGCCGCGAATCCACGCGGTAAATGATCCCGGTATTGCCCGTGCCCAGCAGAGGTTTTCCCGCTGCATCAAATCCGATCGCGTAAATCAGATCGCTCGGAGAGCTCCAGAGCTTTTCGGCAAACCCGTCTTTCTCGATGCGGTAAAAGTCGGACCCGCCGCCCACGGCAGCGCTGAACGAGCCAATCGCCGGCCCCAGACTCGGCGGCGGCGTTCCCGCCCGAGGCGCCCCCGTTCCCGTCAACGGCGCGCTCTGCGCGGGCAGCAGGGGAGGCGTTCCCGAGACCGAAACTCCGGTCGGCTTGCTCCCGATCGCCGAAGCGTAAATCGCTCCTCCATGCTCCGCGACAGCCGTAATCTCTCGCTTGCTTGCCTGGTAAAGAACGAAGCTTTCGCCCGCCGGTGTGATCCGCAAAATCAAACCGCCCGGCTCAGTTCCGACAATCAGGTTTCCCGCTTCATCCATCGCGAGCGAGCGCGCGTGCGTCTCCTGTGTGTCGAAAAATTTGGCGCCTTTCCCCTCCGGCGAGACTTTGTAAATCAAACCGTTGTCCCCAGTCGCCACAAAGAGGTTTCCCGCCTTGTCGAACGCCATCGCCCAGATGTATTTGCATTTCGGGTCGAAAAAGAGCTGCGGCTTTCCCCCCTGCGCGTCGATCCGATAAATCTTCGCGTCGGGCAATACAGCGGCATATACGCGGTCGTTCTTGTCGATCGCTAAGGCATGCACCTCGAGCCCGGTCACTTCCGAGAAGACTTTCGGCTTGCCGTTCTGGGGTAGAACGAACACCTTCGTTGTGGCCCCGGTTGGCGCGCCTCCTGCGTAGTAGATCCCCCCCTTCGAATCTTCCGCGAGCGTCCACAGATAAGGAACGCCGGTGCTATCAAGTTCCTTGAACTCGGGTGCCAGCGTAACGTGCCCATCGCTTCTGATGGACAGGCCCTTGCGGGTCCCGCGCGTAAAATCGGCTTGGTCCGACTGCTCCCACGTGTGCGTATCCACGGCCCAGCAAACATTGGCAACAGCGGCAAGCAGAAAAATAGCAGCCGCCTTTCTCGAGGGCGGAGTAATATTCATGTTTGTTTAAATTTGTGCTTTCAGTCCACGTGCACCTTGAGCGAGTAGCTGCCTGTAACCACCTCGTCCATCGGTACAGAAAGCTGTTCATGCGCGCTCTCGGGCGAGCTCACGAACTCGTGGTTCGTGGCACGCCCGCTTTGCATGACGTTCAGTACGGAAGCAGGCAGGCTCGGCAGCACCTTCTCGTCCGAGTACACGGTAGGCTGCGACTCGATCAGCGAAACGTAGATCCGGTTGTTGCTCCGCTCCTGGTTGAGCATCGCGACCGTCTGAGGCGTGTCTTCGATTCTGTTGAGCGAACTGGCAATATTTTGAAAACGGCTTAAGGTGTCCGCATCGCTGAACAGGATTTGGTGCTCGCCGCGCGGCAAACCGGCCGGAATCTTCACCGTTACCGTACGCTCGGCGCGCTCACCCCGGTACGGCTTTAGAAATACCTTGACCGGGACTTCCGTACCCGGCACCACCTTGTTATCCGCAATCCATGCCGATTCAATCTGCGCAATGCGCCGCTCGGGCAGCAGATCCACCGTCACGTTCACCGCGTCCAATTTCGGCAGCTTCGCCGAGTTCACGTAAAGTCGGTTGAACTTATCCGCCCACCATCCCGCCAGCAGCATCGGGGTAGGGATCGGCGTCTCCGCCGGAGCCTGCATCGTCGTCAGTTCCACGCGCTCCTGCCCCTCTACCTGCAGTTCTCCGTGCAAACGGTAGGTTGCTTCCTCCGAGAAATCATTCAGGTTCGAAAGCGAATTGAAGAGCGTCGCCATCATCAGGTAAGGCGTCCACTTCTGGTCCACAAATACGTTGTAATGAAAGTCTTTCGAGTTGCGAACGGCATTGTTGGCGTCATACGACCGGACATGCAGCGTCACGGGAATCATCTGCGCCTTGGCGCCGAGTTCCCCTTCAATCCCGCTGTGCCGGTCCTGTCTGAGCGCGCCCACAACCTCAGTCGCATTGCCCATCTTTGTCGGTTGATATGACGAAGCGAGCGTTGTAATAATCGAGTCTTTCGCAATCGGCATGTCCACCGGGCCCAGGTTGAACATCGGGTGCCCGAAAGCGAGCACGTGCTTACCGTCGTTATAGGTCACGGTCCCGCCGCCCGTCATGTTCATATCGCCCGAAACCAGCACCGCCGCAATGCTCTCACCCGGCTGCATCGAGCTCGCCCAATCGGCCGCCGGCGTGGTCGAACTCAGCTTCCCGCCCGCGCCGCCTTGCGCCACTGTGAGACCAAGTTGATTGAAAATAGGCCCGAATTGTCTCACTGCCTCTTCGGAAAAGCCGGACATGGTGATTGGCGTAGCAATGGGCGTCATGGTCGGCGCCTCTGAAACAAAGTGGGGAGCGCTCATCACGCGCGCTAGCAGTCCACTCGGAACCGGCATCTCGGCTTGGGCCGTTTGAAGCTTGTCCGGTGTCCGGCTGTCCGAGGGCCGGCTCTTGTCGAAGTCGTTGACCTCGAGCATCAGTTTGATCGGCGTGATTCCGCAGATCGCGTCCGGCGAGAAAACGCTCAGCCGCAGTGAAATCGCCCCCACCAGCTTGCCGTCGATGTAAACCGGACTGCCGCTCATTCCGCCGGCTACATTCGTGCGCTCGGCTTTTCCGGTGAGTTTGCCGATAATGATGTCCTGCCGCGGTCCCCAGCCGTTCTCCCAGATTCCGACAATCTCAACCGGAACAGGCTCCGGCTTCAAACCCTGAAATACCGTCCAGGCCACCCCTTTCATTCCCGGGCGCAGCGCCGTCTCGGGGAAAAGTTCCACCTTGCCCGCCTTCGGGGCTGCGGTCATATTCGGGAGGGAAGTGTCCGGCAAAGCCGAAGCCGCCGCGAAAGTCAGAAAAAAAGAGCAAGCAAGGGCTCGGTGGAACATAAGATTACGGTCTGCTGTTAACCTTTGATCCGGCTTCACGCTGGCTTACGACAGCCCTGTCGCCGTATGTCCCTCATTATCCCGCAAGAAACTCGGCCCGCTCGTTTCCTTCGCAGCATCGTCTCTCCTTCATCGGTCTCTCGGACATAAAGGTTAACTTTCGGTAGCGTTAATCTGCATTCATAGTCTCCTTTTCTCGAAGCACTAGAATGCAACCGTGAGTCTCACCGTTGTAGACTGTAAACGGTTGAACCACCTCGATTAAAGTGGAGATTGCTCATGACTCGTCTTTCCATCACATCCGTAAGCTCGCTTATCGTTTGCGCTTGCCTCGGGATCGCGCTTTCGGCAAAGCAGAGTTCTTCTAAGGGAGACCCCGCCAAAGGCAAAGAAACATTCGAACAATGCGCGGTCTGTCACAACGTCGATAACCCCGACAAGAAGATGGGTCCGTCCCTCCAAGGCCTCTTCAAGCACAAGACCATGGCAGGCAACAAGCCGGTAACGGATGCCAACGTTCTTGCCCAGATCAATAACGGTGGCAACGGCATGCCGGCCTATGGCGACATGCTCTCAGCCGACGAAAAAGCTAACGTCATCGCCTATCTCCACACTCTGTAGCAGGTCGGGTTCTTCGTCAAAAACCGTGTCGAGGCCGGTCTGCTAAATTGAAGGTGCTCGCCTATCGCGTCCCCATCGTCTAGCCCGGCCTAGGACACCGCCCTTTCACGGCGATAACAGGGGTTCGAATCCCCTTGGGGACGCCACTTCACTCGACTGTACGTGATTGATAGATCCGCAGAACTGCCCTCGCTGAGCTCGACTCTGCCTGACTCAGGCGAGCAGGATCTCACTAACCTCGAGAGAACCGGAAACCACGTATTCTTTCAGCTCGAATGGTTCCACCTCTTTAAGGTGGCTCAGGTGAACTCGCAGCTCACCGGACGGTAACTTCTCGATCTTATTCTCCTTGCCCCACTATAAAGCTCATCCGTGTCAGCAGCAACTACACGCTCTTATGCTGCCTGAACGATTGCAGCGAATAACAACTTCTTTCCTTCTTCGATTTCCTCTGGCAAAACCGTATGCGGCCTGCCAGGATACCGCTTCAGAATGACCTTTCCGCCAATTCCGGTCAGCAGTTCACCCGATTCCTCCACCCGCTTCCAGGGAACGTGTGGATCGGGATCTCCGGAGCTTAACAGAATGGGTGTACCGGCTAAATCGCCCATCAGCGATATCGGTTCGTCCACCGGACCTATCAAGCCGCCTGTGAAAGCGAGCAGTCCCGCATACCGCCGCGGATTTCGCGCGACGAACTCAGTCGCCAGACACGCACCCTGCGAGAACCCGCACAACGCCACGCGCGAGCTTTCCAGCCCAGCGCTCTGAGCGAGCCCCAGTGCTCGCTCCACCTGTGCGAGAGCAGACGAAAGATACGGCTCATTCCGCTCGCGTGGTGCGAGAAACGAATACGGATACCACGTATGCCCGGGCGCTTGTGGCGCAATCAGAGCGACACGGTCGTCGGTCAGCTCACGCCCGAGCGCCAAGATATCTTCCGCAGAACCGCCACGCCCGTGCAGCAGGATGACAGCCCCGGCGGCGCGCTCGAGCGGCGCGCCCCCGTGCACGATCGGCAGCATTTCGTGCCGTTCAGTCGTGATCATTCGGAGACTCCAGCGAGTGCTGCTTGCGAGGCGTTGTGCAGCGTTATAGGAGTCAGGCGCGCTTCGATCTGTCTGCGCATGGGCTCGTACCATTCCGGGATGCGCAGTGCTTCACCAAGGCTCTCGATCGGCTCATCGATCAGGAAGCCCGGATTGTCCGTCGCCATCTCGAAAAGTACTCCGCCCGGCTCGCGGAAGTAAATCGAATGGAAGTAGGTCCGATCCTGAACCGGGGTGACGCTCAGATGCCGCGCAAGAGTCTTTCTCCACTCCGCCTGCGTGGCATCATCCACATTGCGGAAGGCGATATGGTGAACTGTTCCTGCACCCATCCGTCCCACCGCGGCCTTTGGATCGATCTTGATGTCGATGAACCGCCCGAAGGCTTCGCTGTTTGACGCGAAGCGAACCACCCCCGCATCTTCGCCGACCTTCGCTAGCCCCATAAGCTCGAGAACCTGCTCGGTTCCTTGGAGGCCGCGCTCCAATAGAGTGACACCGTAGAAGCCTTGAATTGCGTCGGTCGCCTGAATATCAGAGTATCGAGGCGCCCTGGTAATCTGTTTCTCCTCGTGCTCGATCAGTTCGACGACCATCCCGTCCGGATCACGCAACGAGACTACTCGGGAACCGAAGCGGCTATCATCCGTGACGTCAATATTTTTCGCCTTCAGACGTTCGGTCCAGAACTGCGCCGAGCCGGGCGGAATGGAAAATGCCGTTGCGATCACCTCGCCTGCGCCCACGCTGCGCTTGCCCGCATTTGGCCACGGGAAGAAAGTGAGGATGGTTCCAGGTGCGCCGACGTCGTCGCCGAAGTAGAAGTGATAAGTACCCGGATCATCGAAGTTGATGGTTCGCTTCACAAAGCGAAGGCCAAGCACTTGGGTATAGAAATCGAGATTCCGTTGCGGGTCGGATGCAATCGCCGTAACGTGATGAAGTCCGGCTATGGGAGTTGACATACAAATGTTCCTTTCAATGCTGTTCTGAAACTGGGTTGGCTTGTTTAGAGAATGTTGCGTGTGGCCTCTATCCTTACCTTTTCGAAGGCTGATGATGGTCTTCTTCTGCGGCCAGGCGTCTTCCGGTTTCGTTTGCGTCTGCCGCGTCGAGACCGAGCTTCTTCAACACTCCGTAGGCCTGCTGCTTCTCAGCCGCCGTCAGGACGGACGTCCAGCCGTCTAATTCTTTGTCATGGGCCTCGAACACCGTGGTGATGAGCTTTCTACCTTCTTCCGTAAGCTCCAGGCGGCGGGCTCGGCGATCTTCTGATGTTGTCCGCCGGACGATGTGTCCCTTCTTCTCCAGGCGATCCACCGCCGCCGTCATGGATCCTGTGGCCAGCAGAACTTTCCCCTGGATCTCTGTAATCGTCAGCGGCCCCTTATGCAGTAGCGCCTCGAGGATCATGAAGTCGCTCAGGCATAAGCCCGCACGAGCGACGCTGTGTTCTACCAGCGTGCTCAGGGCCTTATAGCAGCGAGCCAGCACGATCCAGAGTTGACTGGCTGTAGGAGTCTTAGACATTCGTAAGTTCTACTTCATCCATACATCGCCCACACCTGAAGAGATGATATATCCTTAGTTAAAGATTCATTAGGTAAGCATATATGGGTGAATCCATTCCCATCGACTCAGGATCAGCTTTGTACAAAACGAAAAAAGCAGGCGGAACGAGATAGTTATCGTTCCGCCTGCCGGCAGCCTGGAAGCTCTTTACGAAACAGGGATTCTCATCCCCGATTTCGCCCACATAGAGCGCAAAAGGCCGGCAAGTCGCAGACTTGCCGGCCGTCCACGCACGCGACGAACTTAAAACGAAATCTTCCCCGAAAACTGGAACCGTCTCGCCACGCCGTTAGCCCACGACCCACCCGTGCTCGGGCCGTAAATGCCGCCGTCGCCCACCACGCATCCCGCCTTCCCGAACGACCCTGAACCGACGTTCGTCGTGATGCAGTCGAAGTTCGGATGGTTCAGCACGTTCACGGCGTCGGCCCTGATCTGGAAGTTCACTTTTTCGGTCACCTTGAAAGTCTTCGATAAGGCAGCATCGAAGCCGTTAAACCAGGGCCCGTGAAACACATTCCGCCCGAATCCGTACTTGATCGGGTCCGAGCCGCCGGGATTCGCGAATAGCGTACTGGCCGTAGTCACGCCGAAGTTTGAATTGCAGGCAGCGATCGCGGAACTGCTCGACTTGTTGCCCGCAAAACCGCAGCCCACCGGATTGTTATCGGTGAAGATACCATCCGCCGGGCTGAAGTTAGAGTACGGATTTCCCCCGCCAACATAGATGGGCCGATCGTTGTTCGTTCCATCCAGGTTGTAGTCTCCGCCCAGGTTCTCAGGCACCCCGTTCGCATCTATGTAATCGCCCGCGTAACGCGTGCGGCTGGTATAGACCTCTACCGGGTGGCCCGAGTAGGCCTGATAGAAGCCGGAAACCTGCCATCCGCCGAAAATCTCGCCGAGCAGGCTCTTCTTGTCCTTCAAGAACGGAAGTTGGTATACAAAGTTCGCCTTGGCCGAATGCCGGTGGTCGAAAGAACCCGGACCATACTCGTTACGGTTATTCGTGTTTGTCACGAAGTAGTACGGCGAGCTGTAAGTTCCCGATGTCGTCTCTCCGGAGAAGAGATCGGAACCAAAATCGTTCAGTCTCGACAGCGTATAACTCAGCTGAAACTGCAGCCCGTTGCTGAATCGTTTTTGCAGCTCGGTCACCAGCGCGTTGTAATTGGAGCTTCCGTTGTTGGCGCGGTAGTTGAAGCCGTTGTAGTTGGGGTTAGGCAGCACCGGGCGCAGATCCGCGTTGTACGCGTCGCCATCGTAGCGGTTCAGATTCATCAGAATCGGCAAGTGCCGGCCGAGTGAACCCTGATACCCTATGCGCGCCAGGAAGCTGGCACCGATTTGCCGCTCCATGGTGAAGTTATAGTTCTGCGATGAAGCATCTTTAAGCGCGACGTCCATCGTGCGCAGAGAAACGCGCCCCGGTCCCACCGCCGGATCGTACGCCGTCCCGATCGAGGCCGGGCTCGTGTAAAATACCTGGTCCGTACCCGTCGCGTCATGGTCCACCAGCGCGTAAAAAGGTGGATTCCAGGCAGCATTCGACCATACGTTGTCGAAGATCCGGTCGTAGAAAATCCCATACGCCCCCCGGATCGAAGTCTTCCCATCACCGGCCACGTCCCACGCGAAACCCACCCGCGGAGCGAAATCATGCCAGTTCGGCTTCCACATCGTCTTCACTTGCCCTACCTGCGCATTCGCAATGCAGTCGATCGAAAGGCAGCTCAGATTCGTAAATTGCGCAATCAGGTTATTGGCTTCTCGCGGCGCTCCATAGTGCTCCCAGCGCAGCCCCAGATTCAGCGTCAACCGGCGGGTCAGTTTCCAGTCGTCATTCACAAACGCCGCGCCGTCCTCACCGATGTAATGCCGGTACGCATTCGCCTTCGCTCCCGTCCGAGGGTCGATCGAGACCTCCTGATAATAGGGAAAGTCGTTCTGGAAATTACTGTCCGTATAGTTGACGTTCTGAATCGTCCCGTTCGGCCCGATTGCACTTCCCGGTATCGGGCCGCCCGTCGTATTCGCAAACTCGTAGTAGCCGTTTCCACCCAGATCCCAGTTGCGATACACATTGCCGTACTGCCAGCTTCCGCCAAACTTAAACGAATGTTTCCCAATCGTCCAGCCGAGGTTATCCTGCACCTGCCAGCGATCCTGCGTAAACGCCTCTACGGTTGCTTCTGAGTTCGGGCCAATGTCAAACCCCAAATTGTTGTAGTTGGCGCCGTCGATGAGAATCTCCGGGCTGCTGAAAGCGCCGTTCTGCCCTTCGAAAAAATCTGAAAAATGCCGGTTATGCGCCGCCGTAAATTCGTTCACAATGTATGGGCTGAAGGTGTGTGTCTCCACCAGGCCGATGTTGTGATAATGCTCTGCGTCCGTCGATCCGATCGGCGTCTGGCTGGCATTAGAGTAGTTCGATCCGTATTGATCGGTGTTCGTATAGCGCTGGACGTTTACCGATACGCTCAGCCGGTCGCTCGCAGTGAAGTTTTGATCCACCTTGAAAAAGTAGGTGTTCTGCGTCGTCGGGATCGGATCGAACACATTCACGCATCCGATGTGCCCAATCGCCGCGGGATTGTTCACCGCTTCCGCCGCGCACGGCGTGTTGGAAGTCATCAGTGGATATTTGCCGAGGATGTTGGAAGCAATCGGTCCTGCCCCGCTTGTTATAGCGGTCAACTCGGACGGGGTCGGAACCGGTATCTGGAGGTTCGTCCCTGTCCGCACGTCGTAGCGGTCAAACGCGAAAGCGAAAAACGTCTTGTCTTTTCCGTTGTAAATCTTGGGCAGCAGAACCGGCCCGTCCAGTTCTCCGCCGAACTGATTCCGGATAAACTTCGGCTTGGCGATGCTGTCGCGGTTCGAGTAAAAGTCGTTCGAACTGATGCTCCGATCGCGGTGAAATTCATATGCCGATCCGTGCAGCGAGTTAGTCCCCGATTTCTGAACCGCACTCACGATGGCGCCCGCCCCCCGTCCATACTCTGCGCTGAAACTATTCGTCAGAATGCTGAACTCTCCCACCGATTCTAGTGGCGGCGTGATGTTGAACGTGCCCTCGCCGAAATTGTCGTTGTTGTCGGCTCCATTAAGCAGGTAAGCAGTACCCGATTCCCGCGCTCCGCCCGATGCCGGACCGAAGTTCATGCCTTGTGAAACCTGGGGCGCCAGAAACGCCAGATCGAACACGTTGCGCGTTAAAAGCGGAGTCGCGCTGACGGTCGTTAGATTGACTGTTGTGGCCAGTTCCGACGTTGCCGTCTGCACGATCGTGCCCTGCGTACTCACTTCCACCGCCGTCGACGCGCTCGCCACGTCAAGCTTCACATTCACCGGAACCGTCTGACTGGGATCCACCGCAATATGTTTGGTCTCGCTTTTGGCGAATCCGGTGCTCTCCACGCTCAGCGTGTAGTTTCCCGGCGGCACCAGCGAAAATCGGTAATCGCCGCCCGAGCCCGTCTTTGCTTGTTGCGTTACGGCCGTACCTTCGTTCGTCAAAACAATCTGAGCATTGGGCACAGCCGCGCCGGAAGGGTCGGTGACGCTGCCCGTGACGATGCCCTGCACACTTTGCGCAAAGCCCGTGCCCGCCAGACTGAAAACAGCTAAAAGCCCGATCGCCGAGCGCCGGATCACGCGCGGCGACACTTCGAGTAAACGCATTCTTCCCCCCTGAAGTTTCGCCGGTCGCAAGAGTCACTATCCGGCGAAACGAGTATGAACGCCAGGTTAACGTGACTGGACGGTAGGCTTTTTATCTTAGACGAACTTGGGAAAAATGACTATAGAAAATGTTCGATAGTGGGAAAGAAAAAGGGCCGGCAGGACGCCGGCCCGGGTGAACCAACCAGAAGCTATATTATCGGGCTGCCAGCAGAGCGCGCAAATGCCGTGCCCGCTCGGGCGACCGCAGCTGCCGTAGTGCCTTGGCTTCGATCTGCCGGATCCGCTCTCGAGTCACATCGAACTCTTGCCCTATCTCTTCAAGCGTGTGCTCGCGCTCGCAGCCAATCCCGAATCGCAGCCGGATCACCTTCTCTTCCTTCGGAGAAAGCGTCTTCAGGATGTTCGCAGTCTCATCTCGCACGTTCGAATCGATCACCGCATCCACTGGCGATCCCACCCAGCGATCCTCGATCAGATCCCCGAGCGCCGACTCTCCATCGCGTCCCACCGGCGTCTCGAGCGAAACCGGATCCCGCGAAATCGTCTTAAGCTTCTGAACCTTCTCCACCGGAATGTCCATCCGCCGGCTGATTTCCTCGTTTGTGGGAACTCGCCCAAGCTCCTTCTCGAGCTCGCGCGTCGCCCGTAGAAACTTGTTCATGCTCTCGTTCATGTGAACGGGAATGCGGATCGTTCGCGACTGGTCCGCGATGGCGCGCGTAATCGCCTGCCGGATCCACCATGTCGCATACGTGGAGAACTTGTATCCGCGGCGATATTCAAACTTATCTGCCGCGCGCATCAGGCCGATGTTGCCTTCCTGGATGAGATCAAGCAGGTGCAATCCGCGATTGACGTACTTCTTCGCGACCGATACCACCAGGCGAAGGTTCGCCTCCACCAGGTCTTTTTTAGCCCGCTCAGCCTCGATCTCGCCGTGGCGAATAATTGAAAGGCTCAGCCGCAGGTCCGGCAGACTCGCTCCTGCCTCGCCTTCTTTCTTCTTGAGATCCCGCTTCAGTTCCTTGACCCGAAGTTGGGAAGGCGCCGAGTTCCTGCTCTCCAACTTCCGTACTTCGTTCTCGAGCGCCGCCATCTCGTCGGCGTTCGCCTCAATCGTCCGGACAAACTCCTTCCAGCGCGCCAGATTGAACGGAATACTCCGCAAAGCCCGCGATAGCTCCACCTTGCCGCGGGCGATCTTTCCCGACCACTTCTTCCGCAGCTTCTTGTTGATCGCGGGAACTGTCGCAAACTTTTCCGTCGTCTGCTGCAGCTTCTTGTCAGCTGCCAGGTAAGCGAGAAAAAGCTCGCCCATCTCAGCCCGGCGCTTGATATCTGCCGGGCTCCCTTCCTCAATATCCGATGGCCCGAAATCCACGTAGCTGTCTACGTCTTCCGCGCCCTTTCGCACCAGTTCACAAAACTCAAACACGATGCCTTGGATCAGCGGCGACCGGCTGATCGCCTTCTGCATCCGCAGCTTGCCCCGCTCCATCTTGCGGGCTAAAGTAACTTCCCCTTCCCTCGTCAGCAGCGGAACCGAACCCATCTCACGCAGGTAAACCCGCACCGGATCGTCGGTATAAATCGACTCCTCTACCTGCTGAGCGCCGTGGAATTCCTCATCCTGAACTTCCTCAGGATGGAAAAAGTTCGACTCTTCGTCGAATGGGAGCCCTAATGGCTCGCGCCCCTCGGCTAAATATTGATCTTCGAATTGATCCACTTACTTAATCACCTCTACTCGCAACCCGCGACCCCTTTTAAAACCAAAACTGCGCACACCAGCACGCATGCCAGACGGCGGCATTCTTCCACACCAGTCCGGCGAACCTGAGTCAAGTGCGCTCCGCGCCTCCTTCATGACATTTGGAGATACGATCGGCCTACACAGGATGGGAGCATCAATAATGTAATGATTGTGCGCCATGATTGTACCCGATCCTGAACCAAAAGTTAATACCGTACTATGAAAGATGTTCACGAAAGTGATTGGTTACACAAAAGCTTACGACCGGCGGCCCCCTCGGCTATACCAGCGCCCGGCCTCACTTCTTTAGACCTTTCTGTGAAGCATTACGTTCTTAAGCTCTCCGAAAAATTCCTCAATATCCTGAAAATCTCGATATACTGAGGCAAATCGCACATACGCTATCTTGTCCAGCGCCCGCAGCCTTTCCATCAGGCGCTCACCAATAGCCGTGGTCGAAAGCTCCCTTTCTGGGCTTTCCGATACCTCGGACTCTATCTCGTTGACCAGTCCGGCTAGCGTGCCCATCCCGACCGGTCTCTTCTCGCAGGCCCGGAGCAACCCGTTCAGCACTTTCTGCCGGTCGAAGCTCTCGCGCCTCCCGTCTTTTTTGATGACCATATAGGGCACTTCGTCGCAACGCTCGTACGTCGTAAAACGCCTCTCGCACCCCAGGCACTGCCGCCGCCTCCGGATTGAGTCTCCTTCCTTGCTTTCTCTCGAATCAATCACTTTGTCTTCGCGATACCCGCAGAAAGGGCAAATCATAGTCAAACCCGTGTAACTGTTTGAATTTACAACACCGTGTGACCTCTTTGGCATCCGGGAAGCTGCCCCTCCGCTTTTCGCCGCCGGTTTGAACTTATTCCGAGCGAAGCTCGTAATCTAAATTGCACGCGCATTGCGGTCAGCAATATCGCCGTATGCGTTTAGTTTGGTTACTCGATGCCGATGCGGATTAGATCTGCGAGCACGTAAGTGTCAGCCGCGCGGCTTTTAGTGAGAGTTCATGTCAGCCGCTGCCATATCGCCACTTTCGATAGACTTGAAGATTCCATTCCGAAAGAACGTCTCGGCTGCGCCTTGGCAGGATGGAGCCACGGCGTCAGCCAGAGTAGCGCCACCATTGGATGTTGCTGAATCAAACTTGATTGCGCGGTGCCTGGCGGGTGAACAGGGTGCCTGGGAAGAGCTTGTCCAGCTATACACCAAACGTGTCTACGCCATCTGCTACCGTTTCACGGGCAGCGACGCGGAAGCTCAAGACCTCACCCAGGATGTTTTTCTTCGCATCTTCCGCAGCCTTGGAACCTTCCGCGACGGCGAAGGCTCGTTCACCGTCTGGCTAAGCCGGCTTACCCGCAACCTGCTCGTCGATAACTATCGCCGCACCAAGCAGGAGCGGGTCACCGACGCCATCGAGGAGAAATTGTCCGTCCTCGAGGAGAAGACCGGCCAGCACTCCCGGACCGACGGCATGCTCGCGGGTCGCGAAGCCGGCGAACTTCTGCAGGCCGCCTTGCAGAAATTGTCTCCGGAACTGCGAGAAGCAGTCATACTACGAGACTTGCAGGAGATGGAGTACCGCGAGATCGCGAGAGTGTTGAATGTACCCGAGGGTACAGTGAAATCACGGCTCAACAGGGGGCGCGCCGAGCTCGCTCGCGTTCTGCGCCGCAATCGGGTGACCGTTTAGACAACCCGGATCGTTATGAACTGCGTAGACTTCGAGAGCATCCTGGCGGACTACATTGACGGCACACTGCCGTATGAGGAAGCTCTCGCTCTCGAGGCACATGTCGCCGGCTGTTCCTCCTGCGCCGAGTTCATGACGGAAGTCAATGGCGGGCTCAGTCTGCTCGAAAGCGCCGTCCCCGTCGAGCCCCCCGGCGAGCTCATCACCCGCATCGCCTACCTGGCCCCCCGAGGACCCGCCCGAAACCCTTTTGAGCGGCAGAGTCTCACCAGCCGCCTGACCGCTAAATGGCTGCTGCCTATCCTCCAGCCAAGACTCGCCATGAGTATGGCCATGACCATACTGTCATTTGCCATGCTCGTGCGTTGCACCGGCGTCCAGGTACAACGGATCCGGCCCGCGGATTTGAGTCCTGTGCGGGTCTGGGGCGGCGTCGAGGACAAAGCCTTGCGCGTCAAGGATCAGGCAGTTAAATACTACGAAAATCTGCGCATTGTCTACGAGATCGAGAGACACCTCAAAGATCTGGATGACACGCAGGATGCCGGCGCCCGACCGCCTTCACAAGCCGCGGTTCCGACATCTCCGAATTCGCAACCGAATGGCCATGGTTCCGCCCAGCCTTCAAACCAGGGGAAGAAACAATGAATTGCTATTTACATCCAGACACGCCTGCGGTGGCCTTCTGCAGGACTTGCGGACGATCCCTTTGCGCAGTCTGCCAGAAACCGGCCGAAGGAACGATCTTCTGCCAGGACCACCTGCCCGTTGCCGCCTACTCGGCGCCGCCCCCGTCCGACCCGGCCGGCAACCCGTATTTCCAGGCGGGTGCCGCCGCTCCCCTTCCCGTCCGCACCTCGCCTGGTTTAGCCTTCATCCTCGGGTTCATCCCGGGCGTCGGGGCAATCTACAACGGGCAATATCTGAAAGGCCTCGTCCATGCCCTCGTGTTCGGTCTTATGGTGACCATCACGAGCAACACACCCGGCCCCGCTGAACCTCTGGTTGGGATCCTCCTTGCTGCCTTTGTGTTCTATATGCCTTTCGAGGCATACCACACTGCCAAAAAGCGCGAAATGGGTATCCCCGCAGACGAATGGTCCAGCATCTTGCCGGCCGGCCGTCCCGTGGGGCGCACCCCAATCGGTCCCATCGTCCTGATCGCCATCGGAGTCTTATATCTCCTCAATACACTCGATCTCGTCGACTTCCGCCAGATCGGCCGCTTCTGGCCCGTGATCCTGATCCTGGTTGGCGCCTACATGCTCTACTCGCGCGTCACTACCCCTAATGTCGCCCCTCCCGCCGACCCCTCCTACCCTGATGGCCGCGCCACCGCTCCCCGCAATGACCTTATGGGGAGCCGCCATGAATAGTCGCGGAGCGCTGTTCGCCCAAGCCGCGCGCGGACCCATCCTGCTCATCACTATCGGCATTCTGTTCGCGCTCCAACAGGCCGGCGTACTCAGCTTTTCGCGAAGCTGGCCGCTCCTGATCATCGCCGTCGGCGTGATGAAGCTTATCGAACGCGTGCTCGCCGGCCCTGTTCCCACGCTCCCGGCCGGCGCAGTCCCGCCTCCTGGCTTTCGTCCTCACTACCCTCCTCCGCAGGCCCAATCCCCAGTTCCTCCGCCACCGCCCGGAGGCTCTTACAGATGAGACCCCGCGGCTCGGTCACTGGACCTCTGATCATCATCCTGCTCGGAGTCGTCTTCCTGCTCCACGCCATCTCGCCGGACTTCCCCTTAGCCGACTGGATCGGCCAATATTGGCCGTATCTCCTCATCCTCTGGGGCGTCATCGCGCTCTTCGAAGTCTCCTTCCGCGCAGCCCGGGGCGGACCCATCCCGGCCAACGGTGTCTCGGGCGCGGGCTGGGTAGTCGTTCTCCTGATCTGCCTCTTCGGCTTCACCTTTTACGAATTCCACCGGCCCGACAACTGGTGGCAGAACACCGACTGGGCTCGAGGCTTTGACAACGCCTTCGGCGACGCCCACGAATACTCGGTCAATCTCACTCAGAAAAACGTCGGCGCAGCGCCGCACATCATTATCGAGAATTTCCGCGGTGACGCAAAGATCGTTGGCAGCGACAACACCCTCCTCACCGTTGCCGGCCACAAAACCGTGCGCGCCCTCAAAGATGAACTCGCCGATCGCACCGACGCGCAAACACCTGTCGAGGTACTCGTCGAGGGCAAGAATGTCATCGTACGCTGCAACCAGAACCACGCCGTTTATCGCACCTCCGTTACCACCAATCTCGACCTCTCCATTCCCCGCGGCTCGAGCGTCGAAGTCAATGGAACATCCGGCGACCTTGATATCTCATCGATAGCAGGAGATCTCGCCCTCCACAGCGGAAACGCCGGCATGCGCTTGCAGGACATTGGAGGCAATATCAGCGTCGAAACACGCCGCAGCGACCTCATTCGCTGCACCAACGTCAAAGGAATCGTCGATCTCCGCGGCCACGGTTCCGACGTCGAGTTGAACAAGATACAAGGCCAGGTCACCGTCAACGGCGACTACAGTGGAACTGTGTCGCTGCGCGCACTCGACAAGCAGGCCCGTGTACAAAACCTCCACACGGACCTGCAAGTCGAGCAGGTACCCGGTGAAATTCGGCTTGATCGCGGCAGTCTTTCGATCGAAGACGCGCTTGGCCCCCTGAAGGTCACCGCGCACTCGACCGATGTCACTCTCGACCGCATCACCAACGGCCTCGAGATCTCCGTAGACCGCGGCGACATCGATCTCAAGCCCGGCCGCCTTCCTCTAAGTAAAATCTCAGTCCATGACCGCGCCGGCAACATCGAGCTCGCACTTCCACCCGGAGCCGCTTTTGCCCTTTCCGCGACCACCGATCATGGTCAGGTGGAAAACGATTTCGGGGACACTCTTAAAGAGCAGACCGCAGGTAGAGGCGCCCGCCTTGAGGGTTCGGTGGGCGCAGGTCCGAATGTTGACCTTGTCACCGGCCGCGGAACCATTACTGTTCGCAAGGGCAACGAGCCAGTTGGCACGTCTGCCGCATCAGTCATTAATTAACGCCGTCGCCCGGCGGCTCGCCAAAAACTTCTTCGGTATTTTTCTTCCCGCTTGCGGGTCTATAAGCCGTATCGATGTGTGCAGCCCGGTTCCCTGTTCTTTCCTGTGGCCACAGGGGTCAGTTCACGGCGAACCGGGTGCAGTCGCGACAACCTTATACTCGCGCGCTGCAACCGGCCGATCCATTCGAAAATCTGCGAGCATTCGCCAAACTCTGCGGTAATCATCATTCGAACAGCAATCTGAATATTGCTCCTGTTTTCCAGGTATCACGGTACAGATATAAATCTTCCGTGAATTCAGTTTGCGAGTTTTAGCTAAACCCGTAGATTACAGCAGGAAGCAACCGAAATTTTGGCACTACTCTCCTGTGCCGGCCTTTATCAAGGTCCTTTTTGATGCCTCAGGCATTTCCTGGGACTGTACCGTAAGGTACCTCCAGGCCGTTGCGCCCAGCAGTTCCCAGTCCACATAATACAGGCAAGAGCGAGTTGGAGGACGACAAACCAGGGCTGCTTCGAGCTTCCGCGAGCGGCCCTGGCGCTCTTGACGTCAGGCGCTAGCCGCGATTGCGAAGCTATCGTCGGAGTCGGCTTGTTTCTCGTCCAATGGCAGGTCTGCAGGCACAAGATCCCCGAACTTCATTACATACTCGGTTCCTGATTCCAGCTCGACCACGCGCGGCGTGCACCCGGACAGGAATCCGAGGTGCCACAACTTGGCGGCCTCCCTGACCGTGCCAGCAAACTGTTCTTCGTTTCCGTTGGATACCCGAAAGCTCATGGTTGACACGTAATTGTACCTAGTATTCTACGCTACTCTCCCAATAGATGCTAGCTGCGGCAAGAAGCTCTATTTTCGTCCATAAACCTTCCCCCCGCACCGGCTTTCGATGTGCCCTATCCTCACATGTTCGGACTACTGATCGGCTTCGGATTGCTTTGTTCACCTATTTGGGATCCTCCACACAAAACAATCGTTATTCTCACCGCAAATCTGGCGGCTATCGCCGATGAGTAAAGTAGGGGAGCAGTTGGTGAGAGACCAGCCCGGCTTTTCATACCCTCATAATGCACAGCCGGCTCCCCGCTTCCATAACTTTGTCCACTGCAACAGTCAATCGTTTAGCTACAACTCGGGAACGCTAGGCTTAGTAGTTGGACCTGCAAACGCCGCTGCAGTATGTGAAAGGAATCGGGCCCGCCCGGGGCGAAATGCTCGCCGCGAAAGGCCTCGAAACGGTCGCCGATCTTCTTTTCTACGCCCCCTTTCGCTATGAGGACCGCAGCAACACCAAGCAGATCGCCCAACTCGCGCCCGGCGAAAAGGCCGCAGTCACCGCTTGGGTCAGTTCTGCTAAACTCTCCGGCTTTCGACGCCGTTCTCTAGGCCTCTTCGAAGTCGACTTCGAGGATGCCAGCGGAGCCGTCCTCCTCGCCCGCTGGTTCCACGGTGAACGCTATCGGGATACTCTCGTCCCCGGTACCCGCGTCGCTCTCTTCGGCAAAGTCGAACTGGACCGCGGCCACGCTCACCGCCTCATGGTCCAGCCCGAAATCGAAATCCTCACCAGCGAGGATGCCCATGAAGACACCCTGCACAGCGGCCGCATCGTCGCGGTTTATGAAGCTGCCGGCAAGGTCTCCACGCGCGTTTTTCGCAGCCTCCTTGACCGCATCCTGAAATCGGTCGAGCTACCCGCGGATGCCCTGCCGTCTAGTATCCGGGCCCGCGTCGAGCTACCTGACCTCGCCACCGCCCTTCGCGAAGTTCACAACCCGTCTCCAGAAACCAGCCTTCGCCTGCTTAACGAATTTCGGACGCCCGCGCAAGTCCGCCTCATCTTCGACGAGTTCTTCTGGCTCGAATGCGGCCTCGCCCTTAAGCGCTGTCGCTCCCGCCAGGTAACCGGCCTCGCATTCGAAATTACCCCCCGTGCCCGAGAACAGATCAAACGCATGCTCCCCTTCAAACCGACTTCGGCCCAACGGCGAGTCATGCAGGAGATTGCCAATGACATGAAAGCAAGCCGGCCGATGAATCGTCTCCTCCAGGGCGATGTCGGCAGCGGCAAGACCATCGTGGCCGCGCAGGCCGCCGTCATCGCAATCGAAAACGGTTTTCAGGTCGCTATATTGGCGCCCACCGAAATTCTCGCCGCCCAGCACTTCACCTACTTCAGCAGCCTCATGCAAAATCTGGGCTACATCGTTGCCTCTCTCACCGGCTCTTTAACGGCACGCGAAAAACAGCAGGTCAAACGCCTGGTTGAAAATGGATTCGTCAAAGTCGTTGTCGGTACCCACGCTCTCATCCAGGAAGACGTTTCGTTCGCCAGGCTCGGCCTCGCCATCATCGATGAGCAGCATCGCTTCGGGGTTCGCCAGCGGCTCGAACTCTTCAAAAAGGGACTGCAGCCCGACGTGCTCGTCATGACCGCCACTCCCATTCCTCGAACCCTTGCTCTAACCCTGTACGGCGATCTCGATGTGTCCTGCATCGACGAACTGCCGCCCGGGCGCAAACCTATCATCACGCGTCATGTGCCCGAATCCGCCGTTGAATCGGTTTACAGCTTTCTTGCCCAGCAGGTCAAAGGCGGTCGCCAGGCCTACGTCGTCTACCCCATCGTGGAAGAAAGTGAGACCGGCTCCGCCACGAAAGCGGCGGAGAAAATGTACGTCCATCTGGCCAAAACCGTCTTCCCCGATCTCGGCGTTGCACTCCTGCATGGAAAGCTGAGCTCTGAGGAGAAAGAAAAGGCCATGCAAGCTTTTCAATCCGGCAAAACCGATATCCTCGTTGCCACCACAGTCATCGAAGTCGGCGTCGATGTCCCAAATGCCTCCGTGATGGTGATCGAAGAGGCCGAGCGCTTCGGCCTCGCTCAACTGCATCAGCTTCGCGGCCGTGTCGGTCGAGGCAGCCATCAAAGCTACTGCGTCCTTGTCACCGGCAAACTGAACGAAGTCGCAAAAGAACGGATCAGAACGCTCGTCGATTCGAACGACGGCTTCTTCATCGCCGAGATGGACATGAAGCTGCGCGGGCCGGGCGAGTTCTTCGGCACCAAACAATCCGGAGTTCCCGGCCTGCGTCTGGCCGATCTCATGCGCGATGGCGATATCCTCGAACTGGCGCGCGTCGAAGCCGAACGCCTGATCTCGAATCCCGATAATGCCGATGAAGTCCGCTCCGTCAATCGCTATATCCAGGAGAACTGGCAGCGGCGGTACGGCCTCGTGCTGGTCGGTTAGCCGTGCGCATCATTGCCGGTCAATTCCGCAGCCGTAAACTGAAAAGCGTCCCCGGCCTCGCCGTGCGCCCTACGCCCGATCGCCTCCGGGAGTCTCTCTTCAGCATCCTCGGCAGCCGCGTCGAAGGCGCGGTTTTCATTGATGCATATGCCGGCAGCGGCGCCGTCGGCCTCGAAGCTCTCAGCAGAGGAGCAAAACAGGTCTTCCTCATCGAACGCAGCCCGCGAGCCCTTGCCATCATCCGTGACAATGTCGAATCGCTGGGCGTCGGCGGTTCGGTAACTGTACTTCGCGGCCGCGCCGCCAACCTTCTGAGCGAGCATCGCGCGGACCTCGTTTTTCTCGATCCGCCCTACGATCAGCTCCAGGAATACACAGGTTCGCTTGCGGCTCTTGCTATCGCGCAATGTCCCTACGCCGTCGCGCAACACTCATCCCGCGTCACCCTGGAGGGGTCCTACGGCGGCCTGCGCAAGTGGCGGACCTTGAGGCAGGGCGACAACATACTCAGCTTTTATTCCTATGAACCGGTGTAAACGTGTCTGGTTAGAGCGCCAGCAGAAGGTGCATGTCCATCACGTTCGTTCCTGTCGGGCCTGTCCGGATCAGATCTCCCAGCCTGTCGAAAAACACGTACGAATCGTTCCGCCTGAGATGCTCCTCGGCGTCCAATCCGAGTTCGCGCGCTCGCTCGACAGTTGTCCCGCTGGCAAAAGCGCCCGCTGCGTCGGTAGGTCCGTCCGTTCCATCTGTCCCGATGCTGAGGACGGCTGCTCTTTCCAGCCCCGCTATGTGGATCGCCGCTGCCAGCGCGAACTCCTGATTGCGTCCGCCTTTTCCTGGTCCGCGAATCGTCACCGTTGTTTCTCCGCCCGACAGCACGCATAGAGGAGGTTGCAGCGGTTGCCCGCTCTCGACCATTCCGCGCAGCAATGCGGAATGCGCTGCGGCTATCTCGCGCGCTTCCCCCTCTACGCACGTAGATAGAACGTGCGGTCGATAGCCAAGACGCTCGGCTTCTTTCGAACAGGCCTCGAGCGCCAACCTGTTACTGCCCACCACAATGTTATGCACCCTCTGGAAGATCCTGTCGCCCGCTCGTGGCGTTTCGCTGATCAGACCTGCCGCCCCTTTCCGAAGCCTGTCGAAAACGGTTTCAGGCACACCGCGAAGGAGGTCAAATCGTTCGAGCACCGCCAGTGCTTCCGCAAAGCTCGATGCATCCGGTGCCGTGGGTCCCGATCCTATTACATCTGGTGGGTCGCCGATTACATCCGATAGAAGCAGGCCCACTATGGTCGCGGGATACGCCAGCTTCGCCAGTTGCCCTCCTTTCAGAAACGAGAGATGCTTCCGCACAGCATTGATTTCTCCGATGGTCGCTCCCGCTTTGAGCAGCAGATCGGTTGTCTCTTGCTTCGCCTCCAGCGTGATCGGGGCCGCCGGGGCCGGCAGCAGTGCGGAGGCGCCGCCCGATATGGCGACCAGCAGCAAGTCGCGCGCAGTTAAGCTCTCCGCTAGTTGCCGGACCAACAGCGAAGCGCTTTCGCCGGTCTGGTCTGGAATCGGATGCCCAGCCTCGATCGTTCGCACACGCCGGAGTTTACCGCCGGCATGCTGATGTTTTGTGATCGCAAGTCCGCGGGCGAGATCATCGCCCATGATCTCTTCGACGGCCAGCGCCATCGGAACCGCCGCTTTCCCAACGCTGATCAGGAATATGCGATCGTACTCCTCGAGCTCCAGCTGCAGTTCATTGATCTGCAGCTTTGTGCCGCTTCGAAGCAGGTGCCTGCGCACGGCCGTTGCCGCATCGGCCGCTTCGAGCCCGGCCTGCACGAGAAGCAGTCCGTCACGCTTGAGCCTGGCCTCGGCACTCGTGAGCGATCTCAAAATATCGGAAGGTGGAGAATCTTCCGTACGATCGCGGAGATGTCGTCAGTATCTACTTCGAGACGGAAGTCTGCCTTTGCATACAGCGTCCGGCGGTCTCCGTACAATTGCCCCAGGCCGCTTCGATCTTTCGCGAGAGGACGAGTGACATCATCCCCGAGCCGCTGCAGCACCGTGTCGAGCGTGCAATCGAGCCATACAGTGACGCCATTATTCGCAATCAGTTCCCAATTCTGCGGCTGTACAAAAGCGCCGCCCCCCAGCGCGATGACGCAAGGCACGCCTGCTTCCACATGAGTCACGTGATGCCGTATCGTTCTGGTCTCAAGCTCGCGAAATCCCGCCTCACCGCGTTGCTCGAAGATTTCACTGATCGCCCTTTTTTGGCTTGCTTCGATCTCCGAATCGATGTCGATGAAACACCAGCCCAATTCCTCGGCGAGCGCTCGCCCCACGGTTGTTTTTCCGCTGCACATGAATCCGACCAGATATAAACCTGGAGTGCGCTTCAGCTTTAGTGTCATCTCTTTTCAACAAGCCTGCACTGTTTCAGCAGCGCAAAGATAAGGAATCAGTATATCCCTGCTCTCATGGGTTTTCTCAACGGCAATTCATCTGGCAGCACCGATAATAGAGGCATGGCTTCGCAGCTTTTAGCTCTGTTCCCACTCTCGTTTGTGCTGCTTCCAGCCATGCCTTTACCGCTGCATATTTTCGAACAGCGGTACAAGGAAATGATGAACGATGTACTCGAGCACGAAGGTGAGTTCGGAATCGTCCTCGCAAAGGACGACGGCATCGTAAACATCGGATGCTCGGCAATCGTAGACCGCGTCGTGAACCGCTACCCCGATGGACGCCTCGACCTTCTCGCCCTCGGCCAGCGCAGGTTTCGCATCGCCTCGCTCGATCAGGAGAAATCGTATCTGCGCGCCGAAGTGGAGTACTTCAACGATGATGATGTGGCCGATGTTCCGCCTGATCTTTACGAGAAGGCCGCCGTGGCATATCGCCAGTTACTCCAGATGGAACGTCCGGAGGTGACTGAGACTCCCAACCTCGATAGCTCGCGCATGAGCTTTCAGGTGGCACAGTTCATCTACGACCTCGATAAGCGCCAGACTGTGCTGACGCTTCGCTCCGAGGTTGAACGGCTCGAGTTTCTTGTGAAGATCATCCCGAATTACATCCTTCGCCAGGAGCGGATTGCGCTCGCGAAGAGAGTCGGCCCGCAGAACGGGCACGCCAAGGGCTGATTAGCTCCCGGGAACTCCGGAATCCTTCACGATTCGCTCGAGGTATGCCGCTTCATCGTTGATCGCCTTGGCCAGTACCGCAAGCTGCTCGCTCGCTTCCGGGTACCGGCCTCCCTCGAGCGCTTCGCGCACGCCCGGCATCGTCTTCACTCCATACCCCGCATACACGCCCGGTGCGTAGATCACATTCTTGACCCACGGACGTCGCGGCAGCCCCTCGTCGCTCATCAATTTGCGGTCGGCAAGGGTGAGCTCCGCGTTCAGCGCCTTGCGTTTCTCGCCGGAGAGCGCCGCCATCCCGGCCTTCGCGCCCTCGAACTGTGCGGCCGCCTTCTCGAGCTCAGAGATCGAATCGTCGAGAGCCGAGAAGTTCATGTCAGGTGGAGGCGCAAGCGCCGCCGGAGCATGCAGCGGGCGGTGCGGATCGTCGGTCAACATGTACAGCTGCATATCGATATCGCGTTTCCTTGTCTTCGCTTCTGCCTGCAGTGATTTCAACAGCTCCTTCAACTCGCCGTCGTAGCCCTTCAACGTACTCGCGAGAATGCTGAAGTTGTAAGGCAGCACGTCGGCGGAGGCGGCGCGCATCATCACCGTTCCGGCAGTCTGCGCCAGCACCGGGCCGTAGACCTCTTCCTTGTCGCCGAAGTGATCCGTGAACCAGGGCGTGTCATATGCGGAGTGATAGGTTCCGCTGCGGTCCTCTCCGCCGAATCCGAGATTGAGCGAAGCAATTCCCAGGTGGTCCATGAAACCCGCGAAATCCGAACCGCTGCCGATCGCTTCGATAGGAAGCGTAGTGCGTTTGAGGATATCGGCATTCGGCTTCGACCCGCGGCGTCCGCCGCGCAGCAGCAACTCCGCTTGCTCGCGCTTCCACACCGAACCCTTCGTTTCCGGATCGGTAATCTCTCGCGCTACGTCGTCTATCAATTGCTCGAGCTCATGAGTTCCGCCGGCGCCCAGAAAGCCTCGCCCATTCTCATCCGAGTTCACATAAAGCGCGGCATGTTCGTTCAGTTGGTCTGCGTGCGTCTCAGCCCATTCCGTCGAACCGAGCAGACCAGGCTCCTCGCCATCCCAGGCAGTGTAGATTAACGTGCGCTTGGGCCGCCAGCCTTGTTTGTATAGTTCGCCGAATGCGCGTGCCTCCTCGAGCAGTGCCGATTGCCCCGAGATTGGATCGTCTGCGCCGTTCACCCACCCGTCGTAATGGTTGCCGCGAATAATCCAGACGTCCGGCTCTTCCGAGCCTTTCATGGTCGCGATCACGTCGAGCACAGGCTTCTGGCCCCAGTCGAACGCCAGCTTCAGATGAACCTTCGCCGGCCCCGGACCGAAGCGATACGTGAACGGCAGTCCGCCACGCCAGGCTGCCGGAACAACCGGACCGTCCAGCGCCGCGAGCAGCGGCTGCGCGTCACCGTAGCCGATCGGAAGCACGGGAATGCGCATGATCGCCTTTGCTTCCGAGATAGGAATTCGTTTGGCTCCCGGAACGGATCCGATCCCGGGAGTGAGCGGGTCGCCGGCATAGAGAGTCATGTCGGCAACGCTGCCCCGCTGGATACCTGCGGGCGGCCGCATGGGGCCCGCGGGCAAAATACCTCCCTGCACATAGCCGTCGTCCGCCGGATCCGAGTAAATGATGCAGCCCACTGCTCCATGCTCATAAGCCAGTTTGGGTTTCAAGCCGCGCCAGCCGCCCCCATACCTCGCTATCGCGATGGCGCCCTTGACCGAAATACCGTACCGCTCGAGTTCCTCGTAATCGGCCGGCATCCCGTAATTCACGTAAACGAGCGGAGCGGTCACATCGCCATCGGCCGAGTAGATGTTGTAGCCCGGAAGCTGTGTGCTCTTTTCCTTTGTGTAAGGGTCGTCCGGCAGCGGCGGTTCGTCAAGCTTGGCCGTATACTTCGCCGGCGAGACCAGTTCCACCAGCCGCTCCTTCGGCGTTGGATAAAGTACGTCGAAGCGCTCGATGTGCGCGTCCCAGCCCCACTCCTTGTACCGGGCAACCAGCCACTCCGCGTTCTCGCGCTGGTACGCCGAGCCGACGTTATGCGGATGCGCAGCGAGATGAACCATGTTCGCGTGAACTCGCGCCGCCTCCGGGATTGCGCGAAAACGCTTCTCCCAATCCTGCTCTGTCTTCGAATCCTGCGAAGTGAATCCCATGAGCGGCGACGGAGCCGGCGTTTCCTGCGCGACAGCCACTGTCGCGAGACACACACAAATTAGGCACACCAATCGGTTGCGCAAAAATCCTCCTCTGAAGCTTCAGCCTACTCTCCTCTGTGTAAGATTTATCTCCGTCGTATCCGAACGGATAACAGCCCGGAGAGTCAAGCCTCGCTTTTCAAGTGTAGAACCGCGCTCTCAGAGTTAAAGAAGGGGTTCAAACATGCTCGTATGACAGTGGTCGTACGGCTGCTTAGCAGGAATGCAAAGGATTGTTTGAAATGCCGAAAGGTATTTCAGAGCACGGCGGGAGAGAGAACTCGGAGGCTCTTCTCCCGCGCGGCTCACCTAACGGAGGCTGGTTAGCCTAGCTGCTCTTCTCGACTTGCAGATTGTTGGTTACGCTGAACACGTTCGGAACTGAATTGGCACGGATGCCGATCAGATTTTTGTCGAATGTATTTGCAACGACGCCTTCGAGAGTGACGTGCCCGTTCTCGACAAGGATGTGAATGCTCGGCAACGACTGGTAACCGTACCGGGTCCCGATCTGCGGATCGCCGTAGATTGTGCGGGCCATTGCTCGCCGAATCTGCCAATCGAAATCGGATACCGGGAGCACCTTGATCTGATTGACCACTTGCGTGACGCCTTCCACACCCTTGACCACGTTCTGCGCGCTCGATTTAAGCACCGGATTCGTGACCGCGCCGACCAGCGTGACTGTCGAGCCCTGCACTCGGAAACCGAGATCGTCGAAGATCGTGTAATAAGGAAGCATCACAAGCTGATGTCGCACTTCCTGAACCAACCGTGCTTCCCCGGCCGGCCCACGCATGTATGGATCGTTATGATCGCTCTGAGCATTCTGCCCGTTCTGAGCAATCGCAAAACCCGCCGATGCCAGAAACAGAGGAACCAGCGCGGTCAAACACAATACTTTCCGCATCATTAAGTCTCCTAAGTATGGACGAGGGTGGGCGACTTTCGTCTTATCCCTGGCCCCGGTGCTTCCAGATCTCACTGCCGCGCCTGGCGAAGAAGCTGAGCAGAAAAGTTAGCACAGCCAGGAACCAGCAGAATGCCGGAGCGAACACGCTCCAGTTGTGGCTGTAGGGCCAGAGAGGCATCGCAAAGATGCCTGCTACAAAAAGTACCAGAGAGACGATTCTCCAACCCATCACCAGTTAGACAGCAAAGCAGCTGCGGCGTTACCACTCGTTCAAGCGTTTGCCGCCCAGGATTATTTCATAACGTTAAGCGCCGATGAAAAAGCTCGAACAGCAGTCCATAGCAACGATAGGCAAGCGCAGGATCGTATCGGTACCCTTCATCTCGCATGAAAGCATGAGCCCCGTTGACTTCGAGCCACTGGAAGTTAGCGCCCACCTCTTCAAGTCTCGCTTTGATCAGATTGCGTCCTTCGAGCGGAACGTGTGGATCCTGCCTGCCCCAAATGTGCAATAGCTCACCTCGAATCTCGCCTGCGCGGGCGAGCGAGTCGTCCTGCTTACCTTTTCCCAAGCTGTGGGAGTGGATGTCAGTCGCGTAGAAGCAAACTGTGGCTGCGATCTCAGGGAGCATGGCTGCACGAAAAGCGAGATGGCCGCCGAGACAAATACCAACTGCGCCCAATCGGCCGGTGCAATCTTCACGGGACTTCAGGTATTCGACAAGCGCGCGCGAATCGGCATCGTAAGACGACAACTCCTTCTCGTACTTGTCGGCATTCCCCTTATCCGCTCCAGCCTGATCGTAGGCGAGCACCGTGCCAGGAGCTTCTAGTTCGTGATAGACCTCTGGAACGGCAACCAGGTAGCCATGGCCCGCAATTGCGGCGGCAGTGCGGCGGATCGGTCCGGTCACCTGAAATATCTCGGAGAAAAGAATCACTCCAGGAAAGCGGCCTTCGGACGAGGGCTGGAACATGTGAACCGGCATGGGTCCGGTCGCGGTCGCGAGCTCCACGACGGCTTCGTCTTTGATTGTCATCGGCGGAAACCCGTCAGCCGGCGCGCTGCGCTTCTTCCGTAGCCACCATGGCTTTGCCGCTCGACAGATTCTTCTTCTTGCATCGGACAACTTGCCCGGGACGGTACTGCCAGGTCTCCCCTTCAGGCATTTCGTCCACTATCTTGTAGTAATCTCGGCCCAGGTGTTCGGCGCGCACCGCACGCAACACATTCAGACCTTCGCCAACGAGGGTCACGTAAATCATAGTTTCCTTACCGGAAGGCACAGCGATCGGCTGCGGTACCGGAGCCGGTGCAACAGACGCCGGAGCGGGAGGCGCATAGGCGGGCGGCGGCTGGGTCTGCACAGGCTGGCTTTGGACGGGTTGACTCGGCGGTGCGTACGCCGGTGGCGGAGTTGGAGGAGGAATGTAAGGTGCCCCGGCTGCAGGTTCATGGACAGCCTCCGCGAACGCCGGCTGCGTGAACGTAGCCCGCAGCGAGGTTGCCGGATGACTCACGGCCGCTTGGGCAGGTGCCGGCGGCGTGGGAGCAGGTGCTGCAGGTTGTGGTGCTACGGGCTCGCGAACGATCGGGCGCGGTGGTTCGGGAACCGCCGGCGGAGGAGGCGTAGGCGGCATCGGCGAAGGGCTGAAAAGCACAGGTGCCAACGTGCTCGTTCGAGCGACAGGTTGCTGCACGCGGCCGCTCATGCGCGCACGATCAATCGGCCAAAAGACGAGCGTGAAAAATAGCCAGATAGCCGGCATCCACTCGCTTCCGATCCGGCCCTCAATAGGAGCAGGCTGGGCGAAGCTTCCTTCCAGCACTCGAAAAATAACCGTGACCGCCTCAGTGAGTGAGAGCGCGACCACAGCTGAAAATCCCAGGCTTTCGAACCCCGTTCGATACGACTCGCGGTCAAAACCTAAAATGAGGAACACGAGCGCCAGGCCGCAGATGCTGCCCAGCCACAAGAACGGTCCGGCCAGAAGAGTTAGCGTAACCGCAAGAGCTACGACCGCAACCAGTAAACCTGTACTATCCACCTGCGATTTCGGCATTTGTTTCCTGACGGCTTAATTTTAGCCGACGTGTATTTGTGCGAAGAAAGTTACAGCACTCGACATAACCTGCGCAGCATGCCGGGCCCTTTGAAACCTTGGAGCTCGATAACGTTGTTGTATGTTAAGTTACACCCATGCCTGCTGTTTCTCTTCCAGCTGCACATGCTCGTGCAGTCGGGGAGCCTTGAATTCTTCAAGACAATCACATGCCTAACCTCGACCACGCGGTGCAGGACACGCGCGTCTCGGCCGGAATCGCCGGTCTTGACGATGTACTGAGCGGGGGCTTCCCGCACGGACACTTCTTTCTTATTGAAGGCGAACCCGGCACCGGAAAGACCACCCTGGGCCTGCAGTTCCTTATGGAGGGAGCGCGACGGGGCGAACACGTTCTGTACGTGACGCTTTCCGAATCTCAGAAGGAAATCGAAAAGGTAGCGCGCTCGCACGGCTGGTCCCTCAAAGGCCTTACTATTTTCGAGTTCACACCCACCGAGGCCAGTCTGCGTCCGGAGGATCAATACTCTGCTTTTCATCCGTCAGAAGTCGAGTTTCAGGACACAACACAGAACATCCTGAACGAAGTGGATCGGGTGCAGCCAACGCGCGTGGTCCTCGATTCACTGTCGGAGATCCGCCTGCTCGCGCGCGACTCATTGCGCTACCGGCGCCAGGTGCTTGCACTTAAGCACTTCTTTACCAATCGCAACTGCACCGTTCTCCTGCTTGACGACAGAACCTCCGGCGCGCAGGATATGCAGCTGCAAAGCATCGCTCATGGTGTGCTGATGCTCGAGAAGATCGTGCGTGATTTCGGCAAGACGCGGCGCCGTATACAGGTCTCTAAAATGCGCGGCGCCATCTATCGGGAAGGCTTTCACGACTACACCATCGAGACGGGTGGTGTGGTGGTGTGTCCGCGCTTGGTAGCAAGCGAACACCGGGTCGTGCCCGCGGAGGGTTACGCAACCAGTGGCTTGCCTGAGCTCGACGCGCTCTGGGGCGACGGACTGGACCTCGGCACAAGCACTCTGCTGCTCGGACCGGCCGGGTCGGGTAAGTCTTCCGTCGCCATGAGCTACGCCATAGCGGCCGCCCAGCGCGGAGAGCCCGCCTCTGTCTTTCTCTTCGAAGAATCCCTGCACATCGCGTGCAAGCGCGCCGCAGCGCTGAACATGGATCCGCGGCCGCACCTCGATTCCGGGATGCTCCACATCCAACAGATCGATCCGGCTGAGCTGTCACCCGGCGAGTTTGTGCAAGTGGTGCGCGGCTCGGTCGAGAAAGGCGGCGTCAAGGTGGTGGTCATCGATAGCCTCAACGGCTTTCTGAATGCCATGCCCGGCGAGCAGCACCTCGCTCTGCAAATGCACGAACTGCTCTCGTTTCTCAACCAGCGTGGCATCGTAACGCTGCTGGTTCTCGCACAGTCCGGGATGCTGGGGCCCGCTATGTCGTCCCCCGTCGATTTGAGCTACCTCGCCGACAACGTGCTGTTGTTCCGCTACTTCGAGGCGGACGGCAAGGTGCGCAAGGCAATATCGGTCGTAAAAAAACGCAGCGGCGAGCACGAAGACACCATCCGCGAGCTGCGCATGCGGATGGGCAGAATCATTGTCGGGGAAGCGCTGTCCGATTTCCGGGGCGTGCTCACCGGCGTTCCCGTGTATGTCGGCTCGGACCGGGCGCTGGGAGATACGGGTGGAGAACTCTAGCGATCACGCGCCGAGCGAATGCGTTGCTCGGGAGCGCGTGCTCGTCTGCGCCCCGTTCGGACGAGATGGCGAGCTGATCCAAAGAGAGCTGCTGAGGGCGGGATTGGCCGCCGATCTGTGCGCCTCCGTCGAGGAGCTTTCGTCCGCCATCAGGAAGGGAGCGGGTGCCGCGCTGGTCGCCGACGAGGCGTTGGGACCGCACGCAGTCGAACGCCTGTCAAAGGAACTCGCAGACCAGCCGCCATGGTCGGACTTCCCGCTCGTCGTAATGACGTCGGGCGGCGACACAACTGAGGGAAGCCGCTACCGTCTCCGGCTTTTGGAGCCGCTCGGCAACATCAGCCTTCTCGAGCGGCCTCTTCGCTCAGCAACTCTGATCAGCAGTGTGCGGGCGGCGCTGCGGGCGCGTCGTCACCAATATCAACTCTGCCAGCACCTCGAGCAGCGCGAAGCCAATGAGCGCGCTTTGCTGCGTGCCAATCGCGATCTCGAGCAGTTTGCTTATTCCGCTTCGCACGACCTGCAGGAGCCGCTAAGAATGATGAGCCTTTACAGTCAAATGCTGAAGGCGAGATACGGCGATCGGCTCGACGCGGATGCGCGCCTATTCCTCAATCATGTGGTGACGGGCGCGTCGCGTATGGCCGCCCTCTTGAAAGATCTGCTCGCCTACGTACAGGTTGTCAAGGGTCAGGTAGACGGGCCGGCTGCAACAAACGCTAACACCGCGCTGACGAAGGCGCTAGGCAACCTGGAGAGTTCCGTCCGGGAAAGCCAGGCTCACATCGAAGCCCGGCAACTTCCAACCTTGCAAGTAGACGAGGTGCACCTTATTCAGTTATTTCAAAATCTGGTAGGGAACGCCATTAAGTATCGGAGCGCAGAGGCGCCCCGCATTGCAGTTTATTGCTACCAGAATGGCGCCGGGCACGTGTTATGCGTTCGGGACAACGGGATCGGTATCGACCCTGAATATCGTGAGAAAGTGTTCGGCATCTTCAAGCGGCTGCATAAGGCCGATCAGTATGAAGGCACCGGCATCGGACTTGCGCTCTGCCAGAGAATTGTGGAACGCTACGGCGGGCGTATCTGGGTGGAATCGGCCGGCGAGGGCCGTGGCTCAACTTTTTGCTTCACCTTGGGACAAGGCGAGCGCGGCCGCGACCCGAACAGTGCGCGTTTCCCTGGCTGAGAACGCTCGGGCGACGTGCACCGCTAATCGCCGGTTAGCGGCGGACAACCAGGCAGTCTTCTTCCCGAACCGCTCATCTGGAGAGTTCTTCAAAATTGCAAATACTGGCAAGGACCCTCCGCCCTGATGGGAAAGCAAACTGACTACATGGGCATCGAACTCGGATCATTGAGCGGAGGTTGGTATCCACTCGAGAGGCAGATATTGGGAAGGCGGAGGGCTTTGCAACAGCCGCATCCTGAATCTGCGGTAGTCCTCGTCCGCAGCCTCGAAGACAGAGTGGATTTTGCCGAGTTCTCTTGCTATCCTCGCGCCGGCATCCCGGCGCACGATGAATCTCAGTTTTCCACTATATTCAGCCATAGATTTCAGACACGCGCTTAGGATTTCCAGGCTAGGCCGGAATCGATTGCTGAATGGCCTGCGCCCGGTGCCGGCGGCCGTCAATGAGGGGCGCAAACTTCGCTGCTTCACTTGAGCTTTCAAGCCCTTGCAGGTACCGCTCGATGATGTCGAGAGCCGATTCGGCGTATTGAAGGGAGTCACGCGCCGCAGGATAACGGCCTCCCATCAGGGAGGTGCTGGCCTCGGAAAGGAAATCGTCGGCAACTTCCAGTTCACCTTCCAGGAAATAGTTCAGATCAATTCGAGCCCGCGACATTTGCAGCGTAGATGTATCGTTTCACTGATTGAGCATCTCCGAACTTTGCTAGCTGGAGACAATCCCAGCAAGGGCGTAATGCTTTCGGCGCCATAGCCGGGACGGCGCCTCTTCAGGCGGTGAATGTCGTCTAACCTAGTAGACAGCCACTGATGTCCTCGACAGTACTGGAGTTTCCGCAGACAGACGACCTGTTTCAAAGTTTGGAAGAGAAGGTCCGCGAGCTCCGGCCGAAAGAAGACCTGAACGCACTGGCTCGAGCTTATCGTTTTGCTGCGGAAGCGCATCGGAATCAGAAGCGCAAGTCGGGCGAGCCGTACATCACACACCCGCTCGCCGTGGCGCACATCCTGGCGGACATGCAGATGGACCTGGTGTCCCTGCAGACCGGTCTCATGCACGACGTGCTCGAGGACACGACGGCCACCCTCGATCAGATCCGTGAGCAGTTCGGGGAAGACGTGGCGCGCTGTGTGGACGGTGTCACGAAACTGACCAAGATCAGCTTCGCAAACCGTGAAGACAGGCAGGCCGAGAGCCTGCGCAAGATGCTGCTGGCGATGACCACCGATATCCGCGTCATCATTGTCAAACTTGCGGACCGGCTCCATAACATGCGGACACTTGGTTCTTTACCGCGAGAGCGGCAGGAGCGCATCGCGCAGGAAACGATCGACATCTACGCCCCGATTGCGCACCGGCTCGGAATGGGCAAGATGCGCGGGGAGCTCGAGGATCTCGGGTTCGAAGCGCTCCATCCGGAAGCAGCTGCCGATCTGATCCGCGAGATGGAATCGAAGCGCCAGGAGTACGAGAAGTGGCTCGGGCAGGTGAAGGCGGACATCGAGCAGCGGCTGTTTCGGGAGGATATTCCCGCGCGCGTCGACGGACGCGTAAAGCGTGCCTATTCGGTCTACCTCAAGCTGAAACGGCAGAAGATCACACTCGACCAGGTCTATGACATAGTGGCGATCCGGATCATCACCGATTCCGTGAAGAACTGCTATGCGGCCCTCGGCGTCATTCATAACGAGTGGCATCCGGTGCCGGGGCGCATCAAGGATTTCATCGCCATGCCGCGGCCCAATCTCTATCAGTCGCTGCATACTTCTGTGATCGGGCCCGGGGGCGTGACCTTCGAAGTCCAGATCCGGACCGAAGAGATGCACAAGATCGCCGAGGAAGGCATCGCAGCCCACTGGAAATACAAAGAGGGCAGCAAGGGACCCGGCTTAGACGATCAGCGAATTGCATGGCTGCGCCAGCTCGTCGAGTGGCAGCGCGACATGAGCGATTCGGGAGACTTCCTGTCCACCGTCAAAATGGACCTCTATGGCGAGGAAGTCTACACCTTCACGCCGCGGGGCCGGGTCATTGTGCTCCCAAGAGAAGCAACCCCGATCGACTTTGCTTACGCAATTCATAGCGACGTGGGTAACACCTGCACGGGAGCGCGGGTGAACGGTGCGATTAAACCGCTCAAGGCTACGCTGCGTAACGGAGACGTGGTCGAGATCTTGACGCAGGCGGGTCATCAACCCAGTCGCGACTGGCTGGCGGTAGTGAAGACCGCGCGGGCACGCAACAAAATCCGCCACGTCATCAATGGCGTGGAACGAGCCAAGGCGGTCGAAATCGGACAAAAATCGCTCGAGAAAGAGGCTCGCCGGATGGGGCTGAGCCTGGGCCGGCTTTCGCAAAACGAGCTCGCCTCCGTCGCCTCGGAATATGGAGTCAGCAAGACAGACGATCTGTACGCCGCTTTGGGCTTCGGGCGTTTTTCAGCGCGCCAGGTACTGCAGAAAGTAGCGCCGGACGAGAGCTTACAACCACCGAATGCCCCGCTGCCGCTACCGCCCCGGATCCCGCAGCTGCAGACCGAGGCAGCCTTGGCCAATGGCGATCTGACCATTCATGTCAAGGGTGCCGATGACGTATTGGTATACCGGGCAAAGTGCTGCAATGCGGTGCGGGGCGAGCAGATCGTGGGATACATCACCCGAGGCAAAGGCATCGCGGTGCACTCCGCGCAGTGCCCCAACGTGCAGAAGCTCTTGTACGAACCGGAACGAAAAGTTTCGGTCGATTGGACCCGCAGCGCCAGCGATCCGCTGCCCGTAAAAGTGGTGATCTACACCGATGACAGGCCGGGCATTTTGCATCAGCTGACGTCCGTTCTCGACGGCGAAAAGAGCAACATCCGAACGCTCGAGGCGCGCGGTGACGAGAAGCGCACCGACAATAGCGCGGTGATCGACATTACCATCGATATCAGCGACAAAAAGCAGCTCGAGCGCGTGATCACGGCCTTCCGGCGTATACCCGGAGTGCGCGACATCGAACGCATGCAGAGCGCGACATAGAAATACCTATGCAACAGCAAATAGTTCATTCGCCGGCAGCAGCCGATCCGGAGCACATCGCGATCTCGAAATCGACGGGAATCAAAATCGATTGGACCGACGGGCACCATAGCGACTACTCCCTCGCTCACCTGAGAGACGAGTGCCCGTGCGCCACCTGTACGGGATCGCACGGGACAGAGCCTCAGCGTTCGAATTACTCGACGCCGGACCCTTTCCCGATGTTCAAGCCCGCGCTCAAGATGGACTCGGTCGAACCGGTAGGGTCGTACGCGATACGCGTCTATTGGAACGACGGGCACAGCTCAGGCATTTACTCGTTTGAGCACTTAAGAAAAATTTGTCCGTGCGAGAAGTGCCAACCCAAAGAGCACCGCACTTCTCTTGATTGAGGTCTATACGAGAGTCCGTTCGGCATCTGAGCCCGCGGCGGAGACGGCTGGGTCACAAAGATGAAGTAGCAAAGCGGAAGCTCAGGAGTACACTTGATTGGCGCACTCAACGCTTAAGGAATCAGTGGTGCGGAAGGTGAGCGCCGGTATTACTTCCAAACATTACTGATTCTGCCTAGGTGTGCTGAAAGGGTCGCCAATTGAAAATACAGGTCAATACGGACAAGAACGTCGTTGCGAGTCCAGATCTCTTAGGCAGTGTGGAACGTGACGTGGAGCAAGCACTCGCGCGGTTTGCAGAAGAGATCACCAGGGTCGAAGTTCATCTGAGCGATCTTAACAGCAGCAAGCGTGGTGGTCAGGACAAGCGCTGCCTCATCGAGGTCCGTTCTGCGGGCAAGAAGCCCGTCTCCGCCGATCAGCAAGATGCGACCGTCGACCGAGCCGTAAAAGGAGCCTTAGCGAAGATGAAGCGGCTTCTCCAGAGTTCTTTCGGCAGAGCAGCGCACCAAACCTCGCGAGCGTCTCTGGGTAAGGGTAAGCGTGCGATGACTTCCGGAGGTACGGCAGAAAAGCTTGAGCGTATAACGGCAGAGCTGTCCGACCTTATCAAGGAAGTGGATGGCGAATCGCTACAGGTGGCAAGGCAGATTCAAAGTGCAGCCCAAGCTTTAGAGAAAGCGAGGTCTTTGGCAGCCTCGCGAAAATCAGCGGGCACTGGGGCGCGCCCGGCGAAAGCCGCCGCAACGGATGGCCGGGCACCCGCTTCTCCTAAGAAAACGCTGTCAGCCGCGAAAGGGCAATCGGTCAACGGACGCAGCCCGAAGAAAAAAAGCATCTATCGGGCACGTCGCAAGTCATGGCCAAAGCGCTGAGCTGACCAGGACGGAATGGGCGTACTCAAGCATGGCACGTCCTTTTGAACTCTTCCGCTACTGTTTAGAGCAGACGGAAGCTGACTTCGATAGTCGCCTGGGTAGCCACTGGACGGCCACCTTTGACGCCGGCGCGGAAGCGCCATTTCTGAACCGCTTCGATGGCTTTCTCGTCGAGTCCCAAACCGAGCGGTCGAACGACTTTGATGTCGCGCGGCAAACCATTTGCATCGACCACCAGTGACAGAAGAACGGTTCCGGAATACTTGGCTTTACGTGCTTCTTCTGAGTACTCGGGCTCGGTTTTGCTGATCAGAACCGGAGCCGATACTTCGCCTCCGACCCGATAGACGCCGCCACCGGTACCGCCGCCAGACCCGGGACCATAACCATCGCCGTTTCCGCTACCGACCCCACCGCCGCTGCCACTGCCGAGCCCCTGTGCGCCCTGGCCGCCGGACAACTGATTCATCTTAGAAAGGGGATCGCCGTAGTCAGGTGCCTGAATCTGCGGCACGGGAGCCGTGATCGTGGGAACCACCGGCAGCTTAGGTGTCTCAACCTTCAGGGCCGGAGGAATGAACTGCTTGGGCGCGAATTTCGGCGGAGCCCCCTTGCTGACAGGCATGGGCATCTTCTGTCCGCCGCCGCCACCGCCGCCGGCTTTTTGAGCAGCTAAAGGAAGCTTGAGCGGGGGGACATAAATGATGTCGCCCACTACTTTGCGTTTCGCGGTGACGGCCACCTGCTGGAAGATCAACAGCATCAGGCCGATGACACCAACGTGAATCAAAAGAGAGACCATACCGGAGCGCTTTTCGCCGCCTCCGTAAGCACCCCAGATCGTACCGACTTCAACCGGCTTCGAGGTGAGCTCGAGTGGCGGGAGCTTCGGGGGATTGATCAGTTCCTTGACGTTGGCAATAAGCGATTTGAACCACGGCTCTTCGACTGCAGCCAGATCGCCGAAATGCCCTCCCTCAATCGGGCGTGAGGTCAACTCGAGGGGAGGCAGTTTGGGAGGATTGATGGTTTCTCGAATACTTTGTACGATCGACTTGAACCACGGCTCTTCGATGTTTGTGGACATCAGAAGATGGTCAAGGTGATCGTCGGGTCGAGACCCATTCCCGTAATTAGCGGGATCGAATGTTTGGGGACGCTCCAATATTTCTCTTTCTACGTCGCTCGTCACTACACACTCCGGAAGACACAGTTCACGCGACTCAACTCAGGCAGATTGACGTCGGAACCAAGCCATAGTTCCAAAAAGATTTCCATGCGCCAAGCCGATAACTCCAGTCTATATCAGCAAAACGAGTCCGCGGCGAGTTTCAGTGGCCACTAAACGGCAGTTTGCGGCCTAAGCTGGCGTCTCGAGCAGGAAACTTTCAGCCGCGCTCCACATTTGATCTAGTACGTCAGTCAGTTCATGACCGGATTCCTCGAAGCGTACCAGCTTTGCTTGGGGGTTCAAACGAACGAAGGCCAGTGATTGTTCGAGAGGGACGACAGCGTCGCGAGTACCGTGAAAAATCAGCACCGGCTGGCGGACCAGGGGGAAGGGATCGAGATCCCGCGAGTCTTCGAGAAAATCGTAGGCCAGCGGTAGTTCCCTGCCCGCTCCATAGTGGAAAACATTTAGCACGCCGCGCGCCTTCCATTCCGCCAGGCGCTCCGGTCCCAGCGAAGCAATCCAGAGCTCACGAAAACCGAAAGCAGGAGCCAGCAATACGAGCTTCTTGGCTTCGGCATGCCGAGCCGCGTAAAGAGATGCAAGATATCCTCCGAGGCTCGAACCGATGAGGATAACGTCTCTTCCCCCAACGATACCTTCGATAAACTTGAGTTGTCGGCTCAGGGTTAAATGCTCGAAATCGCTCTGCGCCAGGTCCGGAATCTCGACAGGGAACCCGCTTGCTCGAAGCTTCTCGGAGAAGAAAAGGGCCTTGCGCGACTGAGGACTGGAAGCGAAACCGTGCAGATATAGGATACTCAAACTGTTCAGCAACCTCTACATCTTAGCGGTGCTAAAAGAGAAGCGGGTTCGACAGAAATGTCGATGAGGTACGGTAGTGAGTTGAACCGCGAAGCTTGACCAGGCGGGACGAGAAATTTGCAACACAGGAGAACAAGGAATGCCGGTAGCTGAGAGAGTAAAGCAAATCATCGTGGAACAGCTGGGAGTGGATGAAAACCAGGTGGACCCAAGCGCCTCGTTTGTCGACGACCTGGGCGCAGACTCACTCGACATCGTTGAACTGGTGATGGCCTTCGAAGAGGCGTTCGATCTGGATATTCCTGACGAGGACGCAGAGAAAATTAAGACCGTGAAAGACGCTGTCGATTACATCGAGGCGAAGAAGAAGTAGTTGGGAGCGTACCAGGCGGAGTCCCGCGCAACGCGGGCAGGAAGATCATGGCGCGGCGGAGAGTAGCGGTTACTGGTGTTGGACTACTCAGTTCGGTCGGAATCGGCACGGAGCAGACGTGGAGTGCCATTCAGAGCGGCTGCAGTGGAATAGGACCAATTACCCAGTTCGACGCTTCCGAGTTCGCGTGCCGCATTGGCGGTGAAGTAAAGAATTTCGATCCTCTTCTCTACATAGACAAGAAAGATGTAAAGAAGATGGGCCGGTTCATCCAGTTCGCGATTGCCGCGAGCGAATTTGCGATGCAGTCGGCGGGATTGGGATCCGCATCGTCCGAAGCCGAGGCCGAAGCTACGGGTGTTTATATAGGTAGCGGCATCGGCGGCTTCGAGGTGATCGAGCGGGAACACAAGAATCTGCTCGAAAAGGGTCCGGGGCGCATCTCACCCTTCTTTATTCCAGCCATCATCGTGAACCTTGCGAGCGGCCACGTCTCCATCAAGTACGGAGCCAAGGGGCCGAACTCAGCCACTTCGACGGCCTGCACCACCAGCGCGCATTCGATAGGCGATTCGTTCCGGCTGATCCAGCACGGCTACGCCGACGTGATGATCTCGGGCGGCACCGAAGCCTGCATCACTCCGATGGGCATAGGCGGCTTCGCGGCCATGCGAGCGCTCTCGACGCGCAACGATGAGCCGCACCGAGCCTCTCGGCCATGGGACCGCGAGCGCGATGGATTCATTGTGGGTGAAGGCTCGGGGATCCTGATCCTCGAAGAACTTGAGCACGCCCAGAAGCGCGGCGCGAGAATCCTGGCAGAACTGGTCGGGTATGGCATGAGTGCGGACGCCTACCACATCACGGCGCCCCCCGAAGACGGTGATGGCGGATATCGTGTCATGCGGAACGCGCTGCTCGACGCCGGCATCGAACCGTCTCAGGTTCAGTACGTGAATGCCCATGGCACCTCGACTGGTCTGGGAGACCGGGCGGAAACTTCGGCCATGAAGGGCGTTTTTGGCGATCACGCCTACAAGCTGGCCGTCAGCTCAACGAAATCGATGACCGGCCACCTGCTCGGCGGAGCAGGTGGATTGGAAGCAGGCATCACCGTGCTCGCGCTTCGCGATCAGATCGCGCCTCCTACCGTCAACTACGAATTCCCGGAGCCGGAATGCGATCTCGATTACGTCCCGAATAAAGCGCGACCCATGCCCATGGAGTATGCGCTTTCGAACAGCTTCGGTTTCGGCGGCACCAATGGCTGCCTCATATTCAAACGATTTCAGAACTAGACTGAAGCCGAAAATGCCTGGTATTTGGCGGCATCGCTGCGTTTGAGTTCGAGACCCAGGCCGGGTCGCCCCGCATCCGGGTGCAGATTGCCGTCGACAGGCTCTACCGCCCCATCGAAGATCATACGCTCAATCCGCGCGTGATCGTGGAAGTACTCGACGTTGATAGCTGAGAGCACGGAACAGCAAAGCGTGGCGTGAATAGACGGCGAAGTGTGAGCGGAAAACGGGTAATGAGCAATCTCGCACGCATCGCCGATCTTGATAAAGTTGGTGACGCCGCCGCACCGCGTTACATCCGTCTGTAAAACGTCAACCGCCTGCGCTTCGAGCAGAAGCCGGGCATCATCGAGCACGTAGATATATTCTCCGGCTGCTATGCGCACCACGGGAGGCGCGTGCTCGACGAGCATGTGCAAACCGATGCGATCGTCGGAAGTGACAGGCTCCTCAAACCAGGTCACGCCGAGATCACCAAACTGCCGGCTCTTCTCAAGAGCCTGCTTCCGGCTGTAGGCCCCGTTGGCATCGACAAAGAGCTCGGCCTTGCCGGCAAGAGCTTTCTGCACCGCCCTCACCCGTTCGACATCTTTCTCAGGCTCGCGGCCGATCTTCATTTTGACCGAGCGAAGCCCTTCGGCCGCCCACCCGGTAAGCTGATCGACCAGTTGCTCCTTCGTGTAGGAAGTGAAGCCGCCGCTGCCGTATGCCGGGATCGAGTCCCGCACGCGACCAAGCAGAGTAATCAAGGACCGATCGAGCAGCCGGGCTTTAAGATCCCACAGGCACGTATCGATAGCAGAGATGGCACTCGAAACTAAGCCGGGCCGTCCCCAGTTGCGGACCGCGCGATCGAGTTTTGAATGCAGCGCGGGAATCTCAAAAGCGTCTGCATCGATGATGCATCGTTCGACGAGCTCCTTTGCCACATGAGCCGCGGCAAGGTTCGCGTAGGCATATCCGATGCCTGTAGCCGAACCCGCATTCAGCTCGACAATTACAACGGTAGTGGCGTCCCACTTTGCCGTTCCGTCCGACTCGGGCAAGTCGGTGGGAATGGTAAAAGCATGCACCTTCCCCGAGTGAATCCGGGGTTCAGCCGAGCCGTTCATCTCCAACCAATAGAGCAGCGGCAGCCAGGAAAAGTAACGCGTAAGGCAGCAACACTTCCCTCGCGCGAACGTCAATTTTGTGGGACATGGCAAGCGCACTGGCTTTAGTCGAGCGGCACATCAAAGAGGGACGTTTTCAGAAATCGCTTTCCGCGGTCGCGGCCGGCTCCAGCCTGATCAGCGGGCTCGAGGTAGGGTATGAACACTACAAGGGCAGCTACGGCAATCGCGCCATGTACACCCCGGTCATCTTCAGCGCTTTGCTCACGGTGGCAGCGGGCGCGGGAGTGTTCAGCACAAGAGCGGCCCGCCGCTGGATGCGCTGGACGGCAGCCGCCACCCTAGCGGACGGAGTCATCGGGTTCGGGTTTCACATACGCGGGATCCGCCGCAAACCCGGCGGCTGGAAGCTTCCCCTCACGAACATCATCATGGGGCCGCCGATTTTTGCACCTTTGTTATTCGGCACAGCCGCCTATCTCGGATTCATCGCTTCTTATTTGAAGCCCGAAGTGCAATCGAACGATGCACCAGACGAGCCCCGACTGACGGGCTGGCGGCAGGAACTGAATGAAGGACAGTTCCAGAAACACATGGCGGCAGTTGCGGCGCTCTGGACTTTATTCTCTGGCGCGGAAGCCTGGTACTCGCATTACAAGAGCCGTTTCCGCATCTGGTCACAGTGGATTCCCGTGCTGCTGAGCCCGGTCCAGTTCGCGGCGTGTGTCGGTGCAATGGCGAACGCCACAATAGCGCAGAAGTTCCTACCCGCTTCGTCCGCGGTAACCAGCCTCGCAGGCGGTGTAGGGTTTTTCTATCATGTGCGCGGAGTGATTCGCAGGCCGGGGAGGACGAAGCACTGGGTCTATAACATCCTGTACGGGCCGCCGGTTTTTGCTCCGCTCTTGTTTGCGGCTTGTGGAGCCATCGGCATCCTGGCAAGCGTGTTACGGAGAGAGAAATGATCAAGACCCAAAATGCAATCGAGTCCTGGATTCTGGATGAAGCGACCGGGCAGCCGCGGCCGCCTGTGAATCAGCCTGGATACTACCCGGGTTACAGCACGATGAGCCAGCGCAAGTTTTGGGACGAAGCAACGCGGATCGTCGTGGAAAGCCGCCTTTATAACGTTCCGCCGATTCGCTTCTTCTCAGAGGTGGAAGCGATCGCCATGACTGCGGTGGCGGATCGCATCCTGCCGCAGGATGACAGAACGGAAGAGTTTCGAATCCCCATCGTCAATGCAATCGACGAGCGCCTGTTCGAGAACAAAATCGATGGCTACCGGTTTGAAGGCATGCCGGCAGACCGGGATGCCTACCGCCTCGGCCTGCGGGCAATGGACGACATGGCGCGCGAACTTCATGCCAAACCGTTTGCCGATCTCGATCCGCTACAGCAGGATCGAATCCTCAAGTCGCTGCACGACGCCAAGCCGCTCGGCGCGCACGACATCTGGAAGCAGATGCCCGTACAACGCTTCTGGTACATGATCGTGCAGGATTGTGCAGACGCTTATTACGCACACCCGTGGGCCTGGGATGAAATTGGATATGGCGGCCCGGCGTATCCGCGCGCCTATACGCGCTTAGAACTCGGAATGCCCGAACCGTGGGAAGTGGATGAGCAGCGCTATGAGTGGCATGGGCCCGCCAATTCTCTTTCCGATACCTACGAGCCGCTTTCAGACGAACATCAGAGCGTCTCGGGGCAAGGAGGCACGCATTGAAAGAGCCGCTCTTCGGGTTGTTCGGAGACGGATTCAAGAGTCCGCGCGATAACAAGCGCCACTTAGGGCCGCTGCAAAAAATCTCCCGGGAGATGAAGCAGTATCCCGAGGCGCAAGCCGTCGATTTCTGCGTAGTAGGTGTCGGATCGGCCGGCGGCGTGCTGCTGCAGAGGCTGTCGAAGGCCGGCTTCAGTGTTGTCGGTTTCGATGCCGGGCCGTTCTGGGACACGGAGCGGGATTGGGTCAGCGATGAGAAGGGCTCGCATCAGCTGTACTGGAACGATCTGCGGATCACCGGCGGCGAGAACCCACTCGCCTTCGGAGAAAACAACAGCGGCAAGGGCGTAGGCGGCGGCTCAGTCCACTGGGCTGCATTTACTCCGCGCTTTCATCCATCCGACTTCCGCGTCCATACCCAAGACGGCGTCGGAGCGGACTGGCCGCTCGCTTATGAAGAACTGAAGCCGTACTACGAACTCCTCGAGCGCGAGATCCCGGTCGCCGGCCCGGCGTATTTTCCGTGGGGCGATCCACATGGATATCCGTTCGGACCGCACCCGCTCGGAGGAGTCGGAGACGTATTGGTCAAAGGCTGCACCGCCCTCGGCATCGGAGTTTCGGCGGGCGGCCCTGTGGCGATCCTTTCCGGATCCCGCGGCAAGCGGCCGCATTGCATCTATCGCGGATTCTGCATACAAGGATGCAAGGTGGGCGCGAAGGCAAGTACACTCATCACCCATGTTCCCGAGGCACTCGAACACGGCGCCGAGATTCGCGACTGCTCCATGGTCTTCCGGATCTCCACCGAAAATAATCACCGCGTGAACGGCGTTTTTTACTACGACCGCGAGGGCAAGGAGCACTTCCAGCGCGCGAAGGCCGTCATCGTCTCCGGCTATGCGATCGAAACGCCGCGGCTGCTCCTCAATTCGGCTTGCCGCGGGCATGAGCACGGCCTGGCGAACTCGAGCGATACGGTCGGCCGCTACCTGATGGCGCAGGCCGGAAACGTGATTCTGGGCCGGTTTGAAGATCTGGTCCGGATGTACAAAGCTCCGCCGGCACACGCTTTATCCGAACACTTCTATGAGACTGATCCGAAGCGCGGCTTTGCACGCGGCTTTGCCATCCAGACAGTAGGTCCGCTGCCGATCGCTTTCGCCAAGCAGATGATGAAGGCGAAAGGTGCATGGGGTTGGGGACTGCGGCGAGTAATGATGGATTACAACCATTGGGCCGCCCTCGGGCTTCTCGGCGAGATTCTGCCGTGGCCGGATAACCGGGTCCAGATCTCGGAAGAAAAAGATCAGTACGGAATCCCGGTGGCCAAAATCACCTTCGCGCTGCACGAAAACGATAAGCAGCTGATCGAGTTCGGTAAGAATACTGTGATGGAGGTCATGCGGGCTGCGGGCGCTCAAGAAGTAGTGCAAGAGGCCCGCTACGCGCACTTGGTCGGGGCCGCCCGCATGGGCAAAGACCCTGCGACATCCGTAGTCGACAAATTTGGAAGAACGCATGACATCAGCAATTTGTTTGTTTGTGACGGAAGCATTCTTCCCACGCAAGGCTCGGCCAACCCGGGCTTGACGATTCAATCCCTGGCAGCGCGTACGGCTGATTATCTGATTTCGCAGGGGGCGAAGATTTTTTCGAGCGACGAGCGCGACATGACGCCGCCCCCGATCCGCCGGCATCTGGCGATCAAGGACGCGCTGACGACGGGTGTTCCTCGCTTCGGCTGAGTAAGAGCGTGACGGCGGGCAGGCAGCCGTCGGTCATACTGGAAGAAGGTCGCCGGGCTCGTTGAGACCGCTCTCGCGAGCGCAGGACCGAACTCAGTATGAAGATTATTGTTTCCGTCAAGCAGGTTCCGGCGCGGGACTCGTTGCTGCGGGTAAATCGTGAGGGCAAGTGGCTGGACGAGAGCGATCTCAGCTACGAAATGAATGAACCCGACGCCTACGCTCTCGAAGAAGCGCTGCAGTTGCGCGAGAAACTCGGTGGCGAAGTGATCGTGTTGTCTCTCGGCCAGCAGCGCACAACACAAACTATTCGTGAAGCGCTGGCGAAAGGTGCGGATCGGGCCATACACGTGGACACGGGTGAAGAAACGGCTCTCGATTCGCTCGCTACCGCTCGGCTGCTTGCCAAAGCAATCGAAGCGGAATCTCCCGAGCTCGTGCTGACCGGCCTTCAATCCGACGATCTGGGATACGGGCAAACGGGCGTGATTGTGGCCGAGCTGCTCGGCTATTCTCACGCAACCATCGTCATGGAAGTGGAGCCGCAGGGCAACACCGTGCGAGTAAAGCGCGAATTGGAGGATGGCTGGTTCCAGAACGTGACACTGCCGCTTCCAGCGGTTCTGACCATTCAGTCCGGAATCAAAAAACTGCGTTATGCCACGTTAATGGGGATCAAAAAGGCCAAGACAAAGCCGGTTCAGACCCTGTCTTCGGCGGATCTGAAAGCCAATGGAACGCCCGCCGCGGGCATCGAGCACGTCTATGCGCCCCACCGGCAGAAGCAAATGCAGGTCATATCGGGCGATCCGAGAGAGGTTGCACGTCAGCTGGTAGAAAAGCTGAAATTCGAGGCGCGGGTTATATGAGCGTTCTGACTGTACTCGAGCAGCGGGACGGCAAGTGGAACCGAATGTCTTTCGAGGCGCTCGCGGCAGCGGAGAAGTTGGCCGGCGCCTTGTCCGTTCCGGTCCAGGCCGTCGTTCTCGGTTCAGGCGTGCAGGCGCTTGCCGAAGAGGCGGCCACCTATCGCCTTGAGAAGGTGTTCCTGCTCGATGACCCGTTGCTTGCACACTACACCCCGGACGCCTACACAGCCGCTTTAGAGCAATTGATTCGAGCGCACCAGCCGAAGGCGGTGGTCTTCCCGCACACGTACCAGGTGCGTGACTATGCTCCGAAACTTGCCACGCGTTTCGCTAAACCTCTGGTGAGCGACGTGGTCGATGTAAAGGCCGAAGCGGGAGAGATCTCTTTCGTCAGGCAGCTGTTTCAGGGCAAGTTGAACGCCGACGTGCGGGCGGCAGGCGATCTCCAATTCGTTTCCATCCAGGCGGGCGCGTTCCGGGCAGCGGAACCGGTTGGCGGCAAAGCGCCGGTTGAAACGTTCGCGCTTCAGCTCGACCCGGCGAACATTCGAAGCAAGCCGGAAGAGCCGTTTCGCGAGGCACAACGTTCGGTTGACCTGGGCGCGGCCGACATCATCGTTTCGGTAGGCCGCGGTATCAAAGAGAAAGACAACATGCCGGTTGTCGAGGCTCTTGCCCAGGCGCTCGGCGCGGAACTGGCGGCATCGCGGCCCATCTGCGATAACGGATGGCTGCCGATGGAACGGCAGGTCGGCAGTTCGGGCCAGACAGTTTCGCCGAAGATGTACATGGCGGTCGGTATATCCGGCGCCATTCAGCACCTGGTAGGGATGAAGGGCTCACATACAGTAGTCGCCATTAACAAGGACGAGAACGCGCCTATCTTCGAGACGGCCGATTACGCCGTCGTAGGCGACCTCTTCGAGATCGTTCCAGCCCTGGTCGAAGAGCTCAAGAAGGTCAAAGCCTGAATTGATGAGCTTGAGTGTAAGACGCAGGGGCCAGTACCGCGTGGCCCTGGGTATCGGATTGATGGCGTTGATGGGTGCCTGCACGCGCCCGGTTTCGAAGAACGTCGCCGCGACCGTCAACGGGATGCCGATCAGCTACGCCGATCTCGATCGCGCGCTCACCGAACAATTCTCAAATGCGCCTATGAAGGCCAGCAGCGACCAGGTCACGCAGCTTCGCCTCGAAGCACTGCGCGCCCTGATCGATAACGAAATCCTGCGGCAGCAGGCCGAGAAGCAAGGCTTGCTCGCCTCCGACGGCGATGTGGACGCGAAGTTCAACGAAATGAAGGCTCCTTATACCCAGGAGCAGTTTCAAAAGCAGCTCGATGCCCGCAAGATGAGCGTGGCCGACCTCAAAGCGCAAATCCGCCGTCAGCTCAGCGTGCAGAAGCTGATGAACAAGGAGATCGGCTCGCACATTTCGATCTCCGATTCGGATGTCGCCGCCTTTTACAACGCGAATAAAGCGAGCTTCAACCTGCCTGAGAACAAGGTGCGGCTGGCGCAGATGCTGGTCAGCGCAAACCCTGACCCGAACGTAAACAACTTAAAAAACGACAAGGCCCAGAACGACCAGCAGGCCAAGAACAAGATCCAGATGCTCGACATGCGCGTGCGGCAGGGAGAAGACTTCGGCCAGCTGGCGCAGAGCTACTCGGAAGATCAGTTCGCGGCCAACGGCGGGGATGTGGGATTCGTGCCCGAATCGGCATTAGACAAAGCGAACCCGGAGCTCCGGAAAATCATCCTCGAGATGACGCCGGGACAAGTTTCGCCCGTCATTCACACCTCCGAGGGGTATCGCATCATCAAGTTGATTTCCAAGGAGCCGGCCGGACAGCGGCAGCTGAGCGACCCGCGAGTGCAGGAAGAGATCAGGCAGGGTTTGTTTCAGGCGAAAGAGCAAGTGCTGCGATCGGCCTTCTACGAAGTGGCGCGGAGCCAGGCCAAGGTCGTCAATCTATACGCTGAATCCGTGCTGGCAAGCCGCGACAAGAAGTAGGCCGCCATCGAGCATGCTCGGCGGTCAAACCCCGATGTCTTCGTTCCATAGAGTGGGATGAGCGGCGATAAACGCCCTCATCAATTCCACGCACTCAGGATCGTTCATCACTTCTACGGCAACCCCAGAGCCTCTAAGCAGGTCTTCGGATCCGAGGAAGGTCTCATTCTCGCCCACAATCACCCGCGGAATTCCATAGAGCAGCACAGCGCCCGTGCACATGGGGCACGGCGAGAGTGTCGTGTACAGGATACTCTCGCGATACACCGCGGCGGAGAGGCGGCCCGCGTTCTCCAGACAATCCATTTCCCCGTGGAGAATAGCGCTGCCCTTCTGGACGCGTCGATTGTGACCGCGGCCTACAATGCGGCCTGCATGGACTAGGACGGACCCAATCGGAATCCCTCCTTCCGCCAGACCGGTACGAGCTTCCGCAATCGCGTCTTCAAGAAAAGGATCCCGGCGCATGCTCCCAGTATCGGCAATGTGCCCGGCCGAAATCTCGCAAGAAACGCAACATGAAATTTGTCCAAGAATGCGCGAGCGACCCGTCCAACTTGTGATCGAGCGTGTGATGCGCCGAGGAAGGAACATTTTATGGCAATAACAGTAGGCGAGAGGCTTATTGAGCGGCTCTCGGAATGGGGCGTGGATACGGTCTTCGGGCTTCCGGGAGACGGCGTCAACGGGATCTTCGAAGGTTTGCGGGTCAATCAGGATAAGGTGCGTTTCATCCAGGTGCGGCACGAGGAATCGGCGGCGTTTGCTGCTTGCGGCTACGCCAAATATACGGGCCGGCTGGGAGTATGCATCGCTACGTCAGGACCGGGCGGAATTCACCTCCTGAACGGTTTGTATGATGCCAAATGCGACGGGCAACCGGTTCTGGCCATCACAGGCCACACCTTTCACGACTTAATAGGCACCCACTATCAGCAGGATGTCGATCTCGACAAGGTCTTCATGGACGTCTCTGTGTACAACCAGCGCGTGATGGGCCCGGCGCATTTGACGAACGTGGTAGATGAGGCGATCAAGACCGCCTTATCGAGACGCGGCGTCGCGCACATCACCGTTCCGAAAGACATTCAAGACCTGAAGATGTCGGCCGGTGAGCGCTCTCCGGCGAACATTAAGAACCACAGCGGCGGCTACTTCGCTCCGGTCTATCCGAGTGCGACGAAGCAGGAATTAGAGCAGGCCGCCGAGATCATCAATGAGGGTAAGCGCGTCGTGATCTTTGCCGGACGCGGCTGTCTCGGCGCGGCAAGCCAGCTCATTGAGCTGTCCGAGAAAGCTGACGCGCCTATCGTAAAAGCGCTGCTCGGCAAAGCGGTGATCCCGGATGGTGATCCGCATACGATTGGCGGTTTAGGCCTCCTCGGGACGGCTCCCTCGCAGGATGCGCTCGAAGAATGCGACACGCTGATCATGGCCGGAACGAGTTATCCGTACATCGAGTTCCTGCCTAAGCCCGGCCAGGCGAAATGCATTCAGATCGACATAGATCCGGCTCGCATCGGACTCAGGTACCCGGTGGATGTGGGGATAGCGTCGGATGCGAAGTTAACCATCGCGGGGCTGCTGCCGCTCATCAAGAGCAAACCTCACCAGTTCCTGCCGAAGTCCCAGAAGCGAATGGAAAGCTGGAACAAGCTGATGGACGAGCGGGGCACACGCACCGACTCTCCGATGAAGCCCCAGGTAGTTACCTATCACTTGAATAAGCTGCTGGCGAACGACGCGATCGTGTCTTCCGACAGCGGCACTATTGCCACCTGGACGGCGCGTTACATCGAGATGAGAGGAGACATGCAGTTTTCGCTCTCCGGCGCGCTGGCCACCATGGCCAATGGTCTTCCATATAGCATCGGAGCGGCGGTCGCGTATCCCGGCCGCCAGGTCGTCTGCATCGTAGGAGACGGCGGCATATCTATGTTGATGGCCGACCTCGCCACGCTCGCGAAATACAAGCTCAACGTAAAAGTGATTGTGATAAAAAACAATGCGCTCGGACAGATCAAATGGGAGCAAATGGTGATGAACGCGAACCCGGAGTTCGGCGTTGATCTCGAGCCCATTGATTTTGCCGGTATCGCGAAGAGCTGCGGCATTGGTGGATTCACGCTGGACCGAGCCGAAAACGCCGAGTCGGTTTTACGCGAAGCGTTGAACTACCCTGGACCGGCGCTGGTCGACGCGGTCGTCGATCCGAACGAGCCGCCCATGCCGGGCAAGGTGAAAACCGAGCAGGCGATTCACTTCGCGGAATCGCTGGCGCGCGGGGACAAGAACGCGGGCAAGATCATCGCCACGGTTCTGAAGGACAAGACCCGCGAAGTGCTGTGACGCGGACGCACAAGTAGTATTCGCTTGAGGGAACCGGATGTTATATTTGTAAAGGCGCCTGGCGCCAAACCGGTTCCCCCACCCTCAGGGCGCGTAGCTCAATTGGCAGAGCAAGTGACTCTTAATCACTAGGTTGTAGGTTCGATTCCTACCGCGCTCACCATTTTCCGTCTTCCGACGATCGTGCACTGAACACCCTCGGTAGCTCAATTCCGGAGCGATCCTCCAGACTGCGGTTCTAAGGGTCTACCAGTCGGTCAGCTATTTCTGCTCAGGCCGCCCGACCGCATCTTGAGAGTCAGCGGATCGCAGTCGAGCTTATCGGCGTTTGGCAGTACCGATCGGTGTCGAACACATGTACGACTAGCGCGTTTTCCGTCAACTTGAAGATCTGAATGTGATCATCTAAGCATACGACGAGGGCCGATCTGAGTGACGGACATAATCAGCTCGCGACCTTGCGACGACTTCTTATAAGCATTCTGCCGTGTGCCAAGCCTGACAGCTCCCTCCGTTACTGTGCTGCCAGAGCAACATCCCGTTGAAGGCGCTTCAGTTCGCCTTGTTGCGCCGGTGTCAGGTTATCGGGGCCAAGCTTTATTTCAACCTTTTCGAGTGTGCCGGTGAACTTGAATGGCATCCTGGCTGCGTACTCGTCGATGACTGGAGAGCCGGTATCTTGGCCGCAATCGAAGCTTTCGTCCAGAGAGAATTTGCCCATGGGAGAGGTGTGCTCGATGCGGCTCTCGCCCACTTTCTTGCCATCGACCGTAAGCGTTCCGGTCCCGCCCTTGCCAATGCCGCCACCATCATAGGCGAAATCGAGCGCAATCGTGTGCTTGCCTGGCGTGAGTTTTTCGGCACCGGCAATCCGCGTCTTGTCTTTGCGTTGATGCGGATACTTGACGCCATCCTGGTTTGTGTAGGCGTAGGCGAACATGGGTTTGCCGTCGAGGATGAGAAGAGCCCAGCCGCCGAAACGCCCGCCCTGGGTCGCCAGCACGCCTTCCGCTCCGCTTTCAGGAATATCTACGTCGGCTGTAATGCGGAAGGACTTATTCTTGATATCCGCAGAATTCGCCTCGGGGATGCGAATCATACCCGGATAATAGGTGAAGTCTGTTAGACCCCGGAGGACGTTGGGACGTAGGGTGGGGCTTGAGCGCTCGACCATACTTGCGTCCAGCGGCAACACGTTGTACCGAACCGCCTCCATCAGAAAGCGGGCTTGCAAGTCGCGCAGCCGATCCGGGTTTTCGCTCGCCACATTTTTCGACTGGCTGAAGTCATCGGCGACGTGGTACAGCTCCCAATGGAAATCATCCGGGTCGGGATCGGCGCCCAGAGTAATCCAGGGAAAGCGCAGCGGAATTGTGTTTGCCATCCAGCCATCCTGGTAGATAGCGCGATTGGCGAACATCTCAAAGTATTGAGTGTTGTGTCTCGTCGGGGCTTTCGCATCGTTAAACGTATAGGCCATACTGACGCCCTCAAGCGGTTTTTGCGGTATGCCGTTCAGCACCAGTGGGGCTTGAATGCCGGTGGCCTCCAGGATGGTAGGAACAATATCGATGACGTGGTGGAATTGGGATCGGATTTCGCCCTGCGCCTTGATGCCCTTTGGCCAACTGATGGCCAGACCGTTTCGGGTTCCGCCGAAGTGTGAGGCGATCTGCTTGGTCCACTGAAACGGCGTGTCCATCGCGTGCGCCCAACCAACAGGGTAATGATTGTAAGTCCGGTCGCTGCCGAGTTGGTCCATCATCGACACCAAATATTCCATAGACTCGGGTGCACGAAATTGAGCGGAGATTTCGTTGGTCGTTCCTTGCAGAGTACCCTCTGCGCTGGCGCCGTTGTCCCCTTCCATGTAAATGACTAAAGTGTTGTCGAGTTGCCCTGATGCTTCCAAGGCATCGAGAACCCGGCCAATTTCGTGATCACACTGGGCAGTGGCGCCGGCGTACACCTCCATCATTCGCGCGTATACCTTCTTTTGATCGTCGTTGAGTGAATCCCAGGCAGCGATCTCCTTTGGGCGCGGTGTCAACACGGTGTCAGGCGGTACGATCCCCAATTTCTTCTGCCGCGCCAAGGTCTCCTCACGCACCTTATCCCAGCCCTGATCGAACTGGCCTTTGAATTTTGCGATCCACTCCTTCGTGGCATGGTGCGGGGCATGGCTGTTGCCGGGAGCGAAATACATGAAAAAAGGCTTCTCGGGCGCCGCCACATGCTGCGTGCGGATCCAGTTGATGGAGCGATCGGCCAAGTCTTGAATCAGTATGTAGTTCGGATCGCCGAACGGCGGCAGTACCGGCCTGGTGTTCTCGAACAGAGCCGGGTGCCACTGGTCGGTGTCGCCACCGAGAAATCCATAGAAGTATTCGAAGCCCAGGCCGCCCGCCCACTGGTCGAACGGTCCTGCGGGACCCTGTTGCCACTCAGGAACCAGGTGGTGCTTGCCAAACCAAGCTGTGTTGTATCCGTTATTCATCAGAATTTGGCCAACGGTGCCAGCGCTCTTGGGGATGATGGACGAATAACCCGGATAACCCGTCGCGAGTTCGGTGATGCTCCCCATGCCGACGCTGTGATGATTCCGGCCAGTGAGGAGCGCGGCTCGCGTTGGCGAGCAAAGCGCGGTGGTGTGAAACTGGTTGTAAATTAGCCCGCGTTTCGCTACGCGATCCAGAGCCGGCGTAGGAATCGGGCCCCCGAAGGTGCTGCTGGCCCCGAAGCCGGTGTCGTCGGTCATAATGAGCAGAACATTTGGCGCGCCCTTGGGGGCCGAGACGGACTGCGGAAAGTCGGGTTTGGATTCTGTCACCTTGCGGCCGATCACGCCGCCGAATGGCGGTTCCGGCGCTGGGAGTATCGGCGAGCCGCCTCTGGGCGGCTTTTCGGCCGTGGTGTCTTGAGCGTGGACAAGGCTGGTTGGAGCCGCCAGCCATCCAAGCAGAGTCCAAGCGGCGAGTAAAACGGAAACAGAGAACATCAGTCCTTTTTGCATCGTGAAGTCTCCTGCAATAGGCAGTGCGTAGATACGGAGGTGAATTCCGGCACTTAGAGATGTGCCGGATCGCAACTGATTTAAAAATTGCTGCGGTTGAAAAAAAATCTCGGCGACGGCGATTGCGCTCTAAGTTTCGATGCGCAGAAAGCGTGTGACACGCTCTATACAAGCCAAGCACTGCATTGCCGCTTTTTTACTGATCTGGTCCTTGTCGGCTCGGGCCCAGGACGCGCTTCCTTCATGGAACGACACAGCTCCGAAGAAGGCAATCATCGCTTTCGTCGAGAGGATAACTAAAGAAGGCTCGCCGGATTTCGTTCCTGCACCGGAGCGTATCGCCACATTCGACAACGACGGAACACTTTGGGCTGAGAAACCTGTTCCTTTTGAGCTTTTGTTCGCCTTTGATCAAGTAAAGGCGCTTGCGCCACTGCACCCGGAGTGGAAGACCCAGGAACCGTTTGCCTCGTTGTTGAAAGGAGATATGCGGGCGGTTGCCGCTTCCGGTGAGAAGGGCATCGTGCAAATTATGACTGTAACTCACACTGGAATGACCACAGAGGAGTTTACGCACACCGTGCAGGACTGGATCACGACCGCGAGGCATCCCCTAACGGGCCGGCTGTACACGGGAATGGTTTATCAACCAATGGTCGAACTACTCGCTTATTTGCGTGCAAACGGTTTCAAGAACTTCGTAGTGTCCGGTGGAGGCGTAGAGTTTATGCGCCCCTGGACGGAACGCGTCTATGGAATTCCGCCGGAGCAGGTGGTAGGCAGCAGCGGAAAACTGAAATTCGAAATGCGCGGCGATGAACCAGTCTTGCTGAAGCTGCCAGAGGTAGAGCTTATCGATGATAAGGAAGGTAAACCGGTTGGAATCCAGAGCCGGATCGGACGCCGTCCGATTGCCGCTTTCGGCAACTCCGACGGCGATCTCCGAATGCTCGAATGGACAATGGCTGGTCCCGGCGCCCGGTTCGCGTTATTCGTACACCACGATGATGCAAATCGCGAATATGCCTACGATCGCGCCGACAAAATGCAACAGTTCAATAAGGGATGGGACGAGGCCGTAGCGAAGGGGTGGACGGTTGTCAGTATGAAAAGCGACTGGAAAGCCATTTTCCCTCCCAAATAATACAGGAGATCCGGTTGGCGTGATCACGGTCCGACAGGCTGCTTCGATTGCCCCTGACGGAAGAAGTGGTGCTGGAGGGATGGGAGCAACAAGTGGCGATCCGAATTCGGATTGCGGTCGTAGCATGGACGAGATGGAAACTGAGGCTCCTTATTCGCATGTAACGGCCCATGTAGACAGATTCACATGGACGTATAGTTGGCGTTGCGGAGATTGAATCCTAGCGCGTTCTACGTCAACGTGACTCGTCCGGGACATCGGCCGTAGAAAGCGATTCCGGTCTAACTGCGTCCAGTCCCGGAGGATCGACAATTCAGGAGCTAAACAAACACAACGTCGTTCACGAGGATCTATCCCGGTCGCTTCGGAACTCGGCATCAACTACTTTCTGCACGGATACGCAGATTGCGGTGCGCTGATATGCTCGCCTTTGATATGAGGATCACAGTTGGTCCGGCGAACGAAGCAAGGCTGTAGCCGACGTTCTCCGAAAATGGTTCCCAAGCGTCTTGCAGGCGGTACGACCTTATTTCAGCCCTGATGACATTGCAAACGGAGCACGATGGCCAGTGGAGATCGCCAAAGACTTGAGGCTAGCCGCGTGGGACTTCTGGTGATCACACCTGAGAGTCAAAACGCCCCTTGGCTGCTCTTTGAGGCTGGTGCATTGGGCTTCCAGGCGGGGCGCTGATTCTTTCACAGCCCCCATGCGGCAGCGGATGGACGACTGCCCTGCTCAACGAAGCAATTGGCTATCAGGCAAGTGGCGGCAGCACCTTATAGGCTTTTACCAGAAGCAGCAGGACCGCAGCGGTCTCGTGAAGCATGTACTCAGAAAAATGCTCCGGAACCGGTTCTAACGCTTCGCCCTGACCATGGCCGCCCATCTTGTTCCGTATCGTGGGTACGCCATTTTCGAGACCTGATCGTATAGAAGTCAAGTGGCTCTCAATGAAGGTCGGAAACAGCCCCTTTTTAACAACGATCTCGATCAGGTTTTTGGCTCTATCACTCGGCGCATAGGTCCAGCCTCTTTGATTACAGATTGTCTTCATCGTGCTTTCGAAGGCTTTCAAACAATCCACTAAACAGTCGTCGTACTCTCTCTTTCGATGGTGTTCGTGAGCACGCCGGTATTCGTCATCGGCACCTGCAAATTGCTCTTCGTACAGTAGTCTCAGGGCTGGCAGGACCACATCATGATGGAGATGCTCGCTGTCCTTTCGGATCAAGTAAGGGCGTTGGTTCCCGTGATGGACTATCTCGTACCCGAGAGAACACTCCCCGAAGCGGGTGTTAATGTCTTCTATCGTTTCGGCCAATGATGCGTTATATCGAATGACACTACGTCTCTCGAAGTCATACATTTTCGACGCAATGAAATCAATGACATCCAAAGCGGCTTTTTGATCTGCACGGCTCCTAAAAAAGCGGCTGACTATCTGCTTGCTGTCTCCGGAGAAGGGGTCTATTGTAATATCGTGAATTCCAAGCATCTCTTCGATACCGAGTTTAAGTACCTTCCATAGCCCGTTGTTGGAAGTGGCCTCGCTACCCGGAACGCCCAAAAATCTCTCCCAAATCCTGACGATCTGCACTCTCAGCGGTTCTGGAACCTCATCGTAAGTGAATACATCCGCGAACTCCCCAAGCCGCTTCTTCTCACGCTGTGAGAAGGATTTGAAAACCGCCAAGCATCACCACCTGACAGCAGGTTAGCCCACCGCTTTTCGCGCTTGCGACGCTGAGCGGATAAGAGACAGAGATCCGAGGCATCCTCACAGGCGAGGGTCTATGCGGTGATGGGCTTGCGAAAGCGAGCCTACTCAGCTATTTCAAATCACGAGCGAGTAAAAACCACATACCAGAAGGTACGCTGCCCACCCCGGGCGGTCTGGTCCAGCAACCCGCGGGATCAACAAGAATTGCTAAAAGCTCTTCCATGCACTACAATCCAACAAGCTAAAATATCAAGACGCCGGACAGGCGCGTTAGCCCGAACGCCCACCACAACACATATTGAACCCCGCAAGAGGCTACAGAAACACGGGCACCTTTGCTCGAATGAGCGCAGATCTACTCGTTTCTTAGTGCCGCCATGGGATCGATCCGTGCCGCACGTAGCGCGGGTCCCATGCAGGCGAGGAGCGCCGTAAGCGCGATCGCCCCCGCTACCACCGCGAAGGTGGCCGGGTCCCCTGCCGTCACGCCGTATAGCATTCTCGACATCAACCTCGTAAGCCCCGCCGCTGTCACCAGTCCGAATGCAATACCTGCGAGCACCGTGCGCATGCCTTGCCGCACTACCATTCGCAAAATCGCATAACGTGGAGCGCCGAGCGCCATGCGAATTCCAATCTCCGATGTGCGTTGCGCCACCAGATAAGCAATCACTCCATAAATCCCGATTGTCGCCAGAAGCACCGCGGTCCCGGCAAACACTCCGAGCATCGCTAGGTTGAATCGCCGGGCGGCAACCGAATTAGAAAGCTCTTGCGCTAACGTCTGCACTTGAAACACCGGCACATTCTTGTCGATACCAGACACAGCCTTCCGCACTGTCTCCGCAATGGCTAGCGGGTCCCTTTTGGTGCGAAGCGCGATGCGCACCTCCCGCAACACCGGCATCATCTGGTACGCCGTGTAAACCTGTGGCGTCGCTTCCGCATCCAGCTGTACATCTTTAAAGTCCGCGACCACGCCAGCGATTGTCGCGCTCAGGAACGATCCCTTGACTTTCCGCCCAACCACATCTGCACCACTGCCGATCTTTCGGGCAAAGCTTTCGTTCACCAGCGCATCGTCGAGCATTTCATCAACCGTCTGCCAACGTCCGGCGAGCAGTGGCATGCCGAGCGCTTTCAGGTAACCGGGCGACACGTACCGTACCGCTCCGCCATCCGAACCATCGGAAGTTGACGCGCGGACACCGAGCACCCGAAGCGGCTGGTTGAACTGTCCGCAATCGATGCCGAAAGCTTCGGCTCCCGGCAGCTCGCCAAGCCGGCGAAACAGTTCCTGCAAATACACGGCCTGATGCGGCCATTGGCGGTCATAGTGCGGACCCGTCAGCGACACACGCATCGTCAGAATACGGTCTGGCGAAAGGCCCGGCGGGTACGAAGTCATGCGTTGAAAACTTTTGAGCATCAGTCCTGCACTAATCAGCAACACCATTGCCAGCGCCACTTCCGCCGCTACCAATACACTGCGCACGCGCATCTGTCCACTGGATGCGGACGAGTTGCGCGCGTCGAGCTTCAGCACCTCGTCGGGGTTTCGCCGAGCGAAAGTCAGAGCCGGCGCTAAACCGAACAACACCCCTGTCGCGACCGATATCGATAACGCAAATAGCATCACCGATGTGGCGATATGCGCATCTCCCAAGCGAGGCAGCGCGGGCGATCCGACATGCTGGATCAAGGCTAGTGAACCTGCCGCGAGCGAAACGCCGGCAGCGCCCCCGAGTAATGCCAGCAGTACGCTCTCGACCACGAATTGTCGGATGACGCGCATCTTACCCGCCCCCACAGCGGCCCGGATCGCGATTTCGCGCTCTCGCGTCGAAGCACGCGCCAGCAGGAGATTGGCGATGTTCGCAACAGCGATCAGCAGCACAAACGCTACTGCTCCGAATAGCATCGTGAGAGTGGGCCGCGCGCGCCCGATCAGCCGTTCGGTTAACGTTTGAAATCGAAATCGCTCGTGGTTGCCGTCGCGATGCCAGCCGGGCTCCGGACTTGGAAATTGCTTCAACGTCTGGTAGTACAGAGCTTCCATTTCGGCGCGTGCCTGGTTAAACGACACACTCGGCCTTCGTTGGGCTATGATTCGAAACCAGGTGGGCGTTGGGCCTGATTGAGCGGTTTCTCGCAGCGGACCACCCGGTAGCTCATGGCCGAGGGGAGTGGGAATATAGGCGCCTATCTCTCTCATCTCCTCGCCGGTCGAGAGCTGTTGCGGAATCAAGTTGCGGAATTCGGGAGACAACACTCCAGCCACTGTGAACGCGTGACCCTCCAGCTCAATACTTTTGCCGACTACGCCAGGATCACCGCCAAAGGTCCGCTGAAAGAGGGGCCAGGTCAAGACGACAGAGTTCTGTTCGCGAGGCCCGAACAGATGTCCCAGAACCGGATGCGCGTTCGTGACACTCCAAAAGTCTCCTTGAATCGCGCCCAGGCGCTCAGTCGCGGCGTTGCCATGAAAAACTAAGGCGACGTCCTCATTCCCAACGATCGCCATCTTCTCGAACGACTTCGCTTCTGACTTCCATAGGGCGAAATCAGCCCGGCTCATGGCGCTCTCTCCCCATTGCGGATCGTCACTGGCGATCCAGACCAGGCGCTCCGGATGCGGGTACGGTAGCGGCTGCAGAATTACCGCGTCGACCACGCTGAACATCGCCGTGTTCATGCCGATCCCGAGCGCCAGCGTCAATACCGCCGTCGCGCTAAAACCCGGATCTCGACGCAGCATCCGTCCCGCATAGCGCAAGTCCTGCAGCAGCTGCTCGAGCCAGAGCCAGCTCCAGACCGCGCGTGTGTCCTCCTTGTGTCGCGTGACGTTGCCGAGGGTTCGCAGCGCACTGTATCGGGCAGATTGCGGGTCCATCCCGCGCTCGATGTTCTCGGCAGTTTCGCGCTGGAGGTAATCCTCGATATCCAGATCGAGCATTGCAAGCAAACGCCGGCGTCTTCGCCAGATCATTGGCCCTCTTGTCGTGCCGGCCGTAGAATTCGCTCGATCGCCACCGCCAGCTTGTCCCACTTCGTGATCTCGACGCTCAGCTGCTTGCGCCCTTTTGCGGTCAGCCTGTAATACTTCGCGCGGCGATTGTTTTCGGAGGTTCCCTCTTCCGCGGTAATCCAGCCGCGCTTTATCAATCGATGCAGCGCCGGGTACAAGGAGCCTTGCTCCACTTGCAGCACTTCGTCCGAATTGCGTTCGATGGCCTTCGCTATTGCATGGCCATGTGTCGCGCCCGGCTGCAGCGTTCGAAGAATCAGTAAATCGAGCGTGCCCTGCAGTAATTCGATCCGATTTAGCTCGGTAGACACTCTAGGTGGATAGTAGGCTTCTTCCGGTAGAGTGTCAAGGTGAGATATTCGGGAAGTACTTCCTATCTCTGCAGCGGATCCGCCCACTGCACACTGAAAATGCGTTCGACTACTTATCCCTCGTTAGCCCAGCCCCGGCCCGGATAGCCGCGCACGCGTCTTTCACGGCACTGCTGAGAACTCGGGTGGAACTGCTGAACATAAGGTCCTCGTTGTGGTCGAACACAGCGACTTTGTTGCCATGCACGAACGGCGTCGTGGGATTGATCGCCTCGTGATCCAAACGCACCACGTAGTCCGCCTTCTCGCGATTGGCCGTGACGATCACGGCTGGACAATAGCGCAGAAACGCCTTCATGACTTCCACGTTCTGCGGGCTTGTACCGCCCGCAAAGGCCAGTGATCCCTTCGCTTCGCCCATGGCGCCCTCGCCCGAACCCTGCGCGGATCCACTCTCCGTAACGAACACGCGAGGCTTTTGGGTCGGGGCCGCCAGCACAGCCGCACCAGCCGCCAGCAGCATCGAGCAAACCACCTTAGCTTTCATACTCTTCTCCCTCGGAGGATCACTCCGGAGCAAACTGGATTGCTATCGAGTGCCTCCCGGAGTGCCCAGCTCACCCGTAATTCAGACGGCAAACGTCAAAGGCACGTTACGTGCGCCAAATCATAGGTAGCTGAGCCAGGGATCGCGACGGCGCTGCTTCACACCCGAGAACCACCGGCAGAGCGGATACAACCCAATCACGATACCCAGCCAGAGTATGTAGATGAACGGTAACGAGAATCCCCAACCCGGCGGGGAAGTGAAAGGGAATTGAGCCATTGTCGGAGACTCAAACATGCCAACCGCGGTTCGGTAGCGGAAGTAGCATACGCCAACCGCAATCAAATGTATGACAGGAATGTGCAGCAGGAAAAAGAACAGTGGCACTCTCCCAAACGTCAGGGCCGGAATGAGCAGGCGGGGCGTCCATCCGTCAAACGCCCAGAGAAAGATCAGGGCGGGACCGAGCGTCATGAGCAGAAATAAGAGCGACGGCGGATATTTATTTACATTCAGGAATGACAACAGAGTGAACGCTGCCGATTTCTGCTCACTCCAGCGGACTGGATCGCCATAAACGTTCATGGTTCGCAGAATCACGAAGGAGGCAGTTGTGATCAGTCCAGCGCGCAACAGAAATGTTCTGCGTCCTTGCCTTGTCCATGCATAGATTTGTCCGAGCGCGTATCCGGTCGCGGTAACCCCGACCCAGGGCACCAGCGGATACCCCACGAACACGAAATGTCGAGGATTGCTCACGATGAAATTGGGCCGATGCAAAATGGACCAGAGCGGATTTGACGATTGGATCGAATCCAACCCGTTATGCGCGGCCAACATGCCCAACCCCAGTGCGGTCGTGAGCCACAGAGGCGCATGGACGAGCGCCGAAAGCACGATCATCGCCCATCCGAGCGCCCACAGGACATTCAGAAATGTCACGTGATAATCGAAATTGAACTGGAGCCCCAGGCACCGAAACAGCGTCAGATCTAAGAAGATCAGCCACAAGCCCCGCGTAAGCAGGAATTGCGACACCTGATTTTTGGTTTTGGCGCGCAGCGCTAGATGTGCGCCCGTGCCGGTGAGGAGAAAGAAAACAGGCGCGCAAAAATGCGTAATCCACCGCGTGAAAAACAAAGGAATTGTGGTCTGAGCCAGATCTGTAGGACTGACGCCAGGAACTCCAAAAAAATCACGCGTATGATCCAGCGCCATCAGTATCATGACAATGCCGCGCAAGAGATCGATGGATTCGAGCCGAAAGCTCCCCAGCTGCACGGCCGGGATGTTCGCTTGTGCCGCACCGTTTTTTGTTAAAGCGACGCCGGGCATCGAGCTCTCATCTTACCCGCGCATTGGCCCGATGAACAGATCCATTTAGAAGCAAAACTTGGGACCAGAGACGGTCCGCTTGAAGCTCAGGGTAGCGGTGATTAATACCGCCAAAATTGCCCCGGTTTCGCCATCCATTTGCCTCGGAAACCCTGTTTTCGGGCTAAAATTCGCCTCAAAACTGCGCTTTTCGGTGCCCTCTCCCCGGATCGAGAATCGCAGATGAGCGTTTTCGTCCGTGATCAAATGGGCTCTAAGTTGCTGATATAATTGCGCTTATGATATTTCCTCGCGGCGTGACTGCCGCGCGGCTGGCCTTCGAGCCGTTCTGACGTGCTCCGTGCGCGCTCTATTTTTTTGAGGAGGTAGGAACTTTACGAACAACCCGAAATGCGCCGCTCAGCCCTGAGCTTTGGATCCGGCGAATTCGATGCCCATACAGTTGCCGTCAATCAGCTGGGAATTGTGTCGGACAAAGCCGGTCAGTTCGCCGCTGCCGCACGCAACCGTCACCGGCGTCCCCACTGGAAGAGCTTGCGGAGCTAACACCGCCATGCCGGCCGGAGAGAGGTCGCGGACGTTAGCAAGTTGGTTGAACTTTGTCGAGTCCTCTTCCCAGCAGATCATCACGAGTTCGGCGTGCTGTAGACGTGGATGGGAGCGGCGCTCAATCATGCGTAGTCGTCAAGTATGTTCGCGCGATCAGCCGGACTTCTCACCAGATAATGGGCTAACAACTCGTGACGGGAGGACTGACGCGCCGCTACCTGCGCCTGTGCTCAGCGGCGGTAATCGAAACCGAAGTAAGCATTGGATCGATAGTCTCCCCGATAGGGGTCGCGCCAGCGATCGTCACGATACCGGCGTTCGTCTCGGCGTATAGCCCGCTCACGCCACTCTTCGGCGCGCCGATCTCTCCGCTCCTGCTCTCTCCATTCGCGTGCCTCATGCCGGTCGGCGCGGCGATCCGATTGGTAGTAGTAATTGTCGCGAGGAGCATAGTAACCGTCCTGCGCGAATGCTGCGTGCGGTACAAGTGCCGCGCCTGCTGCACACAACAGCAGCGCCAACACCTTCGTTTTCTTGAACATTTTGATCTCCCCCTTCTCTTTTGGAAGCTCTCTGTCTTCCTGCTCATTGGACGCCCTCCCGCGACGGCGGGTTCTGGCGAAACACAGTGGGGTTCCATTAAGCAGGCTTCAGGAAACCGCTTATCATCGCTGGCGGCCGCATCCCGGACCGCCAACGAATAGCGGCCGCCCGACCTCACTGGGCCAGAATGGCCACTGCGTCTTCGGGGAGTTCAATCGAGTTCTCGGAGAACACCCATGCGGTCTCGGAGCAAAGCACCACAGCGTTGTTTTCGCCGGAGACCGGAATCTGCCTGGACTGAGATGAAAGATTGCAGGCTACCTGTACATTGCCGCGCTTCACAGTGAGCCAACGGGCGTCCTCATCGAAATCGACCTCCACCTTTTCCATTTGGCCATCGGTGAGAGAAGCATAAGTACGCCTCAACTCGATCAGCTGTCTGTGCCACTCGAGTAGACCGGCGTGAGGTTCCTGGCCAATCTCATCCCAGCGCAATTTCGAGCGTCCCAAAGTAGCTGAATCCTGAGGATCGGGGACATCTTCGGGCGCCCAGCCAAAGGCGGCGAACTCATTTCGGCGCCCTTCGGAAACTGCGCGGCCGAGTTCAGGATCGTCATGGTGCGTGAAGTACTGAAACGGGGAGGATGCGCCGAACTCTTCGCCTTGAAAGAGCATCGGCACATACGGCGAAGTAAGCACCAGCGCGGCCGCTATTTTCGCACGGCCCAGGCTCACCAGGTGCGACAGGCGTTCACCGGTTGCGCGGTTCCCTACCTGGTCATGATTCTGCGCGTACGCGAGAAAATGATGACCGGAGAGCCCGATAATCGGACGGCCGTGAACGCGTGAGCGGTGAGCCGAACGGATTCCATCGAAGACAAACGCCTGCCGGAGCGCCTTGGCCAGCTGAGCAAGCGAACCGAAATCTTCGTAATAGCCTCGCGCTTCACCGGTGAGCGCCGTATGGAGCGCGTGATGAAAATCGTCACTCCATTGCGCATCGATGCCAAACCCGCCGGCTTCACGAGGCGTCACAATCCGAGGATCGTTGAGATCGCTTTCCGCAATCAAGACGAGACATCGTCCCAAATGCGAAGAAAGCGAATCGACTTCGGCCGAGAGTTCCTCCAGGAAGTGAATGGCGGAACGGTCATAGTACGCGTGAACCGCGTCCAGGCGAAGACCGTCGAAATGGTAATCGCGCAGCCACATCAGCGCGTTATCGATGAAGAAACGGCGCACTTCCGCGCTGCCTTCGCCGTCGAGATTGACAGCCGCACCCCACGGCGTGTGATAAGTCTCGGTGAAGTAAGGGCCGAAGTGATTGAGGTAGTTGCCGGAAGGCCCGAAGTGGTTGTAGACCACGTCCAACAGCACCGCCAGTCCCTTCTCGTGGCAGGCGTCGACGAGTTGTTTCAGTTCGTCCGGCGTTCCATAGGCATGATGCGGCGCATACAGATCCACACCGTCGTATCCCCAGCCGGCATCGCCCGAGAACTCGTTCAGCGGCATGATCTCGACGTGAGTAATGCCAAGCTTCACCAGATGATCCAGACACTCTATTGCGCTGGCAAACGTCCCCGCGGGAGTGAAAGTGCCGATGTGGAGTTCGTACAGCACTGCGCTCGAAAGCGGGCGGGCCTGCCACCGGGCGTCCGTCCACTTGAACCGTGTGTGGTCGATGATCTGAGAGGGCCCGTTAACGCCGCACGGCTGGAAAGGCGACCGGGGGTCCGGGATGGGCTTGCCGTTATCGATCTTGAACCAGTATTGTGTCCCGGGTTTAGCGTCTTCGAAGCTGCCGCGCCACCAACCTCCTTCGCTGTTGCGGAGCGGGTATGATTCGGAGTTGAGGTAAACCTCCACCTGAGACGCCGCTGGCGCCCACACGCTAAATTCGTGCATTCTTCATTTTTGCAACTTGGAAGAATCGCCCAGAACCAGCAAGGCTACCGGGAATCGACCGAGCGCCTCGGTTAACCGAACAGTGCCGCCCGAGAGTTTCTCGCCGGACAAAGCATTGGACCAGGTTCCGGAGGGCAGTTGCAAAGTGGTGTCCTCCCAGTTGCGGCCGAGCTGCCGGTTCAGACGTGATGCCAGCACGGCGACCTCCCGGCCGCGCGTGAAACCGACGAAGTGTTTGGCCTTTGAACCCTCGGCGCGCAAAGGCGTGTATGCGCCGGATTCGCCGAACGCGTCAGGCCTTTCACGGCGAATGCGCAAGGCGTGATAAATGAGCCATAGTTTGGGAAGACCTTCGTCGATGCGCCGCCATACCTCGCGAACTTCCAGCGTTTTCATCTCCTGCAGCAGCCGCCGCCTCCGATCGTAATCCACAGGCCGGCGATTGTCCGGATCCACCAGACTGAGATCCCAGATTTCTTCGCCCTGATAGGTATCGGGAACACCGGGGGCCGTCATCTTCAGAAGAGTTTGGGACAGAGAATTGATCCAGCCCGCCTCGGTCAGCGACTTTACAAAGTCTTCGAACATTCCGATGAACTTGCGGTCTCGATAAATCGCCTCGATGAAGCTCTTCGTTGCGGATTCGAAATGCTCGTTGGGGGTGAGCCAGTTGGTCCGGTGCTTGGCCTCGCGCGCAGCTTTTTCGATGTACGGCAGCAGGCGATCGGTCGGCAGCGGCCAGGCGCCGATCATGGTCTGGTATAGAAAATACTCAGTGTTGCGATCGGGCAGGCCCTCCGTCTTGTGTTTGTCGTTGGCCGCAGACCAGGCATGCAGGGCGGTGCGCCAGGCCTCCGGCATTTCGGAGAGAACGCTGATGCGGGCGCGCACTTCCTCGCTGCGTTTGGTGTCGTGGGTAGAAGATGAGAGCATCGTGCGCGGATGAGTCTGCTGAGCTTCGGCGCAGAAGCCGTGGAACTCATCGACTGAAACCCCGAACCGCCCCGGGTCGCCGCCCACTTCGTTGAGAGATACGAGCCGGTTGTAATTATAGAAGACCGTATCTTCAACGCCTTTGGCCATGGCAGGTCCGCAGAACTGTTGGAACCGGATCACAAATTCAGATTCCATCGAGCCGCGGATTTTTAGCAGCAGGATGTCGCGAATAAAGTCGAATAAATCCGCCTCGATTTCGGGACGATGCTTCTTCGATTCCGCAAGCGCCTCGTTCACGTAACGCTCGTCTTCCGACGTGATTTCGTCGCGCGACGGGACAACGTAGGTGCGATAGACGGGGAAACAGGAGACGATTTCGCGAATGGCGCGCAACACGTCGTGCCTTGTGTAGTCGCGCTGGTCGCGGTGATTCTCACAGATATCGGTAAGCAAATCGGTGAGACGGTTGACGTCGCTGCCGAGCAGGTCCCGCAGGACGCGGTGCTTCTTGTCGCGGCAAACTGCAGCGTAGTCCGTGGGTTCGTGTGTGAACTCGGAATAGATTTGATTGAACGCTTGTTCGTTGTCTGAATCGACGAGCAGGCCTCCCGCCTGATTGAGATAGTCGTAGCCGGTCGTGCCGTCGATCGGCCAGTCGCGGCGGAACTTCTCACCGGGCTCGAGTATCTTTTCGGCGACGATCCAGACATCCTGAGCTTCTTCGCGCAGGCGGTCGAAGTAGTGTTTCGGATCTCCCAAGCCGTCCGGATGATCGACGCGAATGCCATCGAGAACGCCCTCTCGCAGCCAGCGCAGGATGAGGGCGTGTGTATCGGCGAACACGGTCGGGTCGTCCGAGCAGAGTGCGACCAGCGTATTCACGTCAAAGAACCGCCGGTATGGCAGATCCTGCTTGGATGTCTGCCAGAATGCAAGCCGATAATTCTGCTGTTCGAGTACGGCATCGAGCTGATCGACGCTTTTATTGATATCCGAGAGCGCGGCGTCAACCGCCTCGGCTATAAAGGGAGTCTCTTTGAAAAGACGCTCGAGCATCTTGTTGATGAAGCTTTTGTCGCGATGGCGGGCGGTTTTGCTGGCCGGATCCGTAAGAGTGGGGCCTGGAAGGGCGGAGAGGGTATCGGCCAGAAAAGCAAGGTAATCGGAGCCGGTCGCGACGGCCGCACTATTCAGGATGGGCGGCAGCGAGCGGGGCGAGAGCGGGAATTCGTTTTCGAAATAGGCTACGAAGAACTCGCCTTCGCGGCGCTTGAGCTGAATCTCTCCGCGAGCCAGGACACGGCCGTAGTGATCGCCGAGCACCGGGACCAGCAATTTGTTACGCAGCTTCTCGTCGCGCGATTGCCATTTGATATCGAAATAAGGCGAGTAACGGCTGGAAGGGCCGTTTTCCCAGACGTCCCACCAAAGGCGGTTGCGGCGGGCGCTGATGGCCATGTGATTGGGGACGATATCGAGAACCTGCCCCAGATGGCATTCACCCAGGCGTTTTGAAAAGCGCTCATGAGCCTCACTCCCGCCAAGTTCCTCGTTCACCTTGTGGTGATCGACAACGTCGTAGCCGTGCTTACTTCCCGGGGCGGCTTGCAGGTAAGGCGAGCTATAGACGTGAGAAATACCGAGCTCGTGAAGATAGTCCGCTATATCGGCGGCAGCGTCAAAACCGAAATCGGCATGGAGCTGCAGCCGATAGGTGGCAATCGGTATACGGGGCATTTTCAGGTGAGAGCTTCAACCAAGGTACACGGTTTCCCCGGAAACTTTCCCACCTGAAGACGTACATTTGTAATGGGAACCCCAGATGCTGTACGAGATCGAAAGCCCGCCTACCCAGCAGAATGCGACGATTCTTCTCCATCCAAACGACAATGTCGCCATCGCGCGCGCGCCGCTCGCGCCGGGCCAGCAGGTCGAAGCGGGCGGGAGGGCAATAGCGGTCCGAAGGGCCGTGCCGGCGGGCCATAAGGTCGCCATCCGGGCCATCGCCCCAGGCGAGGCGGTGTACCGGTATGGCCACCCTATCGGGATAGCGAAAGCTCCAATCGAGGCGGGCGACCACATTCACACGCACAACTTGGGATTTGAGGAGGAGCACGGTACGGTTGAAGATCTGTCTCCGGCGCCGGCCAGCCGCAGTGTCCCGAGCAATCCTGCGACTTTTCTCGGTTATGCCAGGCCGGACGGACGGGTCGGGACGCGCAACTATATAGCGGTAGTGGCGGCGAGCAACTGCGCGGCACACACGGCGGAATTGATCGCCGGGAGCTTTGCCGGTGAGAAACTGCCGTCCAACGTGGACGGCGTGGTCGCATTTCCGCATGGGGAGGGCTGCGCACACACAATAGGACCGGATACCGAGCAGCTCAAAAGGACCCTGGGGGGCGTTCTCCACCATCCGAACGTCTCGGCAGCGCTGATTTTGGGGCTCGGCTGCGAAGTGAACCAGATCAGCCATTACCTGGGAGGCGAGCCGGGCGTCGACCTGGATACGAGTGCGCTACACGGGCTGACACTGCAGGAATCGGGCGGCACAGCGGCTACCGTGGAAGAAGCGCGCAAGCATCTGCTCCGGTTTATCGAGCGCGCAGCGGCCGAGACCCGGACCGAGCAGGCCGCATCCGGGCTTTCGCTCGGACTCAACTGCGGGGGATCGGATTCTTTCTCCGGCATTACGGCAAACCCGGCTTTGGGCTACGCTTGCGATTTGCTCGTCGAGCACGGCGGAACCGTGGTGCTCGCGGAAACGACCGAAATTTTTGGGGCCGAGTACATTCTGGCCGCCAAGGCGCGAAACAAGGAAGTCGCCGGCAAGCTACTGGATCGCGTCTCGCAGTACAAGGCCTATTTACGTCAGTTCGCAGGCAGCAGCTTCAACGACAATCCTTCACCAGGGAATAAGGAAGGCGGCTTGACGAACATCGTCGAGAAATCGTTAGGGGCGATTGCGAAAGCGGGCTCCACAACACTCGAAGACGTGGTTCTGTATGCCGAGCGTGTGAAGGCGAAGGGTTTCGTATTTATGGATACTCCGGGCTACGATCCGGTCTCGATCACGGGCTTGGCGGCGGGCGGGGTAAACCTGATTGCGTTCACAACCGGACGCGGCAGTGCCATAGGATTTCCAAGCGTTCCGGTGTTGAAGATCGCAAGCAATTCGGCGATGTATCGCCGCATGACCGGGAACATGGATATCAATGCCGGGCGAATCGCAGACGGCACCGCAACCGTGGAGCAAGTGGGCAAAGAGATCTTTCAGACGCTGCTTAGGGTAGCCTCAGGCCAAAAGACGCATGCGGAAGAACTCGGGCACCATGAGTTTGCACCCTGGCGCATCGGACCGGTGCTGTAAGAATGCTCTCCTAGCATCGAAGTCATTTCTTACACTGCAAGAGTGCATATTCAAACGGCTTCGCGTGCGCTCGGCGCCTTGCTGGCCTCGGCGGTATTGGTTTGCGGCCAGCAAACGGCGAAGAAACCCGTAGGCCTGGACGACTATCTTTCACAACAGCGTATGCCCCTGATTACACCCACCTGGGCGCCTGACGGGCAGTCTTTTTTTTACGAGCACGGCGACGCTGTAACGTCCTATTCCGCGGGTCAACATACAGGACACGAGTGGTTCCGTCCGGAAGTGCTCGAGAAGGCGGCGATAACCCCGATTCACAACAAGGAATTCGGTTGGCAAAACCGCCGTGTAGCTTCTGCGTCCTACCAATGGTTCCCGAACAGCAAGGATCTGCTGGCAGCCGTAAATGGCGACCTCTTTGTCGTGCATCCGAAGGGAGACTTCGAGCAGATCACAAAAACGGATTTCGAGGAAGAGGATCCACGATTGTCCCCGGACGGCAAGATGGTTCTGTACCGGTCGAAGTCGAACCTCTACCTCCTAAACCTCACGACGAAAAACATTCAGCAATTGACCAAGGATGGGACACCGACGCTCCTCAATGGGCAACTGGACTGGGTGTATCCCGAAGAACTGGATTTGGGCACGGCTACCTGGTGGTCGCCCGATTCCAGGCACATTGCCTATCTGCAATTCGACGTGAGCCGCGAATTCGTTTACCCGCAAATAGATCTCCTCGGGGAGCGCGCACTGAGTGAACCGGAACGCTATCCGCAAGCAGGAACGCCTAATGCGTCGGTAAAGCTGGGCCGGATCTCGCTGGACACCGGAGAGACAAAGTGGATGGAATTGGGAGATACGTCCCATGCTTTGCTGGCGCGCGTGGCTTGGCTGCCCGACTCATCACAAATCGCAGTCGAGCGGTTTACGCGCGTGCAGGATGAGCTCGAATTGCTTTTTTGCGATCCCGCTTCAGGCGCAGTTCACCCGGTGCTCGAGGAGCGCTCGAAAACCTGGGTGAATGTCGCGGACAACCTGTTCTTTCTCAAATCGCAACCGGCATTCCTCTGGACCAGTGAGCGCACCGGCTTCCGTCACATCTATCGATATTCGACGAAGGGTGAGCTCTTAGGCCAGTTGACCAGCGGCGATTGGGAGGTGAGTTCGATATCGGCAATCGACGAAGCGAACGGGCAAGTGTATTACGCCTCCTCAGAAGCCAGCCCGCTCGAAACCCAGCTTTACAGAGTGGGCCTGAACGGCGGCGAGCACACGCGCATATCCAAAGAGGAAGGTACTCACGACATACATGCGAACGACAACGGCAGCTATTTTGTTGACACATACTCCAACTTGAAGCAGCCGAGTCAAACCGTGCTCGCCAAGGGATCCGGCGAGCAGGTAAGCGTCTTGCAGCCGAGCGACCAGAAGGTTCTGAAAGAATACGCGCTCGCGCCTGAGCAGATCGTGGATCTGAAGACGGCGGACGGAACCGTCCTTTACGCACGGCTGATCAAGCCGGCAAACTTTCAGCCCGCGACGAAGTATCCGGCGATTGTGTATGTATATGGAGGACCGGGAGTTCAATCGGTGAGAAACCGCTGGTACGGCCTGAGCTGGGAACAAGCGCTGGCGAGCCGCGGCTATGTCGTTTGGCAGCTCGATAATCGGGGCTCGAAGGGCAGAGGCCTCGCCTTTGAATCGCTGATTTACCACGAGCTCGGGAAGATCGAGGTAGCCGACCAGCGACTGGGGGTTGAGCACCTTATTAGCATGGGCTTCGTGGATCCCAATCGTATCGGCGTGACAGGTTGGAGCTACGGCGGATACATGACCATTCACTCGCTATTATTTGCGCCGGATCTCTTTAAGGTCGGGGTAGCGGGCGCGCCTGTCAACGATTGGCATAACTACGACACCATTTACACAGAGCGCTACATGGGACTGCCGGACGAGAACCAGAAGGGTTACGACGCGAGCTCAAACGTCAAGAATGCCGGGAAGCTTAAAGGCAAACTGCTGATGGTTCATAACGTGGAAGACGACAACGTACTGTTTCAGAACACGATCCAGCTGGCGAATGCGCTCGAGCACGAGGACAAACCGTTCTTCATGCAAATTTATCCTCAGAAAACGCACGGAGTCACTGGCCCGCTTCGCAAATCGCTGTATCAAGAGATGACCGGCTTTTTCGACCAGCAGCTAAAACCCGGGCAGTAGGGAGTCAGAAGAGCTGGCCGTCCCGTCGAGGTATTTGAGCAGAATGACGGCGTTTCCGTATTCGTTGTAGATAAGCTCGTCGGCAACTTGTTTTGCGAGCATAATGCCAAACCCTCCCGGACGAAGCCCCAACTCCGAGCGTAGTTCGGTATGGCGAAGCGGATTGTCGGGGGGATTGTTCACCGCGGCGTGGCCAAGATCGCCGATAGAAAAGCCTGACCCGTCATCGCGCACGTAAATAAGGATCATGCGGGCAGTTCGTATAAGCGAGACATCCACAGACAGATTAGGTTCGAGCCTGCAGCCATGCTCCATTGCGTTGCCGACGAGTTCATCGACTGCCAGCAAGAGTCCTTCGGCCAATTCACCGGGCAAATTGGTCAGGTGGGGTCGCAGACATTGCGCTATTTGTTCTTTGGACTCGAGGCTCGGTGAAACAACGAGCGACACCCAACCGGGGCGGTTCGACTTGACCTGCACCCGTTTCACTTTGCGGACGGTTTGTCTCGCCTTCACCACTCGTTATCTTCTCATTCATTCTTATCGCGCGCGAAATGGTATTTTCGATTGAGAAGCAGGCATTTGATGCGATCTTTGATTGGTTGGGGGCTGATCCTCGCGGCGGCGACAAGCCTTTTTGCGGCGAAGAAGGTGATTTCACCGACCAGCAGCGCAAGCAACGAACAGGTGGATATCATCGCCACTATCGTGCTGACGGAGGACGAGGTCAAGCAGAAGATCGGGGCAGATCCGGGCAAGGGAATTGTATTGCTCGAAGTTAAGCTGATACCGAAAACAGATCAGGCAGTACAAGTCAGTCCCGACGATTTCATTTTGCTGGCGCATGACGATGGAGAGCGTTCCAAGCCGTTTGAACCCGAAGAACTCGCCGGGCAAGGCGCATTAGTGTTGTCACATTCGACCGAAAAGGTCAAAAAGACTGGAAGCTCCATTGGTATGGGTGGCATGGTCATGGGAGGCGGAGGCGGGAGCAGTTCCCCGGGCAATCCGACCCCGACCACGACCAATTCGAAGATGGACGATAAGAATAAGGGGAACTCAGACCTGTTGCAGGCACTAAAGGCCAAGCAACTACCCGCCAAAGAGTCGAAGGACGAAGTGGACGGATATCTGTACTTCCCCCTCGATGGAAAGCACAAGTTGAAGAATCTGGCAGTGCTGTACCGAGGTCAAGCCGGAAAGCTAGACCTCGAGTTCCAGCATTAGATCCTTATTTCGCTTCGCTGATCGAACTGACTTTGAGCAGGTCACCATCCATCGTTCCGTCGATGGTTACGTTCTGCCCGGCAAACGCCTTGGCTTTGTCTTTCGATCCGTCGTCGAACTTCACGACTTTACCGGAGGAGACCAGGACCGGGTCCGCACCACCGTTGATGCACATATCCTTCACACATTTGGTGTTCGCAGCGCTGGGGGAGCTGTGCTTGGCCCCGCAATGTGCGTCCGAGATGTAGCCCGTCATTTGATCGGCGGCGGCAGCGAGAGAAAACACGGAGACGGCAAGAAAACATCCAAAAGTTAGCTTTTTCATAGTGTGGCCCTCAAAGAGAAATACGAGCACCATTCTATAGCAGATGATTCGAAGCCGGTCAGACCTCAAGAATCACAGGCATAATGAGCGGGCGCCGCTGAGTCTCTTTGCTTAGAAAACGTTTGAGGTCGGTGCGGATCTTTTCCTGCATAACGCCCCAGTCGCCGCGTTCTTCCGAGCTGGAGTTCTCGAGTGTACGGCCGACCACGGCACGAGCCTCCTGGAGGACCACCGAACTGTCGCCTGACACAAATCCCCGACTTACGATTTCGGGCAGACCTTCGCTCTTTCCTGTGTTCTTATTGATTGCGATGATCGGCAACACAAAACCGTCTTCGGACAGATGCCGCCGGTCGCGGATGATGATGTCTTCGACGACGTCGTCGAGGGATCCGGAGTCTATACAAACACGGCCAACGGTGATCTTGCCTCCCCGCCGCGCGCCGAGATGATCCAGCTCGAGAGTGTCTCCCGTTTCAAGCACGAACGTGTCTTCGAGACCGACCGAACGGAGATGCTGAGCGAGAGAGGCGTGTCTGGAAAGCTGCCGGTATTCGCCATGAATAGGGACAAAGTAGCGGGGTCGGACCAGATTCAGAATGAGCTTTAACTCTTCTTCGCTGGCATGACCGGACACGTGAACCGGCGGTTTCATGGTTCCATAGACAAGCTCGGCCCCACGTCTCGCGATGTGGTTCATCATGCGATAAATCGCTTTTTCATTGCCCGGAATGATACGCGAGCTCAGAACGACGGTGTCGCCCGGCTGCAGGGAGAGGTTTCTGTGATTGTCTACGGCAACGCGGGATAGGGCAGACATCGGTTCCCCCTGTGTGCCGGAAACCACCACGGCCACCTTTTCGGGGGACATTTGCATAATGTCCTGCGGGCGCAGCAGGATGGATTCGGGAATAGAAAGCAGGCCGAGATTGTGCGCAATCTCAGTCACGTTCAGCATGCTTCGCCCAAGGAACGCGACTTTACGGCCATTCTCATCGGCAAGATCCAGGATCTGTTGCAGCCGGTGGATGGAGCTGCTGAAACACGAGATGATCAGGCGGCGTTCGCTGCGCGCAAAAAGATCGTCCAATCGCGGCCGCACGGCGCGCTCACTCTCGGTATAACCGGGACGGTCGACATTGGTCGAGTCCGACATCAGCAAGAGCACCCCGCGCTTGCCGTAGTCAGCGAACGTGTGGAGATCGAAGAGCTCGTTGTCGGTGGGGGTTGGATCTACCTTGAAGTCGCCGGTATGGATGACAACGCCGAGAGGTGTCGTGATGGCTAGCGCGACGGCGCTAACGATGGAATGGGTAACCCGGATGAATTCGATCTGGAAGGGGCCGAGAGTGATGCGGTCTCCGGCCTTTACGACATTGAGCTTGGTATTGGCGAGCATTTCGTGCTCGTCGAGCCGCCGCTCGACCAGAGCCAATGTGAACTCGGTGCCGTAAACGGGAAGATTCAGCTGAGAAAGGAGAAAGGGAACACCGCCGATGTGGTCCTCATGCCCATGTGTCAGAATCAGGGCTCTCACCATCGCGGAGTGCTGCTCGAGATAGCTGAAATCCGGAGTAACGATGTCAACGCCCAGCAATTCGGAATCGGGAAACATCATTCCGGCGTCGATCACGATGATGTCGTCGCCATAACGGAGCGCCATGGAGTTCATCCCGAACTCACCCAGCCCACCTATAGGAATTACCTGCAACTTCCGGTCAGCCATAACGCAACAAGAAGCTAAGATTACCACGCAGGCAGAGGCTTCGATGCGATAAAGGTTAGAGGCATGCCTAAACGCGTTCTGATTCCGTTCCGGCACGAAAGGAAGATTCGGCCCTATGTGGATGCGGTAGCTCTCGGAGGAATGGAGCCGGTGCCGATGGATGTAGCGAATGGAATCTCATTGCGTGAAATAGAAGGGTTGCTCCTCATGGGAGGAAATGACGTGAACCCTGCGCGCTACGGTGCCGAGGCAAAACCGGAGACGGATGCACCGGACGACGTGCGCGACCAGGTAGAGCTAGATCTGATCGACGAAGCAATGGCCAAGGATCTACCCATCTTCGGGATCTGCCGAGGGTTGCAGATTCTAAATGCATATTGCGGAGGAACACTGGTTCAACATCTTCCTTCCGTGCAGCGGCACGATAAAGAGGATGAGAACAAGGGCAAACCTGCGCATAAGGTTTCCATCGAGCCAGAGAGTCTCCTTGCGGAGATCGCCGGCGTAAGAACATGGCCAGTTAATTCGCGTCATCACCAGGCAGCAGATCGAGTGGGAAAGGATCTCCACGTAGCGGCGCGAGATACGGCAGATCAGACAATCGAAGCGCTTGAGCGCCGGGACAAGCGCTTTGTGCTGGCGGTGCAATGGCATCCGGAAGACCAGATCATCGAATGTCCTGAACAGCTGAGGTTGTTTCGCCGGTTTGCCGAGGCGCTCTAAGTCAACTACGGAATGGCTGCCCGAACCCGATTGGAGTAGCCGCTCTCGCGGTTCTTGACGTTTGTCGCCGTCGTGGCGTAGTAGTATGTCACACCTGCCTGAACTGCGCCGTCGACGTAACTTCTATCTACGAGGCGATCGCTCAAGCGCGTGTAAGGGCCACCGGGTTTCAAAGCTCTATACACGTAATACCCAGTCACGCCGGGAGAACTGCTGGCATCCCACCTCAGCGAAACGCTATGTTTCGAGACTAGCGCCCAGGCCTGATTGTCGCCGCCGATACAGGGCCATTGCTGGGTAGGAACGCCGTTACGGGTTGCTGAGGGTCCACCCACTACATCCAGGCACATTCCGCTGTTTTCGACAATGAGGCTGTCGTAGCCGTTTCCGGCCGTCTGCACGCGCCATCTTTCGGTAGCGACGGGAGCGGACGGCCACTGGACAACGTCGACACCCCGGGCACGAGACGTTCCTGCCACGTCGAGAACGAGTCTGCTATGGGCGGATTGAATCTCATAGGAGCCGTCGTGGTTTGCCCGAAGAAACCATTTCTGATTATTCTCTCCGGAGCAGGTCCATTGCTGAATCACGGCCCCAGGACGGGCCGAGATCCCGCGGACATCCAGACACTTTCCGCTGTGCTTAGCAACCAGGGTGAACGGAGAGGTACTGGAGAGGACAGCCATGGTGAAAGCAGCCTGCACGCCGTCTGCGCTGGCCGTAAGCTGGGCTGTTTCTTCATCAGCAACGTCAGAGCTCTTGGCGGAGAAAACAGCACTCATGGCACCCGCTTCGACTGTGGCGCTGGCCGGGAGACTGACTGCCGAGTTGTCGCTGTTCAAAGCTATTACTCGCCCTTCGGGAGGCGCGGGTGCGGCGAGGTGTACGGTACAGGAAATACCGTCATTCGGCAGAACACTCGAGGCGGAACATTCCAGGTCTTTCAATGCCGGAACCGTCTGCGAGCTGACCAATGATGCGGAGATCAGGATAAGAACAGGAGTGAAGGGGAGAATACTCGACGGAAAGAGTACGTGCAAACGCATAGGCAGATCCTCGGGTCATAGCGACATCCTCCTAATTGATTCAGTTAGGAGATTTTGATAGATCCATTAGACTCCTTCCCACATTGGAGTCAAGTCTTATTCTTGAACAGCTGAAGCAGGCGAGGAGCGAGCCAGGTTTGCGAAAGGCCTTAAAACCGCGAACTTAGCGTTGGGAAGGAAGAGCGGATCGCAACGTGATCAGTACAACTTCGGGAGGACAGCCGAAACGTACAGGCAGAGAGGAGCAACCGATCCCCGGGCTTGTGTATCCCTGTAGACCCTTGTAGCTCCAGTGGCCATACGCGAAGGCGCTTGGGCAGCGCGCGTTGCGTCGAATTGCACCTAAGACAGGTAACCTGATCTGGCCGCCGTGAGTGTGTCCGGAGAGGTACAGATCGATGCCCGACCCCGCGGCTTCGTCGTAGATTTCGGGCGCATGGGCGAGCAGCACTTTGAAGCTGGCTGGCGGAACTGAAGACTGAGCGCGCGCAAGATCGTGGCACTGATAGTCAAACGGGTCATCTACGCCAATCAGCCATAAGGGAGCTGCGCTATCCCCCAGGGGAACAGCCTCATTGATCAGCATCCTGACCCCAATTCGCTCCATTCTGACCGCGATTTCAGCGGTGTCGTGATTGCCCAGAATGCCAAAACTTCCGAAGCGAGGGCGAACACTCGAAAGCAGAGCCTGCATGAGCGGGAAGACCGGCTCGCAGGGCCCGTGATCCTCGAATCGAAAGTCGCCTGTTAAAACACAAACGTCGGGGCGGAGACTCCTTAGCAGCGGAATCAGCGCGTCGACGAGTCCGGGCACACCCTCGATGTGAAAATCGGACAGATGCAGTATCTGAAAGCCGTCCAGCTTGTCCGGCAGACTCGGGAACCTGAGGCTAATCTCCCGGATAACAGGAGATTGGGCGTTTCGCACTCCGCGCTCGTAAAGACCAGTGGCCTTGAGGGCGAATTTCAGAGCGGGCCGAGTTACGTGATGTTCAAAACGGCGGTAGAACTTGCCATGCCGGTACGTGTGGCCGAGGCGCGCAAACTCGCGCTCGACGGCAACCCGACGACTCAGCAGAGCCGGCAGGGAGCGTTGTTCTGCAAGGGCCGATTCGGGAGAACCTGGAAGTGGCGCCAATTCCTCGATGCTTGGGGTCATGAATTCTGGGGAAGAAGACTGGCGGCCGTGCCAGATATAGACCCGTACGCCCGGCCACGCTCTATCATCCTAGCGTAAGGGCCAGCTCCTAACAGCAGTGGTCCGTCAGCCCAGACTCTCTCTTTTGGATCGTGCCAGAAAGCGAACCTCATAGTAAACGGCCGTAAGCCCGAACAAAAGAAGCCAACCGGCGGAGAACATGCGCCAAGTCGCACAACTAGTCAAATGATCTACGGACCAGTACAGGAATACGTAAAAGTTTAGGCCGTAATACGCCAGCAGGGTATATAGAGCCACTTGCATCCAGCGGGGCGAGCGCAGGATTTCGAACGGATTGCGGCAGTGAAATAGTTCGATCAGGATCGGCTGCACCAGTCCTAGAAGAACGAGCTGCACGACCCAGATTCCTCCATGTCTGGCAGAGGGGTCGATCCCGGCAAATGTCTCGAGATGTGCCCAGAGCGAGACACTGAAGCCGAGTAGAGAAACAAGGAGGAGACACCCGCTAAACAGGCCGAAAGCCCCTCCCCGGCAATTAGAAACTCTATACGTGGCGCTCACCCGGATTGTCTTCCAAGGAACCAGCGCTCCTTTCCCGAGGCCAGAAATGGTGAAGTCTTCACCATACCCCTTTCGAAACCAGCAGGTACAGCCCCAATCGGCGAAGGATAGACGCCCGCCAGCTTAATACCTGGGCTATGTTCGACCGGGAGAACCTGGAAGCGTCATGGCGGAAAGCCAGAGGCGAGATTGAAATTATTACAGCCACCTCTGATGTAGAAAGACATTTTGACCGGCAACTTCGGTGGAATGTCAGCAGCAACAACGAGTAATTCTACGATTTACAAACCAAACGTAGTCCAGAGCGGACCATCTACGAGAAAGGGGGTACTTTGTAGGCAGTAAGCCTCTCTAACCCATTGTTTTCCCGGAGCTCTTACTAAGGATCAAGCTGAGAGCGACCGGACGCTAATGCCCAGCTACTATGCTGGTGCAAAAACTAACCTGATCACAAGGGTAGTCTATATTAGCAAAGATTATAAACAGCGGGTTCGCGAATAAAAATATTTATTTACCCCTTGTCTCAGGGCCTCAACTTCGCTAAGAATGTAAGAAATACATAATTTCTTTACACCAGCGAGCTAGTGGAGTAATTCGGAGTACTCCGGCGGCTAAGAAGTGCTACGGACTGGGTGGTGGCGTGGCATTCGCCTGGCTTATTGTCGACGAAGTGGGGATACATGTACGTCAGAGAACGAGATCTGTGCCAAACCGGCAAGCTGGAGTTTAAGATACTTGCGCCTTCGCGGAGGGAAGTTCCCCACGCGTTGATGCACGGGGTCAGCCAGTCTCAGAGCCATTCGGACCTGATTTTCGAGCTGCAGAAGCTTCGGGGAGATGTTTACCGTGAGTACCCTGGCATCGCAGCTACCTTAACGCCGGACGGGAGACATTGCCAAGCGCAGATGGATGCAGAAAGCTGGCACATCGTCCTGCAGAACGCGTACGGGCGGATCGTTGGATGCGCACGATACAGGCCAATCCGTGACGGATTCCACCAACTTACATGCAGCAAGTCTGCGCTCGCAAAGTCGCCGGTCAGCGGTCCTCTTCTAAGATCCGCGTTCAACCGGCACTTCGCGACAGCTCGCCGCAAAGGCATTGGTTATGGAGAAGTGGGTGCCTGGGCCATCGATGCTGAAGCACGGTGCTCCACTGCTGCCGTAAGCATCGCCTTGATGAGTTTTGCACTGGCGGACGCTCTAGGGGGCGGTATGGCGGTCACGACTGCCACTACCAGACATCATTCCTCGGCGATCCTACGGCGTCTTGGGGCGTCCCCACTAGGAGATATTGCTCCGTACTTCGAACCCATGTTCGGATGCACCATAGAAGTTCTGCAGTTCGAGATCGAGAAGCTGGGCGCGCGGTTTGCTGCGAAACTTAATGATCTCAAAGCGGAACTCAGGCAGTGCTGCATTAGCTGTCCTATCGAGATGGCATATCCCGAGTACCAAGCACCGGCTGGACTGCCGTTCCCGCTTGGTTCTGTTCAATTTCCTTCTGCATCTCCATTCCTCGAATCCTCCGTAGCCACTGTGTGCTAGTTGTATGAAGCTAGCTTCGTCCGGTGGGGACGGTCACAGGGCCATCGCTGGAATCTGATTGTATAGGCCAGAAATAGAAAAGGCGGAAGGGGTGGTACCCTTCCGCCCTTACTAGTTAGACCGAGCTGATTACTTTGCGATCTTCTTTTTGCCGAAGAATCCCAAAGCGAGCAAACCAGCGCCAAAGAGCGCCATAGATGCGGGCTCGGGTGTAGCGGTTGTGGGAGCGACTACGAATGCTGCAGAGTAGGAGTTGATGATACTTCCGGTGCTAGTGAACGACGAAATCACCTGGAGAGGTGTTTCACCGGCGAATTGAGCAGTTAGAATACCGGTGAAAGTTCCTGAGGGGGCAATAGCGCCTGCAAAGTGCGCGTTGCCGTAAATGCTAAACGCAGCCTGCGTGCCGCCACCGCCCTGCTGCATGCTAAGGACGATAGGAGAGCCAGCGAAAGCTACGCAGTTATCGGTCACGGCCCCACCGCAAACCGGATTGCTGGGAAGCGTGAGGTTCATAGCATCCAGGTTGATACCGTTCGGCAAGGTGATCCAGTTTGGCAGGTTGAAAGGAGTGCCGGGAGTAACTGGTCCGGGGGGCGTGTTGCTCGGGCCCACAAGGTTGCCGATGGTCGCGGTTTGCCCAGGGGTCAGATTGCCGAACGATCCAGTCAGCTGCAGCTGGGTCAATGCCTGATTGTCCCCAATCACAGTGTTGCCGAAAACATCTTCAGTGGCTGTGACCTGGACGTTGCCTGTTAAGTTGAAGACGCCCGATATTGAAGCGGCCGAGAGTACACCGCTCAATAGCAGACTTCCCGCCAGAAGACCAAACAGTCTCCCGGCAAATTTAAAACTCATAGATAACCTCCAACGAATGAACTAAGCGCGCAAATATAGCTACAATTGCGTCTCTTGGCATCATACCGGGAAAGCCTGAATAGCGCATACTCGTAGTTGTACGCGTACCGTACGCCAGAACTACTCTCCAGGACGAAAGAATGGCTCCTTTGTTGGTACGAAGTTGATGGGGATCTCCGGGAGGAAGGAACGAAGCCAAACGGCGCATTCCTGCATACCGGCCTGCTCCGACGGAATGTGCCCTAGGATGATCAAGGCCTTACGTTTGCCTTCACTTACGGAGTCAGCCACGTACTCTGCCGTCTCCCACTCCGGTGTTTCGCCGACCAGTAGCGCCTCAACGTCGGGACGCTCGAGCAGTTGAATTTGCCGGGCCGATCCGGCCGCCCCAGGCAGGAAAGCAAGATTCGTAATCTGCAATCCCGGATCGCCAACTAGCCTCATGGTTTTGATTCCGAGCGTTCTTTCGATGTCATGAGCTAGATGATTGAGGCTCGTGCGTGGGATGACATACACATGTGGTTCACTGACGTCCTGAAAGCGCTGCCACCCGAGCGCTTTGGTCATGCCGAGAAGAATACCGTCGGGATGCCTCGCGTGCCAGCCATCGTGAAATCGCCACACGACAAGATGGTGGTCCGCAATAAAGGCCTGTTTTGCGCCGAGTACGGCATCCTTTTGCTTCTCGAGCGCACCTGTCGAGTCCTGGTGATTGTAGAAGGTCGGTTCGTGAGTGATAACGAAATTTGCTCCGGAGGCGGCGGCCCGTTCGAGCACGTCGTAGGTAGCCATCATGGTAACCGCGATCCCGGTGACCGGGGTTCCGGGATCGCCAGCTTTGAATGTGTCAACCGTGCCGGCCGGAAGCGGGACGCCCAGGTGTTGCTCGATCCGATCGACGACCTGCTGAGCCGTCAATGAGGGTTTCTGGGCCGAGAGCGAGGAAACAAGGACAACCAAAAGCGCGCAAGGACGAGGAAGAACTTTCATAGCTAATCGCCAGGACTTGGCAAAGCCAGCGGCCGAATCAGCCGGAGGGCCGGCCGGGTGAGATACTCTCGCACATACTCTCGATGTACGGAATCCGATGGGAAAGACTCGTCCCTCTTATATGGATAGGCACTCATTGCGTGAAACGGCAGAGGAGTAACGGTCTGGCTGAAGGCGGTGTTCGCATCGGAGTCTTTGGCCCAGCCATCGACCAGGAGGAGGAAATCGCGTGACCAGCCAGCCGGCAAGCGAGGTAGTCCTTCCGCCGGAAATTCGAGCTTTAGCTCGTCTCCGGAGCCCATTATGACGAGCCGGTCATCGACTTCGGTGACCAGGGGACGGACATCGCCGTATCGAGTGTAGTTGCCAAAAGTAGGATTCCAATTAGAGATGAGGCGAACCTGGTCGTACAGGAACTGCTCGGGCTGCTGACGGGAAGGATCGATGACTGCTTTTGAAAAACCCCGGAACTGAAGCGCGGCGCTGCCGGCATCGAGGCGGGTGAGACGAACGCGAGGCGAGCTCGAATCTTCTATTAGCGCAATCTCGTCCCAGTAGACGCAGAGATTCGTCACGATCCGAACCTCGCGGGAATCGGACAGGAATTTGCCGGCGAGATCGACAACTATGGTCTTAGGCTTACCCGAGGGGATGCCCATGTCTTGGACAACCGTTCTCCATTGCCCGCGAGTGTCCTTGACCTGGAGATATGGGAAGATGAGGCCCTTTCCGTTCTGTGAAGCTCCGAGGAAAGTGCTTCCGTCCGCCCAATCCACCCAACCATTTAAGACAAGCGCGGCCTTATTGTCTTTGGCCGATTTGCCGAAATCGAGGTCCAAGGTATGGAGTTCGGCCACCCCGGAACTGTTGTGAGCGAAAGCGTCGGGGTAGAGGTGATCCTGTTTCGCGACGCGATCCGTTGCATCGACTCCATGAGCGTCGATGGCGCGCACGGGATGAACGCTGGTTTCGGATCCGAAGAGGCGGAACTCGGGATAGGGCGGGGATTTGAACTTGTCGTTGGTATAGATGTTCGTCGGCGCTGGGTGATCGAGTGCGATCAACCGAATCTGGTCAAGATACGAAACCTCATGAAGTTCTTCGGTTATGTGGACCTGGTACTTGCCGTTAACGGGTTTCAGCGCTGACCCAGGAATTTGTATGTACTCGTCATGGTCCACCGGGAAGTAACTCCCGTCGCCTGAGCTCGCCCCGAGGGGAGCCACACCGAGGACATCGGTGATGAATTGGAACTTCTCGCCGTTCCAGGTAAAAATCATGGGGCACGAGCCGGAGAGCCGCTGCGCCTCGACTATCTTGTCCAGCTGGCCGACTTTCTGATGAGGCTCGTTCTGAATGAGCCCGTTGGGCCAGGTAATTCGGATGGTATCTACGTCGGCGCGCGCATCTACGGCAAACGCCAGGGGAACGCCTTCCGCAACCCGCTTGTCGTAATAAGCTCCGGATTTCATCTCGACGGTTGCACCATCGCCCTGCTTCAAATTTTTGACCCCTTGGACCTGTACGGTTACCCAGCGCTGGCCAGGCGACGCGTTCGTGAAGACATGCAGAGAACCGTCAGGGAGAAAACGAGCGTAGTCCTCGCGGCTGTCGTTGTTGAAGTCCGCACGCATCGCGGAAAGAGGCAGAACGATTCCCGTAGCCGGCTTGAAGGATGCCGGCAGATTCACGTCCCGGGCCGAGTTCAAAAGAGCATGGGCTGCCGTATCGTACGTGATCAGGTCAAGCAGGCCGTCATGGTTGAGATCCTGAGCCCCAAACAGGGTTACGCCCTGCTTCACCTCGGGCAGATCGACCGTTTCGAAGACACCGTTCAATTTGTCGCGGTAGAGTACGCCGGGCCGGTCAGCAAAGGAGACAATGACGTCGCGCGCGGCCGTGTCGCCACGATCCGCAAAGAGGATGGCGCTCAAAGCGTTGCCGGCAACGAATGGGAAGCTGGCGGTTCTGTTTTCGAACTTGCCGGTACCATCATTACGTATGAGGGTGGAAGTCGGTCCGAAAAGCAGGAGATCGAGATCGTAGTCGTGATCGTAGTCGAGCCAAAGGGCACGCCTGGCGCCGGGCGCGGAATATTCGGCAACTTTCGCGAACGTGCCATGGTTGTTGTGGAAGATGGTGGCGTGCCCGTCGGTGAGGACACACAAATCGGGTAGCCCGTCGTTATCGAAATCGCCTGCCGCGATGTCGACGATCCCATTGAGATCTTGCAGCCCAAACGACTTCGCTTCCTCGGTGCCGTTTTTGTAGAGCGCAACACGGTCCTGGCTCCAGGCAAGCAGATCGGCGCGGCCGGAACCCTCCGAATCGAGCAACAAGAGCCCTGACTTCGCCGGATCCCAGGCCCGGGAGACCAGGTGGTCGTCATAGCGGATCTGACTTTCCAAAGCGGCCGGGCGCCGATCCGGCGGATCGTAGAGTTCCGCGTAAAAACACCATTCCATATTTTCGGGAACTGCCGCACCTTCATCCCGCTTCTTGGCTTCTTCAAACAACTTGCGCTCACGGGCGGCAGCTTCACGATCGCCTTTGCGCTGATAAAGAGTGAATAGCTGGAAATGCGGGCCTGCCAAATCCGGATTCAGTCTCGAAGCTTCGATGAATTCCGGGAGGGCGGCTTCGGTATCGCCTTTTGAGCGAAGCACCACTGCGAGATTGTAATGCCCGGCCGGCTCGTTCGGCGCGAGTTTGATCATGCCGCGAAACTGCTCGATCGCTTTATCGTAATCGGCAGCGTGCTTGTAGCCGATGCCGAGGTTGAACCAGGTATAGGGGACCGAAGGGTCCTGCTGCTGAGCTTTGAGCAACTCTGCCATACCCGCGTCAGTCTGACCCCCACGCAGCAGGGCCAAGGCGTAGTTGATCCGCTCCCGGACGGAATCGGGCTTGAGGTCGAGAGCCTTCTTTAGCTCCTGGACCGCCTGGACGTGGGTATCGGGGTTCTCATAGAAGGCTTTGCCGAGATTGCGGTACTCCCATAGAAGATTTTCAGAGGACGGAACTTCGGCTGCAACGAGCAGAAGAGAACACAGCGCGGCGACAAGGCCGAAAACTCTCGCACGGGTCATGATCGCGATTGGGAGGACTTAAGACTCAGTGTAGTGAAACTTTTCGAGCGGTCGGCGCGGGGGAGCCGTTGTTAAATTGAGACTTGCTTGAAATCAGCGCAACACGCATGGCGGAGAAGGTGCGGACGCGAGAGATCTCGGCAGTCGAACTGGTACGGATGCATCTCGCGCAGATCGAGCGGGTGAACCCGGCCATCAACGCCGCGGTGGATGTTCTAGCGGAAACTGCGCTAGTCTCCGCCCGGGAGGCGGATGAGAAACTAGCGGCCGGCAAATCGTGCGGACCGCTCCATGGGGTGCCCTTTTCGGTGAAGGACTCGATCGATGTAGGGGGCACGAAAACGACGGCTGGAACGCTGGGGCGCAAGAATGCGGCGCCGGCGAACCGGGATGCCACGCTGGTTGGGCGTCTTCGCGCGGCGGGCGGGATCCCAATTGCAAAAACGAACCTACCCGACCTGCTGTTTTCTTTCGAGACTGACAACCTGATTTACGGCCGGACCAATAATCCTTACGACGCGGCGCGCAGCCCGGGAGGAAGCAGCGGCGGGGAGTCGGCGCTCATTGCCAGCTGCGGGTCACCGCTTGGTTTAGGGAGCGATGCGCTGGGCAGTGTTCGGGTACCGGCTGCTTTCTGCGGAATTGCGAGCCTCAAGCCGACGAGCGGGCGTTTACCTCGCACGGGGCATGTGCCGCCCGCGGGCGGCTGGGTGGAGCGGGTCTGGCAAATCGGACCCATGGCACGGCGTGTTGAGGACCTCATGCTCGCGATGCAGTTGCTCGCTTACCCCGATGGCGAGGATCTCACAGTTCCTCCTGTACCCCTGTTTGAGCCTGGACAAATGGCTGATTTGAGAGTAGCGTTCTACACCGACAACGGATTCGCCGGTTGTAGTGAACCCGTGAAAGCAGCTGTTGCGCGCTGCGCACAATTCTTGTCCAGTTTCGGAGCGCGGGTGAAAGAGGTGAGGCCACCCGGCGTGGAAAAGGCTTATGAACTGGAATTAGCGCTTCTCGGAGCCGACGGGGCCACAAGCATCGATGTCTATCTCCGCGATCATGGCAGCACGGAGGTGCATCCCTTCACGGCCCGGTTCGTGGATCACATGCGCCCGCACGAGACAAGCGCCATTGGCTTAGGAGAGCGCTGGTCTCAGTGGGACAAATATCGGAAGCAGATCAGCAACTTCTTGGACCGCTATGACGTAGTTCTCTGCCCTGTCTACTCTCAGGTTGCGCTCGAACACGGAGGGTCGCAGAACGAGAGCAACTTTGAAGGGTTCAGCTACACCATGGCGTGGAGCGTGGCGGGGCTGCCTGCGGCGACGGTTCGCGTCGGAGAAGCCGACGGGCTGCCAATCAACGTCCAGGTAGTCACTAACACCTGGCAGGACATGACCGCGCTGGAGGTGTGCCGGTTGCTCGAAGTGGAGTTTGGCGGGTGGCAGATGCCTCGGCGACTACGCGGCGGGCACGAATAAGACGTCCACCGGAGACGCGACCTCAAGCTTCTTCCCGAGGGAGGTCAGCTTTCCGGTTTGTTCATCGACTTTGAACAGCACGAGAGTATTTGACTGCTGGTTCCCGGCGAAGAGGAAGCGACCTGTCGGATCAAGGGCAAACCCCCGGGGACCTTGTCCTTCCGTTGGAATGTTCTGGATCTGTTTCAGCTTCCCCGTCTCCCCGTCGACGGAATAGACCTGAATGCTATCGTTGCCGCGATTCGAGGTGTAGAGAAACTTACCGGAAGAAGCGAGGTGGATTTCAGCCCCGGTTGTTTCCTTCGTAAAATCCGCCGGGATGGTGGGCAACTCTTCAATCAGAGTCAGATTACCCGTTTTCGAATCGTGCGCGTAAACCGAAACCAGCGGTTTGAGCTCGTTGATGACGTAGGCGTGCTTGGAGGATTGATCGAAGACAATGTGCCGCGGACCGTGCCCGGGAACAACCTTGGAGAAGGGTGGTTCGTTGGGCACAAGCTTACCGGAGGCCGGGTCGAGGCGATAAATCCGGATATGATCGAGTCCCAGGTCAGGCACATAGACGCGCCGGTTGTCGCTGGTGATCACGGCTTCATGGGCGTGAGGTCCTTCTTGCCTGTCTTTGTTCACGCTCGATCCTTCCGCCTTCATAAGAGAAGCCATTGCGCCGAGACTGCCATCCTGCTCGAGAGGAAACGAGGAGACTCCGCCGGTCATGTAATTAGCCACGACGAGCATTTTTCCAGCGCCATCGACCGCTGCATAGCAGGGAGCGACACCGCCGGAAGGCAAGTGGTTCAAAGGCGCGAGCCGGCCAGTTTCTCGGTCGATGGTAAAGCTGGCCACGCCTCCTGTTTCTGTACCGTCCAGTTCGCTAACCGCATACAGGTTCTTGAAATTACGATCGGCGGTGATCCAGGACGGGTTGGTAACCTCACCCACTAGTCCGAGGGACTCGACTTTCAACGCAGCGGGATCGAACCGAAAGGCATGGACGCCTTTTCCATAGGTGCCAATGTAGACCAGATACTGGCTGGCAGCGGAGCCGGCTTGGGCGGCGGAAAGATTCGGATCAGTGGACATATCGGTGAGAATAGCGGCCAAACAGAAGATGCCGAAGAGAAAAGATCTATTTCGATATCGGTTCAGTGCCACGGCCTACAATATTGTCACAATGTCTCAATTGCGTTTAGCCGTGTTGGCGGGCACACTCGCTGCCGGACTGCTGGTTTCAGGGCCTCAGATGCTTTTCTCCCAACAGGAGAAGCCAATAAAACGAAGCAATGTAACGGTGTACGATCTGACTACCAAGACCGCGAAGGTGATCTATTCAGCGGATACGACGATTGAAGCGCCAAACTGGTCGCCGGACGGCAAGTATCTGCTAGTCAATTCGAAGGGCAAACTATGGAGGCTGCCGACTGACGTGAGCGGCTCCAAACAACTCGAAGAGATTAACCTGAACGGCCTGGAGAAATGCAACAACGACAAGAGCATCTCTCCGGATGGCAAGCTGATCGCTTTGTCTTCGAGCGGCCGCGCGAAAGGATCACAGGTGTTCACCGTTATCGCGGAGGGTGGCGAGCCGAAGATGATTGTCCCGGAGACGCCGAGCTATTTCCATGCCTTTTCGCCTGATGGAGCGTTTCTCGCATTTGTGGCGCAGCGAAACGGGCACTTCAATCTGTTTCGCGTGCCGGTGGGTGGCGGTGAACAGGAACGTTTGACATCAAAGCCCAGCTATGACGATGGCCCGGATTATTCGCCGGACGGAAAATGGATCTATTTCAACTCGGACCGGTCGGGTGGATGGGACATCTGGCGGATGCCGGCGGCGGGCGCTGGCGAGCGTGATCACCTCGCCCAGCAAGTCACGAAAGACGAATTGGAGGATTGGTTTCCACACTGCTCGCCAGATGGCAGGTGGCTCCTGTTCTTGAGTTTCCCCAAAGGAACCGCGGGCCACAACGGGCACTCCGATGTCGAGCTTCGGATGATTCCGCTTCCCGGCAAAAACATCTCTGGGGCGCAGATACTGTCTGTCACTAAGTTCTTCGGCGGGCAGGGAACAATAAACGTGAACTCGTGGTCGCCGGACTCGAATAAATTCGCATTCGTGAGCTACGAGCAGTAGCCAGACTACGAAGCATTTTTCTTTTTTTGCTTCTCCTCGAGTTGCTTTCGGTACTCCTTGTAGAGAAGAAATTTGATGTCGACCTGCGGCATGGCCATCCTCATCTGCTTATTCGGCGCGTCGAGGGTCAGCGAGTATGGGCCATCGCGGGTACCAAACTCGTCGAAGAGGGCTAATTGATCTCCATGCAGCTCGTAAGTGCCGTGCCGTGAGACGGTCTGGTGATGTATAAAAACCTGCTGCGTGAAGCTGTTGTCCGATCTCAGCGTCAATGTCCCGCTGCATGCATCAGGATGAGGCGTGCCGTCGAAACAGGTATGCTGAGTCGGAAACCCGTCCTGGCTGTCATTCATGCTGATGTACTCCCAACCGCCTGAGTCCTTCAGCATGTTGAGCTGGTCAGAGGTGAGATCATCGAAGGCGCTCAATGATATTGAGCAGCCGGCGAGTAAGGCGAAAAACGCCAGCCCACGGATACAATTCACGCTTCCTCCGGAACACACTAGTGTGTCATGGAATAGATGATGTAGTTCACGCCAACGCGAATACCCAAAGCCGAGTATTGTTCCGGATACTCAGGATCGTCGGCCCACTCCCATGAATCCCCTAGATCGGAATTGAAGCTGATGGCGACCATCACGCGCCCTTTGTCATCGTAAATGCCGCGCCAGTGCGCAACATAACCGTCGTTGCGAAAAGGAACGCCCGTGCGAACACCCCACTGGCCGGGCACCTGATAGCGATTATCGAGATCGTAAACGGTATGGAAAATAGCGTCCTTGGTGGGAATTTCGACAACGGGCCGATCGGGGAAGATCTTGCTCATGCTCTTTTCGAAGACAGTCCAATCGCGGCTTCCCCAAAAGTCGTCACACATGAGAAAACCGCCGCGCTTCAGATACTCGCGCAGAATTGCCGCTTGATCTTCCGTAAGGTTCCACTCGCCGACAAATACGGCGTAGAGCCAGGGATAGTTAAAGATGTCGTTTCCATCGTCGAGGCTTACTGGCTGCTCTACCGAACGCACATGAAGGTGAGTCAGGCGGCGGAGAGCGCCAAGAAAGTGACGGTCGGCGCGGGGATAATCGTTAGTCCAGCTCGAACGGCCCTTGGTCCAGTCCCACCCGGCATGACGGAATCGCGCATCGGGGATGGAAGGGTACATGAGACGAGCGAATACCATTTCGGTCTTCTCGTCGAAATCGAGAGGAAGCGGAATCTCACCATTGTGATATTCATCGCCCGGGTACTCGCGGAAAGGTCTCGGCAGGTTACGCTCAGCAGCGTAAAGGACCGAGAACAGGATGAATCCACAACCCAAGCGCCGCAACAACTTCAAGCGACCGGTCCGCACACGTCCTCGCCCGTGAGGATAGCATCGCATCGATGGGGCAAGCGACGGCGAAGGGATTTTGCCCGCAGGACGGGAGCAGCGCCGAAGGCGGTAAGGCCCTCAATGCCCCGGAAAGTCGATCCTGATATTCAGCGCACCGATACGTTTATCAGCAGCGCCGTAGTACCCGAGAATCTGAAGGCCGTGGCTTTCGGTTGTGGACTGCTCAACAGCGCCTTCCAGGAAGATCACGTTCGGTACGTTGCCGGTTTTCTCCCAAGGCAATGTCGGGGCAGCAAAAGGCTGGTCTGCTCGCGCGATCACGCGCCGCGGATCGCGCCGGTCGAAGAGTACCCAGCCGGGCCGGTACACCAGATCGTGATCTGCGCCGTTGTAGAGGAGCAGAATGCCGCGATTTGTAAGAAACGGAGGTGGTCCTGGTTCCATCACTCGATCGTCGAAGGCGCCAGGCCGGCGATCGAGTACGGGCGTTTGAGTGGCATCGCTCCAATGGTATAAATCGCTCGAAGAGGCCAGTCCCATATAGTCGCGCGGCTTGCCATCGGCATCCGTGCGAGTGCCGAGATAATACATCCACCACTTACCGTTTATCTTTTCGCGGACGATGGCTCCCGACTTTGTCCATTGTGTGTTCCAGGTTCCTTTATAAGCGGGCAGGATGATGCCCTTGCGCTCCCAATGTTCCAGGTCGGTGCTAGTAGCAAGACAGAGCTGGGCGGAATGCAGGTTATAACCCGTGTATGTCAGGAAGTATGTTCGATCAATCTTCAGGATGCGCGGGTCTTCCAGACCGCCGCCTCGTTCATAGTCGGTTTCGGGTGACAACAGAGGTTCAGGACGGACTGCGAAGTGAAGCCCGTCCGAACTCTCTGCGTAACCGATTCTGGATGTGTGGTTGCGATCCTGAGCACGAAACAGGAGTACGGTCTTGGTACCGATTTTGATCGCAGCGGGATTAAAGATTCCGAAATCCGCCCAGGGGGGCCCCGACTGCAGCAGCGGCCGATCAGAGATGCGCAAGGCAGCTACTGAAAGAAGCGTCGATGCCGCGAACGCAACACCAGCTAGGCCCGACAGCACTCCGAACTTAGCGCGATCAAGCAGCAGCACCTTCGTCAGCCGACCTGCCTTCCTCTCGAGTCTCCGGTCGAGTCTCCGGCATTTTAACTTGATACAGGGCTCCCCCGAGAACTGCAACCGCAGCCAATCCCCAAAAGCTCGCATTGAACCCAAAACCTTTCGCAATCCAGCCGAAGAGACTATTACTCAGGACCCCGCCAATCCCCATCGAAGACTGGACAGCGCCTTTCAGGAAATTAAACCGTCCCGTGCCTCTCGCAAGATCGGCCGTTACCAGAGTCAATAGCACACCATATAAGCCCATGGCCACACCGTCGAAGACCTGAAGCGCGATCAGGTAGAACTCATTGTGGTTTACGACCGTCAGCGCGTTACGAAGAGCGAGTATGGCAAAACCAATCAGGAACAGCGGCTTTCGTCCCCATTTATCGGCGGCTTTGCCGGCCCAAAGCGCCACCAGCACCATGACGGACTCCGCCACAATTACAGCGGCAGCGACCTGCCAAGCCGACTGGTGTCCCTTCTTCCCTTGTGTGAGGATCTCACCTACCAGCGGAAGAGTAGCCGCGTTGGCAAGATAAAAGAGAACTACCGCTGATGTGAAAGTGAGGATGCGTTTGTCGGTCAGCAGCTCACGGAAACTACGGCGTTCTACGACACCGTTCTGCGTTTCGGTCCCGCCACGCGCGGCTTCGAAGCTTACCTCCTGCTCTCTGATGAAAAGGGCCGCCGGAGCCATGCCGAGCGCGAATAGGGCAGCCACGAAGAAGATTCCCTGCATAGCGAGAAGCGTCCCTATAGCACCAGCTACTACGGCAAAGGCAACATTCCCAGAGTGGGTGAAAGTCTCGTTCCGCGCAATGCGCACCGAAAGCTTCGACTGATCAACCATGCCGAGCGCGAAGGCGGCCGTTGCTGCAGGGAAGATGGTGACAGCCATCCCGATGACAAGCTGAACGATCACTTGAAGAGTGAAGCTCGGAAGAAGCACAATTCCCACGGCGCCCAGCGCGACCACCGCGCCCGCGGCTGCTGTAAGGATGCGTTTGTGATGCGACTCGTCCACCCAGTTTCCGACCAAGGTTTGCAGGGCAATACCAGACAGCGACTGGCATGCCAGAAGCGTGCCGATCTGTCCAGGGTTCCAATGACGTACGGCCGTATAGAAGATGGACATGAAGGGACCCAGTCCCGTCTGAATACCTGCATTGCAAAAGTTCAGCGCGTCGAGCGCCCGCAGACTTCTTGTTTTGCTCGCAGTCACAGGCGTTGAACTCATGTCCGGCAGGGATCAATCCTGGCAGGCGAGTGGCCGTGCAACGTCTTCAAGCGACTTGCCTTCAGCGTTTACACCCATCCATATTTCGAAAAGCCCGCCCATTGCCATGACAACTGCGCCCGCTATATAGCCCCAGAAGAGTAGCAATCGCGAACCGGTTCCAACAATATATCCGTACAATGCGGGCCCGAAAACGCCGCCCGCTAAGGTTCCGCATGCGTAGAAAATAGAGATTGCAACGGCGCGAATCTCGAGGGGAAAGATTTCGCTGACCGTCAGATAAGCGGCACTGGCGGCCGAAGAAGCAACAAAGAAGATCAGGCTCCAGCAAATGGCTTGGGTGATCGAACTGAGTACGCCGAGCCGAAAAAGCCATGCGGTCAACGCAAGCAGAACCCCCGAGGCGATATACGTAATCGAGATCATGCGCTTGCGCCCCACTGTGTCGAAGAGCTTTCCAATCGTGAGCGGTCCGATAAAGTTTCCGAGCGCCAGCGGAACAAGGTACAAGCCAAGTTTCTCGGCAGGAACGGCATAATACCTCAGCAAGACCAGTCCATATGTGAAGAGCACCGCATTGTAAAAGAACGCCTGCGTGACCATAAGCACAAAGCCGAGCAGAGACCGCGATGGATGGCGATGAATCATTGCGTCCCAGATTCCTTTGAGCGGAGTACTCTCCCGCGCGACGATTTTGATGTTGCGATTCGCGGGTGCGAGACTTTCAGGATGACCGCCCGAAATGGAGCTCTCGATGCCGTCGACGATAGCGGCTGCTTCACTCTCCCGGCCTTTTATCATCAGCCAACGCGGGCTTTCCGGGACCCATTGACGCATAAAAAGAATGACCGCACCGATCGCAGCGCCAATCCCGAAAGCGTATCTCCAGCTCAGAGCAGGCGGGAACCAGCCGGTATCGAGCAACAGCAGCGAAGCTCCCGAACCGAGCGCGGCTCCTACCCAGAAAGTGGAATTGATGATCAGATCGATTTGCCCGCGCATGCGAGCAGGAATCAGTTCGTCAACGGCGGAGTTAACCGCCGCGTATTCGCCGCCGATACCGGCGCCGGTCAAGGCGCGAAGCAGAGTGAAACTGGCGAAATTCCAGGAAAAGGCGGTCCCGAGAGTGGCCGAGAGGTACAGGAGAAGCGTAATGCTGAAGAGCTTCTTTCGACCCAATCTGTCCGTCAGATATCCGAACACGAGCGCGCCCGTTACCGCGCCGATCAAATAGTACGTCGAGCTGAGCCCCAGTTTCGCGTCAGTAAACCCGAGCGTATCCGGACGTTTCAGGATCCCGGCCAGCGACCCTGCCAGGTTTCCCTCCAGTCCGTCCAGCAGCCACGTTATGCCCAGGGCAATCACCACCAGCACGTGCCACCGGCTCCAAGGCAGGCGGTCCATCCGAGCGGGGATGTTGGTGTCTATACACTCGGCGTAAGACATGGTCAGGAAGCAACGATAGCTACTCGCAGATAAAGGACACGGATCTGCCGCAAGTAGTTACAAGCCCGAGAAGGTGTCCAGTGAATCTAGGGCGAGAACGTAAAGAATGGATCAGGCAAACAAGTAAGTGAGGTGAAGCTCTCGCAAGAACTGCTACTCCAGGCGATAATTAGGAGCTTCTTTGGTAATGATCACGTCGTGCACGTGACTCTCACGCAAGCCGGCCACCGTGACGCGCAGGAATCGCGCTCGTTCCTGCAGTTCCGCAATCGTTTTGCAACCGCAGTACCCCATGCCGGCGCGCAGACCGCCGACAAGTTGATAGCTCATCTCTGCGAGCGGGCCTTTGTATGGCACCCTGCCCTCGATCCCCTCAGGCACAAGCTTGCCGTTCGCGGATTGCGCATAACGATCAGAGCTGCCCTGAGGCATCGCGCCGATAGAACCCATCCCGCGATAGCTCTTGAAAGTGCGGCCCTGGTACAGGATCGTTTCACCCGGGCTTTCGTCCGTTCCAGCCAGCAGGCTACCGATCATCACCGAATCGGCGCCGGCGGCAATTGCTTTAGTCACGTCGCCCGAGTACTTAACACCGCCATCCGAAATGAGGGGGATGCCTGCTTCCCGGGTAGCACGCGAGCATTGGGCAATGGCCGTGATCTGCGGAACACCTGCTCCGCTAACCACGCGCGTAGTACAGATCGAACCCGGTCCGATCCCTACCTTGATGCCGTCCGCGCCCAACTTAATCAGGTCGCGCGCCCCTTCGTAGGACGCCACATTCCCCGCCAGCACCTGCACCCCGGGGCATACACGTTTGATGGATTTGATGGCGTCCATCACGCGTTGGCTGTGGCCATGGGCAGAATCGATGGCTACGACATCGACCTTGTTGCGAACCAGCTCTTGCGCTCGCTCGAGAAAGTCGCCCGTCGCACCAACGGCTGCTGCAACGCGGAGCCTGCCTTGCCCGTCTTTAGCGGCATTCGGATACTTCAACTTCTTTTGAATGTCTTTGACCGTGATCAGTCCCTTGAGAGCGAAGTGGTCATCGACGACCAGCAGCTTCTCCACCCGATGTTGGTGAAGAATCTTCTCCGCTTCTTCGAGCGTGGTGCCCACCGGAACCGTGATCAGACTATCTTTGGTCATGACCTCTTCGATGGGCAAGTCATAACGGGTCTCGAAGCGAAGGTCGCGATTGGTCAGAATCCCAACCAGCTTGCCATTTTTCGTCACGGGCACGCCGGAGATCCGGTAGTGGCTCATGACCTCCAGCGCCTCTGAGATCTTCCGCTCGGGCTCGATGGTGACGGGGTCGACGATCATCCCGCTCTCGCTGCGCTTCACGCGGTCTACTTCTTCGGCCTGTTTCTCGATCGGCATATTGCGGTGAATGATGCCGATCCCCCCTTGCTGTGCTAATGCAATTGCCATGTGAGACTCCGTTACGGTGTCCATGGCAGCGCTGATGATGGGGATTTTCAGCTCAATAGTTCGGGTGAGACACGTTGTCGTATCTGCTTCAGCAGGAGTAACTTGGCTGTAGGCAGGCTGCAGAAGGACGTCATCAAAGGTCAGTCCTTCTTCGATCACCTCTGGAATCATGGGGTATCTTCATCGTAACAACAGGGCCCGGTTTGGCCACACGGGCCTGTATTTTCCTAAAGTTACGGTGGTTTTGCATCGCTATACTGTAAGCGGTGAACCCGGTTGGCCGTTATCAGATTGCGGGAGAAATCGGCCGCGGCGCAATGGGAGTCGTGTACAAGGCGCTCGATCCCGCCATCGGTCGCACAGTTGCCATAAAGACCATTCATTTGCCGGATCTGACGGATTCTGAGCTTCGGCAACGTGTCGGCGAACGATTATTACGAGAGGCGCAATCGGCTGGCACCCTCTCTCACCCCAGCATCGTAACGGTCTACGACGTCCTCGAGCAGGATGAGTTCGCGTACATCGTAATGGAGTTCGTGCCTGGCCGCTCGTTGGAGACAATGCTGACTCTTCGCCAGCTCCCGGCGGCCGAAGAACTCCTGCTTTACCTGCGGCAAGTGGCGGAAGCGCTCGATTATGCGCACCGCAAAGGCATCATTCATCGGGACGTGAAACCCGCGAACATCATCATCTCCGAACCGACATGGGGCGGGGAGAGGATCGCCAAAATCACCGATTTCGGTGTCGCGAAGCCGATCTCCGACGAGACAACCCACAGCGGCAATCTGACGGGAACGCCGAGTTACATGAGCCCGGAACAGATTGCAGGGCTCTCGGTCAGCGGTCGATCCGATCAATTTTCGCTCGCCGTCGTGGTCTACCAATTATTGTGCGGCAATAAGCCGTTCGCCGCTGAAACCCTTCCTGCTCTACTGCACAAGATCTGCACGGAAAATCCGGTGCCGATCGACATGGCGAATCCCGCTCTGAGCGCGACGGTCGGCAAGGTAATGACGCGTGCGCTGGCGAAAAGACCGGAGGACCGGTTTGCTTCCGCGAGTGATTTCATCGGGGCACTCTCGATCGCCCTCGCCGAGTCGCCGGTCCCCGCGCAGCCCGACCATCCACGCCCTGCAAGAACAACGCGCGTGTCGGCGTCTGCGCCTGCGGCCCTCTCCGACACCACGGATACGCCAAGGTCGCTTAAACAGTCCGGTGCCGCCAGAAGTAAGCTCGCCTGGATTGTAGTCCTTTGTTTTGCCGTCACCGCGGCCGTGGTTTTCATAGTGCGCTTGAATTCGAGTTCAGCCATCCCGGTGCAACTCGAGACGCAGTCAGACCCCCGGCCGGCGCCCGTGCGAAGCAAAGTGGCGAGCAGTGAGAACAAAGCATCAACTTCCCCGCCCCCTGCAGCTGTTCCGCCGAAGCCGCGCAATTTAGAGGCGCCGCGCGATCGCGATAAGGCCGCGCCCGCCGAATCACAGGGCTTGCAAACTCACCAACGCGGAGTTATCGTGCCGGCCACGCCGTCTCCTGCTTCTGTCGCCAGCATGGCCGACATCGATCTGCTCAGCTCGCCCTCCGGCGCCCGCATCGTCGTAGATAGCCGATCTGACGCGCGATGCAACGCACCATGCACGATGGCCCTCCCTACCGGCCGTCACACCCTGACAGCACAAATGGACGGCTACACGACGGAGCGCCGCATCTTCGTTCTGCCCGGGACGAGTAGTCTCTACATACCCCTTTCTCGAAGCACGGGCGTTCTCGTTCTCACTTCAGTGCCGGGCGGATCCAATGTGACGGTCGACGGTCAACCCTTTGGAAGGACACCCGTCACGCTTCATCTCTCGAGCGGAGTCCATCACATCCTGCTCGCCAACGGCTCATCGCAACACGAGGAAACTGTGAATATAGATCCGGAGACGGTCCAGGCGCGCAGCATCAGATGGTAGGGACGCTTGTGAGATCGAGAAGACCGGCGATCAGCGGAGGCTTGCCGGCAAATCGCGATATGCCGGGTACCCGGGAATACTCGTTGCAGCGAGTATTGCTCGATGCACCGCTCGCGCCATGGCTTCTGCGGCAACTACTCCCACGGTCGTGACATCCACCTTCGCATCGGCAACGCAAGTGGCAGCCGCGAAGATCGTGTCACCGTCGGCGGCGGTGTGAACAGGATTGATACTGCGCGCCAGCCCATCATGCGCCATTTGGGCAACCTTCGCCATCTGCGTTTTGGTCATAGCGGCATTGGTAGCGATAATGCCAATCGTCGAGTTACCCCCGGCATGCGGACCATCTGAGCGCTGGGCAAGCAGCGCGCCCGCCGCGACACGCTTTCCACTTCCCCGAAATTGCCTACCATCAGCTGTGAGCGAGCCTGCCAGGGTCTTCCCGGTCTCCGCATTGAATATATCGCCCACCGCATTCACTGCGACAATGGCGCCCACCACTAAACCTGTGTCGCCTATATGGATGCTTGCCGTCCCAAGACCGCCCTTCATGGCGGAACCCAATCCGAAGAACTTTCCGACCGTTGCGCCGGCGCCCGCTCCTACATTGCCTTCCGGAACCTGCGCAGACACAGCCGCCTGGCACGCCGAGTATCCTGCCGTTGCATCTGGACGTATCTTAGGATCACCCACATTCAAGTCGAACAATATCGCTGCCGGAACAATGGGAACCACGACTGAACCGACCCGATATCCCTGGCCATGCTCTTCCAGGTATCGCATCACCCCGCTCGCCGCATCAAGACCGAACGCGCTTCCGCCCGAAAGCACGATCGCATTCACCCGCTCGACTGTGTTCAATGGATTGAGTAGATCTGTCTCGCGAGTGCCCGGAGCGGAGCCGCGCACGTCCACGCCCGCCACCGCTCCCTTATCGAAAAGAACTACTGTGCAACCGGTAGGCTTGCGGCTATCGGTGAAATGACCCACTCGAAGGCCGCCCACGTCGCTTATGGAGCCGTTCCACTCTACCGGTTCCCCAGATTTCGCATTCAAGGTTCCGGCGGCGGCAGCTAACGCGGCATTCCGAAGCAAACGACGACGATTCAAACCGCTCTGCCTGATCATGGGTACTTGGGCTCTACATCTTCTAGTTTCTCTCTTCGGTGGGTGGCAGTTAGTTTCTTTATCGTTTCCTCGACACTAAACTACCTGGACCGTAATTTGCTCGGCCTCCTCGCTCCCCTGATGATGGCCGAACTACATTTCAGCCAGACACAGTTCGGTTTTCTGATTTCGACTTTTTCGATCACCTACGCGGCCAGTTCACTTATCGCGGGATGGCTGCTCGATCGCTTCGGCATAAACCGCACAACTTGTGCCGCAGTTACATGGTGGTCTCTGGCGGCGGTAGCGAACGGGCTCGTACGAACGTTTGGGGGCCTGGCGGTCTGCCGGGCGGCGTTGGGATTCGGTGAATCGGCAGGTGTACCAGCCGTAGGAAAACTCAACGGGATCTACCTAAAACCCGAAGAACGCGCGCTTGGAGCAGCGGCGAACCAGATCGGCTTGAGTTTGGCCGGCGTGATCGGACCCCTTTGGATCGTCTTCGCCCTGTCACATAGCTGGCGCGAACCGTTCGTTATCAACGGCGTGCTTGGTCTGGTCTGGATTCCAGTCTGGCTGGGCGTAAACCGGGTCATCCCGGCGCGCTACCGCGAGACTGAGTTCACTTCTGCCATTCCTGCAGAGCGCAACAGCATGGGCATCCTCCGGGATCGCAACCTTCTTCTTCTAGTAGTCGCGAACTTATTCTGGATGACCGGTTACTCGCTGTGGTCGAACTGGACAACGCTGTACCTCACACACGTCCAGCACATCACGCTGAGAGCGGCTGCGCATTACTTATGGATCCCGCCTGTTTTCTCGAATCTGGGTGGTTTTTTCGGAGGCTGGCTTTCGCTTCACTGGATAAAGCGCGGCGCGGATCCGGCAGGCGCGCGGCGGCGAGCAGTGTGGGTCAGCGCGATCTGCTCGATGTTCGCTTTGTTTCTTCCACTCGCGCCGAGTGCGGGCTGGGCGACGGCGGGGATTTCGCTCAGCTTCTTCTTCTCTGTCGCGGGCAGTGTGAATATATACGCGCTGCCGATCGACATCTTCGGAGCTGCGCGGTCCGGTCTCGCGATCTCGGCCTTGACGGGTGCATTCGGGGTGCTGCAGACAGTCATCTCGCCGCTCATCGGCAAAATGGGAGACCACAACCTCTATCCGAAAGTAGTTTGGATAGCCACGCTGCCGCTTCTGCTTAGTGCGGCGGCATTGATGGGTCTGCGGAAAAGCGAGACCGCAGCGGTGCCCGCCGTGCGCTAAAAGCCCAGTAGACGTTCGCCTTCGCGCACGATGTCGGCAACCTGCGGCAGGATCTCATCTTCCATTTGCGGGTTGTACGCCACCCAGGTATCGAGAGCAGCCACCCTTCCAACGGGGGCGTCCAGGTCAGTGAATAGCTCGCCCGCTATTCTGGCCGCGATCTCGGATCCATAACCCCACGAGAGCGTGTCTTCATGCGCAATCAGAACGCGGCTGGTCTTCCTGACGGACTCGCTGATGGTTCGCCAGTCATAGGGAGAAAGGCTGCGAAGATCGATGACTTCGATCGAAACATTTCGTCTATACTGCTCGAGCTGCAGCGCCGCCTGCAAAGACTTCTGGACTAACGCGCCATACGTCAGGATCGTCAGATTCTGGCCAAGCTTCACAGTTTTCGCGCTCCCGAACGGGATAGTGAAATCAACGCCCGGATGGGGAGCGCGGTTGTACGGCTCGCGATAGAGCTTTTTGTGTTCCAGGAAAAGAACCGGATCGTCCGAACGAATCGCTGTCCGCAGAAGACCACACGCATCGAGCGCGTTCGAAGGAAACACCACGCGCAGCCCGGGAATATGTGTAAACGCCACCTCGCCGCATTGGCTGTGATAAATAGCGCCACCGGTCAGATAGCCTCCGATGGGCACGCGGATCACCATCGGACAAGCAAACTCGTTGTGCGAGCGCCAGCGCATATTCGCGAGCTCATCGCGAATCTGCATCATGGCAGGCCAAATGTAATCGAAGAACTGGATCTCCGCCACTGGCTTCAGCCCGCGTACCGCCAGACCGATGCCGCGGCCCACAATGCCGGCTTCCGCAATCGGCGTATTGAAGCACCGCATGCTGCCAAATTCGCGCTGCAGTCCGGCGGTGGCCTTGAAGACGCCTCCCTTGCCTTTCACTTCCGAGAGAAACTCTTCGCGGCTGCAATCGGCCACATCTTCGCCGAACACGAGAACGCGCCGGTCCCGCCGCATTTCTTCGGCCAGCGTCTGGTTGATAGCGTCCACCATGGTGCGCGGCTCGCCCTGGAAAGCAGGGTCGGCGCGAAATACAGCAGAGCAAGGATCCACCGTTCCTGAGTAAAGGTACCGGAACGCTGAACCCCGCTCCGGGGGCGCTTCCCTCAGAACCGTCTGCGAGATCTCGGCTACTTCGGCGTCGATCTCGCGCGTTATATTGTCAAGCGCTTCGCGGTCCAGTATCCCTTCCTGCAGCAGAAACTCCGGAAAGACTTTTAAGGGATCGCGCCTCGCCTCCTCCGCTCGTTCGGCGGAACTCTTATAAACACGCTCGTCGTCGGATAACGAGTGCGAGTAGGGCCGAGTCACTGAGGCATGCACAAGAGCTGGACCGTGCCCTGCCCGGCAATACGCGGCGGCCTTCTTCATCGCCACGTATGACGCGAGAAAATCGGTACCGTCCACCTCTTCCCGCAGTAAGCCCGGAAATCCTTCGAGAAGGCGAGCCACGTTCCCGCCTGCCGTCTGCCGCTCAACGGGTACGGAGATCGCGTACCCGTTATCTTCGACAAGAACAAGCAGTGGTAAACGATCGAGACAGGCGATGTTCATGCATTCCCAAAACTCGCCCTCGCTCGTGGCGCCTTCTCCGGAGCACACCAGCGTAATCTCATCGCTATCCGGCCGCAGATAGTTTTTGGCCTGAGCACAACCCGCTGCATGTAAAAACTGAGTACCGGTTGGGGAAGAGCCGCTAATTACGTTTAATGCCCGGGAGGACCAATGAGAGGGCATCTGCCGCCCTCCCGAATTCGGGTCCCGGCCTGCCCCGACTGCCTGCAGCAGCATCTCTTCCGGTGTCTCTCCCAGACTGAGTAGCAGTGCGCGATCCCGATAATAGGGAACTACCCAGTCGAACCCCGGCTTGAGCACCATGCTCGCGGCCACTTGCACCGCTTCATGCCCCGCCCCGCTGATCTGAAAGAAGATCTTATTCTGGCGCTTGAGCAGTATTTCCCGGTCGTCCAGGCAGCGCGACAAGTACATCAATCGATACGCGCGAATGAGTGCTTCTCGCCCCAGTTCTTCGGGTACAGAGACCGGGGCGGCCTGCGTCGGAAGAGCGTGTACTGAGGATGTCACCATTCGTATTATCGCCTCTGTGCAATCGCTGCGGTAGACACACGCGCCGCATCGATTGTCAGGCGAATTATATAGAATCAAAGCGGGAGATCGAAAGTTTAATGGCGACCGCAAGTGCAGGCCTGGAAGGAATTGTTGCAACTACTTCCAAAATCTGCTTTATCGATGGCGACAAGGGCATCCTAAGCTATCAGGGGTTCAACATCCACACCCTCGCAGATAACGCAAATTTCGAAGAAGTCATATATCTTCTCTGGAACGGTAAACTACCCAACCAGAGTGAATTGCAGCAGCTGCGGTCCTCCCTCGTCGCCGAGCGCGAATTACCCGCCGAAATTCTCGATTTCGTGAAGCGTGTACCGCAGGGCAGTTCGCCGATGGACGTACTACGGACTGCCGTTTCTATGCTGAGCCTTTACGATCCGCTCGCGGCAGATAATTCGCCAGCCGCTAACGAGAAGAAGGCCGTGAAACTGATGGCGCGCGTGGCTTCGATCGTCGCCGCCTTCGACCGTCTCCGTAATGGCAAAGAGCTGGTTGCAGGCGACCCGTCACTCGGCTATTCCGCGAACTTCCTTTACACTCTGACCGGCAAGAAACCGGACGACATCATGGAGCAGGTTTTCGATCTGGCTCTGATCCTGCACGCCGATCACGAGCTGAATGCGTCAACGTTCGCGGCCAGGGTGACCGCGGCCACCCTGTCGGACATTTACTCTGCCGTAACCTCCGCAATCGGTGCCCTCAAAGGTCCGTTACACGGTGGCGCGAATGAAGCCGTTATTCAGCTGCTTCTTTCAACTAAATCGAGCGATGACGCAATGGCCAGGGTCAAGGATGATCTTGCGAAGAAGATAAAGATTCCGGGCTTTGGACATCGCGTGTATCACGTTCTAGATCCACGAGCTGTGCACCTCAAGAAGATGAGCGAGGAGTTGGGCAAGCGCACGAACCATCTGGATCTTTACGAGAAATCTACTTGTGTCGAGCAGACCGTGCGCGAGCTCAAAGGCCTGAACGCCAACGTGGACTTCTACTCTGCCTCGACCTACTACTCGCTAGGTATTCCGGTTGACCTGTTCACTCCCATTTTTGCGATCAGCCGCATGTCAGGGTGGACTGCGCACGTCCTTGAGCAGTACCGGAATAACCGGCTCATCCGGCCGCGGGCGGACTACACGGGAGCGGCAGAAGGCCAGGAGTGGGTGCCGCTCCAGGACCGTGCCTGACGCGGATGTACGACCTCAACTTCTTTCGTAACAACCTACATCTAATTCGCGAACGCTTGGCCACGCGCGGCTACCAACTCGACGTAGCAAGTTTTGAAGAACTTGACCAGAGACGCCGTCAAACGCTTACTGAAACCGAGCGCCTGAAGGCGGAGCGCAATCAAGCAACTGTTCAAATAGGCCAGCTGCGAAAATCGGGGGCAGACACCGCTCAGCAACAGCAAGAGGTTCGCGCGATCGGCGATCGTATTACCCAGCTCGACGAGGAAGTTGGCAAGATGGAGGGCGAGTTTCGGGACTTCCTGGCGCGCGTTCCTAATCTGCCTCAGGAGAGCGTACCCGTTGGTGGCGACGAGCGCGAAAATGTGGAGCTCCGGCGCCGCGGCACCCCTCCGGATTTCGCGTTCACAGCCAAGCCGCATTGGGAGATCGGCCCGGACCTCGCCATCCTGGATCCGGAACGCGGAGCCAAGGTCGCAGGAGCTCGCTTCCCGGTTTACTGGGGCTTGGGCGCGAAACTTGAACGAGCGTTGGCGAACTTCATGCTCGACGTGCATACACGCGAGCACGGGTATCAGGAGGTGCTGCCGCCCTTCCTGGTGAATTCTGCGAGCCTGTTCGGAACGGGACAACTACCGAAGTTTGCCGAAGATCTCTTCCGCTGCGAAGGGCAAGATCTTTGGCTGGCTCCCACTGCTGAAGTGCCCCTGACGAATCTTTTCAGGGATGAAACCCTCGATCGCAACACGCTTCCGCTCTCTCTCTGCGCTTATACTCCCTGTTTCAGAAGCGAAGCCGGCTCCTATGGCCGTGACGTTCGCGGAATTCTCCGGCAACATCAATTTCAGAAGGTAGAGCTCGTCAAGTTCACCGCACCTGAACAGAGCGTCGAGCAGCACGAAAGGCTGACCCAGGATGCCGAATCGGTGCTCGAGCGACTCGGTTTGCCCTATCGCACCGTCGTCTTATGTACAGCTGACACCGGCTTCAGCGCCGCCAAGACTTACGACATCGAAGTCTGGCTCCCTGGCCAGAACGCCTACAAAGAGATCTCGTCCTGCTCGAACTACGAGGCTTTCCAAGCGCGCCGAGCCATGATCCGAATGAAGGGCGGGAAAGCTAAAACTGATTTTGTGCACACGCTCAACGGGAGCGGCCTTGCGATAGGCAGGACTTGGGTAGCGATCATCGAGAACTATCAGCAGGCAGACGGCAGCGTACTCATACCGGCCACTCTTCAGCCATACCTGAAGGCGGAACGGATTGACCGCACAGGCGGCCGCTTGATTTGATACTAAGCCGCGCGGCAACGCGGTCACAGCGTTCGACATCTTTTCTGAACTCTTTCTAAAAGTCTCCGCTTCAGTCGTTTACGCGTACCCACGCACGTTTGCAGGCCTTTACACGGCGCAATCGAAACGCATCCGCATGCTTGACTGAAGTCGCCCGCAATGATGTCTGACTTCACACTGACTGAGGCACTATGGTAAAAACTCGCCAGCCGCTCCCTGTACTGTTGATCTGCTCACTTCTCGCTGTTCAAGCCGCATTTGCGCAATCGACTCTGACTCAGATTCGAGACACGGTCGCAAATGCCGACGGTTCGCCTTTCAACGGAACGGTGGTTATAACCTGGAACGGTTCAACAGGATCTAATTCCGGAACAACGGCTCCCTTAAGCACCTCCGCCCACATATACAGCGGGGCTCTCTCGGTACTTCTCGTTCCAACCACCACAGCCTCCTCCAGTAGCTTCTATCAGGCTGCCTATTACTCGAACAGTGGTCTCATTACCTGGACCGAAACGTGGCAGGTGCCCCCCAGTTCCACTCCCCTCACCATCAGCACTGTAAGAACGTCGACGACCCAGAGCGGTGGCGGCGGTTCCACTGGTGGCGGTACAGGGACGGGCGGCAGCAGCGGTTCGGGCGGCGGCCAATATGCCACGCTACCCATCTCGATAACCCAAGTAGTCAGTCTCAGCGCTGACCTGGCAAGCATCAACTTGTCTATCGCAGCGCTGACGACCCAGCTAAACAACCTGAGCTTGACCGGTATGGCAGCCGGCACGACTGCCGCATTTGTGGACAGCGAATCGCCTTCCGGCACGTTGAACGGAACCAACACTGGGTTTACTCTCTCGCACATCCCGTCTTCGGGAAGCCTTTCCGTCTACCGCAACGGACTCTTGCAGACTCCGGGCGTCGATTATTCGGTCAGCGGTTCGGCTTTAACCTTCTTGCCGGCCAGCGTTCCTCGAATCACCGACACGATTACCGCTTACTACCGAATCCCCGGCTCTGCTCCGCTTGCTAGCTTTACCGATGCTGAGACGCCCGCCGGAACGATCGATGGCAGCAACTTGAGTTTCACTCTAGCCACAGCGCCCAGCCCGGCTCTAAGTCTGAAGTTATACAAAAATGGTGTCCTGCTCAATCAGAATGGCGACTACACGCTGGCCGGCAATATCGTCAGCTTTGCTAGCGCCGCGGTCACGCCACAGCCGGGAGATCTCCTGGTCGCGTCTTACAGACACTAATCGCTACCTGAGCCGAAATACTCGTCCCCAGGTTCAACACTCCACGCGTGAGAAGATTCTCCCCTTCGCTATAACTGCTACCCTCGTGACGTGCTGTCGATTGCAGCCGGAAACGTTAAGACAACCGTGACCAAGAGCACAAAGAAGAAGCGTCTTGAAACACGGTCCGGTCGCACGAATTTCATAGGACGATAAGGAAGTAAGCCAGAATAGGTGTGCGAACTTCTGCTTAGCGAGGAGAAAGAATGGAACTTGGCCTGGTTGGATTAGGACGCATGGGAGCGAACATGGTGCGGCGGCTCGAAAAGGGCGGCCACAAATGTACCGTCTTCGATCTGAACGCCGAAAACGTCAAGAAGCTGGTCGGTGAGGGAGCGGCAGGATCAAGTTCACTACAAGACCTGGTAAAGAAACTCCCCAAGCCCAGAGCTGTTTGGGTCATGGTGCCCGCCGGTAAACCCACCGAAGACACCGTGCAGACACTTGCGGCAGCTATGGAAGGGGGAGATCACATCATCGACGGCGGCAACAGTTTCTACAAAGACGATATCCGGCGTGCCGCCGAGTTCAAAAAGAAGGGCATCCGCTACGTGGATGCAGGCACAAGCGGCGGCGTGTGGGGCGTGGAGCGCGGCTACTGTCTGATGGTCGGCGCGGATGACGAAGCCTTCAACTATCTCGAGCCGATATTCAAAACGCTCGCGCCCGGGATCGGAAACATCGATCGAACGCCAGGCCGGGAGAAGATGGGCGGCACATCCGAACAGGGTTATCTCCACACCGGGCCTCCCGGATCGGGGCACTTTGTAAAGATGGTTCACAACGGCATCGAGTACGGCATCATGCAGGCCTACGCCGAGGGTCTCGGCATCCTGAAAAAAAAGGATTCCAACGAGCTTCCCGAAAACGAGCGCTACACCCTCAACATCGCCGATATTGCGGAGCTCTGGCGCCGCGGCAGCGTTATCGGTTCGTGGTTGCTTGATTTGACAGCAATGGCTTTGGCGGAGAATTCTGATCTCTCCAATTTCAGTGGTTTTGTGCAGGACTCGGGCGAAGGCCGCTGGACGATCAACGCCGCCATAGAAGAAGCAGTTCCGGCCGAAGTGCTTGCTTCCGCGCTGTTCACCCGGTTCCGCTCGCGCGAGGAGCATACGTTTGCCGATAAAGTACTCTCGGCCATGAGGTACAAATTCGGCGGCCACATTGAGCAGCCGACTGGCGGCTGATCGACCTCTATTCGATTTGAGGGCCGGTGGGAGTAATTCTCACCGGCCAAAGGTTCGAAACAAGTACGCCCTTCCCGAGAAAATCTACTTCGGCGATTTCGCCATGCTGGGTAGCTTCGCGCTGAAATTGATCGAAAACAAAGTTTCCCAGCGAGTAAAAGATCAGCCCTCGGCGATATCTTTCTGTCGGTTGAATGACGTGAGGATGGTGACCGATCACGAGTGTGGCGCCGGCCTCAATAGCCGCATGAGCGAAATCGATTTGTCTCTGGGTCGGCTTCGTCGTGTACTCGATGCCATTGTGCATCGAAACGATTACAACATCCGAACGCTTCCTCAACTCCCGTACATCCTCCGTTAGAGCAACTGTGTCAGTGATTGCGATGCGGGGATCGATATCTCGCCAGTTTCCATTTTGCTGATCGTAGGTGTATCCGAGAAACCCGAACTTCACTCCGTTTCGCTCAAGAATGATGCCGCGATGAGCTTGACCCTCCGATGCTCCGCTTCCCACGGCTGCAATTCCATGCGCGCACAACCATTCCACTGTGAAATCGACTCCGTGCGCGCCGCAATCGCGAGAGTGGTTGTTTGCTGTAGAGACAATGGCAACGTGCGCCAACTGCAACCCTGCGACGGCATCCGGCGGGGCATGAAAGATCAAGCCCTGCTGATGGTAAGAACCGCGATCGGAAAAGGGTGACTCGAGGTTTACGAAAACGAGATCGGCTGAAGCGAGTAGCGGCGCAATTTTTCGTAGGGGCAGCGCGGGATCGTGGGACGCGATCATCTCGTCCCGCACGCCGCGCGAGAACATCACGTCTCCGGCGAATAGCAGCCGGTTGAAACTCAGCGAAGATCGGAGCGGTTTAGGAGGTGCAGGAATATGGCTTCCGGAGCACCCTATCAGCAGGCCGCAAGCGATGACTGCAGGTGCGCAGCGCACTTACAGCTTCGCAGCAGCTGCTTTGTCGAGATACCAGACGGCGCGTGAATCAAGGCTCGCGATTTGACAAGGGTACTTCGAGAAATCTTCCGGCTCCTTGAGTACATTCCGCAGGGCGTCCGCCTTGTCGGGACCGGATACCTGAAGAACAGTATGTTTTGCCTTGGTCAGAAGACCCGGAAGGAAAGTCACCCGATCCATTTTCATCTTCTCTACCCAGACATTTGTGGCAATCCCGGTTTCGTCATAAACCAGCGGACTTCCCGGGAAAAGGCTCGCTGTGTGAGCATCAGGCCCCATGCCGCGATGTACGACGTCGAAGGCGGGCAAAATGCCGTCGCTAACGCCGAAATATGTACAGATCTCTTTCACGTACCGCTCGGCCGCTTCAGGAGGAGGCAGCTCTCCATAGATGCGATGAATGTTTCCGGCGGGGATGTGCGCGGGAGCAAGAAGCGTCTCGTTCGCGAGTCTGAAATTGCTCTCTTTGTTGTCGGGCGGCACGCATCGCTCATCCACCCAGAAAAAATGCACTTTAGACCAGTCGAAACCTGCCTTGGCCATATCGGCAAATAGCAGTTTCGGAGTACTGCCGCCTGAAATCGCCAGGCTCACAGAGGGCTGCCCGTTCAGCAACTCAGTCAAGGTTGTCAGGATGTAGCTGGAACACTCGCGAGCAGCCTCTTCCGGAGTTCCGGAAATCCGCAGCTCCGGTCCTCTACCAGTACTCACGAAGAAGCTCCTGCGCCTGACCATAAGCGCCGTCAAATGCGGGATCCGGCCCGGTGATGCTTAGCTCCTCGGTCAGCAATGTCGTCACGGTCGGGTCCGCATGATTGTACCGGCGCTCGCGCCCGTTCGTACTAAAGATCCGCATGCATTCCTTACCGGTCCGCTCCAGAGAAATCGTCTCGTCAGCAGATCGTAAAGTCACCGAGTGAAGGCCAGCGCCATATCCTTCAACCCGTTTGAACTCGACATGAGCTTTGTAGGGCGCCGATAGCCAGCCTCCCATATAGAAGCAGGCCGCGGGCGGCTTCTCGTTCGAGTAAGCAACTTCGATCTCCCGAAAACTAGAAAACTTATTTTCCCGAGCCATGTTGTCGAAAACATGCGCGATAGGCTCGCGCCACGGTGTCAGGCGCGTCCACTCGAGATCGGCGACGACACGACCATGCTGGCGCCACTTCGTCAGAAGCTCAAATGCACTCTTGGTCGGAAGACCCTGTGTATCGACCACGGTTTTGGTCGCCAGGTCCCTCACACTCGAGAGTCCATCCATCTGCTTCTCTGTGATCTCAGGCGTTGCGGCAGCTCCATGACGGCACCAAAAGACCACGGGAAGATCAGCTGCAATGAGGCCTAACAAGATCGGTCCCACCTTGGGCCAGCTTTCCGAACGCGCTTTCACTTCAATCTGCTCACAGCAGATCTGCTGAGCCTTGCCAAAGGGTTTCCAGCACTGGGCGAGCACTCTGGCCTGAGGCTCCCCCTCAAAGTGATCAGAAACTGCAAGTACAATGCCCCGGCTTGGATGCTCGCGCATCAGTTCAGAAATAGTCTGCGATGCGAAATATCCCTCGTCCGCCTCGTCCGTCGCGACGATCAGAGTCATCGCGCAGGCTCGCAGAACAGTCGGCTTACCGTGCTGTTTTTCTTCTTCGCCAAGCGAAGTCCAGATTTTTCCAAGCCCTTTTAAGATCTGCTCGGGCTGAGCGGGCGAAATTACGGCGGTGCTCATGGGATTCTCCAAGTATGACCCTGTCGTGCCAGCATCTCATCCGATTCCTTCGGACCCCAGGTGCCCGAAGCGTAGTTGGGAAAGTCGAACGTCGAGTTTGCCCACACGTCAAGAATCGGCTGCACGATCTGCCAGCTTGCATCCACCATGTCCTGCCGCGTGTATAGAGTCGGATCGCCGGCCATCGCATCCACCAGCAAAGTCTCGTAGGCGGTTGGCGTCCGTTCACCGAAACTCGAACCGTAATTGAAGTCCATGGAGACAGGACGCACGCGCATCCCGCTGCCGGGGCTTTTCGAGAGAAACCGGAGCGAAATACCCTCTTCAGGTTGAATGCGCACAACTAGCAAATTCGGTCGAACTTCGCGCGGCCCCGCTTTGGTCTCTTGAGTAAACAGACCGAGCGGGGGAGCTTTAAACTGAATGGCTATGTCGGTGACTCGCTTCGGCAACCGCTTACCCGTGCGGATGTAAAACGGTATGCCTGCCCAGCGCCAGTTGTCGATGAAAAACGTCACTGCTGCATATGTGTCGGTCTGGGCATCCGGCTTTACGCTTGCTTCCTGCCGGAAACCCGGCAGGTCCTGGCCGCCAACAAAGGCAGGCCCGTACTGCCCGGCAACCGCGTACTTGGACACGTCTTCGGGCTTCATCACGCGAACCGCGCGCAGCAGTTTCGCTCGTTCGTCGCGAACATTACTCGCGTCGAAGAGGGAGGGCGGTTCCATCGCCACAGTGGCCATCACTTGGCTGAGATGGTTTTGGATCATGTCCCGAAGCGCGCCGGCCTCCTGGTAATAGCCTCCTCGTCCCTCCACCCCGATGGATTCAGCGGCCGTGATCTGGACATTGTCTACGTAGCGTCGATTCCACAGAGGTTCGAACATGCTGTTGCCGAAGCGAAAAGCGAGTATGTTCTGAACCGTCTCCTTGCCGAGGTAGTGGTCGATGCGGTACACCTCTGATTCGTCGAAAACCTTGTGTATTTCCTCGTTCAGTTTTCGCGCGCTCTGCAGATCGTGCCCGAACGGCTTTTCGATGATTACGCGCCGCCAGCCGTTCCCCTTGTTCAGCTTGTGCTCGCCCAGCGCCAGAACAGCCTCGGCATAGTAGCTAGGCTGCGTTGAGAGATAAAAAAGAACATTGCCGGCCGTCTGATGACTCTTCTCTACTTCCTCGAGCCTCTTGCGCAGGTCTTCATACGACTCGGGTTTATTGATATCCCCCGGAACGTAGAACAGAGTCTGCGCAAATGACTTCCAGACAGCTTCGTCGAAAGGCGCGTCTTCCAGGAACTTCGAGACCGAGTCCCGCATCTTGTCCCGGAACTCATCGTCCGACATGGGAGTGCGGGAACTCCCTACTACCGCGAAGTTCTGCGAAATTCTCCGCTCGTAAAAAAGTCGGTACAAGGAAGGAAGCAATTTGCGCTTGGAGAGGTCTCCGCTCGCGCCAAAAATGACGATCGCACAGGGAGGCACGCGGCGGGCAAACCGCATCGCATCCTGTAAAGGGTTCACTTCCGGGGGGGCCGCCGCTAGAACACTCATGCTCCCTTTGATGATAAGGCGCGCCAAGAGGTGTCGGCTAGGTTTTGGCCGACAAAGCTAAGCTAAAGGTGATTCCCCATGCCCCAAAGAGTGGTTGCCCTGCTGAGTGACCTGATGTTCACAGTCAAGATTCAAGATGCCGCTAAGCGCGCGGGGTTGGAACCAGTGTTCGTGAAGTCACAGGACCGGGCGCTCGCAGAGGCGAGGAAGGTGCCCGCCGGAATAATTGTCGACCTGAATGACTCTGCGGCGGAACCGCTGGCGTTGCTTGCAGCTCTGAAGGGGAGCGACGATACGCGGGGCGTCCCCGTGATTGGTTATGTTTCCCACGTCCAGGTGGATCTCAGGCGAGCCGCCCAGGAGAAGGGCTGCGATGTGGTCGTAGCCAGGTCGGCCTTCGTTCAGAATCTGCCTGGCATCCTTCGCGATCTCACTGAAAGGTCCACCACCCTTGCAGACTGAGCTGTAAGCTCTGCCACGCTCGTAACTCCGCTTGTACGCCATTCTACAATCGTGTTACATTTGCATGCAGCTCAGGGGCTGTCCAGCCCTCGCGTTAACCTGCGACCGCCTACGTTGGCTGGTCGATAGCGTCTGGGCGGCTTCCTTCCCTCAAGGTAGCTTTCACTTTTCACGGCCTGCGAGTCGCGCAAGGTAAGCGTCGCTTTCTGCTGCCTGCCAGAAAGCCACGTCAGAAGTGTTCAAGCTTCGGCGTATCGGGCGCCATCGGCTCCTCAGGCCCTTCCAAAAGGGGTACTGCGAGTGAGTCAACTCTCTATTGCCGAAGCGAATAACACCAGCACCATTGAATGCGCAACAACCATTCCTCGTCTGATTAAGGCATTCAAAAGCGTCGGCAGAGCCTCTGAGATCTGGGAAGCTCGTGCCGCTACGCCAGACTGGATCAAGCTGACTTCCGCCTACCTTGGGCTGCCGGTCCGCATGCCTTTTTCGATCCGGCTCAAGACTGGTCCTTTCGCCTTTCAGACTTTGGCTGATCTTCGTACCTTTTGGTCTGTCTTCTTCGCCGGCACGTATGGAGTGCGGCCGGAGGACACATTGATTGTTGATGCTGGTGCTAACATCGGCACGTTCACCCTGTTTTCGTTGTTGAAAGCGCCGCACTCCCGGGTGATAGCAATCGAACCAGCCGCCGACTGCTGCAGCCGATTGAGAGAGATGATTGCAGAGCATGGCTTTGCAGGGCGCTGCGAAATTTATCAGGCAGCTCTTGGTGAGACCTTCGGAACTTCGACCATCGACCTGCACTGCGGGTCCCAGTTCCGCGAGGTCGGTAAGGGCGGAACCACCGTTTCGCTGATTCCCCTGGACCATGCGGTAGGAAACCTGCCGATAGACCTGCTCAAAATGGACATCGAGGGCGGCGAATATCCGGTACTTGAGTCATCCCCCGCTTGTTTGGAGCGAGTCGATCGGATTGCGCTCGAGTATCACCCAAACAAAGCGCCAAAAGGATTGATCCGCTCGCTTGATGCGCTCGGATTATCTTGTACTCTGCTGCGCGACGACGGTGCCGGATACGGAATCGCGCATTTCGCGAGGTCCGCCGGGCATACCGCCTGATAGGAAGATTCGAGTTATCGTCTCAGGCTTTTTCAAACAGCTGCTTCCGCGCCAGCTGCACGGAGGCAACCAGAGCAGCAACTTCCGAGAGCGATCCACTTGCAGTCTCCAGATGAGTGGAGCCGGCAACGAAGACCAAAGCCGCCTTTCGAGTAAGAAAGTACCCGATCGCAAAAGAGGCGCCGAGCAAGGCCAGCGGGATACCTGCCCCGCTACCCTCCTTCGAGCAAAACGCAGCTGCAGCGATCAGAAAAACCGCGCAGGCAATTACGATTAGGGCCGGGTAGGTCGTGGTAACCCGCTTCATCCCCGAAAGCTGAAACAAAGAAACGATGGTGTAGGACTGCTGAGCGGAGTCCCGTATAACGATGCAGTCCTGCTTGACGATCGCCAGCGGATGGGATCGCGAAGCCGGTGCAGCAACCAGTTCCGCGAAAGTCGGGTTGGCCATGTCGTTTGGGAAGCGGCTGGGAGCGGTGATTCTGTGCGTGCCAGGGTCGGCCGGGATCCGGCTTCTTCCGGCAGCACATTGTGCCGCTCGCGCTGCTTCCCTGATATGTGTTCGTAGATCAAACTAGTTCTCACACTTTACAGGATTTGGGCACTCTCCGGAACGACCCCTCAGATTCCTGACTTGGAATTCACTTGTACATCCGTCGGATAACCAGCGTCATACGTAGATGCCGGCTAAACCGATTTGGGAACGACTGAATGTAGGCGCGCTGATCACGGAATTCGTGGAGTGGCTGCCCTCGCTGGTAGCGGCCATTCTGATCGTTCTCTTTTTCTGGCTCGCTTTCCGCATTACCCGGCTTGCTATTCGGCGTCTCCTCGAAAGAGCCGGGTTCGAGGAAGCGCTTATCGGCATGGTGATAAACGTGTACCGCTTCGCCGTGCTCGCCCTTGGCCTAGTCATGGCGGCCAGTCAGTTGGGCATCAACGTCGGCGCGGCGCTCGCAGGCCTTGGGGTCGTGGGACTGACCATCGGGTTTGCCGCCAAAGACGCCCTCAGCAACATCATGGCCGGCTTCTTGATCTTCTGGGATAAACCCTTTCATGTCGGCGATTGGGTTACACTCTCCGAACACAACGGCCGCGTGGCGGAGATCACGATGCGCACCACTCGCCTCCAGACACGAAGCAATACCTGGGTCGTCATCCCAAACGAAACCGTCCTCAACCAGATTCTGGTAAACCACTCGACCAATGGAAGAACGAGAATCGATGTCCCTGTAGGCATCGGATATGCCGATGACATCTCAAAGGCAAGGGAGGTGCTCGTGGGTGCCGTCGGCAAAATCAACGGCGTCCTGGCAGACCCGCCGCCATCCGTAGTCGTTAACGATCTCGGCGCCTCCACGGTCGACCTGCTTGTCTTTGTTTGGATCGCCGATGCGAAAGACGAAAAGCCGGTTGGGTTTGCAGTTGCCGAAGCCGTCAAGGTGAGCCTCGATGCGGCCGGCATCGAAATGCCCTCTCCACAACTCGATCTCACTCTGAGATCGGTGAAAGACAAAATCTGGCGTCAGGCCGCGAAGCTCGACGGCTCCGATTCACGCTCCCTGCAGGCTTCTTCTTGAGCAGGGATATCCACCGTATCGGAATCATTTCCGACACCCACGGCCTCCTCAGAAAGGAAGCTCTCCAAGCCCTTGCAAGCTCGGACTTGCTTATTCATGCGGGCGACATCGGCAACGAGCAAATTCTCCCGTCGCTCGAGAAACTTGCGCCCGTGGTCGCCGTGAAGGGAAACGTAGATCTCGACGGCTGGGCCTCGACACTGCCCGCCACCGCGGCAGTCGAACTGGAAGGTATAAAACTCTTCGTCTTGCACAGCGCCGGGGATCTCGATCTCGACCCCGCCACGGCCGGCTTTGACCTGGTCATTTCTGGTCATTCGCATAAGCCGGGGTACGCCACCAGGTCGGGAGTCGCCTACTTGAATCCGGGCAGCGCCGGCCCGCGCAGATTTCGCCTTCCCATCACTCTCGCGCGCCTCGACCTGAGCGAGGGAAAATGGAATTGCAGTCTCATCGACCTCGAAACGGGCGAAGTCTCGCAACTCTCTACGTGACGGTAGCGCCTCTTTTTGTCCTCGTCGTTCTCCCTTTAATTCGGCGTCTACTCCGAAATCCGACAGCAAGCCCGATCAAACCACAGCCAAGTAACAGGCTGCTGCTCGGCTCCGGTATCGACGACGGCGCTCGCTCTGTCACGCTGGCTACATTGACGAAATCTACTGCCCAGTTTCCATCTCGGCATCGTCCGGCAGTCCCGGAGATGTCACGAAAGACCTGGCTAGGGCAAGGCCCCCCGGTCGTAAAGGTGGGATCAGCGGTGAAGTGAGGATTCCCCGCTTCTACAAACCCGTTAGCCAGATCTCCGGCGCTGAAATTATCGAATTGCGTGAGTGCCGCAATATAGCTGCCGGCTGTCAAAGTGGTCGTAATGCGCGCATCGGATGCTTCCCCGGTTACGGAATCGACCGGAACTCCGACTCCTTCGTCGTTATCGGCAAGGAAAGCACCCGCGGAATCAAACAACGTCAAAACCGGATCGAATCCGCCCCGGGGAACCACTGCTCCCGTCGTCGTAGAGCCCCCGGCGTAGCCGTACGTGCGAATATCGACGGAACCCGTTTGAGCGACGACGAGATCGAAAAGCTGCACATTGTCATCTAGCGTGAATTGACCTTGGAGCGTGATGCTGGCTGCAAACGCCGCCAGAGGCATGCATGCTAGATAAGCCAGAGCCACTTTGAATTTCAACGAGTATGGTTTGATTTGGTGCAACACTATCCCTCCAAAAACTGCCCGTACAGCTCATCCCTTGAATCGCCGAATACTCGGCAAAGCCTGACTCAGTGCGCGCAATCGACGATCACTGAAGACGACCTCCGCACAACCTCCGCCGGCGTGTCCTTATTGACCACTACAAAAAGCTGGTGCTTACCACACGCACGCGCGTAGTAGGGCGTCATCACCTGGTACGTGTCGTTCTCTCCGATATAGGGAGAACGTTCGAGCCCAATCATTGTGCCTCCCGCGTCGGGATCGCCGTCATAGAAAAACGCGGTTACCCCGGACGCACTGTTCTTTGTGGCCGACAACTCGGCCGAGACATCAAGCGTTTGACCCGCCAAAATGCGATTAGCCGATAACTCCACTTTCCCGATGTCAATCGCTGCGGGCTCCCCATTGCGCGGAGCTATCTCGAGAGCAGACTGCTTGGGAAAAACAAAGAATTCCGAATTGTAGAATCCAACGTTGTTGCTGTATTGCTGGATCGGCACGTCGGCGAGCGATGTCAATACCCCGGGAACTTTCTTCAATCCGTGGCGTGCGGTCTCGGGCACAAGGTTCCCGTTGGCATCCTCGATCCACACCACGACCCAGAACACGATGTAACTATTCTCAAACGAACTTGTATCAAAAGTGGTGCTTGCCAGCACCCAGTTAAGTGGCGCGCCATCGTCGTCGCTGAAGGGCGGAATCGGTGAGAGCACCACGTCGGCGTCATTAACGAGCATGCTGTCACCGATGAACGTGTGCCTGTCTTTGTCCAACCGCTGAACATAGAAACGAACATGCACGCCGCTGCCCGAAGGCATCGGCGCGAAGCTGTAATTGTAAACACGAGCCTGAAGCGTCAACTTATCGCCGGCGGTAGCCGTTGTGAGCTGTGGGCCTTTTCCGGGATTCTGCGCGTTGGAGATAAAGAACCCGCGCATCACGTGAAAATTGCTATCCCAAAGGTCGTCCGGACGAGCAGGTGAGAAATCCAGACAGTCCATATTGGTCCCGCCGAACCCCACGTTCAGACAGTTGGGCGGGAGCGGGTTTTCGACTGCAACTTGTCGCCAGTTCCATCGTGAGGGATGATTTAGAGCGACATCGGGAGCGCTACGATATGCCTGCCGCCACCAGGTACCTGCGTCGTTGCGGGCCGGATCGGCCACGAACGCCGTTCGCAACAGCCCGAACGTCTGCACGTCGGAATCGAGCGGCTCATCGTCGAACACACTGCCGGGTTTCTTCTGCCCGAATATATAGGGAGTAAACGGATAATTGTAATTCGTAGGAAGCGCGAAGCTTCCCGGTTTCTCCACTCCGATGCCGGCGGATTTTCCCACGGCAGTAATGGACTTATTCAAGTCGCTGAAGCCAGTGCTTCCGCTGAGGCCCAACTCCGCCGAGAAGCTGCCTGAGACGAGCCGCCCGCAACAAGCACCGGCCACCGAGAACTCCGCCGCGAAAGAATAATTCTGATCAACACCAGACGTCGCGCCGTCCGTGACCTCCTTCGTCCAACTGGCCTTTTCAGTCGCGGTGCTGCTGTCCGTGCGCGAGGTCTGAGCATCCGAAAGCTCGTCGATATCGCGAACAATCTCCTGCAATTGCTGGTGGGTTGCCGGGTATGAAAACACATTGCCCGGTTCCCAGGGCGGCTGATACCACGGAACGAGATTGCCGTCAGCCCGTTGCGTCCCAAATTGGTCGGGCGCTGAGAACTGGATAGTCAGCGGAACCTTTTCGCTGTCCTTACAATCAAGTTTCGTACTCGGACAGACCGTCTTTCCGATAACGGGGTAAACATAGATATTGAATCTCGACTCGGTGAACCAGAGGAGGTCGGAAAGACCCGTTGCAACGCTCGCATCGAATTTCTGCGACTCGTACACGCCGTGTTCCCTCTCCGCGAACCCCTTCGACTCTTGCGCCGCCCGGACGGCAACGCCCGCCTTTGCGCCGAATCCATCCTCCACGCTTCCAATCTCGACTGACGTTTCGAGGCTTTGCGTAGCGCCAAAAGACCAACTGGTGGTGTTTGTCGTAGAGGACTGATTGGTCTTCGTTTCGCTCGTGTCGTACACGGTGCGAAATTTGTCGGGGATAGCGCTCAGGTTCAAAATGGTCGGATCCTTGCTGCCGGCCGGGGCCGTAAAATCCACATGCATTGGCGGCATGGCCGCGATCACGGAGGGTTGGGCCGTCTCCTGAATGACCACTTTCGTCGGCTGGCCTAGCACAAACGAACGGCCTTGTATGTCGCCCGCCACGATAGCAGCATTTAGGAAACTCAGCCACGTTGCATCATTCGTGGTTTTCGTAAACGCCTGCTTGGGATCCACCGTGAACTCTCCGTCAGCCGTTTTGGGTGGATTGACGTTGAAGATGTTCAGCCCGACGTCCCTGCCGGCGCAATTATCCGTTTTGATCGCAAGTTGCAGCGTGAAACTGAGCTGTGTTTTGGAAGGATCTTGCGGGACTGGTTCCGTCCGGCTGAAGTTTCCTACCGCAAGACCGGGCTTACTGCAGCTTACAGGAGCCACCGTAAAAGCCGGCAAGCGGATCTTCAGAGTGTTGTCGAAGCTCGCAATCCCCAGACGTACCGCGCCGCGGCCCAAATCGTACTTTATTGCGGCTTGGTCGTAAGGAGAAACGGGGTTAAAACGACCGTTCTCCAGAACTACCTCGCCACCGGACGGGAAATCCGTCGCGACAGCATCCTTTTGAATCGGCTGGAGAGAGCTGTCAAAGTCGAACGACCTGATTTCCAATCGATGCTGCGGCTCAATCTGCTTGTAAGCGTAAACGCCAACCGCCAGTTGATCATGCAGAGTGGTGCCGAATCTTCCGGCAGCCAGGCTCACTCCAGTCGCAAACGTCGGACCATGAAGCACCAGTAGCAGCTCAGATTTGTACTTCAGCGTGAGAGTTTTCGGATCGACGGTAAGGATAACCAGTAAGGTTCTGGTCTTATCGCTACTTCCATAAGACAATGCGACTTCATGTTGCCCGTCTCCGGCGAAATCGCCTACTGCAACTGAAAGGTTTGCATTGCTCCCTTTGTAGTCATCCGCTTTCCAAACCGGCCCCGAGAAAATCCCTTTTGAGGAGTCCTCCGGATCGACCGCCCCTACCACTCGCACCCCGGATTTTGAGGCAATTACAACTTCATTAAAACCATCTCCCTTGAAATCACCGGTAGCGAGGCTCGCCCCTTGAAACTCATCGTTAGGCAGTTGGTATACGGCGAGTCGCCCCTGTATGTTATTCGAAACCGGATCGACGGCATCTACGAATCCAGGAGTAATGAAAAGCGGCCCGATTAGATGCACAAGGGTGTCGTGCCCTGAATCGAACATTCGAACCAATACCTCCGAAATCGCATCTTTCGGGGGAAGATTGGGCAACGTGTATATGTCCGAATCCTTGATGTTAGTGCCATCACTCGTTTTCAGCACTAACCCCCCGAGGACCAGGTCGTTGATAGTGACCAGAGTCCGGCGTCCCTCGAGAATGTCGTTCACGTCGCTGTAATCGGGCTGCTGCGCTGTATTTACACTTTGGGCCCGGACGCCAGACCCCGCAGCGCCAAAGATTGCCAGCAATGCGGCCACTCCCAGATACCGCGCAACAACCGCCTGAGTCATTCGTACGACAGCTTTCGGTTTGTGCACATCAGTCCTTTTCTATGTAAGGCGAGCGGAGGGTAAAAGTCAGCGTAACAAGTATTTGATCAGAAAAGATCCGCCAAAAACTCGGCGCGTACTAGTTCAGCGTGATTACTTCCCAGCTATGGGGACATGGGAGACTGCGAGTTATTCGGTCTGTCTATGACGAAAGCTCCAGGCTTGTCGGAGACCAAGAGGATTGTTAAACAGAGCGGGTTGCCCAAGCGTAGCTGTGTGGCAGAGGCGAACAAAGCGTCGACCTCCGCGCCTCGTCGTCGCCTCACGCTGCTGGATGAATGCTTGTGAGTACCGCGCCCGCCGGCTGAACTGCTTACTCAGCTGCCCAGGCGAGTCCGTCAGCTCCCTTGCCCGTATCGATCAGCTTCTGCACTGTCCAGTCGCCAATGTTGATCGCAGCAACCTGATTGCTGTGATCGCACGAGACGTACGCTACCTTGTCGTCGGGGCGAACCAAAACCTCTTGCGGCGAGCTCGGCACATCCACCGTGTGCACCACTTTCATCGTCTGCAGATCCACCACCGCTACCTTGTTCACCGGCGGCACCGCTACCAGCAGCCACCGGCCGTCTGATGTCGGGGCCGTGCCGTAACCGGTTCCCGGCAGAGGCACCCAGGTCTTCACTTTGTTTGACGCGGTGTCAATCACCGCAAGCTGCGGCTTCGTCTGATCCGATGTAAATACCATGCTGCCGTCCGGCGAAACCGAAATGCGCTGTGTCTCTTTTGAAATCGGGATCACCGAAAGCACCTTCCGAGCCGCCATGTCGATCACAGAAACAGTCCCCGGGCCCACATTCGCCGTATATCCTCGCTGCCCGTCTCTCGAGATTGTGAACATGTGCGATTCCGGCTGCTCGGTCGGAATTGTGCCTACGATCTTGAGAGTCTTCGGATCGATGATCGTGATGCTCTTGTCGAGCTCGGTCGTGACATAGAGCATTCCGTCTTTCGGCCCGATCACCGGACAGTGCGGGCGCACGCCGTGGTCGAACTCGATGTTGCCCGTGATCTTGCGCGTTTGCAGATCGACAACTACGATGTTGCGTCCATCCGTCCCCGGTTTGCCGACCCCTGAATTGCCGTAAATCGGAACGTAGGCCGTGCGTCCATCCGGTGACGCAATCACCTCATGCCCCGTGATCCCGCCTTCCGGCACCTCCGCCATCTGCTTCCCCGCCTGAGCGTTTACAACCCCAAGAGTGTGATTCCCCTTGTTCGCGACCAGAAGCATTCCGGACCCTGCTTGATCTGAGGATTGAGCGCCTGCGCCAGATGGAGTGAACATCACCGCTGTCAAGGTTATCAACGAAAGTATCAGGACCGCCGAAGAACGCTTTCTCATCTGCTGCCGCCTTGAGGAAAATTGTGCTGGGACATGCCTTCGCGATCACGGTATCACAAGCCGCCCATCCGCTTACGCGATAATTTTCAGCTTGGAGGACGAGTGAAGTTTTTGAACGTTCTTTTCTGTGCTGCCTTCTTTTCAGCAACCCTCGCGCTGGCTCAGCAGCCCGGCGATAATCCACCCGCCGCGCAGCACGTCGACAGCGCAGCCCAGAAAGGCAAAAGCGAAGACGGCGCAAAGCGGGCGGACACTTCGGCAGCCGAAGAGAAACCATCGGTTACGCACCACAAAATTACGGTCGCGGGCAAGACGCTGCAATACACGGCCACCGCGGCCCGTTTGCCCATCAAAGGCGATGGCGACAAGATCGAAGCCCAGATGTTTTACGTCGCCTACACCTTGGATAACGGCAGCCCGAAGCGCCCGCTGACCTTCGCCTTCAACGGCGGTCCTGGTTCAGCCACCATCTGGCTCCACATGGGAGCATTCGGGCCTAAGCGCGTAAAACTGCAGCCAAACGGCTTCATGCCCGCTCCCCCCTTCGAACTCGAAGACAATCAGAACACGCTGCTTGACCGGAGCGACCTGGTCTTTGTCGATGCGATCGGCACCGGCTACAGCCGTCCCAGTACGCCCGAGCTCGGAAAAAAGTTTTGGAGCGTAAATGGCGATATCGCAGCCTTCGGTGAGTTTATTCGGCTCTACCTGCAGAAGAACTCTCGCTGGACCTCTCCGCTCTATCTGGCCGGAGAAAGTTACGGCACCACTCGAGCCGCTGGGCTTTCCGGTTATCTCGTCGACCACGGCATCGCGTTGAACGGTGTGATCCTCATTTCCACCATTCTCCAGTTCCAGACGGTCAGCTTTACTGACGGCAATGACATGCCCTATGTCATGTATCTGCCGACCTATGCCATGACCGCCGCATACCACCACAAACTCGCGCCTGATCTGGAGAAGAATCTCGAGAGCCTCCGCGAAGAAGTGGAAAAGTGGGCGTCTACCGATTACCTGCTCGCCCTGCAGCAGGGTGATGCCATCTCAGACCAGACCCGAGACGCCGTAGCGATCCGGCTCGCGAGATACACGGGCTTGAGCAAAGAGTACATCTTGCGTTGTAATCTGCGCGTCGATCTGTCCCACTTCGACACCGACCTCTTGCGCGATCGCGATCTCATGATCGGCCGCCTCGATGCCCGCTTCACCGGCCCCGAAGAGTCGCAAACCGAGCAGGATCCTGACTTCGATCCGAGTGAAGCAGCCATCCGCCCTCCATACACCTCCGTATTCGGCAACTACGTGAAACAGGAACTCGGTTACGAAAGCGACATGCAGTATTACGTGCTCGGAGGAGGCGTTCATGGCTGGGACTTTCAGACCACCGGCTGGTCCGGATTTGCGAATACCAGCACAGCCATGCGTCGCGCCTTCGCTAAGAACCCGTATATGCACGTCTACATCGCTGAAGGCATGTACGATGCTGCCACGCCCTACTTTGCCGTCGATTACACCTTTGACCACATGGATCTCACGCCGGAAGCGCACAAGAACATCTCGCGAGACCACTTCAATGCCGGCCACATGGTCTACATTGACAACGCTTCAATGGACAAGCTGAAACGCGATATCGACCGTTTATACAGCGAAAGCGCCCGTTAGGCTCTCGTACTTTTCGCCCGTGACCTTGGGGAAACTTCCTCTTCGACCGATGAATCCCTCAGGTATGAGCACAATTACGGCAGAAATCACCGAAACGTTCTCGTTAGGTGGAGACCTGATGGTGAACCGTTTGGGCTTTGGCGCAATGCGTATCACTGGTCCTGGTATCTGGGGTGAGCCCCAGGATCCCGAAGAAGCCCGCAGAGTTCTTCGCCGGGCCGTAGATCTCGGTGTCAATTTCATCGATACGGCGAATGCGTACGGTCCAGAAGTCAGCGAGCGTCTGATCGGCGAGACGCTGGCTCCCTACCCCGCCAATCTCGTCCTTGCCACGAAAGGGGGCCTTACCCGGCAAGGACCAAATCAGTGGGCGCCTGTGGGCCGTCCTGAATACCTCAAGGAATGCGTCGAGATGAGCTTGCGGCATCTGCGCCTGGAGCGAATCGACCTCTATCAACTGCACCGCATTGATCCCAAAGTACCCGTTGAGGAATCGTTGGGTGCCATGGTAGACCTGCAGCGCGAGGGCAAGATACGGCACATCGGACTCTCTGAAGTTACGCCGCAGGAAATTGAGCGCGCGTCCAAGACCGCCCGCATCATCAGTGTCCAGAACCGTTACAACGTAAGTGACAGGGAACACGAAGAGACACTGAGCTACTGCGAAAGAAATAACATCGCTTTTATTCCCTGGGCTCCGGTCGCCTCAGGCAAACTCACAGCGCACGGCGGCTCGCTGGCCGACTTAGCTAAGAAGCACAATGCAACGGTCACACAGCTGTGCATAGCCTGGCTCCTGCATCGCTCGGCCGTAATGATCCCCATTCCCGGAACGTCGACGGTAAAGCACCTCGAAGAAAACCTCGCGGCTGCGAAATTGAAACTCGACCCCGCGGAGTGGAAACAAGTCGAAGATTCAGCCAAGTCGTAAGCTGAGTCTTATGTCCCTTTTCCGATCCGGGCTCGCTCTGTCCTCCGGCGCGCTGCTCCTGTTTGTTTCTCTTCTGAACGCGCAGGATTCCAAACTCGATGGCGTGCTCAATCAGCTGGAGAAGGTTTACACTTTCTCCGGCGTGAGCATGTCGCCGGATGGCAGATGGGTGGCCTGGATCGCCAAAGGCGAGGGAAGTGGGAACGCGGTTTACCTGCTCGACTGGAAAAAATCGGGCGCTACACCGAAACGCCTTGCCGCAGGCGATAAGCTTCAAAACCCCGATGCATCCGGCATTGCCTGGTCGCCTGACAGCAACCAGATCGCCTTCTTCAGCCATGGCGACTCCGCTCAGGACCAGATCTATGTCTCATCCGCTGCAAGCCCGAAGCCCCGCCGCATCTCGAATCTCGATGGACACCTAAAAGATCTCCGTTGGGCGCCCGATGCCAGCCATATTGCGGTTTTATACGCCGAACACGGCGGCGGCGGCGGGCCGCTCGAAGCAGAGCCCGCCGCCACCGGAGTCATTGGCAGCGACATTCATAATCAGCGAATCACGCTCCTCTCACCCGCCGGAAGCGATGCGAAGCAACTTACTCCGGCAGACCTCAACATCTACGAATATGAATGGTCGCCGGACGGTACTAAGTTCGTCGCCGTCGCTGCTCCGGGACCCGCCGACAATAACTGGTGGACCGCAAAACTGTACACCATGGCCGCCGATTCAGGGCAGATGAAGATGGTCTACGCGCCGCCCGTAGACCGACAGATCGCTGCTCCACACTGGTCGCCAGACGGTAGCAGTATCGGTTTCCTCGGCGGCCTGATGAGCGATGAAGGCTTCGACGGCGGCGACATCTTTGTCGTCCCCGGCGAAGGCGGCCCCGCCCGCAACCTGACGGCAGGATTGAAAGCGACTCCCACTGGCCTCACCTGGCGCGACAAGGACACCCTGCTCTACACGGAGGCGGTCGATGGCGGAGGCGGCATCGCTACCCTCAAGCTATCCACCGGCGAGACCGAAGTCCTCTGGAAAGGCAGCCAGGAGCTCCATCAGGACGGTAACTTCCCGAATCTGAGCTTCGCAAAAGATGGCGTGACCAGCGCAGCCGTCCGAAGCAACTGGGAGCAAGCGCCTGAGGTCACCGCAGGACGCATCGGCGATTGGAAACCGCTCACCTCCGAGAATGCCGGACAGCGGCCGCAATGGGGCAAAGCCGAAAGCGTGGTCTGGGAAAGCGAAGGTAACCGCGTCCAGGGCTGGCTCCTTTACCCGGAAAACTTCGACGCCGGCAAAAAGTATCCGATGGTCGTCTCCATCCACGGCGGACCTTCGGGCGTCAGATCGGCGTCCTGGCCTTCAGTCCACTTCGATGTGTCGGTTATGGCTTCGCTCGGATACTTCGTCTTCTTCCCGAATCCACGCGGAAGCTACGGCGGAGGTGAAGACTTCACTCGCGCGAACATAAAAGACTTCGGCGGCGGCGATCTTCGCGATATTTTGGCAGGCATCGATGCCGCTGAGAAAAAGGCTCCGATTGACGATGCGAGGGTCGGCGTTACCGGCTGGAGCTATGGCGGCTTTATGACCATGTGGACCGTGACCCAAACCAATCGTTTTCACGCTGCAGTCGCGGGCGCTGGCATTGCAGACTGGCTCAGCTACTACGGCGAAAACTCCATCGACCAATGGATGATTCCGTTCTTCGGCGCCTCGGTGTATGACGATCCGGCGGTTTACGCCAAGAGCTCGCCCATCACCTACATCAAGAAAGTCAAAACTCCCACTCTGGTCGTCGTCGGCGACCGGGACGGCGAGTGCCCTGCCCCGCAGTCTTTCGAATTCTGGCACGCCCTAAGAGCGGAAAACGTTCCGACAGAGCTCGTCGTCTACCAGAACGAGGGTCACTCTTTCCACGATCCGAAAGATCGTCTCGACGTGCTTCGCCGCACCGCGCAATGGTTGGACAAATATCTTCAGTAGCTGGCTCAAGGAAGTGAATACGCAACGTAGCTGCCCCCGCTGACTTGGCCGGACTTTCCGCCCCCGGCAGCTATCACGAGGAACTCCCTGCCGCCGCTTTCGTAAACCGCGGGCGTTGCGTTTCCTCCCGCAGGCAGAATGGTTTCCCAAAGCAGCTTTCCGCTCACTTTGTCGTAAGCATGCAGCTTGTGGTCGAAGTCCGTAGCTCCGATAAACAGCAGGCCGCCCGCTGTCACAACCGGCCCTCCATAGTTCTCCGATCCCGTATTGTGCAATCCTTGCGAGACCAGCGCCGGATACTCGCCGAACGGAATCTTCCATCGATACTCACCGGTGTTGAGGTCGATTGCGTTGAGTGTTCCCCATGGTGGCTTGATCGCCGGAAAACCGTCGGGATCCAGAAACTTGTTGTATCCGCTGATTCCGTACTTCACCGTTGGCCCCGGTGTTCGCTCCCGCTCGGCGCCATGCACGCTCATGTCTTCGCCCGTCATCACGTAGTGAACGATCGCCGCAACGCGCTCATCTCCCAGCCGTGCGAAACCCGGCATGCGCCCGCCCCCATTCTTCACCATCTTGAAAACGTCATCCTTGCCGAGCCGCGTTTCGACATCGATCAGTGAGGGAAACTCAGGAGGCGTTCCTTTCCTGTCAGGCCGATGGCAGCCCGAACAGTTCTGCATGTACATGCTCTTCCCGGTTTCACTCGTTCCCTTCGCAACCGATCGCGGACCCAGACTCAGAATCCACGCCATCTCATTCGAATTCACATAGAGCAATCCTGTCTGCGGATCCCAAGCCGCGCCGCCCCATTCACCGCCTCCGTCAAGCCCCGGAAAAATCGAGGTCCCTTGCGCAGCTAGTGGAGTGAACTGCGGACCGCTGCGGATCTTCTTAAACCATGCAAGCGCCGCCTCGTGCGCAGCCGGCGTACGGTCCGTGAGTATCTCTTCCGTTAGCTGCTGCCGTGCAAACGGTGCCGGCGAAAGCGGTAGGATCTGCGTCTTTGCAGCCGACTCGCCCTCAATCTCGCTCGCTGAGCCCTCCACCGTACGCACTCCGGTCAGCGGCTTACCCGTATCGCGATCCAATATCCACACAAAGCCGGATTTAGTAATTTGCGCCAGCGCATCGGTCGTCCTGCCGCTTCGCCGAACCTTCACGAGTGTGGGTGCCGCAGGAAAGTCGCGATCCCAAAGATCGTGCTTCACCGCCTGAAAATGCCAGACTCGCTTCCCCGTTTCAGCCTCCAGCGCCAGCACGGAATCCGCAAACAAATCGTCGCCCAGCCGATCAGCTCCATAGAAATCAAAAGCCGCAGACCCCGTCGGCGCATACACCACGCCGCGCTTTTCGTCGAGCGTCAACCCCATCCACGAATTCGCACCGCCCGTGTGCTTCCAGGCGTCAGCCGGCCACGTTTGGTAGCCATACTCGCCCGGCCTCGGCACGGTATGAAACGTCCAGCGAATCTTGCCTGTCCGGACATCGAACGCCCGAATATCCCCCAGCGCTGCCGGAAGATCCTCCGCCACAATCGATCCAAGAATCAGCAGATCCTTATAGATCACGCCCGGGCTTGTTGCCCCCACCGTAAGAGGCTCGCCGTCGCGATCCAATCCGAGACGAAGATCCAGTCGTCCGTCCGCGCCAAAGCCTTTGTCTGGCTTGCCCGTCTCCGCATCGATCGAGTAGAGCCAGGGTCCGATCCCAACGAACAGCCGAGCCTGCCTGCCGTCCGTCCAGTACGTCAACCCGCGATTCCGCTGCTTCGTCCTCACGGTTTCGCCGGGGCGCGAATCGAAACTCCAGATCATACGCCCGCTCTTCCCATCCAATGCAACCACCCGCAGCCGCGGTGTCGTCGCGTAAACGACTCCGTTCACCACCAGTGGATTGCACTCTTCCTCGGAACCGTCGAACTCATCGTGCGAATCGAACCGCCACGCCAGCTTCAGCTGCCCTACGTTGTTCGTGTTGATCTGACGCAGCGATGAATAGTGCATGCTGCCTCTGCCGCCGCCAACCGCCCAATCATGGTCGTTCGTATTTGCTTTCCTTCCGCTTAGAGCGAGAGGCAAGCACACGGCCATAGCGAGCACGACAAACCCGCCCGCGCCGCGCATCGTCAAACCGCGCTTCTTCATTTCTCCTTTGCCAGCCTCAACTCATCCTCGAGTTCATAAATGCGATCTTTCATGAGCTTGTCCGACTTCCCCGCTTTCATCGCTTCGTCGAGTTTGCGTCTCTGCGTCACAAGCTTCTTTTCTATCGCGGACACTTCGGGCGAGTTCGCCGCCGGCTTCTCCGCTTCCTTCTTCGCAGGCGCGGCACCCTTCGAGCGTGCAGCCTTTGGCTTCGCCGGAATCGCCAGCTTCACGCCAAATTCCTCGCGCAGTTCTCTCTGCACTACCAGCAGCTCATTCGCAAGCTCATTGAAGCGCCCGATAAGCTCCTTCTTAGCTGCGCTGTGTAGCTTAGAGATGTCTTGTTTTGCCTGCCGGTATTGCTGGAGCGTGGTCGCCATTCCTCCCATCTGAACACGCGCTGCATTTGGAATAGCGCGCGTTATCATCCCAGCAGAAGCGGCCCACAACCGCACACGCAAGACCCGGGGGAGATTTCATGTTCGGTTCGGAAACGTTGGACGTCGCGATAGGCCTGATTTTCCTATTCCTGCTGGTCAGCCTCATCTGTTCGTCCATCAAAGAGGCGCTCGAGACAGTCATGAAGTATCGCGCTCGGGATCTGCACCGCGGCATCCAGGAGCTGTTGGGCGGCCCTGGAGACAACGCGCTGGTCGCTGCTTTCTACCGCCATCCGCTCGTCAGCGCTCTCTACGTTGGACCCTATAATCCAGCGAAGCCCGGCAATCTTCCCTCCTACATTCCTCCGCAAACTTTTGCGCTCGCCTATCTCGATCTCGTCCGTCACATGGCAGCGGCCGAGCCGGGAGCGCCCGACATCTTTGCCCCCTCGGTAGCAAACCCGGCCATTGAACTCCGCTCAGCCGTGCTCAAGACGAATAACCAGGCCCTTCGAGGAGCCCTCATACCGCTCATCGATTGCTCCGATGGCAATCTCGCCGCCATCCGCCGCAACATCGAGGACTGGTACAACGGCGCCATGGATCGAGTCTCGGGCTGGTACAAGCGCCGGACTCAGCAGGTCATCTTTGTGATTGGGCTTTTTCTCGCCGTGTTGATGAACATCGACGCAATAGGGATTGCTCGCTACCTCAACACGAACCAGACTGCACGCTCAGCTCTCATGGCGCAGCTCGGGGAACACCGCTCCCCCGCACCGCCTTCGGACTCCGAGCTGATCGATCCCGAAGCGTGGCTCGAGCGCCAGGGCGGCATGCCGGTCGGCTGGGTGTTCACCCCGCAGCCCGAACAATCGAAGCACGACTTTCAATGCGACTGGCGTCGCGCCCCGTTCACTCCAGGAGGTTGGCTCATCAAAATCGGCGGTTTGCTGCTCACCACGTTTGCCGTCTCCTTAGGCGCTCCGTTTTGGTTCGACGTGTTGAACAAGTTCATGGTCGTCCGCTCGACCGTCAAGCCGCAGGAAAAAAGCACCGCAGAGAAGAGCAAAGATTAGCCCGTGGCTCGGGCTGACATTCAAAGCTTAGGAGGGTTCTGCGGAAGGGGTGAGATTCGAACTCACGGTACCCGTGAAGGTACGCCAGTTTTCAAGACTGGAGCCATCAACCACTCGGCCACCCTTCCGTGTTTCGATCTTACCAGCCATCTGCGCGTTACGAAAGCCTCAAGCTCAGCCCCTGCCCGCTCCCGGACGAGCCGCTTTGCAGCTACTGTAGAAAGAGCTTGTATGGTCGACCCTAAGACGGTTATCGTTCACGACCCTGAGATCCTCGGTGGTTCTTATCCCGTATTCCGCGGCACCCGGGTTCCCTTCAAGAACCTTCTGGATTCGCTAAAGGCGGGCCACTCCATCAATGATTTCTTGAGATCCTTCCCTACGGTTAGCCGCGAACAAGCCGTTGCAGCGCTCGAGTATGCGAGCGAGTTGGTGAACCAAAAGCAAGCCTCGTGAGGATAGTTATTGACGAGTGCTTACCCGTCGATTTGCGCTTACACTTGCCCGGTCATCAGTGCTCAACGGTTCAATATCTGCAATTGAAGGGAACCAAAGATGGGATTCTTCTGCAGAAAGTGTCAGCTGGTTTCGACGTCTTTCTAACCATTGACGGGAATCTGCGATACCAGCAGAATTTCGGGAGACATCCCTCATTAGCGGTCATTTTCCTTTCGGCTGCGACCAACGGCATGGATGACCTTCTCCCGCTCGTACCTCTGATCCGATCAGTTCTTAAGGACATCGCGCCAGGGCAACACGTGCATATACCTTGACTGTAAGATTTTCTCGTCTAGCTATCAATGACATTTGACGGCTCCAATCCCATCGCTTCAAGCCCCAGCAGCAACAACGCCCCGCACTGAACCCGCCCGCGGCAAGAGCGCTATCGCTAAAGCGCCCACCATCGCCACCGCGAACACAACCGTCATCGGCATCGTGTAACTCCCGGCGCGCTCTCGCAAAAACGACACGAGATACGGGAACCACGTCTGCCCGATCGTGTTTACCGGCAAGATGATCGCCATTGCCCGCGAAAGGCTGTTCACCCCGAACTGCTCGGCCGCCATCAGCGGAATTAGCATGTAATCTGCGCCCATCGCAAAGCCGAACACGACCGCGAAAACATCTACCGACGAGCCGCGCGCCGGTGTCACCGAAAGCAGCAGCAAGATCGTGCCCGCGACCAGAAAGTACGTCGCAGCCATCACCCGCTTCTTCGAAAAAACATCCGCGAAGTACCCGATGCTCACGCGCCCGGCAATGCTCGACCACAAAATAAGCACCGAGGCTTTTGTCCACGTTGCATTCAACAAACTCTGCCCGCTGAATCCCGCATCCCGAAACACGAACTTCATATGCGTGTTGATCGAGCCTATCGACCCTATTGAACAAATACTCCCGATCAACAGCAGCCAGAACGATCTGCTTTGCATCAGCGTGCCGAGGTTGTGAGGCGCAATCCTATCGTCTGCCGGCGGATGATCGGCGCCGTCCGGAAATTGACCCAGTTGGGCAGGCTTGTCGCGCAGCACAAACAATGCCAGCGGCCACGTGATCAGCATCAAACCACCCACCGAGATCAGCGCGGTCCGGAACCCGAAACGCTCCGTCATTCCGCGCACGTAAAACGAGCCGAGCCCCCCGAACAGCCCGACTCCTACGTAAACGATCCCCATCGCCGTTCCCCGCTTCTTCTGAAACCAGTAAGAGACGAGCAGCTGATGCGGTATCGGGCCCGAGCAGATGTATCCAACCGTATAAAGAAAATAAAGAGCGAAATAGGTGAGTAGCGCTCCTTTCATCAACCCGAATCCCAGAAAGGCAAGCCCGCTCAGCCCTGTTCCCAAAATCAGAAGCTTGCGTGGACTCGCCCGTGGAATCAGCACCGGTCCGGCCCAGATCGTCAGCAACGCCGCCAACGGAAAACCGAGCGTAATTTGTTCGATGTTCCACCCGAACGACGACTGAAAGTAGTCGTAAAAAAAGGGAAGATTGTAGTAAGGCAGACCTACCGCTATTCCGAACGTGACGAACGCGGTCGCCACCATCCGCCAACCGGCAAACGGGGCTCCTTTCGTTGAACTCGCAATCGTAGTCTGCACAGGTCTGGCCTTTATCTTACGCGTGGACCCCAATCGGCGTCTCACCGTCGCCAATCCCTCGTGCGTCTCGCTTCGGTTCCGGTACCATCCGGAAACTTCGGCCGTTACAGTCCGATAAAATGGGGGTCTAACTAGCTGACGCGGAATTTTGCAAGTCAAGGCGTTGCCCCACGCGGCGAATCCTGAAAGACTTGTTCAGGAAAATTACATATGAAAGATCTCACCCTTGGAACGTTCGTAAATAAGTGTTTCCGATTAGCAGCGCCGGCCTTTCTCGCCTCCTCGCTGCTTTTGGCCGTGACTCCCAATGCCCGCACCTTCACGGCTGACGAGCAGGCGAAAGTACAAGGCGTCATCGTTTCGCGTGATGGACAGACGATCAAGTTGAGAACCGACGACGATTCTATTGGCACCGTCGATCTCACCAGCGGCACCAAAATTGAGTTGAAAAAAGGCGGTTTCTTTCATCGAAAATCAGCCATGGATACCGCGGCGCTCGTCCCTGGCCTCCGCATAGAAGCTAACGGCCGAGGCAATGAAAAGGGTGACCTGGTAGCCAGCCTGGTGACCTTCGATCCAAACTCGATGCGCGCTACTCGTCAGATCGATACGCGCGTAGCTCCCGTAGAGGCGCGCACCGGCCAGCTTGAAGGCCGCACGGGCACGCTCGAGGGACGCGCCGGCCAGCTCGAAACCCGCGCTGGACAAATGGAAGACCAGCAGAAGCAGACTCAGCAACAGGTCGGCCAGGTTAAAGGCGAAGCCGATCAGGCCAACCAAGGAGTCAACAACGTCAACAGCCGGGTCACTAATCTCGACAACTATCAGCCAACCGACTCGGCCACCGTCTACTTCAAGATCAACAGTTTCGTGCTGAGCGATCAAGCCAAGAAGGATTTGGACGCTCTCGCCCAGAAGGCTTTAGCTCAAAAAGGATACATGATCGAAGTGGCCGGCTTTGCCGATTCAACCGGCAACGCCGCCCGTAACCAGATTTTGAGCGACAATCGCGCGAACGCTGTAACCCGCTACCTCGAGCAGCAGGGCAACATTCCGATTCACCGCATTATCACTCCCACCGGCATGGGCATCTCGCACGAGGCGGCATCCAACGATAACGCCGACGGCCGCAAGATGAATCGCCGTGTCGAGGTGAAAGTGCTTGTCAACCAGGGCCTCGTGAACAGCGCCTCTTCTGGCGGCAGTTCCACCACTCCCCCTCCAGGCCCGACGAACCAGTAAGGGTCCGAGAATCACTACCTGAAAGCCGGACGCTAAACCTGTCCGGCTTTTTCTCTTTCTATCTACCCTTCTTGACCTTCCTTATGCCCAGGCCTGCCAGCAGCGCGCCGGCCATCATACCGATCGAAGCCGGTTCGGGTGCAGGCGAGCACGGCCGCGGCAGCCTGCCTGTGAACCCATCCAGGTTGAATTGGTTATCGCCGTCGTAACTGCCCGCGACAAGATCGCCACTGAAAACGCCATACATCCCGCTGACATCCGCGTAAGGCGCGAGCATGCTGCTGTAAAAGCTATTCGCGATCGAGACATCCGTGATAGTGGATTCGAAATTGAACACCACATTGTCGGCAGCCTGTACCTGAACACCGTTGATCTGAAAGCCGCCCGTAGGCGTCGTCGCACTGTGCGCGCCCGAATCGCTAACGTTGACCACGACCGTTGCGTTCGCACCCACGTTCGCCAGGTCTATCCCGGAACTGTTGCCTAGCTCCGCCGAGGTAATCGAGAAGACCTGTAAGTGTGAGTTGCCTGTCCCGTTCAGAACCAAGGTGCCATACGAATCCGCCACGGAGCCCGTGGGGGATAGCTGATAGAGAAACGTGCTTTCTGCTTTCGTGGAAGCGCTGAGCGCTCCGAAATCGACGGGGGAAATCCCACCTACGCTCGAACACCCGTTGCACAAGCTGACGTTCGTGAGTGAGGCAGATGCCGAGTGTAGGGTTCCATATACGGAACCATTCTGCAGGGACAGATTTCCACCAACCACGGTGTCGTAACCTCCCGCAACCCTGTTCGGCACTGGTGCGGATTGATTTAGCGAGTAGTTCTGCAGAGTGACATCCCCGGCCACAGCCAGGGTCCCCACCACGTCCGAATTTACTCCCGTGAAGTTCCCGAGACTCACTACGTTGAAGCCGTTCACCAGGCCCTCAGCCTTGATTGCCGGTGAACTTGCAACAATCGCAGCGAAAATAGCTAGAAAGGTGGTTCGCATCGTGGCTCCCGTCGTGAAGCCATTGCAACAGGCGAACGCCCGGTCGGTCTACGGAATAAGGAGTTTTAAGAGTCACAGCAACTCGCAGGGGGACTCGTGCTTCTGAATGCTGAAAAATCTCAGCAAATACAACGGCTTACCCGGTCTCCAGAACACCAGCTTAGTTCTGGTACCGCTTCGTTCGCGCAATCGCGGGCTACTGCGCTCCAGCCCCGGATCCGGCCGTTCCACCCTGAAATAGCAGCGGCGCAAATGCGATCAGATTTCGCCGCCAGACCATCCACGTGTGCATCCCCGGTGTCTCTACCGGCGTCACCTGGATGTCTTTCGATTTCAGCCACCCCACCAGCTTCCGGTTTGGCACGATCAGTCGATCCTCGGTCCCGCACGCAATCCAAAGGAGGTGAATTCTGGCGTTCACCGACTGGTTCAATTGCGGAAACGCCGTCGCAAATTCCGCGTTCAATCCGCCCGCGCTAAACGCCCCCACCCAGCCGAACAAGTCGACGCGGTTCAATCCCGTAAGCAGCGATTCTGCGGCCTCCCATCGACAGCCCCGCAATCGCGCGTGCTTCCCGGTTCGCCTGCACCTTGTACGTGCGTTCTACGGTAGGTATAACTTCGTCGGTCAATGCCGCGCTGAACTTGGTATAGTTTCTCTCTCGCAGCTCCGCGTTATTGAAGCCGGCGCCGGACGTCCTCGTCGGGTCCACGATCTCGGGCGCGCCGTATCCGAGCGGCATCACCACAATCATCGGCTTGGCCTTCTTCTCCGCAATCAGATTATCCAGAATCAGGTTGGCCTTCCCCACCGCTGTCCATCCGCTCGCGTCGTCGCTGAAGCCGTGCAGCAGGTAGAGAACCGGATACGTCGTCGTTCCACTCGGATCGTACCCGGGCGGCGTATAGACATAAAAATCGCGGTTATCTCCAACCACCGCAGACCGGTAGAAGTGATGATGTATCAGCCCGTGCGCCATGTCGCTGTCTTCCCATGGCAGGGGCGAAGTACCCGGCACATGAACCTCATTACTCAGGTTCAACAGGTTTGGCTTGATCTGCGGGTTCGAAGGGTCCAGCCGGTGCATGCCGTCGCTCGCGAACGAATATCCATACAGATCCGGCGTTAGCGGGCCCGTTGTGAAAGTCCAGATGCCCACCGCATCCTTCTGCATGGCGTCCGGGGCCTTCGCACCCTCAATGTTTACCGTGACTGTCTGGGCCTTGGGATCGTAGTAGCGGAAGATCACCCGTCCGTCGCTCTGCACTTCAGGCGATCGGACCTTCGGGATTTGCGGCTGCTGTGCCAAACTCGCCGTGGCGGCTAAAAGGGGCAACAATAATTTCTTCACAGTCTATTCTCGCGGACCTCGTCGCTCCTTCTATATCAAATCGCCGCAGCCGCAATCCGGCCCCGCTAAGATAGCGATGGCAAATGAACGACCTCACTCACCTGATCCGCAATCACATCGACTACAACGTCTGGGCTACGAACCGCTTGTTAGATGTCTCGTCCACGCTCGAACCGGATCAGCGGCAGCACGATTTCGGCACAGCCGATAGAAGCGTCGCCGGCACTCTCGCACACTTGCTGCGCTCGGAAAGAGCTTGGCTTCGCAGATTGCAGGACGACTCGCCAACGATTCCCCCCGCTCCTCCGCCTGACAACGATTGGGACTCGCTCCGCAAGGCTTGGCCCGGTCTCCATGAGGACTGGCGTAACTGGGCGGCCGCCCTCTCAGACGCCGACACCACCGCCTTACTCTCTTACAAAGATTTAAAGGGAACGCCGTGGAACCAGCCGGTCTGGCAGATCGTGCTCCACGTGGTAAATCACTCGACTCACCATCGCGGCCAGGTCTCCGGCTTTCTTCGCGCATTAGGCCAAACGCCGCCGCCGCTCGACTTCATCGCTTTCATGCGCGGTCTGACATGACGCACTGCCGCGCTCACTGCGCGTTCATTACAAACGCGAACATCCGCTCACCCGCTCCTACCACCAGGTATTGCCGCCCGTCGAGCTCATACGTGATCGGTCCGTTGCTCATCGCGTTCCCAAGATTGGCATGCCACAGCGGCGCGCCCGTCGTCGCATTCAAGGCCACCAGGTTATTTGCCGGATCTCCCGCGAAGACCAGGTTTCCGGCCGTGCTCAGCACACCGGAACGCACGCCGGCTGTCTCCCACTTGTGGCTCCACTTGATCTTGCCCGTTTGGTAATCCAGAGCCTGCAGCATCGATTCTCCCCAGCCGCCCTGGTCGTTCCCGCCCCAGCCCTCCGGCTTTTCGGAATCGTCGAAGATGTAATACAGACTGAACGCCCGCGTCGCGTTCACGTAGAACAGTCCGGTCTGCGGGCTGAAACTCGGCGGCGGCCAGTTTACTGCACCGCCCTGGTTCGGCGATACCAGTGCCCCATCCGTCTGGGGCTGCTTCGCCGGGTTCGGTATCGGCTGGCCTGACTCATCCACTCCCTTAGCCCAGTTCGTTTTCACAAACTCTGTCGAGACGTAATCCTTCCCCGTCTTTCGGTCAAGCACGAAAAACCATCCGTTTCGGCTCGCCTGCGCCACTAGCTTCCGCTGCTGCCCGTTGATCTCTCCATCCAGCAGCACCGGCGTCTGCACCGCATCCCAGTCATGCGTGTCATGCGGCGAAGGTTGGAAATGCCACACCATCTTCCCCGTATCGGCCTCGAGCGCCACAATCGATTCCGTATATAGATTGCTGCCCTTACGTCCCTTACCCGCGATCACCGGCTGCGGATTTCCCGTCCCCACAAACAGCATGTTCAGCTCCGGATCGTACGTACTCGGAACCCACGTCATGCCGCCGCCGTGCTCCATCGCTTCGGCGCTCGGCCAGGTCTCTGACCCCGGTTCTCCCGGCTTAGGTACACTCGACCAGCGCCATTGCAGATCCCCCGTCTCTGGGTCGCGCGCTTCCAGATATCCAGGTCTGTCGAGGTCGTCCCCGCTCACCCCCGCGATCACGTGATTCTTGATCACCACCGGCGCCACCGATGCGTAGTACATCTGGTCCAGATCACATATTGGCTTATTCCATCTTTTCTTGCCGTCGCTCAGATTAAGCGACACCAGGTTGCAGTCCGGAGTCTCGAAGTACAGCCAGTTGCCGTAGATGCCGACTCCTCGATTGCCCAGATGAATCCCGCCCTTGGAGGCCCACGTGTAGTTCCAGATCTCGTGACCCGTACGCGCGTCGATCGCCCAAACCTTATCCGGAACCGAGAAATACATCACGCCGTTCACCATCAGCGGCGTTGCCTTGATAACCCCTCCGAACGGGTCCTTGCTGCTGTCCAATGCGTACACCCACGCCAGGCTCAGTGACCCGATGTTCCCATCGTTGATCTTCTTGAGCGTGCTGAATCGCTTGCCCGAATAATCCCCGTTGTAAGTCGGCCAGGAGTCAGTCGGCGGCTGCAGCAGTTTTGCCGGGTTCAGGCCTTCTTGCCCCGCAACGCCGAGCGCTACCGCCATCGCGCAGAAAGTCGAGCAGACAATTCGCTTCATTTCAAGGTCTCCAGGTAAGCCACAACGTTGTGAATGTCTTTGTCTGTGTATTGGTCAAGCAGAGCCTCATGCGCCGCATAGGGATCGTGCTTTTCGACTTTCAGGTGCGGACCGCGTTGAAAGGTCCGGTACTGACCGGAACTGTCGCGCAACGCCACATTGAAATCATCGATCTCAAGCAGTTGCCCGCTGAAACTCTCCCCCGTCGGCGTTGTCACCGTAACTGTTACCGGCTTCTTTGTCCCGGAGGTGGATCGCCGCCCGAAGGCCGCCGTTTGCGGAAACACCGTCTTCAGCTGCAGCACCGCCGGCTCATACTTCCGCGCAATGCCCGCCAGGTCTCCGGTCGGCGAATGGCACGTACTGCACTTGCCCGCACCCTTGAAATAAACCTCTCCCGCCTTCGGATCTCCCGTCAGAACATTCAGCACCGTATTATTCGGGCCCGTCCGCAACGTATCGCCCACCTGCTGATGGAGGAAGTGCGAAAGATCTTCTATTTGCGGCTGTGTAAAACTGCTGCTCTTGATCCCGCTCTGCGTCGGATGGCCCTTGAGCAGGTAAGGGCCGATCAGATTTCCGTATCGGTCTCTCAGCACCACCAACGACCGCACCAGGTCCGGACCTTGCTCCGTCCCCCGCGCCTTCGGACCATGGCAGGTGATGCACTGAGCAATGTACGTTTGTCTGCCGCGCGTCGCCGCTGCTTCGTCTACGATCTGTTTGTCGTTTGCGCCGGCTTGATCGAGTAAACCGCCTCCGCCCTTGCGGGCTGGTCCTGCAGCTGTCGCGCCCGTCGCGCCTGGTGGCAAATTCTTCGCGAGGTAATCGACAATTTGTGCGAACTCATCGTCGGTGCCCTTCGCACCCCGGCTGATCATGTTGGAGACAATGCTCCCCCACTGCTCCCGGTTCATGCCTTTTCCGAGAACCACCTCCGCCGGATGGCAAGCCGCGCAAACCTTTTTTACGGTGTCCCGCCCCGGGGCGTTCGGCAATTCCGCCGTCCGGCTTGGACCCTGCGCATACATCACAGCTACGCTCGCAGCCGCTTGCCACAAACAAACCACCGCTGATCGCTTCATCGAATGCTCTTACATTATCTAAAAGCATTGGCTGAACAGATCCTCGATGTCTGAAGACTAGCTATTTTCCTTGTGCCTTCTTATGCGCCAGCCTGCTGCATGCGTCAGGGGTCTGCAGCATCTTGATCGCGTCGCCGTCCTTCTCCACGGTATCGATTTTGCCTTGCGCGTCGATCACAAATGTCACCCGGTCCGCCACCGCGTATTTCGGAATGAAAACCCCATACTCCTGCGACACCTTGCGATCGAGAAAGTCGCTCAACAGCGGAAACGTCAGCCCAAGCTGCGTAGCAAAGGCCTTCTGCGAAGGTCCATTGTCGGTACTGATGCCGAACACCTTCGCCCCGGTCTCTTGAAAATGTTGCATACCAGACTGGTACGCTTTCATTTCAGCCGTTCAACCACCTGTAAACGCGGCCGGAAAGAACGCCAGCACTACCGTGCTCTTGCCCAGGTAATCCGCAATATGCACCGTGCCGCCATCCGTCGAAGGAAGCGTGAAATCTGGTGCTTTGTCCCCTACCTTCAGGGGCGTCGAAGCGGGGGCCTTTGTCTGTGCGGCCAAGGCCCCACCCGCTCCGGCCGCAATCGCCATGCGCCTGCTTATGAGCATCTGTTTACTCTCCGACCACGACCTTAACACGGCAGTGCCATGCGCGTAATTCTTCTGGTGTGTCTGTATTAGAGCCTCGGTCAGCTCACATCGTGAGCACGACGCGAAACTCCGCTTTTCCACTCATCATGCGCGCATAAGCTTCCGCCGCTTTCACCAGCGGATACTTCTCTATCATCGGGCGCACTCCCGTTAGTTCTGCACAGCGCAGCGTATCTTCGGAATCCGTCGGAATGCCGCTCGCCCAGCCCTGAATGCGGTTTTTGCCAAACAAAAGCTGATTGGGCGCTACCTCAATGGGATCGGTCGAAGCTCCCACCACAAGCAGCACGCCGTTCGCTCCCAGGCCGCCAATCAAGGCAGTCATCGCCTTCCCGCTCGGCGCCGTCGCCAGAATGGCGCGTGCCCCACCCAGTTTCTGCAGTTCCGCCGCTGGGTCTGTGGCTGCGCTGTCAATGTATACCTCAGCTCCGAGCTTCTTTGCCAGCACGGCGTTCTCCGCCCCGCGCCCGATCGCCGCCACTTGGTAGCCGAACTTCCTCGCGAACTGAATTCCCAGGTGGCCAAGCCCGCCGATCCCCTGCACGGCCACCAGATCGCCTGGGAGCGCCCCGCTGTGACGGAGCGAGTTGAATGTTGTGACCCCTGCGCACATCAGTGGCGCCGCTTCCGCCGAGTCAAACGATTCCGGCACATGCGCGAGCGCCTCTATCGGCGCGATCATAAATTCCTGATACCCGCCGTCGAAGCTGATCCCACTGATCTTCAGGTTCTGGCAGGTCACAAAGTCACCGCGCCTGCACGAAAGACACGTGCCATCCTGCTGTCCGTGCCAGCCCACCCCCACGCGGTCGCCCTTCTTCCAGTTCTGCACGCCCGCGCCCACCTCATCGATTACGCCCGCAACCTCGTGACCAGGCACGCGCGGATACGAGATGCCAGGCAGTCCGCCTTCCTTTGTAAGCACGTCGCTATGACAAACTCCGCAAGCCTCGACCCGAATCCTCACCTGTCCCGCACCGGGCTCCGGAATCTCGCGCTCGACCACCTCGAAATCCGCCCCTGCCTTCGGCACTTGCACTGCTTTCATCTTCGCCATATCTTGCTCTCCTCTGATAGCGATGTCTTCGGACCGCAGGACGGTTCGAAACTGTCGTTCCGGTTTTCCGGCGTATGGCTCGTTACGAAACCGTCGGAAAACTAGGCGCGTTTCGCTGCGTTATGGTCGATTCTTGAAGCTATAATTGGTCCCGCGTGTCATTCGTGTCGCGGGACAGCGTGGCCTTACTCACGGCAGACTTCCGCCGCGCCGAACCTAATCCGGCCGATCAACTGGTTGAGCAGTTCTATGCCGAGCTACGGCGTCTGGCCGGCGCGCGAATGAAGGGTGAGCGTCTCGATCACACTTGGCAGACCACTGCGCTCGTCAATGAACTATACGTCGAACTCGTCAAAGTCAGGCAACTCAAGGCTGCCAACCTAAGCAATGAGGACGAGAAAGCCGCCTTCCTGGGTTTCGCCGGACAGCTGATGAAGCGCCTGCTGATCCACCACGCACGACCGCTCCACCGGCGCATACAAAAAGTGCCGTTCGGGGAAGGTCCGGAGCCTGTGATCGGAGGCGCGGAGGCGCTGCAAGAAGTCGACGAGGCACTGTCACGACTGGCCGCTATCGATCCCAAGTTCCGCTGTGTCGTCGAAATGCGGGTCTTCGAAGGCTTGACTAGCGACGAGATCGCGAGCAAACTCAATTGCTCCCGCCGCACCGTGGCCAGTTACTGGAATTTTGCACGACGCTGGTTGGAGAAAGAGTGGGTGGGCGGTGTGCTCTATGACGAATGAAAAGTGGCGCACCGCCTGGGAACTCTATAGAAGCGCCCGCGAACTTCCCGCCCCGGAACGCGCCATCCTCTTAAAGGCCGTCGATACCGAGCCCGACGTATTACAGGAAGTGGTGTCCCTGCTCGACGAGGCCGAAGAACAGCTGCTGGAAGCAGAGCGTGAGGACCAAACTCCGCTGGCCGGTTTCGATATCGGCCGCTATGCGGTCGTCGAGTACTTGGGCAAGGGTGGCATGAGCGAGGTCTACTCCGCGCGCGACCGACAACTCGGCCGCGCTGTTGCATTGAAGTTCCTGCTGCCCGGAACGATAGCCGCACGTTCCGCGGACCGTGTGATGCGCGAGGCGAAAACCTTATCCGGGTTAAATCATCCGAACATCGTCACCGTTTACGAGGTGATTCAATCCGCAGCCGGCCTCGCCATCGTTATGGAATTGGTCGAGGGCGCCTCGCTTCGCAGCCTCTGCGGAACCCCGCTTCCTCAGGAGCAGGTGGCCCTTCTCGGCCAGCAGATCGCGCAGGCTCTGCGGGCTGCCCACGCGCACGGTATCGTTCACCGCGACATCAAACCGGAAAACATCCTCCTCCGGCCCGATGGTTACGTCAAGGTAGTCGATTTCGGCTTGGCCCGCCAGCTCGCGACAGACGATTTAACTTCCCTGTACGGCCTGACCATGGGAACGCTGCGCTATATGTCCCCCGAACAGGTGCGGGGCGAATCTTTATCGCCCGCCAGCGACGTCTTTTCCTTGGGCTTAGTGCTCTATGAACTAGCCGCGGGTAAGCACCCCTTCAGCGCCGAGTCCTCTGCGCAAATCGCCTACTCGATCGCGACGAACCGCGCGGCGCCACTCCCGCACGCAAAACCGCGAATGATCAGCTCCCGCCTCGAGCAGTTGATCCTCGCCATGCTCGCCAAAGATCCAGCCCAACGCCCGTCGGCGGCCGACGTCGCAAAAGAGCTTGGCCAAGTCCAGCTCCTCTCCGGCAAACCCGCCACGATTGTTTCCAGTTCGAGCAAACGCCGGCTCTGGCTTTCTGCGCTGGTGGCTTGTCTCGTCGCTATCGCGGCCGCCACTTGGCTTCTGCTCGGTAGGCGCGATGACCGGCCCTTTGAGGATCTGAAGATCGAACCGCTCACTTCCCAGACTGGGTGGGAACTCGATCCGGCGCTGTCACCCGATGGTCAATCCGTCGCGTTTACCTGGAGTGACAGGCTCGACGGCACCAATAATATCTACGTGAAACGGATCTCTGACGCTAATCCCGTCAAGCTGACCAACCACTCAGAGGGTCTTGTGGGGTACTTGGCGTGGTCGCCCGATGGTAAACGAATCGCGTTCAAATATTCCGGCAAAGCATACGGAAAACTGGGCGGCAGCCTTTATTCGATACCCGCCGGCGGAGGCCAAGCCAACAAACTCTTCGACCTCGCTAATGCGAATCTCAGCTCGAGCATCGACTGGTCTCCGGATGGAACCGAGTTGGCCTTCTCGGACGCCACGCCTGGAACTCAAAAGTTGGCAATCTATCTTCTGGATCTGCGCACCGGGAAGACGCGCCGGCTGACTTCGCCTCCGGTGGAGAAGTGGGGAGATTGGAACCCCAAGTTTTCACCGGATGGCTCGACCATAGCCTTCAAGCGAGTGACCGGGTTCTGGTTGGACGACCTGTACCTTGTTGCGAGAAGAGGCGGTGCTCCTCGCCGCCTCACCGCCACCCAGCGCGGCTTCTGGGGCCACGTCTGGTGGCCGGATGGCAAGAGTCTGATCGTCTCGTGCCAACGAAACGGCAGCATCTTCGGGATTTGGCGATTTCCGCTGGCGCCAGGCGCGCAGCCCGAACGCATCAGTGTCGGAGCCATCGACGCCATCGCGCCCACCACCGGCCGGAAAACAAACCGCATGGCTTGGGTGAACCAGCTTTGGGATCTCAACATTTATCGGGTAGCCGTTACAGGGGAAGGTACGCCGCGGAAGCTGATTGCATCCACGCTCCGCGATCAGGGCGCTACCTACTCGCCCGATGGCCGCATCGCATTTATAAGCGACCGCTCCGGCAGCCGCGAGATCTGGCTGGCAAACCAGGATGGCTCCGGGCAAGTGCGCGTGACGAACTTTAATGGTCCGCCCGTCGATTGTCTGCAGTGGAGTCCGGATGGCCGCCAGCTTGCCTTTGAGAGCCAGGCCAATGGCCAAACCGGCGTCTTTGTCCTCCGCTGCGATCCAGGTAGTCTGAGCTGCGGCGAGCCGAGACGGGTGACCTCCCCAAGTACCCCCGCAGAATCGCCGGCCTGGTCGCTGGATGGCCGACACGTGTACTTTGCCTCCTCGCGCACCGGGCGATGGGAAATCTGGAAAGAGCCCGAGTCCGGCGGGCAAATGACCCAGGAGACGCACCAGACGGGTTACACGGCCCGCGAATCTCCCGATGGCAAGTGGCTGTATTTCTCGAAGCCGGAAATCGAAGCGATCTACCGGCGCCCTGTGTCAGCGCCGAACACAGGCGCCTCATCCGATACGCAGCGCATCATCGGTCCGCCCTATCGTGTACAGCCCGGAGGCTGGGCGATCACGCGAAACGAAATTATCTTTATCGATCGCGCCACGCCAGACCGCTCAGCCGTGATTCGCGCCTATAATCCCGCGACCCGGACCATCCGTTCGATTCTTTCTCTGAATGAGATCTTCGCTGACCGCAGCGATATCGGACTCTCCGTCTCACCGGACGAGAAGTGGATTCTCTATTCACAGCTCGACCGGTCGGGGAGCAACATCATGCTGGCCGAGAGCCGCGAAGAAAAGTAAATCGCTCCTCACTACCGCGCGGCTCGATCTCCGCTCCGCATTAAGCCGTCAAATCTGACCTTCCCAAAAAAACTTCTTTCCCGGTTGCACACTTTCCCTGCCTCGTCTCCCTTTCCTCTGCGTAGGAACAACCAATCGCATGAAAGAACTGTCGTTGATCTCCAGCAACCGGCGCTTTTCAGTACCGAAGCCGCAGCTTGCGCTGTGGTTAGGAATGGCACTCAGCATCGCTCTCGTGTCAGGACCAGCCCGCGGCGCCAACATCACATTCCGGGGGACGATCGCCGCGGATGATGCCGTAAAGCTGTTCGACGTCACAGTCGCGACCGCCGGCTCAGTCGACCTGCGCAGCTACGGCTATGCGGGCGGGACGACCTCCACCGGGACGGTAGTGCCCCCCGGTGGCTTTGACACGGTTCTGACCCTGTTTAGCGCCTCGGGAGCGTTTCTCACTGAAAACGACGACGGGGCGGGCGCCGCGACCGATCCCTCAACCGGTCTGGCCGGAGATGCGCGAATCACAACCGCACTCATACGCGGCAGCTACATACTGGCGCTCACCGAGTACGACAACTTCTCGATCGGAAACCTGCCGGATGGCTTTACCGAGGCGGGCCATCCGAACTTCACCGCCGATCCGAGCTTTACCACCGGCGGCCCGTGTCCGGGTAACATGTTCCGCGACATCTCGGGCACTGCCGGACGATGCCGCAATGGAAACTGGACGGTGGATTTTCTCAATGTCGCGAGTGTCGCCCCCGCTGCTCCGGTGCCGGAACCCTCATCCCTGCTCTTGGCGGGCGCGGGATTGGCTCTGCTGCTGATGGTCCGCGGCCGCCGCCGGAAAGTGGCGACCATGCTGTCGGTTGGGTTCGCGGTCGCGCTCGGCGGCGGGTCGGCGGTCCAGGCGCAGTCGAACCAAAACCCCGATTTCACGAACGTCTCAGACATACTGAACGGTAACCGGAACCTGCTCAATGTGACGGATCTGGAATTGGTTTACTCCAACAACACCTATCAGGGAACAATTACGATCCACACGTCGGATTCCGGCCAAACCGCAGTGGCCAATTCCTCGCTTCCGAGCTCGGATAAGACAAAGAATGCAAACCTCTACTCGGCTTGGATGTTCAACCAGCCGACACCGGTCACGCTCACACCGCTATACAACGCCAACGGTACCGGTGCGCTCACGTTTTGGTTGCAGGGTATCGATAGCGTGCCCAGTACCGTCGCTCCGTGGACACCGCTGGCAGCAGGTGATGAGCCTGACCTGAACTGCGGAGCTGTCGCGGACTTCACCCAGGATGGTTACGACGATGTGGCGTTCGGCTTCGCTGACGGCCGCATCCTCGTTGCGTCTCCGAATGATGTAAACGACGCGACGAAAGGCTTCCGGCAGAGTCTTCGCACACTATATCCGCTCGTAGACATGGTGGCCGGAGACTTCAACGGGGATGGACGACAGGAAATCGCCGCTCTCAATGTTCAAGCGAACGGTGGCTTGGCTCTCGTAATCGAAGCCGTCGACCCGGAGACGCTGGTCGTCACCCCCGTCGAAACCCTTATTTTGACCACGCCAGGTACGAGCGCGAGCAACCCGATTTCCCGCGCCTCTATCGCTCGCGGCCGGTTTGATACCGCGAGTCACGACCAGCTGGTGGTGGCGTTCACCACGGCCGCGGGCCCGCAATACGTGGAGGTCGTCGACTTTGACGCCGGCACCCTGAACGCGCACGAGGCCTCCGCGCTTTCTCCGGGGAATGTAGCCTTCCCTTGGGGAATCATTCAAGTGAAGACGGGCAAGTTTGGCCTGTCGAAGAATTCTTATGATCAGATTGTTTACGCCAGTTCAAGCCCGAGTGCCGGCGGCCGATTCTTTGAGGTTCTTTCGGTCGATTTAATAGAGCTCACGCTCACGGCCCACTCGAAGATCGATTACGGGGAATACCCATACCTGGCGAAAATCGCGGTAGGCAACTTCGACCACCGGCAGCCCGATGCGTCGAATCCGGGCAAGACCCAACCGAATCCGAACGACCAGATCGCTTTCTTATACGAGGACACTCGGGATGCCAACCCCGACAATTGGCAGTATTACACCAATATCTACAGCGTCGACCCGGATAAGTTGAACGTCAACAATCCGCCGGAGTCCAATTTCAAGGTCGCTCTTGATGGTGTTACCCCTCTGAGTGGTACGTCTATCGATCAAGTAGCTTTAGTCGCAACGGATCTGCAGGGCAGGTCTATGGTGTTGGGCGAACCCACGAAGGTGACGGTCGACTATACAAATCCAACCATCATCGACGCCATGCCGCCGATGCACGTCGATTACATTACTCCGGTCGGCGGAAGCAAGCCCGAGGTGGTCAATATCAGCTTTATTCCGGATGGCTTCAACAGTTCCTTCAGTTTGAGCCAGGAATCGAAGACGGGCGCATCGACGACCCACACAACAAGTTGGTCGGCGGGAATTGACGTATCAGTAGGTGGATCTTACCAGGTCGGCGATCCTGATGAAGGGACCGGATCGAGATACAGCGAGGCGTTTCATTTCGCCAATGACCTTACAAGCAAGACGGATAACTTAGACCTCAATTACTCATCGTCGAAATTCGACGTTACGACGGTTACGAAAAAGGGAGACGTCGTGTTTTATGACGATTCCCGTCTGAACATCTGGGTCTATCCGGTATTGGGCCATAAAGCCTGTCCTGCCGCGCTTCCCAACTGCTCGGCAGACCAGCAGAAGCCGCTGACAATTCAGTTTTCGGCGCCAGACCAGATCGACACCGAAGAGACTTCGACCGAAGATGCCGGCGCTTACTGGTATCAGCCACCGTGGGAGTTTGCCAATGTACTCTCTTATCCGGCGACAAAAGATCAGCTGGCATTGATCTACCCACATCTGGCTAACACGCAGTTATCTACGGATCTGAGCTTTAAACCGACCCAAAGCAGTGTGAAAATTGAAACTACCTGGTCTGGGGGTTCGGAGCAGGGATCAACGACCTCCACTGCGGACACGCTCTCTTTCGACAACACGCTGTCATATACGACTCGTTGGGGAGTCAGCAAAGTAGCGACAGGTAAGTTCAGCGCTTCGCTGAAGCTGTCGGGGAGCGTCGGCTTTGCGACGCTGCAAACCAATAACTCGCAAATTGATTCTTCCAACGGTATAGGAATCACGGCTACCGCCGATTTTCCCGATACGAGCAATTACGGTTATAAGGTGACACCTTATATCCTGGGCAGCTATCCACCCTCCGGAGTCGGAGATTCAAAGCAGCCGCCCCAAGCTAACATTCAGACGTTCGGACCATTGAAGACGGCGTTTACCGCCGATCCGATGGATTCGCAACAGGGAGGGGCTTGGTGGTCCCAACGTTCTGCTTATAGGTCCGCTCCTGACGTGGCGTTGAACCATCCCAACCGCTGGGTGGTCTCCTACCCAACAGTACCCTCTGACCCATATCCTTCAAACTGCGCCAACACCGGCAATAACGCTTCCCAAGTGGATTGTGTCGATATCGCTCCTTACTACGACGATAGTCACCAGCCGATCAAGCTTTGGACCAACGACTTCTACTCAATGCGCGGATTTTTCATCACGGGCGCTGACCAACCGGGTGCCGGACCGCAGCTTGGGTTCGCCACGGCGGGTGACCAACTCGATCTCGCCGTTCGAGTCTACAATTACAGTCTGCTGGCCATGCCTGCCGGGACGGCGGTCCACGTACGTTTTTACGCCATGCCCTGGGACCAGGTGAACGGTGAGCAGAAGGGCCCGAGCATCCTGATCGGCGAGAGCAAAGCAGATGCCATTCCGCCATTCGACGACACGAAGACGGACTTAAACTGGAGGCTCATCCACGCGCCCGTCCCGTTCGATACCACCGCGTACGGTGGACAGTTCTTCACTTTCTGGGTCGTCGTATGGATGGAGGATGGCAACGGCAATCTGGTGAAAGAAATTGAAGGCCATGGACTAACGTCCATCCCCGGTTCGCTCACGCAACCTTCTGATGTTCCTTTGGAGATGGCACTCAACACGCGGGGCCAGGCTGCGTCTTACTCAAACAATGTAGGCTTTTACCACTACGCCTTTCCCGTGTTGGCCCGGGAAACGGGGTTGGGCGCTCCACCCCCGGTGAATCCAGCCGATATTACTCTGAAGGCGGTTACGGCAGCGAAGAGCCGCGTTCGGTCCGGAGACTTGGACGAGATTACCGCCGTGTTGAGAGCAGAATCGGACGCAGCAAGCAATTTAAGGATTTATTTTTACGACGGAGATCCCGCTGCGGATGGGAGGCTGATCGCGACAGAGATCGCTTGGTTTGAGCCGCGCTCCAACACAAAAGTTCGCGTTCCGTATCATGCGCCCGCGGAGGGTGTACACCGCATTTGGGCTGTCATCAATAAGGGCCGGTCGTACCAGATGGAGCGTCATACGGCGGCTATTTTAGTTGGGAACGCGGTAGCCGACAACAGCAATTCGGACGGCGACCAGCCAACAGACGAGAAGGCAGGTAACAGCAATGAGAAGAATTGAGCCGCTCTGATCGCGCTATGTCTGGGAAAAGGGCGAAGGTGATGAAGCTGTCATCCTCGTTCCGGCAGCGGCAAGATGATTGTCGCTGCCTGTCCTTTCCATTTGTCGGGTCGCGCTCAAAAGCGTGAGCATCGGAGTTGACCCGAAAATTCGCAACGGGCAATAACATCACGGCTTACTACCGGATTCAACGACCGCATCTCGTTCTCGAGTACGCTCGTCAGAACGACGGGATCGCGAACCACGGCGGTACGATCGCGATCCGCAGCAACTGGTTGCGAAACTAGAGAGACGCAGTGAAACGCACCTGGACAATCATAGGCGTAAGAGACGTGCCGGGCAGCTTCAAGTGGTACCAGGCACTTTTGGGCCTGCCTGCCACGCTCCCTTCCCACGACTACTTTGGGCAAATTCACGACACCGATGGAACCGTCTTGCTCTGCCTCCACGAGTGGGGCGCCCACGGGCATCCTCCACTGACGAGCCCCGCTGACGGGCCGCCCGGCAACGGGCTCCTGTTGTTCTTCCGTGTAGATGACTACGATCTGGCGCTGCAAAGGGCACGCTCTGTCGTCACCCGGCTTGAAGAGGAGCCGCACGTAAATCCCAACACTCAGACCCGAGAGTTCTCGCTGCGAGATCTAGACGGATATTACGTTACGATCAGTGCGCTTTCCGATGCCTAGAAAGGTTCTTCGGCCTCTCAATCTGCCTCCCCCAACCAGCTCGCCGGCACTTATACTGGCTTCATGCTGACTCGGCCTGTCTTTCCTGCCCTTTTCCTCTGCGCGGTGATCCAGGCCCTCGGCCAGCCGAAGATCAACGTCAAATCGCCTCCCATCGTGACCACCGGCGGCACCTTTCGATTCACAGCGGACCGGCCTGTGCTCTGGTCTATGGCCCCGGGAAGCAAAGGCTCCGTTGACGGCGATGGCGTCTATCGCGCCCCGGCTCGCTTCGAAGCCAAGCAGAGTCTTGGCGGCTGCCAGCTGCTGCCGAATAATCACGTCTTCAACACCAGAGTCGACACTCTGCCCCTGCATGCCAAATCCGACTTGTGGATGAGCTTCAAGGATGCGAACGGTCGCATTGCCAATCAGGGTTCGGTCAACTACCTTCCCGGCACGTTCCTCGTGAACTCCATCAGTTCCTCTCTTCCGGCGCAAAAAATGTTCTTCGCGTATACGCCGCAATACAACGGCGATTTCCGGATACCTCCAGCTCCGGAGCTCAAAGTCGAAAGCGGCACCTATACTCCGCCCTTCGGAACCACCGATCGCCACATCATCGGCATAGAACGCGATACCTGCGTCATCCAGGAAATGTATAACTTATACCCGGCCGGCATGAACACCGAGCGCCGCTGCCCGCAGTGCACAAGCCAGAGCGGCGTCCGCTACTCGAATCTGGATTACGCGCTTCCCTCCGGAGGCACGGATGCTGCCGGCATGTACTTGACCCCGCTTAGCCTCCACCACGACGAGCTGTTAGCCGGCCGCATCAATCATGCCCTGCGGGTCACCGTAGGCCGTACGTTTGTCCGGAACACAGCCGTGTGGCCCGCCTCCGCCGTAGCAGGATCCAATACGGCCGATACGCCCCCGTTCGGTACTCGTCTCCGTCTCAAATCCACCTTCGTGTCGCAATCCAAAAACCCATACACCCAGACGCTCATCACGCAGCTCAAGGAATACGGGCTTATCATCGCCGACATCGGTGCTCCCTGGGCAGTTTCGCTGGCCGATATGGATCTGTACTTCGACCCTGAGATGATCGCCGCTTTTCAAGAGGTGGCCAAGACTGTCCCGGCATCGAACCTCGAGGTCGTTGACGAGAGCGGGTTGATGATCAAGCCCGGTTCCGGAGAGACCAACGTTGATGCTGAACGCGTCATCGCTCAAGATAAGCGCACCGAAAAAAGCGCGGCTGTTAACGTGATTCTCAAAGCGGTCACCGTCGGAACCGACAGCCAGTTCCTTACCTTCCAGGCCGGCGCGCCTCCTCATCAGCTGCCTGCCTGGGTAAACGGGACAACGAATAAGTCCGTCTCCTGGAAGATGAACACCGCCCTCGGAACGCTGAGTAGCACAGGTGTTTACACGCCTCCGGCCACCGTACCTGAACTGCAAACTTTCGCCATTACTGCCGGTGCCGGCGCCGATGAAAATGCCCAAGCTTCGATTGCGGTCACAATCCTGCCCGCTGGTACCGTCCGCATAGATAGCGGAAGCTCGTCTGCGTACACCGATGCGAAAGGTGGTCTCTGGTCGCGAAACTGCTGTACTCCATCTGCCAAAACTTATTTCTTTGGCAGGGACGGATGGCCGCAGGCGCCCGACATCAAACTCTATGAAGACGTCGCAGCCGACTGGAACGATATACCGTACACCATCTACACGAAGCCGGGCACCTATCGCATCACCGCAAAAATAGCTGAAGCTTCTGTCACATCTCCCGGATTACGCACCGTCAGCCTCGAATCGCAGGGCCAGCTGATCTATCGGGATATCGATCTCTTCGCCTTGGCGGGATTCCGCAAGCCTGTCGATTTTGACCTTCCCGCCACCGTGGGGCCCGACGGAAAGCTCGAGTTTTGCGTCCGCCACGTGAAGGGCGAAGTCGCCTACATCGGCGCATTGCAAATTGCACCGGATCCCGGGCAGTCTCGTCTCCAACTCTTGCCCGCGGCTGCAGACCCGCTCACGCCCCTTGAGACGAGACAATTTCATGCCGTTAGCTGGTTCTTGCCGGCCGGGGAACTCAAGTGGTTCGTCGCTCCGCCGCTCGGCAGCATCGATAAGGACGGCTTGTATACCGCGCCCTCGACCCCCGTGAAAGAGGATACCCCCGTCACCGTCACCGTCCGGAGTGCAGCCCATCCAAACCTCAGCGCTGACTCGAGAGTGGTCATCAAAAAAGGCGTCCCCACCGTTCGCATCAATTGCGGAGGCGGGCCCTTCACCGATGCCGGGGGAAATGCCTGGGCCGGTGATCAGAACTTCCACGGCGGTGTCAGCTTCAGAGAAGACACCCCGATTTCCGGGGCGGCTGCAGACATGCAGCCGCTCTACCGGGACTCCCGCTATAGCTATGGAACCTCCGGCTTTGGATACGACTTTCATGTGCCGAACGGCAGCTACAAGGTGACCCTGAAATGGGCGGAATATCGCACCCTCGAACAGGTCCGTTCCCAACACATCGCTTACAAGATGAAGGTAAGCATCAATGGGACTGCTGTCTTGAATGATTTCGATCTGATTGCAGCCGCTGGCCGAGTTCAGAAAGCCTACGACAAAACCTTTCAGACGAACGTATCGAACTCGGAACTTCGCATTGAGTTCTCTGGGCAGCCTGGCGCCGGGTACGTCGGGTCAGCAGTAAATGGCATTGAGATCGAACCCTTGTCGCTGAACCCGTAAAACATGATCGACCTTGAGACCTACCGTGCTTCGCCGCTCGAAAGGGCTCGAACTTCGGACCTGCTGCAAATTCTCCCGAAAGGGCGGCGGACGGTTCTTGATATCGGAGCGCGCGATGGCCACTTCTCGAAATTACTCACAGCGCATTTCCCTTCCGTGACGGCACTCGATCTGGAGAAACCTGCGTTCGAGTTTCCGGGGATCGTCACTGTTGCCGGGGACGTCACCGCCCTTGACTTCCCGGACAACGCCTTCGATTGCGTATTTTGCACCGAAGTTCTGGAGCACATCCCTTCTCTCGAGAAGGCCTGCCGGGAGATCGTCCGTGTCGCCCGCCATGAAATCGTCATAGGTGTGCCATTCCGTCAGGACATTCGCATTGGGCGTGCTACCTGCCGGCAGTGCGGGAAAGCGAGTCCGCCTTGGGGCCATCTCAACGCCTTTGATGAGAAGCGTCTTGAAAATCTATTTCCGGGTCTGCGGCTCGTCTCCCGCTCCTTCGTCGGAACCAGCAGAAACGCGACGACGTGGCTCGCAACACACCTGATGGACCTCGCGGGCAATCCGTGGGGCGTCTACGATGAAGAATTTTGCTGTATGCACTGCGGTGCGCCCCTCTTGCCTCCCTCTGAAGAGAGAACACCGTTTGCGAGGTTGTGTTCTGCCCTTGCTTACCGGATGAACCAGGCGCAAGGCTTCTGGACACGTCCTCACGGCAACTGGATGCACGTAGTTTTTTGTAAGTACTAATACGCATTGAAAAGTGCTAGGCTACTTCAATGTCCAGAAATCCTCTGAAAACGCTGGTGGACCAGGCCGGAAACTGGTACATACGGCGCCTTTGTTCCGCCGAATCGCAAGACCAGCAGTTCACCTTTCATAATGAAAGGTCAATCGAGTACAGATTCGCGCTGGAAAGTCTGACAGCCGCGCACCCCAGAACTGTCCTTGATGTCGGTACAGGCACTACCGCTTGGCCCCATCTGTTGCGCACATGCGGGTTTGTCACGACTGCAATCGATAATGTTCGCGACTACTGGTCGGAGGGCATGGTCAACCGCCATTGGAGCGTGATGGACGTCGATATCAGCCAGATCAGCGGCTTTAAAGGACCTTTCGATGCTGTGACCTGCATCAGCGTCTTGGAACATATTGAGGACCAGGAAAACGCCATCCGCCACATGCTCCGGCTGCTCTCGCCAGGCGGCCTGCTTGTAATCACGACACCATACAACCACTCCGAGTCTTGCCCGAACGTCTACCAACGACCCGATGCGCTCTATGGCCAGGATTTGCCCTATATATGCCGCTCCCATTCCGCCGCCAACCTCGAGAAATGGCAGGACCTGGGAGCACGTCTGAAACGCCGTGAAGTCTGGCGCCTCTTCACCGGGCCAGTCTGGGCCACCGGCAATCGCATCCCCTGCGAGCAGGCCGCGTCCGAGGAATCCCCACATCAGCTAGGCTGTTTCGAGTTCGAAAAGATCTGACCGTCGGCCTCGTTCCCAGAGCTTCCCTGAAGACCCTCTCTGCCTGAGAAGGTCGGAAAACCGCACCGCCGCAAGTAGTACCAGCAACCCTGGTAAAAATCCCAAGGCGGATCTATGCTGTAACAGCACCAATCCGTCGCTGCGATGTCTATCGCGTCTCCAACTCCACTGGTCAGCATTCGGACTTCCGTTCGAACGCGCATCGTTGTGTCCGCCCTCCTTCTGCTGTTCCTCACCCTGACCATATCCTATGCGCTGACACGCTGTCCCTGGTGGGACGAGGGACTCTTCTCCGATGTTGCCGCTACTCTCCACCGCTCCGGGCACCTTGGCAGTTCCGTGCTCGCCCCCTATGCGTTCATGAACATGCCCGCCGTCGACCAATACACCTACTGGCAGTTTCCGGTTTACCTGCTGTCGCTAAGTGCCTGGTTTAACCTGTTCCCGGCAACCTACCTTTCGGCCCGCCTTTTCTCCGCCGTGTGCGGCTGCGCTTTCGTAGGCTGCTGGTTCCTCTTCGCACGCGCGATGACCCGGAATACCACCCTTGCCCTCTGGATTGCCTGCCTCGTTGCCCTCGACCACGCCACCCTCTACGGTGCCTCGAACGGACGCATGGACATCATGTGTGCCGCCTTAGGGCAAGCCGCCTTGGCGTCCTACGCGTGTCTTCGAGATTCGCATCCCCGTCGAGCACTTGCCTTGACCGGCCTGCTCGGGGCAGCCTCCCTCTTCTGTCATCCCATGGGCGCAGTCACAAACGCCTTCATACTGCTGCTGCTCATCAGCGATTGGCGGCGTTTTCGCTGGAGCACGTTCTCCCTTTTACTGCCGCCCTATTTTGTAGGTGCCGCGCTATGCTTCGCTTACACACGCCTCGATCCGGATCTCTTCGTTGCTCAATCGAAAAGCGTTTCCGGCTACCGCATCCGGGGCGTCTTCGAGGTTCTCGCAGGCATTGCGAAGGATAGCCGTTACCGCTATTGGTCTTTTTACTTCCCCCCTCATGCGGGACTGGATCGAGTAAAGATCTTTTCTCTCCTGTTCGGGCTCATCGGGATCGCGGCGTTGACCCTCGACAGCAAACGGCGCTCCGAACCTTTCACTAAGCTGCTCTTCGCCTTCGTTTGCGTCGCCTACGTGGGCGTTGCCGCTATCGACAATCAGCGGTTTCATTTTTACCTGATCTACGTGACTCCGATCTTATCGGCCGCTGGCGCTGCCTGGACCTACTACGCCTTCCGGAACCGGAGCGGTGTCCGCTTCCTTGCCGGCTTTTTGCTGGGAGCGTGCGTGTTGGTGAATGTCGCGAACTGCATCGTCTACATCCGCCGGAACGCCGTCGCAACCGAATACAACCCTGTGCTCGCCATCATCAGGCATACTGCCAAACCCGGCGATATCGTGATGGCCCCCTCCGAGTTCGGGTTTGCCTTGGGATTCGGCCGTCCAGTCGTCGATGACTGTTTCCTCGGTTTCGTATCCGGTATCCAACCCCGGATTTACGTGAGTGGTGACGTCTGCGCGCCGCCTCTCGGCTCAACTTTCCGCTGGAAATGGTCCAAGAGAGTTCTAGCAAGCGAGTATCGGCTCGTTTTGAAGAATCGTTCTTACACGGTCTACTTGCGGAAGGGTCCTGCGACATAACTGCAAGCATCATTCACCGTGTTATTACCGTCAAAATGGCCCTCGTTTCGCCGCGCATTCGCCTCGGAAACCCTCCAAAACGGCCCCTGAACTGGCCTGAAATGCCCCTCTGCCCCGCATCGAGAATCGCGCAAGGCGCGTTCTCAGCGATCCTGTGTCCTCCGTAAGATGTTGAAGGCAAAAATAGATAACCAATAACAAACACGCGTGACCGGCTTTTCAACCGCCCCTTCAAACCTTCCGAACGAACGTGCGTGGCACTCTTTTTTTACTGCGGTAGGAATTTTGCCGCGAAATGCACGAACGCCTCACGATAGTACTAGAGCTAGGACTGGAATACGTCTGGGCTGGATAGCTTCGCAGAGAATAGAACGAGGAGAACCTAGTGGATCAACTAGAACAACTGAAGGAAAAATATCGTCCTGCTCTGGAGCTGATGCCCCAGGAAGGCGTGAGCGTTTCGAAAGTGGCGTTTCAGGACAACAAGCTCTATGTCCAGGGTTCCGCGCCCTCGCAGGAAGCCAAGAACGCCATATGGAACAAGATCAAGGAAATTGATAGCAGCTACTCGGATCTGACCTGCGATCTTACGGTAGGCGCTCCCGCGGCGTCTCAGGAAGCCTCCGGGCCTTCCTTGGCCAGTGGTCTCTCGGCAGCATTCCGCTCCGACCAGACACCGCCTTTCCCTCAAATGCTGTCCAGCCTGTTCACCAACTCGGATGGTCAACAGAGAGCCGGATTGCTGAATCACCTTATGGCATCGGCCGGCCCAGGTCTGCTGGGCGCTGCTTTGCCCGCCTCGCTTTCGAATCTGCTCAAGGGTGGCTCGCAAGTGACGCCACAGCAAGCTGAACAGATCCCGCCTGAGGCCGTGCAGCACTTGGCCGAACACGCGCAAAACGCCAACCCTTCGATCATCGATCAGGTCAGCGGCTTTTATTCGGAGCATCCGAAGGTTGTTCAAGCCCTTGGTGCCGGAGCGTTGGCCATGATCATGTCCCACGTCAACAGGAAGTGACCGCCAACTACTGCTATCTGTAGTCGGTTATTTAGTGGCGGGGAGTAGCGAGTGGAAGAACTTCATAGACTTTCACCAACCCCGCCGCGTGGTTCGCATGCCCGGGGAACGTGCCTAGCAGTTTGAAACCGGACGGGTCCTCCCCGATCGTGCGCTCCACCAGTTGCTGATGCGGGAACGGCGTTGGTGTTTGATACGTGTCGAGTATGATCGCGTCGACGTGAGCTTTTCTCAGATATTGCAGCAACTCCGCGGGATTGGAAAAAAAGCTCTCGTAGTGCGTTCCGGTCCAGTCCACTTTAGCCAGCTCTTTAGTGGCCCGGAGGATGATCTTCCGAGGCCTTGGCTCGCGCATTGCAACCTCTGAGATAAACAAACCCTCGCCGATGCTTCCGGACGATACGAGCATCGTGCTCTTGTCGAATCTTTTCTCGGAGACTACGAATTGCGAGGCTTCGAGATATCCGTAGTGCTCGGCGGGCGTGATAGCGAAGACTTGCGCTGCAAAGACGATGCCGGCCGATACCGCCACCAGGCCCCGCCGCCATCTCCGCAGCGATCCGGCCACCGGCAAGCGATCTGCCAGCCAGAAACCTCCCGCGAACAGAAAGTAAATCAAACCGGGCACGGCCAAAATCATCTTGCGGTCTTCCACCCCGGCCGGCACCAGCGCGTGAAACACCCAGTCGGCCACGATGAGCGCGAACATGACCGCGGGCATCGCACTGACTGCCCTTGAAAACACTGGCACAAGCACTTCGACCGCAATGCCGATCGCCACCAGCACCGAAAGAATCGGGCCCACAAAAGAAACCAGAATGCCGAGAAACTCGGCTAGCGCGCTAAGTGTATACCCGACACTCGGATCCGATCCCGCCGTCCACCCGCGCTCGGCCGAATGCAAAGTCGCCAATTGCCACGGTAAACACAGCGCGCCAATCAACAGGATGCCTGCCCAGAAAGAAGGCCGCCATAGCCGATCGAATCGCCGCGTAAGTACAAGCGCGATAGGCGGAACCAGGGTCAACAGCCAACCGCTTCCTTTCGTGAGAACAGCCAGCGAGAAACATAAGCCAAACCAGAGTGAGTCGGATCGCTTCGCCGATTCGAGATACCGGACGAAATAGATGCTGCTCCAAAAGCAGAAAAAAACCAAAAGCGTTTCTGCCATCTCTTGATCGGTCGAGCATTGAACGATGGGAAGGCAGACCAACAGGACGGCACAAAGAAGAGCCCACCGGCTTCTAAACCAGCGACGGAATTCGCTCCAAACGGAAAGAGCAAGTAACGCTGTCGTAAAAGCGACCTCTAACCGGACTGAAACACGGGACGCCGAAAAAACCAGCATCCAGAACGCTTGCACGATATAGAAAACCGGCGGCCAGTGTCCAAAAGCCACCTTCGGATAGTGATGGTAATACGCCTCCGCAAACCGCAGCGGAGAAACCGGATGCGGCCCGGTGATGTACTCCCGCAGCATCAACGACGTGACGTAGTGAGCAGGCTCGTCGGGATAGGCGCCAAACTCGGTATGGAATGCGCCGCTTAAATACTGCAGCAGAACCGCTAACGCGAAGAGCCCTGCGAGTATCGCAACCCGAGTTAACAGAGGCGAAACACGGCGTTCGGTCCAGATCAGGGAGATTTCAGTTGAGACTGTCCTCGAGCCTACTCGATCGGTTCCCGCCGAGGTGATCGCTCGATTCATGCAGGATCGATCAGCGAAGTTCGCAACCCTGCTCGGGTCGCCATCAGCTCCGAATAAACGCCGTACAACTGATCTCCAATCGAAGACCAATCATAATGCTGACACACAAGTTGCCTGCCCCGCTTCGAAAGCTCGTCGCGCAAAGAAGCGTCTTCGATCACCTTTCCCAGGGCCTGCGTAATCTCGCCGGCTGTATTCGCCAGCAGAATATCTCTCCCGCTTGTGACGGCAATTCCTTCGGCGCCTATGGTCGTAGAGACAACCGGAACACCCATGGCCATTGCCTCTAATATCTTCAGCCGCGTACCTCCGCCTATACGAAGTGGAACGATTACCGCAATTGCATCAGCATAAAAAGGCCGTACCTCGTCTACCGTTCCTGTCACTATTATCTTGTCAGAGGCCAGCATCTGGATTTCTTTCGCCGGAGAACGGCCTACGACCGTGAATTTGAGCGAGGAAAAGCGGTTCGATATGCCGGGCCACACTTCCCGCGCAAACCACATAACGGCATCGATGTTGGCGTGGTAGTCCATCGAGCCAACAAACAGTACGCTCGCTCGCACATCGGCTGCTCGGGAGGGCGAAAAAACGGCTGAATCCACCCCATTTGGGATGACAGTAACACGAGCCGCTGAATTTTGTTCCAGCAATTTCTGCTTGTCGCGCTCACTCACCACAGTGTGAGCGTCGCAAACCCGCATCAGTTTCGATTCGAGATTGGATATGAGTTTGGCGGTCCGTCTGGCAACTAGTCTCTTCCCGAAGTGAGCTGCTTCAGAAGCGTATCGGGACATTAACTCCGAATCGATATTATGCCAGTCCATTAAGACGGCCGGGCTGTTCGGAGCAGAACGGATCACATTCAAATAAGAAAATAAATTGCTGCTTTCAAGCTGAACAGCATCGAAGGGTCTGCTTTCAAGAGCGGCTCGCAAACATCTGAAAACATCGGTCGAAACGTAATTGAGCACCGTTACAGGCGTCGGGCCCAACATTCCCCGCAGAACCATCCCGGGACTATAGCTGCGCCGTTTTCTCGCCGTCAAAAGCGCTTCGAAAGGTTGCGTTTCAGCTGGCCCTTGCTCCGAGTCCTCGGGTTGAAGAATTCGCAGCAGTGTAACCGAACAGCGCCTTGCGAGTGCAGTTGCCAGATGAACGTTTCTCAGCCTGGAGCCGGAGTTGACGGGCCAGAGCTGCTGGGGGCTGAAATAGAGAATTCTCAACGGGTGCTTTCACATATTATTGAGTGCATTCCGTCGAACATTCTCGTATTTTACAGGACGGCTTGCCAATTTCGGAAGATGCCAAAGTACTTGCTCTTCCTTCCGGAAAAGAAGACTGCAATCAGGCGCCCGTAAGTCTCAAGAAGAAGCTGGCCAAAACGACCCTGAGGTCGCTGCGATCCTGTGGCGCGTTCTCTATCGCGGGCAACTCACTACTCCGTAGAAGCAATCTACTCATTCTCTGTTATCACGGATTATCAATAAGCGATGAACATCGATTCGCGCCCCATCTCTACATCACGCCGGAAGTGTTTCGGCAGAGAATGCAAGCGCTGCGCGACACTGGCGCTTCGGTGCTTCCGCTCGATGAAGCTCTCGCACGACTGAAGACTGGTTCACTCCCCCAGCGGAGCGTCGTCATCACCTTCGATGACGGCTTCTTTGACTTTAAAAAGCAGGCAGTGCCAATTCTCTCCGAATTCGGATTCCCCTGCACTCTGTATCTCACCACGCACTACTGTCATTACCGTTTCCCGATCATCGACCTGATTCTTGGGTATCTGTTATGGAAATCGGCTAAGCGCTCGATCAGCTTGCCCGAGGTTGGCATCGCGAGAAGTCTTCCGATCGAAACGGACGCAGAACGGCAGGTTGTTGTCAAGCATCTACTCCGCTGGGCAAACCGGAAGCAGCTGAGTACGACCGCTAAAAACGAGATGGCCGCAATGATCGCCGAGCGTACAGGAATCGACTATCAATCGATTCTGAACAAACGCATACTTCAAATCCTCAGCCCGGGCGAAGTCAAGGAAACGATGGACGCCGGCATCGATATTCAATTACACACTCACCGTCATCGCACTCCCAAAGACTACGGACTGTTCACCCGGGAAATCGAAGACAATCGTAGGGAGATCATTGAATTCACAGGGAAGACACCTTCCCACTTCTGTTATCCAAGCGGCCAATACTCTCCTGAATTCTTCCGCTGGCTTCAAGGTTGCGGGGTCGAGAGCGCCACAACCTGTGACTCCGGGCTCGTCTCCCGCCGCTCCGGTGAGATGAAGCTGCCAAGAGTGCTGGACGGGAGCGGGATGGATCTCCTACGCTTCGAGAGCCTGCTATCGGGGCTCTTCGTTTAATCCCCTGGCAACTGGCACGCGGCCGATTGCGCTATGCCGCCTCTCGTGAGCCCGTTCGATCAAGCTGGCAAGTGTCTCCGCGTGGCTCCTCGCGTTGAACTGTTGTTCGAACCACTCGCTTGGCTGGCTCTGTGCCGGCAGGAGCCGGAGGAATGACAGCATGGCCTGATCCAACAAGCTTTCCTCGCAAGGAGGATACACGCAGCGATAAGGAACACCGCTCTTCTCGAGAATCCGCTCTACCGGCGAGTCGCGCGGCACGAAGGCCAGTATGGGGCGCCCGATCTGCAGATAATCGAAGAGCTTGCCGGGAACCTGCAGCGCGGTTTGCGGCTGTATCAAAAGATAAGCATGCGCGGTCTGGATAAGCTGGTGCGCCGCACTCTGGGGCACACGATCCGGATTGAACTTAACCCACCCCTCCTCCTCCGCCGTCCTCATGAACGCGGAGTCAGGGATCGAACCTTCTACTACCGGACCGGTTAGCGAAATCTGGAACGAGCGCGGGTCGGCGAGTCCTGAATCAATCAGCCGGCGCAAGGACTCCAGGAGAGGAGCAACACTGCGGCCTCCGTAGAGTTCACCGACATGGGCGATGACGATTCGCTCTGAATCCCCGGGCGGCAGCGGAGCCAGCCGCTCCTCCGGATCGAAGCCGTTCCATATCAGCTCAATACGGTCAGCCCTGTCAGGATAGATCCTCTTCATCTTTGCCTGGACGGCGTCTGTATTCGCGATCGTGACGTCCGCTGCGCGGACGCAGATTCGCTCCAGCTTCCTGTAAACATCCTTCGTAAACGGATTGATGTGGTCGTAAAACGGATTATCTCCGAGCGGATCCCGGTAATCGGCGATCCACGGCAGGTTTTCCTGACGCGCTAACCAATAGGCCGCCAGATGAGGGCCGACGGGCGGGACGGTAGAGATTACGGTAACTCGATGTCCCGGGTTCTGCCTGATAAGTCTTGTTGCCGCCCTGTACGCTCCAACTGCCCATTGAGAACCAACCACGCCAGGAAGAATGAATCTGCGGATGGCGCGTTCCACTTGCCACCCCACACCTTGTCTAGGCTTCGTAACGAAGGGATCCTGAACCTGCTGACCATCTATGTCGGGCCGTTCCGGAAGCTCTGCCGCGGAGATGACGTGACATCGATAACCAAGTCGGGAGAGGTATTTGTAAAAGCGATAAGGCCGCTGAGCCCCGATGGCATTTTCGGGAGGGAAATGATACGCGAAAATGATCGCTAGGTCGTCGGGCATGACCTTATTGCTCGTTGCCTAAACCGTAGAAATCTCTGATCGCTGCCTGGCATCTCAGACCTGCTTTACCATCCCAGAGCGGCGGAATGGAAAAGTTCTTCGAACCCGAATGGTTTTCCCGCCAACTCCTCAGGACGGACTCTTTCGTCGTGCCGGCGAGGCGATTTGTCCCATACTCGATAGTCGCCGGACGTTCTGTATTCTCCCGCAGAGTGAAGCATTTGACTCCGAGCACGGTTGACTCTTCCTGTATTCCTCCGGAATCTGTGAAAATGGCTTCGGCGCGAGCTTGTAAATTCAGAAAGTCGAGATAACTCAGCGGATCTAATAAGTGTATGTTCGGGGAAAAGCTCGTGGCGTGCCTTTTGAGCCGCTCGCGAGTTCTCGGGTGCACCGGCCAATACAGCGGTAGCTCCTCTGCGATCGTCGAAAGTGCCTCGACGATCCCGGTTAGTGTTTCTTCGTGATCAACGTTGGCGGGACGGTGGAGTGTCACCAATCCGAAGCGTTCAGAAGCAATGCCCAAGCGTTCCCTTACATCCGAAAGCAGGGCTTTGTCCAGATTCAGGCGAAGAGAATCGACCATCAGGTTGCCGACAAAGGCAATCTGCGTTTCCTGTTTGCCCTCTTTCAGCAAGTTGGCCCGGCCGCTTTCTTCGGTGACCAGCAACAGGTCCGAGATGGCATCGGTGACCAACCGGTTGATCTCTTCCGGCATGGATCTATCGAAACTCCGCAATCCGGCTTCGGCGTGAATAACAGGTATTCCGAGTTTGGACGCGACAAGCGCGCCTGCAAGCGTAGAATTCACGTCTCCGACCACGACAACTCCGGCAGGCGCCTCTTCGACTAAGACCGGCTCGAGCCGCCGCATAATTTCCGCCGTCTGCTGAGCATGACTTCCTGAGCCGACCTGCAGATGATATTTAGGCTCCGGAATTTGCAACTCCCGCAGGAAAGTCCCGGACATGCTGTCGTCGTAGTGCTGACCTGTATGAATCAGGATTGCCTCGAAATTTTCGTCTTGTGCAATCGCCGCCATTAAAGGCGCCACCTTCATGAAATTCGGCCGTGCACCCGCTAAAACAGCAAGCTTTCTAATCAACTAAGCTTCCTTTTATCGGCTAGCCCCTGCTCGTAGATTTGTTCCATCCTAGCAATTGCAACCTGCATATTTAAATGTTGCGCAGCAAATTCGGCGGCATTCCGAGCGAATGTGCGCCGCAGAGACTGATTTTCAACGAGAGTAGCCAATTTGCTGGAAAGTTCCTTTACGTTGCCGCTTTCAAACAGCATTCCTCGTTCTCCGTCAGCAATGAGTTCCGGCGTTCCGCCCACTCGCGACCCGACCGGGCAGCATCCACAAGCCATGGCTTCCAGGATAGCGTTCGAGAATGCCTCCGACGATGAGCAAGACACAAAGATGTCCATTGCTCGCAAGTAGGGAGCGACCCCGGGAACTGCGGGCAGGAAAATACAATGTTCCAGCACACCTTGTTCGGCGGCGGTATTCTGCAATTTGGGCAGTTCCGGTCCGCTGCCTACAATCAGCAGCCTCAAGCGTTTCTTGACGTATCGCAAGGCAGCAAAGGCCTCGATCAACAACTCCATCCGCTTCTCGGGCCTGAGAACGCACACAGAGCCAATCACCAACGATGCGTCACCCACAACCTCCGGCTTCTGGCCCGGCGCCGGGAAGAATTCCGCCGTCTCCACGCCGTTGTAGCAGAGGAGTGTCCGTTCCGGGCCGAAGCCATAATCCTCTGTCATGTGACGCCTCATAGCCTCGCAATTGACCACGACAGCGTCGACCAGCTTGTCTGTAAAAGCAAGTTGTCTCTTTGTCTTAGGATCGAAGAGACTACGGTAACCGAGTGTGCTCGACAGTATAAGCGGAACCCGCAGCAGGCGCGCCAGAGGCACGGCGAACACTGCGCTCGAATCGTATGCGTGTACAACTCTGATCCGCCGCTCGACGACCCAACGGCTGAACTTCAGAACGGATGAGATCAGCCGCGGCGAGGTAAAGCTCGAGATATTCAGGTCGAGGATCGGCACCTCTGCCCGCTTTACTTCGTCCATCCTCATCCCGCCGCTCTCATAGACGGCCACGTGCGGTGCGAATCGCTTGCGATCGAAGCCCGTAACGAGCTTCGTGACATCCCGCTCGATACCTCCCCAGTCCAGCTTTCTAACGGCCAGGAGTATCGGAACTGGTGGAGAGTGTTCGTCGGAGCCGGTGGGGCGCATTCCGGGACGTGCGAAGGTGCAGAACCTCGAACAGCTAGCCGCAGCCGGCAGCGTTAGCTATCAACAACAACGGACGGGATGTGCCAGCGCCTGATCACCTGGTTGACTGCAATAGTCAGCGCGCCAACGACGAGCATCGTGAATCGGAAGCCTTGAGCAAGAAAGACCAAGGTAGCGCTAAACCCCACAGCCATAGTGGTAAGCGTTCGCGCAATCGTCGGCAGATCGGGGTCATTGACTTTGCCGGCCCTCCTCAACGACTTAAACGTAATCGCCACTGCACTCAGATACAAAAGCAGCGCAGGAATCCCGGTTTCACTGGAAATTTCCGTATATCCGTTGTGAGTTTCGTGCCACATTCCCTTCTGTTGGACTTCTGCGGCCATTCCTGCCTGGTAATCCGCGAACATTCCCGGACCGACACCCAGCAAAGGATGCCGCCCCGTCACCTTCAGGCTCTCAATCAACAGCGCGCGCCGGGCGGCCGACGACTCTGCCGCCGATTCGCTCGCGTCACCTGAAACAAACAAGGACTTGATTCGCTGCACCGACTGCTGAGGCACAAAGGGCAAAGCCATCAACCCAAGCGTCGGGATAGCGATCAGCAAGGATGCCCTGAGGCTCGGGGATCCAGTTATGATCACGAAAGCGACGGTGATGAGAAGGGCGACGAATCCCCCTCTCGATCCAGTACTCATCATTTCAAGAAGCGCAGCGCCCACGATGCCCGCCCCGAACACTTTCAATGCTAGTGGCCGGCCTTTAGCGAACATGAAGTACGCGATTGTCGGTAAAAGCATGAGCAAATGCGCAGCGAAGTCGTTCGGGTCCTGGATGCTGCTATTGTCCGTACCGATATCCATGCGGCCGCCGGAGAAATCCCGATGAACCAGGCCGAACAGTACGGTCGTGGTGCCTGCAATGCCCATTGTGTTCACGATTTTCTTGATGTCTTCGACGTTGGATACGACTGCCGGAATCAGAAGCAGGAGCGGAAATATGGTGCGGATCCAAACCAGGAAGAGCGGCAGCGAACCGCCCCGCCAGGTACTTCCGAGTGTGGCAAGCAACATCCAAGCAGCGAAACCGGTCCATATCCAGGCCAGTCGATCCTCATACGCAGCAAAAATGCCGCCCGATACGAACCAGGCCAGATAAGAAATCACCCCTAAGATCACCAGGATGTGTGTATCGACATGAATTGAGGAAGAGATGAATTCATGAACATAGCTGAACCGAAAGTAGAGGAACAGCAATGTGAATTTGAACGCAATTTGACGAGCCGGATTGACATCCCCGGACATGTCAACTGGAACAGAGGCCGCTGCCGGAGCTTTGAGGTCAGCGGACGATTCGACAACAGATGTGCGCAGCGCGGCAATCGAACCGTTCCGGGACCTGCCGCGGGGGGGAGCATGATCGGCGGACTCGAGAACCGTTCCGCGAGTTGGCTTGAACTTTGACACGTTTAGAAAAGCTCCATTCGCCCGAGAAGCGCTGCGCCTCTCGTCAATAGGAGGGATCGTTGACGCTAAACTAGTGTACTGTACAAGTGGAATATTCTCCCCGCGCCGCCCTTCGTTTGAGGAGGTTCTGCATCTTCGGCAAACTCCTTAAATCTCTGAGAAATTGGCGACTTATCGAAGCTATCCGCCACTTTAAATTAGATGCCAGCAACTGAACCGACACAGGCCCCTCCCAGCCTAACCCAACGGGCTGTGGTTGGAACCGCATGGTCGGGCCTTTCCACCGTTGGTAAGCAGATCTTATCCATTGCTTCGGTGGCTACCGTTGCCCGACTGCTTGGGCCTCGTGCCTACGGCGTGATGGGCATGGCGACGATCCTGATCGTCTTTATTCTCAATTTCAGAGATCTTGGAACCGGCAGCGCCATCATTCAGAGGCCGGTTCTTACGCGAGCACTTATCTCGAGCCTGTTCTGGGTTAATTGCTGTTTCGGGCTCTTTTTGGCCGCTTTCGTCTGTGCTGTCAGCCCACTTGTCGCACATTTTTTCAAAACTCCTGAACTCGTGCCCATTCTGTGTGTTCTGTCGGTATCCTTTTGGCTTACCTCATGCGGAATAACTCACAATTCGCTGCTTTACCGAGAGATGCGGTTCCGGACATTGGCTGCTGTCGACCTGAGCGCAGCGGCTGCGGCATACATCGTCGCGCTGGTGTCCGCCTTCAGGGGATTTGGAGTCTGGAGCTTGGTTTTCGCGAACATAGCCAATTCGATCGTCTCGGTTACCGGTTATTGGTTCGGTGCTAAATGGCGTCCGGCCTGGGAATTTGCGGTAGATGAGGTCAGATCCGTTGCGCGTTACAGTCTCAATCTTTCCGGATTCGGAATCGTTAACTACTTCTCCCGGAATGCGGATAACATCACTGTTGGCAAGGTTTTAGGACAATCGGCGCTGGGCGACTACGGAATGGCCTACAACCTGATGCTGACGCCCATTCAAAACATCAGCTCGGTAATAGCGCAAGCAACCTTCCCAGCCTTCGCCCGGATCCAGGAAGATAACGAGAGATTTCGCTTAGCTTACACCCGCAGCAGCATGCTCATCGGACTGATTAGCTTCCCGGTACTCGCGGGCATGGGAGTGGTCGCGGATCCGATGATACGGACGATCCTTGGCACGAAGTGGCTGGGGGCCATTCGGGTTTTCCAGATTCTCGCGCCCGTTGGTCTCGCGCAATCGATTTACACCACCGTGGGACAGATCTACATGGCCAAGTCACGCACCGATCTGCTGTTTCGCTGGGGAGTCGTGCAGACCTGCATCCTTGTCGCCTCCTTTTTAATTGGCATCCGTTGGGGCGTGTTGGGAGTTGCAGCAGCGTATTGCATCACATTCCTCTGCATCACCATGCCTCCTGCCATGATGATCGGGTTTCGCTTAATCGGATTGAAGATTTCAGACTTTGTTCGCGCCTTGATGCCGCAGCTGGGCATTACAAGCGGTATGGCTCTGCTCTGCTGGCTATGGCTGCGGTTCTTAGCCGCCCTTGGCGTGTCGACACCCTGGGTATTGCTGTTCTCGACAGTGATCCTGGGGGCAACCTTCTATGTAATGGCGTTTCTGATTCTCTGGCCGGACGTGATGGATCACCTCGAAACCGCTCTCACAAGTTCGGGAAAGCTTTCGATTGAAGAAGCCTTTAGAAAAGCGAAGCGGCTGCGGTTCGCGCGACGCGCCACTCGTTTCCATTTCAAGTAGTCTGTCGCGCAACGCCACGCACCCTCAGGGGCGGCGCTTTTCAAAAAGCATCAATATCCACGTCGGCCGGGGGCGGTTAAATCGGCGCTGTAAGTTATAGAGCCTGTGGCCCAGAGCCGCTGCCATGCGGGCGACCAATGACCGGCCGGTTGGTTCCTGCAGCTTTCTGCCGCATGCGATGCATGGCTCCTCCTGGTCATATGTTCCGAAGGGATTCTTTCCAAGATCCTGAAGCCAAGTCGAAAGGAAATTGGTCCGATCTCGAGTATTGGACAGATACTCAACGGACGCAACTTCGACTTGTGAAAACAGGCCTTTTAACTTCCGTTCATCAAAGGTATTGAGATGGCCGAACGGCGGGTTGATTTTGCCACAGTGCACGCAGGTAGTCCTCCCCTCACGCGTATCCTGGCGATAGGGAACTCCAATCAGGATGCGTGATTTCGCAACGCGCTGAATCTCTCGAGCGCCAGCCGCGAAATCGGGGACGTGTTCCAGAACTTCGGTGCAAACAACGCAATCGAACGAATTGTCAGGGAACTGAAGCCGCTGGACGTCGCCTGCAACCGTCGTGACATGTTCCATGTCGAAAGGCGGTCTCCGTAAATCCAGTGCAGTAACATTGTTGCAGATTTCCGACAGCTTACGGGTCATCACACCGTGGCGGGCGCCTATCTCGAGAATGGTTCCAGCGCTCTTCGGCAGCATCGACATCAGCCGCTCCAGGCGGGCAGTCTCAAGACTCGAAATCTCTGGCGAGACAACGGATTGGGCCATGCAGTTCAGTATTGTTCCTTAAAGCTTAAGCGTTCTTGTTCAGTAGAGGGTCGCATGCGGAGTCCCGGCACTCTAACAAAAGCGTCGAGTCAAAATCCGCATCGCAGGGTTGCTGTGCAGGCCATTACGGTACGGGTTCGATCTCTATTCCATTCACCATCGCGCCGACGTAACCGGCTCCGGGCTCTCCAGAGAAAACCAGGCGAAGCTCCCCTTGCGAGACCTGCACCGGGAAAGTTCGGTCATAGGCATTCAAAGCTCCGCCCGCCGCTGCTATGGGATCGAAGCCGGTCAGGACAGTCTGGCCATTCAGAGTAACCTTCATCTTATAAGCAATGTGTTGTGCCGCAACTTGAGCGGCAGTCCTATATTCGGCCCACATCAGCTTGACCTTGTACGAGCCATTCGGCAGGGGGAAGGCATAAGAGAAGCTGCTCGTGCCGTAAGTGTACCGGGAGTCGCGGTAGAGCGCCTGCATGTCTTGAGAAGCTCCTTTGATGGGATTGTCTTCCCGGAATGTCACTCCACCATCGAAACCATGATCTCCGGCCCAAACATTTCCTTGCGCATCAGTGAACTCGCCGCCGCCTGCATTCACCCTGATAGTGGGAATTCCTTTCTTGATCTCGACCGTAGAGCTCGAAGTCAGTTTGGGATCAGAAGCACTGACGGCCGTTACCGTGACCGTAGTGTCTTGCGGAACCGGGTTGGCCGGCGCACTGTACAGGCCGTTCTCGTCAACGCTTCCGATCTGGGGTGAGATCGACCATCGGACTGGAGCTTTCGAATACCAGCGGGCTGCGTAAAACTGCTTCTTCTGCGAAAGCGTCAGACTTCCACCTTGAGACGGCGAAATCTGAAGCCGGGGTTCGCCGCTATCCGGGCTGATTTCGAGAGCACCAATCAAAGCTTGTTCACCGAGAACATGGCGAACCCAGAATTCGAGCTTCCCGTCAGATCCGACAACCGCAGGCAGATCGAAATCCGCAGGATTGCGGGCGCCCACTGAAGCAAACAGATCCACATCCCGATAGATCAGTTCGCCCTGGGAATCCAGGTGCATTAGCCGAGCACCGGGCCTATTGTAGGACGCCTCAGCGATTTTAGCGGTAATGCGATAGTTGCCCGGGCGCATGAAAATCCTGAACGGTATGTCATCCCAGGCCACAGAGTCATCTTCGTAGAGCTTTATATCCGGCGCCTTGGGCCACAGCGACCCCGCATAGCTATAGACGGTTGCGGAAGGGGTGCAGCAGTTAGCTAGCCACACCTGACCCTTAGAGTCCGTGTAGGGCGATGGGCTGCCGTTATCGATCCTGATAGCTCCCTCAGGAAGCAGCGTCACTGCAATGGAAGTAACCGCGGCCGGGTTCGCGTGAGCTTTCGCGGTGATGGTCAGAGTCTCCTGTTTGGAGAGGTGAGCGGGAGGGGTGTAAACGCCGCTTGAACTCAGCGTGCCGAGCGAGGGAGTTGCCTCCCAGGACACGCCGGTATCGTTGGATCCGTTCACCCAGGCTTTCAAATTGTGGGCAGGCGCGCCGGCCTGGAAGACCAGGTATTGAGCTTCCGTGCCGATCGCCACTCCACCAAGAATGACGTGTTCGATCGTTTTCTTTCCGTCGGACTTGCTGGTTGCAATCACTGCCTCGCCCCCGGATCTGACTTCACCGGAGTCGGGGCTGACCATCAACTCGCTTTCATCCACAACTTCGAGGTTCGAGCCACCAACGTTGTGGGCAATCTCCCGAAAGGCTTCGATGATTTTGGGATCGTAATACAAATCGACGTCTTCGGTCGACACCTCCCATTGGGAACCGATATCAGCGATGATCAACCCGTACATCTTCAATTGAGTGATCAGCGCCTGAGTGTAAGGGTTATCAGATGCAAGTTGGAACCTTGACTTCAGCCGCACTCGACTGCCAAACGGCATCGTGTCCTGTTTGTTGAATCCGGCTTGCGCTTGCGCCGGCCAGATGTGCGTGTTCTTTATGAAGCCGCCGAGCAGTGTTGCCCGGAGTGCATGGTCTATGTGTCCCGACAGGATCTCGTCCCGGTGCAGGCTGAGCGGTGAAAGATACATGGCTGCCGCGTCGGTACCGCCGGTGGGCAAAGCATACGACAGATTGTTGTAGCGGACACCACTCTGGCTGGTACAGGCGGGGCACCGGTTTTCTGTGTTGGTTCCGGCAGGATAAAAGTTGTAAATTTCCTGAACAGTACAGGAGTCTGTCTCGACAGAAATGATGTGTCGATCTACGCTCCCGAAGGGCCGCGTATAGTAGCCGCTTTCTACCTTGAGATCCGGCATTGGAGGAATTCGAAACGCACCGTTGTACTGAGGTGTATAGGCAAACACCATCTTCTGGGCAGGAAGCTTCGAATCAATGATATTTACGGGAAAAGCGGGAGGCAAATAGTTGACCGATCCGGCGCTGGCCGTGCGTCCGGAGCCGTCTTTTGCGTTCATCCATAGATCAGATTTGGCGCTGACCGGCAAATCATCGATCCGAGTGTTGAAGATATGATTCTCGGGCAGAAGTGGACAGCCGCCGAGGCTTTGTCTGGCCTCGACGTGAGCGGGGGCGTGATACGTTCCGTCAGGATCGACCGATCCCTTGCTTCCCGGCGCCATAGACCAGACGACAGGGCCGTTCGCGGTGAACCGGAATGTTCCACCCTGAGATACTACCGGCGGCGTTTTCGGTGTGACTACGGCCGCTGCCCCAAGCCCGATGCTGAAGAGAACTCCCCCAAAGACCACCCTAAAGTTCACAGACTCCAGTTTAAGGCGACAGCGGGGCGCGCTTGTTCTACAGCATTGTCCACGGGCATAAGGATATAGGACAATCCTCGCCACAACACGGCGCCGCTGCGCCTGGAAGCAAGGCGAGGATTCGAAATCGTGACGCACTCACTAGCAGAGTTTCAGGGACCGGTTTCGAAGCCGAGTGATTCCTTCGATTGACATGCGAGCGTTCCTCTCTGTCGGGCGAAAGCCGGGAGTCACGAGTGGAGCAAATTTTTTCCGAAGGAATACTTTCCCTGTAAACACCTGTTTTGAAGATAGTTGGGAGCTAAGTGTTCGCGGAGGTACCCCTCCATTTGCTCCTTTTCGCCGCGCCAACCATGTTCCGCTAGCCGATGAAAGGATTACCAAAGCCTTGTACTACCGAAAACAGTGGCCATTGCACAAAGAGTCGTTGCTTCGAATAGGCCGCTTGAACACCTGGAGAGCATCGCGCGCAAGCGCTACGCCTTTCCGTTTTTCTCAATTTGCAATCAATTGTCTGCTAAGCATTCTTGTGATTGGATGCGCACTCGGCCAAGCCCAGACGACGACCGTAAACCTTGCGACCCAGGGCAGAAATCCAGACTTCTCGAGTTTCCCCTTTACTCGCCCTGTAACAGTGGGAACGTCTCTACCTGCAACCTGCCAAGTAGGCCAGCTGTTCTTCAACAGCGCCGTGACGCCGGGCACGAATCTCTACGCGTGCACCGCGGCAAACGTCTGGACAACGCTTAGCAGCAATAGCAGCCCTACGCCAGCAGTTACTCTGAGTCCTTTGAGCCTGAGTTTTGGAAATCAGACGGCGGCAACAACCAGCGCCGTCCAGACGATTACTCTGACGAATACTGGGACATCCTATCTCTCGCTCTCTTCGATTTCGATGGCGGGAGGTAACGCGAGCGATTTTCTTCTTTCCCATAACTGCGGAAGCACGGTGCCTTCGGGAGCCAGCTGCGTTTTGTCGGTGTCGTTCAAACCTTCCCTGGTCGCGGCAGAAACAGCTTCGGTGGTCGTCACCGGAAGCCAGCCAGGTTCGCCCACGACCGTAAGCCTCACGGGGACCGGAGTCGCAGTGATCACGAGCGGCGGTCTGATAATTACGCCTTCCGCTACTTCCGCCCGAGAGAACGGCATCGTTACATTCACTTCGAACAAGCCCGTAAACTGGTCACTTGCGAACGGAAGTTCGGGTTCGCTCGTTACAAACAGCAGCACCTCCGCCACCTTCTCTGCACCAGCCAACATCCCGCCCCAAAATGTTGTCGGGAGTTGTCAGGCAATGCCGAACGATGCGGTTTATAATACGCGAATCGACAACCTTCCCCTTGAATCGCACTCGGCTACCTGGACCGCAAATATGGGTATAAACGGAGTCACCTTTTACACTTCCTGGGGCACGAACATTGCGGATGCCACAACACCCGTAAAGAGCATGTCTTTTTATTACACGACCGGGTACAATGGCCCATTCGTGATGCCCCAGTGGCCCGGGCTAAAGAGAGAGGGCGGAACGTTCACGACTCGTATGAACAGCAGCGATCATCACATTCTGACGGTGCGAAAGGATAACTGCCAGTTCTACGAAATCTACAACGATTACTTCGTACCGAATACCTGTCGCAATGGTACGGCCGGCTGCACAGCCCAGAGCGGGCTGACTTACAGCTGGAGCAATTACGCGCTTCCGACACAGGGCTCGACGGACGCAGCGGGACTCCCGCTTGCTCCTCTGACTCTGCATCTTGACGAGATCAAGGCTGGAGTTGTCAATCATGCCATGCGCTTCACAGTGGCCGGAGGTTATATCCAGGCGTTGCAGTATTGGCCAGCTAACAGCGGTAACGGCTGCGGCGGCTGTACTTCCAGCCCGCCCTACGGCGCGCGTTTTCGGCTGAAAGCCTCCTACGACATCAGCAAGTTCAGTGCGACCGCTAAGGTGCTCTTAACAGCCCTGAAGCAGTACGGTATGTTTCTTGCCGATGCCGGGACGGGCCCTACGATCACAGTAGGGACAGACGTCAGTGAAGACCCCGCAACAATGGGAGTTCTGGGCGAGATCTCGGGAGCTCAGATTGGTATGTCCAATTTCGAAGCCGTAGACGAATCGAGCTTCATTGTAAGTAACTCTTCCGCGCGGGTGAATCCGGCAAACGGATTTGAGACCCCGAGCTCATTTGCCGTGGTTAATGCTACCGACCAAACGAATGCTGCTTATCAAACCAGCTTCCCGGTTCCGTTGCAGAGCACGATCGTGGGTATACCCTCTCCGACGATGGTAATTATGGCCGGCATGACAGGTTATCAACTGACTTCATGGGTGACCGGAGTCAGCAACCCAACTACGACTTGGTCTCTCGTGTCCGGTGTCGGGACGGTAACTGCTGGCGGCTTGTACACACCGCCGGCCACGGTAGCGTCGCCGTCCCAGGCAATTCTCCAGGTGACAAGTGCCGCTGAACCAAACTCGTTTGCCAAACTCTACGTCACGGTGCTGCCTATCGGGACCAATCCGGCAGGGAGTATCCGTATCGATTCGGGCAATCCGTCCGGAACCACGGATGGCAATGGAAATATCTGGTTGGGCGATATTGGGTTCGAGAATGGCGGGTATGCGCAAAAGGCTGGCGACTATCCGAATTGGCAGTCGCTCAACGGCAACGCCGAACGCAATGTGTATCAGAGCGCCGGGTACACTTATGGCAACGATATCGTCTATACGCTCATCGTTCCAAACGGCAATTACAAGGCGCGCGTGATGTTCGGGCAGATTTACAACGGCTGTAATACCAGCGCGTGTGTCAACTACAATCCGAACGTCAACGTAACTTCGCACCGGCCTCTCGATGTGGAAGCCAACGGTCAGATCGCGTTGCACAACTACGACTTCGGTCTGGCTAATAACTATCTGTACGCGGTACCAGTCGACGTATACATTCCGGCACAAGTAACAAACAACATTTTGTATGTTGCTCTGCGAATTAATCTGCCGGATGTTCCTACTTCCGCCGCACCGATGCCGATCATCAATGGTCTGGAGATTATCCCGGACGCTACTTCGCCTTACCTTACGATCGATACGCAGCAAAAGACGACAGTTTCGGCGGGCAGCACCCTCCAGCTGTACGCGACCGGCTGGTATATGAGCAACGCAGCTAGCTGGTCCATATCGGGCCCCGGTTCCATCGACCAGAACGGGCTCTACACGGCGCCTGCTACCGCAGGTTCCTCGGCACAGACGGTCACGATCACGGCCACAAGCAGCGTGACACCATCCATCAACACCTCGGCAACGTTCACTATTCCGGCTAGCGGGTCATAACCGCAAAGCAGTGTAGTATCGGGGGAGGTCGTCTGTTAGGACGTTCTCCCCTTTAGCATCTAATCTGAAATGTTATGGAACCAAACCCACGACTGCCAGCATGAGCGTCTCCGTCGTGATCTTCCTCTTGAGCGGGATGTTCGTCTTATACGTGCTGGCGGGGTATCCGCTAGCGCTTGCCTTGTGCTCGCGCTTTTATTCGAGGCCGATTCGCAAGCAAGACGCAGCTCGCAGCGTGTCGATCGTTATTCCTGTGCGAAACGGTGCGCGGTGGATCGAGGCAAAGATCCAGTCGCTTCTGCAGTCTGGCTACCCTTCGGATCTTCTCGAAATCGTCGTCGTTTCAGACGGGTCGACAGATAGCACGAACGAGGCGGTCCGGATGTGTACGGACTCGAGAGTCAGGCTGATTTCGTTGCCTTCCGGTGGTAAAGCCAAAGCCGTTTCGTTTGCGTTAAAAACTGTTTCGTCAGAAATCATCGTGCTCACGGATGTACGGCAATCTTTTGATCCTCAAGCTCTTCGGCGACTCGTAGCGTGCTTCGCGGAACCGTCAGTGGGAGTCGTCACAGGGGAGCTTGTGATCCGGGCGGGCAACACGCAAGAGGAGTTCAATACCGGGCTGTACTGGAAGTATGAGAAATGGATCCGCAGAAATCTGAACAGGTCGGACGCCATGCTCGGCGCCACTGGATCCATATACGCGATCCGAAGAGAAGCGATCGCCGATATACCAGCAGATGTTCTGCTCGATGACGTCTACCTGCCTTTTGTAGCGGTAGCTCGTGGCTTTCGTATCTACTTCGAAGATGGAGCAAAGGCATATGATCTGCCAACTTCGCTGCACTCCGAATTCAGGCGTAAGGTCCGGACGCAGGCCGGCGTCTACCAGATCATCAGATACTTCCCTTGGCTCCTCTGGCCGGGAAACAGACGATTCATACACTTTGCTTCGCACAAGCTGGGGCGGCTACTGCTTCCGTTTGCGATGATTGCTCTCGCTTTGAGCAGCTTCGGATTACCAGGACACTGGGGCGCAGTGGCACTGGCCGCGCAGGGCGCCTTTTATCTGCTTGCCGCCGCTGATCCAGTGATTCCGGAGCAAACACCTTTGAAGCGCCTATCGGCAGTAATCAGAGCGTTCACAGTTCTGGTGGCAGCGGCTCTTTTTGCATTGGTCGTCTTCTTTTTGCCAGCACAGCAACTCTGGAAGGAGACCAAAGTGACATCGGCTCGCGAGACAAGCGGCTCTTCGTAAACAAAAAATCCGCCCATGCTATCAGCACGGACGGACTGTTTGCCTTATTTTGAAGAATCTACTCGATATCGCGCGGACGCTTTTTGCGATTGCGCTTGCGGGCGAGCGCCTCTTTTGTGCGACGCTTCTCCCCCGGTTTCAGATAGAACGAGTGTCGTTTTATTTCTTTGACGATGTCTTCCTGCTGAACCTTGCGCTTGAATCGGCGCAAAGCACTCTCGAGTGTCTCTCCATCCTGAAGATGGACTTCTGCCACTAAAAATTCACCACCTTCCGGTATGGACCGCCCCACTTGACGCGGTCAATGTACTAGTGTAACCCAGCGCCGAACCTGCATTCTGTGCCTGTTACAGTGAAACTTCAAAATGGAAATTCTCAAAGTTGTTGGAAGAGAGATCCTTGACTCTCGCGGAAACCCGACTGTCGAAGCAGACGTGTATCTCGCCGATGGAACGATCGGCCGCGCGGCCGTTCCGTCGGGGGCCTCAACGGGAGAGCACGAAGCTGTAGAACTGCGTGACGACGACAAATCTAGATATCTGGGCAAAGGGACCAGCAAAGCCGCTGAGAATGTCACGAAGCTGATCTCCCCCGCCCTCATCGGAATGGATGCCGCCGACCAGACCGCAATCGACAGGAAGATGCTGGCGGTCGATGGAACGTCAAATAAGGGCACGCTCGGAGCAAACGCAATTTTAGCGGTCTCGATGGCAGCCGCACGTGCTTCGGCCGAATCGGAGGCGACACCGCTCTACCGTTATCTGGGCGGAATCAATGCCCGGGTTCTGCCTGTTCCGCTGATGAATGTCATCAACGGCGGAGCGCACGCCGATAATTCAGTCGATTTGCAGGAATTTATGGTTGCCCCGATTGGAGCGAAGACGTTTTCAGAAGCGCTGCGTATGGGCGCGGAGACGTTCCACAATCTGAAAACCGTTCTCAAGAAACGGGGCTACTCGACCGCGGTGGGAGATGAGGGAGGGTTTGCCCCCAATCTCAAATCTAATGAGGAAGCTCTCGATGTTCTGATTGAGGCGATTGCAAAAGCAGGATATAAGCCCGGCGAGCAGATCTCGATCGCACTCGATCCAGCAGCGAGCGAACTCTACGACACGGAAAAGAAAAAGTATGTCTTCAAGAAGTCTGACAAGAGCGAGAAGACTTCAGAGCAGATGACTCAGTTCTTCGCGAAGATGGTCGACCAGTATCCAATCATCTCGATAGAGGACGGAATGGCCGAAGATGACTGGGAAGGCTGGAAGAACATCACCGAGGCTCTGGGTAAGAAGATCCAAATTGTAGGTGACGATCTTTTCGTTACCAGCAGTGAGCGCCTCCAACAAGGAATAGATCGGGGCATCGCTAACTCGATCCTGGTGAAAGTGAACCAGATCGGATCACTGACCGAAACCTTGGAAGCCATGCGGCTGGCAAGCAGCGCGAACTACACGTCAATCATCTCGCATCGGTCCGGCGAAACTGAAGATTCGTTTATCGCCGACCTGGCTGTGGCGACGAATGCCGGGCAGATCAAGACGGGTTCGGCCAGTCGCACGGATCGTATTGCGAAGTACAACCAACTTCTGCGCATCGAGGAAGAACTGGGCAGCGGCGCCGTGTACCTCGGAAAAAAGGCATTTCACCAGTAGGCAAGCATGGCGAACAAAAAGCCGCTCGTCCTCACTATTCTTGATGGCTGGGGATATTCGCCTAGCATTGAAGCAAATGCTATTGCTATGGCCCGAAAGCCCACCTATGACCACCTTTTGAGCCGCTACCCGAACACACTTATCCATACGTCCGGACCCTATGTAGGTCTGCCGGAAGGTCAAATGGGAAACAGCGAAGTTGGTCACATGAACATGGGTGCGGGCCGGGTGGTCTACATGGATGTGACCCGCATCGATCTGCTAATCAAGTCGGGAGAGTTCTTCGAGAATCCTGTTCTTCTGAACGCGATGAGAAAAGCTGAAGGGCACCAGCTTCATCTGCTTGGTTTGTGCAGCGACGGCGGTGTGCATGCGCACCTTACTCATCTCAATGCTCTGCTCGAAATGGCGAAGCGGCACTCGGTGGAAGATGTGCTCATCCACTGCTTTATGGACGGCCGCGACACCGCTCCTCGGAGCGGCGCGTCGTATATACAACAGTTAGAGCAGAAGCTGAAGGAGGTCGGCGTCGGTAAAATCGCTTCTGTTTCCGGGCGCTACTACGCGATGGACCGCGACAAACGATGGGATCGCGTGGAGCGTGCTTTTGAAGCGATGGTTCTCGGTAATGGGATGAAGGCTGTGTCCGCTTTGGAAGCCGTGCGGCAATCGTATGAGCGAGGCGTAACAGACGAATTCATTGAGCCAGTCACGATCGTTAACCAGGTAGGGGAGCCGGTCGGTCTCATTCGCGACGATGACAGCGTTGTAATGTACAACTATCGGGCAGACCGGGCGCGCGAGATTACGATGGCGCTGACCGACCCCGCGCTGGCCCAGCCCTCCCGGTCTCGGGCTCCAAAAAACCTCAGCTACACGATGATGACGCAGTACGACAAGAGCTTCGGTCTGCCGTTTGTCTTGCCGCCTGAACACCCGGACAACATCTTGGCCGAGGTGATGCAAAACGCGAACTGGAAAAATCTTCGTGTAGCGGAGACCGAGAAATACGCTCACGTCACATACTTCTTCAACGGTGGTAACGAAAGGCCTTATGTGGGTGAGGAGCGCGAACTCGTTGCTTCGCCGAGGGTGGCCACCTACGACTTACAGCCCGAGATGAGTGCTCCCGGGATCACCGAAAAGGTAGTCCAGGCGATCGAGCAAGGAAGCTTTGATTTGATCGTGATGAACTACGCGAACGCGGATATGGTGGGGCACTCAGGGATGATTGAGCCGACTATCCGCGCAGTCGAAACGGTCGACGCCGGTTTGGGCGAGATCCAAAAGGCATTGCAGCGATGCGGAGGATCGTGGCTCATCACAGCCGACCATGGTAATGCGGAAATGATGATCGATCCCGCTACCAAGGGCCCGCACACATACCATACGACGAACCCTGTTCCGTTCATTCATATGAGCAACGATCAGGTCGGGCTGCGGCAAGGCGGAGCTTTGCAAGACATTGCGCCGACAGTGCTCGGAATTCTGGGAATCAAACAGCCGGCACAGATGAAAGGCGCCGATCTCCGTATTCAGCGCTGAATCGCTCCACTTGGGGCAGTGTTCGGGAGCGGTCTGGCAGTGCGGATGTAGCGCACGATGCCGCGTGAATCGCGAAGCCAGTGCTTGGCCAGGAGGTCGATCTTAACGTCGCCGCTCGGAGCAGAGATGACGGCTTGGCCAATTTCCTTCTGATCATTGGAAAGCGAAACCCACTGACCGTCATTTACCTGGAGAGCGGCATATTCGACGTTACGCGTCTGTGCAGCAGGCCATTCGACTCGCAATTGTCCGTTCTGCTCTCTTACATTGACCGGTATAACGGGAGAGGGAAGCTGGCGATATGCCCAATATCCGGCAATGCAGCCCAGCACGGCGGCTAACAGCAGAATCGCGACGGATTGTAGACCAAAAGCAGAAGGGTCAGCCCGTTTCGTCCGGGTGCGTTCCGGGGCGAGTCTTGCGTACGGGAATGCCAACCCGCTCCTCTCGGCAGGTATGGGCTCTGGCTCTGTCTCGACTGATGGTGTCGACGGAAAGGATGGTGTTCGGGATGATTGCGGCGCACGAACCCTCGTTACCTCGCCTGTCGTGATGGGTGCGGGGGGCAGATTCCTCGAGAGCAAACTATCCACCGTTTCGGCATCGTCCTGAGAAACAGAGATCGGCAGCGTGGGTGGCGGCGATAGATTCGCCGGTACTGGCGCCTGGCTCGAAAGCGGAAGAATTACTGTGTTCTGCGATGCATCTCGTTCAAGCTGGCTGTCATCAGTTCGCACAAGAAAACCGAATCGGGTCGGATGGAAGCGTTCCGGTTTTATGAGTACGGTAAGGCTTCCGGGTTGTGGGAAGAAGGTGTCGAACCAGGTAACCTCGCGATCGCTCAATAGAAGCGCACTCCGCGTGTGGCCAATGAACCACCCAATTGGTTTAAGTCCGAGCAGTTCAGGGTCGGCATCGGAGGCGGCAAGCTGCTCGCGGAGTGCTGTGAGGTCACTCTCAGAGAGCACAAATGAAGGACCGAAAGCATGCTGGCATTCGATCGGGCGATAAGCCTCGATCCTCACTAAACCACCGTTCTTGGTGCCGAACAAGATGCCGCCGGTTTCGATACCGCCATGTGCAATGCGCCGGTATCCGTCATTAACGAGTGCATCGATTTCGGAGAAGAGCGCAAGAGAGTAATTGACCCTCAAGGAACCATCGGGCGAGATCCAGAGGGCATAGCCACTACCGGGTTCTTGTATACTCATGAGATTCTCAAACCAGAGCTTGCGGCGTGGTGGACCGAGGTGGGCGCCGTTTCATCAGAGTCTCCAGCATCGACTTGCAGCGAGTAGAAATACGTCACAGCTCCCATAGCCATTACCAGGAGGATCATCGCCGTAAACCAACGCGCAGACCGCAGGTTCCACGTCGACTCCTCTCTGAGAAGAGCTGAGGTGTAGGCGACAAAAACCGCGGCAAGTGCAACGCTGAACCCAAATTTCCAGCCCCAGAACATGAGATCCAGAGTTGCTTGTCCACCAATCTCGGACCACGCAGTGAAGATAGCGATTAATGCGAGCAGAAACTCACATGCGTAAACGAGGCGCAATAGTCTGGGGCTCATCACCGAAGAACTCTCATTCTACGATGGGAATGTAAACAGGCCCACGCGGAGAGTCGGCCAAAGCCTGCTCTAAGGAGATTAATGAAGTTTGTTATCGAGGGGATAGAGCTACACCTTGCTCATCCGGACGAGCTTAACGTTTCCTGGATCGGTCAGGAAGAGGCCTTGCGCCAGCTGATGGCCGCGTGGATGGTGATAGATGATCGCGATGTGGCCATGCATCCGCGCCTGCTCGGCAAGCCCGGCGTAGGCAAAACCACAATGGCTTATGCGGCCGGAAAACGCTTGGGGCGCGAAGTCTATATTCTCCAGGCGACGGTGGACACGCGGCCCGAAGACCTTCTGATCACTCCGGTAATCGAGGGCACTTCCAAGCTCAAGTATGTGGCCTCTCCTCTGGTTACAGCCATGATCCGGGGCGGCGTGGCAATTCTCGATGAAGGCAATCGGATGAGTGAGAAGAGCTGGGCTAGCCTCGCGCCGCTACTAGATAATCGCCGCTACATCGAATCGATCGTGGCGGGAGTGAAGATTAAAGCTCACCCGGATTTTCGGCTGGTCGCGACCATGAATGAGGACTCGTCGACCTTCGACCTACCCGAGTACATTCACTCGCGCTTGCAGCCACAGATTCTCATCGACTTTCCTGAACGGGAAGAAGAACTGGCGATCCTGCGTGAGAATGTTCCTTACTCACCGGAAGACGTTCTCGAGTATGTAACCGAATTCCTACAGCATGCTCATGCCGCCGACGAGAGCTATACGGTCAGAGACGGCGTAAATATCGCACGCTATGCATTGAAACTCAAAGCGAGCAGCGCCGACTCTTCCGGATTCTTGCTAAGGAACTCAATCGTGGCCGTACTCGGTGAAGAAGCCTTGCGGTATGCCGGACGTTAGAAATGGATTCGGGCGCAGTTACGACTCGCGGCAATGTTAGGTACCTACCGGTGGTGCCGAGCCGTATGGAATTCGCTCTGCACGTACGACGCCGGCTGATCGAGTTGCGGCCGTCCGTAGTCGCCGTTGAACTACCATCCTCTCTCGAAAAGAGTTATCGGGCGGCGATTGCTCGTATGCCCCAGCTATCCGTCATTCTTGTTGGCCCAGGGAGCGTATACGACGGAGAGGAAAGAGCCAATTTTATTCCGGTCGAGCCCTGCGATCCCTTCGTAGAAGCGTTGCGGACCGCTGGTGAACTCGGGGCGGAAGTGGTATTCCTGGACCCCTTCACGCGCGAAGAGTCTCATTCCGCTGTTCTCTATCCCTCAACGTATTCGGCAGAGCTAATTGGAATGGATCGGTACGTCGAAAGCTACGCTCTACATCCTCCGGCTCGAACTCCCGCACTCGAAAAGCGAGCGCAAGCAATGGCCTGGAAGCTGCAAGGAGCCGATCCGCTCGCGCAAATCTGTGTAGTTGTCTCACTCAATATGCTCGACGTTCTCCTCGAAAGCATGGAGACACCTCAGGAAGAACCTGCTTCGAGTGGAGACAGAGCTTCGAAGAAGACATCCGAACTCTTCAACCTTCATCCGGATTGTCTTGCTGAAGTAACCAGCGAGCCACCGTATTACCAGCAACGTTTCGATGAGCTCAGAGAGCTAGAGACTGGAGGAATTGACAGACCTCGATGGCAGCTTGCATTGCTGCGCGAAGCCGAATCTGAATACTTAGTGAAAACAGGCGATCAGATTCAACTATGGCAGCGGATCACCTTAGCTAAGTTCGCCCGGAACCTTGCTTTGCTGGATCGTGAACTCATGCCCGGCGCCTACGATCTGACCCTCGCCGCAAGATCGGTGGTCGACGATAACTACGCGTACGAGGTGTGGGATGTAGCGAATCGCTACAACGCGCAGCAGACAGAGGATCCGCCTTTGGAAACACTGGACCTATCGGGCGAAGAAGTCTGGGTTCATACACGCCGGCTCAGGATTCGAAGAAGGTTGCCGCGCCTCAAACAACGATTGAAGCCGGCCGGCTTAACCGCACGTAAGCGCGAAAAGTTCAAAGGCGAATGGGCAGAGCAGACCAACGGAGGTTCAATCTGTTCCTATCCGCCCGAGGATGTCACGATCGAGAACTACGGCCGGTTCCTGAAGCAACATGCCAAGAATCTCGTTTCAGAGGAGCGCTCGCGTGTGGAACCTTTTTTGACCTCATCGCGCGACGGAATCGATCTTCGAGAGACAATCCGCAACTGGCATCAGGGCAAGCTTTATGTACGTGATCTGGGCCGCTTCTCAGCGGATGTCGGTGCGCTTGTCATCATCTTCGACGAAGATCGTAAGAATCGCTATGGCTACCTGACGACCTGGCTTGGAGAACACCAGAATGAGTCCGACATGGCCTTCTACTCAACCGAACCGTTCGAACATCTCGTCGGCCCAGGAATAGGCCGGGCGGAGTACGGGGGGTTGCTGATGACTTTACCTCCTCGCCGGCTCTACGACGTCTGGAGCGATACTGATTACGATTCTGCCGAGACAAAGTCAGAAAGACTGCTGATGGCCGCTCTGGACTACTCGATGCAGCAGCATGTGGTCTATATAGCGGCCCGACCACCTCGCTCGAGTTTCCGCCAAATGGCGACACGTTTAAACCGTAAGATAATTTACATACCTCTAGGCCAGCTCTCTCCGACAAAGCTTAAGAAAATTCGGGTGGTGCACGTACTGGATAGTTATCGGCGAAGAGACGATGCCAAGCAATACATGTGGTAGATCCCGGAACCAAATCAGTTTTTAAGCGTACCGGCATTCGCCTGGCGGCGGGTAAACGCGCACTCAAAACGGGCGGCTGGGAGATATAAAGACCTCTGCCGGATGTGCCGATCAGAACTTTAGCATGATGATTTTATCGGCTATCTGGCCAAAGTTCCCCGGCGTAGACCACACGAGGCGAGGGCAGAGGGTCACGGGTCTACTGCTGCTTCTCTCGCTACTTTTTGCGCCTGTACATGGACAGGCCGCGTTAGATCCGAACCTGAAGATCTCACAGTATATTCACGAAGCCTGGCAAACAGCCCAGGGTCTCCCCCAGAATTCGGTTTTGTCGATCGCTCAAACCCGGGACGGATATCTCTGGCTTGGAACCGAAGAAGGGCTGGTTCGCTTCGATGGAGTTCGATTCAGCGTTTTCGACAAGAATACAGCCGGGTTAAAAAGCAATATGGTTCTCGCGCTATTGGTCGACCACCGGAATGACCTGTGGGTGGGAACTTACGGTGGCGGGGTCGGACGGCTTCATGAAGGAAAATTTCGTTTTTATACTGCGGCCGATGGGCTGCCTTCCAATCAAGTCCGCACGCTTTACGAGGACCGGAACGGTGTCATCTGGATCGGTACCGACGGCGGCGGTCTGGTCCGCCTCGAAGGTGAAAGCTTTCGTGTTTACAAACAGGCAGACGGATTGATTGACAACGCAGTGTTCTCTTTGACCGGCACCAGCGATGGCACTCTTTGGATCGGTACACATACTGGCGTAAGTTGCTTTAGAGACGGCCGTTTTTCGAGTTTCCCACTACGCAGCGGTCCAGGGGGAGACTTCGTTCGAGCTCTTTTCGCTGACAGTGACGGAACAGTATGGGCAGGGACCAATGACGGCTTAGCGATGATTTCCGGATCTCGCCTTCGCCGGTTCAGCACGAGCGACGGGCTGACTAGCAACAGTGTCTTCTCGATCCGAAGAGATGCCGCTGGGAGTCTCTGGATCGGGACAGCTAACGGGCTTAATAGACTCGCAGGTGGGAAGTTCAGCCAGTTTGCTGAAAAGGACGGTCTGACGTGCAAGGACGTCTGGGCCATCTTGGACGACCATGAAGGCAATCTCTGGGTGGGCACCGGCGGAGGTGGTTTGAATGCCTTTAAGGCGGCAGCGTTCACGACATTTACAAAAGAGAGTGGACTTAAAAGCGACCTTATTCTGCCGGTTTTTCAAGACAGCGCGGGAGCCGTTTGGATGGGCTCGGATCAAGGCTTGATGAGGCTGAAGGATGGCCGGGTCACAAGTTATACGACCAAAGACGGGCTGCCAGACAACTTCGTGTTCTCGATAGCCCAGGATAAAACCGGCACAATGTGGATCGGCACGCGACGGGGCCTGGCCAGCTTGAAGGATGGAAAGATAACGGTCCGGAACGACACGCCAAAGGGCTTCGTTCTCTGTACCTTCATCGACCACAATGGCGAGCTTTGGGCCGGTACTCGAAGCGGATTGAGCCATCTGACGAGCGAGGGCGTGACGACCTACACGACTCGCGATGGCCTTTCCAACAACAACGTCGTCGCCATTTTCGAGGACGCACAGCACAGCATGTGGGTCGGCACGGGGAGCGGCGGCATGAGCCGCCTGAGTGCCGGCCATTTTCGTTCTTTTAGTACGCGAGACGGACTCGGCAGCGATGTAGTCTGGTCCATCTTCGGCGAACCCGACGGCACTCTTTGGATTGGCACCAGCGGCGGAGGCCTGACGCGCCTTCGAAACGGAAAATTTACTGTATATGGCGTCGCAGCGGGTCTTGGCGAAGACACTGTGCTGGCGATCCTGGACGATCGTCGCGGCAATCTTTGGTTGAGCTCCAACAAGGGCGTATTCCGGGTCAGTAAGGCCGAGCTCAATGATTTCGCGGCAGGGCTCATCGGGAAAGTGCACTCAGTCGCCTACGGTGTGGCGGATGGGATGAAGAGCCCCGAGTGCAATGGCGGTTTCCAACCAGCCGCACTGCAGGACCATGATGGCAAGCTGTGGTTTCCCACGACCAAAGGCTTAGCTGTTGTAGACCCCGGTTCACTGAGGGCCAGATTGGCTCCCGCGGCTCTGCTCGAGCGGGTAGTGGTGAATCAGAAAGACGTTGTTCTCGATAGGGCCATAGCTGCCTCACCAGGTAAGGGGCAACTCGAATTCCAGTTCACGGCACCCACTTACGTCGCCCCGCAGAAGGTGGAGTTCCGGTATATGCTGAAGGGCTTCGACAAGGATTGGATTGAAGCTGGGCAGCGCCGGACCGCATACTACACGAATATCCCGCCTGGGGAATATCATTTCAATGTACGGGCCGCACGGGATGGGGAGTGGGGCAAAATCCAAGCTAGTTCAGCGCTGACATTGCAGCCATACTACTACCAAACGAGAACCTTCCTGTTTGTGCTTGCTTGTTGCGGGCTGGGCTTCTGCTGGGTCGCTTATCGACTCCGGGTCCGCAGTTTAAAGATTCGAGAGCAAAAACTTCGACGGTTAGTGGACGATCGCACGGCCGCACTGCTCGAAAGCGAGTTTCAGCTGCGCAAGTCTCGCGATGAGCTCGAAGTAAGGGTTGAAGAACGAACATGCGAACTCGTAATGGTGAACAGATCCCTCGAGGATGAAGTCGAGTTTCGGCGGCGAACCGAGGAGCAACTGATACTCGCGAAAGAAGCGGCCGAAGAGGCAAGTCGCGCGAAGAGCGAGTTTCTGGCGAACATGAGCCATGAGATCCGGACGCCCATAAACGGCGTCATCGGTATGACCGATATCGCGCTCAGCACGGATTTGAAGGAAGATCAACGGGAATATCTGGAGATCGTCAAGTTTTCGGCTGATTCCCTCCTGTCGATCGTCAATGACATCCTCGACTTTTCTAAGATCGAAGCCAAAAAGCTGACGCTGGATAGAACCAGCTTCCGGATGCGCGATGCAGGGCGAGAGCTCATCCGCTCACTTTCCGTCCGAGCCCGTCAGAAGGGACTCAAACTTAATCTTGAAGTCGATCCCAGTACGCCTGATGAGGTGGTGGGAGATCCTCTCCGGCTGCGGCAAGTGCTTCTGAATCTCCTGGATAACGCTCTAAAATTTACCGCCCAAGGGTCCGTTACACTCGCGATCCGGCTGGAAGAGGCCAAGGATACCGGAGTTTTCGTGAATTTCGCAGTCAAAGATACCGGGATCGGCATTCCGCCAGAGAAGCAAAAAACCATTTTCGAGGCCTTCGCGCAAGCCGATACATCATCGACGCGGCGCTACGGAGGCACAGGTCTGGGTCTCACGATTTCCTCTCAGCTTGCGCAGATGATGGGTGGGCGTCTGGCGGTTCAAAGTGGTGTGGGTTGCGGCAGCACGTTTCAGTTCACTGCCCGCTTCGAAGCAAAACAGGCCTGTGGGGAGGACGGTCATCGTGCGCTTGAAAGATTGAGCGCCGCTTGATGAAGGAGTCCTCCCGGATCACCGCGACGCATTCCCGAGTTCGTCGTCCAACCAGCTAGGCAGGGAAATAGGACGCTATGCCTTCCTGTCCGTTATACTTTGAATACAATCCTTCGGTCACCTCTCCATGAATAGTCGTTTTAAGTGGATTATAGTAAGCAGCTCAACGTTGGTCGTTGTGTTGCTGCTGCTCGGCGCCAAGAGCGGATCAGCGGTTCCCCCCGATGACGTTTACGGTCACCTAAAGGTGTACACCGAAGTTCTCGAACGAATCAAACTCGAGTATGTAGAGGAACCCGACGTCAAGAGCGTCACTCTCGGAGCTATCAATGGACTACTGGAATCGGTCGACCCCTTTGCGAGTTATCTGAATCCCGATCAGTACAGGCAGTATGAGAAGGATGAAGACTCCGCCAAAGCAGGTGTCGGCGTCGTTCTTGCAAAGCGTTATGGATATGTCGCAATCGTGGACGTGATTCCGGGTTCGCCGGCCGATAAGGCGAATATCTCGACGGGTGATCTCATCGAAAGCATCAACAACGTCGCGACCCGTGACATGCCCTTGGCGTATGCCGAGCAACTACTTCGCGGGAATCCCAGTACGACGGTCGAACTTACTGTTTTACGACTGAGAGACAGGGACCCACAAAAAGTCAGTCTCACCCGTACACCAGTTTCTTTTCCCGACGTCACAGCTAAGCTAATGCCGAGTGAAGTGGGCTACCTGCATGTCGCAAGCCTGGCGGGTAACCGTGTCCGCGAAACACAGGCAAAGCTGCAGGAGCTCAAGAAGCAGGGCGCGAAGTTCGTCGTGCTCGACTTGCGGCACTGCTCGACGGGGGACCAGGCAAACGGCATTCCGCTTGCCAACCTGTTTCTTGATGGCGGCGAAATTACTTACGTCCAGGGTCAGAAGACTGAGAAGAAGAACTTCTCTGCGAATCCGGCCGACGTCGTTTGGAAGGGTCCTCTAGTGGTAATTACGGATCGGTCGACCGCCGGGGGTGCCGAAATAGCTGCGGCGGCTCTTCTTGACGACAAACGCGCCCAAGTTGTCGGGGAACGGAGCTACGGAGACGCGAGCCTCCGGAAAACGATCCAGATGGATGATGGCGGCGCCGTGATTCTCTCGGTAGCGAAATACTATTCTCCGTCGGGCAAAGCCATTCAGGACACCGGCGTTGTTCCTTCGCTCCAGGTATCGGAGAACGATAATTCACCTGAGCTCGATCAGGAAGGCAATCCGATACCCGGAACTGCCCCTAAGAGCACCGAGGACAATCTGCTGAAGCAATCGATTGAACTTGTCACGGGCAAAGCTACAGTCGCTCAGCTCAATGACCGGGCGAACGGATCGACTGTTGCCGCTGGTGGGCAACACCCAATCATCGAGAAAAGCCCGCAGCCCCAACAGGAGCAATAGATCGACGAATGCCTCTTTACGAGTACCGCTGCGAAAAATGCGGTCAGTTATTCGAAGTCAGGCAGAAATTTGCCGACGAGCCCCTTCGCACGCACGAAAACTGTGGGGGCGATGTTCATCGCCTGCTCTCCGCGCCCGCTCTGCAATTTAAGGGCAGTGGATGGTACGTGAACGATTACGGCAAAGGCGGCAAAACAAGCGATAGCGGATCTTCCGGAAAGGGTGATTCGTCGGCGAAAAAGGATTCCGCTTCGCCTGCAAGCGGCGGCGAAAAATCCAGCACAACGTCCACCCCCGAGAAGAGCAGTACGACTCCTGAAACAAAGCCGTCCTCTTAGCTGATCCGCCTGATTTCTGCGCCCGCTGCGGCCAGTTTAGCTTCGATCTGCTCGTAGCCCCGGTCGATGTGGTAAACACGATCGATAACCGATTCGCCTTTGGCAACCAAAGCCGCAAGAACCAGCGAGGCGCTAGCGCGCAGATCCGACGCGATCACCTGAGCTCCAGTAAGAACGGGCTCGCCCGCTATGATTGCACGCCGTCCTTCGATCCGAATTTTAGCGCCCATACGTGCCAATTCCTGGGTGTGCATGAAGCGGTTCTCAAAAATGGTCTCCGTAACAAAGCTAATGCCCTCGGCGACCGTCATCCAAGCCATGTACTGGGCCTGGAGATCCGTCGCAAAGCCCGGATATTCTGCTGTCGTAATGTCAATCGGAACGGGTCGCCCGGACGCTTTCACCCGTAAGGCATCTGAACCTTCCGCGAGAACTTCAGCTCCCGCTTCACACATTTTGGCCGTTAAAGCTGCTACGTGCTCTGGACAGAGATTGCTAACCAGTACGTTCCCGTTCGTAATGGCTGCTGCCAGCATAAAGGTTCCCGCCTCGATCCGGTCTGGGATGATCGTATGCTCCGCTCCGTGGAGTTTTTCAACACCCTGAATCGTGATGGTGGAGGTACCGGCCCCGTCGACCTTTGCCCCCATGGCGATGAGTAAGTCAGCCAGATCCTTGACTTCGGGTTCGCAGGCGGCATTCTCGATTCGGGTTTCGCCTCGCGCGAGTACCGCCGCCATGAGAACATCTTCCGTTCCGGTTACTGTGATGCGGTCAAAACGAACAGACCCGCCGCGGAGTCCGCCTGACGCTTGCGCCTCTACGTATCCATGAGTCTGCTGAATGGTTGCACCGAGCTGCTCGAGGGCTGATACGTGCATGTTGATCGGCCGAGCTCCGATGGCACAGCCGCCCGGCATGGAAACCCGCGCACAACCCATTCGCGCTACGAGCGGGCCGAGAACCAGGCTCGAGGCGCGCATTGTTTTCACCACTTCATAAGGCGCTTCCGGGCGGTCGAGGGTGCCGGCGTCCACACACACAGCTCCGTTCTCCTGACCGACTTTAGCGCCCGTGTAGCTCAACAGGCTCTGCATGGTGGCGATATCTTTGACCTGCGGCACCCGGTGCAACACCACCGGTTCGCGGGTCAACAGGCAAGCCGCCAGGGCCGGCAGAGCAGCATTCTTAGAGCCGCTGACCCGAAGTTCTCCGGTAAGGGGCGTCCCACCTTTGATATTGAATTTGTCCATTCGTCAGTACGTGAGTAAAGCCTTCGCTTATCCCTCGAGCGCGTTGCGCAAACGTCCGCCCGCTCGAGCGAGCCGGGCTTCAGCCTCTACCCGGCTCAATTGGCATTTGTGCATCACAATAGCGATGCGCACCGAACCGCTCTCTGAGAGGAGTCGCGAAGCTTCATCATATGACACGCCTGCGATCTGGGCGATGATACGGCGCGCGCGATCTGCCAGCTTGTCATTGCTAGGCTGCACGTTCACCATAAGACTGCCAAACACGTAGCCAAGCTGGATCATGACGCCCGTGCTCAGCATATTCAAGACGAGCTTTGTTGCCGTACCGGCTCGCATGCGGGTAGACCCCGTGACAACTTCCGGACCGGGTGTTGGCGTAATGGCGATGTCTGATGCGGCTGCGACTTCAGAGTGCGGCGTGCAGCTCAATCCGATGGTCAGCGCACCAAGCGAACGCCCGAGTTCCAGCCCACCCAGCACATAAGGGGTTCGACCGCTCGCGGCGATGCCGACCAGAGCATCGCTTCCGCTGAAGCCTCTGACAGCCAAATCCTTTTTGCCCCGCTCGGTATCGTCTTCGGCGCGTTCCACGGAATGGCGCAGTGCCCGCTCCCCGCCGGCGATTATCCCCTGCACCAACTCGGGCGGAGTCTGAAAAGTAGGCGGGCACTCAGAAGCATCCAACACTCCAAGACGACCGGAAGTGCCGGCACCTAGATAGAACAGGCGCCCGCCGCCGCGAATGCGCTGGACGATTCCGTCGACCGCACGCCCTATGGGTGCAAGCTCCCGATTCACCGCCAGAGCCACTTCCTGATCCGCCGCGTTGATCACCCGCAGCATGTCGAACGTGGAAAGGGAATCGATAGCGAGCGACGACGCGTTTTGTTGCTCGGTGAGGAGGTCGCGCAAGATCGGCCTGGGAGTCCGGAAATGAAGAAAGGCCGGAGGCTTTTTTAGCTCCCGGCCCTTCGCTATCCGGCAATATCTAGTTTACGCGCTGAAGGAGCTACCGCATCCGCACGTTGACTTAACGTGTGGGTTGTTGAACTTGAATCCCGATCCTTCCAGTGTCTCGACGTAATCCACTTCGGCGCCGTCGAGATAAAGCATACTGGCCGAATCGACGAAAACGTTCAGATCGCCGAACCTGTAGGTCTTATCCAGCATGTTAGGCTGATTCTCGAAAGCCATCGAGTAGCTGAAACCCGAACAGCCACCGCCCACGACGGAAATCCGCAGTCCCGCCGGCTTCGGCTCCTGCATCCCTAGAATTTCGCTGACCTTGCCAATGGCTGTCTCAGTTAGCTGAATCATGTTAATCTCTCCTGAATCCTTACGCGACTACTCTTAGTTTACAACCTCAGGACGTCTGTTTGATGCGGCACAATCGGAGGGCGATGCATGCCAGCGGACTGTGGTCTGCATTCCAAGTTGAGGTTTTTGCAACCGGTTCAAACGGATGGACGTCCCCAACGTCATATGAACGGGCTGACTGCGAGCCTCTCTTTCCCGGTTACAACCGGGGTTGCTCCCCGGGCGAAAAGCAAATTGGATCACCGAACCACCGATGAGGCGGCGTTAGTCCGGCGTGTTCAGGCCAAAGATGAACTCGCGTTCCGCGAGGTGGTCGAGCGCTACCAGGCTAAAGTGTTCTCAATCATCTACGGCATTCTCCGGAACCGTAATGACGCCGAGGACATTGCCCAGCAGGTGTTTGCGAAGATTTACTTCTCCATCAAGAACTTTGATTTCCGAAGTTCTCTTCTGACCTGGATTTACAAAATAACAGTCAACGAGTGTTATGACTACCTACGTAAGAAGAGGGTCCGAAAGCTCGTCTACGAGAGTGATTTCTCATCTGACGACAGCGTCAGGATGGAGAACTCGGAACCCGCTACGGACCAAGCCCCCGCTGTTGATCATCGTCTGGCGCAGCACGATTTGATTTTGAAACTTCTCGCGAAGCTTTCCGAGGAGGATCGCTCCCTGATCCTCTTGAAAGAGGTGGAAGGGCACTCAGTCGAAGAGCTCTCGGAGATGACCGGTATGAACGAGAACACTATCAAAGTGAAGCTCTTCCGCGCCCGGCAGAAGCTGCTGAAAGCCGCACAAAGGTTGGAGAAAGCACCGCTGCTGCCGTCACTCTAGCCTTTTCGGGTTATTGATTTGGGTGTAGATTTGGAGAAAGCGGACATTTAGATCCGCGGATTTGGGTTGAATTTTGAGGGAACTATGCATGAGCCTATCCGGGAGAATTTAGAGGATCTGCTGGGGAAAGACAGGGGTTGCCTGCCGTTGAGAGAACACCTGGAGTCTTGCCCGGAGTGTTCTGATGAGCTGGAACAACTGCAGGCGCAGTCGCTTCAGTTCCGGGCACTTCGCGCACCGGGCCAGCTTCAGCTGGAACCGACCGAAGGATTCTATGCGCGGGTGCTGCAGCGGATCGAAGAGCAGGAGATTGAGCCGATATGGTCGTTCTTCTTCGAATCCAGTTTTAGTCGCGGTTTGGCTGTCGGTTCTTTGGGCATCGTTCTTGCCCTGGGTAGTTATGTCATTTCCGAGAGACGTTCGGAGCCAACACTTGCGTCCCAGAGCGTAATTGCTCTCAACGGTACTCATCATTACGATGAACCCGTTATAGGTAGCCAGGCGGAACAGAGGGACGCGGTCCTCGACAACTTCGCCGAACACCTGCCCGGGATCGAAGGACAAGTAAGATAGCCACTCCAGCGTCTATCCCACGGCCGAGGATACGGCATCGCGACGTAACCTGGTCTAATCCCAGAGTTCTATCGACTCTGGCCGTGATCTTTTTGTGCGGCGCTGCCGTGGGCGCGGCACTCACGACGAGAGTTATCCGCGCGCATTCTGCGCAGAACAAACCTACTTCCCTCGTTATCGAGCGAGCGCGTCACGTCGGCCTAGACAGCCTCAAGGCAAAGCTAAATCTCACTCCGCCCCAAGAACAGATCATCACTAAGATACTTGACGATTACGGGAAGTACTACCAAAATATCGAAGATGAACGCGAAGACGTCGCCGAGGATGGCAGACGCCGGATCCTGGACGCATTAACCCCGGATCAAAGAAAGCGGTTCAACGAGATGATCCGCCAAGTCACGCGGTAGTTCCTCTAAAGCGGATCTTTTGGGCGAGCTTTCTTGCAGCAAGGACCTTCTTCCTGCATCTTCTTCTCGACTGCCGCCATTAACCGCGCGTGAATGTCCTGAGGCACGGGCTGAGCCTCTAAACCCTTGAAAACTTTTAGGGTTTTCGCAGTTGTGTCATACATGATCCAGCAGTTTGGACACTCATTGACGTGCCGCTCCAGGGTAGCCCGCATAGTTGCGTCGAGAGTATTGTCCAGATACTCGTTCAGCTCGTGCAGAAATTGCTTACAGGTAAGCAAATGCGTCGTCCCCCTTCTGCTTGAACTGCCTGGTCAGTTTCTCGCGAAGCTGCAACCGTGCTCGAAGTAGTCTGCTCTTTACTGCCGAAATTGACAAACCTAACGCCTCAGCTGTTTCTTCTATTGACAACTCTTCGATGTCGCGCAGGATAAAAACGGTGCGGTAGGCGGGCTTTAAACTTTGGATCGCCTCGTCGAGGAGCTCTGCAAGTTCTTCACGGGAATAGCTATCTTCGGGATTTTCGTCCCAAACGGCAATCTCCCGCGCAACCTCATCCTCACCCGTATCGATCGGCTCATCGAGAGGAACCGTTCGGTCCGATCGCCGCTTTCGCAGCTTCATCAGCGCTTCATTTACTGCTATTCGTACAATCCAGGTGTAAAACTTGGAATTCCCTTGAAAATCGTCCAGGTGAGTATAAGCCTTCAGAAAAGCTTCCTGGAGTACATCTTCCGCGTCATCGTCGTTCTGGGTGATCTGCTTCGCCATTCGGAATACCCGGCGATCGTAGTGCTTGACGAGATCTGAAAACGCATTCGCATCGCCGGCTTTGGCGCGGGCGACCAGTGCGGATTCGTCAAAAGTGGGACTTGCAGCGAAGGTGCTCAAAGAGAAGTATCTATAGTCTATCAACGGTTCGAGCAGTTGGAATCTTGTCTGGTTCCCGATCCAGGATGGTCTGATACGCTCGGAATGACCTACCAAAATGATCAATGTTACGCTGCCCGACGGAGGCCAGCTGTCTTTTCCTTTAGGAACAAAACCGATCGATGTGGCTAAGTCTATCAGCCCTCGGTTAGCCTCCGATGCGATTGTTGCCCGGGTGAACGGCGAGCTGTTCGATTTAACCCGACCCCTCGAGAACGATGCAAAGCTGGAGATCCTGACCACCAAGAGTCCCGAAGCGTTACAGGTCTACAGGCACTCCACCGCACATTTGCTCGCGGCCGCCGTCCTGGAATTGTTTCCGGAAACTCAGCTGGGGATCGGTCCCCCGACCGAGAACGGCTTCTATTACGATTTCGAGCGCGGCACCAAATTCACTTCCGAAGACCTCGAGGAAATCGAGGCCCGCATGCACGAGATTCAGGCCCGGAATCTGCCATTCGAACGCGAGCTCACTCCTAAATCGGTCGGTTTGGACAAATACAGCAAAGACTGGATGAAGCGTGAACTGATTGAGGAACGTGCCGGTGACATTTTCTCCGAGTACACGCTGGGACCGAATTTCATCGATTTCTGCCGTGGTCCGCACGTCGCTTCAACCGAGAAGCTCAAAGCCTTTAAGCTACTGTCCATCGCCGGCGCTTACTGGAAAGGCGATGAAAAGAATGCCCAGCTGCAGCGAATTTACGGAACAGCTTTCTTTACCAAGAAAGAGCTCGACGAATACCTCAACCGGCTTGAGGAAGCAAAGAAACGCGACCACCGCCGGATAGGGAAAGAACTCGACCTTTTCAGCATCCAGGAATTAGCTGGCCCAGGACTTATCTTCTTCCATCCGAAAGGGGGTGCTGTTCGCAAGATCATCGAAGACTGGATGCGCGACGAGTACCTTAAGCGTGGATATTCGCTTGTCTATACACCGCATGTGGCGCGCCGGGAGCTTTGGAAGATATCGGGTCACGCAAACTTTTATTCCCAGAACATGTTTACTCCCATGGAGCTTGACGACGCCGATTATCAGCTCAAGCCCATGAACTGCCCGTTCCACGTTCTCATTTACCGCGACCGTTTGCACAGCTATCGCGATTTGCCCGTTCGCTTAGGCGAGCTCGGAACCGTGTACCGTTACGAGCGCTCCGGCGTCATGCATGGCTTGTTGCGCGTCCGAGGATTCACGCAGGACGACGCCCATATCTTTTGCACCCCGGAGCAGATCGAGGATGAGGTCGTCGATTGCCTTCAGTTCGCGCTCGACACACTCAGAACTTACGGCTTCAACGATTACGAAGCCGAGCTCTCCACCTGGGATGAGGGAGCGAGCGGAAAATATGAAGGCACGCCCGAGCAGTGGGAGTTGGCCGAAAGCGCTCTCAAACGAGCCACCGGTCGTCTCGGAATGAAAGTCAAGCTCTCGCCCGATGAGGCCGCCTTTTATGGACCTAAAATCGACGTCAAGCTGGTCGATGCGATTGGCCGGCTATGGCAGCTCTCGACGGTTCAATTCGACTTTACGCTGCCTCGGCGCTTCGAACTGGAATACATCGCTGAAGACGGGAAATCTCATCAGCCCTTGATGGTGCACCGGGCTCTCTATGGATCCATCGAGCGCTTCTTTGGGATTTTGATTGAGCATTACGCGGGCGCCTTTCCGGTTTGGCTCGCGCCGGTACAGGCGGTGGTTCTACCAATCACAGACCGGCAGAACGAGTACGCAAAGGAGGTTCTTGCGAAGCTTACGGCCGCTGGTTTCCGCGCCGAACTCGACGACCGCAGCGAAAAGGTAAACTTCAAAATCCGCGAGGCTCAGCTTCAGAAAGTGCCCTATATGCTTGTAATCGGCGACCGTGAAGCTCAGGCCGGGCAGGTATCCGTTCGTAACCGCAAGGCGGGCGACCAGGGCGCAGTGCCGGTAGACGAGTTTATCGGGCGCCTTTCTGAGAGAGTGGCTTCGAAGGACTTGGTCGATTAGTCTTGGCGCGACCATTCTTGCTCGAGTGGGAGCCGGTCCCGCACGCGCAATCTGCCGCCTTTGATGAGTTCAAAGCGCCTGCCCCGCCAGTGCATGTTGCGGCTAAGATAGCTCGCCACCCAAACGATAAAGCCAAGCAGATCCCGCAAGGGATAAAGCCATGGCTTCATTAGACAGTTACGATCTCGTGTCACTGCCCAGCCGATCGCAAAGCTTTCGGATATGCGATTCGCCAAGCTCCAACCGAACAGAAGCAGACCAACCGCTGGATGCCCCTTCGATGAGCCGGCAAGCAAGCCCAAAAGACCATAAGGTATCGCAAATACCAAAACTGTCCCGAAGTGACCCCTCGGACGTGAGTACTTGGTCCCCGTCGCCCAGCGAATCTGTCGCTGCCACGCTTCTCTAAAGCTCATCGGCGCGACGACATGCGAGACTACGTGCCGCGACAGGACTACCTGAAACCCCTTTGCGGCAATCATGTTTCCGATGACGAAATCGTTAGAAAGAAAATTCCCGAGAGACTCGAACCCGCCAATTGCCTCGAGCGCATCGCGACGGACTGCGATCGTTGGACCGAGACCAAATTTCATTCCTTCGAGCAGGTTCGCAACAAGCACGCCCGCTGTCATTTCGACGCTCATCCCTACTGCGTCCAACGAGGACCAGAACCCGCCTGAGTTGAGGCCCCGGTAGACGCACGTCACCATTCCGGTATTGGGATTGCAGAGCGGCGGCACGACCGACGCAAGATATGTGCTGTCCACTTCTACGTCGCTGTCGCTGGTGACGAGAATGTCATATCGCGCCGCCTTTGCCATCCTGGAGAAGGCATCCGCGGGGGGGTTGGGCCAGACATGTTCACCCGTCACTAGAATCTGCGACGGTACGTTGGCATGCTTCTCACAGACTTTTCTGGCGACCGGAAGTGCGCTGTCGTCCTTATTTTCGACAGAGAAGATGACCTCGAAGTTGCCTCTGTAGTGCTGCTCGAAGAAGCTCTCCAGGTTTCGCTCCAACTGAGCTTCCATGCCATGCAGCGGCTTGAGAATCGAGACTGCAGGCAAACCGGCCTTCTGCTGGCCTTCCGCTTCCCTCCTCTGTTCGGCCGCCTGGTCTCTAAACTTGACCGCTCCCGCTATTGCAAGTACAAGATACACAGAGGAAGAGAGCGAGCCTGCAACGGCGAGGCTCAGCAGCAAGAATCTGACTATCGTCATACAGAATCTTTACTGCACCTACATGAATATTGCGGGAAACGGAAGCGAACTCCCTCGATGAACTCAGCTTCGCTGAACCAGCAGGAAGGCAGGTTAGCGCCTCGTGCAGGTATAGCGCTCTGGCCTGTGTTTTTAAAGCCCGTCATCAACCCTAGTGCGTAGGTACATTGTCTCATTTTCCGCGGGAAAGGCGGATGAACATGCAGGGTACCCGGCCCAGGCTGACGCTAGATCAGCAACACGCTCAGGCGGTAATGATTAAAACGGGCTTAGTCCTTTGATTTCTGTTTCTCTGCTTTTGCGCCTTCGGCCGAACCCTTCTCTTCTAAGGCAAGGGCCTCTTTCTCTTCGCCATCCCTGATGTTATTCATGGCGAAATAGCCCTCCAGCGTGGCGTTTGAATCCACCTCATCTTCGAGAGTGTGCGCCTCGTGCTCAGCTTGGTGCGGGCTTTCAACCAGGTTTTCTGGCTTGTCGTGTTCTTTTTGGCCTGACATCGTATTTTGTAGGACTCACTCGATGGCCAGGACGTTTCCAACGCGCTGGATTAACGCACTCGAGCTTCATGGGGCTGGCTTGATTCTCAGCACGTCCTTCGCTTCCACGTGCTCGAACTCCATAGGAAAGCTCTTACCCACATAGTAGGCCGGCCATTCATCTTTGTAATGATGTGAGGCAACATGCCCGGATTCGCCCGTTGTAAGGTTCTGAACCGACTTGTCCCAATCCCCCACGTCGGCAACCATACGCTCGGAAGGCCCCAACGTTGCCGTGGTCTGCTTTACCGTCGTACCGGATCCGCTCATCTCGACAGGACCGATATCGAAATAGCCGCTGACGAGAGGCAATTCCTTTCCAATCGGGTGCCCAAACGTCCATTCCAGCATTCGGCCCCACTTCCAGTTCGAAATCGGACTGCCCTGCCGCCTTCTTCCGTCCTGCAGAGCGCTGTCCAGATTCTTTAGCAACCACGCATCCCAGTCGTTCTTCGCAACCCAGCCAGAGCGCCGCGTACTTAAGAGGTCTTGAACCACCGACGGCCTCGGTAGAATTCGCGGCGTTCGACTGTCTTCTCCTTCAACCAGGTGCGCTCTGCTACGGCTGTTCGCCGCCGCATCAGCCTTCCCTGCGTTCAACTCTGTCTCGGACTCGCCCAGCACACCCGTTACGAGCGCCGCACTTAGATGGTTGTGTAAGAGCTGCGTGATCATTGGCGCGGCTTCGTCTTTGTCCATTTGGCCATTCCAAGCGCGCAGCACCTCCACTGCGTCCTGCAGGGTCGTCTCCGCACTACCTCGCCGGCTATATGCCGCAACAATCTGCCGTGCAAGAAAGCTGTCGTAAGCGGAGTAGACATCCTTCTGGACGGCGAGCATATCATTCACTGTCAGCTTGCTTCGCGATTCGAGAAGAGTCCGAATCTGCTGAATCCGGTATCGGTCGTGATAGTTGCCGTCCACCCGGTAGCGGTAATCGGGAGGAAATGGATTCTGATTAGCCGTGGCGATAATGCCGTGCGGCGGATTATAGAAACTCGGCAATTCCTCATACGGTATGTAGCCGTCCCACTCGTACCGTCCTGAAGCTCCGTCTAGTGGAACATCACCATTGAATCCGCGTCGGATGGGGAATCGACCGGTAGCCTGGTATCCGACATTCCCGAGCCGATCGGCATAGACAAAGTTTTGGCCCGGACCCCAGAAGTCGCGCAGAGCGTTCCGAAAGTCCGCCCAGTTTCGAGCCCGGTCCAGATCGAAAAACGGCAGTGCAAATCCGTCGCCCGCCGACCATCGCATGCTGTAAACTCTGCGCCCGGCTTCCAGCAGTACGGGACCGTGGCGTGTCACCCAAATATCGAGCTGTACGGGCTTTTGTCCTTTTACACCGATCATCTCGCGGTCGAGCTGGGCTTGTTCGGTCCTGCCTTGATAGAGATAACGTCCGCTGCCCTGGTCCAATTGCTCCGTGTAAAGGTCCATCACGTCTGCCTGCACGTTGGTTACGCCCCAGGCAATCTGTTCGTTGTGACCCGTAACCACACACGGCAATCCAGGCAGCGATGCACCGGAGACGTTCAGCCCCGGCGACTTGAGATGCACCAAATACCACGTCGGCGGAATGCCGTAGGAGAGATGAGGATCGTTGGCCACCATCGGTCTGCCGTCCGCGGTATGTGCTCCCGACACCGCCCAGGCATTCGATCCTGGACTAACGTACTGGCTGTTGAGCACCGGAAAGAGCTGCCGCGCCTTCGCCGGATCCTTTGTGCTGGCAAGCAAGACGCCCTTGTCGAATTCGAAACCCGCCGTGTCGGTCAGGTCCCGGAACATCACCAGCCCGACCCTGAGTGAATCCGCTACCGTCCATGGTCGCGGATCGTATACATGGCCCGGCAGTGAGAACTCTAACTGATAGTCGCCCCGGTGCGTGTCGATAAAGAAATTCACGCCGCGCGCGTAGGCAACCAGCACCGCCCGGTCGGACGCCCGCAAGTGAGCGGCTTCGTCTTCGGCGATTGCTCGGATGCGCATCCTGCGCGCTTGTCGGTCTGCGACTAGCGCTGCCGGGCCAAAAACTTCCGCCAGTTCGCCGCCACCAAATCTCCGGAGCACGTCCATCTGCCACAATCGATCTTGAGCTGTCACAAACCCCTGCAGGAAAATTGCGTCCTGCCAGGAAGCGGCTTCGATGTGAGGAACTCCCCGAGCATCTCGTTTGATATCTGCCGGTCCGCTTACAGGAGCCACCATCTCCCCGGATACCTTAGGTAAAGGACGAATCGCATACCAATACACGATGGCCGCCACGAGCACGACAAGAAGTGCGACGCCCACGTTGATTGTTCGTACGAAGCGGGATAGCACGGACCGATTTTACTCTGCTGCCGTGCAGCGCTTTGGTGAGCAGCCCGTAACGTAGCATGGCCATCCGCTTTCTTGTTCTTACCCTGATCCTCGGTGCAAACGCCTTCTTCGCTGCTGCCGAAGTTGCTCTTGTCTCGGTGCGTCATTCCCGTCTCAGCGAACTGGCCCAAGCAGGCAATACTGGGGCGCAAAGTGCGCTCAGCCTGCTTGCGAATCCGGGTAGATTACTCTCCGTTACACAGGTCGGCGTCACGCTTGCAAGCCTCGGGGTCGGTTGGGCCGGGGAGAGCACGCTCTACAGTCTGTTGCGCTCCATACTAGACCCAATTCACGTTGCTGCTCCTCCTGCACTCGTGCACGGTCTTGCCTTCACGCTGGCATTTCTCACCATCAGCTACTTCCACGTCATCATCGGCGAAGTCGTTCCCAAGAATTTAGCGATTCAAAAGGCAGACCGTCTGGCAATCCTTGTCGCTCCCGCCTTGCTCGTCTTCTATCGCATCTCTCAACCGTTTGTTTACGTGATCGAGCGTACGTCCTCCCTGATCATGCGGTCGATCGGTTCCTCCGGCGCGCACAAGCATGGCGGGCATACAGCGGAGGAACTGAAGTTCATTATTCAATCGGTTCGCCGTGAGGGTCGCCTGGATCAGTTCGAGGAAAACGCAATTCAAAACATTCTCGAGCTCTCGAATTTCAACGCGCGCGAGATCATGACGCCGCGCAACAACATTGTGTCGCTACCTGTCGACGCGGATCTCGATGCCGTGCTCCAGGTCATGACAGAGCATCAATATACGCGTATGCCCGTATATGAAGGACGGCCTGAACACATCATCGGCGTTGTCCATTACAAAGACCTGATGCGTGTCTGGCGCGAAAACCGATTCGCCAACGACCGGCGCGGCTCATCCCGTGCTTTCCGGCTGCGCCGCTTCGTTCGTAAACCGATCGTTGTACCGGAAACAAAACCGCTGAACCAGTTGATAGGCGAGTTTCGGACGGGTCACACCCACATGGCTCTTGTTGTTGATGAGTTCGGCACCGTCACCGGACTGGTTACACTCGATGACGTGTTGCAGCAGATCTTTGGCGATATCAGCGACGAACACGACATTATCGTTCCCGCCTCCCTACAACAGCAACACGCGCTGCGGCTCGAAGGCAGCACCACCATTCGCGATCTCGAAACACGCTACGGCATATCCCTTCCCGCAGACGCCGGGTTTGAAACTTTGGCGGGCTTTCTGCTCTACCATTTCGGGTACATCCCTAAAGAGCGTGAATTTATGGACTACGATGGCCGCCGCTTTACCATCGCCAACATGGATCGCAATCGAATTGCTTTCGTCACGATAGAGAAGCTCGATGCAAGCCAAGCTGTCGGAACCGCAAGTGGCGGCTAACCCGGACAAGAGCGGCAGTCATTCTCCTCCCAGACGTCTTGCCTACGCTGCGCTTGCCGCTGTGTGTTTCTTTTGGGGCACCACATATCTCGGAATCCGGATCGGGCTCGAGAGCCTGCCGCCGTTTTACCTGATGGGCATCCGCTACACCATCTCCGGAAGTATCCTGCTCGCCTTTGCCGCTCTCGGCCGCTTCCCGCTACCCCGAGGACGTGAACTTCTCTACAGTGCAGGTTGCGGAATCATTTGTATCGGCATCGGAAATGGCTGTTTGGCGCTTGCCGAGTTGCTGATTCCGAGCGGGCTGGCAGCTCTTTTCTACACCACTGCGCCCTTTTGGATGATCGGTGTAGATGCCTTCCTTCCCGGAGGCCGCTCGCCTTATCTCTCTACGCTCGGAGGCCTCGCCGTCGGACTGCTCGGCGTTGCTTTTCTCGTCTGGCCCGCCGCGGTCAGTGAGGGGGTCCAAGGCCATACCGTTTCAGGCTTTCTCCTGCTTCAACTGAGCGCGTTTGGTTGGGTACTCGGCGCTTTGCTTCAGAAACGCGTCAGGACTCGCACCTTTCCATTCATCAACGGAGCAGTTCAGCAATTGGCAGCTGGTCTGGCGATGCTTGTGCCTGCGGCGGCTTTCGAGAAATTGCCGCATGCCGTATCCGCTCGCTCCGAATTCGCTGTCGCATACCTCGTCGTTTTCGGATCGCTCGTCGGGTTCAGCTCGTTCATCTACTCGATGACACACCTTCCAGTCGCGGTGGTTTCGATCTATACCTTTGTGAATCCTGTCGTAGCGATCCTACTTGGCCGGCTTTTTTTCCGTGAGTCATTCGGGCGGCAAGAACTGGTTGCCATGGTCGTCATATTCGGCGGCATAGCGCTCGTAAGGTGGAGCGAGGCCGCCCGCCGGGTTCCGTTGGCAACTCCGGCCGCAGATGAGCCTGGCACCGCGGCCGATTGAATTTAAATCGTCAGTCCTGATACGAAGGTGGTTTGATTTGCTTTGCTCGCAGGTACATCTCCGCCGACGCACGATGATGCGCCGCATGCTCGAGCATGGCAATGAGATCTTCCAAACCGTTCATCGATCCTTCTTCGCCTTTGTAAGTCTTTTCAATTTGCTCGGGCGTTAGCTTTGAGACTTCGCCGATCGCTTGGTCATAAGAGCTCTTTACAAAAGCCACTACGTCCGCTTTACTCGTGCCGGGAGGGTTGGCGGGCGACGGCTTCTGCCCGCTGAACACAGACAGAAAATAGGTGAACGATTGTCCAATGTGGATCATCTGCTTCGCGAAACTCATCTGCTGTTCCGTAAGCTTAAATTCGTAATCGGATGCCGGCATTGCCTCGGCTACTTTCAATGTGAAGTCACGCGAGTTCTTCAATCGGCTCAGGATCGTAGTCTTGACGTAGTCCTGGCTTGCGAACATCGGAGCCGCTACCGTCACTGCAAGCAGTGAAAGCGAAACAAGTATTCTTTTCAATGTGTGTGCACCCCGATCAAGTCTACTTCAAAATCGCGGGGTAGAGGGTTCGGGGAGCACGCGACGCAGCTACCGGTCAACCATGGCCATAAGCTGCTGGTTGTAGCGAGGTCCGGAAACAACTTCCGGCGCGAGCGCCTGGTCAAGCTGCGCCATCTCATCTGGAGTGAGCCGCAAATCTGTTGCTCTGACATTCTCTTCCAGGTAGCTTCGACGCTTTGTGCCGGGTATCGGGACAATGTCCTCGCCCTTTCCGAGCAGCCAGGCTAGAGCAATCTGCCCTGGAGTCGCGTCCTTCGCGCGGGCGATGTTTTGCACCAGCGATGCCGCCCGCATATTGGCGTCGTAGTTTTCGCCCTGGAATCTCGGGTCCCCTTTGCGGAAATCACCTTCCGGGTACTCCTCCGCACGTTTCGCCGTGCCCGTTAGGAATCCCCGCCCCAGCGGGCTGAAGGGCACGAGCCCGATTCCAAGCTCCCGAAGCAAAGGTATGATCCTCGGCTCGAGATTCCGCTCCCATAGCGAGTACTCGCTCTGCAGTGCGCTTACGGGGTATGTTCGGTGAGCCCTGCGGATCGTCTGTTCACCTGCCTCCGACAACCCGAAATACAATACCTTGCCTTCCTGCACCAATCTGCCGACAAGGCCCGCAACGTCCTCGATTGGTACGACTGGGTCCACCCGATGCTGGTAGAGCAAGTCGATGTGGTCCGTTGCCAGCCTTTTCAAAGAGGCTTCCACAACTTCGCGCACGTGCTCCGGCTTGCTGTTCGTACCGCCGCTTTTGCCATTCTCGATCCGAAAACCGAATTTCGTAGCGATTACCGCACTGTTGCGACGGTCCTTCAATGCCCGCCCCAGCAACTCCTCATTGACAAAGGGTCCGTACACCTCGGCGGTATCGAAGAAGTCTACCCCCAGCTCGAGCGCGCGGTGAATCGTTGCAACCGATTCCTGTTCGTCGGCCGCACCATATGACTGGCTCATCCCCATACACCCGAGCCCGAGCGCGGAAACCTGCAATCCCTCGCTTCCCAACTTTCGTCTTGGTAGCATGACTCTCCTTGGACACCGCTAAATGGTCTAACGCTTCCCGCCTAATACTACCGATCCGCTTGCCGGCTTTCGGAAGATATCCGTTTTTAGAGGTATGTTCTGCATTATCTTGGAAACCCGGAGATCTTCCTCGCCGCCCCCCGGTTCCGTAGACGTATGCGCGATTCGGAACGGCAGCTTGAGGCCGTCCACTTCCCGATAATCAGAGAAGTCGGCGCTGTGCACGAAATAGGCCGACATCTCTCCCCGGTCCTCCACCCGCACGAGCAGATGTGTCTTCTCGTCGAAATAGAGCTTTGTCGAACCCAGGTCGTTCGGCGCCCTAAGTACGTCCATCTTTTCGCCATCAAGCACTTCGGCACGCGATGCTTGAATATCCGGGTATAGCTGCTTCATATGGACGTAGCGAAGCGGATTCGCGTCCATCTCGAGCGGCAGTTCTGAACCCTTTGACAGCTTGGTTACACGCTTCTTTTGAGAGAGCATCCAGCCGCTGCCGCCGTCGTACCCGAGCTTCTTCTTCCCATCGATCAGCAGCACCTTATTCGGTCTTTGCCAGAAATAATCCAGCTTTGCCCCGTGATGCCGCTTGGCAATGACCTGCCTCGTCTCTATCCGGTCCACCGCGGCCATACCCCCGACCGCCTGAACGTAGGCCTGAATGACCTCATCCGTCGATTTTGTCTCAATTGAGGAGCCACGCGCCCCGAGTGATACGCTAGCGCAAACGGCCAAAACAGTCACAAAAAGTCTTTGGAGCATTACTGTCGGTGGTTTAGGGCGTTCTTTCGCACCCACCCTCCAGTTTGACCCACCGCCCTTTTTGGAATTGTTCAATTAATCTGCTACGCTGAAGCACCTCTCACCGTCTCTTACAATAGGAGTATTAGTCCGATGACAGTGCTCGAATCTTTAAAGAAATATACGATCGTTGTTGCGGATACGGGCGATTTCCAGGCCATCGAACGCCTGAAGCCGCAAGACGCGACGACAAATCCTTCCCTGCTTCTGGCCGCGGCACAGCGTCCGGAGTACCGGCACCTGGTCGATGAAGCGAACGAACATGCCGAGAAGGCCGGCGGAGACGAAAAGAAGCTGTCCGAAGCCTTCATGGATCGCTTGTTTGTAAGTTTTGGCCGCGAAATCCTCAAGGTTATCCCGGGACGTGTCTCGACCGAAGTCGATGCTTCGCTCAGTTTCGACACACAGGGAACTATCAACAAAGCTCGTCACCTGATCGGCCTTTACGAGCAGGACAAAACCAGTCGGGATCGGATTCTCATTAAAGTCGCGAGCACCTGGGAAGGCATCAAGGCAGCCGAGCAATTGGAGAAAGAAGGCATTCACTGCAATCTAACTCTCCTGTTCAGCTTCGCCCAGGCGGTTGCCTGCGCCGAGGCCGGAGTCACCCTGATTTCCCCGTTTGTGGGTCGTATTTACGACTACTATAAGAAGGAAAATGGCGGGAAAGACATACCCGCCGATCAGGATCCTGGCGTAGCGAGCGTAACACGCATCTATGACTACTTCAAAAAGTACGGTTACAAGACTCAGATCATGGGTGCCAGTTTCCGTAAAGTCGAACAAATAACCCGTTTGGCCGGATGCGATCTGCTCACCATCAGCCCTGACCTGCTGGAGAAGATGCAGCAAACTGAGGGTGAGATCAAGCCCGCCCTTACACCCGAAGGGGCCAAGGCCAGCAAAGACGAGAAAATCCACCTCGACGAGAAGAGCTTCCGGTGGATGCATAACGAGGACGCAATGGCCACCGACAAGCTTGCCGAGGGTATTCGCAAATTCAACGCCGATGCGCGAAAACTCGAACAGTTCGCGCGCAGCCAGGTCAGAGAGAAAGTAGAAGCTTAACTGCTAGAAAGGCGGCGATCTCCACGATCGCCGCCCTCAAGTTTTCCGCCCGCCCTTTAGAAGGAAGTACCCCTCGAGACGCGTCCTGCGCCGTCCGTGAGAACGTGCAAATAGCTCGAGATTTTCCCCAGGGTTAGCCGTCGGAACCGAGCGAGTCGATCGATTCATCCAGCTCTAGTGCCTGCCGGACGGCGTCATCTTCAGACTTCCTGAGATCCACCTGAATTGGTTCCCCGCAGTAAGGGCAGGCGGGTTTGCTGTTTCGGTTCAACGAGGCCAAACTGAAGCTGGTCATCTTTCCGCAGCTCCCACACGTTACGTGAATCAGCTCGAGCCCCAGCGAATCGCCCATCTGCCCTACTATACGTCCTCGATGGTTGGGGGGGCGGGCTTTCATGCTTTAGGGCTCATCGCGCATCACAGCGATTGAGCCCAGCCCAGATCGCACCAATCAAATCGTCGCGGACTGCTCTACTGCACCATGCGTCGCTGTTTCCGCAAGAAGGCCGGCATCTCGTAGTCGTCCACCGGTGCAGCCTCTTCCTCTGCTTCGGAAGCGGCCTCCGTTGCAACCATGACGGTCTCCGTTTCTTGCTCGGCTACTGCAGCGGCAGCGACATGAGCCAATTCGGGTGAATTTGAGGGCGTGAATGGAAAGTGAGGATTGCGGCGGTCGATCTCGGGCAAGCTGTCGCGCTGGAAGCCTGTCGCAATCACCGTAATCTTGACCTTATCTTCCATTCTCTCGTCGAGCACAATACCGAAATTAATCTGCACATCCTCGTTCTGGGTCGCTTTGCGAATCAGATTGCACGCTTCGTTTACGTCGTGTATGCCGAGTTGGCTTGAGGCCGTGATATTGATCAGAACGCCCCGCGCTCCGAGCACTCCGCCTTCTTCCATCAACGGGCTGTTGATCGCCCGCTGCGCGGCCTCAATCGGGGCCTTCTCGCCCGACGCGATCGCGGTGCCCATCATCGCGTAGCCCATCCCGAGCATATTCGTCCGAATATCCGAGAAATCGCGATTGATCAAACCGGGAGTCGTAATGATATCGGCGATACCTTGCACTGCCTGGTGCAGCACGTCGTCCGCCATTCGGAAAGAGTCCATGAAGCTTGTACCTTTCGGGGCGAGCCCAAGCAGCTTCTCATTCGGAATGCTGATCACGGTATCGCAGCTGCCAGCCAGTTCTGCCATGCCTCGCTCAGCCTGTTTCATCCGGCGTGGCCCTTCAAATAGAAATGGCTTGGTCACCACCGCCACCGTAAGCGCATTCAGTTCCTTCGCAAGTGAAGCCACCACAGGAGCCGCCCCAGTTCCCGTGCCGCCGCCCAATCCTGCCGTCACAAAAACCATGTCTGCGCCTTCGAGGATCTCTATAATCTGCTCGGTATCCTCGAGCGCAGCTTGGCGCCCCACTGAGGAGTCGGCGCCCGCGCCGAGACCGCTCGTCAGCTTTTTGCCGATTGCAATCTTATTGGCAACCGGAGAAGCTGCCAACGCTTGTTTATCTGTGTTCAGGATGTAAAAATCGATCCCGTTTAGGCCTTCGTGCAGCATCCGCGCGACCGCGTTTGAGCCGCCGCCGCCCACACCGATAACCTTGATTCTGGTCCCAAGTTGCACTTCATCTTCCATCGAAAACTTCAAGTCGTCCGCCATTACCGATCCCTTCCTTACCCTCTCTATTTCACTGTCAAACCCGCGAGGCCCGAAGACGCGCGCTTCCAGTCGCGCTTCATCTTGAGCCGCCCCGAATACATCGCTAGCCCCGCTGCCGTTGTCCAGATCGGGGAATCGAGCTCGCGAGGCCAGTTCTCGATTCCCGTTGCCAACCCGTTCCTCGCCTGACAGTTCAAAACCCGTTCCGCGAGATCGCACATTCCCGCGAGCAGGGTTCCGCCGCCGGTCAGAATCGCACCTTCGAGCAGGGATTGCTCCATGCCTACGCGCAGGATCTCGGCATAGATGCGCTCAAAAATGTCTTCCGCTCGCGCCTCCAGAATCTCGTTCAGCTGCCGCCTCGGCGCCTCGCGCATTCCCCGCCCTTCCGCGGTCGGTATCTCAAGCAGGCTGTGATCCGATTCATTGCCCGTCATCGCACAGCCGTATTCGCGCTTCAGGCTCTCGGCATCTTCATAATTCACCTTCAAGAGCCATGACACATCGCGCGTAAAGTGTTCCGCGCCGATCGGGAGTGTCGTCGCCAGCAGAAGCGCATCGCCATCGTAAACCGCCACGTGCGTCGATTGTGCACCCACATCGATCAGCACTACACCGCGTGCCCGGTCCTCCGGAAGGATGGCGGCGTAAGCTGCGGCCACGCCCTCGAAAATCGACTCCTCAACAGCGAGATGCGCTTTGTGTACCGCCGATACCAGTGCCTGATGCTCGCCCATCGCGGCCGTAATCACGTGTACGTTCGCTTCCAGGCGCGCGCATAAAATACCTTTGGGATTGCGGTATCCCGCCCGTCCATCTAGCGTGAAATCCTGCGGGCAGATCTGCAGAACCTGCCGGTCCTCTTCCAAGCGCACACGCGAGGCCAGTTCAACGGCATAGCGCAAGTCGTCCGGCTCTATATCGCGCCTCCGTCCGAACTCGTAGAGTCCCCGGCTGTTCACACCCGCAACACTGCCTCCAACACCAATCACAGCCGATTCGGGAGAAGCTTGCGCTCGCAATTCAGCTTCATGCAGCGCAAACTGTATGCTCTGCGAAAGAGCATCTTGATCGGATAATCGTCCCTTGCTCCAGGCGTGTACCGGAGCCTCGCCGTAACCCAGAAATTTCAGGCTGTTCTCTTCGAGGGAACAAATCACCGCACGCGTGCTTGTGCTCCCAAGATCCAACCCTACCGCCAGCCTTGTCTTATTCGCCGCCACCGTCGCCTCCCACCGCTGTAATCACTCCATCCACTCGCAAGTCCAGCGTCTTCGCGTCCGGACGTTTCTCTTTGATCTCGGCGTAGTTACTCAAGAAGCTCTGCAGACGCTCGGCGTAGTTATCGTCCCCGAGCATCAGGTTCAGAACTGAGTTATCCACGTGTTCCGCGACGATCAGATTGTTTGGATCCGACACATTGATCTCCGAAATTTGGCCGGACAACGGCCCAATCTCTTTGAGCATTCCCAACACACGCCGCACGCGCGCCCGCCGGTTCTCTAACGGCTCGTTTTCCCGAACACCTGCAATCACCGGCAATGTAAACTGGGCCGCGATACGCGGCCGCAAAATGTGCCCATCCCGATCGACCAGGGCGAGACGCGACATCCCGTCCTTTCGATTAGGAGACAGGCGGACGAATGCTACCGGCGCCCGTTCTCGAATAAAAACCCTCAGCGTGTTCGGCCAAACCTTCGAAATCGTTGCGTCCTCCACCCAGTCAATCTCCAGTAGCTCGAGCCTGCGCTTTTCAATCGGGACCAAATAAAGGCTGCGGCCAAAGTCCTCCGCGAAGACATGACGGACCTGGGAAGTCGACGCATAATGTACTCCCTCCACTACGAGATTGGGGCTGCGGCCCCGAAAGTCTTCCGACTCGGCGACTCGAAAACGGTCATCCTTGATGAGGAATTCTTCGGTCGTATGCCAGGCGAATAGCGTGCTGACCATCAAAACTACGCCGGCTACCAGCCAGAGTGTGAAACGAAGCCAGCGGATGGGCTCACGCGCCTCCGCGACAGGTTGTCTCCGCGCCATCAGCCTGCCTCCCGGAGCCGTTCGAGAATCCGATCGGCAGCTTGTGACACGCTGCCGGCCCCCAGGGTGAGGATCAGGTCGCCCGGTTCAGACGCGTCGGCAATCGTCGCAATTCCCTCTTCCAGAGTCGCCGCATAGTGAGCTGAGCGATGCCCATAGGAACGCACCTTATCGAGCAGCACCCGCGAATCCACCCCTTCGAGCGCCGGTTCCGACGCGGCATAGATATCCAGGAGATAAAGGTCGTCCGCCTGATGAAAAGCGGTGCCGAACTCGTCGAGTAAGTGCTTTGTTCGCGAATAACGATGCGGCTCAAACAACACCCTGATGCGGCGGTAGGGCGAGAGCTTAGCCGCCGCCAGAGTTGCCTTGATCTCGGTAGGGTGGTGACCGTAGTCGTCCACCACCGTAATGCCGCGCTCCTCGCCCCGGACGGAAAATCGCCGATCGACGCCACTGAACGCGGCCAATCCCTCCTTAATTTTGTCCACCGCCACCTCGAGTTCGAGCGCGACTCCGATCGCAGCAGTCGCGTTCAGCACGTTGTGCACGCCCGGTACGTTCAGACGAAATTGCCCGAGTTCAGCGCCCCGGCGACGGATCGTGAAATCGCTGCCGGCCGCGGTCAGCGCAATGTTTTGAATCTCTAGGTCCACTTGAGTGGAACGGCCATAGGTTACCGTCCGCCGCCGCACCGCCGGGAAAATCTGCTGAATGTTTTCGTCTTCCATGCACAGAATCGCCGCACCGTAAAACGGCACCCGGTTGACAAATTCAGTAAAGGCCGATTCGATCGCTTGCAGAGACGCATAGTGATCCAGATGTTCCCGATCGATGTTCGTCACCACCGCCAGAATCGGCGCGAGCTTCAGAAAAGATCCATCGCTCTCGTCTGATTCCACCACGAGCAGGCTGCTTTTGCCCACGCGTGCGTTCGAGCCTTGCATCGCCGCTACCTTGCCGCCCACGACTACGGTAGGGTCGAGGTTCGCCGCATTGAGGATCGAAGCCACCATCGAGGTCGTAGTCGTTTTCCCGTGGCTACCGCCAATCGCGATCCCGTACTTCAACCGCATCAGTTCGGCCAGCAGCTCTCCCCGCGGGATCACCGGCACTTGCAGCCGCCGCGCTTCCGCCACCTCCGGATTGCCGGCGTCAAGGGCCGAAGTGACCACCACTGCCTTCGCGCCTTCGACGTTCTCCGCCCGGTGCCCGATCTGAATCGTCGCGCCAAGTCTCGCCAGGCGATCCGTGGTCGCGCTCTGCCGGATATCCGAACCCGAAACGTGGTAACCCAGTGTGAGCAAGACCTCCGCTATGCCGCTCATCCCTATGCCCCCGATTCCCACGAAGTGCAGGTGTTGGGGCTTAAAAAACATTCTTCACACGTATTGTTCCGGCTTTGGACGGAAGTGTCAACGTGGAAATTACGATTTCAAGTCCTCCCGGTACTTTCTTTTCGAACGATCCCAACCTGATCACCGGCCCTCAGCCGCTTCCTGCATTACATCGGCCGCTCTCTCGGCGGCCCCCGGCCGGGCAAATTCGCGAACCCGCTGCCGCATCGTTGCCAGTTGCTGCGGATCCTTACGCAGAGCCTCCACTTCTCGAAACAGCCGCTCGCCATTCATCTCGGCATCGGGAACCATGCGAGCCGCCTGGGTCTGCAGCAGTGTTTCCGCATTCTTCCGTTGATGATCGTCTGCCGCAAACGGCAGCGGCACCAGAACTGAGGGCATTCCCCCTGCCGCGATCTCGCTCACTCCGCCGGCCCCCGCTCGCCCGATCACCACATCCGCCTGCGCGAACGCCCCCGCCATGTCCGCTATGAATGGCAACACCTCACCGTCGAGGCCCACCTCGCCGAACTCTCTTGATAACTCCTCGTACTCTGCGGCCCCTGTCTGATGCATGATCCGAACAGGAACTCCGCTGGTACGAAAGAGCGGCCAGCTCTCCCGCGATGCTCTGTTCAGCGTTCGCGCGCCGCGGCTTCCGCCCGTGATCAAAACCGTAAACTCCCCGCCTTGTTTCGGCTCGAGCGCAAAAAACTCCGCCCGCACCGGAAGGCCTGTGACTTCCGAAAGCTGCGGCGGAAACCAAGCCGCAGTGCCGGGAAATCCCAGCAACGCCCGGTATACGCGCCGCGCTACTCTGCGATTTGCAAACCCCGGCACGGCGTTAGGCTCCATAATGATCAGCGGAATGTGCGCTAAAACGGACGCAAGCATCACAGGCCCTGCCACATAACCGCCCATGCTGAACACCGCTTGCGCCCGGAATTTTCGTAAAAGAGACCATGCCGCAGCAACGCCCACCGGGAGTTGCACGACCGTTTGCAGTTGTTTCCGAATCCCAACCCGGTTCAGGCCGCCGCTGCGAATAAACTCGATCGCGAATCCCGCTTCCGGCACCAGACGCGACTCCATCCCCGATCGCGTTCCGATGTACAACAGCCGGTGCCCCCTCTCCCGCAGCACACGCCCTACCGCCAGCGCAGGAATGACGTGTCCTCCCGTGCCGCCGCCCGTCAGAACAAACGAAAACGGCATTACACTGCATGCTCGCTCACGCTCAACAAGATGCCCATCATTACAAGAGTGCTCAGAAGCGAACTACCGCCCGAACTGATGAAAGGCAGCGGAATCCCTTTATTCGGAGCCACCCCAAGCACGACGCTGATATTCATCAAAGCCTGAACCACCACACAAACCGTCACGCTCAACGCGAGATACCGCCCAAAATCGTCAGTGGCCCGCACGAATGTCCTTATTCCACGCCACAACACCACTCCGAACCCCACGATAAGCAGCGCCGCACCAAAGAATCCGGTCTCTTCGCCAACTACCCCATAGATAAAGTCCGTATGCGCCTCGGGCAAATACAGCAGTTTCTGCTTGCTCTGCATCAGACCTAGACCCGTCACTCCACCCGAGCCGACCGCAATCTTCGATTGAAGCTGCTGGTATCCCGGATCGCTCGTCGATGCCGTCTGACGAGCGTATTCCAGAATCCGGCCGTTCGGATCCATCTTCACCAGCAGCTTATGATCTTTGTCGATGAACTCGATCGCGCGCATCAGGCGGTAAGGTTTCATTGCAATGAATGCAGCACCAAGAAGCAACCCAAGCACTCCACAAAGCACCAGGTACCGCCGTTCTATGCCGGCAACGAACATCACTGCGATCGTCATCGCTACCAGAACCACCGCTGTCCCGAAGTCCGCAACCGCAACCGCCAGCGCCATTACCGAGACCGCCACTGCAATCGGGCCGAGCGTCTGTCTTTCGTTCACCGTGTGCAGCCGCCGGCAAAGGAAAAATGACAAAAACAGCGCCAGCGCCGGCTTGGCCAGCTCCGATGGCTGCATCGAGAGCGGCCCTGCTCTCAACCAACGATGCCGTCCGTCAGTGACGTACACCGCGACCAGCAGCAGCAGCACTGTTCCCAGGCAGGCAAAAGCGACCTTCGGGTTATTCCACTGCCGGTAGTCCTTGCGCATGCAATAAAGCAGCACCGCAAAAGAAAAAATGGCCCACCCGAGTTGCCGGATAAAGAAGTGCGTGCTCGAGACGTGATACTTCAACTCGGCAATGAATGACGATGCGCTGTAGACCATCACCAGCCCGAAACACACGAGCGTCAGCACCGTAAGGAAAAGAATCCAGTCTGTCTTGAGCCGTTGTGCCATGATTCCTGCCAGGGTTGTATTAGAACAATTCTGCCACTAATTGTTTAAACGCTGTTCCCCGTTCCTCGTAATCTTTAAACTGATCGAAACTCGCGCATGCCGGCGCCAGAAGGACAATGTCGCCCGGCTCGGCTCGCAACCGCGCGACTCGGACCGCTTCGGCCACCGTGCCACATTCGGCGATCGGCAAAATCCCCTGCAGCGCTTCCCGGATCATTGGCGCAGCCGCATGCGAGTATGGTGCGGGAGCTCCGATCAGCAGCACACCTTTCCCTCGCTCTCCTAGAGGCTTTTGCAATGGCCGGTAATCGCTTCCCTTGTCTTTTCCGCCCAGAATGATCCATTCGTTCCCGGGAAATGACTCGATAGCCTTCACCGTGGCATCTACGTTAGTGGCCTTTGAATCGTTGTAGTAAGCGACTCCGTTCACAGTGCGGACGAATTCCATCCTGTGCTCCACCCCAGGAAACGTCTCCACCGCCCTCTCCAGCTCATCCAGCGCCGCTCCTGCCAGGCGCGCAGTCAGAGCCGCAGCCATCACGTTTTCCAGATTGTGCATCCCGCGCAGTTTTATCCGCGACCTGCTCAGGAACGGCTCTCCACAGAACAACACTTGATCGCCTTCGATCGCGACGCCCTGCGGTACCGGCTGTGAGGAGCTGAACCAGTAGACCTCCGCCTTCGTCCGGTACGCATATTTCCGACACGTCTCATCCTCGAAGTTCAATACGGCAAAGTCCCCGGCCACCTGAGTTTCAAATAGCCGGCTCTTGGCTGCAACATAGCTGTCCAGGGTACCGTGCCGGTCAAGATGATCCGGCGTTACGTTCAGACAGGCGGCGATCCGGGCCCGGAAGCTTTCGATCGTTTCCAATTGAAAGGACGATAGTTCGAGCACGTTCCACTGGTCCTCTCGTGATGACGCTACCAGCGCCGTTACAGCCCTTCCGATGTTGCCACCGACTTGGCGATCGATCCCGCAAGCCTTAAGCAAATGTCCTGTGAGCGCCGTCGTCGTCGTCTTGCCGTTAGAGCCCGTGATTCCGATCACCGGTCCTTCCAGGAAATGCGAAGCTAGTTCGACCTCTCCCGTCACCGGCACCCCACGTCTTCGCGCGGCAGCAAACGTCGGCTCGTCGATTGGCACTCCCGGGGAAAGCACAATAAGATCGGGATCCCGTCCGCTGACACGCACATTTTCGAGAGTCTGCAGCACAATGGGAACCTCAAGCTCATCAAATTTCGCCTGCTCTTCGGGCGATGGCGCCTGTGCGTCCATAACCCGCACCGATGCTCCCAATCTGCGCAGTAACTCTGCTGCCCCTAGCCCAGAGCGCTTCGCTCCGGCCACCAGCACCTGCTTGCCCTTGAAATTCGGCCGTTCCATCTATCTCAACTTCAGAGTTGCAAGTGCAAACAACGCCATCACCAGTCCCGCAATCCAAAACCGGACAATCACCTTCGATTCCGGCCAGCCTAACGCTTCGAAGTGGTGATGAATAGGCGCCATTTTAAATACACGCTTACCATTGCGCAGTTTGTAGCTGCCCACCTGCAGAATCACCGACAGTGCCTCGATCACGTAAATTCCGCCTATGAAAGCGAGTAAGATCTCTTGCTTGATCAGCACCGCGACAATCCCAAGCCCGCCCCCAAGCGCCAGCGATCCGACGTCGCCCATGAATACCTGGGCCGGGTGGCAGTTATACCAAAGGAAACCCAGGCTAGCTCCCACCATAGACGCACAAAAAATAGTCAGCTCCTGTGAGTTCGGCAAACGCGCCAAGTCGAGATAGTTAGAAAACTGTGCATGGCTCGAGACGTACGTCAACGCGGTCATGCCGCCAGAGGCGATGATCATCAACCCGATCGCCAGTCCGTCCAGCCCATCGGTCAAGTTCACCGCGTTAGATGAGCCGACCATGATGAAAACGATAAAGGCGTAAAACAGCAGGAATGCGAGCGGATACGTCCAATAATTCTTCGTCAACGATTCGATAAGTAGGTCCGGTTTGTATTGTTTGAAAAACGGAAAGTTAATCGTGGTCGAATAAGCCTGGTTCGCGTGCAACAACAGCAGAAAAAACCCGATTACCATGGCAACGAACACTTGCGCCCAGAATTTCTGTTTCCCGGTCAGGCCGAGGTTGCGTTTCTTCGCTACCTTCGCGTAGTCGTCCAGAAAGCCAATCGCACCGAACCCTATCAGCCCAAGCAGCGCAATCCACACATACCGGTTTGCCAGATCCGCCCACAGCAAAGTCGGGATCACGATCGCCGTGACAATCAACAAGCCGCCCATCGTCGGGGTGCCGGCCTTTTTCTGATGCGACTGCGGTCCTTCCTCCCGGATATGCTGCCCGAAACTCCACTCCCGCAGCTTGCGAATCAACCATGGCCCGAGCGCCAGAGCCAGCGCGAGCGCGGTCAGATTCGCCAGAGCCACCCGCGTTGTGATGTAACTGAAAACGCGAAACGCCGGAACATAGCGGTGAAGAACCTGATAGAGCAGCCAGTAGAGCATAGTTATTCTTCCATTCTGGCGAGTGCTCTTTCCACATGTGTTCCCCGCGATCCCTTGAACAGCACCGCGTCACCCGGCTGCACGAACCGGTGTAGAAATTCGCCCGCGTTTTCCGGCGCTTCGAAGAAGAACGCTTCCCCGGCGTCCGATCCAGCCTGGACCCACCCGTCCACCATGCTGCGGCTTGCGCCTCCCACGCCTACCAACACGTCTATGCCGCGCTCGGCCGCATAGCGCCCTAGATCTCGATGCAGCGTCTCGGCCCAGGCGCCTAACTCCAGCATCTCGCCCAAAACCGCTATCCTGCGATGAGCAGGTTCGCCCGCCAGAACGTCAATCATGGAGCGCGCCGCTTCCGGATTCGAGTTATAAGAGTCATCCAGAACCTTCACACCCCGCCGCTCGTGGCGCTCGCCCCGCATCTTGCCCGGTCTCATGCCGGCCACCACGTTCACCAACTCTCGGAGCGGGATGTCGAAAAGGCCAGCCACCGCCAAGCCAGCCAGGATGTTCGAAATAGCATGCCGCCCAGTCAGTTGAGTGGCAAACCGCACGCCGTCAACGCTAAAAGTGGACCCATCCACCCCAATCGCAACCTCGCGCGCCACAACGTCGGCCTTCTTCGAAATTCCATAGGTCACAACCTTGCCCGAGTGAAAATGCCGAAACTCTATCACGCGCTGATCGTCTGCGTTCAACACAGCGATTCCGTCCGGGGCCAACGCCTCGATCAATTCCCGCTTAGCTGCCGCCACGCCCTCGATCGATGGAAACGCCTCAATATGCGCGTACCCCACATTCGTCACGACTCCAACCTGCGGCAGCGCAATCGAGGCCAGCGCTCGAATCTCCCCGGCGTGGTTCATGCCCATCTCCACCACCCCAATATCCGCGTCGTCTGGCAGCCGCAGGAGTGTTAAAGGGAGCCCAATGTGGTTGTTCAGATTTCCTACCGTCTTGCCTACCCTGTATCGGACGTTGAGCAACTCAGAGATGATCTCTTTGGTGCTCGTCTTTCCGGCGCTCCCCGTGACAGCCACAAGCGGCTTCGCCCAGACCTGACGAGCATGGCGGGCCAGATTCTGCAGAGCCTCGACGGTATCAGGCACTCTCAAGGCCGGGCCCCTCGCCAAGTCAGGGGCCTCGCTCACGATGGCAGCCTGGGCACCCGCCGCAAAGGCCGCCGGCAGAAATGCATGCCCGTCGAATCGCTCACCTTTGATTGCAATGTACAAATCCGAAGGGTTCAGCGACCTCGAATCGATGCTCCATCCGCCGATGACTCTGCTGGAAAGCGTGCTCCGAGCGGAACCCTCGGCCTCGCCGCTGATTAGTTGTGCCCCGGTTGCCTGCACAACCTGGGCCAGGGAAAGGTTCATTCGCGGCCGAAACCTACGCGTTTTGGGCAGATTCGCTGGCCGCACTCGCTTTCGACGGTTTTCCGTATCCGAAAGACCTGAGAACTCGCCGCGCCACTTCACGGTCGTCGAACGGAATCGGTCCATCTTTCAACATCTGATACGTCTCATGGCCCTTCCCGGCGAGAATCACCACGTCACCCGGCTTGGCCGTCTCGATAGCTTTTTTGATGGCCCGTTCTCGATCCGGCTCCGCGACGTGCGGTGTATCATAGCGGCTCAGCCCCACCATGGCATCGTTCATGATCGAGAGCGGGTCTTCGCTGCGCGGATTGTCGGACGTCAAGATTACGTAGTCGCTCAGTTCGGCTGCCGCCACTCCCATGAGCGGTCGCTTCGACCTGTCACGGTCCCCCCCGCATCCGAACAAAGTAATTACCCGCTTCGGTCCCATCCCGCGCGCTGCCCCAATCACGTTGCGTAGCGCGTCGTCCGTGTGCGCATAATCCACCACCACTGTGAACGGCTGGCCCTCTTCCACCCGTTCAAATCTTCCCGGTACTCGCTGCAAGTCTTCTAATCCTTTCTGGATCTCTTCTTCGCTTACTTCATACGTGAATGCGGTCGTACAGGCGAGCAGGATGTTGTACACATTGATGTGCCCAACCAGCGCGGATTCGACCTCAAACCGCTTTGCACCCGTCACCACTTCAAAACGCAGGCCCCTAAAGCTCGCTTGTACGTTTTGGGCGCGCACAAAGCTGTGCCTGCTGTTCCGGGCATGCTCGATCGGTGGCTCTCGGTGGACTCCGTACCAGAGCACTTCTGTTTCCCGAGCAAGTTTCACACTCCGGACCTGGTCGTCATCCGTGTTCAGAACCGCGAAGCGCGGGGGAGGGCCGCTTCGCGGTAGGAACAACAACTGCTTGGCGGCGAAGTACGCCTCCATCGTCCCGTGATAATCGAGATGATCCCGGGTCAAATTGGTGAACGCCGCCGTGTGAAAATGCATCGCATAAATGCGTCCTAGATCGAGCGCATGCGAGGACGCCTCGAGCGTCGCATGGGTACCCCCGGCCTGCGCCAGTTCATCGAACATTCGGCAGAGGTCGAGCGATTCAGGCGTAGTGTTTACGGCGGGCAGCACTTGCCCCGCCAGATGATATTCGATGGTTCCGATTAGCGCTGTGATCCTGCCCGCCGCCCGCAAGATGGCATCGATCAATAAGGAACTCGTTGTCTTGCCGTTCGTCCCGGTCACGCCCGTCAAGTGCACACGTTCATCCGGCTTGTTATAAAAATTGCGGGCCGCCATCGCCAGCGCCTCGCGGCCATGTGGGACTTGAATCCACGACGCGGCTGCCTGTCCATGAGCCGGCCGGTCGCTCACTACTGCCAGCGCTCCCTTCTCAATAGCAGCTGCCGCATAGCGCGCACCGTCTGTCTTGGAGCCCGCAAAGGCGAAAAACAACGAACCCGGCTCTACCTTCCGGCTGTCATAAGCTAGCCCGCGCACATCTGACTGCAGCAAACTCGCCGGCAACTCTCGTATGGTGGGAACCGCTTCGAATACGCGATCGAGTTGCATGATGGGCGTGAGCCTTACCGCGCAAACCTCACTGCGATATGCTCGCCCGGCATCATGACCGTGCCTGCGGTCGGTGTTTGCGCCCGTGCCATCCCATCTCCAAACAGATCCACTTCGATCCCTGTCGCGGTCGCTTCCTGCATCACGTCCCTGATCGTCTTACCGACAAAGTTGGGCACCTTCGGGGCGTTTGAGTCCGCTATAACCTGGGCGTTCTCATCGGCTCCCGCCGCCTGCTGCATTTCCTCAGCTGTAGGGGGATCCAGTTCGGCAATCGCAACCTCGTCGGTTTCCTTCGGCTTGTCCTTATCTTTTACTTCTTTCTCCTTTGCGACAAGCTCATCGATATCTTCGGGCACATCACGCGGAATGCCGAGCCGCTGCATCGCTGTCGCCGTAACCTTTTCAAATACTGGTCCGGATGCCATCGCACCGAATCCGGCCACGCCAGTGGTTCCAGATATCGTCACGACCACCACAATCGCCGGGTTCTCAATCGGCCCGAAACCCATGAACGACGCATTGTACTTGTGCGTATAAACGTGATGCGCAAAATCGAAAATCTGGGCGGTCCCCGTCTTGCCGGCGATTGCGTAGCCTGGAACCTTCAAATGCTGAGCCGTGCCGCCAGGTAGGAGAACCCGGCGCATCAGTCGGCGCATCGTCATCACTGTCTCGAGCTTCAACACTCGCTGTTGCGGGATCGGATACTGCACGGTCTCCCGCGAGCTACCGGGCGCCTTTTCCCATGCAACCAGATGCGGGTGCACCAGAAATCCGCCATTCGCGATTACACTTCCCAATTGCGCCAGTTGCAGTGACGTCACGCTGATCTCATGCCCCATCGGAACCGATCCGATCGATGTCGGCTGCCACCTCTTCAAAGGCCTGACCAGGCCCGGAGCTTCCGCTGGAAGTTGAATCCCGGTCCGATGCCCAAACCCGAATCGCTTGATGTAGCTGTATAAATTCGCGCTGCCGACCTGCTGCCCGATGTGGATCGCTCCGATATTGCTCGACTTCGCCAACACATCAGCCACCGTGAGCAATCCGTAAGGATGCGAATCGTGAATCAAACGTCCGAACAGGGTCGTTACGCCGCCGCCACAATTGATCATCGTGTTCGGAGTCAGCCGCGTGGTCTCGAGTGCGGCCGAAACCGTCACAACTTTGAACACGGAGCCCGGCTCGAACGGCGCCACCACTGCCAGATCCTCGCGGCCCTTTGGCTTTTCCCCTGGAAACAAGTGATCGTTCGGATCGTAAGTTGGATAATTTTCAAGCGCCAGAACCTCGCCTGTGTTCGGATTCATCGCAATCAGGCTGCCGTGGTCTGCGTGGTTCTTTACTACCGCGTCCCGCAAAGCCTCTTTTGCAACATACTGCAGCTGGCGATCAATCGTGAGCCCGACATCTTTGCCGGGTGTAGCCAGCTTGACCACCTCAGCCGAATACGAATCCTCTTTCCCGTCGCGCTCGGCCCGTACCAGCCCCGGCGTTCCTGTGAGGTCCTTGTTCAATTTCAGCTCTACACCCGCCACACCTTGCCCCTCGGCATTCAGGTTCCCGATCACATGTGCCGCTACATCGTTATTCGGATAAGAACGCACGCTGCCGTCGCGGATCTCGAGCCACTCGAGGTTCATCTCGCGTAAGGTCGAGGCCTGTTCATCGGTTACGTGCTGGTCGACGACGAAGTACCCGGCGTGGCGCTTGGATTCGGCCGCGATCTCGAGTGAATTCTGCAGGCGCTTGGCATCCAGCGGCAGAACACCGGCCAGCAGCCCCGCCGCCATACCTTTGTCCGGAATGCGCCGCGGATTGACAACAACAATATGGGAGGGAGAACTGATCGCCAGCAGGTTACCGTTCCGATCGAAGATCGATCCGCGCTGGGCTTCGACTGGCTCGAGCTTCTCCTGCTGCTTTTTGGCGCGCTTGACCAGATCGTCGTGCGCCAGTACCTGTAGATCGAAAAGCCGGAAAATAAGAAGTAGGGCCCATCCGAGCAGGATGAGCCCTATAATGAGTGCCCGTTCTACCGATTGCGAGACTGACTCAAGCGGTCGGGACTCCATGTTTTTTTACCCACCAAAACAATCATCCGGCAAAATGTCTTCGCGTTCCCTTATCGGATCATTTCGTTGCCGGCTAGTGGCAGCGTGTTCCGCGCTTCCGTTTTCACCGGCTTCCCCTCGAGCGTTTCTACCTGCTGTGGCTCCGGGGCTGACATCTTCAATGTCTTCGCGAGTTGCTCCAACCGGTCCAGGCTCACCAGCTGCGCTTCCGCGGCGCTCAGCTTCGTCATCTGCTGCTGCAGTTGCGCCTGCTCGCCCCGCAGCTGCTGAAGCGTGAAACCCGCGGTCGTGTTATACGCGGTTGGCACCAGCCCTGCGATCACCAGCATCGCGGCCACAAAGCCCGTCACCATCGAACGGCTTCGGGCGATCCTCGCAGCGGGATCGGCTGCTCTCACGACCGTCGTGTTGTCGATCCGTTTCACAAATAAATAAACATCCTCGTTGGCTATAGGGCGCAAACGCGGTGCTTCTGTCCGCGTCCAGACGGCTGGTGAAACTTCGGCCAGTTCCCTTGCCCCGACGAATCGATTCACGAAAGTTGCGAGTGTTGCCATGTCTCTTTTCCCTTTTTCCCTTGCTACGTCCTCTCGGCCGCCCTCAGCTTCGCGCTGCGCGATGCCGCATTTCCAAAAATCTCGCTCTCACTTGGCCTGACGACATGTTTGGTCAGAATTCGCATCCGCCCACTACGCGCCTCCGCCTGAAACGCCCGCTTAACCATCCGGTCCTCCGTCGACATGAACGTCAACACCACCCATCGACCACCGGATCTCAACCGCTCCGGCACTAACCGCAGCAGCTGCTCCAACTCCTCCAACTCGCCGTTCACCTTTAGCCGCAAAGCCATGAAGGTTTGCGTCGCCGGGTGTATTCTCCCCGTTCGCGGCGCGGCGCTCTCGACCACTTGGGCCAATCGGCCCGTCGTATATATCGGCCGCGCGCGAACGATTGCTCTGGAGATTCTTCTCGACCTCCTTTCTTCGCCCAACTGATAGATCAGATCGGCGAGTGCCTTCTCAGGCAGTTCATTCACAAGATCCGCCGCGGTAAACCCCTGACTGCGATCCATCCGCATATCCAAAGGCCCATCCTCGTTCAGCGAAAACCCACGCTCGGCTGCACTCAATTGGTATCGGCTTACGCCCAGGTCCGCCAGCACACCATCCACCGCTTCGATTCCGTTGGCTGCCAGCGCCTTCGGCATCTCGGAAAAAGGTCCCTGATAAAATCGGACCCGTTCCTCCACCGCGGCCGTATGCGAGCGCGCCCACTCGATCGACTCCCCATCCCGATCGCACGCAATCACAAAACCGCTTGTCAGCCGCTCCGCGATTGCCCGCGTGTGACCACCCAACCCGGTGGTCATATCAATGTAAATCCCGTCTGGCCGAATCGCGAGATACTCGAGCGATTCGCTCAGCAGAACCGGATAATGCCGCGGCCCGCCCCCTTGCTGCGTTCCGTCCATAGCATGCAGTTATCGCAGTCCCTTTTTCTCCAGCGCCTTGAGCTTGTCCGACAAATTTGTCTTCGCAGCTTCCAGCCGCTGGCTGTATACCTTACTTCCGTAGACCTCTATCCGCTGCTTGTAACAGACCAGATGGACGTCATCTTTCTCTAACTCCAGGTCGCGCCGCAGGGTGGTCGGCATTAACACACGCCCTTGACTGTCGACCTCTACATCCTCACCATAATGGTTCGCCACGAACGCCACGTCCGCTCTCACGTCAGCATCCTCGCCCGGCTCCTGCAGCATGCGCTCCGTCTCACGCCACACCGAAATGGGGTAAATTAACACTGTCGAGGTGTTTAACGTAGTGACAAAAACCTTGCGCTCTCCAAAACCTTCTAAATACTGCCCCACCGCGGCGGGTAGCTTCAGGCGGCCCTTCTCATCCACGCGGCCCTGCAGAGTCCCTCGCGGGGCTTCCACGGGCTCGGGGATTGCCTGATCATCCTGCTCCACTTCGAACCACTTTTGGCCCCTTCAGGCCACTGATCGATACTCTCATGCGTAGTAGGTGATTGCAATACATTTGTTCAAAGATTCTTTCGCAAGTTATTGATTTCGCCTTTCTTACGCCTCGACCGAATCTCAAAACGTGCTATAGGTCTAAAACCCTCAGTACGCAGACCGGGATAAATTAGAAGCGTGAGTACGCAACCGGGCAAACGGCACGACCTCCACGGCAGCGCGCCTGATTCCCATCACACGTGCCTGCTCCTGATCGACGTCATCAATAGCTTCGAATTTCCGCGCGGAGACGAACTCTTCGCCCAGGCTCAACCGATTGCAGCCGCCGTCGCAGCTTTAAAGAAAACTGCACGCGCCGCCGGTGTTCCCTGCGTCTACGCGAACGACAATTTCGGACGTTGGCGATCTGAGCGCAACGAGATTCTGGAGCAATGCCTCAGTCCTGATTCGCGCGGCCGTTCATTCGTGGAAACTCTTCTTCCCGGCCCGGAGGATTACTTCATCCTCAAGCCGAAGCACTCGGCTTTTTATCAGACACCCCTTGAATTGCTCCTTAAGCACTTTGGAAGCGAACGGCTCATTCTTGCCGGTGTTTCAACCAACAGCTGCGTGATGTTTACCGCGAACGATGCTTACATGCGCGATCTGAGCCTGGTCGTTCCTCAGGACTGCGTGGCCGCCTGCAATCAGGACGAGCACTGCTTCGCGTTGGACCACATGAGATACATGCTGAAGGCCGACATATCGCTCTCCGCCAGCATCGGCCCGGACTTCTTATCGCGCCCTAAGTAGTGCTTCTTCTGCTCGTCGAGTTTGTAAGGACACGCTGCTTTTTGCGTCGCACACCGGAAAACATATCGGCTTAGCTGTTTCACAGATACATGCATGCGAGACGGCGAGGCACAGAAGAGTCCAACTCCCTCAACCTTCTCTCCTGTTGCCTACCGGACCCCGGCACGCATTTCGTTATCTGAAAACAAACGGAGTACTAATGAAGCTGAGATTTTCTGCTTTGGCCTCAGGGATCCTGTTGGCCTCGAGTCTACACGCACAAAGCGACGCGCCGCCGCGAACGCCCCCCACCCCCGCTGAAATGGTCTCTCGTCAGGTAGGCCGCCTGACCACGCTCCTGTCGCTGGAGAGCTCTCAGGAGACATCTGCCACTTCGATCTTCACTACCGAACAGAACACCGTATCGGGCCTGCGCGCGAGCATGAAAACTGCTCAGACCGCTTTGAAAACCGCGATCGAAGCTAACGACAGCGCAGCCATCAACAATGCTGCCGCCCAGATCGGCGCCTTGACCTCACGTGAAACTGTAGCTCGAGCCTCCGCCGATGCGGCGTTCTACGCGCTTCTTAACGGGGATCAAAAAACCAAGTATGCCGAGTTGTCAGAGCATCACTTCGGCGGACCCGGCCGAGGCTTTGGTCCGGGCGGGCCGCACTAGTAGGCGACTGATCGGGGCATCGCTGGGGGCTGACTATCGGGCAGTCCCCTTGCGGCAAAACGGATCGCGGCCCGGCACCGCCATCTTCGCAAACCTTTTACAGAACATTTACAACCGTCACCGTCTAAAGCAGAGCCCGGCCTGCGCGGCCGTTCGTACGACTTGAAATTACGAAATGCGCCGAGCCCTGCTCACTGTTTCTTTACTCAAACTACCGTGAGCCCGCGTGCCAGTTTCCATCAACATTGATGAGCTTGGCCTCTTCGGCTTTTACATTCCCATTCGGGTCGCGTATCGCCTTGGGTCTTGGGAAAAAGAAATTGCTGCCGCTGGCACCCAGCCGGTACTCGTCCACGTAATATTGTCCGTTTACCTTTGTCAAATGAAGGTAGCTCCGGTTCTCGTTCGAAGTTCTCTCGATCGTCGTCGGCACCGCAATCTGAGTATTGGATCCACCGCTGCTCTCCAGGTAAATATAAGTCTGGCCCATCGGTATTGGCACCCGGACGGTGTGCTTGCCCGGCGCGAGCACGGCTGTTCCCCAGTGTGCGGAAACGGGAAGGTCGAACGTTCCTTGTTGTGCATTTGCCTGCATGGCAGTCACGCCGATTGCAAGGGCAAACAGGCTGATACGCAGCGCGCGGTTTGGTTTACTCTTCACAGTTGATCTCCTTTGGTTGTGTTACGGGAACTTCTTCGTCACCGAAGCCGTACAGTCACTCAGACGAGTGCAGGGTGTCTGGGGGCCCTCAGAAGAACATCAGGAGAATGTCAGGAATTTGGCGCTTCTCTTGAATTGATTTCTAGTAGCGGATCAAAATCAAGTGGGGAATAAAGCAGCCGCTTTCGAATCTTGCGTCATGTATCGAGTCCTATGAGTAATCCCAACGATAGTTTGCTGGTCCGGCCAACCGGCCGGAGGCTCCGATTCGATGCTTTCGAAGTCGATCTGGACGAACGGGAGTTGCGCAAATGCGGAGTTAGGGTTCACATCCAAAAGCAACCCTTTCAAATCCTCGAACTGCTGCTCGCTAAACGCGGCGGCCTTGTCACTCGCTCCGAATTGGCCCACCATCTGTGGCCCGGTTTGCACGTGAGTTTCGGTCACGGCCTGAATACTGCAATCAACGTGCTTCGCCAGGTTCTCGGCGATTCCTCATCGGCCTCCCGCTACATCGAGACGCGCCCCGGTTTGGGTTATCGCTTCCTCGTGCCCATCGAGGAGATTCCCGATTCCGCCGGCGAAGAAGTCTCATCTGACTCAAACCACTCCATCGCCGTGCTCCCTTTCGATCATCCCGCCGGCGATCCCGTTCTCGCTGCACTGGCGGGCCATATGACGGAAGACCTCATTGCCGGGCTGTCCAGTCTGGAGCAGATCAGAGTTATTGCTCACGCAACCGCACTCCGCTACAGGCCGGCCGAGACCGATCCCCGTGCTGCGGGACATGCACTCGATGTCGGAACAGTTCTGACCGGACGCATCGAACCGAATGGCCCGTCTCTGAGAATCACGGCGGAGCTCTCCGATGTGAAGAGCGGTCGCCGGTTGTGGGGCGAGCAATATGAATGCTCTGACTCCGCGCTGTTCAGCGTCGAAAAAAGCATATCGTCTGCAGTCGGCCAGCGGCTCAGCCTTCCCTCGGCCCTAAGTGGAGGCAGCCCGCTAAAACGCCGTTACACCGCCAAGATCGATGCCTATCAAAGTTATCGGAAGGGCAAATACCTCCAGAACAAGCTGACCGAAGCGGACTTGGCCAAAAGCATCGCGCATTTTGAATCGGCCATCGCGCTCGACCCGAGTTACGCGCTCGCATACGCCGGGCTTGCCGATACTTTCGCGGTTTCCGCTTCGCTTGGCATCCTTCCTTCGTCGGATGCTCGCGCTCGCGCCGAGAAATTGACGATGCGTGCTCTCGAACTTGATGACGAACTGGCTGAAGTGCACGCCTCGCTTGCCGGCATCCGAAAGAGCTTTGACTGGGATTATCGGGCTGCCGAGAAAGAGTATCGTCACGCGCTGGAGCTGAGCCCCGGCTCCGTTGAAGTGCATCGACTGTATGCTGCTTTCCTCTCGGCCATGCAGCGGACGCCCGAGGCGCTCAAGCAACTTCGGGATGCGCGCGAACTGGATCCGCTCTCCCCTGCGCTCGGCGTGGAAGCGGCAAGGGTCCATTACATGGCAAGAGAGTTCGACGAGTGTGTTGACCAGGCATGGCAAACACTTGTTCTCGAGCCGGAATGTGGATCCGCCCAGCACATACTCGGGCTCGCCTATGAACAGCTCGGTATGTGTGACGACGCGATCACGGAGCTCGAAAACGCCCGAACCTGCTCAGGGAATGATCCCGCGATCCTTGCCGCTCTTGGTCACGCTCATGCTCGTCTAGGCAAGCCCGAGATTGCCGGGGAGCTACTCCGTCAACTCGATGAGATGTCCACTCTTCGCTCCGTCTCGCCTTACTGGCGCAGCTTGCTTTACACAGGTCTGGAAGCCCGTGATCTTGCCTTAGATGCCTTGGAGCAAGGGGTCGAAGGCCGCGACGTCTGGCTTGTGTGGCTCAAGGCCGAACCGCGCTTTGATCCCCTCCGTCAGGATCGCCGGTTTCTGCGACTCCTTGAGAAAGTCGGATTCGACGGCGAAGCGCTTCGCCCCGTTCACGCTCTCGCCGAAGCTCGCCAGACCTACCGCTGACAAAGCATTTTCATCGGAACCTCAGCCGAAGCCGCTCGCCATCCCGTTGCGTCCAGAGACGTGAAGCAGTTCTGCGCGCTTGCGGGGACTGCCCTGGCAAGTATCCTGATCGTCGGCAACCATCACATGCCGGAAAGTCGCGCCCGTCACTCGCTCGCACCGCTTACCGTCGAGGAGCTCTCGATTCAGCGACGGATCCAAACACACGTACAAGTTCTCGCCGGAGACATCGGGGGGCGCAATGCGATTCGTGCGGACGGGTTGCAAAAGGCAGCGGAGTACATCGAATCGCAGCTGCGCTCTTTTGGCTACACTCCGCGGGTGCAGCCATTCTCGTTTGGTGGCCAGGCATTCGAGAACATAGAGGTCGAAAAGCAAGGCTCGCGGAATCCGAAAGAAATCGTAGTTGTCGGAGCCCACTACGATACGGTCGGCGGTCTTCCCGGCGCCAACGATAATGCAAGCGGAGTGGCCGCCTGCCTCGAGCTCGCACGGCTTTTCGCCAAGGGAGGCGAAACGCGCACTCTTCGCTGGCTCTTCTTCACCAACGAAGAGCCGCCCTACTTCCAGACACACGGTATGGGCAGTTATGTCTATGCGAAACGTTGCCGCGAGCGCAGCGAGAACATCGTCGCCATGCTCTCTCTTGAAACGATCGGCTACTATTCCGACCTTCCTGGCAGCCAAAGCTATCCGGTCGGGTTTCACCCCGGATACCCGAACCGCGGCGACTTCCTCGGCTTCGTTGCGGATCTCAAATCCGCCTTGCTCCTCCGCTCAGCCTTGAAAAGCTTTAGACGCGCGACGTCCTTGCCCGCCGAGGGCTCAGCCGCTCCCGCCTTCATCCCCGGCATAGGCTGGTCCGACCAATGGTCCTTTTGGCAGTTCGGCTATCACGCTTTGATGCTCACCGATACCGCTCCCTACAGATATCCCCACTACCACACCGCTGAGGACACGCCCGAGAAGCTTGACTACGAACGTTTGGCCCGTGCATTTACGGGAATCGCTGCTGTCGTCGGCGATCTCGCCACGCAGTGAGCGGATCTTTTCGCATTTCCACGTGCAGTACAAGCCGCTCGGACGTCTCACTGCCAGGAGACTGTTTGCATGGCGAGAAAAAGCAAAGACAAAGGCAAACCAGGAACGAAACCGAAAAAGAAGAAGTAGCGGACGTCCCTTAGCGGGCCAGGTAGCAGCCACTACTGCCCTGGTCGCTGCCTGGCCCGCTTTCCTCGACTCATCACCTGGAACATGGCTCGTGCTTGCTCACAATTCGAGCAGGCTCTCAATGTGCATCCGGGTGCTTGTGCCTCCAGCTCCAATACTGTTGCTGTTGCCGCTCGCTATCCTTGCTGAAATCATTATTGGCGTGATGTTCTTTGGCATAGCGCTGGTACGAATCGTTTTCCTGATCGCTCCATTGATGCCAATCGCGATGCTTGCTGTCGTAATAACTTTGATTTCGCCCGTGGTCTGACCGATCGCCATCATCCTTTCGGTCCTGAGCGAAAACCGGGATCGATGCTAAAAACACAGCAGAGAATAGAACAGCTTTTAAAGGCTTAGACATATTATTTTTACTGGCTCCTTGGCCTACTAATCGGACCCCGCTGAGCTCGTACTGTTTCAGATCTGGCCATTAAGACTCGTTCACAGGTTTCGGTACTTACCTTGCCGCACATCTGCAAACTTGGGTTACTGTGGGAGCACACGTGAAAGGCGTGATCTTTGGTCACATCGAGTTGATGCACATCTGGCGCGCGATCGCGGAGAGCGCTCAGCTGGCTACCGAGCCCTGGTTTATATTCTTTTACGCTCGCGGCCGGGACTCTGCCTCTGGGCCGTTCGCCTGTTCTGGCACTGGCCCGATCGTAGAACATCGGTACTCGTTCGCTATCGTCGTCCCGGCTTAATGCGCTGCCAAAGACTGCGCAGATCGTTTTCGCTTATGCAAAGCTGTCCGCAGAGCAACAGGAAATGCGCCGAAGAAACTCGGCAATTCCACGCTCGCCGGTCGAACAGCCGGTTTGGAGATGCCCGAAACAAGATATTCGCTATGAACCTCTCGCACGATAATCTCCTCCAGCATTGACCAGGCCCCCGTGATCTGACCGCCTATGACGATGACCTCCGGAGCAAGCCCTTGAGCTAGTCCTTTGATTGCGCGGCCGATGTAAGCTGCGGTCATGCGCAACGCTTCTCGCGCGGTGCCCTCGCCGGAATACGCCAGTGCAATCAGTTCCGGCATCGTGCTCACTTGTTTTTCTGTTCTGGACCGCTCCGACGAGTACCTTCGCAGTGTCGCCTCGTTTGAAGCAAACGATTCCCAGCATCCGTTGTTCCCGCACGAGCAAGGCGGACCGTTCGGATCCACCGAAATATGTCCGAACCCGCCCATCCCGATGCGCGAACCCACATACACTTCCCCATTCAGAATGAGTCCCGTCCCGACTCCTTCCACAATCAGAATAAACAGAATGCAGTGAGCGCTCCAGACTTGGATCGGACCATACCAGAGTTCAGACAGCGCCGCCGCGTTTGCATCGTTCTCGAGGTACACCGGTAATTGCAGTTTCTCCTCGAGCATGGACCGGACCGGCACATCCCGCCAGCCGAGATTCGGCGACCGCACCAGGCATCCGTCCAACCTATCGATTAAACCAGGCAGACTAATGCCAACTCCGGTCAACCGCGCACGGCGGAAACTACCCTTGAGCAGCGTTCCAATCTCATCTCCCAGACGCGATAGAAAGAGACTCGCATCCAGCTCGGTCCGGATCGTACGTTGATTCAATATACGCCCGTTGAAGTCGCTTACGCCGTAAATAGTCTCGTGAACTCCTACATTCACGCCGACGACATATGCCTTCTCCGAGTTAACCTGCAAGTAAGTGGCAGGACGTCCGCCACTCGACGGGGCCGCCTCGCCCTCATACACTATCGACGATTGAAGCAGGCGGTTTACAATTACGGAAACCGTGCCCGCTCGCAAACCCGTGTCTTTGACCAGGTCGGCGCGAGAGATCGGCTGCCGGTCCCGGATGACATGTAACAGCTTCAACTCGTTCGCCTCGCGAACATCGTCCACGCCTAGCATCCGCAATTCGTTAGGCGTGTCCGATTTCATTCATCTCCGAGCTCACTATATCAAGCCATTCGCAGCCCGGAAAACTATTTCTCCTTGACGCGCAACCGTAAGCGGCCTAGACTTTCTATAGGCTGAAGATAAAGTCTGGAGAAGCGCAGCCTCGCACGATTTTGAGTAACATGGGTCTGACCTATTGGACGGGCAATCGCCCTCGCCGATGAAAGTCTTGGCCGTGGATGTGGGCGGCAGCCATATCTCATGCGCTGCTCTCGAGAACCGGACCGTTCTTGAGCGCTTCACTCTCGATACCGACAGCACGGGCAGCCTCGGAGACTTGCTCCCTACGTTCGCGGAAGCGTTTCGCCGTCTTTCGCAAAAATACGGCCATCATTTCCTCGGAATCGCGTTTGGCTTTTGCGGCTTGGTCGATGGCAGAGCCGGTCGTATCGTCTCAACAAACCATAAGTACGCCGATGCCACCGGCCTTGACTTGGTCTCGTGGGCCCGGCATGAACTCGGACTTCCGCTCATCCTTGAAAACGATGCTCGGCTCGCGTTACTGGGCGAACAGCATGCTGGTGCCGCGCAAGGATCGGAAAACGTTGTCATGATGACGCTCGGAACGGGCATCGGTACGGCCGCGTTAATGGAGGGCCGCTTGATCCGTGGCAAACACTTCCAGGCAGGCTGCCTGGGAGGCCATTTCACGGCCATCGTGGGAGGGCGCACTTGCTCATGCGGGGCCCGCGGCTGCTTTGAAGCCGAAGCGTCCACTTACTCTCTACCTGATATCTGTCGCGATTGGCCCGGTTTCGATACGAGCGCTCTTGCTCACGAAATAAAAATTGATTTCGAAAAACTCTTTTGCTGGGCTGATCGCGGCGACCAGGTCGCTCTCCATGTTCGTGACCGCTGCCTCCGCATCTGGGCTGCCTGCGCCTTATCGCTCGTACATGCCTATGATCCGGAGTTGTTGATTGTCGGCGGAGGAGTCATGAAGAGTTCCTACCCAATCTTGAACGCAATCAAAAGCTACGTGGATTCGTACGCTTGGACGCCGTGGGGCGATGTAGCCTTTCGCACGGCCACTCTCGGCAGTGACGCAGCGCTATTTGGGGCAGTCCCGCTGTTCCAGGAACAAGATGCCCTCCAGCTACGATAAGTACCCGCGAGTGACAGTTACGCGGAGTTCTGCGGATTGCCAGGTCGGCTGGCCATCTATTGTCGATCAGATTAAAGCCAGCCGCGACGGCGGCAAGCGGTTCATCTGTATCGAATGTTATCCCGGCGTCTTCGAAGATGAAGTCCAGCTTGCCCTTTCCGGTATTTTCCCGCCGTCTGAAATCTTCAGCACAGCTGAGTGCCTCAAGCCTCCCCCAATCATCGATGCGATGCTCGCAAGCGAGCTTTCGGAAGATCCCGTCTTCGGTCGCTTGAGCAATCTCGACCTCCTCGATTTGTTCGACCCGGCCGCACTAGCCCGTCTCTCCTCGACGGTCCGCAACGCTGGTTCCGGCGTGATCGTTGGCGCTGGTGCCGCGCTCGCGCTCGATACACCGGACTTACTCGTCTACGCCGATCTCGCCCGTTGGGAAATTCAGCAGCGTCAAAGGCGTGGAGAGATCGGCAATCTCGGAGCCGCCAATAGCGCGGCTGCCCCAGGCGAGAAATACAAGCGTGCTTTCTTCGTCGATTGGCGAGCGGCAGATCGTCTCAAAAAGCGGCTTTTGCCCAGGCTTGATTTTCTGCTCGACACAAATCGGCCCGGCGAGCCGAAAATGATTCCCGGAACTCTGCTTCGCGAAGCGCTAGCCCATGTTACTACCCGGCCCTTTCGCGTCCAGCCCTTTTTCGACCCGGGACCTTGGGGCGGCCAATGGATGCGCAGGGTTTGCGACCTGCCGGACGGGCCTCCGAACTACGCCTGGTGCTTCGATTGCGTTCCGGAAGAAAACAGCTTACTCCTCGGCTTTGGAGAGTGCACGGTCGAACTACCCGCCATCGATCTGGTTTTCAGCCATCCGCAGGCCTTGCTGGGCGAAGCCGTTCACGCACGTTTCGGAACCGAGTTCCCGATTCGCTTCGATTTCCTCGACACCATGCAAGGCGGTAATCTATCCCTGCAGGTACACCCGCTAACGGAATACATTGCCGAGCATTTCGGAATGCACTACACCCAGGATGAAAGCTACTACTTGCTCGATGCCGATTCCGACGCCTGCGTCTATCTCGGCTTACAGGAAAACGTAAATCGCGCTTCCATGATTTCTGATCTGCATGCGGCGCAAAACGCTGGCCCGCCCTTTCCGGCCGAGTCCTACGTCAATCGCTGGCCCGCCCGCAAACACGATCACTTTCTGATCCCTGCCGGCACCATTCACTGCTCTGGCCGCAACAGCATGGTGCTCGAAATCAGCGCCACCCCTTACATATTTACTTTCAAACTTTGGGATTGGGGACGCCTCGGACTCGATGGCCGGCCGCGGCCCATTCATCTCGACCACGGCATTCGTAACATCCAATGGGACCGCACAACCAGCTGGGTGCGCGACGAGTTGATCAATTGCGTCAAACAAATCAGTCAAGGTGACGGCTGGGCCGAGGAACGCACCGGCCTTCACGAACGCGAGTTTATCGAGACCAGGCGGCACTGGTTTACCGGCACTGTTCCGCACGACACCGAAGGCGGTGTGAATGTCCTCAACCTGGTCGAGGGCGACGCAGTCATTGTAGAGAGCCCGACCCATGCCTTTGAGCAATTCCTGGTGCATTATGCCGAAACGTTCATTGTTCCGGCCGCGGTGGGCAGATACAACATTCGCCCAGCCTCGGCTACAACGCAGCCTTTTGCCACAATCAAAGCCTCGGTGCGCACACGCGCCTGAATTTGGCGCGTCAGGGAGCTGTTTGCTCGAACCGTTTGTCTTGCGGGTACTGCTTTCTCCCTCGCTCAAGCGCTTCGGCTGCCCGATCGTTCATGCCTAGACGTTTTGCTGCCGCAGCAAAGCCGAGCAAGCCATCCGCATCGAGCGGCTTGCCTTTGAGGACGAGAGAATACTGGGCAAGCGCGCGCTCGGGCTGATTCTGTTCGAGCAAAATCTGCCCCAGCAACAATCTATATCGCACGAGGCCCGGCTCAATCTCGAGCAATTCCGTCATCGCCGCCGCTGCATCCGGCCGTCGTCCGGCGCTTAGGCACGCCGCAACCAATCCTTCGAAAGCATCCTCATAAGTGGGCTCAATCTCGATCGCCTTACGGAACTGCTCCGTCGCCTGCTCATACTTCTTTTCCTTGGCAAAGTTTTCACCAGCTTCGTAGGATGTCGTCGCACTCTTGATATGTTGCGTGCCCGATTGCCCGAAGAGCAGACCTGCCAGGCTTGTGAGCACCAGAATCAATCTCACTTCTCGGCCCCCTTATCGGCGAGGCTTTCGCTCAACCGCCGATCGCTCATCTCTTTGAGGATGTCTGGCTTTTCCGAACGCAGTTGCCGAAACAGCGCCGCAGCTTGCTCGTTTTTGCCCAAAGCACGATACGCTCGCGCCAGGTTGTAAAGCGTGCTTCGCGACTCCGCGTCCTCCCGCTTTGCAACCTCGAGATCCTGAACTGCCTCTTTAGCCTGCCCTTTCTCGAGAAGCAGCCGCCCGCGCAGCGTCCTCGCCGCAACAGACTCCGGATTCAGCTGCACCGCCCGCCCCAATTCCGCCACCGCAGCCTCCGCATTTCCACCATCGATTTTCAACAACGTCTCAGCCGTCAGATAGTGCAGATCCGAATCCTCCAATCCCTCCTGTTCCGCTTTCTTGAGAACCGCCAGTGCCGCCGGGTATTGCGCCTGGTTGTAGTCCATCAGAGCCAGAAAGAAATGGGCGTCGGCGCGGTTCGGAGCAAGTTGCGTGGCCAGGGAGAAGTCCTGGCTGGCATCGCCGGAGCGTCCGAGCAGCGAATTTGCTGCCCCCCGTACAACCAAAACGTCAGCCGACTTCGGAAAGAGTACAGCCGCCTGCGATGCCACCTGTGCGGCCCTTGCATAATCGCCCCCGTCTGCGCACACTGTCACTAGGTTTAAGTAAGTCGATAAGTCATTCGGATCTTGTGCCGCCTGTTTCGTTAAGACCGCATAGGCTTCCTTGTAGAGGCCCAACTTCGAGTAGGAGACAGCGAGTAAGTTGGAGCATTTCGCGTCATAGATGCCGGCTGATCGCAGCTGTTCCAGAGCAGCAATCGCCCCACGGTAATCGGAAAGCTCGAATCTGCTGAGGGCTACCGCATAGCTGTGCGTTGCGCGATCCGGCACCTCCGGCGGAACGCGATCGAAAACGCTGAGTGCCGTCTGGAACCGCCTCGCGCGTCCGTAAAGCCATCCCATCTCGAACGTTTCTAACGGCCGCAGCTGCGAGCACGTGCGCAGCCGGTCTAGTGATCTCGCCGCCTCATCGTAGCGCTTCTCCGCCAGAAGATCTTTCGTTTGCGCAAACAGTTCGTTCGCCGCGCACGTCTTCTCTGGCGCTGCAGTCTGGGCCTGCAAAGACCCGAGCGACGCCATCATCAGGCCCAGCGCGCACGCTCGCTCAGTGAACATACGTCTTTGCATTGTCGAAATACAGCCCTGCCTTAGCATCCGCTTGCAGTTCGCCAACTACCTTCCGCTCCGCTTGGGCGTTATCCGGCCGCTGAAGCGCGGCGTACACTTGCGCCAGTTCGAGATGATAAGCCACCGATTCCTGCATCGCGGGCCCAATTGCCCTCAATACGCTCAATGCCTCCGCCGGACGATTCGCGTGCCGCTCCGCGCGAGACAAATCAAGCGCCGTCTCAGCATTCGATTTGTTAAGGCTCCATGCTTTTCTAAGGCGCGGAAGAGCTACCGCCCACTCCCCCTGCCGGGCATCGAGCGACCCAAGCTCCCCATTGGCCGCCGCATCGTCCGGGTCTTTCGCGAGAACCTTCATCAGAGCCGATCGAGCCTCCGCCGCATTTCCTTTCTCGGCGTCTGCTCGCGCAAGTCCAATCAGAGCAGGCGCAAACTCCGGGTCCTGCGCGACAACCTTCCGGTATCCCTCGCGGGCGCCATCATGGTCCCCACTGGCCTGCTTTAAATCTGCCTGTCCCACGCACAGCAGCGGATCCGCCCCGCGCTCCGCCGTCGCCGGACTTAGCACCTCGCGCGCCGTATCCAGATAACCTGACTGAATGAGTTGCTCGCCCAGCGCGTACGCGATGTCCGCTCGGGAAGGTGCCAGGTCGTGAGCCCGAAACAACCATGGAAGCGCCTTCCTGCCATTTCCTGCGGCCCCGTAATCCAGACCCACTCTGAAGTAAGCGTCTACATGCCCCGGATGTTTATCGATAGCCAGAAAATAACTTTCACGCGCCTCCTTAAACTTATCTGAGTGCGAGTAAGCCAAGCCTCTGTTGAAGTAAACGGCGTCATCGGCATCTGGGGCCGGAATTTCGAGAAAGTAATTCACTGCCCTTTCGTACAACCCGTGCTGCGCGAAAAGCGTGCCAAGCGAGAATAGCAGCGCAGACGGCATCGTACTCGCTGCAGGAAGATCGCGATCCAGGCGGCTCAACTGCCGCGTTCCGATCAGAGCCTCCGCATACCAAAGCAGAAGAATAGGATCGCCCGCGGTCAGATCCCTCTTGCCGATCTCATCGAATAGGGACACCGCAGGCATCCACGAGCCCGTCCCGACATACGCTCCAATTAGATATTTCTTTACCGTTGCATTCTCTGGGTCAAGCGCCACAGCTTCCCGCAAGACTTCTGTCGCCTGAGCGGGCTTCTTGTTCCTCAGATACGCGGCCCCAAGTTGCTCCTTCAGGCGCGCCGATTTTGGATCGAGCGCGATTGCCTGTCGAAAAGCAGCCTCCGCGTCCTCCGTTTTACCCGAAAGTTCATCGGTCACTCCGGTCAGCGCGTAGAAGTCACTCGACTCGGTGCACTGGCCAGAAATAGACCCGAGTAAAGATGCCGCCCGAGGCACATCATTCTGCTGGAGGGCAAGCTTTACCGGCTGGAGACTTGCTTCGCACTGAGTGAAGGCAAGTGCTAAGAGAATAGGCAATACAACCATGTCGAGGGAGGGTCTCCGATCCTGGAGACCCCTCCTTGATCATTAGAACAACAGCTTCAGAGCCAATTGAATCTCACGGTTCGAATTGGGATTCGCGGTGCTCGTAATCCTGCCGTACGCATTGTCAGTCACCGTGCTGTCCGGTAGCCCGAAGCTCGGGTGATTCAGAATGTCGAAGAACTCTGCCCGGAACTGCAAAGTAAACCGCTCAGCGAGAGGGAAGTCTTTGAACGCGTTGAAATCGAGGTTCTTAAACGCCGGTCCGGACATGTTGTTTCGGCCCTCGTTGCCGAACGTGTAAGCCGCTGGCACGGCAAATGCCGCCGTATTAAACCATTCCTGGATACTCTGGTTAAAGCCTGAAAGTGGGTTGCCGACCACCTGCGCGCGCTGGCTGCCACCGCCCACATTCGCCACATCGCCTCCTGCATACACACTGAAAGGCTGCCCCGAATTCAGGGTCGCAATCCATCCTACGTTCCAGTTTCCGAGGATTGTCCGCGCAATCGCGTTTCCGTTCGCTAAGTACGGTTTACCCTTTCCGAATGGCAGCTGGTAGATTCCGCTGAATACGAACAAGTGTGTCCGATTGTAGTCGGATGGACCCCAATCCCGGCGCAAGTCGTAGATCGTTTCAATGCTTCCTGACTGCCCTTCCGACTGGATATCGAGCGACTTTGACCAAGTATATGAGGCTAAGAAGTTCAATCCGAACGATAACGACTTCTGTAACTTTACTTGAAGAGCGTTGTAACTCGAGTTGCCTACATTCTCGTCGTACGAAAATGACCCGCCGTACGCCGGGAAAGGCTGCCGGGGCGCTACAGAGCCTGGCGCCGGATACAGCGCCGTGTTAGCCGTCGGCTGGATGAAATTGTGCCGCCCGACAGATCCCACGTAGTCCAGATTTACAACATAAGCGTGCGCCAACTGCTGCTCGACTCCCACGTTGTACTCCATCACGTAAGGAATCTTGTTCCGTGGATTTGCGCCGAAGTCCACCAGCGGCTGTAACGGGTTGAAGTACGACGAACTCGGAGGCAGATTGTTGAAGTACGTCGTGGGAGTACTTCTGTTCAGATCGATGTTCGATATACCTACACCTTCCGGCCATGAAATCCGGGGATCCTGTGCCTCCTGGACCAAAGTATTGTTGTGATCGTCGAAAATTGCGAATGCACTCCTGATAACGGTCGTTTCACTGGCTCGATACGCTGAGCCAAAGCGTGGCTGAAAACCGTTGTAGTGCGGATCGTAGAATGTCTTTCGCACATTGGGACTCGGATAGAGGGGCGGAGCAGGGCCCGAGACAAGGAAGTTCCCCGTCTGAATGTCCAGACCGGAGACGATCTTGCTCCCGTAACTCGGCGGCTCGACAAAGTCATACCGCAAGCCATAAGTCAGCGTCAGCTTCTTCGAAATCTGCCATTGATCCTGGAGATAACCTCCATACCACCAGGCTCGCTCGTTCGCCGAGGTGTTTCCCAAGAACCCGGAAAGGCTATCTGGAAGACCAAGCATGAAGCTGGCAGCGCCGTTTCCGGAGTTGTTAGCCAGGCCGCCCTGCGAAGTCGCATTTTGTGTGAAGTTCAGCGCGGCGCCCCAGCCGTCGTCGAAGCTGTGGATGTGATAAATCATCGCCCCCGCCCCAATCGTATGTGTACCGCGCACAATAGACAAATCCGCGTGTCCGTCGTGGTTGTACTGCGGGCCGAGCGGAATGGCAAACTGACTTACACCGGAAAACCCATTGGAAATCCCGATCTGCGGTCCAAGCGCAATCCCGTTCTTGGCTGGCGCATGCACGTCATAGTTGGTCGCGCTCAGAAAGCTTTGCCCGGCCGGTTCATCAAACTGTCCGAAGTTGGTATTTGTGTAGCCGTAGTGCACATTAAGAACTATGGAAGGGCCGAACAGGTGCGTGTAGCCCAGCGCTAAAGTCTGCCCATAGTTCTGCAGCGTTTGCTGATAGGTAGGTAAATCTTCGGGGCGCAGAAGATTCGCATTCGTGCGGTTATAGCGGCCAAACAAAGTGTCGTTGTCGCCGAAACGATGGTCTACCCTGATACCCGTCTGGTCGCTCTGCGTGTTGTTAGTCCCTGCAAACTGGTAGTTAGGCAGTACACTCTGACCGACGTTCAGGTTGGGCTCTGGATAATATTTTTGTAGAACAAGCAGGCTGGCTGGGTTAAGCAAAGACTGCGGTATCTTGTTCCCGGGGAACTGATCACGAATGATATTACCGGGATTGTTTGGATCAGGGCGGCTCGTAGCCGGATTGAAAACTTCGTTCGTGTAAATCGGTCTGCCAAGGCTATCGCTGCCGATCTGAGATCCCAAAATTCCCGAAAAGTCGCCGGCGCGCATGGCCGCGGTCGGAACGCTGGCAAACTCATTCAAGCTCTGCACCGACCGGAAACCTTCCCAATACGCTTCAAACCAGGTATTGTTCTTGATGATCGGCCCCCCGAATGCCACTCCGTACTGGTTCTGCCGGTAGGGAGGCTTGGTCGGATCGAAGAAGTTCCGCGCGTCCAGTACATCATTTCGGAAGAACTCCCACGCGGCGCCGTGGAAGTCGTTCGTTCCAGATCGGGTCGCGATGTTGATGTTAGCCCCCGAAGAGATCGAAAACTGGCTGTCCGTTATGTGAGACTGAACGTTAAACTCCTGCAGCGCGTCGGGCGGTGGTGCGATCACCCACGTGTTGGTGTAAATGGCGTTGTTCAAAACGCCGTCCATGGTGAAGTTATTCTGCTGGCCCCGCTGCCCGTTCACCGACGGACTAATCGAACCGGCGCCCTGCTGAACCGTGAACGCTCCCTGCTGTCCTGTCTGCTGGGGAGCCGCGCCCGGAGTCAACAGCGTGAGTTGCGTGAAGCTCCGGCCATTCAGCGGCAGACCTACAATCTGCTGATGCTGAACTACATCCCCGAGCGTCGCCGACGTCGTGTCGAGCGGCGGTGGCGCCCCCGTTACCTCTACAGTCTGCGAAACCGCGGCCACTGAAAGCGTAAAGTCGATCGTCGCGTTTTGATTGACCAACAACTGGACACCCGGTCGGTTCTCTTTCGCGAATCCCGGCTTCTCGATCGTTACGTCATATGTTCCGGGCTGCAATTGCGGAATCGTATACGTGCCGTTGTCTAAAGTAGTTGCCGTCCGCTGAAGTCCAGTGTCTTTGCTCGTTACCTGAACCTGAACGCCGCCAGCCGCTGAGCCGGAAGGGTCAGTGATCGTTCCGTTTATGGAGCCGTTTGTTGTTTGGCCCCCACAAACGCCGGCGAGAACCGAAATCGCTAGCGTAAGACAACTGAGTCTTTCTAAGCCCTTCATTTCCACTCCTAACCTGTGGAGAGACGCAAAGCGGGCGCGTCCTCTCGCTCGAAGCACTAATAGAATAGATATAAGCCAGAAGTATGACGAGGTCAATACTTATTTAAGGGTGAAGGGAAAGTATTTTGCTGCTTCCCATTCGCCTGACCCTTGTCTCGATTTTGAACGGTCACCGGCCATTCACACGCACCGTGATCACTTCGAACGGCCTCAGTGTCAGCGGGACGGTATTCTTTGAAACCGGTAGCGCGCTGAGGTCGTCCTCTAGTCCCGAGCACAGCTGGGCGGCTTGAATGTTCGCATGTGGGAATCGTACCGTCGTTTCCGCCGGCTTCCCGCTGAGTTCCTGCAGCCGCAGGATCATGCCATTTCCGTCGGTCGCCTTCTTCCAGGTAACAAGCGCGACACTGGGATTTGAAACTTCCAGAAATCCCTGGCCCGTTTCGGGAAGCGGACGTGGCGGATCTCCTACTTTATCTTGGGAGACGACATAGTTCACCTCCATCGGCCGTAGCTCCTCCAGCCCCAACCGGCTTAGCGCACCGCCGTCCATTTGGGCTCCGCTCGTCACCGTGTAGCGGAATCTAAAGTCGCCTCCCTGCCCGGCACGGTAATTCGTGTGCCAGTAATTGTTCATTGCATAAGAAAAGATCGTTGCGGTTTTCGGCTGAAACACTCCCGGCCACTTACCGCGATTGATATCGCCAAAGCTGGCAAGAGACGCATCGAGTGGCACAATTCCAACTGCCAGATCTTGGTCGTGGACCGCCATCCATTGCTGGACGTTAAACCACTCCAGGCTTCCGCCCTTCATCAAGTCGTGCGCCGGATCCACCCATCCCTGCTGCGTCGCGAAACTAAACTCAGGATTCTTTGCCGCTACCGGAAACGCAAAATAAACCGCCTCTTTGTCATTCGTGTAAGTCTTGTGAACGCGATACCGGAACTCCAGTTTCTTCTGATCGTTGAATAGAAGAATTTCGGTCTTGATCGCGGGCGTGTTCGGTCCCGAACTCGTCAGCCGGATCGCTTGTCCCCAAGGCATCTGGTCCACACCCACGAGCTTGCCGTTTGAGGCTGGATGAACAGTCAACTCTCCCGGCGGAAGCGCGGGAAACGGGTTGATCATCTGCGTATCGCCGTCCCCGCCGGTTACATAAAGGTACTGGCCGAATTTGTAGGGGCTTCCCGAGTCGACGATTTCCCGCTTGAGCTCCTTGTCGTAAACGCTCGCCACCGCCCCGCTGCTCTCATCCACCGTCACCCGGTAGAAAGCGTTTTCAATCGTTTTCTCTGCCGATGTCTTTACCTCCGGCTTGCCTTCCTCGCCATAGACAATGCTGAAGCACTTGTAACCCACCGCCGGCAGATCCTTCGCAAGGAAACGCACATGCAGAAAATGCTCCTTCTCATACAGCACTTCGAGCGGAACTTCCTCCTTCGTCGTCAGATCCACCAGCTTCGGATGCTCGAACAAATCCGTTTCCACAACACCACTGCGCTGCCAATTGCTCGAATTGAAAACCACCAGCGTATTCGCCGGAATATGAATCTGGTCGGCCAGCTGGCTTAGCGATCGATTCGTCACGTCCTCGATTTCAAGCGCCGCCCGATCCGCTCGATCATCCTTCACACGCTCTTGTTTGATCGATTCATCGTGGTCCGGCTGCGAAACAGAGTTGTAAGATAGCCACGTATGCTCCGCAAACAGAATGATGTTGCGCCAGATATCGGTGAATAACCCCGCTGGCGGATTCAGATTCGGATCCACCGAATGCGTCACGCTCGAAAGCACTTCGGCTGAGAGCGCCCGGTTCTGGTTCTGCCTGTCCTCGGCCGCATAATACGCATCGCTGCCGATTCCATCCTCCCAGTACCCTCCGCCGTCACCCTTGAACGTCGGCAGATCGTTGCGAAAGTTTGCATCCAGGTAGTGAAAAAAGTCAGGGAAGGTCGCGTAGTTTAGTTTCGGGAAAGCATACTGCTTGTTCCAGTCGTCCGCGAAGGTTGCGGTTGCCGGCACCAGGTCCGTATTCTCCACCTGCGTGCCATACAGAAGCGCAACATTCGGCTTATAGGTCGGTTTTGAATACGCTTGCAGATAGATCGGCAGCGATTCCCTCACTGCATTCAACTGCGGCGTCAATCCAAATAACGTTTGGACCTGTTCGTAATGCCGCGAATACCAGAACAACACTTTCTTGCCATCCGGTCCCTCCCACCAGAACGGCGATTTCTCGTTCCAGTGATCGTAAAAGAAGATCGGCGCCCGATCGTTATTTGAGGCCGCAACCCAATACTTCACTCCGCTGCTGGCAAGCACAGACGGATAACTTCCCGAGTACGTCGGAACGTCTGTGATATTCGCATACTCGAATGGCAGGTCGTACCGCTTCGAAAGCTCTTTCGAATCGTAAAGCGAGCGGTACAGCGTCTCGAGCGACGCATACCCGGTCAGCAGATTGACATACTGCGCGGGCATCGCCATCTTGCGCGTGCGGATCAGGTTGAGAATCTCTTCCTGCTTCTCTTTCGGACGTGTCTCCAGCAACTGCTGCAGATTCCACGAACCGTCCATCGAAAAACGGAAATCCGGATGCTCTCGAATCAGGTTATCCGCCTGGGTAAGCACTCGCGCCTGCGTTTCCGCGACTTTACCCTGATAGTCCGTGTAACCCACATCGAGATGTGTGTGTGGAACCACAAAAATCGTCCACTTGCGTTCCGCTTTAAGGCTCACTTCTTCCGCATGCTTCGAGCCTCCACCTGCGCGAATCCTGCCCTGCACCGATCCTGTCCATTCGGGAACGTCGAAGGAAACCCTCTCCTCTCCAAATTCTCCAGCCGGATAGTTGGCCGCGTAGTGTTTGCCGTTAATTTCTAGATCTGCTGCTCCAGCCTTCCAAGGACGCGCGAAGCGAATGAATCCATCCACAACCTCTGTCAGTCCGCTGCCGCTTCCACGGAAGAAAATCGTTGGCTCTGCTTGAGTCTTGACTTCTTCGCCCCCGCCTTTCCCTGCGGCGTTCTCCAGACGCAGTGCGTCGTAGCTGATCCCGCCAATCTCCAGATCCCCCGCCGCTGTCGCGGGTTCATCCACGCACGTCACGGTCATCGCGTTCTCTCCCTGCTTCAGAAAGGTCGCGGGAACGTCGATCTCTAAATCGCTCTGTGACTCATGTGGATCGAACGCATACGAAAAGTCGCTCCGTGAGTAGCTGAGCTTGGGATGCAGATAAAACACACCCCCATGTCCGTTGATGTCAACCCGCAGCGCCGGAACTCTCGGCTGGTCGATCAGAACGCGGATCTTCAGCAGATACTTTCCGGACACGGAATCGAGGGGAAAAAGAATCTGGTAGGGCTGCCCGCTCTGCTGGCGTCCCGGCCAGTCCTTTGCAGCGTCGCTCTTACCCACACGAAACGTGACTGGTCCCATATGACGCGTTGCAAACTCTACTGGCGATTCGTCAAACTTGCCGATCTCCCAAACGGCCTTGCCCGTCGGTTGCGCCCGTGCAGCCGAAACAAGCAATAGCAGCATGGATAACTGACTCAAAGACGCGGCAAGCGGATATATCCGCTTAAATGAAATCCTCAGGTTCGCGCTACAGGGGCTGGAAGTTTCTCGCATTTGATCTGACTTGGACTACAATGGCGTTGGCTCTTTCTCCGGGGCCAAGATAAAGTCTATGTGCCCACTGTTGGCCCTGTCAATGGTCTCGTTTGCCGGACGAAAACTCTTGGCCGCTCGGAGTGCTCGTGCGGAATGATCTGGAAAGGCCGGGATCCGACATGACCGTCAGCGGCGCCTTTCGCCCCGCGCTCCTCATCTCTACACTAGTCTCCGCCTTGGGCGGCTTCTTGTTCGGTTACGACAACATAGTCATCAGCGGCGCGATCGGACATCTCGCCGAATACTTTCACTTGAATGCGGCGGGCATTGGTTGGGCCGCGGGCTGCGCGCTCGTCGGGTGCCTCATCGGATCCGCCTGTTCCGGCGTCCTGGCAGACCGCTTTGGACTCCGCAAAGCACTCTACGGGTGCGCGCTCTGTTTTGCTCTCTCCTCCGTCGGCGTCTGGCTTTCCGGCGCCTTCACGCAATACATCCTGTGGCGCATTGTGGGCGGCCTTGGAATCGGCGCCGCCTCCATCGTCGCCCCAATGTATATCGCGGAGATCGCTCCAGCCTCGGTCCGCGGAAGGCTTGTCGTCTTCTACCAGTTCGGTATTGTCGTCGGCATCCTGGGCGCGGTGTTCGTCAACCTGCTTATCGAACGGTCAGGGACTGAAACCTGGAACGTCGCTCACGGCTGGCGATGGATGTTCGCGGCCGGCGCTGTTCCCGCTGCCCTGTTTGCGCTAGCCATCCTGTTTTCAAAAGAAAGCCCGCGCTGGCTGATGAAAGTTGGCCGCCGGTCGGAAGCCGATGCCGTCCTCTCCGCCATAGAAGGACCTGCGGTTGCAAGCCTGGAAGCTGCGGCCATTCGCAAATCTTTAGCCGGGGAGCAAGGCGGTCTCCAGGAGTTGCTAGCCGGCCCGTTCCGGCGAGCTCTTCTCATTGGATTTATATTGGCGGCTTTCTCGCAAACGAGTGGCATCACCGCACTCCTCTCCTTCCTGCCGCAAATCTTCCAGAGCGCCGGTCAGAAAGCCGCTGATGCTTTCTTTCAATCCGTCCTCGTCGGCGTCGTCAACCTCGCCTTTACATGCGTCGCGATCTGGTTGGTTGATCGCGCCGGCCGCCGCACGCTCATCTTGTGGGGAACCGCGCTCCAGACCTCAGCCCTTGTCACCGTCGCGTGCCTCTATCTACTGAAGGGATCCGGCACCGGCATACTCGTCGGAATCATGGCCTTTGTAGCCGGACACGCCATCGGCAACGGCGCCGTATGCTGGGTCATCATCTCGGAGATCTTCCCCACCAAAGTGCGCGGAGCGGCCATGTCCATCGCTACCACCGCAATCTGGATCTTCGCCTATCTCGCCAATCAGTTCTTTCCCATCATGCAGCGCGGTCTCGGAACGGCCGGCGCTTTTTTCGTGTTCTCAAGCTTCGCCCTCGCCAACTTTGCTTTCGTTCTGGTCGTTGTCCCTGAGACCAAGGGCTATTCGCTCGAAGACATCAGCCGCCTCTGGTCCCGGCCATCGATGTCCAGGCCAGTCTGAGCCTTACTCCCCCGCCGCTATCTTGCCGGACTCTTGCAAAGTGAGCTCCTTGCGATAAGCAGCCTCGTGCTCAGCAACCCCGCGTCGATAGCCCTCTGGATCAATCCAAACGGCTTCTCCCTGCTCCCGCACGCGAGGAAATTTTGCAAGCATGTCGAAGTAGCTCCCATGCGCGCCAAGGAAAATGTCGCAAGGCAGCTGCTTCAGCACCGCAAATGCGTGCTCGTAATCGGCCGCAATGCCCGTGTAAGACGCCGGTCTCCCATGCATGGCAACAAGACGGACGCCAGGATTCGGCCCCCATCCGCCAACAATGACCACGTTGTACGTTCGGCCGCCCTGCCGTGTCCGCATTGTCCACGTTGTGCAGCCTCGAGTGTGGCCTGCTGTTTTATGCGCCGTCAAAGTGACATCGCCGAGCGTCACCGGATCGTTATCGTGCAAAGTACGGTCGACCCGAGCTGGCGGAAAGTGTGGAAGCGTGGAATCGAAATCGCTTCCTCCACCGCTCTCGACCACACCGACGTCGCCGTCCATCACCATGTAACGCGCATGCGTTTCCCTGATGATCTCTGCCGCCCCGGCAACATGATCGTAGTGTGCTTGACTACTGAGAAGTACCCTCGTGTCGCCCCACCGAAAGCCAAGTTGTTCGACGCCGCGACGAATGAGCGCCGGCGAAGACTCCAGATTGGCGTTGATCAGTATGTTGCCCTGGGGCGTGACGACAAGGTAAGCGGCCAGATCGCGCGATCCAACGTAATAAAGATTGCCCGAAATGCGAAAAGGAGCGAGCGGTATAACCCAGTCCACAGGCATTCCGTTCAACGGTCCGAAAGCAAACACAACCAGAAGAGCGAGCAGACGCCGTACGTTCATCCTGAAACACGATTATGCCAGCCGGTGTTCCGCCCGCGGCGGCAACTTGGCGCATAGCGCTTCAGTACTGGGCGTTTTCATCTGTTCCCAATCTGAAAGTTTCTGGCCCTTACTCGTCGGGGTGGTTATAATTCTTGGGGGATTGCGACCGGACCGTTGAATAGGGGTGCTTTGCTCATCGGTAAATCCGGCCGCGAGCAATCACGCCGTTAGCAGTCGGTAGTCAGAGTTTCCAAAATACAAGTCCGGAGATCTTAATAGACGATGAGAAACAAACTCGTACTCTCAGCGACGCTGCTCTTCACTGCGTCACTTCCTTGGCAGGCAAACGCCGCCACAGTCGACATCAACTTGGTAGGCCCTGGAGTAAGTGGCACGATGGCGTTGACTTATGGCACGGCAACCGATTCAAAGTATCCGCAGGCCTTTGAGGTTACCGGCATCACCGGCACATTCTCTGACTCGAATAGCGGGCTGAACATCGTCAACGCACCCATCGGTGCGCTCGAACCGATCAAGCATGACGCGCCGGATCCCACCAACCTGCTCGCGCCCCATGATTTTACCCGCTTCCCTGTTGCCGTAGGCCTGGCCCACGGCTCTTTGTCCTTTGACAATCTCTACTATCCCGGCGGCTCGCCGCAGACCGCTACCGACTACCCCTTGCATGGCGGTGTCCTCGACATCTATGGACTGCTCTTTAATATCGGTGGCGGCACACTCGTGAATGTCTGGAGCAACGGTGACTTGAGCGGAACCGGCACCGGTCATATCGATTATGGCGTCGCCGTCGTTACCTCCGCCGCTTCGTTGGATTATGTAAGTGGTGGCGCCTCAGTGACTCCGGAGCCCGGCGCTCTCGGCCTGCTCGGTACCGGACTGCTCGCGATGATGCTGGTCTGGCGCCTTCGCGCCGCGCGTCAAAGCTAGCTTCAAACAAACCCCGCAAATCACCGCAAAGCCCGGCACGCAACAACGGCCCCATCTTTGTTGCGCTGTCGGGCCTTCTTGTATCCCTTTATCCTTCGCTGCGTCCCGCACCTACTGTTCTCCGCATCCGAGTCGGAGCCCGCTCGCCTATACTCGAGACAAAATAAATCGCCGTACGCTGTCGATCTGTCCCTATGCATGTTCGACGCGTCATTAGAGGCGGCAGTCGGGCCTGTTTCGCGGGCGCCTATGTAGCGCTCGCATCCACATCGAAAGGGATACACAAATGAATTTCTCTCTATATACAAGTCTGCGAAGCCGGAAGGGATCCCTCCCACTCAGCAGGAGATGGAACAAATGGGGGCGCTCGTAGAAGAATCGAAAAGAGCCGGCGTGCTCTTGTCCGCCGAAGGCTGCCTGCCCAGCGCCACGGGGGCCCGCGTCCGGCTTACCGGAGGAAACTATAGCGTCACCGATGGCCCGTTCACCGAATCGAAGGAAATAATCGGCGGCTTCGCATTGATGGAGCTGAACTCGAAGGAAGAGGCCGTCGAATTCATCAAGCGCTTTCTCAAACTCGCCGGTGATGGCGAATGCGAAGTCCGCCAGGTCTACGGAGACTAGATGGCAGCGTTCGCGCAAACGAAAGGATGACCTGCTAGCTATGCGATTCATGATGTTGATGATTCCGAAAGGATACGCAGCTGCCCCTCCCGGCGCTGCGCCAGACGCGAAAAGGGTGAAGGCGATGATGAAATACAACGAGTCCCTCCAGAAAGCCGGCATTCTGCTCGCGCTCGATGGCCTCCAATCCACCATCGGTCGGCGCGCGCATCTCTTTCCGCGGCGGAAAACCAAAAGTAACGGATGGCCCGTTCGCCGAAAGCAAAGAGGTCATCGGTGGCTACTGGATGATTCAGGTGAAGTCGAAGGAAGAGGCTATCGAGTGGGCGTCCCGCTGCCCGGGATCGGACGATGAGGTGATCGAGCTTCGGCAAGTGCAGGAAATGTCTGATTTCCCCGCCGACGTCCAGGAAGCCGCTGCTGGCTTTTCCGATCTCCAGGCGAAGGCCGGTCAGCCTCCCGGATCGTAACAAAGCAGGCGCCCGCTTGCAGGCAGGCGCCGAAGATAGTTTGATCGGTAGCTATGGTAGCTGCCGACACCCATCGCGCCATCGACGCAATCTGGCGGATCGAGTCGGCGAGACTCATTGCCGGTCTTGCGCGATTTGTGCGCGATGTCGGTCTCGCGGAGGAGCTCGCACACGACGCCCTCGTCGCCGCCTTGGAGCAGTGGCCCGAGTCTGGCGTTCCTCGCAACCCGGGTGCCTGGCTGATGGCAGTAGCCAAAAGACGCGCCATAGATTTCTTACGCCGCAAGAAAAGGTTTGAGGGGAAGCAGCAGGAAATCGGCCGCAATCTTGAAGACCGGCAGGAACAATCGGCTGTGGAATTCGAAAATTCGCTCGACGAGGAAATCGGTGACGACCTCTTGCGCCTGGTCTTCACGGCCTGCCATCCCGTGCTCTTTTCAGAAGCGCGCGTCGCCTTGACTCTGCGGCTGGTAGCAGGACTCACAACCGAAGAGATTGCGCGCGCCTTTCTTGTTCCTGAACCCACCGTTGCTCAGCGTCTCGTCCGCGCCAAACGTACCCTTTCGGAGAAGCAAATTCCCTTTGAGGTGCCCCGCGGCGGCGCTCTCTCCGAGCGCCTGTCATCGGTGCTCGAAGTGATCTACTTGATTTTCAACGAGGGTTATTCCGCTACCGCAGGTAATGACTGGATGCGTCCCGCGCTTTGCGATGATGCGTTCCGCCTCGGCCGGATATTGGCTGAACTCGCTCCGCGTGAGGCCGAAGTGCATGGTCTCGTCTCGTTGATGGAAATACAGGCCTCGCGCACCCGGGCGCGCGTTCGCTCTTCCGGTGAACCAGTCCTACTGATGGATCAGAACCGTGCTCTCTGGGACTGGCTCTTGATTCACCGTGGCCTCGCCGCCTTGGAACGCGGCGCGAGATTGGGCGGAAACTGCGGTCCCTATATGCTTCAGGCCCAAATTGCCGCCTGCCACGCGCGAGCCGATACCGCTGATCAGACAGACTGGCCTCGCATCGTGGCCCTTTACAATGCTTTGCTGAACCTGATGCCGTCTCCGGTTGTGGCGCTGAATCGTGCCGTCGCAGTCTCGATGGCCTTCGGTCCGCAAGCCGGACTCGACCTCCTCGATCTGCTGCTTCATGACCGCTCGCTCAGGACCTACCACCTCTTGCCGAGCGTGCGCGGCGATCTGCTCTTTAGGCTCGACCGCTTCGAGGAGGCGCACCTGGAGTTTGAGCGCGCGGCTGCGCTGACAGACAATGCTCGCGAGCGCCTCTTTCTCCTGAATCGCGCGGCCGCGTGTGTCTGAGCGTCGCCGAACACCATGCGCTTGAACACGTGCCTCACGCATTCTTCCGTTCATGTTCCAGTAGCCAGCGCTTCCGTTCCAAACCGCCGCCGTAACCAGTGAGCGACCCGTTCCATCCAATCACGCGGTGGCACGGCACCACGATCCCAATCGGATTCGCGCCATTGGCGAGACCAACCGCTCGCACGGCCTTCGGACGCGCGATTTGCTCCGCAAGTTTTCCGTAAGATATAGCGGCGCCGCTCGGAATCCTGCGGAGTTCATTCCACACGCTGCGCTGGAACGGAGTCCCCACCGTCTCAACACAGATCCCGTCGATCGCTTCGATGTTACCCCCAAAGTAACGTCTCAACGCATCGCTCGAGTCGTGCGGATTACGAGCCGGTTCGAGCTGGAATCCGTTCTTCCCATAGTGTCTTTCGAGAAGCCGCACCATGCGCGGTTCGAAGTCGGTCCAATCCGTCGCGCGTAGCCTTCCGGCTTCGTCGGTGACCATCAGCAGTTCGCCGATAGGGGTGTCCATTCGGTCGATAAATAAATTGAGAACGTCGGGCATAGAAGCTTCCGGGATCACCGGTTAACAGGCGCGCCGGCAGCCCAGAGGTGCTGTGCGGCATAAGCGCGCCATGGCCGCCACGATTCGGATCGCCTCAAGAGATCGGGCGCGCTGGACCTTGCTCCATCCACGATCTCTGCGCCCCGAAGTAATCCAAGGTCCGCGGCTGGAAAGGCGTCCGTTTCGCGCAGAGCGCGCAGTGCGATGTACTGCGCCGTCCACTCCCCAACGCCGCGAATTTGACACAACCTGGCGATTGCCTCTTCGATAGTGCCCGATGAGCGAAACAGATTCGGGTCTGCTGCCGCAGCCTTCGCGAGTTCTTTCAGCGCGGATCGCCGTGCAGCAGGCATCGCCACGTTGATGCATTCGGCTTGGGCCAGCTGTCGCGCTTCCGGGAACACGTGAGTTAGTCGCGCGTCGCTCACGAAGTCGCTTGCGACTCTTTCTCCCTGGGTCATTACAAGCTGCTCCCCGAGCCGGCGTGCGGCACCAACACTCACTTGCTGCCCTAAAACCGCTCTCACTGCCAATTCGAACCCGTCCCATCCTCCGGGAGCGCGCAACCCGGGCCGCTGCGCTACGAATGGCGCAAGCGGCGGATCGAGAGATAAGTGCGCCTCGATCGTTTGGATGTCGGCGCCTAGATCAAATACCCGGCGCACGCGGCTGATGATCGCTGGCAGCGATTGTACGCGCGGAAAACGAATCTTTACCGCCAGGCTTTGCCGTTGTGGCAGATTCGTGACTTGCACACTTCCTGTAAATCCATCGATCCCAACTGTGCGTAAGTAAGTTCCGTTCTCAACGAGTTCTAACCCCGGTATTGCACGCGCCTCGAGAAAAGCCAGCATCGAATCCCAGTCATAAGGCAGCCGGTACCGGAGACGCAATGTTACGCCGCTTTCGGCGGTGGCTGAGTCCGTGGAAGCTTTGCGCCGCAGCGTGCTGGGCGGTCGATGGAACAGCGCCCGAAACGTCTCGTTGAAGCGCCGGATGCTGCCGAATCCTGCGGCCAAGGCAACTTCGGTCATCGGGATGCTCGTTTCATGGATGAGCTGCTTCGCAAAGAGAACACGCCGGGTTTGGGCCACTGCGATCGGCGAAGCCCCCAGATGCTGAAGGAATAACCGGCGAAGGTGGCGTTCGCCAACGCCCAGACGTTCTGCGAGCGCATCTACCGTTGCAATGTCGCGATCAAGCGCACCATCAGTTATAAGCGCGAGCGCTCGAGATACGGTATTGGAAGTTCCGCGCCAGGGAGCCAGATCAGGCGCAGTCTCCGGACGGCACCGCAAACATGGGCGGAAGCCCGCTTCCTGTGCTGCTGCTGCGGATGCAAAGAAGCAGCAGTTCTCGCGCTTTGCTGTGCGGGCCGGACACACCGGGCGGCAGTAAATCTCGGTTGAGCTAACGCCCACGAACAGAAAACCGTCAAACCGTTGATCGCGGCTTTGCAGTGCGCGGTAACATGTGTCGCGATTCGGCAGCTCCATATGCATATTCTGTCAGCGGCCGCGCCGTGACACTAGCGGTTTTCGGACACTAACATCTTCCCGGTTGAAGTTTGACAATGAGCAGCCGTTGCTCCTACCTGAAGCTTCTGAACTACGCCTTCTCCGCCCGCGCGCGTTTTCGAAGCGTTCGAAGCGTAATCGAATACCGGATTTCCCGCCCACCCGGAATCGAGTGCTGCCATTTCGTTCGCGCCTCTCCGGTCAACAGATATATGGACCGCGGCGGCAACTCCAGAGCGCTTGTGAGCCGACCCTCACCTGCCCCAGTCTGGAAACGCATCCGGCACACTCCCCCGAGTGAGATGCCCGCAACAATGCCGAACGGCGGTGCATCGCGATGCCACCCGATCCCAGCTCCCACGCTGTACTCCGTAACCAGAACTTCAGCCCACTCGGATTGATCGATCCCGGCCAGCTCCGCCGCACGCAACCGAATGCCGTCGAGCTCCGGCGGAATCGGATCGGCCGGCGTGAGCTTGTACGTCTCAAACGCATAATGCCATCCGTATTGCTTGATCCGGCGCTTGGCGGTTACGCCGCGCATCTCCAGCGTGCGGAAATCGATGTCCTTGAGGTAGCCGAGCAGGTCCGTCTCTTCCTCCTTCGTTAGGAATTCTGGTACCAGGATGAAGCCGGATGGCGCGTTCCCTTCCCTGGCCTTCCTCGCTGTAGCTGCCACACGAACAGTTTACGTTTCGTCGTACCGGCGACTTTCTCGCTGCACACTACAATCGCCCCGCGCAAGCATCTATATCCGACATGCGCTACAGCCTCATCGACCGGTTCGTCTACTATCCGATGCCCTACCCGCAAGGGGCTTGGGCCGCACAGCGCACCCTCGGCGCACAAGACCTGTGGATCGTCTCAGGTCCTCGCATCCGGCTGAATGCCTGGTGGGTGCCGAAGCCGGATGCCCGCTTCGCCACGCTGTTCCTCCACGGAAATGCCGGCAATGTCACTCATCGCGTTGACCACGCTCGGGCCATCCTGAGTGCAGGCTCGGCCATCTTGATCCTCGACTATCGCGGCTACGGAAAAAGTAACGGCCATCCAAGCGAACAGGGGCTCTACTCCGACGCCGGAGCCGCTTACGATTCACTCTTCGCGCTCGGCTATGCTCCGCGGAACATCATCCTGCACGGTGAATCGCTCGGCACCGCAGTAGCTGTCGAACTCGCATCGCGGAAACCTTGCGCTGCCCTGATTCTCGAATCGGCAATGGCTTCACTCAGCGAAATGGCCGGTACCGTACTTCCGGTCGCCGGACCTCTTCTCGCCCACGGATTCGACACCCTCAGCAGAATCGGCAACGTTCACGTTCCTCTCCTCGTGCTGCACGGCGACGCCGACGAGATCGTCCCCTTCTCACAAGGTCAAGCCGTTTTCAAAGCTGCAAACCAGCCCAAAGAGTTTTGGCGCATCCCCGGCGCCCATCACAATGACCTCCTGGCGATTGCCGGTGACCAGTACGTGCCCCGTCTGCAGCACTTCTACGCAACTCTCGCGACGACCAGCTAAGAAAAACACCCGCAGAACTCTTGTCGAAGCACATTAGCCTTGACCGCCAAATCTGTCCTAATGGCCGAACAAGCAGCGCAATGGATCGCATTCGTCGCGAAACTTCTCACGATTTGCCTGCGTGGTCTCCGTACTCCCAGTCATACGGCACGCCCGTATCGCCCAGAACGAATTTAACCAGCTCTGTAAAACCGCTTCGGCGCGAACGTCGTTCGAGAGAATCAAGACACAACTCTCAGTGGACTCAATGCAGACCATCGTATTGGCGGTTTGCCCGTCGTGACCGCCTTTGTAGAAACCTCGCCCCTGCGCGCCATCGAAGAGAATGACTCCCAGACCCGAGTACAAGTCTTTTCTCTGACGCTCCGGCGGCAGATCAGGCAGAAAAAGAGGAAACAGGCTTGCCGTTGTTATGTGCAACACCGGCTTTGTGATCTCGTTGCGTGCTGCGGCGCTCAACCCATCGCCGCGCACCAGGGCAGCGGTAAATTTCGAGAGATCGGAGATTGTCGTATTCATGGAGCCTGCCGCCCTCGGTTTGCTCCGTTTGTCGTGCGGTTGAGGCAGGCCCTGATCGTTCCAGCCGTCGGCGACGTTTGTGTCCTGGCCGTTACGCCACACCAGGCTTGTGCGCGACATGCCGAGACGGTTGAAAATGGCTTTCGTCAGGTCGCCGGTATCCAGTCCGAGCCCTTGTGCCTGCCTGCCGTGTTCGATAACGAACTGCAGAAGAATGAAGCCTTCCCCCGAATAGCTGAAGTGCGTGCCAGGGTCAAAATGAATGTGTAGCTTCTGATCTGATTCGATAAACCAGAAGTTGCTGAATCCCGTCGAATGATTCAGGCACATGCGAGGTGTAATTCTTTTCCAACGCACATCGTCTGCGAGATCCTTGTATGGCCCATACTTATCCGGGAAAACCGGATCGGGTCCATAATTGGGCAGCGGTTTGTCGAGATCTGCTTCGATAGGAGTATCAAGGTTAAGCTTGCCCTTGTCGACCAACTGCATGACCGTGTAAGCGAATACCGTCTTCGTTAGCGAGGCGCCGTACATGACGGTGTCGGTGGTCAGCGGATCTCCCTTAGCATTACGAATCCCGTAGGACTTTACATAGGTAACCTTGCCGCGATCAACAACCGCGACGGCCATGCCATTCGCGCGAGTGCGCGCCATGAGCTTACCCACTTCAGTATCGATGGCGGTGCCGGGTGGTAGCGTTTGTGCACTCGCCGCAAGGGGCAGCCCCAAGGCGAGCAAAAAAGGACACAGCTGTAGTGCCCTCATTCTGAGAACCGTTCTAACCCTGAATCGGAATCGCTCATCCTTGTGCCGGACGTTCTTCCCCATCTTATGAATCATCTGGTTCAGGATCTCGCCAGCCGTCTCCGGCGCGATCGGCCCGCACACGCCGGACAGCACAGGCTTGCGGCCAATAAGCCCGGCGCTATCCACCAAACACGTTCGTACTTAAAAAGTCGTTGCGAAACTTTCCCTGCGGATCATACTGCTTCAACATCGCCTGAAAGTCATGCATCTTCGGATAGAGTGATTGCAGCCGCCCCGGCGCCATCGTAAAAAGCTTTGCCCAATGCGGCCGCGCATCGAAAGGTGCCAGCTGTTCTTCGATCATCGGCAGCACCTTCTTGACCGCCGCCCATTCCGGCTTCCACGTGAAATGCACCGTCATCGCGGCCCGTTCGTAGCAGGGACTCATCCAGAGTTCGTCGCGTTCGATCGTGCGCAATTCCGTGATAAAAAGATGCGGCGTCACGTGATCGCGCAGCTTCTCGACCGCCAGAATCGCCTCGTATCCCTTCTCCCGCGGCACAAAATACTCCGACTGCAGTTCCGCGCCGCTGCTCGGAGTGAAGTTCATCCGGAAGTGCGGCAGCCGTTCATACCATGGCCCTGGAACGCCCATCTGCTGTGTGCAGTTCTCCGCCGAATGCCCGGCCAGCGGATGCAGATCCCGCGTCGCGAGCTTCGCGCCAAAAAACTCCGGTTTCATCTCGAAAGAGCGCCCCGGTTCCACGCGGCTCTTGATCCACACTTGCGTCGCTCGATGGTTCTGCCAGTCGGTGAACAGACTCACGCTGTACCCGCTCGCGAAAATCTCGTCCAGGTTCTTCTCCAGCGTGTCGAAGCTCAAGTTCTCATAAACAACCTGCCGCATCGTGTAGGTCGGCTGCACTTTCACCGTAATCGTCCTGATTACTCCCAACCCGCCGAGCCCAACCACCGCACCCGCAAAGTGTTCGCCGTCCCGTTCCTGCGACAGCTGCACCACCTTACCGTTCCCCGTCACGAGTTCCATCCCCGTAACTGCCGTCGACAGATTGCCGTTCTTGCTGCCGGAACCGTGCGTCGCTGTCGCACACGCACCCACCACAGTCACATGCGGCAGCGAAGCCAGATTGTGCACCGCAAAGTCATAGCTGTCCAGGTAGGGAGCAAGCTTCCCGTACCGCACGCCCGCCCCCACCGTCACAGTATGTGCCTTCGGATCCAATTCCATCGATTGCAAATGCTCGAGCGACACCTGATCGCCGCTCGTATCCGCAATGCTGTTGAATGAATGTCGCGCCCCGAGCGCTTTCAACTTGCTGCACTTTTCAGCCAGCTGCGGCACTTCCGCCGGAGCCGCCGGAGTGTCCAGCCGCTCGGCCTTGTACACGTAGTTGCCGGACCAGTTCGTGCGCTCGGCGGCCTGTTCGGCCCCTGCTCCCAGACGCGAAAGTATGCTGCCCGTAAGAATCGCTCCGGATGCCTTCAAAAACTCTCTTTTGTCCACACCGATTTCCTTCGAAGCCCCAATGGCCAAACCAATCATACAAAGGGTGGCGGTAAGGATTGCTCCCAAAAGCCCATGGACCTTCCGATTTACGGTTCGATCTTGCGCTTGGCGCACAGCCAACGAGTTTGAATGTGTCGCTCCGAGGACCGCCTCAGAGCCGCGGCCCGGCTGAATGGCTTTTACCATGAGCGCCTTCTTGAGCAATAGCGTCTCTCGTTCAGCCATTTGTCAGGTTGAGTGTGTAGACTGACAACGATAGAGTGACCCGATGCCGCAGATGCTGCCTGGGAAAACGCTGATTGTCTTGGTCTGCGTACTTGTTTGGGCACCGCAGCGCGCGCTCGCGCAAGCAGCAGATTCCGTTTCGCGGCACACCGAAGCGTCGACCCGCTACGTTGGCTCCCAGAGATGCCAAACGTGTCACCCGCAGATCTACGCTCGCTGGAGACAAACTCGCATGGCCAACGTGGTGCGCGATCCCAAAGAGCACCCCGATGCCATTCTGCCGGATCTATCGAAACCTGACCCTCTGGTCACGTTCAAAAAAGATGACATTGCCTTCGTCTACGGAAGCAAATGGAAGCAGCGCTATTTCAAGAAAGTCGGCGCTGATTATTTCGTTCTACCCGCCCAATGGGATGTAACCAATCAGGTGTGGCGACCCTATTTCGTCAAGAATGGAACGGACTGGTGGGCTGCTCTTTATCCGCCGGATAACATGAAGCGGCCTGCCGGTCCCCTCTGCGATGGCTGCCACTCGGTTAACTACAACATCGAAAACGAAACAGTTACGGAATGGAACGTCGGCTGCGAAAAGTGCCACGGACCCGGAAAGGACCATGTAGCTCGTCCCTCGCGTCTCAACATTGTCAATCCCGCCCGTCTCGATTCTGTTCAGGCGAACGATACCTGTATCCAGTGCCACTCACAAGGGCAGCCCCTGCAAAACCCTATTGGAGGCAAATACTACGACTGGCCGGTAGGATTTCACGTTGGCGAGAAGCTACAGGATCACTGGAAACTCGAGAAGCACAAACTCGGTGAGACCACATTCACACATTTTTCGGACGGTACTGCGCACAAAAACTGCATGCAGGGGAATGAGTTCATCCAAAGTACGATGTACACCCGCGGGGTGAAATGTTCTAGTTGCCACGATGTTCACGGGACCGATAACGACGCCCTGTTGATCAAGCCGGCAAAGGTCATATGTCTGGAATGCCATGGACCTGGTTCACCGAACGGTCCGCACGTAAGCACGATCGAACAGCATACGCACCACAGAGCTGGAAGTCTAGGCGGCGAGTGTGTTGCCTGCCACATGCCTGCGATCGAACAGACTATCGCCAACGTAAATGTCCGCAGTCACACCTTTCGATTTATCCGCCCTTCAATGACTGACAAGTACAGGATTCCCAACCTGTGCACCGATTGCCATAAAGATAAACCAACGGCTTGGGCTATTCAGGAACTGAAAACCTGGCCGAACGTCTCGCCGTGGCGGGTGGAAGAATGAACCCGGAAATAGCGCAGGCGTTTCTGCTTCTCGTTATGTCCATAGGCGCGATTACTGCGCAGTCGAGCCCGCCGCTGCACTTGGAAAAAACGATCTTGATGCCGGATGTTCACGGTCGAATTGATCACATGTTCTTCGATTCTCAGAGCGGGCGCCTCTTTGTGGCTGCACTCGGCAACAACACCGTCGAAATCATCGATGTCAAACAAGGCAAGCGGGTCCATACCATTTCCGGCCTTCATGAACCGCAGGGCATTCTCTACCTTTCCGGTCCGAATCGTATATACGTGGCAAACGGCGACGAGGGAACGCTCCGCGTGTTCGATGGAAGGTCGTATCAGTCGGTGGGCAGCACGAAACTGGGAGACGATGCCGATAACATCCGGTGGGATGGAGAAGAACACCGCATCTATGTAGGGTACGGAAGTGGTGCTATTGCTGTTTTGGACGAAAAAGGCGTCAAAATCGGCGGAATCCCGCTGGACGCCCATCCTGAATCCTTCCGTTTGGAGCCTCATGCTACGAGAATGTTCGTCAACGTTCCCGATTCCCGCAAGATAGCTGTCGTGGACAAGAGAACACGGTCAGTGGTTGCTACTTGGACCACCGATGATGCACTTCAAAACTTCCCGATGGCCCTGGACGAGGCTGACCGCAGGCTGTTCGTCGTCTGCCGCCGTCCGGCACGTTTGATCGTTTTGAATATCGATTCAGGTAAGATTATCGGCGCGTGGCCCGTCGTAACAGACTGCGATGACGTGTTCTACGACCCTGCAATGAGGCGCATCTATGCAACTGGCGGCGAGGGAAAGATTTCAGTTTTCGAGCAAAAAACTGCGGATGACTACAAGGATCTGCCAGACGTTCCGACTCGAACGGGGGCCCGTACGAGCTTCTTCTCGAAGGAAACTCATTCGCTATTTGTAGCGGCGCGGCAGCAAGGATCGAAAGCCGCCGCCATCTACGTCTACGATGTGCAACACTCCCGGAACTGATCCAGCGCTGTTACGGCGAACTCACTCGTGGCGCAATGCACGGAGAGGCTCAATGCGCGACGCTCGGCGCGCAGGTGCATAGCCGGCCAGCATGAGGGCAGCGAAAAGAGTCCCGATTGCCCCCAACACCGTTACCGGGTCGGCCGCTTTTACGCCGAATAGGAACGACTTGATGCCGGATTCGGTGCTCCACGCGGTTATAAGGCCAATCGCCACACCGGCAACGGCAACCGCCAGCACTTCACGCATCACCATTGCGACGATCCGGCGGCGTTCGGCGCCCAGAGCCATGCGGATGCCTATTTCATTCGTGCGGCGCGAGACCGCGTATGCCATCGTGCCGTAAAGTCCGACGCCCGAGATGACCAGGGCCAGAACCGCAAAGGCGGTGCAGAGGTCGGCAAAAGTGCGTTCCTGTGTGATCGTGCTGTCGATGACTTGACTCTCTGTTCGCATATCAGTCACCGGAACTCGCGGCGCCGCTGAGTGCACCGCCCTGCGCACCGTTTGGGCCAGCTTCAGCGGGTCGCCGGATGTGCGCAGTTCGAAAATCGCACTCCCCGGGATCCCTTTGAGAGCGTTCTGATAGTAAGCGAGATATGCAACTGGTGGGATCTCGTCTTTCAGCGAGCTGTAACGGGCATCCTTCGCCACGCCGACCACGGTGATGTTAGCGACATCGGAGTTGATTCCAAACTGCCTGCCTATCGGGTTTTGGTTCGGGAAGTATCTTTCTGCAAAAACCTCGTTGACCACAGCAGCCAGCGGTGCGCCATCCACATCATGCGCGTTAATGGAGCAGCCGAGCGCGAGGGGAAGCTGCAGGGTCTCAAAGAAGGTAGGTCCTACCATGACGAGAGATGTGCCGGGTCCGCCGCGGCCGCGATGTCTGGGCTTTCCGGGCACGTACAAGCCAACGCTGCTGGTCCAATTGGCAACCAGCGGCATGTCCGATATGGCTGCGGCACGAACGCCGGGCAGAGTGCGAAATTCTTCGTCGAGACCCTTGTACAGCGCACGAAGTTGCGCGTCTTTATAGCCTGCCTGTGTGGCATTGAGGCTGAATGTGAGCACGTGTTCCGGATTAAAGCCCACTTCGACTGCATGCAAGTTGGCAAGCGTTCGGACGAAGAGAGCCGCGCCCAGAACCAGCAGCAGGGAGAGAGCAATTTGTGAGACGACGAGAAGTTGACCGAGCCCAATAAAACGGCCTCGCCTCCGCGGCGCGCTGGCGCGAGTTTCTTTGAGAGCCGGCGTGATGTCCACTCGTGTGGCTTGAACCGCAGGCGCGATACCGAAAATACTTCCAGTAACCAGGGCAGCGCATAGAGTGAATGCCAGAATTCGCCAGTCTACGCCGGCTCGCAGCGACATCTCATCGTGACCTCCGGACAGCAGCCAGAGAAGAAACCGAATGCCAATTGCGGCCACCCCGAGACCAAGCATTGCGCCCGGCAGCGAGAGCATCAGGCTTTCTGTCAGCAATTGCCGCAGCACTCGGAGGCGGCTTGCACCCAGCGACAACCGCACCGCTATTTCGCGGCGGCGCGAAACGGATCTGGATAACAGCAGGTTCGCAATATTCGCGCAGGCAATCGCCAGGATTAGTGCCGCCATCGTCATCAGGACAAATAGAGGTTTTGAGTAATCACGGCGCAAGGAATCCATACCCGAACCGCCTTCTTGCATCCACAGCGCGGGCAGGTCGCTTCGCTCTTTGTCGTTCGCCGCGGAAGCGAACACGTACTGATGAAATGGCCCGCTGAGTTCAGCTTCAGCCCGCGCCAGTGTGACGCCCGGGCGCAGCCGGCCCATGATGTTCACCCAATAGCTATGAGGATCGATGAACATGTCCTTCTCGTCGCCAGGATAAAGCGCCAGCCGCCGAACCATCGGGATGTAAATCAGCGGTGCCCAGCCTGCAGCTACGCCAAAGAACTCGGGCGCGGCCACACCGGCAATCGTGAATGGAATGTTGTTGAGTTTAACTGTCTGGCCTATCGCTGATTGATCTCCGTTGAAACGCTGCCGCCAATAGTCATAGCTGATGACGGCTACCTGCGATGAGCCCGGCCTGTTGTCGCTGTCCGCAAGCAAACGCCCGGCGGCCGGATTGACGCCCAGACCGCTAAAGAAATTGCCTGAGACGAATTCAACTGCTCCCACTTCGGCTTGCCCGTTGACAATGAGATTGAGCCGCCCGGCGTCCTTGAAAGCAAACAGCGTGGAGAAGGAAGTATTGTGATCGCGAAATAGCTGGTAAGCCCGCCATGGAAAATCCGGGCTCTCCACGCCTCCGCCCCGGGCCTTGTAATTAGGCCCGTTGTGACTGTGGACAACCTCAGGCTCCTGTTTGGCACGCCAGTTGAGAACTGCGAGTTCGCCGGGATTCTTGACTGGCAGCGCCCGCAGCATTACCGCGTCCATCACGCTGTAAATGGCGGTGTTCGCACCAATTCCCAACGCCAGCGAGAGCACAGCCATGGTGGTAAACAAAACATTTGACCGCAGCGTGCGCCAGCCATAGCGAACGTCCTGCCAGAGCCTCTGCAGGGATGCCCGGATCCAGATTTCGCGTACATCTTCCTTTAGCAGCGATACGTTGCCGAAATCGCGTCGGCTGGCGAATTCAGCTTCTTCGCGCGGCATGCCGGAGCGAATTTGCTCCTCGGCTTCGGCAGCCAGGTCGTGAGCAAGTTCATCGTTCAGATCGATGTCGCGCTGTTTCCATCGCCAGATACGCCAGTCCATCTGTCAGTCTCCCGTTGTTGGCCGCATTACGCGTGCGATCGCTTTCACCATGAGCTTCCACTTCGATTGCTCCGCCACGAGTTGCTGCTTTCCGGCAGCGGTTAATTTGTAATATTTGGCGCGCCGGTTGAGGTCAGAACTTTTCCATTCGGAAGAGATCAGGCCGCGCGCTTCCAGGCGGTGAAGAGCCGGATAAAGAGAGCCGCGTTCAATTTGCAGCAGCTCCGCCGAACTTTGGCGGATCGCGAGTCCGATGCCGTGCCCGTGCTGCGCACCCCACTGAAGAGTACGCAGGATCAGCATGTCGAGAGTTCCCTGCAGAAGCTCAATTCCATTTTCGGGGCCGGGTTTTGGAGGCATTCGACTAGAAGACATTCTAGTAGATCGGCCGTCAATTGTCCACTAGGTCGGCTCTGATGGAAACTCTCCTCGTCGGGATGTTGGAATAGAACTGTGGAACGCAGACGATTTGCCACTCTACTCGGCGCGGCCGGCTTTGGCATGACACAACTATCGGAGCTTCACGGCGCATCGAACCCCACCATACAGCCCGAACTCATTCGCCTTGCCCGCAACGGCTGGGTTCCCAACAACGAGCGCTTGCCCGTCCTGCTGTACCGCGGTGCGCTAGCTTCGGCGGGCGACGACCCCGCTGCCCTGTTCGAAGAACGATTCGAGCGCAATGGCTGGCCTCCTCAGTGGCGCGACGGCGTCTACGATTTTCATCACTATCACTCCACCGCTCACGAAGTCCTCGGTTTCGCGCGCGGCAGAGCCACGCTCGTCCTCGGTGGTGAAAACGGCCACCTTCTCGAGGTCCACGCCGGCGACATCGTCGTCCTCCCCGCCGGCACCGGACACTGCCGCTTGCACGCCTCGTCCGACTTCCTCGTCGTCGGAGCTTACCCGCCCGATCAGTCGTTTGACATCTGCCGCGGCGCACCTTCCGATGACGCGCTCCGCCGCACTGCCCAATTACCCTTCCCGAAATCCGATCCTGTCACCGGCGCAGGCGGACCCTTGACGGCCTCGTGGCTGTAGCCGCTCTGTTCGTTTTTTTTCCTTTTACTCTGCGTCTCGCATTTCATCTGTCAGGACAATTCAAAATCCACCCAATCGCGATAGCCTCTGTCACCCCACTCAATCAGGCGAGGTGCATCTTCAGACCACCAGACAAGAACTCGGCCGTACATCGATCGATTCTTTGCAAGCCGGACAACGGCATCCGAAATTTGTTCTGTCGTAAGCAGTCGCGCAGGCGCGCCGCGAGCTAGACGCTCCTCCAGCTTGAGAGATTCCCAATACTGCCGCACTTCATCCGTTGCGATCCAGCCCGGTGCGAGACAGTTGACCCGGATACCGTCCGTTTCCGCCAACGATGCGAGTCTTGTCGTCATCCGGATCATGCCTGCCTTTGCAACGTCGTAACCGGCAATGCCGCCCGGTGATGTTCTACCATGCCAAAGCGCCGAGATCGAAGCGATGTTGATGATCGCTCCCCCGGCCCCGCGCCGCATGGCTTCAATGGCCCAGCGAGTGGCATACATGGCGCCCAGCAGATCCGTTTCGATAGCTTCCATCCAGCTTTCGATCTCGGCGTTACCGCGTGGCGCCGAAGCATTGTTCACCAATACGCTCAAACTGCCAAAAGTTGCCTCCGCGAAAGAAAGCAGCTCCTTCACCTGTGATTCACTGCGTACGTCAGCCCGAAAGAATGCTGCCTCGCCACCATTCCTCTTGATCTCTCCGACTGTCTCGAGGCCGCCCGTTCCATCGATATCGGAAACAACCACCGCAGCCCCGTCCGCGGCGAACCGGGTCGAGATAGCACGTCCGCATCCAATCCCGCCTCCTCCTGTGACAACCACCACCAGACGCTCACTCGACATTTCGTTAAGAGAGTACGACATTGGCATAAATCACTGCCCTGTACATAGTCAATAATGGTTGCCGGTGGGAATGTATGCGGCCGAGCCTGAGGAGCCGCGACTCGCCATTGTCGACTCTTTTACAAACGAGCTGGAAGTTAACTTGGCGCGCCGTGCCCGCTTCTATCGCATCACGAAAGCCGGGAAAAGGCAGTTAGCATCCGAATCGGAGCGCTAGGCAAGTCTGTCGAGCGGCGTTTCGCGCATATTGCGCTACGCATAGATAACGATTTGAGGAGTCGGTTATGTCCTGGCTGTCACGAAGGCTGGATGAAGACTTGGGCGATGAGTTCAGAGACCACTTGGAACGTCGCGCTGCTGCTTTGCACTCGACGGGACTCAGCCGTGAAGAAGCTCAGCGGCAGGCGCGGGTGCGTTTTGGCAACGTGACTTGTTTGCCGGAACAGAGCCGCACACTTCGCCTTTGGAATTGGCCGGATACAACTGTTCAGTACGTGCGCTACGGCTGGCGCGGCATGTGCAAGGCCCCGGTGTTTGCCACGACAGCCGTGCTGTCTTTAGCATTGGCTATCGGCGCAAACACGGCCACCCATTCCACTGTGGATGCGGCAATGCTGCGGCCGCTGGGCACCCTACGGACCGGCTGCGCGGCCGTATTCACCCAACACGCCCAGCCTCGGAACCGAATTCGGTTTCTGTGTGGTGTAAAAGTAGCGTCTATCACGACAGGACAGGCGCGCAGCTTCCTACAGCGGGCTTTTTAGGATCCACCGCGATGAACGCTGAGAAGAATGGTCTTCACTTTTTCGTGGCTGCGGATGCGGTCGAAGGTCGTTGTCTGGCTCAGCAGCGGGAGGCGCACGTCGTGCTGCTCGAAAGCCTTCTCGACCCATTCGACCGCCTCATCAGTGCTCTCCGCCGCGAGACATCCGAGAGCCATGACAACTGGTGAGGTGCCGGCCTCACGATACACCCGGCGAAGAAGGTCAACCGCCTTCTCGCACTGGCTCAGTTCGCCGGAGAGATTGTATGCTTCGGCCAGGGCCGACAGTACGATCGGCATGGGCGACATAGAATAGGCGCGCTCGAGTGCTGCTACGGCTTCCCGCGGCCGGCCGGAACCCAAGAGTCCCGCGCCGTAATTCATCAATCCCATCGCAAACTCCGAATTCTCTTCGAGCAGATCTTCGCTCTCGCGAACGCACTCCTCAAAGCAGCGCGCGAAGAGCAGAACCTGTACGCGGTGGCTGCGGAGGAAAAGCGACGAGTGCTCGATGGCAAGCGCTCGGTTGATATGGTCGAGCGCCTCATCGTAGCGGGTCTGCAATAGCAGGATCATGGAGTAAAGATGCTCGATATGCGCTGATTGCGGGCTGTATTGCAACGCGCGCTGGATACGCGATTCTCCTTCTTGCCAGCGCCACAGATTCATGGCAAGCACCGCCCCGAGAGTGGCGTGGGCCTGCGCATTCAGGGGATCCAGCGTCAACGCCTTACTCGTCAAGGCCCGGGCATTTTCCACTACTTCGGCGGACGATGAGTGGTGCGTGAAGTCCTCGATTCGTTTGGCTTCGGCTAACCCCGCATACGGGGGCGCCCAGTCGGGGGCGAGCGAGATCGCGGTCTGGTAACTTTCGATGGCTTTCACCAGCGATTTTGGAGCGCGCAAAGAGACCAGAAAATTACCGCGCAGAAAGCTCTCGTATGCCTTGGGCTGAATCTCTTTCGCTGGCGGCCCGCTTGCCGGACCAACGGCATTCGAGGTGGCGTGCGCAATAGCCGTGATCAGTTCCTGCTGCAGGGTCAAAATATCTTTCAGGTCGCGATCGTAGGTCTGCGCCCACCGATGCCGGTCGCCCGCCCGATCTAGTACACGGGCCGAAATGCGAATGCGACCGCCGGAACGCAGCACGGAGCCTTCGACAATCGTGGAAACGTTCAGTTCGGCCGCGATTTCACGCGCCGATTGCCCCGAGTTGCGATAGCGTTGCGAGGTCGTCCGCGAAACTACGCGCAGACCTGATTGACGAGCCATTTCGGTAATCAGCGCATCAGTCGGCCCATCGACGAAGAACTGCATATCAGGATCACCCGAGAGGTCTTCGAGTGGCAGAATGGCGATGCCATCGCTTGTCGGCTCGTGAGGCTGTTCTGAGAGTGGCGCGATCAGCCGGTATCCGCCCCGCGGCGCGGTTTCCACATAAGCAGGCGCGGTGGCGCTCTCGCGCAGCGCATGCCGCAGCTTCATCATGGCGGTGTTGATGCCGCGCTCGAAGTCGACAAAGCGGCCGTCCGGCCAGAGCGTTAGCTGAATCAATTCGCGAGAAACCCATTCCCCGCGATGTATGACCAGCAGGCGCAGAATCTCATATGGCTGCTGCTGCAGCTTGATTAGAACACCTTTGCGCCGCAGCTCCCGCCGCTTCAAATCTAGTTCGAAAATACCGAATCGGACAACTGCTGGTTCTGGATCACCGGTCGCCAAAGCTCACTCCATCCTCACCCGCAACGCACTGCCTCAGCAAGAGTTATTCGTCCACATAGAAATCATTCCGGATCTATTTTCTAGCCGCGGCGCTTATTGCAATATTGGCTTATCCACACCAGCCTATTCAACAGCATGCGCAAGGAGCAGAAGTCATGGCAATACTGAGTACCAATCCAATGTGGGAGATGTTCGGCCTGCGAGCTCTCTCGACGACCTATTATGGAGGCGCCGATCTGGGCGAGTGCTTGTCTACTGCCGCCAGCATTGCAAGCGATTCGCCCGAGGACTGGTATCGCGGGTGGAGTAAAACGGCTGAGCGCGTGTTTGCTGCCGCGCGAGCTTCCGAAGAGGCTGGGCATCTCGTCAGCGCGCGCGAAGCCTACTTCCGTGCTTCGAGCTATCACCGCGTCTCGTACCTGCCGCTCTTCGGCGCTCCGGTGGATCCCTGGCTGGTTGACGCTTTCGAACGTGAAACGAATGCCTTCCAGCGTGCTGCTCGGCTGAACGACTTTCCGATCCAGCCGGTTGAGGTGCCCTTCGAGAGTTTTTCTTTGCCCGCCTATTTCGTTGCCCCCGCGTACGATGGCGAGAAGCGGCCAACGATTCTCCATATCGATGGCTACGATGGCACGATTCAGGAGATGTATTTTGCGCATGGTCCCGCTGCCGTGCGGCGCGGCTACAACACACTGCTGCTCGATGGTCCGGGGCAAGGCCGCAACCTTATCCGTGACGGCATTGCGATGCGTCCCGATTGGGAGTGCGTGGTGAAAGCCGCCGTCGATTACCTCCTTATCCGGCCTGAGGTCGATTCCGAGCGAATTATCCTCGCGGGCTGGAGCTTTGGCGGCTTCCTCGCTCCCCGCGCGGCCGCTTTCGAGAAGCGCATCTGCGCACTCGTTGCCGATCCCGGACAATGGGACCAGGCACCGGACCTGCGCATGTTTCATCTTCCGCGGGAAGTGTTGGAGTCTTTCCCCAATGTGGATCCTGCCCTCTTTGATGTCATCGAAAACCATCTTCGTTCGCCCGAGGCTGATCCGCTCATGCACTGGAAAGTGATACAGCGCGGGCTCTGGGTTCACGGCGTCCCTTCTCTCTTCGAGCTCGCGCGGGAACTCGGCCGATATGAGATCAGCAGTGTGGCTTCCCAGATCTCCTGTCCCACATTGCTTACTGCGGCTGAAAACGATCCCGTCGCCACGGGCGCTTGCACCTTGTACGACGCTCTTCGCTGTCCGAAACAGCTTGTGCGCTTCACTGCCGCCGAAGGCGCTGGAGGACATTGCGAAGCTCTCGGGCGTGCCCTCTACCATCAGCGCGTCTTTGACTGGCTCGATCAAGTCGTCGCTGCCAAACCGAAGGCGCCGGCAACGGCCTCTTGATGCGCTGCAGAGCTTACTATGAATCGGGATCATGCCTTTCCCCAGACATCAGATCTTCGCGCCTGCATCGCCGCCTTGCAAACAGCTCATGAGGTTCAGGAAACTATGCAGGAGGTGGACCTTGATTGCGAAGCAGGGCCATCATTCGCCGCTGTTACGAAACCGGCAGTCCTGCGCCTCTGTTCGAGCGAAAACGTGGAGTGAAGCCGTACGGTTGATCTGGAAAGCGCCTACCAGCGCCAATCATAGTTCCACTGTAGTCGGCATGTCTTTACAAACCTCCGGGAGCAAGTTCCCGGACTGTGGTCGGATACGGGTAACCGAAACAATGCAAATGATCTGCGTGAGTTCATCCGGACGTCATTGCAGTGCCGCGCTAAGGGTCGGGCAGAAAAAGTGGATTGTCCGTGAAAATGGCACTAAGTGCTGCGTCGCACGCTGTATCCGACAAGGACATGTCGCGCTGCCCGCTGCATGTGATCTCGCAGCATGCGGCGTGCTCGTTCGGCAGCCCAGCTCTCCGTTCCTGCACGGGCCTCTGCATACATCAGCAGATAAAGCTCAGGGCTGGTAAGCCCGAAGTGTACGTGCCGCCTCCAGCCGGCGCGAAGTGACTCGACGGGATCTTCTGTATTTACTGGCGAACGCTTCTTCGCCATGTAAACGGCGAAACCGTATTCCTCAACTGCGTTCAGTAACCCCGCTTTGTCTTTGAAGATCGTTAGAGAACCGGCGGCTGTGCGCGCAGCTTCGGCCACCGCGCAGGTCGTGAGTGTGTCACGGCCGCCTCTTGCAAGCAGCACCATCGCCGGCTTTGAGGATGCGCTCACGATGGTTGGGGGAAGGAGCAGTTGTAGGAACACCTTCTTTGCTCCTCCCCAGGCAGCGGACTAGGGTCAGCGATGAAGAGCATCGCATGGCCCTGATGTCGCACCGTCTTCCCGAGGTGATTACAGATGCACTCGGAAGCCTCTATAAAGCAAGCCGAAGCGCGCGAGTTCGCTTACTCGTTTCTGAGTGAGGTCATCGGATCAACATGCGATGCGCGGTGTGCGGGCACATAGCCCGCCAGTAGCGCTGAAGCTAGAACAATGAGGATCGCCGTCAAGAGAGACACAGGGTCTGCAGCAGTAACTCCGTACAGCCGGCTGGAAATTATTCGAGCTGCACCCACACCACAGGGCAACCCGATAGCGATCCCTATGGCCGCGACCCACACAGCCTCCCCGAGCACCATCCTGATTACACCGGTAGCCGAAGCGCCCAGCGCCATTCGTATTCCGATCTCATTAGTGCGCTGGGTGATCGAGTATGACATCACGCCATAGAGCCCGATGGCCGCCATCAGAAGCGCGAGGCCCGCGAAAAATGCCGCGAGATCCGCAACCAGCCGCTGTGTGACTAGTCGTCTTTCAATTTGTTCGTTGACGGTCCGGATACTCAGGATCGGCAGATTTGCGTCCGACCGGCGTAGCACCTTGCGGACTTCGGAACCGACAGTGCCGGGCTCTCCCGAAGTGCTCAGCAGAAAGCTGAGTCCTTGCAGCGTCCCGATCGGGTGAGAAAGATTTGCGTAGAACCTCGGCTCGATCTTCTCGTCCAGGCTGTGCTCTTTCGAGTCTGCGACCACGCCAATGATCTGGAAAGTCTCGCGCGTAGTTGGATACAGATCCGTTATATGTTTACCGAGTGCGTTCAGATCTGGAAAGAACCGGCGCAGAAAGGATTCATTGATCACGCACACCGGCGCGGCACGCGCGGCATCAGCCGAGTCGATCTCGCGTCCTCGTAACACCGGGATCTTTAGGGTTTTAAAATAATCGGCGCCTACCTCGGTCCATCGTGATTGAAGCTGTTTAGGGTTCCGCACGAAAGAACCCTCTACAGCAAGGTAGTCCCCGGAATCTCCGGTGAAGAGGTTCTCGGCAACGACAGCGACGTTTCGCACCGCCGGTATCGATCGTAAGTCTGCCCGCAGCTTTTCGTACATGGCCGGTAGTGCCGGCGCTCTGTATCCGGCCGCAGCTGGATCGACGCTGACCATCACTAAATGCTCCCGGTCATATCCAACGTCTTGTGCGAGCATGTTTTGCAGGCTGCGCACGAACAACGCGCTGCCCATCAGCAACACGAGCGACAGGGCAACCTGCACTATAACTAGAACTCTGCCCGTCCGAACACGACCGCGGCCTCCGGTAGTACTTCGCGTGTTGGCCGCTAAAGTCCGGTTGATGTCCAAACGCGTGCCCCGGAATGCGGGCATCAAGCCGAAAGCCAGACCTGTCAGAAGCGAAACGATGGCCGTAAAAACAAGCACTTGATGATCGAGCGGAACTTCGAGTCCGAGATTGTTTACACCAGTTGAGACTAGGGCCAAAAGTAGTCGGGTGCCAACGGCTGAAAGACAGATACCCAGAACGCCGCCGGTGAGAGCGACGAGAAGACTCTCCGTCACCAGTTGCCGGATCAAGCGGCGGCGAGCCGCTCCCAAAGCTAGTCGCACACCGATCTCGCGGTGCCGGGCGCTGGCTCGTGCCAGCATCAGATTAGCGATGTTGGCGCAGGCGATCAGAAGCACGACGCCGACCATGGTCATCAGCAGGATTAGAGGATCTGAGAACTCTCCGCGCAGCTCGGAAGCACCGCGCGCTCCAGGGCGCAGTTCGATCTTTTCATTGCGCATCTCTTGTCGTTGCCGCTGAGTAGGCAGACTGCCGGCCCACTCTCGCAAGCTCTGTTGAAACGTCGTGTTGATGGCGGCTTCGGCCGCTTTACGCGAAACTCCCGGAGCCAGCCGCGCCATCACTTGCAGCCACAGCGTGTCTCTTGGCTTCAGGTAATCTCGGCCCGGAAGCACCTGCGCCTGCATTGTAAGCGGAAACCAGAAATCCGTGTCCGAGCCCACCAGAATTCCACGAAAGCCGGGCGGTGCGACGCCCACAATCTGAAAAATGCCTCGACCGACACGTACCGTGCTCCCTACAATTCGGGGATTGCCCGCGAATGCACGTTGCCAATAGCCGTACGAAACCACCGCCACGGGGTTACGGCCGGGAACCTTGTCTTCTTCCGCATTGAAAACGCGTCCCATGACCGGCTGGACTCCGAGTACATCGAAGAAACTTTCTGAGACGAGTTCTGTACGAGCCTTGAGCGGTTTTGCTGCAGCGTCCTCACCCGGGAAAATAGCGCTGTCATTCACCTCGCTCTCCGCCGCGAGCATGCCCGAAAAACAGTATTGCGAGATTGAAGCTCTTCAAATTCCGGATAAGACAAGATCGAACGTTTTCCGTTTTGGGTTGTATCCGCTGCGACGCCGCTTTCCGCAGGATCGGTCAGAAGCACCAATTGGTCGGGATGCTGAACTGGAAGCAGACGCAGCATCACGGCGTTAATCAAGCTAAAAATGGCAGTGTTCGTGCCGATCCCCAGCGCTAGGGTCAGCATTGCTACAACCGTGAACACCGGGCTCTTGCGAAGTGTACGCACACTGTACCGGATATCTTGCAGTGTCGATTCAAGCCACCGCGTGCCTCGAGCTTCCCGGCATCTTTCCTTGACGTGCTCAACTCCGCCGAACTCTTGCCGCACTCGTCGGCGTGCCTCGTCCTCACTGAGCCCCCCGCTCTTCAGATCTGAGATTCTCTCCGCAATGTGAAATTCGAGTTCGCGGCCGAGATCTTGCTCCAGTTCGTTGCGTCTCCAACAGCGCGACCACCATGTCATCGCGCACCCTCCTCGGCTAAGCTGAGTATCAAACCTACCGCTTCTGCCAGGCGCCGCCAGCTCGCGGCCTGCGCCTCCAAATGAGATCGCCCCTTCTTCGTGAGACGGTACAACTTCGCATCCCGTCCGGTATCTGTTTCCTTCCACTCAGATTTCACCAGGCCCCGATTCTCTAATCGATGCAACGCCGGGTACAGAGAACCGCCTGGCACCTGAACGATGTCTCGCGAGATTTGCTGCAGCCGTTGCGCGATGGCATAGCCATGCGCGGGCTGAACGGCGACGATCTTGAGAATGAGGAGGTCCAACGTGCCTTGGGGGAGATCGGATTTCGGCGAGGTAACGTCCATAGGTTTCACTTCTATCTATTTTTACCTCAGGATAGATAGAAGCGCAAGCTATTTAGACCGGGTCTACGAAATCCCGACACAAGGATCTGATGTTGTACTGGACCGCCGGCCCTTGCTAGGGTGAAAGATGCACCTCTCGCTGGAAGATCGGTGCAAGGGCGTTCACCGGAACCGAGGGGCAGGGAGCTACTGGATGGGATCCGCCGCGCGATGCCCCTGGTGATCTCTGATGCTCACGCTTCCTCGTCTAACGTGAAACACAAGTACCTCATCTTCGACGCCGACGACACCCTCTGGGAAAACAACATCTACTTCGAAGCTGCCTTCGACCAGTTCTGCGACTACCTCGCGCATTCGTCCATGTCCCCCGCCGACGTTCGCGCTGTCCTCGATGAAATCGAGATCGTTAACTCGCGCCTGCACGGCTACGGATCGCGCAACTTCGCCCGAAATCTTGCCGCCTGTTATCGCCGCGTCGTCGAGCGCGACATCTCAGACCGCGATCTCGAAGTCGTCATGGATTTCGCGCATGCGATCCTCGAACGCCCCGTCGAATTACTCGACGGCGTCGCCGAAACTCTCCACGAGTTGTCCGGTCGCCACGCGTTGACGATCTTCACCAAAGGCGATCCGGAGGAACAGCATCTCAAGATCGAGCGCTCAGGCCTGAAATCATACTTCGAGCACGCCGCCGTCGTCCGTGAGAAAAACGAACCTGCCTATCGCAGCCTTACCGAGGAGCGAGGCTTCGTCGCCGAAGATACCTGGATGATCGGCAACTCGCCCAAGTCCGATATTTGCCCCGCGCTCAGTGCGGGCCTGAACGCCGTCTTCGTTCCCCACCCGAGAACCTGGAGCCTCGAACTCTCCGCTCTTCCGTCCGGCCACCCGCGCCTCCAAACCGTCGAAACCATCCGCCAGCTCACTCGAATTTTCTGATTTTTCGCTCGTGTAAAGGTTGCGGCGAAGCTGAATACGTGTTCCGAAAGAAAGCCGAACCGTGTTTGGGATTATCCCGAACAACACGGTCGCATCGCAGCGGAGCTAGCACCTCGATTTTGCAAGAACCCCTGAGATCATTGGGGCCGCCTCGTTAGGGTGCCCACAATGAGCGCTCCGGGACTCAAGGCTGGCGTGTCGCGCTGCATCGTTGCGATCTCCGTCGCTATTTTGTTGCCTCTGCTCTCCTGCGCCTTGGTTACCAAGGTATCGAGCGTCGCTGGGTGTAGTGATCCGTCCGGATAAGTGACCGTGAGTGTAACGACTCCTGTCCCGTCGTCCGCCATGGTCGTGGTGCCGGCGAATGCAAGGTACACAACAACCCTCTGCGTCGGAGTGACGCCTTGCACGTTGACGCGCAAGTACCCGCTCACATCTCCGTCGTTGAAGTGGACGACACCGAGCTGCCGGGCTATTCCGCCTGTGTACGTACCTACCAGCGCGAATTCGCCATCCAGACTGGCAACCGAGTACGGCTGATCGTGATCTTGATCTGCCGCCGGGACTGCCGGCGGAAATGCGGCAGCACCTACCAGGATCGAAACGAGCATCAACTTGCGAGCTAACATCATGCCTCCCATGATTTGTTCATTGTGCTTGACCCGAAGATCGTCGAGTGATCGCCGGAGCACGTGCTGAGCATAGTTCGCCGAACGTCTCAGAGTCCCATCGAAAAGATCAAATATTCTCAAATGAGGCTCAGATCGTCTCAAATTTTCCGCAGGGGGCGCCGCGAATAATGCCGGGCTACGCTTTCGGGTCATTCTTGTTGGATTACGAAGCTCGCACACTGCTTAGGGATGGCGAACCCGTTGCCTTGACGAGCAAAGCTTTCGATACCTTGCTCCTCCTCGTACAGAACAGGGGGAGGCTGGTTCATAAAGACGAGTTCTTCTCGAGTGTCTGGCAGAGTCTGACCGTCGAAGAGGCCAATCTCACTCAAACAATTTTTTGTGTCCGGCGGATTCTCGGAGATCGTCCGAAGGACCATCGGTTCATTGCCACCGTGCCGGGCCACGGGTATCAATTTGTCGGGGAGGTCGTTGAGATTGCCAGTGCAAACCCCGGCCTGCTTAACAAACCCTCTCAAACTGCGACCGAGTCAAGGCGATTCAGACTTGCTTGGCCGTGGCTCACCGGAGCTGCCGTCGCTGTAAGCGCTGTGCTCCTGGCTGTCTGGTACTACGAATCAACACGCGTCCCCAGCCTTGCTGACCAGGTTCAGCTTACCAACGACGGGGAGTCGAAGAACGAATTGGTAACCGATGGCGTGCGGGTGTTCTATGCTTCACCAACACAGCCAAACCTTTCTCATTGGCGAACCTATCAAGTCTCTATAAAAGGCGGGGAACGCGAGTCCTTGCCGATCGCAAATCGAGACATGAGCCCGCTAGACATTTCGCCGGACCGCAGCGAATTGCTGCTTGCGCCATCGGAGGTCAGAGAATCTGACGAGGGATGGACAAGGCCCGTCCCAATCTGGTTTCAGCCACTCGGCGGAGGGTCGCCACGGACGTTCGGCCTACGGGCGCACGATGCATCATGGTCGCCCGATGGCAGCGAGATTGTCTATGCGTTTGAGAAGCAAATAGGGATTGCTCCAATTGACGAGACCGCCGGTCGGAAACTGGCGGACCTGCCTGGCGTTGCTTCGGGGCTCCGGTGGTCGCCGAACGGGGCTACGATCCGGTTCACCCTTCATCACGGCGTTGCGCTAAAAGATTCCGCAATCTGGGAGATCCCTTCGACCGGAGGCAAAGCGCATCCGCTGTTCCCTGATTTGAAGAATCAGCAGGGCGACGGTCAATGGACGCCCGATGGAAGATACTATCTGTTCTCGCGCATAGACGGAGGTGTCTCTCACATTTGGTCCCTTTCTGAGCGAAAACCCTGGCTTGGTGGATCGATGCCAGGGCCGGTACCACTGACAACGGGGCCGATTCAATGTTTTCTTCCCACACCAAGCCCGGACGGTAAGCGAGTGCTGTTTCTTGGAATGTTGGAACGAACGTTGCTCCTCAAATACGATACGAGGTCGGGACGCTTTGAGTCGTTTCTGCCTGGTGTCTCGGGGGCGCACCTCGACTTTTCGAGAGATGCCAAATGGTTGACCTACAGCTCTTATCCGGATCATGCACTATGGCGTGCCGCAGCCGATGGCACTCACCGGCTACAAATCTCGCCTCCAAGCATGATGGCCATGCTGCCGGTCATTTCACCGGACGGGACCAGAATTGCATTCGTCGGTGGGTCGCCTGGTCAGCCATTTTCGATTTTCATTGCCGGCCGCGACGGTGGCGCTCTTGAACGCGTTATTTCGACGGAACCCAGTGGGCTTGCTGAACCGGCATGGTCGCCCGACGGCGCTTCGCTGATTCTGGGAGCCTTTGATTCAAAGAGTTCACTCTATCGGTTCAATTGCGCCAGCCGCAAGCTCGCCGCATTGCCCGGGTCGGAGGGTCTTTGGAGTCCGCGATGTTCCCCCGACGGACGATTCATTGCCGCGCTTGATTCGCGAGCGCGAATTACACTGTATGACCCGAAGTCATGCCGCCGATCGACCCTGACAGAAATGCCTTCGTTCAATCCTGCTTGGGCACACGACGGACAGAGTATTTACTTTGGGAGCGGCGAACGAAACGGTGCTTGGTATCGAGTGCGAATTCGTGATCGGCGCATAGAACGTGTCGTCAGTCTCGCAGAGACGGGAGCATTGCCCGCCAAGCCTTCTCGCGGAGTGCCAACCTGGAACTACTGGTGGACCGGCTTGGCCCCAAATGATTCGCTGCTGGCGGCAAGAGAAGCTGGAAGTATCGAACTCTACTCAGCCCGCTGGATTGAGTCAAAGTAAGTTCCAGTCTGCGCCTGAGTTCCGAGCTTCGTGGGGTGAGAGCGAGAGAACCGCGGGGCCGTTATTACCGCCAAAATTGGCCCAGTTTCGCCTCGGTTTCGTCTCGGAAACCCCCTCAAAACGAGTGAAAACTGCTCAAAACGGACCCTTTTTCACTTTCATTCCCGGATGAAGTGTACCAGCAGCACGTTTTCGACTACCACACAGAAGCGCACAATCGATTGCAGCTGAAGAGTTTAGATGTTTTGCAAAGACGCGTGACCGGAAGATTCGGGGCGTTTTCGCCCTCAAATTCCTACCGGCCCCGAAACCTTTTTCTAAAGCGGTAAGTAAATTAGCGAAACATCGCTGCCGACGACGATGCGAACGACAACAGAGTGCCCGGGAAGATGCCCAGAATGAGGACCCCGATCGCGCTCGCCCAGATTGCCACGCGCAGGCTCGCCGCCGGAGCCGGCAGTTGCTCGGTGCCCTCATTCGGCTCCCGCATGTAGATCGCAACGATGATCTTCAAATAGTAGTAAGCCGCGATTGCGCTGTTAATCAGTCCGATCACCGTCAGCCAGATCAGATGCGAGTCGAGCGCCGCTTGAAAGACGTAAAACTTCGCGAAGAACCCGCCCGTCAAGGGCACGCCGATGAGTGAAAAGACAAAGACCGCGAGCAGCGCCGCCGTCACCGGTTCGCGTCGTCCTAAACCCGCCAGGTCGTCGATCTTGACGTAGCGCTCGTGCCGCGCGGCGATGTGGCTTACCACGGCGAATGCTCCGATGTTCATCAGCGCGTACGAAGCCAGATAGAACATCGCCGCCGCTACACCGATCTGCGAACTCGCAGCCAACGCCACCAGCACGTATCCGGCATGCGCAATCGAGCTGTAGCCCAGCAGGCGTTTCACATTCGTCTGCAGGAGAGCCGCGAAGTTGCCCACGATCATCGTTGCCAACGCGCAGCCCCACACCAGCCACAGCCAGCGTCCGTTGATCGGCCGGAACGAAATCATGAAGACCCGGAAGAACACCGCGAAGGCCGCCGCCTTCGGACCCGCCGACATGAATGCGCTCACCGGAGCGGCTGCGCCCTGATACACGTCGGGCGCCCAGATCTGAAATGGCACCACCGAAACCTTGAACGCAAACCCGACAAATAAAAGCCCCGCCGCCAACCCCGCCAGCAGTGAAGACTTCGATCCCTGGTCGAGCGCGCTTCGGATCTGATCCAGATTCGTCGATCCTGTCAGCCCATAGATCCACGCAATTCCGTATAGCAGAAACGCCGTCGCGAATGAGCCGAGCAGAAAGTACTTCAATGCCGATTCGTTGTTGCGCCGGTCGTCGCGCAGATAACCGGCCAGGATGTAAGTCGCAATCGACGAGATCTCGAGCCCGATAAACACCATAATCAAATCGCTCGCCGTCGCCAGGATGCACTGGCCCACAACCGAAAACAGAATCAGCGAGTAGTATTCGCCCGTTTGCGCCTTCTCGGCTCGCAGATAGCTGAAGGACGTAAGCACGCACAGCACACCGACGACCAGCACCAGCCCGCGGAAAAAGGTTCCGTAGCCGTCGACCACGATCATGTTCGAAAACGCAGGCCCGTCATTCTGCCCCGCCCAGACATTAGCCAGAAACGCAGCAATCAGGCCCACTACCGCAATCCCGCCAAGCGATGTTCTCTTGGCTTCCGGCCGCATTACCGCCTCGAGCAGCATGATCGCGATCCCGAAGATCGTCAACACGATCTCAGGCAGAAAACGCAGGTAGTCCACGCCTGTCGGAAGAAAACTAGCGAACATCGGCCACCTCGGCGGCGCCCCTCGGCGCGGACACTCGATACTGATTGTTCACGTTCGTCTGCTCGAGTAAATGTGACGTCGCCGTCGTGATCCTCGGCATGAACGACTGCGTATAACTTCCCAGCCACACCATCATCAGGATCAGCGGAACCAGAGGCGCCCAGTCTCTCAGGCTCAGGTCTCGGAAGACCCGCTCTCCCTCGCTCCGGGTGCCCAGAAACGTTCTCTGATACATCCACAACATGTACGCGGCGGAGAGGATTACCCCGATGGCGGCCCACACAGCCCAGGTAAACTTGGCGAGCGCGGCCCCTTGCAGAATCAGAAACTCTCCGACGAAATTAGACAAGGTTGGCAGTCCGATGCTTGCCAGTAGCGCAATCATGAACGCCGTCGAAAGACCAGGCGCAATGTTCGCTACACCCCCGAAATCCGCAATCTCGAGCGATCCCCTCCGCTGCTCAAGATAGCCGGCCAGCAGGAAGAGCGCGCCCGTCGATACTCCGTGAGCAAGCATCTGGTACACCGCCCCGTCCGCGCCCTGCTGCCGGAAAGAAAAGATCCCAAGCACGACAAAACCAAGGTGGCTGATCGAAGAATATGCAATCAACCGCTTGATGTTGGTCTGAATCAGCGCCAGCAGCGCGCCGTAAATAATCCCGATGATCGCGAGCACGATGACCCAGCCCGCGCAGGCATGTGCGCCAGCTGAAGTCAGCGGCAGGCAGTAGCGAAGCAGGCCATACGTTCCCATCTTCGACATCACAGCAGCCAGCAGAAAAGTGGCCGGCGCAGGAGCCTGCGTGTACGCATTGGGCAGCCAGGTATGCAGTGGAAAGATCGGCACTTTCACCGCGAACGCAGCGAAAAACCCGAGAAAGAGAATCAACTGCTGCGAACTCGGCAGCGTGATCGTGCCCGAATTCATGCCCCGCAGGATTTCCACGTAGTCGAACGTCCCCGTGTAACTGTGCAGGTAGAGAATCGATCCGAGCATCAGCACCGAACCGAGCATCGTGTAAACGAAAAACTTGACCGAGGCCGGACCGCGCAGCCCGCTTCCCCAGCTCCCCACCATCAGGTACATCGGTACCAGCGCCACTTCCCAGAACACATAGAACACAAAGAGATCGAGTGCCGTAAACACGCCGATCAACCCGAACTCGAACAGCAGCAGCAGCGCGAAAAAGTTCTTTCGCCGGTCTCTGATCACACTTTCCGCAAACCAGACCCCGATCGGCAGCAGCAGCGTCGTCAGAAGAACCAGCCACAGATTGATGCCATCCACACCCAGGTGAAAGCGAATCTGTAATCCCGGAGTGTCCGTCCACATCCGGTTGATCACGGACGTAAACTGCGCTCCGCTTTCGCCTCCCACAGGCCCGATCAGGCCCAGCGAAGCAAAGAACGTCAGCACCGTAGTCAGCAGGGCAACAGCATACGGCGCCTTCGAGTCGCGCGGCGTAAAAAGCACGGCAAAGAAGCCGATAAGCGGCAGAAACAGTGTCAGGGAAAGCAAGTTCATCGCCCTCCTCCGAACAGTCCAATGACGAAGATCACCAGCACTGAACCAGCCAGCACCCACGTCGCGTAATTTCGTATACTGCCCGACTGCAGCCTGCGGAACAGCCCACCCCAACCTCGTACGACACGTCCTAAACCGTTGACCAGGCCCGTATCGATTACACCCTCATCCACGCCGCGCCAGAGCACCACTCGCGAGATCGCTTCGAGCGGTTTCACGATGACGCCCGAGTAAAACTCGTCGACATAATATTTGTTGAACACCAGCGTGTAGACCGGACCTGCCGCATTCTTGAGAGACTCGGCCATCCTCGGCTGCAGAACGTAGAGGTAGAACGCCACCAGAATTCCCAGGATCCCGAACGAGGCCGAGATGACCATCGCCGTTACGTTTTCATGCTCCGCCATGGGAAATCCGGGTGACAGGAACTTCGGGATATCGATGAATCCGCCGCCGGCCGCCAGCACCGCCAGCACAATTAGCGGGAACGTCATGCTCGTCGGCGATTCATGAGGATGGTGATGCCCGCGATACTCGCCGAAAAACGCCAGGAAGAAGGCCCGGAACACGTAGAACGCCGTAATGCCGGCCGTGATGGCGCCTACCCAGAACATCCAGGGAGCGTGCGTGTACGCTGCCGACAAGATCGCGTCTTTACTGAAAAAGCCCGAAAATCCCGGCACTCCCGAGATAGCCAGGCTGGCCACCGCCAGAGTGATGCAGGTAATGGGCATGTATTTCCGTAAACCGCCCATATTCCTCAGATCCTGTTCGCCGCCCAGGCCGTGAATCACACTGCCTGCTCCCAGAAACAGAAGGGCTTTGAAGAAGGCATGCGTCATCACGTGAAAGATGCTCGCCGAATAAGCACCTACGCCCGCGCCCAGAAACATGTACCCGAGCTGCGAAACCGTCGAGTAGGCAAACACTTTCTTAATGTCATTTTGCGTCATGCCGATAGTGGCAGCCATCACTGCCGTGAGCAGCCCAATCACCGCCACCACCTCCATCGCCGAGGGTGCGTGATTATAAAGGAACGACATGCGTGCAACCATATACACGCCGGCCGTCACCATCGTCGCCGCGTGTATGAGCGCCGAAACCGGCGTCGGTCCGGCCATCGCGTCCGGCAGCCACACATAGAGCGGAATCTGCGCCGATTTACCCGTAGCGCCAACAAACAGCAGCAGCGCGATCGCCGTAATCGTCCCGCTCGTCAGCCCAGCGGGCATATTCGCCATTGCGGCCGCAATCCGCCCGAAATCAAGCGTATGGAACGCAACCACCGTTAAGAGCATGCCCAGCAAAAAACCGAAGTCGCCGATTCGGTTGACAATAAACGCCTTATTCGCCGCATTGCTCGCCCAGGTCTCCTTGAAGTAAAACCCGACCAGCAGATAGCTGCACAACCCGACGCCCTCCCAGCCCACAAACAGCAGCAGCAGGTTGGAAGCCAGCACCAGAACCAGCATGAAAAACATGAACAGGTTGAAGTAGCTGAAAAACCGCGCGTACCCTTCTTCATGCGCCATGTAGCCGACGGCGTAGATGTGGATCAGCAGCCCAACCCCGGTCACGATCAACAGCATCACTGCCGTTAGCCGGTCTACGGTCATGTCAAACCCGACCTGCAGAAAACCGCTCTGAATCCAGGTAAAGTAATGTTCCGAGAAGTTTTCGTTCAGCGGCCAGAGCTTGGCGAGCACGAACAGCACATAAAAGAACGATAGGGCAACCGATCCGATTGCGATCACGTTAACGACGGGTTTTGTGAGCCGTCGCCCGAACAATCCGTTCAGCAGAAACCCGAGCAGCGGAAGAAGAGGTATGAGCCAGAGAGTCATTTTTTGGGTGTGCGCTGCGGCTACAGCTTCATGGAATCGATTTCGTCGATCTGAAGCGTGCCGCGGTTTTTAAAGATAGTGAGGATGATCGCGAGACCCACAGCAGCCTCCGCCGCCGCCACGACCATCACGAAAAACGAGTAAATATGGCCGTCAATGCGGTGCATCTGGTAAGAAAAGGAGATAAAACTCAGGTTCACCGCGTTCAACATCAGCTCGATCGACATGAAAACAGTGATCACGCTTCTGCGGTATACAAACCCTGCTACGCCCAGGGTGAAAAGAATCGCGCTCAACATCAGATACCAGGACACCGGTATATGTGCCATGTCAGTCGATCTCCCGTCTTGCCAGTACGACCGCGCCGAGAATCGCGATCAAAATCAGTATCGATATCACCTCAAACGGAAGCAGATACTGCGTGAAGAGAAGCTGCCCGATGCGCTCGGCCGTTCCGCCCACCCAGCTGCCGAATTCAACGCCGCGTGTGTTCGCAATCCCGGCCCGGATCATGAATCCCATCACAGCGACGAAGGCCAGCAGCAGCGGTAGCCCGGCTACTTGCGCAAACCACGATTTGCCGCTCGCTTTCTCGGTCCCGGCATTCAGCAGCATGATAACGAAGATGAAGAGCACCATCACCGCCCCGCCGTAGACGATCATCTGAGCCATTGCCAAAAACTCCGCTCCGAGCAGCAGATAAAGCACAGCCAGCGAACCCATAACCCCGATGAGCGAAAGAGCACTTGAAATCGGATGCTTCTGCAGCACGAGATTGAACGCGCATACAACGGCAACGATTGCAAAGACGATGAAAAGAATTGTGTCCATAGGATGCCCGGCGCCCTAGAACACCGCAACGCAGAAGGCGGTGATCAGTAGATTGATAAGCGCGACTGGAAACAGAAAAGTCCAGGCGAAATGCATGAGCTGGTCATAGCGGAATCGCGGCAGCGTTCCCCTCACCCAGATATAAACGAAGAGGATGAAGCCCGCCTTTGCTGCGAACCAGAAAACGGGCACGAGGACGACCTGTAGAAGTGGGATCGCCCAGATCGCCGCGAGCACCAGTGCAGCCACCCCAAAGATGGGCATCGTGATCCGATCGGCCCGCCGCGCGGGTTGGATCGCTTCAAAGAAGAACCCCAGCGCCGCCACAACGAACAGCAGAGTGGGCACCCAGTTCGAATAGGGCGCCGGAAAGAAGGGATGCCAGCCACCCAGAAAGAGCAGGGTCGCCACACACGAAATCGTCACCATGTTCGCGTATTCCGACATGAAGAAGCAGGCGAATTTCATGCTGCTGTACTCGGTATGGAATCCGGCAACCAGCTCGTTTTCCGCTTCCGGCAGATCGAAAGGAACGCGGTTTGTCTCGGCAAATCCGGCAATCATGAAGATGATGAACCCGAAAATCTGCGGGAACGGCATCTGAAAGATGCTCCAGCGCGGAATGAATCCCAGATAATAGCCGGCCTGGCTGTCGGAGATGCCTCGGAAACTCAGATGATTTGCCAGTAGCAGCGGCGCCACGATGGCGAGCGTCAAAGGCAATTCATAACTGATCATCTGCGCGCTGCTGCGCAACCCGCCGATCAGCGAGTACTTGTTATTCGAGGACCAGCCCGCCAAAGCGATCCCGTATACGCTCACCGAACTGATCGCAAGCACAAACAGGATACCCACATTGACATCGCTGATCTGCATGAATGTCCGCGTTCCCAGAATGTTTACTTCCGGTCCAAACGGAATGATCGAGATCGAGATCAACGCCAGGCAAACCGCGATAAAGGGAGCAAGAAGGTAGAAGAAGCGGTTGACGTAAGGCGGTAAAAGGTCCTCCTTGGTCAACAGCTTAAAAACGTCCGCCATGGGTTGCATCAGGCCATGCGGCCCTACCCGCAGCGGGCCTGTGCGCGCTTGGATGTGGCCCAGAACCTTACGCTCGATCCACTGCAGATAGGCGAGCGTCGTCATGAAGACTGCGAATACGATGGCGATCTTGATGAGGCTTACCAGGATGAAGTTCATCGCTCGTGGCTCACTACGGCTTCCTCTTGCACGCTGCCCGGCTTTGTGACCGGTTCGATATGCGGATCCCGGTACAAAGCGCCGGGAGACTCGATGATCGAATTCAACATCTTCGAATACCGGCCCAGCGTGCCCGACGTATAAAGCGTATTGCCGGCCGGACGAATTAGTTCAGGATGCCCTTTGAACTCGACCCGCCCATTCAACGGAGATGTGGGCGCGGCCCCCCCGGTCTCGATGACAGGAAGCGGCACATCATAGCCATGCACGGTTTGCCGGATCTCCGCCAGAACACTATCCGGCTTCAAAACGCCCCAATCGGCTCGCATCTCCTTGGCGAGTAGCGCGATAATGTCGAAATCCGGCTTGGTGCCCATCGTCTTTGGACCTCTCGACAGCTTCTGGATGTCACCGCAGACATTGGTTACGGTTCCGTTCTTTTCATACGCCGAAGACGCCGGTAAGACCACGTCCGCGCGGCGCACCGTCTCGGTCAGAAACAGGTCCTGAACTACCACAAAAGCCTGCGGCGGGGCCAGAGTCTGGCGCGAGAGCGGGTTCCCACCCACTACCCACAGCGCCTCCAGGTTCGGGTCGGCGAGCATCTGATCATAGTTAAGCCCCGGTTCCAGGCCGGCATCCGCAACTGGTTGATAGCCGGGCAGCAGATCGGGCAGAAGCCCCATATCCGATGCGCCGCGCGAATTGGAGTAGTCGACCAGGCACACGTACTTCACCGGAATATTCAGCGAATCGCCAAAAGCAACCAGCTGCCGGACCGCTTCGCCCTTGATTGCTCCGCCGAATACAATCACCAGTTCTGGTTCTTTTGCCAGCTGTTCGCGCCAATTTCCGAGCACTTCGAACTCCTTGCCCGGCTCGGATCGCGCAACCGTGGCGTAGTTGTCTTCCCGTACCGGACCCGGTGTAACCGCGTAAACATGGCCTTTGTTGAGCCGCCAGTTCGAGCGCAACAGATACGCGAGCAGCGGCTGCTCCTGCGCGAGGTCACTGTCGATGACGAGAACAGCCTTGGCCGTAAACAAATCCTGCGTATGCGCCAGAGCACCCGATCGTCCATGCAGGCTATCCATCAACGTGGCGATATCGCCCGTCCGGTGATGATCGATGTTCGAAGTCTTCAGCACGGTGCGTGCGAACTTCTGCAGCAAGTAGTTCTCTTCGTTCGAAGTGTGATTCGATCCGATGATCCCCAACCGGCCATTCCTGGCCCGCAGTTCGGTAAATTTCTTTGCAACGGTCGCGAGCGCAATCGCCCAGGAAACCGGCTTCAGTTCGCCGTTCGTTCTTACTAGCGGCGATGTCAAGCGATCGGAACTCTCGTTGAAATCGAATGCGTACCGGCCTTTGACGCACAGAAACTCGCCGTTCACACCCGATCGATCGCGGTTGTTTGCGCGGATAATGTGGCCGTTCCGGACCCCAAGGGTTGTCTTGCACCCGTTCGAGCAGTGCGTGCAAACCGTCCCCACATGCTCCATTTCCCAAGGACGCGTTTTGTAGCGATAGGGGCCGGATGTAAGAGCGCCCACCGGACAAATGTCGATGCAGGCGCCGCACTCGTCACATTCGAGGTGATCGCCCCGATTGGGCACGATTTCAGCCGCAGAACCGCGATTCCCAATGCCGAGCGCACTCACGCCCAGCCCTTCACCGCATATCCGCACGCACCGATAGCAGAGAATGCAGCGTGGCGCATCGTAGAACACGATGGGCGACCACTGCTTCTCATCAACGTGTATCTTGTCTTCCCGAAAGCGGCTCTCGCCAGCTCCATACCGGAAGACCATGTCCTGTAACTCGCACTCGCCGCCCTTGTCGCATACCGGACAATCCAGCGGGTGATTCGTCAGCAAAAATTCCAGGGTTCCCTTACGCGCCTGGCGCACCTGCGGCGAATCGGTATGAACCACCATGCCCTCGGCTACCGGCAGTGTGCATGCTACCTGGAGTTTCGGGGTTTTCTCTACTTCCACCAGGCACATGCGGCAAGCCGCCTGCAGCGAAAGATTATCGTAATAGCAAAACGCGGGGATCGAGATACCCGCCTCTTTCGCTGCATTGATAAGCAGCGTTCCGGGAGCCGCCTGCAATTGTTGGCCGTCGATCGTAAACTTGACTGGGTCAGCCATAATAAGTTACTTAGATGGAGACCAGCTCTGGCGCTGCCAGGGTGGTTTCCGACTTCCTTAAATACTCTTCAAACTCGCCGCGAAACTTCGTGATGAAACCGGTGGTCGGCATAGCCGCCGCATCGCCCAGGGCGCAGAAGGTTCTCCCCAACATATTGTTCGAGAGCTCGCCAATGAGATCGATGTCAGACTGTACGCCGCCGCCCTCATGGAAGCGCGTCAAAATCTTCTTAAGCCAAGTGGTTCCCTCGCGGCATGGGATACACCACCCGCAGCTCTCGTGCGCATAGAACTTGATGGTGCGCAGGGCGACAGCCACGATATCGGTGTCTTCATCCAGAATCACCAGCCCACCTGATCCCGCCATCGTTTTCGCCTTGGCCAGTGAATCGAAATCGTACGGGATATCGCATTCATCGGCACGTAGCACGGGAGACGAAGAACCGCCCGGAATCACAGCTTTCAGCTTCTTACCGTTCCGGACTCCGCCGCAGACTTCGTTGATCAGCCGCATCATGGGAAAACCCATCGGAAGCTCGTACACACCGGGCTTGTTTACGTGCCCGGAAACGCAGGTCAACCTGGTGCCGCCATTCTTTGGCGTACCAAGTTCGGCATACCATGCTCCACCGTTCCGGAAGATGACAGGTACGGCCGAAAACGTCTCGCAGTTATTCAGAATCGTAGGCGATTGAAAGGCGCCCACAACCGCCGGAAACGGGGGTTTCAGCCGCGGAATGCCCCGTTTGCCTTCGAGTGACTCGAGCAGAGCCGATTCTTCTCCGCATTCATAAGCGCCGGCCCCGGTGTGCGTGTAAAGGTCGAAATCCCAGCCGGAACCGAGAATGTTTTTTCCGAGATAACCCCGTTCGTAAGCTTCCGCGATCGCCCGATCGACGATTTCAATCAGGTAGCGGTACTCGCCGCGAATGAAAACGTAGCCCTTGTTCGATTTGATCGTCCAGCCCGCAATCATCATGCCTTCGATCAGCTGGTGCGGGTCATTCTCCATCAGAAGCCGGTCTTTGCAAGTGCCCGGTTCGCTCTCGTCCGAGTTGCAGATCACGTAAGTCGGCTTACCGGTCGTGCGGGGAACGAAACTCCACTTCATGCCGGTAGGAAAACCCGCGCCGCCACGTCCGCGAAGCGAGGAAACCTTCAGCTCGTCGATGATCGCCTCTGGAGTCATTCCGACAACCTTTTTGATTGCCACGTAGCCGTCGTTTGCCAAATAAGTGTCAATCGATGCCGAATTGGGCAGGTCGAATCTTTGCGAGATGACTCTGACCTCTAAGGGACTTGGTTCGTTGTAGCGCATGGTCGTCCTAAGCGGAAAGCGGCTGTGCGTCAGCCTTCCTGTAATTGCCCTCGCGTAACGCCTGTATCAGCCGATCAAAGCGCTCTGGAGTGACAAAGTGATGAAAATCGTAATTAATCTGGATAGCCGGCGCCCAGGAGCAAGCGCCCATACACTCCACCTCTTCGAGTGAAATCAGTCCGTCGGGCGAAACCTGCTTGTTTTTCAAACCGAGTGTGCGGCTGGCATGCTCCATCAGCTCTTCCGCACCTACGGCCTGGCAAGCAATGTTCGTACACACCTGCACATGAAACTTACCGAGCGGTTTGCGGTGGAGCATCGAATAGTAGCCGATTACCTCATCGACTTGCAGCGGCGTAATTTCGCAGCGCCTTGCCACCTCATTTACCAGTTCCTGCGTGATGCTGCCAACCTCATCCTGCGCGTAAAGGAGCATCGGCACCACGGCCGAGCGCTGTCGCCCGGGTGGGTAGCTGTTCAGCAGCTTTTCAAATCTTGCTTCCAGCTCTGGCGAAAACGTCATAGCTAACGATCTACATCTCCCAGCACAAAATCCATGCTGCCCATGGAGGCAATAGAGTCCGAAATGAGCACACCTTCGAGCATCGCGCCAAGCGCCTGGAGATTTCCGAAGCTCGGAGTCCGCATAAACACGCGATGCGGATTGGCGGTACCATCGCTCACGATGAAGTAGCCCAGTTCGCCGCGCGGGGACTCGACCACCTGATAAACCGACCCTTCAGGGACCCGGAATCCTTCCGTGACGATCTTGAAGTGGTAGATCAGAGACTCCATCTGAGTCTTCATCTTTTCCCTATCGGGCAGCAGAATGTGCGGGGCATCTGCCTGCCACGGCCCTGAAGGCATACCAGCGAGCGCCTGCCGTACTATGCCGACGCTTTGCCGCATTTCCTCCATACGCACCTCGTATCGCGCATAGACATCGTTTGCCGTCCGGGTCGGAACCTCAAACTGGAACTTGTCGTAACTGGAGTGAGGGTTGTCTTTGCGAGCATCCTGCCTCATCCCGGCTGCCCTGAGCAGCGGGCCGGTGACGCCCAAGTCGATCATCAACTCGAGTGGCAAGCCACCGACTCCTTTGGTCCGGTTCAACCAGATCGGATTGGAAGAAAGGAGGTTGTAATATTCGTCAACTCCGCGCGCGAGCCGGTCAGCCAGCTTCGCGATCGCTTTCTCCCATCCTCTCGGAGGCTCCAGGGCTAGTCCGCCAATCCGGATGTAGCTTGTCATCATGCGCTGGCCGGAAAACATCTCGAAGACTTTCAGGATCTCTTCGCGTTCCCGCATGCAGTAGAAATAAACACTCATGGCGCCTATATCGAGCGCATGGGTGCCCAGCCAGACCAGGTGGCTCGAGATGCGCTGCAGTTCACACAGCAGGACACGCATCCATTGCGCCATGGGCGGGATCTCGAGCTGCAGCAGCTTCTCCACCGCCAGCGCATAGCAAAGATTGTTATTTAAATTGGAAAGATAATCGACTCGATCGCTGAGCGGCGTACCCTGGCCGTATTTCTTGGCTTCGAATTCCTTTTCGATCCCGGTGTGCAGGTAGCCTATTTCCGGCCGTGCATTGATGATCGTTTCGCCGTCGAGTTCGAGAACCACACGCAGCACGCCATGGGTCGAGGGGTGCTGCGGGCCCATGTTCAGCGTCATACGTCGCGCGCCGCTCGGGCGTGGGCCTGCGTACTCTGTTCTTGACGGATCGTCTACCGCTAACTCGTGCTCCGGATCAAGAGATGCGACTCGGGCGTAGTCTTCCTTCATGAGTGATTCCTGTAAGACAGCGTTCTCCTTCCAACTTGCTACTGATTTTTACTCGTCCTGATAGGAGTACTTGTGGCCGTGAACCGGGTAATCTTTGCGAAGTGGATGTCCTTCCCAGTCGGCGGGCATCATGATGCGCTCCAGGTTCGGATGATTTCGAAACGGGATGCCGAAGAGATCAAAAACTTCGCGTTCGTACCAGTTGGCGCTGCGCCACACGAAGCTAAGCGTATCGAGCGACTCACCCTCGGCAATCTGCAGCATCAGCCTTACCCGTTTATTGTTCTTGTAAGAGTGAATAAGGTAAACCACCTCAAAACGGGGCGCGCGCGGCCACCAGTCCACCGCCGTAATACCGGCCAACTGCTCAAAATCCAGCTTCAACTTTAGGAAAGTGCCAACTGCTTCGATCTGCTTTGGATCGATGTAAAAGACCGGCCCGTCTACTTCGTTTTTAGCACCTACGATCGCATCGGGAATCTGCTGATTGATTTGCAGGGCAACTGCGTTTTCCGCCAGGATCTCAGGCAGCACGCTTAGCCTCCGCAGCTGCCGCAGCAGCCGCCTCGCGTGCCTCGTCACTAGACCAATTCAACACGCCCTTCTTTAAAATGTAGAAAAATCCGCACAGCACAAGCGCCACAAAAAGGAGCATTTCAAAGAAGGCGAACAACTTGAATTGCCTGTAAACGACGGCCCAGGGATAAAGAAATATAGCTTCGATGTCGAATAAGATGAAAACCATCGCCACCAGGTAGAATTTAACCGAGAACCGTTCGCGCGCATTGCCCACGGGAACCATCCCGGACTCGTATGGCGACGACTTTATCGGGTCGCGAACGCGGCGGCCAAGCACAGAAGACAACCCGATCATCCCACCGGCAACTGCAATGGCGATAATGATCTGAACCAGAACAGGAAACCAAGTCTGAGCGTAAGTGGTTGGCATGGCTGATTTACTATCAGAGTAGCAATCGGAACATTCATATAATTCAGTCAGTGATGCAACCCGCCGTGGAAACTCTTAACGTTCGCGTCTTCATCAACGGCGAATCCAGATTCGTTCCCGCAAATCAAACGGTTTCTTCTCTTCTTGATTGGCTGAGTGTCACGTCTGAACGTGTGGCCGTCGAGTTGAACAAGTCAATTGTTCGCAAACGCGACTGGGCAAACGCTGCGGTTCCTGAGGGCTCGCAACTCGAAATCGTCGAGTTTGTCGGCGGCGGTTAAGCGAGCCGCGCACCAGCGCGGCTCCCTGAAAAGCGCGCTTGACACCGGTGGAATCTCTAGTACAATCTTGGGAGCCGTTACAACTCAGAACGCAAACGGGGCGTCATGTTCAAAACACGAAAAGTCCGTCCTGATTTACCGCAGTCCTCAAGGACTTATACGAGTACGGATGTTGCCAGAATTGCCCAGGTCAGCCTCCGGCAGCTGCAGTGGTGGGATGAACGGAAGGTCGTGTCGCCGCGACATGAAGGGCACAAGCGAATTTATCTCCCCGAAGAAGTTATCGAGATCACGGTCATCGCCGAGCTCCGTCGAAAGGGTTTTTCGCTGCAGAAGATCCGCAGAGTGCTGCGCTTCCTGCAACGTGAAATGGGAAGACGGCTGGCTGAGGTGCTCGCGAATGACTCGAGGCTGCATCTTCTGACCGACGGAAAATCGATCTTCCTAGAGGATCAACAAGACCGGATTATCGATCTCTTGAAGAACGCAAGGCAGCCTATGTTCCTCGTTTCCGTTAGCGATCAGGTCAAGCGGCTCGACGAGGTTCCGAAGAAAGCCGCCCGGAGTGAGACGGCCCTCGCAAAACGTGATCGGGCGGTGAGTTAAAACCGGGATCAATCCCGCTTTTCTAGCTAGCACTTCCGACCCTAAACCCCTGCCAGGACGTCTATACTGGAGGCAGACCCTGGAGGTTCATTTGTCGTCCCAGCGGCGTTATCTTCTCTACGTTCCTCTTTTTCTCGCCACTTGTGCTGTTGTGGGCGGCCTCTTTGGCCCCGGGCCACAACCCGTCTCGGCAGCTTCTCAAGCCGGACAACACAACGCAAGCTCAACTTCCGACGACGATCTGAAGGCGAGCATAGAGTCCTTTACCAAGGTTTACGATCTCGTCGATCAAAACTACTCGGACAAGCTGACACCGGACAAGAGCATCTACCGGGGAGCCATCCCGGGTATGCTTCGAACGCTTGATCCCCATTCGAATTTCTTCGACCCGAAGGAGTTCGCCGGGCTTCGTGAAGAGCAGCACGGGATGTACTACGGAATCGGCATGCTTATCGGCGCGCAGCCCCGGACGGGCAAGCCGATGGTGGTGCATCCGTTTGGCGGAACACCTGCTTACCGAGCCGGAATCCGGCCGGGCGACATGCTGGTAGAGGTGAACGACAAGCGCGTGGATACGCTCAGCACGAGTGAGATCGCCGAGATGTTGAAAGGTCCGAAAGGCACGAAGGTACAGGTAAAAGTCTCGCGTGAAGGCTCGTCGCAACCGTTGACCTTCAATCTGGTGCGCGATGAGATTCCACGCAATAGCGTTTCGAAGGCATTTTTCGTGCGGCCCGGCATCGGCTACATGCGGATCGAGCAGTTCACTGAGACGACCAGCAAGGAAGTCGAGGATAATCTTAAAGCTCTCGGCGAACGTAATTTAAAAGGGTTGATTCTGGATCTGCGCGAGAACCCCGGTGGGCTTCTTCAGGAAGGTGTAGCTGTCGCGGGTCACTGGCTGGACCGCGGGCAGGTTGTTGTTTCACACAAGGGCCGAGCTTATTCCGAGAAGCCGTATCTGGCGCGAGGCAGCGAGTATGGCGAGAACTACCCGATTGTTGTTCTCGTGAACCGGTATTCGGCGTCCGCAGCGGAGATCGTCGCCGGGGCCTTGCAGGACCACGACCGTGCCTGGATTCTGGGCGACACCACTTTCGGTAAAGGCCTTGTGCAAACCGTTTACAACCTGAGCGACAACACGGGACTTGCTCTCACGACCCAGCACTACTACACTCCAAGCGGCCGGCTCATTCAGCGCGATTACTCGCATATTTCGTTTCTTGATTACTATTATGGGAAGCGCGGCGAGACTAAAGATCCAACCGATGTGAAGCAGACCGATCTCGGCCGTGTTGTTTACGGCGGCGGAGGCATTACTCCGGATGAGAAATTCAAGACTCCCGAGCTGGATGCCCTCGAAGTTGCGGCGGTTCGCAAAGATTCTTTCTTCAACTTCACAGCATTCTACTTTTCGAATCACCCGACCAAGTTACCGCCCGACTGGACGCCCGACGAGACCGTGTTGAACGATTTGCATGACTACATGATGAAGAACGGAGTACAGTTCTCCGAAGCGGATTGGACTCGCGATCACAGTTGGATACGGGACCAGCTGCGGGCTCAAATGTACGTCACGGCTTTCAGCTTCGAGGATTCGCAGAAGGTCAGCGTAGAGCAGGATCCTGAAGTGCAGAAGGCGCTCGAAGCCATGCCAAAGGCGAGCACCCTGCTTGCGCAGTCGAAAGCACATTTCGAGAAACAGCGGGCGAGTCTCCGGTAACCGGAGCTCGCTCCTTGAACTAGCTTGTCCGCTCAGTACGCATCTCTTTCTGATTTTGTTTCGACGGCGATTGCTGCGCCTCAGATAACGGTCCTCGATACGGGTGGGCAGTATACTCACCTGATTGCGAGGAGAATCCGGGAACTCGGGGTGTACGCCGACGTGCAGCCCAGCGAAACGCCCGTCGCCGAACTCAACTCGCCCAAAGGAATCATCATTTCAGGTGGTCCGGCCAGTGTTCTCGAACCGGGCTGCCCTGATGTGGATCCCCGCATTTTCGGTTCGGGCGTGCCGGTATTGGGTATCTGCTACGGGCATCAGTTGCTCGCACATCACCTGGGCGGACAAGTCCAAAAGGGCACGCGCGGCGAGTATGGCATTGCGCAGCTCACCGTTACGGAGGACGACCCCCTTTGGACCGGCGTCCATCAGTCGCAGATCTGGATGAGCCATTTCGATTCCGTGGCTGCGGTTCCATTTGGATTTCGAGTGACCGCTTCGACAGATATCTCGGGCGTTGCGGCCATGTCCGACGCTGAACGCCGGCTCTTCGGAATTCAGTTTCACCCTGAGGTGATCCACACACACGCAGGCCGCCGGGTGCTCGAAAACTTTGTCTTCGACATCTGCGGGGCGGTCAGAGACTGGAACATCGCGCAGCGCGTCCCGGTGGTCGAAGAGCGAATCCGCTCAGTGGTCGGTGATCGGAACGTGTTCTTTTTCGTGAGTGGCGGCGTCGATTCAACTGTCGCCTATACCCTTTGCCTACGGGCGCTGGGTCCGGAGCGCGTCTATGGCATCTATGTCGATACCGGTCTGATGCGAAAAGACGAGAGTGAATTCGTACGCTCAGTTTTCGGCGAACTGGGAGCTACACATTTCCTGATCGATGAGGCGGACGCGGAGTTCCTTTCCGCTCTGGAAGGATTGACAGATCCTGAAGCGAAGCGCTGCGCGATCGGCGAGCAGTTTGTGAAAGTGCAGGAGCGTATCCTCGCGACCGAACACTTCATGGACGGTCACTGGATTCTGGGGCAAGGGACGATCTACCCCGATACGATCGAGTCCAAAGGAACCGCGAAGGCCGATCTTATCAAGACTCACCACAATCGTGTAGCAGGCGTTCAGGCGCTCATCGATGCAGGGCGTATCATCGAGCCCCTCACCTCTTTTTACAAAGACGAGGTGCGTGAGATCGGCCGGGAGTTGGGGCTGCCCTCCAAATTTCTGGCGCGACATCCGTTTCCTGGCCCGGGTCTGGCTATTCGGTGCCTCTGCTCGCCGGACGAGTTGGCGGTCTCGGCGATTCCCGACGGCGTGATCTTACCGTTGCGTTCGGTAGGTGTCCAAGGCGATGCGCGCAGTTATCGACAGGTCCTTGCGCTCAACCGGCCACCCTCGATGGCCGATATCGAAACGGCAGCGCCTGAGCTCACCAACTCCCGGTCCGATATCAATCGCGTGGTCGCCTTGTGCGGAGCCAAAGCCCCCCTCGCCGATCTTAAGGTATTCGCCGCTGCCATCACAAGAAAGAGGCTCGATATTCTTCGTGAAGCGGATTCGATTGTCCGGCGGTCGTGCCTCGAAACAGGATTCGAAGACCAGGTGTGGCAGTTTCCCGTAGTGCTCTTACCGCTCGGAAGTAGTGGCGCGCAAGAGTCGATCGTGCTCCGGCCCATCAATTCCGTCGACGGCATGACAGCCGATGTGGTCCTCATGGGGAACGACAACTTGCTGCAGCTTACGCAGCGTTTACTAGCTCTGCCTGGTATAGCAGCGGTCTTCTACGATGTGACGCACAAACCGCCCGGCACGATCGAGTGGGAATGAGGCGAGGAGTTTCGCTTAGTGGTTTCTGAGCGAGCGCAACGCCCGTGTGAACCAGCCTGTTTTCATCGGGAGAGCAGCCTGCTCATCCTGCGGTCGCAGCAGACACGTCCCAGAATACGGTTTCGTTTCCGACGCCGAGAGATCGTGATAGGCAAAAGAACCCTTCACGAAGAAGTGACAAACCAAAGCCTTTCGCGATAACTGCATGTTGCGGCGCATCGATCCGCCGTGGATGAGATTCGCGTGCCAGATCAGCACGTCCCCTTTCCGCGCGTGAAAGTATTTGGGTTCAAGACCGTACTCCGCTATTAGCTGCTGGATTCTAGGCTCGTACTTGTCGTGGTAAGCCTCGTAGCGTCGCGCCTTGAATTCGTCTTCCGAGATCCCGACATCCTTGCTGAAGAGATAGGGAAGCCGGTGACTGCCAGGATAGTAGACCAGAGGTCCGCAATCGGGATGAATATCTTCGAAGGCAATCCAGGCTGCCGTCAAATACCCGAGTGGATAGGTCGTCATGTGAATGGAGTCTGAGTGCGCACCCTGCTGCGAACCTTTGTGACAGGTGATTGTCTGGAACGGTTCAGGTTCACGCTCCATCAGCAGCCGGATCCAGTGCAGCAGGCGCTCGTGCCTCAGAATCTGACAAAACGCGTCGACACGTTGATGCGGGTCAAGGAACCTGCCGGGATACGGATCCTCCTCGCTCGCCGATTCCGGTTTTAGCGTGATGACGCCTGTTTCGACAGCCTCTTCGTAGGCCTGCCACACCTGATCGAGCGCTCGATCTTCGACCAACTTCGGAAGGATGATGTAGCCGTTCTCTCGCCAGAACCGGCACTGCCCGGCTTCATTGTCCGTGAGTTGCCCGCTGCGCACCCGTGCCTCTATTCGTTCGAGCGCATCTGGCTGATCCAGCCATGGGTGCGGTCCTGAGTAGGGAAAGTTTTCCGCCCGGAGAGACGGCAGCTCTGCGACATTGACCGGCTTCTCTGCAAAGGTCTCCGAAATGGCGGGCATACTTCTTTTTAGATTACCTCCCTCAGATGCGGTGGAAACTCTTCAAAATGTCTTTCGTGCTGTAGCGCAGAGCGATTGGACGGCCGTGCGGGCATGTCATCGGATACTCGCAAGCGGCAAGCTTGCGCAGAAGCCACTCGATTTTGTTCGGTTCCAGCCTGGTGTTGATTTTGATAGCCGCCCGGCATGCAATAGTAGCGCACAAATTACGCCGGATCTCATCGATCGAAGCGGCCCGGAGTTCGTTTTCCGCTACTTCGAGAATCTCAACTATGACCTTCTCGATGTCGCTCGACCCGATTCCGGCCGGTGAAGCTTTGATCGCGACCGTGCGTTGCCCGAATGGTTCTGTTTCAAAACCGTAAAGATTCAGTTCATCCGCGATCCGGGCATATTCGAACTGCTGTGCCGGAGTGAGTTGGAGGACCACGGGCATCAGCAGCTGTTGAATTTCAACCGAACCTGCAGCGCGCTGCCGTAAGACCTGTTCGAACAGGATCCTCTCGTGCGCTACGTGCTGGTCGAGGATCCAGAGACCATCCCGCCCCGCCGCCACGATGAAGCTGTCGTGCAGTTGTCCCAGGGGACGCAAATCAGGTAAGGCGGCGAGCGTATCCACCCGATCCCATTCCGCACCTAAAGCATCGAGCCCGCGATGGGTATCCGGCACTCCCCTGACGTGAGTCGGCCCAGCGGGTATAGCGCGCTCCTCGTGGAAGGCTTTGACAACTCGCGTCGGCGGGCTGACGATCACTTCGGGTAGTTCCCGGTCTTCATTGTGAATGCCGTTAGTCAGCGTCTCGTCGTCGGTATGGATCAGGGTCTCGGCCATTGCTGAAAACTCGGAGAGCGGAAGATTCGCTGCTCGCTGCATGTCGCCCGCATCCGGATGGCCCATCACACGGATTCGAGAATCCACGAACTGCTGTACGGGTTGCGGCGAAACAGGCAAAGGAATGCTCGACACGGGCCGGCTCGCCATCAAGACCTCGCGTATAGCATCCCGCACGAAATCGTGGACCGCAGAACCATGCCGGAATCGCACTTCAGTCTTCGAAGGATGCACGTTCACATCCACCTCGCTCGCATCGCAGTTGAGAAACAGCAGAGCGAAGGGATAGCAGCCGGCTGGCATCAAGTTGTGGTACGCCGCCGAAATCCCGTGCAGAAGCATTTTGTCGCGGATGAGCCGCCCGTTTACAAAAAGGTAAACCGAATTCCGGTTCAGCTTCTGTACATGAGGTCCGGATATCAGGCCTTCGACCACAAACTGGGCGGTCTCAGCTTCGGGCTTCTCCGTCATCTGTTCTCGTGTGCTAAGCGGAACGTAAGGCGGAGGGAGGCGGAGCTCAAACACTCTTGGCCCCAGATCCACAAGCTCTTCGGTGATCTCAGAGCCAAACACCTGGAACGCGCGATCGCGCAGAGTGACTACCGGCGCAACAGACAGCAGCGTGCGACCCTCGTGGTGAAACTCAAATCGCTTGTTGGCGTGCCCCAAGCTGTAATGCGTCACGAGCGAGCCGATATGCCCCAACTCGGTCTGATCGGAACGTAGGAACTTTTTGCGGGCCGGCACGTTATAGAACAGATCGCGCACCGTGATGGTCGTGCCCCCGGGCTTTGCAATCTCATCGCAGCGCAGCAATTTACCGCCCGCAATCTCGACCGCCGTACCGGTCTGCTCGTCCTCCGACCGCGTCTCGAGCAGCAATCGGCTCACCGACCCGATCGAGGGCAGCGCCTCTCCACGAAACCCGAGCGTCGCAATGGCAAGCAGATCCTTCACATCGCTCAGCTTGCTTGTGGCATGCCGCTCGAAAGCGAGTAAGGCATCGTCCCGCAGCATGCCGCAACCGTTGTCCTGGACTCGCAGGAGCCTTCGCCCGGCATTTTCGGCATCGATGCGAATTTCCGTTGCTCCCGCATCGAGAGAGTTCTCGAGCAGTTCCTTCGCAACAGAAGCGGGCCGCTCTACCACCTCTCCGGCCGCGATTTTATTCGCGACATTGTCAGAGAGAATTCGTATGCGGCCCATTCAAACGAAAACGGTTATGCGACCCGACGAGCTCAGCCGCTCATGGCGGCCAGGAACTCGGCATTGCTGCGCGTCTTGCCGAGCTTATCGATGAGTAGCTCCATCGATTCCACCGGCGAAAGCGGATTAAGCACCTTACGGAGAATCCACACGCGATTAAGTTCTTCGCGCGGCATCAGCAGCTCTTCCTTGCGGGTTCCGCTGCGATTGATGTCGATGGCCGGGAATACACGTTTGTCCACCAGCTTGCGATCCAGGTGGATTTCCATATTGCCTGTACCCTTAAACTCTTCGAAGATCACGTCATCCATGCGGCTGCCGGTATCAATGAGCGCGGTCGCCACGATAGTAAGAGAGCCGCCTTCTTCGATATTCCGGGCCGCGCCAAAGAAGCGCTTCGGCCGCTGCAGAGCGTTTGAGTCCACCCCGCCCGAGAGCACCTTACCCGATGGTGGAACAACCGTGTTGTAAGCGCGCGCCAGACGTGTGATCGAGTCAAGCAGGATCACGACATCACGTTTATGTTCGATGAGGCGCTTTGCTTTTTCGATGACCATCTCGGCCACCTGGACGTGGCGCGCCGCCGGTTCGTCGAAGGTAGAGCTGATTACCTCGCCGCGCACCGACCGCTGCATGTCCGTGACTTCTTCCGGCCGCTCATCGATGAGCAGCACGATTAGATTGATCTCCGGATGATTGGTTGTGATCGAGTTCGCGATGCTCTGCAGCATCATGGTTTTACCTGTGCGCGGAGGAGCGACGATCAACCCGCGCTGGCCTTTGCCGAGCGGAGTGAGCAGGTCCATGACGCGGCCCGAGAAGTTGTCGCGGCTCGTTTCAAGCTTCAGCCGCTCGTCCGGATAGAGGGGCGTCAGGTTGTCGAAAAAGATTTTGTTGCGCGATTCCTCCGGCGGCTCAAAGTTGATCGCGTCCACCTTGATGAGAGCGAAGTACCGTTCGCCTTCTTTGGGAGGACGGATCTGACCCGATACCGTGTCGCCGGTCCGAAGATCGAAGCGGCGTATCTGCGACGGCGATACGTATACGTCGTCGGGTCCGGGAAGATAGTTGTACTCAGGCGCGCGGAGGAAGCCGAAGCCGTCCGGCAGACACTCGAGGACCCCTTCAGAAAAGATCAGGCCGCTCTTCTCGGCTTGGGTCTGGAGGATTTTGAAAATGAGCTCCTGCTTGCGGAGACCGGCCGCGCCAGCAACGCCCAGATCCTTTGCAATCTGGTTCAGAGCCTGAATGCTCATGTCTTTCAGCTCGACCAGATCGAGGGTAGTAGTTCCGTTGCGCTGGCCCTGTGCGCCCGTATTGCCGATCGAGTGCCGGCCTCGTCGCTGGAAGCCTCCCGCCTGCTGTCCGCCCTGCTGCTGCGCGTTCGGTTGCCCTTGCGTGGTTGCTTGTTGCTGCGGAGCTCCCTGCCGCTGGGGTTGAGACTGCGCAGGCTGATTCGGTGGCTGAGGGGTCTGAGGTCCCTGAGCTTCCGCCGACAGATTCTGCTGCTGGCTGAGCACCGGAGTTCCGGAAATAGCCGCTTCGGAGCTGTTCTCGTTGCTGGTCTTACCTTCCCCGAGAGGCAGCTGTTCGCCCGATGCGGAACGTCCCTCTCCACCGGCTCTTTGCTCCGTTGCGGGTCTCGGCTCAGCGGCAGTCCGGGCTTCGGCAGACGACCTGCGGCCGCCTTCTCCGGCCGGCTTGCCATTTGCCCTCGTGTCGGAATGCAATCGTGTGCGGCTAACGGCAGGGCGCTCGGGACGCGACTCCGAAGGTTTCCCCTCTGCCGTCTCGGCAGGTCTTGCCTCGTTGGCTTCAACGGCCGATCGGTTATCCCCGTTCGTTTCTTGTGGCTTCTCGGTGGGCTTACCTTCGGTGGTAGCCGCGGGAGTTACTGCTTGTTCTTGATCTTCGAGATGATTTGCCAAATTTCCCTCACTCCTCGGCCATCCACGGCCGAGAATGGAATTAGGTCTGTATCCGGAACTTCTTTTCGGATACTCTCTAATCCAGCTTTCAATTGGTTATTACTGTTCAATTTGTCGATCTTGGTAACGATCACCTGATATCGACGGTTATGGAACTCCAGCCAGGACTTAAGTTCCAGGTCCATATCCATCCAGCCGCGCCTGGCATCGATGAGCAGGAAAGACAAAGCCAAACTCTGCCGTTCCCTGAGATAACTCTCAATCAACTTCTTCCAGCTCGCGCGTTCCGCTAATGGTACTCGCGCGTACCCGTAGCCGGGCAGATCAACGAACCTGACTTCTTCCTCTATCGAAAAGAAGTTGATCAGTTGAGTACAGCCTGGGCGGGAACTCGTGAATGCTAAGCCAGGTCTTTGTGCGAGACGGTTTAGCAAACTCGATTTTCCTACGTTACTTCTCCCGAGAAAGGCCACTTCAAACTCGGTGCCGTTCTCGGGTGGGAACTGCCGGGGTTGCGCGGCACTTACGAGGAGCTTCCCTGTAACAGTTCCCAACACGTCAATCCAATACTCCGGAAAGCCTGCACGACTCGAGGGCGAACCTCAGTGCGTAAGGTTTTCCTCGGGCCTTGCTGAGAGTTCAGCCGCCGTAGCAGCGGGCGCCAGCGGCAACGCCACGATCTCACGCTCTAACGCGTGCTTCAATACTTCATCCATCGAGAAGGTGAACTGCAGCTTCATTTCCTTCCGGATATTCTCCGGAATTTCCGTCAGATCCCTCTCGTTCTCCTTCGGCAGAATCACCTCACGGATCCCCTGCCGATGAGCGGCGAGCAGCTTTTCTTTTAATCCGCCGATCGGAAGAACACGCCCACGCACCGTAATTTCTCCGGTCATGGCGATGTCGCACCGAACCGGGATTCCCGTGAGCGCGCTGCAAATGCTGGTCGCGATCGTGATTCCAGCGGAAGGCCCGTCTTTCGGTATGGCGCCTTCGGGCACGTGAACGTGAATATCCAGGTGCCGGTAGAAGTCTTTCGGTAGTCCGAGATATTGAGCGCGTGAGCGGACATAGCTCATCGCGGCCTGCGCCGATTCCTGCATTACGTCGCCAAGCTTGCCGGTTGTGGTCAGCTTGCCACGACCTTCCATCACCGTCGCTTCGGTCGTGAGGATCGATCCGCCCACTTCGGTCCAGGCTAAACCGGTTGTCGCACCGATCTCGTTCTGCTTGTCGAGATCCATGTCCCGGAACTTGGCCGGACCAAGCATCTCGGTAATAGTCGGCCGATTGATCACAACCTTTTCGATTGCAACCAGCGGCACTTCTTCTTTTTTCACCTTCTTCTTACTCTTCTTGGCGGGTGTTGCAGCGGTCTGGGTTTCGGCCGATTCCTCCGCGGGGGCGGCTTCTTCTTCGATCACTTCCACTCCGTCAACGGGTACCGCGGCCAGCGTCTCCTCTTCCGGGACTACCTGCGCTTCAACGACTTTTCGGGCCACCTTGCGGCAGATATTGCCCACTTCGCGCTCCAGGTTTCTTACACCTGCTTCGCGCGTGTAAGAAGTGATGAGGGTCTGCAGACCTTCATCGGTAAACTCGAGTTGCTCCTCGCCTACGCCGTTATCCTTGCGCTGCTTATTGACGAGAAAACGCTTGGCAATCTCGAGCTTTTCGAGCTCCGTGTAGCCCGAGAGGCGGATCACTTCCATGCGATCCTGTAAGGCCGGCGGAATCGTATGCAGCACGTTCGCCGTCGCAATAAAGAATACCTGGCTCAGGTCGTATTCGACATCGAGGTAGTGATCCATGAACATGTAGTTCTGCTCAGGATCGAGCACCTCGAGTAACGCCGCGGACGGGTCACCCCGGAAGTCCATCGACATTTTGTCGATTTCGTCCAGCATGACGACGGGATTCTTCGTTCCCGCTTTCTTCATCATCTGAATCAACTGGCCCGGCAAGGCCCCGATATAGGTGCGCCGGTGACCGCGGATCTCCGCTTCATCGCGTACGCCGCCGAGGGATAGCCTGACAAACTTACGACCGGTAGCCTTCGCAATCGACATTCCGAGCGAAGTCTTTCCTACGCCGGGAGGTCCGACAAAGCAAAGAATCGAACCCTTCGGATTTTGGACGAGACGGCGAACGGAAAGAAATTCGAGGATACGCTCCTTGATTTTGTCGAGACCGTAGTGATCGCTCTCGAGCACCTGACGCGCATACTTCAGATCGCGAATTTCCTTCGTCTTCTTCTTCCATGGCACCGCCAGCAGCCAATCGAGATAATTGCGCGAAACGGTGGATTCGGCAGACATGGGCGGCATGCCTTCCAGGCGACGCAACTCGGCCATGGCCTTTTCGTGCGCGTCCTTGGTCATGCCCGCCGTGTCTATCTTCTTCTTGAGCTCGTCTACCTCGCTCTTCTCGCCGCGACCCAACTCCTTCTGGATCGCCTTGATCTTCTCGTTGAGATAGTATTCTTTCTGCGCCCGCTCCATCTGCCGTTTTACGCGGCCCTGGATCGTGCGGTCGACATTAAGCTTCTCAATTTCGATATCGAGCAGGTCGGCAACCCGCGTCAGCCTGTCGATCGGATCGAAAATTTCGAGCAGTTCCTGCTTCTCTTCGATCGTCAGCTGCAGATTCGCGCCAACCGTGTCGGCGAGCTTTCCGGGATCGTCTACCCGGATTGCGGCGATCATCGTCTCGTAGTTCAGGTTCTGGCTCAGCTTGACGTACTGTTCAAACAGGTTCGTCACCCTGCCGGTCAGCGCTTCGAGCTGCGAACCCTGCTCTACTTTGTACGAAGTCGTCTTCACAACGGCCCGGAAGTAGCCTTCTTCTTCACTGACCGAAATGACTTTTCCGCGCTCCACACCCTCGACGAGCACTTTGATGTTGCCGTCAGGCTGTTTTAGGCTCTGAACGATGTTGGCTACAGTCCCGACCGAGTAGATCTCATCCGGCCTCGGTTCATCCACCGATGCGTCATGTTGCGTGGCCAGGAAAATCTTCTTGTCACCTAACAGTGCCTCTTCTAACGCACGGACACTCGACTCACGCCCAACCACAAACGGCGTCATCATAAACGGGAAGATCACCACATCCCGTATGGGCATCATCGGAAGTCGCTTGGAATCCGTTTTATCTTTTGTCGTTACCATTTTGACTTTCTAGGCGGATCGTCCCACACGCGGGGAGATCGGAGAAGGTGCAGCTTCTTGTCTGAAGCTGCTAGTGAGAGCAGATTCCTTTGCAGGCGTCTGTGAACACTCGGACGGCTGGCTAGCCCGCCTTTTCGAGCACAGCCATGTTGATCTTCTGTGAAAGCACCATCTCCTTGGTGACCACGAACTCGCGCACCTTTTTGAATGTCGGAAGATAGTACATCAGATCCAGCATCAAGTCTTCCAGGATCATCCGGAGACCACGCGCCCCAACCTTGCGTTCCATCGCAAGCTGCGCTACCGCTTCCAGGGCGTCATCGCTAAATTTGAGCTTAACATTCTCAAACTCAAATAGCTTCTGGTACTGGCGGATGATCGCGTTCTTCGGCCGCGTCAGAATTTGCACCAGAGCTTCTTTCGAAAGATCCTCAAGGATGGCCGTTACCGGCATACGCCCGATGAACTCCGGGATGAAGCCATACTTGATCAGATCGACCGGCTGGCATTGCTGCAGAAGATCTACGTCCCGCCGGACCGGATTCAACCGGCGAACCGAATCCTTTTCTTCCGGCGGCACAAAACCGATTGATTTGGTGCCCACGCGGCGTGCGATCACTTTTTCGAGCCCAATGAATGCTCCGCCGCAGATAAACAGAATATTCGTCGTATCTACCGGCGTAAATTCCTGATGCGGATGCTTCCGTCCACCCTGTGGCGGCACATTTGCAACCGTTCCCTCCAGGATCTTCAAAAGCGCCTGCTGTACGCCTTCGCCTGACACGTCGCGCGTAATCGAGGGGTTCTCGTCCTTACGACCGATCTTATCTATTTCATCAATGTAGATAATCCCGGTCTGTGCCCGCGGCACATCCCAGTCCGCGTTCTGGAGCAGACGAAGGATGATGTTTTCCACATCCTCGCCAACGTACCCGGCTTCAGTCAGCGTCGTCGCATCCACGATCGCAAACGGCACATCGAGGATTCGTGCCAGCGTTTGTGCCAGCAGCGTCTTCCCCGTTCCGGTCGGACCAATCAGCAGGATGTTCGACTTAGACAGCTCGACTTCTCCTCCACGCTGCTTATTCATCTGAATCCGCTTGTAGTGGTTGTAGACCGCGACCGCCAACTTCTTCTTGGTCGCTTCCTGCCCAATCACGTACTGATCCAGATATTCCTTCAGCTCCAAAGGACGCGGCAGTTTGCCCGGCGTACCGTAGCTGTGCTCGTGCCGATCATCTTCGATGATCGAGTTACAGACTGCTATACATTCGTCGCAGATGTAAGCCCTTGGGTACTCGCTGGGAGAAGAAATGAGCTTGCCAACTACATCCTGGCTCTTATGACAGAACGAGCAACGAAGGGAATCGTCAGATCCGGCGCGCTTCAATCTGGTCTCCTATGAGAATGAAAGATCAAGAGATCCCTTGCCCTGATCGGAAGAATTGCATCTTCAGTATACCAGCAATATGTCATTTTTACGGATCTTAGATTCGAATTCACAGAACAAACCCTAGGATTGTTCCTCCTGCTTCAGGCGTGTTTCTGGGCCTGCTCCAAAAGGAACTGGAGCGTTTTCTCCGTCTGAATGTGCCCGGCTATCCGTCCCATCGTGCCATCTTTCTCGAGACGCGCTCTGGTCACCGGCACGGCTTCCCTTTCCTGTCTCGAAATCCTTTGCACTTCCCGGTCCACCTCGTCCTTGTTGGCCGTTATCCCTTCCCGTTCAGCTACCTTTTCGAGCAGCAAAGAAGCCCGTACGTTTCGTAGTGCTTTGTCCCGCTGCGAATCTTTCACCTTCTGCCAGTCCAGCTTGATGTTGTTCGGGTCGACACCCTCTCCGGCCAGATTCCGGAGTTGCATGCGCACCTGGTTCTCGATTTGCCGGTCCACATACGCTTCCGGGACCGCGAACGAGTTCGTTTCCACGAGCCGGTCGATCAGCTCCTCTTTGGCCGCCTGCTGGGCGACGTACTGCTTCTCGTGAAAAATCGACTTGCGAACCGCCTCTTTCAGCTCGTCGAGAGTCTGGTAATCGCCCAGATCCCGAGCGAATTCGTCATCTAATTCAGGAAGTTCTTTCTTTCTGACAAACTTCGGGGTTAGTTCGAATTTGACGGTCTTGCCGGCCAGGCTCTCCTGGCCATAATTCTCGGGATAGGTGACACCTACCTCCTTGGACTCCTCCGGACTCAAACCAAGCAGTCCTTCATTAAAGGCCGGCAGCGTCTCCTCTCCGCCCACCTCTATCTGCACGTCCTGATCGATAGTTTCCGCCAGCCCTTCGAGGGACCGCAGATGGACCAGCACGAAATCGCCGTTCTCAATGGGCCGCGGGTCGAGATTCGGATACTCGGCCTTGCTCTCACGCATCGAGTCCAGGCGCTTCGAAACCTCCTCGTCGCTCACCGTCGGCTCCTCATACTTCACCGGGAGCCCACGATACTCGCCCATCTCGAACTCCGGCGCAATCTCGAAGTCCGCTTTAAATCTGATCGGCTGCCCGACCTCGAATTTGAGATCGGTTATGTCCGGTGCTCCTACTACCTTCAGCTCATCCCGTTCGACGCGCTGCCGGAAGGCCTGAGGCAGCAGCATTTCGAGCACCTCATTGCGTATTTCGCTCTCGAAACGCGACTGAATCATGCTGATCGGCGCTTTGCCCGGGCGAAATCCAGGCAGACGCACCCGTTCTTTCAGCGAATTTGTTACGCGCTGCCGCGCCTGTTCGACCTCTTCGAGCGGTATCTCGATTTCGAGCGAGCGCTTACAATCTGCTGCTTCCACTGTTGACAATCTTCTACATCCTTACCGAATTTTTTGTTTGTGCTCACCGTGGCGCCAGACCGTACGGAGCGCCCCGGAATCCCTAATCCCGCGAATGGGCCAGGTACTGTTCCTGTTCTACGGTCGAGCGGTCGATCTTGATTCCCATCGCTTCCAGCTTCACTCTCGCTACCTGCCGGTCGATCTCGAAAGGTACTCCAGACACTTCGGTCCCCAGCGCGTCACGGTTATTTAACAAGTATTCCGCACTGAGCGCCCGATGCGCAAAGGATAGGTCCAGCACCGAAGCGGGATAGCTCTCCCCTACCGCCCCATGAATGGACCTGCCAGCGGCGAGCAAATAGATACGGCGCCCGTCGCGCAGCGAAAGCTCTTCTACGTCGGCCCGAATCGGCCGCCGGGAACTGACGATCTGCCCCAGCGTACCAAGGTCAAATTCCACGTCCGAATGCCCGGCGTTGGCCAGAATCGCCCCGTTTCGGAGCTTGTCGAAGTGCTCCCGGCCGATCACGTTCCGGCTACCGGAGGCGGCGAGGAAAACCTCCCCGACGGTAGACGCCTCCGCCATCGAAAGCACCCGGTAGCCTTCCATGGCAGCTTCGAGCGCCCGGATCGGATCGACTTCGGTGACCGTTACGAGCGCCCCCAGACCTTTGGCCCGCGCAGCAACGCCCCGCCCCGCTGCTCCGAACCCCACAACGACTACGTTGATCCCGGCTACCAGGATGTTTAGTGAGCGAATGACCACGTCGAGCGCGCTTTGGCCGGCGCCGATTCGCGAATGAAAAACACGCCTGGTGAGCGAAGCGCTCGAGGCCAGCACCGGGAACCCCAACCGCCCGTCGCGAGCCAGCGCACGCACCCGGCGTGCGCCGTCGCGCGTTTCGACCACCGCGCCCAGGACGGAGCTTCGCATCTGCTCGTCGCCCTCGGCCATTGTGGCCGTGAGTTCGCCTGTCTGGTCCAGCAGCAGCTGAGGTCCCTGATCGAGCACATGAGCGATCCCCAGAGCATCAGGCTCGCTTTTTGCAGCCTTGATTGCGAACACGGGAACGAGATAGTCCTTGACCAGACTGGCTGCCACATCGTCCTCGGTAGCCTGCGCGTCAGAACCACACAGTGCGATCTTCGCGCCGCCGTCTCGCAACGTAATGACCAGATTCGCTGCTGCCGCCGAAACGGGCAGCAGCGCGGCTATCCGGACCTTCGCAAAAGCCTGTGTTTTGATGAAGTGCTTGCGAATGGCCGCCAGCACAGGCATAGATTGGAAAGCCCATTCGATGCGCCGCTTGCCGCCCTCCGCAAGAGCCACGTCTTTGATGGCGCAAGGCACGCCTGAAGCGTCGGACGACATACCAGAGAGCCCTGTTCCCCACCCGCCCGGGTATGCTTATACGGCGCTGGCGGTCAGCTGTGCAGCTTCCTGCAATGCGCCCACCTTATCGGTGGCTTCCCAGCTGAAGGTATCCTCGCTTCGGCCGAAGTGACCGAATGCCGCTGTTTTCTGGTAAATCGGGCGCCGCAGATTCAAATGATTGATCATTCCCGCAGGCGTCAATGCGAAGTTCTCACGGACGATGTCAGCCAAGCGGGCGTCTTCCACTTTGCCAGTGCCGAATGTATTGACGTTGATCGAGACCGGTTCGGCCACTCCGATTGCGTACGCCAGCTGGACCTCTGCTCGCGAGGCGAGACCCGCAGCTACCAGGTTCTTGGCGACGTATCGCGCCATGTAGCAGGCCGAGCGATCGACCTTCGTCGGATCCTTGCCGGAAAACGCACCGCCGCCATGCCGGCCCATACCGCCGTAAGTGTCGACGATGATCTTGCGCCCCGTAAGCCCGGTATCGCCGTGCGGGCCGCCGATTACGAAGCGGCCGGTGGGGTTGATGTGGAATTTGGTCTGGGAGTCGATCATGCCCGACGGGATAACCGGGTCGATCACATACTCCCGAATGTCTTCTTCTATCTGCTTCGAACTTGCCTCATCGTCGTGCTGGGTGGAGACCACTACGGCCTCGATGCGCTTCGGCTTGCCATTCACATACTCCACGCTTACCTGGCTCTTGCCGTCTGGCCGCAGATACGGCACTTCGCCTGCCCGCCGCGCTTCGCTCAGCCGGCGCACCAGCCTGTGCGCCAGCATAATCGGCAACGGCATCAACTCCGGTGTTTCATCGCAAGCGTAGCCAAACATCAGGCCCTGATCGCCTGCCCCGCCGGTATCCACGCCCATTGCAATGTCGGGAGATTGCGCCTGGATCATGTTGACGACCGCGCAGGTCTTCGAGTCGAAGCCGAAGGCGGCATCGTTATAGCCGATATGGTTAATAACTCCCCGCACCAGTCGGGGAACGTCTACGTAAGTCTTGGTTGTGATCTCGCCCGCAACCACGCAAATGCCGGTTGTGACCAACGTTTCGCAAGCCACTCGGCCCGTCGGGTCGTCCTTCAGCACGGCGTCGAGTATGGCATCCGACACCTGGTCGGCAATCTTGTCTGGATGGCCCTCGGTCACCGACTCCGACGTGAAAATATAATTCATCTGGGATTAAGCGCTCCTTCGATTCGTTTCGGCTCGCTCGAGCTGTGAGTAACGCAACACAGCACAAACGGGCGTAACTCGACTACTCGGGTTTAAGCGAGATTCAACTCACTAGTGTAACAAGGGTTCCCGGTCCGTAAGCAGCCCCGATTTCTTAGTAAAAACCACCCCGGGAGACTGGTATTCTAGGTACTGCACCCTCCACGGAATTAAGACCCCTTGAAGATTGGATTTGTAAGTCTCGGCTGCCCGAAAAACCTCGTAGATAGCGAGGTCATGATGGGCCAGCTGGTAAGCGATGGCCATGAACTGACCGCTCAGCCTGCCGAAGCTGATGTGATCGTTGTGAACACGTGCAGCTTTATCGACCCCGCCAAGCAGGAATCGGTGGACACGATTCTCGAGATGGCCGAGTACAAGAAAACTGGCAAGGCGCAGCGCCTGGTGATCGCCGGGTGCCTTGTTGAGCGCTATAGAAACGATATCCAGCAGACCCTGCCGGAGGTGGACGCAGTCCTTGGGACGAACGAACTCGGCAAGATCACCGCTCTCTGCGAGGGGCTTTCGCCGAAAGAGGCGGTCGTCGAGCCATATCTCTATCACGACCTCACGGCACGCGTTTTTTCAACCCCCAAGCATTCCGCCTATATAAAGATCGCCGAGGGTTGCGATCATCCGTGCTCGTTTTGCATCATTCCTCAATTCCGCGGCGCCTTCCGCAGCCGCCGCCCCGAAAGCGTGGTCAACGAGGCGAAGCGCATGTTCGCGAGCGGAGTTCGAGAAATCAATCTCATCGGCCAGGACACGACGTGCTACGGAGAGGACCTTGGGCTGAAAAACGGCCTCGCTGATCTGCTCGGACGTCTGGCGTCCATTCCGACCGATCTGCCCTCCTGGATCCGGGTGCTTTACGTCTACCCGAACAAGGTCACCCAGAAACTGCTGGAAACGATTGCCGAGCACCCCTCGCTCGTCAAATACATCGACATGCCTCTTCAGCATGGGAGCGCATCCGTGCTCAAGCGCATGAAGCGGGGTGCGAATGCCGATATTTTCCTTAAGCTGCTCGAACGCATACGCTCCACCATCCCGGGCGTGGCGATCCGCACCAGTATGATCGTCGGCTTCCCCGGAGAGACACGCAGCGAGTTCGAAGAGTTGTGCCAGTTTGTTGAGGCCGCGCAGTTCGACCGCCTGGGCGTTTTCTCCTACAGCGATGAGGAAACAAGCGCCAGCTATCATCTCGACGGCAAGGTTGACAAAAGAAGCATCCATAACCGGAAACGTTCGCTCATGGTCTTGCAGCGCCGCATCTCTCTCAAGCGCAACCGCGGTTTGATAGGCCGTGAACTGCCTGTCCTGATCGAAGGGCCTTCAAAAGAAACGGATCTTCTCTGGGAAGCGCGCCTTGAAACGCAGGCGCCGGAGATCGATGGCGTTTGCTACATCAACGATTTCGGGCCACAGGGTGCTGCGCCGCGTCGCGGTGAGATGCGCACGCTCCGGGTCACCGAGGCTCACGATTACGATCTGGTGGGCGAACTAGTCGGGCCTGCCGAACGGAGCCTCCAAAGCACCAGCCTGGACTTAACTCCATTCCCGATTTTGCAATCGCAATCCCAAGTGGGCGCCAAGCACGGCAGCATTCCGGTTCGCTAGGAGATTGGCATGCCTGTAAACAAGCTTCACTGTCCGATCTGCCGAAAGGAAGTCTCCTTCGACGATCCCGAGATGCCGTTCTGCAGCGAACGCTGCCGTTTGATCGACCTCGGGAACTGGGCTTCCGATAAGTACGTCATTCCTGGCGCTGCTCCCCTTGGGGAAACCGACGAGGACGACCCCGAGACGCCCCAAGGCTCTCGAGGGTGAGCAGGCTGGCCCCGGTGGTGGCCGGATGACCAGGCTCGCATTGACCTTAGCCACCTGGTTCGGCTGCGGCTACTTTCCCTGGGGACCCGGCACAGCCGGTTCGCTCGCGGCAGTCGCGATTGCGGTGCTGCTGCATTTCTATCTCGCGAGCACGCGGAATATATTAATTTTTCTCACAATCCTACTCTTCCTTCCCGGCGTTTGGGCCGCGACGCAAACGGCCCGCTACGTGCAAAACGAAGATCCGGGCCGGGTCGTGGTCGACGAGGTCCTGGGACAATGGATCACCCTCGCCGGTGTCGCCGTCTTAAATACGAGATCGTTGATAGCAGGATTCCTTTTGTTCCGTCTCTTCGATATCTGGAAGCCGTGGCCGATACGAAAGCTGGAGAGGCTGCCCGAAGGGTGGGGCATCATAGCGGACGACGTAGCGGCTGGAATTCTCGGAGCGCTTATGTTGTATATAGGCGGAAGCAGGGGACTCTATTAATTTATGCCGAACAAGCAACAGGCAATCGATCTGGCGAAGATCAGACCACGTATAGGGCAGGTTCAACCCACGGCCGCGATTACGGGCGGAGAATTTCACATTCACGGTGAGAATTTTGCCTCCGAAGGCAGACCGTCCGTGCGCATCGGCGATCAGAATGCCCACCTGGTGATGGCCGGCGACCGCTACATCATTGCGCGTGTACCCGAATCTGCTTCGGACGGTGAACTCGTTGTCGCCGATGGCGTCCAGAGCAGCGGAAAGGTGCAAACCCATATCGGTGTCCAGATTGCCGACAGCCTGCACCCGGTAGCCAACCCAGCGGTGGATGCAGAGGGAAACGTGTACAGCACCTTCAGCGGATCGCGTGGACAGAAATCGCCTGTTTCGCTCTACAAGATAGATACAAATTTCAACTCCAAGCCCTTCGTAACGGACTTGATGAATCCAACCGGCCTCGCCTTCGATCCCGGCGGGCTGCTCTATGTATCCAGCCGCTACGACGGCATCGTTTATCAGGTCACGCCTTCCGGCAATATGACGGTTTACGTCGAAGGAATGGGCGTCGCCACCGGTCTCGCGTTTGACAGGGAAGAAAACCTTTACGTAGGCGATCGCAGTGGCACGATTTTCAAGATCAGTCCGTCGCGCCAGATCTACGTGTTCGCGACACTCGAGCCTTCCATTGCCGCCTACCACCTCGCTTTTGGACCGCAAGACTACCTTTATGTCTCAGGCCCGACCACATCCAGCTTCGATGCCGTATACCGGATTTCAAAGGCCGGCGAAGTGGAAACGTTCTATCGCGGTCTGGGCAGGCCGCAGGGAGCGGCGTTCGATGCGGCAGGCAACTTGTATGTGGCGGCATCCCTGCGCGGCCGCCGCGGGATCATCCGCCTCGACGAGGATCGTAAGGCGGAACTCTTTCTCTCCGGTCCGGGAATCGTCGGGCTGGCTTTCACGCCGTCTAACGCGATAGTTGTCGCGACCCATAATGCCCTGTATCGCGTAGACGTCGATGTAGCCGGACGGCCTCTGCCATAATCGCTCGATGCCGAAGAACGCTGAGATCATCGCGGTTGGCAGCGAGCTTCTCACGCCACAGCGAGTGGACACTAACTCGCTGACAGTCACCGAGTACCTGAACCTTCTCGGCGTTGAGGTTACCCGAAAACTGGTTATCGGAGACGATCGCGCCCGCCTGACGGACGCAATCCGGAAAGCGATTGAGCGCTCCGAAATCGTCGTCCTCATCGGTGGCTTGGGGCCGACCGAAGATGACGTGACCCGCGATGCTGCGGCGGCAGCGCTGGGACGCAAGCTGCTCCTCTCCCTCGAACAGGAGTCGGTTCTCATCAGCCGCTTTCGTCAGATCAATCGGCCTATGGCCAAAAACAACATCCGGCAGGCCTATCTCATCGAGGGGGCGGAGGCGATGCCGAACCCGAACGGAACCGCTCCTGGTCAGTTCCTATCCACTTCGCGAGGCGCTCTGGCACTGCTACCCGGTCCACCACGCGAGCTGAAACCGATGGTGGAGAACGAACTCGTGCCTCGTTTACGCCCGGTTCTTCCGCCTCAAAACATCCGCGTTCGTACGTTCCGAATCACCGGAATCGGCGAGTCGGATCTGGACACCCTCATCGCTCCTGTCTACACCAGGTACACAAATCCGGTTACGACCGTACTTTCAGCACCCGGGGACTTGCTGGTTCACCTGCGGGCCCGCGCCGAAACCCGGGAGCAAGCGGATGCGCTGCTGCGCGAGGTCGGTAATCCCATCGCGCAACTGCTCGGAGATCGCCTCTACAGCGAAGACCCGGATGAAACGCTTGAAATGGTCGTAGGCCGCTGCCTGCGCAAAAAACACGCGACCGTTGCCACTGCCGAAAGCTGCACGGGCGGGCTGATCGCCTCTCGCCTCACCGAGCGCCAAGGCAGCTCCAAGTTTTTCATCGGTGGATATGTCACATACAGCGACGCCCAGAAGAAAGAGACCCTTGGTGTGCCGGCCGACATTCTCGAAAAATACTCGGCCGTGAGCGAGCGCACTGCCGCAGCCATGGCTGAGGGTGCGCGACGGCGCGCCGGAACTACCTGGGGCCTCTCATCGACAGGCTACGCGGGACCCGATGGCGGAACCGATTTCGATCCCGTTGGAACTGTATACCTTGGCCTGGCAGGACCAGCCGGCACGCAGGTAACACGCATCCGTTATGGGGTCGACCGCTTCCGAATCCGGGCGCTGGCAACACAAGCCGCTTTGGATTTGTTGCGCAAAGCTCTGCTTCGAAGCAACTAGCGAAGAAGGTGCGGACTACTTGCCGCCGCCCAATTGAGGGAACTCAGCCCCGTTCGCCTCGCTTGCTTTACTGGACGCCTCGATATTGATTCGTGAGAACGGTATCTTTCGTACCGGCTGGCTCGAGAAGTCCCAGAGCGTGCTGCCCATCACTGCATAGTTCTCGACTTTCAGTGTCTGGCCCGTCGTTAAAACTACGGTCAGCGGCGGCGAAGGCGGTAGAGCGTCCTGCCGAACCTGTGGAATAGCAGGGCCGCTCATGCCTCCGCCCTGGCCCAACCGGTTCTGCAAGTCGTTCACCTGGGCGCTTAGCTGCTGAAGCTGATCGCTTACACCCATAGGGTCCTGCATCGGCGGCCCCTGTTGGTAATCGCTCGAATAGGGCGGCGGATAGTTTCCATAACCCGGATCGTCATAACCGTAGTCGTCTCCCAGTGCCCAAAGTGGGAAGTATGGCGCGCCTAAGTAACCGTAGCCACGCCTTCCATACCCTCTCTGCGAACGCCACGGCCCGTAGACGTAACTTCCATTCGCGCCATAGGAATTGGAACTTCCAGGATAAAAACCTCGCGCTCCCGCGAATCCCGGTGCTGGCACTCCAATGGAGTAGGCCGAAGCGGGTATGCCAATTGAGTAGGCTGAAGCCGGTATGCCGATCGAGTACGCCGAGCCCGGCAGCCCCGCCGGTGTTCCGGTATGGATCGAAGAACCTGAGCGGCTCGCGAAACCCGTCCCGTGAGCACCGCCCCCGCCGTGAGCACCACCGCTTCCGCCGTGACCACCGGCTCCGCCGCCATGCTGAGCCAACAGGAGAGCCCCCGACGCGACCATCAGCAATGGAATTCCAAGCAGGCGTTGAGCGGCGGTCATGATAGGGCCTCGCTTACTTAGACTACCGCCGGCTGGCATAGGTTGCGGAATGCCCGAGTGGCAGGGCTCCGGTGTAGGCTAGCCTGTGTGGGAAAACAGGACGCCGCAGAGGTGCTTTCGGTCGACGGCCGCGAAGTAAGCGTCACGCATCCGGATAAGCTGTACTTTTCGAAACAGACTCGGTTGTCGAAGCTCGATATCGTCCGCTACTATCTCTCGGTTGCGCCCGCCGCTCTCAACGGAATTCGGGATCGGCCGCTGGTCCTCAAGCGTTTTGTGAACGGTGCCGAACAGGAGGCGTTCTATCAGAAGCGCGCGCCAACGGAGCGCCCCGCCTGGCTGCGGACAGTGACGCTGGCCTTTCCCTCCGGCCGCACAGCGGAAGAACTCGTGGTAGATGATCCGGCCGGGCTCGCCTGGATCGTTAATCTGGGCTGCCTCGAACTGCATCCACATCCCGTCCGCTCCGCCGATCTAGAGCATCCGGACGAATTGCGAGTGGATCTCGATCCCGGGCCGGGAATGAATTGGGTGGATGTGTGCACAGTTGCGCTCGAAGTGCAGTCGTTTCTTGAAGAGATGGGGCTGCGCGGCTGGCCAAAAACCAGCGGGTCGCGAGGAATGCATGTAAATGTCCGTATCCAACCGCGCTGGAGCTTCACAGAAGTGCGCCGCGCCGCCCTCGCCTTATCGCGTGCGATCGAGAAGCGTGCGCCGGGCCTCGCCACCTCGAAATGGTGGAAAGAGGAGCGTCATGGCATTTTTCTCGATTACAACCAAAACGCGAAAGACCGGACGACGTGCTCTGCCTATTCGGTGCGTCCGGTAGAGGATGCACGCGTATCAACACCTCTCGAGTGGCACGAGGTTCCGCAGAGTGATCCCGCCGATTTCACCGTATTTACGGTTCCGAAGCGATACGCGGAATCAGGAGATCCACACGTAGGGATGGATGCAGCTGCAGGCTCGCTCGAGAAACTGCTCGAGCTGGCCGATCAGGATGAAGCAGCGGGACTGGGAGACGCGCCTTGGCCTCCGCATTTCCGGAAAACGGAGAGTGAAGGCAAACGCGTCGCGCCTTCGCGCTCCAGACCTGCCGCTAAGCCCACGCGAAAGCGCATGCCGCTCCTGGTAGTTGCGAACTCGCCCGAAAAGGAAGCCGCGCTGGCCGGTCTGGAACGATGGAAGAGCAAACACTCCGAGGCCGCAAAGCATCTGGCTCCAGACGATGTGCTGGTGGATTCCATGCGCGGAAGATCCTCAACGTGGACGCGTATCCGTCTAAACCTGCGGAACGTGCCCGAGTCGCTGCGCCCCACGGATGAACCTCCCGATCCGGACGACGATCCGACCCGCGAGTGGCGGACCGCGAACGCAACCAAACGGGCTGCGAAGAAAAAGAGCGCCTGAAGCGAAGTCTCAAAGTCAGCGGCCTGCGCCGAAGATTTCAAACAGCTCTTGGGGCGCCACGACCTCAAGCTGCTCGTACGTGCAGTCGGCAGGTTTCTTATCTGAACGCCACCTCCGGAATTGGGCGGTGTGGCGAAATCGGCTGCCCTGCATGTGATCGTAGGCTACTTCAAGGACCAGCTCGGGTCTCAGAGGTTCCCAAGAAAGGTCTTTGCCCTGGCTCCAGCGGCTCTGGCCGCCAGGCATGCGGTGGCCGGCTTCGGCCTGTGCCGGATCGTGCTCGGCCCATTGACTCCAGGGATGGTCCGCAAGAGCGTTTTCACGGTAGGGGGCAAGGAAGTCAGTCATCTCAAGCCGCGTAGCGGCAGAGAAACTAGCGCAAACTCCGACGTGCTGGAGGGCGCCGGAATTGTCATAGAGACCCAGCAGCAGCGACCCGACTGCGCGTTCATCCTTTTTGTAGCGGCGGAAACCGGCGACGACGCAATCGCAGTCGCGCTCATGTTTGACCTTCAGCATCGTTCGCTTATTCGGTTCATACGTGCCGGCTACCGGCTTGGCCATCACACCATCGAGACCCGCGCCCTCGAAGCGCCGGAACCAATCGGAAGCGACGCTGTAATCGGAAGTCGCGGGCGTGACATGGACCGGCGGTGCGGCAGATGAGAGCATGCCCTGGAGTACCCGGCGTCGAACCTCGAACGGCTCCGCGCACAAATCACGCTCGCCTTCGCACAGGACATCAAAGAAGACGACGGCTGCCGGGCTTTGCTCCGAAAGAAAGCGGACGCGCGAAACGGCCGGGTGAAGGCGCAGCTGCAGTTGTTCGAAGTCGAGGCCGTGATCCTTCACGATAACGATCTCACCATCGAGTACGCAGCGCCGAGGTAAAGCGGCGCGCAACGGATCGAGCAGTTCCGGGAAGTAGCGGTTGAGCGGTTTTTCGTCCCGGCTCTGGATGAAGATTTCGTCCTCGTCGCGAAAGACCAGCGCTCGGAAACCGTCCCACTTGGGCTCGAAAACCCAGCCCGTTCCGGACGGGATCTCTTCGACTCGCTTGGCGAGCATCGGCAGAACGGGCGGATTCACAGGAAGACGCACGAGGTCATGTTATCTTGCGAACGTGCTGCGGGGCCGGATCTTTCTTCTCTCTCCCGCAAAGGCCGGCGGTCCGCGCTACTCGATGCTCGTGCGGGAGCGAGCAGAGTTTGACTTGGCGCAAAGACTGCGGCAGGGGAGTGCCACGATCGGCGAAATCTACAGCTTCATCAGCGGCTTGTATTTCCGGGGCAAGATGCTGTACTCCGAGGCGTTTCGGGCGGCGCCTCCGGGTCTCCCGCCGGCGCTCGTGATCGTACCCGGGGCCGGGCTGATTCCGCCGGAAACAGTCGTGAATCTCGACCAGCTCGGCGCGATCTCCGAGGTCCCCGTAGAGGAAAGCAATCGCTCCTTTCGAGAGCCGCTGGGCGCCGCGGCAAAGCTGCTGGACCAGCACGCAGAAGGAGCTTGCGAATACGTGCTGCTGGGAAGCGTCGCGAGCGGCAAGTACACCGCCCCGCTTCTCAAAGTCTTTGGCCAGCGCCTTCTCTTTCCCGCGGATTTTGTCGGCCGGGGCGACATGAGCCGCGGAGGCCTCATGTTGCGCCAGGCTCGTTCGGGAGTCGAGTTGCCGTACATCCCGGTCGAGGGAGCGTCATTGCGCGGTGTCCGGCCGCCCAGGTTGGAACGTTGGCGCAAGCCGTAATCTTCGTCGGTCTGCAAGGGTCGGGCAAGACGAGTTATTTCAAAAGCCACTTCGCGGAAACGCACGAGCACATCAGCCGCGATCTGTTGCGCGACAGCGGCCGGGAGGCCGCGGCTATCACCGAATGCATCCGCTCGGGTCGCTCGTTCGTCGTCGACAACACGAACGCAACGCGGGGCGTGCGCGCCCCCGTTATCCGGGAAGCGAAGACGGCCGGATTCAAAGTGCACGCTTACTTCTTCGATATGCCGGTCCGCACAGCTATAGGACGGAACAACCACCGCAAAGACAAGAAGCCGATTCCGGTGCCTGCCATACTTCGCACGGCCAAACATCTGGAGCCGCCCACGTTGGAAGAGGGCTTTGACGAGATCAGAACTGTTCCTCCGGGGCAACCCAATGGGCGCTAGAGCTCACGGCTGCAGCGCGGCAACATCGATCCACAGTATTTGGCCACTCTGGGCGAAGTCGATCTTCGTAGCGATGCGGGCTGCAACCGGTCGCATTGTCGGCCAATGATTGGTCGACAAAACTACTAACGCTATCTTTCAATGAAACAGGTTCTGCTGCAGCGGAACGCTTTGATCACAGGTGACCAGGACATCAAATCCCCGATCTTCCGCTGCGCTCAGCAAGATGCCGTTTTCAAGGCTCTGCCAGCCTAACTCACCTGTTCGAATCACTTCATGCCCACGCAGCGAGCGCGCCAAGGGTGCCGGCGCATTCGTGTCAAACAGGATCCTCACGCAACGGCAGCTGGCCGTCCGAGGGATGCCTTCGCAAATTCCAGGACTTCGTGTACCTGGAGGCGTGAGATCTCCGGGAACCATTCCACGAACTCATCTACTGTGGCACCCTTATCGATATGCTCGAATAACGATAGGACCGGCAAGCGGGTACCCGCAAAGCACCAGACTCCGCCGAGTTTCGCTGGATTTCTGTCCACTGCTTTGCACAACTCCCAGCTCATGGTTTAGTTTACCGTCGCCCCTGCAACAAGCATAACGACTCTCTTCTGATACCGCCGTTACAATGGGAGTTCGAATGCGGATCGCGCTAGCCCAGATCAACAATACAGTCGGAGATCTGGACGCTAACGCGGCGAAGATTCTCGATTTCGCCCGACGAGCGGAGCGCGAAGGTGCCGACCTCGTTGCGTTCCCCGAACTCGCGCTCACCGGTTACCCACCTCGCGATCTGGTAGAAAAGCGCTCTTTCCTCGAACGCACCGCGGCTGCGCTAGACGGTATCGTTCGCGAATCGGCAAGTCTGAAAGTCGCGCTTGTGGTCGGCTATGTCGGGCAAGCGAAGAATTCGCCTCTTCGTGCGCAAAATTCGGCCGCAGTTATAGAAGGCGGCCGCGTCACGTTTCGGCAATGCAAGATGCTTCTGCCGAACTATGACGTGTTCGATGAGGTTCGCTATTTTCAGCCCGCAACCGAGCAGGATACCTGCACCGTGTGCGGTGTGAAGATTGCCCTCGCCATCTGCGAAGACGCATGGAATGACAAGCAGTATTGGGAGCGCCAGCGCTATTCCCGCGACCCAGTCGAAGAACTCGTAAAAAAAGGCGCCGAAGTCATTCTCTCGATCAACGCCTCGCCGTGGAACATCGGCAAGCGCCGGCAGCGCCAGGATATCTTCCGCGCCCTGACACAGCGGTTCGGGCTTCCCGCGGTTTACGTCCACATGGTGGGCGGCAACGACCAACTCGTCTTCGATGGTTCCAGCTTTGCGTTGACGGCCGACGGTCACCTCGCTGCGCAGGCAAAATCCTTTGAAGAAGATCTGGTACTTTTTGACACCATTACCGGCACAGGCGACATCCGCCCTACTGACTTCGATCACGATGAGGCGGCGTATGATGCATTGGTTCTCGGAACGCGCGATTACATTCGCAAGTGCGGCTTTCGGAGCGTGCTCGTCGGCTTAAGCGGCGGCATCGATTCCGCCATGGTGGCCGCCATCGCGGTCGATGCGGTCGGAAAAGAGAACGTGACCGGTGTCGGCATGCCCGGACCTTATTCATCCGAGCACAGCCTAACGGATGCGCGGTTACTTGCGCACAATCTCGGGATTCGATTCGAGGTGGAATCGATCCGCGCCGGTTACAATGCGTTGGTCGACACACTAGAGCCTCTGTTCAAGGGTTACAGCCCCGATACGACTGAAGAGAATCTGCAGTCCAGGCTGCGGGGCGTGATCCTGATGGCGCTCTCGAACAAGTTCGGCTCACTCGTACTGACAACCGGAAACAAGAGCGAGATCGCCGTGGGGTATTGCACTCTGTACGGGGATATGGTGGGCGGTCTTGCCGTGATCAGTGATGTTCCGAAAACAATGGTGTACCGCCTAGCCCACATTGCAAACTGCCGTTACAGGAAACGCGGCCTGCCACCTCCGATCCCGGAGAATACTCTTACCAAACCACCCTCGGCCGAGCTCAGGCCGGACCAGAAGGACACGGACAGCCTTCCTGAATATCCGCTGCTCGACGCGATCCTGGCGGAGTACATCGAAAACTATCAGTCGGTACCTGCCATCGCGGCGTCGACCGGGGCTTCCGAGGAACTCGTGCGAGATATCGTCAGGAAAGTGGACCGTAACGAATACAAACGCCAGCAGGCAGCTCCCGGGTTGCGGATCACCCCCAAGGCCTTCGGTGTGGGACGCCGTTTCCCCATCGCACACCGGTTTACCGAATGAGGCTTCGCGTCGCGCTCGCTTTCGCGCTCTCGGCATTGGTCGCGCGCGCGGTCCTCGCGCAAAACGCAGCGCCGCAGCACGTGGGTCCCCTACCCGGTGGCGGCTATCTGCTGAGCACCGGTTGGACGATACGCCCGGCTGGAGACCAGGTTCCACTCGATACGTTTCCGATGCGCTCGGCCCTTTCGAGCGATGGCAAGTATCTGCTCGCGCTGAATGGAGGTCTCAATCCACCGAGCATCAGCGTGGTCGATGTGGCCTCGAAGAAAGAGGTAGGTCGCACTCCGCTTCCCGATGCGTGGCTTGGCCTTGTCGCTGCACCATCCGGCAATCTGTTTTACGCAGGGGGTGGCTCGACGGGCAAAGTCTTCGAACTGAAGCTTGCGGAGAATGGCGCGCTAACGCGCGGCCGTGAGTTCGCGGTCTCCACCTCCAAACTTCCCGGCGCGCCGTTTGTGGGTGACGTGGCATTGTCGCCAGATGGCCGCGTGCTCTATGCCGCGGATCTCTACGGAGACGGCATCGCGCAAATCAATCTGCAGAGCGGCAAAATGGTGGATCACTGGAAGACCGGCCGCCGCCCGTATCGCATCGTCGTTTCGCCGAATGGAGCCCAATTACTCGTGAGCAGTTGGTCCGAGGCGGCAGTCTATGAACACGAATCCGGAACGGGCGTTCTGATCCGAAAGTTGAGGGTTGGTCTTCACCCGACGGACATGCTCTGGATCGATAAACAGTTCACAGCAGAAGCCAGCGGCGCCGCTTACACGGGGCGTCTATTTGTCGCTGCTTCGAATACGAACACTGTCTTCGCTTTCGGTATCACACAGGATGGCCAGCTCACGGCGCTCGATCCGATCAACATTTCGATGACCCCGATGCATCCCTTGGGCATGACGCCTTCGGCGCTGGCAACGGATGCCCGCGGAAGACAGCTCTATGTTGCCTGCTCAGATGCGAACGCGGTGGCGGTGGCAGATATATCGGTGCAGCATCCTATTGTTCTCGGATTCATTCCGACTGCCGCTTATCCGACGGCCGTGCGTTCAGTAAACGATGGCGGACTGATCGTGCTGAACGGCAGCGCGCCGAGTGCGGAAAACAGCTCTCGAGCCGGCTCGGCCGAATTCGTGCCTCAGCCGAGCCCAGCGCAACTGGAGGAGTGGACCCGCACGTCTTCGGAAGACTCGCCCTACCGCGACGATCTGATCTACGGGCCCATCACCAACCAGGCGGAGGCTTTCTTCGCTCAAAGTAAGGAGCACGCTTCTCCTCTGAGGCACATCATCTATGTCGTCAAGGGAAGCGCGTCCTACGATGCCGTTTTGGGTGACTTGCCGAGTGCCAATGCAGAGAAGTCGCGAGTCCGCTTTGGAGATGCAGTTACGCCCAACCTCCATGAGCTCGCTCGCGAGTTCGTCACCTACGACAACTTTTACAGCAACTCAGGTTCGCTGGCCGAAGGACAGAACTGGGCCGCAGCTGCGATCGTACCCGATTACACAGCGAAGCTTTGGGCCTCATCCGCAGCCGGCCGGAACAAAGTGAGGGACTTCGAAGGCGGCGAACCAGCCAACATGCCTCCCGCGGGCTACCTTTGGAGCAATGCCATACAGGCGGGGCTCACTGTACGCAATTACGGCGAGTGGGTAGCCAACGTACCCGGACCGCAGGCAGCGGGGCAGCGCCAGGTTCAGTCCGTAAAGGACGGCTCTTTAACGGCCGTCACGGACCTGAGTTTCCGGGGTCCCGATCCTTCCTACAAGGACGCGGAGCGCGCTGCTGAATTCGTACGCGAATGGAAGAGTTTCGACGCCAATGGGCAAGCGCCGCAGCTGAGTATCGTTAGTCTGGCCAATGATGCTGTTCCAACCGGTGTCGCCGACAACGACCGCGCCGTGGGGCTGCTGGTAGACGCTGTTTCGCACAGTAAGCTCTGGTCGTCCACTGCGATCTTTGTTGTCGAAGCGTGCGGCGAGACGGGCGCCGATCACGTGAGCGACTACCGTTCGCCCGTCTGGGTGATCTCGCCGTATACCCGAAGAGCAGCTGTCGATTCGAGTCTCTATAGCCAGACGAGCGTTTTACGAACCGTCGAGCTGATCCTCGGATTGCGGCCCTTCACGCAGTTCGACGCCGCGGCGAAACCCATGTTCGGCAGCTTCACGCAATCTCCAAACGCTCAAATTTTTACCGCCAGAATGCGGCCGTAGATGCCAAATTGGCACCTTGAACTGGAAGGAACTTCCAGCCCTGCATTTTCGTTGCTCTGTGGGAGGACGAAATGTACTGCAGTTCATGTGGAATCGAACTCTCGGACGCCAGCCGCTTTTGCCCGCAATGCGGCACCGCAACGAGCACCAATAGCTTCATGGCAGCAGGCGGCCGGCCCGCGCGGCCTCTGACCAGACTTCGCGACGACCGGAAGATCGCCGGAGTCTGCTCTGGTATTGCGCGCTACCTCGGCATCGACGTAACGCTTGTCCGGATACTTACGCTTGTGCTGGCGATCTGCCCTCCGGGTATCGGGCTCATCTTCTACCTGGTTTGCTGGATCGTGATGCCACAGGAGCCGCTGCTGCTTCCACCGGCTTCACAGGCACAAACGTCCGAACCCGGTAAGCTCGCGGTTTCTTAAGAGCTAGCGTTCAGCGACCAGGACGATCTCGTAGGCGAAGAGTCCCGGGAGGATCGCCGTTGCCGCACGCAGCGCCTGGTTTGCGAAACGCAAGACACGGTTGTTAGGAGCGACCGAAACAACACGCTCGAGAGGCACGACCGAGAAGTGTGTGGCAGTGATCCGGAACCCGTGTTTTTCGAGCAGCGCGCGTATGCTCTTGCGGGTGAAGAAGCGCAGATGCGACCAGTCGAGGATTCCTCGATCCGCGTAACGAAAGATACCGAACAGGACCATCAGCCGGACCGTGAAATTCACAGAGTTGGGAACCGAGACGATCAGTTTGCCGCGCGGATCGAGAAGACGCCGACAGTCGTCCAGCAGGTTGCCCGGATCCCGCAGATGCTCGAGGCGATCGAGCAGCAGAACACGGTTGAATTGATCGCCTGCCAGCCGGGATAACGTGCCGAGGCCGCACTCGAGATCGGCCGCCAGGACGTTTTCGTAACCCGCCTCGGCTGGGACGTCAGGCTCGCAATCGACGCCCGTGACCCTGTTCCCTGCTCTGATCAATTCGCGTCCAAAGGCGCCATCCCCGCACCCAACATCGAGCACCCGCTGCCCCGTCCCTACGAGCCGCGACGCGTAGAAGTGGGCCGAGTACTTGCTGCGCTTGATCGCGTAAGGAACGAAATACTCCTCATACTCGGGATAGCTGCGAACCGCGCGGGCGGTTTCGGTGTAGCGGCGGACTGCGCGAACGATCGCTTTCGCGTACTTGAGGCCGTTTACGCGACAGATTTCATCGCCGTAAAAGGTCGGGATCGGCACTTCGCGGATGCGAAAGTTCTGATGGTGGAGTTTGATTATGATTTCGGTGTCGAAGTGAAAATCGTCGGTGAGCTTGTCGAGATTCAAGCGGGCGAGGGCGTGTACGCTATAGGCGCGATAGCCGCTGTGAAACTCTGTCAGGTTCAGGCCCAGGGCGCGATTTTCGAAGGCTGTCAAGACACGGTTGCCGACGTACTTGTAAAGCGGCATGCCGCCTTTGAGCGGGCCCCCAAAATCCTTCATCATGCGCGATCCGAACACCGCGTCGGCCTCTCCTCTCACCAGAGGAGCGTACATGTGCGAAAGCAGTTCGGGCGCGTACTGACCGTCTCCATGGAGCAGAACGACGATATCGAAACCCTGCTCGATGAAGTACTTATAGCCTGCCTTCTGATTGCCGCCATAGCCCAAGTTCTTCCTGTGCTTTAAGACCCTGAGCTTCGGAAGATCGGTCATGGTCTGAATGCCGACGGCGAGTTCGTAGGTTGCGTCCTGGCTTGCGTCGTCGAAGACAACCACCTGTTCGACATTTCGCCAGACATCGGGAGTGATTCGTTTCAGAACCGTGCCCAAGGTGGTAAGCGCGTTGTAAGCAACTATGAAGATCCCGATGCGCTTGCCGCGATTATCCGCACGTTCGGGAGTTTCTTCGAGCGCGCTTTGCCGGAATTGCGGAAGAGGCTCGAAAGGCAATTCCAGCCTATGAGAACCCTCCAACGCAGCTACTGGAACAGAATGAACGTCCATAAATACCGGCGGACCAGCGTATCTGACCTGATCGTATCACCGGAACCGGCTTATTCAGGGCTGTTGAAACGTTAAATACGGTTCACCAACGAGGGGCTATCCGGTGAGTCCGTTGTAGAGCCAGACGGCTGCAAGAAGAATCATTGTTCCCGCCGTAGACCAGGCGATGACGTTCTGCAACCGGTTATTCTTGAACGTTCCCATCAACCGCGGCCGATTTATGAGCAGCAGCATGTAGACCAGCACAAATGGAAGCAAAATACCGTTCGCCATTTGCGAATAAAGGATGAATTTAAGCAGGAAGCGATTCGGAATGATCAGTACGGAGGCGGCGCCGCCGCCGATCAGGAGAGTGTAGAGCCAGTAGAAGATCGGGGCTTCGGAAAAACGTTTGTCGATGCCGGATTCGAACCCTAAACCTTCGCAAATGTTGTACGAGGTAGCAAGCGGAAGGATGGCGGCGGAGAGCAAAGAGGCATTGATAAGGCCGATGGCGAATAGCAGAGCGGCAAACTTGCCTGCAAAAGGACGCAGTGCAACTGCGGCTTGGGCAACGTCGGTGAGTTCAGGGCGGTTGGGATGGTAAATCGTGGCGGCACAGGCGACGACGATAAAGAACGCAATCACGTCGGTGACGATGCAGCCTACAATGACGTCCAGGCGGCATAAATTGTAGTGCCGGGCGTCCACTCCGCGCTCCACCACGGCCGCCTGAAGGTAGAACTGCATCCAGGGCGTTATCGTCGTTCCGATCAAGCCGACAATCACGGCCAGATACCCGGGATCGCTGCTGAAACTGGGGATAAACGTCTGTTTGAGCGCGAGATCCCAATTCGGTTTGGCCAGAAAGGCGGAGACCGGGTAAGCGAAGTAGATCAGTGAAGCGATGATCAGGATGCGCTCGACCGGCTTGTATCGTCCGCGAACAATCAGTGTCCAGACGAGAATGGCGCCCACGGGAACAACCAGATATTTACTGACGCCGAAGATACCCATGCCGGAAGCAAGGCCGGCAAACTCGGCGACGATGTTCCCAAAATCCGCGCAGCCGAGGACGAGCATAGTGAAGAAGGTGGCGCGCAGCCCAAACTCCTCGCGGATCAGGTCCGAAAGACCTTTGCCGGTGATCGCGCCCATGCGGGCAGCCATCTCCTGGATGACGATCAAGGCGACGGTAGTCGGGATCAGGGTCCAGAGCAGCGTATAGCCGTACTGGGCGCCAGCATTCGAATAGGTTAGTATGCCGCCGGGGTCGTTATCTACGTTAGCGGTAATAAAACCGGGGCCCAGTACGGCCAGGAACGCGAGGAGGCGCGAGCTGATCAGTGCGAACGGTGGTCTCCTGCGAACGGCGGTTTGGCTCATCGTTATGGGAAGCGCGAATTTCTATTGTTGACTAGCGGCTTTTAGCCGAAGCAGGCAGTGGAGCGAATACTTGCAGAATGAGCCCAATTCGGATGCCGACGAGAGCCCGGAGACACACTCCGGCCGGGAGCGGGGTCAAGAAGGTTATCCAATTTTCAAACATCTGGCGCGCGAGCCTAAGTCAGTCTTCGCCAGCGCTAGCTTCGCGGTGATCGAAGCGATGAAGGGTGCTGCCGGGGAGCGGTCAGGCGGCTTTTGCGCCGGGCCGAGCGAAGGGGAGCAGGTTGTCGGGCGCAATTTCTTCGGGAGTGAGGGGCAGGGCTTCGCGAAATGAGGGAACGAAGCCAACCGCGGGTGCAGAGAAGCGTTTGGTTTCCGGTTCGGGTGTGGTTGCGAGGGGAGCGGCGTCGGGTTCGGTGCTGATTTCGGCCGAAGCGACAGCGGGTTCAGCGGGTTCGGCCTGTTTTGAGGGAACGAAGCCACGATCCTTCTGCAGCTGGCGCAAAGTAGCGAGTGCTTTGTGGAAGCCGCGCTCGGCAGAGGCAAGAAGACGCTGCAACTGTTCGAGCATGCCGGAGTTCATGAATTGGTGAAGTCTTTCGGTATTGAGCTCGGCGACGCTCTTTTTCTTGTCGAAGTTATGTGTCGTCCAGGCCTGGACGTCGAAGCGGCGCAAGCGGCAGAGACGCCAGTAGTGCTGGGCGAGTTCGTCGACCAGGATCTCTTCGGTGGTGTTGAGGGGCTGGTGTTCGCGGCGGAGGTCGGCGCGCAACGCGTCGAAGCGGGCCGGGTCTTCGCAATCCATGAGAACCTCGCGCGCGTAGAGTCCGTGTTTGAACGCATTCTGAGACGAGCGGGCTTGGCCCTCCGGTGTTTTCGGACCGGTGGACTTTTGAGCGTTGGCGCGGTTGATTTCGGCGCGGGTTTTGGCCATTGTGGATTTTTACTCTCCTGCGCGAAACGTAGCAGGAGGGTCGAACGCAACGAGGGATGAAACCGGCGTAAGTGGCTGAGATGGCTCAGCAAGATTTTCTATGCAAAGCGGTGACCGATCTGCACGCGTAGGGAAGTGCCTGAGTCATTCCGCGCCGGCCTCGTCCGCAGCAATCTTGAGAACCCAGCGGTCAACCGGTGTTCCGGCTACGTTCAGCTTTCGGACGAAACGCGTGAACCGCTGAGTATCCAGACCACTCGCATCGCTGGAACGCTGCAGCTGATAATACGGCGGAACCGTCTGGTAGTAAAGCGTCGCTCGCATTTTCTCGGCATGTATAGTTTGCGATGTCAGAGGCACAAGGTAGCGCACCACGCTCGTTCCGCTTCCATCCTGATAATGCGGATCACACACTTGCCGCGGCCTGCCGGAGCGTGTGTAGAGCTTCACGCAAGTGCCAACCGGAGCGGTCTCTTCCGCATCGGGTCCGGTTGCGCTCCAGCCTTGCGGCTGAAGCCGGTTGTCTTTGGCCTTTTCGTTCAGGGCAATAAAGCTTGTTGTCAGAAATCCTTCCGGGTTCCTCACGAGCTCTTCATAAATCTGCACCTGGTCTTCTCGCGTGATCGGATTTTCCGCCCAATAGTGTGCCTGTATTCTCTGCTGCGAGGGAGTGAAGGTCTCGGTTTGGAGAGGATAACCGCGTCCATCCACTATCAAGCCTTTGAGACGGCTTGATACCTGATCCTGACTCTCCGTTACGTTCCCGGATGCCCAGACTACGTCGCTATTCCCGTCCACCACTTGGAAGTTCACGAACGCCCTTCGGAACCCGACGCCCGAGGGAAAGCTATGTCCGGCTTTATTCGTGACCTGTACATCCACCTGCCAGGCCTTCGCGAGCCGTACTACGGAGATGATCTTGATCTCGGCCGTTGTCCTCTGTGCAATGGCGTTGGCACTCTGATCGATCGCCGTTTCGAGTCCGTCCTCGGTATTGAGCGACTGCCGGATCATAGGGTCTGGATTCAAGAGGCCTTGCGAGGGATCGGGTGTGTAGAGTCCTAGTTCCGTTCGAAACTGCTTGAACATTTCAAGTGCGAAGACGTTGATGCCCAGTAGAGTATGGCGGCTGTAGTTTGCGCGCGGCTGCAGATCGAGTTTGCTGTTCGGAGCTCTGTGGTCTACGGGAGGGAACGATTTGTCTTCAATATTGGCGATCTTGTAAGAAAGTGAGGCCGATTCTTCGCCGCCATGCGTGAAGGTATTCGGCATGTGGCAGTTCTGGCAACTCTTAGGGGTGGGACCATTATCGGCGAAGCTGCTGTTCTTCCACTCGAGAAAGGTCGACTGCTCGAAAAAGGTCTTCTGCTGATACTTTCCATTCTTTACTTCCATCACCGGGTCGCCGTTTGAGCGAAAGACGGGCAAGTCGATGGTATGGCAGGAGCCGCAAAGAGTAGATTCAGTGATCTGTGGCGCGGCCTGCGGCTGCATGCCGAGCGCGTTCTTCATTGGGAGTCTCAGGGGGCCCTCGAACGGCCCATTCATATGCTGCGCGTCGCCGACCTTGAAATCACCCGTGTAGGTTGCGGGCGTGCCCAGTCCATCGGCTGAGATTCGATGACACAGTGAGCAGGAGATGCCGTCTCTCGCAAGTGCCCCGTACTTTGTGTCGCTGTTTACCAAAGATTTCGTAAAAAGCGCGCCCGGGTTATCGTGCGTAAACTGGCGCTGGCCCATAACGCCGTGACAATGAAGGCAGAGGTTTTCGACAAAAGGCTTCGGTGGAGTTTGATCGCCGAGCCGCAAATTGGCGTGCAGGGTTGTCTCGGAGTTGAGCTGCGAAAAGAAGATCGGATCGCGCCCGGCCAAGCCCATCATCGAAAAGCGCCATTCCCCATTGGGTGAGAGGTTGACCGTTTGGGGATTGTGGGTCGGCGTTCCACTCAGATAATAGAGCATGCTGGGGGCATCCGCGCGGGCCGGGGTAATTGTTCCAGTGGCGTTGTGGCATGCGGTGCACTGGTCTGAAGTGACAAAACTGTGCGGGCCCTCGGGCTGCTTACCTGCAGTTACGTGGTCGCTCGATTCGGGAACCATGCAGCCTTGATCGCTATGTGATGAGCCGACCGGCGCGCGATGAGCGAGGTGGAAATGGATATTGTCGTCCGGCGGGAAATTGGTTAACGCCGGCCCGGACGTACCGAGCACGAACCTGGTTGTGGCGAACGTATCCTGCCCTTTTGCCGCGGAAGCGTGACAGTTGATGCAATATTCTCCGAAGCCTGCAAACGGGTATTGCGCCTGGGTGCAATTGGGCCCACTGCTGAGCGGCGGAGGTTCCGGCGTTTGCGTGATAGACGGTGCGGAAAGATCACCCCACCACCAGCCGTCCCAAGCTCCGGCTTTGTCTTTGACCATCACGGACCAATCTGTAAGTCGGGCGCGGTCCGTCGAATCCCCAAACTGTTCCTTGACCAATATGCCGCCCTCGGGCGCATCGCCTTGCCTCCCGCTAGTCATCCAGGCCCACATCTCAGGCGAGTACCAAACCTTGACATTTGGATGAACACCGTTGGTCCCGCGGATCTCAGGATCGTGTTTCCAGCCAAGCGTGCTGTAACACTGGTTGTCCAGAAATGTCTGGAGAGCCTCCTGAAAGCCCGAAGTTGTCGCCCGGGGTAACGTACTGCACGGACCTACAGCCCACGCACGCATCCCGCCTAAAACAAGAAAGGCGCCTATCGACAGGTACCGCATGTATCGGAATATCAAGAGGATTAGAAGTGAGTATCTTCGCTATCACCTGCAATGTCAATTCTTCTGGTACTGAGGGCCAGACACATAGGGAGGTCTGCACTGCTGTCCACGGGCTGAATATGGCCGGGCAACCGACCTTTGAACAACACCGAAGGCTGTGGGAGACTGCCCGTCCGGCTCGCGCGCCCACATTAAGGACCGACTAAACTGTCGAGACTTCCTGTTGATTTCTTCCCGCTAGACTAGATCTACCGTGAAATTACGCCCAGGCACTCTGCTTCTCGTCAGCCTATTTACAAGTATCGGCCTCTACCCGGCTTTCGGCCAAGTGGACTGCAGCTCGATCGCTTACCCGAAACCGCCGACTCTAACGGATGCAGGGGGCTGGAATAGAACATCAAGCTACAGTACTTTTCGCCAGATCGATCTCGACGGCGATGGCCAGGACGAATTAGTTGTGCGCGGCCGCGATGGACTTCACATGTTCAAGAACGGTAGTTTCGGCGGCAACTGGATCGAGATAGGCAGCCCGCATCGAATTCTGTCCGATTCCCATGGCTGGTCAGACGCCGCAAGATACTCGACGATCCGGTTTGGAGCTCTCCGCGCCGGCATAAAGAGGCTGGATCTGGTAGCAAGATCTTACGATGGCATTCACACCTATCGATGGGAACAGCGGCTCTCGACCTGGATCGAATTAGTGCCTGCACATACGTCCCAGCGCCCGTTTGCGGACACGAGCGAGATGACGGATTGGACACGTCCGCAATACTACACGACCATCCAGCTGGCCGATGTGGATGGGGATGGGATCAGCGAGTTGGTTGCGCGGGGCGCATCGGGTCTGCTCACTTACCGATGGAATGAGGAGCAGCACGCATGGAGCAAAGCCTCCGGACCCTCTGTTCTAGACGGGGCAGGATTCGAAGATGAGTCGAGTTACTCGACAATTCAGACAGCCGACCTGCACGGAAACGGAAAGCAGGAGTTGATAGTTCGTGCGCCAGGAGGCGTACAGACTCTTGAATGGAGTGGAGGCGATTGGCACGTTCTGGATGCAAGCAACCTGTTTTCTGACCAGACCGGAAGCACGAGCCCGAGATACTTCAATACGATTCAGGTGGGGTCCGATACTACGACCGGCAACCGGTGGCTTATCGGATTGACAGCAGGTTCTCAGGGAGGTTCGACTGGCGCAATTGCCTTGTCTCGCTGGCACGACGGTTCGAGCCCGGGTTGGGGGCAGCCGGTAGTGATCAATCTGCCCGGCGGCGGGTGGGATCAAGAGAGTCAATACCTCACGCTGCGGGCCGCGGATCTGGATGGGGACGGGAAGGTAGAAGTTATGGCTCGGGCGCCCGACGGACTACATGTGTTCACCCGGCAGGGCCGGGATCAGGAGTGGAAAGAGCTATCTACATTAGCGGCACTCAGCGACGCAAACGGATTCGCTCTTCGCTCCACATACTTCACCATCCGGCCGTTGAGGATCAATTTGAACGGGACACCAACAGATGCCATCGTGGCACGTTCGCCTACAGGAGTGGATACTTACATCCTGCGGAATGCACGCTGGCTCCCGGTCCGCCAGACTTACCAGCACTTTCCTCCATGGGCCAACACTGATCAGGCTGCGATTTACGTAGCGATCAGCCAGAAAGTTGAGAGCACATCAGACATTCGATCGATCTATGACGATCTAGATAAAGAAAGTCATTGGTATGGAGATTACCAGCAGATAAAAGCACTGACCTGCTCAGGTACGGCGGCCTATTGCGCTGACTTCGCAGTCGTTCAGACTCAGCTCGCGAATGAGGCGCTTTACGTGAATGACTTGTACAGTTTTTTCAAGACAAACGTGGGACTGCTTGGTCCGGGCTCTTCAGGGTACTTAGGCCAAGCCTCTGCAAATATTCAGCAGGTGGTATCAACACTAAGTATCAGCGCGTCGAATACATTCAGTCTGAATTTGTTCTCGATGATTACTTCCATGATTGGCGACATAGTTGGCGCGGTGGCCGGCCCGGCCGGAGCGGCAATCGAGGTGGCCAGTTCCATCCTCAGCGAGGCCAGTTCCCTGACGGACCCCGGACCACCGAATTTCAACGTAGCCGTTTCTCAGCTGTTCAACACTCTTGAGCAACAGCAGAGCAACGCCATCGGTGTGAACGCCTGCTACCAAACAGACTATCTGACCGACTGGAGCTTGATGGAACCTGTAGGATCGGGCATTCAGAACAACACCATTATGTGGACGCCAACCGAGCAAGCAGTTGCAACGACGGCAGCCAACAAGTCGCTTCACTTATTCGTGTGGAAGAACCTGGCCCCTACCGGCATGTCGTTTTCATCGATCGTCGGTACGGGCAGTGGGCCTGGAATCACCGGTTGCGACGATCAGAACAACTGGAATCCCTATTGTCTGGTTTGGGACCGCTGGTTATATCACGGCGTGATGATTCGGTGGAACATCGGCGCGCTGGTGTCCGGTAATTCGGTGAACCACACTGCTCTAGACGAACTGACCGGAAGCGGCGGCTTGAGCGATCCGGTTCACTTCGGTCAGAACTACACGTCAATGGTCTATGGCAAGGATGGTTGGGACTTCAGCGGAACGCCTTCGTGTTATCTCCAGAGCTGCCCGGACTACAGCAGCCGCACTCCATGCGGCCCTGGCTGCGGGATCGTAACCGATCTCGGACCGCAAGTACCCCACGAGTCGATCGAGCAGGCCCTTGATGCCACCGAAGCACTCTATAGAGAACTTGATTCCGAGCAGCATCAACCGGCTGACCAAAGAGATTTTCTGGTGCCGCTGGCGGCTGCAGTTGAGAAATTACAAAAAGCGGCTCAGAGCGGCAAAACGTCCCAGGTTACTTCGGCGGATGAATTTATTCAGCTTTTCATCCTCAGAGTGCGTAATTCCACCGCCAGCTTGCGCGGCGAAAGTGGTGCAGGGAGTCGCTTAGGTCAAGCGTACAGAACACGCAGTTTACTGGTGTTACCCCAGATATCGACGGCGGATCTCTCGCCAGACCGCTAAACCCAGGCCACCGACCGACACCGCCGGTTATTGCGCGGGGCTTGCGGCGCCGGCAGTTGTGGCCTGGGTGTAGTGATTCAGCCAATCGATCACGGTGGTGTACCAGAACTGGCTGTTCTGCGGCTTCAGAATCCAGTGGCCTTCATCGGGAAACTGCACGAGCTTTGATGGCACCTTCATCTGCTGGAGGGCGGTGAAGAGCTGCTGGCTTTGACCTAACGGGACGCGGAAATCAATCTCACCTTGTGTTACGAGAGTCGGAGTTTTGAAGTTCTTCACGTACATGCTCGGAGAGAACTTGTCGTAGAGCTCGGGGTTCTCCCATGGAAAGCCTTGAAACTCCCATTTGGCGAACCAAAGCTCTTCGGTGGTGCCCGCCTCGCTACGGAGATCGTAGACGCCCGCGTGTGAGACCAGGGCACGAAAACGATCTGTGTGGCCGAGGATCCAATCGATCATATAACCGCCGTAAGAACCACCGGCGGCCACCATGCGGTCCTTATCGACATAGGGAAGATTGCTGACGTACTCGACTGTCGCCATGATGTCGTCGTACGGGCGGCCGCCCCAATCGGCGTTCACGGCGTCAGTGAAGCTTTGACCATACCCGATCGATCCATGTGGATTTGGCAGCACCACGACGTAACCGGCGCCTGCGAACACCTGGGCATTCCAGCGATAACTCCATGATTCACCCCAGTCCCCTTCCGGACCGCCATGAATGGCGAAGAGCACGGGGTACTTCGTGGCGGGAGTAAAGTTCGGTGGTTTCACAATGAAACTCTCGACTTTGGAGCCATCGGTTCCGCTTTCTACGGCGATGCGCTCGAGGGGTGTCAGCTGATATTGGTCAGCAATGCCATCGTTCAAATGCGTGAGGGGAACGCTTGAGCCGCCCTTCGACATGGCCTTATTGATTTCGGCAGGGCGCGACCCGCTCTGATCGAGATAGATCATGCTCCCGTCGTCACGCGAGAACTGAACGGAACTTACTGAAGTGGGGCCCTGAGCAATGGTCCGGATGGCGCCTCCCGCGATGGAAATCATGAGCAGCGGGTTGGTGCCGTGATCGTCGATCGTGAAGAAAATCCGCTGCGAATCGGCAGACCAGGTGTAGCTTTCGACCCAGCGGTCAAGCGAGTCGGCGAGCGTCGTCATGGTTCCTTTCTGCAGGTCGAGAACCGCCAAGCGCCACTGATCGCTCTCATAACCGGCTTTGGTCTGCGTGCGATAGGCAAGATACTTGCCGTCGGGCGAGTAAAGGGGGCCACCGTCCGCGCCGGGATTGGTGGTGATGCGCCGGGCTTCCCCGCCTGCCGCTGCCACGGTGAACAGGTCGGAATTGGTGCTGGTTGAAAGGTCGGGATCGGTGTTCGCTTCGTAGGTGATTTCCGTACTGTCGGGTGAGAACGTGTATGGCTCCGGACCGCCGAGTGAGAACGGCGGCACGTTCAGACTGCCGGGGGTGAGATCGCGCACCTGGCCCGGAGCATCAACCGGTTGAATGAGGATGTGCTGACGGCGATGGCCCTGATAGTGGGTCCAATGGCGGTAGAGCAGCGAATCGTAGACACGGGCCTTCACCTTGTTAGCGGCGTCGGCGTCAAGTTTCGTTTTGTTGCATGCGCTGTCGTAAGCAACGCCGGGTTTCACATTGTTAGCGGCGCAATCGGGATAGACATCGCTCGTGAACAGGATGAGTTTTCCGTCCGGCGAGACTGTGACATCGGAAGCCTCGGTAGGGAGGTTCGTTACAGCTTTCGGGTCGGAGCCATCGGCGTTCATCGACCAGACTTGGGAGCCGTTGCTGCGGTCGGAAATGAAAACGATGTGTTTTGAGTCGGGCGTCCAGCGCGGGCGCGTGTTGGAGCCGCCTTCGTGCGTGATCATTTGCGGCGTGCCGCCGGCCATGGGGACAGTGTAGATTTGAACCGGCTTCACGTTATTCGGCAGATCGACGGTCTGAACAGTGAAGGCGACAAGCTTGCCGTCCGGTGAAAGCTGTGGATCATCGACGCGCTGCAGGCGCATCATGGCATCGAATGTGAAAGGAGCTTTCGAGGGAGCTGCCAGCGCGGTGAGCGCAAAGAAAGATAACGCGCACAACATGGCGGTTCGCATGCTTGTTATTCTAGCGGCGGCAAAAGGACAAAGAGCGAATGGCCAGCCGCAAGATCGAACAAGAGCTAGAGGCCCTCAACGAATTGCGGCAGGAGAGCTCGCCGAGCGTAGTCGAATCGGCTCTTCGGAAGTCGCTGCGAAACCGGGTCAACGTTGTGGTGGCCAAAGCAGCTTCGCTGGCGGGAGAGTTCGGAATGCGATCGCTGACGGCGGATCTCTGCGCGGCATTCGAACGGATGCTGGTGAATCCCGTTGAGGCAGACCGGCAGTGCTGGGCGAAGAACGCGATCGTGAAGGCTTTGACTCAGTTCGGATATGCCGAATCGGCGATCTTTCTCCAAGGGTCGAACCACGTCCAGATGGAGGCGGTCTGGGGCGGCGAGCAGGATACTGCCGTCACACTCCGGGGAACCTGCATTCTTGGCCTTGTGCAGACGACGGATCTGCCCCGACGGCAGATCTTGCGGCAACTGGTGCGGGGGCTCACCGACAGCCAGCCTGGTACCGACACTCACCCCGTGCGTCTGGAAGCGGTTCGCGCGCTGGAGCAGATGGGAGGTGAAGAAGCGCCGCTTCTGCTACGTTTGAAAGCTCGTTTGGGAGATGCAACGCCGGCCGTTACCGGGCAGGTTTTCGATGCGTTGCTGCGGCTCGAGCCGGGCGAGGCGCTCCCTTTCGTTTCCGAATTTCTTAGGACCGGTAAGAGCGAGGCGCGGGAGGAAGCGGCGCTGTCAATTGGAACGTCTCGTTCAGGAGCGGCGGTGAGGCTGCTCATCGAGGAGTGGAAACTTGCCTGCGATGGCGGCCTTCGCAGCGCGTTACTGAATGGTCTGAGCGCCTCACGCCAGGACGACGCGCTCGAGTTCTTGCTCAATATTGTTGCGGCAGAAAGGGAACACGACGCGCTGGCCGCTCTTGCGGCGCTCGAGGTGCACCGGGACGACGGAGAGCTGAGGGAGCGGATCGCTCGATCGGTGAAGGGCCGTTCGGAAACCTCAATCGCGGGGGCGTTTCGAGCGAGATTCCCCCGTCCAGATAAGCCGGATTGACTCGCCAGCTTGCTAGGATGGCTGAAAGGCCTCTTGGTCGCAGCTGCGCAGTCTGGACGCCCCGCTGCCACCTCAATTCATCATGATTCGACCTTACGGCGGTGTGATGCCGCGCATCGCAGACTCCGCCTACATCGACGTAAGCGCGCAGATCATCGGAGATGTCGTAATCGGCAACCGTTCGAGCGTTTGGTTAAACGTCGCGATTCGCGGCGACGTCAATTCCGTACGCATCGGTGACGAAACCAGCGTGCAGGACAACTCCGTGCTGCATGTGGATCATCGAGTGTATCCGTGTATCGTTGGCAATCGAGTAACTGTCGGGCACAGCGTGGTGCTGCACGGGTGCGTGGTGGAGGACGAAGCACTGATCGGGATTGGGGCGATCGTGCTGAATGGCGCGAAGGTTGGAGCCGGCGCGGTGGTGGCGGCAGGCGCGCTGGTGCCGGAAGGAATGCAGGTTCCGCCAAATGCCCTGGTGATGGGTACTCCGGCCAAAGTGAAGCGTGATGTGACCGAAGAAGAACAAGCTCGCTTTCGGAAGAATTGCGACAACTACGTTCGGATTACGGCTATTTACAAGGAAGAACAACGTTGAACCCGCTTAACAGCGTAAAGGGAATGCGGGACATTCTGCCGCCTTCGAGTGCCGTGTGGAACCAGGTGGAAACCGCGGCGCGAAAGATCTTTACGCGATTCAACTACCGCGAGATCCGAACGCCGATTCTCGAAGAGACCTCTCTCTTTGCGCGAGGTGTAGGCGAAGAAACTGACATCGTCAGCAAGGAAATGTACACCTTCGAGGACCGGGACGGGTCATCGTTAACGCTGCGTCCGGAAAACACAGCTTCGGTGCTGCGCTCCTACATCGAACATCGCCTGGATCAGCAACCCGGGCTGCAGAAGCTTTACTACGTAGGACCGATGTTCCGGCGAGAGCGCCCGCAAAAAGGACGATACCGGCAGTTCTATCAAATCGGCGCCGAAGCGATCGGTTCCGATTCGCCGGCCATCGATGCGGAAGTAATCGAGCTTGTGCTGGCGATCTTGGACGAGGTCGGCATAAGCGGCTACGAATTACTCATCAACTCCGTAGGATCATGGGAATCGCGCGCGAGATACAACGAAGCGCTACGTGAGGCTTTGAAGGATGTTGCGCCCCGGATGTGCTCGGACTGCCGGCGCCGTGCGGAGTCGAATCCGCTGCGCGTGCTCGACTGCAAAGTTCCGGAAGACCAGCCGATAATCGACGCGCTGCCTTCGATTCTCGATTATCTGGATGCGAGCGACCGTGAGCACTTCCGGCAAGTGCGGGAATTTCTCGACGATCAGCAGATAAGTTATACGGTGAGACCACGGCTCGTTCGGGGGCTCGATTATTACGCGCGCACTACGTTTGAGGTAACGCATGGCTCGCTTGGCGCGCAGAACGCGATACTCGGCGGGGGCAGGTACGACGGACTGGCGGAGATGCTCGGGTCCAAAGTTGCGGCGCCCGGCATTGGCTTCTCCATTGGTGAAGATCGGCTGGTGATGACGGTGGAAGAGGGACAAACTGTGCCCCTGCCGAAACTGGATTTGTATATCGCGCCGCTTGGCGATGCTGCGCTCCGGCATTGCGCGATCATGGCCGCCGATCTCAGGAAGATGAATCTTTCGGTGGAACTCGGAACTGACCGCAAGCTGAAGCGCATGCTGGAACTTGCCAACAAGCTGGAGGCGCGCTATACGCTGATCGTCGGGGAGAACGAAATCGCGACGCAATCTTACGCCTTGAAGAACATGGCTTCCGGTGAACAGCAGACTCTGACGCGCCAAGGATTGCTGGAAAGAACACAATGGCTGAAGTAAAACTGGATTTCCTGGGCGACCTGCGCCGAACCCAAACCTGCGGCGAGCTGCGGGCCTCGGACGCAGGGAAAACGGCTGTGCTGATGGGATGGGTTCACCGCCGGCGAGATCTTGGCGGATTGATCTTCATCCATTTGCGCGACCGCTACGGGATCACACAGCTGGTCTTCGATGAGAGCAAGAATCCGGCCGCGCACGCGCGGGCACAGGAATTGAGCTCCGAATTTGTAATTGCAGCAGAGGGTGAAGTCGCGCTGCGGAGCCCGGAAACGGTGAACCCGAACATCTCAACGGGTGAGGTCGAAGTGGCTGTTTCGAAACTCTGGATTCTGAACGAATCCCGCACGCCACCGTTCCCGATCGAAGACAACGTGGATGTCAAAGAGGAAGTGCGGCTCAAGTACCGATACATCGATCTGCGCCGGCCGCACATGCAGCACAACATCATTATGCGGTCAAAGATTGCATTCGCGGTGCGGCAGGCGCTATATGCGCAAGGCTTTCTGGAGATCGAAACGCCGTTCATGACACGATCGACGCCGGAAGGCGCGCGCGATTACCTGGTGCCCAGCCGTGTGCAGCCTGGGAACTTCTATGCACTGCCGCAGTCGCCGCAGATTTTCAAACAATTGCTGATGGTAGGCGGCTACGAACGATATTTCCAGATCGTGCGCTGCTTTCGCGATGAAGATCTGCGCGCGGACAGGCAGCCGGAGTTCACGCAAATCGATCTCGAGATGTCGTTTCCGCAGCAGGAGCAGATCTACGAAGTCATTGAGCCGCTGATCTTCGGGGTTTGCGAAGCGGCGGGCGCGACAGTGGAGCGACACATTCCTCGTATCACATACGCGGAGGCAATGAACAGCTACGGAAGCGACAAGCCGGACCTGCGCATCCCGCCCTTTCACCGGGTTGAAGACCTGTTTGCGGGAGCGGGACTGACGGGCGAGGGGCTTCCCCTGGTAGCGATCCGGATACCGAGGGTAGGCCAACTCAGCCGCAAAGAACGGGACGATATCAAGGCGTTTGGACAAGAGCGCGGCCTGCGCGTGTTTGATGACGTAAAGCGCCTGGAACGCGATCATGCCGAAGCGGTAGCAAGGCTTCGCGAGCGCATTCAACCCGCCGAAGACGATCTCATCATGCTCGCGGGCTGGGCGGGTGAGCCGAAGGGTGCTTTGCCGGACCAGACTGCACTGCTGGCGTGCGGGCAGTTACGAATGCACATCGCGCAGAAGTACAGCGAGCGGCATAAGCTGCTTGATCCGCAAGCCTTCAGGTTTCTATGGGTGGTGGATTTTCCCATGTTCGAATGGGACGATGCCGAGAAACGCTGGAATGCGGCGCATCATCCGTTTACGTCGGTCCACGACGAGGATTTGCAGAAGCTAACCGATGACCCTGCGCACTGCCGGGCTAAGTCTTACGATCTGGTTCTGAACGGTGTAGAACTCGGTTCGGGGTCGATCCGAATTCACAGGCGGGATGTGCAGACGAAGGTGTTCGCGGCGCTCGGTTTTACGGAAGAAGAAGCGAAACGCCGTTTTGGATTTTTGCTCGAGGCGCTCGAGTACGGAGCGCCGCCCCACGGCGGTATCGCGCTTGGTCTGGACCGTCTGGTGATGATTCTGGCGGGCGAACAATCTATCCGGGATGTTATTCCATTCCCAAAAACCGCCAAAGGGACAGACTTGATGTGTGAGGCACCGTCGGCGGTGCCTGACCGCCAACTGAAAGAATTAGGCATCCGCCTCAACGCGACGCAGTAGCGCAATTCTGAAATACTTTCGATATGTCTGCGAGGACGCAAATCTCGGTCGAGGAGCATTTGACGGCCGTATATCGCCCGGATTGCGATTACGTAGACGGCGTGGTTGAGGATAGGAATTTCGGAGAGTTCGATCACGGGCTGATACAAGCGAAGTTGCTTGCGTTCTTCATGAGGCACACTCGTGAAAGGATATCTGGGCGATACCGGAATGGCGATTCAAGATCAAGCCGACTCGGTTTCGAGTGCCGGACGTTACAGTTATCGCGGGAAGGTCGAAGGAGCAGATCCTCACGCGGCCGCCTCTGCTCTGTATCGAAATTCTTTCACCGGAACACAGACTTTCGCGCGTGAATGCTCGCCATTCGTGAATGCTCGCCATTCAGGAGTATCTTGACTTTGGCTTTCCGGTGGTATGGCTGATAGATTACGTAGACAAGACCGTTTGGGTTTATCGCCCGAACGGGATGCATCAGGCAATCGACTCGGTTAAATTGGATGGAACCTCAATTGAGGTTCCTTTTTCGGAGATTTTCGACTAACTATGGCGCAAGTTCGAGGAATCGGCGGGATTTTCTTTAAGTCGCAAGATCCAGCGGCACTGAATGCGTGGTATGAGAAGCATCTCGGCATGGATGTCAAGCCAAATGTCGGCGCTATGTTCGCGTGGCGCCGTGCGGATGAACCCGAGAAAGAGGAAATGACCGTGTGGTCGGTCTTCCCTGCCTCGACCAAACATTTCGACCCGAGCAAGAGTTCTTTCATGGTCAACTACATTGTGGATGACCTGGACGCCATGCTTGAAGAGATGAAGGCGAACGGGGTTGCTGTCGACGAGCGAGTGGAGCGAACCGACTACGGGAACTTCGGCTGGATCATCGACCCGGATGGAAACCGGATCGAACTTTGGCAGCCGAAGTAGTCGAACTTCGCTAAGACTTCACCGGCTTATCGACGGCTTTCCAGTTCTCTTCGTCCCAATACTTGACACGGCCGTCGCGATAGGAGTCGACGCCCATGCTGATAAGGACTTGCGCGTGAGCCGCAGTTGAAACATCCAGATGCGGCTTCTCGCGTGTGCGCATGCACTGCAGGAAGTTGCCGATATGGGCTTGCATCATGTCGTACTGGGCTACGGGAATCTTGATCTCCTCGGAACCGAACTTGTAATCCGGGAAGGGACCGCGCTTGTCGCCGCCAGGCAGTTCCACAAGTTCCGGACGAACGGAGATGTCCGGAGTGGGTTCTTCGAATTTGCCGTGCTCGACCATGATGATGGTGCCTTCATGACCACGAATCAGGCCCGGAATGTGCTGCGAGTTAGCCATTGATGAGCTCAGGACGAGCGAGTGGCCCTCAGGATATTCGGCAATGATGTGGAAGGTATCGGGCACTTCACGGCCATCGTTGAAGGCGTAGATGCCGCCCGAGGCGCTGACCTTGCTCGGGAACTGCGGCTTGTCCCAGCAGATGTTGAGCGGCGCGACCACGTGAAAGAAAAGATCGGTGGCGATGCCGCCGGAATAGTCCCAATACTTGCGGAAACGAAAGAAGCGGTCCGCATCGAAGGGACGCTTTGGGGCAGGACCAAGCCAGGTGTTCCAATCGATGTAGTCTTCGCCGGACGCGTTAGGGCCCGCGGCCGCATCGATCGGCCAATTCCATTCGCCTTCGATGGAGTTCCGATGATACGAACCCTGGCTCATAATCATTTTGCCGATCATGCCGTCGGAAATGGCTTTCTTAGCTTTCCACCATTGATCCGCGGAGGTTGTTTGAGAGCCAACCTGCAAAACGCGCTTGGTCTCGCGTGTGGTGTCGACTAGCTTCTTGGCCTCCTCGATGGTGTGGCACATCGGCTTCTCGAGATAGACGTCCTTACCGCCGTCCATCGCATCGAGAGCGATATGAGCGTGCCAGTGATCGGGTGTGGCGACAATCACGGCATCGACGTCAGAGAGAGCCAGCACTTCGCGGTAATCCGAGAATGCCTTGGCTTTGTGACGGGCGGCTGTTTCGCGTTTGCGCTTCTCGTAGACGTCGCACACGGCTACGATCTGGCAGGCACTGTTATGCTCCTCGCCGTATTGCGTAAATGATTTGGCGTCCGATTGGCCGCGCCCGCCGCAACCTATCAGGGCGATGTTGATGCGATCGTTAGCACCAATGACGCGCGCGGGATTCAACTTGTTGTTGACCCGGGCGAAAGCTTTGCTCGCGGCAGCTACGCCAGCACCCAGGGTTCCGGTACGTTTGAGAAAGTCACGACGGTCGAATTGATCGGAAGACATGGCACTCCTTCGAAGGGGTATTGTATCGAAGCGAGGATGCTTCGTCTGCCGGGTGTTCCGTAATTACTGCTTTACGACGTCAATGGTGTTATCGTCCGCGTCGCGATCGATGAGCTTGTTATATGAGTCGATCCCGGCGCGGGTTGGCAGGCGATCCACTACAACTTCGATAATCTGAGTGGGCTGCGTGAGCCAGACCTTCTTCAGATAAAGAGGCTTCTCTTCGTCCTTCTTGCCCGTGAATACGCCGATGTCGACGAGGTCGTGGAGGTGCATAGGAGTTTCATTTCCGCTGCCGTCCGCTTTCAGTTTGCGGGCCTGCACGGTCAGACTCACCTTGAACTTTCCGTCCCGCATTGGCGTGGCTTTTGCGCTCAAAGCCTTGTTGTCGTAAAGAACGATATTTTCGAACGCGTCATCGATGTAATACTGCAGGTCGGCGGGAGTCTGCGCGCGGAGGGCGGCGACGAACTGGCGGGTGTCGGGGAAGGGTCCTGATTCGGCATCGTTGGCATTTGCGTAGCGATATTTCAACAGGAAATTTTGCAGCGCGAGGTCCAGCTTGTCTTCACCAATATAGTCGGCTAGCGTGTACATCACCTGGCCGCCTTTCTGATACCAGACATAGGGCTCGTTCTGAACAAGAACAAGCGCGCGCTCACGGCGCGTTTCACCGGCTCGGCCTCGAAGATAAGTATCCAGCTCGTGTTTGAGGAATCTGTGCATGTTGTCACGCCCGTACTTCTGCTGCATGACCATCAAGGCGGAGTATTCGGCCAGCGTTTCAGACATCATGTTCGAACCCTCCACGGCGCCCCCGATCAACTGGTGGGCCCACCACTGGTGCCCGAGTTCGTGTGCGGTAACGAAATAGGTGAAATCGATATCATTGCGCTTCTCGACTCGCCCGATGAAGCCGATGCCTTCGGAAAAGGGAATCGTATTGGGAAACGACTGCGCGAACGAGCGATAGCGTGGGAATTCGAGAATGCGGTATTGCCGGAACTGGAACGGGCTGTAGCGCTTCTCGTAATAGGCGAGGCCGGCTTTCGACGAAGCGATCATATCGTCCACATTGAAGTTGTGAGCCGGGTCGTGATAGACCTCAATGGCAACGGGCCCGTTGAGTCCCGGGTAGATCTCGCGCTTCATCCGGTAGCGGCCGGAGATGTAGGCGAAGAAGTCCAATGTCTTGACCTGCCCCATGTCATAGCTGTAATAGTGTCGTCCGTTGGAGCGCCATTCGCGCTGGAGATAGCCGGGAGCGAGCGCAATCTGATCATCGCTGGTGCTGACCACGGTGCGGTAACTTATCCAATCGGATTGGGGCGTAAAGAGATTGTGCCTGCTACCTACCGGGTCTCCCCGGCCGGGTAATTCCACAAGCTCGCCGAGGTGCTCTTCGCGCCTCCGCCGTGGATCGGTGAGCTCGAAGTTTCGGTCGTAACCGATCGTCGGGAAATACTCAGAGTCGAAGAACGTGCCATTGTAGGCCAGCTCGGGGCGCTCGTTGCCATCTTTGAAGCCATGGCTTGCGTAGGTTACATGAAAGTCGAGGTTCAGTTTCTGACCGGGAGCGAGAGGTTTATCGAGTGAGTAAATTGTATATAGCGCGCGCGGACTCGAGAAGATCGTTTGGACAGGGCAGCCAAACCGGACATCGGTCACGCTCTGCTTCGTGTTGGTGATGTGGATCTGTGAGATCGGTACCGTCGTTTTGTTCTGCAGAACGAAGTGCCCGGTGCCCCCGATAGATCGACGTTCGGGATAGATGTCGATGGCGGCCTCGACCGCGATGACTTTAGGCTGGGGCAAGTGCTCATACTTCTTGAAATCGCGCTCATAGCCGGCTTGAATGTTACGCCGATCCTTAGCCGTGAGGAACTCATTCAGCACATGGCCATTCCGGTAATACCAGAGTCCGGTAGCGACTGTTATGAGGAGAAAAACGGCTGCCGCGGGAGCAAGAGGCCGCATGTTCCGGGGCAGAGAGCGAACGCGCGAGAGCAGCGAATCCTCGGCTCCCCGGCGTGCGAGTGCAATCGAGAGAACCGCCAGCAGGCAGGCGATAGCCAGCCAATATGTGATGGACCAAAACAGAATGGGCACGAAGTGGCCGTACCCGTTCATGTCCGAGTAAGTGTAGGGAGGAACCCAACCAACCAAGTAAAGCGTGTTTTCCCATCCGAAATTGTAGAGAATCGGAGCAATGACGAAGATGCCGATGATGATGGCGTGCCCTATAAATTTGTTCGAGACGACGGTTTGAACGAAGAGGGCAATCAAGGCGAACGTAAGCACCTGGGGCAGCGTGATTACATAGAGCTCCTTCGCATATTGACCCAGTTCGTAATGATAGTAGCCCGCTACGGTCTGCATAATGATGCCGCAGAGGCCGGCTACGGTGAGCAGGATGACTTCGACAAAGCTGAGCGCGAGAAGCTTGGAAAACCAGTCGGTAGTTTCGCCCATCGGGAGAGCGTCATGAATGCCAGAGAAGCTAGTGTCACGCTCGCGCCAGATCAACTCGGCCGCATAGAGGGTGGCGACTATGTAGAAGAACAGCGCTGCACCACCCTCGACGGCTTGCAGCATGAGGTAGGTCACCGGCCAGACGTTTTCCTCAGCGACATGGCCGGCATAGTGACCGTTGTTCAACGCGAACGCGATCATCAGCACGAGAATGCCCCAGAAGGGAATTTCATGCAGGATATTCGAGATTCGAAGGCGGGTGAGAGACATCAGCTGCGCGAGCGTTGTGCCCGGCCCGAATATCTGCTTCACTTTGGGCAGACGCGCTGCAACGAGGCTGCGAACAGGAGAAAGTTCGCCCTCCGTTTGCTCCTCGCGGGCCAGTGCAGCGCGCTTTCCGCTGAACCTGGCAGTCAGCGCTTCGACCGACACCGGGAAGACCGCCCATAGTACGCCGAGCGAAACCACGCCAACTGAAATCCAGAGCAAACGGTTATACAGGAAGACACCCGAAGCGCTCTGAAGCGACCACGAGTAGAGGTGGGTATTCTTTTCGACTACGGTCCAGTAGCGCGTGATCGCATCGTTGTACAGAAAGCCGATCGGGTCGAGGATGCCGGACCAGAAATGCTCGAGACTCCTCGTTGCACTGAAGGCAGTGATGCCGATCAGGTAAACCATGAAGAATGCGGCGCCCTGCAGATACACGATGAAGATTCTGCGCGAGAGCGCGGCTACGGTGAAGAAAAGCGAGCCGAGAAAGAAAATCTGTACGACGATGATCGAGAAGAACGGCTGAACATACCAGGCGAGATGATTGGGGGCGATGCGGACGTGGTCTGCCCAGGGGGCTAAGGTGCCGAAAAACTCGCCGAACAGCATGCCCGAGAACGCAAACACAGTTGCAACGAATGAGCCGGCCCAGCGACCTCCCAGATAGGCGAATTTTGTGATGGGTTTAGTGAAAACGATCTGAACCGTGTCGCGCTGAAAATCGCGGAGAATAGACGTTCCGAAAATCGCCGCAATGATGATGATTCCAAAGAAAGCGGCGCTGATATCGTTGTATATGTTTGCGTATGGGCCGTTCAGCAGGACCTTACCATTGCTGAAACCGATAGGCCCGAAGCTTTCTGAAGCGATGCAAAGAAAGCTGAATACAAACCAGATCGCGAAGTAGACGTATGTTGAAATGCTATTGAAGCGAAACTTGAGCTCGAAGGTGAAAAACTCCCAGAACATCGACATAGTTGGCTCCTGGAGAAATCAGTTTTTCGCGTGCCGGGCGAGGTTCAGGAAATAGACGTCCTCAAGCCCGGATTCAACCGCTGAGAAGCCTTCGCCGGGACTGGATTCCGCGTAGATCCGGATCTCATGTAATCCGCCTATCAGGTGCGTGGACAGCACATGGAAGCTGGTCTCGAGAGCCTTGAGCTCATCGTCGCTGGCTACGACCTTTGACCAGATTTTGCCCCGAAGTGAATCGAGTGCCTCAGCGGGTGAGCCTTCGAGAAGTAACTCGCCATTCGCGATGATTGCCATTCGGGGACAAAGCTCACGGACATCGGCCACGATGTGAGTAGAAAGAATCACCGTGACATCGCGGCCGATCGAGCTAAGTAAGTTCAGGAAGCGATTGCGCTCGGCTGGATCAAGGCCCGCGGTGGGCTCATCGACAATGATGAGTCTCGGATTCGCGAGCAGAGCCTGAGCGATGCCGAAGCGCTGCTTCATCCCGCCCGAGTAGGTGCCCAAAGACTTCTTGCGGGCATCCCAGAGGTTGGTCTGTTGCAGCAAAGCCTCGACCGTTTGCTTGCGCTCCATCTTGTTCATGATGCCCTTCATGACAGCGAGATGATCCAGCATGTCTTGCGCAGAGACCTTTGGGTAAACGCCAAATTCCTGCGGCAAATAACCCAAGAGCTTGCGAACTTCGCTCTTTTGAGTCAGGACGTTGATGCCGTCGAGTTCGATAGAACCCGAGTCGGGGTCCTGCAGTGTTGCGACCGTGCGCATGAGCGTGCTCTTGCCCGCTCCATTGGGGCCAAGCAGGCCGAACATGTTGTTGCCGATCGTGAGGGAGAGGTTCTTCAGGGCTTTAACGCCGTTCGGATACGTTTTCGAAAGACCTTTAACGGTAAGTGCCAACGCAACTACCCTCCTGATTCACTGTTCGGGCTGATTTGTGAAGTAAGAACTTTAGCACAAAATGACGAATACTTTGGGTTGCCCTTACGTGGTTTAGTTTGACTACTTAGTGAGGCTCGCCAGAAAGGCGCTCGATCGCCTGAATGCGAAAGATCACACACCGAATTGCAAGATGCCAAGCCTGCTCAGGTTATGACGCGGCGCAGGAAGGTGCGGGTTCCGGCAATAAACATCCCGACCACAGAAATCCCGAGCAAGAGCAGGGTCCAGCCGATCCCCAAAGTCGGAAAGTTATGGCCTCCTATGGGCGGAACCATCGAGTAGCGCAACCCTTCCGCCGCATACGTCAGCGGATTGAACAGCGTCAGGATCTGAAACCAGCGAATGTTGTGAAGCGCGCCCCACGGGTAGTATGTGCAACCGGTGAACAGGAGCGGCGTGAAGATCAGCGTGAACATCAGGCTGATTTGATCCGGCTTGATCACGGTTCCCATCAAGAGGCCGATGGTGGAACCAACGCATCCCGTTAAGAGGACCATGCCAATCAGGATGGGTATGCGATCCGCACGCACGGCAAAGCCATTTCCGAGAATGAGCCACCCAAGCGGAAAAATTACTGAACTCGCAATGATCCCGCGAATAGCGCCGAAAATAACCTTTTCGAGCGCTACCCACCAGACCGGAAGCGGCGAAAGCAGCCGGTCATCGATCTCGCGCGCGAATCCAAGGTCGAGCACCAGTGGAAGGGTCACGCCTTGCATGGCTGCGAGCATGCCGGTAAGGGCTACGATTCCGGGGAGCATCAGCGCTGCAAAATCGCCCGCCGCCAGCCCGATTCCCGGCAGCACCTTGCCGAAGATGAAAAGGAAGAACAAGGGCTGCATGAGCGCCTGAAGGAGGAAAGGCACGAACTCGCGCATCGTCACCTTGACGTCGCGCTGCAGAATAGCGAAGAACGCCTGCAGTGCAAGCGCGCTTCTGCCTTTCCGGCTCTCGACACTCGTGCGATCTGTCGTGATATCAGTTGAAACGATGCCGCTCATCAGCGGAGATGCCTCCCGGTTAGAAAGATAAATACTTCCTCGAGCGAAGGCTGCTTCACGCTCAGATCGCGGACCTGCGCGCCCGACGACAACACGGCCTGAGCTGAAGGGCCGATTAGGGAATTTGCCGCAGGTCCGTAGAGACGAAAACTCAGCCGGCCCGGTTCCAAAGCTGGATCCGCCGCGTCATTTTCCTCCGCCGCAACCTCTACCTTCGCCACACCCTCAATCGCGTTGAGGGCGGTTCTTACGTTTTCGCGAACCGCTTCCGTATTAGCCGGCGCATGAGCCCGCACCTCGAGAACGGTCCCGCCCGGGATTAGCTTCTTGAGCTCGGGCGGCGTATCGTTGACCAGGATTTTACCGTGATCCATCACGGCGATGCGATGGCACAGCCTGTCGGCCTCATCCATGTCGTGAGTCGTAAGCAGGATTGTCAGACCTCTTGCATTCATCTCGCGGATGCGTTCCCAGAGGAACAATCTTGACTGTGGATCCAGATTGTTGGTCGGCTCGTCCAGGAAGAGCACATCCGGCTCATGCATCAGAGCCCTTGCGATCATGAGACGCTGCGCCATCCCGCCGGAGTAGCGGTTTACCTTTTCGTTCTTCCGCTCGCCTAACCCAAGTTCATCCAGCAGTTTGTCTGCCAGCCCTTCGCGAGTCTTTCGCGCGATCCCGTGATAAGCAGCGTGAAACGTGAGAATCTCCCGCACCTTCAAGCTTCGATCGAGATTGCTCTGCTGCGGCACCACAGCGATGTACTGCTTGACGCGCATAGGATCGCGCGCCACGTCTATCGACATGATCGTCGCGTCGCCTTCGGTGGGTCTGATCGCGGTGGTCAATACGCCGATGGTGGTTGTCTTGCCTGCGCCGTTCGGGCCAAGAAGGCCGAAAATCTCCCCGCGCGATACGTCGAACGAAACTCCATCGACGGCGTTCACCTTCGCCTTTGTGTAGCGCTTTACCAATCCGCGAACTTCAATCGCCGAAGCTTCAGGACCTGTTCCGTTAGCGAGGGTGCCGGTCATTGCGTTCTTCTTTTGTACCGTAGCCGGCACAGTCTCGCAAACAGGAAATCACGAATCAGCGTGCGCGCTGCTGGCGATGCAAGCTATGCCACTTTAGGGCAGGCCGCGGATAATCTGGCGATATTCATCCTCGGTGAACGCGCGGCAGGTCTCGGTGGTGAGGCTTCCCTGTGCTGTCGTCATTAGAACCGCTTTCGCAAGGGTCAGATCATCGGGAGCCTCAATAATGGCAACCATGTCGTGTTTCCCAGTGGTCATGAAGAAACCGGTCATCTTCATACCGGCAGCTTCATACGCTTTTCGTCCGGCATCCAGACGACTCGGACTTTGCTTGATCTCTTGCAGTCCCTGCGTCGTCCATTTGGACATGACAATGTAGGTGGGCATAGCTATCTCCTGTCAGCCCGCATTCTACTTCAACGTTTCAGCTGAACGCGATGCCAGTTCTGCAATCCTTAACAAAAACTTATGGAGAGGACTGGAGGTCCTGCGCGTTATTCGGGTCTGACTGCGATGCCGGCCGGGACCCACGAGCACCAGATTTCGCCGCCGTGCGTGCAAATCTCCGGATTTGCTTTGAGCCTGTCAGTAAACCTATTCAGCGCATCCAGCTTTCGTGAAGCTGCCATCGCCATGTTATGGTCCGCCTTGCTGCTGCGCACCAGATAGATCAAGCGAATGCGTTGAGGCTTCGCCGGTAAGGAAAAAGGAAGTGCGGGTTCACTCTTCGTTTCGAGAGCCTTTCCGTCTCTGGTGATCGTGGCTGATACGAATCTCAGCCGAACTTTGCCGGTCGACTTACCCTCGATCGAGTAGTTCGAGATCTCGTAGCCGGCTAAGTCGTCCGCAGAAAGCACGACCGTCGTGTCCTGATTTGCCTGCTTCGATTCAGCGGCGACCCGGTAGCCGCCCGACTTGAGAATGGGAACAAGAACTCGCAGACTGCCGCCTGGCGCTAAATCGAGATAGGAGTTATCAGCGGAACCGGCGCCGGATGTTGCGGGGATTCGTACGTTCCGATGCATGCACCCGGAAGCCGCAAAGATTGCAGATACGGCCAGAAGCGCGAAGCTCGCCTTCTTTCCGTGGCACACAGTCGCGTGAACTGACACTAGTCGCCCGTCGGCACGATGCCGGCATTCTCGACCATCAAGATGACTGTCCGTTCGGGCGCGCGGGTCCGGTGAATTGTTCCTTTCGGGACCACGAATCCCTGGCGCGAGGACAGCGTAACCGTCCGATCCTCAAGGTCGATCAGCAACGCTCCCTCCACCACGTAGAAGAATTCATCATCTTCGTCATGCTTGTGCCAATGGTACTCTCCTTCGATAACCGCCATGCGGACCACGGAATCATTGACTTTGACGAGGGTCTGGTTGTACCACCTGTATTCGCAGGCATCCGCGAGCGCCTTCTCATCAATCACTTCGAGCGCCGGATACAAGATATTCAAACGCGTCTCATACGGAAAAGCTGAATTCTCTGCCATTGAAAGCTCTTCGCCTAAGACGCGCGGAAGGCTGGGAGGATCGGCAGCGACCTGATACGCAGGCCAGTGGCGCTCGCTATCGCATTTGCAATGGCGGGGGCGATGCCTACAATCGGCGTCTCGCCCGCTCCGGCCGACGGAATGTCGCGTCGATCCAGCAGAACAATCTCTATCTTCGGAACATCGCTAAAACGCGGCACTCGATACTGTGAAAGGCGCGGGTTGAGGATGCGTCCATTGGCAAAATCGATCGCCTCGAACAAAGCGCCGCCCAAGCCCATCACGATGGCTCCCTCGACCTGGTTCTGAAGATGCTCGGGATTGACAATGGCGCCGCATTCCCAGGCTGCCACTACCCGTTCGACCCGCAGTTGCTTCCCGGAACCGATGGAAACCTCGGCACAGCAAGCCACATAGCCCCCCTTTTCCATGCCGCAAGCCAGACCGAAGCCGCGGCTCCCGGATGGTCTCTGATTTGACCACCCGAACCGGTCCGTAGCGGCTTTCAGCACGGCCCGGAGGCGTTCGTTCTTCAGATTCTTCATGCGGAAAGCGAGCGGATCCATGCCGACGGCGGCGGCCACTTCGTCGATGTGCGACTCGCGCGCGAAGTGGTTGGCGGTCGATGCAAGGCCCCGGTAGGAACCTTCGCGCAAAGGAGAGTCCAATTCATGAAACTGCTCGTTCTTTGAAGAGATTTCGTAGGGTGTTTGAAGCCCCGCAGGGCCGGACATATAGTTGTGAAACTCCCAGTTCTGCAGAGCGCCGGTTGTGTCCGCGGCACTCCGCACTTCGATTACGCCCGCCGGACGGAAGTATGCCCAGGTAAACTCGTCCTCGCGGGTCCAGATCAGCTTGACCGGTTTGCCTGTGCCCTTAGCCAGACGCGCCGCTTCGATCGCGCACTCGCCGTTATGCTTTCCGCCGTAGCCCGAGCCTGTATCGGGCACCAGCACTCGAACCTGCTGCTCGGTCATTTTCAGTGCACTCACCAGTTCGCCCCGTACTCCGAACGGCCGCTGGGTGCCTGTCCAGACGGTTAGCTTGTCTCCGTCGAACTGGGCGAGTGCGGCACGCGGTTCGAGTGGAACATGCGCGATGTAGGCAACCGTGTATCTGCTCTGCAGCGTGTGGACACCCTGCGGCTGCGTCGTCTCGCTCCGGTCCTCCGGTTTGATAAACGTGTAGAGTTCGCCGGCCGATAGCTGCGGCTTCGTTTCCCATTTCGCGTCGATGCTGAGCAGAGCCTTTTCGGCGGTGTGCTCGTCGCGGGCCGCAACGCCGACGAAATCGCCATCGCGAACGATATGCACGCCTGGAATACCAGCAGCCGCAACCGTTTCCAAGGAACTGAGCCTTGCGCCAAAGCCTGGCGGCCGCAAGACGCGCCCATAGAGCATTCCGGGGACTTTGAGATCGGACGCGTATTTGTGCGCGCCGCTGACCATCTCCTTCGCGTTCACCTTTGGCAAACTGGTTCCCGCTACTTGCCACCTGCTTGGGGGCGTGACGACGTCGCTTTGAGCGACGACTTTGACCCAATCGATTTTTGCTGCCAGTGCCCCGAAACTCTCTTTGCGCTGTGAAGCTTCCTGGCAAACGCAGCCATCTGAAACCTGGATACGGCTGCGCTCGATCCGCCACTGCCTGGCAGCTTCGTCGATAAGAGTTTCCCGCGCCGTAGCGGCCATCCGCCTAAGCTGCGGGGCCATTGTCGGAGTGGTGCGGCTGCCAAAAGTGCCCGCGTCCCAGGGCGTCAGCCCCGTGTCGCCCATGATTATCTGCACGACCGCCGGTTTACAGCGAAGCTCGTCGGCGACGGCCTGCGTCAGGGACGTTCTGATGTTTTGCCCGACTTCGACTTTACCCGTGAAGACCGTGATGCGGCTATCCGGCGCAATGTGCAGCCACGCCGCAACTATTTCGGGAAGAGCATGGTCGGAGTGACGTCCGGATCCGCCCGACTCCTGTGCCGAACCGGCTTCGTCAAGAGTGAGCAGCACAAGCACCCCACCACCCAGCGATTTCAGGAAGCCACGCCGATCAAGCTTCAGCCGTGGAGGTGCGAGAAGCGTTTGCCCGTTGTCAGGCATGGGATTGTTCCTTTGCCGCGGACGCTATTGAATGAGCGGCTTGCTTCACAGCGGAGACAATGCGATTGTAAGTTCCGCAGCGGCAAACGTTGCCTTCCAGCTGCTGCCTGATCTCCGCTTCAGAAGGCGACGCATTCGTGCGCAGCAGGGACACGCTCTCGAGAATCATACCTGGCGTGCAGTACCCGCACTGCATTGCGTCGCAATCTATAAACGACTGCTGGACGGGATGCAGCCGTTCGCCGTCTGCCAGACCTTCAATTGTCGTGATCTCCTTACCGGCCGCCGACCCGACGGACGTTTGACAGGACCGATGCGCAACGCCATCAAGCAGCACAGTGCAGGCACCGCACTGGCCTTCGCCACATCCGTACTTAGCACCGGTCAAATCAAGATCATTGCGCAGGACCCAGAGCAGCGGGCGCTGCGGGTCCGTGTCCACACGCCGTACCCGGCCGTTTACCACAAGGTCCATGCGTTTATTCTAAATCTCCGGAACAAACGCGCGGGTAACCTTTCCCGACTCCGAACAACAACGCGTCGGTCAAATTTTTCAGTCAACGATTTCGTCTCGCTCAGCAACCTACAGCCGAAGCTAAAAAGGCCTGGAATACGCGAGCAGTCAATTTCCGCAAGCCAGAATGGCGCTTGTCCTTTGGCCGACCAAGGATCGCTAAGAAGGTTCAGATCCCTGGCCGGAGCGACTCGCGCTCGTTTACTGAGGATCCGCGTTCGGAATTTGAAACACGATATAGGGCTGGCCGTGCCGTACACTGTAGCCATTGTTAAACGTCGGCTGCTCATTTATGCGCGAGATGCTGATGTACACATTGCCGGCTGCATCCTCGGTGAAAGTATCCGGCCACTGCAGCCGATCCGTTTGAACCAGCGTCTCTAGTTTCCCTCCAAGCGTAAGCCGCTTGACCGCTGTATGATCCAGATCGCTCAGGTAGATACGGCCCTTCGAATCGAGCCACAAGCCATCGGTGGGAAACAATCCGGTAGCCGCAACCTTCACCCCTGCTGCTGCCGATGCACTCTCATCTCGCAGGAGGGTGGTTGGAACACTGAAGAGCACGGTCTTGTTTATGGGCTTGTAGAAAAGCGTGTTTCCGTCCTTGGACATTTCAAGGCTGTCGGAGTTGAACGTGCCCGGCTTGCCATTCGCCATGAGCACGGGCTTGCCATCGATCACGGCAGGCAAGTTCGGGTTGGCGAGCACCGAAGGATGTCCGTCGAGCTTCCGCCAAGCCCTCTCACTAGCGATGTCAACGACCACAATGCCTCCATGGCCGCTATCAGTGATGTAGGCGAAATTACGGGCATTGTCGATGCGCACGTCATTCATATAGGAGTCGGGAAGAGCGACGTCCGAACCGAAATGGATCACTTGGGTTACCTGGTTCGTCGCCAGATCGATGCGTACCAGCTTAGGTCCGCCCGGCACAGGTGAAGTCAGCAGCGGCGCCGCGGCATCGAGCACCCAGAGCGAATTGGCCCGATCCACGACAACGCTCTGTACGCAGACGAAATGATCACCGGCGGTTGCCGGCTTGTTATCCCAGCGGTTCCACTCGAGGTTCGGGTAGGGCCGCTCGCTCCCGTCATTCGAAACCTCGACCACGGCATTCAGATACCGGTCGGACCAGCGCGGAAAGTTCACAAACAAACGCGAATCTTTCGAAAAGGTTATGCCGGTTAGCTGAAAATGCTGATTCTTGTAATAGGGGCGCAACACGCCGACCGTAGAATCCTGGGCGTGAAGCGCAATGGGCGCCGTCAGACAGGCAAGCGTAAAGCCCGCGAGCACCGTGCGAGTTCTTTTGTACATTTCGTTTTTACTCCTGGTCTCAAATGAGCCGAAAATAGGACCGGTTCTGCCCTTTCCCGTTCCGCTGAAGAATTTCTAGGATCTGCGATGGCCGGACGCGCCCGATACCACGGTCAATACTTCGCGACTTTCACAGACGGATATCGCAGGCATCTGCCGCGCTTGACCGAGGGCCGGTTCCGATACGAAACGTAATCTGCACGCGACCACAAAGATGGAAAAGAAACCGCTGAAGCAGGCTGTGATGGCTTTTTTCCATGCCAGCACTGCTCTATTCGCTTGATGGACCGGTGGACGGATACCCGATGTGGCATTCCAGAAAATCTCAAGCCCCTCAGGGTACGAAGATGGCGTCACAAAAATCGGGCCTAGCCTGACACGCTGGGCCTGTATTCGCGCTGGGCTCAGTGCTCTTCTTTCATTTCACGTTTCCGCATCGGCATCTTATCTATGGTCCTGAAGAGTTCGTCTGCGGTGAGGGGATCATGCTTCTTCAATTTGACGGACCCATCTTTGCCGATCAGGACAACGGTGAATGGCTCGCGCCCAGTATTTAGCTTCTCGCGGAGGGCCCACACTTCAGGAGTCTCACCCGCCAACTCGAACGTCTCGATGTCTCGCTCGGCAAACCCTTGCCGGTGAGAGGATGCGATTTCGCTCTGCTCCTTCAACTTTGGATCATTCTGCCCGGAAGCGAATGCAATGACAACCCTGCTATGCCACCGAAGGCTGTCGAGGTCCGGAACGATATTCATATGAAACGCGAGCAACCAGGCAGCGAGCAGCATGTAAAGTAAGAGCACCGGGCGCGCTTACGGGCTTAGCCCTGCGCCGCTTTGGCCTCAACGGTTTCTAATTGCCGACCTAAAGCCGCTGGATCAAAATACGCTCGAAAGCGGCTTACTTTTCCGTTCTCCAGTTCGAGCAGCGAGACGCCGTCATATTCAATCGGAGCGCCTTGCGCGGACGTACCTTGAGTGCTCCACTCCAGTACGATGCGATCGCCCTGCTCAACCTGGTTGCGGAACGTCGATTGGAGTGTCTGGAAAGTGTCCCGGTACTTCGTCCAGAAATCGCGAGCACCTTCCGTTCCGTGGAACTTCTCCGGTGCTATCACATTCCCTACTTCGGCATCTGCCGCAAATAAAGAGACCAGGGGTTCGGGGTCGCGGCTCGACTCCAAGACAGTCAGTGCATCGATAAAGCGTTGGGAAAGCGTGTCCGGCATGAGGGGTAATCCTTTGTTGAATTATGATGCCACTGCTCCCTTTACGGCTGCAAAGACTCAGCCCTGTTGAAATTTCGGGCAGCGAAGGGGCGGCATGAGCCGAACGGCATGGCGGACTCGCGTTCATCGCATGCCTGTTAGATGCGGGGCCGGGGCAACATCCGAGAGCATGACAGACAACGTACCGACTCGGCGCCGGTTGCTGGCCAGGCGGGAGCAGCGACCTCTGAGATGCAGAGTAGCGAACCGGATGTTTCGGGCAGCGATCAGCGCACTCTTTACTCATGAGAATCCGATACCTGCACTTGCCGGTTGTGATGGCTAGCAGATCGAAATATGGACTTAGAAAACCAGTAGTTCACATGTCCTGACACAGTGCAGACGTAATGTATCAGTGAGACGCATCACCGCGTTTGCCCATCATCAGCTAGCCACCGCGAGCAATACCCGAAGAGAGCCCCTTGAACACCGATCAAACTTCTATGGAGCCGCGAGCAGGCGAACTCAGAAAAGAACTGCGGCTGCCCGATCTGGTGCTCATGCAAGTGCTACTCGTCATCACGGAAACCTGCATCGGCATCGCGGCGAGGCAGGGCTCCACTCACCTCGTCTTCTGGGTGATCGGAATTTTCATCTTTTTTGTCCCGCTGGCCGTGGTGGTCAGATTTCTGGGCGCACAACTGCCTCGGGAGGGCGGAGTCTATCAATGGGCGAGGGTGGGGCTTGGTCCCTTCTTCGGATTTCTTGCGGCTTGGAACTTCTGGATCTATTCGATCTTTCTCACGTCTTCGCTTGGAATCTCGATCGCGGAAAGTCTCGCCTACGCCGGCGGACCTTCGGCTTCGTGGATGACGACAAGCTTTTGGCTGGTGACCGTAGTGAATGTGTGTGTCTTCGCCTTCATTCTTGCCGTCGACATTCAAGGTTTCAAAATCGGCAAGTGGGTTTCGCACTTTGGAACTGCGGCCCTGCTTGGAGTGCAATTCACTCTGGTAGCCCTGCTGTTCATACGTCCGCACCGTCAGATTCCTCCGCAGCCGCCCTTCGCGTGGAGCATGCCTCCGCTCACGATTCTGAGTTTGAACCTGTTGACGAAAATGAGCTTCACTGGCCTCAATGGCGGCGAGCAGATCGCGGTGTTTGCAGGGGAGATGCGCAACCCGGCGCGCATCATAGGCCGCTCTATCTGGATCGCAGCGCCGATCATCGCGGCCCTGTACATCTTCAGCACCGGCTCGCTCCTGTCATATGTGCCGGCCGCGGAGATCGACCTTGCGGCTCCGGTTTCGCAGCTGCTGCACGCAGCCCTGGGAGTTCCCTCAACCAATTGGATCACCGTGATGGGCGTCGCTGCGATAGTGGTGCTTTCGATCGCGCAATACACAGTGATCGTCGCCGAAACTTCGCGCCTGCCTCTGGTCGCGGGCTGGGACGGCTTACTGCCTTCCTGGTTTACGCGGCTTCACCCGCGCCACCGTACACCCACCCGCTCGCTGTGGTTTGTCGTGCTCTGCTGTTTCGGGCTTGCGACCGTGAGCCTGATCGGGGTTGGGCGCCAGGAAGCGTTTCAGCTCGTCATCACCGCTGCTCAGGCATGCTACGGGCTCTACTATCTCGTACTGTTTTCGATTCCTCTTGCGGGGCGTATGCCCTTGCACTCTCAACCAGGGCCGACCGTTCGACTTTGCGCGGCGCTCGGATTAGTAACGACCCTTGCGGCCGTCATTCTTCAGGTGGTGCCGATCATCGATGTACCGCATCCATGGCGATATGGCGCCAAGGTGGCAGGGGCGCTGCTCGGTGCGAATCTCATCGCCGTTTTAGTTTACCGTCGCGCTCCTTCGCGTCGAGTGTGAGAACGATCGGACTTCGCATGGAGCTGGAACTCGTCTGCTCAAGCTTTCGCACCTCTGAAAGGAAAACGAGGGATGCGTAAAATCAGGCCAAAGGTTGCGGCGAGCAGGCACACGTTCACGGTAAGAGCCCTTTGTAGTGCATGAAGAAAACTGCCGACGTCGATGCCTGGTCCGAGCGCCGCAAAAAATATGGTCCCGATGACTGCGACTCCGGTAGCAAACGAAAGCTGCTGAATCGTTGTAAGAACACCGGATGCCGAGCCGGCATCTTCGCTGTCGATGTTCATCAGGATCGTACTGATCAGGGTCGGCATGACGAAGCCCTGACCCGTTCCGTAGATTACGAGCGCCGGCGCAAGTTCCAGACCCGTTGTGCCCGCTCCATACCTGGCGGTGAGCCAGAGCAACAGCAGCAGGCCAATTATCATCAAGGCCGCCCCGAGATTGATGATCCGGCTGCCGAGCGTCTTCTGAACCCGAACAGAACTGAGGGAACTCGAGAGGAAGGCTGCGGCAAAGGACGCAAAGGTGAGACCGGCATCTCTGGCCGAATAACCGAGTCCGTTTTGCAGGAACACGGTTGAAACCAGGAAGAATGCGGCCGCGCTGCTGAAGAAAAAGACCCCGCCAATTAGCCCTGTAACGAAGATCTTGTCGTGAAAAAGATGCATGTCAACCAGCGGAGAGCCGCCGCGCGACGCAACCGCTTTCTCGAACCGGATGAACAGCATCAGCATCATGGCGGAAGCCGCCACCGAAAGGTACGTCCACATGGGCCAGCCGACTTTCGGGCCTTCTATCAGTGGGTACAGGAGCATCGAGAGAGCGCACGAGACGAGCAACACTCCAAAGATGTCCAAGCGCTTGGCCGTGGCAGAACGTGATTCTTCCACGCTTCGCGCCGCAGCCCACAATGTGATTAGCCCGATGGGCAAATTGATCAGAAAGATCGGCCGCCAGCTGAGACCAAGAAGATTGGCGTAGACCAGCAGTCCGCCGATAACATTCCCGGAAAAGGAGGCCAGCCCGATCACCATGCCGAACAAACCGAAGGCGGCAGCGCGTTCCTTACCGGAAAAAGTAACCTGCATGATCGAGAGCACTTGCGGAAACAGCAGCGCGCCTGTGATTCCCTGAAGCGCCCGCGCCGCGATAAGGCTGTTGGGGCCGGGAGCGAGCCCGCACCCGAGTGAGGTGACCACGAACCCCGCAACCCCGAGCATGAACATCCGCTTGCGGCCGTAGATGTCGCCTAGTCTGCCGCCCGAGATCAGAAGCACAGCATAGGTAAAACCATAGCTGGCAATAACAAGCTGTATCTGGGCAAAGGAGGCACGGAGATCAAGCTCAATGGAGGGTATGGCGATGTTGACGACGAAAAAGTCGAAGCCGACCAGGAAGGCAGCCGAAAGGATGACCGCCAGGGCGCGCCAGCGGCGAGTGCCGGTTGTGCTCGCATCGGCACTCGCCGCCAGGACAGGTTGTGTTGCGGTCGGCGGCTGATCCAAACCGTCAGGCCGTAGCTACTGCTTCGCGGAGAAAAGCGCGCTCATGCTCGGCTGGGACAACCACCAACTCACCCATTCGCCAATTTGCGTCATAAGGTGTGGTGCGGATGATCTGGTACGGGCTCCCGGCGAATTCGACCAGAACGTGATTATCAACATCGTTCAGCACAATGTTTCCATTGGGCAGGCGCGTACAGTCCTGGATCCAGCCGCCATCGTAAGGGATGCGATCCGTTATCTTCAGATCGTCATCGATTAACACGAGCTCTTTCGAGAGGCTGTTGCAGAAAATCCAGCCCCCGGGGAACTTCTCGAGGCTGTGGGGGCGCGCCAGGCCCTCCAGATGAATGACCGGCTCCTGCTTCTCCGGAGGAAGGCTGCGGTCGATTTCGATTAATGTGCCCTGATGGAAGAGGAGGCAAAGCACGAAGCGCTCCTGGCCAGGATCCCGGATGGTGGCGCAGTTAAGATGCGTGGTCTGATAGCGCGTGTGATAATACTGATTTCGGTGCTCCTGGTTCCGTCCGGAGGTGCGGCTTTCGCCCGATGGCGTGATTGTGTAGCCGTGGTCGGCCGCCCACCATTCCCAGAGCAGGTTGCCGTGCAGATCTAACTCGATTATCAGATCAGTGCCGCTGCAAGTCGTGAGCAGACCGCGCTTCGTCCGCTCCAGGCTGTGCAAATCATTCAGGTACGGGTGTGAGATGCGCTTGAGGAGCTTTCCCGGTTCGTTTTCGATATCGATCTGGAAGATGTTGGCTCCCTCCAGGTCATTCATATAGAGATATCCGTCAGCAAAACAGTAGCCTGCCGGCGTAACCAACATGTTCCCCCAGCGCGATTGCCAGATAATATTATGAGTGGCCCAATCGTAGACAACAAAAGTCCCTGCGTAATCCGGCGTTCCGAGGATGGAGGGACCTAGCTCTCCGTCAGCTAACAACTGGTAGTCTTCCTTGGTCCAGGTAAGCGGCACATTGACCTGACCTGACGACGAGGTCATGGAACTGTTTACCTTCTGTCCCTTCACTGCGGGCAGGCCAGCCTCCAGTTTCCAACGCGCCTGCAGTTTGGCCATTTGTGTTGTGTACACGGTTGCGGCGAGAAGCATGGAAAGAATTATACGAAAGAATTGCTCAAGTAAAGTGAAAAAGATGCTCCTGATTCCCTCTCATTTTCGTGCTCGCCCTGGATTGTGTTCGATTGCGGGAAATGCTACAGTTTTGCCTACAAGAAAGTAATCCGAGTCATGCATCAAGTTTCGGCTTTATCCAATAATTTGAAGCTGCTCGAGGCGGAAAGCATTTTCATTATGCGCGAGGTTGTGGCGGAATTCGCGCGGCCCGTGATGCTCTACTCGATCGGCAAAGATTCCTCAGTGATGCTGCGGCTCGCTCAAAAAGCTTTCCACCCGGGTCCCATCCCTTTTCCGCTGCTCCACATCGACACCACTTATAAGTTTCGCGAGATGATCGAATTCCGCGATTCCTACACCAGGGAGATCGGCGCGAAACTGATCGTTCACATCAATAGCGCCGCGATCGAGCAAGGCACGAATCCGTTTCGGGTGGGCACTCAGCGGTGCTGCGGACTGCTCAAGACTAATTCGCTGCTCGACGGTCTACGGGAAGGCATGTTCGACGCCGCCTTTGGCGGAGCACGCCGGGACGAGGAGAAATCGCGGGCCAAGGAGCGCGTCTACTCGTTTCGCGACGGTAAAGGGCAGTGGGACCCCAAGAACCAACGTCCCGAGCTATGGAACATCTTCAACGCCCGCGTAGACCCGGGAGAGTCCATTCGCGTATTCCCGCTTTCGAACTGGACCGAGATGGACGTTTGGCAATACATCCATTTTGAAAATATACCGATCGTTCCGCTTTACTTCGCGAAGGAACGGGAAATGCTTGTGCGGGGCGATAATCTGATACCGCTCGAGCAGTCTTTTGTCCCGTTGCTGCCGCATGAGAAACCGCAGATGGTGAAGTGCCGGATGCGCTCGCTCGGCTGCAGCCCCTGCACAGGAGCTATCCGTTCGGATGCCGACACGGTACCGAAGATAATCGCAGAACTCGCCTCATTTCGGCGCTCCGAAAGAGAGAACAGGGTCATCGATCATGATCAGGAAGGATCGATGGAGATCAAGAAGCGCGAGGGGTACTTCTAATGGGATCGGAGCCGGCCCCATGTCTGTCCGCGGCCGAGACCGGACCGTCTTTGACGCAGAAATCTGAGGTCGATTTGCCGTTGTTTCTGAGGCAGGAACAGCGTAAAGACTTGCTGCGCTTTACGACGGCTGGGAGTGTCGACGACGGAAAGAGCACTCTGATCGGCCGGCTGTTGTATGACTCAAAAAACGTTTATGAGGACAACCTTCGCTCGGTCACCAAAGCATCGGTAAACAGATCGGCCGGCCCCATCGATTTCTCGCTGCTGACAGATGGCTTAAGGGCGGAGCGGGAACAGGGCATCACAATTGATGTGGCGTATCGCTACTTTGCAACTGCCGAGCGCAAATACATCATCGCCGACACGCCCGGACACGAGCAGTATACGCGGAACATGGCCACCGGAGCCTCGACGGCCGACGCCGCTATCATCCTGGTGGATGCGCGCCACGGCGTCCTGCCGCAGTCAAGACGTCATTTGTTTATCGCATCCCTGCTGGGCATCCAACATTTCATCATCGCGATCAACAAAATGGATCTGGTAGGCTACGCCCAACCCAGGTTCGAAGAGATCCGCTCCGACTTCCGCCCGGTTCTCGAGAAGCTTCAAATCGATGACGCCTATTTTCTGCCGATAAGCGCACTTGCCGGCGACAACGTTGTGGAGCCCAGCAACAACATGGCATGGTTTCGCGGTTTGCCGCTGCTCGGCTATCTCGATTCCCTGCGTCTCGAGGGTCCCGATACCCTGAGCGGGTTCCGCTTCCCGGTCCAGCACGTGATCCGCCCCGATCAAAACTTTCGGGGCTATTCCGGCCAGATTGCGGCCGGGACAGTGCGGTCGGGGATGCCAGTGATCGCGCTGCCAGCGGGGCAAAGGTCAAAGGTTAAATCGATAGTTACTTTCGACGGAGATCTTCCGGCCGCCGCGGCTCCCTACTCGGTCACCTTGACACTCGAAGATCAGATCGATATCGGACGAGGGGATATGCTGTGCTCTCCCGAAGAACTGCCGCATGTCAGCACGCAAGTGGAGGCGATGGCGGTTTGGATGAACGAGCAGGCACTCGAGCTCAATCGACGCTACCTGCTGAAGCATACCGGTCAGATACTCTCGGCCGAGGTGAAAGAGATCGAGCATCGAGTGAACATCAACACGTTGAAACAGGAGCCCGCCGCCAGCCTTGGCATGAATGAAATTGGCAAGGTCGTAATCGAGACCGCCCGCCCTCTTTTTTTTGACTCATACCGCACGAACCGGGTCACGGGAAGTTTCATCCTGATTGACACCCTTACGAACGCGACCGTCGGCGCAGGCATGCTGCTCCAACCCGCGCAGGCTTTTCAGGTTCCAAGAGTCTCCCCGGCTGCACCCGATCAATTTGCAACTGAATTCGCCGCCGTAACGCAAGCGGAGCGCCTCGCCAGATACCGCCATTCGGGCTACACGGTGGAGCTTGGCGGCAGGGAACGCCTCGCAACGCTGCTGGAGCGGATCCTGTTCGATCGCGGCTGCTTGGTCGTCGTTCTACGAGACGCGCAGGAGCAGACACTCCGAGAACTGAAAGACGCCGGAATCATCACGCTCGTCCTTGGACGGAAGACGGCTGAGCTATCCCCCGACGATGAGGAAGCAAGCAAGGCAATCGTGATTCAGATGGAGGAGGCTGGCGTACTCTTGCCGTTCAATCTTCCGTGATCGATCTTCACACGCACACCGATCAGTCTGATGGAACCGTTAGTCCCTGCATGCTGGTTGAGCAGGCCATAGAACTTGGCCTTGAAGCGCTGGCAATTACTGATCACGACACTCTGGATGGTCACGACCAAGCTGCAGCTTCAGTTCAAAACTCCGGGCTTGACCTAGTCTGTGGAATCGAGTTAAGCACTAAACTGACAGGCAGCTCCCGCTCAGTCCATTTGCTCGGCTACTTTTTCGAGGGGCCGTCGAACGAGTTTCGACGCTGGATAGAGATTCTGCAGGAAGGACGACGCGAAAGAAACCGTCACCTGGTCCGCCGGTTACAGGAGCTCGGACTCGATATTCAGCTCGAAGAGGTGCAGGCGCTGGGCAAGAATCTCACGGGGCGTCCGCACTTTGCCGGCCTGCTGCTCAAAAAGGGGTTTGTCGCCACACTGCAGGAGGCCTTCGACTCTTATCTGGGCGAAACCGGGGCTGCGTACGTGGACCGCGATGAGCCCGATCTGCGGGAGAGCATCCGCCGCATCCAGAAAGCGGGCGGTCTGCCGTCACTCGCTCACCCAATGCGGATTTCTCGAGACCCTCATTACCTGGAGACTCTGATTAGCGAGGTCGCTACGTGCGGCCCGCTTGCATTGGAGGCTCATCACAGCGAGCACACAGCGGAAGACACATCGTTCCTGACATTGCTTGCAAAAAATCATGGCCTGCCGTTAAGCGGAGGCTCTGATTTTCACGGTGCGAATAAGCCCGGGATTTTGCTTGGCTCAGGCAGAAACGGAAATCTCGCGATTCCTGGCGAGCTGCTTGAAGGAATGAGGTCCATACGAGTGGAGACCTGAGTATCATCCCTGCCGGCTTTCTAGTCGGCGTACTTATCGGGTTAACAAGCATGGGCGGCGCAGCGTTGATGACGCCCTTCCTTGTTCTCGTTGCTGGCGTGAGGCCGGTGCTGGCGGTCGGCACCGATCTGGCCTACAGTGCGATCACAAAGCTGTTCGGCGCCTCCGTACATTGGCGTCAGGGCTCGATCGATTTCCGCACAGCCTTCCGGTTAGCAATCGGCAGTATCCCGGGAGGCCTGCTGGGCGTGCTTTGCGTTAACTGGCTTCGTCTGAGCGGGCACAATGTCGATCGGGATGTCCGGCGGGCCATCGGCATCTCGCTGGCGCTGGTCTCGGTCGCGTTGTTCTTACGTGCCTGGCGGAAAACGTTCGCCATTGAGTTACTTCGCTTGGAACGTTGGCCGTGGATTGTCGTGCTGTGGGGGTTTGGAGTAGGTTTTGCAGTCGGACTGACGTCGGTTGGCTCCGGTTCTCTGCTGGCACCCTTGCTGATTTGCATGTACCCTAATGCACCGGTCCGAGCCGTTGGCACAGACATCTTTCATGCGTTCTTGCTTGTCACCGCTACCGCTCTGCTTCATTGGCAGGCCGGTCACGTCAACTGGGATTTGGTGGCACTGCTCCTGCTCGGCTCCATTCCCGGTGTGCTTATCGGCAGCTTTCTGGCGCCGAGATTGCCGGAGCGCGGCTTACGAGTGGGACTTGGGGTTGTACTGTTCGCAACTGCCTGGAGAATGATTTGAAGCAGCAAATATCGACTCCTGACTTGACTCCCGCCATGACCGAACCTGAGAGCGCACGTTTGATAGAGCCCTATGGCGGGCGCCTGGTCCACTTACTCGCTCCCCAGGAGGAACGGAAAGAGCTGGAAAGCGAGGCGACCCATCTAGCCTCGCTGCAGATCTCCGGCCGGTCAGTCTGCGATCTCGAGATGCTTGCTTCCGGTGGATTCTCGCCGCTAGACCGGTTCATGGGAAGCCGCGATTACCGCAGTGTTCTCGAGCACATGCGACTTTCGAACGGCACCTTGTTTCCGATTCCGCTTACGCTTCCGGTCCACGAGCCGCCAGGCAAACCCGGCGTCAGGCTCGCGCTCCGCACACCAAAAAATAATCTGCTCGCCATTATGGAGCTCGAAGAAGTCTTCGAGCTCGAACCTAAAACAGAAGCCAGTCACGTTTGCAGGACGTGTGATGACGCTCACCCGCTGGTCGCTGAGATGCGGAACTGGGGCCGCTACGCGATCAGCGGGCCTCTTCGGGTTGTCCAGATTTCCGAACACGTCGATTTTCCGGGGCTGCGCAAAACTCCGGCCGAAGTTCGGCTGCAGTTGGCCGCGCTGGGTCACGCCAACGTAGTTGCGTTCCAGACTCGAAATCCGATGCATCGCGCGCACGAGGAGCTGACCAAACGTGCGGCAGAGAGGGTAAACGGCGCGATTCTGCTGCATCCGGTTGCGGGCATCGCTCGTCACGGTGACGTGGACCACTACACCCGCATCCGCACCTACAAATTGATGGCGGACGGCTATTTCGATCAGTCCAGAACCGTGTTGAGCTTGTTGCCGCTCGCAATGCGCATGGCCGGGCCACGCGAAGCTCTTTGGCACGCTCTAATCCGGCGCAACTACGGCGCAAATTACTTGATTATCGGGCGCGATCATGCGAGCCCGGGCAACGATTCTCATGGCCGGCCTTTCTACGGGCCCTACGACGCTCAGGAACTCCTGGCGGGGCATGCTACCGAAACTGGCGTTGCCCCGCTCGCGTTCGAAGAACTCGTGTATCTGCCAGAGGAGGACAGGTACGAAGAGCGAACTCGGGTTCTCAAAGGCAAGTCCTTTATGGCACTGTCCGGAACAAAGGTGCGGAACATGCTTGGGCAGGGCGAACCGCTGCCTGACTGGTTCACACGCCCGGAAGTCGCTACCGCGCTCGCCGCAGCTTACCCTTCCCGCTCGCTGCAGGGTTTCTGCATCTGGTTGACCGGGCTGCCCGGAGCAGGAAAATCGAGCATCGCTGAGCGTTTGGCGATTTCTCTCATGGAACGGGGCAGGCAGGTCACACTGCTCGACGGCGATGTTGTCCGGACACATCTCTCTAAAGGGCTGACCTTCTCGCGCGAAGACCGCGACACCAACATTCTGCGCATAGGATTTGTGGCATCGGAGTTGGTACGTCATAACGGAGCCGTTATCTGCGCGGCGGTCAGTCCCTATCGCGCTACGCGTAACCAGGTACGCGGGATGATGAGACAAGGCAGTTTCATCGAGACTTTCGTCGACACACCCGTCAACGTCTGCGAAAAGCGCGATGTGAAAGGCTTCTACGCTAAGGCCCGCTGCGGAGAAATGAAAGGCTTCACAGGAGTTGACGATCCATATGAGGCTCCAATAGACCCAGAACTCTCCGTTGAAACGACTCACTGCGCTCCCGAGCAGAGCGCGCGGCGAATCCTCGAATATCTGCTCGAAGTGGGATATCTCGATCGCCGTCTCCACGTTTAGCAGTCTGGACAGGGTTTCTCGAATGCAATCGATCTTCTTTCCGTCGTCACCACATGCGGCGCTGAGAGCCTGCACGGCGCTGATGCTCGGGTTGTCTGCGGCCGCAGCTTTGGCTCAGACAGCCGGAGGCAATCAGGCATCGCAAGGCCCGCCTCCCCTCCCGCTCACGACAGGCGACACCGGTTACTCGAGCAATCCTTTATCCAGCGGTCCACCATTTGCATCCGTTTCCGAGCGGTTCAACGACTCCTTACCGCAGTGGCTTCGCTTTTCAGGCGAGCTCCGGGAGCGCTTCGAAGGCTACAGCGGTGGAGGGTTCAAGCCCCATTCGACCGACGACTACGATCTGCACCGGCTCCGGCTTGGCATGCTCATAGCGCCGCTTCCCTGGCTTAAATTCTTCGGCCAGATGCAGGACGCACGGGTCTGGGGCAGAAGTCCGGCCTTGCCGCCTTATCAGAACACATGGGATATTCGGCAGGCCTACGTGGAGCTTGGTGAAGAGGGAACAGGATTTGCGGTCCGGGTAGGACGCCAGGACCTGAATTTCGGCAACGGCCGCCTGATCGGCCAATCCTGGTGGACAAACGTGTCGCGAAGCTTCGACGGAGTTCGCGGCAGCTACGAGCGCGGAAAGATTCGAGTGGATGCATTTGCAACCTCGGTTGTCATCGTGCGAGATGGCGTGATTGACCATCATGACTGGGGCAACAACCTGCATGGGATCTACGGTTCGTTTCGTGATCTGATCCCGAATTCCGTTCTGGAACCCTACACGCTATGGCGGCTACAGCAAGGCTTTAGTAATGCAAACGTCAAGCCGGGACACCTGGACGAGCACACTTATGGATTTCGCTGGGTTGGGCGTTACTTCCGGAACGCCGATTACCGCACCGAAATGGCAATTCAACGCGGAATGCTGTCCAATGATCACATCGAGGCTTGGACCGGGCACTGGGTGGGCGGCTATACTTTTGCCGAGGCGCCCAGCTCGCCCCGCGTTTTTGCCGAATATGATTACGCTTCCGGCGACAAGCGGCCGGGCGGTGGCGTCACACAGACGTTTGACCCCATCTATCCGAGCACGCACGACAAGCTCGGTCTAGCAGACCAGTTCGGCTGGCGCAATATTCAGGATGCACGCCTCGGCGCGGAGTTCAAGTTCGGCAGAAAGTGGAGCATGGCAACCAGCTTCCACGATTTCTGGCTGGCTAATGCTCACGATGCGCTGTATCCCACTCGCGGAAGCATAGTCGGCTACAGCCCGAACGGAACTGCGGGAACCCACGTCGGCGAGGAACTGGACGCGCAGGCCATCTACCAGCCCACACGCCAGACGCAGATAGGATTCGGATACGGGCACGTCTTCACGGCTGAATTTTTAAATAAGACGACTAAGGGCAAGGATTACAACTACCCGTACACGCTGTTTGAGTATGTGTTTTAGGAAGTTGAAAAGTGCGACGGCCGCCTACGCTTCGAAAGCGGCAGGGCACGCTTGGACATATACATTTGAACTTCCAGGCGGGTTCTGGCGGTGAGGGTGAGATTCGAACTCACGGAACCCGTAAAGGTTCAACGGTTTTCGAGACCGCCGCATTCGACCACTCTGCCACCTCACCGTCGGTCTCCTATCAAGATACCAAGCGAACCCTACAAGCCCAGTACGTACGCAAAGATCAGCGGAGCCACAATGGAAGCGTCAGATTCGATCAAAAATTTAGGCGTATCGATGCTGAGCTTCTCCCAGGTGATCTTCTCATTTGGAATCGCTCCTGAATAAGAACCGTAACTCGTCGTCGAATCGCTGATCTGGCAAAAATAGCCCCAGAGCGGCGTGTCTTCACGCTCCAGATCCTGCCTCAGCATGGGTACCACACAGATGGGGAAATCACCCGCGATACCGCCGCCGATCTGAAAGAAGCCGATCGAAGAATCTTGGGCGGTTTTGGTGTACCAGTCGGCGAGCGACATCATATATTCAATGCCGGTTCGAACCGTGTGAACATTCTTGACGTCCTTCGAGATGCAATGTCCGGCATACATGTTGCCCAGCGTAGAATCTTCCCACCCGGGCACGAAAATGGGCAGATTGCGTTCCATTGCGGCGTATAGCCAGCTGTCCTTCACGTCGATCTGAAAGCTCTCGCGCAGCTTGGGGGATTGGAGGATTCTATAAAAAAATTCGTGAGGGAAACAGCGCTCGTCTTTCTTGTCAGCTGCGACCCACTCCTCCAAAATCACGCCCTCAATGCGCCGCATCGCCTCTTCTTCAGGGATACAGGTATCGGTCACCCGGTTCATGTGACGATCGAGCAGCGCTTGCTCATCTTCCGGTTTCAAATCACGCCAGTGTGGAACCCGCTCGTAGAAGTCATGGGCAACCAAATTGAAGACGTCTTCCTCGAGATTGGCCCCTGTGCAGCTGATTCCGTGTATCTTCTCCTGCCTGATCATCTCGGCCAGCGAGATGCCCAGTTCCGCCGTACTCATCGCGCCGGCTAAGGTAAGAAACATTTTGCCACCCTGCCGGAGGTGGTTTGTATATCCTTCAGCAGCGTCGGCCAGCGTTGCGGCATTGAAATGGCGAAAGTGATGCTTGATGAAGCTCGATATCGGACTTTGATTCATCTCTTCTCACGTTACCGTTCGCTTGTTTGTAACTGCAAGCAAGCCGGCGATAATCTCAGACGGCAGATTGTTTCAGTCCAGTTGCATAGGCACGTAGAGCAGGTGCCCCGAGCGCTCCACGAGCAGTACTACGGCTTGCCCGCTCTTCACTGCGCTTAAATCCGCACGCAGCTGCGCCACTCCATTTACAACCCGCCGGTTTATCGCGTAGATGACGTCTCCTGTATCGAGTGGTGGCCCGGTGTAAGGTGCCCCGGCTTTGCGTGCCGCCACTACTACGCCCGCCGGCCGCCGCAGCTCCGGCATGAGATCCCGCACCGCCTTCGTGATATCAAGCCCCACGATGCCCAATTGCGGTACAACATTCTGCACCGGGTCCACATTATCGGCGAGCGCGTCCAGTTCTCCGCCCGACTCCTCTTCGGTGACGACCGGAAGATCCAGTTGTTCGGCACCGCGCTGAACGCGTATGGTGATTTTCGTTCCTGGGGCTGCCCGGAATACACGAGCTTCCAGTTGATGAAGGTTAGAGACCGGGCTGCCATTCATCGCGATGACAATATCGTCAACTTGCAGCCCCGCATGAGCAGCGGCTCCGTCCGGCTCGACATCCGAGATAACGACCCCGTGATCGGTTTCCAGATCCAGTCCTTCCGCCATCTCAGGCGTCACCGTCTGGGCCACGATGCCGAGCTGCCCCCGATGAACGTGGCCATGATCTTTTATCTGCTGGTAGACCTCCCGCGCCAGATTTGCCGGGATCGCGAATCCTATACCCTCGCTCCCACCGGATTGGGTGAAGATCAAGGTGTTAACGCCGACAACGCTCCCGTTACTGTCAACCAGCGGCCCTCCGCTGTTTCCCGGATTGATGGGAGCATCTGTCTGTATGTACACCATCGGATCGTCCGGCTTTATCTGCCGGGAAGTGGCACTAACAACGCCCATGCTAACCGAATTATCGAGACCCAGAGGATTGCCGAGCGCGAGTACGATCTGCCCCTGCTTGAGTTCATCGGAATCGCCGAAACTGAGATAAGGCAGATTCGTCTTATCGATTCGAATTACTGCCAGATCAGTGTCACGGTCGATGCCGACTAGCGTTCCAGGCAGCGGCCTGTTCATCGTGCGGTCGCCCTGTTCCCGCTTTTCCGCCTCGGTCCGGACGTTAAGTTGCACCTTCACGCTGTGAGCGCCTTTTACAACGTGCGCGTTGGTAAGGATGTAGCCATCCTGACTCATGATGATGCCCGATCCGCTGCTATCCTCGGCGGTCAGCAATTCACCACTTGTGCTCGAAGCTTCAGCGGTTACGTAGCTTCTTACAAAGATCTGCACCACCGCCCGTCCGGAGCGCTTCGAAACCTCTTCGAACGATGAGCTGAGCTGCTTCAGCACATCCATCTTCTCCGGGTTCGGTGTCGCCGGAGATTTGGCTGCAGCCGCGTGCTGGCCGGCAGTCTGCTGTGCCAAGCTACAACACATCGAAAGACTTACTGCGATTACGAACTTACCAAGTCTTTGCTTCATCTACGGTATGCGCTCCTGACCACTCTTGAGATTAGTGTTTGATGCAGCTCGTTTGATGCAACTCGAGGATCTCAACATTCGGGGAATTGTTAACCTCAACAGTAGACTCGCTTTGCAAGTAAAGATCCGAATCCCTCGAGGGCTGGCCTCCGTCGATTCCCAGCGACCTGTCTCTGCCCCGGCAGAAAATTTGGCCGGGTCAACTGGCGGTCTTCCAAACACACCAGTTCCTCCTTCTCGAGCGGGCCTCGGATCATCGTCCCTGGTAGCGCTCGGTATTCTGCTCAGCCGGATTACAGGCCTGATTCGAGAGCGAGTAATCGGACATTACTTTGGCAACTCGCCAGTTATCGGAGTCTTTCGTGCTGCCTTCAAAATTCCCAACTTGCTGAGTAACCTCTTCGGGGAGGGCGTCCTCTCAGCCGCGTTCGTTACGGTCTATGCAAAGTTGAGAGCTCTCGGCGAGGATGCCGAAGCCAGAAATGTTGCCGCTTCGGTTTTCTCTATCCTTGCTTGCGTCTGTTCGGTTATCGTGCTCGCCGGCGTCACTCTTACTCCTTGGCTCATCGATCTCATTGCTCCCGGATTCCACGGAGCCGACCGTGAACTGACTATCCGGCTCGTCCGGATCATGTTCCCGGCCGCCGGCATCCTCGTTCTCAGCGCGTGGTGTCTCGGCGTGCTCAATAGCCATCGCAAATTTCTACTTTCTTACTCCGCCCCCATCGCCATGAACGGAGTCATGATCGCGGTCCTCATTCTCTTTGCCCGCTACCTTCCGCAGCAGCAGTCCATCGTGTATCTCGCGTGGGCCTGCGTGGCCGGCAGCGTCTTGCAATTCCTGGTGCAACTTCCCAGCGTGCTCAAGTTTCTGCCCGCGTTCAGACCGGTCATTGATTTAACGTCACAACACGTCCGGGCAGTCGTTTCTAACTTCGGACCGGTGTTTCTCAGCCGCGGAGTCGTCCAGATCAGCAGTTACATCGATCAGATGATTGCGAGCTTCCTCGGACCGGTGGCGGTCGCCGCTCTAAGTTATGGCCAGTTTCTAGCCATTCTGCCCGTCAGCCTGTTCAGCATGTCTGTTTCCGCCGCCGAATTGCCGGAGCTTTCGAGTGTAGTCGGCGAGCGCGCGCAAGTGACTGAAGCCTTACGGCGACGCCTGAACGCGGGTCTTCGCCGAATCGCGTTCTTTATCGTTCCGTGCGCGGTGGCTTTCCTGGTCATAGGCGATGTCCTGGTGGCCGCTCTCTATCAGGGAGGACGGTTTCACTACGAGGATTCCGTCTACGTCTGGTCCGTGCTGGCAGGCTCTTCGGTCGGCCTGCTCGCGACCTCGCTTGGAAGACTCTATTCTTCCGTCTTCTACGCCCTGCACGATACTCGAACGCCTCTCCGTTTTGCCCTCGTTCGCGTGAGTCTTACGACGGTGCTCGGCCTGTTCTTTGCCTTTCCGCTACCGCGCTGGTTAGGCATAGATCCCAAGTGGGGCGTTGCCGGATTAACAGTATCGGCGGGCATCGCGGGTTGGGTCGAGTTTTCGCTTCTGCGCATCGCGCTCAGGAACAGAATCGGCCCTGCGCCGCTCGGTGTGAAATTCCTATCCAGCTTGTGGGCTGTCTCGGCCTTGGCCGCCTGGGTGGGGTACATGGTCAAATTGACTCTGGGCGTCAGGCATCCCCTCCCTCTCGCCACCGTCGTCGTCATCCTCTACTGCGCGATTTACTTCGGCTTCACAGCGCTGCTGGCTATCCCTGAATCCAGAGCGGTCTTCAGAACGATCTACCGACAGCTGAGATTCGGCTAGGCTCGAGCCTGGCGGAGAGGGCGCCTACGCTGGGATAGACCTCAGCGCTGTTCGTTTACTGCTCGCGTATACCAGAAGCCCGATTGCATTGCTCAACAGGACGGTCCCGCCGATCTTAGCGGCATAAGAAGCGCGGCTCGAAACATCGATGATTGGATACGTCGCAATCAGCACAGCCACTATACTCGAAACCAGTCCGAGGGCCGCCGCCACTTTCAGCCAGGCAGGGAGATGTCTCCGGATGCGCACCGCGCCAAACAGCGGTATCGCGAAGAGCCCCACGTAGGCCAGCCCGTAGTGCACCGTCGAGGCATTCGAAAGTAGCTGCATTGCCTCCTGCTCATGTACGCCCAACATGCTGAGCACCACCAGCACCATCGCCAGGAGAGCCACGAACATGATCGAGTTCACCGGCATCCGAGTACGCGGATGGAGTCTGGTAAACCAGGGTGGCAGCAGGTGATCCCACCCTGCGGCCATCGGCAGCCTCGTCAACCCGGTGAAGATCAGGCTTGCAGCGCCCACCGATCTTCCCGTCAGCAGAAAAATTCCAAACATTGCGAGCAGATTTCCGGCGCCCGAATTGCCCAGCGCTAACCGAAATGTCTGCGGGATCGGTCCAATCAGATCGATCGGCCGAATGCCCACGAACGCCACCACCGAACTCGTCCCCAGGATGAACATCAGCGCGATCACCGGCGCGGAAATCATCACCGAACGTCCAATTGCTCGGGCCGCATTCCGAGTCTCCCCGGCTAAGATCGCAACGTACTCAAATCCGCTTAACCCGCCCACCGTAATCTGGCCGAATATCGCCGCGGTCAACCAGCTCACCGGCGGGGCCTGAATTGGCAGCGCGGTATAGGCAGTCGGTTTGCCCATCAACTTTGGCCAAAGCGGCAGAAGCAACAGAATGGCGTACGCAAGCAGCATCATCGCACTACCCACGTTGTGGACGTGTTTCCCGGCACCGAGCCCCGAAGCAGCCACTCCGGCGATGGCTAGAATAAGCAGTCCGATGAGCAGCACCGTTGCGATTGGATCGCCGGGTATCCAGGAGGCCGTGGGCCCGATCAGGTACGCGAGCTCCGTAGGAATCATGAACAGAATAGTTGGCACGACCACGATCGCGTATACCCAGAGATTCCATCCAGTGAGAAAGCCGACGACACTGCCGAAACCGATTTTCGACCACTCGTATAGCCCGCCTTCGAGAGGCATCTCCCGGTTCAGGTACGTCACCACCGCTGCCAGAGGCAGATAAAACAGCAGCATGGCGCCGATCCAGAAAAGGGTATGAGCTTTGCCCAGCTTCGCCCCGACGCCCACCCAGGACGATCCGACAACGCACAGCACTTGCGCAAGCACCAGGTCGCGCAACCCGAGGTCCTTGCGCAGTTCCCGTCTCTCGGGCGCCGCTTCCCGCCATTCGACTGTGCTCACGTCAGGCAAGAATGATCGCACACGGCCATTGAGGCTTAGGCCCATGTATCTTGGAACATGCCATCCGGCTTGGCCGTTCTATTTTCAGCTGCCATTCTCCTGGGGCCGGAAGTCCTTCCTATGCACTTCGAAAAACAGATCCTGGCGAACGACCTGGCCGGCGGATATCAGGTCATCGCATGTGATGTAAACGGCGACGGCAAACTCGATCTCATCGCTCTTGCCAGTGACATGCCCGATCTTGCGTGGTTCGAAAATCCTACCTGGGAGCGGCACGTCCTCGCAAAGAATCTGCCGGCGATGATCAACGCGGCATGCTGGAGCCCCGGCCCACGTTCGGTTCCCACCGTTGCGGTTACTTATGGCTTCTCCATGCAACCGCAGGAGAGTGCGGGAATCGTATCGATTCTCACGCCTGGCGCCGATCCAAGAGCGCCTTGGAAAGTAACCGAGATAGACAGACTTCCCACTTCTCACCGGCTGCGTTGGGCCGATATCGACGGAAGCAAAAAGCCCGTCCTGATCAACGCGCCCCTGGCCGCCGCGGACGCGCACGGCCCCGACTACCGGGGCCATGTCCCGCTCGTCTACTACACGCCCGGTGATTGGAAACGGCAATCGATCGGGGATGCCGAAGAAGGTGTTGTTCACGGCATCTTTGTAAATGACTGGGACCACAATGGCCGGGACGCGATTCTTATCGGCAGCTTTCTCGGCATTCACCTGTACCGCTTTGGGCTTGATGCCAAATGGTCCCAAACTGAAATCGCGAAGGGCAGTCCCGCCGCTTGGCCTAAGAGCGGCACCAGTGACATCACCGTGGGCTGGCTAGGCAAAGAACGGTTCCTCGCCGCGATAGAGCCATGGCACGGAAACGAAGTCGTCATATATCGAAATGTCGCCGGGTCCTGGCAGCGAGAGGTCATCGACGACTCCATCCTAGACGGGCACAATGTGGAGACCATAGACCTCGACGGTGATGGCCAGGATGAAGTGATCGTGGGATTCCGTGGCAAACCGTATGGCGTTTACCTTTATCGCTGGAACGGCTCCGCCTGGAAACGTCAGATCATCGAACAGGGCGGAGTATCCGCGGCAGGGTGCGCGATCGCCGACCTTGCGGGCGACGGGCGCGCTGCGATAGCCTGTATCGGGTCAGCCACTCACAATCTCGTGCTGTATCGAAAGGTGCCCCCGGGAGCCAAATGATTCAGGTTGAGAACCTGGTGAAGAAATTCGGTGAATTCACAGCAGTAGACGACGTTTCTTTCGACGTGCAAAGAGGTGAGATCTTTGCTTTTCTAGGACCAAATGGAGCAGGAAAGACCACGACCATCAAGATGCTCACCACGTTGCTTACCCCTACGAGCGGCCGCATCCGGCTGGACGGGCTGGATCCGACCGTAAAGAAGGACGAGGCGCGCCGGCGATTTGGCATTGTTTTTCAGGACCCCAGCCTGGACAGCGATCTGACCGCCTACGAAAACATGGATATTCACGGTGTGCTCTACAAAGTTCCTCGAAAGATCCGCGCCGGGCGCATCGAGATTCTGCTCAAGACTTTCGAACTTTGGGAACGCCGCAAAGGCCTCGTCAAAACTTTCTCGGGCGGCATGAAGCGGCGTTTGGAGATTGCCCGGGGCTTTCTGCATACTCCGAAGATTCTCTTCCTCGACGAACCGACGCTGGGCCTCGACCCGCAGAGCCGGAATCAGCTCTGGGGACAGGTGAAGCAGCTGAATCAGAACGAAAGCGTGACCGTGTTTCTGACAACTCACTACATGGATGAGGCCGAGCGCGTTGCGCAGAGAATTGCCATTATCGATCACGGCAAGATAGTGGCGCGCGGCACTTCGGAAGAGTTGAAACGTCAGACCGGGGCCGAGTCGCTCGAGGGCGCCTTTCTTCATTTCACGGGTTCCTCGATTCGCGATGAGAAAGCAGGTTCGGCGGATCAAATGCGCCAGGTTGCAAAGATGTGGGGCCCCCGGCGATGAGTGCTGTCTACATTCTTTGGCTGCGCGAGTTGAAGCGGTATTTCAGATCACGCGCCCAGATCGTCGCCTCGCTCGGCCAGCCCTTGCTTTATCTGCTCGCCCTTGGCTTCGGGCTGGGGCCCGTGTTTCAGAAAGCGGGACGCGGCAGCTATCTGCAGTTCGTAGCGCCCGGCGTTATCGGTATGACGATCCTGTTCAGCTCCGTCTTTTCGGGCATTGGGCTGCTGTGGGATCGCCAATTCGGCTTTCTGAAAGAAACGCTCGTTGCGCCTGTGCCCCGCAGCGCTGTGATGATGGGCAAGGCGCTCGGTGCGGCGACTGTCGCGCTTATACAGGGCCTACTGGTCGCAGTTGTGTGTCTCATAGCAGGATTCCGCCCCGCCAATCTCGCTGAAATCCCGGCTGCTCTCTTATTCATGGCCCTGATCGCGACCGTCTTCGCCGCCCTCGGAATCGCTCTCGGGTCGAAGCTCGAGAATATGCAAGGCTTTCAGCTGATCATGAACTTTCTCGTCATGCCGATCTTTTTTCTGTCTGGCGCGCTATTTCCGCTGACAAACCTGCCCCGCGTGTTGGGCGTCATCACCAGCTGCGATCCACTGACATATGGAGTGGACGGGTTGCGAGGTGCGCTGATCGGAATCTCCCATTTTGGATTCGTCACAGACCTCGCCGTCCTTTGTGCTGTGGGACTCGCGCTCACAGCCCTCGGAAGCTACTTTTTCTCAAAAATCCAGCTTTGACAGGTTCTCGCCTAACTGTTGGTCCGCAGGGGCCAGTTTACTTGGCCGCCATGGTGTAGTGCCAGGTTGCCGATCTGACCGGCGCGTGCAGCCGCCACACCCGTTTCTACAGGCGCATTCGGCTCCTTGCGACTCTTCACGCACTGGAAGAAGTTCTCCATATGGGAGATGGTGCCATCTTCGAAGCTGCGCTCGGTCAGCACCGGATTGCCCTTCTGCACTCCCTCACGATAGATCTCGAAACCACTGCGCGTCAGCTTCACCGTACCCTCGGTGCCGCGAAATTCGAGTCCTCCGTCGTCTATCGAAGAGACCATCGTGCCCTCGTAGCCCACGCTGAATCCGCCGTACTGGAAGCCGCATTGCAGTGTGTCCGGACAATCCCACTGCTCGAAGAAGTACTTGTCACCTATCATCTGGGCAAAGCTCGGCTGAGTCGCCTTCATGGCCCAATGCACCACATCCACCCAGTGGGCGAACAGGTCCGTCATGGCGCCGCCGCCGAAATCCCAGAACCAACGCCAGCGCCGGTATTTTTCTTCACTGAAAGGCTGATCCGGCGCCGACCCCAGCCAGCGTTTCCAGTCGAGCTGCTGCGGGTTGATCGGCTGGCTCGGCCAGTCGCGCTGGTAATTCTGATACCAGTAGGTCCTCACCTGCGTGATTCGTCCGATGTTGCCCCCCTGGATCAGCTCGACCGCGCTCTGAAAATGACGCCAGCTTCGCTGCTGCATCCCGCACTGCAGAACCTGCTTGGATGACCGAACGGCGCGAATCAAGGGCTCCCCCTGTTCGATGCTGTGCGTGACGGGCTTTTCGAGATACACGTCTTTGCCGGCCGCGATTGCATCGGTTGCAACCTGCACATGCCAATGGTCCGGTACCGCGACGATAACGGCGTCCAGCGGTTTGGCGAGCACCTCTTTGTAATCCACATGAAGGCTGGCGTCGCCTCCATTGGAACGCGCTTTGATCTCGTCCAGATGGGGCGAGTAGACGTCCGCGGCGGCCACCAGTTGGTAAGGTCCGGCCACGTCGGCGGAATGCAGCAGCGTCTTCATGCGACCGCCATTTCCGATCACCCCGATGCGGAGCGTGTCATTCGCCCCCAGGACCCTCGTAGCCGCCACAGCCGTTAGGCCGCTGGCCATGAGAAAGCTTCGCCGGTTCGTTTTGGTTTGCATTGCTTCCGTTGTTATATCAAGCTGGATTGGCGGCTTTCTGCCGCAATGAGGTCGGTTCCCGGAATTTCATTGAGAAGGATTAGAGGGAAATTCGACTAAGGTTTCACTGATGCCCGAGGACTCGGCCCAAACTGCGCTTGTTCCCAAGCTAAATGGAGTGCAAAAAGCAGCGGCTATTCTCCTTGCTTTGAACCCCGCAGAAAGCGCGAGTGTTCTCCGCCACATCCCCGAGGATGAAGCAGACGCAGTGGCGCGGGCCGTCGCACGCTTTGACTCGGCCACCCCGGAACAGTTAAAGGAAGCCTTTGAAGATTTCGGCCACTTCGCCCAGTCTCACCGTCTGATTCTTAAGGGTGGCATCGATCATGCGCAGAAGCTGTTGATCGAAGCCTACGGCCTGGATGTTGCCACACGGCTCATGGAGCGCCTCGCCAAGTCGCTGAAGGGCGATGCGGTCACCTTCGAAAACTTCAGAAAAGTAGATCCGCAGCAGCTGGCCAAGTTTATCCAGGACGAGCATCCGCAGACAATCGCGCTGATTCTTTCGAACCTGGAAGCGGGACAGGCCGCCACCCTTCTAAGCTCTCTGCCTGTTGAGACACGCGCAGAAGTGGCGGCCCGCATGGCTGATCTGGACCAGATCTCTCCGGAAATTGTCCGCAATATCGCCGGAGTCATCGACCAGAAATTGCGCAATCTCGGCGAGCTCAGCCGCGAGGCGGTTGGAGGCGTACGCGCTGTTGCCAACATGTTCAATCGCCTTGACCCGAATACCTGCTCGCAGATGCTCGACGCCGTAGAGAAGGACAACCCTTCTCTTTTTGAAAACATTCGCCGCTTCATGTTTGTCTTCCGGGACCTCGAAAATCTGGACCTGGCTGCGATCCGGACTCTGATGAGCAAGGTCGAGCGGACCACGCTTCTAACTGCTCTAAAGGGAGCCGATGAGTCCCTCCGAAAGAAGTTTTTGTCGACTCAGTCCCAGCGCGGGTCTGACATGATGGCCGAAGAATTGGCCAACCTGGGCCCCGTGAAACTGAAGGATGTCGACGCGGCTCAACAGCAAACCATAACGCTCGCCCGGGAGTTGGAGAAAGAAGGATTACTCAGCCTGAGCGGATCGGCCAAGGACGAATACGTCTACTGATCGGGATGGTCACCGATTGAGCGCAATTCCGCTGGCGAGCCACTCCAGCCATAGCGGCTAAGTGCGCCTCTCATGAAACTCCTGGAAATGATCGAAGACGTTCCGCTTCCGCTGCGAGCGGAGTTGGGCCGCAAAAACATATCTTTCGGCGAGCTCCTCGACCTGAGAGTGGGGGCAGTGGTACCGCTTTCCCGGCCGGCTGGTGAGAATGTCGATCTTTATGCGAGCGACGCCTACGTCGGAAGCGGCGAGATTCTTGTGCTCGACGGCATTCTTGCGGTACGCCTGGCAGACATCGGGGACGAGACCGCATCCGGCGTGGACAAACTGTTAGAGAACTCGTAGGAGCTTTGAAGCGCGATGGAAATTACTGAAATAATCGGCGAAGGCGCCCAGCCACACGACTTAGCCCCTGCCACCTCGGGCGAGAACACCTACGCTCCTATGCTGCAGCGCTTGATGGATTTGGAATTGCCGCTCGCGGTTGCGCTTGGCCGCGCGGTTCTGCCCATCCAGGACATTCTCAAAATCACTTCCGGCTCTTTGATTGAACTTGACCGCAGTGTGGGGGAGTATGTGGATCTCATGGTCAACGGCACCATCGTGGCGCGCGGCGAAATTGTCTCGGTTAAAGGAAACTATGGCGTGAGAATCAAAGAAATAATCAGCCGCCAGGATCGCCTGGCGCTACGCGGAACCGGCAGCTAGACCGGTCTCTCTTCAGGGTCCTTCTTTTCGAAATATGGATCAAAGTCTTTCAAAGCGCGAGATCGAAGCGGCTCTTCAGGTTGGAGACGGACAGCAGGACGAAGAAAACGATGTAACACTGTTCGACTTCGGGCGGCTCGATCGCATCTCGAAGAGCCAGTTGCGAGCGCTGCACCTGGTACACGAAAACTTTGTCCGCAACCTCGCCTCCAGTCTTTCTGCCTACCTGCGCTCCTACGTCGTCCTGAACCTGGTCAGCCTCAGTCAGATCTCCTACTCAGAATTTCTTGAAGGGTTGGAGTCGCCGACCTGTCTTGCATACATCGGAATGCAACCGTATGAGGGAACAGCGGTCCTCGAACTCGACACCACGCTGATGTTCAGCCTGCTCGAGCTTCTCCTGGGAAGCAAGGGAAGGTCATCCATGGCTGTTCAGCGCAAGATCACGGATATCGAGAAAAACCTGGTTCAGACGCTGCTGCGCGTCGTGCTGCGTGACCTCTCGGAAGCTTGGAAGACAGTCGCCGACATCTTTTTCAAAGTCCAGTCCCTCGCGAGCGAACCGCAGCTCTTGCACGTTCTCGCACCAACAGAAGCCGTGGTGGTGATTGCGATTGAAATGCGGGTGGGTAGCTTTTCCGGCCTCATGAACCTGGCTATTCCGTCATTGTTCATCAAACGCCTGCGGAACAAATTCGACCAGTTACGACAAGTTCGGCGGGTGGAATCGACGGGCGAAGACCAGCTTCGGCTGGGACGCATCCTGGAGCGGGCGACGGTAACGTTTGAAGCCCGTTTAAATGCCGGGACAGTTTCGACGCGCACACTTACCGATCTCGATATAGGTGACACGATTGTACTGGACCAGCCAATAGACAGCGAGATTCATGGTCTTCTGAACGGACGCGAAAAGTGGGTCGGCAAAGTCGGGCGAAGCGGTGAGAAGTTTGTGTTTTCGGTAGACGCTCCGCTCGTTCTTCATGCTCAGATGAATTTGCCCGCTCAGGCTACCTGATTGATCAGCGTGCCGATCGGCGCGATCGTGATGCGAATCTCGTCACCGCGCTGAAGGCTGAAACTATCAGGGGGGACGATTCCCGTTCCGGTAAGAAGAAAGCAGCCGTGCGGGAAGCTATTGTCTCGATACAGGAACTCCGCAAGCACCGGGAGCTCTCGTTTGATCGCATCGAGTGTCGTGGATCCCTCAAATTCGAGGCGACTCCCGCGCCGGATCTCCATGTGAATTTCGGTCGACTTTGGAAGCGGTTTGTCCGCCAGCAGGATGCAGGGTCCCAGCGCGCAGCTGCGGTCATACACTTTGGCTTGCGGCAAATAAAGCGGGTTCTCACCCTCAATATCGCGCGAGCTCATATCATTGCCGATCGTGTATCCTGCGATGTGCCCGCTGGCTGTGATGAATAACACAAGTTCCGGCTCGGGCACAGACCATTTCGCATCACTTCGAATCGCAACTGACTGGTGTGTTCCGACCACTCGATGAGGAGTGGCTTTGAAAAACAGTTCGGGGCGTTCCGCGCTGTACACGCGGTCGTAGAAATCGCCGCCGCCGGAGGATTTGGATTCCTCCATACGGGCATCCCGGCTCCGAAAATAGGTGACTCCAGCCGCCCACACTTCTTGTTGGCCAATGGGCGGCAGGAGGTCTCCTGGTGCGGGCCGGTCGGACGAAGTAGCCGCGGCGATGGTCGTTTCAAGGAAGTTCGACAAATCTTCACGAGTGAGCAAAGCGTCCATATCCGCTTGAGAAATGCGGAAAAACGCATTTTCACTCTCGACGACAGGTCCCTGCCTGGTGCTGTATAACTTCATTGGCGTGTGCGCAGGCGGCGCAAATACCACTGAAGCACACCGCCGTTTAGCGAACCTGAAAGTCTGCTCGACACCCTCGATCTACCCAGATCCCTCGGCTATCGTAACCCCAGCTGTATCCCTGGCGGCATGGAGAGCCGCTTCGCTGCTTAACGAGCTGGACACCGCGCCTCGTATCGACTGAACAAAAAGCGCGCCGGCCGTTATCGGAGCTGCAGGTCAGAATCCTCCCGGGGCCGCCGGGACCAGGGCCAGGACCGCCGGGCCGAAACCGCTGAATCACAAAATCCGCGCGGCAACCCCGGTCAACCCAGATACGTCCCGGTTCAAAGCCCCAGGTATCGCCGCGCCGGCAAGGAGATCCGCTGATCTGACGGCCCAGCTTCACACCACCGCGGGTGTCGGCCGAGCAGTAGTTGCGGCGTCCATTGTTTGAGGAGCAGGTGATCACGCTTTGCCCGCATAGCGGCGGAGCGAAAAAGGCGAAACAGCCCAACGAGAGTGCGATTACAAGCCTGAGTGGCGCCATCGTCAGATGCTAGCAATAACTGAACGAGGCGGCTGCATTTCGCCGAGCACCTCTCAGCTCCGACGTACCATACGGGAAGGAGTTTTGTCCTCTTTTACGCTTCCTTCTGAAATGTTCACGTCTCAGGCAGATCGCCTCCAACCAAGTCTTCCTTTGAAAATTGCCGCCGTAGTTGTTCTCTCGGGCGTTGTGGCGGCCACGCTTTGGGCAGCCGATATGAAGGAACCCTCGCCTGTCGCCCTCGCGCAAATCAATCCCAACCCGATGCAGGTCGATGTAAATCGCGGCGCGGCAGGCTTATCAACGTGTCTCCGCGAGCTTCGCACGCGTGCCAGCATCTTGATGGTTACGGCCCACCCGGACGACGAGGATGGAGGCATGTTGGCCTATCAAAACCGGCGCTTGGGAGCACGCGCCGTCCTGCTGACACTCACCCGTGGCGAGGGCGGCCAGAACGCGATGTCAACCGATTTCTACGACGCGCTCGGTCTCGTGCGGACACAGGAATTGCTCCAGTCGGACCGGTTTTACGGGGTCGATCAGTACTGGGGCACGGTAATCGATTACGGATTTTCGAAGACCCGCGAAGAAGCGCTCGAAAAATGGGGCTATGACCGGGTGCTCTCCGATACGGTGCGGGTCGTCCGGATGACGCGTCCCCTGATTGTGACGTCGGTGTTCGTCGGAGCGCCCACAGACGGTCATGGCAATCACCAGGTCGCAGGCCAGATGGCTCAGGAAGTATTCGAAGCAGCGGGCGATCCTAACCGCTTCCCGGAACAGATCCGGCAAGGGTTGCGCCCCTGGAAGCCGCTCAAAGTCTATGCCCGGGTTCCCTTCTTCGCTCCTACGAAAGAGAAGACGATCTACGACTACGCTACCGACAAGTACGTTCCGATCCGCTTCTACAACTACGTGACTAAGACCTGGATCGGCCAGACGCCCTCAACCGATGTCACGATCCCGGAAGGCAAACAGGACGCCGCGACCGGGCTGACATTTCTTCAGATCGGGCGCGAGGGTTGGGGCTATCAGAAATCGCAAAACGGCGGCGGCACCATTCCGCCGGCCAATCTGTACTCCGCGCCGTACCATCGCTACGGTTCCCGCGTCGAGACGGGAGACAAGGAGTCTTCCTTTTATGACGGCATCGATGTCTCCCTTGGCGGGATTGCATCGCTGGCAACGGGTGGCGACACGGCGTCTCTCCGACAAAGTCTCACAAGCCTGTTGCAGCTGGTGGACCGGGCTTCTGCGCAGTATCGGCCCGACAACCCGTCGGCGATTGCTCCCGTCCTGGCTGAAGGCCTCAAGCTCACTCGCAGCTTGCTCGATGAGGTACGCTCGAGCGCTCTGCCTGAACCCGGCAAGAGCAATATCGCATTTGAGCTGGAAAAGAAGCAAGAGCAGTTCGAGAAGGCTTTGACACTCGCCCTAGCCGTTTCTTTTGAGGCGACCGTGGTTCCCGAGAAAGACCCGACAGGTCCGTTCGCGGCTTTTGGCGGCAGCCCTGTGACGTTCACGACAGCGATTCCGGGGCAGCAATTTACGGTTCAGGCTCACCTGCTGAATAGCAGCCCTGAGCCAATCGATATCGAAGGTGTCCAACTCTCCCCGTCTAATGGAAAGAGCTGGAAGATCTCCAGCGACAGCCATCTGCCCTCGAAACTCGAAAGCGAAAAGGATGTCAGAGAAAAGTTTTCTGTTGCTGCGCCCAAAGATGCCGCTTCGGTGAAACCGTACTTCGAACGTCCGAACCAGGAACAGCCCTATTACAACCTGATCGATGAGCGTTTTCGGAATCTCTCGCTGGCGCCATATCCTCTTTACGCGGAGGCCCGGGTCGGTTTCCGGGGTGTCGAATGGAACTTAGAGCAGGCAGTACAGACAAACTCGCGCGTGGAGGGCATAGGCGTGCTGCAGGAACCCCTCCTGATGGCACCTGCCATGTCGATTGCAGTTCCACGGGCAGCCGGCGCTGTTCCGCTTGGTTCCTCCTCGTTCGCCTTCACCTGCTCGCTGTATAGCAACGTAAAGGGCCCGGCGAAGGGCGTTTTGCGGCTAGCGCTCCCGGACGGCTGGCACTCCAAACCTGAAGAGTATCCGTTTGCATTCAGCAGGGACGGCGATGGCGACACGTTCAGTTTCACGATTTCGCCGGGCACGCTCGCAGCGAAAAGATATGAGATTCGCGCGGTTGCGGATTACCAGGGGAAGAGTTACACGGAGGGTTACCGCCTGGTCGGATATCCCGGCTTGCGGCCGTATCCCTACTACCGGCCCGCTACTTACGAAGCAACGGGCGTGGACGTGAAGACTGCTCCCGGGCTCAAGGTCGGATTCATCCCGGGAACCGGTGACGATCTGCCGCAGGCTCTGGAAAACCTAGGTTTGCATGTGCCGGGTTTGTCGCCGGACGATCTGGCGCGGGGCGATCTTAGTGCGTTTGATGCAATCGTGGTGGGCGTGAGAGCGTACAGCGTCAATCCGGCGCTGCGCGCCGCGAACAGCAGGCTCTTAAATTACGTGAAGAACGGCGGCGTACTCATTGTTCAATACAATTTGCAAAACCTGGATGACGGATATGGGCCGTATCCGTTCTCTCTAGGGTCGAATCCGCAAAAGGTAGTGGACGAGAACTCGTCGGTGAAAGTGCTCGATCCCTCCAATCCGGCTCTGAACTGGCCAAACAAGATCAGCGAAGCAGATTTTCGGGGTTGGGAGGAGGAGCGGGGGCACGGGTTTATGGCGACCTTCGACCCGCACTACCGCGCGCTGATCGAGACGCACGACCCGGACCAGGCGCCGCAACCCGGCGGACTGCTGATTGCGCGCTACGGGAAGGGTTTCTACGTTTATGATGCATTTGCCTTATATCGGCAGCTGCCTTCGGGCGTGCCGGGTGCGTATCGCATTTTGGCAAATCTGGTCAGCCTGGGCAAGAATCCAAACCCGTAACTAAACCGGACGAAATAGCGAATCGTATGTTGAGTAGCGGTAATCCATTGAGGTGTTTATGCACGTGCAACGTGTCGGTTTGCTTTCAGCTGTTCTCCTGCTAGGATCTTGTGGTTTTGCATCGTCTTCGGAGGCCTCTTTCCCTGCGCCGGCGGTCGATATGCCTGCGGCTACCGCAACCGGTCCACAGACGGCGGTTCTGGCCGGAGGGTGTTTCTGGGGGATGGAAGGCTTGTTTGAACGCATTAAAGGCGTGAAAAAGGTGGTCTCCGGGTTTGCGGGCGGGCAGAAATCAACCGCACACTACGAAGAGGTCAGTACGGGATCGACCGGCCACGCGGAATCGGTCCAGATTACGTTCGACCCGAAACAGATCACATACGGACAGCTGCTGATGGTGTACTTCTCTGTCGGCCACGATCCCACCGAACTGAATCGCCAGGGCCCGGATTCCGGAACCCAATACCGGTCTGCCATTTTTTATCTCAACGAGGATCAGAAAAAAGTGGCTGAGGCGTATATTCAGCAACTGAATGTGGCGAAGGTTTTTTCACGACCGATTGTTACCAAAGTGGTTCCGCTCGAGCACGGCTTTTATCCCGCAGAAGCTTATCACCAGCACTTCCTGGATAACAACATGACGTACCCCTACATCGTGTACAACGACCTGCCAAAGCTTGCCGCGCTCAAGAAGCAGTATCCCGAGTTCTGTAAGCGCTGAGCTACTATTTTGGCTGAGTCGAGCCGGCCGAAGCGGGTGCAGTACCGGTCCCGGTGTTTATCTCGAGAATGCGAACCGGGCGCGGTGCCGTATCGAACTGGCTTAATTTGCGCGCGTCGCTTTCCTTATCCTTGTAGCGAGCCTGCACCGAATAGTCCTTTGTGAAACTCAGATCTTCAAACTGGTAGCGGCCGTCTTTTTTGGTGAAGTAGGTTGTTCGCTCATTCGTTTTCTTGTCGGTTAAGGTAACGAGCGCACCTTGTAGAACCTGACCTGTCTCATCGGTTACCTGGCCGGTGACGGTGCGAGAGGTTGCAGCCTTATCCTTCTTTGGAGATTTCTGGTTCCCGAAGCTTGCGTTGTCTTTAACGTGCGTATTGAGCGCCGGGTCAACAGTCTGCTGTCCTGCGCACAGCATGGCACTGGCTCCCATCGCGATTAAAAGCGTCGCAAACCATTTCATAAACACCTCGTCCTGAGTTCGTCTCGAGAACTCTTTCAATCCTAACAATCCTTAGCCAATAGGGTGAAGCGGGATTTTCAGGAGCTACAAGTGCAACCGGATCTGTCATTTGGCTTCTAATAGGGGAATGAGACGGTTCGCCTTAGTATGCGGGACGCTCGCCCTGGCGCTGGTAGGCGTCAGCGGCGGCTATGCGCAGAGTGCAGCCGAGACAATCGTAATCGACGGCTCGGCAGCTACGCATCCTTTCCCGCATTTTTGGGAACAGATGTTTGGTTCCGGCCGAGCCAATTTGAGCTTGCGCCAGAGTTATCGCGAAGATCTCAACAAGGTCAGAGATCATCTCGGATTCAAGTACGTCCGTTTCCACGCCATCCTCGATGACGAAAACGGCGTGTATGACGAAGATGCACAAGGCCGCCCCGTTTACAATTTCTCCTACGTAGACGAGATCTACGACGGCCTGCTGGCGAACGGGGTCAAGCCGTTTGTGGAACTGAGTTTCATGCCTCGCAAAGTGGCAGCGAATCTGACGCCGCATCCGTTCTGGTATAAGCCGCTTCCCTCCCCGCCCAAGGATCCGGCGAAGTGGAGCACGCTCATTCAGGCTTTCACGCAGCACTTACTGGACAGATATGGAAAGAGCGAAGTGGAGCAATGGTATTTCGAAGTCTGGAACGAGCCGAATATCGATTTCTGGGACGGAGAGCCAAAACAGGCGACATATTTCGCGCTTTACGACGTCACCGCGAAGGCTCTAAAGCAGGTTGACCCGGAGATTCGCGTCGGCGGGCCTGCGACTGCACAGGCAGCCTGGGTAAGCGAGTTTATCGCTCACTGCAAGCAAAATGGCGTGCCGTTCGATTTTGTAAGCACGCATGTGTATGGCAATGAGAACTCGAAGGACGTATTTGGCAAGGTTTTGCCGATTACGCGGCGCGATATGGTGGCGCGCTCGGCCAAAAAGGTCTTCGACGAAGTGAAGGCCTCGGGTGCACCCGACACTCCGATCATCTGGTCGGAATACAACGCCACCTACATGAATCAGCCGGAAGTCACCGACAGTGCGTTCATGGGGCCGTGGCTGGCGAACAATATCAGGGAGTGCGACGGGCTCGTCACGATGATGTCTTACTGGACCTTTTCGGATGTTTTCGAAGAACAAGGCGTGGTGAAAACTCCCTTTTACGGCGGCTATGGGCTAATTGCAGAACGCCACTTGCCTAAAGCGGGCTTCTGGGCATTCGATCTGCTCCACCAACTGGGCGACGAACGCGCTGCGAGCGATTCAGAGAACGCTCTGATTACGAGGCGGCCGGACGGAACGCTGGCGCTCGCTTTATGGAACTATGCAGAACCTGGCGAAACGGTAAGCCCGAAAACTTTTCACCTGAAAACGCTGCATGTGAAAGCTAACTCCTACAGCCTGCAGTTTGTGAGCCCGGAGCACGCGTCTGTTTTGGAGGACTGGCGGAAGATGGGGTCGCCGATTTCGCCAACTCCTGAGCAGGGTGAAACACTCAGAAAGGAATCTGCACTGCCTGCAAAACAAAAGCTCCAGCTGGATCAGGATATTGTTCTTGGCCCCGAGACTCTCGCCTTAGTCGAGATCGACAGGTGAGCGAAGAAGGAAATCAGGCATGCAGAAGATCGCTGACAACCAGGAAAGTATAGCCTTGATCCTTGAGCACCGGCACGATACGGCGAACGGCAGAGAGCGTTTCCGAGACGTTCGGCTTCTTTTCAACGCCGCGGCCATCGTGGAGGCAAATGATGCCGCCTGGGGATACATTTCGCAGCACATGACGTTTGATACGATCGGCGGGCCAGCGCCAGTCGTTTCCAATAACAGTCCAGAGGACATTCAGCAGGGACAACTTTTGCTGAACGGCGCGCATGCCGGCCCATCGGAATCCGTAAGGCGGGCGCAATACCATGGGCGCCAGGCCGGTTTCGAAGGTGATCACCTTCTGGGCTTCGGTAAATTCGCGCTCGATGAAATCACGGGACTTAAAGAGCAATTTGGGATGCGAGTAAGTGTGGTTACCCAGCTGGTGGCCAGCCGCGGCAACTTGTCCGGCGACGTTTGGGAGGCGTCTGACATTCATTCCGCACTGGAAGAAAGTGGCGAAGACCCTTTCACGGTCTAAGTACTCCAGCAGAGGCAAAGTACCCTCGCTCGGCCCATCGTCAAAAGTGAGGGCGACGGTTCGGTTTTCGCCGGGGCCTCTATATACCGTCGGTCCGAAAAGTTGTGATGACTTCGACACGCTGCCGTAGGCAGCCGCCGCGGAGAGGCCACCCATAACTGCACCCGCAGTAAAACCTGTTAGCGTCAAAGCTCGCATTATACGTCCTTAGACTAACATCTACAAACGATCTGACAGCGCCCCGCTGGACGCCGGAATTTATTCGCTTACTCGATCGCGAGGCGGAGCCGAAGCGGAAAACTCTTGCCTAACCCGTCCGATGTAGGAAGTGAGTAACTGTTCGACGCGCTCGCTGTGACTTGATCTCACAATAAAACCAATATGATTTTTCTTCTGAAGCCGCCACACCAGCTCCGAGTCGGCAAAACTCGATGTGTCGGGCCAGTCTTGCCGCGCCAGCGAAACAAGCAGTGCGGCAGAATATTGTTCTACTGTGGGGACATTGTATGTAAAACCCGAACCGGCTGCAAGCTCTACTTTTGCCCACTCGGCCCAGAGATTGATGCCGGTGGCGTATTCAATCAAGTCGGAAATGTGCGCACCTCCGACCCGGGCAGAGGTTTCGAGGAAGTAATAGGCACCGTCTTCGTGAGCGCGAATGAACTCGGTATGAGAGACGCCGTCTGCAAGGCCAAACGTGCTCAATACCCGCTCGTTCATTGATTTTAAAGCCAGATCCACCTCGCTTCCCGGCTCGAGTGTCCGCGTCGTGAATACTCCGCCACCGGTTGTCAGTTCAAGGGGCGGCGTGCCGTAAGCGCTCGAGATTGCGAAGACCATTTTGCGCTTGAACCAGATCGAATCGACGTGGAAAATGTCACCCGGCACAAAACGTTCTAGTACCAAGTAAGATTGCTCGTCACCCACGCTATGAATTCGATCCCAGACATCTTGGGCATGATTGAACTTTTTTATCCCTATTGCACCCGCCATAAGGCGCGGCTTCAGAACCCAGGGAGCTGGGACCCGTTCGAGGAAATTAGAAATCTGTTTGTAATTGAAGGTAGATGAAAATTCCGGAACGAGAATGCCGGCCGTTGTGGCGCCCATGCGCATGGCGAGTTTGTCACGGAAGAAGCGGCTGGCACTTTCGCCTAAACCGGGAATGCGGAGGTGCTCGCGCAAAAGGGCGGCTTTCTCGACATCAAAGTCATCGAGCGCCATGATACGGTCTATGGACACCGTACGACCTAGATGACTCACGCCCCGAAGCATGTGCTGTAGGTCCCATTCGTGGTCCCGGTCGTCCATATAAAAGATGTCTTCCAGACTATCGACGGGCCAGGATGCCTTTTCTTTTAGGCTCAGGGAGGTGAGCAGGTAAACTCGACAGCCCTGCCGTTTCAGTTCCTGGAGGGTTCGGTGACCCTTCTCGTAGCTCGCCAAACAAAGAACGGTCAAGGGCTCGGCCATAAGCTGATTAAATGAAAAGGCAGGTATTCATCTCAGCAGATGTCCACGCCACCCCGTAACTATAACGCGGCGGAAATCGAAAGAGTCTTTATATGCCGATACTCAAGCTAAAGCATCTGCTTGCCATTCGATGGTTTCACTGGATCAACTTTCCGCTTCTGGCTCTGATGATCTGGAGCGGCACGCTGATTTACTGGGCTTACACGCCCTATCACATCGGGCCTTTGCACTTTTTTCCAAACTGGTTCTACAGCGCGTTCCACATCGATCACCGACTGGCGGAAGGAATGGCTCTGCATTTCACGCTTATGTGGTTATTTGTGTTGAACGGAATTGCGTATGTGGCATATACGCTCTTTTCAGGGGAGTGGCGGTATCTCGTGCCGCAATCTTGGAGCGCGTTCCGCGACGCCTGGGAAGTAGTGCTGCACGATCTGCACCTGAGAAAGGAACTGCCGGCGCAGGAGAAGTACAACGCCGCGCAACAGATCTCTTATACGGCTATTGTCGTGATGGGCGCCGGGTCTGTGATTACTGGCTTGGCTATTTACAAGCCGGCTCAACTGTACTGGCTTACGGCCTTGTGCGGCGGGTATACTATCGCGCGGCTGATTCATTTCATTTTGACGGTGGGATACGTTTTGTTTTTCGTGGTGCATGTCTCACAGGTTGCCCTGGCGGGCTGGAATAATTTCCGCAGCATTGTGATCGGGTACGAGTTGGCAGATGAAAAGCGATAAGCGGCAACGAGAGATTGCGCTTCCGGCGGAAGCTCTGAACCGGGAACTGGGCCAACGTTCACGGCGCGGTTTTCTGGTGGGCGGATTAGCGGCGGCAGCTGGAATTGCAGGCTATGAGTGGCTGACGAAGGCGGGGCAGGAAGATGGCGTGCCGTGGCCGCAGCGCCGCGTCCTGGGGCTCAATCGAAAACTGTCGCAAGGGTATCTGAGCGACGGCCATCTTATGCCGACTTACGCTCCGGACAAGGTCACTTATTTGAAGCCGAATGGGGATTACGGGCTGGACTCAGAGGTAGACACGGCGGCGTGGCGGCTGCATGTAGCGAGCGACGGCGGGACACCGTTTACGCTGCGGCTTGCAGACGTGATGGCGCTACCGAGGGTAGAGATGATTACCCGGTTCTGCTGTATTGAAGGGTGGAGCGTAGTTACTTCGTGGGCAGGGGCGCGGTTTGCAGACTTCACGCGTAAGTTCGGGCCACCGGGCCAAACCGTTCCACCGTATGTGTACATGGCGACGCCGGATGAAGAGTATTATGTCGGTCTCGATACGAAGAGTGCAATGCATCCGCAGACGCTACTTGCCTACGAGCACAATGGCAAGCCGCTGACGGAAGATCATGGAGCGCCGCTGCGGCTGGTGATTCCGGTGAAGTACGGGATCAAGAACATCAAGCGGATCGGGTCCATTCAATACACAAACAGCAAAGCGGATGACTACTGGGCGGAACAAGGATACGATTGGTTTGCAGGTTTGTAAAACGTGCCCGACACTCCTCTCTATGCCGGAACATCCGGCTTCGCCTACGCCAGCTGGAAACCCGCCTTCTACCCGGAAAAATTAGCCAGCGCGAAGTTTCTGTCGTACTACGCGACGCGGTTGAACGCGGTTGAAGTGAACTACACCTACCGGCGCATAGCGTCGGCGACGACGTTCGCAAAGTGGATCGCAGACACGCCGGACGGCTTTCTCTTTCTGCCAAAGGCGCACATGAAGATCACGCATTCGTACAAGCTGGAGGGCGCCGAAGATTTCACGCGGGTGTTTCTGGAGTCACTCGAGCCGCTGCGGGCGGCGGGGCGATTGGGGCCGATTTTATTTCAGCTGCCGCCTTCGCTCAAGGTCGACGTTGAACGACTGGCGCGTTTCGCAGGCGGGCTGCCGCGAACCATTCGGGCAGCCTTCGAGTTTCGCAACGCCACTTGGTTCGATGAGAGTGCCTATCAGGTGTTACGGAATGCCAACGCCGGATTGTGCGTCGCGGAGAACGAGAATCTCGAGACCCCGCATGTGCTGACAGCAGACTTTGTTTATCTGAGACTACGCAAGCCCGACTACCTGGAATCGGAGCTGGCTAGCATCGAATATCGGGTGAGCCAGTATCGGGCAAACGGGTATCCGACGTACGCGATTTTCAAGCATGAAGATACGCCGGCCGGAGCCTTAAACGCAGAGAAACTGCTCAATCTGGAAAGCCAGCGGATTCTTTCGGCGTGAGGTTTGTGCCCCTATAAAAAAAAAGGGGTCGGCGGAGGAGTACGGAAACCGCGGAAAGGAGTGCCCAAATTCCCGGTCACGCTTGTTTTAAATCGGCTAAATACCTTTAGCTTCAAGGACTTAGGTCAAGCGCCAGGAGGCGGCCAAAAGCGCTCGTGTGGCATGATCTTAGCGGGGAAAGAGGGACGAAAAGGGGCGATTTGGGGCAGTTTTGGATGCATTTTGGAGGGTTTTCGAGGCGAAACCGAGGCGAAACTCGGGCATTTTCGAGGTAATAACTGGCAAAAAGCGAGCTACTGAGGCTCGGAAAACCGATAGCCAATGTAGGGGTCGGTGAGGAGATAGGCGGGGCGGGACGGTTCGTCTTCGATCTTGATGCGGAGTTGCCGGATGAAGGTTCGAAGGTATTCGAGTTCGTTGCCATACTCGGGGCCCCAGACGACCTGAAGCAGCCGGGCATGAGGGATGGGCATGCCGGAATTCTTCATAAGGTAATGCAGGAGGTCGAACTCCTTCGGCGTAAGGTGGACGGGACGGCCGGCTTTCTTGACGGTGCGCCTAGCGGGATCGAGTTCGACATCCCCGATCGTGATCAGGTGAGAAGCGGTGTCGGAGGCGCGGCTCCGGCGGACCGCGGCACGGAGCCTAGCGGTAAGTTCGCGGATTTGAAACGGCTTCGTGATGTAGTCATCGGCGCCTGCTTCTAGGGCGGTCACGATATCGTCCTGACCATCGCGAACGGTGAGCATGAGGATGGGAAGAACGGGCGCCAGACGGCGCAGGCCTCGACAGGCGTCCATGCCGCCCATGCCGGGCATATTGACGTCGAGCAGAACGGCGTTGAACTGCCTCGCTCGGGCGAGAGCGAGGGCGTCTTCTCCGCTGCTGGCTTCTTCGACAGTGAAGCCGAAGCCACCGAGGGTAGTGCGAAGCGCGCGGCGGATTGCGGGATCGTCGTCGGCTATGAGAATGGTTCCCGGCGAGTCAGTCATGTCCCTTCCATTTTGGAACGAGGCAATTCGAGGAAGAAGGTATTGCCATCGCCCTCTTTGCTGGTGACCCACACTCTACCGAGATGAACTTCCGCTACTTTTCTGCTGATGGACAGGCCGATGCCGGTGCCGGCGGCTTTATGACTCGAGCCAGCGCTCCTGTAGAAGCGCTGAAAGATACGCTCGCGATCTTCGGGTGGAATGGGCGCCCCCGCATTGTGGATGCTGATCCGGACAACCCCGGGAAGAGGGTTGATGGCGACAGTGATGGTAGAGGCGGGCGCGGAGTATTTGGCGGCGTTGTCGAGGAACTGCGTCAGAGCCCAGGTAACGAGCTCGCGATCGACATGAATATGAGCACCGCTATCGAGTCCTTCGACATGCACGGTCCGGCCTGAGAAGGAATAGCCAGTCGCAGATAGGAGGCCGAGTATCAGCTCATCCACCTCGACGCGCTGGGGGCGGAGACGGACATCGGCACTGTCGAGTCGCGCCATCTGGAGCAAGCGTGTTGTAAGTTCAGCCAACCGACTGGTCTCCGAATCGATAAGGGTGACGAGCTCCGATTGAGGGGCGGTCAACTCTCCCATTTCAAGGAGGCCAGTGGCGGCGGCGCGGACCGCGGTGAGCGGAGTTTTGTACTCATGGGCGAGGGCATCGAGAACGGTGGTGCGGAGCTGTTCGGACTGGCGTTCCGCTTCAGCGCGGCTTTCGCGATCGAAGGAATGAGCGCGTTCGAGCGCGATAGCGGTGAGCGAAGCGAGAGCGTTGGCGGTGACAGCGGTGAGGCCAGCGCCCCGCAGGGCAAGGGCGCCGACCGGGCGGACACCAAATCGAAGGACGCGGATCCAGATTTGTCCTTCGGCAAGCGGAGGGTCGCGGTCCTGGAGATAAGCACCGCGCGTTTGCGCCTCAAGAGCCGCCGCATCGGGACCGAGCAGCTCCAGATGAGGAACGGAGGCGTCAAAGAGCACACCATCAGCAATCAGGAAAACCTTCCGGATCAGGGACAGGATCTGCGGGGCGGGAGACAGGCGGGGTTCGAACAACAGCAACTGCCGAGACACTTCATAGACGCGTTCGAGCTCGCGCTGGCGATTCGTAGCTTCCGCGGCCTGCCGGCGAGCTTCGGCAGAGAGGCGGCTAACGATGAGACTGGAGACTTCAAAGACAATCAAGGCCACCCAGTTTTTGGGATCGGCGACAGCAAATGTGAAGAGCGGGTGGATGAAGAAATAGTTCAGGCAGACGTTGGCCAAGACGGAAGTGACCGTGGCTTCCCAGAAGCCGGCTTTCAGAGCGACCGTGAGGACAACAAGGAGCTGAAGAAAGCCCGCCGCCGCGAGATTGAGCTCCAATCTGTAAGCGATCCAGGTGGCGACTGAAACCGCCACGATGCCGGCCGCGGTACGCAGGGCAAAGCGAAGGTAGGTCACAATTGCCGGTCTTTCTTGCGAGCTCCCTTCAGACTGGCTTGCGCGGGAACGAGACGGTGAAACGAGCACCGGACGTGCGGTCGAGTTTGAGGCTCCCTCTGAGTTGTTGAACGAGAAGGGTCACGAGCTGCAGGCCCATCGAAGGCGAGTTTCCCGGTTCAAGATCGGGCGGCAGACCAACGCCGTTGTCGGAGACCTCAAGAATGCAGTGTTCATCGACACACCGGAAGGAGACTTCGATAAGTCCGGAGCGGTTCTCAGGGAAGGCGTATTTGAAAGTGTTCGAGAGCAGCTCGTTCACGATGAGACCGCAAGGGACCGCCTGAGTCAGGTCCAGGAAGAGCGCCTCGGAGCGAACCTCAAGCTGAATCCTACCAGTGCGAGCCGAGTAAAACGAGCGCAGATCCTTAGTGATGGAATCGAGGTAGCCGGCGAAATCGATACGTGACAGATCGGCCGAGCCATAGAGCATTTCGTGAATGGCGGCGATCGAAACGACACGATTCTTCATGTCCTCGAGCATGCCGAGAGCTTTCTGATCTTTGAGGAACTCGGACTGGAGGCTTAAGAGGCTGGCGATTACCTGAAGATTATTTTTGACGCGGTGATGAATTTCCTTGAGGAGGGTTTCCTTTTCGCGGAGGGATGCCCGAATTTGCTGATCAGCGAGTTTCCGGTCGGTGATGTCGCTATCGATTTCTAAAACGCAGACGGGCCTACCATCGGAGCCCTGCTGAAGCGCCCAGCGGCTCCAGAACGTGAGTTGACAGCCATTGCGGCAGGTATGAACGAGTTCTCCCTCCCAGCGGCCATCGGCAAGGAATTCCTGCTGGATCTCGGCCAGCGGCTTCGGAAAGACGGTTTGAAGTAGTTCGGGGGCAACTTTGCCGAGCGCCTCGTCTTTGGTCCAACCGAACGTCTCCGAGGCGGCGTCGTTCCAGAACGAGATTGCTCCGTCGAGGCCGCGGACGATGATGATGTCCTGGGCGAGTTCGAGCAACTGGGCCTGCTGCTTGAGCTGGCTTTCGGCGCGCTTGCGATCGGTCATATCGCGCATGACCTTGACGTAGCCCCGGAGGCGGCCCGCTTCATCGCGGATGCTGGTTAACACGCCGCTGGCGAAGAAGCGGCTGCCATCCTTGCGGACGTGCCAGCGCTCGTCATCGGCCCGGCCGGCGGTGCGGGCAGTCTCGACCTCTCGAGCCGCCTCACCGCGGGCGACGTCCTCCGGTGTGAAGACGCGAGCAGCGGGCTGCCCTATGATTTCGGAATCACGATAGCCGAGGAGGCGCTCGGCGCCGGCATTCCAAGTGGTAATACGGCCGTCGAGGTCCATCTGAAACAGGGCGTAGTCGCGAACGTTATCGATGAGAAGCCGGAATCGCTCCTCACTGTCGCGAAGAGCCTGGACGGCCTGATTACGCCGGGTGACGTCGCGGAGATTGACTTGTACGACCGACTGCCCGCCAACGGGATAGCGGTTGGCCACGATTTCCACTTCAAGGTGTCTGCCATCAATGGTGACCAGGGGGATTTGTTCATGGCGCACGACGTCACGAGAACGAGCTTCCCGAACAGTTCCCGTCACCTCCACGGAGGCAAGCCTAAAGGCCTCCATGGCGGCCAGGCGGCAGCCAATCAGCCGCTCACGTCCATAGCCGGTGAGTTCGCTGAAGAACGGATTGACGTCGGTGAGTGCCTCGGTTTCGGCATCGAACAGGAGCATGGCGTCCTTGGCAGTTTCAAAGAGGCGCTGGTAGCGGATTTCAGCCTCTTCGCGGCGCTCGGTAACGTCCTCAATGGCGAGCAGGACCGCCCGGCGCTCGTCGTGATCGCGGGAGATACGGCGCGCGTTAAGACGAACGGTACGGCGGCCGATGTGCGGGAAATCGTGTTTGAGTTCGAAGTCCTGGAAAGGCTGATTGCGGAAGAGGGCGTTGCCGAGCAATTCGCGCAGCCGCGTGACGTTCCACTGACCGTTTCCCAAGTCGTAGATGAGGCGGCCGTCGGTTTCGGCGCGAGTTACGCGGAAGGTTTCGTAGAAGGAGGAGGTGGCGCGCTGAATCCGCAGGTCGCCATCGAGGACGAGGAGGGGCTCGCGGACGGTCTCGATCATGCCTTCGGCATAGTCGCGAGCCTGCTCGGCGGCGCGCAGTGTTCGTTTGAGCGGGTCGATATCGAGAAGCACAATCACGGCACCGCCGATACGGTTGTCGACCGTACGATAGGGGCGGATGGTGGCTGAGAACCAGCGGCCTTCTTTGTCCTGGAGGTCCCAGCGCTCGATACCGAGGGTTTCAAGCACGGTACGCATAGGCTTGTGGAAGCCGGCGAGATCGATTTTGCCGTCGAGGTGAAAGAGGGTGTGTCCGATATCGACCGGTTTGATGTTCAACAGCTTCTCAGCGGCGGAACTGAAGCGGCGAAGGCGCAGCTCGTTATCGACCATGACGAACGGAATATCGACTGCGCTCAAGAGGTTCAGCAGATCGTTATTGAGGGCGTCGAGATCCGCGTTACGATTCTGGAGTTCTTCGTTGACAGTGGTGAGTTCTTCGTTGGCGCTCTGAAGCTCCTCTTTGGTGGTGCTCAGCTCTTCGTTCGTGCTCTGGAGCTCCTCGTTGGCGCTGCGCACTTCTTCATTGGCGGCCCGAAGCTCTTCCGAACTGGCCTCATGATCTTCGTTGGCGTTGCGCAGATGTTCGCGGGTTTCGGCGAGCTGCTGCTCAAGGTCACGGAGCTTGGTCTCGAGGGCGGCAACGTACTCAGCGTCGGTGCCGTCGACCGAACGGGCTGCGTGTTCAGCTACCGATGAATTGGAGACTGCCGCGGCCGCCTCTTTGAACACGACGAGGAAGTATCGCTCAACAGGAGAAGCGCCGGCGATGGGAGTGACCTCAAGATCGATCTCCCGGCGTTCGCCGCGATGCGCGACAACGATGCCGGTTTCGGAGACCGAGACATTCTTGTGCGCCGCGGCTTCAACGGCGCGACGCAACGGAGCTGCCATGCTGTCCCGCGCCATCCGGAGAAGGTTGAGGGTGGCTTCACCGGGAGCGGGTTCGAGGTAGAAGCCGGTGTGGCCGCGAAAGAAAAGGATCTGGAGGTCAGTATCGACGACCACCGCGGCGGGAGCGTACTTGCTTTGGATGACCAGGTCGACTTTTCGCTGGAGGTCGATGCCGGCCAGCGTGTTGCGGACTTTCGGATCGAGACTTTCCCGGGTGGCGAGACTCGGGGAAAGGGGCAAGGTGAGGCGGACGGGAGCTGGCTTGCGATTGTAGATCCGATGCTGTTTATCGACAACGCTGAAGAGATCGCTGGCAGCGGCAATGGATTCGGCACTGCCAAGCAGAAGGAGGCCGCTTGGGTTGAGGCTGTAATGGAAGATGGGCAGGACTTTGCGCTGGAGAGCCGCATCGAGGTAGATGAGCAGGTTGCGGCAGCTAACGAGATCGGTGCGGCCGAACGGCGGGTCACTGGTTACATCCTGACGGGCGAAGACGCAAGTTCCACGGATGGATTTGCTGACCTGGTAGCCGCGATCAACGCGAATAAAGAAACGGCGCAGGCGTTCGGGAGAGACGTCCTGGGCGATCAGATCCGGGTAGGCGGCGGTGCGTGCGCGATCAAGAGCAAGTTCGCTGATATCGGTTCCGAAAAGCTGGACCGGAGTGTTCAACTCGAGTTCTTCGAGCAGTTCTCTAACGCAGATAGCAAGGGAATAGATTTCCTCGCCGGTGGCGCAGCCGGGTACCCAGACACGGAAGGGCTCGCTGGCGTTGCGGGTAGAGAGGATGTCCCGCAAGAGGCGTTTGAGTTCTTCGAAAACCTCGGGGTCTCTAAAAAAATTGGTGACGCTGATGAGGAGATCGCGGTAGAGCTCGCGGACTTCCTCGGGATGGTCGTCGAGCAGACGGGCGTATTCGGAGATGTTGCGGGCGCGTTTCACGATCATGCGCCGGCCGATGCGACGGCGCACAGTGTTGCGCTTATAGTGATCGAAATCAATCCGGGTGCTGCTACGCAAGAGAGTGAAAATCTTCTTGAGTTCGACCTCGCCGCCCGGGAGGATTTCACTGTCAGGGTGAACCTGATCAGGAGGACGGACAAAGGGGTGGTGGCTGAGGTGGATCAGTTCTCGGGCGATGTCAGCGGGGGAGAGGACATAGTCGACGGCCCCGGTGGCAATGGCGTTGCGGGGCATGCTGACGTGCTGAGCACTAGCTTCATCCTGGGCAAAGGTGAGGCCACATTCCTGCTTAATGGCACGAACGCCCTGGCTTCCGTCGGAGGCGTTTCCGGAAAGGACGATCCCGATGGCGCGGCCGCCCTGGACGCGGGCGAGGGACTCGAAGAAAGCATCAATCGGCAGGTGAAGCCCGGGTCTGCGTTGAGCGAGGCGCAGTACGCCGTCCTCGAGGATCATGGTGGAATTAGGCGGAATGACGAAGACCGCGTTCGGGCAAACGGCCATTCCGTCCTCGACGGTGCGAACGGGCATGCCGGTAGATGCGGCGAGGATCTCGGGAAGCTGGCTTTCGTGCTTCGGATCGAGGTGCTGGACCAAGACGAAGGCCATTCCGGTATCGTCCGGCAGAGCTTTAAGCAGACGAGTGAAAGCATCGAGACCGCCCGCGGAGGCACCGACACCGACGATCGGGAACGGGTGGCCGCGCGGGGGACTAATGTCGGTTTCGTTGCCGCGGTCGACCTCGACAGTTCCGACGATAACGTGCCCGGGGTCTTCGCTAGCGGGGCCGAGGGGGCCGCGGGCGAGTTCGTCAGGTGAGGAAGACATTGATCTATTTTCTCTCGTTGCGGAAGGGATCCCTCGCAAGTACAATTTCCGGCGTCCGTAGGAGCCAAGCTGCCGTTGCTTACTTCTTTCCGCCCGGGACAAAGGGTTGGGAGGGCGTATCGGTAGCGGGAACGCCGCGCGCATGGACAAACCAGACCAAAGCAGCTAGCAGCAGGACGGCGATAGCGGCTATCACGACGGCGGCGGGGTGCATGCGCGGCTTGTTATCGCGGACCGGCATGCTATTGGTCTATCACAAGAGTTACGGTAGTGATCCTTACAGTTGCGAATCGCTCCACGGGTTTCTTATACACGAATTATGAGCCCAATCATTTTGGACGAGGAAGCTCGCAGGACAATTGCCAAGCTCACGGCCTCGCCGGACGGCAGTTTGCAGTCTGCACCCTCGGATGGTCAGCCTCGCGATGAGCAAAATCGGCGGGAGCGAGCGAATGGCGACGGGAGCGTGGACGAGCTGGAAAACGGGCAGGGGAACAGTTAACAGTTTTGCGAATACCTCCGTTCGCAGAGGCGGCGGCTACTGGTTAGACCCGACGGTATCGGAAATGGGAAGCTCAGTGCCACCCCCTCTAGAACAATAACGGATAGACGCAGGTTTTCCGTACCTCTAAAAGTAAAGGTAGTGATTCGCTCCGCTCACGTTGCGTTCTGCTCAGAGCGCGGGAGATTGCTGGACGAGCTGACACTCGCAGCAAGCAAATATGCGGCAAGCGCCAATAGCCTGGCATCGGACATAGCCAGCTGGCCGCAAGCCCGATTTGCGCAGCGCAGACGTGAAGTCGAAGAGGCACGCAGAAATGCTCAAGACGCCCGAGAGGCGCTGCGCACCCATTTAGTTGATCACTGTTGCGACACGTCCTCGTACATCGCCCGAAGAGAATAGGGACGGAAGCGACGGTGCCGAGAGTTGAGGTACCCGGCTCCTGTCTCCGCAATCCCCAACGAACCTCACTGTACGCTCTCGTACAATGGTTCGTTTGAGGTCTTCGGAAACGACATGAACCATGAGGAATTCAACCGGCTCCACCGGGAGTGCGAACAATTACTAGATGACTGGATTTCGGAAGCAAAAATCACGTGCACGATGCTGGGCGAGTGTCTGAACGAGCCGCTTTCGCTTCAGCAAAGATCGGACTTGCATACCCAGCGTGCACGGGAGAATGAGGCGCGGGACGTCTACATGGCGCACCGCAAGCGGCTGTTTGAACTGGCCCGCTCGGGGTATGGTGACCTCGAACTGATTTACGCGCCCTTCTCCAGCGAATAAAACGAAGAGTGGTTGAAAACAGAAAAGGCCATCCCATAACAGAAATGGTCCATGCGTGAAGTTAACATCACTAGCGAAGGTGGGGCTGAAGGATAGATTCTGGCAATCAGATACCCAGCACAGTGGCGATTCTGCCATACGATTGACTCATCAGCGTTTACGAGCCAGCCACACTCCAGGGAGCGGCCGTATATCTTCCAATCAAGACCATTGCCTTGAGTACGTGGTTTGCAAGGCGCTGGCCAACGGCGTCACGCGCGCCACCGATGGCGGCGCCGACCAAGGCACGCTAAGTAAGTCTAACGGTTAAGTTCTTCGCACCCTCAACAACCTAACAAGCCGACCCACTTCCTAACAACCGGTCGGGGCTAGAAGCATTGCGGGTGTATCCACCCGTGACGGGTATTGTCTTACATGCTTGAAGGATGCCAGTAGTTTTAGGCCGCCCTAAATGGAAGAGTCGGGTCTCTGCGTTCTCATTGCCGAAGATGACCCCATCATACGCGGAAGCGTTGCTCGCGCTTTATTGAAGCAGGGATACTGCGTTTTGGCCGCTCCCGACGGGCTGGATGCACTCCGACTAGCATCCGAGTATGACGGCCGAATCAGTGTTTTAATCACCGATATAAACATGCCAGGAATGGACGGGCATGAACTCTCCCGTACCCTCAAGAAACAACGATCTGACTTGCTGGTGCTTGTTGTTTCGGCAGATGGTGAAGGCGATTTTCCCAATGATTCGCTTCACGACGGGTGGTTGAAAAAACCAATTGATCCGGCTATCGTTCCGGCATCTGTGGCACATATCCTGCGTCGGTACGAAAGAAAGCTAAACCCTTAGCAAATAAAGCAACCGGTTGCAACGGCAGGCATCTGTAACTAAGGAACCTCCGTCTATAGGTACAACTACCATGACTTTCCGGGTGTTTACGAAATCCGAAGAAGAGATTGTTTGCACTGCATACGATGCCTCAAAGTTATGGCATAGAGGATTTCTTTCCGGCTCCGCGCCTCGCCTTGTAGAACTAGAGTCGGGAACCGAATATGTGATCGAATTCGGCGATCTCGTACCCTTGCCTGCGCTCCGGAACGAAACGCCAGTTAGTCTCGACGAGCCTGCCGCTCTCGCGGCTAGCGCATGAACCTTTGACTTTGAGGAATTTCGATCGCTATATTCCATCCGAGGGTGAACCCGCCCCGGAAGTTAGGCAGGCCACCCTCTTCACAAGCGATTGCGCTTGGATTCTCAAAAGTTTATCCGATAGTCTCCACCCTCAGGAGCGCGCCTCTGCTAAGAAACTTGAGCATCCAACGTTGAGAAGAATCTGCTGCCTTGCACGCCCCACGCGACACTTGGAATCTGTTTCCGTCTTGTGGCCACAGAGCTGGATTCAAGGCTCGAAGTGTCGTATACCCCCTCCGAAAAAGGCGGCGGGGCGTTCTGCGGTTAGAGTACGCTGGTACAAGTTCTGAGTCAGGTTTATTCCATAAACCATCCTCGCCTACGTGCTAGGACCGGTAAGGCGCACCTCGCGACTGGCTGTCTTTTGCAACACATCTACGATACGATTGATGAGCTTTGAGTCCCGCTGAATTTCGGTCACTCCATTCGGAATGCGCAGCCATGCTGGCTACCTACTTAGCGGCGGCGGAAAAGATGTGCCACATGCTAGGCCAGTGTGATGGCGGGCCCCTTGGGGTGGACTTGCGAAGCGAGATATCCCTGCAGCGGTCTATCGAAAATGAAGCACAAATGCAGTACACCGATACCCGGCAACGCCTTCTGACCGCAGCGCGACTGGGTTTTGACCGCTCTGAATGATTTACTTGGTGTGGCCCTGAGATTGCGTTATCGCAGCATTACAAACCGTCACGCTTTCGCCTTTAACGCAGGCCGTGCTTCGGACTAAACCGCGCTGGCTGGTAGGCGGTTCGGTATTGGTTTCTATTTGTATGATTTCGGATTGGGCGGCTGCTTACTCGGCTCCGGAGCGGCGTGGCCCCTGGTTTACTAGGCGGTCTCACATTGCGGCGCCTAAGGAAAGATAGAGTACTACTCCTGCGTCAGGTATTGACCCCCGAAATTCTCTCCGGTGCCGAGACGTTCGTGAACATCCGTGGCTTACATGCGCAGCCCCTGTTGCGCGCCTGTAGGCTTCTTTGTCATTAGCCTGAGATCCGCTTCGCGGGTATCAAGCGATCTCAGGAGATGCTCACATTGAACCCTGACCGCCAATGCTTCCGCCATCGCGGCGCTGAGTGCAGCGTTATTTGGGCGCGTATCCTGGATGGTCGCAACGCGATCCAACGTCGCTCCCAGTTTGATAACGGCGGTGGCAAGCCGTTCCCGCAAGTCGCTTCGGAACTCGCAGGAACTATTACGAGTAGTCACTAGCGGGTATTCTGGCACAAATGTGAGTAAGACTGCAATCAGTGCGGAAGTATCCCGAAGTAGCTGCGCCGATGCCTTCACGGAGGTAGAAATACTAGTACGCCGAATTGCCGGATGAACATTGCTGGGCGAAGCCCTGACCTTCTACAATGCTGGTTATCCAGTATGGTTAGACGATACCGCCTCTCGAAGTCTGCTTCGGCCACTCACGCCGGGGGTGATGGCAAGCTTACCTGTATCCACTTGGATGCCGGCACGGTGGTTACCCTAGTGGACGGTGTGCCGTCCAGTCGAATGGTCCGGGTTGAATGCGACGGAAAAGTTCTCAGCATGTTTGGCTCTGATGTCTGTGAGTCATACCCGGAAATGCCTACCGCGACGCACCGGACAAATAAGCCTTAAATTCGGGAGTCCTTTGGATCGCTCCATCGCGCCGGCATCGATGTTGCCGTGCGAAAGGGCAATCTGCAATTGCTCGGCACATTCATAAGACGCAGCAAACCTTCTGGCGAATGTGCGGCGTTGAACTCTATACTGAGAACGCCTCGTATGCCGCAGTCACTCCGCATTACAACACCTTTTCCGTCGGTCCAGGAGACAGCGCAGCGAGCAGGTGTCACGCCCGCTCGCACGAAGGAACTGCTCGAAGCGGCGCGGCAAATCATCGAGGTAGAGAGCATTGGCAGCGGCGCGCAGACCGGCGGAAAAGCGTTCAAAAGGGCTCCGGTGACGAGTAGTGGGCGCAAAAAGCGGAAGTAAGAGTCCTAGTGCATCGGACGTTTTCTGAACGTTCCTGCTTTATGTGCTTAGAGTCGAGCATCGTCATTTGCCGAACGCCGGAGGAAGTGGGGCGATTCTTAGCAGATATCGAGAACGTCCAGAAGTGGGACAGGGGAGTAGGAAGCACGAAAGTGGTCTCCGGTTCTCCTGGAGTTGGCTTCGAATTCGAGACGTTCGGACCGGCGGATTGGACGCCGAGCAAAGCCGAGAAAGCACGCATGGCGTACCGGATCACTCGTGCGGATTTGAGTGGCTGCACGGTGGCACTCACCAGTTCCAGCGGAAATGCCCGGTTCTTTGAGACGGCACAATGGCACTTTGGCCTTTCGCCGGCAGCGGAAGGCACGCTTCTCAAGTGCTGCGCCGAGTTTTGCCCCAAATGGCGCTATTGCTTTCTTGGCCCGATTCTATACCTGAAAAGGAACGCCATCCGCATGGACCTCGAACAACTCAAGCATGCTATCGACGTGGAGTTGTCGGGCCAAAGTTCCTGAGTATTCTCCCTCTCAACGGGACTCGACCGTAGCGACGCTGTCCGCTATTTGCTCGTCGGACGACTCGAGGGGGATGCGGACGTGGATCTGTGTGCCGCCGTTGGTGTGGGACTGGATTTCAAAATCGCCTCCGGCAAGCTGTGCCCTTTGAGCCATGCTGATCAGGCCGATTCCTTTGCGCTGCTTTTCTGAGCGGGCATCGAAGCCCCTGCCGTTGTCGCGGACAGTGAGTTCGATGGCACGGGGGGACCCAATCAAGGCGACATCGACCCCATCCGCTCCAGCGTGGGTCGCGATGTTCTGGAGGCTCTGCTGCACGATGCGGTATAAGGCCATGGCGGCAGGCATCGGGACATCGAGAGGCAAGTCACGCGCAGAGAAGCGGGTGGTGATCCGGTGACGGTCGCCGAAGGTATGGGAGAGTTCGCGGAGGGCGGTCTCGAGGCCGAGGTCGTCGAGGATTTGAGGATGGAGGTTGTGGGAGAGGTTGCGCAAGTCTTTCGCGAGGATGGCGATGTGGCCCAGAACTCCTTTAAATTCGACTTCGTTGGCTTCGCGGACAGGCTCCGGCACTTTACACCAGACTTTTTCAAGATGGATCTGGAGGAGCGCGAGCCGCTGGCCGATGTCGTCGTGAAGATCGCGTGCGATCCGCTGACGCTCCTGATCCTCGGCAGAGAACAGGCGGCGGGTAACGGTGTCCAACTCTTCCTGCGTGCGGCCGAGAATCTGCGCGGCGACCTGAACCTGCTCGTCCCGGGAAGCCGCGAGATCCTTCTGCTGCAAGGCGATCTCGATGGTGGCGTGCAGCTCGTGCTCGGTGAAGGGCTTAACGAGGTAGCCGTACGGTTCGGTGACACGGGCCCGGCGCATGGTGGCGGGATCGCTATAAGCGGTGAGGAAGACGGTAGGAATCTTCCATTGTTCACGAGCGCGGTTGGCTACTTCGATGCCATCCGTATCGCCTTCCAAGCCGACATCGGCGAGGACTAAATCGGGAACCGCCTGGTGGATCAGGTCGAGCGCTGCGCTGGCATCGCCTGCGATGCCAACTACGTTATAGCCCAGCTTCAAAAGGATGCGCCGAAGGTGGCGGGCGGTGATGATCTCATCCTCCACGACCAGGATTTTCGGCTGACTGTGAACATCACGATTGGGAAGCATACCAGTTTCGCATTGCTGCATCATTGGATGTCACCATTCAGTGGAGGAGTATCAAACTAATCCGGGGTACGATTCGGGCACCCGCTCAAGACGCTGCGCCAGCTGAATCAACTTGGCGCTCAACCGCTCCAACTCCTCGCCGCTTTGAACGGCGCCGAGCCAACTAAGGGCGGTTTCATAGCCGCGAAGGGCGTTGTAGATGGCCAAGGATCTTCGTTGGGGATGGCCGGCTTCTAACTCGGCTACGTCGAGGAAGGTCTGAGAGATCTGCAGTTCGCTGTCTAGAAACTCAATCCGGGCAAGCTCCAGATCGCCTCTGCAAGCGTTTCGATCATACATGACATACTCCGTCAACGAAAGGTCGGTGATGCTGCAAACAACGAGAAGACTCTGCTAACAACGCATTGTAAGCCCGCCAGGTAGGCTGTGGAGATTTTCCCGCTCCTGTTTATGCTCGCATAAGGGAGTGGGTTCACGGCACCGGTAGAAAAGCCAGCTCGCCGACGAGCTTCAGCGAGGAACGTCGGACTCGAGGTGATCGATCCCGCGGGCGCGGGCATCGGCCTGAATGCGTTCGGCGGTTTTCTGTTCCTGGATGGCTTCGCCGGTGCGGCCGAGTTTGCGGAGCGCCGAGCCGAGAACGAAGTGAGCTTCCGAGTAGTCGGGTTTGAGAGCCACGGCTTTGCGAAGCGGGTCGATTGCGGCGGCGGGTTGATCGAGCAGCATGCGGCACTTACCCAATTCGAAGAGCGCCTCCGGATAGTTCGGGTTGGCGGCGATGGCGGCCTGAAGGAAGGGAACGGCTTCGGCTGAAGAGTTTTGCCGGCGGAGGATATCGCCCAGCAGGTAATTCGCGGTGGGATCGTTGGGGTAGTTTTTGAGCTCCTGGCGGAACTCGGCGGAGGCCTGGTCGAGCTTGCCCTTTTTCCAGTAGATGATGCCGAGGCCTGAGTGGACGCCGATGTAATTGGAATCGGTTTTTTCCGCAGCCTGAAATTCTGCTTCGGCTTTATCGGCGTAACCCATTTTGTCGTAGGCCATGCCGAGCATGGTGTGGGCGGCAGCGGAGTTTGGATCAACGGCCATGATGCGGTTGAAGACATCGGAGACGCGGTCGTAGTCTTTGGCGTGGTAGTAGGCTTTGCCGAGCATGTCGAGCGTTTGGACGTCGCGGGGGTTGAGCTGGCTGGCGCGTTCGAGGTAGCGGGCGGCTTCGCGGTAGCGATCGAGGGCAAAGAGGGTTAGACCGGTGAGGTCCAGGGATTGAAAGGTGGGCGTGGATTCCGCGAAGGACTTGAGCAGGGGCAGGGCTTGCGCGTATTTGTTGGCGCGGAAGTAGGCGATGCCGAGGTTGCGGGTGGTGACAGGATCGCCGGGCTTGAGTTTGAGAGCGCGGTTATATAAGGCGACGGCTTCAGACTCTTTGCCCTGGCGGGCGAGAGAAACGGCGAGGGTGTTGAGGATTTCGACCGAATCGGGCGCCATGGCGAGGGCCTGGCGGAAGGCGGATTCGGCGGCCGGATAATCGCTGCGCTCGAGAGCTTGCGAACCCTGAACGAGGAGGGCCTGGAGGGCGGGCGGAGTCTGGGCGGGGACGAGAACGGCGAGAACGAAGAAGAGGCAGGCCAGCAAAGACGCCGGCCTGCCCCAGTGAGGGTTAGAAACTTGCGAGATCAGAAATACAATTTTAATCCGAGCTGGACGTTGCGCGGCAGGTGAGTGCTGGTGACCTGCCCGAAGTTGCTGGAGTTGATGTCGGTCCCGACGCCGCTGAAGTTGGTGTGATTGAAGATGTTGAAAAACTCGCCGCGGAACTGAAGGCTGAAGCGTTCGCCGATCTTGAAGTTGCGGATGCCGGAGATGTCCCAGTTCTGGATACCAGGGCCGAGAAGAACGCCGGTGCCGGCGGTACCGAAGTGACCGACCGCAGGGGCGAAGGCGCCGGTATTGAACCACTGGCCGAGCGTTTTCGGAAGGTTCGCGCCGTTGCCGACGAGATCGGGGCGGATGACGACGGAGCTATCGCCCGAGGTGCCGATACCGATGCCGCCGGGGAAGGTTCCGGCCGCTGAACCAGCAGCGCAGAGGCCGCTAGCAGCAGTGGTGCAGGCAAAGGGGTCAGTATCCTGCGTGATCGTCAAAGATTGGCCGGACTCGACGGTGGTGATGCCGGAGACTTCCCAGCCGCCAAGGAGATGGCCGACCAAACCGCGCTGGTCTTTGTAGAACGGCAGCTGGTAGACATAGCTGGCGACGAAGACGTGGGGTGTGTTGTAGGTGCCTGGTCCGTAGCTCATGGCGTAGTTATACGCGTTGTAAGTGGCGGAGTCGCGATCGACAGAAGCGTTGGTGAGACTCTTCGACCAGGTATAGGCGAGACCGACGGTGAGGCCCTCAGAGACGCGGCGATTTAAAGAAACCTGCAGCGAGTTGTAGTTGCTAGTGAAATCAGGCGTGCGGGTCTTGAAGTAGGAGTAGCCCAGGTAAGGCACGATCGCGTTGACGTTCTCATTGGGGTTAGCGAAGCGGGCCGCGAGAGTGGGTTGATTGGCATCGAGTTCGCCGAGCAGGTGGCGGCCAAGCGTACCGACGTAGGCGACTTCGACGGTGGTGTTCTGGGCGACCTGCTGCTGGATAGAGAAGTTGAAGTCCTGATAAGAAGGCACCTTGAAGGTAGGAGTGCCGGTGGTGGTCAGGCGGTTGACGGGCGGACTGGCGAGGGAGCCGGCCAACACGTTATCGAAGCTCGTATTGAGGATGGTGGGGCTTTGCACGCGGGGCGGGTTGGTGAAAGCATTCTGTTCCCAGGCGCCGTTGAGGGTGCGGTCATAGAAAATGCCGTAGCCGCCACGGATGGCCGTTTTGCCCTGACCGGTGGGATCGTATGCGAAGCCAACACGGGGGGCGAAATTGTTGTTTGAGTTCGGATTGACGAGACTGCCGTAAGGCGAGCAGGTTGAGTCTGGCGCGACGGCCTTGGCGTTGGTGCAGGCGGCGCCGGTCGGAAAGATGAGGCCGTTCGCGTAATTGGCGGGGGTCAGAGCCTGACCAGGGGCGAAGTTGCCGGTGAGGGGGTCTATGATCGGGGCGCCCGCCGGGTTGTAGAAGGCGGGATCGAAATTGTTCATCGTGTTGTGAACGTCGGAGGGCGAGGGGAAGAAGCTGTAGCGAAGACCAAGATTGAGGGTCAGGTGCGGAGTGATTTTCCAATCGTCTTGCGCGTAGCCTTCGAGGTTGACGTAGTGCAGGTCAGGGATGGTGTCCTGACTGGATTGCGCGTAGCTGGAGACGTTCCCGAGAAGAAAGTCGCCGAAGCTGTTGAAGCTGAAACTGGGGGGCCCGACGGGTCCATTCTCGGTCTTTTGCATCCACTGGGCGCTGAAGCCGAAGCGGAAAGTGTGGTTGCCCTGGGTGACGGAGAGGTTGTCGAAGAAGTTGCGATCGAGGTTGCGCTCGAAGTAAGGATAGGCGGAGATTCCGACGCCCGTGAGGCCGTTGATCGCGACGCTCGGCACACGGCCGTAGGGATCGACGTAGGCGAAGTTGTTGGTCAGGGCATTGTAGAAGCTGGGGTCGCTGGTGATGCCTGCGTTATCGATGTTGATGCCGCCCCAGGAGTAGGCGAACTCGGCTTCATTGACGATTTTGGGAGAGATGGTCCAGGTGAGATTGCCGACGGCGTTCTTGCCGGGCGCATCGAGGGTAGCTGCGGAAACGCCGGGGAAGGTGGAGGTGCTGGCCCACTGGCCGTCGGGCGAGGTTTGCGGAACATCGTCCTGCATGAAGCGGGCGAAGAAGTGCAGTTTGTCGCTGAAGTTCTGATCGAGGCGAACGATGTCCTGGCGGAAATTCTGCTTCGAGCTGTAATTGGAGATGTAGTTCGCACCGCTGTTCGGGAGGAACTTACTGTAGACATTGTTCAGGTAGACCTGGGAGTTCTTACTGAAGCAGGCCGGGTTGATGGTTGAGGTGTTTGCGCCCGCGTTAAAGGAAACGCAGCCGGGTGCGCCAGTGACCTGGCCGGGGACAACGCCGCTCAATTCGGCTGGCGTGGGTGCGGGGCCGTTGAAGGTGCCCGGAATGCTGGTTTTGCGCCATTCCTCAGACCAGAAGAAGAAAGTTTTCGAAACCTGCCGCTTGTAGAGCTTGGGGACAAAGAGCGGACCGCCGAGGGTAAAGCCATAGTTGTTGTAGCGTTCGATGGCGCGCGGTATGCCGGCGGAGTTCGAGAAGAAATCGTTGGCGTTGAAGAAGTCGTTGCGGAGGAACTCGTAGACATCGCCGTGGAAGGCGTTGGTGCCGGACTTAGTCGCGGTGAGAACCTGGCCGCCGCCGCTGCGACCGTACTGGGCATCGTAGGTGCTGCGGGCGAGAGTGAATTCCTGAATGGCGTCAATGCTCGGGACATTCAGCAGGGTGCCGTTCGAGCCGCTGTCATTGATGTCGGCACCGTCAACTGTCCAGTTGTTCGAAGTGACGCGGGCGCCGTTGACCGAGATGGTGGTCGAGTTGGAGAGACCGAAGCCCACCTGGTCAGGCAAGCCGCTGGTGACACCCGGCTGCAGGAGGACGAGCTGCTCGAAGTTGCGGTTGTTCAACGCGAGACTGCGGACCTGGTTCCCGGTTATGGTGCCGGCCTGCGCGGAGGAGGATGTCTCGACCGGGGTGGCAGTTTCCTGTACCGTGACGTTTTCGGTGACTTCACCGGTGGTCATCCGAACGTCGAGTGTGCGCTTCTCAGCGACGTGGACGGTGACGCCCTGGCCGGTGTAAGTCTGGAAGCCGCCGGCTTTCACGACGACCGTGTAGTTGCCGGGCTGCAGATTGGTGACGGAGTAGTTGCCGGAGTTGTCAGTGGTTAACGTTCGGACATCGGTATTGGTGTCGGTGTTGTGAACGGTAACAGTGGCATCGGGTATCACGGCGCCTGAAGCGTCGGTGACAGTGCCGGACAAAGTAGCGGCGATCTCCTGGGCGGCAGCACGATGTGGAAGGACCGCCAACATCGAGAGAGCAGCCAGAATGCTTAGAAATGGGAAAAGCCGGCGCAAAGGCGCAGCTGTAGCTTGGAAGAAAAACCTCATAATGCGAAACTCCTATCGCTCGCTTCGGACCGCACTAGGGCCCCACCGTAAAAGAGAGCTTTGACGGAATTGTAAAAGCAAAAGCAACCTTTGTCAATAACAAAAGAAAGCAAAGACAAAGGTTAACGGGCTAATAGAAAGGGAGTAAGCGTTCCGAGCTAAGCGCGCTGGCGATTTGAACAGCGCAGAGAAGCCGCGGATTTGCCATCACAGAGCGTTCGGGCGCACAGGGACGAAAGGGCGCGTAAGAATACGGATGCAGATTTGCGGCACTCGGGCGGGGCATTCACACGCCTGCAATGCAAGTCCTGATAAGAAGGTGCAGGAGAGTACACATCTGATTCGTAAGAACAAGAAAACCTTGTCGCTGGTTCTGCTTACTTCGCTGGCTGGAATGGCCGCGAATGCGCAGAGCAACAGCGAGTGGGGCACCAAAGAAGTTCGTCACGTGCTGTTGATCAGCATTGACGGAATGCATGCAGTCGATTACCTGAACTGCTCGCAAGGCATGACGGGAGTGAACGGGGGCCAGCCGTATTGTCCGGCACTGGCGGCGCTTGGGCAGACCGGCCTTGATTACCTGAACACATCGACTTCGAAGCCATCCGATTCGTTTCCCGGGTTGATGGCGATTGTGACGGGCGGGTCCCCGCGGACAGTCGGGGCATTTTATGACGTGGCGTATGACCGGACGTTAGCGCCGCCAGCCAAGACAACGGGCAACGGTTTGGCGGCGGGTCCGTGCGTGGTGGGTGTGGCTACGGGTACGCGCACAGAGTATGAGGAAGGCATTGACATCGATCAAACGAAGCTGAACGGCGGCGCGCCGGGGGCGGGACTCACGGACGGCGGCATCAAGTCGATCGACGCGGCGCGGCTGATTCGCGATCCGAAGAACAATTGCGCGCCGGTGTATCCGTGGAACTTCGTTCGCACGAACACAATTTTCGGAGTGGTTCATGCGGCGGGCGGGTACACGGCTTGGGCGGACAAGCACCCTTCGTATTCCGCGGTTTCTGGTCCTGGAGACGGCAGCAACGTGGACGACTACTACTCGCCGGATATCAATTCGACCGTAGTGCCCCTGCCTGGTGTGTCAACGCCCAACGGAGCTTCCTGCGCGAACATTCAGGATCCTTCGCAGACGGGCTCTTGGACAGATAGCTTTCAGAATGTGCGCTGCTACGACGCGATCAAAGTGAGGGCAATTGTAAATGAGATCAACGGACGGAGGCATGGAGGCGTGCGCAACGCGCCGGTACCGAATGTGTTCGGGATGAATTTTCAGGCCGTCAGCGTGGGACAGAAGCTGATCGAAAAGAATTTCGGGACGGGCGGATATGTGGACGGCGCGGGGACGCCGACGACGGAACTGCTGCGCGAGATCGAGTTTGTGGATGCTTCGGTCGGAGAGATGGTAACGAACCTAAAGGATCAGGGCTTGTATGATTCGACGCTCATCGTAATTACGGCTAAGCACGGACAATCGCCGATTGACCCGAACCGATTCTTTCCGATTCCCGGCCCGAACGGCAACAATGGCGAATCGCCGGCGACGCTGATTGCCTCACTGCTGCCGTATTCGGAATCGCCGAACAATCCGACCGGGATTGGGCCTACCGAAGATGACATTTCGCTGCTCTGGCTGGCTGACTCGCATCAGACCAGGAATGCGGTTTCCACTCTGGAAGCAAACGCGGCCAAGGCGGGCATCGGTGAAATTTTTATGGACCGGCGCTCGACCAGATGTTCAACCCGGCGGGCATACCGCCTTACGGCGACCCACGTTCGCCCGACATCATTGTGGCGCCGAACGTTGGGGTGGTGTATACGGGGAGCAGCAAGAAGCTTTCCGAACACGGCGGATTCTCGCATGACGATACGAACGTGATCATGCTGGTCTCGAATCCGAAGATCGAAGCGCGGACTCTTACAACGGCCGTTCAGACTACGCAGGTTGCTCCGACGATTCTGAAGGTGCTGGGTTTGAAACCGAACGCACTGGACGCGGTGAGACAGGAGGGAACGACGATTCTTCCGGGGACTAACTTCGGGTGGAACGGCGGGAGCTCGCAGTAAAGGGAAGTAAGTGGTTAGCGGGCGCTCCGAAGAGCGCCCGCTGATAAGGCGATCAGAAGTTATATTTGAGGGCCAGCTGAATGTTGCGCTCCCCTTGCGAAGTGTTTATCTGGCCGAGTGTGGAACCGATAGTTCCGTTGGGAGCCTGCAGGATCACGGTGTTGGTGAAGTTGATCGCCTCGGCGCGGAACTCAAGGTTCTGGTGCTCGGTGACGTTGAACCGCTTCGTGAGACTCAGGTCAGCCGTCTTGAGACCGGGTCCGCGCACGGTGCCGACGCCGCAAGTACCGAAATTCCCTGGGCTTTCGTCGGCGTAAGCGGTGGGATCAAACCATTGATAGCCGCCCGTCGGGATGTTGCGTGACCCGAATACCCGGGAAGGTGCGATACAGTTCGCAAGCTGGTTCGGGTTGTGGGTCAGACTGTTGTCCTGACTCGCGTCGATGGTGAGCGGGAAGCCGCCGTGCAATGTCAGGATGGCGTTGATCTGCCAATCACCGGCTATCGCGTTCGCAAATTTGTTCATGTTACCTCCGAACCTGCGGCCGCGGCCGAAAGGAAGGTCGTAAGTTATGAAGCCGTTAGCGGCGTGAGTAGCGTCGTAGTAACAGGGCCCATAGTTTCGAGTGGAGTTGTAAGTGTCCTGCCAGTAATACCAATTACCGGCAGCCTGACCGTATCCTCCGTAATAACCGACGGCGTCAGACATACATTTCGAGTAGGTGTAATTCGCCTGGAACTCCAGACCGCTGCTTAGCCGTTTGGCAAGAGAAAACTGCAGCGCGTTGTAGTTCTGGATGCCATTTGTGTCGGTCAGCTTGGCGTTGCCTATTTGATCGAGAAGCGTGGTGTTGCCGCTCAGATAACCGGGAACGTTCACGCCGTTGGGCCCCGGGGTAATTTTCTGCAATTGAGAAGCCCAGACCGGGACCACAAGATGGTCGTTATTCTGGCCTACGTAGCTGAGTTGTGCAGTGAGCGAGTTTCCAAACTGATGCTGGAGAGACACATTCCACTGGTTAGAGACGGCAGGACGGAAGTTGGGATCCCAGATGCGGAGCGACGTTCCAGCGTAATCGATGTTGCTAGCGGTGCTTGTTCCGAAGATGTTGTAGCCTTGCGCGAGGGTGGACGGCGATTGAGTCGGGTCGTAGTTCACGTTGTGTTCGGTCGCGAAGGGCGGATTCAGAGTCAGGCGAAGATTGGTGCCAGTGCCTTCGAGGAAGTTAGAAACTGTATACGCGGCGCGGATGACCGTATTGTGGGCCGGGGTGTAAGCCAAACCAATCCGGGGTTGGAAATTCGTTATCCCATTGTATTGGTTGTAGAGAGCCTGATTATTGCCGTTCTGACCGGCGATTTCCAGGGCGCCGGTAATCTCATTGAAGTTGGCCTGGCGATTGTGAACTTCGACCCACGGGGTATGGAGTTCCCAGCGGAGTCCCAGATTCAGAGTCAGATTCGGTGTGACGCGCCAGTCATCCTGGAAGAAAGCTCCAAAGGTGGTCGAGCGCTGGCCCCAGGTGCCGCCCGCGATACCGCCCTGAACGTTGTAGGGCAGACCAGCCAGGAAGTCGGCCTCGGGCAGATTCGTGTACTGACCATTAAAACCAAACTGCCCGGCGATCCCGGCATTGCCAGAGTAGAAGGTGTTGATGCGGTCGCGAAATGCCTGAAAGCCGATTCGCATGGTGTGAGTGCCTCGGGTTAAGATCGCCGTGTCTTCCGCCTGAATAACGGTGTCGGAGAACTCTTCGAATACTTCGGGATTACCGAAGGCGGTACTAGAAGGATCGACGGCCAAGTTGCCGGTAGGAAAGACGAAGCCCGGGAGGACAGTAGTTGGCACACCCGGTATGCCTACGCTGGCGGCCGAAAAGGCCGACCCTGAGAGCGAGCCCGTAATTACGGGGATGTAGTTTGCGCCGAGGCGCAACTCGTTTACGAAGGAGGGGCTGAAAGATCGGGTGTAATCAAGAACCGAGTTGTAAGTCGGATACTGGCTTTCGCTGTTATAGAGCAGCGGGATGCTGTTGGTGGTCGGATTTACGATGTGGCCCTGCGAGTAGCGAGCAAAAAGGTGATCTTTGTCCGAAGCGTTCCAATCCACGCGCACGTCGCCCTGGTCCTGGTTCGTGTATTGATGCGTGGTGTTGACAGCGTTGTTGATCAATTGACCGTTGGTGGGCTGGGGATAGAGCGAACTGCTGACGATCGCGACGGCTTGAGGACTTAACAACCCGGCGGCGGCGAGGTTGTTGTTGGGAATGGGTCGCGGAGAGCTAGTACCCATGGTGCCCGGATAGTACAGCTGGACGCCCTGCTGCGCGAGCACCTGCGAGAAGTCGCCCGCCCGCTCGGCGGTGGTCAGGACGGTAAAGGCGCTACTGGTGGCCGGTTGATCGTATCGGGAGCCCTGGTAATCGACAAAAAAGAAAAGTTTGTCTTTGATAATGCGGCCGCCGAGCGAGCCGCCGAATTCATTCCAGCGGAGCAGAGGCTTTGGCAGCCCGTTGAAGTTATTCGCCCAGTTATTGGCGTTTAGTTTGTCATTGCGGAAGAACTCAAAGGCGTCGCCATGGAAGGCGTTAGTGCCACCCTTTGTGCTCACGCTAATAATGCCGCCCATGAAGTTGCCAAACTCGGCCGACGCGTTTTGGGTGATCATGTTGAACTCCTGGATCGCGTCGACGCTCGGAGTGTAGCCGACGGCATTCTCGGAGACCTGATTGTTATCCATGCCATCGAGCAGGAAGTTATCCGCTTCTTCGCGGTTCCCATTTACCAGGGGCCGGCCTCCGGTGAAGGTGGCCTGCGCACCGGTAAAGCTCGATGGATCGGTTGTGATGGTTCCAGGAGCGAGTAAGGTCAGCTGCACATAATTGCGGGTAGCCAGGGGCAATTGCGCGTTTGTCTTGGCGTCGAGAACAGTGCCGAGCTGGGTGGCCTGGGTCTGAAGGATCGGAGCGGCTGTGGTGACCTCGACGGTCTGGTTGACGTCGCCGACCTGAAGCCCAAAATCGATTTTCGCGTTCTGATTCAGCTGCAGGACCACTTCCGGTTTGATGGCGGCCTGGAAGCCGGGATTTTCCACACGCACTTCGTAGCGGCCTACCGGAAGGCGGGGCAGATTGTAAAAGCCGCTGCCATCCGTGGTGGTCGGGAAGGCACTGCCGCGATCGAGATCTTTGGCGACGACCTTTGCGCCTCCCACGGCGGCGCCGGACGGATCAGTAACTACGCCATTGATAGCGGCAGTCACTTCCTGGGCGCGAGTAACTTCGGGCCGGAAGGAAACGAGAGCCAGCAGGAGCAGGCCGGAGAACAGCCGTGCGAGCAGACATGAACCGAGTAAAGGAAACCTCATAAGCGACTAACTCCTGGTTGGTGTAACAGGCCTAAGATCCTTATGACGAGAAAGGAAGCTTTCTCGGGATTGTAAGACGAATGATACGACGTGTCAATGGAAAAGAAATGAAGCGAAAGCAAATAGCAACTATTCACAAATTGAAATTAGTACTTATGGCTTCTCATAGCGGTTGTAACCGCATGTGGCAGTTAGGTGAAGGGCGGAGAACTTAGAAGAGTTTGCCCGTTTTGGGCGCTAGCAGAGTATGACTTCTATGTCTTTTGAGCGGAGCTTTTCCACTTGGGCAGGCGGGGCACCGGAGTCTGTGATGACGCGATGAATGTGCCGGAAATCAGAGATGAGGGAGAGGCTCCTGTGACCGAATTTGCTGGAATCGGCGAGCACGGTGACCTGGGCGGCGGAGGTGATCATGCGCTGATTGAGTTGCGCTTCCATGATGTCGAGAGTAGTCAGACCCACGTCGGGATCCAATCCGACGGTGCTCATGAAACAGTGGTCGGCATGGAGTGAATGCATCATCTGCTCGGCGTGAGGACCAACGAAGGCGGAAGAGGGACGGCGCAGAAATCCGCCCAACATAAGAAGGGACATGTTGGGCAGTTCGGCGAGCCGGGCAGCGACATTCAAGGCGTAAGTGATGACAGTGATGTTTTCAGGGCTGGTTCGGGAGATCTGGCCGGCGAGTTCGGCAGAGGTAGAGCCGGTGCACAAGATTACGGTTTGAAATGGCAAAATCAGGCGCGCGGCGGCTTGGGCGATGCGCACCTTCTGTTCATGGTGCATACCTTCGCGCACTCGGAGAGGATGCTCCGGAGCTGCGGCTAAGGGCTTGATGCCGCCTCCGTGGGATCGCACCAGCATGCCGCTTTCGGAGAGCGCATCAAGGTCTCCTCGCGCGGTGACGGCGGAGACGCCAAAGCGCTGGACAACCTCCTCCACAGTAACGCGGCCGTTCTGTCCCAGCACATCGACGATCGCACGGCGCCGTTCTTCCGCATGGAGCCGAGGCGGATTGCCCTTAGACATGAAGCAGTATCAAAATGATCATCTTGGTACGAGGTACAAGGCGCGAAGCCGTCAGGAATGGTGTTATCTTACACCGACAAGCAGCCATGAGGAAAGCAAATTTTTTCGTTTGCTTTCCGTTTAGTTTCTTTTGCAGCGGCTTCGCGCAGTCCGACGGGCGTGAACACGGGGATCCCGCACCATAATGGAACTTAACGCCGCAAAGGAGATCCATGGCAAGCACCACCCTCGCTACGCATCCGGCAAGAACAGGCATTCCCTGGTACATCTGGTGCGCCGTGCTGGCGGTTACGTCGGCCGTGGTCGGCGCGAACTGGGATATTTCGTGGCACATGTCGATCGGGCGGGACACATTCTGGACGCCCGCCCACATGGCGATTTATCTGTGTGGAGTGCTGGCGGGGCTCGCGTTCGGCTACATCATTTTGTGGACGACATTCTCATCATCGTCCGCGCTTGCACCGGCGTCGGTTCACATCTGGGGATTTCGCGCGCCGCTCGGTGCATTTATCGCATCCTGGGGCGGCATTGCAATGCTCACCTCAGCGCCTTTCGACAATTGGTGGCACGACGCGTATGGCCTCGACGTTCAGATCGTAAGCCCGCCGCATATCGTGCTGTTTCTCGGAATTTACGGAGTGTTGCTCGGCACGATGGTGCTGGTCGCGGGGCACATGAACCGGTCGGGCGGGGCCGTTCGCCAAACATCAAAGGTCCTTCTGCTGTATGGCTGCGGCGTGATGCTCGTGATGGTGATGACGATGCTCATGGAGTACATGGAACGGATGCTGCTCCATACCTCACAGCCTTACGTAATCCTGGCCGTATTCATCCCGATCATGTTGACGGTTGCAGCGCGTGCGACGGAGATTCCCTTTGCCGCTACCTTCGTGACGGGTTTTTACACGCTGTTTGGCATGGGCCTGATACTGATACTTCCGTTCTTTCCGGCTGAACCGAAGCTTGGGCCGGTTTACCAGCATGTGACCCACTTCATCCCGGAACCTTTTCCTGTTCTGCTGATCGTGCCGGCGCTAGCGCTTGATCTCCTGTGGCAACGCACGAAGCATTGGAAGCCTTGGCAAATGGCAGCGGCAAGCGCAATTGTCTTTGTCGCTTTTTTGCTCGCGGCCGAGTGGCCCTTCGCCAGTTTTCTGATGAGCCCGGCGTCGCGCAACAGAATTTTCGGTACGGCTTACTTCTGGTATGGGCAGCCTCCGAATACATATGAAGCGCACTACCTGTTCTGGGACCGCGAGACAGCGGCTCACTTCTGGCGCGGGATTATGCTGGCCCTAGCTCTCGGAACGCTCTCGTTCCGCTTTGGAATTTCGCGCGGAGAGTGGCTGCACAGGATCAAGCGGTAGTATGTGGCGCGTGTGTAAAATCGCTTTCGCGGCCCTGCTTGCCTTCAGCGGCATAGCGAGGGCGCACATCGGGAGTCCCGACATTTACCTGGACGGCAAGGCCGGGCCTTATCAGCTGTTCGTGACAATCCGGCCGCCGGTGGTGATACCGGGAGTTGCCGAACTTGAAGTCCGGTCTTCGAGTGAAGGAGTGTCTGCAATGCATGCGGTGCCCCTGCCGATGTCGGGACCGGGCGCGAAATTCGCACCCGTGCCTGACAAGTTGATCGCTTCAAAAGAGGATGCTCAGTTGTTCACAGGCTCGCTCTGGATGATGGCTCCGGGTTCGTGGCAGGTGAGGATCGTGGTTGACGGATCGCAGGGCAGCGGGACGCTCTCGATACCGGTGCCCTCGGCTGCGCTCGCTACCAAGCGGATGCCGTTCGGGCTTGGTGCGATTTTGTTGGCTCTCGGCATGTTCCTGGTGGGCGGAGCGGTGGCGATGGCTGGCGCCTCAGTGCGGGAATCCCGATTGGATCCGGGGGTAGTGCCGAGTTCGCGCCAAGTAAGAGCAGGACGAGCGGCGATGGGCGTGGCGCTTCTGATTGTAGCCGGCGCGGTCTGGATCGGGGACAGCTGGTGGAACAGCAAAGCACGCAGCTATGGCCAAGAGGTATACAAGCCTTTGAGAATGGGCGCAAGCCTTTCGACCTCAGAAATCCTGACGCTCAAGCTCGATGACCCAGGATGGCTGAATGAGAAAGGTTGGCGTTCGCTCTTCACGCGATCGGTAGACGATTTCATTCCTGATCATGGGCATCTGATGCATCTCTATGCGATTCGAGAGCCGGGTCTCGACGTGGTTTACCACCTGCACCCGGAGTTGACTGCGCCGGGCGTTTTTCGATTAAGCTTGCCCTCGATGCCCGCGGGGAATTATCGATTGTACGCGGATGTGGTGCACGCGAACGGTTTTCCGGAAACTCTGGTGAGCTCGCTAAACCTGCCCTCGGGTATAACGGGGCGCGCGCTTGCGGGAGATGATGCAGCGGGCAAGTCTACCGCCGCGTCAATGACGACAGGCACTTCGAGCAAGTTCACTCTGCCGGATGGTTACCGGATGGTCTGGCTACTTCCGCCGGGAGGGCTCCACACCAGAGAGCCGGAACTCTTCCGTTTCCGCCTGGAGAGACCGGACGGAACAGTTCCTTCGAATATGGCCTTTTATATGGGAATGATGGGACACGCTGCGTTCGTCAAGACGGACGGGACAGTGTTCGCCCATGTGCATCCGACAGGCTCGGTCCCAATGGCGGCCGTGATGCTCGCAGAGAAGCAGAATCCGGCTTCCACGAGCAGCGAAGGAATGGACATGCCCGGCATGGCGATGCCGAACGCAAATGCCTCACTGCCCAATGAAGTCGCGTTCCCTTACGGCTTTCCTGCAGCGGGCCGCTACCGGATTTTCGTGCAGATGAAACACGGCGAAACTGTAGAAACGGGCGTTTTTGACGCTACGGTGCGCTAACGCGAGCCATGCTACGCTGACACAAAGAAGCGTTCGCTTCCGCTGGAGCGGGTAATCCTCTGTCGGGGATGCTCGTCTTAATCGCTGGATCCCGATGCCGCGGGACTGCAGCTAATCCGAAGTTGTACAACTTACGGTCCGATTAGGATGGATCTCAGGCTTGGTGTATCTGAACTAAACGGTCTTTTGAGCGGACTTGCTCCGCTGCGGCGGATCAGAGCGCGTTTCCTTCTCGCTCCTGCCACAGTGCTGGCGGCGCTGCTGCTGACGGCGAGTGCGCAATGGGTTTTCGGGTCGGCTGCAGCGGCTGTATTTGCGCTAACGGTCATCGTCTCAACCAGCTTATTTGGCTTGCAGGCTGGCTTGTTCGCGACAGCCATCGCGGTGCTAAGTCTTGATTTTTTTTACGTTCCCCCGCTGTTTGAAATTGGTGTACGCACTTCGCTGCGCGCCAGTCTGCTGTTCGGCGCGATCGCCGGTTGCACGCACCTTGTCGAACGGCGGATATCCGCCGGGATACGCAGCAAGGTAAAGCCTCCACTCGGGATACAGGGCCATCTCGACGGTTTGGCGGACGGAGAGATCAGCGGCTGGGCGTTCGATGCGGACGATCCCGAGAAACCGGTGCCCGTGACTGTGCTGGTCAATAAACATCCGGTGGCGCATGTGCTGGCAGTACATTACCGGCCCGATGTAGCGGAGATCATGAACTGCTCGGGGCGGCATGGGTTCTACGTCGACCTGGCTGAGCACTTTCAGACTCAGAGCGAGACGGAAGCGGTCATCGACGTAAGACTGGAAAACGGCGCGCCTCTTGCAAACGCGCCATCGCGGGTAAGGGTCTCACGAGTGAAACCGCGGCGGCCACGGCCGACGGTTCTGTTCATGCATATTCCGAAGACTGCCGGAACCGCGTTTCGAGAGGCGATTGCAGCAAATTTTCTTCAATGCGAGATCGCTTACCTATATCCGACGCCGCCAGGCTTTCTGGTGACGGATCTTCGTGCGCTGCCGCTCGAGCAACGGCGCGGCTACCGGATGGTAATGGGTCACTATCAATTCGGCATGCACGAGGCGCTGCCACAGGAATCCGAGTACATCACGATTGTTCGCGAGCCGGCCGCCCGAGTGCTTTCGCAATACGACTACGATTTGCAACACAAGGCTCCGAGCGTTCGCGGTGCAGACGGACGGCTGCTCAGTCTCGAAGAGGTATTCGAGAATCGGTTGACGGTCGATTTCGACAACGCGCTGGTTCGCTGTTTCAGCGGCGTAGATGAGCGCGATCTGCCCCCTGGAAGCATAACCGCCGAAATTTATGAACAAGCGGTCTCGAATCTGATGAATTTTTTTGCGTTTGTCGGACACCAGGAGGCCTCGCCGGAAGCGTATAGACGGCTGCGGGACTACTACGGCTGGCACGCAACCGAAGAGTTGCCAATTGTAAATGTGGGGCGGCCGCGCGCCGCGAAAGAAACGGACGAGAGAGTCGCTGCCGTCATCCGGCATTTCAACGCCTGGGATTACCTTTTGTACGAGCAGATTCTCCGAGTGTTCCCGATTAGTGGGGGAGCGCCTGCACGGGGTTGAGCCGCGCGGCCATTCCTTGCAGGCTCGGACTGACCGCGGCAGCTACTAACCGGACGAACTTACCGCTCGAGCCTGGGTCGGCCAATCGCATCAGTACTTTTACCCAACTTGTCACTTGACCGTGCATCAACGGACCCGTATAGTACTCTTGGCTCTCCAGATACGAATGCTCAAGTTTGCTTGCGCGGCGCAATTTGTTGCGGAGCGTCTGAACCTCCTTTCGACCGGCGATAAGACGGCGACGGCTGCGAAGTCTCCGGTCACAATCGCCGGAGATGTCAGGCAGGTGAGGAACTGTGACCAGAGAAAGAAATAAGTGGTTGCGGCGGCAGTACTGGAGAAGTGTAATTGGACTTACCGGGCTGTTTATACTGACGGGCAATAAAGCAAGGCCGCTTACCTGTGCGCAAGTTTACCCTCCGGCGTATAAGACATCTATTCAGGTGGCGCCGACAGGCAGTGATAGCGACAATTGCGGCGCTGGCGATACGAGCCCGTGCAAATCGATTCAACAGGGAATCGACCGGTGCATCGCCGCCAAAGGCTCGTGCGCGGTTTTCGTTCGTTACGGTTCATACTCTCCAGTGAAACCGGTCAATCTTGCGAATGGGGTAGACGTGTGGGGCAGCTGTGTTTTCGACGGATCAGACGCGCGCTACCGGACGTTCGTGACCGGCTCGCCGGCCTTCACTGCTAGCGGCATCAAAGCAAACACACTCTTCTCAGGCTTTGTGGTGGTGGGGGGAGATGCGAGCAGACCGGGACAGGGGAGCATCGCAATGACTGTCGCGAATAGTTCGGGGCTGGCCATCCGGCATAGCATCCTCTCGAGCGGCAGGGGTGCGAGGGGCGCAGCTGCGGGCAGTGTAGGGGGCGCGGGGGAAGGCGGACGCGGCTCCAGTCCTAACGCAAAGGGAATCACGGGTGGCGGCGGCGGAGCGGCCTGTCCCGTCAATCCCACCAGTGCCGGCACGGGGGGAGAGGGCGCAGATTATCAGCATGTGTACAGCCACGATTGCGTTCTCGGGTGCTACTGCGAGAACGACAACTACCCTCACAGCGTAGGCAAACCCGGTGCAGCGAGCGGCAGGGCGAAGGGAGGTCCGGGCGGACTACCATCGAGCAAACTGGGCTGCACCTGCAGCCAACAAGACAACGATCCTCACGGCAATCCCGGCGACGGCCCCCCGGGTTCGCCGGGGAATCCCGGAGCGTGCGCTGTTGTGGGCGGCCGGGCGAACCTAAACACGATTGGAGTTTTCAGCGCGACGACATGGACTCCCACGCAGGGCGGGACGGGCACATTGGGTGAGGTTGGCTCCGGCGGTGGAGGCGGCGGTTCCGGCGGCATGGCGACTGACCACGGCAGTCCAGACTATCCGGGACTGCCGGGCGGCGGGGGCGGATGCGCGGGGCAAGGCGGCGAAGGCGGTGGTCAGGGTGGCGCTTCCATTGCGCTAGTACTGTCGAACTCCACGGTAGCCGGTCTGGCTTATGACAACGCTCTGATACCTGGGCCGGCGGGTCAGGGCGGTCAAGGCGGAACGGGTGGAACAGGCGGGCCGGGGGGCCCGGGAGCGCCCGGCTCCAAAGGCCATCAAACTTTGGTCTACAAAGCAGACTATTGCTCGGGAAACGCTCCGGGCTCAGGCGGCCAGGGTGGAACCGGCGGCCAAGGTGGAGCGGGGAGCGGAGGCGCGGGAGGCAATGGGGGCCCTTCCGCCGGGATCGCTCTGGTCAATTCCCACAACTCATACAGCGGAGTAGTCATTTATGGGAGCGTTCCTGGACCGCGGGGCGCCGGGGGCACGGGCGGCAACAACAGCGCTTCGCAATGCACAGGCGCGCCCGGGAAAGGCGGCCTGGCCGGAGCCTCGGATTCGATCCTGATCGTGCCGCTGGGCCTACGGGGCGCAACGCCCTAACCGGTTCACGAAAGTAACTATGCTTTCATCACCACTTAGTGATAACTCACCTGTAAGCTCTTTGCGCCTGGGGGTGATGTTAGGTGTTTGCTTTCTCAGTTTCGCTTCCCGTTTACCCGCTCAACAATCCAGCAGCAGTTGCGGCGTGAAGCCCTCCGGAGCTAACTATGCGGGAAAGACATTAACGCGGCAGAACTTTGCTCATTTCAATCTGCAAGGCGCCAATTTTATAGGCGCTACGTTGAAGGCTGCTTCTTTTCTGGGCGCGGATCTCACGAATGCCAATTTTCAGGATGCGACCATTCTCGACGATCCTGCCAGTCCTGTTCTGGTTACAGATTTCAGCATGGCAAACCTAACCGGCGCATGCTTTCAGGGCGCCAAGTTCTCCGGAACCACTTACTTCACCTATTCAACGTTGACCTGCACCGATTTCTCGGAGGCGGATATCTCGACCAACGCCGTTTTCGGCGAGAGCCCACTTACATTCGATCGATCCGCTAACAACTGCAGGCCGTCTTTTCGTTCAGCCACGATGAGCTGTGAGTTTCTAGCCGACTGGCAGTATTTCGATTTGACCAAAGCGAATATCCAGACCTGTTTGCCTGAGATGGCGAAATTCAGTTTCGCAAACGCCCAGATGGCCGGCGTTAATTTCGGCGGCGCCGACCTCGACGGAGTAGATTTCGCAGGGGCCGTCCTGACGCAAGCGACGTTCACGGGCGCGAGTCTTCAGAAAGTGGACTTAAGCTACGCGAAATTGCAGGGCGCAAGCCTGAATAATGCGAACCTGACGGGGGCGAACCTGTACCACGCATTCCTCGCGAACGATGTTGAAGGCAAGGTGGATTCGTCAGCCACGGCCCAGCAAGCGCACCTGAAAAACGTGAATCTTTCATTCGCGACGCTGAGCGGTGTGAACTTCACCTACGCGAATTTCTACGGAACAATTCCGGTGGGCGAGAAGACATGCCAGACCACGCAGGATAACTACCAAGGATTCACTAAGGAGTGCGCCTCCGCGCATGGCGCGATTCTGACGGATACAAATTTTGCTAATGCTTATCTCTTCGGGGTCGATTTCACGGGTGGCGAGATGCGAGGCGTTAACTTTACCGGAGCAATCCTCGCGGCCGCAAACCTGGCCGCCGACTTGTCGACCAGCACCGATTCGGGCAGCAGGACTACTCTCTTTCGAGCTTATCTACAGGGAGCTAATCTCGGGCCCGCGGTGATCTCCGACCCGGTCTCGGGGTTCGAGGCCTTCGTCGACTTTCGAACCGGAGGCAACATTATGTACGTTTATCTCAGCGGGGCTAATCACAATCAGTTCGCGTGTAAGGACGCCTGCAATCCGCCGAGCGGCGCCGATGTATGCGCCGAGACCTATTACTATCCGACGGGTACGACCGTTCCCGGCAACAGCTCACAGTTGACTTGTCCGGACAACAGCGCGGGCCCATGCGGCGCAGCAGATCCGCTTGGCGGCAATTCACATTGGCGGAGTCCGCTGCTCGCGAAACCTTTCCCGGCTGGCTTACCGCCATTCTGGTATGCCGAAGCTCCAACCTACCCTCCAACGTCTCCAGAAACGTTATGCAAAGGCGTGAAACCTACACGCGATTGGTAAATATGCAACAGGCTCAGGACCACAGCGCAGCAGTTTTCAATCGGAAAAATATCGGAGCAAAGCGACGCAGGACTGCACGCAGGTCTGAGCGGATGGCAAACCGTGGGCTTAACCGATGGTTAGCCGCCGGCCGCGTGTCTCGCCGTACGTTCGTTATGCAAACGACGGGAGCGGGAGCAGTGCTTGCGACTCTGCCTACGGCGAATGCTGAAGGCAGCTGGTCGCCCACCTTGTTTTTTAGCTTTCCGAAGCTCAGGAGCGATCGAAACTTGTCGCTAGTGGTTGGCGGCCGGCGCTACCGGCTGACCAGAACGGTGGAGAATCCATCTGTTCTGGCGCGTGCGAGAGTTACTAATAAATTTCTCGCCGGAGTCCCAACTGAACTTGTCACTCATCACCTGCAGGGCCTCGTCCTCGCTACGGACATCTGTTCTCTAGCCTATACTCACTCGCCGATTGAGCATTCTCAAGGCACCTGGGAGATGTTGAACGTTGTTCAGATGATTCCGGACAGCGCTCATGTAGCAGCTTACGAGAGAATGCGGCGCGTAAGACCCAATGGCACGCTGCCTCTTTCCGCGAAGCGACGTGCCTACGGACTTCCGGCGGCTCAGACCTTAGACGACCTGCTCGAAGAACAGGTGCTCATCGATCCGAACGATCATGCCCGCACGCTGATCGCTATGGATCCCGATATGGCATCTGCCGAGCCAGTTAGTGCCGCCTATGTCAAAAGCCAGTACATAGAAGGGGATATCGGGACGGTGGTGCTCGCCCAACACTTGCAAGAGCTAGGGCCCGCTCAGCCGGAATCGGTCAGCACGCAGGGATGGGCGACGCTGCTCCCGTTAAATGACTCGTCGGGCAAGCCGTTCAAGATGAAAGGCAGCGGCGACAATCAATACTGCCCGGATTTCAATTCGAGCGTTGACCCGCTGCTCGGACAATCAGTTACTAGCCTGCACCCACTCGTGAGGAACGACCCGACGCTAGGGATGGATGTGACCGGTATCGCTCCACCCACCAGTCCATCGAACGAGTTTTCAGGTAAGTTATGGTATCGCCTGGACGGCACTGCCGGTGTGCCTCGGAAGCTGATGAATCGCGGTGTTCTCAGCAGTGCCGACACCGTTCAGTTCACTATAGTGGATGGCGCGGCCGGGTTGAAGGTCGGGAAGCCCGAAGTTACTGAGAATCCGGAAGGCAGTGCGACGGTTGTTCTAAATAACTTTTCGAACTGGTTTCTTCGGTATCTCGGTATGTATATCCAGTTTACGGGTCCGAACGGGCAGGTCATTCCGACATCGACGCTGGATCGCGGCCAGATCTTTCCGGGACCGAGCGTACCGCTATCGGAGCTGGATCTCGAAGACAACGCGTTCTTCGGCGGACTCATCGCCCCTCCGTTCACGGTGTTAGGCATTCCGGTAACACCGGGCACTTATTCCGTCACCGTGAACTTTCCGCCGGAGGCCAGCGAGCTCAAGATTTTTTTCGGAACGCTCGGCTTTAATGGCTCGAAGATCGGGCCGGCACAGGCCGAGGATCTGGGCCTCGCGATTTCCGTGGCGATCAACTACGGGATGGTCGCTTTCTTCATGGGCATCGGCGTAAGTGGGGTGTCGGCTACGGCTAAGCTGCTTGTTGGCACGTTAGGCCAGATGCTCGCGCAGGAAATCCTGGTAACGATGAGCGCCACGCTTAATGGCACCACTCTCGACGTGTTCAAGGTTGGTCTGGCTTTCATAAAAGCCCTCGTGAATGGACTCGCCGGAAAGGGACTTGTAAAGTTAGTGGCTCTGATTTTCGCCTATGTTAGCGAAGCGATAGCGGAGGAAATGATACCGGTAGTAGGCATCATTGCCCGGGTAGTTTCCGCTGTTGTCGGCGCAGTCAAATTGGCCGAGACCACCATCGAAGCCGCGCTTTCTCCGCCGGTCTATGAGTTCGACATGGTTCGCAGTCACGATGTGAGCGTCACAATATTGCCCGAAGGTGGAGCCTTCCCCGCCCTTCCAACCGGTTACACTCTGTATTACAAGGTCAATTACCTTTTTGATTCGGCGTCTCCTCATTACCTCGAAGCCGTAACTGTCCCGACGCCTTACCCGAAATCAATCAGTTTCGCCTTGAAGGACCTACCGCAGGGCGGCACCCTGAATGTCAGCGTGGGCTTTTACGCACAAAAAGACGGTCAGGCGGCATCGATGAACGACTGGTGCGCGGCCAAAGGAACCACGGGCCCAGTCGAGAATGTTTCGGACACGCCGCGCACCATAACGGTCCAAGAGTTCAAGATTCCCATTCAGAAAGAAACTGTCTACACCCACAAGCAGGTAACCAGACTGGATAGCGGAGGGAAACACTTCTGGCGGACGACTTCGAAAGCACCGGCTTACACTCCGCCTACGGGCGGGCAAGAACCTGGAAGCCTTGGCGCGCTGCGGAGCATAACCGTTCGACAGAGCACAAGCACTCAGTCTGGCTATGTCGGATACGCCTGGCAAGGTTACAGCAGCGGGCTGCTCGATTGCTCGGCAGGCGCCAGAGGGCAGTTGGATCAAGCTGCGAACCTGAATACGGATCCGTCGGATGCGCAAAGCGGGTTCGCCAGCACGCCCTGCGGGCAGCAAGGCGGCGCTTCGTCGGGAACGAAGCTGACTTACAGCCTGCTCAGCGACGATTCCGCGAACTTCTTCTTAGATACTAACTCGCTCTACATCCGGCAGGTCTCCCTTGGAAATCCACCTACTTTCAACAACCCGTCATCCGGCAATGCGTTCGGTAGATTGAATCTGGAATCGACAGCTCTTCTGCTTCATCCCACGGGACATGCGATCAGCATCAACAACACCAATCACAAGCTGGAAGTGCTGAAATTACCTCTTACGGCGCAAAGCGAAACCGTCGCTACGAATCAGTACCTGGCAAGGTCGGTGTCAGGCCAAGGGTCACGGCCGGGATTGATCACTTCACCGGTGGCGGCGGCCGTATCACCCGAAGGCGTAATCCTGGTGCTCGAGGCGAGCAGCGGAAACAATCGCATTCAGGCGTTCGACCTGGGCGGCAATCCCATTCAATATTTTCAAGACCAGGCGAAGCCTTACTTCTTTGAACTGGCCGCTACTGCGGGGGCGAATTACCTTGATCTAGCTGTCGAGTTTTCCGGATTCATTTATGTACTGGCGCAAGGAAGCGATGGCGTTTTCCGGCTCGACATCTATCATCCGGGGCAGTCAGGAACGGAGCCGATCTCGACCACTTACAACGTGAACGGAGCAAGGCTCTGCGTGGATTTCTGGCGTACGGTATACACCTTGAATTACCAGGTGCTGCAGCTTCCGAACAACGGAGGATTTCCCGCGTTGACGGAACCATCTGTAAGCGGCTGGTTGCCAAGCCTGCCGTGAACCGCGAAGATAGCGACCTAGAAAAGTGCCCGACCGGAGTTAAAAATTGATGCAATTTTCGAGTAAGCGGGGACACTCGCGCGCGTGGACCTGGATTTGGGCGCTTAGCTGGCTAGTGAGCGCCGGCGCGGCGCAAGAGAGGCCGGCGGTCTCTGCGCAGAGCGTCAAATCTGCGCTTGCTCAGCTTGAACCTTACATTCGCGCGAGCCTGAGCAAAACAAGAGTTCCTGGAGTGGCGGTCGCGGTTGTCTATAACGACCAGATCGCGTTTCTGCGCGGCTACGGTGTTCGCAAGGTGGGAGAGCCTGCACCGGTTGACTCCGACACAGTATTTGAAATCGCGTCCTTCTCGAAACCTATTGCCTCGACGATCATCGCCTCGCTTGTCGGGGAGGGAAAGGTTGGATGGGACGACCGCATTGCCGATCTCGAAAGCGACTTCAAACTTTCAAACCCCGAGACGACCCGAGAGGTCACAATTCGCGACTTCCTTTCGCATCGGAGCGGCCTCGCTACGGAATCCGGCGATCTGCTCGAAGACCTCGGCTACTCGCGCCCGCAGATCCTTCAGCGCATGAGATATCTCGCGCTGCCCGGCGTGTTTCGCAAGACATACGCTTACAGCAACTTCGGTTACACTGCCGGAGCAATCGCCGCCGCGACCAAGATCGGCAAGCCCTGGGAGGAGATCGCGGCGACGCAGCTATATTCGCGGCTCGGCATGACGTCGACCAGTTCGCGCTTCTCCGATTACGAGAACCGCGCCAACAAAGCTGCACTGCATATTTTCATCGATGGCCAGCCAGTCAACCGTTTCGTCCGCGAGGCCGACGCGGAAGCGCCCGCCGGCGGTGTCAGTTCGAGTGCGCGCGATCTCGCTCAATGGGTCCGGCTGCAACTTAACAACGGGAAGTGGAACGGCCAGCAAATCGTGAGTGCGACCGCCCTTGCCGAGACGCACAAAGCGCAGATCTGCCGTTCAGCGACCGACGCGGGCAAGCCCAACGAATGCCCAGGGCGCCAATACTACGGCCTCGGCTGGGACGTAAACACGGATGCTCAGGGCCATACGCAACTGGGTCATAGCGGTGCATTCTTCCTTGGCGCCGCGACGGCTGTCTACATGATTCCCGAAGAACACCTGGGTGTACTCGTGCTCAGCAATAGCATGCCGATCGGTCTGCCGGAATCGATCTGCCTCCACTTTCTCGACCTTGTGCGTTACGGAAAGCCGCAGCACGACTATCTCTCAATGGCAGGCGAGCTCTTCGCGAAGATGATCGCAGAGACGCAGAATGCATCCCCTAACTATGCGACGATGCCTGCTCCGAAGAGTTCGGCGCCTGCCAAGCCGCTGGCTGTATACGCAGGCAAGTACAGGAATGAGTATTTCGGAACTCTCGAAGTTTCGGTCGAGAACGGCCGGCTGATTTTGCGTCTTCCGCCGCGCGGCGCTTACTACGAACTAAGCCACTGGAGCGGAGATACGTTCACTTATTATTTCGCCAGCGAAAACACCGGCCAGGGCCGCCGGGGCGCCAAGTTTTCAGCGGACCAGAATAGTGTTCTGATTGAAAACCTCGCGCCAGAGCATGAGAGCACATTCACGAAGACGTCAGCTGCGCAAGACAGCAGTGCTTCCCTATCGCGATAACGAAACGACGCGCTCGGGCATGGGCGGCGTATGGCCTACAAGCTTCAGAATCGTGGAAGCGAAGTTCAAGCTGTCATAGGGTTCTTCGATCTGCCGGGCGCGCAGTCCCTTGCCTGCCATCATCCAGACCGAATGAGTGGACATGCGGAGAAAGCTGCCGTGATTGCCCCCCGGATTGGGAAACCGCACATTGAAGTTCCAATGGTCAGCGGCGAAGACGTGGAAATCGGGTTGCACGAGCTCGCGGCGGCGCTGTTCATAGCGGCGAAGAATGGGGCTGACGCCGGGCGGTCCCGGGACGTAAGGGGCAATGGGGGACAGCTCCTCGGTAATCCCAATAATGCCGTTCGAATAGCGGCAAAGATGGATCGCAGATAACCAATCGTTTTCGGTATGCCAGTCCGAAAGCCACCGAGCGCGGTCGGCACCAGGCGCTAGCCGGAGGGCGGGATCTTCGAAGATCTGTAGGGGAAGACCGGACCGCCAGGGTTGTTTCTGCCAATGTAACTGGCCAGCAGGATCTTGTGTGAGAGCGCGGGCGGGCTCCAGCCGCAGTTGTCCGGCACCATTGTCGAAGATCAAGAGTTGGTTCTCGTCATTGCAGTAGAGCCAATACACGCGGTTGGGCAGAGCGGTTGCAACGAAATCGATAGGCTTCGAAGAAAGCTGGGGCTGCGGGTTATTGAAAGCACGCTGCGCAGAGAGCAGGCGATAGTAATTGACGTAGCGAAAGGACGCAGCCTCGTCCAGTTGCCCGTTCTGATTTGTCACTAGGCCGCCTGCGGATGGTCCGACAATGTAATCTTCGAGATCGGCGACCGTGTTTCGTTCCCCGAGCGATCTCTCCGAAATCAGGCTGGAGATGCTACGGGCGAAGGGACGAACGGGATCGGGCACAAAAGCCAATAACGATTTCAGGCGAGCAAGGTATCGGCGGTAATCCGCACGCTCATCCTGCCATTCGTCAAGCTCACGGCGCAAGCGGCGATTGGCTTTATCTTCACCTAAATCACGCTGCTCGGAGGTTGGTCTTCGAGGAAGTTTACTGACTAGTTTTCTACGTTCGGAGATCGCTTCATCGAGAGCTGCGAGTTCGGTCTCTAGTTGGTCGACGACACTATTCCACTGCTGACGATGACGATTGATGGTCTGCGAAATACATTGAGCGGCGGCCTTCCGGGTTAGCGAGTTCAGATCAGGGCGCGCAAGTTGGAGGAGAAGAATGTGAAGTTTGTTCAGATCGCTGTTGCGCAGGTGTACAGAGGTGCGTTCGTTTCCATCGATATCGAGCCATGCCGTTGGGTACCTGGAACTCTGTCCTTGCAGATAAAAAGACCTAGTGCTCGGAGTGATCACACGGTGGACAAGAGGATTGATGCCTTTCAGCTTGTAATCGCTGAGTTGCTCCCGGTCGGTCACGACGTGGTGCGCGCCCCCTGCAGGGCTATTGAGCAGGTCAGGCAGGCTGAAGGTTTGACTCACGATTCCGGGGACGTTATTCATGCCGTGGTCTGAGACGACGACAAGCAAAGTCTGGTCCGCGAGGGGGCCCTGTTGAATGGCGGTCCAAACGCGCCCGATGAGCGCGTCGAGTTCGGCCAGAACATGAAGCAACGCTTCAGGATTATTCGTGGCATGTGCTTCGTGGTCGGCCTCGCCAGTAAAGAAATCAAAATAGAGGAAATTCGGTCCGCGAAGCCCTTGTTCCAAGACACTCTCCAGTTGCTTCGAGAGGGAGGAACTGAGCGAAATGGGAGCAGCAGATTCGAGACCGGACCAGAGCGCTTTGCCCGAAAAGGTGCGCAGAAAAGCATCTTTGAGCGTGGTCCAGGCAACGCCGCGCTGGAAGAGCTGGAATGCCTGAAGGACCTGATTGTAGCGAAAGGAATCACTGACGAGTGGAATGCCGGCGCGATCGAGAACTTCGACGCCAGGCATATCGACCGCGCGATTACGGGCGTAACCGACGTAGAACGGAAAGAAGTTCAGGTAATCGTAGACCTGCCCGGTATAGCGATCATATTCGACATTGCCGCGGATAACGGCGTGGTGACCGGTATCAAGCATGGACCATGACGGAGCGGAGAGACTGATGCCGCGAACATAAAAGTTCTGGAAGACCACGCCCCCCTCTGCGAAGACGTGAGAGAACCATGGCAGCCGAGATTTACCGGTAGCCGGATCCTGCTGCCCCATCGTTTGGTTCAACAGGTCCGCATTCAAACCGTCGATTTTGAGAAGCACTAAGCGCTGGAACTCAGGACTTGATGCTGCGTTAGTTTGAGCTTGAGAAAGCTTGAAGAATGAGAAGGCAAGAACGAAGGCGAAACGCCTCACCGGAGCGTGTCCAGGCCGGCGGCCGCCCCGTTTGAAGCAGGCACTTTCAGGGCGGAAGGCTTTAACATAACACGGTCTTCGTGGAGAGGAACAGAAGTTTTGAGGGAGGCTATGGCCGTTGAGCAATCGGCACGAAGCAAGTCATCCTGCGAAAGATCTCTCATCCGACTCAACACGCTCGCAGCGCGCGCGCGCAATTCGTCCGACTGAATCTCTGGCATAACTTCTTTCAGTTCGACAATGGAATGTTGGATTTTCGCAGAGTTATAGACGATCTCAGGTGGCGTTCCCTGCTCTGAAAGGCGCGCCAGAAAGTCGATATGGTTTTGGGCGCGGCGGTAGCTATCGACGCGATTTACAGTTTCGGGAGCAGCCGGCGCTCTGTGGGTGTAGAGACCAAAACTTGCAACGTGCAGGGCTTGGTCATAAAACGCGCGTGTTCTGGTCTCGCCGGCTCGCGCGAGTTCGAGCCTACGATTCTTATCCACGTGTGTGGCAAGCTCGCCCGACTCTACCTGGTGCTGGAGTGCCGCGTAGCGCGCAACTGCCGCCATCATCTCCTGCCGCGGCGCCGACTCGAGCGGATTCACGGCAAGCGAATCCACGCGCTCCTGCATCTGGCGGCGCAATCCCGGATCGAGCTGAGCATCGAGCTGCAGGCTTGCGCGGAACTGTGAATAAGAATCCAGACGATCCGACTGATTAGTGGCTGACCCATGGCGGGAAGCTATGAAATCGTACGCGTCAGCAGCGACGTAGTAATACCAATTCGTGAAGTGGGAAATGCCGATGACACCGGCAGTCACTTCGTTGATGGAGCGCTGGGTGATTTCGCGCCACTTCATATGCAAGCTTCCGCTAAAATCCACGAGGAGGAGCGGCAATTTTGGGTAGTTCAGGCTATATACACCGACCGGAAACAGCTTTACCTGCTTCGCTCCGCTGGACCCAAAGGGCAGAAGACTGCCGTTTTCGTCTAGGTTACGAAAGTAGAAGGGGGCGTTGGCAGATTTGAGACGATCGTCGCGGCGCGGATCCTTGAGATGTAGCAGCTTCCAGACGGAGCCCATCTTCGGACCGGCCGGCGGCGCTTCCTTTTCGGGAGAAAACCACAGGATGGCGTACTGGCCAGATGTGCCAGCTAAATCGAGCGGTTCAAAATACAAACCTGTCTTGTCCGCGCACTGCCGCAGCAGTTCCCAATTGCGGCTTCGAATGCTTTCCTGCCTGATAGCCGACTGCTCGCCGACACGCGCTGCCTGGCGCTCGGTTACGAAGCCGCCCAACAGAGTCTTTGTCAATTCGAGACGCGCGGTGAGGGTGTGCAACTCATCAGGCGTGAGGGCAGACTCCCCGTCGAAATCAGACGGAGCCGCACGAAGGTAGGTAAGGGCTTGCTCTATGTGCAGACGTTCGTGGTCGGATGCGTTTGTCCGGTACGCCCGCGAGATTGCTCTGACCGGCAAAGCCGAAGGATCAAGGAGCGACCATTGAATAATGTCTTGCGCAACGGTCTCGATCATCGGACGTTGGGGCGAATTCAAATCGAAGAGTGGCGCGCTTCCCTTCGCACTTGACCGGGTGGAACCATCTGCCACTTTCCAGTAGAAGAAGGGCATTGCCGAAAGAGCGCGTTTAGCGAGACTCGGCCTCGAATAAGTTAGCAGCCAAACGGAAGTGAGACGGTCGTTGCCGGGATCGTCGTCCCCCAAAGTGTCGCGCAAAGCCGCAAGCAAAGGCACGTCTCCGCCGAGATCGGGAGGCGTACCGCACGCGCGGCAAAATAACGTCGCAAGCTCCGCACCATCTTCTACAGGCGTAATGAGCCAGGAGTACATGGAGGCGGGTGTAGCCGTAGCGACAGCGTTCGCCGCGGCGGCCGCGGAGGTTGCAAGCGCGCACACGCACAGTGCAATTACCAGCAGAGTTGGAAAGCGAAACCGCATTCGGCGCAAGGCTAATCATGTGATGCAGTTAGCCTCTTAAAGGATTACGCCAACGCCCGGCAATTGTTCATTGATTTTCATCGCGCAAGCGTCACGTGCGGCTCTCATGGGAAATCTACGGGGAGGGCAGCCATGTTACGGTAAAAAAGAGTGCCATTCGACACAGCGCTTAACCTGATCTGGCTCGTGCTGGGAGTGCTTGCTCTAACAAGCACCCTTCGCTCTTGCCGAGGCAGGGCAAAATCCACAGTGCATCCGCCGGCGTGGCTTCATGTTTGCGGCGTTGCGCTCATTGTGGCAGCGCTGTTCCCTTACATCTCCGCAACCGACGACGTTTTGCGAATGGAGCACCTGAATGCGGAACACGCTCCGGCTCATCATCAATCGACAGGAAAGAGAGTTCCGAGCGATGGGCTGATTCGTCTCTACGAGACGATGGACACGCCCGTGATCGGGACGGTGCACTCCATTTCTCTGGTGCTTTGCTTTGTTTCGCTAGTGGTGTCTCCCGTTCTGCGCGACGTAGATCGGAGCATGCCGCTGCCAAGCGGCCGTTCTCCCCCGCTGAGCTTCGCTTAATCCGCAAGAGTTTGAGTTTTTAGGAGGACAGATGGAGCGCCATGGCTGGCGTTTCTGCCTCGGTCTTCTGTTTGCAGCCCCCGGATTGCTGGCCCAGTCTGTCACTTCCGAGCACGCACTTTCATGGCAGGAGACTCAGGCTGAATTCAAAGCAAATAATCCCGCTTTATTGGCGGGGGAAGTAACCATCGACGAGTCGCGGGCCGACGAGATCACGGCGTATCTGAGGCCGAATCCAAACATCAACCTGGGTTGGGATCAGATCACGCCATTCACCACAAACCCGTACCGGCCGCTCTGGCAGTCGTACGCGTTCGGGAGCATCGACTATTTGCACGAACGGCAACACAAGCGGGAGCTGCGGTTGCTTAGCGCGGAGAAAGGGACCGCGATAGCGATTTCCACGCAAGCCGATCTCCAGCGCAATCTGACCTTCAATCTGCGCGATGCTTTTGTGCGAGTGCTGTTGGCCAAGGCGGTGATGGCCGTGGCGAAGGCCAATCTGGAGTACTACGACAAGGAGATTGCGATCAACAAGCTTCGGTTCAACGCCGGAGATATCGCGAAGGTGGATTTCCAACGTGTGGAGCTGCAGCGGGTGCAATTCGAATCAGATCTGCAAAATTCGCTGGTGAGTTTGCGCACGGCCAAGATCGACCTGCTCGCGCTGCTGCGGAAGAACACGCCGGTGAACGAGTTCGACGTGGAGGAGAACTTTGAATACTCAGAACCGGTTTCGACAGTAGAGGAACTACGCGCTCTGGCGCTCCAGACCAGACCCGACCTGAAGGAGGCTGAGCAATCTCTCGAGAAGGCTCGCACCGATCATCAGCTCTCGATTGCAAACGGTTCGACTGATCCGACGTTTTCCCTGGATGCATCGCACCAGCCGCCGCCTTTGAATACCTACGCCGGTTTCAGCATTAGTATTCCGCTGCGCATCTTCGACAGGAATCAGGGAGACAAGCTCCACACGCTGCTCGACATAAATCGAAATCAGAAGCTGCGAGACCAGTCTGAGATAACGGCCCTGCATGACGTGGACTCCGCGTATGCGACGCTGCAGAGCACGGTTGCTCTGCTGAGGCCCTACAAAGAACGATACCTCAAGGAGGCCGAAGACATCCGGGCTGAGGTTTCTTATGCGTACGAGCGAGGAGCGGCATCGCTGCTCGATTTTCTGGATGCGCAGAAAGAATATCGCGACACGCAGCTCAACTATTTGAATCTGGTCGGGTCTTATATGTCGGCCGCCAACCAAGTGAATTTTTCCGTAGGACGTGAGGTAATTCGATGAAACGCGCGCGATTGACTGCGGCTGCTATTGCGGCCCTTGTTAGCGCGATGCTGACCGGCTGCGGTTCTAAACAGCCGATCAATCCGCAAGAACAGGCCCCGCCCCAGGCGCACGTGGTGGAGGAACCCGATCTAAACCTGGTGAAGATCGATCGACCGGAGCGCTTTACGCTGGTGACCGCGCAAGAGCACGAAGAGCTGCCCGAGATTCACGCGACAGGCGTAGTAACTCCGAACATAGAGAAGTCGGTTCCGGTGATCTCGCTGGCTTCTGGCCGGGTAGTTGGCATTTACGCAAAGATCGGCGATGACGTCCGCAAGGGTCAGCTCTTGCTGAAGATACTCAGTAACGACATTTCGACCGCGTTTCAGACCTATCTGCAAGCGAAAGCAGACGAAGAACTGGCTCGGAAGCAACTGGAACGCGCACAGCTTTTGTACGCACACGGCGCAATCTCGCTGAATGACCTCGAGGTGGCCGAGGATACCGAGCAGAAAGCGAAAGTAGCACGGAACGTGGCCGAGCAAGAGCTCAGGACCTTGGGAGCGGATATCGAGCGAGCCGATCCGGTGATCAATGTTTACGCGCCTACGGACGGAACGATAGTCGAGCAGAACGTAGTGGGCACGAGCATCGTCCATACGCCTGATAATCAGCCCAATTTATTTACCATTGCCAACCTCTCGACGGTGTGGGTGGTCTGCAATGTATACGAGAACGATCTTCCGAATATCCGTATGGGCGATATAGCTGATGTTCAGTTGAACGCCTATCCGGATCGCGCGTTTCACGGGCGCATCAACAATATCGGAAAGGTGCTCGACGCCAATATCCGGACGGCTCCGGTCCGTATCGTTCTGGCGAATCCGGGGATGATGCGGGCGGGAATGTTCGTCACGGCAACCCTGTACGCTCCGCACGGAAAAGCGTACGCGTCGGTTCCGAGCAGTGCGATTTTGCATCTTCACGATAGGGACTGGGTGTTCGTGCCGGCCGGCGCGGGCGCGTTCCGAAGAACGGAAGTGAAGACATCAAAGTTCTTCGACGGGAGGCAGGATATTTCTTCCGGCATTTCACCGGGACAACGCGTGGTCAACGATGCGCTTGCACTTTCCGCGGAAAGCGAGCAGTAGGACTACGTCATGATCCGAGCTTTGGTTGATTTCGCCCTAAGAGCGAGGCTGCTGATGCTAGCCGTTGCGGTGATGCTTCTGATCTGGGGCGGGATTGCGTTTCATAACCTGCCGATTGAAGCCTACCCGGACGTTGCGAATAACTACGTCCAGGTCATCACTCAATGGCCCGGTCGCGCTGCCGAAGAAATCGAGCAGCAGGTAACGATCCCGATTGAAATTCAAATGAACGGGATACCGCACCTTCAGAGTCTGCGTTCGTTTTCGCTGTTCGGCCTGTCGACTGTCACGATGATCTTCGACGACGATTCCGTGAACGACTGGAATCGCGCGAAGGTACTGGAGAGGCTGGCGTCGGTGTCGCTGCCATCGGGCTTGCAGCCGCAGATGGGAACGGACTGGAGCCCGGTGGGGCAGATCTACTGGTACACGCTTCACAGCACAAATCCTCAATTCGACGTGATGGAACTCAAGTCTCTCGAGGACTGGGTGATGGAAAAGCAGCTGAAATCCGTTCCCAATGTCGTGGATGTCTCGAGCTTCGGAGGCCCCACACGCGAATATCAGGTACGGATCGATCCCGACAAGCTGATCGAGTACAGGCTGAGTATCAGCCAGGTTGAGCAGCAGCTCACCGGCAACAATATGAACTCGGGCGGCAGCTTCATTCAGGAGGGCGCGCAGCAGATCAACATCCGCCAACTTGGACTGGTCGGCCACACACAAGACATCGGCGAGATCGTGCTTACGACTCAGAATGGGACGCCAATACGGGTCAAGGATATCGCCACCGTCGAGCAGGGGCCAAAGATCCGGCTCGGTCAAATCGGCAAAGCCATTCATCTTCCGAACGGCGCCATTCTGGACAGCCCCGATGTAGTGGAAGGCGTTGCACTGATGCGCAAAGGTGCAGAATCCGACACGACTTTGCAGGCTATACACCAGAAAGTGCAGCAGCTCAATTCCCAGATACTGCCGCCCGGAGTGAAACTCGTTCCGTTTCTCGACAGGAGCGATCTGCTCCACTACACGACCCACACGGTGCTGCACAACCTGACAGAAGGCATAATTCTGGTATCGGTCATCCTTTTCGTGTTTCTCGGCAATTTGCGGGGCGCGCTGATTGTGGCGCTGACGATTCCGTTTTCGCTGCTCTTCGCTTCTATTTGCCTGGATCTGGACAAGGTGCCGGCGAACCTGCTGTCGCTGGGCGCGCTCGATTTCGGCATGGTGGTGGATGGAGCGGTGGTGATGGTGGAGAACATCGTGCGCCACATGGGCAGGCGGGAGGCGCGCGACAGAACGCCGCTCGAGATTATTCGGGAAGCAGCACACGAAGTGCAGCGCCCGGTCTTCTACGCCATCGCGATCATCATCACCGCTTACCTGCCAATATTCACGCTGCAGGCGGTAGAAGGGCGCTTATTCCGTCCGATGGCGCTCACGGTAGCATTCGCGCTCTTAGGGGCGCTGCTCTTCTCGATGTTGATTGCGCCCGTTCTCTCGAGCTTCCTGTTCCGCAGGAGTGCAAAGGAGTGGCACAACCCGGCAATGGAGTTCTTGATTAACAGTTACCGGCGCACGCTGCGGCGAGCGGTACGGATGCGGGTAGTTGTTTTCGCACCGGTGCTGATCCTCTTCGCGATTGCCATGTGGCTGTTTATCGGCGGCCATATCGGTTCCGAGTTTCTGCCCCATCTCGACGAAGGCGCGATCTGGGCTCGCGGCACGCTTGCGCCGAGCACAGGCCCGAATGAGGGCGAAGAAGTCATGCGAAGAGCACGCCGGGTTTTTGCCTCGTTTCCAGAAGTGACCAAAGTCGTTTCGCAAGTGGGGCGGCCAGACGATGGAACCGACACAACGGGCTTCTTCAATACCGAGTATTTTGTCGATCTCAAGCCGAAGAATGAGTGGCGCTCGGTGTTTCACGAAGACAAAGATGAGCTGATCGGCGCCATGGACCGCCAGGTGGAAAAATTCCCCGGCGTGCTATGGAATTTCTCGCAGCCCATTTCCGACAACGTGGAGGAGGCCGTCAGCGGGGTTAAGGGAGAACTGGCCGTCAAGGTTTTCGGAACAGATCTGCGTACGCTCGAGGACAAAGGCGAGCAGATCGTAAGTGTGATGAACAAGATCCCGGGAGTGCAGGATCTGGGGATTTTCCGCGTTCTCGGGCAACCCAATCTCAACTTCCAAGTGAATCGCGCGAAGGCCGCCCGATATCAGATCAACGTCGCCGACGTGCAGGACGCGATACAAACGGCGGTTGGGGGCAATTCGGTGAGCCAGGTGCTGATTGGAGAGCAGGTCTATGACATGGTCCCGCGGTTTATGCCGCAATACCGCGACACGCCTTCAGAGATCGAAAACATTCGCCTCCTTGCGCCTTCGGGAGAAAGAGTCTCTCTGGCACAACTCTGCGACGTGAAGCAGACCGATGGAGCTTCCGAGATTTACCGGGAGGCAAACTCGCGGTACATAGCTATCAAGTACAGTGTCAGAGGACGAGACCTGGGCAGCACCGTGCAGGAGGCGATCTCGAAGGTAAACCGTTACGTGCAACTGCCGAAGGGCTACAGCATCGACTGGGCTGGAGAATACGCGAGCGAGCAGCGCGCCAATAAGCGGCTGGCGGTTATTGTTCCTATCACGATTGCGGTGATCTTCATGCTGCTCTATTCCATGTTCAGCTCGTTCAAGTGGGCGGCGCTGGTGATGGTTACAGTGCTGCTTGCCCCGATTGGTGGGCTGCTTGCGCTCTACTTCTCCGGAACACACTTCAGCGTGTCATCCGGCATAGGGATGCTGGCGCTTTTCGGGGTTTCGGTTCAAACCGGAGTCATTATGATCGAATACATCAACCAGCTTAGGGCGCGCGGCCATTCAGTGGAGGATTCGGCTGTGGAAGGCGCGGTGCTTCGGCTGCGGCCCATCATGATGACCATGTTGGTGGCGACGCTCGGGCTGCTCCCAGCTGCCCTATCTCGCGGAATAGGATCGGATTCGCAGCGGCCGTTTGCCATCGTTATTGTGGGCGGCTTAAGCGCTACGCTCGTGATGAGTATTTTCGTGTTGCCCACGCTTTACGTCTGGGTGGCTCGCGATCACGACGTACTACCGGCGGCGGAGCCGGGGTTCGAAGAGTAAGGGAACGTGTTCACCCCGAAGCGCATGCGCACGGGCTAAGACTTGTTGCCACCAAAGAGGCGCCTGAAAAACTGTTTCCAGCGCCACTGCGGCTCCTGGCATTCGGGTGCCGGGGCGTACATGATAGTTTTCGTGCCACGCTCGACGCCAAGAGATTCGAGCTCCGAACCGGTCGCCTGGACGTTTACCGTAACGAACGTTTTGCAGCCGTCCACGGAAGCTATTTTCCAGGGCGAGGTAACGTTCTTACCTGGGCCCCAGTCCTCGAGGAACCGCTTGTAATCGTAATTCGTACAGGGCGACGCGGCCGTACAACCCCAGTCTTTATAGGCCTGCGCGTAGTTGCGCGAGTTCACCTCAGCAAGGAAGCGGTTAACCGTCCGCTTCTCGGAATAATCGTGAAAGACGAGGTAAAGAATCCAAAGGGCGATCAGAAAGCCGAGCACGCTTAGGATGATATTCCTGATCGTGCGGTTCCGGCGTTCTTCTCCCGCGCCATACTGCTGCAGATAGCTGCCCATAGAGTCTCCTTCAGGCGCCCTTCAGACCAAGCCGGGCTCACTCAATCTACTGAGCCGGGTACGCTTTGTCGTAAGCCGCAGTAGCCTCGGCTGTGATGTCCAGCGCCGGTCTGAAATAGAGCGTATTGGTTACATCGATCACCACATCCAGGCCGCGCTGCTCGGCCAGCTTACGAATCACCTCCGTCATCTGACGGCCGGCGCGGCTCAAGATGTCCTGGCGCTCGGCGTTGACATCACCCTGTAGATCTTCTCCGAGGCGTTGCAGTTGCTTTTGCTTTATAGTGGCGGTTTGTCTGAGCTGGGCTTCGCGGTCGGGTGGAACGTTCGGGGCGGCAAGCTGCTGCTGGAGAGATTGCAGCTCGTGCTGGAGCGATTCGACGGACTGTTGGCGGGGACGGTATTTGGCTTCAAGGGCCGCCTGGGCCTTCTTGATCTCCTGAGTATCGGCCACAGATTTCTGAGCGTTGATGATCGCGACTTTCGCGGGAGCTACCGACTGGGCCTGGATGGCACTCGCCAAGAGAGCCGTCGCGGCAGCAATGAGCAAAGCGCTCCGAGATTTCACACACATTTATTAATCTGAACTCCTGTTATGGAAGACATTAGGCTAACATGCAGTCCCTCGAAAAGAGGGGCTAGTCACTTTGGATTCGGCCCTGCGGATCGATACGTAAAACGCGATCACGCCACCGCACCTCGTGCCCGGCATAAGACGTGATCCAGACCGCAAATGAGTACAAGTCCCAGACCGGCGCCATCCAGAAGAGTGAAGTGATCTGAGGGCTTCCCAGCACAAGCCAGGCACTCACTAAGGCAGAGAGCAGGCGCAGCCCCAACAAACCGGCGGCCACAGTCTTGGCTCCCGAAAAGAAGGCCAGCAAAATCCAGAGACCTGCCTGCGTGACAGGAAGACCGGCATAGCCCCCGCCTTTTGACGCCCGGATGGTGCGGGCCCAGCGTATCTGATGGTTCCAGACTCCGTTGAAGCTGGCCTCGCCAAGCGAGGTTTCCACGGTGTACGTCGAGAGCAAGGCACGCTTACCCAAGCGGGTAATTCGTTTCGCGAGCTGGTAATCGTCGGCCAGATAGGGACCGATCGATTCGAAGCCGCCCGCGCGCTCTAAATCGGCAGCGTGGAAAGCGAGGGTGGATCCCAGGCCAAACTCGCGAACACCGACGAGCTGAGCGACGAGCGTGCTGGGCATGAAATCAGTAGCTACGCCTACCGATTCCCAAATTGCTGGAGGAGTGTAACCGCGCGCCCGATAAAGACACGTGACGACCCCTATGCGGGGATTTGCCAGGGGTGCGATTACGGATGTGAGATAGTTCGCGGTGACCTTGATGTCACTGTCATTCACGACCCAGACCGGGTACTTAGCGAATTTTGCGAGGTTGGCCAAGATACCGGCCTTGCCATTGGGCAGCGGCTCACGGCCCACCAGCAGGCGTATGGGCAGTTCAGGGAACCGGTTCTGAAGGCGGTAGACCTCTGGAACCGCAGCGTCATCGAGATCCGCAACGCCGAAAAGAATCTCGTATCGGGGATAGTGTTGAGACGCCTGCGAGACGAAGGCTTCGAAGGTGTTCGGATCCAAGCCGCGCAAAGGCTTAAGGATTGATACGGCCGGCTGAAAAGGTTCCCGGGGCGGCTCCGAGTAGCGGCGACGAAGATGATTCAGAGAAGCAACTAAGGCTAGGGCCTGGTACGCAAGGGCAGGCACAAAGACGAGCCAGAATGCGGACACGGAAACTATCGTGCCAGCAGCACTACTCCGCCGAGCACCAGCAAAGCGCCAAGCGCCCGGCGCGGACCAACGGCTTCATTCAGTACAAATTTGGCCAACACAGTCTCCAGGACGAAGGTGGCGGCGGAGGCAGGGACGGCAAAACTGAGCGGAGCGTTTTGCACCAGTGCCATGAAGGCAAAAAAGGACACCGCCATGCAGACGATCGCGAGGAAAAGGTAGCGGCGCTTGAAGATCAGACCAATGAGCCGGCTCAGGCCTTTTGCGTCTACCCGCTGTTCGCCGGTCAGCTTCATTTCGCGGCTTTGGAGCAAGTCGCCGAGAACAGTTGCCACGACGATGACGGAGAGGAGGAGCCACTTCATTGGGAAGCCCTGTTTGAGCAAGAACCCAGATCGGCCGTTTTCTGTCCCGTGCCGCCGACGAGCAAAATCCCGGCGAAGATGAATCCCGTGCCAAGCCACTGGGCGGGCGAAATGACCTCCTGGAGAGACACTTTGCCAAGCACGGCGGCAAGGAAGTAGCCGAACGCGGTGACCGGCAGAACGAAACTTAAGTCCGCCCAGCTCAGCAGAGCCATCCGGGTCAGGAGCCAAAGAACGAGCAGCGCGATGCCGAGCGCGACAAAGGGATTCAGCATGTCACGCACATATCCCGACGGGTCAAATCCAACGCGCACCGGCGCGTGCTTCATTCCCCAGGCGAGGGACAGATTCCCGAAAGCCTGGAATGCGGTCACAGCAAGAACCAGCAGGAAGAGTTTGCCCCGGGAGGACTGCTTGCTCCGGCCGCGCGAGTAAAGCAGTGTCGCGGCTTCAGCTTCCGTACCCAGAGTGCCTAATCCCCCACACTCATGACTGCAGGCTCGGGCTCCTTCTGCTGCTTCTGATCTTTGACGAACTGCTTGCGTTTGGATCTGAGCGCCAGATATTCGCGCGCTTCTTTGTAGAGGCGCTTGCGTTCGCTGTTGTCGAACATGGCTTTGCTGATCAAACGAAGCGCAACCTTGGGCCTGAAGTAGTACTCACCGTAGAAACGCTCGACCCACTCGACGAGCTCACCGCGATCCAGACCCGGGTACTGATAATTCGGGAGCTGGTGCCCGACTTCGTCCGTCATCACCTCGTCAATGGTGATCAGGCCGTTTTTCTTGACGTGATCGTAGAACTCGGTTCCCGGAAACGGATGTCCGATGGAGACCTGAATGGTCTCTACATCGAGCTCTTTCGCGAAATCGATGCTCTTACGGATGGTCTCGCGAGTTTCACCAGGCAGTCCGACTATGAAGTCACCGTGGATGACCAGACCCAGCTTCTTGCAGTTCGCCGTAAACCGGCGAGCCATATCGATCGTGGCACCCTTCTTGATGTTCTTAAGGATCTGCTGGTCACCAGACTCGTAGCCGACGATCAGCAGCCGGCAGCCAGCGTCCTTCATGGCCTTGAGCGTGTCGTAGTCTGTGGTGACCCGTGACGTGCAGCTCCAGGTGAAGTTGAGCTTCTTGAGCTTCGAACAGAGCTCGATCGTACGCGCCTTCTGGTAGTTGAAAGTGTCGTCGTCGAAGAAAATCTCTTTCAGACCCGGGAAACTCTCGAGCGCGTAACGGCACTCGTTCACGATGTCGTCGGACGAGCGAAGACGCCACCGGTGGCCGGAATGAGTCTGGGGCCAGAGGCAAAACGTGCACTGGGCCGGACAGCCGCGGGTTGTATAAAACGAGATGAACGGATTGAGCAGGAAGGGAACGTTATAGCGGCGGAAATCCAAGTCGCGCTTGTACACTTTGGTCGCCCAGGGAAGAGCATCGAGATCCTCGATCGGCGACGCCTCACGGTTGCTCTGAAACCCGCCGTCCTTGCGGAAAACCACACCCGGGATCTCCTCAAGCGGCTTTCCTTCCGCAAAGTCCCGGATCGCGTAGTCAAATTCCCGCTTAACTACAAAGTCGATGGCCTTCGATGCGCGCAAACTCTTTTCCGGTTCGATTGTGACCGGAGGACCGACGAAGGCGACCTTCAGCTTTGGGTTGACATCCTTCATCATCTCGGCAATCTTGACGTCCACATTGAAGCCGGGAGTCGAGGTGAACAACACCAGCAATTCGAAATCGGAAGCCATCGCGACGGTCTGGTCGATGGAGATTTTGTGCGGCGGAGCGTCTACAACCTTGCTATCGGGGATCATGCCAGCGGGATAGCAGAGCCAAACCGGATACCAGTAGGATTCTATTTCGCGCGCGGCAGGCCAGCGCGAACTCGCGCCACCATCGAAACCTTCGAAAGAAGGCGGATTCAGAAAAAGCGTTCTCATGGACTCCCTTGGGCTTTAACCTTAATGTTACTTTGCCTTAGCTTTCGCTCTCAACCCGGCCGAAGCCGACAGGCACCACCGTTAGACGGAAGGAGAGAATACCGCGTTCAATGGAATCGGGTTATCTCAAGGAAAAGCTTGCCGCCGTAATGAGTTTGGCATCGCCTCATCTATATCGGCTGTTTGAGCGAAGTTTGAATAACGCACATCAAGCTCAACTTTTCCGACGAGGCGAGTAGAGATATTGCTATTCATGTACTGCGGAATGACGGCGCCTCCCTGGATAAGGAAAGCGCGCTCGAAGTCGACTTTCTTGAAAAATATGCTTGGATTTTTCACAAGTCGACCCCGTTCATATACGGGCAGATACGAATGAGAATCTACCCATAGTTCGCCTCTGAACAGGCCCGTCTCCCGCCTCCGGGGAGCTAGTGCTAATACGTAAACATTCTCGCCTGAAGCGGCTGTACGCAGCCCTTTCAGCTTGAACTTGTAATTGACGGGCGTGATCGCAAAATGTCCGCTCGCCTCGCCTTGCTGTTCCGCCTGCAGGTAGCGGGCGATGATTTGCGTCTTGACCGTGTTACTTCCCTGAAATCCCAGAACGCGATAGGTGATGCGGCCCACACGCGAAATTACACGACGTGCATGCAGTTGCCCGTGCTGGTTAAGTTTAGGAACCGAAGCACTGATGTTCACTTCCATCGAAAGCGCGCCAGCGTCGTGACCCGTTGAGGCCTGCACGTACTTTTCTACGATCTCATTCGAAGCATCAGAACTGGGATCGGGGCTGCTCCCGAAAGCCGTTGCCGAAAACACCGCCAGAAACAGAGGAGTAAGTAGCGCGAGAATGTTCAGTTTCAAAGTTGCGAGGGGGGGCGCATACGGCCCGTGAAGCTCCCTGTATTCTACCTGACTCCTTGCCATAAGTAATACTTGGATGAACTTAGGGGCGGTAACGGTTCAAATCGGGGAACTCCGGATTAGCTCATAGTGGTTGGGCCTGCGAGGGGTTAGTAGGATAAAGGATTGCTTTGACGGCAAAACCCCGCGAGTAAACATCAGATGCGCCGTGATTATCACAACTGGTACAGCACTCGGCTCGGCCGGCATATGGAACTGTTGGCTTATGGGCACAGCGGTTTTCCGGTGCTCGTGTTTCCTACTTCGCGCGGGCGTTTCTTTGAATACGAGAACTCCGGGATGATCCATGCGCTCGCCCCGAAGATCGAGGCCGGTTATATAAGGGTTTTTTGTGTAGACAGCGTCGATGCGGAGAGCTGGTACAACCGCTCGATTCATCCCCACGATCGCGTTGCAAGGCAAATGGCGTACGAGAGCTATCTTCTGTACGAGGTAGCGCCGCTGATAAAGGGCTCGAACCTCAATCAGCAGATTGGCACAACCGGCTGCAGCCTCGGCGCGTACCAGGCTTTGAATTTCGCGATGCGGCACCCTGACCTGACTGTTAAGTGCGTCGCTATGAGCGGCTCATTCGATATGAAGCGCTTTATGGATGGGTATTACGACCAGGATTTTTATTTCAATAACCCAGTCGATTACATTCCCAATGCCAACGATTCCTGGTTTGTCGAGCGGTACGCCCGGATGGAACTGGTTTTGGCGGCAGGCGACTGGGACATCTGCCTTGGTGAGACTCTCAGGATGGCGGAGATCCTAGCCCGGAAAGGTATTCCGCACCATTTGGATATCTGGACGGGCGGCGAACGGCACGATTGGCCGCTCTGGCAGCGCATGGCGGTAAAATTTTTCTAACTTCATAGTCAAGCAAATATACGCTGCGATTGTGTCTGGAAGAGAGGCAGAAATGAAGAAGATCGGCATTATTTATGGCATGGAGAACACCTTTCCCTCTGCGCTCGTAGATCACATCAATCGCAAGAACGTTCCTGACGTGCAGGCGGAACACATTCGTCTCGGCTGCGTCAAGATGGCTGAGCCAAGCGGTTACCGGGTCATCATCGACCGAATCTCGCATGACATCGAGTTCTACCGGGCATACCTGAAGAATGCTGTTTTAAGCGGCACCATAGTCATCAACAATCCGTTCTGGTGGAGCGCGGACGATAAATTTTTTAATTACGCTTTGGCGAGCAAACTCGGCGTGGCAGTACCTCGCACGGTGGTTTTGCCCCAGAAATCGCACCCGCCAGGAACAACCGTTCAGTCCATGCGCAATCTCCAGTTTCCGCTGAACTGGGAAGAGATGTTCGACTACATCAAATTTCCTGCCTTTCTCAAACCGTTCAGCGGCGGGGGCTGGAAACACGTTTACAAGGTCAACTCGCCCGACGAGTTTTTCGCCGCCTACGATCAAACGGGATCGCTCTGCATGACGCTGCAGGCCGGAGTGGAATTCGACGAGTACTTTCGCTGCTACGTCGTCGGGCAGGAAAAAGTGCGAGTCATGAAGTACGATCCGAAGCAGCCCCATCATCTGCGCTACGTGAAGGATGGACGGCCGAGTTCAGAAGCTCTGCACGAGCGAGTAGTGAAGGACTGCCTCACACTGTGCGGGGCGCTTGGCTACGACTTCAACACCGTAGAGTTCGCTGTGGAGAATGGCATCCCATACGCCATCGACTTCCTTAACCCGGCCCCGGACGCAGACGTGCACTCGGTGGGGCAGGAAAACTTCGATTGGGTCGTGGAAAACGTTGCGCAGATGGCTATCGAGAAAGCACTGAGCGACGAGCGGCCCCAGACCGAGTACCATTGGGGTCACTTCCTGCAAAGCGCGCACCGGGCCGCTGCGTTTTAAATCCTCGAGGGGGAACAAAACACGATGAGACCGAGTTTCACCCTGGGGATCGAGGAAGAGTACCAGACGATCGACCCCGAAACACGCGACTTGCGGTCTCATATCGATTCCGAGATCATCGCTCAAGGCAAGACCCTGCTCAAAGAAGCCGTTAAGGCGGAGATGCACCAATCAGTAGTCGAGGTGGGGACCGGCATTTGCAATGACATCAAGGAAGCTGGACGGGAACTGAAGTGCTTACGTTCGGAGATCGTCGACTTAGCAAAGAAGAATGGCCTGCGGCTGGCCGCCGCGGGTACGCACCCGTTTGCAGACTGGCGGAAGCAGGACATTTATCCCGATGAACGCTACGAAATCATCGTCAAAGATTTAAAGATGGTGGCCCGGGCGAACCTCATCTTCGGGCTGCATGTGCACGTCGGGGTTGAAGACCGGGAGACAGCCATTCATCTGATGAACGCGGCACGCTATTTCCTGCCCCATATCATGGCGCTATCGACCAACTCGCCTTTCTGGCTGGGGATGGATACGGGCCTGAAGTCTTACCGCTGCAAGGTTTTCGACAAATTTCCCAGGACCAACATCCCGGACCAGTTCACAAGCTACAACGAATACGAGCGGTTCGTGAATCTGCTGGTCAAAACGAACTGCATCGACAATGCAAAGAAAATCTGGTGGGATATCCGGCCGCATCCGAACTTCCCTACCCTGGAGTTTCGCATCTGCGACATGCCGATGCGGGCTGACGAGACGATAGCGATTACGGCGATGATTCAGGCGACCGTTTTCAAGCTGTGGAAGCTACATGCAGCCAACCAGAGCTTTCGGCTATATGGCCGCTCGCTGCTGATGGAGAACAAGTGGCGCGCCGCCCGGTACGGAATCGAAGGAAAGATGATCGATTTCGGCAAAGAGACGGAGGTGCCTGTGCGCGATCTGATCTACGAGTATCTGCATTTGATCGATGATGCGGTTGACGAACTGGGCTCCCGTAGCGAGATCAACTACATTCACCGGATACTCGAAAACGGCACAGGTGCGGACCGGCAACTTCGGATCTATCAAGAAACAGGAGATCTGACCAAAGTAGTGGATTACATCGTTTACGAAACAGAGGCCGGGCTGGCCCGCGAATCCGGCGCAGGAGCGGCATGAACCAGGAACTGCTGAACCTAAGTTTCGATCCCGAACTAATTCCAGGCGCGCACAACGCTGTTTTTGTGTGCTTGAAGGTTCAGCCGAGCGAGAAGGTGACGCTGATCACCGACATTGCTTGCAAGGAGATTGCGGCAAGCCTTACAGCGGAGTTGGAGAAGTGCGGGTGCCGCTACTCCACGTTTATACTCGAGGAACTCGCCGAGCGACCCCTCTCGAACATGCCTCAACAGATTCTGGATGACATGGTGACCAGTCAGGTCAGCATCTTTGCCGTACACGCGCAGCCGCACGAGCTTAAGACCAGGATGCAAATGTGTGAAGTGGTGAACCGCCAAAAGATGCGGCATGCGCACATGGTCAACATCGAGAAAAAGATCATGCTCGAGGGAATGCGCGCCGACTTCGAAAAAGTAGACGAATTGACCGCGCGCGTGATGAACATCGCCAAAGACGCGAAGTGCATTCGGGCACGCAGCGCCGCCGGAACCGATATCAGCGCTGCTCTGACGCCTGACTATAAGTGGATCAAGACCAGCGGGATTATCAGCCGCGAGAAATGGGGCAACCTGCCGGGCGGAGAGACGTTCACCACCCCGCTCGAAGTAAATGGGACGTTCGTAGTGGACGGAGTGGTGGGCGACTATCTCTGCGCAAAGTTTGGCGACTTGAAAGAAACTCCGCTCACGTTGAAACTCTCGCAAAACAGGCTTACCGAAGCGCATTGCGAAAACAAGGAACTCGAGCGTGAGTTCTGGGAGTACACGCACCGAGACCCGAACAGCGATCGCGTGGGCGAGTTCGCGATCGGTACGAACCTCGCTTGCAAACACATTGTCGGAAACATCCTGCAGGACGAGAAAATTCCAGGCATACACATGGCTTTTGGTGACCCATACGGGTCACATACCGGCGCTCCATGGACCTCATCAACCCATATCGATGTGGTCGGAAGAGACTTCGACATCTGGGCTGACGATCGTCAACTGATGAGCGCGGGCCGGTTTCTCGTTTAGCCGGAGCATCCGAAGAAGCCGGTCAAGTGATACGCGAGCTGCGCAGCGAGTTCAACAGACGGTGGCGTCCGGAACAGTACGAGCACTTGCTGCGCCGCCTCGATGAAGTAGCGGGCACTCACGTTTCATTTCGGTGTTGTGAGACTCCCGTTTTTCTGCCCGGGCCGATGCTGGACAAAATGGTTCGCTATGGGCAGGAACTGTACGCGCAACTCGCCGGCAATTCCGATTACCTTGCCGCGTCGGAGCGGATCATTCCCCCTCAGTTTCGCGTACCAGGCACGAGTGAACATCCACTGTTTCTTCAGGCCGACTTCGGCCTCGTTCAGTCCGAAGATGGCACGCTCGAACCAAAGCTAGTAGAGATCCAGGGATTTCCATCGATCTACGCTTTTCAGGCGGCCATGGCTCATCAGTACGAGCAAACGTATGATCTGCTGGCTTTGAATAGTGGATTAACCACGTATCTGAACGGCCTTGACCGCTCGAGTTACGAGGCGCTTCTGGAATCCGCAATCCTGAACGGGCACGACCCCGAACAGGTTGTGCTGCTCGAGATTGATCCCTACGAGCAAAAGACCCTCCCGGATTTCATCGCTACGCGAAATCTGTTCGGATTGAAGATAGCAGACGTAAGACAGCTGGAGAGGCGCGGGAATAAGCTCTACCTGAAGGGTGTCGAGATCAGGCGTATCTATAACCGTGTGATCGCGGACGAACTGGTGAGAAAGAACATCGTCTCGCACTTCCGATTCAGCGACGAAGTGGATGTGGAATGGGCGGGACACCCCAACTGGTTTTTTCGAATCAGCAAATTTTCTCTACCGTGGCTGAAGCATGAGAGCGTGCCGGAAACCTGGTTCCTCAGCGAATTGGAAGAATTGCCGCACGATCTCGGACAGTTTGTCCTGAAGCCGCTCTATTCTTTCGCTGGGTTGGGAGTGGTTATCGGGCCGGCTGCGGAGGAGATCTACGCCATACCACCGGACCGCCGGCAAGATTTCATTCTGCAGCGCAGGATGGATTTTGTACCGACGATAGAAACTCCCGGTGGGCCGACCAAGGCCGAGATCCGCATCATGTACATCTGGGACGGTGAGATGAAAGCGGTCACGACACTGCTTCGTCTGGGCCGCGGAAAGATGATGGGAGTAGACTTCAACAAGAACCTGGACTGGGTGGGCGCATCGGCCGGCTTTCTCGTCGGAGATTAGCCGAAAGCGAGTAACTCAGCGCGAGGCGCGGCATCACACAGCAGGACTGAATAGGAGCCCTCGTATGACCGTCAATGCGCAAGCGGGCAAACCCGCAAACCCTCAGCAACTCGTCAATGTTCCACGGTTGATCGCGAGCTACTACACGCTGAAACCCGACCCTCACGAGAAAACGCAGCGAGTGGCGTTTGGAACCTCTGGGCACAGGGGCTCATCTTTCACGGCCAGCTTCAATGAGAACCATATCCTGGCAATCACGCAGGCGATTTGTGTCTATCGCAAGCAACTGGGCGTCACCGGACCGCTGTTTTTGGGCCTCGATACGCACGCGCTCTCAGAACCAGCTTTTTTGACGGCACTTGAGGTGTTGGCGGCACACGATGTGGAGGTGATGATCGATGAAGCGGGTGGCTACACGCCGACGCCGTCGCTGTCCCATGCCATTCTGACCCACAACGCAGGGAGGAAGAATGGACTGGCGGATGGAATCGTGATTACGCCATCCCACAATCCTCCAGAGGATGGGGGCTTCAAATACAATCCGCCATCCGGCGGGCCGGCCGACACAACCGCGACCAAATGGATTGAAAACCATGCCAACGATCTGCTCGAGAAGAAGCTGGCCGGACTCCATCGCATTCCCGTAGAACGGGCACTGCGGGCCGGGACAACCAGACGCTACGATTACGTTTCGAACTTCGTAGACAATCTCGGTTCGGTCATTGATTTTGCTGCAATCAAGAAGTCCGGCCTGAATCTCGGGGTTGACCCGCTGGGAGGCGCGGGCGTGGCGTACTGGCCGAGGATCGGCGAGCGTCACGGATTGCAGTTGACAGTGGTGAATCAGGACATCGATCCCACCTTTCGGTTCATGACCTACGATTGGGATGGAAAAATCCGCATGGATTGCTCCTCGCCCTACGCGATGGCGAGCCTGATCGGGATGAAGGATCGATTCGATGTTGCATTTGCGTGCGATACAGACCATGACCGGCATGGAGTCGTCACGCCCACGGCGGGCCTGCTGAATCCGAATCACTACCTCGCCGTTGCCATTGACTATCTCTTCCGGAACCGGCCGCAGTGGAACCCTGATGCGGGCGTCGGCAAAACTCTAGTCAGCAGCACCATCATCGATCGGGTCGCCGCAGATCTGCCGCGGAAGCTGAACGAGGTTCCAGTCGGGTTCAAGTGGTTTGTGGACGGGCTGCTCGATGGATCGCTCGGCTTCGGTGGTGAAGAGAGCGCGGGCGCTTCGTTTCTGAACCGCGATGGCGGACCTTGGAGCACCGATAAAGACGGCTTGATCATGGGACTGCTCTCGGCCGAGATCACGGCGACCCTCGGCAAAGACCCGGGACAGCGGTATCGGGAGCTTACCGAAAGATTCGGCGATCCGGTTTATGAGCGAATCGATGCACCGGCTACGCCAGATGAAAAGGCGATCTTGCAGAAACTTTCACCGGAACAGGTCTCAGCGCAAGAACTCGCGGGCGAACCGATCAAAGCAATGCTGACGACCGCGCCCGCGAACGGAGCTCCGATCGGCGGTTTGAAAGTGGTAACGGAAAACGGCTGGTTCGCCGCTCGGCCGTCCGGCACCGAAAACGTGTATAAGATTTACGCTGAGAGTTTTCTAGGCCAGGAGCATTTGAGGCGCATCCAGAAGGAAGCACAAGCTCTGATTTCGCGAACTTTCCAGCAGGCCGGCGCGACGGCCAAGGCCTGATCGGTCGGAGCCATCAACGGCTACTCTTTGCTGCCACTCCAAGCTTTTCGATTTCAACCTCGACACCTGCCTGGCCTAAGCTGCTGTTGATCATCTCAATGCGCTCGGCACTTAGGCGGGCCAGCACGACGTTTCGGAATCGAGTGTTGTAAGCGGCCGCATTGGCGGGATCGTATCCAAACCGGGGAGCAACCTGCTGCAGAATTGCTTCCGCCCCGGCTGCAGCAGGCACAGAGTTGACGAAGTCGCCGTCCGACAGATTGCCGATTTCATATTCGATTCGCATCGCCGGCACGTGCAAAGTGCCTTTCGCATCCCTGATGAGGTAACCTTTCGCCACGGGATCTACACGGGCGATAATTGCGGCCGCCCGCAGCCAGTTAACGACTTTGTACTCGTTGCCAAGGACGGGAGCGGCATGCGCGCTGGCTTGCGTCACCACGATGAGCGGCGGGAGTCCGCGCGCCATCGCTTCGGCGAGGCTCAGAACGTGATGGGCTCCTGTCTGCGAATCGCCGCTCCCGCCCGTTCCGTTTCCACCGAAGTTCATCTCTTTGAACTCTGTGCCATCGGCATTCCATTGAAAGACGAGCATCTTCGCCCAGTCGTGCCAGGCAGGGGCGGCCAGGATTGCGTCCTGGTCAATGGTGTTTCTGAGCCCTCGCGCGTACTTGTGCCTGTATAGGGCTGCCAAATTCATTGCATTCTGCTGGTTGAAGGACTCGTGCACCGCGAGCCCACCCGGAAATGAATGATGGCTGCCAAAGCTGCTGCCGGGCGTAGCGTCGAGCGTAAGCGGAAGATGCGGGCAGGCGGTTCCGTCCTCGATTACCGGAGGGAACACGCCGGCGGTAACACCGCCTGGGATAGCTTCGCCCTGGCGAGGGTCTAGGAGGTGCTCTGCGATGAGTTGCTGGATGATTTGCTGCTTGTCAATTGGGGTTAACCTTGCCCGGTGCGCAATACAGGTTTTTGAATTAGTAAGTGCGTCCAGGGTAGTGGTGCGGAGATGTTCGTCCCGAATCGCGCGCGTATTCTCGGTCAAGTTTCGGACGGCTTCGCGCACCAGCGGCGATCCCTGGCCTATCTCCTGTGCCGCGCTGTTCCCTGCTCCGGGTTGAGTCTGGCCGGCGGCCGCGGGGGACGAAGCCAGTCCCAACAAGGAAAGCAACAACATGAAGCGCGGGCCAGATTTCACACTTTCGATTTTCCGATACCCGCTCCATGCGCCGTTGATACACTTCAAATTTGAAGCAAAGCAGTATCACACGTAGAGCAATGGTGGGTCTCCTCGGAGTCCCAGCGTTGCATGCCTTTGGTCAGGGCGTCTCCACGCGCGCGGTGAAAGCGCAGCCCCGTGGCAAGCCGTCGGGCCTTCCGTTCGACGCTTGTTTTTCAGATATCGGGGCGAAGGCCGGCCTCCATGCACCGTTGATTTACGGCCCTGAGGACAAGAAGACATACATCGTCGAGACCACCGGTTGCGGATGCGCCTTCATCGACTTCGACAACGACGGGTGGCTGGATATCTTCACACTGAGCGGGACGCGCTTCGAAGGGCCGCCGCCCGGGACAACAAACCGCCTTTACAAGAACAATCGCGACGGCACGTTCACCGACATCACGGAAAAATCAGGCCTGACGAAAGCCGGATGGGCGTCAGCCGTCGCAGTCGGGGATTTCGACAACGACGGCTTCGATGACATGCTGGTCACCTACTACGGCCAGAACGTGCTCTACAAGAACAACGGGAACGGCACGTTTACGGATGTGACCGAAAAATCCGGCTTGTTGCACGAGGGCCCGCGCTGGGGATCCGGCTGCGCTTTTGTCGATTACGATCGCGACGGACGCCTCGATATCGTGGTGGCCAACTATCTTCAGTTCGACAAAGATAAGATTCCGAAGCCGGGGGAGAGTTCTTACTGCAATTGGAAAGGCATTCCGGTGAACTGCGGCCCGCGCGGGCTTCCGCCGGGCAATGTGACTCTGTATCACAACAACGGGGACGGAACCTTCACGGATGTGAGTGTGAAATCCGGCGTCTCAAAAGCCACCGGCAGCTACTGCATGACTACGGTCGCCGCCGATTTCGACAACGACGGCTGGCCCGACATCTATGTCGCTTGCGATTCGACGCCCAGTTTTCTCTTCAAAAACAATCACAACGGCACGTTTACAGACGTCGGCTTGGAATCCGGCGTAGCGCTGAACGAGGATGGCATGGAACAGGCCGGGATGGGGCTGGGCATCGGCGACTACAACCTCGACGGCAATCTGGACATCCTGAAAACCCATTTTGCGGACGACACGGCCGTGCTTTATCGCAACGACGGCAAGGGCAGCTTCGAAGACGTCACAAATTCGGCGGGGCTGGGCGTAGAGACGCGCTTTATCAGTTGGGGCGCGGGCATGTTCGACTTTGATAATGACGGACATCCCGATTTGTTTTGGGTGACCGGCAGCGTATACCCGGAGATCGAGAGAGTGCTGCCAAACTATCCGTTCAAGAGCCCACGAATTGTGTTTCGCAATCTGAGAAACGGAAAATTCGAAGAGTTGCTCGATCAGGCCGGCCCGGGCATTGCCGCCGTGCATGCGAGCCGCGGCTGCGCGTTCGGCGACTTCGACAACGACGGCGATGTGGACATCTTGATCATGAACCTCAACGAGCCGCCGTCACTGCTTCGCAACGACGTAAAAGGAGACAATCGTTCCGTCAAGGTGAAGCTGTTAGGGACAAAGTCTAACCGAAGCGCTATCGGTGCGCGCGTTACGGCTCACTACGGCGGAAGGCTTCAGGTGCAGGAAGTGCTGAGCCAGGCGAGCTACTACTCGGCAAACGATCTCCGGCTGCACTTCGGTTTGGGGGCAAGTGACAAGGTGAGCCTCGATGTGCGCTGGCCTAATGGCCAATCGGAGCACTTTGCCGATGTCACGGCAAATCACCTGGTCACGATTCGTGAGGGACAGGGCATTATCAAGACGGAACCCTTCGCCAAAAGATCGGCCTGATCAACTCTGTGGAAAAATAGGAGAGCCGGTCGGGCGGACGGCTCGTATGCAAAACCTGCGTCTTGCGCTGTTGCTCAGCTCCGCGGCGGCTTGGGCGGCCGGCTGCCAGGAGGCTCCTCTGGACCAATCGGCGATGCAGTTGTACGAAGCGCATGCAACATTGGTGACCGGCATGGTTTCACGTGTACGCGATAAGCAGCCGTGGGCAGTCACGGCGGGCGAACGTGTTCCGGTGAGACAGGTAATCTCAACCGGCAATGACGGATACGCGCACTTCACTGTCGCCGAGGGAGCGAACTTCGACATTTTCAGCAACTCGCGCGTCGTCTTCAGGCAGAACACGGCGCGCGCAGGTGACTTGCTCGACGTTATGGCGGGCCGGGTGCGCGTGCATTTACAGCCCTCGCTAAATCAGCCGCAGCAGCGCATCTTTACGCCGACAGCCATCATCATGGGTAGCCGCGCAGCCACCGTGGCTCTGGCGATCGATCAGGACGATACGCTTCGGATTGACGTGCTCGAGGGCGAGGTGCGAGTGCAGCACCTCAAGCTGCCGAAATCGGAACCTACGATGGTCAGAGCCCTGGACGCCATTCTTGTTCGCCCGGATGAGCCCGTCTCTCGCCGCGTGGATCGAGGCTCGCTTTACCGGTATACCGTGAAACCGCTTAAAGACATCTGGCTGGCGGTGACACCGGGCCATTCGGGATCGCACAACGGCGATGTGATCGAAGGGGAAAAGGTACTGGCCAGGATGCTTCCGTCGCAATTTCTGTCTGAATGGTAATCAGGTTCGTCTATCGATCGCTTTTCCTTGTCGCCGTTGCAATGATCTGCGGTGCCCAGCAACCGGCACCTAACCGTTCGAGCGACCAGTCTAATCCTGCTTCGCCGCTGCGCGCTCCGCAACCAGCAGGGCTCGAGACACCTTGGGATGTCCGCACAATTCTCGCGAGACTGAATAGCGACACTGATCAGCTCAGGAACCTGATCAGCGGTCTCGCGCCACAGCAATGGTACGAGCGGAAGGGCGCACCGACTACCTACATTCTGCAATGGCAATCGGCGCAACAGCAGCTTACCGATGTCTCGACCGTCACAAAGCAGTTGATGCAGAAGACGGAGAGTTTGTCGCTTGCCCTCGATGACTATTTCCGGCTCGAGGCGCTCGACGTGGTCACGCGTTCGCTCGAAGAAGGTGTGCGGAAATACGGAGAGCGCTTTTCGGCCGACAAGCTCAGTCAATTGATAGCCAGCAACTTCAACAATCGAGAAAGATTCCGGGATTACATTCGGGATCTCGCTGCCAGCACCGAGCAGAACTTCAAGATCGCCGACCAAGAGGCGCAGCGCTGCCGAGGTATGATCAGCAAGGAACCGGCAGCGAGTTCGAAGAGATTACGGAAGTAGTGCCGGAAGCAGCATGGAAGTTACGACCTTTACCTGTTCGATCTGCGGCGAAACATCGCGCGATATATGTATTTACTGCACCAAGGACGCATGCAGCAACCACCTGTGCGATCGTTGTCATCGGTGCAGCGATTGCTGTGCGTGCGAAATGCCAGTTTTCAGTAAAGACGCAGGCTCGCAAAAAGTAAATGGTCACCTCGCTGCCGTAACGTCGAACGAGCTTGCAGAACCCGAGCTCTCGAGCGAGCAGCCCGAGTAAGCGGGACGGCGCGCTATTTCGAGTCGGAAGGCCCCGGTGAGTGGTGCAGCACAGACGATAAACCGGAATGTTTTCCATTCGGGCCCGATGCTTTTTTCAACACGGCCTCGCGATCGCCGGTCACCCAGGCACTTTTGATACCGGTTTCGTCAAGTCCGGCCAATCTGCCGGCCAGGATGAATGCCGGAAGAGCGTAGGTCATATCGTGCCAGCGCGCCATTTCAACCACCGAGGGCAGAGCGCGTTCACGCAAGAGAGCCAGCGTATCGGGATCGTGGTTCTCGGTGAGGTTTACCAGCGCTTCAGTAGCGTCGCGGCGGTCTGACCAGACCACGGAGTTCATCAGTTCTACAAACCATGTTGGCTCGATGCGGATCTGCTGATCGGGATGTAACCGCGCACCGACGGCGACGGCTCTCAGGCTGCGCATAGCGTTCTCGCGAACGTTGTCGTCGCCGTCAAGCAGCGCGTACTGGAGCGAATCAATCATGATTTTGGATTCATGGGGGCCGCGCGGCGCGTATTGCAGGAGATAGGCTGCGGCTGCCCGCTGCTCGGGATCGGCGGACCGGCGGATCACGCTATCTACAAGGGTCAGGTTGGCCGCCACCGGGGCTAAAAACGATTGCTGCAGGCGCCGGCACTCTGGATCCTGCATCAGCGAGTACCCTTCGGTAAGGTCCTGATCGGCGTTCCGACCGCGAATACTGCCCGCGACCTCGTCCAGAAATGCGTGATAGGAACTCAAAAGGTCTGAGGGGAGTACTACATCTCCGGTCGGGTTCGCATGGTAATCCACATGGGGAGTGTCGCGTTCTTCGACGCCGACATAGAGCACCATGTTATTGCCCTCGCAGCAGGCCGCCTCGACCCGCGATACGAGCACGCCGGAGATCTTGTCGATGCGCTCCTCAGCGTCCCCGCGGGAGGGCAACGGGTCTCCGGGTTTTGCGCCGAGGGCGGACCTGATCTTCTGCGGCGAGACTTTCCGTACGCCGTAGACCTCAACCAGACCCACACGCGGCGTGATGTCTCGTGGAGAGTCGTTGGCGGCTGCGGCGAGAAGCGAACCAATAGCAAACAGACCGATGGTGCGATACATCACAAGTTCTAGTATCGGACGCGGCCCGTCGGCTTCTGGTTTACGCCTGTTTCTCTGCGAGATCGCCGACGACCGGCAGCTTCACTTTCTGGTTGTTGTAAGCCTTGTACATCATGACCAAAAAGAGAACGATAATAGCCAGCGAGATGATCGGGTAAAGTCCGAGCGAGAACAGAAAACCGACGCCGTGTGTCGCAACGGCAAACGCTCCGAACACGATCTGGATCACGATCCACATGAGGAACAGCGCGGCATGAAGAAAAAGCGACTGAAGCGCGTTGAATCGAATCGTCCGGTTCTGGCTGTAGGGAGCCACGAAAAGCAGGACGATGTCGATGATGAGGCCAATCAGGAACGGGGTATAGCAGAGGGCGCTCGCGACATTTTCGGTGATGCCAGCAGCTTGCGCGGTGGACGGAGATCCTGGAGGAACGTAACTGGCGCCGGCTGCGCCCGTCCCGGCTGCGCCGGTAGCTCCTCCCATCGCTATACCGCAATTCGGGCAGAAGCTGCCGCTTGCTTGTGTTCCACAGTTCGCACAATAGGCCATGCAATCTCTCCTCGTGGCTTCGAGCCAATCTTATCGAGTGTATTGCAATCTAAACAAAATTACTAGGCAGTGACGGGACGTCTCATCACGGGCCGTAACGCCAGATTGACGAGTACCATCAGTACGGCAAAGATCGGGATCAGCATCAAGCCGCGACGGTATGTGCCGCCTTCAGACAAGGCGCCGATGATTGGCGAACTGACCGCCAGGCCAATCCATCCGAACGTGATAACGATTCCCATGGCGGTTGCGGTGCCGCGCGGAAAGGCATCTTGCGCCATCGCCAAAGTGGTCGGGAACACTGGGGCCATACTCAGGCCGGCACAAAACACAGCGGCCGTGATCGCGCCGCTGGATTGAAGATTCAGCATCGCGTACGTCGTAATCGCCATAAGCGCGCTTACCACCAAAGTGACTGTCAGCGCCGGAATTTTGATCAGGATGCGCGAGACAACAACGCGTCCGACGAGAATCCCAAACGCGAATCCGTAGCTGACCACGTGTCCGGCTGCACTCGGATCAAAATGAACCGTATCGACGAGGTAAGTCTTGAGCCAATTCCAGACACCGACTTCACAGGCAACGTAGAGGAACAGGAACAGGGAGAGCAGGAGAAGCGGAGCCTTCGTCAGCAGCGGAGGCACTTCACTCACGTGGAAACTGGCCTTACCGGAAGGAGACGGCATGCGAGTCATCGCATTCACTACGAAAGCGACGGCGGTCAAACCAGCAATCAGGTAACAGACCATGGCCGGATCGATGTGCTCGCTCGCAATGTAGGTCGTGATGATGCTGCCGAGGCCGAAGAAGAGGTTTAGGAAATTGAGCACCGAGCCGCGGCGCGAAGGATCGACTGCGCCCGCGAGTGAATTAGACCCAGTGACAACGATTCCCCCGCCCAGACCCAGGATGAAGTAAACCGCAAGCAACCCGCTGAAACCACCGGCGTTCGGCGCAGCGGCGAGTGATGCCACAATCAGCGCAAGGCCCGTAAGAAGAGCGAGTTTGTTGCCCTTGATATCGATAAATGGGCCAGCCGAGAGCGAAGCGACGACCAGGCCTAGGGCATAAAGCGTCGCCAGAGAGCCTTGTTGGCCGGCAGTCAGAGCGTAGCTGGGCAACAATGCGCCGAGAATGGGCGCAATCAGACCATAGGTAAAGATCGCCAGGATCGCCGAGAGGATGAGCACCGAAAAATGGTATCAGACAGAGGCAGTTGAAGCCGATTTCAGTGTGATTACATCCGCCAGGATGCTGGCGGCCCGCTCGCAGTCCGCGCGTGAAACGTCCAGATGCGTCACCATGCGCATACGCCTCTCGTCGACACCGTTAGCGAGAACCCCTTTCGATTTGAGTTCCCGGCTGAATTCGGCGGTGGTCATTTCAAGCGCCGAGATGTCGAATATTACGATATTGGTGCGAACGGCGGCGGGATCGATCTGAATTCCGGGTAAGCCGGCGAGGGTTTCGGCAAGGAAACCGGCATTCTCATGGTCCTGCTTCAGGCGCAGCGGGTTCTCTTCGAGCGCGAGGAGGCCCGGAGCAGCCAGAACTCCTGCCTGCCGCATGCCTCCGCCCAGACGCTTTCGGTAAAGCCGCCCTTGGGCGATCGCTTCCCGGGAACCGAGCAGCAGGGATCCAGCCGGAGCGCCGAGCGCCTTCGAAAGACAAAACATCACTGAATCGACGTCGCGAGTGATACGAGAGACGGGCAAGCCGGATGCAGCGGCAGCGTTGAAGATACGGGCGCCATCCATGTGTACCTTCATTCCCCGCTCGTGGGCGCGAGTGCAGACATCGTCGATCACCTCGACCGGATAAACGGTTCCCCCGGCCATGTTGTGGGTGTTTTCAAGTGAAATCAGAGTCGTGGGTGCGTTGTGCGGGCCGAAGGAGCGCAGGAACGGTGCAATCTGGTCCCAAGTCAGGATGCCATCGGGAGTGGGCACGGCACGTACCAGGCAGCCCGCGAACCAGGCGAGCATGGAGAGTTCCCAATCGAGGACGTGAGAGCGGGAATCGCACAGCACTTCTTCGCCATGGCGCGTGTGCAGCTTCAGGGCGATGGTGTTGCCCATCGTGCCGGTTGGGACGAAAAGCGCTGCTTCTTTCTCGAAGATTTCGGCTGCTCGTTCTTCAAGCCGGTTTACGGTGGGATCTTCGCCGTACACATCGTCGCCCACTTCGGCCTCGGCCATGGCGGCGCGCATTCGGTCGCTGGGGCGTGTAACGGTATCGCTGCGAAGGTCTATCACCTTTTCAAATGGCACTGACAAACTCCTGAAAGATTTCGTTGGATAACAGGACACCCGCCGAAGACAGGCGCAATCTCTCACCACTGCGTTCGAGCATGCCGGCGTCCGTCCATCTTTCAATCGGTTCGGCGAAGCGGGCCCATTCGGCCGGAGTGGGCTCGATGCCTGCGCTCAACCGGAGGCCGACAAAGAAGTGCTCTTCGGACGGGTCGGTCGGAGTCGCTTCGGTTTCCAAGAGCGATTTTTCCAGATATTCGACCAGCGTGTCGGGATTGCTCCAGCGAGTCTTCCCATCGAACGAGTGAGCGTCGAGCCCGAAACCGATATACGGCTCGAGCTGCCAGTATTTCAGGTTGTGGCGCGAAGGGAAGCCGGGCCGGGCGAAGTTGGAGATTTCGTAGCGGTCCAGCCCACATTGAGCAAGGCGCGAGACGGCCTGTTCGTAGAGTTCCGCCATCAGATCGTCCGTCGGCATGTGAGCTGCGCCATAACGAACGCCGCCGAGCAGCAGTTCCTTGCCGAGTCGGCTGTCTTCATCGGTTTCGAAGATGTAAACGGAAACGTGTGGCGGAGCGAGGCGTTCGATCCAATCGAGGGAAGTTTCCCAGGATCCTTCAGTCTGCTCGGGCAGCCCCGCGATCAGGTCCAGATTCAAATTGTCTATGCCTTGGCTTCGAAGCAGGTCGAGATCGCGGCGCACCGTTTGAACGGAGTGACGGCGGCCCGTCATGCGAAGCTCAGCAGGCACAAAAGACTGCACTCCGAGGCTTACGCGATTGATGCCGCAATCGCGCCAGTGCCGGACAGCTTCCTTCGTGAGCGTACCGGGCGCACACTCGAGAGTGACCTCGGACAGCTTCTCGCCGGGAAGCGTTTTCATGATCCGCGCGAGCAGGTCGGCGGGCATGAGGCTCGGAGTCCCGCCCCCGAAGTAAACAGTCTCAGGTACCCAGTCCCAAGAATGGGACCCAATTTCTTCGAGCACTTTGGCGTGGTAGCGCGCACGCGTCTCCGCAGACGCCACGTCGGACGCGAAGTTACAGAAACTGCACTTCTGCTGGCAGAACGGATATGAGATGTAAACGCCTGGCACAGCGGTTAAAGGGTGACCTCATCGCCCACTTGCCGGCTCACAGCAGATGCAATCAGCTCATCCAGGGTCTGGCCGGTATCGGGAAGGACGAAGGCATTTTTGTCGGGCTTCCAGTCGAGCTTAAAGCTCTTCGAGTGAGCGGACACCCAGATTTGGCGCACCGGCGAGTTGGGGCTGACGACGAAGCGAGCTTTTGGTTCTTCAAACTCGATCGAGAGGGCTCCGGCGTTGAAATCGGGCTCGAATTCGTGCTGCTCGGACGCGGCTGAGAGCTTGCGGTAGAGAGCGTCGAGAGCATCGTTTGAACGGGTCTTGAATTCTTGTTCGTCCATTTGGTACTACCTCCATTCTCTACTTGGCCGCGGAAACTTTGGTAACTTTGACTGCGAAGCACTCATCTGCTAATTGCGCAAACTCTATGGAGCCTTCGTGTGTCCAACAATACCTAATCCCAGGCACGAGTAAGCTCTTCGCCGATTTCCTTTACCATTTTGACAACGTAAGCCGGTTTTACCCCCACAATTTCGCCGATCCCAGCAGTTTTGGGCAGGCGGCTGCGGAGATCGATTATCCGGACGAGAGGCGCGCCCGGATAGTGGCGGCTTTGCGCGAGCAGAATGGGCCGTCGCCAGCACTGGACGAACTCGCAAAGCCGGGCACTTTAGCGGTTGTTACGGGACAGCAGGTCGGGCTTCTCTCAGGGCCGTCTTACACGGTCTATAAAGCGCTTACAGCGGTAAAATTGGCTGAAGAGTTGCGTGGACAGGGCATTCGAGCGGTTCCGATTTTTTGGCTTGCCTCGGAAGACCACGATCTGGCGGAAGTGGACCATGTCTGGTTGTTCAACCAGGATGCGAAGCCGGCCAAGATTTCGGTTGCAAACGAAGTCGCGAACGGCGGCCCGGTGGGTGAGGTAGCCATCGAAGAAACGCCGCTCGGCGACATTCGCGAGGCGCTCGGGGATCTGCCTTTCGCAGAGGAAGTCTGCCAACGGCTCGCCGAGGCTTACCACCCTGGCGCGACCTTCACCTCGGGGTTCCGGACTCTGCTGCAGGACGTTTTGGGCAGCCTGGGACTTTTGTTTCTCGATCCCCTAGCCCCGGCGATCCGGGAGATCGCCCAGCCCTTTCTCGCCGAAACAGCGGACCGGGTACCGGAACTGGTTGAGGCACTCAAGGCGCGCGATCGTGAATTAGCGGCGGACGGATATCACTCCCAAGTGCATATCGACGAAGCGTCGTCTCTGCTCTTCCTGCTCAATGGGAAACGAATGCCGCTGCGCTGGAAGGAAGGCCAGTTTGCCGCGCGAGACAAGAGTTATCGCAAAGAGGAACTGCAGGAGCGAGCGGGCAGACTCTCACCGAATGCGCTGCTGCGGCCCGTGATGCAGGATTATCTGCTTCCGACGGTGGCGTACGTGGGCGGCCCGGCGGAAGTGGCGTATATGGCGCAAGGCCAGGTACTTTACCAGAAGCTGCTCGGCCGCATGCCGGTGATCTTTCCACGTAACAGCTTCACGCTGCTCGACAGCAGAGCAGATAAGCTGGTGGGTCGCTACTGCCTGACCATGCAGGACGTTCTCGATCACCAGGATAAGGTGAAGGGCAAAATCGCCCGCAAGCTGGTTCCCCCGGGTCTAACCGAGGAGTTCACTTCGCTTCAAGGCTCAATTGGGAAGGCGATCACCGACTTGCAGAGCAGTTTAAGCAACTTCGATCCCACCCTGGCGACCGCAGCCCAGAAGAGCGGATCGAAGATGATTTACCAGATGCGGCATCTATCGGAGAAGACCGCGAGAGAGACGCTGCGGCGCGATGAGCGAAGCATGCGCGAAGCGAATTACCTCATCGACCTGATCTATCCACACCGCCGTCTGCAGGAGCGGTTTTACTCGATCGTTCCTTTCCTCGCGAAACACGGCCTGGATCTGCCGGAGCGGCTCCTCAAAATGACGCAGGTTACGTGTCCGGACCATATGGTGCGGACGGTTTAAGATCCAAATCTTATAATGGCGAGTGTCCACTGCGAGGCGAATCATCGCTCTGCCGATCCTGGCGGCCTTGACTTTGGCGTGCTTCGCGGGGCAGGCGGATACTCCGGCAGCACTGGCTGACCAAGCCGAGCAATCCATTCGGGGCGGCGACACGGCAGCCGCCGCAGAACTTCTACAGAAGGCATCGGCTGCACCTGGCGCGACCGCCGAATCCGAAGACAGGATCGGATTTCTTTACGCTGTGATGCAGCAGCAGGATCTCGCTGTGGCGCATTTCGAGCAAGCTATCAAGATCAAGGGTGATTATGCGACAGCTCATTATCATCTGGGCGTGGCGCTCTGGAATGCCGATCAGCACCCGCGTGGTTTAACAGAGCTGCAGGCAGCGGCGCAACTCGATCCCAAAAACTTCGATTATCAATTCCGGCTCGGGTCGGCCTATCAGCGGACGGGCGATCTGGCAGGCGCGGTGGATTCGTTCGGGAAAGCGGTCGCGATTGATCCTGCGAACGACAGCGTGCGCAACACGTATGCGTTTCTGCTGATCGACACCAGGCAGGCTGACCGGGGAATCGAGGAGTCGAGGAGGGTGCTCGAGCACAATTCGAAGGATACGAGCGCGCTGATGAACATCGGCTACGCGTATCTCAAAAAGGGCGAATTCGATTCCGCCGAGAAGAGCTATCGAGAGGTGCTTGCCATCGAGGCGACCTCGGCAGCGGCGCACTACGATCTAGGAATTGCGTTGAAAAGCGAGGATCAGCTCGAGGCGGCGAAGAAGGAGTTCGCCGAAGCGATCCGGCTCGATCCATCGCTCGCACAGGCGCATTACTCGCTCGGCATCGCGGACTGGCAGCTCGCCGATATCGCAGGGCTGGCGGATGAGATGCGGGCGGCGATCAAGGTCTCGCCCGACTATCCGGAAGCGCACTACATGTTAGGGATCGCGCTGAAAGAGACGGGCGATCTGGATGGCGCGCTCGCGGAACTGAGGGAATCGGTGAGGCTCGATCCGAGCACGCCCGGGCCTTACAACACGATGGGCCAGATTCTGCGCATCAAAGGCGACAAAGAGGGCAGCCAGCAGGCGTTTGCGACCGGGGCACAGCTGGCAAAAGCGAAGGACGCGCAGCTGGCGAATACGCTTGAGCAGGGCATGCGGGGCGGCGAAATGATGAAGCCGATCGCGCCGCAGCCGAAATGAGGTGGGGTGATTCTTCCTCCTAATAAAAAAGCAGCACAAACCGGTACGCTCGCCGGCAAATGAGGCGAGTCAGCGGGTGAGTCACAAATCGAGCGCATATCAGCTGCCCTTTTGGATGCAATGGCTTACAGGCAGCCCAAGGGGTTGTGGCGAACTCCGGCATGCTAAGCTTGGGCGAAAAACAAAGGAGCGAAAGCGAGCGAAAGGATGGCGGAAACAAGGCGAAACTGAGCCCATTTTTAGGGTAATAACGCCCATTTCGGACCCTTTTTGCTATCTATGTTTTCACGCCGGTTGTTCGTCAAATCGCTGTGCGCCAGCCTGCCGGTCTTCTCGCTCGATCAACTTCTGAGGGGAACGCCGCTCGGAGTGCAGTTCGTGAACGTGGCCCGCGAAGCCGGGTTGAACACGAAGACGATTTTCGGCGCGGAGAGCAGCAACAAGTATCTGCTCGAGACAACCGGCTGCGGCGTGGCGTTCCTCGATTACGACAACGACGGCTGGCTCGACATCTTCTTCGTGAACGGAACGCGATTCGAGACGGTGTATCCGAAGGGTTCCGAGCCGGTGAGCCGGCTTTACAAGAACAATCGGGACGGCACGTTCACGGACGTCACTGTGAAGGCGGGGATGGCGCGTACAGGCTGGGGCCAAGGCGTCTGCGCGGGCGATTACAACAACGACGGGCATGAGGATCTGTTCGTGTCGTACTGGGGCGACTGCGCGCTCTACAGGAACAACGGGAACGGGACGTTTACGGACGTGGCGGAGAAGGCGGGCGTCACGACCCGGACGACGAGCGGGCTGAAGCGCTGGAATACGGGCTGTGCGTTCCTCGACTACGATCGCGACGGGCAACTGGACCTGTACGTTGCGAACTACATCGATTTCGATCCGAAGACGGCGCCGCTGCCGCAGAGCGGTCCGTGTCTGTATGAGGGTTTGATGGTCGCGTGCGGGCCGCCGGGGCTGCAGGGCGGCAAGGACATCCTTTTCCATAACAACGGAGACGGCACATTCACCGATGTTTCTGAGAAGGCGGGCATCCTGAAGAAGCAGGGCACCTACGGACTGGGCGTGCTGGCGGGCGATTTCGATGGGGACGGCTGGCCTGATATTTATGTGGCGGATGATTCGGCGCCTTCCGCACTGTTCAAGAACAATCACGACGGCACGTTCACGGACGTGGCGCTCGAGTGGAGCGTGGCATTCGGGGCCGATGGCAAGACGCAGGCGGGAATGGGCGTGTCGGCGGCGGATGTGTACGGCAACGGCAGGCTGGACATCCTGAAGACCAACTTCGCCGGCGACACGTCGAGCCTGTATCGGAACCTGGGTGGCGGAAATTTCGAAGATGTGACCTATCAGTCGGGATTGGGCCGGAACACACGCTTTCTGGGATGGGGCGCCGCCTTCCTCGATTTCGACAATGACGGGTGGCCGGACATTCTTACGTGCAACGGGCATGTCTATCCGGAGGTCAGGGAGAAAGCGAGTGAGTCGGGATACCGCGAACGGAAGGTGCTGTATCACAATCTGGGGAACGGACGCTTCGAAGATGTGTCGCTCGAAGCGGGGCCGGGCATTCTCGAGCCCGTGCCGGGGCGCGGCTGCGCGGTCGGGGACTTCGACAATGACGGAGACCTTGACGTAGTCGTGAACTGCGTGAACGACGTTCCACAACTGCTGCGCTGCGACAGCACGCTGAAGAATAACTGGCTGAAAGTGAAGACGGTGGGCACGAAGTCGAACCGGTCGGGAATCGGGGCAAAGGTCTACTGCCAGCCGGAAGGCGAACACCGGCAGATGGATGAGGTGCGGAGCGGCGGGAGCTATATCTCGCAAAGCGACTTACGGGTGCACTTCGGGCTGAAGCAGGCGGTGAAGGCGGATGTCGAAGTGCACTGGCCGAGCGGTTTGGTGGATAAGATCACTGGGGTCAAGGTCAATCGGGTGTTGACGGTGGTCGAGGGCCAGGGGAATGGCCGCTAATTGAGACTGCTAAAAACTGATTCAGATCACTGAATGCAGGTGGAAGAGGCGTTTGTCGTAGGTTAGCCACTTGCACCAGTCGATGGTGAGCTGGCGGGCATCGGGGTGGAGAGGGTTCAGAAGGTAGTTGGTCGATTCTGGGGCGGGGAGAGAAGGGACGGCGACCAGGGCGGAGCTACGGCCGGCAAGCCAGGCGTTGCCCGTAGATTGTGTTTCGGGCAGGGCGTTTTCGGGCGTCTCCGCTATGAGAACCGCATCCGGGACAGCGACCTTCATGAGCTGGTAACGGTCAGGAAAGAGTTTGGGATCGCCGTTGAGGTTGGCCAGCACTTCAATGAGCGAGACGGCCGGGTGTTCAGAGAGGTAGACGATTCGCTTTCCGCGGGCGGCGGTGTGCCAACGACCGTCTGCGCGCTCTCCACCCAAACCTTCGAGATCACAGCGGTTGCTGATCCGCCACAGAGTTGTTTTCATGCATAGATTCCCTCTTCGATCTGCCAGAGCATGTTCTCGATTGCCCGGCCGCCGGCTTCGGTCTGCAGCAAACTAAGAGGGGTACGGCTGTTCAAGCGGTCATCCGGAGAGCGGAGCCACGCCAGCCCCTTCTCGTGACTGCTGAAGACCTGGGCGGCAAGAGAAACAATGCGAGCCACCCGTACGGCGCGGTCTGTCTCCTCCTGGGAAAGCCGCTCACCGCGAGACTTGCGATGCTTCAAAGTGCGCGGAGAGATGACCACATCCGCCACTTCCGAGAAGGTGAGGCCCTTGTCTTTCAGGCGATTGATGCTGTCGAGCGAAAGACCGTGTTCGGTAATTCCGGCCAGCTCGAACTCCGAATGCGCGGCTACGTCAAAAAGTTCGGTGAAACTCAGGGTGACGGACATGGCTAAGGCCATTATGCCACATATGGTGAGGGCAGAATGACCTAAATAGAGAAGAGCGGCACATTGCTGTGCCGCTCTTCTGGTTAAGTGACGGTTACGTGTTACTAAAAGTTGATGCTACCGGAGAATTGCAGCCGGCGCATTTGATAATTGCCACTTTGGGCCAAACTGGTGATCTGACCCGCACTTCCGGATTGAACGTCGGCATTCGGTTGGCCAAGGTTCGCGTGGTTAAGGAAGTTGGTGCTATCCACTCGAAGCTGGAACTTGAATCTCTCCGTGAGCGCGAACTGCTTGCTCAGAGAAGCATCCTGGTTGATGAAATGCGGTCCGATCAACGTATTGATTGGATAGTTACCGAACGTGTTCGAAGCCGGTAGCGCGTAAGCGCCAGTGCTCCCCAAAGGCAAGATCCACTGATTCCGGTTGGGGTTCGGAGCATAGGGACTTCCGGTACCGACATTGGGGCGGTTGTTCGGGCCAGTGTACGGCTGGATACCGGTCCCATAGTTGTCGATCGTCGGCATGAATGGAAGACCTGAATAGAAGGTAGTGATGCCGCTAATGTTCCAGCCACCGAGTAGGGCATCCACGAACCTGTTTGCGTTCGCACCCCATTTCCGGCCACGGCCGAAGGGAATGTCGTAGTTCTGGGCCAGCACTACCTGGTTATGCGGCATAAGAGCGTTGTTTCCGTAGCCAAGCGGGCGGTCATAGAGGAAGGTATAGGCTTCGTTCCCGCCCCAGCCATCGCCCTTCACGACTTGATAGGTGTAGTTGCCCTGCAGAGTGTAGCCTGCGGCGGCATTCACCTTAAACAGAGATTGGAAGGAGTTGTATTGGCTGTTCGCGCAATTACAGAAGTCGTTCACACCGGTGGTCCAGCCGTAGTTGTATCGCGGACCGAGGAGACCAGCAAACGGATACGTTCCCGTATTACTGGACGATGAACCGGGGATGAAAAACTGCTGGTTGATGTTGAAGTTCTCGTCGGTGCCGAGAAGCATATGACGGCCGGAGTTTCCGACGTAGCCGCCGGAGACCACGAACTTACTGGTGATCTGCCGCTGCACCGTGAAGTTATAGGCGTAAACGGTCGGCATGGTCAGTGTTCCGGGACGGGTAAACGCACTGACGGTCGTCCCCGGCCACTTGTAGGTTCCATCCGGACCGGGCTGGTAAATGGCGTTGTTATTCGCCGGCGGGCCCTGGGCGAGATTGAAGACGTCGCAGAAGTTGGTGGGACAGCCACCGGGTGAATTCTGGCTCAGGGTTTGATTAACGAGAATCGGAGGGTTCTGAGTCACATTGTGGCCGAAGTTATTGCCGAAGGTGCCAAGGCTATAACTCCAACCGTAGCCGGCGCGAATCACTGTCTTCGGGGTCATCTGGTAGGCCACGCTGACACGAGGCGCAAAGTTGTGCCAGTTCATGTTCTGATAGCCGTGGATCGAAGTCAGGCCCACACCGAAGACGTCCATCTGGCCCGTGTTCACGTTCAACTCGGCGCCGTTGCCGACCGCGTTGACGGTTTCAGGAAAGACCCATTCCCAGCGCAAGCCGTAGGTGAAGGTGAGTTTCGGAGTCACCCGCCACTCGTCCTGCGCATACCAGAAGAGACGCTTCTGACGCTCTTGCGCATCTGTGCTAGAGCTCACATATCGCTGGAAGCTAGTTACCGCGCCTAGCAGGAAGTTAGCTGTCGCGTTTCCGCCGACGGGGTTGCCGCCTATCGAAGGAACGTCGCCGGTATAGCTATTGTTAAAGATCAGCTGGCCTGCTCGGTGATTATCGCTCGGGACCCGCAGATTGAGAGCATAACGAACATCCGCGCCAAATTTGAAGTTGTGATTCCCGTGAACCTTGCTAATGTTATCGACAAACTGGTATTGCCGCTCTAACTGATCGAGGGGGCAGTTGCAATGTGTATTGTTTCCTAAGGCGTAACCGATGCTAGTCGTAGCGCCGTTTGGATTATCGATTTCAAAGTAAGGCAGCGCGGAAGTATAAGTAGTGTCCAGATTAAGTCCCGGAATGCCGGCGGCGGTAGCGGGCTGTGTGCCGTAACCGTTGGGCACGTCAGTTACGTGATAACGCATGTAGCCGAAGCGGAACTCATTGATGAGCGTCGCGCTCGCAGTATGGGTCCAACCGGCAGCGAGGCTCTCATTGAAGGTACTTGAGCTGCCCGCATAGTTGGCATTGTTGAAGGCCTGACCGCCGGCTTCGTTACCAAACACGCCGGGCGCCTGCAACTGGAACGTCGCATAGCTGTAGCGGCCGAACACCGTGTTTTTTTCGTTGATGTAATAGTCCCAGCGGGTGTTCCAGAGGTTTCCGTCATTGCTAAGAGCTCCGCTGTTTTCGTAGTTGTTGTAGGGAGCGGGAGCCCCATTCACCACTGTCCCTACCGTATTGGGGAGCGGGAAGTACTGGAGGAGATTAACGGCCTGAGGACTTACCAGAGCCGCTGGGATGATATTGCCCGGGAATGCGGACCGCCCCACGCCGGTTGTGGGATTACCCGTCCTTGGGTCGTAAATCTGATAATTCGCCCCACCGCTCTGCACGGCGAGCCAATCGCCGAAATTCAAGTTACCGCCGGGTTGTCCAATGCCCCGCTCCTGGGCCGTCGGGACCGTGGTCAGCAGCGAGCCGCCGATGGACTGCCGGTTCAGCTGGGTATCGGCGAAGAAGAACAGTTTGTCCTTGATAATGCGGCCCCCGATCGAACCACCGAACTGGTTCTGGCGCGTAGTGGGCGTGAAAGACCCAGGGTGGCCCGGTAGACCCGTGTTCTGACTGAACGGATTACGGCCGAAATCCTGAAATCCGGGAGTATTCACGAAGAGGTATTCGAAAGCGTCACCGTGTAACGCATTCGTACCGGACTTGGTCGAGTACGTCATTACACCGGCTGACGTGTAACCATATTCAGCGTCGTAATCCTGATTCGCCTGTTTAACTTCGTTCACGGAGTCGAACGTCGGATTGATAACGATGATTCCTAAGATCGGGTCCTGGTTGATCGTGCCGTCGAGATAATACCCGGTGCTATCAAACAACTGGCCATTTACGATCATCTGTACGCTGCCCTGTGGGTTCTCGTCCGCGGCGTGCTGCCAGCCCGTCGAAACGGTCCCGGGATTCAAAAGCGTGAACGCCTGCAGATTACGCCCGATGCTCGGAAGCTGCGAGATCTGCTGCGAAGTAAAGGTCTGGGCGACGTCGGCGCGATCGGTTTGCAGCAGCGGCGCCGCGGCCGTGACCTCGACAGTCTGATCGACGTTACCGACCTGCATGGCTGCATTGAACTGTGTCGCCTGGTCGACTTGAACAGTCATCTCGCTCGACACGACTTTCTGGAACCCCGGCGCTTCCACTGTGACCTTGTACTGGTCAGGGATGAGCTGGCCTTTCGAATACTGGCCGGATTCATTAGTCGTGACATCGGACGACGTGCTCTTCGTCACGTCGGTAATGGTGACCTTGGCGTTGGCAACGGCAGACCCGCTCGGATCGGTAACCGTACCGATGATACTGCCGAAAACCTGCTGCGCATTTGCCCGATCCAGCGGGAACGCAAGCAGGGCAACTGCCATACACAGGCAAGTCAGAAGACCCTTACGTGGACTAACCATAAACCTCGACTTCTCCTTGGAAGTAACACTGAACCACATTTCCGGCAGACCCCCTGCTTAGGAAACGTAGCTGTAACTCACACCACCAGGGAACAGTGTAATCGAATTGGGGGAGTTTGTACCAACTTTTTTACGTACCCGTAAATCAACCCGTGGTATGAGAAATCATAGACTTAAGTTGTGAAAAACAGTAGCCATTTGCAAGGCGTAAGTGCATGCAGCCAAAGCTCAAATTGCCATGAACTTAGAATCGTTCTATGGCGTTGGATCCCAGCATTCGGAGCCGGTTGGACGCGACGGCGGCAGCGGGCGCGAAGCCCTCCGAAAAATTGACCGCAGAGGAAGCGCGGTCGATGCTGGCCGAACTGGTCGCCAGGCAAAAGGCGATCGCGCGAGCGGACCTTTCCGTAACCGATGAGCGCGTGCCACAGGAGGGCCGGAGCATTCCTGTCCGGATCTACCGATCGCCCGCGGGCGAAGGGCCATTTCCGGTAGTCGTCTATTTCCACGGTGGCGGCTGGGTGAACGGAAACATAGAGTCGCATGACCAGTTTTGCCGGCTTATTGCGGCGGAAAGCCGAGCGGTGGTGGTGTCGGTGGATTACCGGCGCGCGCCGGAGCATAAGTTTCCGGCAGCTCCGGAGGACTGCCTGGCGGCAACGGACTGGGTATTCGCCGAAGCAACTCAGCGGCAGGGAGATACGCGACGCGTCATCGTGGCGGGTGACAGCGCCGGAGGCAACCTGGCGGCGGTCGTGGCACAGATGCGCCGGGACCGGGGCGAAGGCATTCCCTTGGCCGGCCAGATTATGCTATGGCCGGTAGCGGGATACTACGATCCGCCGACGCCTTCGTATCTCGAGTACGGCGAAGGTTATGGGCTTACCCGAGCCGGCATGATCCATTTCTGGAATTCTTACCTGAGCGAGCCCGGGCAGGCGAAGTACGCGTATGCGGCGCCGCTGGCCGCTGGAGACTTCGCCAATCTGCCGCCCGCGCTGGTCATCACGGCGGAGTATGACGTTTTACGCGACGAAGGCGAGGAGTATGCACGCCGCCTCGAACGGGCCGGCGTACCGGTGACCTATTTATGCGTTCGAGGCGTGAATCACGGATTTGCCGCCTGGCCCGACGCCGATTTCGAACTGGCGCAAGCGGTCAAAGCGCGCCGGACGATCGCCGAATGGATCGGTGCTATTCGACTGTAACGCTCTTGGCCAGATTCCGCGGCTGATCGACATCGCAGCCGCGCCGGACCGCGATGTGGTAAGCAAGCAACTGCAGCGGAATCATCTCAAGAAGCGGAAGCAGCAGTTCGCGGGTGACAGGGATAGTAATAAGGTGGTCGGCCATCTTCGCGACCTCCTCGTCTCCCTCGCAGGCGATTGCGACCACGCGGCCGCTGCGGGCTTTTACTTCCTGGATATTCGACAGCGTCTTTTCGTAGTGGACCCGGCTCTCTTCCGACTCCGGGTCGCGGGTCGCAAGGACCACCACCGGCAGGTTTTCGTCGATCAGGGCATTCGGTCCATGCTTCATCTCGCCCGCCGGGTAACCTTCGGCGTGAATGTAGGAGATTTCTTTCAACTTGAGCGCGCCCTCGAGAGCGATCGGGAAATGGATCCCGCGGCCCAGGTAGAGGAAGTCCTGGGCACGGAAAAGATCCTTCACGAGATCGTCGTAGGCATCGTTTTGGGCCAGGATGTGTTCGAGCTTGCCGGGTATATGAGCCAACTCCTGGACCAGGGTGCAGGAATCCTTGTTGCTGAGAGTGCCGCGCACCTGACCGAGGTACATGCCGAGGATCAGCAAGGCCGTGAGCTGCGAAGTGAAAGCCTTGGTGGAGGCCACACCGATTTCCGGGCCGGCGTGGGTGAGCAGCATGCCGGCAGCTTCGCGCGTGATCATGGACCCGACAACGTTGCAGATGGCGAGCGTCTTCGAGCCTTTGCTCTTGGCTTCGCGCAGGGCGGCGAGCGTATCGGCGGTTTCTCCCGATTGCGAAATGACGATGGTGAGGGTGTTGGGCTGGATAATCGGGTCGCGGTAGCGAAACTCGCTGCCGTAATCTACTTCGACCGGGATGCGCGCGAGGCGCTCGATGATGAATTTGCCTGCCAGCCCCGCGTGCCAACTGGTTCCGCACGCAATGATCTTGACCTGTTCGAAGGCGCGGAAGTCGGCTTCCGGAATATCCACCTCATCGAGAAAAACGCGTCCGCTTTCGAGGCCGATGCGGCCAAGCATGGTGTCCTTCACGGCGCGCGGCTGCTCAAAGATCTCCTTGAGCATGAAATGCTTATAGCCGCCCTTTTCGGCCATCACCGGATCCCAGAGGATGCGCGTAAGCTGGCGGCGAACGACCTTGCCATCGAAGTCGGTCAGCTGTACGCCACCGGGCGTGAGCACCGCCACATCACCGTCATTCAGGAAGAACATGTCGCGGGTGTGGCTCAGAATGGCAGGCACGTCAGACGCGACAAAGAACTCGTCTTGCCCCAAGCCCACAACGACGGGCGGTCCAGAGCGGGCAGCTACGATCTTGTGCGGGTCCGTGCTCGAGATGACGCTGATGGCGAAAACGCCGTGCACCTCCTTGATTGCCTGGCGGACGGCGCATTCCAGACTCCCGTTCAAATACTTCTCGACGAGGTGGGCGATGACCTCCGTGTCGGTTTCCGTCTTGAAGGTATGGCCCTCGGCAGTCAACTGCTTGCGCAAAGCGAGATAGTTCTCGACGATGCCGTTGTGGACGACAACAATGCGGCCGTGGCAGTCGCGGTGCGGGTGGGCATTCTCTTCAGTGGGGCGCCCATGCGTTGCCCAGCGCGTGTGGCCGATGCCGTAAGAGCCCGACAGCGGCTTCTCGCGAATCACATCTTCGAGATTGCGCAGCTTACCCGATGCGCGGCGCACCTCAAGTGCGCTCGTTCCGTTCAGGACCGCGACGCCGGCCGAGTCATAGCCGCGGTATTCGAGCCGCCGCAAGCCGTCCACGATAATGGGCACCGCTTCACGGCTGCCGATGTAGCCAACAATTCCACACATAGGGAAATCTAGAGTACTACTAGTCTAAGGGGTCTGGAGGCCATTCGGATCTAAGAAAGCTCCGAACCGGCGAAACCTCCGAAACCGGGATCACAGGAAGAAGAGGGGCATTGCTGCCGATGGCCGTTTTGAAAGAAGACTCGCCGGGTGAAAAGTACGTTGCGCTGCTGCGCGGCATCAACGTAGGCGGGAAGAACCGGGTACCGATGAAGCAGTTGACAGAAATCTTTGTCGATTGTGGATGTAGGGACGTCGCAACTTATATTCAGAGCGGGAATGTGATCTTTCGCGGCCCGAGAACGGGGGTGGACCGGCTCGCCGCCCGTGTACAGGCGGAGATCGCCGCCCGGATGGGGCCTCGCGTGCCGGTGATTCTACGTTCCGCGGCGGAGATGCAGAAAGCCGTTGGCGCGAACCCCTTCGCCGAGCCCACCGGGCAAGAAGACGGGCGGCTGCATGTCTATTTCCTTGCAGACAAACCGAGCGAAACGGCGGTTCACAGTCTGGACCCCGAACGGTCGCCGGGAGATTCCTTCCGCCTAGTGGGCCGGGAGATCTATCTACTTCTTCCGAACGGCATGGCGCGAACGAAATTGACGAATGCCTATTTCGATTCAAAGCTGGAGACGACCAGCACGGCGCGAAACTGGGCCACGACTCTGAAGCTGCTCGAAATGGTAACCAGCCAGGCTCGCTAGAGGAGATCGATCCGGTACTCCTCGATAACGGGATTAGAGAGGACGTCGCGGGCGATCGCGTCGAGAGCCTGCGCGGCAGAATCGCGCGCCACACCATCGGCAAAGTCGATTTCAAAGTACTTGCCCTGCCGGACGGAAGCCACTTCCCGGTGCCCGAGACCCTGGAGAGCCGAACAGATCGTCTGTCCCTGGGGGTCGAGAACGGTGGGCTTCATCGAAACGTAGACGCGTGCTTTCATAGCCATCATTGTAGAAAGACGGATAGTACCGGTGGTGGAAACAATTCGTGCCACATTTGTTATAACGTTGTGTTGGATGTAGACGACACGTTTCGTGGTGGTGGGGGGTAACGAGTGTTGAAGAGTGCGGTCGCGCTCGTACCGGGACAGTCAGCCTGCAGAGGTCGTTATCGTTAAGATCTGCGTACTCGCGAGCAGCAGCACGGGGAATTCGGTGTTCATTGCGACCGACCGGACACGCCTGCTCATCGATGCGGGAATCAGCCGCCGGGAACTTGGGAAACGGCTGGCGGCGATCGGGGAAGATATTGCCCGGCTCGATGCAGTGCTGATCACGCACGAACATGGCGATCACACGTGCGGGCTCGCCACGCTCGTGAAGCTGTGCGAAGGGCGGCTTCCGGTTTATGTCACGAAGGGCACCGCGCCATGTCTCGAGTGGGGCGAGACACCCCACGCAACCGAGGAATTTCAGGCAGGCTGCGGATTCACGGTGGGTGATTTCGACGTCGCGAGCTTCACGATCCCGCACGATGCAGCCGATCCAGTCGGCTACACGGTGACGGCGCACGGCATCAAAGTTGCCTTTGCCACCGATCTCGGCTACATTCCGGATTCGCTGCGGATTCATTTTCGGGATACGGACGTGCTGATTCTGGAATCGAATCACGATCTCGAGATGCTGAGGGTCGGGCCGTATCCCTGGTCGGTGAAGCAGCGTGTGATGAGCCGGCGAGGGCATCTTTCGAATGAAGTGGCCGCCCGCTTCATTCGCCAGGATCTCGACGGCCGGGTCTCGACCGTCATTCTGGGCCATGTCAGCGAGCACAATAATCATCCGGAGCTGGTGCGGCGGATGGGATTCGATGCGCTCGAGGGCCGGACCCTGTTTACTCGTCTCGTGGTTGCCGAGCCGGGCGTGCAATCGGAAGTGTTCTACTACTAAAGACGCATCGGAGCAGGACCAAAAAGCTCAGTTGGCGCGCAATGCTGCCGGAGAAGTAAGCCGGCCAACGCAAATACGTTTAGGAAAGGGGCTTGCCTGCGGGCGGCCCTTTTTTCGTTCAGGCCACGCTTCACAATGGATAGAGGATGATTCGACGTTATACGCGCCCGGCAATGGGCGCGATCTGGAGCGAGCAGCACAAATACGAATGTTGGCTTGCAGTGGAGCTGGCCGCGGCCGAAGCGCTGGCCGAATTGGGCGATGTGCCGCCGGCTGCGGCAGAAGCGCTGCGGGCGCATGCGGGCTTCGACCTCGAACGGATACACGAGATCGAACGCGAGGTGCGGCATGACGTGATCGCGTTTACGACGGCAGTGGCGGAGCGTCTGCGGGCGGCAGGCGCAGCGGAGCATTCGCGCTGGCTGCACTATGGGCTGACTTCGAACGACGTGGTGGATACGGCGCAGGCGCTGCAGATCAAAGACGCCTCGGCTTTGATCGCGGCCGATTTGGCAGCGCTCGCCGCTTCGCTCGAGAAGCTGGCATGGGAGCACAAGGATACGGTCCAGATCGGACGCACACATGGAATGCACGCGGAGCCGATTACCTTTGGATTGAAGGCGGCTTTGTGGTGGGACGAAATCGAGCGGAACCGGACGAGGTTCGAGAGCGCGGCCGAAGAGATGCGAGTTGGCAAGATCTCGGGCGCGGTAGGCACATTCGCGCACATTGGGCCGGAGGCGGAGGAGAAGATCTGTGCGCGCCTCGGTTTGCAGGCGGCGCCGATTAGTTCGCAGGTTCTCTCGCGCGATTTGCATGCTCACTACCTGGCGACACTCGCCGGCGTGGCTTCGAGCCTGGACAAGATCGCGGTCGAGATTCGGCACCTGCAGCGGACGGAGGTGCGAGAGGCATTCGAACCGTTTGCCGCGGGACAGAAGGGGTCGTCCGCGATGCCCCACAAGCGCAACCCGATCACGTGCGAGCAGATCTCAGGTTTGGCGCGCGTCGTGCGAGCTAACGCCCAGGCAGGGTTCGAGAACGTGCCGCTCTGGCACGAGCGGGACATCTCGCACTCGTCCGTCGAGCGCGTGGTGTTGCCCGATTCCACGATCCTGACCGATTACCTACTGAGCAAGACGGACTGGCTGATTGCAGGGTTGGTTGTCGATAAGGAGCGAATGCGGCGCAATCTGGAGAGCACGAAAGGGCTGGTGTTTTCCGGTCAGCTTCTGCTGGATCTGGCGGCAGCAGGCATGTTGCGTGAAGAGGCCTACGCACTCGTCCAGCAACATGCCATGAGGGCATGGGAGCAGGAAAGCGATTTCCTGGCCGCGATCGCGGCTGACCCGGCGGTTGCCAGCCATTTAACGCCCGAGCAGCTCAACCGCACTTTTTCGTTAGAACGCCAGCTCACGAATGTCGATAAAATTTTCCGGAGAGTATTTGGAAATTCGCCTATGTGATTCATGTTAGTTCTAAAAGCTTTCTAAAACTAAGGAAATACCCCATCGAAATTCTGGCTTTTTCGTTTACACTGTAGGCGGAATGGCCACCATGTTGCAGAGAGAGCGAACACCATTGGGCCGGGAACTCCAACTGGCAAGAGTGCTGCTGGTGGATGACGATGTGCCCGCTCGCCTCACTCTGAAAGCGGTTCTCGAAGCGGGTGGTTATCTGGTGGATGCGGCAGCGTCCGCAGCGGAAGCAGTCGGAAAACTGGACGAGAAGCAGTACGAACTCGTTTTGAGTGATTTGCAGATGGAATCGCCCGAAGCGGGCTTGAAGGTGCTGGCGCACGCGCGACTTATGGATTACAAGCCGGCCACTGCGATTCTAACCACCTATCAGAACAGACGAACCGACCTTCGGCGCCCGGTTTTGATCAAGCCTCAGGCTTTACCGGAACTGCTGAGCAAGGTGGCCGACATGATCAGCCAGCGCGCCGCCCGGATGGTTGAACGTCAGATGCGCAACATCTGAGAGGCAGGGCGCTCAAGCCCAACCCTTTCGACGGCAGCCTCGAACTGATCCAGGGCGCCAGCGAAGAAATGATCACCGGCAGTCACCCACTCGATCCGTTTAGGCTCAGCTAGCGAGGCGTAGAAGCTTTCGACCTGCGGACGCGGGCCGAAAGCATCTTGCGTGCTCTGGATGAAGTATTTCGGGACTGTTACATGGTAGGCAAAATCGACGTCGGGGATGCGTGTCGGGAAACCTACGACGAGAACGCGTCCGACGCTCTCTTCCGAAGAGGCAAGGCGCAAGGCCACCCGGGAGCCAAAGGAGAAACCAGCGCAAAAGATTGCCAGGCCAGGATAACGAGCCTGCAGCTCCCGCAGAGCCGAACGAGCGTCTTCGGTCTCGCCCAGCCCTTCGTCATACGTACCTTCGCTTAAGTTCACTCCGCGGTAGTTGAAGCGAAGCACGACGCAGCCCGTCTTGCGCAGCCCGCGAGCGATCCGGTACACCACCTTGTTATGCATTGTGCCGCCAAACTGCGGGTGAGGGTGGCACACTACCGCCGCTTCCGCCGGTTCGGCATTCTCCGGTTCTTCGAGAAGAGCTTCCAGCCGACCCGCCGGCCCTTTGAGAAAGAGTGTTTCTATGCGGCGCGCCATCAGTTGCTGCGGTAATTCGTGAACTGCATGTCGATACCGAAGTCCTTGCCTTTGAGAAGCGCGATAGCTTGCTGCAAGGTGTCGCGGTCTTTGCCGCTGATCCGCACGACATCGCCCTGGATGCTGGCTTGTACCTTGAGCTTGCTGTCTTTGACGAGTTTGACAATCTCTTTGGCTTTTTCGGTCGAGATGCCCTGCTGGAGCGTGATTTCCTGCCGCACGCTGCCCGCGGATGCGGGGATGATCTTGCCGTACTCCAATCCTTTCAGCGGAACGTTGCGCTTGACGAGTTTCTGCCCCAGGATCTCGGTGACGGCCTTGAGTTTGTACTCGTCCGAGCTGGCCAGCAGGATTTTGTTGTCTTTTTCGTTAAGCTCAACGGATGACTTGCTGTCTTTGAGGTCATAGCGAGTCTGGACTTCCTTCGACGTCTGCTGGACGGCGTTGAGCACCTCAGTAAGGTCAATCTTGGAAACGATATCGAAGGTATTTTCGGGCATGGGTAATTAGGAAAGGCCAAGCGGCCTGGCTCCTACAATTCTAGGATGCGCGGCTTTGCCGGCCGATCAATGGTGGGGTGTTGAGCATGCCGGGCCAAGCACGAAGTTGCTTCGGATGACGGTCAACTGAGATGCCTCTCATGCGATAGAGCCAGCAGCACTCGCTCAGTCAGCTCTTCGATCAGGGCCGGCATGGCGCTATCGAGAGCGAGCGTCACCGCCGCTTGAATCGCGTCGCGGTCGAAGGCGGCAGACTTTGTATCGCCGTTGATCTGGCGAAGCGCGGCGGCTTTCTCGAGCAGCTTCTGCACAGCGCCGAGCAGGGCAGAAGCTTCGAAGGGCTTGCGTAGAATGACGTCGGCCCCGGCGTTGGTTGCGTCCTGCTCGTTGAATTCATCGGCCGGAGCCGCGGCAAAGATCACGGGCAAGTGCCGGTACTGCTCCTGCGAGCGCAAAAATCGTGTCACTTCGAAGGCATTTCGAGTGGGCAGAAACACGTCCGCGATCAACAGGTCAGGATTGACGTCATGCAAACGACGCAACGCGGTCGCGCCGTCCGTCACGCTGACCACTTCGCAGCCCTGCTCCTTCAGAATTTGTTCTGCCAGGCGCAGGGCCTGCGGGCTGTCGTCGGCCAGCAGGATCCGGCTCATTGCTGAGGCGGATTGGCAGAAGGATTTGCAGGGTTGGTCGTGGCAGTCGGAGAAGTGGCATTCGACACGCCCGGCGACGTCTGCGCGTTTTGTGCCCCGTTACTCTGGTTCACCTGGGACTGGGCGGTGCTTTGCTGGACCGTCCCAACGGATTCATCGCCTTCCTTCTTCTTTTTCTTCTTGTCCAGCTTTTCCTGCTTCTTGGCCATGCGCTCGCGATACTTCTTCAGGTCGGCATCGCGATTAGTCGGCAGAGGCTGATTGGCGGCGGGCTGGCTAGCCGCCTGGGTACCGCCAGTAGCGGCACTTGCGGTTCCGCTGGTCCGCGCATCGGGATTTTTGTCGAGGGCGCTATTGGCTCCCACCGTGGACGCGGTCACCTCCGACGTACCCGAACCCGCTCCCGGGCCGGTGCCGGTTTCAGCATTCGCCACGACCGGGACACTGGCCGGAATCGTGCGCTTCGGATCGGTCATTGTCGGGGCGCCGGATTTCGCTGCATGGGTCACGTCCGGGCCGCTATGCATGAGGGACATCGAGCGGCTTAGGATCCCCGGATGGTGGTAGTTCGCTTCGTCGTATTTCTCACGATCGAGGGCAGCCTGATCCACCTTCGGGATCGGCTTTTCCATATCTTCCAAGCGTCTTTTCGAATCCTCAGCGCGGTTGCTAAGCGGGTATTCACTCACCACGCGCGAGAACATGTCTGCTGCCGAGTTGCGGAACCGGGGGCCCATCTTCGAGTAAGCGTCACCCGCTTCAAACAGCGCTTCACCCGCCTTGCTGTAAAGAGGATACTGGTCGACGACAGCGTTCAGCCGGTTCGCTGCGGCCGGATTCATTTCACGACGCCAGTAGAAGTTGCCCACTACGAATTCGTGTTCGGCCAGACTCTCCTGAATGTCGCGCAGCCGCTGAGAGGCCTGCGGGACGAATTTGCTGTTCGGATACTGCACGATGAGCGCCCGGCACTCCGACTCGGCCTGCACAGTCTGGGTCCAGTCGCGGTCGCTCTTATCCATCTCTTTATAGTGGATGTCGCAGATCCGGTTTTGCGCCTCCGCCGACTCCTCCATGTTGGGATAGAACAGTTGAAAGTCTTTGTATTCCGCTTCGGCCTGCGCCATTCCGTTTGCGCCGCCTTCCCGATACCAGCTGTCCGCCACGGCGAGCTTGGCCTTGGCCATGAACTCGCTCGATTCGTAGGTGTTCATCAGCGTTTGGAGCGAAATGCGAGCCGTTTCGTACCGCCCGTGCTCGATGTCCTTCATCGCCTGATCGAACAACACCTTGTCGGGCTGCTGCGTGTTCTTGGTGATCGGTGTTTCATACTTCTTGTGGAAACACGACGTCGCGAGACATCCCGCAGCCAGCACAAGCAGTGCCGTCCCGTGAGATCTTGGTGAGAAAAAAGACATATAAACGCTAAACCTTAATTTGAAATGCCTCTTCGGCAGTGCGTTGCAGGTCGCGTACAGCCTGGGCAGGATCGGCCTCTCTGAAGACCGACGAGCCTGCCACGACCCAATCCACCCCGGCGCGCGCAACATCCGCAATATTTTCGGACCCTACTCCGCCATCGATCTCGATGCGAAAATCCAGCTTGCGCACCGTACGGATCCGCACCAGTTCTTCCACCTTCCGCAAGGAATTCGGAATAAACGTCTGCCCTCCATAGCCCGGATTGACGCTCATGACCAGCACGTAATCTGCAATATCCAGCACATTCTCAAGCAGAATGACCGGCGTGGCGGGATTGATCGCCACACCCGCCCGAGCCCCGTGATCCTGGATCATGTGCAGCGTGCGATCCAGATTGCGACAGACCTCATAATGTACGCTGACGCAATCCGCGCCGGCTTTTATGAAGATCGGAGCGTACGTATCTGGGTCCTCGATCATGAGGTGATGATCGAGTTTGACGTCGAAAGAGCGCCGGATGGATTCAGTTATTGGCGTCCCCATCGTGAAATTGGGGACAAAATGCCCGTCCATGATATCTACATGGAGCATTTGGACGCCGGCCTGCTGAACGTTCTGGATCTGTTCGCCCAACCGTGTGAAGTCCGCGGCAAATATCGAGGGAACGATCTCCATTACGCCAGACTATGTATTACCCGTTCCTTTAGCATGCAGGGCGCCGTCGCTCAGACCCTCGTCATCGCTTTCCGCAGCGGTGAGACGCTGGCTCACACGTTCAGCGGCAAGGTTTTCGAGGCCACAACGGCACTTTTTTGAATCTCGTTCGATGGTATCACGGTAAACACTCCTCCCCGTTTTGGAATGGATAAACTCTTGCGGTTTCCCGACGTTGGAAAATGGAGAAGATGGAACCCTCCAAGCGCATCGAATCAGACAGCATGGGCCCGATCGAGGTGGCCGCAGAGAGCTATTGGGGGGCGCAAACGCAGCGGTCGCTGCATTTTTTCGACATTGGCGACGATCGGATGCCCCCGGAACTCATTCGGGCATTCGGGATTCTCAAGCGAGCTGCCGCCGAAGTAAACCGCGACCTCGGAAAGCTCGATGAGGAGAAGACCACGTATATCGTAAGGGCGGCGGACGAGGTGATTGCCGGTACGCTCGACAAAGAGTTCCCGCTCCGAATCTGGCAGACGGGTAGCGGAACACAGACCAACATGAATGCCAACGAGGTCATTTCGAACCGCGCGATTGAGCTTGCCGGCGGCACGAAAGGGAGCAAAAAGCCCGTTCATCCGAACGATCACGTCAACATGTCGCAGTCGTCGAACGATACTTTCCCGACTGCCATGCACATTGCCGCCGCTACTGAGTTGAAAGAACGCCTTGTTCCGTCCGTCGAGCAACTGCGGGATGTCCTGCACCGTAAAGCTGAGGAATTCGGAGACATAGTAAAGATCGGCCGCACGCATCTGCAGGACGCCACTCCGCTCACCGTGGGCCAGGAGTTCTCGGGTTGGGTGGCGCTGCTCGACCGCGATGTCGCCCGTTTGAACAATGCCCTCGATGGCCTTCTCGACCTGGCGATCGGCGGTACTGCTGTCGGGACCGGGATCAATGCTCCTCCGGAGTTCGCCGAAGCCGCCGCGAAAAAGATCGCCGAGTTGACCGGCTTACCTTTCCGTTCGCATCCCAACAAATTCGCCGCACTCTCGGCGCATGACGAGATTGTCGCAGCCAGTGGCGCGTTGAAAACGCTTGCGGCCTCCCTGATGAAAATTGCCAACGACGTGCGCTGGCTCGCCTCCGGTCCGCGCTGCGGATTGCGCGAAATCCTCATTCCTGAGAATGAGCCCGGATCGTCGATCATGCCGGGGAAGGTGAACCCGACCCAATGTGAGGCCATGACCATGGTCGCCGTCCAGGTTATGGGGAACGACGCAGCTATCGGCTTCGCGGGCTCGCAAGGCAATTTCGAGCTCAACGTCTTTAAACCGGTCATGATCTTCAACTTCCTGAATTCTGTGCGCTTGTTGACGGACAGCTGCCGCAGCTTCCGAGAGCATTGTGCGGCAGGGATCGAAGTAAACCGGAGCCAGATCGACAGGTACGTTCGAAACTCGCTCATGCTGGTCACGGCGCTGAGCCCGCGGGTCGGGTACGACAAATCCGCGAAGATCGCTCATACCGCCCACGTTGACCATTCAAGCCTGCGGGCTGCGGCTATCAAGCTGGGTTTCCTGACGGGCGAAGAGTTCGATGAGTGGGTTAAGCCCGAGGAGATGACGTCACCCAAGCACCATTGAGGGTATAGAGACTAAGGCCTTACGCGTGACCTGTTACCAGGTCGTCCGCTGACTGCTGCTCGAATGGCCCTTGCACCTGTTCGTGCCCTGGGGCCGCGAAGATCAGCCCCACAACCCTTAGCAATCCGCATGAGAGGAGGACGAGGGTCAAGATGGTAAGTACAATGCCGACGAATGACTCGCCGGCCCGAGGTCTTGGATTCATGGCTGCTACTGAGTTATCGCGCAGCTGGAAGGAAACGAGAGCCCTTTTGGCGGTCCGGCTTTTCCGATAACGCCAAACAAGCTGCTAAGGGTTGTGGAAGGATGCCCGCCATCTGCCAATCCAGCGGCCAAGTGCGGTTGCGAGCCCTCGTAGGTCGAAAGCCGCCTTGGGCGGGTGCTCCGGCCAAATGCGCACCGGAATCAGACCCTGCTTTATAAGGTCACGGGCAACCTGTCCTGCACTACTGCTGGCAACGCATCCATCAATCACCGCACCGAAGCCTGTTGCAGCTTTGAAATGGTAGTTGACCAGATTCATCTTTGCCTGAGAGACGATCCCCATGCTAACAAAGCTCGGGGCCGATCGGAGGGATAATCGCAGCCGAGCGGCGCCTAGATAAACATCTCTTCGTCCGACGTGGCATGGTCGACCGTAGAGCGGGAACTTCGTCCAAGATGCTGAATTGCGGTACGAACGCCGCTCAACACTCCGTGTACTTCTCTGATAGGACGAAGGACGCCGCGCTGCACTACAGAAACGGTGCTTTGAACCCGAGTCATGGTGTCGTCAAGCACCATTTCTGCCCGCTCCATCTGTACCTTGGCCCGGGTAGAGGCATCATTCAGCAGCTCATCCACGCGGACGAGCTGCTGCTTGGCTAAGCCGAGCATATTGATGCTGGTGGATCCAATCTGATCGATGTGCTTCTCGGCGCCCTGAGTTGTTCTCTTGGCAATCCCGACGATTTCTTCGACCTGCGGCCAGACGCCGAAGAGCTTGGTCCGCACCTGCCTTGCGATCACAAATACGCCGACGAGTGCGATCGCTTGAATCAGCAGCGCAATCGCTGACACGGCAACGAAAACTGTCAAGACAAGGATGAGAGTGTTTTGATCCATGACGAGCTTGCTATACCTGCGCTCGGAAACTAACTACAGGTTCTCCGCGCTGGCGGCGGAATTGCCGGAGGTCGCCTTAGATGCAGCAGCCTTAACGTCGCCGACGGCGTCGCGATAGGCCTGCTTTCCAGCTTCGACCGCTGCCGTAAGGTTATCCTTCTGTTGGTAAACGGAACTACGGCCTTTGTCGTAAATGTCAGAAGCGGATTGCTTCAAGTCGTCAGTGCGCTGCTTGACGAAATCCGTACCTTCCTGCGCACGGCTCTTCAGATAATCGGCACCCTCGCCGGCCTTATCAGCCAGCAGTGCGCGCGTCTCTTCTCCCGATCTCGGCGCCCATAATAGGCCAGCCGCTACTCCGATTCCCAAACCAAGCAGGAAATAACCGAAGCCGTTCTTTTCCTCCATATCTAATCTCCTTACGTTTTGTCCTCAATGAGGCTATTTTAGCTGCAAACCGACACTTCGTAGAGCGTGCTACAGTAGCAAACGTTTCAACCGATGGCTCGGCCCCGCATACCAAAGAAGCTATCGCCGGAAGCGCTCTGGGAGTACGCGCTCCGCGTGCTCGGAGACCGTGCATACTCCGCTTCTGAACTCAGGCAAAAACTGCGCCGCCGCGCGGAGTCACCAGACGATGTTAACGCAACGATGAGCAAATTGCGTGAATACGGATTGGCCGACGACAAAAAGTTCTCTGAAGTTTTTGCCGCTTCCCGACTGGCAAATGCGGGTTTCGGTCAGTTTCGCGTATTGCAGGAACTGCGCTCCAAACAAGTGACGCCGGCTATCGCCGAGCAGGCCGTAGCCGGAGCGTTTGCGGGCACCGATGAAAAGGAACTCGCCGAGAAATTGCTGCTTCGCAAGTATCGGGGCAAAGATCTTCCTGTTTTCTTATCAGAAGAAAAAAATCTTGCCTCTGCTTACCGCCGCTTGCGCACGGCAGGTTTTAGTTCGGCGGCGACTCTGTCCGTTCTCAAGCGCTACAGTCACCGGGCGGAGGAGTGCGAGCCGGCCGATGACTCCGAAACCACAGACACGTAGCATCGAGCGCAGCGCGCTTAAAACTTCACCTGCGGAACTTTCTTTTCTTCTTCGGTCGTCTTGAAGTACGCGTCATCTGGTTTGAAGCCGAACATCGAGGCGGCAATGTTTCTCGGGAATAGCTCGACATCGGTGTTGTACTTCTGCACCGCCTGATTGTAATCGCGCCGGCTGACCGCAATGCGATTCTCAGTGCCTGCCAGCTCATCCTGCAGCCTCAGGAAGTTCTCGTTCGACTTGAGCTGCGGATAGTTTTCCTGCAGCACCAGCAAGCGCCCGATGGCGCCGCTCAACTGGCTGTTCGCCCCGATCTCTTCCTGCCGGCTATGCGCGCCGAGTAACGCCGCTCGAGCGTTTGCGACCTCGCCGATGACCGTCTGTTCCTGCTTGGCGTAACCTTTTACTGTTTCCACCAGATTCGGAATCAGGTCGGCACGCCGTTTCATATCGTTATCGACTTGCGCCCACCTGGCATCGATTTCATTCTTCTCGGTGACCAGAGTATTGCGGCCGCTCATGAGCTGGCCTCCAATGATCAGAACACCCAGGATTACAACTACCAGGACGATGACTCCGGCTTTCATATCCTCTCCTTCAGATTTCTCAATTTTGCCTACTGCTGGAGTGCATCCACAAAATGCACCAATGCCGCAACGTCGGTCAGGTAACGACCCAATAAGGAGACCGTCTCTGGTGCTGCCGCTCGCCTCGGAGACGTCCGCAGGGACAGTATCTCATCTACTGCGTTGAGCGGCGAACCTGTAACGCTCGACAAAGCGGTCAGCAGTTTTTTCTTGTCCCAGTAAGGTGGATCCCCCTTCAGGACCAATGCATGGCGGGCGAGGACCAGGAAGGTGGAAACCGAATCTATCATCAGGCGCTGCAGACGTTCGGGTTGCGAAAGAACCTCCGCGGCCCGTTGTCGCAGACGGAGTTGCTTCGCCCGCAGCTCATGCTCGACCTGTGCCCGATAGTACTTGTTATCGACCACCAGATCGCTGATCACATCGACGCCCTCCAGCACGCGCCGATGATCCTGCATGTCGCGAAATTCCATAGGAAAGCAATCGGTTGAGGTTCGAACCTCCTCTGCGGTCAAAAGCAGAGGCGCCGGGTTTCCCGCTTCATGCCACCAACGGAGAATCGGTTCGGCCAGTCCCAATTCGTTGGGCGTGATTTTATCTAGAACGCACAGCACATTTAGATCCGAGGCGCCCTGTTCCCAACCACCAGTAGCGCCGGACCCGTAAAGAACGACCGAGACCAGGCGTGCGTCAAAAGCCTTTTTCAGGCGGCCAACCAGTTCAGAGAGTTTCTGCTCCAAGCATCCTCCGTGTTCACGTCAGGCAGGCGGCTACCAATTGCTGCTCGCGCCACCGCCGCCGAAATCACCACCGCCGAAACCACCGAAACCGCCACCACCCGAGCCGCCACCGCCAAAGCCTCCGCCATCCCCCCAGTTCCCGCCGGAACCTCTTCCTCCGCCCAGCATATTCCCGATCAGCATACCTGTGAGGAAGCCGCCGCCACCACCGCCACCGCGATAGCCACCGCCCCGGCGTCCGCCGCCTCGGCCAAGCAGCCACAAGACGAAAAAGATGCCCAGCACGATCAGCGGGAATGGAAAACCACGGCTCGCCGTCCGCGTCGGACGCTCTTCGGGCGGAGGAAGTGTGGCATCGGAAAACGCGATTCCCTTCCCTTGCGCGATTTGTGCCGCCATCGCGCGCGCAGCCGTCATCAAGGCTTGCCCATAATTGCCGCTCTGCAACTCCGGCCGCATAGACCGCAGCGTTCCGCCTGCGAAACCATCGGGGATGTATGGCTCAATGCCGCGTCCTGTTTCGATATCGCTCTTGCGATCCTGGACTGCGAGCAGCAGCAACACTCCCTGGTTATCCTTTTTATCTCCGACGCCCCACTTCCTCGCGATGTCGAGGGCTACATCGCGAATCGGACGATCGCCGACCGAATCCACGGTCACCAGCGCAAACTGGACTCCGAGCTGCTGCTCGACCTTTGTGCAGTACGCTTCGAGCTGCTCCTGCTGCGCGGGATCGACGACATGCGCGAGATCGCTCACGTACCCAGCCGGCTTTGGAAGCTTGTTTACTTCGACGGCCGAATAGCTCGGATTTGCCAGACAAAATAACGCGAGCAGAGCAAGCCAAGCGCTGATTGATTTCTTGCGAATCCGGACAGACATGAAACACGAGCTTACCAGTAGATACGCATTTTGAGCTATGTTTGATCCCTGTATCTTCCGCTCGAGCAATGCGACAGCGCATGCGTTCAATGAAGGTAAAACAGGCTCAGACGCGGCAGCTGCGCCTGCTCGAGCAGAGCAGTATCGAGGTAGCGCCGTTCAAGCATCGAGAGCTGTTCCGCAGTCATCTTGCCCCGGTACGGCCTCAACTCGCGGTCGAGTCTCTCACGCAGTGCGTAGAGCGCTTCAGCGGTTTGGAACATGCGAATAGTAGCCACCAGCTTCTCTTCAAGCACCGTCAGATGCCGTTCCAGGTCTTCCAGGCTGGTTACGTGTTCTTCGGCTTTTCCGGCCAGCGTAAGAAGCGCTGCGGATATTTCGTGGAACTGAGCTTCGGGTTTCTGCCCGATGGCGGAAGCGGCATTGCTCAAGAAAGCTTCAATTTCAGAGGCTTCGAACGGAGCAGTAGACGAGGGCGCTCCTCCCGCGCGGCTCGCCGGTGTGCGCTGCGCCGCTTCCATGACTGCCTGAGTGCAGTACGCAATCGAATTGACCAGCCGGCGTTTCTGTTTGCGGCTGCGCCACTTCTCGAATGCCTCATCGATTCCCTTCAGAACGGCTTCGAGCGGCACACCCGAGTTCTTCCAACTTTCGATCAAGGCCCAGTCGAGCGGTGACATGAGGAATAGCCCGGTGCCGCGCGCCCTCTGAAAGTGCTCTTCGATCTCAGTGAAGTAGTTGAAGTAGTTGCGCGGCCAGTCCGGATCCGACTCGAGCGAGGCGGCCGTTTCGCTCAAAGCGAAGCCTCCGGATCGGGTCGAATCCCGCCTGACGAGATCCGCCGCGTGACACCACTGTCATGAGAGCGCACAAGCAGAAAACCTTGATCGTCCAGGCCGGCCGTTGTTCCGCGCATTCCGCTCTCCTCGACGATCACACGGCGGTTCATCACATACGTGGAGCCGGCGGCAAACGTACGCAGAATGGCCGTGGAGCTTTTACTGACCAACAGCTCCGAAAACGCGTCCAGCGAATCAAGCAGTTCGGCAAATAATTTTTCCCGGTTCTGCGGGCGGCCCCCGCTTGCGAGCAGCAAAGACGTCGCCGGTGTTCGCAGATCGTCCGGAAAAGCGGTGTTATTTACGTTGATCCCTACCCCGGCGATGATATTCTCGTCGGCCAGTTGAGTCAGGATGCCAGCCACCTTGCGATCGGCGATAAGAACGTCGTTAGGCCAGCGAAGATCACACGCGAGGTGACTCGATTTCTCGATCGCCTCCGCTACAGCAAGCCCGATCAACAGGCTTGCGATTGGCATTTCCGCTGGCGAGAGTGGAAGGCGCAGAACAATCGACGTGTATATGCCGGCATTCTTTTCAGAGATCCACGAGCGGCCCAACCGTCCAATGCCAGCCGTCTGTTCGTCGGCAACCACGACCGTTGCCGGTCCGCTCCCCGAGGCGAGCAGGCGAGAAATCTCCGTCATCGTGGAGCCGATCGTTGGGAAATAGTGAAACTCGGTTTGCGGGCGTAACCCGCGAATCTTGTCGATGTCGAGCGGCATCAGGATTGGTCGAGCTCGAGTCTGAAACTGATATCGACCGCGGTCGCCGAATGTGTGATTGCGCCACACGAAATGTAATCGGGCCCGGCTTCAGCGTACGCGCGAATGTTGGTGAGATTGATGTTGCCGGATAGCTCGGCGGTCGCGCGGCCATCGATATGTAGAATCCATTCGCGCGCTTCAGCCGGCGTAAGGTTGTCGAGCAGCAGGTGCCGTGCGCCGCAGGCAAGCGCCTCTTCCAGTTCCTGTCTGCTGCGAACCTCGATCTCCACCGGGCCGTCAAATCCGTTCACCTTGGCCAACGCGTTTCGCACGCCGCCCGCGGCGGTGATGTGATTGTTCTTAATAAGGACTGCGTCGAACAGGCCCTGACGGTGATTGGTCGCACCCCCGGCGTGCGCGGCATATTTCTCGAGCAGACGCAGGCCCGGAGTAGTCTTCCGCGTATCGAGAACCTTGGTTTTTGTGCCGGCAACGGCGTCGAGGTGTTTGTGGGCGAGAGTCGCTACCCCGCTCAGCCGCTGGAGAAAGTTGAGCGCGACACGCTCGCATTCGAGTAGCGTCGCAGCGGAACCTGCAACCGTCGCAAGCGTATCGCCCTCCTGAATAGCAGACCCGCTGGGCTTCAGGATCTGGAGTTTGGCGCCCCCGCGGGCGCGATAGATGAGCGTGAGCAGTTCAATCCCGGCAAGAACGAAATCCTCTTTCGCAATAAAACGACCGTGCGCCTGCAAACCAGGCGGAACTGTAAGGCTGGATGTGACATCACCGGGTCCAATGTCTTCCGCCAGCGCTCGCTCGACCGCGTCCGAAACTTCGCGCTGCGCTATATCGAACATGCGCTACTCGCCGCCCTCAAGCAGCTTTTCGTTTGCTTCGAGCTGTGCCAGGTAGTCTGCGCGCTTAGTCCGGAGACTGACCACTACCTTCTCGGGCGCCCGCCCCAGAAAGGTCTCGTCGCCCAGTTGGCGGTCGGAATTTGCGATTGCCTGCCGGAGGCTGGTGTTTTCTTTCAAGATGCGAGCCCGCCTCTCGGGCGTTAACGCTCCGTTCTTCGCGTGACCCGGCGGTTCGATCTGCAGATCGAATTCAGCCGTAGATTGGATAAGTCCCTTCTGCTCTCCGAGAGCGCCCGAACTCTGCACCAGGCTAAGCTTCGAAAGACTCGCTATCGCGCTTAAGTCCCCATCGGAAAAGGCAAAGTCCCTCAGGTAGAGCGTTGCCGGAAGCACGGCTTTCGGTTCGACTTTGTTATCGGCCCGCAGCTCCCGGGCGGCCGAGATGACCTTCTGCAATTTGACAAAATCTTGCGCCCGCCCGCCACTTGCCGGCCTTTCCTCATGCTGCGGATACGCGGCGAGTGAAACTGAAGCCGGGTGCTCTGCGCTCGACATCATCATCAACCGCTGCCAGAGTTCTTCCGTAATAAACGGCATAAATGGATGCAGCAGCCTTAAGATCTGCTCATATGTGTTGAGCATCTCGGACCAGTGCTTATCCTGCCCCGAATGCTCCTCGAACCGAAGCTTCTTCACCTCGAGATACCAATCACAGAATTCGTGCCAAATGAAATCCCAGAGCACCTGGCCCGCTTCGTGGTACCTATGCGCCGCCAAGCTGTCGTTCACTGTTTTCGTGCAAAAATTCAGGCGGTCCCGGATCCATCCGTCTTCGGTGGTCGGCGGCTCCGCTGGGATTCCCGGAGTCCACTTCGTCACCCCTGACCGCTCCATGTTCATAAAGATGAGCCGCGACGCGTTCCAGAGTTTATTCGCGAAACCCCGGCCCGATTCCATGCGGTCTTCTTTTAGTGCGATGTCGGCGCCCGCCGATGCCGAGAGCAGCAGAGCCATGCGGCAAGCGTCGGTCCCATAACGATCCATGATGACGAGTGGATCGATTACGTTCCCTTTCGTCTTCGACATCTTCTGCTTGTCCGCGTCTCGAACCAGGCCATGGATATGCACTTCGCGGAACGGGACTTGACCCGTCATCTCGATGCCCAACATGATCATCCGCGACAGCCAGAAGAATAAAATGTCGAAGCCCGTGATCAGCAGCGAAGTTGGGTAAAAGGCGCGCAGGTCCTCCGTATCGTCCGGCCAACCCAGTGTGGAGAAGGGCCACAGTCCGGAGCTGAACCAGGTGTCGAGGACGTCCGTCTCCTGTTCGATCTCCGTTGATTGACAGTACTGGCAGACCGCGGGCGTTTCCCGGGCTACGGTGATCTTTGAACAGTTGCGGCAGTGCCACGCCGGAATGCGATGACCCCACCAGAGCTGCCGCGAGATACACCAGTCGCGGATATTCTCCATCCATTGGAAGAAGAGCGCCTCGCGGTCATCCGGCACAAAGCGGATCTGCCCGTTCCTCACCGCCTCCATTGCTTTGGCGGCTAGCGGCTTCATCTTCATGAACCACTGCGTGGAAATCAGTGGCTCTACGATCGTCTTCGATCGGTCGCACTTACTGATACTCACCGTATAAGGTTCAGCCTTCACGAGTTCGCCTGACTGTTCGAGTGCGGCGATGATTTGTTTCCGGGCCTCGAAGCGGTCGAGTCCGGCATAGGGGCCGGCGGCCGCCGTCATGCGTGCATCTTCCCCGATCACTTTGATAAATGCGAGATGATGGCGCTGGCCGATCGCGAAGTCATTCGGATCATGTGCCGGAGTGACTTTCACGACGCCCGTACCGAATTTGGGATCAACCATAGAATCCGCGATCACGGGAATCTCGCGGTCCATCAGCGGGAGCGTCACGGTTTTGCCATGCAAATGCAGGTAGCGCTGATCGTCCGGATGTACCGCCAAAGCAGTATCGCCAAGCATCGTTTCGGGACGTGTGGTCGCAACCGTGACGGATTCCTCGCTGCCCGTCACCGGATAACGCACATGCCAGAGGTGGCCCTCGGTAGCCTCGTGAATTGTCTCGAGATCTGAAATCGCCGTCTGGCAGTCGGGGCACCAGTTAACCATGTACTCGCCCCGGTAAATCGAACCTTTTTCCCAGAGACGAACGAAAGTCTCACGTACGGCCCGCGACAGCCCGGGATCCATGGTGAAGCGTTCCCGCGACCAGTCTACGCTCGCCCCTTCGCGGCGGATCTGCAGCGTGATGCGGCCGCCGTATTCTTCTTTCCACTGCCACACACGCCGTTCGAACTCTTCACGGCCAAGGCCGCGCCGGGTCAGGCCTTCGGAGGCAAGCTGCCGCTCGACAACCATTTGGGTGGCAATGCCGGCGTGGTCCATCCCAGGCACCCAGAGCGTGACTTCGCCCTTCATGCGGTGCCAACGGACGGCAACGTCCATCATGGTGTGCTCGAACATGTGGCCGATGTGCAGCGAGCCTGTGACGTTCGGCGGCGGGATGACGATCGAGAACACACGCCGGTCTTTCGCGGCAGCCGCATCTGCCCGATAAATGCCGGATTCGATCCACCACTGCGCCCAGTGCGGTTCGAAGCGCTGGGGCTCGTAGACCTTCTCAAGTTGCATGGGAATTCTCAGCGTAGCATCCGAAAAACGCACTCCGGAACAGCGAATCAGGGCAGGAACGGCAGCTTTGAGCAGTTGTGTTTTAATGGGGGAAGCTTAGTTTGCGTCAGCCGTGAAAGTGATGGTTGGCACAAGGCGGGCAGATGCTCCTCAGTAGCTCAACGGTAGAGCATTCGGCTGTTAACCGAAGGGTTGTAGGTTCGAATCCTACCTGAGGAGCCAAGACTTCTGTTGTCCGGACCGGACACATAGGCGACGGATTGTTCCTAAGACATAGGTAACACTTTTGGCCCGAACGGGCTGCAGCGTTTGCCATCCCCTGCTCAGCGCGCAACTTCCTGTTGACCCTATCGAGTGAACGCAAAGGCTCTAAGCAGGGTTCTCATCGGCGCCACTTCAGATCAGGATGAAGTTGAGGCAAGCGAGGGCTGAGTCGGAGCAAGTTGATAAATACTACGCCGAAGCCCAGACCGAAACGCAGGCCAAGGATGCACTAGGAGACTGGCATGAAAGTCGTCGTTTATGGAGCAACAGGCAATGCGGGGAGCAAGATCACCAGCGAGCTGCTTTCCAGAAGGCACAAAGTAAAGGCGATCGCTCGTGATGTCTCGACGATCTCTCCAATTCACGGGCTACTGACCAGGACAGACGATCTCTCGGATTGCGATTCTATAGCGAAAATAGTCCTGGGCGCGGACGTTGTTGTCAGCGCATACAATCCGCCTGCCGATGATCCCAACGCACTCGTCGAGGTGACTCGCAGATTGATTGCAGCCATCGCCCAGAGTGGTGTTCCGCGCTTCCTGATGGGCGGAGGCTGTGGCCTGCTCCAGGTTGCTCCCGGCGTGACGCTCATCAAGTCGGGGCAGATACCAGTTGAGTATATGCCGCTTGCGCTCGCCCATGAGGCTTCGCTCGCGGTGCTCAGAGAGTTGGAGATCAACTGGACGTTTCTCAGTTGTGCTCTGTATTTCGTGGCTGGCGAACGGACTGGAAATTCAGGTTAGGAACCTCCGAGTTGGTCGCCGACGCCTCCGGCGATAGCAGAATCTCGTTCGCGGACTATGCGATCGCGATGGTGGATGAGATCGAGAATCCTCAGCACGCGCGAGCCTCATTTTGTGTTGGGTATTAGGGCCGCAACTTGCGCCTGAAGAGGCTGTGAAGCAGTTCCAAGATGCAACAAAAGACAGGAGAAACACCATGAACAAGCTCAATAGCAAAATCGCCCTCGTTACCGGCGCCTCAAAAGGCATCGGCGCCTCCATCGCAAAACATCTGGCTGCGGCTGGCGCGACAGTCATCGTGAACTATGCAACCAGTAAATCCGGAGCCGACAAAACGGTTTCAGACATTACCGCTGCTGGCGGCAAGGCGACGACCATACAGGGTGACTTCTCAAAGCCTGCGGAGATTACTCGTACCTTCGCTGAGATCAAGAAGACGCACGGCAAAATCGACATCCTCGTAAATAACGCGGGTGTCTACCATTTTGAGCCCTTGGAAACAGTCGGTCCTGAGGAGTTTCACCGGGAGTTCAACCTGAATGTTCTCGGACTGCTGATGGCAACCAAGGAGGCAGTCGCACTGATGGGAACGGACGGTGGCTCGGTCATCAATCTCGGTTCCGTTCTTGGCTCGATGCCAACCGCTTACAGTTCGATCTACTCTGCCACGAAGGGCGCGGTCGATAACCTGACCATCTCTCTTTCCAAAGAGTTAGGCCCGCGAAAGATCCGCGTCAATGGGCTAAATCCAGGTCTCACTGTTACTGAAGGAACCCAGGCAATCGAAGATAGCGCTGCGTTCATTGAGAGTCAGACCAAGGCCACCCCGCTGGGACGGCTAGCGATGCCGGACGACATCGGACCTGTCGCCGTTTTTCTCGCTTCGGACGAGGCAGGTTGGGTGACGGGTCAACGCATCCTCGTCGGGGGCGGCGTAACGATGTAAGTGTCGCTTTCTCGGACGGCATCTCCATTCCGCTCGGAGATGCCGCCGGTAGCCCCACCGGAGAAAAACATGCAATCGAGACGAGAACTTATAACGCGTGTAGCCGCCTTGGCGGGAACGGGAGTTGCCTTTTCTGTAGCGCACGGTCTCGGCGTGATCGTATGAACTGATTTGTTTTCGCTTGTACGGCCGGATCTGCGATTTTCTAGATCGTGCTGCCGTAGCGTCTCGACGAGGAGATCTGCGAGAACCCGCGCATAACGCGGGGTTAGGTAGATACGCGTGTGAATGCCGTGATCCTGCTGCCCGAACTCAACCAGGAATTCAAATTCATTATGTCCAATCTGGGCTTCACAAATGGACCCCCAAGTAAAATAGGGAGATGAAAAAACTAACAACTTTGGCCTTTGGCGGCGCGCTTCTATTCGGCACTTATTGCCTCGCCCAAGGACCCGTAGAAAATATCTCGGCGGAGAAGCACCCGAATTTGGCGGCTGCCCAACACCTAATGAAGGAGAGCTACGACAAAATCACGATCGCAGAGAAAGACAACAATGATGACATGCGAGGCCATGCCAAAAGGGCCCAGGAGCTCCTCGAGCAAGCATCATCTGAGTTGAAGCTTGCTGCGGAGCAAGCAAATTTGAATGGCGGCAAGAAACCGAAGTAAGCGAGGTCGTCTCACTTACCGGCGGGACTTTGGCGAGCGTTCCAACGCCTTTCCAGATGTGACCGCTCCAGGAAAGGTCACTTCGCCATGCGGCCTCCAATCCGTGGCACGCCCAGCCAGGCAAGCTCCTGCTGTTCTCAGTGCCCGCCACGAATCCTGCTGAAGAACAAGTACCAACGTTGCTTTTTCTGAGGTGGGCTCTGTTGGCTGTTCACTAGCGGGTCGTAAGTTCGAAACCGGACCGGGGAGCCAAAGCTTTTCTGTCCGACCTATCTCCTGGAATTGCTCGCCCTCCGAAAACTAGCAACCGGTCTCGGGCTCTGTTGTCCTGACGCCGTGAAGCTCAGCCGCCGCAAATTTCTTGGCGCCCTTCCCGCTCCTCTCATTTTGCGTGACCAGGGTTCGGCTTCAACTAACATTCAGGCGACGCCACGTCCCCAATCTTCCGGACGTGGTTTTAACGCCCGTTTCATAGACATAGGACAACGAGCGGGCCTGCACTATCCCGACCGTTTACGGCGCGCCAGACCACAAGGACTACATCATCGAAACCATTGGGTGTGGATGCGCGTTCTTTGACTACGATAACGATGAAGGAATGATTAACGGACATCGGCAACTTTGCCGTCGTGGAACTCGATTGTCAAGTCTTTGTATTTGTAGATAACTTTGCTGTCGAGATCGACGCGCGTTGCGGGTAGTCCAAGTACGCTTTCCACTTCCGCAAACGACATGCCCTGCTTGACTTCCTTCACTATGGCTACCCCGGCCGTATTCGATAGTTTGTCCACTGGCGGAGTATCAGTGACCTTGAACCAGTGAAGGAGTACGGATTCAACGCCATCATCGAGTTTCCCCTTTAGCTGAACCTGGCCGGTTTCTATACTTTCATGTTGAAACGCCCCGATTCCTCGGGTTAGAGCATGGGGGACGGTTTCGACTCGAAAACAGAGGGTTTTCTTGCCCAGAACGCGAACCGTTGTTATTCGGACGATATCACCCTTATGAAGTGTTTCTGTTTCCGCCCCGTCGTAATTGAACGGCCTGCTCAGGACTCCATCCTTAGCGGTATAACAAATCGTCGCGTGGTAGGAAACCTTGGTCATTTGATCAATGGCTCGGCCATATGCGACTAAGAGGCCATCCTGTTGGACCTCGGCGAATCTGTGAAAGTATCGCGCTCTTAAGGCATCTTCAGCAGGGCTGTCCTTAGCGATGGCACGGACGCTCGCGGACAAAATTAGCAGAATAACGCGAAGGGTGGAAACGGTAGTCAGGGTGTAGCGAGTCACGGGTTTAAGGGCGCGCCCGCTGATCAGGGCACTTCTCTCTTATCGGACAGATACTGCAAATTTCCGGTGTTTTTCTAGCAGGCACGTCGCTGCCACACAAGTTTGTCTCTTTCTGTCCCCCCGCCATCGCAGTCGAAGCATTAAAAGGAACCCTCCGAGATAGACTACGGAGCTTGTGCCGAGTGTAAGAGGTGTAAGGGGGAGCGATTAATTGTCACTTGCAAGCGGAGTCGTTCAGCAGCTTCCTTGCTGATGATTACCTGAATTTTCTCCGAAAGGGTCTCGCGAAGTACTACCATAATTGGCTTCAACGACAGTATGGTTCTTTGCATTGTCCAAAATGGGTAAGTATGTTTCCGTGATGCGAAAGCTTTGTGATTAGAACTTCCAACAAGTTGGCAGGTGTATAATCCCGCCACAGAGGTGGTAGAAGAATGAGAAGACCTACTGTTGCAGCTTTATGTGTTCTCTTGCTTAGCCCCGCAGCGTATGCGCAAGATACTCAGGATGCAACCAAGCTGATTGGCACCTGGAAATTAAAGAGTGCAATTTATGGCGGACACACTCAGCAGCCTGGGGATAGCGTCAAGATCAAGAATGTCACAGACTCGCAGTTCATGTGGTTCTCGTACAAAGAAGGATCGGCCACGATAACGGAAGCAGGGGGTGGGCCTTACTCGGTTGAAGGCGATACCTACGTAGAAAGGCTCGACTACGGCTTTGGTGCCAACTTCAGAGTAGTGAAGGGCCATACGATCCCTCTGAAGTGGAAAGTTGAAGGCGACACTTGGCACATCTCAGGAACACTGAACAACGGTCTCAAGATCGAAGAGGACTGGCAGAAACTGCCGCGTCAGCAGGTTGGTCACTAGAACGTGTTGTTCTACTTCAAGAAAGCAGCTAGTTTGTGTATGCTTTGTTCTCCGCACAGCGGAACCACCTTCGGAAGGAGAACTGGCAATGAACGAACGCCCTACTTCGCTTTCGCGGCTGGCCCTACTGTTTGTACCCGCCGTTGTTTTGATTGCACAAACGGATCACACCAATGCCTTCACCGGAACATGAAAGCTAAACGTAGCGAAATCCAAAATGGGTCCGGGAGAGTCGGTCCAAAGCGCCACGGTCACTATCGCTCCGGATGGTTTCTTCGCAGTGGAAGGAGTCAGTTCGCAGGATTAACGGATTGTTCCTAAGACATAGGTAACACTTTTGGCCCGAACGGGCTGCAGCGTTTTCTCCTCGAGATCGACATACCCGAGGTCATACTGCATAAGGTAACGAGCCAAATGCCGTCATCGATTTCCTTGATGCCGGCTTTGCGCGTAATACAGAGTGGGAGATCGATCAAGATGGCCGCGGCTCAGCGGAACGCTTCTCCCGATTTTCTAGATCGTGCTGCCGTAGCGTCTCGACGAGGAGATCTGCGAGAACCCGCGCATAACGCGGAGTTAGGTAGATACGCGTGTGAATGCCGTGATCCTGCTGCCCGAACTCAACCAGGAATTCAAATTCATTATGTCCAATCTGGAAGAAATTTGCGTACCTAGCCTCTTTCCCAGCTATATTTCTGGATTGGCGACGCCTGCTTTCGTCTGAGCTCATCTTTACGCCTCGAGTCGCCTCCTCTTTCTTACATCGGCTCTCCCTGTCCAGCGATCTTGGGGTTAAATGCCGCCTTTCTAGAGAGGCTTTTTTAAATCTACCTTTTCTGCCTACAATCTAGACGAGTGGGGACGCGAACTGCTATAACGCGTAAGCCAGCCTACGGAGGTCGAGGGAGTTCATTGGCCCGTATCCGAGTGTTGCTCGCCGACGATCACAAGATGTTCGGAGACGCCCTTGCGTCCCTTCTCCGCGAATCCTTCGAACTTCTTGGAGTCGTAAGGGACGGGCGATTACTTGTCGAAGAAGCGACGCGGCTTAAACCGGATGTGATTGTCACAGATGCTTTTATGCCGAAGCTCAATGGAATCGATGCCGCGCGGCAGATAAAGAGCCATGGCCTAGCCTCCAAGATAATCGTGCTCACACTGCACCCGGACCCAAGTCTTGCGGCTGATGCGTTCCGAGCCGGAGCGGTCGGCTTTGTTTCCAAGGATTCTGCCGGTCAGGAGCTGATCGAAGCTATTCAATACGTCTCTCAAGGACGGGCCTACCTCACTCCTCTAATTGCAAAGAACGTTATCGACCTGTTGCTACGAGATAAGAGCTCTGCTGGCAGCTCTAAGCCAGACCTCACGCCGCGACAAAGAGAGGTTCTGCAGCTCGTGGCCGAGGGACGCACAATGAAAGAGGTAGCTGACGTTCTCGGGATCTCCGTGAGGACGGCCGAAGGTCACAGGTACGAGACTATGGAGTCGCTCGGGGTGCAAACGACCGCCGAGCTGGTTCAATGGGCCATCCGGCTCGGACTGATCTCTGTGAGCTGACTAAACCTTGCCTTTATCCGGAATTTTAAGCAGCCCGCGCAACTTTACCTACTCAATACCCGAAAAAGTCCGGGTGCCTTCTCCCAGCAATATGCTGCAGATTGGGCTTTGCCGGAACTCGTGAACCTTATTCAAGAGAGTTCTGAGGCATTTGTAGCCCAGATTACACCGATTTAGCTTGTTGCCCGGGAGGAGCAAGATATGGCGCGAGCCGAAACCAGTCGTTCACCCTCGCAATCAGCGAATAATTGTACGATTCCCCCAGCTTTTTCCCTTGTCGATGACATTGCCGGCAATTCCGTTCAGATTCAGATCCTAAAGAAGCTGATTGATGTTGTGGCCTCATCGGATGCTGCTGTTTTGATCATCGGAGAGACCGGAACGGGGAAGGAACTATTTGCCCGACGGCTCCACTCCGCCAGTAACCGAAGAGCTCAGGCGTTTGTGGCGATAAATTGCGGAGCCATTCCGGACAGTCTAGTCGAGAGCGAGCTTTTCGGCTTTGAGAAGGGAGCGTTTACCGGGGCCAGCTCACGGAAACAAGGTCGGCTGGCAGAAGCCGATGGAGGAACATTGTTCCTTGATGAGATCGGAGATCTCAGCCCAACGGCTCAGGCTAAACTACTTCGGGTCCTTGAGCAGAAGGAAGTGCAGCCGCTTGGCTCGGGAGCGGTGCGGGTGCTCGACTTCCGGGTGGTTGCGGCTACCAATAGGGATCTGGCGCAGCTCGCTACCGAGGGAAAGTTTCGGCAGGATCTTCTTTTCCGGTTGAACGTAATTCAGATTGATATCCCGCCCTTACGAGAGCGGATACCAGATATATTGCTGATTGCGAATCACTTTCTGAAGAAGCTGAGCAGCCGATACGGCCGCGCGGCCCCAAGACTAACCCCCGGCGCTGAACGTCGCCTGGGGCGGCAACCGTGGCTTGGAAATGCCCGCGAGCTCCGAAATGTGATGGAGCGCATTTTCTTACTTTCTGAGTCGTCCGATATTACGGAGGACGATGTCAGCAGAATGTGTGAATCGGGCATACGATGGCGGGTGGGTACTCCAAGCGGCCATGCAACGAAAGAGCCGAATCAATCTAAGACTGAACCCCATGATCGCGTCGCCCGAACGCAGCACAGACCGCTCCAAATGGAGTCCTCGGATACCTCAGAACTAGAGCGGCTGCGGGGGGCGCTAGAGCAGACGAAATGGAATAAGAGCAAGGCTGCCGAGCTATTAAGCTGCTCCCGAATGACAATACATCGAAAGATTGTTCAGTATGAGCTTTCTCCTCCGAGAGGAGGGCCAACCGAAGAAGCCATTGGCTGCGATTAAATTGTCAAATATCTGGCCTACAATCGGAGGACGCTCCGATGTGGACCTCACGCTTCACGATAGCCGTCATCTGTGCAGCGCTGTCCACAGCGAATGTGCGCGGCTCCCAACCGCTAGGCCGGCCAAGGCACCTCCTGGTGCTGTATTCTTTCAGCCCGGACTCGCGTTCGCCAAGCCCATTCGACGAAATCACCGTTCCGGCTCTCGAGAGGAAGCTAGGGTCAAAAGTTGAGTTGGACCGGGAGTATCTGGAGTTGCAGCGCTCCCCGAAAGAAAAGCACGCGCGAGCGCTCGCCAGATATCTGCAGGACCGCTACGAAGGCCACGGAATTGACGCCATTGCGGTTGTTGCATTTCCCGCGCTGAAGTTCTTCACACAGCATAGAGCGGAGTTCCTACCGAATACGCCGGCCGTCTTCGTGTCGGTAGAAGCGCGGAGAATAAAGGAACTCGCCTTGCCTCCCCAGGTGACTGGCGTTGTACATCAGGATGAATGGCGGGGTGCACTCGCTGAGATCTTGCGTATCCAACCCGATACCAAGGAGGTGGTGGTGGTTGGAGGCAGTACCGCCTTTGATCGCGAATACCTGGAGCACCAGAAAGAACTGTTTCGACCCTACGAATCCAGAGTCCGCCTGCGGTACATCAATGAGTTACCTCTGCTGGACATCTTGGGTATCGTGAGCCAACTTCCGTCCCACAGTGTTCTCGTCCAGAGTGCATTCGCGTCCGATTCCCGCGGACAGACCTTAACTGACGAAGGAGCTTCCGAGCTCATATTCAAATCCGCCAGTGTTCCGGCTTACGCTCTGGTGGGTCGTAACCTCGGCCAGGGTTTTGTGGGCGGGCCAATGGCGGCTTTTCAGGAGCGCTATCTCTTAGCCTCCGATCTTCTTTATCGAATTTTTAAAGGCGAGAATCCAAGCACGCTTCCAATAATGACTGCGCGGCCGGAACACGCTTTTGCCTTCGACGCTCGGCAGTTGGCGCGCTGGCATATATCGGAGGCGCGGCTCCCACCTGGAGCTTTGATCAGCTTCCGGCAGCCAGCGCCATGGACACAATACAGGGCTGTCCTAATTTGGGCAGCGACAATTTGCTTTTTAGAAACGTTGCTGGTTGTGGCTCTGCTGGTTCAGCGCTCGAGGCGACATCGGGCGGAGCAGGCGGTTTTGCAAGGACGGGATGAAATACGGGATCTTGCCGGCAGACTGATCGTTGCACAGGAAGAAGAACGGGGGAGAATTGCTCGTGAACTGCATGACGACGTCAGCCAGCAGGTTGCAACTGCAGGCGTTCTGGTGAGCTCAATCCTGCGGAACGCAGGTGCGAGACTTCTTCCCCGTACATCTGTTCAGCTACACGAGCTCCAGACCTGCGTGCGGTCCGTTAGTGCCAGGATTCACCAGCTTTCCAGTGAACTCCATCCAAATAACCTCGAGATTCTCGGGCTTACTGCCGCTTTGGAGAAACACGTTCAAGAGTTCAATTGGCGTACCGGGATCCACGTAGACCTTCAGCACGATTTGTCCGGCGTCACACCACCGCGGCAGATCGCCCTATCCTTATATCGAGTCACGCAGGAAGGATTGCGGAATCTAGAAAAGCACTCGGGTGCGCAAAACGCAGGAGTTCGGCTCTATCACCGAGACCAGGGATTCGAGTTGGTGATTGAGGATGATGGTCAAGGTTTTGAACCTGCGGAAGTCTGTCACTCGGGGGGTCTGGGATTGACGAGCATGAAGGAGAGAATGAGGCTGGTGAACGGCGACCTTCACGTCGATAGTGGACCCGGCAAAGGAACCCGCATACGAGCCTCCGCGCCGCATGAAGCGGCGGTCTCCGAGCGTACGCAAGACGAAGACATTGGCTCCGCAGCAGGCGCGTAGTACTCAAACCTCGCCTGTTCCTACTTCCGGGTAGCAGGACCGGATAAGAAAATGAATCACGATGCTCCACCCGGCGTTCAACCAGTACTATGGAACTCGTCTTTTCAGTCCGGGTGAAAGGGTTGCCCAGAGCGGCCAGGCTTTTTAGAACTGCTCTTATTCTTCTCGCGATCAACAGCTCAGGCTTCGCGCAGCATCTCGATTTCGGATTCGACGCTGGGGTGAAAGGCGGAGTTCCCTTCACAGATCTACTCCAGCTTGCGGGCATTGGCGTTCCAGCGAACACGGCCTTGAGGCAAACGAGTTCCTTTTTAATTGGCCCGGTCGTCGAGATGCGAGTCCCTTTCGGATTTGCTCTCGAAGTAGACGGCCTGTACAGAAAGGCCGAGTCCCGCCTGACCACAAATGACATCAGCACTACTTTGAACGCTGATGCCTGGGAAATCCCGTATCTCGCTAAGTTCCGGTTCCCCATTCCGCTGTTGAAGCCGTTCGTGTCGGCGGGTGGCGCATACCGTGCGTTTACCAACTTGCCGCAGAATGTCACTCCAACCCACAACGCTTTTGTGGTCGGAGGCGGATTAGAGCTGAGAATACGCAAGCTACGACTCTCGGGCGAGCTCCGATGGCTCCATTGGGGTAATCCCTCGAACAGCAACTACGTGAAGCCGGCTCAAAATCAAGGCGAAGTCCTATTCGGGTTAGTGTTCTGAGTTAAGCCAACCGCGAATCCTCCAGGCAATCGCAATAATGTATGACATTCCTTCGCGAAAAGCGTATGTCCTTGCTGTGGCCGTATTAGCCGCCCTGATCGGCAGACAGGCTGTAGCGCGCCCCGCAAAGGACATCGTTCATTTCAAAAATGGGGATAAGTGGACCTGCGAGATAAAAAAGCTCGACCGAGGCTATCTTTATGTTGGCCTTGACTACGTGGACGGCACTGTCGATGTAGATTGGAATAGCGTCGCCAGCGTGGAGAGTTCGCAGTTGTTCGTTGTTACGAGTGCCGGTGGGACCGTTCACACCGGTTATCTTTCGACTTCCGCCGGAGAGAAAGATCAAATTACGTCCCTGACAATTAGCAATGAGCAGTCTCGTACGACCCTCCCGAAATCACATGTCGCTTCGATCCAGGAGACTGAACCGAGCTTCTGGCAAGACTTACACGGTGGGATAAGCGCCGGCCTGAATTTCGCAAAAAGCAATAGCCAAACGCAGTACAATCTGAACGCAAATGTAGACTACGTGAAGAAGTATTGGCTCGCTACCAGCCAGCTTCAATCTTCCTTTAGCGGTTCTGTCTCCGCTCCCAGCGATCTGCACAATGACGTGAGCACTTACGCACTACGCACCCTTGGAATCAAGAATTACGTGGTGATTGCCCTTTCGGACTTCCTGCGGAGCGATGAGCAACAACTGGCACTCCGAGCGGTGCTGGGTGGAGGCGCGGGCAAAATATTCAAAAACACGGACGCAAGCCGGATCATGGTGGTGGGGGGTAGTGTGTGGACGAACGAGCGTTACGAGACCGAAGGCACGCCTTCCTTCAACAGCGTGGAAGGCATGACAGGAGCGATACTGGAATACTTCCGCTTCAAGACGACTAACCTCAGCATGACTGTGTTCGCCTACCCTGGTCTAAGCGATATCGGCCGAATAAGAGTGGATAGTAAGGCGACCGTGAAATATCAGCTGATAAAGAATCTCTACTTGAACTTGAGTCTCTATTCCAATTACGACAGCAAGCCGCCGCGTCCGACAAGCAAAACAGATTATGGAGCGAGCACCAGCATAGGCTGGAGTTTCTGAAACCGGCGTAGGGCTTACTATGCGCCTCAAGCGGATAGGTAAGCGACTCTGTGTGGAAAGTGTAACAACTGTATCAAGGTGGTGAGAGTGTTACACCCACTCGTGTAACAGTCTTGGGCAAGTTGCCGGATTCATAGGCCTTCTCGGTCGGTCTCTTTCGTGCCTATGTTTTCCCACGTATGGAGTTCCCTGTCACACCGCCCCCATCCTTGAACAATCCGTCAGGAGAGCCAGAATTCCCAAACCCCTGGGTCAACGTTCCTGAAGAGGAGCTTGTAAGCTTGGCAAAGGCGGGTCACTGCCTTGCCTTCGAAGAGCTGGTCGATAGAACGTCTGACTTCTGTCTTCGTGTTGCCACCTCTATCCTGAGAAGCCGGGAGGATGCGCAGGATGAGGTACAGAACGCGTTCTGGTCCGCGTACTCCCGAATCGAATTATTTACGGGTGAGTCACGGTTCTCAACTTGGCTGATTCGGATCGTCATAAACCGCTGTTATATGCGATTGCGCATTCTCAGAAGAACGCCCGTTTTTACTTCTGAGATTGCTACGAATGAAGGAACAACATTTACGTTTGAGGGCGTGATTAAACAAACACCCGAGGTGGACCTCGGCAGGCAGCAGGTCAGCCAAGCCTTACGACACGAGCTAAACAGCATACCTGCTCTGCTCCGGATACCGATCGAACTCCACTACATTGACGAGCTCCCAGTCAAGGACGTCGCCAGAGAACTTGGATTGACGGTGGCCGCGGCGAAATCACGGCTCCACCGCGGCCAGCTTTACCTTCGCGGCCGTATGCTGAAGCACGCTCCCCGACGTGGACCGGCGAGTCTCACCGCAGACTGAGGACTAAAACGAAGAGATACGCCCTTGAAGTTCAACGAGTTTTAAAACCCTTCGAGGATTCAGCAGCATCTCAGTCGCGATCGCGATAGTGACGCGTCCGCGAACTCGTTGTGTGACGGTTCTGTAACTCAGGGCTTGCGGAATATAGATCGAGATCCATGGAGGGTGTGTGCCCGACGCAAAGACAGATGCCGAACTGAATCGCCTCGCAGAAGCGCGCGATGGAAGCATGGAATGGAAGAAGTGGGGACCATACCTGAGCGAACGGCAGTGGGGCACAGTACGTGAGGACTACAGCAGCAACGGGGACGCATGGAGCTATTTCACCCACGATCAGGCCCGCTCGCGCGCCTACCACTGGGGCGAAGACGGTCTGGCCGGCATATCCGATGACAAGCAGACGCTTTGCTTCGCTATTGCCCTGTGGAACGGTCGGGACCCAATTCTAAAAGAGCGCTTGTTCGGGCTGACCAATGCGGAGGGCAATCATGGCGAGGACGTAAAGGAGTACTACTTCTATATCGATTCGACACCCACTCACTCCTACATGAAGTGGTTGTATAAGTACCCTCATGGTGCGTATCCATATTCAGATCTGATCGAAACGAATCGCGGACGTTCCAGGCAACAGCCCGAGTACGAGCTGCTGGACACAGGAGTTTTTGACGAGGATCGCTACTTCGACGTATTCGTCGAGTACGCCAAGGCGGCGCCGGAAGACATCTTCATCCGCATCACCATCGCGAATCGAGCTTCCGAAGCTGCTGACCTACATCTGCTGCCGACTCTTTGGTTCAGGAACACATGGCAATGGTGGAAAGAGCCTCCCAAACCAACATTGCGCGAAGTTGCAAGCGACGGAGGCATCAAGGCTATTCACGCTTCTCATGCCACTTTGGGTGACCGATGGCTTTACGTCGACGGCGCAGCTAGTCTCCTCTTCACTGAGAATGAGACGAACAACGAGCGACTCTTTGGCGGTCAGAACTCCACAGCTTACGTTAAGGATGGCATCAACGAGCACATCGTAAATGGGCGCCTGAATGCCACCAATACTTCTGGAGGAACAAAGGCTGCTGCTCATTTCCGAATGCATGTCGGACCAAAGAGTTCGGTCAGCTCCGTTCTACGGCTAACTACTCTGCCGCCAGAGCAGAGGCAGGGGCCACTCGCAGAGGCAAATGCGATTATTGACGCTCGGCTTAGCGAGTCGGACGATTTTTACCGCTACGTAACACCGACCAGGCTGAACGGTGACCAGGCCGGGGTGATGCGGCAGGCGCTCGCCGGAATGCTGTGGAGCAAACAGCATTACTTGTTCGATGTAAACAAGTGGCTGGAAGAACATGGCGCCGACCCGTTTTCCGCTTCCGTGAGCGACATTCGAAACCGCGAGTGGCCGCACATGCTCAACGATCACGTGATTTCCATGCCAGACAAGTGGGAATATCCGTGGTACGCGGCGTGGGACCTCGCTTTTCATACGGTCATCCTGTCGGGCGTTGATGTTGACTTCGCCAAAAGCCAGCTAAACCTGATACTGCGGGAAATCTACCTACACCCAAATGGACAGATTCCTGCCTACGAATGGAATTTTAGCGATGTGAACCCGCCGGTTCACGCCTGGGCCACTTTGTTTATCTATCGCATGGATCAGGCATCCCGGGGTATAGGCGATGTTGATTTTCTGAAGCGGTCGTTTGGCAAGCTGGTTACCAATTTCACCTGGTGGGTGAACCGAAAAGATCGCTTCGGGAAAAACGTGTTTGAAGGCGGCTTCCTGGGTCTGGACAACATCGGCGTATTCGATCGGTCGGCTCCGCTGCCGACGGGCGGCTACCTGGAACAGGCGGACGGTACAGCTTGGATGACACTCTACTGTCAGAACATGCTGGAGATTGCGACCGAGATCGCCGTGGAAGACCCGATCTATGAGGATCTGGCCGTCAAATTCGTTGATCACTTCCTGTGGATTGCCAATGCGCTAAACCGCGTCGGAGAGGGAGGCATGTGGGATGAGGAGGACGGTTTTTATTACGACGTACTGCGATTGCCCGACGGTCATGCCACCCGGCTTAAGGTCCGGTCGATGGTCGGTTTGCTGCCATTATGCGCGACAACTGTTTTCGAGCCGTCGGCATTGGAGCGCATGCCTCGATTGGCGGCGTATGCTCGCGAGCGGCTACAGCAAATGCCCGAATTGGGGGAAACGATTCACCCGGTGGGTGCCAACGCTAAGGGCTATGGCGATCGTGGGGTTATGGCGGTGGTACGTCCCGACAGGCTTCGTCGCATGTTAAGTCGAATGCTGGATGAGAACGAATTTTTGAGCCCTTACGGAATCAGGGCGCTTTCCCGCTGTCATCAAGACAATCCGTACGTGTTCAATGTTCACGGCCAGGATTACAAGGTCTCGTATCTGCCGGCGGAGTCTGACACGGGAATGTTCGGAGGCAACTCAAACTGGCGTGGGCCGATCTGGATGCCCGTAAATGCTCTTCTGATCCGAGGGCTGTTGGATTTTTATCTATTCTACGGAGATTCTTTCAAGGTTGAGTGCCCGACTGGCTCGGGGAACCTGATGAATCTCTTTCAAGTAGCAGCCGAAATTGGAAGACGTCTGACGAGTATCTTTCTTCGGGATGAATTCGGAAAAAGGCCGGTTTACGGTGGTGCAGAGAAGTTTCAAAACGACCCTCACTGGCGCGACTACTTGCTGTTTTATGAATATTTCCATGGAGACAATGGCGCCGGGATTGGGGCCAGTCACCAGACCGGCTGGAGCGGTCTCGCCGGCTCATTCCTCCGTCTTTTCGGCCACCTCGATGCCAACAGTTTCCTTGTAGCAGGAAAACGGGGAGCTTTGAATATCCGGGGGGACAATGCTGCGGCGCGAACAGCGTGACTGTTGAGCAGGGCGGATCATGTACCGCTTCACAGTTTTGGCCACGGTTTTTCTTGTCGGGTCGTCTTTGTACGCGCAGCTACCTGGAGCGGTAGGAGTTCCAGCAGCGCCGACGCAACCCGCCCCAGCAAAACCAGTTGAGCAGGACCCTTTCGGCCGTGATACCCCGCACGGCTGTGTGCTGGGCTTCTTGAAAGCCGCAGAACTTGGAGACTACGCCCAAGCCGCCCAATATCTTGATGTTCGGGACTCGCCAGCACAGGCCCAGCAGTTGGCGCGACAGCTTCAGGTCCTACTCAATCGCGGACTTGCGGGCAACATCGACGATCTCTCCCGATCTCCGGAAGGCAACTTGAAAGATGAGCTGCGGACCAATCGCGACCGGGCTGGTGTTGTTGAAACGGATGCCGGACCGCTGGAGATACTGCTGGATCGAGTGCAGCGTTCCGAGGGGCCGCCGATCTGGCTGTTCTCGTCCGAGACTTTGCAGGATGTCCCCCGAGCGTTCGAGGAAATAAACAATCCCGGGATTGAAAGGTTTATTCCGCGTCCTCTTCGAGAGACTAAAATCTTTTCGCTTCCGTTGTGGCGTTGGATTGCGATCCTGCTGAGTGTCGCGGTGGCCCTTCTTTGCGCATCTCTACTTACCCGGGCGCTAATCCCGTTACTTCGTCCTGTAGTTCGCGGGATGACAGGCCACGAGGATGACCGCTATCTTCTTTCGCTCAGGCGGCCCGTCAGTCTGATAGTGCTCGCGTTAGCGATGCGCCTTCTGGCGCATTTGGCGGTTTCTCTTCTAGGCCGCGCTTTTTGGACTAACGTGTCAGAGGTGTTAGCCATCGCTGGTTTCAGCTGGCTAGTCATCAGGTTCAGTGACATCGTGTCGGATCTGCGGTCGAGACAGCTGCTTCGAAAACACACTTCAAGTCAGCTTGCAGTCCTCGCTCTTGCACACAGGCTCTTTAAGATTCTTGTGGTTCTGATGGCGGCCGTGTTACTTCTTCATGGTGCCGGAGTTAACGTCAGCGCCATGCTGGCGGGACTTGGCATAGGTGGCATCGCGCTGGCTCTGGCCGCGCAGAAGACACTGGAAGACCTATTCGGTGGAATCGCACTCATCACTCGTGACGCCGTTCGCGTTGGAGACTTCTGTCAGCTGGCCGATCAGACAGGAACAATCGAAGATATAGGCCTCGGATCGACGCGCATTCGCACCCTTGACCGGACAATAGTTACGATTCCAAATGCCAAGATGTCCCAGCTGAGCCTTGAAAACTACTCCGTGCGAGAGAAGATCTGGTTCCACCATCTTTTCGGGGTGCGTTATGAGACATCGCTCGTTCAAATGCACTCCGTGCTCGACCAGATTACCGGCATGCTGCGTACCCATCCAAAAGTCGAACGGGAAAGCGCTCGCATTCGCCTGATTGAGTTTGGCGCTTCCTCTTTGAATCTCGAGATCTTCGCTTATGTTCTGGAAACCGATTACGGCGCCTTCCTTGAAGTACAGGAAGACCTGCTCCTGCGCGTGATGGGTATTGTTGCTGCGAGCGGAACCGGCCTCGCTCTCCCTTCCCAGATCACCTATCTAGACCGCGAGAGAAAAGACGCTCGAAATATGCGCTCATCATCCGATATGGAGAACAAGGCGCAAGGAAAGCTCCCGAGCTAGTTCCTACCTGACCATTACGACGTCGTCGGGGATCCAGCTTTCGTCGAAGAAGGGCATGCTTGGGGCATAGAGCCGAAGAGCGACTTGAAAACCTTCTCCCGAGTTCGTCTTGATGTAGTTCGTTTCAGGCACGCCTTGCGGCAGTTGCGGCCCGAAGTAGAGATCGTAGGAACCGTCGGAGTTCGCTTTGACGATGGCGTTTGAGTTGATCGACGGAAAAGGTTGGCCCTTGGCATCGACCATCAATCCGAACTGAGCTTTGTAAAGAGTGACAGCCCAGAACAGCTTGGCTGGTGGATTGGGAGGCAAGTGCAGCTTGTAGGTGTTGCCGCCCACAAGGTACTTGCCCTCGGCATCCCACAACGTGACTGGGTATTTCGCGCCAGCTCCCACCATGGTGGAAGCCATGCCTGGGCTGGACGCGTAGGCTGAGGCGAAGTAAACTGACCGGACGTCGAGATTTAGATAGCCGCTCGAGTAAAACTTGTCGTCAATGCTGGAAAACGCATTCATCCACTGGCGTTTGGTCTGTTTATAGTAGCGCCGACCGGTCATCATGTCGGGGCTCGCTGACAGCGCGTACGTCATGTTAACGGCAGTCTTGGCTGCGCGATCGAGGATCTGCCGGTGTCTCGGGTCCGGATCAAAGGGCTCTCCCTTCACGATGCCGATTGAGGCCATCATGCCACGCAAATAGGGATCGGACGCGTCAAGAGGCTCGTAGTCGATGAATTTCGCAAGCAGATCGAAGTAGCGCGCATCGGTCGGATACAGCATGGTAATCGGATCGAGGGCGGCGTCCGGAAACGACATCTTCTTCCATGTACCCGGAGTCGTGTTGCGCAGCGGATAGACCATCGTCTGCTCGATGGTCGCAACGCCCTTAGCGGTTTCCGGGCCCTCCGCACCTTTAGTCAACAGTGCCCGCCAGAACATGAATACGTTGTAAGTGGGCGATTTGTAAGTGTAGTAACCGCCAGGCACCGGCCCTTCGTAGTCGGGCGGCAACAATAGGTAGAGGCCACCTTGGCCCTTGTCCGGACCGGCATAGCCAACATCGGTCAGGGCGCGCTGCCAGAAGTCGTCGAATAAGCCCAGGATGCCTGGGGGTACCGATACGACAAGCGGACCATCTTTCTTGAGGTCCAAATAACCCATTGCGTAGATGACGTCCGCATTCGGGGTAGGAACGAGCACCTTCGCGCCCATTCTTTCCTTCCACACAGGGAAGATGTTGGAACCAGCACCCCATTTCGCCTCCGACCCATCGCGGATTGAAACCATGTTGACCGCGGGCAGAGCGCCCATATAAACCTGCACCGCACGTTCGAAGTAGAGCTCGTCCAGCAAGCTGGTTCGGGCCTTTTCGGTGGGATAGCCATTCGGAAACGGCTGGTTGGCAAGTTCGTCCCAGCGTGAGTCCTGGGCCGGCGCGGTACTCGCCAATGCGACCGCGAGCATCACCGGTGCAGCGGGAAGGATGCGATTGAAGCTCACAATCATGTTGAATGCTCGCCTTGATTTGCTCAGCGCTATTTCCATTGGGATCTGTTTCCTCTTTATCGATTGATCTTTACAGCCGGTGGGGTCCACTGCCCACTCGTGATTGCCGCCTCTGGCCAGTAGCTACGAACGTAGAGGGAGAAATCACCGCCTTTTGGCGATGGCAGCCAATTTGCCCGCTGCACAATGTCGCTGGGTTCGCCAGATTGTACATAGATCGTAAGCGACCCATCGGCGTTCACTTTCAGGTCTTTGTTCTTCGTTCCTACCGAGTACCGGTTGATTGTATTCGGCTCGAAGAAGTGGTTTTCGTTGTAGAGAGTCAGTGACCAGAAGCCCTTGACCGGTGGCACTTGTCCTGCAGCGAATGTGACTGTGTATTGTTTGCTGCCATTAAGCCGCGTGCCGCTGTTGTCGAGATCCTGATAAAAGTACTTCGTTTCGTTCGGCTTGTTGACAAAGATGTTTGATTTGCCAACTGCTGTTCGTGTGAAGTAATCCGTGCCAAACGCCGCGCCGTTGTTGATCGTCGTCCAGTTGTAGGGTAGAGGAATTCCGAAACTCCGGAATTGCAGCAGCGGATCAATCAGTTCCTCTTCGGCCCTCGTTGCCGAGTCCACCATAGCTTTCTTGAGGTACGGGTCTTTCTGCGCTGCGCCGATCACGGCTAAGACCTCCGTATATCGCGCCTGCTCGCCAGACAAAGGGGGCGCCTGCTTCAGCACCTCAGGCAATTCATCGAAGAACTTATCGGGGAAGACCCAGCGAGCCTCGCGATTGCCTTTCGATTGTGACGGGAACTTTGGTAGCTGCTGGTAGTTCACGGTTTTGACCTTACCGTCGAACATCGAGAGTGGATAGACATCAATTCCGCTTATCACCGATTGCACTGCGTGCTTGTCGGCAGGAATGTCGTCTTGAAACACGCGAGGAATCACGAATCCCGTTTGAGTTTTCGAGTAAAACACACCAGTAATGCCATTCGGCACTGTTCCCTTCCAGTCGGGGCCCGCGAGAAGATAGAAACCAGGTTTTGTTCCGTACATCGCACCAAGATCGGCGAAGCTATCGGTTCGCATGTCGACCACTTGATAGACCCAAAAGCGCTTGCCGAAGTCCGGAACCTGCACAACAACGGGACTTTGATCGAGAGCCAAAACGCCCCCACCATAAACTACGTCCTGATTCGGGCAAGCCACGTCGCGTTCTGCCGGCTCTACATAATCCGACAGCATCGACAAACGATTGAGCGGAGCGAAAGGCAGAATGCCTCCCATCAATCCAGGCGCAGGAGCTCGTGCGAACGCAAGCCGCCGGTTGTAGATATTCACCATCGGCCAGGCCCAGAAGTACGCGTCCCGCGCCACCAACCGCACATAAGCCTCAGTCAGTCGAGTTCCCTCGACCGGGCCGGAAGGCGCCGCCGTGCTCGCTTGAGCCGTTTCTTTCGTTGTGCTGCTTTGACAGGCGGTAAAAGCCAGGAGAATTGGAAGTGCCAGGACGACTCGTGTGTGCACAAGGTTAGCTCCCAGAAGGGCCCAAAAGGGCGCCCCTTAGAGCACAAACGGGCGAGAGGGTTTTAGAAAATTATCGGTTGCCGTTCCTGACCGCTAGTCCGCGACAGAGCACTTGGCGGGAATAGGAATCAGAGCATCCTCAGAGCTCCCGATGTTCATGCTAAGCGGGTCCCAAAGCACGGCTCGATTTACAGCGCCTATCTTCTGTGAATCGGAAACTGCAGATTCAGCCCGGCGAATAACTGAAGCTGCGGCTGGCCAGCGCCGCTGTGAGCGATGGTGACTTGCGGTTCAGCGAACAGGTTGATGGTGGTCCCACTGGGCAAGACCCATACCTTCCCAGCGCCGAATCCAATCGGAATGGCGAAGTAGCCGCGTGCGAGATCGAAGTTCCAGGTGGCGGTCGAACGGAGATACCAGGCTTTCCTAAGGTTGTAGATGACAAGCGGCTGCGCCGAAAGATTGTTTTGTGTAGGCCGTTTATCATCGCCAGCAAATGAATGCTGCCATGTCAGCAACGCTCCGGCAAGCCCCCACTTTTGCGGCGCAATCACAATGGCTGCTAGTCCAGCCTGCCATTTACCAGCACCAGTTGCAGTTTCGGTGGCTGTCGGAAATGTAAGCTGGGGGCCAACGGCAACTTCCATCTTTTTGACTCGGAATGGAAACAAGTCGAAGATATTCAGATCGCCGAGGCCGGTCGTGTTAGCGCCCCCGCCTGTGGGAACTGTTTCGACCGGGAGGGTGAAGCGAAAAAGCTGCGGGGCGCCTCCCAAGAGGTGCGGAATCAGTCCTCGAAACAGAAAGGCGTTCGTTCCATCGTCGGAGCCATAGAGCAGAGGAGCCGCCTGATCTTGAAAATTGATCGTGATCATCGGCGTAAGAGGATTGTTGGCAGCATTTACATCCGGAGCCGAAGATTGTTGCGCCGACGCGAGATTTGCAAGAAGCAATATCAAGCTGGCCACCAGTGACGATGTCGAAGCGAAGTTCATTCAGGTATAAACGACGACTGGAGGCAAGTGCCGCGAACCCGAACGAAGGGCTACGCGGCACCGGTGCATGACTTAATCTGCCTTAATGCGAGTCCGATTGCAGGGAAATACCGCGCTTCTTCTGCTCCTCCTTTATCTTCTCGTCTACGTCTTTGCGGATTTGATCGACGCTGAAGCTGGCGGGAGTTTGACTGGGCGGATAGGCGACAAAGGTTTGGAGAAATGCCGCCGACCTAATTACCGCGTCCGGAATAAGGTACGCGTTTTCGGTCCTCCATTGGTCGTACATGCTGCCTGAGATATCCGCGTGCTCGTAAGGGTCCATTCGCAGGTTATACATTTTCGGCAGCCGCAGGCAGGTGAACGGATTGGCCCAAATGTTTAATTCGCCCGGTGCGCGCTGTTCGCAAAACACGAACTTCCAGTTATCAAAGCGCATTGCAACCAGGTCTCCGTCATCGTCGAAGTAGTAGAATTCGTGCCGCGCGCTATGCGCCTCTTGGCCGGTAAGATAGGGCAGCTGGTTGAAGCCATCGAGGTGATCTCTAAACGTCGTGCCGCCTCCCTTAGGCGCCCAGCCTTTCAATAGCCGCTCCTTGACCGTCGTATCACCTGCGGCCGCCACTAGCGTTGGGAACCAGTCCAGGCCCGAGAAAAGCTCGGTTGAGATCATCCCAGCCTTAATGTGATTGGGCCAGCGGACCATCGCGGGTACCCGGAAGGCACCCTCCCAATTCGAGTCTTTTTCGCTCCGGAACGGCGACACCGCCGCATCCGGCCAGGTGAACATGTTCGGGCCGTTGTCGGTCGTAAAGACCACTATGGTGTTCTCCGTGATCCCAAGATCGTCTAGTGTCTTAAGCAGCTTGCCCACATTCTGATCCATTTCCCACATACCGTCCGCATACTCGTTCCCCGGCATCCCGCTCTTGCCACGATATTCGGGCCGCACGTGGGTAAAGATGTGCATGCGCGTGAAGTTCATCCACGCAAAAAATGGCGTGTTGGCGTTCTTCTGCTTGGTGATGAAGTCGATGCAGGCCTTGGTTGTTTCGTCGTCGATTGTTTCCATACGCTTGACGGTAAGCGGGCCGGTGTCCTCGATTTTGCCGTCGGCAAACGAATGGATTACGCCTCGCGGGTTGTAGTTCTTGAGGAACCTCGGATCGTCCTTCGGCCAGTACGGTCGCTCGGGTTCTTCTTCCGCATTCAGATGATAGAGATTGCCGTAGAACTCGTCGAAGCCGTGATTAGTGGGTAGATACTCGTCCCGGTCGCCAAGGTGATTCTTGCCGTACTGCCCGGTCGCGTAACCGAGCGGCTTCAGTGCCTGGGCTATTGTAATGTCTCCTTTTTGCAGGCCCACGGGGGCGCCTGGCGCGCCGACTTTGGACAGTCCAGTGCGAAGCGGAGTCTGCCCTGTGATGAAGGAGGACCGTCCCGCAGTGCAACTGTTCTCGGCATAGTAATCGGTGAACATCGCGCCTTCCCTGGCAATTCGATCGATGTTTGGGGTCTGGTAGCCCACTAGCCCGTGCGTGTAGGCGCTAAGGTTGGACTGTCCCACATCATCGCCAAAAATCACCAGAATATTTGGTTTCTGCTGCTGAGCGCTGCTCGCTTGACTGAAGAGCAATGCAGCTGAAAGAGCCTGCAAAGCCCACTTGACCGCGACTGACCTGTTCCGGGTGCTCGCCATGTACTCGTCTCCGCGGGCTTAGAGCGCCGGGCAGACTTGTCTGATTTATTTTTTGGGATAAAGAATCGACGAAATTGAATCGTGCCCGCTCGGCGAGGCTCTAATGCGCGTGGCAACAGCTGCCGGCACTCAAGGCGCGCTTGATTCGATTCTCGAGCTGAAAACGCAACTCAGCCGATCGATCATCGGGCAGGAACAGATGATTGAACGGCTGCTGATCGGCCTGCTTGCGAATGGGAACTTATTAGTGGAAGGCCTACCCGGTCTCGCTAAGACGCGGGCTATTAAGAGCCTGGCGAAACACCTTGATGCCGGACTTTCGCGGATCCAGTTCACACCAGATCTTCTACCCAGCGACATAACGGGCTCCGATATTTACTACACCGCCGAGGGCCGGGGAGAGTTCAAGTTTCAAGCGGGACCGATTTTCAATAACCTGATCCTTGCCGACGAAATCAACCGCGCCCCGGCCAAAGTGCAAGCAGCGCTGCTAGAGGCGATGGAAGAGCGCCAGGTCACCATCGGAGGGAAAACACATAAGCTTCCGGATCTCTTTCTGGTCATGGCTACACAAAACCCGATCGAGCAGGAGGGTACGTATCCGCTTCCGGAAGCGCAGATGGACCGCTTTCTAATGCATGTGTTTGTCGGGTATTCTGACGACAAATCGGAGGGAGAAATCATGCTGCTCGTCCGCAGTGAGGAGCAGCCCGCTGATGCGAAGGGCGGCGGTCCACAGCGTCAGCTCATACCGCAAGAAGTTATCTTTGCGGCGCGTAGCCAGATTCATGGCATTCATGTTTCCGATGCGGTGGTGAACTACATCGTCGCCCTTACGGCTGCAACGCGCTATCCGGAGCGGTACGACGCGGACCTCAAGAAATGGATCCAAATCGGCGCGAGCCCACGCGGAACAATCGGCCTCGATAAATGCTCCCGAGCCTATGCCTGGCTCCAGGGGCGCGATTTTGTAAGACCCGACGATGTCCAAGCGATTGCACACGATGTGCTTCGCCACCGGCTGATTCTGGGCTATGAAGCGCAGGCGGAAGGCATAAAGCCGGACAAGGTCCTCGATCGGATTCTGGAGCTGGTGGCCGTCGCCTGAAAGGAGGCCTTGGAAGGGTGATGCTGTGGGCGCCCATGTAGAGCTTGAGTCGTTGATCAAACTGCAATATCATACGCGTGGCTTCTCGTTCCTTCCCCGCCAGCCTATCCATTCGCTTCTTTCCGGCCGGCACTCCTCTCGTGTACGAGGCCGCGGCCTTGATTTCGAAGAGCTCCGCAGCTATTTCCCAGGCGACGATATCCGCACGATGGACTGGCACGCGACGGCACGAATGCGCAAACCATTCTTACGGGTGTTCACCGAAGAGCGTGACCGTCCTGCGGTCATTGTGCTCGACCAACGCATTAACATGTTCTTCGGAAGCCGGCTTTCCACCAAATCGGTGATCGCCGCGGAAATCGGTGCGCTGGGGGCCTGGCGGGTGTTCCACCAAGGCGACCGGGTCGGCGCGCTGCTCTTCAACGACTTGTCCGTAACAGAGATTAAGCCCCAACGGAGCCGGTCGACTGTCCTGCGCATTCTGAACGAGACCGTTCGGCAAGATCGGCTCCTCCAGGCCGAGTCGCCGGTGCGTTCCCACTCCGCGATGTTGAATGAAGTTCTCCAGCGTGTCTCTCGCATTGCACAACATGACTTTACGGTTCTGCTGGTGAGCGATTTCGACGGGGCGAACGAGGCAACGGACGACCTTCTGCTTGCTCTTTCACGGCACAACAGCGTAATTGCCGCCTTCGTTTATGACCCACTCTCTATGCAACTACCCTCTTCCGGAGAACTCGTGGCGAGCGACGGAGAACTTCAGGTCGAGATCCCATTTGGCCGTGAGCATACGCGCAAAAGCCTCCTCGACGCCTCTGGCGCACGCATCCAACAGATCCTGTCGTGGCGCAAGAGATTTGAGGTTCCTGTTCTTTCGATCAGCACCGCTGAAGATACAGCTGCTCAACTGCGCCACCTGCTCGGTCAAGCCGCAGCTGTGCGGAGACGCACATGAAACCCGATCCGCTATCAAAACTTCACGATTTCTACAAGCCTCCCGCACCATCCTGGATGCCTCAGACGATCGGGTGGTACGTGGTGTTCGGGTTGCTTCTGTTGCTTGCCGCATGGCTTGCCTGGCGCGTTCTGGCAAACTGGCGGCACAATCGCTATCGTCGCGAGGCACTCCGGCAGCTCAAATACGCTAGCGTTTCCGAGATTCCGGTTCTCCTGAAGCGAACGGCTCTCGCGGCTTGGAAACGCGAAGAAGTGGCCTCACTCTCCGGTGAGCCCTGGCTCGAATTCTTAAACCGACACGCGGCCGCCAGCTCATCTTCGCGCCGAAAGCTTGACGAGGCGGAGAGCCACCTTGTTGAATTGGACTATCGTGGCGCAACGATCGACCACGAACAGGAGACGGTCATCCGCCGGCGGGCCGACGAGTGGATTCGGAGGCATCGTGTACGCGTTTGAGTATCGCTGGCTTTTGGCGTTGCTTCCTCTTCCGTTTTTGGTCTGGCTTGTGCTGCCTCGTTACAAGGAGGAGCAAACGTCGGTCCGAATTCCGTTTTTCGATCGGGTCGCTGCGGCCGCGGGTCTGAAACCGGCACACGGCGCCGTTGTTCCTCGGACCAATTGGTTACAGAAGATCCTTGCACCGGTCTGTTGGTGCCTCACTGTACTTGCCCTCGCCCGGCCCGTCTTCATTGAACGGCCCATTCAGAAGATCCAGCCCGCTCGCGATCTTATGCTCGCTCTCGATATCTCGCAGTCCATGGAAACGCCTGACTTCATCTCGCCTACCCGTAAACGTATATCTCGCATTCAGGCCGTGAAACAAGTGGTAGACGGTTTTATCCAGCAGCGCGTCGGTGACCGGATCGGAATTATCGTATTTGGGGCCGCACCCTATCCGCAAGTACCGTTCACGTTGGATCATCAGACCTGCCGCACGCTCCTCAAGCAGACCCAGGCCGGGATGGCAGGCCCGCAGACCCATGATCGGCGATGCCATAGGTCTCGCGATCAAGGAATTCGAGAACAGCCGGGCCAAGGAGCGAGTTCTCATTCTCTTGACCGACGGGAATGATACCGGCAGCCGGATGCCGCCCGTCAAAGCGGCTCAAATCGCTAAAGACCGCGGGATCAGAATCCATACGATTGCGATCGGCAATCCCAAGGCAACAGGGGCTGACAAAGTAGATGTCAACCTTATGCGTTCCATCTCTCAAGCGACCGGCGGCCGCTTTTTCATGGGGCAGGATGAAAGCCAGCTCAGGGATGTTTATAGAACTCTCGATCGCATCACGCCGAGGAATTACAAAACCCAAACATACCGGCCAAAACGCCAGCTTTTCATGTATCCGCTTGGAGCGGCTGCCCTCTTGCTTGTTGCCTATCAGCTCCTTATGTTCATCTGGACGTTGATCAGGGGTTGGATTGCAGGGAGGAGCTCATCCGTCGAGTCCAGGGAGGAAGTTGCTTTACCCCATGCTTGACAACCTCTCCGCCTTTCACTTTCTTAGGCCTGAATGGCTGTGGCTGCTGTTGCCCGCTGGGCTGCTTTATCTTGTAGTGCATCGCCGGGAAGATGCAGTGAAGCGTTGGAAAACAATCATCGCACCCGAACTGCTTTCCCACCTGCTGATCACTCGCCGTCGCCGCTGGCGCTTTCGTCCAGTTCATTCCGCTTCACTGACACTCGCATTTGCCTCCGTCGCCTTAGCGGGCCCTACTTGGACGCGTGAGCAACCGCCTTTCACCGAAGACAAAGCGCCTTTGGTCATCGCCCTGGACCTAAGCCGTGAGATGGACGCCATCGACATTCAGCCGACCCGACTCGAGCGCGCCAAGCTGAAGATTCATGACCTGATGAGGGTTCGCCAGGGCTCTCCCACCGCTCTCTTCGTGTACGCAGCGGACGCGCACATGGTTCTTCCGCTCACAGCTGATGCTGGGCTGATGGATCTTTATGCACAAGCTCTGTCGACTGACCTGATTGCCCCGGGTCGCAAAGATACGGCCGGTGCTCTTCGCAAAATCGAGGCCTTCATGAAGAATGAAGCGGTTCCCGGCAGCGTACTTTTCATCACTTGCGGAATTGAGCGCGCGGCTTTCTCGGCCTTCGACGAACGCAACCGTGAAAGCCGCGAGCAAATTCTCGTTCTCGGAATAGGAACTGTTCAGGGCGGACCTGTCCGCACCGCATCCGGCCAGTTTTTGGCCGCACAGGGAAACCGGATCTTCAGCAAACTCGATCTTTCAGGGCTAAAAGCCCTGAAAGATCAGGCTGATATCCCAATCAGCACAGTTACGCTCGACGACGACGATGTGAACTGGGTTCAGCGGCGCGCAACGAGTCATTTGCAAGCGGCTCAGCAGAATGATGCGCAGCTGCGCTGGGTGGACGAGGGCTACTGGCTGGTGATTCCTGTCGGCCTTCTAACAGCACTCTGGTTTCGAAAAGGTTGGGCTATTCGTTGGAGCAGCGCAGCTGTAAGCCTTCTTTTCTTAACGAACGTGCCTCATGCAGACGCTCGCGCATTGAAATTCATCGATCTCTGGCTGACGCCCGACCAGCAAGGCCGCTACTACTATCAGAAAGGCGACTACTCGCGTGCCGCAGAAAACTTCCGAGATCCGATGTGGAAAGGCATATCTCTTTCACATAAGGGAGATTATGAAGCTGCGCTGAACACATTCGCTCTCGTCGACACGCCGGAAGCGTGGTTCAACCAGGGCAACTCCCTGGCTCATCTAAAGCGATTTCCAGAAGCGGTTCACGCCTACAGTGAGGCGCTGAAAGAGCGCCCGCATTGGCGCGAAGCCGAGGACAATCTGGCCCTCGTAAGTGCCCTCATTCCGCCTCCGCCGAAGAAGTCGAAAGAAGAGCAGGAGGAGGCACCCATTCTTAAGCCCGATGAGATCAAGTTTGACAACAAGGCTAAGAAGGGCAAGAAAGCCTCATTCCATGTACGCCCAGAGCAAATGGCGGACATCTGGATGCGTAATATTCAGACCAGCCCCGCCGATTTCCTTCGCAGGAAATTCGTGATTGAGACGGCCCAAGAAAAACGCAAATGATTCGACTGGCCCTAGCCGCCCTGTGCTGTGCCGGTCTCGTTTCGAGCGCACCGAAACCGATGATCCGGGCGTCTGTTACTTCGCCGCGACCGATTATTGTCGGGCAGGCTGTGCGGGTAAAGGTGTCCGTTCTGGTGCCTAATTACTTTACCGGTGAGCCTGAGTTTCCTCAGTTCGATCTCGATAACGCGATTGTTGTTCTGCCGGGAGAAACACCACAGAACAGCAGCGAAACGATCGGCGGACAGACCTACGCAGCAATCACCGTTACATACCTCATTTATCCTCAGCAGCCCGGATCGATCAAATTGCCGAATGCCGACATCGGAGTAAAGTATGCGTCAGTTCCACCGAAGTCGGTCGATGTTCATTTGCCGCTGCCCACCGTTGTGTTCGAAGCCGTTATTCCTCCACAAGCCGCAGATCTCGGGTATTTTCTGCCCACAACTTCTCTCACTATCTCTCAAAAGTTTGACAAACCATTGAAGAGCCTGAAGGTGGGTGATACCTTCACCAGAACCGTGACCATCGTCGCCTCCAATCTGCGGGCTATGCTGATTCCGCCGACGAGCTTCGACGTACCTCCCGGTATAACCACCTATCCGAAACAGCCCGCCGTAGACGATGTGAAGACTGACCGCGGCCAATTCGTAAAAGGTAAACGTATCGATTCCGCTGTCTACCTCCTTCGCAAGCAAGGTGAGTTCACCTTGCCCGCAATTATCATCAGGTGGTGGAACCTCCCCCAAGGTAAGCTCCAAACGGCTGTCCTGCCCGCTCTCCATCTCAGTGCCGGACCTAATCCGGGTGGAAACCCCGAGATTCCGCCAGAACTTGAGCCTGCTACAACCGCTGACTCTCCGAAGGCAAGCAATCGCACTCACTACCTGCGCTCGGCAGGTATCGTCGCGGCCTGCCTTTTCGTTCTAGGGCTGCTCTCCTTGGGCTGGCTGCGGTACGGGTCGCTTCTCACTTCGAGCTGGGCGGAATTCTTAATTCGCCGTGAGAGCTCAGAACGTGCACTCTTCTCGAACCTTCGAAAAGCCTGTCGCGCTGGTGATGCCAAAAAGGCGTATGGATGCCTTCTGGCGTGGCAAAGCCGATTCAAACCGGGAGTCACCCTCGGTGCCTTTGTCTCCGGTACGGCAGATCACGAATTGGCGCACGAAATCCAGTCGCTCACCTCAAGACTCTATGGGCACGACACGGGCACCTGGTCCGGAGCAGCAATGGTCACAGCTGTCCAACGGATTCGATCGCATCGGAACGCCCGCGCCGGCGCGAGTGCCGTGTTGCCCCCGCTAAATCCTTCGATCAAAGAGATGAAAATGCGTTGAAGCAAGCAAACTGAATAAAGAATCACTGGCTGCAATCGAGCGTCTAAGCTCCGCAGCAGCCCTAAGCGCGCGCGAGCCGAGGGCGTTCTAAAATGGCCAACAACACTTCAAACGGCAACCCTGGAGCCCGTGGCAGAAGCTCGGTTAAACGGACTGCCAGCATCAAGAAGGCGGGTGTTCAGGAGGGATTACCGCCGGTTGATCTGGACAGCCCACTTGAATCTGGGCCCGATCGCCGGCTGCAGGGCAAGGCGCTTCGATCCAAGACTCCCCGGGAAAGCCACTCTGGTTGGAAACCACAGCGGAATCGGCCGAGTTCGCTCGACCTCCTGCAAGCCAGCAATGTCGGTCGGCAGGAGGAACTTGTTCCGCTTCGCATGGGCCGCATGGCAGAATCGCCTTTTGCTTTTCTTCGCGGGTCTGCTGTCGTGATGGCTTGGGATCTGGCGCATACGCCGGTATGCGGTCTAAAGGTAGCCATCGCTGGTGATGCTCACATCAGCAATTTCGGTTTCTTCGGAACTCCGCAGCGCGACGTCATTTTCGATCTGAACGATTTCGATGAAGCGATCGTTGGCCCTTGGGAGTGGGATCTGAAACGCCTGACTGCCAGCGTCAACGTGGCGGGAAGAGAGAACGGGCTGAATCGTGCTGAACGCCGATCGGCCGTGAGGCGATGCAGCGAAGGATACCGGTTCAATCTGCAACGTCTGCAAGACATGGGAGTACTCGATGTCTGGTATTTGCATGCATATCCTGGACGCGAGAATTCTCTAGTCAAAATCGGTCCTAAAACGCATGCGGTCATCAAGAAGGCCTTGGCAGTCGCTGCCCGTCAAACCAACCCAGCGCTGCTCGCGAAAATGGCCGAGCGACATAGGGATGGAACGTGGCGATTTCTGCACACTCCTCCTGTTCTTACTCCGGTCAACTCCGCGACTCGGGACAGCGTGATCCGCAGTCTGGAAGCCTATGCCGACAGTCTCAGTCCCGAACGCCGCTATATGCTTGGCCGTTATCACGTTGTTGACGTCGCGCACAGAGTCGTTGGTGTTGGCAGTGTCGGCACACGGGCCTACCTCGCTCTGCTCTTTGGAAACAGTGATGAAGATCCGTTATTTCTGCAAGTGAAGGAAGCGATTATTCCGGCTCACGCGCCGTATCTGCCGGCGCAGCCAGCCGAATACCAACATCAGGGAAAACGTGTGGTGATAGGACAAAGAGCCCTTCAGGCCTCAAGCGACGTAATGCTCGGCTGGACAACAATGGACGGGCGCCCGTTCTATGTTCGGCAGATGAAGAATATGAAGGCATCCATTCCGGTGGAGTGGCTGACGGGCGAGTCCTTTTCCTTCCACGGATGGGCCTGCGGCGCGCTACTGGCCCGTGCGCATGCGCGCACCGGAGACGCGGCAGCACTGGCGGGGTATTGTGGCAATTCTGAAGTGCTCGATAGCGCGCTGGCAGACTGGGCCGAAGCCTATGGTGATCAAACTGAAAAAGATCACGCGCTGCTGGTACAAGCGATCGATAAAGGCCGGGTAAAAGCGATCAAAAGTGTCTGAAAGCTCAATGGAACAGATCCACACCCGTAATCTCCCACAACAAGCGAGCGAACAGACATCGGAAACCGGTTCTCGCATCGTCGATCAGTTTTCGCTCGTTCAGGGAGGCCCAGTTTATCGTTTTCAGGTTGCGATCGGAATGGCGATGCCCAACCGATCGGGAGTCGTAAGGCGCGCATTTTTCATCGTCTTAATCACCTGGCTACCCCTGTTCCTACTCTCCCTTATTCAGGGAAATGCTTTCGGGACGCACGTTCAGATTCCGTTCCTGCGAGATATCGGAGTGAATGTCCGGTTTTTGGTAGGGCTTCCGCTCCTAGTGATAGCAGAAGTCGTGATAGACCCGAGACTCAATCAATGCGTGCGCTATTTCGTAACGTCGGGTCTGATCAATTCCGCGCAGCTCCCCGCGTTCGAGAGTGCGGTTTCGAGAACAATGAAGCTTCGTGATGGCTTGCTTCCGTCGGTCCTCTTGTTTGTTGCCGCTTTCGGTCCCTCATTCTGGGACAAGAAAACAGAATTGATTGCTAAAGGGATCACTGGCTGGCATGGGATCACCTCTTCATCCGGAGAGAGTCTCAGCTTAGCCGGATGGTGGTTCGCCGTCATCAGCCTTCCCCTTTTTCGTCTCCTGCTGTTTCGCTGGTTATGGTTGATTATTATCTGGGCCTTTTTCCTGAGGAGCATCTCTAAATTGAAGCTGGGCTGTGTGCCGACTCACCCGGATACCGCCGCAGGTCTCGGCTTCCTAACGCACGCGCAACTTCTGTTCGGGTTTATAGGTTTCGTTAGCTCCACGGTAATGGCGGGCGCATTTGGTAATGCCATTGCACACGAGGGAGCAACCATCTCCAGTCTGAAGTTCCTTATCATCGCCTTCTGCTTACTCGCCATCCTTATCACCGCCGCTCCTTTGCTCGTTCTTACGCCGAAGCTTGCTGAGATAAAGGAGCGAGGGGTTTTTCAGTATGGCGCACTGAGCAACGCCTACACTCAATCGTTCGACCGAAAATGGATTTTACCGGGTGATCGTTCCCAAGGGGAGAGTCTCTTAGGCACCGCCGACATACAGTCGCTCGCGGATCTTTACAACAGCTTTTCAGTGGTTCGGCAGATGAAAGTGGTCCTGATCGACAAGAAGGTTTTGTTAGGCTTGGCCGTTCCCGTCATTCTGCCAATGCTCCCACTGATCATATTGGCGACTCCGGCAGATCAGCTGATAAAAGCAGTCTTAAAGCTTCTGGTTTAATAAATCTACTCGCTTCTTTTAAGCGTCTATGCACTGGCTATGGCTGGAAGAAAACGAAAAGCTAAACCGCCGGTTCCTGCTAAGTCGGGCCCAATAAACAAGCTTTTGCCGATAGCGGTGATGGCTGCCATGGCCTTGGCAATTTGGGCGGTTGAGTCGTGGCGCCATACGGCTTCGGCCCAAGCGAACATGAGCCAGTCCAAGTCCCCTGTGATCTTCGCGCCTACGGTGGCAAGCAAAACACCCGCGCCAGGAATTGCGCCAAAAGGGATGCTGTGGATATCGGGTGGGGAATTCTCGATGGGTGCGCAGGACCCGCCCGAAATGGATGACGTTGGCATGAAAGCCACGATCGATTCCCGGCCTATTCATCGGGTGTACGTCAACGGGTTCTTTATGGACAAAACGGATGTCACCAACCGACAGTTCGCTACGTTTGTTAGAGCGACCGGGTACGTGACAATTGCAGAGCGCACGCCGCGAGCCGAGGATTTTCCTGGCGCTCCTCCCGAGAACTTAGTAGCGGGGTCTGTCGTGTTCTCGCCGCCCGATCATGCCGTCCCGCTTAACAATCACTATCAATGGTGGGCTTACGTGCACGGGGCCAATTGGCGACATCCGCTCGGCCCGGAGAGCGATCTTGAGGGCAAAGATGATTATCCGGTCGTCCATGTCGCTCTTGACGATGCCACGGCATATGCCAAGTGGGCCGGCAAACGCCTACCTACCGAAGCTGAGTGGGAATTTGCCGCGCGTGGCGGACTCGCTGGAAAACCTTTTGTTTGGGGCGACGAGTTCCGTCCCGAAGGCAAATGGATGGCCAACACACATCAAGGCCAGTTTCCCCTTCATGACACTGGAGAGGATGGCCATAGTGGAATAACGGCTGTAGCACAATACCCACCAAACCGATACGGCCTTTACGATATGGCTGGAAATGTTTGGCAATGGACGACGGACTGGTACCGACCAGACTACTATCGGCAGCTGGTCGCAGCCGGCGGAGTTGCGAGCAATCCGCTTGGTCCCGATAGCTCGTACGATCCGTCTGAACCCAACCAGCCAAAGAAGGTCCAGCGAGGCGGATCTTTTCTTTGCACTGATCAATACTGCTCCCGATACATCGTTGGTACTCGCGGCAAAGGTGATCCTAATACCGGAACGAATCACCTGGGCTTTCGTTGCGTTATGACGCGTGAACAATACGGAGTACCGCACCCAAACCGATCCGAGAGCGACGCTACTGCCCGATGATCCAGCGGAAGTATGGGTTCTTCCCGTCTTCTGCTAGAACACGCTGGATGGCTTGCCCCCACAACTCACGTTCCCCGCGGTAGGCGTGCAACGCTGCTACATAGAAATCAAGCAGGTGAGAATGCTCCCGCGCTACGGCATACCGAAAGGCCAGATCAGCATATTGCAGCGGAGGTTCTGTTTGAAGGGCGAGCACCCGGGGCAATACGCGAGCAAACTCACCCTTTCGAAGCCAATGCGCGTACTCGATCCGTGGCCGATCGTCTGTGACCGGGAGTGCGCCGTTGACATAACGTTCCAGCCCGGTGCGATCTGTTATCCAAGTAGCGAGAAGTGCCTCCGGTGAGGCGATCCCGACTTCGCCCAGGGCGCTTGCAACCTGGGGTTGACTAAAACGACTGCTGATCATTGTCGCATCCAGTTCCACCGGTTCAGCCGAACCGACGAGTAACATTTCGTGAAGCTCCGTTGTCCAGAGTGATGCGTGCGGAAAGACCTCGAGGAAGCTCCGCACTAGAGAACGCGAATCCTCATCATTCTGAGTGGCCAGCGGCCACCACTGTGCAAAGAGACCATTCGGCTGAAGTCGAGATCGCGCCAAGCGATAGAAATCGCTCGAATACAGGTTGACAACTCCAGCGGCTGAAGGGGGTGGCGGCTCCAGAGTTATCAGATCGTAGCGCTCGGTATCGGCCAACAGCTCATATCTTCCATCACGCAACCGGATGTCAACCTTTGCGCTTGAAGCAGCGTCAAAGTTGCCCTGAAAAAGTGGCCCCGCTCGCACAACTCCTTTTAAGAGTTCCGCACAGACACGTTGCTGTAAGCCGGGGAAGCGCAATAGCGCGCCGGTGGTTATGCCGGTGCCGAAGCCAATCACGAGCGAAGAGCGCGGCTCGCCGTTATGGATGATGAGCGGCAGTAAAGCCTGCAGGCGCATGTAGCGGAGTGAAGGCATTGAGTCACCCGAATTCGACACTCCGTCGACATATAGTCTCCGAAAACTCGCATCGGTGGTTCCTTGCTCGAGCACCGCGACTGTTCCACCCGGGTCTTCTGCGTAAAAACGTAACTCACCGCCGCGCATCTCGGGAAGAAGCCGTACCATCCTGTCAGCCGGCATGCGCGCGGCCGTCAGTACAGCAACGGCTCCCATCGCAGGGAGTAGCCAGCGCGTGACTCGCCTTGAGTTCGGCTCGCGCATTTCGGCCAGTACGCCGATCACGGCAGCACCAATCGCCAACGCCCCGAGCGTATGCACGATTCCCAGTTTGGGGACAAGAATAAATCCGGTTAAAAGAGTGCCAACAACACCCCCCGCCGTATTTAGACCAAGAACTGCACCAACATCCGTTCCGGCGCGGCCGGAAGAGGCGATCAACCGTAAGGCAGCCGGAAAGGCCGCCCCTAGACAGACGGTTGGAACAAACACAATCACAATTGCAGCGATCAAAAACCGGGCACACATGGCAGACAGCTCGCTTCCCGTCGCTGCTCGCACCATCTCTTCACCCTGCGCCTGAAGATGAAACAGCCAATCACCAAGCATGGCGACTTCAAGCAGCGCAACAAGTCCTGCTCCGGCGATCAACGTGCCAAAGAAACTCCATGGACTCCGGACGCGGTGACACCAACGGGCATACAACATGCTGCCCGCAACCAGTCCTGCTAAGTACGTCGCAAGGACTATGGCAAACGAGAAGGTTCGGGTACTGGTGAATTGGACAACTACCTGCGACCAGGCCACTTCGTAGCCGAGTGCGATAGCGCCCGCGAAGGTGTAGAGCAGCAACGCTGCACGCGAGTCAGGCCCCCTGCCAGCCACCTTTCGCGGTTCGTTCGCAGAAGAATCGGCTTCGGTAGAGCGCTGCAAAATGACTGCCGCTCCCGCAAGCAGAAGATTAATTCCTGCGGCCGCGAGCGCACAACCGCGCACTCCCAACAGCGGTATCAAGAGAAACGGAACCGCAAGTGCTCCGACGATTCCGCCCGCCGTGTTAACCGCGTATAGAATGCCTCCCGATCGGGCGACTTCTCCTCGCTGCAACTCTCGCGACCTTACCAGAGCGGGAAGCGTTCCTCCCATCATTACCGCCGGAATTCCAAGCAAAATGAAGGGAAGTGCCCAAGCCAAGATTCCGGCATATTGGGTGATAGCTACAAACAGTGGGCCGGCATGAGCTAGCGAGATTGTCGTACCCAAACCGCACACTCCGACGCCGAGTTCCAGCCCGGCGTAGAGCATTAGAGGTCGCTTTACCTGATCAGCTCTTCGCCCGAACACGAGACTTCCTATAGCAAGTCCGCCGAAAAATGCACTTACGCCTGTTGTGATCGCATAGACATCCACTCCAACCACGAGTGAGAGTTGCTTTATCCAGAGCACTTGAAAAATCAACGCCGCAGCGCCCGACCCGGCAAGCAGGCAACCGATCGAGGTGAAGTCGAGCCCGGTACTTCGCTTCAAGGACTCTTCGGCGATTTGTGATTTAGCCACTGGTAAATTAACCTACATTACACCTGCGAGTCAGAATGCTTGTCCCACTCCCACGTAAAAGGCGTGACTGCTATCGCCCCAGGCGTAGTCCGCGCGGAGGTCGATGTGGTTTCGTTGTGCCAGTGTAAATCGTAGACCGGCGCCTCCGCCAGGTACCCAATCAGAGCCCTTCAGGTCTCCGAAGGTTTTCGCAACAGCTCCTGCTCCGGCGAACGCAGCCGCTCCGAGCCTCCAGAAAAGTTCACGCCGATATTCAAACTGGGCGGCCAGCATGCGATGATCCCGGTACTGACCCGCTTGATAGCCTCGCAAATCTCGCGAGTTGCCGAGCAGGCACACATCGAAAAATGGCGCATCAGATGAAGAGCTGCAAGCAATTCCATGTACAGCCAGAACATTCTTTTTGGCAAAGCCGATGTATTTGTCGTAGATGACATTGAACTGCCGGTAGTTACGCTGAGCTCCGAATGCAGGATTGAAGAAGTCCGCGGTAACGTCGAAAATCGAGCCGGAGCGCGGGTAGAAGGCCTCGGTCGTGGTGTCCCGCTGCGCCCTGATGCCGAGGGCTGCCGTCGTAAGCTTCAGGTCTTGCGCCGGCAAAGGCACCGGCAAAGGATAGGGCAGAGATCCGCCTCCATCTGGCTTTATACGGTCGCCATTTAAGCTGACATTGTTATTGATGATGTGGTACCGCGGCCCAAGGAACCAATGGCCCGGCACCCGAATTTTAGGCTCTATCAGGAACGCCTTGGACTTCTGCGAAAGAGGAATGGCAAGCCCAGCGTTCCCTGCGCTACTTCCGATCCCGTAGAAATTGTAGTTGAAATCTCCCCCGCCCCCTCCAAATGTAATTCGGTATCGATCATTGCGCAACGAAAGCTTCGCCCCAAGACCTGCTCCCCAGCTTCCGTTTCCAGTACCGAAGCCGCCGACTGAAAACGTAGAAGGTATCGGCGATCCGCCAAGTCGCAAGGCGTAAAGGGCGACCGCGCCGCCACCATTGCCTATGGTCGGGTTAATCATAGGAATCGGCGCGATCGCGAGTTCACCGCGCTTCCTTTTCGCTGGTTTTGTTTCCTCCAGTTGATATTTGGCCTGAACGGGGTCATCGGCATCTCGCGTGGGTTCAAAATTTGCGCCTGCACCGAAGACGGTAGCCGTAGTTCCGCGCTCGGAGGACGATTGCTGGCCACAGGTCGCCCGCGTAAAGAGAAACAAGACCACAACGACTTCGCGAAGGAGCCGGGCAACGCTCATCCGAAAAGCAGAATCGAAGCTGCTATATACACCGACCTTAGAGCGAGACTCGCGAGTGTGGATTTAAAAAAGCAGACTTACCGAAGTGTGGCGCTCGCGTCGGTAGAAAGCTCACCCTTCTAGCACCCAAAAATAAATGGATCGCTACGCGGTCCAGGCTGCTCTCAGTAGAGCCATGAGGTTCTTGCTACAACGGATTCATCTCGCTGCTGCTTTTGTCACTGCGCTTCTTGCGTTCCGCTTGAATGCGCAAGACCCGCTTCCTTCCTGGAATGATGGTTCGGCGAAACAGGCGGTCATGCAATTCGTGGCAGATGTAACGAACAGTGACAGCCCACGCTTCGTTCCAACGGAGAAGAGAATCGCTACGTTCGATAACGACGGTACTCTATGGGTCGAGCAGCCGATCTACACCCAGTTTGTCTTTGCCCTCGCGCGTGTAAAAGTGCTTGCGCCGCAGCATCCCGAGTGGAAACAGCAGCAGCCGTTCAAGGCTGTGCTCGACGGAGACATGAAAACCCTTGCGGCCAGTGGCGAACGCGGCCTGATCCAATTGACTATGGCAACACACGCCGGAATGACGACCGATGAATTTGAATTGATCGTTAAGAATTGGATCTCGACTGCTCAGAATCAGCATTTTCACCGCCTCTACACGCAATGCGTATACGAGCCGATGCTTGAACTGCTGGCATACCTACGCGCAAACGGGTTCAAAGTTTATATAGTTTCAGGGGGCGGTGTCGAGTTCATGCGGCCTTGGGCCGAGCAGGTTTACGGTGTGCCGCCCGCTCAAATTATCGGCAGTTCCATAAAAACAAAATTCGAGATGCGCGATGGCAGGCCGGTACTGGTGCGGCTTCCGGAAGTTGACTTTGTGGACGATAAAGCCGGTAAACCCGAGGGCATTGAGAAATTTATCGGGCAAAGGCCTATTGCGGCGTTTGGCAATTCCGACGGAGACCTACAGATGCTGGAATGGGTTGCCGCGGGTACAGGTAGGCGTCTCATGTTGCTTGTTCATCACACGGACGCGGTTCGAGAGTATGCTTATGACCGCAAATCGTCCGTCGGAACACTGGACAAGGCACTCGATGAGGCTAACGCGAAATCATGGACTGTGGTCGATATGAAACGGGATTGGAAGACTATCTTTAGTAACGCTTCCGGATCGTCCGGCGGAGCAAACACGCAAGCAAAACGAGCTCGCTAAATAGTCCATCAGGAACCAGCGCGCTTTTTGCTGCGGATAACGAGGTCTCACGATTTCCAGCGTATGTAGGCTCGGCCGTGTGAACGGCTTATGCTTGGGCCAATAACGTCAAGAACGAATCGCTGCCGCCAAGGAGACACAGGAAGAGCTTCCGGGGCCTTACTATCAGATCAGCAACGACTCAAGCTACGCAACTTCAATGCTCGATACCTAAAAACGATATGCCGCCAACAAATATTTGGCCGCTGGTCCGGCCTCGCACATCAAATTGTTGTTCGTAGCGGAGCAAAAAACTGAGATGTGCGCGCGGCGCGATGAGCGAGATCTCAGGACCGATGCTGTTCTCCTGGTCATGGAATGCCAAGTTCGTGCCGCTATCCAACATAAGCTTACGGTAGTAACTCCCCGCAACACCGGCATTCGCTAAGTAGTGGAAGAAGCGCCGGCCGACCGCATACTCCAGAGTCATGCCGGGGCCAGGCTGGATCGTTGTTCCGGCTTTCGTGCTGTGCGCTTCCCAGGTGCTAAGCACGGAGCCATTCCACTTTTTGGTTTTGTCGAAGTAGTAGGTCGTTCCTAACTGAAACTGATGGGTCCACATACCGAGCCCCGTGTTGAAAAATTGATCGGAGCTGTAGTCGCCTGTCGGTGCATAGAACCCGTACGTGAACAAAATATCAGTTTTCGGTTTGTGCCAAGCCAGCTGAAGCGGTGAAAAATAGATATCCGACACGCCATATGTTCCGAAGCCAATGTTGGGCAGAAGATCCGCCGTGAGTCGCTGTTTCATGATTGGGGCTATGAACGAATATCCATAGTCGGCACCAAGAAACTTTGTTTTCGTAACTCCGCTGATGGCCACCATGTAAGCCGCCACGGTAAGGTGGTTTCTACCACCAAAAGAGCCTCCATTGGGCCCCTTCACCGAGTCCACTACCTCGAAATAGGGTACGAACGCGACGTAGTAGCCTTCGGGTGGCAAACTGCTTCCCATTAGGCCTGCCGCCCCCTGTAAATAGTGCCCAACCTGCTGGCCTCGCGCAGAAGCCAGAGGGAACAGTGCAAGCAACGTGATGGAGAGTGTCTGAAAGCGTTGTCTTAGGTGGCAGCTCATGCGTTTAGTTCGGCGTCTGAAGTGGATCGCGGTACTGGGATGCCAGTCACGATCCGGTGATTTATTTAAACGCGGCGCTTTAAAGAATCAAGAACTTCCAGTTCTCATCTAAGCGAGAATCCAGTTTGTCGAAAGCAGAGATAACTTGTCGCTCAACGCTCGATCGCCGTTGATAGTCGTAAGGAAAGTCCCCTTGGCCATCGCTACGCTTCTTCTGTTGTGTCGAGCGGTAATGCCTGGTGACATCAATCAGACACCCCCGCGAAACGCGGAGCATGCACGTTCGATTCTCAAGGAAGGCATCGAATCAAAACAGCCGGATATCAGGGTCCAGACGATCTTTGCAGCCGGCATGATCGGCCGCCATGAACGTGTGCTTGCGCCTTTAGAGCGGTGCCTTCAGGATGAAGATATTCAGGTTAGAATTGCCGCTGTTCACGCTCTGGCCGACCTGAAACTGCCTGAGAGTAAACCAGCGCTCGAGAAGACTCTCAACACTGACGATGTTCCGGAGGTGGCATTTGCTGCCGCAAAAGCTCTCTATGCCTTGAACGATCCGGCCGGGCAGGCGGCTCTGCTGGACGTCTATAACGAAAGAACAAACCCGAACTCGAATTTCCTCAAAAAGCAGACCCGGGAATTCATGAGAAATTTTCGTTCGTTCGGATCGGCAACGATGTTCATCGTCAGCGAAGGAATTGGTTACGTTCCGGTGCCTGGCGTCGGCGAAGGTTTTACGGCCATGACAGAACTCCTGAGCGATCCCGATCTGTCGCCCAGAGCAACTGTCGTTCTTCTCCTCGCTAAACAAAAGACGCCGGAAACGCTCAAGTTATTGAAGAAAGCGCTCAGTGATGACGATTGGTCGGTTCGCGCCTCCGCCGCCCAAATGATCGCTCATACTGCAAGAACTGAAGTTCGCGAGTCGCTCGTTCCGCTTTTCGAGGACAAGAAAGAAAAGGTGCGATTCCGGGCGGCCGCCGCGTACCTGCATCTGTATTTACAGGAGCAGGACGCGCCACCTAAGAGCTTTTAAAAAAAACTAAACTCGTTTTCTACCTATCTAAGCGGCATGAAGCGAGAGGTCGTCGCCAGTCTGCTGGTTCTGATTCTGGCTCACCCATTCTCATTTGCCCAAACTGCGCCGCTGGAGCCGGGCCAACTACCAGAGGCGGCTCCTGCCAAGCCAGGTCAATTGTCAGCTCCCACCCACGACATCGGCTGGCCCCGCCAGGTTTCCAAAAATGGCGCAGTAATGGTTTATTACCAGCCCCAAATCGAGAATTGGAAAGATTACAAAGAACTGACTGCCCGAATGGCGTTTTCACTGACTCCGAGCGGGGCTAAACCCGTCCTCGGTGTGGCCGATTTGAAGGCTAAAACTTTGGTTGATAAGGACTCACATACGGTCTTCTTTCACGAAATCAAAGCCACAAGTGTCCGCCTGCCCTCGCTCAGTGCTGATGCTGCCAAGCCGATGGAACAGCTCTTTCGTTCGCTGATGCCCACTGAAGGGGAGCCGATCTCGGTCGAACGTGTGATGGCTGATCTCGAGCAAGGCAAGGTGGAGGCGCGCCCGGTTGCGGTCAAGAATGATCCGCCACAGATTTTCTACAGCGCGAACCCCGCGATCCTATTAGCTCTCCAGGGTGAGCCGGTGTTCGCTCCCATTGAGAAGACCAATCTTCAATTCGTTGTCAACACTAATTGGGACTTGTTCTTTGAAAAACCGCAGAAGCGCTTCTATTTGCTCACCGAAGGTATGTGGCTTTCTGCACAAGATCTGAAAGGACCGTGGACGCCCACTCGCGATCTTCCAAAGGACATGAGCAAATTGCCAGCGGGCCAGAATTTTGACGAAGTTAAAAAGATGGTGCCGCCTCCCCCGCCCTCGGGCGCCGTACCGCAAGTCTTTTTCAGTACGGTTCCCGCCGAACTGATTCTGTTTAGAGGTGCGCCAGTCTATTCGAGGATCGCGGGAACAAACCTGCTTTACGTGGCCAATACGGAAAATGACATCTTCTTGGACGACGCGCAGCAGCAATATTATGTGCTTCTCTCCGGTCGTTGGTTCCGTTCCAAGGCGTTGACCGGCGCCTGGACGTACGCTGGCAACGACCTTCCCCAGGACTTTCGCAAGATTCCTTCTAACTCCCCGAAGGCTCGCGTACTAGCCTCGGTTCCGGGTACGATAGAGGCTTCTGACGCTGTCATGCTAGCGCAGATTCCGCAAACCGCCATTGTGAACAAGGCTGAAGCGGAAGCCAAAGTAAACCAGCAAGGCGTCCATTACAGCGGGGCTCCGCAATTCAAACCCGTCGAGCAGACTCCGCTCGAGTACGCAGTAAACACCCAAGACAAAGTCATCAAAGACGGGGATCTCTACTATCTCTGCTTCCAGGGAATCTGGTTCATGTCAACGACGCCGAATGGCCCGTGGAAAACTGCAGACTCGGTACCGAAAGAGATCTACACGATTCCGCCCAGTTCCCCGGTCTACAACGTGACTTACGTCACCCAGTCCAATCCAACAACGACAACAGTTGAGAGTAGCACCACAGCGGGCTATTTCGGCATGTTTGCTATCGGCTTAACGGCGGGTCTCGCGATTGCGTACGGGACAGGCTGGTATTATCCTCCCTATTACTATTGGGGACCAGGCATGGTCTACCCGTATTACTGTCCTTGGCCGGCAACCTACGGCGCAGGCTATGTCTATAATTCCTGGACCGGGGGCTTCGCAGGAGGTCGCGCCGTTTACGGTCCTTACGGTGCCGCGGGCGGAGCGGCCTGGTACAACCCCGCGACAGGCAGATACGGTCGTTCGGCGAGCGTCCAGGGCTGGTACGGGGGTAGAACCGTTGGCAGCACTTACAATCCGTGGACAGGCGGTTATGGCGCTACGTCTCAGGGCCATAACGCTTATGGTCAGTGGGGCCACTCCGTGGCCTCCCGTGGTGACCAGTGGGTTCAGACCGGACATGTGACCACGGCCCGCGGCACTGCTTTCGGATACAACGGTTCTGAAGGACAAGGGGCGGGTTTCCATGGTGCTAATGGAACGATCGCCAGAACTAGCAACTACACTTACGCAGGAAATGATGGGAACGTTTACCGGAAAGACTCCGGTGGCAACTGGAGCAAATACAACAACGGCGGTTGGAACCCCGTTGATACCACCGCAGCCAAACAGAATCTCCAGAATGCCAAGGCGAATCGCCCTGCCACGCAGCCGTTGAGCGGGGCGACGCGGCAGAATCTAGGACACAACAGAGAATCGATCCAGCCCGGGACGTGGCAAGGCTTAAATCATTCGGACTTCTCCCGTCAGCGCGGGCAATTTCAGACCCAGCGATTTCAGAATTTCCAGCGCTTTGGAGGAGGCCGTTTCCGGCGCTGAGATTAGAACTTCGTGCAACCAAAAAATAAAGCAAGTTTGCCGGTATTGGAATCGAAGCGCCGCTGGCACTCCGGCAAGAGGTATCTTATGGGGCTCGGAACAATTGCGATCGGTCTCTCGACATTCTTTCTTGCGGCGGCATTTGCGCAGCACCCTGACCCAGGGGCAGCGAAGCAAGCAAAGATCGATGTACTCAAGCAATCCCTTGCGAAGAATCAGGCAGAACTCAAAAAGTATGCCTGGACGGAAACTACCCAAATCAGCCTCAAAGGTGAAGTCAAGAAACAAGAGGAGAAAGAGTGTCAGTACGGACCCGACGGCAAGGTGCAAAAGACACCTCTCCAAACTGGCAGTGAGCCTCAAGAACAGGCGCAGGCGGGTGGCGGGCGCCGCCGCGGAGGGTTGTTGAAGAAGCAAATTGTCGAGAAGAAGGTCGGCGAAATGAAGGATTACATGGAACGCGTGGGAGCGCTTGTCCACGAATATGTTCCACCTGATCCGCAGAAGATCCAGGCCGCGGCTTCCGCTGGAAATGTCTCCGTTCTTCCGGGTCAGCCGGTGAGCGCCATCACCATCAAGAATTACTTGAAACAAGGGGACTCCGTAACGCTCGGGTTCGATACTGTGGCGAAGAAGCTGGTTACTTACAACGTCGATTCCTATTTAGATAGTCCGAAGGACGATGCCGTAAAGCTTGCAGTCGATTTCGCCCAGCTTCCCGACGGTACGAACCACGTCCAGCAAAGCCTTCTAAATGCGACAGGGAAGAAAATCGAAGTGAAAGTGACCAACTCGAATTATAAGAAGCTGGAGCAATAACGGATTCGATGCTCGCCGGCATCGACATCGCCAGCCTGACCTCTGGTACTTACTTCGGATGTAGAGGCCAATGATGTTGCCTCGGTTTTTACTTTCGTTCCTGATTGCCTGCATCGTCGCTTCATCTCAGGCGCCCACCTCCCGGCCAAAGATCGGCGTGGCCCTGCAGGGTGGAGGAGCAAAAGGTCTCGCACACATTGGCGTCCTTCAGTGGCTGGAAGATCATCACATTCCGGTCGACTACATTGCCGGTACCAGTATGGGCGGTCTTGTCGGAGGGTTATACGCAACCGGCCATACCCCTGCGGAAATCCAGCACATCGTGAACTCAGTCGATTGGAACAACGTTCTCTCGGGTGCAATTCCGTATCCTGACTTAGCCTTCAGGCGAAAAGAGGATTTACGGGCACTCCCCAACGGGCTGGAACTGGGGCTGAAACATGGATTGCAGCCACCAGGCGGCCTGAACTCCGGGCAGGCGGTCAGATTTATCATCGACCGCAACGTTCTTCCCTATTCCGACGGCCGAAGCTTCGATGACTTGCCTGTCCCCTTCCGTTGCGTTGCAACTGACTTGGTGTCGGGCAAATCCGTTGTCTTTCACGATGGCTCACTGACCGACGCGCTTCGAGCAACCATGTCCATTCCGGGTGTTTTCTCCCCTGTAAAGGAAGGCGGCAAAATCTTAGCGGACGGGGGTTTGCTTGATAACCTTCCCACGGATGTCGTGAGGCAAATGGGAGCTGACGTTGTCATCGGCGTTCACCTGAGCACCGGGCCGGTTGCTCCTCAGAACATGACCTCGCTGTTTCAGATCGCAGGAGGCTCAAGCGACGTGATGATCGACGCAAACGAGCTTCGCGGAATGGAGCGTGCCGATATCCTCATCACCATAAATCTACCCGGATATTCAACGCTGGATTTTTCGCGGGTAGCAGAAATCACTCCTAAAGGCTATGCCGCCGCGCAGGAACGTACAAATGTGCTGAAGGGATTAGCGTTGAATGATCAGGACTGGCAACACTTTCAAGCCTTGCGCGCATCCCGCCTCGTCAAGGTCACACCAGCTCCGACGTTTGTCGAGGTGAAGGGCACTAGCCGCCGTCTGGCGGACGACATACGAGCGCAAGTTTCTCCCGTTGTAAATGGGGCCATTGATCCGTCGAGTGTGGAAGACAAACTCACACAGCAAGTCGGCTTGGGACGTTTCAACAGCCTGAGTTACAGCTTAGTTAACCGGGACGATAAGCAGGGCTTATTGATTACTGCTGAAGAGAAAGACTACGCCCCGCCATGGTTCAAACCCGGCTTTACAGTTGACGGCTCAGACCCTAACAGCGTCCAATTCACTCTTGGCGGCCGGATGACACTTCTTGATCTCGGCGGTTATCGCTCTGAGTTGCGGACCGACTTCGCAGTGGGTTCGACATATTCGCTTTCTACTGAGTATTATCATCCCTTAACTGCCACTAGCCGCTGGTTCGTTGCGCCCTCGGTAAGCGCCAGCAGATCCCCGATCAACCTTTATGCTGGCGACACCTTCCTCGCTCAATACAAGCTGGATAGCGTTGACGGCGGATTGGACCTTGGCTACGCGTTAGATCGTTTCAGCGAGTTCCGGCTGGGTTACCAGGCAGGATATCTGAAGGCAAGCCGCTGGGTCGGAAGCCCGCTGCTGCCTTCCGTCTCGGGTCGAACAGGGCTGACCCGGATCCGCTATGCCATGGACCGCCTCGACAACCCGATCATCCCCAGGCGGGGAGCAGCGCTTCTCGTCGATGGCGGATGGATGGACGCCTATCCAGGGGCGAAGAGCGGATTCCCATCCGCAGAATTGAATTTCGAAGCTTTTCATCAGCTCAGCGAACCCGCTTCTGTCTATGTCACAGCAGCGGGAGGCACTACGTTCGGACAGCGTGAAGGCGGTCTGCCGTTATTCTCGCTCGGTGGGCCAGCTCGGCTGGCCGCTTATGGCCTGAATCAGTTTTTGACAAACCAGTACTTCTATTTCCGGGGAGGCTATCTTCGCCGGGTAGCAGATATGCCCGCATTTATTGGAAGCGGTCTATTTCTCGATGCCCACTACGAAGCGGCTAAAGCATATGGCCTACCGAATGCTCCAACTCTACCGAATGATGGCGTCGTCGGAGTGATCATGGAGACGATCTTAGGCCCTGTTTTGGTTGGAGGCAGTGTAGGAGGCGACGGGCACCGCAAATGGTTCTTCCAGCTTGGACGGGTCTTCTGAGCACGTTAACTGCATGAGAACTTCCGAGGAAACTTGGCAAATGCCTTCGCGACCGCTTTCTCGATTCGCTCTCGAATACGTTGAGGATCGCCGAACTTATCGCTGCAGCGCGCTGCCCACAAGGTCCGTTGCGATCGATTGTCCACGACGGCTATTACGAGCGTACTCTTCTTATAGACTTTCCCAGAGACCGCTTGCGGGCCTCCGACATCCCAAATCGCCACGTCACCTACCGCCAAGTCGTCCACCTGAAGCCCGGCGCCACTACCGCCCATAAAACGAACTATCAGGTCAGGTTTGCTATTCGCTTCTGCGATCCTCAACCCTTTCATCTGAGCCGACACTGCGTCTTTCACGATGGCGTTTACCGTCTGATCTTCCACCAGCCCCCGAGACGTCAGAACACGTCCTGTTTCAAGACGATACGTTTGGATGCAGCTCGCGGGATCCGCGTAGACCTTTGTCTTCACCTGGCCGTACGCCCCGGCAGCGCATGCTAGGGCGATATATATGTATTTGTTCACGCACATTCCTGGATTCCTAGGGTGAACAATTCAGTCTCAGCGGAGTCAGCAGGAGGAAGCGCGCCGCGATTCCTGTCCTGCTGAGAGGATCGGCCTTGAACCGCCATCATTACCGAAATCCTCGCGGTAGGATCCCCTTCGCCTCACGGCTTACTTGATAAGCGGCACCGAAGACGCAATACTCAAATCGATTATGTTCTCGAGTTGTACTTCTATTTGGAAAAACTTAGCCGACACGATGGGGCTCACTTCTTTTGAGACACGATCAAAATACTTCTTGCGAAGGTCAACGCGCTTTTTCTGATAATCCAGCAACCTTGTCCCGAGATCCTTTGCTGTAGAGTCAGACAAGTTATCCCAGTCCTTCGCATAGTCCTGGATGACGTGCAAGCGATCGTCGCCAAGCTTTGCTAAGTCGTTCTCGTAACTACGCTGCAAAGGCCAAAACTGCTTGCCCTGTTCCTCAGTAAGAGCTAGATTCTGACGAATGATGTCCACCTTCTTGGTCTGAACATCCGAGCGCATCAGCGCTACGTAACCTTCGGGTACTCCGCTTGAGCTTTGCCCGTATCCGATCCCGCACGCCGCTACTATCCCCAAAACAAGCACATGTTTCATATCTTCTCCGATTAGCCCTGGAATTAAGGGTACGTGACTACTTGATAGACGAGCGTAGTCCCTTGATAAAACGGTTTATAGTAGACACTGCTGCAGTTGTAAATGACAGTTCCGGGCGCGGATACCGCCGAGCAACTGCCCGGCAATACACCCACCGTTGACCCAATAGGCGGAGCCTGCACCACAACCGTGGTCGTCTTATGCGAGGTCGCTGCGGCCACTACCGCCGTAGTCGCAACCCCGACCGCGGCTCCTGCGGCGAACGCACCCCAATTCGGATCGTCGTGATAGTAACAGCAGCCGCCGCCGTAGTAACCCCCGTGGACGTTCACGTTTCGGTTGACGTTGACGTTATTGTTTACATTTACGTTCCGGTTGACGTTCGTGTTCCTATTCACGTTAGCTGAGCGATTCCCGACTTGCACTCGGCCCTGATTTACGTAACCGCGCACATAAGCATCCGCCGGGATCCAGGTTAAGCATATGCCGAGCAAAACGGATAGTGTAATCTTCATGCTATTTTCCTTTCGTAGGAAGAAATTGGATCTCGTGAGCATCGTTCGGCTTAGCAAACTCAAACATGTCTGCCGGAGCTTCTGCGTTCAGGTTCCAATCTTTGAAATCCATCGTGATCCGAGGCGAGCCTGGGACTTTCTTGTAAATGATTACCAGTGCACGGGGCACCGGCTTATCCCCCGGCTCTACCCATAGCTGCCAATCGGCTGAGGGCTCCGTGAAAACGAGATGGGTAAAGGTCTTCTGGTCGATGTTTACGCGCCCAATCACATAGGCGGTCTGTAAACCCTTGACCAGAGCATCGTAGGGATTGCTTGCTAGCAGATCGCTCATGGGAAAGGAAACGCCTCGCTTCTCCAGATTCTGGAGCATCCCGTCAATGCTATCCGGTGCAGCCTGTGAGACGTATAGTTTGTGCTCGGGTTCAAAGAGTGTGGCCTTACTCCCATTGAAGAAGAACTGGACGTCGTTGTGTTCGCCGTCGATGTCGATTCGAAGCTTATCAGGACGTGAAACGGTTACTGTGTCGTAGTTGAAGTAAGTAATCAGCTGGTTATTGGTAGCTTCACGGTCGCGGCTGACCAGAACTTTAAACGAGTAGGTCTTTGCGCTTGCAATTGAGCCGACCGTTGCCTTCAGGACGGAGAGTGCGTCTGGATCAAGATCTGGTTGCTCGGCTGAACGTAGAGGCGCCATAGCCACAAAGATTCCGAAGGTCAAGTACCCATATACCTTCACACGTCCGTACATTGAACGACTCCGTTTCTGGCGAATCACACGATATCGCGCAGCTTAGAGCCGCACATGCATGGAGACGATTTAAACTTTTTGAAGTCTCGTGCAGAGCTCATCTCAGGCTGACTTGTCACGGGGGCGCGGATCCACTCGGCAATATAGGAAGTTTTGGGACGCAACGACGATGTCCGACCTGAGACATAGGTAGCAGAACGTTCCGGACACATGGGCCACACTTTTACCCTGAAAGGGGGCGGTGGGATGCCATGGAAGGAGAGTTCGGCATCTCTCGAGACGGACTACAAGGTAGTGAATCGTTGGAATGTGGACTGGAGGCGCTTACGGACCGTGCGCGGCGTCCCCACCGCTGTGCCAACCAGCTCTGCCGGGACAGCTACAAGCAGCTATCGTGGCCGCCAAGCACGAGAAGCCGAGTTGGAGCGCCCGCAAGATCCGTGAACGCCTGCTGCGGCGTCGGCCCTCGGAAGTAAAAGTCCCGGCCTGCAGCACGATTCACGCCACCCTGGATCGACACTGTTTGGTGACGCGGGCCAGGCGCTCGCGAACGCATACCGAAGGCACACCGCTATCCTCAGTATCGATCCCGAACGCCTTGTGGTGCACCGATTATAAGGGCGAGTTCAACTGGGCAATCAGCGCTCCTGCTATCCGCTGTCACCGACCATGCCTCGCGCTATCTGCTGACGTGCGAGGCCATGCAGTCCAACGCCGAACAGTTTGCCTTTACCGCCGTTGAGCGCCTCTTCCAGGAGCGCGGCTTGCGGCACGCCATTCCCTCCGATGATGGTGTCCCCTTCGCTTCGCCGAATGGGCGGTTTAACCTCTCCCGGCCAGCGCCGGCGTCCTTTAGATCGGCCTTCAACCTCTTCGGACCTAGGTGAGGTCAAAGCTCCCCGCTCTACCACAGTCGCCGGCACCTGCAGCCGTGTAAGCTTAGTAGTATCGGTCAATTATCGCGCACGTTGACGTCATCGTTCTTACAACCTCCGCACACGGTTCAGGTGAGCATATCCCGCCGGGGTTTCCTTTCCAGTGTGTTGGCTTCGGGTACTTACGCCCCAAGGAGGTCCGCGTTGACAACGGTAGCCTTTGATTATGCGGCGCAGCTGCCAGAGCAGGATCTGCAATATTTAGCGAAATTCGACGTAGTGGTGACAGGCGCCGTTCTTACAGCGGATCAAGTTCAGATTCTGCGATCGGCCAGCGCCAGACTCGTCCTGTATTGTTGGTCCTCCGCCTTATATCCGACAGAGGGATCGAAGGCGGAAAGTCAGTGGACACGTGCCGTGCAGCAGAATGCGCAGCATTGGCTCTTATCGCCTAAACCGATAAGCGGGGGAGCCGCTGCGCCGGGGATGGGTGCTCTCTGGTACGATTTCGGGAATTCAGATCTGGTCTCCGCACTGGCCGAGCACATACGAATGATTCTGGGCTCGCACGGCTACAAGGGCGTATTTCTCGACACGCTGGGTCAACACTCGCTTCCGGCGGAGATGCTCAGCGTATATCGGAAACGACATGCAGGTCTGGAGTATGACCGAGCGCAAGGAGAGTTCATCGCGAAACTGCGGGCGGTTCTCGGACCGGGCGGCATCATCTTTACGAACCAGGGCTACCGCCGGGCAGAATTATTCCTGCCGCATGTTGATTTCGACTTGATTGAAAACAGCGCAACACTGGTGGGGGCAAACGGCGACACTCAGTTCCGACCCTGGTACGACGCACAGAAACCCTGGGAATCGGTGCAAACACCTATAACAAACCTGGTCATCCCGGCTGGACAAGCCTTCCCCCAAACGCAATTCGTTCAACTCAATTACGTTTCGGGTCCGAACGAGATTTGCGCGCGAGCGGTTCGCTACACCTACGCGTGCGCGAAACTGTGGAACCAAGCATCATTTGCCGCACCACCTCATATCCAAAAGGTGATCCGGGAAAACGTTTACTTTACGCGCTTGGGAGAGCCGCTGACTCCATCTTACGAGGAGGATCGGGCGGCAGGAGTGGCCTGGCGCCGATTTCACAACGGAGTGGTTGCGGTCAACTCGTCTAATCATCCGTATCGAATTCGTTCGCTTGGCTTGAAATTAACCAACCCGCCGGCCGGGTACATCTTCCCGAGCGGAAGATCAACTTACTCGCACTAGGACCAGTGCTACTATAAACACATCAGCAAATTATTAGCCGCGTTTATGTGCTCATATCGCTAATGCTGCTTGTCTAGTCCAAGTGAGAGGGTTTATGAGTATTCGATTTCTCTGTCCAAAAATTGCGATTGCTTTCGCAGTTCTGGCATCCGCTGCCATGGCGCAGCAGCAAGGCCGCAATCATGGGCATCCACCGCCGACGCCCCCAACGTCCACTACCGGATCGGGCATATGGCATCCGAGCGGGAAAATGCCGTGGCAGTGGCAATTAACGACGCCGGTCGATCAAACCGTCAGCGCGTCCGTTTACGACATTGACATGTTCGACAACGACGCCAGTGTAGTCGCGTCGTTGCACGCAGCCGGCGCCAAGGCGATCTGCTACATCGATGTTGGTAGTTGGGAAAACTGGCGCTCCGATCAAGCTCTGTTTCCGGCTTCGGTGAAAGGAGCCCAGAATGGCTGGCCGGGAGAACTATGGCTGGATATAAGGCAGCTAAGCGTGCTCGAACCTATCATGGGCGCCCGACTAGATCTCTGCAAGGCCAAGGGCTTTGATGCAGTTGAGCCTGACAATATCGACGGTTATGAGAACTCAACCGGTTTCCCGCTCACCTATCAAGACCAAATCACGTACGACAGCTGGATCGCAAGCGCGGCGCATGCACGCGGACTTTCGGTGGGGTTAAAGAACGATCTGGACCAGGTACCCGACTTGGTGTCCAGCTTCGACTGGGCTTTGGACGAGCAGTGCTATCAGTACAACGAGTGTGATGCGCTGCAGCCGTTCGTGGCCGCTGGGAAGGCAGTGTTCGAGGTAGAGTACAGCGAGAACACGGCAGACTTCTGCCCGGTTACCGATGCACTCGGATTGAATTCGATGAAGAAGCGGCTAAGTCTGGACGCCTGGCGTCAGCCCTGCCCATAGAAGCCAAAAAAAAAGCGGCAACGCCGGAAAGCGCGATAGCTCCTGCGGTGAGCTCTATCACGCGTCCCGAGCGTTACCGCTGGTCCGTCACCTTAAGTTAAGCCTGCTCCGGTCAGAGCGCGTATAGGCTTACTGAGGAGACGAAAGTGTACTTACTGAGGAGACGAAAGTGTAAAGGTAGGCGTGCCGCTTGGCATGTTGACGTGAACGAGCGTTTGACCTCCGTAGGTCTCGCAGGTTGCTCCGGACGATGGGCAATTCACTCCGGTCATCGTGATCACTCCAGGGTTGGCAACTGTAAGGGAGATACTTCCTTGCGATGTCCCGGTGCCTGACGGGCCCGAGGGCGTCCAGGATGCGACGGCTTTGGCTGCATTAGCGGTCATGCGAGTCTGTAGCAGTGCGCCGATATTGGCTTCACTCAGGCTGGAGATGGGCAGATTACTCAACGCACTGAATTTGTTGATGGTCGCCTGGATCGTGTCTATGAGCAAAGAACATTGCGTGTTGACCGCCGTGCAATTGGTTCCATAGATGTGAAGGTTGGTCTGGTGGAACATGTTCGGAAACGCATAGTTTCGGAGCATGATGTAGAGCAGGTTCTGGCTTTCGTTATCGACGATTTGAGCGTAGGTCTGATTGGTTGTGAAGAACGGCTGGCCGTTCGGAAGCTTGGAGATTCCATTCGGGCCGTAGAAGTAGTTGTACTCGTCTGGTTCAGATCCGGGTGTGTTTGAGAGGCCGGTCGTCGTGTTGTAGAAGATATTGGTGGCGTAGCGAGGGATCTCCAGAACTTTGGAGTTGAAAGCATTTGGAATACCAGTGTTGGCGCTCGGCGGCATCTGGCCAGCGATAGAGGCATCTGAGACGAGGTAGCTGAGGCCATTGGACACGGCGGCTGCAATGAAGTTCGGATTGGCGAGGCCAGACACGTTGGGCGTGATCATGCTTTTCCTGTCGAATGCCGAGCCGAAGCCGAGACTGCTAGCTCTAGCATTGTTTTGCGTGATCTCATAAGAGGATTGGGTCTGGGTGGCCTCGTTGCAGACACCACTATTTGGCACGGCATTGTAACAGTCCAGATTCTCGTGGTCATAGGTGTGGCTAACCCAGTTGAATTTGTTAGCCAAGGACTGTGCTTTGGGGACGAGAGTGTCATTCGCCGGCTGATACCCGCCACTCTGGACCGTGCCTATTCCATTGAATCCAAGAGTGAGCCTGAAATTAGCAGTCTGAGCCGTAGAGTTCAGTGTTGACTGCCAGTTGTAAACCTTTTGGAGATCAGAACCAGTAATGCGTAGCAGAGGACATTGGCTAGAGTTATCGAACGTCGGATCGGTTTGAAATCCGGACGGAACGCAGTATTGAGGAATCGCCGCATCGAAGAGATCATCATCGATGAAGACGTCGTCGACCTGCGGGGAAAGATAAATCTTCCGTCCACCGACGAACATGCCCTTGGTTACCCAATTCAACAGCCCGTAGTTGAGGACCATGGAGTGTTCCAGAGATGGATTGTTATCCATGGTTAGCGCGAGATATTGTTGTCCTGAAGCAGACGTATGGATGGCCCCGACGGTGTAGGAGGTCTTATTGTAGGTTCCGGTCAGGATCGGAGTGGTGGTTTCGCCTGCGGCGGCTTCAGTGGTGGCGAAATACATGTACGCATTTTCGACTGGAATGCTGGCCGTCGACTGCAAATAAGAGAAGGTGCTGGTCGCGAGGCTCTGCCCAGAGGTGAGGGTGACGGGCACCTGCAAACTGGTCGTGGTGCTAACCGCAGCGTTGGCGTAGGTCAGGCCGTAGCGCGCTTCCGGCCAGCAATAGTAGGCGAGAGTTCGTACGCCATACTGTGCGCTGAAACTGTCCATCGCGGCCCAGTCCGCCGTGCTGAAAGTACTCTGGCAAACTCCAGAGGAATTGCAGTAAGCGAGATTGCCAATAGTCATCACGATCCCGTAATAGTTGGCGGTTCCGGTGCTACCAGAGGTGGTGCTGAAAGTCGGCATAGCGCAAGGCGTGGATGCTAGCCGGCAAACCGAAAGGAAAGAATCATAGGGGATTCCAATCTGATCCAGAAAGGCCTGGATGGCGCCATAACCCGGTTCGGTCCCATCCACCCCGATGACGAGCAGTTTCATGGTCTGGGGATCGTGGAAGTGTTTACCAGCATCTTTGTCTTTGGGCTGGTGCGGAGTACGGGGTATGCGCGGTTGAGGGTTGGACGGGTCTTGCTTGGAACGCGGATTCGGATTCCAGCCGCCGCCACCTTTGCCGTGGGCCTCGCGGCGGTCAGAAGCGGAGAACACGCCGGGCGCCTGAGCCTTGACAGGACCGAGTTGTACAAAGAGCAGGGTTGCCAAACCGAGCGTTGTACAAAGCGGTCTAAAGAATCTACTTTGCTTGTGAGATTGAATCATAGAAGTTTTCTCCTGGTGGATTTGGATTGGTAATGGCGGCCTAAACCTGACCGCCGAAGGCCGAGGCGTCTGCTAAGACCACGAGACTGCGAACGCCCTGGCGGGAGCGTAGTACTCGGTTGGAACAACGAACGAGTCGGCCCAGCGCCCACGATTGGCGTCGAGGAGCAAGACGGACTTTTCCAGCTAGATTATTTGAACAGGTAGCGCGTTGGATGCGGCGGGTTTAGCCGCCAGATTGTATTGCCGCCAGATGATAGACAGCAACGTCATCATCCTGATAGAACACTGTGAGATTTTTATGAGAAGCTGCGTAGTTATTAAGCAGTTCAGCGGCCTGGTACTCGAGCGATGCACGTCCGAGCGGATCGCCGTAGAGGAACGACGACCATTCGGTGGATTCGGCCGGGGCGTAACGCCATACAGGCTTGTAATTGCCGCCATGAGAACCGAGGCGGAGCGGCTTTCGTTCCACGAAGAAGAAAACGTCAGCAGCTTCGTACGGGAACGAGAATTTGGGCTTCGAGACATCGGCCTGATGGAACCGAGAGACGAATTGACTGAGTTCGACGTGCCAGCCATGCCCGTAAGTGAAGGCCAGTTCCTGGAACGGAGAGACGACGAGCCACTCATTTCGGTGGAACTGTCGGGTAATCTTCCTGCAGGTGCGCGCCGCAGACTCGTATTGCGACAGCTGCGGATCAGGAATGACATGGTTCCACAGAGAGATGATGTAGGAAACCAGGAGGATAGAGAGCGCGGAGGCGAGCACGGTCCCAACTGATCCGAGGCGGCTACGGATCAAAAAGGACACATGCATGCTGGCGACCAGCAGGAAGCAAACTGCAATGCCGATCCACTGCTCGGGAGCAATCATGATTGCGATAGCGGCAGACACGAGCGAGTACTTCCAGGAGTAAGACAGGAGAATGGCGGCAGCGCTCCAGTAAACGACGGCAATGAGCCCTGGAATGAGTTCAGAGTGCGAATGCGAACAGGACAGGGCCACGCAGAAGAAGAGCGCAAGGGTGGCGACCGCGGCAGCAGAGATGCGCCAGACGTGCCAGGCGCAAATCGCCATTAAACCAGCAAACAAGGCAACCAGGATCGGACCGGTAAAGCGGACAACGGATGCGGCATCGAGCCCCGAGAAGAAAACAACTGGCGCGAGGAAAGCGACAGATCCGTCAGGCGACCACATTCTCCCGTCGCTTAGAGCGGCGAGAGAAACCGTACGGACGTAGCTCTCAGGGTGATCGAAGCTCACCTGCAGGATGGCAGGGCGGGTGAAGGCGAACAGCATGAGGGTGAGGAGCGCGATGACAAGAGTGGCCGAAGGCGAGAACACGGGCGGCTGGAAGCGCATAGCCCTGAGCTGATTCTGAAGTTCGGAGGATTGCTGCGGCTCGAGCAGAGCGATGATAGGACGCCAAATACTCTGGGCATACTCTTCGTTCAGTCCCGACCGAATTTGGTGAGCGATCAAGAAGCCTCGGGCACACCAAAGAACTGACGCCGTGATAACCAATCCCGGCAGGCAGAGCCGGATCGAGCCAAGCACCAGACAGAGGATCTCAGCCACGAATGAAGCGAGGACAAAGGAACGCAAAATGATAGGAATCCACTGCTCGGGTGGGCGGTTGAAGGGCTCGCCGCGCCAGAGCCGGTGTCCTTCCGAGAGTAAGGGCAACGCGAGAAAGACAAGCATGAAGGCAAAAAGAACTCTTAGGAATTCGAGAGCTGTCATGGTGATCACGCAGTCGCGGCGAAGTAGTGGTAATCGAAGTTGGAAAGCAGCTTCCGGCAAAACCAGCCGGATATACAGGCAAGCGCACAGGTTCCGATATCGAACCCTATGATTGCGAGGTCATACGAAAAGAGACGGGAGAGGAGGTAGCCAAAACAGACGTTTAGAGCGACTCCCCAACCCACAGAGATCAACACGTACATCGGACGGGAGAGCGCAAATAAGAGCGCGACATTCCAAAGTCCAACGGCAAGCAAAGGAGTGGCCAACAAACCCAGTAGAGCCACCCGGAGGTCCAGCATTTCCCGCAACGGACGAATCTCGTAGACGACAAGAACTGACAAGGCGGTCGAAATGACAAACAGTACTCCAAACACAATCATTTGTCTGCTGTAGAAAGATAGGAGCACTTTCTTCATTCGATCGCGGTTATTGAGGCGGAACCTTTTCTGCTGGGCCGTAACTACGCGGTAGAAGCTTACGAGCGCGGCATGAATCCAGCCGACCTGGACAATGAACGCGAACAAGCAAATATCGACAGCGGTCTCGTACTCACCACGGAACTGAATCGGTAGAGCGGCATTTTCAGTGCGTGCACTCCAGGCGATTATGCGGTCGGTGAAGAGGAACGCATAGTACGTAAGACCGTAAATAAAGTAAGGCCAAAGCGTGTAAAACAGGCGCCCCGGAGAGTCCAATCGTGGCGCATCCGAGAGACGTGCCCCTAAATGTCTGAACCTGAGTAGGGCAAAGAAGAAGCAAGTAAGCGTGGCGGCAAAGATGCCGCTAATCTGTGCCGCCAGCACGCATACTCCCCACGCCCCGTTGAGAATTACCACAATGGCCGTGCCGATGACCGTGGCCAAGACGACGAGCAACTCTCCGTCGATAACGTAAAGCACTGCGCTGAGCAGTAAGTATGTACCGATGCCCAAGTGGAAGGCGGTGCACCAGCCGAGAAGATAAAAGGGTAGCCAGCCGAAGTAGGCGTTCGCAAGTAAACCAACGAGACCACAGCATAGAAGTGCCAGGGCGCCACACCGCGCAAATAACGAACAAGCACGATAACAGTGAGCCCATTCACCGCGTTGTTTATAGAAATGACCTTGACGACCAATGAGCTGTATGAACCCACCGCTAACGACAAAACCGGCAACGGTAGCGATCGCGATGGCCGCGGCCTCGTTTCCGGTTAGATTGCCACCCCAGAGTGACACTTTCAGAAGTAGAACAGCGAGACAGCAACATATCAGCGGAGCCGCAAAGGCGATTCCCTTGGCATAATCACGTATCTTGCGTACGTTCTTCACGTCGGGAGCCGTGATGGGCTCCTGGGCCTGGGCCAAGGGAAGACATGCATCAGCAAGGCTCCAGACGTCACGGTGGCCATATATGGACTTGGAGACGGCAGCTGTTATCCCTTCGGCCTCTAATCGCACAACCAGATCGCGGAGATCAAGCGGGGGTGCCCAAACCATTCTCTTAGATGGCGGCGGCAGTATGCATTTGGGAAATAGCTCTCTCATAAACAAATGATTGGTAGATATCCTTGAACCTACCCACAGCCTGTTTCGTTGTGTAAAGAGAGTGCGCACGCTTTTGTGCTGCTTCTCCCAGGGCGAGACGTTGATGATAGGCAGTCTCGGGATTGTCCACCAATGACAGCAGGGCCCTCGCTAAGGCCTCAGGATCGGCCGGTGGAACAACGATCCCTGTACCACCCAACATTTCGCTGATATTGCCGACGTCTGTAGCTACAACGGGAAGGCCGCTGAACATGGCCTCCAGGATGCTATATGGCATCCCTTCAGACACGCTAGGAAGACAGAAAACATCAGCATCGCGCAAGGCGGCCGCAGGAACCTTCGTGTCGCCGAATTCAACCATATCCTCCAGGCCGTTCTCGGTTATGAACGTTCGACATCCCTGAAAATACTCTTCGTCAGCGACCTCTCCGAGAATGCGAAATAGTACCGTGGAAGTTCGCGGTTTGATCTTTGCTGCGGCGCGCAGGAGGAACTCAATCCCTTTGAGTGGATATATCCGCGCCATCGTGACGACGACCAGTCTCTCCTTACGCGATCGAAAAGGCGCATAAAAGCGCTCGGGGTCGGTGCCATTAGGCGTAATACGAACTTTAGATTCAGCCGCACCGAGTTCAATCTGCCAGGACTTGTTGAAAGTCCCGAGTGCCGTAACGACATCAGCATAGTGGTAATTCATCCGGACAATTGCTTCGTTAAAGGCCAGCAGGAATCTCCGGCAAGCATTCGATTGGCCGACTCGCATCAGCGAAAGGTAGAGTTCGCGCATGAATATGCCGTGTTCCGTCAGAATGAATGGAGTGCCGTTCAGAAACTTATTGAGCACACCAGGCACACTCGAAAGTCCTGACATCGACCCATGAGTTATGTCGGTACGGGGCAAAGGTACGGCCAGCACGCCAAGATAACGCTGCATCCAACGCATGCAGGTCGTTGCATCATGGATGGTTAATTCTTCCCCACCGGGAAATGAACGTTCGCACACCCGAAGAAAGACGTCCCAAGCTTCAGGCGAGGTCATCGTCTTAGCGAAATCGAAGTGCTTAAAGTACAGATGCAGATCCAGGAGAGCCTTGGCAAAGCACTCAGGAGGCCGCGTGGAATCGACGATGCAATCGGCCGCATGATAGAAGCTTTCAAGAAATTCCTTTTGCACGACACCGGATGTAGTTCTGGCTTTGCGCTGGTAGATTTCGGCGAAGGTAGCTCCCTGACAACCTGGCTCCTGTGTCCCCCAAAGAGCCACAGGTCGGGTGCCGGTGACATTCAATGGGAGAGAGTACACTGGCTTGGAGTTCGGAGAATTTGTGATGGCAAAGATCTTGAATTCGAAGTCGGGTAGACCGCGAACGAGCTGATCACACCAAACGCTGACTCCGCCATGGTGGAAAGGGTAGGTTCCCTCCGAGCACATCAGAACGGAAATCCGCGCCATGAAGCCTCCGCGTGAGGGAATTGAACTTCGGCAGTCAATCCGACCAGGATGGTGGAAGCTGAGGGATTCCGCATGGTGATCCTGACCGAGTATGCCGATTGCTCTGCAGCGGGTACGAGCATTACGCTAGCAATAGGAGCAATTGTTTGCAGCAGAGGTTCAGTCGGAACGCGGACGTTCACGCTCTGTCCTACTGTGAGGGTACGGGCGAGTTCCGCCGCCACTGGAACATCGATATCGAGCAAATCGAGCTGTCCAACCTGCAGCAGAGGGAATCCTGAGGGTATCTGGTCACCGACATTGGCACTGCTCTTTAGCACAGTGCCGGAAACGGTAGAGACAATTCTCTGCGAATCCCGGCGCTGCGCAGCGATACGCAGGGCCTCGTTCGCTTCGCGCAGCTCTGCGGCGGAATTCATTTCCTCAGAACCGGTGTTCGACTGAGCGCTGCGGAGGGATTCGACGCGAGCCTGAGCAACGTCACGCTCTTCCTTAAGCCTGGAGAAATGCTCTCTTTCGGCGCGCAGGTTGCGAAGCTCGACGTCTTCGACGGCCTGGGCCTGCTGCAACTCGGCGTCGGTTGCAAGCTGTTCACCAACGAGAGTCTGCATCTGTTTGACTTTTTGAACTGCATCGTCGCGGCGGCTCTTTGGCTGGTCAAGAGAGAAATCCGCCAGCCGTTGTTCAGCGGATTCCAAGATACTAAGCGCCGAATGTAGCTCAACATCACCGTTCGCCGAAGAGATGCGCCTGGAAGTACGAGCGGCCATCCGTGCCTGCACATCTTCCAATCTGATCTTTGCCCTTTCGAATTCCATTTCAAACTCGGGGTTATCGAGAGTCAAAAGCGGATCTCCCGCCTTGACTTTTTGACCCAAGGTGACGTTGAGGGCAGTTACCTGGCCTGGAAACTGCGAGCTTATAGCAGCGAAACTGTGCGGGTGGATGGAACCAGCCATGGTTGTTTCAGGATTATTGCCATATTTTTGGGCCAAGGATCGGGCGACCGGCTTCGAAAGCGCCAGTGCGACTCCCGCGGCCACAATAACCCAAACGGCTAAAGTGAGTGAGCGTTTCACATAGTTTGTGTTGGATGTGGGGACCTCTGAGGGCATTCAATCTCCTTTCGGAATCGGCTTTTGCACGGCCTAGGGTTCAGGGTTCAGTAAGGACTTGGGCCTGAAGCGGAAAGTGATGGTGTGATCGCTGGGTATGTTCCTGCCGTGAAGCTTTGCGGGTTCGAACCTCCAAGATTTGGCAGCGGTGATGGCATTGCCGACCAGTGCTGTATTCATATTCGGCGGAGGATTGGGCACGCGTGCATCGGTCACGCGTCCCTCTTGGTCGATACTAACTGTGACATTGATGTCAGCGGTGGTGTAGATGATGGTGGCATCTGGGGAGTTGTAATTAGGGAGCACACGGTTGAGGGGCCGGGCCGGGAGGTAAGCGGCAAGGGCCTGCGGTTGGTGCTGCACCACCGCGGGGGCGACAGGGCTCGATGTTTGATTTAGCGCCGTAGCATTCACGGTCACCTGATTCATCACTACAGGCGGGATGGCCAGCAAGACTGGATGGAGCAAGGGCTGCGGTGCGATGGGAGTGTCAAGTGCAACCGTGGCAATCCGAGAACGCTCGGGATAGTTCCGTTGATTCGTGAGCCCGTTTGAGTCGTCGAGCTTTACCTGGGCCGGCTTAGAGGCATTTGCTCCGGGACTTTGTTCGGTCTTAGCAAGGCTAAAAGAGTTGAGGCTCTCAGGATGACTGAGGGCGAGTGCGGTGAACGCGGTACGCTTCCATTCCAACTCCGACCGAGCGGTATCAGCCTCGGCACGTTCAGCGTCACGCGCCGCCCAAAGCTCGTCTGCAGCCGGCTGCAGACCGACGTCGCGGCGTTCAGCGGTTAATGCATGCAATTCGTTCGCGAGTTGCTCTTTCTTTTGCGAGAGGCGAAGACGGGCGGCGGCAAGGGTGGCGCGCTGAACGTTGTCTTCAATTTCGAAGCGAACCGTAAGCTTGAGGTCCTTAAGCTCATTTTGAACGCGGTCAAATCGCGCCTGGAGGAAGTTATAAGTAGCCTTTTCGTCCCCCGTGTTTCGGAGCGGCAGATAGAATCCTCCATCTATGTGGCCCACGTTGCCGCCGAGCAGGTATTGTTTTCCCATATCGGGATACTTCTGCTCGATATTTTTCAGGTAAGCGTATCCGACAGAAAAGGAATCAAAATGGAACTTGCGTTTTGTGCCAGCCGTTGCGAGTTGGGCCATTTGATGGTTGATCACATTGAATTCGTTCTGGGACTCGACGGCGGCAAGGATAAGTTCATTGGAGGTTGGCAGATCGTTGGCATTGACTTCGGAAAGGTCGGCAGTACTAACTTGCAGCTGTTCCGGAGTACCATCAAGTCCGACCAGGCGCGCGAGCGCGATAGCCGCCAGCTGCATCTGAGACTTCGCCTCAACGCATTCGCTCTCAAGACCTGTGACGTCCTGTTCGAAGCGAATAACGTCGAGTCTTGTGATCCGGTTCATTGAAACAAAGGACTGGACTTTACCCCGGTCCCTTGTCCGGTTGTTCCAGCTGCGGCATGCCCTGGCTGCGAGGTCCTGCGATTCAGCCAAGGCAAAGAACTGCGCGCTGGTATTAATGCGGGAGTTGATCCTTGCCTGTGCGCGATTCACTTCTGCTTCCACAACGGCAAACCGAGCCAGTTCCATGTTGAGCGGCGACGGAGCGGTGCGGTGATTAATGGAGAGACTGCTGCCTAAGCTGGCGGCCAGGAAGATAGGGTTTGAAAAGCTCAGGATGCTAATTTGGGGACGCAATTCTACTCGCGTTTTACTAAGTGCCTCAAGCATTTGCAACTCGAGTCTGGCATTTTGTACGGATGTATCTTTGTCCGTCACGTGATCGCTTGCGCGCTTGATGACATCCGATAGATGCCAAGGTCCCTTGTCATCGGTGCATAGTGCTGTTTGTCCGAGAGATAGCACTAAGGCCACCATAAGAACTGCGTGTGCTTTGAACACGATGCCTCCTGTGTGTTCCAGTCAACTGCCGTTACCTGTCAAAGCCATTTCCGAAGAAAGAAGTGAGCTCCTGCGACTTTGGGTTCCGTGCTGATTGCCGAGCTACTCCGAATGAGTCAAGTCTTGCTTCTCGCAGCACATGTCAACCATCTTCACCCGATGCTGAGCCATCCAGACGAGCGCCGCTCTCCTCGTGAATTCAGCCACCTCAAGGCGTCGGGCTCCATTCAGCGAACCCATGCTTTCCACGCGCTGCAGCCAATCCCGAGAACAGACGAGGTATCAGCATCCAGCGTGCAGCTTGCATAACCCTGCAACGAACCGTCTACAGAAACGACGACCACCGAGTTTGACCGGCGACAGCAGTTCAACGTCAATTCTTCGGCCAGTTGATCGGCCCAATTGCGAGAAAAGACGGGGTCGGCATGGAAGCGATCGACGGATGTTGCCATGCGCGCAGTTTCGGCACTTTTCTGCACGCCATCATGCACAAACAGCCTGGCCTGGCAATGGCCCTCTTCCGGTAAAGGGATCGGCGCGCGCGCGCTCAGAAATCTTGTCAGGCTCCCCACGATTTTTTCGAAGCCAACTGCTTTGAGCGCGTGAATTGTATAAGTATCTTCAGCATCGACGTGCATGCCAACATAGGCAACTTCGTGCTCACGGCAACTCGTCATGATGCGCTTAGCAGTTCCGTCAGGAGAGGAGATTTTGCGGCGTTATCGGCATGCGCGATCATCATCTCAACGCGAGGGACAGCAACTCCGAACAACTCACTATCCTCACGAGCCATGCGCCAGCAGCCAAAGCCCCGCATCGCACCGCGCTCTCGGAGCACGATCACCAAGCAGTCACGGCTTTTAGTAAGAGCACCCAGTCGGCGAATAGCGAGATCCCGAAGAGTCTCGGCGGGCACATGGGTCAGATACGCTCTGTAGAGTTCGGTGATCCGCCCTAAAATGCTCGCGGGAACAGGCTCGCGTGAAACGATCGAAATTGGTCGGACGTCCAAGTGCGATTCTCCCAGTCGGCGTACGTCTCAACGGCGGTTCTAAACCTCTTCCGGAAGCTTCTCCACGTCAAGACGGCCAATATCCACAAGGACCGATCTATGTAATAGGTTTACGGAAAGGATGACGCGCGTGCTGTTTGCCGTCCTATCAAGCAGCACGCCCGTGATCCCCGACAACGGGCCGTGAGTGACTCGGATTTCATTGCCCGCCTCCAGATACGGCCAAGGCTGCAGCACCACGTCTGCCGAAGCTGCCCGGCGTAGGCTGTTGACCTCAGCATCCGGTACGACTGAGGGACGACCGCCAAATCCCACCAGATCGAATACTGAAGGAAACTGTGCCACATATGACGTGGTGTCTGTCGGCAAGTGACAGAAGACGTATCCGGGGAAGAGTGGGACTTCGTATTGACGTAGCCGGCGCCCATAGGCGTGTGTCCTCTTTGCAACTGGCAAGAATGTCACCAGGCCGATTGATCCCAGCATGCGCGCCACAGACTTCTCATGACGAGCATTTACGCGCGCGATATACCAGTTAGTATCTTCATCGTTGGCTTCCGGATACGCCCTTTCGCTTGCAGCGGAAACTGACCGGAAAGGCAGCGGCATCGAGCCGCATTGACCAAAAGCAGACATAGCTATCGCGTCCTCACATCCCAAAAGGGAACTTTCTAACTACTCAATACAGTTTTGTAAAAAACAGTTGCAACTGCCGTTCCAATACTCAGCTGCGGCTGAGGATGCATCATTCCCTTGATTTAACAGGTGTGTGACGTTGGGACGGGGATTGATAAAGAGGAAGTCTGAATCGTAACAAGGCATCGCCGTTCTCATAAGTGGTACTCGCATTCCACTAAGTTACGAGCGGTGAGTTTTGAGGTTGTGACTTTCTAGTCAACGCACCAATCGTCGAGTAAAGTTCCCCTGGCTCGGCCGGCTTTCGGATGAAAGCGTTGAATCCTGCCTCGATGGCCTTTTTCCTGTAGGAGAGCTTTTCCAAACCCGATAGAGCGATGGCCGGGATGGAACAGACTTCCGGCGTGTGTCGAATTTCCCGGATGAGATCACAGCCATTAGAACCCTGTAGCCTGATATCGGAAATGATCAAATCGGGGCGTTCGCGTTGAGCGGTCTCAAAAGCTTCTATAGCGTTATGGGCTGAAAGTACCGTGTGACCGAGGCTCTCGAGTTCTAACTGCAATCCATTCAAAACATCCTGAGTATCTTCCACCAGCAACACGCGCACGGGTTCAGGAGATAGCAACGAGGCTACCATCGATTGAGATTGCAGTGCGGAGATGTTTGGCTTTCTCGTAAGCAAGGGGAGCGTTACGCGGAAGATACTCCCTAAGCCTGGACCGGAGCTTTCCGCCCAAATACGCCCGCCGTGCTGAACGATGATTTGAGATGCAACCGCCAAACCTAAACCTGATCCGGGTTTGGGCTTTTCCACAGGCTGCTTTACCCGGTGGAAGGGACGGAAAATTTGCTCCAGCAGAGCCGGTTTGATTCCGATCCCGTTGTCGTGTACCGCTACCTGCACGCGGTCCTCGATCAGCTTCGAACTGATGTGAACTGTGCCGCCTGGAAAGCTGTACTTGATGGCATTACTTAGCAAGTTTGTAAACACCTGCCGCAGTTGAACGTCGTTGCCCAGGATCCAAAGCGGTTCGATGCTGAGCTGGTTGAGCACCGGAACACCGCCGGCGATTGCCGCTGCCCGAACATCCTCAATGCACTCTGCCACCGGCTGATTTAAGTTCAACGGTCGAACATCCTGCGGAGAGCCGATGGGCTGTTCTCGGGGGGTCGGTGAGTTCTGTATCAGCTTCTCTAGGGTTGTGGCATTCCGATCTATGACCCGCAGACCTTCCGCTAAGAGAGTCTTGCTGCTCGCCAGATCTTCCGTTTTCATATAAGAAGTCCAGCTCTTGATCGAAGTTATGCAGTTTCGCAGCTCATGGTTATGGACCGCGAGCTGCGTTTTCAGATAGTCAATGTCTTCCGCCCCCAGGTAGGATCGCTGTTGCCCGTCGCAATCGGACCGATGCGCCTCAACCTGGAATCCGAGAAGCTCCCGAAGCATCTCGCAGAGCCTCACATCGGCGGGTGAGGGACGTCGCAACGGGTCGGAGAGCCACAAGGTGATTGCAGCGGTGCACTGACCAGCAACTTTAATTGGGAGGACTATGGCCGAATGAGCATTGGTCGCCTCGAGTGACGATGCGTGTTCCGCACTGTCTGAAATTGCATTGAGCCAATCTCGGGTTACGGAACGGAGCTCGACGCGATCAAGGCTCGCGAGGTATCTGTAACCGGCGGGCGAACCATACAAAGTGTGACCTGCCAGCTGGAATCGGATTCGGTCGCTAGCGTTTGGACAAGCAAAAGAGATTTGCTTCGCTTTCTCTGATGAGCTGAAAACAGTTCCGATACTCCAGTCCGAGAGACGGGGAACGCAGAACTGCGTGATGATCGAAATACTTGGACCATGCCCGGTATCCACTCTAAACTCCTTCTCGCAATTGGGGAAGATGGAGCTCCACCAGCTATCAACTCACGTCGGGCAGTGAGCCTTCGGGCTGTAGCTCCTGGCGAGGATGAACATAAGGGACAAAAAAAGAAATGGAAAACCGAGTTTCACCAAACTATTACTCCGAAAACCACCGACAAATGTCACAACTCTAAGCTGAGGGTAAGTATAGGCTCAACTCACAATCGTAAGGGGGAGGGCATCTTCACCCTCCCCCGGCGCAACCGGGGGGGGTGGTACTCCGTTTACATTAATCTCCGCGCGGCTCGTTGGCGCTTATTTCAACGCAGGATTCGACGATTTGGACCGCCACCGTTGAATAGCTCCGCCGCGGTCATTGACACCTAGTTTGGAGTAGAGTGACCTGAGGTGCCATCTGACTGTCTCCTTGGTGATGAAAAGATGGCTGGCGATGTCTTTATTGGTATATCCTGACGCGATAAGCGCGAGAACCTCAGTCTCTCTGGTAGTAAGTTTACGGGAATGACCGGCCTGTTCTGACCCGAGCAGTTCCCGCAAGATGCGGGCAGTGCCTCTCCTGGAAAGCCAGAGTTCACCGGCCGCAACTGAGCGGACAGCTTTGCGCCACGTGTCGGGGCCATCGTCCAGGTGAATGGTTCCGCAGCATCCTTTACGGATGTAGACTTCCGCAGCCTGCTCGTCGGGGGCAACCGAATTGACGATCAAGACGCAAAGGGTACCCAGGGTTAGCAAACTCTGAGTTTCAGAGCGGGTCAGGCGCTCGAAAAAGTCCGCACCCGTGAGAAGAATTGCGGGTCCGATTCTGTTGGACAGCGATACGACTTCGGTCACGGAAGCTGGGCTTTTCACTAAAACGAAAGCGCCTCGCTCTTCAAGAGAGGCGCGAGCCGATGCCCACACATCCGGCTGGTTCTCTAAACAAATAACCGGGATTGAGATGCCCGTTTGAGGCGAACCCGCCAACTCGGAACCTCCTATGACTCAGAGTGCACTGTGCTCGAGTTTCCTAGCGCCTCAATTCAGCGTCCCTGCGCGTTTTCGCTCGGCGATGAGGTACCCGGGTACGGCTCTTGAGTTGCACAATCCAATAGGACTGTAACTGAGAGGTCGACGCAGATCAAGGAAAACCTAAGTGAGACCGCTGCCTTGCGAGTGGGCTCATTCAGTTCAAAGCGGGTTTCCAACATAATGTTGGCCGTTTGTGCAAGGGGTTCGGAATCGCCGAGAATCCTGCTGAGGCGAGTAGTCTTGTGAGACGCAGTACTAAACTGCCCGAAAACTCTTGACTTGCGGACAATTATGCATGATTTTGGAGGAGATAAATCGCTTTAACAGGGAAGTGGTGCTCTTGTGCGATTGGGGGGCAAGTGCAACCGTATTGGAATTATTCCCGACCGGAGCCGAGCGGGCTTGACGTCCCAGCACTCGAGCAGGCCGGAACTTCGGAGGAATCGTTTGACGGAGTGCGGGATCTCAGCAGTGCCCTTACCGAGGTGGTTGAAAGCTATTTTGAATCCCTCGGGTACGCAACGCGTGCGACTTTGATTCTGAAGGGTGACGTCGATGAAGACGCAGCATTCCTACCCGACCAGCCACGATCGCGCGCGAGTCTCCTCGGAGCGGCAGTATCCGGCAGATGCACTGTGGATGCCGACCACCAGTCAGGAGTCGGATTAAGCGATTGCTTTGGGAGTCTCCATTCTGTTCCAACGCAAGGACACGATGGTAGCTCGCTTTCCACCGATTGCGTCTTTATTCCTCTAAAAGATGGCTCATCGGTACGGGCATTCGTGCGTCTTCAGACCTGTGATGCGCAGGCTTTACTGCATTCTGAAAGGACGGATCGCATCCAAAAGTTCTTCAGCTCCCTTGGTCCAATGCTTAGCATGATCCAGCAGTCTGGCAAGTTGGGAAAGCGCAATGCTCAGTTAACCAGCCTGCTGAGAAAACGCCAACGCAGATACCGGCAGCTGGGCTGGCTAACACTGATTCGGTCACAACGTGCATCGGCTCTGGTCCACGAATACAGGAACGTTTTAGCTTGCCTGCGGAGAAGCACTCAACAGATGTTAAGAGAGCATATGGCCCAAAGTAGCTTGGCCCGGCAAGAGTCTCTTAAGGTCATTTCAGTGGACGTAAGTCATCTGCTCAGCTTGCTAGACCAATACGAGCGGGTGGAGGAACTGGACAGACTTCACTTACAAAGGGTTCACCTCGACCAACTCTATCGGGAAACTCTTGCGGCATTCGGCCCGCTCGCATCGGACAAAGCAGTCAAACTCGTGCCGTTGGTCGACAGAATACCTGAAGTTATCGGCGACCGGAAGCTATTGCGGAACATGCTGGATCGACTCGTGAAAACAGCGGTCGAAGCCACCCTTTCAGATTCGGTACTTCATTGTCGATTGTTTCGGGGTGAGAGCGAGGTGTATATACAAATCGAAGAGGCTGGGAGTGCATCGCCGTCCGGGCAAGAAGAACGATTGGAACTGCAAGTCCAGGGTGCCTGCGATTCAGCAGCTGATTCCGCGATGGCAATCATAGCCCGGCTGCACGGCGGACGAGTGATGACGGGCCGAGCTTCCCGAGGATTTTCGGCGTTCATCTCACTGCCGGTAATTGATGTTAGTGACAATCCCGCTCCGGGGGCGCTGTCATGAACGGAAGTCAATCCGTGCTGGTTGTAGACGACGACCCGAGGGCACGGCAAGACCTGTCGAGTTACTTAGCATCGCAAGGATATAGGGTCGAGTGCCTCGATTCGGGGGCAGCGGTGATACCCCGGCTGAAAGCTCCGAAGCCGCCCGCAATTGTTTTGCTGGACCTCATGATGCCCCAAGTCTGCGGACTCGACGTCCTCGCCAAAATGCTCAAACTTGAACGACCCATTCCGACGATTGTCGTCTCTGCAGTCGGTCAGGTCAGCACTGTCGTGCAGGCGATGCGAATGGGCGCTCGTGACTATCTGGTTAAGCCGTTCGAGAACAACCAAGTGGGCGAGGCTATACGGACGATCTTGGACGATAGCCAGCCGAGTAGCGACTCGGACATTCACCTCATATGGTCGAACGAAAGACTGCAAAAAATCAGGGAGACAACTCTCCTGGTCGCAGATACGAACCTGCCTCTTCTTATCCTGGGCGAGTCTGGCGTTGGCAAAGATGTCGCTGCACGCTTCATTCATGCGAATTCCGTGCGGCGTCATGAGCCGTTTGTTAACGTCAACTGCGCAGCTTTGCCTGGAGAGCTTCTGGAATCTGAGTTCTTTGGATACGATACAGGGGCCTTCACGGGCGCGCTTCGTGATAAGCCGGGCAAGATGGAGTTAGCCGGCAACGGCACGCTGGTGCTAGACGAAATAGGGGAGATGAGTACCCAGCTGCAGGCAAAGCTCCTGCACGTCTTGCAAGATGGCGAATATACGCGGCTCGGAGGCGTGCGTCCGTTGCAATTGCGCGCCCGGATCATGGCCTTGACAAACAGAAACCTTGAGAGCGCGATTACTACGGGCCACTTCCGGCGAGATCTCTACTTTCGCTTGAATGTAATACGAATCGAGCTTCCCCCGCTCCGGGAACGTAAAGAAGATATTCCAAAGCTGTGCCATACATTCATTCAGAAGTACTCTCGGGAATTTAGCAGAGTACCTCGTGAGTTATCCCCGGAATTATTAGAGGCCTTCTCGCGTTATTCCTGGCCCGGCAATATACGGCAACTCGAAAACATGATGAAACGGTACGTTGTTATTCCGGATTCGCAAGCGCTTCTCGCCGAGGTGACGGAAGGCGAGATCCGACCCCGGATTGGCAGTGAGTCTAACTCTTCACTGAAAGCATGCTCATCAGGAGCGGCAGAAGCAGCAGAAAGGGATCTGGTATTCCGGACTTTGGAGGAACTCCACTGGAATCGAAAGCTGGCTGCAAAGCAATTAAATGTTTGCTATAAGTCACTTTTGAATAAATTGAAGCGATGGGAAGCCGCAAGTTAGGCCAGTTCACGCTCTACACCAAGGAGACCGCCTGCGGAACGGTCTGGCATAAAGAGATCGCTTGGCTGGGGCTCGGATTTTCCGAATCTCGTTTTACCTGACGGGAGAAACAAAGTGGCACAAAACCCTGGCAGACATTCCATCGCTCCAACTAAGTTAAAGCTGCTTGCATCTTTGCGGCAAGAATAATGAAGCGAACTATCTAAACCTTCTACCGAGCCGGATTCGCCACTCGCCGCTTGGTTTTGCCACGCTAGCCTTTCAGCTTGCGCGCACGGCGCGCCGAACCGGCCGAGGGCAGCATCGTCAGCCTTGGCGTCTTGCGACGCTGCCCTGAGACAGGATCAGCCAAGCAGCGGGGCGCGATGGACAGGACACGCCAGCCGCTCTTTCACTCTCCGTGTCAGTAGTTCTCATGAATCCGGACCAGCCCGCCAAGCACGCCCACATAAGCCGTCTTGCCATCTGGACCGAGATACACGGATGAATAGTAGCTGTTGTAAAGAATACCCGTCCCCGCGAGTACCTTAAAGACGGTCTCACCAGTGTGGAAGTCGACCGCAGTGAAGTACCACGGATCTGTCAAAGGCGCGTCCGCTGGGCTTGGATCCTTCGAGTAAGTGTATTCGAGGCCGGTTACTAACGAAGCTTGCGAGACAACGTTTGGTACCGATTCTTCGTAAGTCTCCCAAACGGTGTGGCAGCTTTTCCCGCCCTCGTCTAGATCGATGCGCGCAATACCAGGCTGGGTTGTTCCGCCGAAAACCGTGGAGAGCGGATCCCTGAAGCCATAATTGTTCTCGACCGAGATGGAGCGGTTGGTGGCAATCAGGGAATTGAAGGTTGCGCTTCTAAGTGGACGGAAGACGGGCTCGGCGCAAACCAGACGCGGTTTATCCGTCTGAGCCTCTCGCCGGTAAACGAGAACGTGCATAAGCGGGTCCGCATTGTCGGCTATGGTTACAAACTGTTTTCCCATCAAGGTCGGCGTTGTGCCGGAGCCCTGGGTGATCTGGCCCGGCTTGATGCGAATGCCGCGATCGTATTCTTCGTGCCAGGTTACGCTCGGGGTTCCGTCTGATGCCGCATCAAAGCGGTAAAGCTGGTGGTCGGAGACAACGAAGACACCGCCGCGAGACGGGTCGGGATCCACCGCAAAGGACTTGACGATCAGTTCGCCGGACGCAAGAGTGTGGAGTTTAACCACACAATGGCTGCGGTTCGAAGGATCCGGGTTGGCAGTCCCAACCATACCCGGTGCGCCTGTCGGGTCCGCGTTGTTCCCGCTCGTGGTGAACCAAAGCAGGCCATGGGAATCCGGGAGTGCGGATAAGATCTCTTGACCGCTCGGGATCAGTGCGGGTAAATCGTCGCTGCAGGTGTGGTCTTTTACTAATTGGGTGCCCGTGGCGGTGTTAACCTCCTTGAGCCTCCAGATGTCGGCGGTACGGGTAGGAATGACCGCTCGGTCCTGATTGTCGAGAAAGAAATATCCGCCGGCTCCGAAGTCCCCGTTGCCTGCCGCCTGCGGAAGAGGAAAACTCGCGAGGGTCTTCAATGAAGCGGGATCCAACAGGTAGGCGGTGATACGGTTGCTCGCGGCACAGACCGCGAAGATCCGGCCCTGTTTATCGAACGTGATAGTGCCGCATATCGCAGCCAGGAACGTGGAATTTACCTCGATTGGCTGATGCCCGAGCGGCCCGGCAGTCGGATAAGTATCGCTTTGATAGGCGTCGAGATGCAAGGCGCTCCGCCCGTTTGGAGCCAGGAACGGACTCTGCGGTACCGGGCGAGCTGGAATCGTCTTGGGAACAGCCGGAGCGCCGATGTAGTCGGGCACGGGCTGCGCAAAGGGTTGTTGCGGAATGGGAATGACTCTCCCCGCGTCAGTCTGAGCTGCCGCGCCTATCGCGAGAACTAAAGACGATAGGAAAACCAGCTTTCGAGGGTGGTTTACATACATGTTGTTTGCTCCTTAAATCCGATCGTTCACGCAACATTTACTCCTGCGTCGCTATGGCGCTCTGCTGCCAGACATCCAGCGGAAACCGCAACAGCAGCATGGCGTGAGGTCTACATTGTACGCAGTTAAGCTGGCAAGAACCACATTTTTCGGCAGCATACTGTATGAAAGCCTAAACTGGGCTTCTTGCCATAATTGGCACGATTTCCTGAGAAGCGCGCATCTCGTTGCGTCAGGTATCTGGTCTTCTCTGAAGTGTGTCGGGATGTAGTCGTGTCGGATTACCGCGAGATCCTTTCAAGGGAGAGGTCGCGCGTGCGTGGTCCCATGAACCCGATTACGGCCACCACCACCAGCATTGCTGCCGCGATAAACGCGAACACGCCGGTGGTGCCGAATCGTCGCAGGATGGCTGCGATAAAGAACGAAGTGAAAATTGCCGAGAGACGGCTCCATGAATAAACAAATCCAACAGCAGTCGTTCGAATGCTCGTCGGAAAGAGTTCCGTCTGGTAGGCGTGGAAGCTATACGACATCATGTTGCTCGCGAGTGTCAGAACGACTCCCGTCGCGACGAGAAGCGCCGTGCCCGACATCTGGCTAAATAACAGACCGCACGTCATGATCGCGGACGCAGTCACCACGATCATCGTCTTGCGCTCAAACTTGTCACCGATGTACAGTCCGATGATTGGTCCAATTGGAGCTGAAATAGCGATGAACGACGAGTAGAGCAGGCTGTTCGTAACTGTGATCCCCTTATTTATGAGAAGCGCGGGCACCCAGTTGGCGAAGCCATAGAAACCGACTGTTTGGAAAGCGTTGAAGATGCTCATCATTGCTGTTCGTTTTCTGTAGGGCGGCGCCCAAAGCTCGCCGAACCTATGCCCGGTGTTCACAGGTTCAGCCTCGGCCGGAGCAGGAAGCGGTCGTCCATACTCCTTTGCAACGATCGACTCCAGCTTGGATAGCACTTCGTCGGCCTCGGCAAGCCTGCCTTTCTGCGCCAGCCACCGCGGGCTTTCGGGCAGTGCACGACGTATCAACCACACAAAAGCGGCCCCGTGCGCCCCGATAATGACAACCCAGCGCCAACCATCCAGGCCGAATGGCTTAGATGGCACAAGCAAGTAAGACAGCAACGCGACGGTCGGCACGGACATAAACCCCACCGCCTGCTCGCACGCAAAAGCTCGCCCGCGGATTTGCTTCGGTACGAGTTCGGAGATGTACGTTCCGATGGTGACCAGTTCCACACCAATTCCTATTCCTGCCAGAAAGCGCCATCCATTGAGGCCGGCGGCCGTGGTTTGAAACGCCATGATCAGGTTGGCGGCGGTATAGAAAAGAAGCGAATACGTAAAGATCGCGCGACGGCCAAAACGATCCGCGAGGAACCCGCACCCGAGCGTACCGGCAAACAGCCCTGCAAACAGAGCCGCAATAAAGCTCGCCACCCCGCTCATACCAAAAAGGTGTGCGGTGGTCGCGGTGAGAATGCCACTCTTAACGAGTCCAGGGGCTATGTAGCCGGAATAAAGCAGGTCGTAGAGCTCGAAGAAATAGCCGAGGCTCAGCAAGACGACAAACTTCCAGATCGTGCGCGTCACTGGAAGCCGCTCGAGCCTTGCGGAAATCGTTGCCGCAGCGTCTGAGATCGAATTAACCGGCACTTCGTTTCTTTCTTAACGCATCGACATTGGTTGCCATCAGGATTTACCTCCGCCAACATACCCGCACATCACTACAATTTTGCAGTTCGATGCGAACGCGTCTACCTTGAAGCGCCGCAATGAGCTTCTCATTAAAAAGCATATATAGTGGCTTAGACCGCCATGAGTACTCGTCGAGACGTATTCCGGATCCTCGCTGCCACAAGCGCCGCGCTGCCCTCGGTTGCTGCCGTCGCAGGCCAGGAGAGTAAAGAGGTTGAGTCGCAGCCAGGTCACTTACATACAGGGTCCGCCACCCACGTACCGATCCCATCGAAACCTACATTCTTCCAGCCTTCCGAATTCCAAACCATGGAAGCAGTCAGCGAGCGCATCATCCCGCGATCCGACACACCGGGCGCTAAGGATGCCGGCGTCGCCCTGCTCATCGACAAAGCAATCATCACAGATCCAACGCTCATGCAGCCTTTCCGAGCCGGACTGGCCGATTTGAATTCCGTTTCGATCGGCAGCTATGGCCAGGAGTTTGTCACTCTTACAGAACAGCAGCAAATCGCGGTGCTGACACCAATCAGTCTTGACTCTGATTCGTCGCTAGGCAAATTTTTTGCCATGGCTAAGGATATGACCATTGATGCCTATTACCGTACTGAGGTCGGTCTGAAAACTGAACTCGGCTGGCACGGCAACACGTTTCTCGCGAGTTTCCCCGGCTGCGATCATCCGGAGCATAAGAGCTGATGCAAGCTCAGGCTGCTTCTCAAATGCGCGACGTGCTCATAATCGGCACTGGCGCTGCTGGCGGAATGGCAGCGTGGAACCTGACGCGCCAGGGCGTAAACGTTACGATGCTCGATGCCGGACAGAGGTTCAGGCGCTCTGAATTTTGGACTCACGTCAAACCTTGGGAGTGGCAAGAGCGTATGGATGCAGGCCACAAGCCCCCGCAGATCGTACTCGATACCGCAGAACAACCTTACATCACCCCACTCGGGCAGAACTTCTCTCTCATACGCGTTTGGGGCCGAGGCGGCAAAACAAATATATGGGGCCGCGTTAGCCTGCGCTATTCGGATCTAGACTTTGCCGGCCCTGAACACGACGGCTGGGAGATTCCATGGCCCATTCGCTACCAAGATGTCGGGCCGTACTACGATCGCGTCGATCAGCTGATCGGTGTCTGCGGAGGTGACGACGACCAGGATTCGTTGCCGGGCAGCAAATACTTCCTTCCGCCTCCGCCCCTCCGGTGTGGTGAGCACGTCATCAAGCGCGCCGCTAGTAAGGTGGGCATCGACACGGTTGCCATTCGACGCGCCGTGTTGACGCGTGAACATAACGGCCATGCAAAATGCCATTACTGTGGAGCCTGCGGCGACGGCTGCGATGTCGGCGCGTTTTTCAATGCTTCCGATTATCTGATCGAACCGGCACTCAAAACCGGACGTCTGACGGTCGTCGACAATGCCGTTGTGGCGCGGATCCTTGTGGGCGACAACGGGCTCGCCAATGGAGTGCAGTACTTCGACCGTTACACAAAAGAAGAACATAAGCTCTACGGCAAGCGCGTGATCGTAGCCGCTTCTTGCGTCGATTCCACCCGCATCCTGCTGAATTCAATTTCCTCCCGTTATCCAAACGGAATCGGTAACTCCTCTGACGTGATTGGGCGCTACCTCTCTGAACAAATTCGCTTCACTATCCGCGGTTTCGCGCCGGAGCTGATCGGCACAGAGGTGCGGAACGATGACGGCATCGGCGGAGCGCACATGTACATGCCGCGCTTCAACCATAGAGATGGACGAAAGCGCGACTACATCCGCGGTTTCGGCTGCCAATTCTGGTACACCGGTGCGCAGACGGACCTTTCTTACGCCAAGAGCATTCCGGGCTTCGGGCTTGAGTTTAAGAAGGCCGTCAAGGAACGCTATCCCGCTCTGCTCAACCTGCATCCATTCGGTGAAACGATCCCAAAGGCGGAAAATCGCATCACCGTCAAGGGTTCGCCTGTCGACCAGTACGGTGTTCCAATTGCACGAATTGCCTATGAAACAGGCGAGAATGAACGACGCATGTCGAAGGACATGTACGACACAATGCGTGAAATTCTTCATGCAGCAAAGGCCGAAATCGTCCCCTATCAAAACGGATATCTCGAACCGAACGGAAGCGCCATTCACGAACACGGCACATGCCGCATGGGAGATGATCCTAAACGCTCCGCCCTGAATGCGTATAACCAGATGCACGATGTAAAGAATGTGTTTGTAGTCGATGGATCTTCGTTTACTACCGCTTCGGAAAAGAATCCGACCCTGACCATTCTGGCTCTAGCATGGCGCGCGACAGATTATATGGCTGACGAAATGAAGCGCGGAAACCTGTAGCTCATGTGCACCAGCCAGCTCTTATCCTGAAGAGAGATGAGTCGAGTCCTGATCGTAGGCGCCGATACCGGCGTAAGCCGGGAAATCGGCAGCGCCCTTTCCGCCCTGGACTTTCCCATCGAGTACTCGGCCGGAAATGCTGACGCACTCCATCGATTGCGTACGCGATCGTTCGGCGTCGTGATCACCAGCCCTGAAAGCGCTCTTGAGGAAGATCTGGCGCTCCTGGAGGAGATGCGCCTGATCAGACCCGGAGTGAAGTGCATCATTCTGGCTCGTACCAGCACTCCGGACGAAGTGATTGCTGCGCTTCGCGCCCGAGTGTTCGCCTGCTTCACGCCTCCCTTCGTACCGGGTGAAATTGCAGACCTCGCCGCAAAGGCGGCTTCCGATGATGCGTGGCGCGAGGACATCCAGGTTCTATCGGCAAAACCGGGGTGGGTGTCAGTTCGTGTACATTGCCGCCTACTCACGGCTGAGCGTCTGATGACCTTCGCCAAAGAGCTGAACGCCCAGGTGCCCGAGGAAACGCAACAGGAGATGATGCAAGCCTTGCGCGAGATTCTCTTGAATGCGATGGAGCACGGAGCGGCCTTCAACCCGGAACAAGTGGTTGAGGTTACGGCCGTTCGCACTGGAAGAGCACTTGTCTTTTACATACGGGACCCAGGGCCCGGCTTCCGGCGTGAAGCGCTGAGCAACGCCTTCGCCGTGAACCCGGATCAGGATCCGATCGCGTACGCTTTGCATCGCGAAGAACAAGGAATCCGGCCGGGTGGCTATGGTCTCCTCCTGGCAGGCGGTACTGTTGACGAGCTGATCTTCAGCGAAGTAGGCAACGAAGTGCTGCTCATCAAGTACGTGGATCCGACCAGATAGATAGCGCGAAGTTTGCTCTTTACCCTTCGACAGGGCTCAATGCATTCTTATGCCGTGGAAACTTCCACTTCCATTGCCAGTGCCCGCTGCCAAACGCGTGTCCGCGCCCTTCCGAGTGTCCCGCCTGGATGCTCAAAATGCCTCCCGCGCAAATCAGAATCGTTCCCGCCACGGCTGTCGCGCCAGGAACATTGCCGAAGAATTCCCAGCCCAGCAACCCTGAAAAAATCACGACTGTGTAATTGAAGGGCGACAACTCCGCCGCGCTTGCATATCGGTACGCCAGGATGATGAAGTATTGCGTCAGTGCATAGAACACTCCGACTCCCAACAGCAGCATCCACTGCTTCGCCGTGAACGGTTTCCAGGACCACGCCGATATCGGTATCAGCAGCAGGGTCGAAAGCCCGAAGTTATAAACGAGAATTCGGGTGGGTGGCTCCGTCTCCGTCAGTTTATTGGTGGCAACCAGCGCGATCGCCGACAACATTCCGGCAATCAGCGCCAGCAGCGATGCCGGATTCTGGAACATCTGTGGCCCTGGCTTGATGATCAATACGATCCCCACGAGTCCGATCAAAAGGCTTAACCACACCAGCGGTTGCACTGTTTTGCGGAACCAGACATAGACCACTATAGGAATGAAAAGCGGCGCTGCGTTCGAGAGCAGTACAGAGTCCAGGAGCGGTATCGATCGTACCGCTATAAAGAACAACAGCTGGCACGCCGAACCCGCCAGACTGCGGAAAAGCTGCAGCGCGAAGTGCTCCGTTTTCAAGCCTGCTCGTCCGCTCCTCGCGGCCGAGGGAACGAACACCAGAAAGCTGACGCTGTACTGCAGGAACAGGATCACCAGCGGCGGTACGCCTGCCGCGGCCTTACTCAACGTGCTCATCACTGCCGCGCAAAAGAACCCTAGCGTGATTAGCCCGATTCCCAGGTAGAGATTGTGTCCGGAGCTCTGGGCTTTGATGTCCATGCGAACTGATCTCCGGACTCGAGGCGCTTCAGCCGATCGAACGGACTACACCGCCGTCCACTCGCACGGCTGCGCCATTGATAGCCGATGCCAGCGGACTTGCGACGAAAGCCACCACCGCCGCAATCTCATCCGGTCTCTCGAACCGCTGCAGTAGGGAACTGGGGCGCATGTGTTGGAAAAAGTCTTTCTCCACGGCTTCGCGGCTGGTCTTCTTCTGAGCCGCCAGGCCTTCCACGAATTGTCCCACCCCTTCCGAATCCGTTGGACCCGGCAACACCGCATTCACCGTTACATTCGTTCCCGCCGTAGTCTCGGCAATGCCTCTCGCGACTGCCAGTTGCGCGGTCTTCGTCATGCCGTAATGGACCATCTCCGCCGGGATCTGCAGCCCCGATTCGCTGGAGATAAACAGGATCCGACCCCAGTTCCTCTCGCGCATTCCAGGGAGATACTGCCGGCTTAGCCGGACCCCGCTAAGCACATTTACCTCAAAAATATGCATCCAGTCTTCGTCCGGGATCTGCTCGAATGGCTTGGCCTCAAAGATTCCTACGTTGTTCACCAGAATGTCAACATCCGGATAGCGTTTGCCCGCGTCGCTGCAACCCTCGGCCGTTCCCAGATCGGCGGCGAGCCCGCCCACTTCAGCGGAACCAGATTCTTCACGCACCCGGGAAATGGCTCCGTCTACCCGCTCCTTCGTGCGGCCATTAACAATTACGGCTGCACCTTCCTTTGCCAGTGCCGCCGCGATCGCAAGACCGATGCCCGCCGTCGATCCCGTCACCAGAGCGCGCTTACCCTTCAGTCCTAAGTCCATATGCAGGATGATGGCGTCGCAACACAATACGATTCAAACGAGAACTACGATGCGGAACTTGTATCTTTCTTCCGTGCTATCTCAGTCCACCATCTGTGAGCGAGTATTCCGTCGACCCCGCATCGCAGGACCTCGAACGTTTGACCTTCCTCAACGGAGATGTCACACTCCAAGGCGTCGCAGCTGGCCCGCCCCGCGGTCCCGTCATACTCCTGCTCCACGGCTTCCCCGAGTTCTGGTACAGTTGGCGCAAGCAAATCGGCCCGCTCGCCGCCGCAGGTTTTCGAGTCGTCGTCCCGGACCAGCGTGGTTACAACTTCAGCAGCAAACCGCGCCCGGTAAGCCAATATTCGGTAACGCGCCTGGTCTCGGATATCCTCGCCATCGTCGAGCAACTCGGCTGCAGGCAGGTCTTTCTCGTCGGACACGATTGGGGCGCAATGGTTGCCTGGAGCTTCGCCGCCGCGCACCCCGCAAAAGTGGAGCGCCTTGTCATCTTGAACGGGCCGCATCCCCGCTCGATCGCGCGCTTCCTGATGACCCGCCCCACACAGTTGCTTCGCAGCTGGTATGTGTTCTTCTTCCAGCTCCCGAGCTTGCCCGAAATATTCTTTTCCGCACGCAACTACCAGGCAGCCATCAACTCACTGCTGAAGACAAGCCGTCCCGGCACATTCTCGCAGGAAGACATCGGTCGCTATCGCGAAGCTTGGGCCCAGCCCGGTGCCGTGCGTGCCATGATCAATTGGTATCGGGCCTTGTTTCGCAGACCGGCTGCTTTCCGTACGAGCGAACTCCAAGTCCCTGCACTAATCCTCTGGGGAAAGCGCGACGCCTTCTTACTTCCTTCTCTCGCCGAAAAGAGCGCTCGCAATTGCAATCACGCCGAGATCATCTGGTTCGACGACGCTACACACTGGCTTCACCTCGAAGAACCGGAGCGCGTGAACGCCGCTCTCCTGCAGTTTTTCGCTAATTAGCCTTCAGAGAACGTCCATGAAAAACGCTGCGCGGGAAGGTCGGTACCCTGCCCGTTGTAGCTCCGCGATGTCATCGAGATCTGTGCGCCGGGCTTGAACACGGGCGATGAAAATGCCGGTGACCCATCCTTCCATCGCAGTGTTGTCTTCGGAGCCTGTGCCGCTGCAGGACTCGCCGGATGCGCCAGCGGAAACTCCACCTCCGCCTCGCAACCCGAACACAAGTAGAGTGAAACCAGATCGCAAAAACCCACCGCGCCTGTCCAGCGGTCCAGATCCGCAGCCTCAAAAGGAAGCACCCGCTCAATCGCCTCTCGCCGTTCGTTCTCGCACCGCACGAAATCCGCTCGCCCCGGATCGCCCGCGCCGAGCAGACAAAAATGCCGGCTCACCAAGACCTCAACCAGCGGCCCCACGGACCCCGCATGTGCAACAGATTCTCGCCAGGAGGGCAGTGTCTCCTCTACGCTCAAAGCCGGAAACGGCCTCAGCTGCCCGGGAAGCGATCGTATCTGTTGTTCGTCGCTCTCCTGCCATCCGAAATCATGCTGGCCGGTGGCTTCGATCACCTCAGGGGAAAGATCGCCAAAGATTTCCTCGCGCAGAGCCTTCGCTAGTTCCCCCGCTATCCTCGAGTGCTCGGCCTGAAAGAACACCGCGTACGGCGGCTCGATATGCTTCTGACTCTCTATAAAAACCGGCGCGGCCGGTCGGACCTCACCCTCCTCCGGCCCGCACCCGTTGCTCTTCGATAATCGTCGCAGAATCATAGTCTCGGTTACGCACAGCAAAGCCTCTCGCCTGTGTGCAAACCTGTAGACCCTCGAGTTCGCTGCCGGTTACCTGACGAACTTACGCGTCACGCCCCCGCTTAACCTTCTACTTGTTTTGCCCCTGCATTTCGGCACACGCGTTCGACTATTTCGCCCAGCCGCAAGAACTCATTGAACTCAGAAGGCTTCCGAAAATAGTGACTGATCTTCAGCGCAGCCGTCCTCGCCCGGTCCGCCGGCGAATCTGATGAAGTAAGCACAATCACCGGCGTCGCCCGTAGCTGCTCGCTGCTTCGGACACGCGCCAGCAGATCATGTCCCGAAATCTTTGGCAAATTCAGATCGAGCAGAATTAGACTCAGAGGAGCCTTCTCCCGCTCGGCCTTCTCCAAAGCCCGCAGCGCTGATTCTCCATCTTCGACCCGGTCTAACTTGAATCGCAGATTGGCTGATGAGAGCGCTTGCTTAATCAGAAACGCATCCGCCGGGTTGTCCTCTGCGAGAAAGATGCGTAGTTCTTCGCTCATTCAACTCTCTTCATTGCGGGAAGCGTGAACAGGAACGTAGCCCCCGCACCAGGCTGCGATTCGGCCCAGATCCGGCCGCCATGCCGTTCGATGATCCGCCGGCACATCGCTAGTCCCAATCCTGTCCCCGGTACATCTTTCCCACCCAGTCGCTGAAACAAGTCGAACACCCGGTCGGCGTACTTCTGATCGAAGCCAATTCCATTATCCTGAACCCGGATCAGCTGCTCGCCCTTTCCCTCCTCAGCCGATATTTCAATCAGCGGCGCAGCGTCCTCCTTTGCATATTTGATCGAATTTGATAAAAGATTCTGAAACACCAGCGAGATCTGCGTCTCTTCTCCACGAACCCGCGGCATGGGTCCGCATACGATCCGCGACCCTGTCTTTTCAATCTCAACCTGTAACGCGGTGGTCGCTTGCTCGATCGCCGCTCGCACGTCGAATTCGACCGTTAGCCGCTCCCGGTTTTGATGAATCACCCGGGAATAAAACAACAAATCCCGCAGCAGCAGCTCCATTCGCGTAACTCCGCCCCGGATATACTCGCCAAATTCCCGCGCCTGTTCCTGTGACGGGTCGATGTGCTTTTCAAGCAGCAGCTGCGTGAAGATCTTCACCATGCGCAGCGGTTCCTGCAGGTCGTGGCTCGCCGCAAATGCAAACTGCTTCAGATCGGCGTTGGCCTGCGCCAGTTCGTTTTGCGCCTCCTGCAGCTCTTGTATGTAGTCTCGCGTTTGAAATTGCCGCCGCCGCGATGCGAGCGCCGATCTCACCGCTGCTACCAGCGTCACGCTCCGCAGAGGCCGTTCGAGCAGCGTGATGTTTCCCAGTACCCGCATCCTGACCAATTTGTTTAACGATGCTTCCGTCGAGGTCCCGCCGCTCGTCAGCAGCAGCAGCGGTAGGTCTGACCAGGGAGGCTGCTGCTTCAGCGTCTCCCCTATCCGCTGAATCGTCTCCGAGCTCAGCGCCTCCTCGGCGACGATCAGCAGCCCGGAGTTCCGGCTCGATAGCGCCTCGCATACCTCTGAAACGTTTGTGCAAAGCCGCGGCTGGATTCCCGCCCGATTCAACACCTCGCTTGAGAGCGAAGCGTCTCGTCCCACAGGTGTCCAGATAATTACGTCCGGGTCTTTCTCTTCCGCGCTCTCCCTCGCACTCATTCAATCCGTTCCGACAGCGATCTTGCGTCGCCGGTGAACCTGGGCAAACCTGACAGCACACCCTCGAAATCCACCAGCGGCTTGCCAATCTGTACCGCGTCCGGCGACCCGATAGTGAACTCACGAATCGTCTGCTCGTGTTTGCTGCTCCGCTTCTTGACCACCGAAATCGCGCGCCGCACTCGCCCCGCTGCCTCGAAGAATCGCAGCAGAATGATGTTGTCCGTCAGGTAGCTCAAATCTATGCTCGTTTGCATGGGCCCGAGAAGGCCCTGCTGCGCCAGAATCAGAATCGTCACAACGCCATGCTGATTCAGGAACGTCAGCAGCTCATGCATCTGCAGGCTGAGAAACTCTTCTTCCGGCATCGCCGTCATATAGCCGTTCAGACTATCGATCACCACCAGCTGAGCGTTGCCCTCTTCGACGCTCCTCCGTACCCGATGAGCAAAATCACCCGGCGACAGCTCCGCCGGATTCACCTGCTCCACGGTGATTTTCTTTTCGTTATAGCGCCTCGTCAGATCCATCCCGAGTCCGTCGCCTCGCGTCAGCAGGCTGGCGATCGATTCGTCGAACGTGTAAACCGCAACCCGCTCATCCCTATCGATCGCCGCTATCGCGTACTTGATCGTCAGCGTCGTCTTGCCCGATCCCGCGGGCCCCAAAACTAAGGTCGCCGACCCGCGGCTCAGACCTCCTCCCAGCATCTCGTCGAGCCCCTTCATGTTGCTGCTGACCATCTCCCGGCGAAACGGCCGGTGGTTGTGGGCAGACGCCAGGCGTGGAAACACCTCGATTCCTGCGTTCGTGATCGAGTAGTCGTGATACCCGTCCGCATACTCCGCTCCTCGCAGCTTCACTATCTCTAAACGGCGTCGGCTCTTCCCATACTCGCGGGATAACCGCTCGAGCGTAATCACCCCGTGTACCAGGCTGTGCATCTGCCGGTCCGCCCGCTCTGATGTCCGGTCGTCGAGCAGCAGCACCGTAACCTTCTGCTTCGTGAAGTGCTGTTTTAACGCCAGCGCCTGCCGCCGGTATCGAACCGCATCGCGCGAGAGCAGCCGCAGCTCTGCCATCGAATCGATGACCACCCGTGCAGCCTTTACCTCCTCCACTCGCGCCAGAATCAGCTTGATCGTCTCCGCCATCTCCACCTCGTCGGAATGGAAAATGGTGTACTCTTGCCCCGGTTGAAGCGACGCTTCCACCGGAGTGATCTCAAATAGCGTCAATCCGCTCAGGTCCCAGCCATGAGCACGCGCCACCGTCTCCAGTTCACCCGCGGTCTCCGAAAGCGTCACATACAGCGCCTTCTCCCCGGCCTCAATCCCGTTCAGCACAAATTGAAGCGCCAGCGTCGTCTTCCCGGTCCCCGGGGTTCCCTCCACCAGGTACACGTGGTCCCGTGGCAGCCCCCCAAGCAGAATCGAATCCAGCCCTGGTATACCCGTTTGTACCCGCTCGACCCCTTGCGAAGAAGAATGCCCCATACCCTTCAAAGAGCACCGACTGTAATACCTGGCGTTTGGTTTCGGAAGTTGTCCCGTCGGGGACTGACTTCTCTGCCCCAAGCACCACAAAAAGCTGACAAACCAAATCCAATCGCAAGAGCGCCTGGCCTGAGAAGTCACCCGTCAACCACCCTGCAGGCCACTAGTGTCTTGACAGCAGCCGCCTAAGAATGTTGAAATCCTAACATCCACTCCCGGTTCGATTGGTTCATTTGGGCAGGGCTTGCGCAACGCCAGGACCGCACTGACGCATAGCTGATTCGGTCTCGTTCCCCGAACTTTCCGCCCGCCTTTCTCGCAAACGAAACTCTCGAGGTAAATGCATCATGTTCCGGGTATTCCTGGCGATTTCTATCTGTCTGCAATTGGCTGGACTGGCTCACACCCAGACGTTCCGCGGGGGCGTTAACGGCTCCGTTACAGACACCAGCGGCGCATCCGTCGCCGAAGCTGAACTCAGAGCCACCAACAGCGCAACCGGCCTCGTCTACACCACCCTGTCTTCCTCCACCGGAGGCTTCTCGCTGCAGGACCTCCCCCTCGGCGACTACACCATCGAAGTCTCCAAACCCGGTTTTCAGAAGTTGCGCGTCGACGTCGTTCACGTCTCCGCGGGCGAAACCTATAGCCTTCCCGTCAAACTGAACGTCGCTCAGCAAACCACTACCGTAGAGGTCTCAGCTGCAAGTCTCGAGGTCGAAACCAGCAACACCACCCTCACAACCGACCTTCCCTCGCGCACCGTGCAGGACCTACCACTCAATGGCCGCGACTTCACCCAGATGATCGCCCTCTCCCCCGGATTTGCCGGTTACGCCGGTGGCGCCAGCGGCTCCGTCAACGGCGCGCGCGCCAATCAGATGAACTGGCAGATCGAAGGCACCGACAACAATGACCAGTGGTGGAACATCATGGCCGTCAATCAGGGTGGTGTCCAGAGCATCGCCGGCACCGTCATGCCCCTCGACGCCGTCGAAGAATTTTCTCTTCAAACACAGCCCGGCCCCGAGTCCGGCCGCAATCCCGGCGGCAGCATCAATCTCGTCATCAAGTCCGGCACCAACCAACTGCACGGCAGCGTCTACTACTTCAACCGCAACGAAGCCCTCGCCGCGCAATCCTACTTCGCGCCCGCAGATTCGCCCAAAAACAAAATGCGCAATCAGCAGTACGGCTTCTCGATCGGTGGCCCCATCATTAAGGACAAAACCTTCTTCTTCGCCACTTACGAGCGCCAGCAGTTCCTCATCGGCAACCAGGCTCTCTCCACCGAACCTTCGGTCTCGTATCAGCAGTCCGCCATCGGCCTCATGCAGCAGTACGGAGTGCCTGTCAACCCTCTTTCGCTCTCCATGCTGAATACGTTCTGGCCCGCAAACGCTCTCGGCGGTCCGGCAGCCGCCAACAATTACTTCAGCCCCAACCCGGAGCACGGCTTCAGCAACAACGGTCTTGCGAAAATCGACCACAGCTTCAATGACGCCAACCGCCTCTCCTTCCGCGCCTTCGTTGGACAAGGCACCCAAACCGCTCCCATCGGCTCCCGCATCGCCGATTACTATCAGGTCGCCCCGCTTCACGTTCAGAACTACTCGCTGATCTACAACCAAACGCTCTCGCCCCGATTCACCAACCAAATCCTCTTCGGCGTGAGCTACTTCAACCAGGTCTTTTCGGACGCCAATAGCGGCTTCAACCCCGTCGCCCTTGGTCTCAACACCGGCGTGACCTCCCCGAACCTCTCCGGCGCGCCTTTCATCAACATCAGTGGTTTTGACACCATCGGTCTCACCCCGAACTCGGGCCGCAGCGACGCCACCGGTCACCTCAATGACTCCGCGTCTTTTGTCTCTGGTAGGCATCAGCTCCGCTTCGGCGGCGAAGTGCGCCAGGCCCGCATCGATTCCTTTTACAACACCGGCGCGCGCGGCGCGTTTTTCTTCAACGGCGCCCAAGGCCCGTGGAGCAGCCTGCTCAACGTTCCCAACTACGACACCAACATCGCGTCTCTCGCTGATTTTCTCAGCGGCTACGTCTATCAATCCACCATCGTGCGCGGTAATCAGGAGCGCAAAGTCACCATGAACAGCTTCGATCTGTTCGCCCAGGACACCTGGCAGCTCTCGCCGCAGCTCACTCTTAACTACGGATTGCGCTACGACTATCAGGGCCCAATTCATGACGGTAACGATGATCTCTCCGTCTTCAATCCTGCGAAAGGCGGCCTCGTCACCGTAGGCAAAGAGATCGGTAACCTCTACCCGCAGTATTGGAAAGCCTTCAGCCCGCGGGTCGGCTTCGCGTATCAGCCCTCAGCCGCTCAGGGCTTTGTCGTACGCGGCGGTTTCGGTATCTATTTCGACACCCCCGCCATCGTTCCCTTCCTCGACAATTCATCCAGCCTCTCCACACCCTCTGTCGCGAACAACGGTCCGCTCGGTGTCGAGGGCAATCCCGCCGGTTCGCAGCCCGTCTACACGCTCCAGCAGAACGGCTACACGCTCGCGAGCGGCGTCCCCATCTTCCCGAACGGCAACATCTCGCTTGCCGGCAACAACGTCGTCAATCTCTTCTCCGTCAGCCCGGGTTTCCGCCCCGCGTACATGATGAGTTACAACCTCAACATCCAGAAAAGCCTCGGCCGCAGCGCCGTTTTCCAGATCGGCTACGTCGGGACTCAAGGCCGCCACCTGCTCATCCTGCGCGATATCAATCAGGCCGCGCTCGGCAGCGGATTCGTCGATACCACGGATCCCAACGGCTTCTCGTATCAACAGACCACCCGGCCGTACTTCTCTCAATACCCCAACTTCGGGGTCATCAACGAAATCCAGAGCACCGGTACTTCGAACTACAACGCCCTCCAAACGTCGCTCAAAACTTCCAGCTGGCACGGCCTGATCTCGCAAGTCAACTTCACCTGGAGCCACAGCCTCGATGAAGTTACCCAATACGTCGGCGCTCTTCCGCAGGACAGCAACAATCTGAAAGGCAACTACGGCAGCTCCGATTACGACATCCGCCGCACCTTTACCGGTTACCTCCTCTACGACATCCCGGGCCTGAGCCGCGGACCTCGCTGGCTCACTCACGGCTGGCAGGCCAACGCCAATCTCTCCTTCCATAGCGGTCTACCCTTCAACATCTATGCCTCGTCAGACACCAGTGGCACCGGCGAGAACACCGCTCGCGGGAATCAGATCGGCAATGCCTATGCGGGCGTGAATCAGTCTCTCTCGAATCATCAGCCCGTGCAATGGATCAATCCGAACTCATTTGCCAATCCGCCCGACGGCAGTTTCGGCACAATCGGCCGCAACGTCATCCGCGGCCCCGGCTACGGAGACGTCGACCTTTCGGTCTTCAAGAACATCCCGATCAAAGAACGCCTGCATGCCCAGCTGCGCATCGAAATGTTCAACCTCTTCAATCGCGTGAATCTCGCTCCTCCGAGCGGCTATATCGGGGGCGGCTTCGGCCAGAGCAGCGATACCATTGGCGATTACAGCGGCTCTCCCGGCATCGGACCCGGCGAGCCCTTCAACACGCAGCTCGCTCTGAAAGTAATCTTCTAAAATTCACATCGAACATGCACCTAAAATCCGCGTTGCTCTCTTCTGCCCTGCTGCTCTGCACGGCCGCGCCGGTGTTCCCGCAAGCCGGCTCGGTTGTGCACTACGAGTTGAAGATGAACGAGCTGAAAACCGTCTATGGCCCGCTCCCGCCCGTCATGCACGTGAAACCGGGCGATACCATCGACACCACCACCGTCGATGCGGATGGCAAAGAGGCCGAAGCGGCTGGCTTCAAAGTCAACGGACCCAATCCGCTCACCGGCCCCTTCTATGTCGACGGCGCTGAGCCCGGCGACATGCTCTCGGTCAAGTTCCTTGCCATCGATGTCAATGCCAAACAGGGCTTTGGCAGCGCCGGTCCCGGCTTCGGTGCGTTGAACAGCAGCAAGTACACGCCCGTGCTGGGCGGTCCCATTCCCAAAACCGAGTGGACGTATCCGGTTGATACCGCGTCCAATACCGCCACCTTCCACGCCAAAGATTCCGCCTTCTCCGTAGCCATCCCGCTCCATCCCTTTCTCGGCTGCGTCGGTGTCGCCCCCGCCGATGGTGAGACCCGCAGTTCCATCGTCCCCGCGGAGTTCGGCGGCAACATGGACGCCCCCGAATCGACCGTCGGCAACACCCTCTATCTCCCGGTGAACGTCGCCGGTGCGCTGCTATCCTTCGGCGACGGCCACGCCGCCATGGGCGATGGTGAAATCGATGGAACCGCCATCGAAATCTCCATGAAGGTCAAACTTCAGGTCGGTCTCGTGAAGCACAAGCAGATCGAATGGCCCCGCTTCGAGAACGAAAATTACATCATGGCGGTCGGCGTCTACCGCCCCCTTGACGACGCCCTCAGAATCGCCTCCACCGAGTTGATGCATTGGATCCACCAAAACTACGGCCTCTCTGAAATGGACGCCTACGAACTCCTCTCAAAAGTTGGGGAACTCCATCTCGACGAAATGGTTGATCCTAACTACGTCGTAGTCGCCAAAATCAACAAAAAATTCCTTCCTCAGCCGCACTAACCTCACTACAGCAATTTAGACGCTCCTTCCGCAGCGGGTGACAAAGACACCGACGGACCTGCAACTCTCGCCGAACGAATGGCAGCAATTGCCCTTCACGGCCGTTTCGAGTTCGTACCCGATTCTGGACACTTAATCTTGCTCGATCAGCGAAACGCGGTTCAGGTTCAATCGGCCGCCTTCCAACCGGCGCAACTTGAGAAGTAGCTCGTTGCTAACGGCAGGCCGAGATCACGCTTCTTCAACAATCGCAAGCGCGAAGCCATCGTAGCCCTTGCTTCCGACTGTTTGTATTGCCGTAGCAGTCAAGCGAGTGTTTTTGGCGATGCTATCCAGGAATTTGTGTACTCCCTGCACACGTGGGTCGCTGCTTTGGAGATCGGCTATCGCGCCGTTTCTGATTACGTTATCCGCCACAATGACAGTACCGGGCCTGGATAGCTTCAAAGCCCACTCCAGATAGACTGCATAACTCGGCTTATCTGCATCGATGAATATAAAGTCGAACGGCTCGATCTTCTTCTTCACGAGTTCTTGCAGACTGTCGACAGCCGACCCAAGCCGGATCTCCACGAAATGCTCCACCCTGGCATACTGAACGTTCTTTCTTGCTACTTCGACATGCTTTGGCTCTGATTCCAGGCTCAACAGTGTTCCGCCGGTCGGCAGCGCCCGAGCCAGCCAAATGGTGCTGTATCCGCCGAGAGTTCCGATCTCCAGAATGCGTTTCGAGCCGCTCATGCGCGCGAGAAGATGCAGGAATTTGCCTTCAGTGGGCGCGACACTGATAGCCGGCAACTCCGCGTCCGCACTAACGGCCAATGCCGCTTCGAGGGCGGGCTCCGAACCTACCAGCTTGGCGTTGAGGTATTCGTCTACCGCAGTCCAGGTCGTTTGTTCCATGGCTAATGATAAGGGGCCTTCATCGGCTTGGACGGAACACCTGCGATCAATAGTCAGAGATTACAGGCGGTTTCGCATCCCTTCTCGTTGCTTTGCCTTCCAGCCAGATTGAGGTACACACTTTTCACAGATAATCGTGACTTTGGAGGTCCTCTACGAAGAGAGCGGTCACTTCTCCCAACATTTTTCTAACCTGAGATCATGCATCCGGCGCTCGTTCACCTCACCCTGGCTTTATCGTCCTTTGCGCAGCCGGTTGATCCCCAATCCCTTTTGAACCAGGTCCGCGAACAAGTCGCCGCTGTTGTCAAGTCCACCCCTCGCTACACATGCACGGAGACCGTTGAACGGTCGTGGTACCACAATCAAAGACCTGAACTGCCCGGCTGCGACGCTGACGGTGTCCCTGAAATTGGGCCTCGCACTCTCGTGGAAACGGACCGCCTCCGGCTCGACGTAGCCGTAGGGGCCGATCAGGAAATATTCTCCTGGCACGGCGAAGAAGCGTTTCAAACCGACAAAATCGATTCGCTCGTCAGTGCAGGTCCCATCCACTCTGGCAGTTACTTCGGTCTCCTTTCCAGCATCTTTTTGCAAGGTGTCGCTCAGATCGACTACATCGGCCTGCGCACCGAAGGCAACCATGAGGTCGCCCTTTTTCAATACGTCTTGCCTAAGTCCAAGAGCAACTTCGAAACCGAAACTGAAACGGGTCCTGCGGTCATGGGCTATCACGGTGCGTTCACGGCCGACCCTGTTAACCACACACTCCAGAAACTCACCGTGATTGCTGAGGATAGAGAAATCCCGGAGTCCGCTCGCTTCTGCAGTCTCCATCTCGACGCCCGCTATCAGCTCGTTAATCTCAACGGCCACGACTTCCGCCTTCCGGCGAAGGTGGAACTGATCCTTATCGACCGCAGTCGCGAGCTCAAGCACACTTCAACTAGCTACCAGGCTTGCCACCAGTTCCTTGCTGAGTCGCAACTTCGCTTCGATAACTCAGCTGCCAACTCCGCTCCCACCGCACCGCGCTCCTTAAGAGAGCTGCCTCCAGGTCTGACTGTCGCCATTCGCATTACGTCAGACACAAATCCGGCCAACTCATGGGGCGGTGATCCCGTCATGGGCGAACTATCGGAGGATCTAACCGACGGGCACGGCACCGTGCTTGCGGCGAAAGGCACTCTCGTGGAAGGACGCCTGCTGCGAATGGAAACTCTTCTCAAGCCGCGACGATCTTATACCGCCGTCGTCGAATTCAGTCAAGTCGCTGACTACACTCTGCACCTCAAACCCGCCGCTGGAGAGAGTTTGCCGCGTTCGAATGTCATGCCCCGGCGCCTTCAATTGGAAAATCCGCCCATCTCCAACGACCCGGCCGCCTGCCGGTTCCGCCTCAGTGACAAACAAGCCAACCTGAGAAACACCCTTACTCACTGGGTCACACGGTAAACGGTGCTTCCGGAACGAAGCCGCGTCGCTCCCCAAGAGCAATACAGTTCGCTTTGCGGCTGCATCTCTTAAAGTTCGAGCAGAGATCTGAGATACTCGCGCATTATGAAGCCGATGAAGTTCACCGTCCTCGTCTCTTTATTGCTCCCCTACGCTTTTGTTCACGCCCAAGAGTCACCACAAACCCTGCTCCTGAAAGACTACGACCCCGTCTCGATTTACCGGATCCCCGTTACAGAAGTTTCGAAGGCAAAGTTCCCGGTCATTGACATCCACTCGCATCCTTACGCCAAGACCGATGCGGCAATCGCGCAATGGGTCAAGAACATGGACGCAGCCGGAGTCGAAAAGACGATCATTCTCACCGAGAAGGTCGGGCCCGAATTCGACAGAACTTATCAACTGTTCGCAAAATATCCGAACCGCTTTGAAGTCTGGTGCGGGCTCTTGTTTGAAGGCTACGACAAGCCCGGATATAGCGAAGCCGCCGTAAGAGAACTCGTGCGCTGCCGTCAGGTGGGTGCTAAGGGTGTCGGCGAGTTACACGACAAAGGCCAGGGAATGGCATACGCGAAAACATTCGCTTTCGGCATGCATCCAGACGACAAACGGCTGGCCCCGGTATTTGCAAAATGCGGGGAGCTTGGCATGCCTGTCAGCATACATGTAGCGGACCCGATCTGGATGTACCAGAAGATGAATCGCCACAACGATGGACTGATGAATGCCTGGGATTGGCGGCTCGACAATCAGCCGAACATTGTCGATCTACCCGGAATGGTGAAGCGGCTTGAAACCCTGGCTGCCAGCCAGCCAAACACAACGTTTGTCGCTTGTCATCTGATCAACCTGGATTACGATCTGAGCCATCTGGCCGAGGTACTGGACCGTCATCCAAATTTGTATGCCGATATCTCGGCCCGCTACGCGGAGAGCGCTGCTACGCCGCGCGCTGCCGCCGCTCTTTACGCCAACCATGCAGACCGCCTGCTCTACGGAACGGACATGGGCACCGAACCGTCAATGTACGCAACGACGTTTCGTATTCTTGAGACAAACGATGAGCACTTCTACTCGAAGCTGTTCGGGTATCACTGGTACTTGAACGGTTTCCACCTGCCGGATACCGTTTTGAGACAGGTCTATGGCGAGAATGCAGCGCATCTTCTGGCCGGCCGCAAACTACATTAAAGCTGACGGAACGCCTGGGTTCTCGTATGGTTTTCGTATGTCATTCGTGGACGCCGGCGCTTTCGGTCTCTTGTGCCTTCACCAGTAGCGAGTGCCGGAAGGCAACCTGCAACTTGGCGGTCGGGCCGCTCACAACCCCGAGCGGTTGATCGTTTACGTAATCCACAACCTTGTATCGGCCTGCTCCAAGCCCGCGGAACTCGACCTCGCCATTCCATTCGGGAGCGAAAAATGCGTAGTACATCACGCCATTCTTCCGTACGCAGTGCGTCTCGGGCTTATCGAAGCCGATATCGTAAAGGCTGCCGAGGTATTCTCCTTCGTATATCTTTTCCTTTCGATAAATTCGAACCCAGTTTGCCCAGATACTCTCCTTTTGCGGTGTGAGCACTAACCTTGCTGTGTTCTTGGTGTCGCTCGCCGGTGCAGCTGCCGGATCTTTCGGGGGCCACCGATATTGGGTACCAATCACCCCGCCCACACCAACCGAGGAAGCAAAATCCATCCCGCCGTCGCTCAGTTCGACATGGTCTCCGAAATAAGGCAGCTTGTCTCCCATCAGAGCCTTAAGTGTTTTGCCCTTCGAGCGTACCTGCCACGAGCTTTCAGGGTCCGACGCAACGCTCATGTTGTAGTAAGGCATCGAGAAGAACGAATAAGATGTTCCGCACGGGCAGAGTTCAATCTGTGCGCCCGGTTTTACGGCATGGGCCGCCTCCGAAATAGCGCGAAAGAAAAAGGGCAGCTCGCGCACGGAATCGAGATCTGTAGCGTGATGATGCGCCGGATTCGTGCAGCGCGGGACAGCATTCAGGAACTGCCCATCGAGTTTCAATCCATCGAAACCCCAATCCCTGAAGATGTGTTCGGCCAGTTTGCGGTGGTATGCAATTACTTCGGGATCCGCTGGACAAAGATAGAAGGCATTCCACCAGCTGATCCGGCGTCGCGATCCTGACTCATCAAGCAGCAGCCAGTCTGGATGGGAGCGAATCAGCTCGCTCCGGGGACTCACCGAGAGCGGTGCCCACCAAAGCTGAGCTTTCATTCCTTGCGCGTGTATCTTATCGACGAGAGCGCGCACATCCGCGTCGCCATTGGGGAACTTCTTCGGATTCGGCTGCCAGTCCCCTTCCGATGTCTGCCAGCCGTCGTCCATCGTCACCCAGCCGAAGCCAAGCTTTCTCGCTTCGGGCAGGGCTTTCTCAATCTGTTCGGGTTGAAAGTTACGTCCGAAGCCCCACGCGCACCAGATGGGCTCGAATGCACCGTCGGCGGGAGCTTCGAACTTAACGCCGCGATCGACCATCATTGCCCGGTAATCGCGCAGGGCTTCGAAGTAGTCGCCTTGATGCACGGCGATAAACGTTTCCGGCGTTTGAAATGTCCTTTCGGGTTGAAGCGTCGTGCCTTGTTTGGCTTCCATCGCAAGCGTGGCGCCTTCGCTGGAGGGCATCGCAACCGGCTCGGATACAAGCTGCGGAGCCAATTCATCGTGGCCGATGGCTAGGCCGAGATCGGGGCGCCAGACGTCAACGATAGGCGTTCCTCCGCCATAGTCGTCGGCGTTCATGCCAAGGTAGTTCTCCTGGTGGAATCCCGCCTTCAGGGGCACAACCCAGTCCGGGCGCTTTTCATAGGAGCCGCTCTCGAGGGACCAAAAGGATGCACCGTTCTTTTGTTGCTCAGCCGCAAGCGTGTACGCCGCATTCCGCCAACCGTCTAGGTGGACCGGGCGGGTGCCCCGGTTCACGTATTGAATGTTCACGATCAGCACTCGGCCGTAGCGCTCGAAGGCATCAACAGTTTCCCGCTTTTCGATATCGCCTGCTTTCTCGATGATCGTGAGCCGGCGGGCCGATCCTCTTTTATCCGAATAGCTGCCGGTTTCGTGCTTCAAAAAGCGCCATTTGTTCAAGAGCTGTCCGTCAACCGTGAGAGTGTCGGAACTGACCGGCGGACCTATGGGAATGCTCTTGCCGCCGAAACTTGAGACAAGGGTGGTCCTACCCTCGGCCTCGAATTGCATCGCGAGATTTGGTGAATGTATTTCCGCGACTCCGCTTCGCGATCGCGGATCTGACAACTTTCCGGCCGGCCGGCCAAAACCGCCCATCGTGCTGATAAGCAGCACAATCACCAGACTTCTGTGGCGCATCTTCTCCATTCCGTGTCGTTTGTAAGAATACAGCTTCGCGAATGTACCGCTCCACCCCGGGAAACGCGCTCAGCTGACCCATCCGTGCCTTAGCTACTCCAAGTCCCGGATCGCAGCGATCCTCTCAGACCACTCCAATCCGGACGAAAGGGCGATTCGCAGCAACTTCTCAGCCGCAACCCGAGGTTCTGCGGGGCATCCGTGCTAACCCGTCGGAACGGCTCAAAAATACCCACCTGCGATCGCTTGCATCAATTCGTAGTTGGGCCCTTGAGCCAATTGACCACATACGGCGCAATGTTGTTTTCGATCGTGCGAAACTCGTCGGTTGTCAGCGGAAGCCTGTGAAACCGCTCCAGAGCGGTCTTTGGCAAATTGTCAGGGGTGGGTGCATCGCTTCCGTAAAGAACCCGCTGTATCCCGATCTGCCGGATGCGCTCCGCGATCAGGCTGGCTTTGTCTTCCCACATGCCAGGAATCGCTATCCCGCAGGCGTCAAAGTACACATTCTTCATTCGTGGATCTTTTCGTTCGATCGCTCGCACGAACACCGATAGCGCGCTATCGATTGTCGGGTCATCGTAGCCTCCGCCGCCGGCAAGGTGTGCGATCTGTACCGTCACATCGGGAGCCTCAGGCAAAATTTCTTCTAGAAAGATGCGGGCTTCCTTTGCCCCATACGAGCGATGATGATCTATGTTGGCATGCATGTGTACTACGATTGCCATGCCATGTGCATTGGCGGTGCGGAACACTCGGCGCACCTTCGCTACATGATTAGGATTATCGACATCCACGTCAGAGTTTCCGAAATGCAGCTTTAGCCCTGTGCGCAGGTTTGGATCTTTCGCGCACCGTGCAATCTCTTCGAGCGCATAGGGCCTGAGCGGATCCACGCTGCAAAATCCAAGCAATCGATCAGGATATTTGGCCACCTGCGCGCTAGTCCAATCGTTTTCCGCCATCACGCGTCCGTATTCATTCGGAACTGGCGGCTTGTTCGGATTGGAGAAGCTATATGCGACCGAGAGCACTACCGCTCGCTGGATCCCGGCCGCATCGAGTTGCGCAACTAGAAAGCGAGCATCAATGCCCTTCGGACCTGGAGAGGATCTTGCGCCTGCCTCCGGACTGTATAAATGCTGATGATAATCGATGATCTCCGCGAAGGAGCTTAAAGGAGCGATCAGGCCGCAGGTCGTGACAATCGCCAACCATTGTTTGATCAGACGCGCTTTGGGCGGATGCGGCAACACAGCTTAGCCTATCCAATCGATGGCAGTCGCCTAGATCGTGGATAATATTTTGGGGGATTTGCAATGTTCAATCCAAAAGGGAAATTCAGCTGGTACGAACTCATGACCAGCGACACGCAAGCTGCCGGTAAGTTTTACTGTGACGTTGTCGGCTGGACTACCAAGGACGTCTCGGCTGCTGGCGACGGCATGCCGTACACCACGTTCAACATTGGCGAAGCTGGAATCGCCGGAATGCTAAACATTCCCGGGCACACCGCCTGGATAGGCTACATAGCCGTGGACGATGTTGACGCTCACATTGAAAAGATCGTCGAGGCGGGCGGCAAACTATGGAAGCCCGCCACCGATGTTCCTGGTATGCTTCGCTTCGCTGTGATGTCCGATCCGCAAGGGGCAGCCATCGTGATCTTCACTCCAAATCCAGCGATGGCATCACCGCAGCGGCCCGCACCTCCCGCGGCCGGCACCATAGGTTGGCACGAGCTCTATACAACGGACCTTGAAGGCGCGTTTGCGTTCTACAACAAGCTCTTCGGGTGGAGCAAGGTGACAGACATGGATATGGGACCGATGGGCACGTATCGACTCTTCGACGAGGGAGACCACAACGAGATGGGCGACGGCGGCATGATGACCAAGCCGCCGCAGGTCCCCGTTTCATGCTGGGCCTTCTACTTCATCGTCGATTCCATCAATGCAGCTGTCGAACGTGTAACATCCGGCGGGGGGGAAATTCTCAACGGGCCGATGCAGGTACCTGGCGGAGGCTGGATTATTCAGGGCCAGGACCCTCAGGGAGCAATGTTCTCCCTTACCAGTAACAAAGAGTAAGTCTGTCTAGACTCGCTAACGAGGCCGAACCTCGACTGCTGTTTGAGGCCCGTGCTAAAGATTTTTACGACGTTCGCAATGGATGGAGTGGCGTGCTGGGTGATGTTTCCCGATACGCCAATCTCACCATAACCGGCCAACGAGCCAAATGGATTAATGTTTCGCCGTGCCACAAGAGCAAGGCACGTGAACTGTCCGCCGCTGGCAGCGCTTCGTCCTGACGGCCATTCATAGGGTCACCGCATCCCGCCCAGTTCTGCTTGACAAGCCGAAGCTGGCAGGACCATAATTGCATAGTCTTCCTAGGTATGTCTGACTATGGCAGCTTCAACACGCGACGAAATCCCACCCGGCACGCTCTATATGCTTGTGCTCAAAACCTTGGCCCGTCATGGAGAACTGCATGGCTACGAGATCTCTAACGCCATCGAGCAGATTTCCGGCGATGTGCTGCAGGTGGAAGAAGGGTCGCTCTATCCGGCGTTGCAGCGCATGCTGCTGAAAGGCTGGGTAACGGCAAAGTGGGGCGTCACGGCTGGCAACCGGCGGGCCCGCTACTACCGGCTTACCGTTGATGGACGCAAGCGCCTGGGGGAGGAGCTTAGCCGGTATGGGCGCGTAACCGAGGCCATTCGGAAGGTTATTCAGCCCGCTTGAAAGGTCAGCTTAAAAGAGGAGCAGCTGCATGTTTAGCGAGTTGTGGCGTCGTTTGGAGTTCTTGCTGCATCGGAAGAGTTTTGAAGAGGATCTGGCAGAGGAAATGCGGCTCCACCTGGATCTGCGGACAGCGGAAGAGGGCAACGAAAGAGGAGCCCGCTTGCGCTTCGGCAATGAATCCCTCCTGCGTGAAAAAAGCCGCGATGCGTGGGGCTGGACTTTTGTCGAGACGCTCTGGCAGGACATCCGGTATGCTGCGCGCGATCTGAATTCGAGTCGCGGGTTCGCCGCCGTCGCCGTGCTCTCGCTAGCTCTTGGCATTGGCGCTAACACCGCGGTTTTCAGCATCCTGAATGCTGTGATGCTCAGGTCGTTGCCGGTGGAAGATCCTGCTCAATTGGCACAAATTGAGACCCGCGACAGTGCAATCTACTCAAATCCTCTATGGGAGCAAATTCGTAGTCGTCAGACTGGATTTTCTGGCATGCTGGCATACTCGACCGCCCGTTTCGATTTGTCTTCCGGCGGAGTAGTCGAGCCTATTGAGGGCATTTGGGTGAGCGGAGATTACTTTCGTGTCTTGGGAGTTCCGGCGTTGCGTGGGCGCGTGTTCACGAAGGATGACGATCGCCGCGGCGGAGGCAAGTCCGGCGCTGTAGCTGTGATCAGCTATGCGTTCTGGAAAGCGCATTTCGCGGGCGATCCCAGTGTGATCGGTAAGACTCTGCACCTGAACCGTCACCCGTTCCAAATTATCGGAGTGACTCCAGCCTGGTTCCATGGATTGGAACTGGATCACGGATATGGAGTGGCCATACCGATTGCGTGCGATCCAGTTCTGCACGCCGATGGAAGCTGGTTGGACGCGCGGAGTACCTGGTGGCTGCGTGTTCTCGGGCGGTTAGCGCCCGGAGTATCGCTCAAGCAGGCGCAGGCGCGCATGAAGGCTATCTCTAAAGGCGTTTACCTGGCAACGCTCCCGTCTGACTGGCAGCCGGATGACAAGAAGGATTACCTTAGCAGGAGCCTGAGCGTGGTGCCCGCGTCCACCGGGTTTTCAGATACTGGCCGGAGCTATAAGCCAGCGCTGTTCGCGCTCATGGGAGTTGTTTTCTTAGTGCTGCTGATTGCCTGCGCGAACGTGGCCAATCTTCTGTTGGCGCGTGCCGCAGCGCGGCAGCGCGACATTGCCCTGCGTATGGCAATTGGTGCCGGCCGGCTTCGGTTGATCCGCCAGCTGCTCACGGAGAGTTTCATGCTGGCCGGTTTAGGAGGCATAGCCGCGTTGTTGTTCGCATTTTGGGGAAGCCGGCTGCTGATTCGCTTGCTGTCAGCCACGGGCAACCAACTTGAGTTCGACCTTTCGATCGATGCGCACTTGCTCTTGTTCACCCTTCTGGTTGCGACCCTCACGGGAATACTGTTTGGACTGGCGCCGGCCCTGAGAGCGACCCGCGTATCGCCGAATCAAACTTTGAAAGAGGGCGCTCGTGGCACGGAGACCGGGTTTTCGCGCTTAAATCTAGGGTCAGCGCTGGTCACTGGACAAGTAGCGCTTACCCTGATCCTTCTGGTGGGCGCTGAGTTGTTCATTTCAACCATGAATCACATTCTGCATGTCGACGCCGGCTTTGACTCACATAACGTTCTCATTGCCAATGTCGATGCTTTAGCCGCCGGTGTCCCCAAGGAACGGCGCACTCGGTTATTCGCCGGCATGCTCGAAGAACTGCAACGCCTTCCTGGAGTGTCTGCCGCGTCAAGTTCTGCGTTAACTCCCATCAGCGGCACCGCCTGGAATCAGTGGACTTATCCATTAGGGAAGCACGCGGCGTCACAGGAAGATGAAAATGTCTATCTGAATAGGGTTTCGCCAGGATACTTTCGCACCATGGATACACCGATGCTGCTGGGACGGGACTTTTCCAATCACGATTCGCTCACCGCACCGAAGGCGATCATTTTGAGTGAGACAACAGCGCGCGCCTTTTTCAGAACGGAAAGTCCTCTCGGGAAAATGGTGGGAATCGAGAATGAGCCAGGCGACCGAGATTCCTTCCAGGTAATCGGAGTTGTGAAAGACGCGAAGTATGAAGCGTTAAATCAGGCTGCTTCCTTCAAGACTGCGTTTCTGGCCGCGAGCCAGGACACAAAGCCCTGGTCGGGGGTGAGCTTTGAGATTCGTTCCGGCAATAGCCCTGAGGCCCTGAAATCAAGCATTCGCGACATAATCACGAAAGTAAATCGAAATGTCTCCATTGAGTTCCGGAGTTTCGAAACTCAGGTAAACGATTCGATGCGCCAACAAAAAGTAGTTGCCTTGCTTTCAGGTTTCTTTGGGCTCATGGCTTTGTTGCTCGCCATGATAGGTCTTTACGGCGTAACCGCTTATTCAGTAGCTCGGCGACAGAGCGAGATCGGAATCCGGATGGCATTGGGAGCGCAGAAGAAAGCCGTGCTTTGGCTGGTGATGCGCACTGTGTGGATGATGCTGGCAATTGGAACGGTAGCGGGAGCGGCTGCGGCGTTACTGCTGGGACGCCTGGTCACTAGCCTTCTCTTCGGTGTGAAGGCAAATGACCCTGTGACCCTGGCGTCCGCCGCACTCGCGCTAGGAATCGCGGCGACCGTCGCAGCATTCGTGCCAGCCCGGCGCGCAGCGTCTTTGGATCCTATGCGCGCTCTACGGAGCGAGTGAATCGCGAGCGTCAGGCCCGAATCCCAGGGCCCCCGGCAACGTCGAATCCCCGTGAGCTGCTTACTGCAGCACCGGAATCGGCCAGACTTTTTGATGCAAGTTTCCGGCTGCGCTTTCGGACCACGAGATCGAGTGTTCGGCCGGAAGCAATTATCTCCTCACCGCTTCAAGGACGAGCAGTCCGCCGATGGCGATCAGCCCGACATACACCAGGCGAAAAAAGCCGTGGTCCTTCAAGCGACGATTGACAGCGCGTCCAAGCAGGGTCGCAATAATGATCGCTGGAAGCGAAAGAAAGAAGTATCGCGTGACCGTAACAGTCCAGATGCCGAGGATCGCGTAGCCTATGAGGCCGGCAAGGCTTGCCACCAGAAAGTAACCTTGCAGAGTAGCCCGGAAATGCTGCGGAGACCATCGCCGCAGAGCGCCATATACCGCAAGGGGAGGTCCGTTCATTCCGTATGCGCCTCCTAGCACGCCGGAGACGAATCCGCAGCCGAACAACCATCCTCCATGATCCTCTTGCAAGTGCAGCGTGCGTCTGTCAGCAAGGGAGTACAGCGAGAAGCCGATTATGACAACGCCCAGGATTAGTTTCACAACATGTTGATTACCCTTTGCGAGGAGCGCCACTCCCAGCGGAATGCCAGGCAGCGCGGCCACGATGAGGCCGCCTGCGCTGCGTAGATGCAGATGCCGCCAGTCCTGAAGAACGATTACGCTTGCCATCGCTACAGACACAAGAACAGCCAGCGGCGCCGCGACGAGCAGAGGTAGGCGCAATGCCAGTAATGGCACTGCGACCAGCGCTTCACCGAACCCAAGCGTCGAACGGACGAGCGTAGCAACAAAGACTACGGCGAGCACATAAGCAGTGTTGAAATCGAGCAAATCGCTTCTCCGTGAACCGAATCGATAAGATGCTGCCTCATTCTCTCGCGGGCGACGGGGAACTGCGTAAACGCTTTATCGGTGGACTTGCCTCGGTCTTCTCGTGCTACGAATCAGTCCCGAGAACGCCGTTTTCGCAGCATAGGTCACTTCAGAAGCACGGGACGCCTACTTGACCGGTTGGTTAGCAGTGAAGAAGTCCAGCAAACTTTGAGGCGCATTGTCGCCGAAGAGCACCTCTTGCAGCCGGTCTGCCTCCGCAGCTTCGGCGGCGCTGCGCGGAAAAAGGTCTGTCTCATAGCTGAGGAGCGCGGCTTCCAAGTCTCCCGCGTTGGCGGCAATGGCCTTCGCGAGTTCAGCGCCGTCGTACATTGCGAGATTGGCTCCTTCGCCCGATGGCGCCGTCAGGTGCGCGGCATCGCCAAGCAGTGTCACGCCCGGTACTCGCTTCCACCGGTGTTCGAGCGGGAGCGAATAGATACGCCGGGGCACAGGCGCGGTCTCACCATCCGTGATGAGCGCAGTCAGCTCCGGCGCCCAGCCGTCAAACTCTTCGGCTACACAGGCCACGGCAGCCGCAGCATCGGAAAAGTCGATCCCGCTAATCCAGTTCTCAGGTTTTTTCAAACCCGCGTACGTATGTAGTAAGCCGTTCGGTTCGCGGTGCGCCATGATGCCTTTTCCCGGCGCCATCGCAAACATCATGCCTCCGCCAACCGCATCTGCACTCGCCTTATTACGAGCGTCGCGGTCGTAGAGGTACGTTTCAACATAAGTTATTCCGGCATACGTCGGTTTCGCCTGGGAGAGCAGTGAGCGAACCTTCGACCAGGCGCCATCTGCCCCCACGAGCACTTCGGTCGTCGAGATTGAGCCATCAGCAAACCTCAACTCGTGCCGCCCGCCTCCGAGTGGAGTCACAATTCTCAGTTTGTGTCCCCACCGCAGCGTGTCGGCAGGAAGTGATTCAAGCAGGATCCGGCGAAGTTCTCCCCTGGGCACCTCTGGTCGACCGCCTGTACCGTCATCGGGATGATCCAACAGCACGTTGCCGTCCTTGTCGAGTGCGCGCCCTTGCTGACCGCCAGGGTGAATGATCTCAAGGAATCTATCGAACAGCCCCGCAGCCTTCAGTGCGAGCTGCCCGTTGTGTTCGTGAATGTCGAGCATGCCACCTTGCGCTCGAGCATTCGCTGCGGCTTCCGCTTCGTAGACCGTAGCCCGAATTCCGTGGACGTGCAGGACGCGCGCAAGTACCAGACCACCAAGCCCGGCGCCGATGATTGTGACTGGCCTGTTCATACTCTCTCCTTACGGGCAAACCAAAGAGCGGCCGCTTGTCTGATGGATTGTTCCTGCGGTTCGTTGGCGGAAGCCCAGGCGACAAACCCGTCCGGACGTATCAGGAGCGCGCGCAAGCCGAGTTGTTCTTTGGCACGCCCTGAGATGTACTTCAGCTGATCGCCATATTCGCTCGCCAGAATCTTGAGCGAAGCATTGCCGTTGAAGTCGAGCAGCATTCCCCGGCCGTCGCGCATGAGCTCGCCAATCCTTGGGCCGTCTTCGAACTCAAAGTTGGGAACGCTGTGGCCTGCAAGAGGGTGGTCGCCGCCGAGGTCATAGTGTGTGGTGACACCCCACAGTCGTCCTGCAATGTAGGTGGCGCCATCCCGCGTCTCCATCAGGTCACGCATGATTTCGTTCAGCGCGCGGGCGCCTGGGTCGGGTTTCATGATCGCAGCCTGCGCACGCGACCAATCCAGGACCTTCGCACCGATCGTGTGCCGTTCGGCGTGGTAAGTATTTAACAATCCCGCCGGCGCTGTCTCCTTGCTCCTCGAGGCTCGGATGGTTGCGGCGAGCTTCCACCCAAGGTTCATCGCATCGCCCAGTCCCAGGTTGAGTCCCTGGCCTCCTAACGGCGCATGAATGTGCGCGGCATCGCCGGCTAAGAGGACTCGTCCGTTGCGATAGATCGTCGCCTGCCGTGCTCGGTCGGTCCATGTGCTTGCGACATGCAGTGCCCTGATAGTGACATCGGTGTTCGAGACGCGGCGCAACACCTCTTGCACGTGTTCGAGCGTGATCGGCTTGTCTGCACCGTGAAATGCCCCGTCATCAAAATCCTGGATCACCAGATACCCAGGCTGCGATTGCAGGTACATGCCTGTTGGTGTCATGTTTCGGCCTGGCTTGAGCTTCTCCGGATCGGCAAGATCGACCTGAGCAGAGTAGCCGGTGAACTCCGGCTCTGTGCCTTGGAACTCAAAACCGCCCACCTTGCGCACAGCACTACGGGCTCCATCACAACCCACAAGCCATCCACCTTGAAAGGTTTGGTCGCCACAGGTGACAGTAACTGCCTCCTCGGTTTGCTGGAAATCAGTAAAGGCAAGCCCGCGCCTGATGCTTACACCCAAGGCTTCGGCCCGGCGGCCCAGGATACTTTCAAGTTCCTCCAGTTCTGCTATCAAACTGGTTTCGGTAGAGCTTGGGAGGCGATACCTCCACTGTGAGGCGTCAATATTGCCGGAAAGCAATGGAATGCCCGCGAAATGCCCTACCTGCCGGCGGTCCCCTTGTACAGCGTTGGCGTGAGGGTCTTTCAGGCTTTTTGGCGTCTCCAGCTCCTCCAGCAACCCACGCCGGTACAGCGCTTCAACAGAGAGCGCATTGAGCCCTCGCATCCCGAAAGGAAGTCGCTTTAATGGCGAGTGGAGATCCTCCGACTTTTCGAGTACCAGGACGGAACATCTTGCCATCGCCAGTTCACAGGCAAGGAAAAGTCCCACCGGCCCAGCCCCGCAGACGATGACGTCGTAGGCGGGTTGATGTGGATCGTTATTCAGTAAAGAAGCTCCGGAGACGTTCGTGGAACGTCATTCCATAAGTCTGGAACAGTGTTCCATTAATGTCAAGATGGAGCATGACCAAAAGAGCACATACCGCCCCACGCCGCGAAGAAGCGCTCTCCCGGGAACGCATCGTCGAAGCGTCGATCGAGCTGTTGGACTCGAGCGGTGAAGAGGGTCTCACCTTCCGCGCGCTGTCCGAACGGCTCGCCACCGGCCCCGGTGCCATTTACTGGCACATCGCCAGCAAAAGCGACCTGCTGACCGCTGCCTGCGATGCCGTGGTCGCGCGCGCGATTGACGAAAACATCGTGGTCACGACACCCGAGGCAACGATTCGCACTCTCGCGCTCGGCCTGTTCGACGTCATCGACGAGCATCCATGGGTGGGCTCAGCGCTCACGAGTGTCCCCGGGCTGTCTCCCGTCGTGCGCATTCTCGAACGCATAGGCCGGCAAATTCGCGCTCTCGGCGTGCCCGACGAGCAACAGTGGGCAGCGGTGGGCACGCTAATGGCTTACATCCTGGGTGTCAGCAGGCAGAACGCGGCCAACGGGCAACTCGCCCGCACGCGGGGCCTCGATCGATCCGATTTTCTGGAGGCTGTGTCAACCGCTTGGTCGCAGCTCGATCCGGAGCAATACCCGTTCGCCCGCAGCGTAGCCGGACAGATACGAGATCACGATGACCGGGTGGATTTTCTCGCCGGGATCGATCTCATCCTCAGAGGCATCAACTCACCGCGGTCTCCCTCCCGCGCCAAACACAAACGTGGGCCTCGCATCGTGTAGACCCGGCTTGTGCTCCGTGCGGCGGATCAGTACCCGCAAAGTGGTTGCGATCTTTGCCTGTGCATCATGCTGAACGCCGGGATTCTCATGTCGATAATATTGGAAAGGGCTCATCCGTGGCGCAAGGTGCAATCTCCGACGAAATTAATAGGCATCTCGAGGCTGCTCTGAGTCTGTCGAGGCTCAGCTTTATCCGCCAGCTCGTTAGAGAAGCTGAGGTTTGCATCGACTTCGATCAAATAAGTGCCGCAGTCATACTTGCCGGAATCGCGCTCGAAGAACTTTCTTCATCGCGGGACCAGAGGGTGGTCCAAGCGCTCGAGTCGAAACTTCAGGATTGGCGCGAACTTCGAAATCGCTCAGCTCACCCGGTAACACGCGGGCAGGAGTTGGATCGGAAGGCGGTCGCCAGTATGGTAGCGGCAATTCGAACACTGCTAAATGAAATAGACAGCCCCGATTTGCCGGTTCGGAGATCCACGCCGCTGCAAAACGCACTCACGAGCATCCCGGGTAAATATGTGTTTGTGCCCACTTCGGTCGAAGACTTTCTAAGAAGTAAACGCGCAGACATAGATTTAGAAAGCCGAACGTGAATGTCGTCTTGGATGCTTCCGCGATGATCGCCCTCCTTCGAGGCGAACGAGGCGCTGAAGTTGTTCTGAATCAGTTGAGCCATCCGGAATGCATGGCTTCAGCACACGCCTTGAACCTCTGCGAGGTCTACTATGACTTTGCCCGTGCGAGTAGCGAGGACGTTGCAGTTGATGCGGTGAACGACCTTCTGACGCTTGGAATCACGGAGCGGAATGACATGCATGGTGGTTTTTGGCGTGAAATGGGTCGACTTAAGAGCACCTACAGAAGGGTTTCTCTGGCCGATTGCGCCGCTCTCTCACTTGCGATAGATCTAGACGCGATTTTGTTGACAGCCGATCGTCACGAACTGGAACCGCTTTCTGCCGTTGGAATCTGCAGGCTCGAGTTCATCCGTTAGCGCCCTGATTGTCGGTCGGCCATGTAGGTGGAAAGATCGGACATTTTGCAGTCCTTACTCAAACAAGCTTGCATTTAAATCCACCTCTGTGTTCTAGCTTTGCCTTTTCATAGTTGTCGATGACCTGATCACTCCTCAAAACTCATCGCCGTTTCGATTCCGGCTTTGCTCCGTAACGGAGCCCATCCACCAGCAAGGCGACCATTCTTCGCGCGTAGGCAGGTTCCTTGTCATGCGAAACGCTGCAGAGGTTTGCCACAGCATGTAATAGTTCTTCTGGATCCACGCCTGAGCGCACCACCCCCGCTGCCACAGCACGATCCAGCAGCTTTTCTAGTGCTGGCAAAAGGCGCGTGCTGAAGTATGCGGGCAGAGCACTGTAGGCCGGGTCACCAGAATGTAGCGCCGCCGCAAGACCTCGCTTCGTCGCAAGGAAGTCCACAAAGCGCTGCATCCAGTGAGCCAGGGCGTCACCCGGCTCTAACTTACTGGCGAGTTCAGAGGCCGCATCCGCGCATGCATCCACCTGCTTCTCAAAAACCGCCTTGATGAGATCCGACCGTTGGGGGAAATGACGATACATCGTTCCCAGCCCGACGTTCGCCCTTTCGGCAATCTTCCGAACCGGAGCGTCCACCCCCGAGGTCCGGAAAATCTCCATCGCCGCGGTAAGGAGTGAGCTCATCTTGCGCTGCGCGTCGGCACGCATCGGCCGAGGTTTCGCCTTGCCTTTCTGCTTCTCCGCTCCTACTGTGACCTTCTTCTTCATGGCAGATATTTGCAAACGGAACAAGGTTCCGTTTATAATCTGGAACAGGGTTCCGGATATCCGTATAGCTTATCAATGCGGCGGCCACGTAGGCCAGACCTCAGAACGGAGTGTAATATGTCAAGCAAAGTTTGGTTTATAACAGGTACATCACGCGGGCTCGGACGCGTTTGGGCCGATGCGGCGCTAAGGCGTGGCGACAAAGTCGCGGCCACAGCTCGCTCGCTGCAAAGCATCAGTGACCTGAAGGAGAAATACGGCGCAAACGCTCTGACGTTAGAGCTCGATGTCACTCGGCCTGAACAGGTGAAAACTGCATTGGAGCAAGCTCACGCCTACTTCGGAAGGCTGGACGTAATCGTCAACAATGCGGGCTATCCCCTCATAGCCACGATTGAAGAAGGTGGCGCAGATGATGTTCGAGCCCTCTACGAAACCAACATCTTCGGCGCGCTGTCCGTGATCAAAGCAGCGCTTCCGTTGCTGCGCGAACAAGGTGGCGGTCACATCCTCGGGATCTCGAGCACCCTTGGTCACGTGACGATGCCTCTTATCGGCTACTACTGCTCTTCGAAGTGGGCCTTTGAGGCGATACACGAAAGCTTGTCTATAGAAGTGAAGCCATTTGGAATCAAGGTAACGATCGTGGAGCCGGGCGCCTACGCCACGGAGTTTGGAGGCCCGTCCTCCGGAAAACGGGCCGCCGAACTCGACATCTATGCTGGCATCAGAGCGCAAGTATTCGAAGGTATGAGAACCATGGAGCGCGGCGATCCCAATGCTACCCCGGAGGCCCTCTTCCAAATCGTCGATACGGAGAATCCGCCCTTGCGGGTCTTCCTCGGCAGCCATAACTTGCCTTGGGTGCGCGGAGCTTATGCGGACCGATTGGCGCTTTGGGAGGCCTGGGATTCGGTAGCAAACTCGGCCCAGGGTACCGTCAGCGAGCCATCCCCGAAAGCCTGATGGCAATGGCAAGCGTTTACTCGGGCATCATTCATCACCGGGAATAGGGCCGCGGTCACGCCGTCTGGAAGGGAAGAAGAAGCATGCACGCCAACCTGTCGCGCTGGTGACTGAAGCCGATCAAGGCATCGGGCTGCAGATCGCCAAGAACCTTGTGCAGCCCGATGGCCCGAAGGGTAACTTCACGCGCTGGGAGCACGCTACGATACCCTGGTGAACTGTCTTGCCCGGAACACACGGGACTGCGCGATAGTCGCTGCATGTTTACCGCCCTCTGGCTATTGGCGCTCCTGACTAGTACCCGCGAACTTGGGTCTCGTCCGAAACCCCCGACTTTCCCTCCGTAACAAAATAGTCACTCCCCACCCTCACGGTCATCCATATATCGACGCATGCCCCATCTCGTGCCCGTCGCCCTCGCGCATGGCTGATCTATCCATCAGCGGCGTCTCAAAGACTTACCCTTCCGGCGTTCACGCCCTTCACCCCATAAACCTGGAAGTCAAAAACGGGCAACTGGTCGTTCTTGTAGGCCCGTCCGGCTGCGGTAAGTCCACCCTGCTGAAAATTATCGCTGGCCTGGAAGAGGCGTCTGCAGGCAGCATCAGCATTGACGGTACTGCCGTCGATCATGTCGCCCCGAAAGATCGCGACGTCGCCATGGTCTTTCAGAGCTACGCACTCTATCCGCACCTCACCGTGCGCGACAATCTCGCCTTCGGATTGAAAATGCGCGGCGTCAGCGCCCCTGAGCGCCGTGCCGAAGTGGAAGCCGTCGCCGAACTCTTGCACCTGTCTGATCTACTAGGACGCCGCCCCGCTGAACTCTCCGGCGGTCAGCAGCAGCGTGTCGCGGTGGGCCGCGCCATCGTCCGCCGCCCCAAGGTATTTCTCCTCGACGAGCCTCTCAGCAACCTCGACGCCACTCTCCGCGCCGGCACCCGCACCGAGCTTTTGAAATTACACCGTCAGCTCAAGGCCACCACCATCCTCGTCACCCATGACCAGGTGGAAGCCATGACCATGGCCGACGTTCTCGTCGTCATGAAAGACGGCCGCGTCCAGCAGATCGGGCCGCCTCTCGAGGTGTATCGCCAGCCTGCCAATCAGTTCGTCGCGCAGTTCATCGGCTTCCCGCCCATGAATCTCCTCCAGGTAACCGCCGCCGGCTCCAGTCTCGAAGTAGCCGGACATCGCTTCCGCAATCCGCTGCCGCCCGTTCCCGATGGCGCCCGCCTGAGTCTCGGCCTCCGAGCCGAACACATTCGGTTGCTCTCCTCCGGTAGTCCGGCGTCGGATGAAGTTGCCCTGCCTGCCAGACTCACTCTTCTCGAACCGCTCGGCAACGAAACTCTCGCCACTTGCGCCGTCGGAGCTCAGGACGTCATTCTGCGGCTGCCTGCCGCCACCGTTCTTCACCCCGATCAGGACATTCAGCTCGCTCTCAACCTCCGCGAAGCCCTCTGGTTCTCGCCGGAAACTGGCGCGCGAATCATTCACGAGCAACCTTCACTTCAGGCCGGTGCGCGAAATCCCCTGAATAAAATAGCGCTGCAAAACTAGAAACAGCGCCGCCGCCGGCACGATCGAGAGAAGCGCAATCACCATCATCCCCGTCCAGTCGTTTACGCGATAACCCTGCAGCAGGCTTAACCCCACCGGCAGCGTCATCGAGTGTTCGTCGCGCAGAATCACCAGCGGCCAGCCGAAATCGTTCCATTCTCCAAGTGCCACCAGCAGTGTCAGCACCGCAATCATCGGCTTGCTCAGGGGAACCACCACGTGCCAGAAAATCCGCCATTCGCTCGCGCCGTCCAGCCGAGCCGCGTTGAGCAGCTCATCCGGTAGATCGCTCAAAAACTGCCGCGCCAGAAATACGCCATACGTCTCCGCCGCCCGCGGCAGGATCGCAGCCCAGTACGTATTCACTCCATGGAACGCCGCCACCGTCATGAACTGCGGCACCATCAGCACCTGCGTCGGCAGCATCAGCGTTCCTAGAAATATGAAGAACAGTGCATCGCGCCCCGGAAATGGAAACTTCGCGAAAGCATACCCCGCAAACAGATCGAGCAGCACCGTCAAAGCGGTCCCGAGGATCGTAATCGCAAGTGAGTTCTCCAGCCATGCCGTCACCGGATACGTCGCAAACGCCGCCTTGAAGTTACTCCACGCAAAATGCGAAGGCAGCAGATGCAGCGTTCGGGTAAAAATCTCGGGCTTGGGTCGAAGCGCAGTTAGCAGCATCCAGAAGATCGGAAAGAGGCACAGGATCGCTGCCGTGCCCGCCACGAGCATGATGATGGCTGTTTGCGGGCGCGTCTTCATGCCTTACTCACCGTCTTACGCCGAAGCAGCAGCACGCTGCTCGACGCAATCAGGATCAGCACCAGCAGCACGCTGATTGCAGATGCGTATCCTTCCCGCTGTTCCAGATACGCGGCATTGTAGAGATACTCGACGAGCACCGTCGTCGAAAACGCTGGCCCGCCGTTCGTCATTACGTAGACCAGGTCAAATGCATGAAGCGAGTAAATGAGCGTCGTTACGAAAAGGAAAACCGTGCTCGGCCATAGCAACGGCCACACGATATATCGGAAACGGCTCCACCCGCCTGCGCCATCTAAAGCTGCGGCCTGCAGAACCGTCTGCGGCACTTCGCCCAGCGCCGCCAGGTACACTACCATGCAGAGCCCGACCCGCAGCCAGATCGTGGTCAGGATCAATGCTGGCATCGCGAGGTGCGTAGACGAAAGCCACGGCAATCGCGGCAGCCCTACCCGCCCCAACACCGCATTCAGCACGCCGTACTCGCCATCGAAAATCCAGGTCGCAATCGTTGCCGATGCAACGCTCGAAAGCACAGTCGGCAAGTAGATCGCGGCCCGAAACATTTGCCGGCCCGGTACCGAGGCCTTCAGCAGAATCGCCAGGCCCAACCCCAGCAGCAATGTCGTTGGGACCACCGCAGCCGCGTAAACCAGCGTGTTCCTCAGCGCCCGCCAGAACTCCCGGTCATCCAGTATCTCCGCGTAATTCGCCAGTCCCGCAAAGTGATGCTCCCCGAGCAGACTCCAATCGAACGTGCTCAGAATGACCACCGCTCCTGCGGGCGCCAGAATGAATATTGTGAATAACGTCAAGTGCGGGCTCAGGAAAACCCACGCTGCCCGGGAGTTCGGCTTCATGTACTCTCGAACGCTCGCCGGATCGATCGCGCCACGTTTTCGATACTCGCTTCCGCGCTCTGCCCGCCCATGAATGCACTGTCGAGTTCATCCCCCAACACTCGCGCGATCCGCGGGAAGTTCGGCAGCGTTACCGTCCGCGCCAGGTCCACCGGAACCGTTTTCGATTGCTCTAAATGCACCCGCATCTCATCCGGCTTGTACTTGTAAGGCAGCGCCTCGTTGAGCAGCCTGCGTCTCACCGGCAGAAATTCGGCTGCGACCACAAACTCGCGCATGTTCTCTTCGTTCGTCAGAAACGTCGCGAAGTCCGCCGCAATCTCAGGATGCTTTGCGTCCCGTGTCACCGCGATCGCATTTCCGCCAAGCTCCGCCGCCCGGCTCATATCCTGCGGCAGAAACGTCGTGCCCCAATCCATCGTCGAACCAATGTCCCGCATTCCCTGCGGCCCCACGTCGAAGTACATCCCCACCACACCGGTTGCAAACAGGTTTTCCACCTCTTCGGTCGATTTTGCACTGTCGCTCGGCGGCACCAGCCGCTCTTTGAAAAAGGACTGTGTCCAGCGCAATGTCTCTAGCGCCGCTTGAGACGGAATCGCCGATGTTTTGAAGTCGCTTTCAAGCAGCTTGCCGTCGTGCTGGTGTAGAAAGTTCAGCCAGCGGAACGATCCGCCATACGTCCAGTTCACCGCGAAAGCGTATTCGCAAACACGCTTGAGCGCTCGGCTGACATCGATGAACTCTTCCCAGCTCCAGCTCTCTTCGATCCTTTCGGGTGGTCTGATGCCGAGCCGTTTGAAGATGTCTTTGTTGTAGAGAATCGCGCTCGTGTCTGTCTGGTGCGGCAGCGCTCGCGGCGCGCCTTCGTAAGTCACCGCCGTCCATACCGGCGCCGTAAACTGCTCCCCCAGGTTCTTCGGAACGTATGGCGAAAGATCGATGATCGCGCCGCTCGGGCTGTAGCGGCCCACGTTGTCGTACTCCAGCCGAAACACATCCGGGCCTACGCCCGCCGCCAGTTCCACATCGATCGATGACTGAGTTCGATAGCTGATCTCATCGAGATCGATCGCTACATCCCGATGCGCCGCCTCGTACCGGTCGCTGATGCTCCTGAATGTATCGATCTCCACCTGCGAACCCCACGTCGAAAAACGTAGGTGCACTTTTCCGTCCCGTGTCGCTTGTCTTCGGCAGCTCGCCGCCGTCAATCCTGCGCCCAGACTTGCCGCCAGCACCGCCCGGCGGGAAAACATTCTCTGCGCCACCTGCCGCTACCAGTACAGCTTCAACGCAAACTGAATTTCCCGCTGATCGTTCTGTCCGTCGCGCGTCGAATTGATCTTCCCGAAAGTCGAAGGGTTCGTGTAGTCAAGCGATCCCGGCGCAGCTCCCACCGTTGCTGTCCCCAATCCGGGCGGCGAGAAATTCGGCGTGTTTGTCAGGTTGAAAAACTCCGAACGAAACTCTAGTCGCATCCGCTCCGTGATACTGAATGTCTTGAAAAGAGAGAAGTCGACCCGGTGAAAGCCCGGCCCGTAAAACTGTGTCGGCGCTCCGCCCAGCGGCGCGTAGTCTTGCTGTCCCACCGCTGTTGTCACCGGTGGGCTCACGAAAGCTGCTGGATTCAGCCATTGGTTCACATTATGCGGACCCGCCGTAACACTTTGCCCCGGAACGAGCAGCGCGTTGCATCCGAAACCCGCCGCCGTCGTGATCACGCACGGCACCGTCCCCGGCTGCCCGTCCTGCACCGTCACAATCATGTTCGTTCCCCAGCCGCCCAGGGCAGCATTCACCAGCGAAGGGCTGTTGCGCAGAAAGCGCCGCCCGTGCCCCACCGGGATATCGTAAGTTCCGCTCAGGTGAAACACTTTGTTGATGTCGTAATCGCACAAACCGTAGTCGCCCTGGATGCCGAAGCCCGTAAGCCGCGGCGCGCGATACGCAATCGCCGTCGCATTCAGCAGATCGGAGGCGTCCGTCCGGCACTGTGACCACGTGAAATTCGCCAGCACGTTCAGCCCGCCGCTTAAGCGGTGTTCGTACGTCGTCTGCAGGCCGTTGTAGTGGCTGTTCCCCGCAAAGCTCGTGTAGTTGTTGTAAAGCGCGAAGTTCGGATACGGAGAATAATCCAGACTGTTGAACGAAGGCGGAACCAGTTCGCTCGGCGTGTTCGGATTGATGTAAACCGGCAGGTGCCGCACGGTGTTCCCCACAAATCCTGCCTGCACGCTCTGGTTACGCGAAAGCTGGTACTGCAGCGTCACGTTATAGCCTTGCGTGTAAGCCGTCTTGATCCGGTAATCCTGACCCTGAAACGACACGCCATAGGGGCTCACCTCCGCTGGCGATAAATTGATTCCGCTGAGCCCCGTCTCGAGTGTTCCGTTCGCTCCATTCGGAAAAACGATCGGCTCGTTCGGAACTACGTTGTTGTAGTTGACATGGAACTGGAAGGGAAAACTGCCCCAGTTGTACTGCGAAGAGTTCTCGAACCCCCCATAGAAGATTCCATATCCGCCCCGCACTACCAGCCTGTCCGTCAACCGGTACGCAAGGCCTGCGCGCGGGGCGAAATTCAGCTTCTGCGCCACTTGCAATCCGGGCTGCTTGGAACACACAATGCTCACGCCATTTTGCGCGGCCGCCGTGATGAAGTCCGGATTCAAAGGCGTGTTGCATCGCGATTGTGCGATCAGGTAATCTGCCCCGCCGCCCGCCAGGGGCTGAAAATTCGATTGCGCTCCGTAGCGCTCCACCAGCGGCCCAAAGTATTCCCAACGCACGCCCAGATTGAGCGTCAGGCGCGGTGTCACTTTAAAGTCATCTTGTAGGTAGAGCACGTTGTAATTGCGCTGTGAATCCGTGTTGGCCAGGTTGGACGCTTCCACAAAATCGGCGCCGCCCAGTTCGTTTGTCCCGCCCGCCACCGAAGCCGCGCCCGGAGTCAGCAGCAGCTGCGCCGGCCCCGTGTTGCCGCCCGTTGTGTTCGGAACTTCCGTGTAGTTGCCGCTGAAGTAAAAATTTCCGCGGGAGGCCGGCGGCTGCAGCACCGAGAATCGGAGCCGCTGATATTCATACCCTGCCTTCATCGAATGGCGGCCCACGTTCTTTGTCAGGATGTCGCTGAACTGCCCCACCGTGCTGTATTCGATCGACGGCAGATAACCGCTGCTTCCCAAGGTCGAAAGTCCGCTGATGTTCAGCGTCGGCAGTCCGCCGTTCGAGGGCAGCTGTGGCACGCCCCCGATCCCGAACTGCTCGGGAATCCCCCCGCTGTTCGCATTCGGTTGCAGGCGTGAGCTGGCGATTCGGTTCACACCTATTCGCGCCTCGTTGATCAACGAAGTTGAAAAGCTGTGTGTCTCGCTCAGCACGCCGTTCCATGCCGTCGAGTTCTGATTCCCTGCTGAAAACCCGCCGCCATCCGCAATTCCGGTAAATGGCCCGGGCAGGAATTGCGGGTTCACCTGGTAACTGATCCGCCCGAAGAGCGTATCCCGCTCACTGAAGTTTTGATCGATGCGCACGTCGAACTGATCCACGTCGTTGCTCGAAATCCGGTCGCTCGTATAGTTATTGAACAGTCCGCTCGCATTCGGCGCGGGATAAAGGTTCAGCAGTCTCGCCGCGTTTGGATCCAGCCTGCCGGCCGGAAGAATGTTTCCCGCGAACGGCTCCCTCACAAAACCCGCCTGGGTCCCGGCCGCGCTGCTTCCGCACGCCGCCGTTAACCCCGACATCGTATCGGGCACCCCGCAAGTCACCGCTCGTGTCGTCGCTGGATCGAATATCTTGCCAAGCGCAAACGTCCGCCCCAGCACGTCGGTCCGCGTGCCGCCCTGTGTCAACAACTCGGCGAAATTTCTATACCCGCTGCTCCGTTCGACCTCCGTCGGAACCGTATTCACCGACGTAACCGCCTGCCTGATGCGTGTGCCCTGATAATCGGTGAAGAAAAACGTCTTGTTCTTCCGTATCGGTCCACCTAGCGTGAAGCCAAACTGGTTTTGTCTGTATTCGCCCTTCGGCACACCGCCTGCGTTCTCGAAGAAATTTGCCGCATCGAGCTTGTCGTTCCGCAGAAACTCCCACGCGTCTCCATGAAGCGCGTTCGTTCCGGACTTCACCGTCGCATTGAGCACTGCACCCGCCGACCGCCCCACCTCCGCGCTGTAGTCGCTCGTCTGCACATTGAACTCTTCCACCGCGTCCACCGGGGGCAGCACCGCATACGCCGTGCCGTTCAGGAAATCCACCAGATTCGAGTTGTTATCGATCCCATCCAACAGATAATTGTTCTGTGACGGGCGCACCCCGTTCGCCGCGAAGCTTCCGCTCGCCCCTAATCCCCGGCTGTCCTGCTGGTTTTGCGTCACGCCTGCCGCAAGCTGCGCTAGAAAAGTAAAATTACGGCCGTTCAATGGCAGCGCGTTGATCGTCTGCGCCTGAACCACTTGACCCACCGACGCATCCTCGGCCTGCAGCAGCGGCGCATCGCTCGTTACCACAGTTGTCTCGGTGAGATGTCCCGGTACCATCGTGAAATCGGCGAGCACATGCTGCTGCACCGCCACCGTAACGTTCGACTGCTCCGCCTTCTCGAACTCTTTGTACTCCGCCGATAGCGAGTACCGCCCGATCCTCACAGGACTGAAAACATACTGCCCCGCTCCATTCGTTTCGGTCTTCTGCACCAGCCCAGTGTCCGGGTTCGCCAAAGTCACCGTCGCTCCGCGAATTGCGCCGCCGCCCGAATCCTGCACAGTCCCGGCGATCGACCCGGCATCTACCTGCGCCTGCATGTTTCGCGCTGCGAGACATGCCAACCCCAACGCTAGGCCAAGTGTGAAATTCTTTGTAGATCTATTTATTCGAACGTGCACGGAGCGGGTGCACCAAGGCAAGAACATCGCCTTCGTTTGATCTCGCGCCTGTTGTCATCGAGGTAAAAGTTGCGCAGCAACTGCTCCCCGCACAACTACCGGAGTGCATACTTTCCGCTGGTGCAAAACTGGTCGAAAGTGGGGTTATTACCCTCATTTTGGCCCTGTTTTTGCCTCACTTTCGCCTCAGAAACCCTGCTTTTCGAGCCCGAAATTGCCCAAACTGGCGTTTTCGTTCCCGCCCAAATCTACCCCACGGGCGTTTTGGGCACCCAGTCAATCACTTATAACTTCAACAAACAAAAAGGCTAACCAAAGTTTGCAAAACCCGTGACTGGCTCGGATGCCCGGTTTTCGGCCGCTTTTTGTCTACCCGCCGCGAAAGCTTTTTTTAACGCGGTATGAATTTTCCGCCTCAACCCCAATCCGCCAGCTGATTCACGTACTCGGCCGACCCATCCCTGAGCCATCCATCGAGTTGCGCCGGCTCCTTCAACTGCTGGCCGCGCTGGCGCGAAACCACCGCATAGGCGCAGGCCAGTTCGCTCAATCCCGTCATATCGACAAACAGCTTTTCGAACTGCGCCACCGGAAATACATCTTCTTGCCCTTTTCCCCAGCGCCGCTTCACGTCTTTCAGCGTGATGTAACTGGGCATCCGCGCCGCCACTTCGCGAACCGCTTTCCCCATCCGCTGCGCATCGCCGAGTGCGTTGCGGTCGAGTGAAAACACCGCCAGCAGCCGGTCGATATCGATCCAATATGTATTGCTGTTGTAGTAAGAAAGCGACCACTCCACATCTTCCGAAGGCAGCGCCAATCCTTCCACCAGGCGCAGCCGTCCATCCACCCGCGCCAGCCCGCCCCCGTGATCCTCGATCTGCCGTCGGATCACTTCCACCGTCAGCGCAGCGCCGCTCTCGATGTGACATCCGAGCAACCCTGCATCGAGATTCACGCCCGTCGTGTCGATGTTGTGCACCATCAGATATTTCAGCTGCGGCCTCTGCTCGAGTAACTGCTGTAGTACACCGTTGCGCAGCATATTCGGCACTTCATACCAGTGCCCTGTCGGATGTATGCACTGCAGCGGCAGATTGTCCGTGTAGTCCGAACCCTCGCCTGCCTTCTGCGCCCATTGCGTCAGTGCCGCGCGCACGCTGTCCCGCATCTTTTCTTTCTGCTCATCGAGCGTCTGCTGCGCCGTTTCCTCCCACGCGAATCGCAGATCGCGCGTCGTCGGAATCAGCCGCAGCCCGATGCTCCGCCCTGGCGAAAGCAGCACCGGCCCGTCATAGCCGAAATTGCTCGCTTCCCGCAGATGCCGCTCGATGGGTTCGTGCGTCAGGTAGCTTGTCGTAATCACATGCGGCGGCGCTGCCCCGTGCTCCCGCTCTGCGCGCCGGCTTTTGGCCAGGTGAACCTCGACGAAATTCCGGTACTTGCCGCCAAGTTTGCAAAACGGGTTCAGCGCTTTCACCACGCCCGCGCCGCGCGTCCATCTGCTGCCGGCGCCTCCCGCGAGTGACACCACCGCTACAGAGCCGTCCTCCAGCGCCCTTCTGCCCAGCTCGTGCAGTCGCCCTTCTACCGCCCCGCTTGCATCGAACACGTCGCCTGCCTGCGCATCTTCGATCTTGGTCGTAACCGGCAGCCGGTTCTGCGCAAGCCCGATTCTTCCGTTCTGCATCTCGGTCCTGATCGCTTCGTGCTCTACCGGATCGAAGCCGTGTTCCCGCAGCAGTTCGTGCAGAGTCTGCGCTTGGCCGTCGCCATTGCTCGCCGAAGATGGCAGCAGCCGGTCGAACAGGCTCTGCACGATCCCCGAATAACTCGAGGTTACGCGCGACGCTGTCGCCAGCCTGTCCAGTTCCCATCGCCTCACCGCCGGCATCAGCCGCGGATCCTGGCGCAACAGCATCGGCACGGTCAGGGCGTAATAGCCTTCCGGCATCAGGTTCGCTTCGCCCGTCAATAGTTCGGCGAAAGTGCCGCGCTCGTTGATCGCAAAGTCGTACACCACCGGCTCCATTGCGAACGGAACCGAGTCTTCCAGCCGCCGCTTGGCCTCACTCATCAGCCGCTGCATCCGGCCTTGCGCCTCAGCCTTCCGCTCGGGACTAAACATGAATCCCATGCCCCCGCCCGCCATGCCGCCCAGCATCCAAAAGCCCCAGAAATCCGCGCTCATTTGCGCATGCGCCTGCTCGATCAGCGTCTCGGTGTACAGATTGCTCGCCCACGGAATGATCTTCTGAATCGGGCCGAAAAAATTCCTCTCGGTTGCTCCTCCGATACCTCGCACATCCCCTGCGCGCAGTTCCTTCAGAATCTCGTCGAGCGTCCCGATCGCCTCATTGCGCGCCGACCACTCCTTCGGTGCGCGCAGCAGATACTTCTCCGTCACCATTTCGAGAATCGGCCCCACATCCTGCGCCATCCCACCATGCACCAGCACTAAGCTCTGCTGCAGCTTCTCGCGCGACGCTTCCGGAATCTCGGCGGTAGACAAAACGTGGTGCGACGGCAGCAAACGTCCGCGGCTGACGCCAAATTCCGGGTCCCCCTCTCTCGCCTCCGAACCCTCGATAATCTTGATCCCCGGCCAGACTCCACCCGAGTCCTGCCAGCCGCCTCCCGAACCGCCGAGCCACTCGCCCAGAATCGCCCGCGCCGCCACCAGCCGCCGATCGGCTTCCGCCAGCGGCCCCGTTAACGCCCGCGTCTGTTTCGTCGCGCGCATACAAACTGAAATCAGCCCGGCCAGCAGATTCGTCGAAACCGCCAGCCGCGACCCTTTCGGGATGTTGCGGACGTGGCTCACCAGCTCGACCCCGCGTCCTTCGCCAGCTAGCTGCGTCAAGAGAGCCCTCAACGGTTGAACGGCGCCCTCCATGGCCGGCGGCACAAGCCCGGAAGCAATTGCGGCCGCCTTCAGGAGCCCCAGATAGTCGCGCCCGAAGTCGAACACTTCGGCGAACGTCGTTATGTCGGCCGTTGCGCCAAGATCCACGCTCGTCAGCCGCAGCACAGGTTCGTCGATCACCCGGAAATACGCTTCTACCGGCGGCTGCGGCCGCCCCGAGCCCGCCCCGCGCACGCTCAAATCGATCGAGACGTTGAGCACCCGCGCGCCTTCCGGATAGTCCATCCCCAGGAAGAAAATGTCGCTCCATCCGCTGTGCGTCAAGTCCATCCGGACAGGCGTCGATTCCTTCAACACCGGGTATGGTTCCCGGTCCCCTTCCCTCCTCAGTAGCTCCGGACGAACGCTCAGCGGGTAATCGTCAGGATGTCCAATGCGCGACATCCAGTGATTTCCCCGGACTGATCGCACGCTCCGCCGTACCTGGTCCGCCAGCGTCTTGAACGCCAGTCCCTTGTAAACCGCCGCATACGCGCTCGATAGCGCCGCGCTTACTCCGCCCGCCCTTTCCGCTCGTTCGAGCTCCTCGATGGCCTCGGCGAAACGCCGCTTCAACAGATGAGAGGCCGCTTCGAATGGAACCAGGCTCGTCGCCTGAACCTCAGGCCGGTACTGCAGATGAAAGCGATGGATATCGTAGAGAAACAGCAGCGCCCGCACTCGCCCATAGAGGTTGTCGTGGCTGCGCCAGAACTGATTCAGCCCGGCGCATTCGGCCAGCAAATCTCCGCTCGAAGCCTGCCGGCAGAACGCATCCACCGAACGATTCCGAACCTCCGGATCGTTCGAAGTGATGATCGAAATGAGTTCGCTCAAGCTCCCTGTCCGATCTCTCGCGCTTCGGTGTTGTGTAACGCAACGAGTTCCAGCAGCTGCGCCAGCACCGCGTTCCGGTCCTGCCCGTCGAGCGCCAGCGCAAGCTGTGCCCGGAAGAGCCCGTACTTGACGCCCACGTCGTAACGGCGGCTGGTCTGCTCGAGCGCCAGGTACTGCTCACGCCCGGCTAACTCAGAAAGCGCGTCCGAAAGCGTCGGCTTGGCGCCCGGGTCGCGAAAACGCCGCTCCAGAATCTCCATAATCGTCGGCGACAGCACGTGCATGCCGAAGAAGCACAGGTAATGCCCGGCGCGCAGTCCCGAAATCTCCAGTTCCTGCTCGGCCTCCGTCGGCGTCGGCTTCTCCACCACTTTTTGAATCCGGTACAGATCCTGTTTGCCCGAAACGCGCTGCCCGCCGATCGTTCCGTAGTGCGAAAGCAGCGTCTCCCGCGTCGCTTGCACCGCGGAAACCGAACAGCTCTCCTCCACCGCAACCTGAACCAGCTTCTGGGTGCCCCCCGTGCCGTTGCTGCCCGCGTAAAGGTGATCTCCCACAAGATGCAGGAACGGATCGTCGCCTGTAAATGGCCTCGCCGAATACACGGCTTGCGCGTAACCGGTCGGCTCCGCCTGTTCTATAAACCGGATCGTGCGGTCTCCCGCCGCCTGGGCGAAAGAAGCTTCGTCGCCCGGCGAAATGATAACCGCAATCTCATCCGCTCCCGAGCGGCGCACTTCCTCCAGAATGATCTTCAAAACCGTTTTTTCGTGCCCGTCCCGGTCGATCAGAGTCTGGAGGGGAAGCGTTCGCTGGTGGCGCGCTGCCGCTGTGATGACAGCCTTTTGGATTTTCATCTTGACGCAAATCGCGATTCTATCTCGCCAGATCGCCGCTCATCGCGTAAGTCACACTTTAGGGGTGATCCGTAACACCACCTTAACCGTCCCGACGCGCGGCAAAGGCCTTTACCCATTCACACGCAACGCCCAGGACTGGATCTCGAAGCAAAAGATCTCCGGCGGGCTGCTGACCGTATTCATTCAGCACACTTCCTGCTCGCTCGTCATCCAGGAGAATGCAGATCCCGATGTAACGCTCGATCTACGCGACTTCTTCGAACGCCTCGTGTCCGAAGAAGGAGAAGGCTTCCGCCACACCGCCGAAGGACCCGACGACATGACTTCTCATATTCGCTCCACTCTCACGCATACCAGCCTTTCGATCCCGGTAATTTCGGGCCAAATGGCGCTAGGAACGTGGCAGGGCCTGTACGTGTTCGAGCACCGCTCCCGGCCCCACCAGCGGCGCATCGTCTTGCAATTGATAGGCGAATGACCGAGAAGCCGGATCCTGCGAAACCGCATCTACTAATCATGGCGGACACAACGGTTACAAAAGTAAGCTCGGAGTTTTCTCCCAAAGGTGAACTCGGACAGAAGTACCTGGCCTCAGGCAAGGCGTTATCAATGCGGCTCTGGGACGAAACGGCCGGACATCAGCATGAGGAAAACGCCGCGCGCGATTACGAGACGGTCGGCTACGTTTTGGAAGGCTCGGCCGAATTGGAACTGGAAGGCCAGACTGTCCGGCTCGAAACCGGCGATTCCTGGGTAGTGCCCAAGAGCGCCCGTCACACCTACCGCATCAAAGGCCATTTCCGGGCCATTGAAGCTACCAGCCCTCCGGCACAGGTTCATAGCCGCGACGCCCGAGAATCCGGCTGATTAGGCAAGCGCCTGGTCGAGATCCCACGTCAGGTCTTCCAGATCTTCGAGCCCGATCGAGAGGCGGATCAACTCGGGCGTAACCCCGGCAGCCTCCTGCTCCGCCAGGCTGAGCTGCTGGTGAGTTGTCGAAGCCGGGTGAATCACCAGGCTTCGCGCGTCGCCGACGTTCGCTAGGTGAGAGAAGATCTTCAGCTTGTCGATAAATTTCTTCCCCGCTTCAAAACCGCCCTTCAATCCAAAAGAGAACACCGCGCCAGCGCCTTTGGGCGTGTATTTCTGCGCCAATGCATGGTACGGACTCGATTCGAGCGAAGCATACTTGACCCAGGCAACCGCCGGATGCCGTTCCAGATAGAGCGCAACCGCCGAGGTGTTGGTCAAATGCCGGTCCATTCGCATGCCCAGCGTCTCCACGCCTTGCAGAAACAAAAATGAGTTGAACGGACTTACGCACGGGCCCAGATCTCTCAAGCCTTCCACGCGCGCTTTGATGATGAAGCTGATTATGCCGAACGTCTCCCAGAACTTCATCCCGTGATAAGCGCGCGCAGGCTCCGTAAACTGCGGAAATTTCCCGTTGTCCCACGGAAAATTGCCGCTATCGACGATGATTCCGCCGATTGATGTCCCGTGGCCGCCCATGAACTTAGTAAGCGAATGTACAACCACATCCGCGCCGTGTTCGATCGGGCGCGTGACGTAAGGCGTTGCGAACGTGTTATCTACTACGAACGGAATCCCGTTCTCATGCGCGATCTTCGCGACCGCTTCGAGGTCGAGAACGTTGCTTCGCGGATTGCTGATCGTCTCTCCGTAGAGCAGCTTTGTTTTAGGCGTGATCGCTTTGCGGAAGTTCTCCGGGTCATCCGGCTCCACAAACACGAAGTCGTAGCCTAAGCGGCGCATGGTGACCTCGAACTGGGTGAACGTTCCGCCATACAGCGTACTCGCCGAAACGATCTGGTCGCCCGGCGAGGCAATCGTGGTCAGTGCGAGAAACTGGGCCGCTTGGCCGCTTGCAAGTGCCAGACCCGCAACACCGCCCTCGAGCGAAGCGATTCGCTCCTCGAGCACCGCCGTTGTCGGATTCATGATCCGCGAATAGATGTTGCCGAACTCCTGTAAAGCAAAAAGACGTGCCGCTTGATCTGAATCCTCAAACGTGAATGAGGTCGATTGATAAATAGGAACTGCCCGCGCGTGCGTCGTTGGATCGGGATCATACCCCGTGTGCAGAGCACGGGTGTTGAATCCTAACGGGCGATCGATATCTTTCAGGGGCATGGACCAAGTATAGGAAGTCACCCGTGCCGGGAAGCGCAGCGTTCCGACAGGATTTGAAAGGGGCTCAACGCAAGACCGACCGCAAGGCAGCCCCAGGCGAACCAGTCTCCGTGGCGGGTGTAAAACGTGGTCGCTTCAACCAGTCCATAGCGCACCGGCGAAGCCAACTGCTGATATTCCGGCAACCTGCGGAGGATGCGCCCTGCGGGATCGATCACCGCCGTAATGCCGTCGTTTGTTGAGCGGATAACGAATCGCCGGTTCTCAACGGCGCGCATCCGGGCGATCAGCAGATGCTGGTCGTGTGCTTCTGAATGCCCGAAGTACGCATCGTTCGACAGATTCACCAGGACGTTCGCGCCGTTGCGGGCAAATTGCCGGACCAGGTCCGGAAACGCCGATTCGTAGCAAATGAAGACGCCGAGGCGATGTCCGGGCGCGGCCCGCATTACCTGAATGTCGTGTCCGGGGACAAAATCTCCAGCTTCGCGCGTGATCCGGTTGACGAACGAGAAGAGCGGCGGAACGAATTCGCCGAATGGAACCAGATCGATCTTGTCGTAGCGGCCCGCCACCGATCCGTCCGGCCCGAGCAGAAGCCCGGTGTTCAAGGGCTGATGTTCGCCCGTATAGGCAACCGTTCCAAACAGAAAATAGCCGTGCCTGCGTGCAATATCGTTCGCGAGACGACGAAATTCGGGATCGTCGTAGTAGTACAGCGGCGCCGGAAGTTCGGGCCAGATGACCAGGGGGCTCGGCAGAGTATTGGAGAGAAAGCCAAGCTCTGCCTCGGTTTTCGTTTGCAGAGCGCCAGTCCAGTCCACTTCCGGATTGATGTTCGGTTGAACAACCAGCGCGCTTTCATGTGCCGGCACTCCCTCCGGAATCGCCGGAAGCACCCACAACAGCCCGACAGCCGCGAGCGGCAGGACGCGCACTCGCGGATACCGCATAACTACGCACGCCAGAGCGGCAGCCGTCATGGCAAACACGAAAGAAATGCCGTACACGCCCAAGTAAGGTGCCAGTCGCAACGGCACCGACATATCAATTCCCGCATTGCCAAGATCGAGCCAGGCAAAGGCGAAAGTGCCATGCGTCCGCTCAATTCCTGTCCACAGCGCCGCGACGGCAGGTACCGCGTAAGCACGGCGCATCAGCGGGCCCGCAAGCCAGGTAAACACTCCAAGATGCAACCCTTTATAAAGCGCGAAGAGCACGAAACAGCTCCAGCCGCCGAGCGCCCCCATACCCCCGTGAAAATCCAACACAAACTCGATCCAGGTGCACAGAAAAAACCAGAAGAAGATGCCGCCAGCCCAGCCGAATAGAAACCGCTGCCAGCCTTCCCGAGTACGGGCCGCAGCGATCAGCAGCGGCGTCAGGGCAAACGGGGCTAACCACCGGATATCGAACTTCGGCAGAGCAAGCAGAAAGAGGCCAGCCGTTGCGATCGCAAGCAGGCAATTGAGCAGGACGTTCCGGTAATGCAGGGATAGGAACGTTGAAGACCTAAGCATGCTCCTGGATGGCGGCCTCGCTGACGCGATCTGCCATGTAGGAACTGCGAACGAAGGGTCCGCTGAAAACCATCTTGAAGCCCATTCCCAAACCGTAATCCCGGTAAGCGTCGAATTGCGCAGGTGTAACGTACTCCGCCACGCGCAGATTGCGGCGGGTTGGCTGGAGATACTGCCCGATCGTGGCCACATCCACGGAGGCAGCCAGAACGTCCGCCAGCAACTCTTCGACTTCTGCAGCGGATTCGCCCAAACCGACCATCAACCCGGACTTGGTCAGCGACCCCGGCCTGTATTGTTTGGCGAAGCGAAGCACTTCAAGTGATTGCCGGTAATTGGCCTGGGGTCGCACCTTCCGGTAAAGCCGCCGCACTGTCTCCATATTGTGGTTAAAGACGTGAGGACCGGCATCCAGAACCCGAGCTACCGCGTCCAAATCTCCGCAAAAATCTGGCGTAAGAACTTCGACCTGCGCTGCCGGCAGTGCCTCGCGCACCTGACGCACCGTCTCGGCAAAGTGATGGGATCCGCCGTCCGGCAGGTCATCACGATTCACCGATGTGATCACGACGTAGCGAAGCCGCATCCCGGCCGCCATCTCCGCGACATTCCGCGGTTCGTCGCCATCAAGAAAGAACTCCCGCTTCGCCGCCGAGCCCTTGGGAACCGAGCAGAACGTACACCCTCGCGTACACAGATTCCCGAGAATCATGAAGGTAGCCGCGCCCCGATGAAAGCACTCGTGAATGTTGGGGCAGCGCGCAGACTCGCAAACCGTGTGCAAACGGCGCTCGCGAAACTCGGCTTTGAGGGCGTGTACGGATTCGAAATGAGTCCTGCCCTTGCGCAGCCATTCGGGTAGCCTCTGGCGCGAAGCTGCAGCGGGCGCCTCCCTGATCGTTACGAGCGAATCCATTCGTGTCGTGTGCCGAAAATTCATTGTTGCATTGCATAATCAACACGCCCGGCATTGGATTTTTCCAGTAATCCGTGGAGCCCGTGGCGATGATATTTTCACGCCAGACCCGTATTATTCCGGCATTCTGTTAATAAAGGTTAGAATGTATGGAAGCTATCGGCAGAAGCGGACGCTGCCAACCAACGGCCGAGTGGCCGAAAGCCGGAGGAACGAGTAGTCTAGGAGCGCACCCGGTCACCTACACCCCGAATGAGAAAGATCGCATTTCTGCTATTTCTGGCCTCTTTGGGGCAATGCCAATCGCCTGATTTGGCGTCTTCGAAGGCCGAGTCCAGTGCCCAAGATAGTGATCTGCCAACCCAACGAGTGGGACCTGACGATCTGCTCAGCGTTTCCGTCGCGGACTGCCCCGAGCTAACCAGGAACTTTCGAGTTTTGGGCGATGGTACGCTAGCGCTGCCGCTGCTTAAGGAGCGGATACCCGCCAACAACAAGCAGCCCGGAGAGATCGAAGTGGAGATCTCGAGCGCGCTGGTTAGAGAGCAGCTCCTCGTTCAGCCTGTGGTTTCGGTTTCGGTAGCTGAATACCGAAGTCTGCCTGTGAGTGTGTTGGGAGCCGTCCGGCATCCGCTTACCTTCCAGGCCGCAGGAGAAGTTACCTTGCTCGATGCTCTCACGCGCGCGGACGGTTTGAGTCAGGACGCAGGTCCTGAGATTCTGGTGTCCCGGCCCGCCAGATCCACCGGACAGGAGATCCCTCTTATTCAGCGAATCCCCGTCAAGGGACTGATTGACGATGCCGATCCGTCGCTCAACATCCGCCTACATGGCGGCGAAGAGATTCGCGTTCCCGATTCGGGCCGGGTCTACGTGATCGGAAACGTAAAACGGACAGGCGCTTTCCCGATCGGAGATGGAAACGATACAACGGTGCTCAAGATGGTCGCTATGACCGAGGGCCTTCTGCCTTATACCAACAAAGACGCATTCATCTATCGGCGGGAAGCCGGAAAGAACGATCGCAGCGAGATCCCGGTGCAGCTGACCCGCATCATGGAACATAAGGCTCCTGATATACGATTGCAGGCTAACGACATCCTTTATATCCCAGATAGCAAAGGCAAGAGAATATCTGCGGAAACAGTCAGAACTCTCACGGGATTTGGTGTCTCGGCTGCTACTGGCATTCTGATCTGGAGATAGCGAGCTGCAGCTAATCTGAATGAAGCAAATTGAACGTGCGAATCCGGAAGTCATAGACCCTCGCCGGCTCACTCCCTACTTCGAGTCGCAGCTCTATCCGGAGTTTGAGGCTGCACGCCCAACCGTTTCGGCAACGCATTACCTGCTTGTCATCTATCGCCAGAAGTGGCGGATCCTCGGCTTCATTGCAGCATGTCTGCTCGCCACCTACTTGATTGCATCGCGACTGACACCTATCTACGAGGCAACCGCAAAGATCGATGTCGATCGCAGAATCCCAGCCGGTGTAGTCGGCCAGGAAGCCTCCCAAGGCCTCACCGGCGACGACGCGGACGCATTCATGGCGACGCAGGGCGAGTTGATTCAGTCTGACGCTGTGCTGCGCCCGGTCGCAGAGAAGTTCAACCTGCTGCAAGAAGAGAAACAGCTCGCCAAGCTTCCTGCCGAACGTGCGCGGCGCAAGTCAGATGCGCCGGTCTACCTCAACAGTCTGAAGATCACGAGGCCGGTCAATACTTACATCCTGGATATCAGCTATCTCTCGCCCGACCCTCAACTAGCGGCCGACGTGGCCAACGCGATCTCACAATCCTATCTGGAACACACCTTCGAGATCCGGCTTCAGTCTTCCACCGCTCTTTCGAATTTCATGGAGAAGCAGCTTGATGAGCTCAAAGCCAGGATGGAGCGATCCGACATGGCGCTGGCAAAATTCGAACAGCAGCTCAACGTCATCAATCCGGAAGACAAGACCAACATTCTTTCTGCCCGGCTGTTACAGCTGAACACCGAGTTCACAAACGCCCAGGCAGATCGAGTCCGGAAGGAAGCTGCGTTTGACAGTCTCAAATCCGGGTCGGTGGCTGCCGCCGAAGTATCTGGCCAGGGCGACGAGTTGAACCGGCTACAGGATCGGGTCAATCAGGCGAAACAGCACCTTGCGACCGTCGCCTCCGTTTACGGACCGGCTCATCAGGAGTATCGGAAGGCCGCGAACGATCTCTCCGAAGTGCAGCGGCAGTTTGAAGAGATGCGGCGCAGCGTCGCGCTGCGTGTCGAGACGGATTACCATGCGGCGCTTACACGCGAAGGTATGCTCGGCAAGGCCGTTAATCAGACAAAAGCCGAATACGATCAGCTCAACGCTCGCTCCTTCGAATATCAACAGCTCAAGCGAGAAGCCGAAACCAACAAGGCGCTCTATAGCGATCTTGAACGGCGAATTAAAGAGGCTGGAATCAACGCGGGATTTCAAAACAGCTCTATCCGGATCGCCGATCTGGCGAGACCGCCGGATGCACCGATCTATCCAAGAAAGACGCTCTATCTCATCCTGGCATTCATCGTGTCCTCTGTTATCGCAGTCTGTACGACTGTTCTCGCCGATGTGCTCGACAACACGATTCGGGATCCTGAGCAGGCGGCGCACGCGCTCGATACCAGCGTCCTCGGCACCTTGCCGGCCGTGAAGGAGATGAGGCGGCTGCTCAACCCCACGCAGACGCATGCGGCAACGACTACCAATGGTAACGGGACGACCGGCTTCCCGCTCGACACGAGTCCTGAGGGCCAACCCAGTTCGGCCCTCAGCAGACGGCAAGCGAAGCGCAAACACGTGTTGTATCCGGCGAGCGGCCGCTACGAAGGCATTTCCTCTTATGAAGAGGCCATTCGGACGCTACGCCATTCGATTCTGCTGCCCGATTTCGATCGCAATGTACGTTCGGTTCTCCTGACGAGCGCCGCTCCTGCCGAAGGGAAATCGACTGCAATCATCCATCTGGGAATCGCTCACGCCGAGCAGGGCAAACGCACTCTGATTATCGATGCGGACCTGCGGCGCCCGAGCATTCACCGCAAGCTGAATCTGGATGGCTCCCGAGGTCTTTCTAACGCTCTGCTTGGTGAACTGGATTGGAAGGAGGCGGTTGTCACAACCGAAAGTTGGCCCGATTTGCGAATTCTGCCTGCGGGAACGGCCTCGCGCCGCGCTTCAGATCTGATCGGTGCAACCATCATCGACATCCTCGACGAAGCTGTAAAGGAATACGACCTGATTTTTGTCGACGCCCCGCCGCTTCTGGGCTTTGCCGAAACTATGCAAGTAGCCACCGCGGTAGACGGAGTGGTGGTGATGGCGCGCGCCGGCCATACCAGCCGAAGAGCTGTGGCAACGGTGCTGGCGACCCTCAAACGTCTGCGTGCGAATACGATCGGCCTCGTTCTGAATGAGGTTGATAAAAACAGCACGCACGGCTATTACTACTACGGTGAATACCGCAAATACTATTCGCAGCCGGCAGAGCAAAACAGTTGAACGCGCGGTAAGGGAATGGACTCGCCGTCCTTGGAACCGATTCGCACGGAGACAAACGAAAGCGGGCTTGCCGCACGACTTGGCATAAAAGGACTTTTCCCTAGACTGAGGGCAAGGACGGCTCTGGTGTATGACCTGGCTGCCGTCTATGGAATTCACTTTGCAAACCAGGCTCTGCCGCTAGTCACCGTGCCTTACCTTTCTCGAACGCTCGGGCCTTCGGGATGGGGACTGGTGGCCATGGCGCAGGCATTCGGCATGTACGGAAACCTGGTGGTCGACTATGGATTTGTTTATTCGGCGACTCGAGAACTGGCTACCGCGACAACTGCCCTTGAAGTGGAAGGAATCATAGCCGGCGTCTCCGGAGCCAAAGTTTTCTTAAGTCTGGGAGCGCTGGCAGCGGCCCTGTTAGCCTGTCTGTTCGTTCCACTTTTCCATGAACATCCGGTGCTGCTCTGGATGGCCGTTTTATCCGAAATCGTCAAAGCATTGCTGCCCGTTTACTATTTTTACGGCATCAAACGCGTAGCAGTAGCATCTTTGCTGGACATCTCGGCACGTGCGCTGGCCGCCGCGGGAATATTTATCTTCGTACACGGCGCCCAAGATGCGTGGAAAGTCTTCGCTTTTACCGGCATTACCGCCGGGGCAACTGTTGTCATCGGACATGCGCTGATCCGAAAGCGTTATGTTCTAAGGTGGCCGGACATGAAGGCTGGTTGGCAAATGCTACGCGAAGGTTGGGCGATGTTCCTGTTCCGCAGCGCACATAGTATCTACACGCTCGGCAACGCGTTCATACTTGGCCTCTTCGCATCGCCCAAAGCAGTGGGCTACTATGCGGGCGCGGAGAAGATCAGCACAGCTGCCGTGGGGCTCTTGGCTCCGCTGACCACCGTCCTTTACCCGCGCGCGGCGGCGCTAGTGAAGACTTCCCTGAGCCGGGCAGCAAGAGTGACCAGATTGTCTCTCTACGTGATGGGCGGGGGCAGCGTCGCCTTGGGGCTGATTCTATGCACCGGCGCTCCGCTTATCGTACGAATCATCCTGGGCCGGCACTTTACGGAAAGCGAAAGCGTTCTGCGCGTGCTCAGCCTGCGAGCTCCACTGATCGCCTGGGCCAACGTTCTCGGATTTCAGTGGCTGCTCGTGCTAGGTCTGGAACGACAGTTTCAGAAAGTCACAATCGCGGCTCTCGTTTTGAACACTGCTCTGGCGACGATTCTCGCGCCGAGATTCTCGTACAACGGCATGGCTTGGGCAGTCCTGCTTTCACAGGCGGCGGCGGCAATCGGAATTTTTCTCATTCTGCAACGGCACCGGGTGAATCCGTTCTCGAGAGAGTTGGCGGCTCCAGATGCCTGAAACAGTTCACGCGAGAGCGTCACTATCCGATGACGCGGCCGCCGCAGCCGGCGAGGCGCGTGTCGCCATTGTCACAAACGTCATTCCTCCCTACCATAAGCCGATCCTCGATCGCCTCGCCCAGCGGTACCCAAGGCTTCGTGTCCTTCTATCCACGCCCATGGAGAGCAATCGATCCTGGAACCTGGAATGGGAAAACCTGGATGTCATCGTTCAGAAGACCGTCACCTTAAACAGACAGTGGCGGCACCCGAAGGGCTTCAACGAACCGCTTTACGTACACTTCCCGATCGACACGTTTGCGCAACTGAGAAGATTCCGGGCAGATCTCGTAATCTCCTGGGAAATGGGCGCTCGCACGATGCTCTCGGCCGCGTATCGATGGACGCGGACCGGCGCCCGCCTCATCGTTTGGGCCGAAATCGCCGAGTCGACAGAGCATGGAAGAGGGTGGATCAGAAACGCGATCCGCCGCGTTCTTCATTATGCGGCAGATGCTTTTATTGTCACTGGCGAAAGCGGAGCTCGCTACTTGCGCAGTCTGGGCGTCGCGGAGCAAAAGATATTCAAAGTCGCTTACACTACCGACATCAACCGCTTCGTTGTTTGCCCCCTGGTGCGGGCGGAAGAGCGGGGTTGGAGTCTTCTTTACGTAGGCCAGCTCATCGAGCGCAAGGGGCTAATGGAATTTCTTGCCGTCTTGTCGCGCTGGGCGAACCAGCACTCGCACCGCAACGTGGAATTCGTACTAGCGGGCGATGGACCGCTCCGGAAGGATCTCGAGCGTTTTCCAGCACCGCGCAATCTGAAAGTGCTCCTGCTGGGCAACGTAGACTACCGGGATCTGCCGCGCATCTACGCCCGAGCGGGAATCTTCGTCCTGCCAAGTCTGGCAGACACCTGGGGTGTGGTCGTGAATGAAGCCCTCGCTTCCGGCCTGCCGGTTCTAGGGAGTGTGCACGCGCAGGCCGTTTCGGAATTAGTCGAGGATGGCGTGAACGGCTGGACCTTCCGGCCCGAGGACGGCGATGCCATCTACGCTGCGCTCGAGAGAGCTCTCCATACCTCCTGGGGCCAACTGGAAGGAATGCGTCAGGACGCGAGAGCAACTGCCGCCCGGCTGACCCCCGACTACGTAACCGGTCTGGTCGATCGAGCCATCCATTTCGTTCGCCGGGAGCCGAACTAGCTATGGCGAACACACCCCTGGTTCTCTATGGCGTTCTCTTCCTCATCACAATTTTTGCCCCGCTACGCTGGAGCATCATCGCGTTCCTCGTTCTGTCCAACATAGATCTCGGCTCTCTGAACGCGAGCATCGGGATCCTGAATACCGCCAAGGCTATGGTTCTCCCGGTCTATCTGCTGTGGCGATTCCGTTCTTATGCCGGTCACGAGAGGATCGCTTCCGCGCCCGTTGCTTGGGGTTTGCTGATCCTTTACGTCGCTGTGGCATCCTCGTGGTCTTTGTTCCCGGCTTACGCGATCAAACTGATCGGTCACATGATCGGATCGCTAGTGATCTGCATGATGCTGATGCGAGCGACAAAGGCTGGCTATCTCAACTTCCAAACAGTGGCTATCGTCAGCGGCGGCGTGATCGGCATGGCTCTTTTTCACTGGCGGTTCATGCACGACTGGGGTGGTGAGACCGATCGCTTCACGACGTTTTCAGGAGCACAGGCGTTTGCCGCCTTCCTGACAGCCTTCTACTGCGCCGCGCTCTTTGCCCGGCCGGTGAAACTCTCGCTGCGGATCCCACTTTGCATGGCTCTGGCGGCATCCGTGCTGGCAAACGGGAGCCGCCTCTGGATTTTGGGACTTGTTCTTTCAACGCTGGCGGCCGTGTTTGTGTCCGAAGCTAAAGCGTGGCTAAAAGTGGTCACCCTTGGACTGAGCCTGATTGTCTTAGCCGCTGTTACGATCGAACTGGATACGGTTATGGATCTGCTCGCCGAGCAGGCCGCTTCAAATCGCATCGCGGCTGCCATCAGCGCGGCTTACGAAGGAAACTTTAAATCGAACGGGCTGGGAACTTATAACCTGCGGCACGAGCTGTATCAGCGGACGCTCGACAGCATTGCGGGTGGTTCTACGATGCAAGTGATCTTCGGGCACGGCACCTGTAACGGAGCCCTTATCGCGGCTTCGCTCAACAAGAATCCGGATCCGAATCGGGCCATGCATGACGAGTTTCTACGTGCTATTTACGAGTGGGGCGTCGCCGGCCTGCTCCTCTGGCTGGCGTTTCTTATCGCGCTGTTCGTCTATGCACTGAAAGGCGCGCGAAGAGACAGGCTGGGCTACGCTAAGCCGCTTCTGATCTACTTGCCGGCCTTCACGCTTGGCCTTTTTGGCGAGAACATCATTGCTGGCGCTGGTAACGCGGTCAGTGTCGGCCTGCTGGTGCTGATTGCCCTTGCTAGCATCTCGCATCGCCTCGCGCAAAGAGCGGTCCCGCTGCGCGCTCGACACCATAGATTGCGCGAGATACAGCCGCTGCGTTCGAACGCTTTGGCTCGAGCTACCTGAGCGTCTTGAGAGTTCTTCAGGTCCACAACTTCTACCAGCGGCCCGGGGGCGAAGACCAGGTCTACGCGGCCGAATTCGAGCTATTAACAAGGAACGGCCACGAAGTCCGGCAATACTCGGTTCACAATGATGCCGTGCGCAACCTTCCCGCCTGGAAAGCTGCGTACCGAACGATCTGGAATGCCGAAACTTACGCGGCCACTAACGAAACCGTCCGGAAGTTTCGACCGGAGATCATCCATTGCCACAATACGTTCCCGCTCGTTTCTCCAGCAATTTACTATGCTGCGGCAAAGGCGGAAGTTCCCCTCGTGCAGACTTTGCACAACTACCGGCTGATCTGTCCCGCGGCAACCCTCTATAGACAAGGACGCGTTTGTGAGGATTGTCTCCGGCATGCAGTGCCCTATGACGGTGTGATCCACAAATGCTATAGAGGCGACCGGGGTGCCAGCGCGGCCGTCGCCTCAATGCTCACTCTTCATCGGCTTGCCGGAACCTGGACGGGAAAGGTAACCAAGTACATTGCCCTGACGGAATTCGCCAGGGGCAAACTCGTGCAAGGCGGGCTGTTGCCGGAGAAGATTGCGGTGAAACCGAATTTCCTGGCCGAAGACCCCGGGCCAGGCTCCGGCGAAGGCGGATTCGCGCTGTTTGTGGGGAGGCTATCGGCAGAGAAAGGCTTGACCACACTCCTTCGCGCGTGGGCTCAGCTGCCGGATCTGCCGCTTCGAATCATAGGCGATGGACCGCTGCGCTCCTTTGTCCAAGGTGAAGCACAGAAACTGCCCAACGTGACCCTTATGGGATTTCGCGAAAGGCCGCAAGTAGTGGAATCTATGCGCTCGGCTGCCTGTTTGATCATACCGTCCGAGTGGTATGAAGGGTTTCCGATGACACTGCTCGAGGCAATGGCCTGTGGCACCCCCATTGTCGCTTCCGATCTGGGTTCACTCCGCGAGTTGGTGCCGGAAGGCGTGGTGGGCACCCGGTTCATTGCCGGCGATTCAAACCATCTCGCACAGAAAGTAAGGTCATGGATATCGCGAGAGGACCGCAATAGCTCCTTGCGCTCTCGCGTGAGATCAGCGTACGAAGAAACCTACACGGCCGCAAAAAACTACGAGCAGTTGATGAAAATATACGAACGCGCCATGTTGGACGGCGCCAAAAGCTCGACTCGGTAGCTGACTCTGGCGTACGATGTGTAGGTGGTCTTACCAGTTTGGCCCTGAAAACGTCCATTTACCACGCCTGCATGCTAATCGGAGAACTGCCGGCCAGAACTGAATGAGTGCTGCCACCGCACCACAGCCGATCGTCATACCCGATATCAAGAGACGATCCTGGGCCACCGCTTCGCTGGTCGTAATCGATATCCTGGCTCTGGAGCTTTCCTTGCTCCTTGGATGCCTCGTCAGGCTTTTTCTTCATTCCATCTTTCCAATTGCACTCAATCGGCCCCAGTATCAGGGGCTCGCCCTGGGAGTGCTCACGCTGCCGTTAGCTTATGGCTGGGTCGGCTTGTACCCGGGGTACGGGATGAGTGCAGTGCAGCGGATCCGCGGGCGCGTTTATGCCACCGCGACTATCTTTGTAGTTCTCCTGATGTGGAATTACATGCTGTACGACGGGCAGTGGTCGCGCGGCGTGCTGATCCTGACCATGTTTTTTGCACTCGTGCTGGCGCCGGCTCTCGAAGCACCGCTTCGCCGGATGCTCATCCGAAGTGGGATCTGTGGCGTTCCGATTATCGTTCTCGGAGCTGGCCGTACGGGCGCATTGGTCGCAAAGACACTGCAGAAGGAGCGGGATCTCGGGTTCATTTTGGTGGGAATGCTGGACGACGACTCCCGCAAATGGGGTTCGACCGTACACGGCATTCGGGTATTAGGCCCGCTTTCAGCTGCCGAGGCATTTTCCGGCCGCGCGAAAGTCGCTCTCATTGCTATTCCCCGCATGGACCGCGGCCGCCTTACGAGTCTCGTCGAGAACCTGTCCTTCCCCAACGTGATCGTAGTCCCGGATCTCTTTGGCATTCAAAGCCTCTGGATCACTTCGCGCGACATAGGCGGAGTGCTTGGCCTGGAAGTAAAGAAGAATCTTCTCGTGCCAACAAACCGGCTTCTGAAACGTGCTTTGGATTATTCGCTCTCGATTCCGGCATTTCTGTTGAGCTTGCCCTTACTCGCGGTGTTTGGTGCGTGGATTGCGGTGGTCAGTCCGGGATCTCCTTTCTTTGTCCAGGAGCGGGCCGGCAAAGCAGGACGCCGAATCCGAATTTATAAATTGAGAACCATGTATGCCAATGCTGAACAGGTGCTTTCGAGTTACCTCGACGAGCATCCCGACGAAAAGTCGAGCTGGCATCGCTTCTACAAGTTGAAGAAAGATCCGCGCATTCTGCCTGGGGTTGGCTGGTTCCTTCGCCGGTACAGTCTCGATGAACTTCCGCAGTTATGGAATGTTCTGAAGGGCGACATAAGCCTCGTTGGTCCCAGACCGTTTCCGTCCTATCATCTGGCCGGGTTCCCGGATACCTTCCAGACTTTGCGGGCGAGCGTTATGCCCGGGATAACCGGGCTCTGGCAGGTCTCCGAACGCAGCGATGGCGATCTGGAAGTGCAGCAATCAGAGGACACCTATTACATTCGAAACTGGTCGCTCTGGCTCGATTTGTATGTTTTGCTTCGCACTCTCCTGACCGTGCTCAGGCCCACCGGCGCCTATTGACCACGAGTTTGCTTGAGCGTTTCCGGAAGAAGTCCGTCGCGGACTGAAGTCCTCGGCAAAGAGCAGTCACGTTCGATCGAAAACTTTTTTTGGTCTCTGGAATCAAGCACCTGGGGCGTTGTCGCCACCACTGCCGGGCGTTGCCATTCCATACTCGCGGCTGAGATACGTCCGCGCGGTTCACCGCGGGGCACTCTCGAACATTCAGCCCAGGACAACCATGAAATCGATCCGCCTTCTGCTTTTTCTAGTACCGCTCTTGTCGATAGCTCAAACTAGAACAGACTTCAATTCGCAGCTCAACAACTTGCCGTTTGTGAGTGTAATGGCCGAACCGTTCGGGGCCAGAGGCGATTGCGCAACTGACGACACAAACGCCTTGCAAACCGCGTTGAACGCTCACCAGTATGTGTGGCTACCCAAGCCGCCGGGCGGCTGCTACCTAATTTCACGCACCCTCATCCTGCAGGCCGGCGATTATCTTTACGGCGCTTCCGCCAACAACCCAAACCCGGGTGACCCGAATCAGGGCGTAGTGATTCGCCTGGCCCCCAACAGCAACGTTCCTCTCCTGCAAACGTTCGACAGTCAAGGTGCAAACGGTGGCGGCAACGAATACATGGCGGTTGAGAACGTCGTGTTCGATGGCAATGGGGCGAATCAATCAGCAGAGTTGCAGGGACAGGCGCTCGTCGATTATCGCGGCACATTCATTCAGACATTCCTGCGGCATGTTGTGATTACCAACTCCTTCGGCCCGGGGCTTTTTACCGGCTCGACCGAATTGGACAATGTCTGGATCATCGCCTGCTCGACCAGCACTTATTCCTGGATTAACAACCCGGGCCAAGTCGGTTTGGGGGCTCTGCTCGCGAATCAGGTCTACGTGGAAGACCAAACCACACCGGACAATGGGCATTACCGGTCGCCTTGGGATGGAAGTGTCAACGATCCCAGCAAGTACGCGCATGCGATCTGGTTCAACGGTCTGGGAACCGCGACGATTAATCAGCTGCATTGCGAATCCGCGGCCACGTGCCTGGACTTCAACGATATCCAAACTCTCACTATCCATGGCATCAGCGGTACGCGCATCGGGAACCCCGCTTCCAGTGATCCGACAGATCAGTATCTGATCCGCGCCCTTAATCTGAACGCTTTGAGCCTGACATTTTCTGCCGCGTACTTCGATCAGAGCGGAACCTCGTACGGTGGCGCTTTCAACAATTCGCGTGTCTTCGGCTTGGGCAATGGCTTGGCAAGCAACGATTTTTACGAGACTCCTGTGGGCAAGACAACCTGGCCTTTCTATACCTGGGGCCGCTACGATCAGGGCTATAGCGGAGTGCCGTATCTCGGCGAGCGCTCGATTGTGGGCAACGAGCTATGGATCGAGCAGAAAGGCTCCTACAGCCCGAATCGATTGGCTATTTGGGACAACAATGGCGGTCCGAACGGTTCCTACGCGTACTTCGAGCGCAACGGTAACGCTTTGAATCTCGGCTTCAGCCCCGGTCCGTGGGACGCAAACGAAGTAACGATGCTGCAGATGAATTTCTTCGGTCTCGGTAATTCAGCCAACAACGTGCAGATCAATGGGGGCCGCATTCAAACCGGCAGCCAGAGTAACACAGACATGAACGGCGAACTGTCGCTGTCTGCCTCAAACTCGGCTACATACTCGTTCGCCGGGTACTACTTGGTGCACCCGGAATGCACGGCGACGCCGCAGTTCGATATCGGAACCGGGAATCGCTTGTGGATCACCTACTCGGGCGTAGCTTCGTTCAATGTTAACTTTGCGCAGCCCGTCACCGGCGCAGTCTCCTACGTCTGCTTCGGCAGAAACTAATCACGATAACGATCGGAGCTTCTGGCGGAACGCTGCCGGAGCTCCGAGTCTCGTCGATAATATCGGAAGACTCCCGCCGCCCAACATGCCTGCTCCTCAAACGGCGAGCCTCCGTTTCCCCCTGGCTTACCTGTCCGGCGTCCATCGATCGTTTGGCTCGGTCGCCGCGCACGCTCTTCTGATCGGTCTTCTTTGTTCTTTGCCCCATGCGGTAGCAATGTGGAAGGACGGTGGTCAATACTCACCGTTTTCCGTTTCACCCTCTGTCTCGGCTTTGACCTTTGATGAGACGCACGCGTATGCTCCACCCGCGCGCAGTTTTATGTCCACCGGCAAGATTCCTGCCGAAACCGACAACTACGAGCGCCGGGATATGTCGGCCGGCATCCCTTTTATTCCGGCCGCCATCCTCGGAGCCATGGGGTGGCTGTCAGGCAGTCTCGAATGGGCGTTCATTGCTGCTGACTTTATATTCCCTAGCCTGCTATTCGTACTTTTGTATCGCCTGACCGTAGCGAGTGTGCCCCAGCGAGATTTCAGACTGCTCGTGGCGTGGACCTCCGTGGTCATCCCATTTGGTTTGCTGAACAGCATCTGGTTGGGTAATGATGCAGCCGTCGCTCCGCTCGAGATCACGCGGACGCCGCAGCCCGAAATATCCTTTCTCGCTTTGCTTGTGGCGGTAGCTCTGCTCGCAAGGACCATCGAAGCCCCTAGCTGGCGGTTTACAATTGCCGCGGGTATCGCCTCCGGCGCGGTTGTTTATTGCTATTACTTCTACGCGCTCGCCTGGGGCATCACACTCGGCTTTTTGTTCCTCATGGGGCTGGCTTGGAGGCTTCGCTCCTTGTGGAGGCAGACCGCGTGGACATTAGTCGCGATGATGCTGCTGGCTATTCCCTACTCCCGAGCGACCCTGCTCGGGAAGAGAGAAGGCGGTCAGACGTTTCTTCTCGAACGCATGGGCGCATACACGCATCGGCCGAACCTGCTGCCGCTGATCGCTGCCATTCTCATCACCGGAGCGCTCTTCCTGTTTGGAAAGGAGCTGTGCAGAAAGGAGCCGGTGTACTTTGCACTCACGGCGGTGATTGCCGGCTCCATGTACGGCATGAATTTTCAAATCCTTTCCGGATACGAAACACAGACCTGGCATTTCTGGAAGCGGCTCGCGGTCCCAGTCCTCTTTTTTCTGCTTGCAAGCGCGCTCGCGGCCAGAGCGGCACGAGCCGGTCCCCGGAACCTGCAGCGCCTGGCAATCGCCGCACGGATATTGCTGGTCATCCTGATTCTGGAGACGGCCGGCCGGTTAACCAGAGCAGGAATCCTGGTGGCGCCCTTCGAGCGTTCCACAAACCCGGACATCGCCTTGTTGAGCTGGGTTCGTTCCCACATTCTTCCGGGACAAGTAATCGGCACAGCCAACCCCGAGCTCATTTTGTTGATTCCCGCGCTGACTTCGGACTACACGTATGTGCCGAGCGGGCTGCGATCCCTGACCTCTACGGGCGAAATCGTCAACCGCTACTTCGAACTTGCCTGTCGGCTCGAGATGTCGCCGGCCGATGTCTCGCGTGCCGCGGCTCTTCCCAATCATCTTGGCCATTCGACCGAACTCCTGCATGTGCTCGGGCTGAGCTATACAGGAGACCCTGCGGTGTACTCACGTTTTGTGAACGATTACGAAAGCTATGCGCGGGATTGCCACGACCCAGGCTGGCGCCTCGATTACCTGGTAATCCCGGCAAGCTCAAACCAACTCGTTCCGGCCGTACGTTTTCCTTTCGCACGAGTCATCTACCGCAACTCAGGGTACGAGTTGCTCGACCTACACGCCGGGAGAACGGACGCGAAAAAGACCGGCTAGTCGTCCGAACGGAAGAAGCTGGTCAAGTCTCCGCTCGCCAGCGCGCTGAGCGGGTTCTTTTCTTCACCGCTGAGTCTGTGCTCGCCGGGAGAAAGTTCATGCCGCAAACGTTCGAGCGTCATACTCTGCAGGATCACTCTTCCCGGGCCGGTGAGCGTCGTCAGGAAGAGTCCTTCGCCGCCGAAGATCGCCGTGCGAATAGTTCCCACCAGCTGCACGTCGTAGTTGACGGTGGGTTCGAATGCTACCAGGTGGCCCGTCTGCACCTGGAGCATCTCGCCGGGAGCTAACGAAAAATCCACGTGATCGCCGCCAGCGTGCACAAACACCGCGCCTGGGCCAGTCAGCTTCTGCAGGATAAATCCTTCGCCGCCGAGAAGACCCGCGCCCAGCCGTTTAACCATCGCGATATCGAGTGTGACGGAAGCCTGAGCAAACAGGAATCCGTCACGCTGCACCATCATCGTTTGACCCGCAGCAAGCTCGAACACCTGAATCTTGCCCGGGTAATGCCCGGCAAACCCGACTTCGCCCGGTGTCGTTGAGGTTCGAAAGTGCGTGAAGAACAGCGACTCGCCTATCAGCTTTCGTTTGATGGCGCCCAATATCTTCTGCCCGACCGACTGCCCCGTCATGCGGGTGTCCCAATCGACGTTGGCCGATTTGTAAATCATTTTGCCGGCCTCGGCATATATCTCCTGACCGGGAACGAGATGCACGCGAGCAATCTGGAGATTGTGCCCTTCGATGTCGTACTTCAAGGGCGTGACGGGCGGCGCAGACTGGTAAGAAGCACCGGGAGCACCGCTGCCAATCGTCTGCCCGCAGTTCGGACAAAATTTAGCGGTATCGACGACCTGCGATCCGCAGTTAGTACAAAACGCCATGACGCTCCTCAATACGCAGTTTCGCCGGCCTCCGTTCCGCAGTTGTCGCCGAGAAGTCTCGGAAGCTAGGCTGCGTGCTATTCTCGCATTTCCTTTCCCGATGAAAGTACCGGGCGCCCTGTGGAGACTGTTGTTACTCGCGGCCTGCCTGGCTTTTTTCATTGATCGAGGCCCGTATCGCGCAATTCGTTTCTCCACCACAGGCGACTTCTCGAGCTTGTACGCCGCGGCGCGATGCTGGGCGCACGGTGCGGATCCGTACGACCGGGTTGCGCTGAAAGCTGAACTGGCGCGCGCCGGAGCGCCCCGGAATATACAAGCCGATCAGGACATCAATCCGTCTGTGTATCTTCCCGCTGCCATGCCATGGGCGCTTACAGTGGCGTGGATGAGATGGGGTCCGGCAAACGCATTGTGGTGCGTCTCGGAGCTAGTGCTCTTTGGCGTCTCGATCGTGCTGCTGCTGAAGAAGACACAGGTTTCTTCAGCCGGAAAAGTGTTCGCAGCATGCGGCGTGCTGTTGTTTTCTCCGACGTATGTAGGAATCTATGACGGCAACCCCAGCGTAATCGCCATCAGCCTTATCGCCCTTTCCGTTTGTCTTGTTCTGGACCGGCGCACGCTATTGGGCGGAATCTGTCTAGGCATCGCAATGTGTTTCAAACCGCAGCTCGCGCTATGTGTCGTATGTCTCTTGGTAATCTGGCGGCGGGCGAGGCCGATCTGGATCGGCGCGGTTGTTTTTTCACTCGCGGCATTCCTTGGAGTGGCCGTCGTGTCTCAGGGCGGTCGAGACTGGCGCTGGTGGCATACTGAGCAGCAAAATATTGCCGTCAGCTTGGGCGCTGGCGGCACAAGCGATCCAGCGCCGAAAAGCGCTATGGCCTGGCAGCTGCTCAATTCGCAGACGCTCGCGGCGTATGCGCTCGACACTCGTCAGGTTTGCAACGCGGTTGTTTGGCTCTTAAGCACAGGACTCGCAACTATTTTCTTGCTCGGACGGAGAAGATGGGTAGATCCGGACCCGTGGCACGACGTTGCTTTCTTCTCAACGGTGACGCTTACCTTCACCTATCACCGTTACTACGATGCGCAGATCCTGCTGCTGTTGCTGCCCTTTCTCGCCTGTCTCTGGCACGGTAGAGAGCGGAAGGTGATTCTTCTGGCGGGCGTATGCCTGCTGGTTTTGGCTTTCCCGATTCAATCAGTCTTCGCGAGGAGGCTGGGAGCAGCCGCTATTGTGCCATCTCCAAGCCAGTTCATTCTGTTGCGAAATCAACCGGCGGCGGTGCTGGCGCTTGCCATACTTCTTGCAATCTGCTGCCAGCGTCACGAGTTGTATCGCGCTTCGTCTCGAGCTGTCCGGCAGTGATTGGCGGAAACAAGAACTGTAAGGCGTGACGCATCCGAAAACCCCAGGCTTTTTCGTCGTGCCCCGCTCCTTCGTCCTCAACATAGGCAAGATCGCGACCTAGCTGCCATCCTTTGGTGACGAGGGTCCGGCAGAGCTCCTTGGTGTTCTTCAGGCAGTCTTCAGGCCGCTGGCCTTCGCAGGTGCCGGTGTCGAGCCAAATTTTCAGCCGCAGCTTTTCGCGAAGCTTCTTGACATCCTTGAGGATGGCTCGCTGCGCCCACCAGATGGATGGCGACATGACGATCAGTTTTCCGAAAATGCGAGGATACTGGAGGCCCAGGTATAAAGTTACGAGGCCGCCGAGCGACGACCCGCCAAGCCCGGTATTCGCTTTATCGGGCAAGGTGCGGTATTCGCGGTCGATGAACGGCTTCAGGTCCTGAACGATCCACTTGCCGTAGGCACGCGCCCCACCCCCGGTTCCGCGCCGGTCGCGCATGGGTGTGTATTCCCTAATTCGATCTTCACCGCCGTTGTAGATTCCCACAATGATCAAGGGTTCTATCTGGCCAGTCTCAATCAGCTCTTCGGCAACTTCAGCCAGCCCCCAATCACTTCCGAGGAAAGCAGTCGCCGGATCGAAAAGATTCTGGCCATCGTGCAGGTAGAGGACAGGATAGCGACGATCCTCGTCCGATTCATAGCCCGGCGGCAGAAGAATTATCAAGTTTCGCGCTGCACGCAGGAACGGCAGTGTCTCTGCTGTGTGCAGCCGGAGATTCTTAGAAACAGCGGTGGTCACGCAAGGATTGACTAGCTTTTTACAAAATCGAGTGCCGCGGAATTCATGCAGTAGCGCAGACCGGTAGGCCGCGGACCGTCATCGAATACATGTCCCAGATGTGCTTCGCACTGAGCGCAGCGCACTTCCTCGCGCACCATACCGAGACTGGAGTCGGAAACAGTCTGAACGTTCTGCTTGGCTATCGGGGCCCAGAAACTCGGCCAACCGGTGCCTGACTCGAACTTGGTATCGGAAGAGAAGAGCGCATTCCCACAGCACACGCAGCGATAGATCCCGTGTTCGTGGTTATTCCAGTACTTGCCTGTAAAGGGCCGCTCCGTACCAGCCTGCCGCGTGACGTCGTACTGCTCCGGCGTCAACTTTGCCCGCCATTGGGCATCGGTCTTCTCGACCTTCTCCACCTCTACAACCCCTTTCCGCTGACCCGAGTCCGAAAAGTTCACCAGCTTTATGGTTTTACCGAACCCGAAGGACAGTTTCGTGCTGCTACCCGCCAAGGCTAGTCCCACAGCCGCCCCGAACGTGTTTCTGAGAAACGATCTGCGCTCCATACCTTATTATTCTTGATTTCCTCCTGGCGGGTTACGGTGCGAAAATTTAGGTCCGAAGCGCTGGTAAATTGGAGTTATGCCCATTTTTGAATACGCGTGCGACGATTGCGGAAGCAAATTCGAGAAACTGGTGCGCCGGAGTGCGGAAGCCGAAGCCGTTCGCTGCCCCTCTTGTGGACAAGACCACCTGACCACCCAATACTCGACCTTCGCTGCTCAATCGGGCAAATCCCGGTCCGAGGCGGCGCCGAGTGCCTGCGGTAGTGGGATGTGCGGCACCGACGTTTGCGGCAGCGGCGTGTGCGGCATGAATATGAACTAGCGGCGCCGCCCGCAACTCCTACTGCACCGGCAGATAGGAGCAGGCTGTCTTGACAGCCTCGACAAACCCGTCAAAGGTGAATGGCTTCGTAATAAAGCTTTGCGCTCCGAGCGCCAGCGACTTACGCTTATCGGCCGAAAGCGAAGATGAAGTGAAAACGATCACGGTGATCGTGCGTAGGTCATCGTCCTTCTTGATCTCGGTCAGGACTTCGAATCCGTTTTTGCGGGGCAGGTTAAGATCGAGGACGACCAGATCGGGCTTTATGCTTCCATTGAACTCTGCCCGGCGCAGAAGCTCAAGGGCTTGTTCGCCGTCTGAAGCCCGATGCAGCTGCACATCGATCTGTGCCGTCCGGACGGCCGTTTCGAACAATACGAATGCTGCATCTTCATCCTCCACGTAAAGCAACACCCGAGCGCCCATATTCTGAAACATAGATGCGTAGTTTTCAGAGTCGGTGTCCTGGCAAGAGTCACCCTCTGCTGCGGCAGCGCTCAACACTTAAACGCAAGAACTTCCAGTACTTGCACTTGAAACAGTAGTTGACTTTCGTTCTTTATTCGCCAACACTTGGAAAAAGGAGGGCGGATGGCGCTCACACGCAGACAGAAGGAACTGATGGATTTCGTATCCGGCTTCATCCGGCGGCAGGGCTACAGCCCGAGCTATGAGGAAATTGCGGCCGGTCTGGGACTCGCATCGCTTGCCACGGTTCACAAGCACATTCAGGCGCTCGAGACAAAGCAGTATCTGCGACGAAATTACAATCACAGCCGGTCGCTCGAAGTAGGGGAACGTTTCTACAAAGAGCAGGACTCAGCGGGTCATCCTCAACTCGAAAGCATACCGCTGCTGGGCCGAATCGCGGCGGGCGCGCCCGTTGAGGCGATTCCGAACGAAGAGGTACTCCACTTCTCCGATTTCGCTGGCAACGAGGACACGTTTGCCCTCGAGGTTCGCGGCGATTCGATGATCGAAGATCATATCTGCAGCGGAGACTTCGTCCTGATTGAGAAGAGCTCCAGTGCGAAAAATGGGGAGATCGTGGTTGCACTCGTAAATGGGAGCGAGGCAACGCTCAAACGGTATTACAAGGAAGGCGACGGCCGGGTTCGACTGCAGCCTGCCAATTCCTCGATGGAACCGATTTTTGTTAACCCTGCAGACCTGCAGATTCAGGGCCGGGTACTCGCGGTGATGCGAAAGTACTAGGGGGGATAATTACGGCGTATTTCTGCAATGTTAAAATCCGGTAGGTGACGGAAGCGGGCAAAGCGCAGGCTGTTAGTGTAGGCGGCCGCCTCGCTTTCTGGGATTTTGCCCGAGGCTCCTGGCAATACGACATAGTGGTCGGGCTCATTCTCATCTTCATCTTTGCCACGCCTCGAGAGTGGTTTCACGATCAGCCCAAGGCATCGAGCGTCATCTTGATGTCATCTCAAAACGGCTCCAATTCGGTCTTCATAGCGACGGGTCTGCTGGCAAATGTTCCCGAGCAGCAGCGGCTGAAAAGAGCCGAATCGCTGATTCACGAACGCACAGGGAAACGGTGGCACGTCGTTCGAATCGAACCGATACGCGACGATGCCGAGCAGGAACTGAAGGGCTTTATCGCGTACACTGCGCCCTAAAGGAGCCCGTCTTAGATAGAGCGTCATGCGAATTATTCTGCCTGTGCTGTGTTTGCTAGCAGGCTCCGGTCTCTACGGCCAGAGCGTGGAGGCGGTCCTTTCCCGGATGGATCAGGCTGCCCCGAATTTTCATGCCATGTCGGCCAACATTAAGATGACCACGCATACGGCGATCATTAATGACACGACGGTCGAGAGTGGCACGTTGCGGATGCAGCGACTGAAAAGCCAGGACGTGCGGGCGGTTCTTGATTTCTCAGGCGAAAGCGATGCGCGCCAGATTGGGTTTTTCGGGAAACTCCTTCGGATTTACTATCCCAAGCTGAAGAGCTATCAGGATTATGACGTCGGGCGGAATTCCGATGTGCTGACACAGTTCCTGCTGCTGGGTTTCGGTTCCTCGGGGAAAGATCTGGCAAGCAATTACACGGTGGTGGCCGAAGGGCAAGAAAAAGTGGATGGCCGCGACACTACCAAACTGGCGCTGGCGCCGAAGAACGCCGAAGTGGCCAAACGGCTCAGCAAGATCGAGATGTGGGTGCCGAATGATGCGGCGTATCCGATCCAGCACGAATTTTTTGAGCCTTCGGGAAACTATCGCATCGTGGCGTATAGCGACATCAATCTGAAGCCGGCGATCAAAGGCAAGCTCGAACTGAAGCTGCCCGCCGGAGCCAAAAAGCAGAATTCCTAAGAAGAGGACTGAACTTGCCTGAAGGTTCAGCTGCGAGCGAAGTAAAGACAAAATCGCCCGGGCGTCTCGCGTTCATCGACTGGACGCGCGGATTTGCGGCCGTAATCATGCTGCAGGGCCACGTGTTCGACTCGTTCACCCGGACCGATCTGCGCCCCAAAGGCCCTTTTGTCCTTTCGCAGTTCCTCGGAGGCATGCCGCCGGCCATTTTCCTTCTTCTCACCGGCATTACGTTTGCGTTTCTCATGGACAGCCAGGAACGGCGGGGCGCTACTTCCTGGCGACGTGTAATTGGGGCGTTGAAGCGCTCGCGCTACCTGTTTCTGATCGCGTTTCTGTTCCGGATACAGCTCTATGTTTTCGGGTTTCCGACCAGTCCGGCAGGGGAACTGCTCCGGGTGGACATTCTGAATTGCATGGGGCTCGCGATGCTGATCTTTGCTCCGATGGCAGTGTTTACCACGCTGGAACGGGTGCGCTTGTGCACGATTCTAGGGCTGGTGGTGGCAGGGCTTTCGCCGCTCGTGAGCATGATTCCGCCGTCGAGCGTCCCTTGGATGCTGCGATCCTACTTCTTTCCGAGCTACAACTATTTCGGCTTCTTCCCGTGGGCCGCTTTTCTGGCGTTCGGCCTGGCGCTCGGCAGCGTGTTGCGGCTGATTAAGCAGGACGACATGGGCCGCGCGATGCAGTGGACGTTAGGCGTGGGCATCGGCCTGATCATAGCCGCCAACTACTTCGCAGGCCTGCCGTATTCGATTTACGCCAAGAGCGATTTCTGGCTGAACAGTCCGGCGATGGTCCTGATCAAACTTGGTGTAGTGCTGGTGATGCTGGCGGTGGCTTATCTCTGGGTCAACCTGGCTTCTGCGCAAAAGTGGAGCCTGTTTCGCCAGATTGGCACAACTTCGCTGCTGGTGTACTGGGTGCATATCGAAATCGTGTATGGCCGCTGGCTCGGTATCTGGAAGGAAGCTCTGTCTGTGCCCCAGGTATTGACGTTCACGGTGCTGCTGATCGCGTTAATGACTGTACTTTCGGTTGGAAGGACACGCATCAAATCCGTGGGGGCGTTCTTCGGGCAGCCTGCTCCGCAGGCGAGAGGCGCCTCCGGAGATTAGCATCGATATATGCGCGTACTCGTAGTGGAAGATGAAAAGCGAATCGCGGACTTCCTTTCGCGCGGTTTGCAGAGCGCCGGTTACGCGGTTGACGTTGTTCATAGCGGCGGTGACGCAATCGAGAGAGTGCACGTCACCGAATACGACCTCATCGTTTTAGATTTGGGACTGCCCGACATCGACGGGTTGCAGGTTCTGCAAAAGATCAAGAATCGCAAGACGATCCCGCCGGTGCTGATCCTGAGCGCCCGGGATTCGGTGGATGACCGGGTGAAAGGGCTGGAGCAAGGCGCGGACGATTACCTGGTCAAACCGTTCGCCTTCGTCGAACTGCTCGCTCGCGCGCGGGTTCTGCTGCGGCGCGGGCAGCCGACACCCGAGCGGCTGCAGGTGGGAGATCTGACGCTCGATTGCATCCGGCGTAAGGTCACGCGAAATAGCGAAAACATTGAACTGGCTCCGAAGGAATTCAGCATCCTTGAATACATGATGCGGAACCGGGGACGGCCTTTAAGCCGCACCATGATTGTCGAGCACGTGTGGGATATGGATTACGACGGGTTGACGAACATCGTGGATGTCTACATCCGGCACCTGCGGAGCAAAATCGACGACAAGTATCCGACGAAAGTGATCCACACCGTGCGCGGGATCGGCTACATGCTGGATATGCCGGAACAGCAGACGCCGGCGGCGGTTGAGGCTCTCAGTACATAGGCAGGCCGGCGATGCACTCCTTTAGGCTGCGGCTGACCAGGTTCTTCCGGACACTGCGATTCCGGCTGGCCGTTATCTTTCTGCTTATCCCAACGGCAGTGCTGGCAATCATGGGCTGGGTGTCGACAACGACGCTGCGGACGGTGCTCGAGAACCAGAGCGAAAGCCAACTGAGCGGCCAATTGGGAGCGTTGAAAGGCTGGTTTACGTTCGACGCGGGCCAGCCGTTGTGGGACGAGGTCGACCAGAGCGATCCCGAAGAGGTGGCGGAACTCGCTCGTCTACGCGCCGTTTACGTGATTGCCGATGACGAGGGACACCTCTATTGGGCGACCACAGATCCCAAGTTGAAGGCGCTTTGGGACCGGCAAACCATTCTGTCGGAAATGGCGCAGATCAAGCGCACTCACAAGCCCGTTTTGAAGACGATTCACGACACGGACAACATACCGTACCAGGTGCTGAGCAGCACGATGACGGACGCCAAACATGGTTCGCGCCGCTGGTATGTCGCAGAGGGTCGGAGCCTGGCGGAAGACCGGCTCGTCTTGCACAAGTTCCAGCGCAATTGGTTCGTCTTCTTTCCGATTGCGCTTGTCGCGTGTGCGCTCGTGAGCTGGTATTCGGCCGGGACGGCGCTGAAAGGTCTGCAAAGAGTGGAGCAGGCGGCGCAAGAGATCACGGGCTCGAACCTAGGGCTGCAGATTCCGAAACGAGGCGCAGACGACGAGTTGGACCGGCTCATAGACTCGTTCAACGCCATGAGCGGGCGGCTGAAGTCTTCGTTCGAGCAGATACGGCAGTTCTCGACCGACGTTTCGCACGAGCTGCGAACGCCCTTGACGGCCATTCAGGGGCAACTCGAAGTAGCGCTCTTCACGGCAACGCGCAAGGAGCAGCTGCAGGAAGCGATCGAGAACGCACTGCAGGATGTGGAGCGGCTGGCAAACCTGGTGCGCGCCCTGTTGCTGCTTTCGCAATCGGAATCCGGGCAGATTCCGATCAAGAAAAACGTCCTCGACCTGGGCCGCTTATTGGGAGAACTGGTGGACCAGTTCCAGATCCCGGCCGAGGCCTGCCAGGTTACGTTGACGCATGCCGTGCAAGGTGCGGTGCTTTGCGAAGGCGACAGGACGCAGGTCGAGCGGGTTATTACGAATCTGCTTTCGAACGCGCTGAAGTACACACCGGCAGGCGGGTGGGTGCGGACAGCGGCGGAAACACGGGGCTCGTTGGTTTGGTTAACCGTAGAAGACTCCGGAGTCGGGATTCCTTCGATTCATCTGCCGCACATCTTCGACCGGTTCTACCGGGTTCCGGACCCGAATCCTGAGAAAGGCCTGGGGCTCGGATTGAGCTTTGTGGCCGCGATTGTGAAGGCGCACGGGGGCGAGATCCGGGTCAGAAGCGAGGTCGGGCGCGGGTCGCGCTTCGAAGTGACGCTGCCGGTAGGCGCAGTCCGAACGACCAGCGAAGTGCCGGCGCTGCAGAGCTAGATTACTTCAGCGAAGCGCTTACTTTCCCGGAGTCCCCGGGGTTCAGGTATTTGGCGTACCAGGCGAGATAGCGCTGAAAGCGGTCGCGGATAAAGCTGGGACGGGTGAAGCCATGAAATTCGCCCGGGTAGATGACCAGTTCGGTCGGGACGTGCAGGCTCTGCAACGCTTCGTACATCTGCTCTCCGCCGATGACCGGGACGTTGAAATCCTTATCGCCGCCCATGAAGAGCGTGGGAGTGTGGATGCGGTCGGCGTGGAAGAACGGATAAGAGATTTTGATCCACGCCGATTCATTTTTCCAGGGCGGACCGATCTCGTTGTCGTATTGGAAGACGTACTGGTCGATGCCATACATGGAAATCTGGTTGGCGCTGCCGGCGCCGCTGATAGCGACTTTGAAACGGCGATCGGTTGCGATGGTGTAGTCGGTGAGAATGCCACCGTAGCTCCAGCCGCCGATGCCAAGGCGATTGGGATCGGCGATGCCCATTTTGAGGACGTGGTCGACGCCGGCGAGCAGGTCGGCTACTTCCTTGTGACCCCAGTCGCCGAAGATGCTCTCACCGAACTGATGTCCGCGGCCGGCGCTACCGCGGTAGTTGACAGCGAGGACGAGATAGCCATTGGCTGCGAGCAACTGGTGTTCGAAGCTGAAGGCGTGCCCGTCCTGCCCATTGGGGCCGCCGTGGATGCGGAGCAGAAGCGGGTACTTTTGAGCGGGGTTGAAGTTGGCCGGTTTGGTGAGAAGGCCATGCACTTCCGCGCCATCCGTGCTGCCGAAGCTGACGTCTTCGACCGAGCCGAGCGCGAGTTCGGACAAGAGTTTGTCGTTGCTATGAGTCAACGGCCGGAGAGAGCTGTCGCCCAGGGCAAAGATGGCGTTGGGCGCGGGGTCGGTGGAGGCGAGAAGCGCGGTATGGCCGGCCTTCACAGAGAGTGAAGAGGCGACCAGCGGCTCCTTGAGGAGACGACGGATGTCGCCTCCGGAAACGGGCACTTCGGCCGGGTATTCGGAGCGGTCCTCGGCGACCAGGAAAGTGAGTGAAGCACCGTCTGCGGTGAACGCCGGCGCAGAGACTCCGCGATCCAGCCTGGCAGTGACGATTCTGGATGAACCGCCATCCGCTGGAACGACGGCCAGGCGGTTCATGTTGTAGGCGCCGTACTTCGGCTCGCTGCCCTGAAGGTAGGCGATGAGTTTGCTGTCGGGACTCCAGGCGGGATGGCCGGAGTCGGGACCGGCGTAGGTTGTGAGGCGGCCCGGCGTCGAGTTCGGCCTGGCGTCCACAACGAAGACGTCCGTGTTGTCGGTGCGATCAGGGTCAGGATCCTGGTTGCTGATGAAGGCGAGCCTGGTTCCATCGGGCGACCAGACTGCATTGTTCTCGTCGAAGCTGCCAGTAGTGACGGGATCGAGCTTGCCGGTAGCGACCTCGAACAGGTAGATGTGGTTGTGCTTCCGGTTGAGATAGCCCTGAATATCCTGCTTGAAGTGGTAGCGATCAATGACGATGGGCTTAGGCGGTTTCGGAGCGGCTGGGGCAGCACCGGCGGCCGGCTTGTTGTCTTCCTCGGGCTCATCTTTTTCGCGAAGCACGAGAGCGAGCTTCAGTCCATCAGGCGACCAGTCGTAATCGGTGATGCTGTAGTTCTTGATGTGAGTGAGCTGGCGCGCTTCTCCGCCGCGGCGATCTATGATCCAGATTTGCGAGCCTTTCGTTTCGCCGGGACGGGACGAAACGAAGGACAGATACTTGCCATCGGGGCTCCAGCCGGGTGAGCTCTCGGAATCGGGGCCGTTGGTGACCTGCAATTCCTGATTCCCTTCCCAATTCGCCATCCAGATGTGGGTGACCTTCTTGTCGGCCTCTTTGTCGATTGTCGAAACGGTGTAGGCGACCCACTTGCCATCGGGCGAGACTTGCGGGTTCGCGACATCATGGATCAGGTCGACATCGTTGACGGTGAGCGTTCGCTGCGCGGCCCCGGACACCAGAAGCGCTGTGGCGAGCAGCAGGGGAGCAGTGCGAATCGAGCCGCGTCGAATGGCGGAGAAATGCATATTGTCGATCATAGTTCCTCGTTTAAGAGGCGAGCTAAGCGAAGACCGGCTTTGGTGAGCTGTTCGCGGACGACGGGCTTCATGTCATCGAGATAAGAGGTCTGGAGATGAAGGGTGAGGTTCGAGACGGCGAGAGGAGCGGCCTGGCAGTTCGCAGGGAAGATGACGGGCTCGGTGGGGATGGAGAGTTTTTCGTAGATGTCTTTGATCGCGAGCTTGTGAGACTCCCAAGCCCAATCGTCCTGAGTGCCGAGGGCGAGATCGGCGCGCAGCTGGGGCGAGAAGGATTGGAGGTTGCGATCGAGATCGGCAGCGAGGTCGCGATCGCTTTCACCAAGCGCATTGACGATAGCGCCGTCCCACACAGCGTGCAGATTTTTCGCGGTCGCGACGGGCGGATCGACGTGTTCGCAGTTACCTCCAAGGTCCGCGTCGGAAATGGCGTGGAGCGGCTGATGGACGTCGCCGACGAAGTGGACGAGATAACGAAGTGCGTCGAGTTCACTCGCGGGGGAGCTCGGAGTGTGTGACGAAAGCTGAGCGGCGAAGAGGCGGATACGGGCGGTGACGCAGTTGTCGTCTTTACAGCGTTCGGGCATGTCGGACTTATCGTCCTGGAGGGCGAGGTCGATGAAATGCCAAGCGCCGGTTTTGGTTTCGGCCTTGGTGTCGTCGGCCCAAGTGGAGGCAGCGCTGAGGGCATCGGCGACGGCGTCGGGGGAATCGGGGACGTTCAGGATGCGAGCGATGCGGGTACGGGCGGCGGCCGTGAGGTGAGCGGCGGCGAGGCGCGCGACGGTGCGATGACCGGTCTCCCACCAGGGATAAGCTGGCCTCGCGACGAGGAGGCAGCAGCCTATCAGGAGTGTCTTGCCTAGAGCGCTCGATTTCATAGCTGGGGTGAGGAGAACCCTTAGTTTCTCACTGCGACGGGATGTTCCTACCGCCTAATAAAAAAGCTGCTGCGGTCGGTAGGTGGAAATGGGCCTCAGCGGCACGTGAAAAGCGCAGTCACACGGCGAGCGTGATCTATTTTGGCTTTTATTTTCACTCATTTAAGCCAGTTTTGGGGATCGGCGAATACAGGCCTCCTGGCTATAATGGGCGTGTCTTGGAAGGTACAAAAAGGGCGGATTTTGGGGCAATTCAGGGGCGAAAAGGGGGGGTTTCGAGGCGAAACTGAGGGCGAAAATGGGTGATTTTTGAGGTAAAAACGTGGGGTTCGTTGGGTTCGTATGACTTGGTCGAAAGCCGGTTCTTCAGAGCTACATCGAGTACTCGGGGATCCGGGCAAACTCGTGATTCGAGGAGTCTACGGCGTTTGTGGGAAGTAATTTGTAGAGCATCCACGCTGATTTCGCATGTTAAGCTTCAAAGCGCGTTACGTCAGTGGGCAAGCATTCTCGTATGTATAGACTTCTCCCTTCAGGAACTCGGCATCCTATCCCCTCTTTGATTCAGTGGAGAGTCTGTTCCGCTAAACTGGGCTAAAGCTGCCCTCGCAGGTCAGAGATTAGGAGTTGCAACGTGTGTTCGGGAATAGGACTTCGTAGAGGGCCGTTCAACACCATCGATCTACTCAATTGGATCCATGTCTCAGCGAGTTCCTTCCCGACCTGCTGGGTTAGCAGGTCGGCATCTAATTGAAAAAGCGGCGGGAGTCTGAGGCGTCCAGTATAGACCCGTCTGATTGTTCGCATCCCCCCGAGTCTCTGAAGTGTCTTTTCCGCCGTACAAACGTACGACACGCTCGTGTGTTCGCAACCTTCGTTTAGGATTAAAACCGCAGGAAGACGCAGTAAGTGCAGGTCCCACGCCGAGGCGAGCAAGGCTCTCTCAGTTTTATTCTTGTCCTGCTTAGCGCTCAAGAAAGAGCCCGCACGGCCCCGGAACTTCAAGCACGCCAACAAAGTCTCCCAGGAGCCGTGGACTCCGAGTTCCTCGTGCATGAATTGAAATATTTTCTCAAGCTTCTTGCGTGCAGGACACTTTTCGTTCGACACAAGGACGATCTTCAGCAGCGCTGCGTAAGTCAGTTGGATCATCACGTGCACCTGCGATCTCAGTTGCCCCGTCGAGAAGTGCAGGGCGTCGGATGCCGACACAGCCTCGAGCGATAGCGAGTGATGCAGGGTTGAGAACGCCTTGTATTTCTCGTCGCCCATCTCGATTCGGCCAGTCTGCAGGAATACTTCCCGATCCATCAGTTGAAGGGTTTTGATGGATTTGCCCAGCGATGCGGCATGCGGATACACTGCCAGGAAGTCATTCTTGCTGACAGCCTCAAGGAGATAAAAAAGCGCATTGAACGTCCATCCCCGCTCCGCGTACTCCACAAGCTTCCGAATCAGCTTGTGCGTCGCTATACCTCGTTGGGTGCCCCTGAAGTTTCCGCTTGTGTCGGCTACATACTGGTGCAGATATGAGACCACGTTAGAATCAAGGAGAATGTTGACAGAAAAAGCGACCCGTTCTTCCTTCCGGATCAAAAATCGGTGATCCAGCACGACGGGCATAACACCTGAGAACGGATCGATAATTGTAAAATCTTCGTTGCCCTCAAAAATGTGTTCCGATCCGTTGAGAAAACGCGACCCCAGCGCTGGGTCGAAGTTCGGGAAGTCCACAACCTTAGATTCTTGGTCCCCCGTCGATGCGAAGTATCCAACTAAATCTTCAAACAGGTTATCGCCGAACACTCCCAGTTAATCTATCGTCCTTTCTGTTGTAGTCCTACCAGTCGCCACTTGACCGACGCTTGGGAAAAGGCGAATGGCATGGCGTGGCCCAATATGTTCTCGAAAGGGTCATTGCGGTAGACAGGTTCGCTCTAGAGCACAACGAACCATGGTATCTACGGTCGAACGAGCTGGCCGTACATTGTTGTGGTAGTGCGGATTAAAAGCGGGCGGCGAGAATCGCCGAACCCCGTTTCGGTTCCTCCACAAGGATCGGGGCACTTGGAATTGAAACGGATTACTCCCGGTAAGTTGACCTCGATCCTCCGATTTCCGGATCACGCGTGAGACGTCAAGGTAGGGACTCCCTGCGATCATTGACCTCGCCTCGTTGGCTGCGCTGTATACATGAGGGCAACTCGTGCCCTTCCGCCGACATCGGCTAGAATCGTTCGTTTATGGCGGCCAGCGCCGAAGCCGAGCCCAGAGCCGAAAGGGCGCCCCGTCGCGTGTTCATCTCTTATGCGCGGAAAGACGGGTCCGGCACGGCGCATCGGCTCCGGGACACACTCAATGCCGCCGGCTGCGTTGTGTGGCTCGACACGGACCGGATTCGCGGCGGCGCCTCGTGGAGTAAAGAGATTGAAGCCGCGTTGGACAACTGCGATGTGCTCATTGCGGTGCTCAGCGAAGACTCCTATATCTCTGAAGTCTGCCGCGCCGAACAAATGTGGGCTCTCGAAGACGGAAGCGTGTCATCCCCGTCCTGGCCACGCCCAAGGCGCCGCGTCCTCTCCACCTGTTCACTCTGAACTATCGAAAATTCCCCGAACAAGAGCGCGAGCTCCTAGCCGATCTGGGAGTGCAGAGAGTGAGCCCTCCACTCGAACGGAGTCCACTGCGCTACGACACCGTTCCGCCTCTGCCTCAGAACTTTATTCTGCGCGAAAAGGCTATCGCCGACCTGCGCGACCTGGTCTTCACAGAAGGGCAGGAAACCAACATCGCCGTCACAGCGGTTGCGGGCATGGGCGGCATCGGAAAAACCGTCCTCGTATCGGCGCTCTGCCGGGACAAAGTTCTGCAGCGCGCGTTTCCCGATGGCGTTGCGTGGGTCACGATCGGCCGCGAATGGGACAGCGATTTCGTGGCGCGAATGCGGGAGGTTGGGCGTGCGCTAGGAGAGGACGTCGAGCGCGGGTGGGATACCAAGCAGGCCTGCGCGAACCAGTACCGCACTATCCTGCGCGACAAGGCCGCATTAGTAGTGGTAGACGACGTCTGGAATGTGGAAGATCTGAAGCCGTTGCTGGTCGATGCTCCACGGTCCCGCTTCCTGTTCACTACGCGTGATGGCGGCATCGCAAAGGCAGTCACAGAGCGCAAGTACGCCGCAGACCTGCTACCTGATGACGAAGCCCGTGTCTTGTTGGCGCGCTCGGCGGGTAAAAAGGTCGCGGAATTGCCGCCCGAGTCCGATCAGATCATCCGTGAATGTGATGGATTGGCCGCCGCCGTGGCGCAAATCGGAGGCAGCCTGCGCGAACTATCGCCGCCTCAGTGGCGCGACACGCTCGATGCGCTCCAAAGGGCCGATATCAGCGCCATTGAGGAACAACTTCCGTCCGGGCAACAGAGCTTCTTCAAGAGTCTGGCCGTCAGTATTCAAGCCATGCCGCAGGAAATGCAGGAGCGGTATGTGACGCTGGCCGTGCTGTTAGAAGACGTACTCGCCCCTTTGGCGGTGTTGCAAGCTCTTTGGGTTGTGAAAGAAGCCGAGGCGCGGCGCACCGCTCGATATTTCGTGGAGCGTTCGCTGGCGACGTGGGAATCTGCGGCAGATCCAGCGCGAGGAATCAAGTTGCACGACCTGCAGCTCGATTACGTTCGCGCCCGCTTTCCCGAGCCTGACTCCCTCAAACTGATTCACGAAGCGATTCGGCTCTCTGGGCACGTCATTCAGAGCGATCCACAACAATATCCATCGCAAGTAATCGGGCGATTACTGCCGTATCAGGGTTCTCCCAAGGTTCAGAACTTCCTCGACCAAATCGCCAGAGGCGCGGCAAGGCCCTGGCTGCGTCCGCTCCAGGGGGCGTTGCATCCTCCAGGGACAGAACTTCAGCGCACGCTCGAAGGCCACTCATCTTCAGTTAATGGCGTGGCGCTACCGGCGGACGGCAAGCGGGCGGTCTCCGCGTCTTATGACCACACGCTGAAGGTATGGGACCTGGAGAACGGGCGCGCGCTCCGCACGCTGGAAGGCCACTCTGCTTCAGTGACTGGCGTGGCACTGACGGCGGACGGCAAGCGGGCGGTCTCCGCGTCTTACGACAACACGCTGAAGGTATGGGACCTGGAGAACGGGCGCGCGCTGCGCACGCTCCAAGGCCATTCTTCTTCAGTTACTGCCGTGGCGCTGACGGCGGACGGCAAACGGGCGGTCTCCGCTTCTTGGAACGACACGCTGAAGGTATGGGACCTGGAGAGCGGGCGCGCGCTGCGCACGCTGCAAGGCCATTCTGCTCCGGTTCTTGGCGTGGCGCTGACCGCGGACGGCAAGCGGGCGGTTCTCCGCTTCTTGGGACGACACGAAGGTGTGGGACCTGGAGAGCGGGCGCGCGCTCCGCACGCTCCAAGGCCATTCTTCTTCAGTTACTGCCGTGGCGCTGACGGCGGACGGCAAACGGGCGGTTTCCGCTTCTGAGGACAAGACGCTGAAGGTATGGGACCTGGAGAGCGGGCGCGCGCTCCGCACGCTGGAAGGCCATTCTGCTCCGGTTCTTGGCGTGGCGCTGACGGCGGACGGCAAGCGGGCGGTTTCCGCTTCTGAGGACAAGACGCTGAAGGTATGGGACCTGGAGAGCGGGCGTGCGCTGCGTACCCTGGAAGGTCACTCTGCTTCAGTTAGTGGCGTGGCGCTGACGGCGGACGGCAAGCGGGCGGTCTCCGCGTCTTATGACAAGACGCTGAAGGTATGGGACCTGGAGAGCGGGCGTGCGCTCCGCACGCTGGAAGGTCACTCTGGTTTGGTTACTCGCGTGACGCTGACGGCGGACGGCAAGTGGGCGGTCTCCGCTGCTTATGACAACACGCTGAAGGTATGGGACCTGGAGAGCGGGCGCGCGCTGCGTACCCTGGAAGGCCACTCTGCTTCAGTGACTGGCGTGGCACTGACGGCGGACGGCAAGCGGGCGGCCTCCGCGTGTTCGGACAACACGCTGAAGGTACGGGACCTGGAGAGCGGAGTTTGCATGGCCACATTTCACTGCGACGCGGCTGTGCCGTGCTGCGCTTTCGCGCAAGGCATTATCGTTGCCGGCGATAGCGCCGGTCGCGTGTATTTCCTTAGGCTCGAGGAAGAGAAGTGAATCTTTCCTATCCTATGCGTGATATCTGATTGCTTGACGATAGCCATACCGGCGCGCTTGCGACCACCGGATGTGCCGCCGAAGGACTGGGCCATCTCCAGACTGATTTGAATCAACTCGTCAACGGAAAGATAGACAGTCATTCATGCGGCCGATTGGACCCATGCTTAAGCCACCCGAAATCTCAGCTCAGACTGGAAAGATCAAAGCGGGTGAGTTGCGGGTGGATGAATTCGCAAGCTGGTTCCGTCGCGCGTCTCGAAATCTTTATACTTATTCAGACGAGAACGCGCAGAACAGACCGTTCTCACCGAAATTGCCCGGGAGCCGACTGCAAGTTGCAGTTGGGCCATGATAGAAGCCCTGAGCTACGCGAACACCGCCGACCGTGGAGCGCCTTCTATCGATATCGCGTTCACTGTAGCTCGGCGTACTCCGCCCTGGCTTGCTTGAGAATCGGGATGTCCCGGTCGGCATCGTTCCAGAGCCTGAGGAATTCCTGATAAACAGCCTTCGCCTTGCCTTTATCGCCTGAGAGGGCGAAGGTTCTGCCCAATTGCAAGTGAGCCAAAGCGCCTATGGGATCCGCGCCGACAATCCCACGATGATCGAGGACCTTCTGGAACTCGGCCGCCGCTTCCGCGTATCGATGCGCGGCAATGAATCCCCGGCCGCGCACATACGCCGAGTGCAAACCGCCAAGCGTGAACTGAGGGAAGTCAAGGCCGTTCACCGCCAGCTCGTAGCGACGAGCAATTTCCAGCCGTTCCAGGCTGTCCGCGGGCTTGCCCCGACCCAGTGCGGCTGAGGCGCGAAGAATCGGCACGTAGGTAAACTTTACAAACGTATCTTCCGGGAAGCGCTTTACTAAGTCATCGGCAAGCGCCTCGGATCGAGAAAAGTCTCCTGAAAGAGCCAGGGCAAGGCCGGCTGCATATTCGACGTCGCGCCCGCGTGAAAGCTTAATCGCCGCGGTAGCTTCCGCTCTTCCTTCGGTAGCATTCCCGCAGAGGGCTTCCCAGACAGCTCGGGCAGCGGTGTAGCTCGCTGCCGCCTCACGTGCGTGCCCTTCGAGGGCAGCTTCGACGGCCCGCTTCGATGATCGCCGTGCGGCCTGTAAGCGGCCGGAACGAGCCAGAACTACAGCCTCCACGTGAGTCATCCTGTGTTCCGCCAAGCCCTCTGACCGGGCCAAGGCCGCCGCCTGGTCCGCCCGTTGCTGGTCGCCCATTAGCACCGCGATGTGATAGCGAAGGAGTTGAAGAAGTGGCATCGCCAGCTTTCGCGAAGTGGCGTGCTGAATCGTGCTGTCCGCTTCGGAGAAGCGATCCGTGAAGAAATAGGCCAGCGCGAGGTTGCTATAAACGATGGGAAAATCGGGATCCGCCGTGATTCCTTCTAATGACGCCTCAATCGTTCTTGCGAATCGGCCGGTTCCGTGGGTCGCCAAGCCTCCGAGCAGATCCTGGGGATTTGCTGCGTCCGGTCCTCGCCGAGGATAAGTCTGACACCACAACTCGAGGGTCTGGTAAGCGTTTTCGAGATTTCCCGTTATCTGCCTGTCATAGAGAAAGTCGATGAAAAATCTTTCCCGATCGCTGACGCGATCCCGCAGCAGCCAAGCTTTCCTGGTGTAGTCGGCTCCCAGCACCAGCTCTCCACTCGTGTAGTAGGCAAAGCCCAGTTGAGCGTGGGCCATCGCGAAAGCAGGATCGATTTCGACAGCACGGCGGAAGAAGGGAACGGCCGGCGCGAAATTCCCGGAGGCTAGCAGCGCCTTCATGCCGGCGCTGTACGCCTTGATAGCGTCGAACGAAGGTGTGCTGGCCTCAGCGAGCGGCGTCGAGTGCCTTTGCACCATAGCCATCGACTCGCCCACCCTGGTTCTGAACTTGCGCGCAATCTGGCTAAGGCAGTTCAGCACATCTTCTCTCTTGGCGGCCACCGCCTGTTGCTGATCGAGAATGTTCCCGCTGCTGCAATCCTTTGCCCGGAAGCCCAACACGTATTGGCTTCCTACACGCGCAATTGAGCCTTCCAGGACAGCAGCACCTCCAGTTCTTTCGCAGATTTCCTGAGCCACCTCGGAATCCAGCCGCGCGTATTTGGGCCGTCCCATGAACGCCAGCGTTTGATGAATTTTTCTGTCCGAGATAAGGCCGAGGAACGGCGATTGCTGAATCTCCACGGACAGTCCCTGGCGCAAGGTGTCGTCGAACACCGGATCGCCGGTCTTATTATCGAAATCCGCGAGGACAATAGTGTCCTTGTCTGTGAGTCTCGGAGCACGGTGGAGGAAGGAGTATGCCGCAGCGAAAACAACGAGAATAGCGGCGGCGGCTGAAATGGCGTACCAGCGGCTCGTTGAGGCGGTTACGTTACCAAGTTCTCGCTCCACCTCGGTAGCCGATTGCCAACGGCATTCAGGATTCTCTTCAAGACAGCGGTTTACCATCTTTTCCAGCCGTCGTGAGGAGATGCGCGTCCGTTGAGCTCCGACTCGCCGGCCGGTCAACATCTCATAGAGGACGCAGCCGAACGAGTAGATATCGGAGCGCGCATCGGCCGGTTTACCTTCCCTTTGTTCGGGCGCCATGTAGCCCGGCGTGCCCATGACAATGTGACTAGCCGCAACGCTTTCGTCCACCGCCGATTTCGCGAGCCCGAAATCCAGAACTTTCACGCCGGACTTCGCGATCATGATGTTACCCGGCTTCAGGTCGCGGTGAATGATGCCGTTGCCGTGTGCCTCCGCCAGCGCAGCCGCAATCTGGGAGGCGTAGAGGTGCGCGCTCTTCACTGGAAGAGCGCCGCTCTTGAGCCGGGTAGCTATAGTCTCTCCCTCCACCAGTTCCATGACAAGGTAGTTCGGCCCAACGTCGTGGACCGTGCAGATGTGCACGTGATTGAGCGACGAGATCGCGCGCCCTTCGCGTTCAAAAAGTGAACTAAACCGCTCATGAGCGATCTTGATCGCGACGGAGCGGCCTAATCGCGTGTCTATGGCTCGAAAGACTTGGCCCATTCCGCCCTCGCCGAGTTTCGATTCGATGCGGTATGGCCCCAGACAGACGCCGGCGGTGAATTCGGAGGCGGTCGCATCCTCGAACAGTTCGGGGGCGTTCCCAACGGCCGGCCGATCCAGAAATTCGCCACTGAGGTGTTGTGAAAGCAGTGATTCTACTTCCCGTCGCAACTCGGGATCAGTGCGGGCCAGCAGCGCCGCGCGCTCTTCGGCGGTGGCTTCACGGGCGGCATGATAGAGCTCTTCAATTTGCCGGAAACGCTCCGGGGTCATGGCTGCACTGCCGATGGCGTCTTCGCCGGAGGGCTCAACTCCCGCAGTAACCAAGCCTTGGCGAGATTCCAATCGCGCCGGACGGTGCGCGGTGAGATCTCCAGAGCCCCGACGATCTCCTCCTCCGTCAATCCTCCGAAATAACGCAGCTCAACCACCTTGGCCTGACGCGGAGCCACCTGCGAGAACGCGGTCAACGCCTCGTCCAGAGCAAGGATGGACCGGTCCGTAGCCGGTGACAGGCCGGCGATTTCATCGATGTTCAGTTTCGGCGCTATTCCGCCGCGCTTTTGGGAGCCCCGAGCGCGAGCTGCGTCCACCAGGATGCGCCGCATCATCTGCGCCGCTATGGCAAAAAACTGCGCGCGTGCGTGCCATTCGACATGGGTCACGCCTACCAAGCGGAGGTAGACCTCGTGGATGAGTGCGGTGGCCTGGAGGGTGCCGCCCTGGCCTTCAGTCTTCATATACCGGCGCGCCATCCGGCGGAATTCGGGATACACGTGCTCCGCCAAGTGGTCCAGGGCAACTCTGTCACCGCTGCTCCAAGCTTTCAACAGCTCGGTGATTTCTGCAGAACGTGCGTCGATGGATAGGCCGTCCCCCATGGGCACAAAAAATATACCAAGATTTGGCCGCTTTTGCGGTCCCGTTGCGCCTGTACCGGTGGAAGGAGAACAAAGTCTTACCATGATCTCCTCCCAGAACATAGGAGAGACATATGAAATACATAGCAACTGTGGCACTGATGCTCAATCTCGGTGTTGCGAGCGTCTACGCACAAGAGAAGGCCGTAAAGATGACGTATTCGGGGACTGAGGGCGCCAGCGCGATCGATCTGCAGTTCCCGGACCCACATACCGGCGACAAACATAACAGTGAATTCAATTTCGCCGGGAAAGGCACCTTAGGCTCCTTCACTTTTCGCAGTGTTGAGGCAGAAGGAGATTTTCCGCAGCAGTCGAGCAGTTGCCCGGCAAATCAGGTTTATGTTGAAACCATCGCCGGAGCGGGCGTATTTCGCTTCCAGGACGGAAGTCTATTGAAGGTCAGGCTGACAGAGGGATTCGATTGCATCGATTTCGCGGTGTTGGAGGCGCACTGTACCAGGATTTTTCAAATCGCTGGCGGAACCCGTCGTTTTAAGGACGCGTCCGGCATGCTCACGCTGACAGAGACGACAACGCCGGTGGCCTCCGCTGCAAATGACCCGCACAAACCCGCCTTTTTTGTCGCCACAGGAAAATTCAACGGGACAGTCTCCGGAATGGGCAGAGACGAGGAAGAGCAGCCGGAAGAGCAAGACGAGCGGCAATAGCAAGAGACATATGCGCATGCTTCTGCTAGCCGTGCTCCTCAACGTGGCGAGTGCAATTGGAGAATAAGGCGTGATCCTGTAATCCTCGCCTGCACAGATAAGGTACGGCGACGTCAGATCGGATGGAGAGCCCGACCGTCGCCGCACAGCTTGATCTTTCGGCGACAAACTTCCACTTGGACGTGTAGTCGCCTACGTTGAGATTGGCGGGCGGCATGGGCGGTGCAGAAGAGATAGATCCGCCCTGGTCGCTAAGGGTGGGTCTAGATATGGCCGCTACCGGCGGGCTATGCGCGCGCCGAGGTCACATCAACGACAAGGGCATTAACACGTCAACTTGAAAGCGATCGGCGGATCGAGGCCGATTTGCCATTCCGTAAACATTTGACTTTCGGGTGAAAGGAAGAGCGGGGACGTGGACACCTCTCCGAGTAAACGGCATCCAGAGTTTTTTGCCATCTTGCCGGAGCGGCCTTTCACATTCGATGACGGACGATCTGCCGATAGGCTTTGGAACGTAATCGCCAAAAAAAGCTCGGGTGTGGTGACGCCTTATTCGCGCTCAGATTCGCGCAACCATGTAGTGAAGTACCCGAGCTGTGGGCGTACTGCTAGTACCGTACGCAACGGGGAACCTGGAGTCTTTCCGTAGTATTTGCTCCAGGGTTCCTATATAATCCCGATGAGTTATTTGCCCGTTGGGGTTCGGCAGCTATGGTCAAATCCTCTGCTTTACTGAGTTGTGCGTTTGCTGTGTTGGCTATTCCCAGCATCGCCTCTGCCGATCTCGTCTTTAACGGCGGCTTCGAAACTGGCGACTTCACTGGCTGGATTTTGTCCGGCAATCCGATTCCTGGGACGGTCGATACCGCAAATCCGCACTCGGGCAATTACGCGGCTGATCTGATTGCCGCGGGATCCCCGAGCTTTATCGAGCAGCTTCTCCCCACCACTTCCGGTACAAGGTACCGTCTCACGTACTTTTTGAACGTATCAGCAGACTCTACCGGCGGCCCTGTCGAATTCATGGCGCAGGTAAATGGCGTCACGGTTTTCGACCAGGCCAGCATTCCGCCTCAACCGTATGCGAGCTATTCATTCCCGTTCCTCGGAACCGGCACCTCAACTGACCTTATGTTCGGATTCCGTAATGATCCCGGATCGTTCTTTCTGGATGACATATCCGTAGCGCCCGTTCCCGAGCCTTCCTCGCTTTGGCTCGGGTTCTTGGCGGCTGCGTTCGCAATCCTTGCCATCTGCCGCAGGCAGCCGGCCAACACAGAACCTCGGTCGTAAGAACCACCTCGGAAGTTAGGAAGATTCATATGCGCGAGAGTGCTCTATTCGCAATCATCTCGTTTTGCATTTGCGCGAACGGCGCAGCTCCCCTGTGCCACGCAGCGCCGGTGCAAGATCATCCCAACATTCTGTTCATCATTATGGATGACGTTGGCATTGATCAGTTGCGCAGCTTCGGTTACGGAGGAGTGATCGCACCAAAGACTCCAGTTCTTGATGTGATGGCTAGCCACGGTATTCGCTTTCGAAATGTCTGGGCCATGCCTGAATGCTCGCCAAGCCGCGCAATATTCTTCGAGGGCCGGTATCCGCTGCGCACGAACGTCTTCACCGCTATACTCACGACGGATCTCGCGAACTCGCAGGTGTCTCCCTTTGAGGTGACCACTCCCAAGATTCTCCGTAACGCCCACTATAAGAGTGCGCTGTTCGGGAAATTTCACCTTGCCGGGCCGACCAACAATCCGTACGGAGATGGAACACCCAATGCGCTGGGGTTTGATTATTTCGATGGCTTCCTGGAGGGCGCTCCGCATCCAATCGACACCACGGCCGGAGGAGCCTGGACACTCAACAACGAACGTCCGGACTTCCCCATGGGTCCGTATAGCTGCGGATTCGTTCCCAATAGCAGCAATGATCCTATCTGTGGAAGCGACACAGGGACGTGCTACTTCCCAGACAAACGCCTCCCCAAAGTAATATCGACGGCTGATGCTCAGACACCAGGCCGCGCCTGCATGGAACAGGGTGGTATCTTCCTGCCTAAGCAGATCAGTGCCCACTGCCCGCAAAATGCTACTCCGCCCAAAGTGAATTTTAGTCTGGCAAACGGCTACTACGTGTTCAATCTCGTAACAAACGATCTAGCAACTCGTAGTGTGTACAAGCATCCGCTCACCGACTCTCGCGCTCGGATGTATTCACCGATCGAGACCACGGACGCGTTGGTTAGCTGGGTCAAGTCACAACCTGTGGGCCAGCCATGGATGGCAACTGCCAGTTACGCGACCATCCATGCGCCTTATCAGCAGGTGCCGCACTCGCTCGTCCCTGGTGAACCGGACCTGACCGCTATACGTTGTGGCACGACGAATGAAACTGACCCACCGCAGCCAGCGCCGGGCCTTTCAGATATCCATAAGCTCAGCAATCAGATGGTTGAGGCGATGGACACCGAAATCGGGCGTCTACTGGTCCAAATCGGTGTCGCGTCGAAGAACCCGGATGGGACCCTGGCATACGATCCGGGTGCGTCCAACACAATGGTTGTCATTATTGGGGACAACGGAACTTATTCGCAGAGTGTCAAGGCGCCATTTGACATCCTGCACGCCAAAGGCTGGGTCAACCAGACGGGCGTCTGGGTTCCCCTCATTGTCTCTGGACCGTTAGTGAACAGCCCGGATCGCGACGTTCAGAAGATGGTGAATGTTGCCGACCTCTATGAGCTCTTCGGGGAGATGGCCGGGCTGAATGTCCGGGACTTTGTGCCGAAATCGCGCATCGTCGACTCGGTATCGATGTTGCCCTATCTGATGAACCCTTCGGAAAGTAGTCTACGCGCGTACAACTTCACGCAGACCGGCATCAACTTCTCGGCGGGAAACCAAAGGCCGGGCCCCTGCGTGATCTCGATTCCGCAAGCTAGACCGACATGCGTACAGATCTTCCCCCAAGAGGCGCTCTGCACGACGGAAGGGGGAGTGTGGTGGGGGCCGGGCGCCCCAAAGGCGTTCAATTCGTGCTGCGATTTGCTTGCAAGCGGCGACGTAAAGAATATGAAAGTGCTACCGCTCTCGCAGCTTGCGGTTCGAAATGACAAATTTAAGTTGATTCAGGTGAATTCTGAATCTTGCGATCCAGAGGAGCGTCCGATACAGCTCTACAGAATCAACGAAGCTCCTGGCACTCCACTGCTCGACTTCCCCGCGCTGAACCTAATCCTCGATCAGCGTGAGCCAACGAAGGGACTGAGTAAGGAAGAGACTGAGAATTACACGGCTCTCAAAAATGAGCTTGACTCTATTCAAAATTCTGAGACGCAGTGCCCGGGAGATGGCAATGTCGATGGAATCGTCAATCAGCAGGACATAAACAATTGGACTCTATTCCACAAGACCGGTTCGACTGGTGTGACGAAGCCGACAAGTTCGAGCTGGTACGATTTTCCGATGAAAAATGGCGTCTTCGCGCCGCCCCCGGACGGAGCTTACGACGGCTTTACGGGCACGGACGATTTGAAGCTGATTCAAGGGAATTTGGGTCGAACCTGCCCGCCGCGCTGAGAACGAGCGCTCTTGGGGCCCATCGTGTCCGTTGCCGTCGAGCTCGAGGCTTTACAGGTTTTTGTGACGATCTCCTGCAATACGTGCTTGTCCAGCGACAGATCCGCCACCAAACGTTTCAACTTTGTATTCTCCTCCCGCAGTTGGCGCAGCTCTGCCGACTCCGCGATGCCTATTCCGGCATATTGCTTCTTCCAGTTGTAGAACGTCGCTTCACTGATCCCTAGCTTGCGGCATACCTCGGCATCGGCGGCCCGAGAGCGCCTTGCAGCTGGCTACCCAGAACACAACGAACCTGACACGCATCGTGCTGAAAGGCTTAGCGTAGCCGGTCAGAGTTTCCTTGTACTGATTGACATAGGAATCAGGTTAAGGAAGCAGGTCTTCTCGTCGATATGTCTATGTGAAGGAAAAAAGGAAACACATGAAACGCATATTTTCAACCGGTATCGCGCTCGGCTTGCTAGTGTCGGCGGCGCTGTACGCTGCGCCTCCGAGCTTGCCAGAAGGCGCTAAAGTTTATATTGAAGCAGCGGACGGTTTTGATACATACCTAGCAGCGGCATTGGAAAAGAAAAAGGTGCCGGTGACAATCGTTACCGATCGCGCACAGGCCGATTACGAACTTACGGGCGTTTCAGACCATCAAAAAGCTGGTTGGGCGAAGATTGCTTTCACCGGTAACATTCATTCCGACGAGCAGGCGAGCGTTAAGCTTACGAACATCAAGACATCGGAAGTGGTGTTTGCCTACGCTGTCAACAAGAAGAATTCACTTCACGGGCGTCAAACAGCGGCTGAAGCGTGCGCAAAGCACATGAAGCAATCGATGGACAGCAAGGGCGATTAGCCGCAGCTTCTTGAAGAGCTGTAAACGACCTCGAAGTGCGATTCGCTGACGTTACTCGTTTCGCAAAACGATGGCAGGGTCTAGTCGCGCGGCGCGCAAAGCGGGAATGAGCGCAGCGGTCAAGGCGGAAACGAGCAAGACCGCAGCAGCGGCCGCGTAGACGTTCAGGTTTAGCGCGGAAACACCAAACAGCAACGCGGCAAGGGCGCGATGCGTTACGAACGACAGAAACAGGCCGACTGCCAGGCCTGCGGCCACGATCACGATATGGCGAGTTATTTCGAGCCACAGCACATCGACGCCCGTTGCGCCGAGGGCCATGCGGATGCCGAACTCGCGTGAACGCCGCGCGACTGAAAACGATGCCACCCCGAAGAGACCGAGCGCAGAAAGGAACAGAGCCGACCCTGAGAACCCGAGCAGCAGATCGGTTTCGAAGCGGCGCTCCAGGGTCGCCGACCGGATTATGTGTTCCATAGTTTTGACGCCGCTTACTGCCAGGTCCGGATCGAGGCTCCAGATGGCTTTCTCGACGGTGGGAAGAAGGCTCAGCGGATCGGTCTTTGTGCGGATGGCGAAACTGTCCGCGTAACCAGGAAAGGCAACGAACGACCGATAGAACTGCATCATCGGCTGCGTTTCGAGCGGTCCGCTATGCACGTCACCCACAACTCCGATGACCCGGATCGGCGCGTTGCCGTTATCCGTGAACTCGCGGCCAATCGGGTCTTCTCCCAGCCAGAGCAGGTGTGCCATTTTCCGGTTGATTACGGCGACGTTTCCGGAATCGTCCTCGCGCAGCGCACGGCCGGCGATAAGCGGGATGTGCATCGTTTCGAAGTATCGCGGATTGATCAGGCGGGCTTCCGCGCCCGAGTCTTTGTTGAGCGGTTTACCCGCTGGGGCGATTCCATGAATTTCGTAATCGCCAGTGAGTGGAAGAACGTTCACGGCACTGGCCGATTCCACTCCGGGAAGCGCTCGCATGCGAGCAAGCAGCGCGCGCTGCACGGTCAGCAGTTTCGGCGGATTCATGTAAAGTTTTGGGCTGAACGAAACGCTGAACGTCAGCAGATTTTTCGGATCAAATCCGGGGTTGACATTCAGCACGTTCAAGAAGCTGGCGGCGAGCAGACCGGCGCTGACCAGCAGCATGGTGGAAACTGCAATTTCAGAGGCGATGAGCGCGGCGCGAAGCCGCTGGGAACGTCGATCGCCGGTTGAAGAGCGGCTCTCGCTTCGCACCCAGCCAACTGAATCAGGAAGAACGAGAAGGGGCAGGGCTCCGAAAACGACGGTGGTCGAGAGAGCCAGGCCGAGCATCAGGAGGACGGTATGCGCGTCGAGCGAAAGTTCGTACAGCCGCGGTACACGGGCGGCGCCGATCTTGCGGACCAGATCAATGGCCCAAGCGCTGAGACACAAGCTCAGGACAGAGGCAAGGGCTATAAGGATGCCTTGCTCTAGCAAGGCCTGGCGGAACAACTGCCAGCGGCTCCCGCCAAGTGCTTGCCGGATTGCATATTCGCGCAGACGGGTTGCGTGGCGCGTGATTAGCAGGTTGCCGAGATTGAACAGGACCAAGAGCAGCAGCGAGGTGACAGCCGCCAGTAGCATCCAGAGGGAATTCCGAACGCCCCAAGACATGCTTTCGCTTAAAGGCGTGACCTGGATCGCGATTATCTTGGCAAGGTGTTCGAGGGGCTCGCGATATTGCGGATTCCTATCCACGATGTAGTCGAGACTCTGAATGGCGGCAACCTTAAACTCCGCGGCAGCGCGGGCCGGGGGGATGCCGGGGTGCAAACGCCCGACCAGGTAGTAGCTGTAGTTGTTCTGGTCGATCATTTTTTGCGTGATGACCAATGGCGTCCAGAATTCCGTCTGCTCGGGAGCGAAGTGCATCACGGCACCCACATCGGCCAAGCGAGGAAAATCGAAGCGGGGCGGCGCCACGCCGATGACAGTCATGCTTGCGCCGCTGAACGGAATGGTCTTGCCGACGATGGCGGGGTCGCTTCCAAACCGGCGCGCCCACAGTTGATGGCTGAGAATGATGACCTGTTCGTGCCCAGGGGTTGCATCTTCGGGTAAGAAACCACGGCCCAAAAGCGGCGAGATTCCGAACACACGAAAGAACTCCGGAGTCACTCGAGCGCCAAGCAGGAGCTCAGCGCGATCCCCGCCGGTGAGAGTTAAATCCATTGTGTTGATCGCGGCGGCATTATCGAGGAGACCGGATTTCTGCCAGCGCTGGAACTCGTCAAGCGTGCATATCTGAGGGCCACTTCCCATGAAAGGCACCGTTTCGGTGATGGTCACGAGGCGATCCGCGTTCTTGAACGGAAGCGGACGCAGGATCACGGTGTTTAGCACGCTGAAGATCGTGTTGACGCCAGCGAGACCCAGCGCAAGGGTGAGGACAAAAAGCGCAGCGAAGCTCCAGCCCGTCCGAAGACTGCGAAGCGCTTGGCGGATGCCCAACGGAATGATCATTTACCTCAATGATGCACCTGAAAATGATGAACGTCGAGGCCCCACGTGCAAGAACGTCACGACACCAAGACCGACGTCATGGGTGAGTCTTTGCTTGTTTCCGCAGCTCGGCGATACGTGCCTTGACGAGACGGACGACGAGCGACGCTGGCAGGTCCTTATCCGATCGGAATCGGACCGTCCCCTTGCCCGATGTGTCACATTCCGTCAATTCCCCGGCAAGAGCACGCCGGGTGGCGTCACTGAGTGGATACATGCTGAGATGGCTCTTCCAGGCGCCGTACCACAGGAAGTTTTTTCCATTGAGTGCGAAGGCGGGCATGCCGTAACCGAAACTTTCGACAGCTTCCGGCGCGGCGGAGCGAATCGTATCGCGCAGCTTCAGCACCTGTGCGCGCAGACTTGTGGGTAATTTGGCCAGGTAAGTTTGCAGTTCCGGGGGTGGCCCAACTGCTGCTTTCGACTTCCTGCCTGTTTGCAAGGAGGAGCGCGTGCCAACGGGTCCGCCAATTCGTTCTTGCAAGTGAATGACGACGGCGTCGCCTTCCTCTTTGCCGATGCTTTTTCGAAGATCCGATTTGACGGGGAGCTTATGAGTGCCATCTCCCAGAGCCATGAAGGAGCTGCGGAACGGATGGCCGTCGATGACGCCACGCACCTTGACCAAGCCTCGAGTGCCGAAGAATGCAGCCGAGTCCGGCATCACGACGTAGGTCCAGCCGCCTCTGGCAGGCGACTTCTGCAAACGTGCCTCGAAGCGCTTGTTTATGGGCCTCGAGACTTCTGCCATTTGGATTCCTCCCCCAATGTTTTGCACTCAATGGACCAGACCGGGAAGCACCGCCACGGATTCGGTAATCGTTTTCGCGACTCCGTTTATAGTCGCAGCCAACGGGTGTTAAATCGACATGGACTGTGGGTATTTTTTTGTATACGAAACTTGCCGCGAGCATGTCGCGAAACAAGAGGCGACTCCGACTACCTTTTGAACGCGCCAAGAGGCAGCGTAAAACAGGAAGGAGCAAGAGAGATGAAATACGTTTTGATGATGTCAGGAAGTAAGGCAGGAGTGGACGGATACCGGGCGTGGTCTAAGAAAGACATCGATGCCCATATGGCGGTTTTGATTGACCTGAACCGCGAGCTCTCGGAATCGGGTGAGTTCGTCGCAACGCAACGGTTGGCGGCGCCGCAAGAGGCTAAGGTGGTGCGCGGCCTGAAGGATGGAATGCCAATCACGGACGGCATTTTCCCCGAATCCAAGGAGTTTCTGCTGGGCTACTGGATGGTAGACGTGGCGACGCCGGAGCGGGCGTACGAGATAGCCGGCCGAATTTCAGCCGCACCGGGCCCCGGTGGAGTGCCGACTAACATGCCGATCGAGGTCCGGGAGCTGGCGGTTCACGCTCCGCAATCCTAGAGAGCCGACGAAGGCTAGAGCCGGGCGGAGCAGACTTATGAAGTACATTTTGATGATGCACGGCAAGAAGGACGCCTGGGATGAGTATGCCGGGTGGTCGAAAGAAGACCTGCAGCGCAATGTGGAATTTATGCACCGTTTCAACAAGGAGCTTCAGGATGCGGGTGTTTTTGTGGACACGAAGGGACTGGCTTTGCCGCAAAAGGCGGTTCTCGTTCGCGCGGGCAAGAGCGGAGAGCCCGTTACAGACGGCGTGTTTCCGGAATCGAAGGAGTTCCTTGCCGGATACTGGGTGGTCGACGTAGAGAGTCCTGAGCAGGCTTACAAGATTGCTGCTCGTGCGTCGGCCGCGCCCGGGCCTGGCGGGAAACCGGCGAACATGCCGATTGAAGTACGGCAGGTGCTCGGCAGCCATAGCGATTTGGGATTTTGACAAAGACACGGGAATCGTGCAGCCGGGGGGACAATCATCGGAGCTTCCAATTGGAGAAGTGCTGAGAGAACTGACGCCACAGGTGCTCGGGCTCGTGGCGCGAAGATTTCGCGATTTCGAGACGGCCGAAGATGCTGTGCAAGAAGCGTCAATAGCAGCAGTGATGCAGTGGCCCCGGGACGGAGTTCCCGACAATCCGCGCGCCTGGCTCATACAGGTTGCACTTCGAAGAGTGGCGGACCGTATGCGCAGCGAAACTGCACGGAGGCGTCGCGAGACGGAAGCCGTAGCAGAGGCCTCGCGAGAGACCGGCTTGGATGCAGCGCCGGCAGAAGACGACACCTTGGTTCTTCTCTTTATGTGCTGCCATCCGGCGCTTACGCCTTCTTCGGCTATTGCATTGACGCTGCGCGCGGTTGGCGGTCTAACCACGGCTGAAATCGCCAATGCTTTTCTGGTGCCGGAAGCCACCATGGCGCAGCGGATCACGCGGGCGAAGCAGACGATCAAGGAGTCTGGCATTCCATTTCAGATGCCGAAGGCGGAAGAGCGCGAGGTGCGTCTGCGGTCGGTGCTCCACGTTTTGTACTTGATCTTCAACGAGGGATATACGGCTACATCGGGACCACACCTCCTGCGGGCGGATCTTTCGCGCGAAGGGATACGGCTGACGCGCATAGCCCTGCGGCTGCAGCCCGAGCATACGGAGGTTGCCGGCCTGCTTGCGCTGATGCTGTTGACGGACGCGCGGCGCCACGCACGAACCGGCCCAAACGACGAACTAATTCCGCTGACGCAGCAGAATCGGGCTCTCTGGGATCGGGAACAGATTGCGGAGGGCGTGGCATTGCTTTCGGCCGCACTGCCGAAAGGCTCCGCCGGTCCCTATCAATTGCAAGCGGCTATCGCGGCTGTTCACGACGAAGCCGCGCGCCCGGAAGATACCGATTGGCCGCAGATCCTGGCGCTTTACGAATTCCTGAAGAGTATGTCGGAGAACCCGATGGTGATTTTGAATCACGCGATCGCAGCAGCGATGGTGCACGGGCCGAGAAAGGGTTTGAATCTGCTGGACGCGCTTGAGGGCGACCGGCGAATGGCTGAACACCACCGGATGGATGCCGTTCGCGCACATCTGTTGGAAATGGCTGGCCACTGGCAAGCAGCGGCCAAATTTTATCGAGCGGCCGCGGGCAAAACGGTGAATCTCCCCGAGCGCAATTACCTGCTGATGCAGGCTGCGCGGCTGGGTGCATGATGGACCGAATCTTGACAAAACCTCACGAAGATGCGGAAGCTCGCAGGACGGGTAAAGAAATTGCTTAAGAATTCTGGTGATCTCGCTGTCGATTTCATCGTCGCTCGACGACTAGAAGATGAAGCGCCCGGGAGCGTAAGAAAGAAGATCATGAAATTCATCTGTTTGGGATACATCGAGCAAGGCAAATTTGAAAGCATGACCGAAGAGGCTCAAAAGGCCATGCTTGACGAATGCTTCGAATACGACGATCAGCTGCGGGCAAACGGCCATTTCACAGCGGGAGAGGCTCTTCAACCGTCCAATACGGCATCGACGGTTGGCCGGCAGAGCGGTAGGGTTATGGTCACCGACGGTCCTTACGCAGAGACGAAAGAGCAGCTGGGAGGGATTCTTGTGCTGGAGGCGCGCGACCTGAATCACGCCATTGAGTTGATCTCTCAACACCCAGGCGTGAAGTATGGGCCGTGGGAGATCCGGCCGGCGGCGGACCTAAACGCGATGATCGAAGAAAGCAAGATTCGACGGAGCAGATAAGCCAGGCGAGACTCTGCAGTAGATCATCCATCTTAGGAGTTCGTGTCGCGGAGACGCGCTGAAGGGTTGCAAGAGACGGCAGCCGCGGCGGTGCTAGATTGGTCGTAAAATGATCGCCGATATCGAGCAGATCGAAGCACACCGGCCGGCGCTGACGGGCCACTGCTACCGGATGCTTGGCTCAGCGGTGGACGCCGATGACGCGACGCAAGAGACCATCATCCGAGCATGGAAGCATGCCGATCAGTTCGATGGACGTGCAGCTTTACTGACCTGGTTGTATCGCATTGCAACCAACGTTTGCATTGCTGAACTCTCGCATCGCAGGCGTCGTGCGCGCCCGATGGAAGAGCGCCCAGCCGGCGTGCCTAGCGGCGAATGGATCGAGCACCCGCGTACGCACTGGATCGAGCCGGTTCCGGACGCGCGTGCAATACCGGCCGACGCAGATCCTTCCGAACGCGCTATGCTGCGGCAAAGCATCCGACTTGCATTTGTGGCTGCACTCCAGGGTCTTGCCCCAAAACAGCGCGCGGTGTTGCTTCTGGTGGAAGTGCTCGGCTGGTCTGTGGCCGAAGCGGCGGAAACACTGGGCACGTCGATTGCTTCGGTGAACAGCGCACTTCAAAGGGCCCGCGCTATTCGCGGCGGCCGGAATTGGCGCGCGGTGCCATCGACGCTTACGGAATCCCAGGAACGGATGCTGAATCGATACGTAGCCGCTTTCGAGAGGTATGACGTGGATCAAATGGTGGCGCTGTTGCGGGACGACGCGACGTTTTCGATGCCTCCTTACACTTTTTGGCTGCAAGGTCCGGAATCGGTGCGAAGCTGGCTGCAGGGTTTCGGCTCGGGATGCCGGGGCTCTCGCCTTGTATCAACGGAGGCATGCGGTTCGCCGGCTTTTGGTCATTACAAGGTAGACCCCGATGGCGGGCATAAGCCCTTCGCCTTAGTCGTTCTCGAACTCTCCGGTGATTACATTGCGGGCTGGAATTCGTTTCTGGACGCGGAGAGGCTCTTCCCCAAGTTCGAATTGCCGCTACACCTGCCCGCTTAACCTCCGAGCGCTGCGGGACGGGAATTTTTGCCGCCGCACCGATGAGTTTGGCGAGAATCAGCGATCTAACACCTTGTAGGGGTCTTTGCCTGACGGGCATGGAATGGGGCGGGTGTTATGAGCGTTTCGAACTTGCGAATTAGCGCCGTATTGTTGGTTTTCTTTGCACTCGACGGCCGGGTTTTCGGCCAGTTGACGAGCGGTAACATTCAGGGAACGGTATACGACCAGTCTGGCGCCACCGTGCCCGGTGCGGCTGTGGTTGCCAAGAACATGGCCACCGGCGTGGAAAATGCGACCGTGTCCACTTCAGCTGGCGAATATCGAATTCCGAACCTGCTTGCTGGCAGGTACTCGGTGGTGGTCGACGCAGGCGGATTCACTAAGTCGGTCGTAAATGACATCGCGGTCGATATCAACCAGACTGTAACGGCCAACGTGACGCTGCAGATCGGCAAGGCTGCAACGACGGTTGAAGTAAACACGTCGCCCGCCAATATCGACACCACGACATCCCAGATTCAAACGACATTTCAAGCTAAACAGGCCGCCGACTTACCTTCGGCCAGCAGTGGTAGCGGCGTGATCAACCTTTCCCTGCTGAGTGCGGGTGTCACGACCAGCGGAGGCGCGGGATATGGCACGGGGCCGTCTGTGGGCGGTCAGCGTCCGACGAACAATAATTTCATGATCGAAGGCGTGGACAATAACGTCTTGTCAGTCACCGGGCCGGCGGTAACCGTTCCAAACGACGCCGTCTCTGAATTCAGCGTTTTGCAGAACCAGTTTTCGCCGGATTTCGGCCATTCTTCGGGGGGTCAATTCAATCAGGTAGTAAAGAGCGGCACCAACGCGTTTCACGGGGCGCTTTACGAATACTTTCAGAATCGGAATCTCGATGCCGCCGATAATTTGAACTCTGTCGAAGGCAATCCCCTGCATCCCCGCTTCGATGAGAATCGATTTGGCGGAAACTTCGGCGGTCCGATCAAACGCGACAAGTTGTTCTTCTTTGTGGATTACGAGTATAACCCAATTGGCGAAACCAGCTCGACTTACTATTACGCTCCCACTGCGGGCGGGTACGCGACGCTCGCTGGATTGCCGGGGACTAATCAGAACAACGTAGCGCAGTTTCAAAAGTATCTGGGTACAGCCACAACAGCAGCTCTTCCTTCCACACTGCCTAACCAGGCGCCGATTCTGGTTGCGCCTGGCCCGGGGAGTAACGAGAGTCTGGGGACGGGTATCTTTGCAGTTACCGGGGCACCCGGCGCACTTACGATCCCGGTAGGACAAATCTCTTCGTCTCTGCCGGCATTCACAAACAACGAGCTAGGGGTAGGCTCGGTCGACTATAACATCTCGGATAAAGATTCCCTGCGCGGCCGCTTTATCTTGAACCGGACGGGAAACATAGACAATACCGGATTTCCTTCTGTGTTCTTCGCGGTTGAACCGGTGAACGCGTATCTCGCGACGATCTCGGAATATCATACATTCACGCCCACGCTCCTCAATGAGTTTCGCCTAGGCTTCAATCGTTTCAATCAGACTGTTCCGGTGTCTGGAAATCAAACCTTCCCTGGCCTGGATCAATTTCCCAACGTAAACGTATATGAGCTCAATGCGGCGTTCGGCCCGGATTCGAGCGCACCCCAGTATACGATTCAGAATCTGTATCAGGCTACGGACAATCTCAGCTGGACAAAAGGGAGTCACAGTTTCAAGTTCGGCTTCGATGGCTGGAGTTCAATTTCGCCTTCGAGCTTTACCCAACGGGCGCGCGGCGACTATGAATGGACTTACCTGTCGGATTACTTATATGACTACAATCCCGATGGAATCGCGCAGCGCGGGCTTGGCAATGTGACCTACTATCAGAACCAAGCGTATCTCAGCTTTTACGGGAACGATAACTGGAAGATCAACCCCAATTTGACCGTCAATCTAGGATTGCGCTATGAGTATCTGTCTATCCCGCTGGGCCAGAATAGCCAGAGCTTGAACTCGAGCGCCAGTGTTCCCGGTCTCATCAGCTTTCATTCGCCGATTACGCAGAAGAAAAATTTCATGCCTCGCATCGGGCTCGCATACTCACCCGGCACGAGCGGTAAGACCTCAATACGGGCTGGGTTCGGCATCACCGACGATGTCCTTTACGACAATCTCGGAGGTTCCACTTTGCCTCCGCAGCTCAGTTCAACGGTGGACGTAACCGGTTTGAACAACACGGGTTTCCTCGCAGGGGGAGGGATTCCGCCTAACACGTCCGTTGCCATCCCGGAGGGTGCGGATGCGAGAGCAGCGACTTCGGGCTTCATTCCGGATCAGAAACGACCCCAAGCCTACAACTGGAACTTCGGCATTCAACACGTCTTTGCCGACAAGTATGTCTTTGAAAGCCGTTACGTCGGCACGCGAGGTCTGTTCCTTCCGATGCAGGTTCAGCTGAACAGGCAGGCTACGGTTAACCCGTCGAACGCTTTACCGGTTTACTCTACGATGCCGACCCCGGCGACGCTGAACTCGCTCACCAGCGCCTTGCCGGCTCTACAGACGGCGTACGGCAATGGCGGAGACATCGTGCCTGCATATGCCAATGCGGGCTTCTTGAGCCCCATAACGGCATTTATGCCGGTCGGGAACTCCACCTATCATGGCTGGTCCAATCAGTTGACGCGACGCCTGTCGAACGGATTGCAATTTCAAGGTTCCTACACCTGGAGTCATGCGATAGATGACTCAACCGATGCGCTCGACGCGACCGTGCTCGCGCCGCGTCGCCCGCAGGATTTTCAAAACCTGCGGATGGAACGCGCTTCGTCCCTGCTGGATCATCGAAACCGGGTGGTATTTTCCATGATTTACGACGTGCCTTACTTCAAGAACAGAAACTGGTTCATGAAGAATATCGTCGGGAACTGGGAACTGGCGCCGGTTTACCAATATCAGACTGGCCAATGGGTTACGCCGCAGAGCGCGGTGGATTCCAACTTGAATGGCGACAGCGCGTCAGATCGCGTCATGATAAACGCTACTGGAATGAGTAATGCGGGGACGGGTGCCACGCCGCTCTGCTCCGGCCCAAGCGCTCCCGTGTGTCCGGCCGAGCCCTCCGGAGTGACGCCGCCGGTTGTTGCTTACATGGCGACTAATCCCAACGCACGATTCGTTGCGGCCCCGCAAGGGACCCTGCCGAACGGCGGAAGGAGCCTTCTCGCCATGAATCCGATTAACGACATCGACATCACGGCGCTGAAACGGTTCAGCTTAACCGAGCGCTTCAATCTGGAGTTCTCGGTCCGCGCCTTCAATATCTTCAACCATCCCCAATACGTTGGTGGAAACCTCAGCGACGTCGCTGCCGTGAGCTATGGGGCAGGTACGATTGCGGGTGATTTGGCTCGAACGACAATTGAGCCGACCTCAGCAAATTTCGCGCAGTGGAGTCAGGCATTTTCGAGCAATCCGCGGCAGCTGCAGTTGACTATGAAGTTGACCTTTTAATGCGGAAGGATGGTGGCGTATTGTATTTCTCAGGCCCGGGGAGGATCCTTATCTGCCATCGCACGTGCGCAGCCTCCCGCGACGAGACGCAAACAGCCAGTTATGATTTCACCAGAACCATCGCCGCTGTACTCTACGGCCTTGTGTTGTTCACCATGGGCCCTGGCGTAACCGGCGACGTGCATGCGCAGACCGTCAGGACGCAATACGGGCAAATGGCGCCCATCACTGAATATCTGGACAGCGATGCCGAGGCAGAGGCGACTCTGGCACGCAGCGCTGCTCCGGCAGCTATCTCCCGCGACGCCACGGTATTGGTGCTGAAACAAAACGGGTACGAGGTGACGCAAAAGGGTAAAAACGGCTTTGTGTGCCTTGTTGAACGCGGTTGGATGGGACCAATGGAGTGGGCGGAGTTCTGGAACCCGAAGGTGCGGGGAGCAGTTTGCTTCAATCCTCCGGCGGCTCACTCCGTTTTGCCGATCACTTTCAAGAGGACCGAGTTCGTCTTGGCAGGCTTGACGAAGACCCAAATGAGTGCGAGGCTCACGGAGCTGGTGGCGCGCAAGGAACTTCCGGTGCTCGAGGCTGGAGCGATGTCCTACATGATGGCTAAAGGCAGCTATCTGGGTGATGCGGTGATCCATTGGCATCCCCACCTCATGTTCTATGGCGGCCGATCGGACGGCTCGGAATGGGGCGCCGATGCGGAACACTCACCCATTTACCTGAACCCTCAGTTTCAGGGTGCCCCAGAGCCTTTGACAACCTACATCATGGTGGCTCCAAACTGGTCTGACGGCAGTCCGGCGCCTTTGCATGATCACTGATCGTTTGCGACTGCAGCCGACCTATAAACCGTAGACCGAGCGGTGTTGGTCGCCCGGGAACAAAGTCTGCTCCGCAGCCGGCGAACTCTGCGCGGAGAGCGGATTCGGCCGTGTTCTGCAAAACGGCTGGTTGCCTGCTTTTTATTTTGCCTGCCGTTGCTCAGCTTCAAACATTTGTAACTTCGACCATTAAACCTTCCCGCTCCGCCGACCCGCGGAATGCACGTATGCGAGTGTTAGCTCGTGGTGACCTGGCCGCGAGGGCGGTCTCTATACTTATCGCGCTTGCATTTCGCGTACGACGCGCCCGCCCGCAAATTGAGGATCAGTGTTTGATGCGTGCTAGACCGAAGCTAGAGCTACGGCGCGAATGGCGGTCCTGGATCGGCGATGGCAGATGCCATGATGGAGTTTCACATTGCAGCAAGCGCAGGCAGGGACCGGTATGCCCCTTGATGACTCGCAGTCGCCGATTTCTCTTAAAGCTTCCGCACTCACCCATCTTCCAGGTTCAGTGGTGCGCCCGCGGTACCACCGCCAGCTAACGCGTCCAAGGCTTGTGCACATCGGAGTTGGCGGATTTAACCGTTCTCATCTTGCCGTATATCTGGACGATCTGCTTTCGATGGGCGCATCGGATCGTTGGGGCGAGTTCGGCATCGGATTACTCGCGCATGACAAGCAGATCAATCATGCGCTGGCAAGTCAGGATTACCTCTATGGCGTGCTCGAACTCGACAGTGATCGCGAAGAGTATCGGGTTGTGGGCTCGCTGGTCGGGCACCTTTACGCTCCCGAATCCGCCGAGGCGGTTCTGGAACGCCTCAGCTCGCCAGAGTGCTCCATCATTTCGCTCACGGTAACGGAAGGCGGCTATTTTACTGAAGACTCGTCCGGGCGCTTTCTCCCCGATCATCCGGATATCCGACACGATCTCGCACATCCCGATTCGCCTCGCACGTGGTTGGGGTACGTGGCCGAATCGGCTCTGCGCCGTATGCGGCATCATCAGAAGGCCTTCACGCTGCTTTCCTGCGATAATCTGCAATCTAACGGTGCGACTGCTCGTAAAGCGCTGCTGGCATTTGCGGGTGGCCGGAGCACTCAACTCCGCCGCTGGATCGAATCGAACGTAGCATTCCCGAACAGTATGGTCGATCGCATTACGCCAAAGACCACCGACGCGGATCGCGACCATATCTTACGGAACTTCGGCATTGTAGATGAGTCGCCTGTCGTATGCGAGAGCTTCCGGCAGTGGATTCTCGAAGAAGATTTCGCTGCGGGCCGCCCGGCCTGGGAACTTGCGGGAGCCCAGATGACTGACGATGTGGCGCCATATGAAAAGACCAAGATGCGGCTGCTCAATGGCGGCCACTCGGCAATCGGCTACGCAGCGGATCTCATAGGCGTGACGTATATCAGCGAAGCCGCCACCACACAGTGCTGCGCGACCTGCTCATGCAATTCCTGACCGAGGTTCGCCAGACACTCATATCGTTGCCAGGGATCGACCTGGATTCCTATTCAACCAGCATTGTCAGGCGCTTCTCGAATCCAGCGATACGCGACCAAGTGGCGCGCATCTGTTCGAACGGCTGCGCCAAGATGGCCAAGTTCATCGTGCCTTCTTTGAAAGAGTTGCTGGGCGCGGGCATTCAGCCGAAGATTATTCCTGTCGTCCTCGCAGCCTGGCTGCGTTACGCTGCCGTTCGCGACGGATCCGCGAACACCGAAGACCCAGCCATTGAGACGCTGCGGCCGTTCCTTTCGGATGGCGGATCAGACGCGCGGCTCGCCCTGCGTGAGGGCAGCCTGTTTGGCGACCTAGCGGAGGTGTATCCATGGATTGTGGCTGCCGTGCAGCATCACCTTGACAATTTGCGTAGCCGTGACGCATGCTCCGCGATTGAAGAAGCCCTGGCGAGGACAAGCCGTGAACGCTGATTCGATCGAAGCGGAACGTCCCCCGCGAGTTTCATTTGCCGAGAAGCTCGGGATGCACCCAGAGTTAGTGATTGGCTACTTTGGGCTGCTGTTATTCATGATCGGAGATGGCGTGGAAGCGGGCTTTCTGTCGCCGATGCTGGTGGATCTCCATTTCACGACGTCGCAGGTAGCGATTATTTTCAGTGGGTACGGGATTACGGCTGCGCTAGCCTCCTGGCTTAGCGGCGCGCTCTCTGACATCTTCGGGCCTAAGAAGGTGATGTGGGCCGGATTTCTGATCTGGCTCGGCTTTGAATTTCCATTCCTCACGCTAGGCATTGCGCATGCGAACTATTTCATCATTCTGGTGAGTTATGCGTTACGCGGTTTCGGTTATCCATTGTTCGCCTACGGATTCCTGGTATGGGTGACGGCGGTAACTCCGGAGCGGTACATGGGTACGGCGGTGGGTTGGTTCTGGTCGGCGCGCACGGGCGGCCTGCCCACGCTTGGCTCCTTGCTGGCAAGCTTTTCGGTGCCTCTTCTCGGCGAGTACAAGACGCTTTGGGTCTCCGTCGCACTGCTCGGCCTTGGTGGGCTGATTGCGCTTTTCGGCGTACGCGAGAAGCACGGAATGACGCCGCTCTCGACATCCGGACACAACCCAGTCAAGCTGCTGCTTTCGAGTGTTTCGGTGATTTGGAAGCACCCCAAGGTCGGATTGGGCGGAATCGTCGCCACAATCACAACGACGTCGGAATTTGGGTTTCTTGTCTTCCTGCCGATCTTCTTCACGCGCGTGGTCGGCTTCAGGCTCGATCAGTGGCTTCAGATTCTGAGCATCATGTTCGCCACGAACGTTGCCGCCAATCTTTTTTGGGGATACATCGGCGACCGCATCGGCTGGCGCAGGACGATCACATTTGCAGGTGCATGCGGATGCGCCGTGACAACGCTCGGACTGTACTATGTACCGCACGCGTTCGGAGCCAATTACCCGCTTGTCGTGGCTGCGGGGATGGCTTACGGTATCGCACTTGCGGGTTTCGTTCCTATCGCTGCCATTATGGCGGTGCTTGCCCCGGAGTCAAAAGGCGCAGCCATGTCGATTATGAATCTCGGCTCCGGCCTAAGCACTTTCATTGGTCCCGCAATCGCCGGAGTATTTCTGCCCTGGCTTGGCGTTTCCGGCGTGATTTGGATTTTTGCTTTCATGTATCTGGTTGCCGCCGTAGTCAGCTATATGCTCCGAATCCCAGCGATCAGAGCACTGCGGTAGCTCTCGCGCCGTTCGGGCCGCGCTGTGGCCGCGCGACCCGCATACCGCCTCGGCATCACTCGGCTATCAGGCGACTGGCAGCCTCCAGCGCGCAGGGCCGTTTTGCTCAACGCACGTTTCAGTCTTTCTGAATCGCGTATCGTTATTCGTTTTGCTTTCCCAATGAACGTCTGCCATACTACCTGTTGTTGGCCCAATGAAGTGATATGAAGAACAAAACGGATGTTCCCCAGGGCACGCTGGCGCTGATGGTACTGAAAACGATAGAGGTGCTTGGGCCTTTGCACGGCTATGCCATCGCCAGACGCATTGAGCAGATTAGCGGCGACCTTCTTACCGTAAATCAAGGCACACTTTATCCCGTTCTACTGAAGTTAGAGCAGGAGGGTTCAATTGCCTCTGAGTGGGGCGCCTCAGATAACAACCGGAAGGCGCGTTTCTACCGGCTGACTCGCGACGGGCGCAAACATTTGCAGGCGGAAGCGCGGGATTGGGAACAGAGGGCCGAGATGATCGGGAAATTCTTTGCGGCGAAGGCGGAAGACTTCCAGTGAGATTGCTCAGAAGGTTCATCAGACGTGTGACTGCCTGGGCGAGAACGCAAGCAGATGAAGAGCGGCTGCGATTGGAGATCGACGAACATCTGGCGCTGCAGACCTCAGCGAATTTGCTCGCAGGCATGACGGAGGCAGAGGCACGAAGGCAGGCGGTGCTGAAGTTTGGAGCTTTGGAGTCCTTAAGAGAGAGCTACCGGGATGAGAAGGGCCTGCCGTTCCTCGAGACATTACTGCAAGACACGCGACATGCCATGAGACGTCTGCGGAACAAACCGATGTTCACGCTGACGACCGCACTGACGCTGGGTTTGGGCATTGGCGCGACAACTTCCATCTTCACTTTGGTTCACGCGGTGCTTTTGAAGTCGCTGGCGGTATCGGATCCGAGCCGGCTGTATCGACTGGGACGCGAGACTCATTGTTGTGACTACGGAGGCTACCAGCAATACAAAGAGTTTTCGATCGTTTCATACGACTTGTACAAGCATTTCCGGGACAACACGAAAGGCTTTGCGGAAGTGGCAGCATTCCAGGCTGGTCAATCGCTGTTTGGCGTCCGTCGTTCCGGCCGACCGGAGCTTGCGCAGAGTTATCCGGGCGAGTTTGTATCCGGCAATTACTTTGCGATGTTCGGTGTACCACCTTACCTCGGGCGGATGCTGAGCAGGAGTGACGATCGACCAGATGCGCCGCTCGCGGCGGTGATGAGCTATCGTCTTTGGCAGCAGAGGTACGGGGCTGATGCTTCTGTGGTTGGCGGTGAATTCACTCTTGATGGCAAGCCATTTACGGTGGTAGGAATAACTCCGCCTGGTTTCTTTGGAGATACGCTACGTGCGCAGCCGCCCGATTTTTTTGTACCGCTGGCTGCGGAACCGCTGGTGCAAGAGGTCTCCCACCTGAACCGGCAGGACGATCACTGGTTGGATCTGATTGGCCGCTTGCAGCCACGCGCGAGTGCGTCTTCAGTCGAGGCTCAGATGAGGATAGAGCTAAAGCAGTGGCTACGCGCCCATTGGGGAGAGATGGCGAGCTACGAACGCGCGAATTTTCCTAAGCAGACGCTGTACTTGAGCCCGGGAGGCGCCGGGATCACCAGCATGAGGGAGGACTACGAGCAGTGGCTGAATATTTTGATGACTGTTTCAGGATTCGTGCTGCTGATTGTATGTGCTAACGTCGCGAATCTGATGCTAGTGCGAGGAATGGAGCGCAGGCAGCAGACGTCTTTGAGCATGGCGCTTGGAGCACGGGTGTCGCGACTGGTCAGACAGGCTCTTACGGAAAGCCTGCTCCTCTCTCTGCTGGGCGGGGTGGCGGGGCTAGCCCTTGCTTTTGCTGGTACAAGCTTGATTCTGCATTTTGCCTTCCCTTCCGTTGCGGGTATGCGAGGAGTGCCGATTAGTGCTTCCCCTTCGTGGCCGGTGCTGCTCTTTACGTTTGCTGTTTCGGTTATGACGGGCATCGCGTTTGGTATTGCTCCGGCATTGATCGCGACACGAATCGATCCGATAGAAGCTCTGCGCGGCGCCAATCGGTCGACGGCCAGGGCTGGTTCGGTTACACGCAAAACGCTGGTAGCGGTGCAGGCGGCGCTTTCGTTGGTATTGCTTTCGGCATCGGGGCTGCTGACATTGACGCTGCAACATTTGGAAAATCAGGATTTCGGGTTTGAGCAAGCGCGGCGCACAGTCGTGAGTTTTGACCCGTTGCTGGCCGGGTACAAAGCCGAGCAGTTGACGCCGCTTTACAGGCGCATACACGACTCGCTTGCGAGCTTGCCGGGTGTAGGTGGAGTTGCGCTTTGCCTGTACTCACCGCAGAGCGGAGATAGTTGGGACGACGATGGTTCCGTTGAGGGGCAGCCGCCTCCCCGACCGAATGCAGATACCGAGGCCCACTGGGCTCGGGTGACACCTGGATACTTTGAGGTGATCGGCAATCGAATTGTGAGAGGGCGCGGGATCACGGGGCAGGATACTGCGGCGTCCCGTCCGGTAGCAGTGATCAACGAGGCTTTTGCGCGTAAGTTTTTTCGGAATGAGGACCCGATCGGCAAGCACCTGGCGCGACGTCATACGGAGATAGTGGGCATAGCGAGAGATGAGCGGCATCTGACCTACAACCTTGACAAGCCCATAGGAGCGTTCTTCTTTTTGCCCGAAGCGCAATACACCACCTTTCCTAATCCTGCCGACACAAAGACCGATCTTTTCTCGCACTACCTGCACGACATTGTGATTGCGACAAAACCGGGGGCTACGCTACCCGCGGCAGAGGTGCGGAAAGCCATTGCTTCGGTGGACCCGAGCTTACCAGTTATTCTGGTCCGCAGTTTAAAAGAACAAGTAGCGGGCCAGTTTAGCCAACAGCGGCTGATCGCACGCCTGACTTCGTTGTTTGGAGTACTGTCCCTAGTGTTGGCATCAATCGGGCTCTATGGAGTGACCGCCTACAATGTCACACAGCGAGTCCGTGAGATAGGAGTGCGTATGGCGCTGGGAGCAAATCGCCGTGATGTTGTGGCGCTGATTTTACGAGGGTCGTTCGTCGTGGTTCTCTACGGTCTATTCATTGGACTGCCAGCTACGGTCGCCGTAGGCGGATTTCTCGGCAGCCAGCTCTACGGAATGAATCCTCACAATCCCTGGCTGACTTGCCTGGCCGCTTCGGCGCTTGGTCTTTCCGGGTTGATTGCGTCGGTTATTCCGGCTCTCCGGGCAAGTTCGATTTCGCCCTCTGAAGCGCTTCGGGCCGCGTGAAGTATCTCCCAAGATTAATCTTCTCCTGCGAAGGTTGCAGTAAGAGTTCGTCAAACAACCTGGACAGCGTCAGCAGCAGCACCGCCGTTACTCGCTAGTAGCGTTTAGACTTGCGATCAGTTCTGTTCTCCTTGTGGAATTAAAATCAAAATTTTGGGCCGCAGACAGGAGACCATCGCGACTGCTTTTATAGTTCTTGCGGGGGTTCTGACTTCAAGCTGCGCCCGGCACAAGAGGGACGCTCTGGATACAACTGAGCAGCAGGATCTGGCAATCAGGCTTCTTAAGAATGCATACGACGCGTTCAACCGAGGCGACATCGCGAAGGCGGTGGAAGAGTTGGATCCGGCTATCGAGTGGACGGAACCAGCATCCTTCCCCGGAGGCGGAACTTATCATGGACACGCGGAAGTTGCTCAGTATCTGACTCAGTCGCGAGCTGGATGGAGCGAAGGTCGAAGTGAACCGGAAACATTCGTCGTGAGCCGGGATCGTGTGGTCGTGTTTGTTCACGCCCGGATACGAATGAAGGGGAGCAGCGAATGGCAGGAGGTCCGATTGGCGGATGTTTACACGTTTCGAGACGGCAGGCCGGTCAGCATGCGAGCGTTCGCTGACCGGGATGAAGCGTTGCGGTGGGCGGCCCGTGATGACGCCGCCTGATCGGGTCCGCTGCTGGGTGCGGTGCGTTTTGAAGCGCCAATAGACGACACTTGCAACTATGCTTCGATTGCCAGACCGGAGAAGGAACGGACATTTAGATAGTTGACAGAATCAACTAGTTTGTGGATTATTGTTTAGTGGACGACGCCATTGCTGCTGTTCGGTGCTTCAACCGCTTTTTCACTCGATTCGTGGGCGCGTTGAACGACGACTTCCTCCAAACGGGGATGACCCTGGTCGAAGCGCGTATTCTTTTCGAAATTGCGCAGGTCGAGACGTGTTTTGCAGACGAGATCCAGCGAGCTTTGAATCTGGATGCTGGGTTCGTTAGCCGAGTGCTGCGCCGTTTCGAGGGCCGCCGATGGGTTCGACGGGCCCGCCTGAATGCGGACGGACGGCGGCGATCGATCCGGCTCACGCCCGGCGGGCACAAGCAGTATGAGCGACTTGACAGCCGGCAACGAGACGTAGTTGAACAGACCTTGCGACGACTAGACGCTGCGGCGCGCCAGCGTCTTGTGGCTGCACTCGACTCCGCGAAGAAACTGCTCGAAGCGAAGGCTGTGACGGCTTACGAGATCCGTCCGTTTCGTGCCGGCGACATGGGTTTAGTTGCATCGCGCCAATCAGTCCTTTATCGGGAGCATTATGGGTGGAACAGCGGTATCGAAGTAAACGAAGGCGAAGTTACAACCGCGTTCTTACGAAATTTCAAGCCGGGCAGAGAGCAGTGCTGGATCGCAGAGGTCGACGGACAAATGGCGGGCTCCATTTTCCTCACAGATGAAGGAAATCTTCTATCGCGTTTGCGCCTTCTCTATGTTGAGCCGGTGTTCCAAGGGCGCGGCATCGGTGACGCACTCGTCTCGACCTGTGTCGAATTTGCCCGGTCGGTTGAGTATAGACGCATTACACTCTGGACGCACAGCATCCTCGAGAGCGCACGCCGCATTTACGCCCGGCATGGATTCCGAATCGCAGGTACGAATGAACACACATTGTTCGGCGTTCCGCTCATGGGTGAGACATGGGAGCTTGATTTGCATGCGGAACAACAAAGTAAGCCGGGCGAAGCTTGAGCTTGATAGTGTGTGGGATGGATTGCGACAACCTAGATTCTGATGATATTTCGGGAGCAGCTCGCCGCCAAGAATTTCAGGAGAAGGATTTTTATGTACAAGATGCAGATCGCGTTTTTGTTAGCTGCAGGTCTTTACGCACAGAGCCCTGACGGCTTTCACCCGGCGTCGACGAACGTCTGGGGTGCGGCCTACCCTCGCATCGATGCCAATGGAAGGGCTGAGTTCCGAGTGAAAGCACCTGATGCCAATAAGGTGCAGGTGAACTTCTGGGGCGCAGCGAAGCTCGACATGATTAAACAGCCGGATGGATTCTGGACGGCGACTTCGGCTGCACTGGTTTCGGGCTTTCATTACTACACTCTGATCATCGACGGCGCAGAAGTGAGCGATCCCGGGAGCCATACGTTTTTCGGGGGCGGCAAGGACGCGAGTGGTATCGAAATTCCGGAAACGGGTTCGACGTATTACCTGCCGCAGGATGTGCCGCAGGGCCAGGTTCGCGAGAACTGGTATTACTCGAAGGTCACCGGAAGCTGGCGCCACGCTTTGATCTATACGCCGCCAGACTATGACACCAAGACCAGCACGCGCTACCCGGTGCTCTACCTCCAGCACGGCGCCGGTGAGGACGAGACGGGATGGGTGAAGCAAGGACATGCAAACTTCATCCTCGATAACCTGATCGCCAGCGGAAAGGCAAAGCCGATGATTGTGGTGATGGCCTATGGCTATGCCAAGCGCGCGGGCCAAGCTGACGTCGATCTGTTCAGCAAGCCCTTCGGCTCCCCTGAAGCCATGAAAGCGATGGAGGACATGGCGTCTGCGTTCGAAGACGATGTAACGCAGGTGCTGATCCCATATGTCGACACAAAGTTCAGGACGCTAACCGACCGTGACCACCGCGCGATGGCCGGCCTTTCCATGGGCGGCATGCAGACGTTTCAGATCACGTTCGATCATCTTGATTTGTTTTCTTACATCGGCGGTTTCAGCGGCGCCGCCGGCGTGCTGGGTAACCAAAAGTTCGAGACAAAGACTGCTTTCAACGGAGCTCTGGCGGATCCAGCGGCGTTCGCCAAAAGAGTTCACCTTCTCTGGGTGGGCGTCGGCACGACAGAACCGGCCCGGATACACGACGGGCTCGTGAGGCTGCACGACGAGCTAAGCGCTGGAGGCATCAAACACGTGTTCTACGTGTCGGAAGGAACGTCTCACGAATGGCAAACCTGGCGGCGCGATCTGAGCGACTTTGCGCCAAGGCTGTTTCAGGCAGGCGCGTAATGAGACACGGGCGACGGAGTCTGAAGGAAGAATCTATCGTGAGTTCAATTCGTCCGAAGTGCAAGCATTGGATCCGTACGTGATGCCTTGTGCGCCGGGAGGTAACCAGCAAGCAGCGCGACAGTCGCCAAAAGGATCACCATTCCAGCAAACGTAAATGGATCGGTGGGAGTCGTGCCGAACAGAAGAGAAGCAATGAGACGGGCAACTCCGATAGAAGCCACCGTCCCCGCGGCGATGCCGATGAAGGCCAGGCGCAAAGTTCTCCAGATCACGTCGCGCAGAACTCGCATTTGGGTGGCGCCCACGGCCATACGGATACCTATTTCCTGCGTCTGACGTGTGACGGAGTACGAGATCACACCATAGATGCCGAGGGAAGCGAGGAGCAATCCCAAGCCGGCGAAGATGCCCACGAGGAGCACAAAGAAGCGCCGCGGTGATGTCGCATGATCGACCAGAGTTTGAATGGGCTTCAACTCTGTCGCGGGCTGCCCGGGATCAACCTGCCGTAGCATGCTCATTACTGTCTTTGCCAGCGTAGTGGCAGGCAGGTTCGATCGGAGAACCAGATTTGCTCCTTCCGGCAGGAACACTTTTGTGGCAGGCAGGTACATCTGCCATCCGGCGTTCTCTTCGGCGCTGGTTTCACGAACATCAGCACTGACGCCGATCACCTGCACCGTCTCGCTGCCCGTGATCGCTATGCGTCCGATCGGAGACTGTCCCGGCCAAAGCTTGCGGGCGACAGTCTGGTTGACGACAATCACGTTCCGGTTATTCAAAACGTCTGCCCAACTGATGTCGCGGCCTTCGGTCAATCGGATTCCCATAGCTTTGAGATACCCCGGCGACACGATGTACACGAAGATGCCCTGAAGCTTTCCGCCGTCATAGTTCCCGTCTTTAGCTTTGATCCCCCAACTACGGTTCCGGCTCATGGGCAGATTGTCGGTCATACCCGCGGCCTTTACACCAGGGATCGTCGTAGCCCGGCTCACCACCTGCTGCCATGAAGCTGCTCGCCGAGCCGCATTCATGCCATTGTCGTCCTCCACGGTAATGGAGGCTGCGCGGCCCGGCCTGAAGCCCAGGTCAACATCCAACACGCGCAAGAAACTGCGCAACAGTAAACCCGCGGCTACCAGCAGCACGCAAGACAGCGCCACTTCCGTGACGACGAGCGCCGATCGCATACGGTCATGCTTTTGGCCTTCAGTGGATCCGTGCCCACCACTGCCCCTCAGGGTCTGTTGCAAATCACCACGCGATATCCGGAGCCCCGGCCCAATTCCGAAGAGCACAGCTGTCCCGAAACCGATGAAGAGCGTCCAGGCGAGGGCGGTTCCGTCCACTCGCACGCTGCTCAAGAGCGGCAACGCAAGAGATCCCTGGTGAGCAAGGTACCTGATGACAGCATAGGCAAGCCCGAGCCCCAGCACCGCACCTGCTCCAGATAAGACCATGCTCTCCGTTAACATCTGCCGGAAAAGGCGTGCGCGCGGTGCGCCCAAAGCGGCGCGCATGGCGAATTCCTTGCTGCGCGCGGCGGCCCGTGACAGCAGCAGGTTAGAAAGATTTACGCAGACGATCAGCAGGATCAAACCCACTGCGCACCATAGAACAATTAGCGACCGCCGCAACTGGCCGCTCACATATTCCTTCAATCCAGTCAGCTGCCCAGTGTAAAACTTGCCGTACTCCGGGTGTTTGTGCTCGAAATAAAGTTGCGGGAAAAGTTGATCGGCTTCCTTCTGTGCCAGGTTGAGACTAATTCCCTGCTTCAAGCGGCCAATCAACGCAAGATCATTTCCATCGTCGCGGAAATCATCCATGATGTAGGGGGTGAAGAGGTCCACTCTTGCTCCCGGCGAGAAAACAGATCCGAAATCGAATGTGTCCGGCAAAACCCCTACTACCGTTACCGGCGTGCCGCTGAGGTTCAAGGCTTTTCCAATGATGTCGCGGTTCCCGCCAAGTTGCCTTTGCCAAAACGGATAGCTTAAGAGCGTCACCGGCCCGGCGTTTTTAACGAATTCTTCCGGCCGGAAGAGCCGTCCAACACTGGGCGTGACGCCAAGCGTCTCGAAGAACTTCTCTGCCACGAGAATGCCAGTAACCGGAAGCGGGTGGCTATTGCCAATCAGTTTGAAGTTGTCCGGTGCGCTGAAGGCGAAGTAGCCGCTCACCGATCTAAAAGAGCGATTTTGCTGTTGGAAGTCCTGAGTGGCATCCGCTGTATAGGTCTTGCCCGATTCACCGCCTGTAGCGTTCTTTTCAACGATCCGCACCAATTGCTGCGGATCGCGAAACGGCAGGGGCCGCAGCAGAATGGTATTTACAACGCTGAAGACGGCGATGTTCGCACCTATACCGAGGGCGAGGATCAAAACAGCCATGGCTGTGAATCCGCTATCGCGGCGCATTCCCCGGAATGTGTAGCGAAGATCCTGAACAAGCGTTTCGATGAAGGGAAGGCTTCTAGTTTCGCGGTGCGCTTCACGTAGCTGAGCGATGCCGCCGAGTTCGATCCGCGCCAATCGCTGCGCCTCGCCCGGGAGTACGCCTTGGCTCATATAATCCTCGGTGCGAAGCCGGATGTGGGAATCAAGTTCCGCGTCCAAATTGCGATCAAGATGCCCGGGTTGAAGGAGCGCCCGGATTCGCGCGACAGCTCTATGGAAAGCGCTTACCACTGAGATGGCCCTTGTTCTCCGATGGCAAGAAGACGAGCGATCACGCCCGAGACGCGTGCCCAGTTCTCTGTCTCGGCGACGAGTTGTTTACGGCCCGCCTTCGATATCGAGTAGAACCTGGCCTTCCTGTTGTTCTCGGATGTACCCCACTCCGCGTTGATCCATTTTCGCTGCAGAAGTCGAACGAGGCACAAGTAAATAGTGCCCTGGTTTACCTGGAGCGCGTCTTGACCAATCTGCTCGATGCGGCGGGCGATGCCATATCCGTGCAGAGGGCCCATTGCATCCAGGGTTTTAAGCACCATCAAATCAAGGGTGCCCTGAAGAATATCGGACTTTTTCTCTGGCACGATTTGTCTCCTGTAGGGTGTTAAGGGGAACTATAACAGCTTCCCTGTCGGATGTAAAGATGACGAGCGGTATGATCGGCACGTGGGTTTGGACCGTTGTCTCTCAGAGCCGTCCCGCAATTCCACTTTCGGAAACGCCTATCCCGGAATGGACAACAGCGCTAGTGTTTTACAAGAAGGAATGCACGCCCGGAAAGAAGTACTGATCGTTTCTGACTCTATGACTTGCTGCCGCAACTCGTTCTCATGACTTTGAGAATCTTTGTACCGTTTGCGAGTTTCTCCGAGGGGCTGGTGTTCGACGAGGCGCCACCGGATTACCGTGCGCTTCCGCGATCAGCCCTCTGCAGATCGGAGAATGCGCCCGCGATAGGCGACGTAGAAGCCTGCGGGAACGATGAAGACTGTCAAAGCGACCGAAAGTGTAAGCCCACCGATCAGCGCGCGAGCAAGAGGTGCGTAGGATTCGCTGCCTTCTCCGAGCTTGAGCGCCATCGGGAGCAGTCCAATAATCGTTGCTAGCGACGTCATGAGAACCGGGCGGAGACGTACACGGCAAGACTTGACCACGGCTTGGCGCACATCCAACCCCTCGTCAATTAAATGATGCGCAAATTCAACAATCAGGATGCTGTTTGACATCGCGATTCCCGCGAGCATAATGACACCCATCAGCGACATGACGTTCAGCGTAGTGCGCGTCAAAACAAGGGTCAAGATCACGCCGGAGATAGCCGGCGGAAGCGCCAAAAGGATAATGAAAGGGTCGATGAATGACCGGAACTGCGCGACCAGTATCAAATAGAGCAGCAGCACCGAAAGCCCCAGTCCCACGGCAAAGCTTTTGAAAGAGGCCTGCATGGCCTCGACCGTTCCTCGCATTGCAACATCGACATTAGGCGGCAGATGGACACTACTGAGAATGTGGCTGATGTCCTTTGATAGCCTACCCAAATCTTCAGAGGTGGGACGGACGTAGACATCAATGCGTCTGCGGATCTGATAATGATCTACTTCTGTGGGCGCGAGAAATGGCGTGATGGAACTGACCATGTCGAGACGCGTCGGCTGAGCAACACCCGTTCCGTGCAGTGGAATCGAACGCAGATCGTTGACTGTATGGATCCGCTGTTCGGGATATTGAACAGTTAGGTAGTAGTTATTGCCGTTGCGAGGATCGCTCCAGATACTCGGGGCAATCATCTGGTTTGAAGTGAGCGCCGTTACTACATTCGACATCACTTCTTTCTCAGAAAGGCCCATTTCACCGGCCCTGGTGCGGTCGATATCGAGCCGGAGTGCAGGGTAATCCAGATCTTGGGGTATGTAGAGGTCGGCAACGTTAGGCAGCTGTTTGACACGTTCCGAGATGTCGAGTGCCGTTCTGAAATCGTCATGCAGGTCCAGACCGGAGATCTGCAGATCGATAGGTGCAGGCATGCCCATGTTCACGACGGAATCCACGAGGCTTCCGGACGAAAAAAACGCCGTGAGCTCCGGCATATCGTGTTCCATCTGCCGCTTCACGCGTGCGATGTATTCGTAACTGCCGACCCGGTGGCCTTCTTTAAGGCTGGCCTGCACGAAAGCAGTGTGCATGGCCGAATTCGAAGTGTAGACAGCGGAGAAGCCGGGATCGACGCCGATATTAGAGACGATCATGCCCATGTCACCCGGGCGCACGACGTGCCGTATCAACTGTTCGACTTTAGCGACTTCCTTTTCGGTGTCGAGCAACCGCGTACCGGAAGACGCTTTCAGGTTGATGACGAACTGGCCGGCATCTGTCCTTGGAAAAAACGAAACTCCGATGAACGGGAACAGCAGTAGACTGGTTCCAAATAGAGCAAAGAAGATCCAGAGCGTGGCCGCCGGCCGATTCATCACGCGCGCGACGATTGCTTCGTATTGCGCGAGCAAGCGGTCGAAGCTGGCCGAGAACCAAGTGTTAAACCGCGCGCCAAAACCGGCGCCCGTACTTGTGTCTGAATGCCCGGCCGCATGCTTCATGAAGCGCGCGCAAAACAGAGGCACGACGGTCATGGCAACGAAATACGAGGCGAAGAGCGAGATCACAACCGCGAGCGCGAGTGCCGAGAACAGAAACTTACTCACTCCGTATAGAAGGGTAACGGGGAAGAAAACTACCACGGTAGTCAGCGTAGCGGCGAGGACGGGCAGAGCCACTTCACGGCCGCCGATCTCTGCCGCGACGACGGCGGGCTCACCTGATTCGAGGTGACGATAGATGTTCTCAAGAACGACTACGGAATTGTCGATCAGCCTTGACAAGGCAAGAGCCAAGCCGCCCAGCACCATGCTGTTGATGGAGCTTCCCCCGGCTTGCAGTGCGATGAAGGTGGCCAGAACCGAAAGCGGGATGGAGAAGAAGACCGCCACTGTGGCTCGCATGCTGCCGAGAAAAATCAGGATCATCAAGCAGGTGAGGAACAAGCCTATGCCGCCTTCATGCAGCAGAGTGGTGATGGCAGTCTTCACGAACTGAGACTGATCGAAGACTACGCTTCTGGTGAGGGATGCTGGAACGTCAAACAGATGTCGTAGTTTCTCGCGTACACCGTTTACGACCGCAATTGTATTGGAGTCCCCGCCTTGCTTGAGGATGGGCAGGTAAACCGACCGTTGGCCGTCCACACGCACCACGTTGTATTGCAGTGAGTAGGCGTCTTTCGCTTGCCCGACGTCCGAGATGTCAACCGGTGACTGCCCGACGATTTTGATGGGCGTCTGATTCATCGTCTTCAGATTGACCTGGCTGTTTGCGTAGATTGCGTAGTCCAAGTTGCCAATCTGCACGTCGCCAGCGGGCAGAACGACATTCGCGTCATTGACTGCGCGCACAACGTCCATGAGACTCAGTTGACGGGCTTCTAATTTGTAGGGATCGACATAGAACTGAATCTGACGCCAACGGCCGCCAAAGGGCTGCGGTACAGACGCCCCAGGCACGCTGGCCAACTGATTTCGAACAAAATTCTGCGCCAAGTCCTTGAGCGCTGTTTCATTCAAGTCTTCGTCCTTGAAGGTGACCAGACAGACCGGCAGACTGGATGCGTCAGATTTCAACACGATCGGCGGAAGCGTACCGGGCGGCAAGTCACGCATGTCCGCCATGGCGAGATTGGCGATGGTAGAGGCCGCCGAATCGGCATTGCTGCCGGGCTGAAAGTAAACGCGAATGACGCTGACGCCCGGAAGAGAGCGAGATTCGATATGCTCAATGCCGCTGGCCAGCGTGAACATGCGTTCCAGGTGGAAGGTGATGTTGCCTTCAATTTGTTCCGGAGGCATCCCCGAATAGAAAGTTGCGACAACCACGACTGGGATGTTCATGGACGGGAACATATCGACCGGCATGCGGAGGATGCTGACTCCCCCGACCAGGGCGATAATCAAGCAGACTACGACGATCAGGTAGGGTGTTTTGATTGCGAAGCGAGACACTAACTTCCTTTGGCGTGGTTTGGGGATGATCCGGTTGAATCGATCAGCTTCGGCTCGACGCGTTGACCATCCCGCAAGCCGGCATGACGCCCTGTGATGACGAGATCGCCGGCCTGAATACCCGAACGGATTTCCTGTAGCAGCGGGGTTCGCAAACCAGTTGTTACTGGTACAACATGTACGACCGAGTCGCGAACAGCAAACACGGCTGGCGAACCCGTGGCCTCGTCGACCGCGTCGAGAGGCACTGCCAACGCGTTATTACTCCGCTGCAGGCAAAGTTTCACATCGGCGTACATGCCAGGAACCAGAATCAGATAGGGATTGGGCACATCGACCTCCGTGTCCATGGTTCGGGTAGTTTTCTGAACTTCTTCGGCGAAGCGAGTCACGTGGCCCGGGAAGGTTCGATGCAGTGCAGAGACTGTGACATCCACTGTTTCGCCCTTGTGAATAGTGGGAACGGCGGATTCGGGCACAGGCAGAATGAGGCGAAGCAGGTTGTTCTGAGACAGTCGAACGATGGGCATAGCCTGCGTCTGCGATGAGGTTCCGGCCTGAATCATTGCGCCGACATTGGCATATCTCTTGGTGATGATGCCGGCGAAAGGCGCTGCAATAACTGTATAGTTCTGCAGAGTGCGCCAACGAGCCTGATCGGCTTGCGCCATCTTGGCTTTGCGCTGCGCCGTTTCCAAACTGGATTCAGCTGCTGACACATCCGCTTCGGCCACAAGGTCTTTCGAGCGGACCTCATCCACCTCCTGTTGGGGAACGAGGCCAGGCTCCTTCTGCGCCACTTCGAGGACGCGGGTATAAGACAGGTGCGTCATATCGTGCGCAGATCTGGCGCGGTTCAGATCGTCCCGCGCAGTGACGATTTCGGCGTCGCCTGCCTCCACGGCCGCGGCGGCTCGCGCGCGATCGTCCTGCATTTCGGGAACCTCCAGGACGGCAAGCACCTGGCCGGCTTGCACCCGATCACCAATATCGACATTGATGTTGCGGATGTATCCCGCAAGCTTTGCCATAACGTCGATCTCCTGATATGGCAGGAACTCCGCCGTCGCGGTGAGATCGTCAGAGATGTCGGTGCGCTGCGCTTTTGCCACCGGCACAACTTGAACTGGCGGATGCTGAGACGCGTCGTCGTCAGATGCCTCGCGACTCGCGCAAGAGGTTAGAAAGAAGCTGGGCAAAACCGCGAGTACGACTGCGGGAAAAAGGGACTTATTGGATCGTTTCACCGGAGAGCGCCTATCGCGTACTCAAGAGCAGCGCGTGCCGACAAGTAATCATATTTGACAGAAGCTGCATTGATCTCTGCCGAAGTCTGCGCAAGTTGAGCCTGGTTCAACTCGACGATTCCGCCAAGACCGGCGTTGTATCGAGCTTGCGCAAGGTGGAGCGCCTGATTCGCCTGGTTTACGAATTGTGCGGTCACCGTTAATCGCCTAGAAGCAGTATTCGCCTGCAGCCAGGCATCTTGAATCTCGCGTGAGATCTGGATTGACAGATCCTGCACATCTTTGGTGGCAGCTTGCGCACGAAGCGCCGCTTCTGAGCGACGTGCAGCGAACAATCCGCCGTTGAAAACGGGAACGTTGATGTTCAGTCCAGCGGCGCCGTAGTTACTATGGGTCAGCGTGGGATCATGCTCGGGGACGACGCCTGCGGCGCCGAGAATGTCGACGGTCGGATACCTAAGATCCTTTTCAGCCTTCGCATATTCCCGGGCCGCTTCGCTGTTTCGTCGCAGCGCCTCAAGCTCCGGTCTGCCGCGTAAGCCCTCATCGACAAATGTCTGCATTTCCGGACTGAGGGCGGGCGGGAGCGGCCGGTCAGTCAACTCGAACGTCTCAGTACGTTCAAAGCCCAGCGATGCCGATAACTGTGCCTGGCTCTGTTGAACGTTGCTTTCGGCCTGAAAGACCGCAAGCTCCGCCTCAGAAACCAGCACTTGGGCGAAACTAACGTCCAGTGTGGATTTGAGTGAGCTCTGGGCGAGAACTGTAACCTGATGCAGACTCAGCCGGCGGCTATCTAAGGCAGCTTGCGCCGCTTTGCGCACAGCCTCAGTGCCTAGCGCAGAATAATAGGCGACTTGAACGTCTAACAAAATGTCCGCGCGCACCCTGGCGAGGTTATCGTCGGCCGCTTCCGCACGCAGACGAGAACTGCGAACCAGGTGTGACGTGCGGCCAAAATCCGTGACCATCTCCAACAGGTTCATACCGGATGCAAATCGAGTTGAAAGGCTCGATGTGGTGATATTTCCAGCGGCAACCGTCGTACCCTGGATGGCGTCAACCCCGGTTATATTCGCCGCGACCGTAGGCAGATAAGCAGAGCGTGCTTCACTCACGACCTTGCGAGCAGCCTGGGCACTCAAAGCTGCGGATGTAATACGCGGATGATTTTTTAAGGCGAGCGCCTCAGCCTGCTCAAGAGTGAGTGGTTTTGCGACCGGGCCAGAACCGGGAAGTGGAGCTCCGAGCGAACAAATTGCCACCATAAAGCCGACGACGAGAGTACGCAACTAGAGAACCGGCTCCTGCCTGGCTATCTTCAGAACTGTTGTGTCGTGTGCGTCAATAACTCCGTCTTTCACCAGCTCGCATAGTTGCGGCAGGATCGATTCGAAGACCTGCGACGATTCGATAAATTCGATTCGAACCGGCAAGTGCCTGGCCGAGACGCCACGTGCGTCTTTCGAATGTCTCTGGTGGTGAGCGCCGAACCCTTGATCCGGTCGGCTGAGGGTCGCACCCGAGATACCCTGGTCCATGAGAAACGAGAAGACGCGGTCATAAATAAAGCTTTCACCGGAACTCGTATCGTCGTTCAAATGGATGGTGACTTTCTTGGCTGGTCCAGAAGTCAGCATGGCTCGCAAAGTGGCTGTTAACGGGCGTCGAGCATCATGTGCTCCCATTCCTTTTCAGCTTCCGGGTCGGGGGCGAGCTGCTGCTCGAGAATCCAGACACCGTCGGAGTCAGCGAGAAAGATCAGTCCGCGTCTATCATCGCGGGCGATCGCAGTCACGCCTTTGAACTCCTGTTGCACCGCAGGGTGGAGTGGATCAGCGAAACTCAGAATGCGAAACGTCTGTGGGGAAGGCCGGTCGTCCGGTTGTTGACTTTTATCCACAGCAACCAAGGCTGCATTCCCAGCTACTGCCACCAAATTGTCGGCCGAACCTGCCGGATCAGCCAACTCGGCGAGGACGGCTGGGCGGCTGACGTTTGTAATATCAATCAGCGTAAGTGTTTTGCCGGATTCCTGTTCCGCATACAAATAATTACGACGGTAATGGTCTGTAGTAAGAAATCGGACGACGCGACCACCCGTTGCGGGAATGTGGGCAATCACTTGGATGCGATCCTGAGGGGTCGCCTTTGGATGCTTGTCTTTTGCGGCTACGCTGCCGGCAAAGGTAACCAGAGCGAAGATCAGAGGTAGGCTGTGAACGCGGCGTAAGAGCATGTGGTGACAGCAGCAGTTCTGCTTCACCACCATTGTCGGGACGAAACCGTGCCGGACACCACTTAAGATTCCCTGAAGTTTTTCTGAAGCTAGAGTTCAGAAAGTCTTAAGTAGTAACAAGTTACGTGGGTTCGTATAAAGAAAAGAACAAGTGCGGATATTAGTGGTCGAAGATGAGCAGAAATTGGCGCGCGCACTAAAGGACGGTCTGGAAGCCGATGACTACGCGGTCTCGCTAGCTCACACGGGCGAGGAAGGCTTTTATCTTCTCTGCAAACAACCGTTCGATTTAGCAATCCTGGACGTCATGCTCCCCGGCCGAGACGGATTCGAGATTCTCTCTACCGTTCGAAACCAGGGGATGCGAATTCCAGTTCTCCTGCTGACGGCAAGGGATCGCGTGGAGGATCGCGTCCAAGGCTTAGATCAAGGTGCAGACGACTACCTTGTGAAACCGTTCGCTTTTCCCGAGTTGCTGGCTCGAGTTCGTGCACTCCTGCGCCGCGGAACTGGAGAAACGGCAACAGCGCGGACAAGAGTTGCAGATCTCGAGATCGATGCAGCGAACCACGTTGTTACGCGGGCGGGGCAGAAAATCGACCTTACCGCGAGAGAATACGATTTGTTGGAGTACCTGTTCCGGCACCAGGGCCGGATCGTATCACGCGAAATGATTGCTCGCGATATCTGGAAAGAAGTGGCACGGCAGACGCCGCTGGATAACGTAATCGATGTTCACATCGCGCATCTACGGCGGAAGATTGACGATCAGTTTAAATCCAAACTCGTTCACACAGTGCGTGGATTGGGATTCGTTCTGCGCGAACAAAGGGATTAGTGTTTTCGGTTAGCTCCTGGCCGGTTCGGAAGCGCCTCACGTTCTGGTACGTGCTGGTGGTTGGCGCCGTCTTGCTTTTATATGCCGGCGGCACATCATTTGTCCTTTATTGGCAGCTGATGAACCAGTTAAGCCGGTTCGCAATTCAAGACGTGGAAACGGTAGAAGGGCTGCTTTACTTCACGCCGGATGGACAACTACATTTAAATGAGAATTACCATAATCATCCGCAGTCGCGGCAAGTCCTGGAACGGTTTTTGGAAGTGCTTTCGCCGGATGGAACAATCCTATTTCGTAATGAGCGACTGGGCACGAGGAGCCTTGGAGGAAGAGTGCTGCCGAACGAGGGCGTGGATGGTTATTCCGCGCGCTCGGTGCCTCTTCCGGACGGCATAAAGGTGCCGATGGTGAGCCGGCGTCACGTTCTTGACGGAAGAACAATCATCATCCGTCTAGGCTATGATCAACGGCCGATCTGGTCGCGAATCGACGAATTGCTCACAGCTTCCCTGATCGCCCTTCCGCTTATTTTGGCAATCGCTGGACTGGCGGGATACCACCTGGCACAACGGTCCCTGGCTCCTTTGGAACAGATCGCATCGACGGCAGAGCGAATCACAGCTGAAAACTTGAACGAGAGACTTCCGGTGGGCAATCCGGCGGATGAGGTCGGCCATTTGGCGCGAGTATTCAATGGTGTTCTGGGACGGCTGGAAGAGTCCTTTGAACGGCTGCAGCGGTTCACTTCGGACGCATCACATGAGCTTCGCACCCCGCTAGCGGCGATCAGAAGCGTTGGCGAAGTTGGGCTGCAAAAAAGCAGGAGCGCGGCCGAGTATCAGGACACCATCGGAAGCATGCTGGAGGAAGTAAATCGACTCACCCGGCTAGTCGAAAACCTGTTGAGCATTTCGCGCGCGGACGCAGGGCAACTGCAAATCGGCTTTACGAGCGTCGCACCGCTTGAGGTGGTCAGGGAGGTTGCCACTGTGCTCGAGGTGCTCATGGAAGAAAAGACGCTCGAGATCGCCATTTACGGTGATGAGCAGGTCTTGATCAAAGGAGATCGTTTGTTGCTTCGCCACGCGATTACAAATATTCTTCATAACGCGGTCAAATACACGCCTGCTGGGGGGCGAATTTCGGTCGAAGTTGGACACACCTCCGATGCCGCCACTATCCGGATCATCGACTCCGGTCCGGGGATTGCTCCTGAGCACCGCGACAAGGTATTCGACCGGTTCTACCGGATCGATACCGCCCGGGCACGCGATACGGGAGGAGCCGGCCTGGGACTTTCAATCGCGAAATGGGCGGTTGAAGTGCAGGGTGGGCGAGTCGTGGTGGAAGATGCGCCAGAAGGCGCAGTGTTCTGCATGCGGCTCCCGATCGCGGAGGTTCGCCCAAGCGCATAGATGATGGAGGCACCTCGCCCGCGCGATCGTTGCAGGAAAGGAGACGATTAAGGTTCGTATCGCGAGAACCGAATAGCCGGGAATCAGCTCCGAAGGGATGCACGGGAGGAACCTTGTCGACTTCTATTCCAGTTCAGCTCTTCACTCTGCTCGACCCTGCGACAACTAGTTTCTGCCCGGCATTCAGATGAAGCTCGTTTTCCAGGATAACGGTAGCAATGTGTTCTTCGTGATTGAGACGATGCGTGAGCGGCTTGCCATCGATTTCCACTCTTACTGCGTTTTCCTTTGCCCTAGCTGCAAGTTGGACTTCTTTCACGAGTAAAAACCCCTCATTCGGACTAATCGAGAAATCGGAACCGGAACAGCTGAATGTACCCCACGCTGTACCACTCGCCCAAAACGAACGAAAGTTTTCGACAGCTATTCGAGGCTCAACCTCGATGCGTCGTTTCTGGCCCCTGTAGCGGAATCCGCTGGACGCGAGAAAACCAGACCAGGCGGCCATGGCGCGTGCATAATGGTGCCCGCACTCGGCTTCGTCCCAGGGGTTGCGACGCTCGCCGTCGTAGCGATGCCGGATGTCGGAGATACACTCAAGACCGCGAGCAGACATGCCTTCAAAGAGCATTAACGAAGCCGCGGTGTACTCGAAGCCCGTCATCACTTCGGCATAGTAAGGAAATGGAATTTTTGGCCTCTCGGGTGCGGCCGTGTAATCACAGATGACCATGGCGGCTTCGTCATTCAGGGCAAAGGTCCTCTGAACGCAGTCGTGATTGAACAGGTTCGGTTTGTGGTTGTGGCGGTAGATCGAATCGATCGTTTCCCGGATGCGCCTCCGATCGAGCAGCGCGCCCAATCCCGCTACATAGGCCAGGTATTGCCCCATCAGCTGGTCAACGAGGCAGCCTGCGCCGACCTGATACTGCGGTTGTTCCGTATCCTCTGTGCCCATACCGCTGCGGAGGCTAGCGGCAATCGAAGCCGCGGGGCGTCCCTCAATTCTCTGAATAAAATAAGATCCGTTGAAAAGATTGCGTTCGACCCAGGCGCTACCATTCTCGAAGAGACGCCGATACTCCGCTGCAATCAGCTTTTCGTTCATTGCCAGGGCCATCTCTTCACCTGCGCGAAGGGCTCCCAGATAATACATTTCGCAGAGCGGGTTGGGGCCATAAAATTCAACGTCGTACGTGTTGTGCTGAACCCCTTCCATTACGCCGTCGCGGTTTTCGTCCCATCCGCCCGGAATCCATGCGAACGCAATCGCTTGTTTGACTTTCGGCCAGAATTCCTCCAGGAATCGGCGGTCTCCTGAAACTTGCCAGTCGATGTAAACCCGGATGACCTGACCCATCTGGCCGTCCGCGGCGACCGTGTTGAATCGCTCAATTCGATCGGGTAGGAGTTGCCGAAAATGCATTCCGCCGCGCTCATCCATCGAGTAGCCGAAAGCACTCCGCCGAAGCGATTGGGAAAGGGAAGGAAATAAATGAGCGGTCGCGGTTTCGTAGTTCCATACGTGGGTGCAATTGCCGAAGCAGCAGCCACGGTGATCGTTCGAACCCTCGAAGGCGTGGAATTCACCGTCGGAGGTGCGAAAGCAAGTGGTGGTCACGAGAGTGGAAAGGTTGGCGGTCGCGGCGTCTTTGATGGCGGCGGGCAAGGTGCTGTCACGTATGGCTGCCACAAAGCGTTGCGTGCGTTTTTCGAGTGCCGGCAGGTGCAAAGCCGCGTACTCTGCGACTGCCCATGCGTCGGCGAACCGCGTCGCGTACCAGTTGCCGATGACGGTGTCTTCATAGCCCTTGGGAGCATCCCAGCCACAACGCTCGGGGGTGCGATTTGGGAAATGCCAAGCCAGAAGGAAAGCGTATTCGACTTCCTCTCCAGCAGCAATTTCCTGTTTGAGGCAGACGGCGCCAACCGGACCTACACTCTCCGCTTCCGGGCCCAGTTCCCCGTCATTCGAGAAGTCGTCCCAAAACAATAAAGGGCTGTTCCACCACCGTCCGGCGGGCCATCCGCGCAAGCTCGTGAAACGTCCACCGGCGGCATTTATAATTGCCAGAGCAAAAGTGCCGTTTTCAACGTCCGTGGCCGCGAGTCCCGGATTGTGCATGAAAAGGCCCTTCATCTCACCCTTGTCGCGCGGCTCGTTGACGGCGGTGACTTTTGGTTCGAAGGCCTGCCCTCCTTTCGAAGAAGCCGGCTCCACCGGGTTTTCGACCGAGAGGGCAACCGAAGCGGTCACAGGCGTGTGCGACGGGTTTGAGATGCGATAGCGGAGAACCGCGATCGGTAATCCCGAAGCGTCCGCGTCCAGCGGTATAAACGGGGTCCCGGCCTCCAGGCTGACCTTGACCGGTAATCGATCATCATGAAAATCGACGTGAGCGCGCGGAAACTCACCGGTGAATGTGGCTGCCTGAAGACGCGAAAGCCCCGGTGCATTCTGGGATCCTAACCCGTCCTGCCCCTGGTAGGGCTTTTCGATGCGGGATTCCAGGATGTGGGCGGATCTTTTGCCGCCGTGCGGCTGGACCCAGATACTCGCGAATGCGTATTGTGGCGAATTGCCTTGATCCGGACGATTAAAAATTTCCCAGTCGCGTAATTGCCCACGACCGCCGAGCCCGATGCTTCCCGCGCCAATGCCGCCCAAGGGAAAGGAAATCATCTGCAGAGCGGGGCCTGTAAAGATGCGCGGATAGGAAATCTGTGAGTGAGGATGGCCGTCGGGAGCGCTTGGGGCGGCCTCGGAGCCCGGAGTTGAAGCAGGCTCTTTTCGAGACTGCACAACTGTTGCGAATCCGGCCGCCCCGAATGACTTCAGGAAATCGCGCCGCGCTGCATCTTTACCAGAAGGCATGTTTCCAAGCTAATGTACCGGATGACGGGTCGGCCATCCAAGTTTTCTCTCTACAATAAAAAGGAAAGAGCTGCTTCGAGCGGGTCTATCAAGTTGATCTTCCCTCCCCGCCTGAGTTCCAGGAAGACTTTGAAGGGCCTGGATCCCATGTCCGATAGTAGAGGCCTCTTACCAAATTCGGTTACCTTCCGGACCGAATACACGGAACCGGCCGAATCAATCAGCTTGAATTCAGGGTAGTTCAAGCCGCTCGCGACGTTAGTTGTTATGAGGCTCTCGGCGTCGTCCTTCACGGTGAGATTGCGATCTCCGGCGAGCAGAACGGGCTAGATCAATTGCGCCGACACGCCTGGACTGTTCGGGGGAGCTCCGCCGGTTTTCACGCAGCCGGTCAACATCGACAGGAGAGCGCTGAGCATGATGATCCGGATCATCCGTGAGCCGTACTCCCGCTACTCGCAACTTCAGTGCAAGCGATGCAACTCGAGGACCGTCACCGCACGTAACTGATCTAACGGCGCGCTCCATCCCTCATTCAGTTGCGCGGCATCGGCTCTACCGAGATCCTTCTTTTCCAGAACAGATCGAATGGAGTAAACCGAACCTGGCGGCGCGACGACCGCAAACTTCGCTTCTGACCCGGTATTTCGAAACAGCACCACCAAGCCGTCACCATCACCGCTGAGCCGTGCAAAGCCATCCCAAGGCCCGTCGCCGGGCTGCTGCCAACTCCCAAGCGGGAAGAAAGAATCGAGCAGTGCCGCCCGCGAGCGCAGACCCCGGTACCAAGCCACCTGCTCGCCCCACCACTTCTGTTGCTCCACACTCAGCTTGCGGAGATCGCCAAGCAGGACCGGACCCGACCCGATCTCAATACCAAAGCGCTCTTCGATAGGTTCGGTTTGGGCGTGCAGATTTCCAATCAACATCGTTTCGGAGGGGACCGACGCAGCTCGTTCATACAACAACGTTCGTGCCTGCCGTGGTCCAGCCTGCTTCGGATTTTCGTCGGCTACGTTGCTAAGCCAATCGACATCCGCGTCAGCCAGCAGCGCGGCGTCAATGAGATGTTTTTCACCCCAGAGCTCAAACGTGTAATCGACGACAACCTCGGGATGCTCATCGTGCAACTTACGCCCTATATAATCCAGCCCTTCGTAGATCCGCTCGAGCGATTCAGACCAGGAGCGATGAAGGTGTCCCTCCGCATGGCAACCTGGCTCCTCTCCGTACGCATTGAAGACAGTCGTGAGATCGACTTTCACGTAGGCGAGTTGGTATTTATCGATCAAATCGGACAATCGTTTTAAGGCCAGCTCACGGTATCCAGTGCCTAGACACATCAATCCTTGGGGGCCAGAGGCGGTGTTGGTAATCTTCGGCTTATTGTGCAGGTCCCGGCACACCCACTCGGGATGCATTTTGTAATCGTTCGTGTCAACCCCTATCGCGGCAAGCGGGACCCACAAACCAAGCCGCAAGCCTTGTGCCTTCAGGCTCTGCAGGACTACTTCAACACCTCCAGGAAAGCTAGTCCGATTCACCTCGTTGGTGCCGTATCGAAGCTGCCAGCCGTCGTCAATCGTAAACACATCGAACTTCATGCGCCCGGCAATTGGAATCAGCTCGTTTACGAGGGACTCGTTGACAGTACGCTGGAACGGCTCCCACGTGTTGTAGAGCCAGATGGGTCGGTACGCGCCGCCGCGGCGCATCACCACGCGAGACATGTATCCCGGAACCGCCCAGTGCGAATCGAGGAATCCGTTCCGGTCTTTGAACAAGACGATCGAACTCTTTGCCGATTCAAAAGATTCACCTGGCGCAAGGGTGCGCTCGAACGGAAACAGATCCGTGTCGTACATGACTAGAAACCGATTGCTCCAGCCTTCGCCCATCTCGGTTCGTTTGAGGTAGCCGGGCGCTTCATTGATCACCGCCATGCCCTCGCCAGTCTTCACATTCCGCAGGAAGATCGCAGCGTCCGACACGCGCCCGGTCATGAACAACTCGCGCGGCACGGTTCCGTAGCCTGCGCTCAGCGCGCAGTCATGTGGTTCACATGGACTGGCTGTCAGGCGGGTGAATGCAAAGTGCGTGAGAGCCTGGACAGTGTCCGAACGATTGGTTACGGTGAGCCATTGGCGTGTTGCGGGCTCGTCGGAGTATGCAGCATAGTGAACGGCGACAGAGAACTGCTTCTGGTTGTCTTCAAGCTGAACGGTCAGCGAGCGACCTCCCCGAAGTTCGGCTTGCTCCGCCGACTTCAGTATCCAGCCCGAGTTGCCCGAAACGTCGCGGCTACCCGCGTGAAAGCTGAATTCTGACGCCTGTTCGCGGATAAACTCGGTGCCGGTAGGAAGTAGCCTCAATGAATCGGTATGTAGACCCTTGCTGTCGAATTGAATTTTGCGGACGATTCGATCGTTTCCGATCTCCCAACTCGTACCCGTTTGCAAAGTACGTACGAAAGCCTCGGCGGCCATTGCATCGTACACGGCACCAATTCCAAGCAAGCACAAGATCATCCCTAAGCGCATTCCACGGCGTCCCCTCTTCTTCATAGGCGAGCCGCCTTTCTTGACCCGCCCAGAGTCACGGAACAAGCATATGCAAGCGCCTCAGCCCGTTGCGGTTCGTGCAGAATATGCCGCCTAGATTTTGGGACTTAGCGGCTCGGTGCGTGCTACGCTCCGTTGATGCCGGCAACGTTGGCCGAAACCTCACCCCATCTCGATCTGCGATATTTGCTGCGCGTAGCAGCGAGCGCTGCTCTGGGCGGCTTGCTTTTCGGCTTCGATATCGCCATCATCACTGGCGCGAGTCCATTCTTAACGGCGGCTTTTCACCTGGGCGATTGGAGTCTTGGTGTCGCCTTCAGTTCGCTTCTGTTCGGGTGCGTTATCGGATCGGCCGTTGCCGGGCTGATTACCGACCTGCTCGGCCGCCGCAAGCTCCTGCTGTGGGTTGCTGTGGTGTTCGCTCTCACTTCCATCGCGACGGGTCTAGCGCCGAACTTCAGTACGTTTCTGATCGCCCGATTTCTGGGCGGCCTTGCGGTTGGCGGCGTCTCGGTGATATCACCCATGTATGTTGCTGAGATTGCGCCGGCCAATCTTCGCGGACGCTTGGGCGCACTGTACCAATTTTCGATCATTCTTGGGATTCTCGCTTCTTACGCCATCAACTACCTCTTACGTAACGCGGGCGCTTCGAATTGGCGGCTGATGTTCCTGACCGGCGCTGTCCCTTCAACCCTGTTCTTTCTTCTGCTGCTTTCTGCCCCGGAAACTCCGCGATTCCTCGCCCTCGCACGCAGGACACCCGAAGCCAGGCAACTGCTCACACGTTTTCTGGGTGCGCAGCAAGCCGAAGTGGAACTGGCTGAAATTGAGGCCAGCCTCGTGCATACTCAGAGCCGCTGGCGCGATCTCCTCGACCCACACCTGCGGCCCGCCTTGATTGTGGGCTTTTGCCTGGCCATCCTGATTCACATCTCCGGTATCAACACGATCATCGATTACGCGCCCGCGATCTTCACGGCTGCGGGCTGGAAACTCGACGCCGCCCTGTTTTCGACTCTGATAGTTGGCGCGACCAACTTCGTTTTTACAGTTGCATCGTTTTGGATGATTGACCGATTTGGCCGCCGCCCGCTGTACGTCGCCGGTTCGCTCGGCATGGCTGCCGCGCTGATTGGGCTTGCAACGATGTGTTACTTAGACCGTTTCAGCGGCTCGATCGTTCTGGTGCTGATTCTTGCCTACCTTGCCTGCTTTGCCTCCTGCATCGGACCGGTGTTCTGGACGCTCGTGCCCGAAATCTTTCCCAATCACATACGTGGGACTGCGATGACCGTTCCTGTTCTCAGCCAATGGGTTGCCAACGCCGTTGTCGTCCTGGTATTCCCGTTCGCTTTCAACCAGATCGGCAGAGCCGTCAGCTTCAGCGTGTTGGCCGTGGCGGCGCTGGCGCAGGCAACCTTTACGGTTTTCTTCGTTCCGGAGACCAAGAACCGCTCGCTCGAGGAGATTGCCGCGCACTGGAACCCCAATCTTCGATCTTCGACATAAAGCCTGCGTGGCGGTTGCCGCTTCCGAACCGAATGGCTGCGGCTAACCCTGATGGTAATCCAGATCATGAGTTCAGTTCGTTCGGCTGTCCTTAGATCGTGTTGGTTGAATCAGATATCGCAAGCCGAGTCGTTGTTGTAACCAGACGGCTGCGTGATAGCGCCACTCGTGGTGGCGGACGCGATGTCGTTCCTGAATTGCAAACGGGTTTGAAGAAGTACAGCTACCCCATTGCAACCCCGAAACAGGGTTGCAAAATTGGCTGTCGTAGGAGCAAATCCCACGCCGCTGACCGTGCATTGCTGTGAGCCGGAGTTCCACTCGTTCTGCTCGTAAATATATTGGCCGCTATTAACGGGGACAGTGCCGAATGGCGCACAGGTGGTTTGAGCTTTCGCGCTCGATTGTTCTTTCGGTTAGGAAACGCCCAAGCACACCAACGTAACAACGCGGGATGTAATTCCTAGCGGCCCTCCATCCGGGACGCGGTCCGGCAAGCGGCCACTACCTTGTGATCGGGTGCGGAAACTGACGGGTTACCATACAGCGATGATGACATGGCTGCGCGCCAGGAGTGCTTTCCAACGTGTCGCTCTGACGCTGCTGATTCTGGCGCTGGCCGTCACTATCGGTTCCTATTTCTCCGGGGGAACATCGGGGCCGGGAATCATTACGCTGGCGGTCATCCTATGCTACATCGCTTTCCGGAAAGAATTGTTATGGCGTGTTCGCAACCGGCTGCTGGTGACATTTTTTCTGTTCGGCGTGGTGCCCGTTTTCCTCATAGCCTTTATGCTGACGCTCTCGGCCGAGCTGCTGCTCGGGGAGTTCGGCACGCAGCTGGTTCGCCAGGACCTCGAAGCGCGTATCGAAAGAGTTCACGCGAGTGCGCAGATCTTGATGTCGGCAGCCGCACACGGCGCCAAGGCGGATGTACTTGATGCGATCCGGGAACGGACCCCTAGATTGGCTGCCGTGGTCCGTGCCGGCGGCGATGTGGTTCGATTGCCTCCAGATGGGCAGTTCCGGACTGCGGACTCGTGGATAGCTCCAGGGTTCTGCAATCTGTTTGAGTCGGGTGGGCGTTACTACATAGGCTCAGAGGTACGCAGCGGGAATGCGGAAGCGTTCGCCTATCTTCCTTTCGATCAGCAGACTCTGGCGTCGCTCACGCCCGGGATGGTGTCCATCGGGCCCCTGTCAGGCGGTAAGGACCGGACCGAGGTTAGCTGGGGCCCGACCGGCAGCAGGCTCACGGTGTTTGAGAACGGCGTCCGAAAGGAAATTGTGCCGTCAGTATTGCGGCCGGCGCAGGGTTGGTGGGACGTGCCTGTAGTCGGCCTGCTCGCGTGGAAGGCACAGGCTGCTTCCGGGAAACATGAGATCTTACTACCCTTGATTACAAGGCCGTCATTGCTGATCGATTGGAGCGTGTCCGGCAATATGGCGTCAATTGCGCTCTCATTGCTGGTTGTGGTGGGGATCATTTTTCTGTCCGTAGAACTCGTGTCGTTGTTCTCGAGTTTCAGACTCACCCGTGCGATTACGCAATCTGTCGACGATCTTTACCGGGGAACGCTAGAGGTGGCGCAAGGAAACTTTTCGCACCAGATTGCTGCCCGAGGTACCCAGCAGCTGAGTGAACTGGCCGGATCGTTCAACGGGATGACGGCGAAGATTCGCCACTTGATCGGCGAGGTCAAGAAGAAAGAGAAGCTGGAAGCCGAACTAGAGATTGCGCGAGAGGTGCAGTTACGGCTGTTCCCGAAATGCGTGCCGAAGCTCAAGACATTGGAGATGACGGCCGTATGCATTCCCGGACGGGTGGTTAGTGGCGACTACTACGACTACGTGGGTCTAGATGACCGCTGGACGGCGATCGCGCTCGGGGACGTTTCGGGAAAGGGAGTTTCAGCGGCACTACTGATGGCAAGCGTGCAATCGTCGCTACACGCGCAACTCAAGTTCCGGGGGGCTTCCGCTCAGGCTGCATGGTCCACGGCGACTTTGGTCGAGGTTATCAGCCAGCAGCTATACGAAAATACGCCGCCGGAGAAGTACGCTACGTTTTTCTGCTCCGTCTATGACGACGAAACGGGACGGCTCACTTATACCAATGCGGGCCATCTGAAGCCAATTCTGGTACGCAACAAACGGGCGACCGCGCTCCAGGGCGACGGTATGGTGGTTGGTTTGTTTCCGAACGTAAAGTTCGAGCAGCAGGACGTTCTGCTCGAGGTAGGCGATCTTCTCGCCCTGTTTTCCGACGGGATTCCGGAAGCCCAAAACTCCGCGGAGGAAGAGTTCGGCGAGACTCGTCTGGCAGATTTAGTGGCGGCGCAGGCGGACAAGCCGCTCGAAGACATCATCACGGAGGTGACGGGGACCGTTGACAGGTGGATTCACGATCCAGAGGGCCGGGATGATTTGACACTGCTGCTGATGCGAAGATCGTAAGGCGCGTTAATCTGCTTCGCTGACACGGATTGTAAGACCGGCAATCAACTAGGCTTAAAGGAATGACTAGTGATTTTACGGAGAGAACAACTAAAATACGGGCTGGTCTTGTGGGATTGGGTACCGTTGCGAGCTATCACATCGCCGTGTTACGGAAAACTCGCGGAGTGCACCTTGTCGGTGGGTGCGATCCTGATGCGGGCAAGCGCAATTACGTCCGAAAGCGCTGGAAGCTCGAGAAGATATATGCGACACAGGATGAACTCATGGAGAAAGAGCGACTGGACGCGGTACACGTTCTAACTCCTCCTCCGTCGCATTTGCCAATAGCGCTGCAATGCCTCGAACGGCCTTGCCACTGTTTGATAGAGAAGCCGCTGGCGATCAGTGTTGAAGAAGCGGACCTGCTGGCACACGCGGCCGCGAAGAACAGACGAATCGCGGGCGTGAACCACAACAAGATCTGGAACGCAGCGTTTCGCAAGCTAACCCGTTTGATTTCTGAGAGGAAGCTTGGCGAGATCAAACATGTGACGGTGGAGCACGCGGTAGAGCGCGCCTTCCGAAAAGGGGATTGGGCGCTCGAAGATCCTAGTTTCCCCGTTCTGGAAACAGCGTCGCATACTTTCTCGCTCGTCTCCGATCTGCTCGGCGGGATCCGCGAGACTCGAAGTCGAATTTGCCAGGTGATGCAGGTTGGTGAACGCGCCATGGTGACGAGCTGGCAATCGAGTTTGGCATGTGAGAGGGGAAATGCACTTGCGTTCATCTCACTGCGCGGCAGTTTGCCCTGCTGCACGGTATCGGTTCTGGGGACTGAGGGAGCCGCTCAAGCGGATCTACTCTCGAATACTTTGACTCAGTCGGGCCGATTTGGCCGATACGAACCATATGAGCGAGTGTTGCGAACGGCGACAGGCGGAATGTCGCGGCTAGGGCAAGGATTAAGGTCGGCTGGCGCGTATGCAGCGCACCGGGCCGGGTTTGGGGTGTTCGGCGATCCATTTCTGGAGAGCATGAGAAGGAGCATCGGGGAGTTTTACCAGGCAATCCGAGAACACAGGCAGCCCAAAGCTGATTTGGAAGCGGGCCGAGAAGCCGTGCGGGCATGCGAGCTGGTGGCGGCGGACTTGGGATCGGGTCTCGAGGCAGAGATAACGCGCGACCCCATGGCTATGGGCACTCGAGTTGTTTGTGACCGGAACCGCGAGTTTATTTGAAGTCGTTCACCAGCATTAAGTCATCGCCAAAGTGATCGAGTTCTGCGAATAAAGATATCTTTCATCAGGCGAGAGGCTCATTCCCCCGACAATATTGATCGGAAGTTCCCCAAAGGCTGTAACGTGCCCGGTTTTCTGATCGAGAGCATGCAAGGTCAGGTCGCCTTGAGTCATGTAGTAAAGGGCGTGTTTTTCCCGACGGTTACATCTCGAAAGCAGACATCGTGTGCGATGGCGAAACTCGCACCGCTTGGCAGATCCTTCCGCCAGAGCGTGCCCGGCGCGTAATTTTCCTGGGGGTAATACAGGGATGGTCCGTCAAGCGAAATCTCTGGAGCAGTTCCTGCGGCCTGCGTTACCTGGAACGCAGGCCCTCCGTTAGCCGATACAGCCCAAATCTGAGACTTCCCAGATCGATTGGAACCGAAGTAAATCAACTTGTCATCGGCGGACCATACGGGCAATTGGTCGATGGCATCTCCGTCGGTAAGCCGCACGGGTTGGCCGCCAGCGGCGGAGACCTTGAACAGCTTCGCTGCACCCGTAGTGCGGGAATCGAAGACAATCCACCTGCGATCGTGACACCAGCGGGGCGATCCGGAGACTCCCTGCATGTGAGTTAGGGGCCATGTCCGCCCATCCCTGATGTTGGCCATCCAAATCTCAGTAAATCCCCTTCGGTTGGATTCGTAGGCCAACTTCGTGCCGTCGCCTGAAACTGCGGGGCGCTGGTCCATCCGGGACGAAGAAATCACCTCCGTAGCGGCGGCGTTCATGGCTTTACTTGACTTAAGCTCCCTAAGGTCAAGGCTCCATATGTTGGTATCGTCCACGTTCCGGCTATAGGCAAGTCGTTGGTGACCCGGTGAGAGAGCCAGGCTCCAGACATTTTCCCCAAGATCATTCACCAATTCCGGCTTTGAGCCGTCACGGCTTCTCCAGATTCGAGGAACGCCATCTGGCGCCGCCACGAATAACAAGTCGCGGCTATTGGCCGCCCAGATCGGATCGTCAATAGTAGCGGACCGGAAGGTCGGCCATTTCGATAAGGCCGGCCTGCCGATCGGATTATATTCCCGATCAAGCAATAGCTCAGCGAGGTGGGGCCCTTGCCCGAAAAGCCGAACGACGAATACTAACCTGCTACTATCTGGCGCTATGGAAGGGCTCTGATCATCCTCATTCGGCGCAGGGTTTGTCAACAATCGCCGCTTGCCCGTCACAGGCGAGATCAGGACAACAGCGAAATGCCCCTTGCGCATTTCAGCCGCGAGTAGCCATTTGCCATCCGGCGTCCACAGAAGCGGCCGCCCGTCTATTTCAGTCAGCATTCGTTGTTTATGGCTGTCCAGATCTACTAACACGACCGCCCCATTCCGGGCCTTTCGTCTCGAAGGAACGCGATGCTCTTGCCATCGGGCGACCAGGCCGGGTTTACTTCCGTTTCTCCTCGTTCGTAAGTCGAACAGGTTCACCAGGGACGCTTTGCCAAATGGAACGCCTTGAACGTATATTCTGGATCCGTTGCCGGGCCGACTCTATTGATAGGCGATCTGCCTGCCATCGGGCGAAAAGCTCGGGTTTGATTTATAGCCGGGCTCGACTGAAATCGGAACGGGTAGAAACGGCGTCGCGTAGGACGACGGCTTTGTGGAGACACGAGGGAACCCATGTTTGGTTCAACTGGACGCCAAACACGACGGGAATCCATCACCTTTATGTCGAGTTGGTCGAGACGACGACGGACGTGAAGATCGGCAACAATCTCGCGAGCTTAGACGTTGATGTTCTCAGGAGAGGCGACGTCAACGGCGATGGCGAAATCAATCGCGCAGACCTGAACGAAATATTGCAGAACGTAGGTAAACAGGATTCGCAGAGCGCTTGCGGACCCGCCTGCGATCTCAACAGCCACGGCGTCATATCTGTACTCAATGTACGTCAGCTTGTTCTAATCTGCGGCAGAGCCTGCGGCGCGCAGTAAGTGCATCAACAAAGGAAAGGACAATGATCATGACACTTCAGACTTGTCTCCTCCGCGCTCTCTGCGGAGCCGCACTTTCAGTGATACCGGCCTCAGCGGCCGGCATTACGCTGACGATCAACCCTGTAGAACCCACTGTTACCGTCAGCGGAGCAACCCGGGTTGACCTGACAATCAGCGGACTGCGGCGATGAACGCCCCCTCGCTCTCCGCCTTCGATCTCGGTCTCAATTTCAATCCCGCTTTGATCTCTGTCTCAAAAACAGTGTTTGGGAGCTCCATGACGCCTTTCGATCAGCTCGACATCGGTGGGGCGGGGTCGACTACGCAAGTGAATCAGCCTTCGCCGGGTAATCTTCACCTTATAGAAGTCAGTCTGGATACCCCGCGCGTGCTTGATAACCAGCAACTCGGAGGGTTCACGCTCGGAGAAATTACATTCCGCGGGGTGGCACCAGGAACTTCGGCGCTTTCCTTAGCCGTCAACGCTTTGGGAGATTCGCAGGGGAATCCGCTTTCACCCTCTACGCTAACGGGTGCGAGTCTTACCGTGTCCGGCACGGCTACTCCGGAACCGCAGAGTTGGAGGCTTTTAGGGGCTGGTTTGCTGGCGCTACTTGCGGGTAAGGGCCGATTAGTAGGAACGAACGCAGAAAACACCCAGCGCAGCAGAAATACTGGCAGTGACAGAGGAGCAAGCCGGCCGAGACGTCGGCCTGCTGCTTTTTTGGCGGTGTGATCACAAGGCTTGGCAGCCGAGTCTCGCGAGAGGAGGTGAATCTTTAGTGCCTAACACTCAGATTATTGCATCTTATTGTGCTAAGGTGTAATCTCTCTAATGAGGCATTTTTATGGATTTTAATCGACTGACGGAGAAGTCGCAGGAAGCGATCCGGCAGGCGCAATCACTGGCCGTTCAGCATGGAAACCAGCAGGTAGATGTAGAGCACCTGGTACTGGCGCTGCTCGAGCAGGAAGGGGGGCTGGCACCCTCGATTCTGGGACGGGCGGATGTGGCGCTCGAACCGCTGCATAAGCGGCTTCTGCAGGAAATCGAGAAGCTGCCGAAGGTGACCGGGACGGCACTGCGGGCGGACCAGGTTTACATTACAACGCGTCTTTCGCAGCTATTCACCCGGGCAGAAGAGCAGGCCAAGCAGCTGAAGGATGACTACGTATCAATCGAGCACCTGCTGCTCGCGGCGGCGGACGATTCCGGTGCTGCTGGCAAGCTGCTGCGGGACTCAGGTCTAACCAGGGATCGCCTGATGAAGGCGCTGGTCGAGGTGCGCGGAAACCAGCGGGTGACCTCCCAGAACCCAGAGACAACTTACGAAGCGCTGGAGAAGTACGGGCGCGATCTGACGGAGGCGGCGGCCAAAGGCAAGCTCGACCCGGTAATCGGTCGAGACGAAGAGATCCGACGGGTCATCCAGGTTCTCTCGCGGCGTACTAAAAACAATCCGGTGCTGATCGGCGAGCCGGGCGTGGGTAAGACCGCGATCGTCGAGGGCTTGGCCCAGCGGATCGTACGCGGAGACGTCGCGGAAGGCTTGAAAGACAAGCAGGTGGTGGCGCTCGACATGGGCGCATTGATCGCCGGGGCCAAGTTCCGGGGCGAGTTTGAAGAGCGGCTGAAGGCTGTGCTGAAGGAAGTGCAGTCGTCCGAAGGCCGAATCATTCTGTTCATCGACGAGCTGCATACGGTGGTGGGCGCAGGCAAGGCCGAAGGAGCCATGGATGCGGGCAACCTGCTGAAGCCGATGCTCGCGCGCGGCGAACTGCATTGCATAGGCGCGACGACGCTTGACGAATACCGGAAGTATATAGAAAAGGATGCGGCGCTCGAGCGGCGTTTCCAGACCGTTTTCGTGGACCAACCGACTGTGGAGGACACGATTTCGATACTGCGAGGGCTGCGGGACCGCTACGAATTGCATCACGGCGTGCGGATCAAGGATACGGCGCTGGTGGGGGCGGCAGTGATGTCGAACCGGTACATAACGGACCGTTTTCTGCCGGACAAGGCGATCGACCTGGTGGATGAGGCAGCCGCAAAGCTGCGCACCGAGATCGATTCGATGCCAAGCGAGCTGGACGAGCTTCTGCGGCGCACCATGCAGCTCGAAATCGAGCGCGAGGCGCTCAAGAAGGAATCGGATTCGGTTTCGAAGGAGCGTCTGACCCGGATCGAGAAGGAACTGGCTGAGCTGAAGACGCAATCCTCGGCGCTACAGGCACAGTGGGAGACGGAAAAAGAGGCGGTCGATCGGGTACGCGGTATCAAGACCCAGATCGATCAGATCAAAGTCGAGATTGCGCAGGCCGAGCGAGCCTATGACCTAAATAAGGCAGCGGAACTGAAATACGGCCGGTTAACGCAGCTGGAGGCGAAGCTCAAGGCGGAAGAAGCCAGGGTAGCGGCGGCTGGCCAGGGCGGAACCAGGCTGCTCAAAGAAGAAGTCGACGAGGAAGACATCGCCGAGGTGGTCAGCCGGTGGACCGGGGTACCGGTTTCGAAGCTGCTCGAAGGCGAAATGAAGAAGCTGCTGGCCCTCGAAGACGAGCTGCACAAGCGAGTGATCGGGCAGGAAGAAGCGGTGCTGGCGGTGGCGGAGGCAGTGATCCGGTCGCGGTCGGGATTGCGGGATCCGAAGAGGCCGATCGGGAGCTTCCTATTCTTAGGCCCGACCGGAGTGGGCAAAACCGAGCTGGCGCGAGCGCTGGCGGAGTTTCTGTTCGACGACGAGCGGGCCATGATTCGCATAGATATGTCGGAGTACCAGGAAAAGCATGCGGTATCGCGGCTGATCGGGGCGCCTCCGGGCTATGTGGGTTATGACGAGGGCGGGCAGCTGACCGAGGCGGTCAGACGGCGGCCGTATTCGGTGGTGCTGTTTGACGAGATCGAGAAGGCGCACCATGACGTATTTAATACCCTCCTGCAGGTTCTGGACGATGGCCGGTTGACGGACGGACAGGGCCGGACGGTGGACTTCAAGAACGTCATCGTGATTCTGACTTCGAACATAGGGAGCCACAGGATTCTCGATTATCGGGGAGCTTACGAAGGCGAAGAGTACCGCCGGATGAAGGATGCGGTGCTCGGGGAACTGCGCCAGGCGTTCCGGCCGGAGTTTTTAAACCGGCTGGACGAGATTATCGTGTTCCATGCGCTCAGTGAGGAGCATCTGAAGGACATAGTGGAAATTCAGCTGGCGGGACTCAGATCGCGGCTGGAGGAGCGACGTATCGTTCTGGAGCTTACCGACGAGGCGCGGACACACCTGGTGAGGACCGGATTCGATGCAAACTACGGTGCTCGCCCCCTGAAGCGGGCCATCCAGAGGGAGATAGAGACGCCCCTCGCAAGGCGGATCCTGGCTGGAGACGTGAAGAACGGCCAAACTGTGCTGGTGACAGCAGACCGGAACGGTTCAGGGCTGAGATTCGAGATTATGGCCGCCGCCAAAGAGGCGGCAGCCGTTTCGTAGGAATCAGGGGAAAAGGATCGGGGTGAGCAGAAATGCTATCCCTATTCTCCCGATGGGACGAAATTCCATTTAGCGCGTCATATTTTAGGAAACGCGGCAGGGTCGCCAGACGAGCCGCCAGACAGAAAGGATTTTTGGAGGACATGTCTAACGTAGTCCAATTCCGGCGCTCGACAGCAGTATTAACGCTGTTAGCGGCCTCTATCGGCGGCGGCCTAATTGCCGCATTCGCCGTCGCTTCGCACTCGAACAACCCGGTATCGGTGGTGGCTCGAGCGGACACCAAAGATAGCAGCACACAGCGAGTGAATCAGCTATCAAATTCATTTGCCGATGTTATTGAAAAGGCTTCACCGGCAGTGGTGAAGATCAGCATGACACGGGTGATCAAAGCATCCGACCAGCAGTCTCAGGGCGGAAGCAATCCGTTTAGCGCGGATCCGTTCTTTCGCCAGTTTTTTGGCGGACAGGGCAATGCCCGGCCGCGAGACCAGCGTGAAGAGGGTTTGGGCTCGGGCGTGATCGTGTCATCTTCCGGCTACATTCTTACGAACAACCATGTCGTGGATAAGGCAACGACTTTGAAGGTGGCCTTATCGGATGGCAGAAACTTCACGGCCAAGACGGTGGGTACGGACCCGCAGACCGATCTGGCGGTAGTGAAGATCGACGCTAACGACCTGCCGACGCTGCCTTTCGGCAATTCGACTGGGGCGAGGGTTGGGGATCTCTGCTTTGCGATCGGCAACCCATTCGGACAAGACCATACGGTGACGATGGGTATTGTCAGCGCAAAAGGCCGGCATCTTGGCGGTGGGTTGACGCGCATCGAAGACTTTATTCAGACAGACGCCTCGATCAACCCGGGCAACTCGGGGGGTGCGCTGATCAATGCGCAGGGACAGCTGATTGGGATTAACACCATGATTCTGACCGGCGGCAACAGCAACCCGTTCGGCGGTGGAGAAGGCGGCAATATCGGCATCGGCTTCGCAGTTCCTTCGAACATGGCGAAGGGTGTAATGGAGCAACTGGAGAAGAGCGGCAAGGTTTCGCGCGGCTACATGGGGGCGACGCTGCAGGCGGTAACTTCCGATATGGGTCCGCTGCTCGGCCTGAAAGACTCGAAGGGTGCGATTGTCAGCCAGGTGGTTCCGGACGGTCCGGCGGCAAAGGCCGGCCTGAAATCGGGCGACGTGGTGACGGCGATCGACGGTACGAAAGTAAACAGCTCGGAAGACTTGACGATGGACGTCATTTCGCATAGCCCGGGCAGCTCGGTAACGCTCGATGTAGTGCGAAACAGCCAGCCCATGAAGGTCACGGTAACGCTGGCGCAGCGCCCAGGCACTCTCGAATGGGATAAGAAAGGCAACAAGAGCGACAACGGCGACGACAACGACAACGACAGTTCCAGCAACAACGGGAGTGTGACACAGCGCGGCATCACGGTGGAGAACATCACTCCGGACGTGGCGCAACAGCTGCAGATCGGGCCGAACGTGAAGGGCGTGGTGGTTACGGATGTGAGCCAGAGCAGTTCCGCCGCAGATAACGTGGGCCAGGGAATGGTAATCACGCAAATCAACCGGCAGCCGGTGACGAATGTTGGCGACTTCAAGCGCCTGATGAGTCAAGCTTCGGGGAAGGCGGTTCTGGTGACCTTCACTGCGAACGGGACGACCGGTTTCACGGTAGTCCAGCCGTAAGCGAACATCTGAGTTAAGGACAGAACGGCCCGGAGGGGAGGAATCTACTCCGGGCTTTTTCAGCTCTAGGGCAAGTTGAGTATGAGACACGCAACAAATCGCAGCTTAAGCTGCATAGCGTGCATCTAAGTTATAGAAGGACAAAATGGCGAACACTGAGTATCAAATCTTGCCAGCGCTTCCGTTGAAGAATACGATTCTTTTCCCGGGGTTGCTGCTTCCGCTATCAGTGGGGCGGGAAAGCTCGCTGAAGGCGGTGGAAGCCGCTTTGAAGACCGAAGAGAAAGAAATCATCCTTATCGCGCAGCGGGATGCGCAGACGGACAGCCCGCAGCAGGACGATCTCTATACGATCGGGACGAAGGCGGTGATTCGTAAGTCATCGCGGCCGAGTGCCGGGGCAATGGAGATTCTGGTGCTGGGCGTCGAGCGTGTGGTGGTCGCGAAGCTCGAATCGACTGAGCCGTACCTAAGCGCAAAATTTCGCTTGCTGCCGCTGCCGGAAGACGGCGGTTCGGAAGTGGAAGCGCTTTCGGGCGCGCTGCTGGAGCTGGCTTCGAAGGCGATAGCGCTCGCGCAGCCACAATCTGCTGCTGAAGTAACGCGTATGCTGGCGGGGAGTGAAGATCCGCTGCGCATGGCATATCTTCTGGCGAGCATCTTCAGCCTGGATATGGCAAAAGAGCAGGAACTGCTCGAAGCAGCGACGCGAGTGGACGCGCTGCGGTTGATTCACTCGTACCTGGCGCACGAGCTGCAGGTTCTGGAGATACGGCAAAAGATTGCTTCGACGGCGCGCGACGAAATGTCGAAGGAGCAGCGGGAGTATATGCTGCGGCAGCAGCTGCGCGCGATTCAGCAGGAACTCGGCGACAAGGATGCCGACAAGGCAGAAGTCGAGATGCTGCGGGAGCGCTTCAAAGAGGCGAACCTTTCAGAGGAAGCGAAGAAGGAGTTTGAGCGCGAGCTGGGGCGGCTCGAGAGACTGCCGGCAGGCGCGCCCGATTATCACGTAACGCGGACGTACCTGGAGTTTGTGCTGGATCTGCCGTGGAACAAGACCACAGAAGACAATCTGGACCTGGGTAATGCCCGGAAGGTTCTCGATGAGGACCACTTCGGACTCCAAGAGATCAAAGAGCGCATTCTGGAGCATTTGAGCGTGCTCAAGCGGAACCCGGATGCAAAGGCGCCGATTTTGTGCCTGGTGGGTGCACCCGGCGTGGGTAAGACCTCGCTCGGTCAATCAGTGGCGCGTGCGTTGGGACGCAAGTTTGAGCGATTCAGCTTAGGCGGCATGCACGACGAAGCCGAACTGCGCGGACACAGGCGGACGTACATCGGCGCGATGGCGGGACGGCTGCTGCAGGCGATGCGGCGGGCGGGAGCACTGAATCCGGTTTTGTTGCTGGACGAGGTGGACAAGCTCGGCCGAGACTTCCGCGGGGATCCGGCGGCGGCTTTGCTCGAGGTGCTTGATCCGGAACAGAACAAGACGTTCCGCGACAACTATCTCGACCTGGCGTTCGACTTGTCGAAGGTGCTGTTCATCACGACAGCGAATTCGCTCGATACAATTCCGCAGGCACTGCTGGATCGTATGGAGATTCTGCGACTCTCCGGCTACAGCGAAGAAGAGAAGCAGCAGATTGCTCGCCGGTACCTGATTCCGAAGCAATTGAAGGCGACCGGACTGACCGAAGAGCAGATCGAGTTCACCGATGAAGGGTTGAAGGCGGTGATCCGGAGCTACACGCGAGAGGCGGGACTGCGGCGGTTGGAGCGTGCGATCGCGCGCATCACTCGCAAAGTGACGCTGAAGATCGCGGAAGAGCAGACCGAAAAAGTGATCGTCACGCCGGAAGCGCTGGGCGACTTGCTGGGGCCGGAGATTTTCCTGCCGGAGCAGGCACGCAAGACGGTACCGGCGGGCGTGGTGACGGGTTTGGCCTGGACCGAAACGGGAGGCGACGTTCTCTATATTGAGAGCACGCTGTTACCGGAAGGCAAGGGCTTGACGCTGACCGGACAGCTCGGTGAGGTGATGCAGGAATCGGCCAAGATTGCGCAGAGTTACATCTGGTCGCATGCGGCGGATCTCGGCGTGGATCCTCAAGTGATCAAGAACAACGGCGTTCACGTGCACGTGCCGGCTGGCGCGATTCCGAAAGACGGACCTTCGGCTGGCGTGACGATGACTACGGCGATGGCTTCGCTCTACACCGGCATTCCGGCTCGCAGCGATGTGGCGATGACCGGCGAGGTGACACTGGCGGGGCTGGTGTTGCCGATCGGCGGCGTGAAGGAGAAGGTGCTGGCGGCAAGGCGCGCGGGGATTCACCGGGTGGTTCTACCGATGGGCAATAAGAAGGACCTGCGCGATCTGCCGGCGCATGTACGGCAAGAGATGCAGTTCCACTTCGTGGAGCGTGTCGAGGAAGTCCTGCAGCTGGTAATTCCGAACATTCAGCTGAAGCCTTTAGCTTTGGCTAGTTGAAGCGGAAGAGAAAAGAAGATAAAAGTTGGGAGCCCCGGCAGGCCGAAAGGCTTGCCGGGGGTTTTTGTTTGTGAGGGGAAGATGGTTGGCTGCGACAAGTGGAATCTGTGGGTCAGGACTCGATCGTGTTTGCGCAGCCAATGCTGCGCCACGGCAATTATGCTCAGTCGAGGCTAGGAAGACCGCACAAGTGAAGATAGTCAAAGGTGCCGTCGTAAAAGCACGGTTTACGCGTGGGGTCTGTGCCATCGACCTTTGGAATGAAGATCACCATACCCTGCCGAGCTCGCGTCAATATGACTCGATAAGCATTCTTCAGATAGAGACGCTTGGATTGGTCCTTAAGGGCCAGCCATTTTGTGCCTTTGAAGGCTTGATAAAACCAGTTTGTGTGATTGTGGTGGAAGTCAGCGTCCCAACAAGCGCCGACCCAATCGAGTTCGAGGCCTTGTACCGCGAATTCGCTGGCCACATCCTCTAGGTAGCAGGATGATCGGACGTCGGAGCTCTTATTAAGAAACCAGTTTGCCGGCTCAATATCTGCTTTGATGTGTATGCCGTCGGGCTGGAGCCGCAGAGCACCTGATGATGCGATCAACCCAATACGCTCCGTTCCGCGAGCCTTGCTACGGAGCCACGCTCGCGCCGTGCTCAGATCTCGGGTCAAACATATCGGGTATACCGATTGAATCTTTTTGTAAGTAGCCTTCGCAGCTTTTGGTTCGTTATCGACGATGTGGCCAATCAATTCCGAGACTGCTTCTGCGCGAAATGACCGTATTGAAACGGCGAGATGGAGATGATCGTTGGAGTAAACCCGCGGCGATTTCAGAAGCGCCTCGACCTCGACCTGGGAGCCGTACTCCGGTAGCGAAATACGGGGAGAGACGTGGATTTCCCAACTGGGGAACCGAGTTTCGAGCGCGCGGATCCATTCGGAAATGCCGGCCTCTCCGGTATTGATCTCTTGACCACCGCCGACAAGGCACACGACTGTACACCAATATAGATGCCGATCCATAACACCGATGAGGAACTCGGGCTCCGACATATCGAAGTCTGCTTGACCTCGCTTTCGCTTCATAAAAGTGGCGGCCTGCTGCCGAGACCAAGCGCGTTGGGCTTCGTCAAATACAACAACCTTCTCAACCGGAGTGTCACCGTTACCAACGTAGTGATCTCGAAAGTGATGGATATTTTGTATAAAGCTGCGCACCTCTCGTTCTGCGGTTCTCTTTGAGACACCCTCGCGCTCTACTCTGTCACGGACGAGGGCCTCTCGGAGTACGTCAACAAGGGGTCCATTCCCAGACAGGAAGACGGCGTGTTCGTCTCGATGTTCATCGGAGCGCCGCGTCGCAATATTCAGGCCGGCTAGAGTCTTACCCGAGCCAGGTACGCCAGTTACAAAGCAAATGGCTTTCGTGCGGTTCTGGCGAGCTCGGTCGATTATCGTAGCAACGCTTGAACTCGTTTCTTGAAGGTTCTTGACACCAGCGTCCGATCGCGAAATATCCGTCACGCTATGCGTGCGATAAAGAATCTGCGCGGCCTGAACTATAGTCGGGGTGGGCTTATAGCCTTTGGCCATCCATTCTCCGACGCTGAAGTTCGGGAAAGCTCGCGAAGAGCAAATATGATCAATTAAGGGGCCTAGCGAAGCTGCGTTTGTGCCGATAGGTAAAGCGACGAGGTCCTCAGCAAATTGGGCAATAGGAAGCGGTTGGGATTCGGCATGAGTCGAAACCAAAATCGGGACGATTGGCACAGCGTGACTCCCCTCATGGAAGTTCTTTAGGTCCACCGCATAATCCTCGACTTGGTCAAAGGCGCTCGATACGTGCTCGCTTGCACCTACCTTGAATTCGATGACAAAAACGATATTTTCAGACACCAGCACGACATCTGCGCGCTTACCCATTCTAGGAATGTAGAACTCTAGAAATATTGTCGCGTTCGGACGCCCAAAGAGCGCGGCCCGGAGGATTGGAAACTGCTGAAGCCAAGCCCAGCGTTGTTGCTCCTCAAGCGCGTGATGATGCCCTTCCGTCAAAACACCGAGAATGCGGGAGGCCTCATCGCTGAGGAAGTAAGATACGGGGGCGCTGTAACAAGCTTTAACGGGCATCTTGATCTCCTACGCGGGCCACTTCGTATGTCCAGCCGAGGCGGCACGATTGACATAGCCCTTCTGGAAGGGAATCGCAGTCTATGAGTGAGGGTACACTCCGGATGTGGCCGCGGTGATGTCGGGCTGTGCTGGATCTACCAATGCATCACCTGGCCGCCATCGACGTTGATGGTCTGGCCTGTTACTTGAGCGGCGCGGGCGGATGACAGGAACACAATCATGTTAGCGATGTCGTCGGGCTCCTGCCAGCGGCTAAGCGGTACGACGTTTCGCACCTTTTCGCCGGCCCAGTCCTCATAGGTCCTGCGCTTATCCGGGAGTTGCTGGTCGTTCCAGGCCTGCCAGACCTGGCGGTTCAGGGGTGTTTGCACCATGCCGGGATTGACGACGTTCACGCGGACGTTGTGGGGCGCCATGTCTTTGGCCAAGCACTGCGCGAAGTTGATATTAGCCGCTTTGCTCGCGCTGTACGGCGGGTCCGTTTGTGAACCAATCTGACCGGCAACAGAAGCCACAAAAACCATGGTGCCGTTCCGCCGAGCGACCATACCAGGAGCAACGGCGTGGGCAACGTGAACCATTCCCATGACGTTCACGTCGAGAATCTTCAACCAGTCTTTCGGCTCCAGGTTAGTGAACGGAAAGCCGAACTTACCGGATCCGATTGCCGCCGCGTGAACGAGATGGCAGACGGGCCCGAGTACGCTTTCCGTTTCGTCTCGCGCGGCTCTGACTGCGGCGGCGTCTGTGAGATCTACAATCACGCCGTGTGAGGGATAGCCGGATTCGCCGGGCAGTGTTTTGACGATCTCGGGGCCCTGTGCGGAAAGGTCCCAAATGGAGACACGACATCCTTCACGCGCGAACATTGTGGCACATGCCAAGCCGATGCCGCTTGCTCCGCCGGTGATTACTGCAACGCTTCCGCTCAATTCCAGTTGCATATGGTTACGGTCCGTTTGGTTAGTGCGCTGTGTATCCGCCGTCCATCATCAGAACGGAACCCGTGAAGAACGTGGCATGATCGCTGGCCAGATACGCGAAAAACGAGGCCACTTCGTCCGGCGTTGCCACTCTGCCAATCGGGTGGTTGCCGCGCAGCATCTCCCAAAACCCTTCTTCGTCGCCCGATGCCCTCGCTGAACTGTGGACAATCGGCGTGTCGACCGTACCGCATGCGACGGCGTTCACGCGGATGTTGTGCTTTGCATACTCGACTGCCATTTGGCGCGTCATCTGATGCAGTGCTCCCTTGGAAGGTCCATACGCTCCCTGCATGGGGATTCCCACTTCTCCCGAGATCGAACCGGTCATCAAAATCAGGCCGGAGTGCTGCTTGATCATGATGGGGATCACGTGGCGAGCGGCCCAGTAAAGCGCCTTTACGTTTGTGTTCATCACGAAATCCCATTCTTCGGGCGTGTGCTCGTGTATCGCTCGAACGATGCTGACGCCGGCATTGCTGATGAGAATGTCGAGACGCCCGAAGTTTTCCATTGCCGCGCCGGTGAACCGTTCTGCTGTAGTTTCCTCAGCGACGTCTCCGTGGATCGTCATGAGCTTTGAGCCGAACTTATCCTGGCAGGCACGCAGCTCATCGGGGATGCCCGGCCGGCGGTCCACTCCGATCAAACCTGCAACACCGCACTCCAGAAAGCGGCGTGTGATCGCTAATCCAATTCCGGAAGCGACGCCGGTGACCACAGCCACTTTGTTTGCAAGCGAAATGTGCATGGGACTTTTCTCGACGATTCGTGCTGTAGATGATAAGTTTACTTTGGACGAAACGGATGACGCGAATGCGAAGGCGGGATTTTCTTGGCGGTGCAGCCGGTGCGGGAGCCGTGCTCCTCTCGAGCAGGCCTTCATTCGCGCAGAGCGCAGACAGCACTGTCGAAGTATTTGTGGATGAGCCGATGGGTACGATCTCGCGCAACATATACGGGCACTTCACCGAGCATATCGGGGGCGTCATCTACGACGGTGTATGGGTTGGTGAAGATTCGAAGATTCCCAACGTGAATGGGATTCGAAAGGCCCTCGTCGCGGCATTGAAGCAGATCAAAGCGCCGGTTATACGCTGGCCGGGCGGGTGTTTCGCGGATAGCTACGATTGGAAAGACGGTGTGGGGGCTCGTGCGCAAAGACCCACGCGAACGAATTTTTGGGAAGTGGATCCGGACGCAAAGCGGCTCCACGAACAGGGCGTTCAGCTGTTCGATACCAACGCATTCGGCACGAACGAGTTCATACGATTCTGCAAGCTAAGTAGTGCGGAGCCCTATCTTGCGGCCAATTTGCGGAGCCTTCCCGCGCTGGATTTCGACCACTGGGTGGAGTACTGCAATGCGCCCGCGGGCTCGACTACGCTGGCGAAACTGCGCGAAGCCGCGGGCTCACGTGAGCCGTTCAATGTTCAATACTGGGGAGTCGGCAATGAGAGTTGGGGCTGCGGAGGCAACTTCAGACCCGAAGATTACGCTTCCGAGTTTCGACGATTTACCGATTGGGTGCCCACGCTCGGCCAGGATTTGTCGTTCATAGCAGCGGGTCCGAATAATAACGACAAGGATTGGACGAACCGCTTCTTCGAGCAAATCTTCGCCGGGCGACACGCCTATCACAACCAGCACTTTCGCGGCTGGTCCATTCATCACTATTCGCGACTTCCGGACGGGGACGCGCTCACTTTCACCCCCAAAGAATGGTATGGGTTGCTGCGTAGCGCGGACGAGATGGAGCAGATTATCCTCGACACTTGGGCGGTCATGGGTGAGTATGATCGGGATCACCGCATCAAGCTCGTGGTGGATGAATACGGCTCGTGGCATCGGGAGGGAACGGAGATCGATCCCACTCACATCTTCGGACAGCAGATTACGATTCGCGATGCGGTGCTGACCGCCCTGACACTCGATTGTTTCAACCGGCATCCCGAAAAAGTGAGCATGGCGAATTGCGCTCAGCTTGTCAACAATCTGAATGCGCTGTTTCTGGCACATGAAGACAAATTCTGGGCGACGCCAAATTTTCACGTATTCGACATGTATGCCTCGCACCAGGATGCGCAAGCGGTGCGTACTACCTTCGCCGCACCGCGAATCGACGGCTCGACGGCGGGGGTCGACCGAAGCTTCTGGGGCCTGAAAGGATCTGCCTCAATTAAGGCAAAAAGGCTGACGATTACTGCCGTGAATCCAAGCACCGAGAGTGCGCGGGAGGCCCAGATCGCTGTGCGGGGCGCGAATGCAGCCTCCGCAAAGGCCACCGTTCTGAGCAATCAAGACATACATGCGCACAACACATTTGAGCAGCAGGATGCCGTACGACCGAAAGCAGCGACTGTGAAGAATCAGGGTGGCGCGCTCTACTTCACTTTCCCGGCAGCCTCCGTCGTAAAACTGGAGGTTGAACTCACGTAAGTGCCGACCGACAAACTCGGATTGCCCGCTGAAGATGAATCGAGCTTTGGCCCCCATCCAGCGGCGCCCTACCTCCGCCTCCATCACATTAACGTGTTTGTTCGCGATCAGGACCACAGCCTGCGCTTTTACGTCGACCAGCTTGGATTCAGTTTGGTTCTTGATTACCGATTTGGAGACAGCCGGGTGGTGATGGTTTCACCTCCAAATGGAACGGCTCTCCTCGCGCTCTTCGCTCCGCAGTCCGACTCAGAAGAATACAAGCTGATCGGACAGTCGCTGCAAGTCTCGTTTGTCAGCGAGAATGTGCCGGCGCAATATGAGGCGTGGCGGAAGCATGGGGTACATTTCCGTGATCAGCCGCAAACGTCGAGCTGGGGAGGCACATGGGTAACGTTCGAAGACTTGGACGGGAACTCGTTCGTCCTTGTAGGCTGGGATCAAATTAGTACAGAGGTCGAAGCAAGACGACGTGCGGATGCGGAGAGACTGGAAGCTAAGCGGCGGGCAAGACAAGAACTCGATATTGCGAAGCAAGTACAATTTCGCCTTTTTCCGCAAACAGCGCCGGCGCTGAGATCGCTGGACTATGCGGGCGTCTGCATCCAAGCGCGTGAGGTCGGTGGCGATTACTACGATTATCTGGATCTAGGGCAGCAGCGGCTGGGATTGGTAGTGGGCGACATCTCAGGGAAAGGCATCGCTGCCGCTCTCTTGATGGCTAATCTGCAAGCCAATCTGCGAAGCCAATTTGCACTCGCCGTCGACGAGCCGGTACGGTTCCTGCAATGCGTGAACCGACTCTTCTTCGAAAACACCGTTGAAACCGTTTACGCGACTCTCTTCTTTGCGGAATATGACGACGACACGCATCGCCTGCGGTATGCAAATTGTGGGCACCTCCCTGGACTCCTTCTCCGGCGGGACCAGAGTGTGGAGCGTTTGGAGTCAACGGGTACGGTGCTTGGCTTGTTCAAAAAGTGGGACTGTGTGATAGAAGAGCGATCCGTTTCTCCGGGAGACACGCTCTTGCTTTATACGGACGGGGTTACCGAATCATCCAACGACGCAGGGGAGGAGTTCGGCGAGAATCGCCTGATTCGCGCGTTGCGGCAGCACCGAGAGTCAGACTGCAAAACGCTATTACAGGCACTTGTCGATGAGGTCCGGAGATTCAGCCGGGGCGAGCAGCACGACGACATCACGATGATCATCGCCCAGTGCGTTTCCGGCACACCGTTTGAAAAGCTGGGAAACTAAGCGTTCAAAGCCGTAGAGACGCGCTTGATTGCTTCATCGACCTCGGCGGTGCTGCCGAATCCAATGGTTACGCAATCGACACCGGCTTTACGGAAAGCATAGTTGACGGCAGCCTGACGATCGTCCGGATTCTTGAACTGGCCTTCACCCACGAGCTTCATGCTGATAATGCCGGCACCTCCGGCCTTCGTCCGCTGCATATGATCGACGACGAAGGGCACATCTCCCTTATCATCGATGTCCTGCATGGAAGGTGTATCCATACGGGTGCCGTTATGGTTCATACGGATCATCGCCACATCGAGAAACGGATTGCCCGGAAAGGCCGCGAGGGCCTGCTTACCGTGCACCGACGCGCCATGAGCCAGCATGAACTTCTTCTGCTTTGCTTCCTGGAAAACGTCCTGCAAGTGCTTCGTTTCTTCGGGCCACTGGGGACTGCGCACGCAATGCAGAAGCATGATATCGACATACTCAACGCCCAGAGCCGCGTTGAGACGGTGAACGGCTTCCATCGGGTCTTCCGAATGATGGACGTCATACTTGGTCATCAGCCGGTAGGAGTCGCGCGGAAGTCCCTTCAAGGCGATCGAGAGCATCTCCGGCATGCCATGGTATGCGTCGGCGGTCTCAAAGAACCGAATGCCGTTGTCGTAGGCATAGCGCACCAGGCGGGTAAACTCCTCCTGGCCGAGGTGGCGCTGTTGCGCGCCCGAGTGGGTACCTGTGCCGAGTGCGAGCCTGGTCACTTGGACGTTGGACTTTCCCAGCGTGACCCAATCGGTGGCGGATGCCTTGGTCGGGGTGGCTGCGGCGGCGACAACAGGTAGAGCCGTCGCGGCCAGACTAGCTTTCAGGAAATCGCGTCTCGACGATGACATGGGTCCCTCTGCCGAACACGCTAGCACAGTTATATTGAGATTTGCAGCTTGTTCCGAATCTGGTTTTGGTTAAACCTTGGTATCAACGAGGAGGCTGTCCGCTTGACTGTGAGTAAAATTCACAGCTCTAATGCGCGATGATTAGTATAGTGCAAGAGAAGCAAAAACCATTTCACCTAATGACTCCCGCCGAAAAGACGGCTGCGCGTATTGCTCAGAATCGTGCAATCGAAGAGAGGATTAAAGAGAACAAAGTGGAGATAAAGGCAAAGAAGCCACCTGCCAGTTCGACGGGTGACTTTGTCCGTGCGACTCCGGAAGAGCGTGCGGCGCTTCGGGGACACCTGGTCCGGAAGGTAAAGTCCTGAAAATCAGCTGGCTGCTCGGAGTGCCGGCACTTGCCCTGGCGAGTGTCGCGGCAGGGCAGAGCAAGAAGCCAGCGGTAGAGACTCCAAGTGTAGTTCGCCAGAACGCAAAGCCGACACCACAAACGTTTCCGGCGGCCGAAGTGGAGAACGGGCAGTCTCTGTTTCTGCAGAATTGCGCGTTTTGCCATGGGCGCGACGCAGGAGGCGGCGAGACAGGACCGGATCTGACACGCTCAAACCTGGTCGGCACTGATGTGAAAGGCGACAAGATCGGACCGGTGGTCCGTAACGGACGGCCTGAACGGGGAATGCCGCGTTTTGCGCTTCCCGACTCTGATATTGCCGCGTTGGTCGCTTTCATCCACACAAAGAAGAACCAGGCCGACTCGCATGTGGGCGGGCGGAAGGGCGTTGATCCAGAGGATCTGCAGACGGGAAACGCTGCTGCGGGCAAGCAGTATTTCGAAGGCGCAGGAAACTGTTCGTCCTGTCATTCGGCGACGGGCGATCTGGCCGGGATAGCGAAAAGATATCAGCCGTTGAAACTCGAAGAGCGGATGCTCTATCCGCGTGATGCGACAGCAGAGGTTACTGTGACGCTTCCTTCCGGGCAAAGCGTAACGGGCAAGCTGGCGTATCACGATGAATTCACAGTCGGACTGCGCGACAGTTCCGGGTGGTACCATTCGTGGCCGGCGAGCGATGTGAAGTACAGCATTAAGGCGCCGGCCGAAGTGCACGCAGAACTACTCGGCAAATACACGGACGACGACATACATAATGTAATGGCGTACCTGCAGACGCTGAAGTAGGTCTTCACCATATGAAGTTTCATAAGCAAGCAGCTGATCTTTTTGCGTGTGCGCTTTTGATAGTAGGTCTGGGACGTCCCCTGCCCGCACAAGGCTTGGATCCGCAGATGCTCGTCCATCCGACGCCGGACAGCTGGCCGCTTTACCACGGCGACTACTCGGCACGGCGGCACAGTGCCCTCACGCAGATCACTCCCCAGAATGTGGGGGGATTGGGACTGGCCTGGATTTTCCAGACCGGACAATCGGCGACATTGAAATCATCTCCGCTGCTGGTGGACGGCGTGCTCTACTTCACTTCGCCGGATAACGTGTGGGCAATAGACGCGCGGTCCGGACATCAGATCTGGCATTACGTGTATCCGCCGAATAAAGGCTTTCATATCGGGCACCGGGGCGTGGCGATGTACAAGCAGTGGGTCTATTTCACGACCGCCGATGCGCACCTGCTGTGCCTGGATGCGAAGGACGGCAAGGTGATCTGGAATGTGGTCGTCGCGGACTCGAAGAAAGGGTACTGGATGACAATGGCGCCGCTCGTGGTGCGCGACCACGTGATCGTCGGAGTTTCGGGGGACTTCGACAACCTGACGGGATTTCTGCGCTCGATCGATCCCGAGACTGGGAAGACGCAGTGGCAGTGGAACAGCACCCCGCCGCTAGGAACCGCGCAAGCGACGTCCGGAGGGATGACGTGGATGACGGGAACGTACGATCCGGATCTGAACCTGCTCTATTGGGGCACGGGCAATCCCACGCCGGTGCTGAACGGGCAGGTGCGACCGGGAGATGACCTCTACACGTGCAGCATTGTTGCGTTGAACCCGGACACGGGGAAGCTTGCCTGGGCATTTCAACCTTCCCCGCACGATACGCACGATTGGGACGCGGTGGAGACGCCGGTGCTAGTGGACGCGGAGTTCGATGGATCGCCGCGCAAGATGCTGATGCAGACCTCGCGCAACGGCTACTTCTTCGTGCTCGACAGAACCAACGGCAAGAACCTGTTGACCAAGGCTTATGGTCCGGTAAACTGGGCGCTGAAAGTAGACGAGGGAGGGCGTCCGGTGCCGAATCCGGCGAAGGAGCCAGCGCAAGACGGGAGGCTGATTGCACCCGATGAAGGAGGCCTGACGAACTATCGCTCGCCAAGCTTCGATCCGAAGACGGGGCTGTTCATCGTGGATGCGCATCCGAGCTACGGAATCTATTTTGCTAAGCCGGCCGATGGTACGTTCGGCTGGGCCGGCGCGGATTACGGCGTGTGGGGCAAGGGCGTTCTGGAAGCGATCGAGTATCAAACCGGAAATCTTCGCTGGACCCATGAGCTGGGTCCGGGCGGTTCCGGAGCGGGCGTGTTGACGACAGACTCGGGACTTACTTTCACGGGAGATGCCTTAGGCAACGTGCTGGCGCTTGACACGAGCGACGGAAAGACGCTGTGGCATGCGGGCGCGGGTGCGGGGATGGAGAGTTCACCGATCACATACGAGCTGGACGGACGGCAGTATGTTGTGACCAGCAGTGGCGGTGTTTTGTTTTCGTGGGCGTTACCTGTGGAAGCTCTGACGCGAGCGGCTCGCTAGGACATTACTGTGCGGGCGCTGAGCCCGGCACGACGTCGAGCAATTCGACTTCGAAAATGAGAGCAGCGCCGCCGGGAATCGAGGGACGCCCCTGGTCTCCGTAGGCAAGATCGGACGGGCAGACAAGAACAGCTTTGCCGCCTACTTTCATCTTCTGAATGCCTTCGGTCCAACACGGAACAACACCTGTGAGCGGAAAGGTCGCTGGCTCATTACGGCGATAGGAGCTATCGAACTCCGTGCCGTCGGTGAGGGTGCCGCGATAATTTACTTTCACGGTATCGCTGGCCTTGGGTGAAGCGCCGGTCCCGGGGGTGACGTCCCGGAAGACGAGGCCCGATTGGGTTTTGATGGCACCGGGTTCAGCAGCAGCTTTATCGAGGTAAGCGGCGGAGGCGGCCTTTTGTTTCGCGAGGGCGCGGGCTCCACGCGACTGTGTGAGGGGTTGAATTTTAGGACCCCACTCTTCCAATTTGACGGCCGGTTTGCCGTCGGCCGCATCGGTCAAAGCGCGGGTGATGAGCTGAAGTTCCTTTGGCGATAGATCGAGAGGCGACAGAGATCTCGAGATCGAAAGTCCGATAGCGTAGATGGTTTTTTCTTCGTCGGTCATGGGGGCGGGAGCCGCTGGAGATTTGCTTGGGGTGGTGGAGGCAGTAGAGGCTGGACGCCTGGCAGGAGACGGTTTTTTCGCAGCGGTTGTCGTAGCCTGGGCGAAACACAATCCGGCAGGCAGAACGAGTGCTGACGCAAGATGGAAAACGCGCACTCGTTCAGACTAACATCCGACGGCTACTTTGCCGCAGCCTGGGTGATGAATCCGTTGATCTGTTCCGAGAGGAGATCGAGCGGCAGAGTGCCATCGCTGATGACCGCGTCATTGAACTCGCGGATGTCGAACTTAGGACCGAGGCGCTCTTCCGCTGTCGAGCGCAGAGAACGGATGCGGAGCTGGCCCATCTTGTAGGAGAGAGCCTGCGCTGGCCAGGAAATGTAGCGGTCGATTTCGGCGAGCGATTCTTCGGGTGCATGGGCCTGGAAATAGGCAATGGCCTGTTCGCGAGTCCAGCCGAGTTGATGGATGCCGGTATCCACAACCAACCGCACGGCGCGGAAGCGCTCGCTGGACAGCTGACCGAAGCGGCTGTACGGACTTGTGTAAAGGCCAAGCTGCTTGCCTAGAGACTCAGAGTAGAGCGCCCAACCTTCGATGTAAGCACTATTGCCATAAAACTTGCGAATCTCAGGAAGGCTTTGCTGAGCTTCAGCGAGAGTGATCTGGAAGATGTGACCGGGTACGGCTTCGTGGAGAACGAGAGACTCCTTGTCATATTTGACCTGCTTCTCGGGCTTATAGGTGTTGAGATTGAACCAGCCGGGCGTAGTGAAGTCAGGCGAAGGGGCCTGGGCATTGGTGGCCGTAGCGGCTTCCCGATCAGGCGGAATCGCGCGGACGCCGTAGAGCAGCATCGGGAGATGGCGAAACTGGTTGGGCAATTCGGGCTCGATGATCTTCGCGATGTTGCGGCAATAGGCAAGCATTTCATCCTTGGAATGAAAGTGCTGATCGGCGTTGCTGTCGAAATACTTCTGGAAATCGGCGATAGAGCCCTTGAAATTAGTTTCGGCAAGTATGCCGTTCATCTCGCCTTCGATGCGTTTAACTTCCTGCTCGCCGAGAGCGTGGATCTGATCGGCGCTCATATCCGTGGTGGTGAGGCGACGAATTAGTATGGCGTAGTCTGCGCGGCCATTCGGGATTGAGCTGAGGCTGTCGGTAGGCCGGACATGCTGGGTGTAAGTAGTGGCCATGTAGTCGTGAAGCTTGTGCCAGGCCGGCAAGAACTGTTTGTTATAAGCATCTGTGGCCTCTGACTTCAGGCGCTCTTGATCCTGTTGGGGGATATTGGACGGGAACTTACGAAAGGCGGCGGTAAGGGCGGTGTGTTCGGCGTCCTGGCTCATCTGGGCTTGCAGCTGCGCCGTGACGAGATCTGCGACGACGCGCGGCTGCATCATCTTAGTCGCGACGGCTTCGTTCAGGATCTCGATGTTCTGATCGACATACGTAGGGATGGCGCGGAGCCGGGCAAGCATATTTTCGTAATCGTGGACAGTCCGGGCGGGCATGCGATCCATCAGAACGTACACGCGATTGTGGAACCCGAACAGCTGGCCCACGAAGATGAGATGGGTTTCGAGCTGCCAGGAATCGAGACGCTGGCGAAAGTCGTATTGAATGATGCGGAGGGTGAGGCGGTCCTCAGGGGAGATGCCGGTGGCGGGAAAAGCAGCGGCTGTTTTCAGGCGATCATCAAAGAACTGGCGACGCTTTTCGCGTGCAGCTTGGGACCAATCGGTCCAGCGGTCATCGAACTCGTGGCGACCGACCCCCGTAGCGAATTGCGGGTCATTGCGGACCATCTGCTCGAAGGTGTCTTTGAAGAAAGCGGCTGGCGTTTGGTTGTCGGATTGGGCGAACGCGAGCACCGCTACGATGCCAAAAAGAAAGAAAGAGCGAAACACACTTCAGACTAGCGCAGCGAATGTGTTTTAAGCGCTCTTAATGCCTTGCATTTTGAGCACGTACGCCGGGCGCGACGGAATGCGCCAGCGCAGAGCCGACGGAAGCTTGATGGTGATCTGTTTTCCTTCGGCATGCGATGCGATCGGGTCGCCGGTTTCGAGCAGAGTGATCTTCGCATCGGGAGCAGCGGTGAACTCGTTGAGAATGAAATCGCCGTCGGGCCAATGCGGCAGGATGGCGTAAACAATTTCGTTCTTGGCGGTGAAGAAGGCTTCGATGTGAGCGTACCCGGGGGGCGGATGATCGACCATCTTCGAGATATTGTATTCCGACATAAAGTCTTTCTGCTCGACATGCGGCACGGCGCCAGCGCTCCATTGTGCCGGGCGCGGGAGCGAGTGCGTGCCGTAGATGGATTCACCATTCGGGTTAAGCCATTCGCCGATCTGTTTCAGGCGCTCTTCCATGACGACGGGGATACCGCCGTCGGCACGCGGGCCGATATCGAGTAGCAGGTTACCGCCGCGGCTCACGATATCGATGAGCATCAGAACAAGCTGGCGCTCGGTGTGATAGTCGGTGAGAGTTTCGTTCCGGTTATAGCCGTAAGAGAAGCCCATGCCGCGACTTTCTTCCCAGGGATGCCCCGACTGCTGCATACCGGAAGTGTATTCGGTGGTGTAGTAGCCGCCGTGCTTGTGCCGCGTGTCTTTGCCCCATCGATCGTCAATGACGACGGAATCCGCTACAGGCGATTCGTTGAACAGCCACGCAAGCAGTTCAGGTGATCGCCAGTCTTCGCTCGGAAGCTCCCATTCACCGTCCGAGAAGATGATGGCGGGCTTAGCGTGGGTGACGACGTCTTTGAATTGCGGGAACAGGTGCTCGCTGACGAAGCGCTTTTTGTCAGAGAGCCAGAGCGGGTTATACCATTCGTAGAGCGAATAGTAGATGCCCATCTGAAGGCCTTTGCGGCGACCGGCTTCGGTGAGGTCGAGGAGCAGATCGCGTTTGGGCCCAATATCTACGCTGTTCCAAAGACGATTATAGGCGCGATTTGCCTGGGCGTTGCGCCAGAGAGTGAAGCCTTCGTGGTGTTTTGAAGTTAATGCGACGTAGCGTGCACCCGATGCGACGAAAAGATCAGCCCAACGGTCGGGATCGAAGAATTCGGCACGGAACATCGGCGCGAAATTGAAGTATTGGAAGTCGGCGCCGTAAGTGCGCTTGTGAAACGCCCAGGTTGCAGCACCGTCCTCGTCGGCACGAGTGGACTTCATACCGTTGGTGAGCGAGTGCCAGTACCACTCGGCGTATGGCGTCTGATTCTTGGCATTGACGGGCGCGAATGCGGGAACGGAGTAGACGCCCCAATGGATAAAAATGCCGAACTTAGCGTCGGTGTACCAGCCGGGGGTGGGACGGCTGTCGACCGAAGCCCAGGTTGCGTCGTATCGTTTCGAGTTGCGCGCGGCCGATTGCGGGATGCCGGCGAGGGCAGGGCGGTGGAGGGACAAACCAGCCGGCACCGCACTCATAGCTTTGAGGAGGTCGCGTCTGCGCATAAGGTGTTTCCCAGCGTATCGCGCCGATGGGAAGGGTATGGCTTCATCCTGCCCCGAAGAACTGATATCGACGCCTGAGGGAGTGTGTAGATGGTATGGGAGCCATTAGCAACGAATCTACCGATGGGTGGGTTATCGGGGTCAGCGTGGCTGCGAGCGGCATCATTATGCCAGACGTATTGCTCGCTGCCGAAGGTTACGAAGCGAACGGGTCCTGAGAAGTCACTTGAGGCCCCTTGCGGGTTGTCGAACGATACGGTTACGGAGTGCGCATGAGTTTCGTCGCGGTTGACAAGCAGCAAGGACCAGTTGCCGTCCGGACGGTGCACAGCGTAGGAAGTGACAAGCTGATTGCCCTCATTGTCCTGGAGATTGATTCTCGAGGGACACATTTGGTGGGCGCCCGAGCGATGCTGCACCCATTCGTCATTGATCATGTGAGCGGCGTAGTAAGGCGAGGTGTAACCGGAGATGTGGTAGTCGCGGTCCGATTCGAAGTTGGACCAAGAAGCCCAACCGGAACAACTGGGCTCTATGGGTTGAGGTTGAATGGGCGAATGATAGAAGGCTGCGCCGCCGCCTTCAAAGAACGATCCGATGCTGTCGGCGAGCCAAAGCGCCGCGAAGATGGTGCTCATGGGGCCAGCCAAGGCAGGAGCGAGATGGCTCTCAGTGACCATAAGGGGCACGTTTGCGGGAACGCTATCCTCTCGCCAGACCTGGAGGATATGCTTCATCAACTGAGGTTCGGAGTAGAGTGTTTTCCAGCTTATTTTGCATGCGTCGAATGGATAGTGCTCGAAAGAAACAAAGCCAAGATCTGAGAGGCGGCCGTGATCTTTGAGGTATGACACGAACCGGCCCATCCAGGAGGTGCGGCCCTGTTTGTCGGGCCACACGCGAATGTCCTGGTTCACTCCTTCGAAGACCGGTCCGCCGAGTCTCAGCTTCGGATCGACTTTGTGAATCGCCGCCGCCCACTGCAGATAAAGTGCGCCGTAGTCCTCTGGAAGAGCATGCTTGCCGTCGGGTTCCTCGCCCATTTCGATGTACCGGACGGGATAGCCGCGCTTCTCGATGTAGGCGATTTGGGCGGCGGCGTCTTCCGGCGTTCCGTAGAGCATCGTCACGGGAATCATTGCCGGAAGGCTGTTTGTGAGGCCGCTTGTGTAGAAGAGGTCAAAGCCAGTGTGCTGATAGCGGCCGGTATCGTCGACATCGGCCGCGGAGTGCCAGGGATCTATCGAAGACGAGCAATAGGTGGGACCGCCCTTGGTGGCGCTACTTCTCGAGAAGACCCCGTTTCGATCGAGCACGCCGGTTTCGATCGATTGGATGGCGTATCCGACGCAGTTACGGATGTCGGACGAGCCGTGGAGATCGCAGGTGTTCGATGATTCGGTCATCCAGATGCGGATGAAGCGGGTGCTGACGGGCGCGGTCCCGAGCTTAAGCAGAGCGTTTCCACCTTTGGCGTTCTTCAGGAGCCCGGAGGGAAAGGCGGACCACTCGCCTCGGGGGCCCGCATCGAAATCGAGAGCGTCGTTTCCTTTCCAATACTCGATGCGATAGCTAGTAGCGTATGGATTGGCCCAGGCGATGCGGATGGCATCCACGGGATGTTCGGTTTGCAGATCGGCGACCACCCATTGGGGATGGAGATCATCGCTCTCACCAGTGAAACGGTTGGTAAGGTACGGGTTGCTTTTCCAGTAGCTGGCATGCGGCGTTGTCACTGGGCGGTCACCGCTGGTAGAAAAGCCGCGATGTGGCAGTCCATAGGCGAGGATGTAGCGTAGGGGTTCACCGAGATTCGTACTGCCGGTGAAATAGCCACTGCTGGTTTGGGGATCACTCCAGGCTCCGTTTGCATTCCAGTGCCAGGCAGCCATACGCAGTTCCGTGTTGTTGCGGTATGTGATGGGGCCCCAACCGGCGGACAGGGACTCCTCAATGATGTGCGGCGTGTAGACCAGGTCGATGTCTTTACGCGAGAGGACATCGATCGAACTTCCTAGTGCGTCATCGGGATCGAACGAATTGAGGCTGTGCGCGGGGTCGGTGTCAACGTGAACGGTTGCGGGTTGTCCGTCCTTCGATGCGGGTGATTGCGCGAAAAGGCTAATGGCGGCGGTGAGCGCCAGCAGAAGAAGTCTGGTACGGATCAACGAACAGCTTACTAGAGGCTCTTCTCTACCGGGTAGCCTTTCACGGTCCAGTCCGTGTGCAGATTGACGGGCAAGTAGAGAACTTTCAGCCTTCGAAATCCCATAGTGTGGAGGGTGCCGTAGGCAGGACGGATATTCGGACAACGATCGATGGGGCAGCAGCCGCAGTAGATCACGATCTCGCTATCGCGAGGCAGAGGGCTGGCCGCCTTTCGCAACTCCGTCAGACCTTCCGGCTTCGAGCACGGACCGGCGAGCACAGCTCCTTTGATGTGAGCGCCTTTGTAGAGAATCGGAAAACCCACGTACAGGACCGGCGGAGCAGTGGGTCGGGAGGCAAGCTCTTTCGCGAAGTCGTCAGGTTCCATAATCTCCTGCCGGGACCAGGGATCCTTTGTGTCTCCTGCAAGGGCAGGCGCAATGAGCACAGGAACGAATGCGGCGTGTAGAAAGTCGCGGCGCGTCATACATTCAATATCAGGGATGTTGTTCAGTTCGGCAGGAGGCGGCGGATCCGGGCGGCAGATCGCACTCAATGCTGGGTTGTCCCTGGGCGTCGCGCAAGGTCAAGCTCCAGCCTGCTCCTTTTCGCTGCAGTTCCGTCAGCCCGAAGCTCATATTGACTTCGCCGGCCATCACTCGTGCCCCAAAGACGCTGCTGCCTGATTTGTCTACTGTAAAGCCGGTATCGAGTTGGGTACCGCTATCGCCAGCAATCACTTGGTCGGGGCGCCCGCCTTCCAGCGCTAGGAATTCGAACAGGTGGACGTGGCCGGAAAGCACAAGGGTAACGCCTTTCGGCTGCGCGCTCGCCCAGGCAGGGCCGAGAGTAAGTTCAGTAGGAGAGATGCCGGAAGGCTTCGAAGTGTATCCCCAGAAAGGATGATGATCGACGACCCAATCGACGCGCCCGGAGAGCTGGATTAACTGTTTGGCGTAGATCGGAATCTGCTCCGGCTGGTTGTTGGGAAGATCTTTCGTGGAACCGGTGTCGAGAACGCCGATTCGTAAATCACCGCTGCGCGCGATGTAAGGTTCCGTGTACGGCGCGCAGGAGCCGTTGAAGGGCCTGGGATCCAGATAATAAAACCAGCCGCGGAATGAGCGTTCGCAGCTCTCGTGATTGCCGCGTGCGAACACCCAGGGAGCGGCGGGCAGCGCTTTACGGGCCGGTTCGAAGAAGTCGGCATTCCAGGCCTTCCAGTTGTCGCCATGCGGGCCAGCGCAGCCTTGCACGACGTCGGGACAGGCGCTTTCACGGTACAGGTAATCGCCGACATGAACGATGAGATCAGGCTTCAGCCTGGCAACCTGGGCTGAGACTGCAGCGAAAGGCCAAAGATTGGGATCGTCACAGGCCTGTATCTGACCGCCCTTAACACGACATCCTGTATCGCCGATGGTTACAACACGATCGGGAGACTTCGGCAGCTTAAATTTGACTTTGCCCCACCGAAGCGAGCGAGCACCCTTTGGGATAAGTGCCTGGCAAAGCGGTTTGAGACCATCAGGGACCGGCAGCCGCGGCTTTAATGCAAGTGTTTGAGTGCCAGCTTTGAGGGTTGGGCAATCGGCCGCGGAGTCGACAACCACACGCGCGAGGACGGCGCCGTCAGGAGCGAGTTCGACCCACACGGGTGTCAGAGTGGCCGGATTTATGAGCGGGGTCAGACCCAGGAATAAGGATAGAAATCTCATGCGGCCAGTAGAATGAAAACGTCGTGCCTTTCCAGCGCAGTACTTCCGCTTCAGTTTATCCGTGTTCGCGCCAGCGATACTGTTCCACTTAGTCGATGTTAAGCAACTCGGGCGCAGATGCTCCGGTGACGCCATGGTTAACCGTTTTCTGGCGGAACCTCATACGCATCGATAAAAGCAAGCTCAACCCGGAGTGGATGGCTGCGCGCAATGCGTTAGCGATGGGGCTGCCGCTAGCCGTTGGGATCGCAATCGGACATCCGCTGGGCGGAGTTGCGGTGGCTACAGGGGCGTTGAACGTCGCTTATTCGGATGGGATCGACCCGTACGCGCAGCGAATGCGCCGCATGCTCAGCTGGAGTTTTCTCGGTGCCTTCGCGGTGTTTCTCGGATCAGTGACGGGCAATTATCATGTGCTTGCGATTCTGGTGACTTCGCTTTGGGCCTTCGTCGCGGGCCTGCTGGTTTCGATCAGTACGCGAGCGGGCGACCTGGGTTTGAACACGCTTGTTGCCTTGCTTGTGTATGCAGCGCGAGGCGCGTTTTCGCCGAAGGGAGCGCTCGAGGCGGCGCTGCTGGTCTTGATGGGCGGGCTTCTGCAAGCGGTTCTGGGCGTACTCTCGTGGCCTCTGCAACGATATCGGCCGGAACGCGAAGCGATTGGGAGAGTATACGGAGATCTCGCCCGGCAAGTCGGGCAAGATCCAAGCGATCTGCTAAGTGCTCCTCTGGAGCAGTTAAGCTCTGCGCTGCAGGATACTGTCTCTGCTCTAGGCCGCGATCACAGCGTAGAGAGCGAACGATTCCGTCTGCTTTTCGATCAGGCGGACCGTCTGCGACTTTCGAGCTACGCTCTGAGCCGGCTGCGAACGAGTCTCGAAAGTGAGGAGCGCGCGGGAGGAAAGGGGTTATCGGGCCCGCTCGAATTGCTGGATCAAATGCTCGCACTAACTCGAGAGATGCTGGACGGCGTTGCGAGATCACTGGTCCGCGATGATCCGGCGGCCATCCCTCCGGAGCTGGCGGACAAACTTGGCCAGTTGAATGAGGCAGCACAATCGATCGGCAAGGATGGCGGCCGCTCGGTATCAGCCGAATTTGCGGCGGCGGCGGACGTGCTCGCCGGACAATTGCGGGTGGTGCTGCGGCTCGCGGGACACAGCACTACAGCAGGATCCGAAGAATTTGCGCGCCTAGAATCCGCACCGCCGTGGAGACTGCGAATGCGCAGCTGGCTGGCAACGCTAGGAGCGAACCTGCACTTCCGCTCGCCGGCTTTCCGGCATGCGTTGCGGCTAGCTTTATGCACCGCGGTAGCCGACACGATTGCACGCACCATCAACACGCAGCGGAACTACTGGCTGCCGATGACCGTGATGGTGGTGCTGAAGCCAGATTTCACAAGTACAATCAGCCGCGGAGTCTTACGCCTTGGCGGAACCTTTGCGGGACTTCTTTTAGCGACGGCGCTGTTTCACGCGCTGCCTGGATCTGCGCTCACCCAGCTGGCTTTGGTGAGTTTTTACATGTTCTGGATGCGCTACGCAGGACCGGCAAATTATGGAATTTTCAGCGTTGCGATCAGCGGGCTCATCGTTTTTCTGATCGCGGCGACGGGCGTTCCACCGAAGGAAGTGGTGGTCCAGCGCGGGATCAACACTCTAGCGGGCGGCATTTTCGCATTGGTCGCTTATGTGGTCTGGCCGACCTGGGAAGGCACGCAGGTTTCGGATGTCATTGCAGATATGATCGACCGGAGCCGCGAATATTTCCAGCTCGTCGTCAAGCGGCTGGAAGATGACAGCGAGCCGGTAAGATTGGCACTCAATAAAGCGCGCTACGGCTGGCGAGAAGCGCGGTCAAAGGCGGAAGCGTCGGTAGACCGTTTCGGCACCGAGCCTGGAACATCCAGCGTGAAGCTTGATGCGCTGGCCTCGATTCTGGCCAGTTCTCACGCTCTTATTCGATCAATGATGGGTCTCGAAGCGGCGGTTGTGCAGACAACCCTTAAACATGCACCTGCTGCCTTCGAGAAATTTGCCTGCGATGTGGAGTTCGTTCTATATTTCCTTTCGGCGTCACTGCGCGGCTCGAGTGCGGCCGTCGACACGCTACCGCAGTTGCGCGACGATCATCGCAAGCTGGTGGATGCGTATCGCGAGTCCGCCGCAGCCGATGAATACATGCTCGAGGAAACGGACGCGCTGACGGTAGGCCTGAACACGCTGCGAGAACAGGTTCAGAGGTACGTAACGGCAGGGGCGGTGGCGCCCGCCCACGAGCAGTCCCATACGACTATTAGATAAGTGGCGCTTTTACTGAATGCTCAGGGTCTCGAAGTCAGCTATGGCACTCAGCCGCTGTTTCGCGACCTTTCCCTCAACGTATCGGATGAAGACCGGCTCGGGATAATTGGGGCAAACGGCTCTGGGAAGTCCACCTTGCTCGAGATCCTGGCGGGCTTACGGCAGCCGGACAACGGCAGCGTGGCTCTTCGCAAGAATACGCGGCTCGGCTACGTGGCGCAGATCTCGCACTTCCAACCCGGCGCAACCGTCCAAACAGCTATTCGCGAGGCACTCGAAGCAGCTCGCGTGCCAGCACCAGAACAGGACAGAAGGGAAGGAGAGACGCTCGGGCGCGCCGGCTTCACCGACTTCGATGTGCTTGCTGAGAATCTTTCGGGTGGTTGGCGGAAGCGGCTTGCAATTGCTGTCGCACTTGTTTCGGAACCCGATATTCTGTTGCTCGACGAACCAACGAACCACCTGGATCTGGCCGGGATCGAATGGCTGGAGAGCTTTCTCGAGACCTCTCCGTTTGCGTGCGTGGTGATTAGCCACGACCGGTACTTTCTCGAGAATGCGGTTACTGAAGTGGCCGAGTTGAGCCGCGCATATCCGAGTGGGTTGCTGAGAGTGCCAGGGAGGTACAGTCAATTTCTGGAGAAGAAGAGTGAGTTCCTGGCCGCGCAAGCCAAGCATCAAGAGGCTCTGGAGAACCGGGTACGAACCGAAATCGCATGGCTGCGGCGCGGGCCAAAGGCACGTGCTACGAAAGCGAAGGCCAGAATCGACAACGCTCACGGACTGATCGGAGAGCTGAAGGATCTGAAGGAGCGAACCCGCGGTGGAACGGCAGATATCGACTTTACCGCAAGCGAACGGGCAACAAAGCGTCTGGTCACATTCGAGCACGTTGCGTTCGGGTTCGGCGACCGGGCGATCGCAAAAGATCTGAATTTCGCGGTCACGGCCGGCAGCAGGATTGGCTTGGTGGGGCCGAACGGCAGCGGAAAGACCACGCTGCTTCGGCTTATTCAGGGTCATATGGAACCGCAGAGCGGCCGCATTGAACGCGCTCCTTCACTGCGCATCGTGTATTTCGAGCAGGACCGGACTCTCGATCCGGATCTGACATTGCGGCGGGCTCTGGCGCCGGACGGGGACTCGGTGATCTACCAGGACCGCACCATTCACGTGGCCTCCTGGGCAGCGAGATTTCTCTTCAGCAGCGATCAACTGAATCAACCCGTTCGACGACTTTCCGGAGGCGAACGCGCGCGCGTGCTGATCGCCAGGTTAATGCTTGAACCAGCCGACGTACTGCTGCTTGACGAACCGACCAACGATCTGGATATCGAGACGCTCGAAATACTTGAAGAGAATCTGCTTCAATTTCGCGGGGCGCTAATCCTGGTGACGCATGACCGTTTCATGCTGGACCGCGTTTCGCAAGCAGTGCTCGGGCTCGAGGGCGAAGGAGCGAGCGAGTGGTTTGCGGACTACTCGCAGTGGGAGAGTTGGCTTGCCGAACGCGACAAACAGAAGAAAGAACCGGCGCCAGTAACGAGAGACATTTCGATCGAGAAATCTAAAGCTCCGACCAAGAAGAAGCTTTCGTATCTGGACAGCCGTGACTTTGACGCGATCGAGGGCCGCATCACGGAAGCGGAGGATTCGCTGGCCCAAAAGCGGCTAGCTCTGGAGGACGCAGAAGTGGTGCGCGATCCACAGCGGCTGCAGACGGCGTTGAAAGAACTCGACGAAGCGCAGTCAAACGTTGACGCGCTTTACGCACGCTGGGCAGAACTAGAAGAGAAGATCAGCGGAACGCAGTAGCTGTAAAGATCACGAGTCCGGCGGGCCGTCACCCAACGCACAAAAAGAGTGTCCCCTTTCTGAAGGGAGCGCGCAATGGAACGGAGAGGATTTCTGCGAAGTGTGCTGGCGGCCGGGATAACGGGTTCTGCCGCGTCACAGGAGATGAGTGCGCAGCAAGACGCCACGCCCGGAGTAAAGTAGCTACAGGACGCAGCGAGGTGAGCAGACTGCCGCGGGTAACCGACGCAGGCGAAATGCGCGGCGATATGCTCTACCGGAAGCTGGGCCGGACGGGCGAAATAGTCTCAGCCATCGGCTTGGGCGGCTCGCATGTCGCAAAGCCGACGCTAACCGACCAGGAGTCGATCAACCTCATTCACTCCGCTATCGACCGCGGCATCACGTTCATGGACAACTCGTGGGATTACAACGAAGTCCGGAGCGAGCGCATGATGGGCCAAGCATTATCGGAGGGAGGGTACCGCAATCGGGTGTTCCTGATGACAAAAATGGACGGTCGGACAAAAGAGACCGCGGCTCGTCAGATCGAGGATTCTCTTTCGCGGCTCAAGACGGATCACATCGATCTGCTGCAGCACCATGAGGTCCTCCGATTTGACGATCCCGATAGAATCTTCGGACCGGGCGGCTCGATGGAGGCCGTGGTCGCGGCCAAAAAGGCGGGCAAGATTCGATTCATAGGCTTCACGGGCCACAAGGACCCGCATGTCCATCTGTACATGCTCGAGACCGCGCAGAAAAGCGGTTTCGATTTCGATACGGTGCAAATGCCGCTGAATGTAATGGACGCTCATTTTCGCAGCTTTGCCCAGCTGGTAGTGCCGAGGTTGGTTGAAAAGGAGACCGGCGTGCTTGGCATGAAGCCATTCTGCGGCGGCACCGGTATTGTCCTGAAGAGCAACACGGTGCAGCCGCTTGAGTGCCTGCATTACGCGTTGAATCTTCCGACTTCGGTGGTTATCGCGGGCATTGACAAACCGGAGATCCTGGAGCAAGCGATCCAGGCGGCGAAGACGTTTCGCAAGCTGGACAACGAGCAGTTCACGGCTCTACTCTCGAAGACACAGCAAGCGGCTATGAAGGGGGATTTCGAGCTGTTCAAGACATCCGCACATTTCGATACCACCGCGCGCCATCCGGATTGGCTGGGGGCAGACTCGCCGGCCGTACAGAAGCTTGCACCCCAGCTGCCGGGTTGAGTAGCCCGGAAGGGCTATGCAGAAATCGGACCGCTGGTCCAGTAAGCCGCAGAAATGATGTTATGGCTTGCAGCACCCGCCTGAGCAGGCAAGTTCCTTGACGCTTTTTGCCTCGAATTAGTGAATGGTCGTTATAACTATTTGATTTCTCCGAATACGTTTACCTCTATCTGCATCGAACCCGGTGGCAAATTGGACGGCCAACAATCGTTGTGGGAACCCTGTAATAAGATGATGGGCGCCTTAAATGATTTGCAAAGCTCTAATCTTCGCTGCTCTCAGCGGGGCCGGGGTCGCGGCTCAACAATATACCCACGGCCCAAATTCCGAGCGCCAAACTGGCGTGCCAACCGGCTCCGTTACAAAGTACAGTTGGACGAGCCAAGGCGGCATGTTCCCGGGGATGACGCGCGATTACTGGGTCTATATCCCCGCGCAATACACGGCGTCGAAGCCGGCTTGCCTGATGGTCTTTCAGGACGGTCAAGGAGCTGTTAACGAAACTGGCGACCTGAGGGTGCCGATTGTATTCGACAATCTGATTCAACAGGGCGCCATGCCTGTAACCATTGGGGTGTTCATAAATCCCGGCGTACTGCCTGGCGCCGAAAACGCACCAGCCCTGGTCAACCGCAGCTTTGAATACGATACGGTGGACGATCGTTATGCACGTTTTCTTAGTGAAGAGTTACTGCCCGAAATAGCCAAGCACTGGCAGATCTCGACGGACCCGAATGACCGGGCGATCGCCGGCGCGAGTTCGGGCGCCATCGCAGCTTTCACGGCGGCCATGCTCCGACCCGATCAGTTCCACCGCGTGCTTAGCTTTATCGGAAGTTACACGAACCTGCGCGGCGGTAACGTATGGCCGGATCTGGTGCGCAAGATGGAGCCGGAACCGCTACGTGTGTTTCTCCAGGATGGAAATCACGATTTGAACATCTTTGCCGGCGATTGGTGGATGGCGAATCAGGACCTGAACAGTGCACTCAACTACCGCGGATACGAAGTCAAGTTTGTCACGGGAACAGAGGGCCATAACGGGAAGCACGCTGGAGCTGTTCTGCCGGAGGCGATGCGCTGGTTGTGGCAGGGTTGGCCAACACCGATTTCCGTTCCAAACAGGAAGGTCCCCGAAGGATTCGCGGACGTAGGAGGTGTTGTCGACCCTGCTTCGGGTTGGGAATTGGTCGGGGAGGGCTACGGGTTTACCGAAGGGCCAGCGGTGGATCGCGAAGGCAACGTGTTCTTCGCCGATGTAACTAAAAACAAAATCTATAAAGTGAACGCCCACAGCGGCAGGCCGGCTGTCTTTCGGGACGACACGGGTGGAACCAGCGGGTTGATGTTCGCGCGCGACGGACGCCTGTATGCAGCGCAAAACGGCAAAAAGAGGATCGTGGCGTATGAGCCAGACGGGCGTGAGACAGTGGTTGCCGATAACGTGGGCTCGAACGACATAGCCGTCGCCAGCAGCGGAGCGATTTATTTTACCGATCCGTCGGCTAAGGAGGTCTGGTTTGTCGATGCGAAGGGCGTGAAACGCTCCGTTCATGAAGGGCTGCAATTTCCTAACGGCATTCGATTTATGGCAGACGAGCGAGTTCTCATGGTTGCGGATAGCGCGACTCGCTGGATCTGGTCGTTTCCGGTACTGGCCGACGGCAGTCTCGGAGCAGGCGAACCGTATTGCCGGTTGGAACTACCGCTGCTTAACAACGGGAAGTTGGTGAACGCCTGGGCAGACGGCATGGTGTTCGATACATCGGGGAATCTTTACGTCGCCACGAAGTCGGGAATCCAGATTTGCGATCAACTCGGGCGGGTATTCGGAGTGCTGCGAAAGCCTTCCGATGCCGATCCTTCAAACGTGGTTTTCGGTGGAGCGGACTTTCATACGTTGTACGTGACGGCTAAAGACAAGGTATTCCGCCGGAGACTGCTCGAAGGCGGGTATCTGCCCTGGGCAACGCCGAAGAGACCGCCAGCTCATCTTTAACGGGAAAGCACTGCCGGCGTAGGGGTTACTGAAAGGCTGACGTATGCTTAGGAGTAAGTGGTTGCGTGGCGCAAAAGCTTTTTATTACGAATAAGTTACATCGCTTTTTTAGTTAGCGGTGTTTCTCATGGCGTCGCGCTCGGACAGGCCTCACCTGTTTCCTTGGGGCAATCGGCCCCGCAAAGCCCTCCACCGCAAGGCGGCGAGATCCCCCGGCAGGAAGAGAACAAGGCACCTGAATCACCGACCCCAAACGAGCGTTGGAATCTCTTCTTCCAGGCCACATCAGTGGGCCAGTACCACGGAACATTTCGCTCGCTGTATTCAGATGCGTTCAGTTTGCAAGACTATCCGGAACGCGACGTATCTTTGACAACGACTCTCTTTTTAGGGCTCCGGCTAGATCAGAACACGCAGCTTTACTTCGACCCCGAAATTGCAGGCGGACGCGGGTTCAGCGGCGTCAATGGACTCGCGAACTCTTCAAACGGAGAGTTGCCCAGGGTGGCTTCGGCAACGCCAAAACCTTATTTGGCGAGGCTCTATGTTTCGCATGACTTCGGATTCGGCGATGCAAAAGAATCGTTTGAAAGCAAAGAGAACCAGCTAGCTGGACAGCGGCCCCTGGTACGCTACACCGTCACAGTTGGCCGGTTTACCTTAACCGACTTTTTCGATAACAACCGATATGCGCATGACCCTCGCACGCAGTTTCTAGGATGGGCAGTCATGTACAACGGCGCTTGGGACTACGGCGCGGACGTGCGCGGCTACACCTGGGGTTGGGTGCATGAATTCCACACGAAGAATTGGTCGCTTCGTTATGGAAGCGGCGCTATGCCTCGAGTAGCCAACGGACTGCGCTTTGATCGCAGAATTCTCGAGGACCGAAGTGACGTCTTTGAAGGCGAGCGGCGATACCTGGTGCGCACGCATCCGGGTGCTGTGCGCTTGATGCCATATGTGAATCATGCGGACGCGGGAACGTACCGGGATGCGATTCGAATCGCCCAGCAAAATGGCGGAGTTCCGGATATCACGGCGACGCGAAAGCCCGGAACACTTAAGTACGGTGCCGGAATCAATTTGGAGCAGGAATTGACGAAGGACATCGGTGTTTTTACCCGACTAGGCTGGAACGACGGCAAAACAGAAAGCTTTGCGTTCACGGCGATCGACCGGCTTGCGAGCGGTGGGGTATCCGTTACGGGGCAGCGCTGGCGTCGGCCTTTCGACACCGCCGCTAGCGAGTTCACGGCTGCTGGCCTATCCGGAGTTCACGCGCAGTACCTGGCTCTCGGGGGACACGATTTTTTGATCGGCGACGGGCACCTTCGTTATGGCCCCGAATCTATTTGGGAGAGCTACTACAGCGCTCGCGTGCTACCCGGGTTTTTTGCAAGCTTTGATCTTCAGCATGTTGCAAATCCGGCCTACAATCAGGATCGCGGACCAGTGTGGATCTCATCTTTACGTCTGCATATTGAACTTGGGAGGGAGAACTTTGGCGCACATTCATCGCACTAAGGGGTTCCAATTGTCCTCGAATGCCTGTCTCTATTTCTCTCGCCGTAGTACCGAATCGCCGACAGCCGGGCGCTTTTCTCTTGCCGAAGTGAGGGCAATTACGTTATGCTCTCATCCCAGGAGCCCGTGAGCAATTGTATCCTTTGCGACCGAATGTCTTCCGTTCCGAACTTGGTGAGATTGGGTGCGCGGTTTTTGGCGTGACAAGACGAAAGGCATCGAACAAGGGTGTTTCCGGTCTGATCTGCCTGTTGCTCTGCGCGGGTAGTGCACCCGTATACGCGCAGAATTCCTTAGTGTTCGGCAATCCTGTGGTCAATGCGGGTCTACCTCAGGGCTTTGGGATTCAAACCAGTGTAAGTCAGACAGCAACCACATCAAGTGTCACTTACACGATAACTCCTCCACAGAATTATCAGCAGAACGCCGAGACCGTTGTCGGGCAGATCGATGTACAACTGATCGCGCCAAACGGAGCTACGGTCAACGGCCAAGCTAACGTTACGTACACCGGTTGGGCAAATATGTTGGGTGCGACCTCAGGCGGGCTTTTTGTGGGTGCGGGATACAACAACGGCGCTAGTCCGCAGGTACAGAATTTCCAAAGCAAGGCTGGGGCTGGGCAATTGTCCTTTTACCTGACCGGGACATCTCTGAACAATCCGCAACCGGCGCCGGTGTCATCCATCACGGTGACGGTGAATATCGGGAACCCGCTTGGTGGCAGGAGAGCTTACCTGAACGACTTTCTGGGCGCAGGTAAGACTAACTATGCTGTTTTCAGACCGCCCGAAGGAAACTGGTATCTGGACCTTATAAGTGCGCCTCCGGAGACGATTCAGTGGGGCTTACCCGGCGACGTGCCTGTACCGGGCGATTATGACGGAGACGGGGTAACCGATGTCGCTGTCTGGCGGCCGAGTGACCAGAACTGGTATGTGAAACTCAGCAGGACCGGTACTGAAATCGTGCAGCAATGGGGATGGCCCGGCGATTATCCGATTTTAGGCGGCGATTACGACGGTGACGGCAAGACAGACTTCGCAGTCTGGAGACCTTCCGAAGGGAGCTGGTACGTGAAACTCAGCAGCAATGGCGCTGAGGTGGTTACACAATGGGGCTTGCCGGGAGATATTCCGCTTACAGGTAATTATGATGGTGATGGCAAAACCGATTACGTCGTGTGGCGGCCGAGCACCCTAAGCTTTTATGTTCTCTCGAGCAGCAATGGAGCGATGACTGTAAAGTCGTGGGGATTACCGCATGACATACCAATAACAGGCGACTACGACGGCGATGGCAAGACCGATTTTGCTGTGTGGAGACCTTTAGAAGCGAACTGGTACGTGACGCTGAGCAGCACGGGCGCCGAAGTCATTACGCAGTGGGGCTTTCCCTCCGATATCCCCGTGACTGGAGACTTCGACGGCGATGGCAAGACCGACTATGCCGTTTACCGGCCCTCCGAGGGTAACTGGTACATCACCTACAGCGGCAACGGTCAAAAGGTGGTTCAACAATGGGGCTTGGACGGAGATACACCGAACGGAGCACCCATTGTGTTTGCCCCAATAGCGCCGCAGTAAGAGCCGAGCTGTCTCGACGCGGCTGAGCTGCTGGTTCGGGAAAATCGAAGGCTATGGACCGGGTAGCCCGACATCTTCAGCCCGCTGTTCCGATGGCGGTTCGAAGTGCCTTCACAATGCTGCGCTTGGCCAACTCGACCTTGAACGCGTTGTGCTGATAGGGCTTGGCGTCGTGCAGTTCTTGTTCCGCTGCGGCCCGCAGAGTGGCGTCTTCCGGCTTTTTACCTCGCAAAGCCTGCTCAGCGCGGGCGGCCCGCCACGGCTTATGAGCAACTCCACCAAGCGCGACACGCACGTCGCGCATTGCCCCAGATTCATCGAGCTCTACAATCGCGGCAACCGACACTAAGGCGAAGGCGTATGAGCTGCGATCGCGGATCTTCAAGTAATGGCATCGCGTCCCAAGCGGGAGGGCGGGCAAATCGATCGAAGTGATCAGTTCTCCAGTTTGCAGGTTCGTATCCAGATTGGGCGTATCGCCGGGCAAGCGGTGAAATTCAGTGATCGGCAGGGAGCGTGCGCCGTTCGGACCCTGCAACTGTACTACGGCATCCAGCGCAGCGAGTGCAACACACATATCACTCGGATGCGTCGCGATGCAGTGCGGGCTTGCCCCTAAGATGGCGTGGATGCGATTATAACCCCCGATCGCCGCGCAGCCAGTGTCCGGCTTTCGCTTGTTACATTCCGAGTAACTCGGGTCGTAGAAGTAGTGACAGCGCGTTCGCTGCAGCGGGTTGCCGCCGGTAGTTGCCATGTTGCGGAGCTGCTGCGAAGCACCAAGCAAGATCGCCTGGCTGAGAACAGGGTAACGGGTTCGAACGAGCCGGTGATTTGCCACTTCGGTATTGCTGGCCAGCGCACCGAGCCGAAGCCCACTTTCCCATTCTTCTATTCCTCCAAGCGGAAGATGAGTAATATTCACCAGATGTGCGGGGCGTTCAACTCCCATCTTCATGAGGTCGAGTAGATTGGTTCCGCCGCCAATGTAACGGACATCCCTGCTTTGCATCGCGGCGCGAATCGCCTCTCCGACAGTACGGGGAGCTGAATACTCGAACGGGGTCATCCTTTGAGCTCGGTGTGGGCCTGCCTGATCGCTGCTACGATGCCCGCATATGCTCCGCAGCGGCACAGGTTCCCGCTCATTCGTTCACGGATTTCGTCATCGGTAAGCTCCACAGTCCCCTCTTGCACCCGGTTTTCAGTCGCGGCACTCGGGGCGCCAGCTTGCCATTCCCTGAGCATCGCGACCGCAGAACAGATCTGGCCCGGCGTGCAGTATCCGCACTGAAAGCCATCATGCTCAATGAAGGCTGCTTGAACAGGATGCAAAATCTCACCCGAAGCGAGTCCCTCGATAGTGGTGACTTCACGATCGTTTTGCATGAGCGCCAACGTCATGCAGGAATTTATGCGCTGGCCCTCTACAAGCACAGTACATGCCCCACACTGCCCGTGATCACAGCCCTTTTTAGTCCCTGTGAGCTGGAGATTTTCACGCAGCAGGTCGAGAAGGGTTGTGCGTGTATCAATCTGCAACTCGTACTTGCAGTTATTGACCGTCAAAGTACAGAGCTGCTGCGTGACCTGCCGGCTGCCGGAAGACCTAATCCAATCCAGGTCTAATTGCTTCTCATCGGCAAGCGGAGGCGACAGAATATCGTATGACTTCTCAGGCAAAGAGCGAACCCTCCTTTCAGGCAACCAGAGCAGAATCTGCTACTGGCGCTTCCTCGATAGATTCGCCGCCGCCAGTCTTTACATAACTTCGCAGAACTTCGGCAACGCTCCAGGCTTGCGCACAACATCCGCGCGGTGTAAACGGCGGTTCGGCATCGAATATCTCACTAATCGAGCCTACACAAGCCGTCCGCAGCTCAGTCCGAAAGCCGTCAAGGAAGCCCCGGGCCGTTTCATAGTCGCCGGGATGAACTCTGAGCCAGGCATCGATAAAGGGGCCAATAAGCCAAGCCCACACTGTCCCTTGATGATAGGCGGCATCGCGAGCGCGAAGATCACCGTCGTACCTGGGCTTGTAATCCTGTTCGCCAGGCGCCAGCGATCGCAATCCTACGGGGGTGAGCAGCCGTTCCTTCACCACCTTCAACACACTGGCCCAGCGTGCCTCGTCCAGCACAGGATTGTCGAGCGATATAGAAAAGACTTGATTCGGGCGGCACTGTGGATCGCTCTTTCCGTTTTCCGAATCGACAACGTCGTAAAGGTAACCGCCCTTGCCGTACCAGAAACGCTTGTTGAACGAGACGCGGGCCCTATCAGCATGCTGCGAAATGGCATCCGCATCCTTGTCACGGCGTGCCACCCGCAGCCATTTTTCGAGCAAGCGCAAAGCGTTGTACCAAAGCGCATTGATTTCTACTGCCTTACCACGCCGCGGTGTTACCACCCAGTCGTCCACCTTTGCGTCCATCCAGGTCAGCTGATACCCCGGGGCGCCCTGCACCAGCAGACCATCCGCAGGATCGACGTGAATGTTGAATCTGGTGCCTCGCAGATGATGATCGACAATGCTAACCAGCTTCGGTAGCAACTGCCGCATCAGGTGATGGTCGCCGGTCTGCTCGAAGTACCGGTGGATGGCGTGGAAAAACCAGAGCGTTGCGTCGGCAGTGTGATAGAGGCCGCTCGTTTTCCCTTCCGGAAACATGTTCGGGATCAAGCCATCGCGAATATAATGAGCGAAGGTACGGATAATGTAGCTCGCCTGCACCGGCCGGCCTGTAACCAGGGTCAGCCCTTCGAGGCTGATCATCGTGTCACGCCCCCAGTCGGTGAACCAGTGATAACCCGCGATGATGGAGCGGATCTCATCACCTGCGGCTCTGGCGCGAGCTGTGTCCTCCTGCCTGCCGACCGGGGCAAAAACAAATTGATCAGCCGCCCAGACCAGTTCCTTGCAGGTATCGCTGCACGTTTCAGGACGAGCTTCGAGGAGCAAGCGGCTTTTCCGATCGTGCTCGGCATCCCACGCTTGTTTCGGTGTGAGCGCCGACATCACTTCCCAGCTCTCAGTCGAGGCGACTACCGTCGCCTCGTGGTTTAGATCTATCGTTACCGTCCAATACCCTGGGCTCCAGAGATCTCCGCGCCACGTGTATCCGCGGCTTTTTTCGATGTCGTACATGACATTTCGAATCTCGTGCGGGTCGATCGCTACTGCGCCAGCAGCCCCGAGTAACTGAATGCGAAGCTGCGGTATATTATTCGAGCTCTTCAGCTCATAGTGCTGGTTTCGGACGGTAAACGTATAAGGTTCGATCTTGGAGTTTACTGCGGCTTCGTGCGGCCGCATGTTGACGGCCGGACGCAGCTGCAGCTTCACCGCGGGCCCCTCGGTTACCCGGTAGTTGATGTAGGTTGTGTTCTGGCGATGGGGAAGACTCACACGCTTTTCAAGACGCGTGCCTTCGATCTCGAAAGTCCAGACCGGCAGGCCAGCATCCAAGCGAAAGTTTGTTAGGTAGTGAAGATTGTCGGCATACTCGCCATCTTCGGTTTCAAGGCCGTTCAGAGGCACCACTCGGCCATCACCCAGGACGACCAGTTCGAGCAGATCATTCAGCATCATCGTTCGGCCCAGCGGTGAGGGTAACGCGGCGATAAGGTAGCCGTGAAAGACTCGCGTCAAAGTTCCGCCAACAGTGCCCGATGCATACCCGCCGAGTCCGTTCGTGACCAGCCACTCCGTGCCGATAAGCTGTTTCCTCTCTTCCGGAGTCAGTTGGGTATGTGCCTGGTGTGTGAATATGTTGTTCATCGAAGAACCGGCCGCCGAGAACGGCCTATTCGCTTATAGTAACCGGAGACAAGACCACTGCCGCCTGACCCGGTATTCTCCAGTTTTCGTCCGAGTCGAGGGGCGCTGTTCCACAACCCCCGTAACGGGGATGATCCGTAGACCATAATTCCTTCCAGCGCTTACACGAAGGCGGCGCGAGCAGCGGCTCCGGAGACGGATTGAATTCAAGATCGGTTCCCAGATTGACCACGAGCAAGCGATCGCTCGTAAAATCCGGAGAAAAGTAGCGCAGCACGAAAGCGGATTCCGACAAAACGGCGCCGTCGATTCCACAACGCCCCTGCTGCGAGATGATGGCATCGCTCCGGCGAAGCTTGAGAAGATCCTGGTGCAGAAGGTACCACGGCTTGTGAGCTTGAACTTCGCTGAAATCCAGCTTGGAGCGGATAAACGTCTCCTCAGAGCCGGGATCCGCCATGCAACTTTGCATTTCGGGCAGCCTTAAGGATCGCCATTGCTCGAGAAATTCAATCCGCCCCTTGCGCACAAGATCGGCGAGCTCCGGCTTATGATCGGCGAAAAACAAGAAGGGACTGGAGGCGGCAAACTCCTGTCCCTGGAAGAGCATTGGTGTTCCGGGACCAAGCAGGACCAGAGCTGTTATAGCTTTTAGGACTCCTGGAGAACTCTGTTCGTGCGCACGCTGTCCTCTCGCCGAATTAGCAACCTGGTCATGATTTTGTATGAATGTCACGGTCGCCGGCCGAGGCAAACCGAGCGTCGAGCTTCCTCGCCGTTTTTTCTGCCATCTATACCATTGCCCCTGATACAGAAAGCCGTATTTCATGGCGGAGACAAACTCCTGCGGTTTGCCTCGATAGTCTGTGTAGTAGGCTTCCGATTTCCCGGTCAGCGCCACCATCGCGGTGTGATGAAAATCATCGTTCCACAGCGCATCTAATCCATAACCGTCCTCGGCCGCGGGTTTGACCAGTAAGGTGTTTTGAGTCTCGTTCTCCCCAATCACAATGACTGAGCGGGCCCCTGCTCCTTTACGCGCCGATTGGACGATCTCGGTTATGATGTGCGGCTTCGAGTCGTCGTGTATGTCCTGGGTGGCATCGAGCCGCAACCCATCCAAATGGAATTCGCGAATCCAGTACGCAGCATTCTCGAGGAAAAAAGTCCGCACGGGGCCGCTCTGCTCACCGTCGAAGTTGATGCCCTGGCCCCAGTCAGTTTTGTGTTTCTCGGTCAGATAGTAAGGGGAGAACTTTGGTAGATAATTGCCGTCCGGCCCGAGGTGATTGTAAACAACATCGAGAATGACACCGATTCCAACCTTATGTGCCGCGTCGATAAACGCCCGCATCTCGTCGGGTGTTCCGTAAATAGACGCTGGCGCGTAGGGCTGGACGCCATCATATCCCCAACCGAACTTACCCGGAAAATCCGCGACGGGCATCAACTCGATCAAAGTTATGCCGGTCTCCCGGAGATACTCTAGCCTCTCCAGGGCGGACAGGAACTTGCCCGGCGGCGTGAACGTACCGACATGCATCTCGTACGCTACCTGACCGGCCAGTTTCACACCTTTCCAATCGCTGTCAGACCATTTGAAAGCGCGCGGGTCGACGACCTCTGAAAAACCATGGGGTCCTTTCGGTTGGTATCTCGAGGCAGGATCCGGATAAGCTTCCTTCCCGTCCAGTTCGTACTTATACTCGACGCCCGCAATCACATCCGGTGCGTATCCGGCGAAGAAACCTTGATCCTCCGGTTCGAGCGGAATTGGTAATCGCTTATTTGCGAAAACGACATTGACGGAACGATGCCCTGGTGCCCAAATCCGAAAATGTGTTCCGCCCTTTCCCGCCTGCAGTTCCGCGCCATTGCTCAAGGAACGCGAAAAAGATTCAACGGCATCTTGAGGCGGAGCAAGTGATGGTTCCGAGTTCGACATCAGTGGATGGACAGTCACATGATAGACGTCTTCAAAGCAGCCCTCATTTCTCCGCAGGGGATTATTGCTTATTAATATTCAACATCCCCGGTCATAGCCCCAATTTGTCTTTCAGAGTCCGGACCCGATCTCTCGCCACCGTCAGTTCAGTGTCTTTTCCATCCTCGATGCGTAGCATGAGCCGGTCTGAGAACCACGAATACAGTTCACGTACGTAGTCCAGATTGGCAATGGTAGCCCGGTGAATGCGAACGAACCGCGAGGGATCGAGCATTTCTTCAAGTTGGGTGATGGTGTAGTCGACGATGAAATCTTTCTTGGGCGTCGATGCGTACGTCAGCTTGTCATTGGCATAGAAGTGAGTTACGCGGGCAACGTCCACGAACTCGATGCGTTCACCGAGCCGGGAAGGTATTCGCGCAGGATAAGACGGCTTTTGAAGTAGAGCCGCGGAGAGTTGCTCAACGAGTTTCTCGATCTTTGGACGAGGCTCCAACCCGCCGCGTACCCGATCCAGCTTCGATAGTGCTCGCTCCAGCTGTTTCTCGTTGATCGGTTTGAGTAGATAGTCAATCGAGTTAACCTCGAATGCTTGTAAAGCATAGTTCGAATAGGCAGTAGTAAACACCACCAACGGCTGGGGCTCGATCCTGGCCAGCATCTGAAAACCGGAAAGTTCTGGCATTTCTATGTCAGTGAATAAAACATCATAGGGGGTCGCTTCGATGCGGCAGATTGCTTCTAGCGGATCACTGCTTGATCCGACCACTGTCACGCGCTCAGTTTTTTCGAGCAGCCTCGTAAGGCGTCGCAACGCGAGTTGTTCGTCGTCGACGAGAAAAACACGGAGCGGATTCATTGCGGACAAGCGCGGGTTGGTTCGAAGTCATTCGGCGAAGGCAAGACGGGCGCGTTGAATCGTGGTCTCGCCGTCTGAGGAAACACGATCGCGACAGTCGTGAGGTTGGGGTCGCTTAAGATCTCGAGCTTCGCGGTTTCGCCGAACAAGGCCAGAATGCGTTCCTGCAGATTATTGAGACCGTGACCGGCCGGAAGCTCGAAATCGGCGAAGCCCGGCCCGTCGTCCCGAACCTCCAACCTGAGACGGGATTCGATTTGACTGCCTTTGATGACGATTGTCGCTCCTTTACCCCGGGGACCCACTGCGTACTTGACGCTGTTTTCCACTAGGCTCTGAAGGGAAAGCGGCGGAACAAGCGAGTCCTGAAGGCCTTCCGGTACGTGAATCTCGTACCTGAGTCTCGAACCGAACCGCGCTCGTTCGATCTCCAGATAGTCTTGAACAATCTGCAACTCCCTCTCGAGAGGCACGAGCCCACCCGGGGCTGTATCGAGCGAAAACCGGAGCAATTCCGCCATTTGCATCAGCATTCTCTCAGCCTGAAAAGGGTCCTCATGAATCAGCGAGGTTACAGAATTAATCGTGTTGAAGAGAAAGTGCGGGTGGATGCGCGATTCAAGGGAGGCAAGACGCGCTTCCGTAGCGAGTTTGAGCGCTCTTTCGCGCTCCAGTTCTTTCGTTTTGAGGCGCATCGCGGTCTGCCTTAACTTCTGCTGTTGAGTTTCGTACATCGACACAAAGGACACCGCAATGGCCGACAACACGAGAGAGAGGCCGAACGACCCGCGGAATTCTGCCCAATACTCGTAATTGGGACCGATGATTGCGCCGACCGCGACACCGGCCACCAGACAACCCAAGAAGTTCGCGAGTAGTACCACTGATGCGCGGGTCGCGAGCTTGACAACAAGGGGCTGTCGACCAGTTCTGGCCCAGATCGCGGGCAGCGCCAAGCTAACCGGGATGCCAATCAAGTTGGAATAGATAACCGAAAAGACATATTGGCGGATCAGAATGGGCAAAGTGGCGTACGAGTCGAAGAAACTCTGGAAGAGCGGCACGGCAACGGCAATGGCCGCGTCAAGGGCGAGGATTCTGACCAACCATCTCAGCACCGATTTCCGCACTGGTTACCGTATCTTTGACCTATGTGGGTTAATTTATCTCTTAGCCTAAACCGGATTTCGGCTAAACGCCCGTTGGAGAGACAAAAGGCCGGAAATCGCGGCTGGAGGGACGGCTTAGGGTCACTTTCCCGCGGTCTGTTCAAGCTGGCTGAATTTCCGCGCAAAGAAATCAGCAGTGGCGCCATAGGCCTCTACCCAGTGCCGATGCAGTAGGAAATCGTGGATTTCATTGGGAAAGATGAGCTCTTCGAAATTCACCTTTTGCTGCCGCAGAGCTTCCGCCAGCATAATCGTTTGACTGAATTCGACGTTGCGATCGTCATCGCCGTGAATAAGAAGCACGGGTGAGCGCCAAGTGTTTACCGAAGCCATGGGCGACGACTCGAACGCAATTCGCGCCGCTTCCTGGCGATCCCGTAGATCGTTTGGATCACCGCTCATTTCGCCGCGCGTCAGGTAACCGCGCAGGCTGCTCCAGTCGTGAACTCCATGAAAGTCGACGCCGGCTGCGAACAAATCGGACGCTCGCGAAAGAGCCATAGCAGTCAGATAGCCGCCGTATGAACCGCCCCAGACACCAATCCGGGCTGGGTCTACATCCTGCCGGCTTTTCAGATACAAACCTGCGCCGATTACATCGTTGAACTCGCTGCCGCCCCGCGCACCATAGTTGATCGCCTCACGAAAATTCAGGCCATACCCGATGCCGCTCCGGTAATTGACCGCCAGCACTACGTAGCCCTGGCTGGCAAGGTACTGGTTCATCGCGTAAGCATTCGAGTAGTAGTACATGTAGTGAAATCCGAGCAACATCTGTCGGCGTGAACCGCCGTGGAAAAAGATGAGCGCAGGCCGGCGAACCGTCCCCTGCTTAGGTGGGAGAAAAAGCTGACCGTGGATTTGCATACCATCGGCCGCAGAGATCAGCACGGGTTGCGGTTTCACGAGCGCCGATGCCGGAAAAGACGAACCGGCTTCGGGCCTCAAATTCTTTCTCTCCCCATTGGCCAGACGAACAGCTGCATGTGCTTTCTGTTTGTAAGTGGAGGCGAGATAAGGCGTCGCGTTCCCCTCGTCTACCGGTTGAGGCTGCCACTCAATACCGTCGCCGGCAGTTAAGGCCTTCGGCTTCTCGCGGCCTGAGAGCGCCACATTTGCAAGATGCCGCCGGTCAATGTCGCCGATGTTAGTCGAGTAGACCATGTTTTTTGCATCCGCGGATAGCGCAGCGTGCTCCACAATTCCCTCTCCGGGTGTAAGTTCGACAGGCGAACCGCCCGTCGCCGGCACGCTATAAAGATGATTCCAACCGGTGCACTCCCACGGAAAGACAAGCCGGTCTCCAGCGCCCCAAAAGATCTGCCGTGGCGAGTCAATTTCATGGAACACACTGCCCTGTCCTTCGCTTGCACGCCAGATCTCATGTCCCGCACCCGTCTTTGTGTCCGCCACCCGAATCGACCATGGCGGCCCTTCGCGCTGAGGCGAAAAGAAGGCACGGTGACTTGTAGCCGCGATACGCACAAAGGCAACGCGGGCTCCGTCGGCCGACCAGACAGGGGATTGATCGCTATCCACACTGGGATCCAGATAACGAATCGCTTTATCAACCATGCTATACACGCCTATGAAGCTGTGGTTCCCGCGTCCGCTGACAAATGCAAATGCCTGGCCATCCGGGGACCAGCGGGGATCTTCCTGCGAGCCCTTCTGTTCAACGACTACAACCGCCTCCGCCTTCGGCTTATTCATCTCAAGCGAGAAGATCTGCCCGCCTCGCACAAAGATCACCTCTTTGCCTCTGGGCGAAATTTGCGGGGCGCGTCCTAACGTCAGCTTCGTGGCTGGCCCACCATTTGTTTCGACTCTCCAGATAGATTGGTCGGGCTTCTTGGGACTCAGATCCGGGTTCGGGTTTTCGCCGCCATTTTCAAAATCGCCTCCGCGCGCAAACAGAAGATAGCTTCCGTCGGGCGACCAGGTTATATCGGCGATTTCCTGCCCATCGTCTTGCATGAAAGACGTGAGTTTCCGTCCCTTCCAGTCAGGCGCTCTCGCCTCCCAGATATTCCTTCGCCCACCTTCATTCTCAATCCAGGCTACAGCGGCTTTGCCCGGCGCAGCTGTCATGCCGGTGGCGAACGGTGCGCTCATGATCTGCTCAATAGTGAACGACCCGGAGCTCGCGAGGATAGCAGGCGCGAAGGCTGCCACAAAGCCGGACATGAGGATGTAAGAAATCGACGTCATTGGAGCTCCTCATTTTGCCACGGTGCTTAGAAATAGCAAAGGGGGCCAAGCAGCATAGCCGCTTGGCCCCCTTTCTCTGTCTACTGCTGTTCGCCGCTTACTTCGGGCAGCCGAGCGCCTTCAGTTGATCGTCGGGCACCGGTCTCGGATTCTTCACAGCAGGAGGCATGCTCGTGCTGTTGTGAGGCACCAGATAGACTTCAACTCGACGGTTCTTGTCGGCTTCAGTCGTCTGAGAGCCCTTGCGTTCCTTCGTGTTCGAAGTTCCGCACTGACCCGGCCTTGGATCGGACATCTGATCCGAGCCAACCCAATCGACCTTGATCCGGGACGGATCGACCTTGGCGCAGGTGGCAGTTCCGCCGCTGAGCACCGCAGCCGCGTTCAGGACGCGTTGTTCATCCAGATCGTTAGCTGTTGCTCCGCGCCGGCTGCGTCGGCCGCGAGCCGCAGGCGCCTTCGCTGACTCATCCGTGTCGCGATGGCCGACCAGGACGATGTCGTAATCGCCACTGGCCACCTTCGGCGCAGCGTCGTCGATCAGAAGACGCTTGCCGCAGTTATTGACGCGGGCGTTGTTCTTGGCGAAGATCACATCATCAAGCCGGACAAACTGCGGCGGGCAGTTCACTGTGATGGTGGTGGTCTGAGAAGCCGTCTGACCCTGCTGGTCGGTGACGGTTACTGTTGCAGTTACGCTCTTCGTCTGACCTTGTGCCCCGCCCTCAAAGTTCAGGCTGGAAGCGTCAAAGGTAGCGTTCGCGCTGCTGTCGTTCGTGATCGTACCCTCGCTGGCCGTCCACTTATAGGTCAGGTTGCCACCACAGGCCGAAGCCTGGGCTGTGGCAGTCAGGTTGGCGGTATGCGTACCGCTCGCGTTAGCCGCACAAGCCAATGTGTTCGGATCCGCCGCCACGTTGCTGATCGTCGGAGCAGCTGCATTGATCGTGACAGTAGTGGTTGCGGTCACCGGTGCGACAGGTGCCGGAGCAGGAGGCTGTACCCAGCACCGCACCGGGAACTTCTTCGGACGCTCCATCGGAGGAGGCGGCGGCGTCGTATCGTTAACGGTTACTTGAATATTGAAGCTCCCCGTGTTGCTGGGTGTGAAGCTGAAATCGGGGCTGTCGCCGCCCTGAGCCTGGCCGTTCACTGTCCATGCATACTTCAACGTATGGGAAGCAGGGGCACCCGCGAGCGTCGCATGCAGGGTAACAGGTTTACCCGGGCAGATCGTTCCCTCGGCGCCCGAGATTGTCGGCGTCGGCAGCGGTGCAGGCGGCGGAGGAGCAGGCGGCATCTCCGGACACTTGGTCGTGCCGGCGTACCACACCAAACCGATCGTTCCCTGGAAGCCGTTCAGTTTGTCATGCGCGGGTATATAGATCCCGCCGTTCGGATAGTTCGGCAATCCATATGTGGGATTGCGCGACCAGAAACCGCGAGCATCCACCCGGACACCGAAGTGATCGGTAACGTGGAATTTCACACCGCCTCCATAGTTCAGCCCAACCTGGAGGTTATCGTTCAGGTTGCCCGAATTATAGAGCGCCTGGTTGATCGGGCTCCTCGCAATGTTTTTGGCGGCATCGGTTGGCGTAAACTGAATGCCGTTCACGCCAACCGTCAAGTAAGGTTGAAACTTCGATCCTCTCGGCTTCAGGTTGATGATCGGGTTCAAGCCGAAGAAATAATTCCGCGCCCCGAAACTGTAAGCCGGAAGAGGCGCGCCCGCTGCTCCGAGCAGACCACCTGGATACACTCCGCTCGACTGCCGGAACTCGACATTCGCCTGATCGAAGTCTGCCCACAATTCGATACCGAGGTAGGCGGATGGATTGTAAGTGAGACGGAGACCGCCTACACCACCGTTAACAAGCTTCGTGGTTAGGCCACGCAAGACTTGCCCATAGGTACTGACACCACCAAACGGGTCGATTTCAATTAAGTCGGGATATTGATCCAGTCCGCTTGCACCAGCTGCTTTAGCTTTCGGCGCGTTTGTTGCGGTACCGGCTGTGCTCTGAGTATTGGTGTCCTGCGCATACGCTGCTGTACCGAGACAGACTGCCATGCATAAAACACCAGAACCTATCGGCTTAAATCTGAGCCGAGACTTCATCCTGCTCCTCCAAAACGAGTTAGTAACCCACCAGAATAGAATCCAGTTTACTAGGTTTAAATATACCCAGTACTGTTTCACGCGTTAACAAGAATTAATCCGAGCGAAAAGAACAGCTTAGACCCCTTTTCGCAGGACAAATCAGAGCTCACCTCGGGCATCCCAGCGCCTTGATTTCGGCCTCCGGAACTTGCTTAGCATTCTTCACCGCTGGAGGCATCGCCTGGCTGTTTCTCGGTACGAGATACACCTCAACGCGACGATCCTTGTCGGCATCTGAAACTTGGAAACCGCGGCGCTCCTTGGTCGCGGGCAGATTTGAAGCCCCGCAAAGCCCCGGATCGGGACTCGAAGTGGAATCGGTGCCAACCCAATCCACTTTGACTTGGGCGGGGTCGAGATTCCCACACGTGCCACGGCCGCCCGTCAACACCGCCGCTGCATTCAACACACGCTGCTCATCTAGCGAACTGGCTGGAGCCGCCGCCCTTCTGCGCCGACCCTGATTTGTTCCGGGACCTGAACTAGCGGATGTTTCATCAGCTGCCCGATGTCCCACGAGAACCACGTCATAGGTGGTGCTCGCCTGCGGTCCGGCTTCATCGATAAGAATTCGCTTGCCGCAATTGTTCACGCGCGCTTTGTTCCTTGAGAAGACGATGTCCGGGAGGCGCTTGAATTGAGGCGGACAATTTACGGTGATCGGTGTCGTCTGCGACATCGTTTGATCGGTCTCATCCATCACCGTCAAAGTCGCCGTGACGCTCTTCGTTTGGCCCTGTCCTCCAGCCTCGAAGTTTAGCGAAGAGGCATCGAAGGTCGCGTTCGCGCTGGTATCATTCGTCACTGTCCCTTCACTTACGGTCCATTTGTAACTTAAGTTACCGCCACAAGCCGAACCTGTCGCCTGGGACGTAAGGTTCGCGGCATGTGTGCCGTTCGTATCTGTCGAACAGCTGAGCGCTGCCGGATTCGCCAGAACACTCACAAGCTGAGGCTTCGCATACTCTTTAACGGTGAGCGTAAGCGGGCCCGCACTCACTGTCCGAGACGCATTCGTCGAATCCCTAACAACGACGTCGACCTTGAAGTCACCGGCGTTATTGGGAGTAAATGAGAAATCGGGACCATTGCCGGTTTGCGCCGCATCGTTCAGCTTCCAGGCGTAGCTCAAAAAATGTCCGGCCGGATCCGCAGCTGTCGAGTGCACTGTGATCGGCTTACCTTGACACAGCGTGCCGCTAGGACCACTAAGTTCCCCCGCGCTCAGCGGAGCTGGAGGCGGTGGTGGCGCGGGAGGCGGCGGAGTATATGGCTTCTTGAGATACAGCACCAAGCCGAGTGTGGCCTGTACGCCATTGATGTAAGACTTAGACGGGATATAAATGCCACCGGCGGGATAGTTTGGGAGGCCGAATGTCGGATTGCGTGACCAGAAGCCTCTCACATCGAAGCGCAATCCGAAATGATCGCTGAGGTGAACTTTGATGCCGCCTCCGTAATTGAGTGCTGCCTGCAAGTTGTCATTGAGACCAGCCGACGTATAAATCGCGTCCACACTTGGTGTCCTCGCGTAGGCTTGCGCTTTTGCGGTCGGAGTAAATTGGGCTCCGCCTCCACCCACGGTCAGGTAGGGTTGCACTCGCGAGCCACGCCGCGTAAGATTATACACGACATTCAGCGCCGGGTAGTAAATTTGCTGCCCGAAGTTGTAACTCGGCAGGCCTGGAGTAATGGGAGTTACGAGACGAACATTGTTCACCATGAAGTTGAACGAAAGCTCGAGACCTACATGCTCACTGAAGTTCCAGGCCGCGCGACCGCCGGCGGTTCCGCCGGTAACAAGCTTCTCACCGAGGCCGCGGGTTACTTGCCCAAACAGGCTCACGCCACCGAATGGATCGAGCTCGACAATGTCCGGATACTCGTCTCCTCCAGGGGCCGGTGCAGGTTTCCCACTCTGAGCGGATCCGCCGGGTGAGGTCGTTTCCTGACCCTGTGCTGCTAGGGCCAGCGATAAAAGAGCAGTTGAGACAAAAACTACCGGAAAAATCCGGAGCTTAGCCTTCATCCTTCCTCCAAGGGGAGATGTAAGCAACACCAACAATTGATCTTAGCGGATTGCACCCTCATCGCGAAAGAGAATTCCGAGGTCACCGGCGATTCCGTATAGCCGCCCTGAAGCTAAATCCGGCATCCAAAGTTGCCGAATGCGAACCGACGGGAGCGCGGTAGGAAGCTCTTTCCAGGTCCCTCCTGTGTTCGCCATGCGATAGAGCCGCCCATATTCAACCGCGTAGGCAGCACCCTCGGCGTTAGTGAAGATCACCGAAGTGACGGTCGATGCCGGCATTCCTCCCACGTTGGCGTACCAGGTAGCTCCGCCATCGGAAGAAGAGTAGAGCCCAAGACGTGTCGCAGCTAGCAAAGAGGAACTTTTCAAGCCGCCGATTGCGATCTCGTTCACATCCGAAGAGGGTAGCGGGAAGTGAAGATCTTCCCAGTGATCGCCGCAGTCTCTAGAGATAAAAAGGCCGACTGGCGTGCGTACGACGTAAGATCCGCTGGGGTCGGCAGGCAGGTAAAGCGCAGTAACCGCTGGCGATCCCGGAATACTTGCCATTGTCCATTGCTCTCCCGCGTCGCTGCTTTTCAGGAGGCCAAGATCGGTGGCCGCGAAGAGACCATCCTCCGCCCCGGTTTTGGTGCCATAGAGCGCACTCACTTCGGAGGGCGAGACCAGGCGGGTCTTGATTACCGGCTTGCGGGGACGGCTCACGCGCGCTTTCGCGGTCGTATGTGCGGCAGTTCCGTGCGAGGCGCTGTGCAAAGCGGGCGATTTAGGCTTTTCGGTCGCGGCGGGCGGTGTCTCTATCAAGCGGACCGGCAAAACCTTCCATGAGTTTCCGCCATCTGCCGACTTATACAATTGGTGCGGACTGGCGCCGAGGAGAACGTTCCCGTTCTCAGGCAGCCCGGTGACGGTTTTAAGATGAACGCCGCCGAGGCCCCGAACGTTCTGCAACCGGCTCCAATTCTCGCCGCGGTCGGCACTCGCGAAAAGCCCAGTCGTCTCACCCTCCTGGGTCTCAAGGGCGAAGAGTTTTTCACCTGACCGCGTAACGGACGAAACCGATCGATCAACCAGCCCGCGGTTGATGAGCCTGATCGTGTCTCCGCCGTTGTCACTCTTGCCAATACCTTCGTACTCCAAGGCAAAATACATGGAACCAGGGTGGGAAGGGTCGAATGCGATCGCATTTACCTGCATCTCAGTCGTACTTTTCCAGGTCGATCCATGGTTGAGCGACTTGAATAGACCCGTAGTCGTACCAGCATAGATAGTGCTGGCGTTGTTGGGGTCCTCGCGGATCACATGTGTGCGCCGCGATGTGTTCGGTATGCCCATCAGCTTCTTCCAGGCATCGCCGCGCGTTTCGCTCGAGTAGATTCCACTGCAGGCGCTCGCCAGGATCGAAGATGGGTTTGCCGGATCCACGAAGATTGAGAAGACATCGGAGTCATCGATCATCCCCTCATGGATCGACTCCCAAGTCTTGCCGCGATCCGTAGTCTTCCAAGGCAAGTGCATCGTACCCGCATAAATGATGTCAGGATTTTTAGGGTCTACGGCCACAACGGTGATTCCCTGCATTTCCAGGTTTTCCGAGTCTGAAATGCGCTTCCAGTTCTTCCCGGAATCCTCACTGAGCCACACGCCCCGCAATGTTCCGGCCACAAATTGGGACGGGTTGGTGGCAGACGCCGTGATTGCCCTAACCCCAAACTGGCTCATGCTCTTCACAGAAGTCCACGTTCCGCCGCCGTCATGGCTTTCAAATAGCCCGCCACCCTCGGCCGATATCATGCCCGCCAGATAATGTTCGGAATCCGCAGGATCCACCAGCAAAGAAGTTACTTCGCTAAGGTTGCGCTTGGGAAAATCGAGCAAGGCCCAGTTTTCGCCTGCATCGGCGCTCCGGTACACGAGCGAGTTCATGCCCCCAGCAAGAACTACCTGCGGCTTCTGGGGATCGACTGCAACGCTCCGAACTGTCCCCCCAAACGGTCCCGCGATGGCCCAGTCATGAACCGGATTCGAAAAGGCCCACGCGGCAAAACCGAGCGTCGAAAGCACGGCGCCATAAGCAAACGGTAGCCGGAAGAGTCTAATCATTTCGCGAGACATCTGTTTTAAAATCATTCTATAATTACCGTGACGTTCCCAACCACTTATTCTTATGGGCATACGTCTGCCCGGGCTTAGCTTCGGCTCGGCCTTCCTGTTGCAGTGCCCATTTGCGGTGGCTGAACCTGGTCAGGTATCCTGGTTTGGTACCATCGTGAGCGAAATTCCAGGAAGTTCAGGTTCAGTTAAAGATTAATGGCAAACACAGTTTCATCGTTGAAGCGGGTTCGGATGACGGAGCGCCGCACAGTAATCAACCGCATGCGCAAATCCCGTCTTCGCCACCAGATCCGTGCCATGCGCCGTGTGCTCGACCAGAAAGACGCTTCGGGCGCAACCAAATTGCTTCCGGAGACTTTTTCTCTGGTCGATCGTGCTGCCAAATGGGGCATTATCGGCCAGAACACTGCTGCGCGGTACAAGAGTCGTCTCACGCTTCGCGTTCGCAAGATCACCGAAGCTTAGCAATCCATCTCTCGAGTACTTCCAAACCTCCAGGTCGGCAGCATCGAAGCGTCACCCGTGGTCTACGCGGGCTCTAACTCGGCCACAGAATGGAATCCCTTGTTAGACTGCTTGCATATGCGGAGCCGCCTTCTACTTACGTCTGCTTCATATTTGTGCGGTCTTCTCACGATGCCGTCCGGTCTTGACGCAAAGGAGCCCGTGCGCGCACTACACGGAATGGTTGTGGCGCAGGAACCTCTTGCGGCGGATGTGGGGCTCGCCGTATTGAAAAACGGCGGTAACGCTGTGGATGCCGCGGTGGCCGTTGGTTTTGCCCTGGCAGTAACACACCCTTCGGCCGGCAACATTGGAGGCGGCGGGTTCATGCTGGTCCGTCTCGCTAACGGCAAGACCGATTTCCTCGATTTCCGCGAGTGCGCTCCGCAGAAGGCAACGCGCGACATGTATATCGGCCCTGATGGCAAGGCCACTCGCGACAGCATCTTCGGGTGGCGTTCTTCGGGTGTGCCGGGCTCTGTGGCCGGCTTTGAGACCGCGTCAAAGAAGTTCGGAAGCAAGTCCTGGGCAGAGCTGGTTTCTCCGGCTGTCAAGCTGGCCCGCGACGGCTTTCCCGTCTCTCCAACGCTCGCGGCTTCTCTCGCGGAGGAGAAGTCACTCGCCACCGATCCGGAATCCCGCCGCATTTTCCTGCGCGATGGAAGTACTCTCCAAGCTGGCGAGATTCTTAAGCAGCCCGAATTGGCAGACACCCTCGCGCGCATCGCCGACGGAGGATCGAAAGGCTTCTACGAGGGGGAGACGGCCCGAAAACTCGCGGCGGCTATGGACTCGCACGGCGGATTAGTTACGGAGGCCGATCTGAAGACCTATAAGGTTGGCGAGCAGGCCCCGCTCACCGGAGAATACAAGACGTTCAGGATCATCTCAGCGCCCCCGCCCAGTGCCGGCGGCGTAGGCGTACTGCAGATCCTGGGAATGCTGAAGGGCACCGGCTACAATTCCGACGGGCCGGATTCGGCAAAAGCTGTGCACTTCGAGGCGGAAGCGATGCGGCGCTTCTACGCCGATCGCAGCGAATACCTGGGCGATCCCGACTTCTACAATGTGCCGCTCAAACCCCTTCTCAATCCCGCGTACCTGGCAAAGCGCCGCAGCACCATCGATCCCGATCACGCTACACCGAGCGATCTTGTGGAGCCAGGCCTTCCCAGAACGGCGGTCGCCCACGCATTTCCTCATGAGAGTACGGAGACCACCCACTACAACGTAGTCGATTCGCAGGGCAACGCCGTCGCAGTTACGTATACGCTTAACAACTCTTACGGCAACGGAATTACTGCGCCGGGGCTCGGTTTTCTGCTAAATGACGAAATGGACGACTTCTCCGCCCAACCCGGCGTCCCCAACATGTTCGGCCTGGTGGGCGGCGAGGCGAATGCTATTGAACCTGGGAAGCGGCCACTTTCTTCGATGACTCCGACCATCATCACTCGTGGTGAGAAAGTCTTCATGGTTGTTGGCGCGCCCGGCGGTTCCCGCATTACGACCGGCGTCACCGAAGTTATTCTGGACGTGCTCGACTTTGGAATGAATGTGCAGGACGCCGTCGATCTGCCACGGTTTCATGAGCAATGGAGGCCTGAGTTTCTCTATCTTCAGCACGGGTTTCCTCAGCCTGCTGCCGATGCTCTGACCAAGATGGGCTACACCATGAAACCGGTGGACGGAGTCGCCCGGGTCGAAGCCATCGTCGTCAAGGGTGGCACACTCGAAGGAGGAACCGAGTCGCGCCTGAACGGAAAGGTTGCGGGCTACTAGACATCTCGAGCTTTCTTGCAAGACCGGTCTTCCTCCGTAGCCAGGAACAAAGGATCCAATCAGCCTCCATGCAGCAGTTGCTGTCTACTCATCTGTTCGTCAGGCATCGTCTGACCACAATCTGGCTCGAACGCGTTTGGGACGCCGGCTTTCCAGCCGTCGAAATCTTCTGCGCTCGCCAGCATATCGACTATCGCGATAAGGCACAAATTGCCGAACTAGGCCACTGGTTTCGCGATTCCGACCTTACCGTGAATTCCCTCCACTCGCCTATGTACAACGACGACGTTTGGGGCCGTTCGGGGCCACAGTCCGTCATCAACATAACCGAGACCACAAAAGCCCGTCGCATGGCCATGGTGGACGAGATCAAGCGCGCTATAGAGATCGCCGAAGTCATTCCCTTTCGCTATCTCATCCAGCATCTCGGAGTGCGCAGTGAAGAATACGACGAACGGAAACTCGACTCGGCGTTCTCCTCGCTCGAAGAAATCAAAGTCTTCGCCGGGCAGCGGGGCGTGGAGATCCTGCTCGAAAACACGCCTAACTCGCTCTCGTCAGGCGAAAAGCTGAATTACTTTCTTTCACAGACACACCTGAATCTGAACTACTGCTTTGATATCGGTCACGCGCATATGACCGGTGACATAGCGGCCGAATACGAAGCGATGAAAAGCCGCATTCGCTCCACCCATTTGCACGACAATGATGGTCACGACGACCTCCATCTGTTCCCGGGCAAAGGCACAATTGATTGGAAGAGCGCAATGCGGTTGATTGGAAGCCGCCCTGACCAGTATCCGATTCTGCTCGAATTGCGAGAGCCCGAAGGCATGGAGCGGCCGGTCCAGGAAGCAAAGCGCTCCGTCGACGAAATCAGTAACTATCTAACCGCATATGAGCAGCAGTAACGCCGAAGCGCCGCCGGCGCAAGCATCGATAAAGATCAGCATCAGCGAGGCACGCCATTATGAGGGCCAGCTTGTCGAAATTCAGGGCTGGCTCTACAATTTGCGCAAGTCGGGAAAAATTGTATTTCCAATTATTCGCGACGGCAGCGGTCTCATGCAGTGTGTCGCCGTGAAAAGCAATCTCCCCGAAGACACTTTCGAAACCCTCAAGGGTCTGACCCAGGAAAGCTCATTGACTGTCACGGGCCGGATTCGCGCAGAGGCGCGCGCGGTTGGTGGCTTCGAACTCGATGTTACCGATGCCCATGTGATTCAGCGGGTAAGTGAAGATCACCCGTACCCGATCACTCCTAAGGAGCATGGGGTCGAGTTCCTGATGGACCATCGTCATCTTTGGCTGCGCAGCCGCCGCCAGCACGCTGCTATCCGGGTCCGGCACGAAATTGTCAAGGGCATACGCGACTACTTCGACTCGCACGGTTTTACGCTGGTCGATACTCCGATCTTCACCCCTGCCGCCTGCGAGGGCACTTCAACTTTGTTCGAAGTGGATTACTTTGAAGACGAGAAGGTTTATCTCACACAATCGGGCCAACTCTACAACGAAGCGAACATCATGTCGTTCGGCAAGGTCTACTGTTTCGGGCCGACCTTTCGCGCCGAGAAGTCGAAAACCCGGCGCCATCTTACCGAGTTTTGGATGGTCGAACCCGAGATGGCTTATGCCGATCTCGATGAAGTCAAGCGCGTAGCCGAAGAGCTGGTCGTTTACCTTGTCGGCCGTGTGCTCGATAGCCGCATCGAGGAGTTGAACGTGCTCGAGCGCGATACGACAAAACTGGAATCCGTCAAAGCTCCGTTTCCCCGGATGAGCTACGACGAAGCGGTGAAGATTCTCGCCTCCAAAGGAAGCGAGATCCAATGGGGAGGCGATTTCGGCAACACCGACGAAACACTGCTTACGGAGGACTTCGACCGTCCCGTCATGGTTGACCGCTACCCCACGGAGATAAAAGCGTTCTATTTCCAACCGGACGAGCAGCGGCCTGAAGTGGCGCTCGGTCTCGATGTCATCGCGCCTGAAGGGTACGGTGAAATCATCGGCGGGGGGCAGCGCATTCATGACCTGGCGCTGCTCGAAAAGCGATTGGCGGAACATCACCTTCCTCGAGAAGCCTTCGAATGGTACCTCGATCTGCGCCGCTTCGGCACGGTTCCCCACGGCGGATTCGGTATGGGCGTAGAACGCTTCGTGGCCTGGATGTGCGGTCTGGAGCATGTCCGCGAAACAATACCGTATCCCCGCATGCTTTACCGCACCCGGCCCTGACCCGCTAATATGCGCCAATCGCAGATCACGATCCTTGGGGCGCCGCTCGACCTCGGGGCAAGCAGGCGCGGAGTAGACATGGGTCCATCCGCTCTGCGGCTCGCTTCTCTTAACGCGAAGCTCCAAGCTCTCGGCTACCGCGTGGAAGACCTCGGGAATGTGGCCGTCGCTCAGCAGGAGAGCACCCCTACGGGCAGGGAGAACGCCAAATATCTTCCGCAGATTGCAAAGACCTGTCTGGTACTGGCGCAGGCAGTGGAAAAGATAGTGGCCGAAGATAAGTTTCCGCTGATTCTCGGCGGCGATCATTCTTTAGCGGCAGGCACCGTGGCGGGCGTATCGCAAGCCTTCCGCAAACGGGAAAACAAGATCGGCCTCATCTGGATCGATGCGCATTCCGATATGAATACTCCGGAGACGAGCCCCAGTGGGAACATCCATGGCATGCCGCTTGCCTGCTGCATCGGGCAGGGCCCACGGGAACTGACCAACATCTTCGATTACGCGCCGAAAGTCGATCCGCGTAAGGTGGTGCTCATCGGTTTGCGGGATGTTGATCTGAGCGAGCGCGGTCCCGTGCGCGAGTCCGGCGTCACGGCTTTCACAATGCGGGACATCGATGAGCGCGGCCTCCGGAGCGTTATGGAACAGGCCATCCAAATAGCGAATCAGGGCACGGCTGGCTTTCACCTCTCCTTCGACATGGACGTGCTCGATCCCGATGAAGCTCCGGGCGTGGGAACCCCCGTCCGCGGCGGCATGACGTACCGCGAAGCTCATCTCGCAATGGAGACGATTTGTGACTGCAGCCGCATGGTTTCCATGGAGGTGGTTGAGGTGAATCCGGTGCTGGATGTTTCGAACCGTACCGCGCTGCTCGCGGTCGAGCTGATCATGTCTGCCATGGGTAAGAAAATTTTATAGCTCCTGTTAGGAGACAATGGAGGGTACCCAACCCTACATGACCGAACAGCAGAGAATGGCTCGCTCGCTCGCCGATAGCGACCCTGAAATCTTCGACGCGATCCAGCATGAGATAGAACGGCAGGACACCGGGCTCGAGTTGATTGCCAGTGAAAACTTCACCTCAGAGGCAGTGCTCGAGGCGAATGGTAGTGTCTTGACGAATAAGTACGCCGAAGGCTATCCGGGTAAACGCTATTATGGCGGCTGCGAGTTCGCTGACGTAGTCGAGAATCTCGCACGCGACCGCGCCAGGGCTTTGTTCAATGCCGAATTCGTAAATGTCCAGCCCCATTCGGGGTCACAGGCCAATGAGGCCGCGTATGCGGCAGTGCTGCAACCGGGCGACACCATACTCGGCATGAATCTTGCGCACGGGGGCCACCTTACCCATGGACATCCTCTGAATTTCTCGGGCAAGCTCTATAAAGTTGTCGCGTACGGAGTCCGCCGCGATGACGACCTCATCGATTACGACGAGGTCGAGCATTTAGCGCAGCAGCACAAACCCAAAATGATCATCGCGGGCGCGAGTGCGTATTCGCGCATTATCGATTTCGCCCGTTTCCGGGCCATTGCGGACGAAATGGGCGCTGTCTTCGTCGTCGACATGGCCCACTACTCCGGATTGATCGCGGCCGGCGTTTATCCGAATCCTTGTGAGCATGCCGACATCGTCACTTCTACCACGCACAAGACGCTGCGCGGGCCTCGATCGGGCATGATTCTTGCGAAAGAGCGCTTCGGGCCGGCAATCGACAAAGCCGTGTTTCCCGGTGCTCAGGGGGGTCCGTTAGTTCACGCCATCGCGGCCAAAGCGGTCTGCTTTCGTGAGGCTGCGACACCCGAATTCCGCAAATATCAGGGACAAGTGCTCACCAACGCGCGCGCCTTAGCTAAATCGCTCGAAAGCGAGGGGTTTCGGGTTGTAAGCGGCGGTACCGACTCGCACATGTGCCTTATCGATGTCTTCGCAAAAGGCGTGAAGGGTAAAGAAGCCGAGAAGGCGCTCGATCAGGCACACATCACTGTGAACAAGAACGCGATCCCGTTCGATACGAATCCGCCTCTGAATCCCAGCGGCATCAGGCTGGGCACTCCCGCGGTCACCACTCGGGGTCTCGGCCAAGAAGAAATGCACGAAGTCGGTAGGCTCATCTCTAAGGTGCTTCACGACGTCAAATCCGAAAACACGGTCGCCCAGGCTCGGCGCGGAGTGGAGGAATTGACTAGACGGTTCCCTCTTTATAGCTGGAAGCGCCCGGCGGCAGCAATGGCCGGCTAGTCTCCCGCGCCACGCACGTTTCGGTTGTAGTATCGAGACGATGCGGAATGCCTTTCTCATTGGATGCCTTTTGGCTACATACGTGCATGCCCAGGAACACAAGGCGCGCTTACAGCAAATCGTCGAATCCTATGTAAAAGATCAGCACTTCATGGGATCGGTGCTGGTTGCCCGGGGCAATGGAATCGTATTGAATCAGGGCTACGGCTCGGCGGATCTGGAATGGTCGATTCCCAACTCGCCTGCGACGAAGTTCCGGCTTGGCTCGATCACCAAACAGTTCACAGCCGCTTGCATTATGCTGCTGCAGGAACGCGGCAAGTTGAAAATCAGTGATCCCGTCAAAAACTACATGTCAGACGCATCACCAGCATGGGACAAGATCACGATTCAAAATGTACTGACTCATACCGCGGGCATTCCGAATTTCACCAGCTTCAAAGATTATCCGGATTCGGAAGCCAAGCCGACCACACCTGAAAAGCTGGTGGCGCGCTTTCGTGATAAACCGCTCGACTTTGAACCGGGAAGCAAATGGAGCTACAGTAACTCGGGTTATGTGCTTCTCGGGTATCTGATCGAAAAGATAAGCGGACAGACCTACCAGCAGTTTCTGGAACAGAATATCTTCACGCCGCTCGGCATGAAGGACTCTGGATACGATTCTAATCCCGCCATCATCTTGCATCGCGCATCCGGGTATACGCCCTCAGATCACGGCATTATCAATGCCGGATACGTCGATATGACCATACCCTTCTCGGCGGGCGCACTCTACTCAACCACGGAAGATCTTCTGAAGTGGGAGCGCGCGCTCTTCGGAGGCAAAGTGCTCTCTGCGGAATCGCTCAAGCAGATGACTACGCCGTACAAGCAGGACTATGCATTTGGTTTGCAAGTGAATCAGGCAAAAGGACGCCGGGAAATCCATCATGGAGGCGGAATCGAAGGCTTCAACACGGAGATGGCATATTGGCCTGACGATCAGCTCGTAGTCATCGTATTGGGCAACGTGAACGGAATAGCTCCCGATCAGATAGCCTCTAAAGTGGCTGCCACCATGCACGGAGAAAACGTCACGCTTGCTTCGGAGCGTAAAGAGATCAAACTTTCGCCCGAAGCGCTCCAGGACTACGTGGGCGAGTACGAATTTGCGCCGGGCGCCGTTATGAGTGTCACGCTGAAAGAAGACCAGCTAATCACGCGTTTGACTGGGCAGCCCGAGGTTCCAGTCTTCCCGAAGGCACGAAACCTTTTCTTTCCAAAAGTGATCGATGCGGAACTGGAGTTCGTCAGAGATTCGTCCGGAAAAGTGACGCAGCTGATCCTGCACCAGAACGGGCACGATAGTCCGGGCAAGAAGGTCAAGTGAGCTACTTCGAGGGTTCAAGTTTTATCAGAACCACTCCATGCGAAGGAACATCTGCTGAGAACTGATCTTTGAACTCGCCGCGGTCGGCATGCGCCCAGAGATCCCGGACGTTGTAGCCGCCGGTCGTGAGGCGCAGATCAGACTTCTTGGCCGTGACTTTGGCCGGCGATGTTCCGCGGTTGAATAGTCCCACAGCCTCCGCACCGTTGGCGAGCGGTCTAGCCCAAACTTCCAGATCGCCGTCCTTAGCAACCCGTGTCGCCTCTTTCCCTAGCGGGTCCTGATCGATGGCGATCACATCTTTGTTGGCGAGAATCGCGAAGATGGCCGGAGTCATGCTGCGCAGGTCGTTTCCGGCCAGCAGCGGCGCGGCCAGCAGGCTCCACAGGCTCATATGAGTCCGGTACTCGGTCTCCGTCATCCCGCCGTTTCCCACCTCGAGCATGTCAGGGTCATTCCAGTGCCCCGGACCGGCATATTGATCCAGACCTAATTGCAGGTCGAATCCGATGTGAGACATGGATTTCCAGTTATCGCTGATATCGCCCGTGGTGCGCCACGAATTTCCTCCCACGTTCGCTCCCCATTGCGCGCCATGCAAGACGCCATACTGGCATAGGCTGTAGAGGATCGGCCGGCCGGAGGCCAGCAGAGCGGCGCCCATTTTGGCATACACGGCAGGCATCGAATGGTAGTCATAGACCTGCGATCCACTGCACCAGTCGTACTTCAAGTAATCGATGTTCCACCCGGCGTAGGTCTTGGCGTCCTGTTCTTCATGTTGGAAACTACCTTCGAAGCCCGCGCAAGTCTTTGGCCCGGGCGAAGAGTAGATACCTAGCTTCAAACCTTTGCTGTGAACATATTCGGCAAGCGCCTTCATATCCGGGAACTTCGAGTTGGTCTGGATATTGCCCTGCGCGTCGCGGCCGGCTTCCCAGGTGTCGTCGATGTTCACATAAATATAGCCGGCGTCTTTCAAACCGCTGCTCACCATTGCGTCAGCAGTTTCCCGGATCAGCTTATCGGTAACTTTATTTGCAAATTTGTTCCAGCTGTTCCAGCCCATAGGCGGGGTCTTTGCAAGCCCGTTCGAGGGTACCGGAGCGGCTTCTGGTAGAGAGATCTTCTTAGCGGGCTCCGGCATGGCGGCCGGTATTTCCGTCGATACATGCTTTAACCGCAGCTGTGGCCCGGGATGATCTTCCCAGCCCGGCATCTGCAAGACCAGGGTGTCGCCTTCTATACGCCCGGTGTACTTGGACTTGTGTTCTTCGCCGAAGTTATCTCGAATGATCGTGAAACTCAGATTGTCCCCGGTCAGCCGTCCATCTCGGATGGGCTCGTATCCGCTGTGCGACAGCATGTAACCGGTAAGCAGGTCGCCTTCCTGTTTTAGGAAGACAGAGGTCTCCCGTACTGTCCCGTCCGCGTTAAAGCTAACGGACCACTTGCCGGTCGGACTGGCACAGAACGCTAACGGGGCCAGGAGCGAGGTGAAGAGCAAACCGAGTAGGAACTTCATACTTCAAAATATGCATTCTATAACTCACGGCTTTCGAGAAAACCTGAAGCGATAAACCAGAACTCACGCTTGCTTCTGCAACTCGTCAAAAATGTCGGCCAGAGAGACGCTCACGTCTGGCCCGGCAGTCAAGACATCGGTAAGCCGGAACAGTCCGCTGTTTGCTTTGTGGCACTCGTACCCGGCGGCGCTTGCGAGGTCAATGACCCAGCAGTAAGGCGTATCGAAGGGATGATATCTGTCCCGGCATTTCTTCAAAAGCGAGGACAACGATTGAACTTTCGAGCAAGTCTCTACCACCAGGAAGGCTGGCGCTACCAGATAAGCGTCGGAGATTTTAGGATCGGGAAAAGAGAAAGTGACGTCAGGGATGATCTTGTCTTGCCCGTTGAGTATCGTCCATTCCATTTCTAAACTGCCGCCCAGCTTCTCGCGAAACGGCGCTAACAGAGTCCATATGATGCGCTCAAGCTGGGAATGCTCTTTTCTCCCCACCGAGGCCTTTCTAACCATTTGGCCATCGAGGAACTCAAAATGTTCCGGATCGTCTATAAACGCATCCGGAGAAACAAGCTCGGTCGCCATCGGTCTGTTTCCTATTCTGTCGCTCAGACGCGGACGCTATCGATGAATTTGTGAATTCTTTCCAGACCGCGTTCCAGCTCCGTCATCGAGGTGGCGTAGGAGATTCGGATGTGATCGTACGTTCCGAATGCTTCTCCGGGAACCACTGCAACATGTGCATCTTGGAGCAAAGCAGCCGAGAAATCGAACGAGTTTTTCACGCGTCCCCCTTCGTAAGCAACCGCGATGTTCGGATAGGCGTAGAACGCACCTTTTGGCGTTCCTAGAGTTACACCTGGTATTTGGCGTAGACGATCCACGACAAAATCGCGCCGCCGCCGGTACTCCCCGAGCATTTCACCGATCGATTCTTGTGGGCCTGTCATCGCCTCCAGACCAGCCTTCTGTGCAATCGATGTGGGGTTCGAAGTCGAGTGACTCTGCAGCTTCGCCATAGCACTGATGATGGGTGCCGGAGCCAGCGCGAAACCGATACGCCAGCCCGTCATCGCGTATGTCTTGGAAAGAGAACCCGCGACGACCACCGATTCCTTAGCACCGGACACAGCGGCAATCGAGAACGGCTCCCCTTCATAAACGAAGTGGCAGTAGCATTCATCCGTCATTAGATACGCGCCGTGTTTCGCCGTGACTTCCAGGATTTTCCGGAACTCGCTTTGCGAAATCACTGCGCCGCTTGGGTTAGAGGGCGAGTTGATGATGACGAGCTTGGTCCGGGGACTCATGTGCTGCTCGACCAGTTTGGCCGTCACTTCGAAACCCGCATGCTCATCGGTTTCGACGAACACGCAAGTTCCTCCCGCGTAGTTCACAACATCTTTGTAGGTAACCCAATACGGAACCGGGATGATAACCTCGTCGCCGGGGTTGATGAGAGCCTGGACAAGATTGAAGATGGCGTGCTTGCCGCCCACGGTAACCAGGCACTCGGAGGGGGTGTAGTTGGTCCGAAAATCGAGTCGGTGACGTTCGCAGATTGCCGCCCGGAGCTCTGGAGTTCCGGCGGTGTTCGTGTATCGAGTGAAGTTGCCCTCGATTGCCGCGATGGCCGCTTGCTTGATGTTCGCGGGCGTGGGGAAATCCGGTTCACCAGCCCCAAAATCGACGATATCGGCTCCTTCGCGGCGTAGGCGGTCCGCGTCGGCGGCCACCTTCATGGTCGAAGAAACACTGATCGTCGAGATGCGTTCGGCTAGCTCTGCGGTGGCTTGCATGGTAATCACCTTCAGAGTAACGTTTTCACGGAAATTTTGCGCGCAGATGGCGGGCCACAACCTCAGGCACGAACTGGCCGACGTCACCGCCCAAAGCGACAATTTCTTTGATCATCCGGGAGGAGATGAACGAATACTCTTCCGTGGCAAGGAGAAAAAGCGTTTCGGTCTGTGGTCGTAAACGCCGGTTGAGGTGAGCCATCTGAAGTTCCGCTTCATAATCGGAAATGGCGCGGATACCTCGCAAGATTGCATTCGCGTCTCGACGCGCGGCGTACTCCACAAGCAGACCATCGAATGAATCGATTTCCACATTTGGGAGGGCGCCGGAGACTTCCTTCATCATCGAGATCCTCTCTTCGATAGAAAAGAGCGGCTGTTTAGCTGTATTTGGCAGGATAGCTACTATGAGGCTGTCGAAAAGGCGCGAGCCTCGTGTGATCAGATCAAGGTGACCGTTTGTTGGCGGATCGAACGATCCGGGATAGATGGCGGTCGTGTAGCGATTTTCGCGGTTCATTTCCTTTGCGCCCCGGCAATACAGGAGTGTAGCGGACCCTGGAGAAGACCATTCAAATGAATCTCAAGACTGTACTCGATTCCGAAAATCCGGATATATTCACCGTCCGTACGCACGCGAGGGGGCCTGCAGGCGCCCTGCCGATCACCGCCGAGATGCTGATCGAACAGCCTTCTGGAAACATTTTTGGACTGACGCAAAACGCGGGCATGGGATGGGAGCCATCTGCACTGGGGGGAAAACAGGTTCTGATATTGAGTACGCACGGAGGTCTCCGCGCGGACAACGGAACTCCCATCGCGCTTGGCTTTCACACGGGCCACTGGGAAGTTGGGCTGCTGGTTGCGGAAGCGGCACGGGAACTCAAGCGGAATGCCGCAATTCCCTTCGCCGGAGCTTGCACGGATCCGTGTGACGGGCGCACGCAAGGCACTCCAGGAATGTTCGATTCCCTTCCCTATCGGAATGACGCCGCCATAGTATTGCGGCGCCTCATCCGTTCGCTGCCGACGCGTTCGGGGGTAATCGGGATTGGAACTTGTGACAAGGGATTACCCGCTATGATGATGGCCCTGGCCGGCACGCCCGACTCACCCTGCGCGCTCATCCCGGGAGGTGTGACGCTGATGCCGGAACATGGCGAAGACGCGGGCAAAGTCCAAACGATCGGAGCCCGCTTCGCTCACGGAAAGATCTCGCTTGAAGAGGCTGCCCTTGCCGGCTGCCGCGCGTGCGCTTCGCCGGGAGGGGGATGCCAGTTCCTCGGGACCGCTGCCACTGCGCAGGTAGTCGGGGAGGCGCTCGGGCTCACGCTCACTCATGCTGCGCTGGCGCCTTCTGGCGAGCCGGTCTGGTTGGACATGGCACTTCGAACGGCGCGGGCACTACTGAGGATCGAGAACCTCGGCCTCAGTACGCGAGACATCGTCACTCAAAGCGCCATCGAAAACGCCATGATCATTCACGCGGCCTTTGGCGGCTCTACCAACCTGCTGCTGCACATCCCCGCCATAGCGCATGCCGCCGGACTGGGGCGGCCCTCCGTTACCGACTGGAACAGGATCAACCGAAGCGTACCGAGATTGGTGGATGCTTTACCCAACGGGCCGCGCAATCACCCTACGGTCCAGGTATTCCTGGCCGGCGGCGTGCCGGAAGTCATGCTGCACTTGCGGCGTGCCGGACTGCTCAACAAGGGGGCTCTTACCGTTTCCGGAGACACCCTGGATACGGCTCTCGATTGGTGGGAGGCGTCTGAACGGCGCCTTCGATTCCGCACTCGTTTGAAAGAACTTGACGGCATCGATGCCGATGACGTGATCTTTTCGCCCGATGGTGCCCGCTCTCGCGGACTGACCTCCACCGTCTGCTTTCCGCACGGAAACATCGCGCCCGATGGCGCCGTGGTTAAGAGCACATCCATCGATCCGTCCGTAGTAGATGAAGACGGCGTGTATCGGAAACGCGGCCCAGCCCGCGTCTTCGTTACCGAACACGACGCCATGACCGCAATCAAATCACAATCCATTTGTGAAGGCGACATTCTTGTCCTGATTTGCCGCGGGCCGATGGGATCGGGAATGGAAGAGACTTACCAGATAACGTCAGCGCTGAAGCATTTGCCATTTGGGAAGCATGTGGCCGTAATCACAGACGCGCGGTTCAGCGGAGTGTCAACCGGGGCGTGTATCGGCCATGTTTCGCCCGAGGCCTTGGCGGGCGGTCCAGTCGGAAAGTTGCGCGATGGCGATACGGTCGAGATCGTCGTCGATCGAACTAATTTAGAGGGCCGCGTGAACCTGGTCGGCGAGGCCGGGGAAGAGTTCTCTGCCGAAGAGGGCTCCCGGCGGCTCGCGGCGCGGCCGAAGCGCGACGACCTGCGCCCTGATCCACTTCTACCGCAAGATACTCGGCTTTGGGCGGCCCTGCAGCAGACCAGCGGCGGGATTTGGGGCGGTTGCGTCTACGATACCGATGCGATCGTGAAGAAACTGGCGCTCTAGTCTGGCCTAACGCTCGTCGCCCGCCCATGGGTAGGGGCTCCAACTGCCGTCGCTCTTGTGCTTCTCCTCTTCTTCTCTCTTCTTGCGAGCTCGTTCGGAGTCCGACTCACCGCCCTTGAAATACAGATGCACGGTCACATTGTGCGTGGAAGCGTCGGCCGTGTAATCGGAACGAGTGTCAGCCAGATGGTCGAATAGGCCCTGCTGCTGAACACGCTTGAGGAAGAAGTCTGGATAGTCAGGATTGAACGGATGTCCCTGTTTTTCTCCCCATAGTTTCGCAATCACCGGCTCCGTGGTGATATCGAGCCCGCGAATATCAAGAGTTTGGAAGTTGTAGGTAGCGCCAGGCGTGACGTTGTAAATCACGTTAACGGCTCGCTTGGTGTCATCCGGCTCAGCTTCGGCACTGATGCTCGCATCCAACAGACCTCGCCGGCGCATTTTGTGAATCAGATCAAGGCGGAAGTTATCGACCTGCTCGCTGTTGAATGGTTGGCCTGACTTGAATGTGATGCTCGAGCGGATCTCGTCTTCATCCATGCCGCTCCCGCGAAAACGAATCGCTCCGAACTTGAAGGAAGGTCCGTCTTTAATCTCGACTTTGACGATTACGCCGAGGTTGGTCTTCGACGGCTCGGTCTCAACCTTCGGAAACGTAACAGCGGCATATCCTTTGGCGGCATAGAGGGGGCGGATCGCGCCGTCCAGAATCAGTTTGAGCCGGGTATCCGAAAGAGGCACGCCGATGGCGACCTGGTTCACCGCCCGCAATATCGTTCCCGTATCTACGGCCTGGTTCCCGAAGACAACTACCTGGGAAATAGTGGGCGCGGGGGTGTCCGGCGCAAACAGTACGGTAAGCTCCTTTGGATCGTCATTCGAGATAACTGCTTTCACGTTCTCTCCAGCTGTGTTCTTGGAAACACAGTCTTGGACGGCTTTCGAATAGCGCCGTAGAACGCCTTCGGTGCCGGGAATCTTATCGGCGTAGAGGTCGACGTGCTCACGAACGCAGGACCGCACCGCATCTGTGGGCATCCCGAGCCGCTCGAAGCGCATCGGGAAGACCTGGTCGTTTTCCGAAACCTGGAACGTCACGTCGTATGCAGGAGAGGTCGAGCCACTCACCCGGTATTCGTAAGCTACGTTATTGAAGAGCTCCGTCGCCTGCAAGGCCTGCCGTGCTTTGTCTATTGCGGGACGGTCAATCTTCGACCCTGTCTTGAGGCCGCTCTCTTTGACGATGTCCTCGGACGAATAGAGTTGATTGCCTTTGACGTTGATGCTGTGCAAAGTTCCGGGCGGGGGTAGCTTTTTGGCAGGCCCCGTTGGAGTTGCGTCGGTCTGCTGCCCGGAAGCGCAGGCGAGCGGCAGCGAAATCAGCACCAAAATACAAGGGATTGAATGCATGGCCCTTTCTCTTTATGATACGTAGGCTCGCACCAGGATAGGCGGGGGGACTCTACACTTCAATTACGCCGATCGGAGCATCCGGGTTTCCGATTACCGGTTTTGCAAAGAGACTTCGGGAGGCGCTTCCACGTATCGAAAGCGTTAAGGCGAAGCCGCTGAAGTGGCTGTAAAATAAGGGCCCGATGCTACACTTGAGACGAAAATGACTTACGATGTAGCCGTAATCGGCAGCGGGCCGGGCGGGTATTCTGCCGCCGTTCGAGCCGGGCAATACGGTTTGAAAACCGCCCTGATTGAGCGGCAACCCAGACTAGGCGGCACTTGCCTCTTAGTTGGATGTATTCCGACGAAATCCCTTTTGCACACCGCCGACGTCTGGGACTACTTCAAGGACCCGGCCGCGGAAGGCATCGAGTGCAAAGATCCCCAGTTGAACTACGCGCGGGTACTCGACCGAAAGAACAAAATCGTTACCAAGCACTCGAAAGGAATCGAGTTCTTGATGAAGAAGAATAAGGTCGAGGTCATCAAGGGAAACGCACGTCTACTCGGTGGCGGCCGCATCGCACTCAGCGGGGCGCAAGGCGATCAGACCATTGAAGCGAAAAGCATCATTCTTGCCACTGGCTCAGAAGCCAGAATGCTGCCGGGCCTGCAGGCCGACCAAAACCTGATTCTGACCAACATCGAAATTCTCGACATGCCGGCTGTACCGAAGACCATCGGCATTATTGGGGGCGGCGCGGTGGGCGTAGAGTTTGCTTCGATCTTCAACCGGTTTGGCGCTAAGGTAACCCTGCTTGAAATGCTCCCCAGATTGGTGCCGGTCGAAGACGAAGAGATTTCGAAAGAACTGGAAAAGCACTTCAAGAAGGCTGGCATCCGCGTTGAAGCCGGAGCAAAGGCCGAAAACATTCGTAAGAACGCGAACAGCGTCAGCTTGAGTGCAACTCTCGCGAACGGCAATCGGGAAGAGATGGAATTTGACAAGTTGCTGGTCGCGGTGGGCCGTAAGCCCAACACGGATAATACGGGTCTCGAGAACACCAAGGCGCAGCTGGATCGCGGTTTTGTGAAGGTGGATGGCTATCAGCGGACTGGCGAACCCAACCTTTATGCGATCGGAGATATCGTGGCCGGCACACCGCAGCTGGCTCACGTTGCCACCGCGGAAGGAATGATTGCTGTGGCAACGATTGCGGGCAAGCCCGTTCGGCCGATCAACCGGAACCGCATTCCGGGCGCCACTTACACGGACCCTGGAATCGGGAGCGTTGGTTTGAGCGAAGCGCAGGCTCGTGCGCAGGGATTCAAGGTGAAGGTGGGCAAGTTTCCGTTTGCCGGCAACAGCAAGGCGACCATCCTTGGCAAGCACGAAGGCTTTGTCAAAGTCATTGCTGATGAGTCCTTTGATGAAATCCTGGGGGTGCACATAATCGGGCCCGAAGCTTTCGAGCTGATATCGGAGGCAGTTACAGCGATGGAGGCGGAAGCCACGGTTGAAAGCATGATGTCGACTATTCACGCCCACCCAACCATCTACGAGGCTGTTGGAGAGGCCTTCAATAACGTCAATGGACTTGCCATCAATATCTGAGCAGCGCAGCGGCTCTGTCTGAGGATCGGCTTCAGCAATGAGAACACTGCAATTGCTGGACCTTGGCCGCATGGCTTACAGCCAGGCGCTCGAGGTGCAACAAGGGCTGGTCGAAAAGCTTAAGCGCGGCGAAGGTTGCGACACGCTGCTCCTCGTTGAGCACCCTCATGTCGTGACGATGGGGCGCAATGGCAAAACAGAACATCTGCTCGCAGGTCCAGACATCCTGGGACGTACCGGCATCTCGTTCTACGAGACCGACAGGGGTGGTGACGTGACCTACCATGGTCCAGGCCAGATTGTCGGTTATCCGATCCTTGACTTGCGAGAATGGAAACGCGATGTGCACGCCTATTTCCACGGAGTGGAGCAGGCACTCATCGACGGATTGCAACTGGTGGGAATCCGCGCAGAGCGGGTTGCGCAGCGCGGTTACGAAGGTGTCTGGGTGAACGGGGCAAAAATAGCGGCGATCGGAATTCACATCAGCCGCTGGATTACCTCGCACGGCTTCGCATTGAACTTCGATACCGACCTCAGCTACTTCAAGTACATTGTTCCTTGCGGCTTGACCAAGCCGGTCTGTTCGGTGCGCTCACTCGGCTCACCGGCTGAGCGCGAGGAGGTAACAAGGGCGTTGATCGGTTCTTTCGCCGGGGTATTCGGCTACCGCCTTGTAGTGGCAAACACGACCCGGCAAGCACTTTGTGAATCGAGATCCCGAGAGAACAGTTTGGGAACTCCGGCGGATCGCGAGCTTTCTTATACCGACTTCTTAGAAGACATGCAGGAGATTCGATGATTGACGTTGTAATGCCCCAGATGGGCGAAAGTATCACGGAAGGTACCCTCACGCGCTGGCTCAAGAAGCCCGGCGAAAAGATCGACCGGGATGAGCCGCTGTTTGAGATTTCGACCGACAAAGTGGATACCGAAATTCCTGCTCCGGCAGCCGGTGTTTTGAGCGAGGTTCTGGTCCAGGAAGGGACAACCGTCGCGATCAACTCGATAGTCGCGCGAATTGGAGACAGCACCTCGGTCACCGGGGGATCGAGCGCGCCCGCCGCAACACCGAGCCAGGAGCCGACTCCGAAACAGGAACCGCCAGTTACATCATCAGCAAAGACGGACGTGGGCCCCTCGGCGACAACCCCGGACAACCGGACCTACGCGATGCCGCCGGCGGCACCACAGGCGCCCCCGCCGGAGCCGATCGCAACATCTGCCGGGCCATATCCAATCGAGCCACCGCCGATGACATCACAACCGGCCGCGCAGGGAGGGACTCAAAATGCGACGCCTCCGCCCGCTGTAGCCGCGCAGCCTGATGGAACCGAAGATCAAGGCCCGCTTTCGCCTCTGGTGCGGAAAATGGCTCGCGAATACAACATCGATCTAAGCCAGGTAAGGGGAACCGGCGCAGGCGGTCGGATCACGAAACAGGATGTGGAGAGCTACATGTCTTCGCAAGCCGCGCGAACTTATGCGGCTCCGCCCCAGCAGCAACCGCCGGCCGCGCCCGCCACACCCCAGCAGTCGCAAGCGCCGGCGCCTATGCCGCTGGCTGAATCCGCCAGGGTTCGCACCGAACCCATGAGCACGATGCGGCAGAAAATCGCCGAGCACATGATCATGAGCAAGCGCACCTCGGCGCATGTCACAACAGTACATCGCGTTGACATGACAAAGGTGGCCAAGCTGCGTGACAAGTCCAAGGGCGAATTTCAGGCGCGTAATGGTTTCTCGTTGACTTTCCTGCCGTTTGTGACGGCGGCCGCCGCTGAAGCGCTTCGTTCCTTCCCGATTTTCAACGCGTCGATCGATGGCAAGAACATCGTGTATCACCGGGACATCAACATCGGGATCGCGGTTGCGCTTGAGGGCGGATTGATCGTTCCCGTCATACGCAACGCTGACGAGAAGAATGTCTCGGGTCTTCAGCGCTCAGTAGTCGATCTCGCTACTCGCGCACGCTCCCGGCAACTCAAGCCGGAGGAGGTGCAGGGCGGAACGTTCTCCATCACGAATTTCGGGAGCTTTGGAAGCATTTTCGCGACTCCCGTCATCAACCAGCCGCAGGTCGCGATCCTGGGCGTAGGGGCTGTTGAAAAGGTTCCGGCGGTAATCGATGGGGACGCGATCGCAATCCGTTCACAGGCGCATCTTGCTCTGACCTTCGACCACCGGCTGATCGACGGCGCGCTGGCCGATCAATTCTGCCAAAAGGTAAAGGCAGTGCTCGAAAACTGGTCAGCTAATATACTCTGAGCTAATCGAGCAAGGAACGCGAAAAGGGAGGACCCTCCAAGGAGTCCTCCCTTTTTCTCGCGCAGAGAATACACCTGACATGTGTGTTCCTCACAGGCTCTTGCGTTTACATACAACCGTTTACAAGAGGCCTTGCTGTACACCACTCATCAAGGTGTGGATCCATCACTTTTCTATTGACGAAATCTTAATGCAGGTTTAACATTCCTTTGGGCTGTTTACACTCTAACTAATTTCCGAATCGAGAAAAGGGGTCCATGAATGACCTTTCAGGTCGGTGAAAAAGTCGTTTATCCGAACCATGGAGTCGGCACAATAGAAAACATCAGTTCCCGCTGTTTTGGCGCGCAGCAGGAACGTTTCTATCTTCTTCGGATGGCGCCCAGCAGTATGACCGTGATGGTGCCTTTCTCGCATGTGGATGACCTTGGTCTACGGAAAGTCACGAAATGTAGCGAGATCAACAGGGTGCTGAGCTATCTCGCGGCGGGGCGATGCAGCTGCGCGCAGGATTGGAAGGACAGGTTCAAGGAAAATTCCGAGCGAATGAAGGGCGGCAGTTTGCTCGAAATTGCCGAAGTTTTCAAAGCGTTAGTCGGAATCCAAATGTCTAAGCCGCTTTCGTTCCGGGAGAAAAAGATGCTCGAGCGGGCGCGCTGCATGCTGATTCTCGAGACATCGGTTGCCAAGTCGGTGAGCGAACCCGACGCTGTTCAACTCATCGCGAAAGCACTGGCGAAATCCGCCCTTTCCATGCCCGCAGCGCTTTAATCTGCTCTCATCTGCATTAACGTTTTCCAGACAGAGGCATACCCCTTATACTGGGTATGCCTCTTCGATTTTGGCGCTATCGTCTAACGGTTAGGACGGAGCCCTCTCAAGGCTTAAATAGGGGTTCGATTCCCCTTAGCGCTACCAACCGCTCTCACTCTTAACTCTTTGTGCAGCAAGCCCGGCTCTCGGGATTGACAAAACGTCTCGCTCCGATTATGGTTGGAAGAGCACGTATATTCCTTCCTGTCACTTGAACACATTCGGTACGGCCAACCCTTTATGGTAAGCAGCTCTCGATTCCGTCATTTGATTTGCTAGGTTTTGGTTGCAAGAAAGAGAGAATTTATGAAAGAAATCGGAACCGTAAAGTGGTTCAATGCTTCGAAAGGGTTCGGCTTCATCGCCCGCGAGAACGGAGAGGATGTGTTCGTTCACTTCTCCGCGATTGAGGCGTCTGGGTATCGCAGTCTCGAAGAGGGTGCGCGTGTTTCCTTTGTTGTCAAGAATGGACCGAAGGGACTGCAGGCGGAGCAGGTAGTCCTCGCCTAAGTTCACGTAAGAGAGTACAGCGAGTTTCGAGAGTGCCCCAACCAAGGGCTCTCGAAGCTCCCTGAGTGCTCTCAAGGTCTTCTGATCCGCGCCCGTTCAGGCAAAGGCGAGTTGCAGAAGTTCGACTTCTTCCTGAATCGCACCAGCTCTGGTGCGGCAACCCTCGCAGACGAGCAAATGCTCTTCTACGTGTTCGGCCTTTTGGCCGTTAAGGCGATTTAAAAGGAAGAGCTCCAGGGCGTCAGTGTGCGGATGATTTATAGCATTCGTCATGCATCGTCCATCGGCGCACCGCCACCGGAACATTAGAGGCCAGGCTTGAATTTCCTTCGAGGTGAAGCGAGCGCTGGGTATTGGGTGAGTGGTGCAGCGCCCGCTGTTTATGGGGATGTACCCATTAGAACGCACAAATTGAAAAAAGGGTCCGGTTTCGACAAGAAAATTTCAGGCGTATACGCGCTTATTATTCCAGGATAAGGAGCAAGGCGCGCTATTCGAACATCCCTTCGAACAATACGGAACTCAAATAACGTTCGCTGGCATCGGGAAGGACGACGACCATGACTTTGTTGGCCATTTCAGGTTCGCGGGCAACACGAACAGCGGCCGAAACGGCTGCTCCGCAAGAAATGCCACACAAGATACCTTCTTCCCTGGCAAGACGTCGAGCCATTTCGATGGATTCTTCGTTGGTCACCAGTTCGACACGGTCAACCATGGCAAGATCGAGGTTGTCGGGGACGAATCCGGCAGCCAAACCCTGAATTTTGTGCGGTCCTGGCTTAACCTCCTCACCGTTGCGCGTTTGGGTGATCACGGGACTCGAAGTGGGCTCCACCGCGACGGAGATGAGCGGCCAGTTCTTTTCGTTCTTGATGTAACGCGAAACGCCGGTGATGGTGCCTCCGGTTCCGACACCTGCCACAAGGACCTCTACGCCGCCTTCGGTGTCCTCCCAAATCTCGGGCCCGGTCGTGTTGAAGTGGATCCGGGGATTCGCGGGATTGCTGAATTGTTGAGGAAGGAAGTAGCGATCGGGGTCAGAGGCGCGGATCTCTTCGGCTTTGGCGATGGCTCCCTTCATTCCCTTGGCGCCTTCCGTGAGGATCAGATTTGCGCCTAGCACCTTGAGCACTTTCCGGCGCTCGAGCGACATGGTTTCGGGCATGGTCAGAGTGATCGGATAGCCGCGCGCGGCGGCAACGAACGCCAGCGCAATGCCGGTGTTGCCGCTGGTGGGCTCCACGATCTCTTTTCCCGGCTTCAAGATGCCCCGTTCTTCGGCATCCCAAACCATGGCCGAGCCGATACGGCACTTGACGGAATAGCCCGGGTTTCGGCCCTCGATTTTTGCGAGAACGGTGGCCTTCGCTCCGTCCACTACGCGGTTCAATTTCACGAGCGGCGTGCGGCCGATACTGAATGAATTATCTTGATAGATCACAGGTCCCTTTCAAATTTCCCAGTTCGGGATGTACTCGGAATGCTTCTTCTGCCAACTGCGCGCAATCTCACCGAAGCTGGTTTTGTCAAGCACTTCCGACATAGCGAAATCGACTCGATCCCAGATTTCGCCGAAGGGGTTGTCGTTGCTGTACCGGTTGTTAGTCCGGAAGTTCTCGACCGCCCGGAGAACATCACCGATCGTAATAGCGTCGGGTGAGCGGGCCAACAGATATCCGCCTTCAGCGCCGCGGCGCGAATCTACAAAGCCGCTTTGCTTCAGACCGGCCAGGATCAGCTCGAGGAACTTCTGCGGGATCTTCTGCCGTTTTGCGATGTCGGCGATCTTGACCGGCGGCATAACAGGATTTCGCGACAAGGCCAAGTATTGGGCGGACAAGTCGAAAACAGCTTTCAGCGCATATTCGCTTTTGACCGAGATGTTCATCAATTTTCGGTGATGCGGGAAGGCGGGTAGCAGGCGGTCCCGGATGAAGTAACCGGGAAGTCCTTGCCTGACCGGCTTCCACCTTCAAGTTTAATCCCCCCAAAGCCTATAGTCGATGGAACCATCAGAAAGATCCGCTCTTGCGGGGTGTCCTGTAACGGCTACTATAGAGGGATTGTATGGGCATTTCCTCCCGAACACTATCACGAGAGCTCTTCGGAACTGACGGTATTCGCGGTGTGGCCGGTGAGCCGCCGCTAGACGCAAGAACGGCGCATGCGCTCGGAGTAGCGCTTGGCACCTGGGCGCGGGGGGCGTCCAGCAAAGAGTTGAACGGCGGCCCGGCGGAAGTCCTGATCGGGATGGATACGCGAGAAAGCGGGCCGTGGTTAGCTGAGCAGGTAGCGGGCGGTCTGGCGCGGGCAGGCGTGGCAGCCCGGTTCGCCGGTGTGATTACAACGCCCGGAGTCGCGTATCTCACGCGAACGGGGCACTTCGTTGCGGGAGTGATGATTTCCGCTTCGCACAACCCTTATCACGATAACGGCTTGAAAGTGATCAGCCATTCCGGCTACAAGCTCGCCGATGACGTGGAACTGGAGCTCGAGCAACTGATGGGCGATTGGCTGTCCAAGGGGCAAACAGCGCAGCCGAAAGAACTGCGGGCCGACCCCATGCTCGACAACTTGTATACGGATTACCTGGGGGGGACGGTTGAGGGAAAGTTTCCGTTTCGTGTTGCGATCGATTGTGCAAACGGCTCGGCAAGCGAGGTAGCGCCCAGATTGTTCGGCCGGCTCGGGCTCGAAGTCGAGTGGGTGGGCGCATCTCCCGATGGCAAGAACATCAATTTGAACTGCGGGTCGCTGCATCTCGAGAATCTGCAAAAGCAGGTTCAACGGTCGGGCGCAGCGATGGGGATCGCGTTCGACGGGGATGCGGACCGCGCACTTTTTGTCTCTCCTTCGGGGCAAGTGGTGGACGGGGATGCGGTGCTGTTCCTGACGGGTTCTTCGTTAAAGCGGGCCGGCAAACTGCGAGGCAACCTGGTGGTGGCGACAGTGATGTCGAACCTCGGTCTCGAAAAAGCGTTTGAGGGGCGCGGCATCCAGATGCTTCGCACGCCGGTGGGCGACAAGTATGTTCTCGAAGAGATGCTAAAACGTGGGGCGGTGCTGGGCGGCGAGCAATCAGGGCACGTTATCTTTTCCGAATACGCGACCACGGGCGACGGATTGCTGACGGCGCTGCGGGTACTCGAAGTGGTGCGGGACAGCGGGCAATCGCTCGATGAACTCATGCAGGCGATACAGAAGTTTCCGCAGAAGCTGGTCAACGTAAGGGTCAAACACAAGCGACCGCTGGCGGAGCTTCATACAGTTCAGAGCGCGATCGCGGCGGCGGAACAGGAGTTCGCGACAAGCGGTCGAGTGCTCGTGCGATTCTCGGGTACCGAGCCGCTGGCGAGGGTCATGATCGAGGCCGAGTCCCAGGAAAAGGTGGAAGAGTGGACGGGCCGTATTGCCGATGCGATCCGGGCGGAACTCGGCTCGGCGTAGGCGAATAGCAGCGTGCTAAACTTCTAATCCGGTCGGCAATTCCCTCCCCCGCTGCCGTTCTGCGGTACAGATCAGAAGCAAACATGGAACGCGCTGCGCGGCTTATCAGGAACAATCGACTTTCGAAGGACATTTTCACAGATGAAGATCTTGCCAGGGCGATCTGGCCCGCGGCGGTCGGCAAGGCGATTGCGTCTCATACGCTGCGTTTGAAGCTGGTGCGCACGACATTGGTGGTGGAAGTGGAAGACGTAATCTGGCAGAGACAACTGTTTCCCCTGACATCGCAGATTCTCGATCGCATCCGCAGAGTTACCGGCGGCGAGATCGTACAGGATGTGGAGTTTCGCGTGGGAGCGCCGAAGCGGCAACCAATGCGCGCGTCCAGTCTCGAAGGGCATGAAAGCCCGTCGACGGATGAGGCGGAGGGGATTCAAGACCCTGTGCTAAAGAAGGTATATCGACTGTCGCGCAAGAAGGCAACGGCTTGAAGTTAACCGAAGAAGAAGTTCGCTACGTATCGGATCTGGCGAATCTGCGGCTTTCAAATGAAGAGGTGGCCCGGATGTCTCACGATCTCGGCCAGATCCTGACGCATATCGAGCAGCTGAACGAATTGGACACCGAGAGTGTCGAGCCGATGGCGCAGGTGCTGTATGAGGCGGACGAGACGGCTACGTTACGAGAAGATGTGCCGCAACGGACGTTGACCAACGAAGAAGCGCTAGCGAATGCGCCGCTCAGCGGGAACGGCTATTACAAGGTTCCGAAGGTTATCGAGCGATGAGAGGGCATGATGTCGCCGCTCTCACGATTTCCGAAATCCGGACCGGGCTGCTCAATAAGAAGTTCAGTGCCCGGGAACTGGCGGAAGCGGCTATCGCGCATGCAGAAGGTGAGAACGGAAGAACGAACGCTTTTCTGACTTTTGCGCCTGAACGGGCGCTCGCGACGGCAACTCGAGTGGACGAAACGGTCGCGCGCGGCGGCGAGTTAGGCACGCTGGCCGGGGTTCCGATCGGGGTCAAAGACGTAATCGTGACGAAGGATCTGCGTACGACTTGCGGGTCGAGAATTCTGGAGCATTACGTTCCGCCGTACGACGCGACAGCAGTGATCCGGCTGGAGGAAGAGGGTGCACTTCTGATCGGGAAGTGCAACTGCGACGAGTTTGCGATGGGCTCATCGAACGAGAACTCGGCGTTCGGCCCGGTGCATAATCCGAGAGCACTCGACCGGGTGCCCGGCGGGTCGAGCGGAGGTTCGGCGGCGGCGGTGGCGCAAGGGAGCGTGGTGGCGTCGCTTGGTTCCGATACAGGAGGCTCGATACGACAGCCCGCTAGCTTTTGCGGCGTGGTAGGGGTTACGCCGACGTACGGGCGGGTATCGCGCTACGGACTTTCGGCATTTGCCAGTTCACTCGACCACATTGGCCCATTCGCAAGAAGCGTCAAAGATGCGGCAGCGGTGCTGCAGGCGATGGCCGGGCGAGACGACCAGGACTCGACTTCTGCGTTTGCGCCGGTGGACAACTATCTGGCCATGATGGCGGAGCCGGTGCGCGGTGTAAAGATCGGGCTACCGAAAGAATACTTCGAAGGGCTGAGCTCGGAGACGGGCGAGGCAGTGCACGCGGCGATCAAGGAGTTGGAGAAGCTGGGGTGCCAAGTGCGGGAGATCAGCCTTCCGCATACGCGATACGCTTTGTCCTGCTACTACATCATCGCGACGGCGGAAGCGAGCTCCAACCTGGCGCGCTACGACGGCGTGCGTTACACGATTCGCGAAGACGGAGAGACGCTCACCGACATGTACCGGAACACGCGCGGCTGCGGGTTCGGCGCGGAGGTGAAGCGGCGAATCATGCTTGGAACTTACGTGCTGAGCGCGGGCTACTATGACGCATACTATCTGAAGGCGCAAAGAGTCCGGACGCTGATCGCACAGGATTTCAATAACGCGTTCCGGGATGTGGACGTGATTGCGGCCCCGGTGTCGCCGTTTCCGGCATTCAAGATCGGCGAGAAGATCGACGACCCGCTGGCGATGTATCTTTCGGATGTATACACGCTCACGGGAGATCTGGCGGGCGTTCCCTGCATGTCGGTACCGTGCGGCGAGACGGAGGAAAAGCTGCCAATCGGGCTGCAGATTTTTGCCAAACACTTCGATGAAGCGACCATGTTCCAGGTGGCTCGCAACTACGAATCCGCGACGAGTTAGCGTTTCTTCTTACCTCCATAAAAAAAGAGCCCGCGAACGGTAGGCGACGGGAGCACTTTTGGGGCCCTCGATGGCCGGTCACAGATCTTGCGATTCTCTATTTCTCTTTTGCATTCTTCGACTTACGCGGATCTAAACTGGCGTGTGAATTCGCCCGTGTGTTATTTTTTCGACGGGGAGAAAAACGGCAAACGGTGCAAAACGGAGCAGTTTTCGAGGGTTTTCGAGGGGTTTCCAAGGCGAAACCGGGGCGAAACTGAGCCCATTTTGACGGTATTAACACCGGTCAGACAGCGTTTGAGCGGACCAAAACCTTGCCGCCGGCGAGCCCAGGAACACCGTCGAGGAGCCAATCGCGCATCGCATCAGGCGAGAGAACCTGAGAAAAGAAATAGCCCTGCAGGTAATCGGCACCCAAGCCAATGAGGCGTTCCGCTTGCCACTGGTTTTCTACACCTTCCGCTATGACTCCGAGACCGAAGGTCCGGGCAGTGGTCACGATGACCTTGACGATAGGGATGCCGTAGGTAGCGAGCGCTTCGACGAAAGACTTGTCGATCTTGATGCGATCAATGGGAAGACGCGGAAGGTCGGCGAGGCAGGAGAAGCCGGTGCCAAAATCGTCGAGCGCAACCGTCACACCCATTTCGCGTAAGCGGGTGAGGGTGGGGATGATCTCGCGGCGATCTCCGGCAAAGACGGTCTCGGTAAGTTCGAGGTGCAGGCGGGAAGAGGGCAAGCCGCTTTGGGCCAGGGCATCGGCGACGTCTTTGAGCAGAGTGCCGGCTTCGATCTGGACGGCGGAGACATTCACTGAAACAGCGGGCGGCGACTGAGTTTTCCAGGAAGCAGCCTCGCGACAAGAGTGCAGGAGCATCCAGCGGCCCAGAGCGGCGATTTCGCCGGTGCGCTCGGCGAGCGGAATGAATTGCTCGGGCGGAATAGGGCCCTGCTCGGGATGCTGCCATCGAACAAGCGCCTCAATGACTTCGCAGCGTCCGGTAACCGCGGTGATGATGGGCTGGAAGACGATGGAGAGCCTTCCGGCATCGATGGCCTCGCGCAGGGCACGCTCAAGCAGGCGGCGTTCCGCAAGACGACGCCCGAGACCAGGGTCGAAGAGCCTGATGTTGCCGCCCCGTTCCTCCTTGCTGGCATACATGGCGATATCGGCGGCACGAATAAGGTCTTCTTCATTGGAGCCGTGATCGGGGAAGACGGCAATGCCGATGGTGACATCGATGCGGACAGGGCCGGCTTCGAGATCGATGAAATCAGTGAGGCAGGTACTCAAGGCATGAGCGAGATCGAGAGCATCGCCAGGTGCTCTCAGACGCGGCATGGTGACGACGAACTCATCGCCTCCCCAGCGCGTCAGTTCGACAGTAGCGGGTGAATGCTTCAGCAGGCGCTGAGCGACGATTTGTAAGACCTGATCGCCCGCCATGTGGCCGAGCACATCGTTGACCTCCTTAAATCGATCGAGGTCGAGAAAGAGCACGGCCAAGAAATGGCCCTCGCGCTCGGCGAGCGCAAGAGCGGCGCGCAGGCGTTCCCCAAGAGAGGCGCGGTTGCAGAGGCCGGTGAGTGAATCCGTGGAAGCGAGGTAGGCCAGTTCGCGGGCGAAGCGCTCTTTGTCGCGCATCTCGCTGCGAAGCTCGGCGGTGCGAGCCTGTATGCGAAGTTCGAGAGACAGGTTGGCGTCGCTGAGGGCGAGCTTAGCGGTTTTCAGCTCGAGGTTGGCGGCCTCCGTGCGGCGGCGCTCTTCCGTCATCTCAGTAAGTAGTGCCTCGTTGGCCCGGCTGAGGCGGAAGGCGGTCATAGTGGCGCGATGCGTCAATCGCGAGGAGACAAGCATTACGACGAAAAAGCCGAAGCCCAGCACGCCGAAGAAGGTATTTTGCACGCCTGCGAAAGTGAGGAACAGTATCGAGGTAGGGAGAACCAGAAAAGAGCAGAACAGGAGAGAAAGGGCGTTCGAAGGCGCCAGCACGGTGGCGCTGCCCCCCACCATGCCACAGAGAACGATGACGGTGTAGGCGCGACCAGCCTGATCGAGATCCCTGAGAAAAGCGATCGGGAAGGCGGCCCAAAGAACGGCGGCAGCGATCACGCCGAGGCCGAATAAGCGAAGGTCCTGGCGGGCGGCGCGGGCGGATGATTTTCGAACCTTATGGTAGTGCACCATGTCGAAGCCGCGGAGGGCCAGGACAAGGGTCATGAGCACCCACCAGGACAGAAGCGGGACAGGAGGGATGCGCCCTCGCGAAATGAAGGCGAGCCCGGACGAGGCGAGGAGAGAGACAAGCACGGCGCCGATGCCGTGGCGATAGAGCAGTTCAGCGGCATCTCTCTCGAGTGCCTGCCTGGTTACAGAGACGCCGGCAGACTCCCGGGTGAGCCGCAGAGGAAACAAGCGCCGAGACTTTGCAAGGAAATTCAAGTTCACAAAGGCGTGCGTTTGGGGCGATGCTTGGGCCAGAAAAGAAGTTCGCCAGCGGAACGTGGGAACCTCTTCGGGACAACGCCGAAGGGTTCAGGTGCTATTGGTTCAGGATAGCGGAGACGCGTAGCGCAGCCAAGAGGAGCGTGCAGCTTCGCCGGGCAAATATCGTAAAGAGCAGGTTGTTGTAGAATTCGAAGCTGTATTGAGACGTGCAGCGGTTGGAGCACGTCACGCGGGTTTGAGGCCGAATGTCGTATTAGAATCCCGGTGCGGAACCCGACCGGGTAGACACAAAGGCTGAAGCCTACATGCCGGGCTATAATCTTGGGACCGATGCTCCTGCTTCCCGGCGCGCAGCTTGGACCATACCGGCTTCAGTCGCACATTGGGTCGGGCGCTATGGGAGTTGTCTGGAAGGCGCAAGACACCCGCCTCGACCGCTTTGTCGCCCTTAAATTCCTGCCCGACGAGGTCGCGAGAGATCCTCACGCACTGAGCCGTTTCCGGCGGGAGGCCAAAGCGGCCTCCGCTCTGAATCACGCCAACATCTGCACTATTTACGAAATTGGCGAGGGGGAGGACCGCGCCTTCATCGCAATGGAGTTCCTGGATGGTGAAACGCTGCAGCATCAAATCGCGCGCGCGCAGCTGAGACTCGAATTCGCGCTTTCTCTGGCCATCGAGATCGCCGATGCTCTGGAGACTGCGCATATGGCCGGCATCGTCCACCGCGACATTAAACCAGCTAATATCTTCGTAACCGGCCGGCAGCACGCGAAGATCCTGGATTTTGGACTGGCAAAAATCAGCCCGAAGCTCGTCGCTCGCGCGTCCGCGACAACAATGGGGCCCATGACAGATCCGGGCCGGGCGGTGGGCACTGTTTCCTACATGTCCCCCGAGCAGGTGCGCGGCGACGACGTCGATCTTCGTGCCGATTTGTTTTCCTTTGGCGTTGTGCTTTACCAGATGGTGACCGGCGTACTGCCGTTTCGGGGCGAGACCACCGGCGTCGTCTTTGACGCGATCCTAAACCGTACGCCCGTCTCGCCGCTCCGCCTGAATCCTGACCTACCCGCCACGCTCGAACAGATCATCAACAAGGCTCTCGAGAAAGACTGCGCGCTTCGCTATCAGTATGCTTCGGACTTGCTTGCCGACCTTAAGCGTCTGAAGCGCGACTCGGAATCCGGCCACAGCGCTGCCAGTATGGCTGCCCCACAATTGCCCGCTGCGCCGTCTTCGCGGAGATTATTGAGCAAAACCGCCCTTTGGACCCTGCCGCTTACCGCGGCGCTGATCGTTGCTCTCGGCTACTTTTTGCGTCCTCAGCTTCCGCCCCCCCAAGTCACGGGAACTGCGCAGCTGACGCAGGACGGCGTTTCGAAGCTTCCTGACCTTGGAGACCCAACCCCACCACTGGTCACAGACGGGTGGAGGATCTATTTTGCAGAAGCAACGGCGCGTGATGAGCCGCCGCGACTGGTGCAGATTTCAACGGATGGAGGCGACGCAGTCCCGATTCAACTGCCGTTCCATGACGCAGTTCCCATTCAATTGCCGTTCTACTTCAACAATATCGAGTCCATTTCACCGACACGCTCTGAGCTGCTGATTGCAGGGCCGCCATTTGGAAGTGCGGGCGAGGGGCTCTGGCGATTGCCGGTCCCAGGCGGACAGCCCCGGCGGTTAGGGAGTTTGATCGCGCAGGACGCCGCATGGTCACCGGATGGAAGCACTCTTTATTACAGTGCAGGAACGGACGTATTTTCAGCGAGGAGCGATGGCAGCCAATCGCGCAAACTCCTGACCGCGCCAGGGGCGCCTTATTGGTTTCGGATCTCGCCGGATGGCCGTGAGCTTCGGTTCAGCGTATGGGACTCAAACCTTTCAACGAGTTCTCTCTGGAAAGTGCGGTTGAACGGCAGCCATTTGAGCGAGCTGCTGCGCGGCTGGAGCAATCCCGGTGACGAGTGCTGCGGAAGCTGGACCCCCGATGGAAATTACTTCATCTTTCAGGCCAACCGCGAGGGGGGATCGAACCTGTGGGCCATCCGCGAGACAGGCGACTTTTGGCGAAACGTCAACCGGACACCCGTGCGGCTTACCCAAAATCAAATGAGCTCCCAATCCCCCTTGCCCAGCAGGGATGGCAAAAAGATCTTCTTCGTCGGCGCCAATCGTCGAGGCGAGTTGGTCCGCTATGATCCGACGTTGCATTCATTCACGCCGTATCTGGCCGGATTATCCGCCGAGGGCTTGAGCTTTTCAAAAGATGGGCAAAGGGTCGCTTATATCCGATTTCCGGAAGGTGTTCTGTGGGAGAGCAAGACGGATGGCAGCGACCGCCACGAACTGACTTTCCCGCCCATGCAGGCCGGGCTTCCACGCTGGTCTCCCGATGGGGCCCACATCGCCTTTTCCGGACGCAAGGCTGGCGGACACTGGAATATCTATGTTGTCCCATCACAGGGCGGAGATCTGCAAGAGATCACATCCGGGAATTCCGATAGCCTCGACCCAACATGGTCACTCGACGGAAGCTCGCTGGCCTTTGGAGACGGAGTTGCCGAGGCTAGGGCATCGAAAAAAAACGCCATTCATATCGTCGACCTAAAAACTCGTCAGGTCACGGACGCGCCGAACTCCGCTGGCTTGTTCTCACCTCGCTGGTCGCCTGACGGCCGCTATATACTGGCCGGCACTGTTGACTATCAGCGCCTCCTGCTATACGATTTCACAGTGCGCAAATGGAAGGATTTCGCCGTTTCGCCTTTCGGGTACCCAAATTGGACCCGTGATGGAAAATGCGTTTGCTTCGTCAACCCATTTGCTAAAGGATTGCCCGTCTACCGCGTATGCCTGGCGGATCGCAAGCTCAAACACATTGCAAATCTGACGAATGTCGGAACTCTGACAATGGGTGTCTTAGGCTGGTGGGCCGGCCTGGCCCCCGATGATTCTATCCTCGCTTTGCGAGACATCAGTGCCGAAGAAATCTACGCGCTAGATGTGAAATTCCCTTAGAGCGTATAGCCTACGATGACCGCTCCCTACCTGGCAAGCTACTCCCAGCGTGCACCTCGGTCGCAGGCTGGGACGAAGCAGTCAATTCACTCGTTCTGCGACGCAGACCAGATTGCAACAGAACTCACAGCCATCGCTGATGATACGCTGTTCCAGCAGAAATCTGCTCAATGTGAATCAATTCCCAGACTAGCCCCGGTTCAAAGCTGTTCTTGTGAACATGGGCTTGTAAACCATTCATGCACCCCAGCCTAGAAAGGATAAGCCGTGCCCGAGCAACCAAAGAAAACCCTACTTAAGCATCACGCCGGACCGATCAAAATAAGGATCGCTCCCGACCCGCCTATTGCGCATATAAACGGAACGAAAATCGATCACATTAGTACTCATCTCTTCGAGCTACCGGTCGCAACCTCAGTCAAGAACGTGAAGATTGAGAAAGATCCCGAAACAGGTGAAGTCACTATTCAGCTAAGCGAATGAACCTCAGCGCCAACGCTGATCTTACGTCGTCGGCAGTGACACAAGCAGAAGTGTTGCTGTTTTCGAATCGAGCGTTGGAGGCGTCCGCTCTTCTCGAACACGCGCTGGACGTCGACCCGGGAGACGCGAAGGCGGTCCATCTGAGTGCAGTCTGTTTCGCCGCGACCGGGAACTACGAAGAAGCGATCCGAGCCCTGCACAGCGCTTTGCACCTGCGTTTGAGTCCGGCATGGCTTCGTGATCTGGGTTCCACTCTGTACGCGGCCAAGCGTTACCAGGAGGCTATAAGTGCCTTCGAGCGAGCTTTGGCCCTCCACAAAGACCCCGAGGTGCTGGTTCATCTTGGCCATGCTTTTCGCAAAGTTGGCCGCGTCCGAAAAGCACTCCGCTGTTATGACGAGGCTCACTCGCTGCTTCCTGAACAAAACTCGATTCAGCGTAATCGCGCCGAAGCGCTATTGGCGCTAGGTCGATTCAAAGCAGCGGAGGAACTGCTAACAGCGGTTTGCGATTCCGACCCGTTCAGCTACGCAACTCACGCGCTCTTAGCTTCCACTTTGGTTTTGCAGAAGAGATACGATCGCGGCTTGAAAGAAGCGCGTGCTGCAGAAACGATTTCAGCAGATTTCACGGCGCGGATGCATGTCTTCCGCAGTCTGTGGCTCACCGGGCACACTAAGGAATGCTTAGATCTTGGCCGCTCGATCATATCGACTGAGTATGTAGACGCTGCTTTTCACTTTGCCTATCTGGCGGCTCTCGATCACTTCACGCCGGATCCTCAGACCGCACGCCGGGCATGGGAAGATTGGGGCCTGCTGCACGGTCGTTCGCCCGCTTTCACGCCCAATCACAAGGTTGACCGCGATCCAGATCGCAAGCTTCGGATCGGGTACCTCATCGATGAAATATATGGCTGTCCCGACCGGCACTTTATACCTCCACTGGTAGAGAATCGCAATCGCGAGAACTTTACAAGCTTCGGCTACCTTACGAAAGCGCGTCGGAAGAACTATCCCCACGTGCTGACACATTGCTTTGACCAGGTCTGCGACTTACGCGCAAAAACATCAGATGAGATAGCAAGCACAATAGCGGAAGATCACATAGACATACTTGTGAATATAAGTTGGACGCAACGATGGGCTCACCTGTTGGTGTTCAGCCGACGGCCAGCCCCGATCCAGATAGAGATTCCACTTTATCCCGGCACAACCGGTATTGCGGCGACAGATTTCATTTTCTCCGACAAATGGATCTGCCCGCCTGGATGTGAGTCGATGTACAGCGAAGCGGTTTACAGGCTGGACGCGAGCTACATGCCATGGCGACCCCCTCCTGCTTCACCGCAGCCCCGGACTGCGCCGATTGCAAAAAATGGATTCTGTACATTTGGCCTGTTTCAAAAGCCGTTGAAGCTCAACGACGTCCTCTGGACAATCATCGGTGAAATCCTCAGGAGAGTTCCGACCTCCGTGCTTCTCATCCATCAGGACACTCTGGATCTCGACGACACGATGTCCGAGACGAGAAAGCGCTATACGATGCAATTGGCCGACCGCGGTGTTTGCGCAGATCGCCTCCGATTCATAGGCGCGAGGCCGGCCTCGCGCCACTACAAGGTCATCAGCGAAGTAGATATAGCGCTTGACAGTTTCCCTTACAACGGGACGACGACTACAGGCGATTGCCTCTGGATGGGAGTGCCGGTGATCACGTATGCTGGACGGACGCACGCTGCACGGGTAGGTCTCAGTATGTTGTCTCGCCTAGGACTACCCGAATTTGTTGCGCACTCCGCTTCATCGTACGTCGCAAAAGCGGTGGCTTTAGCTCAGGATTCGGAGCAGATAATCCGGTTGCGTTCTGAATTGCGAGCCAACATGCAAAGATCACCGGTGACTGATGGAAGAACGGTAATGGCGGGAATCGAGCAAGCGTATCGAGTGCTCTGGAAAGATTACTGCGACGGAGTACTCCACTCGCGCTAATACTCGCAGCACTGCAGCCTCCCTCGGCTGCGCGCCGGCTTTCGGTCATTACCAATGGTCTCTCCCGTTGGGAGAGAAGCGGGACGTTTTGTGCAACTTAGCTAATTAATCACCGTAAAGAACAGGTTGTTGTAGAATTCGAAGCTGTATTGAGACGTGCGGCGGTTGGAGCACGCGAGCTTACGTTTGGCATTCGAATGTACTCGATCATTCTCGTCGCATTTCTTGAGATCTCCCGCACAGCGGCTTCGATGTGCGGGGCCGGCATCCTACTTTTCGTTGTCGCGCTGTGGGCCGCGAAGACCGATTTCCGCGCGGCCGGCGGCCTCGACAAGATCGTAGCTTTGAGCAATTTGTGTTTCGCCATTCCGTTGGCGGTCTTCGGGGCTGAGCATCTCTCGGGCGCACGATTCATCATGCTCGGCGTGCCGTCGTATATGCCATGGCATTTGTTTTGGGCTTATTTTGTCGGCTTTGCGCTACTTGCAGCGTCGTTGAGCATTGCCACCAAGATTCAGGTGCGCTGGTCGGGACTGCTGTTTGGAATCATGATGTTCCTTTTCGTCCTGATGGTGCATCTCCCACGAGTTGTCGCCAGCCCGAAAGACCGATTTACCTGGGTGATTGTGTTCCGCGAGATGTCATTCGCGGCTGGAGGCTGGCTACTTGCGGCGAATTCGATGCATGGGCAAGCGAAAAGTACGCTCATCGGCGTAGGACGGGTCTTGATTGCGATCGCGTGCCTATTCTTTGGCATTGAGCATTTTCTGCACCCGGCGGCCTGCCCTGGAGTGCCGCTCGAAAAGCTGACGCCGGCGTGGGTCCCGGGGCGCGTGCTTATCGGCTATCTAACGGGTGCGATTCTTCTCATTGCCGGGGCAAGCATCTTGCTGGCGAGGAAGACCCGCACGGCGGCAACTTATCTCGGCACGTGGATTGTGCTGCTTGTGTTGTTTCTCTACGGGCCGATCCTAATCGTGCAGATGTTCGACCCGAGTACCGCGGCGAAGGTGGAGGGGATCAATTACTTTGCAGACACGCTGTTGTTTGGCGGAGCAATTCTCGCGCTCGCCAGTGCAACCAAGCGCACGGAGTGAGATGCCGCTCGCAATGCAGTTTACGCTTTGACTCGCGCAGTTCCTGTGCTGATGTGTCCGTCTGGGGCCTCTACTTCCTTATGTCGTAGTGAAGCTCGACCATGCCGCTCTTGTACGCATTTACCTCGCGCAGGTGCAGGGCGGTGTCGTGCTGGAGCCCGTCGAAGAACGAGATGCCATCGCCAATCAATACCGGCATGATCGAATAGCGCAGTTCGTCCGCAAGCCTGAGGCGAAGGCACGCGCCAGACACGGAGCCACCGCCGACGAACCAGATATTACGAAAGCCAGGTCTCAAGCGCTCCTTCACTAATTCGGTGAGATCTCCTGAGTAGAATTCAACGGAATTCCGCGTCTTCGGCAGACCGCGGGTGGTGAGGACAACGGTGGGTGTGTCACCGTAGGCCCATCCGAAGCCCTTTGCCTCAAAATCCAACGCTGTCTCATAGGTGCGCGAACCCATGACATAGCAGCCGATGGTGGAGAGGAACTCCGTGATTCGCTCGGGATCCATGCTCTTCCCGCCATCGAAGGTGTCGGTGGTTTCGAGCCAGTCTACACGTCCGTCCCTTCGAGCGATGAAACCGTCCAGGCTGGCTACCATATGAATGGTTATGCGGGGCTCTAGCTGGGCCATACGAGAATCCTGAAGGACGTGAGCATTACTCCAATGTAGCGGCCCGGGGGGCACGCCGGACGGCTGGTCTCACGACGAAGCTCCGACCAAATTGCGAAGCTGCGGCCGGAGATGATTGTCAGGAGCAATCCCGCAAGTCGCTTCACACGAAGCATCGGTATGCGATGACTGCCAAAACATAACTACCGGTACCTGGTACGGAATTGCCGTTCTCACTCGAATCCATTACAATTTAGGCCCATGCAACAGGATCGAAGGACCTTTTTAGCTCGGACGAGCGCGGCAACGGCGGCGGTCCTGTGCGGTTCGCAGGCCGGATTGGGGCAAGCAGACAAATCGAGTCACGGCGCCGCGGCGAACTGCTCCGGGCTGGAACAGGAAATCCTCGAGCTGTTCTTCGATCTACCGGATCGGAAGGCTTTCAAGATCTGGGCGCCGGCGACCAAGAACGGTCCGGAGCTTGTTGTGGAGCTGAACGCCGATCGGCGCATGTTTGTAGCGAGCACGATGAAATCGGTCATCTTGTGCGAACGGCTGCGCCAGCTAGACTCGCCGACGGTCGAAGAAAAGATCGCCGAGCATGAACTGGGGCTCAACAAGAGCATCTGGTCTCCAGGAAGCGTGATTTTCAATCCGCCCGACTTAAGGGGGCTTGTGAGCGAGCGGACTGCCATGGAAGCAATGGTGGTGCACAGCGACAATACCGCGACCGACATGGTACTAAAGGAAACCGGGGCCGATGCGGTGCGCCGGTTCATTGCCTCGATTGGGATGAATAAGACGATGATCCCGGACAGTACACGGATCTTCGCAGCGTACCTGGCCGGAGTTCCGAATTACAAAACGGTCACCTGGGAAGAATTGAGCGAATTGCCGCCGCCGGAATCGCTCGCGCACCCGTTTCTGAACGACGTTGAAACATTTGCATCCTCTTCGAACGATCTCGTGTCCTTCTTTTCGCGTGCACTGCAAGGACGGTTCTTTTCCCATGGAGAAACGCTGTTTCAGTTCAGAAGAATTCTTTCGCTCGGCGACATCAACCATTTAGTTCCATTTCCACTCGGGTTGAGCGTGTTCGGGAAGGCTGGATACGCCGACATTCCGGCCGCACATGCCCGTTCGATTGCCGGCGCCGTGTATTGCCCGAACCGCTGGATCTACTTCTCCTTCGTTTTGAATTGGGATGCTGCACAGGGGGAGGATCCGGGAACAGTAGAAACGTTCTATGGAGCTATTCACAAGTCGATGGTCTTGCTGCAGCAGGGCCTCTCCAGTTAGAGCGACTGGAACTTCCAGACCTGAGGTTCCACGCAGCCTCAATCCGGCCAATCCCGCAACGTCCAGGTGACCGTCAGATCCTTTGTCGCTCCAAGATTCTTGTCTTCCGGCTTCTGATAGCAATTCACGGGCTTTTCGACCTTCTCAATCAACTGATACCGTGCCATTGCACGTTGTGGAGACCAATAAACCGCCCAGGAACAGACAAGCTCGAAAAGCGTTGTGTCACCTTCACGGCCTTCATACTTCACGCTGCCGTTTACGTCTTCAAAGAGACTTGGCGTAAAGCACTCGAAGAAGGGATTGATCGTAGCACCCGGCGGCACATTCTCGGGCGGATCAGTTTGCCACCGCTGCCGGTCGCCGGCGAGGATATTCATGTTTATCCGAAGATTCTTTTCGACCAGGTAGAGATGAAAGCTGCTGTTGTTAACGATTGTGCCTTTGAATCGAGCCATGATGATTGTCCTTCGCTTACCTTTTCAGCCCATTGGCTACGCTAATGCGGGATCGGGACTAAAGCCGAAGTGAAATTCTGAAATACCCTTCCCGCTGCCATAGATCGCCATGCTGCGAAGGATGTGATCCTCTCCATAACTCGCCCGATGCATGTGCGCGGGTCGATTATCCTGCAGGCCGTAGCGGCCCGATGAGGCGCCGTTTGTATAGTGGAATTCGATCGCCATGCAGGCGTAATTCCAATATGTGTCGACGGCCCGAATGTAGTGACCATCCGGCACCTTCAACTCGACCTTCGTTCCTCCCTTATCGTTCCCGACCATAAGGCCACGCCGTTTGGGACCGTCGTACACACTGCCACCGTCCCGAACCCAGATAAAGTCGAGAATCACGCCGTACTTCAGCACTACGGTAACGACCGGCGACTGAACGTTTTTGAGACCCGCATTCAACGGAAACTGATGCTGGTTGTCCGTCGCATTCCACTGTGATATGCCGACAGGGCCAATCCATACCACACGATCCGGTGGAATTGAGTTATTTCTCGGTGCGGTGGGGTCACGAAGTGACCACGCTTTCGCAACGTCGCGCACGTTTAGCTCTAAGCCCACGTCGATCTCATTGAGATAGTAAGCCCGGTACTGCTCGGCGATCTCCTTGCCGCCGCGGTAGATGTCACCTTTCATGTCGCGGCCCGTATCGATCAGACGCACAAAGGGATTTTGGCCTATTCCGCCCGCTTCTTCGATCACAATCTGCTTGCGACGCCATTCCGTAACGGCAGGGCAAGCCCTGGTCAGAAAATATTCCTGGTAATCCTTGATGGCCTTGCTCAAGGTGGTGGCAAAGCCGGCTTTGTTCGTGCCAGGGCCGAAGATTTCGTCAGCAAATTCTGACCGGTCCCGCAGGATTTCGATATGAGCGACAGCGAATTCCCGGATGAGCGGCAGCGCCGCCACATGGTCCAGCGGGTTCGTAAAAAGATCCTGCATGGCATTGAATTTTGCGATGCAGTTATCCATCCAAGTGCCCTTCTGGATGACATTGGTTGCTTCCGTGGCGTTTACGTATTCCTGGAGATTACGCCGAACGCCCTCAAGCAACGCCGCAAGCAGCTTGCGATCATAGGCTGCGAATTCCCGGTTCACCCATTCCTTCATTCGCCCTTCGGAAGCTTCGATGAGATTCGCGACAGAATCCTCGTTCGGCCACATCTTGTCGATAATGGCCGAGATCGCACCGCCTGCCTTCGGGACCAGTTTGGCCAGATTGATCACGACCAATCGGGGCGTTGTTTCCCAACTGAGATTGCTCCAGATGGGATGGTAGTCGGGATCCGTAAATTTAAGGTTGGGCATTTACTTTGTTCGACTCTGCTTTTGGTTCCGGCATGAACTCGAGCCTCCTAAAAGGACCTTTTACGCCCCGAGCCCACGCGATTCGGGTCGAGGTCAGGTCAGTTTAGGCACTTCCTACTTCTTGCCGCAATGGGTGTCCTCCGAAAACGGTATGAAATCCGTATAGGCTGCTAAGTAGCGGATTTCATAGTAAGATGTAGAGCCGGAGTGCCGTTCGAGCCTAGCCAATCGCGAACAAGATCGCACAAGCTTTATCAGTTCGAGCGCATGGAGCTCGACCTCCTTCGATACGAGCTACGACGGAATGGCAAACGCCTCCATCTGGCGCGCATCCCGATGGAGCTGCTGATTCTCCTGGTCGAAGGGCGCGGACGGCTCATCACTCGTGAAGAGATGGTTCGCCAGCTTTGGAGCGAACCCGATGCGATCGACGCCATTCAGGGCCTGAATTCTGCGGTCAAGCGGGTGCGGGATCTCTTGAACGACGATCCTGCTAGGCCCCGTTTTATCGAGACGGTGGTGGGCAAGGGATATCGCTTCATCGCGCCGGTACACGAAGTCAACGCAGAAGCCGTAGCCAAGAGTCTAACGCCCCTTCCGCTGCCCGCAAGCCCTGGCCCGCCGCTCCTTCTCCTAGACCGCCCGGCGGTCCGGAAGAAGGCGAGAACGGTGCAAGTTGCGGGCCTGTGCGCGGTCGCTGCCGCTGCTGCGGCCTTCTTCTATCTCAGAAGACAACCAGAGCCGAAACGTGTGCTTTCGCCCCTGGTCCAAATCACCACCAATCCCGAAGACAATCCGATCACGGCAGGCGCGATTTCAAACGATGGCCGCTCGCTGGCTTATGCCGACGCGGGAGGCCTTTATCTCCGAAGGCTGCCGGAAGCCGGCCGGCCTTTAAAGGGACCCGAGCATTTTTCAGCGACGAGCGTGTATTGGTTCCCGGATCGCTCGCGGCTTCTGGTCAGCGGCACCGATACTCTGTCGAAAAAGAGCCAGCTTTGGATGGTGTTTTTGAATGACTCACCTGCGCTTCTGGTCCGCGAGGATGCGAAGAACGGCGTGCCCTCACCCGATGGAAGCCGCATTGCCTTCACCAACGCCGCAGGCGATGAAGTCTTCGTATCGAAGTCAGATGGCCGCGGTACGGTCCACACGATAAGCGGCTCCGGGGGTGACACGTTTCCAGTGCTGTTGTGGGCCTCTGAAGACGAGCTCCGCTGCGAACGGCGTCATTTCCAGGTGACTGATACGAGCAGTATTCGTTTTGGCCCCGGGTTCGAAGAAAATTATCGCTGGTTTTGTGAATTGTGGAATATCAGGTCCCGGCAAATCATCGCTTCCACGCCGGATCTCCGAATGAATTCCGCCTGCTCTCCGAGGGGCGGCAAGATGCTGTTTGCGGCAAAGCAACCGGCGGGGCTGTATGCCCTGCAGGAGGTGACTCTCGACTCCCGGAGACGGCAATTGCTGCTCCCAGCCCGGGTGATTCGGGATCTCGGCACTTTCGACGCTTCTTCTTTGAGCTGTTCAGCCGCCGACGATATGGCGGTGGCGGTGATGTGGCGAGGGCAACCCGACATTTACACGGGCGAAATCAATGGGGCGGCGCATACGCTGTCAGATATCCGCCGGCTCACACTTAGTTTGAGTCAAGACTACCCGCACGCGTGGACACCGGATTCGAGGGCGGTGATCTTTGAGTCTGACCGGTTCGGTAATTACGCGCTTTTCAAGCAAACGCTAGATGAGCGGACTCCGCAATTGATTGTTGGGGGCCCCACTCATAACGTTCTGGCGCAAGTCAGCCCCGACCGCCGCTGGATACTGTACGCCTCGATCGCGGCAAACGTCTCGTCGGGCATACGCACGCTGATGAGGGTACCCGTAGAGGGCGGGAAGGCGGAGCCGGTGCCTATCGGCGGACCGCTGGACGAATTCAGATGCCCGCTGGCCGGCAAGAATGGGTGCGTGCTGCGTGAGACGAGAAACGACCAGGAGTTTATCTACTATGCGCTCGATCCGGTGCTTGGGAAGCGCGAGGAATTAGCTCGCCGGAAATGGCAGCCAAGCGTCCTCGGCGATTGGGACGTTTCTCCAGACGGCCACCTGCTAGCCATCCCTTCACACGACCCGGCGAATATTAGCGTTTTGGTGCTGCCGCTAGGGTGCCAGGAATGTGCGCAACAATCACGCGAGATCAGGCTGAAGAACGTCGGCTCGCTGTGGAGCGCGGTGTGGGATGCGGAAGGCTCAGGGCTGTACGTGGAAGCAAGAGGCGAACCAGAAGCGCCTCTTGTGTATGTGGATCTGGAGGGGCACGCTCGCGTTGTTCAGAAGACGAGAGGGCTGAGTTGGGCCGTACCGTCGCCCGACGGCAAGTATCTGGCGTTCTGGAAAGCAACGCCCGATCAGAATATCTGGCGCGTGCGGTAGCTGCACCAGGCGGGAAATGACAGGCTCGCGATTGTCAGGCCAGCCGGTCATCACCGGGACATATGGGGGCCAGGGCTGTCAGCACCTGGCCATGTGAGATTCGACGGGCGACTCGTCTTCGACGACGACGTCCACGACCTCGGCCGTTACCAGGGCGGCCTCGCGCCAGAAGAGCAGGCGCTTGGCAGGCACCAGGACGGTGTAGAGCTGGCCGTTGACGTAGACCATCGCGATTTGCGTTCGCCTGGTTTGGACGAGCGTGAAATGGCGGTCGATGATCTCAGGCCGGCATCTTAAGAGATAGTCGGACCAAACGCTTTCGAAGACAAGATCATTGAGGTTGTGTTTCTCTGTTTCCAGAGATTCGTAGGACGAGACCAGGACGCGATGCTCGCCAGGCAATAACAGGCCGCCGAATCGTCCGTCCTGAACGAGCAGGATACGCTCGTGGGGTCTGACAGTTATGCGCCTCCGTAACATGATGGGAACTCCTAATTCACCTTTGACTACATGGATCAGTAAGTGAGATTGCCGCCGGTCAGTTTGTGAGTAACATCGGTGCGGAGAGTGCAGCGTGTAAATGAAGCACTGCCCGCGTTACACGGACTAAGGAAGCAAACCTGAACTAAAGATTAAAGGCTGCGGTCGAGAAGAATGACGCCTGACCGCATGAAAGTGCGCGGTGCTTCCGCCGAGCGGGACCATCTAAGGGTGAGGGTCCGAACTTGGTGGGGCATTCTCATAGAGATATCTTCCGAGTCTTTAGTGTAGTCAGGCGGCGAATGGGAGTCAACGGGGAAGTCAGGATAACACGAATTATTTTTGAAACGGATTGTTATCGAAACCACACTGAGCAGGCGGGTATTCTTCGAATCTTTACGAGAGCACGTGCTTTTGCGCTCAGCACAGACATCGCGGCGGCGGTTCGAAAAGTAAAAGCGGAATAATGGAGGTTCAGTTGGCGGAGCGGATTCCTTATGAACAAACAAAACACGCGACGTGATTTCCTGAATGCCTCGCTGCAGACGGCGGCGGGTTTGGGTGTGGCCTCTACTCTTGCGGCGCAGACGGAACTCACGCCTGCGGCGGCGCCCGAGGCACATGGCACCGGGGTGCCTTCGACGACGGCCAAGGGCAACGTGGAATGGCGGAACAGGCAACCTGGAATGTCGTACCGACGCCTGGGCCGAACCAACCTGATGATTTCGGAGGTGGTGTCGGGCGGCGATCCGATCAGCTCGAATAATTATGAGCACTTGAATCTGGCGCTCGAGATGGGGCTGAACTATCTTGATATGGCTCCGGCGTATGGCCATGGGGACTGCGAGATTGCGTACGGGAAATTTCTAGGCGGGCCGGCCAAGAGGGACAAGGTCTTTCTACAGACGAAGGTCAGCGAGTTCGGCAATCTGCGGGACCACCTGTACAAGGATATTTTCAAGGGACTGCCGGCAGATAAGCAGAGCGCGATCATGCAGCGGGTGGATGAGATCCGGCGCAACAATCTGGCGGAAACTCCGGGTTATTACATCACGTACTTTCCGGGGCAGCATGATCAATTTGCCGGGTCGTACTTATGCAGCGCAATGATGCCGGATTATGCGCACCTGGTGGAAGGAAGCCAGCAATTTCGGAAGTGCATCACGGATTCGCTAGAAGGCAGTTTGAAACGGGTAGGTACGGATCACTTCGATTTGCTGATGTGCCCGCACGGGGCCAATACCGCGGACTCGCTCGATAACCCGCACATTTATGAGACATTTCAAGAGCTGAAGAAGCAGGGCAAGGTGCGGTTTCTGGGTGTCACTTCGCACAACGATCCTGGCGCGGTGCTGCAGAAGGCAACCGATCTCCGGCATTACGATGCGGTGCAGATGGCCTACAACGTGATCAACGCGGGCTATGTGGACAGGGCGATTCTGGATGCCTCGGCGCACGATGTGGGCATGATCGCGATGAAGACGGCTCATGCGGTGGCAACGCATCATAAGGAACTGCTACCGATCCCGGAGTGGCGGATAGAGAAGCTGAATCGCGTGATTCCGGGTGACATGAAGGTACCCCTCAAAGGCTACCTTTGGGTGCTGCAGAATCCGCACATTTCGGCGGTGAATTCGAATCTCTGGGACGAGACCTTTGTGCGCGAGAATCTGTCAGTAGCGGGCAAAAAAGTACAACTGCAGGCTGTATAGAAAAGGTTGGGCGTCAATAAGAAGCTTCTTGCTTCGTTCGCAGTTCTTGCGCTGGCGTTCGGCTATCTGGCAGCCGGGTATGCACGGCGTTATACGCTCCCGGACGCTGCACTGGTTTGCATTTACGCCTCGCTGCTGGTGCTGCTCGCGCTGGTGCTGGTTCCGGGATTCGTAAAGGAAGCTCCGCCGGCTGTGCGGCGGTTTTCGTACACATTGGTGGGGCTGTGGTGCTTTCCGTATCTAATTTATGCGGCAGGAACGGGCGACTTTCGGGTAAGCGCGCTGCTCAAGCTGGCCGCGATCGCGGGAGCAATCTGGGCGATTTATTGCGCCCTTCCGGTTCGCGAGCCGGGAGTGCTGGCGTGGCAGGATGGGGTGGCCGCGGCGCTGCTGGTGGCGTTCACGTTATCGGGCCAGGGCAGAGGAATTTGGAATGTCCCGGTCAATCTCGATTTCATGGGGCGGCTGTTTTTGATTGCGGTCGCGGCGTGGGCCTGGGTGTATCTGCGGCCCGTTCCGGGGCTGGGGTATGACTTTGGGCTGTCTGCCAAGATCGGCCAGCAGGCGGGTTTGAACTTCCTGTATTTTGCTGCAATTGCGATTCCCGCCGGCTTAGCGATGCACTTTACGAAGTGGAATCCTCGATGGCATGGGCTCCTGGCGTTCTGCTTCGACTATCTGGAGATTTTTCTTTTTATCGCGCTGCTCGAAGAGTTGTTTTTTCGGGGATTTCTCCAGAACCTGCTTTCGAGGAGGCTGGGGAATTGGGTTGCCGGGCAGCTGATCGTAGCTTGCCTGTTCGGGCTGTTTCACATTCTGCATGCGCCGTTTCCGAACTGGCGCTATGTGGCACTGGCGACCGTTGCCGGCTGGTTCTACGGATCGGCTTATCGCAACAGCGGGAGCCTGGTTGCCTCCTCGCTGACACACGCGGCGGTGGATACGGTGTGGCGGACGTGGTTTTCGGCACATTGAGCGCGGCCGCGAAATCGTATCGTAAGAATTCGTATTGAAAAGTCATGTGTAGCGTTGCGGCCGTTATCCCAACCTGGAACCGTGCCGATCTGGTGCGTTCGGTCCTGGGTAATCTGCGGTTACAGACGAGGGCTCCCGAAGAAGTATTGGTTGTGGATAACGGGAGCACGGACGAGACGCGCACAGTGGTTCAGGAACTCGGGGCGGAGTGTATCTCGTTTGATAGGAACAGGGGCTTTGCGGCCGCGGTAAATGAGGGGATCCGGCGGGCGAAGACGGATTGGGTACTGATCCTCAATAACGACGTGGTGCTCGAGCCAGAGTGGCTGGCGGTGCTGCTTAGGGCAGCGGAATCGAACGGGGCGGCCTTTGCGGTAGGAAAGCTGCTGCAGCCGGAAGAGAATGGTGGGACGCGACGGCTGGATGGAAGCTGGGATCTGGTTTCGCGAGGCGCGTATGCGTGGCGATGCGGGTACGAGCGCCCAGATGGCGGAGTGTGGTCGCAAGGGCGGTCGATCAGCCTGGCGCCGATGACGGCGGCGCTTTTCCACAAGCGGGTGTTCGAGCGGATCGGATATCTGGAGACGCGGTTCGAGTCGTACTACGAGGACGTGGATTTCGGGATTCGATGCGCGCTGGCGGGTTTCAAAGGAATTTACGAGCCGGGCGCGGTGGCGGTGCACCTGGGGAAAGCAACTTATGGCCGACGCGCGGCGCGGGTGTACTTCTTAAGCGCGCGAAATCAGGTGCTTCTTTTGGCTAAGCACTATCCCGCGGAGACGCTGCGGCGGTTCGCGTGGCCGATTGCGGTGGGGCAGACGCTGGCGCTGTTTGCGGCGGCGCGGCAGGGCCATCCGGTGGCGGCTGTGCGCGGGAAATGGCAGGCCCTCCGGCACTGGCGGGCATTTCGGGATGAGCTTCCGGAGCCGGCTGCGATCGAAGCGGCAACGGCGGCCAGCGAGCGCGAAATTTTTTCGCTACAGTGTGCGCTCGGGTACGACATCTACTGGCGGCTGTATTTCAGCCTGGTGAATCCACGTTGAACGATGCGGTGGCAGTGACGATCGTCACCTTCAACAGCGCGCACTACATAGAAGGCTGCCTCGAGCAGGTGCTGGCGCAGAGTTATGCGCCGCTCGAGATCGTGGTGGTCGACAATGCGTCGAGCGACGGGACGGTGAGCGTTCTGCGGAGATTCGAGGGCCGGCCAGGCGTCCGCATTGTTTATAACAGCGAGAACGTCGGATTTGCGGGCGGGCAAAATCAGGCGATGGCGGCATCAGGTGAGGCGGACTGGATACTGACTTTGAACCCTGACGTGCGGGTGATGCCGGGCTTCGTGGCGGCGATGGTCGAAGCGGGGCGCAGTTCAGCGGAAATCGGGAGCGTCTGCCCGAAGCTGCTGGCGGCGTCGCCCGAGTTTGAGCTTGCGTCGCCGCCGCTGCTCGATTCGACGGGTATTTATATGACACCGAGCCTGCGCCACCTCGACCGGGGTAATCGGGTGGCCGACCGAGGCCAATACGAGGCGGCTGAATATGTTTTCGGGGGAAGCGGTGCGGCGTGCCTGTACCGCCGTACGATGATTCGCGACGTCGAAGTGGCCGGCGAGTTTTTTGACTGCGATTTCTTTGCGTACCGGGAGGATGCGGACGTGGCCTGGAGGGCTCAGCTGCTTGGGTGGAAGTGCCTTTACACCCCGGCTGCGGTGGGCTTGCATGTGCGCACTGCCGTGCCGGAGAACAGAAGGGCTCTGCCGGCGATCATCAATTTTCATTCGGTGAAGAATCGCTGGCTGCTGCGGATTAAGAACGCGACCTGGGACCTGTACCGCCATTACTGGTGGCCGATGACGTTGCGCGATACCGTAGTGATCGGTGGCTGCTTATTGCGCGAATGGAGTTCCCTGCCCGCTTTTTCGAGAGTGTTGAGTCTTTGGCCGCGGACGTGGCGCAAGCGGCGCGAGATCATGAGGCGTAAACGGGCAGACGACGGTGCTTTGCGGGCCTGGTTTTCTGAGCGGCCGGTAAGCTATCCGGCTACTTTCCACCGCTAGTTCATTACATGCGCATCGGTCTGTTAGGGACACGCGGCATTCCCGCGAACTATGGCGGCTTTGAGACCTTCGCCGAGGAGATCTCGGTTCGGTTAGCGGAGCGGGGGCATGAGGTGACGGTGTATTGCCGCGAAAAGCGTGTGCCGGCGACATATCGCGGCGTGAAGCTTCGCTATTTGCCGACGGTGCGGCACAAGTACTTCGACACGATAGTGCATACCGCGATCTCGACCATGGATGCGATGTTCCGGCGCTTCGATGTCCTGCTGTATTGCAATGCGGCGAATGCGATTTTTACGCTGCTGCCGCGCTTGACCGGATCGCCTACGGCTTTGAATGTCGATGGCATCGAGCGCCGGAGGAAGAAATGGAACCGGCTGGCGAGAGCGTGGTACCTGGTCTCGGAGTGGCTGGCGACGTGGTGCTGCTCGGCGGTGGTGACGGATGCGCAGACGATTCGCGAATACTATCTGGAGCGCTTCGGCAAAGATTCGACGTTCATTCCGTATGGTGCGGAAACGGGCAAGGTGGAGGGGTGCGATCGAGTGCGCGCACTGGGTCTCGAGCCGGGGCGTTATGTGCTTTATGTAAGCCGGATGGAGCCGGAGAATAATGCGCTGCTGGTTCGACAGGCATTCGAAGGCGTCAGAACGGACTGGAAGCTGGTGCTGGTGGGCGATGCGCCGTACGCGAGCGCTTACATCCGGGAGGTGAAAGATACGCGGGACGAGCGGGTGGTGATGCCGGGAGGGATTTACGGAGCTGGGTATAGCGAATTGCAATCGCATTGCGGAGCGTATGTGCAGGCGACCGAAGTGGGCGGTACGCATCCGGCGCTGATCGAGGCGATGGGACGCGGGGCACTCGTGCTCTATCTGGACACGCCCGAGAGTCTGGAAGTGGCGGGTGGGGCAGCGATGCCGTTCAGTGCTTCTCGAGAGGACCTTGCGAGAAGATTACAGTACGCTATTGACCTGCCTGCCGGGGAACGAGCGGACTGGGGAAAGCGAGCCGTGGAGCGTATTCAAAGCCGTTATAGTTGGGAGATCGTCACCGACCAGTATGAAAGCCTGCTACGCCGATTGATAACTCCGAGATGAAGAATCCTTCCCTGCTGGCTGTCGAGCCGGCGCAAGCGCAGCCGTACGCGTCGCCGGCAGCGCTCCCATACCGTTCCTGGGTGGAGATTTCACGCCAAAGAATCGCAGACAACTTCGCAGCCATTCGCCGGACGGTCGGGCCGGAGGTGGAGGTGATGCCGGTGGTGAAAGCAGATGCGTACCGGCATGGGGCGGTGGAGGTGTCGCGCGTTCTTGAAGCGCATGGCGCGCGGTGGCTGGCGGTCAGCAACACCGAGGAAGGCATTGCGCTGCGGGACGCGGGTATTCGAACCCGCATTCTGGTGATGGCCGATTTTCTGCCGTTCACACGGGAAGCAATGCTGGCCTACAGTTTAACTCCGGTGATTCACTCATTCGAGGATCTGGCGGAGCTCAACCGGCTGGCGGGCGCACGCTCGGAGAGGTATCGGTGCCATTTGAAAGTGGACACCGGCATGGGAAGGCTGGGCGTCCGATCGGAAGCGGCAGCGGTCGCGGAGGCGATTCTGGCGGCGACGAATGTGGAAGTCGAAGGGCTGATGAGTCACTTCGCTTCAGCGGGCAACTATCAGACGCATCAGACAGACGATCAGATCGAGACGTTCGAAGCGCTGGCGGCAGCGTTGGCCAGTGCGGGCATTCGTCCACCGCTGCTGCATGTATCGAGCACCATTCCCGTTGCCTATGGGCGGGTAAACGCGTGGCAGCAGATGGTGCGGCCGGGGCACGCGATATATGGTTACATTTCGCCGGCGCGCGGGCATGCGCCCGCGAGGATCTTGCAGGTGAAGCCGGCACTCAGCTGGCGCGTTACCGTGCTTTCAGTGAAGGAGATTCCAGCGGGGGCTTTCATAGGATATGGTGGTATGTACCATGCTACACAGCCCATGCGGATAGCGGTCTTGGCAGCGGGTTACGCGGACGGAATTCCTCACCGGCTGGGGAATCGGGGAAGCGTGATTGCGCGGGGCAAACTAGCGCCGATTGTGGGCGCGGTGAGCATGGATCTGACGACAGTGGATGTAAGCGATTCGGATGTAAAGGTAGGTGATCCGGTTACGCTACTCGGGGCTGAAGGATCGGTGAGCATCGATGCGCAGCAGATCGCGCGCTGGGCCGGGACGATCTCCTACAGCGTGCTATGCGGTATACACGCGCGTGTAAAGCGTCTGTATATATAGGTCCGGGGAGATTGGGATTTTAGTACAAACTGGGAACACATGCAACAGCTTTTCCGTCTGTGTATGAACGAGGTCAAATTTTGAAGAAGAAGTGGAAGATAACGATACTGATCGGCCTGTTGCTCGTGATCGGCGGAGCGGTGCTGGCGAGCATCCGGATCAGCGAGAGAGGCATCACGACTGTCCAGACCGGAAAAGTGGCCCGCATGGATTTGACTTCGATCGTGACAGCGTCGGGCGAGATAAAGCCACGTAACTACATCAACATTGGGGCGAACACACAGGGCCCTGCACCGATCACGGCGATTTACGTAAAAGAAGGTGACCGGGTAAAGAGAGGGGAGGTGCTGGCGCGGCTGGCAGCGGTGCAGCCGAAGGCCGACCTCAATGCGCAGCAGGCCGCTCTCAATGCAGCGCTCGCGGACTCCGGAGCAAGCGAGGCGTCAGAAAAGGCACAAGACGACAACATCGCGGTAGCCCAGGCGCAGGTGGATCACGATCGGGCCGACCTCGAGCAGAAAAAGATGGACTTGAAGCGCAGCAAGGACCTTTTCGACGCCAAACTAATTGCTTCACAGGATTACGAGGCGAAGAAGGTGACGTACGATCTGGCTGTGGCGACGCTGCAGTCTTCGATCCAGAAAGTAGAGCAGGCACGAGCGGCACGGGCGCAGGCGGCGGCGCAGCTTGCCTCCTCACAGAAGAAGGTGGCGCAGAATGAGGCGATGGTTTCGCGGTCATCCGATGTGCTGGCTCAGTATGCGGCAACGGCTCCGCTGGACGGAGTTGTAACGAATCTTCCTGTGCGGGTGGGCGAAACGGTGGTTCCCGGCGTTCAAAATTCAGCGGCTTCGACGATTATGACGATTGCGGATATGTCGTTGATCACGGCCGAACTGCATGTGGACGAGACGGACATTGTGAGCGTGAAGCTGGGACAAACGGCGGAAGTTTCGATTGACGCGATTCCGAACAAGACCTTCAAAGGGCGGGTGATCGAAATCGGCGATACGGCGTTGCTTCGATCGTCGGGTGTGGCGGCTTCACAGAGTCAGACATCGAGCCAGGAAGCAAAGGATTTCAAAGTGGTAATTGCGCTAGATATTCCGGAGGACCTGGTGCGGCCGGGTCTTTCCTGCACGGCGAAGATTACGACCGCAACCGAAGCTCACGCGCTCGCGATTCCGATTCAAGCCCTGACCGTTCGAGAGAAGGGGCAACTGGAGCAGCACAAGCCGGGGCAAGCACCGGATATGACGCCGGCAGCCCAGAAAGCGGCGAAGGAAGAAGAGCAGGGTGTGTTCGTAATTCACGATGGCAAAGCGGCATTCAGGCAGGTTGCGACCGGCATAACGGGCGCGACAAATGTGCAGGTTCTGAACGGCCTCAAGGATGGTGATGAGATCATTACAGGTAGTTACCAGGTCATTCGCACGATCCGGAATGACGCCAAGGTGAAGGTAGACAACAAACAGCCGGTTCCCGGTCCGGTGTCAAGCTAGCCCCGGCCGAGGTTTTTGAAATGGCAACACTCGAAGTAAGCCAAGAGCTCAGTTCCAAGCAGCGCGAAGAACTGGGCCAGGAACTCCAGCGTGACGGGATCGTCATACGCACGTTCGACCTTTGGAAAACGTACATCATGGGAGACCAGGAGATCCATGCTGTTTCGGGCGTGGACATCGTCATCCGGCGGGGTGAGTACGTGGCGATCATGGGGCCGTCGGGCTCCGGTAAATCCACATTGATGAACCTGATCGGCTGCCTGGACACTCCTACGAAGGGGCTCTATTACCTAAACGGGAAGCTGGCCAGCGACATGGAAGACGACGAACTGGCGCGAATCCGGAACAAGGAAATCGGCTTCGTTTTCCAGACGTTCAATCTGCTGGCACGATCCTCCGCGCTGCATAATGTGGAACTGCCCTTAATTTACGCGGGTATTCCGGCGCAGGAACGAGCGGAGCGGGCGCGGGAAACGCTGCGTTCGGTTGATCTCGAAGGGCGCATGCATCATAAACCAAACGAGCTATCGGGCGGGCAGCGGCAGCGTGTCGCGATTGCCCGGGCGCTCGTGAACCGGCCCTCTATCCTGCTGGCGGACGAGCCGACAGGCGCACTCGATACCAACACCGGTAATGAAATCATGGGGCTTTTCGCCAGGCTACACTCGGAAGGCAACACGATCGTACTGGTTACGCACGAACCGGATATCGCGCTGCATGCGCATCGGGTAATTCACATTCGCGACGGCAAAGTAGAGCGCGACGAGGAAACGCCTGAGAGTAAAAAAATTCTATTTCACTGAAATCGTCGCTTTTAGCTTAAAAAGTCTCCGGAACGATCCTCAGTGGTATCGTAAAAAAACAGACCAAGAAAGCTTCGAAAACCGGGAGTTCGAGCCAAACACTTCGTGTTTGTCATCTAACATTTTAGAAATAGCAGCCTGATACGGTTTGCCCCGTGCATCCGGACGTCCGTTTCAGAGCTGAGGCGTTTTGTGGGCGAAATCTTATCTACCGACCAATCTCTCCGCATACTGATGGCCGAGGACAACGCAATCAACCAGCGTGTGGGCAAGCTTATCCTGCAGCGAGCCGGGTTTCAGATCGATTTGGTGTCGGATGGAAACGAAGCGTTGGCGGCGCACAGCGCGGAGCCGTACGACGTGATTCTGATGGATTGCCAGATGCCGACCATGGACGGCTTCGAGGCGAGCCGACAAATCCGGCGGCTGATCGGGAAGCAGCCGGTGATTATTGCAGTGACGGCGAATGCGCTGCTTGGGGAGCGCGAGCGGTGCCTGGAAGCAGGGATGGACGACTATCTGTCGAAGCCATTCCAGGCCGAACAGCTGGTATCCGTAGTCAAGAAATGGCTGCTATCGGGGCGCGACGGCATATCACGGCCGCCACAAGAGTAATAGCAAAAACAACAGAACCCACATGAAATCGAGGTAGTGCCAGAACACGGCTACGCCATTCGCGACGGCTTGGGTGTGCATCTGGTATTTGGGTCCGCTCGCTGGTTCCCGAGTGCGGAAGAGCAGGTAAGCCAAGCCGGCGAGGCCAGCAACGATATGGAGCCCGTGCAATCCGGTAAACAAGAAGATGAACCACGAATGGGGATTGTGGGCAAGGATGAGGCCGCCATGGAGGATCTGCAGCCAGGCGGCAATCTGACCGACGAGAAACAGCGCGCCTAGCGAGGTTGTCCAGGCAGTCAACCGGAAGAAGCCGCGCTGATCGGCGTGCTGCAACCGGCGACGGGCCATTTCGAAGGTCACGCTGCTCGCGAGCAGAACGGTGGTGGTTGCCCACAGGATGCCGGGGATGCGGATGTGTCCCCAGAACTGCTGGCTCTGGGAGCGGATCATGAAGACTGCAATGAGCGCTCCGAAGGTCATCGTCACGGTGGCCAGAAGCACAATGACGGTAAGAAGGGAAAGCGAGTTTAGCTGCTGTTGCCGGTCCACCGGCTCAGTTACTGTTGGCACGTCATTTACTATCATCTCGCGACCGCAATGGCTCAATGAGCGCGCACGTGCTGTACTCTGAGAAATCATGCCCAGTTTGTCATTCAGGCTAGCCCCGCTTGTTCTGGTTGCGGCTCTCGGCTTTGCGCGCTCTCCGGAGGCGCCGGGAAAAGATGCACGTCTCTCGGGAGCATTCAGAAACCCGGAACAGGCAGGCTGGGTTTTTGTTCACCTGGAAGGCGACCCTGCAACGGTGGGCTACCAGCATGGATATCTGCTCACGACGGAACTGGAAGATGCTAAGAAGGCGATCGAATTAAGCGCGACGCATGAGGTCAAGCACAGTTGGCCGGAACTGCGCGCCGCGGCGGAGAAGGTGTTCTGGCCGGGCGTGCCGGAAGAGTACCGGCAGGAGCTGAAGGGGATTGTGGCGGGAGCGCAGGCTCATGGCTCGAAGCTCGACTTGATGGATGTTGTCGCGATGAATGCGTTCATGGAGTTTCCGTACTACTACGGCGAATCCGAGCAGCGCGCGTCGCGAGGCGTTCCGGCGAGTGTCGGCGACCATTGCAGTGCATTTGTGGCAACGGGCGCTTATACCAAGGACGGGCGCATCGTAATCGGGCATAACAACTGGAGCGACTATCTGAGCGGCAGCCGGTGGAAGATCATCTTCGACATCAAACCGGCCGGCGGTCACCATCTCATTATGGACGGGGTTGCGGGATTGATTCACAGTGGGGATGATTTCGGAATCAACGATGCCGGCATCATGATCACCGAGACGACAATCGGGAGCTTCCACGGTTTCAAAGAGAAGGCAGTGCCCGAATTCGCACGCGCACGCCGGGCCATGCAGTACGCCGAATCGATTGACGATTTTGCGCGCATCATGGAGCAGGGCAATAACGGCGGCTACGCGAATACCTGGCTGGTAGGGGACCGCAAGACGAACGAGATCGGACGGCTTGAACTAGGCCTGAAGTATGTGACGCTCGAGCGCACGAGTGACGGCTTTTTCGTGGGCTCGAACTTTCCGATCAATCCTAAGCTGATTGCAGAGGAGACGGATTTTCCGACAAACGATCCCAATACACCGAACCTGGTGCGCCTGCGCCGCTGGAACCAACTGATGGCGGAGAACAAGGGCAAGATCGACGTCGCGGCGGGCCAGCGGTTTGAGACCGACCACTACGACATGATCACAAAAGAGATCGACCCCAACGAGCGGACGCTCTGCGGACACGTGGACCGATCGAACCGCGGCATGAAAGGCTGGCAGGATCCGTATGGACCAGCGGGTGCGGTAGAGGCGAAGGTAACGGACAGCGCAATGGCGGAAAAGATGTCGTTTTCGGCGGGCGCCGGCCACCCCTGCGGAGTTGCCTTTCACGCGAAGGAATTTCTCAAAGCGCACAAAGAATACGCGTGGCAGAGCAGTGAGCTGGAAGATCTGAAAGCCAATCCCTGGATCGTAGTGTCGGCTTCCACACCGCGTCCGTAAAGCGCGGCATGCAGTAAACGCAGCACGGATGAGCACTGAATATTTCCGTTTAGACACAACGCACGTTACCAAAGAAACTCCTTTCGGGTTGCGATGGCGCACCCAACTCCTGGTTTTCTGTATTGCCGTTCTGGCGGTGATCTCAAGGCGGCCGGACGCCTTACTCCATCCGCAGTTCTTTGCAGAGGACGGCATGTTCTGGTATGCGGATGCCTACAACCTGGGCTGGCTGCACGCGTTGTTTATTTCGCATACCGGGTACTTCCAGACGCTACCGCGGTTGTCGGCCGCGCTTTCGCTGCTTGTGCCACTGCGGTGGGCGCCGCTCGCGTTAAATCTTATTGCAATCGCGATTCAGGTTTTTCCGGTGACGCTGCTGCTTTCGGGCAGGCTGTCGCGGCTTGGCGATCTGAACCTTCGTATGTTCATGGCAGCGGTTTACCTGGCGCTGCCAAATTCAAGGGAACTCGATGCGGCGATCACGGAAGCGCAGTGGCATATGGCGCTGTTCGCCGCGCTGGTGGTGCTGGCGGTTCCATCGCGCAGGAAGGTGTGGCTCGCGTTCGACGTGGCCGTGATGTTACTGTGCGGGCTGACGGGTCCATTTTGCCTGGTGCTGCTGCCGGTAGCTTGCGCGGTCTGGTGGAAGCGCCGCGACCTCTGGCATGTAGTGCTCGCGTTCCTGCTGGCGGCTTGTTCCGCGATTCAACTGCATGCACTGATAACGACCGCCGAAGCCACCAGGTCACAAGAGACGCTCGGAGCGAACGCCGTGCTGTTCGTCCGGATGCTCATCGGCGACGTGTATCTGGGCGCGCTTTTGGGGCAGAATCATCTTGCGTCGCGATCGTCGATTGGATTGCTGCTAGTTGCCGGTGTTCTCGGCACCAGCATCGTCGTTTACTGTCTGCTACGGGCCAGTCTCGAGCTGAAGCTGTTCGTGCTGTATTCGTTTGCGCTCTACGCGGCATCGCTCCACAACCCCATGATCAGCGACAACCAGCCGCAATGGCCGGTGTTAGCGGATGCACCAGGGTTGCGTTATTGGTTCTTCCCGATGCTGGCATTTGTGTGGTCCGTACTGTGGTGTGCAGCGCAGCAGCGTTCGCGGCCGATGCGCATTATCGGCGGCGGGGCAGCGTTCCTGCTAATTTTCGGAGTGATGAGGGATTGGGAGTATCCGGCCTTTTCCAACCATAGTTTCCCGGAGTACGCGCGGCGCTTCGACAGCCTGCCGAGCGGGAGAGCAATGGTGTTTCCGCTCTATCCGGACGGGTGGACCATGCAACTGGTAAAGAAGGGCGCGCAGAGTTGTGAGGATTTACCGACGGGTTTCCTCGACACGCCGAAAGATCATGCGCGGGTAAGTGCATCGGTGCCGGTGGTGGGTTGGGTCAATGCGCTTGATCCTGTGGAAGAGATCTCGATTTTCGTAGATGGAAATGTGGCTCTATCGCTGAAACCGGACAAGCCGCGTCCGGACGTCGATCGGAAGTTTCCAGGCGGCGCGGTGAAGGACAAAGGCTGGGAGGGGAACCTGGACCTCTCGAAGATGGGCCCGGGAACACACTCGATCGAAGCGCAGGCGAAGCTCCGGAACGGATGCGAGGGCGTTATAGGGATCGCGACGGTAGAGACTGGACGATAGGCTCGCCTGTGTTCTCGAGGCGCAGCGCTTCTCCGCATTTGAAGGTGTAAAGGCAGAGCCAGATCGTTCCGGCGATCATGGTGGCAAGCGCGAGCACGTCGGTCAGCGTGAAGGGCGGGCGAACGAGCGCGTGCTGGGTCCAGATGACAGGCAGGATCATCATCAGGAGAAGATCAGCCGCTCTGCTGAGAAGAGCCCAGTTGCAGACTCGCCAGAAAATCTGAGAGCCACCGCCATACTTTTTCCAAATAACGACGGAGAAGATCAGAAGAGTCAGCACCCAGGCGTGCAGACCTTCTTTCAGCATGCCTGAGCTATCAATGCCCATGTAGGCGGTGAAGATCAGGAACGGTACGACGAGCAGAAGCACGAACCAGCTCCGCGCTTTCGCGATGCCGAGAAAGACGAAGCGGAACTGGCAAAAGAAGTAAGCAATGCCAACCGCAAACGGGAGCGCAGACCAGGGCTGCACGAAGAAGCGGACAAGCGGAGGCGAAGGGCCTTCGATCGCGTTTACGTTCTCGTCGGCAGCGTGAAAGAGGAACTGGTTGAGCGGGACCAGGGTGTTGAGGAATGAAACCCAGCGATATTCGAGCCAATGCGCGGGAGTGCGGGAGGCATTACCGGAGGCGAGCGCGAAGCTGAGAAATTTGCCTTGGGTGTAATTGGGCCCGTTCACGCCTCGCCAGAACAGAAGCCAGACTGCAAGGCCGGTGCACAGCAGAACGGATCGCCACAGCCATGGTTTGAGCAGCCGCCAGGAGAAGGCTGCGCTCTGCCCGCCGAACCAGGGAAACAAGAGGATAAGGCCGCAAAGCGCTGGGGCGGACAAGAGAGCCGACGGATGGCAGAGGTAACCGAGGCCGAGAGCAAGTCCTGCCAGAAAGAAGCGGGACCGGAGAACGAGATAGCCGGCAAGCAGAACGAAGGCGGCAGCTTCCATTTTCGGCCAGGTGTAATAGGTCTCGTGCACGAAAAAGGGCGCGGTTGCGGTAACGAGAACGGCGAAAAGCGACCAGGGTTCTGAGAGAAAAAGGCGCGAGAGGCCAAACACCGACAGCAGGGTACAGGCGGCGAAGGCAATCATCGAGAGACGATAAGCCGTGAATCCCTGAGGATCGAAGACGGTCCACACTTCCTGGGGCTTGTTGTCGGGCATGTAGGCCGGGCCGGCAAGAACGATCGGGGCAGCAGCGAGGGCTACCAACTGACCGCGATCGGAGAAGGCCCAGGTCGCGTACAGCTCGCGGGCGAAGGGACTGGCGGGTCCCTGGCGCAGGCCGACCAACTGCGCCACGTAGTAGGGCAGGCGGCTATCGGTACGGCCACCAATCTCGAGAATGCGAGAGATTTCATCGTGGTAGAGTTCGCCGACGGGGCCCAGCGAGTAGATGGATTTCGCGCCACTGACTGCGGCAAGCACAACGATGACGAGGAGCACGCGCAGCTCTGTTCTGGTAACGACGGAGGAGAACCGGAAGCGGATAAAGTGCCGAGCAGCGAAAGCAAAAAAGAGCAAGAGGATAATGCGGCAAATGACGGCGGCCTTGATGTGGCGCGGCCCGAACCAGGCAAACAGACCGAGGAGAGCGAGGCCAAGCAGGCCGGGAACGGCTACCCAGATTAGGGAGAATAGCGTGCTGCCGCGAGCGCTCAGTTTGCGGCGAAGCATAAAACCGGGGGCGAGAAGGGCGACAAAGGCGGCGGCCGCGGAAAGCAGGGCAAGTGCGAGCTGTTTCGGGATGAGCAGTCCCGTTCTGCCATGTTCCTGAGCGTCTTCAAAGGGAAGCGAGAAGCCCAGCCATCCGTCCGGCCCTTTGTTGGCATCGGTAGCCAGGATCCGAAAACGCTGCGCGCCCGCGATCGTGCGCAGCGACATCCGTTTGAGCAGCCATTTGCTGCCCGTGTCCTCGAACGGAGCGACTTGCAGCCGGACAGACTTGCCATCGGCTGTGACCACTTCGATGAGAAGGCGATTGCCTGGGCGATTAGGATATCCGCTGACAAAGATGTAGAATTCGGGGACAGCTTTGAAGAAGGGACTCGTCATAGAGCCGGTGGAATCTCCCCGTTCGAGGAACGAGCCGTAGAGATCGAGGGGCCCTTTGATATAGCCTGGGCGGGCAAGGTTCGAAACGGCGCCGGGCGCAAAGGCGCTGCCGGAGAGTTTGGGCGCGCCCGCATCCAAGGGCGTGAGGGAAACCGGAACGATTGGCTTGGGACCGGCGCGCGAGATGAATCCGCACAGAATGTAAAGCAGTGCAGCGAGGCAGAAGGCGATTGCGATCCGGTCCGCTAGTCTGTCACCGAGAATATCCGGATCGCGGTTCTCCATCACCTTCGGTAAAGCATAAACCACGACCGTAGTGTCAAGGTTTGCGAGCAAAGACGAGAAACTGCTTGCCGAAGATGCGCCACAACGGCGGCATTTTCAGGTAAACAGAGACGAGGGCGGATGGAACTGCCCTGCGGTTCACCATCGTGTACGGGAGGAAACGATCGTAGACCCGTTCGATTTTCAGGCCCTGCACGCGGAGTGCTTCGGTGATGGAGGAATCGGTGAGCGCGAGATGATGATCCCAAAAATCCCAGTATGCGCCGCCGATGAATCTGATATTCGGGCCCATCGCGATCATGCGGCCTCCCGGTTTCAGGCATCGCCGCGCCTGGGTGATGGTATCGGCCAAGGCCTGTTTCGAGAGGAGGTGCTCGAAGAAGTTGCTGCTGAAGACAACATCCAGAGACTCGTCCGGGAGAGGCCAAGGAGCAGAGCAGTCCTGTTCGAAGAAATTGACCTCGGGCTTCAACTGCTGCCTGGAGCGTGCATTGAGATCAATGCCATACTTCTGGCGGCAAGCGACATTGTTGATGAACTCCCCGTACCCGCAGCCAACGTCCAGAACCGCGGCATTGGAGGGAATGAAATGCGAGAAAAACTGTGCGACGAGCACCTGCCAAATTTCGTTCCGGTAGGCGATGTGCGCGTTGAATCGTTGATTATAGATGGCGTCGAGTTCACCAGAATTCATGTTTATTGCTTAACTGCCGGGATTCAAAACGCCGCGGCTGAGCAGGGCAAATAGTCTCCGTTGTGATCCTTACTGGTCGCGGTGAATTCTCCAGATTACAACGTAGGAAAATCACGAGTCCGGGGGGCGGGCGAACGCGACGGTAACTCCCGGGCGTAGTAGGGAGAATGTACCCCGCACGGCCGCTCACCTGCGAGAATTGAGGAGAGACCGGTACTGTGACCAGCATACTTCTTACAACAGAGTGACGATTACCGAAGCCTTAGAGATCCAGCGGGGCGCCCAGGGCCTCAGTGAGACGTTCGAAATCCTGCTTGCATGCAGCTTTACGCCACTTCACCTAAAGACCTTATTAACGGGTCATCTGCAGAGTGTTACGCCGGGACGCCGGGTGATCGTGAAAGAAGGAATTTTCGGTGACCTGGCGGGGACTATAGAGCAAGCGGCCGGGTGCTCGGCGGTCGCGGTGGTTGTCGAATGGGGAGATGTCGATCCACGCCTGAGATACCGGGAGGGAGCGGCGTGGGGGAAGAGTTTACAGGCCGACGTGCTCGAGACTGCGCGGATGATGCTCGGGCGGATCGAGAGCGCGATCGCGAAGGTTCCCGCCGGCATAGCGGTCGCGGTCTCGCTGCCAACTTTACCGCTGCTCCCGGTATTTCATCCGGCAACGTGGCAAGCCGGGCAGGTGGAAATCCTGCTCCGCCGCGAGTTGATGGACTTCGCGGCACGCGTCAGCGCCCGCAAGCACCTTCGAGTGGTGAATGAGACATGGCTGAGTGAGCACTCCCCATTTGCCGGCCGTTTCGACCTGAAATCGGAGCTCCTGATCGGGTTTCCTTACACGCTTGCTCATGCGGATCAGGTGGCGCTGGCTCTGGGGCGGCAGCTTCGGCCGGCGCAGCCGCTGAAGGGCGTGATCACTGACCTCGATAACACGTTCTGGAGCGGCTTAGTGGGGGAGATAGGACCCGATGCAGTCCGCTGGGACCCAGCCACGCGCTATTACCTGCATGGTCTCTACCAGAAGCTGCTGGCTGCGCTTGCGGATCAAGGAGTGCTGGTCGGGATCGCAAGCAAGAACGATCCGGCGGTGGTTAGCAAGGCTCTCGAGCGCAAGGATCTGCTGATCTCGCCCGAAAAAATCTTTCCAGTCGAGGTGCATTGGTCGCCCAAGTCAGAATCCGTGCAGCGAATTTTGAAGCAATGGAACGTTCTGGCGGACAGCGTGGCTTTCGTTGACGACACACCACTCGAACTGGCGGAAGTGGTCAATGCGCATCCGGGTATCACGTGTCTTTCGTTTCCGGCGGGCGACTACAACGGGGTTCTGGCGCTGCTCAGGCGATTGCGAGACCTTTGCGGCAAAGCTGAACTCAGCGAAGCGGACTCGCTGCGGCTCGAAAGCATCCGACAGGGCGCCCAATTCCAGGATCAAGCAGCCAACGCGGCTGCGGGCGATGACTTTCTCAGTACGATCCAGGCTAAAGTAGTGTTCGATTTCGACGCCTCGCCCGGAAACCCGAGAACTCTCGAGCTGGTGAATAAGACGAATCAGTTCAACCTGAACGGCGAGCGTCTAGATCAATCCGAATGGCAGGGCAGAGCTAAGCGGCCGGGCGCGTTTCTGGTGACAGTGGCGTATGAGGACAGATTCGGCCCGCTAGGCACGATTGCGGTTTTGCAAGGTCTTCAGCGGCGCAAGTCGGTCGAGATCGAGACGTGGGTAATGAGCTGCCGTGCTTTCAGCCGGCGCATAGAGCATCAGACGCTGAGCCGCCTTTTTGAAAAATTCGGAGCAGAATCTGTACAGTGCCGTTTCGCTGCAACGGCCAAGAACGGCCCGCTGCAGGAGTTTTTCGCGTCGATCGTGGGCGGCGCGCCGCAACCGTCTCTCTTTATCAGCCGCGCCCAATTTGAGAGCTTCTGCCCTGCCCTTTACCATCAAGTTGAGGAGAAGACTGGAGTAACGCTGCATGGATGAAACCAAGACACGCCTGATCAAGTGCTTTGAGACGGTATTTCCGGAGATGCCCGCGACCGAGATCCCGGCCGCGTCGCAGAGTTCAGTCTCGGCGTGGGATTCGATAGCGGCGATCACGCTGCTCAACGTGATCGAGGACGAGTTTCAGATTACGATGGATCTCGAACTGGTGGGAGACCTGGATTCGTTCTCGAAGATCTACGAATACCTAAAGACAACCGCGGTCAATGCCTGATCCGGCAGCCCCGTTGGGGTTCGCCCTGCGCCTGCATCACGTCGGATTTGTGGTTTCCGACATCGAGAAGTCGGTGGAAGGGTTCAAAGATTCGCTCGGCATGAGCTGGGACGGCGCCATTTACGCAGATCCGAAGCAGAAGGTGAAAGTCACCTTTCTTTCGAGCGCACCGGCATGCGCACAGATCGAGCTTGTGCAACCGGCCAGTCCCGAGTCACCGGTGACCAAGTTTCTCGAGCGGGGCGGCGGACAGCACCATCTTTGCTACGAGGTAGATAACATCGAGGAGGCGCTCGCGGCATTCCGGGCGCGGAAGGCGTCGGTGATACAGCGCCCCTGCCCGGCGGTAGCCTTCGAAGGACGGCGTATCGCCTGGTTCGTCACGCCCGAGAGACTCGTGGTGGAACTGCTGGAGAAGCAGAGATCTTAAAAAGCCATGTTGGAAAAGCTCATCCTGAAAATCAAACGTGGAGAGACGCCGTTCTACCGGTTCCTGCGATCGGTCGCCAAGGGACTGCTGGGCAGCACGCTGCCGTTGCCCAGATTTCTGAACCCGTTGCTTCGATTAGGCTTCAACCTGCAGGCCGCAGTGGCCGAAACGGTGCGCTGGGCATTCAGCTACTTCATACGCGAACCGCTGTTCCGGGGCCGATGCGAATCGGTGGGCAAACGGTTCCGGCTCACGCGCATGCCCTTTGTGATCAGCCACGCGAAGATTTACATCGGGGACGATGTGAATTTCTTCGGCAAGGTAGACGTGGTGAGCGGCCGCATCTTCGACGAACCGCGCCTAGTGCTGGGAAACCGGGTGGACATCGGTCACCTGGTGGTGTTTCTGGTGAATAAAGAGATCGTGATCGAGGACGACGTGAACGTGGCCTCCGGGGTCCGGTTCATGGATTCCGATGCGCATCCGCGGGACACCGCGGACCGGATCGCGGACTTACCGCCTAAACCCGAAGAGATCAAACCGGTGCGCGTTTGCAAGAACGCCTGGATCGGCCAGAATGCGTTCATCCTCAAAGGCGTCACGGTGGGGGAAGGCGCAGTCATCGGTGTCAACAGCGTGGTGGTTACGGATGTTCCGGCGTATTCAGTTGTGATGGGCAACCCGGCGCGCGTCGTGATGAAAAATCTAGCGCGGCCGGGCGAGCCACCTGTCAAAACCGCCGCAGAGGTCCCGGTGAGCGTCACCTAGCGGCGGGGTATTTAGACGTTAATTCCCGCCTGCCAGAGGACGAACCCGACAGCCTGCTTGAGATAGAGCCAGCGAAGTTCGGCGTCAGTGAGAGAACCTGCCGGCGGTCGCGGGGAGCCATACACTTTGAAGCCGTGGGACTGGAGAAGACGCTTAACGCGGTAAATGTGGTAGCCGTCGCTTACGACGATGCAGGCGTGGAGGTTCATACGGTGCATGGTTTCAGCCGCGGAAGCAAGACTCTGAACAGTGGTCGAGCCCTGTTTTTCGGTAATGATGGATTCCGAGCGAACGCCGTGACGAGTGAGATAAGCGCGTCCCACTTCGCCTTCGGTGAAATCGGGATCACCGCCCGCTCCGCCTGTGGTCAAGATGTAAGGCGCAAGGCCTTTGAGATACAACACGAGCGCATGATTCAGGCGACCCTGAAGGACGGGTGAAGGGCGGCCATGATACTCCGCGGCGCCCATCACGATGATGACGTCGGCTTTCTGGGCGTCGTCGGTAGTGGACTGCTGCGCGATTTGCTTTGCCACGTAGAACAGGTAGGCTAGGAGCAGAACCGGGAGCAGGAGGAACAGGCCGGCTAAAGCGCGCCGCATGCCGCTTCTTTCAGCTCTTGCATTTAATTGGGAGCGCCCGAAGCAGGGACGTCACAGTCCTGTCTCGGAAGCGCGGATCGAGTTTGTGAACTTTCCAGTCTACGCCTACTGCGGGTATGAGTCACTGTGCAGCTGACAAGCGTTCATCATCCACAGCTGCGGGAAATTCGAAAGGCGGCTAGTTCGGGCCGGCCCATGCCGGATGGAACCATCGTGGCGGAAGGCCCCCACCTGCTCGAAGAAGCTCGACGAAGCAGCTGGACGGTGGAGCAGATTTTCCACACGAGTTCGGCGGCCGAGCGGTTTTCCGGACTTCTCGACGGAGATGAAGGTTTGATTACGCAGGTGGCCGAGCGCACGTTCGCGGCAATCGCAAGCACTGAGACTACACAAGGAGTTCTGGCGCTGGTGCGGCCGCGGCTTTGGACGTGGGCTGACATAACGGCGGGCAAGCAGGCACTAGCGGTTGTGCTGGACGGCATCCAGGACCCCGGAAATGTGGGGACGATCATACGGTCCGCCGAGGCGTTCGGCGCAAGCGGGGCGGTTTTGTCGGAGGGCTGCGCGCGTGTATCGAACGGAAAAGTACTCAGGGCAGCAGCGGGCTCGCTGTTCCGACTGCCGTTCCTCGAAGGTGTTGCGCGACGGGAAATCAGGAGTGGGCTTAAGACTGCTGGGTTAAGAGTGTACGCATTGGCGGGAAAAGGCAAATTGCCACTTGCGAATTGCGATTTCGGGAGGGCATGCGCGCTGGTGGCGGGGAATGAGGGAGCGGGCGTCTCGGAAGACTTTCTCGGGGCAGCAGAACCAGTGCGCATCCCGACTGCCCGAGTGGAATCGCTGAACGCCGCAGTGGCCTGCTCGATCGCGCTGTTCGAGGCGGCACGCCAGAGAGGGGCAGAGTGAGCTTATTCGATACGACGTTGCCCGGAGAAGCGGAAGACTTAACGGGACGCCCGCTGGCGGACCGGATGCGGCCACGAACGATCGAAGAATATGTTGGGCAGCAGCACATTTTAGGACCGGGGAAACCGCTCCGGGCGCAGATCGAGAGCGGGCACTTGACCTCTCTCATTCTATGGGGACCTCCGGGGTCAGGCAAGACGACGCTGGCGTCGCTGATTGCCCACCGCAGCCGGGCCGATTTCATCCCGTTCAGCGCGGTGCTGAGCGGCATAAAGGAAATTAAGGCCGTGATGAGCGATGCCGAGAAGGCGCGCCGCATGGGGCGAAAGACGGTGCTGTTCATCGACGAGATTCACCGCTTCAACAAGGCGCAGCAGGACGCTTTTCTGCCTCACGTGGAGCGGGGCGATGTGGTCCTGATTGGGGCCACAACGGAGAATCCTTCTTTCGAGGTCATCTCGGCGCTGCTGTCGCGAACGCGGGTATATACGCTGCGAGCGCTCGAAAGGAGCGAAGTACTCGTACTTCTACGGCGCGCGATGGAAACTCCGGGGCGGGGATTGGGTCAACTTGCGTTAAAGATTTCTGCCGATCTGCTCGATGAGATAGCTACAGGATCTAACGGGGATGCCCGCTCAGCCCTGAATACACTGGAGGTAGCGGCCGAGCTTGCCGAAGACGGAGAAATCGGGCCAGAAGCGGTGGCGGGGGCGCTGCAGCGGAAGATCTTGCTGTATGACAAATCGGGAGAGGAGCATTTCAACCTCATCTCGGCGCTGCACAAATCTGTACGCTCGAGCGATCCGGATGGAGCGCTGTATTGGCTGGGGCGCATGATGACAGCGGGAGAGGATCGGATGTACCTGGCCAGAAGGCTGGTACGAATGGCGATAGAGGACATTGGGTTGGCGGACCCGCGCGCTGTGGAGCAGGCACAGGCCTGCATGCAGACCGTACATTTCCTAGGCATACCCGAAGGAGATTTAGCGCTCGCCCAACTCACTATCTACTTGTCGCTTGCCGCGAAGTCGGACGCGGTGTATCAGGCGCTGAACAAGGTGAATGCAACCATAGAGTCAACGGTAGCCGAACCTGTACCGTTGCACTTGCGAAACGCCCCGACGCGTTTGATGAAGGAAATGGGGTACTCGGAGGGATATCGCCACGCGCACGCGGAGCAGGACGCGGTGACGGGCATGCAATGCCTTCCGGCTGGTTTGAAGGATCGTGTGTTTTACGAACCGACTAATCGCGGTTTCGAACAGCGGGTGAAGGAAAGACTGGAATGGCTCAAGCAGCAGAAGGCAGGGCGCGAGCCGGAGGAGAACAAACGTGGCGAGTAAATTCATTGTAATCTTAAGAACTGGAGCCTTTTAGCAGGTGTCGGAAGCTACGCTTTTTCTAAACAAGCGCCAGTCGTCTGAGACTATGTCTTCGGAAAGACGCAGGTCGAGCCGTTTTCCGATCGAGCGAGACGTCCGGTATAAGACCTTAAATCAACGGACGGAAACCCTGGCTGGAAACGGAAAGACTTTGAACATCAGCAGCTCGGGAGTGCTTTTCACGTCCGATCATGATCTGCCGATCGGGACGCGCCTGGAACTTTCAATCAGCTGGCCGGCGCAGTTGAACGATCGCTGTCTGCTGAATCTGGTAGCTCGGGGACGGGTAACGCGGCACCATCAGGGACAACTCGCACTGCAAATTCAGCAATACGAGTTTCGGACACAGAGCCGGCCGGGTAAGTAGGATCAGCGGCTTCGGCCGGGCGGTTTAGGCCGGAGCAGCAGGGGCGTTGGGCAGGCCGTCTTCTTTGGCCTTGTCTGCCTTCTTCTTGGGAGGGGCAACCACTTTTACCGGACTGATGATCAGATGGGCGTTGCGGCCTTCGAGCCGCGGCTGACCTTCGATCGAACCTACTCCGTTCAAATCTTCGGCAAACTTCAGCAACAGCTTCTTACCGAGGTCGACGTGCGCGATCTCGCGCCCGCGGAACTGAACGACCGCCTTCACGCGGTTCCCGTCTTTCAAAAAGCGGATCGCATGATTCTTCTTGAAATCGTAGTCGTGGTCGTCGGTGTTGGGGCGGAACTTCAGCTCCTTGACCTGGATGACGTGCTGCTTTTTCTTGGTTTCGTGCTGCTTCTTTTTCTGCTCGTACTGCCACTGCCCGTAATCCATCGCTTTGGCAACGGGTGGTTCAGCGGTAGGGGCGATCAGGATGAGGTCGAGTCCGAGTTCCTGGGCTCTGCGCACCGCAGCGGGTGTCGGCATCACCTCGACGGAGCCATCCGGGAACACAGCTCGAACTTCTCTGGCTCGGATCGCTTCGTTTACGTTCTCTCGGATTCTAGGCCGGCGGGGCGGGAAATTTCTCGGTGGATACATGCCGGCTAGCGGATGGCGCTCACCCGCGCCTGGGGGTAGGAAAGGAATAGAGTCAAATGTATAACCTTTATTTATCTTACACGGAAAACGGCACTCGTGCGGGGACGCTTCGCAGCTGCCGAAGCCGAGCAAAACTGACCAAAAAGATTTCCGCTATGCTAGCGTAAATCTTTAGGGAAGTCCGCAGTCATCCGAGGTGTGTTCCAGGGAAGAGCGCACCATCCGGTCACACTCTACCCTAACTCAGCTCTGCATGGAAGCAACACTCAAGGCCCTCGCTGACCTGCTGCTTGAAGCAGTTCCTACCGTTATCTTTTTCCTGTTTCTGGTGTGGTACTTAAAGCGGGTCTTTTTCAGGCCGGTCGGCGCGATTCTCGAAGATCGCAGGAAAGCCACCGAGGGTATGCGGGAGCTTGCTCAACAAGCGTTCGAAGCGGCGGACAAGAAGAATTCGGAATTCGAGCGGGCGCTACAAATCGCACGAGGCGAGATTTATCAGGAGCACGAGAAGCTCCGGCGTCAATGGTCGGATGAACAGGCCGAAGCCATAGCAAAAGCGCGCGCTGAGGTCGATCAGCAGATCGAAGAAGCGCGGCGGCAGATTGCGGGTGAGGCGGAGCGCGCTCAGGCAGAGCTCGATAGCAGAGTCGAAGGGCTGAGCGAAAGTATCGTAAGTTCGCTTCTGTCGCGGAGAGCCGCGTGACGAGGTCGAAAGTTTCGTGGCGTCGGCATCTGCTAGCGCTGACATTTTGCGGCGGGCTATTCTTCCTAAGCTGCGCGAGCTACGCGGCCGCGCAGGAGACGCAGCAACAGGCGCAAGAGACGGCGGCACTTGACCGAGTAGGCAAGTGGAAGCTGATCAACACCGGATTGTTCGTCGCCGGCATGGCATGGCTGCTCGCGAAATACGCGCCCGGATTCTTCAATGCCCGTTCGCTGGATATCCAAAAGGCGATTAAAGACGCAACGGGCCTGAAGATCGAGGCGGATTTCCGGTACTCCGATATCGACAGAAAGATGGCGAAGCTCGGGGACGAAGTGAACAGGCTTCGCGAAGAAGCGCGCCTCGAGATGGAGCGCGAGCACGACCGCGTCCGCCAGCAAACCGAGGCCGAGGTAACGCGCATTCACCAGAATGCGGCGAACGAGGTAGAGGCGCTGCGGAAAGAGGCGTCGAACCGGGTGCAGCAGCATACGGCGGAACTGGCTTTGGGGCTGGCCGAGCGCCGCTTGCAGGATCGGTTTGCGAAAGGCGAGCCCGAAAACCTGATAGACGATTTCATTCGCCTGATCGAACGCGGGAAGAATTAGATGATGGACGCGCTTTCCACACACTATGCCGAAGCTCTGGCGAACGCGGTATTCGCTCCGGACGCGGGGCTAGATCCCGAAGAGGCGAGCAAACAGCTGAAGAGCGCGGCAGATACCATCGGCTTTTCGAAGGAACTTCAGCAGGTGATGCTGTCGCCGGCGATTAACAAGGCTCGCAAGCAGGCGGTGATCGGCAAGCTCGCGGACGCGTTAGGATTGCACCGGCTGATCAAGAACTTCTTATTGGTGGTCATCGCTCACCGGCGCAGTCACGAGCTGGCTGCGATGCAGCAGAATTTCGATCTGATCGTCGATGAGCGAACCGGATGGATACCGGCGGAGATCACGTCGGCGCATGAACTTGCCCCTGAGCAGCGCGAGCATATAGAGCGGGCTTTGGGAGACAAGCTGGGAAAGTTTATCAGAGGGCACTATCGAGTGGATCCCGCGGTGATAGGCGGGATCCGGGCGCACGTCGCGTCGGTCGAGTATGATGCGACGGTTCGCGGCAAGCTAGAGAGCATCCGGACGCGCCTGTTATCGTCGCTCTAACGAATAAAAGGCTTAGAAAGATTGGAACAGTATGGCTCAAATCAGAGCAGATGAAATTTCGCGCATTCTTTCGTCGGAGATCCAGAATTTCGACGCGGTAGCGAACGTGTCTGAGACGGGTTCGGTGATCAGCGTTGGGGACGGTATCGCGCGCGTTTTCGGCCTCGAGAACGTGATGGCGGGCGAACTGGTAGAGTTCGGGCCGGAGACGGTAGGGATCGCGCTGAACCTGGAAGAAGACCAGGTCGGCACGGTGCTTCTGGGCGACTATACAGGGATCAAAGAGGGTGACCAGGTTCGGCGAACCGGCCGCATCATGTCGATTCCGGTGGGCGAGGCGATGGTGGGCCGGGTGGTAAACGCGCTGGGAGCGCCGATCGACGGGAAAGGCGCGATCGAAACCACCGAGTTCAATCCGCTCGAGCGTTTGGCGCCTGGTGTGGTGGACCGGCAATCGGTGAAGCAACCGCTGCAGACCGGAATCAAAGCCATCGATGCGATGGTCCCGATCGGGCGCGGACAGCGCGAACTAATCATCGGTGACCGGCAGACCGGTAAGACAACGGTCGCGCTCGACACGATCATCAATCAAAAAGGCCAGGGAGTCATCTGCATCTACGTTGCAATCGGGCAAAAGCGCTCGACGGTCGCGCAGGTGGTACGGATTCTTGAAGAGCATGGGGCGATGGAATACAGCATCGTGGTGGCGGCGACCGCTTCCGATCCGGCGCCGATGCAATACATCGCGCCGTATGCGGGCTGCTCGATAGGCGAGTACTTCCGGGATTCGAAGCGGCATGCGCTCTGCGTGTATGACGATCTGTCGAAGCATGCGGCGGCGTACCGCGAGATTTCGCTATTGCTGCGACGTCCGCCGGGACGCGAGGCCTTTCCGGGTGACGTGTTCTATCTACACAGCCGTTTACTCGAGCGTGCGGCGAAACTGAGCGATGAGAAAGGCGGCGGGTCGCTGACGGCCCTGCCCTTCATCGAGACGCAGGCAGGCGACGTTTCCGCTTACATTCCGACCAACGTGATTTCGATCACTGACGGCCAGATCTATCTCGAGACCGATCTGTTCAATTCCAACGTGCGGCCGGCGATCAACGTGGGTCTCTCGGTGAGCCGCGTCGGCGGCAGCGCGCAGATCAAAGCGATGCGCACGGTGGCGGGCAGCCTGCGTCTGGAACTGGCGCAGTACCGGAGCCTCGAAGCATTCGCGCAGTTCGGTTCGGATCTCGATAAGGCTTCACAAGACCAGCTGAATCGCGGTAAGCGTTGGGTGGAAGTGCTCAAGCAGGGCCAATACTCGCCGATTCCGGTCGAGAAACAGGTGGCGATTTTGTTTGCGGGTGGAAACGGGTACCTGGACGACGTTGCGGTGGAAGATATCCGCCGTTTCGAAGGCGAGTTGTATCAGTTCCTGGACAACAGCAAGCCGCAGGTGCTGCAAGCGATTCGCGAGAAGAAAGAGCTGAACGATGAGATCAAGACTCAGCTCAAGGATGCGTTGAAGGAATTCAAAGAGCAGCGCTTCAGGGGATCGAAGGACGAGAAAGCCGGCAGCAAGCGCGACGTCGGCAGGCCGGAAGCGCGGAGCGACGGCCGCGGAGGAGCAGCACGGGATAACGGCAGGGCGGACGAGCGCAAAGTGGAAGAAGAGGCAAGAAAGATTCCGGCCCAGGTCTAGGGAATGCCGAGTTTAATCGATCTCCGGCGCCGCATTCGCAGCGTCAAGAACATGCAGCAGATCACGAAGGCCATGAAAATGGTCTCGGCTGCGAAGCTGCGCCGCGCGCAGGAACATGCGCTGGGGTCGCGACCGTATGCGGAGATGATGGGCCGGGTGCTCGGGAACGTAGCGCGGGCTGCCGCCAGCCTGGATGCGGCAGCGGATCTGCCGCTACTGCAGGTTCGGGAGGAAAAGAAGGTCCAGCTGATTGTTGTCAGCAGCGATACGGGGCTGGCGGGCGCGTTCAATGCGAACCTGTTTCGCAACGCGCAGCGGTTTGCCGACGATCATCGCGATTCGGAGTTATGGATCGAGGCGATCGGGCGCAAGGGGCGCGATTACTTCCGGAGGCGGAACTACACGCTTTCAGGCGAGCATGTAGGGATCGTCGACAAGCCGAAGTACGAGCAGGCGCGCGAAATCGCAGACAAGATGATCGAGGCGTACAGCAGGTGCGACGTGGATGCGGTGTACATCGCGACAAACGAGTACAAGAGCGCGATGGCGCCTAATCTCGTACTACGAAAGATACTGCCTGTCGAACTGCCGGAAGAGAAACCGGAGAAGAATGGCGACGAGCGGCAGAGCGGCCAACAGCAGCAAGTGGATTACATCTATGAGCAGCCACCTCAAGAACTTCTAAAGGCTTTGCTGCCGCGGTACGTGGAGATGGAGATTTACCGGGCGATGCTCGAATCGATCTCTGCTTATCACGCGGCGCGTATGACGGCCATGGACGCGGCGAGCAAGAACGCGGGAGATGTAATTCAGGATTTGACGCTGAATCTGAACCGTGTCCGGCAGGCAAGCATTACAAGAGAAATTATCGAAATTGTGAGCGGCGCTGCGGCGCTCGCCTAGGAGTGCACGATATGGCAACACAGAGTGTGGGTGTAGCGGAAGGCCACGTAATTCAGGTGGCAGGCCCCACGATCGAAATTCAGTTTCCGGAAGGCCACATCCCGAGGCTCTTGAACGCTATTCGCGTGACGAGCGAAGGCTTTAACGTTCCAACGCCGATTGACATCACGGCTGAAGTGGCGCAGCACATCGGCGAGGGCCGGGTGCGCACGATCGCGATGGAACCGACTGACGGTTTGGTGCGCGGCATGAAGGCGATTGACACAGGTGCTCCGATTACGATTCCAGTGGGCAAGCAGACGCTAGGCCGAGTGCTGAACGTGCTTGGGCAACCGGTGGACAATATGGGGCCGGTCACCACCGAGCATCACGCATCCATCCACCGGCAGGCGCCGGCTTTTGACGAACAAGCTACCGGGCTCGAGATGTTTGAGACGGGCATCAAGGTTATCGATCTGCTCGAGCCGTATTTGCGCGGTGGCAAAATTGGTCTTTTCGGCGGCGCGGGCGTTGGCAAAACGGTCATCATTCAAGAGCTGATCAACAACATCGCCATGAAGCATGGCGGGGTGTCGGTTTTCGCTGGCGTGGGAGAGCGCACGCGCGAGGGCAACGATCTCTGGATAGAGATGCAGGAAGCGGGCATTGTGGACCCGCACGATTGGCGTAAGTCGAAGGTTGCGCTCGTGTACGGGCAGATGACGGAGCCGCCCGGGGCGCGTTTACGGGTCGGTTTGACCGGCCTGACAGTGGCCGAATATTTCCGCGACGAAGAGGGGCAGGACGTGCTGCTCTTCATCGACAACATCTTCCGGTTTACGCAGGCAGGATCAGAAGTCTCCGCGCTGCTGGGCAGAATGCCGTCAGCGGTCGGTTATCAACCCAATCTGGCGACGGAGATGGGAGACCTGCAGGAGCGGATCACTTCGACGAAGCGCGGCTCGATCACGTCGGTGCAAGCCATCTATGTGCCGGCAGACGATTACACGGATCCCGCGCCGGCGACCACGTTCGCGCACCTGGATGCGACAACGAATCTTTCGCGAGCCATCTCAGAGCTGGGAATCTATCCGGCGGTAGATCCGCTGGCGTCCACGTCGCGCATTCTCGATCCGAACATTCTGGGCGCAGAGCACTACGAGGTGGCGCAGCGGGTGAAGCAGACGCTGCAGCGCTACAAAGATCTGCAGGACATCATTTCGATCCTAGGTATCGACGAGCTGAGCGACGAAGATAAGCAGACCGTCGCGCGGGCGCGGCGCATCCAGCGGTTCCTCTCGCAGCCGTTCCACGTGGCGGAACAGTTCACGGGACGTCCCGGGAAGTACGTCAAACTAGAAGATACGATTCGCAGCTTCAAAGAGATCGTCGAAGGCAAGCACGATGCACTTCCCGAGCAGGCGTTCTACATGCAGGGCACGATCGAGGACGTGGTCGAAGCTGCTAAGAACATGAAGAGCTAGTATGGCCGACACTTTCGAGCTCGAGGTGGCGACGCCTGAGCGGCTGCTGGTTAAGGAGCAGGTCACGGAAGCCGAACTGCCGGGCAAGGAAGGCTACATGGGCGTGCTCGCCGGGCATGCTCCGCTGTTGAGCGCGCTCGGCGCGGGCCTACTGACTTATGACGGCGGCAGTGGCGGCAAGCAGGTGCTGGTTATCGATGGTGGCTTCGTCGAAGTCTTCGACAATCACGTACGCGTACTGGCCGATAGCGCGGAGTATGCGCGGGATGTTCAGCCGGATGTGGCGAGACGCGATCTGGATCGGGCTAATGAGGCTTTGAGGAACGCGCATGACACGGCGGAGTCCGAAACCGCCTTGCGCGCGCTGCAAAGAGCGCAAGCAAGATTGGACGCCACCGAGCGGCGGAGTTAGGACGCGTTTCGGCCCAGCGGGTCCGTGCGTCATCTTTACGAACAACGAGCAGATTCAATGTGGAAGAAGCTTCTTTTCGGTGCAGCTGCGGGAGCTTTGGGCGGCGTGGCCATGAAAGCGGTGGTGCACTTTGCGGACCCTGATTCTTTCGGTTTGAGCGCAAATACCGACGCCGGGGCGACGCGTGCATTGTGGCGGCGGATGCACCGGGAGCAAGTGGGCGAGCGAACCGCGATGCAGATAGGCGCGGCCATGCACTACGCATTCTCCATCTCGACAGGCTCTGTGTATGCAGCGAGTGCGGGCCGCTTTCCGGTATTACGAGCGGGCCGGGGAGCCGCGTTTGGCGCGCTGCTATGGCTGATTGGAGATGAAGCGGCGATGACCGTCTCCGGATTGGAAGATCCACTTCGCACCTCCATTGCCTCTCACGCCTCGGCACTTGGCGCGCACGTTTTATACGGCATGATCTTAGATGCCGCGTACGAGAAATGCGCTAATCCGCTAACTAAACTTTAGAGATGGAACACTTGGACGTCGTACGCCAGATCAAGGAGATCGGGATCGTTCCGATCATTCGCACGGCTGACACGGCAACCGCCATACGTTCTGTGGAGGCGATCTACGAGGGCGGCCTCAGGTGCGCCGAGATCACAATGACGGTGCATGGGGCGATACAGGCGCTCGAGGAAGTCGCAAGGCGTTTCGGAGACCGGATTCTGCTCGGAGCGGGAACCGTGCTCGATCCGGAAACGGCGCGCACCTGCATTCTGGCGGGCGCCGAGTTCCTGGTTACGCCGAGCCTCAATACAAAAACGATCGAGCTGGCGCGCCGCTATTCCAAGGCGATCTTCCCTGGCGCGCTCACACCCACCGAGATCGTCACCGCGTGGGAGGCTGGGGCGGACGGAATCAAGGTTTTCCCATGCAGCGCGATGGGCGGAGCGAAATATATTCGCGCGCTGCGAGGCCCGTTTCCCCATATCGAATTTGTTCCAACGGGCGGAGTGAACCTGGATACGATTTCGGAGTTTCTGGAGGCGGGCTGCTGCGCGGTGGGGGTCGGGGGAGAACTAGTCGACGCCAAGAGTACAGCGGCAGGAAATTACTCGCTCATAACGGACCGAGCCAAACAATTCGTCGAAAGAGCGCGCATGGCTCGGAAGGAGACGGCACATTGATGCGGCCAGCGCAGGTAAGCCTGGTGGATGCGATAGCCGAAATTGCGCCCAACCTTCACGGGTCGGGCACTTTTCCCGAACGAGGGCTGCGCGCACTGGCACGTCACGCAGCTTCGCTAGGCAGAATTAAGCATTCGGCGGAGACGGGGTCGGGCGCGAGCACCTTGCTTTTATCCCATCTCTCGGAAGATCACGTGGTTTTTACGGTCGATAGCGGTTCCGGCAGTCTGGAGAACGTGAAAAGTTCGCCGCTCTTCCGGTCCGCAGGCGTGAGCATTGTGGAGGGTCCGAGCCAGCTTACACTTCCGAAGCATGTGTTCGGAGCGTCGCTGCAGTTCGCTCTGATCGATGGTCCCCACGGTTATCCGTTTCCCGACCTCGAATACTTTTACTTGTACCCGCACATGGAAACGGGCGGGATCCTGGTGGTAGACGATATCAACATCCGGTCCATCCACAACCTGTTCGATTTCATTGCCGCAGACGACATGTGGAACCTGGAGGAAGTCGTCGAAACGACGGGGTTCTTCAGACGCACCGCCGCTCCGACATTTCCGCCCACGGGCGACGGCTGGTGGCAGCAGAAGTACAACACCGCCGGGTAGCAGCGTTGGAAATCAGATTTTACTTGCGGGGCTCGCGACGAAGCGATAGCCGACACCACGAACCGTGAGGAAGTGCCGGGGCGATGCCGGATCATCTTCGATATAGCGCCGGAGCCGCACGATGAAGTTGTCGATTGGTCTTGTGTCGGTGCTTTCCTGAACGCCCCATACTTCCTGAAGCATGGTCCGTCGGGAAACCGGCTTTCCTTCGTGCTCGATCAGATACCGGAGAACTTGCCCCTCCATCACGGTGAGGCGGAAGGTCTGGCTGCGCACCGATAACTCGAGCTGGTCGAAGTTAACTTCCTTCTCGCCTTGCTCGCCGAACGTGAATAAGTCATTGCGTTCGATTGGGGGCGCCGGGCGGTCCGGTTGTCTTTCGAGCCACTCGCGCCGGCGCAGGAGGCCGTTGATCCGGGCAATTAGAATGGCCAGTTCGAAAGGCTTAGGCAGGTAATCGTCAGTGCCTGCCGCGAAGCCGCGCAGCACGTCGTCCGGGTGGCCGCGAGCGGTCAACATAAGAGTCGGAATGAAGTGGGTGGCTTGACGGAGTTCGGACATAACGGCAAAGCCGTCCTTACCGGGCAGCATGACGTCGAGGATCAGGACATCGAAAGGCTCCGACTCGATCAGCAGAAGCCGAAGGGCGTCCTCCCCAGTATCGACAACTTGCACATGGAACCCCTCCGCCTCGAGGTTGAAGCAGAGGCCATCGGCCAAGTGCTTTTCGTCTTCTACAATCAGGATCCGGCTCATCGCAGAACTGGCAACTGAAGAACAAAGGTGCTACCGCGTCCGGGCCCTTCGCTCTCCGCCCATGCCCGGCCGCCGTGGCGCTTGGCTACGGAGCGCACGATATAGAGTCCCAAACCGGTACCTTTCAGGCGTGTCGCTGTCAGGCCCGGGACCCTGTAGAAACGCCTGAAGATTCGTTTTAGCTCTGTTTTGGGGATGCCTACTCCTTGGTCTTTCACACGAACCCAGATATACTTGCCATCTATTTCGGAGGTTTCCGCGACCACATTTACGGTTCCGCCCGAGTATTTGACGGCGTTCTCTATTAGATTCGAGACTGCGGCCCGCAATTCATTTTGATCGCCCATGATCTCTACCGGAGGGCCAGGGACGTAGCGTAGGGCATCGGGTTCGAGACTGTGAAGGATGCGGGCCCGAGACACGCACTCTTCGATCAGGGAATGGAGATTAACGGGCGCCGTATGCAGGAGCCGATTGGACGGGCCGACGCGGCCGGTCTGGAGGACCTGCTCGATGGTCGCGAGCAACCGGTTGCTGTCATCGAGCATTGTGTGGTAGAACTCGTTCCGCTTCGGCTCGTCGACAGACCGCGTGAGGAGGGTCTCGAGATAAAGGCGAATAGAAGCAACGGGCGTCTTGAGTTCATGCGTGACAGCGTTGATGAAGGCGTCGTGCTGCTCGTTGCGGCGAATTTCACGCACCAGGAAGATTGTGTTCAGGACGACGCCGCTGATGATCAGCGCGAGCAGGAGAATCCCAAAGAACAGGAGGATCCCGGTTCGCCAGCCCAGCAGGACCCAACCAATGTAAAGGAGGAGGGTGACGGAAATCAGCCCTACCCCAAGGGCAATGAAGAACGCTATCGATTTTTGGCGTCCGGCTACAACCACTCTTCCAGCTTAGGACTAGGGCAATCCTGAGGCTAGGGCGAGGATGGGTCAGGAACTCAGGAGACTAAGCGGCTTTTTGCTCGGGGACTTTGGTTTCCATGTTCGCCACTTTGACGGATTTCGCGATGCCGAACCATTTAAGAAGGGTGATCTGGATCCAGGAAAGATCAAACTCGTACCAGGCAAGTCCGTGGCGCGCAGACGTGGGATGGGCATGATGATTGTTGTGCCAGCCCTCGCCAAAAGTCAGAAGAGCGACCCACCAGTTATTGCGGGAGTCGTCACGGGTAGCAAAGCGTCGTTTCCCCCACATATGAGTAGCTGAATTAACCAGCCAAGTGGCGTGCAAACCAACCACCACGCGCAGGCAAATGCCCCAAAGGAACATGGAGGCTCCACCAATGGCGTAGAGGATGGCCCCAAGCACCAGGATCGGAACCCAATGGTAGTTGTTCAACCAGACATAGAAGCGATCTTTGCCGAGATCTGGCGCATATTTAGACATCAGCCGGGTGTTACTGTGCTTGGTTTCGCCGAGTAGAATCCAGCCCATGTGCGCCCACCAGGCGCCATCCCGTGGGGAATGGGGGTCTCCGTGTTGATCCGATTTTTGATGGTGGATTCGATGCGTGGCGACCCAGAAGATCGGCCCGCCTTCCAGGGTCAGGGTCCCGCAGACAGCAAAGAAATACTCGAGCAGGCGAGGCACCCTGTAGGAACGATGGGTATGCAGCCGGTGGTAACCCATACTGATGCCAAAACCGATTCCGACCCAGTAGAGGATGACCGCGGCCAGCAGTGCCTTCCAGCTAAACATGAAAAGGGCCGCGATAGCGCCGATGTGAAGGATCACCATAACCGTCGTGGTGGGCCAGTTCAACGGTTCATTGTGAAGATCAGGTAACGATTCTACGGAGTGCTCGGTCTGCATGCTTTCACTAGGAATGTACCAGGGAATAGGCCTTCTGTTTGTAAGACTTATGTAATTCTCGAGAGACTCCGAACAGCCTGGGGCTGTGTTATCCTTTATTCGATATGGCAATCCCGAATGTAAGGCGCTTTCGGCCTTTTTGCCCGACCTGCAACGAAAGCTTCACCGTTATGGCAGTCCTGCCTAACGGTTCGAATGTAGACAATTATCTGAAGGACGTTGTTGACCGGCACGACCATAAGGCGTACCAGGAAGCAAAACAGCAACAGTTCAAGATCCGCGTCGGCCAGCAGAAACAGAAGAAAGCAAAGTAAAATCCGATCTATTCAAGCCCGCAAGTCGCCTTACGACGATTTGCGGGTTTGTTGCGTCCGGAGGGCTTTCGAAGCGGCGAGGGCGACGTTTGGGTCTACATCCTTGGCGAGAACGGACAGGGCCGAAGCGGCATCAGGGTCGGGGGCGTTCGCCAGAATCGTGCAGAAGGCGACTTTCTGGTCCCTATCGAGTTCGGGCATCAGTTTGACGAGTGCTTTGACGACTTCGGCATGAACGGCCAGTTCGGTCAGGTAAACCGTCGCACTGTCGGCACGGGTTTTGGTTCGCAGACTTTCTACCAGGTAGGGTAAAGGACTGAACTCGGAATCGTCGACTTTGCCTTCGTTCACCATTCCGAAAGCGGCGGCAAGGTGAATGCGCCAGTCAATTTCTCCCTGATCGAAGGCGTTCTCGAGCGCCGGAAAGTCCTGCGGTTCGCGAATGCGGCCGAGACCTTCGAGCGCGCTGGCACGAAGATCAACGTCGCGGTCGTCCGCAAACTTCAGGAAAACGGTCCGGTCTTCGGGCTGACCGAGGAGAGCGAGCGCCTGCAGCGCGGCTCTTCTGATCTTGAGATTGCGGGCGCTTTGCAGGGCCAGGCGGACATCGGGAGCAGAAGGAATGCTGCGCAATACACCGATGGTTTCGAGAGCGGTCGATTGAATGCGGTCGTCCAGATCATGGGCCAGGAACCCGGCTTCAGGACCAGCCGAACGGTCGTGGATTTTCTGTAGAGCGATCAGCGATTCGAAGATCAGGTCACTGTCTTTGGCGTGCAGGGCCTGCTTCAATGCAGGCACGGCTGCCTGGTCCCGCAAAATACCAGCTGCGAGGGCTGCATTGGCTCGGGCCGCAAAGGTGGCTCCGCCGGTCACTACGTCACCAATCGCTTGGGCTACATCCGGCCGAATTTGCACGTCCGGGTCCACCACGCGATCGTTACGCGTGTAAAAGAACCCTCTGACCTGGCGCATGCCGCGTGTCATGGCTCCTGTCAGGCCGCCGCGGGCGAGATACCCTGGGGAGTAGTAATTGACTAGCCCGTCCGTTGCCCGGATCTCCACATCCTCGTCTTTGTCGTGAGTTGCCTGGACGAGAGGGTTGAGACTGCGGTCGCTGCCAACCTTAACGAGCGCTTTAACCGCCTCGATGCGAATGTCGCGATTGGGATCGTTCAGGTATTGGGCGAGGACGGGTAGCGCCGCCGGGCCTTTTTTGGCGAGTTCGCGAATCTTGAGGATCCGTTCGTTGCTGTTGTATCCATCCTCGTTCTGGGCGAAAACGAGCGAACCAAGCCAAAGGCTGACAAAGATCAGCCGAACGGAGCGAGCGACCATACGGGAAGGTTATCTTACGACTTCGAGCGTTGTTTTATGCGGAATCAGACCGGCTTCGAAACCCAAATCAAGTAGTTTCTGTGCCGCGCGAGGCACGATCTCACCGCCATCGACGGTGTGATGATTCACATACATGCCTACAAATTGCTCGGCCAGCGCAGGGTCGAGGTCACGCGCGAACTGCATCGCGTAATTAAGCGCTTCCTCGCGGTGATCGAGCGAGTACTGAATGCTTTCCCGCATCATACGGGAGCATTCCGTTTGTACGGCTGGCGCCAGGTTCCGCCGCAAGGCGTTGGCCCCCAGCGGCAACGGCAGCCCGTACGCAGTGCGGAACCACTTACCTAAATCGACAACATTGTGTAAACCGCCATGACCATAAGTGAGCTGCCCTTCATGAATGATGAGGCCGGCATCTACCTCGTGGTCTTTGACGGCTTCGAGAATCCTGTCGAACGGCATCACCACCGGTTGAAAATCAGGCTGAAAGAGTTTAAGGGTAAGGAACGCGGTGGTCATGGTCCCTGGAATGGCTATCCTCTTACCTTTGATTTCCTCCGGCGCCATTCGCTTAGTGCTCACGACGATCGGACCATAGCCATCGCCGACACTCGACCCGCTCGAGAGGAGCACATACTTGTCCGCGACGTACGGATAGGCGTGATAGGAGATTGCTGTCAGCTCATATTGGCCTTCGGTCGCTTTTTTGTTCAGCGATTCGATGTCCTCGAGGACATGCCGGAAGCTGAGGGTTTGCGAACGGACTTTTTTAGTCGCGAGACCATAGAACATGAAGGCATCGTCCGAGTCCGGACTGTGGGCACAGACGATCTCCGTCAAGCTCATAAGGGGTTTTGGGGTAAAAGGCAACCTCAGTGTAACAGAGGAGTTAGCGGCCGAGGCAGGCCTCTCGGAAAGCGGACAGATGCTCGTTTAAGCCGGCTGAATCGGCCTCGAGCAGGTCGAGCATAGGGGCACAGAGGACGGCATTTCCGTCTCTCGCGGCCGACTCCAGCGCTTGTGCCCGATAGCGGGCGCGGGGCGCGTGAAGGGTGGCAAGAGAACCTTTGATGGTGTGTGCGATGCGCGAAAGCCGCTCGAGATCACCTCCCTGCAGTGCCGCCCGCATATCCTCGATCTGGCGTCCGCACTCGGCAAAAAACAGCCCTATGATCTCGATCATCAGCTCGAGGTCGCAGGCACACTGCGCTTCGAACTGGCTTGGCTCAAAGATCGAGGCCGGAACAGCGGTGCGGTCCGACCGCCTATGGCCGTTCCGGTGAGCAGCCCCGGCATTCGCTGACAAGATCCCCAGCAGGTCTGCCGAACTGAAGTCAGGCGAGAGATATCCATCCAGAAACGGGAGTTCCTCGGGCGCAGGAGCGCACGACACTATACAAGCGTGGTCTTCAGAGCTCTGAGCCGACTCCAGATTCCGGAGCGAACCGGATAAGGCCGCAATGCTCTCCCGATCATATTCAGACCCGAGCAAAATCAGGTCAAACTTCTGGATGAAGATCGCCTCGGCAGCCTCCGCTAGATCCGGCACGGGCAAAGGGGAGTGATTCCAGGAAGCGAGCCGCGAGGCTATGTCGTCCGCTTTTGCCGGATCGCTCTCAACCAAGAGGATTCTTATGTTATTCATCCGAAGTCCTCGTGTATCCAGAAGTGTATAAGATTTGGCATACACCCATCTGTGCAGTCACAAAACGCTGACGTTTTGTGGGGCAAAGCTGTCCGCCGGCAGCCCTCTCTTTATCGGCAACTTTGCTCCAGATCACCGCACTTCCTTCTGTATGTTATATACTCTTCGTTTAGTGGGGGTGTGCCTTCCCTAGTCTCACGACTCGCACCGTCATATCTACAGATACAGATCGCGGGCGGCCAACCAGGCTGCTTTCCTCAATCAAGCAATCCCCCGTCGGCTTATTTAACCTGATTTTTCCCGATGAGTGCCGGTTGTGCGAACAGCCGTTAATAAACTGGTCGCGAATTCCGGTATGCCAGCCCTGCCTTTTACTTCCCCAGCCTCTCGAAACAGAGTTTTTTTGCCAATCGTGCCGCACGCCATTCGTGGAAGCTTATCCGCTCGACGAGAATGGCGTCTGCAGCAGTTGCCGCGAGGGGATGGTGGGTTTCGATCACGCGTACTCTTTCGGCGGTTTTGACGATTCCCTCCAGGAGCTGATTCACCTTTTTAAGTACGGCAAAGTCGAGAGCCTGGCTGAACCTTTGAGCAGACTGCTTTTGCGCGCTTTACCGCGTGATCTCGATTTCGACCAGGTGATCGCAATGCCGATGCATTGGCGAAAGAAGTGGCAGCGCGGATTCAATCAGGCCGAACTCCTGGCTTCTCCTGTGGCGAAGCGATTTGGGCTCAGGCTGTCCGGCAATTTGCGGCGGAGCCGTTATACGAAAGCGCAGGCAGGCCTTAACGAGCGCCAGCGCCGGGAGAATCTCAAGGGTTCTTTCCGGGTGTGGCGCGCACATCAGGTCGCAGGAAAACGCATCTTGCTGATCGACGACGTCTTTACAACCGGGGCCAGCCTGCGATGTGCGGCGCAAGCTCTTAAGGACGCCGGCGCTGCGCAGGTTTCAGTGCTGACACTCGCGCGGGTTGACCGCCGATCCAGTTTTACCAGTTCCGCTCCGTCAAGCGAACACCGGCTGAACGCGGCCGGTCTAACAGGCACGGAGGCCGCTCACCGGCGAAATTGATTCACCGAGCTGTTTGCCGCGGGATGCAGAGGCTCGGACAAAAGGGAGGGTACCGAGATGGCTAGTCTTGAACGACTTCACAGGCCTGTTCTCGTTCTGAATGCCAGCTATGAGCCGATCAACATCTGTGCGGCGCGCAGAGCTGTGGTTTTAATCCTGAAGGGTGTTGCGTCGGCTGAAGAAGTAGCTCCGGCGCAGATCCACTCGGCCCGACGTTCCCTGGGCGTGCCCTCCGTCATCCGCCTGCTCGAGTACCGCCGCATTCCACACCAGACCAGAGCGCTATCGCGCAAGAACATTCTTATGCGGGACCGCTATACGTGCCAGTATTGTCACAAGACACTACCCTCGGGCGAGATGACGCTCGATCACGTGGTCCCACGTTCGCGAGCCGGGGAGACCACCTGGGAAAACCTGGTAGCTTGCTGCCACCCGTGTAATAACCGCAAGGGCAGCCGAACGCCCGAGGAGGCAGGGATGAAGCTCTCGCGACCACCCCGGCCTTTCAGTCTTCACACCAGCCGGCATCTGATGAGACTGCTCGGCCGAAGCGACGACCAGTGGCGGAAATATCTTTTTTACTCGGATTAGAGCCGATCTGACAAGCCTCGAGTTCCACGAAGAGCCGGGCCGGCATGGAAGGCCCGCGCAGGCTTGTATCGTCAGGGCGGGAGTTATCATGAGTTCGGAACATGCCGCAATACGCCGAAGCAGATCAACTGGGCGAGAAGGTGATCGAGGTAATTGCACGTACCCAGCGCTTACCCGCAGAAACAGTGACGCTCGACAGTACGTTTGAAGACCTTAAGATCGATTCACTCGACGGCATTAACATCGTCTTCGAGCTTGAAAAAGAATTCGATATCGAGATTCCGGACGAGGGCGTGACCAATTTACGATGCGTGCGCGACACCGTTGACGGTGTCCGGCGGCTCTTGGAAAGAAAAGAGCAAGCATCGCCACCTCGAGCGGTATGAGGCGAGTGGCGGTGACGGGCCAGGGGCTCATATGCGCACTCGGCAACAACGTGGCGGATGCATGGAAGCGTGCGGCTGCCGGTGAAACCGGGATCGGCCTTCTGCGCGAGGGCGGTTCACCTGCCTATCGATTCCAAAACGGCGCCGAAGCCCGCAATTTCGATCCGCTCGCGTATTTCACCGAAAAGCATCTGGTGCTGCTGGAGCGTTTCGCCCTCATGGCCGGCGCTGCTGCTCGGGAGGCGGTAAAAGAAAGCGGATTGTGCTTCAGGGGTGAACTGGCCGACGAATCGGCGGTGATCACGGGCAGCAGTGTCGGCGGGCAATTCACCGAAGAGGAAGGGTATCAGCGGCTCTACCGCGAGAACAACCCGCGTGTTGCACCGCTGACTATTCCACGCACGATGGCGAACGCCGGGGCAAGCCACATCTCACTGGATTTCGGAATTCACGGACCGGCTTATACCATCTCAACGGCTTGCTCCTCATCCAATCACGCCATAGGCCAAGCGTTCTGGATGATACGAAACGGGCAGATTAAGGCGGCCATTGCCGGCGGTAGCGAAGCTGTTTTCGCCGAGGGACTGCTGCGGGCCTGGGAGGCTATGCGGGTTGTTTCTCCCGAGCCCTGCCGTCCCTTTTCGGCAGACCGGAAGGGCTTAACGCTTGGAGAAGGCGCGGCCATGATGGTCCTTGAAGAGTGGGAGCACGCGACCGCCCGAGGAGCACAAATTTTCGGCGAGATTATCGGCTTCGGCATGAGTTCGGATGCACACCACGTCACGCAACCTTGCGTGGAAGGACCTGCGAAAGCCATGAAATGGGCCATTCGCGATGCCGGCATTGCCCCCGAGGAAGTCGATTACATCAACGCGCATGGCACCGGAACGCAAGCCAACGATGCCACCGAAACCGAAGCAATCCGGAAAGTGTTCGGCGCGTGGGCCGATTCCCTGCTGGTGAGTTCCACCAAGTCAATGCACGGACATACGCTAGGCGCGGCCGGCGCAATCGAAGCTGTATTGACGACCATGGCTCTACGATGCGGAGTCGCTCCTCCCACCGTGAACTTCCGTGAGCCTGATCCCGCTTGCAATCTTGACGTTGTACCGAATGAGGCACGGCGGGCTAACCTCGAAGTGGCCCTCTCGAACACCTTTGCTTTTGGCGGCTTGAACGCAACCCTGGCCATCCGGCGAGCATCCGACTGATCGCGGTCACGAAACTGAAACGCGATACCAGTAGATTTCCCGAAGCTCCCGGGTGTTCCTGGCGTCTATCAAAGGTGGCTGTTCCGATGCGCGCGTGTGACCTGTTGATTGCTGCATTTGGCCACACTTGTCAGCTAAATACGCTTAATGGGCCGATCAAGTTCAGCTAAGCGGAGGCCGATTATGGTGGAGGAGTAGTACTAAATATACGAAGTCATTTCTCAAATGCCCGGAAATAAGCATTTTCTGGGATGAATGCGGTGGCAAATTGCGTTATTCTTTTGCTACGGTTCGCAGCAAAGGCCCGGTTTGGACGGACCCTTGCTGTGTCGGAGGGGGCGGCGCGCGCGAGTGCGGTGCCGCCCATGTTTTCACCAGTGTACCTCGGAACGCAAGCGACGATACAACGAAATGTATTGCCGTCTCTTCTAGGTTACCGATTTCGGTAGACGAGTTCCTGAAGCCAACTGACTGTATCCGAAGCACAGCCGGTGTTCCGCAGCGATGCAAGCGTAGAGATAAGTGGCTAGGTTAACGCCCAGCAGCCATCTCGATCCCGATTATGGGAGCATCTAACTATGTCCAGCCTAGAGGTTCCAGCAGCGCGTGAACTTCCGCTCGCAGTCGACGATCGCTCGAGCAAAGCCGGTCTAAGAGCGGTAGCAAGCTTCGAAGCGCTGAAAGGCATTGTTGTTCTCGTACTCGGGATTACACTGCTTGCTGTTCACTCGCATGTCCAGGATCTGAGCGAAAGCCTCCTGTACCACCTCCATATTGATTTTGATCGCCGCTTGGGCCACATGGTTCTGAACGCGGCCACTACGATCAGCGACGCTCGCTGGTGGACCATAGGAGCAGCGGTTGGCACCTATTCCTCGGTTCGTTTCATAGAAGCATGGGGATTATGGAACCGCCGCGTCTGGGCCGAGTGGTTCGCTTTGCTATCGGGCGCGATGTACCTGCCCTGGGAGTTTCTAAAGCTCGTCGAACGCGTCGATTGGGACCGGGTGGGTGTTCTGGTGGTAAATCTCGTGATCGTTGTTTACATGCTGATCATCCGCATTCGAGAATGCCGCGGCCGTGGACTGGCATGTAAGACGGGTGAGACGCAGCATGCTGATCTGAGCGTACGAAGCATTCAGTAGCCCGATACCGAACTCTATATAGGAGACGCGGGCTAGAAGGTGACCGCGGCCACTTCGAATCCGGTCAGACGCACCTTGTCGCCGCTCAACTGCTTTGTTTCAGGCGGATTTCCCTCCGTGCCCTGATCCACAAACTGGATCTCGCGGGCGTTCTGAGGAAGCTTCAAATCGATATCGCGATCGCGCTTGTTGATCAGGAGCAGCTTACGCTCGCCGCTCTCGCGCTGAAATGCCAGCGCATAGACATAAGGAGAACCGCTCGCCGTCTCGACGATTTTGTCTCCCGGGCGGAAGTTGTTCTTCAGAAGTTCCAGGATGCGCAACCGGGCGTTCGGTAATCCGGTATTCCAATCGACCAGTGACACGCTTGGAAATTGGGTCGGATATCCGACAAGCTGCGATTCGCCAGCGATGTCGATGCCTTGCGAGGCGAGATTTCCGAAGACATAGGCATAGGTAGCTCCGCACAGATTCCAATAGGAATTCGGGATCGGCTTCGTTACGTGCTGCGGATCGTTTTGTCCGCCGTCGTCGGCTGAAATGCACCCTATCTCATCCACAGTCGTTCCGGTTTTTGGCGACAAGCGTTGGCGAATGGCCTCGATGTAGCGCACAGAATTGAGGAAGCCGTCGGCCTGCGCAAAGAATGTGTACTGCTGGATTTCGGGTGTCTGGTCGGCTGAGGGGCTCGCGTAAAAATGGTACGAAATCATGTCGAGCGGTATGCCCGGCTTGTGATTCTTGCTGTTCAGGAAGTACTCAAACATCTCGGGACGATCGGACGGCATGGCTAACGCGAGACCCACAAACTTCATCTTCGGTGCTACCGCCTGAATGCCGGACACGATCGCGTCATAGCGGGCCGTGTACTGCTCGGCTGTCATCTTATGTTCGAAGTCCACCTCGTTGAGAACTTCCCAGTAGGGGATCTCGAAATGGTGGCCGGATTCATGCCTCTTTCCGAACTCGTCCGTGAAACCGCCGTTCACATACCAGCTGACCAGCCGGCCATAATAGTCGCCCAGCTCTTTCCCGCTCTGGTCGCGCAGCTCGGTGCCTTGCGTGTAGTCCCATGTGACAGCGTTCGGATCGGCAGGATATTGCACCGGTTTCGGCGTGGTGAAGAGCCAGGCCGGTATGGTGCTGAAGTTCAGAATCACAGGGTGACCTGAAGTAGCATTCATGAAATCGATTGTCATCGGATCGATGAGCGAAAAATCCCAAGAGGTCTTACCGTTGGCCGGTGGTTCGAGTTCTGCAACACCCAGCTTGGGGTACGGGAGCCACGGCACGTATCGGACGTAATCGGCGCCCACCTCCTTTAAACTCGCGAATGCCTGATCGTGAATCGATTCGCCGCGGCGCAGCGGCGGGTTCACGACGACCTGCAGTGTGGCGACCGTTTTTGAGACTCGCTCCACTTTGTCCCAGGCGATCTTGACGTCCTGTGCGAAACCGGCTACAGCCGCCAGGCTGAACAGAACAAAGACGGCGGCTGCTTTTCTGATCGACACGGATAGACTCCTTACCTTCATTCCTAATGATGCCCAGCGCTCAACAAACACGCTTCACTTCGAGCCCAAGCAGCGCTCCTAGCTTTTCAATCTTCGCGCCGATGTGGCCCACTGCTACCGCGCAGTGATGGGCCGGCGCCTCGCGGCTCCAGCTTTCGATGAACCGGCGTGCGCCAATCGGAAACCGGTAACGGCTATTTGTGTTTCCAATCTCGAGAATGGGTCCCTCGACCGACTCACCGTGCGCGGTCAAGAGCCTGATGCCGCCATTTGCCGTTTCGACCACTGAGAGCAGCGTGACCGGGCCTTTCTTCACCGACATCTCGACCGAAAGCCCGGCGCCGACTTTGCCGTGATACACGCCAAGCGCGCGAACCTTGATCTTGCCTTCCGCAATGGCGATGTGTCCGGGGCCATCGTGCCCCATCAGGAGAACATCGTCGTCAAAATCGGTTGCATAAAATTCAGTAAACGATCCGCCGGCATGAAACGCGTCCAGTATTTTCATCGCCTGCGCGTTCTTCACTTCGTATTCGCCTGCGACCGGCACGCCGCGCGCGGTGAGAAGGCTGGTACCGAGAATGATCGAGCTGATCGTATCCTCATTGCCTGCATTACCGATGCCTTTGTAGAAATAAGCGAGAGAGCCCAGGGCGTGTGCTTCGACGAGCCGGTCGAGAGCGACGGAAGTGCGTGCTGCGCGGCGTAGTTCGCTCGCCGGGCAATTACCCTCGACCTCGAACACGCTTCGAAACTCTTCCACGCGCGTTGCCTCTTCCGCATCGCTCACGGCCTGTCGCATAGCTGTCAACTCGTCCACTTCGAGCATTTCGATGTGGCCGCCGAAGGCAGCGCATTGCCGCGTCAGATCCGAGTAGATGTCGAGCATCCCACCGTAATAGTGACCCATCAGCCCGAGCCGGTTGTGTTCGAGAATGTGCGCGGTTTTTGCGGCTGAGAGCCATTCCTCGATCTGACCCCAAGCGGTGGGATCGTCCTCGATGGTACCCGTAACCTGAAAGAACGGGATCCCCGAACGGCTGAATACATTTGCGAGTTCCGGAACCGGACACGCCTGGCACCATCGAAGCCATTCGCCGGTCATAGTTCCGCGATCGCGACTTCGATTGAATGCGGAGTAGTCGATTGCGGAACCTGGTGCAAGATTCAGCACAATAACCGGGACCTTAGCGCGCCTGACAACCGGCAAGACAGTCGAGGAGAGGGCGTACGTCGCAACGTGCAGGAAGATCAGATCGACATCGGACTCCCTGAAGCGATGCCCTGCTTCCACGGCCTTCGATGGACTGTCAATCAAGCCAAGGTTCACGATGCTACTGCCCTCCGTGCGAAGACGGTTGGCGATAGATTCGTTGTAGCCGAGAAGCCGCTCTTTTAATCCTTCGAACTGCGGCCAGTACGCCTCCAGCCCGATGCTGAAGAGGCCGATACGCAATCCGTAGCGTGTGGCGTCACTATGCATTACGCTCCGTGTGAAGGCGTGAAGGGCCGGCTAGCTCTGGCTCACCCCGATAGCCGATCCCTTGCGCTCTTTCCAACGCCCCCGCGTGAAATCCGGAAATTTCACCGGCGCGCTGCCTTGCGCAACAGATTGTTCGCTAAGCGGCGCCGGGGCAGACCACGTAACCGCGTCATACACATCGATATCCGGAATCAGGCCGTGCCGTATCGATTCGACCAGCCGGTAGCACTCGATGAAGTCCATTCCTCCGTGACCGCCGATTTTACGTGCAATCTCGCCTTGCTTTTTCCAGAGAGGATGCTCGAAGCGCTCCTTGTACGGATTGAGACTGCCGTATTCTTCTTTGCCGGGCTGACCATCGAAGTAGATCCTGGGCGGGTAGTCCTTGAAGATGCCCTTGGTGCCCGCAATGGTGTTCATCCGGCTATAAGGATGTGGATTGGAAACGTCGTGCTGCAGGTTGACAGTGAGGCCATTGGCCGTTTTGATGAGAGAAGTATTCAGGTCACCCTGGATGTAGTGCTCCTGCCACTTCGGATCGCCCTGCGGCACATGCGCCGCACGGTAATCGGCGAGTCCGCGGGCCGGCGTACTCATCGAGACAAGATAATCGAAGCGATCGCCCCGGTTGATGCCCATGTAATTCGCTACGGGACCCAGGCCGTGCGTGGGATACACGTTTCCATTGCGCTTCGTGTGCACGGTGCGCCGCCACAATCCTTCGCCGGCATTCGAGAAGAGCTCACTGCGCAGGTCGTGCAGATAAGCCGCTTCACCGTAGAGAAGATCGCCGAATAAGCCGGCGCGAACCATATTCAGAATGATAGTTTCGTTCTCGCCATAGCAGCAGTTCTCGAGCATCAGGCAATGCCGCCGGGTTTGTTCGGAGGTATCGACGAGCTGCCAGCATTCTTCGATTGTGGTGGCGGCCGGCACTTCCACGGCCACGTGCTTACCATGGCGCATCGCTGCAACAGCCATCGGAGTGTGCCATTGCCAGGGTGTCGCTATGACGACAAGATCGAGATCCTCGCGCGCGACTAGCTGTTCATAGGCGTGGTCGCCCTGGGTATAGAGTTCAGGAGCCTTCTGTCCCGCCTGCGTGACGAGTGACTTTGCGTGCTCGGCTTTACTAGCGACCAAATCGCAGATGGCCAGCACTTCCGTATCCGCGCCCAGGAAGTTCTTCAAAAGCTCCGTCCCCCGTCCTCCTGTTCCCACCAGACCCATCCGGGCGCTCGCTTGCGGAAAGGGCATGTTGATCACGGTAGACGCAGGCGCCTTCTCGGCTTTGCCAGACAAGGAGCCAAGAGCTGCACTCATTGCAGCGGCTGTGCCAAGCTGCAGGAATTGCCTGCGGGAGGAGTCGGAGTTTGACATGTTTTATGATCGTCTCAAATTGAGTTCGTCCTGACGATATGCTTTGAACGATGAGCTTTCGTTTTTCTCTACAGGTTGTGCTCGCAGTCGCATTTACGGCACATCTGCCCGGTCAGCCGAACGCTGCTGTCGTCAAGTCGCCGGATGGCCGCCTGGTTGCGACTTTCGAAACGCTTGCGCAGGATCAGCCCGCGAGCTCCGGCGAGCTTGCTTATTCGGTCACTTTCAACGGCAAGCCGCTGATCGAGCGTTCGAAACTATCGCTCGAACTACAAGGGCAGAGGCCACTCGGGCCCGAGATGCAGATCGTAAGCGTTACTCCCTCCGCAGTGGATGAGACGTATCGGCTCGTTACGGGCAAAGCCAGCACGGTTCGAGACCACTACAATGCCGTGCAACTCGAACTTGATGAGCAGCGGCCCCCGGCTCGCAAGATGAGCGTTGAAGCGCGAGCCTACGATGACGCAATCGCGTTCCGCTACGTAATACCGGATCAGACCACATTCCGCGAATTCCGATTGAAGAATGAGAACACCGAGTTCCGGATTGCGAAGGACCCTGTCTCTTACGCGCTTATTCTGCCGCACTTCCGCACCCAATACGAAGCGGAATACGTGCGGGTGAACGGCAGTGCGTTCGCCGGCTCGAATGGACTCAGTAGCAAGGTGCTCATCGGCCTGCCCTACCTGATGCAAGTTCCTGGTGTAGCATGGATGGCGATCACGGAGGCTAATCTGCGGGACTACAGCTCCATGTACCTGGTAAATATCTCGAAGAGCTGGGGAGGCGCTGATTTTCTCTCGCGAGTGGCGCCGGGCGATGATCCCGACATCGCGGTGGAAGGCACGCTCCCTCATCACTCCGCATGGCGCGTAATGCTGGTGGGCGACACGCCCGGAGCGATTGTCGAGTCGAATGTGATCACGAGCCTCAATCCTCCGAGCGAGATTGAGGATACATCGTGGATTCACCCCGGCCTGACCGCCTGGGATTGGTGGAGCGGCAGCATCGGGCCGGACGGAAAGCCTGCTTTCACCACCGCAACCATGAAGTATTATGTCGACTTCGCCGCCCAGTCAGGCTTTCCGTACATGCTGATCGACGCCGGCTGGTCCGTTCCGGGCGACATCACGAAGCTGAACGGCAGGGTGGACGTGCCGGAGGTCGTGAAGTACGCAGCCACGAAGAATGTCAAAGTTTGGATCTGGATGAATTACCGCCAGGCCGACGCTCAGATGGAGGAGGCGTTCCCGCTTTATGAGAAGTGGGGCGTCGCCGGTTTGAAGATCGATTTCGTAGAACGAGACGATCAGCGTGGCATCGATTTCTACTACCGCGCTGCTAAGAAAGCAGCAGAATATCATCTCATGGTCGATTTTCACGGTGCGACGAAACCGACAGGTGTCGAGCGCACGTTCCCGAATGTCCTCGGCTACGAAGCGGTGCTGGGAATGGAGCAGAATAAGGCGGGAGCCCGCGACAACCCGGACCACCGTGTGACGCTTCCCTTCACGCGAATGCTAGCCGGCCGCATGGACTACACACCCGGCGGATTCGACAACGTCACGCAGGCTGATTTCAATTCACGATCTCTGCGGCCCATGGTAATGGGCACGCGCGCCGCTCAACTCGCGATGTACGTGGTCTACGAAGCGCCCTTCCAGATGGTTTCAGATTCACCCAAGGCCTACCAGGATCAGCCTTCGTTCGATTTCATAAAGCACTCGCCTACCAGCTGGGACGAAACCAAAGTCCTCAACGGCGAGCCTGGACAGTTCATCACGGTGGTGCGCCGAAAGGGCGATGAGTGGTTTCTAGGAAGCATGAGCAACTGGACTCCGCGCGAATTCGAACTTCCCCTGAGCTTTCTTGGAACGGGCCGCTACACGGCCGAGATTTACGCGGACGGCTCGGAAGCTGCAAATTATCCTAAAAACGTGAGCATCCAGAAGAGACCGGTTGATCGCAACGGCCATATCACCATCAAGATGGCGCCGGGCGGCGGCTACGCAGTTCGATTCGTTCCCGCGAAGTAGGATCTGCATGCGCGTTGTGATCGGGGTGTGGGTGCTATTTGTTTTTGCGCTCTCGCTCGCGCCTCTCTCTATTAAGATGGAGCTTCACACCACGGGCAGGATGCACAGCCTTGGTCACTTCGTCGTCTTCGCGATAACGGCTTTCCTCCTTTGCTGGAAGGCGGTCGGGCTGCAGGCGAAGCTGCCGCGGCTTCTGGCGGCAGTTGTCTTTGGACTGGCCTCAGAAGGACTGGAGAAAGTCGCCTATCATCCGCGATTTGAATGGAGGGACGTCTTTGTCGATACGGCTGGTGTGCTCGCAGGCTTCCTTGCGGCGGTTATTGCGCAGCGAAGCGCCGGCGTGAACGAGCCGAACACGGAATCCTGAGTTGTTGGCCCTGCCGTCACCCGGCCAATGCCAAGTCGGGTTCCTTCTCGTGGGAAGCTGTTTTCGGTTGCGGCCGGTCGGCCACGTGAATTCCATGCAGCTTACGATAGGTCGGGCTGGTGCGCCAGAGTTCTTCGTGTGTACCCACCGCTTCCACGCCGCCTTCGCTGAATACCACCACAAGATCGGCCTTACGTACCGTCGATAGCCGGTGAGCAATGATGAACGACGTTCTGCCGCGCGTTACGCCGTCCATTGCAACCTGAATGAGTCTCTCGCTTTCATTGTCGAGGTGACTCGTCGCTTCGTCCAGAATCAGGATTCTAGGATTGCGCGCAATCGCCCGTGCGATGCCAATTCTCTGCCGCTCGCCACCCGATAGCTTCGCGCCGCGCTCACCCACCAGGGTGTCGTAACCGGATTCGCAGCGTTGGATGAAATCATGCGCCTGCGCCATCTGTGCGGCATTCTCTATTTCTTCGAAAGACATGCCATCGCTGCCATAAGCGACATTCGCCACCACCGATCTCGAAAAGAGATCTATCTCCTGTGGAACAACTGCGATCTGGTCGCGCAAGCTCTGCTGCGTCACTTGCCGGATATCCTGGCCGTCGATCAGGATGCTGCCTTCCTCGGGATCATACAGACGCTGCAACAGATTAATGAGCGTGCTCTTGCCGGATCCGCTGATGCCGATCAATGCCACCGTTGAACCGGCGGGAACATGCAGATTGATGTTCTTCAGAGCCCACCGATCAGTCGCCCCGTATCGGAATGAGAGTCCGCGGAACTCGACCGATTGCTCGATTGGCTTCAGCGTTTTTGCCTCGGGCACGTCGCAGATCGCCGGCTGCTCCTTGAGGATTTCAAACAGCCGCTCGGCGCGCGACAGATTCCGTCTGAGTTTTGGAAGGATGATGGAGAGCTGTGAGATGGGTGCGTAAATCATGTCCTGCATGGCAATGAACAAGACGTAGTCGCCCACGGTGCAGCGCCGCGTCAGAACCAGAAAGCCTCCGAGCGCGATCACACCCACTCGTCCGGCCGTTGCAATAAAGCTTTGTATGTTCTCCGTCACCGCCCATAGACGTTCAGCGGTGTGATGTTTGGCACGAGCCAGGCGCAGAAACCCGAGCTGGGTGTTTGATTCCTCGCGCTCGCGGCCAAACTTTTTTACCAGCCGCACGTTACTCGAAATGTCGTAAGACTCCTTCGTCACTCTTTCGAACGCGCGGCTGACTTCCTGTTCCACCGTTTGCATGCGGCTGCCCAGACGGCTAATCGCAATGAGGTAAGCCGGTAGAGGGGCAAACACGATCAGAGCGATCCAGACGTTTTTCAGGAAAAGCGACACCAGGACGCCGATCGTGATCAGCAGCGGCGGCAGCAAATTCTGCCCGAGGATTTCATTCAGGATCACAAAGACGGCCGTGCCGCCACGATCGAGGGCACCCACAATTTCGCCAGTGTTCACTTTGGCGTGGAACTCGGTATCCAGCCGCAAGAAGTTCGCGAAGGCAGCATTTTTCACCTCATCCTCCGCCTGGGACGCAGTGAGAACGAGCCGATAGTTGTACAAAGAGCGCAAAAGCCTTGTTACTGCCGTGACGGCGAAAATCGCCAGAGCCGAGCTCACGAGCGTGCGGACAGAATCGCCCCCTTGCGTGCCTAGCGAGTGCAGGATTTTATCGATGATCCCCCTTGTAAGGAAGGGAACCGCAATATCCAAGCCCGAGGCGACGAAAATCAGCAGGCTGAGGGCGGCGACCGTCGGGCGGTGGTTGTTTAGCAGCGAAATGACCCTCCAACCAAGCCACTTCGGGTTCCTGGCGGATCCTGTACTGGAAATAACGGAGACCATGACTCAGCGAAGGAGTGCTGGCCCCTAAGAAAAATCTCAGGAGATTCGCGCCGAGCGGGCTCATGGGGACGCATGCGGCTGCCCGGTGAACATGGGATATGCTCGTCACAAATATGTCTAAAGACACACCTTCCAGGCGAAGCTTCGGCAAGACACTCGGTGCCGCCGTTACGGGCGTTTCCGTCCTGCCGGCCGGCGTTGCCTCTCCATTAGCCCGGGAAGGCACCGCGAATCCCGAGTTTTACCAGTTTCCCAACGCTTTTCGCTGGGGCTGTGCCACTGCCGCGTACCAGGTCGAAGGCGGCGCGAAAGAGGACGGGCGCGGACCCTCGATCTGGGACACCTTCTCGCATATTCCGGGCAAGGTGCACGAGAACGAAACCGGCGATGTAGCGGATGACAATTACCACCGGTACAAGCAAGATATCGGCTTGTTGAAGGATCTCGGCGCCAAGATTTATCGGTTTTCGGTTTCGTGGTCGCGCATCTTTCCGGAGGGCACGGGCAAACCGAACGAAGCCGGGATCAATTTCTACGAGCGAGTTGTCGATGAGCTGCTGGCTAACGGACTCGATCCGTTCTGCACGCTGTTCCACTGGGACCTGCCACAAGCGCTGCAGGATCGCTTCGGCGGCTGGCAATCGCGCGAAACCTCGAAGGCGTTCGCCGATTACGCTGGCTATGTGGCCGGACGGCTTTCCGACCGGGTTCACAACTTTTTTACGATGAACGAGTTCTCGTCCTTCATCGACCTCGGATACCGTGACGGGCGTTTTGCGCCGGGACTGAAACTGGCGCCCGCGGCCCTCAACCAAACCCGCCACAACGCGGTACTGGCTCACGGCATGGCTGTGCAGGCGATCCGGGCAAAGGCACGCGCAGGAACCAAAGTGGGCCTGGCAGAGAACTATGTCTGCGGCACACCGATCATCGAGTCCGAGGAGCACATCAAGGCGAGCGTTCTCGGTACACGCGTCATCAATGCCCAGTACCTGACCGTGATTATGGAAGGCAAGTACATGGAGCAGTACCTCCAGAAGCAAGGAGCGGCTGCCCCGAAGTTCACTCCCGAGGATTTAAAGATCATCAGCAGCCCGCTCGACCTCGTCGGGATCAACATCTACAATCCCACGTACATCCGGGCGGATGAGGGGCCCGAAGGGTATGCCGTCGTTCCGCTTCCGTCTTCCTATCCGCACATGGCATCGCCGTGGCTCAACGTCGGACCCGAAGGGCTGTACTGGGGCGTGCGGCACCTGGCAGAGATCTGGAACGTCAAAGACATCTACGTGACCGAAAACGGCTGCTCCTCGGCCGACCAGGTCGCGCCCGACGGCCAGGTGTATGACACCGATCGCGTTATGTTCCTGCGCAATTACCTGATCAACTTGCACCGCGCTGCAGCCGAGGGGTTTCCCATCCACGGCTATTTCGTGTGGAGCCTGATGGACAACTTCGAATGGGCGGATGGCTACGCCCTTCGCTTTGGAATCTACTATGTGGATTACAAAACGCAAAAGCGGATTCCTAAAATGAGCGCTCACTTCTATAAAGAGGTGATCCGCCGTAACGCGGTCGTGTAGTCAGCGGATACCGGCTGCTCGCAGAAAGACGTTCATGCCGAACGCTTCGAGCGTGATCGCGCCTGTAAGCGAGAACAGGACGCAAAACAAAAGTACTCCGATATATCGAATCGCATCTCGCAAGCTGTTCACGGGGGGCCAGAAGATACGCTGCAAATAACGGGCGCAAACCGCTTGCACCAGAAAAAAAACAACGAGGCTGGCGAGCGATAGTCTGGCAAGCCAAACGGCTTGGGCCGGCAGGACCCGCGTGTCGGCGGCGGCAAGGCCAAATACAAGCCGCAAATAGAGCAGCCCTGCCGGCAGACATAACGCCAGCAGCAAATAGCCGAGCTTCTTCCCTCGGTACCGCCCCGGGTCATGTCCCACGCGCGTTGCTCCCACTCTCTACTAAGATGCACAAATCGGCTTGGTAGCGTGGAATCTCGCTATTCTGCGCCGTACGCCGCTTTGGGGCTTGTTCCTGCATCTAACTACAAAGCTTAAAATTGTGAAGCCTGAATGCAGTTACTCATTCGCTATTTAAAAGTACATTGGCACCTCGTCGCGCTGGCTCTTTTGCTCGCGGCGATAAACCAGGTGTTTTCGCTGCTCGATCCATTGATTTTCCGCCACATCATCGATGGGTATGCGACGAAGTTCCACCAGTACACAACGGCTCAATTCATTCGCGGAGTCAGCCTCCTTCTCGGCGCGGCGGTGACGGTGGCATTCATCTCGCGTGTGGCCAAAAACTTTCAGGATTACTACGTCAATGTAGTCACACAGCGGACCGGTGCTCAACTCTACGCCGACGGCGTCGAGCGCTCGCTCTCCCTTCCCTATGTGGTTTTTGAGGATCAGCGGAGTGGCGAAACGCTCGGCAAATTGCAGAAAGTGCGGACGGATGTGGAGCGCTTCATCACCGCCTTCGTCAACATTCTGTTCACCGCCACCGTTGGCGTGGTTTTTGTCACGGTGTACGCGCTGCGTGTGGATTGGGTAATTGCGCCCGCGTTCCTGCTTACAGTCCCTCTTTTAGGTGTCCTGAGCTCGGTGTTGAGCCGCAGGATCAAAGCGATTCAGAAGACCATCGTTGCCGAAACCGCTGCGCTGGCAGGCGCAACCACTGAATCGCTGCGCAATATCGAACTCGTAAAGACGCTCGGCCTGGCCCGCCAGGAAGTCGATCGCCTCAACACCACGACGGATAAGATTCTCAAGCTCGAGCTCAAAAAGGTGCGTTATCTCCGGAGCCTCAGCTTCCTGCAGGGCACTGCCGTCAATCTGTTGAGAACGACCATTCTCTTTCTGATGCTTTATCTGATCTTCACGCAGCGCATAACAGTCGGGGAATTCTTTTCGCTCTTCATCTACTCCTTTTTCATCTTCGGGCCGCTGCAGGAGCTCGGGAACATCATCAACATCTATCGCGAGACTGAAGCCTCGCTGGCTACTCTGGAAGAGATTCTGCAGATTCCGCCTGAACCCAAACCGCTGGACCCTAAGCCGCTCGGCTATCTGGAGACGCTTGAATTCGAAAACGTCACGTTTGAACACCGCACCGCAAGCCGGCCGGCAGTTTCTGACGTGAGTTTTAAAATGAACCGCGGCGAGACGGTGGCCTTTGTCGGCCCGTCCGGAGCCGGGAAAACAACTCTGGTTAAATTGCTGGTCGGCTTATATCAACCGCAGAGCGGCTCGATACGCTACAACGGCTTCGAGGCTTCCGATATCGACCCCGAAGAATTGCGTTCCCAGATCGGATTCGTCACTCAGGACACCCAGCTCTTTTCCGGGAGCATCCGTGAAAACCTGCTTTTCGTACGCCCCGATGCGACTGATGCCGAATGTCTGGAAGTTTTGCATCGCTCGGCGGCGGATTCGCTGCTTGCGCGAGCGGACAAGGGCCTCGACACCCTGATCGGCGAAGGCGGCGTAAAAGTGTCGGGCGGAGAAAAACAGCGCCTTTCCATCGCCCGCGCCCTCCTGCGCAATCCGCGTCTGCTTGTGTTCGACGAAGCGACTTCTTCACTCGATTCCATCACCGAAGAAGAGATCACGCAAACCATCCGGACGGTAGGCGAGCGTGCGAATGTGCTGACAATTCTCATAGCGCACCGGCTTTCAACCGTCATGCACGCGGAACGCATCTACGTTCTCGAGAAGGGCCGCATCGTAGAGCAAGGTTCCCACTTCCAACTGGTGGCGAAGACGGGGCTCTACTATGCGCTATGGCGTCAACAGATCGGAGAAGGCGTGGCTGGGCCTGTTCCTGCCATCCCGGTTTGATGCGCTCGGGATTTTAAGAAGGAAGCTCAAATGCTGCTAGTTTTCATCGGCCTTGGACTCGTGTTTATCATCCTGAGCATGGTTTTCGTAGTGAATCCTCCGGAAGCCTGGATCAAGAGAGTATTCCTTCGAAAACCGCCGCAAGCTGGCCCTCCTCAGCGCAAGAAGAATGACTGAGGCGGGCGGCTCGATATGCTGAAAATCTTGTGTTTCAGCAGCGCTCTCTTCTTCTGCTTCTTCTCATTCTGATTGCAGGCGGTCTCGGCAACGGCCAGCCTGCCGCTTCCCAGCCGTGGAATGGCACCCTAGCTGGCACATTGACTAACCCTGCCGGAGATGCGCTGGCCGGTGCAAGCGTCGAGCTTGTGTCAGGTTCGGGGAAACAGAGCGTCATCACGAAGCAGGACGGAAGTTTCCGCTTCGCCACGCTGCCGGCGGGCCAGTACAGCGTTGCCGTCAATTGGCGCGGGAAGCAGAGCACTTTGGAGCGAAGGCTTGCAGTGCCATCGAGCACTCTCCCCGTTCACCTGATTGTTTCGGCTGAAGGCGTCTTGTCCGCAGCATCGCCGAGCGCCGAAGCGGCCAGGAGCGGCGGCGAGCAGTTATCCAGTCAAGCCGTCTCGTCCATTCCGCTAAACAAACGCGATTTCAGCCAGCTCCTGCTGCTTGCGGCCGGCACTATGACCGATACCAATGGCGCAACCAACTTCACCCAGCAGTTCGCCGTAAACGGCCAGCGCGGCGTCGAAGCCGTATTTGCGATGGATGGCGCCGATACCAGCGATCCCGAGATGGGCGGCGCTACGTTTTCCAACTTCAACGTGGATGCGGTACAGCAGATCGCATCGAGCTCCGGCTGGATGCCTGCCGAGGTCGGACGCGGCGCGGCGGGATTCACCGATATTCTCACTCGTTCCGGGGCGGCCGGGTTCCATGGCTCGGTGTTCGAGTTCGCCCGTAACTCGGCATTCGACGCGCGCAATTTCTTCGACCGGCGATCAATCGCCAATCCGGGCCGCATCCCTCCGTTTCGACGGAACGAGTTCGGGTTCACGAACGGCGGACCGATAGTGATCCCCGGCCTTTACGACGGGCGCGGAAGAACGTTCTACTTTACTGAGTATCAAGGATTTCGCCAGGTCCTCGGCACTACGCAGGTGATTCCCGTTCCCACGAGTGCCGAGCGGCAAGGCCTGGACACCACTGCTTTTTCAGGCGATACGCTGCTGGTGCCCGTCAACAGCAGGATTTCCCCGCTGCTGAAGCGATACCCCTTGCCAAATGACTCCGGGGGCCCGTTCGGGGTCCATACGTATGCAACGTCTTCCAAAGTCTCGACCGACGCCGACCAGTTTTCGATTCGCATCGATCATCGCCTCTCGAACAAAGCGCAGTTATTCGGCCGCTTCACGATGGACAACCTCAACGGGCCGACCACCAATCCCGACCAGACGGCAATTGATCCCAGCTTTGGCATCCGGTACATCGACCGGCAACGAAACGGCATCCTGACCTACACGCGAACGGTCTCGCCCGAGTACGTTTGGGAGTCATCGCTCAGCTTTACCCGCACTACTCCCTCATTTCCCACCCCAAATCGGACAGACCCGGCGCTGACGTTCAGCGATGGATTATTCGAGGCTTTTAATTCCGCCGCCGGGTCCGTGACGGCTGCTTATGGCAATCTCTTCCAGGGCCGGCAGAATTTTTCGTGGACAAAGGGCAAACACGCCATCAAAGCCGGCGCAGAGTTTCGCGCCAATCGCGACTCTACCTATTTCGGTACAGCTCCGAACGGCTCTTATACCTTCGGCGGAGGAACCGCGTATTCACCCGTCGCGATTCGTTCTCTCAGCGGCGCGCACGACATCCCGGCCGGAGCCCCGCTGCCGGACACGCTCACGGCGCTGCTTACCGCCAGCCCGTTTGCTTACACGCTGGCAGTTGCGCCGTCCTACTTTCCCCAAGGTGACCAGATCGGTGTAGCCGCAATCTCGCGTTACAACGCGAATGTGTTCGTCCAGGACACATGGAAGGTATCCGACCGGCTGGTCCTGGATTATGGGCTGCGTTACGAGGTCTACACGCCGATCAGTGAGCGAGCGAAGCGAACCGCGGGCCTGCTCACGTTTGATGGAGCAAATGGGCCGTATCAGGAATACGTCATCAACCCGCAGCCGGCATACAAGCTCGATCTCGGCGGCTGGGGACCGCGCATCCGGCTCTCCTGGCGTGCGGCGAAGGACCTGGTAATCACGGCTGGCGGCGCCATCACGACCATTCCTCCCAATATCTGGCAGGACAACTCTCTCACGGGTGCGACGCCGTTCGTCATCTACCCGCGAATCACCGCCACCCCCGGATCCCTTGTTCCGTTTGGGGTTCCTATCACTCCCGATCAGCTGCCTGAAGTGTTCACTCCCTCCGGCGCTAATATTTTCGCAGCGCGCGATACCAAGCTCGTGCCTCCCAACACCGTGATGGATGTAAACCGGTTCGAGGCTGGGATCGCGGCCCTCAGTTCCAGCCACCAGATCACACCGCTGAATACGACGACCATCTCTCCGGATTTCAGAAATGCCTATCTGGGGACTTGGACCTTCGGGATGGAACGTCACTTTGGCAGCCTGGACGCGAGCGCAGGCTATGTCGGGACCGCGGGCGTCTCACTCCCGGCCATGAACTTCCCGAATGCTTATCCGGGCGCAGATCCGAGGTTTGCGCGCTTCACTCAGTTCAATTCGGCGGGTACGGTTACCGGCGGTTTCGGAACAGAGATGCTCATGACCAATCGATCCCACTCAAGCTACCACGCGCTCCAAAGCTCGGTGCAAGGCAACGTGGCGCATGGCGGTCCCGGAATTCAGGTGAGCTATACCTTTTCAAAGTCCCTCGACGACACCAGTTCCGTGCTGGGTGGATTCGTTTCAGGCGCCTCCGGGGCGTCGGCGCAGGCCTGGCCCCAAAATCCTTTCGACACCCGCGCCGATAAGGGACCGTCGACCTTCGATGTTCAGCAGGCGTTTAGCGCTAGCGTCATTCAGGATCTGCACATCGACCGAACCTCGTTTTTGGATCGATTGAGCCCGAAAGTTACCGCCGGCTGGCAGCTCCTGAGCGTTTCCACGTTGACCAGCGGGCTTCCGTTTACGGTTTACTCGGGGGTGCAACAAACCGGGGTTGGCTCGAACGGTGTGGACCGACCGGACCAGATTGCTGCTCCGGCCTTATCGACCGGCCGAAAAATACGCGAAGACTACTTCGGGATGGGTGCGGAGAACGCATCTTTCTTTTACATACCCGTCAACGTTCCGGGCGGCACGGGCCCGAACAAGGGTACGTTCGGAACACTCGGGCGCGACACGTTTCGCGGGCCTGCGTTTCACAATTTCGACTTCGGGTTAATCAAAGACACGCCGTTCGGGACGCGAGGTTCCGGCGAACTGCTCAATGTTCAATTTCGCGCCGAGTTCTTCAACCTCTTCAATCTCGTCAATTTCGGGCTGCCTTCAAACATCATCAAGGGATCGGGCTTTGGAGAAATCAGCCGTACGGCGGGGAACTCGCGACAGGTTCAGCTTTCGTTGAAGTTGATTTTCTGAATTGAAAACGGAGCCACTTGCCCCGGGATTCGTTGGATGATCCCGTTCTCAGTGACTCCGTTATCAACCGCGGAGGAGGAATGCGGTTAGTTAAGCAGGCCGCCGTGGCCGAGACAAGCTATTTCCCAGCCGGAAATTCTGTAGTTAGCCAGCATAGGTGGCAAAACGAAATCGAGCACATTGGGTTTAGGCGAGCGGAAGCAGCAAGGTGCGGAAACGATGGGCACGTCGTCCTTGTAGCTGAGCATCATCAGATTGCCGGGCTCAACGGGAGCGAGAAAGCGCTCTATGTGGGCGCCCATGCGAACCAGCGCGCGACCGACTACATCTTCCGGCCCGGCCGGAGCGGTTGTGGAGGCGACCAGAATCGTCGCCGGCTTGGTACGTAACAAGTGCTGCAGCGCCCGCATCACCTGATCTTCTTCTTCGACCGCGGAAAGGGCATAGCGCAGACTAGCTCCGAGGCGCTCCAGGCGGGTTCTGACGACACCTTCGAAGAGCGTCCGAGCGCGGTCTCCGTGTACCGGATCCGTGTAGAGCACACCGACGCCGGCGTCGCGGATCGGTCTTGACTGCAGTATGGCTCCCCTTTCATTCAGGATCGAGAGTACCGTCTCGAGCTGAGCCTGTGCGACCGCAAACGGCGCGCTCTTGATCGTCGCCATGCGCTCACCCGCCTTGACGTAACGATAATTCGGCACCGTGGCTATGGCAATACTCGTCGTGCAATTGATCTGGCGGAGCAAATCGTCGTCCACCAGGGCACAGCAATTTGCCGTCGCGATCAGATTAGCTCTCCCGCCCGCCGCTAGCCGGATCTCGACGGATCCGCAGCACATGGCTTGAGCGACATCCATTACGGCCTGATCCTCGCCGATTTCGCCGTCTTCTAACTCTGTCACCCAGACCTGCTGCATTCCCTCGGTCTGCAACAACCGGATGTCTTCATCACTGAGAACGTGCCCCTTTGCCAGCAGCTTCCGGCCGCCCTGTCGAAAAATGGTGCAACAGAGAATTCGGCCTGCTGATTCCTGGATATCTAAGGTAAGAGCTCGCATCGTGACTTCCTCCCGAGAACCTTAATTAGTACTACCGACGTGGTACTGAGTATAGCGGTACTATTTCCTAAAAAGCTAGTACGAAAACGGGGTTCAAGCGGATTTTAATCAAAAATCTTTTTATGGGGAGGAGGGATTTAAAAATCGCCGTTAAGGGGCGCCGAAAATTCCTACCCTACCTTCGCGATAGGAGGATTATAGGGAGGGATCGAGATCAACTCGTCTCTGTCCTCATTTCTGATACGGGAACCGCCTGAAATCGGATCACGGAGCCGCTTCAAAACCGCTATTTCGTCGCAATTTTGAAATTTGGAACAGCGCAGGCAATCTTTCCAGACCTTTAGAGGCAGTTCTCCGCGTTCGACTTCGTAGAATCCGACTTTTTGGAAGAAACCGGGTACATATGTGAAGGCAAAAATGTTCTCGAGACCTTGTTCGCGTGCTTCCGCTTCAAGAGCTTCGACCAACGCACGGCCGACGCCGTGTTGTTTGGCATCCGGCCAGACGGCCAGGGAACGCACTTCAGCGCTGGTGGGAGTGTAGAAATGAAGCGCGGCGCAGCCTAATAAGGAATTTCCGTCGTAGGCACACGAAAAATCGCGAATATTCTCCGACATTTCGAATTCGGTGCGGGGCAGCATAATGCCTTTTGCCGCATACGCGTTGATCAATTCGAGAATGCGCGGAATGTCCTGCATGCCGGCCCTGCGAACGGCCACGGTGGTCGCCGTCATTGAGCTACGCTCCGAGCCTCTGCCGCACGGAACAGGCTGGTGCCGAGTCGTTCTCCGCTCATGAGCCGGACCAGGATAGAAACGTGCTGCCCGGGCGCGATCACGACTTCGTTCACTCCCGAAGAAAGGGCCAGCGACGCGGCTTCGAGTTTGGCTTGCATGCCCCCGTGGGCCACGCCGGACTCGATCAAGGTCTTGCTCTCGGACGCAGTCAGGTGGCTGAGGACCTCTCCGTTTTCGTTCTTCACACCATGTACGTCGGTCAGAAAGATAAGTTTTTCAGCCCTGAATGCAACGGCGCAGGAGACGGCCATCTGGTCCGCATTGACGTTATAGATGGTGCCGTCTTCGTCGCCGGCGATGCAGGCCACCACCGGAAGGTATCCGGCGCCGACCAGCAAATCAAGAAGCTTTCCGTTGGAAGAGACAGGCTGGCCGACAAAACCGAGATCGGGGCTCATCCGGACGGCCTGGGTTAGGCATCCGTCAATGCCGCTCAAACCGATCGCCCGCTGCCGGGCTGCTGTGATCGCGGCCACCAAGGTTTTGTTGACGCTCCCGGCAATGATTTTGGCCGCGGCGTCGATAACGGCTTCGTCGGAGACCCGGAGGCCATTCACGAAACGGCTGGTGATGCCGCGCTCTTCGAGGAATCGCGTCATCTGCTTACCGCCGCCATGGACGACCGTCACTTCATGCTGACCGCCAAGGCGCGCTATTTCGCCTGCTACGTTGCGAAGGCTAGAAGGCTCGTCGAGCAGCGTGCCGCCTACTTTGACCAGGATCCTCATAGCAGCGCTTCCGTTTCAGGGAAGCCGAGCAGCAGATTGAGATTCTGAACCGCCTGTCCGGCCGCACCCTTCACCAGGTTGTCTTCCGCTGCTACGATGACGGCCCGCTGGCTTTCGGGCTCGAAATGAAAGCCGATATCGCAGAAGTTTGTGCCCTGAACGGCGCGCAAATCGGGCAGTTTCCCTGGTGCGTAGAGGCGGATGAAGGGTTCGCTCTCGTAAGCGTCTTCATAGATGGACAGGAGGTCGACAGGCTGTTCAACGCGCTGCGTGCGGATGTAGATCGTCTCGAGAATGCCGCGCGTTATTGGCAGAAGCTGCGCGGTGAACGTGAATTCCCGCTCGCCGAGCCCGGAGTTCTGGAGGACCTCGGGCACGTGCCGGTGCTCGACCACGCCATAGACGCTGAAATTCTCGGCGGTCTCGCAATAGCTGGTTTTCAAGGATGCCTTACGTCCGGCCCCGCTTATGCCCGACTTGGCATCGCAGATCACGCCACGGCTCCGGTCTATGACTTGAGCGTTCAAAAGCGGCCGGAGAGCAAGATTCGCGGCCGTCGGATAGCAACCCGGATTGGCGACCAATTCTGCCCCGGGGATATCGCGGCGGTAAAACTCAGGCAAGCCGTACACGGCTTTGGCCAGCAGGGCGGGCTGGGTGTGCCTCTCCTTGTACCAGCGCGAGTACGTTTCGGGGTCCCGCAGCCGGAAAGCGCCGCTTAGATCGATGACGCGGGTTCCGGCGGCGAGAATGGCCGGGGTGAGTTCGAGCGAGACATCGGCCGGCGTGGCAAGAAGCACCACCTCGAGCTTCTCCTGTCTGATGGCGTCCGCGGTTGCCGGGATGGTTCGGAGCGGCTTTTGGCCTAAAGGCAGCGGCCTCTGTTCCGGATCGCTGCGGTGCTCGAGAAGCACCGGCTCCACACCAGGATGACCCTGCAGGATCTTGATCAGCTCGGCGCCGCTATAACCTCGAAAGCCCGCAACACCGACCAAGTGCCGCTCTGGGTATCTATTCACTACTGAGGTTAATTATATTATGAAGCGGCTTTTTACAGCTGCTCCATGGTGGAACGGGCAGCTAAATCGCCGACAATCGGCAGCCTGACTTGCTCGAGGTGAGCGGCTTTGATGAGCAGGTAAATCCAGCAGATGAAGAGCACAGCTTTCAAAGCACCGAGGAACGCATTTTCAGCGCCCCAACCGGGGAAGACGATCAGGACCGGAAGAGCGGACGACAGGATCAGCCACGCGACGAACAAGTAGAGCGATTGGAAAGCGTTGAACCGCACTTTGACGTTGCCTCGAAATCTTTGGCTCGCAAGAAAGATGATGGCTGGGATCACGCCGAAGACGGGGATGTAACAGAGAATGGAAGCGGTACGATCACTGATTCCGCTCAAGAAATCGGTGGCTACCGGAGCGGTGCGCGGTTGAGGGTTGCCGCAATGGGCGCAGTAAGCGGCGCCCAAATCAACGCCCGACCCGCAATTGGTACAAAACGGCAACGACTACTCCTTCTCGCTCGCTTCTCTTTCGAGATTACGCTAAACGAGTTAGCAGAGTTCCCCGAATGTAGAGTCTGTTACGATCTCTCCCATGCGGCACCTTGCGCTTGCTCTTTGCATCAGCCTCCTCGCGATACCTGTGCGCGCGAGTGACAGGTCCATGCAAATCTTCGTCATCGATGTGGAGGGCGGTCAATCAACGCTTTTTGTGCCGGCGCACGGGCAGTCGCTGCTGATCGACACGGGGTGGGGCTACAACGCCTATCGGGACGCGAACCGCATCGCCGCGGCTGTCAAGAAGGCCGGGATCAAGAAGATCGATTACGTGCTGATCACCCACTATCACTCGGACCACGTAGGCGGTGTGCCGCAGCTTGTGGCGAAAGTGCCGGTCGGGACGTTTATCGATCACGGGCCGAACCGGGAGACATCGAAGACCAGCAGCACGCTGTACTCCGAATATGAGGCGGCGATCGCCGGCCACGAGCACATCGTGGCGAAACCGGGCGACCATCTCCCCATTAAGGGCCTAGACGTGACCGTGGTTTCGGGCGACGGGAATACGATTGATGCTCCGCTGCCGGGCGCCGGGCAGACGAACGCGGCGTGCTCGGGAGTTCAGCAGAAGGAAGCAGATCCGAGTGAAAATGCGCGCTCGCTCGGCACGGTGATCCTGTTCGGCCAATTCCGGGTGGTGGATCTGGGCGATCTCACGTGGAATAAGGAGTTGCAGCTGGTCTGCCCGGTCAACAAGATCGGGAAGGCGGACCTGCTTGTGGTGTCGCATCACGGGATCGATCAGAGCAACAGCCCGGCTCTGGTGAATGCGCTCGCGCCGCGCGTGGCAATCGTGGACAATGGCGCGAAGAAAGGCGGGGTGGCATCGGCTCTGGACATCGTGAAATCATCGCCCGGGCTCGAAGGCATGTGGCAGCTACATTTCGCGGATGCGGCAGGCAGCGAGCACAACACTTCCGACCCGTTCATTGCGAATGTGAACGAGGCGGACGCAGGCTTCTACCTGAAGGTAGAAGCGAAAGAGGACGGCAGCTTCGACGTTTACAATCCGCGCAACAAAGTAACGAAGCAGTATCCGGCCAGCCGGTAATCAGCCGAAGAAGTCGCGAACCTTTTCGAAGACGCTCTTTTCGTGTGGCGCGTTCTCGACGGGCAGCACTTCGCCAAGCTGTTCGAAGAGCCGGCGCTGTTCGCGGGTCAGCTTCTTGGGGACCTGCACATCGAGGTGTACGTAAAGATCACCGCGCGAACGGCTATTGAGCTGGGGTACTCCGAGATTTCTCAAGCGGAACTGAGCACCGGCTTGCGTGCCTTCCGGGATCCTGATGGTCTGGGCACCGTCGAAGGTCTCGATCTGGATCTCGGCGCCAAGCACCGCCTGGGCGATGTTGACAGGCAAGGTGCAGTGAAGATCGGTATCGCGCCGTTCGAAGACGGCATGTTCCGCGACCTTGATGACGACGTATAGATCGCCGGGCTGGCTGCCGGCAGGACCCGGATTCCCTTCCCCGCTGAGGCGCAGGCGGGTTCCGTTATCGACACCAGCCGGGATGTTGACTTTGAGCTTTTTCTCAACCCGGTGGAAGCCTTCGCCACGGCACTGGGTGCAAACCTGGCGGATCACTTTGCCGCGGCCTCCGCAGGTCGGGCAGGTCTTGCGGATCGCAAGAAAACTCTGCTGGTAAACGACTTCGCCGCGACCGCTGCAAACCGCGCAGGTGATCATGCCACCGTTGGGCTCACCGCCGGTGCCGTTGCAACGCGAGCAGGCTTCCATGCGGGGAATCTGCAAGTCGGCGGCGAGCCCGCGCATAGAATCTTCGAAGCTAATCTCGAGATCGTAGCGAATATCTTCGCCTCTTTGCGTGCGGCGGCCACCGCCGCCACGACGACCGAAGATATCGCCCAGGCCGAACAGATCGCCAAGAATATCGCCGAAATCGGCAAAGGTTGTTTCGTCGTAACCGGGCGAGGCGGCGCCATTGACGGCCTGATGACCATAGCGGTCGTAGGCAGCGCGCTTCTGCGGATCACTCAGGATCGCGTAGGCTTCGGCGGCCTCCTTGAACTTCTCCTCGGCTTCCTGATTATTGGGATTCCGATCGGGGTGGTATTGCAAGGCGAGCTTGCGGTAGGCGGTTTTGAGCGTTCCATCGTCGCAGTCGCGCGAAACGCTGAGTATTTCGTAATAGTCTCGTTTGGCAACACTCATCGGCATGTAGCAATCGTTCCCAGGAGCAAGTTACTGCTCGCAGTCAATATTGGTTCCTCGTTGTTCAAAGCCGGCGCAAGGAGCTTACTCGTTGACAGCGACTTTGACCATGGCGGGACGCAGAAGCCGTCCCTTGAAGTAGTAGCCGCGCTGGTACTCTTCCAGGATAGTCTGATCGGGGTGGTCCTTTGTATCAACCATTTCGACAGCGTGGTGAATATGAGGATTGAAGACCGCGACTTCTGAGGAGATGGGCTCGAGACCTATTCTGCTGAGAGCTTCGCCGAGGCGCTGGTAAATGATTTCCATACCGCGCGAGTATTCTTTGTCGACGCTTTCGACTTTGAGCGCTCGTTCGAAGTCGTCGAGAATGGGCAGCAGCGCCTTGACGGTATCCATCGAGGCATATTCGCTCAATTCGCTACGTTCGCGTTCGTTGCGCCGGCGATAGTTGTCGAACTCGGCTTGACGGCGCTGGAGAAGTTCCTGAATTTCGGTTTTCTCTTTCGCCAGACGTTCGCGTTCGGCCAGGATTTCGCCAAGAGACTCGGCCGCATCGGAGCCGTGCTGCGCGGTCTGCTCCTGAACATCTTCGGCGACAGCATTATTGTTAGTTTCGGATGGCATGACTCAATACGTATTGGGGAGCAAGGGAGAGGCTTCTCCCGCACCTTCAGGTTAGCAGAAATCGGCGATTTTCGCCCGGTTTGGAGCCACGACCCGCCCGGCCATGATGAGCCCGGAAACGAGGGGGCGTCGAGTCAGGGGTAGACCTGAAGAGACTGGCCGGAGCTTGCATCTGGATCGGCGGATGAGTGCGAAAGACGGGACGTTCCTACCTCTATATAAAAAAGCGTCCACGTCCGGTAGGTGAATTCGACGCTCCCCAGGGTGTCCGGAGAGCGCATCACAGCCCTGAGCAATTTATTAAGCGGCTTTAAATGCATGTATTTAGATAAGACCCGAGATCGCATCCAAACACGCCAGAGGCCATACTTCAGACGGGAAAACGATGGTCAAAAAAGTACATTTCCGGGGCAAATGGATGGCGAAACTGGACCGATTTAGAGGTCAAAAACAGGGGTTTCGGGGCACAAACGGCCATTTTCAGGGTAATAACGGGTCACTCCGAGGGGTGCATTGGAGTGCGAGTTCAGGCTCTCTCCCGGGCTGAATTTAACATCGAGTAATTCCGGCCAGAGATAATCTCAGCGTTCCGGTTGATCCATGGCAGAAAGGTCAAACCGACCGAGACGGAAGGGAGTGGATGTGGGCGGCTTGCGTTGTGTTCCGTCTATAGGGAAGGGTTGTTGCACGGTGGTGGGAAACCCCCAAATGTTTCCATTCTGGAGATCGACGACCACTTTGCCGAGCACCTGCCGGCTGCCATCGGGAGCGCGCAACATCGTTACGCCTGGTTCGATGTAGATCGGATGCGTCGAACCCTGGGCGTGCACCGCGGGTGAGACAGGATTCCAGAGAAACTTTGTCAGATCAGCGACAAGAACAAGGAGAGTCAGAATCAGCAGCGGTTTGAGGACTCGATCAGATTTTGCCATCTGATTATCATGTCCTATCGGAGCACCTACTAGCTGGCGAGTCCACGATGGCAGGAAGCAGGTATACCGCTGGTGTTTCAATCCTGGCGCAGCAGTGTCAAGGGAGCAAGTGCAAGAGGAGCATGCCTACGCATGGGCAGAAGAGATCATTCCGGCAGAGGTCCGAGGATATCGATCTTGTATTTCGCACAGAGCATGGTCAGCTTTTGAAGATCCGGCATCGCCGGGACGGGTAAAGTTCGCTGCGCGGCCGGCTCTGCCATCTCGATCATCATCCCGATGAACCCGGTTCCGGGTGTGGCCAGGATAAGCATCGTGGACGGACGGAGAGCACTGCAACGAATGCCATGCGGAATGCCGCGGGGGAGGAAGATGTATCCGCCGGGACCGAGGACGGTTTTCTTTCCGTCGCAAATGAAGGTGAACTCGCCATCAAGCACGTAAAACGCCTCGTCTTCGATGTGGTGAAGGTGGTAAGGCGTGGCATGACCGGGCGGCGCGGTATGGTGAACCATCGAGAATGCACCGCCGGTTGATTCAGTAGTGGCTTTGACGATATTGAGGCTGTTCAGGAACCAGTAAGCTGGGCCCTCGGATTCGGCTACAGCTCGCGGTAAAAGTTCGGAAGGCATATTCGAGTCCTTGGCAGTAAGAGCTTAGGTGAGTTTATCGCTTCGATTGAGCACGTCCTTCCGGTTTCTGCACGGATGCGAGTCAGAAGTGCTCTTCAAAATCGGATCCTGACGGAGCAGAGATTCTGGCCGACGGCAAATTCGTGGGGACAACACCTTCGAACGCGCAGTTGGCACCGGGAGATCATTCGGTGGCTATTGGCAAACCGCACTTCGAGACGTGGGGGCGAGTCATATCGGTAAGCGCGGGATCTTCCGCTAACGTGAGTGGGAGTTTGGAGAAGGTTCCATAGTCCGCTAGGGCAGGCGATATTCGCAGGTGCCGATGCGCTCGGCAGAGGGATCGGCGACGAGGAAGCGTACGACCGCCGATTTGGGAGAGAGCACTTTGTCGAATGAGGCGCTGACCACGTGGTTGGTCCAGGGATCCTTCCAATTGATGCGCCAGGACCAGACGTTCAACGGTTTGCGGTCTTTCGAAAAACTCGATATGCGAAGGATCTGCTCGTGCGTGTCAGTCATCGGGAGGAGCGGTCTTGGGGTGATGACGAGCTTGCCGGTGAGGTGATCTTTCTGCGGGTCAAAAACGGCAGGGCAGGAAACGTCAACGCCGGTATAGGTAAGCGGGCTGGACATGGCCGTCTGCAAACGGGTCTCGGTCAAGCGGGGATCGGGAGCCGCTTCATCCGGGACGGCGTAGTAGCCCTGCCGGGTGCGTGCGGTGGCACCCTCGACGGTGGTATGGATTTCGATCTTGCGGTACTTGCCGTCGAAGTCGGTGTTCGAGGGAGCGTAAGAGATCAGGTAAGAGCTCGACCCATCGAGAACGGCCTGACGGAGCGCCTGCTCGACATCATTACGGCCGTAATAGGAGAGACCTCCCATGACGGCGGTCATGTGACTAAGTAGAACATCGGCCTCGGCGGCCTCACTCCCGGCGGAGTTGACCAACTTCGCGGAAGACGATTCTTTAGCATCAAGCTCGGAACCGCGCGAGACCCCGTTTGGGGCGGCAATTCCACCCATAGGGATTTTGGGTACGACGCCGGCGGGATCAATAGTGTAGAGCCTCATGCGAGAGCGGACGAGCAGATTCGCGAGCGCGCGCAGACCGGAGTCCGCTTCGTTGGTGTTGGCTGACGACAGGATTCCGGCGAATCCGCTCGTGACCCAAATCACGTTCAAGCTGTAGGGCGACGCTACCGCGGACCGGGCGATTTGCATGAGAGCGCTGAGGGCCGCCTGAGCATACTCGGGAGCCCAGTTGATATCCATATTGCCCTTCGAATTTGCGTTCAAGGCAGTAAGGTGAACCAGCTTGTCTTTGAGAAGCTTGCGGTCCTGAGTAAAATCCTGCGCGATGACGAGCCCGCGGAGTCCGAGCGAGAGGAGAGCAGTCGGTTGGTTGTCCGCCGAATCCCGATTCAAAAACTGGAGAATACTGTCGCGCGCATAGGCGAGATCAGCGAAAGAGGTATTGAGCTGGTCGAGGAGGATGACAGTGCGCGGGGCACTCGTGGAAGGAGCGACGCCAGGCGTGGAAGCGGATTCGAAGGAAGCGATTTTTTGCGGGGTTTGATTTTCGTAGATAGTGAAGTCGCCCCGGGTGAGACGGCGGACGGGGTGGCCGGCTTTATCGGTTACGACAATATCGAGGAGAATCAGGCGTGAATTCGCGCGGATCAGAGGAGCGGGCGGCTGTTGCGCATAAAGCGACGGGGCGAGTGAGAGTAAAGCGAGAACTGCCGTGTACCTGGATGCGCTGCTCCTCCCCTTTTGGCTCACGCTCGTCTACTATAACTGAAAACGGCAGCGCTGAGGAGAGAGTGGGACACAGCGACCCATGAGCATGAAAGTGAGTCAGCCAGATGGTGAAGACAGGGTTGCTTAGCGTTGCGATTGCGCTTATGACGGGCCATGCATTTGGACAGCGGACGGTTTCGGTGCCGGTTCCGGAGGTTGGGACACAGATCCAGGCGGATCTTTACGGCAGCGGCGAACGCGGTTTGATTCTAGCGCATGGAGGGCGTTTCGACCGAAAGAGCTGGGCTAAGCAGGCAGGAGTGTTGAGCGATGCCGGATTTCTCGTGCTGGCGATCAGCTTCCGCGGGGATAGGTTCAACAGTGACGGATCGCCCGGCGCGGAAGGTTCCGATGCAGACAATGCGACAGATGTACTGGCGGCAGCCGCGTATCTGCGCCAAGCCGGAGCGAAGACGATTTCCGCAGTGGGAGGCAGCCTGGGCGGAAGCGCTATAGGGGAGGCAGATGCGAGAGCGAAGCCTGGCGATTTCGAGCGACTCGTGTTTTTGGGTTCTTCGGGCGGCGACTCACCCGCGAAGCTGACCGGGCGCAAGCTGTTCATCGTTGCGCGCGACGACGAAAGCGCCTCGGGACCGCGACTCCCAGACATTTCAAAGCACTATGCGGTAGCTCCCGAGCCCAAGAAGCTCGTGATAGTGGAGGGGTCGGCGCACGCACAGTTCCTGTTCGCTACCGAGCAAGGCCCACGGGTGATGAACGAAATTGTGAGTTTCCTTTTGGCACCTTGAGGCGCGGCGGCTAGCGGTCAGCGGTTCCCGATTCTTTCACGTACGCAGCAGAGAGTGAGCCCCTGCTCCTGGCGAGGGGCAGCAGAGTCGGGTAGAACTGGACGAAGGTGGTATCGACGGCGGCGTGGGCCGCATGGCACGAATAACACGCAGCCGATTGCGGAATCATATGGGCGGCCTTGCCGTTCTCGAAACTGAAGAACGCCCATTTACCGGGGAAGCGGGCGCTGTCTTTAATGTGGACTTCGAGGCCCACGACGTCACTGCCCTGATAGCTGCCACCTTGATTAATGGATCCTCTGGCCTGGGCGCCGCGAACTTCAAGCACGAGCAGCGTCTTTTCGGGCCAAGAGCCGGTTTTGAGAAAGGCCGCGTAAGCCTCGGGATTTGCGAAGACGTTGTCGAATACATGATGGTCAGCGTTCTGGGCCGGGAGGTAACTCATATCGAAGCCGGAGGAAAGATAGACCCAGTCGCGGTAGTGTTCCGGAAACTCGAGCCGGCCATCGGCGGTGTAGCCGGGAACTGCACTGCCGGCTTCGTCGCGGGCGCGAAAACCGGTGGCCAGGGCTGCCGCGAACAACGCCAGTAACAAGCATGCGGGCCTAATGTACATAGGGCTAGTATGGCGCGGAAGGGACCTATGCGGTCGCTCCGAACAAATCTCTTGACTCTCCCGTAGGGGGAGGCGCTACAAGAGAAGGCATGCTGAAGATCGGCGACTTCTCTTCCCTGGCGCAGGTTTCGATAAAGACGCTCCGGTATTACGACCAAACTGGACTGCTGAAACCGGCGAGCATCGATCCGACGAGTGGCTACCGTTACTACTCAGCGCATCAACTCTCGACACTCTATCGCATACTCGCGCTCAAAGACTTTGGCTTTACGCTTGAGCAGATCGCGAAAGCGCTCGACCAAGAGATCACAGGCGAGCAGATGCGGGGCATGCTTTTGCTGCGGCAAGCGGAGCAGCAAAAGCGGGTGGAGGAGGAGCACGATCGTCTTGGCAGACTCACGAGCCGGATCCGGCTGATTGAAAAGGAGAATCGAATGGCATATGACGTAGTGATCAAACCCGTGCAGAAGCAGTGGATCGCTTCGGTACGGGAGACCATCGCCTGTTATCCCGCGGTGGGACCTCTTTATGGAAAAGTAATAGCGGGTCTTGGGCCCGCTATGGAGCACGCGCTGCTTCCGGTGGCGATCTGGCACGACCGCGAATATAAGGAGAGCGAGGTAGACGCGGAGGCAGGCTTTTATTTGAAGGAGGCGATTCCGGCAACGAACGGACTTCAGGTTCGGCAACTGCCTGCCGAGACAGCGGCGAGTACGATCCATAACGGCTCGTTCCGGCGGCTTCAAGAGGCGTACGATGCGCTCTTACGCTGGGTGGGCGGCAGCGGATACGAGATAGCAGGTCCGATTCGGGAGCTGTATCTGCACTGCCCGCCGCCGGTGCGACAAGACGATGAATCTTACGTTACAGAGATTCAGGTTCCGGTGATGAAGGGAACGGCGGAGACAAGAGAGCCGTAGCATTCAAGGTGAAAGTGGGGCGAGCGTTTAGTACTAGGTTTCGCGCCTCGCCCCGCGAACAGTAGTACCGCCTAGTCATCCATTCCCCGTCCGGGCTCCGTATGAGTGAGCGTACGAAGACTAAGAGACTATCTCGATCACATTCGAGATTACAAAGGGGGACGAATGAGAGTAAGGGGCTTACCGGGCCTGATAGCCGGCGTAACAATGGCTTTCCTGGCGCAAGGCTATGCCGGGGCCGCGGCGTGCAGCGGAATGCCGAATTTGCCCGCGACGTGCACGGGCACGCTTGATGCGGAGTCGGGGACGCCGGGCTCCGTTGTGGTGGAGAGTTTGACGTTGACGGCGCCTTCGGCGGTGACGTTATATACGACCTCGTACGGAGGCGGAACAAATCTGGACGGCTCCACAACGACTCATGGAGGATTCCAGCCGAACATCACTTTGTTCGACACGACAGGCTTTGCGGTTGCCTTTGAGAATGGAACCACTTCACCGATTGCCAATCCCGACCCGAGCAATGGGTGGACGGGAGATGGATATGTGAAGGATGGAAACGTGGCGGCGGGTACTTATTACGCCATATTGACAGACGTCAATAACCAGGTCTCACCCGCGTTCACAGGATTCGGCAGCACTTCACCGAGTAACTTCTATACCTTCTTCAGCGGACCCGGCGGGACGTCCTTTACGGACTCTCAGGGATTTATGCGGAACGGTAATTTCGCTTTCAACATACAGGCAACGCCGTTGTCTTCAGCGACTCCGGAACCGGCGACGCTATGGCTGGTGTTACCTGCTCTGGCGGCAGCAGCGTTCATTTCTCGACGCCGCCGCAGTTCTTTGAGCTAGTTTTCAGCGACAACTTTTTCTAATTTGGCCGACGGTATCTTCGCACCATTTCAGGAGGATACCGCCGCTCAGTTACAAGCATTTTCAACATACTATCTTTGCGGAGAAATCAACAATGAGCCAGAACAATATGATTTCGGAAGTACTCGAGCAGTCGCCGAACAGGCGGAGTTTGCTTAAGAAGATCGGGCTGGCGAGTGCGGCCGCCGGCGCTGCTTTAGCGACGGGATCCAAGACACTGAGCGCCGATCCTTCCTCGCCCACGGTGGTGGACGTGCTGCAGTTCGCGTTGAACTTAGAATATCTCGAAGCGGAGTTCTACACGATAGCGACGATGGGCAAAACGATCGAACAGGTCGGTATTGGTATTAGCGGAAGCGGCAAGACGGGCCCGACGACCGGCGGTCACCAGGTGAATTTCGCGAACAGCTCGGTGTTCACCGGTACGGTGGCGGGTCAGATCGGGAACGACGAGCGCAATCACGTGACGCTGCTTCGGACAGCGTTGTCGAATGCGGGAGTTCAGCCGATTGCGAAGCCGGAGATCAATCTGGGGGCGCTAGGGATTGGTTTCGCGAACGAAGTGCAGTTTCTGCAACTCGCCCGGGTGTTTGAAGACATTGGGGTCTCGGCATACGGCGGCGCAGCGCAGCTCACGTCCGTAACCAGCAGCCCGTACATTGGAACAGCGGCCAGAATTTTAGCAGCTGAAGCAGAGCATGTTGCAAATATCCGGCTGCAGGTGGCACGTCTGGCGGTTACGACGAGCAAGCTCGACAGTGTGGATATCATCCCTCCTCCTTCAGGGACCTTCTTCTTTTCGATAGATCCGAGTACCGGCCTGACTGCGATCCGCACGCCGGGACAGGTTCTCTACCTGGCTTATAACGCGGCGAACGCGACATCGGGCGGATTCTTTCCGATGGGTGTCAACGGGAACCTACACACCTCCAGCAGCACCCCGGCATAGGATTATCTCGTTTCTAAAACTTCGGTGGGCGGTTGAAAGAGAGAGCATCTTTGGATGCTCTCTCTTTTTTGGTCAGGACATAAATTTCGAATCTGTCCGGTTGAGTCCCGCGCGGATCTCTTCGGCCAACTCTCCGGCAGCGCCTGTTTTGAACTGGTGTGAGAAGAAGAGTTGAGGCTTCTCGTCCGTTTCCTGATTGTAGAGGCAGCCAACATCCCAATTCCTAGCACGCATGACTTTCATGACTCCGTTTATCTCGGATGAGACCAAGGCGAAGTCGACCACGGCGGCCGCATTTCCGTCGCCGCCGTATGGCTCAAAAGCGATAGAGGTTGCGACATTCAAATACGGGTTGATGCGAATGCCTCCCAGAGTAATCGGGTCCTCGCGCGGCACATCGAAGTTCACCACGCCGTCCGCGCCGATGTTTGGAGAAGCGCCCAGGATGTCACCAAGTTGTTCGGCGGGCAGCGGAGTGGTTGGGTTAGATGGAGTCGTTTGCGGAAATGGAGTGGACGTTACATCCAGAGCCGCTTTGACCGCTCGCGCAATGCTGCCAGGATCGCCAGCTTTGCGGAAGTGAATGAACCAGACAAGCGGTGAGAAATCGTAGAAATGCTGGTGTTCTGCCTGGAAGACCACATCGTGGGCCAGTAGCTGGTCGATGAAGGGATCGATTTCCTTCGGTTTCAGGGCCATCTCGGCGTTCATGATGACGCGATCATCCCCGAGCTTCTGGAAGTACAAGGTTCCATTGATCTGGAAGGAAGGCAAGATGGGGACGCCATGCAGAGTGACATTCGAGATGTCATCCCGATCGATCTCGATTGAGAAGACTCCGTCGGAAAACATGCCTTCCGCCTGAATGATTTCCTCGATCTCTTTGAACATCTGCTTTCCCGAGCTATCGCTGGACTGCGCCTGAAGAGCGCGCGGGCTCAGCGAAGTGCTCGCGATTAGTCCCCCGGCGACAGAGCCTCCTAGTGTCAAAGCTTTCCGCCGGTTCATCGGAGTGTGAAGATTCCACGTGGTCATACTCAGTTAACTCCCCGCCCAGACCCATTTTTTAGTTCTACTGAATGTGGGTCCAAGCTGGAGGTGTGGACGTCGCATTAAAAGGGTAGTTACACCGGGAAAAGTACTTCGGTGAAGGTACTAACGAGGGGAGCTTAGGCGAATGAAGGTGTTGTTGCAATGAGGTGACGCTTCGCCTGGTGTTGACATTCGACACCAGCAGAGCCATAGTGTAGTGAGTCGACACCATGGCTCAGGATACGCGGATCGATCTTTTGCAAGGCACGCTTGACCTTTTGATACTGAGAACGCTGCGAAACGGGGCGCTGCACGGGTGGGCGATCTCGGAGCGAATCCAGCAGATTTCGGAGGAAGTTCTGCAGGTTAATCAAGGATCGCTGTATCCGGCGCTTCACCGGCTGGAGAACCGGGGCTGGGTGAAGGCGGAGTGGAGCACGTCAGAACTGGGGCGACGGGCGCGGTTCTACCGACTGACGGCGGCAGGGCGCAAGCAGCTCGAGCTCGAGGCGGAAAACTGGGCTCGCATGACAGCGGCAATCGGAAGGGTGATGGAGCTGGCGTGACATGCATTGGCAGGAATGTTTACGCAAGCTGAAAGCGACGGTAGGGCGCAAGCGCGCCGAAGAGGATCTAGCGGATGAACTCGAGGCGCATCTCGAACTGCAGACGAAGAAGTATGTGGATCGAGGGATGCCGGAGGGCGAAGCGAGACGTCTGGCGCGGGTGGAGTTCGGAAGCGTGGAGAGCGCGCGGGAAGAGTGCCGCGAAGCGGAGCACTGGGCAATCCTCGACGCGCTAGGCCGCAACGTAAAGTACGCCGGCCGCACGCTCCTTACCGATCGCGGGTTCGCGGCCGTTGCAATCGCGATTTTGGCTATGGGGATCGGATCGACCCTCGCGGTATTCAATCTGCTGGATGCGTTGATGTTCCGGCCACTGCCGATTCGAAACGCAGGCGAGCTGGTACGGATCTCGACGGTGCTGCGTGATGGAGAACTCGGGTCACTGCCGACGATATTCATCGATTCGCTCCAAGCCGTGCCGGATTATCGAGGAGTTTGCGGCTTCGACACGGGGTATCCGGGAGTCGAGATCCAGGGTTCGATCACGTCGGTGGGCACGCTCGGCTTTTCGGGAGATTGTTTTTCGACGCTCGGGATTGGGGTTCAGTTAGGGCGGGCTCTGACACGACAAGACGATCAGCCTGGGGCGGAAGCGGCCGCGGTGATCACGGACGCATTCTGGTTGCGGCAGTTCAACAGGCGGCCGGATGCTTTGGGACAACGCATACGGATGGAAGGCCAGACGTATACGGTGGTGGGAGTAACCGAGCCCGGGTTTAACGGTTTGCTGGTCGGGTTTCCGGAAGGCGTGATGGTACCGGCGCAACAGGAATACAACAAGCGAATGCCGAACGGCAAGAAGCCTACGTACTGGTGGGTGAACGTGCTGGCGCGGCGGGCCAAGGGCGTTTCAGAGCGAGAGGCAGCGGCACGATTCAAGGTGCGCGCGCGGCAATTGTTAGAGGACAGCGTTCCGCCCCACTTCTCGGCCGCGAGGCGAAGAGAGTATGTGGAGAGCAAACTGGCGGTTACGCCGGGGAGCGCGGGAGTGGATTATTTCTTGCGGCGCAGGTTTGGCGGATCGCTCTATGCGGCCACGGCGATCTGTGGAGCGATTCTGCTGATCGGGTGTACGAATTTGATTGCGCTGCTGCTGGCGCGTAGTTTGAAGCGGCGGCACGAGATAGCGGTGCGCTTTGTGCTGGGTGCGAAGCGGAATCAAATAGCCGGTCTTTTTGCGACCGAGAGCACTTTACTGGTTGGCGCGGGTGCAGGCTTAGGGCTGCTGCTCGCGCGAGGGGTGGACAAGTGGCTGGTGAGTGCGGGCGCGCACATGTTCGGCAACTTCGATCCCGGTCTCACGTTCGACTGGCGTTCAGCGTTGGCATTTAGCGGGGTGATCGCGGCGATTGCAGCGGCATTCGGGGGAGCATCCGCGTGGCAGGCTGACCGGCTGCGGCCATCGGGAGTGCTAAAGGAGAGCGGTCGCGGCATAGTGGCGAGCACAGGCAGAACGCAGAAGATCTTAATGGGTTTTCAGATTGCGCTTACGCTCGCGCTGGTGGCGGGAAGCAGTTTGCTGGCTGCTTCACTCCATCGCCTTTACGCGATCGATCTAGGTGTAAACACTCAGAACGTCTGGGATGTGATGCTTTCGACGCGGCCCGGCGCAGACACGTACTTTGTGCGCGGGCCTTATTACCGAGGGCTGCTGGATGAGATCAGAGGAGTGCCTGGGGTGAAGTCGGCCACGTTGACGGACTCGGTACCGTTCTTCACGGTTCCGGAGCAGGAGCAAGTTGCGGCCCTCGACAACGGAAGGGTACAGCAAGAGCTCGAGGGCGCGGTAGTGAGTACATCGGCCGAGTTTTTTCGAACGTTAGGAATGAGAGTGATTGCGGGGGAGGGTTTCGAGGAGCGCGAAAGCGGCGAGCCGAGCGCGGTGGTGAGCGAATCACTGGCCATTCAGCTGGCGGGCAGTGCGAACGCAGCGATCGGGCATCACCTTCGGGTGGGGACGGATGGCCGATACCCGCGCCTTCGAATTCGCGGAGTGGTTTCGAATGCGCAGATGAACCTGGCTCATCCTGAACAGCGAACGCCGGCGATGGCGTACGTGAATATCTGGCAGCATGCGGACACGCAGGGCTACCCGGTGCTCCTGATCAAAACGGCGAACGACAGTTTGAGCGTGGATGCGCTGCGAAGGATTGTGGATGGTAAGGGGCGCGAGTATGTAGACCGGGTGAGAGCACTAGGGGATGAGAAAGATGGCGCCTTGATGGAGAACAAGCTGCTCGCGTATCTTGCGGGCGCGTTCAGTGCGCTGGCGTTGGCGATGGCGGCTACAGGCTTGTTCGGCCTGCTCAGTTACCAGGTGGCCAACAGGACAGGCGAGATAGGAATTCGGATGGCGCTCGGGGCACAGGGCAAGCAGATTCAATGGATGATTCTGCAGCAGACGGTCTACCTAGTTGCGGCGGGGATTGCGGTTGGCCTTATCTGCAGCTTTGGTGTAGTGCGGGTGATTGCGGGACTGCTGTTCGACGTGAGCCCGTACAGTCCGGGGCTGCTGGCGTTGTCATGCGGGGTGCTGGCGGGAACGGCGCTGCTCGCGGGTTGGCTTCCTGCGCGGCGTGCTTCTTCGATAGACCCGATGGCGGCCTTGAGACACCAGTAAGCCGGTCACGCATTTGACTTTTCCGGCGGGAAAGCGCTAGGTTGGCCTTAGCGCGAAGGGCGCATCCAGTCCGCGGAAAGGGCCTTGCCCACCTTTAGCAGTATTGATTTGCTTACGAACATTCTTTCAGCCTGAATCGGGCGGACTCCAGGCGCTTCAAGAAAGGAAGTTCGTGCGTGAACATCTCATACGTTGACCCGTTACCGGCTCGACCCAGCCTGGAGCAATACAGGAAGCAGGCGAAGGATCTGACGAAACTCGTCAGGTCAGGCGAGGCTGAAGCGATACAGAGAGTCAAGAAGTATCATCCTCGCTCCCACAAACTGTTCGAATCCGGAGAGCTGATTGCCGATTTTGGACTAGCGGATGCACAAATAACGCTTGCGCGCGAGCACGGGTTCGAAAGCTGGCCCAAGTTCGCGAAACACATAGAAGCGCTGACGCGAGAGGGTTCGCCTGTTTCGCGGTTTGAAGCGGCGGCGGACGCGATCGTAAAAGGTGACGCCGCCGTGCTGGCGCGATTACTGCATGAGGAGCCAGGGCTAGTGAAGGCCCGCTCGACACGCTTGCATGGGGCCACTCTGCTTCACTACCTGGGAGCGAACGGTCTTGAAGGCTACCGCCAGAAATCGCCGAAGAATGCGGTTGCACTTGCGCGAATGCTCCTCGAGGCTGGCGCCGAGGTCGATGCTCAGGCAGACATCTATGGGAGAGACACCGCGCTCGGGCTGGTGGCGACGAGCATTCACCCGAAGCAGGCAGGGGTGCAAATTGCACTGCTTGAAATCCTGCTGGAGTTTGGCGCGGCGACCGAGGGTACGCCCGGCGAGCGATCGCCGCTACTCTCGGCGCTCCATAATGGGCGACGGGAAGCGGCTGAGTTCCTCGCCGAACGTGGAGCGCAACTGGATTTGGAGGGTGCGGCGGGTCTAGGACGGCTGGACGAGGTCGAGAGCTTCTTTGACTCAGAAGGCCATTTGAAGGCGCATGCGACGAGGGGCCAGATGGACGCGGGACTTTGGTGGGCTTGCGAGTATGGCCGAAACGGCGCCGTCGAGTTTCTACTGAACAGGGGGGCGGATCTGCGGGCCAAGGATGCCAACGAGATGACCGGTCTGCACTGGGCGGTGGCCGGCGGGCAACTAGAAACGGTGCGTTTGCTAGTTGCGCGGGGCGCTCCTCTCGACGCGGTGAATCACTACGGCGGGACAGCTCTGGGGCAGGCGTTATGGTCACAGGCGAACGGCGATTCCGCGGTGGATTATGCTCCGATTATCGAACTGCTGCTGCAGGCGGGCGCTGCATCGTGAGGGTGCGTTCGCGGCAAAGCTGCGGGGAAGTTTTCAGGGCGCAGCGGGTTGCTACCTAGTGGGAACAAAAGATCCGATTGCACGTCCAAACTGCCATGCTGCGCAGATTGTCAGTGCTTTTGGCGTTGGGCACTACGTTGGGATTCGGACAGATCGCGATACCCGACACGCCGGCTGGACGGACTTTGCGGGCCTGGTTAGAAGCTTTCAATAGCGGAAACCAGGCTCAACTGGAAGCTTATATCCATACGTTGGATCCCAAACAGTCGGTGGAAGGAATGACGGCGTTTCGAAATCAGACGGGCGGGTTCGAGTTGCTCTCGATCGAAAGCAGCGAACCGCTGTTGATTAAGTTCCGAGTGAAAGAGAAGGCAAGTTCCACGGTGGGGTTGGGCAGCCTGCAGGTGAAGAACGCTCAAACGGCGACTGTCGAACACTTCGATCTGCACGCAATCCCGGCAGGCGCGGCGGTAGAGGATATCAAGCTTGATGCGGCGGAACGGCAAAGAGTCATTGACGAAATTGCTAAGGATCTGAACGAGTTTTATGTGTATCCGGAGGCGGCGAAGAAGATGGCGGACGAGCTTCGAGCGCATGAGAGCCGGGGCGACTTTAACGCGATCACGGACGGCAATGAGTTGCGGGGCTGCTGACAGATCAATTGCAAGAGGTCGGTCATGACAAGCATCTGCGGGTGAACTATAGTCCGGTGAAGCTGCCGGACCGGAGTGGCCCGAGCCCGGAGGAGCAGGCGGAGTTTCGAAAAGAGCTCGAGCGGAGTAACTGCGCCTTCGAGAAAGTGGAGGTCTTGCCGGGGAACGTTGGATATTTGAAGTTCAACATGTTCGGGGATCCGGAGATCTGCGGGCCAACAGCGGTGGCGGCAATGAATTTCCTCTCGCATGTGGATGCGATTATTTTCGATCTGCGAAATAACGGCGGGGGCGACCCGAAGATGGTTGCGCTGGTTTCCACTTATCTGTTTAGCGAGCCTACTCATCTGAACGATCTGTACAACCGTAAAGAGGATACGACGACGCAATACTGGACGTTGCCCTTCGTGCCTGGAGCGAGGTTGGCGGGAAAGCCTGCGTTCGTGCTGACATCGCACGGCACCTTTTCGGGTGCGGAGGAGTTCACCTATAATCTGAAGAATCTGAAACGCGCGACGATTGTCGGAGAGACCACAGGCGGAGGCGCTCACCCGGTAGCGGGGCATCGCGTTGACGATCACTTCATGGTGGGCGTGCCATTCGCCCGAGCCATCAATCCGATTACCAAGAAGAACTGGGAAGGCACCGGCGTGGAGCCGGACGTTCCGGCGAAAGCGTCAGATGCGCTCGAGGTGGCGAAGAAGCTGGCGATGAACAAAGTGCAGGCGAACAAGTAAGCTTCGGTCCGGGCTGGGCAGAGTTAATTCAAGCGAAATTTACAAGACGGGCGAGCTGAGACCGGCGTGCGGCGCATCGAAGGGCCAGGGTGAAAGGGGGACGAGTGCTCTTCATGGATGGTGGCAGCGCGATTGCTTTGGGTAATCGTACGATGCTCGCTGACACGGCTACCGACTAACGAAAAACATGTATATCATCAAGGCGATACACGCGAAGTTTCACGTCACCTTCGAATTGGATCTCGATAAGGCTTCAGCGGCAGACCTGGCGAATGTGAAAGACCCAGGCAGTCTGCCGGCGCAGGACAAGCGCCGATATTTCGACAGAAAAGCGGAATTAGAGAAGGCGGCGCGGCTGGCGATTGTGAAGCAGCACGTGCTGCGAATGAAGCAGGTACTCGCGGATGTCAAGAGCCGCGCGATAGGGCCGGAAGACGACGCCGTTCACCAGAAACTGAGAGAGGTGACGGCAAAGCTGAATTCAGTTTTGCAGATCTGGAAGCACAAGGCGGAGACGGGAGCAAGGGATTTCAGCGAATTGAGGCTGGTGAACGATTTGAGGGCTCCGCTGCAGGAGCTGAAGAGTCACCTGGCAGATTCGGATGATGGAGCGGATCACAAAGCAGGTCTGGAGCGGGCGCGAAAAGAGGTGGGCGATGCACTGGCTCGCGGTGAGGCGGGGGTGCGCGCGTCGGTGCAGGGCGCGGCTATCACGTATCGCGGGAGTCTGGCCACGGGCTGGCGAAACGCGCTCAAATCTGAAGACGGCATGGCGCAGCGGATCAATTTGCTCAAGTTCGACAGCGATGCATTTGTAGAGATTCCGTCGGCGACATGGGAAGGGTGGGCGGATCTGGAGATCGTAACGGAGCGCGAGCGCGAGGGCAAGATGGACCTCAGCGAGTTGATCACGAGAGCGCAATTTTCGGTGAAGCCGCATGAAAAAGAAATGTTGCTGCGGCAGGATTACATCAAGATCAACCAGAAATATGGCCAGGGTTTGAAGTCAGGGAACGTGGATCAAATTCATCTGGACCGGGCGCGAGCGGCGTTCGAGCCTCGCAAGCGGGCGCTGGATCAGCTGGTGGGAATACAGAAGGTGGAAGAACAGCTGCGGCTGGCGATGGAAACGGTGAAAGGATATAAGAAGAACAGCAAGGGCGAGGCGGATTTCAGTTTTGTGCTGCAGTCGTCGAAGAAGACGGCAAGGGAAGTGAGATCGGGCAACTTGTATCCGTTGAATGAGGTGGCGAAGGGAGGCTTACCGCTGACGGAGGCGGACTTGGAGATCGTGTACGAATCCGGCGTGATTAAAGTGCGGATGCCGGAGAGGCACATCAGCATGTCAAAGCAGGTGGCTGGGACCACTTACGATTGGGAAACGCCGCAAACTCCGCACACGCAAAGCAGGCCGACGGAGGCCATGCTGATTTCGCAATATCTGGCGCTCGATCCCAATCTCGCGGCATTCCGGCAGCGCGGGACGGAGAGCTGGCTGCAACGACTGAAGGAAGACAACCAGTCCTGATGTAAACGGCGTTTACATTTTGGCTTGCAGTGCGGGCGCCGGCGCTTCGGCAGGAAGACCAGGTATTTCGATGACCGGACGGATTTCGATGGTGCCGGTGCGAGCATTCGGGATGCGGGCGGCTATACGGATCGCTTCGTCGAGATCCGGCGCCTCTATGAGGAAATATCCGCCGAGCTGCTCGCGAGTTTCAGCGAAAGGTCCATCGGTAACGATCCGCTTGCCGTCACGGATTTGCACGCTGGTTGCGGTGGAGACAGAATGCAGGGGCGCGGATGCAAGGAAATTTCCGCTGGCGTGAAGGTCGTGTGCGAGTTGGGTGGATTCGCGATAACACTTCTCTCTTGCGTCATCGGTCAGGGACTGCTCGTCCAGATAAATCAGCAGCATGTATCTCATGTATGCGGCTCCTTTGCTATAGGGCTGAACTGCCTGTAAGTACGTCGGACCGGGTGGGGCGCCATCGACAAGTGTTGGAGAATTTAATTTGACCACAATGCAGTGTGAGACCGACCAAGCTGTCGAAGAGATTTATCGCTCCGAGTGGGGGCGTATTTTAGCGACGCTGATCGGGTTGTACAAGGACTTCGAGCTGGCTGAGGAAGCGGCGCAGGAGGCGTTTGCGGCGGCGGTCCATCAATGGCGAATAGAGGGCGTTCCGCAACAGCCGCGGGCCTGGATCATTCAAACGGCGAAGCACAAGGCGATAGATCGACTGCGCCGCGAGACGCGGTTTACGCAAGCCGTTCAGTCAATCGCGCAAGTGAGTCCGGGCGAGGCGGTGGAAGAGCCCGATTACGATGGGATGCAAATCCCGGATGACCGGCTGCAGTTGATTTTTACCTGCTGCCACCCGTCACTGGCGCTAGAGGCGCAGGTCGCGTTGACACTGCGGACGCTGGGCGGACTTGAAACGGACGAGATTGCGCGGGCGTTTCTGGTTTCGCCGACCACAATGGCCCAGCGGCTGGTGCGAGCGAAGCGAAAGATTCAACAGGCGGGAATTCCGTACCAGGTGCCCGGACTGGACGAGATGCCGGGGCGGCTCGACGCGGTGCTGATCGTAATTTATCTGATTTTTAATGAGGGCTACTCGGCGACCCGCGGCGGGCAGTTACTGAGGACAGATCTTTGCGCGGAAGCGATACGCCTGGCACGAGTGATGCGAGCCCTGATGACGCCGCCCCGTTCTGAAGTGACAGCATTGCTGGCGCTAATGCTTCTGCACGATGCACGGCGGGAGGCGCGCTTCGACGATGCCGGAGATGTGGTTTTGCTGGACGAACAGGATCGCCGGCGCTGGAACCGGGTGCAGATTGAGGAGGCGCTGGGGCTGCTGGAGGAAGTGCGCAGGGAAGAGGCGGGTCCGTATGCGATCCAGGCTGCCATTGCGGGCTTGCATTGCCGGGCGAAGCGAGCCGAAGACACGGACTGGGTTGGAATTCTCAAGCTTTACGATGCGCTCGAACGAGGGCAACCGTCGCCGATCGTTTCGTTGAATCGGGCAGTAGCGGTGGCGATGGTGCACGGCAGCGGGCAAGCGTTGGCGCTCATCGATGAACTGGCGGGGGCCGGAGACCTCGACGGCTACTATTTAATGCACTCGGCGCGTGCGGAGATGCTGAGGAGACTCGGGTCTTTCGACGAAGCAGCGAGAAGCTACGAGCGAGCACTTGCGCTTGTGAATAACGAGAGCGAGCGGCGCTTTCTGCAGCGCAGGATTCGCGAGATCGCATCTTCTAAGGCCGAGGGCAGGAAACAGCAAAGCGTCCGCTGAGGCCGCGGGCAGTGATGGCGGCTACTGGCCTGCCATGTGCAAGGTCTTTTCGAAGAAGGCGAGGATTGCGACCGCCTCATCGACGCGCTTGGCAATGGGTTTGCCTCCTCCGTGGCCCGCTTCGGTTTCAATGCGAATCAGGATAGGGCAATCAGAAGCCTGGGCATGCTGCAGAGCGGCTGTGTATTTGAAGCTGTGAGCGGAGACGACGCGGTCGTCGTGGTCGGCGGTTAAGACCAGGGTAGGCGGATAGTGGCCGCCTTCACGGATGTTATGGAGCGGTGAGTAGGCACGGATGGCTTTGAACTCGGCAGGATTTTCGGGTGAGCCATAATCGGCGGTCCATCCACCGCCGACGGTGAATTTGTTGAAACGGAGCATATCCATGACACCGACGCCCGGGACCGCGGCGCCGAAGAGGTCAGGACGCTGGTTCAGGACGGCCCCGATCAGGAGACCGCCGTTGCTCCGGCCATAGATACCGAGCTTGGGGGTTGAAGTGTAGTGATTTGCGATGAGCCATTCGCCGGCAGCAATGAAATCGTCGAACACGTTTTGCTTTTTGAGTTTCATGCCGGCCTGATGCCACGCTTCGCCGTATTCGCCGCCGCCGCGCAGATTGGCGACCGCGACTACACCGCCGAGTTCGGCCCACATGAGGTAGAGCGGAGCGTAGCTGGGGTTCAACGAGATATCGAAGCCGCCGTATCCATAGAGGAGGCATGGCGTGTCGGGGCTGGATTTGAAGCCGGCCCGGCCGATCAGAAACATGGGGATCCGAGTGCCATCTTTGCTCTGATAAAAGACCTGCCTGGTTTCGAATTCACGCGGATTGAAGGGAAGCGGCGAAGCACCGAAGGCGGCATTTTGGCCGGTCTTCGAATCGAAGGAGTAGAGTGAATTCGGCTGGGTGAAGCTGCCAAACCAGAAGAACTGTTCAGATCCTTTAGGCCCATGATCGGCCCAGTTTGCCGAGCCCTTGCCTGGAAGGTTGACGTCGCGGGCGTGATGGCCCTCAACATCCGTGACAACGAGACGCGAGGTGGCATCTTTCTGATAACCGAGATAGAGAGTATCGCCGACCAACACGGCGTTATCGAGTGCGTCTTCTTTCTGGGCAACGATTTGAGAAAGCTGATGGCCAGGGCCGATGCCGAGACTAATGACGCGGGCTTTCGGAGCGTCTTTCGTGGTCTGAAAGTAGAAGGTCTTCCCGCGGTTACCGAGGAAACCATATTGGGCTTCGAAGCGATCGACGAGGGGTTCTATCCTGCTGCCTTTCTTTTTCAGATCCTGAAAGTAGACCTGATTCTCCGGACGGGTTCCTTCGTAGATGGATAGGATCAGGTAAGCACCATCGTCGGAGACCTCCGGACCAAAGCGCCACTCGTTGTGATCGGGACGCTGGTACACGACAGCATCGTTGGTCTGCTGCGCACCCATTTTGTGAAAGCAGAGCTGCTGATTGAGGTTCGCACTGCGGAGGAGCTGGCCTTCAGCGGGCTTCGGGTAGCGGGTGTAATAGACGCCGTCATCGGCGGGATTCCATTCGGGCGTGCTGAACTTTGTCCATTCCAATTTGTCGGGCAAGTCACGGGCATCGTCAACGGATCGAAAACGAATATCCTGCCAATCCGAACCAGCGCGGGCAATGCCATACGCGAGGGTTTTTCCGTCGTGACTTACAGACCAGGATTCAAGGGCTGCGGTGCCGTTGGACGATAAGGCGTTGGGATCCAAGATAACGCGGGGCTTGTCCTGGCGTCCGTCCATCCAGTAGAGGACGGGCTGATTCTTGCCGCTATCCCGCCGGAGAAAGAAGTATCGATCGCCACGAACGAAGAGCTGTCCGGGAGGGAATTCGACCGGGTTCCAGAGCTGAGTAAGGCGAGAGGTCAGGGCGGCGGTATTGGTGACCGTTGACAGATAGCGGTGCGTGAGGGCGTTCTCGGCTGTGATCCACTGGCGAGAAGACGGAGAATCGGGATTTTCGAGCGAGCGATAAGGATCAGGAACGAGGACGCCGTTGTAATTGTCGACTACGTTGCCTCGCGGAGCGGGCGGATATTGGAAGGTACTCGCCGCCAAAGGAAGCACGGTCAACAGAACGCAAACGCCGGTTCGAAGGGGCATGGATTCAAAAGTATAACGAATAGGCGTTCTATTGCGGAACAGCGGCCGGACTGCGATGGCCGGCGGCGTCCAGCGAACGGACTCCGAAGATGACATTGTCTTTCGATACCGGCAGAGTGGCCGTGTTGCCGGTCAACGGGTCAGCCGCGAACTGCCAATCCGGCGCGGCGGTTTGACGCCACACAATTTCATAACGGATGCCCGACGGCGCGCCTTCGGGGGCATCCCATTGGAGCGTTGAATTGTTATCGAGAGCTTTGGTGACTATGCGGACGTTCAACGGAACGCCGGGAGCGGAGGCCATTGCGGCGAGCGCTGCGGCGTTGAGGCGGGCGACGGAAGCGACGTAATTGAAATCGACGAACTTGAGGAGGTCGCCGTACTCTTTTCCGTTCTCGGTTCGGAGGTTCTGGTGCTGGTGGTCAAAGTCCTCGCGCCACTCGGTGAAGCGGACGGCGGGGAAGCCTTCCGCGTTGAAAGAGGTGTGGTCTCCACCGCGAAGGTAGCGATCGCGGCGAAGCTCGAGCACGGCATTGAGTTGCTCAGGTCCGGTCTGGCTGGCGGTGTAGGTCCGCGCGACCTCGGTAATTTCGCGGGCAACTTCGCGGGAGGGTGAATCGCTCTCGGCACCGAGGTTGAGGATGCGCTTGATTTGTTCGGGCGAGCTAGCGGCCGGTATGCCTTCAGAGAAGACGCGGATAGCAGATTTATTCTGCAGGATGTCGCCTGGAGTGGTGTTGCCGCCAACGATGTCATCGTTGAGAACGGATTCAACGCGCCAGCCTTGTTCCCTGGCAAAGTGTGCCAGGTGGCGGCTCCCATTCAAGCCTTGCTCTTCACCGGCGACGGCTACAAACACGAGAGTAGAAGGCCACTTATGCCGGCTCAGAACGCGGGCGCACTCAAGGCTGACGGCAACGCCGCTCGCGTCATCGTTTGCACCGGGAGCCGTGCCTTGCGCATCGAGGACGTCGGTGTTGCGGGAGTCATAGTGCCCGGTCACCAGGTTGATGCGCGCGGCTTGCGAGGGATCGGAGCCGCGGAGAACGGCGTAGACGTTGGTGATCACCGTAGGTTTCGGGATGCGGGATTGGGGCTGCTCGGTGAAGGTGTCGCGTTTCACCTCGAGACAGTTGCCACAGGCAGCAGAGTAGCGGTTTAGTTCTGCCTCAATCCAGTCAGCGGCGGCGGCAACGCCGGGATGGGAAGCACCACTGGGCGAACCAGCCTCCATGCCACCCAGGGTATTGCGGTTGCCGAAGCCGACCAGCGTTTCGATCGTCCCGCGGACGTGTTCGGGCGAGATTTCGCGAAGCGCGGCGGCGATCGCCGGATCGGGCTGCTGAGGTTTGAGCGCGGCACCGTAACTTTTGAAATCGGGCTCTGCCGATTGGGCTTCGAGTTGGAGGAGAAAAGAGAGAAGAAGGAGGAAGACTATCCGCCTAAAGGAACGAGAGGAGACGAGTACGGATTGTCGCCGCATGATGACATTCATCGTCGCATCGCGGGTTGCCTGCGGGGTGTGGGAAAGACGAACCTCGCAATAACACTCGCCTTCCAAAAAAATCGAAACCACCGGGCGGCAGAGTTTCATCTGAAGTGAAAGTCTGGACTGGACGGAAGCGTCGACCCCGTAGTCCATCGCGAAAGCCCAAGCCGATGCGCGCCCGAACGAGGGTGGCGCTACGGGGCCTTCACGCTCCGGCGCTCTAGATGTTTTGCCTGGGGGTTTTATGTTTTCTCGCTCTGGTCTGGTTCGTTGTTTGAGTAGAGAGTTACTTTTCGCAGCGGGCAAAAGTGTATTGCTGTTCTTAGTGGTTGCCGGCGCCGCAGCTGCGCAGTCGACTGGAGCGATCCAGGGGACGATAACGGATGCTACGGGCGGGGTCATTCCGAACGCGAGCATTACGATCAGCAACCAGGCGACGGGTGAAAGCCGCACGGTTGCAAGCGACAATGCGGGTCTCTACTCACTGCCTTCGCTGCAGCCGGGGAGCTATAAGGTAGTGGTGAAGGCTACCGGCCTCGAATCCCAAATTGCAAACGGGCTGACGGTAGCGGTGGGAAGCACGGCGACTCAGAACTTTCGGCTGAACGCCGCGTCCTCGAACCAGGTAGTGGAAGTAACCTCAGCACCACCAGTCGTGGAGACAAGCTCGGTGTCAGTCGGCTCGGTAGTGAATCAGACTACGGTACAGCAGATTCCACTGAACGGGCGGCATTTTGTGGACCTGGCTCTGCTGATTCCAGGCTCGGTAACGCCGCCGCAGAACGGCTTTCTGACGGCGCCACTGCGCGGGCAGGGGTCGTTCGCGTTCAACTCGGCGGGCGGGCGCGAGGATTCGATCAATTTCCAGATCAATGGCGTGAACATGAGCGACATGGCGCAGAACCAGATCACGTTTCAGCCGACGATCAACACGGTGGAGTCGTTCCGGGTGGACAACTCGACGTATGGCGCCGAATACGGACGGAACTCGGGATCTATCGTGAACATCGAGACGCGGAGCGGGACGAACGACTTTCATGGAGAGGTTTATGAATTTCTCCGCAACAATGCGATGGATGCGCGAAACTTCACGAACCCGAAGGGTGTTCTGCAGTCGCCGTTCAAGCGAAACCAGTTTGGGGCGGACGGCGGAGGACCGATCAAGCGCGACCGTTCGTTCCTGTTTCTAAGCTACGAGGGTCTGGTTCAGCGGCAGAGCGTACCGCTCGCTACACCGGTTTTGAGTGCGGCGCAGCGGTCGGGCTCATACAGCCCGGTGGTGGAGAAGCTGATCCCGCTGATTCCAGCCGCGAACTCGCCCGGGAACGTATTCACGGGATCGGCGGTGGCGCCGGTAAACATTCACCAGGGCACCGCCAACTTCACGCAGCTATTCAGCGAGGCAAACCGATTCAACGCATATTATGCGATGCAGCATGATCAGCGGAACGAACCGCCTACGACGGACGGAAATAATCTGCCGGGATTCGGCGATACGCGCGAAGGATGGCGCCAGCTGCTGACCTTAACGGATTCACACGTGTTCTCGCCAACAGTAGTGAACGAGGCGCGGGCCGGCTTCAATCGCATTCACATTGTCTTCGCACCGCAGAACACACTGAATGCCGCGGACTACGGAATCGACAGTGGAGTGAACACTGCTATCGGGCTCCCGCAGATCAGCATAGGGAACGGCACGACAGCGTTTGGGGGAATCAGCGGGTTCCCGCAGGGGCGGGGCGACGACACGATCACGCTTTCCGACACGTTGAGCTGGGTGCATGGGAACCATAGTGTACGCTTCGGACCGTCTTACTATCACGTGATCAACGACAGTTTCTCCTACACGCCAGGGACGTTCAGCTTTGCGAATATTACGGCATTTCTGAACGATCAGGCGAACGCGTTCTCGGCGAACAACTCGAACCGCGCGGCACGCATTTACGTGAATTCCATCGGGGCGTTTGTGCAGGATAACTGGAAAGTCAGCCGCAATTTGACTTTGAATCTGGGGCTCCGGTACGACTGGAACGGAACGCCGACAGAGGCGGAGAACCGATTTGTGGTGTTCGACCCGACGACCGACTCTTTAGTGCACGTGGGCCAGAGCGGTGGGCCGAATCGAGCGTACAACGAGAGCGCCTTGAACTTCGAACCGCGCGTGGGCTTCGCCTGGGATGCTTTCGGGAATCAGAAGACGATCATCAGAAGCGCTTACGCGATCTTCGTGGATCAGCCGATTACAGGATTGATTTCGGGGCTTACCGCGAATCCGCCCTATGCCTTTCCGGTGACGGTGACAACCGCGGGAACTGGCCTTAACTTTGAGAATGCTTTCAGTCTGGCTGGCGGAAGCGTCGCTCCGACTTCAGTAGCGCACAATTACAAGGACTCGAACGTTCAATCCTGGAACTTCAATATCCAGCAGGATCTCGGCAACAACTTCGGCCTGATGGCAGGGTATTTCGCGAATAAGGGAACGGATCTGAACATCGCAAGGAACTACAATCAGCCGATCAACGGGGTGCGGCCATACGGGCGGCTTTCGGCAGCGAGCCCGATCGATCCGGGGATGCCGTTGGGCAACATCGTGGTGTACGAGAGCGTAGGGAATTCGTCATACAACGCACTGTGGCTGACGATGCAGAAACGATTCTCGCGCGGACTGCAGTTCAATACCTCCTACACCTGGTCGAAATCGATCGACTACAACTCGCGCAACGTGGAAGGACTGGTGGTGCAGGACAGCTACAACCTGCGCGGCGACCGGGGGCTGTCCGATTTCGATGCCCGGAACCGGTGGGTGCTGAGCGCGATCTACGATCTGCCGTTCAAGGGCAACCGGTTTGCAGAGGGTTGGGAAATCACGCTCATCGAGCAGGTGCAGAGCGGAAATCCGATCAACTTTCATACGACGAACACCTCGTTCACGGGAGCGCAGACGCTCCGGCCGAGCGTGATAGGGAGTGTACAGACCGGGTACCTGCCCGCAACGAACGGCAACCCCGCGTATGTAACGTATGTGGACAATCCGAGCGTGTTTGTAAATCAAGGCGCGGCATTCGGGAACCTGGGGCGGAATGTGATTATCGGTCCTGGATTCACCAATCTCGACGTGGCGCTCATCAAGAATACGAAGCTGACGGAGAGGTTGAGCTGGCAGGTGAGGGCGGATGCGTTCGATCTGTTGAATCAGGCGAACTTCGGGCAGCCTGGATCGACGTTCGGGACGTCTACCTTCGGACTGATCACGAGCACTCGCTTTCCGCCGGGAGATTCCGGATCTTCGCGCCAGCTGCAAGTGGCGATGAAGCTAATCTTCTGAATCACAGAAGACGGTACATGACGAATGCGTCGACATAACCCGCCTGGGGGTGCAAGAATGCTTCGGGCAGGCGGCCGACGATCTCGAAACCACAAGCTTGCCAGAGCCGCACGGCTCTGCTGTTGTTACCTATCACAAAATTGAATTGCATGGCCCGAAAACCGCGGCATTTCGCGTGGTCGAGAGAGTGCGCGCACATGGCCCGGGCCACTCCGCGGCCGGAGGCTTGGCCAGCGGTGACGTACGCACAATTTGCGACGTGAGAACCACCGCCTGCCTGGTTCGCACGCAGATAGTAGGTCCCGATCACAAAGCCTTCCTCATCGGCAACAAATACTTCGTGAGTTTTCGAGAACCACCAAGCGAGAGTTTCGTCGCGGTTCAGACCGCGCGGCAAGCTGTAGGTCTCTCCGGCGCGGATAACGGGTTCGAGAATCGCCCATATTGAATCGAAATCAGCGGGACCGGCCGGGCGAATGGTGAGCATAGCGGCGGATCAGAGATGGGGCGCGCGGGGCGACAGAGCAAAGGTTTGAAAAGGACGGATGACGAGAGTTTCGATGTCGAACCGAGCGCGGGCGAGTTCATGGCCTGCTCCCTCGATTGTGACCAGTTGAGCGGGCGCGGCAATTAACGGAAGGGCAGACTGAACTTCTGTGACTGACCCGAAGGGATCTTTAGTCCCGTGCACAAAAAATGAAGGAGTTTGCAAGGCGGACCAGTGGGCAGTCCGAAGCTGATCCGGCCGGGTGGGCGGATGAAGAGGGTAGGACAGGAGCAGGAGGGCATCGGCGAGTTTTGCTTCTTCGGCAGCGAGCATGCTGGCCTGACGGCCGCCGTAGGAGTGACCGCCTAGATAAACGGGTCCGGTAAACAGTTCACGCATGGCGAGTGCGGCGTCGCGCAATCCGGCGCGATCTTCCGCGGCATTGGCAGGCGATGGAGGACCGAACGGCCGCTTCTGGCGAAACGGCAAATCACAGCGCAGCACGAGCAGACCGAAGTCACAAAACGCGTTTGCGAGAGCGACCAACAGAGGAGACTGCGAGTTGCTTCCAGCACCGTGAGTCAATACAAGACCGGCAATTGCGGGCCCGGCGGGACTGTGGAGGGAGCCACGGATGGAGCCGCGCTGATACGGGCTGGCGCTCACGAGAGATGTGCAGCACTCCAACCGGAGCAGGTGAGAACGGGCAAGCGGGGATAGCGTGGGAACGCGGGATTGCTGTCGGAGAGCATGCAGCGGAGGAAAACAGAGCCGCGATCAGAAGCAATGGTCTTGCCGTTCGTGCAATCAGCGCACTGACCCCAGGCAGATCTCGATTCGGAGTGCTCCGGTGTATCGGCCGGGAGGACATCGGCGAAGACGAAGCCATCGCGCACAACGGTTTCTCCCATGTGGATTGAGATAGGACGAGAGAAGAACGGTGCGTCATAGACGAAGGTGTGGAACTCGCCGTTTTCGCCGCAAGGGTCGGCTTGTGCCGGCAACAATCGCAGGAAAGCCGCATCGAATTCCCGCCCTGCCAAGCCGGGATCAAGCTTAGATGGATCGACGCAGGTTACTTTCGCTTTCACTCCGGTTTCGATCATGTCTCGTGCGAGCGCGGCAGTGGGCAGCTGCCAAACCGGGAAGATCGGGCGAAGGCCGGTGGCCCGGAGCTGCTGTTCGCGATAGCTGCGGATGTCCTGAAGGAACAAGTCACCGAATGCTATGTCGTCTATCTTTTCAGCGGCTGCACGACGCCACACGGCCGCCATGCAGTCTTCATAAGCGACATTGGAGCAAGGCGAAGGGAGGTCAACAGACCACAACGGCAAGCCTAGCCTTTCGGCCTGCGCCTCAACGAGGCTGCGGCGAACGGCATGCATGGCCACGCGATTCGCCGAATTATTGAAGGCGGTGAGGAGCGCGACGACTTCGAGGCCGGGCATGTGGCGTAGTAAGCGAAGCGCCCAAGCGCTATCTTTACCGCTGCTCCAGGATAAGAGGACGCGCTTCATGAAATTCCGGTAAGAGGCTCCCGAGCTCTGCCTATTGTCGTACGGGACACGCAGGGCAGGCTGCCTTAAATGCGAACGAAGGTAAGCTGGGGACCGATGTCGGGTACGATCTTGAGGACTTTGACTATCTACAGGAAACAAGGGTATTGTAGATCGTCAAGGGGAGACTTCTAAATTGGGTAAACCGACCGATCTTGTCCAAGGCACCCTGGATCTTCTGATTCTGAAAACAATCTCGCTCGAGCCCATGAACGGATGGGCTATTGCAAAGCGCATAGTGCAAGTCTCGAATAATATTCTTCAGATCCAGCAGGGTTCGTTGTATCCGGCATTGCATCGTCTGGAACACCAGGGTTGGATCAAGGCGGAGTGGAGAGATTCGGAGAACAACAGGCGGGCTAAATTTTACTCGCTGACGGCGGCAGGCCGCAAGCAGCTCAAGGTTGAACTCGACAGCTGGCAGCGCCTTTCGGGTGCGATCGGGCTTGTGATTGAATCCGTATGAGCCGCACAATTCGCAGCGCGTTTAATTCCCGGAGAGAGGCGGCTACTCTGATGATTGCCCATGAAGGTTGCTACATTCAATGTCAACTCCCTGCGGCGGCGTCTTCCGATTGTGCTTGCGTGGCTCGAGCAGCATAAACCGGATGTGATGTGCCTGCAGGAGACGAAGGTCCAGGACTCCGAGTTTCCAGCGCAAGAAGTGCAACAGGCTGGATACCACGCCACGTTCCGGGGGATGAAGGCTTATAACGGAGTCGCTACCCTGACGCGGGAGAAGCCGGAACAAGTCATCCACGGATTGCACGAAGGCGCGGATAACGAAGACTTCAGGATTCTGCAGACTGTGGTGAATGGAATTCCGGTGATCAACACTTACGTGCCGCAGGGGCAATCCATCGTGTCGGACAAATATGTGGCCAAGCTGCTTTGGTTCAAGCACCTGAAGCGATACTTCGAGACGCATCTCAATCCGGAGAAGCCGGCGCTATGGATGGGAGACATTAATGTGGCTCCTGAGCCCATCGATGTTTACCATCCGGACCGACGCACCAACGACGTCGATTTTCATATCGACGCGCGGACTGCATTTAAGGAGACATGCGGGTGGGGGTTCATCGACGTGTTCCGGCAACTGCATCCGGAGCGGGTTCAATACACCTACTGGGACTATTATCGGAAGGCGTTCGAGCATAACTGGGGATGGCGTATAGACCACATTCTGGCGACAGCGCCCCTAGCGGCGGTGTGCCGCTCGGTGGAAGTAGATCTTGCTCCGCGGAAAGAGGCAGCGGCCTCCGACCACACTGTGGTTTGGGCTGAGTTCTCGGTTTAGCGGACTCGTAGTTGTACGCGGCGACTCGTTACGTCGCGGGAGTGGAAAAGAGAGTCTAGATGCATATGAGTGAAAACCCGATTTTGGCGCTTGTCGAGAAGCAAGAGTGGCTGCAGCCGATTCAGGACAAGGGTGAGGAACTGGTAAAAGGAGCCTACGGAGCAACAGGCGCCGGCGGGCAAGTAGTGAAGGACGCGCTCAACGGCGTGTGGCTCGGTCATCCGCTGCATCCGGCTATCACGGACGTACCGGTTGGGAGTTGGACAGTGGCGTTGGCGCTCGATCTTCTCGAGATACGCGGCGACAGCCAGTACACGGCAGGCGCGGACGCGGCCGTGGCGGTGGGGTTACTCGCCTCAGTACCAGCGGCACTGAGCGGACTGACGGACTGGAGCGACACGCATGGCAAGCCGCAGCGAGTGGGCGCCATGCATGGGCTGCTGAATATCGGGGCGGCTGCGTTGTACCTGGGATCTTACGCGTCACGCAAAGCGGAAAAGCGCGGCTTGGGTCGCTGGTTGGGCTTTGCGGGCTACGGGCTGGTTCTTGCAAGCGCTTATCTGGGCGGCGAGCTTTCGTACTCGCAGAAGATCGGCGTCGACCATGCGGCGGATGAGGACGAACTGCCGGAAGACTACACGGCCGTCTGCAGCCAAGCCGATTTGATTGAGGGCAAGCCGAAAAAGGTAACAGCCAACGGAACCGACATCTTTCTGCTGAAGCGCGGCGAGACGATTTACGCGCTGGGGAACCGGTGCGCGCATCTGGGCGGTCCGCTAACGGAAGGCAAAGTGGAAGGAGATACGGTTGTGTGTCCGTGGCATGGTTCGCGCTTTTGTTTGAAAGACGGGTCGGTGGTGAACGGACCGGCGACGAATCCTCAACCCGTTCTTAGCGTGAAGATCGAGGACGGGCAGGTGATGATAAAAGCCCAGGCAAGTTAAGCGACGCGGTCAGGGCTGGTGAGCAAAGTAAGTGGCGATGTTTTCTTCGGCGAGACCCAGAGAGCGAGCCAGCGAGACCTTTGCGACGTTGTATTGATACCGAGCGGAGATCAGATTTTCGTTCGCATCCGCCAAAGCCTGCTGAGCTTGTACCACTTCCACTGTGTTCGTCACGCCGGCGGCGAAGCGATCGCGGGACTGTGTAACGGTTTCGTTCGCCAGTTGCACATTGCTCTGGGCGACTTCGACTTGGGCTTGCGAAGAGTTTAGATCAAGAAGAGCGCTGCGAACTTCCTGATCGATCTGGCCCCGAAGGTTCTCCATCTCGTTGCGGCGGTTTCGCAACTCGGAATCGTTTTGAAGGATATCCGCACGGATGCGACCGGCATCGAAGATGTTGAACTGCAGCGAACCCGTGACATTGAATACGCCGTGCGAGTTGGTAAAGAGATGTAACCCTTCGTCACCGTAAAATCCGTTCACGGTGAGGGTCGGGTAACGTTCGGCCTTGGCGCTCCGAAGAGAAAATTGAGCAGCGAGTACGCGGGCTCTGGCAGCCTGAAAGTCCGGGCGATGATCGTAGGCTTTGCTCAATGCGTCGCGCAGAGCTACAGCTGCCAGAGGCACGGAAGGGCTGGGGTCGGCCACCGTGAAATCCTGCCCCACCGCGAGGCCGATGACTCGTCCGAGAATCAGTTTATCTTTCTCGAACTGGTTCGAGACCGCAACCAGCTGCTGCTGACGTTGCTTGAGCTCCACTTCGGAACGAAGGACATCAATTGCAATCGCGGTGCCCGCTTCATGGCGGCGCGACGCATTCACATAGACAGCTCGATCGGCGTCTATTTCAGCTTGAGTAGCGGTGATTCTGGCGGCATCGGCGATGATCTGCAAATAAGCATCGCCAACAGCCTGCACGACCAAATCGCGAGCGTTCTTGACCGAGAGAGCAGAGGCTTTCGTCTCCTCACGCGAGCCCCGATAATTACTGATGGCACTGTAATCGAAGATGTTGAGGCTGGCATTTACCTGCGCACTCTGATACCCGTAAGGACCCACGATGCTGGGAATATGTATGCCCGGAAACGAGAACAGAAACCCGACGGCCTGCAGATTGATCTGTTGTTCTACCGCGTTGACCTGACCATTCACCTGCGGCAGCAACGTACTTAAAGCACGCAGGCGCTGAGCACGAATTTCACGGCTGGATTGCTCACTAGTCAACAGACCCAAGTTGGCTTTTAAGCCACGATTTATGGCATCTCCGAAGGTAAGCGGTATGGGGTTCGCAGAGGCCTCGCCTTGCGGAACACTACCTTGAAAACTCGGGTCGCCGGTTTGAGGCGGCTGCGTAGGCTGGCTACTTGACGCGCTCGACTGGGAGGAGCTACGGCCGGATTGTACGCCGCCACCCCCACCGCCCGCTGGTGCACTGCTCTGTCCTGCTGCTTGCGCTCCAGCAAGAGGCGCCGAGACTACCCAGTACAAACACAGAACACAAAGAGATGCAGCGTGCCTTGATTTACTCATTCACTCGTACAGTCAAGCCAAGTGAAACCACAAAAGTCCGATGCGCAAAAGATAGCGGCGGCGTCAGAATGTCGGGGTTTCTCCATTACAGAATAGCGGAGCCAACCCTAAAGATTACGTTTGAGGAAAGAGCAGATCTCGTAGCCGGCGAGATACTTGAACGGGAACGAGCCGAGCGTGTAGTGGCCGCACGGCAACACGGCGACATCGTGATCCCAGTTACTCTTGCGCGCTCCCTGGATGACCTGTTGAGACAGGTGTACCGGAAACGTTGTGTCGTAACGCGTGTAGATGAATTTTGAGCGATGACGCTTTTGGCTGAAGAGATCCCAATAGCTCGGGGGACTAACGCAAGTCCAGAGCTTGCGCAGCGTTGGCAGATCGATCGCCTCTTCCAAGCTCTGCCTGATGTGACGTGTGGAGAGACCTTCCCAAACGACATCCGCGACGTAGGTGGAGCAATGGTTGAAAACGTTCACGCGGATGCGCGGGTCATGAGCGGTGGCGAGGAAGGCATAACAGGAACCTAGACTGGTGCCCACGATGCCGAGATCCGAGTATCCTTTTTGCTCGAGCCAATCGAAACAGGCGCGCGTATCAATGACAGCCTGGCGAGTGGCATCGATGGTACGACAGATATTGGCGGAGACGGCGAAATCAGCGCGCGCAAGACCGGCAGGCGTGCGTGCGTCATGGTAAGGCAGGCTGAGCCTGAGAACAGAGATCCCGAGCTTCTGGAGACCGCTACAGAGTGCGTTGTGCTGCGGCAGTTTCGAGTTCCAGTGTGGCAGAAGAACGACGGCCTTCCTGCCACCGCCCTTTGCGGGAAACCACAGAGCGTGTACCCGATTATTTTCTGAGTACGGCGTTTCTACTGGCGAAGTAAAGGTGAGCCAATCGTCAGCCACTTGAAAGTCGCGCGGCGATTCGTAGCCAAAGAATTCTTCGCTGCGCCCAACGATCAACTGGTTAAGGCGGATGATATCGTCGACGGAATGAACGGGCTCCAGATCCGAAAGCCAACCCGCAGTCCATTCGGCACCGAGTTCAAACGGCCGCACAACTCTATCGGTGGAGCGAAAGCAGAGGTCGTTTTCCCAGCGGTCAATCCATCCACGGTAGCGATGCGAGACAGGCCGCAGAACAGACTTCATGCCTGACACAAGCACACGAGTAAGGACGTTCTCCGGACCATGGCGACCATAACTTAAGTTTAGCGGGCCGGGCGAGCGGGCTTACGCCGGCGAGTTATCCAGACCCTGGACCTGACGGAAGCAGCTCATGATTTTAGCGCCGACCTGCAGGAAGATATCGAGATCAAAGGGCTTTTGAATGTGAGCATCGGCCTGCGGTGCTTTGCGCTCGATTGCATCTTTGGGAGATGAACTGAAGATTACGACAACAACGCCGGCCAAACGGCGTTGGGCCCGGATGAAGTGCAACACTTCTACTCCATCGCGCCGGGGAATGTTCAAGTCGAGAACAACGATATCGGGGCGTTGAGAAGAAAGGTACTGGATGGCTTTATCGCCGTCCACCACAGATGTGGTTTTGCAGGCTGGTTCCTCTGAGAGCATTGCTTCCTGGATCAGGTACGCATCGGCTGGATTGTCTTCGACAATCAAAACCTCAATCACAGACTTCTCAACCATCATGCGGGGCAGCCAACACTGCGGAGGAGTAAAGCCGGTGCAGACAGCAGCCAGCTCTCCGAGCTACAGCGGCGATCGGCATCAATGCTCGACAGGCAAACTCTAATGATGCCACATCCGGGAACAAGGAACGGGATACCAGGGCGTTTGCCGTTCGGGTGGCGGGTTCCACAAAGGCGGAAAGAGTTGGACTGCTATAAAACGGATATGCCTCGATACGCCGCGGTTGACATCGGCAGCAACTCGGTTCGTATGATGGCGGCCGAGGTGAGCCACGGCGAGACTCACATTCTGGCGCAAGATCGGGAAGTGACGCGACTGGGCGAGAGCGTGTTTCGCTCAGGGGCGATCAGCAAAGAGGCGCTCGATTTCCTCTGCGCGACCCTGGCGCGGATGTCGGCGGCGTATAGCCGCCTGGACACTTTGGCAACTCGTGCGGTGGCGACCAGCGCTGTGCGTGATGCGAACAACCAGGACGAATTTCTGCAGCGAACGAGCAGCGCGCTAGGGACCAAGGTGGAAGTGATCTCGGGGTCGGAGGAAGCGCGCCTGATTCATCTGGGTGTGGAGTCACGCTGGCCACGGCAGAAGGAAAGAACGCTGATCGTGGACGTAGGCGGCGGTAGCGCGGAGCTCATCATCAGCCAAGGCGGGCAATTGATCGACGCTGTTTCGAAACCGCTTGGGGCGGTCCGGTTAACCGATCTGTTCCTGCAAAGTGATCCGCCAGCACCGGAGGCGCTGCGACGGCTGAATGCTTTTATCGAAGAGAAGCTGAGCTCGTTCTTGAAACAGCACAGCGCCGAGAAATTCGATCGGGCGATTGCAACGTCGGCGACGGCAGCGGCGCTGGTATGTGCGGTGAACCAAGTGCCGCGTGCAAAACGGGAAAATGCAGACCGCCTGAAAGTTTCGACCGGACAGTTACAGGACTTTTTTATCCAGCTATCGGGAGCGGACCTGGCAGGACGCCGGAAGATGATCGGGATTGGGCCGAAGCGAGCCGAGATCATCGTGGCGGGTGCGGCGGTGTTCCTGACCATTCTCAAGCTTTTCAATCACCGTTCGCTCTACTATTCAGCAGCGGGAGTGCGCGACGGGATCATTGCAGACTTGGCAGCGCGCGGGGTAGGACGCGAATTCTCGCAGCTTTCACGCGAGCAGCGGGCGGTAGTGGAAGGTATGGCGAAAAAGTACGGTGTTTCGCTGCGGCATGCGCGTCATGTCGCATGTTTGACTCAGAGGCTATTTGAAACTTTGCAGCCGGTACATCAGCAACCGCCCGCCGCAGGCAAACTGCTCGAAGCGGCTGCCTATCTGCACGACATCGGGCACTTTGTGAGTGGAACGGCTCATCACAAGCATTCGGCTTACCTGGTGGCAAACTCCGATCTGCCGAGCTTCACCAACAAGGAGCGACTTACGATTGCCGCGTTGTGCAGGTTTCATCGCAAGTCGATGCCGCAGCCGCGCCACTCAAATTTTCAGGCGCTCGAAACGGATTCGAAGAGGGTGGTGACTTCACTGGCTCCGCTGCTTCGAATCGCAGACGCGCTCGATCGCGGACATGAACAGAAGATCAGGGATGTCACGAGTACAGTCCGCGACGGAAATTTAAGTCTCGTGGTGGAATCGCAGGCGGATCCGGACCTTGAGCTGTGGGCTGCGAATGAAGCAGCGGATGCATTCCGAGGTTTATACGCAATGCCACTCACAATTCAGCGCGCGAAACGCGCATAGCCATTTGCGGCCGGTGCTGCAAAGAGATTAGGCGAATTTGAAGACTTTTTTTACTCCACGAGTCACCGTTTTCCAGTTTTCACGGGCTTCGAGCAAGCGCTTTTTGCCGGCCGCTGTAAGACTGTAGTAGCGCGCCTTGCGACCGTTATCCGTTACCTTCCAGGCGCCTTGGATCAGCTTTTCGCGCTCCATGCGATGGAGCGCAGGATAAAGAGACCCTTCTTCAATTTGCAGTAAGCCTTCGGAGGCGGTCTGGACGTGGACGGCAATGCCGAAACCATGATTGGGGCCGCGGTCGAGAGTCTTAAGGACGAGAAGCTCCAAGCTGCCCTGCAGGTTATCGATTTTCCTGGCCATCGTCGATACGGCCTAGTGTACTAGGGGAAGCAGGAGCGAGTCCAAGCAATTTTACGCGTGCAAAGCTAACCGTTCAACGCCCTCATGCCGCCTTCGGGGTAACGGGTTCCGGAAGCGGCGTCGAGTGGAAAAGCTCGATCAATGCGCGCGAGATCTTCGGGTGTCAGAGTCACTTCGATAGCTCTTGCGTTCTCCTCGAGATAGTTGACTCGCTTGGTACCGGGGATCGGCACGACGTCGTTGCCCTGCGCTAGCACCCAGGCGAGAGCCAACTGGGACGGCGTACAGTTCTTCTCGCGAGCGATTCTCTCGACTTCGGCCGCGAGGCTTAAGTTGCGTCCAAAGTTTTCTCCCTGGAAACGCGGGTTCGTCCGGCGCCAATCCCCTTCCGGCAGGTCCTCAGGTCGCTTAAAGCGGCCTGTAAGGAAGCCGCGCCCAAGCGGACTATACGGCACAAAGCCGATCCCGAGTTCGCGAAGTAGAGGCAGGATCTCCGCTTCAGGCTCGCGCGTCCATAAGGAATACTCGGTCTGGAGAGCGGTGATGGAATGCACACTGTGAGCGCGCCGGATGGTTGCGGGGCCGGCTTCGGACAGCCCGAGATAGCGCACTTTGCCTTGCTTGACCAGGTCAGCCATCGCCCCCACAGTGTCTTCGATGGGCGTATTGGGATCAACACGATGCTGGTAGTAGAGATCGATTGTGTCTACTCCGAGGCGCTTGAGACTCGCCTCGCAAGCTGATTTGACGTATTCGGGTCTGCCGCTGATGCCGAGGTTTTGGCCCTCGGCATCCCGCATAATTGCAAATTTCGTGGCGATGATCACGTGAGTGCGGTGTTCACGAAGAGCTCGACCGACTAACTGCTCGTTTCGGCCTACACCGTAGATGTCGGCGGTATCAAAAAAGGTAATGCCCAGCTCCAAGGCGCGATGAATGACGGAGATGGACTCCCCTTCGTCTCCGGAGCCATAAAACTCAGACATACCCATGCAGCCGAGCCCGAGTGTGGAAACCTGAAGGCCGGAACGGCCCAGAATACGTGTTTGCATGCTACCGGGTAGACGGACAGCAGCGCAGTTATGAAGATTTTTTCTGAGCTCGACGGGCGGAAAGTTCGCCAGTAAGAAGGCGATGACACTTCAGACAGAGAGTTTGCATGTTCGAGATGTCGCATTCGCCGCCACCTTCGACAACGGGCTTGATGTGGTCGGCGTCCCAGAGAGACTTACGAGTTCCCCATTTCCATTCGGCGGCTGCTCTGACTTTCGCGACACCTCGCAATCTCTTCAGGTGGTGAAACTGCGCGACGCAATCGATGTGGCAGCGGGCGCAAATGCCGCGGTCGCGCTCGAAGACCCGGTTGCGCAAATGGCCTGGATCGGAACGGAGTTTCCACTCTTCGACGCACCAATCCGAACAGAAAGTAAGGCGGCCCGGGGGGACTTCCAAATTGCACCAACGACAGAGACAGCGGCCATTGAGACCCTTCGGCAAAGCGTCCCGATCGACGCGGCCGCCGGGCATAGCACGCCGAGGATGCATATAAGACAGCATACATTTCGTTCCGCATGTATAGGATTGCGATAGTTCGCGTCCAACAACTTACGGATGGGATTTCTCGATAACCTGGAAAACTCGCTCAAGAGCCTGGAGAAGGCTGACGAGCGAGATCCGACAGCACACGAGCGGCGTACGAGCGAGCGGGCAAAAGCGCTTGCGGTGGCGCCCTGGGCAGAGAAGCTGAAGACGTCGGACTATACGAAGCAACTGTTCGACAAGGCGGCGGTCGCGGGGCATCGGATGCGCATGAAGATATATATGGCATGGCTCGATGGTGACTTGCGGCTCGAGGCAAGGCAAAGACGGCTCGAATTGAAGCCGACTTCCGAGGGCATTGTGGCTGACTTTGTGGAGCCGAGCGGAGATAGCAGGAGAGAAGCAGTCGATCTGAACGGCGACCCTCAGGCATTGCTGGACAGCTGGCTCAAACAGGCTTCGGAATGGCAGGAGAACAGATGACAACAGATGCACAAGTGTATGCGGGGGCAACGGCCCTCGGAGCAGTGGCGGGGATGCGGGCGATGTCCGCGCCCGCGCTGATCAGCCAGGTAGCGCGCCGCGGGCAACTAGCGGTGGAGGGCTCGAAGCTGCAGTTCCTGAATAGCACGGGAGCGGTTTCGACGACAGCCGTGCTGGCGATAGGCGAATTGATTGCGGACAAACTCCCGTTCATCCCGGCCAGAACGGATGTTGCGCCGCTTGCAGGGCGAGCTATTTCGGGGGCTCTCTGTGGCGCGGTGCTCTGTTCGGCAAAGAAACGGTCACCATGGCTCGGTGCATTCTATGGAGTTTTGGGCGCACTGGGGGCCACATTCGCCGCTTATCACCTGAGGCGCGCGGCGAAGGAGAACCTGCACATACCCGATGGGGTGCTGGCACTTGCGGAGGATGCGCTAGTAGCCAGCAGCGGCCTGTTCATCGCATCGCGGCTGCGCGAAGAAGCGACCTAGAGCCGCAGAAGCGGCGCACTGCATCGAATAGGGGTGACAAGAACCCACGGAGAGACACTGCGTCTCAGCGTGCTCGACCAATCGCCGATTCCAGAGGGTCTGACGGCCGCCAACGCACTGCGAAACACGCTCGACCTGGCGAAGCTGGCGGACGATCTCGGGTATGACCGCTACTGGCTGGCCGAACACCACGGCACTCCGGCGCTCGCGTGTAACAGCCCGGAAGTGTTGATCGGGCCGGTGGCGCAGGTGACGGAACGCATCCGCGTGGGAAGCGGCGGAATTATGCTGCCTCACTACAGCCCTCTGAAAGTTGCAGAGAATTTCGGGATGCTCAGCAACTTGTTTGCCGGCAGAATCGACTTGGGAATCGGCCGAGCGGCGGGAACGAGCCGCAACGTTGCCCATGCGTTACAGCGAGACCGGCGACAGATTCCGCCAGACGATTTTCGGGACCAATTGGACGAGTTGCTGGCTTACCTGAACGAGCCGGCAACGGGCTCACCCTTCAAACAATTCGACGGCGCGGTCCCGGCGATTGCCAAACCGGAGATATGGATGCTGGGGTCTTCGCCCCAGAGTGCAATGTGGGCGGCCGAGCTTGGATTGCCTTATTGCTTTGCGGATTTCATCAATCCGGAAGGGGCGGAAATCGCGCAATATTACAACCGCGCTTTTCAGCCCTCGAGCCGCCTGCCGAGTGCGCAAACGGCGGTAGCCGCCTGGGTAATTTGCGCCCAAACCGACGAAGAAGCGGAGGAGCTGTCATTGAGTGGGCGCATGATGATGGCGATGATGGCTCGGGGAAGACTGATTCCGGTGCCAACCGTTGAACGGGCGCGCCGATTTCTCGCGGAAGAGGGAGTTCCCCTCGAAATGCTTACGGCGGGGCGGCGACTGATCACAGGAACTCCGGCCAAAGTGCGGGCAGGAGTGGAGTCTCTGGCAAAGGCATATGGCGCAGGAGAGGTGTTCCTGGTAAACATTCTGCACAGCCATGCGGCTCGCCGGCGATCGTACGAGCTGATAGCGGATGAATCCGGGCTCGGAAGCACAAAAGAGCTGGAGAGCGCTGTCGCGTAGCTGAAGCAGCGCCCTCTCTGTCTTATTCGGGTTTACGCTTACGCGGAGGCCGCCGTGTGCCGCCGGTTCCCGCAGGAGCGCGTTTTCGGGCAGGCGCCTTCTTCGGCTTAGGGGGCGGAGGATTTGGCTCGAAGATGGTTGGCTGACCTTCCACAATGGGCTGCGGCTCGTCTTCCTCCTCTTCCAGTAGCGGCTCGGGTGGACGCTCAGGAAGAGCAGGCGGATAGAATTCGGCACCAAGCTGGACGATCAGGCCGCGCTCTTCGTCGGGCTCGGTTCGGACGACGGTTTTGTCCTGCGCGTAATTCAGGAGCTCGGAGAACTGCTGAAATCCAAACTTTGCGAGGTTGAAGTCCGGATGTTCGGCCTGCATCCACTGCTCGAGTTCTTCGGCTACAGCGCCGCCCTCTTCGAGTTCCATGCGATGCGTTTCGAGAACGTCGCGTAATGCCGGGAGAGCTTCTTCGGGCCGGGGAGCAACCTTTTCCGGAGCCGGTCCACCGCGGCGTTCAATCACGTAGCGACCGCCCGAACCGCTTACGTTGATGAAATCGGACTTCTTGAGCTTATCGACGAAGTCGGAGAAACTACCAGCGCCATAAGCGCGTTCGCTGAACGCTGGATCGAGCTGGAGCATAGTGCTCTTCAAAAGGCCGAGCTGCGGCTGAACAGCTCGACGTTCGAGAACCTGGAGAGCACGCTCGACGAGCGGTAGTGCTTGAGAGAGATCGAGCGGGGCGGGGCGAGGACCTCTTTCTCTCTTATCCTTGCGATCACGATCGGGACCGCGATCCGGGCGATCCTGCCGATCGGGGCGGTCGCGACGATCCGGCATGGGAAGCGCGACGATACGATCTCCATCCTCAAGCAACGATTCGTAGCTCACGAACTCGTGACAGTTCTGCTGGAGTATGGTGCTCGTGAAGGCTTTGCCGCCGACCACAAAAACCGTTTTGCCGTACTCTTTGAGCTTGTTTACGAGCGGGATGAAATCGCTGTCGCCGCTGACGATCGCAAAGGCGTTCACGTGGGCGTGCGTGAAGGCCATTTCGAGGGCGTCGAGGGCGAGGTTTATATCCGCACCGTTCTTATCACCGCGAGGCGAAGGGATCCGTTGGACCATCTGGACGGCGTTTTCGGCCATTTGGCGAGTTGCGCCTTCCTGGCGGCCCCAATTCGCATACGCGAACTTCGCGACGATGTCGCCTCGCTCCTTCAGGGCGCTGAGCGGGAGCGACACGTCGAATTCGCGGCGCAGGGTCGATTTAACACCAATCTCTATGTTGTCGTAATCGACGAACACCGCGATGTTCAGTCTGTCTTGCATCTATTTCCTTTTCCGTCCGCTGCACCATTTCTCCAGAGTGGGAACAGTCCGGACCTTTAGCCGAGCCTCGGCTCAGGCTACTTGCCTTGCTGAATCGCGAATGAATTGAATGATTTTCTCGAGGGAAGCGCCGGGCTGGAATACTTCGGCCACACCAAGCTTCTTGAGTTGCGAGGCGTCATCGTCGGGGACGATGCCTCCAACAACAACGAGAACGTCATTCATCTCCTTCTCGCGCAGCAGCTCCATGACGCGGGGCACAATGGCATTGTGTGCGCCCGAAAGTATGGAAAGCCCAATCACCTGGACATCCTCCTCGAGAGCTGCGTTTACAATCATCTCCGGAGTTTGCCGGAGACCGGTGTAAATCACCTCCATACCGGCGTCGCGCAGGGCACGTGCTATGACCTTAGCGCCGCGGTCGTGTCCATCGAGGCCTGGTTTGGCAACGAGCACACGAATGGCGGTCTGCATACTTACACTGTCCAAATTATAGAACGCAGGTGATCGGCGATCCGACATGAATGATTCGAGGATGCGAAAAAGAGCTCACTGATCCAAGCGCATCAGGATACTTTGGGGCACAAGCTGGAGAAAGTCTTGCACAGCGGTTTTGGCCTGCTCTGGCTGACCGAGCCTCCTATATAAGCCCGCGAGCGCTTTGTAGGGGCGGTAATCATAGGGGCCGGTTGCAATGCTCTTGCGAAACGATTGGGAAGCGGAGTTCGGGTCTCCGGCAGCATCCTGAGCCACCCCGAGATCCAACCAGTATTCGGCATTGCCGGGCGCCTGGCGAGTGGCACTCTCGAAGCTCGCGACAGCGGGGCTCGTTTGACCGCCGGCCAGCAGGATGTAGCCTTTTGCGGCGGACACTTCGGCATCACTTTCCAAAGCTGGGATTTTCGAGAGGAGCGTGTAAGCCTTTTGAAGGTCCGGGCCCGATGCGCGTTCCTTCGCGCTGTGGAAGAGAGCCAAAGCGAGGTTGCGAGCTGCGAAGCGGGGTTCGGCCGGCTGCCACGCGGAGAGGAATCGAGTTTTAGCCGGCTCGGTAGCGGTCGCGGGCCGGCGGGCGATGCGGTGATCCGTGATGGCAGCGTGCGAAACATCGACAGCCTGTCGGCTCGGCATGTGGCAGCTGACGCAATCCGCCTGGTCCGGCGAGTGAGATTGAGCTAACTGCGAAGGCGAGTGACAAGACTGGCAGATATTGCGCATCTGCACTTTCCGATCGGCCGGTTCACCGTGCGGGTCGTGACAAGTACCGCACCACAATTTGCCGCCACTACCACGCAGACAGGCGCTCAGGGCCAACTGCTCGGCCTGACTGACGGCCGCGATTGGGCCAGCATCAATTTCGCGAGTTCGATAGACATAATGCGTCTCGGTTGCCTCGAGCGATTCACCGGGGGCGAAGTCCGGCCATTGCTTACCGGGGTTGAGGATCACAGTAGCTCCTTCCAGGTGGCACTGTTCACAGACGCTATCGCGTTGCCGCTGAGGCAAACGGGCCGGGTTGACGACCGACGAAGCGGACGGATGCTGCCGGTGACTTTCGGTATTGCCATGGCAGCGCTCGCACGTGATGGGTGCGAGCGTTGTTTCCGCGGAGGTCTTCTGAATCAAGCCGGCGTGGCAGTTGAGGCAATCGGAGGTGATGGCGCGATCGAAGTCCAAAATTCTCTGCGACTCGTATCCGGGGGAAGCGCCCCACTCGAGTCGGCGGGTGTAAAAGGCTGCGGGCGATTGAAAAAGGTTGCCTCCCAGGTCTATAAGAAAGCTGCGGCCAACTTTGCCAAAGCCGACAGAATAGGCGATAGGATAATCGGCCGTGAGGTCGTGCTCCTGAACGCGCTGGTGCATGCGGCCGTTTTTTCGGTAGACAGTGATTTCGCTACCGGATGGATTATGCGCAAACGCGCCGTCCGGCTCCTCGTTCGGCTTCGACAGCGACTGACCCATCGCGGAATTTTTGAAGCGTTCGACCTCACGCGGGTGGCAGGGCAGGCAAGGATGGGAGGCACTAGGGACGGCGGTTTGCGACGGGAGACATGAAAGGCAAACAGCAAAACCAAGTCGGAGGAACAGCAGCAAGCGACATTATACTTTTGATATGTTCAGGGTCCTAATCGCGTTGGCTATGCTGGCTGGCGCCAGCGACGAGCATCAGCGCGGCGTAGAACTCTACAAACAGCAGAAGTATGCCGAGGCGATCGCAGCACTCCAAGGAGCGATCAAGGAAGAAACGGCCGGGTCTAACGAATATCAGGAATCATCACTCATCATCGGCCAGAGCTATTTTCAACTCTCACAGGCGCCGAAGGCGATACCGTGGCTCGAGCGAGTACCGAATGTAAACGAAGCGAACTACATGCTGGGTTATGCGTATCTGCAAACTTCCCAGGAACAGCAGGCGGTAGCCGCCTTTGCGCGGCTGTTCGGGGTCGAGCCTCGATCCGCAGCAGCTTATCTTTTGGCAGCTCAAATGATGATGAAACAAGGCTATGAAATGCAGGCTGAGCCAGAACTCAACAAAGCACTGACGATCGATCCAAAGCTACCGGAGCTGCACTTCCTGCTCGGTGAGGTGGCGATTTACCGCGGGCAAGTGGACGAGGGAATCAGGCGCATGCGAGAGGAAATCCAGATCAATCCGAACTTTGCGATGGCATGGTACCGATTAGGCGATGGATTGCAGCGGCAGGAGCATTGGGACCTGGCGATTCCGAATTTACAGAGGGCAGTGTGGTTAAACCCAGAGTTTAGCGGGCCCTACATACTGCTGGGCAAATGCTACTTCAAGACGGGCAACTACTCGAATGCGGAAGGCATTTTAAGGCGCGCGCTCGTTATCGATCCAAAGAATGCGTCAGCGACTTACCTGCTGGGTCAGACCCTGATGCTTTCCGGAAAGAAGGATGAAGGAAGGGCTGAGTTAGAGAAATGGAAGTCGCTGCAGCAGGAGAGCCCGGCGCCGCAGCTGATTCCGAAATCCTAGGCGCTCGAACGACCCGCAGATTACTGTTTTAGGCGCGCCAAGTTCGCTTTGGCAGCCGCGTGCTCGGGGTTGATACGGAGGGCGCGTTCGAAGGCTTTCGCGGCACTGGGAGAATCGCCGGTGATTGCGAGCAATGTTCCCAAGTTAGCCTGGATATCGGCATCGTCGGGCGCCGCGGTCGCCGCCTTACGGAAACAAGCAAGCGCGTCCGGAATGTCTTGCTTCTTGAAATAAATGGTACCGAGAGCGGCCTGCGCCTGAGCGTCGTCTGGCTTTTCACGAAGGAACGCCTGATACTCGGCAGCGGCAGCATCCAAGTCCCCGGTAACCGCTAGTGAACGGGCGAGATTGTAACGGGCGTTGAGATAGGATGGGTCGGCCGCCAAAACCTGGCGCAGTTGCACGATCGCATCGGGTAAGCGGTCCTCCACGATCAGGACGGATGCGAGGCTGTTGCGCGCGGTGGCGCTTTTAGGATCGATCCGGAGAGCCGCCTCATAGTTAGACAGGGCTCGGTCGAAGTCGCCCCGATTCTGCTCGACAGCACCAAGGTTGTAATTGGCGACGAAATCCGCCGGGTACTTTTCCAAACGCCGGCGCATAATCGCTTCCTGCAAAGTGAATCGCTCGTCCGGCTTTTTGGGAAGCACCTGAAGCCAGACATGACCCATTTCGTCCTGGCTTCGATCGCCGGTTTCGACAAGCTTAGGCGGATGGTTCGGGTTGCGAGGATTCGATGCAGAGTTGTCGTAGGAAATCCGCATGCTGACTTTGGTGCCCTCTGGAAGGGAGATAGGGTGCTTGTACTCGTACTCGGCTTGCCAGTTGATGTCCCAATCAGGAATGCGGATAAGAGGACGCCTGGAACCGTCAGGCAGGATTGCCCAAGCTTCGATGGTTTTTCCGAGATAGTGGGCGTGGGGATAAATGGCGAGGAGATCGACCGCAACAGGCAGAGTCAGCGAATCGGTGACGACAAAGTTCCGATCGCCGGCGGGAATGTGGAGTGCTCCATCGTGCTCGAGCTGAAGCAGCATGGGAAAGCGGGTAGGGGGAGTTGGAGAGAAATAAAGGCCGATTTCGGCCTGCACGGATTCCGGTTTACCGGTGGGCTGCAAGTGAAGATTCAGGACGAGGTCAGTACCGGGATCAAGACGCCAGCTCATGTCATCCGGCTCAGGCCTGAGTACGGTGGCGGGCTTCCAGAAAAGAAAATGAGAATCGGGATCGAAGTTATCGGGAGCGGCCTCCGTGATGATGTCCATGCCTGGGAAGCCGGGCTGGCCGTCAACACCATCGCGAGCCCGAAGCGACTGCGTGCGATCGAGGACGACATTGGCGTGATGGACGACGCGCTGATTGGTCAAATGAACTTCGAGGCCGCGGACATACTTCACCTTGTCAATACCGGTGGGCACGATGAAGTTGCGAAACACATCGGAGCCGGCCGCAGGCATTTCGAAAGGCTTCGGCATTTTGAGAACGAGATCGGGCGGCCCCATTTGCCAGTTGCTGGTGTAACGGGGCGCGGGCGCCAGATCGGCTGACATTCCCTCAGGCTTGCCGTCTTTGACCCATTCTGAGAAGAGTTGGATCTGCGCGTCCGAGAGGCTGCGATCCCCAACGAAGTCCCCATAACCGTGCTCAGGCGGCCAAGGCGGCATATATCTCCGTTGTGTGACAGAAACGATCTGCGAAGCGTGACGGCTTGCGTCGGAGTAACTGAGCAGTGGAAAAGGTCCCACCCCGCCGGGGTGATGACACGGAGCGCAGTGCTGGTAAAGGACGGGCGCAACATCTTTGTCGAAGGTGACTGGCGCACCCATCAAGGGGAGAGCGAGGCAGAAAAGACAACACCACTTCATGATTTTCGCCTAGAACTCACCCCGTTTGGAATCGAGGGCCGAGCGGATGAGATCCTCCACCTCCGATTTAAGGAGCGGCGTGCTGATGAAGAGCTCCTGACGCGCACCGGCGCTCAGGGCGATGGCTTTCCAGCCATTTGTAGTAGAAACGGTGATGCGAATGACAGGCGGGCCTTTCGCATCGCGCACCGGGCGAATCACTCCCGGAATGACTGACCGGATCTCCGGACTGCGAAGAAGCCGTTCGAGAACCGGCCTCAGGCCGTCGATGATACTGTGCTCGATCTTGAGCTTGCCCTGAGCGGCGCGGAGTTTCATTGCTATTTGAAGCTTTTCTTGTACTGTATATCGAGACCGAATTCACCGTTGTCGTCGCGTATCGCGACAACCGAATACTGCCTGTTGATGGACCACTCGAGGCGGAAGATCTGCTCAGAAGTCTGTTCGAGGTTAGTGACGTACGTGACGGTGATCGCGCGCGACACCTGTTGTTCGAGCGTCAAGCGGGATTGAGTGGTATTAGAGATGCCTTGCACGAGGGGATCAAGCCGGATATTGGTTACTCCGAAGAGTTTGGAAAGCCGGCTCGGAGGCTGCGAAATCGCCTGGCCAAGGACATTGTTCGCACCTGATTGAAGACCCGTGGTATCAGTGCTGACCTGAGTGTTTTGCACATTTGACGCCTGTTGCGGGGTCCGGCCGACAGTCAGCAGGGCAATGATGTCGCGAGGCTGCAGGGGTGGATCGGAACGATACGCGATATCCAGGCGATTCAGCGTGCCTGTGATTGTTATATCTACGGTGATGCCGCGAGTCTGTGTCTGAAGATCGAGGTCGAGAACCGGATCGATTCTCGCCGTATTTACGAAATTTACTTCGCCGCGGTTGATGCTGTAGCGAGTGCCGAAGACGCGGATGTCTCCCTGATTAGCCGAAACGGAGCCGAGCAAGACAGGGCGATCCGGGGTTCCGCGAAGGCGAAGGTCAATTTCAGCTTCTACATCGTGACTGAGCGCGGTGCTCAGCTGTAGCGTGGGGGCGCTTTCGATTCCCACGTCTAAATGCATGCCCGTAAGAAAGTCTTTTTTGTTGGCCGGAGTAGGAAGAGGTGTCGCGAAGTTCGTGAGTACGCTTCCAACATCCGTATTCGGGTTGAACACCACACGCGAGACGGTGGTGGTGCCGGAGAGCAGGCTGCTGTCAGTAGTACCCGTGAGACGAAGGTCGGTGTTCGTAGTAAGGCTGACGCCGGAGTAGGCAATACGAACGTTCTCGGCGCGCGCATTCAGGTTATAAATCAGTCGTGAGGCCGCGTTGTAAGCAACAAAGCCGCCCAACTTGATCAGACCGCCCCCGGATGTGCCCGTGACATTTTCGAGAGTAGCGCGATTGTCCTTGAATGTAACCGAACCATTTACGTCCCGGAGAGCGTTAGCAAGACCAGCCGATTCGAAGGAGGCGTCCTTGAAATCCCAGCGCCCCTCGACCGAAGGCAGGGCTAAGGTGCCCCCTAGCCTGGCGTTGAGCAGAGACTGACCGCTAGAGCGAAGACCGGGATCGAGGAAAGCCAAAAGCTGCAGATCAACGGATCCCTTAGCGGTGAGATTCAACGGATGATGCTGAAGGTATCCGACCGACCCATTGAGGACGAGTCTCGTATCCTGGCCCACCAGCTCCAAGTCAGGTATGTTCAACTGGCCGTTCGAGAGTTGGACGAGAGCCGAACGCGCGTTGTGCAGCTCAAAAATCGGGCCGTGATCACCCGGTGACAACGCGAATGGTGTCAGCTTGAGGCGATCTAAGTGGATGGACGACGACCAAAGCGACGGATGCCGGAGGGGTCCTGCGAAGTCAACTGCCGCATCGAGAGATCCAGCAAGCGGAAGTTTGCTCGCCATCGACTTGGCAAGGAGGTCATTGATGGTGGCCAAACTGGCGCCCTGCAAACGAAGCTCACCCTTTACGTCCTGATCGCCAGCCAGTGCGATGCGAGCATCTCCATGGAAGTTACTTTCACGAAGATCACCCTGCACAGCGACGTTCAGCGTGCGGCCTTCGGTGATGATCCGAACTTTGGCCGCTCCCAGGCTCATTCCCTCGGTCGAGATGGCGTCCAACGAGAGGCGGCCATTTACTTCTTCGGGCGAGAAAGCACCGTTGACGAAGTTCCCCGCAACCCGGGTATCGAAATCCAGGGTAGCTTTGAGATCCGGACCAAGCTGTCGAGAAACGCTGAGGTTTGCGATTGCAAAAGCGTTGCTTGCGGCGCTGACCGAGAGACGTCCATCTCGCAACGTTCCTGCAGCAGGTGTGTAAACCGCTGTGAAGGCAATGCGATCACCGTTCAAAGCTTGCAGGGTCGCATGGGGAATGCTGATGACGCCTCCTTCGGAAATCGCAGAGAATTTAAATTCCTGAAATGGTTCTCCGTAGGCTGACGGATCCTGAACACGCGCGCTGAGTGTACCGGATAAGCGGTCGAGCGGGCCGGAAACCGCAACAGTGCCCGACGCAGTCCCACGTTCAACCGGAAACGTTGTTGCGCCCAACGTCGAGAGAACAGGCTTTAGCTCAATGCCGCGGAAATCGCCTTGTAAGCGGAGGGGTTCTGCTTTGGAAAACTGCCAGCCGCGAAGGTTAAGACGCCCGGCACCGGAAAAGTGAAGCGGTGAACTGTCGAGGGTTAGGGAAGCAAGATCGAGAGACTGGGCATTCAGAGTGCCGCGCGTTTGCAGCAGATTCCATTTCCGCCCCGCGAGTTCAAAACCAGTCAGCGTGAGAGCGCCTTCGAGCGACGGATACATCGCCGAAAGTTGGACAGTGCCAGCAAAGTGAATAGAGCTTGCGGACAGCAGGGCAGGAAGTCCGGCCAAGGAGTTGTTCACGTTGAAGAGAGCCAGGATGGGCTTCAGTTCCACGGGGTTCGTGCTCTCAATTTTTGTTTTAAGACCGGCGGCGATCGATCCCTGAAAAGATATTTCCGAATCGGGCAGGGTTAGATGCGAGTTGCCAAATGATATTGCGGATCTCTCGTTTTCCGCAAGGTCGACAACTCCCGACACAGGTGTTGCGCCTGCGGACCCTGTAATTCGCAACGTCGATCGGACAGAACGGCGAATGAAACCGGACGTGCTTTGAGCAGAGAGAGCAACGGGACCGCTTATGAGTCCGGTCCAGGACGAGAGTCTTGGATCAGTAACGAGCAAGCGCCGCAGATTAATGTCGTAGACACGCCCGGTCAACTCAACGGACCGAGAGAAATCAAGGGTCCCATTTCCGACGAATCTGCCGCCGAATGCTTTGGCGACGATATCAGTGAAAGTGAGGCCTTTGGAGCTGGCCTTGAACAGGGAGGAGAGCTCGAGACTTGAAGCACCGACTTTTGGAAAACGATACAAGAGGTCGTGACCCTGGAGCCGGCCTTGCGCGGACAATCCCCGGCTCTCGTCAAAGTGGGCGGACCCAACCACCGCGATATCGCCGCCCCGCAGGTCATAAACCTCAAGTATTTGCGAGGCCTGTTTGGCGCTTACGCTGGTCTGAAACTGAAAATCGCCTTCCGGCCGGTCGAAATGGCGCAGCTTGCCGCTCAACTGAACTTTCGACCCAGCGGTAGTGAGCAAAACCTGCCGAAATTCGATCACATTCTTGCCGAGTGTGGCGCTGGCCTCTAAACTGAACGGCAAATTTCGGCAGCAAGTGCTACTGAGCTGCAGGAGCCGCGACGCGAGACTTAGCTGGTAAGCAGACTGTCGGTATGTAGCCAGCGCCCGGAGGTCCTGGCCCTGAATGTTGAATGAGTACGGCTTCGCGTTCACCAGGAGTATGCCCCGATTGAATTCAAAGTGCTTGATCTCGAGATCGAAGATTTTATCGAGGAGTTTTCGATCACGAAAATGAGGCTCGGGAATGTTTGTGCTTCCATCGGGGCGTATCAGCAGGTAACCGCTAACCCGATCGGCAACGACGCTCGAAACGTCAACTCTACGCTCGAGGAGTGAAGTTATCTTAAGCCGCATTACGACCGAGGCGACCTGTAATAAAGGCGGAGATTCCGGCAGTTCGGTCCCGTGAATAACAAGCGAATTTACTCGGACGCTGAGCGTGCGCCAATCGAAGTCGAAGGACTGCAACTCGACGCGACCGCCACTGGCGCGCTCCAATGCCGAGACGATTTCCAAACGGATCCTGTTTTTCAACGCGCCAGTCTGAACGACATAAAAGAGCAAAGCGCCGGATAAAAGGAATAAGCCGGCGACCGAGCTTAAGACAGCCAGAACTGTACGTTTCTTCCCGCGCATGTCAACGAAGGGTGGCGTCGATATAGACGATATCGAACTGTTTACGGGCTTCTTCCAACCAAATGCCCAGGGCCTCGTCAGCCCGTTGTTCGGTGAGGCGGCGGCGTATGGAATCTTTGTCCAGGTTGGTTGGCTGCCGCTGTGTGAAAGCTTGGATGTCGGCGTCAGTAACGGAGAACTCAGGTCTAAATCGGGCCTCAATGAACTTCAACGTTGCGAGTTGTAAGGTCAAGTGACGTTCGAGTGTAGATTTGTCGAGAGCATACGTTTGCAGCGCGGCCGCAAGGTGCGTAGCTCCTCCCAAGTCCTTCTCGACCTGGTCGAGATAGCCGGCCAGGTCCGCGCCGCCCGGGACAGCATAAAGATTCAGCTGCATTTCCCGTTTGATCAGGAATTGCTGGATCAGACGATCGGCGGCGTCGCGGCGGGAATCTTGAGTGCGGAGAACAGGCTGGTGATTGAGGAGGGCCGCGACCCGGAGTTCCTCGTCGATCTCAGATTCGGTGATCGCACGGTGCCCGATTGAGATGGCTACTCTGTCAATGGTTTCCGAGTGTAGAAAGAGTGCGAAGGCAAGCGAAACAACGATCAGTTTCATCAGAAAGCCTGCCCGAGAGAAATGTGAAACTGAAAAGCATTTATCTTTTGAACTGTGGAAACAGCCGTGTTGTTGACGAGATCGTTTAGGGTGCCCTTTAAGCCAAAAAAGCGCGGTGCATTGGGGCTGAAAGAGAAATCCAACCGAATGGGCCCGATGGGAGTTTGATATCGGATGCCGAGGCCGGCCGATTGCACCATGTAATCGAAGTCTTGCAAATTCCGTTGGCGGAAGCGAAAGCTCACGTCTCCCAATGTGCTGTACACATTGCCTGCGTCTTCAAACAGTACGCCTCTCAAATTATCTCCATAGAGAGGGAATCGCAGTTCGAGATTGTTGACCAGAGATGCGTTTCCGCCCAGGACGAAGCCGGTCTGGAGATCGCGCGGGCCGGCCTGAAAGTCTGGGAAAGAGCGAAGAGAAGTAGATCCACCCGAATAAAGCCGCTCCGCCAGAGGGATTGCATCGCCGCCCCCCAACTTCGTGATAACGCCAAACTGCGTACTACGAGCGAAAACCAAGTCATGGTGAAACGGGTAATAAGTAGAGTTGCGGAACAGACCGCGGGCGAAACTGGTTTGCGATCCCAGAAATGACGGCGCGTAACTCAGATCCGCGGTTGAGTAGACACCACGGTGTGCGTCGGCCGGATTGTCACGCTTGTCCTGAATGAGAGAAAACTCAGTGAGTCCGAGGCGCTCGGGTTGCGAAAGGAGCGGAACCAAAAGACGATTGATTTTCAGATTGCTCAAGGTGACGTCGCGGAAAACAAGGCGATATTGGAACGTATAAGCTCGCGATACTTTTTGGCCGAGTTGGACAGATGCTTCGCGACGGTACGCCGTATAAGTTCGAATATCGTTCGAGTTCTCAATGAGGCCGGTTGTGGTTAGGTTGAGATTGCTGCGAGGGCCGAACTGCGGGATGAAGTAGGTGAGGGCGGCTCTCTGCTCGATGGTCGATACGGCGGTTTGAAGCCCGACCGTTTGACCCAGTCCGAGGAAATTGATCCTGCTTATGCCGACCGCCAGGCGGGGGGAAAAACCAGTGCTGCCGGCAGGGTTGTCCAGGGTAGTGGCGCCGCCACCGATGCGAGCAATCTGCGCGCCGACTCCGACGTTTAGGGAGTAGTGTCGTGCTTCATCCAGATCATACAGCACATATTTGTCGGCTTCGTCGCCATCTGGATTTTGAAGAGCGGTGTTTACCCGCGCAAAGATCCCGAGATCGTATAAGCGGCGCTGGCTATCCGTTTCCTCCGTAAGCGAGAGTGGCTGCCCTTCCTGAAGTTCGATCCGATCATAGACGAGCCTCCGGCGTGTAGTCTCCAGTCCGCTAATCAGCACGCCGCGGACAAAGCGCCGTACGCCCGGATCGACAACATAACTGAGATCCATACGATTGCTCTGACTCGAAGGGCTTTGATAAAACTCGAAGCTGGCGTTGGGGTAGCCCCGGCCATAGTAGTAGTTGAGAAATGTATCTCGATCTTCGGCGATTGCGGCAGGGCTAAGCGGCTGACCAGGCAACGAAGCTAAACGCGGGCGCAACGCTGTCTCATCCACCGGAGACGCGCCTTCGATCGAGAACCGAGACACTAGCCATTGCGGCCCTTCGCGAATCGTCACGAGAGCGGCCAAGTGACTTTTCACTCCTCGATAGCTGTCAATCAACTTTGAGGTGACTGTCACATCGCGAAAACCGTTGGAGATGTACAGGCTCTGGATCGATTGGAGATCCTGCTTGAGATAAGCAGCGCTGAACCGGCCGAATGGGAAACGCGGAAATTCGGCCGGCTGCACATAAAACCGTTCACGAATCGTGGCGTCGGGAAAATAGTGATTACCTGTGATCTCAAGATGAACGAATTTGTGGCGTCTTCCTAATTCGACCTCGTAGGTGACAGTTTGCGCTTTCGATGCGGTACGTGCTTCGGACCTGTACGAGACGGCGGCTTCGTAGTATCCCTGAGATTGCAGATATTCGGTTATGTTCCGTTGACCCTCTGCGAGAAGATCGGAGTCAATCGATTTCTCCTGAAAGACGGGAACCAGATCGTTCAGGCGGCCGCGACTGATTTTGGCGCCCTTTACTGTGAGGATAATGCGAGGACCGGCTTCCATGTCTAGAGACGGCTTGACTGTGTTGTTTGCCTCCTCATAGTCAAGGCGGGTGAGTGTCACTCTGGATTGCAGGCGATTCTGCTTATCGTAGTAGCGGCGCAGGTTGTCGAGACCTTGCCGGACACGGGACTCTGTGAGATCCTGCCATCCGAGGAGACCGTACAGGCGTTTCCAATGAGTGGATCGGATGATGCTTGCGTCGGAGCGCTCGGGTTCGCCGGTAATTACAGGATCAGTAAAGCGGGCGCGGTCACCCGAATCGATATCGAACGTGAGGTCAGCCGTTTCGGTTTCCGGATGGTATGTGGTCTGCCCTTGAATGTTCGCATGGTAGAAGCCGTTTAGTCTTACCAGGTCGCCGAGAGAGTCAATGGCCTGGCGCCGCTCGGTCTCGGAGTAAGGAGCCCCCAGGCGAAGTTTTGTAGCGCTAGAAAGCTGACCACCGTTTGGCGGCTGTTTAACGCCGGTGATCGAGATCCGTCCCACAAAATAGGCCCGCTTTGTGATGAAACGAAGAAGCACTTTGCCGCGGACTTCCGAGGCGTCTACCGCGAGATCCGAGTATCGTCCCGTTGCGAAGAGGTCTTGAATGGCTTTGCGCAGGTCCTCCTCGCGCAGGATAGAGCCTGGTCCGAAAGGTACCCTGTGGTGCAGTTGTTCGCTCGAAAGCGGCTGATCGGCAGGCTCGAACTCGACCGAGTCGATCACCAGGCCTTGGTATCTGCGGATAGCGTCGCCCGAAGCGTTCCGCTGTTCTTGCGCTCGGACCGGAGAGAACGCCGCGAGAAGAAGCAGGATTGCAATCCAGAGATAGACGCGAGCGACTGTTAGGATCGTCGTATATGTCGCCGGCGGAGAAGGAGCGCTACTCTCGACAAATTCGATTTTCTCCGATTGGGGAGGAAGGCCAGGAAAAGATTTGCCGTGCCCGCATCTGCGTTGTGGGATGCGGTGCATTAGGGAGCTTCCAGGCTGAGGCATTGGTGCGGGCCGGAGTCGGGGAGTTGCGATTGATCGATCGCGATTACGTCGACTATACAAATCTCCAGAGGCAGTGGTTATATGACGAGAGCGACGCAGCTAACGAAGTGCCGAAAGCCATCGCAGCGGAGCGGAGACTGCGGCTGCTGAACCAGCATGTTCGAGTAGAGGGCTTGGTCAATGACATCACGCCATCGAACGCCGAAGAATTGCTCGCAGATTGCGACCTCATTATGGATGGGAGCGACAACTTCGAAACCCGGTACCTTCTCAATGATCTTAGCGTTAAGAACAATACACCATGGATCTACGGAGCGGCTGTGGGAAGCTACGGCGTGGCGATGCCAATCGTGCCGGACAGGGGACCGTGTCTCGCCTGCGTCTATCCGCAGCCGCCTTCCGGGAATCAACTGACTTGCGATGTGAACGGCGTCATTGCTTCGGCAACCGCCTCAATAGCGGCCCTGCAGGTCGCGTTAGCGCTCCGCTTGATTGCCGGGTGGAAGGATTTCGAGTGCCGGATTCAGATGATGGACGTTTGGGAGGGCACGGCGAGACAGGTCAGGGCCGGCGAGCGAGATCCGTGCTGCACGGTCTGCAACAGACGGGAATTTCGATATCTGGACGGAGGCCGGCACGCACCCGTGAGTCTCTGCGGCCGGAATGCTGTACAACTGCATGAGAGTTCGCGGCCGTTGAATCTCCGGGAACTCGCGATTCGATTACAGCCGCTGGGCGTGGTTCGAGTGAATGAGTTTGCACTTCGGCTGGCTTTGCCGAAGTATGATTTGACTCTCTTTCCGGATGGCCGGGCAATTTTGAAGGGGACTACCGATATTGGTGTTGCGCGGAGTGTCTACGCGCAGGTGATTGGCGGCTAGGGAGCGGATAGAGCAAGCCCGAAGAACGGCGTGCCATGCGATTATGTAAGCTGTACGGGGATACCCGGATCATTTGGGCGGTTAGCTCAGCCGGTTAGAGCGCCTGCCTTACAAGCAGGAGGTCCACAGTTCGATCCTGTGACCGCCCACCATATAACCTCTTGTTGTTTAAGCATTTGCGGCTCCTTTAGATTAATCTCTTTGGGTCAGTGTTGATCAAAAGATGAGAAAAAATCATTTCCCTTGGTCGTCGGAAGTTTGATCCGCGTTCGTTAAGATCGCGTCCAACTTTTCAACGGCTGCTCTGACTGCTGCGGGAATCTCCTGGATGTAGATGTCCAATGTGGTTGTTGCCCGTGCATGACGAAGATGTGCCTGGACCTCCTTGACGCCGCCGTATTGACTCAAATGGGTCCCACAAGTTCGCCGGCATGCCCGGAAATCAATCCCGATAATCCCAGTCTCGTCTGCGACCCGCTTCAGCGCCGGTCTAAGAACATCTGCTCGGTAGTTATCGACCCGGTAGACGCCTCCCTCGGCATTGGGAAAGATGAAGTCCTGTTCTGAAAAAGGATTCTGGATCCTCCTCCACTTTGCCAAATCGGCGCGGAGCGAAGAAGGTAAAGCTACGAAACCTTTGGACTCCTTAGTTTTCAACGTAGCGTAGAGTTGTCCGTCGATTGTGGATTCGTCAAGCCGAAGCGCGTACCCGACGATGTCGTCCCACCGAAGAGCAAACAGCTCGCCAGGGCGTAAGCCGAGGACAAGACTCATCCGTAGAATCAATCCTTCACGGAACGGTACTCTCGATAGAACCAGCGAAATTTCATCAAGTTGGAGAAAGCGCTTGTTCTCTGGGCGTGTTTCCGGCGTGACCAATTTTCGCGCGGGATTCTTCGAGATAAAATCCTGGTCGACTGCTTCCTCGAGAATGGCTCGGCTCCAAATTAGAAACTTAGTGACTACACTCTTCGAATACTGTTGGGCCAACCTGTTTGTGATCATCTGGAGCTCGAATTTCTCGATGTCGACCAGCAAAGTATTCTCTAGCAAGTGAACGCAGTATCGTTCGATGTTATCGATCTGTGTCTGCCGTGAGGAGATCTTCCATTTTTTCTCATACATCGGCAGAAATCGTTCACGCCAGAACTGACCGAAGGTCATGGGCTTTGTAGCCTCGGGTCGTTTGAGGTCGGCGTTCCTAACAATGATTTGGCGGAGCGCATCCTTAGCCTGCTGTCGCGTCATCTCAGCTTTCAAACCGAGCACTACAGCCTTATGTATGCGGGCCTCACTGCCGTCCGGCAGAGTTTCGTAAATCCAGTAGTGTCCTCGCCAACGCTTACGCACTTTCCCGACAACTTGGAGAGTCCCATTCTGACCACGTTCACGGCCACGCTTAACGCGTGAAATAGGGAGCATGCGCCCGCTAGGCTCAGTCACGATATGCCTCCAGATCGCCACTGCGCCAATAGCGCTTGATGAAGCTTTTCACGTCGACAGGGCGGAATCTAAGAAGCTTGCCGGCTTTGACGGCCGGAATACGAGGTGATTTACGCGTCGCGTGATCACGGACCCATGCCACTGACACACCTAGCCATTCAGCAACCTCGGCCGGTCCTAACAGTCGCGCGAACTCATCGCGTTCTGCCGCATTCACCTGCTCTTGTTGAACTCTCAACGCGTATTGCCCCTCTCACCAAGTAAAGAGTTCGAAATTCCGAAATTTCGGGCATGACCTTACAAACAAATTTCCGAGTCGCTATGCCGCCATTTCCACAGTCGTCGGTGGAAGACCAAGAAATCCACGACGGTTTTGGGGCGCTTTGCGCTAATAAGGACTCCGAGTGGCAACGGGTCGACAGTTTCGGGGCATCGCACGCGACAGTTTTGGGGCGGCATTCCTTATTCCTTCCTGTACCGTTCCTGTAGAACAGATCCTGTAGTCGAAGCCATGACCTGTGGAAATTGGCGAGACCCTGTCAATGTTACGTGTGTCCGAAATTCGGAGAAATCGGACTCGTGTAGGTGAATGGCAATTTTGTGGGCTAGGTCCGCTTTGTGCGGTGTTCTCGGTCTTTGCTGTTTAGCGGCCTGCCCGCACGCTTTTAGCGCACAGGGACCAAAGCTCCCTGATGCTGAATTCGCAGAGGCAGAACGGCTTTTCTGGCTCGACAATTGGGTTAAAGCACGTGAGTTGTACTCCCATTGTGAGCATCGTTTCGCGACAGCAGACCCTGGCAGAGCTTTAATTTGCAAGTTCAGCCGGCTGAGGGCTGATGCGGAAACGAGTCTGTCGTACTACAACGTTTCCAGATCCATCGCGACCGACTTGGAGTCAGAAGCCGCTCGGACTGATCCTGAAGTCCGACTGCGGGGCCTCATTGTCAAGGCAACTGCGGATCTAAGCATCCATGACCCGGTTCTCTCTGGCCGGGAGTGGCAAGAGGTTGTGCAGCTCGCCCAATCATTGAAGGAACCTGGTTGGGAAGAGCGAGCCAAGGGAGAACTTGGCATCGTGGCATACCTAAGAGGCGAGACGGAAAAGGCAGTCGCGCTGAACACTGAAACGTTTATAAAAGCGAAACGACTGAATGACATTGCGGGGATGATTCGGACTCTTTCACTGAAGGGAGTTGGCCTTCTGGAAAGGAACGCACCAGATCAGGCGCTGGCCTACTTCGATCAGGCTTTGGAATTAGCTAAGGCGAATCCCGACGTGAGATTCCCGTTGATGGCTTACATGGGCAAGGCGCAGGCACTTGAAGCTGAGGGGGATGGAATTGGCTCTGGACGTTTGCTGAAAGAGGCAAGTGAATTCGTTGACCGGATCGGAATGACTGTTTACAAGGCAGATCTGGCGATAGCACTCGGAATACGCGCAGAGAAACAAGGCAAGCTAGCGGAAGCGGAAGTGGCTTTCGAGCGAGCTTGTGACGCTGCGGCAGCTTCACACATGCCACGTCCATTCGCGGATGCGATGTTCCATAAGGTCGAACTGAGACAGCGGACGGGGGACTGGTCCGGAGCCGAGCGACTTCTTCCCGAGGCACTTAGAGCGGATCGGAAGCTCATCGATATTCAATTCCTGCCCCAACATTTGGCCCAAGCAGCAGAGATCGAGATCCATGTCGGGAACATCGGCCGTGCCCGGGAGTATCTGTCTCAAGCCAGTGACATCATCGAGGCAGCACTGGCGAAGGCTCCCAGTCCAAGTGTTGAGCGATCACTGATCTCGACAATGAGCGGCGTGTTCGTCGCACAGTTCCAGTTAGCGCTGAATCAAGATCACAATCTCGCCAAGGCTTTTGACATCGTCGAGAGCGCACGAAGCAGGATAATTGCTGGACACCTCCGGGCGACCGCTGATGAAGCTTCCGTGCACAACGAGCGTACACGACAGCTCGAATCCCGTATTGCTGAAATCCAGTTAGCTTTGCTTTCGACCGCCTCCTCATCGCGGGAGCGCGGTAAACTTCTTCGCGCACTGGACGAAACCGAATCGGAGCTTCAGGCGGTGCAATTCAGCCGAATCAGAACTGTACACGTGACGGGTGCTTTTCACTCGTCCTTGGCAGCTGTGCAATCAGCGCTTTCGGCTGATGAGCTTCTGCTCGAATACGTAGTAAGTGACAACGTGTCGTTTGTCCTAGCTATTACCAAGAACACGTCACGCGTCTACCATCTCCCCGGCGGGAAAGAGCTCGCATCTCTCGTTCGAGGGTACACAGCTGAGGTGTCGAGCGCCGATCCGCTTCCGGAGAGTTCCCGGGTCAGGGCGAAGCAATTGTTTGTGGCGGCACTGAGTTCCATCAAAGAGATAAACAACAAAACTCGTTTGATTATTGTCCCAGACGGCGCGCTGGACTTGGTTGGATTTGATTCTCTCGTTGACAAAGAGGACAAGTACTTAGTTCGCACCCGCACGATTTCGTACGCACCTTCAGCAACCGTGCTGCGGATTCTGCGCAACCGCTCGGTGAATATGGGTGCACACAACACCACACTGGCGTTCGGAGCTCCTGAATTAGCAACCGCAAAGGGCTTCCCAGATTCGGGCCCCGGGCCAACGTCTCGCGCTTTACTTGATATCAGCGGTGGAAAGATGGGCCAGCTGCGCTCGGCTGCGGGCGAAGTTCGCGAGATCTCGTCCCAACTGGGCGGAGGCTCACGCGTCTTTGTTGGTTCGAGTGCCACCGAAGCGCAGTTGAAAGCAGAGCCACTCACTCAGTTTCGAGTGATCCACTTTGCCACGCACGCGTTTGCAGACCTCCACCATCCTGAACGGTCCGCCGTTGTTCTGGCTCCGGATAGCGCAACTGGTGATGATGGATTGCTACAGATCAGGGAGATCCGCAATCTAAATCTGCGTGCCGATCTTGTGACACTGTCCGCGTGCGAATCTGGCGCGGGTCGCGCGGAAGGTATCCAAGGTCTTGAGAGCTTAGTGGATGCGTTTCAGTTTGCGGGCGCTCGATCCGTACTGGCAAGCCGGTGGCTAACAGACGACTCATTCGCTGCGGCGTTGATGAATAAATACTTACCGTCGGCTTGCCGCAGGCGAGAAAATCGGAGATGCACTCCTGGAGCTCAAATTGCGGCACTCGACCGCTATAGCACGGCAGCGCGACCTTCGTTTTGGTCGGCATTCTTCGTCAGCGGTGACTCAGATACTCGAATTCATGAACAACCACGTCAACCCCAGCATAGATGAGCGAAAGGCGATCGTCGCCGCGGCAGCTGATCTGTTCCGACGCCGTTTCTACACTCCAGATCTCGACGGCCTTGACCTTGACCGTACGGTTGCTGAACGCATGCCCGAGTTGCTCAGCACGAGTTCGTTCTCGTCTGCTTTGCGCGACGTTTTCGCCGAAACAGGTGCCCAGCCCATCGACGTATATCACGAATCGCATAAACAGATTCCGCTCTCAAGATTTCTTAAGGCAACGCTATTCCAGCGCTCGGAGGGCGATCTAGTGTTTCGGGATGTCCTGGTGGTGGACGGGCTCGCGAAGCCAAAATCCAGTCCGGAGACCGCTTGCTCAAGGTCAATGGGACTGTGCCGGACTCCGAGGGCTTTCGCATTAACGCGCATCTTGATCTCGAACTGATTGTTGAGGGAAGGATCGGATCCAGCAGAAAGTTATTGTTTGGGGCACCTTCGTCCTACAAGGCTACATCTGAACAGAATGTCGAGTTCCAAAAGCTGGAAGGCGATGTGGGACATATCCGGATTGCAAGCTGGCCAGGTATCCTGGGATTCAGGTTGCCCAAGAAACGGACGCTGCCATCCGCGCACTTAAATGCAAGCGTCTGATTGTTGATTTGCGGGGAAACTTCGGATCTGTTGTGCTGGCAACCTCAGGCTGATGAGCTATCTCACGCCCGAGAAGGTACCGGTCGGTTACAGCCTTACCAGGCGGCGTGTGGAAGACGGTTACGATCGTGAGTCACTGCCCCGGTTTGAGAGTATCCCGAGGCTTAAGCTACAAGGATTGCCGATCCTTTGCATATTCCGGAGCTCGATAAGTCCATAGTTGTTGTTACCGAGGGACTTGGTCGGCAGGAGTTTGATGGCCAGATGGCCATTCTTGTAAACCGACACACGATCAGCGGCGCAGAGATCGTAGTTCACTTCGCAAAACAGCATGGTCTGGCTGTCGTAGTGGGTGAACGGACCGCTGGCCGATCGCTTTCAATAGGTACATTTTCGCTTCCGAATGAATTCCGCTTTACTTTTCCGATAGGTGATTACATCCCTTGGTCGGGGCATCGGTTCGAGGGGTGCGGGGTTGAGCCAGACATTCCGGTGGCTTTTGCATCTTCGCCACAAGGGAGTCAGGACGAGGAACTCGAACTGGCAACCAGATAGTGCAACGCGGGTCACGAGTTAGGCACCAAGTCGTGGGCTAGATCGCGTTTACAGCACACACAACGGGAC
>CAVRRR010000002.1:0-443056 GCA_963723645.1 Terriglobia bacterium
CCTGCGCCAGAATTGTGGCCGTAGTGGTTCCGTCGCCAGCAATGTCGGAAGTCTTAGACGCCACCTCTTTCACCATCTGAGCGCCCATATTCTCGAGCGGATCCTTCAACTCAATCTCCTTCGCGACCGTCACGCCGTCTTTGGTGATCGTGGGGCCACCGAATTTCTTGTCGAGAACGACGTTCGTCCTCGGGGGCCAAAGTCACCTTCACCGTATCCGCGAGTTGGTTAACTCCGCGAAGAATCGCCTGCCTTGTGTTGTCGCTATATACAATCTGCTTTGCCATAAATGGTCCTTTACTCGTGTGGGTGGAAGACTAACTTTCCTTGGCCGTTCAACCTACGATTGCTAAAACATCGTCTTCGCGCATGATCGTGTACTCAGTGCCCTCGACCTTTGTCTCACTGCCTGTGTACTTCCCAAAGAGAACGCGATCGCCGGTCTTGACATCCAGCGGGACTATTTGGCCGTCATCGAGCCTTCGGCCGCGCCCTACCGCGACTACTTCGCCCTCTTGCGGCTTCTCTTTCGCTGAGTCTGGAATGAAAATGCCGTTGCGGATGCTTTCCTCTTCCTCGCTTCTTTTCACAATGATGCGGTCGTATAGTGGTCTGACGTTCATGGGTGAATCTCCTTTTTTGCTTACTGGGCCGAGGAATCTGTAAGGGCTTCGGCTTCTGTTGCGGGTATTTCCCTGCGCGCTGCTTTCGCGAGTCTGATCGCCGCGAACCGCGAGTCGTCTCGAATGAGCCTTTGAATCTGGTCGGTCAGCTCTTGCCAGTTCTTAATGAAGTAGCCGGCCTCACTTCTTCCCAGCACCTCACGGCGTTTCTCCTCGAGAATAGCGATCACAGCCCGCGTCTCCAGGCGATCGGGTATCGGCTGTCGGCGAGCCACGGCCTCGAGAGTTTCCGCTACGCGGTCGAATTCGGCGCTGACGAGCGGCTTGATTCTCTCTGCCCACTCGATCTGGCTTTCCGTACCAACCCACGGCGTCGCGGGAACTGTGCTCATTGCTTTCCGCCGGCGAAGATTACGCCTTGTTGGATGTGACAGCAATGGGCCGATACGCTCAAGTAGGGAATGCCGAGCACCGACTGAGGCGTGATGGCATCGACCTGCAGACTATTGCATTGGTTCAGCCGCACCTTGGCGGCGATACCGTTCATGGCGGAGGCTATTCGCTTCGGACCTCTGCCAAACACAGTCTGCTTAACAGCGCCCATGTAGAAGTAATTCCAACCCGCCTGGGCGAGCTCTGCTTTTAGGTGGAGCAGTTCAGCGCCGCCCTGGACGGCAGAAAAGCCCTCGTCCGTGACGTTGCTTTGGAGGAGTATGGAGGACGGGAGAATCGTTCCCTTACGAATCAGTAATGTACCCGGTTGAATCATTCAGAACACGGCTCTCTTCGGTCCAGGCAGGGGAACCGCAGGCGGGTATAAACCATCAACAACCTCCTCGGTTGCGGGTCTAAGAGGATCGGACCGTAATTCCGACTTAGTTCGGAAGATCCGGCGTGAGCGGGAGTGCTTACTGAACCATTATCGGTTAAGTAGCTTTACTTGTCAATCATTTCTGTGTCAGGCTTAGAAGTGCGGTTGACTGCTATTGGTTAACCACCGGAGCAGATTGGACACTGGGTGGACCTGGCGCTTTTCATCAAATCCCGCTTAGAAGAACTCGGATTGGAGCAGAAGGACCTCGCTGCTTGCGCCCAAGTCACGGAATCCTACATCTCCCAACTGTTGGCTCGAAAGAAGGCTCCTCCCTCGGCTGGACGTACCGAAATCTACGCTCGGATGAGCAGGTTTCTCAGGCTTCCCGAAGACGAGCTTTCGAAGCTGGCAAATCTCCAACGGCGGGAAAGGCTGAAGAAGATATTGGCCGACCAGCTGACCCCGCTTCGCGCCCAGTGCCGCGACTTGATTCTGGCGAAATGCGCCGCCGGTCGCCGAGGAGAAGTCCGTGTCATCTTCGAGCGTGAATCGTTTGGGGAGTTGGAGCGCTTGGTGACCCAGACACTCCTCGACGTCGCAAAGACCATCACCAGAGATCACCTGCTAGATGAAGAGCGGGTTAGTCTCATGGCTCAGTTGACGGGGCAAACTCCCGACCAGGTCCGCGAACAAAGCCGGAGGTTTGTCGAGGGCGAGGCCTTCCAGGTGTCGGAAGAGATTTGCGCCGCGTTTCTCGGGCTGTTGATTGAGTCCTGGGACATTGACCTCAAGACATTTCGCATTGATGTAATTCCAAGCCGCAAACTGGTTCCTGGTGGTAGAAAGCGGTTCGAATTTACGGAAATCGGACCAGATCCGCTTCCTACCGTGGAGCCGGGCTTTCAAGAGTTCCTTTCCAACGCTAGCCTGAGCGGAGACGCCACGGCAGAGGAACTCGCCTTCCTCAAGGCGCTGAAGTTCAACGGAAGACGGCCCACTCACCTTTATTACTACCGTGAGCTTCAAAACTTGCGTGACCCACTGCATTTTGGCGATCCGCTTCCTCTACGTTCGTCGACCCGAAAGAAAGGATGAGTTTGATACAGCATTTACGGCCGCATGGCCCGACGGAGAAACCACTGAAAGAGCATACCAAAGTCCGGAAAATCGCCTTCGTAGCCGATTACCTGCCGCGAAAATGCGGCATCGCCACGTTTACCTCCGACCTGCTTACGGCTGTGGCCACCGCTTATCCTCAAAGCCAGTGTCTTTCCGTGTCGGTGAATGATCTGAAGTCAGGCTACGAATACCCGGAGGTCGTTCGTTTCGAGATTGAAGAGCAGGATCTCTCGTCCTATTTGCGAGCCGCCGACTTTCTCAATATCAGCAACGTTGATATCGTTTGTCTCCAGCACGAGTTCGGGATATTCGGCGGGACAGCTGGCGGTCATATCCTGGCTTTTCTGCGCGAACTCAGGATGCCTGTCATCACAACGTTGCATACGGTCCTGCGCGAGCCGAGAGCGGATCAGCGCCTCGTGATGCACGAACTAATCTCGCTTTCTACACGGGTTGTTGTCATGTCTGAGCGGGGCCGGCAAATGCTAGGCCAGATCTATAGCGCCCCAGAGGCAAAGATTGATCTGATTCCTCACGGGATTCCCGATGTTGGATTTGTCGATCCTAGTTACTTCAAAGATCAGTTCGGCGTGGAAGGAAAGGTTGTCCTGCTCACGTTCGGACTTCTTTCGCCGAACAAGGGTATTGAGAACGTCCTAAATGCTTTGCCTGAGATCGTTTCGGAGTTTCCGGAAGTTGTCTATATCGTGCTGGGCGCGACCCATCCAAACGAACTGCGGGAGCACGGTGAAGCTTATCGCCTCAGCCTCGAAATGCTCGCGAAAAAGAACAACGTTGAGAAAAACGTCATTTTTTATAACCGTTTCGTGGACCTGGAGAACTTAAAGGAGTTCATCGGCGCGGCGGATATTTACATCACTCCCTATCTCAATGAGGCTCAGATCACTTCGGGAACACTTTCGTACGCTTTCGGCGCGGGTAAAGCTGTCATTTCGACACCTTACTGGCACGCTGCCGAACTTCTGGCAGACGATCGTGGCATTCTGGTTCCATTTGGCGACGCCCGCGCTATCGCACATGAGGTAATCGCATTGTTAAGCGACGATACCCGTCGCCACGCAATCCGAAAGAACGCCTATAAGCTTGGGCGCGAGATGATCTGGAGTAACGTCGCGCAGCAATATATGCACTCCTTCGAGTTGTCGCGTCTTCAAGCGGTAGCACAAGCGCGAAAATCCCTCACGACAAAAACACTGGATCAAAAGCCGCGCGAGTTGCCGGAGCTGAAGCTGAGTCACCTGCTGCGAATGACGGACTCGACTGGCATCTTCCAGCACGCCATCTTCAGTGTTCCCAATTTTCTTGAGGGCTACTGCACGGACGACAACGCACGGGCATTCATTCTCACCATACTTCTTGGTGAGCTGGGAGAAGATGTCGAACAGGTGAGAACGCTCGGAACGACTTATGCGGCTTTTCTGCACCATGCGTTCGATCGGAAGACACGGCGCTTCCACAACTTCATGAGTTTCGATCGGCGCTGGATGGACGGAGAGCCGTCCGAAGATTCTCACGGCCGAGCCCTCTGGGCTTTGGGAACCGCCGTGGGTCGTTCTCCGTTTCGAAGCTTTCAAATGATGGCAGGACAGTTGTTCGCTTTCGCTTTACCTACCCTGACGGAACTCACTTCTCCCCGCGCTTGGGCCTTCGGTCTGATCGGTATTCATGAATACTTGCGTCGATTGAGCGGTGACAGTATGGTCAGCCAGACGCGCGACATCCTGACCTCTCGTTTAATGGAGATCTTCGAGAAAACAGCGCAGCCAGGTTGGCAGTGGTTTGAAGAATCCTTGTCTTACGACAACGCGAAGCTTTCTCATGCGTTGATCCTCACCGGTAGCGCGACCGGGCAGCAAGCAGTCTTTGAACAAGGCCTCGAAAGCCTGCGTTGGCTAACCGAGTTGCAACTTTCGGAGAAGGGTCACTTCCGGCCTATCGGCACTAACGGTTTCTATCGGCGCGGAGGGACACGCGCCAGCTTTGACCAGCAGCCAGTCGAAGCGCAGTCAACGGTCTCGGCCTGCTTAGCCGCCTATCGGGCAACGTCCGATCGGTGGTGGTACAAACAGGCGCAACGCGCCTTTGACTGGTTTATCGGTTGGAACGATCTCGGTCTGGAACTATACTCCCCTGAAACCGGCGGGTGCCTCGATGGACTGCACGTCGACCGGGTCAATGGAAACCAGGGAGCCGAATCCACATTGGCGTTCTTGCTTTCGCTCTCGGAACTGCAGCTTGCCCAAAACATGCTCACCAGTTTCAGGCAGCCAATCGCTTCCGCAGATTAGGCGTCGAGCGCTTTTCCTAAGTCCCATATCAAAGGCAGCAGTCAATGTCGATCAACGTTACACGCACGACTACTATCCTGAAGCCGGACCAGTCGCGTGTCCTTTTGCGGCCCTTTGCTCCTGGTGACTCTCAGCGAATTTCCAGGATCATCACACGCATCATGTTGCTTCCCGAAAGCCAGGTCGGGCCTCTTCTCAAACAAGTGTCGGCGGAGTTTTCGAAACGCCATGATCACATAACTGAGCGATTCCGCGAACGGTTCGAACAACTGCACGAGTCATTACCAGAAGACGAGAAGATCTCTCCTGACCGCGAGCTTTTGATTGGCTCTTACTTCATGGCCGAATACTCGCTCGAGTCTGCTGCGCTGTTTAATCCCTCCATCGTTCCGCACCCGGATCAATCAAGGCTTCCTCCCGGCGCTCTTCGGTTCATTCTTAGCTTGCGGGCGACTGGGGAAGGGCACATCTCCTCCATAACATTTCGCACCGGCTTAATTCATGCGGACAGCCGAATCGAAATGGAGGAGGCCAGCGGCTTTTTGACCGAGCCGCGCCAGACGCCAAACCCGCGCTATGAGAAGCCGCAGTTTACTAGAAAGCTGCTTGAGCTGGGATTGACGGGTGACTTTGCTGATGCGGCGATAGGAAGCCTGAACGACCTGTTTACGCTCGAAGAACTTCGGAACAGTTTGCAGGCGGAACTGACGCAATCTCGCGTCCTCAATACGAGTTTGCGTGAGGATGAGGAGGTCTCACGCGGGATTCAAATGCTGGCGCTATCGAACCACGAAGTTCAGTTCCAACGCGAGCAATCATTGTCGCAACGGATTATTTTCCCGGCGACTCCGTCGCAGCGCAACGGCATTGAGGACGCCCGTTTTGTTTGCTTCAAAAATGATGACGGCACAAACATTTACTACGCGACGTTCACCGCCTACGACGGCAAGGTGATTATGCCGGAGCTGATTGAGACCTCCGACTTTCTCCTTTTTCGCTTTGTCACGCTGAACGGGCCGGCCGCCGAGAACAAAGGCATGGCTATTTTCCCGCGCAAGATCAATGGGCGTTACGCCATGCTGTCTCGCCAGGATAACGAGAACATCTATCTTATGTTCTCGGATCATGTCCACTTCTGGCATGAGCGCGAAAAATTGTTGAAGCCTGTTTTCCCGTGGGAGCTGGTGCAGATTGGTAACTGTGGGTCACCCATCGAAACCGAAGCCGGATGGCTGGTTCTCAGTCACGGTGTTGGTCCCTTGCGCAAATACTGCATCGGCGCTTTCCTTTTGGATCGTGACGACCCAGGGAGAGTACTCGGTAGGCTGCGCGAGCCGTTGTTGATACCCAATGAGAACGAACGTGAAGGTTACGTTCCGAACGTGGTCTATACTTGCGGCGCCATTGTTCACCAGGGGGAATTGATCATTCCCTATGCTCTCGCCGATCATGCCACGGGCTTCGCACGAGCGCCGCTACATCAGGTGCTGTCGGCCATGGACTAGGAAGGACTCGATCAATGGCAGTGCGTAACAGGAGGGTGGCTGTTCTATCGCCTGTAGCGTGGCGGACACCACCGCAGCACTACGGCGCTTGGGAGACGGTAGCCAGCAACATCACGGAAGGACTCGTCGCTCGTGGCTGGGACGTGACGCTGTTTGCAACAGCGAACTCTTTGACCACAGCCCGTCTGCATGCCGTGGTGGGCAAGGGCTACGAAGAAGATCGGTCGATAGATCCAAAGGTCGCAGAGTACCTTCACATCTCGGAAGCGTTCGAACGCGCGGGTGAGTTCGATCTTATTCATAGCCACTACGATTTCATGGCATTGGCGTTCAGCCGGCTGGTCAGGACGCCGGTGCTGACCACCGTCCATGGATTCTCCTCTCCGCAAATCATGCCCGTTTACGAGAAATATCGTGATGGATATTTTGTGTCCGTAAGCGACTCCGATCGCGCCCCTCGGCTGAATTATCTGGCGACTGTCTATAACGGCATTGACATGTCGCTGTATCCGTTCCAGCCAACGACCACGGGAGATAATTTGGTTTTTCTCGGACGCATTCATCCCGACAAGGGTGTTCATCTCGCTATCGAGGTTGCTCGGAGAAGCGGCAGGAGCCTTATCATTGCCGGAATTGTACAGGATTTGTCGTACTTTGAGAAGCAAGTCAAGCCACACATTGACGGTTACAAAATCTCCTACGTCGGACCGGTAAACGTAGTCGAGAAGAACGCTCTTTTCGCTCAGGCATCGGCACTTCTCCACATGAACACGATCCCGGAGCGCTTCGGGCTAGTTCTTGCTGAAGCCAATTGCGCCGGTGTTCCCGTAATTGCAATGGATTTGGGCTCTTGTCGTGAAGTTATCGAAGATGGTAAGACCGGTTTTCTGGTGAACAACGTCGAGGAAGCGGCCGCGGCTTTGAATCGGCTACCTCGAATTGATCGCCGAGCCTGCCGGAAGCGCGTCAGCGAACGCTTCTCAATCAGTACGATGGTCCAGGCGTATGAGCACGTTTATGCCACGATCTTCGGGCTAGAGGAGAAATGATATTTCATCGGACGTCAACCACGCACAGCTCTGACTGAGGCGATGAATTGAGCTAGCTTTTTCCGCCGGTTTAGTGAGCGCTTACCGGCTCGAATGCCCTTTGAATAGGACGCAACGATAGGAGAATGCCCCTCAGGCTCCTTTCGTTAGACGAGAGATGGCTAGTTCTTGGAAGTGTTCGGCGGGCTAACTCAAGCTGAGCTACTGCGGAAGTGTCTGACGACGGACGACCTTAACCTCGTGGCCGTATTGCTGCATTTCAACCCGACGGTGGAGCACTCGTCCGTTGGGACTCACAAGAATGCCAGCGTATTCGGCTGGCATTCGATCGGCATACGGCCATGGAATCAAAGTCTTGCAGGCCGCCGTTAATGCTCTTAATGCGTTAAGCAGGCCGGGGAAATTAGTGATTCGCCTTAACTTATTGAAAACATGGAGCGGGAGACGGGGATCGAACCCGCGACGTCCAGCTTGGGAAGCTGGCATTCTACCGCTGAATTACTCCCGCGGTTTCGTTTTTCACACAATATCACAACGCCGGAATCGAGTGATCACAGCGCCGGGAACCATTGGCGATAGTGGTCGACTGAAGGTGTCCTGCTACGCTCGTAGCCGGATCATGAACTCGATTGGGCGGACGCTTTCTGGCATCGCACTTTCAATCGGGGTCCTTTGTGCGGGTACGGAGCGGCGAGCTCTACTCTTGATTTCGATTGACGGCATGCGGCCCGATTACGTGACTGCTGCCGCGAGCCATCGTCTAAAGATTCCGACCCTTCTCGGGATGCTCCACTCAGGTGCGTATGCAACGGGCGTGCATGGCGTGCTGCCAACGGTGACTTATCCGAGCCACACGACCCTGCTAACAGGCGTCTGGCCAGTCCGGCACGGGATCTATTCGAATACGACCTTCGATCCACTGCACAAGAATATAGGCGGTTGGTATTGGTACAGCCAGGATATCCGTGTGCGTACGCTCTGGGAAGCGGCGGCTAACGCGGGGCTCTCTGTCGGGAGCGTGAGTTGGCCAGTGAGCGTGGGTGCGCCGGGCGTGAAATACTTGATTCCGGAGTACTGGAGGGCCGCGACGGCAGAGGATTTGAAGCTGCTGAGCGCCCTGTCAACGCGTGGGCTGTTCGAGCATCTATCAAAGGAAGAAGGGCCTTACACGACGGATCTCAATGAAGCGCTGAAAGGAGATCGGGCGAGAACGAAATATGCGGCGGCGATTCTGAGGGAAAACAGGCCCGATTTCATGACCGTTCACCTAGCCGCGCTCGATCACGTCGAGCATGGGACCGAGCCTTTCAGCCCGGAATCGAACGCGACGCTCGAAGAACTGGACGGGATGGTTCAGGAACTTGAGAATGCCATGAGGGCCAGTCATCCGAATGCGGCGATGTGCGTGGTTTCCGATCATGGATTCACGCGCGTGGATCACCATCTTCACTTGTTGAAGGCGTTTGTGGATGCGCAGTTGATTGAAATAGACCCGAAGACGGAATCGTGGCCGGAGCCCAAAGTGCTGGGTTGGAAGGCGACTCCGTGGATCAACGGCGGGTCGGCGGCGATTATGCTGAAGGATCCGAATGATGCCGAAACGCGCGAGAAAACCCGGCAATTGCTGCACAAACTCGGGGCTGATCCGGCGAACGGGATTGCGAGCGTGATGGAGAAGCAGGAGATTACCGGATTGGGCGGCGACAGCGCGGCGGAGTTCTGGGTGGACATGAAGTCGAGTTTCGCGATCGACGGAGCGCTTCGCGAGCCGCTCGCTGCCGAGACGAAGTTATCCGGGACACACGGGTATTCGCCCGACAATCCCAACCTTCTGGCATCGTTTTTCATCGCGGGACCTGGGGTGCGAGCGGGATTGAATCTGGGCGAGATTGATATGCGAAGTGTGGCGCCGACGCTCGCCGAGTATCTAGGCATCAAGCTAGAGACCGCGGATCTGGCGCCTATCAAGCTGACGCATTAGAGAAATGGCGGTAGAGGTCCTCTTTTTCGGCGCTCACCCGGACGATGTCGAGTGGGGCGCGGGCGGAATGGCGCTCCTTTTGCAGAAGGCGCGCGTCTCGTTTGCGATCGTCGATTTGACAAAGGGCGAATTGGGCTCGAGGGGTACGCTGGCCGAGCGGGAACGAGAAGCGGAGGCTGCGGCGGAGTTTCTGGGTGGTGTGCCGCGCGAGAACCTGGAGATGCCGGATGGCGGGCTGGTGGATGCGCCCGAAACGCGAAAACAAGTCGCGAATGTGATCCGCCGATACAGTCCGGCGCTCGTTGTTGCGCCATTTTGGAGAGACAGGCATCCTGATCACGCGGCTGCGGGGCGAATGATTCGGAATGCGGCGCTGTATTGCGGGCTGAAGAGATCGGAGTCGGCCTTTCCTCCGCACAAGCCCAAGAAGTTACTTTGTTATCTGCTGCATCATTACGTACGGCCCTCTTTCGTGGTGGATGTGTCGGGAGTTTATGAGAAGAAGCTGCAGCTCTTGAGGCTGCACGAATCGCAGTTTTCGAAAACGGCGCATGAATTTGGAGTGATAGCGCACGGGTCAGGCGATTACTTGTACGGGCTGGAATCGCGGGACCGGTTTTTCGGTTTATCCATCGGAGTGCGGCACGGGGAGGCGCTGGTGAGCGACCGTCCGATGGCGCTCAACGGAGTCAATGAGATATTAGGTCTCTTATGAAGCGTAGAGACCTGTTGGCATCGATCGGGAGCGGCGCGCTCGCGGCGCCAAGGGCCCGAGCCGGGCAGTCGGCCGCGACTACGAAAGATGTGCTTCCGGTGGAGCAGTATCAGCCACGCAGCATGCTGCACGCACCTGAGACTAAAGTGGCGCGGGCAGCGCATCCGGTGATTGATTTCCACACGCATATCACCCATGCCGGGGGCCTCGAGGGTCCGGGCAAGATTCATTTCGCCGCGAGCGCGGAGGCGTGTCTGGAGGTGATGGACCGGAAAAACATTCGGACGATGGTAGATCTGACGGGCGGGTATGGCGAGAACCTCCAGCAGACAATCGACCGGCTGCAAGCGGCGCATCCAGGACGGTTTATCGTGTTTACTGAGCCGGCGTGGAGCAAGGCGGCCGACCAGAACTATCCGCAAGTGCAGGCGGATCTGATTGAAGATGCGCACCGGCGCGGGGCAAAGGGTTTGAAGGTTTTGAAGACACTCGGGCTTTATCTGCGCGAAAACGTCACGACGGGCAAGCTGGTGCGGATCGACGATTCGCGATTCGATCCGATGTGGGACGCGTGCGGCGCCCTCAACATGCCAGTGGCGATTCACACGTCCGATCCGGAGGCCTTTTTTCTTCCGATCGACCGCTTCAACGAGCGGTGGGAAGAACTGCACGCCCATCCGGACTGGTCATTCCATGGCAGGGATTATTCGAGTAATAGAGAGCTTCAGGAAGCGCGCAGGAATGTGATGCGACGGCATCCCAACACACAATTTGTGTGCCTGCACGTGGCGGATTCGGAAGATCTCGCGTATGTGTCCGAATGCCTCGACTCGCATCCGAACATGCATGTGGAGATTGCGGCGCGGATTGGGGAACTCGGGCGGCAGCCGAGGGCGGCACGCCGTTTCATGGATACGTATCAGGACAGGACAATGTTTGGAACGGACGCGATTCCCGGAGGTACCGACACGCCGCAGCAGGTGTTCAGCGATCTTCTGTACGAGATCTATTATCGGTTTCTCGAAACCGAAGATGAGTATTTCGATTATTCACCGGCGGCCACTCCGCCCCAGGGCCGGTGGAGGATTTACGGGATCGGACTGCCTGATGCCGTGCTCCGAAAGGTGTATTTCGAGAATGCTGAGCGGCTCCTAGCGGGATGAGCGCGGCACTAAGCGTACAGATTTTCGGGCTCAAGAGTTCGCAAGCCACCCGGGCGGCTGAGCGATTCTTCAAGGAGAGACGGGTGGCCATTCACTTCGTAGATCTGAAGCAGAAGCCGATGGCTGCGGGCGAAATCAGACGGTTCATGGAGCGATTCAGCCTAGGAGGTTTACTCGATGTGGAGGGCGGCGCGTTCGCGGAAGCAGGGCTGAAGTATCTGAAGCTGTCGGAGGCGGAGATGCTGAGCCGGATTGAGAAAGAGCCCAAGCTGCTGCTGTTGCCACTGGTTCGCGCGGGAAAGCGGCTTAGTTTCGGCCAGGACAAAGAGGCATGGAACGAGATGGTCGGTCGCGAGAGATCCTAGGCCAGCGACTTGGTTCAGCATAGAACCGGTTTGATTGGCAAACGGTGTCGCGGCACTGTGGCGCAAACCAGAAACTTACCGTATACAGTCTGAGAGCTCTCCGGCGCTATCGCTCCGGTCAGTTGAGGCGCTTTTCACCTTGAGATCCTTGGCCGGCGTGCAGCAGCGACCGTTCGTCCTGAAGTTCCGCCGCAAAGGTGTTTACTGGTGAGATTTGGGCTTTTCGCGTCAAGATGCGATCTGTAGTGCTTTATCCGAACGTCATAGCCACTACGAGCAATGGTCCCGCGAGCCCGGTGAACTCGGCGCGCGGATATGTCCGAAGCCAGCGACACCCAACACCGACGACGAATGCCACAATGGCACCATTGCACTGCGATGGACCTGCGCAATGCACGCTCCTGGCAACCGCACCATTCCTGGAACCGTTACTGTTTTTCCATCCAGACGCCCCACGTGACTCGTCCCGCTTCGTCGTCGCTTATGGGACGGTCCGCCAGTTTGAGGGCGAGCTTGATCTGGCCGTGATGGTAGCCTTCGTGCCAAATCATGTGTTGCAGCAGGAGGATCGGATGATTGTAGTGAAGGTTCATGCCGCGCCGCCTCTCGACCCTGCCCTTTACGGCATTCCGTACCACTTGGGCGCTCTCATTCAACATTCGTGCAATGCGATCGCGGTCAAGCTCAACTGCCCACTCTTGCTCAGGCACGTCCACGGCGAACTCGGGCGCGTCCTCAAGAACGAATACAAGCCGTACGGAGTGGATGTGTGTGAAGATCTGTGCAACCGAAGGGCCGCCCTCGATTGCCTTTGTCTCCAGCCCACCTTCGGGAAGAGCGCGGAGAAGGCTAACGAGTATGGTATTGTTCCGGTCCCAGGAATTCAGCAGAGCCTCTAATAAGCTTGGGTCCGGTGCGTTCAACGTAGTAGACACGCCGATATTAAATCGCACTCCATTTTGGCCGGAGCGCCGCTTTTTAAGCTCCTGCGGCTTTGGCTTTTGAGGCTTGTTCCGGCGATCTCCTGGAGGTCCGCGAATCAGCCATGCGCGTTCGCCTCTCCAGGTACAAGCAAAATGCAAGGGCAAGCAAGCCGGTAACGGTTCCCGTGACCAGTTGAAAGACGAAATGATCTTGTTCCATATGGCCTCTTGCCGGCCGGGCGTCGCCGATCCGGGCTAGCGTGGCCAGACGGCCTAGTCTTCATGTGAACCGAGTATATCGCTCTTACGTTAGTTGTGCTTGTCAAGTTGGTCATGCCGCGATGCACGGCACAACGGCGGATGAAAAGGGAGGACCAGAGTAAGGTGGGGTTAGCCCGCGCGTAGAACAAGGCCGGGGAACATTGGCGCCACCGGAGCCCGTTGTCAAGTTTGGTCTGGACACTGCCGGGAACAGCGACTGGTTGCCTCCGCTACGGCGGTTGAACACGCGAGGGAGAATCTGATTATTCGGTGTCCTCGACGTTGCGGGCGGGGAGGAACAGATGGAACTGCTTTATCCACGCTGCTGTGGGTTGGACGTGCACAAGAAATCGATTACGGCGTGTATTTTGCTGGCTGAAGGAAAGAAGCGTCAGAAGGTTTTACGCCGCTTCGGCACGGTGACGGCTGAGCTTCGGGAGTTGGCGGCTTGGCTGGCCAGCTTTTCTGTAACGCACGTAGCGATGGAGAGTACGGGTGTTTACTGGAAACCAATCTGGAATGTGCTCGAAGGGCGGTTTGAGCTTCTGCTCGTAAACGCGGCGCACATCAAGAACGTACCGGGCAGAAAGACTGACATGAATGATTGCGAGTGGATTGCGCAACTGCTTCAACACGGATTGGTCAGAGGGAGCTTCGTTCCCGACCGGACCATTCGCGAGTTGCGAGATCTGAACCGGCAGCGTGTCGCCCTGATTGGAGAGCGGAATCGAGTAGCCAACCGGGTGCAGAAGGTACTGGAGGACGCCAATATAAAGCTCGCTTCAGTAGCCAGCGACACCCTTGGCTTGAGTGGGCGCAGTATGCTGGATGCCATCATCAAGGGCGAATACAATTCAGAGAAACTTGCTGAACTGGCACGCGGGCTTCTACGGCGCAAGCTAGATGCGCTGCGTCTTGCATTAGATGGTAAGGCAACCAAGCATCATCGATTCTGCTTGAAGCAACTGCTAGCGCAATATGACTTCGTCAATGGTCAAATCGACGAGCTCGATCAAGAGATTACACGACGTACGGCAGACATGGAGGAAGCGGTTCGCTTGTTGGATACCATTCCCGGGATTGACCAGATTGCGGCACGCGCACTTTTAGCCGAGATTGGGACTAAGATGGAGCAGTTCCCCACTGCGCAGCAGTGTGCCTCTTGGGCAGGCTTATGTCCAGGAAATAACGAGAGCGCGGGCAAGCGGCTCAACGGCAAGACGCGAAAAGGTAGCCCGTGGCTCAGGCGGGTGCTAGTCCAAGCAGCTTGGGCAGCTTCCCATGCCAAAGATACATACCTTCGATCGCAGTTCTTTCGCCTGTCAGCCAGACGCGGTAAGAAGCGAGCACTAGTAGCCGTCGCGCACACGATCATCGTGATTGCCTGGCATGTTTTGAAATCTCAATCTTCTTACCAGGAACTCGGAGGTGACTACTTCGAGAAGCGTCAGAAAGAAGCGCTGCAGCGTTCGCTGGTACGGCGTCTTGAGCGCATGGGGCATTGCGTCACTCTCACTCAACAAACCGCGACCGCATGAAGCCTTCAGGGGAGCTTTTCGAGGGAGTTCCGCAAAAAGGAATGGGTAAACGGCCTTTCTAAGTTGCTTGATGTTTAGGCCGCATCGCCGAGGTTGCGGAGAGCTTCTTTTTTCTGCTCGGCAAGCGGTTCCATGTTGAGGTATTGCATGGCCTCGATCCAGTTCTCATCGATCTCAACGGCTAAAGCTCGCACCAAGCGCAAACAGGCGGCTGCGTTCGGAAAGATGCGGACCACTAACGTACGCCGTTTGATCTCCTCCATGAGCCGCTCCAGCATATTGGTGGATTTCATGTTCTTGTGATGCTGGCGCGGTAATCGATAGAAGCTCAGGGTCTCTTCGATGTTCTCTTCCACCCAGCCACAAAGCTTTCCGTAGCGCCGGCCCCACTTGGTTAGCCACGCCGCCAGATCGCGCCGTGCTTCCTGAGCGTCACGCCGATCGTAGATCCAACGCAACTCCTGCAGGTAATCATCATCCGCTTTGCGCGGCAGATAATCCAAAGCGTTCCGCAGAAAGTGAACGTAACAACGCTGCCAAACCGCTTCGGGCAACGTCTCTTGAATCGCTTTCCGAAGACCCGCGTGGTCATCGCTGACTACAAACTCGACCCCGTGTAACGAGCGTCCTCGCAAGCTTGTCAGCAACTCGCGCCAACTCGATAGACTCTCCCGGCTGGCCAGTTCTACAGCCAGCACGCTGCGCTTACCTTCCCAGTTGATCCCGATGGCAACCAGCACTGCCTGGCTTCGCACAGCTCCGTCTTCCCGCACCTTTTCGTAGCGAGCGTCTAGGACCAAGTAGGGATACGGCTCTTCCAGACGCCGCTTGGCGAACTTCTCCAGCTCTGCATCCAACTGCCCGACGATCCGGCTGATGGTCGCCGAACTGAACTCGTGTCCGCACAGCTCTTCGGTGATGGCTTTGACCTTCCGTGTGGATACGCCTTGCACATACATCTCGAGCATTGCCGCCACTAGCGCCTTCTCGCTGCGTTGATAGCGCTCAAACACCTCGGTTCGAAAGCGGCCTTGCCGATCCTGTGGAACTCGCAGCTCCACCTTGCCCACACGCGTCACTAGCGTTCGATTGTAGTAGCCGGCTCGATACCCTAGTCGCGTCTCGGTCCGCTCACTCTTCCCGGCCTGCAGAGCTTCTTCCATCTCCCCTTCCAGCACTTGCTGCAGCGTCTCTTCCACGATCGTTTTCAACAGATCCCGATCCTCCCTCAAGGCTTTCCGAATCTCGTTGCTCCAACGGCGCACTTCTGCGCTATCCTGCTTCCGGGTCATCTTCGTCCTTTCCTTTCTTCACCGCCAAGTGAATGTGAAAAGGCTTAGTTTGACCCACCTCCTTTTGCAGAACCTCTGAAGCTTAACCTCTTACGTTGGTCGAAGAGGGCCATTTCTTCAGGCGATGACCATGGAAGATGTCAGCCCATTTCGATAAGTCGCCGGGAGGGTGACGGGCGGGGATTCCATGTTCCTTGTACGAATTCTGTCGAAAAGAGTCTGCAACCGGCGCGTCGAGAAAGTGCAAGTCGAAGCCGTTTCAAGTTTCCTTGGCGTCGGTGGTCTTTCCCGAGCCGGGGATCCGCGGACAACGATCCGCGTCGCGCCAACTCCGAGCTTGTGCATAGTTAATTGTTGCCCGGTTCGACCAGGGGGACTTAGCGAGACAACGCGGGTGCGATTTCTTCGACTGATAAGACCCGGTCCACACTTTGATCTTTGAGGAGCTGCTGGCTGCCAACGGGCCAAGTAATTTCAATCTTGTCGACTTTGCGGGCGCTGCCGAGGCCGAAATGCAGCCGCAGATCGCTTTGTGAAAGGTAGCTTCCACCGCTTCTGATTTCTCCGAGCTGTTCGTGGCCGCCGGCGGATAGTTTCACGCGAGCTCCGATAGCACTACGATTCGAGCGTGTTCCGACGAGCTTCAGGATCAACCAGTGGCCGGGCGGCTTGACTGCTTCCTTGAACAGAGACGGAGGTTCGTTCTGATTATTGATCGCAACTTCAACGGCACCATCGTTATCTACATCGCCAAATGCCGCGCCGCGCGACGAGTGAAGTTCCGAGAGAGCGGGGCCAGCGTGACCCGAGATGTCGCGAAAGGTTCCGTTGCCGAGGTTCTGATAGAGGATGGGGCGGTCTTTGTAGTGAATGTCGATATGTAAGGACTCGACTTCGGGGAAAACGTGGCCATTCACAAGCAGCAGATCTTTCCAGCCATCGTTGTTGAAGTCGAAAAAGCCGGTGCCCCAGCCGACGTAGCGGGTGTTTTGTCCGAGGCCAGCGTCGAGGGTGACATCGTCAAAGTTACCTTTGCCTCGATTTCGGTAGAGCGTTTCGAACTCGTCCGAGAAGTTGGTGCGGAAGATACTCAAATGGCCGTCGGCCGCGTAATCGGCTGCATCAAGACCCATGCCGGACATGGCCTTGCCGTTTTCGTCGAAGGCGACGCCCCGCAGGACGCCTTCTTCGTCGAACTTACCGTTTCCTTTGTTGATGTAGAGCAGCGAAGGCGTCTGGTCGCAAGCGACGTAGATGTCCGGGAGGCCATCTTCGTTGAAGTCTCCTGTTAGAACACTCAAAGAGTAGTGGCCTTCAGGTGAGGCGACGCCGGATGAGACGGAAATATCGCTGAAGGTGCCGTCGCCGTTGTTGCGATAGAGGATGTTGCGGTCAAAGGGCAATCCGCGCGGCCCGCAGTTGACAGCGATGCCGCGGTAGAAGCAGTAGGGGTTAGCGCCAGGCCTGGGCGTTGTGGCGGGATCGAACTGCAGATAGTTGGCCACGAACAGATCGAGCTTGCCGTCGCCGTCGATGTCGGTGAACGCACAACCGGTGTTGTAGCGGACGCGGGGCTGCGTGAGATTCGCGCGCACCGTGACATCGGAGAAGCGCTTGCCGCCGAGGTTGCGATAGAGATGATTGGCGCCCCAATAGGTGACAAAGACGTCAGTGAAGCCATCGTTGTCGTAATCGCCGGCGCAGACGCCTTCGGCCCAACCGCTGCTACGCAAGCCAAGCTGTTCGGTGACGTCGCGGAAGCGATTATGTCCTTCGTTGTGATACATGCGGTTCGTACCGCCTTCGCCGGAGAGGACGAAGAGGTCGAGCAGCCCGTCGTTATCGTAGTCGATGAAAGCGATTCCGCTGCCGGTGGTTTCGATGATGTACTGTTTCGAGGACGAGCCTCCGTTGGGGAACGAGTCAACCAGACCGGCCACCCGGGCGATGTTGCGGAAGTCAGGAGCCCACGTTTCGCTTGCTGCGAGACACAACGTTGCGAGAAAAAGAACTGCGGCCCACTTCACTGTTTGGGAGGAGGGTTTTCGCCCAATTTGTTGAGGAAATCGGAGAATTCGCCCTCAGGCGGTTTCTGGAGTTTATCGAGTTTTTCTTTTTCGGATTTGGCTTTTTCAATGTTGCCGGAGTCGCGATAGGCGGTGAGCAAGGCGTAGTGCGCGGCTTCGTTGGCGGGCTGGAGACCGGTAGCGCGAGTCAGGCGCTCGATAGCGCGGTCCCATTGCTTATCCTGGGTATCCATTTTGCCGAGGGCGATGAGAGGCTGCACGAAAGCGGGCGAGAAAGCGGACGCGCGCTCGAAGTGCTCTCTGGCTTCCTGTCTATGACCCTGGACCTGGGCGATCTGGCCGAGCTGAAACTCGCACGCACCATCTTCGGGACTGAGCGTCAGCTCTTGTTGAAATGCCTGGGCGGCGTTTTGCAAGGCGGCCGGATCGTGACTTTCGAGCAGTAGGGCGCGGCCGAGCCGAAAATGCAAGTCGGGAGCAGCAGGATTCAGTTCGATGGCCTTGCGGTACTCGGCGGCGGCGTCCGCGTAGCGGTTTTGCACTTCGAAGATTTCGGCCGACAACTCATGGACGCGGTAGGATCCGGGTGTCCGTTGGAACATCGCGTAGGTGGTGTCGTTGAAGGCTTTCATGTGGAGTTTGGCGGTGAGATACAGGACGTCGGGGTTGTCCGGAAATCTGCGCTGCAGGTCGTCGAGACGAGAGAACGCTTCCGTGTAGCCGCCCGATGAGCCGTAGCATTTGGCAGCGGCCAAGTTCGCCAGCCGATACAGCTCCGCTTCGCGATCGGGTACAGCGGCGAATCGTGGAAGAGCAGCCGGGCAATCGCCCAGAGCCGCTTCGGTGAGACCGAGAAAAGCTTGCGCGCGGAGGTCGTTGGCTGGACTGTTCTTGAGATGAGCCAGGGCAACTGAGTATCGCCCCTGGTTAAAAGCCGCGATACCCTCTTCGGTGGAAGAGGCAGCGGCAATGAGTGCTGTTCCCAAGACAAGCTGAAACAGCGCTCGCTTAGTGCCCTGCATCGTCCAACAGCAGTTCCGAATTTCCGAACCGGTGATGAAGCTTGCCTTCGTAGAAGCGGAAACTCAAGGTGGGCGGCGGGCCGGGGGCGATCTGGGGCCTGGGGTCGACGCGACAGTCAGGGTTATCGGCCACACTCAGAGTGCGGCCGGATTCGGCTACTTGCTTGATAACAGTTTGCGGCGAATGGCCGTTCTTTACCTGGTTCGGGGCTGGCTGGGCGTCGCTTGCGACCGCTAGAACAAGTAAGCAGATGTGGAACATTTATCAGCGGCCCTCCAGATCCTGCAGAGCGCGTTGTGCGACGACGCTTTTGGGCTTGCGATCGAGCAACTCGTGCATGACGGCGCGAGCCTTATCGAATTGTCCCAAGCTGGTATACGTCCTGCCCAGATTCAAATAGAGTATATCTTCATTGGGCGAAACGCGAATTCCGTACTCGAACGCTGCGATCGCGTCGTTCACCTTCCCCGACTGAATATAGAGGACGCCGAGATTGTTGATGGCTTCCGAGTAATCGCGTTTGAGGGAGATGGCGGTTTTGAACAAGCGGCCGGCCTCTTCAGTTTGGCCCTGCTTGGCGAGCGCGAGGCCAAGACCGTTGGCTGCTTCCGGGGACTGCGGGTCCAGGGCGAGAGCCTGTTTGTAGAAGCTTGCGGCCTCGACTGGCTGGTTGAGCTTGTCCGCCGAGCGACCGGCGTTGAGCAGGGTGTAGGTGAGATCAGGCTTGAGCGTCAGGGCCTTGCGGTAGTTCTCGAGCGCTTCTCTGGAGTAATTGCGAGACTCGCAGACGTCGCCCAATCCAGACCAGGCCTCGGCGTAGTTGGGATTTGCTTTCGCGGCGTGAGTGAAGGATTGCTGCGCGAGGTCGACGCGGTTGGCCTGCAGGTGAATTTGCCCGACCAGCACCAGGACACGCGCGTTATCGGGAGTGCGGCGCAGAACCTGGTCAAGGTAGGGGAGAGCTTGCTCGGGATAACCGGACCAGAGGAAGGCGGCGCCGAACTTGAAGAAGTCGCGGTGCGGAGTGTGCACGTACGTGCCCGGTAGAGGAAGCGCGAGTCGAGCGGCGTTGTCGATTTGGGCAAGATCGGCCTTCACCCGATCTTCGGAAGGCAGGCTGGCATAGACTTTGACGGCGTGACCCTCGCCATTCAGCAATAATGCGAATGGTGTTTTCAAGCTGGTTCGCCAATCGAAGAGATAGCGGCGGAAGATCTCGTATTGTTCACGGCGGTCGGCGGAAGCGGGCAGATCGCGGAGAACGAAGAGGCCGGGTCCGCGCTGCGCTTCGGGAAGCGGAACGGGTTCGAGGAACCAGGTATCGTGGAGCAGCAGCCGATTATCGGCCTCGAGTTGCTCTGATTCGAGTGCCGCGGTCTGGCGGAACGGTTCGGCCTCCGGGTTCGGCGAACCTTCGGTCATGCGGTAGGTGTGGCCGGCGCGCAGATTTGAGAGATGCTGCTCTGTTCCCGAGGGCCACAGGATGTGGACTTCGGCGCCGGCCTCACGCTGCCCCAATCCGAAGAGAATGCGTTTAGTGTGCTGCGACAGGAAACCCGAGCCGGCCTCGAGCCACTTTGTCTGGCCATCGACGCGGATGCGGGCGCCGATCGCGTCGCGGTTCGATCTGGTTCCGCGTAGTTCAAACGCGATGGAGTGATTCGCGGCGGAACAGTTGTTCTGGAGGAGGCGGAGCTGCGGTCCCAGACGGCTCTTCAAGACTAGATCGGGTTTGCCATCGAGATCGTAGTCGGTGACGGCAAAGGCGCGGCTGTCGTCGGCGAAGTCGAGGCCGCTGACTCCGGAGAAGTCGTAATATCGATCTCCGCGGCGAGCATGCACAACGTTCGGCTCACGTCCATTCCAGCTATATTCTTCCCGGATGAACTGGTTGATCGCGTTCCAGCCGTTTTCGTACGTTGCCGACGGCTGCTGGGTGGCCGGAGACTTGGCCACAACCTGACGCCAGAAGAAACTATTGAGGTCGGTACTGGATTCGTTCGTCAGCATGCCGCAGGTGACGAAGATCTCAGGGTGCCCGTCGTTATCGAGGTCGTGGCCGCCAGAAGACCAGGCCCAGCGCCCGAACTCCCCGTGCTGCACTTTGGTGACTTCTTCGAAAGTTCCGTCACCACGGTTCCGGTAGAGCGAATTGCCCATTGTGTGGCGGTGATAGGCGTTCTCGAGAGATTCCGTGTTGGCCGGAGCGAAATGAGGATCGGATGTAACACGCTGGCCGGCGGCGGTCCACATGTTGGCGACGTACAGGTCCGGCAGGCCGTCGGCATCGTAGTCAAACCAGGAGGCGCTCATGCCAGGGCCGATGTCTTCGACACCGGCGGCGGCTGCCAGATCGCGAAAATAGCCGTTCTTGTTGACGTAGAGATTCTTGCGGCCGAAGTCGTTGGCTACGAACAGATCGGGCCAGCCGTCGCCGTTGAAGTCGCACCAAGCAGGTGCAAAGCTGAAGCGATCGTTATTTTCGTTCACGCCGGTTTCGGCCGTCACGTCTTCGAACGAGCCGCTGCCGTCAGGATTCAAGCGATTGCGAAAAAGAAAATTCGGCGGCCCGTTGCGGGCGTCGTGGTAGGGCGAAGCGTAGGTGTATTGGGCCTCGCTCTGGAAGTAGACATAGCAGCAGAGATACAGGTCAAGTTTGCCGTCGCGATCGAAATCGGCGGCGGCCATGCCGGTGAAGTTTCCTTCAGGCGTGGTTGCGAAGCGGAAGGCATCGTCGCGCAACCGGAAGCGACCGCCCTCGTTGAGAAACAGGAGCGGGCCGGCGCTGCGCAACAGCACTAAGTCCTGGCGGCCGGTATTGCGCAGATCGAGGAACAGGGCCGAGGATGTGTCGTCGAGAATGCCGACACGCCACTGATCCGTAATGTCGGTGAGGAGACCGCCGGGGCCGAACTTGTAAAGCCGGTTCGGAAGACCGCCAGGCTGACAGACGTAAACCTCGTCGATGCCGTCGCCATCGATGTCACCGACAGAGATTCCGTTGCTTCCATAGATATCAATGCCGCATGCGGGATCGAGACGAGCACGCCAATAAGGAACGCCTCGCAGCAACTGTTCGTTCCAGGAAGGCAGGTTGGCGAAGGCGGCCGCGGAAACGTCCTTGAACCAGAGCGCAGCGCCGGTAGCGACATGTTCTTCGAGCGGAATGAACTCCACAAGCCGGGATTCCGCCCATTTTTGCTTCCAGTTGCCGACGCGGTAGAAGAGTTGACCGTGTTCGTTCTCGCCGGCGACTTCGAAGCGAACGAAGCCACCCGGAAGAAGATAAAAATCGGCCCGGCGGACCTTATGTAAGGAACGAACCCAGCAGTTCCAGCCTTCGCGGATATTTGTATTGCCGGTATCGAAGACCGCCTCTTGCAGGTCCGGAGCGATGGACCGGTACGAGACTGGGCAGGGCGAGTGACCCCTGGGTTCGTTTTTCAAGTTTCCGGTTTGAAACGCCTCACGCAGTTCTGTGACGATGAGGGCCGCTTTTTTCTCTTCGGCAAACTCGTCCGCGCCAGGCGAGATGTACTTCCGGAGCGCAAGATAGGGCGGAAGATGCGGGGATTCTTCCGCGAAGACAGGCTTGGCCTTGAGGCCGGCCAAAGCCGGCAGGGTTGCGGTGGCAGCAAGGAAATCCCGTCGGCTAAGGGGCATGAGCCTCCTGCTCAGTGATTTTGAATGTCTGATCCGCCACAATCCTGTTGGCTTTTTGAACGATTCCGCTCGGCCAACGAACTTCCACCTGGTCAACTTCGCGAATCTCGCCTAAGCCGAAGTGGAGCGTGAGCGAGTTCTGGGAGTAATAACTGCCGCCGCTCATAACTTCATCGATTCTGCGGCGGCCGCCTGCCGTGACCGTGACGCGTGCACCGATCGCACTGCGATTCGATTTGGTGCCGGTCAGCAGGACATTGAGGTAATGGCCGGAGGCGGCGCGGTTTTTGAGAAGGCTCGGGGCGGCGTTCATGTTTACGATGACAATCTCAGGGCGGCCATCCCCGTCCAGATCGCCGACGGCAAGTCCGCGAGCGGGCCTGGGAGCGTGAAAGGCAGGTCCCGAATCGCTAGTCACATCTTTAAATTTACCGTCTCCCAAGTTACGGTAAAGGATGGTCGGCTGCAGGTACGTGTCGCCGAGCTGCTTGCCTTCCACTTCGGGATAGACGTGCCCGTTGGCGATGACGAGATCGCGCCAGCCGTCGTCGTCGACATCGACGAAAGCAACACCCCAGCCGAGATATTGGCGGGCGGCTAACCCAGCCTCGCGGGAGACATCAGTGAAGAAGGTCCCGTCGTCATTGTGGAATAGCGAGGGAAGATCGCCGGAGAAGTTTGTCTTGCCGATATCGAGGCGTCCGTCTCCGTCGTAGTCGGCCACTGCAACGCCCATGCCCGCCTGCAGGGCGCCGTCGTAATTGAAGGCGACACCGGCTTCCGCGCCGCGCTCCTCGAAGGTGCCGTCGTGCTTGTTGTGGAAGAAGAGACTGGGGGTCATGTCGCAGGCGACGTAGATATCAGGCCAGCCATCGTTATCGAAATCGGCGGAGACGACGCCCAAGCCGTAACGGCCGCCCGGCTTGAGGATACCGGCAGATTCGGAGACGTCGGAAAAGGTGCCATCGCGGTTGTTGTGATAAAGGATGTTGTGGGCCTTCGGCAATCCGCGGGGACCGCACATAACTGGAATACCTTTCCAGACGCAGTAATCCCCATAGCCGGGCCGCGGAGTTTTCTCCAGATCTAAGTCGACGTAGTTAGCGACGAAGAGGTCAAGGTACCCGTCGCGATCGTAGTCCGTAAATGAACAGCCGGAGCCATAGCGAATGCCGTCGATGGGCAGCCTGGCTTTGGCGGTGACGTCCTCAAAGCTGCCGTCGCCGAGGTTCCGGTAGAGCACGTTGTGGCCGTAGTAAGTAACGAGCAGATCAGGGCGGCCATCGTTGTCGTAGTCGCCGACGCAGACTCCCTGAGCCCAGCCTACGCGAGTAAACCCTTCCTGCCGACCAACCTCTTTGAAGCGGCCGTTTCCCAGATTGTGGTAGAGCTGAGGACCGGTTTGCCCTTCGGAAGCGTTCGAGTTCAGGCGCGTTCCATTGGCGATGAAGATGTCATTCCGGCCGTCGCCATCGTAATCGAAGATAGCGACGCCGTTGCCAGTGGTTTCAAGGATGTAATCCTTGCGATTCGCCCCGCCGAAGACGTTGGTTACGGTGAGGCCGGCGGTGCGGGCGAGGTCTTCAAAATCGGCGCGGAACGCAGGAATGGCGTGCGACGCAAGCGCGCATAAGAGGGTGAACCCCAGATACAACTTTCGATTTCCGCGCAACACGACCCACCTATGGTAAGGGTACGAAATCCAAACTCACAGTTAACGATTTCTATTTCCGACTCACTAGTGTTGTGATACTATCCATCTCAGCTTCGGTCTTTATATCTCTAAGTGGGAGGACTCTATGCCCAGTCGGCATGGTCTAGTTTCGTTTGTTTTGGGCCTGTTTTTGGCCTGTACTGCTGCCTTCGGACAGCGCGATCTCGGCACTATCAGCGGGACGATCACGGACGCCCAAGGTGCAGCTATCCCGAATGCGAAAGTCACGCTGGTGAACGACGCTACGGGCGTAGTTAACAACAGTCAAACCAATGAATCGGGCGCATTCACAGTACCTGCTTTGTTGCCCGGTACCTACACGGCGACGGTGGAATCGAGCGGTTTCCAGAAGGCTCAGCAGAAGGGTATTGTGGTCAATCCCGGTGAGCCGGTTGCTGTGAACCTGGCTTTGCAGATAGGAAACGCGAGCCAAACAGTAGAGGTAACCGCCGCGGCGCCTCTGCTGCAAACGGAGACTCCCCAGATGGGTGCCAATCTAAATTCGGCGCAGGTCAGCGAACTACCGCTCGGCGGACAGCGGACGTTCACTTTTCTAGCGCGTTTGTCGCCGGCGGTTGTACCGGCGGAGCCAGGCGCGCGCGATGCGCTGGGCGGCGGCTTTTCGGCGAACGGCGTGCGTTCGACCGGTGAAAACAATTTTTTACTGAACGGCGTTGACAATAACGTCAATGTCATCGACTTCATCAATCAAACGGCCTTCGTGATCGGACCTTCAGTCGAGGCGATTGGAGACATGCAGATCATTACAAACGGAGCGAGCGCGGAGTATGGGCGCGCGGCCGGCGGTGTGGTTGATATCAGTCTGAAGAGCGGCACGAATCAGCTGCATGGCGTGCTATTCGAGATTCTGCAGAACACGGTGCTCGATGCTAATCGTTGGGAAAACAATTTGGCTGGGGTGGCGAGGAATCCGTTCAAACAGAATCAGTTTGGCGCAGCGATAGGCGGCCCGATCATCAAGAACAAGTTGTTCATGTTCGGCGATTATCAGGGCACGCGCATTTCAACGGCGGGCGGCTCTATCCAGAACCTGGGCTACGGCGGCTTTTATACGATTCCGACGCCAGCGATGGTAGGCGGTGATTTTTCGAACCTGCTGGGCAAATCGATTGGGAACATCAATGGTCAGAACGTTCTGCAAAACGAGCTCTTCAATCCGAACAGCACCACCTGTTCCAGCGGCTGCGCACCGGGTACTATTACTCCGCTTGCAGGCGCAACTCCGAACTACACCAGGAACCCTTATCCAGGGAACCGCATTCCGGTAACCGCGATGGACCCGGCATCGATGAAGATCGCCAGCCTCTATCCGACTCCTAATCAGCCGATACCGATCGGAACGTATCCGCAGAACAATTACTACACGGTCACGCCCGGTACGCTGAATACGGATCAGGGTGACGGCCGGGTAGATTATCGGCTGAACGACGCGAACAGTATCTTCGGGGCGATCAGCTGGGCAGACACAGCCAAGGCCAGCGTGCAACCTTTCCCGGGCGCACTCGACGGCGGTAACTTCAACGGTACGAGCGAGCAGGATCTGGGCCGCAACGGGATGCTCAGCTGGACTCACATTGCTTCGCCGACTTTGGTGAACGAAGCGCGCGTCGGGTTCACACGACTGGTTACGGCCCGCACGCAAGCCAATGCGAATAGTGATGAGTTCAAGGCGGTGGGGATCGGCGGCTACGACCCCACGACGACTTTGAATGGTGGGATCCCGCAAATCAGTCTGGGCCGTTACAGCCAGATTGGCGCGAACGATTGGCTACCAACCAAAGAGTACAACAACGAATGGGATCTGGTCGACAACATCTCGCTCACGAAGGGAAGCCACTCGATGAAGTTCGGAGGTGAGTTCAGAGAGCTGCACTTCCCATTCTTTCAGGTTCCTTATCCCCACGGCGAGATGAACTTCGCGCGCACCGAGACGGCATATCCCTCGAATGGCAATGATGCCGGCGGCAAGAATGGAACGTACAGCGCCGACACGGGAGACGAGCTTGCGTCATTCCTGCTGGGCGCGATAGACAACGGACAGATCTCGACGACCAACTTTATTTCTTCCACAAAAAAAGCGATCGCAGGATACTTCGAGGACACCTGGAAGACGACTCCCAAGCTGACCTTGAATCTCGGCGTCCGCTACGAGGTCTTCTCGCCGATCGGGGAACAGTTTTCGCGGCAGTCGAATTTCGTGCTGGATGACAAGACGCTTTACATTCCGGCAGGGCCTAATTCGAATGCGCCTCTCCCGCCGAACTTCAACACACCGGCGACGATCAATGGCATTCAGTTCCCTGCGCTGTTTCCCGATGTGAAGGTCTCGCGCGGCGCAGTTGGACCGTACCTGATTCCATGGGATAAGACCGACATCGGACCTCGTCTGGGATTCGCTTATAACGTGTTCCCAAAGACGGTCATACGTGGATTCTTTGGGATGTTCTATGGAGGCGAGGAAAACCAGGGCGGCAACCCGAACCGTGGTGAGTCGGCTCCGTTCAACTTATCGCCGCAGCTAAACCGGCCCGCGGGCGTCAGTTCCTTCCAGCCGGATCCATTCTTTGCAGGCGGCAATGCGACTGGCGGTGTCACGGTCGGCTACCCGACGAACGTCTTCAACGGCTTCCCGGTATCTTCGCTGCAGTTCAGAAGTGTGGCGACGAATTTCCGCAACCCGATGGTGCAGGAGTGGAATCTTTCGATCCAGCAGGAGCTTCCAGGCCAGATGGCGCTAGAGGTCGGGTACCAAGGCAACCATCAGGCGCACCAACTGCTTCAGCCCGATCCGAACGCATGCCCTAATGTGTTCACGACCAATTCAGCTATTACCTGCAACGCACTGCGCCCGGCGCCGGATGTGGGCAACGTTTCGGGGACGGCAACTTTCGGCTTCGGCAACTATGAGGCGATGACGGCTTCACTGCGCAAGAGGTTGACGGAGGGGCTACAGTTCCAGGCTGCTTACACGTATGGTCACGCTTTAGCCAATACGGGAACTACACTTTCCGGCTCACAGAATCTTAACGTGCTCGATCCTAGGAATTTCAATTCGTCGTACACGAACGCTTCGTGGGACATCCGTCACAACTTTACGACAGCGTTCAACTACGAGATTCCGTTCGGGCGCGGCAAGCAGTACGGCGCCAGCATGAACAAAGTAGTACAAAGCCTGGTGGGTAACTGGCAAATGAACGGAATCCTCTCGCTACGTACAGGTGTTCCCTACACGGTCAATGCGAGCGGGTGCCAATTGGTGAGCGACGGCGCCTTCTGCGGGCCCGAGCTGATATCGGGCAGTCCGAACGCGGCACCTCCGGGCGGCCGTACGCCGAGCGAATGGTTCAACACGGCTAATTTCGCCGCACCGGCGCCACTCTCGCAGGGAAATCTCGGGCTCCAAACTAACTACGGGCCAGCAACCAGAACTTTGGATTTCTCCATCTTTAAGAACTTCAACTTCACTGAGCGATTCGCTTTGCAGTTCCGCGCAGAAGGAACGAACGTAGCGAATACGTCGCAGTTCAACGTGCCGGACAGCAGTTTGCAGGATGCCAACTTCGGCCGGATCACCGCTACGCAACCCGGCAGCGAACGACACATCCAATTCCAACTTCGATTGCAGTTCTAATCGCAGCTAAATTCGACGAAGGGCCGCCCTGCTCCGGCACGGCGGCCCTTTCTGTTTTATGTTGATAGTTGCATCTCCTTACGTTGATCCTGCTGTTTGCCGTGGACCCTAGCGCGGCGAAGGCGCTGCTGCAAAAAGGATTGCTCGCACTGCAACACGGGCAACTGACGGAGGCGCAATCGATTTTGGAAGAGGCTTCGCGAGTGGACGCGGAGAATCCGTATATCTGGACTTCACTGGCGGAAACGTATCTGCGGGGGGGAGATTTCGAGAAAGCCGAGAACGCCGCCTCGAAGGCCGGGCACACCGGCGGGGCGAATCCGGTGATTTCTCACGCGCTCTCGCTGTTTTATTTCAACGATGCTCAGGCGAGCTTGCGGAAACAGGATTTCACGCGCGCCGCGGACGTGCTCACCACCGGGCTTGCGGCGGATCCGCAGAATGTACAGCTGATTCTTGCTCTTGGGGTGGCTCGCTATGGGCAGCGGCGCTTCGAAGAAGCAATCGAGAACTTTTTGAGAGTCATCGAACTCGATCCCTCCGTCGAGCAGCCCTATGTGTTCCTAGGCAAGATGCTCGATCAGGCCGGACCGAAGCTCGGCGAGATCACGAAGGACTGCGAAGCGTGGAACGCGCAGCAGTCCGAGAATGCGCACGCTCCGCTGGTACTGGCGAAGGCGCTCCTCATGGCTGATCCACACAACGCCCGGGCGGCAGAGCTACTCAAGCGCTCGATCACGCTCGATGCGAACAATTGGGAGGCGCATTACGAACTGGGCGTGCTACTGGCCAACCAGCATAAGTATGTAGACGCAGCGGCCGAGTTGAAGAAAAGCATCGAGCTCAACGCCAAACAGGCGATGCCTCACTATCATCTGGCGCGGGTGTACGACCATTTGGGCAATCCGGAGGCTGCTAAGACGGAGCGGGCGATTCATCAGCAGCTGACGGGCGCGGGTGTGCAGTAGAGTAGGTTTCGATTGGTTGAGGTTGGCGGGGTGACGCCGGGAATAGTTTGCGGTGGGGTGCTTATAAATGGAAGTGATTGCCTTGGGGCTGGATCTAAGGTGATATGACCAGTGACAACTTAAAGACTCTGCGCAAGCAGCTTGTTAAGGCGATTAGTGGCGGTGAATCGCACATTACCTTCGACAAAGTTGTAAAGGACTTCCCGCCCGAGGCGCGGGGCGTAAGGCCGGAGGGCACGCCTCATTCAGCGTGGGAGCTAGTGGAACATATGCGGATCGCACAGCACGACATTCTCGAGTTTGTGCGTAACCCCAGACACGAATCGCCTGAGTTTCCTGAGGGTTATTGGCCGGCTACACAAGCCCCGCCCGACGAGAAAGCCTGGGAGGAGTGTGTACGGTCCTTTCAATACGACAGCAAGGCGCTAGATGAGCTGATTCAGAAAGACGATCTGTTCGCTCCCTTTCCGGAGGGCGAAGGGCAGACACTACTGGGAGAGGCCGTTCTGGTGGCCAATCACAATTCTTATGAGCTTGGGCAACTCGTATTTTTGAAACGCATGCTGCTGGGGAGAGTTTAGAGAGGTACCTAGCTCTTTTGAATGACCCGGCTCCGATTGTTCTATAATTGGGTCTACAGTCTCATGTTGTCGCTTCCTTTCCAGAGCAGACTTCTTATTAGCGTGGCCATCAGCGGCCCCGCCTGAGACCTCGTGTACTAATGTTTTGAGGCCACCGGCGGGGAGAACCAGCCGGTGGCCTTTTGTTTTAGGACCGACATCCACGAAAAAACAGGGGACTGCCAAGTTTGATGTTATGAGAGTTTTTACGTTCGACACAACGCTGCGGGATGGCACGCAGGGTGAATCTGTTTCGTTTTCAGTCGAAGACAAGCTGCTTATCGCAGAAAAGCTTGACGAACTGGGTATCGATTACATCGAGGGCGGTTGGCCGGGGTCGAATCCGCGGGATAAAGAGTTCTTCGAACGAGCTAAGGATCTGAAGCTCAAGCATGCGAAACTCACCGCATTCGGCGCTACTCGCTTTGCCAAGAACCCGGTTGAGAAAGATCCGAATGTGGCCGAACTGCTCCGTGCGAATACGCCGGTGGTTTCGATCTTCGGGAAAACGTGGGACTTTCATGTGCGCTGCGCGCTGGGGATTACGGAAGAAGAAAACCTGCAGCTGATATCGGACACAGTGCGGCATCTGATCGCGCATGGCCGTGAGGTGGTCTACGACGCAGAACACTTCTTCGACGGGTACAACGCGAACCCGAAGTATGCTCTGGAGACGCTCGAAGCTGCGAAGTCGGCGGGCGCGGATGTGCTGTGTCTCTGTGACACGAACGGCGGTACATTGCCGGGGCGCGTGGCAGAACTTGTAGGGATTGTGCGCGACAGGTTTGGAGGCGTGCTTGGAATCCATTGTCATAACGACGCTGAGGTGGGGGTAGCGAACACACTGGCTGCCGTGGAAGCCGGTGCCACGCACGTGCAAGGCTGCATCAACGGATATGGCGAGCGCTGCGGAAATGCGAATCTTTGTTCGGTTATCGCGAACCTGGAGTTGAAGCTGGAACATCAGACGATCGGCCGCGAGAACTTGAAGAAGCTGACCAACCTTTCGCAGTACGTAGCCGAGATGGCGAATCTTTCACTAAGGCGCGAGCAAGCGTATGTGGGGCCGAGCGCGTTCGCACATAAAGGCGGCATTCACGTCAGCGCTGTGATGAAAAATGCGGCTACTTACGAGCATATTCAACCGGACCTGGTTGGGAACCGGCAGCGTGTTTTACTGAGCGATCTTTCGGGACGCGGGAATGTCGCTTACAAGCTGAAACAACTCGGGCTGAAGGAAAGCCTGAACGATGTGGCAGGCCGCGAACTGCTGCAGCGGATCAAGCAGATGGAGCACCAGGGCTACGACTTCGAGTCGGCCGAGGGCACCTTTGAACTACTGGTGCGGGAAGCTCTCCATCCCGAGTTTCATCCGTTCGAAGTGGTGAAGTATGAAGTTTCGACTAAGTTGCAGGGCGGCACGGATGAGACCCTCACGACGGCGAGCGTAACGCTTCGGGTAGCCGACGCGATACATTCCTCGACGGCGGCAGGGCATGGGCCCATGAACGCTCTGGACTTGTGCCTGCGGCAGTGTCTGGCTTCTATTTATCCGGCCATCACCAACGTACGTTTAACCGACTACAAGGTGCGAGTTCTCGGAGGTAAGGGCGGGACTGCGGCGAGAGTTCGGGTGCTGGTGGAGTGGAGCGATCACCGGCGTAGCTGGGCTACGGTAGGAATTTCGGACAATGTAATCGACGCAAGCTGGCGGGCCCTGGTGGATGCTCTGCGGTTGGAGCTGATGCGCCTTCTCGAGAAGAAGGACGAAAGCTCCGCACCAGCGCGCGACTTCAGCTGGGCCGTCTGACCCGGCGAGCACGTTTACTGATAGGCGTCCGGCACTCGGGCATCGTAGAATCAGCTTGATATGAAAGCCGTTGTGGCGGATCCTGTCGGCGGTCCGGAGAACCTTAGATACCTCGATGTTCCTGAGCCCAACCTCGGCGAGCGCGAGGTCCTGGTCAAGCTTGAAGTGAGCGGTATCAATTTCATTGACGTGTATTACCGCACCGGCCTTTACAAGGCGCCCGAAAATCCTATACTGCTCGGGAGCGAAGGAGCGGGTGTGGTGGCCGCCGCGGGTAAGGACGCGACGTTCAAAGCCGGACAGCGAGTCGCGTATGCGATGGCGCGCGGTTCGTACGCCGAGTATGCAGCGGTGCCCGAGCAGCTTCTGGTAGAACTACCCGAGGCAGTTAGTTTCGAAGATGGCGCGGCCGTGATGCTGCAGGGCATGACGGCTCATTACCTCACGCATTCGATGTTTCCACTGAGACCCGGACAGACCTGCCTGGTACATGCCGCGGCGGGCGGGGCCGGGCTTCTAACTGTTCAGCTGGCCAAGATTGCGGGGGCTGTAGTCATCGGGACGTGTTCCACCGAGGAAAAAGCGAGGCTGGTGAAAGAGCTTGGCGCCGACCACGTAATTCTCTATACGCAAGAGGATTTCGTGGTGGAGGTGAAGCGGATCACCGGAAACCAGGGCGTGGACGTGGTTTACGATTCGGTGGGGAAGGACACCTTTTTCAAGAGTCTGGACTGCCTGAAGCCGCGGGGTTTGATGGCCAGCTTCGGTCAATCGAGCGGTGCGGTGGGGGCTCTTGATCCGCTTGTCCTTTCTCAGAAGGGTTCGCTGTATCTGACGCGTCCGAGTCTCGCGAACTACATCAGCCATCCCGGTGAGCTCAAGTGGAGATCTGCGGATCTTTTCCGTTGGATCGCAGAGGGGCGGCTTCGATTGAACATCTATCGTGCGTACGAGCTTGCCGATGCGGCCAGCGCGCACCGCGATCTCGAGTCGCGCAAGTCCACCGGAAAACTGGTTCTCAAGCCGTAAATGAATAACCTGGAACAGGCGTCCGATTACGCGAGACGGCGCGAAGGTCTAGACTCCAAGCTGCAAGAATCACGGCTAGACGCTTTTCTCACCACGGCTCTACCGAACGTTCATTATCTGAGTGGTTTTACGGGGAGCAATGCGGCGCTGCTGATTTCCCGGGACCGGGCGCTGCTGTTCACGGATCCGCGATATGAGACGCAAGCGCCGCAGCAATCCGACTGCGAGGTCAAAATAGCGAAAGGGCCGATGGTGCTGGAGCTGGCAAAGTGGGCCAAACGGCTGAAGCTTCGTACAATCGGCTTCGAGCAGAACCGGATCAGTTTCGAGGAGCATGGCGCGCTCAAGCATACGCTTGAAAGCGTTCGCCTAAAGCCGGTCTCACATGCTGTCGAGAAGTTGCGGATGATCAAGTCGGCGCCGGAAATCGGCACGATCAATGCCTCGGTGCGGCTCAATTCGATGGCTCTCGAACAAGCGCTGGAGCAGTTCAAACCTTCGATGACGGAGCTGGATCTCGCGGCGGAGATCGAGTACCGCATGAAGCTTCTCGGGGCGGATGGAACGGCTTTCGAAACGATTGTGGCGTCTGGAGAAAGAACGGCGCTACCGCACGCCCATCCGACAAACCATCCGTTACAGGCCAATCAACTATTATTAATTGATATGGGCGCGAATGTGGCTGGTTATGCCAGCGACATGAGCCGCACTTACGCCTTGGGCAAGCTGGATGCGAAGATTCGCCGGATGTACAAGGCGGTATTCGAAAGCCAGCTAGCAGCAATAGAAGATGTAAAAGCAGGCGTGACCTGTGATCACGTGGACCGTACCGCGCGTCAGGTATTGCGCGGATATGGTTTAGATAAGCTGTTTGTTCACTCGACGGGACATGGACTCGGTCTGGAGATACACGAGCGCCCGCGAATCGGCCGGAAGGAAAGGATAAAGCTGGAACGGGGAATGGTGATCACTATCGAGCCAGGCGTGTACCAGGAGAGAGTGGGTGGGATCCGGATTGAAGACACGGTGGTAGTCACCGATCGGGGATGCGAGGTCCTGACGCCGACCGCGAAAGAGCTGACTGTCCTGTAAGGCTGCGCAGAACAGGCGCACTCGAGCGAACGATGACTATTGATGAAATCAAGAAGCTGATCGAAGTGGTGCGCGAGACAGGCATCGCCGAGCTGGAGGTGCAGATGGGGGCGGATCGAGTGAGAATCCGCAGCACTCCGCGGACGAACCAGGAAATTGTGCTGCCGACCGTACTCCCGTTATCGATGGCGGCGAGCGCTCCTACTCAGCCTTTGACAGCTAATGCCCCCGCGGCCCGCGAGGAGTCCCATATAGCTGCACCGGTCGAGCCGCTCAAAGAGGAAGAAACTTTCCTCGTGAAGTCTCCTATTGTGGGAACGTATTACGACGCTCCTTCTCCCGGTGCGGCGACGTTCGTGAAGATCGGGGATCGCGTAGAACCGAAGCAAGTGCTCTGCATCATCGAGTCCATGAAACTGATGAACGAGATCGAAGCAGAGGCGGCCGGTATTGTGGTTGCAAAGCACGTTGAGAACGGCCGTCCCGTGGAATACGGAGAAGCGCTGTTCACTTTGCGGCCTGTTTAAGGATGAAAGCAATTTTCCATGTTTCGAAAAATCCTCATCGCAAACAGGGGCGAAATTGCGCTCCGGGTCATATGCGCTTGTAAGGACCTCGGTATCAAGACTGTCGCGGTGTACTCGGAGGCGGATCGCCACAGCCTCCACGTTCGATTCGCGGATGAAGCGATCTGTATCGGTCCAGCGAAAAGCAATCTTAGTTATCTCAATGTCGCCTCTGTGATGAGTGCGGCGGAAATCACAAATGTCGATGCCATTCATCCCGGGTACGGATTTCTAAGCGAGAATGCCGACTTCGCGGAGGTGTGTGAGCTCTCCGGCATTAAATTCATCGGTCCCACACCGGCCGTGATTCGGGAAATGGGACTAAAGCAGAGAGCGCGAGCCATTATGGAACAGGCCGGCGTACCTATTCTGCCTGGTTCGCGGGGCATTCTGAGCAGCGCTGACGAAGCGATCGGGCTTGCGTCCGAGATCAGGTATCCCGTGATGCTCAAAGCGGCGGCTGGCGGCGGCGGGAGAGGCATGCGGATGGTTCGCTCCGAGACGGAACTCCCTTCCCTGCTTAGCCAGGCACAATCGGAAGCGGCGGCGGCTTTCTCGTGCGGGGATGTGTATATGGAGAAGCTCGTCGAAGCTCCTCGGCATATTGAGTTTCAGATACTTGGTGACGAGCACGGCAATGTGGAAGTGCTGGGCGAGCGCGAGTGCTCGATTCAACGCCGGCATCAAAAGCTGATTGAGGAATCGCCTTCGCCGTCGGTGGGCCCGGAGCTGAGAGCCGCTATTTCGGACCGTCTTCGCGTGGCGATGAAGGAAGTTGGCTACACCAACGCGGGCACGGTCGAGTTCCTGATGGATCAGGAAAGAAACCTCTACTTTATCGAGGTAAACGCCCGAATTCAGGTGGAGCATCCGGTGACGGAATTTGTGACGGGTATCGACTTGGTCAAGGCGCAGATCCGGATTGCCGCAGGGGAGCAGTTAGCCGACATCATACAAAAGCCTGTTACTCTGATGGGCCATGCGATCGAATGCAGAATCAACGCGGAGGACCCACAGAACTTTACTCCTTCGCCCGGCCGCATCACAGGATTGAACCTGCCGGGCGGCATCGGGGTCCGGGTGGATACAGCCGCTTACACGGATGGAGTGATACCGCCTTACTATGATTCGTTAGTTGCGAAACTAATCACTTACGGCAAGGATCGAGACGAAGCTATTCTCCGTATGAGAAGAGCTTTAAGTATGTTCGTGATTGAAGGAATACGTACGAGCGTATCGTTACACGATCGAATTCTGTGCGATCCCGATTTTCTGGCGGGGCGTTTCGATACTACCTTCCTGACGAAATTTCTCCACTCGAACAACGGATCCGGTAACCACCAGGGATAAGGTGAGTAAGCGTGGGCAGACACCGTTCGCGCACTCTATTGTCTTACCAGGATATTCGTGGCCCGGAGTCGGGCGGGGACAGAGACAATACCGCCCGCACGCCCTTAGTTTCAATTTCGCTTTTTAGCTTCCTTGATGCTTGGGGCAGAAAAGTCAGTTCCCCAAGCTCATGAGAGGTAGTGCTAGAACGCGATTCCGAGCAGCACATCACCCTGATCTTTATTCGACTTCAGACCGGGTACAGAGAACGAACTGTTAGCCCAGCGTGTGTAGCGGGCTTCGGGAGTCAACTCGAACGGGCCTTTTTTGAACGTCATGCCGAATCCGGCGACCCCACCGAAACTGTTCCGGTTTCTGATCGCGGAGGAATTGTCGAGGAAGGAGGTTTGGACGGGCCCGAAAGTTTGCTGATCGATGGTAGAGATATGTCTATAGGAGGCGCCGAAATCGATAAAGGGCCGGAAATGGCCAAGCTGGACGTTGTACTTCAACACGCCCGGTATTTCCCACTGGTTGAATCTGGTGCGCTGATAGAAGCCCGCGCTGCTTCCGGAGAGGCTATTGTTGAAGCCGCCGGGTTTATATAAGCCATCTACTTCCAATCGAAGGTGGAAGAACACACGAAATTCCGCACTGGCGCCAAATTCGTAGCGCGGCACCGAAGAGGAGTACGTGGATCCTGGAAAACCCGGGCTGTTCACGCCATTGCTGCCGGACAGAAAACTTGATGTGCCGGAACTGAACATTTGCGTAACTGGAATACCGGCTTTTAAGCCAAGGGTTACGGGCCAATGTTCGTAATCTAAATTTTGTGCGCACAGCGAGCTTGCTCCAACAATTGCAAGCGCAAGTAAACTGAATTTGTTGTTAGTCATTGCGAGATTCTCCCCTGAAGATACTGAATTAGGTTTTTAATCGGAAGCGGGATCCAAAGACACTATATGGTCTTTCGTCACAAGGTCTATTACAGGGATGTAATTCGAAGGCGATGCGTTTCGGCAAACTGGTCAGTTAGAACTTTTCCCGGTATTTAAGACGTTTCAATTAGTACATAAACCACGTACGTTTACGATCGACGCTAATACCAGTTATTAACGAATTGCGAAATAAAGAACGAGTACAACGGGTAAGGCAAACAGGCTACTGTCTACACGGTCGAGCATTCCGCCATGGCCAGGCAGTAAGCTGCCGCTGTCCTTGACTCCGGCTCCGCGCTTGAGAGAGGATTCCGCCAAATCGCCGAGTTGACCTGCGACATTGCCCAGAAGAGCCATGATAATGACTTGCCAGGGGCGGAGAGCGGGCAGGAAGTAGCCTAGATAGAGCAATCCAAAAAAAACGGAACCAACCGCTGCAGCAATAGCCCCTTCCCAGCTCTTCTTAGGGCTGATGACGGGAGCCATGCGGTGCTTGCCGAAGCGGCGGCCAACGTAATAGGCGACAGAATCGCCGGCCCAGTTCAGAGCGAGGGCGAAAAAGAGCAGATGGATGCTTTCGTTCCGGAGGTCGACAGCAAAGCGCCAGGGCGCGAAGGTATAGAACGCTCCGAGAAGCGAACAGGACACATAGGGCAGGGTTCGCGTGAGATCGGGGAGGCGGAGTGCCGCGATAAAAATGAAAACGAGGAACAGAGTTAGTGCTGGGAGCAGCAGAACGGCGGAAGCAATTACGAACGGCCAGAACAGGATAAAGGCCCCACCGAGGAGTCCAGCCCATCCGGGGTTTGGAATCGAGTGTCCGACGACCAGGTTGGCATACTCGCGATAGCAGAGCACGCTCATGAGGAGCGCGGCCGCGAGGAAAACCGGGCCGGGCGCAAGAAAGATCAGGTAAAAAGCGACTGCAAGCAGCCCGATTGCTGTGATCAGGCGCTTCATTGTGACACTTCCACTCTAGGCTATAGGGAGTTCGAGCATATCCTGTTCGAGAATGAATGACTGACCCTCGAGCGACGCGGCCGAGCTTCGAGTAAGCCCGCCGAATCGCCGGTCCCGATTTTGGTAGTTGTAAATGGCTTCGAGCAGTTCGCGGCGGCTAAAGTCAGGCCAGAGTGTTTCGGTGACATACAGTTCCGCGTAAGCAATTTGCCAGAGAAGGAAATTGCTGATGCGCATTTCTCCCGAGGTGCGGATTAGCAGGTCGGGATCCTTCAATCCTGCCGTATAAAGATGAGCCGATATACCCTCTTCGGTGATCTCGAGCGACTCAAGATTTCCCTCGTGGCGCGCGTTTTCGATGATGGTATTGACGGCGTCCACCAACTCGGTGCGGCCGCCGTAATTGATCGCGAGGTTGAGACGCATCCCCCGATTTCGGCCTGTTTTATCCATTACCCGCTGCAGCTCGTCCTGCACCGGGGCAGGAAGCGATTCGATGCGCCCGATGGCGGACAGCTGGATATCGTTGCGCATCAAATTCGGCAATTCACGCCGCAAATACACTCTGAGCAGACGCCATAAACCTTCGATTTCGTGGCGCGGGCGCTTCCAGTTTTCAACGGAAAACGCGTAAAGGGTCAAAGCTTCCAAACCAAGCTGCGCGCACGCTTCCACAACTGTTCTTACCGGATCAACGCCGGCCCTGTGGCCCAAAATTCGCGGGTAGTTCCGCTGCCTGGCCCAGCGGCCATTTCCATCCATAATGATGGCGAGATGGGCTGGCAGGCGTTTGGGGTCGAGTTGGGTTGCAATACGCCATTCGGGGTCGCCAGGAGAGAGCGACGTAAGCAGTTCCTTCATAACGTAAAGCTCTATGGTACAGCAAGAGGTGATCGCAGAGAGGCAGAAAGGAAGGGTACGATAGCGGCTCCCGCGCAGAGGAAACTGCCGAAGGGAAGCTCATAAAATCGGGCCGGACCTTTAAGCCGGATGAGCAGCATTACGCCGACTAGGGCTCCCGAGATCGCACCGATTGACAGCGCCAAAATGCCGGCTTCCGGTCCGAGAAATGCGCCAAGCATCAGAAGCAGTTTGACGTCGCCGAGGCCTAAAGCTTCGCGTTTCCGCAAACGCCCGTATAGTGCTCCGATCAGCCAAATGGGAAGCGCAACCAGCAGCGCTCCCAGGACTGCGTTGACAAGAGACTGCCACCGCCATTCCGCATTTGATAACATCAGCGGACCAAAAGCGCCGGAGACACGGACGACAACAGAGAACAGCAGTCCCGCCAGCGTGCCGCCCAGAGTTAATTCGTCGGGTAAAATTCGTTCCTCGAAATCGGTCCAGAAGAGAGCGATCAGTAGCAGCTCGAACAGTGCCCACTTCGCACCTTCGAGGCCGAATCCGTACTTCCAGGCAATCAGGGCGAAGAGAGCCGCGGCGGTCAGTTCGACGAGAGGGTAGCGAACTCCTATCGGTTGCGCACACTGCCGGCAACGTCCGCGCGAGCGCAGATAACTGAGCAGCGGGATATTCTGCGTCCAGGCCAACTGGCTGCCGCATTCAGGGCAGAAGGAGCGGGGTGCGACGACCGAGAGGTCACGGGGGATGCGATAGATGCAGACATTCAGGAAGCTGCCAAAAACGAGACCGAAGAGGAAGCTGAGTGCGAGGACTGTGAGTGTCATTTCTACAAAGTCAGCGCTCGCCGGTAGCTCTCGATGGTGCGTTCGACCATGCGGCGTTCGCTAAATTCGCGCTCCACTCTGGTCCGTCCGCTTTCAGCGAGAGCCAGAGCGAGTCGTGCGTCGCTTCTCAAGCGACGAACGGCTGCGGCAATCTCGTCAGGATCGTTACTTACCAGCAGTCCGGATTCCTCATGTTGGACGATTTCGGGCAGTCCGCCGACGCGGCTTGCGATTACGGGCACTCCCAGGCTCATGGCGAGCAAGGCCGCCGAACCAAATCCCTCCGCGCGGGTGATGTAGAGAAACAGCGAGGCGCTTTGCAGATCTCTGGTGAGATCGCTTGAAAATACGACCGGCACGCCGGCGATCCGGGCAGCGTGGGTGACCAAGTCACGGCCCTTGGCTGGATCTCTCGATGCGAGCGCAACGATGTTTGATCGCAGGCTGACTGAATGGCCCGGCGGGCGCGTACTAACGCCGTCATAGACGACGTCGATTTTCCCTGCTTCTACACCGGCATTTCCGAGTTCGCCCGCCACGAACTTCGACACAGCAAGGTAGCGCTGAGCGCGACGATACTTCCATTGCGACGCCAATCCCCGGCCGACCGGGAATGCCACCCGGCGAGACACAACAAAGGTAGTTCGGGAAAAGAGCGCGGCCAGAGTATGGGAGTGCGCGTCGTGAGCGTGGACTATGTCGGCGCCCGCAGAGCGGGCCAAAACGGATTGCGGTGTGGCGGATGCAACCGCAAACCCCGAATCTTTCGCCGAATGGCAAAGTGGACCTGAGGGCCGCGCCAGAACTTCCTGGGTGTGCCCGGCGAGCTTCAGCCCTCGTATGAGCATGAGCAGCTGAAACTGGCCTCCGCGCATTTCCCTGCCTTGATCGATGTGCAGAATGTGCACACTAGAGCTTCCGGCCTGGCATCATGAGGCGCGCTTTCGAATATTTCGCGAAGTTGTAGAAGGCGGCCATATAGGCAATGGCCAAGCCCTCGACCCCATCGAGGAACCCTGCTTTTAGAAAGTAAGTTTGGAAGAAAGTCCAGGGTGGATCACATAAGAGGCGGGACAGAGAGACGGAATTCTGGCGCGAGGCAATTTCCTGGGCGGCTAACGTGGTGTAGCGGTCCATGGTACGAAGATGTTCCGAGATGGAATTGCAAGTAAAATGCAGCAAATTCGACTGGAGATGCCCAACGGTTCCGCTCACGCGCACAGATTCGTGAACGAACTCGCCTATCCATCTGGCCTTGCTCCTGTCGAAGAGCCTTATCTTGCGATCCGGGTACCACCCACTGTGTAGAATCCAGCGGCCCAGATACTGAGCCAGGCGCGGAACGGTGTAACCGTCGAATTTGGGCCCGGATTTTTTGATCTGCCAGATTTCGGCTTCGAGTGCTTCGCTGAGGCTCTCATCGGCATCGAGGGAGAGGATCCAATCATTTGCCGCGAGCTCGGCAGCGATATTTTTTTGCGCGGCATACCCGTGCCAGGACGCTTCGACAACCCGGGCGCCGAGCTTGCTTGCAATCTCAACCGTGCGGTCATTGGAGCCACTATCGAGCACAAGAATCTCGTCGCAGCAGCGCAGGCTTTCGACAACTCGGGCCACGTTTCTCTCCTCATTAAAGGTGATGATGGCCGCCGAGATCTTCATCTGACGGGTACGAGTGTAGCGGAAAGAATAAAGATGACCAGGGCGGCAAAAGAAAGAAGGATGCGCCGGGGAGATAAGCGAGCGCTGTCGTAAACGAGGGGATGCCGCCGGCCAAAGAAGAAGGTACCAAGGCCCCAAAGCCACCAGGGCCAGTAGAAGAACCCGGCTATCGCTAGGAGTAAAGCGAAAGCCAGGCTGATTCTGCGGTGCCAGTATTCGGACCCCAATGCATACACGATGTGCCCGCCATCGAGCTGTCCGATGGGCAGCAGGTTGAGAGCGGTTGCAAATAAACCGGCCCATGCTGCCATCGCGGCCGGATGCAGGAGAATGTGCGCGGAAGGAACTCCGGGAAAGCGAAGTTCCTCGAGAAGCCTCAACGCCAGCGGTGTACCGAAGGTAATCGAATCGGCGGAGACAACGCTTGATACCGGTTTTGAAAGGATCACGCCAGTCACGATGATAGGGACGAGTGTGAGAAATCCCGCCAACGGCCCTCCAATTCCGATATCGAACAGACCCTCCCGGGTATAGATGGGAGATCGAATTTTTATAAAAGCGCCGAAGGTTCCGAATAACGAGGGTGAAGGGAGAAAGTAGGGCAAAGTAGCGTCGACGTGTCGCTTGCGACACTCGAGGTAATGCCCAAGCTCGTGGGCTAATAAGATCGCAAGCAGTGGCAGTGAAAACGTGAGTCCCATCCAGACACGGCTGTCCAGCCTAGCAAGGCGAACGTAGCCGTCGGCGATGAGATCGACCGTTATAAGCTTGTTTCGCGCGAAGCTTTCGGCCAGCGCCGACCCAAAGCCGGTCATCGTGAGGGCGGTCGCTATGAAGAGAGCTAAATTAAGCAGCCCTGTACGACCCCTGGAATGAGGAAGCGGTACTGCTGGAGCCTCCACATCATTGCTGTTATTGCTGAAATGCGATTCACGCACATGAATGGAGCTAGAGTGTTTGCAATTCTTTGCCGGGCTTAAATCGAACTGCCTTACCGGGAGGAATGGCTACTTCCGCGCCGGTTCTCGGATTCCGCCCGATACCGGTTTTCCTTGGTCGGACGTTGAAGATGCCGAAACCACGCAGCTCAATGCGGTCACCGTCAGTGAGCGCTCTTTTCATAGTCTCGAATACTGTTTCAACGGCCATCTCGGCTTTAGTCTTTGTTATGCCGGTACGGTTCACGACTTCATTGATTATGTCTAGCTTTATCAAGAAACCCCTTCGTACGCCCGGGCCGGGCGGTAACCCGGCCTGCGTCAAGCAATGTTTATGATATTAAAGCGTTTAACCAGCTGTCAATCCGCTCTCGATGCTTCCGGGCCCGAATCGGGAAGCACGCACATTTTCCACTGTCGTGCAAACCGAGGGTTTCATTCTTACGCAAACCTCGTGATGGGAATTGCGAGCCGCTAGTATTAACAGGCGTTTATGATTCCTGGGGCGGTGGCCACCAAGTTGCTCAGCATAAAGAAGGCGAAGGTAGCTGTTGCATGAAGAGGTTGGAGATTTTACTAGTAGAAGACTGTCCGAGTGACGTGAGGCTGATTCGCGAAGCGCTCAAGGAAACTGCAGTGGCAGTGCGGATCACCGTTGCCCGAGACGGTGTTGAAGCGATGGACCACTTGCGCCGCACCGAGCACGGGACAGCCAACCGTCCGGATTTGATTCTCCTCGATTTGAACCTGCCGCGCAAGAACGGACGGGAAGTGCTATCGGAGGTGAAGTCCTCACCTACGTTGAAGCAGATTCCGGTGCTGGTCATGACGAGTTCGCGCGCGGATGAGGACGTGGCTCAGGCCTATTTGCTCAATGCAAATTGCTACATTACCAAGCCCGGCGACTTGACTGAATACGTAAACGTAGTCAAAGCGATCGAGGATTTCTGGTTCCTGACCGCCACGCTACCAGACAGCATGCGCGGCCCCGTGTTACATTCCGCGAACGTAGCTTAGAGGCTGGCAGTCCCTTTAGCGGTGCTATTCTCGGTTTCCTTGGCTGCTGCCAGGGCGGCATCGTAATTCGGGTGATCCCCTACCGAGCCAACATACTCTACGTAGCGGATCTTATCTTCCGGGTCCACTACGAAAATCGCGCGGCTTTCAATGCGCAAATCGCGAATCAGAGTTCCGTAATTCTTTCCGAACGAGCCGCTGCGGTGATCTGATAGCATGCCAACGTTCTTCACCCCGTAATTGCCACACCAGCGCTTTTGTGCAAAGGGCAAATCCATGCTGACTGTGTATATGCTGATGTCGGGCATCTGGCTGGCTGCCTCCTCAAAACGTTTAGTCTGAGCGTCACACACCGGCGTGTCCAGCGATGGGAGTACGCTGAAAATGCGCACGCCTCTACCCGTTTTGGAAAGATCGACTTGTTGTAAGGAGCTGTCGACTACATCGAAATTCGGAGCTTTATCGCCTGCCCGCAGTTCCGGCCCATCTAATTCGAACGCATTTCCCTGCAACATTGTCGTGCGCTTGCTCGCGTTTTGATTTGCCATCGGGAAACAGTGTACCAGAGAGTCGGAAGATGGTCATGCAAGATGCCAAGACTTTTCCGGTGCCGGAAGAGTCGAGAGCAAAGTCTATGAAATCAATTGCTTGGATAGCATCTTCGTGAATTCGTCAGCGGTCCTGGTGTTCGCCACGTCGAAGGCTTCGAGCCACCCGCGCCTGGCATTGATAACCCCCAGAGACATGTTGTGCAGATGCGAGGGGCGATGAGCATCGGTGGAGATGGTGAAACTGCAGCCGTAACGCTTTGCTGCCCGTATCAGATGAGATGGCAGATCGAGACGTTCGGGACTCGCGTTGATTTCGAGCATAATGCCGCGGGTCGCGGCTTGCCGCGCGATTCTTTCGAAATCGAACGAGTAGGAATCGCGCTGTAGCAGCATGCGGCCGGTGCCGTGACCGAGGATGCGAATATTGGGAGACTCGAGGGCTCGCTGCAGGCGATCGGTCATCTCGGCAGGTTCCAGATTGAAGTAGCTATGGACACTTCCAATAACGAGATCAAGTTCGGCCAACGCATCTTCGGCGAGATCCATGGCGCCATCACGCAGAATGTCGCACTCCAAACCCGAGAAGATTCGTAAGGGGAGACCGTCCCGGTTCAGCTCTCGGATCTCGCGAGCAAATTCGACAGCCCTTTGCTCATCGAGGCCATTGGCCATGGCGAGCGCCTTCGAATGATCCGTGATGGCGATGTATTCGTAGCCGAGCGCCGCCGCGGCTTCGGCCATTTCGCGCAGGGTCGCCCGTCCGTCCGTGGCGGTTGTGTGCATGTGAAGATCGCCGCGGATGTCGCTCAATTCAATCAATCTGGGGATGGCGCCAGCCTGTGCGGCTTCCAGTTCTCCGGAATTTTCGCGCAACTCGGGCGGGATCCACTGATACCCGAGGCGGCCGTAAACCTCTTCTTCGGTCTCGCCGGCGACTCTCTCGTTGTTCTCGATTACGAACAGGCCGTATTCGTTCAAGGTGAGGCCCTGTTTGATGGCATTGGTCCGGAGCACGACGTTGTGCTCTTTGCTGCCGGTGAAGTATTGAAGCGCCGCACCAAAGCTTTCGCGCGGCAAGGCGCGAACATCCACCTGAAGGCGTTCCAAACCAAAGCTGACGCTGGCTTTGTTTGCTCCCTGGCCGAGAATCTCCTGAGTTTTGGGATGTTTCACAAGGTGGTCGAGGGCTGCGGTTGCGCCGGGACCGGTGACAAGGAGATCAAGATCTCCCACCGTTTCGCGTCCGCGGCGCAGGCTGCCGGCGGCTTCGACTCGCTCGACGCCGGGTAAGACTAGGAACTCTGCGGCAAGTTCCGAAGCGACCGCGCGTCCGAAGCTCAGCAGAAAACGACCGGCGCTCTTGCGATAGGCTTCGATCGAACGGAGAACTTTTTCCTCGAGCTTAACCCCCATCCGGGGGAGATCGCGGAGCTTATTTTCCCGGCAAATTCGTTCGAGATCGTCTACTGTCTTGACCCCATGGTGTTCATAGAGGAGAGCGATGCTTTTGGGGCCGAGTCCCTGAATCTTGAGGAGTTCGAGGGCGGAAGAGGGGTACTTCTCAAGCATCTGGTCGCGCCGCTCAAAGGAGCCTCGCTGGCAGATTTCGGCGAGAACGAATGACAGTCCCTTACCGATGCCGGCGATCTCGGTGACTTTTCGCTCAGGATTGCAGATGATGTCGGAGACGCGTTCGGGATGGCTAGCAATCGAGGCGGCAGCGTTGCGGTAACTGCGGATGCGAAATCCATCGTCACCGGCAACCTCCATCAGATCGGCGGTCTCGTGAAGGAGGCGAGCTATTTCCTTATTTTCCATGGCGGCGGGCTAGCAAGCGGTCCTTGCCAGCGGCTTTGGGGATCAGCGGTGAAGGCTCGACGTGGACTAATACGTCGGCGACCCAGGGCAAATCGCGTCTGATGGCAGATCGGACCTCGGTGGCAATGTCGTGAGATTTCCGGACTGTCATGTCAGGATCGACTTCGAGATGCAGATCAACGTGATACTTGAGTCCGGTGCGGCGGGCGAAGCATTTCTCGATGCCGAGTGTTCCCTGGACACCGGCTGCTGCCTTTCGGATCTCCGCCATCTTTTTGGCTTCCGGCATAGTGTCCACTAATTGCTCGGTGGTCTGGCGCACGACCCGAACAGATAATAGGATGATCAGGATCCCGATGGCAATGCCACCGAAACGGTCAGAGAGACCGAACCGGATAGGGTCGATAATCGTCAGAATGACAGCGAAGAGCGCGACCGAAGTCGAGAGCAGATCGGTAAGGTCGTGCCAGCCATCGGCCTCAAGCGAGGTACTGGCAATTCGTTTGCCCACGCGGAACTTGAGCGTGGCAAGGGCAACTTTCAAGAAGATTGACGCGAAGAGGGGAAAAAGAGTGTAAATTGGAAGCGCTTTGCCAGTGTCGTCCGAAGTCAGGCCGTGCCAAAGGATGCCTGCGCCGCCAAGCAGAAGAAGAGCGCCGACGCCGAGGCCTGAAAGAGTCTCGTATCTGCCGTGCCCGTAGGGGTGATCCTCGTCGGGAGGCTTGCTGGCAAGCCACAGCCCCCCGTAGACGATAGCGGAAGAGAGAACGTCTCCGGCGGCCTCGCAGCCGTCCGAAAGAACCGAAGCGGAGTGGGCATGCAAACCGACGAGTATCTTGGCTAAGGCTAGTGCAACACCGATACTCAAACTTACGAGTGCGAGGCGTCTGCCCATCGACTCTTCGGTTTTGAGACCGACGGCCGTGCCGTGCTCGACGGTCATACCTTCCGAGGATAACGCGGAGAGGGAGAGAAACGGATTACTGATTTGAAGCAAAAGAACGTAGCCGTTAGCTGCGTTCTTCGCTCAATGGTGAAGCCGGGGAGTTTAATTCTTCAGAAACGGAGTCGCCTTCGTGTTCAGACGCGACCGAGTCATCGTCCTCGGAAACCGAACCTGTTGCGCGTTCATTTTTGCGCTGTAAGCGCTTCGCCATTTTTTCCTGCTGCCGCTCTTTGCGTTCCTGTTCCTTTTGGCGCTTCTTAAAAGTTTGTGGGCCTCGACCTGGCATGGTTCCTCCTGAAAAATGAAAAACTGCCCATACCCTGGACTCTGACGAGACCAAAGTATGGGCAGCCAGAAACCGGGTACGATTCTAAATAGCTACTACCGACTTACCAGCGCGAACCACCGCGTCCGCGGTTGCCGCCGCCTCCGCCGCCGTATCCCGAAGAGTTGCGCTTGCCGCTGTAGCCGCCACTACCGCCCGCCGGTTTGGGACGTGCTTCGTTGACGTTCATGGCGCGGCCGTAGAGTTCGGCCCCGTTCAGTTGAGAAATTGCGTTTTGGGCCGCTTCGGCATCGCTCATTTCAACAAATGCGAAGCCGCGAGGTTGACCGGTGTCACGGTCGGTGACAACGTTGACTCGTTCTACACCGCCGTAGACTTCGAAAGCAGCCTGGAGATCGGCTTGGGTAGCCTGATAACTGAGATTTCCGACAAAAATGTTGGTCACAGTGTGGATCCTTTGGAGTAATTAATTATCTTTGTCAGACAGCTCTGAAAACCAACTTGAAGGGAAGGAAGTAATAGCGGCCGGAAGGCACTCGAATAGAATACGGATGCGGGCAAAGACAATCTAAGAATAGCAGGATTGCTTACAACTTGCTAACGTTCAGCGAGAACCGGTACCAATGAACCTGCGTTCAGGCGATGGGAGGGCTGCTGCACAGCTACACTCACCTAACATGGTTCTCGTATGCGCGCCCGCCTCGCAGTTCTTGCAGTCGTTCTAATCGCCGCCTTGCTGGCTCTGGTATCAGTCTGGCGTCTCGGAAAAAAACCGAGCTCAGCCGGGAGTAACACATCCCCAGCGACGAATTCGTCTGCCCCTACCCCCTCCAGCCACAGTGCGCAGGCATCTGGACTTGCTCCCACGAATGTCTACGCGCATAACCTGATGTTGCGCAAGGGTCCGAGCTTCCGAATCTATGTACGGTGGTTGCGCGGGCAGCTGAAACGCTCGCGTCGCAACATCAATCCTTCCTTCGATGATCCCGACTCGTTTTATCTCGATATCCAAACCGGGGTCGTGCGGGCAAACATCGGCGACCTTGGTAACTTCCTGAATGCCAGCACAACAAGCAGTTCGCCGTTGAAGAACATCTCTCTTTCAGGTGACGGTGATCAGATCAAACTTAAAGCGACAGTACACAAAATCGTTCCTTTGCCGATTGAGGTCCGTGGGACGATAGCGGTCGCGCCCGACAACCGGATTCAGGTACACGTCACGAAGTTGGATGTTCTGAAAGTTCCGGTGAAGGGATTGCTGGGCGAGTTTCACATCAAACTGGCCGAACTGTTTGACCCGAAGACCGTACCAGGCATTCAGGTAACGGGTAACGACATCTTTTTCGACACCCAGACGTTCCTGCCGCCCCCCCACATTCGCGGCCAGCTAACGAAAATACATGTAGTGAATCCCGATCTGGAGGAGGTCTATGGCGATGCGAAGCCGGATGTGTCGCGCGTCGAGCAGTGGAGGAACTTCCTCCGGCTGACGGGCGGAACGATCGACTTCGGGAAACTAACGATGAATCACGTGGATTTAATCATGATCGACATCTCGAACGATGCCTGGTTCGATCTGGATCTGAACAATTATCAGGAACAGCTTGTAAACGGATATACGCGGATGACCCCGCAAGCTGGCCTGCAGATTTTCATGCCTGACCTGTCACAAATCCCGAAGAACAAAACGACTCAGAATATCAGCCTTGAATGGCTGAAAAATCGCGATGCGCCCCCACCAGCTGACATCACCTCGAAACACTGAAAGCTTCGTCAAATGGCGGAAGAGCCCTGCGTTGCCGCAGGGCTCTGAATGCAACAGGGTGCCAGAGTCAGCTAGTTCTCGCCCACGACGGTAATGTCCGCACCCCACATCGACCTTTGATCTGTCGTCGTCGTTGCACTCGAGTTACTTGCTGCTCCCCACATCGACCTCGAGTCCCAAATCGAAGCGGACCCGGCGGTTGTGGCAGCACCCCACATAGACCGGCTGTCCCAAATCACCTGGTTGGCTTCCAGGACAGAAGCTCCCCACATTGATCGCGTACCCCAGAGCGATGTGGCACCCCACATGGACCGGTCGCTCCAGACCGAGGAGGCGTCGAAGGTGAGGGTTACACTGCCCGAGTTGGGATCAAATTGCGCTACGGGCGACATCGCAGTTCCGGATGGAAATTGTGAGTTAACGAGGGTCATAGCGGCTCCAAGATCGAGATACCCCGCGCCCACTGTGAAAAGGTCGTAGTAGTCAACGAAGGTCTTGCCAGTTGTTGGATCCCTCACCGAACTCGATGCTGGAAAGGTTTTGTAGGCCGATTGCATAAGGATCGTCTTCACTTGGTCAGGTGTTAGCGCCGAGTTGGCTTGGATGAGGTCGGCAGCCGCTGCACTTACGACGGGGGTCGCCATGCTGGTTCCGCTGAGAATAAAGTAGGTGTTTGAAATCCTGCTTGGGCCGGCGGCTGTTGTTTGGTAGTACGACATTGTGACCGAATTTGCGGGATTTTCTTTGACAAGCGTGCTCCCCGCTGCGAGCAACGAGACCACCTGATTTCCGGGGGCAAGAATGTCGGGTTTGGCGATGTGATCGACGGCGGTCGGACCCTTGGAACTATAGCTGGCAATGAGATCATCGGTCCGCGTATAGGTTCCTTCCGTTTTCATCGCGCCAACGGTAATGACGTAAGGATCATTGCCGGGCGCATTGATCGTGCCGTAGCCTTGTTCGCCGTACGTGTCGTCGCGCCCATCGTTACCGGCCGCCGCTACCACGACGATTCCCGCTTTCCATGCAGCTTCGACGGCCTGACACAACGGGTCGAGGGTGTAACTCTCGTAGACTGGTCTGCCAACCGAGAGATTTATGACGCGGATGTTGTATATATTCTTCAGAGCGATGGCGGCATCGATTGCGAGTATCACACCGCTGTCCGAGCCCTGCCCATTCGAATCAAGGACCTTCAAGTCGATCAGATTCGCGTCGTATGCCATGCCTTTAAAGCTTCTCTTGCAAGTAGCGCATTGAGAGGCTTGGCCGTTAGATGCAATTATGCCGGCGACGTGCTGGCCATGTCCAAACTGGTCCGGGGCCGGGGTGCTCGGTACGCCTTTCGCGTTTGCCGCGAGCGGACCCGAAATGTTGGCGAGTAATGCGGCAGCCTGGGCCGCAGCGGGCGGTTGTGTGAAATCGTAGCTGAACGCGAAAGGTTTCCCCTTGCTCAGGTTCGGATCCGCATTCATACCACTATCGATGACAGCTACACCCACCCCGGCACCGGTAAAACCTGCGCTCCAGGCGGCCGCGGCGTTTACAGCAGCTGCGGAGTTGTCTAATTTGCTCCGAATCGGCCGATCCGGCGAAATGAAAACTACGTCTGGATCGCTGGCCAGAGTGCGCAGGGCAGATCCGGGAACATTGTAGAACCCACCTTTGATGCTGTTTAGGTGGTTGGCGATCGAGCCACCCAAAGCCGCCACTTTGCCATCCAAGGTACTGTTCGCGGGGTGTGCCCACTGCACAATAACCGGGATCGTGCCTGTGTTGGTGGTGGTTGCAAGATCCCTTGCAAGTTTTGGCGGCGGGACTGCCGACCAAGCCACTCCAGCGATGATAAAGGGTGAAATCAGTCGTTTCATGAACTCCTCAGTTCGGTCGAGGGATAGGCTCCGCAACCGGAGTTTTTCAATTCCTCGCTCAGGAATCTCATCGTCCTATCCGCCGCGATCTTTAATGGATAGCCGTCAAAATGCCTGAAATCTCGTGCGCCGGGCTTGAAGTAAGCCTAAGAACACAGAGGAGGGCTTTGCGCGGCATAGAATAAGGAGCAGTCCGGCGGCGCCTCGGTTCGGAAAGCCGATACTTGTTCGGCCGGTAAAGCATGATCTCTTCCGAACTTTTACATCAACTTCAGCAATATGCCGAGGAGCGGCGGATCGGAGAAGGGATCGAACTACTCGAGCACGAACGCGATTGCTTGCGTAACATCGTGCCCGGGAACGTGGGCGCGGGTTTGGCCATCGGATCTCTTGCGCAGTGGCTCGACCTGGGTTTCGATGACGGCGGGGTGCTGCAAATTCTTCTCGGGAAATTCGATTTACCGGCTAGACAGAAGCTGCCCGTAACCGAGTATTTGCACCTGAGGATCGCGGAAGGGCTCGTCTCAATGCGCCGCGAAGAGCTGCCGGTAGCGCTACGCCATCTTGAAACTGCACTCGCGCTGGGCCAGGAGATAGGTAACCAAAGGATTGCTCTGATTGCAATCCTTTGGAAGGCACGCTGCTTGCGGAAAGCCGGCGAGTACGGACAAGCGCTCGAAGCGACACGTCAAGGAATGAATTTAGCGGCGGAACTCGGGCTTTTGCCGATTCGAGCAGTCATGCAAACGCTAGAGAGTTGGATCCTCTTCCAAAGCGGAGAACTGAAGGAAGCGATTCGCATCCTCCAGGAAGCGGAAACTGTACTTCGCGACACGAGTGACGTTATCACCCTGGGCAACATCCAATCGACTTACGGGCGAATCGCTTTACGTGAAGGACGGTACGACCACGCGATGCGGTACTTCGAGTCATCGATCGAGTACTTCAAACGCCGGGAATCGCTGGCCGGCTATCTGGCGCGGTCCCTCACAAACATCGCACAGGCCAAACGCTTCCTGGCGCTGCAACTGCGGCGGAACATGGACGCGCGGCGTGAGAGGCAAAGGCGCTCTGGCGTGCGAGACGAGCGGAACGGCCGCGAAACCAGGCCGGCGGAGCTCGAGCGAATGTATGACTTGCTGCAAAGTGCCCAGACCGATCTCGCGCAAGCCGATTGCATTTACAAAAGAGCCGAAAACCACCACGGGGCTGGAAATGCGGACATCAATCTGGCTCAGATCTACCTCGATCTTGGGAATCTGGAACAAGCCGAGCAGCGCGCCAACGAGGCGTTTGAGCTCGGCGCGGCTAAAGCGGACCACTTGTTGATGTGCCGGGCCCGCATCGTGCAAGCTGCGGTCGCCAATGCCCGCTTCGAGGACGAAGTGGGAGAAGGAGAAGATCCCAGCCGGTTCGCCCAGCTTGCGCACGACTGTGCGAAAGAGGCGGTTGCTTACGGCGAGAGAACACAAAGCCGCCGTCTGCTTGCGCAAGCGCACGTCTCCCACGGCCTTACTCTAGTGAACGGGTTCTTCAACCAGACGGAAGCCGCAAGGGCGTGCTGCGCTCGCGCCGAATCTTACTTAGGACACGACCGGCATGATGCTCTGTGGCAGGAAGTCGAGATTCTCCGGGAGCGGATCCTGCACGGTGGTATCGAGGATCCGAACCTGAGAGCCTGGTCGCAAGGCGCGATCGGAGACAAATCGTTGCAGGAAGTAGTCGGACAGTTCGAAGAGCTGCTAATTCGAAAGGTCTGGGAACACGAGGGACGCAAGGTTTCGAGGGTCGCGCAGAGGCTGGCAGTTTCACCCAAAAAGGTGCGCCGGGTACTGCGAAGTTTGGGCGTATTGGTCTAGGTAGCCGGTTGACCGCCGCGGAACGCGTAAACGCCTAAGAGCTCCCAAGAACCGCCGAGATAACGCCAAAGTAGAACACCAACACCAGTGACGCTGTGCGACCAAGATCCCCCGCCTAGGACCGCCAAAACGCGCCGCGCTTCTTCGGGCGTCACCTTGTTTTGTACAGTGATATGGGGCTTGAACGGCTGCCGGTCTTGCGGTGTGAGCCAAACGCTGTAAGCGGCCGCCAACTGGCTGCGGAACCGGGCGAGTGCCGCGGACTCGACCCGAAAAGCTACCCCTCGACCGAGATTGCGAAGACCTGCAATGTGGATTGCGGTGGGGGATTGCTCACGACACGCGGCTTCGAGTGTCTCAACGATCACTCGAGTCTCTTCGGCTGGGAGGCGGTGAAACAGGGTCAGGTGGGCGGGAACCCGGTTGAGTTCCCGCGGAAAGTACTCTCTACGACACGCTTCGAAGAAGTCGAACGAGGAGCTGTCCATTTCCAGAGTCAAGATGAGAGGGGCAGGAGGCGGCGCAAGACTCATTCCACCCGATGGTACTCAGCCGGCCCTCTGATCACCGCAGGACAGCTTCGGCAACCAGTGTGCAACAGCGCTGCGCTCGATTTGGCAGTGGCGCTGCATGCGATGACGAGCTATTTCTTGTGAAGCTTGTTCGAGATGTCGGGCCAGAACTCTAGAAAAATCGCTCCGAACGCACCTTCGGCCGTAACGGTGAATGCGCGTTCAAAAGTGAGACCGGCACCGCGGTCCGTAGAAGGATAGTAGACATTCGCGATACCTCCGGCTGCAAGATTCCCGAGAACGTTTGAGTAATTCGGCTGCCAGTGGCCGCTGTCGCTCTTGGTTCTGACAGTTGTAAGAATGGAGTACCATAACCGGTCGCGAATCCTGCCAGTTCCCTTGCGGAAATAGCGGGGATCCTGATGAAGCAAGCTTGGGAAGAGAGCATTGCCGAGCATATCGCCGTCAAATGTATCTGCGTAAGAGGCACCCCACCGCTTAAAGTAGCCCTGGGCACCCTGACCATATCCGGCGTAATCATTGTTAAATTGGCTCACCCCGGCATCCGCTGCCGCTATAACGAATGTCACAGGATCGAGCGCGGATTTAAGAGCCAGCTTGAATTTTTGTTTGGGCGTCATCGCGACCGCGTCCGGAATGTTGGACATGTTGAAGCTCGGGAAGATACCCAGCACACGCTGGTGCACCTGACGCTCGATCTGCTCTTCGGCTATCTGTTCCCGTGTTTTCGCGGGTAGCTGTCCCGGCGTCGTAGGCACGGCTGGCTGACGGGCGTCTTGACTAGGAGCGGAGGATGCCGCAGCCGCCGGTGCAGACGGAGGCTCGGCTTGCGGCGGATCTGGCGGGTTCTGCCCGAAAGAACTCGACCCAATGACAAGGAGGCATGCCAAGGCCACACACAACCGCATCGGAGAAAAGTTAGCAAGACACAAAAGAGGAAATAACCGCAAGCCTTAGCTTAACCCGCAGATTTTCGCGGGGAGCATCCGGGCTTCTAGTACTCCGACGAAAGATTGTGAATCGGGGTTACTGACCGGATCGTATCAGTTTGGAGAGGTTAGCGATTGCCTTTGCGCCTTTTTATATATGCAGCGGCGGCCGTGAACACATTCTACGGCGTTGCGTTTGCACAATCGAGCGGCTTGCAACCGGAAGAGATCATGAAACGGGTGGCGGCAAACCAGGCGCTCGCGCAAGCCGACCGTGCCCGCTATTTGTATGACCAGCACGTGAAGGTGGTGATTCGCCGCACAAACGGAAAACTCGCGCGCGAGGAGGTGGCCGATATGTTGGTGACGCCGGGACCTGGAAAAGCGGAGCGGAAAGAACAGGCCTTGAGCGGCCGGTATTGGAAGAAAGGCCGCTATGTGGAGTTTCATGGCGAGCCCGTCCCGGACAGTGACAATCTGGACGGCGGGCTAGCTCACGGTTTTAGAGACGACCTGCTCAACGACGATTCGAAAGACGGTCTGGCAAAGGACCTGTTTCCTCTGACCGCAGACGAGCAGAAAGACATGAAATTCGCCTCAGAAGGAGAGCTGGTGGTTGCTGGACGGCCTGCCTACCGGATCAAATTCTGGCCGGCTGATAAAGATGAGATTACGTGGGCGGGCGAAGCGGTAATCGATAAAGAAGAGCTACAGCCCGTCTCGGTCTACACGCGGCTCTCGCGGCGTCTTCCCTTCTTTGTTCGAGCTCTCCTCGGGACCGACCTTCCGGGGCTCGGGTTTAGCACGCAATACAAACGTGTGGCGCCGAATGTCTGGTTTCCGGTGAGCTTCGGCACAGAGTTTCGCATCCATGCCGTGTTTTTCATCAATCGTACGGTCAGCCTTTCGATGGAAAACCGGAATTTCAAATACGCCAGTGCCGAGAGTGAAATACGGTACGGCCCCCAACTTTGAGAGCAGGCGGATCGTGATAGTTTCAGAACTGCAACAGCGTTATGAAATCCCTGACGATTCCGGCTGCTTCGACACCACTCAGTACCAACAAGCACTTGCTGAGATGGGTGGAAAAGATGGCCGATCTCACACGTCCGGCGGCGATCCACTGGGTGGACGGTTCGCAGGAAGAGTACGACCGGCTCTGCGCGGAGATGGTGCGTGGGGGCACACTGGTCAAACTCAATCAGGACCTCTGGCCCGGCTGTTATCTCGCCAGGTCTGACGCGAGCGACGTCGCGCGGGTTGAAGACCGAACGTTCATCTGCTCACTTTCGAGAGACACCGCAGGACCGACGAACAACTGGGTGAATCCTTATGAAATGCGCCACAAGTTGAAGACTTTGTTTCGCGGTTCGATGCGCGGGAGGACGATGTACGTTCTGCCGTTCAGCATGGGGCCGATCGATTCACCGATGTCGCGAATAGGAGTCGAGCTCACCGACTCTCCGTACGTTGTCGTGAACATGCGGATTATGGCGCGCATAGGAGTGGAGGTATTCAAAGAGATTGACAAGGATGTGAAGCGCGTCGTTCCGTGCATGCACAGTGTAGGGGCGCCGCTAGGGCCCGGGGTGCGCGATGTTTCGTGGCCCTGCAACAGCGAGAAGTACATCGTGCACTTCCCCGAAACGCGCGAGATCTGGTCATACGGATCGGGTTACGGTGGAAACGCCTTGCTCGGGAAAAAATGTTTCGCGCTGCGGATCGCGTCGAATATCGCACGTGACGAAGGATGGATGGCAGAGCACATGCTGATCCTCGGCGTGGAGGATCCGCAGGGCGAGAAGACATACGTTGCGGCTGCGTTTCCGAGCGCCTGCGGCAAAACGAATTTTGCGATGCTTATTCCGCCGGAGGGCTTCGACGGGTGGAAGGTCTGGACGGTGGGGGACGACATTGCGTGGATCAAGCCGGACGAAACCGGTCATCTGCGCGCGATCAATCCGGAAGCAGGGTTCTTTGGGGTAGCCCCGGGAACATCGCCTAATACCAATCCAAACGCGATCGCAGCGCTTTCACGCAACACGATTTTCACAAATGTTGCTTTGACAACCGATGGCGGCGTCTGGTGGGAAGGTCTCACAGCGACTGCGCCGGATGAATGCGAGGATTGGCAGGGAAACCGCTGGACGCCGCAGATCTTCCGGGAGACAGGGAGGAAAGCAGCGCATCCGAACGCGCGCTTTACCGCACCGGCTGAGCAATGCCCGTGCATCGATCCGGCGTGGACCGATCCGGATGGAGTGCCGATTAGCGCGTTCATCTTCGGCGGGCGGCGCGCCAGCACAATTCCGCTCGTGTTTCAGGCTTTCAACTGGAGCGCGGGCGTTTACGTAGGCGCGACGATGGGTTCTGAGACGACTGCGGCCGCAACGGGGGCAGTGGGCAAGGTGCGCCGGGACCCGATGGCGATGCTGCCTTTTTGCGGATATCACATGGGCGACTATTTCCGCCACTGGCTGAAGATGCAGCGTGAGCTGAGCGCCACCCCGAAGATCTTCCACGTGAACTGGTTTCGAAAGGACGAGCAAGGCGAGTTTCTGTGGCCTGGATTCAGTCAGAACATGAGGGTCCTGAAATGGATCGTCGACCGGGCCCACAGCCGAGCCGGAGCAAAAGAGACCCCGATCGGGTGGATGCCCCGCTACGAAGACGTGTTTTGGAATGGGCTCGAGTTTCCGCGCTCGAAGTTTGAAGAATTGCAGGAGTTCGATCGGGCGGCGTGGCGTCAGGAAGTGATGGGTCACGAAGAGCTGTTCATCGAGTTACATGACCACCTGCCGCCCGAGATGATCTACGAGCGCGAGCTTTTGATTTGTCGGCTTTAGACCCGGCATCCACGAACCCGATTCATTGTTTTGGGGAGGCGTCGGTAAGGTGCTGCTGCGGGGACGCCCGGTTCTGGTCATACGCGTTTACGAGTTTCGAAATTAAGACCGCAAGGTAAAGCACGCCGAGGAGCGCCTCGATGAGGGTGAGCGAGCGCGCCTGATCGGAGACAGGGGTGACGCCCGAGGCACCCAGTGATGTGATGGTCCCGAAACTGTAGTAGATGGCATCGAAGCGGTCCGGAACAGTGCGGAGATTCGACGCAGGATCGAGGTAGAAAGCCCTGGTCTGAACAGCAGCGAGCATCGAGTAAAGGCCCGCAAAGCTGAATCCTACAAGTAGGTAGACACACAGCGCTCCAAAGATCGTCTCTGAGTTGGGTGCCTGTGCTCCAAACACCCGGCGAAAGATAATTATCACGACCAGAATGTCAAAGGCGAATCCGAAGAGCGTGGCTGCGATCGCAAATGCGCCTTGTTCCCCGCGCGGGAGCAAAATCCGCTGGGCAATGGTGGGAATCGCGAGCACCAGAACAAAGAATACGAGCGTGCGCCGGAAGCTGACGGCGTATACGCTGAGGAGAGTGACACCGATGCCGAAGACCCGGAATCCGATGTATTCGGAGTTGCGGTCCAGGACATACGGGTATAGAACCAAGTAGCCCAGTAAGAAGAAAAAAAGCAGTTGGAATCTGCGGGCCAGTAGAGTTGGCATGGATGGAGGCACGGGCTTCGCAATCTTGGGGGCGTGATCCGGTGCCTAGTCCCCCTCGCCTTCCACCCACATTACCTCGACCGGGTTGGAGAAGCGAACGACTTGAAGCCGTCCAATTCCCTGAAGCTGTACCGTGTTACTTTACGGAGTTGACTGGAGGACCGTTTGCGAGCAGCCCTGTTTACGCGCGAGTATCCACCCCATGTTTACGGCGGCGCCGGAGTCCACGTCGAATATCTAAGCCGTGAACTCTCGAAGAAGATCGAAGTGGAGGTTCACTGCTGGGGCGAGCAGCAATCGGACGAGGAAAACCTGCACGTGCGCGGTCAGCAGCCGTGGGCCGAAATCAGCACGGGCACTGAAGGCAAGTTCAAGGCGGCACTCGAAGCTTTCAGTCTGAACCTTACTCAAGTGAAGGCTCTGGCCGGCATCGACATCGCGCACACCCATACCTGGTACGTATCCATGGCAGGTTACCTCGCCAAGAAACTTTACGACATTCCGTTTGTGTTGACGACGCACAGCCTGGAACCTTTACGCGCCTGGAAGGCCGAGCAACTGGGCAGCGGATATGCGATGAGTTCGTGGATGGAGCGCACGGCGATTCTCGATGCGGACGCGGTGATTGCTGTGTCGCGCGGCACGAAGGAAGACATCCTGCGCTCGTATCCCGACGTCGAACCCAAGCGGGTCCACGTGATTTACAACGGCATCGATCTCGAGGAGTACCACCGAAAGACATCGACGGAAGCGCTGGAAAGATATGGGGTTGACCCCGGGTCGCCGTACGTTCTCTTCGTCGGGCGCATCACGCGGCAGAAGGGCGTCACACACCTGGTGGATGCGATCCGCTATCTGCCACCCGACACTCAGGTTGTATTATGCGCGGGCGCGCCGGACACACCGGAGATCGCGGCCGAAATGCGTGAAAAGGTAGAGCAGGCGCGGTCTTACAATCCTCACGTGCTGTGGATTGAAAAAATGGTTACCAAACCTGAGGTGATCGAGCTCTACAGCCACGCGCGGGTGTTCTGCTGTCCCTCTGTATACGAGCCCTTCGGCATAATCAATCTGGAAGCGATGGCGTGTGGAGCGCCGGTTGTGGCGAGCGCCACGGGCGGCATTAAGGAAGTAGTGGTCGATAACAAAACCGGTTTTCTGGTTCCATTCGATCCGGATCCTGTAACCGGATTTCCCACTGACCCCGACCGATTCGCGCGTGCCCTCGCGCACAGACTTTCTGAACTGCTCGGCGACGCCGAGACTGCGAAGCGTTTTGGACAGGCGGGTCGAAAGCGTGCGGAAGAAACGTTCAGCTGGTCCGCTATCGCCAAGCAGACAATCGATCTGTACCGAACGCTCATCGATCAACGGAAGCGTTTGAAACAGTAGGACCAAGCCCGTCATCTGTACATGCATGGCGGCCAGCTCTGTTCCACCGGCAATGACGCAGTCAGGCGCAGCGATCGATAACCTTTCCAAACAAGAGAGGCGCACGCCCGAGAGCCAGACGGAGGGACGGCGGCGTGTGGTCATCGAGGGACTGTCGCCCGAAGTAGATGGCGGCAGATTTCCGGCGAAACGCACAATCGGCGACAGCGTACAAGTGCAGGCCGATATCTTCACGGACGGACATGACTCTATCGCGGCGGTTCTGCGCTACCGCCACGAAAACAGTCCCGAGTGGAAAGAGCGGCCTCTGCGTGCGCTGGTCAATGATCGGTGGCAGGGTGAATTTTCGGTTACTGAGCTGGGCCGCTATCGATTCACCATTCATGCCTGGGTAGACCACTGGGAGACCTGGCTGCGCGACCTTCGCAAGCGCATTCAGGCGGAAAGCGATGTCTCGCTCGATTACCTGATGGGCGCCGAACTGATCGAACGAGCGGCAGCGAGGGCGAAAGACGCGGACCGGTCCACGCTCGAGGCCCGAGTGACGCTGCTGCGCGCGGAGCAAAACCTGGAAGCGCGCCGCGACGCTGCGCTGGGAGCCGAGCTGAACAACCTCATGCTGCGGTATCCCGATCGCCGGTTCCAAACCCAGCTCGACCGCGAGCTGGTGATCGCCGTGGATCCCGTTCGGGCACGTTTCAGTTCCTGGTACGAGCTATTTCCGAGATCCACATCGCCAGATCCGGGCCGGCACGGAACATTTGTAGATTGCGAAGCGCGTCTGCCATATATTGCGGAGCTGGGATTTGACGTCCTCTACCTGCCGCCTGTTCATCCGGTGGGAACCAAGTTCCGCAAAGGCAAGAACAACTCGGTGGAAGCTCAACCGGGCGATGTGGGAAGTCCGTGGGCGATCGGGGCAGCCGAGGGCGGCCATAAGTCCGTGAATCCCGACCTCGGCACGCTCGAGGATTTCAGGCGGCTGGTCAAGAGGGCCGGCGATTTCGGGATCCAGGTAGCGATCGATATCGCGTTCCAGGTCTCCCCCGATCATCCCTACGTCAAGGAACACGAAGAGTGGTTCCGCAAGCGGCCGGATGGAACGATTCAGTACGCGGAGAATCCACCCAAGAAGTACCAGGATATCTATCCATTCGACTTCGAAACCCCGAAGTGGAGAGAGCTTTGGGAAGAATTGAAAAGCGTTTTCACTTTCTGGATCGAGCAAGGGGTGAGGATTTTCCGAGTGGACAATCCTCACACGAAGGGCTTCTTTTTCTGGGAGTGGGTAATCACTGAGTTGAAACGAGAGACGCCGGAGGTTCTTTTTCTCTCGGAAGCGTTCACCAGACCGAAGATCATGTACCGGCTTGCGAAGCTCGGGTTCAGCCAGTCCTATACTTATTTCCCGTGGCGGAACGCCAAGCGTGAACTCACCGAATATCTGACGGAGCTAACGCAGACCCCGGTCCGTGAATTCTTTCGTCCGAACCAATGGCCAAACACGCCCGACATTCTGACGGAGTTCCTGCAGATTGGGACCCGTCCCGCTTTTCTGATCCGCTTTCTGCTGGCTTCGACGCTCGGTGCAAACTATGGAATCTACGGCCCGGCTTTCGAGCTCTTAGAGAGCCGCCCGATGCGGTTCGGAAGCGAGGAATACCTCGACTCCGAGAAATACCAGATACGCGAGTGGGATCTCAACCGGCCAGACAGTTTGCGCGATTTGATTGCGCTGGTTAACAAAATCCGGCACGGGAACCCGGCCCTGCAGACGGACTGGACCCTTCAGTTTCATCCCGTGGATAACGATCAGCTGCTCTGCTACAGCAAGACCGCGACTGACGGAACAAATCTGCTTCTGATGATAGTCAATCTCGACCCGCATCATGTGCAGTCGGGCTTTGTGGACCTGCCTCTGGAAAAGCTGGGGCTTGAAGAGGATCGTCCGTATCAGGCGAACGATCTGCTAACCGGGGCACGGTACGTTTGGAGCGGACGAAGAAATTATGTCGAGCTGCGGCCTGACGCTCTGCCTGGCCATATTCTGCAGATACGACGGCGTCTGCGGGTGGAAAACGACTTCGAATATTTTCTATGAATACGACTGGCGTGACGGCCTTACAGGTGCGATCCCTGGCCGATCCTCTCAATGAGGTCGCGATCGCAAAACTGGGTGAAGCGCTGCCGGAGTACGTCGCGACCAGACGCTGGTTTCGGGCAAAAACGCGGACTATCGACAAGATCGACGTAGAAGATGCGCTCCCTTTACCCGGCACGCAGGCACATCTACTGATTCTGAACGTTCAATACGCGGCGGGCGAGAGCGACAAGTACATTCTTCCTGTCGCGATCGGACCGGAAAGCGCCGCGAGGGCCGAAGAAAGTCTCGCGCGCGTCAGGGCGGAAAGCGGTGAGGAGGGGACACTTTACAGTGCGCTCGAAGATGACTCGTTCCGCGATGTGTTGCTCAATCTGATCGTTTGCGAGACGCGCATCGAAGGGCAGAGCGGCGTGCTGAAAGCCACGCGCACGGGAGCGCTCAGAGACAACTGTGACGCGTCCGCGGGTGCCCGGCACGTGGAGAGCTTCGTATCGCGCGCCGAGCAGAGTAACACGTCTATCATCTACCGCGACCGCTACATCCTCAAGCTTTTCCGGAAGCTCGAATCGGGTACGAATCCGGACGTGGAAATAGGGACGTTTCTCACGGCGCGCGGCTTCAAGAATACGCCGGCAGTCCTGGGCAGCCTCGAGTATCAATCAAAGAACGACGAGGAGTCGTACGGCGCGGGCCTGCTGCAGCAGTTTGTTCCGAACAAGGGTGATGCGTGGAAGTATACGCTCGAATCGCTGCAAAATTTCTTCGAGAGAGCGCTGACAAAGAAACGAACGCCGCCACGGCTGCAGACTGAGCATCCGATCGAATTGATAGGGCAGGAGATTCCGACGGAAATCCGGACGCCTATTGAATCCTATCTGCGGTCCGCGTCGCTCCTGGGCAAGCGTACGGCGGAGATGCACGCGTCGTTAGCGGACGCGGGGGCGGGTCCGGATTTCAAGCCCGAGCCCTTCACTGCCGAAAATGGAAGGCGGCTGTACGGAGACTTGACGGGTCAGGCGGATACGGCTTTTGAGCTGCTTCGCCGCAAACAGTCAGTTTTGACGGGTCCGGTAGGCGAGAGCGCACAAAAATTGCTAGCCATCGAGCGAGCGGTCAGCGATCGTTTCGCCGCAGTGAGGGAGCATCCGATCTCGACGGTTCGCATCCGGCACCATGGCGATTACCATCTTGGTCAAGTTTTGTACACCGGCCAGGATTTCATGATTATCGACTTCGAGGGTGAACCGGCCAGACCGCTGGCCGAGCGCCGGGCAAAAGCGCTTGCGCTGCGCGACGTAGCGGGAATGGTGCGTTCGTTCCAATACGCTGCGTTCGCCGCGCTGTTTGGCCAAGTTCCCGGCATTTCCGACGACCCTGCGATTAGGCCGTTAGTGGAAGCGTGGGCGGCTGCGTGGACCGCCTTTGTAAGCGCGGCGTATTTGCGAAGCTACTTCGAAACCGCCGGCAATGCTGCGTTCGTACCAGCGGGATGGAAGGAGAGGCGGATCCTACTCGATGCCTTTCTACTCCAGAAGGCGCTGTACGAGGTCGCATACGAGCTGAATAACCGGCCTGAGTGGTTACAGATCCCACTGCGAGGCATTCTCAGTCTGATGGGAGCTTAGGCGCCCATGGACGCGACTGCGGGACGTCCGGACCAGACCGACATTCACCTGTTCACGGAGGGTACACACGTCAAACTGGCGGATGTCCTCGGGTCGCATACGCAGCCGGCGACGGGACAGACCACGTTTGCGGTATGGGCTCCGCGGGCGGGCGCTGTTTCGGTGATCGGTGATTTCAATGGCTGGGGCAGCGGGGGGGCGCGGCTGGAGCGCGGCGACGGCGGGATCTGGAAGGGCTCCGTCTCCGGAGCGCCGGCTGGGACGGCATACAAATACCGGATTGAGCCTGAGCAGGGCGGCATCATCGAAAAAGCAGATCCGCTCGGCTTTTTCCATACCCAACCGCCGGGGAACGCGTCCGTTGTTTGGGACCTCGCGTACTCATGGGGCGATGAGGCCTGGATGTCGGGCCGCTCGGATCCGAACAGCCTGAACGCACCCGTTTCAATCTACGAAGTTCATATCGGGTCATGGCGACGCCCAGCAGACGGCAGCGGTTGCTTGTCGTATAGAGATCTTGCAGCGCAGCTGATCCCGTATGTCAAGGAGATGGGCTTCACGCACGTGGAGTTCATGCCCGTGATGGAGCATCCCTTCTACGGCTCGTGGGGCTACCAGACCACCGGCTACTATGCGCCCAGCAGCCGGTACGGCACGCCGCAGGACTTCATGCACCTCATCGACGAACTGCATCAGAACGGGATCGGAGTGATTCTCGATTGGGTGCCATCGCATTTTCCGCAGGACGAGCACGGGCTCGGCTTTTTCGACGGTGCGCACGAATACGAACCGGCGGACCCTCGGCGCGGGATTCACCCGGACTGGAATAGCTACATCTTCGACTACGGCCGCGGTGAGGTGCGCAGCTTCCTCCTGAGCAGCGCTTTGTTCTGGCTTGACCAGTATCACGCGGACGGTCTGCGGGTAGACGCTGTCGCTTCGATGCTGTATCTGGATTATTCACGGAAGCCTGGCGAATGGATTCCGAACCAATACGGCAGCCGCGAAAACCTGGACGCAATCGGCTTTCTTCGCCGGCTTAACGAAGACGTCTACCGCATTCGTCCGGACGTTCAGACTGTCGCGGAGGAATCAACTGCCTGGCCCATGGTGTCGAAGCCGACCTACGTGGGAGGCCTGGGATTCGGCTTCAAGTGGGACATGGGCTGGATGCACGACACGCTGCAGTACATGTCGCAAGATCCGATCTTTCGCAAGTATCACCACCACGAACTGACCTTCCGGGCGGTGTATGAGTTCAGCGAGAACTTTATCCTTCCGCTCTCGCATGACGAGGTGGTTTACGGCAAAGGCTCGCTCGTTGGAAAGATGCCGGGCGACGAATGGAAGAAGTTCGCGAATCTCCGTCTCCTGTTCGGATACATGTTCGCGCAGCCGGGCAAGAAGCTTCTCTTCATGGGCGGCGAGTTTGCGCAACTGAGCGAGTGGAACCACGACCGCAGCCTGGACTGGAGTCTGCTCGAGGCAGTGCCGCATGCCGCGGTGAGGTTGTTGATAGGCGACTTGAACCAGATCTATCGATCGGAGGCGGCGCTGCATGTGCATGAGAGTTCGCCTGCCTGTTTCGAATGGATCGACAACCAGGACAGCGAGCAGAACGTGCTGAGCTTTCTGCGAAAGGGACCCGCGAGCGGTAACTGTATCGCGATTGTGTGCAATTTCAGTGCGGTTCCGCGCATGAATTATCGCATCGGCGTGCCGCAAAAGGGTTTCTGGCGAGAAATGCTGAACACGGATGCTAAGCAATACGGGGGAAGCGGCAGAGGAAATTTTGGAGGGGTGGAAGCAGTACCGGTTCCAGCACACGGCCGCAAATATTCGCTCACGGTCGATTTACCACCGCTTGCGGCTGTTTACTTTCGCTTACAGGAGGAGCGCGCATGATTATCTCACGGCGCCCTGCGATGGGACCGCAGCGGGAAATCGCGGCTCATCATGATAAACTTTCGCGCAAGGTATAGTAAATGCGAAACGCAGGACGATTCATCACTCCGGCCTTACTTTCGGCCGCCATTGTTCTGACAAATGGATGTGCCGGCGGGGGTCACGAACCCGCGGAGAAGTACATTCTGGTGGCGGACAATACGAAGATTCCCTACTGGCAATCGGCCGTGCAGGGCTTGAATCACGCCACGGCAGAGATGAAGGTGAAGTCAGAGCTGCAGGGACCGGACGGACACGACCCGCAAGGCGAACGTGATGCATTCCGGCGAGCAGTGGCCGAAAAACCGGCCGGCATCCTGGTACAGGTATCGGATGCCAATGTTTTGGGGAGTGAAATCAATGCGGCCGTAGATGGAGGGATTCCGGTGCTCACGATTGACGCCGACGCTCCCGACAGCAAGCGACTCTTTTTCGTCGGAACCGATAATTTCAATGCCGGCAACATCGGCGGCAAACTTGCCGCCAAGCTCCTGAACGGCAAGGGCAACGTGGTTATCTTCACTATCCCGACCCAGGTGAATTTGAAAGAAAGACTGGCCGGATACCAGGCGGCATTCGCGGATCACACCAACATACAGGTGATGCAGGTGGTGGACATGAACGGGAACTCCGACCTTGCCTTTGACGCCGCCAAGAAGTTGATTGACTCCAAAGCCAAGGTGGACGCCTTTATCTGCCTGGAAGCTTTGGCCTGCCCCGCAGTAGCTGACGTGGTGAACCGGTCCAGCATGAACGGCAAGATCAAGATCATTGCCATGGATACCGATCCCGGAACGGTGGATTGGATCAAAAAAGGCGTGATTTCAGCAACCATCGCGCAGAAACCATACACGATGGCTTACTACGGGACCATGCTGCTGGGCGACATCCATCTGCATCCGGCGAAGCCGCTTTCCGGTAACTGGGCGCAGAATGTATTCTCTCCGTACCCGACCTTTGTGGACACGGGCGCGTTCGTCGTAAATAACGACAACGTGGCTTCGCTGTCGCAGCAACCGGCGGCTGCGGGACAAGGACAGTAACTGCTCTTCGCGCGGGAGGGCGGACGGAAGCTTTCCCGCGCCCAATGTTGCTTGCGAAAACGTGCTCCTGTTCTTCTCGCCGTTGTTCTTCTCGCCACGGCTAGCAATGCCCAAGAGCTAGATTTGGTAATCCGCAACGGGCACATCCTGGACGGGACGGGCTCGCCCTGGTACTCGGGAGACATTGGGATCAGGAACGGGAAGATCGTCGCGATCGGCGCGCTTCAGAACGCGCGCGCGAAGCATGCAGTCGACGCGCACGGGCTTACTGTCGCTCCCGGATTCATCGATATGCTCGGCCAGTCTGAGACCTCGATTCTGGTGAATCCGAAGGTGCCGTCGAAGATTTTCCAGGGGATAACAACGGAGATAACGGGCGAGGGAAACTCAGCAGCACCGAGCACCCCGCATTTGCTCGCAGAAGATCAGCCCGGGTTCGCGCACTACGGACTGAAGGCTGACTGGCTGAATTTTTCCGAGTACTTCGCGCGCTTGGAAAAACAAGGCATCGGAATCAATCTGGCGAGTTATGTCGGGGCAACGCAGGTTCGGCGAGTGGTTATCGGAGAGGATGATCGCGCTCCCACGCCGGCTGAACTGGAACGCATGAAAGCGCTCGTCAGGCAGTCGATGCTCGAAGGCGCTGTTGGTCTCTCTACAGCGCTTCAGTACGCACCGGCTCCGTATGCGAGCACGGAAGAATTGATTGCGCTCGCGGGTGAAGCGGCCAAACTCGGCGGCATCTACGCAACGCATATGCGCAGCGAAGGCGATGCGATCAATCAGTCGCTCGACGAAACCTTCCGCATCGGCCAGGAGGCCAAGATACCGGTCGAAATCTGGCACTTGAAGGCTGCAGGAAAGCGCAACTGGGGACGCATGCCTGAGATTGTGAGCCGGATCGATGCGGCAAGGCGCAGCGGCATCGATGTGGAAGCGGACACCTACGCTTATCCAGCCTGGTTCAATTCGTTTTCGGCGTTCGTTCCACCCTGGGTGCACGATGGAGGAGACGCGAAGATGGTTGGTCGGTTGAAAGATCCAGCGGTCCGGACACGCGTTCGAAAGCAGATGCAGGAAGACCGTTCGGGGTGGGACAACGAGTGGCTGGAGATCCCGGGACCGGAAGCCATACTGGTCAGCGTTGTCACGAATCCGAAGCTCCTTCCTGAGCAGGGTAAGACGATTGCGCAGATTGCGAAGGAGCAGGGTAAGGACGCGATCGACACAATCTTCGACCTGCTGATTGAGGATCCCGGGATGTCCGTAGCGGTGTTCGGAATGTCGGAGAAGGATGTGGCCTGCGCACTCGAGCAGCCGTGGGTTTCGGTAGACAACGACTCGCAGGGCACCGCACCGGACGGAATCCTGGGCCGCGAGCATCCGCATCCGCGCGCCTATGGAACATTCCCGCGCATTTTGCGGAAATACGTACGCGAAGACAAGCTGCTGACGCTTCCCGATGCGATTCGGAAATTCAGCGCCCAGCCGGCGCAGCGCATGCGTTTAACCGACCGGGGCGTTCTTAAGGCGGGGATGTGGGCCGATATCGTTGTCTTTGACCCCGAGAGGGTGCGGGACACGGCGACTTTCGAGAAGCCGAATCAACTTGCGGCGGGAATGCAGTATGTCATCGTGAATGGAGTTCCGGTGATTGAGCATGGAGAGATGACTGGTGCGCTGCCGGGCAAGGTATTGCGCTCAGCATCGAACACTTCAGCGAGATGAAACGAGACGAACAAGTGGTCGAGGCGGAACTGATGGAGATCAGCGCCATTCAGGATGACATGCTGCGGCTGGAGCGCATTGTGGCATGGTGCGCGGCTTATCCGGACGAGATACCTTTTGCGATGAGCTTCTTTCGGAACCGGTCTCGAGTCCGCCGTGAACCTGGGGCCGGCGAGCCGGAAGGCTGAGGGGCGCAAAGGCTAGACTGTGGACGTGGAGTCCACAAACGAACGTCCCGAGGAGCTGCGCGACAAGTTCGCGGCGGCAGCACTTACGGCCTTACTAAGCCATCTTCCGCAGTCGACGGCTTTTGCAGCGCGGTCCGACAAGCAAACGGAAGACGTAGCGCACGAGAAGTTAGCGACCGAGGCGTACCGCTGGGCGGACGCGATGATGAAGGCCAGGAATTCAAGTTAAGCGAGGGTCGTTTCGAGAGGGCAGCGGCTTTTCTCCCCGTTACTAAAAAAAGGGGCCTGCAAAACAGGTAGTTTGGGGCGTGCTTTGACGCGCCGCCGGACGGTCACGCATCGATGGGAATTTTTTATCTCCCTTGGCTGCTTTCGTTTACGGCCCTTCAGACATTACGCGCCGAACGGCTCAGCGCTATCTTCGTAGCGGGCAAGAAGCGAACAAATCGGGACAAAAAAGGCCCATTTGGAGGGTTTTCGAGGCAAATGCGAGGCGAAACTGAGCTCATTTTTAGGGTAATAACCCGGCAGGCTACTGTTGAATACTGAAAGCATTGTGTGCCCCGACCCTGTGGTTCTTGAGACCGATCTGCCTTTGCCGCTAGCCGGGCGGGGGAAAGTTCGCGACATTTACGACGCCGGCAAGCAACTGCTATTTGTCGCATCCGATCGCATCTCGGCGTTTGATTGCGTGCTCGGGAGCGGGATCCCTTGCAAAGGACGCGTATTGACACAGATGTCGCTGTTCTGGTTCGAGTTTTTGAAAGGAACGGTGCGTTCGCATCTCGAAACGGCGGATGTAGGCAAGTATCCGGACAGCGTCGCAGAGTTTAGCGGCATGTTAGAGGGCCGTTCGATGCTGGTCAAGAAGGCGCGTATGATCCCGGTGGAGTGCGTGGCGCGCAGATATCTGGCGGGTTCCGGATGGAAAGAGTATCAGGCGAGCGGAACCGTATGTGGGATTCCGCTCCCGACGGGTTTGCGGAATGGAGACCGCTTGCCAGAGCCGATTTTCACACCCGCCGCCAAGGCGCAGAGCGGGCACGACGAGAACATTTCCTTCAGTGCCGTAGCAGAACAGGTTGGAAGAGATCTGGCGGTGCGCCTGCGGGATCTGACGCTTGAGATTTATGCCAAGGCGGCGAATTATACGCTCGAACGCGGCATAATCCTGGCGGACACAAAATTCGAGTTTGGCTTTGTGGGTGACGATTTGGTACTGGCGGACGAAGTGCTGACACCCGACTCTTCGCGCTATTGGCCGGCGGACACGTACAAGCCCGGCGGGGCACAGCCTTCCTTCGACAAGCAGTACGTACGCGACTACCTGGAGACTCTGGCGTGGGATAAGAAGCCGCCCGCGCCGGTGCTGCCGCCCGAGGTTATCGCGAAGACGAGCAAGAAGTACCAGGAGGCCTACCGACGCATCACGGGCGTGCATTCGAAGGCTCAAGACAGGTAGAATTCGAAGCGATGCCATTCAACTGGTTCGACGTAGTTCTGGCGCTGGTCGTCGCCGTGTCCATCGCGGCCGGCTTGAAGTCGGGATTCGCGCGGGTGGTAATTGGGCTCATCGCTACGGTTGCGGGACTGCTCCTGGGATTCTGGTGCTATCGGATTGTGGGCGAGAAGCTGCTGCCGTACGTGAGCACACCCGCACTGGCGGACATGCTCGGGTTTCTGATCATTTTTTTCGGCATCCTGATCGTTGGTGCATTGCTGGCCGCTTTGCTGGCGAATCTTTTCCGATGGATCGGGCTCTCCTGGTTCGATCATTTCCTCGGCGGGGTAGCGGGTTTCGTGCGGGGCATCCTGATGGTGGCAACCTTTGCGGCGATTCTCGTCGCGTTTATGCCTTCGCCTGTACCAGGGTTTCTGGAGAACTCGCGCGTGCTGCCTTACGCCAGCCAAGTAGCGGCGGCATTAGCTCAGGCCGCACCCCGTGAACTGAAGGATTCGTTCACCCAGCAGTGGCAAAACCTCAAGCACTTCTGGGCGCAGCCGCAACCCAAACAGACGCAGGCTTAAAGAACACACAGCTACAGGCTTCGATGTCGGTAGCGGGCTGAGCCGGTCTGAAACACTGCGCTCGAAAATGCGAGTATGGCGCAAACTTCGCCCGTGAGAAACAAAGCCCAATGGAAGCTTCGCGGATAGCCTCCGGCCGCGGTGTTGCGGAAATCGGCGATGAAGGCGGCGAAGACGAGACAGCCTCCGAGGACGATGCCGATCCAATGCAAGCCACCGATCCTGACGGGAGCGGGACTCTCCTCGCGCCAAAGAACCACGACTCCGGCCAGGATCATCGAGACGGAGACCAGAACGGGAGCGAGCACTGGCCCGACCCAGGGTACGGGCAGCAGGAAAAGAATATCCCAAGTAAACAGCGACGCCGGCCAGGCCAGCAGGACCTTGAGCCAGACGTAAAAGGTGATGTCCCACACTCCGAAGCACACGAAGAAGGCGGCAATGCCTCCGCGCACGGTGCGGGCAGCAGTAAGGGCGATGCCTCCTAACATCAACAGAGTGGCGAATTCACGGCCAAGCTCTATCTGGAGCCGCGCGGTGTGCGCCGGCCCGAGGGTGCGCAGCTGTTCGAGAGAGAGAAGCGGGAACAAGTCAGCCATCGGTGAACCAGGGTAGAACTGGAGCCGTATCGGCGTATAGATGCTTCGCAGATATGCGACCACGGCGGCTTCGACGTAGCCGAAAGCAGCACTGAAGAGAAGCAACCCCGCGAGCACTCGCCAGACCTGGGTGTTTCGACTCATGCTTCAGCTTAAAAAACATGATGGTTGAAAATAGAGATTGCTAATCATCTTCGACCTCGACGGAACGCTCATCGATTCGAGCAAAGACCTGGCGATCTCGACCAACGCTACACGCGCCCAATTCGGGCTTGGGCCGCTCGAGCAGCAGGTGATCAATTCGTACGTAGGAAATGGGGCCGCTACACTCGTCCGGCGCGCGATGGGGCCGGAGGTGTCGGAGCGAACGGCAGCTGAGGCACTGGCTTTCTTTCTGAAGTATTATCGGGCACACGCGCTCGAGCACACAAAGCTCTACGACGGTGTTCGCGAGGTGGTGCAAGATCTGGCCGCGAGCGGAAACGAATTGGGCGTGCTGACCAATAAGCCATGTAAGATCAGCTTCGATATTCTTGGCGCGCTCGGAATCCAACGTTGTTTCAAATCCGTTTGCGGAGGCGACACGTTCCCGAACAAGAAGCCCGATCCAATAGGAATCTTGCGGATTGCAGAAGAAGTATCCGCGCCGTTGGCCGAGACGCTGATGGTTGGGGATAGCAGCGTGGATATTCAAACGGCCAGGAATGCCGGCGTGCCAAGCTGCGGAGTGACATGGGGACTGCAGCCGGAGACGCTCGAAATAGTTCAGCCTGACTTCGTCATAAACCAGCCGAACGAGTTAATCGAGGTAGTAAGTAGCGTCCGGAACTAAGTTTCCTCGCGGGAACTTGCAGGCGAAGGACGGTGTCTGAACAAGTAATAAACAGGCTGCGAAGCGCTCGAGCCTGACACATCACGATCGTGACTCTGCAGTTAGGCAGCTAGAGAAAGAGAGTCACTATGTTCAGCCAAACATTTGTCGACGGCGTCCAGCATACAAGGAAGCCGTATACCGTAGCCGCTTCCACCGCTTTGCAGGTCGCGATGATCTGCTTATTGGTTCTGGTTCCACTTCTTTACACACAGACTTTACCTACAGCGCAGCTCAAGAGCATGTTGATGGCTCCTCCGCCTCCACCATCGGCCCCGAAACCTTTGCTTGCGAAGACGCATCCGGCGCCCGCTGCCCGGGTGCTGCAAGGTTCGAAGCTTGTTGCGCCTTCCGCGGTTCCGAAACACGTTTATGAAATCAACGACGTTCCTGCAGCGCCAGATCTCGGCGGGACAACTTCACTGGCTGAGCCCGGGGCGGGTGGAAACGCGCTGCTGTTCGCTTCGGCCGGCACAGGACCTCCGCCGCCGACGTTCGCGCCAGCGAAGCCCAAGCCGAGTGGGCCCGTTCGCATCGGTGGTGTGGTCGCAGAGGCTAACGTAATCAGCAGAGTGCAGCCCGCTTATCCGGCACTCGCCAAATCAGCGCGTGTAGAAGGTACTGTCGAGTTCACGGCAATTATCAGCAAGCAAGGGAAAGTTGAGAATCTACGTCTGTTGCGGGGACATCCGCTGCTGGTGGACGCCGCACGGGATGCAATTCTCAAATGGCAGTACAGACCCACGATGCTGAATGGAGAGCCCGTAGAGGTTCTGACAACGATAACGATCAATTTCAGACTGGCACCCTAAAGCGAGCAGCGTGCAAGAATCGTGGAGTGAAATTGTTATCCCGATCGCTTGGTTTGCTGCTGTTGAGCGCCACACTGTGGGCGCAGCAGCCGCGCTGGACGCCGGAAGCCGCCAACCAGTGGTACGCCAGGGAACCATGGCTGGTAGGCAGCAACTACCTGCCGGCCTACGCAGCAAATGAGCTCGAGATGTGGCAGGCCGAGACTTTCGATGCCAATCGAATCGACCTCGAGTTGGGCTGGGCAGAGGGAGTTGGCATGAACACCATGCGTGTCTTTCTGCACGATCTTCTATGGAAGCAGGACCGCGACGGCTTCAAGAAACGCATCGACACGTTCCTTGGTTTATGCGCGAAACACCACATCAAACCGCTGTTCGTTTTATTCGACTCTTGCTGGGACCCGTTTCCGAAGCTTGGGAAGCAGCCTGCACCGCGGCCTGGCATACATAATTCGCGCTGGGTACAGAGCCCGGGCGCAGCGGCCTTGCAGGATCCTTCGCAATACCCGCGGCTCGAGGAGTATGTAAAAGGAGTGGTGGGAGCGTTCGCGAAGGACGACCGGGTTCTCGGATGGGACATATGGAACGAGCCCGATAATCCGAACGGATCGAGCTACGGAAACCTGGAGCCGAAGAATAAAGTAGAGCTCGTGCTGGCCCTTCTGCCCAAGGCTTTCGAGTGGGCGAGGTCGGCGGATCCGCAGCAGCCCCTGACCAGCGGTATCTGGCATGAAGATCCGCACGCGCCAGACACTCTGTCGCCCATGGCGAAAGAACAGCTTACACTTTCCGACATTGTTTCATTCCATAACTACGACCGCCCGCACATCTTCGAAGACGAAGTGAAGTGGCTGCAAACATTTCAACGGCCGCTGATCTGTACCGAGTACATGGCTCGGCCGAAAGGCAGCACGTTCCAGGCTATTCTTCCGCTCGCGAAAGAGGCGAAGATAGGAATGATCAACTGGGGATTCGTAGCGGGAAAGTCACAGACGTATCTGCCCTGGGATTCGTGGCAGAGGCCATACGTCAACCGCAAACCGAGAGTATGGTTCCACGACATCTTCCGCGAAGACGGCACACCGTATAAGCCTGACGAGGTGGCATTCATCAGGAAGATTACGGGCCGGTGAAGAAGCTGCCTGGAAGTTTTGAAGGTCGCGCTTTCGTGCTAATGGTGGATGATGCCACAAGCTGCTGCGACACTCTCCGCCAATTCCGGCCAGAAGGCGCTTTCGGAAGAAGAGCTTCGGTTGATGGATGCTTACTGGCGCGCCTGCAACTACCTCTGCGCCGGCATGATTTACCTCTGGCAGAATCCCTTACTTCGCGAGCCGCTGAAGCCCGAACATATTAAAAACCGGTTACTAGGCCACTGGGGATCAGATCCGGGGCAGACACTCACATGGGTTCATCTGAACAGACTAATCAAGAAGTATGACCTGGACATGATCTATATCTCGGGTCCGGGCCACGGAGCGCCAGCCGTTCTGGCCAATTGTTATCTCGAAGGGCACTACTCGGAGATTTATCCTGACAAGAGCGAAGACGAAGAGGGCCTTCGCAAATTTTTCAATCAATTTTCGTTTCCGGGAGGAATCGGCAGCCATTGCACGCCGGAGACTCCGGGTTCAATTCATGAAGGCGGCGAGTTAGGGTACAGCGTCTCGCATGCATTTGGAGCAGCGTTCGATAATCCGGAACTGATCGTAAACGTGATGGTGGGAGATGGAGAGGCCGAAACAGCGGCTTTGGCCACGTCCTGGCATTCAAACAAGTTCCTGAATCCTGTGCGCGACGGCGCCGTGCTTCCGATCCTGCATTTGAATGGATACAAAATCGCTAACCCGACGATCTTCGCCCGAATCACGCCAGAAGAACTGGAGCATCTGTTCAAAGGCTACGGATGGAATCCCTACGTAGTCGCAGGCGACGATCCAGCGGAGATGCACCGGGACATGGCAGCGACGCTGGAACGGTGCGTCCTCGAGATTCGCTCTATTCAGGAGCAGGCGCGAAAGAGCGGCAAGGCTGAGCGCGCGCGCTGGCCGATGGTGATCCTCCGGAGCCCCAAAGGTTGGACAGGACCGAAGGAAGTGGATGGTCACAAAGTGGAGGGCTATTGGAGAGCGCACCAGGTTCCGATCCTCAATATCAAAAACCCGGCACATCGGGCAGAGTTAGAGAAGTGGATGCGCAGTTACGAGCCGGAGGAACTGTTCGATGAAAACGGGCGCTTAAGGGAGGAACTCCGAGATCTGCCCCCCAAAGGGACACGGCGCATGAGCGCAAATGCACATGCGAATGGCGGACTCCTGCGCAAGCCGCTCAGTTTGCCCGATTTCCGCGATTACAAAGTAGCCGTTGAAAAACCCGGGACCTCGGAGCTATCGCCCACCGAGGTACTCGGACACTACTTAGCCGGCGTAATGCGGAAGAACATGACGAATTTCCGCGTGTTCGGCCCGGATGAAACAGCTTCAAACAAGCTCGAGGCCATCTACGAAGCGTCCAAGAAGACTTGGGTGGCCGAGTACAAGCCTGAAGACGCGGACGGCGGAGAGCTCGCGCTCGACGGGCGGGTGATGGAAATGCTCAGCGAGCATACTCTCGAAGGCTGGTTCGAAGGATACGTGCTGACGGGCCGGCACGGATTTTTCTCAAGCTACGAGGCGTTCATCCACGTTATCGATTCGATGTTCAACCAGCATGCGAAATGGCTGGAAAAATCGAAGCTCGATCTACCCTGGCGAGCGCCGATCTCGTCGATCAACATTCTGATTACCTCGCTCGTATGGCGGCAGGATCATAACGGATTCACGCACCAGGACCCGGGATTCCTGGACCTTGTAACAAACAAGAGCGCGACAGTGACGAGGATCTATCTGCCGCCCGATGCGAATTGCCTGCTGAGTGTGGCTGATCACTGCCTGCGCAGCGTGGATTACGTGAACGTCATCGTGGCAGACAAACAGGAGCATTTGCAGTACCTGGACATGGATGACGCGGTCAGGCACTGCACGAAGGGGATCGGTATCTGGGAATGGGCGAGTACCGACCAGGGGCATGAGCCGGATGTTGTGCTGGCGTGCGCCGGAGACATCGTTACGATGGAGGCGCTAGCCGCGACGGCGATGTTGCGGGATAAGTTCCCCGACCTCAAACTGCGCTTCGTGAATGTGGTGGATCTGTTTAAGCTCCAGCCGGAGACACAGCACCCGCATGGACTGTCGGACCGCGACTTCGACACGCTGTTCACGAGAGATAAGCCGGTGATTTTCAACTTCCACGCCTATCCCTGGCTGATCCACAAGCTGACGTACAAACGCGCAAACCACGAGAACATGCACGTCCGGGGCTATAAGGAGAAAGGCAACATCAACACGCCGCTCGAACTTGCCATCGAGAATCAGGTGGACCGATTTAATCTCGCCATAGACGTGATCGACAGAGTGCCACGGCTGCAATCGGCTGGGGCATCGGTTAAGGAGTGGCTGAAAAACGAAATCATCGACAGCATCAATTACGCGCACGAAAAGGGCACGGACAGGCCCGAGACGCGCGATTGGAAGTGGCCATATTGAGTTCAGCCGCACGGACGATCCTGGCGATCAACTGCGGATCCTCTTCTCTGAAATTTGGCGTTTATGCGTGCGAGGCGAACGGCACTCGGCTGATTTACGAAGGCGAAGCAGAAGAGATAGGGCAGCCGAGCGGCAGCTTCTGGATTCGGAAGGCGGGAGAGCAGCGGGAAGAGGCGCGGCTCTCATTCGCGGACCATGCGGCTGCGCTAGATCATGCGTTCAGCATCTTGACCGAGCGCGCAGCAGCATGCTTCGATGCGGCGGGCCACAGGTTTGTGCATGGCGGCCCGCGCTTACGAGAACATACGCTCGTAACTGCGGAGGTTCTGAAGACGCTGGAATCGGCGGTTGAGTACGCGCCGCTGCACTTGCCGGCAGCGCTGGCTACGCTCAAGGCGGTGCAGCAGAAGCTGCCGGGTGTACCGCAAGCAGTCTGCCTGGACACGGCGTTCCATCGCAAGATGCCGGACGTGAGCAAAACGTATGCATTGCCCGAGAACGTGCGAGAACTTGGAGTGGAGCGGTATGGATTTCACGGCCTGTCGCTCGAATCGATCGTGGCGCAGCTTCAGCCGATCCCCGAACGGCTAGTAGCGGCTCACCTGGGAAACGGCTCGAGCATCACAGCCATCCGCAACGGTATTTCGGTGGACACCTCGATGGGATTGACACCGACCGGGGGCGTAATGATGGGCACACGGTGCGGAGATCTCGACCCGGGCCTGATTGTTTTCCTTTTACGGCATGGCTTCGAAGGCTCAGAGCAGCTCGAGCAAGTCTTCGATCATAAATCCGGGTTGCTTGGCGTTTCCGGCGCAAGCAGCGATGTACGGGAACTCGTCAGCCGGCGGGCACAGGACAGCAAGGCGGATTTAGCGCTGCGGATGTTTTGTTACCAGGTTCGGAAAGCGATTGCCGGGATGGCTGCGGCGTTAGGCGGTCTGGACAAACTGGTCTTCACTGGCGGGATTGGCGAGCATGCTTCCGATTTGCGGGAAGAAATTTGTGCCGGTCTGGCGTTCCTGGGGCAGTTTGCCACCGAGGTACTGCCTTCGCAGGAAGACGAACAGATTGCAAAGAACACTGCGAAGCTGGTTTAATTTCTCGAAGGACCTTATGCATCGCAGCCTTGCCATCTACGCATTGATTTCACTGCTCTACCCAGGCGCCACGTTCGGACAGGAAGAACATGCGCCCACACCGGCACCTGAGCTGCAGAAACTCAGTTACTTCATCGGCACATGGCGGACCGAAGCGGATGTGAAGCCAAGCCCCATGGGACCGGGCGGGAAATATACCTCGACCGACACCTATACATGGAAGCCGGGAAAGTTCTTCGTCACTGGCACGAACACGTTCAAGGCACCGACGGGGAGCGGAACCGAGCGGATGACCTTCGGCTACGATGTAGCGCAGAAGGTGTACACGTATAACGCGGTGATAGGGGATGAACGCAATTCCGCGACGGGAACGCTGGAGGGAGACACTCTCACATGGACCAGCACGGAGCCCTCCAGTCAAACCAGCCCATTCAAGTGGCACTACATCGAAAAGCTGGTCTCGCCGACCATGTTCACCTTAAAATTCGAAACGTCAAAAGACGGAACGAACTGGTCAACCTTGATGGAAGGTAAGTCGGTAAAAGAGTAGCCGCTCAGGCGTAAGCGGGTTCGGTCTCTTCGGCAGCGCTGAAGTAGACGCAATCCGGGTGATGGAAGACCAGGGCGGAGACGCTCGCCTCGGGCTCCATCATGAACCCTTCGGTAAGCTGGACGCCGATCTCCTCGGGAGTAAGAAGCTTCCACAGCTTGGCTTGATCCTCAAGATTCGGGCACGCGGGATAACCGAAGCTGTATCGTTTTCCGCGATAGCGCGACGTGAAGCGCTCCTGCATAGTCATCTCGGGCCGATCCGGAAAACCCCAGTCTTCGCGAATCCGGCGATGAAGCCACTCGGCCGCGCCCTCCGCCGTTTCGATAGCGAGCGCCTGCAGAGCGTGCGCTTCGAGATAATCCCCGCGACCTTTCGCGTCCTGGGAAGCTTCGAGCACTCCCTGTCCGGCGGTAACTACAAACATGGCGATGTGATCGCGTTTTCCGTCTTGCGGATCGAGCGCGTAATCACTGAGACATAGGCCATCTGACTTGGCCTGCCGTCCAAAATCGAGACTCTCTACCGGCGTGGAAGCGCCAGGGGCGTAAAGCTTCAGCGTGTTCCCTGCCCTCTCGGCTTCGAAGAACTGCCATACTGCACGGACCTTCATAAACTTCGCGGCCTTTTGTTTCACATCTTCCACGAAGTGAAAGAGTTCGAGCGCCTTCGGGTCGCGCTCGGCTAAAAGCTTTTCGAAGTTGCCTTTGAAGCCCAGATGGCGGCCATACAGCATGTATGGGTTGATGTAGCTCCACACGTCGGCGAGATTTGGAATCGTGCGGGCCCGGCGATCCGTGTAGGGCGCAGGCGGGATGGCGATATCGGTGTGAACCTTCGGGCTGCGACGCTCACCTGAGGGGATGAAGACCGGTTCGGCAACGACGCTTTCCGCCGGCGCATCCCGAAAGATGTGACGCTTGAGAACTTCCGCCCGGATCACAGGATCGGTGATCTCGTTCATCATCCGCAGACCCGTCATGGCATCTTTCGCGTAGAAGGTGGGAGAGCCGTAGCTGGGACCGATTTTGGTCTTCGTGAACCGTTCAGATAAAGCAGCTCCGCCCACGAGAAGCGGAACGTGAATACCGGCGTCTTTGAAGTCGCCTGCAGTAGTGACCATCTGCTGGGCGCTCTTCACGAGAAGGCCGGAAAGACCGATGGCGTCAGGCTGATGGGCGTGATAGGCCTTGATCAGATCGTCAGGCGGCACCTTGATTCCGAGATTGACGACAGTGTACCCGTTGTTGCTGAGGATGATCTCGACCAGATTCTTGCCAATATCATGCACATCACCCTTCACTGTCGCGAGCACAATTTTGCCTCGGGCGGAGCTCTCGGACTTCTCCATGAATTGCTCGAGATGGCTGACGGCAGCCTTCATCGCTTCAGCGGACTGCAGAACTTCCGCAACAATCAGTTCGTTGTTGTTGAATAACCGTCCCACCTCCGACATACCTGCCATGAGCGGCCCATTGATGATGTCGAGAGGCGGAGTACCCTCGGCGCGCTTGAGATCAAGATCGGGAATGAGGCCGTCTTTGGTGCCCTCAATAATGTAGTTCGCCAGGCGCTCGTCGAGCGGTAGATCAGCGGTTTTCTTCTTCTGCCTGCCCGTTGCACCCCGGAAATGTTCGGAGATAGCCGCAATGTGGAATTGATTTATTGCAGCTTTCTGGTCACGCGATTGCAATCTCCAATCATGATGTTCAGATCGAAGGAGCGCTGTACTCGGATGGCCGGCAGGCACCTCCGCCGGAGGTGTATTGAACAGCAGCGCCTCGGCCAACCGTCGCTCCTCCTCCGGAATCGAAGCAAATCGTTCCAGTTTCTCGGAGTTTACGATCGCGAGATCCAGCCCTGCCTTGGTGCAGTAATAGAGGAAAACGGAGTTGACAACCTCGCGGGCAGCAGCGGGCAGACCAAAGGAGATGTTGGAGATGCCGAGGACAGTTTTGACGTACGGGATCTGCTGTTTGATGAGTCGGATTGACTCGATCGTCTCGACCGCGCCGCCGATGTAGTTCTCATCGCCTGTAGCGCATGGAAACACCAGGGGATCGATGATGATGTCTTCAGGCTGAATGCCGTATTTGGAGGTAAGCAGAGCAACCGAGCGTTCGGCGACAGCCACCTTCCGCTCGCGCGTGAAGGCTTGCGCCTGGACGGGATCTTCATCGATACAGCCGACCACCAGCGCCGCGCCGTATTCGCGCGCTATCGGGCACAAGCGTTCGAATTTCTCTTCACCGTCCTCAAGATTCACCGAGTTGATGATGCTCTTGCCCTGGCAGTAGGTCAGCGAAAGCTCGACCGACAGGGGATCGGTGGTATCGATCATGATCGGCGCCTTGATCTTTCGGATCAACTTCTCATAGAAGGGCGGGATATCCTTGATCTCGTCGCGGTCGCTGGTCTGCAGGCAGACATCGATTATGTGAGCGCCGTTGCGAATCTGGCGGCGAGCGATCTCGGTCGCTTCCTCCCATTTCTCTTCCGCAACCAGGTTCTTGAACAGCCGGGAACCGATTACATTAGTGCGCTCCCCGACAATCAAAGGGCGATTGCTGTCTTCGGCCTCGACCACCTCGATGCCCGAAAAGTAGGTGCGGTGGGTCGGCTGTTTGAGAGGCCGCGGTTTCTTGCCCGCAGACATGTCCGCCAGCGCGCGAATGTGATCCGGCCTGGTGCCGCAGCAGCCGCCGATGATGTTAAGCCAGCCATGATCGACAAAGCGCTCGATCTGCGCTGCGAGGCTTTGGGGTGTTTCAAGATATTGGCCGGTTTCGGAATCGGGCAAGCCGGCGTTCGGATAGCAGGAGACACGCGTCGCCGAGAGTTCGTGCAGCGATCTGATGTGATCGGTCATGAACTCAGGACCGGTAGCGCAATTCAACCCCACGGAGAGCAAGCGGGCATGCGAGATGGACGTATAGAGGGCGTCTGCGGTTTGACCGCCCAGCATGGTGCCCGTCGCCTCAATTGTTCCGGAAACCATCACCGGGATGACGTAATCGAGTTCCTTGCCAAGCCGATCAATCGCGAGAAGGCCCGCTTTGATGTTGCGGGTGTCCTGGCACGTCTCGAGCAGAAGAATGTCGGCGCCGCCTTCGAGCAGTGCCTTTGACTGGTCGTAGTAGTTCGCTACCAGGTCCGGGAAAGTGACACCTCCCGTCACCGAGATGGCCTTAGTGGTGGGTCCCATGGAGCCGGCAACGAAGCGCGAACGGCCCGGCGACGAGATCTCATCGGCCACTTGGCGCGCCAGTTTCGCGGAAGTAAAGTTCAGCTCATAAGACTGGTCCTGGAGGCCGTATTCCGCCAGAACGATTTTGGTTCCGCCGAAGCTGTTCGTCTCGACAATGTCGGAGCCGGCTTCGTAGTAAGCTCGGTGAACATCGAGAATGACGTCGGGCCGGGTGAGAACCAGATTCTCATTGCAGCCTTCGAGGGCAGGGCCGCCGAAGTCCTCAGCTGTCAAGTGACGGTCCTGCAGCATGGTGCCCATTGCTCCATCGAGCAAGAGAACACGTGTAGCGAGGGCGTCTTCGAGAGCCAAACGGCGTAAGCGCCGGCTCTCCTGAATAGAAGATGGCATTTCAGGGACTAGCTTCTATTGTAACGGCCAGCTGCCAATCCCGGAAGTCACCCCTGTCAAACTAAAGGGTATTCTTGGGATCGGCGTGACCACTGTCAGGCTCGACAGTTGTGCCAGTAGCTGTTCCTGAGCCCGGTTGCTTAGTTCCTTTTTTCTTCTTCTGGGGATCGGCCGGATCCGGAGCCAGACTCTGATTCTTTGGGTCCGGGTGACCGCTGAAGGCGGCATTGGTCTGTGGTGTGGTAGCCATTGCAAAATCTCCTCGCTGGTTCCTTCAGCATTTCGGCAGCCAAAGTCTGCGATGCGTGTCAATTACCGAGGTTTCTGTCGGTTGATAAGGACGGCATCTGAACCGAGGGTCAGGCGAATGCAGGCGACACGATCTCCGGAGGGAGACCAGGCGAGACTTGAGATGGTTTGATCTTCGAAGTTAGTGAGTTGCACGGGCGACGATCCATCCAGCGGGATCTGCCAAAGGTTCGAGACGCCATTTTCATCCGTAAGGGCACTGGTCAACGAGTCACCCGAAGGCGACCAGCGAAACGGCTCCTGCGACTTCGGGACGATCCGGCTCGGCTGCGCTCCGTCAAACGATATGACCAGGGTGCTCCAGTCGCTAGGCGGCTTTACGCGGGCCACGCACGCGATCCATTTGCCATCGGGCGAAAACTGCGGATCGGTGGCGAGGAGATCGGTGACGCGAGCGGTCGCGCCGCCGTGGACCGGGACTCTGTATAGCGCCGGTTCACTCGTGATCGAAGATGCATACACAACCCACTGACCATCAGGAGATACTGCGGGCACATCGTCGTAGCTAGAACCGAAGGTGAGTTGGGTGTACTCGTTCGTGGGCAGATCGTAGCGCCAGATATGGAAGCGCCCGGAACGGTTGGATGAGAAGACGATGGCCTGCGCGCCGGGTACGGGCACGGCATGCTGTTCTATGAAAGGCTCATTCGTGAGGCTCGCTTCACTGTAGTCCTTCGTCGTGAAAATGGCAGTGTTTGGATAACCGGTCAGACGTGAATTCACCACCAGATCAGACTCGTTGAGCCAGCCTAAGCTCGCCTTGCTTTGGGCTTCGAGCGGGCTTATGCGGCCATGGCGAAAGTCGTTTACGTTCGACACCCAGAGTCTGGCGCGCAAGTCGATTCGCACGGCCGCAATGTGCTGCCCGTCTTCGGTAGCCGACAAACTCCTGTACCCGTTCAGGTCCTTGGTGACTTCATGAATTTTGCCGCTGTTGAGGTCGACTTCACGAATCTGTTGGCGATTATCGGCTTCCGTGCCTGAGGCGGCGGATAACAACACCATGTTCGTTTTTCGTTCCCACGAGATCTGGCTGACGTTATTCCAGTTGGGGAGCGGTCTCGCCTCCGTGTGTTTATTCAGCCCGAAGAGGTCAATTGACAGCTGATCGCGGGGAAGAGACGTTTGGTGGACAACTGCAGCGATCCTGTTTCCTTCGGGCGACCACGCCAGCTGCCGGAAAATGCGGAAATCCCAGGTGCTGACCAAGGGAATAAGCGATGATCCATCCCGAGCACTGATGAGAATTGAATTTTTCGTAGAGGCGGGATGAAGTGCAGACGGCGATTCCCATCGCACAAACGCAAAGCGTTCACCCGCAGGCGAGAAGGTCACCGGGCCGTCGATGTTGTCTACAAGAGGAAGCCGTGATCGCTCGCCCACTATCGGCACCGTGTAGAGTTTGCCGACCAGCGTAGCTTGCTCCTCTTCGACCTCGTAGATGGCGCGGCTATCGGGCGAAAAGGTCAAGCCGATGTAATCGATTTTGCGGCTCGGGATTCGATCGTCATCCCAGGGCTGATCCAGCTGTTTGAGGTGAAGGGACTGCGTGCCGCCGCGGTCGCCCACGATGAAGGCGAGATACTTACCATCCGGTGAGATCGCGGCCAACTGAATGCGCTCGTTGGAAGTTATCTGCTGGACGGAATCGATGCGAAACCAATCTGGTTCGAGCACTTTGTAACGGCCACCCAGACCCCACCACCAGACGCTGCTTGCCGCCGAGAGCAGGACAAGCGAGGCTAACGCGAGATGATACGGCCGAACCCGCCGACGCGCTCCGGAACGGATCGGCTGGCGCCGCACAGACGAGACGTCGATCTGTTCGAGATCGACTAACAGCTGTTCGGCTGATTGATAACGCTCAGCAGGGTCTTTCTTAAGCGCACGGTCGAGAATGCGACCGACCCCTCTCGGGAACGAAGCCAAATTATTTAGCGGCGCAGCAGGCCGGTCGAGGATTGCGACGATGACATGGCTCTCGGTCTCGCCCTTGAACGGGCGGCGGCCGGAAAGCATCTCATAGAAGACGACTCCCAGACTCCACAGATCGGTATTTGCAGCAACGTCTTCGCCACGCGCCTGTTCGGGCGACATATAGTCAACTGTCCCTACCACGGAACCAGTGAAGCTCAAACCAGAACGCTTGAGTCCGTTGAGCGAGGACTCCTCGGTAAGTTTGGCGAGACCGAAGTCGATGACTTTGACATAGCCGTCCGGCCGAAGCATGACATTCGCGGGCTTCAAATCGCGGTGAATGACTCCCGCCGAGTGTGCGGCCATCAAAGCCGACGCGATTTGGGTAACGACACGAATAGCCATCTCTGGGTCGAGCGTGCCGCGTTGGATCGCCTTCTTGAGAGTCACGCCCTCGACAAACTCGCTTGCTATGAAGAGTTCACCCTGCGATTCGCCGATTTCGTAAATCGTGAGGATACTTGGATGATTCAGAGCAGAAGCGGTGCGGGCTTCCTGCTCGAGGCGGTGGAGGGCATCTTGTTCCCGAAGTAAATCCTGAGGTAGAAACTTGAGCGCGGTATGACGGCCCAAGCGGGTGTCGAGCGCAAGATAGACATGGCCCATTCCCCCGGAACCTAGTCGTCTCAACACGCGATACGCGCCGAATTGCTTACCCTCGCGAGGGTCCGACGGAACGGATGTTTCTTCTGAATCAGAGGTACCGGCGGATTCGCGCTCGTCAGGATGTTGGTTAGTGATCTCGTCCTGCAATCCGCTCATCAGTTAGGGGTTTTAAACGGCGCAAACCCCGGGTCTTCCGATTGTCGCTCAGTTGACCCTTGAATGATGAAGGTTACCGGACGTGAACAGCGAGACCGAGTCGCTCCTCAGCCGTCTTGGGCCAGCGCCGGGCTGGAACTCGCGCTACGGTCGTAAGTGCAGACTATTATGAATTGCGTACAGGGCTAATTCAAGGCGGTCGGAAACGCCAAGCTTGTCGAAGACATTGTGCAGATGATTCTTTACGGTCTGCTCGGTGATGAACATCTTCTCAGCGATTTCCTTGTTCTTATAGCCTTGTGCGATTAAGATGATGATCTCGCGTTCGCGCTGGCTGAGCTGAGCACGTTCGCGTGGAGTTTTTCCGTTCGAAACGGGTGTAGGCTGAGCGTCGGTAGGTGACGCAAACTTCCGCATCACCGCAACAGTGGTGTTCGAGTCGAGCCAGATCTCGCCGGCGTGCACCTTCACGATGCTTTTCTCGATCAGGGATGTCGGAACATCCTTGTGTACAATGCCGGAGCAGCCAAGCTTCATAGCTTCGACGAACTCTTCCCGATTTTCCGGGCCGGAGAAGACGATCACCTTAGATTTAGGTGCACGCGTTTGAATGCTACGGAGTACGGTTAGCCCATCCACCCTTGGGAGCTTCAGGTCCATGAGAACCACATCGGGTTCAAGGACAACCGTCCTTTCGATGGCGTCCACTCCATCGGTCGCCTCCCCTACCACCTCGATAACCGGGTGGTTCTCGAAGAGCTTTCGCAGCCCCTCAAGTACGATGGGTTGCCCATCGGCGATCAGAACACGGATAGGTACTGTTGACATCCAATTTCTTTCAAGCGCTTGCACCGTCGTAAGTCCACTCATAGTACGTTGGTACCGGTACGATCGGACTTAAAAAATTGCTGTGTAAGGATTATAGTGCCACTTGAAACAGTTTCTCTAACCGTATTTTAGGACTGCGGTGAGTTAGTTCGCGCACTACCTTCTGTCCTTGCAATTCGAACACCTAAAATACGATCGAAGATCGCTCCTTTCTACAATGAGTCTATATGGCCAAATTGTCGATCAGGGATCTGGACCTTGCCCAAAAGACTGTTTTCATCCGAGTCGACTTTAATGTCCCGCTCGAGGGCAAACAGATCACCAGCGATAAACGAATAAGAGCATCTCTGCCGACCATACAATACGCGATCGAGCACTCCGCGGGTGTGGTTTTGGCCAGCCACCTTGGACGGCCGAAGGGAAAGCAACGGCCCGACATGAGCTTGGCGCCCATTGCTACCCGGCTTTCCGAGCTGCTGGGTAAGCAGGTCAAGATGGCTCCCGACAGCGTCGGTGATGCCGTGACGGCGTTAAAGCCGGGACCCGGGGAAATCCTGCTGCTCGAGAACCTGCGATTCCATCCCGAAGAAGAGGCCAACGATCCTGAGTTTTCGCGGCAGCTCGCCTCGCTGGCCGATCTCTATATCAATGATGCGTTCGGGACGGCGCATCGGGCCCACGCTTCAACCGTCGGAATCGTCGCTTCCCTTCCCCTTGCAGCCGCCGGGTTTCTGATGGATAAGGAGATCGAGTGGTTATCGCGGGTTACGCAGAATCCCGAGCGGCCGTGCGTGGCGCTGCTTGGGGGAGCCAAAGTCTCCGACAAGATAGAAGTAATCCGAAACCTGATCAAGGTTGTAGACAAAGTGCTGGTCGGAGGAGCCATGGCGTACACGTTTTTGCGCGCTGAAAAGCAGCCCACCGGCAAATCGCTGGTCGAAGAGGACAAAATCGATCTCGCGCGCCAACTTCTCGATGAGTATCCGGGAAAACTTGTTCTGCCCGTCGACCACGTTGTTGTCCAGACCATCAAGCCGGGAGCGCCACACGAGGTCATGACGCAAATCGCGCCGGATCAGATTGCTGTGGACATCGGGCCGAAGACGATCGAAAAATTCTCGAACGAAATTCGAGCGGCTAACACCATAATCTGGAACGGACCGATGGGGATCTTCGAGATGCCGCCCTTCGATAAAGGCACAGTCGAGCTGGCCAAGGCCGTCGCGGACTCCGAAGCCGTATCCGTGGTGGGCGGCGGCGATTCAGAGAAGGCGGTCAAAAGCGCCGGGGTGGCAGATAAAATTACTCATATTTCCACTGGGGGCGGAGCTTCGCTCGAGTTTTTGGCGGGGATTGAACTGCCCGGCGTGGCAGCGCTGACCGACAAGCCTCACTGAGGAACCAAGCCAGGGTGGCCCGAGAAGACCGGAATCAGGCTGTACGGCCCGAGCTGGCGGCAAGAAACTTGGGGGCGGCCTGTTCAGCAAAGGTGAAGCAAAACAGGGCACCTTTCCCCGGTTCCGATTCCACCCAGATCTGGCCTTTATAGCGTTCCACGATCTTTCGGCAAAGCGTTAAGCCGAGGCCCGTCCGGTTGCTGGTCGCGTCAGCATGCAGGCGTCTGAAAAGACCGAAAATCGTGTCCTGGTGTTCCGGATCGATTCCGGCGCCGTTATCCCTGACGCAGATTGCTGGACCATTCCTTGTGGATTGAGAGAAGACCTGAATAACCGGCTGCACGCCGGGTCGGCGGTGGACGATCGAGTTCTCGATGAGATTTTCGAGCAGGGCGGTCAAATCATCCTGCGCCATATGGATGGCAGGAAGTTCCGCGATCTCGAGTGTCGCCTGCGTCTCCTTAATAAGAGGTTCGAGCTTCAGCGAAACGCGGTGAGCGACGGCGCAGGTATCCACGATTTCAAAGACGGGCTCCTCCTGGCTTATGCCGGTGTACTGAAGGAGATCGGATACCAACAGTTCTACCCGCTTTGCGTTCGACAGGACAAATTCCAGGTATCTGCGGGCAGGCTCGCCGACGGCTGAATCGAGTTGCCGCTGCAGGAGTTCGGCATAAATGCTCAGGTGCCGCACGGGTTCCCGGAGATCATGAGATGCCGAAAAGGCAATTTGCTCCAGTTCGGCGTGCGCCCGTTTCAGTTCGGCGTTGATCGCCAAAAGCCCTTGGTTGCTCTGCGCCAGTTCACGAATCAGCAGGATTCGCTCGAACGCTACTGCGACCTGATCGGCAATGGCCTGCTGTACCTCGACTTCGTCAGAGGCGAAGTGCGGCTGCTTCCGCGTGCCAAACGACAGAGTTCCGAGCAGCTTGCCACCCGTCAAGAGCGGGTAGCAGTAAAAGGCGTTCACTCCGATATTCCTGAGATGGGCGCTGGAGGGGTCGGAGCTCTTCAACACGGAGTCTACCTTGATGCAGGTCCCGCTTTGCGCTGCCAGGCCGCACACTCCCTCACCGAAGCGGAGGGTCCTGACGAGCGGGTGAAGCTCCGCGGGAAGGCCTCCGAGGAAAACGCTGCGGAGGCAATCCTCCTCAACGACGTAGGAGAAACACAAGTCAACACACGTCTGAGCCGATAAGCGTTGGAAAACGCTGCCGAGCAAACGCTCGGGGTTATTGAATCGCAAGAGATCTGTCGCGACGCCGGCTAAGAGGTCTCCGTCACTGTCTTTTCGCATCGAGTGCAACTAGAGCCTCCCCTCAGCGACTGAACAAGGGAAAACCCTAACCCATCTTAGACTTTTGAGGCGCAAACAGCCAGGAAGGTGACACTTGGTATCGAATAAAACACGAAGGAGACGGAAAACTGAGCAGATGTACTATCCCGATTTATGCGTCACGCTTCCCCGCCCCGCCTGGATTGGACCCGCAAAAGTGAAAGGAGCGCGATTCCTACCGCTGCCCCTGCGCACGCAGCCGCCGCAAGCAGCACGCGCTTGCGACGGCCAGCATTGCCGGCCGCATCGGCAATACGCTCGGGACGAACACCCATTCCGATCAGGCGTCCCACGACTCGCTGCACTCCGGGAACCCCCAGCACCACCTTCATTTGCCAGGGAGCTTTTGCCGGACCTGGATTCGCGAAGACATGCGTTAGCATTTTGTGTGCGTTCACCTGCGCGAACTGGGTCCATCTGGTGGGAAATTCGCGGCGACGCTGCAGCTTCTCGGACAAGGCCTCGGTGATGTGGCCGTCGAGCAGGGGACGAGCAAATAGGTTCGCTGTTGCGATTGAATCCTGAATGGCGAGGTTAATTCCGACACCACCCACCGGCGACATGGCGTGGGCAGCGTCGCCAATGCAGAGCAGACCCGGTCGATGCCAGCTGCGCAATCGGTTGATCTGCACGGACAGAAGCTTGACCTGTTCCCAATCGTGCAACTCCTCTACGCGATTCCCTAAGAACGGAGCGATCTGAAGTAGGGTGGTGCCAAAGGCATCGATTCCTCCGCTTTTTAAACTTTCGAAAGAATTTTTTCGAATGATGAGCCCCACCTGGAAGTAATCACCGCGAGGGATCAAGATCAACAATTTTCCGTAGTTGATATTGCCGAACACCTGCTCCGGGTCGGCGCCCTTCCGGCTAAGGCGGAACCAGAGGACATCGATCGGGACGCCGTATTCCTGAAGCTCGAGCCCCGCGGCTTGACGTGTCATGGCGTGACGCCCATCGCAGCCGACCACGAGATCGGCAAGTACCTCGATCGGGCCCTCCGGTCCCTTGACTTGCACGCCTGTGATGCGCCCGTTCTCCTGGAGCAGATCTACTGCCTCGTGCTCCATCCGCATATCGAAGCCGCCAAACCGTTTTGCCTGGCCGGCGAGAAACGCCAGCAAATCCCACTGCGGCATGAGCGCGATGAACTTGCAGCGCGCGGGAACGTGCTCAAAGGTCGCCGCGCGAAAGTTGAAGTCGCCGAATACTCCACCCGCGGAACTGAGTTCCTGGTGGGGCACTTGGAGGAACTGCTCGAGTATTCCCAGATCGTGAATGGCGTTGAGCGTGGAAGGATGGACCGTATCGCCTCGAAAGTCGCGGAAAAAGTCCTTATGCTTTTCAAGTACAGTGACACGCACGCCTTTACGCGCCAGAAGTAAGCCCAGCATCACGCCCGCGGGACCACCTCCGACCACACAACAGGTAGTCCGAACAGTGTTTTTTGCCATGGCTTCCAGTCTCTCTCAATCCGGATAATGGAGTTTTAGGATAGCCGCAAGATAGACTCAACGAGTGAGGAACGAAGCCAACTGCTGTCGAGCTTCGCGGCCGAGTTGCCGGGGTAAGATCAGCGGCTCCGCCTTTCTTCTTGTCTCGCTCCTAAGTGCTTTGATGGTGGCTGACCCGACGTCCATCCCGCTCTGGCCCAAAGGCGCGCCCGGCGTAAAAGCTACGGCAGAACCTGAAGGGGACACGACTACACAGAGCGATGGTCTGGTTGCCGGCAGGCGATTGATTCGGCTTGGCAACGTGACCGAACCATCGCTGACCGTCTATCATCCCTCGGCAGCGCAGGCAACACGAACGGCTGTCGTCGTCTTCCCGGGCGGAGGGTATCGCATTCTGGCGATGGATCTGGAGGGAACCGAAGTTTGCACCTGGCTCAATTCGATCGGGGTCACGGCCGTGCTTTTGAAATATCGCGTACCCGAGCCGGCAAACCTGCCGCGCTACGCGCAGCCCCTACAGGACGCCGAGCGAGCCCTGAGTGTAGTCCGCTCCCACGCGGGCGACTGGAATGTGGACCCGAACCGAATCGGAGTGTTGGGATTCTCGGCAGGCGGCCATCTAGCTGCTTTGTTGAGCAGCAGTTTTGACGCTCGAAGTTACCCAGCCTTGGATGACGTGGATCGGGTCAGCTATCACCCGGACTTTGCGATTCTGGTTTACCCGGCATATCTGTCCGTAGAGGACAAAGGCGAGCAATTGGCGCCCGAACTCGCTGTGAGCGCCCGCACGTCGCCGACTTTCATCGTGCAGGCGGAAGACGATCACTCGTTCATCGAAGGTTCGCTTGTATACTTCCGTGCATTAGAACGACAGCGCGTTCCGGCCGAGATGCACCTGTTTCCGCGCGGCGGTCACGGTTTCGGTCTGCGTCCAACGGACGCCCCCGTAACTGGCTGGCCCGCCTTGGCGGCGAGTTGGCTTCGTTCCGCAGGTTTGCTGCCCCCAAACGAGAAGCACCCAACCTAGCTTGCCGCTTCAACCGCGTCGGCAGCTCGAATCTGGCGCAGGAACTCGATCATCAGGCGCTTGCAAGCTTCCGGCTGATCGGTAGTCAGAAGATGGCCGGCATCGGGAATCAGGTGAAAACGGGCCCCGGGGATCCGGGCCGCAACAATTTTCCCATTCTGTGGGGGAACAAGCCGGTCACTGTCGCCGTGAACCACCATTGTCGGCACCTGGATGGACGGCAGGCGTAGATACGAGCTCCACATCAGGATGCCGCCGAACTGATTTAGAAAGCCTTTGTAGCTCCACTCAGAACGGCACTGGACATCGAGATCCTCATGAATGCGCTCGAGCGGCGTGTTGCAGGAATAGAGAAGCGGAGCCAAAGCTAACTCGCGTTCCCGGCGCTCGGCCTCACCCCACTTGATCCCTCGCGGCCTGACGAACCGCGGCCATCTGGCAAGTAGACCACCATGGCTGGTACAAGCGAGCAGGAGACTTCCCACCCGCGCCGGGAACCGCAGGGCTAGTTCCTGCGCGATCATGCCGCCCATGGAAGCACCGATCACATGCGCCCTCGTCACGCCCGCAGCATCGAGCACCGCCGCAGCGTCACGGGCCATCTGTCGGATCGAGTATGGGCCGTTTGGGACACTGCTCCGCCCTACTCCGCGGTTGTCGAATAGAATCACCCGGCACCGGCTAACCAAGGTCGGCAAGACCCGGAACCACATCTCGTGGGTGAAGCTCAATCCCATGATCAGGAGGACTGGAGGTCCGGCGCCGTGCTCTTCCCAATACAACCTCGCGCCGTCACTCATAGCGTAAGGCATGCTACTGGGCCCCCATATGTTGGGCTCGCGCTGGAGTCGTACACAATTCGGGGCACACCGGTCCCTTTACAAGGCAATTAGCCCAGAGTACGATGGAGTCACCCCCGAGAATAGAGTTCAAGGAGGTTGTGCCCGGTTGCTGAAACTCAAACGCGTCGAGATACATGGCTTCAAGTCCTTTTACAACAGGACTGAGATGAAATTTAACGGCAATGGAATAGCGGCCGTTGTCGGACCAAATGGTTGCGGGAAGTCCAATCTCAGTGATGCCATCAGCTGGGTACTCGGGGAGCAATCTGCCAAGAGCCTCCGGGGCGGCCGCATGGAGGACGTCATCTTCGCCGGTACTCGCGACAAAAAAGCTCTGGGAATGGCCTCGGTTACGATGACCCTGGTTCCAGACGGAGAGGCCTTGGCAAGTTCCCGGCTACCGATTCCCTCGACCGAAGCTGACACTCCCCCGCCCAATACTATTGACGTCTCGCAGCACCCAACGGATTCTCACGGATTCGAAACAGACACGGACCCAGGCGCAACTCCGCCGGTTTCCGGGGAATTAGCGGTCTCTAAACCCGTCCCGCCACAGAGCGAAGCTGCAAAAACAGCTGGTCGAACGGGTGAAATTACGATCATGCGCCGTCTGTACCGATCGGGGGAAAGCGAGTACCTGATCAACGGGCGGCAGGCGCGTCTGCGGGATATTCAAGACCTCTTCCTTGGGACAGGCTTGGGACCGGAAAGCTACGCGATCATCGAGCAGGGCCGCATCGGCCAAATCCTGAGCAATCGGCCACAAGACCGGCGCGCTCTCATTGAGGAAGCGGCTGGTGTAACGAAATTTAAGACACGTAAGCGCCTGGCGGAAGCAAAGCTCGAGAGCTCGAAGCAGAACCTGTCCAGGGTTTTCGACATCCTGGAAGAGGTCACCCGCCAAGCTAACTCCCTGAAGCGCCAAGCGGCAAAGACGAAACGATATGGAGAACTAAAAGGGGAAGCGACCGGCTACCTGCGGCATCTCCTCGCCGCAAAGTTCGCGGTTCTCGAACGGGAGATGGCGAAGATCGCGATCGACCTCAATCTTGTGTCGGCCGAGTTGCAAGCCGCACAGGAGGCAATCCAGACAAATGAGGCAGAGCAGGAAAGAGTTCTCGCGCTTTCCTACGCAACCGAGGGAGATTTGACCGACGCGCGGAAGGCTTTGGCAGATCTGAGGCTCGAAGCGGAACGGACGCGCGGCCGGCTGGAATACCAGACAAAGCAGATCGAGCGGATCACGCAGGCCATGAGCGCGGGGGGGCAGGAACTAGAGGTTCTCTCGCGGCAGCAGACCGAACGAACCTCGGAACTGGAGACTCAGACTGCGGAGCTTGCAGAGCTTGAGGGAACGTACACCATCGCCCAGCAGGAACTCGCGGGGAAAGCAGATGCGCGTCAGAACGCGCAGACGCGCCTGACCGAGAGTGAGCGTGTTTTGGAGAGCAAGCGCCAGAATGTCCTCCGCCTGCTCGGCGAATCGTCGAGCCTCAAAAACCGTATCACTCAGGTTGAAGCTCAGCTGGCCTCTTCAGACCGTGATGCCGAGCGGGCTCGCAATGAAGAACAGCAATCGCAAGCGGATCTCGGGCGAATCGGACAAGCAAGAACGAAGATCTCCGAACAGCTGGCTCTCAGGCAGACGGATCTTGTTTCGGTGCAGGAGCAACGCAAGAGTATCGAAACGCAGCTCGGCCAACGGCGAGGCCAGCTGAATGAAAGCCGGAGCGCCCTCGACCGCTTGAAGACCGACGTCTCGCGGCTGAAAGCTCGGAAAGATTCACTCCAGGAGGTGATCCAGCACCGTAGTTATACAACGGAGACCGTAAAGCGGTTGTTTACTGCGGTAGAACGAGGGAAAACTGAGAGTTTTCAGCCCATCGGCGTGATGGCGGACTTCCTCGAGGTAGACCCTCAGCTCGAGAAAGCTACAGAAGAATTCCTACATGACGAGCTCGAATACGTGGTGGTGAGGAACTGGAGCGAGGGAGAACGCGGGATCGAACTGATGCGGGGCGACCTCAACGGCCGCGGAACGTTTCTGGTTGAGGATCCGGGTAAAGCGCCGGTGGCGGCAGTCGACGTACCCCGGCCTTCTACTGCGGATGGAACAATCACCAAGTTGACGGATGCGCTCCGCTGGAGCAACGGTCTTTCCGAGATGCCGATCGAGCAAGTGCCGCGCATTGCTAATTCCTACGTGGCGAATGAGCGTGCGGTGGCGCGCGAGCTGGCGACTCAGTTTCCGCATTGCTGGTTCCTGACTACGGACGGCGTTCACTATCACGGGCAAGCGGTGAGCGGCGGCAAGAAGTCGGGGGCGGGCCCGTTGGCTTTGAAACGGGAGCTGCGGGATATTCTCAAGATCGAAGAAGGAAAGCAAGCGGAGCTGAAGAGCGCTCAGGATCAGCTGCTCGAACTCGAGCGCGAGATTGCGGCACTGGCCGAAGAATCGGATCGTCTGCGATCGAATCAGCAGACTAGAGAGAAGGATCTGCTGGCCCTCGATCACGAATCGCGCAAGCTGGCGGAAGAGTCCGGCCGTGTACAGTCGAGGCTGTCACGCGCGCGGCTGGAGTTGGACCGGATTGGGCGTGACCGGGTACAGCTGGAACAAGGCATTGCACGGGATCGGGAAACGCTTGCCGGACGCGAGCAGGCTCGCAGGGCCGAAGAAGAGGCGCTCGGGGCAGGGCGTGAGGAGCTGGTCGTTTCGCGGACCCAAGTCGCCGAACTTGCCGAGGAGCATGCCGTCAAGCGGGCGGACCTGGCGGGTATCGAAGAACGCCGGCGCTCTTTGTCGGCTGGCCGCTCCCGGCTCGAAGCCCAGGTCCGCGACGTCATTAACCGGCGGGCTCAACTGCATGCGGAGACCGAACGCATGGAAGCGGAAAAGGAGCACCTGCTCCTCAGCAACTCCGATCTCCATACCAAGGCTGGCGAGCTTGAGATTGCAGGCCGCGACGCTGAACAGACAGTGGCTCATTTAGCGCGGCGGGAAGCAGAATTGCGCCAGTCGCTCGCAAGCGTGGAGGAGGAGTTGAAGCGCCTGCGCGCTCTCGCTCAACAACATGGGGACAAGCGCTCCGAGCGTCAGGTAGATCTGGCCCGGGCGGAGGCGCAACTCTCTCATTTGCAGCAAACCTGCCGGCAGGAATTAGGGCTTGAACCCACTGATCTGACCGAAGCGGGCGTGGACGTTTTGGACGAATCGGCGCTGGCGGAGTTAGACCTCAAACACGCCGAGGTACGGCGGAAAATCGAGGCACTCGGACCGGTAAATCCTACCGCGCTCGAAGAGTGGGAAGAGGCGCAGCAGCGCCAGGAGTTTCTTTCGGCTCAGCGGCAGGATTTACTCGACTCTATTCGGGATATAGAAAAGGCAATTCACGAAATAGAGGGCGAGTCCCGCAAGCGCTTCAGCGAAGCATTCGAGGCAATCAATTCCAATTTCAAAGAAATGTTTTCTACGCTGTTCGGCGGCGGAATAGGGGAGATGCGATTGACCGACGAGGATAACCTCGCGGAATCGGGCATAGATATCGTCGCTTCGCCCCCCGGGAAACGGCTGCAGAGCGTACTGCTACTTTCCGGTGGCGAAAAGGCCATGACAGCGATGGCATTGCTGATGTCAATCTTTCAGTACACCCCGAGTCCCTTCTGCATTCTGGACGAGGTGGATGCGCCCCTCGACGAACCTAACATCGAGCGCCTCACCCGCTTGCTCAAAGAGATGTCGGAAGAGACGCAGTTCATCGTGATCACGCACGCGAAGCGTACCATGGAGGCCGCACAGTCACTTTACGGCGTTACGATGCAGGAACCTGGTGTGTCAAAACTCGTTTCAGTGCGATTCAGAGCAGAAGAGGAAAGTGGTGCTCCCCGGGCAGCGAAACAAGGCCAATTGGCCGCAGCCACTGTCTGAAGAACCCAAAAAGGGGAGCAGCGTGCCCCAAGATGGCGCGCTGCTCTTTATCGACGCTATGAGCGGGTTCCTCGAAGGCGGACTAGCAAACCTCCGTAATTCGCTAACCGGCCTTACGAGCACTTCTGTAATCTGCAATTAACTGACCGTCCCGCCCGTTTGATCCAAGCTATTGAAAATGCGTCAGCATCCCTCAAGGTATCCGAGGATCCGTAGGACAAAAAGATAATCCGAGACTCCCAAATGGTTAAAGTAGATAACGACGTGAGTCGCCGCAAAGGGAGAGCACCGTGCCATTGATGATCGGGACCAGATTCGAAGACAGCATCGCAATTCTCGAACTGGAGGGAGCGCTGAGTCTTGGCCCCTCGCTTCATTCCATGCGTAGTGCCGCGCGCGACATTCTCTCGAGCCCCAAACTTATCGGCATCATACTTGACATGCAACGGGTAAATTCGATCGACAGCTCTGGCTTAGGTGAGTTAACGCTCGTTTATAGTTCGGCAAGCAGGCGCAATTGCCCGATGCTGCTCGTCGGGGTCAGTCCTAACCTGAGAAAAATGCTGGAGATGACACATCTGGATGCCGTCCTGACCTCAGCCGAGGACGTCACGAGCGCCAAGCGGAAGATCAAAAGCGGTTCATCGAACAGCGAGCCTCCCAAATAGAGAGCCGGAAGAACCGGGTACTTAAACCCAAGTTTCCTGGCGTGCACCCCCAAACGCTCTATCCGGCTGCAGGTTGTCCCGCTCGATAAGCTGGAACTGGAAGCGCGCATGATTATCCACGGCAAGAACATCATCGGACCCGATCTATCGGCGGCAGGGCAGAAAACTTTCCAGGCCTTTGATCCGCGGCAGGGGTCGCAGTTAGAAACCAAGTTTCACGAGGCAGATCCCGCGGAGATAGAGAAGGCAGGGGCGCTTGCGGCGAGCGCCGCGGAAGAGATGCAGGAACTCGGGGCAGATCGCGTCGCGGATTTCCTGGACACGATCGCCGAGGAGATCCTGACCGTCGGAGACCAGCTCATCGAAACGGCCGACCAAGAGACGGCGCTTGGCAAGGACCGGCTGCGCGGCGAGCGCGACCGAACGGTCAATCAGATCAGGTTATTTGCGGGCCTAGTAAAGGAAGGCTCCTGGGTGGACGCACGCATCGACAGTCCGCAGCGCGATCGCAAGCCAGTACCCAAGCCGGATCTGCGGCGGATGCTTCAGCCGATCGGACCGGTGGCTGTCTTTGGAGCGAGCAATTTCCCCCTGGCCTTTTCGGTTGCCGGCGGCGACACCGCCTCTGCTTTCGCGGCCCGGAATCCGGTGATCGTGAAAGCGCATCCAGCCCATCCCGCCACATCGGAATTAGTGGGAAATGCCGTCTCTAAAGCCATTCAGAAAAGGAACTTGCCAGCCGGCGCTTTTTCGCTTTTGCATGGCTTTAGCCCGGAAGTGAGTCTTGCCCTGGTCACGGACCCCAATGTGAAAGCCGTCGCATTCACGGGATCTCAGCGGGCCGGACGGGCACTCTTCGACGCGGCGGGAAAACGTCGTGAGCCCATTCCGGTATTCTCCGAAATGGGCAGCGTGAATCCGGTATTTTTTCTGCCGAGTGCACTCGAGAATGCCGCTTCTACGAGCGACGGGTTTTACCGCTCAGTGACTCTGGGAGTCGGACAGTTTTGTACCTGCCCGGGCTTGGCGTTTGCGACAGCGGGCAAACACGCGGACAACCTGATCGGTTCCCTGGCAAAAGAATTCGAAGCGGGGATGCCCGGTACGATGCTGAACGCCTCCATCGCGAAAGGTTATACAGAGGCCTTCGACAAAGCTTCTCGCATCAAGGGAGTTCAAGTGGAAGTATCGGAGCGCGAGCGGGATGCGATTCGAACCGAAGGACGGCCTGGCATGCTTGTAACGGACGGGAACACCTGGCTGAAGAATGTGGAATTGCGGGAAGAAATGTTCGGACCCTCGACCGTTTTCGTCCGATGCAGCTCTGAAGCGGAGACCCTCGCCTGCGCCAAAGCTCTTGAAGGCACTCTGACTGCCACTGTCCATGGAACACCCGAAGAGCTCGCCCGTGAAGGCGAACTCCTTTCTATCCTGAGAAGAAAAGCCGGCAGGCTCATCTTCAACGGCTATCCCACAGGCGTTGAAGTCGGATATGCAATGCAGCACGGTGGACCATATCCAGCTTCTACCGACCCCAGGTTCACCTCCGTGGGAGCGGCCGCGATTTATCGCTTTGCGCGCCCAATCTGTTATCAGAACTTCCCGGATGAAACCCTTCCGGCCGAACTTCGGAACGCGAACCCGCGGCAAATCTGGCGTATGGTTGACGGACTCTTCACCAAAGAACCGCTCGACCGGCAGTAGGCCGTTGCGCAGCGCAGTGTTGCCCGGCCGTCATCGCGCATTTCACGAAATACCGTTGTAGTTCTGAATTATATAGCCCTAATTGTCTTCCTGTTTTGGAACTTTAACTATCTTTTTACTTTCGTTCTGGTATTCTGGCAAAGGTTAGTTTCAGAATATTCCTAAAAAACAGGAGTGAAATGTCTCGCAGTTCACTTAAGAGGTCGAGGCTTTCGGCCAAAGTTTTTTTCCTGGGAGCATTAGCGCTCATAGGAGCGGGTTCAGCCTTCGGTGACTCGTTCTTAGCCAGCTATTTGGCACCCGGGGTTCAGACCCCGGCCGGCATAACGACCCAATACGCTACTTTCTCGTCGGCCAGTTCCAGCCCACTCGTCACCCACTACAACGGGAGTGCATACACAGGCACTTACACCGGCCCCGTCTGGCTCGCTGCAGACCAGTACGGAGGGGCAGGCGGGACCGGAAAATACGCGGAAACGTATACCAGTTACACCGTAACCATCAATCCCTCGATTAATTATTTCGGGCTATGGTTTTCAGCACTCGACGACCACAACGAACTCGAGTTTTACAGAGGGAGCACGCTGTTGTACAGTTTCACTCCGACTGACTTCATCAGGCTGGTTGGTTCCTGCCCCGCTTCTCCTTTCTGCGGAAACCCCAATACGCAGTTTCTTGGGCAGAATCGCTCTCAACAATACGCTTACCTGAACTTCTATGATCCAGACGGGCTATTCAATAAAATTGTCTTTTCGGAACCGGGCGGTGGTGGCGGGTTCGAATCGGACAATCATGCCGTTGCTGTTCTAACCAGCGCACCAGGCGGAAAGCTGATTTCAGCTATTCCGGAGCCTGGGACCTTAGGTGCGTTACTGATCGGATGCACGTTGATTCTGGCCGGCAGGTATCGTCGGACCAGCCTCTCGTAGCTCACCAGCAGTCGGCCTCTTCGACCGCCCATGGACACGCCGTCCATGGGCGGTTTTTCATGATCGGCATTCGCGCGCCAATCGGAGGCCGAAAGTGTCGCGAGATTTAAGCTTCAGCCAACCACTTCCCTTGTGAGCGGGACACCCCGTTCAGAATCCGGTCGAGACACAAACTGCCGCTGGAGCAGTCTGTGGACCGAGCATCGCGACAGGCTCGGGAAGACCAACAAGGTAGTGGTTCTCCATCTTGCGTCTCACAACAATCTCTTTTTGCCTTCTTTTTTCAGGCTGCGCCTGCTTCGCGCAAACATCGGTTCCCCCCACCTACCCGGTCCAAGTGATCGCCCAGAATAGCGGCAAATGCCTTGACGTCACAGGTATCTCTACCAAGGCTGGGGCTCCGTTACAGCAATGGACCTGCTTGGGCGGGCTGAATCAACAATGGACTTTTCTGCCGCAAAGCGACGGCTCATATGAGATTCAATCCCTGAACAGCAGCATGGGACTGAATGTCAACGGGAACTCCAGTGCGAACGGGGCCAACGTCGTTCAATGGCCGCTCCAACAGACTTCGAACATGGATTGGAAGCTCGTGCCCGCGAAGGCTGCCGGGACCTATCAGATCCAAGTGAAAAGTACCGGCGATTGCCTGGACGTACGAGGCGGAGTCGCCGCTACCGGGAACGGTGTGCAGATTCAGCAGTGGCCCTGCACGGGTAACACAAATCAGGCTTGGCAACTGGTTGCCGAAAGCAGCGTGGCGTTGAACTGGGATGCCAGCACCTCGAGCGGCGTGACGGGCTACTATGTGTACCGCGCTACATCAGCCGGTGGCCCCTACACGAAGCTCAGTTCCGCCCTGAAGGATATGAGCTATGTCGACGGAGCGGTTCAATCAGGCAAGACATATTATTACGTGACTACGGCGACGAACGGCACGCAGGAGAGTGCCTACTCAAACCAGGTACAAGCTGCTGTTCCGGTCCCCTAAAAAAACGACGGCCGATGTAGTCAGCCGTTGATGTAGACACCCCTACAGATCGCATTTCAACAAAGCCGCCGCAAGGCGGCTTTTCGTTTTGCTAGGATCACGATTCACAATACAATCAGCGGTATATGCCGCGAACAGCAAGCGGGCCATGAGCGATCAGCCAAAAAGAGCAAGTTTGAACGATCTTTTAGTCATGAAGTTCGGCGGGACGAGCATGGGGAGCGCCGAGCGCATCCGCGTTGCGGCCGATATCATTTCAGCTCAAAACGACCAGCGGCCGCTGGTGATTGTGGTCTCCGCGATGTCGAAAGTAACGGATTTCCTTCTCGACGCGCTCCGGCGCGCTGAGCTTGGCGATCGTGCGGCGATCTATGACGATCTCGAAAAGCTCCGAACCCGCCATTTCGAAGTTGCGGCAGAGCTCTTTCTGGAATCGTCCGGGATGGCGGCGCACGGCGAGGCGGCGATGGCTTCGATCCAGGCGCTTATTGCGAAATTCCATCGCATTGCAAACGGCGTGTTGATGCTGGGCGAGCGACCGCCGCGCTCGGTGGATGAAGCGGTGGCTATCGGTGAGAGACTTTCTTCTGAGTTGCTGGCTCACTACCTACATGCGAACGGTGTAGAGGCGGTTGCAGTGAACGGCGGAGACGTGATCGTGACGGACGCCGTCTTCGGCAACGCTTCTCCCCAGATGGAGGCAACCCGGGACCGCTGTCGCGAGAGGCTCACTCCTTTACTCGAAAGACGGGTGGTGCCCATAGTCACTGGGTTTAATGGCGCGACTGCGGATGGCCGGCCAACGACGCTCGGGCGCGGAGGCTCGGATTTCTCGGCATCAATCCTAGCCTCGGTCCTGGATGCCGCGGAACTATGGATCTGGACCGATGTCGACGGCATAATGACCGCCGACCCCAGGCTTGTGCCCGATGTCGCCGTGCTCGATGAGGTCACTTACGCCGAGGCCGCCGAACTTGCTTACAACGGCGCCAAGGTCCTCCATCCGCGCACGCTCGCGCCATTGGTGGAGAAGCGCATACCGATCTGGAGCAAAAACAGCTTCGCGCCTCATAAATCCGGCACCAAGATCGTCTCGGGCTTCGAGGAGCCGAAGGGAGCCAGGGCAGTGACCTGCATGTCGGATGTCGCGCTGGTATCGATGGAGCCCGCCAATGCTGTCCTTAGCGGAACGCGGCTGATGGCTCGTGCGCTCGATGCGCTCGCGCTGGCCAATGTGGAGATCCTGGTTTTCACCAGCTCGAGCTATCGCCAGAGCTTCTGTTTTCTCATTCGCAAACAGGATGTCAACGGCGCGATCGAAGCGCTCAAGTCAAATCTCTCGCTAGAATTGGCGCACGGCTATCTGCGACCGATCGAGGTGGACGAAAACGTAGGCCTCCTCGCCATCGTCGGTGAGGGCATGCGTGGCACTCCGGGGACCGCCGGCACGGTTTTCACAGCCATCTCGCGGCAGAAGATAAACATCATCGCGATCGCTCAAGGCTCGAGCGAATTGACGATCGGGATTGTCGTCCGGCTCGAAGATCTCAACAGCGCCGTGCGCGCCGTTCATCGGGAATGCGAGTTAGGGAAACTCGCAATCCTGTCTTCGTCCTTGGCCGGCCCCGAGAAATTCGATTGATGTGCCTTCAGTTTGCGTATCGTAAAAGGCAGTCTCTGGGCTGCGAACACGTCACGTAGAAGCTGCTCTACGCCTTCGATATTTCGTTCGGCCAGTGCGACGATGGACGGACCGGCCCCGCTCAGGCAAACACCCAATAAGTCGGGATGCTCGATCCCCAACAGGTCCTGGAGCCCCGGAACCAATTCTGCGCGAAAGGGCTGATGTAGGCGGTCGTGCAGCGCCTCGCGTAGAAGCGAGTAGTCGCCGCTCTGTACGGCCTGCAGAAACAGGGCTACACGCTGGAGGTTGAAAACAGCATCCCCGTGCGAAACCTGTTCGGGCAAGACCTCGCGCGAGGCGCTCGTTGCGAGCGAGAGTTGCGGGGTCAGAACCAGGAAAGAAATCGATGCAGGCCACTCGACGCGCACGGCAAAGGCCGAGCGGTCCGGCATCTGGCAGCTTATTGTCAAACCGCCGAAAAGCGCCGCCGCCACATTGTCAGGATGTCCTTCGAGCGCGCAGGCTGCGTTGAGAAGCCCTTGCTCCGCTAGCGGGCCGGTGATCGCTTCATACAGTCGCAGGCCCGCCACGGTCGCTGCCGCGCTGCTCCCAAGCCCCCCCTTCATGGGAATTTCGCTGCGTACCTCCACACTGAGCGATGGATGCGAACCACCGCGCTGCCGAGCGAGAAACCGGAATGCACGGTCGATGTAGTTCTCGCCGTCTACCGGACAGCCCAGAAAGCGAAACTGGAGCTCGTCGCTGCCCGGCAGAACGGTCACATCCAGCTGAAGGTACAGCTGCACCGCGACTGCGAGCGTATCGAAGCCAGGTCCAAGATTGGCGATAGACCCCGGAACGCGAAGACTGAAGATCTCGCGCGGATTCGGATACATGCTTTACCTGACCGCTCCGTGCGCTTCCAGCTCCGAGACCTCGGTGCGATTTTGGTGCTTGATGATGTAATCCGTATCCTTCAGAGCGTGACCGGTCAGAATCGCCAGAACCGAAGCATCCCGCTCCAGCTTTCCTGCATCTCGCAGCTTCCGGATACCCGCGAGCGTGGTTGCCGAAGCCGGTTCACAGCCAATTCCGTCGTGGCCGATCATCGTCTTGGCCTCGCCGATCTCCTCGTCCGTTACGTCCATCACCTGGCCGCCGGTCAATTCCACTCCATGCAGTGCCTTTCTCCAGGAACGTGGATTGCCGATACGGATTGCTGTCGCTACGGTTTCGGGATGTGTAACCGGGGTAAGAGACGCTTGACCCGACGACCACATACGCGAAAGCGGATTCGCACCCTGCGCCTGCACGATCACCATCTTCGGCATGCGCTCGATAAGGCCGAAGCGGCGCAATTCCTCGAAGGCCTTTCCGAATGCAGAAGAGTTTCCGAGATTGCCTCCGGGAACAAAGAGGTAATCGGGGATTTCCCAATCGAGTTGCTCGAGCAATTCGATCATAGCTGTTTTCTGACCTTCTACCCGAAACGGATTGATCGAGTTCAGAAAATAGAGATCCGGGTCATTGCTGGCGAGCAGGCGGTTGAGCGCGTCGTCGAAGCTTCCCTCGATCTGCACGATCTCCGCTCCAAAATCGATGGCCTGCGCAAGTTTGTTATTCGAAGCCTGTCCGGCCGGCAGGTAGACACGCCCAATCGCGCCGGCACGCGCCGCGTAAGCCGCGAGTGAAGCGGCCGTGTTCCCGGTTGAAGCGCAGGCAACCGCTTTCGCTCCCACAAACCTCGCTTCCGTCATGCCGACGGTCATACCCAAATCTTTGAAAGAGCCGGTGGGGTTCCAGCCCAGATGCTTGAATGAGAGACTATCCAGGCCAGCCCAGCTTGCCGCTCTATGGGCGCGTACGAGAGGTGTGTTGCCCTCCGAGAGCGTCACAAGATCGCTTTCCGAATAGCAATCGGGAAGCAACTCCCTAAACCGCCAGACACCGCTCGAGTCACTGGGCTTCCAGGAACTGCGCCTTTCCCGCCAGAGCCGCTTCAAGGTGCCTGGATCCGATCCGATCGACTCAATGACTACTTCGAGTAAATCTCCACACCGTGGACACTCCAGCACGCGGTGATGAAGATCCAGCGTTGCTCCGCAACCGGGGACACTACACCTCAAGTGCGACATGAATTATCGTTGATCCAAATTAACACTCGGAGCTTGCGCGTTGGCACCCGGAGCATTCGAGCGGGACTCGCGCCGCCAACCTAACTTTATGGGGCTGCGAGCGCTCGATGCGCCCTTTCGCTGTTCATGTCCGCGTGCCGTTCACGCTCCTCCTGCTCCCGGAAGCGCTGTTCACGCTCGGCAATCAGCCGGTCGTAAGCGGGCACCTGATCAGGGGTAAGAATGGACTTGACGCGGCGGATCTGCTCGTCTTTGATCTGCAGCATGGCGGGCCGGGATTGTTCCCGCACCGCTTTGTATTTTGCCTTGGTCTCGTCCAGGATTACTTCGAGCTTGTTCGTCTGGTCGGCGGTCAATCTGAGCTTGGATTTCATCTCGGAGACGTAATGGTGCCGAAAATCCTCGGCATTCTTCGCACTCACACTGGTGGCGTTGAAGTAGCGTTCGACCAAAGCACCACAAACTCCACCGCACCCGAATAGCAGGATGGCAAAGAGAGTTGCCACCCACTGATTTCGCCTCATTGCCTTTCTTCCCTCGACTTACCGCGGCGCAGTGCGCGGTGGCGCCTGCGACTCGTCAGCGGGCGTGCTCCGGATGGCCTCGGCATAGTAAGTTCTTTCCGCAGTGTGATCTGCCATCAGAGCGTCGGCATACGTCGGGGCGAGAGTGCGTGCGGTCGGCGCGGCCACCCAACTCAGTACGAGCAGCAGTAGACACAGCGCCGCAGATGCGGCGGCGACGCGTCCCCCAAACCGCTCGAATACCGACCAGAAGTTTTGACGAGACTCAATCTTCTGCCACAAAACAGGCATGAATTGCGGGCCGGCCTCTATATCCGGACAAGCATCGCGATATCTCCGGAAAAGAGCATCCAAAGTCGTATCGTCGTTCATCGTGGCACTCCCAACCCAACTTTCTTGCCTGCCCCCGGCAGACGCATTAGAGATCTCCGCCCGCAACGGCCGTTTTGTAGGCCTTCAGCACTCGCTGCCTCGCCCGGAACAGCCGCACTTTTAACGCATTCTCGTTTGTGCTGTATATCTGTTCCAGCTCTTTGAGGGAGAGACCGTCTACTTCTTTCAATGTCAGAAGCAGTCTATCTTCCTCCGATACATGGCGGAACAGAGCGTCCATAAAATCTCGTACCCGGCTCTTCTCCCGGTCATTCTCTTCCTGCTTGACGCCCGCGACCGAATCGGCCATTACGACCTGCTGCTCGCTCAGGTCGGCCATCCTGGACTCGGCCCTGCGCTTCCTTCGCCGGAGATAATCGTAAGCCGCATTGACAGTTAACCGGTACAGCCAGGGTTCGAAAACCTCCGGGCTCCGGAGTTGGTCAAGCGAGTAGTACAGCCGGACGAACACCTCCTGCGCAACATCTTCGACGTCCTCGGGACGCCCAATCAGCCGCGAAATCGTGCCAAGAATTCGCTTGCGATACGCCAGGACGATCGCGTTGAACGCCTGCCCATCCGCGGCACGCGCTCGCTCTATCAACTCTGGCTCAACAAGCATCCGGCAGGGTTCCGCCGGACCTTCCAGGCCCCCGAGATTCTAGGCGCTCCGGCAATTTGATAGGTTACAAGGCTTCGGTCGAAACTCCAAGCTGCTATCCTGCTCTCGATAGTCTGTATGCGTCCGCGAGGCGTTGCGCACTCCCTGGAGCGCCCGGATAGCGTCATCGACGGCCGAGCGTTGTGCATACAGGTATTCCAACTCGACCCTGAGCAAGTCGACAGACCTGCCCCGACAGGAGCTCCGAACATGAGGCATAGCTTGTTTTACCTCTAACGGAGCGGTCTTGCAATCATTTTGATGGTTGTGGAGGACTGATGATCTTGCGGGGAAACCGGGCGGAAGGCAAGGCAGACGCCACCAGATTGGGGGCGCCCACGAGATTCTAAGCGGCCGAGAAGCTCAGAGCCGGGTACTTCGGCTCGTACGACCCGTAGTGATCCATAGCGTTCACGAGGCGGTACAGCCGATCCGCACGGTCTTTCAATTGAGACAGATCGCGGGAAAATGCCATCCGCACTTCCGGCGTATTGGCGGAGGCGTCGAGGGAAGAGTAACGGGCATGGAGGGCCTTTTCCCCCTCCAGGATGTTCTCGAGTTGCTGAACCAGCAAGGTATCGATCGGATGCACAGCTGCGAATTCCATTCTGACGTTTTCCTCTCCTAATACGGCTGACTGCGGAGCAATCGCTTTGCCATTCGTGCGCGAGTGCCGCCTAGATTTCTCTGATTTTTGCGATCTCATCATGTTTCCTTGTACTTAGCTCTTTTGAAACAGGCTGCACTCCAGCCGGAAGCCTACTCGCCAAACGCCGGGAACGCGTAAAAAGGACAAGTCGCACAAATCGGATAATCCTCTCACCCTTCCCAGACCGGAAGTGTAAACGCGATCTGCTTAGATACAAGCAAGGACAAAACTGATTGCGCTTGAAAATCGAAGCTCCTGGGGATAAACGGAAGGGACTCGCATTGTGACTAGCTCTAAACCAAAACCCGCAGATTCGCGGCGCACCAACGCCTGGGGTGTAGACCTGAGTTACGAGGACGCGTTCGGTAAATGGCACGAATCCGGTCCTGAAACTATCCGGGCCATACTCGGCGCCATGGAGGCAAGGGACGGTGCTGAAGCGCCTCGCGATGAAGATCTGTTAGTAGCCAAAACCGGCGAGCGACGCCGGCTTGCGCGGGCCGCCTCAATCACGCTTGAAACGGGCGAGACAATCAATTCCGAAGGAAGCTTACCCCCAGACCTGCCACTCGGGTACCACCTCCTGCATTACGAAGGCGCTGAAAAGCCCGTACGCCTGGTGGTGGCTCCGGCAACCTGTTATCTCCCCCGCGACCTTGAAACATGGGGCTGGGCGGTGCAGTTATACGCCGCGCGATCGTCGAACAGCTGGGGGATCGGCGATTTCGGCGATCTGGAACGTTTGGCGGAGTGGTCTGCCCGAAAGCTTGGGGCCGGCATGATGCTGGTCAACCCGCTGAGTGCTGCGACCCCAATCACTCCCCAACAGGCCAGTCCGTACTATCCGACTTCTCGCAGCTTTTTCAATCCCTTGTGGATCAACATCGATTGGGTAATCGATGAATCGGGAGCAAGGGTGCCCGAGATCGACGACCTGTCGGGAAAAGCTCGGAAACTGAACGCGAAACGGTTGATCGACAGAGATGCCGTTTTTGAGCTAAAGATGAAGGCCTTGAAACTGCTCTGGCGTGAGTTCAAGGGCAACGAGTCATTCACCGCATTCTGCCGGGAGCGCGGCGACAATCTACAGCATTTTGCTACGTTTTGCGCGCTGGCTGAGAACCACAACGCCGGCTGGTACTCGTGGCCTCAGCAGTTCCGGCACCCCGCGGATCCTGCGGTCACTCGCTTCGCAGCCGAGCAGAAGAACCGTGTGGACTTCCATAAATGGCTGCAGTGGCTACTAGATCAGCAGCTCTCCCGGTCATCAAAACATCTTGCATTGATGCAGGATCTCCCGATCGGGGTGGATCCGAACGGCGCCGATGCCTGGGCCTGGCAAGACATTTTCGCTAAAGGCATGGGGGTGGGTGCACCGCCGGATGAATTCAACACGCAGGGGCAGAACTGGGGTCTCCCTCCTTTCGTTCCGCATAAGCTGCGAGCCGCCGGATACGAACCCTTTGCGCAAACCATCCGGGCCGCCTTTCGTAACGGAGGCGGGCTGCGCATCGACCACGTGATGGGCCTTTTCCGTCTCTACTGGATTCCGGAAGGCGTCCCGGCGCAACACGGTGCTTACGTCCGCTACAACGCGGATGAGATGCTATCCATCGTGGCGCTCGAAAGCGAACGCGCCAAGGCCTACGTTGTTGGCGAGGACTTAGGAACTGTGGAGAAGGAGGCTCGCGAGAAGCTGTCGAGCTACAAAGTGATGTCTTACAGACTGCTTTGGTTCGAAAAGGACGACCCGGAAACCTACCCGCGTGACGCGCTCGCTGCCATCACGACCCATGACCTACCCACTGTTGCCGGGCTCTGGACCGGATCGGATCTCCAGAAACAGCATGAGTTGGATCTGAATCCGAACGAAGAAAGTACGGCCGAGATTCACAGCCGCCTGGCCAAAGTGACGGGATTGAAAGACGAGAGCCCGATAGAAGAAGTGATCGCGGGCGCGTACCAGGTGCTCGCCAAGGCGCCTTCGCGCATTTTGACCGCTGCTCTGGACGACGCCGCCGCTGTCGAGGAGCGTCCAAATCTGCCTGCCACCATGTCAGACAAGAATCCAAACTGGTCGATTGCACTCCCCAAACCGATCGATGAACTGATCAATGGCCAGCTCTGTTCCCGGATCGCCGCCGCTTTACGGCGACCGGCTTAGCGTAGACTTGCTGAAGGTATGTATGGCATCGGCTTTTAGCGCGGATGGCGATAAGCAAAGCCATCTCGACATTCTACTCATCGAGAACGACCCGGCTTCCGCTGTTCTGACCCGAGAAGCTCTCAAAGAGGTCGGGCTGCATGAAAGCCTCATATCGGTACGGGATGGAGATGAAGCCCTCGAATATCTCAGGGACGAGGAAAATTACAGGCAACACGCTCATCCGGACGTGATTTTTCTCGACCTGCACCTTCCCAAGGTTTCGGGTCTGGAAGTACTCCAGGAGATCAAGAACAATCCCGCTTGGGCGCCCACACCGGTAGTCATCGTTTCCGGTTCAGCTGATCCGGCAGAAATCCGGCGTGCCTATGAACTCCATGCCAGCTGTTACATCCGAAAACCGTCTGACTTGAATGAGTTTCTGCGTTTCATGCGTGTGTGTTACGAGTTTTGGGGCTCAGTAGTGACACTTCCGACTGCCCAAGCCCGGTGAACGCTACGGGCTCTCCCACCGCCATGGGCGGGAAGCTCCGGGTCGGCACCTCCGGCTGGCACTATAAGCATTGGGTTGGCACGTTCTATGCACCTCGCACATCGCCTGCGAAGATGCTGGCGTTCTACCAGGAACAGTTTTCGACGGTTGAGCTCAACAACAGCTTCTATCAGCTGCCAAAGAAGCCTGCACTCGAATCCTGGCGGAATTCGACTCCGGATGACTTCTGCTTCGCGGTCAAAGCCAGCCGGTTCCTGACTCACATGAAAAAGCTCAAGGATGCCGAAAGCGGAGTAGAGCGGTTTTTCGATGCCGTGGAGGTACTCGGGCCGAAGATGGGTCCGATTCTGTTTCAGCTGCCCCCCCACTGGGAAGTTGACAGTGGCCGCCTGCAAACGTTCCTCGAATTGCTTCCGACGTATCACCGGTACGCGTTCGAGTTCAGGAATCCTACTTGGGAAGTGGATGCAATTTACGCCCTTCTTGCCAAATATAACGCCGCCCATTGTGCTTTCGATCTGGCGGGTTATCAATCGCCCGTCCGCCTTACGGCCGATTTCACTTATGTGCGCCTGCATGGCCCGGGAGGCAAATATCAAGGCAGCTACGGAGACGAAACGCTGAACACGTGGGCAGCCCGCATCAGCAAATGGCTTGCGGATCTTTCGGGTGTCTACGTTTATTTTGATAACGACGACTCCGGATATGCACCGAAAAATGCGCTTCGTTTGAGACAACTGCTGTCCCATTGAGGCTGCCGGGCGTGGCACGCAGCCCAAACCTCTTTAAGGCTTCGGAAGAGTGAAACGGAAAGTAGATCCGACACCGTGCTGCGACTCGACCCAAATCCGGCCTTCATGACGCTTCACGATCTGCTGGCACATGGCCAGACCGAGGCCGGTGCCCGGAACGTCCGCACCGTGCAGACGTTTGAGCGGCTCGAAGATGCTGTTCAGGTATTCAGGTTCGATTCCTTCGCCGTTATCCGTAACCGTAAATACATGCTCGCGCCGCTCGCTACTTACGCCGATCTCGATATGGGGAACTTCGCCGGGCCGGCGGTACTTTAGGGCGTTGCTGATGAGATTCTGCAGCACCTGAACCAACTGGACAGAGTCGCCGGTAACGACAGGCAAGGGAACACGCGTGATTCTCGCTTGACGTTCTTCGATATCCAGCTGCAAAGACTGGAGGGCAGCGTCCAAAGCGAGATCCATTTCTACCGGCCGTCTTTGAATCTCGCCCTGGCCAAGTTGCGCAAAGCGTAGCAGCGCTTGGACAAGCTCATTCATTCGGTGAGCGCTCTCGATTATGTGATGGAGAAACTCGCGGTTATCAGTGTCGAGCGTTTCTAGGGCTTTGCGGCGAAGGAGTTGGGCGAAGCTAACGATGCCGCGGAGAGGGGTCTGAAGGTCGTGGGCGACTATATGTGCAAATTTGGAAAGTTCTTCGTTGGACCGCTTCAGTTCTCGCGTGAGGCGGTCTCGTTCTTCTTCCGCGCGCTGCCTCTCCGTGATGTCGCGCGAGATGGAAAGAATGCGGACCGGCTTGCCTGATGTATCGCGAACAGGCGTGACCACCACTTCCCACCACTTCGAGGTTCCTTTGGCGGTAGGACAAAAACCTTCGAACCGGGCCGTGTGGCCTTGCATTGCCGTGGCGAGGGCCTGCTCGGCTGTGTCTCTCTTCTCACCCCAAAGACCGGCCCAGTGCTGGAACAGATAAGGAGCGACATCGTCGATTTCGAGCTGACGGCGACCCCCGTCATTAATGGAGAGCAGACGCCCATCGAGATCGACGACCTTGACGCAATCGGGACTGCTTGCGAGAACACTGCGGGCGAACTCCTCACTTTGCTGCAACTCCTGCAAGGCCCGGGCGCGTTCGGCGGCCGCCCAGGTACGATCCGCGACCTTTCGAACAAAGGTAAGGTCAGCTTCCGTCCAGACCCTCGGGGAGGGATCCTGGATAAACAGCAAGGCTGCCAACGCCCCGTTTTCCACCAGCGGCACATTGATAACCGCTCGGATATCCAGCGCCTTCCAACGCTCGCTCTCACCAGCGGTAATGGGGTGCATCGCGATATCCGGAATGACCAGCAACTCTCCCCGCCGAAGGCTTTTTCCGAGACCGATTCCAAAATCCTCGAAACGGTAGCTGCCTGCTAAGGTTGTCACGCCTTTACTCGTCCAGTCGTTTTCGATTGTCAAGTATTCCTGAGTAACATCCACCCGGCCGTACCCAGCACGACCCACATCCAATGTGGTTCCGACGATCTCCATGGCAACGGCCGTAATCGAGGAGATATCCTTCACATCCCGCAGCCGGTCTCCCAATGTAACCAGGGCTGCCTGGCGCCGTTCGTTTAACTTTGCCTGGAGTTCGGCTGATTTGCGTTCGCTCACGTCGAGGAAGAGCACGGCAAAGCAGTCGGGTTCAGTACGACGCGCCCGTACTTCGAACCAGCGATTCTGGAGGGCCGACACCTGAATTTCGAAATGAGCAGGCTCACCTGTCCTGACGACTCGGGCAAACGTCTCCAGAAACTCGCCGTCAGCACCCGCAAGAACTTCATGCAACGTGCGCCCCGCCGCGCCAATCAGGCCGGTCAACCGCTCGAAAGCAGGGTTCACTTCCTTGAAGCGAAAATCAGCAGCCCGACCGGCTTCGTCATGGATAATTTGCCCAACGAAGAATCCTTCGGCCATGCGTTCAAACAAACTACGCCATCGCTCTTCGCTTTGCCGCAGCGCATCCTCGGCCCGTTTTCGCTCCGTGATGTCTTGCATCACGAGCAGCGTGAGTTCGGTGTGGTTGCCTTCCCGCCAGAGCTTCCTAGCATTGAGCAGCATGATCTTCCGGCCGAGGCCGGGAAAATCATGCTCGACCTCGAAGTTTTCAATGGTGGTCTGGTTTGGAACGAGTTCCTCGAGCAATGTTCGGAGTTGCGGGATACTCCACTGCCCGTTGCCAAGCTGGTAAAGGGGCTGCCCTTCGGTTTCTTCCTTCGAAACTCGAAAAGTTCGATAGAAAGCGCGATTCGCCGATCGTATGCACGATTCAGCGTCGAGTACCAGCAGAGGGTCGGTCACAGTCTCCACGATGCTTTCGGCGTACGTCAATGCATCTTGCAGCTGTACTTCCCGCAGCTTGCGGGCTGTCACATCGCGCATCACCTTCGAAAATCCGAATAGCCGCCCATCCTGGCCGGACAAGGCAACCAGCGTGCCCTCTACATATACGCGAGATCCATCGCGGCGCAGATGCCAGCGGACGTCGGGAGCTTGTCCACCCTGAATCGCGTTGTCCATCTCCTGTTGGGGTTTGCCAGCGGCGCGGTCTTCCGGCGTAAAAATCATCTCGACAGAGTTCCCTACCCACTCGTCTTCCGCATAGCCCAGGATGCGTTCGACGCCAGGATTCCAGCTGGCGAGGAATCCGTGAGGGTCGGTCAGGAATACCGCAAAGTCGCCAAGCTGCGAAATTAGAATGTTGTACAGCCTCGCGCGATCCGCTCGAAGCAGGCGCTTGCGTGTGACCACGTTAGGCATAGCTAAGCAACAAAGGCGTGAACGAAAATAACACGGCAATCCTCACCGACTGAGCCAAGCAGCCTGAGACGAAACAGGCATGATCGCTTTATGTTAGCCAACAGACCTTTTGGATTTACTTCCCTGCTAAAAGGTTCAATTTATAGCGTAAAATCGAGCTCTCGCAATTTCTAGCGAACCATCAGAATTCCTGGCCAACAGCGACGGCGGCAAAGCTACTCTGGAGTGACGATCTAAATGAGCGAGCAGAGTCTACACGCCTACCCGCGTCCACAGCTTAGAAGAGAGAATTGGTTTTCTCTAGATGGTACATGGGATTTCGCTTTCGATGCCGACCCGTCGTGGACGGATCCGAAAGCGGTAGTCTGGTCCTCCCAAATACGAGTTCCATTCAGTCCAGAGACGCCGGCCAGCGGCATCGAATGCAAGGATCTATTTCGAACGGTTTGGTACCGCAAGAAGTTTGATGCACCTCGCCTGGACCCCAGCGCGCGTCTCATCTTGCACTTTGGAGCGGTAGATTACAGCTCTTCAGTTTGGGTGAATGGCATAAACCTCTGCACGCATGAGGGCGGGTATACGCCATTTCACGTCGACATCACACAGGCGTTACGAGGTGGGACGGAGGAGATTGTCGTCAGGGCCGACGACGACCCGCTCGATCTGGCGAAGCCGCGCGGCAAACAGGACTGGAAACTCGAGGCTCATTCTATCTGGTATCCGCGAACTACCGGCATCTGGCAGACGGTATGGCTCGAAGCAGTCTGCGGCGTTCACATCGAGCAGCTGCACTGGACGTCGAATCTGCACCGTTGGGAGATAGGACTCGATGCAGAGGTGTCCGGGCCAACAAGCGAAGGGTTGCAGCTGAAAGTGTGCCTCCGTGCCGGCGAGATCCTGCTCGCGGAGGACAGTTACTCGGTGGTATCGGGTGAAGTGCATCGCCAGATTGCCTTGTCTGATCCCGGGATCGACGATTCACGCAATGAGCTCCTCTGGAGCCCGAGTTCCCCCACGATCATCGATGCGGAGTTGGAACTCCGCGACAGCAAGGGCCAGCTGCTCGATCAGGTGGCGAGCTACACGGCGTTACGCAGTATTTCGGTGCAGGGAGATCGATTCGTATTGAATGGACGCCCGCTCACGCTCCGGCTGATTCTCGACCAGGGCTACTGGCCTGATACCGGTCTGACGCCTCCGAATGACGACGCTCTGCTCGAAGATGTGATCCTGGCCAAGAAACTCGGTTTCAATGGCGTTCGCAAACACCAGAAGCTGGAACACCCGCGCTACCTGTATTGGGCGGACAACATGGGGCTGCTCGTCTGGGAAGAGATGCCGAGCGCTTATCGCTATACGCGCAAATCGATCCAGCGCGTGTTGAGCGAGTGGATCCAGGCTATGAAGCGCGATATCAGCCATCCCTGCATCGTGGCTTGGGTTCCGCTAAATGAATCCTGGGGCGTGCCAGACCTGCCCGATAGCGCAGCACAGCGGAACTATGTGCAGGCGCTTTTTCACCTGACGAAAACACTCGATCCCAGCCGCCCCGTAATCGGGAATGACGGTTGGGAGAGTGTTGCGACGGACATCATAGGCATTCATGATTATGACTCTCGGCCCGACCGGATAGGCAAGCGCTATGGGGAGGCAGATCTCGAATCGCGTTTGTTACACGGAGAGCGGCCAGGCGGGCGTATGCTGATTCTCGACGGCAAGGGAGACGCATCGCAGCCGCTCGTCCTGAGCGAGTTTGGCGGCATCGCGCTCACGGCCGAAGAAAACGGTGCTTGGGGCTATTCGCGCGCACAAACGACGGAGGAGTTATATACGTGCTATCGAGACCTCCTCGAAGTCGTCCGGAGCCTGCCGGCCCTCGCTGGGTTTTGCTACACACAGTTTGCCGATACGTATCAGGAAGCAAATGGCCTCTTGTACGCCGATCGGAGGCCCAAAGTTCCGTTCGAAAAGATCGCTAAAGCAACGGCGGGTCCGGAATACCGGTTCGACGCCGTAGAGGCGTCCCGTTGGAGAGACCGCGTGATGGAACGGCAGCGCTAGCTTGTTCGAAGCAGACGTGTTCAGGCAATCAGCTCAGCGGCCCGTTTCGCGAAATAAGTCAGAACGAAATCGGCTCCGGCGCGCCGGATGCTGGTAAGCGATTCGAGGATTGTGCGGTCGAGATCCAGCCATCCATGGCGGGCCGCAGCAACGATCATACTGAACTCGCCGCTTACCTGATACGCGCCTAGCGGCACATCAAACGCTGCGCGGGCAGCGTAAAGAATGTCGAGGTAGGTGAGCGCGGGCTTGACCATGATCATATCGGCACCCTCTTCGAGATCGAGTGCGATCTCCCGCATCGCTTCGCGGCTGTTCGAGGGATCCATCTGGTAGCTTCGGCGATCACCGAACTGGGGAGTCGATTCGGCCGCTTCGCGAAAGGGCCCATAGAACACCGAGGCATATTTCGCAGCGTAGGAAAGAATTGGAGTTGTGAGGTGTCCGGCGGCGTCAAGTGCCTGCCGAATGGCGGCGACTCTGCCGTCCATCATGTCGCTCGGTGCAACTACATCTGCCCCGGCGGCCGCGTGGGAGACAGCGGTTTTGGCAAGCCATTCAAGAGTAGCGTCGTTATCCACCTCGCCATTCTTTACGAATCCGCAATGGCCATGGCTGGTGTACTCGCAGTTGCACACATCCGTCATCACGAGCAGACCGGGCACTTCTCTTTTGATGGCACGCACAGCGACTTGGGTGATGCCGTCCGGAGCATAGGCGCCACTCGCCCATTCATCCTTCGTCTCCGGTATTCCGAACAAGATGACCCCACCCAGACCGAGCGCCCGGCAGTGCTCCGCTTCACGGACCAACTCATCGAGCGAGAGTTGCGCATTGCCCGGCATCGAGCTGATTTCTTTACGGACACCTTCTCCTGGACACGCGAAAAGCGGCAATATGAACTGCGAGGGCGCGAGATTAGTCTCGCGAACCAATCGCCGGATGGCCTCCGAAGAACGTAAACGGCGAGGGCGATGAACGGGAAAGGCCATGGGGTCTATCTTCAGTTTGACAAAGGACCTTCCCTCACAATGGCTGTATATGGAAAGTAAGAGCGCGAGGCGGTGGATCGTCAGGGGGACCGTGCAAGGGGTGGGCTTCAGATTTTTCGTTCAGCATAAGGCTACTGCGCTTGGCGTTAGCGGCTGGGCGCGCAATCGCGACGACGGCACGGTGGAGGTGTATGCGTTCGGTTCAGAAGACCGGCTGTCAGATCTGGGAGCGGCGTTGCACAAGGGTCCGAACCAGGCCCACGTACGTGGCGTAGAAGAGCAGGCCGCCCCGGTTGAAAGCCTTTCGGGGTTCTCGATAAGGTAGCGCGAGCTCGCTTATGGATTCGGCGAACCGGGATTTAAGGGAAGTGTTTTGGCCGCAAGCTGAGAATCGGGAATGCTGCGGACCAGCTTCAGCGTTCGATCCCAACGCGTCCGACTGAAGAAGTGCTGGCCGAGATCAATGAAATGCGTGAGCACCGAGCCCGCTGATTCACCGGTCAGTTCCTCCGTCGAGGCGCGATAGGACCAATAAATCAGCAACGGCTTGCCCACGATATTCTCGCGCGGCACGAAACCCCAGAATCGGCTGTCCGATGAGTTATCGCGATTATCACCCATCGCGAAGTAGTTGCCGGGAGGGACCACCAGTTCTCCATTTAGTACGTTCCGCTCGAGCATCTCCTGCTGTTTCTGCTGGGCCACGTCTTCCTTTACGGCGAGGCAGCAGATTCCCGGAAAGTTGTCGAGAGCCGGATTATACGCGTACTTGTGGTACACGTAAGGCTCATTCAATCGGACGCCGTTCCGATAGACAACGCCGTCAGCGATCTTCAAGCGGTCTCCTGGCACTCCGATAAGACGTTTCACAAGCGTCTCATCGAGATTGGGTGGATACCGGAACACAATTATGTCGCCGTGCTTAGGGTCCTCATATGGCAGCAGGTGACGGCTAAGGGAGCCAGCGGGCGCATACGCCAACTTGTCAACGAGCAGGTGGTCGCCGACCAGAAGCGTATCTTCCATAGACCCGCTTGGAATTACAAAGGCCTGGGCTAGGGTGGTGGTTCCGAAAAGAAGCAGAAGAATCGTGACAGCCCATTCGGCCAAGCTATTCCGAACCCGCTCCGGTCGAGGCTGTTTTCGCCGTGGTTTGATTTGCCGCTTTCCTGGTCCCGACATCCGCTACATGATACCGCCGAAACTGTCGAATGGGGCGACAGCGAGCACTCTGGAAGGTGCGCCGACCGGATCTACTTGGCCGATTCCTGTTTGGCGACCATCAGATCGCTCTCAACTGCGAATGCTCCCGGGACCATTCTGGCCTGCATCTCCGCCATAGCTAAATCCCCGGAGGTATCAACCACTCCCACAAGCCGGATGTTCCCGTTTTTAACGATAATATGTATCGCGTGCCAACCAATCGGCGGATCATTTGTGATGCCCATACTGGCGCGAACGGGCGAGATATACCGGCGGCTTCCGCCGCGATTGCTCGTATAACGGCTCAACCATGAGTTGCCGTAAATCTTTGCGTACGTCAACGCTCGAATGCGATCGTCATTTGGCGACACAGGAAGTACCTCGATCTCGTTAACCACCTGGCGAACACCTTCGATTTTTTTCACGACATTTTCGCAACCTGATTTTAACGTTGGGCGGGAAGCTTGCCCGCGCAAAATAACCGTGCTGTCTCCTTTGAGAGCGAAGTCGATGTTGTCGAACACACCATACTGGGGCAGGGTTACGATCGCTTTGTAGACTTGGCCTGCAATGTGTTGAATGTCGCTCGAAGCGGCCTGTGAATCACTCTTCGGCGCTGTACTCTTCGCGTCTTGCGCGCCCAGCTGCCTAACTCCGGCAGGCAAAAGCAAAAGCAAACTGATGGCTAACTTACTATTTAGTCGCTGCATGTAGGCCCGTAATCGGGTATTCTATCCAGATCAGGGTACCCTTGGCTAGATCTCCGTTCGTCACTTAAAAAACATCGTGAACTCGCGCCTGGCTATCTAACGTGGACAGGTTAATTAGCGCACATCAAACTAATCCTTATCGGAAGCACCATGAAACTCCTTTTATCCTTTATTCTGTTCACCTCAATCGCTTTTGTTTCTTACGCCGATCAAATCACACTCAAGAACGGCGACACCGTCACTGGTCAAATTGAAAAGAAAGACGGCGATACGCTCACTTTGAAGAGCGAGTTCATGGGCGAAGTCACAGTCCCATGGAGTGCTGTCACAGCTGTGAAGTCGGACAATCCGCTCTATGTCAAACTCCCGTCGGGTCAGGAGGTCAACGGCAAGGTCAGCACCCAAGGTAACGACGTGGCAGTTGCGGGGCCGGCAACCACACAGACGGCGCCCATCGGACAAGTCGCCACAATCAGAAATGCGGCGGAACAGCAAAAATATGAACGCTTCTTGCACCCGGGTTGGTGGGATCTTTGGGCAGGTTACGTCGATCTGGGATTCTCCCTGACGCGCGGCAACTCGCACACTGACTCGCTCACTACGGCTTTCAATGCCGTTCGCGCGACTAACAATGACAAGACCACGCTTTTTCTAAATCAGATTTATTCAACGGGAACCGTGGGGACAGTCACCGGCCCGACCGCCGACAACATCCGCGGCGGCATTTCCTACGACCACAACATCAACCCGCGCTGGTTCTGGAATATCCTCAATACCGATGAATACGATACCTTTCAGGACTTAAATTTCCGCTTTGTTGGCGGCGGTGGCTTGGGCTACCACGCCATCAAGACGGACAGAACCGTCCTTGACCTTCTCGTGGGTGGTGACTACTCTCACTCTTCTTTCGTCGGTGGGATAACCCGAAATCTGGGGGAAGTGAACGCCGGCGACGATTTCAGTCACAAACTTACCGGTGTAACTTCCATTACTGAGTCTTTACGTTTCTTCGAAGCGCCAGCTACCGGCGAGTACCGTCTCTTATTCAATGCAGGCGCAGCCACCACCATTCATAAATGGTTAAGCTGGCAGGTCAGCGTGACGGACAGTTATTTAAGTAATCCGGTGTTCGGCCGCAAAGGCAACGACATTCTATTGACAACTGGCCTTAGGGCCACATTCGCCCGATAAGGAGGATAACTTGTGCTAAAGGGATTTAAGGCATTCGTATCTCGAGGAAATGTAATTGATCTTGCGGTGGGCGTCGTCATGGGCGTCGCCTTTACCGCCATTGTGGATTCTTTAACTAAAGACATCATCACGCCCATCATCGGAATGTTCGGTGGTCAACCGGATTTCTCAGCCATCAAACCATTCGGCATCGGGGTCGGAAGTTTCATCAATGCTGTAATCAGTTTCTTGATCAAGGCGGCGGGGCTATATTTCCTGATCGTCCTCCCTTTCAATCGCTTTGCGAAGCGACTTGCGGCCGCGCCAACCCCGCAAGAGTTGTTGCTCGCTGAAATCCGCGACACCTTGCAGACGAGATTGGCTTCATCGCCTGCCGCGAATACCGCCGTTACCGGCCGCACATAAATGTTTCTCTGAGGCAACTCCTTGTACAGTAAGGAGTGCCGTGATGAAAAGCGACACGACAACAGCTGTTCGAGCCGCCCGGGGGGCGAAGATCACTTGTAAAGGCTGGCATCAGGAAGCGGCTCTGCGCATGCTGATGAACAACCTTGATCCCGATGTTGCCGAGAATCCTGACGACCTGGTTGTTTATGGGGGTACCGGGCGTGCCGCTCGAAATTGGGAGTGCTTTGACGCAATCGTCCGATCGCTTGAGAACCTTCAGAACGACGAGACGCTGCTCATCCAATCCGGCAAGCCGGTTGGCATTTTCCGCACACATCCCGAATCGCCCCGGGTCCTGATTGCCAACTCCAACCTGGTCGGACATTGGTCGAGCTGGGAGCATTTCCACGACTTGGAGAAGCTTGGCCTCATTATGTATGGCCAGATGACGGCGGGCTCCTGGATTTACATCGGTAGTCAAGGCATCGTTCAGGGCACATACGAAACTTTCGCCGCGGCCGCACGCAAACATTTTGGAGGCTCCCTGGTAGGCAAGCTGATCGTCTCCGGCGGGATGGGCGGCATGGGCGGTGCCCAGCCGCTCGCCGCAACCATGAACGGCGCCTGTTTTCTGGGTATCGATGTCGACCGAAAACGCATCGAGAAGCGGCTTGCAACGGGCTATTGTGATGGAATCGCCGACACTCTGGACGAGGCCTTGCGAATACTTCACGATGCCCAGCGAGAAGGCACCCCCCTCTCTGTCGGGCTAGTGGGTAACTGCGCCGACGTGATCCCCGAACTCGCTGCTCGCAACGTCATCCCGGACATCGTGACAGATCAGACGAGTGCGCATGATCCGCTGAACGGCTACGTTCCGAATGGCTTAACGCTGGCGGAAGCGGCGCAATTGCGCGAGCGCGATGCCAATGAGTACACCAGGCGTTCACTAGCCGCCATGGCGCAGCATGTGGAAGGCATGTTGGCGCTACGAAGGGAAGGTGCGGTTGTCTTCGATTACGGCAATAACATTCGCAAACATGCCGCCCTTGCAGGCGCAACGAACGCGTTCGAGATCCCAGGCTTCGTGCCGGAGTACATTCGCCCGATGTTTTGCCTAGGACGCGGCCCATTCCGTTGGGTAGCGCTGTCCGGAGATCCAGCCGATATCTACCGCACCGACCAATTGATCACGGAGCTCTTCCCCGATAATCAGGAGCTGACTCGGTGGATACGACTCGCCCAGGAGCGCATTCATTTTCAGGGCCTGCCTGCGCGGATCTGCTGGCTGGGATATGGGGAGCGGGCCAAGTTTGGTCTCGCCCTGAATGCGCTTGTTCGATCCGGAGAACTGAAAGCACCGATCGTCATCGGCCGAGATCATCTCGATACCGGGTCTGTTGCTTCGCCCTACAGAGAAACGGAAGGGATGCGCGACGGTTCAGATGCCATTGCTGACTGGCCATTGCTGAATGCTTTAGTGAATACCGCCGCGGGCGCTTCCTGGATCTCACTGCATAACGGCGGCGGCGTTGGGATCGGATATTCGCAACACGCCGGCATGGTCGTCGTAGCAGACGGCTCGGACGAAGCTGACCGGCGGCTCGAGCGAGTGTTGACCAGCGATCCGGGAATGGGCATTATCCGGCACGCCGACGCAGGATACGAGGAAGCTGTCGAGCTTGCAAACCAAGCAGGTATCAAGTTACCGATGAGGCAGTAGATGCCGCTAGCTGTTCTCGGCTGCCGACAACTGGTCACGCTCTCAGGACCTTCTCGGCCTCGGAGGTGCCGCGAGATGACGGAGCTTTCAATCATCCCGGACGGCGCGATGCTGGTCAGAGGCGGCATTATCGAACGGGTTGATTTACGCTCTGCGATCGAACCGCTGATTTCGAGCGAGTACGAAGTCATTGATGTCGGCGGCCGCGTTGTGCTGCCTGGCTTCGTAGACGCTCACACGCACCCCGTCTTTGGGGGGGACCGCGTCGATGAGTACGAGATGCGAGCAAGCGGAGCAAAGTACGAAGAAATTGCGGCAGCTGGTGGCGGTATAAGATCAACCGTGCGCAAGACACGCGCTGCTTCAGAAGAAGATCTCTATGTCTGCGCCGCTCGCCGATTGCAGTTTATGCTTCGCGGTGGAACGACGACCATCGAAGCGAAATCGGGCTACGGGCTATCGCTCGAATCAGAGCTGAAGATGCTGAGGGTCATCGCGCGTCTGAATGAAGAAGGGCCTTTACGCTGTGTTCCCACTTTCCTCGGCGCGCATGAGATTCCGGACGAGTTCCGCGACAAGCCCTCAGCCTACGTCGATCTTTTGATCGATTCGATGATTCCCGAGGTGGCTGCAAATCATCTCGCCGAATACTGCGACGTTTTCTGCGAACCGAAGATCTTCAATCTGGGCGAGTCTCGCCGCGTTTTGGAGGCGGGGCGAAAGGCCGGTCTTGGATTGCGCGTGCATGCCGATCAGCTTTCGCGTTCGGGCGCCGCACAACTAGCGGCAGAAATGCGGACCGCAACTGCGGATCATTTAGAGCAGACTGACTCAGCCGGTATGCAGGCCCTTGCTAATGCTAAGGTACAGCCTGTTTTACTCCCGGCCTCCGTCTACACACTCGGATTGAAACAGTTTCCCCAGGCGCGGGAGATGATCGATCGCGGACTCAGCGTAGTGCTCGCGACTGATTTCAATCCCGGATCATCGCCCACTCCATCCATTCCATTTGTGCTTTCTCTCGCCTCGACTCAGATGCATATGACACCTGCCGAAGCTATTACTGCCACCACGGTCAATGCGGCCTATAGCTTGGGGCGCGGCGATCGGGTCGGTTCGCTCGAGCCCGGCAAGCGCGCCGACTTCGTGTTGCACGATTGCGCCGACTATCGCGAGATCGCCTATTACGCAGGCGTCGAACCCGCCTCTGCGGTCTACATCGAAGGCGAGCTTGTGTATTCGCGCCATGCCTAATGCGGACAATGGATGGCTGCCGGATCTGGTTTATCGAAACGGCCGTTTCGAATCCGGAGTCGCTCTTTTTTCTACAGACGGTAAGGCGTTCAGGTTCTCATCGGATCCCGAAGATCTCCGGACCGCCGAACGGCTCGCCGGCCGCGCTATTTTGCCGGGTCTGGTAAACGCTCATTCTCACGCCTTTCAACGAGCGATTCGAGCGCGCACCGAGCACCGCACGAAGGCCCGGCAAGACAGTTTCTGGACTTGGCGTGAAGCCATGTACCACGCCGCAAACCGGCTCTCGCCGGAAGACATCTACGATGTTTCGCGAATGGCTTTTCTCGAAATGCTGACTTCCGGAATTACAACTGTGGGTGAGTTTCACTACCTTCACCACGGTCCTGCGGGAGAGCCGTACGGCGATAGAAACTTGTTAGCGCGGCTGGTAATCCAGGCGGCTCGCGACACAGGCTTACGCATTGTCCTGCTACGGACCGCTTACGCGCGAGCGGGATTTCGAACGGAATCGAATCCGGGCCAAGCGCGTTTTCTTACAGAAGATTTCGATGTTTTCGTCCGGGACACGGACACCCTCGCAGATTCGTTCTCATCCAGTACGGCTTGGGTCGGCGTAGCCCCGCATAGCCTTCGCGCCGTGCCGCTCCCGTATCTGCTGAAGGTAGTAAGCTACGCTCGAAAACGAAACATACGCATTCACATGCATGTCGCTGAGCAGCCGGCCGAAATCGCTGCGTGCCAGGCAGAGCACGGACTGCGCCCCGTCGAGCTTCTCGCAAGACACGGCATCCCGGGCCCCGACTTCACCGCGATTCACGCGACCCATGCAACACCCGAAGAAATCGGCTCTCTGTCGCACACCAACATATGCGTTTGTCCTACTACCGAGCGCAATCTTGGCGATGGCACCCCGGCGGCGGATCTCTGGGCAGCGGCTGGCATCAACGTAGCGTTCGGTTCAGACAGCAATATCCAGATCGACCTGCTCGAAGATGCGCGAGAGCTCGAATATCACCTCAGGCTAAATCGTCTCGAGCGCGCCCTTCTGCAAGCGCCCTACTTGTTCGACTGCGCTACGGTTGGCGGCGCAAGAAGTCTGGGCGTCAGCGAGACAGCCGATTTCTTCACTCTCGATCTCGATCACCCATCGGTAGCAGGAGCGGACCCGGATTCGCTTCTCGCGCACGTAGTTTTCGCGGCTCAACGCGGCGCTATCCGCGATGTGTACGTCGGCGGTACGGCCGTTCTTGTAGAAGGTCATCACAGAGACGAAGACGTAATCATCCAACGTTTTGCCGCCGTACAGAGGCGATTGTGGAGCTGAGCGATATTATGGTGCTCGTTTATGGGCTCCATTCCGCAAGACAAGCAAATCGCTCTAGTTGACCGGCTCACCGAAGCCTGCGGCGGCAGTTACTCACCTGAAGTTCGGAGACGCTACTTCATCACCGGTCCACAGTGGGCTCCCGCCTACGAAGGACAGGCGGTTTTTCACGCCCCTGTGCGGCCGCCAATCACCTTCGAACGCGTGATCGAAGAATACAGCAAGATCGGCGTCGGATACTGGTGCACTCACGATACTGACGTCATCCGCACCGAAGACCTTTTCACACCGAAGCAGGACGAGATCGTCTCGCGGATCAAGGCTGCACTTGCGAAGTACGGTCTGAAGTGCTCGATGGTGACCACTGAGACCTTTCACCACGCGGTGTGGGCGGCGGGTCCCGCGGCCGAGTCTCCGGACGTCCGCGCCTATGCGCAGCGGCGCCTCGAAAACACAGTTGCGATCGGCCACGAGCTCGGGGCGCAGTTCTGCGTCTACTGGCCCGGCTCGCTCGGCTATTACATCCAGGGGATCATTGATGAGACACAGACGCTGCGCTGGTTCGCCGAGGGTATCAATGCCGCGTGCGACGCCGATATCGAACTTGCGAAAAAGTACGGACGCCCGACTCTGAAGCACTGTATGGAAGCGAAGCCGTTCGAGCCGCAAGGTGAAATTATTCTGCCCACCTCGGACGCCATGCTCGCCTTCATCTCATCGGGTGTTCTGAAGCATCCTGAGATGGTCGGCTTAAATCCGGAGTATCTGCATGAACTCATGTGGGGAGGAGCACCGCGCGCGGCGCTCGCCCGGGCGCTACTGTGCGGCAAGCTTTTCCACTTCGACATCAACGATGGTTACCGCCTGAAACACGATGTCGACATCGCGATCGGTCTCGTCAATCCATTCGACTGGCTCAACGTCCTGGTTCTTTTACGCGCTCACAACTATAACGGGCCATTCAACATGGATTACAAACCACCGCGCACCACGAGCCAGCGCGCGGTCTTTTCAATGAGTATTCCCACTCAGATCGATCGTTTCATCACTCTGTGGGAGATGGCAGGGGAAGTTCTTTCCGATCCGATCATCAAAGAAGCTACCGACGCTCTAAAGGCCGGCGGCGCAGGCGCTGATCCGAAGAATGTGGGTTCGGTGGTTACAGCGAACCGAGAACTCCTTTCCCTACATGAGTTGATCGGTCACCGGTTATTCCAGATACTCATCGGAGCACACCGCGGCCGTACCTACAGCCTCTAGGCTGCTATTCCTGAAGCGCCGCAAGAACAAACACGAGCGGCGCATTCCAATTGATTGCCACCTCATTGCAGGCGTATGCTCCGGTTTCGTCCACGTAAGCTTTTGCCGGCGGAGTATCGGGACTGACCAGCTTCTTCATTACCGAATCCTGTCGCCCGGGGTTTGGGCCGCCGGAAAGCAGGCCGGGCCAAGGTAATTCGATCCCATCCGCTGCACTCGGGCGATGGTGCGGATGCTTAAACGCATTCTCGCCAACCTGGGTGAGCCAGGAGAGAGAAAACGTGTTCCGGCCGAGCAAGTAGTGGATGTTTTCACCTGCGGCTTCAACGTATCGTGGATTCGGCGCCAGATGGTCTGCGATCAGCAGCTGCATGCTGTAGTTTGCCGCCACCCCATTCGAACCCCATATATAATCCTGGCGAGTCAAGCTCACGTGGTACGGATTGCGCGCCGTTCTCTCAACAATCTGGTCTGCCGCGGAGACGGATTGCTGGCGAATGGCTTGTAGAGCGCCGACGTCTTTCCCAGCTCCTAGAACATAGCTCCAAAGCCCAAAGGGCGCCATCATCGACCAAGTAGGCGGGCCCACGGCTCGGATTGTATTTATGTACTCACGATAGTGCTGAACAAAATAGGTCTGGTAAAGCTCTCTGCCGGTTGTCCGCCAGAGTTCCGCAGCCGCCCAAAGCCTCTCGTCGCCGCAATGATCGTCTCCGTAATCGCCCGTTGTGATACCGGGCGGATTTCGGAATACGACCTCGGGATTGGCGTTGAGCCATATCCACGCTTTCTCCGCTGCTTCGGAACAGCGCTGAGCAAACTGGCGGTCGAATGACTCGTAAGCACGACCCGCGATGGCCATCACAGCAGCGAAGTCGGCCGTCGCACAAGAACTCTTGAAGGGTGCCGCGCCCGTTCCAATAACGACATTCGTTAGAGTGTCCTTTTCCGGCATGATGAAACCGCAGAAGTGCGTGCTGGTCTGCTTGTGCCACACGCCGCCGTCACCATCCTGCATCGTGAGCATCCATTCAAGGTTCCAACGAACTTCGTTCAAAATGTCCGGCGTTCCGTTGCCGGATTCAGGTATTTTGAGGGCTGTCTTGCCGATTCGATCACGGTAGAGCTCCCAGGTCCAAAGGAGCGTACCCGTACTAATGCCGGCATTCACGATGTAGCGGCCATAATCACCCGCGTCGTGCCAGCCGTGGGTCGAGACATGCAGACCATCTTTACCCGAAGAGGAATCGTACGCCCCCTTCAAATGACATGTGTCGTGTTTGTAACCAGGAAACTCCGGGCCGAGATCGACTGCAGTTCCGCAGCGCTGCCCGTAATAGGCTCGCATTGCCAAGTAATAAGGGCGGCTGTAAACACTCCGGTCAATTGCGAATCGCCAACTCGTTCCCAAACCCGGCAGCTCGAGGTAGTATCGGCCTGGCTTTTTAAGCTTAGAAAAATCCGCGGTTCTGACGGTGTCCCCGGAGTCCGGATCGGCGACAGGCGCGCCGAGATCGCCTTCAAATTCGATCCGGCCGTCTTCCGCTCGCCGGACCATGAACTTGACATTACTCCGGCCTTCCGCAGGGGCAGAGACAATTGCGAGCTTCGCTGCATCCGGTAAGTAACCGGCTTGGTCGACCTTGACCGCCGTGGTTACTGCGCCTTTCATCATGAACCACCCGCTCGCTATCACTGTAAAAAGAAGAAGCTTCGCCACAAAACTCTTTCCGCACCTCGTGCGACCGTGTATTCGGTGCCAAACACAAAGACTTGGTTACGATCCAATCATGAAAGTTTTAGGTGTTCTGCTGATGGCCGCGGGTTCGGCGCTTTTCGGTGCCGGCACTCTTTCCGTCTTCGGCAATCGGTGGCAGGTTTTTGATCCTTCAGATTGGAAGATAACGACGCAGGACGGGATACAAATACTGTCCCTCAACCACCCGCGTGACCCGCTGCCCGGCCCGCGGCGGCCTATGCAGTTTGCGCTGGCAGAGACGCCACTCTTTAACCGGGTCAACATGCAAGTGGACATGAGACCACGCGGCCGCTCACTCATCATCGTTTTCGCGTATCGTGACCCGGCGCACTTCGATTACGTCCACCTTTCCATTGATACGGGTATGCAGCAGCCCGTGCACAACGGCGTATTTCATGTATTCGGAGGCGAAAGAGTCCGTATCAGCTCACAAGCCGGGCCGCCCGCTTTTGCAGAAACCAATCGCTGGTATCGCGTTTCCTTCGAGTACACCGGAGAGAACGGCACCGTTCATGTCTCAGTTGACGGGCAGGAAATCCCGGCGCTCCATGCTGTAGATCTAAGCCTCTCTTCGGGACAGATCGGACTCGGTTCGTTCGACGAAATCGGCGACTTTAAGGATCTGAGAATGGCAGCCGAAGCTCGGTAATTGAGCGCTACTCGGCTTATCAGACCTGAAGCTGCTTCAGATACGGAACGCTAGCCTTCATCATTGGCAGGTCCATCTCGACGAAGTAGTTCTTGATGCCTCCGGTCTTTGCCGCTGTGAAAATCTTCTTCCAATCAAGGGTCCCCTGTCCGACGGGCACGACCGTATTCCTTTTTGCGGACCAACCCTGCACGTGCATCGAGATAAAGCGACCTGGATACTTCGTGAAATATTGCGCAGCATCGAAACCCGCACTGATTGTCGACACCTGAAACTGAAACTTCACGAGCTTCGGATCGAGGAGCTCGAAGAGGACATCGTACGTGCGTTTGCCATTCACGCTGGTCATCTCGAAGTCCTCGTTGTGAAGCCCTTGCTGAATGCCGGCTGCAGCAGACTGTTCAGCGATTTTGTTGTATTCATCAGCTGCACGCTTAACGTCATCCATGCTCGGGTGCTTCGGTCCGTCGAGGCTAGGCACCATCATCTGAGTCAGACCGACGTCTTTTGCCCATGCGATTCTCCCCGGAAGATCTTTGCGGAGTTCGTTGATGTCGAAGTGCGAACTCTGGCAAGTCAGATTTGCATCAGCCAAGATCTGTCGCAATTGAGCGCCGTTGTACTTAGCCAGATCGCCAAAGCCGGAGTCCGCATAACCTACAGGCGAACAGAGCTCGAGCGTCTGAAAGCCTGCACCGGAAAGCTTCTTGAGAGTGCCTGGTAGATCGCTGGCGATCATTTTTCGGACCGGGTATGTCTGGCACCCGATCGGGAGCCCAAGCGGATCCGCGCTGAGTTCCTCATAACCCGCGCCAAACAGCCCTGCAACTGCCAAGAGCTCTCTTCTCGAAATCGCGGACATTTACATCTCCTCGTGGAATCAAGCCAAGTAGAAACTTTTCTGTAGTAGTCTCGCACGCCGCAACCGCGGTTTTGCAACGGCTGGCGCTAAAGCCCGTATACAGTCTTCAGAACCTCGCCGGCAGTCTTCACAAGTCCTCCTCCCTGTCCCCGCCAGGAGTTCCTGTCGTAGTAGTAGAACCAGGGCACGCCTTTGAAGTAGTGGTCGAGCATTGGGCCGCACATTTTCGAGCACGGAATCCGTTCGGAGAAAATCTGTAACACTCGGAAATCCGGTCTGACGCGGAACCACTCCGCGGCTTTCCCCTCGGAGTGAATCCCGACTTCCGCGTCTGGCGTATCTGCCGGACCGAATTGCATGAGCAACTCAGCGATCGTCGTGTTTGGATTGACCTGGATTCCTTCGGTTCCCTGCCTGTTCCGATAAAGCCAGGCCGTTACGTTGATCGCACCTAAGTACTTTGCAGTGGTCAACGCAGGCGGGTTCGCCTTGCGGTAGGCCAACGCCGCTTCCGGTAAGCGTCCGTCGCATTTCATTCCGACTGGCTTTGAAATTGGAGTCTTGAGCATGGATACCAACGGTTCTTCGACCGGACTTACGGATACCAAGTTTATCCGAACGTGTCCGGTAACCGGCAAACGACAATTCGAGCACCGGCACGATAGGATACCCGTTTGAGCGATCATGAACACCATCACCATTCTCCTTCTCGGATTTGCATTGGCTTCCGCAGCGGTCGGCGCAGCGCGTGACCATTGGGTTGTAACTTGGGGCGCGAGCCCGTCGCCCCAGCAGGATGAAGCGCAGATGCGGGCCGAAAAACTCGTCTTCGAGAACCAGACTTTGCGGGAAGTGGTGCACACCAGCATAGGTGGGGATACAGTTCGGATCCGGCTTTCGAATGCCTATGGAAAACAGCCCGTCCGAATTGGTGCCGCCCGCATCGCATTGAGCGGCGGCGGTGAGGCGATCCAACCTAATTTCGATCGAGCCCTTACGTTCAGCGGGCGCCCGGATATATCCATTCCGCCGAACGCGTTAGCGATCAGTGACCCAGTTAAATTTGACGTGCCCGCCGGGCACGACGTCGCTGTCAGCCTTTTTCTTCCGGAACCTGCAGTCGGAGCAGGCATTCACTACAGCGCGCAACAGACCGCATTCGTCGGTCAGGGCAATCTGACCGCCTCGGCCATGATGCCCCAGTCGCAAACGCTGGAATCCTGGGTGTTTCTCAGCGACCTGGATGTCCTGGCGCCTGAGCAGGCTGGAACCTTAGTGGCATTCGGCGATTCCATCACGGACGGAGCGCGCTCCACCAACAACGCAAATCACAGGTGGCCCAATTTTCTCGCGCAGCGTTTGTTGAAGGGACGAGGGGACGCCAAAATAGGTGTCCTGGATGCCGGTATCGGGGGCAATCGCGTCCTGCATGACGCTTCGGGTAACATCGCCTTTGGCGTGAACGCTCTGGCGCGATTCGACCGTGACGTTCTGGCACAACCCGGCGTCAAGTACATCATCGTCTTGGAAGGAATCAATGATCTGGGGCATCCCGGAACATCCGCTCCGGCATCAGAGACGGTAAGCGCTCAGGATTTAATAGCGGGATTGCAACAGATGGCCGAGCGTGCCCATGAAAACGGATTGAAAATCTTCGCTGCAACGCTCATGCCCTTTGAAGGCACAACCTACAAAGGGTATTTCTCCCCTGAAAAAGAACTCAAGCGCAAAGCCGTCAACGAGTGGATTCGCACGGGCAAAGCGTTTGACGGCATGATCGATTTTGATAAGGCAGTTCGTGATCCGAATCGTCCGGACCGCATGCTGGCCGCCTATGACAGCGGGGATCATCTGCATCCAAATGACGCCGGCTATGAAGCCATGGGCCACACGATTGACCTTTCTCTGTTCAAGTAGACTTCGAAGCCCGCAAATGGGCAGCTCACTCCCCGGAGATATCTAGATTCCGGTCGAGACGCCGCTTCAAAGGCAGTAGCGCCCGCAAAGTAAAAAGATTGAGAACTGCCAATGTAATCGCGATACCGAACCGATCCATGCCCACCGCCGCACCGATAACACCGGCGTTCCAGACGCTTGCAGCCGTTGCGGTGCCATGCACGTTCGGGCCGTCCTTCAGGATGGCGCCGCCGCCGATAAAACCAATTCCCGTAATTAAGCCCTGTAGCAGGCGCGATCGGTCGCCTGCATCGGGATGGGAGCCCAGCAGCAGCAAATATCCGCAGCTTGCCATGCCGACAATAGGGAATGTTCGGACACCAGCGCTCCGCGCATCTCTCTCGCGCTCCCAACCGATCGTTGCAGTCAGTACATAGGCGATAGCTACATGCGCCAGATTAGTCCAGACTTCCTGCCAGGTGTCCGCTATCTGCATCATCGTGTCACAACCCTCGCAGCTCCCCCTTACAACAACATGTGCTCTTCTTTTCTCAATGGTCTACAAGTGCTCCGCTTTACAAACAAAGCAGGCACTGTCACTTCCCTGCCATCCGAGCCCTGGGTCTCAATCTGTGCGATCGCGAGTTTTGCAAGTTGCCGTCCCACCTCAATCATGTCCACGCAGACGCTCGTCAGGTTCGAACCGCGCGACTGCCCGATCTGATTATCGAAGCCCACCAGGCTTACGTCTTTAGGAACCTCGCGCCTGTGTTGTCGCAAACCCTCGCGCACTCCGAATGCCAACTCCTCGGAAGCAGCCAGGATCGCGGTCACCGGCCATTGCTGCTCGAGTACGTAAGATACCGCCGCCTGACCGTTCTCAAATTCATCGTCCGACAACGCGATCGTATGAACATGCGGCTGCAGATCGATCTCCGACATCGCTCTTGCGTAACCTCGCAGCCGTGCTTTGTGCCAGGGGCGCGATTCATCTCCCACGTACCAGATGTGAGTGTGCCCTAGCTGCGCAAGGTACCGCGTGGCCTCGTAGCAGCCTCCTTCGTCGTCGTAGCGGACATGGCTGCTTGTATTTCTCTTCCGCTCCCCGTCCTGCAGATGATTTGCCAGCAATACGTAGCTAAAGCCATGCTGGTCGAAAGCGGAGAGCAGATCGTCCCGCAGTGTTCCGGCCAGAATCACACAGTCGGCAAGCCCTGGTGTCTCAATGACGGTCGGCAGCTGAACGGTTTCTCCACCGCTCTGCTTAATCTGATGACGTGCGAAGAGCAGGTAGTAGCCTGCTTGCGCGCAATGTTCTTCGACTCCGAGCAGCAGGAGCGATTGCGCCGCGCTCAACCCGAAATCGTTGCAGAGAATGAGCCCGATGATCCGGGACCTCGTATGCACTGTTGCCCGGGTCCGCTGGCTCAACCGGTAGCCCAGCTTGCGGGCAGCGTTTTCCACCCGTTCGCGCAACTCCTTGTCTACATCGGCGTGCCGATTCAAAACCCGGGAGACCGTACCGATGGAAACATCCGCCCGTTTGGCGATGTCTTTCATCGTCGGAGCTGAAGATCTGGCGCGCATGATCCGCTTCAAACGGCCATCGGATGGGAGCGAACCTCCGAAATCAGAACGCTTCGCCGCTCCTTCAGTGATCGGTAACCCGCCTCAATAGTCGCCATGGTCGCGAGATTTCCTCGACCACTGGTCTCGGGCTCCCGCTTTCGCGCGATTGCGTCCATGAGCCCTGCCATTGGCCCCTGAAACGCATCGGGAAACCACACTTCGGGCCAGCGCGGCGTGATCCAGTTTCCTCGCGTAGCGTTGCTGGTGTAGGTCAGCGTACTAGGTGCCCTGTTCGGATATTCCGGCCACCCAAGCGTGCCTTCTGCCAGGCCCTCTGTCCCTTCCACGCGCCACTTGATGTACGGACGCATATCGTCTCGCTCATTGCGTGGTCCCGCCCAAACATCGTCCCAGGCGGAGGCGCGCAGTCCATTTGCGTACTCGAGAATGTAGAGGCAAATCCCGTCTTCATGCTCGAAAGTTGTCCTAGGGTCGCGGCGCGCGCTGACGAAAATCGATTCCGGTGTTCCGAACAGCAGTTGAAAGCTGTCGATGTGGTGAATGCTCATATTGAGCAGCGTGAGCCTTCCGTATTCGTGCAGCCAAGTCTGCCAATGCGGAACTGCGCGCATTTCGATCGTCGCTAATACCGGTGTCCCGAGAACTTTGCGTTCGAGCAGCGTCTTCAAAGCTCGAATTGACTGGTCATACCGCATGTTCTGATTAACCGCCAGCGGCATCCGGCGTTCTTCACACATGCAGACAATCCTTTCCGCTTCCTTGTAGTTGACCGCGAGAGGCTTCTGCGCCAGCAATCCTTTTAGGTGCGAGCCGTTCTGCAGAGCGCGTTCGATGATCCCGCGTTGTTTGTCGGGCGGAACGGCTATATCGAGGATCTCCACGGCAGGATCGTCCAACATCTCTTCAAGCGTTTCGTACACTCGCGGAATACCCCTCAGATCTGCCACTTCCCGAGCTATCTCTGGAGTCCTCGAAAAAATTCCGGCGACTCGGTAGCCTGCGTCAAGATACGCCCTCAGCTGGACGTCGCGCATAATGAAGCCCGCGCCTACCGCTCCGATCCCATAGTCGCTGCGCAGCGGCTGTGAGACGTGCTGTTTCAGATCGAGATCGATTTCCAAATTACCCCCGGTCTATGAACTTCACACGTTTGTTTCATGATGGCAGGTGAATGTTTATGATATTATCGCTGCGGCTTCTCATGGTCGGAATTTGTACATCGAGACGGCCCTTCTTGAACCAGTTGTCCGTCGGAGCTGACGAGTGAAATTAGGCCTTATTAGTTCCGCTTGGCTTGGTACGCCGGTGAGCACGGCTGAAGGAATCGAACTTACTCGAGAAATCGGCTTCGATTGCATTGACATCTTCGCCGATCCCCTTGAAACCGGTCCCGAAGAGCGCCGTCGCATTAGAAAGGCGACCTCGGAAAACAATCTGCCGGTCATCTCTACCGTATGTTGTGCCCTGGGTATTGCCGATTTCAACCGGCCCGTTCGGGAGTTCCATGTGCGCCGGGCTAAAAGCTACCTGGATTTCTGCTACGAGCTCGAAGGCGAGAATCTGCTGCTGGTTGTCGGCGAATATATTTGGCAGCAAGAAGTGATTGCTCCGCACGATCAGTGGAAGTGGGCAGTTGAACACGTGCGAGAACTCGCCGACTACGCAGCCGGTCTGGGGTTGAAGATCGCTGTCGAGCTCGAGCCTTTCCAACTGTCCCTGATCAACAGCGTTGATCGGATGGTACAGTTCCTGAACGATGTCGATCATCCCGCTGCTCAGGCGAATATAGATGTTTCACATCTCGCTCTGGCGAAGGACGCTCCCGGGAGCATATTGAAGCTCAAAAACAGGATCGCGCACGTTCACCTCTCTGATTGTGACGGCCGAAAACACGGCGATCTGCCACCCGGCCGGGGCGTCGTTGATTTCCCGCCCTACTTGAGAGCTCTAGCCGATGCCGGCTTTGACGGTACGGTTAGTATCGAGCTCGAATACTCACCCGCGCCAGACAAAATCGTCGATTGGGTTCGCGAAGCATACACCTCGGCGGACCGCTTGATGACGGCGTCAGGCCTCCGGTCGGTACAGCCAGTTTAGAAAGGATACTCTATGGCAGCAGGTCCTATCAAACGCGAGCGCCTGGAGGAATACCGGCGCGACGGTTACATTGTGGAGAAAGGCCTCTTCGATAAAGAAGAAATCGGTCTGCTCCACCGCGCGGCGAAGGAAGATCGCCAGCTCGATCAACACTCGTTCGGGAGGGGCGATGGAGAGGGCGGCACGGTTCGTTTATCTCTCTGGAATCATCCCGGCGACACTATTTACGGAATGTTCGCCCGTTGCGAGAGCATCGTCAACTCGGCGGAAACCATTCTCGAAGGCGAAGTCTATCACTATCACTCGAAGATGATCATGAAGGACGCCCGAGTCGGCGGCGCTTGGGCCTGGCACCAGGACTACGGTTACTGGTATCAGAATGGGGTTCTGTTTCCGCTCCTGACGAGTGCTTTCATCGCTGTTGATCCGGCAACCAGGGAGAACGGCTGTATGCAGGTGCTCAAGGGCTCTCATCTCCTCGGCCGCATAGATCACGTTCTCACCGGCGATCAGGCCGGGGCCGACATGGAACGTGTGCGCGAAGCTGAGAAACGTCTCGAGCTCGTGCACGTGGAAATGCAGCCTGGGGACGTTTTGTTTTTCGACGCCAATCTGCTGCATCGGTCCGATCAGAATCGATCTGAAAACCCTCGCTGGTCCATGATCTGCTGCTACAACGCCGCACGAAATAATCCATACAAAGAGGCCCACCATCCGCGCTATACTCCGCTTCAAAAAGTGCCGGATTCGGCTATCCGCGAGGCAGGTTTGCGCCGCTTCAGCGACACTTCGGATGTTGCCTGGCTCGAAGATAAGGCTGACCAGAGCGCCCGCAGTCTGGAGAGTTCGGTCCATAGCTAATCTTGCCGGGAACCCTCAAGCGTTACTTTAACCTCTTTGCCCTGGACGGCTTGGCTCCGCGTTCCTTTCCTCAAATCAGAAACGCGGGTTACGAAGGCGTCCAATTCGCATCCTTAGTGGCAGCGCGTGACTTGCGGGAGTGCCGCGCGGCCGGCTTAGAAGTCGCCGCGAGCGGGCGCATAGACCGGTCCGACGAAACGAACCAACAGGCTGAGCGCTGGGCTGGCGATGGCTTCGTTTGCGCAACCTTGCACGTGGGCTGGGGAGACGAGGACAACGACGCAGTTGCCCGCCTGATAGAGAGTGTTCTCAACGCCTCGACCGTTTATAAGATTCCTTTGTATATCGAGACCCATCGCGCAACCATCTTTCAAGATATGTGGCGTACCGTGCAGTTCGTAAACCAGTTCCCGGCGATCCAGATCAACGGAGACTTCTCGCACTGGTACACCGGCCAGGAGATGGTTTACGGCGGGTTCGATCGAAAGCTGCAATTCATCCGGCCCGTACTCGAACGCGTCCGCTTTATCCACGGGCGCATCGGCAATCCCGGCTGCATCCAGGTCAAAATCGACCCCGGGGAGAGACCCGAGCCCGAGTACGTTCGTCACTTTCGACAGCTCTGGACCGCTTGCTTCCGTTTCGGTGCGACTATATTCACACCCGAACTGCTCTCGTCCAAGATCTATTACGCACGGTCTTTCCCCGGTCCGAATAGCACACCAGTCGAAGAGAGCGACCGCTGGGAACAGAGTCTCGTTCTAACTCAGATTGCACAAGAGTGCTTCGAAAAGGCGCACGAAAATGCTTAAAGCTGTCTGCGCTTCGGTTTTGTTCACGGCGCTTGTCTTCGGCCAGGATCCCGAGCAGCCCTCCAAAAAGCCCAGCGGTTCGCCGGAAGTGCTTGCTGGAAAGACACAATTTAAGCAAACCTGCGGATTTTGCCACGGCGCAAATGCCCGGGGCGCCAGCGGCCCCGATCTGATCCATTCAACCCTCGTCAGTCACGATGTTAATGGCGACCTGATCGGGCAGGTGGTTCGGAATGGACGTCCTGAAAAAGGCATGCCTGCGTTTCAGCTTCCAGATTCCCAGATCCACGCCCTTGCCGCGTACCTGCACTCAGAAGCGAGTCTCGCGTCGACAACCTATCAGCGAGGTCCGGGTGATTACCCGGTCGAGAAACTCCTGGTCGGCAATACCGAAGCCGGCAAGCGATACTTCCAGGGTCCGGGCCAATGCACCCAGTGTCACTCGGCCGGCGGCGACCTCGCCCATATCGCGACCAAATATAAGCCCATAGCGCTTCAATCGCGTATTGCGTTTCCTTCGGGGGCGGTCCCTACGGTTACGGTTACCGAACCGTCAGGCGAAGTTTTCAGGGGTTCAGAGGTCTACCTCGACGAATTCACCGTTTCTCTGAAGGACAAGAACGGATGGGTCCATTCCTGGAATCCGCGGCTCGTCAAAGTCGCTATCGACGATCCCCTGGACGCACACGTCAAATTGCTATCCACTTACACTGATTCCGATCTGCATAACCTATTCGCCTATCTCGAGACGCTCAAATGAATAGAGCTCTTCTTTACTTTCTTGCGTGTGTTGTATGCAGCGCACAAGGTCTCGATCCCAGCTCGATACTCAACCCGGCGCCTGATAGCTGGCCGACCTACAACGGAGACTACTCCGGCAAGCGCTTCAGCACTCTTCACCAGGTCAACCGCGACAACGTGAACGAACTCGCAATGGCTTGGGCGTTCCAGACCAACATTTCCTCCGGCCAGGGCCTGAAATCAACGCCGCTGCTTGTAAACGGGACCCTTTACTTCACCGAACCGGACGACATCTGGGCCGTGGATGCGCGCTCGGGGCGTCAGAACTGGCATTATCGCTATCACCAGAACGAAGGGCTGCATATCGGCCAGCGCGGGGTCGGCATGTCGGGGAACCGGCTTTACTTCGAGACTCCGGATGCGCATCTGCTCTGTCTCGATGCACGCAGTGGCGAAGTGCAGTGGGACGTAGTCTTGGCCGACGTGAAGCTCGGTTACTGGGCCACTATGGCCCCGTTGATCATTCGCAATCACGTGATCGTCGGTGTTTCCGGCGATTTCACTGACCTGCATGGTTACATCGATTCGTTTGATCCACAAACGGGCAAGCTGCAGTGGCGCTGGAACGCGCTGCCGAAACCGGGCGAACCCGGCTCTGAGACCTGGCCCACAAACAGTGACGCCATTCAGCACGGCGGAGGCATGACCTGGATAACTGGCACATACGACGCCGCTCTCAATATGCTCTACTGGGGAACCGCCAATCCCAATCCCGTTCTGTCCGGTGCGAGCCGCCCGGGCGCCAATCTCTACACTTGCAGCATCGTCGCTCTTGATCCAGACACCGGAAAGCTCATCTGGCATTTTCAACCCTCTCCCCACGATGTCCACGATTGGGACGCTGTTCAAACACCGGTCCTGGTTGACGCCGATTTCAGGGGAAAGCCGCGTAAGCTGCTGCTGCAAGCTTCACGTAACGGTTACTTCTTCGTGCTCGATCGCACCAACGGAAAAGCTCTCCTTTCCGTTCCCTTCGAAGAAATCAACTGGAGCAAGGGCATTGATGCGAAAGGCGAACCGATCGGTGATCCCGCTAAGTACCCGAACACCGCCGGCACGCTCGTGGCACCGGACGCACTGGGTGCTACGAATTGGATGTCACCGAGCTTCAATCCTGAAACCGGCCTGCTCTACGTAGACGCTCACCGCTCTTATAGCCTGTATTACGACCTCTCCGACGGAAAGCCCGAGGGCTTCGCTGGCCGGGATCTCTCGGTGTGGTCGCGGTCGTTTCTGAAGGCAATCGATTATCAGACGGGCAAGATTCGTTGGTCGCACGATCTCGGGCCGGGCGGCACATGGGCCGGTGTTCTGAGCACTGCGGGCGGTCTGGTATTCTCGGCCGACAATCACGGTAACATACTGGCTCTCGATGCGCGAAACGGAGATACCCTGTGGCACACTTACGGCGGCGGTCCCGTTCAGAGCGCTCCCATCACTTACGAACTGGACGGCAAGCAATACGTTCTCGTCGGTTCGCAGAACGTACTCTACTGTTTTTCGCTACCCCAGGCTGGCGAAGCCAATCAGCAGCAGGCCAAGCACGTAAGCAGCAAACATGCACCAAATTAGCGGCTTGGTGCCCGAAGGCGCGCCGCGGAACTCCTTCCAGATGAGGACTCCCCAGATGGCCGCAATCAAAGTCGCACCCTGGCCTAGTGCGTATGAGATGGCGGGTCCCGCGACACCCGACGCGATCACATTTAGCCCGAACGCCAGCATCCAGATCGCGCCCCCTAAAATGCCAAGCGAGTGTAGCCGGGCGGTACCGGCGAAGTACTCGCGATAAGTCCGGCCGGCTGCTTTCATGAACACGGAGTTGACGACCACGTTGCTTGCCAGCACTCCCAGAGAAAAGAGAAACAGCGCCGTGTACGGCGTCAGCTTGCCCGGCACGATTGGGCTGGAATTAAACCCCGGCGAAAGCGAACGGATCAATTGAGGGTAGAAGAAACCCATCAGGCAGCCCGCCACAATCGCGAACAACATTCCTTTCGCCCAATTGCCTGGTCCCGAGCGCGGCAGCTTGCGATACGCCAGAGCAGACAAAATCATGGCGGCCAGCACGAAGGCGACGCCTGAAAAGAGTGCAGCCGCATTGCCTTTGGGCTGCTGAACATAAGCTGTGACGGTACCGATGATCAGCGCCAGCCCAATGCCAACTGGGAACGCGATAGACATCCCGGCCGCATCGATGGCTACTACGAGCAGGATGTTCGCCACGTTAAACAGTAAGCCGCTGAATACAGCTGCAAGCATCGAATCGGAAGACGCGAGCCGAAGGTTCTGGAGCGGCGGCATGCCTCCCGTCCCCATGCTTCCCGCCGTAAACATAAACAAAATGCTAAATAGGAAGAGCCCGATTGCGTAATCCCAGTAGTACAGCTCAAATGACCACTGGGTCCTTCCCGCGAGCTTCTGCGTGTTGGCCCATGAGCCCCACCCGATCATCGTGATCGTGCAAAATAGGATGGCCAAACTGTTCGAATGGACGGTAAGCACTAGGCGCTAAAGTAACACCTCCTAATTTATGAAGACCAGTTCTCTCCTGACTTTGCTGTTTGCAACTCTGGCCGCGGTCTGCTGGGGTAAGACGTCCGTCATCCTTTCCACCGACGTCGGAAACGAAATCGACGATCAGTGGGCGATCACGTATATGCTCCTCAGTCCCACTTTCGATGTAAAGGGCATCATCTCAGCGCACGGACCGTCACTGCCTGATCCCTCCGCGCATGCAACTTACAAAATATTGCTTGACGTGGTCGAGCGGCGCCTCGGCATGCTCACCCACCCTCCGCTGTTCGAAGGTTCCAGCTTGCCGCTGCCAGACCTCCGTACGCCGCGCGACAACCGCGGTGTCGACTTCATCATCGAAACCTCCCACGCTTTCTCAAACAAAAACAGGCTGGCCGTGTTGACCATCGGCGCCGCGACAGATGTTGCCTCCGCCATCCTGAAAGATCCAACACTGGTCGATCGCATTCGTGTTGTCGCCATGGGCTTCAAGAGCCTCTCGGAAGGCGGCAATGAATTCAATATCCAGAACGATCCACGCGCCTGGCAGGTGATCCTCGACGCCGATGTGCCGGTTACGATCGGCTCGGCGGACGTTTGCCGGAAAGATCTCGCCATGTCCTTCGATCACGCAAAACGTTTAGTCGGCGGACTCGGTCCCGTGGGCGCGTGGCTTTGGGACGAATATCAGCAGTGGTACTTCCGCAACGTCAAACCCTGGCGTAAGGACGATTTCTCAAAACCGTGGATCATTTGGGACACGGTCGTGATGGCTTATGAACAGGGCATGACCACTCAGGAACAAATTCCGCGTCCTCGCCTGGCGGACAACTTGTCCTTCGAAAAAACGAACGGGCAGAATACAATCACGTGGATCGACGAGATTGATTCCAGGCGCATGTGGGATGACTTCTCACAGAAACTGACAGCCTACCAGAGCACTCATGCAGTCGATCTCTCGCCCTGTCTTTTCGGTCGTTAGAAGCATTGCAACTCTGTAGCGGAGTAGGTCGTCGCACTTTTCCCGGAGAGACTTGGGATAGCTTGGAAGAGTCTTACAAGGTATGGAAACCGAAACATACGAAGGTGGCACAAACGGCGCCAACCACAGTTCGATCGGAGACAATATGGCCGAATTGGCCGAGTCAAGTAAGCAGTAGTTAACGGAGGCAGGCAAGCGGATCACGGATAATCTCACCGAGATTACCTAGCGAGCAGACCGCGCTTCCGACGTCATCTCGCAGACTTTGAGGAGTCCATGGCTTGTAGTGGCCGTTGCAATCACGGCCGGAACACTTATCCACATTCTCTCGAGACGGGATTAGCACCGTTTATCCGCCATCTGGGTTTACCCGACGTGCTGTGCCGCGTCCTGCACCGCTCCTATCTCCTTGGAAACCGTTCACATTGCAGTCGAATTACCGCAGTTTCTATATGCGGCCGATATAAGCGGTCCGGTGGAGAAGCGAGATACGGGTCTGTCCTGTTCTGCAAACGTAAGTTCCGGAAGTGAACACTATCCGGATCCCGTGCGAAAATAAGGGCCTTTGTTTGTAGAACCATAACACAGGTAATCCAATTGCAGAATCTCCAGGCCGAAGGGCTTACCGGGCATGATCGAAAACGTTGCGTCTTTCCTCCGCGAGTTGAAAGTCGCCGCTCGTTCTCTGGGCCGTACGAAAGGCCTTACCGCAACGGTGGTTCTCACGCTTGCCCTGGGCATCGGCGCCAATGCTGCCATGTTCAGTCTGGTTCGCGCCGTGCTTCTGCGCCCGCTGGTCAATCGCGACGAGAACCGCCTCATTTTCATCCACCAGAGCCAGCCAGGGACAGGCGTAAGCAACGCCCATTTCTCGGTGCCCGAGATTGCGGATTTGCGCTCGCGCCTGAAAACGGTCAACGCGCTGGGTGAGTTCTCCACCACCGGCTTCACGATGGTCGGGCTCGGAGAGCCTCGTTCTGTTCAAGCAGGAGTGGTCAGTGGATCCTACTTCAAGGTGATGGGCCTGCGCCCGGTGCTCGGGCGGTTACTCGATGCGCGCGATGATGGTCCGAGCGCTGCCGGGGCGGTGGTGTTGACCTACCGTTTCTGGTCGACAACGTTAAAGAGCGATCCAACGGTGATTGGCAAAACCGTCCGGCTCGATTCCTTCATCGATGCGCGTAGCGCGACCGTAGTGGGCGTACTTGAGCCATGCATCCCTTATCCCGCCGAAACGGAAATCATAGCCAACGTGGTAACGAGTTCGCATCATCTCTCGGCGACGATGGTGACCAACCGGATACATCGCATGACCGAACTGTTCGCACGTCTCACACCGGGTGCGGATCTGGATATGCTGCGTTCGGAGCTGCATTCGGTGTACGCGCGCATGAAGCGCGATCATCCGGAAGCCTATCCGGCGAAAGCTGATTCCCAAGTCACCGCGGTAAGACTCCGTGACGAGCTCACCTCAGGGGCGCGCACCATCCTTTTGGTGCTCATGGCAACCTCGATACTGGTCTTCATCATTGCGTGTTCGAACGTCGCAAACCTCGTTCTGGCTCGGACCGTGCGCCGCGACGCCGAACTAGGCATCCGCGCCGCGCTCGGCGCCAGTACAGGTGCGTTACGTCGTACTCTGCTGAGCGAGAGCCTGCTGCTATGCCTCGCCGGCGCAACGCTTGGAATACTCATTGCAAATCCCCTTGCCGCTGTTCTCGGGCGTTACCTGTCCCGATACTCTGTACGAGCTCTCGATCTCACCATCGATTCAAGCATGCTCTGGGTTGGAGCGGGACTAGCAATCCTCGCGGCAGCGCTGCTGGCATTTGTTCCGCGCTTGCCGTCATCGGGAGACGGGCACGGCTTCGCACTCGGGAGCGGCAGTACTCGCGTCACGGGCACCGCCAATCGGAAGTTGAGAGTCTTTGCGGTGATTCAGATTGCTGCTTCCTTCGTTCTCGTGGCATCAGCCGGCGCAAGCGTTAAGACTCTGCTTTCCCTGGAAGCCGCTCAGACCGGTTTCGATACGCAACATGTGCTCGCGCTGGACGTGCCCGTGATGCATCTGGGAAGAACGCCGAGCCAGTCTGTGGAGTATTACCGGCAAGCCGTGCTGCAAATCCGTGCATTGCCCGGTGTCCAGAATGTCTCTGTCGGCTCGGCCGTCCCGTGGCGAGATGCCGACTCGGACTTCGGCCTCCAGTTTTCGGTTGACGGCCACGTGCCTGCGACGAGCGACGAACATCCCACCGCCAAGACTCGAATCGTCTCGCCTGGATTTTTTGCTACGCTTGGCCTGCCCGTCCTCGAAGGACGCGACTTCACCGACGCCGACCGCCATGGCAGCGCGCCGGTTGCCATTGTCAGCCAAAGCTTGGCACGACGAATGTTTCCGAAGAGCGATGCTCTTGAGCATCAAGTGATGTGGACCGACCCCATCCTCAAGGTCATCCCCGGCATGATCAATACCGAGCCGCTGCGCATTATCGGGGTAGTACCGGACATGGACGACATAAATATCGTCGCAAAGTCCACCATGTCCGTGTATCGTCCTTTCGATCAGGAAGAGACTATCGGCGGAGGCCGTCTGTTCGTTCACGTAAGCTCGGACCCCTACGCCCTGGTGAAGCCTATCACCCGCATCCTCCGCAAAATGTCTGCGGACCAGCCTGTGGAACACGCGGCCACGCTTGAAGATATCCGTTCGGAAGTGCTCTCATCCGACCGGCTCAACGCCATTGTGTTCGCTGTTTTCGCTGGCGTGGCGCTGCTCATTGCGGTGGTGGGCATTGCCGGCGTGCTTGCATTCGCGGTCAGTGGGCGCACCCGCGAGTTCGGTATACGGCTGGCCGTCGGCTCGCAGCCCCGGCGCCTGCTCGTGCGCGTCATTATCGAAGGCGGAGTCATGGCCCTGGGCGGGCTCGCCCTCGGTTTGGCTTGCGGGTTTGGACTGGCCCAGCTGGCCGGAACGTTCCTGGCAGATCTGAAAACGCCAGGCGTACTTCCCGTTGCCGGCTCGGCCCTCGTCTTGCTCTTCGCTGCTGTAACTGCGTCCGTTGTACCGGCCGCGCGTGCCGCCCGAATCGACGTTGTTCAAGCGCTGCGAACGGAGTGAACACTTGGTAGCGGCCCCACACCGGCAACGCCGCGGCGACCACGAATCTCAAGCCGCCTGAGGATTGAGCCTCAAAGGGTGGGCGGCCCCGGCTGCTGGATGTTCGCTCCGGTCCGGCTCTCAAGCGTGGCCGGCATGGACGAGAGTGCGGTAGCGCTCGAGCGCTGCGAGGTGGTCTCGGTCGGCTCTCAGACCGAGGTAACCATCGGGCCGGACCGCGAAGAGCGTGATCCCGTCAACCCCCAGGAGATCGGCCGCGCCGGGCTCGATGTTCCCGATCTGAACGGGCAAGTCGGCGGATGTACCCAGCGCGATAGCCTCTTCAAGCAGAGGCGAGTCTTGAGTGATCTCTTGCAAGGCAAGGTGAAGCTCAACCAGCGCCGGACCGCTTGCGCTCGGGCCGCCCAGGAGCATCAGCGTGTGGCCCGCACCATGAGCAAGCTCGTGCAGTCGGCAAGCCTGCCCCGCTGAACTCTTGGCCCGAATCGTACTGGGCAGACGCTGCCCTGCAGCAAAATAGGCGTTCGTGTCACCGAACACGATGGACGATTGCGAATACTCGATGTCCAGTTCCGTTTCGGCCGTGACCTCGTGGTGTCGCAACTTCGGATCTGCCAGCATGGCTCTGATCGCCTGGTCGCGGCTGTCGCGCGCCATCGGATCCGCAGTCATCAGCACTTCTTCCGTGGCGTCTCCGGATTTCGTAACGATCTCGGCGGCAGGGCGCCGCTCGGACTCGTAAGTGTCGAGCAAGGTTTCCTCGGCCACGCCGTGATGGACCAACGCAAGTTTCCAGGCCAGATTGAACACGTCTTGCAGCCCGCAGTTCATCCCGTGTCCCTGGGCCGGCGAGCAGATGTGCGCCGCGTCACCGGCCAGAAAAACCGCGCCGGATCGGAACCTGGTGGCCACCTTGGTGTGGCAATGGAATCGGGTCAAATTTTCTACGCCCACGAAAGATGCGGCAGGCGCGTACGTGCGAAGTGTCGATGCAGCGTCTTCGACGAGATCCGAATGATCGGAACTCGGTCTTAAGTAAACACGCCAGCGCTGACCGGGAAGTGCGGTGAAGATAACCGGAAGCTGCTCGAGATATACGAACGTGGTTTCGAACGAATCGGTCCAACCCTGAAGAGTAGCGTCGAAGACCGCCCACGGCTTGGCGATGTCGTGGCCCTCGAGACCGATGCCGCTCAGTTCACGCGCCGCGCTGTGAATACCATCACACCCAACCACCCATCGGACGTCCACTTCATATGGTTTACCGTCGCGCTCGATCTCGGCCAGAACGCCCTCCGCATGCGGCCTAAGCCCCGTCAGACGAGATGATCGGTTCACCCCACCACCCTGCCCGTGCAGATACTCGGTAAGGATGCTTTCGGTCACCTCCTCCGATACGCCAAGATTAAATCCGTAAACACTGCCGCAATTCGAGAGGTCCATCATTCCGATGACTTCGCCGCCGGAGTGCATCTTGATAACTCGCTGCCTCGCGCCCACTTCAAGGAACCTTTCAGCAATTCCCAAAGAGTCGAAGATCTCGAGTGAGCGGGGATGCACGACGGTTGCACGGTCCCAATGCAGCGGTGCGGACCGGTCATCAATCAGATGGCATGGCACGCCGCGCCGCTGGAGCTCCGAAGCGAGCAGGAGCCCCGTCGGCCCTGCGCCCACGACCAGCACCGAACTGCCGCGGCCTCCTGGATCACCGTTGCCATTCTTCGTCATGACGTATGTACCGTCTTCTCGCGAGCGTCATGTTTCGATTGGCGCCGGAGTAACATCCAGGCCAGTGCGCCTAAGGCCACTCCGCCGGTAGCCGGTTCCGGAGTCGTCACAGGCGTCGCGGAAAACAGGACAGGAACTTCGGAACTTCCGGAGGGCGGCGTCGAGAAGAACTCCAGATAGCCGGGTGTCGGCAGAAAATCGGCGTAAAAAGGATTCGAATAGTGTCCGCCCGCAGTCGCGAACCCGAATCCGTGGGTGGTCAATTGCGGCGTAGACCCGCGAAACACCAGATCGTCAACCGTGTAAGGCTCATTTCCAGGAATCCACGTTCCAGGGGCTTGCAGAGCCGTGATGCGGTCTCCGTTCCGAGTACCGGCAATGCCAGTGATCAGGTAGCCGCCGCTGCTATCGGGCGTCTCAACAGTGGTGAATGTTCCGCTCGCCCGGATCCCGGACGTTGAGTAATCCCAATTCCAAAGGGTAGATGCGGCCGCTGGCGCCGTAGAGAAAATGCTGCCGATAACCCCACTCAGCATGAGCTTTGAAGCGCATCGTAATAGCGGTCCCACAATCGAAGGCATCACCAAAGCCTATCAACAGAAGAGTGGAGTCCGGCAGCGCTCTTACCGCTGGCTGGCTTCCCCGGCCAACACCCGCCGGTTGAAATCCCCTGACTTGCGGCGCGGTACGCTCAACGATTGCCACTCATCCCACTTGAAATGTTTAGCTAGAAAAACGATCTGCCCGCAATGATAAGCGTAGTGCGCCACCTGCCGGTTGATGGCCTGCATCACGGAATGCGCTTCGCCGGGAATCATCACGCTGCGTTTCAGATCTTCGTCTGAGAGAGGCTCCAGCGCTGTGAACACACAATCCCAGCCCTCCTGCCAAAGAGCGAGCAGCCCCGCACGGTCACTCGGTGGATCCATAAACTCTGAGTCCCTATCGCGGCTCGGCTTCTCTCCGTCGCTCGTCAGAAAATCAGTCCACCGCGACCGCATATTGCCCACCATATGTTTCGTGATGATCGCGATCGAATTCATTTCGCCGTCAAGAGCCACCGTAAGCTGCTCATCGCTAACCTGGGCCATTGCTTTCTCTGCCAAGTTTTTGTAATACCGGAACAGCGCCACCGAATCCTCTACATACGAGGTTGAAAACTGTAAGGCCATGTTGATAATGTACGCGCTTCAAAGCGTGGCGCACGCCAGCCGGCCGATTGCGCTTCTGATTCTCGAGCCGTCAGCCCGGTCCCGAAAGTATCGCGCATTGATCTCGTGCACGCCCAGATCCTCCCACGCCGTAAAACCCATCTCATGAACCTTTCGCGCTAACGTCCCGGGTTCGAGAAAGAGTTGGAAGGGTTCGCCGGCTCCGGCCACCCGTTCTGCGAGGATCTTCAGCGCAATTTTATCCCTCAAATTCAGGGACCCGGATGTTACGGCATAGTCGAAAACGATACCGCTGCCCGGCGGCATCACAGGAACCGCTCGCAACGTTTCGAGAAGAGCCTCACTCGTCAAATAGGGCGTTACTCCAAGCATTGAAAAGAACGAACGCGCTTCCCTGTCGAAAAAAGGCACGCTCTCCAGAACCGTCGCGAGCCTCTGAATCTCGAAATCTACCGGCACAAAGCTCACCGATGCCGGAATCTCTAGTCCGGCCGCGCGGAGACGTTCCTTTTTCCAGGCCTGCGTATCCGGATGGTCTACCTCGAAAACCTTCACGCGCGGAGAATACGGATTGCGGTAAGCGAAAGTGTCGAGGCCTGCCCCGAGCACAATGTACTGCCGTACGCCTTGCACCACAAAGCGCGCCAGCTCGTCTTCCGCATAGCGGCTGCGGACGGCTACGAAGAGGCGCTGTCCCTGTGCAGTACTACGCATTGCAACGGTTCCGGGCAGCCCGGGCGCTGCTCCTCCACTTACGATCCTGGCCGCAATGGGGTCTTCGAAAATCAGTGGGCGATCGAGTATCTGATGGGCAGTCCTGTGTACCGCCACTCCATACGCAGTCCTGCTCGGAACGCCCGCGCGCATTACGACCCGTAATGCCGGATAAGCGCCATCCACAGCGCGATCATCTCGGCGTCAACCTTGGGGTCGATAGCCTTCTCCGTCACCGCTGTTTGCGCCATGATCAATTTCGATTGTGGATCGACAAAGATACGCTGGCCATTTGCCCCCAGCAAGGCAAACATTCGCCTTGCTCCAGGGAAAATCCAGACCTGATAACCGTACCCGAAAAACCGCGTCGACTTGCCAGGGACAAGCTGCTGGTCAGAGTCGTTAACCGTCGTAGCGTCGAGGAGCCATTGCTGTGGAATGAGCTGTTTTCCGTTCCATCCACCGTCAAAGGCCAGCAGCCTTGCAAGCCTCGCGTAGTCTCGTAAGACAGCGTTGAAACAGCAATAGGGCACTTCATGATCGGAAGCGTCGATCGTCCAGCTTGCTTTCGCTTCCGTACCAATGTTCCGCCACACCTTCTGCTCCAGATAAGCTGCCAGCGGCATATGGACGGCTCGTGAAAGAATGAGTCCCAGCAACTCGGAATCCGCAGCAGAGTACTCGAAGCGCGTACCCTCGGGAACATCTTGCTTGCATTTGTGCATGAGGGTCTCGAGAGTGATGTTCTCGAGCGCCGGACCTGAAGAATCGCACGAAATTCCCGAGGACATGTGCAGCAAATCCCGGATCGTGATCTTGCCGTAAACCGCATTCTTAAGCTCAGGAACGTACTTTTGCGCCGTGTCTGTGACGGAACCGAGAGCCTTCTCCGAGAGCGCCACACCAATCAGCATTCCCACAACCGTCTTGGCCATAGATTGAGAAGTGAGGCGATCCCGATCCGTGCGTCCGTATTGATAGCCTTCGAAGAAAATCTGGTCGTCTTTGGCGATCAATAGTCCGGTTACGGGTAAATGCGAAAGATAATCCTGCAGCGAATATCGGCTGCCCGCATGGAAGTATGTGATTTCGGGAGACATAGCGGGGCGCTCAAACTTCCAGACTGTGCCGGCCGGTTCGATCGAGCGCGCCGGAAAGAGCAGATCGAAATGGCTAAATGACCCCACCATGTATTTCTTTTCGAAAAACGTGGTGGGCGAACCGACAGGATAGTGTTGCGCTTCGCCATAAGCGGCCGCATCGGGGCCGCTGGCCGAAAAACTTGGCAGACCTTCTGAAAACGCGATCGGTCCTGCAAGTAGTGCAATCGCAGCCAACACACAAGCTCGCATAGGCGTAGACCAAGTTTCATTTCTTCTCAAAGTGCTCGATCTCCTGTTAAGCAGGATCGGGCCTCGCACTTGTTGCTGTCAAAGACAATCTTTGCTCGGTATGAGACATTTTAGGTCTTAGTCATGGATCTCCGCCTTTTGCAGTATTTCGTTGCAGCCGCCGAGTTGGAACACATCGGCAAAGCGGCCGCTCGCTTGCACATCTCTCAATCGCCATTAAGCCGCCAGATTCGCCAGCTCGAGAGTGAACTTGGTCTGGAGTTGTTCTTCCGGGAACGGCAGCGCATCCGGCTGACCGAATCGGGGAAGTGGCTACTCACTGAGTCCCGGAAGCTGCTCGCCCACTCCGAAAAGATCCGCAACGAAGCGCAGGCCCGGTCGCTCGGCAACATCGGAACGCTTGTGGTCTCGTTTGTAAGTAATGCGATCTCGAACGGTATTCTGCCCAAATTGCTACGCCGGTTCCACGCTGAGTTTCCCAACGCCAAATTGGAGCTCCGGAACATGAGGTCGAGCGCCCAGATTGAAGCCGTCCACTCTGGTCAGGTCGATCTCGGTTTTGTGTCTCAGCCTTCAGACGGCACAGCCATCGAAAGCATATGCGTCTCCGAAGAGCCTCTCGCGCTTGCAGTTCCCCTCACGCATCCCCTGTCCCGGAAGCGAAAAATAATCCCGAGTGACCTCGACGGTGCGAGCTGGATTCTGTTGTCACATTCCATGAGTCATGAGAAGCGAGCCCGATTTCTTGCGCTTTGTGCAAACGCAGGCTTCACGCCCAGCATCGTCCAGCAAGTGACAGAGCCCAACACGCTTCTCGGTTTGATTGAGGGCGAGATTGGAGTGGGTCTCGTAGGGTCCAGCGCTCGTCCGTGCGCTCCACGTTCGGTCAGCTTTCACAACCTGCCATGGCTGCCGCTCAAATCACGCATTTACATGATCCGCTCCATTCAGGGGCGTCAACCGTTAGCGGATAAATTGGTGGCTTACCTCAGCGATATTCAGACGGAACTGCCCGCTGCGCGGAAAACAAAACACTGAACAAGACCTACCGTTCTTGAAGCTGCGCTGAGCTTACAACTTGATGGTAGGGTCATAACGATGTTCACAACTCGAGGTTCGGATCGAGATTTCTCTAGGCACCCGCGGTGTGGGGACACGGAAAAAGTCTTTGGGATCGTCGTTTACCTGAACTCCCGGAAGACAGACCCGCACATCGTACTTCTTCACCGGGCCTCTCCCCGTCCCGGGAGAGGCCCACACTCGGAACGTTTTAGTCGTCGTCCGTGTCAGCTTTGGTGGGAGCTGGGTTGTTGAACTCGCTCGGAGGGCGTACCTTGCTCTCGCCAGGATAAGGCCTGGTAAACGCAGTAGAGAGGTACCAGTTCAGATGGTTGACCGTGTCCGGGTCTTCGGCGTCCGGCTTGGTCAGCTTGCCCTCAAAGATCTGTTTCTTCTTCTTTAGCCAAGCTACTTTCAAATTCTCAACGGCAGCGCTGTCCGCCTTGTTGGCCGCCATCGCCGTAACGCCCTGGTCCAGCCGTACCTCATTCGGCACGTGATTCCAAGGCTTGAAGTTGGCCGCCGGCGCCACGCCATCGACAAAAGCTGTCCTCATCGGGGAGGCAACCAGATCGAACTGGTTCATAGGCGACAGGCCGAGGATTTGCTCGATCGTCCGAGTCATATTGACTTGCGTGTAGTAAGTGCTGTCGGCAGATCCGTTCTGCACGGTGTACGGACTGATTACATAGCCTGGGTTGCGATGGCCATCGACGTGATCGACGCCGTTCTGCGCGTCGTCTTCCTCGATGAAGATGGCCGACGACGACCATACGTTGCTATGGCTGATGTAGTCGACAATGCGTCCAATCGCCAGGTCGTTATCGGCCTGTTCGGCGTCCGGAGTCGGCGGGCCCCCAGTGTGGTCGTCCATAACCCAGAGAATGCTCAAAGCGGGCACCGAATCCGCGGCGGCGTCGCTCTGGAAATCCTGTAACCACACATCGACGCGGAACTGGTCAGGAATATTCAAATCAAATTGCGGAAAGTTCTTGACGAGGTGGTTATAGACGGCCGGGATAGAAGCCTGCGCGTGGACGGTGTTCTGATAAAAGAATGTTTTCTCCTGCCCAGCCTCGAATTTTTTCGCGTCGGCGAAAAACTGGCTCCAGCTCGGCTCCTTGGTTGACCCGTTCGGCTGTTTGAAGGTATCGTTCTCGACGTATTCGCCGTAGATCTTTACCGGCAGGCCGGCGTTCTCCGCTTCCGAGAACAGGAAGCCCTTACGCTGATAAGCGAGTGAATCGCCCGCAGTCCCACCCGGATAGCTGCGCACCCAATCCGGCGACTGGATGTCGTCGGCGTAGGGCGCCAGTCCCTCGGTGATCCACTGGTGACCATCGGCCGATTGGCGGCTCGGGTCATAGAAATTGTCGAACAGAGGGAAGCGCTTTACGAGCTTGTGCACGTTAGGCGTATCCTTGCCGCCGAACACTGCCAGCGAGGGGTCGCCATTACCGGCGGCCACGTCGCCCAGTATCTGATCATACGTGCGGTTTTCGCGGATGATCAGGAACACGTGCTTGATCAGCGACGGATCGCCGATCTTGGCCGGGATTGCGACCGGCTTCACATCCGGAGTGCCACCCGCGGCAGCCTCGATATTTCTCTTCAGGTCCCAGTGGTTGTTTTCGCAGACCTGCGCCGTCATTCCGTCCAAGGTCGCGTTACTGGGCACGGGGACAATGCTGACCGTGCCGTTGTCCTGGTGGCTGTTGTAGCCGGTGACGTTGTAATCGGTCTCGAACGAATAACGGGTTCCGATGCCCTTGTCATTGGCAACTATGAGCACATTATCGGCCTCGTCCAGCACGACCGAGCTTGGCGCGTAGGCCACCGGAATCATGCCTATGACGGGATTCGCTACCCCGTTTGCGAGATTGACCACGCCAATCGCGTTGGCATTGTAGAGCGCCACGTAGGCGAGGCCTTTCTTGCTGTCGACAGCGATAGAGTTAGGCGCTGCGCCATAGGCCGCCCGGCCTTCGCCGGGCACTCGGATCGGCAGCCCCAGGCCGATCGTCCGTGCCACCTTGTGCGTACCCGTGTCGATGACGGACAGGGTGTCGCTGTACGTATTGGCCACAAGCAGGTCATTTCCGTATAACGCCATGCCGGTCGGGTGCAGACCGGTCCCGACGCTGGCGGTAACCTTCATCGAGGCCAGATCAATCACGGAAACGGTACCGGTGACCGCGGCGCCAGTAAACGCATCGGCCACGATTTCAGTGCCGGCCGACCAGATCTGGAAGTCCTTCTCTTTAGCCGGCCGGCCACCTTCGTTGCTGACGTAGGCGGTCTTGCCATCGCCGCTGATCACAATACTGTGTGGCGCGTTGCCGACGCGAATCTGCTCACCCTGAGTAGGCGGCGTTGCGGTCAGGTCGATCTTGGCAAGCGTATCGTTCTGGTTCAACAAGGCGTAAGCGCTCTTGCCATCTTTCGAGAGCGCGACACCGCCGGGGTACGAAGTGCTTGGAGTGTAGAACGTCCCGCAGGGCACGCCATAAGAGCCCGGAGGGCTGTTCGGAAAGCAGTTGATGAAGGAATTATTCGGCGGCACGCTGACTTGCGCGTGGTCTTCCAGCAAGCCCTCTTCGGAAACCTTGGCAACAGTGACATTGCTACTGTCCTGGCTAAACACAAGGTACTTGCCGTCTGCAGAATAGGTGATTCCGCTGTAGCTGCCGCTCGAATCCTTTCCGAATGTGAGGTAGTCCTGCAGAACAACGCCGGTCTTCGTGTCGATTACCTCCACCGCCTGCGACGCGCCCATCGTAAGGACGGCGGCGGTGTGGTTGCGGCCATTAGGGTTCAACGCGATCGCTTTCGCGCGGACCCGGATACCTAGGTCGACTTGGGTGCCTGCCGGCGTGATGACCTGGCCACTGCTAACCACCCACGAGCCGTTCGGCTGCGGGCCGGTGACGTACGTTGGGTACGGCACGGACTGACCGACGAGCGCCGGAACGCTCAGCCCCGCCGCCAACAGGGCCTTGAGCGGACTTAGACGTTTGCTCGGAGACTTACTTGGAGCATTGTCTCGAGCCTTTCTTCGAAACTTCTTTGCCGACTTTCCTGACATGTATCGTTCTCCACCAGTAGATTTTCTTCATCACACAACCGGCATCGGCGTGCGATATAAAACAGGTGCAACACCGACCGCGGCAGACACCCATAGTTATTTAGCGCAGGGGAAATGGACGCCAGGATGACGCGAACATTACGATTCCGTCATGTTAGACGGCGAAACCGGCACGCTCAGCGTGACCCGGGTTCCCTCCCCAGGTTCGCTTGAGATGTGGACATTGCCGCCGTGCATCGATGTAATCGACTGCACGATTGCTAATCCCAGTCCTGTCCCGCCGGAGATCCGGCAACGGGACGCATCGATCCGGAAGAATCGATCGAATACTTTCGGCAGCGCTTCCGCCGGGATCCCGATGCCGGTGTCCGAGACCTCAATTTGGAGCTGCGTGCGATCCGTCTTCGCGCTCACGATAATTGAGCCGCCAGACGGTGTGTGCCCCACCGCATTCGAGACCAGGTTGCTGAGCGCTCGTTGCATAAGCGACTGGTCTAAGGCGGCTATCACGGTCTCCCTGGCGCAGGCAGTGGTTAGCGAGACGCCAGCATCGGCGGCTGAGGCTTCGTAGTATTCGCTCACACGGCTTAGCAGCTGTGCGACGTCGGTCCTCTCCCGATGCAAAAGGGCCAAAGGACTTTCCGCGCGAGCGAGGAATAATAGATCCCCAATCAGATTGGACAACCGTACCGCCTCTTCCAGACATGACCCAATCACATCGCGGTACTCGTCGGCCGTGCGAACGCGGGCCAAAGCGACTTCCGCTTCGCCGCGAATATTATTGACCGGCGTGCGGAGGTCGTGAGCAATATCTGCCGAGAAACGTGAAATTCGTTCAAAGGAAGCTTCCAGGCCGTCGAGCATGTTATTGAACGTGGCAGCAAGGGACGCGAGTTCAAACGGGTAACCTTCCGGGCGGATGCGCTCGCGGAGATTCGAGGAGCTGATGCGGCGCGCAGTCGAGGCCATCTCCTCGACCGGACGAATACCTTGCCGCGCAATCCGGTACCCAATGAGAGGCTGGAAGACGCAAGCAGCGAGAAGAATACTCCAGAACCACCGGCGATAGCCCGCCAGAAGCTCTTTCTCCTGCGAGACGTCGACGGCGATTTGGATGGTATCTCTCGAAGCGGCTGTCAGCCCAACGGGCGCCATTGCAATGGCGACACGAAAAACATGGCCGTATTTTCCTGCCATCTCAAAGGCGGACTTAGGATGGCTTAGCACTTGCCTGGTGAGTTGCGGGACATTCAGTTGGTCCGCCATGCCGGGCGTAGCCAAAATGAGTGTACGGTGCTCATCGAGTAGCCCGATGTAAAACCGTTGATACTGTCGCGCGGAGGTCTCCAGTTCGATCTCCTCTTGCAGAGCATTCCAGTCGCTTGGACGATCGCGAAGTAAAGTGCGCAATACGTTTAGCTTGTCCGCAATGAACATACTGGTGCTCTTCTCCAGTTGTATGAGGAGCACCACGTAGAGAGTGGAACTCGCAAGAAGGATGAACCCTAAGCCCGCCAGCGCGTATCCGGCTGCAAGTCGGAAAGCTAAGGTCTCCCAATTGCGCGACAGTCGCGTGAGGCTATCGCTCGGTTTCCATAACATAACCGGCGCCGCGAACAGTGTGAATCAGTTTCAGCGGGAAAGGTTCGTCTACTTTGCCGCGCAGACGCCGCATATTCACATCGACCACATTTGTGTCGCTATCGAAATTCATATCCCAAACTGCTTCCGCGATCAAGGTGCGTGACAAAACCTCTCCTGCGTGCCTTGCCATCAGCGAGAGCAAAAGAAATTCTTTCGCCGTTAAATGAAGCCGTTGCCCGGCGCGGGTAGCTCGTTGGCGTAGGGTATCGATTTCGAGGTCGGCCAGCCGGATGGTCTCCTGCTGCCGGGACGAGGCTCGGCGCAGGAGTGAACGTACCCGCGCCAGCAATTCAGAAAAGGCGAAAGGCTTCACCAGGTAATCGTCTGCGCCAAGTTCGAATCCGCGTACTCGTTCATGCACAGCATCGAGTGCGGTTAAGAGAAGTACCGGCGCCTGCCGTTTAGCGTCGCGCAAACGCCTGAGTACCTGCCAGCCATCCACCTCCGGAAGCATCAAATCGAGGATGATGGCATCGAACTCAACTTCCAGCGCCAGGTGGAGACCGTCCAGACCGTCGCTCGAAATGTCGACCACAAAACCCGATTCGCCCAATCCCTTCTTCAGGAATTTAGCCGTCTTGACTTCGTCTTCTATGACCAGGATTCTCATACGCAGTCGGGCTGCGCTGGGTTAGGCGTAAAATGCGCATAACCATTCGCCGCCTGGATGGCCGAATCCCTGCGCGGCTATTTGCGCGGGATAGCACGTCCTTTAGAATGCATCAGACATTGTTACGCTTTGTTTAATTACAGTATTTCTGCGTGTCCATGCAGGCACCGGCGGATGCGCGAAGAAGTCCTGTTTCGATCAAGCGCGTGCTTCAGGCTTTCAGGCTTTGCAATCACGATCGGCGATACCTGCGTCCAGTTCCGCCGTTTTATCGACCAGGGCGCGCAGGGGTCCCAGCCAGGGTTCGTAGCGTTGCCAGCGCGCCACCGAGTGGCGATAAATCGGCTGCCTGGTCTGCCACTTGCTCGGCGTTTTCACAGCCCTCGGATTGCATTCAGGACGCAGACACGCGTCATCCCACGCCAGGCCGCAGGCCGCGATAATCCGCCGGATCACCGGTTCGGGCCTGCGCGTCAGATCCTCGTAGTCGATCTCGACCAAGCGATCGGCCGGCAGTGCACTCCGCCAATGATCGGTGAGCCGCTGGTAGCTGCCGAAATACTCCACTAACTCGGCGCCTCCAGTCGGGAAAGCCAGGCTCGGATGGAAATAAGTTTGATGGATCGAGAGCGCCGTGTCGACGGCTGCGCGGCGGCAATGAATGATGGTAGCGCGCGGGAAGGCCACGTGGATCAGCCCGGCCCAGAGAAAGTTAAACGGCATCTTGTCAGTCACACGTGCCGCCTTCGGCGCAATCGCGCGCAAGACGCCGAGATAGTCTGCCTGCGCTTTGGCGACGAACGGCGTCTCCCTCCTGGCCATGCCGGAAGCAGACCGGCCGGCCTGCTGGCCGTCCTGCGCAATGACCAAGCGGTGCCACGCCGCCCCGCGCTCGTTCCAGAAGTTTAGCTCACCGCCGGCGCCCACCTCGGGATGCATGGAAACAATTTGCTCGACGAGAGTTGTGCCCGACCGCGGCATGCCGATGATCAGCACCGGCTTCTCTTCGCGGCTACCGAGTTCGGACGCCCGAGCAATCCATTCGGGTGTGCAGCGGGCAATCAGGCGGTCGATCTCGCTGGAAAATGCCGCCGGATCGAACGACCCGGATTCCCGGCGCACGACATCCGCGGCATCGAAGTGTTGCATCGCCAAAGCGTAATTGCCGAGATCCTCTGCCGCTTTGCCGATGGCGAGGTGGAGCCGCAGCCGCTGCCCCGCTTCCAGTTGTGGAATCGTCAGGGCGGCGGCCATTTTCTGTATGAGACCGTCGTCACGATCGCTCGTGACGGGGCGACAGCGGACCAGATCGTAGTAGCTCCCAGCCAGCAGCGGCGCGATCTCGATTGCGCGGTCGAAGGCTTCGCGAGCCTCCTCGAAACGGCCTAGCTCAGAGAGCAAATTACCCAGCAGATCATGCGCCATTGCAATACTCGCATCGAGCGCCAGCAAATGTCGCAGCACCTGTTCCGCTTCCGTGTTGCGACCCTCCGCCAGTAGCACCCGCGCCTTGCCAAGGCGGCCGAAACTGTTCCTATCTCCAGTCGCGGCCGCGCGGCGGAAACACTCAATCGCCTCCTGACGGTGACCCATCGTATAAACCAGTGAGCCCGCGCGGAACCACGCCTCCGTCAGGGACGGGTCCAAGTCGGTGGCGCGGTCGTAGGCAACGATTGCTCCTGCGCTCTCGCCGAGTGCCTCCAAGGCAATGCCCAACCGAAAATATGCATCGGTATAGCCCGGGTCGCTGGCAACGGCCCGCCGCAATGCTTCGATGGCATCCGGTAACCAGCCGGCCTCGAGGCACGCGAGGCCGAGATCGTGCTGGATAACAGAATTCAATGGCTGCAGCAGCGCTGCGTTACGCAAGGGCACGATTGCATCGGCGGTCCGGCCGGCCCTCAAGTAGTTTGTAGCTGACGCAAGCAGTGCGGCTAGCTGTTGCGCGGTGGATAGCTTTGAAGACTGAGACATGGTGCGAATCGGGCGCGGAAGCCGTGGCTCACTCATCCCGGTTCGGCAAGCCCCGGATTCATCAGAATACGATCTTTGCCGATAGCTGCAGTTCGCGCGGGGTACCGCGTCCGGTAGCGTAGGAAGTCACCGTATTCGTTATCACTCCAAAATTGCTGTTCGGTGTCAAAACCCCTGCGCCATTAACGGAACCAAGATCGGCATTGGGTGCGCCATACTGAGCGCGATTAAAAACGTTGAAGAGGTCGCCGCGCAGCCGAATGTTAACGCGCTCGGTAACTGTGATGAATTTAGAAAGCCCGAGATCGAGTTGAGATATTCCCGGCGCACGGAACGCGTTGCGGCCGAGATTACCAAATGTACCGTTGGCCGGCACTGCGATCGCGGCCGGATTGATCCAGTTATTGGGAGTTGAGCCGCCTGGAGGCGTAAGCGATGCCCCATAGACATAGTCCGGACGCATCGACCCGCTAATTGCAAAATTGCCGGGCACGGCGCCGTTGAGTCGATCGATGGTGATGTTAACGGGCAAGCCGGTTTGTGCCGTCCCGATAGCACTCACTTCGATGCCGCCGAGGGTCGAACGCAGACAGCCGGGCGCATTTAGAACTCGCTTACCCGGTCCGAACGGCAACTGGTACACGGCGGAAAGGTTGAAGATTTGCCGAATGTCGTAATCGCTATCTCCTTTATCACAAGCCCTGCAGAAGGAGTTCTGCGGGACATCCGAGTCCCCTCCCCCGATGCTGCCATCGTTGATCGAGTGCGACCACATGTAGTTGGAGCTCAGCACCAGGCCTTCCGAGAATTCCCGTCTAACGTTAACCTGCAGGGCGTGAAAGGTGCTGTTGCCCACATCGCCGCGCCAGGTCACGGGACCAAAGGCGGGGTACGGGACAAGCCCGGTTTTGGGATCCGCGAGATTTGTATAAGTGGTCGTTAAAACATCCGTCCCCTTGTTACCTAAGTAGCTGAGCGTGCCGAGTAATTTGTAGGGGAGGCTCTGCTGAACGGATAGGGTCCACGCAGCAACATACATATCTTTGCGATTTCGATCGAGCGCACGCGGCGTAACTACCCCCAGACCGCCGTTCTCGGCGTAAGCCAGATAAGGATCGAGCGGGTAGGACAGGCCTCGATAAACGGGATCGGCACTGTTGAACGTGTAGCTCGCCACCGTATTTGAAATAGGCAGATTTTGATCATCGACTTGGCCGTCGGTGTGATAGAGTCCCGCGCCGGCACGCAACACTGTATCCCCATGCGCCCAGGCAATGCCAAGCCGGGGGTCCACGTCATTGTATCTGGGATTGAAAAACGAGTAAGTACGGGGACAATAGCCGCTGCAGGTATTAAAATCGAAAGGAATCGCGTCGTTGTTCAGAGCCCTCAGCGCGTTAAATATGTTGTACCGGACACCGGCGTTCACCGTCAGATTCTGCAGGGGCTTCCACTCATCTTCGGCATAGACGAAATATTCGGTTTTGCGCTGGCGAACCAGGGGCAGAGTGGATTTATAAGTAGCCGTATTGAGGCGATTCAACAGGAAGTTGTTCGTAGAACCATAACTTAGAGTTCCGCTGCTGGAAGAGCCTTGATTCACGAAGTAGCGCTTAGCTTCAAATCCGAATTTCCAGGTGTGCCTTCCTTTTGACCAGGAAACGTCGTCCTGGAAGCTGAGGAGCTTGGAAGGATAGTCCGACGTAGTATCGCCTCCGAGTGAACTGAAACCCGCCACGCTGAGCGTGTAGGGCAAAGGCGAAATAGTTCCCGAGTGATATTGGTCCTGATTTACACCGAATTTGAATTCATTGACCAGGGTCGGAGTAAATACGTGCAGGAGCTCGAACTCTCCATTGTTGAACTTTGTGTCAAACGTAGATAGCGCGGTTAGATTGCCCGTCGGGGTTGTAGCGACCGCCTCATCTGAGTTGTATCGGACAAAGGTGGTTGTTTTCTCGGAGAAGTGATAGTCGAGCCGGATCATGCCTGAATCTTCGTTGTCGATGGAGCGGCCATTTGCGTCGTATCTCCATACGGTGGACTTGTTCGTGGGCGAAGTGCCGGCCGGGTAGGCCTTCAGCAGTGGATCGATGGCAGGCGAAGCGCTTGAGCCCTCGGCAATGAGCGCGGGACTCGGAACGAGACCGATCTGAGTCCCGTCGAGACGCTGTCGCAAGCCCTCGTAATTAGCATAGAAGAAAAACTTGTCTTTCAGTATCGGACCGCCGAAAGAACCGCCAAACTGGTTGAGAAGGAATGGATTCGGTGAATTCCCGTTGAACGGCGAGCGCGCCTCGATGGCATCGTTCCGGAAATAGTCGAAGGCGCTGCCGTGAAAAGAGTTGGCGCCAGAAGGTGAAACAACGGAGACCTGCGCGCCGGCCGTTCCACCCTCCACATCGGCGCCGAAGGTCTGAGTTTTCACGTCAAATTCTTCGATGGATTCGAGCGGAATGGTAAGACGTACATATTCCCGCTGCGCCTGATTGAAGACAGCCGTAGCGTCTACCCCGTCCAACGTCAGATTGTTATCGTCGAGCCCATGTCCGGCGAAGCGTATAGTGCGCTGGTCGCCAGCGCCAGCATCGGTCGCACCAGGCACCAGGGTGGTCAGCGTCGCCCAGTTGCGGCCGTTGATCGGCAGATCGTTGACCTGCTTGGTTTCGATCAATGCGCCAATCGCAGCATCCACGCGGTCTATCTCTACAGTGGATTCGGTAATGGTGGTATTTTCTGTCCTACCTGCCGGACTGAGCGCCGCGTCAAGCGTCCGGGTCTGACCAACGTCCTGCTTTACCTCCTTGATAACAACATTCGCAAACCCCGCCTTTGAAAATTCGACATGAAAGGTCCCGACCGGCAAATCTGCCAAAGTGTAGATGCCCTGCGAAGTAGTTTCTGTCTGCCGCTGTAAGCCGGTCGATTGTTCGGTGGCAATGACCAGGGCGTTCGCAATGCGCGCCCCTTGCGCGTCTGTGATAGTACCAGTGATAGAAGAGCGTGAAGGCTGCGCAAGACACTGGAGAACGACGGCGAGTAAGATCAGAAGTGTTCGTGCGGAGTGATTGCTCATAGAGGGCTAGCAGAAAGAGTACGCTCTCGAAGCTACAGCCCAATGACAAATGCACCTGGAAATTTTCCTTGTTCTCTATGTGGTGCGTGAAGTTACAGTCCCGTGCAGTCACAGTCCCATGGATATCCCGTTTCCAATGCGCTGTAAGGAGTCCTGGAACATCAACCTAGGCCACGCTTGACCTCAGCGGTTTGCTGGAGGGACCCGCCACCCCGCACTGCAGTGAACCGGATGTCACGGCTTCGTCATAGATCTGATACATTCCCCCAAACACCGCGTCCCAGGAAAGATTCAGGGCGCCGCGCCGGGACATGAGCGACATTTGCTGTCGCAGTTCAGTGTCCTTGCCCAGCGCCAGCACACAACCAGCGCACTCATCCACGTCTTGCGCAACAAACCCCGTGATTCCGGACTCAACCAGATATTTCGGGCCGCCTCCGGCGCTGACGATGACCGGAACCCCAGAAGCCATCGCTTCTAAAATCACGTTGCCAAACGTATCGGTGGTGAAGGGAAAGACGAACACGTCCATGCTCGCGTAGGCTTTTGCCAGGTCGGCCCCGTGCAGCACGCCGGGCAAGTCACAGCAAAGCATGTTTGCCGCGAGCCAGGAACGCTCACACCCTTCTCCAATGACGAGAAAACGATAGTCTGTAAGACCTTTGGAGATCAGCGTTCGCTCTAGATCGAAAAGCATGCGGACGTTCTTCTCGGTCGAGAGCCTGCCTACGTAGCCTATCCTGAACTCTGAACCAGAGCGCTCGCGGCGTTCGGGCGAGAAGAGGGCGGTGTCTACGCCGCGCTGCATCGGGTGGGTCGGCCGATGGGTTTTCGATGCGAGCAGGTCCACCAATTCCGGATTGGGGGCGAACAGCAGCTTGCCCATACGATAGAACCCCAACAGTATAGAAAGCGACACGCTCTCGGCTAGCCGGACGGGCCCCTCTCGCATCGGAGTGGGAAGAAAGTGCAAAGTAGCGTTCAGACGCCTCGCCGCATATTCGTGCAGATTAGTGTGCCAGGAAGCGACCAGCGGGACGCCGAGCTGGCGGGCGAGAATAGCTCCCAAAAGTCCGCAGTGGCTGGGACCAGTGACGTGGATTAGATCCGGTTGAAAGCGTGCAAGAGCCTTCGCCAAAGGGCTGAGATGGCGCAAGAACAGGAGATCGAAAGCAAGATCGGTTTCGAGACGGAGAAGAGCCCGGCTGTTCCCTATCTCATACGTCTCGAATTTGTCTTCTGCAAAGTGATGCGTCTCGGGACCAGTGTGTACCGAGAACAAGGGATATTCGCGCTCCTGCGCGAAGCGCGCGAGTTCGCGGCTGGTTCTGGCCACTCCATTGACCTCATGGAAACTGTCCGCGAAGAAGGCAACCCGTGGAATGCTCACAGAGCCAGACTCCTGCTGCCGCAGTCCTTGCATGCCCTAAGAATCGGGCTCTGTGTTCAATAACGGATGTCGGGCGTATTAACAATAAGACAATCGTGGGGAAAGATTTAGATTGCCTGGCCGGTTTCCCTATCGGAGTACCATCTGAAGCACGCGCGCATTCTCGTGGCGGTTAAGCCTCTTTCAGCAGCTCAGTTTTGTATTTGGGCGCCAGAGTTGCGAGCTTGGTCCTCAACGCCTCCTGCTCGCCGGGGTCCGCTTTGGGCGGCGGTGTTGTCCGTGTCGGGACAGGAACGCCTATTTCTAGAAAGAATTCTTCTTGCCCTGCGGGTGAGCACAAACATAACAGGCGCGCGGCGTCCTGCGACTTGTTTTGGAACTGATGCGGTGCGTTTGCCGGAATGTTGATCACTTCTCCCGCGCGCACGGTTGAGGTCTTGCCCCGAAAGGTCGCTTCGATCTCGCCCGCAAGTACGGTAAACGACTCCTCGAAGTCGTGCCGGTGGGGGGGCGGCCCGCCGCCTGGTGGAACGTGCATATCTATCAGGCAATACCGCCCCGCCGTATCCTTTCCTGTTAACAGGATCGTGTACGTGTCACCCACTACGCCGACATGCGGCAGCTTCGGGCTGTCCGCCTGAGCGGACGTCAGACTCCGCGCGGGATCATCCGCCGGTATAGCACTCATACTGAAATCCCCTCCATGTCCTGCTTAGAAACGTCTTGTTTTCAAAGCAGGCTGTTTGCAAATTCTTCCCGCTCTCATTACATCGCCTGCTGCCGCTAAATTCCCCATGAAGTTGCGACCTCGCGGGCAAAATCCTGGTATCGGCGCGGCGGATGGCCCAACAACTTTGTCAAAGTTTCGAGATCGCTCGCCTCCGCCACAAAGCCGCGCTCCAGGTAACCCTGAAACATCATCCGCATGTCGAACGCTGACCAAGGAGCGGCTCCTTCGCGCATCTGCTGTTCGAACGCATTCATATCTTCGCCTGCGTAGCGAACTTCTTTCCCCAAAAGCTCACTCCAGATCTGCGCCGCTAGAGGACCGCTCAACACCTCCGGGCCATTCACGCTGTATGTCTTCCCTTCGTGCCCTTTGCTGGTTAGCGCAACCGCCGATGCTTCTGCGATATCCCGCACATCTACCGCCGAGATGCCGCTTCGCCCAAGGGGCATCGGATACACTCCGCCCTTTGTCAGCGGAACTTTCAGACTTTCGTCGTTTTGAAAAAAGTAGTTAGGCCGGATAATCGTGAATGGCACATCAAATTCCCGTAGTGCGCTCTCGATGGCCAACTTCGAAGCGAAATGAGGCACATCTTTGAAATGGTCCACGCGAAAGACCGAGTGATACACCACGTGTTGAATCTTCCGCCTCTTTGCCACGTCATAAGCGATCAACCCTTGCGTAAGTTCATCGGGAACCACGGCATTCAGCAGATAGAGCTTGTCAACTCCCTCGAGCGCCTTATCCACTGAAACCGGCTCAAGCAAATCGCCTTCCACCGTCTGAACGCCTTGCGGCACTTGGGTAGCCGCGTCCTTCGTGCGCACCAGCACCCGGACGTCGGCTCCGCGCTTTACAAGCTCTTTCACAACCGCCGAGCCGACCTTGCCCGTACCGCCAATCGCCAGAATCTTCATCTGGCCCCAATCTAATCCCTTCCGCCAACACGAGCAATGGGATCTGAGAAACTCATTGTTTCCGCATCGAAACAATGAGGGATTTGAACGAAGTTGCAATCTTCACGCTCGTCGTCCAGGAAATGAGCTTCACGCGAGCGGCCGATGCCCTCGAGATCTCAAAGGCCGCCGCCAGTAAGGCAATGGCCCGTCTGGAGGAACGCTTAGGAACGCGTTTGTTCGAGCGCACCACACGCCGCGTGCGCCTTACCGAAGCTGGCGAAATTTATCTGAACTACGCTCGCCGAGCAGTGGAAGAAGTCGAAGATGGGGACGCGGCCGTCTCTAAGTTGACGAAACAGCCGCGTGGCACATTGCGCGTTGCCATGCCAGTCACACTGGCGCAGTCTTCCGTCGCTCCCAAATTGGCTCGGTTTCTAGCGCGATATCCTGAACTCCGTCTCGATGTCACATTGCGAGGCGGCCAGATTGATCCCATCGCCCAACGCTTCGATGTAGTCTTTCAAACGGCGCGGCCGGAATCGGACTCACAGATCATCCAAAGGCGGATGATCACGGTAGACCTTGGCATCTTTAGCAGCCCCGATTACCTGTCCAGCGCACCCCCGCTTCGCTCGCCACAGGACCTTGCGCGGCATTCCTGCCTGACCCTGACGGCTTCACGCGAAGGAACAAAGTGGACCCTGCACAAAGACGGAAAAGTCCAGGAGATTCGCTTACGTGGCAGAATCGCGGTGGGCGATCCGCTCATACATCAACGCTTGTGCCTCGACGGAGCCGGCATCGCGATCCTGCCTGGCTGGCTCATACAGGACCAGGTCCGAAAGAATCAGCTGCTGAGAGTTCTGCCCGAGTGGGTCCCGACTCCCATCGAACTTTTCGTCCTTTACCCCACCCGTCTCAGCATGACTCCCAAACTGAAAGTGTTCCTGGCCTTCATTCAGGATGTTGTTCCGAAGCGCCAGGTGATTTAGTTCTTGCCGCCCTCGCGAAGCGAGTCCGGAACCGCCACAAAGTTCATACCTACCCTTTGAAACAGCGCCCTCATCTGCTCGGGCGTTCCCGGCGACTTCAGGTCCGGCGGCGGAATCACGCGAGACTTTGCACGTACCCCGAACTCCGTGATCACTCTTTCGAAACCGCCGGGCAGGTAAAAGTTGAGCAGCCGCGCTTCGGGCGAATCGATTCGAAAGCTGTGCACACAGCGCGCGGGAATGTACGCCAGCGCTCCAGCCTTCGCACTTATCTTCTCGCCGCCAAGGATCATCGTCAGCTCGCCCTCAATGATATAGAGCACCTCATCCTGCTCATGCGTGTGAGGCGGTGGACCAGAATCCTTCGGGCATAGTTCCTCCATCAGAGAATACGAACCGCCAGTCTGCTCTGCACTCGCCAGGATTGTCCAGAGAATTCCCTGCGACCAGTAGGCCGGAGCATCCTTTACATTGATCCCGAAGGGCTTGATCGGATTGACTGTACTCGGCTTCGTGACCCTGTTTTCTTTCGTTGGGGGATCCGCAAACGGAAGCGACATACCAGGGATCTGGCCGAACTCGCGCGAGCATTCTTCCACCATCCAGCGCGGCGGCATCGCAACAGAACCGGGAGCCGGCGGTTTTCTCTCGGCGGCGGGCGTCGCTAGGCTCATCAGCAGCATCTCGAAACCACCCGGAGAATAGAAATTCAGGAGACGTGAATGGGGGGCGTCCACCGTGAAACTGTGTTCCACCAGGCGCGGAACTGAAACCAGCGTGCCTGGCCCGGCTTCGACAGTCTCGCCTCCGGCTTCAAAAGTGCAATGCCCCTCCAATATGTACAGCCCCTCGTCAGAAGGGTGGCTGTGGGTGGCAGGCCCGCCGATACCGGTCCCGCAGACCTGCTCAATGAAGCAGAAGTTTCCGTTCGTGAGAAAGCTACCGGCCAAAGGCATCCAGAGATTGTCGATTAGCCAGAACGCCGGGCTGTTCTCATTCGTAAGTACGTAGGGCGAAATTGGTTCATTCATGTCGTCGTTTTCATTCTCAAGTCAAACGTGCATCGCACGTGCGGCTATGGTTGCGGATCTGTTGCCGGTCCTTGCGATCTTGACTCGACCTGCTGACAGCGGACAATAACAGAGAGAGAGATTGCATGTCGTCCCAGCTATATTCACATCACGGCAACGACGAATACCGGGCGGTATCTAAAGAAGGCAACGGCGCTCTCATCTTCGCTCGCCCGGAGTGCATCGCTGGAGAGCATGAACATCCGGAAGCCCAGGTCTCGATTCTTTTTGCAGGCGCATCCCCAACTCTTCTCACGCACAGCGACACCGGACGAACCACGCGAACGGGGCTCGCTCGCGAGTCGTTCACTTATATTCCTCCATGGCAGCCCCACCGGTTGAATTGGCGCGGTCAGGGAGAGTTGTTGAATCTCTACATCTCAGACCAGAGCCTGCGTGAACTCGCGCAGGTGAGCGGGTCGCAACTTCCAGCCTCCAGGATCGCTGATCGCCCGGATCGTGCAGTGTACGAAATAGGTCGGCTGCTGCTGGACGAGTTTCATTCAATGGGCGGCTTGGCTCCATCGATGATCGACCATGCGATCTTCTTAATCTCACGCCGGGTACTCAGAGCCTCGGAACTTACCCAGAAGCCGGAGACTTCAGGCCTGCTCAGCCGGAAGAGATTGCAGCCGGCCATTGATAGGATTCATGGGAACCCGGAGACGGACTTCACTCTTATTGAGCTTGCCCGCTTGTGCAACTCGAGCGTCTTTCATTTCGCGCGCTCCTTCTCGGTTCAAACGGGATCCGCCCCTTTCCGCCTTCAACGAACACTGCGGTTGCAAAAAGCACAAGAGCTTCTGCTGCAAACCGATCTTTCGATTAGGAGCGTAGCCCTTGCCGTGGGATTTGAAAACCTGACGCACTTCTCCCGGGTGTTTCGAAAACATTTCAGCTATTCCCCGAGCGAGTATCGCCGCCTGCAGTCCATCGGGTGAAAACACGGGCGGGAGACGAGAATCGTACTCGCAACCAACTGCCAAGGAAAGCCTCCAACCCGCGCTACCATGGGGCGCAAGCACGTCGCGCATCTACAACTGGCCACTGACAAACAAACCGCAGTGAAGCCAGGTCGCAAAGGTTTGGGCGAGCGGGTGCCAACGGGCCCGACACCGAGGTCCGCGTGAGTTTCAGTCACAGTATCGGGGCCATCGCACGCACGCGTGACCCCGACCTGCTCCGCTCAAAAGCCAGGTGGACAAAAACTACTCGCTGCAGCCCGGCGATCTAGGATCCGCAAAGCGGTGGTTATCACACCTGGCTCCACTGCTAAACGGATTATCTGAAGCATTGATGTCATAGCTTTCTCCTCGAATGGCGCGAACCTGCGTCCAGGTATCGTCGTTGCAGTTATGTCCGTGAATCACCGGCCAAAAGGCGCCGCTAAATAGGTGGTACGCGGTTTTGTAGCAGGAATGGTAGCCACTGACCGGGCTGGGCGGCGGCGCAGTGATTTTGTGATGAGGCGCATAACGGTAGTGACTTATCCAGGGCCCGTTGTAGGTGCACGGATGCGTCATGGGGCTTTTGCCCGGACACGTGCCGTGATTGCAGTAAGTAGTCGCATATTCCAAAACCGCAAATCTGGAAGGATTATTGTCGTCGTAATGCAAAACGACAGACCCGGAATGCTGAGCGACGCCAACCAAACCTTTGTGCCAGACCTGAACTGAGCTGCGAAAGCAATTGCCGCAGGAGGCAGCGGGTGTCGCATCAGATGTTTGCGTGGGATCGGGAAACAAACTGCTTTCGCGAAGAATGGCTGTAAGATTGGTGATCGCGCCGGTCTCCGCCGCCGACGCCACGGACGGGAAGCGCGTCAGCAGCGCTCCTGCTTTGATCGCCTTGCCGGCTTCGAGCGAGTTTTGCACCGGATCGATGGACTCGGTTGAGCCCGGGCGAAACATGCCCGTGGAAGGCGCATCCCAGCCTAAAGGTATGCTGTCACCCCCAATCTGTTGAATGAGCGATTTTCCGTTGGAACTCAGAATTTGAGCACTCACTTCGGTTCGGCCGGGCACGTTGGGATTATCGGCATTCTCACCGTCCGGAAAGCGTTCGACAAAGGTCTCTAATGTGACGTCGCCCATTCTGACCCTGAGATTTTCTGGCGTATTCACCGCCACCGTGAGTTGGCTCGCGGCTGCTAGGTCAACCAAACTCGCAGTGTCCAGGGCAGCCAGGCTTCGGGTCGGTGCATTGCTCGTTGCCGAATCGATCACAACAGCAGCCGTTCCCAATGGCGCACGCTCTGAGCCGAGCGCTAGCGTCGACAAGGCACTGATCTCAGGAGCAAAGATCTGCGGGTCAAGCTCGTTTGACAACGCATTTGCGAATGCTCCGGCAAGGTTGAGACTCTTGGCAGCGCTGTCCGGATCGATTAGAGAGTGTGTGAGCCAAGAATCATCCATGGAGTGTCCGGACACCGCAATGGTCCTGCCTCCTGCATCGAGGAGACGCGCGCTCATTCCGGTTGACCCCTCCGGTGTGCGAGCTTCAAAATAAAGGGTATTGCCCTGATATTGGTATGCTCCGGCCACGCCCAACTTAGAGTCTGCGAGAAAGATTGTGATCTTTGGAACCACCTGAGCTCGGCCAATTGCCGGCAGTGCAAGCGAGGCTGCCAGTGCCGCAGTAAAAATCCCCCACAACGAAAACTTACTTACCCTCCCCGGAACCTTCACTGCCCCGCCCCCTACGGCGGGTGAGCTACCCGTAAAACTTCGGCCGGATTTTCGCCCATAACGGAGTGACATTAAAGGATGCATGCTGATTTTTCTCCTTTCCTGTTGAAGGGGCGAGGCTGGCCGCCCTATTTGGCGTGAGTCCCTTGTTATCCCGATCAACATTGCTACTATAGGGGCAAAACCGTAGGAATTGGCCTTAAAATCGGCCGAAGAAGACCTTAAGAAACTCCTAAATGGCCGTTCCACGGAGCTTTCGGAATGTTTCACTTTGGAGAGTTTCGGCTTGACGTATCGCAGCGCCGGTTCGCCCGCGGGAGCTCTGAAATTCCATTGCCTCCCAAGGCTTTTGATCTACTGGCGCTATTTGTCAGCCGTTCGGGTGAACTGCTCAGCAAGGAAGCTCTACTCCGCGAGCTATGGCCCGACACCTTTGTTGACGAGGGCGTGTTGTCCGTTTACGTCTCAACTCTGCGTAAGGCGCTGGGCGAGACCGCGGGGACGAGCACATTCATCGAGACTCTGCCGAAGAAAGGCTACCGATTTATAGGCAGCGTCGCGGAAGAAAAGTCTCCAGCGCCCTCTTTGGCCCCTGCTCCCTCCCGTCTGGCCATCATCGCCGCCATCGCCCTGGCAGCTGTCACTTTGATTGGAGGATCTTGGGCGCTAGCCCGGAGACAAGAGCTAGCGCAGTACAAGCTCGAGATGAGCCGCCCCGTCACGAGCTCTCCCGGAGTAGTTTCCCAACCCGCACTTTCACCCGATGGCGGAACTGTCGCGTACGTTTGGGAGCGATTCGACGGCGCTCCGATGAGTATATATCTCCAGCGCGGGACGGAATCCGGCCGAACTCAGTTGACGACAGACCCCGGTTACAGCCTTGCTCCCACCTGGTCGCCCGACGGGCGTCAGATTGCTTTCCTTTACGGCACTAGCGATGGCGGCCAGGTTGACGTGATGCTGACGGATCCGCAACATCCCACCTCCCGCCACAAGCTGACGAGCGTGGGACGCTTTATCTCCTCACAATATCCCCTGCCGTCTCTGGACTGGTCTCCGGATGGACGATACTTGCTTGGGTCCGATACCACGAGCGGTTCACATTTCCCGTCTCTCGTCGCCATCTCCGTCGCTAGCGGTCACAAAACATTTCTCACCAGTGCCCCGTCGCATTCCGCCGACATAGATGGAAGATATTCCTGGGATGGAAAATGGATCGCATTCAGGAGGTGCATCGGCAGTTCCGTAGACGACGTTTACCTGCTGCCGGCGAGCGGCGGCAAACCTCAACGGCTCACTTACGATTTCCGGCGTATTCGGGGTATGGCCTGGAGTTCGGAAGGACGGAGCCTGATCGTAGCGTCGAACCGCACTTCTGCACTTACTTCACTTTGGCGTGTTTTCGTGAACAGGCAGCCTGCTGTTGAGCTGACTACGCCCGTCGTTCATGCTTCAGGGCCAGCGGTCGCCCGCCGGGCAAAGCGGCTCGCCTTTGTATCTGAAGTAAACGATGTCAATATCTGGAAGAGAGCTATCAACGAGACCGGTTCCCCCCTGGAAGTTATCGGATCGACTTATTTAGATACAAGCCCCGATATCTCTCCAGACGGCTCCCAAATTGTGTTTCGCAGCGATCGAGGTGGTTCAAACGAGATCTGGATATCAGACAGCAGCGGCCACAACCCACGGCAGCTTACTCATTTTGGTGGACCCGTGACTGGCTGCCCGCGCTGGTCCCCAGACGGACGCTGGGTGACTTTTGACTCCCGCGCCTCGGGTTCTGCCCAGATATACAAGCTAAGGCTTGACGATGACACCCTGATGCGCCTTACCAGCTTCGATTCAGATAACGTGGTCCCGAGTTGGTCGCATGATGGACATTTCATTTATTTTTCTTCGAACCGGACGGGAAGCGAACAACTCTGGAAGATTTCAGCGAACGGCGGCGCAGAACAGCAATTGACCACCACCGGGGGCTTTGCCGGCGTGGAGTCAGCTGACGGACAAACGATCTATTACGTAAAGGATCTCGGACAAACTAGCATCTGGCGAATGCCTGTAGACGGCGGCCAGCCCGCGGAGGTGATCGCCGCAATAGGACCGCGTCTGTGGGGCTATTGGGCGCTCTCAGCGCACTATTTAACGTTCCTTCGGCTCGCGTCGCCCGATGCAGAGAACGCCGAAATTCTACAACTGGACCTCGCCACACGGAAGGTTCGGCACGTCGGGACAACCGACCACGCTATCGAATCAGGCACCAAGGGTTTTTCCGTTTCTAAGGACGAGCAATGGATGTTCTATTCCCAACACGATGTTTATCAGACCAGCATTATGCTCGCAAACTGATCGCTAAAGCATCGGCGTACCAGCTGCAAAGGCGTGAACTGCAGAGTACTTTATTTCTTTGAGCGAATGGAGCAGGAGACGAGAATCGAACTCGCAACCAACAGCTTGGAAGATTTTAGCTCAGTTGAAAACAAAGAACAACTGCGGCCATGGCGGTGCACTCTGACAAAGCACAATGGCCAAGATTCACGCCTCCGAAATTGAATAAGACAAGAAAGGCGAGCCCCGTGAGAGTGCGAGGGTGTAAAACATTTCGTGCAAGAAGCGTTCTCCGAGAATAAGGAGAACGGAATGGAAGAACAGACAAGCGGGTTGAAACGAGCTCTGGATGAGTTGCTGAAAGGCAAGAAGACAGAAGAGATCGTGGGCCCGAACGGGCTGCCAAAGCAGCTAACGAAAGCGCTGCTGGAACGGGCGATGAATGCCGAGTTGACACATCGCCTCGGCTATGAGAAGGGGCAGCCGGAAGGCCACGGCAGTGGTAACAACCGCAACGCCACGAGCCGCAAGACGGTGCAGGGTGACTTTGGTTCGACTGAGATCGCACTACCGCGCGATCGCAACGGAGCTTCGAGCCGCAGATTCTGCCCAAGCACGAACGCCGCTGGACGGGATTCGACAACAAGATTATCTCGATGTACGCGCGTGGCATGAGCACGCGCGAAATTGAGGCACATCTGCGCGACATCTACGGGGTGGAGGTCAGCGCCAGGTTGATCAACCAGGTCACTGATGGGGTGATGGACGAGGTGCGTGTGTGGCAAAGCCGTCCGCTGGCGCCGCTCTACATGATCGTTTATCTGGACGCGCTGGTGGTGAAGATGCGACACGAGGGCCCGTTCCGAGTTTTGGCGATCGCCAGATCACGCTTCTGGATCTGGCCGCGCACTCAGCTGGTCTGCCTCGTGATGATGGCGAGATTCCTTCGAATCAGCCTGTGTTCACCTGGCCAAAGCGAGCCCAACTCTGGGACTGGTTCCTAAATACCGATTGGGCTGGGCTCCCGGCCGGGTGGCCGTCTCCAGCAACGCAGGCTTCGCATTGCTCGCGGATGCCCTTGCGGTCGCGGGCGGAAAACCATGCCCACGGCTGTTGCGCGAATTCGTCACGGATCCCGTGGGCATGCCGGATGGATCCTCGCCCCCAACCACGACCAATGCACGCGTTTGATGACGGACACCAGCATCTTTGGTGACGTCAGTCCTTGCCTCAATACGGAGGCTACCCAAGGAAATGGCGACCTGTATTCGACCGGTGCCGACATGGCGCTCTGGCTAAGCCATAATCTGGACACGGTCAATCCAGTGGCGTGACCCGTTCTCAGCCTGGCCCATGCCGTTTATCGTCAGCGCTAATCCATGACCGCCGCGATCGGCTTCGATGAGTCAGGCCCGATGTCAGGAATCGGCCGGCTGGATCATCATGTCAGCCAACGGAAATTTGCCGCTGATCGTGCAGAAGGCCGGCGGCGGGGCCGGTTTCATGACTTATATTGCCTTTGCTCCAGGCCGGGCGTGGGTGTCCTTTGGGCGGTGAATCGGGAGGATCTCAACATGGGCTCCGCGCTGGCGGTCGCGGCCAACGAACTGCTCGCGAACTTGGTCACTCGCTGATCTGCGGAGTTGAGGCGATGTCACCACCCTTTGTCTCAGGACGCCGATGGCTCTTTTGAAGCAACCGGCTGGGGCGCGAAGATTCTCTGCGCCATTCGACGGCGAGCGCCATACGCCGGATTATAGTGATGCGTTGGCCTATCAAGCTAAGCGGATAAGACGTAAAAGCTCATTTACAAGGAAAGTGCCGCGCGAACTCATCCGCCACAGCGCGTTCGCACACGGGCCGATTCGCCCGTAGCAACCAACCAGTTTTCCCCGGATTGCGTCTTTTGCTTTTCAACTTTTCTATTGCCTATGCACGTGATAATTCAAAGCCCCCCTATTGCAGCGCGCCAGATAAACGAAGTCCATTCGTTGTTACGCCCTGCATTGCATCACCGGTTGACTTGCCGATAGAAGATCAGCGCAGAGCTCGGAGCATTGTTTAATTCAATTCGGAGATGAGCCAGTTCGCTTCCCTTCATACGCTTGAGCGGAGCCTTCTCATGCGTGGTCCGGATCTCAACTTCGTACGGAGCGCTTGGATCCAAGTGCTTCAGATGTAAATCCATGGTAGGGAAAGGGCTTTGGGGCCGGCGCAAAAGAATTACTAGCCCGTCTTTTTCTTCCGGACGATCCCATTGCCAAGCCGTCCACGTATCCTCTGCTAAGCTGTACGACAAAATCGGATAAAAGTCTCCGTAGAAATAAGGCTGCACTTCCCGGTATTCGGCAAGTGTTTCTTTTATCCAGGACACCCACAGATCGTTATTCACGCCCGCGGCTCCGGGTCCTACTCCGTAACCAGCGTTGTAGCCAAGACGAGTAAGATACAAGCTCTCGGGCGTTGTGTAAGGCCCGGGATGTGTCCAGGGCTTTGAGATGCTAAACGTCTCGAAACCCATATTCTCCGGCGCCCACATCGCCAACGCTTGTGTCTGCCCCTGTTCCGCCGCAATATCGATGAACCCGTGATCGGTGCGCCAAACGATAAAGCTGCGCGACATCATTTCGATGTCGATCCGCCGTCCACCGCTGGCGCAGTTATCGATGTGCAGTCCCGGATGCTCAGCAAGCAATTGATCCCACATCTCATAGAGCCCCTCGACGTGTCCAATCTCGGTCATGCCGATGCGGTCTGGTGTGTCTGCCAGCTCCCAATAGCGTTCCGGGGGAATGTTGAAGTCCTGGCGATACCACGTCATCTCGAAGTCTTTGATGAATCGGGAGAGCATTGCAGTGATTCCCTCCCGCACTGCAGGCTTGCCGAGATCGGCGAGCTCGACGCCCGGATTGACGGGATGATCTGATTGCAAGTACCAGTCCGGATGATCGCGGACAATCTTTTTGTCAGGCATCGTTGTCTCCGGTTCGATCCAGAGGGAAAAGCCGAATCCGGCAGCCTTCAGCGCTTCTCCCAGAGGTCTGATTCCGTTCGGATAATACCTGGGGCTCGGAAACCAGTCACCGCGATTCTTCCACCAGGGATTTGTGGGATCGAACTCCGCACCGAATGAATCTCCATACCAACCGGCATCTACCGCGTAGAGTTCGACCGGAATGTTGTGAGAGTGGACCCAATCAATGTAGGCGATCTTATCGGCTATCGGCTCTGAGCCCCAGCTGCCGAAAAGAACGGGTCCGCGCATCGCTTTCCCGTTGTCCTTGGGCGTGTAGTGAGCGAGTAGAAGCCGTCGCCATCCATTTTGCGATACCTGCCAGTCATCGCCGCTCCAGCTCATGAGAACAATGCGTGCGGTGCGAATCTCCTCACCAGGATGAAGCAAAAGATGTGTTCTCTTCATTCCGCTTGCCAGTGACAGGCTCTTGCCATCCTTGCTGTATTGGAAGCTTGCTTTCCAATCTCCCGTCCAGCCAATAGCGCCAATCAATCCTCCATGGCCCGTCTGCAGGTTGAAGAACGGCAGTGAATTGCGACTGGAGGGATCTCCGCCGGGCGATTCAAGGTGATTCTCCCGGCCGGGTTTGAGGTGCTCCTCCAATGGTTGAAAATCGTCTGCACGAGCGTCGCTGCCCCGTGCGTGGTGAATGACGCACTCCTCACCCGGAGCATCAATCGCCCAATCAAGCGGCAGAATATCCCCGAGGATGGGCGTATCGGCTGTCCCTTCATTGCGGAAGCGAACCACCCAATCCACTACGTCTGGAAACTCCGGGTACGTTCGGACGTCGGCTATTACTGTCAAGTGCGTGTCCGGATCGCTGTACATGTAGCGATGAGTTCCTGCCGGGACATCCTGACTTGACGCCTGCCACGTGCTCAAGAACTGCTTGGACTCAACACCCTGATAGCTGAAAGAAAATGGAACATGCGCTGACCGCCAGAGCTCAGATGAGGTGAGCTTTGAGACCGGCGTTTGTCCAGGGGCCGCCCCTGCGCTCGTGGCGAACAAAAGCAACGTGGCAAAGGATCTCATCTGCGTGCTCTTTCTTCACATGCTTAATTCACTGCGAGCTCATCTCTCGACGGCAGCTTCGGGAATGCCGCGTGCGGTTCGGTCTGGTACCAAACCCCGACGGACGAGATGTCATCGGTTAAGGGCAGATATCGTCGCCCGGATTGCCAACCGAGCGCTTGAATGGTTACCTTCAAGTCGGTGCTGAAGCGAACCGGATCGACGATGTGCCACCGGTACAAACCGAACCTCTGCTGGGACTGGTACAAACCATCCGGCCGAATCACTTGCGGCAGTCCGGAATACGGAGTGCTGAACTCTTCGTATTGATGTTTCTCTTGATTTTCGAAGTTGTAGGAACCCCCGAAGTAATCCTCCGTTCCTGTGCCTGCAATGGTCGGAAAATCTTTATCTCCGTCGATGTAAAACTTCACTTCGCCTTCGCCCCACCAACCATTGTTATGTGTTCCCCAAGCTAGGTAGGTGCCCACATATTGTCCTTTACCCCGGATGCCGTCCAAAATGGTGTAAACCTGTTTGAATGGAAGCGGATTCACCCTGCGAAACTGGGCGTGAAAATACGCTGCATCCTTCGGAACCGGCGCATTCGTATAGTCGATCTGGTAATAAAGCGTCATGGGTTCAGGCGCAATATTCTGCATAGTGAGTTTCGCTTTTGAGCGAAACGGCATTGGCCAATAGGAATTGAACGCGCTTCCTGGGTTAACGCAGATGGCCAGCGACGACAGCCGCGCATACTTTCCCCACCCCATCGCAAAGAAATCGCCAACCGGAACTTCAACCGACGGCTCGGTCTCACTGTCCCAATACATCCTTAAGATCGAGGATCGCCAATTTCCAGTGGGTGTCATCCAAATATGTTGGATAGCTCCCGAGCCATTGATCTCAGCGAGGGTGAATGTTTCTCCGGGCTTGATAACAACAAACGGGTTCTCCTTCCAGCCTTGTCCCAGATCGCGGGCAGCACTGGCCGCGCTGCCATTCGTGGCCATACCGCCTTTGCCTTTCTCGCCCGTTAAGTTTTCCGGGCCGATCGAGAAACTTTTGGCGTCCGAGGTTCGGTAAATATTGTTCAGATCGGTTGTGGGACCGACTGAGGACACCTGTGCGAAACAAGGTATCGCCAAGAAGAGAAGCAGCAATTGTTGGTGAGATCGCATAGTGGATGTGAACGTGAGGTCTTACGAGGAATAACGAAAATAGTTAAGCATCATCAGCTCTGTTCGATGAGAGCCAAAACAGATAAAGCGTGTGCAGGTAGTTCCATCTTCAATTGCCCGCGAGTTGCTGTGACTGTTTCGTTTGTAAGCAGATTGTGCCACTTCGATGGCCGCGCATTCACCGCCCCTAAATTGAGAGGACCTGAATAGACGTGAGACCCGGTGTTAACGACTGTCATGACATGATTCGGCGACCCGCGATAATAATACGCCGGTACTGCAGCATCAGCCGTCTTCGGCTGGTATAGCTGTTTTCCATAGATCAAAGCATCTTTATACTTTTGGCGGATCTCGACCAGCTTCTTGATGTAAGGTGCGTCGGGCAAATTGGCATTCAATAGAGCCAAATTGTATCCGGCCGCAAAGACCTGATTGAGTTCATTCAGATTTCGACCATTCGTATAGATGTTCACTTCAGGCATGCCGTAGCGAACCGGAGAGGCAATCAATCGATGTTGGTTTTGCGGCGCCAGCCAGGCAAAGTCCGCGCTGAGCCCCCCATCCCAATAGCGACTCAGCGCACCGCTCGTGCTTTCTCCCATCACAATGGCATCGGGTCGAACGTTTCGAATAGCCTGACGAACCTTTGCAGCGAGCGCAAGCACGCCCTGGTTGTACTGCAGCGGAGTGTATGTAGTCCGTTCAGCCTCCGTTCTCATCGGCCAATTCAGTTGCCAGCCCCACGAATCCAGGTAAATGCCATCCGCGTCAAAGCTATCGACCAGAATTTTTGCTTTTTCCGTGATGAACTCCTGCCAAGGCGGAAAGCAGGAGACCATGGAGTAATTCTGGACGTATTGACGGTAGAGAGCGCCGCTCAGGTCCCGACCAGCCCAGGCTTCTCCTTTTTGTTTGCCGAGTTGGGAATACTGAAAAATGATAAAGGGCTCAACGTACAGGATGACGCGTCCGCCTTGCTCATGCAGTTTGCGGATTCCTCGCTGAAGAGCCTCGGGGCCGCCCAAATCGGACCGCGGAATGTAGTCGCCTTTGTTCCAGTAAGCCGGGCGTCCTCCTTCCGAAGTTCCCTCCCAGTAATCCCACAGGTACACAATGTTGGTTCCCAGTTTGCGTGCTTCGTCTAAGAGAAGCGGAAGCGCGTCGAACGACGAGATACGTGCCGCAAGATCCTGCTGAGGATACTCCATGTAGATGGCTCCTCCACCGCTGCCGGAGAAGCTATAGATTGCACCCTGATCTCGAAACCACGCGGGAACATCCGGGAAGTGCCAGGACGCTTTATGCCGGCGAACGTAGTCGTCGACCGCTACATGCCAATCGCCGGAATCGTGAACTCCTACGGTCCAGGCCGGCAGATCGCGTGACTCACCCGGAGCAAGATCCAGCAGTGCATGGCCCAGAACCTCGTCTTGGGAAAACGTGAGCTGGAGAGGCGCCTTACCGTTGTCTACATCGTTCTCTGCATCGGCGAAAAACACGCCGCCGTGGTCATCCGCATCGTAGACGCTGAGCACTTCCATGGTATTCATTGCAGTCGGGAGCCCCAGCTTGGCGTTCATTCCCATGCCTAGGCTGACCGCGCTGTTGTCAGTAGAGACTACCCCACCGCCCTCCTGAGGCAACGCAGCTCTCATAGAGCGGCTGCGCCCTTGCAGGTTTAAACCTTCGATCCACAAAGCGCGTACGCGGCCAGCTGCCTTCTCTGGCCCGTTATTTTTTAACTGCAATCTGACCAGAGCCGCATTCTGGTCGGGCTGCATGGTCACCGAGAAAAGGAAAGCGATTTGCGAGCCAACTGCTTGTCCAGTAACACTTAGAGAGCCACCGGTTCTGTCCAGACTAATTGCCTGCAAGACAAGGTTCTGGTCGCTTCGGAACCACTTTTCATATGGCGCGGATGAAAACCCAAACAGTGGAGACGGATGACTTAAATGCTGAAACCCTGTCGCCTCGTTTTCCAGGCGTGCGAGCGTTAACCCTGTTTTGTCGAAATGAAATGTGAGCGCGAGATGCCCGGCAGATAGGGAGACGTCCTGAGGACTGGTGAGGGACAGATCATGTGTGCCTTCTAACGCACCGAACGCGGCTGGCCCGGCAAGGCCCGCCCCACACGCAGCAGCCAGCAAATTCCTCCGAGTGAATTTCTCGTGCGGTGGCAATTAGATCCTTTCTACGCGTTCGTGATGCGGTTCCTGAGCTGTTCAAGGAATCAATACAGGCGGTTCTCTCGCGATCGAAGATCACCGCCTGTTCTCAAGGGTAATTAGAAATCGATGCGGCCAACCAGTTGAATGCTTCGGCCAGTTGACACATCGAAAACTCTCCCGAAATTTCCACCATCGCTGATGTTCGAATCCGGGTTTCCCCAGTTTGCATGGTTAAACACATTCAGGAACTCCGCGCGGAACAGGATTTTCAACCTTTCTGTGACGGCGAAGCTCTTCCCAGCCGAAACATCGAAGTTAACTGCTCCCGGTCCATGTTGGGTGTTGCGGCCCAGATTTCCGTAGACGGCGTACCCGCTCACCGGTGCAAATGCAGCCAGATTCAGCACGGGATCTCCGGTGTGCCCGTCATTGCCAGTCGTGACAGCGGACCCAGCCAGGTAATCAGGCCGGATAGAACCATCACCGGTCATCGCGGTGCAACTTCCGCAGACAATCGTGTAAGGCAGCCCGCTGCGAACCTGCGTGATACCGCTGACTTGCCATCCACTACCAATTAGCTTGGGGATCTTGGGAGCAGCGGGCAACTGGTATACGTAGTCGACCGTCAGATTTTGCCTTACGTCCAGGTCTGAGTTGCCATACTCGGCATCGAGATTGTTCTGGTTCTGAAACCCGGAAGAGCCAAACGTTGCATTTCCCTGATCGAGTGTGTGGGCCCAGGTGTAGAAGACATCGAATGAAAGGCGCTGCGAGAGACGACGCTTAAAAGTGGCCTGCAACGAATTGTAGTTCGCATGGCAACAGGGAATGTAGGCATTGACAAAACCGTAGCCCGGGTACAACCGCTGCCCGTTCTCTTGAATCTGGTTGAAGTCGATGGCTGGACTCAGGTTCGAAGTCGAATTGCCTACGTAAGCCAAGCTGAACATGCTATTGACGCGAATCTGTTGCTGCAGGGTCAGATTCCATTGATAGGTGTAGGAGTTCCTCCAATTGGCAGGCAGCGCCCAGATATTATGGCCGGCACTGGTCAAAGAAAGGGTAGACGGGCCGGGCAGCAAGGTTAGGGTCGGATCCTGAAAATTGAACAGGATAGAGTTTGCGCCCTGATAATTGTCCACGAATTCCTGCGCTTGCGCGACGTTGATGTCGTTATAAAAAACGCCGAAGGCTGCACGGAGCACTGTCGTACGTGAATTGTTAGGCGTGTAAGCAAACCCGACGCGTGGAGCGAATTGAGTTTTGGGCGTGTGAGTTGTTGTCGCGCCGGCCGGAGCTAGTGAGTTGGTAGTAAAGTCCCAGTTTCTCCCCACATTATTGGCGACCGTCGGAGCCGTGTCATAGGAGTAACGCAGCCCGAGGTTCAATGTCAGCTTACTGTTTACTTGCACGTCATCTTGAGCGAATCCGTTCCAGTAGGTAACTCGGGTGCCTGTCATCGGATAGCCGATGGGCTGGTAAGAGTAGGGATTGTTAGCGGCGAACTCTGCCTGAGTGTTGAAGTTGCTCCAAACCTGGGAATTCAGAGCCTTGTTTTGCAGGTTGCGGATGGCTTGCATCCCAAATTTGAACTGATTCTTACCTTTTACCCAAGACAAGGTGTCCAGATACGTGTAGGACGTATTCGCTACGTTGATATCGAACGTTGTTGGTCCAAAACAAGTGCCCCCGTCTCCGGACCCGAAGCAGAGCGGCTCGGCCCGCACGATGGGATCACTAGCGGCAGCATCGTTGTAGCGAATTCGGTTGAAAGCAATACTCGCCTCGTTATATAGCGTAGGAGTGAGAACTCTCGTATAACTCAGGCGGCCATTTTGAGTGAGGCCGTCCACGTCACGTGCTTGGCCTTGCGAAACGCCATAGGGTGACAGCGTGGTAGATGGCGTGCCATTCCAGCGAAGGCTGATTCTGTCATTGTTTGTCAGCTGGTAATCGATCTTAAACGACGTATTATTTTCGGTAAGTCTGGCCGTACGAACGCCGTTGTAATAGCCGAGGCCCGGATTGAAGCTGGTGATGCCGCCGTTCGGCAGCGGTATCTGCGCGAGCAGACTCTGCAGACGGGAATCCACCGTGCTGCGGAAGGCCGGGCTGGGATCTAAAACGTTGTTGAATACAACAGGATTCGACTGCTGAATGCCTTCGTAGTTAACGAAGAAGAAAAGCTTGTTTCTTACGATTGGTCCGCCGATGCTTCCACCAAATTGGTTGATGTGGAGCGGAGCGTTGGCGTGGCCGAAATAATCCGGAGATGTATCGAGTACGTTGTTGCGAAAGTATTCAAAGGCATCGCCGTGGAATCCGTTTGTGCCCGATTTGGTCACAAGGTTGAAGATGGCGCCGTTCGATTGTCCATACTCGGCGCTGAAGTTGCCTGTTTGGATCTGCAGCTCTTGTATTGCATCCACACTGCCGCGGTCCAAACGCTGGCCAGAGTTATATGCAGGCCCGACGAAATCTGAATCTACTTGGCTCGCATCGGTTCCGTCTAGCTCAATTCGAATGGCAGATTGAAAATAATTTGAACTGCCACCATTAGCGGCCAGAACTCCGAAATTGACCACGCCCGGGGCAAGGCTAAGCAGATTGGCATAGCTGTGATCCGCCAAGGGAAGGTTGTTCACCTTTTCTAACGTTACGGTGTTTCCGGTGTCGGACTTCGCGGTATCGATCAACGGCACTGCTCCGCTGCTCACGTCAATGCTTTCATTGACGGTACCCGGCTGAAGCTTGAAATCGACGCTCTTGCGGTCTCCCACGTGAATGCGAATCTGGTCGGCAATGAGTGTTTTGAATCCGGTGGCCGATGCGGTCGCCTTGTAATCGCCGGGCGGAAGAACCGGCGCATCAAAGGTGCCAGCAGTGCTGCTGGTCAACGTAACTTTCTTACCTGTGAGAACGTTCTCAACAGTGACTTGCGCACCGGGGAACACTGCTCCACTCGCGTCGGTTACGGTCCCGACAATTTCCCCCGTTTCCAATTGAGCGAGACAGATGGGGGCGAACGGTGAAAGTGTTAGTGCGAGCACAAGCAGCAGTCTGGCCTTACACGCTGAAAGTGCAACGGACAAGAAGGCGCCAACGCCGCTCGGGCGCATTACCCTATCGCGGACCAACATAGTCATGGTCAAGTACTGCCTTTCTACACGGAATGACTGGAAAGGTTGACTGGGAGCCGCAGGCAAAGGCCAACTCTGAAACCTTTCAAAAGGATTGAATCATACGCTTTCGGACCTGTCAAGTGGATTGCCCGCGGAAGGGGCTAGCAGGGCAGAACGGAATCGCGCCTAACGGTCTGCCGAGCGAAGAAGATCGTTGTGGGCGAACGTCGACTCACGCGCGATGAAAGTGGGTTCAATTCGCGTGATGAAGGGCTTTTTTGTTACTTTCCCCTCGATTCGGTCCATCAACAAAGTAGCACCGCACGCGCCGATTTCGTAACCAGGCTGAGCCACTACAGTCAATCGCGGGTGAAAGGAACGATCTCCCACTAGATCGTCAAAAGTGGCGAGCGCGATGTCCATGGGGCAGCGGACATTCATCTCTTCAAATGCCTGTAGAACTCCGAGCGTCATTACGCCGTTGCAGACGAAAATGGCAGATGGCCGATTGCGCCTGAGGAGCAGCGCCTTTGCGAGCCGATATCCTGTTTCCCGACGGTAATCGCCCTCGAGGATAAGCTCACGCGAAATCGGAATTCCGAACTCCTTCAGAGCGTTTTCATATCCGCGAAGCCGCTCTTGCGCAGTCTGCAATCGCAGAGAACCGGTGATAATGGCGATGTCGGCGTATCCTGCTCTCGTCAAATAGCGAACGCATTCTTCCGCACCCCGCACGTTATCTAAGAGCACGCAGTCAAGGTTCACGCCCGGTACCGATCTATCCAGGCAAACGATCGGAAGGCCGCTTTCACTTGCACTCTGGATGTGTTTGGTGTCTGTATCCGGTGCACAAGCCAGCAGAATACCGTCCACGCGGCGCGATCGCAGCATTGCGATGACCCGCCGTTCCCGTTCGCCTTGCTCATCTGTGTTGGCCGTCACCAGCAGATAGCCGCGTGCAAAAGCCTGGTCTTCAGCACCTCGGATGATTTCCGGAAAGAACGGATTAGTTATGTCGGGCAGCACCATTCCAAGCATGTAAGTCTGGTTTACCTTCAGACTTCGGGCGATTTCGTTCGGATGGTAATCCAGCTCTCGAATGGCTTTTTCCACGCGTTCCCTCAAACCAGCGCTCACGCGAGCCGTGCCTCTTAATACGTTCGAAACAGTGCCAATTGACACTTGTGCCCGTTCGGCCACTTCGAGAATGGTAGACACGGCGTTAGCTCCCCAGAGCGAACGCGAAACTTGCTTCCATAACAAGATCTTCGCTCAGCTATCGCCTTTGAACAAGAGCCGATCCTTTGAAAGGATTCAAAACTGTGGCAAAATCGATTTACAGTTTTTTCTCCGGCAGTTGTCTTTCTGTAACTGTGGGAGCGTGGGTCATCGGCGACGCTCGGGGAGGGAATGCGGACCATCTTATGTCGGTGTGGAAGGAAGCTCTGTCGCTTATGTCGAATGTTTTTGGGCGCTCTCTGATGGGTGAAGTGGTAATGATTACCAGCGGCGATCTCCGGGAATCAGCAAACGTGGTTTGCTGGCCCGCTCAGCAAGATCTGGAAGAAAGGCTAAAAGAGTGCTTCGGGAAAGAAGGAGTGACAGTGCGTCGGGCTTTCCCGATCGATCCCGCGAGCGGCCACGGTTTTATCTCCAGCCAGCGGATGGGAATGGACGTGTTCTCAAAGATCGATCCCGAAGCCAATCTTGTGTTCGCGACAGCGGCTTGGCAATACACCCATCACGTGCTGCCCGGTTTGCGGAGCCATCGTGGACCCATCCTGACGGTCGCTAACTGGAGCGGTCAATGGCCGGGATTGGTGGGTCTGCTGAACCTGAACGGTTCTCTCGTCAAGGCCGGTGTTCAATTCAGCACCTTGTGGAGCGAGCGATTTGAGGATGAGTACTTTCTAAGTAAGCTCAGTGAATGGATCACCACCGGAGCTGTCGCTCATAACTACAGTCACGTTCGGGAATTAGAGATCAACGCTCTCCCCCAAACTCTTTGGCAGGTGGGCGAAAACCTCGGAGCATCGCTCCAGGCCAGAAAAGCCATCCTCGGAGTTTTCGACGAGGGCTGCATGGGCATGTACAACGCCATCATCGATGATGAGATTCTAAATCCGCTCGGTATTTACAAGGAGCGTCTCAGCCAGTCTGCGTTGTTCGCCCGAATGAGGGAGGTTGACGACAGCGAAGCTAAGGCGGTTAGGCACTGGCTCGATGCGAAAGGCATGAAGTTCGATATCGGTAGGGAGGAAACCTCCGAACTGACCGATGCGCAGGTGCATACCCAATGCAAGATGTATATCGCCGCGGCCCGCATTGCGAATGAGTTCGGCTGCGACGCCATTGGCATCCAGTACCAGCAGGGCCTGAAAGATCTTGTTCCGGCGTCTGATCTGGCCGAAGGGCTTTTTAACAACTCTGACCGGCCGCCAATCTTCGGTGAATCGGGCAAGGAGTTGTATGCGGGAGCGCCCTTACCGCACTTCAATGAAGTGGATGAATGCGCCGGAGTAGATGCACTTGTGACAAATCGCTGTTGGACGGCGCTTGGGTTGGACCCGGCAACAACATTGCACGACGTGCGTTGGGGCGAACACTACACAGGTGAGGATATCGACGACTTCGTTTGGGTCTTGCAGATTTCCGGAGGCGCGCCGCCCAGCCATTTCGTCGGTGGATATAGCGGGTGCACGAGTCAACGACAGCCGCCCATGTACTTTCCTCTTGGCGGAGGAACGCTAAAAGGAGTCGGCCGGCCGGGAAAGATCGTCTGGAGCCGCGTCTTCGTTGAGAAAAGTAAGCTCCACCTCGACATTGGATTAGGATCGGTTGTAGAATTGCCGCCGGAAGAAACGGCGCGTCGCTGGGAGCAAACAACGCTCCAGTGGCCGATTGTGAGTGCTGTATTCGATGGCATCTCTCGCGATGCGCTAATGGCGAGACACCGCGCGAACCACGTCAATATCGCTTACGCACCGGATCCCGAGACTGCCGCCCAAGCGCTCGCTGTTAAGTGCGCTATGTTTCACAGGTTGGGTGTTCAGGTGCATCTCTGCGGGAACGTAAGCTTTGGTTGAAGGAAAGTTGGATTGCCGCCCATGACGATTAACTCGCATGTAGTCAAAAGCACCATCGTTGGTGCACTAGGCGGGCTGCTGTTTGGATTCGACACGGCCGTGATCTCAGGCACTACTCGCGCGCTTGTGCTCCAGTATCACCTCACGCCTGCCGTACTCGGGATTACGGTATCGAGCGCATTGTTAGGAACTGTGATCGCCGCGATGACCGCCGCTATTCCCGGGCAAAAATTCGGGAGGCGAGATAGCCTTCGCGTGATGGCGATTTTCTATGTCCTCTCCGCGATCGGCTGCGCCTTCGCTTGGGACTGGCCGTCTCTCATCTTCTTTCGCTTTATCGGCGGTTTGGGCATCGGCGGATCATCCGTACTCGGACCTATGTATATTGCCGAGATCGCGCCCCCGGACTGGCGCGGACGCCTGGTCGGTTTCTTTCAGGTGAACATCGTCGTCGGCATTCTGCTCGCCTATGTTTCTAACTTTTTTGTCGGCAGCTTTCATTTAGGGGCGACTGAATGGCGCTGGATGTTGGGCGTCTCTGCTATTCCGGCGGCTCTGTTCCTCCTTATGCTGTTCTTCATTCCTCGCAGTCCGCGATGGCTGGCGATGAAGTCCAAACCTGCGGAAGCCCTAGCAGTGTTACGTCAGATCGGAGTTCCTCAGCCGCAGAAAGAACTGGATGAAATTGTAGCCGCCATCCATCTGGAGAAGGCTGGGGCAAACGTCCGAATCTTCTCCCGCCAGTACCGATTACCGGTTTTCATAGCGCTCACGGTAGGCATGTTCTGTCAGCTTTCCGGTATCAACGCCATACTTTACTACTTAAACGACATCTTTGAGCTTGCTGGCGCGACGAAGGTCTCCGGTGATCTACAGGCGGTAGCCGTAGGCGCTATGAACCTGATTGCCACGCTCGGCGCGATGTCGGTCATAGATAAATTTGGTCGGAAGAAACTGCTGCTGGTGGGAACCGTTGGCTTGACAATCTGTCTAGCGATCATTTCGGTACTCTTTCTCACGAAAACCCATATGGGTTGGCTGGTCTGGCTGCTGATGCTTTATATCGCTTTCTTTGCGATCTCACAAGGAGCAGTCGTGTGGGTATATCCGGGCGAAGTGTTTCCTACTCGCGCCCGGGCGAAGGGGCAAAGTCTGGGCAGTTCTGCGCATTGGGTGACGAACGCCGCCATCTCTCTCGTTTTCCCCATTCTGGCAAGATCGTCAGGGGCTTACCCGTTCGTTTTCTTTACTGTGATGATGGGGATCGACTTTTTCGTGGTTCTGTTTTACTACCCAGAGACGCGCGGTATTTCACTAGAAGAGATGCAGCACCATCTTGGCATCGAGTAGATGTCGAGTCGTTTTTGCGCCTGCACGGCGTTGATCTGCCGCTCGCAGCGATGTAAAAAGTCTTACCGCAAGGTCGGGGTTAGCGCTTTTCGAGGGCGACATCGTGACCTGGAGGAACCGTGTGATCTTTTTCGCCCACCAAACCCCGTATAGATTTCCACTTTCGTGCTTGCGCCGGAACGAAAATCGGTACTGATTTTTGTGTATCGGCTTCCTTCTCCAAGGTCCGATTCGGCGAGCGGAAACTTTGCGCCAAGCTCCCGGATACCGAGTCACGTTCGACCGCCTCGGCCCGAAGACGGGCAAGGAACGATGGTGCGCGACTCGAACGCTCGAAGAGTCAAACTGCTCATCGTCATACACGCTTACAGAGGGGACAAAAATGAGAAAGAGCAAATCATCCGCATCATCTCAGCCTCCGAAATCACTGGTGCGCGTGCCCGCCGCCGATATCTTCGATACGCCGCTCTCTGAGGAAGCCAGCGCAAGGCTTGCCCGGCCCGCCGTCCCGTTCGTCGAGGACGACGTCGACATCAGCGAAGCGGACCTGCGCATCGCCTATCGGCGCGGAAGCGCGAGGACGTCTCGACCGAGGGGCCTATCTAGGCAGAAAACGAAGTCGCTATCAACCGCTGGAGCCCGGCCCGCGACGTCGAGCAGTGTCGGCGCTGGCAGGACCAGCACGACTCGCCCGAAAAGATCGCCGAATTCGAGCAGGCCCGCCTGCTATGGCACGAGCGAACGGATCCACAAGAGTAGTACCGACGCCCACACCAGCGCAGAGCGCGCGGCGCAATACGCAGCCAACCAATGGCTCTCATACTTGGAGCCGACGCCAGAGATCAAGTTCTTGATGGATGTGAGTCACTGGTAATTTGCGGGCATCCGGTAGGGGCCGACGTGATCGGGACCTCTCGTTTCTATCTGGCAGACTTCTCAATCGGAGACGAGCTTTCAGCTAACGAGTTGAAATGCTCAGGTTGCGTCATTCTTGTGACAGATCCGGCGAGGACATGAGCCAGCTTCAAGTTGTTGTGAGCAAAATCAAAGTTTGGCGTCTACACGTTCATTGCCCACAGCCTGGAGATCTTCAGCTTTAGCCTCTAGACCGGCTTTTGCAAGAATCACGTAGACCACAAAGCCAACCACAAAACTGTATACCGCGGCCGGCTGTAGATAGGGCTTTACCTCAGGCGAGATGGGAAGGAACGGCAATATGCCCACAAGGAAGCCTATCGCCCATGCGCCATATCCTGGTAGGTTCACGCCTCGGCGTGGCCCTGCCCATCTTTTGCCGGATAGCCAATAATCGGCCACTATGGCGCCGCAAATGGGTCCGAATGATGCCCCGATGATGGTGAACAACCCCACAAGATTTGACGCGACGCCGGTGATCGCCAGCAACGCCGCCACTACAGCCCCCACCATGGTGGATGTCGAGCGCGACACGCCGGTGATCATCGTGGAAAGGCTATTTCCCGCGATGAAGGAGCAGAAGCACATGGAAGCAACCGAAGCAATCGCAAAGAGAAAGAAGGCAATGGAAGCGAAACTGCCGGTTTCGGCAATGGCGGAATCGAACTGAAAAGCTTTAACACCGTACAGCACGTGCGCACCAGCGATAGAGATCAGCGGTAAGCCGCCGGCAATCAAGATCGCGAGAAAGATTCCCACGAGCCCGCCCCAGCGAACATCCTTGTCATCGCGGCTGTTCATACCGAAATCAACGCCGGCCGCGCCCGCAGTCGCGAAAAAGCCAACCACGATCTGGATCAACATTGTGAAGCCAAGGTAAGGGCTTGGCTGTGGCGGAGCATAGTGTGCCGCGCCTCCAGCAGTCTTTGCGAAAACAACCAGAATCATCAACAAGGGAACGAAGTTCAAGAAGGTAGCGAACTTGGCCACATAATGAATGCCCTTCGCTCCTACATAGCCGAGTGCCAGCGCCCAGGCTGCCGCAATCAGGCTGAATGCGAGTGTGCCAGGACCGGCCTTTGACCCGAAGGCGGTCAGGATAAAGGTGGTCGCGACGAACGTGTTCACTGACATCCAGCCCACCTGAAGAACGCCCATCAGGATTCCTGGCATGAGGTATCCGCCTTGGGTGCCGAAGGTGGAACTGCCCACGACGTAGAGCGGTAGGCCCGTGCGCATGCCCAGGGTCGCCGGAATACGGTAGAAGAGGGCGTAGCTGATCAGACCCGCGACCAGCAGTGCCAGGAGACAGATTCCCAGACCTGCATGGTCGAGCGTGCCCGAAGCGATTTCACGATAGAAAACGATCCAAAGAAAAACGCCCGCGTACGTGGGTGCCGTGTTCTTGTACCAAGGCGCACGGTTCGAAGTCGGATTGGGTGAGGTTTTTGATATATAGGCGGGCAACATGGGTGGTGCTCTTCAGGGATTTCGAGAAGTGTTCAGTATATAGCCGCACTCTGTTCAGTTGCTCGGAGCAGGGTTGCTGAATACTGCGGATCTTGCTAAATGTTTCGGGTGGGCGACCGCGTGATGTCCACATGAACGGCGCCTTTTCAGGGCATAGTCGTTCGTCCCCACTCGCGGCGTGATCCTCTCAGTTGATTACATTTGAGGTGTACTGCGAGGACACCACCCGATAGCTGGCATTCCCAATGGTGTAGTTCCAAATTCCAACCGTCGGTCCGAACTCATCTTGATGGTGATTTAACGATGCAATGAGTCTGGATGGTAAGAGCTCCGCTGACCCACTCAGCAGAAGCCTGCCACCCGCAGGCCATACACCGGTAGCGATGCTCCGCCAAGGCTCGCCCCGTGACATTCGGATCTCCAAAAGCAGATCTGGCATGTCAGTAATTACCACCTTCCCAGACAAAAAAGCGCAGCTTCAAAGGTGAGCGCCGCGCCCGGTACGGCGAAGGCCTCTACAGCCGATCTATGATCGCGTTCAGTGTAGAGCTCGGCCGCATCGCCGCGGCACACTTATCGTCATCTGGAGAATAGTAGCCTCCGATGTCCACAGGTTTGCCCTGTGCCGCCAATAACTCCTGCGTGATCTTGCCCCCGGCCTCCGTCAGCGCGGCGGCTATCGGAGTGAACCGTTGCTGTAAATCCCGATCCTCGTCCTGGGCAGCGAGTGCATTTGCCCAAGCCGACGCGAGGTAGTATGTCGAACCGCGGTTATCGATCTCGCTCACCCTCGGCGACGGGGAGCGAGCGTCTTCAAGATAGCGGCCGACCGCCTCGTCCAACGTCTTCGAAAGAAGCGCCGCGCGCCCGTCGCCGTTTGTTGCTGCTATGAACTCCAGCGATGGCACCAGTGCACAGTACTCCCCGAGCGAGTCCCAACGCAGATGACCTTCTTTTACGAACTGCTGCACGTGCTTGGGCGCCGAACCGCCTGCTCCGGTTTCGAACAGCTGGCCGCCCTGAAGCAGCGGCACGATTGAGAGCATACGAGCGCTTGTCCCCAATTCGAGAATCGGGAACAGGTCGGTTAGGTAATCACGAAGTACGTTACCGGTGACCGAGATGGTGTCCTCACCGCGGCGAATTCGCTGGAGCGAAAACTTCATCGCGTCCACAGGGTCCAGAATTTGGATGTCCAGACCGGCGACGTCGTGGTCGGCCAGGTACGTCTTCACCTTTTCGATGATCTGCGCGTCGTGTCCGCGATGGGCATCGAGCCAAAACACCGCGGGTGTACCGCTTGCCCGAGCCCGTGTGACGCCCAGCTTCACCCAATCGCGGATGGGCTCGTCTTTAGTCTGGCAGGCGCGGAAGATATCGCCACGTTCGACGCTCTGTTTCAGCAGAGGCTTCCCGCTGCCGGCGTCTACGACGCGAACCGTCCCGTCCCCGGGTGCGACAAACGTCTTGTCATGCGACCCGTATTCTTCGGCTTTTTGTGCCATGAGCCCAACATTTGACACGCTGCCCATGGTCGTCGGATCAAACTGTCCGTTCTGCTTGCAGTCCTCGATCACGACTTGATACATGGTGGCGTAGCAGCGGTCCGGGATCACGGCGATAGTGTCTTGCAGTGCACCATCTTTGTTCCACATTTTTCCGCCATCACGGATCACCACTGGCATCGATGCATCGATGATCACATCACTGGGAACATGCAGGTTGGTCCTGCCCGTGCCAGAATCCACCATCGCCAAACCAGGACGGTCTTGAGCACAAGCTGCGATATCGGCTTCGATGGCCGCCTTTTTCTCGGCTGGAAGCTGGTCTAGTTTGCTGAGCACGTCGGCCAGTCCATTGTTGACGTTGGCGCCGATCTCTGCCAGGACAGCTGCATGTTTCTGCAGAGCATCGGCGAAAAACTCCGTCACACAGTGCCCGAACATGATTGGGTCGGAGACCTTCATCATGGTGCACTTCAGGTGCAGCGAGAACAGTGCATTGTCAGCTTTTGCAGCCGCGATCTGCTCCGCAAAGAATCTCCGCAGCGCCCTTACCTCCATGACCGCACAATCGACAACTTCGCCCTCTGTCAGCGGAATTCTTTGCTTCAGCACTGTCACCGCGCCGGCAGGATCCACGAACTCGATGCGTGCCTCGGTGGCAGAAGTCACCGTCACGGATTTCTCACTGCCAAAAAAGTCCTTGTCGCTCATATGGACGACGCGCGTCATCGATCCCGATTTCGGCCACGGCTTCATCCCCTTAGGTGGATGTTTTTGCGCAAACGCTTTCACGGACCCGGGAGCACGTCGGTCGGAATTGCCTTCGCGCAACACGGGATTCACTGCCGAGCCCAGGACTGCGGCAAACCGGGCCTGCACCGCACGCTCGTCCTCCGTAGCGGGAGCGTCTGGGTACTCGGGAACATTGAAACCGTGCGCGCGAAGTTCCGCAATTGCGTCGCGCAGTTGCGGAATCGAGGCGCTGATGTTAGGCAACTTGACGATGTTGGCCTCCGGTGTCTTGGCCAGCTCCCCCAAGCGGGTCAACTCGTCGGGGATTCGTTGGTCTTCTCGAAGACGCTCAGGAAAGGCGGCGATAATCCGGCTAGCGAGCGAGATGTCAGCCGTTTCGATCTCCACGCCCGTCCCTTTGAAGTACGCGCGCAGGATAGGGAGTAGCGCGTACGACGCGAGCGCAGGTGCCTCGTCGGTCTTCGTCCACGTGATTTTCATATGTATGAGTTAGTACAGGAAAGTGCGATCGCAGAACGGTCGCAAAGTGAATGCGTAGGATAACATGCCAGCGGGCTGAAACACGCGGCAAAGCATTGATTCTGTTAGCCAATTTGGTCGATAACAATTATGGCTTCAGGGATCCCCTCTCGACCGTTTTCGGCGGGACAACCCCGCCTGGTCTTGCGCGCATCGATCGCGGTCAGCGCGGATCTATCTGGGCTGTAGCTCGTTAACTTTTTCGTATTGCTCGTCACCCGGAGGGTCAGCAGACTGCGGCGTCGCTGGAGCTGTGCATCCGAGATCAAACTAATCCAAGCGGAGTGCGGTCGCCGGATGTACGTGGGTAGCTCGGAAAGCGGGAACGCAACAGGCGAGAAATCCCACACAGGCCAATACAATCATCACAAGGCAAAGTGTGATCGGGTCGGCAGCGTTGATGCCCGAGATCTCTGACTTCAGCAGCCGCAGCAAAACGAAAGCGATCGCGAAGCCGCAAAAAATGCCAATGAAGACAAAACGCATGCCCGACCTTAGAACCCAATTGCGAATATCTGTGCGCGTCCCACCGAGGGCCATGCGGATCCCGATCTCGCGTAGCTGTTGAGACACGGTGTATGAGACTACGCTATATACACCAACGCTGACCAGCAGCAAGCCAATCACCGCGAAAGCGGAGAACATCTCCAACCCGAAGCGGGGTTGAGCAAGCTCGTACTGGTTGATTGACTGTTCCACTGTGTTCGTCTGCTGTGGTAGAAGATTGCGATCCATCGCCAGCACCGTACCCTCGAGTGCTTTGGTCAACGTTGCCGGGTTGCTCACCGCCCGAATGAACACGATATAAATTCCATAAGAAGAAAGAGTCAGGGGAGAGTACGTTTGGGGCAGCACGGCCTCTCGAAGGCCGTGGTTCTTGATGTCAGAGACGACGCCCACGATTTCGAATGTGGGGTTCGGAATTGGCTCCGGCGCCTGTTCCAGCCCGAGCAGTTTGATCTGCTTGCCGATCGGATCTTCTCCGGGAAAGAACCTTTTGACCAGTTGCTGGTTGACGACGGCAACCTTCCGTTTGCCCCTGATGTCGGCAGGAGTGAGGATACGGCCTCGCAAAACACGCATGCCAATCGTGGGAATGAACTGCGGATCGCAAAATGCCATCTGTCCCTTCCAGGTTTGCATGTGGGTTTTACCAGGGATTTCAAATTCCGTGTCGATCCCGCCAAATGGAGGAAAGTCTACCGCTGCCGTGACATTCAAGACACCTGGCAGCGCTCGCAGTCGGGTGGTCAACTCCTCGCCGAAGAGCGCCTGCTTTTCTGCAGTCTTATAATTTCTGCCAGCCAGTCTGATCTGGGTGGTGACCATTCTCTCGGGCTTGAAACCGAGATCGGCCTGCCGCATGAGGAAGAAGCTGCGCATCATGAGCCCGGCGGCAGTGAGGAGAATGAGCGAAAGCGCAACTTCGCCGATAATGAGTAGGTTTCGCAAACGGCCCCGGCGAAAACCGCTGTTGCCGCGACCTCCCGCTTTCAACGGTTCGTTCAGGTTAGATACAAATAATCCGAGAGCGGGCGTCAGGCCAAACAGTATCGCTGTTAGAGCCGCCAGCAGTGTCGCTGCTAGCAACACGCGGCCGTTGAGACTGATGTGGGCCTCGGACGGAAACGTGTCCACTGGCAATATGGCAACCAGAACATGCAACTCTGCCCAGGCCAGAGTCACACCGAGCGCCGCGCCAGCCAGCGCCAAAAGCATGCTCTCAGTGAGCAGAAGCCGTACGATCTGCCATTTGCCGGCGCCTAGGCTGCTGCGTATGGCGAGCTCCTTTTCGCGCGCTGTTGCTTTGGCCAACAACAGATTTGCGACATTGGCGCAGGCAATCAGCAGCAGCAATCCAACGGCCCCGAGCAACAGATACAAAGTTCGCCGAAATTGGCCGACGACCATGTCGGTTAGCGAGATCACGCGTACATCGAATCTCTTCGGGTAGTTCTTGGGATAAGTCTTGGAGAGCCGCTGCACTACCAGCGCGACATCGGGTTGAGCGGTTCTTAAAGTTAGTTCTGGCTTAAGATGCCCAGTCAACAGGAAAAAGGGTGCAGAGACATCTGTTTCAGCTGGATTGACCTCCTTGGGCTGCCAGACATCGGCGCCGAAATAGGTAAACCGGGGCGGCATGATCCCTATTAGTACGGTGGGCTTCCCATCGAACGTGAATGTTTTTCCAAGGAGATCACGGCTGCCGAAGAACTTCCCTTGCCACATTTTGTAACTCATGACAAAGACCGGCGGGGCGCCTGGCTTCGCGTCGGCCGGTACCAGAAAGCGTCCCATCAAGGGAGCCACTCCTAATACCTGAAACGCATTTCCACTCACAAACGTGCTCTGGAGGGATTCGGGCGTCGAACCGTGCATCCAGAGAACTCGATCCGGATGTGCTGCGATGATGTCGCGGAAGATGTGGTTATTCTTCTCTAAATCCGCAAACTCCGGCTGAGAGAAAAAGGTGCGTCCGTATGGTTCAGTCGAGGTGGAATCGTGGATCTCAATTACGGAGAGCCGGTTTCCGTCCGCATAGGGCCAGGGTTCCAACAGGATGTTGTCGATGACGCTGAACATGGCGGTGGTGGATCCAATGCCGAGGGACAGGGCCAAAAGCGATAGAAGCAGGGAGGTTCGATCCTTCCGAAGCGTACGAAAGGAAAAGAGAAGATCGCGTAACAGCCAATCCATGTGCCTCCGTCGCATACTGCCAGCGCTGCGATGACTTGTAGCCAAAGCATTCTACTACAAAAAGCGCGGTTCCTTATCGGTCGCTGATGTCCGTTAGCCCATCGCGCAAGCACTATCCGGAGACTGAACCGAAGCCGAATAGACAATGACCGTTCGCGTTCCAGGAGATTCGTTTTGTTTGTTGTCGAAAGCTCCTTACGTAATGTTATGAGCCATGATCGGGTGGCTCAGTGGCGAGAGAACGGCAACAAGAGGTCCAAAGTGCTCGGCCGTTGTGCTGAGATACCCAAGAGCCAGCGCAGGCGATGACGATCACTCGGGAGCAAATGCAAGAATTCCTGCAGAAGGCCAAGCAGTTGTCTTCGAGCGTTGTCGGTCATCTTCGCTGACATTTGCATGCGATCTTCAAAGTGGCCGCGAGCGACGGGGTGCTCGACTTTAATCCTGCCGGTTCGCTCTTCATCCCGGCATGCAAGGCTTCAGCGCCGGAGCGTGTTATGAGGAAGGACGAAGTGCGGACGGCATTAAGCGTACTTGACCTCCGTATACGGCTGATCTTCCGGATTACGCCAGGCCCCGCAAGTTCCGCGAACGCCTGGACCGATGGCTCGATCTGATTCGTTCGCTATGGCCGGATTGCGCCGCGCAAATCAGCAGCGACGGTGAGCACATCCTAATTCGGCCGGCTATGGCATTGGTCGCGGCAAAGGGGGCTTTGATGGCGACTGGTGATTGGGCACCCGCTCTGACTGCCCGGATTTCACTCACTGAAATCGACAATGTAGCTTCCGCGCGCTTGGGCCCCACTCGGATACCCGGCAACACCCAACCAGCTTGCGTCAACCGGCAAATCGCGATGTATCTCGCGAGGCACCTTCTGCTGCCATGACGTAATTCGCTTGCGCCACATGAAGGATCAAGCCTCCGAAGGTGCGCACGCCGTCATAGCTCGTCTTCTGAGATGGCACAAAGATCGCCTGGCTCGGCGCGAACGCATACTTCTCAGTCGGCATCGTCTTCACCAGCGTCATCACCTGACTCTCGGTCGTACTCAACGCCGCATTAAATCCGTTCGCCGGAGAAATCACGCTGCCCGGCGCACTCTGCGCGTTCATCCCGGTCACACACATCGCCGCTACCGCTATCAGTACAAATATCCGGTTCATTGTCCTCTCGTCTTTCAAAGTGAATTTGGTTAAGTTCGTTGTTCAAAGCGTTCGCACCTTGCTCATGGATGAAGCAAAGTTCTTCGAAAAACTGACTCTCTGAAAATGTGCCCCGTGGGAGTTCCGCTGCCGGCCGCGAAGCTCGCGCCGAACACGAAGCTTTCTTCTTTGGGCTGAGCGCGCAGTGGCGACGGCCGAGCCGCCGCCGCTGCCTTCGGTATCGCATCAAGTGCGCACTGGTATGCGAGTCATTGAGGACCGTCTTTGGATGCTTTGCACCTTCCTGGACGGTCCAAGCCTTAGAGTTGAGACCACCCTCCGTCGACCGGAAGTTCGGCGCCGGTTGTGAAGGTCGCATCGAACGCAAGGAAGAGGACGGCCTTCGCGATTTCCTCTGACATCCCCCAGCGCTTCATGGGAACCATGCCGGTCATCTTCTCCCTGATCTGGGCGGCCGCGTCTTTATCGGGAAACACTTTGCCGAGGATCGGCGTGTCGACGGGACCGGGCGTCACCGCGTTGACGCGAATCTCGTGAGGAAGCAACTCGGCGGCGAGCGTCCGAGCAAAGGATCGCAGCGCAGCCTTGGCCGCTCCATATGCGAGCTGACCGGGCATCCCCTTGACGTTGGCGATCGAGGTCGTGAGGACGACAGAGCCTCCCCGGTTTATCAGCGTCGCGAGCTTCTGCACCGCGAAAAGCGGTCCCTTCGCGTTCAGGTTGAACATCTCGTCGTAGATGGCCTCGGTGATGCTCTCCAGAGGCGCTCGGATGCTGAACCCGGCGTTGACGAAGAGCAGGTCCAGACTGCCGAACTCGGCTTTCGCCCGAGAGGCGAGTGCGTCGAGGTCCGTCAACGACCGCGCGTCGCTCGAAACCACGATGGCGTCATTCCCAAGCTCTTTCTGCGCCGATTCCAGGCCTTCCTTCGAGCGGCCCGTCACCAGAACGCGCGAGCCTCCGTCAAGCAGCATCTTCGCCGTCGCCGCTCGTGCCGCCGATGATGACCACCTTTTTACCTTCGTACCGTTTCATGTGTATTTCTCCTTGTGAAATAGTGTTTTCGTTCCGTCGCCGTGCTTCCAAGTGAGGGAAGTGGCGATGATCTTTCGCATCCGGTGGCGCGCCGATCAGCGCTCCTTCAGGACACCGCGTTCAAGGGTGCTTGGAGGAGAAGTCGGAGCCAGAGACCTTGACGACGGCCTGCCACGCGGCTTCCTGGTTGGCGCGATCGTGAAGGTGCGGCTGGCGCATCGCCTCGATTGGGCCGGTGAGCTTCTTGGGCGCCGAGGCGAAGAATTGCCCCGAGAGGTCGGTTCCGAACTTCGATGCCTGGATATACCGACGGGCGGCGGTCTCAGGAGTCTGGGTCATCCCGGGAATGAGCTTCACGATTGGGATAAACAGATACTTCAACACCGCGGGAGCGTTACGCGCCGCCTGGGTGTCGGGCGCGCTGCCGGGCGCGACGGCGTACACCGCCATACCGGAAGGTAGCCGGCGCGCCAGCGCCGCAGCCCACCAGGCAATAACGAGCTTCGCGTCGGCGTATGCCCGGTTGGCCTGATACTTCACGTTCGGCCCGTTGCGCAGCAAGGCTTCCACCGCGGCGCTTCGGTCACCCTGGTGACGCGTGGTCGCGAGGGCTGTCACGTTGGTGAGGCTGAACATGGGCACGTCCCCACGGGCAGGTTCCGCGCCGGCGATAACAATCCGCGCGTCGGAGCTCAGCAGCTTGGCGTCGAGCAACCCGACAGTCAGTTGGTGATGGCCGATCAACGGGGCCTGAGACGCCTCGATGCCCGCCGCAGTGAGCACGCGCTTTTTACCTGGGACCATCCCTGCATTGAGCAGCAGGATACCGACCGGCCGACCTCGCTTGACGAGTTCGGCTAAGGCGGACTGAACGCTGGACGGCGAGTCCAGATCCAGCTCCAGCGGCGTGAAGACATGTAATTTGGTATCAGCGGCCAGCTGAGCGGCCGTTTGCTTGGCCCGAGCCAGGGTGCGCCCTGTGACAATGATCTCGCGCCATCCCTCTTCGGCAAGTAGGCGGGCAGCCGCCTGACCGAGCCCGGACGTGGCGCCGGTGACGAGAGCGGTCGAATGTTCCATGGGCATCTCCGTGGTAAAGGTTGAGTCGTGAAGCCCCCTTAGAGGCCGGGGCCGCTTGCTAATTTTGAACTATTCAGTTATATATTGTGGGACGCGATGGCCATTGTCAATGAGTTTTGAACTAAATGATTCAAAATACTTCTAGGCCGCGGGGTAGACCGCGCAGCTTCGACGAGACCGGGGCGCTGGAAAAGGCGACTCAGGTGTTCTGGTCGAAAGGCTACGACGGCGTGACGATTGACGATCTCGTCGAAGGGATGGGTGTGGGACGCCCGAGCCTGTACGCCGTTTTTGGCGACAAGCGGGCGATATTCCTGCGCGCCCTGAAGGCTTACGCAGAACGGAAGGGCGCAGCAGCCGCGAAGGCACTCCTCTCGCCACAGAGCCTTCGCGACTCGATCGCGGGCTTTCTGAGGTACACCGTCGAAAGTGCCACCGAGAAAGGGTCCGCCCGGGGCTGCCTCATGATGTGCGTCGCGCCGCTCGTGAACGATGTTGAGGTTCAACAGTTCCTGCAGAGCGCGGTCGGAGGCGGCGCCGCGCTTTTGGAGCGCCGTTTCCGAGATGGAATCGGTGCGGGAGACATCCCACCTGACTTCCCGGTAGCCGCGCGCGCGATCCAAGTAACAGATTTAGCGCGTGGGCTAACCATGCGTGCGCAGATAGGCACGCCGCGCAAGACGCTCCTCAAAGATGCTGAGGAAGCGACCGACCTGGTGCTCCAGCCGCGGCGCGTCTGACGCCGCGCCCTAGCCGAAAAGGAAACAACATGCCTCAACTGAAAAACAAGATTGCCGTCGTTACCGGCAGCAGCGGCATCGGCCTCGCGACCGCCAAGAGGTCCGTTGAAGAGGGCGCTCACGTGTTTATCGCCGGCCGCCGCCAGGCCGAGATCGACAAGGCCGTCGCAGAGATCGGCTCGAACATCACCGGCGTAATAACCGATATCTCCAAGCTCGACGACCTCGACCGCCTTTACGAGACCGTTGCGAAAAAAGGCAATATCGATGTGATTCTTGCGGGTGCGGCCTTCGTCGAAAAGGCGATGACCCAGCACTTATAGCGCCAGCAAAGCGGCGCTTCGTTCGTTCGTCAGGACTTGGACCAACGAACTCAAAGACCGGAAGATCAGGGCTAACGTGATAAGCCCTGGCGCGGTCGACACCCCTATGTTCGACGACCAGTACCCGTCGAAGGAGGGCGCAGCCGAAGCCAGGAAGCAGATCACTGCTATGACGCCTCTGGCGCGGCTGGCGCGTCCCGAGGAGATCGCGTCCGCAGCTCTGTTCCTTGCCTCGGACCAAAGCAGCTACGTCGCCGGGATCGAACTGCCGGTCGACGGCGGCTTAACGGCTGTCTAGACCGAAAGACTTAATATACGTAAACATGGCGACGATCACGCCGCCTATCTCGGCCAGTGGCTGAGGGTGCTGAAGGAGGACAAGCGCGCGATTTTCAGCGCAGCCGCCCTGCGGCGAACGAATGCGAGCCTTTCACGGAAGGCGAGAATAGAGCGACCTCGATCAGAAGATTCAGGCCGTAACGAAGCTCGAATCCGCGGTCATCGACGCGTCCGATGAAGATGAGTTCGAATTCGTTGCTTCCGGAAAGGGAATCCCAAAGCAAGCTCGGAAAACGAAAAGGAGTAAGAGGAGTAAAGGCGCGAATTACGGGTCTTCTAAGTTAGTGAAAACATGGAGCGGGAGACGAGAATCGAACTCGCAACCAACAGCTTGGAAGGCTGTGACTCTACCATTGAGTTACTCCCGCGGTCTTCGAACCTTCCAACAGTTTACAACGTAGATCACGAGCCACTCACCACGTCCTCCAACTGTTTCCGGCAAGCATCCGAACCCCATTTTTACCTCAAAAACCTTCGTTTTCGTCCCAGTTTCGCCTCAGAAACCCTCAAATTCACAAAGAAAAACGTCCAAAATCATCGAAAATATTCGCTTATCACCTGCGCTATTTTAACCTCATTCGCGATTCAGGCACGTGCTTCGAGATGCTGTATCTTCTTGTTTTGAAACCGATAAATCGACTAGCCGAACTGGCGCATTTGAAGGTAGGTGACGTCGATAGTGAACGAATGGTCATACACGTTAAAGGTGGAAAAGGCCGTAAAGATCGCGATGTCATGCTCAGCCGGATCCTGCTGGAGGAGCTGCAGACTTATGTGCGCGGACTTCGAAAAAAACCAGAAGTCTGGTTATTTCCCGGCAACCGATGGCACACCGGCAACAAGCCGATTACCACAAAGGTAATCTGGGCTGCTTGCCGCCAGGCTGCGACACGCGCGGGGCTCGGAGATGAGATCCATCCGCACACGCTTCGGCACTGCTTCGCGACTCATTTGCTCGAGTCAGGTGCCGATCTTCGCACCATCCAACTGCTGCTCGGTCATCGCGATCTGGAAGAGACCACGCTTTACCTGCATCTTTCTAATGCCCGAATGAGTGCGACAGCCAGTCCGCTGGATCAACTGAAGTTAGCCGCCTTTCTCGCTCAAGACGACGAGTAGATGAACCGGCCATCGCTCGAGATGGCCGATCTTGTTCGCAGCGCGGGCTGGAACTTCATCGAACGAAATCGTTCCTGGCTGAACCGGCTCCATTTAAAAGTACTGACCGCGATCGAGCGTTGCCGCACTGCTGCGCTCGGCGGTCATCTCGATGAGTGTGTGCGCTGTGGACATAGTGCCATCTCATTTAACTCCTGCGAAACAGGCACTGTCCCAAGTGTCAGGCGAATGCGCGGGATCGTTGGCTCGCAGCACGCGAGCGCGAACTTCTGCCCACGCGATACGTACATGTTGTTTTCACTCTGCCGCATGAACTGGCGCCACTCGCTTTGCAGAATAAGCAAGTGGTTTACGACTTGCTCTTCCGAATCAGTGCCGAGACATTGCTAGAGGTCGCTCGCGATCCGCAGCATCTGGGTGCAGACATAGGCTTCTTCAGTGTGCTGCATGTTGGAATCAGAAGCTCAACACCATCCCCACATCCACTGTGTCGTTCCGGCTGGCGGATTATCGCCAGATCGCACGCATTGGATCCCGTCTCAGCAAAAGTTCTTCCTCCCCGTCGACGTATTGGCCGAAGTCTTTCGCGGTAAGTTCACCGAAGCGCTGAAGAAAGCTTTCGCGCACGAAGAACTCGGGTTTCACGGTTTGATGAAGCCGCTCGGACGGCAAAGTCTTCGCGCAACTCATACGACAGACCTTTCGTAAGAAGTGGGTTGTCTATGCGAAACGGCCGTTTGGCGGACCGGAACACGCTCTGCGGTATCTCGGTTGCTACACGCATCGGGTCGCTATCTCGAACCATCGGCTGGTGTCGTTTGCCAACGATCAGGTGACTTTCCGTTGGCGCGATTCAGCACACCACAATAAGAAGCGCGTTATGACTCTGCACGTGGACGAGTTCTTGCGGCGCTTCCTGTTGCATGTCCTGCCACCAGGCTTTGTGCGCATCCGCCACTTCGGCTTCCTCAGTACACGCAAACGGTCCACGCTTCTGCCCTTGTGTTTTCGCCTGCTTGGCGCACCCTGCCAGAACCTGTGACTGAGCTTCTCGGCCGCCGAAAGCGGCTGCCGATTGTACTTGCGGCCAAGCCTTTTTATTAGGAGGTAGAAATTTCGGCGAACCCCGAGAAAGATCCCGTCCGAATCTTATCTTGCGCGCAGCAAATCCGCAGAGTTTCAGTGCTCTGAAGACGCACCCTTCCCGCCGCTCCTGACCGAACCGGTTTTCAACCACCGCCTGCTAGGCTCGTAGAAGAAATGAGCAGAGCCCACGCCCCGGAGCTTGCCTCCCGCAGCGTAGATCTTCCGCTCTCTTCGCCTACCCGCCCACTCTGGCTCTGGCCGAATCTGCTGAGCCTCGATGCCGTGATTGTGGCCCTGCTCTGGCAGCAGCTCTTCGCGTCGGCTGTCTCCGTTCCTTTGAGCGGGGCCGAGCGCTGCGGCTTAGCTTTCGCTGTCTGGGCCATCTACCTGACGGACCGGACGCTTGATAGCTCGAGGGATGCCTCACTCCCTTCGGCTCGTCATGTTTTCTATCGCAAGCACCGGCTGCTCGCGTTGATACTTGCTGGTTCCGTGCTCGCCGCCGGAGCCGCGGCGTACTGCTTTCTCAGCCGCGGCATCATGCTTGCCGGCCTGGCGCTTTCCGGAGTGGTCGCCTTTCATTTCCTCACTGTTCACACCCGATTTGCTTTTCACGAGCGACTACCCAAGGAAATCAGCGTTGCCGCTGTTTTCGCAGTGGGCGCAGCGCTAGTGCCGCTGATCAAAAGCTGGTTTGTCCCGACTTTAACTTCCGCTGTGTTCCTTTTTGGCGTGCTGTGCGCGTTGAATTGCGCGAGCGTCGAGCATCGCGAATGGCAGCGATTCGGGCGCACACATTTCGAACAGCCCTCAGCGTCCTCTAACTGGCTCTGTCGAAACTTACAGTTCATCGCTGCGATGGTGGCGCTGGTTGCGGCTGTCCTTACCGTCGCAACACCCGAGCATCAACTCTACGCCGGTATCGCGGCGAGTGCAGTCGCCCTGATCTGGTTCGACAAAACGCAAGCGCGCATGTCCGTCCATGCAATGCGTGTCGCGGCCGACCTCTCACTTATCGCACCCGTTTTGCTGCTGCTCGCAAGGCCGTATGGATTGTGATGTCATCGCATCTTCTTATCGAACCCTGGAGTATCTGGCCTTTGGGGGAAGGCTGCATCGGCACCGTGTTCGATACCTCGAAGCCGCTGCCCAGGCCCGGAATGCGCTGGTTCTGGGCGATGGCGATGGCCGCTTTTCCGAGCGCTTGATCACCCGTCACCCCGGGCTTAATATCGACTCGATCGAGCTCAGCCGAAAGATGATTGCGGTTTGCAAACACCGCTCCGCAGCCTGCTCGAACCTCAATCTCGTACACGGCGATGCGCGCACAATTCCCTTCCCTGGAAACCAATACGATCTCATCGCAACCCATTTCTTTCTCGACTGCTTTAGCTCGACTGATGTGGAGCAGTTGGTCCGCAAAATCGCCGCTCACTCCGTCCCGAACGCCTTGTGGCTCATCTCGGATTTCCGTAAGCCTCCCAGCGGCTGGCGCGCCGTCCACGCCGAAGCGTGGCTCCGGACCATGTACTTCTTCTTTCGCCTCGCCACCGGACTCTCGACGCGATCCCTTCCCAATCATCGCGAAATCCTGCCGCGCAACGGCTTCTCTCTGCTCACCCAATACGCGAGCATGGGCGATTTTGTGTGCTCGGAGTTATGGCAGTACTCCGGATTGCGCGGAGGAGGAAAATAAGTGCGTGCCCTCACCTGCAGTCCGTCTGGCATCTGTTTTACTCTTCTGCAGCACACTGCTCACAGCCGGTCAAGTCGATATCCGTGTAGGTACCACTCTGGTGGTCGTGCCGGTCACCGTAACTGATGCTCACAATCGCTTCGTCCTTGGCCTTGAAAAGAAGGACTTCACCCTGAGCGAAGACGGCGTGGAGCAGAAGATCAGTCAATTTGCAGGCGAAAACGCTCCCGTATCGGCCGGCTTGCTTGTCGATACCAGCGGCAGCATGGGCGCCAAAATCGACATCTCTCGCCAGGCTGTTAAACAGTTCTTGAAGACCATGGAGCCGCAGGATGAAGCCTGTCTCATCGAGTTCGGCGATCGAGCCAAGCTCGTCCAGGACTTCTCGAGCGATACGGGCACGATCGCAAAGCGACTGACCGATATGGAGCCGCAGGGGCTCACCGCGTTGCTCGATGCAGTCTCCCTGGGTCTCGGCGAAATGAAAAAGGCTAAGACCGCCCGCAAAGCTCTCCTGATCATTTCCGATGGCGGTGATAACAACAGTCGCTACACCTCGACCCAGATCAAGGAGCTCGTCCGCCAGGCCGACGTTCAGGTTTATTCCATGGGCGTCTTCGAGCGCTTTTCGATGCTGGCGCTCAGCGCGGCCGAGGTGTCTGGCCCTAAACTACTCACCGAACTGTCCGATCAAACCGGAGGTCGGGTGTTTCCCACTTCGAGTGCGGATGACCTCCCCGCCATCGCGGCAAGGATCGGCATAGAATTGCGCAACCAGTATGTACTTGCCTACGTGCCGTCAAACCACAAGAAGGATGGCAAGTATCGGAACGTTACCGTCAAGCTGCAAGTTCCGCCCGGACTCACCGGCTTGAAAACCCGCTGGCGTCCTGGCTACTATGCGCCCACAGACTAAAGGTTTTCGGCGCTCAGCGATGATGCACGGACATCATGGGTCCCGCCGGATGAACCATCACGGGAGATGCCGGCCGTGGGTGCGAGTAAGCCGGCGCCGGCGTGCGAATCGGAGTGCTCACGCCCAGCCGTAAAGGCATCGGCGCCGGACGGTATCCGATCGAACCCGGGTAGCCCGTTCCGCCCGCGTGACCGATTCCCGTTGGATACCCGCTTCGGGTCGAACCGAAAACCGGAATCCCCGTTCGCCGCGGAGGCGTTCCATAAACGGGGCTCCGGCCATACCAGCGTGGAACCACGTAGATCACCGTGAACGGATTGAAGAAAGGAGGATTGTAATAAGGGCCGTACGCACCCAGGAATCCGTTATCTACGATCATCGGGCTCACCGATAATCCATAGCCTGGCGTCACATATGAGGGCGATGACGGAGCCGGCATCGTGAATACTCCTGCGCCGGCGTCGTTCGGATCGGGCATACTCTGATTAGCGGCTTTGTTATCCGCCGCCAGGTCTTCCGCCCGCGTCCTTGCCCATTCTGAGAACGTATCCACCGTGCCATCCCCGTACTTCTTCGTTTCCATCCCAATCCCGAAGAAGAACTGGTGCGACTCGTCTATCGTTTGCGGGCTCTGCCCGTCAGCGACAATCTCTGCTTCTCCGGTATAGGTCTGAAAAACTCCCGGCTCGGAATCCATCCGGTAAACACCTGGCTTTGAAAATCGAAGCTGAAAAGTCTTGTAAGTTAGAGTTACATTGTTCGGCGGGGTCGCATCATTCGAGTCGAGGATGGCGGATCCGTGCAAAAACTCCACCCGCGTATCCGACAGTTCGTTCGAGACCATCCGGATCCCGCTTTCCTCGTCGATACGGAGGACCACACCAGGCGTGAGAAGAACCTCTGCCCGGCCTTTTTCGGTTCGCAGCACAGAACCGTCTTTCATGGTAGTGAAAGAGCCAAGCTTTTGATCCAGCGGCTGGTCGTCTAAAAGCACCGAGCCCTCTGAATAATTCACCACGCCCGAATGCGTGGAAGTCACAGCCTGCCCAAAGGCGTTGAGGCAACCGGCAGCAAAAAGGCAGGAAAAAAGCACGCTCGGCAAGCGCATGACGGCACCCCTTTCCCAAAGCATGGATCTTCTTTCGTGACTTGTCAATCCCTGATCGTGGCAGTGACACTCGAGCGGATCGACCTAGAATCTTAGGATGCAGGATTTTGAGAAGCTCGGAGTCTTCTATCTGGGCAAGCCCGTCGATGCAGCGACCCAGCAGGAATCGGATTCCCCGCTGCTCTACGAGTCCAAGGATCTCGTGACACACGCAGTCTGTGTCGGCATGACGGGCAGCGGCAAAACAGGTCTTTGCATCGGATTGCTGGAAGAAGCGGCAATCGATTCCATACCGGCCATCGCCATCGACCCAAAAGGCGACATCTCAAACCTGCTTCTCACTTTTCCCGATCTGAAGCCGGAAGATTTTCGGCCCTGGGTGAACGAAGACGAAGCGCGCACAAAAGGCCTCAGCACCGATGAATTTGCATCCCGCCAAGCCGACCTGTGGAAGCGCGGTTTAGCCAGCTTCGGCCAGGATGGCGCACGCATCGCACGCCTGAAGGAGGCTGCCGAAATCACGATTTACACACCCGGCAGCGATGCGGGCGTGCCGGTTTCCATTCTTAAGTCGTTTGCAGCTCCCGAAGCAAGCCTTTTGAACGATGCTGAAATGCTCCGCGACCGGATAAGCGCTACTGTCACAAGCCTGCTCGGTCTCATCGGCGTTCAGGCCGATCCCATTCAGAGCAGAGAGCACGTCTTACTTTCAAATATCTTCGAAGCTAACTGGCGCAACGGGCGGGATCTCGATCTCGCCAGCCTGATCAAAGAAATTCAGAAACCACCTTTCCAAAAGGCAGGCGTGATAGATCTCGAAACGTTCTACCCGGCGAAGGACCGCTTCGCGCTGGCGATGAACTTCAACAATCTTCTTGCCTCTCCGGCATTCAGCACCTGGCTCGCCGGCGAACCGCTCGATATCGCATCCATGCTCCATACCTCCGCAGGCAAACCCAGGATCTCTATCCTCTCGATTGCGCATCTGAGCGATACCGAACGGATGTTCTTTGTGTCCCTGCTCCTGAATCAGGTTTTGAGTTGGGCGCGGACACAGCCGGGAACCACCAGTTTGCGAGCCATTCTCTATATGGACGAGATCTTCGGTTACTTTCCGCCCGTCGCCAATCCGCCGTCAAAGAAGCCGCTATTGACGCTGCTCAAGCAGGCGCGCGCGTACGGGCTTGGGATCGTTCTCGCGACTCAAAATCCGGTTGATCTCGATTACAAGGGGCTTTCGAACACCGGCACCTGGTTCATTGGCAGACTCCAGACCGAGCGAGACAAAATGCGTGTGATGGAGGGCTTGGAAGGAGCCGCCGGCGAGGCGCACGCCGCCTTCGACCGCCAGGCAATGGAACAGCTGTTGGCCGGACTCGGCAATCGCGTGTTCCTCCTGAACAATGTCCACGAGGACAGGCCTCAGCTCTTCAAGACACGCTGGACACTCTCGTATCTGAGCGGTCCCATCACCCGCGATCAGATCAAGATTCTCATGCAAAGCAGGAAGACGTCTGCCGCCGCAACCGCCGCCCCTGAGCCGCAGGCTCAAGAGGACGGCAATGCAGCTTCCAAGTCTGCACCGGTATTGCCGCCCGACATTCCCTGCTATTTTCTGCCGGTTGAGAAAGCGTCAGCCAAAAGCTATCAGCCTGTATTGATCGGCGCCGCTAAGCTGCACTATTCCGATGATCGGCGAGGAATCACGGCAACCCGCGAAGAGGTCTGGCTCACGCCTCTGAATGACGGCCCCGCCACACTAGACTGGTCGGTCGCAGACTCGGCCGACATATCGCTGGACGAACTGGAGAAAGAACCCGACGGCAGCATCACCTTTTCCGCCTTACCCGCTGCCGCTGCCAAAGCGAAAAGCTATCCGATCTGGACCAAGTCGTTTTCGAACTGGGTTTTTCAGTCGCAACAGCTGACTCTGCTGCGAAGCCCCAGCCTGGATCAGACCGCGCAACCGGACGAATCGGAGCGCGACTTCCGCGTCCGGTTGCAGCAGGCCGCCCGCGAGGAGAGAGACAGATTAGCGGGGGCGCTCAAACAGAAGTACGCTCCCAAACTGGCCTCCCTGGCGGAACGCAAGCGGCGCGCGGAAATAGCCGTCGAGCAACAAAAAAATCAGCGCAGCCAAGCCTTTCTGCAAACTGCTGTTTCCGTTGGTACGGGTCTTCTTAGCGCTTTCATGGGACGAAAGGCGCTGAGTGTAAGCACTGTTTCAAAAGCCGCAACTGTGGCACGCCAGGCAGGGCGATCCTGGCAGGAGACGCAGGACGTGCAACAAGCAAATGAAACGGTAGAACAGCTGGAGCAGCAGCTCAAAGAGTTACAGAATCAGTTTGATGCTGAAGTCGCAGCCCAGCAGGCCAAGATTGATCCGCTTACCGAACAGCTGGAAACGCTTAACATTCGCCTGAAAAAGGCCAACATCGAGGTTCAACTTGTGGCACTGGCCTGGAAAGCTGTGTAGCGAGGCAACCGGCATCAAATCTTTGTCACCAAAAGACAAATAACGAGTCTTACCTCAAACCAGATTAAGGAGCGGTACCGTGCATTTACTTTGGACGTTGTTGATCGGACTGATTATCGGGGCTGTCGCGAAGCTCCTCATGCCAGGAAAAGACCCGGGCGGCATCATCGTGACAATGCTGTTGGGAGTCGCGGGCTCTTTCGTGGCAACGTATCTTGGGCAGGCTCTCGGGCTGTACCGCGACGGATCTTCGGCCGGGTTCATCATGTCGGTTATAGGCGCGATGATCCTTCTCCTGATCTATCGTCTCTTCAAGCGAAGGTCGACCACCTAGAGACCCATCAGCCAAACTGAAAGGGATGAACTGGCTTCTCTGGTCCGTGCTCTCCGCCTTGTTCGCGGCCGCAACCGCGGTTCTGGCGAAGGTCGGCGTGACCGGAGTGAATTCGAATTTAGCTACCGCAATTAGAACCCTGGTCATCCTCGTTTTCGCCTGGGCCATCGTCGGTGCTACGTACAAATCGGGTGAATTGTCGGTCGTAACACACAAAGGTTGGCTGTTTTTGGTTTTATCGGGCATAGCAACGGGCCTTTCCTGGCTCTGCTATTTTCGGGCTTTGCAGCTCGGACCTGCCTCAAAAGTAGCTCCGGTGGATAAGCTCAGCGTGATCTTCGTAATCTTGTTCGCGGCCGGCTTTCTCGGCGAGAGACTCTCGTTCCCCAAACTGGCAGGTGGTCTTTTGATCACCGCCGGAGCCATCACTTTGGCTTTCAGCTAGCGCCGAGTTGGGGCACTATGGACAGAGGGCCAAATGGAAACTTGTACACACCTTGATCAGATTCGGTCGGTCTCGCCCCACACTCGCGGTTGTGAAGAGTGCCTGAAGAGCGGTGACAGTTGGGTTCACCTACGCTTGTGCCTGGAATGCGGGCACGTAGGCTGCTGCGATTCCTCAAAGAATAGGCACGCGACAAAGCACTTCCACGCTTCCAAACATCCGATCATGCGGTCCTTCGAAAAAGGGGAAAGTTGGGGCTGGTGTTACGTCGATGAGATCGAACTCGATTTAGCCTGACAGAATGGGGTTCCCCATTCTGCGCTCGCATATGATTGGTGAGGATTCGTCCTAACGATCTGATTTTGAGTGGAGCCGCCATGTCAGCCACCGCGAATGAAACTGCCAGCGTTTCAGCTAACACAAGCAACGATCTTTTGACTTCCGATCAGCTCTCGGAAACAGTTCACGAAGCACTTCAGAGTACCCGGTTCATCGACGTACACACTCACCTCTTCATGCCCTCACTGGGCAAATTAGGGCTGTGGGGCATCGATGAGCTGATCACATACCACTACCTGGAAGCAGAACTCTTCCGCTCCTCGCCGGTCAAACCCGACGCTTACTGGAAGCTGAGCAAACAGGAACGGGCCGACCTAATCTGGCGCACGCTGTTTGTGGAAAATCCTCCCGTTTCGGAAGCCACTCGCGGCGTAGTGGCCGTACTGGAGGCCTTCGGATTAGAGACAAGGGCCAACAGCTTGCGCGAAGCGCGCGAGTTCTTTTCTCGCCAAGAACTGACTTCGCACATCCGGCACGTCTTCAACCTTGCCGGTATCAGCGAAGTTGCAATGACAAATGACCCGCTCGATCCCGAAGAAGGGCCCGTCTGGGAGCGCGGACCGGAGCGGGATCCGCAGTTTCACCCCGTGCTTCGCCTGGACAGAATTCTGAACAAATGGGATGACCACTGGAGTGTGCTCGCGGGCAAGGGCTATCGGGTTGAACGGGACGTGAACGAGGCCTCGATCCGTGAGATTCGCCGATTCCTGGCGGACTGTTACGCACGCATGAAGCCCGTCTACATGGCCTGCTCGCTTCCGGACACCTTCGAATACCCCGAGCAGAGCACGCGTGGTCACATCTTGGAAGACGCCGTGGTACCCGCTTGCCGTGAGTTCAACATCCCGCTCTCCTTGATGATTGGAGTGCGGTACCAGGTCAATCCTACGATCAGGCTCGCCGGCGATGCATCCGGCAAGGCCGACCTCCGCGCTCTCGAACACTTGTGCGCTGCCTTTCCGGAAAACCGCTTCCTCACCAGTGTTCTGAGCCGCGAAAATCAACACGAGCTTTGCGTCTATGCGCGAAAGTTCTCGAATCTTCTGCCGTTTGGGTGTTGGTGGTTTTTGAACAACCCCTCGATCGTGGAAGAGATAACCCGGGAACGTGTGGAGATGCTGGGCACAACGTTCATTCCCCAGCACTCGGACGCTCGCATTCTCGAGCAAGTTATCTATAAGTGGCGTAACACGCGACGGATCATGACACCGATCTTTGCCAATCATTACCGCCTGCTGCTCGAAGACGGGTGGCCGTTGACAAGAACAGATATCAAGCAAGATATAACACGCATGTTTCGGTTGAATTTCGAGCGTTTTGCCTGCCTGAACGCCTCGCATGAGCAGCGCGGCGCCAACTGAGACATCCAGTTCCGGCACAGCTCCACCACGGGTGGGCCACGTCCGGTGGTACATCTGCGGACTGTTGTTCTACGCGACCACAGTCAATTACGTTGATCGACAGGTGTTGGGGCTGCTAAAGCCCATCATCGCGAAAGAACTTGGTTGGCGGGAAGCAGAATTCGGCTGGGTTATTTTCGCCTTCCAAGGCGCATACGCCTTTCTCATGCCCGTTGCGGGACGGATCATAGACTGGCTGGGCACCCGGTTGGGGTACGCGCTGGCTGTAGTCGTCTGGAGTTGTGCGGCGATGTCGCACGCCCTGGCGCGCACCACTTTTCAGTTTGCGGTGGCTCGTTTTGCGTTGGGCGTCGGAGAAGCCGGAAACTTCCCTGCCGCCATCAAGACGGTAACGGATTGGTTTCCGCAGAAAGAACGCGCGCTTGCAACGGGGATCTTCAACAGCGGCAGCAATATTGGCGCGATCGTTGCCCCGCTGATCGTTCCATTCGTTGCCCTGCACTTCGGATGGCGATCTTCGTTTCTCGCGACCGGAGTTCTTGACGTCCTGTGGCTTGCGCTATGGCTGACGACTTACCGCCCACCAAAAGAGAATACATGGCTGTCGAAGGGCGAGCGAGCCTATATTGAATCGGGCGGCGCCCCCGAGCAAACGCGAAGGATCCCCTATAGAACGCTGCTGCAAACCCGGCCCGCTTGGGCTTTTCTGCTGGGTAAGTTTATGACAGATCCGGTCTGGTGGTTCTATCTCTATTGGCTTCCCGGATTTCTGAATCGCAAATACGGATTAGATCTTTCACACCTTGGGCCGCCTTTGATCGCGATTTACCTGGCAGCTGATGTAGGCTCGATCGGCGGCGGCTGGCTCTCGAGCCGGCTGCTTCTCCACGGCATGAGCGTAACGCGCGCCCGGAAAACGGCGCTGCTCACATGCGCGCTGGCAGTTGTGCCTGTTTCGTGTGTCATGTTTACAGGCAGCAATCTCTGGCTCACGGTGTCTCTCATTGGATTAGCGGCAGCCGGTCACCAGGGTTGGTCGGCAAATCTATACACGCTCACGTCTGACACGTTTCCGCGATCGGTAATCGGCTCCGTTGTAGGGCTCGGAGGCTTTGGAGGAGCGATCGGAGGAATGTTAGCAGCGCCCCTGATCGGGTACTGGCTGGACTTTTCTCACGAGGCATACGGACCGCTGTTCATCGTCGCCGGGATCATGTACCTGCTCACGCTCGGTGTCATACACCGGCTTCTACCCACGGTCCGTCAGGTGGAAGTATAGGACGGCAAGGTGAGGTATCGAGGTCTTGTCTCTTCGGAGATAACAGGTTTTGGTGGCATTGAAGGTTGTACTGCGATGCCGCACAAGTTGCCACGGCAACCATGCGCATGGCTGAGCTCAAGCGCGTTACACGCCGAAGTCGAGAAATTGTTGGATAGACGCTGGTGCTGGAGGTGGGGGTCGAACCCACATGCTCAGTGAAGAGCGCCGGATTTTGAGTCCGGTGCGTCTGCCAGTTCCGCCACTCCAGCGCCGAAGTACTTCCGAGTATACCCGAGGCTCGTGCAATCCCCTCCGGCCGATTATTCGAGCCCGATTAAAGAATCATTAAAAGATAGATTTGCCCTGGAAACATACGCTATCTGCACGTCTTACCCTGCTTCCGAGCCACTTAATAACAACCTACTTGCGGTATCGTAGTTGTCGGGGAGGTTTCCAGTTTGGCCTCCCAAATGTGGATGCCGTTCCAGCCGCAGATAGGGTCGCTACGTCTCGGCATCTGGCCCTGCAAGTCTGCCGCGCAAGAAATTCAGGAGGATCTTAGCCAGGGCCAGTATGAGGTTAGAAAAAAGAACAGACGGGCCGGTTCTAAGCCAAAGTCTTTTCAGCACTGCGCATGTGCCCACGTCCTCGTTGAGAAGTCACGTGACGAGCGGTGTAATGCACGCTCTCCTCGTTCTAGCTCTTCTCCTTATAACCTTCCCCGTAATGCGGGAGGAAGTGAGAAAGCAGCATCTTGACTCCGTGACGCTGATCACGCCGAGGGTCACCGAGTCTCAGTTCAAAGCTATTCGATCGCCACACATACCGGCGCCTGTTACAGTCACGAGAAACGTGATCTCACCTAAGCCGGTGAAAGTTCTAACTCCTCCGAAAATTAATCCGATTCAGGTTCCAAAGCCGCAGATCATGGCGGCGGCTCCTGAAATCATCAACGTCGCACCTGCCGTCACACCTGAAGCATTGCCGGAAGCCAAGATCGCGCCTGCTCCGAAGCCGCCCGTCCGGACCGGCAGCTTCGAGACCGCTGACGCAGCCAAAGCTCCGCAAACTCCTAAGGTGACAAAGGTCGGCGGCTTCGGCGATCCAAACGGCGTCAATCCGTCGGCCACCTCAAACCCTGCCAGCTTGACGATGGCAAAAGTAGGTTCCTTCGATCTTCCCGCGGGCGGCGGTGAGGCGGGAGGCGGTGGGCACAATGCGTCGGGCGGAGTCCGACAGACCAGCTTTGGAAGCGCAGGCGCCGCGGAGAGAGATACGGCATCGCACAAGCCGGGCAAGGTTGAGACCGGCGCTTTCGGGGAATCTGCCATAGCTGCCGCACAACTGCGCCCTTCCCCGCCCCAACCGGCTCCGCCTGTATTCACGCCTGTCGAAATTCTTTCCAAGCCGAAACCCGTGTATACGGAAGAAGCGCGCAGTCTCAAACTGGAAGGGCAAGTTTCTCTCGAAGTCGTCTTCCTTTCAACCGGTTCGGTGCGGATTCTACGTGTGATTCACGGGTTAGGCCATGGACTGGACGAAGCGGCCGAAACGGCGGCCTTGCACGTCCGTTTCAAACCGGCCACACGCGCCGGCGTTCCGGTTGACGCGAACGCTACCATTCATATAACTTTCGAATTAACCTAAGTAGTATCGCTATAACATCCTAATGTTTCTCTCCCCAAGCCGAAAGGCGCCTTACAAGCTTATCTGCTTGCCTTTGTTATTCAGCCTCGCGAGTTCGTTTGCGCTCGCGCAGAATAGTCCCGAGCCGGACCGGTCTAAAGCGCAGCCGGATCCTTCACAAGACATCAACCAGGTTCTGTCACAGGCCAACTCAACTCCTGCCCACAGCGTTGATGAAGTGATTGATCGCGCCATTAACAGCGAACACGTGCTCGCGGACCGCTTGCGAAACAAAGAGCCGGTCATCGAGACATACATCCAGGAAATGAAGAAGGACCAGGATCTCGGTCTTGTTCCCGAGCACGATTTCTATTTTCTGGGAAAGCTCAACATATCTGAAGGGATAGTCGACGACTCTTTCCTTCCGCAAGGCAACGTGATCAAGAAGGTCCCTCACTTCTTCAGCGGTTTCCTGACCACCCAGTACTATCCCGGCGGCTTTGCGGACGAAATGTTCCTCGACACCAACGGTTTCGATCGCTCGCATTACCAGTTCACCTTTGTTCGAAGAGAGTTTCTGGGGGACGTCCGCTGCTTCGTGCTGGACGTTCAGCCCAAAGCCAATGCCGGTAAGCGCCGCTTCGAGGGCCGGATCTGGATTGAGGACCGGAATTACAACATAGTCCGTTTCAACGGCCACTACATACCCTCTCCGAGTAATGAGTTCTCGCATTTCGAGTGCTGGCGGGTAAATGCGGGAGGGCTTTGGCTACCTACTTACATTTACGCCCAGGATGAGGGCTATCGTTGGGGTCCTGTACACACGGCGCCCATGCGTGCGCAGACTCGGCTCTGGGATTACCAGACTTCAAAGGACAGAGCTCAGCAGGCGTTTACCGAGATGACGGTAGAGAGTCCGGAAGGTATCCGCGATGAAAGCCAAACCAATACGAACGGCTACTCACCTGTCGAGGAGGAACGCCTGTGGGAAACGCAGGCCCAACAGAACCTGGTCGATCGGCTGCAGAGAGCCGGTCTTATCGCACCGGCGGGCGAAGTCGATCAAGTGCTCGACACGGTGTTGAATAATCTTGAAGTCACTAATAGTGTCAGTCTTGATCCTCCGGTTCATGCCCGCGTGCTGCTGACGACACCGCTGGAATCCGTTGCCGTCAGTCACGTGATCCTCATGAGCCGCGGGCTTATCGATGTTTTGCCCGACGAGGCATCTCTGGCCGCCGTACTAGCGCATGAGCTCGCCCACATCGTTCTGGGTCACTCAGTCAATACCAAATACGCGTTTTCAGACCGTCTGTTGTTCGACGATCCGGAAGTGTTGAAGAAGATCTCGATAGCGCGGACTCGCCACGAAGAAGATGAGGCCGACGAGAAAGCCATTGAGATGCTGCGAAAGTCGCCTTATGCCGATAAACTACCACGCGTTGGACTGTTCCTGCGAATGCTGTCGGCCCGCAGCGACGACGTCCCGCACTTGATCAAACCGCTTCTCGGAAACCGGATGTCCGATACCAAGAAAGACCTGCGGCTTTCCGGACTGATGGATACGGCGCCGGAACTCGAACTGCGCGATAAGAGGCAGATATCCGCTTTGCCACTCGGCTCCCGAATTCTGGTCGATCCCTGGTCCGATCAGTTGCGTCTGCTTAAGGCGCAAACATCGGCGGTAGCTTCCGCCAGAGAGAAGATGCCATTCCAGGTAACTCCATTCAGGGTCTACTTGACACGGGAGGGTAGTTCGGCTACGCCGCAATCGCAGGCCTTACCGGTGAACGGTCCGACGGCCGACCGCAACCCTGCACCGAACCGATAAGGCGTCTTACAAAGAGAATTCCTGTCCAATCTCTTGCACTGCGACCCGGTCAGATGCGCTTCCGGCCGCGGTCAAAAGCCTTTGGATTGGCTCCGATCTCGGCTCTCGGCTCAGTTGAAAGGTCTTGTGGTGAACTGGGACGATCAACTCCGCGCCGGCATCGTTAGCCATCGCTAGCGCCTGCTCCGGATTGCAATGCACGGCGATCCATGGATCGTATGCGCCGATGGGCATGATTGCGAGATCAATCGGCTGTGACGAGCGCAGCTGCCGGAACGACGTGGTGTAGGCCGTATCGCCTCCAAAAAGCACCTGACGCTTTCCTATCGTCAGAAGATAACCGTTATACCCCCGGTAAACATCACTGCGCATGCGCGCGCCCCAATGCGCGACCTGAAACGCTTTGATGCTGGCTGCGCCGGCGCGAATCGTCTCGTTCCAGCGCAACTCGCGAACTTCGGCGTAGCGTCTCACCCGCAGCAGGTCACTGGTGCGATGCGCTGTAACGACCTGGGTTCGCGCGCTCTCCAGGCGACGCAAGCTCGGCAGATCGAAATGATCCATGTGGGCATGAGAGAGCAAAACGAGATCGATAGGCGGCAGTTCTGAAAAGGAGACAGCCACTTCGACCAGGCGCTTGATTCCCAGTGTCAGGGGTCCCAGGTTCAATCCAACGCGCAAGCTGAAAACGGGGTCAGTGAGGATAGTGTACCCATCCACTTTCACGAGAACGGTGCTGTGGCCAAGCCAGGCAGCGTGTATACCCTGGTCCGGCCATTTCAAAGGCTGCGGCCGTTTCGGAGCAGCAGCCGTCTCCCGCTTGTACTCCTTCGAGATCTCTCTTAGAAATGCAGGCGCTGCGCGGCGAAGAAATCTGGCCGTCTCAGGGGCGCGTGTGAGCCGCTTTCCCAAACTGCCGCTGCCCGAAACATGAGAGGGTCGCCGGTATTTCGAATGAGTCACTACCTCTTATTAGATGCTTAAATAAACGGGGGATTCACTTCAATAGAGATTCATGGCCGAGAACAAGACTCCTGAACCAACAAAGAAGCACGCTTGCGATCGCGATATTGATCGTCGAGATCTGCTGAATTCGACCCTGCTGGCTGCGGGCGGGATCCTGCTGAGCTCGGTAACGCCCCTCCAACTACTCGCGAAAGAAGATTGGACCGGGTATGGGGGCGTGGGCGATTATGCTCCTTCGAATGGCAACACGTACGAAGTGATGACTGCAGGCCACGAAATTCGGGATCACAAGTTCGAGCGGCGGCCGCAGCAGCCGGTTGAGACAGGCGAGGAGTACGATTGCCTGATTGTGGGCGGCGGCATCAGCGGAATCGCCGCTGCGCTGCTCTTTCAGCGCCAATCGAAGAAGGACCACACCTGTCTCGTGATCGACAATCATCCCGTATTCGGGGGAGAAGCGAAACGAAATGAGTTCAACATAGACGGCCAGCGGCTCATGATTCATCAAGGCTCGGCGGCTTGCTTTCCTCCACTCGACGATAGCTTCCTGTCCAAGTTCTACGATTCAATCGATGTCGATTGGAAGAAGTTCCGGTATCAGAAATGGGCCGGTCCAACGCCCGAGATGCCGCTTGAAACTGCTCCATATCCAAACGGGGGGAAGACTTCAGGATTCTTTTTTGGCCCTCGTTTCGGGCAGAACGAAGGCCTCTGGTTGAAGGATCCCTGGGGTAAGCGGCTGGAGGGCGCACCCATGCCCGATCAGGCTCGGCGCGAGCTGCTGCAAATGCGGGAGAACGACCGCAAGCCGTTCTCAACTCATCGTTATCAACCGAAAATCCACGGCGACCCGGCGTCGCGCCATCTGGACAGCATCACGCTCGAGAAGCACCTCAGCGAGACTTACGGTCTGAGCCCTTCCACTATCCGCACCTTTCTTTCGCCCGTCACCGGTGGAGGTTCCGGGCTCGGAGCCGATGTGCTTTCCGCTTATGCTGACTATGCAGCGGACGTTCTGCTGCCCTGGAAGTACGATCAGGGCGCGCAGATGTTCCCAGGCGGAAACGCGGGTGTTGTCCGGCACATGCTGAAGCAGCTGATTCCCGCATCCATTTCCGGCGCCGCAACTATGGAAGAAATCTGCCGCGGACGAATCAACTTCGATTCGCTTGACCGCGCAGAGCAACCGGCCCGCATCCGCCTGGCCTCAACAGTCACCTCCGTTGCCCACCAAGGCGATCCGGACAAGGCACAAAGCGTCAGCGTCGTTTACGCGAAGGGCGGCAAGCTTTTTCGGGTGAAAGCGAAAACCGTGATCATGGCGGGCGGCAGCTGGACAACGAAACATGTCGCTCGTGACATGCCACAGCAATGCCGCGAGGCGTACGCGCAGTTCCATCGAGCGCCCTGCCTGATGGCCAATGTGGCGGTGCGAAACTGGCGCTTCCTGGCCGACCTCGGGTTGACAGAGGGTCAATGGTTTGAAGGCATAGGCAACTACATCGCGATGCGCAAAGTAGCCACTTTCGGTACAGACCCCGCAACTATCAGCCCCGACACCGCAACCGTAATCAATCTTAAAATCTTGTTTTCCTATCCCGGCGAGTCGCTCCAGGCGCAAACGGTTCGAGGCCGCACGGAACTGCTCTCGACTCCATTCAGGACATATGAGGAGCGGATCACAGAGCAGCTGAGAATGTTGTTCGGCCGCAGCGGATTCGACGTCCGCCGCGATATCGCAGGCATCGTTCTCAATCGGTGGGGACACGCTTACCTGAGCCCGCAACCAGGTTTTTTCTTCGGCGTGGATGGTAAGCCCGCGCCTGGTGATGTGATTCGAAAGAACCCTTACGGCCGGATCGCGTTTGCGAATTCAGACCTCTCCGGAATCATGGACCATCGCATGTCGATCCTTGAAGCGCAGCGCGCCGTCGAGCAGATCGCTTCCCGATCGAGCTAACCCGGCGCCACCTTAGCGGCGCCATTCCACCGAGAAAATCGGCCCTTTAAAGTGCACGTTCACGCCCTCAGGGTTCGTACTACTCGAAGAATGAATGTCGGCGTTTACCGTTCGATATCCGGCCAACAGAGTCACTGGACCGACGCTCACACCGCCACTGCCAGACGCCTCGAGATAATGCCCGTAGCCTCCCACATCCATCCCGCGGATGTCGCCTTCAATGGTAAAGATCCTGTGACCGCGAATCGGGAAGAGCCGTCCGTCAGCGCCCGCCAGGGGCAGGCCGATCGTTTCGGTTTTAGAAGCGGTGGTGCCAGCCTGCAGAGCGTTGATGATCCCGGTCGCCCCGAGATAGGCACCACCCGCTGAGAAACCCAAGTGGCCGCCCGGTCCGCTCAAAACGTCGTATTGGTAACCGGCAAATACGTAATCCAGGTCGGCTGAAGACCGTACCGTCTCGTTTACGTTGAAGGTTTCGCCGCGGTAGACGATGGTGCGGTTCACTGTGTTGAACCCGCTGATCCGGAAAGGCGTACCCTCAATGACAATGCGATGCTTCCGGCCCGGTTTAACAACCAGCCGCCCGTAGAACGTGGGCTGCTGTTGCTCGGCGCCTAAATCACTGATCAGATCAATTGGTGTTCCGCTAGCCTGCAGAGTTCCACTCGAGTTGACGAGCCAGGCGGCTCCTGTCAGCTCTACCCTGAAATCTTCGGGATTGCCTTCCGAACTTGCCCTTGCCAGCAGGCTGGTGAACTGCAAAATAACAATTGCAGCAGCTGCCCAGGTTATTTTCCGGCTCACACTCTTCCAACATACTTCGTAAGACATGTAACGCTATCCACCAGGATAGCCCTGTTTTTCTGCGCTTTCGCTAGGGTTGCGGGTTATGCGGCTTTTCTGCCCGACTTCCGTCCGTCCCGGTATCCGAACCGAAGGTAATGGTGGATTCCGCCTCGAATTTCCGATAGCCCTGAAACTGCATCTCGTTCCTGATGTTGCTTCGGTCGGTCACGAGCACGACGTTTGCCTCGACAGGCAAAAGGTAATCCTGGCTGCCGATGCGAACGGTATCGTAATCCACCGTTGTGGCGATGCTCTTGGTCTGCACCTGCTCGGGAATAGTGGCAGTTTCGCTTGTAATCCGCCGAACCGCTCCGGTGGCCGGGTCGCCGAAGATCGATCCATGGTAGGGAACGACTGCCTTGGCAAGATCACTCAAACTCAAGCTGAGGGTGGAATGCTGCCGGTCGATCGAGTAGTCAAATTTGGCCACGGGTTGGCCACGGAAGGTGTCCCATCCCGCCCACGAAAAGCTTGTGGCCGTCGCTGGATCGAAGACATTGGCGAGCAGAATCCCAAACTCACCCTCGGTTGTTAGCGGTGCCCTCCAAGGCCGACCGGTAAAGCGCACCGGCTTATTATTCACCAGCTCCAGTGTCCGATGCTCGCGCCCATCTGTGAATACGAGCCGGGAAGTAAGCGTGTCACCCTTGTGCCAGTGGGTCGGCTTCTTTCCAGCTTCGAATTGGGACGTGGTTTGTTGACAGATAAAGTTGGGGAGTTTCGCGGTGTACTCTCCCGCGTACTCTCGCATCGCGGCGAGCATCTTCTGCTGCTCAGCCTCGCTTGGAGCCGGGCGTGATGCTGCTTGTCCACTCGGGGCGAGGGATTCTTGTCCACTTCCGGCCGCTGAAACCGCAAGCACCAGAAAGCAAAACGAGGCGAGACGCAATCGCACGGCACACGGAGCCCTCTGCATAGCGAACTACTGCAGTTTTATCATGCTCGAAATATTCTAAGCCTGGGTTTGCAGAAACCGGTGCGCTGTTTCCGCCTTCGCCGATTCTCTCGCCGGCTATCGGTGATGATGTAGACATGCTCGCAGGAGTAAGCCGGTCAGCAAGGGTTTTACGGCGCCTCAGGATTTGGCCCCACGCTGGCGGGGTACTCGGGCTCAGCTTCGCTCTGCTGACCGCGCTTTGTGCGACTGCTCCCCTTCCGAATCAGGAACTGCTCCCAAATGATCCTGGCAGCGTTGGCCGACGCACGTCTCGCACGGCCCAGACGCCCGGCACGTTTCGTGAGTACGCAGGTTGGGAATATGAAAACTTTCCCATACCGCCCGGCTATGACAAGCCCTCCGAGTGGGTCTTCGCGCGCTTTATGTATCGCGCCGTCTCGAGCCCCTATTACGGCCGTGGCCCAAACTGGACGATCGACTATCCTCGTTCCGACCGGCATCTCTCTGCCGCGGTCGGACGACTCACTCGTATCGATGCACGGTCCGCAGAAGAACCGGTGGCGGCCGAAGACGGGGATGACATTTACAACTGGCCTTGGTTATACGCGGTGGAAGTCGGTCACTGGGACCTGACGGACATGCAGGCCGCCAAGCTCCGCGATTTTCTGAACCGGGGCGGCTTCTTCATGTGCGACGATTTTCACGGCACCCGCGAATGGAACACCTTTGTGGCCAGCATGAGCAAGGTGTTCCCGGATCGAGCGATCGTAGAGATCCCGGACACTGATCCAATCTTTCACACTGTTTATGAGCTGAATGATCGTTATCAAGTGCCTGGGGAGCAGTTCGTACATACCCGGCAAACCTACGAAAAAGACGGATACCAGCCGAGATGGCGGGGGATATACGACGACAAGGGCCGTCTCGTTGTGGCAATTTGCCACAACATGGACTTAGGCGATTCCTGGGAGCACGCGGACAATCCGGAATACCCGGAGCAGTATTCAGCGCTCGGCTTTCGTATCGGCGTGAACTACATTGTTTACGCTATGACCCATTGACCGAAGAGGGGTTGAGCAGAACGACGTTTGGAGCCTATACCGCTAAGGTTCTACTCGCTGCAAGCTAGACGGCGACTTAGATGGCGAGCGCGATGCCCCTAGTCACTCCACCCGCGTCGGCTATTCGGCTCTGAAGCGAGCAGAATACCGGGCAAGTGTTCTCCAGTCCGTTTATGCAGGCATCACAGTCGAAGGTGTGATCGAGCAACTCTTCGCACAAGGCGTCTGGAGCGGCTGGCGAGCAGTTATGGGCGTGAGTCATCGCAACCGTGACTTGGCTCGTTTGTGAGCAGGGATAGGAGTGGAGCATGACGGACATCTCTTTGCGCTTTTAACATGCAAGCAGAGGGCCAATGTAGAAGCTCATACGCGCTGTCTCGTAAATGCAAGAAAAAGATCAATGGCGGAAAACAGCCATACGCAATCACTATATAGAAAATCCAATCTCGTCGTATCGAAATTCCATATATTCTAGTTTTGTTGCTGCGGGATAGTACGAAAGGTTAATGCGGGACCGTGAAGCAGAGTTTGGGTTCTCATACCTAGCTCGGGTCAGGTTCAGGCAGCTTCTCAATCTTTCCAAGCAGGAATACATAGCCGACGACCCCCACTACAAGCGCCGCAGCAGCAGCGATGAAGGCGCGGTTGAAGTCGCTGTTTGATCCGATCAGATAACCGGTGAGAATGGGCGCAGCAATTGCGGCAATCTGATTAGCGAAATTCATAATAGATCCCACTTTTCCCACACTATCGTGAGGAGCGATCAGTGTTGGAATCGACCAGGCCACGGGTGCGGATGCGGCAAGTCCGCTAATCGATAAGCTTATCCACCATACAGCGGCCGTAGGGCTACGTGTAAACACTATACCCAAGAGGCTTAGCCCTATGATCATTCCGCCGACGAGCACCGCTTGCCGCATGAGGCTGTCGTTCGAACTTCGTCTGACGAGTGCATCGACAAGCCATCCACCGAACAAGAGATCGCTGGCCGTAGCAAAAAACCAGGGAATCGACGTGTATACGACGGCCTGATGAAGATTTAGCCGAAGTGCGCCTGTGAAATAGCTTGGCAGCCATGTCAGCAGAAGGTAGAAGCAGTAGTTATAGGCGGCGAAACCCAGTGACAGGCCTATGACTTTGCGCTGTCTCAACAGGTAGCCGAGACTCGCGCCTTTTCCGGGGTGCTTTTCCTGCACCAGGGCGCCATTGCGCGCCAGGTATTCGCGTTCTGATTCGGACAGTCTTTTATCCGCGTCGGGATACCGATATAGGAACGTGAACGCGAGAAAGTACAACAAGCTCGCCACGCCCGTTAACCCAAAGGCGAATCGCCATCCAAAACGGATCACGACCATGCCGATGAACAGTGTTCCTACGGCTGTTGAAAACTTCGCCGCCGAGTCAAAAATTGCAGTAGCAAGGCTTCGCTCGCTGCGCGGGAACCAATAACCGATCGCTTTGGAATTCGCGGGGAAGGTCGGAGCCTCGCCAACCCCGAGAACCAGACGCGATGCAAAGAAGGTTTTGATACCGGGCGCAAGAGCGCCGCCGAGGCAGGCAGCTGCCCAAATAAGGGCACTGACCCGACCTATCAACTGCACACCCAAACGGTCGAGCAGAATGCCGCTCGGAAGCTGCAAAACGGCATACGTCCAGTTGTACGCGCTTAACAGATAGCCGAAGACGATATTCGATAAGCCAAAGTCCTTCTGAAGAGCGTCTTTGGCGACCGAGAGGTTAACGCGGTCGAAGTAGTTAACAAGAACGCCGAAGGCGAGGACGAAAGCCATGAGCCAGCGCCGGTGAGGAATAGGGGAAGTTTGCCCGGAGCGCGGTCTATTGTCCATCACGGCTCCCAGCAGAGTTTTTCAACGCTCGATTTCGAACGCGTGTTTTCTGCCAGCTCCTTTATGCTCTCGATCACGATATCGGGTTGCTCGAGATGCAGCCAGTGCCCCGTATTCATTACCCGTCGATGCCTTCCATGCTCGGCATGCGCTACCCAGGCATCGCGCTCATGCCGTTCAGCTTCAGTGGCGGTCTCGGCCGAGAGCACGATCAGCGGGATGCGCGGGGAGACTGACAAGTTTTCGGCCGCTTGCGCGCAGCCTGGCAGAGCCTCCAAAAGCTCAGCCATTGCGTTGAAGCTTTTTGCGCAGCTCCACTGTGACGCAACGACCGGCAAGACGTCGCGCGGAAGCTTTTGCACTTCTCCCACGAGACGAGCCAGGAAGGGCGTCGCTTTGCCGGCGCTAGCCTTGGTGAGAAATCCGACCGTGCGTCTCTTTCGCGCAGAGGCAGCAGCTATCGCGAACCGAACAATTCCAAAGCGCGCCAGCCAGGCTCCGCGACGGGAAAGCTTTGCGCCGAGCCGGAGACGACGGTGGTCGGCCGGTGAGCAAGTGGCCCAGGTCTCAACCGAGACAGGATCGACGAGTAACAGGCCGGCTGTTTGGCCGGGGTTTCTATGTGCAAAAGCTCGAGCCACCAGACCGCCAAACGAGTGACCGACGAGTATGAAGGGCGGCAGGATGCCCGCTTTTGCGAGCAAGTTCTCCAGTTGGCCGCAAAGAGTTCCCACGGTGCGCGGTGTTCCGCAGTCTTCGCTCCAACCGAGGCCGGCTCGATCGTAACTTACAACGGTCGTGAACTTCGCAATCTGCGGCTGCACATGCGACCAGCTCAAGGAACTTGCCGCGATACCGGATTCGAGAATTATGGTTGGACTTCCGGTGCCTTGCTGAGAAATGTGAAGCCGGCATTCGTCTATCGAGACCAGTCTCCCGGGCGGCGGAAAACGACGCCGGTCCCGCATCACTCCAATAACTTGATAAAGGGCCCCTGAAGCGAGCATCGCCAGCACCGAGCCGAAAAAGATGAGAGCAGCCCAAATCAATCCGCGACCATCAGCTCGCCGGGATGAATCGGGCGTGTCCGCGGAAGCAACCCGGCGTATGCGGCAGCGCCCATGGATCCCAGGACGATGACGTACACGACCAGTTTCACCAGATCCGCTGCATGGGTGCGCGGCAGGGTTTTCCAAAGCAGTAGGAGAACGCTTTGCGCCGCCGTGACCGACCAAACCGCTCCATAGAAGTACCGGCGTTCCGTTCCCTCCCCGAGTGTCGAGCGACGCACGCGCGGCAGCACGGCGAAGAATCCGCCACTCATGAGAACCAGAAACATCGGAAGGTAGCCGTACGTATAAATCTGGCGTAGGATCCACTTTCCGGTTTGCGCGGCTACAGCCAGGCCGAGTAAGTTCAGGACTGCAAAATTCAGCAGAGCGTTCCAGGCGAACGTGTAGCAGACTCTGCGATAGAGCGGATTCGGCTTATCCTCGGAGAAACGCAGAATGTACGGTTTCGGCTCCACGCCCGGCAATTGTCCGAACAAGGCGGCGATTCCGGTAGCAAACAGCACGGCCGCAAGCCAGAGCAGGTTCGGTAAACTCGGCCCGCGCGCAAATAGTTGGAAGGTAAGCGGCCCGGGTGCAAGAAAAAATACCCATATCCATATGGGCCAATGCGCGACCCGGTACCAAAACTTGTTCCGGGACCGGATTTTCCGCTCATGAGAATATTCGACCTTACCTGTGTAGGGAATCATGCCGCGCACTTTTCTGAATCTTACAAGTCAGTTTGCTCGTAATCAGCTGGTGAAGGGTTTAGAAGCGACTTGCTGGCAAGTTTCGACGCATATGTAGCCGCAGATCGAGAATTAACTTTGCCGTCTTTTGCTGAGGCGGTGGAAATGCACAAGTCCATGGTTTATAGCATTGGGTGGCACTTTTTGAGAGATCGGCTGGCAGCTGAAGAACTGGCGCAGGAAGTCTTTCTTCAGCTCCATCGTAACTGGTCGAGCATGAAATCTGCCGATCACCTCGTATTCTGGCTGCGCAAGGTCACCGGTCATCGCGCGATCGACGCCGCAAGGAAACTTAAGCGCCGCCCTGAAACCAGCCTGGAGGAGAGCGCCGAACCGACAACCCTAGAGCGGGTACACGACACGTTTCTATCGAGTTATCTGGAGCGGATTGTGGCATCTCTTCCAGAGAAACAGCGGCTGGTTGTGGTCTTACGCTATCAGGAAGAGATGGAAGTGGAAGAGATTGCCCGGACCCTGGATATGAAACCCGCGACGGTTAAGACTCAACTTGCCAGGGCACTTGATCTGCTGCGGGCGAAAACCGAACGCCGGCTTGGAAGCGATGCTTACCGCGCCAACGCGGGACAGTCGAAAGAGGAAGCATGAGGCCGTTCGAAGACGAATTACGAAACGCACTTTCCCGCCGCGACCCGGGCGACGACTTCACGGCGCAGGTCCTGGCGAGGGTCAATGAGAGGAAAAGCCGACAGAGGCCGCCCTGGCTGTCATTTACCTGGCAACTTGCCTGGGCCGCGGCTCTTCTGCTCGTTCTGGTTTCGGGTTTGGCATACCGGCAGCACTTGCGAGAGCAGAAGGGGCAAGAGGCGAAAAGACAACTGCTGATGGCCATGCAAATTGCGGGATCTCACCTTCACCAGGCGCAACTAAGAGTCAGACAAATCGAATATCCAGAGGTAGTAGCGCAATGAAATCGACGCTTGCAATCTTCGCGCTGTTCACGGTTCTCGCAGTATCTTCTCGCGCCGCCGCGGACGAGATCAAATTTCCTGTGAGCTTCGGCCGGCTGGCGGCGCGCGCTACCGAATCGGTTGACGTGACGCTGGACTCCTCCATGCTGCAGCTGGCGAGCGGATTTCTCTCCGAGAATGAGCCCGACGAAGCGCATGTAAAGAAAATGGTCTCAAAACTGAAGGGTGTCTACGTTCGCAGCTTCGAGTTTGACAAAGATGGCCAGTACTCGATGTCGGACGTCGAATCCATTCGCTCGCAACTGAAGTCGCCGGAGTGGTCGAGGATTGTCGGAGTCAAGTCCCTGAAGGGAGAGAACTCCGATGTCTACGTAAAAAAGAGTGGGGACTCAATTGCCGGCCTTGTTGTTCTCGATGCCGAACCGCGCGAACTTACGGTTGTGCTCATCGATGGCGCTATCAATCCGGAAGACCTGAACCAGTTATCCGGCCACATGGGAATCCCGCGGCTGGGGAAATCCGATAAGAAGCCGAAGGAGGAAGACTGACGTGAAGCGCCTACCGGTCGCCGCTTTGGCTCTCCTCCTGTTTCCCTTTACAGTTCCGGCGAGTGACTTCGACTGGCTCGTGCGTGAATTCTCGCGCGAGAGCGGGGCGAAACAGGTTCACGTTCCCTTCTTCGGTCTGGCCCGCTTCGTGGTCGCCGTGGGTCATCCGGCGGGCACCACGGATATTAAGCTCGCGATCTTCGAGCGCGGCGACCTCGAGAGCTTGCGATTCAGCTCGCTGACCGATTCGACGGCAGGCATCTCCTGGAAACCGATGATCCGGGTGCGTTCGCGCGGAACTGAGTCGACTAACATCTATTCACGCCTCCAGGGCAAACATCTGGACCTATTGATTACGACCCTTGATGGCGATGACGCTACTTTCGTCCAGCTGCGACTGAAGCCTGAAGCTCTCATCAAATTCATCGATGAACATGGCCGCTCGCGGCACGATCGTTGTACAAAGGAGTGATGATCCGACTCGCAGCGTTGCTCGCGCTTACGGCTGTCTCCGTTCCGGCGCAGGAATGGGCCAAACAGAAACTGGAACACTCGCCGCGTCACCGCGAGTTCGTAACCGTAAAACACGACGGCCGGTCGGTTGAAACCTTCATCGCGTATCCGGAGAGTAAGGGCAAGGTCCCCGTCGTTCTGGTCATTCATGAGATCTTTGGCCTCACTGATTGGGCTGAAGAAGTAGCCGACGAGTTTGCCGCCGCGGGTTACATTGCCATAGCGCCTGATCTGCTGTCGGGTATGGGGCCGAATAGAGGGCGCACGACAAGCTTCGACCAGAGCGGAGCGATCGAAGCGGTCGGCCATCTGAATCCGGATCAAATCACTGCCGATCTCAATGCTGTCGCGGACTACGCCCTCAAACTGCCAGCTGCAAGCGGCAAATTGTTTGTTACAGGTTTCTGCTGGGGCGGCGGACAAAGTTTCCGTTTCGCGACAAATCGTTCGGATCTTTCGGCCGCTTTTGTCTTTTATGGACCTCCGCCGACGAAGGACGCCATGGCGCGCATCAAGGTGCCGGTCTACGGCTTTTACGGCGGCAATGACGCACGCATCGGTGCCACCATACCCGGGGCGAAGGAAAGCATGAAGGATCTCGGCAAGACCTACGATCCGGTGGTTTACGAAGGCGCCGGCCACGGCTTCATGCGCGGCGGTGAGGCGCCGGATGCGAAGCCGGACGATGCAAAAGCGCGGACGGAATCCTGGGCCCGGTTGAAGAAACTGCTTGGGAGCTCTTAAATCGGCACCAGTCCGTGCCGGATCGCGATCATGACCGCTTCGGTTCGGCTCGCTGCGCCTAGCTTGGCCAGAATCTGCGCCACATGAAATTTCGCGGTGTGGCTCGACATGCGCAAGTGCTGCGCGATTTCTTTGTTGCCTAGGCCGTTTGCAAGCATTCGCAGAACCTGAAGCTCGCGACTCGTCAAGGGCTCGACTACACCGTCATACGAATCCTGGCTGCTCATCCTGGAGGGCAGCCGACGCTGTGCCTGCACCTGTGTGAGAACCGTGAGATCGTTTGCCGCAGCTATGACGGCTGCGATCAGTTCGGGACCGGTAACTGACAACGGAAGCCAGGCTCTTCCCCGGGCCTCAAACGTAATCCGGTCATCGTCACTCAAGAAGACGACATTGCTACCGGGCGGCAACTTGGTTCGGGCACTGGCTGCAATGACGACATCGGCGAGGACCGAAGGCGCGTCGGCGTCCACGACTTCGATCCTTTCGTCTTCAGCGAGCAGGTCCGCAATGCGGCGCGCGCGTGCAGGACTATCGCTGAGGATGCTTACGCGAATCAAGCGGCACTCAGCTTTTGCCGCCGCGTTCGATGATATTGACCTCGACTTCCACGGAAACGCCGCCGCGAAGCACGGCCGCTTTCACAGTCTTTCCCACCATGTCGCCCCGGAGAGCAGTGTGCAGGTCGTCGATATCCGTCATTGGTTTGGCGTCCAGAGTCAATAGAACATCCCCGAGCAGCAATCCGGCGTTGTCGGCGGGGGACCCGGGCTCCACGCTCAGCAGAATAAGACCAGTCTTCTGGTTCTGCTCCTCCCTGTTGCGCACAATAGCAACAGGCTGCACTCCGACACCGAGGTAACCGTGGCGAATGCGTCCTTGTTCGAGCAGTTCGCGAGCCATGCGCTCGATGGTCGAGGTAGGCAGCACGACTGTCGAATGCCTGGATAACGCTGGAGTCGCCATGCCGATCAGCAGTCCTTCGGTATTGACCACGGCGGCGCCGGATTGCGACGGGTAAACATTGGCATCAAGCCGGAGAAATTGATCCAACGTGCCGCCGCGCCAGTTTTTTCGCGCCGGCCCTACGGCTCCGACGATTCCTAAGCTCGCGGTCGCTCCGACATCGATCGTATGACCGACCACGACGGCCACGCTGCCCGTCTTGAGGGATGCGGGGTCGGCGTTTGGGATCGTTTGCGTATTTAGCCCTTCCGCTTTAAGGATGGCCAGATCGATGCCTGGATCTCGTCCGAGAACGGTTGCCGTTGCCTGACTCCCGTCGGCGGCATAGACTGGCACGCGATCTTCGCGGCGAAGACTGTGGCTGGCCGCCGCGATCAGGTTGTCGCCGAGAACTACGCCGCTGGTTACACGATGAGCAGCCGACTTCAAGGCCAACACGCCTCCTTTGGTCTTCTCGACCAGTTCCGTTACTGCCTGCGAAAAACTGTTTAATGCATTTGCCTGTATGGTGCTCATACGTTCACTATGCAGCCGCTGACAGGACCGGCGCATCAGCCGTTTGGGGAGGTGATGACGATAAAATTCGAAGCGTGGCCGAATCGTCCGATTCAAAACAAGTGCTCGACTTTGAAGTAGCTCGACAAATCGTACTGGCTAAGGTTCGGTCGACGAAGGTTGGAGAGAGTCACGAGAAGGTGGATCTGGCCGAGGCGCACGGTCGAGTACTCGCGGAAGCTGTGACCGCAGATCGCGATTATCCTGCGCTTCGAAGGTCTCTGCGGGACGGATTTGCGGTCCACGCGAGCGAGCTGCCGGGCACGCTGCGGATTCGGGGCGAGGTCCGCGCCGGGAAAAGAAGTCAGGCCCGCTTACTGCAAGGCGAAGCGCTCGAGATCATGACTGGGGCGCCCGTTCCCGAGGGCGCGGACGCGGTGGTCATGATCGAGCACGTCACACGGAACGGCGACCAGGTGAAGATCGATCGGACGGCTGAGGTGGATCAGTTCATCAATCCGCAAGGCGCGGAGGCGAGGCGTGGAGCACCTCTCATAGCTGCCGGGACAGCGATTGACGCCAGCCATATCGCTACGCTGGCGATGACCGGCCACACCTCGGTTACCGTGTTCCGAAAGCCGCAGGTTGCGATCCTGGCGACCGGAGATGAAATCGTGGCTCTCGAAGAAACGCCCGCGCCTCATCAGGTTCGTAATTCGAACTCGTTCATGCTTTCGTCGCTGGTTCGATCGGCGGGTGGAGTGCCCTTCATTTTGCCTGTTGCAGCGGACACGCCGGACGCGCTGCGGCCGCTACTCGCAAAAGGGCTCGAACACGACATGCTGATTGTGAGCGGCGGAGTATCGGCGGGCAAGTATGACCTGGTAAAGCCCACTTTGCGGCAACTCGGAACGGAGTTTCATTTCGAGAAGGTGCGTGTTCAGCCGGGACAACCCACAGCGTTTGGGATCTGCGGAGGAAAGCCGGTGTTCGGACTACCTGGTAATCCTGGCTCATCTCTCATCACGTTTCAGCTGTTCGCAAAGCCTGCCATCGAGTTGCTCGCCGGCAACGATGACCCGTTGCTCCCGCTCCTCTCGGCGAAGTTCGAAGCTCCGTTCCGCCATAAGCCAGGTCTGACGCGTTTCCTTCCCGCTCGCCTAAGCTCCGATGGCCAGAAGCTACGGCACATTCCATGGCAGGGTTCGAGCGACATTCCGGCATTGGCCAAAGCAAATGTCTTTCTGGTTGCGGATCACGAGCGCGAGAGTTGGGAGATTGGAGATTCGATCAGGGTGATGCTCAAGCCATGAATAAGCTTACGCACTACAACGCTGCCGGCGAAATCGCGATGGTGGACGTCTCGGAGAAGGAGAGTACGCGGCGCTCTGCTTCTGCGCACGCATTCATCAGCATGTCCGGTGAGGTGATCGAGGCGTTGCCGTCCAACAAGAAAGGCGATCCATTACAAGTCGCACGTATTGCAGGCATATCGGCAGCCAAGAAAACCTCTGACCTCATTCCACTCTGTCACTCGATTCCACTAACTCATGTTGCCGTGGAATTCGAGATTCAGCGCGATGGTATCCACATCATTGCTACCGCCGCAACGACGGCTCAAACGGGCGTGGAGATGGAGGCTCTCACAGCCGCTTCGGTAGCGGCGCTGACTCTGTACGACATGACGAAGGCGCTCGACAAGAGTATGGAAATCCGAGAGATTCACCTGCTTGAGAAGTCGGGCGGCAGATCGGGTGTTTATCGCCGTGAGACTGCCACATGATCCGGGCGGCGATCTTAACGATCAGCGATTCAGCTTTTGGCGGAACACGTGAAGACCTGTCGGGTCCTGCGCTGAAGAGCCGTTGTGCGCAAGCGGGTTGGAGCGTAGCAGCGGACAGGATTGTGCCGGATGAGCCGGCCAGAATCTCACAAGAGCTACTGAGATGGGCCGATGAGGAAGCAATCGACCTTGTGCTGACCACGGGCGGCACCGGAATCAGCCCGCGTGACAACACGCCCGAAGCGACGCGCAGTGTCGTAGAGCGGGAACTGCCCGGGCTTGGCGAGCTAATGCGAAGCAAGGGCATGGAGCAAACGCCTTTCTCTGTTCTTTCGCGAGGTACCGCCGGAACTCGAGGCCGCACCCTGATCGTGAACCTTCCTGGATCTCCGAAAGGCGCGCTGTATTCATTGGGTGTCATCGAGCCGTTTGTGACACATGTTCTGAAGCTGCTAAACGGGCAAACAGAACATTGAACGTGCCGAAACCCGCGGAACCCGTCTGACATCTCTAAGATGAAGATATGAACAATCCGCTCCCTTCAGCTCATTCGAGGGTGCTCGCCTCTTTTTGTCTGCTCGGGACGATGTTAGTCGGAGCGGTCTACATGTCGGGGCAGACGCTACCGCCCGGCTCTCTGCCGCCAGGACCACCGCCGCAGCCCGGGCAGCTTGGGCCGCCGCCTGAAAAGTTACCCGACACCGGGCCGGATACAAACACGAACCCGGGGGCGGCGAGTCCGGCGGCTCAGCCCGGGAACGAGCCTTTGCCAAACAGCGGAGACGTCATCCGTGTGCCGGTGCATAACGTGCTGGTTCCGACGACGGTTCTCGATCCGGACGGTCACGGATACGTCAATGGTTTGAAAGCCTCCGATTTCGAGTTGCTGGACAACGACCGGCCGCAGAAGATTATCGCAGAAGCGACGCAGCTTCCGATGTCGGTCGTGCTGGTTATTCAGGCCAACTCGGAGATCGAACCGGTCCTGCCGACGTTAAAGAAATCGGGCACGCTCGTACAGGGCTTAGTGACCGGGCAGGATAGCGACGTGGCCATCACGAGCTTCGACCACCGCATCCAGCATCTGCAAGACTTCACCAGGAACCCCGACAAGATCGACGATGCGATGCAGAATATAACGTCCGGTTCAAGCAGCGCGCGTTTGATAGATGCGGTGCTCGACGCGGACACGATGCTGAAGCGTCACGACCCGCAGAACTCCCGCCGACGCGTGGTGATCCTGCTCAGCCGCAATCTAGACAAGGGCAGCGAATCGCATCTCCAGGAAACGGCTCGACAGATGCAGTTCGACAACGTGATCATCTACTGCGTAGATATCTCGAGAGCATATACGGCGCTCAACAAGAAGATGGATTATCCGCGGCCAGAAAACGGCGGTATCCCGCCGGAAGCGCTGCCGAACATAGCGGGTGGTGTTCCACGCACGCAAACCACGACGATCCAACAACAGAACGGAAACGTACTAAACGGGGTACCGCCCATTTATCGCGGAATACGGGATCTATTTAAAAAGACTCCCGCGGAGGCATTTTCGTCCTTTACGGGCGGCCGTATGTACAGCTTCGCGAAGGAGCGCGGCCTTGAGACTGCCATAAGCGATATTGGAGCAGACCTGAACAGCCAGTATCTGCTCAGCTATTCACCAAACAACAGCAGCGAACCGGGCTTTCATACGATCAAAGTCAACGTAAGCCGACCCGGATTGTATGTTCGGGTCAGGCCGGGTTACTGGACCGGCGGCGGTCAATACTAATTACGCGGCTTTTGCGCCGGGCCGAGCAAAGGGAAGCAGACCATCAGGCATAGTTTCTCCGGGAGTGACGGGCAGGGCTTCGGGAATTGTGGGAACGAAGCCAACCGCGGGTGAACAGAAGCGTTCCGGTTCCGGTTCGGGTGTGGTTGCGAGGGGCGCGGCGTCGTGTTCAGTGCTACTTTCGGCCGAAAGGACGGGGGATTCAGCGGGTTCGGCCTGTTTTGAGGGAACGAAGCCACGATCCTTCTGCAGCTGGCGCAAAGTGGCGAGTGCTTTGTGGAAGCCGCGCTCGGCAGAGGCAAGAAGACGCTGCAACTGTTCGAGCATGCCGGAGTTCATGAATTGGTGGAGTCTTTCGGTATTCAGCTCGGCGACGCTCTTCTTTTTGTCGAAGTTATGTGTCGTCCAGGCCTGGACGTCGAAGCGGCGCAAGCGGCAGAGGCGCCAGTAGTGTTGTGCGAGTTCGTCGACCAGGATCTCTTCGGTGGTGTTGAGGGGCTGGTGTTCGCGGCGCAGGTCGGCGCGCAACGCGTCGAAGCGGGCCGGGTCTTCGCAATCCATGAGAACCTCGCGCGCGTAGAGTCCGTGTTTAAACGCATTCTGAGACGAGCGGGCTTGGCCCTCGGGTGTTTTCGGACCGGTGGACTTTTGAGCGTTGGCGCGATTGATTTCGGCGCGGGTTTTGGCCATTGTGGATTTTTACTCTCCCACGCGAAACGTAGCAGCTTCGGCGAATGTACTCTGCGTCAGACGGTCGAAAAACCGAGATAAGTGGTTGAGGAGGCTCAGAGAGATATTTTCTCGACCTCGGTGACGGACCGCGTGGCGGGTGCGTGGCTTCGTGGCACATGCTGCTTGCGAGAACGGGCGCGTGGGAGCACGGGCATGATCGAGCCGCGTGATACACTCGACCGCCAATGGCGACCGACACGAACTATCTGGTGTATCTGGATAAGGAGATGACCATCATGGGCATCTTGTCTACGTTCTGTGTGGCTGTCGTGGCGCTTGTCCTGGATCGAACCTGTGGTGCGGAGCCGAGCAAGCAGACAGTGTTCTCAGTACTCTGGAGTCAAGAGCGGCTTTATGTGTTGCTCGGCTCGATCTTCTTCGGCCTCGGCGCCTCACTTTTTTATATGCAGCGATCGGCGCTGGCCTGGTTCTATGGGCAAATAGCTCTCAGTATGGACATGCCGGCCATAGGCGGAAGATCTGTACAGGAGTGGCATGAGGACGCCGACTCGTGGGCCACGTGGAATCCCTATCAGGGCGCATTTACGGCGGTAGGTATCGGAAGCTCGATGTATCTTGTTGCCCTGCTCGAAGGTTCCGGCACTTTGCACATTTCGACATGGCTGGTATGGGCAGGCGTTGCCGTCACACTGATCGTTCAAAGTGTGCGGATGGCGATTTTTCGTCGTTACAAGTATGACGATGATCCGATAGGCAAAGTCATACCCCTCATGAAACGGCGTTAGCGGCGAGCAAGGCGGAAAGTTTTGCTGTAGAGGGCCTCTAGTCCAATGGGTCGCTTGGAGTAGAGGCCCGCGACACGACGGTTAAAGCTCTAGAAGATCTCTCCCGCCATCCTATGGAGGGTAATTCGGGTATCCTTGACCACGCCTTCAAAGTGACCGAGCGATACTTTGCGGGTCGGGTCGTAAAAGTCTTGAGTGAAAGTGCCACGGTATTGTTTGCCGTCGGCGCTCACGGTCATTTCTTCCCGGAGATTCGATGGACCCAAAAATGTGGCGCCGTCCCAGATGAGGGGAAAGTGATTCAGCTTGTAAGTGCGGGCATTCACTTTTCCCCAGACTCCCATGCAGAAACTAACCCCATTGGGTGGCTGAGTCGCCGTGTTGTGGAGTTCCGTACCGATCGGCGACTTTTCAAACCATCTCGCCGGGGCGGCGCTGGGTCACCGCGGTTGCTCTTTTGCCGAATCCGAGTCGGTAGCTGTGGTGGCGGTTCCGGTCGGCGGTGGACTTGCAATCATTGTATGCGCGAGCTACTGCTTCCCATACTGGTCGCCAATCGGAAAGTGGCTTTTGATTCCGGTCGAGGCGCCCACCCGCACGAGCCCGGGGCGAAGCCTGGCATTGCCGGTTGGCCCTGGAGAAACCTTGCCGGAATTTCCGCCGGGCGGGATCAAACCATCTGCGGAACCAGCCGTTGTGTCAGGGGTGCAATCGGTGAACCGCGCGGATCTGATGCCTGCAAACGATCCTTTTCACTTTGCGTATGTCAACACAGCAATGCACCGGAATCTGTATCGAATCTGGCTGCCCTGAGCGGCCCGCTTCACCCTGCGGGTACCTCTCCCGAAACAGCTCTGACGAGCATCCCAAGTTGCGAAAAGATGGTTTGGTTCTGCCGGTGGCACGGCTATCCAACGACTGCGGGGGCAGAAGCTGTTCTCACGGAAGCTGAGTGGATAACGGAGGTCATCCTTCGATGCCAGTCTATGTCGCGCCACATGCCTGCAAATTGCGGTCCGTTGAAGTTACTGGTTGCAATGGCGGCCCAGCATCCCGTCGCGGCCGCAGTGCGGACACCCAATTCGCACAAATTTTTGAGCCAATCCCACTCCAGCAGCGGCCAGTCCTTGTAATCCACCAAACTCCAACATTCAGTAGTGATCAGTGGTTTACCGGCAGCACGCGACCAAGCAGCACACATCTCGATGCGCTCTCTCAGCTTGCCGTCCCAGTAGTCACGCTTCTCAATATAGACCCGCCTGGCGTTATTCGCCAGGTTGATATAACCAACGGGATCGAATCGCTCGTAATGGTAGCCTACGGCATCGTAATATCCGGCGGCCTGAGCCATCCAGATATGAGGTTCCATGAAATCGAGCATGCTGACATCCTGCTGCTTCCAACTCTCGTATTCACTGGTCTGCGAAAACGTGTAATCAAGATCCGGATATGCACTGCGCACCACCTGGATAGCGCGCCGCATCCAATCGGTGTTTTCCGCTGAATTTCTCTTGAATCCCCGCGGGAGAAATGGCGCCCAGACGTCAAGCGGCCATTCGTTGCACAGGTCAACGTAGAGAATGTGCGAAAGCAAGTTGTCCTCGGCGATAGAATCCAGCGTCAGTTTCCAAATCCGGCCATGCTCTTCAGGACTGTGGACACCCATCAGCACTTGATCAGGATCATGTCTGAACCATGTAGATAACCCCACGCGTAGTTTCCGGTCCGCACATTTTCGAATGAACCGATTGAGCGCCGGCTGCACCTGGACAATGTTTTTCGCGGGGCTTCCCCAATCTTGGGTATTCCAACACGGTACAAGCTCCCAGGTTCCGCTCGGATTCGCCGCCACCAGGTGCGGATAAGCGTCAATACGAACGGCGTCGTAGCCGCGGAGAACAAGCCCGTCCAGTGCCAGGTCCCAATCCTCGTAGCCCGCTCCGGGCCAGCGCCGCTCCAGCCATGAGAAATCCCACATCGTGATGGCAAGCGGACGCTGAATATTGCGTAAACGCGTTTGCGAGCCTTGTGCTTTGGATCCTTGTTCCGAACCTTCGGTCGTGCCTGCCAGAGCCGTGAACGAACCGGCAAGAAATGACCTTCGATCCATGGACGCTTTTTATCACAAACGACAGCTTCGCCGACGTTCGTTGAACAGGCAGTGATTGCCGTTTCGAATGTCATGGGAGGACGGGCTAGCCGTAAAGAGGTGTGTTTCTGTAGCCCGCTCGCTTCCGGCCAGAATTAGGGATTGGCGATGATTCGGTTGTGTTCACATTGCCGAGCGTCCAGGAACGACTCGGAAACAGTGCTGGACGGCTCTTCACTTTCCAAAACCGGCAGATGCGGCGCAATCGGCCCTAAACTGGTTTCAGAGTCAGCGTGCGTACTTTGATTTGCTTGTCTGTGATTCTAGGCGCTATTATGAGCAGCGATTGCAGAGCCGAATCTCCATGCCCGCTCCAGCAACACGTAAAATCATTTACTCGAGGAAGCGAGTCTTCTCTTGCCGCACTTGTACGCTTCGGAAATGAGAACCACATTTCATTTGGGATTGAGTCTGTTGATAGAGATCCACAACCACCCGCCAGGACAATCCCAGCTGGAATGACTGCGCGAGCGGCAATCCTTCAGATCTTAGGCGCGACGCGGCATCACCATCTCTCGTGCGTTGATGACGTCGTTCTGGTCCTTGATGACAGGGCACCTAGTCCTATGTGGTTGTCTCGACGGATACCAATCTTCCGAACACCCCGAATCAGCGTGAAAGTCGCAAGTGTTGCCCTGGGTAATCAAATAGCCGGCTTGTTAGATCCTCGGCCGCAAGGGTCTGCGGGGAGTATTCTTGACAGAGTCCCACCAGATCTCGTGGGACCATTCGAAATCAAGGCCGCTTCGGTCCGCAATATTCTGTGCCGACTTGTCGCAGGCTCAAACGGAGCAATTTGGGTTTTTCCGCCGACAGGCGAATCGTTCGGGGACTCTGCGACCGTGAATGGGTTTTGGACTATTCTTCTTTACCCTATCGGCAACTAAACCTGTGACACCGGGTTATCCGAGAGTGGTCGTCCTCGGTACCGCATTGGCACCCTAGGCGGATTGCTCCTCAACTACGGGCCACTCGGAGACAATTGAAGCTCCCACAAAATGCAATGTACTCGAAGCTTTGAATCGATGACAGTAGCAACCCGGCTCCTCAAGTTAAAGCTTCTGCGGCTGAGTCCGGCAACGCGTCAGCTATTCGTATGAGCCGTATCACGCAGAAGTTGCATACGAGGTCGCAAATACATGGTGCCGTAAGGCATTAGCGATTCCAACCACACAAGCGCCCGTACTCTATTTTCGCGGGTCGGCTGTGCGGGTTATACTATGCGGGCGACTGAGGAATTGACGTGACCAACACAGCCGTCCGAGATCAGATCACTCACAGGTGGTATGCGCGCCCCGTGCTCTTCGTTACTGACGTGAGCCGTGCTCTTCGGTTCTACATCGACCTGCTCGGTTTCGAGAAGAGTTGGCATGAGGGTGACGGCGCGGGCAAAGTCTGCCAAGTGAATCGCGCGGGATGCGAGATCATCCTTTGCGAGGATGCCGCGCGAGGAGACAAGGCGCGTTTGTTTGTGGAACTGACCGCTGAGGGGTTCAGTGCGCTCCGCCGGGAAATCGTGGAGCGCTCAATTCCGAGCGAGAAGTTCTGGTGGGGATTCGACGTTATCAAGGTCGTCGATCCGGACGGAAATGAATTGCTTTTTCCCGAGGACGACGCGTAAGTCTACAGCTGGCGAGTACCGACCTCATTCGCGTCTGCGGCCTCAGCCGTATTTACCGGTTCCGCATTCTCAGCATTCTCGGCTTTCGGCAGCTTGAAGTACCCCACCGCGCCGACTCCGACCAGCACCGCGGCACTTGCGTAGTAAAGGTTCGGAATGCCAATCTTCTCTGCGACCGGACCAGCCGCCAGCATCGAGAGCACCTGCGAGCCCGCCACCAGCGACATCATAGAGCTCATGACTCGTCCCAAGAGTTCGTGCGGCGTCTCGTGCTGGATCAGTGTGGTGGCCGTGATGAAAATAGCCGACGCACACAGGCCCAACCCGAACATTCCGAGCGCGGTTGATCCCATGGTGCCGAAGGCTACGGTGAATAAAACCGCGACGCCCATTCCACCCAGGCCGTACACCACCAGGTTCTGCTGCGGGATGTGCCGGGCGAAGCGTGTGAGGGACTGCGTCCCGATGATCATGCCGACGCCGATCAGAGTGTTCAGCAGACCGAACGCCGCCGAGGTCGAGTGCAGGACGTCGCGCACGTAGATCGAGAGCAGTGCGCCGAAGCAGCGCATGGCGAACATCCCCGCCGTCATTGAGATGATCACAAACGAAATCGTGGAATGGTGGAAGATGAAGCTGAATCCCTGCCGCATCGAATGCAGCACCGCGCTCGATTTGGTGCGCCGCGCCTGTCGTTCTATGGTCAGCGTCATCACCAGCCCCGCTGAAAAAAAGAAACTGAAGCTGTCGTATAGGAAACAGGAGTTTGCGCCGACAAGCTGCACCAGTTCTCCCGCGACGCTCGGGGCAACGATCAGCGAACCCTGCTGCGCCTGCGACATCAATCCGTTCACTGCCATCAGTCCCGCCATCGGGACCAGCGTGCGTACCGCTACCGATTGCGCCGGAACGAAAAAGGATGAGACCGCGCTCATCGTAAACAGGATGATGTAGATGACGTACAGGTTGTGCGCGAACACCAACCCGAGCACCAAGGCGCCGCGGATCAGGTCGCTTGCGATCATCGTGCGCTTCAAGTGCCATCGGTCCACGAAGACTCCGGCCAGAGGGCTTACAATCGCCATCGGCGCCATAAACGAGACCAGCACCATTGCTACCTGTGTCGCCGTGCCGTGCAGCTGAAATGTCACGACGGCGATGATCGCGAACACCGCCAGGAAATCGCCGAACACGCTTACTATTTGCGCGATCCAGAGGCGCCGAACCGGGCGAAGCCGCAACACGTCGCTAAAAGATAAAGGTGTGCCAGATGTGGCCATGCTTGTAAGAATCCCCTTTCAGACCGTGTTAGTCGATGTCGGCTTCCGCGGGGAGAGCGTCTCACGCTTTCTCGCTGGTAGTCGACCCACTAAGGCGACTTACTTAAGCTAACCGAGTTGAGGCTTTAGATCGAGGGTTCTGATAGGGCAAATGCGAACTATATCTGGTTTGTTATGAGTAAGTTGGACTTACCGTTTGGTTAGCTGTTATCCTTATACTGGGCAAAGCACGGCGCCCGCTCCCCACTTTATAATTCTTTTCGGGCTGTCGTCAGGACGCTAGGTGCTGAAGCGCATGGCTCCGAAACTAACGACACTTTCGGAATCGATTTGCCATTGATGATAGTCGAGGAGTTCTCCCTTAATGCCCGGCATTACCTTCATGAAGGTATAGAACGGGGCTGAACCGCACCATTTCAGGTCATCGTGACCTTCCTGAACAAGCGACCAGAACGCTTCGCGATTACCGTCGTTGATCTCGGCGATGCGCTTGCGATCTCGCGCTTCGATCGCCAGCATCTCGCCGATAGCAGCTTTGGCGCGCAAGGAGTCGCCATAGCGGCGGCCCATGTGAGCCATGTCTACGCCGAGAACCCAGAAGAGTTTGCGACCTTCACGCGCCGCGATATTACCGAGAGCGTCGAAAAATGCGGCCACTTGAGGATTGTCTTCGGGCCGACCTCCTTCGTACACGCTCTTGACGAAAGGTCCGCACAGAACGGGTAGGATGTTGACGGCAGGTCCGTACAGGTGCTGCAGAAAGACAGTCTGAAATTCGATCGAGTGTTCGACGGCATGGCAGTAGTCTTCCATGCGAATCGCCCCGGAGGCCGCATTTTCGAGCTCTTCGACAAGTGCGACGTTGGTTCGAGCTTCCCCAAAGGGCGTCAAGAACTGCTTGCGGGTCATACCGAAGCGGTCGGGTGCACCGTAGTGAGACGTTCCCAGGATGACGAAAGTGCGGTCACTTGCTTCCTCTATTGAAGGAAGGGATCGGTATGCGGCTCGATAGGTGCTCCAGCCGCCATCGGGGCTGGCGTGCGGCGCGGCCACGGCGACGGTGCGAGGATCGCCGTCAGGTCCGCCCACCCGTGCGAGCATCAGTTCGGAAAGACGGGTACGATCCGCGGGGTAAGCTGCGCCCGCGAAATTGGGAAGCCTAATTTTTTCGGCGGCGAAACTTGCTTCCCGTTCCGCTTTCAGTTCGCGGTACTGATTGTTTTCCAGAAAGCCAGCCTCGTTGAGCGAATCAAAGAGATGCTTTTCGAGGTCGCCCACCTGGATTTCACCCGTAATCCGGACGAGTTCAGCCCTCAAGTCGCCGGCTGACTGCTCGCCGTCAAAACATTCGAGCGCCTGTACGAGCGGCGGCGGAATCAACAACGTTGCATCAGAGTAGCCGTAGGGATCGCGAATGTAAAGACCCGGCTTTTTAGGGTCGGAAGAGGGCAGAAAATCAAGGTTAAAGCGTAGCCGCGGCAACAAATCTGGCACGCCCTCATTTTAAAGGGAGCGTGTTATTGCCTGGTTGCCTGTGAGTGCCGGAGGGTGGCAACAAAGGTGGCGGGCACACGTACATTTCCTGCGACACCCGTACCGAGCTGTATGTCGGGCTTGATCGCACCGTGGAAATCCGAGCCGCCGGTGGGAAGCAATTGTAAATCCTCTGCAAGCTGCCTGTAATAAGCCTGCAGTTCAGGCGGGTGCTCGGAGTGATAGATCTCGAGACCCAATAAACCAGCGCTCCGGTATCGGAGAAGCAAATCGCGCTCTTGGTCTCGCGGCAACCCGAGTCTGACCGGATGGGCCACAACCGGGATACCGCCGGCATCACGTATGACACCGATCACCTTCTCGGCGGTCTTGCTCTGGCGCGGCACAAAGCTGGGCGCTCCCTCGCCCAGATATTTTCCAAACGCCTCTTGCGGATCTCGTGCGTACCCTTTGTCTACTAGAATGCGGGCGAAATGAGGTCTTCCGGCGAGCGAACGCCCGCGGGCCTCGACCTCTTCGAGCGTAATCTCGACGCCCTTGCTTTGGAGATTTTGGGCGAGCCGCCCATTGCGGGCTCGGCGTTCGGCACGCTCGTTTTCCAGCCATGATTTGAATGAGTCGCCGGGACTGCCCAAGAGGAAGTAGGCAAGCACGTGAACGGCGCGGCGATCCAGTGCCGCATCAGCGCTCATACGCGTGTTCAATTCGATTCCGCAGACCAGATCGAGGCCGCTGTTGCGGGCCGGCTCCACTGCTTTCTCATAGCCGGCGAACGTGTCGTGATCCGTTACTGCGAGCGTCTGGAGCCCGACGCGCGAGGCGAGAGCGATGAGTTCCGCGGGGGTCAGGCTTCCGTCCGACTCGTTGGTGTGAGCGTGCAGGTCGATGTAGGCGGTGCTGTCCGGGGACGCGAGGGGTGCGGTCACTGACGCTTCTTCAGCTCCGCGTAGGTTTCGAATATGAAGGTTTCGCCGCAAGTGTGAGCGACTAGTCTTCCGCTGCCGAGTCCCTTTTCTTTTGTCCGGCTTTCGAAGAAGATGGCTCCATCCGTGCTGTCTCCAGGCCTTATTTTGGTAGGCACGAAAGCGATGGCGGAGGCTTCGGCCGCTGCTTTGAAACCGCGATTCACAAATTGTGCCATGGCCGCTTCGCGGCGCTTTTCGTAGCCGTTCGTCGGGCGGTAATTGGCCAGCCCGGAGATGCTGTTTTCATAGAGGAGCTCTAGTTTTATAACGTCGTCGCGGTCGGCGCGCTGTATGAGCTCTGCAACGACGTAGTCAGCGGAGACAGAGTTTAATGCGGCTCCGTCCGCTTTGACGAAATTGAAGTCGGCAGGTTTCACCGTCCATGACACAAGCGATCCATTCGTAACGGTGACCTGAATGATGTTGAATTCTTTCAACCGAGAAGGCATCTGGGCGAACATTACTGTGATGCCGTTCTTGGTAAGAGCGTCGTACTCGAGCCCGTGAGACTCGAAGACGATAGGCGGTCCCTGAGGCTGGCTTGCTTCGCTATTACCTGAACTATTGGACTGCCCGTCATGAGCCCCCGTTTCTAAGGGCACACTCTGGAGAGGGGCGCTCTGGCCGGGATTCACTTTACCCGGCTGCTCTTGAGAAGTTTTGGACTGCGGCGCCTGCCCGGGATTCAATTGGGGAGACGAACTCTGAGCGTAAGCAGGCACAGATGCGAGCGCGAGCGCTAAGGCCCACCGGCACACGGCAAGACCCGTGCTGTGCGCCTGGAGTAAATACATCGAAAAAGTTCCTGCCTTATGATAAACGGTCGAGGCCCATGCGGCCCACCTCGGCCGCGGATTACACAATCGAGTAAACGTCACGCGTTCTCAGCCAGTTTCGGAGTCAGGCACCAACGGAGGATGCCCTTCGGCGCGGTGCCGAACGACTCGACATCCAATCGCAGGAGCGCACCCTTCTTGAACTCCATTTTCAAATTCAGGTTTCCCAACAGATATCCTGCGAGGTGCTCGAATTGCGGATTGTGGCCGGTGAGTAAGAGAGATCCTTCGTCGCGATGGACGCGAATCTCGTCCCAGACGTTTTCGACGGTCGAGCCTGGGGCCAGGACCTTGCTTTCCACGATCTCACCGTGGTAACCGAGGAGGCGTTTGGCAATCTCGGCGGTTTGGACAGCTCGTTTTAGCGGACTGGTTAGAATCAGCGTGGGTTGAACGTCCGCTTTGGCAGCGGTTTGCAGGACCTGACGAAGTTTTTTGCGGCCTTCGGCTGTTAGCGAGCGATCCGCATCGGACAGGCCAGGATGGCCTTCTTCCGCGATCCCATGCCGTAGTAGAAGGACTTTCATGACATGTTTTCGCCTTTCATTCTGTCATACTGGTCGCGTTTATGGTGGCCGAACGGGAGCGGCAACAGCTCATTTTGCTGGCGGTTGCGATCGCCGCAGCTGTGCTCATTCAAATCTCTATCGCGGCAAGCCAGATCCTGCTCGGATTAGGTGTTCTTCTTACGTTGATCTTTCAACGTAAGCTATCGTTCCCGAGAATCTGGATGCCGCTGGCTTGCCTGATTCTTTGGACGGCGTTAGCGGACGTAGTCTCGCCGGACCCCTGGCTTGGACGGGCGCAGATTAAGAAGTTCTTCGTGTTCCTCTTTATCCCGCTCATCTACGGAGTGTTTCGCGAGCAATTTCCCAAAGTTTTCTACCTGCTGATTGGCTGGACTGTGGCTGCGACTGCGTCAGCGTTGCTCGCAATTTTCCAGTTTGTACGAAGCGCACAGGTCTCCTATGTTTCCTATGTGGGAAAACGCATAACGGGTTTCGAGAGCCACTGGATGACGTTCGGCGCTCTGCAGCTTAGCGTGCTGCTGCTGATCCTTGCGCAGTGGTTCTTCTCCAGTCGCCGGATGCCGGCGTGGGCGAATTATGCAAGCGTTGCGATCCTGACCGCGGCGATTCTGTTAGGGGGCACTCGCAGCATCTGGCTGGCGGCACTCCCTTCCGCTCTGTACCTGGTCTGGGCATGGAAGCCGCGCATGATGTTTGCTGTTCCCGTGATTGCGGGGCTGGCTTTCGCGGTAGCTCCGCACAATGTAAAGGAACGCCTGCTTTCGCTGGTACATCCGAAGGAGGACGTCGATTCCAATCGCCACCGCGTTGTGACTTTCCGGACAGGTCTCGAGATGATCAAGGCACATCCCTGGCTGGGGCTCGGTCCTGAAGAGATCAATCGCAATTTCAGCGCCTATGTGCCGAAGGACATCAAACGGCCTCTGCCCGTCGGCTATTATGGGCACCTCCACAACATTTACCTGCAATACGCGGCGGAGCGCGGCATACCGGGCCTACTTTGTGTGCTGTGGTTCATCGGTCTAGCGGTTTATGATTCGGTGCGAGCGATCTTGGCGGTTGGGAGCACGCGTTCGCAGGAACTGTGTATCCTGCACGGGACGATAGCAGTGACGATTGCGGTGCTAATCGGTGGAATCTTCGAATACAATCTTGGCGACAGCGAGGTTCTTATGATGTTCGTCAGCGTGTTGGCGCTGGCCTACGCCGCGATTGATACTTTGCGCGAGAAACCAGCCGCGGTGCGTCTTTAGGATCGGGGTTTCTGGCCGATAGCGCAGAGAGTCTCAAAGTGGGGCGGGTCGGTTTCGCGGTGGACGATAGCCGTTTGCAGTTGGACGAAGCCGGCTTTTTCTAGATAGCGCCTCAGCTCAAGTTCAGTGAATCCCAACCAGAGGTCTGCGTACATCTCACGCGCCTCTTCGAATTGGTGCCTGAGCAAGTCTAGGATGGCGATTCGTCCACCGGGCTTGAGTATGCGGTACGCTTCAGAGACCGCGCGCGCCGGGTGCTGTGCATGGTGCAGAGACTGGCTGAAGAATGCCAGGTCTGCTTCGCCGTCCGCGAGCGGAGCGGCCTCCATATCACCCAGGCGGTATTCGAGATTTTGCAATCCATGATCTTGCGCGAGTTTCGTGCCAAATTCGACCATCTTTTCCGAGTTATCGACCGCGATGACATGCTGAGCGCATTGCGCTAGCAGCTGTGAAAAGGTTCCCTCACCTGCGCCTAAATCTGCGATCACCATGGATGGCATGAGGCGCAGAAGAACCTCGGCCAAGCCTTTCCAGGAGCGGCCGGGAAGATATTCGCGCCCGAACTTGCCGGCGAGCGCGTCGAAATAGCCGCGCATTCGGTCCTGACGCTTGGCGAGGGCGAGTTCGAGTGCAAGGCAATCTTCCTCGGCCTCCGGAATTTCGGCCGAAGCGGACCGTAACAAGGCAAGCAGCCGGTGCCGGCTCTCTTCCTCCTGCGGGGTTGCTGCCTTGAGCCGATAGAAGATGTTCTTTCCAGTGCGCCGGTCCTCGACTAGCCCTGCCTGCTTCAGCTGGGACAGGTGAGTCGAAATCTGGCTTTGTCCTTTGGCGAGAATCTCCTGTAGTTCAGCGACGGAAAGCTCTTCGCGGTCGAGCAGGAGCAGGAGACGAACCCGTGCGGGATCGCCGAGCAAGCGAAGAGATTTGAGGAAAGCAGGCACTTACCCATCAACATATCAAGATTCTTTGATAACATTGGGAACTGAGGTTGATGCATGGGTACTGTGACGCTGAATCGAACAGCAACCGACTTTAAAGTCGCCGACATGAATTTGGCCGATTGGGGCCGCAAGGAAATCTCGATTGCCGAGCATGAAATGCCCGGCCTGATGTCCATCCGCAAAAAATATGCGGCGGAGAAACCGCTGGCGGGGGTTCGCGTTACGGGATCTCTGCACATGACGATCCAGACAGCCGTGCTCATCGAGACGCTGGTGGACCTGGGCGCGGATGTCCGCTGGGCGAGCTGCAACATTTTCTCAACGCAAGATCACGCGGCTGCTGCGATTGCCGCTGCGGGCGTGCCGGTTTTCGCCTGGAAAGGGGAAAGCCTCGAGGAGTATTGGTGGTGCACATACCAGGCGGTCAGCCACCCCGATGCTAAGGGACCACAGCTCGTGGTGGACGACGGCGGAGACGTTACGCTGCTCATCCACCGAGGTTACGAACTCGAGGACGGCAGCGACTGGGTTAATACGCCATCGTCAAGCCACGAAGAGAAGGTCATCAAAGATCTTCTGAAGAAGATCCATGCAGAAGACCCGCAGCGCTGGCATAAGCTCGCCAAGGAGTGGCGCGGAGTCTCTGAGGAAACCACAACCGGTGTACACCGGCTTTACAAGATGCAGGAGCAAGGCAAACTGCTTGTACCCGCTATCAACGTAAATGACTCGGTGACGAAGTCTAAGTTCGATAATCTCTACGGCTGCCGCGAGTCGCTGGCCGATGGGATCAAGCGCGCGACGGATGTCATGATGGCCGGCAAAGTAGCCGTGATCTGCGGTTACGGCGATGTAGGAAAAGGTTCCGCGCACTCTCTACGCGGCATGGGCGCACGAATCATCGTGACCGAGGTTGACCCGATCAACGCGCTGCAGGCTGCGATGGAAGGCTTCGAAGTGACCACTATCGAGGACACGCTCGGCCGGGGCGATATTTACGTGACGTGTACGGGCAATCTGGACATCATCACTCTCGAGCACATGCAGTACATGAAGGATCAGGCGATCGTGTGCAACATCGGCCACTTCGACAACGAGATCCAAGTGGACCGCCTGAACGAGACGCAAGGCATAGAGCGGACCAACATTAAGCCGCAGGTGGACAAATATACGTTCGCGGACGGCCACAGCATCTTTATGCTGGCCGAAGGGCGCCTGGTGAATCTGGGTTGCGCAACCGGCCACCCGAGCTTCGTGATGAGTAACAGCTTCTCAAACCAGACGCTCGCGCAGATCGATCTCTGGAAGAACCGCGACAGCTACAACATCGGCGTGTACACACTGCCGAAAAAGCTGGATGAAGAGGTCGCTCGTCTTCATCTTGAAAAGATTGGCGTGAAGCTTACGACGCTCTCGCCCAAGCAGGCCGAATACCTTGGTGTTCCGGTCGAAGGGCCTTACAAAGCGGATCATTACCGGTACTGAGCCGGTTTGCGGGCTAGCGGCCGGCCGTCGCTGTAGTCGAGCGATTAGGGCCGGCCGATAATCCTTTTACGAGAACCTCCGAGAGCTGCGAGATGAGCAGTTCCCCGGGGTTCTCGGGTGTCCAGTTAACCTCAGGCATTTCGTCTACCGTGACGGCCACGGCGACCGGCGCCTGGGGACCATAAATGATTCCCACATCGCTTCTGAGGTGGTCGAGCGCTCCGCTCTTATTGGCGACCGTGATGTCTTTCATGTCGCGGGCGAGGCCGTTGTGATCACGCTGGCGCTTCAGGATGCCGAGCATCTCTTCTGAAGCCGATTTGCTTACGAGTTCGCCGCGATAAATCTTTTCGACGAGCGTTTCCATCTCAAGCGGGCTGCTCCTGCCGATTCCCCACTTCTTGCTTTCGGGCTTCGCGCCTTCATCTGTTATCCCGCTGGGCACAGGCTTCAGATCGTTGCGGTCGCCAAGAATCTTCCGCATGACGCGCGTTTGCTGAAGCCCGAGTTGTTCCATGCGCTTGTTCACAGCATTGCCGCCGATGCGGTTCAGGATCAGATTGGTCGCGGTGTTATCGCTCAAGACGATCATAAGATCGATTACGTCGCGGAGGGGCAACTGGTCGCCATCGGAGAGGTCCTGCAGAATACCACTTCCAGATACTTTCTCGGGCCCGGTGAGCGTGAGGCGTTCGTTGAGGTCGAGTTTACCTTCGGCGGCCTCGGCAAAGCACTCGGTCATGATCGCGAGTTTTATGGTGCTCGCGGTTCGCACGGGCCGATCTCCGGACAGACTGTAGGTCTCGCCCGTCTTGAGGTTTTTGGCGTAGAGGCTTACGGTCCCGCGGAAATCCTGCGTCTTTGAGCGGACTGCGGCATCCAGACTACTCGTCCCGCTCTGCCCCTGGGCCGAAAGAGAAAAGCCGATGGACAGAAGAACGGCGATGGAACGCAGGATCATTTTCGTCATTCTACTTTGCACCGCAGTCAGCGTTTGCTCAAGCAGGGGTGACCGGCCCAGACAAAGCGCAGCGGCCAATCGGCACATTTGGTGATGCCGATACGGGGCGTGACGGCAACGGCGAAGTCCGGTTTCTCGCGCCAGGCGCGCACGGTAAGCTGGCCGCGGTCGAGGCGCATGCCGTATTGATCTCTGGTGATTGCAAGCGCCTGTGTGAGCTTGCCGGGCCCGTTTGTCAAACCGCACAAGGGTCCTTTCCAACGCCTGCGTTCAAACATGGCGGGTATTCCCGAGAGCGGCTCAAGCGCACGGATCAGCACACAATCGGGATCGCCCTCTTTCCCGGCGACGACATTCAGGCACTCATGCATGCCGTAGATGAAATAAACGTACGCGCGGCCGGCCGGACCGAAGAGTACCCTGGTGCGCTCCGTGCGACCTCGCGACGCGTGTGCCGCCAGATCATCGAGGCCCAGATATGCTTCCGTTTCGACGATCTGACCGGCGGTGTCTCGATGGATTAAGACCGCACCGAGAAGTGCCCGTGCCAGTTCCGTCGCGGGACGCTCGAAATAGTTAATTTCGAGGGCCAGCGTGTCATGCCGCAGGCGGTGAAGATCCCAAGATTCGGGGAGTTCTTTTTGACTGTATGGCAAGAAAAAAGGCCGATTTCACTCAGCGTGGCAAAGATTCGAGGGCTAAGGTACGCTAGAACATTAACACGATCGTGATGCGACTCTTTACAGCTATCGATCTCCCCCAGAACCTTCTGCTCAGGCTGGACCGTCTCATCGCCGCGCTGCGGGGCGAGGCGTTAATCAAGTGGAGCCCTCTCGACAACCTGCATGTCACAACGAAGTTTATCGGGGAATGGCCGGAGGAGCGGATCGGTGAACTGGACGAGGCACTGCTTCAGCTCGCCCCTCGCGGCGGATTCGAAGTTGAGGTGCGGGATCTCGGCTGGTTTCCGAATGACCGGTCACCGCGCGTGCTCTGGACGGGCGTGCACGGGGGCGAGTCGCTGAAGAATCTAGCCGCGGATACAGAATCGTGCCTGGAAGCGCTCGGTGTTCGGGCTGAAGCGCGCGCATTCTCGCCTCATCTCACGTTGGCTCGCATCAAGGGTCCGGTGCCTCTGGCAGGACTGCGGCAGAAAGTCGCCGAACTCCAGCCGGCGGTAATCGGCAAATTTCAGGTCTCCCAATTTACTTTGTTCCGCAGCGTGCCAGGCTCTAACGCGAGCATTTACCGCAGACTTCGAGAGTATAAGTTCGAAAATGCTCTTGCCGCTGCCGGCGCCGTGAAGTGACGGGTCCTTCTCCGGTTCTCCTTGCGACTCTGGCTTTTTTCGCTTATCTGATCGGTGGACTACCGTTCGGATATTGGTTCGTCCGTTTTCGCCTAGGCAAAGACATCCGCACCATGGGAAGCGGCAATATAGGCGCGACGAACGTACACAGGACAGCGGGCGGAAGCGCTGGCCTCGTCGTTCTCTTGCTGGATATCTTTAAAGGACTTCTTGCCGTGTACATCGCCTGGCTGGTTACGCACGGCAATCCGCTCGCCTTGGCCTTGGCTGCGGCGGCGGTCGTGGTGGGTCATTGCTACCCTGCTTTCCTGCAGTTCAGGGGAGGAAAAGCGGTGGCTTGTTTCATCGGTGCGTTTGGTTTTATATCGCCGCTAAGCCTGCTTGTTACTGCTCTCGCGTTTTTCGCAACGCTGGCGCTGAAGCGATACGTATCTCTCAGCTCGATCGTGGGGGCGGTCGTCTACCCGGTGGTTTTCTGGTTTATCGACTATCCTCCTGTTGTGTTGCTCTACGCGTCGATCTTTGCCTCGGCTCTGATCATCTTTCGCCACGCAGGCAACATCACCCGGCTTCGCAACGGCACCGAAAGCGCTTTTTCGTTTCGGAAGAAAGCGGCTTGAAGCACCTGGCTGTCATCGGGGCAGGAAGCTGGGGAACTGCGCTGGCTATCGCGCTTGCGCAGCGATTTTCCGGGGTCAGGCTCTGGGCCCGCGATCCGGTTCGGGCCAGAGAGATTGCCGAGGCTCGCGAAAACTCACGCTATCTTCCGGGCTTCCGGCTACCGGCGAACGTAACGGTTTCGCCGGAGGCTGCCTGGTGCTTCGCTGACGCTGAAGTAGCTCTGTTTGCTCTTCCGTCGGCGCACCTGCGCTCCGCCGTTGAAGCGATGCGACAGCATATCTCAGTCGGGACATCAATTGTGAGCGCGACCAAGGGTATCGAAGAGACCTCGCTCGACTTGATGTCAGAGGTCATCGAGACGGCTTTACCGGCAAATCTCTCGAACCCGATCGCGGTGCTCTCGGGCCCAACTTTCGCCAAAGAAGTCGCGGCCGGCGAACCGGCAGCCGTTGTCATCGCGTCTCGAGAGATCTCCTGCGCTGAACGGATACAGCAAGCCTTTTCAACAGCGGCGCTTCGATTCTATACGAGCACAGATATGAGGGGAGTTGAAATAGGCGCCGCGCTGAAGAACGTGATCGCCATAGCAGCTGGAGTATGTGGAGGTCTGGGGCTCGGCAGCAACAGCGTAGCGGCCCTGGTAACGAGAGGACTGGCGGAGATCACGAGACTCGCCGTTACCATGGGGGGCCTTCCGCGAACCCTGAGCGGGCTCGCAGGACTCGGCGATCTAGTTCTCACCGCGACCGGTGACTTGTCGCGGAATCGCTCGGTTGGAATTCGCCTGGGACAGGGTCACAAACTCGAGGTGATACTGGCGGAGCTCGCCATGGTAGCGGAGGGCGTCGGCACCTGTCGGGCAGCCTACCGTCTCGGGCTCAAGCATAATGTCGATCTGCCGATCGTGAACAAGACTTATGAAATCCTTTACGAGATGAAGGATCCGCTGGTCGCGATACGGGAGCTTATGGATCGGCCGCTCACAAGCGAATAGATCCGGCGGTGTTCCGGAAGTATCAATGAGGACTACTTGCCGGCGCGGTCCGCTTCGAGCCGCTGCATGAGAGCGGCAACCTGCCTGTCCTTGTCCTCGCTCGATTCCTGAAGCGCATGGATGACACCCTGCCGGTCCTCAGCTGAGCGGTTTTGATTGAACTTCAGCTTGCCTTCGAGACGGGTGATCTGCATTTCGAAACCGATTATGGCTTTCAGCTGCGAGTCGATGTAGTTCGCAGGCGCGTCGGTTGTCTTCCAGGGTCTCTCCAAGTGAGCCTCATGTTTGTCGGTCAGCCTGCTCACGAGCGCGCGAAGGCGTTCCGTGTCCTGGAAAAAGACGGGGCGTCCATAGGCGTGAATCGCAGCATAGTTCCAGGTGGGCACCACCCTGCCGGTCTCCTGCTTGGCCGGATACCAGGATGGGGAAACGTAGGCATCAAGGCCCAGGAATATGGCTAAAGCGTCAGCCGAATCCGAGGTTTCACGCCATTGCGAGTTCGCGAGTGAAATGTGTCCGGAGAGAGTGCCGTACGGTCCCTGAGTTTCGTCGAGAAGCAGAGGAAGGTGGGTTGCGACCAACCCAGCGCCTGTCAGGGACACGAGTGTGACGAGACCCGAATGACGGATCCCGGCGTGAAGCGTGGCCAGTTCATTCGACTCGAACGCTTTCGGTGTATACATGCCTTTGTGCTCCTCCGGAGCACGCTGCGTCTATTCGATAGCCTCGCTTAGGGTTTCGTTTGCCGATCGTGCCAGGCGTAATAGCCGATCAGCGTTTTTCCGTCTTGTATCTCCCCGCTCCGGATCATGTCCTGAACAGCGGAAGCGGCAAACCATTGCATTTTGATCCGTTCATCGTCCATCAGCTCCTGCTTGCCTTCAGTGAGATCTTCAGCCAGGAAGATATCCATCTTCTCACCCACATAGCCGGGACTAGGCCAGAACGAGGCTAGCTTTTCCCATTTTTGGGCGCGGTATCCGGTCTCCTCGCGCAGCTCTCGTTTGGCTGCTTCCAGGGAATTTTCACCTGGATCGAGGCGACCGGCCGGTAATTCCCAAAGGTCCTGCTCCGCCGGGAGCCGAAACTGTCTGACCAGGAGGATCTGCTCCTCGCGGTCGACGGCCATCATTACAGCCGAACCGGGGTGGCGTATGATGCTGCGATGGATCTCAAAACCGTCGGGGTCAAAAGCCACTTCCTCGGTAACGGTGAAGAGCCTGGTTTTGAGCAGTTCTTTCGCGGAAACAAGCTTCATTGCCGATGTGACCTTCTCAGGCAAGGCCGGTTCCATCCTCTTCGATCCGTGCAGCCCCGACAACATCCAAACTCAAATCCGGCTTTTCGCGAGACATTTCGCGTTCGACGTCCGCGACGACATCCGAGTACGCCTTCGAATGCAACTGCTGCTCGAGGCGCCGCAGGGCGACGCCTACTACGTCACGATGGTGAAGGCGGCCTCCGATATCCGGGCGGTCCGCCAACTCCTGCCAGATCTGATGGACAAGGTCGATGTCACTGGGCCACAGCCGCGGCTGATGCGGCCCGAGTGAATACATATGCGGTGTGCCGTCATTGGGAGCTATGATTTCGAGGCTGAGCGCGGGCCGAGGGACCGGGAGCTGCTCCCACGCTTCGCCGATGAGCCGAGCCTGCTCGTCGGGCGTAAGCATAGGCGAGAGCGCGATCACGATACGCGAGGAATCCAATTGCTGTGCGGTGGAAACCAGCGTGGAGGGCTCGTCTCTGCCGGGTACGGTCAGCAACTCTACGTGCTTGCCAGCCTTTTCTGCGATGCTCACCACGCGAGTGAACGTCTCTTTTTCCCGAACACCGCATATCTGTTCGAGGTTCAAACGATGTTCGCTCGAACTGATTGGTCCCAAACGATGGACTGTTACAACGACCACGTCCTGCTTAGAGGGATTAATCTCGTCAAGCACCTGCTGAATATGACCTAGCCGGTTCGGGTTGCTGGCGTCCACCAGAACGTTGCCAGGACGCACGTGAACTCCTTCAACTGAAACGCCGCCGTGTTCTTCAAGCCGGAACTTTTCGCCCGCAGCTTCCTCCTCCATCTGCCGGCGCCGGTTGTGGTGCTCGGAAAGAGCAAAGGCAGTGAAGAAACCGATCGTGAAGATCGAGCCCGAGATAGTCGCCGTTTTCTTGGTAACGACATTGATCAGAGCCAGCAGAAACAGGCTGACAGTAATCAGGATGAGGCCCAGCGGAATCTCGGTATTGCCGAACTTGAAATTCAACGGAACTTTCCAGTCCCGCGCTTCCGGCCGTTTATAACGAAGCACCAGGACCGAGAGTGCCTTCATTGCGAAGCTCCAGATCACACCAAAGGCGTACGCCTCTCCAAGCGTGTCAACATTGCCTTTGCTGAGCACGATGGCGACGATCTGGAGCACGACCACGAGGTTGATCAACCTGTAAGTAGTGCCGTACTTTGAGTGAGGCGCCCGGAACCAGTCTGGCAGCACGCCATCTTCGGCCACCCGGTTCAGCACTCCGTTCGAACCAATAATGGCGGTGTTTACGGCCCCGGAAAGGATCAGGGTCCCGACCAGCACGACAAACGCATGGAAAAGCAGCTTCAATGCGGTTGGCCCGACCAGATACATCGACAAACCACCGATCAGGTTTGTAAGATATTGGCCACGTTCGTGGTCCGGAATTAACATTACGGCAAAGAAAGAAACGAGAGAGGTAAACAGGAGGCTGTAAACGATTACAACCATGCCGGTCTTTTTCAGGTTTCGCAGTTTAGGAGCTTCGAGCTCTCGATAAACCTGGGCCAGGGTTTCAAAGCCGCTCATCGCGAGCAGCGAGTGCCCCAATCCAACCAGGATGGCCACAAAGGTAATCGTTGGCGCCACCGTACCTTGCAACCAGCCGAGCGCATCATTGCCGTAGTGCAAGTTGGCTTTTGAGGGAAACGGGACTGGCTGAAAACCCTTGAGGGCCATAGTAAGACCACACCACCCGATCAGGACGACCACCATAACGGTGGTCACGTGCATGATCTTGAGAGCTTTTTCGCTCGATTCATGAATCCCGATGATGTTTTGCCACCAGAAATAGACGGTTACAGCAAGCGCAAAGCCGCCAGCGCAGAATGCCGGGTCGATGTGGTAAGGACTGTGCACATACTGCGCGAGTTCGTTGATCAGTCCGGCGAGGTAGAGGCCCGCACTGACGGCGCTGATGGGTCCGGTCAGGACGTAATCGAACATGAGCGCGGAAACGGAAAATTTGGCCAGCGTCGCACCCATCGCTTCGTGCACGACCTTGTACACGCCGCCGCGCACGAACATGCTGGAGCTTTCTATGTAGATGGCTCTGATCGCAAAGCCAAACAGCATGATGGCGAGGATGAACCAGGGCGCCGATTTCCCTATTGCCGTTTCCGCTATACCGCCTGCGTAATACGCCGAGGAGGCGAGATCGCTGAGGACGATTGCGGCCGCCCGCCAGAATGAGATAAACGACAGCATCACTGTCGTGGCGACAACTACCTTAGTTTTTGGGGAAATTGTCGGGGATATCAAAACAAGAGCTTTCCTTCGTTACTACAGACTGTCTTATTAAGGACTTTCGACTAACTATTTAACCGCACGCTATTGAGGCGCTTCTCAGCCTGGCTTTTGCCCTCAATGCGAAAACGCCAGGCAAGCACATTGCGCTTTCCTGGCGTATTTGGTGCGAATCCGACGGGGGCGCCGGAACCGGCGCCGCCCCGGCAACGATCATTCTTGACGTGAGCCTACTGGCTGGTGTCTTTGGTCTTGTCCGGCACAACGGCATTCGCGACGCCCTTACCGACGTTCTTAGCGGCGTGGCCTGTTCCAACAGCCATCTTCTTGACCCCGGTGCCAACCCCTTTCCCGAAGTCGACAGCGCCGTTACCTACGTGGCCGGTCTTCATCTGATCCGCCATATCTTTACTGCCGGTGCCGATGTCCTTGCCGCCTTTGCCGTAACCGTTCTTCAGGTTATCGCCGGAAGCCTTGAACTGAGTGGCAGGCTCGCCCTGCTTTACGCCCAGACTATCCAGGGTTTTGGGGCCAACTCGGCCGTCTGCTGTGAGATGTTGTTGTTCCTGATACTTCTTGAGCGCTTCTTTGGTCTGGCGCCCCTTTACGCCATCTACCGGCCCCGGATCAAAGCCTTTGTCTTTAAGGGCCTGCTGCACGCTCTTGATTGTGTCCGAGCTTTGCGCGAATCCCGGGACTGCGACCAGTCCGACAGCCAGAAATAGGGTGGCCAAATTCGTTCTCATTCAATTCTCCTTAGAGCTTCTGATGGAAGCCGTTTCTACGCCAGCTAACGCGATTTAGACTCAGCACTGGTCAAAGCATTAGACGAGGCAACAATTAGATGGTAACGCGTACATGCTAGCGTGTGGTTGAAGGGCAGGATCCTACCCGAGTGTAGAGTTGCCCGCGGTGATCATTTCCAATAAATTAGCGCTTCTCACAGGGATGCGCCTCTAACGTTATTCAGGTTTCCAATGCCCGGGGTAAAACTGTTAACTCTCCAGCTGTCGATTGTGACAGCTTTGCTGCTGAGCGGATGCAGCTCAAAAACGAAGCATGAGGAGAGTTCAACAAATCGCGCTGGCGTCTCAGAGAAAGCGAGCGCAAGCGCAAGTGCTGAAGAAGCTCCGCGGGCCGAAAACGGCATAGACCCGGATCGGGAACAAACGACCTCTACGACTGTTACCGCTCATCGTGTGATCTTCTATGAAGCGTCGGGAGTACAGCTGAAAGCAAGATGGTTGCGAGGCCGGCTTTTCCCAACGCGGCCCGGGACGCCGCCTTCGCTAGACGATCCGACGTCTTTCAAGGTCGCAGTCGACGAAGGGGTAACGGAGATCAGCCTGGACGATCTCTCGCGTGTTGTCAGTTCGGGCGCCTTGAAAAATTCCAAGCTCAGCAATGTACGCATCAGCGCGCGAGGGAGACAGGAAATCCAGATCAACGCGACTCTACACAGGCTCCTTCCTCTGCCGATCCAACTAACCGGACCGATCGATGCGACGCCGGATGGTCGCTTGCGGATCAGAATCAGCAGTTTAAAGGTGCTCAAGATGCCAGTCAAAGGGTTCCTTCGTTCGATGAAGCTGAACCCGTCGGACCTGGCAAATGTGAAAGACTCGAAAGCTATTCAGGTGGATAAAGACTCGATTTACATCTGCACCGACGAATTACTCCCGCCGCCGCGTAAGGTCGGAAGAGTGACAGCTGTTCACTTTACCAGCGGCGGAAACCTGGAAGAGGACTACGGGACGGATAAAGCGGAACTCCCCGAGCGGGACGGCAGCGGTCAGAACTTCATCCGGCTCGAAGGAGGCGTTCTAAAGTTCGGAAAACTCACGATGCAGAACACCGATTTGACCCTGATCGATACATCGCCCGGCGATTGGTTCAAGTTCGATCTCCGTCATTACCGCAACCAGTTGGTGGCGGGCGATATGCATATGACCAAGAATGGCGGCTTGATTGTCTCCACACCCGACGCCGCGAAGCTGAGACTTGTCTCGAACCCGACACGGTAGAGAACCGATCATACACTGGACCTTCTTACGATCAGGGTCACGGGTCAACTACGCATCGGCTCGGTATTTCAGGGACCGCACATCTCAGCACCATTACTGCTCATGTTGTAGAAAATCTTTACGGTGTCGACGCCGTTCCGCAGCTTCGAATGGCCGGAAGCTATGTTCTCCGCCGTGTTATGTTTGGAGTTAACTCCGCCTGAACGGGCCCTTAGCTCAGTTGGTTAGAGCGCTACCTTGACACGGTAGAGGTCACAGATTCGAGTTCTGTAGGGCCCACCATAGAGTTCTAAATCCAAGTTCCTGACCAAGTTCGAAATCGGCCTGGTCAATCAGCCGGGTCGAAGGTCGCGTTAGAATCCGACACAGGTCTGGTCTCGATGTAATCGATCGGGGAGCGCTCTCCTCTATCAGGGATGCCCGTAATGCTGATCTCGTCGCCGGGCCGCAACGCCAACCCAGGAATGACCTGCCGAGTGCTGGAATTCGAATCGGGTTTATATGTGGGCAACCGGAGATCTGCCGCCCACGCGTCCACGCTCTGACCGTTAAGGAAAGCCTGGAAGTGTGACACTCCGTTGTTCTGGTCGAAGTACTGCACAACCAGGTTGTACCAACCGGGCTTACCTTCGAACTTGATGCGAGCGACGCACTTCTCAGCAGGGCAAGTAATCGCTTTTGCTCCGGAGGCATCCTCCGGTGGCGAGACATCCATAACTCTGTAGCCGTCCAGCGACATTGCTTCCGCTTCGACCCGATCCGGGTGGTGACCAACTCGTCCCTTCGCATCGGGGATGCCGGATTCATGTAAGAACCAATCGCATACGGTGTCCCGCCAGACGATCGCGTGACCGGCCTGATACTGTAGCTTCTTCAAGATCGCGCCGTAACGCTCCTCGTCAACAAGGCCGGACAGAAATCTCCAGCGCTCCGGAAAACTCCAGGCTTCGGCTGCTCCCTCGTAATGCGAATCGTAGATATGTTGAATGACGGTCTTTCCTGAATGCAAAAGATACTTGTACGAAACGTGGTGGAAGAACAGCAATAAGCTATCGGGACATGTCTCGAGCGATTCGTAAATGGCCGCAACTCCAGGCGGATATTGTCCGACATAGCCTGTCCCGGTCGCGATCGTGCGATCCATGCCTATACCTTCTTTGTCCGCGCGGTGCCATTGGCCCCAGCCGTTGCGCTCAGAGGATTCGATGCCGGGTCCATAGTGGCTGCCGATATAGGTGTGCCGGGCATCACCGGCAATGTCTGTGAGACCGCCCACTCCGAGCGGCCCGGTGTATCGCTCGTACACTCTCCACGATTCGAGCTGTAGATCATCAATGGTCTTAACCACAAGATCGTTGGAATTAAATGTCAGCCTGGTCCATTCATCGACGATTTGCGTTGCGGTCAGGTCCGCGTTCCACGCGATGCGACCGAATGCATACAGGTTCGCCATAGCCATGTCGGAGCCAAGCCAGTTTTGATCGAGACCAACGTTCGTGACCGCGACAAAGCCTCCGAGCGGCCGGTGAAAGCTCTTTCCTGCTACGACGTTCTTTACCAAGGTGGGCCGGTTGTCGACCTGAATATTGAAGTTAAGCGCTTCTTCCCACATCGGAAGAAGAAAACACAGATGCCGCTGCTGTCCCGTATATTCCTCCGTGACCTGAAATTCGATTGTCTGGTTCGTATGCTTCAACGCGCCGATGAGGGGAGATACCGGCTCGCGTACCTGGAAGTCAATCGGGCCTTCTTTGATCTGAACCAGAACGTTTTCTTCGAACTTGCCGTCCAGCGTGGCGAAATTGTCGTAGGCGGCACGAGCACGATCGTTTTTCAGGTCGCGCCAGTCCATGTAGTGGTTGTAGACGAATCCTCGATAGACTAGGACGCCGCCATGCGGCTTTAATGCTCGCGCGATGACGTTAGCAGCATCGGCGTGAGTACGCCCGTAAGTAGAAGGACCGACACGGCCCTCCGAATCTGCTTTCAGAACCATTCCGCCCAGATCAGGGATGACTCTGTAGATTTCGTCCGCTTTGCCTTTCCACCAGGAGGCCACTTTGGGATCAGCAGGATCGAATGTGTGCAGATGGCCTAGTGACTGCGGACTGCTGAAATCAACGGAGAGAGAAAGCCGCACACCCCACGGGCGAAACACATCGGCGATCCTGGCGAGCTGCGGCAGGAAGTCGGAGGAGAGAGCCATCGGACTCGCGTTGACGTTATTGATGGTGCAGCCGTCGATGCCGATCGAGGCGAGCAGCCTGGCGTATTCGCCGGCACGAGTCAAGTCCTCGACTACTTTCCCGTTATCGAAGAAGATGGAGCGCCCAGCGTAACCCCGTTCTATGCTGCCGTCGAGATTGTCCCATTCATTTGTCCAGCGGACGGGAGCATACGGTGCACTATGCTCGTCAACGTTATCGAGATCCTCTTGCAATGCGATCTTCCGCAGCAGGGCGAAGGTGCCGTACAACACGCCTCGATCGCTACCAGCGGTGATCAGAAGGATTTTGTGGCCGCGCCCAACGGTCGTTTTCAACAGATATGCGTCATCAGCCAGGCGTTCGGGTAAGAGCATCGTGGGAACCGCGCGCTTCACGGACGCGAGCTTACCGAGCAGGACGTAGTCTTCATCGGGCAATGTGGCATCGACTCGCAAGGTTCGGCCTAGCATGCTCCGGACACCGCGAACCAGCTCTTGTTGTGCAGTTTGCTCGAGCAGCGACGAATCCAAAGCGACCGTCGCGGCCGGTAACCGTTGATACATCTGGCGTACGTTCGGGTCTCTTATGAGGGCGTAGCGCAGCCAAGCTAAATGCCCGTCTTCAGCACGCATCGGGGTCATCGCGCAAAAAACAACGCAGGCAAGCGCCCGGAGGATTTTCATCTGGTTCTCAGGTTCGGGCAAGTGGTGTCGTGCGGATCGGCCCAACGATCGTTCGGAATGATGGGAGCCCATCCCGGACGAAGCGGATCTTGATCGTAGGGATATCCGCCGAGTTCTTTGTACAGTTCCTGATACTGCCAGAGCTTCTCGCGATCGAGTTTCACGCCCAAGCCAGAGCCTTCGGGAACCGCGATGGAGCCGCCCTTATACTCCATCAATCCGCCCTCGATGATATCGTCCGTCAGATGATGATAATGCGCATCTGCGGCAAAGGACAGGTTCGGTATCACTGCGCCCAGATGCAGCATGGTAGCGAGTTGAATCCCAAGTTCACCGGAAGAGTGAACGGCGACGCCCAGCTGAAACGTCTCACACACACCAGCTGCTTTGATACAGGAACGGATGCCACCCCAGAAAGTCGTATCGAGGAGGATTACGTCGCAGGCGGTATCGAGTACATTGGCAGATAATTGCTCGAAGTTGACCACAACAGTGTTAGTGGCGAGCGGGATCCGAACCATCTGGCGCACGCGACGCAATCCGTTGAGGCCGTAAACCGGATCCTCCAGATAATCGTTACGCAGATGCTCAATGGCTTGGCCCACGCGGATGGCCTGCTCAGTCGACCAAGCGCCATTTGGATCGATGCGCACACTGTCGTCGGGAAACTCGGCGGCGATCGCGCGAAACGCTTCTACTTCGTAGTCAGGATGGAAAACTCCGGCCTTGAGTTTATGGCTCTTGAAGCCGAATCGTTGCTTTAAATCGCGGGCGAGTGCAACCAGATGATCCGGCGTTCGAACTTCACCGCTTCGGGTCTTCTCATCGGCGAAGCGCCAGAACAGGTATGAGGCAAAGGGCACGCGATCACGAAGCTTGCCGCCTAAGATTGCGTGGATCGGGACATTCCAGGCCTGTCCCATAATGTCGAGGCAAGCAAATTCCAGGGCGGCAAGCAATTGCGTCCTGTTGTTGTATAGAGAGGCTGTCGGATTGGCGATAAGAAAGCGCATCTCCTCGAGCCGCACGGGATCGTGCCCGATGAGGTAGGTTTTCAGAGCCCTAATGGCCGCTTCGGAGGACTCTCCGCCGCCGCCCATCTCGCCCAATCCGATTAGCCCGTTGTCAGTTTCGACTTCAATGACGGTTCGCACAAAACGTCCCCAATGGCATCCGTTCGCATGTCGCAAGGCGGCCTGAAGCGGAACAGTCACAGTGTAGGGGCGAACGTCAACGATACGCATTTCTTCGCTACTCGAAGCGATTATCTGACATGCTCCTACGCGAAAGCCATGCCTACGATATCGAGCGTCTGTATAGTACGAGTTTGTTGGCGACCTGAATCAATGGAGGCGTTTGAGTAAAACTTCGTTTGACTTGAGTGGGCTTGTAGCAGTAGTGTTGGGCGGGTCCTCAGGTCTGGGCAAGGCAATCAGTATCGGGCTTGCCGCACACGGAGCCGACATCGTGCCGGCAGGCCGGCGGGTGGAGCTGCTCGGTTCAGTTTGCGAGCAGATCCGCGACTTGGGACGTAAAACGCTTGCCGCATATGTAGACGTTTCGGCTCGTGACACCGTCGAACAATTTCGCGATTTGGTCGTAAAAACCTTCGGGCGGGTTGACATCCTCGTTAACGCAGCGGGCGTCACTTTTCGTAAGCCAACCCTCGATGTATCCGACGACGAATGGGCAGGCTTGTTTGAGACGAATCTTCAAGGAGTGCTGCAAGGCTGTCAGGCGTTTCACGCGGATCTGAAAGCCGCCGGTGCGGGCCGCATCATCAATATTGCTTCTCTAGGGTCCTACGTTGCTTTCCAGGAGGTGGCTGCTTACTGCGCGTCGAAAGCGGCGGTACTTTCGCTGACACGCAGCCTCGCTATCGAGTGGGCTGCGGATAACATTCGTGTAAATGCGATCGCGCCTGGTGTTTTTCCAACAGAACTGAACAGGAAGCTGTTATCGGGGACTGAGCGAGGGCGCGAGATACTGCTCCGCACCCCGATGAAAAGGTTCGGTGATCCGCAGGAAGTGGTTGGGGCCGCAGTTCTTCTGGCTTCGGATGGCGCGTCGTTTATGACCGGTACTTGCATCGCAGTCGACGGCGGCTTTCTCGCCTCCGGCGTTAATTCATGACGCGGTTTAAAGCATTCCGGGGGTTTGTTAGCGAACACGGGCGGAAGATCGGGTTCCGGTAACATGTTTGTTCGAGAAAACAAGATGACTTGTCGCGGTAGCCGGGCACAGCGCCTGTCGAGGATCGCCCTATCGAGCGCTTTCGCTCTCGTGGTTTGCGTATCGGCGGCAACACAATCGCCGCCACTGAAGTGGACCGCAGAACAGGACCATCAAAACATGATGGACCAGCTGGGGATCAAAACGCTTCGTGCTGGGCCGAGCGGAAACGAGAAAGACAGCAATCACGCTAATTACGATGAGCGGGACGCAAATCCATATGGCGATTTGCCGGACGCGCTGATGATGAAAGACGGGCAGCGGGTCACGTCGCCGCAACAGTGGTGGACCGAGCGACGCCCGGAAATCGTAGAAGACTTTGAGCGCGAGGTGGTTGGCCGCATTCCGGCCAGCGTGCCTAGAGTGACCTGGACCTTGAAGAGTAGCAGGGATTCGAAAATAGGAGTTTTTCCGGTCATCGAAAAGCAGCTAATCGGGCACGTAGATAGTTCGGCGTACCCGGCAATCGGCGTGGATCTCGAGATGACGGTGGTGACACCGGCAAACGCGAAAGGTCCCTTGCCGGTGATGATCCTGTTCAGCAGCGTGGCGATCCGGCAGTTCATCGCGAGCCACCCGGAGTTCAAGAAGATGATGGGGAGCGATCCGCCTTCGACCGAACAGCTTTTAGCCGGAGGGTGGGGTTACGCGCTGCTGGATACAAACAGCATTCAAGCGGATTATGGCGCGGGTCTGACGAAGGGGATTATTGGTCTCACTAACGAGGGGCGACCGCGCAAGCCGGACGACTGGGGCGCGCTTCGAGCTTGGGCGTGGGGTGCTTCGCGCGCGCTCGATTATTTTCAAACCGACAAGAGCATGGATGCCAAACGCGTTGGCATTGAAGGCGTGTCTCGCTATGGTAAGGCCGCACTTGTGACGATGGCGTTCGATACTCGCTTCGCCGTCGCGCTGATCGGTTCTTCGGGAGAAGGCGGCGTTAAACCGCACCGGCGAAATTTTGGAGAGGCGGTAGAGAATCTCACAGGGACGGGCGAGTACCACTGGATGGCGGGCAGCTTTCTGAAGTATGGCGGATCTCAAGGGGCAACCGGAGGCATGAATGCGAGCAACTTGCCGGTCGACTCGAATGAACTGATTGCCTTGTGCGCACCTCGGCCGACATTCATCAGCTATGGGGTGCCGGAGATGGGGGACGCGAAATGGCTGGACCAGCACGGCAGCTTCATGGCAACGGTCGCGGCAGGCGGTGTGTACCGGTTATTAGGCGCGAGAGATTTGGGAGTAGATGAGGATTATCACAGCGCGAAGATGCCGCCGGTCAATGATGGATTACTCGATGGCCAGCTAGCATGGCGGCAGCATGACGCGGGCCACACGGATGCGCCGAACTGGAAATACTTCATTCCGTGGGCGGACAAGTGGCTCGGCTATCATCCGATTTCGTGGGAGTTTCCGGCAGATGTACCGGTTTTTCGAACAGATGCAAAATCGCTGGTAGCTCATTCCCAGCTGCTCACGAAAGCGACCCAGGGGGAGATCGACGTATATTTCGAAGGCGACTCGATCACTCGAAGATGGGGTGCTACGGACTACCCTCAGCTGCTGGCTAACTGGAAACAAAACTTCTTCGGGTGGAACGCGGCTGATTTTGGATGGGGCGCGGATCGGACGCAAAATATTCTGTGGCGGCTGGCCAACGGAGAACTGGACGGAGTGAACTCCAAGGTAGTGGTACTGCTCGCCGGCACGAACAATGTGGGTGATTCTACGTTTCACGGGAATGCAGACGCCAAGGTGGAAGATGTCACGCGCGGTCTGCGCGCCATTGTGGACAGCATTCGGGACAAGGCTCCCTCGGCGACGGTAGTGCTTATGGGAATCTTTCCCAGGAACGACGATATGACTCTTGAGCCGCTAATCGTCAGGATCAACAACAATTTGGCAACACTTGCCGATGGCAAACGGATTCGTTATCTAAACATCAATGACAAACTAGCGGACGGCAAGGGAAGGCTGTTCGATGGCATGATGAACGCAACTGACAAGCTCCATCCGACGGTGAAAGCATATCAGGTCTGGGCGAATGCGGTAACTCCGGTCTTGACAGAGTTACTGGGATCTCGGGCGGCGGTCGATCATGCTCCGCCGCCCACAAGCGACCCCGCCGCGCAAAAGTAAGGCTCACGGCGGCCCGACACTATAAACATGTTTAACCCCTGGCTGCACTGGTGGACAGATAAGGTCGCTTTACTCCAGCAGCCGACCTTTCCACGGCTGCTGATCGCCCTTCTGCTGGGAGCGCTCATCGGGGCGGAGCGGCAGTGGCGGCAGCGAGCGGCCGGCATGCGGACCAACACGCTTGTGTGTTTTGGGGCTGCGGCTTTCGTGGATCTGGGTTCTACGGTGGGCGGCCCCGCCACGACGAATGTCATCTCATACGTCGTCTCCGGCGTGGGATTTCTGGGAGCGGGAGCCATCATGAAGGACGGCGGCAACATTCGGGGCCTGAATACTGCCGCAACGCTATGGTGCTCAGCGGCAGTGGGCGCGTGTGCGGGTGCAGGCGAGATGCTCGATGCCGTTTTTGTAACCGTGCTGCTGGTGGGAATCAATCTTATGTTCCGGCCGATCTCTCGCCTTATCGATCGCAGGTCCCTGGCCCGAGTGGACCGGGCCGTCATTTACCGGCTGTCTGCCGTTTGCCCTGCCTCTTACGAGCAGGAGGTCCGGGCGCTTATGCTGCGTGCTTTGGCAGAGCGTCCGTTGCTTCTGCAGGAGTTGCGCAGCGAAGAATTGGAAGAGGGTGAGGAGGTCGCGGTCCGAGCCACTTTCGAATCGAGCAGCCGCAACAACGAACTGGTAGAGGATGTGGCCCGGCAGCTCAAGGGCGGTCCGGAGGTATCGGCCGTGGAGTGGGCGGAAAGCAGCCTGGAAACCGAGTAGCCGAGACTCGCTTTCTAGCCAGCCTTTCGGAAGGTCAGATTCAGGCGTGACCGACCGGTGAGTGGGTCCTCGCCGTCAGGCAGCTGCGCTATTCCGTGATAGGCGAGGCGCGCGGGGCCTCCCCAGACGACCACATCCCCACTCTCCAAACGGATTCTCTGGGGCCGGTCAGCGCGACGCATTCCGCCGAAAAGGAAGGTGGCCGGCAGACCAAGCGAGACCGATACGATCGGGGCGCCGTAATCTTGCTCGTTCTTATCCTGGTGCAACCCCATTCGCGCGCCGGGTTCGTAGCGATTGACCAGGCAAGCGTCCGGCTCGAATGTGGCAAATCCCGCCCGCGCTGCCGCTGCCACGGCGACATCGTGAAAGATTGCCGGCATTGCCGGCCAGGGTTCCCTGCTCACGGGATCGAGGGGATCGTAGCGGTAGCCGCTCTCATCGCTTACCCAGCCCAGATGTCCACAATTCGTCATCGCTACGGACATTTTGTGGCCGCCCCGAACTGCCATGAACCGAAACGGAGAACCGGCAGCGACTTCGGCGATAGCAGCAACCAAGTCCGCAGCACTCTCGCGGGCAAAGCCATTAAGTAAGAAGACGCGATCTCCTAATTGCTCTACAGCGTCGCCCAAGGCAACCTCCTCACGGACAGATCGCCTGTCGAACGGAAAAGATTGCTGCTCACAGGCCGTCATGAAATATGATGCCCAACGTGTGCCGGCGGCCGGATCGCACACGACTTACACCATGGCGCATCTTAACGCGATAGAAGCCGCGCGTGCCCTGAACTGGGCGATGATGCACCGGGAAAACGACACCGTCTCCGCGAGACAGGGGCACTACTTCAGCGCGCGACTGCATCCTCGGCCGCTGTTCCGTCAAGACGAATTCGCCTCCGCTAAAATCCTCCTGCGGCTGCGATAGTAGAAAGGCTACCTGGAGAGGGAAGACATGCTCGCCATAGAGGTCCTGATGAAGGCAGTTATAGTCGCCAGTGCCATACGCAAGCAGGAGCGGCGTGGGTTTGCGTTGTCCAGCCTGATGGCAGCGTTCTAGAAATGCTGAGTGATTGTTGGGGTAGCGCACTTCCATACCCATAGTCTCGTTCCAGCAATTTGCGATGTGCGCGAGCGCCGGGTATAGCTCCGCCCGCAGGAGCGATACGGTATCAGGCAGCGGGTAACGAAAATACTTGTATTCGCCCCGGCCGAAACCATGCCGCGCCATTACGACCTTACTTCGAAACAGGTCTTCTTCCCCGTGACTACTGGCGAGGGACTCGCATTCGCGCGGGCACAGAAAGGTTTTGAGGACTGCACATCCAAAGCCCTGTAAATTTAGGCGGACGGATTCCCAATCAAGTCCCGCTATGCGCTCAGAAATACTCACTGCGCTCTAACCTCAACACCCCTATTGTCTTCATTGCATCGAAACAGAACACTCCGGTTATTGCTGCGCTAATCATCGAGCCGCTTGATACTTTGGATGAATGGCGACAATCGCAGCGACGAGACGCATCGCTCCTCCCAAACGTCTGCTGTATGGCCCCGGACCGGCAATGGTGGAGCCCAGGGCGTATGAAGCAATGGCCCAGCCGGTGGTGGGTCTTCGCGACCCGTATTTTCTGGAGGTGACACGCGAGATCCAGGCGGGCTTACGAGAGGTCTTCGGCACAAGTAACCAGCGGACGTATGTGGTCCCCGCCGGGGGTAGCGGCGCAATGGAAGCCGCGATCGCAAACTTCGTCGAGCCTCAGTCCAAGTTTCTAATTTTCTCGGCAGGTCTGTTTGCTGAACGCATCGCCACGATGGCGGACCGGCAGCGGGCGACCGTGATCCGCGTGCAGAAGCCGTGGGGCGAAGTTTTTACCGAGGAAGAAGCCAGGGAAGCGATTCACCGGGAACGGCCATCGATCGTCGCCTTCGTGCAGGCTGAAACTTCGACCGGCGCTTACCAATCCGGACGCGCCATCGCCCCGGCCGCAAAGGATTCGGGCGCGCTGGTGATCGCGGATTGCGTAACTTCGCTCGGCGCGATGCCGGTGGAACTGGATTCGGTCGGAATCGACGTAGCGTTCAGCTGTTCTCAGAAGGGATTAAGCTGCCCGGCAGGCCTTGCGCCGATTTCGATTGTGGATCGGGCGTGGGAGATCCTGATGGGAAGGCGGGAATTGCCCTTCACGTGGTATCTAGATTTGAAGTTGATGTCGGCCTACTTCGAGCCGCCCAACACGTATCACCATACACCTTCGCCGCCGCTCTATTACGCGATGCATCAGGCGCTTGCGGCCATTCAGGAGGAGGGCGTTCGCAATCGTTGGAACCGACATAAGCGCGCGGGACAGCGGCTTGTCGAGGGACTGGTGCGCCTCGGGTTCACGCCGTTGGTGAAAGACCCCGAGCAGCGGCTCTGGCACTTGAGCACGGTCATACCGCCGGACGGAATGGACGAAGCGAAGTTCCGGCAGAAGCTTCTCGACGAGTACAGTATCGAGATTGCGTCGGGATTGGGGCAGCTTGCTGGAAAGATCCTGAGGATCGGGGCGATGGGGCCGCTGGCTAACGACGAGAACGTGGATAAGCTGCTGCAGGCAATCGAAAGCTGCGTTTGACGCAACTACCCTAATATGTCTTCCGACTACTCCATTCAGCTTGGGCTCGCGCACTTACAGCTGTTGAAGGGCGACATCACGGCGATCCGAGTGGATGCAATCGTGAATGCCGCGAATTCCGCTCTGGCGGGTGGCGGGGGCGTTGACGGAGCAATTCATAGGGCGGGCGGTCCCGCCATTATGCGCGAGCTCGACGAGATCCGCGAGAAGGATGGGGGCTGCGCGACAGGAAGTGCAGTCGTCACGCGCGCCGGGCTGTTACCAGCCAAGTACGTGATTCACGCGGTGGGACCGCGCTACGAGGATGGCCAGCATGGCGAAAGGGAACTGCTCGCCTCCTGCTACGCGACTTCGCTTCGACTAGCCGCCGAAAAAGGCGTGAAAACGATGAGCTTTCCTTCGATCAGTACGGGGATCTACGGATTTCCAATCGGCGAGGCGGCGGAGATCGCGGTGCGCACCGTAGCGGACTGGCTTCGGGAGCACAGCCAACCCATCCACACGGTGAAACTGATTCAGTTCAGCGAGCGGGATCACGAGATCTATAGAGAACACGCGCAAAAACTGCATCGAAACTTAGCGGCCGGAAGTCATGGCTAAAATGAAGTTTACCGATGCAAGTTCTGGAGGCTGGATCAAATAAGTATTTGTTGCTCGAATTGGACCCGGAGTTCGTCGGCAGCATTGCAAAGCAGGCCGGATTCGGCTTCAAGATCGATGACCAGCCACGGGTCATGTCCCTCGATTTATCTGCCAGTGAACGGCAAGCACCGCTGCTTCTGTTCGATGCGGCGGATCCCGGAAATTTGGGCTGGTTCTCGCGCTGCCAGTTCTATGTTGACGGCACGTCAGGCAACGTCCTTCAGACTCCGCTGTCACTGGCCAATCATAAGGACAGATCGGGGCGCAATTCGCCCCATTCCGTGCGTGTGCAGATCACAAAAGAGTTACCCGGGACATTTCGCATGCCGGGCAGGCAGCTCGTCACGGAGCAGGTAGTTTACGCAGTGCTCTTCAACCTGCTCAGCGCGCTGATGAACACGGGCGTGGGTGTGTGTGGCGGACCGATAGTCAAGCCGCTCGCCGGGCGCACGGAGAACGTCGGCTCCCGTAACTAGCGAATGGTGACGCCCGCTCAGTGTCAGGCCCAGGTTTCCAGCACACCTCGAAGCAGGCTAGTGTGAGGCGTCCACCTCGTCCTTTGCCTGTTCGACAATTTCCTCCATTTCGTTCCGGTACTTGTCAAGCAAGTCGTTCGATGTCGCCTCGAAGCGCATGACTAGGACCGGCTGCGTATTGGAGGCGCGGACCAGACCCCAACCGTTGTCAAACGGCACACGTACACCGTCTACATCGACGACCCGGTGACGGCGCCGCACGATGTCACCCACTTTTTCGACCACTCGAAACTTCAGATCGTCCGAGCAATCAATGCGCAGCTCAGGAGTGGAAACCATGTGAGGGATTCCTTGCATCTGGAAAGAGAGGGGTTGGCCGGAGTCGGAGATGATCTCGAGTAAGCGGCAGGCCGCATACAGAGCGTCGTCGTACCCGAAGTATCGATCAGCAAAAAACATGTGTCCGGACATCTCGCCCGCCAGTTCCGCGTGCTCTTCTTTCATCTTGGCCTTGATAAGCGAGTGGCCGGTCTTAAACATGATCGGCTTGCCGCCGAGCTCGGCCAGTTTGTCATACATCACCTGCGAGCACTTCACTTCGCCGATGAACGTGGCGCCCGGTTTGCGCGTAAGTATTTCGCGTCCGAAGATCAGCAAGAGCATATCGCCGTAAACTACCGACCCGTTCTCATCGACAGCACCGATTCGGTCGCTGTCTCCATCGAAGGCGATACCTAGTTCGGCGTGCTGCTTGGCAACTGCCTTCTGCAAATCGGAGAGGTTGCTGAGAACCGTTGGGTCGGGATGGTGATTTGGGAAGTTGCCGTCCATTTCGAAGTACAGTCGAGTGGCGCTGACGTTCAGCTTCTCAAGCATGCGATGAAGCACAGGACCGGCTGTTCCATTTCCGGCATCGAACACGACCTGCACTTTGCGGGAAAACTTGAATTGGGAGGTGATTTCGTCCACGTAAGGGGTTACAGCGTCCACCTGTTGAACACTGCCCTGGCCGGATTCGAAATCGCTGAGCTGGATTAGTTTACGCACTTCCTGGATCGAGTTACCGTGCAGGGTTCCGGTCCCGCACACGGTCTTGAAACCGTTATACTCGGGCGGGTTGTGGCTGCCGGTAATCATGACGGCGCCCCCAGCTTTGAAGTGAATCGCCGAATAGTAAAGAACGGGGGTGGGTACAGTTCCGACATCCATGACCCGGGCGCCCGCAGCAAGAAAACCTTTGAGCAATGCGTCGTGCAGACGCGGGCTGCTCAACCTGCAATCATTCGCCAGGCATAGATCGCGGCTGCTGCTGTGCCTTATGAGATAGGTAGCGAGCCCACGACCAAGCAGAACGACGTCATCGTCGAGCAGTTCCGTATCAGCAACGCCACGAATGTCGTACTCACGAAAAATCCCCGGTTCCAGCATTTATTCAGAATAACCGTCGGAGAATCATAGGCAATAACAGCGGAACACTGGGATCTTAGGCCGGTCGAAAAGGCACAGTTCGAACAGATGGGGATGATCTCGAGAAGTAAGGGTGAACGAGGAATGTTTTGGAATATTTAGAGAGCTGCGCGAAGGCTTACTCTGCGGCAGGATTTGGTTGGAGCGGATGAGAGGTTTTAGGGCCCATGCGCCTCCTTAGGCCGTATGCGCTCCTTGTTAGGAGCTCAACGTCCTTTAAGCGCGCCTATGCCGCCAGGCAGTAAAGCTGGCCAGACGCAGAGCCGCCGCCAGCCTCAGGATCATTAATGATCATGCCGATAAGGTAAGTCAGCATTTTAGTCTTTCCTTCGTTGCGAAATCGTTCTCGGCTCGAACATAATGAGGTTCACCCGTCGAGAGCCCTGTTACCAATCGTAAAGTAAAACATGTAAGGAAGGTATAAGTGAGGCCGAAACATCTGTTGGGTTGAGTACGTAAGCTAAGTAGTGAACGAACTATGACCAGAGCACCCGTACCTCCAATAACTGCGACCGCTTCTCACTCCGACCGGCCAATCCGGAATGCCTCCCCTCCTTCGAGTCTGCTCGCGGCACTGGGGGTGGTGTTTGGCGACACTGGCACCAGCCCTTTGTACACGCTTTCATGAATGCCTGCTCTCCGCTGGAGGCAAGCAGGTGAGTGCTGAGGACGTGCTCGGAATTCCCTCTCTGATGATCTAGGCGCTCATCCTGGTGGTCACGGTTAAGTATCTGTACTTCATTCTGCGTACCGACCATCACGGCGAGCGCGGGAATTTCGCCCTGTTGGCGCTGGTACCGGATCGCTTTCGCGCGGATCGGTTCATCGTGGACGCGTAACGGGAATCGCCCTCCCTGGAGTAATCGGCGCAGCGCTTCTTTCGGTGACGGCGTGATCACACCAGCCATTTCGGTGCTGAACGCTGTCGAAGGGCTCACGGTTGCAAACGTAGCATTCAAGCCCGTGGGTTGTGCCCCTGACGGGCGTAATTCGGATCGGGCTTTTCGCGATCCAACGCCGCGGGACGGGCAGCGTCGGCCGCCTATTCGGTGCATGGTTTGCTGATTCTCGGTTCGGTTGTGCTGGTGGTCACGGGAGGCGAAGCTTTATATGCGATCTCGGCCATTTCGGCCGCGCGCCCATCCGCCGGGCGTGGCTGGGACTCGTCTTTCCGGCCTTGCTGCTAGGGTACATGGGTCAGGGTGCACTCATGCTCGCGCATCCGCACGCGATCGACAATCCTTTCTTTGCGCAGGTTCCGGCGGGGCTTGCGACAATCGGACTTGTCATTCTATCGAGCGCGGCGACGGTTATCGCTTTTCAAGCGCTGATATCGGGTGCATTCTGTTTGACGCGGCAAGCAATGGTACTCGGATACTTTCCAAACGTCACTGTGCATCATACTTCCGAACAAACAGAGGGTCAAATCTATATTCCGGAGGTCAATGCGCTGCTTGCGGTCGGCTGTCTGGTGCTTGTGCTCACGTTCCGCGAATCGGTGAAACTCGCTGCCATGTACGGGCTCGCTGTCACAGGCACGATGGCAATCACTTCGGTCCTCTTTTTCATAGTGACTCGCGATGTCTCGAACTGGCCAAAGTGGAAAGCCGTTGGGCTCCTCGTGTTCTTCCTGTCCTTCGACATCCCGTTCCTCGGCTCGAACGTCTTCAATTTTTTCCAGGGCGGATATGTCCCCGTGCGCGCCTGCTTGATGCTGGTCGTCGTCTCGTTCAGAGTCAGTCAAATCCGTGTCATTGCCTTACGCGTCCAGTCCAGCGCCTCCGCCGCGTAACCCCGGCTGAGAATCACGAAATCGTCGGCGTAGTTGATGACTCGGGCTTGAAATGCCTTTCCCGTGCTCGTCCCGCTCTTCGATCGGAGCCTTCAGCCACATCTTGATCGAATGCAGCATGTCTCGATCCATCGAGCGACAAACTGAAGGAGTTCCCGATGCGGAATCGTGTCGAAGTATTTGGACGAATCGGCGTCGAATACGTCGGTGTAGCCCTCGCACAGTAACGTATGCACCTTCTGCATCGCGTCTTGCGCGCTTCGCTTCGGTCGATAGCACTAGGCATCGGGATCGAGTCCGCTTCAAAGATCGGCTTCAGAATCAGCTTGGCGGCAGTCTGCACTGCGCGGTCCCGAATAGTCGGAATCCCGAGCGGCCTTTCCCGCCTCCGGGCTTCGGGATCATGACCCTCCGCACCGGTTGTGGTTTGTATACCTTCGCGCGAAGCTCTTTCCTGATGCGGTCCCACCATTCCACCAGCCCTTGCGATTCGATCTGCTCGGATTTCTGCCCATCCAGGCCCGGCGCACCTTTATTGGCTTTCGCCAAATCGTAAGCAGAGCGAGTACATCCTCGCGGTAAATCTTGTCATAGAGCAGGTAGAGCGGTAGTTCGGCTCTGGCTTCGCTTTCAAATACAGCTTTCTCTGCAGCACCTACAGCTTTCTCTGCAGCACCCGGATCTTACACGGTGTTTCCAGGCTCATCGCCAATCACCTCACCTTTGCTCCTTCCAAAGCACACAGAAGTAAGGGCCCTTTCCTCCACACCAACCTAAAGCTGGCTTTGTCACAAGGCTCCGATCCAGCCAGTTACCCAGCCAAATCGATTGTCAGCTACCACGCCCTACCGACAACTACATGGGTGGATCCATCCTCCGCTAGTGACTTGCGCCTTTGGGGCGCACTGAGATATCCGGGTGGCTGCTGCGAACCCGAAAACAGGTGGTCGCTACCGGCCATGGACGCCTTCGGAAGCAACGGCGTCCCAGCCGCCTGCTCCAGGATCGGCGCAATGAAGCCAATGCAAATGCCGCCCACCTGTTGTTCTGAACGAGCATTACCCATGTCCGTCTAAACAGCCTCACGCGGGAAATGTTCGCTGTAGAATTATGCGAATAGTGAGTACATTAGAGTCATCCGGAAGCAAACGGATTTCGAGCCCGGACCCTATGGATCTGCAAGGTCACGAACTGCGGTCGGCGGAGGTGCCAGCTTGCGCAAACATCCTTCAGCAGGCTTTCGCTTACCAAAGATTCGATACAACTCTCGTTCTGAGAGCCTGGCCCCATCTGATCTCGGAGGGGTTACTGAAGGGCTGGGTGGTGGGCCGGGAGCGGCAAATGCCATTGTGTTTCGGGGCCAGCGTGTTCGTTACCGATGCATTCGCCAGCATGCTGGCGCGGAAGCCGATCCGTTATGTCGGCAATGAGCTCGTTAAAGGCGCACGTTCTCCCTCTTCCCCCCTCTGCGCGCCTGGGATGGTAGATAAAACCAAGCTGGTTTGCGAGGGCGTGAACATTGTTATTGTTCATTCTGGTCTTCCCCTGCCCGATTGCGACAAGGCGACCGCCTCTCGAATAAAAGCGCTCATGATGCAAGGTTCTCTTTGGCTACACAACGGATTCAATGTCAGTCAGATTCTTGTGGAGGCTTTCGGGGCGACCGAGCGCCTGTTCTACACGCAGTCGAATTTCGAACAGATCAAAAATCAACCATGTCCCCCCAGTGTCTCCGGTTCGGCGCTAAGGCCATCGCTGCTTCGCTTAACGCGTGCACGTGTAATCTCAGTGCCGATCCATCCCCTCCTACCGCTATTTACGACAGCGCGCCCGAGATGCGCTTTCAGCTCCGGAGAACAGGCGCTTCTCGTGCGAGCTCTCGATGGCCACACAGATCGCGAGTTGGCCACACTGCTCGGTGTGTCAGTATCGGCCGTGAAGAAGCGGTGGGCCGCAATTTTTGATCGCGCGGAAGGCGTACTTGAGATCTTCGCGAGCAATTACCGCATCGACCAGAAGCGCGGCACGCAAAAACGTCACGTACTAACCCGGTATGTGCGCGAGCATCCGGAAGAGCTCAGACCGCCGTTTGTTCGCCGATCTGAGCTCTGTTCAACACTGCCGGTTTCTCTCACTTACGGAGAGCGACAAAGCCGTAAGTCGGGAACGCTGAGGCGTCATTGAACCAGATGCCGACCAGATCTTCACGCTCGTTCATCTTCTGATAAAACGTGCGTAGAACACCAGGATAGTTGGGCAGCCGTTCGATCCCGTTTTGATCGTGATAAATGAAGGACGGCCAGTAGCCGGTCGGGTCCAGCGGCGCCGCGGCTAAGATGTCGCCGTTGTTATTGATATCGTACGCGGTGAAGGTTACGCCGTAAGCGGAGAGAACGAGGTCGTGCAGCGTGCCGCGAAACCGCGAGTACCCAATATAGACGTTCGGCTCTTTGTCCCAGAGTCCGACTTCCCTGCCTTTATCGTTAAGACCGTATGCGAAGGTGGAAAGCGCTCCCGGGTGGCTGTACACCGAATACTTGCTGCCGTCCCAACTCCAGGCATCACACTGAGAAGCAAGATCGAAAGTGCCATTGCGGCAAGCGTATCCTACAGCCTGAGCTTGATCGTTCATTCTGCTCCCAAAGTTGAGCGGGTATCCCGGTATATCCGGCAATTGGACCCAGCTGCCAGTGGGCAGCTCATAATATCCGGCGTGTTGCTCGGTCTCGCCACCCCAATTCCCAAAAAGGCGGCCGTCATTCGTAATTTCGCCAACTGCCGTAATATCAGTTTCGGGCTTGCTTATTACCATGACTTGGCCGTTGAACATAGGAAGCTATGCACGCCTCCGCCCGCATCGCCGTAAAAGCAGCCCGCACCCGGTGCAATCAAAGCGGTTCATAAGATCCCTCCTTACTCGTTCTCCGGCGTGTAGGTCTCTCTGCCAAGAGATGCGAGGAATCAAGCGTACTGGAGTTCGGACGATCCGGGCAAGTGATCTAAAAGGGTAAAACTGGAGGTAAACTCACCGCCTTGTCGTGCTATTACCCTGCTAAAACGGGCACCAGAAACCAATAGTGGGCGAACAGCGAGCCGTCGATTTAAGGCGTGCCTCAAGCTGTACTTTCGGTATTCCAAGCACGGCAGGCAAATAGATGCGGGAACGGCAGAGTTCTCAACGATCAAAGGCGAGCATCGATGGTTGAGGTTTTTTGCGCACCCCGCACAGGGTCTGGGGCCCAGCCCTATGTTGAGCTTTCTCGGGCGGGCCTATGTCCCCGTGATCGGCTCGTCACGGACTTCTGGCCGTAAGCTGCAGCGCCTTGGCCTACTCGGCGTGTAACTCTTCGCGCCGGATAACAAGACTTTCGAGATAGTCGTGGTCTACCTCATAGCCGAAGCCCGGGCTTTCTTTTACTTCGATGGTGCCGCGGGCAGTAACTTCGATCGCCGGGCTCACTATGTCACGCTTCCAGTAACGCCGGCTGGCGGAGACGTCGCCTGGAAGAATAAAGTTGGGAAGAGTAGAGAGTGCAATGTTGTGTGCACGGCCGATGCCCGCCTCGAGCATGCCACCGCACCAGACAGGAATCCCGTTCGCTTGGCAGAGATCATGGATTTGTTTGGCTTCTGCGAAGCCTCCCACGCGCCCAACTTTTATGTTGATGATTCTGCCGGCCTGCAGTCTAATCGCCTGCTCGGCGTGATGCACGGACCGAATACATTCGTCGAGGCAGATGGGCGTGTCAAGAACGGCTTGCAGGGCAGCGTGATCGATGATGTCATCGTGCGCCAGCGGCTGTTCAATCATCATCAGGTAGAACTGGTCCAACTCTTTGAGGCGTCCTAGATCGGCTAAGGTATACGCGGAGTTGGCGTCTGCCATCAGCTTGATGTGCGGAAAGCACTCCCGCACGCGACGAATTACGTCGACATCCCACCCCGGTTTGATTTTCAGCTTGATGCGCTGGTATCCAGCAGCGAGTTCCCGTTCGATTTTCTCCAGTAACTGCTCGACGGAGTCCTGAATGCCGATCGAAACACCGCAGGCGATCTCCTTCCTCGCGCCCGCGCCGATCGTTTGCCACAGAGGCTCCCCACTCAGACGAGCCTGCAGATCCCAAACCGCCGCTTCAGCACCACCCCGGGCCATATTGTGGCCGCGGATGTGGGCGGTACGCGCTCCTACTTCGGCCGCCGATCTAAACGGGAAACCGAAAATGCGGGGCGCCACGTAGTCGGTCAACAAAGGCCAGGCCGAGGCGGTCCACTCTTCGTTGTAGAAAGGGTTTTCGCCCGCCGTGACTTCGCCCCACCCCGAGACTCCGTCTGAAATGACTTCCACAAGAACGATGTCGCGCTCGCAGGTGCGGCCGAAACTTGTCTCAAAGAAATGTACGAGCGGCATGCGAATCTGCCGCAGAACGATTCGCTCTATCAGGATGGCCATTGACCTAATAAGTATCTACTGCCCTGCTCTCCCCGCTCAAAGCCGATCACCGCGAGCCCTGCGCGAAAATACTCATCGAACTGCTCGCAGACCTGGCGTTGCAGATCGCGCGCACGAGCGGGGGCGGTCGTACGAAGGTCCCCGATGTCCTTCGGCAGCATGATACTCCCCTGCGCGATCGGCCGAGCAAACGCTCCGTGTTCCAACAAGCCACGGACGCGCGTCGACTTGATCCACCATTCCGGGACAAGTCGGTCGGTGGGCAGGCCCCCGTGCAGATGGCTCGAAGTGGTGCCGTACTGATTGTGAACGTACCGCCTCACGATGGCTCCGAGGCGCTCGATATTGAAGAAGGCGTTCTTAAGTTCGAGCGGGTCAAATGTCCACTCGATAAGATCGACTCCCGCCTCGATCGCATAACGGCGCTGCTCAAGCTTCAGCTTTCGACCGAGTCCGCTGTTCCTATAAGCGGGAAGCACGCCAAGCATGTGGCTGTGAAGGTAATACTTCCCGCCCGGTTTCAGCCCCGGTATGCAGAGACAAAATGCGACCATCTTGCGAGAGTCAAATGCGCCTAAAATTTGCCCCCCAATTTTGTCCGCCACTACGAATAAGCGCAACGGAAGTAGCTCAACGTCGTCATAACCCCAGATCTCACGCTGCAGCCGCACGACTTCAGAAAATTCGTCGAACCTGGATAGGCGGCGAATCTCGAACTCGACTGGAAGAATGTGGGGAGAGGGCACGGATTGCCTCATTTTACGGCAGGGTCCTGGTAGACTCAGCAGCAGGAGAACAGAAGGCGAAGGCCAAGGTGGGGCTGTCCCGGACAGACTGCCCGATTCGAAGGAGGAGAAAGTGTATGGATCTCGAAAAGAGAGTGGTTTTAAGAGGGAGCGAGAGACCGCCGATCCCTGCTGCGCAGGAAGTCAGTGCGGTTTCGCCCGAGACGCGGGTACAGGTGACTGTAATTCTGGCTCGGAGGAGCGGCCAACCGGTTCAGGAGAAAGGCCAGGCACCGAGAAGCGTGTCACGCTCGCACTTCGCGGCCGAGTATGGCGCGGATCCTGCCGTTATTGCGCGGGTCGAAAACTTTGCCCACCACGCCGGGCTCACGGTCGTGGAAAGTAGCACGGCCAAACGGCGCGTGGTGCTGGCCGGGACGGTAGCGGCACTCGCCAAGGCTTTCGGGGCCAAACTGGGCTGCTACAGGCTGGGCTCCCAAGATAAGACCACGTACCGTACCCGTACCGGCGAGCTCACTATCCCGGCGGAACTGGAAGGCGACGTCATCGCCGTGCTCGGGTTGGATAACCGGCCAGCGGCGCGGGCGCATGTTCGAATCCGTCCCCGGCAGAGCGCAGCGGTAAGCTATACGCCGCCGCAGGTTGCGGCCCTCTACAATTTTCCAAGTGGAGCGACGGGAAGCGGCCAGACGGTCGGGATTATAGAGCTGGGCGGCGGTTACAGCACTACGGATCTCCAGACTTACTTCAGCCAGCTTGGTGTTACCGAACCTTCGATCACGGCTGTTTCGGTGGACGGCGGAACGAACTCACCTGGCTCGAGCGCAGATGGAGAAGTGATGCTCGATATCGAAGTCGTCGGCTCGATTGCGCCCGGCGCAAACATTGCGGTCTACTTCGCGCCGAACACCGATCAGGGATTTATAGACGCCATCACGGATGCCGTTCACGACACCACGCGGAAGCCGTCAGTCATTTCGATCAGCTGGGGCGGCCCGGAGGACTCGTGGACGCAACAGTCACAGACAGCGATGAACGCAGCTTTGCAGGATGCCGCTACTTTGGGCGTAACCGTGACCGTTGCCGCGGGCGACAGCGGCTCATCGGACGGAGTCACGGATGGGAAGCTGCACGTTGACTTCCCTGCCTCAAGCCCGTATGCGTTGGCGTGCGGCGGGACCACGCTCAACGGAGGCGGATCGCAGATCTCCTCCGAGGTCGTGTGGAATGAAACGGCGAATCAGGAGGGAGCGACCGGAGGCGGAGTGAGTACGGTGTTCGCGGTGCCGAGCTACCAATCTTCGGCCGGTGTACCCGCGCAGCCGGAAACGAACTTCGCGGGGCGCGGCGTGCCGGACGTGGCAGGAGACGCAGACCCCTCCACCGGATACCAGGTGCTGGTGGATGGCCAAAGCCAGGTGATCGGCGGAACGAGCGCAGTGGCACCGCTGTGGGCCGCGCTCGTGGCACTGATGAACCAGCAACTCGGAGCACCGGTGGGCTTCCTGAATCCGAAGATCTACCCGCTTGGCCAATCGGGTTTCCACGATATCACAAGCGGCAACAATGACGACAGCGGGCTCGGCTATTACACCGCCAAAGCCGGTTGGGATCCGTGCACCGGTCTCGGGAGCCCTGACGGCGCGGCCCTGCTGAGCGCTTTGACGTCGAGCAGTTCAACGACCGCCGGTACAGGGAAATGAGGTAGAAAGGTAGACGTGAACGGCCGCCGAATTTCCCTCGAAGGAAGTGCTCCGCAGCACTCGGACAATGTCGAAAGCTCAGCGCTCTCACCGGAGCAGCAACTCACGGCAAGCATTGTTCTGCGACGGCGGCCGGGCTCGCCTGATATCGAGGAACAGCTCCTTTCCGGCCACTTCGAACCGATTTCCAGAGATGACGCAGCGTCGGCGATCGGAGCCGATCCGCAGGACATATGGGCCGTGAAGGCATTCGCTCAGGAGTATGGTCTGCAAATTACGTCGGCAGACCCGGCTACACGAACCGTGAAGGTGTCAGGCTCAGTGCAAAATCTGCAAAGGGCTTTTGGGGTCGAGCTGGGCAACTACGGAAGCCATATCAGTTATCGCGGGCCGATTACCATTCCCGAGTCGGTATCTAACTCCGTGGTCGCTGTTCTCGGCTTAGATACCAGACCGGTAGCTCGCCCGAGGACGGATTCAGCAGGAGTTTGAATCGCCGAAGCGGCGCTACATCGCTCCTTCAATAGAGACGGGCTTCACCAGGGGGCCGAGTCTTCCAGCGACGGTGAATCCACATCCATTGGTCCGGATACTGGCGGATGATGTCTTCGAGCACGGTCTGGATAAGCTGGGTGTCATTTGCCTCATCGCCGGTCAGCTGGATGGGCGGATAAAAATGCAAGACATAGCGGCGAGCGGCGTGGTCCCAAACAGCGAAACCGGGGATAACCGGAGCTTTCGAATGGTAGGCCAGCTTGACAAATCCTGAATTGGCGCAGGCCGGCTTGCCGAAAAAATCGACAAAGAGTCCCTCGCCGGCCGCTGTGTTCTGATCAATGAGAATCCCAACCGCCTCATTCTTTTTGAGAGCCCGCAGGACAGCTCGTGCGCCGTCCCGTTTATAGATGAGGCGATTTCCGGACAGCGTGCGGCGTGTTTCCACCAGATGATCGACCAGCGGATTGTCGAGCGGGCGCACCATGACGTTCATGGGCTCCGTCATGAGAGCATGAGCGAAGGCGCTCAGCTCCCAATTGCCGAGGTGAGCGGTTGCAATCAGGACACCTCGGCCGCAGCGCTTTGCGTCAAGGTAGTTTGCCAGGCCCTGGTACCCGATCCATTGACCGATGTTAGACCGGTTGAGATCCGGGAAGCGAGCCAGCGCGAGGATCATGCGCGCGACGTTCGCGAAGACGCCATCGATAAGCCGCTCCCGCTCGGAGTCGGAAAGACTTGGATAGGCGAAAACGAGATTAGTTCGGGCGACGCGGCGCAGCTTAGGAACTGCTAAATCGAGCAGTGAGGCCGCTGCACTCGCAATGCGGTTTGCCAGCGGCAGCGGAAGGCGGCGGAGACCCGCAACCAGCGTAGCGGCCAACGCGTACTCACCGCGGGAGGCGAGCCAGCTTTTCGGTCGAGCCAAACCCGGAGTCTATCGTCCCTCTATCCATCCGCCCCCGAGTACCAGGTCTCCGTCGTAGAAGACCGCAGCCTGGCCGGGGGTAATGGCACGCTGTCCTTCGTCGAAGAGCACCTCGACGCGAGTATCGTCACGGGTGGGCAGGAGGGTTGCCGGCGCGGCCACATGTTTGTTGCGGATTTTCACCTGGGCTCGGCGCGGCTCCTCGATGGGCGGGATCGAAACCCAGTTCGTGTCTTTCGCGATTAGGCTCGCCCTTTTGAGATCGCTATCGCTTCCGACAACGACGCGCTGGGTAGAAGGTTGCGTAGAGATGACGTACAGCGGTTCGGGCGCAGCTATGCGCAGGCCGCGGCGCTGCCCGACGGTGAAGTGATGCGTTCCGCCATGCCGGCCCATGACGCGACCCGCCGTATCGACGATTTCTCCTTGCGTGGCCGCGGGGTCGATTCCCTGCTCACGGAAATAGGCATCCATGAAAGCGGCGTAGTCACCATTCGGAACGAAGCATATTTCCTGACTGTCGTTTTTTTCGGCGACCGGCAGGCCGAGTTCGCGCGCCAGTTCACGGACCTCAGGCTTGCGCAAGCCACCGAGCGGGAACATGCTGCGCGCCAACTGCGTTTGTGTCAGACCGAAGAGAAAATAGGTCTGGTCCTTCGAACAATCCAGGCCCGTTCGCATGGCATAGCGGTCGGTCGTCCGGTCGAAGCTGAGACGCGCGTAATGGCCGGTAGCGATCTTCTCGGCCCCGACACCGTCAGCCATCTCGAGAAATTGATCGAACTTGATGAAGTTGTTGCAGAGCGTGCAGGGAATGGGCGTTCTGCCGGCGAGGTAATCGGCTACAAATGGCTTGACAACCTGTTCTTCGAAACGCTCTTCGAAGTTGACGACGTAATAGGGGATGCCGAGCATGGCGGCGACAAAGCGGGCATCGTAGACATCGTCGAGTGAGCAGCAGCGGCCGGCGGAACCGGTTTGGGATGCCAGTTCAGGAAGACGCCGCTGATTCCAGAGCTGCATCGTAAGGCCGATGACGGAGAGACCCTGGCGATGAAGCAGGCCCGCGACTACAGAGCTGTCTACTCCGCCTGACATGGCCACGGCGACCGGCGGATTATCGAACGACAAGCTGCCGCACCCTGCTTTCCTTCGCTCTGCGGAGGCGGCTGACGATCTGAATAACGGCCTCGGTGAGCCGGTCTACTTCGTCCGGCGTGTTGTAGCGACCAAAAGAAAAACGAACGCTCGAACGCGCTTCGGCCGGCGTGCGACCGATCGCAAGCAAAACGTGCGAGGGCTCGATAGAGCCGCTGCTGCAGGCTGAGCCGGCCGATACGGCAAAGCCAGCGGTATCGAGCGCGATCAGAAGCACCTCGGCCGAGATCCCGCGGAATAACAGATTGCTGGTATTCGGAAGCCTGTTCGTGACAGAGCCGTTGATCTCGACGTTCTCGAGCGACTTAAGCACTTGATCCTCAAAGCGGTCACGCAGGATGGCAACGTGCCCGGCGGGGAACTTAGGGAGCAGCTCAAGGGCGCGGGCAAATGCAACGGCTGCGGGTACATTTTCGGTGCCGGGCCGGCGCTCGCGCTCCTGCCGCCCGCCGAATTGAATGCCTTTTAATGGCGTGCCGTTACGAACGTAAAGAGCGCCAATACCTTTTGGGCCGTAAATCTTGTGCGCACTGAGCGAATAGAGATCGACGCCGAGCTCTTCGACGTTCACTTCGAGTTTGCCCAACGCCTGGACGCCATCGGAATGCAGGTAGATTCCCTGCCCGGATGCGCGCCGCTCGCGAATCATATGCGCGATTTCCGCGATCGGTTGAATCGAACCGGTTTCGTTGTTGGCGTGCATCACGGAAACCAGAACGGTCTCGGGACGAATGCGGGCGGCTATCTCGTCCGGGTCGGTCGAGCAGAACGTGACGTCGGCACGCTCCCGCTGCAGCTGGCGAACCGGCTCGAGCACCGCGGGATGTTCAATTGCCGTCGCGATCACGTGCTTGGTTGCAAAAGGAAGTTCTCGAACCAGCCCGAGAATTGCGAGGTTGTTCGACTCGGTGCCGCCGCCCGTGAAGACTATCTCTTTGGGAGAGCTACTGCCGATTGAACGAGCGATGGTGAAACGCGCGGTCTCGAGTTGCTGCCGGGCCGCTTGGCCGGCGCGATGAGTACTCGAAGCATTCGCCGACCAGTCCCGAAGAGCGGATGCAAAGGCCTGAATTACTTCAGGCGCGGGCGGAGTTGTCGCATTGTGATCGAAGTAAGACAAGGAACAAATACAATTTTAACAGCCTATGCAGCCGCCCCTGATTACGCTCACTACCGATTTCGGCTTACAGGACCACTATGTCGGGACCATGAAGGGAGTGATCCTGAGCCGGTGCCCGGGCGCACAGATGATCGATATCTCGCATGAGATCTCTCCGTTTTCGATCCACGCCGGCGCGTATGCGATTGACCAGGCGGCGCCTTTCTTCCCGAGCGGAACGGTGCATCTGGTGGTGATCGATCCTGGCGTAGGAACAAAGCGCGAACCGCTGCTTCTTCAGGCGATGAATCAGTTCTTTATTGCGCCTGATAACGGGGTATTGAGCTTCATTCTCATGCGCGACCCGGGCGCAATAGCGCGCAGAATTACGAACGGCGAACTTTGGCTTCAGCCGGCTTCCACTACTTTTCACGGTCGGGATCTGTTCGCCCCAACCGCCGCGGCAATTGCCGCCGGAAGGGTAAAGCCGGAGGACGTGGGCCAGATTATGCACGGCCCCGTAACGCTCGCCGGTCTGGATGCGGTTTTGGCCGAGCCTAACGTGTGGCGAGGCGTAGTGCTGAGCATCGATCGCTTCGGAAATGTAATTACTAGCTTCAGAGTTATGAGCTTTACAGAAGCTTTGCATGCTGCGTTCGCGATTCGGGCCGGCAAGAGCGAAATAACTGTGGACCGGTCCACGTTCGGAGATGCCGCGCCGGGCCTCTGCTTTGCGTACGCGGGTAGCTCCGGTTTCCTCGAATTGGGCATAAACCAGGGTGACGCGGCGCGTGCGCTCGGGCTCCGGCCGGGGGACTCGCTGGAATTTCAAGCCTTCGGATGACGATACAATCGATTAATACCCAGACCCGATGACCGCCGTTGAATCAGTTACGCAAACCCGTGCCGCAGAATTTCGCAAAAGGCTCGAATCGAAGATTATCGTTGCCGACGGTGCCATGGGAACGATGCTGTATTCGAAGGGCATCTTCATTAACCGCTGTTTCGACGAACTGAACCTTTCGGCCGCCCAACTGGTGAAAGAGATCCATCAGGAATACGTTAAGTGCGGTGCCGAAGTGATAGAAAGTAACACCTTCGGCAGCAATCGCGTACGACTCTCGGCGTTCGGGTTTGCCGAGAAGTTGCGGATAATCAATGAGAGCGGCGTACGCCTCGCGCGCGAAGCGGCAGGCGGGAAAGCATTTGTGGCGGGTGCAATGGGTCCGCTGGGAACGCAGATCGAGCCGCTCGGACCAATGTCTTTCGCCGAGGCACGCGCGGTGTTCAGAGAACAGGCCGAAGCACTAGTGAGTGCAGGCGTGGATCTGATCGTTCTGGAGACATTCTACGAGCTGCATGAACTGCGCGAAGCGATCTACGCGGCGCGGGAGGCGGCGGGGCCGGAGATGGTCATTGTCGCGCAGGTCACGGTCAACGATGATGGCACTCTACGCGATGGTGCGAGCACGGCGACGTTCACGAGGAGCCTTGACGAATGGCCTGTTGACGTCATCGGGGTGAACTGCTCGGCGGGCCCGAAAGTGGTTCTCGAGACAGTCGAGAAGATGCTTCCGCTTACGGCCAAACCGCTCAGCGCCATGCCGAATGCGGGTTTGCCGGCGACCGTCGAAGGCCGCAACATTTACCTTTGCTCTCCGGAGTACATGGCGCAATACGCGCGACGATTTCTGCAGGCCGGCGTGCGTATGATCGGCGGCTGCTGTGGAACGACACCGGAACACATCAAGCAGATCCTCGGTGAAGTGCGTTCGCTGCAGCCTGTGCGAGAGCATCGAACGCCGGTGGCTACCGTGGCCGAACCGGACAAGCCGGAGATAAAGCGTTTGGCAAAAGTGCCGATCGCCGAGAAGTCTCAGCTGGGTGCTAAATTGGCGGCGGGCAAATTCGTTGCTTTTGTCGAGATATTGCCGCCGCGCGGGGTTGATGCATCGCGTGAGGTTGCGGGCGCAAGCCTCTGCAAAGAAAACGGAATTGATTGCATCAACGTACCCGATGGACCACGGGCCAGCGCGCGCTTGAGCGCACAGGTTACGTGCCAGTTGATCCAGCAGCAGGCGAGCATCGAAGCTGTTCTCCACTTCTGCTGCCGGGACCGCAACATTCTCAGCATTCAATCGGAACTGCTGGGTGCCCATGCAATGGGCGTCCGCAATCTTATCTGCATCACCGGAGATCCGCCACGGATGGGCACGTATCCGGATGCCAGCGCCGTTTTCGACGTGGATTCAATCGGCTTGACCAATGTAGTCAACAATCTCAATCACGGGCTCGACATTGGCGGCAATCCAACCGGGTCGCAGACCGCACTGCTGATCGGAGTTGGCGCGAATCCCGGCGCTTTAAACATGGACGAGGAACTTCGGCGATTCGCGTGGAAGGTCGAAGCGGGGGCAGAGTACGTCGTGACGCAGCCTGTTTTCGATCTCGATCTCCTCCAGATTTTTCTCCAAAGGACAGAGCAATATGGGCTGCCGATCATTGCGGGCATTTGGCCGCTGACGAGTTATCGAAACGCGGAGTTCATGGTGAATGAGCTCCGTGTACCGGTTCCACAGGATTACATGGAACGTATGCGCAAAGCGGATAGCGCCGACAAAGCGCGCGCGGAAGGCGTTGCGATCGCACGCGAGATGACGGCAAAAGTTCGGCGCATGGTGCAAGGCGCGCAATTAAGCGCTCCTTTCGGGCGCTACGATATGGCCGTACAGGTTGCCCAAGCCATCGGCGAACGCTAAACTTACAAAGTACTTTCCCCGATAATTCGTGGAACCGCGACAGCCGGTCCTCAAGTGGCTACAGACTTAATAGAAATTGATCCAGAGAATCCGTCCGCCAGCGCGGTGGAGCGTGCCGTTCACGAGGTTCGGCGCGGCAGAGTAGTGGGCGTGCCTACGGACGCGCTGTATGTACTCGTCGCCGACCCCTTCAATCTCAACGCCGTAGGCAAGGTGTTCGCTTCGAAAGGCCGCGAGAGTGTCCGATCACTTCCGCTGGCCGTCTCGGACGTGCTGATGGCGGAAGAGCTGGGCAAGGAATTAAATAGCCGGTTTTACATCTTGGCGCGCCATTTCTGGCCCGGGCCTTTGACCATGATCGTGCAGGCTGCTGCGAGGGTGCCTCTCAAAGTCACCGGCAATACGGGACGTCTTGCGGTACGTCAAGCGAAAGCGCCGGTGCTCGACGCGTTGCTCGAAAAGATTGGACAGCCCCTGATTGCGACGAGCGCAAACCTTTCCGGGCACCCGACTGTGGCTAGCGGGATCGAGTTGTTTGCCGCTATGGATGGCGCGGTGAGCTTGGTGCTTGACGGCGGTTTGTGCACGGGCCAAGGGTCGACTACGGTAGATATCACCGAGCCCTATTGGAAAGTAATTAAAGAGGGCGCAATATCGGAAAAAGACATCGCGGAACGGCTTCGGGCAATCTAGCAAAGGGTCGGATTCTCTGGTATTCTTGTGACGAAGCGTTCCCCGCGAGAGCGTCTGTCTCGGCCTCCTAAAAATTGATCCGATAGTCAATGTCATGGAGTCCTGCTCGGATGAAGCGCCCTTGTGCAAGCTCCGGCATCTTTGCCGATGCCATGGAGAAGCCTGAAAGCGCTCGGGGGATTCCCCCCTTTGTTCTTCTAGGGGTCAATGACGGAGTTTGATTCAGAAGCTCTCGCCGGGAACGCTTTTCTTGTTTTCCCCGGTAGATGAATATCCTCTTTATCGGCGATATCTTCGCCTCGGGTGGGCGTGCAATTGTCGCCGATAACCTTAATGAACTCATTACCGAGTATAAAGTCGATTTAGCAATTGCGAATGCCGAAAACAGTGCGGGCGGATTCGGCATCACACCGCTAATTGCGGAAGAGTTGCTGTCGCTCGGCCTGGACGTTCTGACAGGTGGGAATCACAGTTTCGACAAGCGCGAAATCCACGACTACATTGACCGCCAGCCGCGTTTGCTGCGTCCGGCGAATTATCCACCGGGTCTGCCGGGATCGGGCATGTTCACCTCCAAAGCCCGCAACGGTATAGAGTATGCGGTCCTCAACCTGCAAGGGCGCGCGCACATGGCGAATATCGACTGTCCGTTTCGGAAAGCGGACGAGCTGCTGAACGGGCTCGATCCGAATATCAAGGTCCGATTTATCGATTTTCACGCCGAGCTAACAAGCGAGAAAGTGGCAATGGGCTGGTATCTGAACGGCCGTGCGACCGCGATGATCGGAACCCATACCCATATTCCGACGGCGGACACACGTATTCTGTCCGGCGGCATGGCGTATCAGACTGACGCGGGCATGACAGGACCATACGATTCAGTGATCGGCGTGGACAAAGACACAATCGTGCGCCGTTTCCTGAGTGGGCTGGCGGGACGTATGGAAGCGGCGCGTCACGGCGTAGAGTTGCACGGCGTACTCGTTCGAGCGGACGACCAAACCGGCAAGGCTTTACACATCGAGCGTATCTGGCGCAAGAAGGAGCATTAAGCGTCAAACGTCAGTTCGGGATCCGCGACGGCGGTATCGAGTGAAACACCTTCCCAGCGCGCCACGACAGCTGTGGCAACGCAGTTGCCGAGCAGGTTCACCGACGTACGGCACATGTCCATCAATGCATCTACGCCGAGGATAAGGGTAATGCCCTCGAGCGGAAGATGAAAGGTGCCCAAGGTTCCCGCGAGGATCACCAAGCTGGCACGGGGAACAGCAGCGACGCCTTTGCTCGTGAGCATGAGCGTCAGCATCATCGTGATCTGGGTAGCGATCGGCATATGCACGCCGGCGGCTTGCGCCACGAACACGGACGCAAGTGCGAGGTAGAGGGTGGAACCGTCGAGATTGAAGCTGTAGCCGGTGGGCAGCACAAACCCCACGATATGCTTCGGAATCCCGAAGAAGCTCATGTTCTCCAGAGCGAGCGGTAGCGCAGCTTCGCTCGAGGCTGTCGAAAAGGCGATCAGAAAAGGCTGCCGCACAGCGTGAAAGAAGCGGTTGATCGGAACACGGGCAATCGAGAGTGCCGCTCCGAGCACCAGCACAATGAACAGGACCTGCGCCAGATAAAGTGTCCCTACGAGTTTGCCCAAACCAAGCAAGACCCCAAGGCCCTTCGATCCGACGGTAACGGCGATAGCAGCGCCGACACCGAACGGCGCGAGGTACATGACGTACTTCGTGTAGCGGAACATGACTTCGGCAACCGCGGTCGCGAAGGTTACCACCGGCTGTGCTTTGGACCCAATCGCCGAACAGGCGGCCCCGAACAGAAAGAAAAACACGACCATCTGGAGGACGTCGTTCTGGGTGAGCGATTCAAAGATATTCTGCGAGACAGCGTGCTCGAGAATTTGGCCTAGTGAAGCTGGCTTAGCGAGCGCGGGCAGCGATGAGGCGGTGTCGGACGTCAAGCGGAGGCCGGCGCCGGGTTGCATCACGTTCACCATCACCAGGCCGATGGCAAGAGCGAATGTGGTAGCGATCTCAAAGTATACGATCGACTTGAGCGCGATGCGGCCCATGGTCTTCAACTCGCCTGCCGACGCTATACCGGAGACCAGAGTGCCGAACAGCAAAGGACCAACGATTGATTTAATCAGCCGGAGAAAGACGTTGCTTACCGGCGCGAGCGCCTTCGAGAAATTCGGGAAGAACGCTCCGAGAAAGATGCCGATCAGCAACGAGAGGAAAATCCACGATGTAAGCGAGAGACGTCTGATGAGGTGCATTTGCCGTTAGCGTTCGCCCCATTTCAACTTCTCTCTAAGCACGTCGAAAAAGAGCATCTTCGGCGGGCGGATCAGTTGAACGGTTTTCGGGGAGGAGCGGCAAACGACGAGGTCGCCTCGGAAAAGAGGTTCGCCTACCTGGCCATCGATGGTCAAGTAAGTTCCTTCTTCGCCATGAACAAGGATATTGATGACGCTTGTATCCGGCACGATGACCGGACGATTGGTAAGCATGTGGGGGCAGATCGGTGTGATGCAGAACGCGTGCACAGAAGGAAAGATTACCGGGCCGCCGGCTGATAGCGAATAGGCAGTGGAGCCGGTAGGCGACGCAATGATGAGGCCGTCGGCTTTGTATGCCGCCACAAAGTGATTATCCACATGAGTGTCGAGATCGATCATGCGGGCGAGTTCGGTCTTGGTGATCACGACGTCGTTCAAGGCGGAGTAGCAGGCGATTGTCTGGCCGCCGCGCCTGATTTCGCAATCGAGCATCCGGCGCCGGCCAATGCGGTGTTCTCCATGCAAAGCGCGGTCGAGTTCCGCATAAAGATCCTCTACCCGAATGGCCGTCAGGAATCCGAGATGGCCCAGGTTGACTGCGAACAGAGGAATGTTGCGGCCAGCGATGACCCGAGCGGCGGAGAGGAGCGTCCCGTCGCCGCCGAGAACAATAATCAGATCGCAGCCGTCTGAGAGTTCCTCACGCGAGAAGTAGGTCGAAATAGCGCCATATTCGGCAGTTTGCTTATCGCAGCGATAAGCGATGTGCCGCTCGTCGAGCCAGCGAAGGAGACCACAGACAATCTCGCCCGCCTGGGCGATTTTTGGCTTCGAAATGATGCCGACCGTGTTGATCTGCTGCATGCGTCCCGATTTGAGCTTAAGACTTAGATTAAACCGATTAGCTTTTGCGTCGTGCGTGCAGCAGGAATTCGCGATTTCCTTCAGCGCCGGTAATCGGGCTGTCAATCACAGCCGTCGAGAAATGCATGTCTTCGAGCATCTTCGCTACTTTCTCACAAGCGGCTTGCTGGATGGTGGGATCGCGAACGATACCGCCCTTGCCGACGAACTCCCGGCCGGCTTCGAACTGGGGTTTGACCAGTATGATCCAATCGCCGTCCGGAACGAGCAGAGGAGCAAGGGCGGGGACCAGGAGGGTCACCGAGATAAAGCTCACATCACAGACGATGATGTCGGCGAGCTCCCCGATCTTGTCGAAGGTGAGATAACGCGCATTGGTCTTCTCGTGTAAGACAACCCGCTGGTCGGTTCGGAGCCGCCAGTCTATTTGCCCGGCTCCGGTGTCGACCGCGTGCACCCGAAGGGCGCCGTGCTGAAGGAGGCAATCCGTGAACCCCCCTGTAGACGTACCTACATCCAGACAAACGCGGGCTGCCACCTCGACATTGAACCGCTGCAACGCCGATTCCAATTTGAGGCCGCCACGGCTGACGTAGCGGAGCGGCTGGTCCACGCCAATCTGGTTTGCCGCGGTTACCTGGCGACCTGGTTTGTCAGACCTTTGCCCGTCGACTGTAACTTTTCCGGCAAGGATGAGGGCCTGCGCTTTCTGGCGGGAATCTGCCAGTTCGCGTTCAACGAGCGCCACATCGAGGCGAACCTTTTCCCCTGAACCCTTCAAGCCTTGCGTTGAACGATGAAATCGGCGATCTGCCGAAGGCGGTCAGCACGGCTGCCGAATTCCGCAATGGCTGCATGGGCGGCGAGACGTTCCTCTTCCGCCATCTCACGGGAGCGTTCAAGGCCATAAACAGCAGGAAACGTGATCTTCTGCTGAGCCTCGTCCTTACCTGCCGTTTTGCCCAGGGCTTCGGAAGACTCTTCAATGTCGAGCACATCATCGACAATCTGAAAGGCCAACCCGACATGTTCGCCGTACTCGGAAAGCCTGGCAAGTTGCTGCTCACTCGCTCCGGCGTAAATCGCACCCATACGAACGCTCGCCCGCAACAGCGCACCGGTCTTTGCGCGGTGAATGGAATCAAGCAGTTCTGCTGTGGGGTGTTTGCGCTCCCCTTCGATGTCGTTCACTTGTCCGCCGATCATCCCGCCGACCGTGCCCGAAGCACGCGACAGTTCCTCAACCAGACGAATCTTCCGCGACGCGTCCACAACGGCAAGGCGGCTCAAGACCTCGAAAGAGAGCGTGAGCAAAGCATCGCCGGCAAGTATGGCCATTGCATCCCCGAAGACCTTATGACAGGTCAAACGGCCGCGTCGCAGGTCGTCGTTGTCGAGCGCCGGTAGGTCGTCGTGGATGAGCGAGTAAGTATGGACCAGTTCGAGAGTTGCAGCAGCGTTTTCGATGCCTTGCGGAGAGGTCATCACGGCCTGCGCGGAAGCGATCGCCAGGATCGGCCGAATGCGTTTGCCTCCCGCAAACAGGCTGTACCGCATGGCTTGGTGGATGGACGCCGGGGCAACAGTTTCCTCGGGCACCCACTCGTTGAGAACTCGATCTACAACTTGCACCTGCTCAGCCAGAAACTCGCGAATGGCAGTCGCCGTGTCGTTCATCTCCGTCATTTACCTGGCTTTTCAGGCTGGAAAGGTACGGGCGTTACCTCCGAGCCCCGCTTCATAAGAATCTCGACGCGCGACTCGGCTTCTTCAAGCTGCCGCTTACAATCGGCACTCAGACGCATGCCGTTTTCGAAAAGGTGTAAGCTCTGCTCAAGCGGCAGGTCTCCCCTTTCCAGTTCCTTGACGATGCGTTCCAATTGCTCCAGGCTAGCTTCAAAGTTTAAAGAGGAGGTAACATCCTCGGCCATCGCTTTATTGTAAGTCGGGCTCGGAATGATGCTCACAGACCTAGCCGCATTCTTCGGCCTCAGAGTAGGTTGACAAGCGATTTGCGCCTCAGTTTTCCATGAGTTCGCTGAGCGACCGACAGGTGATGCCGTAATGAGAACGTGTTCCTACCAGCTTGCCAGCTCGCAGCGCAATCACCTGGGGTGAGGCGTGAGGAACACCGGTCGCCGCGGCCAGGTAGGAAGCCACTTCCCTTCTCTGAACGATCACCATGAATACCGGCGTCTCCGGTCGAGCATTAATATACAAGGCAACTTCAGTTTTAGCGAAAGTGCTTACCGAGCAGGACGGGCTGTGCTTGAATAACAACACTGAGTCCTGGGCCAGAGCCGCGTCGCATTCTTTGATGGTCTTCAACACCGGAATGTCAGTGACCCCGGAGAACAACCTGCCCGACATAATCCCAGCATACTTGTTTCGGACGTCCAAGGGCGCGCTCCTCAACACGCTAGTCTGGATGTTTCAGCATGAAGGGTTTAGGGCTAGGGGTTTTTGTTGCAATTTCGACGTGCTTCGGGCAGTCACCGCAGGTTGCTGCTCCCGCGAACCAGTTTCCGCAGGTGGACGCAATCATTGAAGACGCAGTCCAAACCAATTTGATTCCCGGGGCCGTGCTCGTTATCGGGCACAACAGTCAAGTAGTCTATCGAAAAGCCTATGGCTCGCGATCGCTCATTCCTAATCGGGAGCCAATGACGCTTGACACTATATTCGATGCCGCTTCTTTGACCAAAGTGGTGGCGACGACACCCTCGATCATGAAGCTGTTTGAAGCGGGAAAGATACGCCTCGACGATCCTGTAACAACATATCTGCCCGAGTTCCAGGGCGGGAAGAGCGACATCACGGTCCGGCTGCTTATGACTCATTTTTCGGGGCTTCCCCCCGATCTCCCATTGGTCCCGCGCTGGAGCGGCTACGAAACGGGCATCAAGAAAGCGCTGAGTATTTCCCCGGTAGCGCCACCGGGCGCACGGTTTATTTACAGCGACATCAATTACAACCTGCTGGCGGAAATAGTAAGGCGAGTATCCGGCAGAACGGTCGCCGATTTCGCCCACGAACAGATCTATAAGCCGCTCGGCATGCGCGAGTCGGGATTTCTACCCGCTTCGACGCTGCGTCCTAGGATTGCTCCTACCGAGATAGATACAGACACAGGACAGCCAATGAGAGGCGTAGTAGACGATCCTACGGCACGCTACATGGGGGGCGTTGCCGGGGATGCAGGTCTTTTTACAACAGCAGACGACTTGGCCAAATACGCATCTATGCTGTTGGGAAATGGCGAATTCGAGGGCACGCGGATCTTCGACACGGCCACGGTCAAAAAATTCACCGAACCCGCCACTCCGGCGGACCAGCCGATATTGCGTGCACTGGGGTGGGACATGGATTCGCCCTTTGCCAGCAATCGGGGCGAGCTCTACCCAATCGGCTCTTTCGGGCATACCGGATACACCGGTACATCCATGTGGATGGACCCTGTAACTAATTCTTTCGTTATCGTCATGACCAACGTAGTTCACCCGAAACATGGCCACTCGCTCAGCTCCTTCCGCTCGCGAATAGCGACCGCTGTTGCGGCACACTACGGGATGGCGATGCCAAACACGGTTGCCTTAACCGGTTATGTAGAAACGATCACGATGGCCGGCGTGCATCGCGTGATTGCGCGGAACGGACAGACGTTGACGGGCCTTGACGTGCTCGAACAGCAGAGCTTTGCCGATCTGAAGGGCAAGCGAATCGGCCTGATCACGAATCAGACGGGTCTCGACCGGCAAGGGAGCCGGAACGTGGATGCAATGCTCTCGGCGGGCGTAAAAGTCGTCAAATTGTTTTCGCCCGAACACGGGATTCGAGGCGACCGAGACTCGGAGGTGACTAATGGCAGAGACGATAAAACCGGCCTGCCGGTTGTGAGCCTCTATCGCCCGAACGAGCGTAGACTGACTGCGCAGCAACTGGAGGGAACGGACGCAATCGTGTTCGATATTCAGGACGTGGGCGCCCGATTCTACACGTATTCCTGCACAATGCTGTACGCTCTCGAAGCCTCCGCGAAAGCTCATAGGGCCTTCTACGTGCTGGACCGTCCCAATCCGATCACAGGTACGCATGTCGAAGGGCCTGTGCTCGAGAGACCGCTCGAGTCTTTCGTCGGATGCCTGGACCTGCCGGTACGACATGGGATGACGTTTGGCGAAATCGCCAGCATGGCCAACGCCGAGCAGCACTGGGAAGCCGATCTTCATATTGTCAAAATGAGCAACTGGCAGCGGGGCGACTGGTTTGATTCAACGGAACTGAGCTGGGTCAATCCGTCGCCAAACATGCGCAGCCTCAACGCGGCTCTACTCTATCCCGGCATCGCCATGCTCGAGGCAGATACTAATTACTCCGTAGGCCGCGGAACCGACGCCCCGTTCGAGCAGATTGGAGCCGATTGGATACAGGGACAAGTATTGGCGGGAGCCCTGAACGCGCGCTTCATCCCGGGCGTGCGGATGTATCCGACCAGATTCAGGCCGACAGAATCGAACTTCGCGGGCAGAGAGATAGAAGGCGTTCGCTTTGTGATCACCGACCGCGAAGCCTTCGACAGCACTAGATTAGGAATTGAATTGGCAGCTGCCTTGCAGAAACTCTACCCTGGCAAACTGGACTTCGAAAAATGCCGGTTTCTGATCGCGAATTCGGAAACCGTGAACGAGCTGAAAACAAACGGCGATGCGGGGGAAATCTGGTCGCAGGCAGAGGCGGGAGCAGCGCAGTTTGCGGCGCGCCGCAAACCGTTCCTGCTCTATTGACCCCCGCACTCGCTCCGTCTGCTAATTCTCTGAGCCCTGAGCGGCCTGCTTCGCCTTCGGAGGGCGCCCGCGCCTCTTTGGCTCGGAACCAGATGACTGACCGTCCAAAGGGGAGCCGGACTCATCCATCGCGACAGCAGCTGCTGCGTCCTTAAGCCAGGAAGGAGGACGGCCCCGACGGCGCCCCCTTCCTCTGGCTAGCCGTTCTAACGTTAGGATTGCTTCTTCGATCTGTTCTCGCTCGAGCCTAAGCTCCGCGAGCATTTTATCGACGTCCAAGATTTCTCACCTTCTTTCGATGTACCTGCGCATCACGGAAGCCGCCACTGCGTAAAGCGTCTTTCCCGTTTCGTTCTCTGCTCGTCGACTTAACGAGATTGTGATGACACGATTTAGACGAAGTTTAAAGGTAACTTCGACGAAAATTCAATAGTATCGTCAGTAACAGGGAATATTAGGGGTTCTAGTACTCAACCATATCTTCAGCTCTGGGCGGAATTTAGTTGTTTTTTGCTCTAAACCTTGCAGCGCGTTGCCTTTTCCAGAAAAAATAAAAAGGTATCCCTAAACTCATTATTCCCAATCCCATGACCGACTCCCGCGGGCGTGTCTGAATCGTGCTCACAAGTAGCAGAAGAGCCACCGCAACAAAAAGTACTGGAACAAAGGGGTACCCCACAACCCGGTACGGACGAGGCAAATTAGGCTGTTTGAGCCGTAGAACAATTACCGAAAAGGCGGTCATCCCGTACAGGATCCAGGACCCGAATATAACGAAGTTATAAAGATCGTCGAACCAACCGCTGAGCACTACGACGCAAGACCAAAAACACAGCAACATCATGGCGTGTCCTGGAGAGCGAAACTTGGGATGGACCTGCGCGGCAGTTTGGAAGAACAAGCCGTCACGCGCCATCGCGTAAGGCACCCGCGCGCCGGAAAGGATGGAACCGTTCAGCGCGGCGAAGATGGAAATCAGGACTGCTACGGTCACGCCTGCCTCGGCCAGACGGCCGCCTACCGCACTCATCATGTCCGCTGCGACGCGGTGACTCGTAGCCACCTGGTGGGCCGATAGCACGTTGAAATAAGCCACGTTGATCAGAACGTAGGTGGCGATTACGGCGAGCGTTCCGGTGATAAGCGCCCGCGGAAGATTGCGCTGTGGATCGCGGATTTCGGAGGAGACCATGCTGACGTTATTCCAGCCGTCGTAAGCCCAAAGCGCACTGACCATCGCGGCGAAGAAGCCCGAGATCCCGGCGGCCGCGGGAATCCGACCGGAGAAATGTCCGAAGCTCCCGCGCCCGGCAAGTAATCCGATCCCCACCACTGAGGCAAGAAGGGCCAATTTTAGAGCCGTAACAAAGATCTGTACACTGCCTCCCGCTCGCACACCCAAATAATTCACTCCGCCTAAGGCAAGAATGAGGGCAATAGCGACCAATTGGCCGTAATGTATCTCGAGGGGAGAACCGCCCGGGCCAATGTGCCAGGGCAACACCACAATAGACAGCCCAAGGGCGGGATAAAAGATCGTCAGATATGTATAGAATCCGGCAGCTAGCGTAGCAATAGAGCCGCTTTTCGCGACCCAGAACTGGGTCCAACCATAGAGATACCCCCAAAAAGGACCGTACGCTGCGCTGAGATAAACGTATTCGCCCCCTGCTTCCGGCATGGCGGCCGCGAGTTCGGCGTAACTGAGTGCCCCGAAGAGACTCAGCAAACCGGCGAGAAGCCAAACGGCGAATAGGGTCCGGACAGAGCCGACCGAGCGGATCATGCTCGACGGCACCAGGAACACTCCACTTCCAATTACCGTTCCGATTACGATGGAGATAGCGCCCCAAACCCCCAGAGCCCGTTCAAGCGTGGGCTGCTGCACGGCCGAGGAAGTGAAATTTCTCAAGATACCCGCTCTTCCACCTGAGCCGGCCTGAAGATCACCCACGGGATAAGGCTGGTCGCATAGCCGACTCCAAAGGTCACGACCGATCCGATTACGACGTACCAGGTGTAAGCCACGCTAGTCCGCAGAAGAAGAGTAGCGAGAAAACCGGCACACATACCCGCGATGGCTGACCACTCACCCGGACGGCGAGTGAGAACGCCGAGCAGAAAAACTCCGAGTAACGCGCCATAAAGCACTGATGCAATGGAGAGACCGGCTTCGAGCACCCTGCCCCAGTGACGGGCGATCAATCCGACGGCGAAAAGGACGACACCCCAGACGACAGTTGCCCGGCGAGCCAGTCGAAGGTAGTAGCTTTCGGTATGCTGAGGCCGAAGCGGTCGAAGAAAGTCCATGATCGTGGTCGAGGCAAGAGCATTCAGTGCGGCGCTGAGGTTCGACATTGCGGCAGCCAGAATGGCCGCGATGACCAGTCCCGCGACGCCGATTGGCAGGTTATTCCAGATGAACTCGGGATAGCTGCGCTCGGGAATAGCAGGCGATGGGCGCCCGGTGTCCCGGTAGTAGACAAAAAGCAGAACTCCGATGAACAGGAAAAGCGTGAACTGGAAAAAGACGATTATCCAGCTCGAGAACAGCGCGAGCCGGCTGTCGCGCTCCGATTTTGCCGCGAGAAGCCGCTGAACGAGGAGTTGTTCGGTTCCGTGGCTTGCGGTTGTCAGGAAACACCCGCCGAGAAGACCGGCCCAGAAGCTGTAAGTTCGATGTAAGAATGCTGCCGTAAGCGAAAAGCGGAAATCAAAGACATGAAATTTGCCGGCAGCCCCAGCAGCCGCGGCTACATGCGGCCAACCGCCCGGAATAAGATGCAATATCACAAAGAAGCTAAGGATCGCGCCGCCCATGTAGAGCAGCATCTGCACGACGTCGGTCCAGATCACGGCTGTCATGCCGCCCTCGAACGTGTAGAACAAGGTTAGGCAGACGATCACCGCAATCGAGGCGAGCTCACCGGTGCCGAGAACGATCGAGATGACGATCGAAATGGCAAAAACGCGAACACCTTCTGCCAGCGCTCGGAGTATCAGAAAGGTTCCGGCCGTGAATCGGCGAACTCTGCCGCCAAAACGGCGCTGCATTAGTTCATAGGCCGTAAACATCTCGCCGCGGAAATACTGCGGCAGAAATATAACCGAAATGATGATGCGGCCGAGCAGGTAGCCCAAGATCAATTGGAGAAATCCGAAATTTCCCGCAAAGGAGAGCGCCGGAGTACCTATTACGGTCAGCGTACTGGTTTCAGCTGAAACAATCGAGAAGGCGATAGCCCACCAAGGCGCTCCGCGGCCGCCGAGGAAGTAATCTTTGAGACTGGCCTGCTTTTCCTTGAATTGCGCTCCGAACCACGTGATGAAGATCAGATAAGCGGCGATGACCGCGAGATCCGCAAAGCGCATGGAAACGTGGATGATAGCATGCAAACGGAGAAGCCCCTCCTCTGGTACGCAAGCCACGGAACAAGTTCCGAGCTGAAGGTGTCTAGAGTGATAGGACGGGTTTTCGAAGCGAGGCAGTTTAGAGTATTTAGAGAAGGTTGCGGGTACAAATTCAGTTCGTTATACTCCTGCTTTCGCTTCCAAGTGTAAAAATTAGAATTCCTCTTCAGGGAGTTAACAGTGGAGTCACGCTTTTTGAGACCGAGTAGAACGATCCTTGCCACCGGCGCCATTGCTCTTATGACGGGCGTGGGAACAGCCTCCAACGCGAGCGCACAAGCCGCTCCAGCCCAGCAGCCCGCGGCGGGCCAGCAGCCGGCGGCAGGACAACAAGCCGCTGGAGGACAACAACCGGGCGGAGCGACGAAAAACTGGAAAGATCGAGCGGAGTACGATCTGTACCAGAAGATCACTCAGACCCAGGATCCCAAAGCGCGCATGGAGCTGATCAACCAGTGGCAGGACAAGTATCCTCAGTCCGACTACTCCGATTTACGAGACCAAGTTACAAGCATCACGTTGGCAGCTCTCGCGCAGTCCGATCCCACCAGCCGGCAAATGGTGGTGACCAAGGCCAGCGACCTTGTTAAAAAAGACCCTAAGGACTTCCGTGCGGCCTATCTAGTTGCGCTTTGGGGGCCGGCGGTAGGCGGCGCTAACCCCTCGCCCGACCTGCAGACCCAGGTTCAGACAGGAGCCCAGGCGGTAATAGACGATGCGCCGACTGCATTCGATCCCTCTAAGAAACCCGCTACGGTAGATCAAGCCGCTTTCGATAAAGCGAAGAACCAGGCGCTCGGCATCGCTCATAATGCGTTGGCTTGGGTAGCGACCACGAAAAAGGATCCTGCTACAGCGGAGAACGAGTACAAGGCGAGCCTTGAAGCGAATCCGGACCAGGGCAACATCTCTGCGCTGTACGCTAAGCAACTCGTAGACGATAAGAAAATGCCGGAAGGCTTATTCGAATACGCTCGAGCTGGGCAATATACCGGGCCCGGGCCGGCGCTCCCCGAAGCGAATCGCACTCAGCTAATGACGTATTTCAACAACGCTTACAAGGCCTACCACGGCAGCATGGACGGAGCCGATCAGATGCTGTCTCAGGCTAAGACACAGGCTTTGCCGCCGAGCGGGCTGACACTTTCAAACGCGCAGGCCGATGCACAGAAAGCAGCGGACGCAATGAATCAGCGCATTGCCTCCGATCCACCCTTCAAGATCTGGGAAGCTATCAAGCAAAGCCTTACCGGAGATCAGGGCGAACACTTTTTTTCGAGTGATGTAAAAGGCGTCGAAGTCCCCGGAGGTGCAGAGGGAGTCAAATCCTTCAATGGAACAGTGATCTCAATCGATCCGCCTGACAGACCGACCAAGGTGGTTCTGGGTGTCGAGGATCCCACCAAACCGGACGCCACTCTTACTTTCTCGCAGCCTCTACCCGCCTCAGCGATCGACAAGATCAAGGTTGGGCAGAAGCTGGACTTTTCGGGAGTTGTGGATAGCTATACCAAAGATCCGTACATGCTGACGTTTGGCGATCCGACGATCCCGGGAGTGCAGACCACGGCTCCCGCCAGAAAAGGCCGCAGCCGCCGTTAGATTCTCTCAGTAAAAAGGACCCGGGGAGAGATCCCCGGGCCTTTTCTATTTTGGAGGCGTTTACATCTTGTAACGGCCAAGATCCTCATCATTGAGGTTTTCGAGCCATTTGCGCAGCTCCTCATTGTTCACCTTCTCCGATACCGAAGTAGAGTTGCGGGAGGACTGCAGCACTCGATCATCGACGTAAATTGGGCAGTCGTGCCGGAGAGCAAGCGCGAGTGCATCGCTCGGACGAGAATCCACGCTCATCAGCTTACCCTCCTTTTCGAGCCAGATTAGGGCGTAGAAAGTATCGTCTTTCAATTCGCTGACGACCACCTTTCTCACTGAAGTCTCCAACCCCATTAGCAGTATCTTTATCAGGTCATGCGTCATCGGACGCGGCGTGGTGACCTTTTCGATCTCGAGCGCGATCGCGTTGGCCTCATAGATACCAACCCAGATGGGGAGGACAGAATCGCCAGTGATGTCCTTGAGGACCACAATGGGCATATTCGTCATTGGGTCCATCATCAGACCTCTTATTTTCATTTCCACTTCCATAATTTCCCCCTGTTAATTCGCACATCGATCGGCGGCGCGCTCGCCTGCAAGGCTGTTCGGCCCAGCCCGTGTTACCAGTACGTCCAGATACTGGCCGACGAGCGTCTTTGCTCCATCCGGAGCGGGCAGGCTAGGATCCTGAAAATTCAACGTCTTGTTCTGCATGGTCCGGCCGATCCATTGCGAGGTCGCCAGGTTGTAGCCTTCTACGTGGACCTGTTCTGTGGTGCCCACGTATTTCGCGTTACGGCGCATCTGAATGGCGCGCTGCCGCTCCTGTAGGACCATGAAGCGCCTAGTCTTTTCATCCTCCGGGATATGATCTTCGTACTGTAAGGCCGGCGTATTCGGGCGCTTCGAGTACTTGAAAATGAACATGGAATCGTACTCGACTTCTTCGGCCAGTTTGACCGTTTGTTCGAACTCGGCTTCGGTCTCGCCGGGAAAGCCTACGATGATGTCCGTGGTGATCGCGATATCGCGGTGCGCGTTTTTCATCCACTCGATCCGGCGCATATATTGGTCTCGGGAGTAGAGCCGCTGCATGCGCGAGAGCACTTCGGTCGAGCCGGACTGTACGGGCAGGTGCACATGGTTGCACAGTGTCGGACACTCGTCGATGGCATCGATGATGCCTTTTATGAAATCACGCGGATGAGAGGTGGTAAACCGAACCCGGCGCATGCCCGGAACCTCGCCGACGCTAGCAAGGAGGGTCGCGAAATCCCAACCGCTGCTTGACGGGTCGCGGTAGCTGTTCACGTTCTGGCCGAGTAGTTGCACTTCCGTGTAACCGAGTTCAGTGAGGGATCTGGCTTCGCGCATCACGCTTTCACCGGTGCGGCTTCTTTCGGGCCCGCGAGTAAACGGAACCACACAGTAAGCGCAAGCTTTGTCACAACCCTCAATAATGGTGATGTAGGCTCGGTGAGGATTGTCCCGCCGGGTGAAGGGCGTGTCAAAGGTCTCGTTTGTATCGAGGCTCAAGCCCGTTACCCGCCGGTTCCCTGCCTCCAACTGCACCAGCATCTCCGGCAACTTGGTGTAGCTTGCCGATCCGGCTACCAAACTGACGTGCGGCGCACGCTCGAAAATTCGCTCTCCTTCCTGCTGCGCCACGCACCCAAGCACGCCAAAAATCTTCCCCTTCCCCGATTCTTTTTTGAAGGTCTGCAGGCGGTTGAACACCTTCTGCTCCGCCTTGTCCCGGATGCTGCAGGTGTTATAGAGAATCAGCTCCGCGTCGGCAGGCTCGCCGACCTGTGTATATCCGGTCTCGAGAAGCGTTCCCACGACTTTCTCGGAATCGTGGGCGTTCATCTGGCACCCGAACGTCTCTATATAAAAAGTTTTCATCGATCTTCCTTGGTCCGCAACCCTCCTCACCCGTGCAGGATTCGCATGAACCAACCGATACCGAAGAGCGCCAGCATGAACCAGCCAAAACATTGGGCGCCGTAGCGGAGCCGTTCGCGGTCGGTTCGCTTGGTTGTCAGTCCAAGAATCACGCTTGACAAAAGAGCGAACAGAATCGAGGTCTCAAAATGATCTAAATTGAGCTTCGGCATGATTCCTATTCTTTCTCGCGGGTAGCAATCTCGTATGCGTCGACCATGGCGAGGATATTCAATAAGCCAGCCGCGACGAGAAATTTTGAGCCGTAATCGGCCGTGTGCGAGGCCTGATCGGGTGGCCCGTAGCCGAGCGCAATCGCCAGGAAGTAAGCGCCACCGGCTGCTAGATCGCCGACGAATCCGGCGGCTTCAATCAGGCGAGTCAAAACATCCCCACCGCCGGAAGGCTGAAACATCGGCCCTCGCATGAGGATTCCGACGACAAACGATATCAGCACAGTGCAGAACACGATCGCCGCGCGCCCTTTGCGGCCAAGCAGAAAGTGCCCCGCGCCGGGTACCAGCCACGCGGCGATGACGGTAAGCCAGGGAGACCGGATAGGCGCTTCGGAAGCCGGCGCATCAGCGGCGTGAGTGGAGGCTGGAGGCATTCATTTCATTTTAGCTAGCAGTCGGCTCAGGCGATCTCGATTCGAAAATCTGCGTGCATTACAATGGAGCAAGTCCCACCACCCGATGCGGATGTGGCGGAATTGGCAGACGCGCTAGGTTCAGGTCCTAGTGGAGGCAACTTCGTGGAGGTTCAAGTCCTCTCATCCGCACCAAACTAGCCAAAGATAGCGATGCACGTAATCGCCAGTTGGCGGCTCCAACATCCAACCTGACGGTTTATACAAACCTTTCACCGCGCGTACACGACTTTACGTGCCGAATGTCACAAGCTTGAACGGAGCGCAACGCACGGCGCTCAAGTTAAGTTTTCCAAGGAGACATATGAAAGGCAACACTGACCAAGTACAGGAACACCGTAGATCGTTCTTGCGCGGCACACTGGCAACCGGAGCGGCCATCGCGGGGGCCGCAGCGCTAACCAGGAATACGGCAGGCGCGGAGGATGCGGACGAAGACTCCACAATCCGCAACGGGGACATCGCAATTCTCAGATTTCTGGCAGCCGCAGAGCTAATCGAAACCGATCTGTGGCAACAATACGCGGAATTGGGTGGTCTAACGTCAGGTCGACCTATTGAGGTAGATCCGAATCAGGAGTTGAACAGCTATCAGGCTGCACTCTCGAATTTGGATTCCGATGGCCCTCAATACATAACGAGCAACACGCTCGACGAATTAAGTCACGCTGCTTTTTTGAACGCTTACCTGGAATCGAGGGGCGCCGATCCAGTAGATTTAAGGGAGTTCGAAACTTTACAAGGGAGCAAAGCCACCGGGGCAAAGAACATCGGCCGACTCACAAATCTGATGCACCTGAACGTGGATACCAGCTGGTTCATTCGCTATCGCAGTATTGGCAATCCGGATTTCGGCGCGAGCTTTCCCCAGGCAATCAACATCACTAACCGCACTGCTATTCCCAGAACGAATGCTGACTTCGACGGTGCCGATCACATCCAGGTGATCGCGAACACAGCAGCGTTTCACTTTGGCTATATCGAACAGGGTGGGTCGAGCCTCTACCAGGCGCTGAGTCAAAAAGTAAGCAGCCTACAGGTATTAAAAATAACGCTAGGGATCGGCGCAGACGAAGTTGCGCACTTCTTGGAGTGGGTTGACTTCGCTGGTAACGGAGTGCAAGACCCGGTGGCGCCAGTAACGGATCAAGGCCTCACATTTCCGAACTTCTTCGATCCGCTCAACCCGCTGATCCAGCCCAGTCTCATCTTTCCAGTCCCTTGCGAATTTATCAGCCGCAAGCTGCCGCATTGAGCGGTAATTCGACCGTCGAGCGACAGATTTGCAGGGGCGGTTGCGACAATCGCGTCCTTTACCCAGGATGGTCTTTTCATCGGTCAACCTCCGAAGTTCCTGAGAAAGCTTCAGGAGATGGCGGAAGCTGCAGACGCGGCGCGACGCGAGATCTAACACGATCTGTTCTGCACTTACGAAGGTGCCGATCGGGTAAGCTCCAAGGGAGCTTAGCACCAGCGACACTTTCGATGACAACCCCAACCGGCTCGCACGCAATCGGCCACTGGCAGCAACTGCTAGTGATTCGGCACGCTAGAACAGACATGAGCGGCACTCTTTGCGGGCAAAGCGATCCTCCTCTTAACGCCCTCGGAAGAGAGGAGGCCAAGGCTTTGGCTCAAGTGCTTCGCGACTGGAACGTTCGCCGTCTTTATGCAAGCGATCTGCAACGTGCCGTGCAGACCGCCCAACCTCTTGCGGAGCTCTGGGATGTGCCGATTGAGAGCCGAACTGCCTTTCGGGAAATCTCGTTCGGAGATTGGGAGGGACGAGATTGGTCTGAAATCAGTGCTGGCGTGCCCGACATTAGGGCTATGGAATCGTCCCCTGCTTTTTGCGCACCCGGCGGCGAGACCTTTGGTTCGTTTCGAAAGCGGGTTCTCAAGGCTTTAAAGGAGACCGCCAAGGAAAGCAGCGGGCAGGTGACCGCAATCGTGACGCATCTAGGCGTGATACGAGTCACCTTGGAGGCATTGAGCTCAGCGGAATGCGCCTGGAATCCTCGTGAGCGAATCGATCCTTGCTCAATCTACCGGATCCAGGCAGACGGCATGTTCCAGAAGCTGCTCCAGGTCTGATTCGCGACCCGCTCGCGACTTACTCAACCAATACCAGCGCAGACCATCTGCTAGGGTGGGCAGGAACGTGAGAACGTGGAGCGTGAGCCGCGTCGTTAACAGTCGAATATGCCAAATGGGTTTCAGCAGCCTGCCTAAGCTGGACGGCTTCAAGCCCGCACGGTTCGCGAAGGATGGCATAGACATGGGAAGCAGGCGCCGCAGCAGGACAAAGAGCTTATGCTTCCGTTTTGATAAATGCGCGAGGTGAAGCCAAATCTCCGCCTTATTCGGCGCCCACCGTCGGGCGAGCGGAGCCAGACAATACTTCTCGAGCCATAATTTCACCGGGACGGGCAATTTCTGAAGGTCTGCTACAAACTCCTGTCTGGAGCGGCAGCCAAACCACTTCGTGACGATATAGAAGACAGCCGTCTCCATTTGCTTGAGACCCATCGGATGCAATTTACGCCACGATGCCCAAAAGGTGTCATCGGTCGCACGAGTCTGCAGAAAATTGGCGATCTCCCACGCGCGCTGGAGCGGCAAGTCGCCGTGCAGTAAATGCAGCATCAGATGCAAAGCTGCGAAACTGACAAGATCCTCCTCACATAAGACATTGATTTTGTGGCCATCGAAGTCGCGAGGCTGTTTTCGGTCCCAGAATCGTTCGAGTCCCGGAATCGGTATATGTTCTGCCTCTTCGCTCCACAACTCGTAGTGAAGTTCGACCGATACCGGCATTTCCGGGTCAAAGAGATCTCCTCGCCACCGCCATGCGCTCGGCCGGCCCATGGGCGGCAAATGCCGCTTCTTCGAATCGAGCAAAGGCACATAGCCCAGATTTTCAAGTATCCGCTGAGCCTTGTGCACCGACGATCGGGTCAACCAGAGGTCGATATCTCCCTGAGCTCTGAATCGAGCATCAGGTGTGAACGTCGGGGAATGGCTCAGACCTTTCAACATCAAAAATTCGAGGCCTGCTTTGTCTAGCGCGTCCACGACTTCGAACAGCTCTTCTTTCAGGCGTGTAAACCGCAATTCGTAACGCGCCTTCTTTTCCCGAATCGACGCGAGAACCCAGGATGGCAAAGGTGAAGGAGAGACTTCGGGCAGCATCAACGTCAGTTGGCGAGCGTCACACCAATCGAGGAATCGCTGCCGTTCCGCGCCGCTAAGCAAGGCGATCCGTTCCGCCGACGCAGCCTTGAGTTGAAGCGCCTCAAGCGCAGCAAGGATATGCTGCGGTACGCCGAGAGCCACCAGTGACTTTGTAATTTCCTTCAATCCTGTTCCTGATTAAGACGCTCGAGCAGATCGACTGCCGGATCGAGCTCTGAGTAGCGCATCTCGTAACGCGGGACAGTTAAGAGACGTTCAAGAGCGGCGAGACGCTCTTCAAATGCGGGGATCTGCACGGCCCATACCGAAAAGCTAAGCCGCTTCCACGCCTCCTCCACCGAAATCGGAAGCAACACCGGCGGTCCGGATTCATAAGCAGCGCGATTGAGAAACACGATTGCGTTAACATGACTCTCTTCAGCCGTAATGACGTTATTGAGCGACTCAGTCCGCACTTCGACCGTTGGCTTCCCGTACGAGCGATAACTACTTTTCAACTCGCTAAACTCGGGGAACAATTTGCCAACCGGTTCTCGGAATCTGAACTTCTGGGGATGGCCAATCACCATCGGATCTGGAGCGCTCCTCCTGAATGCACTCGCGTCGTCCGACACAAAGGTCCACCCGCGACGCACACACGCATAGGAGAGCGAGGACTTGCCGGCGCCGGAGTTTCCCGCCAACAGGACTCCTTTTCCCTGGTGCATGACACACGCGGCATGAAGGGTAATCAGATGGCGCACTTCAAGCAGTGGATAAATCATGACGTCCAGCAGACACTGTCGAAAGTATTCCTGGTTTTGGGCGGTCGCGTGCGTTGCCCATCCAAAAGCAAACCCCGCATTCAAGTCGAGAGATGCAAAGTTCTCGCGATCCGACACAATGCTTAGGAGATGACCTTGCGATCTGAAGGTTGGCGGCTCCACGCATCCTGGACTACTGCTCTCGGACAGTGCCAGACGAACGTCTAGCGGCGCGTAGTCATGCCGGTGCCGATAGGTACTCCAGCTTCGCTCCGCTGCTTCTATGGCAACTACGGAATTTGAGCGAAGCTTTACCGGAAACCCGTATGGATAAAACGTGGCTTCGTGCTCGAGCCGTACTCTGGTAAGCAAAGGATCGTTCACAGGAAAATCAAGCGCTAGCGATTTCGCTGTAAGCAGGCGGGTATCTGAACGCAGGCTGGGCGGCGTCTGATAGTAACTGTTTATTGGGAGAGAGCCTTTCATAATTATTTCCAATTAAGCGAACAAACGCACCGGCGACACACAGAGTTAGTTGCCACATTGAGCGATTCCCGGAACTGCTGAGCTTCGAAGCCGTTAAGAACCTGTAAGAGGGTGTGCGACTTCAGAGATCCAATGGGCCCGTGGAAGAAACACGGGCGCACGGTTCCGTCCGCCTCGACAACGGCCGAGACCCAAGGGGCGTTGCAGACGGGCGCTTGCGGGCGAGCGAGCCCGAGTTGAGCCCGGAAATGCAGGGCAATCCGGTGCAGTTTCTCTGGACTCTCAGCGACGAAGCCGGTCCCCTGCCACTCCTTGTCAACCGCTTCAAGCTCCCGTTCAAGAATCACTACTTCTTCGAGAGTGAGCGCTACTTGAGCCTGCCGGTAGGCTTCCCAAGGACGGAATCGATTGAAGGCTTCTGAACTTAGATCAGCCGCAAGGAATGAGATTGAAGTAAGCCCGAGGCTTTTTGCAACCCGCACAGTTTCGCTTGGCGACCAATAGTTCATCCGCTGAATGGTGCATCGAGCAGAGATGCGGAAATCGGGATTCAAGTCGTGGATTGCACGGATGCCCTGCCCAAGCCGCGAGAACGCACCTGGAACCCGGCGGATCTTGTCGTGAACATCGGGAGGGCCGTCGAGCGACACGATCACCTCGTCAGTCCGCGTCGCAATCTTCTCCGCATGACGCTCGAGAAGGAGTCCCGTGCTGAGGATCGTCACCCGAATGTTCCTGGATCGCAGCATGTCCGCAAGCCGGAAAAGATCCGAATGCATCAGCGGCTCTCCGCCTGAGAAGACCACCCACTTGACTGACAAGATCTCAATGTCTGCAAGGTGGGCGGCGAGATCGTCTGCCGCCATCTCGGATTCGCTGGTCTCCTTCCAGATGTCGCACATCACGCAACGGCAGTTACAGCGCGCGTGAGGATAGAGAACGAGCACCGGAAGTGAACTGAGCGGCGCCGTCACGCCGCGATAGCCTTTCCTGCGAGATGAACATCTTGCCGCAGGGTTCGCTTCGTCTCCTCCAGCAAAGACGAGACATCTGCGGCAAACAGGTATCGGCCTCGCCCTGCGATCTCGAGCGGCTGAAGGGATCTCATCAGACCCGGCGGGAGAAACCGTGCAAACGCTATCGAGACCAGCTGAACGCGTCCGCGGACCACAACAAGCTGTGGATGATTTTCCAATAAAGCCGTCGCTGGTCTTTCTCCCGCATCTTCGACGACCCAAAAATCTGCCGGACCACGGTGACAGATTTGGCCATACGCGGCCGGCAATTTGAACATCCGGGCGGGCTCGGATGTGACCATCCTGTACAGCCGCTGCGCGTTAATGATCCGGCGTGCAACCCGCAGTTCGTCCAGCAGGTCACCCTCCGACGTGAGGGCCGAATCCGTTCCCAGGGCGATGGGGATTACCGATTCTAAGACGGCCGGGTCCAGACAGCCATTCAATGTGAAGTGGTTTGACGTTGGGCACCAGACGATCGAGGTCTTCGTGCGACTCAGGAGCGGCACATCCGAAGGAGTTACCGCGACTCCGTGAACGAGAACGGTAGATCCAGTAAGTGCTCCGGCTTGAGCCAGTATCTTGAGCTCACGCCTTGCCAATGCATCGGTCCCTTCAGCTGCATGGATAACGAAGGGATAATTTGCTGGCGTACTTCGAAAACGGCTTTCCCAGTCCGGCGAGAAACGCAGCGAGTGTGCCCATCCGTATCGCCGTACGACTCGCACCGGGAAATCCGGCTCCAGGAACACCGGGTGGAAAGCGTTGTGATGTGCGACGGTGGTAACACCTGAAAGCAGATTCTTGATCGCTCCCCATTGCAGCCGCACTGTCTTCGGAACGGCAAGATGTTCTTTTACCGGCGGCTCGTTTGGACGGTAGATGTCTTGCGCCCAAGCAAGTGCGTTCGGATACGGACCACAGCCCAACCTTGGAAAAAGATTCAATTCCAGATGGTCATGTGCGTTGATGAGCCCGGGCAGGATCATGTAGCCGTCCAGATTCAGAGCCGGAGTTTGCGCCGAAGGAATTGACGAGAATGAAACCAATCCCTGGTCTACCCACAGATCTATCTTGGTGGCCGTGGCAGAGCTCATCGCGACGCGCGCTCCTCTTATCACCATGGCTTTTGCCACAAACCGACAAATAGGGCCGGTGTCTTGCCCAATGGAGCGAATAAGTGTTCCTTACCCGCTTCTTGGAAAATCGCCAGTTCCGGAGTGCCAAAGTATACGTCACGGTAAAGTTTGGACTTGAGTCCCGCGCCTGTGGCAGCTCTGCTTATTTCGTCTGTGCTGCGGCCGTAGTGTTCCAGTTCAAACAACTGCTCGCCTAACTTGAAGGAACGGGTCCACCCGGACGCCGCCGCATCGGGATGGAGGTCGCTCACCGCAACGTAGCCGCCAGGCTTTAATGTTCGGGCAAACTCTCTGAATACACGGCCGACACTGTGAAAGTAGTCCAGTGACATCGAACACAGGACCAGATCCGCCGTCGAACTGCAAAACGGAACGTCTTCAGCATCCGCCAAGGCAAGCCGCCCGCGTAAAGACGAGATCTTACTTGCTTCCTTCAACATCTCCTCGCAGGCATCAAAGCCGAAGACCTCCGATCCAGCATTTTGAAAATGGGACAGCCATTGCCCCGTGCCACAACCTACATCGACGATTTCGGAGGGCTGGAGCTGGCTTAAGAGATGGCGCTGCGCGCGCCGTTCTAGTGCCAAAAGCGGGTTAGATCCCGAGTCATAGATTGAAGCCCAAAGCCGATGCCCCTCCACGGCCGATACACGCATCACAAGCTCTCCAGGCGCGGTTTTCTCAATGCAACGAACCGCTGCGCCCATTCGAGCTCAAATGGAAATTCGTAAAAGCCGAGCGAGTAGCGCCAGCCACTCAGGCCGCGGAGCATCGCACGACCCCAGCCAGGTAGTTGTATGTCCTGCACAGTTGGCCACCGGGAGTTAACAACCAGGTCGAAGTTGTCGATGCGACGCTTGAGCCGCTGGGGCAGCCATGCCACGTTTGGATCATGGCGCGTGGTGAAGTTGTACCAGCGTTCCGTAGCCCATTCTTCCGGCGTTCTTGGAAACTCGATCTTAGCTTCTACATCGCCGTACATGCCGTCCGGATGCGGAGTGGGGATGTAGTGCTGGACGATGATCTCTGCATCTGGATTGGCGCGCTTTATGCGGCGGATAAAGCGGATTGTCTCCTGAGTATCGCGCTCCGGGTCATTCGGGTTTCCAACGACAAACGAAAATTCCGGTACGATGCCGAACTGACGGATCCGAGCCGCCAGCTTCATCGTCTGGTCCGTGGTTACTTTCTTGTTCATCTGTTGCAACACCCAATCAGAACCTGATTCGGCGCCGAAGAAAATCATCGCCGCACCCGCTTCCTTGAGCAGCCGGAACGTGTCGTCGGAGTAGCGCAGTACAGTGTCAATGCGCCCCTCGCACCACCATTTGAGATTGAGGGGTGCTAGGCATTTCGCCAGGGCAGCGGAATGACTTTCGCTAAGAAAGAAGTTATTGTCGTAGAACTGAACGGAGTCGATGTTGTACTTTTGCTTTAGGTGGCTCAGAACGGCCGCGGTTCGCTCCGGCTCTTCGGTGCGCTGGCGGCCTTGGTAGATGGGAACCACGCCGCAAAAAGTGCAGCGGAATGGGCACCCGATACTAGCCTGATGAACAATCGTGCGCCGTCCAAGGAACGTCGGGAGGATGTAGTTGACCGAATTCGGCAGGTTGTCGTACGGAAGCCAGGGGAAATCGTTCGGTGACCGGAGCGGCCTCTCTGCGTTGTGAACGTGCAGTCCGAAATCATCTTTATAGGAGAGGCCCTTCACTCCAGAGTACTTCCGCGTTGTCCGAAGAACTTCTATTAGCTCCAGGAAGGTCTCTTCCCCTTGGCCGCGAACCACGAAATCTACATAAGGAGCATTTAGTGCCGCATCCGGGTACAGCGACGCAAAGTATCCTCCCCAGACGATGGGGATTCTCGGATACCTCAACCTAAATTCGCGGCAGAGTGGAATCGCGGCCACCATCTGCGGGCCGGGCATGACGGACACGGCCAGCAAAGTTACTTTCGCTTCCTCTGCAAGCCGGTCAAGCGTCGACTGGGGTTGGGGATCCGCATTGCCATCTACGATGAAGTACTCTTCTTTTCCCTCGAGGACCGCCGCCAGCGACAGAACCGCAAGAGGAAATCGCCGATTTTTCGGCTTAGTGGACCTGGGATGCAGCAGGATGATCATAGAGCTTGAAATTTCCCCACCAAAATCCAGAATTTCGACGGAGGTCTGCGGCCTCGAAGCACTGCTTTCAAAGGGCGAAGATGCCAGCGCCACCCGTACCAGGGTTTCAGAATCCGCCAGTTAAGTTTCAAAGTATCCCGGAGCATCCGCAGCGTTGGAAGGTCCAGGAACTCAATACTCGGGAGCGCGTCTGAAGGAAAGCCGTAGAGTCTGACGAAGTCCGCGTGCTTTTCCGCCACCATGCGTGCTCCGTACTCTTTCAAGCGGTAAATAGGGCTATCGAGGACCACTAACGAGCCTGATGAACGCAAGCAGCGCGCAGCTTCGGAAAGCGTCTCGACGTAATCAACTGAGTAATGGAGCGACGCATTAAAAATGACCAGGTCAAAGCTTTTCGAAGGCAATGGAAGACTGCCGAAATCAGCTTCAATGACCCGGAAAGCGTCTGGATAGTGCTGGGCTGCACGCAAACCGTCCCGCTCGTCGTCAAAAATATCCACCGCCACCGCCTGATGACCCCGCAACGATAGCTGGTGCGACAACCAGCAATTGCCAGCTCCCAAATCGAGTACATTCAGAGGACCGGAATCGAGGGCTTCCAGGGGCGCAAGTACGTTCTTCACAAAATACTGATAAGTCTTTGATCGCATCGCCCACATCGCGGCATTCGGATCCTTCGGATTGCAGGACGGCAGAGCGCGGTAGTAATCACTCGTGTCCGAACCGCGGCCCTCCGCATGGCGAATGTGCCGGTACTCTTCCAAAAATCTTTGCCGTGCAATATTCTCGCCCGTCATACACGCTCGAAAATGTAAAGTTGGTGATCTGAAAGCGAGCGAAGCCCCGGCTTGTGAGCTAGCCGCCGATCGAGAGCGGTTGCCTGCTCAACCTCCCATTGAGTCAGTAATTTTATATAGGACGGCGGAACGGAAAATCCGATTCCGTAAACACCAAGCAGCTGAAACCTGGGTTTGAAAGCCGAAGCTATTGCGGCTCTGGAAGGATACCGGACTGCGGCGCCAATCGGGGAACTAGCGCGCCCAAGGAAGCGTCGGAAAGCTTTACCGGGCTGCCCGCGCAGAAGGTAAAAGACTGTCTCCCACAGGCAGACGCGGCCCAGGAAGCAGAGTGCGAGTCGGCCCCCGGGGCGCACCATTCGCGCGAGTGAACCGGCAATGCCGGTAAGTGATTCCAGGCAGTTCAGGGCGCCGAAATTTGAGAGCACACCATCCAACCGCATATCGAAGTACTGCATGTGTTCGATCGGGCAACAATCGGCTGTGACGCCGCGCCGTCTCGCTACTTCGACCATCTCGGGAGAACTGTCGATCCCATAGACGGAGACACCGGATTTCTGCAGATGTAAGGCGTCCACGCCGGTTCCGCAGCCGAGATCAAGTACGAAGTCGCCCTTCTTGAACAGCGGGTCAACACGGTTCCACACGGCCGAGCGCTGCGCTATACCGATCGGTGTATCGGACCAGAGGGCATCGTACTCTGAGGCGATCTTGTCGAAAACGACTTCTCGGATTGCGGGCATCCCGTTACGCCTCGACCTCATTGCGCGTCATCTGCAAACCTTTTCGCGCCGCCAGTGTCCTCAATGGATCCGGAACTGGGGACAGTTCACTCTTGAGTAGATCGTCTGCGTGCTGGTAAAAGCGCCGCGAGTGACGCCCCTTGATGCGGATGTCCCGATCCGTCGATTTACTCCAGTCGCCAAAGGTGACGAGACGCGGTGAGACCCGCTCGTAATATGGCGTTCCTTTGATCGGGTAAGATACCGTCGTAAAACAAACATCAGGCTGGCACGCTTTGGCGTGGGCCACCGTTTCCTCGATGTCCTCAATCTCCTCGCCGTCGTAGCCCCACATGAGGAACATGCCCGTTTGGATCCCGTTCGCCTTACAGAGCTGAACCGCCGAACGAACCTGCTGGATCGTAACGCCGCGCTGCATGGCATCCAGAATTCGTTGCGACCCGCTCTCCGAACCGATCCAAACGCGGAAGCACCGAAGCTCAGCTAACGTCCGGGCCACCGCTTCGTTAACTCGATCGGCCCGTGTGATGCATTCAAACGGTATCGATAGCCTTCTGCGCTGCATTTCTGCGGCGAACTCGAACAGCCATCCATGGTGGATTGTGAAGACGTCGTCAGCAAGCCAAAGCAACTCCGGGTTGTACCGCTCTTGAATCCACTCGATCTCGTCGACAACTGATTTGGGCGAACGACGGCGGTGGGTCGTACCATACACCGAGTGGCTGCACCAGTTACACCGGTAAGGACAACCTCGGGCCGTAATAAGCGAAATGGAACCCTTGCCGTGGAACCTGCGCCAGGTCTCGAGATACTTCGGTATATCGATGCGTTCGCGGTCAGGCCAAGGCTGCGCATCGAGATCCTTGATGAGCGGGGCGGATGGTGTGCGCACAACACGACCATCCAGGCTCCGGAAAATCAAACCGCCGATTTCCGTCCACATATTCCGGTCGAAAGACGATCGCAGCAGCTTTTCGAGTGCGAGTTCGCCTTCCCCGGCAATCACCACATCGGCTCCGGAATCGAGGTATTGCTCGGGATAGTTAGCAGGTTCCGGGCCGCCGGCGATCACATTCCAACCCGCTGCCCGCGCGCACTCGATAATCTCGAGCGCGTTCAAGCGTGTCATCAGATTCGCGTACACGCCGATAGTGGCCGGAGGACTCTCGCGAAGAATGGCAAACAGCTCCGACTTAGACCCGAAGGTCGAGTCGTAAATATCTACCGCTAGACCTTGCTTACGCAGATGGGAAGAGAGATATAGCAATCCCAGCGGCGCATAGGGTTTCATGATCTGTTGTTCTTTGGGATCCTCCAACAGAAAATAGGCGTGCGTGAGGAGAAGCTTCATGACGCCATCCCCACTGCTGATAGCTCCGCCGGTTTCAGGGCTTCTACCGCAGCCCAGGCAATCGAAATTTTCTGAGTGCTGGCTGGCTCTCTAACCTCCAGATGGATGGCGGCCGCAAGGGCGCGGTACAGTTCTGTCGAAAACGTTCCTTTGAACATCATTGACAGATCACCGCTGTCGGTCCAGTTTGTCTTCTTGCCAAAATGTGAATAGACGAGTTGGTGCAGTTTCGTGCCCGGCAAAGGATAAGTGACGGACACACCCACGTCGTCTGGCTTCACCGTGCGCACCATGCGGATCGTGGACTCGATATCGTCCCATGTCTCGCCCGGGTAACCGAACTGCAGAAACAAGCCGGCCCGGATGTCGTTTCTCTTCAGGTTTTCACGAGCCTCGTAGATTTGTCGAACCTTCGTTCCCTTCTCCATCCCGTCGAGGATGCGCTGAGAACCCGACTCGGCGCCCATCCAAACATCGCAGCATCCCGCTCTTCTAAGGTCTGCGGCTGTCTCGCGCGTCATCAGATCGCAGCGCGATTGCATCTTGAACGGTATTCGTGCGCCTGACTGCTCCACGGCATCGGCGAACTCTTCGGTCCAGCGTGCCGAAAGCGCAAAGATGTCATCTGCAAACCAGATATGGTCTGGCGCATACCGCGTTTTCAGGTGTAGCATCTCCCGTGCAACAGCGATGGCCGACCGAACATGATAGTTGTTGCCCCAGATAGGCTTAGCGCACCAGTTGCAGCGAAAGGGGCAACCGCGGCTGGATACCAGGTTTAAGGAGAAGTATCCGTGATGTGCACGCCAGAGCTCGCGATACGCATCGATGTCAATAAGGTCCCAGGCTGGGCTCGCAAGCTCATCGAGTTTAGTACGCAGCCGACGGGGTAGCGTCCGGCGTGCTCTGCTCGTTCCGGAGTCCCGGTACGCCAATCCCGCTATTTCGTCTTTGGGTTTTCCCGTAGCAAGTTCCCGAAGTGTTTCCTCGACTTCGCCGATCAGGACATAGTCAAAGCCGGCTTGCAGGTACTCTTCAATTCGATCGGTCGCGTCCGAACCGTGCACCGCAGTTCGGCAATTGTGTTCACGCGCAAGTTGGGCTGTCCAAAACGCAAGCTCCCGGTTACGGGACAGGCACATCTTGGTAAGGAAGTTAAAGTCGTCCTCGCAAACAACAATCAGGCAGGGCGCGGCCCTCCGAATCGCCTCGGTGAGCCTCTCCTTCGGTGACTCAAGGGCGACATCACAGACCGCAACAGCCAACCCGGCTTCACGCAGGACAGCCGCTGCTAACAGTGTCTGCAGGGGTGGATAGGGCTCCATCTTGCGGCGCTGCTTCTCGTCGGAGAAGACGTGGTTGCTGTGTGTGAGCAGTACGTCCATATGCTTCCTCGGAAAGACTAATGAACCTCTTTCATCTCGCGGCCCAAAGGATCTCCGGTTAGCAGCGAGCGGCGCACCACCAGCCAGTTCTGGGCCTTGGAAGCCCACAGTTCCAAGGGCAAGCTGAATGCGTGATGCTTAAGGCGCCAGTGCAGCGGCTTTTGTAAAATCCGCATCCCTTTCCGCAGAGTCTTGGAGCGCGACTTGGATATCGACTTCGATAGTTGATTTGCAAGCATGAAATAAGACATGCTGCGCGAAAGCTCCGCGCTCGCCCTCCCGCTTAGCCATGGCAACTCAGCTTGCCCTAAGCCGACCGACGCCCATTCTTCGAGCGACTGCGGTTCATGCATCCCCGCTTCGAGAAGTTCGGGCCAGATCGGGATGCCGGGATACGGCGTGAACAGATTCGGAGAAAACGTGACATTCTCGAACTGTTCGGCAATCTCGCCCATCACCCGCAAAGTTTCACGGCGATGACGGTCCTCTTCACCGGGATACGCAAAGATGAGATTGTAGGTAGCCCTGATCCCCGCATCGCGGCACTTCCGAGCCGCTTCAAACATGTCTTCGATCTTTTGGTGAGCCTTATGCATCTTCCGCAAAATTTCAGGCGACGCGGATTCGGTACCGAAACCAATGTGGCTGACGCCGCTTGCCGCGAGCAAGCCGACTTCTTCATCCCTCATGCGGCACAACAGATCGGTGGATGCCTGAAACGTCCAACGGAAACGCGCACCTCGTTCTAGGAAGCCCTTGGCCAGTGCCACCGCCCGCCTCGTATCCACCAAAAAGTTGGAGTCCACCAGCGAGATCTCATCGAGCCCGTATCTTTCGACCAGATGGATCATCTCGCTAACCACGCCCGAAACGGTCTGCGGATTGAAACGGCGGTTGTAAAACACCATGTCCGTGCAGTAATTGCAGGCGTACGGGCACCCAACGCTGGTCGCATACGGGAGCTTTCGACCGCCGGTGGCTTGCGCGTACGGCTCAAAGTCCACTAGATCGTAGGCGGGCAGCGGCAGGCTGCTGAGGGGAGTTGATGGACGATCGCCGTTTGCGATGATCTCGCCATTGCGCTTGAACCAGCAGCCCGCAACCAGGTCGAGAGTCGCGCCCGTTGCTTGTCGCTTGAGGATCTCAGTAAGCGTTTTTTCTCCCTGGTGACGCACCACGATATCGACATACTTTTCGCGAAGGGTCTGCGCACTCAGCAGTGTGGGATGCCACCCCCCATAAGTGATCGGTAGGTCGGGCCGGACCTGGCGGACTACACCACTCGCGGCAATCGCGTCGAGAATCATCGGTCCCGTCAGGACGGATATACCGAAGGCGAACGCATCCGGTACCTCTTTTGCGATCGCATCCAGGAAGTTGGGGGTGGTCGCGCCGTCTATGATGACCGGCGTAAATCCCTCCTCACGAATCGAGGCCGCGAGACTTAGCAGCCCGAGCGGCGGACCAAAAACCTTCCCTTGGTAAGGCGGTGAGAAAAGCAGAACCTTGCGGCTCGCCTGAGTCAGCACGAAACCACCTCACTCGACAGCTGCTGCGCGTCAACTTTGGGTTTGAGAGGCGGGAATATCCTGTTTGCCTTGTTTTTGAGCCACAGCTCGATTGGTGCTGCGTAAACACTGTGGTCCAGCCGCCAGCGCGCCGGCAAACTGATCGAGCGATGGACCAGCCGATTAACCGGATGCTTTTTCTGGACGCCGATCGGAACACGATTGAAAGCCACTCGCAGATACTCGCGCATTCGTTGGACGCGCTGGTGTTGCGCACCTTTGAGCCACGGGAGAACCGTGTAACGAGGAAAGAAATCAGCCCAACCTTCGAACGTCTTTGGTACCTGAATACCTAGCTCGAAAGCCTTCTTCATAATGGGTGATCCCGGATACGGTGTGAAAATATTTGTCCAGAACTCCGCCTGCGGATAGCGGCGACAGATGTTCATCACGAGCTTGATGGATTCGCGACGTTCTACTTCGGTTTCGCCGGGAAAACCGAAGATCATATTGAACGAAGGTCGAATCCCGGCCTGACTCAGCATGTCCGCGGCGAGGTAAATGGTCTCCAGCTTCTGAAAGTCCTTATTCATCAGGTGGAGGATCTTCTTCGAACCCGAATCGGCGCCTTGCGCAACCTGGGACAAACCGGCTCGACGTAGCAGTTTCAGTTCTTCCACAGTCAGTCGAGTCACCAGATTGGTGGAGGCCTGAATACTCCAGTCGAACTTGACTCCGCTGCGTACCAATCCCTCGGCAATCTTGACCGCGCGGTCCCGGTCTACGAGGAAGTTGTCGTCCACCACCCAGAGCAATTGCAGGCCGTAACGCGATACGAGATCCGTGACTTCTTCGACCACCTGATCCGGATCAAGTGCATTCCACTTACGTCCATAGAGGCCCTCATTCGTGCAGTAGGCGCAGTTGTAAGGACACGCCAGGCTCGACGTGTACATTGCCCAGCGCCGCCCGCAGACCCGCTCATACGCATCGAAGTCCGCCAGATGATACGCCTTTGGCGGTAGCTCTCGTATAGGCCTCAGCGGGCGTGGCGCGTTGAAAGCAAGCCTTCCGTCTTCCTTGTAAGCCACTCCAGGTATGCCTTTGAATGACTCACCAGCTTCAATGCGCTGGACCATCTCAACCAGCGCTTCCTCGCCCTGCCCGATGACGATTGCATCTACATCGGAGCACGCCAGCGTCTGGTCCGGAAGTAGCGAAGGATGCCAGCCGCCCAGAATTACAGGTTTGTCCGGATAGGCCGCCTTCGCTGCTTTTGCGATTTGCGCCGTCTCCCGAATCATCGGCCCCGTAACGAGAGATACGGCAAGGCAAAGCGAGTCCCGGAGCTCACTGATTACCTTTTGCTGAAAATTCGGCGTGATTGTCGAATCGATGATTCGTACCTCATAGCCGGCCCGCTCGAGCGGCGTCGCGAGCGCCAGAATCGCTAACGGCGCGGTTGCTTCCTGGCTGGAGAAAGCAGGAAAGAAAAATAAAACCTTTTTCTTCATTCGTACGTGTGCCTGGATTCCGATCCTGTTGCCTTTCCCGTGAAGCGCATGTTCGCTCGACACAGTCCAGTATGTGAACGGCACGGAAAGTGAAGTGTTTGTAAGCTGTAAATAAAACGTAAACGCAAGCCAGCCAGTAAGTAAGAGATGGGTTTCCGATCGCGGGTCTGCTCCGACGCGAGCCGCGCCTATGCTCCTCGTACACGCCCGCGTTCGGTGCTACTTGATCTGGCGTGTCAAGTCGAATCCGAGAACTAACCCACCCAAGGTGTCTGCACTCGGATCGTTCAGGAATTGGGCACGTGTGCCTGCCCGCTGAGAAACCGTGGTTCCCGGACTGGTAGTAAGTCCCAAAGTGAATGAGTGACGCCAGATCTTCTTTTGAACCCCGAACGAAAACACCGGGCGGTGAATGCCCAGCTCACGAGCATTGACCAGAGTGGGAATAACTTCCGCCAGTAAAGCTACGCTCGGCCGGATGTCGATCGCTAGGCCCGTACCGAGCGAGAACGCATTGACCCCGGGCACATCCGGAATCTGACTGGAAAGGAAGCCCGACGGCTGTTCCAGACGTCGGTCGTTGAATGAAACGGCGGGTACTAGATACAGCTGAGCCTTAGACGTAATGCTACGCGCTATGATGCCTTCGATGTTCTCCGTGTAATTCTTTCGGAAGTTGTCCTGCCCTTCAATGGACACACGCACCATGAAATTCAAACCGTCGCCCTTGCGCTCCTCCAGAATGTTGTAGCCTGCCATCAGCTGGATTGGACGATTTATCAAAGATGGAGCCCGAAACACGCTTACCGATAAGTTGTCGGTCACACCGTATCTGAACCCGAACGAAGGAATGGCGACGTTATCCAACCCGAACAGCTGAGCGCCTTCGGCTGGTCCGCTGAAAGCCGGGCTGTAGGGGAACCGATGCGCGAAGTTTACATAAATACCATGGCGATCCGTAGGCTTTGCCGTTGGCAGGCTTATAAGGACGTCGTCGCCGGGCTGGTAGATGTCCGGCTTTTGGGGCGCTTGTTCGGGGACGGCGGGAGCGCCAGTATTCGTGGCGAGATTCGTCCCGCTTGCCGCCGTATCGGGTGCGAGCGAGCGGATGTATGTAACCAGGCTTGAGATTTGCTGATCAGTGAGCCGGCCTGACCAAGCCGGCATGATGTTCCCCTTCCCTCTCTGGATTACCAACTTGATGGTTTCAGCGCTCACATTTCGGCCGAAGTTAGGGTCAGTGAAGTTTGGTGTTCCAACGGACTTGATCCCTTTACCGTCGGCCCCGTGACAAGCCGCGCAATTTTTCGAGAACAACGAGCGAGCGGCGGCCATCTCCCCGGTTGGTGCGGCAAGCGGGCCTTCTGCTGCGGTGGTGTGAATCTCGCTTATCGTCTTTGCGGAAACATCTATGAGATACTGCCTTCCGTCTCTCACTAGCACGAAACTGGATTGTGCGCCGTTTGGAAAGGATATCCCCAGCTGATTGGCAAGGTCTGAGGGTACGGTGTGGGCCAGTAACGGAAGTTTGGATTCTGGACTCGAGGCTTTGGCCTGCGGAACAGGATTGGCTTTGTCCGGCATCTGGGCCATTCCGACCCCTCCCGCAATGGCCGCGAACAGAGAAATAAGGCAGAGTTTGAAGAGATTCATCTGATGAGTCCAGGCGAGCTGATCGTGTCCCTTACCAACGAGTCTAGATTTGTCTCAGATTGACCCGGGTTAGGCTTTTGTGAAACTTTGGTAACTACAACACTTGCCTCTTGGTGTAAGTCGCGGGAATCGGGCGCGCCCCTGTCGGTGATAAGGCAGGAGGGCTGAGTTTTGTTACTCGCAGTTATCGCCGGGTAAGGGCCGTGACTTCAGTCACAGCGCTCCATCGCAGCACGGACTGATGTCTGGCGCAGTTCTCCGCTTAGCCCAGATGCTCTTTTGCGGCCAAGGTCTGCCGGCTGGCTTCAGAATTCATTAAAGGTTCAGCCTCGATCGGCAATCTCATGATGAATCGCGCCCCGGGTGTGTCTCGCTTTTCCACCCATAGATCTCCGCCACTGTCCAATAGCGATTGCCTCGATAAAGCAAGCCCCAGCCCAAGGCCGTTCTTCTTTCCAAAGCTTGCAAATGGCCGGAAGAGGTTCGGCCAAGCCTCGTCCGAGATCCCCGAGCCTGAGTCCTCCACGCATATGATCACGCTGCGGGGCTCGAGCTGAGTGCTTATCTGCACATTTCCGCCCTCCGGCATAGCGTCTATTGCGTTGCTGATCAGGTTAATGAAAACGCGCTCCAGTCGATCTCTCGATACGACGACTTCAATGTGTTCCGGAACGTCGCAAGCGATAGAAACCGAATGCAGCTCCGCAATCCCGATGAGCCCATCCCGTGCAGAGGCTACGATATCAATCAGCTTGCAGGTCTCCAACGGTTTGTTTTTGGCCCTGGAAACGTCGAGCAGTTCCTGTAGCAGCTCCTGGATTCGCCTCGAAGAACTGTAGATGTTCGCAGCCAGCCTGCGCTGTTGCTCCGAGGATAACTCCGCGTCAACCAGCATCTCTGCCCCGCCGTAGATCGCTGCTAGAGGATTCCGCAAGTCATGCACGATAGAGCTCGAAAGGCGGCTGATCGTCGAGATCTGTTCCTGCCGGATTAGATCCTCGCGCGCATGTTGAATCGAGTCGCACATCTCGTTGAACGTCTTAGCCAACCGGCCAAGTTCATCATCTGTTTCCACCGGTACTCGATAATCGTAGTTGCGCCGGGCAACCTCCTCGGCCGCCCGATCGAGCGTTCTTACCGGTTCAAGTATGCGCCTCGAAAGGACGTAAGTCAGAACCAGCGCTACAATAATCCCCGCCGTCCAAAATACGGCGACGGTCCTGCGCAAATCCACCAGTGTTGCTTGCGGCTTTGCGAACGAGCGAATCACAAAAAGCTCGCCCAAGCGTATACTCCTTGCATCCAGCAGATCTGCGCTCAAAACCAGATGGTCCTGTCCTTCCAGCATGATCCGCCTGACCCGGCCCCGTATGCTCATTCCCGACCGCAGATCGGAAACTCGGATCCCCGGCAGTGTACCGGCAACAACATGATCGGAACTGACAAAAACGAAGTCGCTGCCATGCGTCGATCGCTTCAACTCGTACGCCAGTTGCTGGTCTATATCGAAAGCAATAAGCAGAACGTTGAGCAACCCCTGATCGTTCCCCGCCTGAACGTATACTGGCGTGAGGACGACGTAGTACAGATGCTTGCCCCGAGTAGCATAGCCGGACACTTGTTTGGGAAACTGCTTGCGAGCGGCCTGGATCATGCTCTGGTTTACAGAGAACTCCGAGCGGCCCCCCAGAGACGCAATCGTATCGCCGGAAGGGTCCAACACAAGAAAGCTCGCACCCTCGTCGGAAATCTGCGACCACAACTGCTCAGCTGTGTCTCGGATTGTCGCGCGATCCCCTGTCGTGAACGCCGCTCTTACATCAGACATGGAGCTCATGATGCGGCTGATCTCCGCTAGATTATGGACCTTAGCGCTCCATAATGATTCGTAGGCTTGCAGGCTGGTGCGGATTTCCTCTTCTAAGCTATGCTGGCTAACTGTCGCTGCGTATCTCTGAACCATCCAGCCTGTCAGCGCAAAGACAATCGTGACTGCCAGCGCAGTTGAGGCGAGAATGCGCCAGAGCAGCGAGCGCCCTTTAAGAGGAAGGGCCGTCATTTCATCTGAAGGAAGTATCCGTCCGTCTTGTCACTATCGGCAGGGTAGTCGAGTCCATACTTGTTTTTGTGAGCTACAGGCAGGTAGCCCGCCTCGGAAATCGTCGTTACGGCTACCTGTAACGGTTCTGCATCATTGCTCACCACGATAGTCTGAGTGAGCTTAGCAAGTGCTTCTGGTGTAGCCCGTTCGTGGAAGAAGTGTACCTGATATCTGCCGGGGCTCACATGCGCAAGTGCATACCGGCCGTCAGGATCGGTCACTGTAAAGTGATCCGAGTTCACCACCACTATGATCGCTGACATCGAGGGATGGATGTTACAAAACACCCTTACGATCCCCGGTCTGTCAAACCGTACCGTACGCGAGGACCCAGGAGGATACAGCGCAACGTCGAAGATCTTTCCGTCGTAATTCGAAAACGCGTTATGAAAGATCGGATCTAGATTCGGGAAGTCGACGCTCGTTCCCGTTTCGACAGGAAGGATGTGTGGCGAAAACCTCTTGTCTTTCTGGAGCATCTCCGCATGCTTACGTACACCGGGCGCCATCCGCTCTTCCGCCGATGTCAGCCATACGACAACACCAGAGAAATCGCCCTTCTTCTTGACCGCCGAGTCTCTGGATTCAAGGAGGCGCGTCGAGCCAGTTACGGTTTCTGAAAAAGCGCGCGTAGAAAACGCCAACGTCAGGGCGAGAGCAAGGATGCTGCAACTCTTCCGGCCTGAGGCCCGATCCCCATGGACGGACTTAGAAAAGGTAGGCGAGGGCCAGATCATAATGATTTTGAGAGCCCGTCGCTCCAACAAAGGAACGGGTCCGAGCCTGGAGTGCCTCCACGCTGACTACTACGTTGGGACCGAGATGATACATCACATTAGAGGCGTAGGTCCAGTTATGCACCAGGCTCCCAGCCGTAAGAAATGGGCTGCTATCGTTTTCCAGTCCGCTGAATAGGTTGAATGTCAGTCGGCTCGTGATCGGAAAGGCTGCTTGCGCCCAACCGCCCGTGCTATTCACAGGGTGAACAGTACCGTTTGGTGCGACGGTGAAACCATTTCCCAAAGCGCCGAGACCGGCAACATTCTGTCCTTTGTAGAAAGTTCCGCTGAGCTGAAGATAAGATGCCGGAATAAAAAGCCAGTCCAAGGAACCTATGTGCGAAGCGACTGAACTTCCTCCAACATGCGTGGTGCTGACATGAAATCCGGGCGCAAACTCGAACCTTCTCGTATCGTCAAGTTTGTGCCAGAATGCAAAGCGCCCCTCGAGTGCTGGCCGGGCCGACTCGAGCGTTGACGCCAGCGATGTCGGAACTGTCGCATAGGTCTCCTCGGTTTGCATCACGGAGACTTCAGCCTTCAATCCCGTATTTGTTCCAAAGTGCACTCGCTCCTCGTAGCGCGCCTGTGGTAGCCATAACCACAGATTGCCCGCGCCAGCTAGCGGAGGAACACCGACCTCTGCAAGAGACTCCGGCTGGTAGGGTGAGATCAGAGGTTTGTCTTGACCGACGGAAAAACTCCGGTTCTTCCAATCGAGTGATATGTCTGCGCGGCGAATTCTCAAGCGGGTGTATTCCGGATCGGAGGTGCCGCCGTAGAAGTCCATCGATATGGACCCGCTTACACGTCCGTCTCCGGGTAAGTGGGGGCCCTGGAAGTCCAGGCCCAGGATTGTTTGTCGGACGGTCGCTCCGGCGCGATTTGGGCCGGTTAGTAAGTTGTAGTTATTCGAATACTCGGCAACACTATTCGAGCTGTTGGCGAACGCATTGAAGAGCAGCATGCCGTCCAGTCGTATAGGGAATTTATGCGCCGCCTCGACCTTGGTCTGCGCTTGCTCCGCCGTCCGCCGCTCCTGGACTGAAAGTCGTTCTTCGGATGGCGCCTGATCAGGCGCGCTGTTTTCAGCCGTTGGCGTTGTGGCGTTCTCAGCAGTCGGGGTGGATTTATTCGCGCCGGATGCAGCCAGTTCTTGGCGCATCGCTTGAACATCCTGTACCAGTTCCCTGTTTTCCTTCTCCAGGCTGTCCAACCGTTCGAGTATTTGTTTCATCGCGGCGGAGGATTCGGCGTTCTCCTGAGCACACACCTTCATGGCGAGCACGAATAGCACCACCGGCAGCCTATACCGCATACAACAGACCTTTCAATGTATGGCGTATTTCAGCAGGCGAGTAGGGCTTCGTAAAAAATGCATTCGCTCCCAAGTTGCGAACACGTTTCGCAACATCCGGGTCAGTGTCCCCGCTAATAACAATTACCGGTAAGCTCCTGTATTGGTTCTGGGCTCGTATGGCTGTGACCAGTTCGAAACCGTCTGTAAGCGGCAAGTGAAGATCTGTGATAACAGCGGCTAAGTCGCGGGTTCCCGTTTGCAGCAGCTCCAAAGCGTGCCTGCCATTCCTCAGCAGTCTAATAGCGAAGCCATCCATCGATGCTAGCGCAATCTCGAGAGGTGCTATATCGTCGTTGTCCTCGACGATCAGAATAAATGCCATGAGGGACCGGTTACGCCTTCAAGGCAAAAAGCGATAGCCGACTCCATGCACCGTGACAAAGTGCCTAGGGATGTTCGGGTCCGGCTCCAGTTTCTGGCGCAGTCGCACGACGTGCGCATCCACCGTTCGGCTGTTGGGATAAGAGTCGTACCCCCACACCGAATTGAGAATCAAATCGCGTGTCAGGGCACGGTCAGGGTTATGCAGAAAGTACAGCAGCAAATTATATTCCGCCGGGGTGAATTTTATCTCACGCCCTCGCCGTTTGGTATTCCTTCTGTCTACGTCAATCTCGACGTCGCCGAACTGGAGAACCTTTGTGTCAACTGTAGTCCGGCGCAGCAACGCTCTGATTCGTGCCAGCAGTTCCCGCGTGCCAAAAGGCTTCACAATGTAATCGTCCGCTCCCATTTCGAGGAGCAGCACCTTATCAATCTCTTCCCCGACGGCGCTCAACACGATAATCGGAGTTTGAACCCTATCGGCGCGAAGTTGCTTACAAACTTCCGCCCCGCCCATACCCGGCAGCCTTAGATCGATGAGCAGAAGTTGCGGCTTCAGTGTTATGGCCTTATCGAATCCGCTCTTTCCATCGACAGCAAAAATAGGATTGAAGTTTTCTTGCTCGAGCATCACCCCGATGACGTCGCGCAAGCTTTCATCGTCGTCGATGACAAGGATTGTTTGCATCGCAGCTGCCATTCTAGCTGCTTTCCTGAGGATTAGCGGCTCATCGGGTATCCCGCTTTGTTCTTTTACCGAAATTTTACAAGTTTCCGACGGGCAGGCTGATGTCGACTTCAAAAACTGGCCTCCCGCTCGCGATTACAACACTTTTACACGGTTCTAACACCCTGGATCCGCTCGCCGCTCTACCGTCAGGATGTGGAATCAGTAGACATCGGAAGTAGATCTGTTAACTTCGACTTCCCGGCAATTCAGTCGAAGGCAGCTATTTGGACCCTTCTGATGACTGCGGAGCGCCTGACCGCCGGGATTCTACTGTTACTGAGTCTTCCTCTCCTTACGATCGCTTCCATCATCGTGGTCGCGCTTTCGCGAAGATCTCCGCTCGTTGCACATCAGCGCGTAGGGCACGGTGGGCGGTTGATCTGGGTTTTGAAACTTCGGACAATGTGGAAGGGCGACTCCGGAATGGGCGCCGTCCTCGTCCATCGCTTGTCTGTGGCCGAGGCTCCCTTGCTTGATCCGAAAGTGAAAAACGTCCGCGTGACGAGCCGCTTCGCGGCGCTTTGCCGCCGTTTCTCGATCGATGAACTGCCGCAGCTCTGGCACGTCCTGCGCGGCGAAATGTCCTTTGTCGGGCCACGGCCGCTCACCCGGCGGGAACTCGATACGTACTACGGACCCGACGCGGCACAGTTGGTGTCCGCGAAACCGGGACTCAGCGGATTGTGGCAGATTAGCGGCCGTAGCCGCCTCAGTTACCGGCAGCGACGCCGCCTCGACCTCTTCCTCGTCCGGAATCGGTCCATTTCCCTGTATTTTCGAATTCTGCTGCTTACAGTGCCCCGTGTCGTCGCAGGTAAGGACGCGTGGTAGATGCGCTGCGCTATTGTCCATTACTGGCTGCTCGGAATGCGGGGCGGGGAGAAGGTTGTTGAAGAACTCTGTCGCGTTCTTCCCAAGCCGGATATCTTCACTCTATTTTATGACCCGGATCGTGTATCGCCATTCCTTCGCTCTCACAAGGTAACTTCGTCTTTCTTGAACCCGTTCCGGCGGAACTATCGGTCTTGCTTACCGCTCACTCCGATTGCACTAGAGCACTTCGATCTCCGCGGCTATGATCTCGTCGTCAGCAGCGAGTCAGGTCCCGCCAAAGGCGTCTTAACTTCGTCACACACTCGTCATGTTTGCTACTGCCACACTCCCATGCGCTATTTGTGGGACCTTTACCCCGCTTACTTGCATGAATGGACGCGCTCGGGTCTCAAGCGCGCTTTGATGGCTCCTCTGGCCAACTATCTGCGCCTCTGGGATATCGCTTCCGCGAACGGTGTGGATCAGTTTGTTGCCAACTCCCGAAACGTGCAGAACCGGATTTGGAGGGCCTATCGCCGGTCTTCCGACGTCATCTATCCACCCGTTGCGGTAGACACGTTTTATACATCTGAACTTGGCGACTACTATCTCATCGTGTCAGAGCTGGTGTCCTACAAACGAATAGACGATGCCGTCCGCTGCTTTACGAGGACGGGACGGCGTCTCAAAATTGTGGGTGGGGGCCCGGAATACTCGCGGCTCAAGAGTATGGCAGGCAAGACTATCGAGTTTTGCGGGAGAGTGCCTGATGCTGAACTCCGCACTCTCTATGCAAGTAGCCGGGCCGTTGTTCTACCTGGTGAAGAGGATTTCGGAATGGTTCCTGTAGAGGCACTCGCGAGCGGCAAAGCCGTCATCGCATTGGCAAAGGGCGGCGTGCTCGAAACGGTTCCGCTTTCGGATCCCCGCGGTGGATTCTTCTATTCCGAACCTGGCGAATATACTCTTGAGATTGCCGTAAGGGAGTTTGAACAGCAGGAGAACGATCTAGTCTCTGCAGACTTACGCGCTCACGCGGCTCGCTTCTCGAGCGAGTCATTTCGCCGCGTGATCACCAATTTCCTGTTCCGCTCAATCAGCGAAGAGTCCATGAGCCGCACATCTGACTTAGCGATTGCCTCACTTAGATGAGTAACCATTTAGCCACCCGCGATCGAGATGCGCTACCGGCAAATATCCTTTGTGTCGACCAGTTCTCGAATTTTGGCGGCGGCCAGCGGAGCCTGCTTGATCTGCTGCCGGCACTCTCGGAGCGGGGTTGGCGCCCGTCTGTCGCCATACCGGGCGAGGGCCCCTTTCCAGTGATGGTGCGGCGCAACGGATATCAGACGCACAGCTTCGCCTGCGGAAGCTACGCAAGCAGGAAGAAGCCAATATCTCAGCTATTGAAATACGCCTTCGAGCTTCCGAATCTGGTGTCTTCTCTAAGCGAAATTGTCGAATCCCACAAAGTTGACATCCTTTATGTGAACGGCCCTAGGTTGGTTCCGCCCGCCGCTTGGGTCGCTTGGAGAACAGGCATTCCCCTCGTCTTCCACTGCCATAACCGGCCGCTCCAGCCATCCGCCATCGCCTTGACAGGCCAGTCTCTGGAATTGGCGAGCGCCCATGTCATTGCGTGTTGTCAATACACGGCGAATCCCCTGAGGGAGTACGTGCAACCTGAGCGGCTAAGCGTGCTCTATAACGGCATCCCCGAAATGACAGCGAGTCAACGATCCTCCGGCAGGATTCGCCGGATCGGCGTAGTCGGCAGAGTAGAAGTTGAGAAGGGCCAGTTGGAATTTGTGAAAGCAGCACGGCTCATTTCAGAGCAGTTTCCGGAGTGCCGATTCTCTGTCATTGGATCTCCGATGTTTTCAGGCGCCGAGTACTACCAAAAGGTGATCGCTTCGAGTCGTGGACTTCCGCTGGATTTCGTCGAATGGCAGGACGATATGGCAAGCGTTTATTCAAGCCTGGATTTGCTAGTTGTTCCGTCCAGCGCCGTTGAGGCTACCACTCGAGTAATTCTAGAGGCCTACAGCGCCGGGGTTCCGGTAGTTGCCTTCCCGGTAGGTGGAATTCCCGAGGTTCTTGAAGACGAGCAAACGGGATTTCTCGCGAAAGCCGTTACTGCGCGATCTCTCGCGGATCGAATTCTCTCGGTTCTGCGAATGGAAACCAGCAGCGTGGAGATAGTGGTTCGGCAAGCGCGGGAGGCATGGGAAAAGGGGTTCACTCTTCCAGCCTACCGGGACAGCATCTGTAAGGTACTGGCCGCTGCGATGCAGCCGGGATTCGAAAGCTAACGTCAAGAGTGTCGCGCCATTCCGGTAACAATGGCGTACTGGCGAGCTGCCGCGTACACAGTCGCAAGAATTGCAAGATGTGTCCACAGGTAGGGCCTCAGTAAGTTTTGGTTAAACTGCAGGACTATCCAGGCAAACAGGAGCGATCGCAGCAAAGCGTAAAGAAGACTCGCATAGAACGGCCCGGCCGAGCGTACCAACCTTAGCGGGCTCCGGAAACTCGAAATGAGGAACCAGACAAACGGGATGGTGCCGATAATCCCGCTTGCGGCCAGAACTTCGGCAAACACGCTCATCCCTTCGAACAGCTTTGATTCTTCGAAAGATTGTATCCTTTCTCCGGCGAGATCCGCGATGCCGGAAGACACTCCGCCCAGACTGCGCCCGATTAGTGGATGGTCCAGGAACACTGTAAAGGTGTCCTCGAGTGCATTCTCCCGTTGGATAACCGAATGAGCCGCCGTGTCGGAAATGCCGGTCCCGTTTAGGAACATCAGCGCAATAGCTGGGTTGTTTCGAATCGCGACCAGGAGACCGGAGCCGATCACGCCGATAAACGCAATCGACAGGAACGACGGAACCAAGAGCCGCAATTTCAAGAAATCGATGCGCAGCTTCACCACGTCCGCGAGAAAAGCAAGCCACGGGCTGAGTTGAAACAGAAACACATCCACGAATAGGAACACGATTCCCATTCGGCTCGACGAAAGCACGATGCCAATACCAGTTAGCCAGCGAATCGTCGTCAGAGTTCCGGCGGCAAGCAATGACGAGTGATGCCCTCGGAGCGAACCGGTAAAGACGAAGCCAATCAATAAGTAGGTTGCGAAGTAGGAAGGCTCATAGCTAAAGCCGTTGACTCTCGCCAGCTCGCCTGGAATCCACCACTGTGTCACGAGCAGACCGCCGAGGCCAAGCATAGGAAGAAAGAACTGCACAATGCCGAAGCCCGCAATGATGGCGAAAGAATAGGCATACCATCGTAGAAGCCGCATAAGCAAACTGGCGGTTTGGCTGAATAGCTGAACGAATGAGAACATGAGGCTGATATTGAGCGACAGCCAGAAACAGTAGCCCAGACTCTTAGGCCAGAAGCCCGTGACCGGGATAAACAAAATTTGAGCCGCCAGCCAGATAAGCAGCGGGAGGGCGCCTAAGACGGGGATTCTCGAACCTTTAGCCGCTTTGATCGCGGCAAGTAGAACCAGAACCGGTGTGATGACTTGACAAAATCGATAGTTGCCACTGGCCTCCAAGCCGAGAAAAATGTCGAAAGAGCTGGTAAGCAGAATCAAGATCGCAGTCGCCAGCGCGACCCAATTCAGCGCCGGGCTCAGATGAGCGCTGCGGGCCGATAAAATGGGAGCAGGCGAATCGGCGGTCATCCTTCGATCACCGTCATGCAGCGGTATCCGAGAGCAGCGGTTCGAGCGACTCGGAATGTTTCCAGACATGCATTCCCTTGATGTGGAGAGCCAGGCACATCGCCGCCGCCATAAGCGCGGCCGTGAGGACCGAAGCTGCCGCGGCGCCCACGGCCCCGAACGCACGACTGAGGACGATCATTATCGGAAGGGAGATCAAACCGCTCACAAGCGTGATTCTCGACAGGATCGCATCCATCTCGAACACAATCATGGTCTGCATTCCTAAAACAGTCGTCAGACCATATAAGATCGGCAGCGGCGAAAGCCATCGGAGTACAACAACCGAATGCTCGAACGCCCCCCCGAAGATCATGTGACAGACAGGACGGGCCCAAATCGCGGTCACGATTGTTAAAGCCATCGAGATGATGCCGGTTACATAAAGGCTCTTTCGAATCAGCTTCAGCGCCAATCTGGGTGACCGCAGCTTGGCCGCTGTTATATGGGGATAGAGTGCCTGGCCGAGTGGTGCAACGGCCGCCGCCGACGCTTTGACCAGCTTGTCGGCCGCGCTGAAGTAACCCACTTCGTTCTTTCCCGCGGCGAACCCGAGAACCGCAATGCTGCCTGACGTGCAGAGTTGAACCACTGACGTCGTGAGAAAAAGTGGCCAGGCGCGCTCCAGCGTATATCTGATCTCCGCTACACGGGGCGACGACCACCTCAAGCGCATTTGCCCCAATATCAAAGGCCACGCGAAAACACTCGCCGTAAGTTCTACGCTCGCCTGAATCGCTCCGGCGACGACGTAATCTTGCGGATGCCTGACGAAAAGGAAGAGTGCTGGAATCGTGAGTAAGCGAGCCGATCCGAAAAGGGTGGCAGCAAGCTTCATGCGCTCCAGTCCCTGAAAGAGCCAGATCGGGAAGAACGTGGTGCCGACTACGTAAAGAAAGTTAACTGCAAACAACTGAGGTGTCGCGCGCAGTTTTGGCGTGAAGGCGACCAGCAAGGTCATTGCAACGGCGCTGGTACACATCAGCAGAGCCTTCGCGTAGATTGTTGACCAGAATACCCGTGACAGCGCTTCGGGCCGATGTCGGCAAGCCGCGATTGCCCTGCTCTGACTGAAGTTGAATCCGAAATCGGTAAACAGATCGAAGTAGATGACGATTCCTTGAGCGAATGACAGCAGCCCAAAGTGAGCCGGCTGCAGCACGTGGACCAGATACGGCAGCGTAATCAGCGGTGCCGCATAATTGAGCGCCTGGAGAGCGCCGAGCGATACGATGTTCTCTACAAGCAGACGCCGCGTGGACATATTCAGTTGGATTTGCCGGTAATCTCTGGTGGCCTGTTCACAACCTGCTTACCGGCTCCCGCCTCTCGCTGATAAGAACCCAGAACGCAGCGATTACCGCCGCGAGCCCGCTGCTGATAAGAATGATCAGCGTGCGCGGAGGCCAGCTCTTCTTTTCTGGAACAACCGCCCTGTCGATTTCCTGTATCAGCGGTGCAGCCTTCGCCTCATCCAGCCTCGCGGCCTCATACTGTTTCGACAAGGCCTCGAAAAGCCCCTCATGGTACTTCACCTCCCTGTACTTCCGCAGATAGGCGAGTCCGGCTTGCGGCAGCTTTCCAACCGGCACTTCGGGAGTCCCCGGAACGTGCTCGCCGCGCTCGAGCGTAACTAACTCCGATCTAAGTGCGGTAAGCTCGCGATTGACTATCTGGAACCGTGGATTATCTTCCGCAACGTAAGTGCGCATGCCGGCGACCTGTGCCTCCCTGTTCAGGATTTCGGCGTGCAACTGCGAAACGGACCTGATCAGGGCTTCCGCCTGGCCGGTCGGCGCGACCAGTCCTGTGACCTGCTGAGTATCTCGAAGTGCAATCTCTGACGTGGCGAGCAGTTCCTTCTCTTTCGCGAGCTGTCCCTCGAAAAACAAGCGGCGTTGGGAGGCCTCCGTTAACGCCACCGTAGTATTTCGGAGAGACAGTTCGTCGACGTAAGCGTTCGCAAGCTGGGAAGCCCGGTTGGGATTCCGATCCTCAACCTCGATGTGAATGAGCGTATCCTTCCCCGCCTTGATGCTCGTCCTTCGAGCGAGATGCTTACGGGCCCGCTGGAAATATTCGTCTCCATACACCTCCTTTAGCCGGAAGCGCTTGATGAGTGCATCCGCGATCGTACGGCTCTCCAGAATACCGACGTAGAGGTCCGAAGGATTTCGGAGTCCAAAACCGGACAGCAAGCTCAAACTGGATCCGATGCCCGGTCCTACACCCGCCAACTGAGCCATAGCGGCCAGAGATGGCTGAGCTTGCTGCGGTGTGAGGATCACTGCTTCAGCCGTGTACTCGACTGGAATAAGAAACACCACCGCGGTTGAGATAAGTGCGGTCACTGCTACGGCCCACATGATCGTTCGTACCCGGTGCGACAGAGTATTGACAAGCTCGCCGAACGAGATCTCACCCTCGCGCAAGATCGGCGATGGAAGGGCACTCTCCGTCTCAACGTCATCGGCCTTGAACATAGTAGACATTAGCCGCCTAACGAAGAACGTTGATCGCGGCAGCGCCGAGACCGAAGTTACTCAAAATCTGGGACCAATCAAGCAGACTCCGGACGAAAGTGGTCCGGTTGATATAAGTCGGTACAATCAGCGTGTCCCCTGGAAACATCGGCAAGGAATCGAAGGCCTTGGCAAACAGAGGTGTGCTCGCTCGTCGGCGGATGACAGATCCGTCTGCCCGCACGATGAACATATGACTTCGGTCGGCCGACCGTGAAGGCCCCCCCGCTTTCTCGAGATAGTCACCGGTCCGATACTCCTGCTGGTAGAGAAAAGAAGCTTGCTCGTAAACCGTTCCAATCACGTTGACAGTCGAGGGCCGGCTTGGGATATAGAGACGGTCCCCGTTCTCGAGCGGTAGATCGGGAAAGGCCTCAAGGCCTCGGTCCTCCGGCGTCATGTTCAACACAATGCGGCCGTTCATAGATACCTTCCTGAGGCGCTCGATCATGTCTCGTTGGCTGGCCAGCGACGTCTGAGCAGTTGCTGCCTGCTGAGGCGAGGTAACGCGGCTTGACAAATTCGAGGCTGCTTCACTTACCTCGCTTTCCAGTCCGTCAAGAAAGTCGTTATACCTTTTCTGCTGCTCCCGGCGCGTAGACTCACGAGTAAGCTGTGTCCCATACAAATAAGCGTTCTGGGTAAGTCCTCCCGCATTCCGAAGAACCTGTCGCAGTGTTTCGCCGGGAAACACGGTGTACATCCCCACCATCGCAACCTCTCCCTCGATCCGTACCTGCGTGCTTTGTTGAGCTCGAGGCAGCGAGAAGTCCGCTTTCGAAAAGATCGTCACCACGTCCCCGGGAAGAAGCTCCAGATCCTGTGCCGGATCATGAGACAGGACAAGTTTGCCGAGATTGAATGCAATAGTGCGAGTCGCTAGGGTCTGTTGATCCGTTCGCTCGATGACCGCGTACTCCCAATTGATTTCCGGAACCGCGGGCTGGACCGTGTAGCGGGGTGTGAAAGTTCGTAATGGCGGAACATTGTCGGGCCCCATGGCGGCGCCGAGCGAACCATCGCCTTGCGTATTCCGCTTCTGCTCCTGAAAACCGGCCACTAGGGGTCGAATGCCTGGATTCCCGCCGGGGGGTATAGTCTGCCCGGAAGCCAGCGCGCCGCCGCCCCCGCTTGCCTGGGACACTTGGTCTGGAGTTTCCGGCTCGCCCTCATCGAGCGGTTCCTCTGCTCTTCCCAACCCATTGTGCGCCTTCCAGTAGTCTCGCGTCAGAAGAGACTCTTTCTCCGGAATGAGCTTGCTCAAGCGCATGCCTGGTTCCCAGGGAAACCTGCCGGGGTCAGCTACATTGCCTCGCAGCGTAACCGCGTTACTAAAATGCGGAACAACTGGCAGAAGGCGAACGATATCTCCGTTCCGCAGCTCGGTTCGAAGCCCTTCCGAGTTCATCGAAACGTGCTTTACCTGAAGTGTCAACCCGTCGGTTACGCGTTCAACCAGGGCCTTCTTCATCAAAGCAAGCGGAGACAGGCCATCCGCCATCTGTAATGCATCGCCTAGCGTGGTTGCTTCCGTGATCTCGTAAATGGCGGCGTGTCCTACGCTCCCGGCGATCGCGATCCGGGATCCGGCGGGAGGGATGAAGATGACATCTCCCGGAGCCAGCTGCGCGTCCTGTGATTTGTCGGCCTTGAGCAGCAGCTGATAAAGGTCGAAGTGCCTTAGCGTTAGATCACCTCGCTTCAGTTGAATGTCACGCATGGAACCGCGTGAGGAAGGCCCGCCCGAAGCGAAGATCGCATTCACTAACGTGCTGAATGAGCTCACCGTGTAGCTCCCGGGCCGGCGCGCTTCTCCCACCACAAAGATCTGAATGGAGTGAAGCCTCGAAAGCGTGACGCTCACATCAAAGTTCTTATAGAAGTGCAGCAGGCGGGACTTGATCATCGACGCTGCCTGCGTGTAATTCATACCCTCCACTGATATCGGTCCCGTGTCAGGCAGCGTAAGTTGGCCGGTTCGACTTACAGTCAGCTGGCGTGAGAAGTTAAGCTCTCCCCAAACGGTGATCTGTAATCCGTCGCCCGGCGCGATGGCGTAATCAACACTGGCAGGAGCTCGGTCAAGCGGGGCAAAGGTAACCGGTACGTGTTCGAAGAGAGAAGCGCCGAATATAGGGAGCATACGCCCAACCGAGCCCGCGACGTAGCGCTGAAACTCGGTAGGTGGCTCCTTCTGGTTGTAGACCGGTGGGGTCAGCGGAGCGGTCTCACGCCCTGTGCCTTGTCGCAGCGTCGGCAACTCCGCTAGTGACTGCGTTCCTGACGGCAATCCGGGGGAAGAATCGAATTCGCTGTAGTTGTTGCTCGAGTACCCGGCCTGTTGCTGTGTAGTGGCCGGGACGCAATCAGCCGTTGGATCACCATAGTCCGCCGGTGTACACGGCCGGTACTGACCTACCTCTTCTCCGGACTGCGAACCGGCCTGAATTGATCTCGCTTGATTGAAAGGCAGAAGTGTTGGCGACTGCGCACACAAGCCCACCGGCAGCAGTATCGACAGAATCACCTTATACGCTGCAAACCGGTTGCGGCCCGCTGAGACTGTTTCCGGCTCGCATCTGCGGCTCCAATCGGATTTCTTGTGCTGAGAGTACGTCACCGTATGACATTCATTCTCACCTTGTGCGGCGAATATTCCTAGCTGTTTCATGAGCAGCGTGCGGTTTTTACAACGGTTTTACAAGTTACAAGATTGTCTTACTGCGAGTGCTCTTACTCAGAGAGAGAGAACAGATATTCAATGAGATTCTGCTCCTCTCTTGGGGAAAAGTGATACGGCGGCATGACCGATCCTGGAGAAAGCTTGCGCGGGGCGGCGAAGTGCGCTCGCACCCAGATCTCCGTTCGACGGTTGTTCAGCCCATTGAGCGATGGACCGGTTTCGCCTCCTATGCCGTTCACTTTGTGACAACTCGCGCACGCACTCGCCACGAACGTCTGCACCCCCTCAACAAACTCTGGTGAAAGACCGGAGAGACTCTGAAGAGATTCCGGTTTCACATTGGCGACGAAAATGATCAACGAGTTCTGCTGAGGTATCGTCGGAACAGCCCCACTGCGATCTAGACGAGCATTGAAAACGTCGGTGAAATGCTGCAGCATCCAATCTCTCGGGTGCTGAATCCCTGTCAGTCCCAAAGTCGGTCCGGGTTTGGGTGTCCCAATGATCAGGTTGTGGCAAGACTCGCACTGGAAGGATCGGAAATACCCGGAGCCGGCGATCACCTCCGGTGAATTGCGGGCCCACTCCACGGCTTGAGCCGAGACAACAGGCTTGTCTTTCGGATGGGGTGCGCTCCAGCCTTCGGACATTGTTAGCCCGAGCCAAATCGAGAACGCCAGCGCGGCCACACATGCCGATTGCACTCTCCCGTTCAGTACCTTCGTCCGCTTTGCGTTTAAGAACGGCAGCAGAATAAGGGTTAGCACGGCTAAAGAAGGCAGCACCAGTGTCCCAATCAATTCCAGCCGCCCGGGAAAGATCTTCAGTAGCTGAAAGAGAAATAGAAAGTACCACTCAGGCCTCGGCACATATGTGGTGTCCGTGGGGTCAGCCATGCGCTCGAGCGGAACATCCAGAAAGCACGCGGCTAAGAAGAGACATAGGAACGCGATAAACACGGCACAAAGGTCCCGCAAGAGTTGGCGCGGAAAGAATGTCTGCTGCTCCGGTTCACGAGAATGCTCGGTAGCTATACCGTGACGGCGCACTAAGTAAACGTGCAAGAAAGTCAAGCCGGCTGTAGCGGCCGGCAACAGAAGTGTATGCAGCGTGTAGAACCGCGAAAAGGTGATCGAACCCACTCCGTCTGCCGCGCCGGCCAGGGCTGTGAGGACATGGCCGACAACGGGCAGACCGGCCATTATGTTTGTAGTTACTACCGTGCCCCAGTACGCTTTGTTATCCCAGGGCAGCAAGTAGCCCGTTAAGCCAAAAGCAAGCGTCAGCAAAAGCAGACATATTCCGGCGAGCCATGTCGCCTCGCGTGGCTTTCTGAAAGCCCCGAATATGAAGACCTGAGCCATATGCAGCATAACGACAATGACCATCAGACTTGCGCCCCAATGGTGGAGACCATGAATCATGCGTCCGCCGGCAACCTGCCGCACGATGTACGTCAGACTTGTATACGCATCGCCCGCCGTTGGCGCATAGTTCAATGCCAGGAGGATACCCGTCAGGCTTTGGATGAGGAATAGGAACAAAGCCACGCTGCCGAAGACTTGCGGCCAGCCAGCTGATGCAGGGATGTCCTCCATCAGGAACCGGGTAATACCGGTTTGCAATCCGGTCCGGTCGTCTAACCAGGTCGCGGTTTGTGAAATTATGCTGCGCATCGAGCTCAAATGTCTTGCTCAGTTTGCAGAGGGCCCAACCACAATCGGCTGCCTTCCAGCCGCGTCGAGTACCTGTCCAAAGCACGGCTCGCGGGGCCTGTGATCACATCACCTCGCGCGCTGAACGTTGATCCGTGACAAGGGCAGGCGAACACCTTCTTTTCCGTCTGCCATCGATACGCACAGCCAAGATGTGTGCACAGTGGCGAAAATGCGGTGACGCTTCGCCGCTCGTCGAGAATCACCCAGGCCGACGATTCTTCATTGCGAATCTTCCAGCCGTCCACCACAGCTTTTTCAAAGCGGATCTGGCGGGGAGTCCCGCCCGGAAGATCCGAAACGTCTCCTGCATCTGCCCAACCGTCCCTTTGGCTCTTCTGCCGGCCGAATAAGTAATTCCCAACCGAGGCGGTCAATGTTCCGCCAATCAGGAACGGGATCGCGTATATCGCTCCCATGATGAGTCCTCGTCGGCTTATAGGTTCCGCCTGCTTAGTTTCTGCTTTTGACATCATTGCGCTCACCCTGCCCGCCTTCGATGCTAACTAGCGCCAGACTGGTAACTGTGGCGGGATTGTAAAAAGGAAGTAACTTTACTCCTTCCTGACTTACAGCCTGACTTTTTGCAGGTTCTTCACAACTTGCGTACACCGTCCGGCAATTGAGCCCGCATACTAAGTAGCGGTGACCTTTCGCGCTTTCGGTTTACTTTGTTGACCATCACTCATCTTTTGGGTCGACGCCCAACGAGACTGTGGCGCACATTGACCGGGATGGCGTTGCTATTTTTGAGTGGAACTATCCTCCCAGGGGCTAGTAAAGATACTGCGGGATCAACCGCCGGACCAGTGTACGTAGCGTTGGATAGCTGGGTTTATCCTGCATTCAAAAGGCTGGCCGCGTTGGGCTATCTTCCGGATGAGGAGGGCCTCGCCGCTCCATGGACTCGCTCGGAGTGCATCACCCTTGTGACCGAGGCCGAAGACATCGCTTCGCGACACAGCACAAAGCTCGCCGAAGGATCGGTCAACGAGGACGCACTGAAGCTTATCGCCTCGCTCAGGCGCGAGTTTCCAAACGAAACTGGTGATCGCGCTCAAGCCCGCATCGAATCCGTCTACACGCGTCTCCTCCAGATTTCGGGGCAGCCGTTGCAGGACAGCTATCACTTTGGTCAGACGATTGCGAATGATTACGGACGCCCCTATCAAGCTGGGACGAACGTCGTCACTGGTTTTTCGGCCCTCGGGAGCCTGGGACGCTTCTCTGGCTATTTTCGAGGAGAGTATCAGGAATCCCAGGGCAGCGCGGCTTATAGTCAAAGCGTACAAAATCTCTTAGGCACTCTCGACGGTGTTCCTCCGCGAGAGGCCGCACCGGTTCCGTCCACCAGCCGGTTCAAGCCGCTCGAAATGTATGTGGGCGCGCACTTCGGCAATTTCAACTTTACTTTCGGCAAACAGAGCTTCTGGTGGGGTCCTGGGGAAGGCAGCGCGTTCGCCTTCACGAGCAACTCCGAGCCGTTCTATGCCTTCCGAATCGCCCAGCAGGCCCCTTTTGTACTGCCTGGACCCTTTCGCTTCCTTGGTCATATCCGAACGCAGATGCTGATCGGAAAGTTATCCGGGCACCAATATCCTCCACGGCCACTTATCAACGCTCAGAAGATTACATTCCAGCTCACCGAGAACTTTGAACTCGGCTTTACTCGCAGTGCGATCTTCGGCGGAGTCGGTCACTCACTAACCAGCGAAAGTATCCTCTCGAGCTTCTTCGGTGTAAGCAGCACAGGCGGAACGAGCTTTGGTTCCGGTAACGATCCGGGAGACCGGCGCAGCGGATTCGACTTCCTTTGGCGGGTACCAGGTCTCAGACGCTTGGTGACCATTTACTCCGATTCCCTTGCCGATGACGAACCCAATCCCTTGGACAGCCCCCGGCGCTCGGCTTGGGCCCCTGGTATCTACTTCAGTCAGTTACCCCGATTACGCCGCATGGATCTTCGTTTCGAGACTTACTCCACGCGGCTCTATCGCGGCGATGAAGGCGGCCTGTTCTTCTATTGGAACGATCAATATCGTGATGCTTATACGAATAACGGGAACCTGCTAGGGAGTTGGATCGGCCGTGACGCACGGGCGTACGATATCTCTTCCACCTATTGGTGGTCGGCTCAGAACAAGCTCGTGTTCTCGTTTCGGCAAATCAAAACGGGTGGCATGTTCTTGGCGGGTGGCGGAACCCAGACTGACTTTTCAGTCAGCGGGCAATGGCAGCTACGGCCTGACGTTGTCGCAAGCCCGCTCGTACAGTTCGAGCGATATTACATTCCTTCCTTAAGCGCTCCCAGGCGAGATGTTTCCGTCGGCCTGCAAATCACCTTCTCTCCTAAGAACCTGGCTGTGCAGCGCTGAGCATTCCGGAGCCCGCACGCATGCGCGAGCGGGTTGCCTCCGGGGCTGAGGGCAACGTCCTCAAGCCGCAAATGCGATCGTGTCCCGCTCATCTCCACTGGCTTCACTACGGCGATCTATCCTTTCCTGGCACTCGATGCAGTACGATGCCCAGGGAACCGCCCGCAGGCGCTTTTCCGCAATTGGCTCTTCACAGCGCAAGCACACCCCGTACGTCTCCTCGTCAACGCGAAGAAGCGCCGCGCGGACACTCTTCAGCAATGTTGCCGTGCGATCGAGGTTTCGAATCGCCATGTCCCTACCCAACTGCTGCTGCAACCTGTCCATTTCATCTGCTGCCGCTTCGATTAGGATTTCATCTCTGTCGAAGGCATCGGATGAAAGTTCGCCATGCTTGGCCTCGAGTAATCTTTGAAACTCACTCACGTTTGATTCGGACATTTTTCTGCTCCTGTGCGTTTGATTGTCCGCCAGCCTTGCAGGCAACGCTGCGGATTCAGTAGAGAAAGATGCGTCAAGCTAGACAAAGGTTCGCTCCCGACGCCGAAAGTACAAATTCTTTACACCTCCTTTGCAGAGTCTCGACGGCGCAAGTCAGACGCGGAAACAGTTCGGCATTGGCTCGGCGCACAGCGAGGCAAGTAGCGCCTCACCGCTGGTAACACCTTCCTTCTTTTGATTACTTGCGGAGGTTCATCGCCAGGCCCAAGCGTCAAATCTCATCGGCCGATTTCTCCCCCACTAAGATTCCGCCCCATATCAACACGGGATGTTCAGTTCGCCGCCTGGAACCGGAATATTTGACGGTCGAACCCGGTATGCTTCACGGGAGCTTGATCAAATTGTGTACTCCCGCCTAACTTCACCCCTCGAGTCGAAGACCGATGACAACCGCGCCATCCGTAGAAGCCATCTTTGGTTCGCAGCCCCATGCTGCCCATCCACCGCCGCCCGAGCCGGCGCGTTTCGATCCCAACCTGAATGCTTGGATACTGAGTCGGTATGCAGACGTGCTGATTGCACTTCGTGAACCGCATTTGTGCCAGGTAGGCCCGCGCGGGAAAAGCTCCCGAATCTTGAATCGAACACCGCAGTCGCACAAGCGCGCCGAACTGCGGGCTACCTTGCCTCATTCCCGGCTGGCAATCTGGGAAAGCCAGATCGATCTCCTGGCCCAGGGCCTGATTGGCGAGTTGCCAACGAATCGTCCGGTTGACCTCGTACGCGAATTCGTTCGCCCCTGGTGTCTCGGCGCTAGCCTCATTGTGAACGGTGCCGACCAGCCTCAGAGCCAGCGTCTCGCTGATCTCGCCTACTATTTGCCGAGCGGTGCGGCCGATTGCCATAAGTCCGTCCTGCAATTGCGCGCCGCAGCCGCCCTCTCTGAAGTGAAGCGCAGTATTCACAAGGGCCTCATGCCGCCGCGGCTCTCGCTTTCTCGGCTGCTTTCCCGAGTGTTACGCTATGCGCTCGCTTCTGGTTCTTTTGCTTTGCATAGCCGGGTCGCAAACGCAAAACTTAAACAGCTTGATCGAAGCGGCGCCATGCCCCTCGGCAAATCGGTGTTTCTGGGCACTTCGCAAACCGTACCGCTCTTTGCGGCCAACGCGTGGCTCGCTTTGTTTCGGCATCCCGGCGAATTAGCTCGGTTACAGGCACAACCTTCTCTAATGGCAACAGCAGTGGAAGAGTTACTCCGCTACGCTGGCGTTGTTCATACGCTGTTCCGCGAGGCTACAGCTGATGTGGCGCTCGACGGCGTCCGGGTCGTACAAGGTCAGCGCGTCATCCTCAAGCTGGCCTCGGCCAACCGGGACCCGATGCAATTCCCGGAGCCCGATCGACTGGACCTCGGTCGTCGTGTACTCGGCCAACTCGGACTGGGTGGTGGCTCACATTCTTGCCTCGGCGCCCTGCTGGTCCGCATAGCGGCCCGTATCGCGATCAAAGCGTTCGTGGATAACCTCGCATCCGCAGAGTTCATTGGTCCATCCGATTGGTTCCGCAATGACACGGTACGGGCGCCAGAGTCGCTCACCGTAGTACTCCGTCACAGCGTTCGGCGCACCGTTTAGCGCAGATCTTCGGGCAGTCATTACGGGCAAGCAGCGGATAATCGCTGAGTCGCTACTTTGAACGCACGAGTCAGGCACCCTGCCGGATTTCGCACGCAACGGCTCTCTTACTCAGCAATTACAGAAAGCGCCTCTCGATACACTAAAGGGACATGGGGTTGGCGCACCGATTCGGTGTTTGTAACGAGATCTTTCGGGCTCTTGATTTCGGCGAATCATGCTCTGCTATCAGTGAGATTGGCTACAGCGGTATCGAGATTGCTCCGTTCACACTCGCCGAAAATCCTGTCCGGCTGTCGGACGAAGACCGCTCTCAAATCCGTCGCACCATAGCGCGAAACCAACTGGAATTCATAGGTCTTCACTGGCTGCTGGTATCCCCGAAAGGCCTGCACGCCACCACTCCCGATAAGACTCTTCGTCGGCAGACCTGGGATTTCATTGGAGCGTTGATCGATCTGTGCAGAGATCTCCGCACCCAGCCCGGCGCAACAAGCGTCATGGTTTTCGGCTCGCCCCAACAGCGTTCCGCTTCGGGAACGGTGACCTCCGCGGAGGCCACCGAAGTCCTCGTTGAGGAGCTCGCGCGCATTGCTCCCCGTGCCGAAAACTCGGGCGTGCAGCTACTGCTAGAACCGCTCTCCCGCTCGCAGACGAACGTAGTGACGAGCCTAGCCGAAGCGGTTCAGATTGTCGAGTCGATCGGCAGCCCTGCCGTCCAAACCATGTTCGATGTTCACAACGCGGTCGATGAAGCTTTACCGCATTCGGAACTTCTGCGCCACTACATGCCGCACATTCGCCATGTGCACGTGAACGAAATGGACGGCCGTGAACCTGGCTCCGGAAACGTCGACTTCCAGACGCTCCTCTCCACTCTTTCAGCACTAGCCTACACTGGTTGGGTCTCGCTGGAGGTCTTCGATTTCAGCCGCGATGCCCGCGCCGTCGCCTCGGGTGCGCTCTCTTATCTGAAAGGACTCGCTTCCGCATCTTCTCTTCAAGAAATATGAATCGATACGTCGTCACCGGAGGAGCCGGTTTTATCGGTTCCGCTCTCGTCAGAGGCTTGCTTGCCAAGAATCGTCACGTCCATGTCATCGACAACCTTTCCACCGGAAATCTCGATAACCTCGGCGAAGTCGCAGACTCGATAACCGTTCACGAACTGGACATTCGTGACTACAACCGCATTTCCAGCGTGATTGCCGGGGCTCGCTGTGTATTTCACTTAGCCGCGCTACCCTCCGTGCCGAAGTCCATTCTTGATCCTGTCGCCAGCCACGAGAGCAACATCGACGGAACCTTCAATGTCTTTCGCGCAGCTGCGGAGGGTAAAGTCGGGCGCGTAGTCTATGCGGCCTCCTCTTCCGCCTACGGCGATACAGCGGTTCTGCCAAAAGTGGAAACCATGCTGCCCAGACCTAAGTCGCCTTACGCTCTGCAAAAACTGGTCGGCGAATATTACGCCAGCGTCTTTACCGAATGCTTCGGCCTCGAAACCGTCTCCTTACGCTTCTTCAACGTGTTCGGCCCCCGGCAGGATCCTACCAGCGTCTACTCGGGAGTCCTCTCGCTGTTCCTCACCGCTCTGATTGAACGTCGCAGTCCAACCATTTATGGCGACGGCGAACAGTCGCGCGACTTTACGTACGTGGAAGACGTTGCAGGTCTTCTGCTGAAGGCGTCCGAAGCCCCTAGCGTTTCGGGCAAGGTCTACAACGCGGGGAACGGCAATCGCTACACACTCAACCAGACTTGGCAGCTTCTGCAGCGAATCGAAGGCATCGATCTTCCCGCGAAGTATGGACCACCTCGCCCCGGCGATGTTCGCGACTCTCAGGCCGACGTCACTGCTGCGGTGAACGAACTCGGCCACGCTCCCCGCTTCACCTTCGAGCAGGGGCTGCGCCTCACCCTCGATTGGTACCGCCGTAACGTAGCTGATAACGCAGCGCCCGCAAGTGTGAACTCGGGCTCCAGCGCTTAAGACGCTCTTGACCATATTGTCCGCGTTTTTCGAAAAAGACAGGATCTACCGCTGCTCTCACTTTGACCAGTTCGAATGGCAGGTCCATGGCTTTGGGTCTCGGCAAGCTAATCCTGCTGCTCACATTACTCTGCGCCAGGTTCACTCCGATCTCGTCTGGAACGCTCACGGCCTCCGCGACTGCGAGCACGAAGGCGACGCGCTCATCTCCGCCGTGCCGGGAAATGCAATCGGTGTCCGAACAGCGGACTGTGTTCCGATACTGCTCGTCGATCCCGTAAACCGCGCCGTGGCCGCCGTGCACGCAGGCTGGCGTGGGTCCGCCGCCCGTATCGTCGAACGCACAGTCAGCAAACTGAACGTGGATTTTGAGACTGATCCGGTTTACTTGCACGCCGCCATTGGGCCTGCCATTCGCGTTTGCTGCTACGAAGTAAGCCGCGATGTCGCCGATCGCTTCACCGACTGGCCGGAAAGCGTCCATTCCACTTCCGGCAAGCCACACCTCGACCTCATTGCTGCCAATCGCACCCAGTTAATTCGATCTGGCGTTCTGCCGTATCACATTTACGATTCCGGGCTCTGTACGTCCTGTAATCTGGATCGCTTCTTCTCATTTCGCCGCGAGCCGTCCAATCCCGGGCGCATGCTTTCTGCCATCACTCGCATCTAACGGCCATGGATAGAAAAGCTAAAGCACAGTGGAAGGGTGATCTGACGTCCGGCACGGGAAAGATCTCGTCTGCCAGCGGCGTCCTCTCGGATACACAGTATTCATTTCGGAGCCGTTTCGAGCAGGGTACGGGAACCAATCCGGAAGAACTTCTCGCAGCCGCACACGCCGGCTGTTTCTCCATGGCTCTTTCAGCCGAGTTACAGAAGGAAGGACTAAAAGCAGAAACCATCGACACCACGTGCACGATCTCCCTTGAGAAAGAAGGTGAGGGCTTCGCCATCAAGCGAAGTCATCTGGATCTCAAAGCCAAGATTCCCGGCGCTTCGCAAGACGCCTTCAATCGCGCCACCAACAATGCCAAGGAAGGCTGCCCGGTCTCGAAGCTTTTCGACACCGACATCACACTGGACGCGCAACTCGAAGCTTGATTCAGTCTTCGTCGTGGTGGCTCGAAAGAGCCGCCACTATCGTAAGGTCTTCGAGGGTTGTTACGTCGCCCGTCACGCCGTTATTCGCAACGATCTCACGCAGCAGCCGGCGCATGATCTTGCCGCTACGCGTCTTCGGAAGCGCATCCGAAAAGCGGATCTCTTCGGGTCGCGCAAACGCTCCGATCTCCTTCGCCACCCACTGCCGCAGCTCTTTGCCTAGCGCGCCCTGATCCCAGTCGCCGCTCTTCAGCGTCACAAAAGCACAAACCGCTTGGCCTGTAATCTCGTGCGGTTTGCCTACCACTGCGGCTTCCGCCACTGCCGGATGCCGCACCAGGCAAGACTCCACTTCCATCGTGCTCAGCCGGTGCCCGCTCACGTTCATCACGTCATCCACGCGCCCCAGTACCCAGTAGTACCCATCGTCGTCGCGGCGCGCTGCATCACCTGTGAAATACGCCCCGGGCACTCGCGACCAATACTGTTCTTCGTACCTCTTCGGGTCGCCCCAGATCGTACGCACCATGCTCGGCCACGGCTTGCGAATGATCAGATATCCTTCGCGATTATTGCCCGTCGGGTTGCCTTGCAGGTCGACGATATCCGACACGATCCCCGGCAGCGGCAGCGACGCCGAGCCGGGCTTGAGCGGTGTGGCGCCTGGCATCGGCGAAATCATGATTGCGCCCGTTTCGGTCTGCCACCAGGTGTCTACGATCGGGCAGCGTCCGCCGCCAATCACCCGGTAATACCAGTCCCACGCCGCCGGATTGATCGGCTCTCCTACGGAACCGAGCACGCGCAGGCTCGTCAAATCATGTGCCTCAGGCCAGCGGTCGCCTTGCCTGATGAGCGCGCGAATCGCTGTCGGCGAGGTATAGAAGATCGTCACTTTAAGCTTCTCTATGATCTGCCACATGCGGTCGAACGCCGGATAATCGGGTGCGCCCTCGTACATCACCACCGTCGCTCCCGCCGCCAGCGGCCCATACACGATATAGCTGTGGCCCGTGATCCACCCGACGTCCGCCGTGCACCAGTACACATCGTCTTCCTGGAGATCGAACACCCATTTCATCGTCACCGCGTTCTGCAGCAGATACCCCGCCGTGGTGTGCAGGATCCCCTTCGGTTTGCCCGTCGTGCCCGACGTGTATAACACGAACAGCGGATGCTCCGAGTCGAGTTCTTCAGGCCGGCATTCGTCCGCCCCCGCCGGCAGCGCTGCATCCTGCTCGTGCCACCAGACATCCCGCCCCGCCTGCATCTGAATGGTCGAACCTGTCCGCCGGTACGTAACAACATTGCGAACACCCGAATAATCGCGCAGCGCCTCGTCCACTGCGTCCTTAAGGCGAACCTCTTTACCGCGCCGCCATCCTCCGTCCGCCGTGATCACCAGCGTCGCCTCTAGATCCTGTATACGAGTCTTCAACGCCTCCGCCGAAAACCCGCCAAACACCACGCTGTGAATGATCCCGAGACGCGCGCATGCAAGTACCGCTACCGGAAGTTCCGGCACCATAGGCATGTAGACGATCGCGCGGTCGCCTGTCTTGAACCCAAGCTCCTTCAGAACGTTCGCAAATCGCGACACCCGCCGGTGTAGCTCTCCGTAGGTAATCGTTCGCGAGTCGCCCGGTTCCCCTTCCCAAACCAGCGCCGGCTTCTCCTTGCGCTTGCTCAGGTGGCGATCGACGCAGTTATAGCAGGCGTTCAGCCTTCCCCCGCCGAACCATTTCACCGAAGGAGGATTCCATTCGAGCGTCTTTGAAAAGGGTTCGAACCAGTCCAGTTCCGTGTTCGCTAGCTCAGACCAGAGGCCCTCCGCATCCTCGCGCCCGCGTTTGTACAACTCCTCATAGGCTTTCATGCCCTTCACGTGCGCACGCTCCATAAGTTGCGAATTGGGTGGATAGGTCGTTAAATCTTCGCTCATGTCACGTGGAGTTTTAAGCGACAGTTTAACGCAGACCTGTGTAAAGAGCGGAATGAAAGGCAACTAAGATCTGCGGCTCAACAGCCATAGCAGAACCGACCCTAATATACTCAGCAACACACAAGTGACCCACGGAAAATATACGGTCGTATTCTTCCCGCGCCATACGATATCGCCGGGCAGACGCCCGAAGGGAACGTTCAACCTTTCGAAGGCGAGCACCACTAACCCGAGGGCAGCCACTACGAGGCCTGCGACTACCAGGGTCCGCCCCATAATCGCTCCTAGTGTATAGAGCCCATTCTGTCGAGGGGCCAGAAAACAAAAACAGCTTTGCCGTAAATGTAATTTCTGGGCACAAATCCCCAGGACCTGCTGTCGTTCGATGAGACTCTATGATCCCCCAGCACAAAGTAATCACCCGGGGGCACCACAGTAGGCGAGTAAGACCGATCGTCGCGGTAGGCAGCCGGCACGTAGCTCTCCATTAGCTGCTTTCCGTTAACGAATACGTTCCCGTCCTCCACAGCCACCGTGTCACCAGGCAGCCCGATCACACGCTTGATGTAAGACTTCGATGGGTCTTCCGGAAATAGGAACACCACCGTGTCCCCTCGCTTGATGCTCCCCAGTCCGAACTTATAGCTGAACTGGTTGATAAAAAGCCGCTCCTGATCGTATAAGCTCGGCATCATGCTCGTCCCTTCGACCTTTACTGGCCGATAAAGGAACAGGATCACCAGTACGGCGATCAGCACCGACAGCATGAGATCGCGGAACCACGCGATTGTGCCAATGAGCATGGAACGCGAGTTGTCCCCTGCTTGGTGCCCTGCCCTCCCGCTAAATCCTGCGCCCGGCTCGGGGAGCGCTTCACTCATATGCATCGAGCCCCAAGCAATAGGTTACTAACGATTGGGCTAAAATCCGGAACACCCACGCAACCTCACAGACGGACGAGAAGCCTTTTCGATAGCAGCCACAACACGGCTGCAGTTTTGAGTTTATCCTGCCGCGGCCAGCGCTTTTTCGGCCCGCAGCCAATCTTCTTCGGCTGAACCATGCGTGTGCCCGCGCTCGGCGAAGTAAGAGTACGCAAGCTCCGCAATTTCGCCAGGCTGCACCGTCCGGCTTGGCGTATCCGAAAGAGACTTGCTCTCGGCGACCCCTGGCGTCTCGCTTCTTGCAGGCGGCTCAACGACCGCGGACGTGGTCACTTTCCGATGCTGCTTGCCGGATGTCATCTCTTTCATCTCGCTCTTTGCCTTTGCAGACTTGGCGCTACGTGGCGCAGATTGAAGTTCAGCGGAAACACTCGTTTCCCCGTTGGGAACGGCGGCTTTCTCCGCAGCCTTTGCAGGTTTTTTTGACGATTTATTCGACGGCATGGGTACATTTTAAGCCAGTGGAACAATTTTGTCAGTATTTGTTTTCGACGAGCGTCTATCCACCTCTCTAACCCCAACCATCTTCAAAGTCTTTCGCCGAATTCTGAAGCTAGGGACGGCTGATAAACGTCTCAGAAGCAACTGTCTATTCATGAAACCGTTGAACGTTTTTCAATCATGGGGAAAAGTTCTAACCGGCAAGATCCCGATGCTCTCCATAGAAATCACCCGAGAGTGTCCCCTGAGCTGCCCCGGATGTTACGCCTATGGCGACTCCCATCTCGGAGAGGGTGGCCCCAACCTTAGATCAGTTAGCGATTACCGCGGCGATGAATTAGTCAAACGCATTCTGCGCCTCGTCGACGAGCACGATCCGCTTCAGGTATCTCTCGTTGGAGGCGAGCCCATGATGCGCCACCGTGAACTCAGCCAACTTCTTCCCGAGCTCAGCCGCCGCGAAATCTACAGCATGATCGTAACGAGCGGCGTCATCCCCATTCCGGCCGAGTGGAAAGAACTCCCGAAGATTACCGTGGCGGTTTCGGTCGATGGAAACCCGGAAGATCACGACATACGACGGAAACCTGCCACTTACGAACGCATTCTGCGGAATATCAGTGGACGCAAGGTAAACATTCATTGGACTGTCGTGCGCAAAAACATCGAGCAGCCCGGTTACATGGATCGCTATCTTTCTTTTTGGAACGCACAGCCGGAAGTGGACCGCATTTGGGTCAGCATCTATACTCCGCAGCTCGAAGAAGAGTCCGCTGAACGATTGACTCCCGCCAACAGAATCGCTCTAGGCGAGTACTTCACTAGCGTGCGTGGCAAATACCCGAAGCTCACCATGCACAACGGTCTCATGGAGGCTTTCCTCCATCCTCCCGAGAGCCCTTCCGACTGCCTCTTCGCGAAGCTCTCCGTCAACTACACGGCAAACTTGAGAAGTCGTGTGGAGCCATGCGTTTTCGGAGGCTCTCCAAATTGCGCGGAATGTGGCTGCTCCATGAGTCTCGGCATGCATTGGCTTGGAAACATCAGGGTTGCCGGCCCGCTGCGCGCACGCCATCTGATTCAGGGCTCTCTCGCCATTGGCCGCACGGTGAGCCGCAGCGTCAGAAAACAGGAAATGCCTCGTTGGAATGAGGATCCGGGAAACCTGGTCCAGATTGAGCACTAGTTTGCATCGCATTCTCAAAACTTCTAAGTCGCTGCTGTTGTCTGCCCTCTTCTCTTCCGCACTATGGATCGCGCCTGGTACGTGCTTCTCGCAATCGGCTGAGCCGCAAAAACAGCCTGGGACGCTCGCGCAACCTGATCGCTCGGTCGGAGACAATCCGCCTGAACCTGAACAAAAGCGGATCTTCGGTATCATTCCGAATTACCGGACCTTCCCGAGTCTCAAACACTACGCTCCGCTCACCACCGGTCAAAAATTCAAGATCGCCACTCAGGACTCGTTTGATCGCGGAACGTTCATTCTCGCCGCCGCCTTCGCTGGTGAGAGCCAGTTGACCGCGGCCAATCCTTCTTTCGGAGGCGGGGTCGCCGCTTACGGCCGTTATCTTGGAACGGCCTACGCCGATTTCGTCATCGGAGACTACATGACGGAAGCCATCTACCCCACCCTCTTTCACCAGGACCCCCGTTATTTCCGGCGCGGCAGCGGCTCCGTTTCGTCGCGCATCGGGTACGCCGTAGGGCAGTTGTTCTGGACCCATACCGACGCGGGAGGCACTCAATTCAATTACTCCGAAGTGATCGGTAATTCCACCGCCGTCGCTATCTCGCAGGCCTACTATCCGGATAACCGGGATTTCGGTGACGCGGCCAGCAAGCTCGGCACTCAGCTCGGAGTAGATATGGCTTCCAACATCCTGAAAGAATTCTCGCCGGACATCTACCGCAAGTTCTCCCGCAAGCATCGCTAAACTCGTTAATCACCATCCATCGCGTGGTTCGTGTTACGTTCCATTGAGATGATTGTCACGAAAATGTGTCAGCGTAACGAGGCGAGAAGAGCCTGTAATCCGGCTCTGATGTTACTTTTGGGGCTGTCTCTCGTCGGCTTCGGCTCGGCGTCGGGCAACAAGCCCTCCCAGGACAAAGCGGCTCAGCAGAAATCCCAGTCCGACAAAGCAGTGCGTCCGAAAGGGGAAGAAAGCGTTGTTGTTCAGGCAACTCCGGTTGAGCCCGTTCCCGGGCCGCCTGCCGACTCCATTACAGATGGATCGGTTACTGTAGGCGCCAGAACGATCGCCTACCGCGCCGTTGCCGGTACCATCACCGTGGCTGCGACAGATCAGCAGGACGCGCTCCTTGGTTTGAACGGCAAACGTCTGTCCGATTCCGGTGAGAAGCCACTCGATCCCCAAAAGCCGGACGAGGCTCCGCCGACCGCTCGAATGTTCTACACCGCTTACTTCCAAAAGGGCGCGGCCGTGGAATCGCGCCCCATTACCTTCTTCTACAATGGCGGCCCCGGTTCATCCACCATGTGGCTGCATATGGGATCGTTCGGGCCCAGACGCGTGATCACCGCTGACACCCAGCACGGCGCCGCCGCTCCGTACACAATTTCCAACAACGAATACAGTCTGCTCGATGTAACCGACCTCGTCTTTATCGACGCCCCTGGTACTGGCTTCAGCCGCCTCATGGGAAAGGACAAGGAAAAAGCATTCTGGGGTACCGATCAGGACGCACATGCCTTCGAACGCTTCATTCGACGCTTTTTGACAAAACACCAGAGATGGAATTCGCCTAAATACCTGTTTGGCGAAAGTTATGGCACGCCACGCTCCGCTGTTCTCTCGGCCATGCTGCAAAACGTTGACTTGAACGGCATCGTACTCCTCTCCGCAATCCTGAGCTTCGACAATAGCGTCGATGGGCCCCGTTGGAATCCCGGTGTGGACCAGGCCTACGCCTTGGCACTGCCCACCTATGCCGCCACGGCTTTCTACCATCACAGACTGTCCAGCCAACCGCCCGCTCTTGAACCGTTTCTCGCCGAAGTCGAGAAATATGCGCTCGGTGAATATATGAACGCCCTTCTGCAAGGTTCTGAGTTAAGCGAAACAGAGAAGCAGTCGGTCGCAGCGAAGCTGCATGACTATACCGGGCTGCCTGTCGCCTACATCCTGAAATCGAACCTGCGCATGAGTGGTGGCGCGTTCAGCAAAAATCTGCAAGACCCCGAAGGACTCACCACCGGCCGCCTCGACACGCGCTATCAAGGGCCCGATCTCAATCCGCTCAGCGAAGAGGCCGAGTACGACCCGCAAAGCGTCGCTATCTCGTCCGCTTACACCACGGCCATCAACCGCTACATGAGGACTGAGCTCAAATACGGAGAAAATCAGACCTACAAGCCCGGCGCTTACACCGATGGAAATTTCAGCTGGGATCTGCGCCATCAGGCGCCCGGCGGTCCTCCCGTCGGTCAAGGCGAAGGGGGCACCAATGTAATGCCCGATCTTGCTTACACTCTCAAGTTGAACCCCAAGATGAAAGTGCTGCTTGCAGGTGGCTACTATGATCTCGCCACACCCTTCTTCGAAGGTATTTACGAAATGCGCCATCTTGCGATCCCACACAACCTGCAGTCGAACATCAGCTACCGCTACTATCAGGCCGGCCACATGGTCTATGTGAACGAAGGTGTATTGAAGCAGTTCCATGACGATGTGGCTGCCTTCATCCGCAGCTCTGAAACCGAAGTTGAAGGCAAGTAGCAAATCGATTCACTACGGAACGCCGTACGTGATTTGCAATCGATCCGGATCAAAAACCAGCATCAGGTACGTCTCGAATGGCCCATGAGGCCGCCGCAAAATGAGGTCCTTGATTTGGTGTTCGCTTGCGGCCTTCGGCGAGATCTGTGGCTGTTCTACTCCCCGGCTTGGCTCCGGATGCAGGCCCCGCTCTGGACCATTCCGTATCGGCGCGCCCATTCTATTTGCGCTGGCTTTAACGCGCATACGGCGGTATCTACATACTCTCATCGCTGCTCTAGGTTTGGGCGATGGAGCATACACGCCCGGATGATTGGGACGTCTTAGGGCTGCTATTTGCTTGGCTGGTGCCGGTGCCTTTTTATTTGGCCCACACAGGCCATGACCCTGCCGGCTAGCGGCTAAAGGGCGTCACGCGCCGTGTGACATTTATTTCCTCCTCATTCTTCAATCACTTGGACCCCAAACTCCTCCTGTTTTTGTTCGACACTTGTTAAGGTTCAGCCAGCAGTTAGTCATCACATGAAGTCTTCCCAAACCGCTCGTAACCGCGCCAACGCGGCTCACTCTACCGGTCCAAAGACAGTTGATGGCCGAGCCCGCTCGTCTCAGAACTCTTTCGAGTACGGCATTTACTCGCAGCAGGTTGTCATCCCTGGCGAAGACCGGGCCCTCTTCGACGAGTTGCGCGCCGAACTCCAACCCGCCCCATGAACCGCTTCCGCCGCCTCAAAAGTCGAATGTGGAGCGCCCGCGAACATGAAAAGGCGCTCGTCCTCGATATCCAAAACCTCATACACGCCGAAAACTCCGGTCTTTTATCCGTCTTCCATAGTGCCCTAGCCGCCGAACGCAGCTTCCACCGCACCCTCACCGCTCTCAGCAGACTCAGAAAAGAGTTTGGCTTCGTTCCTCAAAAACTCACGCCGCCGTTGCTGAACCCGCTCCTTCATCGGCGGAACAGCCCGCTGCCGAATCGCAAACAGCCTTCACCCCGGCCCCTGCTGCCGCCCGCGAAGGCTGCCGCTGAATCGAACCTTCCTTTCTCCGAAACCAGGCAATCCATCGCCAGAATCGCCTCAGCTTGCTTCTTGAAGACCGTCCGAGCCTCTCGTCGCATCTGTCCAGCAGTAGAATGGCAGCCGTGCACTCTACCCTTTCGAGAAGAAGGCTCGTCGAAGCCGTGGCTTCGTTCCCCATTTTGCAGTCTCTCGCCGCCGCAGCACAACAAAAACCATGGAAAGCCGGCCCCGGTATGCCGGAAGAAAGTACGGGCACGCCTAAACTCTGCGCTCCGATCAATCTTCGAAGTCTCGACGATGCTGCGATGCGCAGCATCAGCCAGCTCGGCGTTACTCACGTCCTATCGGGTGGTCCGCCGATGCCCTGGCAAGCCGGCGAGTTGCAGGCATTGACCGCTCGATTGAAACAAGGTGGCTTGACGCTAGGCAACCTGATGATCTCGGGCTTTACTAATGTCCTCTATGGAAAACCGGGCCGTGACGACGAGATCGAAAAACTGAAACAGTCGATTCGCGCCGCAAGCAGTGCCGGTATCCCGGTCATTGAGTACAATTTCTACGCGCATCGCGCCATTGAGGGCTACTACGAACAAACCGGTCGCGGCGGTTCCGGGCTCACCGCCTTCGATGCCGATCGCCTCAAAGACCTGCCGCCGCTTCCGCAAGAGGGAGCCCACACGCTTGAGGAAATGTGGAGCAACATCGGTTATTTCCTCAAGGCCATCATTCCGGTAGCCGAAGCGTCGAACGTGCGTCTCGCTCTCCATCCGAACGACCCGCCTGTCGCCCTCAGCCGCGGCTCCGGACAGATCATGGCGACCGTCGAAGGCTGGAAACATCTGATCGGTATTGTCGATAGCCCATCGAACGGCATCACCTTTGATTGTGGCGTCACTCGCGAAATGGGCCACGACCCTGTCGAGATCTGCAGGTACTTCGGTAAGCGCGATCGTATCAATCATGTCCACTACCGCAATGTACGCGTTCGTCAACCCTACAACCAGTACACGGAGGTATTCATCGACGAAGGGGAAAATGACATGTTCGCCGTCATGCGCGAGCTTGTGGCGGTCGGCTACTCTCGCCTGATTTACCCGGAGCACGAGCGAGCGCTCGACGTCGATCGCGAACGTGGCATGCGAAACCAATATCCCGGCGGCGGTGGATATACAGGCATGGTCTATGACATCGCTTACGCCCGCGCCATGCTGCAGGCCGCTTTATCTATGCGAAGCTAGAACGCTCGTCTCGGTGGTGCTGCGCCCGACAGACAACCACACTAATGCGCCCGCCGCGCACAATGCCGCCGCTACCAGAAAGGAAGCGCTCCAGCCATAATGACTCGCAATCGCCGGAGTTGCGGAAGCCGTTAGCGCTCCGCCAAGCTGTCCGCCCATGTTCATCAGACCCGAAACCGAGCCCGCCGACGCGCCCCCTATATCGGCGCTCACTGACCAGAACGAACTCTGGGATAGGTAGAGCGCACCGGCGCCGCCCGCCAGCACTACGCTCGCCAGCTGCGGACTCGCCACCTGCGTTCCCAAAGCGATGAACACTGCCGCGAGCCCGATGCCCGCGACGGCTATGCCCCCTCTTCCGATCCGCCTCCCGAATCTCTTCGTAAGCCGGTCACTGATGAGCCCCCCGACTGTCGATCCCAGCGCCATCGCAATGAACGGCAGCATCGTAAAGTACGAGCTTTGCCGGAGGTTAAGACCGCGCACCTCACTTAAGTAGATAAAAAACCAACTGAAGAAGATCTGTGCGGCATAACCGTAAGCGAAATAGCTGAACGTGATCGCCCAGATGTCGAAATTGCGGAGAATGACCCTCCAGGATAGCCGTTTGGCCCGGCCGGCAGCGGAGTTTGCAGGCAGACCGTGCTCGATGTAAGCCGTCTCCTCCTCACTCGCCCAAGGATGCGCTTGTGGACGGTCGCGCGCAATGAAGTACCAGACCGCCCCCGCAACCAACCCTAATGCCGCGCTGACGAAGAACGCCGACCGCCATCCATAATGCGTCATGATGTAGACGATCAAAGGCGATGTGAGCCCGGACCCGAACCCTACACCTGCGAAGATGAAGCCGTTCGCAATGCCACGTTCGGAACTCGGTATCCAGGCCGCTACCACGCAGTTAGACGCCGGATAGACCACAGCTTCACCGATGCCCAGGCAGAAACGCGCGGCGATCATCAGCCAGAGCACGCCCCTGAGGCCCGGCGGGAGAAACGTGATCAGCACCGTAAACAAGCCCCACCAGACCACGCCTGCCGTAATCACCAGCCGCGGCCCGAGCCTGTCCGCAATGCGGCCAGCCGGAGCTTGAAAGAACGCGTAGCCGAGCAGAAATGCGCTAAACACCCAGCCCAACTGTACGTTGCTGAGATGAAACTCCTTCGCGATCTCTTTGCCCGCAATCGAGATGTTCACGCGATCCAGATACGCGATCGCGCTCAGCAGGAAGATCCAGAAGATCAGGACCCATCTCAGACGCCCTTCAGCCGGTCGGAACACGCGCTCCCTTGCACACTCTTAAGACCAGATGCGATCGTTCACATGTTCGGTGTTCCACTGCTCAGTAGGCTCAAAGAAGCCCGTGCCCGGCACAAGGTGAGCCTTGATCGCATCGTCACTCAACGTCACGCCCAGCCCCGGCTTATCCGGAACTGCGATGAACCCATGGTTGACGATCGGCTTGTCCACGCCTTCCACCAGCGAATCCCACCACGGCACATCCACCGCATGGTTCTCCATGGCAAGGAAGTTGTTCATCGCCGCGATCGCATGCACTCCGGCCATGCATCCCACCGGGCTGCCCGCGTAGTGAACCGCCGTCCCCACCCCGTACTCTTCGGCCAGATCTCCCACCTGTTTCGTCCCGAGAACTCCGCCCGCTGAACCAGGATCTGGATGAACAATGTCCACTGCATGCATCTCGCAAAGCTTCCTGAAGCCCTCGGGCAGATAGACGTCTTCACCCGTCGCAAGCGGAATGTCGACCTCGCTTGAGATCTCCTTAAGCAGCTCCGGAAAGTACCACGGCACCATGTCCTCTAGCCATGCGAGATTGAACTCGGTCAGCCTCTTGCCCAGCCGAATGCAAGAGTTCACGCCGATGTGCCCGAAATGGTCCGCCGAAAGCGGCACATCCATTCCCACCTGCTCGCGCACAACGGCCACGTATTCCGCCATCATGTCGCAGCCTTTCTGCGTGATCTCAATCCCCGTAAACGGGTGCGCCATCCAGTGCGTGTCTTTCGTTGGATCCATGCCCAGCGGATGCGTCAGCGCGCCCGGCACGTTCTGGATCATATCGACACCCAGATCCATCTTGAGCCACGTGAAGCCTTGATCCATTCGCTTCTTCAGCCGCTGCCCATACAGTTTTGGATCGTTTGACTCCGTAGTGTCACAGTAGATCCGCACCTTGTCGCGATACTTGCCGCCAATCATTTGGTACACGGGCACGTTGTACGCCTTGCCCGCCAGATCCCAAAGCGCCATCTCGACTCCGCACACCCCGCCCGCCTGCCGTGACTCGCCGCCGAACTGTTTGATCTTCCTGAACACTTTCTCGACGTTGCAGGGATTCTCACCAAGCAGCCGGCTCTTCAGCATCAACGCATAGGTCGCTGTCGAACCGTCGCGCACCTCGCCCAGTCCGTAGATGCCTTGGTTGGTATCGATTCGAAGTAGAGGGCATGTCATCGGCGCGTGCGTAATCGTTGCCACGCGCATGTCCGTGATTTTCAGCTCCGAAGGCTTGGAGTTGGTGTTCGTGTTTTGCGGCAGAGCTTCCAGAACATCGTCGGTCCAGAGAGCCCCAATCGCGCCCGCCACTCCCTTTAGAAAACCGCGGCGGGCAAATCGAGATCGTCTATCGTGTCTCATGGCAGTTATGCCTCGGCAGTGGAGCTTATCACAGGCTCAGCGTCCGAGGTGCTGCTTCTTGTATTCCTCGTATTGCTTCTTGAGCTCGGGATCTCTCGGTGAAGGATACAGTTCGCTCGACCTGTACTTGCCCGTCTTCAACATCATCTGCGTCCAAGCATCGTGAACATGCAGTTCCTCGGCGTTCTCGACGATCTCTTTCACAAACTGCGGCGGAATGAAGTAAACGCCTTCACCGTCGCCGAACACCACATCGCCGGGCATCACGGTTGCTTGCCCGATACGGATCGGCACGTTCACCCCGGTCAGCATACAATCGCTGATCGGTGTCGGATGCGCTCCCCTGATGTAAGCCGGCATGCCTATTTCGAAGATGCTGTCGAGATCGCGGATCGAGCCATCCACCACCATGCCCGTATGCGTAAACGTGTTGATCGCGGTGGCGAGATTGTCGCCCACGTAGGTTCCGCCTTGTTCCTTGCCGTAGAGATCCACTACAATCGTGTCACCTTCCGTCAGGCTGTCGATCACGCGCTGATTCGCGTTTCGCTTCGGCCCATCTCCGTTGGCTTTCAGCTCTGCTTCGGCCTGCACATCCGGTCGCAAAGGCATAAACTGCGCCGTCACAGCGCGTCCCACCAAGTGCTTATCCGGATGCAGGATTCGCCAATGGCCCTCAAACTGATTGTTGTAATGATGCCGCGCAAGAATCGTCCAGACTTCCTCGGCGCTCACACCCTGGAGCTTCTTCAACAAGTCGTCCGGCACCTTTGGGCGTCCGTCCGCGGACCGATCAAAGGGGTTCTCTTTCGTGTATTCAATCAACTGCTCACGGCTGAACTGCAGCACCTGCCCCTCCAGCGCCACCGCGGACAGGATTATCGATATCGCAACAGGGATGACCTTCATGACCGCTACGCAGGATATCAGGAGGTCGCTGACTGGCTTCGCCGACGCGTCGCGACACAATCGGCGATGATTCTCTTCGCCTCCGCCAGCTCTTCACCGGACAGAACAAGACGAGGTCCGCGCACCCGCTGATTGCCCTTCCCAACCTCTTCCTGCACAAGTTTGATCAGTTGCACGAACTTCGGCACGGTATCCATACGCAGCAGCGGCAGAAACCACTTATAGAGCTCGAATGCCTTCTCGGTTTCGCCGAGGTTGGCTAGCTCGAAAAGCTCCACCGACTCTTTTGGAAAAGCATTCGCCAGGCCGGCGATCCATCCCACCGCTCCTGCGTAAACAGCCTCGACAATCGCGTCGTCAACCCCGCACAGAATCCGGAGGCGTTCTCCTGCGATGGCTCGTAAGGCAGTGACCCGTCGAACGTCCGCGCTCGATTCCTTTATGGCATGCAGATTCGGATGCTGGTCCAGAAGCTCGCACACGTGCGAAGGGAGAAAATCGGTCGTATACGCGATCGGGTTGTTGTACAGCATGCAAGAGAGTTGCGTAGCGCCGAACACCGCGCTTACGTGACTTTTGATCTCGCGCCAGTCCCCGACGTAGACATAGGGCGGAAGCACCATCAATCCATCGCAGCCTGCCCTCTCGGCTGACTTCGCCACCGACACCGCTTCCGTGGTGCTCAAAGACGAGATCCCGGCGACAACCGCTGCCTCGCCGCCCACTGCCTTCATGCAAGTCTCGAGCACTTGGGCCTTCTCAGCGAGACTGAGCGTCGCGCCCTCGCCCAGCGAACCTAAGGCGACCACGCCCTTGCAGCCGTTTTGCACCAGCCATTTGCAGTGCGCTGCGAGGAATCCATGGTCAATCGAAAGGTCCTGGTTGAATGGGGTCGTGATCGCGGGTATCACGCCTTGCCACTTCATCGTGATCATTGGAGGCATATGTTTCGAGCGAGGCTCCCGATGCGCGCTGGAAACGCGGGCGGGCGCATTGAGTCATTCTGCCATCCAAAGAGAAATTCCGCCGCGGGTCCACAAACCCGCCCCTGGCAGGATCCCATGCCGCAGCGCGTGTGGAGCTTCGCAGCACGGAAGGAAGGAAAGGTCCGCAGGCGCGAGAACGAAACGTCTTCGCATCGGCAGACGAGCGTCGCCGGCCGGGGTAACTGCTTCAGCTCGGACCGCAGAGCGAAGGCCTCATTCATCATGCTTGCGAAGCGCCTGGCCGATTCTCGCCGGGCAATGAGTCGATCTGCCGGCCGCCCAGTTGCCGCCGATCCTGCGATCTCACCCTCGGCAAGAGCCAGATCCACGCCACCAATGCCCGTGCATTCGCCGGCGCAATATACGTCGGCTCTCGAGGTTCGCTGCAGTTCGTCTACTCTGACCGCGCTGCCGTCCATCTCGCATCCGAGCAGGCGCGCGGCTTCCGTGTTCGGATAGAGCCCATAAGCGACGCCGGCATAGTCACACGTTTCCGTCCATGCTCTGTCGCCCTGTCGAAGTGTTACCCGCCGAAGACGTGTGTCTCCTTCGGCCGCCTCGATCCAGCAACCGAATCTGTACGGTATACCGAGCAGCGAAGATCGCAGCACGAGAGCTTGCCGCAGCTTCTCCGGAGAGCGAAGCAGGTAACCAGCAAAGCGAAACATAGCGGCACACGGCGTCTGCTCCGCGATGAGTCGGATGTCTGCCCCTTTCTTGCGGACGAACGCCGCCACTGCCAATAGCAGAGGGCCGGTCCCCGCTACCACGACTCGCTTCCCTGCAATGGGCAGTCCTGATTTCACGAGCGCCTGTAAGCCACCCGCACCGAAGATCCCCGGTAGCGTCCAACCGGGAAACGGAAGAAAGACCTCGCGCGCGCCTGTCGCGAGGATAAGCTTCTCGAAATGCAGTTCCAATGCGTCCTCGGGTGTTTCGACCAGCACCGCCCGAGACGCGTAGTCTCCTGCAATCACTTGGGCGCGATATATCGTCTGCATTTTCACCGCGCCGAAACGCCGCAGCCATTTCGCGGATTCTGTGTGCGTTGAATTCTGCTTTGTGCCTCGCCAGATCTGTCCGCCCGGGCTCGCGTTGTCGTCGACCACGGTCACCTTGGCTCCGGTTTCAGCGGCACGCACCGCCGCTGCCATTCCTGCCGGTCCTGCCCCGATGACCAGCACACCTGTTCCGGCTGTGCTCACGTCGTCTCCACTGTCATTCCGTTCTCAACGGCGACGAGGCAGCTGCGACAGTCCGCACGGCCGTTGATCGTGACGCGGCACTCGAAACAAATTCCCATCCCGCAAACCGCCGCCCGCGCCTCGCCCGTGATCGAAGTTCGAAAAGCCCACTCGTCCAGCAGTACCAGCGCGGCTGCGACGCTCACGCCCGAAGGAACGCGCGCGGCTCTGCCGTCCAGATCGATCTCGACAGTTTCAGACATGCATCGCGAAGCTCCTCAACGGCTGGTAAGGGGCGCGCGGAATTTCGGACTCCCTGCCCAGAATCTCATCTGCAATCAGACGTGCCGTCGCGAGCGATGTGGAGATTCCGAGTCCTTCGTGCCCCGTCGCGAGGAACACCCGTTCGAAGCCTGGACACAGCCCGACCAGCGGAAGCTTGTCCGGTGTAGCAGCCCGGAAGCCGGTCCAGGTCCGGATTGCGTTGAGCTCTTCGAGGGCCGGCATATATCGAATTGCGCGTTTCAGCATGCGCTCGAGCATATTGTGCTCGATACACGCGTCTTCGACCCCGTACTGCCGCGAGGAGCCAATCAGAATCTGGCCCGTCACTCTCGGTTGTGCATTAAAGGCAACGGAATCGGCGTCGCTCGCATGCGCACTCTTCAGATAGCCGAGCTCAATGATTTGGTGCCGGAGAAAGCCCGGATAACGATCGGTAATCACCAGATGTCCTTTGCGTGGTTGAACCGCCAAACCCGGTACCAGCTTCTGGATGTGTGTGCCGGTCGCAAGAACGACCACTCCCGTTGAGATTAGGTCGCCATCCTCAGTCTTGACTGCCGAATCTGACACCTCGATGACCCGCTTACTTAAGAAGAGCCGGCCTCCGAGATCAATCGCCCGATCGATAAACGATGCAGCAGCGCACGGCGGATAACAGACGCTATCGGCGGGCATGAGAAGCGCACCGGCCAAGCCACGGCGCAGATTTGGCTCGGCTTCCGCAACCTGCCGCCCCTCTAAGATCTCGGCGGGCACGCCACGCTCCGAATAAAAACGAAACTTGCGGCCCACTTCGGCCAGTTCTTCCTCATCCTCGGCGACCCAGAGAGATCCGCAAGCAAGATACTCGGCCGTTTTGGGGAGCTCGACCGAGAGTTCGCGCCACAATCTCTGCGAGAAATGAGTCAAAGCGAACTGCGGCTCGGAGTCATCCATGACCGCGAGATGCCCCATACCGGCCGCGGTCGCGCCGCCGCCTGCGTGGTCAGTTGCCTCGCAAATTGCGACCCGGAGCCCGGCCAGCGCGAGTTCCCGGGCGCAGGCAGCACCCACGATACCCGCCCCGACAACAGCCGCATCGAAGGTAAGAGAAGCCACTCGAAACTAGCGTATTCTATGGCTTGGAAAGCACGAGCAGAGTTCAGGTCGTAGACTCGCATACCGGAGGCGAGCCAACTCGCGTGGTGGTTGCCGGCGGGCCGTCGCTCGGCAACGGCTCACTTTCCGATCGGCTCCCGTTGTTCCGGACCAAATACGACCACTTCCGTTCTGCGATCGTCAACGAGCCTCGCGGTTCGGACGCCGTCGTCGGCGCGCTGCTGTGTGAACCTATTGATCGTACGTGCTCAGCGGGCGTCATCTTCTTCAATAACGTGGGCTACCTCGGAATGTGTGGCCACGGAACCATTGGCCTCGTCGTCACGCTGGCGCATTTGGGGCGAATAAGCCCCGGCGTGCATCGGATCGAAACGCCTGTGGGCATTGTCCAAGCTCGTCTGCACAACAACGCCGAGGTCACCGTGAGCAACGTGCCCAGCTACCGGCTGCTGTCAGACGTGTCGGTCGATGTTTCGGGTTTCGGATCTGTTAAGGGTGATGTTGCCTGGGGCGGCAACTGGTTCTTCCTGACGGGGGATTGCCCCGTGGCAATCACGTTAGGAAACGTTAGCCCGCTCTCTGATTTTGCGTGGCAAATCCGCCAGGCTCTCACTGCTGCCGGGATTACCGGGGAAGGCGGCGCGGTAATCGACCACATCGAGATAACTGGCAAAGCAACGATCCCGGGCGCGCACAGCCGAAACTTCGTGCTTTGCCCGGGCAGGAGTTACGATCGGTCGCCGTGCGGCACGGGTACGAGCGCAAAACTCGCCTGCCTGTACATGTCGGGTAAACTCCGCGAAGGCGACGTCTGGATTCAGGAGAGCGTAACGGGTAGCGTCTTCGAGGGCTCGATTACCCTGCGCGACGGTCTGATCCATCCCCACATCAAAGGATCCGCCTTCGTAAACGCTGAGGCTTCGCTCATCCTCGATGCCCGCGACCCGCTGCAATGGGGCATCCGGGAAGATGCTTTCACCGGCAAGGATGCCGTTCACGCGTGTTGAGGCTTGTGCCTCGACAATAGATCGTGAACAGACCTCAGGTCTTCTTCGACTGCGGCACGCTGTTCCTCGAGAAGCGATCGCGCATCCACCGGCAACTCCAGCCTGAGCGCGTGATCATAGTGTTTCAGCGTTCCCGAGTCGCCCCGGATGCAGTCCTCCAGTATGTCGTGCTGATCTTTCGGGCGGATACGAGTCTCGAGATCGACCCACCCCTGGTGCAGGATGCCTCCTTCGTGAAGATCGGTTCGGGGCTGCTCTCCGTGCTTCGCGAGAGCATCGCTGACCTCGGATGCAAAGCGCGCCCTCTCCCCGGAAATCCGTGCTAGGTAGTCGCTGACTTCGTGGTCGTGGACGCCCTTGGCCGCCTTCCCATATCCTTCTGCGGCATCATTGCAGGTCGCGACCAAATCGTGCAGGGCCTGAAAGACCTTTTCTTTTTCGTTTTTCATAGCTCGGTTTCTTAGACTAAGATCCCGGAAAGCGGTGGGTTGTAACAGGCAATTCTCGAAGAATCAGCGAGGCTTCTGCGCTCGATGTATGAACAGAGTAACGCATGACCACACCGGCTTCGTATGATCGCGTTCTCGGGCGTCTGCGATCCAGGCCAGCGGACGTACGTTGCCTTGCACCGCGAGAGAATCGGCAGTTCTGACTATATCGAAGACCTGATCTGAAATCTCAAACGAAGGAGCGATCAGCAGGGCGCCGCGCGTTTCAATCTCGACAAAGCCTGCCTCTTGCAAGTGATTGCGAAGCTCACGCCCGATCCAGGGGTTCTGGAAGCTCTCTGCCCAAAAGTCCGCGATCTCACGCCCAGCGGAGTGCTCCGGGTGATCGATCACGAAAGTGGCCCAGTCCGGCTCGGCGCAAACCACGATGCCGCCCGGCCGGAGAGTGCGAAAGATCTCGGCGAGCACAGCCATCGGCTCTTTGACGTGCTGCAACGTCCGATCGACTTTGCAGGAGTCAAAACAGTTGTTCTCAAGCGGCAGACTTCTGATATCGGCCTGGATGAACTCCGCAGCCGGTGCGTCCGCGTTGCGCGCACGTGCGGATGCGAGGAGTTCGGCACTCGAGTCGATGCCGATCGCACGGCCCGCCGGACCGACGAGAGAGGTAAGGCGGAAGACATCGAATCCTAAACCGCAGCCCAGATCGGCGGTAACCGCGCCCGGTGAGAGGCTCATCACGTCGAGGATCGATTCCTTGTATTGCCTGAATGAAGGCAGACCGTCGAGCACGGTAAGACAGCGCGCCATCTTGCCTGCATCGGCACTGTCTACGTTTCGGAATCCCCGGGCCAGGTAATCCTCCGAGGATGGCAAATTGGCCGTTTGGCCGAGCTTCTTAGAGCTGGGATCAAGCATTTCGGCGAGATAGTAGGCTGAAGACTTATTGTCGTGACCTTACGAACCTTATTTGCCATCTTGCTGGCCGTCTGTTCCGTCGCGCATGCAGAGGACCCGAATCCGACGCCAAAACCTTACAGCACCTGGAGCCATTACGGCGGCTCTTCCGATTCAGCACAGTACTCCTCACTGAGCCAGATCAACCGCGGAAACGTGACGCGGCTGAAGAGCGTCTGGGTTTATCCAACGGGAGACGCCGACCGGTACTTCTTCAATCCTCTGGTGGTGCACGAGTTGATGTATGTGATGGCGAAGAACCACTCGATTGTGGCGCTCGAGCCGGCAACAGGCAAAGAAGTCTGGGTTCACAAAACCGATCCACACACAAAGCTAATCACCAATCGCGGGATCAATTACTGGGAATCGAAAGACGGAAGCGACCGGCGGTTGCTCTTCTCACAGGACAACTTCCTTCAGGAGATCGATGCACGCACGGGAAACGCGATAAGGACCTTCGGCGAGAGCGGGCGTGTGGATCTGCGCCAAGGTTTGGGGCGCGATCCGAACGACATTGTGCTGGTGCAATCGACGACTCCGGGAAGAGTCTTCGAAAACCTGATCATTCTCGGCTCAGCCACGAACCAGGAGTACGAGTCAGCTCCGGGAGACGTCCGCGCCTACGATGTCCGCACAGGAAAACTGGCTTGGACCTTCCACACGGTGCCACATCCTGGTGAATTTGGATACAGTACCTGGCCACCGGACGCTTGGAAGACCGTAGGCGGAGCGAACGCCTGGGGTGAGCTCTCGATTGACGAAAAGCGGGGCATCGTATACGTTCCAACCGGAAGCCCGAAATACAACTTCTACGGTGCAGACCGCATCGGCGCCGACCTGTTTGGCGACTGCCTGCTGGCGCTGGACGCGCTAACCGGAAAGCGCATCTGGCATTTCCAGATGGTGCACCACGACATTTGGGATTACGACGACACGACCGGGCCCAAGCTGCTGACCGTGAAGCATGACGGGCACCCGGTGGACATTGTGGCGGAGGTGAGCAAGCAGGGCTTTCTTTGGGTCTTCGACAGGAATGCGGGCAAACCGTTGTGGCCCATCGAAGAGCGCCCGGTACCCAGTTCCGATATGCCTGGTGAGAAGACCTGGCCCACGCAGCCGTTTCCTGTTAAGCCGCCACCGTTTGCGCGGCAGAAGTTTACGGCCGAGGATTTGAGCCCCTTTCTCGATCCGCAAGAGAAGGCGAGCATACGGGACGAGCTGTTGAGCGCTCGAAATGAAGGGCTGTTTACTCCGCCGGGGCTGCGCAACACGATCGAGATGCCTGGCAATAACGGCGGCGCGAACTGGAGCGGCGCGGCCATAGATCCAGTGCATGGAACCTTGTTCGTGGTGTCGAAAGATCTGCCGGCCATGCTCAAGCTGGAGCCTGAGATCACTGCGACTGCTCCGCCCAAGGGCTCACCCGAGCAGCAGGGGCTGGTGGTGTACCAAACCAAGTGTCAGATCTGTCATCACGCCGACCTGAAGGGCCAGCCGCCTTCGGTGCCTTCGCTAGTAAATATCGAAGCGAAGCTGAGCCGCGAGAAAGTGCGCGATACGGTGGTCCACGGGCAGGGGCTGATGCCGGCATTTGCACTTTCTGGCTGGGACCTCGACCGGCTGACGGCATTTCTGTTCAGCAAATCGCCTGTCAGCGCGCCGGCCGATGCTTCGCTGAAGGAGAACACGCCGGCAGCGAAAGCAGAAACGGTTTCACGCTACCGCAGCGGCTTCGGTTTTATGATTACGAGAAACGGCCTTTCTCCCATTGCGCCGCCATGGACCTCACTTACTGCGTACGACTTGAATAACGGCACGATCGAATGGAAGATTCCGCTTGGTGAAGTTCCGGAGCTGGCAGCAAAGGGTTTTACGGAGACCGGATCGCACTTTCCGAAAGTGGGTCCCGTAGTCACGGCGGGCGGTTTGATCTTTACTGGTACGCGCGATAAGAAAGTACGGGCGCTTGATGAGGATACAGGAAAGGTGCTCTGGGAGACGGAAGTGGGGGCAGGGCTCGAGGGGATGCCGGCCGTATATGAGATCGATGGTCGAGAATACGTTGTGTTTTGTGCAGCCGCCCAGTCGAGCACGAAATCTGCAGCCGCTCCTAGCGAGGTTGCAAGTCAGAGCACAAATCAGAGTGGCGCGTACGTGGCATTCGCTTTACCGCCCGATTAAGTATGGATCAGAGCCCGATCCCGCGGCTGTAATCCAATATTGATGATGAAAAAGTCTCCCGTCCGGAATCTCTTTGTTCTGCTGTCCAGTTTCGGTGAGGGAAGGTAAGAGCAATGAAACCAGGTTCAGTACGGCCGCGGCCCGCTGCCGGCCAGGCGCAAGCTAACCCCGGCATTTATCCGTTATCAGAGTTCGACGCGACCCAGACGTTCCAGCCGTTGCCGGCGCCCCTCGGAACTCCGCCCTATCACTACGATCTTCAGGATTCGGTTCCGGGCATCGACACGAGCGCAGCCCAGTTAGGCAAACTCGTCTTCCACGTGGTCGGCGATACCGGCGGCATAAAGAACCCCAACCATCAAACCGAAGTCGCGGCGGCGATGGTGCAGGATCTTGCGTTGCCAAACGGCCAGGCGCCGAGCTTCTTCTACCACCTCGGGGATGTCGTCTATTTCAACGGTCAAATTTCCGAATACTACGCGCAGTTCTATGAGCCGTACGCGCATTACACCGCGCCCATCATCTCGATACCCGGTAATCACGACGGCGACCCGATCAACAGCTCGCAGACGTCACTCGATGGGTGGGTTGCTTATTTCATGCAGGCCACACCGCACGTGGACCCGAATTCGCACGATGCACCGAGAGTGACTATGTCGCTTCCGAATGTGTATTTCACGCTCGCCTGCCCGTTCGTGACGATCATCGGGATGTACACCAATGTCCCGGAAGGCGGCTCGATTGATTCTGTTCAGCAGCAATGGCTCACGAACGAGTTTGCGACCGCACCCGCGGACAAGGCGCTGATTCTCGCGCTGCATCACCCGATCTTTTCGTTCGATAATTATCACAGCGGCAGCGCGCGAATGGCGGACGCTGTGCAGCAGGCCATCAACGATTCGCGGCGCGTTCCGAATATGGTTTTGACTGCGCACGTGCACAACTTCCAGCGAATCGAGCGGTCGATCATTAGCGGACAGAACACTCCGTTTATCGTGGCGGGCCTCGGCGGCTATTACAATCTGCACAAACTAAACGCATCGCCTGGCACTACGGATAGCTCGGTGGGAGCCACGCTGGTGGCGGCCGATGACCAGCACTGGGGTTATATGACACTGACCGTTGATGCTCAGAACATCTCCGGCACGGTAACGCTCGTGCCGAATGCGAACGAAACCGGCAACAAACAAGTGGACACGTTCTCCTATCCCGCGACGGCACAATACTTATCCGACGGCGCCACAGTCACCTTGTGAAAAGGTTGTAAAAACGCCCGGAGCAACGAAAGCTACTGACGAAGTCGGCCAGCCTCGTAGGAAGATAGAGGTAGCTCCATGTCCAGGTTTCTGAAGGCTGCCGGATTTTTGATTTGGCTGCCGCTGTGCGCCTCGCAAGCTGCGCCCGCGAAGATCCCGCATGGAACAGTGGAGCTGATCTCTACGGTAAGCGCGATCAATCCCGGTTCCAGCTTCCAGGTGGGCTTGAATTTTCACCTCGAACCTGGATGGCACGTGTATTGGAAAAATCCGGGCGATTCCGGCCAACCGCCGCGGCTCAAGTGGCAATTGGGTCCAGGTTTAACGGCTGGCGGAATCGAGTGGCCTGTCCCCAAACGGCTGCCGGTAGGTCCTCTACTCGATTACGGTTACGAAGGCAACGTTCTGCTTCCTATTCCGATCGAGGCTGCACACGAACTGGCAACCGGCCAAACCGAAGTTCTGAAGGCGAACCTGCGAGTACTGGTGTGCCGAGAAACCTGCATGCCTGGGAAGGCCGATCTCCAGCTAACTTTGCCGGTGCAGAAAGAAAAAGCTCGAGCAATTGCGGCAAACCGGAACGCATTTGAGGAAGCAAATGCGTCCAAACCGGGCGCGCTACCCGCGGGATGGAAGGTCTCAGCGAAGCAATCTCAGGACTCGATTTCTCTCGCCATCGATGGAGCTGAAACGGGAAACGTCAGCTTTGTTCCCGCACATCCGAATGTGATCCAGAACGCCGCGCCGCAGCACGTAGCTCTCGGCTCGAACAGAGTCAGTCTGACTTTGAAGAGGCCTGAGAATGCGACTGCGAATGTTCCTTCGCTGGACGGACTGCTGCTTACCGAACAGGCTGGAAAACCCATTGCATACGCCATCACCACGGATATTGCTTTGCAGCCTGAAGCGCATGCGGCGAAAGCCAAATCTGGAAACGTTGCGCCTCCGACCAGCCTGCTTTACATCCTGTTGCTGGCGTTCGGAGGCGGATTGATTCTCAACCTGATGCCATGCGTCTTCCCCGTGTTGTCGATCAAAGTTTTGAGCCTGCTCGATAGTTCGGGAGGAGAGAGTAAGACAATCCGGCTCAGCGCAGCAATTTATACGCTGGGCGTTCTGGTCTCATTCTGGGTGCTTGTGGCGATCCTGTTGGTGCTACGAGGGGCCGGGCGAAGCTTAGGGTGGGGTTTCCAGTTACAGGCTCCGGGATTCGTTGCCTTCCTGATCTGCCTGCTCTTTGTGCTCGGACTGAGCTTCATCGGCGCCTTCGAGATAGGAACCTCGCTGATGAACACCGGAAGCGGCCTCACCCAAGGAGGCAAGTACTCGGGGTCTTTCTTCACAGGCGTGCTTGCGACCGTTGTGGCCACGCCGTGCACTGCGCCGCTCATGGGCGTAGCGGTTGGCTTCGCTTTGTCTCAGTCCGCTGCAGTTTCGGTTCTCGTGTTCACGATCATGGCAATTGGCCTGGCGTCACCGTTCCTGCTTTTGTCGATTTTCCCTCGACTGGCCAGCGTGCTTCCCCGGCCCGGTGCGTGGATGGAGACCCTAAAGCAGGTAATGGCGTTTCCGGTGTTCTTGACCGTGATCTGGCTGTTATGGGTTTTAGGGCAGCAAGTGGGAATCGATCAGCTCATCGGTCTGTTGCTGACGCTTTTGGTTCTTTCCGTCGCGGCTTGGGTGGCCGGGCGGTGGCCCCAAAGCCGAATCAGCCGGACGGCTGCGGTGCTGATCGGCCTCGCCGCGACTATCTATTGCTCTGCTAAGCTCGCGCCCGCGGAAGGCGTAGGCGGCAGGAGCAGCCTGCAACGCGCGGACTCGTCCGCGAATGGCTTGAAATGGGAAGCGTTCACGCCGGAAAAGCTGGCGACCTACCAGGCTTCCGGTAAGCCGGTCTTGATCGACTTCACCGCAGCCTGGTGCTTGACTTGCCAGGTTAATGACCGGGTTGTTTTCCATTCACCGCAGGTTGAGCAACGCTTGAATAAATCCGACCTTGTGCTGCTGCGCGCGGATTGGACGTCTTCTGATCCCGTTATCACCGAGTGGCTCGCAAAATTTGGGCGAAGCGGGATACCCTTCTACGTTATTTACTCGCCTGGACAGATTGCAAACCCGACTACGCTTCCCGACGGGCTGCTGACGCCCTCGGGATTTCTAGAGAGCTTGGACAAGCTAAAGATATAACACCGCTATGGGTGCGCACTTGACCGGAACGGCCGCAAGACTTCCCGTCCAATGGCGGTAAAGAACGGCTTTCCGAAGATGCCAATGGCAAGTATGGCTCCGAAAAGCGCCATAGCCTCATAGCTTTCCCTGCCCTGCCGCTGCCAATATACATCGCTGAGATTCAGCCAGAGAGCGAATTCGTCCAGGATGAGAGCTGCTGCCACGCCATAAAGCATGGACGTGATCCGCCCGGCGAGACGCGACGATTCAGCTGAGCCTGTGCCGATTTCAAGTAGCCAGAGATAGCCCACGAGAAGCAGGAGCAGGATGCCCCACACCATGTGATGGATGTGGCGACCGTGCATGCTGACGTTGTGAAAAGGGCCTACATCATTGTGAATGGCGATAGTGATGATCCGAATGATAAGGACAGCAGTGAAGAACGCAAAGGATGCTAGGAAAAGGCGTTCCCTTCGGGGCTCTCCAAACTGTCGTTTATAGATCTCCCGGAGCCGCGTACGCGACACAATGATCGAGAAGATCGCAAGCGTCGCAGCGATGAGCAGCGGACCGATCCAGAAACTTCTGTGCACCCATGGCATCGCACCAACATTTTAGTGCGTGCGGCGGGCAGCCCATTAAAACTGGAAATGCAGACCGAACTGCATTTGGCGCATGGGCACTTGGATCGCGGTGATCTGTCCGGCGCCGCTTTCGTCGATCGTCGAGGCAGGATTTGCCAAATTGGTGTGATTGAAGACGTTGAAGGCATCGGCGCGCAAGTCGAGCGCTTTGTGTTCACTCACAAGCAGATTCTTTGAGAGCGAGACGTTTGAATTGTAGAGGGCGGGCCCGCGAAGCGAGTTGCGGCCCGCTGTGCCCTGCCGAAACGGCTGAGTGGGTTCGCTGTAAGCCGCGACGTTGAACCATTCGCTGGCGCTCTGATTCGCGACGTTCGGATTACCTACCAGGTCGGCTCGAACTTGAGCTAGATCGGGATTATTGAGCAGCGGAGCGTTGCCCACGGTAGGAGTGAACGGCTGGCCGGAGGCAAAAGTGTGGACGCCGCTCAACCGCCATCCACCTAGGACGGCATCGGCAATCATGTTGTTGCCAAGCTTCCAGTAACGATTGCGTCCAAAGGGCAGATCCCAGTTGTGTTCAAAGGTAACTGTGTGCGTACGATCCCAGTTGGCGGGACCGTAATCGGAGCGCGCATTGTAGCTGTTAGAAGGCACGCCTCCGCCTTGCGGCGTGTCGAGAGCTTTGGACCAGGTGTAAGTCAGCAGGAAATCCAGTCCACGGGAGAACTGCTTCTGCAGCTTTGTTTGCAGTGAATTGTAATTTGAATTCGCGCAATTACAGTATTGATAGATTCCCTGCGAAAGGCCGTAGAGCACGTCGAAGGGACGGCGGGAGTTGATATCGCCAGGCCCGAGCGTAGCTTGATTGCGGTTCAGAGCTTCAAAGAGATGGCGTCCAACGTTTCCGACATAAGCGACTTCGAGCGCAACCGAGTGCGTAAGCTGCTGCTGAACGGTGAAGTTCCAGAAATCGACGAGGGGAATGCGGTAAGAGTTCAGTGGGTCAGTGAAGTAGTTGATGCCGATACCGCTGGGCAGAGGATAACGGCCGCTAGAGCTCACCGGCGGCTGCGGCGGTGGCGGCGGACCACTCAAGAGGCTGAAAGGCGCGACATAGATGTTCGACTGATTCACACTTTGCGGATTGACGATGGGCGGGTTGTAGTCCGCGCCCTGGCCGAAAACCGAGCCAAGTCCGCCCGGATTGAAGCTCGTTCCGTAACCCGCGCGCACAACCGTTTTAGGCGTGGCTTGATAGGCGAAACCCACCCGGGGCGCGAAGCCTGAATTGTAAGCGTGCACTCCCAGATTCAAAGGAACATTGCCCAGCCCGGCTACCAGCACGTCTCCCGTCGAGGGATCGAAGCTTCCGGCTCCTCCGGGTTTCGCCGCTGTCTGTGGAAGATAATCTTCCCAGCGCAGACCGTAGTTGAGTGTCAACTTGGGCGTGATGCGCCAGGAATCCTGGATGAACGCGAACGTACGGGTCTCGCGGAGGCCGGGATAGTAATCGTAGGCGGTGTAGTATCGGCCGAACGTGCTCGGTAAGCCGAGGAGGTAAGAGCCCAGCCCTGAGCCGGTTGAGGCATTGCCGTTCGCCAGGGTATCGAGCTCTGGACTTCCGGTGACCGAGTCACTGAAGTTGATTTCGCCGGACCGGTGAGAATCGCTTGGAATGCGCTGCTGCTGGCCGCGGCGGATGTCAACGCCGAACTTGATGCCGTGGTTGCCGGCGATTTTTGTCCAGTTGTTCACCCATTGGAACTGGTTTTCGGTTTCTTTTAGAGGGCAGTTGCAGGAGTTAAGGTTCAAGCCGTAACCGAAGTTGAATCCGCCGTTCCCATTGATGTAGAACGCCGGCAGACCGGTGGTCGAGGCGGAGCCGGTATTGAGCCCGGGAAGTCCGGCGTCGAGAGCAGGCGTGGTCCCAGCATCATTCGGCTGCACGCGAATGCGATATCGATAGAAGCCGAATCGCGCATCTGTAACCAGGGTGGGAGTGAAGGCGTGATCGACTCCCAAGGCAAGACTCTGATTCCTATCGATCGAGTCGCCGGAAAAATTGAAGGCACTTGGACCGCCGCCCTGGTCTCCAAACGCAGCCGGTGAATAGTTATTGAAATCTGCAAGGGTGTAGCGGCCGAAAACGTGTGTCTTTGCCGTGACGTTGTAATCGACTCGACCGTCGTATTGATCGCTATCGAAGCGCTGGACTCCGTTGCTGATGTAGTTATTGAAGATGCTGGTACCAGTGTTCGGCGGAGGCACAAGCGAGAGCAGCTTCTGCATGGGTGCAGCTACGGGTATCACGTTTACCTGACCGTTCAGTGCGTAGACCGAGCGCCCGGTGCCGTCAGCTGGATTGCCGGTGGAAGGGTCAAAGACCATGCCGGCTCGGGCAGCGACACTCGTGCCTGCTGTGGTCTGTACCACTCTTGGCGTTGCGCAGGGCGCGGCGCTCGCGGTTCCGTCCGCGCAGATGTAGTTGCCGAGGAGAGCCGAAAGATCGCCATTGCGCTCGGCTGCCGTCGGCACGGTGGTCACAACAGAGCCGCCATTCCGGCGCCGAGTGCCCTGGTAATCGAAGAACCCGAACAGCTTGTCTTTGATAATCGGGGCGCCCACAGAGCCGCCGAACTGGTTCCAGCGCAGCGAAGGATTGATCCCTGTAAAGGGATCGGTGGCGTTGGTGTAATCGTTCCTGAGGAACTCGAACAGCGAGCCATGCCACTGATTGGTTCCGGATTTCGTTGTAGCCTGAATCAGAGCGCCCGAAGCCGAACCGAACTCAGCATCGTAATTGCTCGTGCTGACTTTGAATTCCTGCAGCGCATCGATATTCGGATTCACGACAGCGATTCCCAGAATCGCGCTCTCGTTTTCGGTACCGTCGAGCAAGAAGCCATTTGCAGTGAAGAACTGGCCGTTGACGCTTGCCTGGATACCCTGTTGCGGATTCTCGGCAGCTGAGTGGGACCATGTATTCAGCTGGGTTCCCGGAACTATGAGGAGAAGATTAGTCACGTTCCGATCAAGGACCGGCAACTGTTGGACTTGAGTGCCGGTCAGCGTAGTTGCAATTTCGGCACGGTCGGTGGTGAGCAGGGGCGTGGCGTCGGTGACTTCGACTGTAGTCTGAACATTTGCGGCGCTGAGCTTAGCGTCGAGCGAAGTAGTCTCATCGACCTGAACGGTCGCGTTCGCGGTGAACTTGCCAAAGCCGGAACTCTCCACTTCTACGCGATAATGGCCGGCAAGGAGGTGAGTCTGGGAGTAATTGCCATCCGCATTGGATGTGGTGTGGTAAGCGGTTCCGCGATCAAGATCAGTAATCGTGACCGAAGCATTGGGCACTGCCGAACCGCTGGCATCCTGCACCGTGCCCGAGATGTTTCCAGAAACAGCCTGCGCGAAAAGCACACAGGTGGTCAGAAAGAATAAAGCTATAGCGCGATACATAACCAACGAAGCCCCCTCAAGAAGAATGTCTAATAGTCTATAGAATTCACGGGAATTGTCAAATAGCCGTGAGCGCCGGCTACTTCCACAAGGAATGAAGTCACTTCACTCCCTTCGCCCCATCCCACGAGCCCTGAAGTTTTCGGACATAGATAATTTGCCCCGTGTGGTAAGCGTTATGCGCACCAACGTGAGCGATGGCAGAAGACCACGCGGTCACCTTGCTATCGTCAGCTGCTTCTACCGCTTTTTCCCACTCGGTTAAGACGCTGTCAAGCTTCTGCACTGTTGCCGCCCAGGTGCGAGCATCGAAGCTGTTGAATGTTTCGTCATTGTTGCCGTTGAACGAAGCTGGCTTTTCACCTTTAAACTTTGCTAGTTCCTGAGAATCCCAAAAAAGAAGATGATTCGCGAGTTGACCGATGGAGTGGTCGCCCTTGCCGTCTTGCCATCGCGCCTGTTCCGGTGTGACTCCCGCAATCGCAATGTTTACGGGTACAAACCAGTCCTCCTGGTTGTGCGTCGTTCGCAGTTGCTCTAACAGGATGCTCCTCAATGTTGGGACTTGCTTAGTTTGCGCGTAACCCAGCGAAACGGGCACGAACAGCAAGATCGCCCGGAGTCTCTTCATTTTGGCCAGCCTCCCCACTATGATCTCTGAAACGGGTCTACTGCGGCATGGCGCCAGAATTCAATTCGACGCGGATGCGGATCTGCCCGAGATCTTTTCCGTCCGCTTTTGAATCGATCGCGATAGTTTTCCAACCTGAGGTTTGCTGGGAAGTAGTCTTGACTTCGAAGGGAACCGTGTACGACTGGTGCGCTTCCACGCTTGCCGTCGAGGGAAGCGGCCGCACGAACCTCCATCCTTCGGGAAGATCGACCGAAAAGCTAACATTTACTTTTTGGCCGGTCGGGTTATCGACGGCGACCGGGATGACAAAGGGGCTCCCATATTTCGCCATGATCTCCGGCCCGACAAGCGAAGCGAGGTGCTCGAGGCCGTGGACCTGCCAGAAGCGGCGATAGAAAAGCCAGGGGCCGCCAAGTTCGATTGCAGGCGTTGTAAGCTGTCGCGGAGTATAGCCGGGCGGTTTGTGATAAGGAATACCGGCCTCTTCGACGCCTTGAAAGAGATCGCCAGTTACGTCTGAAGAGACGTACGACTTGCCGAATATGAAGCGGTTTGGCTCGTCAAAGTAGTGCAAATCGTTTTTGACGAGCGCTTCTCTCGCCATCTGGCCGGTGTCGCCTTGCGTGAGATGGTAGGAGCACTCTTCGGCCGCGAGCTTGGCATACGAGACGTGATGAGAGGGCGAGATGCCCGTTGCCGGATACTCCGGACCTTTGCCTTTCATGAACCCTGTGTGGGCAGCATCGCTAAAGTAATAGATTTTTTCGGGCTGCCAAGGGTGGAGACCCTCGGTGAGATTTTTGATGTCTTCGCGGTTTCTGGGAGCCGCGAGCTGCTCCGGGAAAACGGTGGGATCGCCAGCCATATCGAAAGCCTCGGTAGCGATCACTCCGGCAGCCTGGTGGTCGCCATGGTTTTCGCCGGCGACCCAGTCCGGCAGCCACGTCGCGAGAACGGAGGGACGCGTCAGACGAACGAGCCGGGTGAGGCGCTCGAGAGAGTCGCCGTGATCCCATGTTTCCAGAGAGTCGAGGACAACTTGGCCGGCGGTGTCATAGCCATTCAGAAACCAGACATGAGTAACGCCGAAGTGAGCGAGGGCTTGCCGGGCCTCGATTTCCCGAACTGCGCCAAGAGAGGCAGCCTGCTCTTGACCTTCGGCGTTTCCGCCGCCATTTCCTCTGGTTCCGAAGACGACCGCGACACGCTTCTTCTCGTCGAAGATGGCCCGGGCAAGGTAAGCGCCGATCTCCGTTTCGTCATCGGGATGAGCAACGACTACCAGCAAATCCGCCTTGTAGCGGGCATCCGGAGGCGGACTGATCGAGTTATCCGCTGGCGCCAGCGCCACAAATGAAACCGTGCATAGGAATCCCAGGACAAAGCTTTTTAGCATGACGGAGAACAACACTGCGGCAAGAATGCAACAGATTATCGAAATTATAGCGGCAGCGGCAGACTGAAGATCAGTGCGCGGCGCTCAAGGGCTGTTCGCCGGCACGTCTTGGAGGCCGCCGCATGATGAACGGGAGAGGAACGAGAACGAGGACAATTACGCTCATAGCCCAAAAGCTGTTCTCAAAGCTCAATGCGCTGGCCTGAGCTTGCACCATTTGATAGGCCATCGCAAGCGCTTTCTTGGTAGCAGTAACGGTGTCGAATCCCTGCGAGATAAAGCTAGCCTTTAGGCCCGTGAGCATTTGCTGGAAATTGCCGTCAGCAGTCGTAGTGTGAGCAGCAAACGCTTTTTGATGAGTTTGATTCTGACGTGCGAGGAAGGTGCTCAGAAGTGAGGTACCGATTGCACCGCCTATATTGCGCGCGAAGTTGGACATACCGGATACCTGGTTATTCTTCTCGCGCGGCACCCCGATGTAATTCAGCGTGCTGATTGGGATGAAGATGAACGGCATGAAAACCACCTGCATCATGCGGAGCAGGACGATAGTGTGAAAGTCGAGTTGCAGATAGATGATGGTCATGAGGCGCAGGGTAATCGAGGTACCAAGGAACCCGATCGCGACCAGCAGCCGTGGATCTACCTTTGTCGCGGTGAGGCGTCCTGCGATCGGCATCATAAACATCAGTACGAGACCACCGGGCGATAGCGCCATGCCGGCTCGTTCGGCCGTGTAGCCAAGGCTGCTTTGCAGAAACTCCGGAATGAGGACCGTTGAACCGAAAAGGACGATGCCCAGCACAAACGAGAAGAACACGGCTGTACCGAAATTTCGATTCTTCAGCAAACGAACGTCGACGATGGGGTTTTCGTGATACCACTCCCACAGAAAGAACGCGACCAGCACGGGGACAGCTACGCAGGACATGCCGGTGATAAGAGCCGAAGAGAACCAATCCTTCTCCTGCCCCTTGTCCAGCACGATCTGAAAGCAGGCAACGCCAAGCACGATAAGACCCAAGCCGATGTAATCGACTTTGATTCCGGCGCTCTTCTCCTGCGCGATCCAGGGAGGGTCTTCGACCAGGCGGTGAGTGAGAAAGAGCGACAACAAGCCGATCGGAAGATTGATAAAGAAAATCCAGTGCCAGTTGTAGTTGTCGGTGATCCAGCCGCCGAGAGTGGGCCCGATCGCGGGCGCGACAACCACCGCCATACCATACATGGCGAAGGCCATGCCGCGCTTTTCAGGGGGAAACGTGTCGGCGAGGATCGCCTGCTCGGAAGGCTGCAAGCCGCCGCCGCCCGCACCCTGTAGAACTCGGGCGATGATCAGCATGGGAAGGCTGGCCGCAATGCCACAGAAGAATGAACAAGTGGTGAACAGCGCAACGCACAGCATGTAGAAGCGCTTCCGGCCCATCACGGTCGAGAGCCAGCCCGATATCGGGAGAACGATCGCGCTCGAGACGAGATAGCTAGTCAGGACCCAGGTTGCTTCCTCATAGCTTGCCCCAAGCGAGCCCGCAATGTGCGGTAACGCGACGTTCGCAATCGACGAATCGAGGACCTCCATAAAGGTCGCAAGCGTGACCGTCATGGCGATGATCCACGGATTGTGCTTTGGACGCCAGTTGCCGTGATGCACCGGTTGAGGAGAAGGCACGGCTAGTCTCCGATGCGAACGTCCGGCTCGACAGACATTCCGGGCCGTAAGCGGTCCATGCCCACCTGATTTGGTTGGAAACGGATGCGAACCGGGATGCGCTGAACGACTTTGACGAAGTTGCCAGTCGCGTTTTCAGGAGGCAGAACGCTGGCTACAGCGCCGGTTGAGCCGCCGATATTTTCGATCGAGCCTTTGAAATCCCGCTTAAGCGCGTCTACGTGTATGGTGACGGACTGTCCCTGCCGGATGCTTCGCAGCTGAGTTTCTTTGAAATTTGCCGTGACCCAGATGTCGCCGATCTGGGCTATCTGCATCAATTGCTGCCCGGCTGAAATATGGGCGCCGACTTCCCCGGATCGGCGCATGACAATGCCGTCCACGGGAGCAGTAATGTGGCAGTAGGCGAGCTTCAGACGAGCTTGCTCCACCTGGGCGCCGGCGCTTTGAGCGCTTGCCTGATTGGATTGAACTGTGGCTCGCTGGATGGCGACCTGCCGCGGAGCATTGCTGCGGTATTGGGCGAGCCTGCTCTGGGCCTGCTGCAGCTGCGCGTGGCGCTGATCGACTACACGTCCCGCGGACTGCAATCCCGCCTGACTCGCGAGAACCGTTGCCGCCTGAGCCTTGGCCGTGGCAACCACCTGATCGTACTCCTGCTGCGAGACTTCTTCTTTGGCGATCAGAATCTTGTAACGAGCGAGGTCAGCCTGCGCGCGCGCATTGTTGGCTTCCGATTCCGCCAACTTGGCCGCGTCGGATTCTCGGTCCCGTTCCGCTGCCGAGAGTGCAGCTTCCGCGTTTGCCACCTCCGCTTCACCGGTTGAGATATTCGTCGTGTTCGCAAACTGCGTGATCGGGATATTCGGTTCCTGAGCGATCACCATGCTCTTGGCCTGGGCAAGTTGTGCAAGGGCCTGGTCGAGCGCAACCTGGAAATCCCTTTGATCGAGATCGACCAGCGGTTCGCCGGCTTTGACGCTCTGATTGTCTTCGACGTACACCTTCGTGATCATTCCGTCGACGCGGGAGCTGATCGGATTGAGGTGAGCATCGACCTGGGCATCGTCGGTCGACTCAAATTGGCGTGCGTGCAGCCAGTACAACACCCCGCCGATGGCCAGCAGAATGAGAACCGCGAAAAAGATCGTGAATGCTCTGCCTCGGCCGCGTGGAGATGCGCTCTTCTGATCGACTCCCGACGGCGGCACGTTTGCAGTGGGCGCGATCTCACTGCGAGTCGCAGTCTCCTGAGATTTTTCCTCTGTGGTCATGGGCGGTTCCCCTTTAGTAGTCCTGGTAAATCGGCCTCTGCTTCGCCGGTAGCCCTAGCCAGACTCAACTGCGCCAGATCGAAGGAAAACAGGCTCGAGATGTAGTCGCTTTCGGCACTTGCCACTTGCTCTTGCGCTTGGACGACCTCAACGGTCGTGGCGACCCCGGCAGCAAAGCGGTCGCGCGACTCCGCCAGGGTCTCATTGGCATAGCCTCGATTCGTTTCGGCCAAACGAACCTGACCGGAAGCAGTCCGAAGTTCTATGAGAGCATTCCGGACTTCCTGTTCGACCTGGGCGCGGTCATCCAGCAACTCGGCTTGGCGCTGGTGAAGTGTGGATTCGGCCTGCTGAATGTCGCCCCTGGTTCGATTCCCCTGCCAGATCGGAACATTCACAGCGCCGGTTACGGCAAAGACGCCGTGTGCGCTGGTCGGGCTGGGGCCAAGCACTCCGTAATCTCCGTTCAGAGAAACCGACGGAAGACGCTCTCCGTGAGCGGCCGAGAGAGCCTGCTCCGCGGCGCGCAATTGTGCTTCGGCCGCTTGCAGGTCAGCGCGACGGCGATCGGCGCGTGCAATCTCCTCGGAGGTGTCAGGGACAGGCGCTTCGTGAAAAGCAAGCGGCTCAGACAGGATCAGTTCACGATCCTGCGGAAGGCCGATCACCCGCGCAAGCGCGATCTTCTGTTTTCGAAGATCCGATTCGAGCGAACTCAATCTTTGCTGCTGGGTCTGCAGTTCGACCAGCGAGCGCATGACATCGATCTTTGAATTCGTTCCGGCGGCCTTTCTCGTGACGGCCTGGTTGTAAACCGCTTGGGCGTTGTTCACCTGCGCACGCTGCGACTCGACGCGTGCGGCGGCGGTTACGGTCTGCAGATACGTGCCTCCGACAGCAAGCACGACCAGCTCCCTGCTGTCCTTCGCGGAAAGGACGGAGGCTCGTTCGCTGTCCTTGCTCGCCTTCCAATTCCGGCGCTGCACGGGATCGTAGATCGACTGGCTGAGCGAGCCCTGCAGCTGCGAATAGCTGAAGGGACCGACTACGGACGGTATTGAAAAATTCAGGCCGGGCGGCAGCTTGAACTGAAAACCGTAGGCCGCGAGATTCACCTGCGTTACCGTCTCACTCGCGTTGGCCGAGATGTTGGGGAGAAGATTGCTCAGGGCCTGCGTGCGTTCAGCTCGAGCTGCGCCAATGGAGTCGGCCGCTGAGATATTGCCCAGGTTGGCTTTCAAGCCGAACCCCAAAGCATCGGCGAGGGTCAACGTGATCGGACCCCCCGGAATGTTGGACCCGGGAACGCTGCCGCTGTAGTTACCAGTGACCTGGATAGAGCTGTTCACGGTTGCGACTCCGCTTCCCGGCTCGGCTGTTTGCTGGGCGGTAACCGAACCGGCCTGTCCTGTCCGTCCCGAGGCGGGCAGGGGAGTTGCGCGGCTCGACCCGGAAGCACCCGTTCCCATGGTTGTGGTCTGCCCGTACAAACCACCCATAGCGGCAAACAACATGACCGCACAAGATACCGTGGCTAAGCCGCAAGTGCGGGCCGCAGCTCCCAGTAGTAGTTTCAGTCCTCCGCCGTACATCATCCTCAAGTCATTCACCCAGAATACATACACACATGTATCACATCGCATACTTGTTTGTATATAATCATCTTGACGATGCGACGCGCTACTGAATCAAATACTGCGGCGAAGAGGTCGATCGCTAAGCGCCGGCCGCCGGAGGATTTAACCTCGCTAAACAAGCATCAACAGAGAACAGAAGCGACAAAGGCCAAACTGCTCCAAGCGGCGCAGCGGATATTTACCAGGGACGGGTTCGAGGCTGCCCGAATCGATGACATAGCGAGCGAGGCTGGATATACGCGGGGTGCGTTCTATGCACACTTCGGTTCGAAAGAGGATCTCTTCTTCGCGATGGTCGAAGATCAATCGAACAAACACATGGAGCTTATCCGGAAGGCGCTCGCGCAATGCAAGACGGATACGAGTCGTCTGCAAACGCTAAGGGAATACTACGTGATGCGCGTTACTGATCGCCAATGGTCCATTCTTGCGCTCGAATTCAAACTCTATGCGCTGCGCCATCCAAAACTGAGAGCCAAATTGGCAGAGATGCACCGCAATATCAGAATGAAGATCACATGGGAGGGCCTTGAAGGCGTACTTCCGGCCGCCCTGATGTGTGCGCCACAAGACGAAGCCGCATTAAAAGTAACGTTGCACGCCATACTGAATGGCCTTGTGCTCGAGAGTGCCTACGACCCGGCCAGCATATCGAACGCGCAGGTCAAAGCACAGTTGCGACGCCTCTTCGATTTCCTGCTCAGTAAGTGACCCAGCGCTCGGGGCTGACTTCGGGCGCGCTTGGAGCTGCTTTGGATATGATTCAGCTCATACGCATGCCATGTAGGGTCACATGAAGAAATCAATCGGCGACAATATCTTCCCGAAAGGGATGAGTTTTCAAGACGGGCTCAGGCTACTTAAAAAATCCGGGTACGATGGCGTCGAGTTGTGGTTGGGAGATCGAAGCTGGTTTCAGATGGACGCGAGCGACTCCGACCTTCGCTCGCTTTACAGGCAGATAGGTGACGCAGGGCTGGAAGTATCCGATGTAGCTAACTCGCTCGATTGGGATGAAAACGTATCCTCGCGGGATCCGGCCAAACGCGAGGCTGCCTTCCGCCATATCGAACGACAGATTGAGGCGGCACAGATTTTTAATTGCAAAACGATTCTGATCGTGGCCGGCCTCGTCACGAGCGACTCGCCCTACAATGAGGTTTATCAGCGCTGCGTCCATTCGCTCCAGAAACTTGCTGGGACGGCCGCAAAGGCGCAGGTCAAGATCGGCGTTGAAAACTGTTGTTCAGAGCAGAAGTTTCTGCTCAGCCCTCGCGAGTTCCACACATTCCTGAACGACGTGAACAGCCCTTGGGTGGGCAATCATCTGGATGTGGGAAACATCCACGACACCGGATTCGCGGAACAGTGGATCGAGATCATGGGTCCGAGAATCACCTGCATGCACCTGAAAGATGTCCTGAAGCATAGAGGCAGATGCGGAGAGCAGAGCGTCTATACAAACATCTTTCTCGGCGACAATGACTGGCGCGCCATCCGTGCCGCCATGACCAAAGTTGGTTATGACGGCTGGCTTGTCGCGGAGATGGAAGCGAAGTATCGCTTCGCTCCCGACCAACAGATTTACGACACCTCGGCGGCAATGAGCCGGGTCATCAGCGGTAGCCTGTGAGCGTTCAGACCCGGCGCGCACTCTTCAGACAGGCTTTAGCCGTTCCCTTCGCGGGGCAACTGGTTCAGGCGAGCGTTACCGTGCCCGCTTTGCTCGATGGGATTCTCTCAGGTGACGACTGCTTGTCCGAAGAGTCTGCCGCCGGTTACCGCTCGATACTGCGCGAAGGTCAGCTTTCGCACGGAGTCAAACAATTGATAATTGTCGCGGGCGCACGCAACCTCCCGGAAGTAAAGCTAGTGCAGTTTCGCTCGCGAGTTACCGAAGGCGCTTGGCTAGTGTGGGAAAGCAGACCTCAGTTCGGCAAGACTGAGGAGACAGAGCAGCAGGTCCAGTCCCTCCAGAGCGCATTCGGCTTGCGTTTCACACGCGAAGATTCTCGGGGGAGCATGTACGCCCGCTATCGATGGCCTCTGGATACTCTGGTAAGAACATTTGGAGCCGTCTCTCAGGTAGAGTGCACGCCCGAAGAAGCAATCGCGTACCATGACGGCCTCCCGATCGCCATGAAACGCTCGATTGGCTACGGCGGAGTTGTCTTTCTAGGCAGCATGCTCGGGCCGCATCTGGCAGCAAACGACCGTGAAGCTCAGGAACTCACAAGGCGTCTCGTGAAGGCACTCTCCCGATCTAAGCTGGTTCCGACAGAGCGCGTTCAGATCTAGTCCAGAAACTGCTCGGTCACATTCATGAGCTTCCGCACGCCCTGGAGCGGTGTATCCAAACCTTCGAATTCGAGTGAATACAAGCCTTTGAAACCTGCATCGCGCATCACTTTCATCGACTCCGAGAAATCATCACGATAGAATTTACCGTCGTTGGCGATCCCATCCTTCGCGTGACAGATGTTCGAGGCGTAAGGTGCGAGCATCCGAAGCTGAGCGAGCGCAAACTCGGCCGACTTGGTTGCGAAATTGCCAAAATCCGGACACGTTCCCGCCTGAAATCGCCCCAGTTGCTTGATTACTGAAATGAGGATTTCGGCGGACTCGGTGCGCAGATCATCGTTGTGAAACAGCAGCTTGATTCCGTGTCTTTTAGCGGCCTCTGCATACGGGGTCACGTTGTGAGCAGCCACCTTTGCGTCAACCGTGCCTTTGCCGTTCAAAGCGATCGTCATGCTTGGAGAACCGAGTGCCACTGCCACACCCGCCCAGCGATCCGCTTCTTTTGCTAGCGCCTGGTTATCAGAGTTTCGCTCGAATGCGCCACCGGGAATCTCCAAGCCCATCAAGTTGCAGCAATGCGAGTTCGCCTTTTTCAGCCCCGCCTTTACTTTCTCGATCGTGGAATCATCCGTGTCTGAAAAATGCTGGGGCAGGAACTCGACATTGTGAATCTGGAAATTATCCGCTAGAAACTGCGGGAAATCCGCCTGAGTGAGAAGCGGATATTCCGGCTTGCGGTACTCGTGCATCTGGGGTGTATCGAAGTATGCCCGGAACGGCCACGAATTGCAGGCAAGCCGCTCGAGCTTTCCCCGTTTCGAGCCCTGTTCGGCGCCGCGCATGAACATGGGAGGGAACAGGGCCCCAGCCGCCGCACCGCGTAGCATGTCTCGCCGGTTTACAACTCTTTTGTTTATCATTTGCAGTATTTGTCCTCCTTAGGTAGCGAAATTGGGCGAAGCATCTAGGACCGGCAGCCCGGAGAGCGAGCGTAAAACGCGTTGCCCTTGAAATCCAATTCCTTCAGACCGGCTCGCGAAGTGTAGAACCCCCTGATTGTCTCGGCTTTCAAAAAAGTGAACAGCCGTGTTCCTGCATTTTCAATCTGTTTATCCGGTCGCTCATCGCTGATCGAGTCTAGAAGTGCGATCTGTTGATCGGCTTTCAGCGACGGAAAGTCCGCCGCGTGCTCCGATTGCGCGTTACTCAAAACCCAGCGCAGCCCTTCACGGCAGGTCTTTGCTGTATTCTCGCCAGCTGCCCGCTCTTCCTGCGCAGCACCGAGATACGCAGATTCCAATGCTCGATAGGCCGGATCCAGACGCTCTCTGGACTCGAGCACGCCAGGTGCGCCCGATACGCGGAGATCGATCCACTCTGCGACTTCCTGGGTCACGGCCTCCTCGTCAGCAGTCGTGCCGAGGAGCAACTGCACTATGCAGTGCACCGCTCGAAACTCAGGTCCCGAGAAGAATTGTGGTTCGAAGTTCCCGCTCCTCGGACGAAGATAATCTGTCGGGCATGCGTGTGGAATTGGGTGAAACAGCTCAGCGCTCATAAGGGCATAACTGAGGTGATTGGTCGAGGGCTCGTACAAACCGGGCGGATAGAAAAAGGACGCGGTGTCGGCGGTAACTCGAGTTGCGATGCTCAGACCCGCAGCGGCCTGGCTTATCGTAAGCATCCAGCTTCTACGCGTGTGATCGTCCATTGTCGCCGGCTCCCATTTATAACTCGCCTCTTTTCGAGGCCTGCACGATGTAATCCGCCGCCCGTACAGAAATCGCCATAATCGTCAACGTAGGCTCGTAACATCCCTGCGTGACGAAGGCGGCGCCGTCCGTAACAAAGACGTTCCGGGTATCGTGCAGTTGGTTGTAGGCGTTCAAGACGCTCTTTTTCGGATCCTTGCCCATGCGCGCAGTTCCACACTCATGGATATTCTTCCCGAACACGCTTAGCTCGTTGTTGGGTGCGGTCGCCCGCTTCACCTGCAGCTCATCCAGCATCTCCGAGATGTTCTGCCGCATGGCTTTCGCCATCGTGTGTTCGTTTTCGCCATAGCTCGCATTGATCTTCAGGACCGGTATGCCCCAGGCGTCCTTCTTTTCGGGATCGAGTTCCACGAAGTTGTCGAAGCGCGGCAGGCACTCGCCTTGCGCTTCCATCGAAAAGAAATACGGGATCTCACGGCGCACGCTCTCGCGCCAGGATCGCCCGAATCCCGGAAGCGAAAAGGCTTGCTCGTAAAGCTGCTGACTCGCGGTTCCGTCGAACCGGTAGCCACGAAGAAAGCCACTATTTTTATGGCCATCTGTGTTCGCATACTTCGGAATCAGATACCCGCAGGGATTCCCGATCGGTTCTCGTTTTCCGCTCTTAAGCGAAGCAAGCTCGCCGCCGGCTCCCTCAACTGTGAAGTGATCCATCAGATAATGGCCGAGCACACCACTCGAGTTACCCAACCCGTTCGGAAAGCGGGCTGAACGAGAGTTGAGCAGGATGCGCGTCGATTCGAGCGTAGAGGCGGCAAGCACGACGATCTTAGCTCGCGCTTCGCCCGGTGTCTTGCTGAGCCGGCTGAGGTATTGCACACCTTCCGCTTCACCCTCAGTGTTGGTGATGATATGACTCACAACCGCATCGCTCAGCAGCGTGAATCGTCCAGTGCGAGCAGCAGCCGGCAGCGTTACCGAAGGGCTATTAAAGTAGGAGGCTGTGTGGCATCCACGCTGGCATTGGTCGCAGTAGTGGCAAGCTGGCCGGCCGTTGTGAGGCACCGTCAAGTTCGCGACTCTGTCGGGCATGAATCGCCAACCGAATCTTTTCTCGATAACACTTTTCGCGAGCACTTCGCCGCAAGAAAAATTCATCGGCGGGAGAAATTTCCCGTCCGGCATCTGAGGGAGACCTTCGCGTGAACCGCTTACGCCGATGTAGTTTTCCACTTGGTCGTAATAAGGTTCGAGCTCCTGGTATGTGAAAGGCCAGTTCTCTTCGTACCCATCACGGCTAGCAGCCCGAAATTCATAGTTGCTATACCGGTAACTCTCGCGCGCCCAGCAGAAAGTCTTTCCGCCAACCTGCCGCCCACGGATCCACATGAAGGGTTTGTCGTGAGGAAAAGTATAAGGGTGCTCGTTGTCATTGACGAAAAACTGGTGGCTGTACTCGTCACAGGCGTAGCAGAGGCGCTGCACCGGCTGGTTCGCGAGCATTGCCCTCGCATCGCCGAACCCGCGATACCTCACCTGATAAGGCCATGCATGCTCTGTAAAATCCCGGCCCGGAACAATCGGCGGACCGGCTTCGAGCATCAGGATCTCCATGCCTTTTTCGGTAAGCTCTTTTGCTACCCAGCCGCCGCTCGCTCCCGATCCGACGATCAGCGCGTCATAAACCTTCCTGCTCATTTGCCCATTCCCCGCAGAAGCTTCACCTTCGCAAACTGGCGATCGGCATCCGCCTTGCGTCCCGCCCGCATGTAGGCCCGCCCCAACTGATAGTGCACATACGCTTTTTCCGGACTGTCGAGAGCCGCCTCCTCCAGATGTTCGATAGCTGTCGCCGTCTGCCCTGCTTCCAATTGTGCCTTGCCGTATTCGTAGTTCGCGTTTGCGTTCCGGGGTTGCACCGCGAGGACCCGCTCCAATTCCGAGACGCCCGCCGCTACTTCATTCAAATGGAGCAGCGCGACCGCTAAATCGTACCGATCTTCCACGTCGCCCGGATTGTTGTCGAGCTCTGCACGGAACTCAGCTATCGCATCACTCAATCGGTTCTGCTTAAGAAATAGCAATCCTAAATTGTAATGTGCTCTTCGCAACCCCGTATTTAAACGTAAAGCCTCACGGAACTCTTCCTCTGCCGCACCCATCTGCGCTACACTCGCATAAACTTGCCCCCATAAAAGGTGGAGTTCCGGGGAATCTGGATGCCGCTTCAGAAGGTCTGCGAAAACTCTTTGCGCCTCGTCCACTTGCCTCAACCGGGCATACGCCGTGCCAAGCGCGAGCAAAACTTGCATGTCGTCGGGCGCTTTGCTGCGGGCGCTTGTGAGCGCGGGAACCGCATGCTCGAAATCTTTCGCTTGGAAGAGTGCCAGCCCGAGCTGCTTATCGATTTCAGGCAAGTTGGGGTTCTCAACCTTGGCCGCTGCAAACTCGTGCGCAGCCGTCGCGTAATCGCCCTTCGCCGTGGCTTTAATCGCCACCTCGTAGTGATCGGCTGCGATCGAAGAAAGCGCTGCGCTCATGACGATTGTTCCAGCCCACATACGCTTCATTTCGAATCTCGAGTCGACTATCTTGACAGCTTGACTTTACCGTCTCGAAAGGATCGCCATGCATAATTTTAGTATTCGCTTCACTTTTCTCTTTCTGCTTTTCCTTTCCGCTGCCATGTCGCAAGAAAGTACGGGAACTATCTCAGGGTCGGTCACCGATCCGTCCGGGGCATCCGTTCCGCGGGCCGCCATCACAGTGACGAACATTCAGACCGGGGTAGTCCGCCACGAGACGAGCAACTCGGGTGGGAACTTCGTTGTGACAAATCTGCCTGTCGGAAATTATCGCTTGTCCGCCGAGGCTCCCGGGTTTAAGAAGTTCGAAGCCACGCAGATTCGGCTCGATGTCAACGACCGTCTTACGATTCCGGCTCGCCTCGAGATCGGGGGAAGCACCGAAACCGTAAGCGTCAACGAAAGTGGGGCCCAATTACAAACGCAGTCCGCCGACCTTTCTGATTTGATCGGGGCACGGCAAACCCAGGCTCTGCCGCTCAATGGCCGCGTGTTCAGCCAGCTGGTGATGCTTGTGCCTGGCGTTGTTTCGGAGAACGGCACGATCGGTAACGGGGTTGGCATCAATAGTGACACTACCGTCTCAATCAACGGTAACCAGAGTAACTCGAACCTTTGGCTGCTTGACGGTCAGAACAATATGGACGTCGGGAGCAACGCTCAAAACGTTGTCACTCCACCTCTGGACGCGCTCGAAGAGTTCAAAGTTCTACGAAGCAACTACAGCGCTGAATTTGGCGGCGGGACCGGCGGCGTGGTTAATGTCGTCACTAAACAAGGTACGCGAGACTTTCACGGAACCGTCTACGAGTATTTCCGTAACGATAAGCTTGATGCCAACGATTTTTTCCTGAATCAGCAGGGACAGCCTCGCAACGAGCTTCGCTTCAACAACTTCGGATACACGCTCGGCGGCCCGTTCTGGATTCCGGGTGTCTACAACAAAGACAAGACGAAGGACTTCTTTTTCGCTTCGTACGAAGGCCGCCGCAACGTGACAGGCAACACAGCGCAAGACAACGTGCCTGACCAGGCCGAACGCTCGGGCGATCTCTCTACACTGGGCGAACCGAACGTTCCTCCTTCGCAGATCGATCCGAATGCCCTAGCGATCCTGGCCCGGTACCCTATACCGAATGCGACCGGTGCGTATAACTTCGTTGCCAGCCTGCCCACGGGGACCGTCGATAACGTCCAACTCTACCGTTGGGACCACAACATCAATGACAAAGCAATGCTGATGGCGCGTGTCATGACGGAGGGTCAAAGCCTCGCAAATATCAACAACCAACTCTGGGCGGACGACAACTTTCCGTCAGTTTCAAGTGATTGGACATTCTCGGCTCTGAACAGCATGGTGAAGCTGACAAATATCCTTACGCCCACCCTGGTCAACGAATTCCAGTTCGGTTACACCAATAACTTCATTCAGTTTCGGACTAGCAGCAAATCCGACCCTGTCTTAGCGTCTCGAGCTGGCTTCAGTTACAGCGAATTGTTTCCTGAAACTAGTGGCTCATTTCCCACTGTTAATGGTGTTGACGGATTTGGCACCATCGAACACCAGGCTCCGTTCACTAACCGCGAGGCAGTGTTGACCTGGCAGGATTCCTTGTCCTGGACGATCGGCAATCACAGTGTAAAGACAGGCTTTTCTATCGGACGCGGCCGCAAGCGCGAGCCTGCGAATGGAGGCGTCGACGACACCGCGGGCATCATGTCGTTCAACAGCTTTCATGATCTGCTTACGGGCAGTCTGGCTCAATATCAGGAGGAAGAGACACTCAATCCTGTATACGACCGGTGGCACGACTACGCGATCTATCTTCAAGACACCTGGAAGGCTACGTCGCACTTGACACTCGATTTCGGGCTCAGATGGCAGTACCTGGGGCAGACTTTTTCTGCTCACAACAACATCGCAAACTTTTACTCGAGCCGATATGACCCGAGCCAATGCTCAGCCGCTGCCTTCAGTTCGGCCGGCCTGATCGACCCGACGCTGTGCAACACGCTAAATGGAATCGTCACTCCTCAGTCTTCCGGAATTCCTGGTCCGGCTCTTGTCAAGAATCATCCAAATGACTGGGAGCCACGGGGCGGGATTGCCTGGTCGCCGGGGATCTTCCACGACAAGCTCGTCTATCGGATGGGTGCTGGGATTTTTCACGGGCGTGACGCCATTTCACAGACCAGCGCACTGGGGCAGCTTCCGCCATTCGATCGCACCGCCACGCTCACTGGCGTCTCCATCAGTTCTCTCGCACCATTCAATCCGCTGGCGCCTCAGCCCCCGATTGCGCTGCAAACCCTTGAGCCGAATTACGACAATCCTCTGAGCTATCAGTACAGTGCAGGCATCCAATACAGCCTCAGTTCCAACACGCTGCTGGGAGTGGGTTACGCCGGAAGCCACCAGATCCATCAAGGGTTGAACGTTGACATCAACCAGGTCCCAACTGCAGACCTTCTCTCCGTCTACGAGTACGAGAACAGCGGAGGCTTTTTAGGCATCAATCCCGATACAGTGCGCCCGTACCTCGGATACAGTCACATCTACGTGAACTCGCGAGAGGCAGTGACTCGCTACAACTCCCTACAAACTTCACTTGAACGTCGGCTCGCGCGCGGTCTGCAGCTTCAACTCTCCTACACTTTCAGCCATCTGATCTCGGATGGGCCGAACCAGGACACGGAAGGACACGGTAGGCCGGTGCAGAACGCTTACGATATTCCAGCGGAGAAGTCCTTCGGCACGCAGGACCAACCACACAGCCTGTCTGTGAACGCCGTGTGGGAAATACCGGCGTTCGCTAACAGCGGAAATCGCCTTCTCAAAACCGGACTTGGCGGCTGGCAACTCAATGGCATCTATTCACTTCGATCCGGCCTTCCCCAAACCGTATGCCTCGACCACGATGTCGTCGGACTCGCGTCCGGGACGGACATTTGCGAACGCGCCGACGTCCTCTCGAATCCCAATCTCGATCGCGGCCAGCGTTCTGTGACGGAATTCTTCGACATCGCAGCATTCCAACTCCAGGCTCCCGGCACCTTCGGCAACTCCGGCCGCAATAACGTCCGTGGACCGGGGATCAACAATTTTGATCTCTCGCTGTTCAAGGACTTCTCTCTGCCGCACATCAAGGGGCTGGGCGGCTCCGAGAATCCCAGGCTACAGTTTCGTACAGAGTTCTTCAACGCCTTCAATCACACCCAGTTCGCATCGATCAACACGACCTTTGTTCCCTCTCAGGATGTGGCAGGAAGCGGTTCCAGCTCAAACAGCCCATTCGGCACCGTCAGCTCGACCCGCACTCCCAGGCAGATTCAATTCGCTTTGAAGTTCCTGTTCTGAATTATGCTGAGCCCGGATACAGACACTGCCGCCCGCAGCCGGTTACTCCTCTTACTCCGGGCTCCTGGCTCATTCGAAATCACTGACTCGCTATTTGTGCGATTACTCGGCCTTATTTATTTTTCTGCCTTCGGGTCGCTATGGCCTCAAATTGTCGGCTTGGCAGGTGCTCGCGGAATCGCGCCTGCCGCGCATCTGATAGCTGCGATGCGGGGGGGCTTTGGCGCCCGCGCTTTCTATTACGCGCCGAGCCTTTTCTGGCTGTTTCCAACTGACACGGCACTCGTCCTCTTCTGCGCCATTGGCTGCCTCTCCTCCGTTTTGATGGCCGTCCGCATCTTTTCCCGTGCAGCTACGGTCGTCTGCTTCGTTCTGTATCTGTCTTTGTCGTCGGTCGGCCAGCCGTTCACTTCGTTCCAGTGGGATTCCCTGCTGCTCGAGACCGGCTTTCTCGCCATTTTCGCAGGGGCGCCCTGGCTCGTCTGGGCCTACCGTCTTCTGGTCTTCCGGCTGATGTTTGAATCCGGCTGGGTCAAGCTCGCCTCACATGATCCAAACTGGCGAAACTTCCACGCCTTGCGTTTTCATTTTGTAACTCAGCCGCTCCCGAATCCGATTGCCTATTACGCGTTCCACGCGCCGGCTGCGCTCCTGGATGCGTTGACGGCCCTGACGCTCGTCATTGAACTGTTAGCGCCGTTTCTTCTCTTTGGGCCTCGCATCGCAAGATACGTCGGCGTAAGTCTGCTCATGCTGCTCCAGATGGTAATCCTCCTCACCGGCAACTACGCCTTTTTCAACCTGCTCTCTATCGCGCTCTGCCTTTGGGGTCTGGATGACAAAGCCTTTGCCTCGCTTGCCCGTACGCTGCGCTGGCGATATCCACGCTCATCTCGCGCCATCCGGCCGGAACCTGTTCGCATCGCGGGTAATCTGGCGGTCCTCGTTCTCGTCTGTGTCGCAGTTGTTCAGTTGCTCGAGTCGCTAGCCCCCAGGGCGTCATCCATCTACAGAACTCTCGCCCTGGTGCAGCCGTTTGAAATCGTCAACAGTTATGGCCTTTTCGCGGTGATGACCACGACCCGCCCGGAGATTATCCTCGAAGGATCCAACGACCAGCTTGACTGGCGTGAGTACCAGTTTCCTTACAAACCTGGTAACACTCACCGCAGTCTGCCGTGGGTCGCTCCGTACCAGCCGCGTCTCGATTGGCAGATGTGGTTTGCCGCCCTCGGCGATTATCAGAGCAGTACGTGGGTGGGCGGTCTCATGTATCGTCTGCTCACAGGCGAGCCGTCCGTTTACCGGCTGATCAATCGACCGCCTTTCGATCGCCCGCCACACTACATGCGCGCACTCCTTTACGAGTACGAATTCACCACCTCCGCTGAACGCGACCGAACCGGGGCCATTTGGAAGCGCCAGCTTCGCGGCACATGGTTCGGCCCTGTCTCACTTAACGGTCGGTAAGGCTCTCTTTCGCGACTGAGATATCATGCTCGCAATAACTGGCCAACATGTCTGATCTCTCGCGTCGCAGACGGTTTCTTTCTTCTCTCGGATCTCTAGGCGGCGGAGCAGCGGCGCTCATCACGGGGCAGCGTGGGGCGCAGGCACAGATCGCGACTCAGGCAGGGCCCGTACTTCCCGCCTACGCTCTCCTGCCGGCGCACAAGACCCTAAAGCAGTCGAGCTTCGACCGGACCGGCGGAAATGCCGATTTCTTCCACATCGCACCCAACGATACGCTTACGGTGTTCGAATCTGACGGCCCCGGTATCATCACTCACATCTGGTTTACGATCAACTCCCGCAGCGCGCAGCATCTGAAAGAACTGGTTCTCCGGATCTACTGGAACGGCAACGCGCACCCAAGCGTCGAGGTGCCGGTAGGCGACTTCTTCGGGCTCAACCTGGGCGACTACTTCCTCTATCAGTCAGCTTTTCTGAATTGCTCCTCCATCAAGGCCTTGAACTCTTATTTCGCGATGCCGTTCGCGCGTTCAGCGCGCATTTCAGTCACGAACGAAGGCACCCACCCGGTCGATTCGTTCTACTCGAACATCGATTACCAACTTGTTCGCGCTCTGCCCCCCGAAGCACTTTACTTTCATGCTCAGTACCGGCAGGCTACACCCAACAAAGCCGTAACGGGCTCGCCGAATAATCTGGACGGCCGGAGTAATTACGTCTTCTTTGAAACTCGGGGCCGCGGTCAAGCGATGGGTGTCACTCTCGGGATGGTCCAGAACACCGACGGCTGGTTTGGCGAAGGGGATGAGATGATCTTCATCGACGACGACTCTAAACCAACGATCACCGGTACCGGCACCGAGGATTACTTCTGCGGCGCATGGGACTTCGGTGTCACCTATCAGTTCGCGAACCTTTACAACGGAGCCCCGTTCATCGGCGTCGGCGAGCGCGCCGGCGGTCACTACTGCCTGTATCGCTGGCATGCGGACAACCCGATTGCCTTCGAACGATCTCTCAAATTCACTATCGAACACGGCCACGCAAACGATCGCGCCGATTGCTTCTATTCCGTCGGCTACTGGTATCAGAGCGAGCCGTTCACTGATTTCCCTGCCCTGCCGCCTGCCTCCAGCCGCTATCCATCCCTGAAGCTCTGATCTTCCACAGGTATGCATCGGTCTACGCTTCACCGTCGCCTATCATGAGGCCATGCAGCCCTTGTTTTCAACGCGTGCGGCCAGCTTCATCGTCTACATCTTCCCTATCCTTCTGATCCTGCCCGGTTTTGTCGAGGCACAGACGACCCTTGCGCCCGAGGTTCAATCGTTCCTCTCAATCACTGATGCCGCGGTGGCGCTATTGCATGTGCGCGTCATTGATGGGACCGGTGCCCCGGCGCGCCCGGACCAGACGCTGGTGATCGACCACGGAACCATCTCAGCTCTCGGAAATGCCGCTCAAAGCACTGTCCCGCCGGGCGTGCGACAACTCGATCTGAAGGGCTACACCGTTTACCCCGGGCTGGTGGGCATGCATGAGCATCTGTTCTATCCATCAGGCGGGATGACCTACGGAGAGCAGGCCTTTAGTGCCCCACGTCTTTACCTGGCTTCCGGTGTTACGACGATGCGGACGGCCGGCTCTCTCGAACCATACGCCGATCTCAACCTCAAGCGCCTCATCAACCAGGGAGTGATGCCCGGCCCCAAGATGGACGCGACTGGCCCATATATAGAAGGTCCAGGCAGCTTTGCGATTCAGATGCCCAGCATAACGTCTCCCGAGCAGGCCCGCAGGCTGGTAGATTACTGGGTCGCGGAAGGTGCCACATCGTTCAAGGCGTACATGAACATCTCGCACGATTCGCTCGGTGCAGCCATCGACCAAGTCCATAAGCACGGTTTCAAGATCACCGGGCATCTCTGCTCGGTAGGCTTCACCGAAGCGGCCGAGCTCGGTATCGACGACCTGGAACATGGCCTGCTAGTGGATACTGAATTCGATCCGGCAAAGAAGCTGAATGTATGCCCGGGAGGCGGTCGGAATCTCACTGCTGTCGAAACTCTCAACCTGCAGGCGCCGGAAGCCCAGCGCATGATCCACACCTTGGTATCACATCACGTTGCCATCACATCAACCCTGGCCGTATTTGAAGCGTTCATACCGGGCCGGCCTCCGCTCGAGGAACGCATTCTCCAGGCCATGTCGCCCGAAGCGGCAAGACACTATCTGCTCGCGAAGGAGAAAGCCTCAGAGGGACCGAATCCGGCACGGTTCGTTGCGCCGCTCAAGAAAGAAATGGATTTCGAACGTGCGTTCGTGGCGGCAGGAGGCCTCTTAATCGCCGGTTGCGATCCCACAGGAAACGGCGGCGCTCTGCCTGGCTTCGGCGATCAGCGAAATTTGGAACTGCTGGTCGAAGCAGGGTTCAAGCCTGAAGAAGCAGTTCGCATTTACACTCTGAATGGCGCTCAGTATCTTGGGCAGGCGGATCGTATAGGCTCGGTCGCAACCGGAAAGACGGCAGACCTGGTGGTCGTACAAGGCGATCCTTCAACCCGCATCGCAGACGTTGAAAACGTGAAGTACGTGTTCAAAGAGGGCCGCGGCTATGATTCTGCGAAGCTCATCGATTCCGTTCGAGGATCAGTAGGCATCGAATAAATCCTTTCGTGAGTTTCAACGGACCCCGGCCAAGACGTGCGCCCTCCCCAGCTTCACTATCACCATCCAAACTCGCTTGAGATCGCTCGTATCCACTTCGGGTAGTGGCACACCACTCATCGCCATTTGGTTAGCGAGCACAGCTGTTCGCCTCCGATTCGCGGAGGAAACCGCACTTCACAGGGCGTCAGTCCACTTCGATGACGGCAAAAATCAGCACCGCAAAACGCTCGTGGTAAAAAGGTTGGGCGGTCACACGCTGCGCGCCTGTAGTCTGGCCATGAAACAGAGCCCAAGGCTCGGGATGCTTGACCCGGGTTCGTGAATCGACATCGCGGGTTAGATCCGGACCACTTGTAAGCGCATCCACCACCGCAAAGGAATCTCGAAATGTTTGGACGTGGTAATTGGGCCATGCTTGGCCTCTCGAAAGATTCGGTTGAGGCTTTCAAGTCGAACCTCGCAGACCGTGCCCTTATGGCCGCAGTGTCTCAGCTCGCGGCGTCCGCTGTCACGCGCCATATCAGAGTGGACGCCGTGGGCGTCAATCCCTTCAGCACCCCACGGCTTGATGAGCAGCAAGCGATTGATGCTGATGGCGAGCAAGAACTCGCCCGTTACGCCGCGTTCGAGCCGGAGGCCCGTGCCAATGCCACGCTGCCCGCCGAGATCCTCAACTCTGAATCCTACGCCTTCGGCGCCTCTCCGTTCGAGCTCCACGAGACGCTCCCCTGGTATGGGCTCTGGGCTGTCTCGAACCAATGGAAGGACGTAAGCGATCTCGCCTCCGTCAAGGAACAGCACTCGTACGCAGCCCTGGATCGCCCTTACAAATTCCTCCAGGCAACGGACAAGAAGACGGTCGACCGGGAGATCCGCGGCGTCACCGCAGCTGTTCGCAAACAATTTCCTGTACTGCTCGACTTCAATGAGGGCCGTGTCTACATCGAGAGCACCAGCAAGAAGACTCTCGGGGCGGTAACCGAACTCCTGAAGCAACTCGGTGCTGACATCGTCTCGGTCGCCTGGACGTACAACCGCCCGAACTGGCCCGCTGAGTTCGTCAAAAAGCTGCACGAGGGCAGTGAATTCAGCAGTGATTTCAGCAAACGTGCGGAGGAGGCCACTCGCTTCAAATCCAATGAGATCGTCAAGCTCGAAGACAAAGAGCTGGAGTCGATAGTCGCCAACTTTTTCTCGATGACTCAGCTTCCCGGTGAGCTCTGGGCCGGCATCTCGGGCCCGGCACAGATCCGACTTCATCAGACGAGCCAATCGATCCTCGTCAAAGCCCCCACCACCGCCACAACTTTGCTCGGAATGACGCCCGACGCCCACGCCCTCTCGGGCTCAATCACGTTTCAGGAACGCATCTCGTACCGAAACAAAAAAGGTGAGGAGCGCACGTTTCGCAAGGATCTTCTCAACATCGATATAAACGAGAGCATCAATCTGACAGAGGTCGGGGCCGCTATGCTTCGCGGGTTTGACATGCCTGCTTTCCGGAAAGATATTCAACGGGAGATTCGGCAGACCAAGCAGGTCCCGTCCGTCGACCAGTTCTGGAGCATGTGGCTGCATCAGATGAGTAATGCAGTACGCACGCTCGAGGCGAGCTTCCGCGAACTATTCGACCTGAATGGTGATGAGAAGGGCGGCATCCTTCCCACTCATGCTCCAATGATTGAAGAGCTGCTGGAACTGGAAAATGCCTAAGCCGGGCATCTGACTGCAATGGCGTCATTGAAGCTGTAAAGCGGTGGCGGCGACAGGCTCGTAGCCGCCACCGTCCTCAAGCTTGTCTAGGCAGCGGCAATTCCGGAAGCCTTCGGCCCCGCTAAATAGGCCTCGAGCATGGATTGGTACTGCGCCAGAAAAGCCGGGTGGGCCGGCCATGCTGGCGCGCTCACCAAGTGCCCATCCGTGATGGCCTCGTCCATCTTCAAGTCGGCGAATGTGCCGCCCGCACCCTCCACTTCGGGAGCGCACGCCGGGTATGCACTTACACGCTTTCCCTCGATGACACCGGCCGCCGCCAGGATCTGCGCGCCGTGACATAAGGCCCCGATCGGCTTTCGCGCATTTTCGAAGTGCTGGACAACTTTGATGACCTGCGGATTCAGCCTGAGATACTCAGGCGCCCGGCCGCCGGGAATCACCAATCCGTCGTACGCGGATGGGTCGACGTCGGCGAAGGTTGCGTTCAAGACGAAGTTGTGGCCGCGCTTTTCCGAGTAAGTCTGATCGCCTTCGAAGTCGTGGATAGCGGTTCGGACAAATTCGCCGGATTTTTTGCCCGGACAAACCGCATCCACGGTATGTCCCACCATTTGAAGAGCTTGAAACGGAACCATCACCTCGTAGTCTTCCACGTAATCGCCTACGATCATGAGCAGCTTAGCTTTCGCCATAAACGTGCACTTCCCTCAGGCACCATTGTGCCGGAGCCGGGATGAGAAAATACACGGCAGAAAGACTGGCGCGCGTGTGAGCCGTCCACGCTCCGCCCGAATTGAGGAAGATCTCCTATGCGTCTCGAGACACTTGCGCTGCCCCTGCTCTGTTACGCCTTCGCTATTCCGGTAGGCGCCGTAACGATACCGGCAGGCACGGAACTACAGCTCCGGCTCACAACGGAAGTCAGCAGCGACAAACCTTCGGGCCAGAAGGTATCGGCCGTAGTAATCGCCCCCGTTCTGATCAGCGGCGTTCCTGCGATGGATTCCGGCACACAGCTGGAGGGCGTCACCGCGGATGCCCAGGCGAATCAACCGGCGGCTAACGGCAGCGAAGAGCAGCCCGCAACTGTACGGATGCAATTTACGAGGATTCAAGGCAAATCCGGCCAATCGGGGACTATTTCATGCACCGTTGAAGGCGTCGACAACGCCCGCGAATCTGTGGATCGGTCAGGTTTGATTACCGGTATCAAAGCATCCCAAACTTTTAGCTCATTGGCGGATCAGGGCGTCAACAAAGTCCTGGAGAAAAACTCAGAGTTCGGCCAGCTCCTTTCTTCCGTGAAGGGCGCCATCGTCAAAGAGGCGGACCCAGCTATCGACTACAAACCAGGGGTGGAGCTTACAGTTAAGCTGACCCAGCCACTTGATTGGAAACCGGGCAATGAAAAGCTTCCGGGCCCTGTGCAGCCTCAGGACCAACTCGTGACATTAGTCAGCCAGGAGCCTTACCGCACGGTGGCCCTCAAACCGCCAAGTCCTTCCGATATGACTAACCTCATGTTCATCGGAACGAAGGAGCAACTCGAGCAGGCCTTCAAGGACGCGGGCTGGTTTGCTTCCGACCCGCTGGGCAGAGCTTCCACCTATCACACGGCCCAAGCCATCATCGAAGACCGAGGTTACAGTGAGGCGCCGATGTCGATTCTGACGTTGAACGGGAACCCGCCCGAGATGACGTATGAGAAGCAAAACAACACCTTTGCTTCTCGCCACCATATCCGTTTCTGGCAGGTTCCGCAGACGTTTGCGGGCAAACCGGTCTTTGTAGCTGCCGCGACACACGACGTCAAGATCTATTTCTCGAAGACAAGCAGATCGATCACACACGGGATTGACCCCGACATCGATCATGAGCGAACCAAGGTTGTGAACGACATGCTGTTCACCGGCAAGGTGAAAGCGCTCTCACTGGTAGACCGCAAGAATATTCCACAGAACATCTCGAACGCCACAGGCGACCAGCTAAAAACAGATGACAAGATTGCGGTCGTGGAGTTTCAGTGAACGGAGGAATTAGGCTTTCAGCCGATTCGCCAGGATTCGAGTGAAGCGACCGTATCCCGACCCCCTGAATCAGGCCGGATCGTAAGCTCGAGAACAGCAACGCTAGGCAGATCCACCGTGTACTCTTCCGCCTCTACCGTCGAGCCGCCTGAGCTGAAATTCCACTGCTGGCGGACGATCTGCCTGGTCGGCTCTGCCGGACTCGGGGACCAGCCCACCGCGAATTCTTGAGTTCGTTCGGCGTTCTCTTCGCGGAACCGCAGCTGTATGCGACGCACGCGCTGAGGCTCATCGAACAGAATCCTGATCTGCTGCTCGCCTCTCGCGGCAGCACGCCAGCCAGCGCCCTGTTCAGCTCCGAATGCATTGTCGACAGGGAAGTTCGGATCCTCCGATGTCACCTCGACACTCGCGATCTGGTCGATATGGAACCACTGCCCGTCTGGCTTGACGGCCGCCGGGTTCTCCAGCGTCTCGATGAGTTTTTTCCTCATGTCTCCATTTTCGCCAAGGTTCGCGAGATTTCTCGGCCTCCGACTGGTATGGTATGTTTCGGAAGACACCATTCCCCCGCATCGGCGCGGTAGCCAAGTGGTAAGGCAGAGGTCTGCAAAACCTTTATTCGGCGGTTCGATCCCGCCCCGCGCCTCCAAGACTTACGCAATTCCGTACTCTCTTGCAGTTGCAATCTGCTCTTAAAGACGATCCTAAGGTCGCTTGTAACACCACTCTGCATAACCTGATAACACGACACGTCCGCAACGGGCAAATCTTCGGATTTCGGCAAAGGTACTCTGTTTCGTCTCCCAGGGAGTGAGACTTGAACACGGCAGTCCCCGCATCGGCCTGCGATGGACCATAGGAGACGTCAGCAACGCCGGTTTTGAAGCATTGCAGCTATCCATTTGGTCCGCCAGAAATCTCTTCGGAGCGGGCGCTCAGTATGCATTCTGCGTGAACACCATCCCTCTGGCCGAGGGGATAGATCGCGCCGGGGAGATCCCTTCGAAGCCAACTGGATGGATGCAGGCAATCTGGTACCCGGCTGGTTTCGGCGTTACGCTGGCCCCGAGATGGCGGAGGGTGTGGCCTGGAAGCTCGCGCCGGTTCGCGTTTTCCCCACGCTGCACGAAGTATCGCTCGATAATGGCGTGATCTTGTGGGAACTGCCCGAAGTCATGGGCGAATGGTTGCAATCCGACGACAAAGATGCCTGTCTGATCACAGCGGACGTGCAACCCGCGCTGGGGCAGTTCTCGGTGATGTGTAATTACCGAGCGCTCAACACTGGAATTCGTGGTTTTTCGCCGGGCTTCGATATGGAGGGGCGGCTTCGAAACACACTCGCGCAGAGTGGCGTGACTCTGCAGTCGGAACTGGATGAACAAGGGCTGCAGGCAGCCGTTATGCTTCGATGCAAATTGTTTGTCGTAAGTACGGAGGACGTCTCGATCTGCTCCCCTTTTTCTAATCATCAGCAGCATCTTGGGAAATGCGGCGTACATTTTGTAGGGCTCAATCCGAAGCGATTGCCCTGGAGACTGGAGGGCCGAGCCGCTCACGAGGTGATTCGTGAGCGCTGGTACGGTTATCAAAGCGAACTGGCTCGTCTGGTGGGTCCGGGCCAGCATGGCGTCCCGCAGCGTCGGCAAAGATCCCTGAATCGGGTCAACTCTGGATGATCTTGTTCCGGATTGCGTAACGCGTCAGTTCAGCGACGCTGCGCAATCCAAGCACATCCATGATGTTCGCCTTGTGAAACTCGACAGTCTTGGTCGATATATTCAAAATTTCAGCGATTTCTTTCCCGCTTTTTCCTTCGACCACGAGTTGCAGCACCTCTCGTTGGCGCTGCGTCAATTCACTGCCAAACGTGCCCGAACTTGGATCGGAAAGAAGTTGCGCCACGGTTTCCTTCGAGACGTGCGGGGTAATGTAGCTTCGGCCGTGCGTTACCTCCTGAACGGCCTTGGCGAGTTCCCAGGCAGCATTGCTCTTCAGAAGATAGGCGTTCCCGCCCACGCGGAAGGCTTCTCGAACGTAAGCGCGGTCCACATGCATGCTCAGGAAGATCAGTTTGACCTGGCTGTCTCCTTCGCGAATCTGACGCGCCGCCTCGATGCCATTTAGGATGGGCATGGAGATGTCGATGATGATTATCTCGGGTTTCAGCTTCGCTGCCGCAGCCACAAGCGTTCGGCCATCTCCGGCAGTGCCAACCAGTTCGCAACCGCTCTCTTCGAGTATGTGGCGCAGACCTTCGACGACGATGGAGTGGTCATCGGCGATCAAAGCCCTTAGTTTCATCGATTGCGTCCGGCTCGAGTGCGTAAGGTCTATCGGGCTACTGCCCAAAGCGGTCTGTCTGCCGAGGGAGATATCCGCGGTCTTTATTGTAGACAAAATCCAATCCGTCCAAACGCAAACTTACAAATCCCGGGGTACGTGCCATTGTGAGGCGCGGATGGACCGCTGGCTAGCTCGGATTCTTACCTGGATTCTAGTGTGGTAGACCGTGTTTGTGCACTCGGCTGCTCTTTCCATTGCTGTTGTCCTGCTATGCTTTGCGTTCATGCAAGGAGAACCTACCGGCCATCACCGAACTGTGCTGGTGGTGCAGGAGGGACTCGGAAAAGTAACGGCCTTCGATTCCGCAACGCTGCGCATGACTGCCGAAATCGCGGTGGACCCCAAACCCCACGAAATTGCGGTCTCCTCCGACGGGCGAACCGCATATGTTTCCAATTTTGGATGGCTCGAAGTAAATCACAAGGTGGGGATAGCAGGGAAAACGATATCGGTGATCGATGTAGACCGCGGAATCGAGAAACAACGATTCGTGTTGCCTGCCGGGAAAGCGGCTGCCCCGCATGGAATTAAGCTGCGGCCGCCGCAGGAACAGGAACTCTTCACGAATGCTGAGGAGGGCGATCTCATGCTGGTACTTAGCGCAGCTTCGGGCCAAATGCTGCGATCGTTCCCGCTTCCTCAGAACATCCACAATTTCATCTTTTCCGACGACGGGTCGATGTTGTTCGCATTCTCTACGGCGGGAGAAGTCTTCCGGATAAGAGCTCAGGACGGCCATGTAGAGGCCCAAAGGCGCGTAAGCTCTCCAAGAGGACTGGCATGGACGGCGGATGGATCCATGCTGATCGTCTCCGGCCGCGGCGAACTCGAGATGCTCAACCCGGCTGACCTCGCAGTCGTGAGGACCCTTCCCAATCTTCCTGTTCATCAGATCTTCTATCCGGCTTCTTCACCCGACGGAAGGTTCATCTTCGCTCCGGCTGTACTTGACGGCATCGTGCTCGTTCTCGATGCCCACACGGGCCAAGTAACCAGGGAAATCAGAACAGGCAGCCCTCTTTCGGTCACCATCGCCCCTGAGGGGCGGACCGCGTGGGTCTCAAATGTGCTGGTCCCAGATTCTATGCTTCCACCCGATTCGGCGCCTCGTGCCGGCGGTGTCACAGAACTAAATCTGACAACATTCGAAATGAAACAGGTGCCTGGCATCGTCGATGCAAATGGGCTCGCTGTTAGCGCGGTGCCGGTCAGTTCCGCAAAGTGAACAGCTAATCAGCGCTGCGCTTTTGGGATGTGATATTGGTGGTCCTCGCAATGCTCTTGGCCCAGACTTTCGCATGGAAAAACTAAGACTCGTAACACTCTCCGTCGGCCTTTCAGTAGTCGGCCTTTTGGCCGGCAAACTAGCCCGGGCGGCAGATATCGAACGGCCGCCTATCGTAGGTTTGGCCCATGTCGGTCTCTTTGTGAGCGACCTTCAAAAAGCCGACGAATTTTACGGCCACGTTCTGGGCTTTGCACATTTCAGCCTGGATAAGCCCGCTGGCGGATTGATGCTGAATTACTACAAAGTGAATGACCACCAATACATCGAGGTTTACCCCGGACTCACCGGCGACGCCCAGGATCGCCTCTCGCATGTCGCCTTTGAGACCACGGATGCACGCAGACTGCGGGATTATCTGGCGAGTAAAGGCATCAAGGTTCCGGGGTCGCTCAAGCCAGGTCTCGACAAGAATTTGAGCTTCATGATCGACGATCCGGAAGGCCGGCGCATCGAATTCGTACAATACATGCCCGGTTCGCTGCACGCCATCAAAAACGGAACGCTCCCGCCCGATACACGCGTCTCCGACCACATGATTCACTCCGGCTTTATCGTCCACGATAGGGCCGCCGAGGATCATCTCTACAAGGACGTCCTCGGATTCAAAGTCATGTGGTACGGCGGGATGAACGACACCGAAGTAAGGTGGGTCGATATGCGGGTCCCGGATGGCACCGACTGGCTGGAATATATGTTGGCGGTCAACAATCCCAGCCCTAAGTCGCGCGGCGTTAACAACCACATTGCGCTTGGTGTGAAAAGCATTCAACCGGCCTATCATGCCGTCCTTGACCATGGCGGCAAACCACCGGAGCCGCCGAAGATGGGCCGGGACGGAAAATGGCAGCTAAATCTCTACGATTCGGATCTCACGCGTGTCGAACTTATGGAATTTAAGCCGTCGGAGACGCCTTGCTGTTCGCCGATGATTACGCAGTAGCTGCAAACGGCTATGTCGGTTCGACCAGTTGCTCGACATTGACAGAATAGATCGCGGACTTGCCTTCGCGGTCGCTCTGGAAGTACACACGCCGGCTGTCAGGCGAAAAGACGGGTCGTACCTGTGCCGCATTACTCGAGCGGTGCTCGCAAAGCGTTAGCTCCCGTTCCGGAACACGAAGCAAAAGGACCACGTTCGGCTGCGCTTTGCTTCCGCTCGCCCCGACAAAAACGGAGTCGTTTCCATTCGGGCCAAAAGTGGCGAACTGGCTCGTTCGGGAGACGCAGCGCTCGACCTTTTCTTCCGGTTTTACCTCGTGAACTTCCGCAACGAACACATCATTTTTGGGAACGTCTCGCAAAAATAACAACGATTCGCCATCGGCTGACCAATACGGATCCGACGCGCGCCCGCTCGCGAGCATGACGGGCCGGGTGTTTGCGGGTCCCGAGTACCAGAATTCGCGTTCTTCGGCGGAAATTGGCCGTGTGAACAGGCATCCTCCTTTGGCTGGGCGCACGACCAAGGGGCCGGCCGCTTCGTCCGCGAGAACAGGCGAATCGTGCGTATTGAGCTGCCTCAGTTTGCCACTGGTGATGCCGAAGATTTCGGATCGGGAGCCGCCCATTCCGAAAGCCGTAACATCTTGGGCAAGCACGGTTGCTTTCTTGATCTCTGCCTTGCCGCTTACGGACACTTCGCTGAGCGATCCTCCGCTCAGGAAGTAGAGATTGCGCCCCGACTCATCGAGAGTTAACGAAGTCGGGTCAAGAGCAGGCGCTTCAGCTAATTGACGGATGGCTCCGGTCCTGAGATCGATTCCGAAAGGGGCAAGCCCCCCTCCCGCACGATCGGAGGAGCAAAAGAGCGTCCTCGATTTCAGGGATAGAAATCGTTTGGTTTGTGCGGGGAGAAAGTGGCTGTAAGCGGGGCTTGTCAGCCTCGTGATCGTAGTTTCGGTAGTGGGGTCTGCGAAGCGAAAAAATTCGCCTGCCCGGGGCAGCGGCTGGCTTTTCTGGTACCCCCAAGCCGCGCTCGCCAGGAAGCCCGCCGGTAGAACTCTCGCCAGCACACTGCGGCGCGTTGTATTCTCGCCCACTGTCTGATCAGACGCCAAGGGTCAGCCCCTTGTTGCATCACAGGCCTAAGTCGTTGTGCGCGACGCTCAGCCCTTGAGGATTCGGCGCTTTTGCCATGTACCGGTAGGGGTTCACCGGAGTTCCTCCGAGCCTGATTTCGTAGTGGACATGCGGGCCCGTAGAATGGCCCGTGCTTCCCGAGAGCGCAATCACCTCGCCCCGCCTCACTTCTTCGCCGGGTACGACGCGAAGCTTGGACAGGTGAGCGTAATAGGTCTGGATTCCGTTTCCATGGTCAATAACCACACGCTTTCCGTATCGACCGCTCCATCCTGCACTCTCGACGACACCGTCACCGGTGGCGTGAACGGGCGTGCCAGTGACGGCCTGAAGATCGATGCCAGTATGAAACGCGCCTTCACCCGAGAATGGATCAGACCGGCCGCCGAACGTGCTTCGGACAACTCCAATAACAGGCCAAAGACTCGGGTCGTTATGCTCCTGCCAACGAAACGCGTAGTGATGATAAATGCTCGAATATCCCGCAGATTGCAGGAAATTGTATTGCTCTAACGATTCTCGCAGGTTAGGCATCGTGTCCGAGTCAAGCGCGTCGCCGCTTTGCGCTTCCTTCGGCTGATTGATGCCGTAGGCGACCGAGACCTCGCTGGCAAGAGTCTCGAGAGAGGCCATCTGCTGCTGATGCTGATTGGCCTGCCGCTGCAGTTCGACATAGCGGGTCCGAAGCCGGTCGAAATCGGCGCTTAGATGATCGTAATTCGAGACCCTCCAGCTCATTCGAACATAGCTTGAGAAGAGCACGAACATCACGAGCGCAAAGGTTGCAAGCGCTGCACCGGCGTAGGCCAATGACCTGTAGGTGATGTGAATGCGCTTGACTCCGCCGTGTAGCGAGTGTGCCAAGTCAAGAACTAAGAACTGCTTATCCATTCATCTCCTCGGTGGGATGCTCATTACGCATGCTTATGCGAGTAGCGAGACAGACCCCCAGGTTTAAAACATCATCAGCGCGAATGAGTTTCCAGACTACATCCATCTATAAACGCTGTCAATTACCTTGGAAAGTCCGATATCTCACCTTTATAGTTACACATAGGGCTTGGGCTCCCGGACTGGGAAGAATGCATGTCGCACCGGCGGCTTGCTATACATAATCTGCATGGGATTCGAACGCGAAGTCGAAATTGCCAGACAAGTTGCGCAAGAAGCGGGCGCGTTGGCGCTCGATTATGTCCGGAGCGGGTTTGCGACCGAGATCAAGGCGGACGAATCTCCGGTGACGGCCGCGGACAGAGCCTGCGAAAAGCTGATCGTCGAGGCCATCAGCCGGGAGTTTCCGGAGGACGGCATTTTGGGTGAAGAGGGCGCCAACCGCGAGAGCCGAAACGGACGGAAGTGGATCATCGATCCGATCGACGGGACCCGGGATTTTGTGCGTGGAATACCGCTCTGGGCTGTACTGATCGGACTCGAAGAGCAAGGTGAGGTAGTGGCCGGAGCGGCTTACAGCCCGGGCCAGAATGTGCTGCTGTGGGCAGCGCGCGGACACGGGGCCTGGGCGAATGGAGTACGCATCCATGTTTCCGATAAATCCCAGCCTTCCGACGCTGTCCTATCTTTCAACGGGTTCAACAAAGCCGGCGTACGAGCTCTTACGGCGGGGCTGCTGCCGTGGGTCGAGAGATTTTGGGCAGTACGAAGTCTCGGAGGTGCGGTGGACGCAATTCTGCTCGCGCAGGGCAAGGCGGATGTCTGGATCGAGCCAAACGCCTCACCGTGGGACTTCGCTCCTCTCAAGATCCTCGTGGAGGAAGCGGGAGGGGTTTTTAGGAGTTTTGCGGGCGAAAGCACAATCTATGGCGGGAATGCCTACGCCTGCACACCCGGTCTGGAGTTCTACGTAAAAGAGCTGCTGGCGCAAGCTCGCGGCGCTGCTGACGCAAGTGCCGGCAGAATCGCATCAAAGCAATAGAAGCTATGAATGGTTACCAAGCGCTGCGTGAAGCAGCGGCGTGGATAGATTTATCGGACCGGGGCAAGATCCGGGTGACAGGCGAGGACCGCGCACGCCTTTTGCACGCCATGACCACGCAGCATATTCAAGAGCTGGAACTCGACGGCGGCCGCTATGCCTTCTTTCTCAGCGACAAGGGCCGGATATTGGCGGACGCGTTCGTCTACAACCTAGCCGACGCGCTCTTTCTGGATACTGAACCTGAGACGCGGACCAAAGTGTTTGATCACCTGGATCGCTTCATCATCGCGGACGACGTCACGCTCGAGGACGAGAGCGACAGCCTGGCCGCAATAGGACTGGAAGGGCCGGAAAGCCTGGAAATGGCGCGGCGATTCGGCTTTGGAGTACCACAGGAAAAGCTTGCGATATGCAAGAACCAGGGCGGGTTCGCCGTCAGGGTCGGAGCGACGGGAGGCGAAGGAATCCGGATCTTCATGGCGAAGGGCGAAGGCGCAGATCTCATAAATCGTCTACGCGCCGCAGGCGTTCCCGAGGCAACGCCGGAAGAGGCACGAATCGTCCGGCTCGAACACGGTGTTCCGAGATATGGTGAAGAGATCACGGAGCGTTACCTGGTCCAGGAGACGCAGGTGCAGCAGGCCGTTCACCCGAACAAGGGTTGCTATTTGGGCCAGGAAATCGTGGAGCGGGTGAGGGCACGCGGGCAGGTGCACCGTCTTCTTACGCCGATTCGAATTGCATCACAGACGCCGCCCGCAGCGGGAACGAAGCTGACTGCCAATGGAGCAGACGCCGGGGAGATCAGTTCAGCCGTCTATTCACCGGCACAAGGCGAGGTGGTCGGGCTCGCTTATATGCGAACGGAAGCGGCACACTCGAAGCCGGAGATGTCCGTGGCGGGAAGCGATCCGATGGTGCCGGCGTTCATTCGATAGAAGGCCTTTTCAGTCTTCGCCCAGCAATTTGCCGAGATTTTCAAGAGAGTCGACGTTGTCGCAGACGGCCTTGATCGCAGCCGTGAGAGGGATAGCGAGTACGAGGCCGACAGCGCCCCAGAGAAGTCCCCAAAACATCATCGCCACCGTAACGACAAGCGGGTTCAGCCGAACGCGGCGTCCGACGACCTTGGCGTAGAGAAAGTTCATGGAGACGACGTGCAGCACGGTGGTGATCAGGATCACGGTGATCACGATCTTGAACTTGTTCGGTATGGCAAGGGCGGCCATCACCGGCGGGATCACGCTCAGCGGAAGGCCTACGTAAGGCACCAGGCTGAAGAATGCGCTCAAAGTTCCGACGAGCGGCCAATAAGGCAGTCCGAAGAAGAAAAAAGTTAGCCCGCTGACTGCGCTCAGAAAGACCCAGAGCAGAAAGTTGCCGAGCACGAAGGCGCGAGTGGAATCGCCGATGTTCGACCAGCTCTTTCCCACGATCTGGCGATTTTCACCCGAAAAGAGCAGCAGGAACCGGCGATTGATGTGATCTCGCCAGCTGAGCATAAAGTAGACGAGAAACGGCACGAAAGACGCCATTATCATGGCGTGAACGTAGCCCGATACGTAGCCGTAAGCAGTTGAGATGAAGGGGCGAGGGTCGGTGTGGATGCGGACTTCCTGAATGGGCGGAGGCTGCGCCGGCGTTGCGTTCGAGGTGTTTGCGCCGGCGCGGCGCTTTCGGGCGCGCTGGGCCTCCTGCGGCTTCTGCTGAATCTGCTGCTGCTGCTGAAGCCAGTTTTTGGGCAGCATCAGATCGAGTGTTTTCTTTTCCGCATCGTCCACCCTAGTGTTCACCGAATCGACGACTTCGCCCACGCGTGAGCTATAGGTAGGCAGATCTTCCTTGATGGTGGCTATTTGACTCCAGGCCATTGCGCCGAGGATGTAGACAGCGATGAGCGCTATCGCGATGACGATGAAAGTTGCGACGGCGCGGGGCACGTGAAGTTTCATCACGAGCAGGACCACCGGATCGAGGATGAACGCGAAGACAGCCGAGATGATCAGGGTGACAAAAAAGTCACGCCCGAAGTAGAGAAGAGCGATCAGCGCCGCGAAAGCAATCAGCGTTCGTCCAACACCGGACGTACGCTGCGAAATGGGCTGATAACTTAGCAGTGCCAAAGCAAAACGAGGGTCTCGATAACGGCCACTCTAGCACGTGCTGAGCAATTTATAATCCAAACGTGGGAGCTACAGATGAGCAAGATCCGGGCGGTCGAATTCTGGCGCTGGACGTCGGGAAAAGGAGAATCGGGCTGGCAGTGAGCGACCCGTTTCGGATCACCGCGCAAGGCCTTGACACGCTGGAGCGGACACGGATTCGGGAGGACCTCGAAAGGCTTCGCGAAACCATAGCCAAATGGGATATCGGGCTGCTGCTGGTGGGCAAGCCGCTGCATATGAGCGGAGCAGAAAGCCGGCAGAGCAAATACACGGAGGAGTTTGCCGAACGGCTGGGCGAGTACGTTCAGAGGCCGGTGGTGTACTGGGACGAACGGCTCACATCAGCCGAGGCGGAACGGATGTTGAAACAGGCGAGTCAGACGCTCGATCAGCGAAAGAAAGCTGTCGATAAATTGGCAGCGATCCTTTTACTCGAGAGCTACTTGGGTTATCTAGAGATTACGGCCGACGAGACCGCGCGAGGAATACTTGGCTAACCAGCGAAGTCCGCTGCGACGCTTCGTGTTGGCAGTTACAGGCTTGTTTGCGGTCGCTCTCGCCCTGGCTATCGCGCTCGCTGCGTACTGGTACCTCTCACCTTACCGAAGCTTCGACGGGCAAACGTTCGTCGAGATCGAGCATGGCACGTCGTCGGAGAGCATCGCGCAAAAGCTCGAGCAGAAGGGCGTAGTCCGATCACGCTGGGCCTTCATGGCCGTGCGATTCCTATATCCGCGGGCGGCGCTGCAGGCGGGCGAATACCGATTCGGCGGTGCGGAAACACCCTGGCAAGTGTTCGAGAAAATCCGGCGCGGCGAGATTTTCTTCGAAGAGTTTACAGTTCCGGAAGGCAGCAATATTTTCGATATCGCGGGGCTACTCGGCAATTCCGACACGGTGAAGCCGGCCGCTTTCCTGAAGGCGGCAGCGGATCCGCAGAGCATCCGGGATCTTGACCCGAAGGCTCCGGACCTGGAGGGATACCTATTCCCTTCCACCTATCGTGTGACACACAAGACCACGGCCAAACAGCTTTGCCGGATGATGACGGATGAATTCCGGAAAGAGTGGCAAGCGCTCGGCGGCGAAAAGCAGGCCGACAAGACGCACCAGATCGTGATTCTGGCGTCGCTGATCGAGAAAGAGTCGGCGGTGCGCGAAGAGCGGCCGGAGATAGCGTCGGTGTTTCTGAACAGGCTGCGGCTTTCGATTCCACTGCAGTGCGATCCGACGACGATCTATGCGGCTCTGCTCGAGAACCGATATCACGGAGTGATTCACAAATCGGATCTGGCAAGCGCGAGTCCGTACAACACGTACACGCATGCGGGGCTACCGCCGGGGCCGATTGCAAATCCAGGCGCGATGTCGCTGAAGGCTGCTCTGTATCCGGCGGACACGAGTTATCTCTACTTCGTGGCGAAGCCGAAAGGGGCGGGATCGCATGTGTTTTCGTCGTCGTTCGCGGAGCACGAGAAAGCCGTTCTCGAATATCGAAAAGGAACCAGGTGAGAATGGGTTTCGCGATTTTTGTACCGCGTTAAAAAAATAGACGCGCCGGTTGATCGCTTCCGGGGTGAGTTTGCAGGCACCGGTGAGACGGTCACGCGTTTTTGCAATTTGCTAAGTATCTTACTTTCAGTTACTTAGTACAGATTTCATCATGCTCAGAAAACGCTTTTCTGCGATTCTCGATGCAGGGAGAGAGTCCAAAAAGCCATGATTTTAAGCCCAATTTGGAGCGAAAAAGGGGGGTTTCCGAGGCGAAACCGTGGCGAAACCTAGCCCATTTTGGCGGTAATAAGTGCCATCGCCGACTAAAAATCCGCGACCGCGACATGCGTTGTATCATCACAGGGCGCAGCTGAGCTCGAGCAGTTCCCGGGCCCGCAACGGAAAGGGTGGCAAACGTGGAACGATACGACATTCTGATCATCGGAAGCGGTGAAGCGGGAAAGTATCTGGCGTGGGAAATGGGAAAAGCGGGCCGCCGTACGGCCCTGATCGAGCGAAAGTTGATCGGCGGATCGTGTCCGAACGTCGCCTGCCTGCCGAGCAAGAACGTCATCTACAGCGCGAAGATAGCGTATCTGGCCGAACGCGGGCAGGAGTTCGGGTTGGAGGGCGGGCCGCTCGCGACGAACATGTGGCGCGTCCGCCAGCGCAAGCGAGACATGGTGGACGGGCTGGTCGAGCTGCATCTCCGACATTTTCGAGCGAGCGGCGCCGAGCTGATTATGGGAGAAGCGCAGTTCGTCGGCCCAAGAACGTTCGAAGTGCAATTGCGCGACGGCGGCACCAGAATTATTGAGGGCGAGCACGTTTTTCTGAACCTCGGGACCCGCACGCCGATACCGGACTTACCGGGAATGGCGGAAGCGCGAGCGATGACGCACATCGAAGCGCTCGAACTGGATCACGTACCAGGGCACCTAGTAGTGCTCGGCGGCGGGTACATCGGACTGGAGTTGGCGCAGGCGATGCGGCGGTTCGGTTCGCGCGTGACGGTAATCGAGCGGGGCCCCCAGCTGGCCGGGCGCGAAGATTCCGATGTAGGAGCGGCGCTGCTCGAATTGTTCGCTGCGGAGGGAATCGAAGCCCTGCTCGGCACACGAGTGCTAGCCGTAGAGGGGCGGTCCGGGGAGGGGATGCGGATCGTATTGGAAGACGCCGCTGGACGGCGAACGATGGAGGCGACCGATCTACTTCTGGCGACCGGCCGCACGCCGAATACCGAAACGATCCGTCTTGACAAGGCGGGCGTACAGCTCGAGCCGAGCGGCTACATCAAAGTGAATGAGCGGCTTGAGACGACGGCTCAGAACGTATGGGCGATGGGAGACTGCGCGGGCACTCCGCAGTTTACACACGCGGCCTTCGACGATTTCCGCATTGTGCGCGACAACCTGAACGGCGGGAACCGGACTACACGAGACAGGCTGATTCCTTTCTGCATGTTCACGGACCCGGAGCTGGTACGAGTTGGCCTGAGCGAGAAGGATGCAAAGCGGCTGGGCGTGGAATACAGGCTGGCGACAATGCCCATGGCAGCGATCCTGAGGACGAGAACCGTTTCCGAGCCGCGCGGCTTTCTCAAGATGCTGATCGGGGCGCAATCGGACCTGGTGCTGGGTTTCACTGCATTCGGCGTGGAGGCAAGCGAGCTACTGGCTACAGCCCAGACTGCGATTGCAGGAGGGTTACCTTATACGCTGCTCCGGGATGCAATCTTCACGCATCCGACGATATCGGAGGGCTTTGGGGCGCTTCTACAGGACGTGCCGGCGAAGGCCACAGCGCCGAACGTCAGCAAAGTTCTGCCTGCGGAATACAGGGAGGCGGCAGGTTTCGTTCTGTCGTTGAAAGCGAACGATGGATTATGACGAAGCAATTGCGAATCGGAATTAGCGCGAACGCATCGTGGATGGGCGAAGGTGTCGCACGTGCCCGCGGTAGAGAAACTGTCGCGCATGGAGCTGCAAACGGTGATGAGCGGGAGCCAGCCGAAAGCGGACGCGGCTGCTGAAGGCGTTTGGAGCAAAGACGCGAAGTAGCGGAAGCATCGAGATTGAACCAGCTTGGGCTGTTCGCATTTGTCGGACGTTACCAGCACTGACGCTTAGATTGGGACGGCGTCAGGAAGCCGCGGCGGAATGTCGATAGACAGGGGCACGTTCGGCACAAGGATTCCGCGACCCAGGAAGGAACGGGCACGCATGGGCGCAAAGGACTGCACCAGTGCAACGGATGCCCGAGCGTTGCTATCGACACGATTTTCGAAGACTCTCACGTCCCGCTTCACAAGTGGCTTACGGCCTTCATCACTGGAGCCGAAGGTACCTGCCGGCATATTGCGTGCAGCTGGATTTCCGCTACAACGCCCGAAAGATCTCCGATCGCTATTTCTGGCAATCCGGGCTGAGCCTGTAGCTAAAAGTGGCGCAGCAGAATGCACCACAGGGACCCATGGAGGACGTCTGCGTCACGACGACCTGTTCATTCGGCGCACTGCCTTTGCTGATGAACAACTCACGATATTGTTGTGTGAAAGAGCCAGAAGGGCAGCCGCTACTATTGGGAGGGCCGGTCACTGTACTGCTACGGTCTTGCTCATTGACAACATAGTCCGTACTCTGTCCCGTTAAAGGATCGTACCCCTGCGCGGTCCCATGCGCATGCGTATGCATTGTGTACGTCACCGATCCATCGGCATTCGTACACGGCTGCACAGTCGTCTTGTAGACCAGAGTGGCCGTGATCGTTTGCGGTGAACATTGGCTCTGGTAAGTTTCGTTGAGCGTAGATTCGGAGTGCTGAACCGGCCCGCAACTGGTCTGAGCCAATGCCTGTTTCTTGGTCGTGATCGCGGCCACTCCAGCGACGGCTAGGCCAGCCCCGAGGTTTTGAAACATCTCACGTCTGTTCACAAAGGAACTCCTATCGTTACTCTGCTTAGCAAGGGACGCCAGTATAGCAGTTTCGTCGGACCGCCAAGCCAGCAGACCGCAAATGTAAGCGAATGATCCACATGGTCAAGAAGCTCCTTGTGCGTATGACTCCGGGCGCGCATCGCGGGAATACCGTTTGACAAAAATTCCGGTTTCCTTTAAATCGGAAAGGATGGGTGAACCCGAACAGGACCCACTAACAGCCGGACACTTTATGCTTCAACGCAAGCGAAGGCAGAACGGGATCTATTGAAAGTGCTTCTGGTACAGCCCCGGTGTGTCGCACTGTGCTCCAGAGGCGCTATTTTGTCAGGTGCATGATTCGCGAAAAATTTGCTTTCCTGCTGCAGCCGATGTATTCTACCCTTGGTAACCAAGGGTAGCTTTGAGCAAGCCATCCGATCTCGTGCAGGGAACGCTCGATCTTCTGTTGTTGAAGATTCTGGCACTCGAGCCGTTGCACGGCTGGGCGATAAATATCCGGCTGCGGCAGGTTTCCGGCGAAGTGCTGCAAGTAACCGAGGGTTCGCTGTATCCGGCGCTACACAAACTCGAGCAGGAAGGTTGGATTGCAGCGGAATGGAAGCAGACTGAGAACAACCGCCGGGCGAAGTTTTATTCGTTGACGCCGGCGGGACGCAGACAACTCGAGTCAGAGTCGGCGAACTGGGACCGGCTTTCTTCTGCGATATCACGGGTGATCCGGCTAAAAGAGGCGTAATGTGAGGTGGCGAAGATGGCGTTACATTCTGCCGCTTCGGCTGCGATCAATATTTAAACGCCCGCAAGTAGAGGATGAGCTCGAGGAAGAGCTGCGCTTCCACTTGCAGTGCCGGATGGAAGAAGAGACGGCTCGCGGCATCGAGGGGCGTGAAGCGCGGTATCGCGCTCTGCGGGCGCTAGGTGGACTGCAGCAGCGAAAAGAGGAGGCGCGGGATATGAGACGCGTTCGTTGGTTTACCGATGCCGGCGATGATCTGAAGTACGCATTGCGGGCGATTGCGCACGCGAAGCTGTTTACGCTCCTCACCGTACTCACCCTCGGAATCGGAATCGGAGCGAACAGCGCAATCTTCAGTCTGGCGGATGCCATGCTGCTGCGACCGCTACCCGTTTCGCGCGCAAGCGGCGTGGTGACCGTCAGCACCTTCTCGCCAAACTCGGCGAACGATTCGATGGGGATGCTTTCGTATCCAGATTATGTCGATTACCGGGAGAAGAGCAAGAGCTTCGAGGGTCTAGCTGCGTTCTCGGATTTGATGAGCTTCGGTTTCGCGTCGCATCCGGGCAAATTGCCGAAATTGAAAGGCGGTCTGCTCGTCAGCGGGAACCTGTTCCGAGTGATGGGTGTGCAGCCTGAACTGGGACGGGCGTTCAACACAGAGGAAGACCGTGTTCCCGGACGGAACGCGGCGGTGATTCTCCGAAACGAGTTTTGGCAGACGGAGTTTGGCGGCGACCCTTCGGTGATAGGCCGACGCCTTTACCTGGACGGTTTAGAGTTTTCGATCATCGGGGTTGCACCGAGGAGATTCTACGGTCTGGATCAATATGCTCATCCCGATTTTTTCTTGCCTCTGATGACGTGGCCGCGCATTTCAGGGAATGCGAAACGTAATCCGCTGGAAGATCGCGCCGACCGGGAGCTCATGGTGAAGGGCAGATTGAAGCCGGGAGTTTCGATGGCCCAAGCTCGAGCGGAACTGGGTGTGATCGCCACCAGCCTTCAACACGCGTATCCGAGAACAAACCGGAACCGGGAAGCAACCGTTCGTAGTGAGTTCGAAACGAGAGTGCATAACGACCCTTCGGACGCAGCACTTGTAGGCGTGCTGCTCGCCCTGGCTGGAGCAGTATTGTTGATTGCCTGTACAAATACTGCGGGCCTGTTGATTGGCCGGGCCCGCGCGCGTTCGCGGGAAATTGCGGTACGGCTGGCCATAGGGGCCGGGCGGTTTCGTTTGATTCGATTGCTGCTTGCGCAAAGTTTTCTGATTGCGGCGGTGGCAGGAGGCCTCGGGATAGCGCTGGGCTACGGCGGCATAGAGTTCTTCCGGCGCTTTCAGATTCCGACCGACCTGCCCATCAAGCTTTCTCTGCAACTCGACAAGCGAGTGCTGCTGTTCAGCTTGAGCGTCTCCTTACTTAGCGCAATTCTATGCGGACTTTGGCCAGCGCTGCAGACAACGAAGACCAATCTGGTGTCGGCTTTGAGGACGCCAGACCCCGACAGCGACGGGAAGCGAAGGCTTTGGGGACGAAATGCGCTGGTGGTTTGCCAAGTAGCGGCATCGCTTGCTCTTCTGACGGCGGCGCTCCAGATGGTACGGGCATTTCAGGAGAAGTGGCGCTTCGGTCCTGGCTTTCGGACAGATCACTTGCTGGCGTTGAGTTTCGATCCGCAGCTTGTGCACTTCTCCGAAGCACAGACACAGAAGTTTTATAAGGAACTGATACGCGAGGTTCGTCTGCTTCCAGGAGCCAAAGGGGCGGCTTATACGGGAAGTCTGCCGATGGATACGACCGGAGACGGCGTGAGCGTCGTGCCCGAAGGCTACCAGATGCCAGCCGGGAGGGAGAGTTTTGCGCTGGATATGAATGTTGCCGGCGACGGCTATTTTCAAGTTTTGGGCGCGCGACTGGTGCAGGGGCGTGAATTCCGCGAGAGCGACAACGCTTCGGCGCCGAAGGTTGCCGTCGTGAATGAGCAGTTCGCGAAGCACTATTGGCCCGGTGGCGACGCTCTCGGCAAGCGGTTCCGAATTGACAATGCGAACGGTCCACCGGTCGAGATCGTGGGCATCTCGAAAACTGCGAAGTATGAGTGGATCGGTGAGCCGCCTACGGAGTTTGTGTATCTCCCGATGGGACAGCATCCTCGCAGCAAGATGACACTGCTGGTTGAGTCAAAAGGAACGTCGGCGACACTGGCCGAACCGGTTCGCGAACTGGTGCGACGTATCGACTCAGGTCAACCGGTCTTCGACGTTCGAACCATAGAGGACTTTTATCAGAGGAGAGTGGTGAGGGGGCCGGTCATGATTCTTCAGGCGGTGAGCGCAATGGGGTTGATCGGGCTGATTCTTTCGCTAGGGGGCCTGTATGGGTTGATGACCTACGCCATCAGCCGCAGAACACGGGAGATCGGCATTCGCATGGCGGTAGGCGCAGATGCGACTCAAGTGCTCCGCATGATCCTTGGGCAAGCGGCGAAACTGGTGATTGGCGGCGTCGCGATCGGCTTGGTGCTGGGCATTGCGCTAGAGAAGGGTTTGAATGCGGTCTTCGCAACAGCCGGATCAGATGTGAATGCGTATGTGCTGGTACTGCCATTGCTGTTTGGCGTGACCATGGCAGCGGCTGCGATTCCGGCTTTGAAGGCAGCCCGCATAGCGCCGACGCGGGCGTTGCGATACGAGTAGAGGTTGAGATCGGAGCCCTCGCTGATCTTTCAACGTTAAACTGGGTCGGAAAATACAGGACATGCAAATACACATCTTCAGAGGCCCCGGCCGAGTTTTTGGTCTTACAGAAGACGCTACAGGAGGCAACCTGCCCACGCAGTTCGCTCCCTGGAGTGCGTTCAAATCAGTGGAACTGAGCCGGGAGGGAGAACCAACGCCGGGCGTCGACAGCAACGAGTGTTTAGACGACATCGAACGACATGGTTTCCACATCACCGATGCCCATGTCCGCATAACGGAGACCGTGATTGAAGCTAAGTAAAGCGCCCTGAGGAGTGTGTTCCGGCTACCCAACGGCTACGACCATGTTTCGAGCCGGTTATCGGCGTAAGCATGGTGCCGTGGAAGTGACGTTTACGTACAGAGACGACGATCCAGGCGCCCCTCTCATGCCTGCAAAGCCGAATCGTCCTTGGTCAAGGTGTCCTGGCGCGTACTCTCAATGAATCGTTCGACGACTCCGATGGTGGTTCTCCAGTAAAACTGCCAATGTTGGAAGATCGCTTCACTAGGGAAATTGGAAATGCTGACCTTCAGCGAGGTTGAGTTTTCCTCCGCTGGGGCGAGGCGGAACTCGATTGTCGTGTAGTTCTCGGCTTGATCAGGCAGTCTGGATATAGAACTCAGATGGCTGTACCGAAGAAGCGAATTCTGCTCGAAGCACAAAACGGTGCCCTTGTTCTCGAACCCGACGTTGTTGTGGCGCCCCTTCACGACGATTGGACTTCCGACTCTCCAGTCAGTGGCGATCTCCACCCGCATCTCGGGCTCTGCGATCCACTTCTTCATTGAATCGACGTCGGTCAGCGCACGCCACACCACAGAAGGCGGTGCTTGAATCGTGGCGGAGTTTTCAATCGCATGGGTCATCGGTCGACAGTTACAGAGTAACGTTTAGATACTGCTGCCTGGTTAAGAGCGCCCGTCGGCCTTCTCGCGGGCAATCGAGCGGTATCGACGCGGAAAGGAAGCGGGGGCGAGAAACCCGGCTGCCGCAAGATGGGCCTCTCTGGGAATGCAGAAACGCGTTTCAAAACCTGGCAATCAGTGCGATGCCGCCAACCATGAGAAGCGCACCGAGCCCGCGCCAGATGTTCAACGAGTGAACCTGCATGTGGAAGAGACCGAAGTGGTCGACAAGCAGCGAGGCCACGAGAGCGGCCGTGACGGTGAAGCCCACAAACGGCCCAGCGCCTACCTTGTTCACCAAGGTGAGTCCGGCGTAGACCTGAACAGCGCCGACCAACCCGCCGAGCGGCGCCCACCAGGGCATGGCCGAGAGGCCTCCGAGGGTGGGCAGAGGCGTAGGAAAAACGGCGAACACACAAAGAAAAAACGCGGTGATCACACCGAAAGACACGGTGCTGGCAAGCCAGGGATTCACTAATGCCTTATTGAGCTGGCCGTTCATGGCAGCGCCGCATGTTTGTAAGACACCCCCCAGGATGATGAAGGGAAAAATCCATCCTGCTTTCATTTCGATCTCCTCAACTTATGATTGCTTTCAGCTTGCGATGACGGCGGACGCCGTTTGCTTCAGTCTTGAAGTACGGAAGGTGTTCGTTTCCGGCATGAGCAGAGCAAAAAACAGCATGCCGATGAAAGCGATGCCGGCGAGAGCGGCGAACCCGACGTTGTAGCCGAAGCTTTTTACGACCAGACCAGCCAGGACATTGCTCAAGAACGCACCGATACCGAGGGCCGCCTGAATCACTCCCTGCAGAAGATTGAAACGGCCGGTTCCTTTTGCGAGATCGGAGATGATGAGCACCCAGAGAACTCCAAAAATAGCGGCGCCTACACCATCAAGACTTTGCACAGCGAGAAGGTGAAACGCACTCTTGCTGAATGTATAGAGAATGCCGCGCACCGTCAGCACTCCGAAACCGATCAGGAACAGCGGCTTTCGTCCCCAGGATCCGGCCAGTCTGCCGGTGAGATAAGCGACCGGAATCATGACGCACTGTGCCGCGATGATGCAGGCAGACATGTAGAAAGAGGATGCGCCGTCTTTGCCTTTCGAGAGCAGTTCTCCAACGAGCGGCAGCATAGCAGCGTTGGCGAAGTGGAACAGAATCACGGAGACGGTGAAGATCCATATGGGTCTTCGTCGAAGCAGATCGGCAAAGCTGATGACGTGACCCGCACCGCTGGGGTCGTCCTCCGAGGTGGCTCCACGGGCGGCAGTGTTATCAATATCGTTCGAACGAATGCTCGCGGCGGCGCAAATGGTTCCGATCGCAACAAAGGCCGCCGTATAGAAAATCCACTGCTGGCCGAAGTACGTGCCGACGGCGCCGGCCAGCAGTGCAAAGATCACGTTGCCAGCGTGGTTGAAGCTTTCATTGCGACCGATTCGCACGGAGAGCTTTCGGCGGCCCACAATGCCGAGCGAAACGGCCGCGATCGCAGGAGCAAAAAAGGCGCCCGCCAAACCAACCAGGATCTGCGTGATGACCTCAGTTCTTTGGTCCGGCGCGAGTACGATGCCTATGCAACCGGCAGCGACCAGCCCAGCAGCGCCGACCATCAACCAGTCTTTGTGCTTCGACCAATCGACGATCCATCCGGCGGGCCCTTGCGCGACCACCGAAGCGATGCTTTGGGTAGCAACCGCGACGCCGACGCTCGCCGGGTTCCAGTGCCGTGTGGCGGTGAGATAAATCGCAAGGAACGGGCCGACGCCGGTGCTGACATCGGCCATGAAAAAATTCAGCCAGTCAAGTGCGCGGAGGCTTTGCTGTTTGTCTTCACTCATCTTGGGCCGACGGTCCCGCCTTCTCACGCACAAGTTTTGCCATACGACTGAACTAGCGGCTGCACGGCGTACGCCAAAGCGATCACATACATTTCTAGTTACTTGCGGCCGCAGACAGGCTGAATCGTGCTGAATAGGTACAGCAGCTGTTCGCTGGGCGTGCGCTGAAGAGCAAGCGGTGACTGGAGGAGGAAAAAACGCGGGTGTCCGGCTAAAACACAGGCGCGTCCGGTAATCGAGACAGCCCATCGAAGGCTGCCGATTGAGACGACTCGGATTCGAGGTGGGCGCCGGGTTGCTCTGGTTGCAGTGAGGTTCACTTGTTATGAAACTGCATGCATCACGCACTTCACTCTGCCTTGTTATAGGCTGTGCTCTAGCAACCATCGGAACGGCGCAACCCGCACGGGGGAGACGCGACGCTCCACCACCTCCGGCAGCTTCCGCTGGCACCGGCGTTTACACCACCGTCTCCGGGACTGTTTCGCAGTTCAATTATGACCGTGACGCGGAGGTGGAAGGATTTCTGTTGAGCAACAACACGCTGGTACATCTGCCGCCGCGTGTGAGCGCACGCGTGGCGACATCCGTTCACGCAGGAGACAAGGTGGAAATTTCGGGCTTTGCCCAAACTTCCCGCGCGGGCGTTCAGACGGTAGAGGCGCAACGGATTCAAGACCGCAGTTCCGGTGTGACCCTGGCAGTTCCGCAGCCGGGGGCGCCGGCTCCTTACTCCGGTTCCGGACGAATTCAGCAACTGAACTACGGCCCAGATGGCGCGATCAACGGATTTGTGTTTGATAACGGCACGCTCGCCAGGGTGTCTCCGTTTGCCGCTACCAATCCGTCGTCGGTGCGGGTGGGAGCGACGGTTACGTACGCAGGATATGCGCGAAATACAACCAGCGGGCGGACCGTAGTGGACGTTGAAACGCTGACGATCAATGGGCAGGTGGTGAGCATGACTCAAGCAGGGCGCGAGGAACCTGCTCCGCCTCCGCCGCCAGCTGCGAGTGCTGGTGGTCCAAGCGCGCCAGCTGGACCTGCGGTAACGCTCCCTCCAGCCGGCCGAACCGCTGAACCTCCGGCGCCACCCGCTCCGCCGCAGAATCGTGGTTCCTGAAGTTTGGTGAGTAGATCAGCGGACAGCTGTGGGCGGAAATCGGACAGTGCAAACAGGCTTCACAACGCAAAGTCAAGGCAGCAGCGTTGGCGCTCCGCTTGCTACTCTGGCCCCTAGTGGCGGTTTTTCGAATGTGTGGCCCATTTGCAGCACGGGTGACCTCGTTCGTGCTGCTGTGGGCCCAAGCGGGACCGCCGCCACCTCCTGCGCCGCCGGAGAGCAGGCCGCCAGGGCCGGACCTGGCAAATCACATCGCGGATATCAGACGGAAGATGGATTCAACCAAGCCGGTCGATCTGACGGCGCAACGGGCGCTCGAGTATGGGCGCGGATTTCTGGCAAACGCGGAGAGCGCGCTGCGATCCGATCAACCGTTCCGCGCGGATCGCCTGGCGGGAGCAGCCGATTCGCTGCTTCACGTAGCTGAACATCAGGAACACCTGCGGGGAGACGGTCCAAAAGGGCCACCTCCTGCCGGTGCGATGCAAGATCAACTGCAGCGGGTATATTTTCGAACTCAGCAGGCGAATTATTTTTTCGCTCAAAGCCGGGATCCGCGAGCTAAATCGTTCCCGCAATGGGCGCGAGACTTTTACCAGTTGGCCGTGCGCGATAGCGAGCGTAAGGATTTCATTGCCGCCGACGAGAACGCGAAGAGCAGCGAGGATATCGTTAGAGCGCTAGAGAACCTGGCACAGGCAGCGAACGTTCCGGACAAAAAGCAGCAGAGTAAAACTCACCCGTGAATCGCTTACTGCAAAACAGACTGCTGCTGCAATTGCTGTTCACGTTTGTAGCAGCGCTTTCGGTTACAAGCCTGAGCGTTGTGCTCATCACGGAGGCTATTCGGGGCGCTGAGCGAGTGATGGTGGGAGAAGCGAACCGGGCGGTTGCGACAGCGATCAGCGAGCTGAACCAGCAGTATCAATACCGCGCATCGTCCGACAGTTCCTGGTCCACGCTTCCGGCGGGCGCGCAGGATGTGTCACTACGGGCGATCAGCCAGACGGTGCTGCGCTCCTACCCGGGCGTAGAGGGCGGCTTCTATGCGGGCACCGATTTTCTCGGCTACGCCTTCCCGACACACGACACAGGATCGGCCAAAACGGATGTGCCGAGCGCAGAGAAAGGGCTGATTCTCTCGCTCACACAACAGAGTCTGAGGACGCGACGGATGACCCAGCAGGTGATTCACGGGCGAACAGATCTGCTGGTGCTGGGCGCTGTGCCGAGCCGAAACGGGCTGGCTGTTGCGTGGGCGATGAAACGGCTTGCGGGGCGCGGGGCGCCCGGTACCGGCAGACGCGAAGTTCTGCTTTCGATCCTGGTGCTAGCTGCTCTCGTGAGTATTGTCGGGACACTCGCTACGGGAATGAGCCTGGCGCGCGGCGTTGCGCAAATCAAAGGCGGCCTGGCGGCACTCGAAAGGGATTTCGACTATCGTCTTCCGGAACGCGCCGATGAATTGGGTGGGATCAGCCGATCGATCAATCGGATGGCGACGGTGCGGCGGAAGCTGGAGAGCGAGCTGCGGCGAGAAGACCGGTTGCGGGCGGTGGGCCGGTTAGCCGCGGGTCTGGCGCACGAGATTCGAAACCCGCTCAACAGTATCCGGCTGACAGTCGAGTTATTGGAGCGCCGGCTCGAATCCCATTCGATTCGCAGCGAAGATTTTCGGAGCGTGCGAAACGAAGTGGACCGGCTCGGGGCGCTGTTGAACGATCTGCTGGATCTGCAAAGATCGCGCCAGCCGCGCCCCCAACTGCAGGGCATTGTTCCGGTGGTTCAGCGTTGTATCAGCCTGCTGGAGCGTCAAGCGGAAATGCAGTACACACGTGTGTGTTTCGAGCCACCGCGGCAAGACGTGATTGCTTTGTTCGATTCGCAGCAACTGACTCAGACGGTGGTCAATCTGTTGCTAAATGCGCTCGAAGCCTCGCCCACCGGCAGCGCGATTCACGTGCGCGCCTCCGAAGAGAACGGGACGGCGCGGGTAGAAGTGCAGGACGAAGGCCCGGGATTGAACGCGGAGCAACAAGAACGCCTGTTTGAACCGTTCTATACGACAAAGCCGGCCGGAACCGGGCTGGGTTTAGCAGTTTCGCGCGAGCTGATGCGGAGCCAGGGGGGAGACCTCGTCTTTCATGCAAGCAGCGTAGGCGCTTGTTTCGTGGTGGAGTTGCCGAAAAAGTGAAATGTCGATAGCAACGGTGTTGGTAGCGGAAGACGAAGAGACGGCGCGAGTATCGCTGATGGCTCTGCTCGAGGCGGAAGGATTTCGCGTGCTAGCCGCGGAGAATGGAACGAAAGCACTCTCCATGGTGCTGCACGACGAGCCCGATGCGGTGCTGTTGGACATTCGCATGCCGGGACTGGATGGACTATCGGTGTTGCGGCAAGCTTTGGCCGGTGGTTCGGCGTCGAGCTTCCTCGTGATGACGGCCTTTGGAGACAGCGGCACCGCGATAGAAGCGATGAAGCTGGGAGCCTTCGATTATCTATCGAAGCCGCTGGGGTTTGAAGACGTCCTGTGTCAACTCAGGCGGGCGATCGAACATCGACAACTGTTAATGAAGGCGGAAGCTTCTGTTCCGCATGAGCGGATGCGCGATGGACTGGCGATGGTGGGCTATAGTCCGGCGATGCAACGCATTTACAAGCTAATTGGACAGGTAGCAGCTTCGGATGCCACGGTTCTGGTGCGCGGTGAGAGCGGCACGGGAAAGGAACTGGTGGTCAACGCGATTCATGAGAACAGCGCACGGGCGCGCGGGCCACTGTTGAAAGTGAACTGCGCGGCCATTCCGGAGACGCTGCTCGAATCGGAACTGTTTGGACATGAAAAGGGAGCGTTCACGAATGCTCTCTACCGCCGGATTGGACGTTTTGAGGAAGCTCATGGAGGAACGCTGTTCCTGGATGAAATCGCCGATCTGGCGCCGGCTCTGCAGGCGAAATTGCTGCGTGTGGTTCAGGAGCGATCGATCGAACGTCTGGGCTCGAATGTCTCCACGCCGGTGGACATCCGCCTGGTAACTGCGACTTCCAAAAACCTGGAGCAGGCGGTCTCGAAAGGCGAATTTCGCGAAGATCTCTACTACCGGCTGAATGTAGTGACAATTGCTTTGCCAGCGCTCAGAGAACGGAAGCAGGACGTACCGGCGCTGGTGCAGCATTTCCTTCAGCGCAGCGGGGAAAGTGTCGCGATGACGCCAGCTGCCCTGGCCGTTTTGTGTGAGCACCATTGGCCGGGTAATGTTCGGGAACTGGAAAACACGGTTGCGCGTGCCTTGGTTCTGGCGCGCGGCGGATTGATTGACCGGGATGACATTCTGCTTCTCCAAGACAAACACGTGAATACGGGCGGACACTGGACGGACCTGGTTTCCCTGCAAGCCGGCTGGAAAGAGAACCTCGAACTGCTGGAGCAAAAACTAATCGAGCGTGCACTTGCGGCGGCACAGGGCAACAAGTCGAAAGCCGCGGATATTCTCGGGATCCACCGGCGGCTCCTATATGAGAAGCTCCGGCAATACGGTATCGAACTGAAGGACAATCAGGGCGCCGGGGAGTGATCGTTTTACGGGCGTTTATGGGCTGTTTCCGGTCACCCGGGCTGCATTGGACCGCTGCAGGGCCATGCGAGGCGGCGGCCCTGATCTTGCCCCTTGTAAGCCGACAATGCGAAGTGACTACCTGAGCTGGGTTCAGTTTGGCGATCTGCACATCCGCCATGCCGAAGACGAGAACTACCTCGACTTTCGGGGTCTTATCGAGGAAGCTAACGAGCATTTAGAGGGTGAAGTCGACTTCGCTTTTCTGCCGGGTGACAACGCGGATGACGGAACGGAAGAGCAGTACGGGTTAGTCAGGAGCGCTCTGGACCGGCTCAAGCTACCGGCGCACGTCATTGTTGGCGATCACGACAGAAAAAGCGGGACTCTCGACGCCTTTCGGAACTGCCTGGAGCCAGATCTTTATCGATGTCTTGATTTGAAGGGCTTTCGACTGCTGTTCCTCAATGCAATGGATGGAACAGATTCAAAGACGTTCGATTTTGGTAATGCGCAGCTCTACTGGATAAGGGGCAAGATGCTTGAGGCGCATGCAGCGAGGCTTCGGACGCTTATCTTTATCCATATGTACCCGAGTGAGCTGGCGACGCACGGGGGCGCGTTCCGCAATCTCATCCGGCAGGTCGAGGTGGAAGTGGTAAGTATGGGGCACACCCATTACAACGAGCTCGCGAACGACGGTCGCACGATTTATTCAGCCACGCGCTCTACCGGTCAGATTGAAGAGGGGCCGCCCGGCTTTTCGATTACGGCGATCGACGGTGAAGTAGTGAGTTGGAAGTTTAAGGAGCGGGGCAGTTGGCCGTTTGTCATGATCACCTCTCCGGCCGAAGAGCGTCTGATCACGCGGCCGCACAGTCCGCGCCATGTCCTACGCGATCGCGTATCGATTCGGGCAAACGTCTGGGGTGCCCGAGGTGCGAATGCGGCAAGCGTAACGTGCTCGGTGGACGGTGCGCGTGAAGAACCGATGCAGTTTGCCGATGGAGGCTGGGAGCTGAACTGGAATTCACGGGATGTAGCTGACGGTAGCCATCGCATTGTTGTTCGAGCGGCTCATGACGGCAGGGAAGCACATGATGCGATTTCTGTTCTGGTAAACCAGGCTGGCAGATACAGGTGTCCCGCGAGGAGCGCCGTTGATTATGAGAACGTCCTCGGCGCTTACCCGGAGAAGAGCATTCTGGGAACGCAGTTAGGCCCGAATGAAAACGGCACGAAAGGACCGTGGCCTTCCTGGCGATAACCGGAATGGAGGAATTTTTTCAGAGTTTAAATGGACACAGCTTTGCGATTTGGCTGATTTCGCTACTGGCGATTGCGCTTGTTCTTATCCGGCCGAAAGGCTGGTCAGAGGCTTGGTGGGCGGCGAGCGGAGCTTGCGTGCTGGTGATGTGCCGGCTCATCTCACCCGGCTCGGCGGGACATGCGATCGGCAAGGGCCTGGACGTATATCTGTTTCTGATCGGCATGATGATCATGTCGGAGTTGGCGCGCCGCGAGGGCGTGTTCGATTGGATGGCAAGGCACGCGGTGCATGCCTCAGGAGGCTCACGCACGCGGCTCTTTGTCCTGATCTATTGCGTGGGGGTTGTCGTCACAGTTTTCCTATCGAACGACGCGACGGCAGTTGTCCTGACGCCCGCTGTATTGGCGGCCGTCCGGACAGCCGAAACCGAACCGCTTCCTTATCTGTTCATCTGCGCGTTCATTGCAAATGCCGCGAGCTTTGTTCTACCCATTTCGAACCCGGCCAATTTGGTGGTCTACAGCAGTGGAATGCCGCCGCTGGGCCGTTGGCTGCTCACGTTCGGATTGCCTTCCGCCGTCTCTATTCTGGTGACGTTTGCGGTTCTCCGCTGGCTCGTTCGTAAACTTCTCGAGGGAGCCGTGAAAACCGATGTCGACCTACAGCCGCTGACGCCGACCGGCAAACTGACTCTTTATGGGATTGGTCTTCTGGCTGTGACCCTCATGACGGCGTCGGCGCTGAATGTCGATCTGGGTGCACCGGCCTTTGCGGCTGGCGTTCTGGTAGCGGCCACGATATCCATTCGGGACCACGGGGCTCCAAAAGATATTGCCAAGGAAATCTCGTGGAGCGTTCTGCCGCTGGTAGCTGGTCTGTTTGTGATCGTGGAAGCGATCAATGGTGCGGGGGCACTGCGGGTCGCGGTTCGCTGGCTCGAAGAGATGAAAGATTGGATGCCGTTGCGGGCGGCGCTGAGTTCCGGCTTCGGTATCGCCGTGATCTCAAACCTGATGAATAATTTGCCGAGCGGATTGATCAGTGGAGCGGCAGTGAAAGCGGCGGGAGTAACGGGTCCCATACGGAATGCCGTTTTGATCGGAGTAGATTTAGGTCCCAATCTATCTGTGACAGGTTCACTGGCTACGATTCTCTGGCTGATCGCCATCCGCCGGGAAGGCCAGGAGGTCGGTTTTTGGCGATTCCTGAAATGGGGAGCGTTGGTGATGCCCCCCGCACTTGCGCTGGCGATTTTAGCGATGTTGATTGGCCCGCGAATCTAAATGCGAAGGCTAGTTAGCCAAGTGGCATTGGTGAGCGTGCCCGCAGGACGATCGCGCCACTTTGGGCTCTAGAATAGTGGCATTGATGCGTCGTGACCGGTCCGATGATGAATTGCGGTGTTCGTTCTGTCGGAAGTGTCAGGATGCCGTGGGCAAACTCATTTCGAATCCGCGAGATTATCCTCGGGTGTATATCTGCGACGAGTGCATTATCGTGTGCGCGGATATCATCGAAGACGACAAGCGGCATATGAAGCCGGCGGCAGCGACTCCCGGTGAAGCAGGCCGGTTCGTCGAACATGCGTTAGCGCTGGACTTTCTAGCTGCGGCGGAGCGATGGGCGATCCGGGATTTGCGAGGCTTGGCCGCGTCCGAGGAGTTGGATCAGATGCGGGGACTTGCCGCACAGATGCTCGCTGACGCGGAAGATTGAGCCGGAGTCATCAACGGTTGGAAGAATCACCGGCCCAAGCGGAGAGCCTTTTATCCGGGGCCGAGGCGGGCGAGGCAAGCCAGTCAACCAGATTGTGATGAGGCGCAGTTTCGTCGCGACCCTTCGGCGTCAGGTCGAGATACATGTACGCGGCCAAGAGTTCCTCGTTGTCACGGCCGTAACTCGAGTAAGTGTGAAAGACCTCACCGATTTGATTGTAAAACACGCTTACGCCCGGGAGCTCGTCGATCGGCGATTGCATCATGGCGTAGTTGTAATAGACTTCGCCGCTCGCCAGCTGTTCCGGGGTGAAGGAGACATGGTAATCGAAGTTGAAGTCATTTGCGAGCGAGGAGACCCAAGGGAAACGCCAGCCCATGCACCGCTTATAGGCTTCGAGCAGGTCGAGCGGGGCGCGAGAGACGGCGACAAACGTGACGTCATGGTTCGCAAGATGGGGGTTGGCCCCGTCGATGTGATCGGCGAGAAGCGCGCAACCCGGACAGGCGGTGCCAAAGTCATGCTTCCACATGAAGTGATAGACGATGAGCTGGCTCCGGCCCTCGAACAAGCCAGCGAGCGTTTTCTTTCCGGCCGGAGTGTCGAAGATGTATTCTTTCCCTAGTTTGACCCAGGGCAGTGCGCTCCGGGCAGCTCGCACCCGATCCCGCTGGCGGACGAGCTCCTGTTCTTGCTGAAGCAGATCGCGGCGCGCGGTGAGCCACTCTTCTTCGGTAACGACCTTGTGTGAGTCCAGTAAGTTCGCTGTCACGATTTTTCCTCCGACGGCAGGCGCCCGGTGCTTTGCGTCAACGGGTGCAGGGGCCGCACCTCTATGCCGCCGAGCCGCGCTACCGGAATTCCGGAGGCAATCTGGATGGCTTCTTTGAAATCGGCGGCTTCGATCAGGATGAATCCACCGATCTGCTCGCGTGTTTCTGCGAAGGGCCCATCGGTAACCAAAGCTTTGCCATCCCTGACTCGAACAGAAGCGCCCGACCGGACCGGCTCTAACACACCGGCTGAAACGAAGTGTCCTTTCGCCTTTAGTGCCTTGTCGTAAGCGAGCGACTCATCGTTGAGCGCCTGGCCTTCAGCCGGGGAGAGGCTGGTCAATACGTTTTCGTCAAGGAAAGCGATACATAGGTATTGCATTTGCTCGTGAGGCTCCAATCAGTCTTTAACAGATAGTCGTTCGGATGAAAGGCGAATCGACAACGGACGTTCAGGTAAGGAATCTTTTGGTTGGAGAGTGGAAAAGTGATAGAAAGCAGATGTTTTCCTGAGGCTTTGCCGGTCGCGCGACTATCTGGCTGATCAGCTGGAACAACCCATCCCCCCGTTCATGCGGCTGAGGCGGCGGGTTCAGCAGGACGCAGCCGAAAGAATCGTATATTTAGCCGGCCGGGTTCACCAGCTTAGCTGCAATAGTGAAAGGCCCTGGAGCGGGAGGGCGAACTCGATTTGCGCGACGCCGTTTGCTGGAGTGAGCCAGCGCGGCGACTCGAGCAGCTGCAACTGTCCCGCTCTTTCCAGCTGCGTATACACCTCGGGCGAGGGTGTCTGAGGCGAGCCCATCCCTTTCCAGACTGTGTACGAATTGCTGCGGTCATGATCGAGGCGGTAGTGCTGCAGGAGCACACGTTTTGCTGTCGAGGGGAAGCCTCTTATCGAGAGCGCGATGGGCGCGGGGCTGCCGGTCACGTCGTCATCCTGATAGTTCCAGACTAGAACTGAAATCTTGTGATCGGCGCGTGTGGCAAGTGCGTCAACGTCGGGATGCTCGCGGACTCCCGCCGAAGTGATGGTCGTGGCGGGGAGCGCTCCACTACTTTTGACATTCATGACATCGCCGTGGAGGAGGCCGGCCATGCGGAAGAAGTTCAGGACGGGCTTGTCGATTCCGTTGGTAGCGAGCGTGCGGAAGCCATCGAAGTAGGGCTCATTTTCGAATTCGAAGGCCCAGGTCAAGATGCCCTGCAGGTTGACGTGAGCCGCTGCGGCGATCTCACTTATGGCTTTGAGGGCGACGGCTTCGTAGGAAGCGTACAGGGTGTCATTCCGGTAAGCGTTTTGGGGATATACGCGGGCGGAACAGGCCGCGCAGCCTTCGGGATCGGCTTCGGTGAGGATGACGGGCAAATTCTGAAAGCTCGGAAAGGAGCGCACAATTTCGAAACCGCTGAGAGCATCCTTGAGCTCTTGCGAGATACCCATGCGCACTCTCGCGTCCACCACTTCGGGCCGGCCTTTGGCGTGATAGGTGATGAAATCGAGCGGGGTACCCTGTTGTCCCGTGACAGCATTCCGGCCTGATGCGCAGTGCGTGAGGAACTGTTTGAGGAAGGCTGCTGCTTTGGGGTTGGCAGGGCCGGTGGAGGCAGGGCCGCCGACGAGCGCGAAAGGAAAAGCGCGTTTCACGGCGGCGGCGGTGTAATCGTAGAGCTTGTCGTACTCGTCGGGGGTACCGTGCCAGTAACCGATGTCAGGCTCGTTCCATACTTCCCAATGCCAGCTTGCGACGGCCGCCGTCCCGTATTTCTGAACAGAGTGACGAACCCATTGATAGATGAGTTCGGCCCAGCGATCGTAGTCTTTGGGCGGGTAAGTCCAGCCGAGGTTGTAGTCTTCGGATCTGCCATGCGGCTTCCAGACAGGCGTGTAGGGGTCGGGATGAGTGGAAAGCGCCTGCGGCATGAAACCAATCTCGACGAACGGAATGGCTCCCGCTTGCAGGTACGTATCGAGAATTCGATCGACGATCGTCCAGTCGTAGACGGGGCGGCCGGATGCGTCTTCCGTATAGGCATTAGTCGAACCCCATTTGAGCGAGCCGGCGCCGTTGCCAGTGGCGAGAAGAAAGTGCGTCCGGATGTGGACGGGTTGGTAGCTGAGGACTGCCAATTCGCGGATCAGCTTTTGACCGTTCGGCGTGTAGGTGAAGTTCGGCTCGTCGTAGCCGAAGTAGTTCCAGACCGACGGGAAGGCGACGGGGTTCGTGGGCGCAGTTACTTCAATGGTGATGGGTGATTGGGCCATTACCAGAAACGGCACGGCGAACAACACGGCGCGAGAAAAGATTCGCATAGCGCTGTTTAGTTATCGCATTTGCAGGGCGAGGTAAAGTCAAGGCTTGAGACTGGTACAGCTGATTCGTGCGGGGGAGCGGCGCGTCGGGCTTATCAACGGCGAAGAGGTCAGACTGCTCGATGCGCGCCGGTGCAGAGACATTTACTCGCTGGCGATGGAGGCGACTGAAAGCGGACAAAAGCTCACCTGGATCGCCGAAGATGCAGTCGGAGATGAAACTCTGGAATACGCTCCGATCTATGCAGGGCACTCACCGTGGCGGCTTCTTCCGGCGTTCGATCATCCGCAAGAGCCTGCCCGACTGCTGGTAAGCGGCACAGGGTTGACGCACAAGGCGAGCGCAGACAATCGAGCCGCGATGCACAAAGCGGGAGCGGAGATCACGGACAGCATCCGGATGTACCGGATGGGGCTCGAAGGCGGCAATCCGGCACCCGGACAGATCGGCATTCAGCCGGAGTGGTTTTTCAAGGGGACGGGATCTATTCTCAAAGCGCATAACGAGGAGCTGGAAGTGCCTCCTTATGCACGAGACGGCGGCGAAGAACCGGAGATTGCGGGTGCTTACGTGATCACACGGGATGGTGAGCCAGTGCGAGTTGGCTTAGCGGTGGGAAATGAGTTTTCGGATCACGTGACCGAGAAGAAGAATTATCTGTATCTTGCTCCTTCAAAGTTACGGAGCTGCTCGATCGGGCCGGAATTGACGATCGGAGAAATCGAGTTCGAAGACGTGCCTGGCCTAGTGAGTGTTTATAGGAACGATCAACTGCTGTGGCAGAAGCAAATCAGGACCGGGCAGAGCAATATGGCGCACTCTCTTCAGAATCTGGAGCACCATCACTTCAAGTACGAAGCGCACCGCCGGCCCGGAGATGCTCATGTGCATTTCTTCGGCGCGGATGCGTTCAGTTTCGGAGACGGCGTCGAGCTATCGCCAGGTGACGTGATGGAGGTCTCGTTTCCCAAGTTCGGGAGTCCTTTGCGGAATCGCCTCGCGGTGAGAGAGGGACCGGAAGAGCACGTGAGCGTCAGGGTGCTCTGAGCGGAGCGGGCGTCGGCGGCTCTGTCAGCTTAAGAGACGGGCGCCAGATCGAATTTGTGCGGGTGCGGTTTAGCGGCCTCACGACGTTTTTGAAGTATGGCGTCTTCGAGGGTATCCGCGGATTGCATCGCTGGTGGCGCGGCCGGGAAGTTGTAAGCAGCGAGCGGAACCTGCACGGTTCTCCAGCGGTCGTTGTGAACGTCGCAGTGGGAAACGGTGAGGTCATAAACCTCTTTCGCCTGCTTAGTCATGGGTGAGTCGAAGAGCGCAAGGTTGACGCCACGGGACAGCTCGTCATTGTTGAAAGTTGCGACCTTTGCGCCATCGACGGTGAGCGTATACACGCCGCTCTTGAGGCCAGTGATTTTGAGGGCTTCGTCGTTGAGCGCCTGACTCACATCCGAACTTCTAAGGACGAGAGGAATGGGACCGACGCCCCAGTTCTGCTGCCATTGCGCGAAGGGAAGAGGCAGCGCATCTTCCGTTTCAGTCCACGAGAGGCCGTTCTCCGATGAGAGACCGGTAACGGTTGCATGTTCGGCGGCCTGGAGTTTGGGTGATGAACCGGCGCTGATGGAGACAGAGGAGACAAGCGGCCGGGCGTGCCAGGATTTGAGGAGCGCTTCAGCCATGATCAGATGGCCGGCAAAGCCCGGATGCACGCGGTCCTTGATGATGGTTTGGGCTTCGACCGGATCGAGTTCGTTGGCGCGGCGGAGCATGGCTACAACAGGCGTGTTCAGATCGGCGACATTGAGGCCGGTCTTCTCCGCATAGTTGCCGATCCACTTGCTGAAGCTGATGAGGACTTCGTTGTAGCCGCCGGGAAACAAGGGCGGGCGGGTGACGTCATCGTAGGGCGACGGCTGAATGGCAGTGATGCGGACGCCGGGAAGGGTCGATTTCACGGTTTCGACGATGTGCTTGTAGCCGTTGAAAAAGACTTCGTCGTTGGCCTCAGTCTCGGCCCGGTAAAGGCCATCGTTCATGCCGAGCATGATCGTCATGACGCTGGGCTTGTAGGCGAGGACATCGCGCGAGAGGCGAACGTCTATGGGGCCCCCGCCTCCACCACTGACTTTGTCCCCACCCCAGCCGGAGTGGACGAACCGGACGTCGAGATCGGGGTAGCGCGTGGCGACGTAGGTCTCGGCGATGACGGTGTAGAGACGCTGGTCGGTGATGCTGTCGCCGTAGAAGACGACGCGATCGCCATTCTTCAAAGCGAAGGAATCGGCGGCAAAGGAAGAAACGGAAAAGAGGAGCGCGGCGCAGAAAGCGCCCAGTGTGAATCGCATGCGGCGCTCATCATCTTATCAGCGGGTACTGCGCGGCAGCGGCATGCGGCGGAGGTGTTACAGTCTGAGGCGGATGCGGAACTTACTACGACTTGTTTTTTCGCTGGCGGTGCTGGGCGCACTGGGTGTGGCGCAGGAGAATCAGCCCTACAAGATTGCGGTTATTGGCTTGGTGCACCTGCATGTGCTGGGGCATCTGCCGAGGATGCTGGAGGGCAAATCGGTGAAGCTGGTGGGGATTGCGGAGCCGAATGCGGAGCTGACGGCTAGTGTGAAGAAGTCGGTTGAAGCCGGAGGAAAAGTGACGATTCCGGACAGCCTGCTCTTCACGGACTACAAGAAGATGCTTGACGAAACGAAGCCCGATATCGTGTGGGCGTTTGTCGAGAACAACCGGCATCTGGAGATTGCAAAGGTGTGCGCGCCACGGCACATCAACCTGATTTACGAGAAGCCGCTGGCGAGCACGTATGAGGACGCGAAGGAGATTCGCAGACTCGCCGGGGAATATCACATTCGCGTGATGACTAATTATCAGATGGCATGGTGGCCTACCAATTACACCGAGAAGGCGGCCGTGGACCGAGGTGACGTGGGTACGGTGTTCCGGCTGCATGGAATCGTAGGGCACGGCTTCGGGTTCGCGAAAGATCCGGGTGCGAAATTCTTCGTCGATTGGCTGACGGATCCGGTGAAGAATGGCGCCGGCGCGCTGATGGATTTCGGGTGTTACAACGTGCTGTGGAGTTTGTGGTACCTGGGAATGCCGAAGACAATCTACGCAACTGCCGAACATCTGCGGCCGGAGCTGTTTCCCAAGGTGGAAGACAATGCGGTGCTGGTTTTGACGTATCCGAATGCGACTGGGATTTTTGAAGCGAGCTGGGATCTGCCGCGCGGCTTTCAGGATCTGGAGATCTTCGGGCGGCCGGACGGGAAAGAGCCGGGAAGCATTCACATGAACGCGCGAGAAGTGGATCTACAGGTGGGCAGAGACAAGCGACAGGTGCCGGTAACGCCTCTGGCACCGCAGGAGAGTGAGCCCATCGCTTACATGGTTTCGCGGATGAAAGAGAACAAGCCGGTGGAGGGGTTGACTGCAATGGATATAAACGTAAGAGTCATACGACTGATTGAGCTTGCGAAGGAATCGATCAGAACCGGAAAGGCTGTAAACGTGACAGAGTAGCGATCGCGCGGTATTGCAGAGACGCGTTCGCCGAACGCGCAAATCAGGGTTGGACGGTAAAGGCGTAGAGCGAATCGCCCGCACCCACTACCAGGTATTGCTGGCCGTCGAGAAGATAGGTTTCGGGGCCGTTGCTCACATCGTCGGTTAAGCCGGCATGCCACAGGATATTTCCGTTCGCAGGGTCAAACGCCACCACATGACCTGAACCGTCTCCGGTGAAGAGCAGCTTGCCGGCCGTCGTCAGGATTCCCACTGGACCTCCGCCGAATGTATAACGATGCTCCCAAGCTACTTTGCCGGTTTTGTAATCGATGGCCTCAAGACTGCCGCCATAAGAACCGACAAAGCGTTCGGCTGCGCCGTAGCCTTCCGGGTGAGGATCAGTGTCGGTGAGATAAAACATGCTAAAAGATTGCGAAAGGCCGACGTAAAACAGACCGGTTTCGGGATCGAAGCTCGGGGGCGGCCAATTCGTGGCTCCATCAGAAGGAGGTGAGACCAGGACCCCTTCGATGGTGGCTTCCTTCTTCGGATTCGGGATGGGCTGGCCATTGGGAGCAGTTCCCTTCGACCAGTTCATGGTGCGGATCATGGGCGCGGTGAGCAGGTTCTGGCCGTTTGTGCGGTCAAGCAGGAAGAAGTAGCCGTTGCGATTGGCTTGCGCCAGCATCTTGCGGGGTTTGCCGTTGAACTCTCCATCGATGAGCACAGGGGTTTGGACAGAGTCCCAATCGTGGGTGTCGTGCGGAGAGGGTTGGTAATACCAGGCGAGCTTGCCGGTATCAACATTGAGGGCGACTATGGAACAGGTGTAAAGGTTGTCACCCTGGCGACTGCGGCCGGTCAACACGGGGTTGGGATTACCGGTGCCGAGGTAGTAGAGATGCAATTTGGGATCGTAGGTGCCGGGGATCCAGGTCATGCCGCCGCCGTGGCGCATGGAGTATTCGTCGGGCCAGGATTCGGAGCCGGGGTCGCCCTTTTTAAGAGGCTCGCTCCACCACTTCCACTGGACGTCGCCGGTTTCGGGATCGTGAGCTTCGAGGAAACCGGGCACATCGAGCGAATCGCCGCCGGTTCCGACGAGCACATGATTGCCGATGACAATTGGGGCGGGAGTGGAGAAATATTCCTGCTTCACATCCGCGATTTCTTTGTGCCAGCGCTCCTTGCCGGTTTTAGCGTCGAGCGAGACGAGATAGTTGTCGGGAGTTTCGAAGAAGAGCCAGTTGCCGTACATGCCCATGCCGCGGTTACCGATGTGGATGCCGCCGCGAGTTTTCCAGAAATAGTGCCAGATTTCACGGCCGGAGCGGGCGTCGACTGCCCAGGCGTTATCGGGGGTTGAGAAATAGAGAACGCCGTTGACCATGAGAGGGGTGGATTTGATGGTGGAGGCGTCGGAATTATTCGCAGAGCTCTCGGTGGGCGGCGGGCCTTCACCACCGACGATGGCATTGTTGCCCGGACCCACTTTGACGCGATCGATCCAGGCGAGGGTCAGGTGTTTGACGTTGCTCTGATCGATTTGGGAGAGCGAGCTAAAGCGGCGGCCTGAGTAGTCGCCGTAGTAGGTCGGCCAGGCATCGGTGGCCGGTTTGCTAAGCAAAGCCGGATCGAGCAGTTGGGCAGAGACCGTAAGGGGGGCGAGGCTGAGGCAGATGGTGAGTACCTCGCGAAAGATTTTCATTTCAGGGTCACCAGGTAAGCGGTCAGATTGTGGATATCGGAATCGGAGTAGTGCATGAGCATGTCCGAGTGCGCCTGCACCCGATTATGGAGTTCGACGCGCGGGTTGTCAGGAGTGACGCGCGTGAACGAATGAAAGTCGCCGGCGGCATCCCGCAGCGCAACGGTGAAGTCATCGAGGCTGACGGGAACGCCCGTGAATGCCTGGCCGGAGGGCGTAGTCACGGTAACAGTAAGGGTGGGCTTGCCGGAAGGAGCAGGCGTGGGATTTGATCTATCGAGCGGCATGAGGATGCGGTCCTGCAGAGTAATGGGCTCGTATCTCTTGCCGATGCCTTTGAGATCGCCGGTTACGGAGTGACAGGTGGCGCATTGACCGGCACCGTTGAAGTAAGTCTCGCCAGCTTTGGCATCACCTGTGACGATGTTGAGCAGTTTGTAATCATCGCGGTTAGCGGCGGCGGCGATTGAGTTATGTAGAAAGTTGGCGATGTCGGTGATCTGGTCGGGCGTCATCGAGAACTTGGGCATGCCCTTTTCCTGACGGCCCTTAAGGATCACGCGACCGATACTCTTGCCGCCTTCATCATCGAGAACGAGGACGGAGCGGAGGAGGTCGGGACCTTTCTCACCGCCCTTAGCGTGCGAGCCGTGACAGAACCCGCAGGTAGCGACGAAGAGGTCCTGTCCACGCTTGACTGAAGCGGGATCGTATTTGGGTGGTGTGCCGGGGGCTTGAGGAAACAGCGGCAGGGATCCAAAAAGGAGAGCCGCAACGAAACCAGTTCGAAATGTTTGATTCACTATGTGTGAGTGGGCCTTGCAGAACTTTACCACTCCGGCGGTAAGGACGGGGCGGCGTCTGTGCCATCAAAGCACGGTACGCACTCCCGACACAAAAAAAGGAACGTCAGGCTGCGGCAGCCAAGTGCTGTTCGTAAGGGCGAGGCAGGCAGGGGACGAGGTTCTGCAGACGAGGAGTGGGGCGGCCGCAGGGACAAGGGGAAGTTTCGATTTCGCCTGTAAAACCGGTGTGTAGCCTTGTGACAGGGGGAACGTCATAGACGAGTTCACCATGAATCGAGTAAGCGCTGGCATCTGCCTGAACGTGCCAGCCATCGTGCGCTTCGCACTCGGAGGCGAGCAGTCTGCAGCCAGGGACGACGATCAGTTCGTATAGCGGTACGCCGAAGGTCCGCCAGAGGTCTTCGCGCAACTTCTCGGAGACGGGATTGGAACCGGAATCGGTTAGGGCGAAGATGGCGCGATCGACGGTTGTGAGATCGATGTCGCCGTGGCGTACGGTTTGGGCAAGCCGCTGGAGGTCAAATCCGTAACCGATAAGGACGGAGGGCCGATACGCTTGGAGCTCATTCCAGCGTTCACGGCGGAAAGGCCTGGCGCCCTCGAACTCAGGAAGAACGGAGATTTGAGCGGCATTCGCTTCGGGGGGAAGGGCGAAGGGAAGAGTCAAGCCGGGACGCCGATCGGGCCGGAACGGGACTACAGAAATCCGTTTCATAACTAGGTTCACGGATAGAGTGCGTGACACGGGCAAACATTCGCAGAAAAATCTTAGCGGGATAGTGCGGCGGGGCTAGACGGCGTCATGAAAGCCAACCTGGGTTCCAGGAGTTGCTCGAGGTTGGTCTTGAGAATCAGAGTGGCCTGCCGCGCATCGAGGCCCAGCTCGTAAAGGGCTTTCGACTGCTGCTCGAAGACGGCGTGGTGCCAGCCTCGCGGAAAGAAACTGGAATCGGTGCCAAAAATCAGGCGCTCCGGCCCGAGCAGGTCAATGGCTCTGCGAAAAATGGTGCGCAGGTCAAGCCCTTCGTAAGCCATCCAGCGGTTTGTGCTGGAGGTATCGAAGGAAACGTTCGGGCAGAGATCGGCGAGCATCAGGGCTTCACGCAAAAATCCTGCGCCGAAGTGAGGAACGATGAAGCGGATCTGCGGGAAGTGGAGTGCGACGGGATGGAGGTTCAGCGGGTCAGAGAATCGCATATCGAACTGGCTGGGCAGCGCCAGCTTTTTGCGAACACCCACACTGAGCGCTCCGCAGTGGACGAAGGCGGCGAGGTGATGGTCAGAGATGAGCTCGAACATCGGTACGAGGCGGGGGTCGGCGATGGAGTAGGTATGCATCGCCGGAAAAAAGCAGACACAGTGCAGATCCGGGTTTCGAACGGCGCGACGGAGGTGGTCCATGGCATCGGGCTGCACGGGATCGAACATGAAGAAACCGTAGAAGCGGTCGGGGTGAGCGTGGACGGCGGCGGCTACACTCGCTTCGTCGGCGTGCGAACTGGCGATCAAACAGGCTCGGCCCACGCCCTGCGCCTGCAGTTCGGCCGCCCAGCGATTCGCGAGGATCACCGGGTCGAAGGACGGGATTTCCCAATTCAACAGAGGAGCAAGGGAATCGGCATCCCCAGATTTTTTCTGCCGCGCGAGGCCGTCGAAGAAATTTCGTGAGAAGAAATGGACGTGCGCATCGTTGACGAGGATTTCACCCCAGGGAGTTTCCGCCATGCTGGGATGATTTTAGCGGAACGAGGCGAGCTACAGCTCGATGGGCTTGAGCGCGGGGCTCACAATGAGCTTCGGTTCGGTGACGCTTTGCACGTCCGCGACGGTGAGGCCAGGCGCAAGTTCATCGAGCTGCAAGCCAGCGGCGGTGACGGAGATAACAGCCAATTCAGTGATGATCGTGTTGACTACTTTCAGACCGGTGACGGGAAGCGTGCACTTGCAGAGAATTTTCGGAGCGCCGGATTTTGTGGTGTGCTCCATGGCGACGACAACGCGCCTGGCGCTTGCGACCAGATCCATCGCGCCGCCCATTCCTTTGACCACTTTTCCAGGCACCATCCAATTGGCGAGCGTGCCCACCTCATCTACTTCCATGGCGCCGAGGATGCTGAGGTCTACGTGGCCGCCGCGAATCATGGCAAACGAATCGGCGCTCGAGAAGTAGGCAGAGCCCGGGAGTTCGGTTACGGTCTCTTTGCCGGCGTTGATGAGATCGGGGTCTTCAGTTCCCTGCTCCGGGTATGGCCCGACCCCGAGCATGCCATTTTCGGATTGGAGAATGACTTCGATACCGGAAGGTACGTGATTGGCTACCAGGGTCGGCATACCGATGCCGAGGTTTACATAAAAGCCGTCCTGAAGCTCCTGAGCGACGCGGCGAACGATGCGCTCGCGCTTTGCATTGGCGGCGTCCGACGAGCCGACGGGAACTGCAGACGTGAGGCTCATGATGGAACTTTGACGGGACGTACGGTGCGACGCTCGATGCGATGCTCGTAAGACTCGCCTTTTATGAGGCGCTGGACGTAGATTCCGGGGGTGACAACGTGATCGGGATCGATAGAACCGGGTTCGACTAATTCCTCCACCTCGGCGATGGTGATTTTGGCAGCGGTGGCCATCATGGGGTTGAAGTTTCGGGCGGTTTTGCGATACGCAAGATTGCCGAGGCGATCTCCGCGCCAAGCTTTGACCAGAGCGAAATCGGCGACCAGCGCGCGTTCCATGATGAAGGTACGGCCGTCGAACTCTCTTGTCTCTTTCCCTTCGGCAACGACGGTGCCGACACCGGCCGGAGTGAAGAAAGCGGGGATGCCCGCGCCGCCGGCTCTGATGCGCTCGGCGAGCGTGCCTTGCGGAATCAGGTCGACTTCAAGCGATCCGGCGATCACCATCGATTCGAGCAGGCGGTTCTCACCGACGTAGCTACCGGTGTGAGAGGCGATCATGCCGGCTTCAAGCATCTTTCCCATGCCGAAACCATCGACGCCCAAATTGTTGCTGATGGTGTGCAGGTTTGTGGGACGCCGGCGAATGAGTGCGGCGAGAAGATTCTCCGGTATGCCGCACAATCCGAAGCCACCGATCATGATGGAAGAGCCAGTGGTGATATCGGCTACGGCCTCATCAGTGCCAGGAAAGATCTTGTTCACCGGCGGTACGGCACCTGCATTAGTGGAGATGATAACTCAAGTAGGCTTGTGAGTCAGGCGCGGGCTTGGCTGGAGGCTTCGAGCGCGATAGCGACTCTCGAGGCGGGGCGCTTTCCGAGCAAAGCGCAAATGCTCGATCCGGCCGCTGCCAGTTTCCGAAGGTTGACGCCGGAATGGATATGCATACCGTCGAGCATGTAAACGAGATCTTCGGTGGCGAGATTGCCGGCGGCTCCCGGCGCGAATGGACAGCCGCCCAAGCCCGCTACGGAGCTATCAATGACGGAGACACCGACCTCGAGCGAGGCAAGAACGTTTGCCAGGGCCTGACCCCAGGTGTCGTGATAGTGAACGGCGAGATGGCTCAGGGGGACGACTTGAGCGACGGCGTCCAGCATTCGCCGCGCCGCGAGCGGAGTGCCGACCCCGATCGTGTCTCCTAAGGAGATTTCGCGGCATCCCATCCTATGAAGCGCGTCAGCTACGTTCGCCACCGCGGCCGTTTCGATCTCGCCGGCGAAGGGACAGCCGAGGACACAGGAGACGTAGCCGCGCACGGGAATGCCTATTGATCCAGCAGCGCGAACCACTTCCTCTGAACGGCGCAGGCTCTCTTGAACCGAGCAGTTGATATTCGCACGAGAGAACTGTTCCGAGGCGGCAACGAAGACGGCGACCTCGTCGAGCTTGCAGGCAGCAGCTTGCTCCCAGCCTTTGAGGTTCGGCACCAGAGCGCTATAGGTCGCGCCCGGCAGACGCCGGAGCTGCGAGAAAATGGATGCCGTATTGGCCATCTGTGGGATTTTCGAGGGAGAGACAAAGCTGCCGCATTCAATGAAAGTCAAGCCGGCTGCGGCAAGGGCTTCGATGAGAGCGACACGCGCCCCGACGGAAAGGATAGTGGGTTCGTTCTGGAGACCGTCGCGGGGGCCGACTTCAACAATACGAACGCTTGCAGGGAGGTTCGGAGCTGACGAGTTCAGGAAGTGTTACTCCTCGACGGCATCCTGCCACCGGGTCTTGTACTTCGGTTTGGGCTTGGCAGCTTTCTCGTCAAGCGGGCGGGCGGGTTTGGGCGGACCAACTCGCTGGCGCGCTACAGCTTTGACGCGCTTGGTCCTGGTAAAAGACTTGACGCGTTTTGTAGCCAAAGCGACTACCCTCCGATCAGGCGATCATCCGCCAGCTTCGTCTCTACGGAGGGATCGAGTTCGGAAATCGTGAGCATATTAAAGGCAATTTTGGAGCGCGACGGCAGGAAATGCCAGATTTTTTCAGCGGTTGTACGCTCCTCGCCTTGAATTTCCAACGCGAGGTTTTCGGTGGTGGTGTCGCGGGCGACGCGCGCCAAAGCAGCAATGGCTTCGTACATGGCGCATTCGGCTGTTTCGGCCGTGTAGCTCACCAGAAGGTTGTGCAGGACACGCTCTTCAATGGAGTGTGTCTCTTGAGGTACGGTCGGGCCCACGTTCAGGACCGGGGTTCCCGTTCCGCTGGTGCCGGACGCACCGGAATCGAGCTGTCCGAGACGGGACGTCAGGCGGTTGTGGTGCGATCGTGTCTGATCGGCATGGGTGCTGAACAGAGAACGAACTTCATCGTCGTCCTCTGTTTCCCTGGCAAATGCCTGGAGTTGGGACTCCAGCTCTCTTTCGGCCCCAATGGCGTTGCGCAAGTAGTGCTGAAGTAGCTCCGTACGATTTTCAGACAAAGTCGGTCCTCAGAACAGGGAGGAGCTCAGGCAGCGATCTTGTGTGCAGAATTCGGCCATATGCCGAGTTCGATGAACTCTGCCTCAAAGCGCTGTTGCTCACGAGGGTCCTGCGAGGGTCGAAGAATCCTGCAACATTCCCGCAGTGCTTCTTCCAGAGGTTTTGCAGTTGCTTCTTCGCCCAGCACCACTTTAATCAGCTGGTAAGCTGCTGTGCGCGCCTGCTCCGAAGTCTTGGCAAACATCATGGCTTCGTAACGATCGTTGATCATTTGGGTGTGGCGGTTCATAGCGATTTCTCAGTATATTGGACGCGCGAAAGACGATTTTGATTCGGGCGGATTATACCGCACGGGCGATTTTCCGGTAGAGCCCGGTGGAAAATGCCGTCAGAGTGTAACTTTAAGCGCTACGACGGCTATCCAATTGTACGATGTCTGAGTATGACCTTCGGTCGGCTTTCCCGTTGAACAACCATGAATTCACCGCGCAGGATCAATATTGGATCTGCCGGCTAGTAGAAGTATCGGATATGCGGCCTGAATCCGATCGCCTCTCCTGGTATCTTCTTTTCCAGCAATCTCCGCCGAAGCAGCCAGGGACGGAGGAGAGTGCCCGCAGACTCGAGATCGTGACAGACGCCAACCGCGTTCTGCACGACCACTGGCGACCTGACCTGGCGCAACGCATAACGGACTGGCTCGAGACCGGCGGCGAGGACGATCGGGTGGAATGGCTGAACGGCTGATGAATCGGTCCCGACTCGCTGCGCATCTGCTTGCGAGGTAGCCACCTCGGGGCAAGACTCATCTCGAAACCGTGCCATTTCCGGTCGCTCGACCTTCAATAGTTCTCCGTTACGATTGTCCTGAGATGGCGACGGCTCCACGGCACGTAGTCAGCGAGTACGAGTATTCCATACCAGCTATCAGCCCGACTGCGATTTTGTTGACGGCTTCCTCCTGGAGAGGAATGTGGGTGCACCGCCGCATGGACGGCTGCAAACACTTATCGCCGCTTTTTGTTTTCAGCAGGAGCAGACATGGCAGATTCAGGTATTGTCGAAACTCGCCTCAAGATCCGAGTGCGGAAGTATCGCGTGCCAAACGTGATGATCTCGCCGCGAGTGCGCCGCGCCCAGAGCTTGCGATCGAGCAACCGCCGCTGCTTTGCATCGAGCTCGTTTCGCCAGGAGATCGTCTGCCCGACCTCGTGCTTCGCGCGGGTGAATACTTCCAACTGGGTGTTCCGGTGACCTGGATCTTTAACCCTAAGAGGAAGAGAGCCTGATTTACTCGTGCGAGTGCACCTTTGAATCGTTCGACTCCATCCTGCGTCACGGGAAGAATCGAGCTGCCGATCGTGGATATGTTCGCGCAGCAATAGCGCTCCGTAAGTCCGAAGAGCGACTCAAAACCTCAGGACAATTTTGAATGTGGTGAGCCGGCCGGGACTCGAACCCGGGACCACCGCATTAAAAGTGCGATGCTCTACCAACTGAGCTACCGGCCCCGAAAGAGGAATGCAAACGGGTTGATACACGGACAGGATAGCACCAGCAATATCAGCGCCTGCCAGTTGAAAAGCGGCTGGATTTGACAGGTGGGGTTTCGATCGCAGACCTCGAAATTATTCGGGAAGGAGCGTTCAGGGCGCAAGACTCCGGGCAAAGCCGCATCTAGGTAGTTAAGAATCATGGCGATCGAAAAAGCGGTGCCCAAGCAGGCAGAGCAATACTCGAGTGCAAGCACTTGGCTTGGTGTGGCCGGGTTGTGCGCCGCTACCGTCTTTGCCGCGCGCAAGTTCTTGCGAACTCCGCCCAAGCATTTCGATCTGCGCGGCAAGGTTGCCTTAATCACCGGGGGTTCGCGCGGACTCGGGCTAGCGTTGGCGAGAGAGTTGGGATCCCGGGGAGCACGACTGGCTCTGTGCGCCCGGGGCGCACAGGAACTCGATCGCGCTTGCGCCCTGCTTAAAGAGAGCGGGATCGAAGCGCACTCTTTTCCGGTGGACATCACGAAAGCTACGGAGCTTCCGGATCTGGCGCGTCGCATAGCCAGTCAACTCGGGAGCATCGACGTTCTGATCAACAATGCGGGGCGTATTACCGTCGGATCTTTCGATTCGCTAACCAAGGAAGATTATGAGGCCGCAATGGACCTCATGTTCTGGGCTCCTGTGAATCTCACACATGCTGTTCTGCCTTTGATGCGCTCGAAGGCGTCCGGAAATATCGTGAACATCACGTCGGTTGGAGGCCGCGTCAGCGTGCCCCATCTGCTTCCTTACAGCTGCGCTAAGTTCGCCTTCGTCGGGTTCTCAACCGGTTTAACGGTGGAACTAAAGAAGAAAGGTATCGACGTTTTAACTGTAGTTCCAGGACTGATGCGAACTGGGTCATATTTGAATGCGGAGTTCAAAGGGGCTGCAAAAAAAGAATTCGCGTGGTTCGGGCTGCTGGGGAATTTGCCTGGCTTTTCCGTGGCGGCCGGGCGAGCAGCGAAAGAAATCTGCAACGCGATGATGGAAGGGAAAGATGTCTGGACGATTTCAGTGCCCGCGAAGGTACTAGTAGCTCTGGAAGCTTTGGCGCCGGAAGTAAACCGCACGGTGTTCGAAACGGTGAACAGATTTGCGCTTCCCGAATCAGAAGCGAAAGATTCCGTGCCGGGCAAGCACTTAAATCCTTCGTTAAATCTTCTGTTTCAGGGACTTACAACGCTCGGACGTCTGGCAGCGCAACAGTACAACGAGTAGCGCAGGAGGTTAGTACGCTGCTCTACAAAGCATGTAACTGTATCCTGGTATCTGAGTCTACTTAACGCGGGGACGTAGCGGAGCAACCCGGTCCCGGGTTCTACAGTCCCTCGAGACACGTCTAGTGTCTGTGGCATCTTGCTGGCTGCTTAGCGGCCGCTTCTGGACGAGGGAATATATTTGGCAGTTGATAAGTGTATCTTTCAGAGCTTTTTACAGGCTGGATTTGAGAGCTCGACCCACAAGCGGCGCAATGGCCAGCGTGTGGATCTTATCAACGCGACGGGGCACGACCGGTTCGCACAAAAAGATTATCAGCTTCTTCACCGATTTGGTATCAGCACTGTTCGAGAGTCCGCCCGCTGGCATCTGATTGAAAGCTCGAAAGGATGCTACGACTTCGGATCGCTCGACGAAATTCTGGATCCTGCAGCAATTACTAATACGCAAGTAATCCTCGACCTGCTGCATTTCGGCTGGCCGGACCACGTCGATCCGCTTGCTTCTTCCTTCAGCTCGGATTTTGCGCAGTTTACTTTGGCAACGGCGCGCCACCTTAAACGCCGCTCCGACCCTTGCCGTCTTATTGCACCGGTAAACGAGATTTCATTTTTATCGTGGGCCGGCGGCGATGCTGCAAGCATAAATCCGTATCTGACCGGGCATGGACGCGACTTAAAGCATAATCTCGTCCGAGCGGCTGCCGCGGCGAGTGAGATTCTGCTGAACGAGTTACCGGGTGTGAGGTTGGTATCGCCGGAACCTGTGATTCATATCGTAGAGAACCCCGATCTACCGGGCAGCGGCTCAGATGCGGAGATGTACCGATTAGCGCAATTTGAGTCCTGGGACATGATTTCGGGGGCCTTGGCTCCTGAACTTGGCGGCAGGCCGGAGTATCTGGACATTCTTGGCATTAACTTTTACGACAGGAATGAGTGGGTGCATCACGGCGGCCGATTACTGCGGGAGGATGCGCGTTACCGACCGTTTCATCGGATCCTAGAAGAAGTGTGGATGCGATATAAGCGTCCGATTTTTGTCTCCGAGACGGGCACAGAAGACGGCTGGCGCGCCGAGTGGTTCAACTACATTTGCGCCGAAGTTTCAGAAGCCAGGAGAATCGGCATTCCAGTAGGAGGAATTTGTCTTTATCCGATATTAAATCATCCCGGATGGGATGACGATCGTCATTGCCAGAACGGCCTTTGTGACCATCCGGACGAAAACGGAGCACGCAGTATTCACTGGCCATTGGCGCACGCGGTCCGCGCGCAACAGCGGAGATTTGCAGGGAGTACCTCAGCACCACATGAACTTCATACATACAGACCTGATTTGCCTTTCTCATCTTCGCTGGAGTTTTGTATTTCAGAGACCGCAGCACCTGATGAGCCGATTCGCGAGAGAGAACAGAGTTTTCTTCTTTGAGGAACCTGTTTATGAGGATCGAGAACCGCACTTACGATCTTCGGTCTGTGCCAAAACCGGTGTGCACGTACTTACTCCTGTTCTGCCTAATGGGCTGCAGCATGCGCAGATAGTCGATGAACAGAAACGTCTCCTGAGCGGCATGCTCGACCAGTATGAAATCGAGAATTACGTAGCGTGGTACTACACTCCGATGGCAAGAGAGTTTGCAGGAGAGCTGAGACCCCTCGCAACCGTGTACGACTGCATGGATGAGCTGTCCTCTTTCTCAGGCGCTCCTTCGGCGATGCGTGCGAACGAACTCGAGCTGTTCAAGGAAGCGGACCTGGTTTTCACAGGCGGGTCGAGCTTATACGAATCGAAGCGCAAGCAGCATCCGGCAGTCTACTTATTTCCGAGCAGCGTGGATGTAGCTCACTTTGCGCGCGCGCTCACGATCGAGAAGGAGCCGGAAGATCAAGCTCATCTGCCTCAACCGCGCCTCGGTTACGCGGGCGTGATCGATGAACGCATGGACCTCGATTTGGTGGCGAAGGTGGCAGCGCTACGACCCGACTGGCAGTTTGTGCTGCTTGGCCCGGTAGCGAAGATCGATGACGCTTCGCTCCCTCGCGCGAGTAACATCCATTACCTGGGCATGAAGCAGTACGCCGATCTACCAGCGTATTTTTCAGGCTGGCAAATCGGGATACTGCCCTTTGCCTTGAATGAATCTACCCGTTTTATCAGTCCGACTAAGACGCCCGAGTATCTGGCCGCGGGTCTGCAGGTTATCAGTACGGCAATCCGGGATGTTGTGACGCCTTACGGTGAGAAACGCATGGCAGGCATCGCGGGAAGTGCGGAGCAGTTTGTCGAAATCGCGGACACATATCTCGCAGCGAAGCCGTCCCCGGAGTTCCGGACACAAGTCGATCAATTTCTATCTCAGTCTTCCTGGGATACGACTTGGGCGCGCATGAGCGAGCTGATTCGCGAAGTTGCAAATTCTCATGTTGCCGGAACAATACAGTTGACGCAGAAAGCGTCGGAAGGCGTTGCCCATGTTTGATTATTTGATCGTCGGAGCAGGTTTCGCGGGGGCTGTGGTCGCAGAGCGAATGGCCACCCAGTTCAATAAGAAGGTGTTGATCATTGATCGACGTCCACACATCGCCGGAAACGCGTTCGATCACCTCAATACCGACGGCTTGCTGATACATCGTTACGGGCCGCACATTTTCCACACAAATTCCGAGCAGGTGTTCGAGTATCTTTCGCAATTCACCGCATGGCGCAATTACGAGCATCGGGTACTCGCCTCGGTCGACGGCAAGCTAGTTCCGGTGCCGATCAACCTGGACACGGTTAATCTGCTTTACGGGTTGAAGCTTTCGACCGAAAAGGAAGTGGAGGAGTTTTTCGCCGAGAAAGCCGAGCCCCGCTCGTCAGTAAGAACGTCCGAGGACGTAGTTGTAAGTAAGGTCGGCAGAGATCTTTACGAAAAGTTGTTCCGCAACTACACGAGAAAACAATGGGGGAAAGATCCTTCCGAACTGGACGCGCAGGTTACTGCCCGTATACCGGTTAGGACAAATCGAGACGATCGATACTTTACCGATCGCTTTCAAGCGATGCCGAAGCATGGTTACACGATGATGTTCGAAAACATGCTCGACCATCCGAACATTTCGATTCAGCTTGGCTGCGGCTATGCGGAGATTGTGAAGCAGGCTAAGTTTCGGGAAGTGATCTACACGGGACCGGTGGACGAGTTCTTCGATTTTCGATTTGGCGAACTGCCTTATCGTTCTTTGCGGTTTCAGCATGAAACGGTGAATAGCGAGCATTTCCAGCCTGTGGCGGTCGTCAACTATCCAAACGAGCATGCTTATACGCGGATTACCGAGTTCAAGTATCTGACCGGGCAATCGCACAAACAAACGAGCGTGGTATACGAGTATCCGGCAAAGGAAGGAGATCCTTACTATCCGGTTCCTACGCCTGAGAATGCGGCGTTGTACAAACGGTACGCAGAACTCGCCGCCAAGCATCCCCGGGTACATTTCGTAGGACGGCTGGCCACCTACCGTTACTACAACATGGATCAAGTAGTCGCGCAGGCCTTAACGCTTTGCAAGCAGGTGGCAGCAGCGCCGGGATTCACATGGCAGCCGAAAACGGCCGCGGTGGCTGTGGGGCAACCCATGACCGTGCTGCCCGCACTCGCCGGATAGATGCTGGATTTGGCGGTATTGTCGCCGCACCGCGACGATGCCGCCTTTTCCGCGTGCCATTGTCTTTCTGTGTTGAGCGCAGCCGGAGCGAAAATAACGGTGCTCAACTTCTTTACCAGGAGCGCTTATGGTCCTGGGATGACAACAACGGACGCGGGAAGCGTTAGCGCCGCTCGAAGGCGAGAGGATCGGCGTGTATTGGCACGGATTGCGGAGACAATCGAAGTTGTAGACGGGAATCTGGTAGATGCTCCACTCCGGCTAAACATTCCGGTCTCAGCGGTGTGCGATTCCGCGACGCAGCTACTCCTCAGCAAAGCGGCTATCGATGAAATAGGCCGAAGCATCATACACCTTGTAGGGTACCCGTGTCTTGCGCCGTTGGCACTTGGTAACCACATTGACCACGTGACGGTAAGAGCGGCCGCGATACGCATCCTACGCGCGCAAAACCTTTCCTTCTATGAAGACCTGCCGTACGCGATGTGGACGCCTGAAGCGACGCTACGCGAGCGAGTTGGTGAAGTCGAGGATATCAGCAAGGTGCAGCTTCGGCCGGTTATCGTTAGAAGCCGCCGGGCAGGGACGCGAAAGAGACGTTTGATCGCCGGGTATCAATCGCAAATCACGCGCCACGATGCGAACGAGATGGCGCGATGGGGAGAGCGCTACGGAGGCGGAGAGCGCGTCTGGATGCCAGTCCACTCGAAGAGCTGGCGATTGCTTCTGGGAGCTACCCAACGAGCCGGACAGGCGAAGGGCTAAGATCAGGCCCGAACGCTCCAGAGTGCTTCCGCAAAGGGCCAGACCCTATCAGTCCAGACACGGAGAGGCTGGAAGCCGCCGCTGTGGGCAAGGTCGGTCAGCTCCGATTCGAGAAACTTATGAGACGACTCAGTCCAGATGGTCTCTCCGGGTTCGAAGCGAAACGACGTATCGAGCGCGCCAACTGAAACCGTCTGCTCGCGACCGGACAAGAGATGCATTTCAATACGCCGCTGCTCCGAATTCCAAACGGCCTCATGGACAAATGAACGCAGATCGAAATCTGCATCCAACTCGCGATTGATGCGACTCAGGACATTCAGATTGAAGGCAGCGGTAACACCGATCGGATCGTCGTAAGCGGTCAGCATGGTTTCGATATCTTTCACCAAATCGAAGCCGATTAAAAACAAGTCACCAGGCCTGAGATTCGCGCACACGCGAGTCAAAAACTCCGGAATTGTCGAGCGCTCAAGATTCCCTATTGAACTGCCGAGGAACAGCAGTAGCAGAGGCGCATCCGACCGCGATCGGGAGATTTCACGCAAACCATCCATCCAGTCAGCGCAAACGACTCGGGTTTGTGCAAGGTCTGCGACTTCCTTTTGGCAGAGCTCCAGTGCGGCCGCAGAAACATCGATCGGCCGGTATATCAGGTTTGCGTTCTGCTGACGTAAGGCGTCGAGAACATAGCGGGTCTTCTTTCCGCTTCCGCTGCCCAATTCACATACTGTTTCAACCGGACCCGAGGCTGCAGCGATATGCCCCGCATGAGCTTGTAATAAGCGCTCGTCGGCTCGGGTCAATCCGTATTCGGGAAGGAGCGTTATTGCTTCAAACAGCGCACTTCCCAAATCATCATAAAAATATTGGGAAGAAATTTGCTTCTGCTCTCTAGAGAGTCCTGTAGCCACATCCTGAGCGAAGGAAGAAAGAACGGCTTGTACGGCAGCAGCAGACATGTACTTAATTCTCCACGCACCGGAACGTCGCGTACATGTAAGGGTAATCGCGGCGAAACCAGTTTCGGAAAGAGCGGCGCAGCAGACGTGCGCCTGTACGTGCCGAGCCCCCTTTCATAACGTAATGATCGTCATCGAAGAAGTTGGCAGAGTACCCTGGGTAAGAGGGTGCGGGTTTAAATCCGGGAAACGGCCGAAATATGGTGCTGGTCCATTGCCAACCGTTGCCGACTAACTGATTTAGGCCGAAGGCACTCTTGCCAAGAGGTCTCGCGTCAACTGGTTCCGGATCCCAGCGTTCAAAATCGAAGTTGCCGTATCGCGAAGAGGGCGTCACATCGCCCCAGGGAAAGCAGCGCTGGTCTGCGCCAGAGGTTCCGTAAGCTGCCCTGTGAAACTGCTCTTCGGTAGGCACTGATTTACCGACGAACTTAGCGTAAGCTTCCGCCTGGGACTGCGTGACGTAAACAGGCCAGTCCAGAGGCAGGGGAAGCTCCTCGAACATGCCGCGATAGTAGAAACCGTGATCGCGTTTGTTCCAGAAGTGCGGGACGGGCCCGCCTGCCTGGACGAACTCGAGATATTCCCCGTTCGACACGCTGTTCTGTTGCATGCGAAAAGCCGGAACGGAGCACCAAGTCTCTTCGAATTCGTTATCCCATCCAAACGTGCCGTCGTGAGGCTTTCCCAAGGCCACTAGTCCGGCGCGGATCTCCATCCATTCGTTAGCCGGCGCCTTACGAGGCGTCTTCTCAAGCGGTACCGCCAACTGCGTCCGCTTCATGCCGTAATCGAGATTATGGAACATGTACGCCAGCGTCTCGAGATGCATGAGCCGATGCTCTATCACCATAGAGATGACGTCTTCAGAGGCGCGTTCCAGGTTGGCATCGACGTGTTGTCGACAGCGCTGAACGTAATTTTGCACCTTTTCAAGCGAAGGCCAGTCCGCAGGTGTGTCGCTCGGCAAATGCGACGAGTCGGGATCTATGCCTGTCTGGAAGAGCCTGTCGAATTCGACGTCAGGTGATCGCAATCCGAGCGATTCGCGACAAATCTGGATGGAGTCGAAACCATCGAGATGGCCAATGTAGAAAATGACACGATGCCGCTCCGCGATCGGCCTTGCAAAAAGTCCTTCGGGCGTCAGAATATCAAACAGCCGGTCGCTCTCCGCCCGGACAGCGCGCAATTCTAAAAGCAGGTTTGTAGTCGCTTCAATAACAGGCATAAGAAGGGATCCTCAAAGTGGGATGGAAAGGCAGGGCTTGGGTATTTGATGCAGCATCAGGCTTGGAATACCACAACAAATTTGGCAGCAACGAAGACCCGCAGGTCTAGTACTCAGGCGGCGGCTCGGTCGAGTATAGACCGGGCGATAGCGAGAGCCTGCTCGCGATCATTTACGTCGCCCTCCAGTTGGGCCGTTTCGACGGCATCGAGGGCAAGCCGAAAGTCGGGTCCGGGCTTATAGCCGTCCTGTATCAGATCGCGGCCGGTGATGAGACGAGGGGGCCGCAACTCTTCTTCTTTGAATTCCACGAGCTTCTGCTTGACGAAACGATAGGCGGCCGTGAAGCCGTTACTTGCAAGGCAGTCAAGTCTATGGAGTTCGAGGTGTTCTTCGAAGCCAGGCAGGCAAAGGAATCGTTTGAGCGTGCTGAGCTTCATTTGTTGGACATCCTTGAACCGCATATGGTTAGCGACCAGGGAAGTGACCTGCGCTACAACATCCCCAGAGAATTTGAGCCGCTCAAGGATCTGTGTGGTCATCAGGGCACCCACCTCGGCGTGTCCGTTAAAGCGAATCCGATCCGCAACGGTGAAGGTAGGCGGCTTGCCGACATCATGCAGAAGAACACCAAGCGCGAGCGTCACTGTGGCGTGATGAAGTTCGGCAAGCATTAAAAGAACGTGTTTCCAAACATCGCCTTCCGGATGGAACTCTGGCGGTTGTTCGACCCCTTGAAAGGCTTTGACTTCCGGCAAGATGTGCTCAAGCAAGCGGCACTCATCGAGCAATTCAAGAGCGCGTCTTGCTCCGCGGTCCGTCAACATGCGAACCAACTCTTCCCGGATCCGCTCGGCAGATATTTCGGTAATTCGGTGCGCGTGCGACCGGATAGCAGAGAGGGTGGCTGGAGCGAGCGAAAAGTCGAGCCGCGCAGCAAATCGAACAGCGCGGAGCATTCGCAGATAATCTTCCTGGAAACGCCTCTCGGGATCGCCGATTGCGCGGATAACTTTGTGAGCGAGATCGTCCCTACCCCCGACGAAGTCGAGCACTTCGCCCGCCAGCGGGTCTTCCATCAGGCCGTTCACACTGAAGTCGCGACGCCTCGCGTCCAGGGCTGGGTCGCGAACGAAGTGGACTTGATCGGGCCGCCTGCCATCTGAATATGTTCCTTCGGTGCGGAAGGTCGCGACCTCCACCTGGATCCCGCCCGGCCGTGTGACAAGAATAACGCCGAAGTGTGCGCCTACCTGTAAGGATCCGGGGAAGTAACCGGCGATTTGGTCGGGAGTAGCATCGGTGCTGACATCGAAGTCCTTCGGCGTGATGCCGAGGAGACGATCTCGCACGCACCCTCCTACGAGATAAGCCTGGTGTCCGAATCTCTGAAGGGTACGAATAAGTTCAAGCGCCAGAGCCTCGCGCATAGCTGCTCTATTCTCCGCGTGCGCCGTTCAGCCGCTTGCAGCTTTTTCAGAATCGACGTGATCAGACGCCGAACCGTTCTCCGCTGCCGCAGCAGCAGCTTGCGCTTCAGCTTCTGCGCGCTTCAACTCTTTTTTAGACGGGGGTGCCTGCTCATGGCGGTAGTCATGATCGTGATAACAGGTCCGGCATCTCACTTTTGCAGCTTGACCCTCCACCAGAGAGACGATGGAATGGTTGGTGACACGGCGGCACTTAATGCAGTGGTCGTCTATCACATCACCTAGTCGCATCTCGTCCATGAATGGGCCCGTCAAGCGGAGTATATCAGGGTTGCGGGAGGAAAACGGTTTGTTAAACTGAAGCTTCCAATAGAGGCCAGGTAGCTCAGTCGG
>CAVRRR010000003.1:0-1543846 GCA_963723645.1 Terriglobia bacterium
TCAGAAATATCCTCCGGAGAATGGCGATTCATTGCCCGTAATTAAGATTGCCGAACTTCGTCAGGGTATCAGACCAAATACTAGTCGCGCATCAGCTAATATACCCGCCGCATACGTTGTGGATGATGGTGATTTGCTGTTTTCCTGGTCCGGAAGTTTAACACATCTGATCTGGTCCGGAGGGAAAGGAGCTCTGAACCAACACCTCTTCAAAGTGACCGGCCGAGGGTTTCCTCATTGGCTAATTTTTTACTGGATCGCTCACCACCTTCCAAATTTTCAAGCTATAGCTGCGGCCAAAGCGACCACCATGGGGCACATTCAGCGCCACCATATTGCGGAAGCAAAAGCGATCGTTCCAGCTGGAGATGTTCTTGCGTTGGCGGACCAACTCATTGGTCCTTTATTCGACCAGATTTTTTCCAATAGGTTGGAGTGCCGAGAACTTGTGCGGCTCCGTGACTCGCTTTTGCCGAAGCTCATGTCTGGAGAGATCGGTTTAAAGAAAGCCACCGCGCTTCTGCTGGAGGTGCCGTTATGCTCGATTGGTATCCGGCCATCCGGGAATGCTGCGCTTACTGGCCGGGAGCTTTGATGCTTCAACAGACGTTCGAAGCGCTCGAAAATAGCTTTGCCGAAGATAATGACGCTTCCATAGATTGTGCCAAGGCCACAGTGGAAGTAGTGTGCAGAGTCATCATTGATGAACTCGATGACCCTGTCCAGCCGGTAAAACCAAGAGAGGCCAATCCGTCCTTCGGAACCTGGGTGAGCACAGCCGTCCGAATACTAAAACTGGGGGATGTACGAAACAATGCATTCCAAAAGCTCGTTTCTCAGCATCATAAACTGACCAATGCTCTTGACGATCTCCGGGATAGCGCCGGACCGATCAGCCATGGGAAAGACGGGTTCATCAAGCGGCTGTCCCTGTATCACCGCCGGGCGGCGGTTCTCTCCGCCGATGCCATAGTAGCCTTTCTGCATCAGGCGTATCTGGAAACCGAGATCAATCTGATCCGGACCAGAGAGCCTTACGAGCGCTTTACGCAATTCAACGACCTCATTGACGCGGCTGTCAGCCTCGAAACCCAGATTGATGAAGAGGGGGGCCTTGCCGTGACAATCAATCTGCCCACAGGAGACTTCATCCCCATTACGGCGTCACCTAGCCGCTTTCTTTACCAGATGGACCGGGACGCCTACATTGAAGCACTAAATGCCGCGCGCTCCGCTCCGCCTGTGCCCGCCGAGGCCGCCGAATAATGGTCGCTCACATTGCCGAATCCCATGTCGAAGAGGCTGCACTGGACTGGCTTCAGAGGCTAGGCTACAGCGTTAAAAACGCCTCCGACATAGCCCCTGACGGACATAGCGCGGAACGCTTCACCTATGGCGATATCGTCTTAAAGGGCCGGCTTATGAAAGCCGTAGCGAGGCTGAACCCTGGCCTGCCTTCGGAGGCGCACGCCGACGCCGTACGACAAGTCATGCAATCGGACTACCCGACGCTGATTGATGAGAACCGCCGGCTTCATAAGGCGATGACGGAGGGCGTCAAGGTTGAGTTTTATGGCGAGGATGGCGTCATCACTTACGACGATGCCCGCCTGGTCGATTTCGAAGACGTAGAGGCAAACGACTGGCTGGCTTTAAATCAGTTCACTGTCATCGAAAACAAGGCGACGCGACGCCCGGATATTGTGATCTTCCTTAACGGCCTGCCCGTCGCGGTATTCGAGCTGAAGAACCCTGGCTATGAAAACGCCACACTCGATGGTGCCTATAACCAGCTTGATACCTATAAAAAACAAATTCCGTCCCTGTTTCGGACGAACGCCGCGCTTGTTATCTCCGATGGTCTGACTGCACGTATCGGCTCATTGACAGCCGAACGCGAGCGCTTTATGCCCTGGCGCACCATAGATGGCGATGATATAGCGCCTAAAGGGACACCGGAGCTTGAAACTCTGGTGAAAGGCGTTTTCGACAAGCGGCGCTTACTAGATCTCCTGAAGGACTTCATAGTCTTCGGAGACACTGGCAGCGGAACTGCCAAGATTCTGGCCGGCTATCACCAGTTCCATGCGGTACGCCGGGCAGTGACCTGCACGCTGCAAGCCACCGGACCCGATGGCGACCGGCGCGTCGGCGTTGTTTGGCATACGCAAGGCTCAGGGAAATCACTGCTCATGGCCTTTTATGCGGGGCTGATTGTCAAGCATACGCTGATGGAAAATCCCACCCTGGTCATCATCACCGACCGGAACGATCTTGACGAACAACTTTTCGGAACCTTCGCCATGTGCAAGGACCTGCTCCGGCAGACGCCAGTACAGGCCGAAAACCACCAGCATCTTTTCAGCCTGCTTAATGAGCGCCCCGCTGGCGGCGTGATCTTCACGACCATCCAGAAATTTTCGCCGCAGGAAGGTGACGAGGCAGGTCCCCTCACTCTTCGCCGCAACGTCGTCGTTATTGCGGACGAAGCACATCGCAGCCAGTATGGCCTCAAAGCCAAGGTTTCAAAGAAGGGCGAAATTTCTTACGGCTTTGCCAAATATCTTCGCGATGCCCTGCCTGCCGCGTCTTTCATCGGTTTTACTGGTACGCCGATCGAAAAAGAGGACGTCAACACGCCGGCGGTCTTTGGTGAGTACATCGACGTTTACGACATCAGTCGGGCGGTCGAGGACGGTGCGACCGTCGAAATTTACTATGAAAGCCGCCTGGCGCGGATCGAGCTACCAGAAGATCAGAAGGCCAGCATCGACGCCGAGATTGCGGCTCTGACAGAGGACGATACGCTTGAAGAGCGGGAGCGCGTCAGCCGTAGATGGTCCGGTGTTGAAGCCATTATCGGGTCCGATACGCGCCTTGCGCTCGTGGCCGACGACCTGGTCCGGCATTTCGAGACCCGCCTAGAGACCCTTGACGGCAAAGGCATGATTGTCTGCGTCAACCGTCCGGTGTGCGTCGCACTGTATAAGGCGATCACCGATTTACGGCCCGCATGGCACAGCGATAATGATGAGGCCGGCACGATCAAGGTCGTCATGACCGGCGATGCGTCCGACCCTCCAATCTGGCAGCAGCATATCGGCAAACGGCCGAAGGCAAGACGAGAATTACTGGCGAAGCGCGCTAAAGATTCAAAGGATTCTCTGAAGCTCGTTATTGTCACGGACATGTGGCTGACCGGTTTCGACGCACCTCCGATGCACACGATGTATGTCGACAAGCCTATGAAGGGGCACGGGCTCATGCAGGCCATCGCACGGGTCAATCGCGTGTTCCGCGACAAGCCGGCTGGCCTCGTCGTCGATTACATCGGCGTTGCCCAATATCTTAAAGAGGCTCTCGGTCAATATTCCCGTGCCGACCGCGGTCGGACCGGCATCGATGAATCTCAAGCCGTCCTCGTCATGCTGGAGAAACATGACATCGTGCGAGAAATGTTCCGCCCCGACGCAGCAGGGCGGCCTTGATTACCGCCCTGCTCTGAACCCGACGGCCACACCCGCCCAGCGGCTGGCCGTTATGGCCGCCGCTATCGAATGGGTGCTTTCGATGCAGCAGGAGGGCGCGGCACAGGAGACGACCGAGGAAGGTAAAAAGCGTGCTCACCGACGTTTCGATGATGCCGTTCTCGCCCTTTCCAAAGCTTATGCTCTCGCGGGCGCCAGCGATGAGGCGTTGACAATCCGGGAGGAAGTCGGATTCTTCCAGGCGGTCCGGACAGCACTGGTCAAGAGCAAAGTGTACAACGGCCGCAGCCCAGTCGATCGTGAGCTGGCTATCCAGCAGATTATCAGCCGCGCCGTCGTCTCGACCGAAATCGTCGACATCATGAAGGCGGCCGGCATTGACAGCCCCGATATCTCGATACTCTCCGATGAATTTCTAGCTGAAGTGCGAGAGATGGAAAAGAAGAACTTAGCGCTTGAGGCTTTGCGCAAGCTCATCAATGGTGAGGTACATGCGCAGGGCAAACGCAATGTTGTGTTAGCCAGGGCTTTTTCAGAGCGTCTCGAGGAGGCCATCGCTCGCTATCACAACAATGCGATCACGACGGTCCAGGTGCTTGAAGAACTTATCCAGCTTGCGAAAGACATCAGGGCCGCACGTGACCGAGGAGAAGAAAGCGGTCTGACGCCCGATGAAGTGGCTTTCTACACGGCTCTTGCGAATAATCGAAGCGCCTGCGAAGCCATGGGCGAACCAGCGTTGCGGGTCATCGCTCATGAGCTAGTCACCAGCATCAAGAGGAATGTCACGGTGGATTGGGTACACCGCGATGCAGCGCGCGCACGGATGCGGGTTCTAGTAAAGCGGATTCTCCGCAAGTATGGCTATCCGCCGGACCTGCAAGATGCCGCCGTTCTCACTGTCCTTGAACAAGCAGAGGCCTTATCTGAAGTTTGGGCGTCCATTCCGTAGGGGAGGTGATTTATTAAAATCAGTCACGCATCCGAAGCGGCACGAGCCTTAAGGTAGTTGCTCCTGCTCTGGAACGCTCGTCGTTCCTCCCTTTCTCGAGGTGTTACCAAATTCGCGTTCGATCTCCTCTATGGTCGGAAGAGTGCCTTTCAGTTTTTCGGGGAGCGCTGCTGCAAGCTGGTATTCGGACACACCGATGGGCTTCGAGAGATCCTGGAGTGCATATTCCGCCACAAGGCGATCCCTGGTTTTGCAAAGGATAAGCCCAATGCTCGGCTGATCATCAGGATGTCGGAGCAGGTTGTTCACCGCCGATAGGTAAAAGTTCATCTTTCCCGCAAATTCCGGACGAAAGGCCTGCATCTTGAGATCGATGACTACATAGGCTCGGAGCCTGACATGGTAAAACAGCAAATCGAGCCAGAATTCTTCTTGTCCGACTTGGATCCGGTACTGGCTACCAATGAACGCAAAACCGACACCAAGCTCGAGTAAGAAGTCGCGCAGATGCGTGAGTAATGCGCGCTCAAGATCGCGCTCGTGCGCTTCGGGACCGAGTGTCAAAAAGTCGAAATTGTAGGGGTCTTTGTGATCTGCTGCGCAAGGTCAGACTGCGGGGACGGCAACGTGCGGTCGAAGTTCGTGATCGCCTTTCCCTGTCGACGATAGAGCCTTGCCTCGATCTGCATAACCAGCACATTGCGGCTCCAGCCGTTTTGGATCGTCTGATGCGCATACCAAAGTCGCTCGTCCGGATTCTTCACGAGATCCAGGAGCCGCACATTATGGCCCCAGGGAATTTGTCCAACAACCCGTTGGACAATTACTTCATCCGGCCACGTCTCGGCGAAAGCTCGCATGTACAAAAGATTGGTCCGCGAAAAACCTTTCAATTCCGGAAACTCGGCATGAAGGTCTTTGGCAAGCCGGTCAATGATTTTGCTTCCCCAACCTTCTTTTTTCTGCCGAGAGAGAACCTCACGGCCAATTGTCCAGTAGAGCGATACTAATTCCCGGTTGACTGCGAGCGAGGCGCGAAGCTGAGCAGTTTGGATACGCTTCTTAAGATCTGTCAGTAAATCGGCATATCCGGTCGGTATCACCGCATGCGTTTTCTTCATGGGCTGAATGCTTTAAATGCAGGCGCGAATGCGAAAAATCGGAAATTCAGTGTGCGCGGCAACCACGGCAATTGTCGCACCGAGGTGCGACTTCCTCCAGTGAACGCCTAATAGGAAATCCGCTCCACTTCGTCGAGGGAAATCTCATCCCCACGCCGGTCATAGAGCCCGGTGGTCCGGGAGCTTTCGTGTCCGGCCATCTGCTGCGCGACCTCGAGCCGGCCGCCGTTCTGCAGATAGTTCGTGATGCCGGTTGTCGGACTGCACTCTTTTCGTAGACAAGCCGGCCAACACACACGTGACTGGTCTACGATTGGAGTACAAGGCGTTGTTGTAGTCTATTCGTAGACGCGTGTACTCTTTAGGACACGAAATTCTCCACCTTCGTGACTCGAATCCCAGATTGGCATGCAGCCGACCCTAGTGCCAGGCAAACTGCTCTGAATCGTGAAGCTGTCATCCGTCCCTTGTCTGAAGCCGCGCGAATAACCCACACCACCGCTGATTCAGCTGCACAGCAGCTAGGCATTTCAAGAAGCCTAGTGTACCGACTTGTAGCGCGCTTTCGGTGCCGTCCCCAGACCTCAACACTATTACCGCAAAGACGAGGGCATAAGCCTCAAACGAAGCTGTTAGACCCTCGGGTTGAGAAGTTGCTCGCAGACACGATTCAGCAGGTGTACCTTCAGCGTGAGCGTCCCCGGATATCAGATCTTATGCGCGCGGTAAGCGCCCAGTGTTATGCACAAGGTTATGCAGCTCCCAATTACCGAACCATACGGAATCGGTTAAAACAAATTGATCTCCGTGAACAGGTACGCGCCCGAGATGGATACGCCGCAGCACGCAGCCGCTTTGCACCTGTCAGGCCGAACTCGATCCAAACAAATCGCCCCCTTGCCTGCGTGCAAGTCGACCACACCGAAGTAGATGTGATGGTTGTTGATGAACGCGAGCGTAAGCCGATTGGGCGACCGTGGTTGACTCTTGCCATTGATCTTGCCAGCCGCGCTGTACTTGGGTTGTCCCTCTCTCTTGAGCCGCCGTCAACTGTTTCGGTTGCCTTGGTGCTTACGCATGCTGTTCTGCCGAAGGAACTGTGGTTGGCGGATCGCTCTATCGATTTGGCTTGGCCGATGCACGGCATACCTGATGTACTCCACTTCGACAATGCTCCCGAGTTCCACTCGGAAGCGCTTCGAGCGGGAGCTGAAGAATACGGTATTCAGCTCGCCTTTCGACCACCCGCTACGCCACATTGGGGTGGCCACATAGAGAGGCTAATCGGAACCACGATGGGCGCCGTACATCTGCTACCGGGAAGCACAGGCTCCAGCCCAATCGATAAAGGGACATACTCATCTGAGCGCAATGCCGCACTGAGCATGACGGAGCTAGAGCGATGGCTCGTTTTACAGATTGCGGGTATCTATCATCAAAGACCTCATTCTGCTATTGGCAAATCTCCGCTCTCGGCGTGGAATGATGCGTCTGCTGAATTCAGCCAGAAATTCCGAGTTCCCCTGGACCACGAAGCCTTCTTCGTAGACTTCCTACCCGGCGAGCGTAGGCTGGTACGCCGCGACGGCATCCAGCTGTTCGGTATACGTTACTGGGACAGTTTGCTCAGCCCTATTGCCGGACGGTCTAATCACCCGGTCTTATTGAAATACGACCCGAGAAATCTTTCGCGCATTTGGTGGCGCGATCAGGATGGGAGATACTGGCCGATACCATATCGGGATCTTGGCCGTCCACCAATCAGCCTTTGGGAACAGCGCGAAGCAGCAAAACGACTAAAGGCAGAAGGGCGCCGTTCGTGCAACGAGAAGGTCTTGTTCGAAACAATCCTGGCTCAGCGCTCACTCGTGCAGGAATCGCGTCAGACAACCCGCCAACGACGGGCTGAAGAACGGCGGCGACGCGATCTTCAAGATGTGAAACGGGAACTGCCGAAATCGATTGAAGAACCCGACAATTTGACCGAAATCCCCCTTCTCCCTTTTGCGGTTGAGGAGTGGGAGTGAGCGGCGACCTCGAGCACCTTCATCCGGCTTATCGCTCCTACGCATCGCTGCCTGCCGCCGAACGTATTCAGTGGGTGCGCCAAGACAGATGGATTAGCTATCCTCGAGCCGAGCAGGTCCTATCACGACTCACTTCCCTGCTCGCCTACCCACCCCGAGATCGGATGCCTTGCCTCCTACTTTTCGGGGCCACTGGCATGGGTAAGACCCGCATCATACAAAAGTTCTTGCGAGATCATCGGTCTAGTTTTGACGACATGACGGGGCGCACTCGTTTGCCGGTGGTTGCCGTTCAGATGCCACCAACGCCGAGTGAGCGAGACCTTTATGAGGAGCTGCTAGTCAGTATGGGGTGCGTCCTTCCCGCTCATCAAAGTGTGACCACGCTGCGACAGCGGACCCGCGTACTGGCACGTCAGCTTGAAGTGCGCATGCTGGTCATAGACGAGATCCATTCCTTGCTTGCTGGCACATGGCGGGAACAGCGCATTCTTCTAAATGCGATTCGCTTTCTGGCTAACGATTTACGGTTGCCACTGGTCTGCGTTGGGACGCCGGAAGCAAAGCAGGCGTTGATGACGGATCAGCAGCTAGCGGACCGATTTGAGGCTTGGGAATTACCGCCATGGCAGGACGACGCAGCTCTTCAGCAGCTTCTTGCTAGCTTTAGTGCGATTCTCCCGCTCCGTCTCCCCTCGGAGCTGCGTGATCCCAAGCTAAGAAGGCGCGTGCTAAGCCTGACTGAAGGCGTTCTAGTGAGGCTTTGTCGTCTGATGGAAACAGCCGCGGTTCAAGCCATCGAGAATGAACGTGAGCGGATCGATCTCAATCTCCTTGCCGATGACCTTCTGGCACAAAGTTTGGTATCCATCTCTGACCGGCGAAGCCGCCGATCAACAACTTAAGTGATTCCCGCGGACAACGAGTTTGCGTTCGTGCCAAAGACTCTGCCGGTGGCTCCTCGCCCTGAAGAAGGAGAGCTGATCTCCTCATGGCTGTCTCGCGTTGCAGCAGCGAATGATCTCAGTTTGCGCTGCCTCATTGCCGCTCTGATACTACGGGTCCCGAAGATCATGGGAGGGGCAGCCTTTCTTGATTACGGACTGACATTCGAGATGTGTGTGGCTGTCGCAGATTTCTGCCGGACTTCGGTATCCACCATTTGGGCGCTCCAACGCTGTGAGCAGATGTTGCTTCCCAAGGACTGGCAGCTTCGCTATTGGCGCACGGACTCAGGAAGCTCTACCCTTGCCTGGACTTCGCGCGCACGGTACGATTTCTGCCCGGAGTGTATCGGCGAAATGGTTCGCGACTCCGGTTTTGCCTGGATTCGGAGTGAGTGGGCATGGGCACCGCTAACGCATTGCTTGTCTCATGGTGTGCCGCTCTGGGAACGGTGTCCCGTTTGCTTTACAGAGGATCCGCTGCTGTTCGCAGCACCGAGAAGTCGTGCTCGGGCTGGAAGCTGTCGGACTTGCAATTTCTCTTTAGCGAATGCTGGCAGCTTAACCATCACGGGTTTGAATGAACGAGTAAAGGCCAGTGAACGCTTCCTGTTCGCGGTTGCGAGGCGGAAGGCGAGCCCTCGATCACGAGCACTGTCCTCTGACCTCTTCGTGCAGCAAGCAGTCCATGCGATTGAGAGGTTGATGCAAGAGTCTGATGGTCTACCCCTCTTTGTGGCTCTGGCGGATCAGAAGGTCGAATGCGCTGCTTATCTGCGCGGACGCCGGCGGCCGGAGACGAAGCTTGCTTTCTTGTCCTGGTCGTGGCGCCTCCTCCTGGGTGATTGCTTGGCAGATCTGCTGCTCGAAAACCCCTGAATACATCAACGCAGATCACCAGCATTTGCAGTGTTTCGGGGACTGTCTACGAATAGAGTGCAACCGCACTGTCAATCTACGATTGGAATACAGCTCGACAAAAAAGCTCGAAGGTAGCTGCTTTGGTTGTGGCGGAAGCAGCACAAGCGAAGCGAACAAGAAGAAAACACGTCTAGTTTCCGGCCCATCCGCAAGCTGTTACTATATTCGCACCGGATAAGGGGCGGCGTTCGAACAAACCTATGATAAAAGCAACGGTTTTCTTGCTGGGTTGTCTTTTATTGATGCCCGTCCTGTCTCATGCGGAGGCAATACTTTTGATCTGCAATGAAAGCCCATTCACGTTGTATGTGATGAGCGCACGCCCGCATGGCAATGGTATGTTTCGCTCTGATACGTGGGTCGTCCAAGGATGGACGAAAATTGGGAGTGGCGGGGACTGTGAGAAATTTTATCCGGGTAATAAATATCGGAACTTTTACGTCGGAATCGAGTACACCGAAAAGGGAGAAGATTACTATTACGCGCCCGATGAATCGATCCGCCATGCGCACGTCAATACACTGGTAGGATCGTTCGGTCGAGCAGAGAACTTCAGCAGGGAAAATATAAATGTTTGTATCAACCAGCACAACCGCGATTTCGCATATCAGGTGGATGATCTGGCGGACGCTTCGCCGTCTAAAATGTCTTGCGCGAACAATTCCCCTCTTACGTTTCAGTTCGACCCCAATGCAGACGACGTGGAACTAGGTCAGACTACTATCTTTACGGTCAAGATTCATCAAAAATGGTAGGCGTCACTCTCAAGTGGGTTTGACTTCCAGTGGTCGCTGAAGTCACGCGATTGACTTCTTTCCTTCTTCCTTCGACGACTCGCTCCGAATCGTCTTCGTCTGCGCCATGTGGATCACCGGGTTCGACGTACCGTCATGCGCCACGATTTACCGGTTCTTTCGCACTTTCGGTGCAGCCAAGCAGTTGGTCTATCCGGTATCTCGTTGTATTCATTAAACCTTCTCAGATCTTCGCTGAAATCCGGTCTTTCTCGAGAAACTGCCCCATCAGCATGCGTGATTTGGTTTCAACCCCATCTACGGTGGCGAGTGCATCACGTAGCTTATGCACATCTGCGTTGCCGGTTGGCCCATCCACATCGTGCGACACGTCATCCAGGTCAGCGACGATCTTCATGGCAGCAGCAGCTTTTTTGCGCAGGCCACGCCCTGTGCTCATCAAGTCGACAACTTGATCATAAGTAGCCCGAGAGGTCTCCACGAGCTTCTCGCTACGACTCGCTAGCTTAAGAACGTCTTCGACAACCTTTGCGACATCTTTCTGTCGGGCACGAGACGCCTTGTCGCGCGGTACCTTAATCCCAGATTGCTGGACGCTTGCTTTCAACAACGTTCCTGTTATTAACTACAACGTCGTAGCACGTTAATCCCAGACTGGTGTGCCTAAAGCCCTGACAAAGCGTTTAGTAAAGTTCGTCCGGGTTTTAGATGCAAAAGTGATCGTGAAGCCTTTCCAGAGTCCACGGTTTGTCTTGGTGATTTAAACGCAATAGTGTCGTGTCCGTATGGGATTTACGGGCCGCGAATCTGGTCTACAACTCAAAATCTGGGCTTTAAGTGCAGCGCGACAGTGGCCTCTGTGGCTAAGAAGAGAAGAAGATCAGATTATGAGCGGGCGAACGCCAGCAGTAAGGCGTAGTCGTGAGCGTCGGCGGCCTTCAGCGCCGTGATATAGCTCCGGCGGACGTCGCCGGCTTGCTGCAGGCTGGCGCTTCCCCAAGTGAATCGCTCGCCGCCGAGGCGCATGACGAGAAGGTCCGCCATCAGCCGGGAATGCCGCCCGTTGCCGTTCGGGAACGGGTGAATCTGAACGAGCCGGTGATGAAACCGCACCGCGGTCTCGTCGGGAGGATAGGTGTTGTATTCGATCCACGCTTTCGCGTCCTGGAGCAGGTGACGAAGCGCGACCGGAATCTCGTAGAACGGAATGCCGATATTGCGCTCGGTCCTTCTGAACTTGCCGGCCCAGCGCCACACATCGTTGAGCATGCGCCGGTGCAGGTCGAGGATGAATTTCTCGGTCAACAGATCGCGCCGGCGCGAGAGCGCCCAGTCCTGCGCGCGCGCGATGTTCTCCTGTTCGGCCTCGTTCAGCTCACGACGATACGCGATATGCGCCGGCAGGAGGTCGAGCCGCTCCTCGGGCGTCAACGGCGTCGCATCATCCGGCCCTTCAAAAAGATCGCGCAAGCCCTAATCCCAAAACAGGCTTGGATTGGTTTCGCGGATGACGTCGTCGAGTTTGACGTCGGCGTCGACGCTCCTGCTGACCTTCTGATCTTCGAGGAGCATGGAGTGTTCAACCGGACCGCGTCGCCGTCGCGTGAATGCCCGTGCGCGCTCACGCACCGTTGCTTCCAGGGGTTTATTGGGAACGAGTGCATAGACGAGCCGGCAATCGAGCGCCTCCGCGGCGCGCCGCAAGGTGGCCAGCTCGATACTTCCTTTCTCTTCCGACTGTTCCATCTCCACGACGGAAGGCTGCTTGACGCCGAGGCGGCCGGCCAGCTGCGCGGTTGTCATGCCCAGCGCTTCCCGGATGGCTTTAACCCAGCCGCGCACAGGCGCAGCGTATTGACCGAGGGTGCCCCATTGCTCGAAGCGTTTATCGAGATGGAAACGGGATTGGGCAGCAAGACGTGCTTTTTTCATAGGCTATGACCTATCAGTATCATTAATCAAATAAGTTATAGCCTATTACAGAGGCACATTTCAATAGGCTCTGGCCTGTCGCTGAAGTATTGCAAAATAGGTTATAAGCGCAGCCCTGAAAATAAGCGGCGTATTAGCAGATCGGCCTTACTGTACTCCGCCCTTTGCATGGCGTACCCGGGAGGCCGGGCTTGGCGGCGCGCCGATTCCCGAACCACCGCGAAGGGCGGCGTCTCGGCCCATTCGAGTAACGATCCGTGTCTCCTAATACGAAATCCGCTCGACCTCGTCCAAGGAAATCTCATCCCCGCGCCGGTCATAGAGCCCGGTGGTCCGGGAGCTTTCGTGTCCGGCCATCTGCTGCGCGACCTCGAGCCGGCCGCCGTTCTGCAGATAGTTCGTGATGCCGGTCGCCCGGAAACTGTGGCAGCCAATCTTGGTCGCGATCCCCGCCTGGCGGCAGCGCCGCCGGATCATCTTATGAATATTGGACTGGTTCAAGGGAGTGGGCTGGAGCTGGCCCTGACGCCAGGCGCAAAACAACGGGGAGCTGTCCTTTCCCGCCAAGCCGGCGGCGGCGAGGTACTCCTCCAGGTATTGCTCTAACGTGTGATGGCAAGGGATCTCGGACACCTTGCCACCCTTCTCATGCAGGCGCAGCCAGCCACGGCGTCGCTGCACATAGTAGTCCTCCACCTTGAGCGTCAGGACTGCTCCGATGCGAGCGAACGTGTAGGCCATGACGCCCAGCAGGGCGCGATCGCGCAGACCCAGGATCGTGTCCGTCGGTAGGCTGCCGAGAAACTCGCCCATCTCCTCGCTCGAGAGCACCGGCGTCTTGCCTCGCTTGACGGTATGTTTCGGCCCCCGGACGGAAGCGGCCGGGTTCACCGGGAGGAACTGGCCCAGGATCATCCAGTCGAAGAGCATCCGGACGGCCGCCAGGTGCTGCTTGACCGTGGGCCGGGAACGGACCCGGCCGGAGTCTTGCACCCAAGCGGCCACATGGATCGGTTCCACTTGGGTGAACTCGTCCATCCCGTGCTTCCGACACCAGGCGGAGAACTGGCAGACAGCGCCGTAGTAGGCGCGCCGGGTATTCGGGTTGGGAATCTGCGCAGTGAAGAACTCCCAAAACCTCCGGCTCGTTCCTTCGCTCCGAAGAAAGAGGACCGGTGGCGCCCCGGGACCGAGCCGTTCGACTTCCCTGCCCTGGACTTCGGGCCGAAGCCCCTCGAGAGCGGCTTCCGACGTGCCTTGGGTCAGGAGAACCGCAGAAGGGTCAGCCATGGGTCCGAGTATACCTGATAACGTCCTTTATCATGTATGCTGACTGGACGCCTGTTTGCTTTTCAATCAGGGAAAGGGAACTGTCGGGTTCCAACCCGGCTCGCAGAGAGAAAGTTCATGCTCCGCGCTGCCCAACCGACATCGATGGCGAGAACACAACTGTAAGCAGAATGGGTGAGCGGGCTTCCCCCGCTCGCGTCTGCCCGACAAAACCGATCGAGAACTGCTGAGTTTTGGGGTTACAATCTGAGAGATTTTCAGCGCTTTTGTTTAGCCCGCCGCTTCAAGTCTTGCGCAATCTTTTTAGCTGCCTGACTCTCAAGCCGGAGATTCTCTGCGTGCTTTCTCTCGGCAATCTGAAAGATTTGCTCCCACGAGATCGGATATCTGTTCCTTGCGCCCACCAACTTCAGAACCGCGTAGTTCGGACGCGATTCTACAACGATTGCACGTGCTTTGCCGGATTCCACGACCGTAGCGGCTGTCCGAAAGTGAAGCTCTGTTCTTTTGTTCACCAAGTAGCTCATCTCTTGTTTCACACTCCGTACGGTACAGGACTAGATTGATGACGGTGTTGAGCTTCTCTCGGAAGGATCGCCGAAGCCTTGCTCACTTCAAGGAACGTGCCGTCGCGCGAGATAACCGCAGGACATTCTGGCCAATACAGACGAACCAGCTTCAGCCAAGCATTGAGCCGTTCGCGGAACTTGCGCTCGCGCGTGAAAGCCTGGACGCCGAGCTGATTCGCAAGCCCGAAAGGGCCAAACAGGGGCACTCGTTCCTCTCGCTTCGCCTGGTGACACCGCCAAGTCAGCCATGTGTAAAGATCTAAGCAACCGGGATTGTGTGCGAGAAGTCGAACCACTTCCGCGTCGACCGGTATGGGATGTTCCCTGAGCTCCTCCCAAAAGGCTTGGGACAGGGTCACCCTGTTCTCCCACTTCCCGCTCCTCTCCCCTGAATCTGAGATCCACAGCTTGATCGAATCGAAGAAGTGCACTCGGGAGCAATGCCATACTTCTTGCTGCGATTGCTGCTCGCTTGTGCCGAAGAATAAAGTGCTCCCGAACACGCGCCTAAAAGCATCAAGCAGACGCTTGTAGTGCGCTCCGTTGGTTGGCATTCCCCACTCCCTTAGCAGTTCCGCACCGCTGCGAAAGTGAACGTTGCGTGTCTGATACCGGACGGCTTGCGTAGCCAGATACAGAATGACAAGCCGGTCCTGCCCGAAAGGAACGCCCCATTCCGGGTGACCTGTAATTTCGAGGGAAAACTTTCCGTTCTGACGGCGATAGACTGTTACGCCCGTAGGAAGGGGACGGATCGGGAGACCGCAGAGAATGAACGGCCGAGCTCCGAACGCCACGTCCTGATTAGCGAGAGAGCGCCTACTCCGAACTTCACACACCTGGATCGCGCGTTCGCTTACTACTTCAGTCAAACGGAATGCGCCAGCAACTTCGGCTGCTGACTTCATGCCGCTGCTCCTGAGGACGGTTGAGATCCTGAGATTGGGTGTTGATCGAAATTGTGATCAATAAGCGCCGAACAGACCGCGCAAACGCGTCTTGTTAGTCGGCTGCCGATCAAAGATTCAATGACATATGGATTGACGCCTGCCTTACAAGCAGGAGGTCCACAGTTCGATCCTGTGACCGCCCACCAAGATTCTAAAGAACTTGCCTCGTTCGCCACGAAATCCTCCGGGTGTCGTACGGGTGTCGTAAGCGTTCTTTGATCGTCTTCGGCGGCGCTGAAATCGCCTCGGAAAAGGCGGTCCACCTCTTCGACTACGTTGCGCACCCGCTCATCAACCGGTTGCACGTAGACATTCGCGGTCGTGTTCACGCTACCGTGTCGCTCAGGCTGAAGTTCACCGTTAGGTATACCGCAGATGCGGCGGACGGCGAAGACCTTCCTCTATTCACCACAGAGCTGTATAAAAGTGCTCATTTGAGAACCCGAGACTCGGCGTTTATTTCCAAAAACCGCGACTGACGAGTTCGCGGAGGCACTTCTCGAAACAGTCTTGTGATGTTGCAAGCTTGCTCCTTGCTCGTCGTCTTAGCGAACTTGGTTTTCGGAATGTAGTCCGCTGTTTCGGGTACCTAGACGGTGGGAGTCATGCGCTTGAGGTGGGCGGCTTAATTGTCGATATTACGGCGGACCAGTTCGCGGGTCTCGAAGCTCCCGTCATAACGGCGGAAATTGAGCGTAGCCCGTTCCACGCACAAATCGAGCTTCAGTTACGGATGTCGGCATACCCGCTACCGGCCGTTCGAGGCGAATATGATCGGGCCTATGCTGCTATCAGGACTTGGTGCCGTCTGAACGATTTATCTAAAGCTGACAAGTGACCGCTCGATTCGGACGGGAAGATGCTTGACCTGATTACATAGACATCCAATGACCCCAAGAACGCGTCGAGTCTGTGATTCGGCGGCATGGCGGCTTTACGTCCAAGTGGATTTCCGGAGCCGAGAACAACGCAAGTTGCTTCGCTCGTGCGCGATGCTTTTGCGCTTTTGCCGCAAGCAAACGCGACTTACGATCTACAACAATCTGATCAGACGGGAGTGGGAGACTGAAGGTGATGCCTGTTTGCCCTTATTGTGGAGGCGAGGTTGAGATCGGCTGCCTGATGGGCAAAGATAGCCTGTTTGCCTTTCAATGGTACGAGGGCGACCCGAGCTTTTGGAAGAATTTGATCCCGCACGGGCAGTCAATAGGGGCGACCGACCTGTTCCACGGCACTCACGTGACAGGCGTGCGCTGTCTGAAGTGCCGGAAGATAGTGCTCGACTATTGATTGCACCGCAAAACGCTCAGGCGAAAAACGCAGCCTCATTGAACCAGGTTCGAAATCCCGGAAAGGCTGATCTATTGTGATGAAGTACGCCTCTCGTAAGCGGTAGCTCCAGTCGGTGATATCTGGCATTTTATGCCGGTCGGCCCCTCCGCCACGTAGCGGTCTCGCACAGTCAGTTTGCCCGCTCCGACGGCACAAGGCACAAACTGCATTGACGTAAAACCCGCTAGCCGTATATTAAGGATCCGTTTTTACATTCACAAATGCCAATTATCGAAGGTAGATCCGACGGAGCTAGCTTTTACGTCTCAAAAGTTGGCCTGCATCTCCTACTTCCGGCAGGTCTGCGTTGTCTTCAAAGCAGAAAGGATGCCGGATCCATCTCGACGAGAACTAGTACGCGGACTTCCCTCTCAACTTCAGTTCCATTTGGTCCTGGCCATAATTCGATTTGTGGATCCTCAACAATCCCGAACCAATCTCCATAACCAAGATGCTGCTGACACAATTCTTTGGCATCCTGCCACTGTGGCGTGAGCCCGTTGCTGTGGATCACTAGCCTTTCGCGAAGATATCGCTTTGCAATGATCAGGGCAGCGGTGACCGCAAAGTCGTATGGCTTAAACGCGGTTTTCGTCCAGTCGAAAACGAAGCCGCGGGTTTCCTCTTCATCGGATTCTGTTTTCCTTGCATCCGCGATTCTGGGAAATCCGAACGGTTCATGTGAACAGCGCCCGCTACAGCAGCGATGGTCGATACGAAGGTACGCGTCACATTCACCGATCGCGGTGAAACTAGGTCCGATTCCGCGGGCGTGTTCTGAGGGATACGGCACGAAGATGTCCTCGTTTGGGGGATGTCCGCAATTTTCTAGCCCGTTAAACCGAATCGCCTCATCGTCGATCTGCGGTGCGTTCGTTCCATCCCAACCGGCCAGAGGAACACCGGTATCCGCTAGCGGCAGGATGAGTTTTTCGAAGTCCGCCCTGATCTTTTCAAAAACTTCTGCATCAATCACGGGCGGTCGATACCAATGGTGTGTATAACCCATTTGCCGCTCCGCCTTCGCGAGAATTCACCGTGCCCGGGACAGTGTTGAATCCGATCTCGAGGCGTAAGAAAGGGCCTGAATACGAGCATTGGCCAGGATTGTTTCCTCTTCGAGCTTGTCGAGCTTTCTTTGTAAAGCGGATCTCTCTTCTGCCAAGCTCTGCAACCGGTCCTCCTCTTTACGAAGAGCGAACCTTGAGGAGAGCACCGGATCAGCCGCCAATGCCTGCCGCAATCGTCCTGCGGCGTTGCGATGGCAGACCATGTGTTCCGGCCGGGTCGGTTCAACTCTTGTCAATACGATCTTGCGCCCCGTCGTTAGGTCGCTCGCTCGCCTGTGTAGATCCCGAACGCGATCAAAACTTCGCCGGCTCGGTAATGCGGTGCGCTCGACCGCGTACTGCAGGAATAGCAGCGCGAATTGAGAATCGGAATGAAGGCGGATCGGTCGCCGCGTATGGTCGATCAACAGCACTTTCTCCAAGCCCGCGAGAGCGGCTAAGATTTCGAAGTTCTCGATCCCGGACCCGGATTCGAGACCCACATCTGCAATGCCTAATCCGGGTGAGCAAAAGGCCCAACTGCCTAAACCGAGAAGGGGTTGACAGCTGCCATCCCCAAAGACATCAATCTCGGAGCATCCACTAGGAAGAACTGCTCGAAGTAGCACAAACCCTACCTTCGCCTTTTATTCGGAGCAACGCAAGAACCAGTAGTAATAGGGAAACTGTGCCTTCGCAAAGGAAACGTACGGCTAGGCCCGGGCCGTTGCATAGCTCGAAGGGTAGGAGGCCGACTGCGCACGGTTGGAAGAGTTAGAGGTGTTGTTCCGGAATTCTAGGAGCAAAGGCCACGCTTGCTACTTGCTACGCGACGGCCAAGCTCAAGTCCGAGCATATACAATCAATGAGGCGGTCGATTCACCGGCAATACAGATTGAAAGCGTCGTCCACCTGTATCAATCGAGCGCCGTGAACCAATTCTAAACCGATTTGGTGGCCGATTCTTCTATCAGAACAGCAATCGCAATCCAGCCACTGACGAGCGGGTCATGAAGCTTTTCAACCAGCGCACCAAAAAACGGCGTCGTTTGGATACCCAAAGCGTTGTTGGTGAACCCGGAGAACAACCGACAAACCAGAAGGAAGCCACAACCGGTAACGCCGGTAGTAGGTACCCAATTCAGTTCTCAAAGAAAAAACTCGATTCAAGTTCTTGCATTCGCGGCCAGCCGTGTTCAGGCTACCGCCGTATCCAGCATTAATTCTTTCGGGAGGGTTCGCGAACTGCTAGTTTACAGTGATTGATCGCTTCGGGCCAAACATGGAGTTGATGAAGCTCAAAGCTGTGCTTGCGGCGGACTGTACAAAGCAACCGAGAACGTTCGTCTTTGACCGCTGCGGCGCACGCCAAGATTTCAGCTCCGGCGACACGCATATCTCGGTGTGTCATCGTCAAGAAAAACACTGTTCAGCAAGTTGAACCGACTCACAACAGGAAACGGCCTTGTCGAAACCGGCTGCAGCCCATCGGTGCTGTATTTATGCGGGTGCTAACCTCTGTGCCGCCCGATACGGCACTAGCTTTAGCGACGACTATCCGGGAGCCGGCCAGTTTCCGAAAGGCTGTTTTACGTCCGGCGGCATTGCCCAATTGATAAAGTTGGCTTGCCCAACGAGATTGCATCACGCACTTGACCACCACCAGGCGAGCTAAAGCCGGAGCGAGTCGGAAGACACCCGGCCATTCATTGCGTCCTGTGATCGCCGGATCAGCAATGTTTCACATTCTGTCAATGGGTGTGGCACGCTGGGCTGAACTTTGGATTGCAGTGTAGGTGGAACATACGCGCCCCGATGAAGTAGCCGAGTGCTGAGCCGACGAATACGTCCGAGGACCAGTGGTCGCGACCGAGAAGGCGACCACCCATCACGGATGCCGCCGCGCCATACGCCAGCACCTCCACCCATGGCTTCGGATATTCGTGAGCGAGGACGCTAGCCATTGCCATGGTGAACATTGGATGTCCGGCAGGGAACGATGTGTTTACGTTGTGGTGACGCCAGAAATCGCCGTAACCATTGCCTTCACCTGGACGCTGGCGTCCCGCAACAAATTGCATCGGGGTATAAATCAGGAAACTGTTCACCACGGCTTCCGCCTCCAGTAATCCCACCTCCTCCAGATGCTCGTTGTGGTTCTTCATCCCATAGCCCCAGAGGAGCGCGACGGCGCTGGCAGTCCCGCCAAGAGCGACATTCGAAACGTTGGTATACACATCCACGTTCCCGCCCGGAAGATGTTTCTCGATGTGTCGATCCGTGGCTATCAGCGCTCCGGTTCCCACGAGCACGATCGCATCCCATTTGAGGCTCGAGCGCCGAAATGGGGCCCGGTAAAGCTCCTCTTGATCTTTCAGAACTCGTGTGACGCCGCGGCGCACTAGCCCGTGTACTTCTGACTGGTCGGGATCAGCAGGATTCTTGGCACCTGGCGAAGGCTGTTTGGCATTCGGAGTAGGGGAACCGAGCTGTTCGAACTTGACGAGTTTAGCCGGGTCGTCCAGATAACCTATCGGGTTTATTACTGATACGCCTTGCGCAAACGCCGGATGAGAAACCATCACCGGAGAAAGAGCAGACGTGATCGCCAGCATGACCAGTTCGCGCGCGCGCTGGCGCAAGGTGGATGCCGATTTCTTCCTAGTCTCACATGCGCATCCCAACGGTCGGTTTATTCGCGTCTCTAAATAGCCTGTCATCATTCTCTTGTCCGGATAAAGACTCGCTTCTCTCGCGATAGATACTCAACTCCAGATTACGTATGGATGTACGGCCTCTCTTTCCGAACCAGAAGTCGTACGGCTTTCGATCGCCTCGGCGAGCCCAACGTTCTAGAGTATTCACATAGGCCAGTAGCCATCACGAGACGCCCAGTTGGTGTTGCAAATCTACCGCGCTAGCTGGCTCGGCGAGGAGGAGGAGTGCAGGTCCGCCTGAACGCGCTCGATGCTTCCAATCCCGACACGAATCAAGCCCGTGCGGGGGGTGTCAAGATCGGCAGTAAGTGAGATGACGACGGCCGCCGTAAGCGGAGTGAGTAACATGCTGATCAGCATGCGCTGGCGCACCGCGAGACCAGAGACCAAGCAGGCCAGAACTGCGATAACCAGAATCATCAGCCAAACACTGAAAGGAACACGATTCTCTAGAGTGGCGATCTGCTTTTCACTTATATCGATCGTTTCGTTTAAGGACTGAATGAAAATTGACGTGATTGGGGTTGGCGCTGCCCGAGCTGCCTCTTGCGTGAGTTGCCAAATTTGGGTCAGTATTCGGTTTGCTCGCACGAGTGTCGCTTCAGTGGACTTGCGGTCGTTGCCAGCTTTGAAGTACGCAACCCGCGCATCCGCGTAGTCGGCCAAGAATCTTGTTATCTGTCTGCCCTGAGGATCCGGCAACAGGTGGGCGCGTAGACCGGTGGTGCCGATGGCGTCCGCTTCATCGACGAGTAGCTGCTTACGGAGGTCATACCGCGTTAACGCCATTGCTAGAGTAAAGCCTAGTAACAGGCTGAGTAAGAAGACGATGCCGTCTCGTCCTTCCTTCATTTGCTCGTGCAGAGCGTCCTGCTTACTGGCAGGGTAGGTTTGCCGAATGCGGAAACCTAATTGAGCCAAAAGTGCCAGGAATATAAAAGTCGCAAGGAAAAGCAACACGGGGTGGTCGAACAGAACGGTCATTTATTTGCTCCGTGTAGGCTGAAAAGAATTATGGCCGGCGTGCACGCGCCGCACTTGCCCGGCCGCTCGTGGTACGACTGCCTTGCGACCACTCTGGATGTGATCGCTGCCAGTCCTGTGAGCGGTGTTGCCGTTCGGCGCCGGACTGCCTGACCTGTGCTTGCCGGTTAAGATCACGTACCGCATCGCGGTTGAACGTGCCGGAACCGGCGCTTATTAAGCCCTCGGCAGAAGTGTTACGAACTCTGTCGACCGGGAGTGCGGTGCGAAGAGATTGCTTTGTGTTAGCCGGTAGTGCTCCTGGCTTCAGCCGCGCTGATCGATTAGTTTGCCGCTGCGGGTATTGCGACGAAGGCGGTCGAACTTCTGACCAGGATCCATTCTGGCCCTTGTACCAGCCGCCATTTGCATCACGCTTATAGACATCGCCGTTCTTGCCGGCATAGATATCGCTCTGCTGGCCTCTTCCAATGAAGCCTTGTTTGTTGTCCCCGGCTGCGCCTATGAATCCGGTTCCGCTAGAAGTGCGGATCCCGCCAACCGTGCCGCGGTCATCGTAGTAGTATCCACCGCGGGCCCACTCGCGGCCCTTCTGAGTAACACCTTGTCCCCAACCCTGGTAAGCGTTAGCGTATCGATATCCGGAGCCCCAGGCACCGGTCGTCGGGTTGTAAAACGAGCCCGTGACTGCGCCTTCATACGGCCCCCAAGCGGCCGTACGCCGTCCATAAGCACCGGTGACGGGATTGTACGCGGCTGAGTGTCCATATCCGCCGTACGGACCGTAAGCCACGGCACCACGCCAATACGTTCCCGAAGCGGGGTTATACCAGGCTCCGGTTCCATACGTATAGTAGGGCGACGGCCAATAAATAGGATACGGATACCGGCCGTAGTGATAGTAGGGCGGGTAATACCAACCTGAACCCCAAAACACCAGGCCCGTGGAAACCATAACGCCCGTGTAGCCTGCAGTGTAACCGCAAGTAACAACCGTAGGTGTCGAATTATAAACGTGAACGTACGTGACGTTGTGTTTTGCAGATTCAGGTGGAATTTTGTAGATCTGCTCGGGAACAGAAGCAGCGACCATCCATGGCCCGTTAGAGGAAGCCGAAGTGAACCAGACACCCTGCTGAACCAGGTAATAACCATCGTCGTGCTTTATAACATCAGCCGGCGTATTAACTGCATATTGCAACTGAGTGCCCTCAATGGGCTTGAACTGCGGGGCGCCGACATAGTTGACGGACGCTTTCACGGCGTTCCGATCCACCGTTGCTATTGTGGGCACGCTGGCTGCAAGGACAGCTTCTTCCGCTTGCGGGGTGCCGGGCACAGAAATTAAGACATGCGCGCGCGGATGATTCACTGGAATGTTGCTGAAATCCGCCGGCAGTTCCAGAGTTGCGGCCTGCCACGGCCCGTCGAGAGAGTAGGCCCGGAACCAGCGTCCCGATGTTAGATAGTAATAATGTCGATCTGCGGAATTGTAGAAAAGATCACTGTGTGTGTTCACCACAGTCATCAGGGCAGTTCCGGTAATCGCCTCAAGGAGGGGCGCGCCATCGAGCAGGATTAGCTCCGAAGGCTTACTCGCGATAATGACTTCGGGAGGCGGCGTGGCCGCAGCCTTGGCTGGCAGTTGCGCCTTCACATCCTTCCAATTTTCGTCTTCGGGCAATTTCGAGAATCCTTGGGGAAGCGATGATGCTGCCGCCCATGGCCCATTCAAAGTAGCGGCCGTCAGCCAGTATTGCTCATTCAGCAGATAGTAGCGGGCCGTCGCCTTATCCTGCAGCAGATCCCAGTTCGTGTTGAGAACGTAAGTGAGGCCGGAAGATTCAATGTCGGCCATGATAGGCTCACCGTCTATGATCACGAGGATGGCCTTACCGGTTCGTACGTAGATGGGCGGCGGGTCAAGATTGACGCGCACTTCGGTCTTCCTCAATTTGCTGAGTTCTACGGCCTCCGACAGGAGTTCAATGGAGATTGGCATAGGCTTGGGAGGGAGCACCCTATTAACGAGCGCTTGCATTTGCTGCAGATCGGCACCAGACACAGAAGGAAAGCTTGCGTTAGTGATTTTGAGGGTCTCGAAAATGACCTCACGGCGCTCTTGATCGATGACGGTTTCCGCCTCAATGGACAGCGCTCCAGGAATCGGCTTTTCACCCGCCGCTCGAATGACAGTCAGGGCAATGCGGGCTGTGATCAGCCGGTTATCTTTCCAATCCTCGATTTGAGGCTGATAAGCGGTGACGACGGCCGTGCCATCTTTGAATTCGCGAGGCCAGCCAGGGTCGGCAGAGTTAACCGCAGCAGGAGTCGGCCCCGGCGTGGATTTCGCCGGGGCGCGCGCAAGCAGACTACAGCAACAGAAAATAGGGCCCGCCGCGATTAGAGTAGTTACTATTCGTTTCATCGCCAGCCCCTTGAATTTATCTTTCGAGCTAGCCCATGGGCAGAGGGGACTTTAGCGTGAAGGTGAGTCGACTCTCGGCCGGAATTTTAAGATGTGGACCCTTCGCTGCTGCGGCCGAGATCGCTCCCACTCCACCGCCGATGGCGGCGCCGATTCCAGCTCCTTTGCCGCCACCGGCTAAGGCGCCTACCCCTGCTCCCAGGGCGCCAAGACCGACGCCGCGCTTGACCGCTTTGCCCTTCTTGCTGGAGCCCTCCGCTTTCAACTGGGCGTAGTCAGTTGCAGTGTCATACACTCGCCCGCCGATCGAAATGTCGTAAAGTCTCAAGGCCATCTCGTTTGTACCTTTGACCTTAACCACCTGGACGGTGCAGTTAGCGCCTCTGGGAATGAGGACCTGATCGCCTACTGCGATCGGATCGTCAATACTGGCTCGATACTGTTGGCTGGCGCCAGTGGCGGCCGAATCGACATTGTCGATCATGCGAACGGTGATCTGGGTTCCGGCGGGGACGGTCCCCGCCCTCGCGGAAGCTGGTGCCTGCGCAGGGGCTGCCGCAATCCTGGGAGCTGCAGCGCCAAGCGGAAAGAGTGTGATCACAAGAACACCTGCGGCGGAACACGCCAGTTTGTTTCTGAGGGTCATTTCTGTCTCCTTGAAGCTGTGCTACTCAACGATCGGGAGGTTTGAGGCGATCTGCAAGTCGATTATCATCAGCAGCTGGTTTTCAATCTGGAGAAAGCGGGCCCCAATCTTTGGGGAGATCACATCCGATACCCGCTGCACATACTGCTTCTTCAAATCGGTTCTGCGGGACTCGAGGTCCAGAGCTTTATTCGCGAGTTCTCCAGCCAACGCATCGGTAACGTTGCGCTCATTCTGCGCCCATTTTTCAATGCCGGCCAGCTTCTCATCGTTAAGCTTGGTCAACCCCTGGTCGTACTCGTTGTAGATCGGCCAGAACTTTGATGCCTGCTCAGGCGTTAGCTGCATCATCTGGCCCATGATGGCTACTTTTTGCGTCCTCACGTTCTGCCGAAGAAGATTGATGTAGGTCTGAACGTTGGCTTCCCGATCCTGGGCCTGCGTCGTATCCTGGCACCAGAGAGGTTGCGCCGTGAGAAGTGCGATCGCAAGACCTGCGATTGTACAGGTCTCGCCAATTGATTTGTTAGTCACAAATTTTTCATTTCCTTTTCACCAGCTGGTTGCTCCGCATCCTGTTACCGAGTTCGCAATCGCATCACCACTGGGCCCAGATCACCAAATCACGCAAGAATCAGGGGCTTTGGACAGGTTGTGTGCTGGGTGTGTTTGCGACGAGGACGCTCGTTCAGTACCAAATGCCGTAGTGGGACGAAATATCGTACCGGTGTAGCGTCCGTTCTCGGGCGCAGCTTTAGCGGAGCACAACCAGAGAGGTGGCGCCCCGAAACGCGCTACAATATCGGTGCCCGTATTTCATCCAGTGCCATTGCAGTCGGCTTCAGCCGCCAAGGTCCTGATAGCGACGACCTCATGGGAGAAAGCCGTGCGAGGTCGTCTTACACGAATCACTAAAGCGTCGCGCCTCTCGAGGTTTTTACTAACTCTCTTTTTCAGCTGGCCCGTCTCGACAGCACTTGCCCAATATCATTTCGATTCCTGGACAGCAGACACGGGCCTGCCTGCGAATTCGATTAGCGCAATTCTCCAAACAGGAGATGGTTATCTCTGGCTGACCAGTTCAGACGGCCTTATCCGGTTCGACGGAGTGCGTTTTACGGTTTTTGACAAAAACAACTCTCCAGGCATGAGCGGCAATTATCTAACCTCGCTGTACGAGGATAGCGCCGGAGCGTTGTGGATCGGCTCGGACAATAACACCGTGATTCGCTTCAGCCAAGGAAAGTTTTCAAACTACTATATACAGGGCGCACCCTCGGGCGGTTGGGTGCAGTCAATCTTTGGTGATCAGTCCAGCAATGTCTGGGTGTTACTGAATAAGGTCCTCCTGCGCTGGACCGGTAAGCAGTTCTTACACACTGACAACAAGGGTTTCCCGAATCGTAATTTGACCGCAGGCACTGTCGTCCAACGGCAAAACCGAGGAGGCTTCTGGACTCAATCCCTTACCGGCTTAACGATCTTTGCCGGGGCGCGAGCGGCGACATGGACGCAGCATGATGGTCTACCCCATCAGGTAATTGAGAAGGTTGCCCAAGATGAACACGGGGCGATTTGGGTTGCGATGAGTCACGCGCTCATCGCAATAAATGATGGAAGATTGGCCCAGGTCAGACGGCCCACAGGCTGCCTGCCGAACTCAGAGAGAAATTTTGTTTCCAGCCCTAAGTTGAAGCTGGTGTGCTTGAGCGGCCCGAAAACGCTCCGTGTCATCAGTCTTAATTCCTGGGACTGGCGCGAACTGGGACCTCTGCCAGCCGATTTCCCGACAGATGTAACGGGCAGTATCTTCTACGAAGATCGAGAAGGCAGTCTTTGGGTCAAGACCCGCAACAAGGGGCTGTACCGCGCAAGAAAAGAGCTCATAACCGCTTATTCTCAAATGCAAGGCCTGCGGGACCGGAATATCTACCCGATTCTCGAGGACAGCTCGGGAGCAATCTGGATGGGGGGGTGGCCTGGCAGCGTCACGCGCTTTAAGAACGGCATACTCACCAACTACACAATCAAAGACGGACTGAACGGTGGAGAAATTTCCGCTCTTTACCAGGACCACTCCAGACGTTTGTGGGTCGGCGCTTATGGCCACAATGGCGAGGGCTTGCGGGTACTCCAAAACGGTCGCTTTGTCGTGCCAGGAGAGCTGACTATTGCGGGAGTTGTCAAGGCTATCTTGCAGGATCATCGGGGAGCGTTCTGGTTTGGAACTGAAGACAAGCTCGTGCGTTATGACCGCGGCATTTGCAAAACGTATACGGGGGCGGATGGGCTGGCGAGTAGCAATATCTCGGTGCTAATTGAAGGCGCAGCGGGCGAGTTATGGGTAGGCGGGTCCGGCGGCCTGACCCGTTTCAAGGACGGTAACTTTACCGCTTACGGCGAGCGCGACGGCCTGCCCAGCAATCGAGTCCGTGCTTTGTACGAAGATGCGGACGGCGTACTTTGGGTTGGGACTTATGATGGTGGGCTCGGTCGACTCAAAGATGGCAAATTCACGCGCATCACGACGCGGGAAGGGCTCTTCAACAATGAAGTCTTTCAGATTCTGGAGGACTCATTCGACAACTTGTGGATGAGTTCGAACCACGGTATCTATCGTGTGAACAAGAGGGAATTGAACGATTTCGCCGCGGGCTTGAGGGCTTCCATCACCTCAGTGGGGTATGGAAAGAGCGATGGGATGCTCAACATTGAGTGCAATGGCGGCTATTGGCCTGCGGGAATTAAGGCGCATGATGGAAAACTATGGTTCCCTACGCAGGACGGCGTGGCCGTAGTGGACCCTGCCGGTGCGACGACGAATTCGGTGCCTCCGCCAGTGATCATCGAATCGTCCCTGGTCGACCGTGTCCCGATCGACATCAAGAATGCCATCAGGTTGAAGCCCGGTGACGAGAATCTTGAAATCCAGTACACGGCTCTAAGTCTTGTGAACTCTGAGCGGATCAAATTCAAATACAGGCTCGAGGGTCTGGACCGCGCATGGGTTGAGGCCGGTTCCCGGCGCATTGCTTATTACCCTCATGTCCCGCCAGGGAAGTACAAGTTCAGAGTCATCGCAGCTAACAGCGATGGAATCTGGAATACCAAAGGTGGCACGGTGGCCGTAGTCGTTATCGCTCCATTTTATCGGACCTGGTGGTTTGCGGTAATCCTTCTCATGGTCGCTACTGGCCTGGTGGCGTCCGGCTGGAAATACCGACTGGCCCAGTTGACCCGACTGCACGCCACCCACTTGGCATTCTCACGTCAGCTCATTACCTCACAGGAGAGCGAAAGAAAGCGCATCGCGGCGGAACTCCACGACAGCCTCGGGCAGAGTCTGGCCATCATCAAGACCCAGGCACTCCTGAGTCTGAATCGACCGGATGATCACAAGCGAGCGCTGGAACACTTGGATCAAATCGCTGAAGGAGCTTCTCATGCCATTGAAGAGGTGAAGGAGATCGCGTACAATCTCCGGCCCTATCACCTCGAGCGGTTGGGCCTGAAAAAGTCGGTTGAGGCCATGCTCAAGAGAGTTTCCCGCACCGAAGAAGTCCGCTTCAGCAGCGAAATAGATGACCTTGATGGGCTCTTGTCACCCGAGGTACAGATCAATCTATACCGAATCATTCAGGAGAGTGCGAACAATATCCTTAAACATTCAAAAGCCACTGAGGCAAGGGTCAGTATAACGAGGCTCGCCACCCACTTGGAAATCGTGGTTCAAGATAGCGGCATTGGATTCTCCGCCGAGAAACTCGGCGCCAACGGAGCGGTTGACCGCGGTTTCGGGCTCATCGACATCGCTGAACGGGTTCGAATGGTGGGGGGCAACCTTATCCTTGATTCCGCGCCCGGCAAGGGAACGGTCGTGAGGGTTAGGCTTGCCTTGAAGGGGTGGCGAAATGGAAATCGAAACCAAGATTCTGATTGCTGACGATCATCCGATCGTGCGGCAGGGCCTGCGGCAAATGATTGAGAAGGAGCCTGACCTGAAGGTAGTGGCAGAAGTAGCTGAAGGTCGCGCCGCCCTCGAAGAGATGGAGATACTAAGCCCAGCAATCGCGCTCTTGGACATTGAAATGCCCGAGCTAGATGGTATCGCTGTCATGCGCGAGATCGCGAGGCGAAATCTCCCAGTTAAGGTTATTTTTTTAACTATTTATCGCGATGAAGAAGCCCTCAACGAAGCCATCGAGTCGGGTGCGAGCGGCTACGTGCTCAAGGACTCCGCCGTAAACGAGATCATCAGTGGAATCAGGGCAGTGGTCGCAGGCCACAACTATATAAGCCCCGCGATGACGAGCTATCTCATGACACGCACAAAGCGGGGAGTGGTGCTCAACTCCGAGAACTCTGGCCTTGAGGATCTCACGCCGGCTGAGCGGCAAATTCTAAAGCTGATCGCCGAATACAAGACGAGCACAGAGATTGCCGAGGCTCTGTATGTTAGCCCGCGGACCGTTGAGACTCATCGCTCGAATGTCTGCAAGAAATTGGACGTCCATGGCTCACATGCATTGTTGAAGTTCGCCCTATCACATAAATCTGAGCTTTCCTAGTATCCTTTGGGCCTCCGGCAAGCGCAACCGGGATTCGATGGCAATTTTGACGGTCACAGCGGTACCACCTACGTGCATGTACTTAGGTGAAATACCAGGTTCTACGGATTCTGGTTCTCGGATACCTGCGACATACTAGCTTCTGCTTACTGCAACAACCGGACTGCGGATGCGTGAATGTGAGGATCCTAATCGTTGAGGACAGTGACGATATGCGACGAATGATCAGAATCCTCGTCGAAGATTTAGCGGAGCAAGTATACGAGTGCAGTGATGGCCGCGCGGCCTTTGCTGCGTACGAGAGATATCACCCTGATTGTGTGCTAATGGACATCGAACTGCCGCAGATGGATGGCATCGCCGCCACTCGGGAGATCACTACGGCTGACCCGAACGCCAAGATCGTGATCGTTACTAGCTACGACGAGGCCGAACTCCATGAAGAAGCGCGGAACGCCGGAGCGTGCGGGTATGTCCTGAAAACAAACCTGCTCAAACTGGTCCCGATGTTGGAGTCATCAACCCTTTAAGGGACGATTCGCGAAAGGAGACGTCGATGCGACCATTCGTAACGGCTGAGTTAACGGTTGGCGCGATTCTTTGTGCAGTTGTGCTGCTGTACGGCGTGATTGCATTAAGGGGATACCGCAGAAGTGTCAGCCTTCCTTTCACGCTGGCATGTTTTTTCGGGGCGGTGGAAGCATTTTCCGGGCCTTTGAGATATTTGGACGGCAGTTTTCCCAATATGATCATCGGAACGAAGATCTCTCCCATAGCGGTCGCTTCGTGTTCCATTTCTCTTGCGTGGTTTGCTGCCGGTTACGGAGGGGATCGGAGGCGGCGCATACAAGTGGCCCTTTCTATCTGCTGCTTCGGTGTGATTGGCCTGCACATTCTCCTTCCTGCGGGTCTGTTCCATACGTTGCAGATCTTCGGCAATGTATGTGAGCTCCTTGTCGTTTTCTATTTGCTCTCGATCGGCGTCAGGTTGTGGAGATGCGGAGAACACCGGCGAGCAGTCTCGTTCGGTTTGGGTCTCACCCCCTTTTTTCTTATCGCCTGTCCCCATGGGGCTCTAGTGGATTACGGAATGTTGCATCTTCCCTTTTTGTATCCGTTTTCCTTATTGAGTCTTGTGCTGGTTATGAGTTTGTCGCTCATCGATGAGGTCCTGAAGAGTGACAGGCGTGCCAAAGAAATAGAATCCAACGAGAGGCGTTGGAGATCACTGCTCGACGGTGTCTCGCTGATGATTGCCGGACTTGACACGGCAGGGCGATTCAGTTATGTGAACCCATTCCTGGCGGAAGCGATGGGATGCCAACAGCAGGATTTGCTCGGTACGGATTTCTGCAAGCTAATTTCACCTAAAGATCGCGATCGGGTGACCCGAGACCTGGGGCGGGCACTCGAGGGTGAGCTTTCGCCACAGTCCGAATTCATGCTGAGGACGGGATCCGGAGTGGACAAGACTATCAGTTGGTCGAACGTGTCACTTCGCGAAATCGACGGGCATGTGGCTGGAATCCTCAGCGTAGGTGTCGACATGACAGAGCGCGTACGTGCAGAGCACGCCCGCGACGAGGCTCTCAAGGAACTGCTGGATCTCAAACATCGACTCGAAACGGAGAGTACCTACCTAAAGCTCGAGCCAGACGATGCAAACGATACCAACATCATCGGACAGAGTGACGCTATCCGTTACGTGCTCCATAAGATCAAGCAGGTCGCGCCGACCGATGCTACCGTCCTCATTGAAGGCGAAACCGGGGTCGGCAAGGAACTTGTCGCGCGCGCTTTGCATGAAGGCGGCCAGCGAGCGAGATATCCGTTTGTAACAGTGAATTGCGCTGCTCTGGCGCCTACATTGATCGAGAGTGAATTGTTCGGCCATGAGAAGGGCGCGTTCACTGGCGCCGATAGATTGCGGAGGGGGAGGTTTGAGCTGGCAGAAGGAGGCACGCTCTTCTTGGATGAGATTGGAGAATTGTCCCTTGAACTGCAATGCAAGCTATTAAGGGTTCTTCAAGAAGGCGAATATGAACGCGTTGGAGGATCCAACACTCGGAAAGCGAACGTTAGGATTATCGCCGCCACAAACAGGGAGCTCCCGCGTGACATAGCTGCAGGGCGATTTCGGGAAGACCTCTTTTACCGGCTGCGAATTTATCCGGTTAGTATTCCCCCTCTCAGGGAACGCCGGGACGACATCCCAGTACTTGTGAAACACTTCACTAGCCGCCTTGCTGACAAGCACGGAAAGACAATCGAGGAGATTCCGGGGCACGTGATGCGGCGACTTGCCGAATGGGATTGGCCTGGCAACGTGCGCGAGTTGGAAAACGTGATCGAGCGGGCGGTCATTATCACCCGGGGTCGTGTTCTGGCCTTTCCTGGCGAGTTCGCAGTGGCTCACAAAGTTACGGATCTCTCAGTGGTGGCAAATTTGACGACCATAAGCGACATGGAACGCAAGCACATCATCCGCACACTAAACCATACGCATGGGAGAATCGCCGGCGAAGGCGGCGCCGCGGAAATCCTGGGCTTGCATCCCAACACGCTGCGTTCCCGCATGGCAAAACTGCGCATCGGACACTCTCATTCCGATTCGAATAGCTCCCCTGGAACTGCATCCACCGCGGCTTCAGCTTGAACCCGGTAATTCCGGATCTCCCCTGAAGCTCCTTGCGGAGCTCCTTGCTATGCCAAGCTTTTCTATTCGCTTGCGGAGCGGTGTTCAGACGCAGCTCCAGAATCTCAACCGCTCCCCCTTCCCGGCGATTTTCCATTTGTTCGCTCGACAACGCGCAGAACGTACTTGCGTTCCATTTTGGCGAGCGACATAAGCGCGCGCTTCCGTTTCGGAGAACGCTCCCCTTTTGTGGCTGAACAACTCGTTTCGACAAGCGTGGGCGGAAGCACGGCATCGTTCACTCGTACGAAGGGGCGGCGAAGTCTTTTGTTCTCGCGCCCAAGGTTCGAGCTGCCGGGATTTATCGCTCGATGGGTTTAGCGACACTCCCGTGACATGGGGAGACGTCTCGTGTGTACGATGTCTCGTCCTTTCGCCTTGTCCCCTTGCTCGATTTGTGCCTATTTGTTGTGGATAGCTTCCACGATTTATTTTGTCGAACGGCGCGAAGCCGCCGGCATCGAATGGCTGAATCTCTTTTCTGGCATACGTCGTGCCACATGAAAGCTATACCAAATCTCTGCTTGCTAGAAATCGAGTTTGTGCTGTATGCACAAAAACGGCGAGAGTTTGCTCAATCGCTGGATCTCTTAACGGGCTCAGGACAGGGGTTCGTGAGAAGGTCCGTCTACGTAGAGCGCGATGAGCCGGAGCGCATCCTGTGGGTGGAGGAGTGGACAACTCGACAGATGCTGGAAGCTCACCTGGAAACGGCGACCTTCAAGGCATTGGTCGGCGGGTTGCGGATTCTAGGAGACGTGGTTGATTGCCGGCTTGTCGACCTGTCATCGGGTGTTGGAGACGACCGTTATCTTCCACGCTACCTTCGGGGGAAGCTCATCCCTCAGGATTAGCCCAATCTCAAGGGGGCAACTCACCAGATACTTCCATCGAGCGGATCTAGTTACTAATGTCTGGTCAATAAGGTAGTAACGCCAGACTCGCCGCAATGCCGTATCATGCGATCCCGAAGGTATTGGCGCCCCCTATGGAGTCGTGACTTAACCGCCATAACCGTAACACCAAGCTGCGCGGCCACATCCTCAAGATCCTGGCCGTCCAAGTAGTAGAGCTCGAGAGGCGCCCTGAAGAAAGCCGGTAGACATGAGAGCTCAAATCGCAATACATCGGCGACTTGGCGGTTCGCAAGGGTATCCTCGGGATTATCATCGGGATGTATCTCTTCCGCAACAAGGCGTTCCACTCCTCCTGGCGTGTGATCGTATGAGAGCACCCGATTCCGGTAAGGAGACCTCAAGCGCATCATGCATTGGTTGATAACGATTCGAACCACCCAGGTTGAGAATTGCGCCTGCCCTCGAAAGCCGCTCAAGTGAGTGAAGGCGCGGCAGAAAGCTGTCTGCAGTGCGTCCGCCGCGTCGTCGGAATTCCGAAGTAAGCTCCTGGCGACACGCATACAGGGTACCCAGCTCTGCCGAATCAATTCCTCTAACGCCTCATCATCTCCTGCTTTTGCATTCGTAAGCAGTTGCCCGTCCGCTAAATGACTTGAGGCGGCTAAGGCGCAAGATCCCTGTGCCATGTGTGTGTTCCTTCCCACTGCAGAGAACGTTCACCAACGATGCAGCTTGCCCCGTTTACGGCGAAGTAGTCTCTGGGAGCGAGTATGCATACGGCAAGCCAACCAGGAAGTGATGGACGCAATCGCTGTATTTACATGTAAACGCAACGGCTTGCGCTCTGGGACTAACGATGCGCTGTCTAGCCGTCCCACGGTATTTCGGACCGCCCCCGAAATACCGGACTGCCGGCAAGGGTGCGCTCCGGGCTAACTCGAGTCAGCAACAATTGACGCACTTTGAGTAAGTTGACACACTCTCGGCGCGAAATTTATCCTTGGCTCTCCGCCTGAGGTACACAGTTTCGATTCGCCCGGGAACCGTAACGAGATAGCGCGCGTTGCGGTGCCCGACGCAAAGAATCGGCTAATTTCTGGGGCCGGTGCAGTTGGCCTGGTTGCGACAGCGAGCTGAGAGTTAGGGGCGCGACATCATTCCGGTATTTCGGCCTGACTCCGAAATACCGGGGACCTGAGCACGGGTTTGCTCGAGATACCCGGAGTAAGAGGGTTCAAATCCCCTTCAATCTGGCTGGTTGATCCGAATCGGGGGTTTGGCCGTGAAGCTGCTTGGGCAAGATCTCGACACCCGGTAGTCACATGAAACCCCCAATTCGCATTGGCAGAGTGCTTCGGAGCTTCAACAGGTCCGCAGCAGCCGAAGTATGAGCAGAAAAGACGTGCAAGCGCGATTACCCTTGGCTTTCGAGAAACTCCTCTTGGCCATCGCCATTGTTATGCTTGCCCTCTACGCGGGTTCGCGGCTGTACACAGCCGCGGCTAGCCATGTAGCCGTGCTCAGGTTCAGGAGCAGTACAGTCGGTTCACGAGCTGGAACCAGTCGCGCTCAAAGTCAGGTTCACGAAGCAAAGAAGCAAGTCGACTTCAGCCTATGGTCAGGGAAACGGATGATTGCGTACTCGCACATGCTCGCGATGACTCTTGACCCGGCCCTCGCCATTCTCGCCATTCCGAAATTGCGGCTGGAAGTTCCCGTCTTCGACGGAACGAACGAACTCATACTCAACCGCGGTGCGGGCCGAATAAAAGGCACGGCCAGACCGGGGGAGCCCGGAAACATCGGCATTGCAGCTCATAGGGACGGTTTCTTTCGAGGGTTGAAATATATTCAGGTGGGTGACAGAATCGAGCTGCGCACCAGTAACAAGACAGACGCCTATGTGGTGGACGACATCGTCATCGTTCGTCCAAATGAGGTGCAGGTGCTGCGGCCAAGGTCTCGGCCATCACTAACGCTGGTCACCTGTTACCCGTTCTATTTCGTCGGAGACGCACCTCAACGCTACATCGTGCATGCGTACCGAGCGGATGAGCAAGACAAAGCTGACCGTCCAAATCTCAAACAGAAGAAAGACATGAAAGGGCAAACAACGAAAGGGGAAACATATGAATACAGATCTGAAGCATGTTCGAAGACTCAGTCTGTTCGCGATCGGAGCCTGCATGGCCTCCGCCTTGAACATGATGGGGCAAGTTCAAACCGAGACGTCCGTTAAGCACGGGGCATCGAAACACGAAGTGAAGGTCGAGCGTGGGGACGTCGTTTACGTGGATGGCAATGACCTAGTTCTTAAAATGGAAGACGGTGAAGTCCGCCATATAACTGTTCCGGATAATACTACCGCGACTGTGGATGGGAAGGAAATTACTGTTCACGATCTCAAACCGGGGATGGAGCTGGAACACACGATCGTCACTACGACCACGCCGCGAGTTGTAACAACGGTGAAAACCGTCACTGGCAAGGTCTTCCATGTTACGCCTCCTAACTCTGTCATTCTGCGACTCGAGGACGGCACAAACCAAGAATTCACAATCCCAAAAGGTCAGAGGTTTAACATCGGCGGACAAGACACGGATGCTTGGGGCTTGAAAAAGGGCATGACGGTTTCTGCGACCGCAATCACCGAAGTACCGGAAACGGTGGTAGCGCAGGAAATCAAGAGAACTGGCCAGGCACCTCCGGCGCCGGCGACACCTGCCATGTTGGCCGTGTTGTTGATCGAGAGGCGTGTAGTTCCGGCACCTGAGCCGATTACTACAGCTTCGGCAGCCCCGGCTGGGGAACCAGCCCCGGCTGGGGAACCAGCACCGGCGAACCTGCCTAAAACTGCGAGCACAGTGCCGCTGCTGGGCCTGTTGGGGATCCTCTCCCTCGCGGCCTCATTCTGTATGAGACTTGTGCGCAAAAGCTGAAAGCGGAGCGTTTTGGGTCTTATATCTTTCCTGGCCGGCTGGCCAGGAAAGATATAAGCGGAAGATCAATTTTGTGAGCTTTGGGTGCGCCGAACCAATTTGTTTCGCGGTCAACCCAAACTCTCTTGCTGAAATCCTGCCCGTTCCTACTTGTGGTGCTACTGGAGGGCGCGCAGCACGAATCTAAAAGGCGTGGAAAGCCCCTACCAGTTTGCTCGGTTCACTGGCCTTTGATCGCCAGCAGCCGGCCACGCAACATTCCCGGCTCATTGAGGTACAGGAACGCGCACGAACTTCAGCTGTAATCTGGCCTGACCAGAATCTCGGTGGATTCTCTGGAACCGTTGCCGCCGAGCCTTGTCAAAGCCATGTGTGGCTAACGAAAGGAACCGTCACAGTCCAAAACGCATGAACAGAGAAACGAACCCACGACAGAAATTGGCGGCTCTGCGGAGACGCGAGTTTGTTGTACTACTTCCGGCCAGCACACTGCTTTCGACCAGTGCACTGATTCCGGCCGGCGCCCTCGCGGCGCAAACGCCCCGTATGACCGCCGATGAGGCCCTGAACGACCTAATGGCAGGAAACCAGCGTTTTGTGGCTGGAAAGAGCGTGAATCCGCGGCAAAGCCCGGCCGACTTTTCGAAGCTCGCGCAGGGACAGGCGCCGGATGCCATCCTTGTAGGCTGCTCGGACTCGCGTGTGGCACCGGAGATTCTTTTCGATCAAGGCGTGGGCGACCTATTTGTCATACGCGTGGCAGGGAATGTGATTAGTGGCGCCGGTGTCCCGGTAAAGGGAAGCATTGCATATGGAGTGGTGGCATTAGGTGCGCCGCTCGTAATGGTTCTGGGGCATAGTCAATGCGGCGCAGTAAAGTCCGCGCTCGAAACCAAGGAGCAGGCACTGCCAGACTCAATTCGGGATCTGGTTGGCTTGGTGAATACCGGTGGCGAGAAAGACCTGGACAGGGCTATTTTGAACAATGTGCGTGCCGGCGTGGCGAAGCTGAAGAGTCTGGAACCAAACCTCACCCGCTACATCGAGACGAAGCGGGTCAAAGTAGTCGGCGCGGTCTATGATCTGGCGAGCGGCAAAGTAAATCTGGTGACCTAACTCAGTTTTCAAACTACGAATGGGCGGACCGGTGAGACGGAATTGAAAGATCCTGTTCCATCTCCATAACGGAGGAGCTTGCGGTCGTAAACGAAACCTATGGATCATTGCTTCGAGATCAGGCCGACAGTCATTCGGCATACAGCCGTCGTGCTTGCCACCCTTTGCGGTTGCGCGCTGGCTGTTCCGGCCACAGCGCAGCAACAACAACCGCCACAGGACCCCGAAAATGAGAAGCGCCTAGGGCTGTGGCTCGACCAGGGAACCTCCACCAGCCTTTCAGCCAGCAAGTCTCTCGAACTCGAATTCCATGAGAGGCTAGACGAGGGTGCGTCGAACCTCTTTGAGTACTTCGTTCAGGGCGGGATTGCTTTCCGTCTACGACGGTGGTTCACGTTGATTCCGATCTATCGCTACCAACGCTTTCCCGGAAATCCCGCGATCACTTACGAGAATCGCCTGCAGCTTAATCTCACCTTGAGCGAATCGCGAGGCCTATGGCGATACAATCTGCGCACCCTCATTGAGGGGCGATTTCCCGACGATCGCCCGGGTTCAGCCCGCTTCCGATTCCGTCCCGGGGTCGACTACACCTTGCCACTTCGCATGAAGCGGCCTCCGGTGCTTGTGGTGAGCAATGAGTTCTTCATCGTCCCCTGGAACAATCCTTTCGCCAACGGCGGCACCAGCTACACTCAGAACCGCTTTCAATTGGGGCTCCGGGTTCCCATCGGCGACTCGTTTTCGGTGCGGCCTTACTACCTATTACAGTCATTGAACCTGCCCCATGGCTGGGACACCAACGAAATCGCTGGAATCTCGCTCGCCTTTAAGGTTCCGCGCTACACCAGATGAACCTTTGGTGCCGGTGGCTCATTCATTTTGGGGATGACAACAGATCTGATCTTTTTGACGATAGCTGATGGCCTGGCTGGCCTTTAGAGTTTTAACTGGCTTCAGTCCACGCCAAAGAGTAGTGGATGGTCCAGATGGCCACGCGGGCACTGGAGTAAGATCCTTATGGTGGGTTGACTCGCCTGCTATCAGTTAGATACCATCTCGGCCCTATTTACAAAGTGCACTTACCAGGTTCAGATGAACCCGCAGCTTTCGGCCTCGCGCGGATTCCAGTTCTACCGTCCCGCCGGTAACCTCGGCTGCGGTCTGCTTCGCTCGCGCAGCTACGAGACTACCGGCCGGAACGGTTGGTCGCTCACTGACCGAGTTTGGCCTGCAACGCCTCGATCCTCGTTCTGACATTGTCACTATCGACCGTATCCCCGACAATCTTCGAAAGATCTGTGGCCAGCTCCGCATTGTCTTTAAGATACGACTGGTAATCAGGGAATTGGAGTTGCTTAGGAGCTGCGTTTATGTGGTTGATCACTGCCTCGGTATTGGAGGCCAGTTCCTTGAGCACCGGCGTAATCCGGTCTATGGAATCCTGGTGCCATGGTTTAGCATCGGCTCGCGCCGCCTGCATGTCCGACAAGATGGATCCGGCCTTGTTGATATGTTGCTTGATCTCCGAAATCTGAGCAGCATGGCTTTGCCAACTCATATTGGATCGTGTATAGGTTTCCATCGTCAGGGCGTCTGCCCTTAGTTGAGTAGCCGTCGTCCTTGCCTCTTGAAAAAGCGTGGTAAGGGCGGCCGCCATCGCTGCTGCTTGCATTGCGGGCCACAGCAGCAGAGCACTCACACTCACCGACATTGACGCCCAACTGACTGATCGTCGCAATCTGAGTTGAAACATTAGATTGAATTCTCCTTCTAGAACTGGCTCTTAGATGCGTCAAGTACGTAGTAGCGAGAGGGCCGTTACCTATCAGAGTGATTTTCTGAAAGATCTCGTCCCAAACGGTTTTAGCAGCCCCGCATCGTCCGATTTCTGACGCGCATCCTCGTCAACAGATTCAAAAAAAAAAACAGAACCTCTGCGCGCTTGCTGCGGTCCTACGACTGAAAGGTTTTCAGATTGCGGTCGTAATCGGTCACCCGTCCAACCTACAGTCTTTAAGGGGAGAAAATGATGAGAACTCAGAAGGGCATAACTGCCATCACGCTGGTATCGCTCTCGGGATTGCTACACCTGATCGCACCAGGAGTCGAGGGCCAGGCGAATTCGCCGACGGGCACTGTTCCAGTGCACATGGTGGTCATGGTTGAGCCACTTAGCGGGAACGACAACACTGTTTCGCCCATTCGTCGGGAGGATGTACAAGTGCGGCAAGGTAAAAATCAGCTTCAAATAACCGATTGGATTCCGGCTCGCAATGAGCAGGCGGGACTTCAGTTGTTCATCCTCATCGACGATACAAGCGATACAACCCTCGGATCGCAGCTTGGGGATTTGCGCGATTTCATCAACGGACAGGAGGCGACCACCGCTGTGGGTGTCGGGTATATGCGGAACACGACAGTGAATGTAGTCCAGAATTTCACGACCGATCACGCCCAAGCGGCAAAGGCACTGCGGCTGCCCCTTGCGAGTTTGGGCGCTTCGGACAGCCCCTACTTGTCGCTTATCAGCCTGCTGAAAGGCTGGCCCGAGAACAAACTGCGGCGGACCGTCGTCATGGTGACGGACGGCGTTGACCGGTTGCGGGGCCTTAGTACGCCATCAGGCGCAGTATCACCCAGCATGCGCACGACGTCACCGAATAGACGAGTGTCTTCACCCACTGACATGGCGCGAAATTACAACACGATGCCTGTCATCAGCCCGGACGTGGACTCGGCAAGCAGGATGGCGCAGCGGTATGGCGTTGTTGTTCAGAGCCTCTATACTCCAGGCGTGGGTCGTGCAGCCCGCAACTATTTTGAGCTGACGAATGGGCAAAACGGAATGGCAAAACTGGCAGAGGAAACGGGCGGAGAGTCGTTCTACCTCGGGCTCCAAACTCCGGTGAGTTTCAAGCCTTACCTCGACCGAGTGCAACTGATACTGAACAATCAGTATTTCTTAGTATTTCAAGCGGTGCCCGGCAAGAAGGACGGCCTGCAGCGCGTGAAAGTCAGCACCGAGGCGCCGAAGGTCGAGATTGTGTCTGCCGATAATGTGTGGGTTCCCACCACGGCATCGACCGCAGAGAACGGCAAATAGTTTTGGTGCAAACGGGGGATATGCATCCGAGTAAGGAGGGAAAGCCCTTTGTGTACGCTGAGAGAATCTCCGAAGAGCACAGCTACATCTGCGCGCTTTAAAGAACTCAGACTCGCCGCCCCTTGCCTGAGGGTGGAAGCGTGGGTAACACCCGGCACCCGAAGGGGTGCTGCAGCGCTTGGAACAATGTTCTAGCCACAGCGGCTATGCAGCACGCTCGCTCCGCGCTTCCACCGAGCCAGAGACTCCACATGATCACTGGTCTGCTTATTCTCACGTCCATTGTTGTCTCCGCATGGCCTCTCGCCGCACGAGAATCAACCGACGTAATCGTAATGAACAACGACGACCGCCTCACGCGCAAATCAAGCGGTTCGAAGTGGGAGTGCGTGATGTCGACCTCGACTATGTGAACGGTCCTAATCGATTGACTGGAAGAAAGTAGCTCGGCATCGAGAGCAAGCAGTGATTATGATCAGAGCGCAGTATGGTTCAGCTCCCACAGGAACGTTCAAGACCGCGATCAAAGTGAGTGCAGAACAGCCGATTGCGGTTGAGATGGCGGAAAACCCAGGCCGGGAAAGCTAGTATCTATTGAAACGCTCGCATCCTCGAGGTGCGTCTGACAGCGGAGGACGCGGGCTCTGCCTACTCAAGGGCAATAACACACGTCAATCCAACATCTGCTTTCAGACGCTATACAGAAGGGAATGCAGGGCCGTGCAGATAAATCTAAGTTGATTGCCCGTCGAGTTACATCTTCTTGTAGTTGGAGTTCTGCACGTCGACCTTGAGCTGTTTGCTTACGCCTTCCACCGTCATGGTCGCGATATGGTTGGTTCCGTCCGCTAGCTTGGCGAAGTGGACCGCAATTTTTACAATGTCGCTCGGGGAGTCCATGTAGGACCCGATCTGCACACTCTGGATTGCTTTTGCGGACTTGTCGAAGGTAATCGTCATGGAGTCATTTGGCTTCACGTAGTTGGTGATGAGAAGCTGGATCAGGCCGGCTGACGCGCCCGCATTGAGCTTCACGTTTCCTTGTTGGAAAGCTTCCTGCAGTTTCGCCCGATCTGGTGGCACGTAGGAGTGAGCGAGGGCGGCGATGTTCTGGGCGTATTCCTTGTACTCTTCTTTCTTGTTCTCGACGACCTTCTCTTTCAAGCGACCGCCCCGACGTCCGCTATGGGCCTGACTGGGCTGCGCGGCCGGCTCGGCGTTCAGCGGCGTCTTCTGTGGTTTCCCATCCGGTCCTGTGTGAACCTGGAAGGACTGCTGCTTCTTGACCTCGCCTTTAAGACTGATCGTGTCCTGCTCTTGCCATGTGTACGTGGCTAGAGATTGCTTGTTCTCAGCAGAGGCTTCCTTCACCTCGGCCAGGCGCTGTTGGACTTCCGGATTCTGGGCTGCGGCTGACCGCCCAGTCAGTGATAACCCGACCAGAATTGTGATTGCTGCAGTTGTCGCTGACGCTGATTTACGCAAGCTTATCCTCATGATCTTCTCCTTTGCCAAATTCCGCTCTCTGGACGAATGGTCTGCAAAGCTGGTCGTCCCGTATCAGCTTACATCTCACTTTGAGCCCGCTGGGGTCATGGCAACACGCACGACGGTGCAGCTCACTTGCCTTCCGGCGGCAGTCTTCACTTTGCCCTTATCGCCCTTAACCTCATAAGTCACTCGGCTGCCTACGACGAGGTCCGTTGCTTTTACCGAGGTGTTCTGGGCCGTCCGGCATGTATATTCCTTGCCTAACCCAGAGGCGAATGACCGGTCATACTGCTGATGCTTTTGTTTCTTATTGGTCGTGCCTGCCGACTGGACCTCTTTGAGGGTCGTTGTTCCCGAATCCTTCGCGGCTGCTATCTCAGGTAGGTTGAGCATCGTCACCAGGGTGAGTGCAATCAATATGCGCATTGTCCGACCTCCGCGCCGAGAGGCATCATGCTTCCGTTCATACTCTCCATCCGCAGATTTGGAGGAGCTCGATTTCGTATGGAGAGCGCGCCGCTTCAGATGATCCGTCATTTTTGTTCACCTCCTTTGGCGACCGGAGTACAAAAGACACGTGGCCTAGCGGCGTAGTAGCACCGTCGCCAACGCCAAAATGCCAAGAATAGAAATCAACGCAGCCAGCACCCGCGCCAATGACCCTGGAACGTGCGGGTATTCCGCTCTCAGAGCATTCAGATCTCGCCGGTGTTCTAAGGTGGCCATCAGCAATGAGAGTAAGCCGAAGACAATCATCAGCACGGAATACTCGGTCGCGCTAACAAGCCAGTCTGGCTTGGCCCGAGCACCCTCGATCTGGAAGAATTTGTAGATTGAAAAGCCGAAGGTAATTAGTGAGATCGCCGTTCTAACCCACGCCATCAAGGTGCGCTCATACGCGAGGCGAGTACGATCAACAGCCAGTCTGGTACTGGCATTCGTTTTCTGCGATTCTTCTGAGTCTGTCATTGTGCTCTGGCTGCTGCATTCGGGAGTGCCGATCTGTCACACTCCTGGCGATCCTGAAGGGCCGCTGCGGGCCTCATGCAATCTCAAGGCTGGGCTTTCACCGCATCACGCTGTTGCAATTCAGGTTCATGGAACGGAAGATCGACTGTCATGGGGCTGTGATCGGACATCGGCTCTGGCAGACAATTGTTCAAATCGCTCATCGATCGAGCGAAGTGCGGGGCGAAGCGGTATGGCCCTTTCAGGTCCCGCGGATTGTCAAGGTCGGATTTCACAAATATCCAGTCAAGCTTGAACTTGGCTAAGCGAACCTTTCCCCAGATCAATTCGGCCACGAACGTCGGAGCGAACCCGGCGCTTGCCCGCTCGTTGGAGTCGCCCAAAGTGCCCGATCTGTGATTGATAGTCCGCTCGGAAACGCCGCGAAAGTCGAAAGTATGCCCATCCGCAAACCGAAAATGCTCAATTGTGGAGAACAATCCGCGCTCCAAATTTGGAGATGCGCCTGGAACATTCGCCGACGTGGGGTCAATGCGATATTGGATCCCTGACAGCTTAATGGCTGTTTTGGCACCGCCATAAACCATGCCTACACCGGTCGTCCACTGAACGCCCTTGGTAGTCCAGAAGTCCAAGCTTCCATACCGCTTATAAAGCATGTTTTCTACGCTTGTCGGGGTGGAGTCGCCACCGGTCGTATTGAAATCGCCACCCACTATGACCGGATGGGGAATCTCGTGAATTTGCTCCAACACTTCTTCCATTTGTTGCCGGCGGACTTTAGGCTTTGCACGATTCTCCAAGTGTGTCGAGACGACCGTTACGGCACGGCCCGGCGCCTCTGGCACGTCAAGGTCAACCAGCAGCATTGAGCGTTGTCCCCGGCGTACCTCGCGCGACAAGTCTTCTCCAATCAGGATGGCCGCCTTACGCTTGGCTTTTTCGAGCGGACGGATTTTGCTCTCCTTGAACCAGTCGTATCCCACAGTGAATGGAATCAGCTTTGCCGAACGGATGGGGTAGCGTGAGAGCACTGCATTTCCGTGCAGCGCCCGCAGTCGGTCCTTGTCGACCTTGAATTCATCGAGAAGCTGCTGGCGAGATTGCTCGTCCTCGCCGTCTTCAAACTTATCGGTCCCGAGCTGCGTGGGGTCGACCTCCAGAAATTCCACCCCATAAGCCCAATTCATGTTCAGGGCCTCGCCGAGCTCACGGATGATTTCTCGGTATTGCGTCCGCTTCACACCCCAATCGACTTCGTTCAAGATCCATACGTCGGAGGCTTTCAGGATTTCAATATCGTTCGGGATGCTCTCCAGATCCACCTTTCTGATCCTCTTTCCACCCTCCTGTGCATGCTTGCGCTCCTCGGCGACCCTTGCCATGAAGCGTTCCTTGTCGGTCAGAAAGAGTTGAATATCGTCGAGCTCGAGTCCCCGCTCAATGTTCCAAAAAGCGACACGGAGTGTAGGGCCTAGTCCCTTCACTTCAAGCGTGCGAGGCCTCGCACCACGATAATAGGCCTCGTTGTCAACAAACGGAGTGGTCGTAATGGCGTGAAGCTTGTCTACCAGCTGGGGACTCATTTCCTGAGTCGATCCAAGCTGAACAAGTTCATCGTAGGAGAACAACTGAGGGCTGGCCTCTCGTTTATAGTCCTGGGCCAACAAAGACACTACTCCGACCAGAACCGGACACACACCTACCAGGCGAGCACACCAACGCCACGCTCCCGTAGCTCTCATTTGTTCGGTCTCCTCCGGAACCCAATAAACATAATTTGATTTTGCTGTGGACGCTGCGCTAAGATTTCGATCCGTTCGCCTCTTCCGGATTGGGACGCGCCGCAGGAAACGAAGGTACAACCTCGGCCCGAGATGCCTGCGTCCGCCGCGGTCGGGCCTCGCGGTTTATTCGCGGCCGCATCTTACGCCCGGAGCTCTCGCCAGCCTATCTAACCCAACTCTCATACCCGATGTACGGCTTTGAGACTCAGCTTGCGCGAAGCCGGTTTGAAAAGATTTACCGGCTATCTTGCCTGTGTCTTCCAACTTCGCCGATCAACGGATAGCGTACGTTTTCTCAACGTATCAGCAGATTTTGAATCCGAATCAACATCTGTGTAGTCTCAAGTCGGATTATGAACTATGTCCTTTCCGGCTTGAGCCGCACGGCCCCACTTGCAGTTTTCGCCACTCTTACAATGACCCTGTTCCTTAGTACGCTCGCGAATGCGAAAGAACAACCGGGAGCGGTTGACGCCATGGAACAAGCGCCGGCCAGCGCCGGTCCGGCAACCGCGGTCCCCGATTCGGACTCGAGCTGGCATACCGCTTTTACCATGTATCTCTGGTTCCCCGGAGTACACGGCACAAGCGGTGCGGGCAGCCGCAGTGTCGATTTCCGGGCGAGTGCCGGGGATCTTCTTTCGAATTTCAGATTTGGGCTGATGGGAGCCTTGAATGTGCAACGTGGCCGATTCGTGATCCTGGGCGATCTGATGTGGGTCAGACTTCGGGCCACGAACACGACAATGTTGCCTTTCTCCAATCTGCCTCAGCTATCGGCCGAGGTGAAGGCCGACGAGTTTATTCTTAACCCGGAAGTTGGCTATCGGTTTTTCGATCGTGAGAAGGTGAAGATCGATGCCCTTACGGGCATCCGTTACTGGTATTTGGGATCGAGTCTGCAGTTCACGCCTTCACCGCTGGGGTTTAATTTCTCAGGGTCAAAGAACTTCGTGGATCCCCTCATGGGTGCGCGCATGCAACTCCCACTTTCACCGAAGATGCTGGTAACGATTAGGGGAGATGTGGGCGGCTGGGGTGCGGGCTCAGAACTGGACTATCAAATTGTGGGCGCCCTGGGCTTCAAAGTAAGCCCTAGATTTACCTTGGGCGTCGGTTATCGTTACCTGTATGTTAACTATCGCCCCACGAACTTTATTTTTGACACTGCGATGAGCGGACCCCTTGCGGGCCTGACCTACACTTTCAAGTAATCCGGGAATTCATTTAAGAAACCCCACCCGGCCGGACTGCAGGCCTATTTCAGTTTAAGCAGGCCGCTATTCTTCATTGGTACGCCGCACAATACAGCGAAAACCAACATGGCATGTCGAAGTGTCAAACGGATGCGGAAACCGAGCTGCGGGACGATAGCGTCGGCAGTAATTTGGTGCACACAGGTGAGACCCGCCCTTCAAAACCTTACGTGGGATTTCTATATCGGGCTCATTGGGATCGTAGCTTGCGTCAATTGTCGTGCCCCGCGGATTGTGCGGTATGCAGCAGGCTTTCGGGCGCTCGTCAGGATGCTTGGGCTGATACCAGTCCGCTGTCCATTCCCACACATTGCCGATCATGTCGACCAAGCCGTATCCGTTTGGAGCGAATGCGTCGACAGGCGACGTTCGTTCGTAGCCATCACTGCGCAGGTTCTGGGAGGGGAATTCCCCTTGCCAGGTGTTTGCCATATGGTGCCCGTCTTTGTAGAGTTCGTCGCCCCATGCGTACACCGCACGGTCAAGTCCGCCGCGAGCGGCAATCTCCCACTCCGCCTCCGTCGGCAGTTCCTTGCCAGCCCACTTGGCGTAAGCTTCCGCGTCACGGTAGGCCACATGGACTACCGGATGGTTTTCAAGTCCGTGAAGCGAGCTATCCGGACCCAGCGGGTGATGCCAATCGGCGCCGAAAACAAATTGCCACCAAGTGCAAACGTTCAGATCCACTCGTTCGCGAGGTTTGACAAACACTAACGAACCGGGATACAGCATCTCCTGAAGAGCTCCTGGATAATCGGCCGGGTTCGGGGGGATCTCGGCAAAAGTCACGTATCCTGTTTCCTTCACGAACGTCTGAAAATCTGTATTCGTCACAGGCGAGCGATCCATCCAGAAGCCGTCCAGTTGAACGCGGTGCTGGGGACTCTCTTCCGGATAATGGTTGTTAGAGCCCATCCAGAAAGTCCCGCCTGGAATCCACGACATGTTGGAATAGGGTGATCCGGTAGGTGGCGCGTCGGCCGTCAAGACCGCTTTTGTGTCCGGCATTCTTTATACCTCAGATGGCTGGTTGCAGTGAGGCTGCATACATTCCACAAGAACCGATTGCGGTACCATCCTAACCGCCAATTTCACACCGACGTACAGCACCACCAGATCATCTAGTTGGCCTATCACAGGGATAAATGTCGGTATGAGTTGGATGGGAGAGAAAAGGTAACCAAAAGCGCAGCCAGCGACAAATCTAGCAGGCCATTGTGCGCCCGGGTGGCTGATAATGCGACGCAACAGCTTTATATCGCGAAACAGGGACTTTATTACTCTTTTATGCAATCGCACACTCGCCGATGTATAAGACTTCCAAACTGAGTTCCCGGTTTATTTCTACGAGGAAGTAAATTGCGGTACATCGATCGTGCGTGGCTCTTCTCCCCGCCGTATCGTCGTCGGCCTTTGCACAATCGTTTATGTTCGCTTTTCCAGTAGCGATTCCCCTGTTTGCCTTACGCCAGGATCATTCAAGGCTTCTTGATAAGTGCCAGGCGCAGATATCCCGCTGCCGCCCGGAACCGCACAGCATCTTTTTTATCGTCAAACAGCGGGACAAAGTCCTCCTTCATCGCCGTGTCGTTGCGTATTGCGATAGCGTGAATAGCAGCCGCCCGCACCGACCATTCCTTATCGGATAGCGCGGCCAGAATGGCATTTCTCGTCGCAGCATCCTTCTCGTTCTCGAGCATTAACACGACGGAAGCTCGCGCCGATGCACCGGGATCGGAAAGGATTCCCTGAGCGGATGCCATGCCCAATCCGAAGCCAGGTATAGGCACGGCGACGGCCGCCACTGTCATGAAGAGTTTTGTGGGTGTTTGCAGCATTCGGAACGCGTTCCGCTTCTGACTGGTCACAAAGCTTGAGGAGGTTTTCGCTTCGCCGGTCAGCATCGAAATGAGCGTCTCCTTCCCGATTGGTTGCTCCAGATGGAACAGGGCCATGCTCGCGGCGAAGCCAACCTCCGGTGCGGGGTCCTTGAGCGCCTTTTCCAGGATCGGGGTTACCGTTGGATCCTTAAAGTCGCCCAGGGACGATACGACTGCCAGCCGGACCGGCACGTCCTTGTCCTGGTCCAGCATGGTGGCTAACTGAGAAATGACTTTCTCGTGGGCTCCGACAAGACTGACGGCGAACACTGCCTCTCGGCGTGTATCCGGGTTCTTCTCCTCGACCGCGTGGATCAAGATGTCTCTGGCGCGCTCTGCTGTTGTCTCCGGGTTTTGTCGTGCGAAACAGATCGCGCTGCAAAGGAGAAGCACGCTGCACGCTTTGAGAGGCCTCGTCCGTCGAGTTCTCATTCTAGTCACAATATTCTGGCAATCCGACCACGATCATCCCGGCCTAAGCAGGTCAGCAAATACATCCCGCGTTACCGTCTCTTTGAGACGGTTTCGCGAGACGAGTTCTAGTTTCCTGCATTCCCGCCGACCACGATCGCCTCAATGGTAGGTGCTGCCGCCCGCCTCCTGGATCTGCTGGAGCACCGCGTCCAGGTTGAACGAGGCCGGCTTCTGGCGCGGTGGGAATTCCATGAACCCCTTGATCTGCTGGGCAACGAGATCCTGCATACCATACAGGAGATAGGCGTGGGAGATCACCCAATCCCAGTACGTATTCGAGTTTTCGTCCGCACGCTCGAAGGGATCCCGGCGCAGATTGAACATCTTCGGCGCCCGTAGCTTCACGAACGGCTCGAACCAGCACGCCAGTTGTCGGGCTCGCTGCTCCATCAGCACCAGTTTCCAGTCGCCCATGCGAACTGCCAGGATCTCGCCGTCGTCGCTTATGTAGAAGAAGAATTTCCGGGGGCCTTCCTTCGCTTCACCGGTCAGGTAGGGAAGCAAGTTGTAGCCATCAATGTGGACCTTGTACGTCCTGTCTGCGACCTTGTGACCTTTGAGAAGCTTCTCCTTGGTGTCCGGTTCGCCCGCAGCAGCGAGGAACGTCGGTAGCCAGTCCTGATGCGAGGCGATGTCGTTCAGGACGAGGCCGGCTTTGATCCTGGCCGGCCATCGCACGAAGACAGGCACCCGCCACCCGCCGTCCCAGTTGGTGTTTTTCTCGCTACGAAACGGCGTAATTCCGGCATCAGGCCAAGTGTTGCAGGTATCTAAAATTTTCCTGAACCTCGCATCGAACCAAAGCGTCCTAAGCACGCCGCACACGTGCGAGCATTCCTGAACGAACAAACGGAATCGATAGGAGATCAATGGCAAAAACAGGCAAGCCGAACATTCTTGTGCTTTGGGGTGATGACATCGGCTGGTGGAACATCAGCTACAACAGCCGAGGCCAGATGGGCTATTGGACTCGCAATATCGACCGCATCGGCAACGAGGGAGCGACTTTCACTGATTACTATGGCCAGCAAAGTTGCACCGCAGGGCGCGCTGCGTTTATCACCGGTCAGAACCCGATCCGATCTGGCCTGACGAAGGTGGGGATGCCTGGAGCGAACGTCGGTATCCGGGCCGAGGACCCAACCGTCGCGGAATTACTGAAGCCGCTCGGTTACGCGAACGGCCAGTTCGGTAAGAATCATTTTGGAGATAAGGACGAGTTCCTACCCACAGCGCACGGGTTCGACGAGTTCTTCGGCAATCTCTACCACCTCAATGCTGAGGAGGAGCCGGAAGACCCAGACTATCCGAAGGACCCGGAATTTAAGAAGCGGTTCGGCCCGAGAGGGGTACTTCACTGCTGGGCAGATGGCAAGGGTGGGCAGAAGATCGAAGATACCGGCCCCCTCACCCGCAAGCGCATGGAAACCATTGATGATGAGGTAACCGAACACGCCCTCAAGTTCATCGACAAGAGCCACGCGGAAGGAAATCCCTTTTTTGTTTGGTATAACACGACCGCCATGCATTTCCGGACCCATTGCGCCGAGCAGCACAAAGGCAAGAGCGGTCAGGGAGACTACAACGATGTCATGGTCGCCCATGACGAGCAGATCGGGAGAATGCTCAACAAGCTGGATGAACTCGGCATCGCCGAAAATACCATCGTCATGTATTCAACGGATAATGGCGTTCATTATCAAAACGCCCACGCCCGGAGGTGTGACCCCACATCACTCGCGGAAGGCAACTTGTCGCAAACACAGTCCTCATTGTCATCGTGGAGGTGAGGTTAGTACGTCACCTCGGTGACCCGTTTCGGGTCGTTGCTCCCCATCGTTTTCGAAAGCGAATATACGTTTCCAATCGCTTTTCATACTTACGACCGTCCAATGGCGGACGCTTGCTTCATCGAGGCCTTTATCCAGACGGCCGACGCTCGACTGCCGGTCGTATGCCCATTCACGGTCGGCGTCGTCATGATGTACATAGAGGCAGAAGTTCGGGCCGGATCCACCGGCGGTCCATTGGAGCATCTGCAAGTCGCCGTCTGAATTGCCAAACGCGGCGACAGGCCGGCGTCCGATGAATTTCTGGATTGACATAGGTTTGCCTTCCTTATCGTTGACGAAATCAACCGCCGGCAATTTAATGAGAACAGGACTGCCATCGCGCAGCTCAAACTTTAGTTGGCCGCTGCTGCCAATGACCTGCTCCGGTGGAATGCCGTAGGTCTGCTCGGCGAAGGCACGCATAAACTCGACGCCACCCCCCGAGACGATGAAAGTTTTAAACCCGTTTGCGCGAAGGTACGCGAGCAGCTCAACCATGGGCTGATAAACCATCTGGGTGTATGGCCGCCCTGTTTTGGGATGCTTCGCTGTAGCCAGCCAGTCCTTCACGACCTTTTGAAATTCTTCGGTAGTCATGCCAGAGTGGGTGGCCGCGACGATGTTTAAGAGCTCGTGCTCTCCGCCCGCGAGCACGCTTTGCATGTCACCTTTGAGCAGACTCGCGAATGGCTCCTTGTTTTTCCATTCCGGATGTAGCGGCGCGAGTGCTTTCACGCGATCGACGGCGAACAAAAACTGGAAGTAGACGGGTTGCTCAGCCCAGAGCGTACCGTCATTATCAAAAGCTGCGATACGGTTTACGACAGGAACAAAGTCCGGGCCTCCCTCATTCGTCGCGCGCTTGACAAATCCAAGAATCGCCCGCTTGGCTGCTCCGTCGTTCCATGATCGAAGCGGATCAGGTTTGTCTTGTGCCTGACTCATAGATGCCAGTGGAAAGAGAACACATAAGGTGACGACATATATGGACTGAAACATCAGGCCTGCTCCCGAGTGAGCATGCGCTTTTTCATGAGGCTCACCTCTCTGGGGAGATCGTTAGCGCATAGTCGAGTCTAGGGAGACGCAGAGTTCTTCTTCGCCAGGCTGCCGGGACGTACCTCGGTGATAGAGGTCGAATCTGCGAAAACGAACTGAAGGGCTGACTCCGCAGGCAACTCAGCCGCTGCGCCACGGGTCGCCATGCTGGTCACAACTCCTGCGCCCCCGCCGACACCTGCTCCGATCGCAGCGCCCTTGCCGCCCCCGGCGAGCGCGCCGATACCTGCGCCCGCTCCGGCGGCAACCCCGGTTCGCACCGCGTTCCTCTTTTTCACGCTCTTGGCCTCTTGAACGACGGAGTTCGTGTGCACGCGGATTGTCTGCCCGTCAGCCGACCGGATGGATTGAATTCGCAGCGATAAGCTTGCAACTCCCTTAACGCGCCCGCCTGGATCCGAGTCCACCACAGTGCCGGCCACATCGGCGCCCTTCGGTGCAATCACCACGCCACGTACAACGAGCGGGGCACTCAGGGTGGCCTGAAACGAATCGCCTGTTTTCAGAGTTTTTGTTGACAGTGCGGTCATCGTGCGCACGGTAATGCTGCTGCCGGCCGGCAGTTCGAAAGTTTTCGGCTGGGGGGGAAGGGGAGGAGGCTCGGCGGGCGCTTGCGCAACCTGAGTCTGTGCGGCGGGTAAAGAAGCTGCAGGGGCAGACCCCGAAACTGGACTGCCGGAGTCCTGTGGTGTCGCGCTTTGTGCCGCTGGGGGATTTCCAGCCGGAGGCGCTTGCGTCGCGCCACTTGTTTCCTGAGGCGGGCTTGCGGTCTTTGCTTGGCGATCTCCGCGGGAGCACGCGACCGAGCCGAGGATTACGGCAGCGGTCAACATGGTCACGGTCAAAGTTGATGGCGATTTCATGGGGGAGAATCCTCTGGCGATTAGAAGGCCCATCTTTCGATGCGATTCATAAACTCGTGCCTTTATTCACAAGCGGCGTGGTCAAAGAGCAGTGAACTTCAAATTGAACGCTGGTGGAATCTCGTCGTGCTCGCTGAGGGTTACGAGTTCCGGGGACAAAGGAACTTGGGGCCACTTTGAGTGTGCCTCCGGAAATGTCTGACGCTATTTGGAGTTGAGTTTATTCATGCAGTCTTTGAGGAATGATCTGCGGTCCTCGCCTTTTAGGTTCCTCTTATCCGCGAGGTTCTTGCAGCCGTTCACCTTATCCTTCGTGCTCATGTCGCTGGGCTTCTGAATATCGGTAACCTGGCCTAGGCAGTCCTGCATGAAGCTTTTTCGATCGTCACCCTTCAGCGCTTTCTTATCAGCGAGGTTATTGCAGGCCTTTACTTTGTCCTGTGTGGAGGCCTAGAAACCATTCGGCGCGGCTGCGATCGTTGCGCTCGCCGAACACAGCAAAGTCATCGCGAGCATCAGTGTAAGCGGAACTTTTTTGCATGGTTGATGTGAAATTTTGATCATCGGGACCTCTCCTCAGGTAATCGCGTTACTCGTTATCCTCAAGGCTGCACGCGCTACTTCAAGGATTCGTTCCTCAGGAGCTCGCGTCACGCTTTAGACCGGGATGCTCGTTTCGAGATTAGAGAATTTGTGGTTGCATCAGAACAACGGCACGTGAATGAACTTATGATTAGTCTCTTCCGCCCTGAGCTTTCCGGCGATTCACGCTGGGTTCTCGATGACGGCCTTAACCTTCCCCTCGCCGATCGCACGTTTGAGCGCAGCGTGGTCAGTTTCATTCTGGTCGGCGTAGGCGACGGAAAAGGCGGCAACCGCTTTGTCGAACGCGTCGCTGTTGCCCAGATACCCGCTGATTACTGAGGGGTCCCCGGAGCGCGCGTGCGAGAGCGCCAGAGAATAGCCGCACCACTGCGAGAAGAGGGTCATCTCGGGCTTGCCGAAGGTCTCGACCGCAAATTTGATCTTGACGTCTTTGAGCTGCCGGATATAGAAATGGCGTCCGAGCCTACCCTCACTCCACCCGAGAAAGATGTCGCTGGCCGGCTGCATGAGCCGGTGGCCGGCCACGACCCGTTGTCCGTGATTGAGGAACACACTTTTTCCGGCATAGGCTTCCAGCACCGATGCGCGCGCCTGTTTGACCTGGAGAAAGAGAGGATCTCCTTCGCCGGCCATCAGCAAGAGCACCGCGCACAAAGTGCCGACACTCCCGACCCCGACCACCTTGATCACGGCGTCCCTGGCTTCGTAGCGATCGAGCAAGACGCGCGAGGAGGGTGGCAGGCTTTCGCGGTAACGAGTGAAGCCCTCCCTGACGACTCGATGTATCTCTCCCGGGCGGTGATCCTTCCAGTGAAAGATCGTGGGGAGCTTGTCTTTGAGGACCGGGAATCCGTCCGGTGCGTGCGCAAGTTTAGGAAAGAGATCTTCGACAACGCTACTCGCCCGTGCCTTCGCCAAGCCCCTGATTACGCGTCGGCGTATCGCGGCGTCGCTTATATTCGATATGAGCATCTCGGCTTCGAGCGCGAAATACCAAAGATCGATCGCTTTCATTTGGCTGAACTCGGCCATGTGCTCGCGGTATGACCTGGCACAGCTAAGCGCCATGTCGCTGGCGACCGATTCATTCAGGCCGTTGTCGCGGCAGGCGATCACGAAGCTGGTTGTCAGACGCTTGAGGTCCCACTCCCACGGAGCCGGAAGAGTCTCATCGAGGTCGTTGATGGCGAAAATGATCTGCCTTTCGGGGGTAGCGAACCCGCGGAAGTTGACCAGATGGGAATCGCCGCCGCACTGCACGCGGATGCCAGTGTTCGGAGTCGTTGCGAGGTCCGCCGCCATGTTGAGCGCCGCTCCCCGGTAAAAGGTAAATGGTGACCGCACCATTCGCCCGTGGCGAAGCGGCACCAGTTCGGTTATCCGCCTTTTGTCGGCCTCCAGCACCAGGCGGACCGGGTCCGGCCTGCCCGCAGGGGCCTTCCAGGTTGCGTGCGCGCTGCGCGGGCAAGCCTCGCGAAGGCTCTTACCCATGGCATAGCGCTCGGCCCGCGAACGATGAGGAGTGAAAGCCGGGGCTCGCTTGGAATCAGCTTGCGGCTGACCTTTCCCAAATTGTGACCCATTTTTTTTCATTGCATTTCTCTCGGGACGAGCCTCTCTGGCATCCTCAGCACTGTAGAGACAGTGCTGAGGAGCGGGTCCCTTCGGGGCCCAGGCGAAAGCCGGGGTCACGCCGAGCGAGATCAGCATGCCGAACGACAAGCTTCCGAAAGGCCCCTCACTGAACGCGCTCCTCAACCCGTTTGATGAGCTCTTCGGGGTACCTTTTGGCTACTTTGTCGTTGAGCTTCTTCGATTGTTTAGCTTCTGCGGGGTGAGCGCCATCCAGACGAACGCTTTCGCCGATCCGCCGCGGAATTCACGTATGCCCTACGTACTTCATCAACTGATCGATTTTGTGCTCCTGGTCCGCCAGTACAGCGCGCACCAGGTCGGCTAGGCTCACCATTCCCACCAGTTCGCCGTTCTCAAGTATGGGAAGATGTCGGATGTTCTTCGTGGTCATGATATCCATGGCGTCCACAATTTTCACTTCGGAGCCAACCGTTGCCACGGGACTCGTCATCACCTCACGAACGAGAACATCTTTTCCGTTCTTTCCTTGTAAGACAACTCTGATCCCATAATCCACGGCGGAGATAATTCCCAAAAGGCCCCCCTGCTCAATCACCAGGACAGCCCCCGTTCCTCTTTCCGCCATCATGACCAGGGCTTCATATGCCGCAGAGTCTGGACTCACCGAATGCAGCCCAGACCCTTTGCTCTTTAGGATCGAAGCGATCGTTTCAACCATTAGGGAATCCCATTTTTGTCATAATCTCACCCATTCGGTACGATAACGGCGCGTCCTTGGATCTTGCCGTCGTGGAGGAGGTGATACGCCTCCGCCGCGCGCTCGAGTGGGAAGTGTTCAACCAGCATCTTGATCTTTCCGGCCTGCGTGAGACTAATCACTTCGATGAGCTCGGGGATAGTGCCCCAAAAGGGTGATGCAACGGAACACTCACGCGCTGGGCTGAAAAAGTTAACTGGCAGCGCTCCGCCACCCAGGCCGACAATTGTCAGGTGGCCGAGCACGCGGGATACCTGAGCGGCCATCTGGAGCGTCGGGTTCACACCAACCAGGTCGAGCACCAGCTCGGCGCCCTGTCCCTGCGTCATATCCTTGATGCGCTTGACCGCCTTATCGCCTGAGAGCTGTACCTCGTCGGCACCCATGCGCTTGGCAATCTCGAGCTTGTCGACTGAGGTGTCGACGGCGATGATGGTCGTCGCAGGGTTGAGGGCTCTTAGTATCTGGATGGCCATCTGGCCGAGGCCGCCGGCACCGATCACCACGGCGGTGGAACCGGGCCCGAGCAGATGTCGCGAGCGCTTAATGGCATGGTAGCTGGTGAGTGCCGCGTCGGTGAGCGGAGCGGCCTCGCGCGGATCGAGGGCCCCCAGTGGAACCAGGAAGCGCGCAGCTGGAACGAGTAAATAGGGGGCCATTCCGCCGTCGTACCCGCCGGTCAGGCCCCCAGGGGTTGGACCTCCGGGCTTCTCACAATAGTTCTCCATACCCATACGGCAGTTCATGCACAGACCGCAACCCCAAGGACCATAGACGATCACCGGGTCGCCCTTAGCGAACCCCGTCGTGCCGGGCCCGAGCTTCTCGACCCAGCCCGCGTTCTCATGGCCTAGCGTAAGGGGAAGCTTAAACTTTCCCCCCTCGGTAGGCTTCTCCATTTCCAGAATGTGAAGGTCGGAGTGGCACGCGCCGGCGCCCCCGATTTTCACGAGGACTTGCCCCGGTCCAGGTTCTGGAACCGGAACTTCACGGAGCTCGCCCGGCTTCTGCCATTCGACAAATTGGAATGCTTGCATAGTTGTGTCCTCCCTCAGTCGCGGATCCCGTCGATGTCGATCAAGACATGTAGCGGGCCACGGAACAGCGCGTTTCTCCGGTACGGCGGGGGATCCACAACCAACCGGGGGTTCTCGACCCGACGAAGGAACGCTTCAACCGCGGTGTTCACCTCCAGCCGGGCGAGCTGACCGCCGAAGCAAACGTGTATGCCGGCTCCCCATCCGAGGCTCTCTTTGTCCTCACGTTCGAGATCGAATTTATTCGGGTCGCGGAACTTCCTGGGATCGCGGTTCGCGGCGCCATACATGAAGAAGATTGGCGAACCCTTCGGGATGGTCGTCTCGTCGACATCGATGTCGTCCATAGCGGTCCAGGTGGGCCAGAAATTGACAGCCGATTGGAGACGTAGCACCTCCTCGACGGCGCGGGGAATTAGGTCCGGCCGGCGGCGCAGCAGGTCGATGGTCCCGGGGTTGCGCAGGAAGGTCAACACGCAATGGGCGATCGTGTTGACTGTAGAGTCATGACCGGCGATGAATATGAGCATGCAATTGCTTACGATCTCGCTCGGGGACATGCGTCCGTCCGGCCCATCATCGTGCACCAGCTTCGAGATCATGCCGTCGGTGGGGTTTTTCTCGGCGTCCTCGACGAGCCCAATGAAGTATTTAATAGCCGCATTCCGGCTCGCTACACCCTTCTCTTTGCGGCGCTGCCCTTCCTCCGTGGCTGCGTCCGGGCCCAGTTCGGCGCCAGCCATAGCATCTGCGACCCAGTCGTGGAGCAGGGGCTCATCCCGCAGCGGAATTCCCATAATCCGGCAGATCACGGACACCGGCAGCGGATAGGCGTACTCATCGACAACGTCAATTCGTTTTTTGCCTTTGGCCTTGTCGAGCATGCCGTTGACGATGCGCTGACACTCCGGTTCCATGCTGGGAATCAGGTGCGGGCAATGAGGTGGGCCGAAGTGCCGCATGCATTGGCGTCGCGCCCGGTCATGGTCGGGCGGATCGCTAATGATCATCATGGGGTCTTTGCCGTATTTTTCCAGCACCTCCGCCTCAGGATTGGGCTCGTCCCCGTCCTTCGCGGCGGGAGCCTTAGGGCGGTTGGGACGGTTGCGAAGATCTGCGCTTATCCGAGGGTCATGGATCAGCGCGGTAATCTCCTTATACCCGGTGACGATGTAGAGCCCGTTCGTGAGGCGAGCCACCGGCGTCTTCCGAAGCTCGTCGAAGAACGGGTACGGATTCCAACGATTTTCGTACTTCATGGCCTCTGCGAACGCCTGATCTGGTGTCATGGTGCTTCGCTGCCCTTTTGGTTCTGTCACTGTCGTGCTCATAGTTCTCTCCTCTGGTGTCACTGCCTGCGCGGCCGGAACTCGGCCTGGCGCTCGCTCGGACTATGACCGGTCAGGACGACATCGGGGCCGCCTGTGGGGACGCCGCGAGCTGGGAAATCGGCCGGGATCGGCCGCGTGTCTGAGGGAAAATCAAACCCTGCGGGAGGCGGCGGGAACGGAGCCGACCGCTTGATCAGCTCTTCGTAGTACTGCAGCCATTTGCCGTGGTCAAAGGTGACCGCGCCGACAATACGACCCCGGCGGCCGTATGCCGCGGCGAACCGTCTGTCCTTGACAGAGCCCTGAGTAAAGACGATCTCGTCGCCGAAGGAGGGCACGCCTATCGTCTTGATATTGATTCCGAACTGGGCCGACCAGTTGGATGGTACTGGTAGATAGGGACGGCGCTCGGTTTCGTCGCACACCATGTTGTGCGCGGCGATCTGCGCGCCGAAGACGGCGTTGCCCCAGAACTCCGTAGCGAGGAACTGGTACTCATACAGCACGTGCGGCGAACGCGCGATGTCCCCGGCGACGAAGATGCGATTGGTCACGAGGCCATGGATATCAAAGACGCGGCAGCCGGCGTCACAGGCGACGCCCCAGAAGCCGGCGGCCAGCCCGGAGCCCTCCAGCCATTCGACATTGCGGATGGATCCGAGTGATGCCAGCACCAGATCGACATCGAGCTTGCTCCCGTCGGAGAGGTGCGCGCGGCGGACGTGACCACTCGCGTCTCCTTCCAGCTTCGAGACGGAGACACCGGTACGTAGATCTACGCCGGCATCGCGCTGCATCCCGGCGGCGATTGCGCCGATCACGTTGCCAAGTGCACCAGCCAGCGGCGCTGCGGCACGTTCGGCGACGGTGACCTCCAAACCGAGATCGCGGCAGACCGAGGCAAACTCCGAACCAATGAAACCGGCGCCAATGACCAGGACACGCCGCGGCTTGGCCGCCACTGCTGCCTGCAGCCGCGCCGCGTCTTCGCACGTGCGGAGTGTGAAGACTCCCTCCAGCTTTGCCTCCGCCGGGTTGGGCCACTGGCGCGAGCGAACGCCGGTGGCGATCAGCAGGCTGTCACCCGGCACCTCATCGCCGTTTGCCAGCCGAACCACCCTCTTCGCCCGGTCCAGACCGGTAGCGGCAACGCCGAGCCGCCATTCCGCATCGATTTCGCGCAGGCGCGGCAATTTGGTACCGTCCGCCTTGACCCACCCTTCCTGCACCTGCTTCGAAAGCGGCGGTCGGTCGTAGGGCTCGTGCGCCTCATCGCCGATGATGGTCAGGTGCCCGGTAAAGCCCTCGTTTCGCAACGCCTCGGCGGCTCGGAGGCCGGCCAGCGAAGCGCCGACGATGACGATCCGGCCCTTGGCCTTAAATCCGTCAGAGTTACCAGCACTCATGGCTTTGTCGTACTCTCCGGCTCGTCCAACTGATCGACGATGATCGCCTGCACCGGGCAGGACGCCGCTGCCCGCAGAACCCTCAGGCGCTGTGCATCATCGGGATTGGGGTCGTACGCGATGGCCTCTTCACCGTGGAGCTTGATAACATCGGGCGCGAGCGGGACGCACTGCGCATATCCTACGCACCGATTCAGGTCAAAAACAATTCGCACAGATATACAACCTCCTTCGCATGCTTGTCCGGTCTGTTGTGATTACGTCGATTTTCTAAACCGCGGGATTAAGACCTATGGTCGAATCACCGGGTTGCAGAAAATTCTATGAGCCTATTCGCCAAACGCGAACGCTGTATGACGATGCCCAGCACTCGATTGAGCATTGTTGTTGCATTCTTAAGTCTCTTTCCTGTGGTCACGAAGGCTCAAGGGCCTGCGGCGCGGGATTATCTCAACACGCCTGTATACCAAGTCAGGTTCTTCAACGATTTCATTGCCAGCAATGGGGAGACCGCGGCCGCGTCGGATGTACCTTTGCCTAACAACGTAACGGTCGGCCGGAGTGATTTTGTTACCCTCTTGTATTCATTCCCGCTCGCCGGCAGATACGGTGGTGTGCAAATCGGCGGGGGCTACGCCAGCGTCAAAGTTAATGGGGCTTTTGGCAACGTGGAAACGTCAGGATTCACCGACCCTAGCTTTACCTTCCATGCAAACATCTTTGGATCTCCGGCGGTCCGTCTCGATGAGGTTCGCAACGCGGTCCCACAAACATTCTTGAGTTTTCACCTTACGGTTAACGCTCCACTCGGTTCGTACGATCGCAATTCTGCAGTGAACGCCGGAGCGAACCGCTGGGCGTTCACACCCGTCTTCAATTTGAGCATCACCCCCGATAAGGGGGTCTCATGGATCGACCTGTACGCCGGCGCGCGTTTCGTGACGAACAATAATACATATCTCGGTAGCAATCAGCTCACGCAAAACCCGCTGATGGTGCTCACGGCACACTACAGCCACAACATCGGCAAGCGAATGTGGGCAGCCATCGGCCTGCACTACGACAATGGGGGGCGGTCGTTCGTCAATAACATTCCGCAAGACGATTATGCAAACGGTTTTCGACCGGCGCTGGCCATCGGCGGGAGAATCGGGAAAATAGGAGTCACCTTGCGTTACGAAAACACGGCGTCGAAGCCGAATGCGGCACCCACGAACTCCTTGGTGTCGCTGAGACTGGGCGGTCCGCTGTACCCATTTTGACTTGACGCGGGGCCCGGTCGATAGCTGATTTGGTCTAAGGTCTGATCATTAGCGGCGGCTTCGAAAGAATGTTCGAATGTCCGCGGCCAGCAACTCCGGTTCCTCCATCGCCGCGAAGTGGCCTCCCCGCGGCATTTCGGTCCACTGTTGAACATTGAAGCCGCGCTCGACCCACTGGCGAGGCGGTTGAGGGATCTCTTTCGGAAGCAGAGCAAACGCGCAAGGCCGCTTGATAAAATCCCCGCGCGCCAACTGAAGCGGGGCTTTTCGGTTTTCAAGGTAGATACGGAACGAGGAATGAATCGTCTCCGTCATCCAGTAAAGCGTCACATTGGCCAGCAGTTCATCGCGCGTGAACTGCCGGTAGACATCGCCGTCGCAGTCCGACCATTCGCGAAATTTTTCGACGATCCATGCCGCGAGCGCCGCGGGCGAATCGTTCAGTCCATATGACGGCGTCTGGGGCCGCGTCGCCTGGAGGTGCGCATAAGCGCCGTCTTCTTGAGCCCACCTCGTAATGCGGGCCATGTACTCTTGTTCCGGTGGCGCGAGCTGTGTGCCCGGTTCGAGATATGGACGGTACGAAGGGAAAATAAAATTCAAGTGGAGGCCAGTCAATCGATCCGCGTGACGCATTCCGAGCGCGGTAGTCACGGCCGCACCGATATCCCCTCCCTGGGCTGCAAAGCGATCGTATCCAAGCTCATGCATGAGGTTTGTCCACAGCTCGGCGACGCGAAACACGTTCATGCCGCGAGACGTAGGGCGATCCGAGAAGCCGTATCCGGGCATGGAAGGAACCACAACATCGAAGGCGTCAGCTGGGTTGCCGCCGTGGGCCGCTGGATCGGTCAGCATCGGGATGATGCGCGCCATCTCGATAAAGGATCCCGGCCAGCCGTGCGTAATGATGAGGGGCATCGGTCGCGGCCCTCTGCCACGTTCGTGGATGAAATGAATCCCGTTCGCATCGCGGTAGTGATGAAACGCTGATAATCGGTCGAGTTGGGCTTTCCAATCGAAGCCGTCCTGCCAATAAAGGCAAAGATCCTGCAGAAAGCTACGATCGAAGCCATATTCCCAAGCCGCGTCTGGAATCTCGTCCGGCCAACGGGTTCGACGCAGACGATCGCGAAGATCGTCGACTGCAACTTGAGAATACGGCAGAGAAAAAGGCTCAAAGGTCATGCATTCCAGTTTCACGCGCCGACCCCGCGTTATTCGGCGGGACGCGACCAGCCAATCTTAGAGTCAGTTCCGGGACCAGCGATTTTCTTTTTGAGTGGAGCGCTGATAGAACTCATGTGTTCTTTCCGACCTGCCTTGTGACGTTCTCCAGCCGCTCGGCCGACGCAAAGGGCATCGATGCACGTTGGCGCTGTCACGCGAGCTCTCTGAAACTCGTGTTTCACGGGTCGGGGACGAATCCAACAACACAGTGCACACGACATACGTGGGTTTAGGTATGATGCATGAGATCGCGCACGAAAAAGCTGACCGGGAGTATTGCTTGCCATGTTCTAATACGTTCAAAGGCGTCTTCATCGCTCTAATGCTTTCGCTCGGCTGCATGAAGTCTGCAGCTCAGAAGGTTAAGACGGATTTTGACAAAGCGGTCGACTTCTCGCACTTTCACACGTACTCATGGCGGCAACATCCCGCCCTCCAGAAGAACCCGGATTTTCAAGAGCAATTCTCAGTCGCGATCGACCTGATCCGGTCCGCGGTAAACCAGAACCTCAGGCAGAGGGGATTTGCGCGAGTGGACCAGTCCCCGGACTTCTACATCACGTTTTTTGTCACGGCCAAGAGTATGCAGGATGTGCGCACAATCAGCACCGGCGGGTGGTACGGTTGGGGAGGTTGGTGGTACCCCGGTTGGACTGAAGTGATGGTTTCCCCCTACGCCGAGGGCACCCTCGTGTTGGACATCGTTGATGCTTCAACCAAACAACTTGCTTGGCGAGCCTACTGCAAGGACGAGATTCGCGACATGAAAACCCGGCATGAAAAGATTGAGAGGACGGCAAAAAAAGCGTTGCAGAGATTTCCGCCCAAAGTGTCGCCGGTGGCATTCGAGAATAGGCACAACTCAGAATCACCGCACCAGACCGTCCCTTATCGCAGCCGGTCATCATCGGCATTAACGAGCTTTCCTGGGTAACGCGGCATCCGTGCAGACACTTACTCCGAGCGTTTCTGCCGTCCTCTGACTTGAGTGGATCTGATAGGAAAGGTTAGTACTCATTGAACCTTACCGAAAGGTCAGCAAGGGATTGAAAGCTTGCAAGAAATTAAATCGCGTAAGGGATCGGCTGAGTCTGATGGCCTTATGATTACGCGTCTGACATTCACCGCCATCGTCTGTGCTGCCGCGGTCTGCGGCCAGCAGGTGAAAGCAAAGTTGTACGGGAATGCCGAGGGCTGCTTCAAGACTTATGATGTTGCGGCTGGCCGCTTTTTGACATCGCGAGGTCTCATTGAAGATCCAACCATAAATGGAATCGTGAAGGACGCCGTCGCGGCGGAGATGAACAAGCTGAATATTGCGCAATCCGACATGAGGCCAGAGCTGGAGGTTCGGTTCATGGGAGGCAATAGCGCCGGGCTCCAAGTGGACAGCGCCTCCATGGGGCACATGATGATGTGGGACATCGGCGGGCCTCAGGCCGTCCCCGGCCGGACATACAAAAAGAGCACTCTGGTGATCGGCGTTGTAGACAACAAGTCAAACCGGACATTGTGGGCCGCGCGGTGCACTGACAATTTCGGCGACCCCAGCAAAATGCGGGAGCGAATTGAAAAAGCGATAGCCAAAGCATTCGCCAAATTTCCGAAAAAGGCGGCTTGCAGCTAACATAAGCGAAGCCACCGCGCCATGGACCACTGCGTTCGACTCCACGCTCGAGCTAAAAGCGCGGATGGTGAGTCGATTGTCGGCCGGCAGCCAATGATGCAGATCTCTGGTCAAAAACGAGCTTTTGTCCGAGGACGTCCCCGATCGCTTAATTTGTCCCAGAGGCGAAAGCCTCCGAGAAAAGCGTTCGCATTGTCGCCTGCTCGACAACCGGAAGGCAGTTCTTTCAGTTTCCTGACGTTGCCTCCTCCAAGAACCACGTCGTCAGGATGGATGGCATCCGTAAGTCGAGTCACACCGAATGCCACATGGCGTTGCCATTCCTTCTTGCCCAGCCGCTTCAATCCCCGAACGCCAACATAATCCTCGTAGGTCCCTTCCTTGTAAGAAAGATGGGCTAACTCCATCGGCACGACGGTTCCTTCCTGGACAAGCGCGGAACCGAGACCCGTTCCGAGACCTAAAAATAGAAGCAGGCCGCCCTTGTAACTCCCGAGAGCCTGCATGGCCGCATCGTTGATTATCTTGACGGGTTGCCCGAATGCAGATTTGAAATCAAACCCAACCCAAGATCGCCCTAGATTATGCGGTTCCAGAGCCGGCGCACCCTGACGAACCAATCCCGGATACCCCATCGATACGACGTCATACTTCCAACCCCTAGCGATTTGCTTAACCTGATAGACCATCTCTTCCGGTTTCAGCTTCCGCCCAGAGGAAAACCTTCGAGGCTCATCTTGCCCTGTGGCAAGAACCTTTACACTCGTTCCTCCGACGTCAACCACCAACACGTTCATGATCAAGCCCCTTCACAGCAAAAAACGATTCGCGAATTCGAGTTGCAGGCGATTGAGCCTCAACGATGCCGAAGAACCGAATAAGTGCCGCTACTCCACCCGTCCACCCGGTTTGATGGCTTGCCCCGAGACCAGCGCCATTGTCACCATGAAAGTACTCGTAAAATAGAATGTTATCCCGCCAAAATGGATCTTGTTGAAACTTCTCGGCTCCGCCGAATACCGGGCGACGGCCATGTTCGTCGCGCTGGAAAATACTCATCAAACGGCTAGCCAGATTCTTGCTGACTTGCAAGAGCGTCATCTGTTTTCCGGAGCCTGTGGGGCACTCGACCGTGAAGTCAGGGCCGTAGAAGTCATACATTTGAAGCAAAGCGCGGATGAGCAGCACGTTCATTGGAACCCAAATAGGCCCTCTCCAGTTTGAGTTTCCGCCAAACATGCCTGAGTCCGATTCTGCCGGAAGATACTTTACTCGATATTCCTGGCCGCCGGTTTCAAATACATAGGGATGGTCGAGGTGGTGCCGCGACACTGAGCGAATTCCGTAGTCGCCTAGAAATTCATTCGGATCAAGCATCCGCTTTAAGACACGCCGAAGCTTATTGTCGTCAAACACCGATAGCATCCGGCGACCGTTGAGGCTGCGTGTCGGAGGATTGATGTCCCTAATCATCTCCGGCCGATTTCGATTGAACCAGTTCACGCGCTCCGTGAACTTCGGCAACTTTCTTATAACTTCGTCCTCGAACACGGTGACAGCACAGAGAGGCAGCAAGCCTACCAGAGATCGCACTTTCAGACGCTGCCCGCGGCCGTCCGGCAGGCGAAGAACGTCGTAAAAGAAACCGTCCTCTTCATCCCACATCTCGTCGCGGCCGTCACCAACGCGCGCCAGGGCCGAGCCGATCCAGACAAAGTGTTCGTAGAATTTGATCGCCAGATCCTCGTATGTCGGGTCGTGGAGGGCCAGCTCTAATGCCATTTCGAGCATATTCTGTGAGAACAACGTCATCCACGCTGTTCCGTCCGCCTGCTCAAGAAATCCACCAGTCGGCAGGGGTGCACTGCGATCAAACACACCGATATTGTCTAATCCGAGAAACCCTCCGTCGAACACATTTTTGCCGTGCCGATCTTTACGATTCACCCACCATGTAAAGTTGAGCAACAACTTGTCAAAGTTTGCTTTCAATGTCGGCAGCGCGGCGTCGCCCACAACATCACGGATGACAAAAAAATTGAAAACTGTCGCCCAGGCGTGCACGGGCGGATTGACGTCGCTGAAGTTCCACTCGTACGCGGGAATCTGACCGTTTGGATGTAAGTAGCGCTCCTGCAGCATGAGATCAAGCTGCTGTATACCGAAATCGGGGTCCACAAGGCACAGCGCCACCGCATGGAACGCCAGGTCCCACGCAGCGAACCACGGGTATTCCCATTTGTCGGGCATAGAAATGACTTCATGATTCACCATGTGGACCCATTCGCGGTTGCGAGCTTCGCGATTGCCTCCGAGTACAGGGTTCGCGCCTCGTTCCCCGAGCCAGTTGTAGAGGTCGAAGATGTACGTTTGTTTACCCCACAGCATGCCCGCAAAGCCCTGCCTCATGATCTGAGCCTGGTCAGAACATGCGGAGGCCGGCGTCAAGGAATTGTAAAACTCGTCGGCTTCTTCCTCTCGCTTTGCGAACGTCTCGTCGAACGACTCATCAAAAGGTGTATCGTTTGCTGCTGGTAATTTATCGTTGAAACGAAGCCGGATTACGTGATCCTTACCGGGCTCTACCTCAATGCGATAATGAGCGGCCGACTTCGTGCCCCGGCGCTCGGGATTGACGGCTTCCTGCCGTCCATTGACGATATAGTCGTTAATGCCGTCTTTCACCCATGGGCTTTGGTTAGAGGAACCCCGAAGCCGCTTTTCATTTGTTTCGTTGTTGGTGAACAACAAGTCGTCCGCGGCTTCACAGTACAGGTAGCGCTCGCCCAATTCGGGGTGCCAGCCAGCAATCGTCAGTACGCCGCCGGCCCTTTCGGACCGGAGGGCAGGCATCTCCTTGGGGCTGTTCGCCCACCATGCGTTGCGGAACCAAAGATGGGGTAAAACATGCAGCATTGCGGGCTCTGAGCCCCGATTCGCAACCGTGATGCGGATAAGAATGTCCTCAGCATTCTGTTTCGCGTACTCAGTGAACACATCAAAATACCGATCACCTTCAAAAATGCCAGTATCGAGCAACTCGTATTCGAACTCGTAACGGCTGCGCTCCCCGTTCGTCTTTACGAGATCGACGTACGGAAAGGCGTTTTGCGGATATTTGTAAACACTCTTCATGTAAGAGTGTGTGGGCGTGCTATCGAGGTAGAAATAGTACTCCTTAACATCTTCGCCGTGGTTGCCTTCCGGGTTGGTCAGTCCAAACAGCCGCTCTTTGAGAATCGGATCTTTGCCATTCCAGAGTGCGAGTGCAAAACAGATCTGCATCTTTTCGTCGCAGAGACCAGCGATGCCATCTTCACCCCACTTGTACGCACGCGATCTCGCATGATCATGAGGAAAGTAGGCCCAAGCGTTCCCATCCGAGCTATAGTCTTCTCTGACCGTCCCCCACTGACGCTCACTTACATACGGGCCCCACTTGCGCCAAGCGACCTCGCCTCCACGAGCTTCCGACAAGCGCTTGTGTTCCTCAGTTTGCATAACCGCTCGTCACTTCCGGTCTATTGTCGTTCTTCCCAGGCCGGAGCTGATGCGCATCCGTTTCATGCGCCTTTGGGAGGATATTTGTCGAACATCTTCGCGACGGCTTTCTCGATCTTCTTGGTATTTTTCTCGGGTTTATCACTGAGGGTGCCGGTCGCAATGCCCCTGAAGACCAGTTGCTTCTGCTGCGGGTCATTCAGATCGACCACAAGCGTCCCTACCGGAATCGTGCTGCTTGTCGTCGTCGATATGCCCGAAGACATACCCCATCCATAGCTATATCGAGGTCCATATCCCCAGCCCGGCCCTCCACCGCTGCTGTATGTGGTGAGCTGAGTTTGGCTGGTGAGCGCCGCCTGGTAGTCAACCAGCAGGTCAGGATTTTCTTCCGACTTCTTCAGCCCGGCTTTGGCCAACTGCGCATCAATTGCGCTGGTGATCCGTTGATCGGCTAATGGGCTCACTTCAGCCGACTTCTCAACCTTCACCCACTTGTAGGTCTTGTATTTGCTGAAATCCGCAGCGTGGTCGTAATCCGTACGAACCTTCTGAGCGACAAGTAGAGACGGCAGCAGAAAGCATGCGGCGGCACACAACCTCAGGAAAGAACTATTCATTTCAAGTCCTCCTTGGACATTTCGTCCTTTAGAAGAAGCAGCCCTCTTTGCGGTTCTTCTTTTTCTTTCAGCAGTGGTTGGCTTTTCTCCAGGTACTCACTTCAGAAACTCCACTCGGCCGGACTGCAGGTGGTATTCTGCGCCAACGATTTTGAGCGTCCCCTTTTCGTGCAGATTTCCCAGTACGGGTTGCAACTTCTTAAGTTCCTCGACGACAATCGGCATGTTCTCGCGTGCCGCATTATTCATTCGATCGCCAGGGTTCTCTTTCGTGTCCTGGACAGCCCGACCTAGCGGAAGCAGCAAAGCATCGACGTGATGGCGCTCGTGCACGGCTTCACCGCTGCGGTTAATGCACCGCATCGGTCGTGACCCATCACTACGATTAGCTGCGTACCCAGATGTTCGACCGAGTACTCGATGCTCCCGAGCACCTCTTCATCAAGGCTGTTACCTGCAACTCGAATGACGAAAAGATCGCCGAGACCGTGATCGAAAACCAACTCAGGAGTGACACGAGAATCTGAACGAACAACTGAGAACGGTCGCGATCGGCTGCTGTCCCGCGAGGAGTGATTTCCTCCGCGATTCGTCTTCGTGTGGACGCAGTAAGTGTCCATGACAAAATCGATGATTTCCAGCAAGCAGTGCCCGAAGCGCCGCCGCGGGTGACACGGCCGCGGCAGGACCTTCCGCGAACAGGTAGAGAGGACTCGAGATGAGTACAAGGATCGCCGCTATGGCGGCGGGTTCCGGAACAAAATGGATCGCATAGTTTGAAGTAGAAAGCTATATACGAGCCGGAGAGGTTGCGGTGTCTATGTTGTCGTCCGATGCGGTACGGCGCCAGCGCTTGTAGAGAATGAAGAGGACTTGACTCAAAAGTAGATAGATGATGATGGCCCCGGCGCCCAGCTTAGCTTGGGCCGGGAAATTCGTACTCGCGATGGCGATCGCAAGCCCCGGGTGCCGGGACGCGGTAGCCAACGCGAGCGCGGTCCGATCACTTTGTTTCGGTCCGCCGAACGCATGCCCGGCCGCAAGCCCCGCAATAACAAAAAGCGCCATGGCGATTAGCGCTCCGTTTCCCGTTACGACCTGGAGTGCCTGCCAAGCAACGACCAGCAAAGGAAGTATCGCCACCAGCAGGAGAATTGTTCCAACCGTTGCGATGGGACGCACGATTTTTAGAGCGGAAGCCTGCCGAAAATGCCGCAGCGCGATACCAGCCGCAAGTGGCAGCAGGACCGCCAATACTATTTCTCTGGCCACTGAAAGAGGCCCGAAGTGCGCCTGCGTTCCGAAAACCAGGTTCATCACCTCCACTGTCAGCGGCACAAACGCGATCGCAAGCACCGATTGTGAGACCAGCAACCCGCAAGCGTAGGAAGCGCGTGCGCCGGCTTTCAGCAAAGCATTCGGCAGGGCTGGTGGAATTGGAGTGACGGATAGCAGCACAATTGCACCCCTCACCACAGGGTGCATTGGGAAGGCCTTGGCGATCAGGATTGCAACCAGCGGCATCGCCAGGTTCCGCGCTAGGAGCGACTTGACTAACAGCGTTGGCTGCCGGAACAGAAAGATTGCATTCGCCCAACTCGTCTCCAGGCCTATCGCAAAAACGATCAGTACAATACTCGCCTGAATCGCTATGCTGAACCAAAGCGGCATCTTGCCCTCACTGGTGTAAGCGCCAAATCACGAAGCGCCGGGCGCTTCATTGGCCAACGGGCCTGTAGTTAGAATTTGTGGTGTTCACTACGATCTGCTTGCCGGTAGCGTTGAGAAGCGTGTGGGCGACGTAGTTTGTGCCATCCGGCAAACTGGAGAACTCGGCCCTAAGATTCACGACATCTTCCGGGTTATCCAAGTATGTATTCACGGTATAGCTCTGCAACTTTTTGGCCGCCGTGTTGAATGCGAAGGTTACCCTGTCGCCAGGCTTGGCGTAATCCTGAAATACAATTGATGCGACTCCTCCCCCAGCGAGATTGAGGTTTGCCTTGCCCCCTTGGAATGACGCCTGCATCTTTTGGGTATCTGGCGGAGCGTAACGGCTCACGAGGCTGCCCACCCGCTCCATGTAATCCTTTAGCTCGCCAACCTTTTTTTCAACGATTTTGCCTTTCAATCCGCGTTGCGGCTTTTTTGCCCCGCTCGAGTCGCCTATTGGCGTCTTTTGCACTTTGCCATCGGAACCGTAAAGACACTGTTTCTGCTGACGTTTCTTCAGCTCACCCTTGAAACTGATTTCCGTAGTTTCCACCCACTGGTAAGTTTGTAGCTTCGCCCGGTTTGCGGCGATCGATTGCTTGAGCTCCGCGATACGCTCTTGCAAGGCCTGCTTGCCTGGTCCCGCCTGTTCTTGAGACCAAAGCGTCATGGCGGCAAGCGTCACGATGGACGCCCCGAGCTTAAGGACTCCCTTATCCACGAACCACCTCCTAGGTGAAGCTGTCTTCTTATACCCCGGACACCTGAGTAAGCTCAGGCTTAGATACCAGGATTGAGCTTAATCACTTCTCAGGCCAGCCGCATTGTGTACTACGTAGGACTTCCGATCTGACCCTGCGGTTTTTATTTTTGCGAAGGTGCACGATGCCGCCGCGATCATGCGTCAAAGCTGAGGGATCGAATGTGGATTGGCGCGTTCGGCCGCTCCAAGAATTTCCCGAGATTCCGACTCATGGTCTGGGCCGCGGAAAGCTGGAACACGCTCCTCTCCGCGACCCAATTGATCTCGTTGGTCGCGATCGATATAGGTGACCTGTGAAGGCAACGCGATGCTGGTGCCATTCGAGGCAAGAACGTCCATCATTTTCAGCAGCAGGTCTTCCTGCGTACACAGGAAGCTTGGATAATCTTTCTCTTGGATGTATGCAAAAACGTCGACGTCGAGGGACGAACGGCTAAATCCTATGAACCGAATGCGAACCGTCTCCCTTTCGATCTTTGGCTCCTTGCGCAAGAACTTATCGAGTTCGGTGACTACAGAGCGCATCTGCTGCGGCGAGGTGTCATGGCGCAGCCCAAAGACGTGATGAAACCAGAATTTGTCTCGCATCGAGTAATTCTCAAGGCTCGTTTGAGAAACCTGAGAATTGGAAACCGATACCACTGTGCGGTCGGGTGTGCGGATGCGAATCGAGCCAAGGCGGATGTCTTCAATCGTTCCAGTCTGGTCTGCAATTCTGCACACGTCTCCAACCCGGATCACATCGCGCATGGTGACATTTATTCCGCCAAAGAAGTTTTCCAACGTCTTCTGTGCAGCGAACGCCAAAGCGATGCCACCCACGCCAAGGCCCGCCAGCATCGCGGTTACATTTATGCCGACGCTCCGAAGTAGCAGGAGGGCTACCGCCAAGAGCACGAGAACTTTGAAGAGCCGGTGTGCCAGAACGAGCAGCGCGATCTTGTCCGGTGCTTGCTTTCGGCTTAAGTGCCGGGAGCCCAAGTCTGACAAAATGTTGCTGAATTTCATGACAAGCCAGGCGACACCCACGATGGCGAGAATTTCTGCGACACGAGTCCAAAATTCGCGTGACAGCAGCGAGGCCGAGAACGAGGCAATGATCCTAATTGCGATCGCAAGTATGACCAACCGTACCGGCGCTCTCAGCCCACTAAGGCGTCCATCATCGTCCGCCCCCGTCATGCGGCGAACCAAAGAACGCAGCAAAATCATGAGAGCCCGCGTAACCAAAGAAGCTCCAGCCAGAGACAATGCGAGGCCTATAATGATTGCCAGCCATCGCCAAAGCGGAACGGACAGAAATCTCATTTGGAACAGCGGCGGAAAAAACCTCCCCAGACTCCCGCTGTCGATCTCCTCAAAAGTGGCCGGAACGCGCTGCAGAGTTTCCGACGAGAATAGCCAGATCGGAGGCTTGCCATTCTGCTGGACGCGGTCTAACAGGATGTCCAGGGTGCCGGAACTTGTCCTCACGAACCCAACTCGTTCGCGACCAACCGACAGGCCGTCTCCCAAATCGCCCTCCGGTGATCGCGAAAGCCCGCTAAGGTTTCCCGACAAGCCAAGATCTACGACCACCCCTAATTGGCGCGCGAGTTCATCCGCTCGGGACGACATCACGGGCACATCGAGGTACTCCCCAGCGCGGGCGTAATCTCCCCGGTTTGCGTACTTTAGAAAACCCTTCACACAGCCATAAGGCGTTTCACGGCCCAGTGGATCTTCATTCGATGAGGTTGTCGAAGTTGGGCGATTTCCGGGTGCGCTGGCAGGTGCTTGCGCTCCTCTGCCTGGGAGTAGCAACGCAAGAAATATTAGTGGTGCGAGCTTTGTCATGGCCGTGCAGAGCGAACAATTAGCTTTAGATAATTCGCTTTGACGGCAGTTCTATTATCTTCGCCCCTTCTTTCTCGCTTTGACCAACTTCGGATCCCGATGCTTTCGTTCTGAAGCGAGCCAGGGGCCGAGTACACGAGACCGCAGTGTGCAACTCGCTAAAGATCGCCGGATTGCACGGCTGGGTGAGCGGAATCGAGGTACTTGACGAGCAGAACCTCATTCCCTCTCTCGCCATAGATGAGGTCATCAACGAGGTGCCGCGTGAGCAGCACGCCGAAGCCTCCTGGCCGCAGTCCTCGAGCTTCCCGTTCCGCAATATGTTGGATTGGATCGTCGGGCGGATTGGCGATGGCAGCGTGGCGGATCTCGTCAAGCGAAAAGCCCTCGCCGGGATCTTTGACGCGGCACAACACCATGCGGCGAGTGCGCAGATAGGAAATTTCGACGTACTGGTTCGGATCGAAGTGCCCGCCGTGTTCGATCGCGTTCAGGAGCATTTCACGAAAGGCAGTTGCGACCTCGCTCCCTTCAGGCTCCGGCAGGTCAGACATTTCTTCAAGGAACCGGAGCAATCGGTCGGCGGTCTGCCGGTCGCAACGAGCAACCAGACTGAGCCAGTTGGGCGTCGCCGAGATGACCTCAATCCCGTCATCCCAAGTGGGTCCTTCTGCAGCGAAGCGCACCATTTCGCCGAGTGAGGCAAGCGAGAACGGCTTGGAGAAATAGCTGAAAGCGTTCTGGCGCATGGAAGCGATAACATCTGCCGGCGTGCTTTCGTCGGTGAGAATGATGAGGCGCATGTGAGGACGGACCCGCCGAATCTTTCGGAGTAACTCCACATCCACTTGAGCCGATGTGTTTTCTCCGGTGATGATGAGGCGAAAGGCTTTCTCTTGCGCCGCAAGAAATGCTGCATTGTTGTCGGGAACATGCAGCATGCTCCACTGCTCCGGCCTGAGAACGTTCGAAAGCATGGCCTCCACCTCGGGATCGGCGTTGACGACGAGGACTGTGTTCTCCGGCAGCTTGCTCCTCCTTCTGAAGGCCACGCCCAGAATCCGGCTGCGGCAGAGTTAATCTCGCAAACCACTCGTACGCGAGTACGCGCCACATTCTCATCTGCGATGGGTTCCTTGTTGTGAACTACCTATGCTTGGCCACCCCAGATGAGCACTTCAGTGCACAATTCTGTGGCGATCTCGCATGCATAGGACGTCTTGGGCGGATCACAGATTCGGAAAATGTTCAGCAACGTCGATTTCAAAGAATTGCGTCTTACGCTCGTCAGCCCGAATTTAAAAGAACGTTGTACCTGCCGCGCGGGTCTAAACGCCGTGCAATGAGTCAGGCCTCGGAGAATTCGCATGTCTCGCCAGAGGGCTTGCTCGGGGGGATCCCTCGCCTTAAAGAACCGCCACTGATTTTTGCTCTCGTTTTAGCCTTGGTTGGCATGCCCTCCCAAGGGGCCCAGCAACCAGGCAATCGCGCCAAAATCGGCATAGCGCTGCAGGGCGGCGGGGCCAAGGGTTTGGCGCACATCGGCGTGCTGCAGTGGTTCGAAGATCATCACATCCCGATCGACTATATCGCTGGAACCAGCATGGGCGGTTTGGTCGGCGGGCTGTACGCAATCGGCTATAGCCCATCGGAGATCAAGCGCATCATCGAAGATATCGACTGGAACGAAGTGTTAGCGGGCGCGACGCCTTATCAGGACTTGGCTTTCCGCCGCAAAGAGGATCTGCGAGCTTTCCCGAACGGGCTGGAATTGGGGCTGCGCCACGGCCGCGTAGAACCTCCTGGGGGATTGAACTCCGGACAGAGCGTCAGAATGATTATTGACCGGTCTGTATTGCCTTACTCCGATACCAGGAGTTTCGATACCTTCCCGATCCCGTTCCGCTGCGTTGCGACCGATCTCGTTTCCGGCAAACCAGTCGTGTTCAAGGATGGCTCACTGGCGAATGCGCTTCGCGCGACCATGTCTATTCCGGCGGCTTTTGCCCCTGTAAGGGAGTATGGCAAAGTGTACGCGGATGGCGGGCTGCTCAATAATCTTCCAACGGATGTTGTTAGAGAGATGGGGGCAGATATCGTCGTTGGAGTGCATTTAAGCACAGGGCCGGTGAATCCTACGAATGTGAGATCCCTGTTTCAGGTTGCCTCAGCATCGAGTGACGCTATGATCAATGCGAACGAAGTTCGGGGCATGGAGCAGGCGGACCTTCTGGTTAGTGTCAATGTCGCTGGCTTTACAACGCTTGATTTTTCGCGAGTTCAGCAGATAATTCCCAAAGGCTATGAGGCTGCCGAATCGAAATCAAAGGTTCTTGAGCCTTTCAGTGTTAGCGATGACCAGTGGAGTCGTTATATCGCGCAGCGTGAATCGCGCCGCCTGAAGGAGGTGCCGACACCGCAGTTTCTGCAGGTGGAGGGCACGAAGCCGGACCTGGCGAAAGATATCAAGAAGGACTTAGCTGGGTTTGTAGGTAAGCCGATCAACACGTCTTTATTGGAAGAGCAGATTACCAGGGAAATGGGCATCGGGCTCTTCAACAGCCTGAGTTACAGTTCGACAAATCGCGGCGAAGAGCAAGGACTACTGATAACTGCAGAAGAAAAGGACTACGCGCCTCCCTGGCTGAAACCGGGCTTCGTGATCGATGGGTCGGACCCTAATAATGTTCAATTCACCTTCGGCGGCCGGCTCACGTTCCTCGATGTCGGAGGATACCGGTCGGAAATTCGAACGGACTTCGCTATCGGGGCCACCTATCTGATCGGTAGCGAATACTACCATCCTTTAACGGCGACCAGCCGCTGGTTTATCGCGCCTCAGATTGAGGCCAGCCGTTCTTCTCTAAATCTCTACGCCAAGGACGCGTTCCTTGCCGATTACAAGCTAAACAGGGTAGACGGCGGCTTCGATATAGGCTACAGCTTTGATCATTTCAGTGAACTGCGGTTTGGTTATCAGGCGGGGTATCTAAGGGCAAGCCGCTGGATCGGAAGCCCGCTATTGCCGTCGGTCTCTGGGAGGACGGGTACAACCCGAGCCCGCTATGCAATGGACCGGCTGGATAATCCTATCATCCCAAGGCACGGCACGGCACTGCTCGCGGACGCCGGATGGCTTGACGCAAATCCCGGTGCAAAGCATGGATTCCCATCCGCCGAAATGACGTTTGAAGCTTTCCAGCCGGTTAGCAGTCCTGCGTCGCTATACGCCATCGCAGCAGGGGGTTCCACCTTCGGCTATGAGCGTACGGGGCTCCCACCGTTCTCGCTCGGCGGGCCTGCCCGCTTAGCAGCTTACGGAATAAACGAGTATTTGACCGATCAATATATCTACGGCCGCATCGGCTATCTCCGTCACTTGCGAGAAATGCCTCCCTTTCTGGGAACCGGCCTGTATCTCGACGCCCACTTTGAACTCGCCAAGGTTTACGGGCCGGGCAATGTTCCCGGTGTCCCCGGCGACCTCGCTGCCGGGGTGATCATGAACACGATCTTCGGCCCTATCCTGGTCGGCGGAAGTGTGGGTGAATCAGGTCACCGCAAGTGGTTTTTTCAACTGGGACGGGTGTTTTGATCCCGATCTATTGTTTAAAGTCGCCCGGAAATCTCTTTGTTCTTCGCGTAGATGCGAGCTCTTAAGTTGCTCTACCGTAAGTCCCTTGGCCGTTACGCCGGCAAAAGTTGAGAGGTCAACACTTTCAGCAGTGTCAGACCCGCTCTGGTCGAGAGTTTGGAGCGGGAGAAAAAAGCCTCCTTATCCGGCGAAGTCAGTGTGCTCGTCAGTATAGTGGACAAAACTCATAGGAAATCTCTTCCTCTATACCCCCGGGTGCACGTGAAGAGGGGTCAGCTCTCCTTTTGCATTGATACCGGGGATCGAGCCAAGACTGAGGCTACTGTCTACATTCCGCGAACGCATTCTCGTGGCCGATTGAAGTACGTTAACAACTCCGTTCCGGCCAGGGACATTGGCAATCAAAAGGTGTCATACGGGTGTCATAAGCGGCGGGCACACCGCCCAAAGCGGCGAAACAGCCCCAAGTCACTCTTTATCCTCAAATACTTGGCCTTGCTTTCGTGCCTTACAAGCAGGAGGTCCACAGTTCGATCCTGTGACCGCCCACCAAGAACCCTTGCAATTCAGCGATTTTAAGCGCCCTTCAGGCTTGCGCGGCAGATTCCTTTTTGACGTGACTGGTGAAACGGCAATCTAAGTCCGATTGCGAGAGCCGGGTTTAGTATTCGCGAAGACCACCCTTAACAGGAACCGAAGTGGGTGTGCCCGCAACGCCGGCATAGGTCACCAGCAGGACTGCCGGTGTGTCTCCCGAGACACCGCGATGGACGTCGTCGACGGTTTCGGCGAACGCCTGGCCCTCGTGGAAAGTCTTGCTTTTGCCGCTTTCCCGGTCATGGATAGTGACTTGGCCCGACAGAACATAAGCGGCGTTCGGAACCGGGTGGGTGTGCCAGGGCAGAGCGGTGCGGGCTGCAATGGTTATCTTCAGCATCGTTAATTGGGGCGTTCCGGCGGGGTAATGCTTATATTGGGTTCCGTTCCAGGAATGGTCGGTTTGAAGGAGGACTTCGCGCTGTCCGGTGGCTTCCTTCTGGGCGAGGGCGATGCTAATCAGCGCCATAGCGAGCACTAAACCGGTTAGTGATTTCTTCATCGAGATACGCAATTTTGTGAGTCCTTTCGGGATGTGTGTCTCGGGGCGCTCATCGGCGGCTCGCGAGCGACAATCTCACTCCGAGTCTAATGCGAGGCGCGAGAGGGCCCGTTCGACAGTCTGCGGCCACAGAATTCGCGCCGGAAAACGTATAGCTGCAACAAAACAGGATCTTCAACACGAGGTCGATAAGCTGTAGGTCTGTTCCGGACCGAGTCTGATTCTCGAGAGAGGTCAAGCCGCGGATGAGAATGCCACCGTGGCACCGGAAAACCTGTGGAGAGATGAGGAGATCGCAGATGAGGACGATGTCGCTCGCGGCCGTTTCGAGCTGTTTATTCATTGCCCTGGGAGTAGTTACAGCAGGCGCCGATGAAACGAGTAGCGGCGATGCACTCAGAAAAGGGTTCGAGAATCCGCCCGCGACGGCGCGTCCACGAGTATGGTGGCACTGGATGAACGGCAATGTGACCGAGGAGGGGATCAAGCTCGATCTGGAGTGGATGAAGCGGGTGGGTATCGGCGGCCTGCAAAACTTCGACGCTGCGCTGGCTACGCCGCAGGTTGTGGAGAAGCGGCTGGCGTATATGACGCCCGAGTGGAAGGAGGCCTTCCATTACGCGGTTGAAATGGCCGACAAGCTGGGCCTGGAGATGGCGATCGCTTCCTCGCCGGGCTGGAGCGAAACAGGCGGACCGTGGGTGAAGCCGGAGCAGGCCATGAAAAAGCTCGTTTGGAGTGAAACGAGCGTGCCAGGGTCGAAGCCGTTCACCGGCACTCTCCCGAAGCCTCCGTCTGTAACGGGTCCGTTCCAGACCGTGCCCTATCGCGAGGACATCCCTCTGCCGGGCGCGCAGCCGAAGGCGCCGCCACAATATTACAGCGACGCTGCGGTGGTGGCGTACCGGCTGCCGAGCGCAGCGAGCACGCAGGACGAGCAGCCCACGATTACTTCGAGCGCCGGTCAGATTGACGCCTCACTGCTCACCGATGGGGACCTGGTTAAAGGCGTGAAGATCCCTATCGACGCCGGCGGGGAGGGCGGCTGGCTGCGCTACGACTACCCGACGGCGCGGACAATTTATGCCGTCACCTTGTCGCGGCCGGCCGTGGGATTATTCATGCCGCCGCCTGCGTTTGCATTCCGTTTCGAGTCAAGCCAGGACGGACAGGCTTTTCAATCGGTAGCAGATTTTCCGTTTACGCGGGTGGCTCAGGAGACGGTCTCGTTTCCGCCTGTGACGGCGCGCTACTTCCGCCTCAAGATCGACAAGACGGCGCCATCCGGGTTGGTGGGCGGGTTTGAGCCGGCTCCTGGCGTAGATCTGGGAGTGTTTGGCCAAATGATGGCAAGCGCGAAGCCGGATGCGGAGGTGAACGAACTCGTTCTCCACACGACTTCGCGTGTGAACCGGTTTGAAGAGAAAGCGGCGTTTGGCCTGGTGAACGACTACTACGCCATCGCCAGTCCGCCGGTAGCTGGTAAGGAAGCGGTACCAGCGGCTGACGTGGTGGACCTGACTACGCGTATGAAGCCGGACGGATCGATCGAGTGGACGCCATCGGAAGGACGCTGGGTGATCCTCCGTCTCGGGTATTCACTTACCGGGACGACAAACCATCCGGCGACTGCCGAAGCTACGGGCCTCGAAGTGGACAAGCTCGACGCGAAGGCGGTGAAGGAATATATCGACACGTATCTGGGCACGTATTCGGAGACGCTGGGGCCCCAATTGATGGGGCATCACGGTGTGAGAGCGCTACTTACCGACAGCATCGAAGTGGGGGCATACAACTGGACGCCGGACCTGCTGGCTCAGTTCAAACGCTTACGGGGATACGACGCGACTCCGTATCTGCCGGCACTCACCGGGGTGGTGGTGGGCAGCTCGGAGATGAGCGATCAGTTTCTATGGGACTTCCGGCGTACTCTTGCGCAATTGACGGCCCAGAGCCATTACGGACAGATTGCAAAGAGCGCGCACCAGCGTGATTTGACGTATTACGGCGAATCGCTCGAGGGGACGCGCGTATCGATCGGAGACGACATGGAGATGCGTCAGAACGCAGATATTCCGATGTCGGCGATGTGGACATTTTCGCCAGCCAAAGGGCCGCGATCGAACTACGTCATCGACATCCGCGGAGCGGCGTCTGTGTCTCACATTTACGGGCAGAACCTGGTGGCTGCGGAATCAATGACGTCTGCCCTGGTGCCGTGGGGATTCTCGCCGCGTACGCTAAAGCCGATCATCGATCTGGAGTTTGCTCTGGGGGTGAACAGGCCGGTTATTCACACGTCAGTTCACCAGCCTCTGGTGAATAAGAAGCCCGGTCTCAGCCTGATGATCTTCGGACAGTATTTCAATCGCAACGAAACATGGGCCGAAGAGGCGAGGCCTTGGGTGACTTATATCGCGCGAAACGCCTACATGCTCCAGCAAGGTAAGTACAACGCCGACGTTGCTTATTTTTACGGCGAGGAGGCGCCTCTCGCCGGATTGTATGGAGAGGGAAGCAGCCTGCCGAAGGACCTCCCGACCGGTTACGGATTCGATTTTGTGAACTCGGATGTGGTGCTGCATCGATTGTCGGTTACAAATGGCGCTCTCGAGACTCCGAGCGGTATGCGTTACCGCGTGTTGTACCTGGGCGGGAGCAGCAGCAAGATGACGGTGCCCGTGCTCCGTAAATTACGCGACTTGGTACAGGCGGGCGCGGTGGTAGTGGGCGATCGCCCTACAGGCTCGCCGAGTTTGACCGATAACCCGGCCGAGTTTGCCGCCGTTGCAGACGAGCTCTGGAGCGGAAAAACCGGGAAAGGCAAAGTTGTAGCGGGCAAAGACACCAGCCAGGTGCTGCTGTCGCTCGGCGTGAAGCCCGATTTCGAGTCAGACAAGACGGGGCAGGGTGCGGACGTGATGTTTGTTCACCGCCACCTCCCGGCGGGCGAAATCTACTTCCTTTCGAACCGGACCGATAACCGGCAGACTATGAATGCGATCTTCCGCGTTACGGGAAAACGCCCGGAGCTTTGGCACGCGGACTCGGGCCAGATTGAGCACGCTTCGTTTCACGTGGAGAACGGGCGCACGACTGTGCCGATCAAGCTAGAAGGGAACGGTTCTGTGTTTGTGGTATTCCGCCAGCCCACTTCAGAGACGGCCGGAAGCATTCCGAGCGTCCAGGAGACGACGGTAGCCACATTGAATGGCAGCTGGGATGTTCATTTCGCGCCGAACCTGGGCGCCCCTGAGAAGATAACACTCGATCGACTGAGCGACTGGACGGAGAATACGGATCCCGGAGTGAAGTATTTTTCGGGAACGGCTAGTTATGTGAAGAGCTTCGATGTGCCGTCCGGCTGGCTGAACAGCAAAGAGCATCTGTTGCTCGACTTGGGTGAGGTCCGAGAGTTAGCAGAGGTGGCGGTAAACGGGCACTCGCTCGGAGTGGCATGGCACCCCCCATACAAGGTGGACGTGACAAGCGCAGTTAAGCCGGGAGCGAATACGCTCGAGGTGAAGGTGACGAATCTTTGGGTCAATCGCCTCATCGGAGATCAGCAGCCGGGCGCGACGAAGTATACGTTCACGGTTGCGCCAACCTATCGAGCAGACGCGCCGCTGCGCCCATCGGGGTTACTGGGTCCAGTGACGGTGGAGCAGGTAACGCAAGGCACGCGTTAAGCGAGCGAGGTCGCCGGTCCTGCAGCGTCAGCTTGGAGAATCTTGTACCGGCGGGCCTGGTTTCACCACGTCGGGCAGAATCAAAAGATGGCTGGAAGCGGTACGCGGGTGGAAGAAAACGAGGTGACGCGATTTCTAAGTGCGTGGTTTGCGGTTCGACAAGTGATACAAGCGGCCAATTTCAACCGATTTCAGAAGGCGGGCCTGAGCGCAACGCAATTCATGATCCTCAATCTGCTGCCGGAGAGCGAAGAGAGCATTACGATCGGGGAACTCGCGAAACGAATGAATCTGAAGCCGGCTACGGTCGCGAAGACAGTCGATAGTCTGGAGACGCGCAAGATGCTGGCCAGGACAAAGAGCACTACAGACGGCAGACTAGTTCTGGTGAAGATCACGAAGGAAGGAACAAAACTGCAGAACGCCGCGATCGGGCAGTTTCGCAAGCACATCGGCGATGTGTTTCGGGCGATTCCGGCGAGAGATCGGGCGGGGCTGATTACTGGACTCGAGAGCCTGGTGCAGGCTGCCCAAGGATCGCCAGACGAGATTGCGAAGAAAGCGAAGCCTCTTACTCGTGAGGCGAGTGGCGCTCTTGAGGAGAAGCGTAGTAGTCGGCAATCTCGGCGGCGGTGATCTCGATCTGCGAGTTTGCCGCGATCACTTTGGCAATTTCCTCGTTGCCGTGCCCCTGATTTCTCAAGTGTTCAATTTCGTCGCTGATCATGCCTACAAAGGCTTGGATGGGGAAGGTCTCGGGGCCCAGTCCGCCCAGCCTGCGCAGGGCCTTTTGGGCCTTGATTGCCTCTTCAACAGGAAAAGTTTTTTGGGGGTTCGGCATAGTGTCTCCTCAGAACTATTTCGTACTACGAAGTATATACCAACTTTTGTCGAGGTCGTAAAGCGGGCACTCTCGATCTACGCGGGATCGCTTTGCTTCAACTGCTTCTCGGCGGCACGCTGGGCCGGATCGCTTTCGGCTCTAATTTCGCGCTCGAGGAAGTAATTGAGCGCGGTACGAAGCGCTGCGATGGCGGCAAGCTTCTCGATATCGCTCCAGGTGGGAGTGACGGCGGTATTGAGGATGTCGGCAGCAAGCTCGAATTCGAGAGCGACGGCAAGCCATCGGCCCAGGGTCAGCCGCACCTCATTTTTGGCGGAACCGGGAGTGCCGGGCCGCAGGAAGATCAGGGCCGCCTTGATGATTCCTTCAATGGCGGCAAACGCGATGATGACTGCCGCCGCGAACTCGACTCCGCGCGCGATGGTCTGGATGACGATCTTCGCCTGCTCGTCGAACCAAGGGGACACGCCGGTTGGACATCACTCTTCCGGTCACGGTTTCAGGGTTTGGTTTTCAGGTTGGGTCACGCGGGGAAAAGGCGGTCAGCTTAGCCGAGACCCCGGACGAGGTCCGGCTCCGATTCATGAACGTCGGCGCGCCGTATAACGGATAACTTTCCGCGCTGTTCGAAGACAACAAGGTGCACCTCGTCAAGGGCAAGCACGCCATGCTGCCGGAGCAGGCCGAAGAGATCGTCTTTGGTCAAACCAGCCTGCTTGAGCTGCGAGGCTACGATCTGCCCTCGTGCTACGAGCACGCGAGGAGGGTGATCGAAGAGCAGGGCGATTCGAGGAAACTGTCGCAGGCGGGAGACGACGCGGTGCGCGACCAACACTGTCACAAGAGTCGCGGCGCCGGCCAGGTAGCTGGTTGTAGTCGAATTCGGCACGCGTCCGACGATGGCGCCCACCGCGACCGCGGCAACGAAATCGAACGCGGACATCTCCGCCAGAGTACGCCGCTCGCCCAGGCGGAATCCAAATATCGCGGTGAGGTAGAGGAGCAGCGCTTTCGCAACCACCCAGCCTAAGTCACCGGCGTTTCCGATGAGTTCGTTCATGGAAGGAGCCACTGCATGAGTGACATACTTTCACCTTCTCACAGAATCAAGGGGCGGATTGAATAGCTTCGAGGGTGCAGTCGCAGATCGACGGTAGAGCTGCGTTCCCACGACAACGAACCAAACAGCCTGGCTCAATACAACCATGGACATGCCGTGGACATTTAGGCGAAGATGGCCGAGGGCGATTGCCGCAATGATGACTGGAGAAATGAGGCTGCCATATATAGCAACACCACGCCCCAAGCCTGCGTTGCGGAGCGCTGAAACAGACCATAGAAGGATGGCGGCGGATGCAGCGACGGAGTAGACGCGTGCGAACGCCTGATTGATTTGAAAGATCGCGTCAATGACGATTTTCCACTACGGGACGGCAGCGGGGACATCGCGCAGCATGTGAAGGATAATGCTGGGGACGATAAAACCGCTAACCGCAGTGGCGATCAGGATGGCAACGCAAGCGAAGGCGTAAGTGACGAGAGCAGCAAAAGCGATTCGGTCGGCAGCGGCGATGTGCCGTGCGAGGCCGCAAGCGCCTAAGAAGAGTAATACGGAGCTCACCATGGCGAGAGAGTGTGCCGCAGCGGAAACGAACGCCAGATGCGGCGCCTCAACGGCTGTGAGCGACGCCGCTCCGGTAGGGTGGATAGCCATAGTGAGAATGCCGCCAACCGAAGCCGTAATGAGGGCGATTCCAGATTTACGATCATCGGTCATGTTGCCACTCTAGACGGAAAGAGCGAGCTGTGACGGGGTATTTGCAGTCAAGGCTGCCATACGAAACAAAGGGGGGCAGATATGTCCGGGAGCGTGGCACCGTGAACGGCCGTTCAAGCAACGAGCGGCCTACCAAAGCTGCGGCAGAGTCGCGCGTTAAGACCGACAGGCGCATTCTACGGACGCGCGACACCCTGGGAGACGCGCTTTGGGCTCTGATGCAAGAGAAGCGTTTTGAGGACATCGCGGTGCAGGAGGTGCTAGATCGTGCGGGCGTAGGACGCTCGACGTTCTCCGCACATTACCGCGACAAGGAGGACCTGCTGCTGAGCGACATGGAGGAGTTCCTGGTGGGGTTTTCGAGCTCTCTGATGCGGGATGGGGCGAATGCCAAACGATTGGCGCCTGTTCGTGAGTTCTGCACCCATGTGCGCGAGGCTCACGAAATCCATACGGCCCTGGTGTTGTCAGGCAAGATGAATGAATTCCAGATGCTGGCGCAGGGGATTTTCGCGCGGTCCATTGAAGAGAGATTGCAGATGGCTGCCGCGGAGGCGGATGCGGTACGGCGGGCAGCGCAGGCGCATGCGCTGGCTGGGAGTTTGTTCGCGCTGTTGGACTGGTGGATGGATAGAGGCATGAAATGGGATCCCGAACAAATGGACGACCTCTTCCATTCGATGGCGTGGAACGGATTAACAGCGCGGTGAAGCTGGTTGTCTATGGTTTTATTTGTGAAGCAGTTGCGCCGCGACTGAAGCATCGAGAAGTGCGCTTGCCACATCCGAAAATTTTCTTCTGAGCGGAGCACGTTGATCTGATATGGATCGAAACGATCTGCAGGCTCTTGCTGACATGCGCGTTGCTGACGCCATCGTTCTAATTCACGGCGGGCGGTGGCAAGCGGCGTACTACCTATTGGGCTATGCTGTGGAGTGCGGTCTCAAGGCTTGCGCCGCAAAGCAGTTTCGACGAGATGAGGTCCCAGACAAAACGGTCGTCAACGACTTTTACACACACCGCATGAACAGATTGTTGGCGATCTCAGGTGTGAAGGATAGGCTTGAAGAGAGAGCGCATGTCGAGCCCGAATTTTCGATCAATTGGACGACCGTCGCTTCCTGGAGCGAGGTGTCGCGCTATGATCATTCGATCAGCGAGGCGCAAACCAAGGACATGCTGATTGCGGTAACGGATCCGAATGCTGGAGTGCTTCCGTGGCTGAAAATGCACTGGTAAAGGAACAGCTTACACAGGCGATGATCGATGCGGGCGCCGAGCTCACCGCGAAGCTCGACGAGAGCGGAGTTCCTGTCACAGCTGCTTTTTGGTTCTTCGTTCCAGAGTTGAGTGAGTGGCGACTGATGTTCGCTTCCCCTGAGGTCAGCACTAAAGGGCCTCGGAACGTGTATGGACAAATCCTGCGGGCAATCGGCGAACTCGGGCCCAAGGGAGCCGATGTTCCTCTTTCGATCACCGCCGTCTTAGACGCCGACGCAGACCTGGTACGTTTGCTGAAGACAGCAATTCGAACGGTAGGCCCCGCTCTCGGCAGAGTCCGGTTCTCTAAGAACGTCATCAAGGGACATTTCATCGAGGATGCGCTGATCTATCGGGCAGCTTGAGGCCGCCTCAAGCTCTTTCCTCCCCGGCTTATCTGCCGCGGGCGGCCGCTTTGCCGGAGTCGATCGGCGTGGGTGCGGGGGCGTCCTGGGCCGGGCTGGCTTTGATGAGGCCGAGAGTGCGGCGGACTTCCGAATCAATAGCGGTCATAACGTCCGGGTTGTCCTTGAGGAACTGGCGGGCATTTTCGCGGCCTTGGCCAATCCGCTCGCCTTTATAGCTGTACCAGGAACCGCTCTTCTCGACGACGTTGTTTGCGACACCGAGATCGATCAGATCGCCCTCGCGCGAGACGCCTTCGCCGTAAATGATATCGAACTCGGCTTCGCGGAAGGGCGGTGCGACTTTGTTTTTGACGATTTTGACTTTGGTGCGATTGCCGGTGACAACGTCGCCGTCTTTGATGGCGGCGATGCGGCGGATGTCGGCGCGGATAGAGGAATAGAACTTGAGGGCGCGGCCGCCAGTGGTAGTTTCCGGATTGCCGAACATAACGCCGATCTTTTCGCGGATCTGATTGATGAAGATGAGGCAGGTATTCGACTTCGAGACGATACCGGTCAGCTTGCGCATGGCCTGCGACATGAGGCGCGCCTGGACGCCCATGTGGGAATCGCCCATTTCGCCATCGAGCTCGGCTTTGGGCACAAGGGCGGCGACGGAATCGACAACGAGGACGTCGATAGAGCCGGAGGTAATGAGCGCTGCGGTAATTTCGAGCGCCTGTTCGGCAAAATCGGGTTGCGAGACGAGCAGATTATCGACATCCACGCCAAGCTTTTTCGCGTAGACAGGATCGAGAGCGTGTTCAACATCGATAAAAGCCGCCATACCGCCCATTTTCTGGGCTTCGGCGACGACCTGCAGCGCAATCGTGGTTTTGCCGGACGATTCGGGGCCAAAGATTTCACAGATACGGCCGCGCGGAAAGCCGCCTACTCCGAGTGCGGCATCGACAGAAATGGAGCCGCTCGAAATGACTGAGACCGGGACGATCGCTTCCTTCGCGCCGAGGCGTAGGATAGAGCCTTTTCCGAATTGCTTTTCGATCTGGCCGAGCGTCATGGTCAGGGCGCGACCGCGTTCTTTTTCGTCCATGGGAGGTCCTTTCAACGGAGGGGAAGCTCTCCCATTATAGCCCGAAACATTAGGGATTGAAGTTGTTTGAGGGCCGAGAGAGGGATTTAACGGCGAAGCATCCCGGAAAAAAAGTTTTCCATCTCACGGGCCATGATTTCGGGCCGGTAGAACTGTTCGTAACGCTCTCTTGCTTTGACGCCGAGGCGGCGGGCAAGTTCAGGGCTGTTCAAGAGGTCCAGAAGGGCGCCGGCAAGCGACGCGGGATCTCCGGGAGGAACGACGAGCCCGGTGACGCCGTGCTGCACGATTTCGGGGATTCCGCCGGCGGAAGTGACAACGGCCGGCTTGCCAAAGGACATGCCCTCCGCAATCGAGATCGGCAGCGAATCGAAGAGAGAGGCGTGGGCGTGAATATCGATTGCGTTCCAGATATCGCCGATGCCGCCGGGATATTCGGTGATCGTGAAGCGGTCGCGAATGCCAAGTTCTTCGGCAAGGCGGATAAGCGATTGTTTATAGGATTCAGTGCGTGTGTAGCCGACGGCAAGAAAGGCGGTATCGGGGGCTCGGGCGAGGACCTCGCGGGCGGCGTGGATCAAGACCTCGTGGCCTTTGTACTCGACCAGGCGTCCAACCATTCCGATGATGCGGACCCGGGGATCTGGAGGGAGTCCCAAGATCCTGCGCATTTCGGCCGAGGAACGCTGGGACGGAGGCTGCGGGATGCCATTCGGTATCACGCTCACCTTTTCCGGATTGCCCCGCACGAAGGCCCTCATCTGACTCGCGCGGATCTGGGAATCGGTCAAAACTGCGCTCGCCATGCGCAGGGCCATTCGCGTGGAGCGCGGCCAAACCATCTCAGAGCCGACTCGAGCTCCGCAGTACAGAGTGATAGAAGCGGGAGTACCGGTGAGACGCCCTGCGAGTACCCCGACGAGTCCGGCAGACTCGAGATGGCCGTCGATGACTTGGACGCGCCATTTGCGGATGAGGTGGGCGAGGCGGCGGGCCCTCCGGAGAATACCTGTTTTGGCATACAAAGCCGCGGGCAGAGCGGCCATTGGGAAAGCGAAATCCGGGGACGCTTCGGCGAGATCTTCTACTTCCAGGCCGGCGTCAAGGTAATGCTGGCGGCGAGCGCGAAATTCGTCGGGCGTGGCGTATGCAAGCGGATTGAGCGTGAGGACGGAGTGCTGAAAGCGGCTGGAATCCAGGTTCTGGCCGAGACTCAATAGGCGGCTCTCGTCGCCGGCAAAGCCTAAACCGTCGATGACAGAAAGAACTCTGATGCGTACGGCAGGCGACTTCTCCGACGGGGACTCAAAGAAGCGGGGACTGGCCATGGCCGTTCAGTTGCGAAAGCTGGGACCTTCGAAGCACGCGCCCGGCTTGCTTCTGACGAAGTGAGCGACTTCCGAGATTCCGTCCTCAACGGTCCGCTGGATCGAAAATCCGAGCTGGCGGGAAATCTTATCGAAGCAGACACGATAGTCGCGGAGATCTTGCCGTCCCGGTATAAATTCGATCCGGGCGTCGGAAGAGTGTACGCGGACGAGTTCAACTAGGTCCGCCTTACGAAAGTTCTGGTTGGTGTCTCCCACATTAAATACCTGGCCGCCCTGACACGTTTGGAAGTTTAACACCTGCAGAATGGCTCGCGCGGCATCACGGACGTGAACGTAGGGGCGCCAAGCGTGCTCGCCGAAAACAACCAGGTGCTTCTTAAGCAGGATGTCCAAAGTAAACTCGTTCACCGTGAGGTCAAAACGCATGCGAGGTGAGACGCCATAGAGAGTAGCAAGACGAAGCGCAGTCGCACAAAGCCGCTCCGAACCAGTCATTTCGAGAAGTACTTTTTCAAACTCCACTTTGGTTTCGGCGTAAACAGAGAGCGGCGCAAGGGGCGAAGTCTCATCGACGTAGGCTTCGGAATCCGGCATGCAGCCATAGTTACTGCAAGTGGAAGCGAAGACCAGGTGGCGGACCTTCGTCCTACGGCACTCCTCGAGCAGAAGAAGCGAAGCTTTCAAGTTTACTTCGCGCGCTGCGGCGGGGTTCCGGGCACAAGCGGGATCGCCGACGATCGCGGCCAGGTGCACGACGGCTTCTATTCCGGGTAAAGCGTCAGCGAGCGTTTCGCGATCGCGAATATCGCCGTGAGTGAAATGTAAGTTGGGGTGGCTACCCATCGAGCAGTCTGGGCGGATCCCATGGACGAGAGAATCAAGCACGCGGATTCGATGCCCTTCGTTGAGCAAAACGTTTACGAGAGTGGTTCCCAGATAACCCGCTCCACCGGTGATAAGTATGTTCAAGTGTTCACCTTTTCCCAAACGTGCTTTTTTCTTGCGATTTGATTGTAGTCACCAGGGCCAGAGAAGTAAAGCAGCTCATGATAGAACTTTGTTTCTGTCCACAGCGCAGGGCAGACACTCAAGGCAGGATTTATGAGGACGAAGTATCTTCCCTATGCAGCACCGTCCATCGGCGAAGAGGAGATAGCCGAAGTAGTCGATAGTCTGCGCAACGGATGGTTGACTACCGGCCCCAAAGTAAAAGCTTTTGAACGGAGCTTCGGGGAGTTTGTAGGGGCGAAGCACTGCCTTGCTATAAGCTCCTGCACAGCCGGGCTGACACTCGCGCTGGCAGCTCTCGATGCAGGGCCGGGAGATGAGGTAATCGTACCGACCCTGACATTTTGCGCGACCGCGAACGTGGTAGAGCACCGGGGAGCGAGGCCGGTTCCGGTAGACGTCGGGGACGATTTGCAGTTATGTCCCGAGGCGGTGAAGCGAGCGATCTCACCTTACACCCGGGCCATCATGGCGGTCCATTACGGCGGCCAAGCGTGCGATCTGGCGGCCATCCTCGACTTGGCGGAGGCGCACGGAATCGCACTCATCCAAGACGCGGCTCATGCGGTGGGGACGGATTTTCAGGAAAAAAAGATCGGCAGCCTGGGCCTGGTCAGCGCCTTCAGCTTTTTTCCATCAAAAAACATGACGACCGGCGAGGGCGGGATGCTCACGACGAGCGACGATGCGTTTGCGGCGAGACTACGACGGCTCTCTTCATTCGGCATAAGCAGAGGCACCACCGACGCGGCACAGGTTTATACGTTCTGGCGTTACGAGGTACAGGAAGCGGGTTACAAGACGAACATGACCGACCTGCAAGCAGCCATTGGGATTCATCAACTCAGACGGCTTGCCGGCTTCATTGAAAGGCGCCGGGAGATTGCGCAGGCGTATACGGCAGCGTTCGCGGATCTGGACGAACTTATTCTGCCTCGCGACTTGCCTGGACGGCCTCACGCGTATCACCTTTACACCGTGCGCGTCCTTGCCAAAAGGGACAGCCTTGACCGCGATGGCTTCATGAAACGATTGCACGAGGCGAAGATCGGAACGAGCGTACATTTTATCCCGCTGCACCGGCACCCTTACTATCGCGACAAGTATGCACTCTCAAGGGCCGATTTTCCCTCAGCCGAAAGAATCTTCGAACAGATCTTCTCACTTCCGCTCTATCCGGGCATGTCCGATGGGGACGTGCTCGACGTGATCAGCGCAGTCCGCGACGTTGTGCTCAGCAGCAGGGAGGAGTCCCGGACGAGCTATTGCAAGACTTCGGAGTAAATGTCGAGGAGCGACCGGGCGTGGACCTCAGGGGAGAATCGTGTTTGCAGAACCTGATAGGCGTTAGCCGCATAAGTGCTTGCGGCCGCCTTCAGATCAAGCATGCGGAGGATGGCACGGGCGAGAAGTTCGGGGGCTCGCGAAGGGGAAAGAATGCCAGTCTGCCCGTCCTCTAAAATCTCAGGGATGCCGCCCACGCGCGTGGCAATGATCGGCACACCTGCGCCCATGGCTTCAAATATCACGTGCGGCGACCCTTCGGTGTGTGAGGCGAGGACAAAAACGTCCGCCATGCGGTAAAAGGGCAAAACGTCCGGTTCGTTAGACGCGAAGATGACATGGGATTGCAGTCCGCGTTTCAGCGTTCGCGCCTGCAATCTTTGTCCCTCCGGTCCGAAGCCGACGAGTACAAGTTTGCATGCGAGGGATGGACGAAGTTGCTTGATCCATCCCATGCTGTCGATCAGGTCGGCGTGGCCCTTCTCACTCGAGAGACGCCCTATTGTGAGGAGGATCTTCGATTCCCGCGGAATACCGAGTCTTGCTTTAACGCTGTCCAAATTGGCAGCTGGGAGCGGCGCCATGGCGAGACCGGCATTGTGCAGCACGTGGACGCGCTCGCTCGAAATGCCAGAGGCGACTAACTGGGACTTGAACGCGCCACAAACTGTAATCACTCGATCAGCCGAAGGCAACGACCAGCGATCTAAACGGTTGTAACACCGCATTTTTAAGTCGGTCCTGGTATAGCCGTGATGAAACGCAACCCAGCGGCTGTGCTTTTGAATGCCCGCCGTCTTAATGAGGAAATGAGATTTGACATTATTTGTCTGGACTATGTCGGGCGCGGTCTGTTCGATAATGTTCCGAACTGAAGAAACCAGTTTGCGATCGAATCTATAGCGCTCCCGAATCACGTGCGCGTCGATTCCCCGTCTTCTTACGGCCTCGAGAAACTCAGTTGCCGAGCACTCGCCACTTACTTTCCCCCTATCGAAGGTCGCAAATGAAAGCGACAGGGTGGATTGAGGCTGATGCCAACCGGCACCGTTGATCGTATCCCAAAAGTTCAGCAGGCTCTTGGCGGCTCCGTTAACCGTACGGGCCTCAATGAACATCAACACTTTGGGCGTCCCATGTGCCCGGGTAGCGATTGAAGTGCCTGCCTCGAGTTGACTTTCCACAGCGTTCCTTACGGGACCTGGCGCTAATGTTGAATCGGGTTCCCACATCATATCCGATGGGTTAACGCGAAGGAAGTGAAAATTTCAGCGAGAAGTGAGCCGTGGAAACCATCTCAACATAAGGAATTCAGCCGATGTACACTGAGACTCGATGTCTTCACCGGGAATCTCGCCGGAGCTTTTCAGATCCGTTCCCCGCTACGATTATCGGCAGCAATTCGGAGACATAGATAGCCTTGTCAGCGATCTCAGGAACTTACTCTTAGACGGCAATTATGTCCTGGGTAAAGACGTAGCAGAGTTCGAGGCCGCCTTTGCCGCTTACTGCGGTTGCCAGTGCGCCAGAGGAGTAAACACCGGGACCGACGCGCTAGCGATCGCCATGCGGGCTTTGGGGATCGGTCTTGGCGACGAGGTAATCACTGCCGCAAATACTTTTCACGCGACGGTAGCCGCTATCGAACAATCGGGGGCGAGTCCGGTGCTGGTGGATGCGGATCCGGACACGTTTCTCCTCGATATTGCGCAACTCTCGCGCGCCCTCACAACCAAGACCAGGGCGATTGTGCCGGTTCACTTATTTGGTAAGCCCCTCCCGATGGCTCCGCTCCTGGCGCTGGCAGAGAGCAAGGGAGTTCTGGTGATCGAAGATGCGGCGCAAGCTCACGGCGCGAAGCTCGACGGGAAGCGAGTAGGTTCGTTCGGCGCAGCAGGCTGCTTCAGTTTCCATCCGAGTAAAAACCTGGCAGCGGCCGGAGACGCGGGCGCAATTGTGACTGACGACGCTGCTTTGGCCCGCAAGTTCGACATGTACCGGTCACTTGGGCAACGAAACCAGAATGAGCATCTAGTGGTCGGATGGAACAGCAAAATGGACGGGATCCAAGCTCGCGTGCTGGCCTGGAAATTGCCCCATTTAGATGAATGGAATCGGTCACGGGCAGATATCGCGAACGTGTATCGCTCAGCATTATGTGACCTGCCGATCAGCTTTCAGAGAACGGATGCGAACGAAGTTCATGTGTATCACTTGTTCCAGATACGAGTTCAGGCTCGCGACAAACTGCTGGCATTTCTAAGATCGAAGGGGATTGACGCGATTGTTCGCTATCCTACTCCGATACATCTGCAGCCTGCGTTTGAGCGCTGGGGATGGAGGAAAGGTCAGTTTCCTGTGTCCGAACGGCTGGCAGACGAACTATTATGCCTTCCGATCCGCCCGGCGATGCGGGAGGAAGAGACTCAATTTGTAATCCAAGCGGTCCGGGATTTCTTTTCGCACTCTCATTAGGCGCGACTGATGCAGAAGTTCTTTCCTCCGAGTGCTAAGGGCAAGACCGAAGTGAAAAACAATCACGGCGGGCTGGGAAGCATTTTGTTCGAACGGGTTCTGCACAATAGTGATCTGGCGTCTGCGATAGACTTTGTGGACCACACAGTGATTCCTCCAGGCAGCACGATCGGAAGGCACACCCATCAGGGGAATGAAGAGATTTACTTCATCGCCTCGGGAAGGCCGCTGATACGTGTGAACGGAGAAGAGGCCAGACTCGAAGCGGGCAGCCTATCGGTGGTGCGCGACGGAGAGTGGCATGAACTGGTAAACGATACGGACGTAGATGTAGAGATCTTAGTTGTTCAGGCGGCCTTAAGGCGACAGAGCGACCAGAATGTCCAAAGAGATCATCGTTTTAGCACTTAGCGGCATCTCGCACAAGAAGGCCGCAGCAGCGATTCGCGCGAGCGAATTGCAGAGTGAAACGCTTGAGGATACAAACACGAGTGCCGCTTCGCTTGCAGAACGAGTAGCTGGCGAACATGGCGGGCCGCTGGTGCGCGCGGTGGTGGTGCTTGATAGTAACGCTCCCTCCGGCCCAGTCACGATTACGAGCTATCCGCGATTGGTCATTCGCATGAGCCCTGCGGCTGCCCTCGCTTACTCGATCGAGAACAACTGGAACAGCTTTCTCGTTGCGGACTTATCTTCCGATCTGGTCGTAAGCGCGTTTTGGTGGACGCCCGCGGGACTGCAGGGACAGCAGCTAAAGATCCAACACCTTTCTGAGCTCAATCAGGCAGGGCGAATATTAAACATCGAGAGGTGTGTGCTTGCAGCTGCGAATGGAGAAGCTTCCGAGATTGATGCAGAGCTGAGAGCCGGGCAGCAGTTTCGGGAGATCGCCGTGTTGCATGCGGAAGCGAGGGTCGAGGGCGCTACGCGGTATGCCTCAAGCAGGCTCGGGGGACAGGGTGTTCGGCATGCGAGTGACGTAAGCAGCATCGCGGTACAGCGCAGCGTGCAGTACGCGGTTTTGCGGCCCGCGCGAGCCGTGTTCGATATCGAGGAGCCGACGCTCGCGGAAGTGAATCAAACGCGGCCGGTGCTGCTCGCAGTTGATCAGAACGTAGCGGCAATATACAGGGAAGATTGGCGGCGTTATGCTCGCGAGCACCTCAACTCTGTAGGTGAATTTCTGATCGATCCAACCGAAAGCTCCAAAGACTGGAGTCAGGTTCACGACCTTTGCGGCTATGCAGCGCGCTGTTGCCTCCCGCGCGACGGCGTGGTGGTTGCCGTTGGCGGCGGAGTGGCGCTGGATTTGGCCGGATTCGCTGCGTCGGTGTTCAGGCGAGGAGTTCGCTATGTCCGCATCCCTACGTCGCTGGTCGGTCTCGTGGATGTCGCGGTCGGGATCAAGCAGGGCGTAAACGCGGCGGGCAAGAAGAACCTTCTCGGAAGCTTTTACCCGCCTTTAGCGAGCATCAACGACTACCGTTTTCTAAGGACGCTCCCACGGAGTGAGATCGCGTGCGGCCTGGCCGAGATTTTAAAGATTGCTCTGCTGCGGGACACCGCGTTGCTGGGCTCGCTGGAAGAGTGGGGCGAAGAACTGGTTGCTTCACACTTTAGTAGTCCGGCCCAGACCGCGAAAAACATTGTTTTACGCGCCGAACTCCTCATGCTCGAAGAGCTTGCCCCGAACTTGTTTGAGGAAAAACTTGTGCGGCTGGTCGACTTCGGACATTCGTTCAGTCCGGCCATCGAGATCGGAAGCGGGTTCCAAATCTCTCACGGGAAGGCGGTGGGCTTCGACATTCTGATTTCAACAGCTTTGGCGGTAGTGCTTGGGCGTGCCCCTGAAGCTTTGCTCTCGAGGCTGATGGCTCTGCTGCCGCGCCTTGGGCTGCCTACGTGGAGCGATCTGATTCCCTCATCCGAACAATTATTCGACGCGCTGCAGGACATTAAACGTCACCGAGGCGGGTGTTTAAACCTGATACTTGTGAGCAGGCCGGGGCGCCCGGAGATTCACCAATCCGTATCGCGGCTCCAGTTGGACGCCGCCGTCGACATGGTGAAGCAGTACCGAGAACCGTCAGAAGTTAACAGCGCACTGAAGGACCACATCTATGAACGGACTGCTATTTGATTTGGGCGGAACGTTCTTGCGGGCTGGAGTGGCTGGCCGGGACGGATTGATCTGCCACCGTTCAAAGATCAGAATCTGCAGCGTGGCGGACGGGATGCCGAGCCCCGAAATCTGGCGCCGGATCCTCACGTCCATCGTTCAATACGAAGCCGAGCACGCCTCCCGTTTAGAGCGCCACGCGCCGGTAGTCTTATCGTTCCCCGGACCGATCGGAAGAAGCAGGGTAGTGCTGCAGGCTCCGACGGTTGCCGGCGGAGGCGTGGAAGACTTCGATTTGCCTGCCGCTATTCAAGCTGAAACAGGAAGGCCGGTGATGGTGCTGAACGACGTGTCGTCGGCTGCCTGGGAGATTGCGGAAAGAGTACACGTGCAACGATTCGCCGTTGTTACTGTTAGCAGCGGCATCGGAAGCAAGATATTCGACAGATGTCATGCATCGAGAGTTCTCGACCATCCGCCTTATGCAGGAGAGATCGGGCACGTCGTTGTCGACGACCGGGCAGGCGCTCCAATATGCGATTGCGGTGGCAAAGGACACCTGGGTGCTATCGCGTCCGGCCGCGGGATCGAACGAATCATAAGGCGCAGGGCGTTAGACGACCCTGAAGGATTCAGGTGCTCCCTGCTCACTACGCAGTTCGCCGCAAAGGCGGACAATCTGACAAATGAGGAACACATTGCGCCGGCTTTGCTTGCACGCGACTGCTGGACGAGCGCGATCGTTTGCGAATGCACGCGCCACTTAGTGCGTTCTCTGTTGACGGTCACGATGGCGGCTGGTCTCGAGAAGATCTTTTTCATTGGCGGATTCGCGAACGCACTCGGCGGTCGATATCTGGAGATAGTGCGCGATCTCGCTCGTGATCTGAGCCGGTATCAGGTCGCAAGCGATTGTCTGGAAACCTTATTCGAAAGCGGCACAAAAAACCAGGAGACCTGCCTTGATGGTTGCGCGGCTTTCCTGCGCTCTCAGGCTGCCGTTCAATGATCGTTACCGTGCTAGGAGGAAGCGCGCCGAGCACTCCGCAATTGGTGGATTGGCTGGCAAAACAACAACTCGGCGTGCCGATGACAATTCGTCTGACAGCGAGAGATCCGGGCCGGCTCGCAGCCGTAACTCGCGCGAGTCGTGTCTTAGCCCAAGAAAGCGACCTTACCGTTCAGGATTTTTCGAAGGGCAAGTGGGACGAAGCGTTGGAGGGAGCGGACGTTGTGCTCATACAGGTTCGAACCGGCGGCCTAGCCTGGCGTCAGCTCGACGAGACTTTCCCGCTTAAGTTCGGAATTCCAGGGGATGAGGGGCTGGGTCCCGGCGGTTTATCGGCGGCATTGCGCAACTGGCCGGTCGTACGCGACCTGCTCGAACGGATTCGCAGAAACGCGGCTTCGTGCGCTGCCATCTTGCTTACGTCGCCAGGAAGTCTGTTAGCGCGCCTGGCAGCGATGGAGTTTTCGGATCTGCACGTATACAGCGTTTGCGAACTGCCGCTAACCACTCTCCGAGATGTCTGCCGGTACGCATCGCGAAAGGTGGAGGAAGTTGAATTCAGCTATGCCGGCGTAAACCATCTCGGATGGCTCTACGACCTGAGGTGCAGCGGCGCGGACGTGATGGAAGAATATGTGAGAACCAACGCGGCTAACGGCTTACGCGGGGTGATTCAGGCGTACGGCGCTGTTCCTTTGCCATACCTCAGCCTGCATTTTCAGCCCGAAGAAGCAGTTGCGGAACAGCTGCGAACGGGTTCCCGGGCAGCACGGCTGTTGACGATCCAGCACAATGCTATACGGGCGTTCGAGCGCGGCGGGCCTGCGGAGATTCGCCAAGCTCTGGCGGCGCGTTCCGCGCCTTGGTATACGGATGCAGTCGGCCCGCTGGTGTTGAACCTCTCCGGCGACACTACGCCGGAGAACGACTGCCACGTGCCCTTTTTTCTTTCGACGGCGGATGACTCGGGCGAAGTTCAGGAAAGGCCATACGTGGCAGAGGGCGGAGTATTGCGTCCGCTTCCCGTCCGTGAGGCACCCCGCGCGGTTCGTGAACTGAACAGCCGGTACGCCGCGTATGAGAAGGAGGCTGCAGCAAGCCTGCAAGAACCGGATCGAGACAAGCTGGCGCGGGCCTTGCGGATTCACCCCTGGGTTCGCGAAGAGCGGACCGCGGTAGCACTAGCGGACACGACTTGGCGCGGATTTCAGACGTTTTCCGAGACTAGAGACGACTTACCATGGCTGAATTAAAAGTCGGAATTGTTGGCTGCGGACGAATGGGGACAGAGCGAGCACGCTGCAGCGAGGCGTCCGGGGCCCGCATTGCCGCGGTATTCGACATTGATCAGGCGCGGAGTTCAAACTTTGCCCGCCGGTATGGGGCGGCGAACCTCTCGCGAGGAGAAGATTTGTTCTGCCAAAACCTGAGTGCAGTCTTTGTATGCACGGCTCCGGGCCGCAGAGGACCGGTTGAGATGGGCTGCATCGAATCGGCGCTGCCCGTCTATGTAGAGAAGCCGATCGGTGTTTCGCTCGATCAATGCAAGGGCTTGCTATCGAGCCTGCGACGGAAACCGGTGCTCAACGGAGTGGGTTACATGAACCGCTACCGCCGCTCGGTTCTGCTAGCGAAAGAGGTTCTACAGGGCGCGGAAGTAATAGGGTTTTCGGCACACTGGGTTTGTAAGCGCTACGGCGTGCCTTGGTGGGAGATAGAGAGAGATTCGGGCGGTCCGCACAATGAGCAGGCAACACACCTTTTCGATCTGTGCCGTTTTCTGATTGGCGAGATCGAAACCGTGCAAAGCGCCTTCCGAGGAACATCACAGGTTTCGAGCTCGATCGAATGCAGGGGCGGCATTCTCGGTAACGCGTTCTATTCGTGTGATGGAAAAGAAAAAGATATTGGCGTTCGAATTTTCACGCGAAGCGGAAGCCTGGTTCTCTCGGGATGGAATTTTCGCCTGACGGAAAATAGCGTGGACGGGCGGCTGGCGGAAGATGCCGGAGAAGACGTTTTTCAAGTAGAGACACGAACATTCCTCGACGCAGTTGAATCGGAGCGCAGGGACCTGCTAAAGAGTGACTTTTTCGATGCGGCCAGAACGCAAGCCGTAATGGACGCAGTGCGGCACAGCGGCGAATCGAATCAGCGGGCGAGGGTTGAGAGCGAGGAGAGTGGACCTGGCGTATGACGAGTGATCTTTGGCACGTACGATCCGCAGTCGTTCGGCACAAGAATCCATACTTTTCGGTGTTGCAGAGCGAAGTTGTTCCTTCAGACGGATCGCCGCGAGACTACTACACGATCTCATTTCCACGGCCGGCGGTGGGTATCGTGGCGCGCCGCGGCACGGATTTCCTGTTGATCCGGCAATACCGATTCATTGTGGACAAGTTCGTGTGGGCAATTCCCTCAGGAGGAGTGTCGGAAGGAGAGGACCCGGCGGAGGCAGCGCGACGTGAACTCGAGGAGGAGACTGGCTATACGGCGAAATTGGTTCAGCCACTCATGCGCTGCTACGCCTCTTACGGCTGCAGCGATCAACAGTTTGAAATTTTTCAAACCCAGGACGCCGTTGCTACCGGGAGAGACTTCGACCGGACAGAGGTGCTGGAAGTCCGGTGGTTCACGCGAGACGAAGTTCTGGCGCTGATCAACCAGAACGGAGTCGTCGATAATCTTTCGTTATCGCCAATTCTTCTGACGCTATTGAAGGATCAACAAGGATGAGTGGAACGGCGCTGCTTATGGCCGGGGGCAGATCCGAACGCATGCGGGCGGGTGGGTGCAAAACGCACAAGGCGCTCAGGACAATATGCGGCAGCAGTCTGCTGCAGCATAACCTTGAAGCGCTTTTCTCTTCGGGTTTTAAAAACGTAACAGTGGCCGTGAACCAGACGGAAGAGAGCTTGCTCGCAACGATCAAGGGTCTGTGCCCGCTCGCCGCGAGACGGGGCGCTTCCTTAAATCCACTCATCGAGCAGAAGCCTCTTGGAACGATAGGCGCTGCACGGCCGATGTCCGATCTGATAGAGAATCTTCTGGTAGTGAACGTGGATAATCTTACCGACCTCGATCTGCAGGCTTTGTTTACGCATCACGTGGAGAGTCAGGCGGCTTTGACGGTGGCCTGCCATCTCGAGCCTTTTCGGGTGCCTTTCGGACAGCTCGAAGTATCCGGTTCGCGCGTCACAGGCTGCAAGGAGAAACCCACGATTCCAATTCTTATTTCGAGCGGGATCTATGCATTGAGTCGACGCGCTATGTCGGCAATCCCACCCGACGAAAAGATTCACGCACCGGACCTCATAAACTCTCTGGCAGAGGGAGGAGAGTTGGTTTCTTTTTTCAAACACGACGCCTGGTGGATAGATGTAAATGACGAGGCGGCGCTGGCCCGAGCAGAAGCTGCGCTTGAACTCAGGGCTGGCACGATGGCGGCGTCGGCGTGATGCCTGCGCCCCAAGGTGAATGCCGGTCGCGCAAGGGTTGCGGAGCTTAGTGCAGCTCCAAAAATGACCGAAAAATGGCTGATCACAGGCGCGCAAGGCTTCATTGGCAGATATTTCACAGCGGCGGTCCTGAGGTCAGGTGTCTGTTCGCGAGTCGCCGGTGTTGGCAGGTCAGAACGCTTGACCGATCGGTTCTGTCATTCGATCAGCGGTCCGGACGGATTTGCGCCAGCTCCTTTGCCCGCCGACATCCGGGCGGCTTTCGATAACGAACAGTATTCGTATCTAAAGGCGGATATTCTCGATACAGCCGCGATGACGTCACTGTTTTGCGAGCTTCGGCCGGACGTGATCGTTCATTTAGCTTCGGGACTTCGCGGTGACGCAAGGGGGATGCTGTTCGAGACTAATGTTGAAGGAACAGCACGGCTGCTTGAGGCCGCCGGCACAATCGAGAACTACCGACCTATGGTTTTACTTGGGTCGTCGGGAGGAGTTTACGGGAACGTTTCATCGGACCAGCTTCCTCTAAAAGAATCGATGCCTTGCGACCCTGTCGACGAGTATTCGGTGAGTAAGCTGGCTGCGGAACAGCTTGCCCGGTCGCTGGCGCGCCGTTTCGGATTCCGGCTGAAGATTGCCCGAATCTTCAACGTCATCGGACCAGGACAGGACGAGCGTCACGCAGCGGGCCGCATAGCGGCGGAATTGAAGCGCGTCCAAACGGGGGAGCAAGAGTGTCTGCGTATAGGGTCGTTAACGCCGACACGGGATTTCATGGATGTTCGAGACGCAGCTGCAGCCCTTTGCAAGCTCGCGGCTGATGATTTGCCCGATGGGATTTATAACGTCGGTTCCGGGGTTGAAACATCGGTGGAGCAACTGCTCGCGGCGTTTCTTGGAGCAAGCAGACTGCAGGTCAGGATTGAACATGCTGAACCGAGAAGGTTCGACATTCCGCGACATTTTGCGGACATTGGCCGGCTTAGGAATCTTGGTTACAGGCCATGCTGTTCCTTGATGAGCAGCGTAGACTCGGTTTGGAACTATTACAACGAGTCGTGGGTGCGGCCGCGCTTGGTTTGAACTCTTAGATTCGCAAACGAATCGGCGGTCCTTCTGTCGAGTAAGAAGTCGGGATTGCGTCTGCAATAAACTTGAAAACGCTTACGTTTCCGCAAAAGCCGTCTGCGGTTTCCGGCGCCGTTGCAAGCTTTACGGTGTCGAACCAGGGCTGGTAAAAGTGGGCTGCGGGTTGACCGAGCTTCCGCAAAGAGACGTTGGGGCGAGTGCGGTGAAGGTCTCCCCAATTTGCCATCAGCTGCAAAAGGTCCATCAGTGTTTCTCCATAAGGCGTGACGTGGTACTCGACGCGAGGTGGAATTTCCCGGTAAACCTCGCGCCCCACGATCCCGTCCCGCTCAAGCTCGCGAAGCTGCTGAATGAGGACCTTTTCGCTGGCCTCGGGCAAGTTAGCCCGCAAGTCACCGTATCGCCGGATGGCGGGCTTCAGCAGGTAGAGGATAAGTGGTTTCCATTTGCCTCGCAGTACGTCGAGTGTGGCGCGAACTGGACAGTTCGCGAGCGTCATGGGGACATCACCGGTCACGGATTCCCTTTCAAAACTTGAAGGTGAGTTGGAAGACATCAGAAGTTTCTACGAGAAACACAAACACGGAAGGCATACCGTATGCGGATGGCAAAGCAGCGGGCCGGCGACCTCGAACCAGCGTATCAGCGGCCATTGAAACGGCTGGACTCAAGGCAGACCATTAGCTTGGGCTGCAGCTGGCCCGGATCTCGGCCCAGGCCTGCGATACTGAGGAGCGAGATGGCGGCTCGCGCGAAAACCATGGCCATAACGCGACGTAGCTTCGTGCGGTCGGCTGCGGCGGCTGGCTGCTTGCTTCCAAACACCAACGCTCTTGTGGCGGAGACCGAGAGGACTGCTCGCTGGCGCACGTTCGAACTAACAACGCGGGTCGAAATTCTTAACGTCTACGGGGAAACACGGGTGTGGCTACCTACGCCTCTCGCGGCCAAGACACCGTTTCAGAGGACGCTCTCGAACAACTTCAAAGTCGAAGTCGGTACAGCCCATGTATTGCCGGCGGGAACGGAGGGGCCCGGTATGATCTCGGCTGTCTTTTCGGCAGGCATAAAGCCGGTGCTCACGAGCGTAAGCCGGGTTGCCACAAGGGATTACGCAATCGACTCGGGAACGGGTGGACGAGCACCGAAATTGACCGCGGCAGAGCGCGTACATTTCCTTCAGGCGACGCGCCTGGTTCCGACGGACGGCATTGTAAAAACAACGGCAGACTCGATCACGCGCGGCGTAGACAGCGATCTGGAGAAAGCGCAGGCGATTTATAACTGGATCGTGGATCACACCCATCGGGATTCGAAAGTACCGGGTTGCGGCCGCGGCAACATCCGGTTTCTACTGGAGTCCGGGGACCTTGGAGGGAAATGCGCCGACCTGAACAGGCTGTACGTAGCGCTGGCCCGTGCTTCAGGTCTGCCAGCGCGAGATGCGTATGGCATTCGAACCACGAAGTCGGAACTAGGTTACAGGAGCCTCGGTCCATCTTCGGGGAATGTTACAAAGGCACAGCATTGCCGGGCGGAAGTGTACGTACGGAACTACGGCTGGGTGCCGGTAGATCCGGCGGATGTCCGGAAGGTCATGCTCGAAGAGCCGCCGGGCCACCTCGCAGCGAACGACGAAATGGTGAAGAAGGCGCGAAAGCTGCTTTTCGGATCTTGGGAGATGAATTGGTTGGCATTCAACTTCGCGCAGGACGTTCAGCTGCCTGGGTCGAAGGGTGGACCGATCGGCTTTTTCATGTATCCGCAGGCGGAAACGAGCGAGGGCCGATTGGACAGTCTCAATTCCGAAAGTTTTCGATACGAAATTACTTCGCGGGAGATGACGGCTTGACCTCCGATTTCGATCCGGTTAGGGAAACGCGAAACGAGGGATGCGGATACCTGCCGGAGATATGAACGGGAAGGACTGCTCCAGCGTTACCCTTCTTAAATAGCGGATTCAAGGGAAAGAGAAATACCGACTTGATCCCGCCCGCTGCTTTCGACAGGCTCGCGGCCATGGCAAATTTGCCGTGGAGGTCAATAGCGTCGGTGATGAGGTTATACTTACCCTCGCCTGTGAAGTTGGCCCCGGGTGTGGTGAAGGTGGCGTGGGAGAGGAAGGCTGTCCCGTTTCGGAGATCCACCTCGGAGTCGATGCTGGATGAAACGTTCTCGCCCGCGGGCTCATCCTGCTTAACCTTCTTGCCTCGCGCGCGCAGACTCAGCTTATCGACGCTTTGCTGGGTTTCAGGGTGAACAAATTCGGCGGTCGGAATCTGGAAATTGCCGTTGAGCCGGAGCTTTCGCAAAAGCATCTGCGGGCCGGGAGGCAGGACCAGATCCGCGCGAAAACGAATAGGCCCGCTCACGGCGGGAGGATCCGATTTGACGAAGAGCCGCAACAGGTCCTCGATCCGGGCATGATCGGTTGTGACGTCGAGTGACTCGGCTTTGCCGCCTCCGCCGCTCGCAGTTTGAATGCTTCCGGTTGCTGCCAGTTCGGTCCCGAGGAAGCGAACCTTTGACGAGCGAATCGCGATGTTGCCGTGCAGCCCGTCTACTACCGTGTCAAAGTCGCTCGAGAGCTGGATCGGGTGGCGGACGTTATTGATTTGAAAATTGTCGATCCGTGCGTTTCCGCGGACGTGACAGCGAGAGAGGATGCCGTCAAGCGAGCCACGGCTTGCGAGCATACCGGCTACACTTCCCGCAATACCCAGGTCTGTGCGCTCCAAGTCGTACGATCCTGAAAGAGGCATCTCGGCGACATGCCCTTCCGAGAAGGGACCAAATTTTCCTGTAACCGCGAGGTCGCCCGAGGGCTCGGGCAGGTGCAGAGCGAGATCGAGCGAAATAGACTTTTTCTTCTCCACGTTGCCGAGAATCAGCTTTTTTATATCGAAACGTAACGGTGAGCCATCACCCTGACGTGGCGCAATCTCGAGAACAGCGCCGTTTGCTACCAAGGTGGTGACAGTGGTCTGGTCTTTCATGGACGGAAAGAACGGCATCGCACGCGGAACAGGGTTGGGGATCAAGACATGCAGACCTTCAATGCGCAGAATACTGACGCGGTGTGTGAAAGTCATCATATTCAGCCACGACGAAACGCATTCAAGTTTTTGAACCGATGCGAGCTGGATGCCGCGACCATCCGCTTTCCTCGAAAAGCTCACGCCTTCCGCGACGTACCCGGGATGGGGAAAGTAGACTTCTTGGAACCGCCCGAGCTTAACTTCAGAGGAAGAGAAGTGTTCGAGGTCGCGCACCACCCGGGTGCCTGTGAAAGGCCAATTAAAGACCAGCACGATCCCGATTACCAAGGACAGCGCCAGTAACGTAAGTGCAGCAACTCGGACACAGCGATGAAGCTGGTCAGCTGGCGGCGGGGCGTGCGAGAGGTGTTCCATGGGCCTGAGCGCTGCTCCGCGAGTTCTCTCCCGGTAAGATGCTCGCGGAGCGGAACGATTTCAGGCTAAATAGTGACTTGGCAAACGTGCGAGGCGTGGTCCCGCAGGGAAGCTCCCCAATTAGAAGGTGATCTTGGCAACTACCGTGATACTGCGCGGGTTACTTGAGAATGCCAGATCCGGGCGATTAAAGATGGCGTTACCCGGCGTCAGAAAGTTCCTGACGCTTCCGGAAGAGACCAGGCTGACCAGGTTCGGGTTTCCGCCATCCACATGGTTCAGGAACCCACCTGTGTACTGCGGATGATTCAGCGCGTTACTGAACTGGCCTTGAAACTCGAGCCTAACCCGTTCGGTGATTGCGAACCGCTTGATGATACTGATGTCGAAGTTGTTGATAGGGCGCAGCGGCAGGGTGTTGCGGCCTCCATCGGGAAGGGTGCCCTGGAGAGCGCGGACGTATTGAGCCTTGGGATTATTGGCGACATAGCCGGCGATCGCCGGGTTCGTAAACGTGTTTCCGCTCGCGTCGGTGATTTGATAGGGAACAGCCGCGCCGGTACTGTCAATCGGCGTAACATCTGTCCCGACTCCCTTTTGTCCGGTGGGATTGATGAATACGCGATCTCCCCAGGGGTCGCCATTCAGGTTTGCATCTTCCTGGGCTTGCACGGTGGCGTACTCGGGGCTTTCGTATGTATAAATCGGGGCGAGTTCCCAATTGCCGGCCAGGTTCTTCAAAAACCAGTTACCGCTGGCTTTGAAGAACGGAACATCTTCGACCGCAGTTAGAGTTAGGCGCTGTCTGCGGTCTAGCGCCGACGAGGAGCGATCTGCGCGAAGGTTCTGAAAATCCTGTGGACGGCGCGGAGTCAGGACCGTCGTGAAGAAATCGGCAGTACTGTCGTCGATGTTGTGACTCCAGGTGTACGAGCCGATCAGGAGAAGTCCGTTCGAGAAGCGGCGGTTCAGTTGCAGAGCCAGTCCGTGATAGACCGAGTTGCCGATGGGTGCATTCTCGACAATGTCATTGGTAAAGCCGGCAGCGGCGTACTGCGGCACCGTGTTGTCCAGGTCTTGCAGCCCGGCGAAGCTATGCGAAAGCCCGGCGATCTGCGCCGCAGTAGGCGCCGTGAAGAACGTGGGCAACTCATTGGAGGCATTCACGGGCGAAAGTCGATTGATGCGTTGCTGGACGTCGAGATGGACGCCGCGAGTTCCCAGGTATCTTGCTTCGAAGGTGTAGTCTCTCGCGAATTCCTGCTGGATGCCGAAATTCCATTGGATCGAAGACGGTAGCTTCTGATTCGGGACGAAGGCGGACGTGAGGGCACGCGCGTCGGCTACGGAAAGCGGTCCGGTTGAAGTATTGGGGACGATGCCGCCGTTCTTGAGAAAGTTAGGCCCGATGTTGTTCGGATTGTTGCTCAGAAGATTCACCGTGGTGCTGAGCTGCGGCGGAAGAGCGAGAATTCCGATGTTGTCATACAGCACGTCGTAGTTGATGCCGAACCCGGCCCGGATAGACGTTTTGCCGCTCGCTCCAGGAGAGTAAGCCACGCCGATACGGGGCGCGAAGTTCTTGTATTGCGGCTGAGGTTTGTTGAACTCGATCAGCCCCGGTACGCTCGAAGCGCTATTCAGGGTCTGCATTCTCTCGGAGAACGGAACGCTTGTGAATTCCCAGCGCAGGCCTAAGTTTACGGTCAGGTGCGGATTCACTTTCCAGGAGTCGTTTCCGAACAGATATGTTGAGATTTGATCGCCGTAATAAACGGGCGTACCAAGGCTCCGTTCGGCTACCGAATCCGGCAACTGATCGAAGAGATAAGTCCCGACGGAGTTGTACTCGTAGTCGCCGCGGCCGCGCTGCGTGAATGTCTGGGGCGAAATGTACTTTCTGCCATCAAATCCAAACGTGAGAGTGTGGGCGCCGCGCGTCCAGGTGAAGTTATCGGTGAGCTGATACGTGTTCTGGATCGTAAACTGGGGCGCATTCTGATCAGGACCGATCGGCAAGGCATTGAGGTCACCGAAAACGAGGTTCGGGAAGGCGTCGAGACCGGGGAACTTGACGTTTGGCGACGGGATCTGTTGATTGAAGCGCAGGTAACCGAGCCGCAGTTCGTTGGTAGCCGTGGGCGTGAAGTTATGATATTCGCTCAAAGTGATGAGATTGACGGTGGTTGGTTCCAGGATGAAGAACTGTGGCAGAGTGCTCGCGGTGTCGATGGTATCTGTCTTGTTGTACAGGTATCTTCCGCGCAGCTGGTCCCGGTCGGACATGTTGTAGTCGACGGACGCGACGCCATAGTAGGCATTCTGGTAATTGGGGGCCGAAACCGGGAAGACGCCGACGGGTATGGAGACTCCGCCGACGGTGATGGGGCTTCCATTCGAGACAGCCGCAGGCGGTGCGTACTGGCGGAGCACGTTCAAATTGGTCTGGGAGATGCCGGGAATTGAGGCTAGCGTGGCGTAGCCGGCGGAGGTGGGCGACAAGAGCGCCGAGCTAGGATTACTGGCCTCGCCGGTTGGGTTGTATTCAAATGCGCCGAAATAAAACAGCTTGTTTTTGATGATCGGGCCGCCGACGGTTGCGCCGAGACGGCTTGAATCGAAGCGCGGGTTGGTACGGATACCCTGATTGGCACTGGTCTGGTCGACAGCATTCAGGTTGCGGTTCTGGAGGTATTCATAGAGCGAACCGTGAACCGAATTGGTGCCGCTCTTGATGCTGGTATTGAACTGGCCGCCTGAAGAGTGGCCAAATTCGGCGGAGTACTGATTCTGCAGCAGCGTGAATTGGGAAACTGCGTCGTTAGGCACGAAAATGAGCGCTCCGGTGGTCGTTTTCTCGTTGTTGTCGATGCCTTCGATGGTGAAGTTGTTGTTGTAAGGGCGCTGGCCGCCGACAGACGGGCCGGTCCCAATACCAACGCCGCCGGCGTTAGCGACACCGGCACTCAACAGCGAGAGGTTGAGAACGCCTCCGAGGGCGCTGCCTGTGATCGGGAGATCGGAGGCTAGCTTTGCGTTGAAATTGGTTTGAATCTGGGCGGTGGTGGTGTCAATGGTTTGCGCGGCATCGGACACATCAACCGTGGTAGCGACAGCGCCGATCGCTAAAGTGACGTTTTCGGTCGAAGTTTTATTGAGGTCCACGCCGATGCCTTTGACTCCGGCGGTGGTGAAACCGGGAGCGGTTACGGTCAGGTCGTAGCGGCCGATGTGCAGGTTGGTGAACCTATATTGCCCGTTAGATCCGGCGATCTGGGTGGCGCTCACGCGGGTGGACTCCTCGACCGCTTCAATGGTTGCGCCAGGCACGGCAGACCCACTTGCGTCCATGACGGTCCCTACCAGATCTCCGCTGGTGAGCTGAGCTCTGCACAACGAGCCCAGGGTCAGCCCTGCAAGCACAGCAATTGCAATTTTCATGCTTTCCCTCCCAAAGCGAGGCTCGCAAGCGACGCGGCGAGCAAACTCTCTGGATCGACGGTAATGCCAAAGCCGTCGAGGGCGGTCTAGATTGTTTCTAAATAGCGGCTAACGGGAAACTAACGGCTGTTGCGAAAAGACGTGGTCTCTTGCACTTAGGGCGTTACCAGGTAGGGACGAAGGAGGCGCGCAGGGCGCAGGGTAACACCGCTGTTACGCACGTCATTTAAGAGGAAACTTACAGCCGGTCCATTGTAAGCAAGGCTGGCGAAGCCGAATAGTTCTAGTCAGGAGTTCGGCTGTGCGAAATGAATGTGGCGGTGTATTGTTCTCGAAGAAGGCTGGCCTCGCCTGGTTGTTCTGTGCGGTTTTCTGGTCAGCGGCGAGTGCCTATGGCGGTGACTCCCAAGACTTGAAGACTTTACGACTCCAGGCTCTGGCCGCGTCGCGGGTAGGCTCTTTTGCGCGGGCGGAAGAACTGCTCCGCGCCGGGCTGGCGGCGCTCGCGCAGCCGGAAAGCTCCGCGGCTGTCGTGCTATGGAATGAGCTGGGTTCTGTGCAGCACAGCCAATGGAGGCTTGCGGATGCGGAGCAGGATTTGAGGCGGGCGCTAGCTATCAACGCGCGGCTGCCGGAGCCTGACGACGACCAATCGGCAATTGCCCTGAATAATTTGGGAACGATCGCCGGGGAGCGACACGAGACTACGAAGGCTGAAAAACTGCTTCGTGAGGCCTACCGTTCGCTCGAGAAAAGACGGCAGGACGAGGGACAGACGGCGGCGCTGGTAAGAGGGAACCTGGCCTTGACGCTGCAACAGGAAGGCCGCTACGCGGAAGCAGGAACTTTGTATGACCTGGCAGTGACAGGCGTACAGCAGTGGTATGGGCGCAACAGTCTGGAGTGTGCGCGCCTTCTGACAAACCAAACACTGTTCCGCATCGAAACCGGCCAATGTGCGGCGGCAGTAAAGAGCGGCAAAGAGACTGTTGAGATCGAGCGAAATCTGCCGTTTGTGAGCCAGACCGATCGAGCTCTAGCCATGAACAATCTTGGATTCGCGCTTTCGGGATCCGGACAGTTTGAGGAAGCGCAACCGGCTTTGCGGGAAGCAATTCGGCTGGAGGAAAGCCTCCCAAATGGCAAGGAGCAGCTGATTTCGTCGCTTAACAATCTTGCTTCCCTCGAAGAGAAGCAAGGCAAACTCGAATGCGCGAGGGCCGATGCTAGCCGGGCTTTGGAACTCATGAACCAGGAAGACCCGCCTGGCAACGACGTGATGCGGGTGGCGGTATGGAACACGTTGGGCAGGCTGGCAACGGATGAGCACCAATTCCAGGAAGCGCGAGAATTCCTGACAAGAGCCTACGAGTTAGGGAAGACCGGCGCGGAACCGGCCAAACTCCGGTATGCGGCAACCCTTTCAAATCTGGGAGCGCTTGAATCGGCGCAGAAGCATTACAAGAGGGCTGAGAGTCTGTATCGGGAAGCTCTTGAGATCGATGAATCGCGGCTGGGTTCGAAAAATCCCGAGGTGGCTTCCGATCTTTCGAATTTGGCTACACAGCTGTTTTACGAAAGACGTCGCAAAGATGCGTTGGAGCTTTACGGCAGGGCGCGGCTGGTGATGGAAAAGAGTTTTGGGCCGGAGAGCTTGGAAGTGGCGCGGAACTGGCGCAACGTTGGGATTGCTTACTACGCGGACAAGCAGTTTAAGGAGTCGGCCGCGGCTTATGAGAGCGCGCTCGAGGGCTTAAGCCGGTCGGCGGGGCCGCGGAATGAGAAGCTGCCGGGATGGCTGCGCGAGTATGCGCTTGCGCTGCGGAAAGATCACCAGTTCGGGGCGGCGGAAGCAGCCGAGACACGCGCGCTGGGCATTGAGGTCCGAAATACGCTGGCCGCGCAGAAGGCTGATGAGTCTGCTGCGGCATCGAAAAGCCTCAACGGCAAAACATAGTCAGGTCGTCGCGTTTCGAGACAGAATATCTCGCAATCAGGACATCGAGCCAGTCGGCAACCGGACACTCCAAAAGCGGAGGGCAATATCTTCTGGAAGTTAGCCGGTGAAAGAAATTGGCCCTTTTCATGCTTTGACCATGCTCCTAGGGGAATGAAGGAGTATGGGGGAAGTTCACACCGAAGGTTTGCCGAACGGTGATGAGGCTTCGAAGCAAGAGTCTGCCGCTTCTTGCTCTGGGCCACAGAACCCGATCAGATTTGCCGGCTTCGAACTGCGCACGGAGACGAGGGAGCTTTCGAAGCAGGGGGTGCGGGTTAAACTGCAGATCAAACCGTTCCAAGTATTGGAGACGCTGCTTGCCAGACCCGGGGAACTGGTGACGCGTGAAGAGCTGCGAAACAAGCTCTGGCCATCCGGCACGTTTGTCGATTTCGAAAGCGGGCTCAACACGGCGATCAACCGGCTGCGGGCGGCGCTGGGAGACTGTGCGGACGAGCCGCGTTTCATCCAGACTTTGCCCCGACTGGGCTATCGCTTTGTATGTCCGATCGAAAGCGGCACGAGCGAGACGGCGCTCGTGGTGAAGGGCCAAGATCCTACGGCCGCCGCTGCGCCACCGGTTCACGAACAAGCGGTGCCGGAGGTTTATCTAAAGAAGAACACGAAGCGGCAGAGCGGTGCAGGCATGTGGCTGGCCGGCAGCCTCCTTTGCGCCGCACTCGTTTTCGCCCTTTTCCAAGTCAGGACTCTGCACCATCAGCCGGCCGATTTTCGCCCGGTGAGTTTCAGAGGCGGCACGGTTATCTCGGCGCGCTTTCTCGCGGGATCTCAAGTGGTGTATTCGGCCAAATTGAACGATGTGCGGCAGACGTTCGTGGCGAACATGGATGGAACGAACAACGTCAAGCTAGCGGAGGGCATAGTAGTGGCGGCGTCTCCGCAAGGGGATGTGGCGATTCTGGGCAGGGATCTGTCGAAAAAGGACCGGCCGCTGCGGTTGACCCGTGCGTCTGTCGGCGGCGAAAGCTCCGGCGTGCTCGCCGAAAGCGCTTTCGTGGCGGATTGGAGTCCGGATGGAAAACAGCTGGCGGTAGTGCGCGAGGTCGGCAGTGAGTACCGACTCGAGTTTCCGCAGGGGAAGGTGATTTTCTGTTCACAGGGGATGATCGACGGTTTGCGAGTATCGCGCGACGGGCGCGAAGTGGCCTTCCTGGAACATCCGGTCAGGGATGACGATGGCGGGCACGTGGCGATGGTGGATGCTTCCGGGAGAAGTAAGGTACTGACCGGAGAATGGAGCAGTGCGGAAGGCCTGGCGTGGAGCCCTTCGGGCCGCGAGATCTGGTTCACCGCGAGCAAAGCCGGCCTGAACAAGAGCCTGTATAGCGTTTCGCGTTCCGGCAAATTGCGAAAGATTTCAGAGCCGCCGCTTTCCCTGCGGCTGCTCGATGTTGCCAGAGACGGACGAACGCTGCTGGCGATGGATGAAGCGCGGATGATCCTGCGAACCGGGGTGGATGGAGAAGAGGCGGAGATCTCGCAGTTCGATTCGTCGCACGTTGACGACATGACGCCTGACGGTAAGACTTTGCTGTTCACGGAAGGCGGCAATGCCGGGGGGCAGCATTATGCGGCTTACGTCTACGACCGAACTTCGAAGAAGGCCAAGAGGTTCGGCTCGGGACATGCGCTTTCTCTATCGGCCGACGGCAAGCAGGCGCTGACGGTCGATCCGCAGGACAGGACGGTCCTGACGATTACGTCGCTCGCCTCGGGAGAAGTGACCCGAGTGCAAGGAAACGGATTTCGCTACCAGTGGGCAAGGTTCACGGGCGATGGTGACTTGATGGTGGGAGGCTCGTATGCGGGCAAACCGCTGATGATCGCGTATCAGGCGATCGGTACGGGAATAGTGAGGCCGATCCCGGACGCGCCCTACTTCGACTACGTAGCGATATCGCCTGACGGGACGAAGATTGCGGGTGGCGTGGGAGGTGCGACCGAGATCATAGATCTGCCGAGCAAGTCAACTCACCGGCTTCCTCCAGGGGGCCTGACGCTGCCGCTGGTGTGGAGCGCCGATGGAAAGAGCCTGTTTCTGCTTACGGCATGCCAGTCGAATTATGCGATCGTGCAGTTGAGTATGGCTACTCATCGATCCACCTCATGGAAAACGATCGACGCACAAGACGCGACGTTCATAGGGTTAGCGGGGATTGCGGCGGCTCCAAATTCGGGCGCGTATGCATACTCGGCGAACCTGAATCTCTCACGGCTGTATGTGGTGAACGGGCTGACGTAGCGCGTCTGGTGCGGGGGGCGGCGGTTTTTTCTCCCTCCTTATAAAAATAGCCCTGCTGCACAGGTAGCTTGGGATGCGATGTGGCTCACCCGAGCTTCGATCACGCGCCTGCATAATATTCTTAGTACCTTTGATTGGTTGTAGTTAGGGCCATTCATGGCTCCTCCGCAGAACGGGCCCGCGTTATCTTGTCAGCGGGAGGAGGAGGGCGAATAGTGCACAAACGGAGCCATTTTGGAGGGTTTTGGAGGCAAAACTGAGGCGAAACTGAGCCCATTTTCGCGGTAATAACAGGTTTCCGAACACGGCGCAAGACGCCATCCAATCTCTTCCCTTGCCTGCTTACTCCAGCGAGCGCGCGTAAACAGCACAACCTGTAGACCGACAAGGAGCGCGCCAAGCGGCGGGTAGCTGCAGATCAATACGCATTTCTCATTCGGGTGGGATCTTACAATCTGCCGACATGCCGCGGCCGCCGGAACCGACCACGCAACACCGGTTTGGCCAGGAAACATGAGCTTGCGAATTGGAGTTCAACACGAGCTTGCGCCGAGCGCCTTGGCCGAGGGCCTGCATCCCATGCTCCTTTGAGATGGTCTTCGACGAAGTGAATGTCGGGATTCGTTCGCCGCTTTGCCTGGACGCAGTGATGACATCACGCGCATAACCCAGGCGCTTGAGATAGCGGTAGAAGCGAAACGGACGCTGCCCACCGATCTATTCGTCTGGCGGAAAGTGGTAAGCCACCAAGAGGATGCGCGGGCTTGTATTGGCCACTACTCTCCAGGATGAAACTTCAACGGCGGGATGCGCGAGATTAAGGATACAGTACGGGATGGAATAGCGGATTGCTGCCGGGAAGCCGGCCGGATGATATCCTCGGCGATCCCGAATGCCCTCTCGACCGCGCTTTCCGAAAAGAAGGTATCAGGACAGCACAGTGATGCTGGTTGGTTTTGCGTCAGTCCATTCGCTCTGCAACTTTTGGCCAGAACGCTATCAGTTCAACTCTTCTTTGGATGGGCAACCAAATTTGCGACCGCCTCTTTCAATTTCTTCTGTGCGGCGGCATCGGGAGCCAGCGACCTGGACTGGAAGGCGGGCAACAAGTGGTTCCACATCGCGTCCAACTCGCCTTGCATGTTGCCGGTATCGGCGGTGATGGCAACCACTACGTCTTGATCCGGCATAACCACGATAAACTGGCCGCCAGCTCCGTCGGCGCGGAAGGCGTTGTGGCGGCATCTCCAGAATTGAAAGCCATAGCCTTCTATCCAATCAGGCCCGATCCGGGCGTGGCCTTCATTCTCATTTGATATCTGCCTCGAAGTAGCTTCTTCCACCCACTTGCGCGGAACCAGCTGCTTGCCGTTCCATTTCCCCTTTTGCAGGTAGAGTTGACCGAACTTGGCCATGTCTTCGGTGCGAAGATAGAGCCCATAGCCGCCAAGCGAATTGCCTTCGGGACTGCTATCCCAGCGGGGACTTTCGATTCCCAGAGGCTTGAAAAGGCGCGGCTTCAGATACTCCAGTGTAGTTTGGCCAGTCACCCTGGTGACGATGGCTGATAGCACATAGCTACCCATGGTGTTGTAGAGAAAGTGGGTGCCGGGCTGGTACGGGACAGGCTGAGCGAGAAACTGTTTGACCGACGGGCCGCCCCCGGCCGCTTTCGGTTCGACACTTTGGCCGCTGGACATGGTCAGGAGATCGCGTACTGTCATCGCCTTCAGATTGTCGGAAGGATTTGCCGGGGCGTCGGCGGGGAAGAACTTCAACACCCGATCGTCGAGCTTGAGTTTGTGTTTCTGGATTGCGAGGCCGACGGCGGTGGCATTGAAGCTCTTGCTGACGGAGTTCATGATGTGCGGCTTCCCGGGGGAGTCGGGTTTCCACCAGCCTTCCGCGATGACGTTGCCGTGCCGAAGAATCATGAAGCTGTCGAAGGTGTTGACGTTTTTGTCCGCGGCTTCGACAAAGCCGGCGATGGCCTGTGACGAGATGCCTTCGGCTTCGGGTGTGCTTCGTGGCAACGGTCCGCTGCCCGCGTGCGCGAGAGGCACGAGGCCAAGCAACAATACGATGCCTGCAAGGACGACGCTACTCTTCAAGATTATTTTCCTCTCCTATCGAGATGCTTTGTCTTCTCACTCGTTGCTTATCCATCGCAGAAACATGCCCTTGGCAAGAATCGCACGACCTGCTCAACACTGATTGGGGATAACCATAGAAATCTGTCGGAGTGCCCCAAGCCGTAGGGTTAAACTTCGATGGGCAATGCCCTTGACAGGTTAACTCGTGCGCTTTGGGTCCCGTTTCGTAAACAACGAAGTTTGGTCAAGACGACAGTTTGTGTGGGTCGGAGGATCGGCCGCGGCCGTCGGGGTCATGAACTCCTGGCCAACTCTGTCGCTGGCTTCACCGCTGCCTGCTAAGCCTGGGACATACGCTAACCCCGTCATTCCGGGCGATCATCCCGATGCGGGGGCAATCCGTGTCGGGAGAGATTACTATCTCGTTCACACAACCGACGCCTACACACCCGGCCTGCTGATCTGGCACTCGCTCGACCTGGTGCATTGGAAGGTGGCCGGAGCGGCGCTGGATGCGTACTATGGAGCGGTTTGGGCACCATTCCTATGCGAGTACCGGGGGCTGTTTTACATCTATTTCCCGTGCAACGGTGAAATCTTCGTCGTTCATGCGGACGCTCTTCCGGGCCCATGGAGCAAACCGAAATCGTTGGGTCTGCATGGAATCGATCCAACTCACGGGGCCACCCCTGAAGGCCGCCGCGTTCTGTACCTGGCGGGCGGCTCGATGGCTGAGCTCTCAAGCGATGGACTGTCGGTGATAAAAGAGCCGCGCCGCGTGCTCGAACCCTGGCACATCCCGGAGACCTGGCAAGTGGAGTGCGAGTGTCTGGAAGCTCCTAAGCTGCTGTTTCGCGACGGCTACTACTACTTGACTGTTGCCGAGGGAGGTACTTCAGGCCCTCCCACCAGTCATATGGTGCTTTGCGCTCGCAGCCGCAGCCTGGACGGTCCATGGGAGTGGTCGCCTTTTAATCCAATCGTTCATACCTACAGCAAAGCGGAGAAATGGTGGTCGAAGGGTCATGGACGCCTGGTTGATGCGGGAGACGGTTCGTGGTGGATGACCCTTCATGCCTACCAGAATGGGCTCCAAAGTCTCGGGCGACAAGTTCTGCTGCTCCCAGTCGTTTGGACAGCTGATGGCTGGTTCAAAGTGCCGGATGGCGTCTCAGCAGCGGACGCGATCTCCAAAGCTCAATTGGAACCGGAGCCCGCCCCTGAGCCGGTTTCCGGCTTTTCCGGCAAGACTCTCGATCTGCAATGGCAATTCTGGAAGGGCTACGATAGCAGCCGAGTGCGCCTCGCTGATGGCGCACTCACGCTCGCTGCCCACGCCGACGGCGTTCGGACAACTTCTCCACTTACACGCGCGGCAATCGGCCGGATCTACACTGTGGAAGTTGAGGTCGAGATATCGCCCGAGTGCGAGGCCGGACTGCTGCTGTTCTATGACAATAAAAACATTTGCGGTTTGCGTCTGACCACTGCACGGCATGTAGAGCCTCATCCCAGAACGACGGTGGTTTCGGCAGGACGCGCAACCTTGCGAATCGTAAACAACGATCAGGAAGTCGACTTTTTGTATCGACTTCACGACGCAAGCTCTGCAGGCAAGTGGACACACATACGCGAGTCCCTTGACGTGGCGTGTTATCAGCAGAATGCTCTTGGCGGGTTTCTCGATTTGCGTCCTGCTTTGTACGCTTGCGGTAGAGGATCGGCGACATTCCGAAACTGGAACTATGTTTCGAAGGCGCTCACGCCGGAATAAGCGTTCTAGAGGCCTGGAAGGCGCTGGCGCAGGGGACGGGCCTGCCGTTCACTGACGGCGATCTCAGTCGACGCAGCGTCGGACATAACAAGCAGAAAGCTGCTCTTGAAGTAAGGCTTGACCTCTTTGATCCGCGACAAATTGACCAGCACCTCGCGACGGGCGCGGAAGAACTCCTCCGGCGGCAGCGCGGCTTCAAGTTCGGCCAGCTGGTAGTTCACCCAGAACGAGTCGTTAGCTGTCGTAGCATGCACGATGCCATCCTGCACCTGAAACCAGAGGATCTGTTCCGAAGGCACAAGCAGGGCGCGTCCACCCTTCCGGCAGACGATTTTGCGAAGCGTCTTCGGCGCCTGGCCTGTCGCGCGCAGAATGCTCTCGCGCTCCTTTTCTTTTTCCGCGGAAAGGGAGCAAAGCTTGTTGGAGCGTTCTATCGCAACCGACAACCGCTGCGCTTCGATGGGTTTGAGGAGATAGGCAAGCGCGTTGGCGTCGAAGGCCTCCAGGGCGTGCTGGTCATACCCTGTGGTAAAGATGACGAGCGGGATCTCGATGGCGGACGGAATCGACCGCAGTACTTCGAAGCCTTTGAGCCCGGGCATTTCTATGTCAAGAAACAACAGGTCAGGCCGGAGCTCTTCGATCTTCTCAATCGCCTCGAGCCCATCCTGAGCCTCGCCGATGACAGCGACTTCGGGATGCGCGCTGAGCAACCGGATCAGCCGCGTACGCGCATCCGCCTCATCGTCAACGATCAAGCTCCGCATTACGCCGCGGCTCCGCTCTCGCGTGGTAACAGAATTGTGACGCGCGTTCCACCCGCCTGCCGCGTTTCCATTGTCATCCGTCCCTTGTCCTGATAGAGCGCATTAAGGCGCTGCGCAACATTCTCGAGCCCGACTCCGTTCGATGGCCCGCTGTTGCCGTTGAGTTTCAAGGCTCCGATTGCGGGTCCGACGCCGTCATCTTCCACTCGCAAACGCACCTGATTTCCGTCGGCGTCGGCAGTGATCCACAAGTGGCCTGGATCGCGCTTCGGTCCCAGGCCGTGCTTTAATGCATTTTCCACAATGGGCTGGAGCATCAGCGAGGGAATCTGTTCCATGGCGACCGCCGGGTCAACGGCGATCTTCACCTGAAGCCGGCTGCCGAACCGAGCCTCTTCAATCTGCAGATACGTGGCCAGGAACTCGACTTCTTCGTGGAGCGGAATGAGGTGGCGCGCGGAGTTGGCCAGTACATGGCGGAAGACTCTGGCGAGCCGCAGCGTCATGGTCTCGGCTTCTCCGGGATTGGTCACGATCAGGTTTGCGATGCTGTTAAGCGAATTGAAGAGGAAATGCGGGTTGACCTGAGCGCGGAGGGCTCGCAGCTCCGCCTCGGTTAACTGCTGCAGCAGCACTGCTTCACGGCTCTGCACTAAGATCAGCTGCTCCTCCATGTGCAGTGCGTCAAGCCGGTGACCGAACTGCGCTGCGACGCTGCACAAATAATTCACTTCGTGCGTCACCAGGCCGCGCCGCGCGGGACCGGGCGAGATGGCGAGCATGTGGGTGACCCGACCCTCGGATCGAACCGGAACAAGCAGTTCGACTTCGTCCTGGGTGTGTCCCGCGCGATACGGGTGCTGGCAATCGAGCTCCACGAGTTCGCCCTCGTTAACCGCTTTCAACCAATCCAGCTCGGGCCCATCCGAGTGCGTCCAATGCGATGTGGGCAGGCTCGTCTTGCACAAGTTGTCGAGCGTAACCAGTTGGGCAGCTCTCAGCTCCAGCGATTGACGGGCAGTTGTCTCCAGGGCGTCGGCGATTTCTTTCTCAGATCGAAGGGCCGCCAGCTTTTCCGACAACTCCCGCAGCAGAGTGCGGTAGTCCGGCGCGCGGAAGATCCAACGGTTCACGCACTCCCCAATGCGGCGGTCAGCGAATGTGAACAGAACGAGTATGGAAAGCGCCGTCAGGGTCGCGAGGCCGGCCCGGGCAGCTCCCGGGTATGCGAGGCGGCTGAATTGAACGAGCGAAAGGATGTAGTAGGACAGCGTGAAGGCCGCGGCAGTGAGCGCCGCTAGCATCACCCTGAGGCTTTGACGGATAAACAAATCGGAAAACCGGAAACGGGCGAACAAGAAGAACGCGCCTAGGACGACGAAGAGAGTAATCTGTTCGCTGAGGGCGCGGAGAAGGTCGCCAACAACAGACTCGAGCGGCAATACTTGCAGGATAAGGACTGCCGTCGTAGCGCCGAAGGTGCCCGCCAGCATTGCCAGGAAGGGAAGCCTCATCGCCCGCGATACGAGCCGCTCGCGGAACAGGACGCTTCCTACCGTGAGCAGAATGGCTGCGTTATATGGGGTCGATTTCTTGAGGATGAGCAGGGAGGCGAAGTTCCCACCGTTTACGACACCGTGCCAAAGCGGTATGACGATCAGCGTACAAGTGATCACGGCGAAGGCCTGCAGAAACCGGCAGCCGACTTTTTGCCAGCGCAGGGTAGCGAGCGGGCTCCAGAGGCTTAATACGGTAATTGGCCATGCAGCGGCTGCAGTGTACTGACAGGCCAAGATGATGAGCGCCGCTCGTCCCTGTTCGGGCGCGCCGCATGTGAGAGCGACGGAATGTCCGAGACCGCCCAGATTCCATACCAGGCAGCAAGTTACAAACAGGATATTGGCTGCGGTGGCGCCCGGTAGTTTGGCGGCGCGCGCCGTGAGAACCAGAAGTAGAATGCTGATCGCCGTCCCCGTCGAAAATCCGATGAGGCTCGCGGCGAGATAAAGGCTGATCATCGATCCAGAGAACGAGGGTGACACGGCTCCCTGAACTCAAGAAGGGTGACCGTGAAGACCGCAATCCTGGTGTGAAAGCGGCACTCGCTTCCCTCAAGAATACCGCCACAGATTGGTTCTCATCGGAGATACGCGCGGACGCCAAGATTCAGAGCCGAGCGCGAATTTCTGCGGTGCGGTTGCAGTTGGACCAAGAACAGCCACAGGGTCGGCTTTCTCGGAGGTGCGTGAGCCCGCAGCAGGATTCCTGCGCATGACTCTCTCGCTTATGCTCCGTGCTGCGCGTTCGATGCGGCTACTTCGCTCTGACGCGATTCCGATGGTCAGAGTTCGGTCATCAGCAGGACACTCAATCTCGGAATCGCTCAGAGAAAAGGAAAATGCATGAGAAGAAAACGCGCACTCGCAATGCCGGGTGTTTGGACGCGTCTGGGCCGTTCCAGGCAGCACGTTCCGACGCAACTTTTTCAGTAGTGCCTTTGCCACAGGAATCATGACTTCGGGAAGGACGGTAGACATAACCCATGGCCAGTGACAAGAATGGCTGGACCCGCCGCCGAGCCGTCCTGTCCTTGGGAGCGGCTGCGATCGCGGCCGGATGCAAATCCAAAAAGTCTGCATTTGAGCCACTGCGGTTTCCAAGCACGTTCCGTTGGGGATGCGGGTCGTCAGCATTTCAAGTCGAGGGAGCCCTGGATGTCGATGGGAGAGGAGAGAGTATCTGGGACACTTTTGCCAAACAGAAACTCCACATTAAGGATGGTTCGATCCCCAGCAGAACGTGTAACTCGTATTACAGGTACAAGGAAGATGCGGCGTTGATGAGCGCCGCTAACCTGAATTCGTACAAGTTTTCGATCTCATGGCCGCGAGTTTTTCCCACGGGTTCAGGATCCGTGAATGAACGCGGCATGGAGTATTACGATCGGCTCACCGACGCGCTCCTCCAAAGACACATAACTCCCTATGCAACGCTGTTTCACTGGGACCTACCTCAGCGCTTGTATGCATCGGGAGGCTGGATGTCGCGAGATACGGGAAAGCGATTCGCGGACTATGCCGCGGCGGTTAGTAGCCGCTTGGGTGATCGACTGAAGAACTTCATTACGATCAATGAGGCGAACGTTCACATGTTGCTAGGCCATGTCGTTGGCAATCATGCACCGGGGTTGCACGACGCCAAGCTTATCGGTCCCGTCACGCACCATCTGAACTTGGCCCAGGGCTTGGCCATCGAAGCGATGCGTGCCCAGCGAAATGATCTGACGATCGGAGTCGGACTGGCACTCGCGCCAGTCCGGCCAGAGGGAGGAAAAATCCACCTACTGAACGATATGGCCGCACTGGCATTTGATGAAATGTGGTCGGGCGCGTTTCTGGACCCGCTGCTGAAGGGCAAATACCCATTAGCGGCGAATCAGATGCTGGGCGATGTGGTGAAGAGCGGGGATCTAGGCACGATCCATCAGGGTTGCGATTTCATTGGCGTCAACTATTACTCACCGTCTTATCTCAAAGCGGATTTTAGCGGCCCAAGTTTCATAGGCCAGGGCAGAACGCCCGCTGGCATGGCTCGAGATGCATTTGGCCGAGAGATAGACCCTACCGGCCTCCAGGAAGTTCTCAAGCGGTTGACAAAAGATTACAGTAACCCGCGTCTTATTGTGACGGAGAACGGTTGTTCCGACCCCTTTAGTGATCACGCCGCAATCATTGACGATGAGTTCCGAATTCACTATCTGAGCGCTCACCTACGTGCCGTCAGGCAGGCTATGGACAACGGCAGTCGGGTGGACGGGTTTTTTGTCTGGTCGTTGCTCGATAACTGGGAGTGGGATCTGGGTTTCACTTCAAAATTTGGCCTAGTTGCCCACAATGTCGATACGGGCGAACGAACCCCGAAGAAATCCTATGCCTGGTTTGCAAATATCGCAGAGACCGGACTATTACCCGCTAAGGATCGCGTTCCAATCGCGCCAGCATGAGTCGACGAGCCAATCCAATGCCGACGAAATTGTCGTCCTAAAAGAGGTCATCGTGCCAACAGCTCTCATTACAGGCGGTCACGCCGGGATCGGCTTTGAATGCGCCAAACATCTTGCGTCTTGCTCGCGTTACAATCTGGTTCTCGCCGGACGGAGAATGGAACAGATCAAAGCCACAGCGCAACAGCTCCAGACCGCCTACGGTATAAGGGTTAGCACACTTGAGCTCGACACCTCCTCGCTGAGTTCTGTCAGAGATGCAGCAACAAAGTTTCGTGCGATGCTCGACGGTGGCGAAGTCGCTTCATTTCAGGCACTCTTGTGTCACGCAGGCGGATATTTCGGCGGGCCGCTTTCCTATAGCAAGGACGGATATGAGACAACGTTCGCGACCAATTGCCTTGGACATTTCTTATTGATCGAGCTGCTCACTGAACGGATGGGAGACAACGGACGCATCGTCTTCACGGCGAGCGGAACGCACGATCCCGACACGGCGGATGGAAAGATGGTCGGCATGGTGGCTGAACCAGACGCGATTGCTCTTGCCAACAATGGAAAAGATGCCAGGAAGCCCCTTTCCGCGGGAAAGCGCTACTCGACCTCAAAGCTGTGCACAATACTTTATGCCTATGAACTGCACCGTCGGTTACGGCGGGCCGGTAGCTCGATCGCATCGATTGCGTTTGACCCCGGGGCCGTGCCCGAGACCGAGCTGCTCCGAACGATGCCGAAGACTGTGCAGTGGCTCGCGAGAACTCGCTTCACCAAGCGGATCACGAAGCGGCTCGGCGTAACTCAGGGCTCAACCAGCTTCTCAGGTGCATCTCTTGCCAAGGTTGCTACTGATCCCGTTTACAGGAACGGGTCTGGAAAGTATTTTCAGTCGAACGACGGCGCACTCAGTGATAAGCGATCTTCTAAGCTCTCCTATGACGAACAGCGAGCACTGAAATTATGGAATGACTCAAAGACGCTCGTACGATTGCAACCAAACGAAGAGTCCGTTCAGCTGCGGTGACGAGGGAGAGGATGTTATCGCTGCGCAGGGTACTGACAAGTTAACGGCGCGATCGCGGGTTGGGGAGATGAGCACGCGCGAGGGCAGAGGTAAGAGACTGCGCCGCGAGATCTCAAAATTCACGTCGGACTTTCGGTTCCGGAGCCGCGTCATTCTCGGCTTTCAAAGACTCCTTTGACAACGGGGAGCGCAGAAAAGAAGTTAGGCCACCCGGCATAGAACGCCAAGTGCGTCAGGACCTCCGAGGCTTGCTGTTTGGTTAAGCCGTTATCCATTGCCCGATTGAGATGATACGGAATCTGCGCAACTTGACCCGAAGCAATCAACGCGCTTACCGTCACGAGACTGCGATCCCGAGGCGCGAGTCCCGGACGAAACCAGAGATTACGGAATAACAGGTCCGTCGTGTACCCAACCACACCTGACGCCACAGCGCCGAAGTTTTGCTCAACGGTGGCGGCGCGTTTTGCTTCGGCCTCTTCGTCAAGCGGAAGAAAGCCGGGCGAAGCTTCAGCCAATTGATCCTCGCCGATGCTGCGCGCGGCGAAGATGTCTTTCGCGATTGCGACCGCGGCGAACGCATTCGACCACCCCGAGTAGAACGCTAGATGCGTAATGATCTCGGACAGTTCGCGCGGTTTTACACCACTGTCGAGCGCCAGATTGAGGTAGTGCAGCATGCCGACTGTCTGAACCCGAGCAATCAAGGCCGCTACAGTGACAATGCTGCGATCGCGAGGCGATAATGCAGGCCGTTCCCAGATGCCATCGTTAATCGCATCCTGAGTGAATTGCGCGAGCGCTGGTGAAACCATCCGCACGTCTTCAGGCGTGATTGCGGAATACGCGGGATTCGGGTTCATATGTCTTCTCTTTTCTTACCGAGGATAGATTTTAACGGTGGCCGACCGTGCTCTTGCCCCGATCATCGGATCCAGATACGGGCTGCTCTTGTACTTCGCCCGGTACGCTTCGTCGATATTGTCGTTCCTCGGCCCATCTACCCGCTCGAAGCCGACTTCTTTCGTGATGCCAGCAACCGTGATTCGTCCCGCGTTCTCCCGCATCGCGGCTCCATGCCAGCGAGAACGTTGTCCGTTGTATGCACGGACGTAAAGTGCACCATCAACCACGACGGACCAGATCCAAGTTGGAGTGCCATACGTCATGCCGTCCTCAAGAAACGGCGAGATGTGCAGGTCATCCGCCCCGGCAATTCTTTGCAATTCTTCTTTGTCCCAATCAGCCATCAGTAGTGCTCCCAAGTCACCGACCAGTGTTCGTTCGGGCGGGCCGACTTGATCATCAATTGACCATTGCTCGTGAATTCATACAGGCGCGGCAAATCTTTTCCGACCAGCAAGTCCCGTGTGACGGAGCCCTGCACGTGATGAGTCAGCATGTGTCTCGCTTCGTCGACATCGTAGTTGCCGAACGAGGCCTCATAGCCAGACTGAACGTATTGGTTGGACAAAGCACTCTCCGAGGTCGGATACATGAGCTGAACGGACGAGACAAGCTTTCCATCGGGTCCTGCGATGCTGACCAAGTGCCAAGCCCCGACGAGCCTTGCCTTGTCGGAATTCCCATTTGGCTTCTCAGAACGCGAAGCAGAATAATTCTGGGCGAACGCGGACGATACAACAGCCGCAATCATCGCAATCCGGAATACTTTCATCGGATCTGCCGTCTGCCGCTCAACGGCCCACCAGCTTCTCATGAAATGCCGGATATCGCGCGCCTTCGAGCTTGATCTGGGAGGATGCAGTCTCGATCGCCTCCAGGTCTTCAGGCGTCAGTTCAACGTGCACGGCTCCGAGGTTCTCATCCAATCTTTCGAGCTTCGTTGTGCCAGGGATCGGAACAATCCACGGCTTCTTCGCGAGCAGCCAAGCGAGCGCAATCTGTGCCGGTGTTGCATTCTTACGCTTCGCGAAACCAGTGATCAAGTCGACGAGCGGTTCGTTCGCGATGCGATTGTCCTCCTGAAAACGAGGAACCGTGCTACGAAAATCGGTGTTGTCGAACTTGGTTTCGGGCGTGATCTTACCCGTCAAGAAACCTTTGCCGAGAGGACTAAAGGGAACGAATCCGATTCCGAGTTCTTCCAGTGTCGAAATGGTCTCGCGTTCCGGTTCCCGCCAAAACAGGGAATACTCGCTTTGCAGCGCAGCTACGGGCTGAACCGCGTTTGCGCGGCGAATGGTCTGGACGCCCGCTTCGGAAAGGCCGAAGTGCTTCACCTTGCCCTCTTGAATGAGGTCCTTCACCGCGCCTGCCACATCTTCGATGGGCACGTTCGGGTCCACGCGGTGCTGATAGAACAGGTCGATCGCTTCTACCTTTAAGCGTTTGAGCGATCCTTCGGCAACCTGCTTGATGTGCTCGGGCCGGCTGTTCAAGGCGCTCCATCGGTTGGTGTCTCCCGCATTTGGCTCCCATCCGAACTTGGTCGCAATCACGACCTTCCCGCGGAAAGGCGCGAGCGCCTCGCCCACAAGTTCTTCGCTCGTGAGCGGTCCATAGACCTCGGCCGTGTCGAAGAACGTAACGCCTCGCTCCATGGCGGCATGGAGCAGCGCAATCATATCCGCCTTGTCTTTGGGCGGCCCGTAGGACCAGCTCATTCCCATGCAGCCGAGGCCGATAGCTGAAACATCCAGGCCTGCTTTCCCGAGTTTTCGTGTTTCCATCACAATCGTTCTTCACCTTCAGGCTAAGCAAAACCGTCGCTGAAGCGATATCCTGATCCTGCGAAGTTATTGCCTAATCCTCGCGAAAATCGGAGAGGGACCGGTTTCGGACCATCGTTTTCAAGCTATTCTTCAGAAGGAGATTTAACATCAGCGCTCTCGAAAATATTAAGAACGTGGCTCGCCATCGACGGAGCGAACCCCAAGCGGAGTTAGCTCGCAAGGTTGCCTGTTTCGTTGGCTCGGAGGATTCCCTGCCGACACCTGTTCCCGGTCTGACACTCTATCGGCAGACCGCACCGACGACTCCTGCTCCGGTCACCTACGAGCCGAGCGTGGCTTTGGTGGTCCAAGGCCGCAAACAGGTCCAACTCGGCGTGAACACCTTCGTTTACGATCCCTCGCGATACCTGCTGACGTCGCTCGATCTACCGGTCGTCAGTCGAGTGATGGAGGCGACTCCCGAGACTCCGTACCTCTGCGTGCGGCTGAAACTCGAGATGCAGACGGTTCGCGAGATCCTCAGCCGCGAAGACTTCCCATCGCCTTTGGCGAACTCGGAAGCACCTGCTATGAGCACAGCCGAGACTACCGTCGAATTATTGAGTGCTTTCGATCGCTTGCTCGATCTGCTGAACGCGGCGCAGGACATCGGGTTTCTCAGCCCCATGCTTCAACGCGAAATCACGTACCGCATTCTGAGAGGCGCTGGTGGGCAACGGCTGCGCGCGATCGCCACTGCCGGAGACCAGAGTTATCGCACAGCGAAGGTGATCGAGTGGATCCGGGCGAACTACCTGAAGCCGCTTCGCGTAGAGAATCTTGCCCAGATCGCCGGAATGAGCACGTCCACGCTACATCATCACTTCCGTGCATTGACTTCCATGAGTCCACTGCAGTATCAGAAACAACTTCGGTTGCAGGCGGCCAGGGAACGCATGTTGGTCGAGGGTGTCGACGCCCCCAGTGCGGGTTTCTCAGTCGGATACGAAAGTGCAAGCCAGTTCAATCGCGAGTACAGCCGTTTTTTTGGCGTACCACCGATGAAAGATATTCGAAATACCCGGTCAAGGCTTGACTCTGTCTCGAACCAGACAAGAAGACGATTTAATTTGGAGAAGTCGCTCGAAGTGTTTAGTCGCAGCGGAGTGCGGTAACGGGGTTGATGCGTAAGGCGCGCAGCACTGGTTTCGAACAGGAGAGGAGTGCTGTGACAAGGATGGCCAGCATGACTTCACAGAGCAGCACGGGGTCTCTGGGCGAGGTCGTGTAGATGATGGCGCTGAGTGCAGGTGCGGCGGCGAGGGCGAGCAACACGCCGATGCCGAGCCCGGCCGAGACGAGGACAAGCAGCTTACCCAAAACCAGCCGCAGCACTTCGGAAGGGCGCGCGCCTACGGCCATCCGAATGCCCAGTTCGCGGGTGCGGCGGGAGACAGAATAAGCGACCAAGCCGTAGATCCCCGTGATGGTTATGAGCATTGCCAAGAAACCGAAAGCACTGAGCGTGACAGCCGCCGCATGCATGGGGAACATGACAAAGCCGAGCATACTCTCCAGACTTCCGGCGCCGTAGACAGGCAGCTTCGGATCTAAAGCGGCGATTCGTTTTTGGATCTGCGGCAGTAGCGCAGTGCTTGAGGTCCGCGAGCGGACGACAAACACAGTCGTAGGATTGTAGTCCTGAAGAATGGATCGGAACACGACAGGGTCCGGGGATTCGGTGAGGCTGACATACTTGCCGTCGGCAACCAAGCCGATGACGAGCACGGGAGGCGATTGCGGGCCGTAGCGGAAGGTCTTGCCGACCGGGTCGGCCGTGCCGAGGACGATACGTGCGAAGATCTGGTTCACGATCGCGACAGGCGCCGCGTGTTGATTGTCATGTGCGGTGAAGTCGCGTCCTCTGAGGAGGGGGATGCGCAACGCTGGGAGCAATCCCGGCGAGACGTCATACCAATTGGCGTGTAGCCGCCGGCGTCCCTCTTTCTCGAGCTCATCGGTACGTTCGGCAGAAGTGGTGGATTGATCGATGCTCAAGGGCAAGGAGTTGGCGTAGGTGACGGAGGTGACGCCGGGCAGCGCACGCAAGCTATCAGCAACGCGTTGTTGAAAGAGCCTGCCCTGTGCCTCACTGTATTGAGCGGATCCAAGATCGACGGAGGCGACCGTAACGCCGCGGGGTTCGAAGCCGAGAGGCAGCGTGATGGCTTTCCGTAAGCCCTGGAGCGAGAGAATGCAGGCGAAAACCAGGACGAAACAGAGGGCCACCTGGGCTGCGAGAAGGACGTCACGAGCGGCCAAACGAAGGGCGGTTTTAGCGACGGCGGCGCCGGAACTTCCTTTCAGGACGGAATTCATATCGGTTCGCGAGGAGCGGAGGGCAGGGCCTAAGCCGAAGAGGCAGGCGGTTACAAGGGCAGCCGCCGCCGCAAAACCGAGGACTCGCCAATCGGGTGTGACTGCGATCCGCACCGGGAAATCGATTGGCGCGCGCCAACTGCTGAAAAGGCGGCATGCGAACACGGCCAAGGCACATCCGGCAGCGCCGCCCAGTAAAGCAAGGACGAAAGACTCGGTGAGTAACTGAAAGAAAATGCGTGCGCGCCCGGCTCCAATGGAAAATCGGATCGCCAACTCGCGCCCGCGATCTGTCACACGCGCGAGGGTAAGTCCGGCGAGGTTGGAGCAGGCGGTAAGTAAGACGAGACCGGCTAACAGCAGCACACCGGCCGTGAAGGCTTCGACAGGTCCTCGCAAGCTGCTGCCCACAAACCCGGGTTTCGCGAGACGAAGCTGGAGGCCTTTGTCGTTCAAGGGATACTGGCGCGCGAGATCGGCGGCGATGCGGTTCAGGTCGCCTGAGGCCTGTTCGGGAGTGACGCCAGGCTTGAGTCTGCCAAGCATCAGGGTGTTCCAGGTGCCGCGCTCGTCCAACCACGGATTGCCGACTTCCACCTGCGGTTCCATCATCATCGGGATCCACATTTCGGGCCAGAAGAACATCTCGGTGCCATGGAAGCCGCGCGGAGTTACACCGAGGACGGTATAGGGAAGACCGTTCACGCGCACAGTGCTGCCGACAGCTTTCGGGTCGCCGGCGAAATGTGCCTGCCAAGCCGGGTAGCTGAGGACAACGTACGGGCTGGCACCGGGACGCAGGTCGTCCGCCTGATGGAAGAAGCGACCGGCTGCGGGTTTGAGGCCGAGCATATCGAAGTAGTTACCGGTCGCCAGGTAACACCAGGTACGGGCGGGATCGCCGCCGTGTTCGAAGTTTGTGACAGAGATGCGGTAGGCGGCGATCCTGCTGAAGGTGGTGTTGCGATCTCGGAATTCCTTGTAGTCGGGAAAGGAAACATCGCTGCCGGTGGAAGTCTCGATAAATGTGACGCGCGTAGGATCGACAACGGGCAGCGGGCGCAGGATCAGAGATTCGAAGACGCCGAATACGAACGTGTTTACTCCAATGCCGAGAGCGAGCGAGAGAACTGCGGCAGCGGAGTAAGCCGGAGCGTTCCGGAGATTGCGAAAAGCGTAACGAACGTTGCGCGCCAACTCATCGAACCAATGGACGCCGTGCGATTGGCGGCATTCGGCGCGATACCGCTCGCTGCCGCCGAACTCGAGGCGGGCCAGGCGCTCTGCCTCCGCCGGCGCGATTCCGGAGCGGATCAGATCATCCGTGCGGGTTTGCAGATGGAAGGCAAACTCGTCGAGCATTTCGGATTCGAAGCGATTGCGGCAGAAGAGGGATCGCCAGTGAAGGAAACGCGGCATAGATTCAGGCCTCGCTTGGGCGCGCTTTCAGAGCGACGGCAATGGCTTCAACCAGACGGATCCACCTACGCTCTTCCTCTTTGAGCTGTGTGCGCCCGCGGCTGGTGAGAGTGTAGTATTTTGCGCGTCGATTGTTTTCGGAAGTGCCCCACTCGGCTGCGAGAAGGCCCTGGCGCTCCAATCGATAGAGAGCCGGGTAGAGCGCTCCCTGCTCGATCGCAAGGGCTCCGGCAGAGATCTGTTCGATGCGGAGCAGGACGCCGTAGCCGTGCATTTTGCCAAGAGACAAGGCTTTGAGGACGAGCAGGTCGAGGGTTCCCTGCAGGAGTTCGGCGGGTTGCTTTTCTCTCCTAAACATTTTAGGAAGATGATAACCGGTCTCTCCTAAGATGTCAAAGAGAGTGACGCAAGTGAAAGAACTAATCGGCGAACAGGATCTTATAGGTTACGGCGTGATCGGATGGCCAGGCTTCGGGTGATGCGATTGCAAGGCCATCCGCACCTAGCTTCCATTTGAGCGGTTCACGAGTGCCAAGGAGTTCGACGCGCGCGATCGTACGCCGCTCCAGTCCGCGAGAGGGCGCGAGCGCGGCAATGCGTGTCTCGGTTGGGTTATGACCCATCGCAAACGCATACAGGACGTTGTTTCTTGTCGTGAATCGTATATCGGCGCCGGTCAGATCCTTGCGGCCCTTTTCGTTGAAGTGCTCTGGTGTGCCATTCATTCCAGCGCCAGCGGCAGTCTTCCCCAGGCCGGGTCCCTCACCGAAAATCTTCCATGGACGCGTCGAGTGGACTGCCTCTGCGTTGACTCTCATCCAGCTTGTAATCTCACCGATGATTTTCAGTTCCTGATCGTCGGGAGCACCGCTGGCGGGCAAAGGTATGTTCAGGAGCAAGTTGCCATTGCGGCTTACGATGTCGACCAACAGGTCGATCACCGTTTTTGGAGTTTTGTAGCGGATACCTCGCTTGTAGTGCCAGTCCCCAATACAGGTGTCGCTTTGGAAAGGTGCCGGTTCGATATCATCGGCCACCCCGCGCTCTATATCGAGTGTGCAGGCGCCCTCGTCGCATTCCTGACGGCGCTTGCCAGTGTAGACCACGTCAACCTTGCCGTTATGCCAGCGAAGACTCTGGTTGTAATAATGCGCTACCAGCGAACGGCCCCATTCTCCGAATGGAATAGGGCCATCCTCGTAATAAAGATCAGGCTGATGCTGGTCGATTAGGTCTTGCGCCCGAAGGAACCACTCACGTTTCCATGCAGCGCTCTCGTTGCCCTGTTCTGCCCAAGCCTCAGGTCCGGGCGCGTGCGGCGGAAAATACAGATCGAAATTTGCAGGATCGTTTCCGTCATAAGGCACACCGGCGTAGAGACCTTGCTTATCGGAACCTTTGTCTGTGGTCCACCAGTTATAGCTGGCCCAGACGTGCTCGCTTACGCCGAACTTGAGGCCTTGCGCGCGCGCCGCTTCGCGCCATTCTCCGACGATGTCGCGCCTGGGCCCCATACGGGCGGAGTTCCAGCGGTGGTTGCGCGAATTCCATAAATCGAAGTTGTCGCAGTGCACGCCCATGCTGACGAAGTACCTGGCGCCTGCCGCCGCATACAACCGGATGAGCGCCTTGGGATCGAATTGCTCAGCCTTCCAGAGAGGGATGGTATCTTTGTACCCGAATTTCGAGGGGTGGCCGTAAGTGGACACGTGATAGTTGTATTGCGGCGTTCCCTGGATGTACATGTTCCGGGCGTACCAGTCGCCATCACCAATAGCGGACGAGGGCCCCCAATGGGCCCAGATCCCGAATTTGGCATCTCGAAACCATTCGGGACAGGAGTAGCTTTCAAATGAGTTCGGTCCCGCTGTGAACGGCCCTGGTTGGATGACAACGCCGAGCTTCTGAGCAGCATTTGCCGACCGCGATTCTGAAAAGAATAGAGAGGCTGCGGCAGTTCCGGCTCGAATGAGATCTCTTCGCGTTGTTGCCACGTGCTATGAACCAGTGCGCGTTGCGTACCGAACAGGCGTGGCGCGATCGTTCAGATCGTGGCGCCCGCAGGCGATTCCTTGCTCGCGATGCTAACACAGACGAACGCACTCTCGATCCGAGCTAACGATTTTACGTTGCGGAAGATGCTCTTCAGCCCTGTCGAGTTGGACAATCCCTGGATCAGGCTCCGGAGCGATCGCGGCCACTGGCGCCGTCGGGCGGAGCACCGCGAGAGGCTGCGACAGCTTTCTCGATTTCGGAGTTCAGTTCGCCGCCGATCAGGATACAGCCGTTTGTGACGTAGAGCCATAGCAGGAGCATAACCACACCGTTCAGGTGCCCATAAGTACGCGAATAGTCATTCACATGATTGAAGTACATACGGACGGCGAGGGTTGAGCCGATCCAGAAAAGGAGCGCCAGGAGGGCTCCGGGCGTGCTCCAACGCCACTCGTGATCGCGGAGATTGGGTGCGAAGCGAAACAACAGCGCGAATGAGAAAGAGAGCAGCAGAGTCAGAACTATCCACTGAAAGGCGCGCAGAGCGAGGGCGGCGGGATCAGCGTGCGATTGCAGGCGTGTACCGCCGAAAATGAGAAGCACTGCAACGGTACCGGTAACGGCGAGTGAAAGTGTGAGGCCAACAATCGTCGCAGCGAGTTTCCACCAGGGACGGCGTTCTTCCACCTCGTATGCTCGATTGAGGCCGTAGATCATGGCCCAAGTGCCATTGAGCGCCGCCCACAGCGCACCTGCGCAGGCGGAGAGAAGTTGCCGGGCGGAAACAGCCCTCTGATTCAGCTCCTCGATGGTTTTTTGCAGAAGTTGTGCGGCTTGATCCGGGAGCACTTGACTCGATAATTCCTGAAGGGCGTGTTTCATGTGGTCGCCCAAGTGGGGAACGCGCGCAGAGATAGCAAGGAAAAGGAGCAGAGACGGGAACATCGCAAGGAAATGGTAAAAGGCCATGCGGCTGCCTTGACCGAAGACAGCGTCCTGCCAGGATTCACGTGCGGTCCGGTAGAGCAGCTCGCGCACAGACAGGCCACCAAGGGTCCATAAGTTGAGCATGCGGGCTGGCTCCATTATGTGGGGTGTCGGTGACCGAGGCCGGGCAGGACACGTCGCGCTCACACGGTCTCGGTCACGAAGCTTTAATCCTCGCGATCACGCGCGGGGCACTACCGTGGTAGGGCAAGGTCTTTCAGAGCAGGAGTGTGGGGGCGTGCGTGCCCAGAGCGTTCGAGCGACTTAAGGAGGCGGGCGCTGGAATCGGCGATTTCACGGACGGCTTGCTCGAAGGCAGCTGCATTTGCCTTAGATGGACTCCGGAAACCAGAGATCTTTCGGACGAACTGCAAAGCAGCACTTTTCAGTTCGTCCGAAGTTGCGGTCTCGCCGGGTTTTCGCAAAAGCTTGATGCTGCGGCACATGCATCGAGCTTCGCACGAAAAGCGGGCATCTCGCACCGCCGACTGAGCCGCCGGGGAGACCGGTGCGAAATACCCGCTGGAGGAAACGGTAAGACTAGCTGACGGTCAGGCCTTCTTTTTGGGCGGCGTCTTTCACGCTGCGTCCGGCCTCTTCGGTGACGCGCTGAACTTTGTGCGCGGCTTCCTGGGCGACCGATTTTGCCTGGTTGACGAGGCGATCACGAGCTTCGCCGAGATACTCGCCTTCAACGTCTGTCGAAGGCAGAGTGAGACCGATGATTGCGCCCGCGGCGAGAGCGGCGATGCCGACGGCCATCGGGTTCTTCTGCAATGTGCTTTGAAAGCGATTGCCGGCGGTCTGAGCAGTTTGGCGCGCCTGATCGCTGACCGCAGAAACCTGGGTTTTGAGGGTATCGGATGCGCTTCCCACGATGCCTCGCGCACGATCGGAGGCGCTACCTACGATGTCGCGCGCTCGATCCGTTACGGACGGAGAATTCTTCGTCTCTCCATTGAACCGGTCGTACTGGCCGTAGGAGCCGCCGTTCGAGCGGCTCGAACCGTAGGACGAAGGGCTATCTTTGCGCTTGTGCATGGTGAGCATGCCAACGCCGACACCGAGCAGTGCGAAGGGGATCGGGTTTTCACGAATGTACTGGATCACGGACGAACCCTTATCCTTCACAACGCTACCGGCGCGCGAGGTGGCGTCGCTAACTGTTTCACTTACGTTTGACATCAATTTCTCTGCCTTTCCTATGGTTGCTTCTTTGACTGTGGTTTTGGCTGTGTCAAAGGCCTCGGTTGCCTTTTCGCGGATTTGCTCTTTGACCTGTTCGGCGATACGTGAGGGATCTAATTTGTCCTGCAGCGCATCGATGGTACTGCTCAAATCCGCGCGGGTCTGCTCGATGCCGGAACGAATCTGGGCCACTTCGGGACCGCCTTCTTCGGTCTCGGCTAAAGCGCCGGCCTGCGGTCTGGTCTGGGCCGATGCGTCCTGAGCCGCTGTTGAGGTTGGAGCCGATTCGGCGCTGGGGTAGTCAAGATTGCGCGGCTTCACTTCACTTGTTGTTTCGCCCATTGTGCATCCTCTTTCAATGATTCGACGCTCTGGCGCGGAGCGATATCGGTCTTCTTCAATGCAGTCAGCGCCTTCGAGATGAGTATTGCCGCGATGATGCCTACGACGACGGCCACGACGAGAGCCGCGACCCATGAAGGCATGACACCAGCGAGCAAAATGATAATGGCCGCGAGCAGCGCCAGGAGAGCTGCATAGGCGACTGCGCCGCCTACGACCAGGTATCCGACATTCCGTCCGACGCGGCTCGCTTTGTGGCTGAGTTCAACCTTGGCGAGCGCGATTTCCTGGCGGACGAGAAGGCCGGTTTCGTTTGCGAGTTCAGAAAAAAGCTCGCCTATCGAACGATCCTGTTTGTTAGTCACTGGTTACCTCCCAATAACAATCAAACCCCGACGGTGGAGTCAGGATTCCCGTCCGTCGACGAGGAGGACCCGGCAAGGTTGGACGAACCGCCCTGGGCGCCCGCCGCAGCCGACATAGTGCTGACATTACTGCCCGCGGAAGTTTGTGCCGGGGGAAGAAGAGCTACGGGTTGATTCGAGGAGCCTACCTGTCCGCCGTTAGAAGAGGAGGAGGAGGCAGGACGGGAACTTTTCAGAAAGCGGCTGGCTGCAAGGCCGAGCACGAAGGCGCTGCCGAGAAATACGGCCGGGGAGCGGCGGGCAAAGTCTTCGGCTTCGGTAATTAATTGATGAACGTCGCGGCCTTGTAAGTAGCTGCCCAGCCGTTCAACCTGACCACCGATGGCCTGACCGATCTCAGCACCGTACTGAGCGACGGGACCTTCTTGTTTGTTGCGCAGATCTTCGCCCATACTGCGAAACGCATTAGCGACAGCCTGAATGCCGGAGGCGAGACTCTGGCGCTGTTGGTCTATGCGAGAAGCGGCCTGTTCCTTAGCCTGGCCGAGCACGTTAGAAGCGGCGTCTTTGGCCTGACTTGCCGCCTGTTTGGCGGTGTCGGATACAGCGCTCACGGTCGAGGTACCGTCAGTATTGTCGTCCGTTTCTTCTCCTTGCCCAACTGCAACGGGATCTTCGGATTTGATTCTTCTTGCCATGTTAGTGTCCTTTTGAGTCATTCGCGACTAACAGAGAGATGCGTCCGTCGCACAATTACGCACTGGGACAAACACGGGTTTAGCTACAGTAACAAGCGCTGGGTACCATTACAATTTGCAAGGCGAGCACGTCTCGTAAATAGTTCAAACATCAAAACTTAGAGAACACCTTAGGTAACTCTTCAAGCGGAGAGCGGTCTAGTACACGTGCATTGATCACAAGTAAGTAGCTGGCTACTAACTTTGTGATTGATTGCGCTTGTAACTAGTAGGAGAAAGTTCCGTGAAACATTTGTCCGACGACACCGTTCCCGACATCGATTCCCCGGATCTCAACCCCGGCACCGAGGGTGAGTTTGTGATTCCCGTAGTCCGCGAGGAAGCGGAGATTCACAAAGCAGTCCAGAAGACCGGATCGGTTCGGATTCAAAAGACAGTACACGAGAAAGAAGAAAAGATCCGCGAGACTCTACTGGTGGAAACAGCCGAGATAGAGCGGGTACCGAAGAACCTTTTGGTGGATACCATGCCCAGCGTGCGAACAGAAGGCGAGGTGACGGTCATCCCGGTGGTGGAAGAGGTGCTGGTGATGACAAAGCGCCTCCGACTGGTGGAGGAGCTGCGAGTAACGAAGCGCCGATCAGCGGTGGAGCACGAGGAGACGGTAACGCTCCTCTCCGAAGAAGTCACGGTAGAGCGTCACAACGCTCAGCAGTGAACTAGCTGGCAGGGCCGGCTATTTTTGCCTCGAAATCAAGGGGCAAAGCGACAACTAAACAATCAACAGCAAGAGGAGAAGTATGCAAACAGCATCAGACATAACGACAGTTCTCTGTCTATTTCATACGCAGCGGCAGGCACAAGAGGCGCTAGCCGAGCTACAAGGTTCGGTGGTGCCGGCGAGTTCGATCGTGGTGCTCGACGGCGAGAGCAGTTCCGGGGGTGCGAATCGAGCGCTTTCCGCTTTACGCGATTTGGCTCTGCCGGAGAAAGATCTGCGGCTCTTGACGGAGGGAGTGAACGCCGGCGGAACCGTGATTATGGTGTCTGGGCCGGAGCCGATCACGGATGAGGCAGAGGACGTATTCGGGAGGCACCGGGCGAAGCAGGTGGACGAAAAGGTGTTGGGGCAGGAGACGACGGCGTCCGCGAGCGCTCCTGTGACAGGTGCAACCGCGGCAGCAACCGCCGGAGCCGCAAAGGGCGAGGCAGTGATTCCGGTGGTGGAGGAAGAGCTCACGGTAGGCAAGCGCGCGGTACAGCGCGGCGGAGTGAGAGTGTATAGCCGGATCGTGGAGACGCCCGTGGAAGAGAAGGTGGTCTTACGAGAAGAGCACGCGACCGTCGAACGGCATCCGGTAGACCGGCCGCTGAGCGAAGCCGATCTGGACGCTCTACGGATTCAATCGGTGGAAGTGACGGAGACGGCCGAAGTTCCGGTGGTGGCGAAGACGGCGCGGGTGGTGGAAGAGGTGCACGTGAGCAAGGACGTGTCGGAGAGGACGGAAGAGATCTCGGATTCGGTGCGGAAGACAGAGATCGATGTGGAACCGATCGGCGTAGAACCGAGCGGGACACTAGCTACCGGTAAACAGAAGGCAGCTCGCAAAGGAAACTAATATGGCAACCGAAAAGGTCAAAGTATACGAAGAGAAGGCAGCAAAAAAGGGTGCACCCATTTGGGCGTGGCTGCTGCCGCTGCTGCTGCTAGTCTTGCTGGCGATCTGGTGGTTCAACCGGTCTTCGCATCCGGCGGATAATGGCGCCGCGGCGACGACCGCGGCAACAGATCAAACGAAGCCCGATGCCAGTCCGGGTACACAGGCGTTGACCGCTGCGTCAATTGGGCAAACGTTACAGCAAAATGGCAGAATCACTCTGGATGACAGCCAAGTACATTTCGCGACAGGCAGCGCCACACTGGCGGGGGATTCGCAGGCGGTTCTGGACCAGGTAGCGCAAACTCTGAAGGACAACTCTGGCTGGAAGATGGGTGTGATCGGGTACACCGATTCGACCGGGAATAGAGCCGCAAACGAAAAGCTAGCTGGACAAAGAGCTCAGAGCGTGATGGCCTATTTGAGCAGCCATGGCGTGGATGCGAATCGTTTGCAGGTGCAAGCAGAAGGGCAGCGACAGCCGGTAGCTTCGAACGCGAGTGACAATGGCCGGGCAGAGAACCGGCGCGTGGAACTGGTTAAGGAATAGGAGCGATCAGAGGACTTCACTCCGGCAAGGGTGGAGTCCCTATTTCTTGCTGCGGGAGTCACTGGCGATGCGGAAACCGGCTTTCCTGGCATCGTCCTCCGACATGAATTTACCGCGGCTGGTGGTTCCGTAAGATGGGCCTTCCTTGTGGTACACACGCGTAGCGGTGTTGACCCAGACCAGACCTTTGGCTTTTGCGTCTGCAATTTCGCTAGAGGAGGGACGGCGTTTCGCAACTGAAGACTTTGCGGTAGAGCCGACCGGCTGCGCGTTTTCCGTCGCGGCCTGGCGCGCTGAGGCAGAGGCCGGCAGAAGCAGGGTGAGTGCAAGAAGAAGTCGAGAGATCAGAGAAGTGAACTGCACGCCGAAAGTATAGAAGAAAAGAGTGCTTCTCCGGAAGGCGAAATACGACCAGGAGAATGGACTCAGGCGCTCTCGCGACGAGCGTAGTAGCCTTTCCGCGCACGCACCAGGAGGTCTTTGTGGCCCTTTACCTTAATTGACACCTGATGGAACTTGCCATCGTTGTTCAGAGGTTGCGGGCGGTAGAAGAGATTGTACTGGTGGCGGAGTTCGTTGGCCACGTTTTCGAAGGACTGATTGAGATCTTTGGCCTCAAAGGGAAAGAAGGATGCGCCGCCGGTCTGTTCGGCAAAGTAGCGCATGACTTTATCGCCTTCGGTCTCAATGTGGCTGATGTTGGTTGAGATGGTGTAGATGACGGTATCGGCACGCTGCGCCATTTCGAGCGCCTGCTCGCGGCTGTAGCGGCTGTCGTTATCATCGCCATCACTCAGGACAACCATGGCCCGGCGAAACTTATACAGCGGCTGATCAAGCATGAGCTTTTCTTTGCAGGCATAGTAGATGGCGTCGTAGAGCGCGGTGCCGCCCCCGGGGCGGAGACGGCGAACGGCGTTCTCGAGTTCATTGGTGTTGCCCGTGAGATCGGCCACGAGCTCGGCGGAGGTATCGAAGCTGACGACGATGGCCTTGTCCTGCGAGCGCATGACGCTGTTGATGAAGTTAGTTGCGGCCTCCTGCTGGAAATGGAAGCGGTCACGGATGCTGTTGCTGGTATCGATCAAGACGGCGAGGCGCAAAGGCAGGTTCGTTTCGGCAGTGAATTCAAGGATTTCCTGCGGCTTCTTGTTTTCGGATACCTGAAAGTCGTCGCGGGTGAGGTCGGTAATGAAGCGGCCGTGTTTATCGGTGACGGTAAACAGCATGTTGACGCGAGTGACCTCGGCGCGGATAGGCGCGGCGTCGTCGGCTTGAGGAGATGATTTGGCCGGCGTATTTGCCTGAGCCTGGAGGACACCGAAACACACCAGGGTGGATGTGGCCGCAAATACGAGGGCCGCTGCTGCGAACTTCATCGAGATGGAACCATTCTATCCGTGTTTCGGGCGCAGGATCGAGAGGCAGAGGGAGAGGTCGGGGGGTAGGGGGCTTTCGACGGTGATGGATTGGCCGGTTGAGGGCGAGCGGAACTGCAGGCGATGAGCGTGCAGGAAGAAGCGGCCGGCGAGAGGCAACTCGGGCGGAGGAAGCGGCGTGCCGTAGAGGCGGTCGCCCGCGATGGGGTGATGAAGGCTCGCGAGGTGAACGCGGATCTGATGGGTGCGTCCGGTGCCGATGCGCACGGCGACGTAGGTGAATCGATCGAACTTTTCGAGCGTGCGGTATTCGGTGAGGGCGGGGCGTCCGGAGGCGAGGCGGGCGGTCATGCGGGTGCGGCGAACGGGATCGCGGCTGATCGGCGTGCTGATGCGGCCGCCCGGATGAGTGAGGGAACCGTGGACGAGTGCGAGATAGGACTTTTCGACCTGGCGGTCGTGAAACTGACGGGCGAGCGACTGATGAGCTTTATCGGTGCGCGCCACTACAAGAACGCCGCTGGTTTCGCGATCGAGACGATGAACGATGCCCGGACGGAGATCACCGTTGATGGAGGAGAGTGAGCCGAAGTGGTGCAGGAGGGCGTTGACGAGCGTTCCGCGGCTGTGCCCCGCACCGGCGTGAACGACCATGCCGGCGGCTTTGTTGATGACGACGAGGTCGGAATCTTCGTAGAGGATATCGAGCGGAAGATCTTCGGGTTCTGCCTGCAAGGGCGGAAGTGCGGTCGGGTGAAGTTCGATGGATTCGTCGCCGTGGAGGGAGTAGGAGGCACGGACGGGAGTCTCGCGGAGAAGCACGCGGCCTTCTTTTATCCAAGACTGCAGACGGGAACGGCTGAACTCCGGCAAGCGCTCATGCAGAAACATGTCAAGACGCTTACCGGCATCCTGCGAAGCGGCGCGAAGGGTCACAAACTACAATCTAGCGCGCAGCGGTGTATTCGGCGTGACCGTTGCCATAGCGAAGTTCACCGGCATTCACGGCAAACGGAAGAGCGTTTTCTTTAGGTGGAAGCGGGCAGGTGGCGTAGGGAGTAAATGTGCACGGGGGATTGTAGGAACGATTGAAATCGAGATCGACTCTGCCATTGGCGGGAAGAGGCGTGTTCAGCATGCGGCCGGCCTGATAGGTTTCGGTCCGGTTGGTCGGGTCTTTAAAGAGGAAGAAGAGAGTCTTGCCTTCGAAGATGGGGCGGAGGTGATAGGTTTGACCACGATAGGAGAACTCCACGATCCCGGGGCTATCCTGTTGTTCGGTTTCCCCCAAGATGTTGAGGATCGGAATCTTTTTGGGCTGCGGAATGAACTTCGCCTCGAAGTGCAGGGCTGGATTGATGGGGAAATACTTCGTGCCTGTGAAGCTTTTGAACACAGGACTGGCGCTGTCCTTGGCGCGCACGGCGAACCTGTCGCCGCGCTTGATGATGTAGAACGAGACAGTGCCGGCGTGGACTACTTCAGGTTTTTCTTCGTTCCAGTCGAGCTTGCGAGCGGAAGCGCCGGGACCGATGAAAGTGACCGTCTGCCCGTCGAGTTTCAGGACGCCGACGTGAGCGGATGCAGAACCTTTAGGGAGGACGAAATCGTTTGAGTCCCCGGAGCCGATCGAGTTGTCACCGGGCTTGAGCCAGAAAAGGCCGACGAGGGTGAGCCAGCTATCGGACGAACGAAGGCCAGCGTCGCGATGAGCCTGCCACTGACGGACCGAGTCCGGGTAAGTGGTGGCAGACATGAGGAAAGCGAGTAACCCTGCTATCCCTATCAACAATCGGTACATGCCGTATTGTAGCAACATAGGGCTACTGGCGAAGCTCGACCACAGTGGCACCTGCGCCGCCTTCGGAGGGAGTAGCGGGGTAGGCGCGGCTAACGTGCGGATTATGTTTGAGGAGATCGCCGACGGCCCTTTTCAGGATGCCCATGCCGTGACCGTGGATGATGCGGACGCGGTCAACGGAGGCCATGGCAGCTGAATCGAGAAATTTGTCAACCTGCTCGACGGCTTCTTCGGCACGCTGTCCAATGACGTTGATCTCGCGGTAGTTGACGTCCCAGCGGGGACCGGCTTCAAGGCGAACGTTCTTCGGGAGACGCGACGGGGTGGGAGCATCGGCCGAGAGGACTTCGACGACTTCCTCACGGGGGACCTGCATCTTGAGGAAGCCGGCCTCGACTTCGAGAGAGCCGTTTTTCAGGAGACGGCGCACCGTAGCCACCTCGCGAATGTCTTTGAGGCGAACCCGGGACCCTTCTTCGATGGTCTGGCGAGGTGGGGCCGCCTGTCTAGCCAGCTCGGGTGGAGGGGCCATGACTTCACCGGCTTCTTCACGGAACTCGCGGCGGGTTCTGGCAATCAAGCGCTGGGCCTGATCGGCGGCCTTGCGGGATTCGGTGGAGTGGGAGACCTGATCCATCATTATCTGAGCACGAGCTTCGAAATCGGCGATGATGGCGTCGGATTTTTTCTCCCATTCGCGCTGGCGCTGGGCTTCCCGCTTGACGGCGTCCGTTTCAAGCGCAGCCTGACGCCTTTTGAGTTCGGCGGTAGCGGTCTGGAGCTCCTGATTCTGATGCGCGTTTTCCTCGATCTGCCGATGGAGTTCGTTCAGCAGGTTTTCGAAATCGGCCTGCAGACGCGGCAGAACGGAGCGGGCGTGAGCGAGAACTTCGGGAGGCAATTCGAGCCGGGTAGCGATGTCGAGACCGGCGGATTTTCCGGGCACTCCGACGCGAAGGCGATAGGTGGGCTGAAGGGTGGCTTCGTCGAACCCCATCGAGGCGTTGAGGACACCAGGAGTGCGGGTGCCATAGAGCTTGAGCGGAAGCAAGTGAGTGGAAGCGAGGCAGAAGGCGCCGGATTTGCGGAACTCATCGAGCATGGCGACACCGAGCGCACCGCCCTCGTCGGGGTCGGTGGCGCGGCCAAGTTCGTCCAAAAGGACCAGGCTGCCCGGCGTGACCTGCCCGAGCATTTGCTTAACGTGCAGCAGATGTCCGGAGAAGCTGCTGAGGCTTTCAGCGATCGATTGACTGTCGCCGATATCGGCAAGGACGTCGTCGAGCAGAGGGAACTCGGCTTCGACACAGGGGACGGGGATGGCGGCGTGGGCCATAAGGGCGAGGAGGCCGGTCGTTTTAAGGGTGACGGTCTTGCCGCCGGTGTTGGGACCGCTGATGAGCAGGCAGCGCTGAGTCTCGCTGAGCTCGAACGAGATGGGGACAATGGGCTTGCGCTGTCTGCGGAGGATGGATTCGAGAATCGGGTGGCGCGCGTCGCGCAGGAAGAGGCGGCGTTCGGCCTTGCTGAAGGCGGGGACTACGGCATCGAAGGCGCGTGCAAAAGCAGCTTTGGCAAAGACGCAATCGAGTTCGGCCAGCGCCTGCGCGGTGTCGGCGATTTCGGATGCATGTTCGCGGAGGGTGTTCGTGATTTCCGCCAGGATGCGCTCGATTTCACGCAGCTCGTCTTCGCGGAGACGAACGAGCTGGTTATTGAGAGCGATAGTTTTAAGCGGTTCGACAAACAGGGTGCGTCCGGTGCCGCTCGAGCCGTGGATGACGCCGTCGACGCGGCCCTTTTGGCCGGCAACGATGGGAACGACGTAGCGGTCTTCGCGAATGGTGACGAAATCTTCCTGCAGGGTGCCGTCGCTGCGATGCGCGCGCATGAAGCGTTCGAGCGACTCTTCGATACTCTTCTGCTGGCGGCCGATATCGCGGCGGATGCGGCCGAGGGCGACGCTCGCTTCGTCAGACAAGCTGCCATCCGGGAGAAAGGCGCGTTCGTAGCGGCGGGCGAGATCGCGGAGATCGGCGAGGCGGCTGGAGCGCGCGGCTAAACGGGGGTAGCGGCTGGCTACTTTTTGCAGGATGCCGCGATACTCGCCGGCGAAGGCGAGGGTCGTGAAGAGATCCTGAATCTGGCGGCCTTCGAGCGAGGCGCCTTCTACTTTAAGGAGGCGCACCGGAGCTTCGATTGGGGGCAGCTGATCGAAGTGCAGGCGGATAGCGGCACCGGCGGCGGCAGGCTGGGCTCCGGAGAGTTCGCGTAAGTAGGAGATGGCTTCGCCGGCTTCGGCCAGATCGGCTTCGATGGTGGGAAGGTGCGAATGGGGCTGGAGACTCGAGGCGAGTTCGCGACCGCTCGCGCTGCCGGCATAGGCGGCGAGCAGGTTTATGAGTTCGTCGAATTGGAGGAGTTCGGTACTGCTGAAGGGCATGGTTCAGGGGCGTGTGACATAGGGGTGAGTGCAGCGAGAAGCACGGCTGCTGAGGACAACTTCGCGAGTGCCTGCGGTAAGGAGCAGTCCGTCGAGAGCGGCCATCTCAAACCAACGAACGTCTCGCGAATCGTCACCCGGTCGTAGTTCGCCTCCTTTGATTGTGCAGTAGAAATCGACGAGTACATAGTGGTACTCGCAACGGAACGAGTCATCGGGCATGATGCGTTCGAACACGGTGGCGAGGGAATCAGCTGTTACGTCAAGGCCCGTTTCTTCCCGGACTTCGCGGGCAATGGCGTCTTCGAGACGCTCACCGGACTCAACGCCACCGCCGGGCAGCGACCAGTAGCCGGCGAGCGGCGGATTTCCGCGCTCGACGAGAAGGATACGGTCGCCGTCGAAAATCAGCGCTCCGACACCGAGCACCGGCCGTACCGGGTAGTGGCGGCTATTTGCTTCACTCACCTTATGGGTAGATGCGGGTTCAGCCGATCGCAGCCAAGACTTCTTCGGCGTGACCGTCGACTTTCACTTTAGGAAAGATTTTCTTGATCTTGCCGTCAGGTGCGATGACGAACGTGGCGCGATCGACGCCCATATACTTTTTGCCGTACATACTCTTTTCCTTCCAGACGCCGTAGTCCTCGGCGGCTTTGTGGTCGGTATCAGCGAGCAGGGTAAAAGGCAGGTCGAATTTGGCCTTGAATTTGGCCTGGGCGGTTGAGGCATCGGGAGAGACTCCGACGATGACGGTATTGGCTTTGGTGAATTTCTCGGAGCTAGTCCGGAAATCGCAAGCTTCTTTGGTGCAACCGGGGGTATCGGCCTTGGGATAGAAATACAGGACGATGTTTTTCCCACGTAACGAGCTGAGTTCAAACGGCTGGCCGGAGTCGGTGGGGAGCGAGATATCAGGGGCGAGATCGCCTTCTTGGGGAGTCGGCATACGCGAGAGCAGATGATCGGAGGGGCGCTTCTGGTACAAAAGGGGGCAAAAAAGTTGATGGCTACCAACCTACAATTTTTCTTTCATAATACTTGACATGATGGGACGCAGGTTTTATCATGAGGTTGTACCCAGTTAGGGGGAAGGAGAAACTGAGAGATGCCAATGATTAAGTACGGTCCATTTCAAAGCGAAGGTGAGGATTTCCCAGCCGGGCTTCGAGTATTCCAGGATTCTTTGTCGCGCCTTTTCAGCGAGCCGGCTTCACGGCCCTGGTCACCGGCGGTCGACATCAGTGAGACCGAGAACGATCTGGTGTTGAAAGCGGACGTTCCCGATGTGGATCCGAAGAACGTAGCGATTCAGCTCGAGAACGGGACGCTGACGCTCAAAGGCGAGCGGCGATTCGAGGAGCAGAGAAACGGACACAAGGGATATCACCGGATCGAGCGCTCTTACGGTTCGTTTGTGCGTGCCTTCAGCCTGCCTGACACGGTGGATGCGGAGAAGGTGAAGGCGGATTACAAGAATGGTGTTCTGACGATTACACTGCCGAAGAAGGAAGTGGCGAAACCGAAGACCATTAACGTAGAAATCGCCAACAACTAAGCTTTCCAGCATTCGGGGATCGCAAGGGGCGCGGTACCGCAGGGTATCGCGCCCCTTTTTGCTACGTAAAAGCACGCCTGAAACGCTTGCAGGGGCGGGGCGGTCTTTGAAGTATGCGACGAATAATTCTAAACAGCTTCGTTTACAGCGGGATGGGTTTGATTGGACTGGCAGGCTGCTTTGCCGCGGCACAGGCGCCTGGCGGCGGCGCGCCGCCACCGGTGCAGCGACCCTCAAATCCCGATATGAACAATCCTGCAGGTAATCCGGACACGGCGACCGAGAAGGTGGACGACAAGAAGTTTGCCAAGACGGCCGCTATGGGCGGACTGACAGAAGTAGAACTCGGGAAAGTGGCGGCGCAGAAGGGCACGAGCGACGGGGTGAAGCAGTTCGGCCAGAAGATGGTGGACGATCACACGAAGGCGAACGATCAGTTGAAGGAGATCGCGACGAAGGAAAACATGGAGATGCCGACCACTCTCGATCCCAAACACCAGTCGCGTGTCGACAAACTCTCGAAGCTCTCCGGCCCGGCGTTCGACAAGGCCTATATTAAGGATCAGCTGAAAGACCACGAGCAGGATGTCAAGGAGTTCCAGATGGAAGCGCAGAACGGGCACGATCCGAACATGAAGCAGTTTGCGACGACGACGCTTCCAGTGCTGCAGGAACACTTAACGATGGTCAAGGATCTCAACAAGAACGGGAAGTCGGAAAAGTAACCCGCTTTCGAAGAGCATCTCCTGAAGTAATACAATGCAGCGGTGAAGCTGAGTGGCTATCTTTGGGTGTGTTGCGCGGCGGCGCTGGCAGTTCTCTTGAACGCAGCTCCGCAATCAGGGGAGGAACCGGCCAAGGTGGAACGGTTGAGTCCGCAACTGGACTCGCTGGTTGCAGCGGACGCCAAACTCGCGAAGCTGGCGACAGGATTCAAGTGGACCGAAGGTCCGATCTGGATCAAAGAAGGGTATCTACTCTTCGCGGAGATTCCGAGCAACAGCATTCGAAAATGGTCTCCGCAGGGTGGGGTGAGTATTTTCATACACCCGAGCGGATACCAGGGCAGTGCGCCTTACAACGGTCCTGAGCCAGGTTCGAATGGCATGACGCTCGACCCGCGCGGGCGCCTCACAGTGGCGGGACACGCCCAACGGGATATCTGGCGGCTGGAATCGATGAACCCGGACGGACAGAAGACGATTCTGGCCGACAGCTACCAGGGCAAGCGGCTGAACAGTCCCAACGACCTGGTTTATAAGAAGGACGGAACGCTGTATTTTACGGATCCGCCATATGGATTCCGTACGCAAAGCGATCACGATCCGGATAAGCAGTTAAGGATGAATGGCGTATACAGGCTGGCGGGTGCCGCGGAGCACCCCGCAGGCGCAGGGCCTGATAATTCCAAGCTGCAACTGTTGACGGCGGAGTTGCCGCGTCCGAACGGGATTGCGTTCTCGCCGGACGAGAAAGTTCTCTACGTCAACAACTCCGAACCGAAGAAGATCTGGATGCGGTATGAGGTACAGCCGGATGGCACGCTACGGAACGGCCGTCTCTTTGCGGACGCGACAGCGGATCCACGCGCGGGCTCACCTGACGGCATGAAGGTAGACGTGAACGGGAACGTTTACAGCACGGGGCCAGGAGGGATCTGGATTTTTTCGCCGGAGGGGAAGCACCTCGGCACGATTGACATACCTGAAAAGGCGGCGAACATGGCGTGGGGCGACGACGATGGCAAATCGCTTTACATCACCGCGAGCACCAGCCTCTATCGGATCAGGACGAAAGTAGCCGGGATAAGACCGTAATTCAGTTATTTGGGACGCTGAAGCCAGCGAACGGTTTGAGGATCGGTCTGCTGGCAGCGCATCGTGTCTGTAACTCCGGAGGCGATGTCAGCGCAAGCATTTTCAGTGCCGGCACGGATGGCGGCGGATTCGGTTTTGGCCACTACGGTTTTGCAAGTGGAACGGCCGGCATAAGACATGCAGACGTTCACCCGGTAGCGCGGACCGCTAAAGGTGGAGTATGCGATTAGGGCGAGCAGGCCCACGACAAGAAGAACAACGATAAAGCCGACCTTCAGAGGGCGGCCTCTGTGAAGAAATTTCCCATTTCGCGGAACTTCTGATAGCGTTCTTCGATGAGCTGATTGGCAGAGAGGCCGGCGAGCTCGGCGAGAGCTTGTTGCAGGGTCAAACGCACAGCCGCGATGGCGGCTTCGGGTTCGAGATGGGCGCCGCCCGGCGGTTCGGGAACAATGCCATCGATCAACTTCATGGTGAGGAGATCGGAAGCAGTCATCCGCAGAGCAGCGGCGGCTTCAGGCGCTTTACCCGAATCGCGATAGATGATAGCGGCGCAGCTTTCAGGCGAGATGACACTGTAATACGCGTTCTCAAGCATGTAGACCCGGTTCGCGACACCGAGCCCGAGAGCTCCGCCGCTACCGCCCTCCCCAATAACGACAGCAATGACGGAGGTGCGCAAGCGAGCCATTTCGCGCAGATTATAGGCAATGGCCTCAGCCTGGCCGCGCTCTTCGGCATCGATGCCTGGATAAGCACCGGGCGTATCGATGAAAGTGATCACAGGGCGGTGGAACTTGGCCGCGAGCTGCATGATGCGAAGAGCCTTGCGATAGCCCTCGGGCTTCGGCATGCCGAAATTCCGAAGCAGCTTCTCTTTTGTATCGCGCCCCTTTTGTTGGCCGACGATCATGACGGGCTTGCCTTCGAAGAAGCCCATGCCGGCAACGATGGATTTATCGTCACCGAAGAAACGATCTCCGTGAAGTTCTTCAAAGCCGGTGGTGAGGCCGCGAATGTAGTCGAGGGAGTGGGGGCGCTTGGGATGCCGAGCAAGCTGCACGCGCTGCCAGCTCGGGTTTGGCGGATCATCGAGGTTACCCGAAGGTTCCACGATGTCGAGTTCGGGGGGTGCGGAGAGTTCGAGCTCGTCTTCAGTCATTGTCAGCTCGCAAGAACTTCCATCGATTCAGGCCCGCAGATTTTTTCAAGTTCGGCGCGGAATTCGCGATCCGGACGGACCTTGGTGTTGGTCACGTCGAGGACAACGGAGAAGTCACGGGGCTTTTCGAGACGAAGACGGACGTCAGTGGCGCCACGCTTGCGTACGAAGAGATCACTCAAGGCTTTCACTTTCTCGGAGGCGGTCTCGTCTTTCAGCCACATGCGGATGGAGATGAGGGTAGGCAGGTCGACGCGCGCATCTTCCAGCTTGATCATTTCCTGGATAGAAAGTTTCGGCGGTCCTCCCTCTTCGGGCAGGACACTTGCGCGTACGAAGACGGCCGCATCTTCCTGGATAGCCGGCAGGAGTTCCTCGTAGCGAGGAGCGAAGACCATAGCGTCGATGGTTCCACGACGATCATCGAGTTTCATCGCAGCCCAGTACTTCCCTTCCCGATTGGTCTTCCGGAGGACGCCCGTTAGGATACCGCAGAGTTTGACCTCAACGCCTTTCTCAAGGTCTTCGAGTTTATCTGTAAAGTGAGTAGCCAGATCTATGACTTTATCCGACCAGCGATCGAGAGGGTGGCCAGAGACGTAGATGCCGAGCATTTCCTTTTCGCCGGCGAGCTTCTGCTCCATGGTCCAGTCGGGCAGATTGACGAGCGGATCTTCGGCGGGAGATTCAGCGGCAAGCAGTCCAAAGAGCCCGTGCTGGCCACGTTCACGATCGCGGGCCACCCGCATTCCGGTTTCGAGAGCACGGTCAAGCGCCTCGGTAAGCTGGGCGCGATTGCCGCCGAGAGAATCGAGCGCACCGGCTTTGATCAAGCTTTCGAGAACGCGACGGTTGATGTTATTGAGAGTGATTCGTTCACAAAAGTTGTAGATAGAAGTAAAAGGGCCACCCTCTTCGCGAGCCTTCACGATGGCTTCTACGGCGCCGTGGCCGATATTCTTGACGCCTCCTAACCCAAACCGGATGGCTTCGCCGGCGGGAGTGAAGTTCAGATCACTTTGATTCACATCGGGAGGCAGCACGGGGATCTGCATTTCCCGGCACTCGTTAATGTACTTTACAATTTTGTCGGTGTTGCCCGATTCCGACGTGAGCAGGGCAGACATGAACTCGACTGCGAAGTGCGCTTTCAGGTAAGCAGTGACATAAGCAAGGTAGGCGTAGGCAGCGGAATGCGACTTATTGAAACCGTAGCCTGCGAACTGCTCCATCAGATCGAAGATCTTGGCAGTCTTCTTGGGGGGTAATCCACGCTGGCTCGCGCCGGTGATGAAGCGTTCGCGCTGCTTTGCCATTTCATCGAGGCTCTTTTTGCCCATGGCGCGGCGCAGAATGTCGGCGTCGCCCAGGGAGTAGCCGGCGAGCTTATTCGAGATCTGCATCACCTGCTCCTGGTAGAGGATGACGCCGTATGTTTCCGAGAGAATCTCTTCGAGCTCGGGCAAATCGTAAACGATGGGTTTGCGGCCGTGTTTGCGATCGATGAAATCGGGAATCATGCCGCCCTGAATAGGACCGGGGCGGTAGAGTGCGTTCAAAGCGCAGAGATCCTCGATGCGATTGGGCTGATAGCGGCGCAGGATGTCCTGCATCCCGGCGGACTCGAACTGGAAAACACCGCTGGTGAAGCCGTTGCTGAAAATTTTGGCGTAGGTTTCCGCGTCATCGAGGGGCAGGTCCTCGACCACGATCTCCTGGCCGCAATATTTTCGGATCAGCTTCAGGGCCTGGTCGATGATGGTGAGGGTGGTGAGGCCGAGGAAGTCCATCTTGAGCAGCCCCAGCTTCTCGAGCCCCAGCATGTCGTACTGGGTGACGATTTCGTGCTTGTTGGTGACGTAAAGGGGGACGAGCTCACGAAGAGGCACAGAGGAGATGACGACGCCGGCCGCGTGCATGCCGGCGTTGCGACATACGCCTTCGAGTTTGAGACTGACGTCGAGAACTTCCTTGACGCGCGGCTCGCGAGCGGCGACCGCTTTGAGTTCGGGATCTTCGATTGCTTTCTCGAGCTTGATGTTCAGCTGGCGGGGGACGAGTTTCGAGATGCGGTCGACCTCAGCGAAGCTCATGTCGAGCACGCGTCCGACATCTTTGATCGCGGCTTTGGCGGCGAGAGTGCCGAAGGTGATGATCTGAGCAACCTGCTCGCGGCCGTACTTCTCAGTGACGTACTGGATGACTTCGCCTCGGCGATTAGTACAGAAATCGATGTCGATGTCGGGCATGCTGATGCGCTCGGGATTGAGGAAGCGCTCGAAGAGAAGACCGTATTCGAGCGGATCGACATCGGTGATTTCCATGGCATAGCCGACAAGACTGCCGGCCGCGGAGCCGCGCCCGGGCCCGACCGGGATGCCGCGCTGTTTGGCGAAGCGAATGAAATCCCAGACGATGAGGAAGTAGCCTGAGAACTTCATCTGCTGGATCATGCCGATTTCGCGTTCGAGGCGTTCGATATAGACGCCGATATCGTGTTTCAGGCGACCTTGGCGATGAAGAGCTTCGAGGCGGGGGCGGCGTTTGTCGAAGCCCTCGCGCGCGACCTGGGCGAAGTAGGTGTCGGCGTTATGCTCGACCGGAACGTCAAAGCGAGGAAATGGGTCTTTAACCTTTTCGAGTTTGACGTGACAGCGCTGGGCGATGTCCCAGGTCAGATCGAGAGCGTGCTCGACTTCTCCAAAGAGGGACATCATTTCGGCACGGGATTTGAGAAAGAAATCCGGCGTGCTGAACCGCATGCGGTTCGGATCCGACATGGTCTTTCCGGTCTGGATGCAAAGCAGGATTTCATGCGCGCGCACATCGTCGTGCTCAAGGTAATGAGAATCGTTTGTGACGACGAGAGGGATGCCGGTTTCGGCCGACATGCGGCGGACCTGGGGAAGAAGAAGCTTGTCCTGCTCGAGATTATGGTCCTGCAGTTCGAGGAAGAAATTATTCTTCCCGAATAAGTCTACGTACTCGTTGGCGAGCTGCCGGGCATCGTTATGGCGATCGGCGAGGATCGTCTCGTTGATGTCGCCGCGGAGGCAAGCAGACATCGCAATCAAGCCTTTGGAGTGGCGCGCGAGCAATTCTTTATCAATGCGCGGCTTGTAGTAGAAGCCTTCGAGATAGCCGGTGGAGACGAGCTGGATGAGATTCTTATAGCCTTCCTGGTTCTCGCAGAGGAGGACCAGGTGGTTGTAGCGATCGCTCTCAGAGCGGGTCCTATGACCCTGCTGGGAGACGTAGACTTCGCAACCAATGACGGGATGGATGCCTTCTTTCGAGGCCTCGTTATAGAATTCGACGGCGCCGAAGAGGTTACCGTGATCGGTCATGGCGACGGCAGGCATTTCCTGGCGTTTCACGACCTGGATCATCTTTTTGATGTCACAAGCTCCATCGAGGAGCGAGTAGTCAGTATGGCAGTGGAGGTGAACGAACGGGCGTTCGGACATGCGGGTCAACCTCCAGTGTAACGGCTGAATGAAAGGTGGATTTAGAGGCGCCGGGCAGGGCGCCACGTCAGCAGCGGCAGCGCGAGCAGGCGAGCAACTAGGCTGCTCTACGGGACAATTTTCCAGGACGAATCGGGGTCGAAAGCCGCGATAGCCTTGGCCGCGGCCGTGGTGTCGGGACCGAGGTCTTTCTGGTAAACGACGCCTCGCTGATTCACAATGAAAGTCATGACGCCGGTCGAACGGTACTCGGCGGGGTAGGCGACGAGAGCATAACCGCGGCTCATTTTGCCATCGACTATGTAGTCGCGCGCACCACCTCGAGCATGAGGACCCTGGGCACTCAAGATGCGGTAGAGATACCCGTAGAAGGGCTGATGCTTGCCGACGCCGAGCTCGTATCCTTCACCGGCTGCCTCGGCCAAGAGAGGACCACCGGGACTCTCAGATTCTCCTTCCTTCGAATCCCAGTAGAGACCGTTTTGTGTGCCTGAATCGCTTCGCAGCTTTTTAGTGAAGACGCCGGGCGGATTTCCATCGTGACCGGAATGGAAGTAAGCACGTTCGGCATCGATAACGGCGCGACAGACGCGGGTGGCATCGAGTTCATTCTGGCCGATTCGCCGATAGAGCACTTCCTGCTTGCCGGCGGCAGAATCGAACGACCAACCATTCGAATCTTTGACGATCGGAACAGGCAGACGCCAACCGGATGATCCGACGACGAGAACAAATCTGTCCGGCGCATCGCGGATCAATTGGTGCTGCTGTTCATAGGACTTGCTGAAGCGGGCACGGTCGTTCTTGTCGGCTACCGGATCACCGGAAGAGACCAGTTCTTTGCCGGCGGGCCCGAAGATGCTGAGCAGGGCAGGAACATCGTCGGCTTTCGCGGCGCGCGCGAGCGCCTGAACGGCAGCTTTCACGGTGGGGAAAGACTGCTGGGCGGTATCGGGAGCCTGGGCAGGCAACATCGCACTTGCAAGGAGCAGAGGAAGAGCCCAGCAGGCGAGGTTCCATGTCTTAGGGATGGCGGTAAGGCGGGCGAAACGTTTTCGCGACGCGACCGAAAGAAGATTCATTACCATTTGCCTTTCTCTTGCTGCGTGAGACCCCATATGGACGTCACCGCTTCCGCGGACTGCCGCCAGTACCGGCGCTTTGCTTGCCACGCGCGCTAGCGGCCTGATCAGAACGGCCATTCCCGCTGCCGCTGAACGCACCGCCTCTGGCTCCAGAAGGCGGACGAGATGGCGCGTTCTTACCTGACTGGTTGAAGCCGGCGTAAGGATTTCGATTGGCAGGCGCAGGGCGAGCTGCGGGGCGCGAGGCCGGCGGCGCTGGACGAGAAGCTGGCCGGTTTGCAGCATTTGGTTGAGGCGGTCGATTCGCAGGCGCAGGCCTAGACGGATTGGGACGATTGTTATTACCCGGAGCCGGACGATTGTTGTTACCGGGGGCAGGACGCCCGGGTGCAGGCGTGTTCGGGCGGTTCGAAGGGCGCCCACTCGAGGGAGGACGACCGGTTGAAGGCCGATAACCAGGCCGTCCCCAACTGCCGCCATAGCCGGGTTTGTTCGAGTACCTGGGCGGCCGAGGGCGGAAGGTGTTGGCGCGGGGACGATAGCGGTTGTTTACAACCCAGACGTTGTGATTGACGATGACGCTGCGATGTCCCCAGTTCCAACCCCAACCGCCCCAACCCCAGGGATGACTATTGGCGAGAGCGGCCCCGATAGCGATACCGGCTCCGAACGTGATCAGGCCGGCGACAACGGTATCCGTGCTCGGGCCGGCGTAGATGACAGCGGGATCGTATTGAGGAACGTACACGACCTGCGGATTGGCCGGTTGAATAATAATGATCTGCCCGTTGCCCTGTGATTGTTGAATTACCTGTAGCTGACCGTTGGTTCGCAAGGCGCCGGAGGCATAGGCCTCGGCACGCAGGCGCTGAATGGAGTCGGTGACGGAAGCCTGATTTGCGGAGAATGCCTGCCCGATGGCGGCGTAGTCATCAATATTTTGCGCCATCATGTCGAGGACCTGGGGAAAGCTGCAAAGCGCTATGAAGGCTGGGTCAAAGCCCTGCTGTTGAGCTGCATTGGCCAGCGCGTCGCCGGACAGGTTGCCGTTTTGCCTGAGCCAGCTATCGGCATCGAGGATCTCCTGCGGGTTAGTAGACGCGGCGGTGATTTGAGCAATCAGTGCGTCCGGATAAAGAGCAACTGGAGCGAGCAACTGATCGAGCTCCTGCGGTGAAGGCAAAGAGCTCTGAGCATAGAGAAAGCCGTTCGAGGAATGAAACAAGAAGAGAACGATCAACACACTTGCGATAGACGGACAGAATCTCCAGCGCAGGGCCTTACCTCCAGTGAGAGCCGGACAAAAAGGACGCCTGCGTCCGACATCAGGAGTTTTACCACGTTCGCTGCGAGCAGGACGAGAGCCGATCGGTAAAGCAGAAGTCTAACGACTTCAACAGTAAATCAACGAGTCCTCGTACTAAACCGGCGCGCCGGGAGGTCTCGCATTCGTCACAGGACCTTAATTGCTCTGTAACACTGCTTCGGTAACTTGAGGTGATTTCAGGGCGTTCAGCTTGCCTGATGTGTCTCCGGACCCATCCGTCGACCTATGAACCGCAACCGCTGCAAGGAGAATATGAGCATAAGATCAATCGTAAGTGCAATGTGTGCCGTTACGCTGGCAGCACAGCTTGGAACGGCACAATCGATCAACGGGAATACGAGTCCGGCAGTTTCGACCAGCTTGACCGCAAGTGCACCGAGCGCTGAAGACCTCAAGCAGCTTCGGGAGCGGATCGCGCAGCAGGAAGAACAGATCAAACACCTGCAAGAGGCGGTAGACGAGCAGCAGAAGCTGCTGGAGCGATCACTCGCAGCCAGCACACAACAGAAGCCGGCTACAACCGCGGACGGAACAGCCGTAGTGGCAACTTTGAACACGCAACCGGTAAGTCTGATACCTGCGGTCGGGGGGACAGCGCCTCTGACGGCGGCCTCAACGGCGACAAGCGGCCGCTCGGGACAACACAATATTGCGAATCCGCCTTCGTCGCTCGCGATCAAGATCGGAAACACAACTTTCACTCCGTTAGGCTTCGTCGATGCGACGTTCTACGGCCGGTCGAGCAATGTGGGCAGCGGGATCGGGACAAACTTCGGGAGCATACCTTACAACACGGCGGCTACGAATCACCTTTCGGAAGCAAATTTCAGCACGCAGAACTCACGGATCGGGTTCCGGGTAGATTCCGAGGTGTTAGGGGCGAAGGTTCTCGGATACTTCGAGGCGGACTTTCTAGGCAATCAGCCAGGTACCGTTTTCGTGACGAGCAACTCCGACACATTCCGGATGCGCAACGTCTTTGTAGATGTGCAGAAGAACGGCTTCGAGATCTTAGGTGGACAGGACTGGAGCTTGATGACGCCGAACCGGAAGGGTCTCTCACCGCTTCCGAGCGATATCTTCTACACACAGGACATGGACACGAACTACCAGGCAGGCCTGGTCTGGTCGCGTCAGACGCAATTCCGGTTCATCGCACATCCCAACGAAAATCTAGCGTTCGGCGTTTCGCTGGAGAATCCTGAACAGTACATTGGTGGAGCAAACGGGGCAGGAATCATCACGGCTCCGGCAGCTTTTGCTTCTACGGTGGGCTCTTCAACGGTCAACGGGCAATTTAACAATGGCGCCACAAACTACGGTGCACCGAACCTGCATCCGGACATTGTGTTCAAAGGTGCGTACGACGGGCACATTGGGGACAAGTTGATGCACATTGAAGCAGCAAGTCTTATCCGAAGCTTCAAATTCGCAAACGGGGCGGGAAAGCCGGTCAGCTATAGCACCTATACGGCAACCGCGGCCTCGGGCGAAGTGAACGGCAATTTCGAAGTAGCAAAGAACGTTCACTTAATTGCGAACACTTTCTTTGGATCGGGGAACGGCCGCTACATCTTTGCGCAAGCGCCGGACGTCGTGATCCGCGCAAACGGGAGCATTGCCCCGCTGCATTCGTATTCGACGGTAGACGGATTCGAGGCGAACCTGGGAAAGAACAATCTGCTTTACGCTTATTACGGCGGAATCTACATCGATCGGGACCAGGTATTCGATTCCACCGCAGCGGGCAGCACTCTGGCGAAGCCAGTTTATGCGGGATACGGGTACACCGGTTCCTCGAGCAGCCAAAACCGAGCGATACAGGAAGGCACAATTGGGATCATACGGACATTCTGGAAGAGTCCAACGTATGGAGCGCTTTCTTTGATCACTCAATACTCCTACCTCACGCGGAATCCCTGGTATGTGGCGACGGGTGCGCCGAAGAATACGCACACTAGCATGTACTGGATCGACTTGAGATATACGCTGCCTTAGCTCGGGATCATGCTTCGGAAGGCGGGGGAAATCCCGAGAGGGCGTCGGCTTCGGCCGACGCTCTTTTATTTGAGGGGGACAAAGAAGAGACGAGCACCAATAAAAACGCCCCCGGCAAAGCCGAGGGCGAATATTGTTAAGCCCGCTAACGCGGGAGCTGGTTATTTCTTTTTCTTTGCCGGGGCCTTCTTCGTGGCCTTCTTAGCAGTGGCTTTCTTTGTTGCGTTCTTCATCGAGATGATTCTCCCTAAACGTAAAATTTGCAATCCATACAGATCGCAGCGTGATTCATATATAAGATTGTTCGCAATAGAAGTCAAGAAAAAAAACAACATGTGAGCTCAGCGGAGCAAGAAACAAGGAAAAGTTAGCGCGAAAACGTAGCGGGTCGAAACTGTTTTACCTCATGGAGCGCACCTTGGGGGGTCTCGCTGACGGCGAGGACGGCGGAAGCAGACAATTGGAGAAGGGTCTCGAGGCCAGATGATTCGAAACGTCAACACACGAGCGGCTCTTGCGATGGCGCTACTTTCTTGCGCGCTCCCGGGATGCAGACACAAACGAAACAGTGCACCGCGGGCAAGCGTGCCGCCTCAGACAGCTGCGCGAAGTAAGGCAAAAGCGGGCAGCGGCTCAGTGACGCCTGGCTATGCAGAGGAAGGAATCGCGAGTTGGTACGGCGTGCCGTATCACGGGCGACCGGCAGCGGACGGCGAGATCTACGACATGGAGAAACTCGTGGCGGCACATCGCGTGATGCCCTTCAATACTTGGGTTAGAGTGACTAACCTGGCGAACAACGAGAGCGTAGATGTGAGGATCATCGATCGGGGGCCCTTCGTCAACGGACGGATCATCGATCTTTCAAAGGCCGCGGCAAGAAACATCGGACTGCTGGGGCCGGGGGTCGGCAAGGTGCGAGTCGAAGTGATTTCGGCTCCGCGGGACATACCGATCAATGACTTCTACGCGGTGCAAACGGGCGCGTTCTCGAGTCGTGAGAGCGCGGAGCATTTGCGTGAACAGTATTCCGAGCGGTTCGGGAACGCACAACTGGCGGTGAAGCAGGGTCCGACTCCGCTGTGGCGTGTGCTGGTAGGTAAAGAGCCGTCGATCGAAGCGGCACAGCAACTTGCGATTGTGCTGCAAGCCGACAACAAAAATGTTTTTGTAGTGCGGCTCGACGAGACGGTGCTGAAGGGAGGCGAGAGCAAGCCGACGCCCTCCTCCGCCGAGGGGCCATCGCAGTAGAGGCGGAGAGTTTATCCTCTCAAGGCGCACCATCTTCACGAGCGTCCTTCGCTACGGTCGATCATCGTGCTGCCGCAACTTGCATTTAACGTATCGCCTCTCTCCACTCTGATCGGCACCTCGCCGGCGATGAAGCAGGTACACCGGCTGGTATCGAGAATGGGGAAATCGCGGTTCCCGGTTCTGATTCTTGGAGAAACGGGCACGGGTAAAGAGGTAGTAGCACGAGCGATCCACGATATGGAGGGGCAGGGGCACTTTGTAGTGGTCGATTGCTCGTCGCTGGTCGGTCCATTGATGGAGAGCGAGCTGTTCGGCTATGCGAAGGGAGCATTCACCGGCGCGCACACGCAAAAGCTTGGACTGCTGGATGCGGCGAACGGGGGTACGGCGTTCTTCGACGAGATCGGCGAGCTACCGCTCGAGATGCAGATGAAGCTGCTGAGGGTCTTACAACAGAAGGAGTACCGGGCGATCGGGGCGCTGTCACAACGCAGTTCAAATTTCCGGGTGATTGCGGCTACTAATCGGGACCTCATGGCCGAAGTGGAAGCGAAGCGCTTCCGGCAAGATCTTTTCTATCGCCTGAATGTGATGCGGATCAGGCTCGCTCCCCTGCGAGAACGTAGAGAGGATGTCCCAGCGTTGGTGAATCATTTTCTGGCGCGGTACGGGAACGAGCATCAGATTCCGCACGAGACGATGCAGGCTTTGCAGGATTACGACTGGCCGGGCAACATTCGTGAGCTTGAACATACGGTTCAGCAGATGGTCGCGATGAACAGCGGTCCATGGCTCAGCATGGCGGATCTTCCGAGCACCGTTGTCAACCGAAACCGGGAGAGAGACGTATGCATGGCGGAGTCTCTCAACCAACTGCATGCACACGTGAACGGTTGGCGGGCGCCGGAGGGCGTGATCCCGCTAGCTGAGGTAGAGAAGAAAGCAATTCTGCAGGCGATCGACTACACCAAGGGAGACCGGACCGTGGCGGCGGCGATGCTCGGGATCGGCCGCACGACTCTTTATCGCAAGCTGAAAGACTACGGGCTGTAAGATTGGGACGTGCGCGTTGCGCTCGATGCCACTTATAGCGTAGATTCGCAGCCTTCCGGAATAGCGGTTTACTCCCAAGAGATTTTGAACGGTCTGGCAAAGGCGTATCCGGCCGACGAGTTCCTTCACTGCTACCGGCCGAAACAGTTCTTACGAACTAAGAAGCTTTACTTAAAGAATGTGCAGAGATCGCTGCTGCTCGGCAGGATTCGTACGTTTTCTTCGGATGTATTTCATGCGCTGAATCAGCGGGTGGACAAGAGGGTCAGCCCCAAAATTGTTGCGACCTTCCACGATCTCTTCGTCATGACCGGCGAGTACTCGACGGAAGAGTTTCGGGCACGCTTCACCAAGCAGGCGAAAGAAGCAGCTGACGGTTCGGACCTGATCATAGCGATTTCGGAGTTTACCGCGGAACAGGTGACGAGCCTCTTGAAGGTCGAGCGGAAACGGATCAGGGTGATCCCGCATGGCGTTCATCAGCCGATCAGGCCGCTCTCACTGAAACGGGAAAAGATGGTCCTCTTTGTTGGCGCGCTACAAGCGCGTAAGAATGTACTGCGGCTGGTGGAGGCATTCGAGACCATGAGCGCAGGTTGGGAATTGGTGCTGGCAGGCGCGCAAACGGGATTCAAGGCAAGCGAAATTCTGGAGCGGATCGAAAGCAGCCCGCGTCGAGATCGCATTCGAGTGACCGGATACGTGAACGGCAAGGAGTTGGAGGCGCTCTTCGGGCGAGCATCGATCTTCGCATTTCCGTCGCTCGATGAAGGATTTGGGATCCCGGTTCTCGAGGCGATGGCGCGGGGCGTACCGGTTATCACGTCTAACGGGTCGGCGCTAAAGGATTTAGGAAAAGGCGCGGCGCGACTGGTAGATCCCTATCGTGTGGAGGAAATCGCAAACGCGCTAAACGACCTAGCCGAGAATGCGGCGCTGCGGGAAGAGCTTATCAAGGCAGGGAAGGAAAGAGCTGCAGAGTTCAGTTGGGAAGAGAGTGTGAGGAGGACTTACGCAGTTTACTCGGAACTGAAGTAAGGCTTATTTGCCTTCGTCCTCTACTGAGATCTTGAGAGCGCGCAGAAACTTCTGATCCTGCGAAGTGAGGCGGATCTTACCAGCGGACTCGAAGTGAATCGGAGCTTCCGTCTTGCGCGTTTCGTCGGTTTCCGAATCACCGTCTTCATCATCGCGTTTATTGAAACCGATGGTGGCTTCGAGCACGAGGAAGACGTCATATCCGGCGCGCTTGATTTCGCCGATAGCACCGGCTATGCGGTCTGAATCGGAAAGGGATTCGTTGATCGCATTTCCAAGTTCTTGCATCAGCTCCTTGAGTCTATCGTCCAAAAATCTCCCCTTCCCGCGCACTTTCAGGTTAGCATCCATTTTGCGCCCTCCTACATTTCTCAGACTTGAAAACAGACAGCCAACACCGGAACACGAAGTTCTACTAATGAGTGTGAGGGGAGCACTCAAATGCTAGTCATTTGATTAGAGAAAAGTAGAACAGGAGGCTAGGATTAACCTGCTACACGGGGCGAACAAACTGCACACCTGACGATGCAAATACAGCACCCGAATGCGCTAGGTCTCGGAATTCTTCTGCTCGTAGGGCCGCGTAAGATAATGCCCGGCTTCTTCCTGGGCTCCACCGGTGTTGTCGTGCGTTCGGACCGCAAGCTTATATTCGTTGACTGCGCGGTCGCGCTGACCGGTAACATCAAAGATTTTGCCGAGGTCTAGGTGCGACCAGACCTCGGTCCACTTAGGATCGAGATCACCGTTGATGGAAGCGCGAAATTCGTTAGCAGCTGATTGAAAATTGTTCTGCTTAAAGAAGAGCTCGCCTATGCGGTAGTGAGCGAGCGAGCTATTTTTGTTTACCTCAAGAGCTCGCTGATATTCCCGAAGGGCATTCGCGTAATCGTTGATCTGGACGAACTGCTCGCCCCTACGGATCGCAACAGCGATCTGCATGCTGGGGTCGAGACGAAGCAGGACATGCTTGGGATCGAGACTCAGCTTGCGAGGCTTGCCGAAGGTATCTACGCTGAACTCGGAGGATGTGCCAGTCACCTCGATCACTTTATCTTCCGGGTTGCCTTCGGTATCGATCCGGAGATCGACGGGCATACGGAAGGTGTCCAGATCCTGATTGATCTTACCGACCACCCGGAATCCCTGCTGCGTACGGAACACGGTGTACTCAAGCTTAAACTCAGGCGACCCGCTGGAATCAAGCCACTGAATGAAGAAGTAACGAAGCTCCTGGCCCGAAGCCTGCTCCATTACCTTTCGAAAGTCTTCACTGTTGACAGATTGCCAACTGTACTTGTCAATAAAGGCGTGAAGGCCTCTTTTAAAATTGGCATCTCCCACCACGCTACGCAGCATGTTTAGGATGGCGGCTCCTTTGGCAGCGGTGAGGGCCCAATACTCGGGCGAATAATCTTCCAGGCGAGCGGCCTGAAGAACGGGCGGATCTTTCACAGTGAGGGCTTCAACGTAAGTGTTCTTCAACTCGGCTTCGGCCGCACCTGCGCCACCCTGATGTTCGAGGTAGAGCAGTTCAGAGTAGCGCGCGGGACCATTTTCGAGCCAGAGATGATTGCGGTTCGTGGGAGAGACTAAGATGCCCCACCACTGACGCGAGAGTTGATTAGTGAGAACGCGGCTGTTTACCTGTTTGGTGATCGCGCTCGGGGCAAGAAAAATGATGCCTGGAGCCGAGTAGCCGTTGACGGCGCCTGATTCGGTTTCGACGAGAGCGAGGCTGGCTTGAGGAGCCAAGCCGTATTCTGAGGTGAGAAAGGTCATGATCTTTCCGGTCTCGTCACCATAGGATTTAGCATCAGCGGAGTGATCGGCGCGAAAGAAGACCTGGCTGGTAATTCCCTGCGAGCTGACGCGAGTTCCGTCGCCTTGAACAATGGCGATGCTGCCCGGGAAGCTGGGCTTGTCGTAGTGAAAGGAGAAGATGGTCCCGCCGCCGCTACCCGCATCCGTTTTTGCATCGCCGCCCGCAAGCACACGGTACCCGGACGGCGTGTTTATGTGAAGATCGGCCGTGAACCGATCAACTGTGTAGCCGGCGACGGGAAACCAGCGAGCGGGATACAAAAGATAGCCGAAATCAGGATGAAGGGCTGCGAACTTGATCCCGGAGACGGGCGAATCCTCGTTTCCGGTGAGCTTACCGTCGTAAGTCAGCGCGATCTGGGCGGGTTGGCCTTTGACCAAACCGTTCGGGAAGCTGACGTGTACGGTAAAGTCCTGGGTGTTGCGCGAAGTGGCGAGCGGCTTACCGGCCGCATCGACGGCTTTCGACACGGTAAGTGCATTATTCAGCTCAAAGACAGCGTCGTTGCTGTTCTCAAGCGGAGAGAATTCGATCCTGGCGGTAGCGACAATGGACTGCGTGCGGGGATTGATCTGAGCGTCAATCGAATAGTTCTTGACCTGAATGCTTCCCGGCTTCTCCTGTGCCCAAGCGACTGCTGTGAACACGAAAAGAATGGACATCCAATGAAGACTGCGCGTCATTTTCCTTTATTGTCTCTCGATCCTGGTTAGGCTTTCCCGCTGGCGATATGCGAGTAATGAGGCATTGCTTCAATGATGAGATTGGCAGCGCGCCCGAGGGGGTCGCCCGAAGACTGCAACGCGAGCCGCACTTGGACGAGGTCTTTTCGCATGCGGTCCACCAAGTCAGGTTGTGTGAGCAGGTCACCGGCGGAAGAGGCGATCGCTGCTCCCGTCATTCGCTCCTGAATCAACTCGGGCACAATTCTCCGCCCGGCAATGAGGTTAACCATAGAAAGATACGGAACTTTGACAAGGCTCCGCCCTGCGCTCCAGCTCAAGGAGCTGACCTTGTAGAAAGTCACCATGGGAGTACCGAGCACTGCCGCCTCAACTGTTACGGTTCCGCTGGCAGCGAGGGCAAGATCAGCGTGCGCAATGGCATCCCACGTCTCATTTTCAACTACTTTGATGGCTAGTGCGGCCATTGGTTCCCGAAAAGTTTGCAAAGCGGCGTTGGTTCCGAAACCTTTCGGGGTGGCCAGAACGACAGAAAGGCTGAAGCGCTGCCGAAGAAGAGAGACGGCCGCGAGAAGATCGGGCATGTGGCGGGAGGCCTCGCCCGCGCGACTTCCCGGGAGCAAAGTGAGGACACGCTCACCGGCCGGGAGTTGGTGGCGGGACAGAAATTCGGATCGAGTGAAGGCGGGGCGAACGAGCGTGGCGAGAGGATGTCCTATATATGTTGCGTCCACGCCGCGCTCTCGGAACCAAGGCTCTTCGAAGGGAAAGAGGCAGAACAGTTTGTCCACCAGTTTGCGAATCGTTTTAACCCGTCCCTGTCGCCAGGCCCAAACCTGGGGTGCTACCAGGTAGAAAACCGGCACACCAAGCCGCTTGAGATGACGAGCGAGCCGGAGATGAAAGTCCGGGCTATCCGTCAGCAACGCGGCAACAGGCGGATTCCGTTCAACGAACCGGACAAGCTTCCGATACTCGCGGTAGATTCCGGGCAGATGGCCGACGACTTCGGCCAGACCGACCACCGAGAGTTTGGAGGCATCGACTATGGGCTCGACCCCGGCGGATTGCAGCTTAGGCCCGGCGCACCCATATAACTGGATATCCGGACGAACACGCGTGAGGTGTGAAACGACTCCCGCGGCATACATATCGCTGGACGCTTCGCCCGCCGAGACCAGGAATTGCACTCGTGTTTTTCAATGTTAGCAGCCAGGATCGACTCTAAGATGAGCAACTGCAATGGGTTTTCACAGGATCCGCTTTGCTAGAATCGAGGTCGAAAACACGAGATGTCGAGTCAACGAGAGCCGAATTCCATTGTTCCGGCTCAAGCCAACCTTTCCAGGGTGAGCGTGGGGCAGTTTGCGGAGCGCTTCCGGGGTGAGGTAATCCCCCTGAGCAACACTTTCAGTTATTTCTGCGCCTCGGTGGCAATGAGCGAGGAAGTGGTGAAGGAGTACCTGGAAGAGCCGGTGGCGGCGCTTCCCGCGTCGCTTGCGGCGATGCTTCCAAGAATCTCGATCCTACTGGTGCCCTATCTCGAACGGTCAACTGACCGCGAGGCGGCGGCGGTCAACAGCAACAGAAAGAAGCGCAAAGGCTCTGAGAAGGTCGATTTCGTGGTCGCGGAACGTCCGGCTGACGGACAACAGTCGTGGGCTTCACAGGTCAGCTTCGAGAATGAGACCGTTCTGGTTTTCGCTCTGAAGGAGCAGGACGTTGCGGAGTATCACTACCGGCTGTACCGGAGGCTCGCAGGGCTGGTGGCCGACAACTGGTCTAGCGAAGCGGAAACGAGCTACAAGGCTCTGATACGGGACGAGCTCACGGCGAGCATTCACGGAGAAGTAGACGACGACAGCTGGCAGGCCAAGCAGACGCTTCTGCGACGGCAGGCAAGCGTTAAACGTGAGAGTCCTTTGTTTGCGGACTATGTCAGGCAGTCGTTTGTAGATACCTTGACGCTTTACCTACACGGGATCTGTTGCGACATTGACGTCGAGACCGGGCCGAGGCAACTGCCGAGCCGCTATCTCCGAAAGCGGTTGAACGTCCTAAAGAAGCTCTATCCGCCGCCCAGTGGCTACGCTGTTTTTCCGGAGGATGGTGAAAACGCTAAAGCGGAATAACTAAGCCGCATTAGTTAAGTTTTCCGAGAATTCGCAACGCGCCCTCTTTGCCCCGGGAGCCAATCTCCGTATTTGGACCGACGCAGCTCGGGCATCCGGCATCGCAGGAACAGCTCGAGGCGAGTTCGAGCGATCGCTGTATGAGATCGGACCGGCGCCGGAAGAGCGGCTCACTTTGTCCGATGCCACCCGGGTAGTTGTCGTATAGGAGAACGTCGGGCTCGAAAGCGCCATTCTTGAGGGCCGAATCATCGAGAACGGCCACTGACAGGTCGCGCGGATCGCTGAGCAGCAGAACGGCGGCGATCGTTTTAAGAACGTTGCCAAGACCATGCAACGCATCTTGTAGTTCGGCGGTGGAGAAGCCATCCAAATCGTCGAAGAAGCCGAGACCGAAATGCAGCCAAAAGGCAGTAGTATGCATTTCCTGTTCGGGTAGGGAGAGGAGTCCCGAACCTACGTTTTCGAGCGTGTAGAACTTGATCTTCTTGAAGCCGACAACCTGCCGCTTTACCCGCACTTCACCGTGCACGTAGCAATCGAGGCGATCAAACTGCGCTAACTCGGAGACTTGTGTGTAGATGATGGCGTCGGTGAAGTAATCGGAGTCCACCTGGCGCACGAAAGCTTTGCGGCCGTCGAAATCCAGTTTCTCGACCTGATACTGGCGCGCATCGTGGAGGTAGATCGCTTTTTCGTGGAGCGTGGTAAGAGCGGAGGGGAAATCGACCTCGCCGATGATGCGGTGATCACCGGTCAAGTCGATGACAAGGAAGTTGTCGCTGGTAACGGCGCGCAGGCTGACGGAATCGGCGGGGTAGCTATCGCTGACCCAGTGCCAGCAATCGCCGGAGTGATGCAGCAGCTGCAAATCTTCGGCGAGAAATTCGCAGAGCTTCGAGACGTTCTGGCCGCCGAACGTTTCGCCATCCTGAATAGGCAACTCAAAGACGGCACATTTCAGGTGATTGAGAAAGATCTCGAGATTATCGGCGTTGATGTGGGCTTGTTCCGGGGAGGCAGCGAAGAAATAGTCGGGATGCTCGACTACATATTGATCGAGAGGCGCGCTGGAGGCGACGAGCACGGCTACGGAAGCTGAGCTGCGACGGCCGGCGCGACCGGCGCGCTGCCAGGTGGAAGCGATGTTTCCCGGATAGCCGGCCAGAACAACGGTATCGAGAGAACCGATGTCAACGCCCAACTCTAGGGCATTGGTGGCGACGACGGCGCGAATACTACCGTCTCGCAGCCCCTGCTCGATGTGACGCCGCTCTTTGGGGAGATAACCGCCCCGATAGCCGCGTACGGCTTCGTGCGAGAACGGCAACTGCGCGCAAGCGTCTTTGAGATAGGTGGTGAGGATTTCAGTTGCAAGTCGGTTATTGGTAAAGACGGCTGTCTGCTGTTTCTGGCGAATGAACTCAAGAGCGACCCGGCGGGACTCATGAAGGTAGCTACGCCGGATGCCGAGTTGCCGATTCACAACCGGCGGGTTGTAGAAGATGAAGTAATTGTCTCCGGATGGCGCGCCGCTTTCCGAAACCACTTCGAACGGCTGGCCGGTGATAGATTCTGCGAGAGCTTTTGGATTGGCAATAGTGGCTGAACAGCAGATGAACTGTGGGTTCGAGCCATGGAACTCACACAAGCGCTTCAGACGGCGCAACACGTTTGCCAAGTGGCTGCCGTAGACTCCGCGATAGAAGTGAAGCTCATCGATGACGAAGTAGCGAAGATTCTCAAAGAGCTTGGCCCATTTCGTGTGGTGCGGAAGTATACCCGTGTGCAACATGTCGGGGTTGGTGAGGACGATGTTGGCTTTGTCACGAATGGATCTACGAGCGTCGGATGGAGTGTCACCGTCGTAGGTATGCGACGAGATGAGGCCGCCGACGGCCTCGTTTAAGCGTTGCAATTCGAGACGCTGATCCTCGGCGAGAGCTTTAGTGGGGAACAGATAGAGCGCGCGCGCTGAGGGATCGGCGAGAAGGGATTGGACAACAGGCAAGTTGTAGCAGAGCGTCTTGCCACTAGCCGTCGGGGTAACTACGGCGACATTTCTGCCGTTCAAAGCAAGCTCAACGGCTGCAGCCTGGTGTATGTAGAGATCGCGGATGCCCCGAGAGTTCAAGGCAGCAGCAAGGTTCGGATCGAGGCGCTCGGGAAAGGTTGCAAAACGGGCGGCCCTGGCAGGTTGGTGACGAATGGCGCGGATGGGAGAGCCATCCTGCTGCATCGAATTTTCGAAACGGACGACGAGCCCGGGGATGGGTGATATGGGCTGGACGACGAGGGTGTCCTCTGCAGTGTTATGGTCTTCGAAGTTAAGCGAGAGATTCACGTCTTCGCCCTTTCTTTTCCCCTTACGTTACCAGAGTTGCGGCCGATGCGGGCGAAAGTAGATCTCATTTGCGCGAAAGCAATCAAGACTCAGTTGGAAGAGAAACGCCCGCCAAGTGCTGAACGGTTTGGAAAGTGTCGGACTCGGCAACGGGCTTATCGGGACGATAGCGTTTTACACGGGCGAAGCGCAGCGCGAGGCCGCTGATGTAGCGGGGACTGACTTGGATTTCGTTGAAAGCGATCTCTACGACGATTTTCGGCTCGACGTAGATGGTGTACTTATCGCGGGCGATTTCGATTTTCTGCAACTCGGCGGTTTGCCAGGCCAGCATCTCGTCCGTGAGGCCTTTGAAAGTTTTGCCGAGCATGGCAAAGCCACCCTTTTCGGTATCGCGGGCGCCGAGATGAAGATTGCTAAGCAAGCCTTGACGCCTGCCATTGCCCCATTCGGCTGCGAGGATGACGAGATCGAGCGTGCGGGCCTGCTTAACCTTGAGCCAGCTTTGGCCACGCGAGCCAGCCGCATACGGAGCTTGACGTGCCTTGGCCATAACACCCTCATGGCCGGCCGAAAGCGCCGCCTGAAGAAAGTCTTCCGCGGCATCGGCGCTTTCTGTGGCAAGGTGTGGGACCAGATGATTCGCCGGAGCCAAGCCGGACAGTTCACGAAAGCGGGTAGCTTGCGGGTCATCGATCGTGGAGGCGCCGTTAAGGTAGAGCAGATCGAACCAGAACGGGGTCATCGGGAGTTCGGTAAGGAGAGCATCCACGTTGACTTTTCGTCCGAAGCGCCGCATTGACACCTGAAAGGGCTGCGGCCTGCCGTCCCGGTCGAGGCTGAGCACTTCACCATCCAGGATCAAATCACGGGCTGGAAGCGAGCGGACCGCTTGCACAATCTCCGGCACGGCCGCGCTTACGTCATTGGCGCCCCGCGAGTAAATGACAACCTCGTCACCGGATTTATGAGCCTGCACGCGAGCCCCGTCGAACTTATATTCGAGTGCCGCTTCGCCGAGTTCTCCGAGAGCTTCCGAGACATCCTCAGCAGTTTGGGCGAGCATCGGCTGCACGGGGACGAAGAGCCGAAGATCAAATTCAGCGAGACCCGCCTCGCCTTTTTCCATGGCAGACCGCGCTATGCGGGCTGAACCTCCACCCATCATGGCGGCGCGGCGAATGCGGTCTGCACCAAGTCCTGAAGCCCTACCTAGAGCCTCGAGCATGATTCCTTCGAGGGCACCCTGGCGAAGTTCGCCGACGAGCAGACCGGAAAGGAATTTTTGCTCTTCGGTCGTCGCGCGGGTGAAGAGCCGCTGCAAGAAGTCTCGCTTGCGGGCCTCGGAGCCCGTTCCACGAACGGTGGTCAGTTGGTCCAAAGTGCGATCGATGTCAAGGATCTCGATCGAGGGCTTGGTCGACGGACCGGTAACCGCCGCCTGCAAAGTCGCATAACCGATGCCGATTCGGCCCTGGCGTGTTGTGCCGGACAGGAATGCGACAACAACCTCGATTTCATCAGGGGTCAGCCGCTTCAACAAGCTAACCAACAGATCGATTTTTTCGAGCCGCTTCGTGGTTGCCGTAATGCGGCGGGAGGTCTCGACGACATCGGCGAGCAACATATAAGGAATCTAAAAAGGAGGTTCGGCCTCAGCCTGCTCGAAACTGCTCGTCGACTTCGACGCGGTAACCGGCGACGAGCGCATTGGTCTCATTCGCCATGCCCACAATAGCCATCAGTTCGCCGAACATGTCTTCCGTCATGCCCTTTTTGCGAGCGGAGGCACCGTGCGAAGCGACGCAATAGGCGCACTGATTTGTCGCGCTGACGGCAATATAGATCATTTCCTTCGTGAGCGGGTCGAGCGCTCCGCCGGGCGCCATGATCTGTTTTATGCTTTCCCAGGTTCGACTAAGCGTTTCGGGATGACGAGCGATGGCTTTCCAGAAGTTGTTAACGGAGTCGACTTTTCGAGTCGCCATGATGTCGTCGTAGACTGCGCGTACTTCCGGGCTGGCGTCTGCATATTCGATCATATGTTTGGGTTTATCGCTCCTTGCTAAGAATTGCCGATCAGGATACCGGCAACGAAGACGAGGACTCCTCCGACGACCACCTGGAAGGCAGCTCGGAGCAGCGGGGTTTCCATGTAGTGCTGCCGGACCCAGCTGATAATGGCAAGCTCAATCGAAACGACGGCGATGGCGACGCCTGTAGCGATATGGAAATCCGATATCAGGTAAGGAAGTGTATGGCCGATACCGCCGGCGAAGGTCATCGCGCCAGTGACACAGCCGCGCAGCATCGGTTTGCCGCGTCCGGTTAGAGAACCGTCATCCGAAAGAGCTTCGGCGAAGGCCATGGAGATGCCTGCGCCTACGGAGGCAGCCAAGCCGACGACAAACGCGTCATGCGTTCGATGCGTGGCAAAGGCAGCAGCGAAAAGCGGCGCCAGAGTCGAGACAGATCCATCCATCAAGCCGGCCAAGCCGGGCTGAACGATTTGCAATACGAAGGTGCGGCGCGAGGCTTCTTTCTCCCCGGCGTGAACCGCGGGAGTGAGATGCTTTTCTTCCATGGCGCCGGCTGCGGCCGTGTGTTTGGCTTCGGCCTCGGCGAGGTCGCCGAGGAGCCTCCGGGTAGAGGCATCGGAGGTGCGTTCCAAGGCAAGCTGATAAAAACGCTGGGTCTCGCCTTCCATAGATTCGATGGCGCGGCGGACTGCGTTTGGACCGAGCGGGCGGACCAGCCATACAGGCGGCCTCGAAACAAAGCCTTTGACGTCCTGGCGTCTTATCAGTGGAAGGCGTTCTCCGAAACGTGACCGATAAAGCTCGATAAGGCTGGTCCGGTGGCCGGACTCCTCCTGCTGCATCTCTTCTAAAACGCGAGACGTAGCAGGATAATTTTCACGCAGCGCCTCAGCGAACTCTCCGTAGATGCGGCCGTCTTCCTCTTCCAAAGACACCGCTAGGGCCAGGATTTCGCGTTCGGATAGATCTGCAAAGTTCTTCGCCATGCGTGAATGTAAGACATTGCACGGGCACTGTTCCCGTGCAGGCTACACAGTTCATCTTATCGACTCGCGGGAAGGCACCCTAGATGCGTTTCGGTCCGGTCTGAGCCTTCCAGTGGAGATCAGCATCCAACAAAAGAGCGGGTTAGCTCACCAGCGGGGAAGCGCAGAACTTACATCTGCGGGCAGCGACGGGAACTTCGCTGAGACACTCCGGACAGCTTCTGGTAGTGGGGTCGGGCGGCGCCTCTCCCCTTTTTAGCCGAGCCATAAGTTTGTTGACAGGCAGAACGACGAAGAAATAGACGGCGGTTCCGATGAGGAGAAAGGAGATCAGCGCGTTTATGAAGTCTCCTATCAGGAATTTACTGTTATTGATGGTGAAGGCTATTCCCGAGAAATCGGGCTTGCCGACAACGGCCGCGATCAACGGCGTCAGCAGATCCTTCACAAGTGCTGTCACAACGGCGCCGAAGGCGGCTCCCATCACGACTGCGACCGCGAGGTCAATCACGTTACCCCGCAGCATGAACTGCTTAAAGCCTTTCATACCTTTCGCTCTCCTCACTCCCGGCCGTTTGGACAAGCTGGCCTAAAGATCTTCTCGTTATGGTAGCGAGTCCCAAACGGGACTAAAGGACAATAGAGGAAGCTCTCCTTCATGTTGGATCACATTTCGGTGCATGGCGCACGCCAGCACAATTTAAAGAACATCAGCGTTGAGATCCCACGCAACAGGTTCACCGTCATTACGGGCCTGAGCGGATCGGGGAAGAGCTCGCTCGCTTTCGACACGATCTACGCAGAAGGCCAACGGAGATATGTGGAGACGTTGTCGCCGTACGCCCGCCAATTTCTAGATCAGATGGAAAGGCCAGAGGTCGATTCGATCGACGGTTTGAGCCCGGCTATCTCGATCGAGCAGAAGACAACATCAAGAAGCCCTCGTTCGACGGTTGGCACGGTGACGGAGATCTACGATTATCTGCGACTGCTTTTCGCTTCCGTCGGTGTACCTCACTGTCCGATTTGCGGAGCTGAGATCGCGAGGCAGTCTCCGGGGCAAATTCTCGAGCAGGTGTTCGGCCTTCATCAGAACGAACGGATCATGGTTCTAGCGCCGATTGCTCGCGGCCGCAAGGGCGAGTACAAGAAAGAACTCGAGGCTATTGCTAAGGGAGGATTCCGCGCGCGCATCGATGGCGAGCTGCGCATAGTTGATGAGACCGTAAAGCTGGACAAGCGGAAGAACCACACTATCGAGGTGGTGATCGATCGTCTGGTAATCAAAGCGGGCATTCAGCAGAGGCTTGAAAACTCGATTCAAACGGCTTTAAAGTGGGCCGAAGGGCTGGTGATTGTGGCTGCGGTGGATGGGCCAGAGCGGCTCTACTCCGAAAAGCTGGCTTGTCCGAATGACGGAACGAGCATCCCACAACTAGAGCCTCGTTCGTTTTCTTTCAACAGCCCTTACGGCGCTTGCGAGACGTGCAAAGGCGTTGGCAGCACGTGGGCGTTCGACCCTTTGAAGGTGGTTTGCGATCCAACGAAGCCTCTTCTCGAAGGGGGGCTTGGGCCGGGGTCGAGTTCTTCCTACATGACGTCGGCGCTGACCGAGATGGCCGACGCGTGCAAGATTGACCTTTCGGCGCCATTCGAGGATCTCCCTAAGAAGACGCGCAATCTGCTCATACACGGTAACAGCCAGTTTCCCGGGATCCTCAAAACCCTTGACGAAAGCTATTCGCGATCGAGCGAGGGTTATCGGGAATGGTTGATGGACTATATGTCACCGACCATCTGTCCAGATTGCGGGGGAAAGCGGCTCAGGCCCTCAAGCCTGGCGGTTCGAGTAAAAGGCATTTCCATCGCGGATTATACGGGCATGCCGATTGCGCGGGCGCTGCCCCTGACCGAAGGGTGGCGTTTCAGCGAGCGCGAGCTTCAGATAGTGAGACGGGTAATTGAAGAAATCCGGAACCGGCTAGAGTTTCTTTGTGCGGTGGGGCTGGACTACTTGAGCCTGGACCGATCGTCGGCAACGCTGTCCGGTGGCGAGGCACAGCGCATTCGACTGGCGACACAGATCGGTTCCAAGCTGCGCGGCGTACTGTACGTTCTGGACGAGCCTTCGATCGGGCTGCATCCGCGTGACAACGGACGTTTGATCGACACGCTGCATCATCTTCGGGATCTGGGAAACACGGTTCTAGTCGTGGAACATGATGCAGAGACAATCGAGCGCGCGGATTACGTAATCGATCTGGGCCCGCGGGCGGGACGCCTGGGCGGCAATTTAATCGCGCAGGGAAGTCCGGCTCAGATTACGAAAACGCCGAACTCGCTTACCGGTGAATATCTTTCCGGGCAGATAGCCATTCCTTCACCCTCGACCAGGCGGCGTGGCAACGGACTCGCCCTCACTGTGAAAGGCGCTCGCGAACACAATCTAAAGAATGTGAGCGTGGAGTTTCCGCTGGGAACGCTTACAGTGGTGACAGGCGTATCGGGCAGCGGGAAATCCACGCTCGTGCACGACATTCTGTACCGAGCGCTCGCAAAAGAAGTCTATGGCTCGAGTCAAGAGCCCGGGCGCCATGAGGCGATTCTCGGGTTGGAGAACATCGACAAAGTCATAGCCATAGATCAGACGCCGATCGGCCGCACGCCGCGGTCGAACCCGGCCACTTATACAGGCGTGTTCGGGCCCATCCGCGAGATCTATGCGATGCTGCCCGAATCGCGCGAGCGAGGCTATAAGGCGGGCCGCTTCAGTTTCAACGTAAAAGGCGGGCGGTGCGAGGCGTGCCAGGGCGACGGGCTAAAGCGCATCGAAATGAACTTCCTGCCGGACGTCTACGTGACATGCGATGTCTGCCGGGGACGCCGTTACAATCTTGAAACGTTGCAGGTAAAGTACAGGGGAAAGAGCATAGCCGACCTGCTTGAATCGAGCGTAGACGACGCGCTTGAAAGCCTGAAGAACATTCCGCAGGTTCACGCTAAATTAAAGACGCTAACCGAAGTGGGCCTTGGATATTTGCATCTCGGGCAATCCTCGACGACGCTCTCAGGCGGCGAAGCGCAACGGATCAAGCTGGCGAAGGAGCTGAGCAAACGGCAGACGGGACGCACGTTCTATCTCTTGGATGAGCCGACGACGGGGCTGCACTTCGAAGATGTGCGTCACCTGCTCGAGGTTCTGCAGAGACTGGTAGATCTGGGCAACACGGTGGTTGTGATCGAGCATCACCTGGACGTGATCAAAAGCGCTGATTACCTGATCGACCTGGGTCCCGAAGGCGGCGAAGGAGGGGGGCATATCGTGGCGAAAGGTACGCCGGAGGAAGTCATGCGAAGTGAAAAGAGCCATACGGCGGAAGCGCTGCGCAAGATGGTCAAGACGCCGAATGCAGCCTGATGAGCTCGAGCATGTGCCGGCGGAAGTAGCCAACGTAGAGCAAATCCCAGAGCAGGCGATTGCAGCCGTCCCGGAACGCAATCCTTTCTGGGGCTACTCCGATTTCTTTCTCGTGGTGGGCCTGCTGTTCGCAATGAGCGTAGGGATTGCGGTTGTAGTTGGGCTACTGGCGATTCCGTTTCCGAAGCTGCGAACGGATCAGACCGTTTTGGTTCTCCCGATACAGGTTGTGTTTTATGCCTGCCTCTATCTGAGTTTACGGCTGGTGTTCAAGCTCCGCTACCGCAAACCTGTCTTATCTTCACTCGGCTGGCAGCGGCCAGCTATCAATCTTGCCTGGATGGCAGGAGGGGGTGTTGTGCTGGCTTTCGTTCTCTCAGCACTCGGCACGCTGCTGAGGACGCCAAAGATTACCTCACCATTCGATAAGCTTACGACGACCCCGGGTTCGTTCGTATTCTTCGGGCTGGTCGCGATCGTACTCGCACCGCTTTTCGAGGAACTCTTCTTCCGGGGATTCGTTCAACCGTTGCTCTCGCGAACGTTTGGGACAATCGCGGGCATTTTGCTCACGGCGGCCCTGTTTGGAGCCCTGCATGGTTTTGAGTATTCCTGGATATGGCAGTATGCGGTGTTTATATCGCTTGCGGGGGCCGTCTTCGGGTGGTTGCGGGCGCGAACAAACTCAATTATCCCCTCGGCGGTGATGCATGGATTTTTCAATGCCGTTTCCGTGGTGGCGTTAGCTTTCGGGAAAGATATTTAAAAGATGGCTGAAACCGCGATTCTTGCGCAAAGTACGATTGAGACGATCGAATGGACGCCTCAAGGCGTGGTGATGATCGACCAGACGCGCCTCCCTCTGGAAACAGCGTTCGTGACCTGCCGCAGTTACGGCGAGGTAGCCGATGCAATTCGGGGTATGGTCATCCGGGGCGCACCGGCCATCGGCGTAGCAGCAGCGATGGGAGTGGCGATCGGCGTTCTGCAGTCGAGTGATCCCGAATCCGAACTCCCCGTCATTTGCGACACGCTAGCTAAGACGCGGCCGACTGCGGTGAATCTGTTTTGGGCGATTGATCGGATGAAGCGCGTATACGCGTCCGTGCGCGATCTGCCACTCAATGAAATTCGCGATCGAATGGTGGCGGAGGCGCAAGCTGTCCGAAGAGAAGACATTGCGATCAATGAGGCGATCGGCCGGAACGGAGCACCGCTGGTTCCAGACGGGAAGACAGTGTTGACGCACTGCAACGCGGGCGCTCTGGCAACGGCGGGTTTTGGAACAGCTCTTGGCGTGATTCGAGCTGCGGTGCAAGCCGGCAAGAAGATCGACGTCTTTGCGGATGAGACGCGGCCATTTCTGCAAGGAGCCAGACTGACAGCTTGGGAACTTCAGCGGGATGGGATCGACACGACTTTGATCACAGACAACATGGCCGGGCACTTTCTCAAGAGCGGGCGGATTGGCTGTGTCGTGGTCGGGGCCGATCGCATTGCTGCGAACGGGGATGTTGCCAATAAGGTGGGCACCTACGGCGTGGCAGTGCTGGCGAAAGAAAACAACGTTCCGTTTTATGTAGCGGCACCGATTTCAACGCTCGATTTGACGTTGGCTTCCGGGGACATGATCCCGATAGAAGAACGCGCCTCGAAGGAGGTTACGCAGCTGCAGGGGGTGTCGATTGCGCCAGAAGGCATCAAAGTTGCTAACCCGGCCTTCGATGTGACTCCCCACCGTTATGTGTCCGCAGTCATTACAGAACGAGGCGTCGCACGGCCGCCGTTTGTCAATAGTTTGAAAGAGCTGAGCCGGGAACGCTGAAGCGCGCCGGTGAGACTTCCAGAGACTCCCTCTCGTCGATCTCGATCTCGTCGGGGGCGTCTGCGGGCGGCTGAGTGGGCGAAAGGCCGAAGCGCGCAGCGACGTCCGGGGCATACCGAATCAGGTCTTGGCGCAGGCGAAGGAGGGCGAGATCTTTGCTCTTTGCTTCGAGCATAACGTCCGCATCCAGATTGGGATTCGCACGCATGAACGTGATGAACTCCCACGGATGAATGAAGTCGGCGTGACCGGTCCAGACAGGAGCTTGGAGAACTGTCTTTTTGCGTCCTGTTTTGCGATCTTTGCGCTTTACCTCGCGCATCTCGGTCCTGGGCGATGAGAAATGGACTTTTGGGGGAACGCCGGCGGGCCACGTCCGGAGAAACTTTTGGAGAGTGGGCTGAAGTTCCAGTCCTTCAGGGTTGAGACACCAGAAGTGCTGAACGTCGAACACCAAGGGGACGCCCGTGCGCTCATGAATCGAGATAGCGTTAGCCGCGCTGTAGCGCAGGTCGTCGTGTTCGAGGACTAAGCGGGCGCGAACGCGGCTGGGCAGAGCGTCCCAAGTCTGGCACCAGCGATCGATACCAGAGGCGAGATCGCCATACGAGCCTCCTGCGTGAATCACCATCACTGCTTCCGGGCCGAGTTCCATGCGGTCAAGAATCTCGGTTTGCACACGAAGGTCCCAGATGCTCTTTTCGCGGAGCGTAGCTTCGGGACTGTTTAGAACGATGAACTGAGACGGATGAAACGAGAGGCGCAAATTGAGCTTCTGCGCGCGGCGGCCAGTTTGCTTCAGCTCTTTGGCAGATTTTTTTACCTGGTCGTGAAATTGGTGGAGATCCGGGTGGGTAGCATAGGGCGCGAGGTCGGAAGCCATACGATACATGCTTATCTGTTTGGACTCCAGGTAATCGAAGATCGCGTTCAGGTACTCAAGCGAGACAAGAAGATGAGGATTGGACTGCCAGCGACGGGTATCATTGCTTTTGAGCCCAGGCGCACCAAGAACTTTGACGGGAAAGCCGAGCCGGAGACTCATTTGCTTTTGCGAACGGCAGCCGAACGCTTGCGGGAAGTGGTGCTTTTCGAAGCTGCAGCAGGCGTAGGTGCTTTCCGCTTCCTAGCGACAGCACCGGATGCTTTCTTGCGGGCTCTGGCTGCGGTTTCAGTGTTGCCTACGAACTGCTTCCCTTTTCGACAGCCTTCCAGCTTCTTTTGATTGGTGGCAGATCGCTGCTCCGGGCTAAGCTCCTTCCAGGCTTTTTCAGGCAGGTAACGAACCGTGCCTTCTTTGCGACGAGCCTTCTTGCCGTCCGACGTCGTCCAGTGTTCATCTTCCCACTGCTTAAGGCTCTTCTGGCCGGTGCTCCTCGGCTTTTTGTATCCGCCGCCCTCCCGTTCGTACTCCTGAGCTACGAGTTGAGCTTTTCGGGCGCTCCACTGACCGGGATTTCCACCCTTCTCTCCCGCTACGATTTTGCTCTTTATCTTGTCGCGGAGCTCGGGTTTGGTGTAGGTATTTGGATCGGATGGTTTGCTTTTCTGCATAGCCCCGTCTTTGTGGCAGATGCGAGGAATCCTGAGAGCTATTCAAATTAACTTTAATCGGGAGCGGCGGGCCCGATTGTTATTCTAAAGGAGACTGTCGCCCGGTTATTATACGAGCGGAGGAAGCCGCTAGTCCTCGAGCATCTTTCTTAAAGCGTGCTCGGTCCTGCCTTTTCCGGGACGCAGAGTGTTAGACCAAACTCACCGGCCTAGCCTCGCCGGGCCATCAACGCATGCGAATTATCAGCAGGGCAATATTTAGGGAAGTCTTTAGCAGCGCGCTGCTCGGGACGTCACTTTTCATTTTTGTCCTCTTCCTGAGAACGATAGAGCGGTTATCTTCTCTCCTGGTAAAAACTTCAGCACCGCCGGCAGTTATCGCCAAGTTACTCCTATACGCGCTGCCCTCAACGCTGCCATTTGCACTTCCGCTCGGAGTGCTAGTAGGAGTGCTGATCGGTCTGAGCCGGATGTCTGCGGATAGCGAGATAACCGCGATGCGAGCGGCAGGCATCTCCAGCGGAACCGTGGTTCGGCCGGTTCTACTTTTTTCTACGCTGTCTCTGATTGTGACCGCACTCGCCTCGCTGTGGTTGACTCCGCTGTCGCTTCACCTGGAATCCAAGGTGGCCCGTAATTTTGCCGCAGCTCAGCTGACGGGCAATATAGAGTCCCGGATTTTCGATGAACAGTTTCCAAACATCGTGCTTTACGTGGGCAATGTAGCCACGGTGGGAAACCAAATCTTCTGGCACCAGGTTTTCATCGCGGATGTAACCCCGCCGGATGAACTGGCGCATGAAGGAAAGAATCGGGGCGCGGGTCCACGAGTGATTGTGGCTGAAGAGGCGATTCCGCACCCGGACCCGGCGCAGAACCGCATTATCCTCGACATGCGCAACTTCCGGTCAACCGAGCGAGACAAGGAAGGCAAGGTCATCACCACGATTGCGCCTGCTCAGGTGGAGGCGCTGCAGGCGCAGAAACAGGAGGAATTGCAGGTCAACAAAACGGTCCAAGAGATGGATACAGGCCCGCTTTACAAGCGAGTTTACCGAAGGCACGATCTCTCGCGAGAGGACTATGTGGACGCCGCAATCGAGTTGCACCAGCGGTTCGCTCTACCCCTTGCATGCGTTCTACTATCGCTGATCGGTGTACCGCTGGGCATCTCGTCCCGAAAAGGAGGTAAATCGGCGGCCTTCGTTTTGACAGTGCTTGTCGCATTTATCTACTACCTGAGTTTCATCACATTGATCGGGTTGGCTAAGAAGGGTAGCTTACCCGTTCCGCTTGCTGTCTGGACGCCAGATGCCGTTTTCCTGATCGGAGGGCTGTTTCTCACCTCGCGTTTGGAAAAGCCGGGCGATCATGACTTCACGAGCTGGTTCAAGAACCTGATGCGGCGTGCTATGCGGTCCGTGATCTCGCTGCGGCCAACTCCAGGACAGAGCCAGATCCGCATTTCAGGCTTTCGAAGTTTCGGACTAAAGCCGTTGCTGATCGACGCTTATGTCCTGAACGGGTTCCTGTTCTATCTCGCGATCCTATTGGTCGCGCTTGTTTCCCTGATCGAAATATTCACGTTTTTCGAGCTCCTGGGAGACATGATCAAGAACGACATCAGTATGTCAACGATGCTGGATTACCTGTGGCATTTAGCGCCCAGCCTCATTTACCAGCTGACACCCATTGGCACGTTAGTGGCGTCTTTGATCTGCTTCAGCATTCTTACCAAATACAACGAAGTAACAGCGTTCAAGGCCGGAGGAGTAAGTGTGCACCGGCTGGCGGCGCCTGTGCTTGTCGTAAGTCTTGCTGTCAGCGGCTTATTATTCGTTTTCGACCACTATTACATCCCGGAGGCTAATCGCCGGCAAGAAATGTTACGCGCCGAAATCAGAAAGAAACCTGTCGCGACGTATTTGAGACCGGACAGACAGTGGGTATTCGGAGAAGGCTCCCGCGTGTACAACTTCAGATTCCTCGATCCGCGCCGCGCCTTGATGTCTAACGTAAACGTGTACGAACTCGATCCAAGCACATTCCGGATTGAGCATCAGGTCTCTGCGGAACGTGCCCTTTGGGATGCTTCAAAGCATAAGTGGCTGTTCGAGAACGGGCTAAGCCAGTTTTCTGGAGCCAACGGCGACGACGATTTTCAGCAGTTCTATGGAAGGACTGCATCTTTCCCTGAAATGAGCGAGCCGCCCTCCTGGTTCGCAAAAGAAGAGAAGGAATACAAGGAGATGAACTTTGAAGAGCTTGGCAGCTATATTCGTGAGCTGCAGCTGAGCGGTCTCAATACGGTGCCGCTTCAGGTTCAGTACTACAAGAAGTTCGCGGTACCGCTATTTGCCTTGATCATGGCCATACTCAGTGTTCCGTTCGCGTTCCTCGCGGGTAATCGCGGGGCGATGGCGCCAGTGGGAATAAGCCTGGGGATAGCGATTGCCTACTGGACAGTCGGGACGCTTTTCGAGCAGATCGGAGACCTTAATCAACTGCCTGCAGTTATGGCAGCATGGTCACCGGATATCATCTTCTCGCTCGCGGGTCTCTACTTGATGGCGCGGATGAAGACATGATCGGCGCTAAGCGGGCAAGTCCAAACTTGTGAACATTGCGCATTAGCCTGCACAATTTTCCGGGCTACTTTGCTGTTACGACTGACATACACACGTCAAGCAGTTGTAACTAGCTGAAACAAGGATTGTTCGCGTTCTGGGCCTTAAGTTGCTTCTCCGAGTTGCGGAGGCAGAAAATGAAATACATGTTTGCATGGCTGCTAGGGGTTCCTGGCGGGCTAATCGTACTGTGGTTTCTCTTCAACCACATGCACTAGAAGTCGGGGATGGTGCGCCCGGAGTGATTCGAACACCCGACCTTCTGGTTCGTAGCCAGACGCTCTATCCAACTGAGCTACGGGCGCAACAGCCACAGTATAACAATGGAGTCAACACGAGTCTGCTAACAGCCCGCTCCAGTGTCAGATATGTATAGGCTCTCAACGCAGTTACGGCCGCTGGCTTTCGCCTTGTAAAGAGCTTCGTCGGCCATCCGGACGAAGAAGTCCGCCGTGCGGTCGGATCCATCGGAAACAGTGACCCCGAAACTGGCTGAAATCCGCATCTCGACACCGTCGACAATCATAGTGCTCGAATGGAGCCTTTGCCGCATTCTCTCGGCCTGATGGGTAGCCTGCTCCAGATCACAGTTTGGGAGAACGACCAAGAACTCCTCGCCGCCGTACCGCCCAACCTGGTCGTACGTGCGCATATTTCCCCGTAAGCGTGCTGCGGCTTCGCGCAAAACAGCATCACCGGCAAAATGGCCGTAAGTGTCGTTGATCTTCTTAAAGTGATCGATATCCAGCAGGATGACTCCGACAGTACGATGATCGCGGCGGCAACGGGAGAGTTCCTGTTCAAGAGAGGCCGCGATAGCCTGCCGGTTCGGCAGCATTGTCAGGAGATCCTTGTTTGCGCGGTCGCGTAATTCCTCGCGAGCCTGTAAGAGATCCATTTGCAGGTCTACTATGCGTTTCCCGACCCGCAGTCTGACCTGAAGCTCATGCTGATCGAAGGGCTTCACGATATAGTCGTCAGCACCGGCTTCCAAACCCTCAACGGTCTCGCCTTTGGTGTTCTTGGAGGTGAGGAGGAGGATGTAGGTGTAGGGTTCGCGATGAGTTTCCCGGACTCGCCGACAGACTTCGGGACCGGTCATATGAGGCATAACCCAATCCAATACAGCCATTGGCGGAGCATCGGGTTGGGCCAGAATGTCCCAAGCTTGGGCGCCATGCTCGGCTAAGATGACCTCATAACCCCAGTTGGATAGAGCTTTTCGGAGCATTATGCGCGACGTCGCGCTGTCATCTGCTATCAGTACCCTCATGCTTGGATTTGCCTCTACAGACCTTTTCGTCCGTTGAGGCACGGAACGTTAGGGTTGAAGCTAAGATTCGTGCTCCTCCTTAGCTGAAAAACCAACAACGCAACCGTTGGCTAGGCGAGAAGGGCAGTGGTCAACCGGTTTTGGCAACTAGCCGCACCCATAGATATTGTCGTGTGATCGAATGTCCGAACATCGAACCGTAATCCTATATTATGGGTGTGCCGCCCGATACTTTTGCAAGGAAACGCAAGGCGTTGCATTTTAAGGAGCTCGGATGCACAATTCAGTACTAGTGCCGATGGTAGTGGAGCAGACTTCACGAGGTGAACGCGCCTATGACATCTACTCCCGCCTGCTCAAGGAAAACATTATTTTCCTCGGCACACCGATAGACGATAACGTTGCCAACCTGATAATGGCTCAAATGTTATTCCTCGCCGCTGAAGATCCGGAGCGAGACATTTCTCTGTATATCAATTCGCCCGGGGGTTCGATTACAGCCGGGTTGGCAATCCTCGACACAATGCGATTGATTGAGCCCGATATCGTGACCTATTGTCTCGGCCAAGCGGCGTCGATGGCGGCCGTGCTACTTGCCTGTGGGAGTAAGGGTAAGCGGTTCAGCCTACCAAACTCTCGTATTCTGATCCACCAGCCTTCGATGAGCGGATTGGGAGGACAAGCAGCAGATATCGATATTTACGCACGTGAGATTCTTCGGATGCGGCAGTCGTTAAACGAGATACTGGCGGACGCCACGGGTCAACCCGTCGAGAAGATCGCCAGGGATGTCGATCGAGACTACATTCTCGAGCCCGACGCGGCTCTCGAATACGGAATGATCGACCGTATCATTTCGAGCCGCAGTGTGACGCCGGTACCTACCCGGTAAGCAACTATTGACGTAGAAAGGCACGGAAAGGCTGGGTCCCTCAGCGGACTCAGTTAACTCCGGGCCGAAAGGCGGGACCAAATCTTACAATTCATAGAATTTCGTCGTAAAAGAGTCTTTGTCTATTCCAAAGTTGGAATATCTGGGCTTCAGATCGCTTGACCTAATAGCGCGAGCAAGGGTAAAGTAATAGTTCTGTCATGGTTACCCCTAAGCGATTAAAACTGCTTATCGAATGATGCTACGAACTCGTTTCTTTGCAACTGACTCGCTCTTGTGTTTTGGATTAGCACTTGGGATTTGTCAAGGCGCTGTCAGGCATCCCGGATCCGGCGCTTTCAGCGGGACAATCAGCGAGCAGAGCAGTGTCGAGACGGGGTCGAGCGGGCTGACCAATACAGCGGCTCCGAGCGCAAGCGCACCGAGTGCGGCCCCCCAGTCGTCGCATACTGACGATTTACTTCGTGAAGCCAACTCCCATTTTGATGGCGGGCGTCAGTTTTACTTTCAGGGAAATGTTGCGGGAGCCAAGCGGGAATTCGACGCCGCTGTAAACGTGCTTCTCTCAGCACCGGATAATCTGCCGGATCATGGTCGCATCGAAAGGCGACTAGATGAGATGTGCGATCTCATCTATCGATTCGACATTGAAAAACTCGGGGCTGGCGAGCAAGAGGAAGCGGCGGTCGTATTCGACAAAGCGCCGATCGACGAAGTCAGTCATATGACTTTCCCGGTCGACGAAGCCCTTAGACCCAAACTAAAAACGGAGTTAGACCAGACTGCTTCGGCGATCCCGCTGGAGCTTTCGGAGCCGGTTCTAAGCTACGTGCATTTCTTCTCCACTGAACGCGGCCGCAGCATCCTTCTAGCGGGGTTCAAGCGGGGCGGACGTTACCGGCCGCTGATCCAGCGGATCTTTGCCGAGGAAGGCGTGCCGCAGGAGCTTATTTATCTTGCGCAGGCTGAGTCCGGCTTCTTACCTCGCGCGTTGTCTTATAAGAATGCGGTCGGGATGTGGCAGTTCATTGCGGGCACAGGATCCGAATACGATCTGGTGCATACGTCCGCCTTTGATGAACGGTTTGACCCTGAGAAGTCCACGCGCGCTGCGGCAAAGTACCTGAAAGATCTCTATGCGCGCTACGGCGACTGGTACCTGGCGATGGCCGCCTACAACTGCGGGGCCGGTGCGGTCGACCGTGCGGTAGAGCGAACAGGTTATGCGGATTATTGGGAGCTGCTCAAGCGGCATGCGCTACCCAAGGAGACTTCAAATTACGTACCGATCATAGTTGCTATGACGATCATGGCGAAGAACCCTCAGGACTATGGGCTCGAAAAGATCGATACCGACCAGCCGGAGGAGTGCGATTCCATCCAACTAACCGCTTCTACAAGCTTGGATTTGATAGCGGACGCGACCCTTCAGCCGGTTTCCGTGATCCGTGATCTGAATCCCGCGATACTCAAATCGGTGGTACCGTCAGGGCTCCAGGTGCACGTTCCCAAGGGCTCTAAGGAATCTGCGCTCGCGGCGCTTGAGACTGTTCCGGCAGCCAACCGGAATGCCTGGCGTTTACACCATGTCGAGACCGGTGATACGCTCGAGGCGATTGCAAAGTCCTATCATCTCCCTGCGCAGAAGATTGTTGCCGTCAATCGCGTTCCCGATTCGCTGGAAGCGGGACACGTCCTGTTGATCCCGGCTGTGTTTCACCAAGAGAAAGCGCCGGTTCAAAGGATCTCTCGTGCAAGAAGCCGGGGGCGCAGTAAATCGGGAGCCAACACGGGTTTACGATCTGCGCGTGTTGCAGCGTCGCGACACAATCCCTCTCAGGTTCTTCGTCGAAGAGCAGCGGTTCATCCGGCTGCCCTGACGGAATAATAAGCGAACTGACGCGTGGGTCATCAGGCGCTCGCGTAAACAGGCGGCCCCTACCTCCAGATCACAAGCTCTGAAATTGTTTTGCTTCTCCGATCATCTCGTTGCATAGTAAGGAAGTGCAAAGGAGAAGCGCGTGAGTTTCGCGTATTGGGCGACAGCCGAAAAAGAGCAGGACGATTTCGATTACGAAGATGAGCATATAGAACTCGAGTCGGACAAAGACGAATACGACGGCGACGAGGACGAAGAGCTGGAAGAGGAGCTTACAATCGAAGAAGAACCTGTGAGTGCGATGAGTTCGGCCCGGCATGCAGTGGCCGAGAAGAGCGAGGCAGGCGAGAAGCCGCTCGAATCGGATTCGGATGACCTGACATCCTCCGAAGCGGAGACCAGTTCCGAGAAGGGCGGCTCCCAGCGGCCTGGGGACGAGGGTAAAGAGAAGCAAACGCGTAAAGCGCCGGCTAAGAAATCTGCAAAGGCTGTAACTGCTACTCCAAGCGGATCTTCCTCGAAGCGGGGCTCGGGAAATCAGCCCGCTGCCTCAAAGACGAGTGCTCCCTTGAAGAAAACAGCTAAAGCGCCCCAGAAGAGCGCCCCGGCGAAGAAGGGACCGCCCAGTAAAGCTGCAACAAAGTCCGGCTCGGGTTCGGCCAGTAAGAAGGCTGTTACCAAATCCAAGAGGGTGGCCGTGAAGAAAGCTCCCGCTAAGAAGATTGCGAAGAAGGCTCCTGCCAAAAGGGCCGCGACCAAAAAAGTGCCCGCGAAGAAGAGTCCGGCGAAAAAGAAAACGGCGGCACCACCTGCGACAAAGAAGAGACGCTAAGCAAGGAGACGCCGGGTTCGTCCTCAATACAAGGACGGCCCGGCTATCTTTGGGTCTGCAAGCAGTTACTTGGCGGGTTTACGAATCACCGAGCGGCAACGCTCGAAGAGCTCCAGTAAAGCATCGGCGTACTCTTCTGCCGATCGCGAGCCCTTTCCGCCAAAACCGGCAGAAGACGTGCCCTTGCCATAGCCTGTGGATACCGCGATAAATTTGGTCAGCTCCAGGGCGATCTCGTCCGGATTTGTTGGATGCTGCTTCTCTGATGTCTCTTCTGCCATTTACAGGATTCCTTTTGTCTGAGATTGGATCTAGCCTGATTCTCGCACTCGGAGCTTAAGCGATACGAGCCGCTGGCGAGACCTTCGGAGATGCCAATTCGTGCACAGAGATTGATCCGAAAGATGCGCGGAGGAGCCCAATCTCACCTTATGGAGGCCGAGGACGGGGCGTTCTATGTGGTAAAGTTCACCAATAATCCCCAGCATCGCCGCGTCCTTGTCAACGAGTGGATCGCGTGCTCGTTCCTGCGGTATCTGCAGATCCATGTGCCGGAGACTGCTCTGATTGAGCTTACGCCGGATTTCGTTTCAAGCAACCCAGATCTCTACCTTCTGATGGGCTCGAAACGGGAGCCGGTGCCCCCGGGCATTCATTTCGGCTCGCGATTAGCGGTCCATCCGGACCGGGTAGCGATCTTCGACTTTCTTCCGGAAAAGCTTCTTGTCAAGATAGAGAACCGGATCGACTTCCTGGGAACCCTGATCTTCGATAAGTGGGTTGGAAACAGCGATTCGCGCCAAGCTGTCTTTTTTCGCGCTCGAGCAAAGACCTGGACGCCGCTGAAAGGAGCGGCTCCGGCGCGCGTGGGCTTCTTTGCTCAGATGATCGACCACGGCTTTGCGTTCAACGGACCGCACTGGGAATTCCAGGACGCGCCGATACAGGGGCTCTACTTTCGGACTTCGGTGTACGAGAGCGTGCAATCGCTCGACTCTTTTCAGCCATGGCTCGCGATGATCGAGAACTTCCCGACGCAAGTGGTGGATTCGGCATGGAAGGAGGTTCCTCGCGCCTGGCTGGACGGAGATGAGGATGAACTAGAGCAGATGCTAGAGACTCTGCTACGCCGCCGCGAACGAGTGGCTCAGCTGATCTCCGATTTACGAAAAGCGCGCGCTACTGTTTTCCCAAACTGGCGCTGATCTCTCGAGACATATTCCGAGCGGTGACGGGGGCAAGCAGGATGCCGTTGCGGTAATGCCCGTAGGCGAGGTAAAGCCGTTGCGAGTGCCACCTGCCGAGATGGAGAGCGTCGCTTTCCGGACGAAAGCCGATCCAAGCTTCCGAAGGGCTTGTCTCGGATAAGTGTGGCAGAACGAAGCCAGCAGCTCGGGCAAGGGCCGCCGCAATAGCCGGATCTACAGAACGATCCCAGCCTATGCGCTCGACAGAAGCGCCGCAAACCAACAACCCGTTTGCTCGTTGAAAAAGATAGTCGTGGCCGTGGCGGAGAATGGTGTTGCAAGTCTGGTCGGGCTGGCGGAAACCGATCAGATGCCCTTTCACCGGAACCGAACCGGGCAGTTTGGGAACGCCCTGAACCTCAATTGAACTGCTCCACGCTCCGGCCGCTATCACAACAGCCTCGAACCTGGCTGCCTCACCGGTCGTTCTGACCGATGCAGAATTCGGCAAAATTTCGGCGGCTTCGACCGGAGACATTTCTAACAACTCGACGCCCAGTCTCCGACATGCAGCAACGAGGGCAATCAGCAGCTCACGAGGGTTAACGATCGCATCGCCAGGATAGAACAGGGCACCCTGCAAGCCTTCCACGCGGACTCGCGGCCAAAAAGCCCTTACCTGGTCCAACGTGACGGCCCTCGTCAGAATGCCGATTTCGGCCTGCTGCTCCGCTCTGTCCCGCAGGATACGCCACGCTGCCGGCTCGTAAGCCAAGTCTAGTGCACCGCACTCCTGGTAGTCGATCTCGACTCCAGTCGTGTCCTGCAGCTCGCGGACAAAGCCGGGGTAAAGAGTACGGGACTCTATCGCGAGCGCGGTGAGATCGGAAGGCGAAAGAAATTCGCCTCCAGGAGCGAGCATTCCGGCGCCTGCCCAACTGGCTTCCTGGCCCGGAGCACCCTTTTCGAAAACGACAACTCTAAAGCCTTCTTGAGCGAGACGCCAAGCGATGGATAAACCGATAATTCCTGCGCCCGCAACAGCGATGACGGGTGCAGGGGAGGACGGGTACAACTCGCTCAAGCCGGTTCCTGAAGTTGCTCCGCTTCTCCATTTGCACGCTTTACGACTTCAAGGAACGCTTTGGCCGCATGGCTCAGCGCGCGACGACCTGGATACACAAGCCGGATCTTGCGTTCGAGATTCAATTCTTTGACCTTGACCTCACGAAGCAGATTCTGCCTGATCTCCTGTTCCACACACATGCGTGGTAAAAAGGCGATTCCTTCATTGTCCTGAACCAAGCGACGGATGGTCTCGATCGTCGGCATCTCGACATCCATATTGATCGGTACTTTGTAGCGCTGAAATTCCCGGAGAACGGCCTCGCGATAAGGAGAGAGAACGTTATGAGCAATGAACGTCTCCATGTCCAGCTCCGTGATCGAGACTTCCGGGCGACTGGCGAACCGGTGCTGAGGCGACACAATCAACGTGAGCCTGTCAGTGTAGATCACTTCGGACAGCAGATGATCATCAGCAGGCTCGTAACTGATTACTCCCAACTCAAGCTGCCCGTCGAGAAGCTGGGACGGAATCTTACTCGATTCAGAGCGCCGCACCTGGATTTTCACCTTCGGAAAAATGCGCCGATATCGTTCGATGTGTTGAATGAGATACAGAGACATCGACTCGTTCGCTCCTATAGACAACCGGCCAGCATAGTTGTCCTTAAGTTCACGAAGGGAGTTTTCAAGATCGGCTTCCAAATTCTGGAAGCGGCGCGCGTAGTCCAGAACCACACGACCCGCATCGGTCAAGAGGAGCTCGCGACCAGAACGGTCGATCAACTTCTCTTTCAAATCACTCTCGAGCCGTTGAATAGCTATCGAGATGGCGGGCTGAGTGCGAACGAGTTTTTCGCCGGCTCGCGAAAAACTCCGCTCAGTGGCCACCGTCAGGAAGACCTTTAGAGGATAGAGTTCCATTACGCCCTCTCCGATTCAGGCGTTTATATCATCATTATAGCTAATAACAATCCGCAACACTATAAATTTGCATAATCAGCCGCATTAAATTAGCATGGTGGAAAAGTTGTCCGAAGGAGAAGTCTTGAGCCGAGTTTACATTTTCGATACGACCCTGCGGGATGGTGAGCAATCGCCGGGCTGCAGTATGAGCACGCTCGAGAAACTGACTACGGCAACTGCTTTAGTGGATTTAGGTGTAGACATTCTGGAGGCAGGTTTTCCGATTGCCTCGGAGGGCGATTTTGAGGCCGTGGATGCCGTAAGCCGGCAGTTTCCGTGGGTGCAAGTCGCAGCCCTGGCGCGCTCCTGTACTCTCGACGTGGAGCGGGCGGCAAAGGCGCTCGAGCATGCCAAGCGGCCGCGAATCCATACGTTTATCGCGACCAGTGACATACATTTGAAGTACAAACTACGCAAATCGCGGCAGCAGGTTCTGGATGAAGCCGTGGCTGCTGTTACGTTAGCTCGCAGCTACACGGATGATGTAGAGTTCTCGGCCGAAGACGCAACACGCACGGATGCTGATTACCTGCAGCAAGTGAGCGAGGCCGTGGTGGAAGCGGGCGCTCGGACTGTAAATCTGCCAGACACTGTGGGATATTCAACTCCCGACGAGTATGCGGCCCTGATAGGAAGAATCGTGAAGGCGCTGGGCGACCGGGCCATTGTGAGCGTCCACTGCCATGACGATCTCGGGTTGGCAACGGCGAATTCGCTCGCGGCGTTAGGAGCCGGTGCACGGCAAATTGAGTGCACCATAAACGGTATTGGAGAACGAGCGGGAAATGCGGCGCTCGAAGAAGTGGTAATGGCCATGAAGACCCGTCATGACAGGCTTCCTTTCGAAACTAAAATCAACTCGGAAAAGCTCTTCCACGCCAGCCAGACCCTTACGCAGTTCATTACCTTCGGGCCGCAGCCCAACAAGGCAATCGTGGGCGAGAATGCTTTCGCCCACGAGGCGGGCATTCACCAGGATGGGTATCTAAAGGAGCCTTCGACTTACGAAATCATTCACCCGGCTACGGTTGGGGTGCCGGAGACGCGCATAGTTCTGGGTAAGCACAGCGGACGTCACGCGTTGAAGCAGCGCGCCGAGAGCCTGGGTTTCGACCTTTCGAAAGAACAGGTTGAAGAGGTGTATCATCGGTTCACCCAGATGGCAGACAACAAGAAGGGTCTACGGAACGACGAGATTAGGGCTCTGATAGAGCTCGTGATTGGGCACGAGACGGGTCAGGAGCGGGCAGCAGTCGCCGTTAGCGTGGATCGGTAGTCGATGCAGTTGAAAGTTTTACTATTGCCTGGAGATGGCATCGGGCAGGAGGTCACACAAGAAGCAGAAAAAGTTCTGCGTGAGGTGACATCTCTCTTCGGGCACGATCTTTCGATCTCGGAGGGCTTGTTAGGGGGTATCGCGATCAAGCGCACCGGCCATCCCTTCCCTGAGAGAACTCAGGAGCTTGCCGCGGAGGCTGATGCGGTGTTGATGGGCGCAGTCGGATTACCCGAGTTCGACAATGCTCCGCCCGAGAAGCGACCAGAGCGAGGACTACTGGCAATCCGAAAGGCGCTGGGGGTATATGGGAACCTGCGGCCTGTACGGTCCTATCGCGCCTTGATCGATTCGTCGCCACTCAAGAACGAGCTGGTGGACGGCACGGATATGATCATTGTGCGAGAGTTAACCGGTGGTCTTTACTACGGGACGCCGCGCGGGATCACGGGAACTGGCGCCGAAGAACGTGCGGTTAACACGATGGTCTATACAAGACCTGAAATTGAACGCATCGCCCATCTCGCATTTGGTATCGCCGGCAAGCGGCGCAAGAAAGTAAGTAGCGTAGACAAATCGAACGTTCTCGAGAACTCTCAGCTCTGGCGGCGGGTGGTGAACGAAGTAGCGTCCAGCTACCCAGAAGTAACGCTCGATCACCTCCTGGTGGACAACTGCGCAATGCAGCTGGTCCTCAGCCCAAAGCGATTCGACGTGGTACTCACCGAGAATCTCTTTGGCGATATCTTAAGTGATGAAGGGGCGGTGCTGGCGGGCTCGATCGGCATGTTGCCGTCCGCTTCACTAGGCGCAAAGCGGCCTTCCGGGGCCTGGGTAGGACTGTATGAGCCGGTGCACGGGTCGGCGCCGGACATTGCCGGACAAAACAAGGCGAATCCCTTTGGAGCGATTGGCTCAGTCGCAGCGATGCTGGAGTATAGTTTCGGGCTGACGCAGGAAGCCAAAATCATATCCATCGCTGTGGAGAAAGTGCTGGACAGCGGTCAGGTTACGGCAGATCTGAAACCGGAAAGGAAGCCAGCGACCACCAGCGAAGTGGGTGACAGAGTTTGCGAGGCGATTTTGTCGCAAGTTCCCGCCCATAACCGAGTGTAGTTAAGCCGCAGAACGCGGCAGAGTAGGTAACATCATGTCAGAACAGAAAGGCGCAGCCACGAGGCCGCGCACAATCGTCGAGAAAGTCTGGACAAACCATGTCGTGGCGGAGCCGGCATCCGCGCCGGCCCTTCTTTACATTGATCTACATCTCATTCACGAAGTCACATCCCCGCAGGCGTTCTCCGGATTGCGTCGCCGCGGGCTCAAGGTGAGGCGACCCGACCTTACCATCGGAACAACAGACCACAGCATTCCGACTCACAACCGTTCTTTGCCTATTCTTGATAAGGTCGCGGAAGAACAGATCAAGCAATTCGAGAGGAATTGCGAAGAGTTCAAGATTCCGTTCTATGGACCGCACAGCAGGCATCAGGGAATCGTACACATCATTGGGCCGGAACAAGGGCTCACTCAACCCGGCATGACGGTCGTTTGCGGCGACAGCCACACGGCTACTCATGGCGCGTTTGGAGCTTTGGCGTTCGGGATCGGAACGAGCCAGGTGGAAGAAGTCCTCGCAACCCAATGCCTGCTGCAGACACCCTCCAAGACCTTCGAAGTGCGTGTAGAAGGCAACCTGAAGGACGGTGTTGGAGCCAAGGACATCATTCTGAACCTGATCTCGAAGATCGGGATCGGAGGCGGAACCGGGTGCGTGTTTGAGTACACGGGATCGGCTGTTCGGGCGCTCTCGATGGAGGAGCGCATGACGGTCTGCAATATGTCTATCGAGGGCGGTGCTCGCGCAGGGCTAGTAGCGCCGGACGATACGACGTATGAGTTCCTGGCAGGGCGGGCATACGCTCCGAAAGGGGCAGCATGGGACGCGGCAGTGAGCCTCTGGCGCAAGCTGCTGAGCGACGAAGGCGCGCAGTACGACAAGCGAATCAATATCGACGCAAGTGCGCTCGAACCGATGATTACGTTCGGCACAAATCCGGGTATGGGAATCCCGATCACGGCGCCGGTGCCGGATCCGGCGCGGTTAACCGATGCTTCCGAGCGTGAATCCCTGGGCAAGGCTCTTCGTTATATGGACCTTCCATCGGGAAAGCCGTTGATCGGGCATCCGGTGAACGTTGTGTTCATCGGTAGCTGTACAAACTCGCGTATCTCGGATTTGCGCGCGGCCGCGCAGATTTTCAAAGGACGGAAGGTCAATCCGGCGGTCCGAGTGTTTGTCGTACCCGGATCACAGCACATCAAAGAACAGGCGAAAGCGGAAGGTCTGGACAGTATCTTTAAGGAAGCTGGCGCAGACTGGCGCGAGCCGGGATGCTCTATGTGTATCGCGATGAACGGCGATCAATTGCAACCGGGTGAGTATAGCGTCTCAACGAGCAATCGAAATTTCGAAGGCAGGCAGGGCAAAGGAGGTCGAACTTTCCTGGCCAGTCCGCTCACTGCCGCCGCCACCGCCGTTACCGGCGTAGTGACGGATGTTCGGACAATGCTCTAGGGGCTTATATGCAGAAGTTTCACACTTTCACTAGCCGCATCGCACCTTTAGCAAACGAGAATATCGACACCGATCAGATCATACCGGCGCGCTTCCTGAAAACAACGTCGAAAGCCGGGTTGGGCGACCAGCTTTTTTATGATTGGCGTTACGATGATGCCGGGCGGCCGAAGGACGATTTTATTCTCAACAGGCAGGAAGGGCGCGCCGCGAATATACTCCTTGCCGGTGACAATTTCGGCTGCGGCAGTTCGCGCGAACACGCACCCTGGGCGCTCTCCCAGTACGGATTCCGTGCGGTGATCAGCACGTCGTTTGCGGACATTTTCCGCGGCAACGCGCTCAAGAACTCCCTGCTGCCGATTGTCGTGAGTCCGGAGGCCCACAAGGCTTTATTTGCCGAGTTGGAACGCAATCCGGAAGCGACCGTCACAGTCGATCTCAAAAACGAGGCCGTGACTCTGCCCGATGGTTCCTCGGTGTCCTTCTTCATCGACCCGTTTGCACGGCAATGCATGCTCGAAGGGGTCGATGAGCTTGGCTTTATTTTGAAGCAGGAATCTGCGATCGCGGATTACGAGGCAAAACGCCCCCTGAGCATCAATACTCTGGCCCCGTCCTGAGGTGCTGAGAAGCCCCTCGTTTTGGCCGGGAACACGTGTTTTGCGTGTTACTGTGAGGTTGAGTGTCCTCGCCTTTCAACTTTCATCTCGAGCATTATGAAGGGCCTCTCGACCTCCTACTTGATCTCATCCGTAAGCAACAGATCAACATCTACGACATTCCGATCGCGAGGATTACCGCCCAGTATCTCGAGTACATGCAGAAGGCGATGGAGCTCGACATCGAGTTGAGCTCAGACTTCGTGTACATGGCGGCGACGCTGATTCACATCAAGAGTAATCTCTTACTCCCAAAGGATCCGGAACTCGAGAGGATTGCTCCCGAAGAAGATCCGCGCAAAGAGCTCGTCGAACGGCTTATCGAGCACGAGCGATTCAAAAATGCCGCCGAAATGCTGCAGCAGAAGCGGATCATAGAGGAAGCAGTCTGGTCCAACCCGCAGATTGAAGAGTTCCTGGCAGAGGATCAGGGACCTGCTGTTACCGCAACCGTTTTCGACCTCGTCAGGACTTTCCAGGCAATCCTGGAACGCGCCAAGAACCGCCCTGTCTATGAGATTGGCAGGGAATCGGTCAGTGTACCTGAGATGATTCGCTTCCTTCGCGATCAGCTGATGCACTCGCGCGTGACCGAACCTTTATCGACCACCCGGCTTTTTGAGCGGCAGCGCAGCAGACGAGCCATGGTGTGTCTCTTTCTCGCCATCCTCGAGTTGGTAAAAGCGCAAAGCGTCGCACTCGCACAGGTTGAGGCTTTTGGAGATATCGGCTTGCAGCGGGGGCCGGCATTCCTCGACGCCGAGCCGAACACGGAAGAACTCACCAAGGTAGAACAGGATTACCGCTGATCTCGCGCATGGAAGAATTAGATCAGGCCCTCGAAACCGAGTCGGCTGGGACCGAACAGCCGGAGAACAGCAACGGCCTTACGCTCGACGAAGTAGTGATCGCAGATGCTGTCATGCAAGAGGCGCCCGCCACCAGCGTTTCGGTGGCTCTAAAAGCCGTAATTGAAGCGGCAATTTACATCACGGACGAACCCCTCACTGCTGAGCAGATCGCCACGGCAGTCCAGCAGCCGATTGACGCGGTCAACGAGATCTTGCAGCAACTTGTAAGCGAGTACAACGCGCCTGACCGCGGCCTCTCCATCCGGGAACTGGCGGGCGGGTATAAGATGTCGACGAAACCTGAGTATCACGAATCGATTCGGCGTTTTGTCAACAAGCTGCAGCCATCCTTCAAGCTCTCCCTGGCAGCGCTGGAAACTTTGGCGGTTGTGGCCTATAAACAGCCTATTACCGCTCCGGAGATCATGGAAGTTCGCGGTGTACAGGGAGCAGGTGTCCTGAAGACCCTGCTAGACCGCAAGTTGATTGCAGCCGCCGGCCGGAAGAATGTGCTGGGGAAACCGATTCTCTACAGGACAACTCGCGAGTTTCTGATTCAGTTCGGGCTTAATAGCCTGGCGGAGCTTCCGACACTTAAAGAATTTGAAGAGCTGGGCCGATTCGTGCTTGGTGAGAGCGAAGAAGGAATGCCGGAAGCCGCGCAGGAGGAGCCGGAGGTAAACTCCCAACAACTCAAGCTCGAAGGCGAAGAGCCCGACATGAATGAGCTTGATGCCGAGAAGCCGGAACCTCGGCCCGAAGCGGAGCAGGAGAATGGCTGAAGAACGCCTTCAAAAAATCCTCGCCCACGCGGGGATTGCGAGCCGTAGAAAAGCCGAGGAACTGATCACGGCGGGACACGTGTCGGTAAACGGAAAAACGGTTACCGAACTGGGTTCAAAGGCTGACCTGTCGCGAGATAAGGTGAAGGTAGATGGTCAGCCGGTAACTGCACCTAAACATCACGTTTATTTCGCCCTGAATAAACCAAAGAACTGCGTCACAACGGCGACCGATCCTGAAGGGAGGCAAACGGTGATGTCTTTTTTCAAGGGCCTGCGTGAGCGAATTTATCCGATCGGTCGTCTCGATTATGCGAGCGAAGGATTGCTCCTCCTTACAAACGACGGAGAGTTCGCAAACCGGCTCATGTCCCCGGCGAGCCACGTCATCAAAACCTATCTTGTGAAAGTGAACGGTGGGCTGACTCCGGAGCAGGAGGAAGAGTTCCGTTCCGGTATTCCGATGCATGGCCAGCGCACTGCGCCGGCAGGTTTGAAGCTGATCCGGAAGGGGATCAACCCATGGTACGAGGTGCGGCTCGTCGAGGGGCGGCAGAATCAGATTCGAATCATGTTCAAGCACTTTGGCCGGCTGGTCGAGAAGCTGAAGCGCGTCAAAATCGGCTTTCTGGATCTGGGCACTTTAAGACCGGGCTCCTATCGAACGCTGACAAACACTGAAGTGGCACGGTTCCAGAAATTGACTCAACTGGATGCGCCGCTCAAGAAGAAGGCGAGGGTGTAACGGAGATGAACGACAGCGAACTTACGGCACTACTCAAATCCGCCAGGACGATCGCGGTGGTCGGGTTGTCGAGTAATCCGCAGCGGGCCAGCAATGGTGTTTCGCGCTTTCTGCAACGGCAGGGCTTCCGGATCTTCCCGGTCAATCCGCAGGAGACTGAAGTGCTGGGAGAGCGTGCTTACCCTTCGTTGATGGAAGTTCCGGAAACGGTAGACATCGTCGATATCTTCAGACGGTCCGCTTTGGTGCCCGAAGTGGTTGACCAGGCAATCCAAAAGGGTGACGCCAAGTGTATCTGGATGCAGGAGGGTGTCATTAGTCCAGAAGGCGCCGAGAAAGCAGCAGCCGCAGGCATGAAGGTCATTATGAACCGGTGTATCTTAAAGGAACTTGCACGTCTCCTGCCCTGAGGAGAACCATCTGAGTTGTTCGTCCGGCGCTGGATCATCTTTTGAAAGCCGGCCTGCTGAGGCTGGGACGCACATCACCCCGGGCCAGTTTTGGGCGAGGCCGCGGCAATTCGCAGCTGGCTGTGCACTGCTTTTGATTTGCGCCTCACTCGGCTGCAATACCCAAACTGACCAGTCTCTGCCCCAAGCGTACATCGCTCCAGCATCAGTAAGTTTACGCGCGCAACTGAATGGGAAGAACAGTACGGTTGCCACGCTGAGTCACGGCGAGCAAGTCGATATCCTCGAGGTTCGCCGTCGTTTCGCGAAGGTGCGTACCACGAAAGGAGCTGAAGGTTGGCTCGACTCGTTTGATTTGCTCAGTCCGGAAGAGATGGATCGCATCAAGCGGCAACGAGCAGCGGACCTGCGGCTTCCCTCCGAAGGAGCAGCAACAGCATACGAGAACCTCAACATACATATCGATCCGAACCGGAGATCCCCGGCCTTTGCACAAATACCCGAAGGCGGGCTGGTGAGTGTGCTGGGCCGTGCAGTCGAGCCGCGGGTTACATCCGCGCCGCAACCGTGGCTCACGAGCATCACGAAAGCCAGACCTCAATCTCGCAAGCAGCGAAAGGCCCGCCAGGCGAAGACCAGTTCGAAGCAGCCGCCAATGCCGCTTCCGCCGGGGCCGCCAAAGAACTGGACCGCCCTCTGGGGTGCCACGGATCGAGTGGGAAGCGCGGAGCACGCGACAGATCCGCAGCCTAAGACGAGCTCGAAATCTTCCTCGGCCAAAGCCGAGAAGCCACCCGTTATGGATGCTTGGACACTCGTACGAACGAAAAACAATCAGACGGGCTGGGTGCTCTCACATAGTCTGATGATGTCGGTACCGGATGAGGTCGCTCAGTACGCGGCGGGAAGACACATCACCTCTTATTTCGATCTCGGAACGGTGAATGACGAGCGGGAAGGACAGAAGCACAATTGGCTTTGGACAACTGCCTTAGAGGGTGAAACCCTGGACTTCGATTCGTGGCGCGTCTTTCTGTGGAACAGGCGTCATCACCGATACGAAACGTCGTATCGACAGCGCGAGGTCGAAGGCTATTTCCCGGTGCGGGTAGACTCGCAGGAGTCAACTACATTCGGCCGGCAATTTAGTCTAATAACTAAGGACGAGGATGGCAAGTTTCGCCAGCGCACATACCTGTTCGACGGAACATTAGTTCATTTGGTGAAAACACAAGATTACGGCGCATCGCGGCAAAGTGATCCCAACACGGCCGACGCGGGTAAGGTGAAGAGCCAACAGCAATCACAACAGCACGAGGGATGGCTGAGGCGAAAATGGCTGGCGTTCAAACAACGACTCTCCACGAAGAACTAAGTCTCCTCAATTTTCCCTACAATTTCCACCCGGTCCATTGCCAAAAATTGCTTTACATGCGGGTGATTGCAGGTCTCCAGCTTGTCTACAGGACCGAAGAAAATGGCTTCGCCCTTGTACAAAAACATCACCGTGTCCGCGACCTTTCGCATGAGGTCGAGGTCGTGGGTTACCACGACGGCGGTCAGCTTCAGCTCCTTCTTGAGACGCAGCATTAGGTTCCCGATGTGATCGGACATGATGGGATCCACCATGGTGGTCGGCTCGTCGTAGAGAATGCACTCCGGATGCGCCGCCAGAGCGCGCGCAATAGCAACGGCGCGTTTGTATCCGGTGGCTAGATCACCGGGGTAAGAATCTTTGACGTTGGCCAAGTCTACTTTCCGCAGCAGATCATCCACTACATCTTCTTTGGTCTGCTCGTCGTAACCTTCGCGAGTCTCGAGTGAGAATTCCACGTTTTCGCCCACCGTAAGCGAGTCAAAGAGCGCTCCGGATTGAAAAACCATGGTTACTTTCTTTCGAATGGCTCTCAGGTGCTCCTCCGACATTTGGGTGATGTCGGTGTACGCAACAATGACCTGTCCGCTATCGGGCCTAATGAAGCCCATGATGTGGCCCAAGCTGACCGATTTACCTACACCACTACGTCCGATGATGGCCAGAGTTTGGCCCGCGTCCACATAGAAGCTCACATCTTTGAGCACCGGATGATCAAACGTCTTGCTCACATGCCGGAATTCAATGTAGTGGGGAAATTCCTCGCTAGCCATCCGTCGTCAACCGTGCAACCTCTGCGCTTCGCGTCTCGTGGGTTTGCCAGGCCTGCCATTCTTCCGGAGTATTGACGTTGTACATCGGGTCGGCGAGAGAGACACGGTGCGCATTCAGGCTTTCCAGAAGATCGAACAGTCGCAAGCGGCGAGAGGCGAGAGCCTCTTCAACGCGGGGCAGGCAGGAACTTTTCCAGACCGAACAGAGCGGGTGGATGATACCCGCTGAATCCTGCGCCACCATACACTCCTCTTTCCTGTCCAAAGCTTGACGGACCAGTTCCTCAAGCCAGGAGACTTTCAAACTGGGCATGTCGCACGCAACAACCAGGTTCAGATCTCCCCGACGGCTGGCGAGCGCGGCCTCCACACCGGCCAGAGGCCCCATCGAGGCACGCAAATCATCCAAACATTCCAGGCCGAGATCGCGATAACGGAGCGATTCTCCAACTAAGGCTACATTTTTGGCGATACAACCGACTTTGTATGCCACATCCTCTACAAGCAAATGCGACTGGACCGGCAGTCTAGCTTTATCGCGTCCCATACGCGAACTTTGGCCACCGACCAGCACGAACCCAGCCACCTGCATGCCCAATTATTGCATTGGGTTATCCCGTTTCCGGTTATAATCAAGGGAATAAACCAAGGGTCTTTTGTCCCTATGTGCCTGTCTACCTGGCCGATGCTTCCACTCTTTTGCTCGGCCGAGGCTGCGGTCTCGGAGGAGCCATAGTCGCTGACAACCTGGATGTTCCGCCTCCCCGCCTACGCTACTCCCTTTCTGTTTGCCGTTGGACTGCTGCATCCCGATCTCTCCGCGCAAGGGCAATCGACTTTGTCGGCCCGAGTGCAGGCCATCCGCTACTGGTCTTTCGGCGATGTGACCCGGATCGCAATACAAACTGAAGGCGATTACAAAATCTTCTCGGACCAGATCGAAAAACCCGCGCGGGTTTACTTCGACCTGACAGGCTTGCGTCCTCCCTCCGCCGCGCGGCATGGAGTGCAAGCGATCGCTATACGCGACCGCTTGGTTCGAGAGATCCGCGTCGCAGAGGTGAGCCCGGGAAGGACCAGAATCGTACTCGATGTGGAGTGCCCGGTTGATGTTGTCTCCTCTCAACTCGTCAATCCCGATCGACTCATGATCGAGGTCCGGCCAAAGAACCAAACCAAAGCTTCCGTTTCGCTGGCCCGCAGCGCGACCGGGTCTCAGAAGGTCGATCTTGCCAATGCGCCCCAGGACTCTTCGAAAGGCGAATCCGTACAGACGCTACCGAACGCGCGACATACCGAGAGAAACCCGCCGCCCGTAGCTGTAGTGGCGAATAGCGCCCCGAAAATGCCGGACGTCAATCAGGCAGAGCCGGCAGGAGATCAGATCACATCCGGTACTCACGTTGTGGTTCGACCCGCAGTGCCGCAAATTTCCCCTTCCGTGAATGAGCCCCCTTCTTTGAGCACCAGCATTGAAACGGTTGCGGAGAATACAGCGGCCACTCCTCTGGTTGCCTCGCGCGAGTCAGCGCCAGCCAAACCGGCATCCACCTCTACAGCCGCTCCTGCCAAACGGGACAGTGCTGGTGATCGATCGCTGGTACGTGTCTTCGGCCTTAAACTCGGCCGTGTTGTGATCGATGCGGGTCACGGTGGTCACGATACGGGCACCATCGGCCCAAGCGGGCTGTTCGAGAAGGATTTAGTACTCGACATTGCACTTAGGTTAGGCAAACTGATCACCCAGCAACTTGGTGCTGAGGTCGTCTACACGCGATCGGGGGACGTATTCATCCCGCTCGAGCAGCGCACCAAGATCGCCAATAACGAAAAGGCCGACCTGTTTATCTCGATTCACGCAAACTCATCTCCCGAGCCAAGTGCGACAGGCGTGGAGACATTCTATTTCAATCTCACTGCGGACAAGGTGGGACTCGATTTGGCAACACGCGAGAACGCCAGTTCCGTGAGCTCCATTTCGGATTTGAACGATCTACTGCACAGAGCGGTGCTCGAGAACAAGCTTGAGGAGTCCCGGGAATTTGCGCAACGAATCCAATCGGCTCTTTGGCCTACTTCGGTCAGAATGAACTCGCATTCGCGAGACCGCGGAGTGCGGCAGGCTCCGTTCGTGGTGCTGATCGGCGCGAGCATGCCCTCGATCCTGGCCGAGGTTGGCTTCGTTTCGAATCCGCATGATGAACATCTGCTCAAGCGAGCAGATCAAAGGCAGAAAATAGCTGAAGCTCTTCTGAAAGGCGTCTCGCAGTACGCGAGCAGTCTCAGCCACTTACAGATTGCGCAAGCCACGAAGAAATAAGCGCTTCACGCTACGGGGCTACAGCTCCGGCTGTCGCGACAGATGCCGCGCTTGCTCCGTCGTATAAAGTCAACGAGCTCTCGGGCGAATTCAGAAGAGCCTTCGGTCTCGATACGCCTCAGTGCATCCTCAAGGTTGAGACCGGAGCGGTAAAGAGTACGATACGCGGACTTGATTGCCTGGACGTCAGACGAGGAGAAGCCGGCACGCTTCAATCCGACTACGTTTATGCCTTTTGCGGCAACGTTGAAATCCGAGTAAAGAAAAAAGGGCGGAAGATCACTATTAACACGTGTATTTCCACCTATCATCGCAAGGCGTCCGACTCGCGAATATTGATGGATGACGACGCCACCTGACACGAACGCCTGATTTTCTATTTCCACATACCCGGCAACTAAGGCGCAGCTCGCGACAACGATATCGTCCCCCAGTTTGCAATTATGCGCGATATGGCCGGAGGTCATGATGTAGTTTCCACTGCCAATTCTGGTCTCAGATTCCGGCTGCGTTCCCCGAGAAATCGTAAAGTGTTCGCGTATCTTGTTCCCTGAACCCAAGACCAGGTAGCTGCGTTTGCCCGAGAAGCTCTTGTCTAGCGGATCGGTCCCAAGTACCGTTCCCGCAGAGATTTCGTTATCGTCACCAAGACTGGTCCAGCGCTTTACATAAACATACGGTTCGAGTACACAGCGAGCGCCGATTTTAACGTCAGATTCGACCACGCAAAACTCACCGATGCGGGTACCAGGACCGATCTGGGCATCGGGATGAACCCGAGCCGTTGGCGCAGCGTAAACCGAAGGGTCAACCGGCATTCATGCTAAGTATGGGGCATGCCTGCTTTAAAGGTGGCCGCCCTCGCGGAACTGTGCCAAGGTGCCGCAAAGGGGGATCTGGAACGGACTATTAGTGGTGCAAACTCGCTCAAAGCAGCCGGTCCCTCAGATTTGTCTTTCGTCGTCAGTTCGAAAGCGAATACCGCAGCCGCAGATTCGAAGGCCGGTTGCCTGGTCGTACTGCCCTCCTTTGATGTCATCGGTGATTGGTCAATCATTCGAGTCTCTGAGCCCCGGGCCGCTTTCGCCAAGTGTCTCGCCCACCTATATCAGAGACCGCGCCGATTGGGGTTTACTCATCCGAGCGCAATAATCGCGGCAAATACCCGGATCGCAAGCGATTGCTATATCGGCGCGTATACCATCATCGAAGCAGCCGTGCATATCGGCTCGGGTTGTTGCATAGGGGACCAGGTTCATATCGGCGAGGGCGTTCGAATTGGTGAACACACTACGATTCACCCGCACGTTACGCTTTACCATGATGTGCAGATTGGCTCAAACGTAATTCTCCATTCCGGTTCTGTCATTGGCGCCGATGGATTTGGATTCGCTTTGACCGATGACCATTACGAAAAGTTTCCCCAAGTAGGAACGGTTCATATCCAGGACTATGTGGAAATCGGTGCGAACAGCTGCATTGATCGAGCTGCACTGGGTGTCACTCTGATCGGTACTGGAACGAAGTTAGATAATTTGGTTCACATCGCACACAATTGCAGCATTGGTAAACACGTTGTTATCGCCGCTCAAACGGGATTTGCGGGAGGCGTAGTCGTTGATGACTACGCCGTTATCGGTGGACAAGTGGGAGCGGGCGAGAAAGCCACAATCGCGTCAAAAGCAGTCGTCGCTTCCAAGGCTGGTATTTTAAGCTATCAACGTGTACCAGCCAAGGAGCCCGTTTGGGGCATACCTGCGAGACCGGTTCGACAGCATCTGAAAGGGCTTGCTAACGTAAGCAAAATTCCTGAGCTTCGTGAGCAATTACGCCAACTCAAAAATCGGATCGACGCGTTAGAAACTTCGAAGCGAGGGGAATCCTGAATTTCTAGGCAAGAGATGCGTGCTCGAGGATTTGACTTGCCCGGCCAACCATTGAGCGAATCTGCTTCAAGTGATAGCAGACCTCGTCGTCATCAGTCGTAATCTCCAAATAATATGCAAGTGATTCGATCGTGCTTAATGGCTGGCGCAACTCGTGCGCAAGGTCGGTTATACAGGATGGGTGAACATCCGACAGTTGATGATCGTTACGATCGTCATGGTTCAGCGGGAAGTCCTTCGACGAGGCAGAGACCCGTGTAACAGCGTTATTCATTTGCAAGACGGAGATCGGATTATCGGAGCAGCTTGTGCTCAATGTCCGACCGTTCGATTGTCCGCCTGAACCGCGCCTTGAGTCAATAGTTTTCGAGGGCAAAAGTTGAGGTACGGAGACCTGGGTGGACTACCTTAGAGGCCGGTACTTAATGTGTTATTCTCAGGACGTAAACCATCCATTACGGGCCTGTGGCGCAGTTGGGAGCGCGCTTCCATGGCATGGAAGAGGTCGACGGTTCGAACCCGTCCAGGTCCACCATCCTCATACATTCAAACGCGGCGCAGGCGTATTTTTTCGACACTATGCTGCTCGCCTTTTTCCAAGATCAAGTGGGCACGCTCCTTCGTTGGCCGAATATTTTCTCTTAAATTCACAAGGTTGATTTCACGCCAGATCTGCCGCGCTGTTTCAACAGCCTCGGATTCGGAGAGTTGGGCGTAACGGTGAAAATAAGAAGAAGCATTTTGGAACACAGTTTCTCTCAAACGCAAAAAGCGTTCGACATACCAGCGTTCGACAATATGCTCCGCAGCGTCGAGGTAAATCGAAAAATCGAAGAAATCAGAGACGAACACTCGCGATGAATCTCGCGCGGGATTGGGCGATTGCAGTACGTTCAGACCTTCGAGAATCAAGATGTCAGGCTGTTCTATCTCCTGCGACGCACCCGGAACGATGTCGTATTGTAAATGCGAATAGACCGGAGCCGATACTTTACGGATACCTGCTTTGATATCCGATAGAAAGTGAAGTAGGCGTCGCTGATCGTAGCTTTCCGGAAAACCTTTTCTCCGCATTAGTCCTCGTTCCTCGAGAACACGATTCGGCAACAGGAATCCGTCAGTCGTCACCAGATCGACCTGAAGATGATCCTGCCATCGCGCCAGGCACGCTCGAAGCACTCGGGAGAATGTACTCTTTCCTACAGCTACGCTGCCACCGATTCCAATGATGTAAGTCACACGCTGGGGCGTGGGCGAACCGAGGAATTGCCGGCGGGCTTGGTAGAGGTGCTGAACGGCGGCCACGTGGAGGTTAAGAAGTCTCGAAAGGGGAACAAGAACATCTTCGACTTCGCCCAGAGAAACCTGCTCATTGATGCCGCGAAGGGAGACCAGTTCTTCTTCGCTGAGTAGCAGGGGCGTATTAGCCCGCAGAGCTTTCCAGTGTTCCCGGCTGAAGTTGATGTATCTGCTGATTGAGTGTTCCGGAGCAGCTGTGCTAGTTCTCAAACGTGTTATCCGGCGCTGGTCCCATCTTGACAGAATCGCCGTGTGGTACTGGTCTAAAATGAATCAGGGGACAATGCCTATCGACTTGATGGGTATTGTCTGTTCGGATGCCAGGCGACCCATTGAAGGAGCAGTAATTGAAAGAAACGAAGGCCCAGCGGACCGAGCGATTAAAGCTCGAAAAGAACCCTTGGGACGCGCTCGAAGAGATCCGCTCATTTGCTAAACAGGGCCGCGCAAGCGTACTTCCGGAATGGGCAAGCCTTTACTTCAAGTGGTGGGGCATTTACACCCAGGGGGACGGTTTGGGCGCTCTGGGCGGCCAAGGCGGTGAGGGCAAAGCGACCGAGTATTTCATGCTGCGCATCGGCATCCCTAACGGACGCCTGAACTCGTCCCAACTCCGAGCGATCGCCGACATCAGCCGCCAACATGGCCGAAATTTAGCCGACATCACCGTTCGACAGAGCATCCAACTGCATTGGCTTCCTATCGAAGTTATCCCGGACGCAATCGATGCACTTGCGTCAGTAGGCCTTTCGCCCAAGGGAGCCTGTGGTGATGTGGTCCGCAATGTCACCGGTTGCCCGCTTGCAGGTGTGGCAGGTGACGAAGTTTTCGACGCGGCTGCGGTCTCTGTCGCGGCGGCGCGTATGCTCGCCGGAAATCCGGACTTCTACAACCTTCCCAGGAAGTTCAAGATCTCAATCACGGGCTGCGCCCAGTGGTGCTCTTATCCAGAGATAAACGACATCGGCCTTACAGCGGTCCGCCGGGGCGAAGAGGTCGGATTTTCGGTCCGTGTGGGTGGCGGGCTTTCGGCGGATCCCCACCTCGCCGTTAGGCTCGACGCATTTGTCCATGTGAATCAGGCCGTTGAGGTCATGCGTGGAATTACCGAGATCTTCCGCGATGGGCAGGGTCTGCGGGAACACCGTGACCGCGCACGCCTCAAACATTTGTTTCTGAAGCAGGGCTGGACGGCTGAGAAATTTCTCGTCGAGCTTCAGGCACGCTTGCCTTTTACGCTCGAGCCGGCAGCAAAAGAAACTGTTCCGAACGGCGCCTTTCGCGATCATGTAGGAGTTCACCCGCAGAGGCAGCCTGAGCTTTTTTACGTGGGGGCGTCTGTGTTGCGAGGCAGACTCACCGGCGATCAACTCGAGGCGGCAGCCGATTTGGCGGAGCGTTTCGGCGATGGCGAATTGAGCACGACGATCACGCAGAATCTGCTGTTTCTGAACATTCCAAAAAATAACGTTAGCGGCCTCGTTAAGGAACTGGCAGACATTCAGCTGAAAGTCGAGGGATCACCTTTCTGGCGCGGAGCGATCACCTGCACGGGCACGGAGTTCTGCAAACTTGCCATCACGGAGACCAAGGAGTTCACGCGATGGCTGGTAGACGAACTCGACACGCGGCTGCCCGCCTTTGATCAGCAGCTGAAACTGCATGTGACGGGCTGTCCTAACAGCTGTGGGCAGCACTGGATTGCCGACGTCGGGATCGAAGGAAAAAAGATCAAGCACAATGGCGCGCTCGTCGATGCATACTACTTCTGCTTAGGTGGAGGCGTGGGAACGGATGGCGCCATTGCGCGACCGGTCGGCTATCGCTGTCCGGCAACCGAAATCCCTGACGCTCTCGAACGCTTACTCGGCACTTACATGAACGAACGGCGCGCGGAAGAGAACCTGCAAAGTTTTTTCCGCACCCGGAGCAATGAACAACTTCGCGCCTTGCTGGCGGGAGATAACGCCCCGGCGGTCGAGCGCGATGTACAGCGCGAGCGAGTGCCGGCGGGAGTTGCTGAATGATTGGCGACCCGCCCCTGTTGCCGATGTTTATGAAGATGCAAGGGCGGCCTTGCCTGGTTGTGGGAGCTGGTAGGATTGCGCTCGAGAAACTTCGCGTGCTGCTCGAGTGTGGCGCCGAAGTACGGGTAATTGCGCCAGAAGCTCTGCCAGAAGTAAAACAGATGGCAGTGGAAGGCCGCATTTGTTTCATTCGAAAGGAATATTCGGACTCGGACCTGGAAGGCGCTACTGTGATCATTGCAGCAACGAACAATCCGGAGTTGAATCATAAGGTCTATGCCGAAGCTGTTTCTCGGGGCAGGCTGGTGAATGTCGTGGATGATCCGGAGTATTGCGACTTTTACTTCGGTTCGATTGTGCGCCGTGGCGCCTTACAAGTAGCAATCTCGACGACAGGAGAAAGCCCGGCGTTCGCCCAACAGCTCAGGGCGGAGATCGACGAAGCGCTGCCCGCCGATACGGGATCGTGGCTGGCCCGTGTTGGAGAACTTCGGCGTCACATCAATCGCACGGTCGCTCCTGGACCGAAGCGGATCTCGCTGCTCGGGCAACTCGCCCGCCGCGAAGCTTGCGATCCGGCGACCTGCCCGTGCCGCAGTGTCGGGTCCGAAGAAGCACTGGTTGCCGGTTCGTGAATCCTAGCCGATGACTCAAGCCCAACCTGGCAAAGTGTATCTCGTAGGCGCCGGGCCGGGAGACCCGGAACTGCTCACATTGAAGGCTGCCGGGCTTCTAAAATCGGCAGACATCATTTATCATGACGATCTGGTCTCACCTGCGGTTGTGGGACTTGCAAGCGCCGCTGCGCTCGTTATCAGTGTTGGAAAAAGATGCGGCGCGAAGCGTATTACTCAGACAGAGATCAATGGCAGGCTGATCGAAAGCGCCAGGCAATGTATGCGAGTTGTGCGTCTAAAGAGCGGTGATCCGCTGATCTTCGGACGAGCAGGCGAGGAGATTGGAGCCTTGAGAGCAGCGCAAGTACCATTCGAGATCGTGCCGGGAATCACGACTGCCTTCGCAGCGGCGGCGGCGGTCAATTGCTCTTTAACTGATCGCGGCGCTGCCTCGAGCATCCTGTTCCTGTCCGGCCATCACGCAAAGGAAAAGAACTCCGATCTCCCGCCTACGCGGGTTGTTTACATGCCTGGCTCAGAATTCGCAAGACTTGCAAGTGAGTGGCTGGAAGGCGGAGAGTCACCAGAATTGCCATGTGTTTTGGTCAGCAACGTGTCGCGCCCAGACCAGGCAATCCTCCAGACTACCTTGCAAGACCTGGCCCGTGTTGTCGAATCGGCTAGCCCGGCAGTTCTTTTGGCCGGTTGGGCGTTCGCTTCCGCCTCCCGCAGAGAGTTGGCTGCTGCCGTTCTGGCCAGCGCACATCAGGCAATTGAAAAACGGTCTCTTAACTTCCAGTAGGATATTCTTCCCGGCGCTTCCGGTCCAAAGCGGCAGAAGACTCTTCAGCTGCTGCGTAAACCAGCGCGCCCATCTTGGGAGAAGCCGGAGTAATGTCAGGCGACAGACCGTGGCCGGCTAGTGCTTCGTTCATCACCGGGCCAATCGAGCCGATGGCCACTTGCGCCTTTAGAGCATGCAGTACCTGGTCCGCCATTCCCTCGCTCGCGGCGACTCTGAAGAGGTGGTCCAGCTGAACGCTAGCGGTGAGGAGCACAACATCGGTATCCCGACTTGCGAGCCTTCGAATCGCTTCTTTGAGAGGCTCGATATTGTCCGGCAGTTCCCACCGATATAACGCGAAGGTGTCGACCTCGGCGCCAAGACGGATAAGAGCTTCGACGAACTCCTGGTTGGGCCGCCCATATTCCTGGACTCCGAGCCTCCGCTCCGGCCGTCCGGCGAGCACCGGGATGATCTCTCGCCACGTATTCGGTTCCGGTATCGTGATATCGGGAGTTATTCCTGACGCGCGCAGAACGGAACTCGGTTTGGGACCTCTCGCCAAGAGTTTGACCCGGCGTAACGCACTATCTGCCCGCCCGCTTGAGTAGCTGCCCGCGATGACGTCCCGCCAAAAGGTCAGGCCGACGCCCGTCATTAAAATCAGCATGTCCAGCGCGCCTTGCTCCAGTGACTCGAGCAGTCGAAAGGCGTCCGCGTGATCGTCCAATCCGCGTTCTTTCACTGATGGAGCAACGAAAGGATCCCCGCCCTGCTTGCGTATAAGCACTTCGATTTCAGCAGCCCGGCGGCTTTCGAGACTGAGTACGCGAAGGCCGGCAAACGGCATGCCTTCATCTTGACAGCATTTCAGAAAAGCAGTTTCAACCCGAACTGAATCTGCCGCGATGTGGTTGAGGTCGCAGTGATCACGCCCGCCTTGGGTGAAGGAATCGTAGCAGCGGATGGGAATACGCCGGGATTTGGGGTTGAGAAATTCGCGTGGTTAAGAAAATTGAAGAACTCTGCACGAAATTGCAGTCTGATTCTCTCGGATAGACTCGTCGTTTTGAGCGCCGAGAAGCCGAGAGTCGCGATGCCGGTTCCAATCAGGGTGTCACGCCCGACGTTGCCATACGTTCCGTTCGTGGGACTGACAAAGGCCGATGGATTGAAGTACAAATTTGGTCCGCCCAGAATTACGGGTCTGGAGAACGCGGGATTCCAAGAGGGCCGGATCGGGTTCCGGCTGTCTCCCTTGTTAGTAGGATTGAAACCGAGCTGGGGCGTAAACGGAAGCCCTGATTGGATCGTCTCGACCGCACTAACGGTCCATCCGCTCGCGAGTTTGTCACTCCATCCGGCAACACCGCCAAGGAAGTGCTTACCCCTTCCGAATGGCAACTCATACATGCCGTTGAGGGTGGCCAAATTCCGGACGTCGGTGGTTGAGAGCCCCCAATCCCACTTCGGGTTCAAAGGAAACATTGCAAATCCGGGTGCGTTTGAGACAACACTGCTATTCCAGGCCGTGCGGTCGTCCAGACTCTTCGAATAGGTGTAAGCGCCGCGAAATTGCAGACCGCTGCTGAATCTCCGGTTCAGGTCGACCTCAAGAGCGTTGTAGGAACTCACTCCTTCTGAAAACCAGGATGTGGTGTTAGCCAGCTTTGGATTGCTGAGTGCGGTGTTTTTAGGGTAATAGATGCTACCGGGACCGAGCGAACTCGGGCATGGTAACGCGGGACAAATAGTCGGAAAAGGCTCATTTGCGTCCAGCGAGAGCATCTGGTGGTAACCATGTGAGCCTACATAACCTACATACAGCGTCGTATCGCGGGCAATCTCCTGCTGCACTTTGAGGGTCCAAGAAAGTACCGTTGGAGTATACGCGTCGGGCTGGATGCCGCTCGGCGAAATAAGCCCTCCTGATGGGAGCGGCGAACCTGGAACCACGCGCAACTGAGACAACGGAACGTTCTTGAGACTCTGGGTCGAGTTGGAGAGCGCGTTCTGATCCAGTCTGTAGTCCAGATTGTCCAGCCGCATCCTGTAAAGTCCGAAGCCGCCATTGATTACGGTCTTACTCTTCCCGAAGGGGTCCACGAAACCCAAATCTGGGTTCAGACAGGAACTTTGCGCGATTGACGGTGAAGACCGAACTTCCAATGAGGGGATCGGTCTCTATAACTCCGTTCTGGAACCCATAATTCGATCCGCGTCCGTGCGCTTCGTTCCACCCGTTGGTCAATTCAAAGCGAAAGCCAACTCGCAATTTGAGCGACCGGACCGGCCGGATAGCATCCTGCACAAAGCCCGCTCCTTCCACCGAACGCCAGCCCAGAGGTGTCGGGAACGGGATTACGGTGAATGTCGAAACAGAACCAGCGAGGAAATTCGCCAGGCTGCCAAAGGACGCCTGTCCGTAATGATACTGAGCAAGATTGTCGTTTGCCTGGATGCGCTGCAGCCAGGCTCCGGCTTCGATCTGATGAATGCCGTGCGTAATTGCGACGTGGTCGTCGTATGTGAAGAGATTTCGCACTGCCGACAGGTTGCTCCCGGCGTTTGTGCCGCCGAGAGTAATCTGGGAGGCGCCGTTCAGGGCGGTTCCGCCGCCGATTACTGCCGGCCCAACAGGAGAGCCCTCAACCCACCCGGGTAGATCGACAGGCGTGTAGCCAGTGAAGAAATAACCGGCCCGTGAGAACCCGAACCGGACCGTGTTAAGCACCACGCGGAGAAGACACATGCTGCTCCTGGATGCTCGCGACCTGCTCGCGTAATGTCTCGAGAACTCCGCTCAGAGGATTGGCGGAAGGTGTATTGTCCGCGCTGTCATCGACTGTGTACACGGCGAAAAGAGTGTCTTTCTCGGAAAGGTTGTAGTCCGCCCGTGTAGTTCCGAAGTGAAGTCCTCACGGATGCTCTGCTTCGGGTTGCTATAGGCAAGGCCGATGCCGCTCCCGAGATCTGGCCCGTTCTGTAGAGGCCACAACGCTGGAAGCTTGGCGGCACTTGGGTTGACGCCAATATGCGTCAGTTGGCCGTTAGCGTTCGGAAGATATCCCGCGTGCGCCTCATCATCCGGAACGAACGTCACGTCACTCAATCCCAAACGCTGCCGAAAGGCTTCGTAGTTGCCGAAGAGAAAAACCTTATTCTTCCTGACCGGCCCGCCGATCGCGCCGCCAAACTCGTTGCGTTGGAACTGTGGAATTGGTTTGCGACCAAAGAGGTTTCGCGCGTCCAGATCGCGGTTCCGCAGAAATTCGTACACCGAGCCATGAACCTGATTCGTACCGGAAGCAGTCACGATGCTGACCTGTGCACCGGGGCGCTTCCCGTATTCCGCTCCGTAGGTCTCGGTGACTACATTGAACTCACGGGCAGCATTTACCCCGAGTACTTGCCCCGCCTGGCGTATTGTTTATCTCGGAAGCGCCGGTGTATTCGACCCCGTTCAGGAGAAAAAGATTCTCCTGAGGACGGCGGCCTGAGACGGCGAACATATTTCCCACAGCCGAGTTGGAGGTTCCGACACCACCCGAGCGTTGCGACGTGTAATTTACCGTGCCGGGGTTCAGCGTCATCAACTGGTCGTAACTCCGGCAATTCAGCGGCAATTCCTTGACTTGCCGTTCATTAACGAGACCCGAAGTTTCCTCCGTGGAAACGGTAATCGGATCAGGCCTCTCTTCGACCGTCACCTGACGAAGTTCACCCACCTTCAATCCCAAGTCCACCTGCGCCTCCTGCCCGATCACGAGGTTGATACCTGTCTTGACCTGGGTTGAAAGCCGCATTTACTAGCAGACAACGTATACCGCCCTATCTCAATCGAGAAAACGGAATAACGCCCTGATGCATCCGATACAACGGAGCGCGAAGAACCTGTTTCTGCGTCCCTAACCGTGATTTTCGCCCCTTCCAGTGGCGCGCCAGATTCATCCCGCACGGTGCCGGCTATTGATGCACCAACTACCTGGGCCCGTAGCCAACTACCCAAGCCCATCAGCCGCATAACCAAAGCGACCCTTTTTAGGTTCGGAATCATGATGTTGATCGAGATTTGCAGGATTCCGAATCAGCTCGCAATCAAAGCACATCGGTTTAGTAGAGATTATGGTACGCTGCGGGTGTGACCAGCAGGGATTGGCGCTTCGTAGGCTGGTTTTAGTTCTTGCGGCAGGGAAAGGAAATCCGATGCTTCTCGCAACCGACATCGCTACTGAGGCACGAGAGATCGTGGCAGAAGCTCTGCAATCGATCGGCTCGGCATGCGTGACATGCAGCTTCCAGACGGAAGACATGATCGCTCTCGAACTCGTCCGCGAGCAGATTCCCAACGTGCCGGTCCTGTTCCTCGAAACCGGCTATCATTTTCCGGAGGTTTATCGATATCGCGATGAAATGGCGAAGCGCTACAACCTCAACCTCGTCAACGTCACGCCGCAGGATGCGCTTGAGACGCACGAAGCGAACTTCGGCCAGCTTTTTCAAACGAGGCCCGATGAGTGCTGCAGGCTGCGCAAGGTAGGTCCGCTCTTTGCCGCGCTCGAGCAGTACGACATTTGGTTTACGGGCCTTAGGAGAGTGCAGTCCCCGACCCGCGCGAATCTGAAGGCGGTCGATTCCTTCCCCCTGCCTTCCGGGAAGGAACTGCTGAAGGTTAGCCCATTAGCCGCTTGGACGGACAAGGAAGTTTGGCAGTATGCCGGGGCGCGGAACATTCCCGTTCTGTCGCTGTATAACGATGGGTATACCAGTATCGGCTGCGCCCCGTGTACAGCAAAACCGACCGACTCAAACAATCTGCGCTCGGGTAGATGGGCCGGCCGAAAGCTCGAATGCGGGATCCATATCGCTGAGGCACACTGACGTGGAGCTTTTGCTCGGGTTTGGTATCGCGCTGGCGATCTCGCTCACCGGCGTCGGTGCCGGCACCATGACAACTCCCCTTCTGATTCTCCTGTTGGGCGTTCCGCCCGCCGCCGCAGTTGGCACCGCCCTGACTTTCGGGGCTATCGTCAAGGTGATTTCAGTTCCGGCCTACATAGTAAGGCGACAGGTCAGCGCTCGGGTGCTTGGCCTCATGCTGGCCGGCGGACTTCCTGGAGTGGTGGGGGGTTCACTATTACTTGGATCACTGAAGAGTGGAGCTTACAGCCAATGGCTCTACGCTGGATTAGGCATCCTGATTGCGTCGACCGCCTGCTTCCACCTTTACCGCATCGCTGCGCCTAGGAAAGCTCGCGGTATTAAGGAGCGTTCCCGGTTACTGCCCTGGATCGCCCTCCCCATCGGAGCGGAGGTTGGTTTCTCCTCAGCAGGCGCGGGGGCTTTAGGATCTTTGGTTCTCTTCAGCGCCACAACGCTCTCGTCTGCAGAAGTGGTGGGAACTGATCTCTGCTTCGGCCTGGTCGTTGCAGCAGCCGGGAGTGCCTTCCACCTCAGCACAGGCAATTACGATAACGCGCTGCTCCTGAAACTCGTGGCCGGCGGTATTCTGGGCGCCGTGACGGGTTCCTTTCTAGCGGGCCGAATCGCGCCCTTGCCCCTGCGTGTTGCCGTACTGATTGCGTTGGTGGCGCTGGGAACGCAACTTGCCTTTCACAGCCAATCCGCTGTCCCGCACGTGCAGGTAGCCTTCCTCGGTCGTTAGCCTAGTCTGGTTTTCGGAAGAAAATGATGTGCTGCCAGGGAAGAGTGTCCACCACTTTCTCGAAACTGTAACCTTCCGGTATGACCTCTGCCTTGACCTCCTGAACACTCATCTTGTGTTCCGGCCGGATTGGCACGGAAGGGTCTTCCTTCCGAAACTCGAGCAGCACTAGTTCCCCGCCCGGCGTCAAAGAATCTCGAATGCGGTCAAGCATCCGCTGGGGCCGCGAAAATTCGTGGTAAACATCTACCAGCAGCACGAGATTCAGCTTTCCCGAAGGAAGCTTTGGATCCGACTCTGTACCGAGAATAGATGTCACGTTCGTCACTTTCTGGGCCATCGCATTTGCAGTAAGCCGCTCCAGCATACCGGGCTGAATATCGTTCGCGAAAACTCGACCAGCCGGCGCGACGCATTTCGCCATTCGGATCGCATAGAACCCCGTACCGGCACCAACATCGCCGATCATCATGCCGGGTTTAAGATTTAGTTGAGCGATGGCTTTTGCAGGCTGCTCTTCACGTTCGCGGTCTTCTCTATCAAGCCAGTCGGCCCCGCTGAGATCCATAACGGGAGCTATGCGGCGTCCGGTGACCGGATGAACCGATTGTGATCTCGCCAGAGGCGCGGAGAGTGCACCGGCCAGGAGAGCTAGTGAGACGACCGGGATTTCAAAAATTTTATGCATGATTTTGTGCGCCCGATCAACCAGATTCGTAGAAGTTTGTACCAAAAGTTGTGCCCCTTCGATGCACCTCTGAGCAGACGAGTTGCTCTGTCGAGAATAGTTGCTTTTCCAGCACTTTTTTCTGCGGCGGCTCGCGCCCGGGCTGGCGAAAATGCGCTTGCGGTCATTAACGGCGGCATCTCTTCAGCGGAAGACGGCCCGTTCGTTTCCTCGGAATACCAATTCCTTCCGGGTGACTATCTGTTTTTCACATTCGAGATTGCCGGGTTTGCCATCCATTCCGAGAACGCCGGTGAGACCAGAAAGATCTCCTTGCATTACGACGTGACCGTTCGCGACCACGAGGGACGCGCGCTCGCGGCGCCGGTATCGGACGGTATTCAGGCGGATTTAAGCCCTGAGGACAAGAATTGGGTGCCGAAGCGGCGCGGCTCTTTCCTGCTGCCTTCGTTCACTGCAGCGGGCGACTTTCAGGTGCAAATCACTGCCACGGATCTATTTGGCAAAACGGAGACCACGAGACAATTCCCATTTCTCATTGGTGGGACCCGCATCCAGCCTTCGCCCACCGTTAAGGTCGAGAACTTCAGATTCTTACGCGGCGAGAACGATAATGAACCACTGGAAGTGCCCGCCTACAGTCCGGGCGATACCGTGTACGCGCGCTTCGAAATCGTGGGCTTCCGTAATGGACCGGAAAACCAGCATCACGTTGGTTATGGAGTGACCGTCCTTGATCCTCGAGGAAAACCTTTAATCCAAAATCCGGTGGCTGCCAATCTCGAAGAGGGTAGCTTTTATCCTGCCCAGTTTATTCCTGGCAATGTTGCCTTGAAGATCGGAAAAGGGAATCCCCTCGGCGGATACGTTGTGCTGATCACAGTTAAGGATCTGCTCGCCGGCCAACAATTCGAGGTGAAACAAGCTTTCAGCATCGAATGACCGGTCTTGCCAATCGCTTAGCTATGGTTCAAGGCGAAATCGCGCACCCTCGAGAGTCCTTCTTCTAAGATATTCGGGTTCGTAATCAGGCTGGCCACCGCGAACGGCTCAGACGCCATATCGAAGAAGAAGCCTGGCTGGAGCAGGACATTCTTTTGGTCGAGAAGATTTGAGATCCATGCCTCCTCGGAAAGTGTTGCGGGTAACCGCAGAATGACGGACCAGCCGCCCTCGGTATGCAGAACATGCACCGGGCTCTCCTTAAGAAAGGTGGCCACGGATCTGAGGTTCCCGGTCGCTCGCGTGAGCAATTCGGATCGAATCTGTCCTCCGATTGCCATCAGCGGAGCGGTGGCGAGTTGCACGAGTGTATTTACCGAAAGATAGGTGTCCAGAAGCACCTCCAGCCGCTGGCGCGCTGCACGCTGGTCGCTTTCGGGACCGTTAAGGGTCATCCAGGCAAGCTTCATCTGGGGCATACCTGTCGCTTTCGAAAACCCGTTCAAAGAAAAGCTCAGCACAGCCTTTTCACCGACGAGCGTCTTGACTCGCTGCGGCTCGCTTCCGAACTCATAATTGAGAAACACTTCATCTGAAATGAGAGGCAGCTCGTACTTCAGCGCGAGTTCGACGAGTTCTTGCTTCTCCCAACTCTTCAAGAAAGAACCGCTAGGATTATTGGGATTCACGATAATGATGGCGCGTGATCGGTGTGAAATGCGCTCCCGCAAATGTCCGAAGTCGATGAACCAGCTGCCATCGTACTTCAAATCGTAAGCAACAGTGCGTACGTTCTCCAGGGCCGCAAGGTACTCAAACAGTGGATAGGATGGACGGGGGATCAGGACCTCATCCCCCGGATCGCAAAGCAGCTTGAACAGGATAGCGTAGGCCTCGCTCGTGCTGGCCGTTAAAGCAATCCGCTCGATGGATACATCGTGCCCGAGTTCCCGATAGAAGTCCGAAACAGCCGCCCTCGCCGCGGGTAAGCCAAACGGATCCGGGTCGTAAGTGAAGTCCCTAAGAGCGGAGAAGGCACCGCTGATCCCTGCGTGAGGATAGAATCCCGCGGCGGTTGGATTGGAAACGGTGAGGTCGAGAACAGGCCTATCCTGGCGCCTCTTCTCGGCCAACAAACGGCTGATCGAGTTTGGTTCGAGCGAAACCAGCAGCCTTTTGGAATATCGGGGCAATCAGGACGCGTCAAGCTTTCGACCTAAGTTTCGCAAACGAACGCCGATCGAGGCCCAAGCCGGCGCAGATCGCGGGAATGCACCGGACTTCGGTTAGCGAAGGTGAAATTGGAGAGAGTGCGACTTTAGGGGGGGATTTGAGACGGCCGCAAAGACCGTGCGCTCGACGCACGATCCGCCATCAAGAACAAGAGCCGGCTCCAGCACGTCGGTTTCAAACTTCTCTACTTGGTCGTTGGTCAGTACAGGTTTGAGATTGGCGAGGATCTGCTGAGCAGATATTGCACCGAGTGCTGCTCCCGTAACAACACCCGCCGGTGGACCATACTTCGAAGAACTTAAAACTGAAAGGACGCCGGTAACAGAGTTGAGCACCATCGTGAGAACTGTTCCTGTGCTCCGGTTCTGATTGCGCAAGATAGCAGCCAGCATGATCTGACGACCGATAGGGTGTAAATCCTGATCGTATTGAGCCAGCGCCTGATAAATCTCGCTGCTGACGATAGACTGTTTGACTTCTGTGGTATTGCAGATGTCAAGATCGTATCCGTTGACGTCCTTGGGCAGCTTTCCATAGTTCTGTTGGAGTAAGCTCGGTGGGATAGCGGTTCCTGTCACGGCAAAAGAGCTTTGAGCAGAAACAATTCCGCTTGCCAGCACTAAACCTAAGACTGTTCCGAGAATAAGCCTCATTTGATCTCCCTGTAACGATTTTTGGGTGAACCCGTACACAGAGATACCGGTAAGTCGATCGGACACGAGGCTTTAAGCCGAACTAAGTTGCTGATTTCAAGCTAGAAGATTTTTCTCGTACGCTTGGCACCAGACGATTGCAGTAGCCTCGGGCGGAAACTACTTCGACTTCTCAGGGCCTGTGCTCGCGGGCTTGCCGGACCCGCTCCCAACCGTCTTGATGACCACGCGAATCAATTTGACCGGGGTAGTCGGCTTGTCGTTCTGCTCGTCTCGCGGAACTTGTGAGATCGCATTCGCTACCTCTTGCCCTGAGACTACTTCTCCGAAAACAGAATAGTGACCATCCAGGTGTGAAGCCGGACCCACTGTAATGAAGAATTGTGAGCCGTTTGTGTTCGGCCCCGCATTCGCCATCGCCAGTACACCAGCCTTATCGAAATGACGGTTTGGCGCGATCTCGTCGTCCACTTTGTATCCCGGGTTTCCTTCTCCGGTGCCTTCCGGATCTCCCCCCTGGATCATGAAGCCAGGTATTACCCGGTGGAAGGTAGTGCCGGAGTACAGAGCCGTATGCATCGTTTTGCCCGTTTGAGGATTAACCCACCGCTTTGTACCTTTCGCTAAACCAACAAAGTTCGCAACGGTCTTGGGAGCTTCAGTAGGAAATAAGCGGCACACAATGTTTCCCATCGAAGTGTAGAAAATGGCATATTCACCGGGCTGCTCGGGCAGAGGAACGGGTGGCAGAGCAAGTTCCGTCGGCTTTTTAGCGGACCCATGAGGCACCATCCTGCCAGTTTGAAAAGCTTCGCTTTGGCCCGATAACGAAATTAGAAGCAGCAGGCAACTACAAGAGAAAATACGCACTTACCCCGGATTATAGCTACAGGCCCTTTGGTTCAGCAGACCTCTTGTTGTGCGAGACACCAAGAAAAAAGCTCGAAGTGCTGATTAGAGAGAAGAGGTGAGGGTTCAAAACCACTCATAATTGAACGAGTACGGCTCTTTCCCCTACAATCCTAATGAGCATCGAAATTCTATGAAGTATGTATTCGCCTTAGCTTCACTGTGCGCTCTTCTGTTTTCAGGCGCCTGTACCCAAAGCCCGGAGAAGCTTCTGGCCACCGCGAACAGGTATCACCAGAACAAAAGGTACAAAGAAGCTTCCATCTTGTACCAGAAAGTAATTGCAAAAGACAAGACAAACGCTGAGGCATATTACCGGGAAGGTTTGAATCTGCTCGATGACCATCAGCCCTTCCAGGCTATGGGTTTCTTTCGTCGTACGGTTGATCTGAAGCCCGATAACATCGACGCCGAAGCTAAGCTCGCCGAGATCTACATGGCGATCTACGCGTCAGATCCGAAAAAGTATAGGTCGATGTTAGACGACGTTCACGACCTTAGCGCGAAAATAACTGCCCATGCCCCGAACTCTTATGAAAGCTTCCGAATCCAGGGATTACTTGCTCTATCGGATAAGAAAATCGATGAAGCCCTTCAGTCCTTCGAAAAAGCCAATCAGCTGAAGCCGAATTCACAAGATCTTGTCGGTTGGTATGCGGAGACATTAATCGCAGCACACCGTCCCGATCAGGCCGTTAAACTCGTGCAAGATACATTGACGCAAAACAAGACATGGGGTCCCGGCTATGATTTCCTGTTCATGCAATATAGCCGCGATAATGAGCCGGCTAAAGCTGAGGCGATCCTTCGCGAACGAGTAAAGAACGACCCCACAACCGCCGCTGGTTATATCAATCTCGCTAATTTCCTGGTTGCGACGAATCGGTTCGACGAAGCCGAGTCAATTATGCGAAGGGTTCTCAACGACAAGAAGAACTTTTCGAACGCGCGCCAACTTGTGGGCGACTTTTACGTGCGGGCGAAAAAGTATGATAAGGCTCTCCAGGAGTATCAAGCCGGCCTGAAGGAAAATCCTAAGCAGGCCGTTCCTTATCAGGAGCGAATCGTTGCTGTTTATCAGATGACCGGACGTCCGGACGAAGCGCTTCGCCTCTCGAAAGAGGTGGCAACAAAGAATCCCAAGGACACGACGGCGAACGAAGTCTACGCGGCACTTCTACTGCAGCGGGGCACCACGACGGATTTAAATCAATCGGTTTCAGAATTGAAAATACTGGTGCAGAAGAATCCCACAAATGCGGTTCTGCACCTCGACCTCGCTAAGGGGTACTACGGACTGCACAACATCGACGGGGCCCTCAGTGAGTCTCTCGAGGCGCTTCGTCAAAACTCCAAGCTGCTTCCGGCCCGGTTGATTGCCGCCAAGATCTATGGCGACCGCGGAGACAACGGGAAGGCTATCGAACAGACCGAAACCATTCTTGCGGCGGAACCGGCAAACCCTGAAGCACGTTTCATCCATGCACGCGCGTTGCTTGGCTCGGGCCAGATTGACAGGGGACAATCCGAACTGGAAGGATTAGTCACGAATTATCCAGCCATGAACGATCCGCGAGTCCAATTGGCCAGCCTTTTCATGCAGCAGAAGCAATTTGACAAAGCGAAGGAACAGTTTTCAAAGGTGTGGGCTTCGAACCCGCCCGATTACCGCGGCTTCGTCGGCCTCCAGACGGTCAAAGCCTCGCAGGGTCAGATCGCCGATGCTATTCAGAGCATGCGGGAGCAGGTTGATAAAAACCCCAAAAATGATGCCCTCCGGCTCGAGTTGGCTAACTTCGAAGCCACAGGGGCTGGGATGGAAGTAAAATCGAACCCGGGCCAGTCCAAACAGTTTGCAGAGGCTGGTATTGCCGATCTGAAACAGGTGCTGCAAAACTCACCCAAGTCCGAAGAGGCATGGATCCGCCTGGGAGTTCTTCAACGCAGTCAGGGCGAAAATGATGAGGCTATGGCCTCCTTCAATCACGCTGAGGCGCTTAACCACAACAGTGCCATCGCGTTTCTGAATCAGGCAGTGCTGCTCGAATCGCTTGGAAAGAAAAAAGAAGCCGCCGATGCCTACAACAAGGTACTTGGCATCGACCCGCAAAACACGCTTGCACTAAACAATCTCGCGTTTCTCAATGCCGAGGCCGGCACAAATCTGGATCGTGCGATGACTTTGGCGACCCAAGCACAGCGCCAGGTGCCTAATAGTCCGGATGTGTCCGACACTTTGGGCTACGTCTACTTCCAAAAGAACCTGACTGCGGAGGCTCTCCAGATATTTCGCAGGGTAGTGCAGGATTCACCTCAAAATCCTACTTTCCGTTTCCATCTCGCGATGGCGCTTCTGAAGCAAGGTGATAAGCAGGGCGCGCGCGATGAGGCAGAGAAGGCTATGAAGAACGCTCCTCCACAGCAACAGGTTCAGATCCGTTCGTTTGTGGGTCAAATCGGTTAGAACCCGGACAACGATTGGGAACGCAAGTCGCTAACTGGGGCGAAAACTATCCTTCCCTTCGGTACATCGCACCCTTTGTCGCCTTTCTTGTTTTCCTGGCGATAGACGGAAGGGTTTCGCTCGATACCGCTTGGGGAGCTCCTCTCCGGGTTTTAGCATTGGGCTTTGTCTGTTATCTTTGCTGGCCCGAGGAGTTGGCGCTAGGCCCGTCGATGCCGTTGGCCAGCTTCTTGGTTGGCACCCTTGTGTTCCTCTTATGGATTGCGCCCGACTTGCTGGTTCGGGGATACCGGGAAAATCCGCTCTTCTCGAACGCCGTCATCGGTCACGTTCATTCGTCGCTGCGGCCGGCAGCCCTGCATAGCCCTTGGATACTTTTCTGGCGCAGCGTACGTGCGGTGGTCGTGGTGCCTATCGTGGAAGAGCTTTTCTGGCGTGCATGGTTGATGCGCTGGCTCATCGACAATAACTTCCGCCGAGTGCCGCTCGGTGCGTTCAGCCCATTTGCCTTTTGGGCGACCGCGATCCTATTTGCTTCAGAGCATGGCCCTTACTGGGATGTAGGACTGGTAACCGGTATCGTCTACAATCTGTGGATGATTCGGACCAAGTCCGTGGCGGATTGCATCTTGATGCACGCCGTGACCAACGCCTTGTTGAGCGCCTACGTAATTGCGGCAGCTCAATGGCAGTATTGGCAATGAGCACCACGAAGCCAATGAGTTTACCACCGCCGATGGAATCTGAACTGACACTTATTGACGGAGCAAAGTGATGCCTTGCCTTCTAGCCCTCTTAGCGTTGGCATTTCCGCGAGTGGCGATTGTTCTGCTGTGGCTATTCACTAATTTTTTCAACATTCTGAGCAGCAACATCATAGTTCCGGTTCTCGGATTTATCTTTTTACCCCTCACTCTGATCGTCTATACCTTTCTCCTCAGGGCGTATGGCGGTCATATCGGAACCACACAGCTGATCTTCCTGTTCATCGCTGTCGTGCTCGATCTCGGCCTTGTGGGCGGCGGTACGTTCGGCCGCCGCCGGTAAATCGACGCGAACCCAAACCAAAGAAGATCCGCTCGATCCATTAGGTCCATCGCGTAACTCTGAGACGAAAGCTAGGGACGCCTACTAGGTTGTTTGGCCCTCTTCCGGACATATAGCGCGGCGCTACATGGCATAGACGCTCACCTGATTGACGTCGAAGTAGACATGTATCCCGCTGGCACCAATCGCGACTTCGTCACGGTCGGAATGCCCGACGCTGCTGTGAAGGAGAGTCGGGAACGAATAAAATCCGCTCTGCTGAATTCTGGCTTCGGGTACCCGAGCAAATCAGTCACGATCAATCTCGCGCCGGCGAACCTCCGCAAGGAAGGAGCAGGCTTCGACCTGCCTATGGCCACGGCAATTCTTGGCGCCATGGGCGCGGTCGCCAAGACAGAGGACAATCTCCTGGTTGGCGAGTTGTCTCTGGATGGGAGTTTGCGGCCGGTCCGCGGAGCGCTTTCCATCGCAGTTTGCGCGGCGCGCAAGGGCATCCGCAATCTTCTACTCCCGATAGAGAATGCTCCCGAGGCCGCCGTCGCTGAAGGCGTTCAAGTCTTTGGGCTCAGGCACCTGGCCGAAGTGGTGCAGTTTCTCAATACGCCTGAGTCCTTCAGCCCCACCACCGGAACGGCCACTGGCCCAGTTCCCCATGGCCCGGAGCTGCCGGACTTCCGCGATGTGCGGGGTCAAACAATGGCTAAACGCGCGTTGGAGGTCGCTGCCGCGGGAAGCCACAACGTACTGATGATCGGCCCGCCCGGATCGGGTAAAACCATGCTTGCAAAGCGGTTTGCCGGCATTCTGCCGAACCTGACATTCCGGGAAGCCCTCGAAGCTACCCAGATCCACAGCGTGGCCGGTGTCTTGCCTCCCGGCATAGGCATTCTGAGAAGCAGGCCCTTTCGGGCGCCGCATCATACCGTCTCCGACGCCGGTCTGATTGGTGGCGGCAGTGGCAACCCTCGCCCCGGCGAAGTCAGCCTGGCTCATCAGGGTGTGCTCTTTCTCGACGAGCTCCCGGAATTTCCGCGCGGTGTCTTGGAGCAATTGCGGCAACCGCTGGAGGAAGGCTCCGTCACTCTCGCGCGCAGCAATGGAACTCTTACTTTCCCTGCACGTATCATGCTGGTAGCGGCCATGAATCCTTGCCCCTGCGGATTTTATGGCGACACCACCCGTGAGTGCCGCTGCACTCCCGGAATCATCCAACGATATCTCGCGAAAGTAAGCGGTCCACTGCTCGACCGTATCGACCTGCACATCGAAGTGCCCGCTGTACCCTACAAAGAACTCCGCAGCAAGAGCGACGGAATCAGTTCAGATGAAATCCGCCAGCGAGTCGAGGCCGCCCGAGAGACGCAAAGGCAGCGTGGCTTCTACAACGCGCAGATTCCCCATTCCCAGCTACGCACATTGTGTGACCTTGACGAAGGGGGCGAGCGAACTCTCGAGATGGCTGTCCGCCGCATGAACCTTTCGGCGCGCGCTCACGATCGCATGCTTCGCGTGGCCCGCACCATAGCCGACCTCGACAACGTCGCTCACGTTTCAGCCAAGCATCTGGCCGAGGCCGTTCAATTCAGAAATCTTGATCGCAATTACTGGGCCTGAGTGGGCTTCTGTAGAGGGAATTCGAAGTACAGTAACTCCTGCCCGGACCGCGCATCGCGCATCCCGTTAAGATACAGTTTGTCGCCCGCCTCGGGTCGAGCCTCAAAATAGAAAAATCCGTTTGCCGAATCGCCCGGCGGCAGCACCTTTGCCGCAAATGCCCGCGTTTCTATTTCAGGAGCGTTGAGCGGGTTCTTCTTCTTGGGCAACGGTATCGGCGAATGTACGCCGACTTGCGAGGGATGCTTCCCCGTGGTTCCCAGAAAGGGCAACTCTTCGGCCTGCACAGCGTTGGCATGACGGCCGTCCGCGGCCACCAGGCTTGCTTCGAGACTACTCAGGTCCAGCGCCTTATCGCGCTTGTTCTCGATCACTACGAGAACCGGAACGACGCCGTATTTTGAGAAATCTATTTTTTTTCCGAAAGCGCTCTCGACCAGGTCGGCATTATCGAAGGGTTTCGCCCCGACGATTACCTTTTCGGATTCCTGATGCGAATATTCGGTGGGCGCAGCCGCCTGAAAATGTTTATCGTCCCGGCTTGGCAGCGCAAGGCATAGGATCGCACTCGCAGCTATACTCGATGTGAACAATCGATTCCGTCGATTCAAGCGCGCTCTGCTCCTCTATCGTTCACTCCAGATCCTCCTCTTACCTTTCGTAGGTCTCTATTTTCTGGTACGGCTTCTGCGTAGCGGCTCTTACCGGTCTCAGTTCAACGAGCGCCTCGGTTTTCTCCCTCGGTCCTTTCATCGGACGAAATCCGAATCAATCTGGTTGCACGCCGTCTCCGTAGGGGAAGTGTCTTCAGCCGTACCGCTGATTCGCCGCTTCAAGGCTAACGAGCCGTCCGTAGCAGTCTATCTCTCTACATCGACTGCCTCGGGCCGCAAAGCGGCACTCGCTCAGGGGAAAGACTTTGTGGATGGAATTTTCTATAGCCCGATCGATTACCCCTTCTGTGTCAGGCGAGTTTTGCGAACTATTCGCCCTAAGCTTCTCGTCATCTTGGAAACAGAGATTTGGCCCGTACTCTATGCCGAGACGAAACGCTTTGGAGCTTCTCTGGCCGTTGTGAATGGCCGTATTTCAGATCGAGCGTGGCCGCGCTACGCCGCTTGGAAGAAGTGGGTTTGCTCTGTTCTCCAATGCCCCGATCTCATCCTCGCCCAGAGTCCTAAGAACGTAACCCGTTACGCCGAACTGGGCGCTCCGCTCGATCGGCTCGCTCTCGGTCCAAACTTGAAATACGATGCAGCGCTGTCCGCTTCGCCCCTGCATTTGAATACCTTCGGCGCTCAACAGATCTGGGTTGCGGCCAGCACAGTAGGACCGAACGAACGCGGGAGCGTTCAGAAGCACTCGGTCGATGAAGATGACCAGGTCCTCGATGTCTTCGAGCGTCTCACGCCGGAGTTCCCGGCGCTCCTGCTGATCCTCGCTCCGCGCCAGCCTGCTCGATTCGAGGTAGTCGCACGCAAGTTGGCCGAGCGAAATCTCAAGTTTCTCCGCCGCACGGAAAGCAAAGCCGATCCGGCGCTCGCTGTCACACTGCCTGCTGTTCTCCTTCTCGATACCGTTGGCGAATTGGCCGGGCTGTATCATCTGGCAACGGTTACGTTTGTGGGAGGTTCGCTTGCGCCGCGCGGTGGCCACAACATCCTCGAACCGGCGGCTGCGGGTTCACCCATCGTTATCGGCCCGCATATGCAGAATTTCGAATCCATCGCGCAAGACTTTCTGCAGGCGAGAGGACTCCGGCAGATACAACGACCCGAAGATTTGTTCAGCGCCGTACGCGAACTGCTGCGGGATGAGCACGTCGCGCGTCAGTTATCCGAGCGCGCTCTTCGCCTCGTCGAACAGTGCAGGGGAAGCGCTGACCAGATCGCGGAACGCCTCTGGCTGCTCTATCACGGCGCACCCGTGCGGAGAACCAGGAGCCGCTTAGCGCGATTTTTCTTAACACCACTTGCGGGCCTCTGGACAGAAGGCGGGACACTCAAACGAAAACACTCCCGGCATTTTACTCTGATCTCCCCGCCTTTGAGCAAACCCGTAATCAGCATCGGAGGGATAACGGTGGGTGGCTCCGGCAAGACGCCGTTTACGGTCTACCTTGCGAATCGACTGCAGGCTTTGGGTCACTCACCCGCCATCCTCACTCGCGGCTACCGGCGCCGTTCACCCGCTGAAAACCTCATTCTTCCGCCTGGTACCGAAATCCCGCCCGCGGTTACCGGTGACGAGGCCCAGATCTTTCTTCGCTCCACGCAATCCCCCGTCGGCATCGGCGCCAAACGATATGAGACGGCGCAGATTCTACTCAGGCAGTTTCCCTCCACGGGTGTCCTGCTGCTTGATGACGGGTTCCAACACGCCCGCGTCGAACGCGATCTCGATATCGTGCTCATTGACGGACTCGATCCGTTCGGCGGAGAAGAAGTGTTTCCGCTTGGCCGCTTACGCGAGCCATTAGACTGCCTCGCCCGGGCCGACGCCTTCGTGGTCACAAGAGCGGAAGAGTTTCACCGCTTCGAGGCTATTCGCCAGCGCCTTTATAAGCTGAACTCGACTGCTCCCACCTTCCGTACGCATTTGATCGCTCGCTCGTGGCACGATTACCGCAACGGCCAGAACATCCCGACTCTGAGCGGCCGGCGCGTGGGGGCCTTCTGCGGTCTTGGTAATCCCGAGAGCTTCTGGAGAACACTCGACTCGCTAGGGGTCGATGTAGTTTTCAAATGGCGCTTCGCCGATCATCATGCGTATAATCCGGCAGAGTTGCAGCGCGTTGCTCATCAGGCGCGCATGCATGGTGCCGAGATCCTCGTCACAACGGAAAAGGATCGCATCAATTGCCCGAGTCATCTCGAAGATGTTATCGCGCCCTTGCATCTGGCGTGGCTGCAGATCGAATTGGAGTTGGAGGACGAAGCTGGCTTCCTCACTTTCCTGCTAAATGGACTCCAAACCCGGCGGCGATAACTTCCGGCGGCATGCGTGCGAGTCGAAAACCATAAGCGCTCTCGGCTCTGATCCGCATCAAACAAGCAGAAGGGCATCTGCTATCGTGGCGGTTTCAAACCGTAATGCAATTTTCAAACCTCGAAATCCCGTGTGAAGAATTTGTTTTGGACAATGGGCTCAAGGTCCTGGTTCATGAAGACCACAAGACCCCTGTGGTGGCGGTTAATATTTGGTATCACGTTGGTTCCAAGAACGAAAAGCCGGGTAAAACAGGATTCGCGCACCTCTTTGAACACCTCATGTTCGGTGGCAGCGAGCATCTGCAAGGCAGTTTCATCGAGGCCATGGAGCGTATCGGCGCTACCGATCTCAACGGCACCACGAGCGAAGATCGCACCAACTACTTCGAAAATGTACCCACCTCGGCACTCGATTACGCACTCTTTGCGGAATCCGATCGCATGGGTCATTTCTATAGCACCATCAGCCAGCAGGTACTCGATCTCCAGCGAGGTGTTGTTCAGAACGAAAAGCGCCAGGGTGACAACCAGCCCTACGCTATCGCCGAGGATCTCGTCGTAAAAGCAACGTATCCCGCAGGCCACCCGTACTCACATACCGTGATCGGGTCCATGGAAGATCTTGATTCCGCATCGCTCGAAGACGTGCGCGAATGGTTCAAGACATACTACACACCCTCCAATGCCGTACTGGTCTTGGCAGGCGATATCGATGCGGCCCAAGCGCATGAAAAAGTGCGGCGCTTTTTTGCCGATATTCCGCCGGGCCCTCCCGTCGCACACGAACGCGCCTGGGCGAGCAGAATGACGGGTGAGCACCGTGAAGCAGCTGAAGACCGAGTGCCACAGGGGCGGCTCTACAAAGTCTGGAACATCCCGGGTTACGGGAGTCTCGCAGCCGACCATCTGCGACTGGCAAGTGGTGTGCTTTCTGCCGGCCGCAGTTCCAGGCTCTACAAGCGGCTCGTCTACGACGATCAGATTGCAACCCATGTCTCGACCTATGTCGATGAACGCGAAATTGGAAGCCAGTTCGTGGTCGTGGCCACTGCGCGGCAGGACGTCAACTTGCGGCGTGTCGAGAAAGCGATGGACGAAGAGTTCACTCGTTTTCTCGAAGATGGGCCGGCAGAGTTTGAAATCGAGCGTATAAAGACCCAGTCGTTTGCCGGCTTCGTACGCGGCATTGAGCGCATCGGTGGCTTCGGCGGAAAATCCGATATATTAGCTACCAACCAGACCTACCTTGGTGATCCGCACGGCTATAAGCAGCGGCTGCGAAATCTTGGCGAAGCGTCCACGGCAGACGTCCTTGGAGCAGCCCGCACCTGGCTGTCCGATGGAGTGTACGCCCTCGAGGTTCATCCGTTCCAGGTCTCGCAGGCAGCCGCCCCTGTGATTGAGCGCGACAAAGCCCCTGAACTGGGCACGCCGCACGATTTAAAGCTGCCCGAAATTCGCGAGGATCGGCTTAGCAACGGCCTGCGGCTTCTCGTGGCCCAGCGGCATGAGATTCCGGTCGTGAACTTCTGGTTGGATCTGAATGTCGGGTTTGCCGCCGATCACTTCACCCATCCGGGAATCGCCCGGCTAACATCTGCGCTGCTCACCTGCGGCACCACCAGGCGCACGGCGCTCGATATCAGCGACCAATTACAGACGCTCGGTGCGCAGCTCAATAGCGGCTGCAACCTCGATACCTCTACCGTTTTTCTCTCCGCCCTCAAGTCCACTCTGGACGACGCACTCGATCTGTACGCTGACGTGATCCTTGATCCCATCTTCCCTGAGGGCGATTTCCTGCGCCAGCAGCAACTTCAACTCGCCGCAATTGCCAACGAGAAAGTCACTCCTCTGCAGATGGCGCTCCGCACGCTTCCGCCCATTCTCTTTGGTCCCGAGCACGCCTATGGAGTGCCTTTGACGGGATCGGGCACGGAAACGAGTGTTCAGGATTTTACCCGCGAAGATGCCGCTGCTTTTCACCGAACGTGGTTCAAACCAAACAATGGCACGTTGGTGGTCGTCGGCGATATCACTTTGTCCGAGATCAAACCAAAGCTGGAGCGCCTCTTCAGCTCCTGGGCCGCTGCGGATTTCCCGGCCAAGCAATTGGCAACTGTTTCCCGCCCGGACAGGCCCGCCATTTATCTGGTGGACAAACCCGGAGCAGTTCATTCGGTGGTCATTGCCGGCACCATTGCGCCTCCTGCAAATCCCGATACGGAGGTGCCGCTTGAAACGATGAACAACATCTTTGGGGGCACCTTCGGAGCGCGTCTGAATATGAATCTGCGTGAAGACAAGCACTGGTCGTACGGCGCCGGCTCTGTGCTTTATGCAGCGCGTGCGCAGCGGCCGTTCTTAGCCTACGCTTCCGTGCAGGGCGATAAAACAGCCGATTCCATCGCAGAGATGCTGAAAGAGTTCTCGGGAATCACCGGCATCAAACCGGTGACTGGTGAAGAACTGGAAAAGGTCAAGCAGCAGCAGATCTTCGAGCTTCCCGGCTCATTCGAGACGATGAATGCCGTCGGGAATTTGTTAGGCGATCTCTTGCAACTCGGGTTACCGCTTGATTTTTACGATAGCTACGTTCGCAGGGTGTCCTCGCTCGCGGTTTCCGATATCGAACGCGCTGCGGGTTCCCTTCTCTGCCCAAATAATATGGTTTGGATGGTTGTTGGCGATCGAGCTATGGTTGAAGAACCGCTCCGGGATCTCGGGATTGGGCAAATCATCCCTACCGCGGTCTAAGGCCGGCTGGGCCTAGTCCAGCGATTCGGGTTGTATCGCGGCCTGCTCGCCGGCGCGTTTCTTTTCCCAGTATTTCCGAACCCAGGCTTCCCAGCTTTTTCCGGCTGCTGTGTCTCGGCCGCTAAACGCCAGGCTCGCGATCTCGGAAAACGGAATGCTCTGCCGGGGACTCCCGCCCGCTGGCAGGATCCTCACCATTGACCCGGTCAGATCGGCTCCCTGCCGCCGGTCGTAAACATAACCTGCTACCGAACTTCCGTTTCTGAGTCCGATCGTCACGTCGCCTCGATAATCGAAAGCTTTCTCGAGCGCTTCGCGAATCTCCTGCTCGGAAACGAGTTGCGGAACCCAGCCCTGCAGCTCCTTGTGCTCAAAACCGGGGGAGACTTCCAGTTGATCCGGTTGCGTTACTTGATCGGTCACGCGCGTGTCTCGTCACCGGCCTTGATCTGAACCAGCGGATTGTAAGAATGTACCGGCTTGTAGGGTTCGTTCAGGAGTGCTCTCGCATCGTCGTCCCGATACCGACTAAAGATTGTGGCTTTCGCCATTGCGAAAAAGCCGCGTACCGAACCCAGCCCGTAGTCGACAGCCGAAGCTTCGTACCCGCTATGCACCATGCAATTTGCGCATTTCGGATTGCCCGATTCGGTGCCATATTGCGCCCAGGCCGTTTCCGCCATCAGTTCCGCGAAAGTATCCGCGTATCCGTCCTGCAGCAGATAGCACGGTTTCTGCCATCCAAAGACGTTGTAAGTCGGCATACCCCAGGGCGTGCAGGTAAAGTTGCGTTTACCCATCAGGAACTCGCCGAAAAGCGGTGACATATTCAGACGCCAGCTCGACTTACGATTCGAGAGAATAGCCCTGAACAACCGTCTGGTACGCGCTTTTCCGAGAAAATGCGACTGATCCGGGGCCTTGTCATACGAGTACCCGGGGGCGATCATCATGCTCTCTACGCCCACTTCCATCATCTCGTCGAAAAATTCCCGGACGCTGTTGGGATCGGCGCCATCGAACAGCGTCGTGTTCGTGGTCACCCGGAAACCGCGCGCAAGCGCCGCTTTGATGCCGTTCAACGCAAGATCATATCCGCCTTCACGGCAAACCGAGAAGTCGTGATGCTCGCGCTGCCCATCCAAATGCACAGAGAAGGCCAAATACTTACTCGGCTTGAAGAGGTGTAGCTTCTCTTCGAGCAGCAGAGCATTCGTACACAAATAGATGTATTTCTTTCGAGCGATCAGTCCTTCCACGATTTCACTGATCTGTGGGTGCATGAGCGGCTCGCCACCCGGAATCGAGACTGCGGGTGCACCGCACTCGTCCACTGCCCGGAAGCATTCTTCCGGCGTCAACTGGCGCTTCAAAACATGCGCCGGATATTGAATCTTGCCGCACCCCGCGCACGCCAGATTGCACCGGAATAGCGGCTCCAGCATCAGAACCAGCGGATATCGTTCGCGACCTGCAAGCTTCTGCCGAAGCACATAGGTCACCATCGTCCACATTTCAGAAGCAGAAACACTCATATAATCGAGGAGGCGGGACGAGGCGACATAACTTGCCGTCGCCAAGCCGAGACATTTCTATCGTAGCCGATCGGGAAGCCCCGGCGTGCGCGATTGCATCTCATTGTTATAATTCGGGAATAAAGCCTCATGATATCTATTGGTCTCGCCGACGACGTTACCGCCGCCTCTTCCTCTGGAATCAGCGGGGCCACCAAGAAGGTTATTCTTCTTAAGCCTCGGGGCTTCTGTGCCGGAGTCGTGCGCGCCATCGATGTAGTCAGGATCTCTCTCGATCTCTACGGCGCACCTATTTATGTCCGGAAGGAAATCGTTCACAACCGGCACGTGGTTGACGAACTTCGTCGTGCGGGCGCTATTTTCGTCGAAGAGCTTAGCGAAGTGCCGGAAGGCGCACGAGTGATCTTCAGCGCCCACGGAGTCTCTCCTGCCGTAAGAACGGAAGCCAAACAGCGTCATCTGCAAGTGATCGATGCTACCTGCCCGCTCGTTACCAAGGTGCATCTCGAGGCGGTGCGCTTCGCGAAACAGGGTTACACGATTGTGCTCATCGGTCATCGCGATCATGACGAAGTCATCGGGACGCTTGGCGAGGCGCCCAGTAGCACATTCCTCGTCTCCGATGTGGACGACGTCAATCGCCTGGAAATTCGAGATCCCGAACGGGTCGTATACCTGACGCAAACAACGCTTTCGCTGGATGAAACGAGCGACATCGTCAAGCGCCTGACCGAGCGTTTTCCCAAAATAGCCGGTCCAAAGACTCAGGACATCTGCTATGCAACCGAGAACCGGCAGCTGGCCGTCAAAGCTGTAGCTCCGCTTTGCCAGACGTTGCTGGTCGTCGGATCACAAAACAGCTCGAACTCACGCAGGCTTGTCGAGGTCTGCGAAAAGGCCGGGGTGCCGGCTTATCTTCTTGACGATTGCAGTGAAATTGATCCGGAGATGTTAAACGGCGTAGAGACGGTAGCGGTGACGGCCGGGGCCTCGGCTCCTGAGCATCTCGTCGAGGAATTGATCACCCACCTGAAAGATCGCGGTTATACGGACCTCGAAGAAGCCGAAATCAAAGAAGAAGATGTTCGTTTCACTCTTCCGGCGGATCTGGAGAGCTTCACGCCGCGGCTTCACACTGTTCGAACTTGAAGACGCGAGTACTTCGGCAAACCATGAAATCGAGCTTCCAAATAGAAGATTTCCTGCATGTAGCAGTTACCGACGCCGTAAAGAAGGCCTCTTCCTTCCTTCTCAAAAGTCAGGCCGCGGCGGGTTATTGGTGGGCCGATCTTCGAGCTGATACTACTCTCGAATCGGACTATATCCTGATGGAGTTGTGGCTTCATCCGCCGGTCGACGGAGTTTGGAATCCGCCTACAAGGGCCAAGGTAAACCGCGCGGCCGAGGCTATTCTGGCTCGGCAACTCGAGGATGGCGGATTTAACATTTACCTGAACGGTCCGTCGGAAGTGAACGCTTCGATTAAGGCCTATTTCGGTTTGAAAGTAGCCGGGCTCGCTCCATCGGACCCTCGAATGCAGCGCCTCAAGAACCGGATCCTGGAGTTGGGTGGACTGCAGGCCTCGAACAGCTACGTCCGTACGAATCTCAGTTTGTTCAACCTCTTTCCGCGGGATGCCTGCCCGTCGATTCCGCCGGAAATCATACTGCTTCCCTTCAATTTCATCTATCAGATGTCCTCATGGACGCGAGCGATCGTGCTTTCGCTCTCGATCGTTCATGCGGCCAATCCCGGCAGACCCGTACCAGCGGGCCTGACGCTCGAGGAGCTGTTTCTGCCCGGAGCACCCATGCTGCCCGAGCGGGATTTAAAGCTGTTTAGCTGGCGCAATATTTTCTTGTTTCTAGACCGGCTGCTGAAACGCTGGGAAAAGTTTGATATCCATTTCATCCGCCAGCACGCAATTAAGAAATGCGGAGAGTGGATGATTCAGCACCTCGACGGATCGGATGGATTGGGTGCGATCTACCCCTCGATGCAGTACGCGATCATGGCTCTCGACGTCCTGGGGTATGGCTCTGATCATCCGTTGCGGCGTGAGGCCGAAAAACAATTCAATACCCTGATGGTGGACAACTCGGAACGCGGGTTCTATATGCAGCCTTGCTTCTCCCCGGTTTGGGACACCGCTATTGCTGCTTTTGCCCTTGCCGAAGGCGAGAGCGTAGCGCCAGAGCCGCTACGCGCAACGGCTGATTGGCTGCTTTCGAAAGAAATCCGGCGCAAAGGGGACTGGGCCGTAAAGCGCCCCAAAGCGGAGCCTTCCGGCTGGGCCTTCGAGTTCAATAACGAGTTCTACCCGGATGTCGACGACACCGCGATGGTGCTTCTTGCACTCGAAAAGCTACAAGGCTCGAACGAGGCGGATCAGCGTGCCTGTGTTAAGCGGGCAGTCGATTGGCTGTTTGCCATGCAAGGGAAAGATGGCGGTTGGGCTGCGTTCGACGTCGACAACGACTGGAATATCCTCAGCTACGTTCCTTTCGCGGACCACAATGCGATGCTCGACCCGTCGTGTCCGGACATTACCGGTCGGGTCCTCGAAGCCTTACTCGCCTCGGGTGTCTCGGCAGATCACCCGTCGGTTAAGCGTGGCGTCGCGTATCTTCTCCGGGTGCAGGAAGCAGATGGCAGTTGGTACGGGCGCTGGGGCGTGAACTACATTTACGGAACCTTCCTCGCGCTCCGTGGTTTGCGCGCTGCCGAGTTCAGCGAGAATGAGCCGAGCGTGCAGCGGGCGCTCGAATTCATTCGCGCTTATCAAAACCGCGATGGCGGTTGGGGTGAAAGCTGCGCAAGCTATGACGAACAGCGGTTTATCCCAAATCCGAGCACACCATCGCAAACCGCTTGGGCGATCCTGGCGCTTCTCGCGGGTGGAGACATTCGCAGCGAGAGCCTTCACAATGGCGTGGAGTATCTGGTTCGGACGCAGCGCGCGGACGGCTCCTGGAATGAAGAGTACTGTACGGGAACCGGCTTTCCACGAGTTTTCTACCTCGCTTATACGGATTACCGGAATACATTCCCGTTGCTGGCTCTCTCGACGTATCGGAAAGCGATGGCTGCATCAGATGAAGCACGAGAGTCTGACTTACGAAGATCCGAGACTACCAGACGTGACCTCATGGGAACACACCGGGCGGTCCGTGCATCTTACGCCCGCAGTTTCGAGACACACAGCACTTCGATCTCGACTCCGGGTCTTTCGCCCCTCTCGAGAACCACTTCGAATCTATGAACCCAATGTGGTGGATGACTCGGGCATTTTGCTAAGTCATTTTTGAAATTGCCAACAACCCTAGTCACCGGAGCCAGCGGATTTATAGGCTGGCACGTGGCTCGCCTGCTCACCGAACGAGGTCACCGGGTTCGTGCCCTCTGCCGGTCAACCAGTAAAATCCGCGAGCTTGATGTGGAGCGCGTCACCGGCGACCTTCGCGACCCGGCTTCGCTCGCCGCTGCAGTAAAAGACTGCCGGTACGTGTTCCATGTGGCAGCGGATTATCGTCTTTGGGCTCCCAATCCTAAGGAAATGTACGATTCGAACGTCACTGGTACCCGCAATATACTCGAGGCTGCGGAACGGGCGGGTGTCGAGCGGCTGGTCTATACGAGCACGGTCGGCTGCATCGGGATGTCGAACGGGAACGCAAGCGACGAGAACAGCCCCGTTTCGATCAACGACATGGGAGGACATTACAAACGGTCCAAATGGCTTGCCGAACAAATTGCCTTGGAGAAGGCCCGAGCTGGTCAGCCAATTATCATCGTGAATCCCACTGCGCCGGTCGGGGACCACGATTGGCGGCCCACTCCTACAGGCAACATCATCCTCAATTTTCTGCGGAACAAGCTGCCCGCATTCGTGGATACCGGGCTGAATCTGGTGGACGTTAGGGACATAGCGGAAGGACATCTGCTAGCCGCTGAAAAGGGTTGCCCCGGAGAGCGTTACATCCTCGGCTGCCAGAATCTTACGCTGCAACAGATCTTCAGCCGGCTGGCCGAACTGTCCGGCAAAAGCGCCCCGAAGACTCGCATCCCATATGCGGTGGCTTACTTTACTGGACTTGTCAATACGGCTTGGGCAAACTTGACCGGCAAAGAGCCGGTCGCGCCGCTCGAGGCGGTAAAAATGGCGCGCAGCAAGATGTTTGTTAGCCATGAGAAAGCCTCGAACACTTTGGGCTTTTCGCCTGGGCCGGTCGATGCCGCGCTTGGGCGGGCCATCGGCTGGTTTCGTGCCAATGGCTACGTGTAGGTTGCCCTGCATCGGATCGTAGATGGCGATCCTGTTCGTTGCCGCTGAAGCAGCCGAGCTCAAACCTCTTGCGGGTCTTTTAACTGGCTTGAGGAAGCTGAAATGGCCCATTGATTACGCCTGGGAGGGTATCTGGGAAGGACGGCGTCTCTTACTTGCGGCGAACGGCGCCGGGCCGAAGCTGGCGAGCCACGCTGTCGAAATTGCGATCCGCGCCGCCATGGCCGCTGAACTCTCTTCGTCGAAACTCGAAGCTGTGGTCAGTACCGGCTTCTGCGGTGCGCTTGATCCGTCGCTCCATCACTCTCAAATCGTGGTAGCCACCAGAGTCGTGAGCCCGGGCACCGGCGAAGAGTATGAGTGTGCGAAGGTCACAGCTAGCGCCGGCTTCGTTGCTGGCGCTCTGCTCTCTCAGGATTGCGTTGCGAATGACGCCTTACAGAAGAATCAATTGTTTTCGACCGGTGCTTTGGCAGTCGATATGGAGGCAGCAGGTGTGGCCGCTCGTTCTAAACGAGCCGGATTGCCATTTACATGCATCAAAGTTGTATCGGATCGGGCGGAGGAGTCGTTTCCTTTCGACCTGAATGCGATGCGTTCTCGAGAAGGCAGGATCGTTCGTGGGAAAATCGTAGCACACGCACTTACGCATCCGCAGGTGATTTCGACGTTATTCCGGTTGAAGCACCGCACCGAGGATGCTGCGAACACGTTGGGGAATTTCCTTGTCGGCACTAGAATCGTTGCGAACTCAGATTTCGTCCAGCCCGGCGCCTGAAGGTCCGCTCTCCCCTTTTTCGGAGATGCGGGCCGCTGTGTACGTCGGGAACCGGGCCGTAGAAGTTCGCTTAGTGCCAACACCATCGATCGCACCGGGAGAAATCCTGGTGCGAGTGGAGAGCTGCGGGATTTGTCATACCGATCTGAAAAAAATCGAGTACGACCTCCTACCGGCCCCGCGCATCTACGGGCATGAAACTGCGGGTATTGTCGTCTCGGTCGGCGAGCGTGTAGATAAGTTCAACCCCGGCGATCGAGTCGTCGTCTTTCACCACATTCCCTGTGGTTCGTGTTTCTATTGCGAGCGAAAGCTCTACGCGCAGTGCCCGGTTTATAAAAGGGTTGGCGTTACTGCCGGCTACGAAGCGGCCGGCGGCGGATTCTCGCAGTATGTCCGCGTGATGGATTGGATTGTGGACCGCGGCGTTGAGAGGATTCCGCCGGGTGTTTCCTTCGATCAAGCCTGCTGGGTAGAACCAGTGAACACCTGCTTGAAAGCGGTTCGACAGCTGGATCTCAGAACCGGCGATGTAGTGGCTGTGCTCGGCCAGGGACCGATTGGGTTGATTTTCACTATGCTCGTCCGGCGCACTGGTGCGAGCGTTTTCGCGACAGATGGGATTGACTTCCGCCGCCAGCTGACAGCGCGTTTCGGTGCGCAAGCGTACGACCCGCGCGACATCTCCTTTGAGCCTGCTGTCAAAGATGCGAGCCAGGGCCGGGGTGCTGACGCTGTTATCCTCGCTACAAGCGCTCGCGGTTTGGTGGAACAAGCGTTGCGTATTTCTCGTCCTGGTGCAAAGATCTTGCTGTTCGCTCAAACTTCTGCAACGGAACGTATCGAATGTTCGGGTGCGGACGTCTGTGTGGGTGAGCGCATGCTTTTCGGATCGTATAGCGCCGACTTAGATCTCCAGGCCGAATCCGCCCGCCTTGTATTCAGCCGCGATCTGCCTCTTGAAGAATTGATTTCCGATCGTCTTCCCTTGGAAGAGATCTCACGCGGTATCGCAATCGCGCAGCATCCATCTGAACGGTCGCTGAAAGTTGTTGTTCACCCACAGGAGAGGTCGCGATGACACCGACCCTCGAACGCGCGGGCGTATCGATTTCGCCACCTTTCCACTTCGGGTCCGCCATGCAGGCCGCCATCCTGTACGGAAAGGAAGACGTAAGGCTCGAGGAAGTTCCGGTTCCGGCAGTGGGCCGGGGTGAATTACTGGTGCGCGTTCGAACTGCCCTGACTTGCGGGACCGACGTGAAGGTGTACCGGCGCGGCTATCATGCGCGTATGATTCAACCACCCGCGCTGTTCGGACACGAACTGGCGGGCGATGTTGTAGCACTGGGCGAGGGTGTCACGGCATTTCGCATTGGCGACCGCGTCGTTGCGGCCAACTCCGCCCCGTGTGAAGAGTGTTTTTTCTGCCGTCACAAGCAGCCGAATCTGTGTGAAGATTTGCTGTTCAACAACGGCGCATACGCGGAATTCATTCGTCTTCCGGAACGCATCGTTCGCAAGAACACGTACCCGATACCGGATGATGTTTCCTATGTAGATGCGGCCCTGGTCGAGCCGCTCGCCTGTGCGCTTCGGGGTTTGGACGAGAGCGGTGTGCAACCCGGCGATACGGTAGCAGTCATGGGGCTTGGACCAATAGGTCTCATGTTCGTTCGTCTTGCAAAGCGGGCATACGGCGCACGCGTGCTTGCCATCGCGAGACGTATCGAACAGGTCGACCGCGCCATGCTGCTAGGCGCCGATGAAGGCATACTCACGTCAAAGGGCATTGAGCTCAATAGCGATGCTGCGTTGGTTTCCGAAGTACGCGCGCGCACCGGGGGCAGAGGAGCTGATGTTGTTATCGAAGCGATTGGGCGGCCCGAGTCTTGGGAACTAGCAACTCTGGTTGTTCGCAAAGGCGGCGTTATCAACTTCTTTGGCGGGTGTCCGACGGGCACGAAGGTCGGCTTGGACACGACGCTTCTCCATTACAGTGAAATCACCTGTAAAGCCAGCTTTCACCACACTCCGGCACATATACGCCGCTCGCTCGAGCTTGTGGCGGCGGGGCTGATCAACGCAACTCATTTCGTAAATCATGAGCAGCCCTTAAGTGAGCTTCCTCAAGTGCTGCACGATCTGGCTCACCACCGGAATGGCCATATCAAGACGGCTATCATTCCCTGAGAGGCTGATGCTTTCTTGCCCGTTGCCCACTTACAGCCTAAAGAGTATCTCCAGAACATCACATCCGATACGGCTAGTTACTCGGAAGCAGAAGCGTTAGAGTATACACGGTGGCTGGCGACCGGACACTACGAGAACTTCCAGGTAGTCAGCTTCCTTTTACCGAAGGAACTGCACCAGGATTTCTACAACGTTTACGCCTTTTGCCGTTGGGCTGACGATCTTGGGGATGAAATCGGAGACCGAGCGGAGAGCCTGCGTCTGTTGAGTTGGTGGCGCGAAGAACTCCTGGCGATGTACCTGGGGGAAGCGGCGCATCCGGTCTTCATTGCACTGCGCAAAACAGTCGGCCGTCACGAGATCCCCGTAGAACCGTTCGATCGACTGATTCGGGCCTTCGAGCAGGATCAGACGGTTACGCGCTACCGGACCTTCGACGATGTCTTCGGGTACTGCGTAAACTCGGCTAATCCTGTGGGCCATTTGGTGCTCTATTTGTGTGGCTATAGCGACCCGGAAAGACAGCGCATTTCAGATTACACGTGCACCGCTCTTCAACTCGCTAACTTTTGGCAGGACGTCACGGTTGACCTGGAGAAAGACCGCGTTTACCTTCCACTTGACCTTCTCGACAAGCACGGCTACACAGTTGAAGAACTATTTGCTCGAAACTACAACGCGGCGTTCCGAAGTGTAATGGCGGAGGCCGTCGATGCGGCTGAACATCTGTTTCGGAAGGGATTGCCGCTAATCAAAATGGTCGATCGGCGTCTCTCACTCGACCTGGATCTATTCAGCGCGGGCGGAATGAAAATGCTGCAGAAAATTCGGCTGGAAGAGTACAACGTGCTGAAGCGGCGGCCGTCCATCTCGAAGGTGGAGCGCCTGGGCATTCTGGTTCAATGCGTGCGGCGTCTTCTGCCCTTTTAAACTGGAAAAAGGCCGCCTAGTTGCCCAATCACCTATTACGTACAGAAAACCGACTCGACACGGCATATCCGATCACTCCGGAGTTGCTCGAGAAGTCGTACGCGTATTGCCGGAACATTGCGAAAAAGCGCGCCAAAAACTTCTATTACTCTTTCCTGCTGCTTGAAAAGCAGCAGCGGGATGCAATGTGCGCCATTTACGCATTCATGCGCGAATGCGACGACCTGAGCGACGATCCGGCAACGAACGACAAGGTTAAACTTCGGCTTGCCGTGACGGAGTGGCGGCTACATCTGGATCGTGCGCTGCTGGGTGACGTCGAAGGAAATCCAATCTGGCCGGCGTTCTACAATTCGGTCGAGCGGTACCGCATTCCCCATCGATATTTCCACGAGATGATCGACGGCATCTTGTCCGATCTCGAACCCTGTCAGATGCGGACCTTCGACGAGCTCTACCGGTACTGCTATCGCGTTGCTTCGGTGGTGGGAATGACGGTGATTCACATTTTCGGTTTCCGCTCTCCGAAGGCGCTCATTCTGGCTGAGAAGTGCGGCATTGCCTTTCAGCTGACCAACATTCTGCGGGACGTGCGCGAGGACGCAGAGATGGACCGGATTTACCTTCCGCAGGAAGACTTGGCGCGATTCGACGTCACCTCCGAGCAGTTACGCTCCGGAGTGGAAGACGAGCGTTTTCAGGCACTCATGCGGCACGAGGCGGGAGTTGCCCGTTCCTATTACGACGCTTCCGCGCCCCTGATGAATTTGATTGAGCCGAAAAGCCGACGTTCGCTGTGGGCGTTACGCGCTATTTACATGCGGCTGCTCTCGACGATAGAGGCCAACGGGTACAAGGTTCTGGAACGCCGGATCAGCGTGTCGAAACCAATGAAGATTGCGCTTCTCTTGCGGGCTTTTCTGCCTAAATAGATTATTCGGCGTGCAGTCCCTCGAGCGGAGCGGCAGCGGTATAAGTCAATATCCACTCTGACCCAGGGGCGTCCAGCTCAACGGGGCCATTTCCGGCAGGTATCATCCACGCATGGCCCGGCTCGAAACGAGCTCCGGCGATCGAGCCGGAGCCGCGCAGACAGATCAGAAGCAGATAAAACGGCAAGCCGCGCTCGATCGTGATCGAATTGATCGGCCGGAGGCGTTCAATCCGGAAATAGATGCTTTCCGCCAGCTGATCCCGCCACGAAGCAATTTTCATCATTTTCGGCTGATGGTCGTAGGGTCCTAAATGCGAAACCGCCATTCCATGTTCCAGGTGGAGTTCGCGAGGGCGGCCGTAGTCATAAAGCCGGTACGTGATGTCCGAGTTTTCCTGGATTTCGCACACCGTCAGCCCCGCCCCAATCGCGTGGACGGTGCCGGCGGGCGTGTAAATGACGTCGCCCGGTTGTACTTTGCGCCAGTCGAGAAGGTGTTCGATTTCACCGGTCTGAGCGGATTCGCGCAGTCGCTCGGCCGAGATCGGTTGCTGGAAGCCGACCGCGACTTCGGCGGCGGGTTCGGCATCGACCACATACCAAGCCTCGGTTTTGCCGAGGCTGTCGTGGTGTTTCCGGGCGTAATCGTCGTCCGGATGCACCTGAACGGACAGCCGTTCGGTGGTGAACAGCATTTTGACGAGCAGAGGGCAGATGCCCGGGTGTTCGGGATCTGCGGCGGCTCCGAGGATGCGGGGCTCGCTGGCGAGCAATTGGCCGAGCGAAAGGCCGAGGGATGTGGGATTTTCCGTGAAGGTGTACCAGACCTCGCCGATACGCTGATCAGGAGGCGCGTCGGGGAAGTAAGGGGCGAGACTTTCGCGGCCCCAGACGCGCTCGCGAAAGATCGGCAGAAGCCGAATGGGCTGGTCCAGAACGAGAGGCATAGGATTCTATTTTTGAGAAATCCGATTCATTTCCTCCACACTCTAGCAGCACGAGCAGAGACCAAGAGCGGCCTGCTACTCGAGGAGGAACATGATTTTAACTGCGGCAGCCTTCATCCTGGCGGGGGTATCGGTTGCGTTTGTAGTTCGGCTGCGCGAATGTCACGTCGCTACTGACGGGATTCGCCAGGATCTTCACGCGGCCTACCTGGCTTTGGCGGAGGAAGACGAGACGCCAGTCGATTCCCGGCCGACCGATGTTCTGTTTACGGAGAGTCTTCTCGCCCTAAGTAGAGGTCGTTTACGAGCTCCCGATGATTCTCGAGAACCTGAGCACGACGAATCTTCATCGTTGGTGTCAGTTCGCCCTCATCAATTGAAAACTCGCGTTCCAGTATCTTAAAGCGCCGGATCCGCTCGAATTCGGCTAGCTGTTTGTTGACCCGGGTCACGGCGGCTTGAACAGCCTTATTAGCCGATTCAGAGACTCCCGAACCGTTCGGATTTAACTCGTTCATCTGAACCGCGTTGAGAGTAATGAGCGCGGTGACGTATGGCTTCTTGTCGCCAATCAGCAGGATCTGGTTCACGATCGGCTCAACTTTAAACAGGTTCTCGATGCGCGCCGGGTAGATTTTCTTGCCGTTAGAGGACACGATGAGCTCTTTCTTGCGTCCGGTGATGTACCAGTAAGCGTCGCTGTCTACCTCGCCGATGTCGCCGGTCGAGAACCAGCCGCCCTCGCTCATGACGGACCTGGTGGCCTCTTCGTCGCGATAGTAGCCGTCGAAGAGACTGGGAGTGCGGACCTGCAGCTCGCCATCTTCGGCGAGGCGGGCCTCCACGCCGGGAAGCAGCTTGCCGATACTGCCGGGCTTAGGACGCTCGATCGGGTTGAAGCTCACAACACCCGCTTCGGTGAGCCCGTAGCCCTCGATCAGGGGCATCCCGATGGCACCGAAGAATTCGGCCAGATCTTTGCCGAGCGGAGCGGCGCCGGAAGCCGCGACCCGGATCCGACCGCCCAAGCGCTGGCGGATTTTCGCGAAAACAAGCCGGTCCGAGATCTTCAACGTCCGTGACATCCAGGGAGGGAGCGAGCGGCCCTGCTGCCGGTATCGTGCCGCTTCGAGACCGAGGCCCAGGGCGCCGTGGAACATCTTGCGAACGACGGCTGGACGTTTCTTGAGTTCTGTCAGGATCGTTGCGTACATGCGCTCCCAGACTCTGGGAGGGGCAAGGAAGATGGTCGGGCGGATGGTCCGGAGTTCGGTAGGCAGGCGCGCGAGGCTCTGGGAAAAGTAGACCGGCATGCCCGTCCTGACCGGAACGAGTTCGAGCACGATGCGCTGCGCGATATGGGCGGAGGGCAGGAAGACCAGAGTCGAATCCTGAGGTCCGACGGGAAGCACAATCGGGGCTGTATCGATGTTCGCGAGGATGGCGGCGTGGCTGGTAAGCCCCATCTTGGGCTCACCGGTAGCTCCAGATGTGAGGTAAAGGATGGCGTCGTCTTCGGGCGAAATTTCTTCGGCAAGAGCCGTAAACGCTTCGGGGTTGCGCTGCAGAACCTCTTGCCCTCGCAGCCGAAGAGATTCGAGGCTGATCGCGTCCGCGGCTTCACCGGTCATGAGGATGACGTGTTCCGGCCAGGCAACGCCTTCGCCATCGGCGGCGGCTTTCAGCGCGTCTCTGGTTTTGACATCTTCGACGAAAAGGACGCGGGGCTCGGCGGCGCGGATGTTCCTGGCGAGATCGGGCATCGGGTATGCCGTATACAGGGCGGCAGACACACCACCGGCGCCCATGATGCCTATATCGACCAGATAGAACTCGGCGCGCGTTTCGGATAGGACGCAGACAATCTCGCCTTTCCTGAGGCCGAGCGAGCGCAGTCCGAGGGCGATCTCTCGCGAAGCCCGGAGCCACTCGTTCCAGGAGTAGGTTCGATAAGCCGTTTCCGATTTGCCGCCAGTGGGTTGATAAAGGGCGATCGCGTCGCCGTATTGTTTCGCGGTGGTTTCGAGGACCGTAAATACGGTGCGACCTGGCATGGCCGAATTTTAGCAGTGCCGGGAGAGCGGGTCCGGACCGGTTCGCGGTGCGACAATCGAGGTTTGCCGTGGCTGAAAATCGCAGTTCGATAACAATCCCGGATGAACTGGGACAGCGCCGCCCAGTGGCTTACAGAGAAGAAGCGTTTCTCCAGAGCCCGGACTCGCGCCCACTCCGTTTCCTGTCCGAATACTTATGGCCGCTGGCCCACTTTCAGGAGGAGAAGATTCACGACACGATCGTGTTCTTCGGCTCGGCGCGGATTCAGGAAGAGGGATTGCTGAGCCGCTATTACCGTGACGCGCGTGAGCTGGCGCGTTTGACAACCGAATGGGCGGCGTCTGTTTCCGATTCCGCCAATCCGTGCCAGCCTTCGCATCGGTTTGTGGTGTGCTCGGGGGGCGGTCCCGGGATTATGGAAGCGGCCAACCGGGGCGCGGACGATGCGGGCGGCAAAAGTATCGGTTTGAATATCGGCCTGCCGTTCGAGCAGCGACCCAATCCCTACATCACGCCGGAGCTTTCCTTCGAATTCCACTACTTCTTCATGCGGAAGTTCTGGTTCGCCTACTTGGCAAAGGCGCTGGTGGTATTCCCGGGCGGATTCGGGACGCTTGACGAACTGTGTGAGATTCTCACGCTCGCGCAGACGAAAAAGCTGGAAAGTAAGATTCTGATCGTGCTCTACGGGCCGGATTACTGGCACGAGATTCTGAACTTCGACGCGCTAGTGAAGTACGGGATGATCTCGGAGTCCGATCTAAGCCTGTTCCGATTCGCCGACACGCCGCAATCCGCCCTCGACATTCTCAAAGAAGGGCTTACGCGCTACTATCTGGAGCCTGAAGGGGCTCTCAAGCATGGAGCGGACGAAACACCCGAGATTGCTCGGACAAGGACCTCTTAGCCGCGGGCTATTTGCAGGCCGGCGCCGGGTTCGGCATGGCGAGCGAGTCGAGATTCCGAACGTCGACGGGCAGCGTACGCATGCTGAAGCGTTCAGGGTGCGGGACTTTGTAGTCGAGCAAGGGAATTGAGCAAACTTTTCGGGTTTCAGCCAGCTGAGCGGGGCCTTCGGCTTGAGCGAGTCCCTTGGATAAGAACTGCTGGAACTGATCTTTCGAAAGCTGGTCCAGGGCCGGCGGATGGAGGTTCGCGGCGGCGAACAGAGTTCCGGCGACGGAAAACAGCATCGCGGTACGGATGAACATGGGTATCCTCCTCGGGTAAGCGGACTATTCGACGGAAGCGGGACGGGGCGGTTAGGCAGCGGCAAGCAAATATTCGGGGGCGAAACACCCTTTGCGGTCTCTCCGTCCCACCAGAGGAGAAGACACTTGGCAGACCAAAATCCGGACATAAAAAAGCTCGCCGACATGATGAAGGGCATCAAATTCGCTATGCTCACGACCGTTGAAGAGGATGGTTCGCTGCATAGCCGTCCGATGACAACGCAGGAAGTGGAGTTCGATGGCGACCTCTGGTTTTTCACACGAGCGGATGCGCCGAAGGTGTGGGAAGCCGGCCATCACCGCCAGGTGAACGTGAGCTTTGCGGATCCGGACAAGAGTAAGTTCATCTCGGCTTCCGGCACGGCAAGACTCGTGCGGGATCGGGCCAAGATGGAGGAGCTATGGAAGGCTCCGTACAAGATTTTCTTTCCGCAGGGGCTGGAAGATCCGGAGATCGCTTTGCTGAAGATCAACGTGGAGAAGGCGGAGTACTGGGACTCTTCGCCGACCGCGATCGGACGCGCGTTTGACTTTGCGAAAGCGTATATCACGAAGGACGTGAGCAAGCTCGGAGATCACGCGAAGATCGAAGTGAAATAGCGGCGCATCATAAGATGCAAGCATGCGCTTCGTTACTTTCGAGATTCAAGGTCATGCCCATGCGGGCGCCATCGCGGGCGACTCCGTTATTGACCTGACGTCAGCCGGTTTTCTCACCCTGCAGGATCTGATCCGGCACGGTTCGGTGGCCCATCCGGCCATTGACAAGTTGATCGAAGATCCACCCGCGGCGGCGAAGCTCCCACTCGATAAGGCGAAGCTGCTGGCGCCGATTCCACGGCCCAACAAACTGATCTGCGTAGGTTTGAATTATCTCGATCATGCGAAGGAAACCGGTGCGGAAGTGCCGAAGGTGCCAACAATATTCAATAAGTTTGCAACCTCGGTAATCGGCCCGGGTGACAACGTGGTTCTGCCGAAGGTTTCAAAGGCGCCCGACTTCGAAGCTGAGCTGGCATTTGTGATCGGCGAGGGTGGGCGACATATTGCGGCGGAAGACTGGTCGAAGCATGTCTTCGGCTACACGATCGTGAACGATGTCACGGCGCGAGATTATCAGCGGGCGACAACGCAGTGGCTGATGGGAAAGACGTTCGACACGTTTGCGCCGATCGGGCCGTGGATCGTGACGGCAGACGAGATCCCCGATCCGCATGCGCTCGACATTCAGCTCGAGATCAACGGGGAAGTGCTTCAGGATTCGAACACACGCGAACTGATATTCAAGATCCCCGAGCTGATTGCTTTTCTCTCAAGCGTGTTTACGCTTGAGCCGGGAGATATCGTGTCCACGGGCACGCCGGCTGGAGTGGGTTTCACGCGTAAGCCGCCGCGGTTTCTGAGGCCGGGCGAAGAGATGATCGTCAGGATTCAGGGCATCGGAGAACTGCGCAACCCGATCGTTGCCGAAGCGTAACGCGCATGCCGTCGTTTACGTTAGGGCAGCTCAGCGAGCGCCTTGGCTGCGAACTCGCGGGGCGGCCGGAGATCGAGATCAAAGGGGTTTCGACGCTCGAGAAAGCGGGACCGGAGGAAGTCACTTTTCTCGCGAACATTAAGTACGCGGCGAAGGTGAAACAGACCAAAGCGGCCGCCGTAATTGCGGCTGAACCCCTACGCGAGACAAGCGCGGCGACGCTGGTGTCACGCAACCCGTATCTGGATTTTGCGCGGGCGCTCGGGCTGTTCTATCAACCTCCCAAACCGCCGCCCGGTGTTGATCCGACAGCGGTGATTGCTCCAAGCGCGACGCTTGGACCTAACGCGTCGATCGGGGCGTATGCGGTGATCGGAGAGAAGACTTCCATGGGGGCGAATGCGACGATTCACCCGCACGTTGTCATTTACGGAGGCTGCGCGATCGGGGATGATTTCACAGCGCACGCACATGTTTCGGTGCGTGAGTTTTCGGTGATTGGGGACAGGGTGACGCTGCACAACGGCGTGGTGATCGGGGGTGACGGATTCGGGTTCGCGAGAAGCAGCGACGGCAGGCAGAACAAGATTGTGCAAGCGGGCCGCACAGTGCTAGAAGACGACGTAGAGGTTCAGACGCTGACGTCGATCGACCGGGCGACGATTGGCGAGACGCGGGTGAAGCGCGGGGCGAAGATCGACAGCCTTTGCCAAATCGGGCATGCGTGCGTGGTGGGCGAAGACAACATAATCTGCGGACAGACGGGGCTCGCGGGCAGCACGACGCTCGAGGAGAACGTGATCATGGCGGGGCAGACAGGGTCGGCGGGGCACCTTACGATTCACAAGAACGCGATCGTGTGGGCGCAATCGGGGTTGAACCGGGACGTGGCGGAAGGAGCGGTGGTGAGCGGATATCCGGCGATGGATTCGGGAGACTGGCTGCGCTCGTCGGCGGCGTATGCGAAGCTGCCGGAACTCATGAAAACGGTGCGGGCGCTCGAGCGGCGGATAGCCGAGCTCGAAGCGGACAAGCGCGACTGAGCGGTTTATTTGTACCTCCTTATAAAAATAGGCTGGCACAACCGGTACGGTTGGAAGGGCCTCCGAGGGGGGTCGCGGGTGCGATCACAGGGATTGAAGTTTTGATAAGTATTTTCCTTGGAGTCGGTTAGCTCCAGGTGAGCGGGTAGCTGAAACTGGGCAATTGGTATTTTTGGATCGAGGGAAAACGGTTCAATTTGGGCAGTTTTGGGGTCATTTTTAGGGGTTTCTGGGGGGTTTTGTAGGCGAAACCGGGGCGAAAGTTGCGTGATTTTGGAGGTAAAAATCGTGGTCGGAAGAAGTGGGCGGGCGGCAGATGAGCCGATCAGTCATATTGGAAGTTCAGCCGTTTTCTAACCCAGGAGCACTTCATGCTTTTCTTCCTTCTTGCAGCGGCGTTGTTTGCGGCCAAGCAAGACTCTGGCACAATCACGCAAGCCGAGCTTGTTCAACGCACCCAAGTTCTTTACGATGCGGTGGCTCCCGGGGATAAAGCTCCATGGGCGCAGTATCTCGCTGAGGACGCCATCATCCACGATGAAAAGGGCGGGTCTTACACCAAGCCTACGTTTCTTGCTACGGTGGATCCGCTGCCGCCCGGCTACTCCGGCAGTATCAAAGTCACGCATCCGCAAGCTATCTTCGCGTCCGGGGTTGCGATCTTCAGCTACGACGCAGAAGAAGTCGAAACCGTTTTCGGCAATCGCATGACGGCGCGCTATCACCAGACGGATACGTGGCTCTACCGCAATCATCTCTGGCAGATCGCCGCCAGCCAAGTCATGCGGTACTACGAAGACCCTGCCCGTGGCCATATCAATCCGGCGCTCCTTTCAGACTATGCCGGCACCTATGAACTCGCTCCAGGCAATCAGATGATTGTCACGACGCACGATGGCAAGCTCTTCGCTAAGCGCGGCACCGGTAATCCGGTCGAGCTCATCCCGGAATCGCCTGACATGTTCTTCCGCGCCGGGGTTGAAGGCCGCCGTCTCTTTCACCGCAAGGCGGACGGCAAAGTCGACTTGCTGATCGACCGTCGCAACAACGAAGACATGCTCTGGAGAAAGATCGGCTAAGCGAGTCGCGAGCGGCCCACCTACGACAGCCTCTCTGGAGGGATAGAATCAGCAGGTGTCTTGTCCGCTGGTTCGAGTCCTTCTGGTATTCGTTTGCACGCTCCGATTGTTCGCGGCCGCAGCAGATCCTATGCAAGCCGTAGAGTCTTGTCTGCCACCGCCCGTCGTCGTAAAGGGTGAGCCGAAAGCCTGCACAACCCTGTCCAAACGAATGGCGGAGCTGCACATTGCCGCGGTCAGTATTGCTGTTGTTCACAATGGCACGATCGAGTGGGCCAAGGGATATGGGGTTCGAAAAATCGGCGGAGATCCTGCAAACGCCGACACTCTTTTTCAGGCCGGCTCGATCAGTAAGCCGATTGCGGCGATGGGTACGCTGCATTTAGTTCAGGAAGGCAAGCTGTCGCTCGACACGGATATCAATACAACCCTCCAAACCTGGAAGCTGCCGCCCAGTGCTGCGGCACCAGGAGCAGTTGTGACATTGCGCGAGCTACTCACTCACACGGCAGGAATCACGGTCCATGGCTTCCCCGGATATGCAGCCGGCGCTTCGGTTCCGACTCTGGTTCAGGTGCTGGACGGGAAAGCTCCGGCGAACACGGGACCGATCCGGGTGGATAGCGTTCCAGGGCGAGACTGGAGATATTCCGGAGGCGGTTACACCGTGATGCAGCAGGCGGTGATCGATAGCGTGAAGGAGCCGTTTCCACGATTTCTTCACGACACGGTGCTGGCTCCTATCGGGATGAGCCATAGCACGTATGAACAGCCGCTTCCTTTAGCACTGATGAGCAATGCGGCAATGCCTTATCAAGACGATGGAACGCCAGTACAGGGAGGCCCGCACACATATCCGGAAATGGCCGCCGCGGGTTTGTGGAGTACGCCTTCGAATCTGTGCCGGTACATCATTGAAGTGCAAAATTCGCTGAAGGGAAAGGCAAATCATGTCCTGTCACAGTCGATGACCGAACAGATGCTGACGGCGGGGAAGGGCGGCTGGGGTCTGGGGCTGGAGGTTGGCGGCTCGGCCGCCGATCCATGGTTCAGCCACGGCGGGGTGAACGCTGGTTACGAGAGCCTGTTCGTTGGATACGATCGGAACGGCGACGGCGCGGCGGTGATGACAAATGCGCAGGGAGGGAGCCGTCTCGCAGGGGAAGTGATGAGCGCGATCGCAACGGCATATGAATGGCCCGATTGGCGGCCTGCAGTACGAACGCAGATCAAGGTGGATCCCGCCGTTTTGGCGCGGTATGTGGGAACATACCAGCTCGCGCCCAACTTTAGCATTGCGTTCACTCTCGAAGGCGATCAGCTGATGACGCAGGCCACCGACCAGCCAAAGATTCCGGTGTATCCGGAGTCGCAAACAAAATTCTTTCTCAAAGTAGTAGACGCCGAAGTCGAATTCTTCACCGACGATAAGGGCCAGGTCAGCTACGTCATGCTGCATCAGGGTGGTCAGGACCACAAGGCAGTTCGGAAGTAGGGCCGAGACCGAGTTCATGTGAACGACCTGCGGCCCTTACGGCGGCAAAGCAGCTAGACGGTCTGGATGATGTCGAAGCGATCGAGATTCATGACCTTATGCCAGGCGCTCACAAAGTCCTGGACGAACTTCGGTTGCGAATCCGAGCACGCATAGACCTCCGACACCGCCCTCAGTTGCGCATTCGAACCGAAAATCAGGTCTGCACGCGTGGCTTTCCACTTTGAATTGCCGGACTTCCGCTCACTGCCCTCAAAGGTATCCTGCGATTCGCCCGTCGCCTTCCAAACATATTTCATGTCCAAAAGGTTGACGAAGAAATCGTTGGTCAGCCTCTCCGGCCGGTCCGTAAAAATCCCAAACTTCGTACCACCGAAATTGGTGTTGAGCACACGCAAGCCGCCGATCAGCACAGTCAACTCTGGCGCGGTGAGCCGCAGCTGTTGCGCCTTGTCGAGCAGCGCTACCTCCGCCGGCTCAGAGTCTTTGTACCCGTAGGAACGGAACGGATCCACCTTGGGCTCGAGCGGCTCGAACGACTCGATGTCGGTCTGCTCCTGCCCGGCGTCGGTACGGCCCGGCGCGAACGGCACCGTCACTTCAGTGCCAGCGTCCTTTGCGGCTTTTTCTACTGCAGCCGCACCCGCGAGCACAATCAAATCAGCCAGCGAGATCTTCTTGCCACCGGCAGCCGACGCGTTGAACTCGCTCTGGATCTTCTCGAGCGCCTTCAATACGCGAGACAACTGCTCCGGCTGGTTTACCTTCCAATCCTTCTGCGGAGCAAGCCGGATGCGTGCGCCGTTCGCGCCGCCGCGCTTATCCGATCCGCGGAAGGTTGAGGCAGATGCCCATGCGGTGGAGACCAGCTCCGAAACCGAGAGCCCCGAAGCCAGCACCTTTTCTTTCAGTGCTTTGATGTCCGCTTCGTCGACCACCGGGTGATCCACAGGTGGAACCGGATCCTGCCAGATCAGCACCTCCTTCGGCACTTCCGGGCCAACGTAGCGGGCGCGCGGGCCCATGTCGCGATGAGTCAGCTTGAACCAGGCACGCGCGAAGGCATCGGCGAACTCATCCGGATTTTTATAAAAGCGTTCTGAAATTTTCCGGTACTCGGGGTCCGCAATCATCGAGATATCAGTCGTCAGCATGCCCGGCTGATGCTTCTTGCTGGGATCGTGCGCGTCAGGCACGGTACCGGCGCCAGCATCACCCTTCGGCTTCCACTGGTTTGCGCCGCCGGGTCCTTTGGTCACCTCCCACTCGTACTTGAAAAGGTTCTCGAAATAGCCGTTGCTCCACTCCCTCGGCTTCGTGCTCCAGGTCACCTCGATTCCACTGCCGATGGCATCGCCAGCAATGCCGGTCTTGTAGGCGTTTGTCCAGCCAAGCCCCTGATTCTCGATGGGTGCGCCCTCAGGCTCCTTGTCCAGGTGACTTCCCGGCGCCGCGCCGTGAGTCTTTCCGAAGGTGTGGCCGCCGGCGATCAGGGCAACTGTCTCCTCATCGTTCATGGCCATGCGGCCGAAGGTCACGCGGATATCCTTTGCCGCGGCAACGGGATCGGGCACACCTTCAGGACCTTCGGGGTTCACGTAGATCAAACCCATTGTCGTGGCACCGTAGCGGGCGGCGAGCTCACGATCACCGCTGTAGCGCTTGTCGGTACCGAGCCAAGCCGCCTCGGCGCCGAAATCGACATCGTGATCGGGCTCCCACACGTCCGGGCGTCCAGCACCGAAGCCGAAGGTTTTGAACCCCATCGTTTCCAGCGCGACGTTGCCGGCGAGGATCATCAGATCGGCCCAGGAGATTTGCTTGCCATACTTCTGCTTCACCGGCCAGAGCAGCCGTCGTGCGCGATCCAAATTCACGTTGTCAGGCCAGCTGTTCAGGGGCGCAAAGCGCTGCTGCCCACGTCCGCCGCCACCCCGGCCGTCAAATGTCCGATAGGTGCCGGCCGAGTGCCAGGCCATCCGAATCATCAAAGGGCCGTAGTGCCCGAAGTCTGCCGGCCACCACTCCTGCGAGTCCGTCATCACGGCGGCCAAGTCTTTCTTCAACTGCCAATAGTCGAGTTTCTTAAACTCCTCCACGTAGTCGAACTCTTTTTCCATGGGGTTCGACAGGTTGGAGTGCTGGTGCAGCAGTTCCAATTGCAGGTGGTTGGGCCACCAGTCCCGATTCGTCCTGCGCGCGCTCTTACCGCCGCCATTGCCGTTACCGTTGCCGTGAGCGACGGGGCATTGGGCTTCGCTGGCTGACTTTTCTGCTCTCTCTGCGTTCAAGGTCTCCACGTGGTCTCCCTATAGCTTCCGGTCTCACAGTAGCACCAACGCGAGCCATATTTCCAATATTGAATAGCCTTCCCAGGTATAGGCTATACCTATGGAACTCCATCAGCTTTGGTACGTCTGCGCGGTCGCCGAAAGCGGAAATTTCAGCCGCGCAGCCGAGCGCTGCCAGATCGCCCAGCCGTCGCTCTCGCAACAGGTGCTGAAGCTCGAGCATGAACTCGGCACGAAGCTCTTTGACCGGCTCGGCCGCGGCATTCGTCTGACAGAGTCCGGGCGTGCGTTCCTGCCGCATGCCCGCGCCATTCTCGACCAGGTAGATGTCGCCCGCGCCAGCATCGCTTTAAACAATGCGGATGTCCGCGGAAGCGTCACCTTGGGCGCGATCCCGACGGTCGCACCATACCTGATTCCGCATTACACCGCAGCCTTCACTAAACGCTTCCCGGACGCCCGGCTGCGCATTGTGGAGGAGACAACGCCGGTGCTCATAGACGGCCTCCGCGACCTGTCGATCGACTTCGCCCTGCTCGCGCTACCGCTCCGCCACAAGGATTTGGAACTGCGGCCGATCCGGACCGAACCCGTTCTGGCCGCTCTACCAGAAAAGCATCCGCTGGCCTCGAACGATTCTCTTTCGGTGGCAGAGCTACGCGGCGAATCTCTAGTCATGCTGCGGGACGGCCATTGCTTTCGAGACCTGAGTCTCGCCATTTGCCGCAGCGCGAATATCAATCCGAACATCGCGTTTGAGAGCGGGCAGTTCAGCAGCATCCTGGGCATGGTCGCAGCGGGTATCGGCCTCTCGCTGGTGCCGGAGATGGCCATCGACCGGCATGCAGGCTGCCGTTATATTCGCCTTCGCGAAAGCCGCGCGGTGCGAACCATTGTGTTAGCTTCGCTTCGCGGGCGCAGCTTCAATCGAGTCCAGCAGGTACTTGCGGCCGGATTCAAGCGAGCTGAGAAGAAGTGAGAGCGGTCCGAATCGCATGGCTGTTTGCTCGGTGTTCCGAGTGCGTCCATTGCGTTCTGGTGATGACGCGGGCCCGCCGGGAACGACTCGCCGAAATGACAAATCGAGTCAGCTCGACGTTATTCAGCGAGCTTAGACTTCATTTCTATACGATCAGTAATGCGGGCAAGAACGAGCTATGTGTCGTCTCGCAGAGCGAGCGCTGGGTCTACTTTGGCGGCGCGCCATGCGGGAATGCAAGTGGAAATGAGCGCTATCAGGATCAGTATCCCGGAGACCATTCCAAAGGTGAGTGGGTCGCTGGCTTTTACTCCGTAGAGAAGGCTGGCCAGCACCTTGGTTAGACCAAACGCAACTCCCAGACCCACCGCTACGCCGATGAGGGCCGGCGTCATTCCCTGCTGCACTATGAGCCTGAGGATGTCGTTTTTGGCAGCGCCGAGCGCCATGCGAATGCCGAGTTCCTGAGTCTGCTGCTCAACCGTGTAGGACATCAAACCGTAGATGCCGATGGCGGCCAAGACCAAGGCAATACCCGCGAACACACTTAGCAGCAGCATGTTGAAGTGCTGGCGGCTGACGCCCTGCGCGATCACCTCGCTCATCGTGAGAATTTTCGAAACCGGCATCTGTCCATCGACGGCCTGAAATTCGCGCTGTACGGCGGCGCGGATCGAATTGGGATCGTTCGTCGACCGGATGCACCAGGAAAGCGGAAGAGCACTGTTGGCTAACTGCGTGACACCCTCGGGGACCTGGCTTTGCGGAAGATACATCACCCCGACGTCGGTATCGCCCAAGCCCGTTTCGCGCACATCGCCGACGATGCCGATCACCTGCCGGGGAGGATCTTCGAATTGCGGTCCCAGCCCTTTGCCGATTGTGATAACCGCGCCCATCGGATCCCCTTTAGGCCAATATTTCTTTGCCATCTGCTGATTGATGATGACGACTTTCGCAGAGTTGGTGAGGTCGCGTTCGTTGAACGATCGGCCTCGCAGGAGCGGGATTTTGAACACCGAAAAATAATGAGGCGACACAAAGCGGTACTGCTCATCTCCCTCATAAGTCTGCCCTGCTTTGGGAGTTTTTCCAGCGATGTTGAAGGGCAGATCGATTTCGGTGCCGGTGGGGAGGGCGACGGCAAGCGCAGCGGCCTGCACACCGGGGAGCGATTCGATGCGGCGGATCACCTGGACGGCAAAACGATCGACTGCTTCGGTCGTCGAGTAGTTTCCACCGGCGAGCGAGGTTTGCAGGGTCAGGACGTTTCGTGGATCGATGCCCGGATTAGCGGAACTCAAGCCGACAAAGGTCCGGATCAACAACACGGCTGAAGCGAGCAGGACCAAGGCGAGCGCCATCTCGGCTCCTACCAGGATCTTCCTCACGCGGTTTTGGCGGCGGCCGGTACCGCTACGTCCGCTGGCTTCCCGCAGGGTGGAAGCTACGTCGGGATTGGAGATGTGCAAGGCGGGAAAGAGTCCGAACAAGACGCCAGTGAAAACGGAGATGCCGACCGCGAACAGTGCAATGCGCCAATCGAGGAGTGAGATCACACTCTGGACGTGGTCAGCATCCGTAAGGCGCGGGATGTTGCCAGGGACGAGCAGCAGCAGGGTCCGGACACCCCAAGCGCCCAGAACCAAGCCGACGAGACCACCCAGAGTTGCGAGCAAAATACTCTCGGTAAGCAGTTGCCGGATGACACGCCAGCGGCTGGCTCCGATGGCGGCGCGAATGGCCAGTTCGCGTTGACGCCCAGCGGCGCGGGCGAGCAAGAGGTTCGCAACATTCGCGCAGGCAATCAGCAAGACCAGGAACACAGCGCCAAGGAGGACAAGCAGGGCGGTTCTGACGTTACCGACCATGGCCTCACGCATGGGCACTACCGCAATACTTTCGTTTTTGTCCATCCACTTTGGGTTCGCGCGACGGAACTGCTCGCCAACCAGCTTCATTTCGGCTCGCGCCTGCTCGAGAGTGACGCCGGGCTTGAGCCGTGCCGCCACGGCAAGATAGTGTCCCTGGTTGGTACTGTTCGGATCGGCCTGGAGCGGAATCCAAACGTCGGCGGGCGGGTCGGGGACAAAGCTGCCGGGCATCAATCCGACGACTGGATACGCTTCGCCGTTGAGGAGGATGGTTTTCCCGATAATCTTTTCATCGCTGCCGAAATGCGCCCGCCAGAGCTTCTCGCTGATGATGGCGGCCTTGGGACCGTGCGGGCTATCTTCGGCAGCCGAGAAGGTGCGGCCTCGGATTGGGCCGATTCCAAACACGCGAAAATAGTCCGCGGAGATATGAACACCCTTCACCTGTTCGGGACGATCGCCGTTCGAGATGTTGAGGCCGGGGCCACCCTGATCGTAGAGCGTCATCAGCGAGAAGACATTGTTGTGCCGCCAAGCCATGTACTTCGGTACGGAATTTGAATAGCCTTCGCCGCCTGGGTATTTGCGCCCGAGTTTTACGAGGCGACTCGGCTCGGGATAGGGAAGCGGTTCGAGAATGACCTTGTTGATAACGCTGAAGATGCCGGTATTCGCGCCGATGCCGAGGGCCAGCGCCGCAATGGCCACGGCGGTGAAACCGGGGTTCTTTTTGAGCATGCGCAGGGACTGTCTGACGTCGGCAAAGACGGATTCCATGGTGCAAACTACGAACGAAGTGCGCTAAGAGTTCCAGTAATGGCAGGCAGCGCGGGCACCGTGTTGGATCGGTGCGTTTTCGTAGACGAAATGTCTGCTATCTTTTGATCGTGAAGTGCCTTACCGTTCTGGTGCTGGCTGCTTTTGCGCCGCTCGGCTGCCGCGGATCCGATAGCGGATGGGCCCTGATCCGCAGCCCGCATTTCCAGATTTACTCTCAACTCGGCGAGCACGATGGCCGATCCATCGCGCTAACACTCGAGCAGCTACGAGCGTTTTTTCTGGAATCCGACGCGCTCGGGGCGCATGCCGCTCTCGAAAACGACCGTCCGGTTCGAGTGCTGCAATTCGCCACGACATCCGGGTATGCTTCCTTTCGGCCTCGTGCATCCGCCGATGCATTCTTTCTCGGTTCGGAAGCCGCAGACTATATCGTCCTTGCGCCCGCTGGACCGAATCGCGCACGCACGCTTGCACATGAGTACGCCCACCTCGTCCTGCACTCGGGCGGCATTCATCTCCCGCCCTGGTTTGGTGAAGGGATCGCGGAGGTGTTCGCAAGCGTGGACATTACGCCGCGTGAATCGCTGATTGGCGGCGACCTCCCTGCCCGCTCTGAAGTGCTTCGGAATCGCGCCCTCATCCCGCTCGAGAAACTGCTGACGATGGCCGAAGACGATCCTCTCCGGTCGCGGCGCGAGGATGCCGGCTTGTTTTACGCAGAGAGTTGGGAACTCACGCATATGTTTCTCTTCTCGCCGCAATACAGCGGCAAAGCAGGAGCGCTCTGGGCCGCTTTCAACTCAGGCACCGTCGAGGGGCCGGCGCTCGCGTCGCTCTACGGGCGCTCGATCGAGACGATCGACTCTGACCTGCGGGCGTGGATCAGTGCGCAAAAACGGGCAATACCCCTGCCCGGTATACCGGCCCAAGATCAGCGGCTGCGCGCTTCGAGCGTAAACCAGGCGGACGCCGATTCCGTGTTGGCCGCTCTGGTACTGGCATCGGGCGATCTGGACCGCGCCCAAGCGGTTTATCGAAGCTTGCAGACCGAGCGCACTTCGGACCCCGGCATTGCGGCCACGCTAGGCTCGATCGCGCTGCGGAAGCACGATGATGTGAAGGCGATTCTCGAATGGAAGCGCGCGTTCGATCTCGGTGTGAGAGATCCGGTGCTCTGCTATCAGTACGCCAGCCTGCTTGAAAGCGCGCACGCTCCCAACGATCAGGTAGCAGCCGCTTTGCAACGCGCCCTCGATCTGAAGCCCGGCTATGACGATGCGCGCTTCAGGCTGGGGCTGCTTGAAAGCAGCCGCCACAACTATGCGGCCGCGCTTGAACAATTACGCGCGATGCGATCCGTGCCCCGCGCGCGAGCCTACGTGTATTGGGTGACAATCGCCTCGGCGCTCCTCGAAACGGATCAGAGGCCCGCAGCCAAAGGCGCGGCGGAAAAGGCGATCGCATTTGCGGCGACGGCCGATCAACGGGAAGCCGCAGCGTTATTGGCAGTCGATACGGAAACCGACATCACGGTCCAACTCGCGCGGGACAGTCAAGGCCATTTGCAGATGGTCACGAGCCGTAAGCCGCACGGGGCAACGGGCTGGAATCCGTTCATCGAACTGGGCGATCAGATTCGGACGGTGAAAGGCAGCATACGCAACGTGGAATGCACGGCGGGCGCCATCACGGGATTCGAAATCGGCCAGAGCTCGGCGACGGTGCGGGTTTCGCTGCCGGATCCAGCGCACGTGCTAATCGAAGGCGGGAAGGCGGAATTTTACTGCGGGGCGGAAGACGGCAGGGAAGTGACGGTTCAATATGCAGCAAAACCGGCGCAAGACGGAATCCAGGGAATCCTGCGCGGAATGCATTTCGAATCCGGCGCAAGGGAGTAGGTTTCGAAGCATTGCTTCTGCCGTGCCTTCGCAAGGTTCCGGCATGAGGGCGCACATGGACATTAAAGCTGAAGGACAGGCGCGCCGGACCCTTCAATGAAAATGCGGCGGAGCTTCGCGGGGATAGTAAAGAGCTGAAAGGTATCGGGACGCGGGAACAAGCGCTCATCATTTTCGCGAATGAAGCCGAGCAGCGGGAACGTTACGTCAGTTGGCGGCGTTCGATTGTCGCTGGAGCGCGTCGATCCGAGACGAACAGGCCTCATCGGCTGGTCGCCGGCTCGAGCAGACGAATCTGCTGCGCATCACAGTCTATTTCCGCCGCGACTCCGATGGGTAGCGTGAATTTGGGATCGGTGTGTCCGAAGTCCATGCGCGTGATTACGGGAATCGATGTCAGGGATTGTTCGGCGAGAACGCGCAGAAGAGCGCGATCGTAAGCCTCGAAGGTTGACTCGTCTCCGTAGGGCCTGCCGTAGAGTAGCCCTTGGACTTCAGACAATGCTCCGGTGGCGGCCATCGCGCGCAGCATGTAGCTGACTTGCGTCGGGGAGGGTCGCTCTTCGGATGTCTCAAGAAATAAGATGCTGTTCCGCCACTGAGCCGGTTCTGGCCAGACCGGTGTGCCGCGAAGCCAGTCGAGAACATCCAGGCATCCACCGATCAGGCGGCCGCGATGCCGTCCCCTGCCCTGGAGCCACTTCCAACCCGAGGATGGCTGAACCTTGCGCCGGATCGCGTTGCGGTGTTCGCTTTGCCATTCCCAGGAGGCGACGGTCCAGCCATCCAGGTTGGGGAGAAGGACTGTCGTGGGCGAGGGCGCGAACAACGTTTGGCGTATTGATTCCGCCATGTAAGGCGACAGGCCGCCGTTTTCGTCGAAACCCGCCATAACTGACGGCCCATAGAAGGAGGTCACCCCTGCTTTCAAGAAGGCGAAGTGAGTGACGGTTGAATCGGAATAGCCGAGAAAGACTTTCGGATTCTGACGAATGACGGAGTAATCGAGGTAGGGCAGGATGCGAATGGAGTCGTCACCGCCAATGGTGGAGACGATGCCGTGAATCGACGGGTCCTGGAGAACTTCCATGAGATCCGCAGCGCGAGCCTCCGGATGCGCTCCCAGCCACTGGCTGTTTGCAAGCGCGTGACGGCTTTCAATCACTTCGACCCCGAATGCTTCCTGGAGCTGACGCTTTCCATCCCGATAGGCACCCGGAAATGCACATGGCCAACCGTGCGAGAGCGAAATTGCGGCGATCCGATCTCCCGGGCGAAGAGCGCGAGGCTTGATCATCTCCATGCGTCAACCGATGATCGCGGTAGCTGCGAAGATGGGAGCGGCCAGATCCGCTCTTCCCTCCACCGTGGACAGGCTGCGCGCCTTTCCCCGATCCATACCTTTTGTGAAGAGCCTCCAGGCGAGATCCTGCCCGAGAACTACGGAGGTGGTCCACCCCGCGGGCGGATCGAGAAGCAGAATCCATGCGGCTTCCGATTTGTAAACGTACCAGATACCGCCTGCGTCGCCCGTTATCTGAAGCCTGACAACCGTGCCGTGCGGAGCCTGCAGATCGCGGAAGGCGTAAGGCAGCGCTCGCACAAAGGTGTCGAGTACGGGCGCCAGGAAGTATGGGTCATAGAGCGGTGGCCGGCCTGTAGCATCCCGAATCTGTTGCTGGTGATGCCAGCGTTCCGTAAACTCGCGTGCGAGATCGAACCAAACAGGCGCGGGCTCGGGACCTGCCCAGGACACGGGGCCGCCCATTTTCACTGGATCGAGAGAGGAGAAGCACGCCTCGACCTCCGGCCCGCAGAAGGCGAGTAGTTCGCGAAGCAGGCGGGGGCTGATCCGGCGCGATGCGAGAACCCATTCAGCATTCAGCCGATCAATCAACTCGATGAGTTCGACATCGCTAGCGATGTCTTGACCAGAGCGAAAGCCATCGCGCTTACCGGAGAGGATCGCAACATCGCCACCCAAAAGGTGTGCGGCAATGTCCTTCACGGACCAGTGGGGCGCTGCCGTGGGCCGGGCCCAGTCCGCTTCAGCAAGATCCGCAAGGAGCGTAAGCAAGTGAGCCCGCAGAGGAGCGAAGCGATCAACGACCGTGATCGTGTCGGGAATCGTCATAAGGCAACTTCAGGGTAAGTTGTTCTCCTATTCGCAGGCCGAGATCTGGGAATTTCACGAGCGTTTCCCCAAGCCGCAAGGCTGACCCGAGGCTAAGCGGCGATGAAATGACCCAGCAAGGGATAAAAGGCCTGCGCTTTCGTTAGATCGCCAAACAATTAGATCTAAATTAATACGTTCTCAATCTATGTGCAGTACCATCTTTTTAGCTTGAATAAGCTATTAATTCGAACTGCACCAAGAAAGGTAAGCAAGCGTGGCTCTTTCCTTGCGCATATTTTCCGCAGTGGGTTTCTTTGCCCTCGGCACCTCCTTCCTCACGAATCCGCTTCTGGCAGACAGTTTTCTGCCGAATGTTTCGAATTTGAATTTTGTCAACTATACAGGCGCAGCACCCAAGAATTCCTTCACCTCGGTTGATCCAGTTGGCTGGACTGGCGGAACCGGACTCATATTTATAGACGCTCCTGGCACAGCCGAGAGCGGCAATGGCGGGATTCCGGTGTACGGGCCCTTCCCAGTTAACAGTCCGGCCGGAGGCAATTTCGTACAGGCGGATGGAAATCCGACATTCGAGAGCGGATTCAATCAGACGATCACCGGATTAACGCCCGGACAGACGTACACGCTTAGCTTTTATCAGGCGGCCGGCCAGCAGCAAGGCTTTGCGAGCGGTCTAGCGACGACCGAGCGGTGGATTGTCTCGTTAGGCAATGTCGGCTTGAGCGTCAGCCCCGGCGGCGGTCCACTTGACCCGGTATACGGTCCTACAGGCTCTTACTTCAGTACGGATCCGAACGCGAGCATCGTAGCCTCGCAGGTTATGACAACCCCCTCGGGCGGCGTGACTCCGTGGCAGTACGTTTCGGTCACGTTAAAGGCTGATGCGACCAGCGATCTGTTGAGCTTTCTCGCATGGGGCGATAACGGCAGCACGGTCAATCTGCCTCCGATGGTCTTTTTGTCGGGAGTGAACTCTGTGAATGTGGCGCCGGAACCCGCAAGCGTCTTTATGTTGGCTGTAGCGCTTGCAGGCCTAGCGGCGGCTGTAGTAGTCCGCCGCCGGCGACGACTCAAAGCCTAAGAGAAAGAAAGCTGCACAGCGGGCTCCTCACCGTGATAGAAATGGTTGTATCTCGTCACGGCAGGAGCCCGAACTATCTTCCTTAATATGCTCCTGGCGTTCCTCAATCTACAGCACCTAACGCCCATTTTTCTAAATGTGGTGAGACTTTGCTTGTGGCTGGTGCTTCTTTCGGTTATTTTCATTCCGATTGAACGTTTATTTGCGCTGCATCCGCAAAAGTTCTTCCGAAAGGCTCTTGCGCAGGATGTGGGTTACTACTTTGTAAGCGGCTTAGTGCCGGCTTTACTGCTCACATTTCCACTTTCGTTAGTGGCTTATGGCGCCCATGCTGTTGTTCCGCACAGTTTCCAAGCGGCGGTAGCGGCAAGGCCGTTGTGGCAGCGGATCCTGGGGGGATTGGTTATTGGCGAGATTGGTTTTTATTGGGGACATCGTTGGACTCACGAAATTCCCTTCCTTTGGCGCTTTCACGCGATTCACCACAGCGCAGAGCATGTTTATTTCCTCACGAGCGCGCGCGCTCATCCTATAGACAACGTGTTCATCCGGCTATGCGGTCTGATACCGGCCTACATTTTGGGAGTGGCAAGTCCGTTGACTCGGACGGGCAGCCTGGTTCCCGTGCTCATCGTGCTGGTGGCTACGATGTGGGGCTTTTTCATTCACTCGAATGTGCGCTGGCGACTGGGGCCCTTTGAGCGGCTTTTAGCTACGCCCGCTTTTCATCACTGGCACCATACGCTTCGCGAGCCGCTGGACCGCAACTACGCATCCATGCTGCCGTGTATGGATAAGCTTTTCGGTACCTATCATCTTCCTAACGAATGGCCCGATGCTTACGGAAGCGAAACGAAAGTGCCGTCGAGCCTGGGTGGCCAACTGCTCTATCCACTGCGTCCTCACATACCAGCAACCGGCCAGCCTGAGGGATCGGCGGCCGAACATGCGCACTCCCCTTCTTTAATTGCAGCAGACGAGAGAGGGTAAGCGAGCTCCAGCAAACAGGCTGCTCTTCCCCAAATACGGACTGGACAGCATAGCGATCCGGAACCGCCGGGCTCAGAAGCCGAAGCTACTCATCAGGATCTTGAAGTGGTGCAACTCGTGGCCAGCGAGCATGAACACGAGACCACGCACGGTTACGGAAGCGGTGCTCGCCGTGCCTCGTCGATCCCAGGCGTCAGGCGACAGTGAGCGAACCAGCGCCAGAGTTGCTTCACGGACGGCCGTGAACTCTTGGAGGAGATCGTCCAGCGTTCGTTCGTTCGAGCGTGCATACGGGATGTAGTTGTCCTGTTCGAACCCCGGAAGCGGTGTGGTGTCGCCGCGGGCGATGCGAAGGACGCGGCAAGAAAGGATGCGCTCGGTATCGGCCAAATGTCCCAGCGTTTCCTTGACCGTCCATTTGCCGGGCGCATACGGCAGAGCAGCGCGCGTGTCGCCGATGCGGCGGAACAGAGCGATGCTTTGGTCGAGCTGTTCGTGGAGAACACTCGCGACATCATCGGATGGCACGTGACCGACATATACCTTCGCGTGCGGGGCGAACTCGTTTTCTTGCGGCCGGGTCGTCGTGCTCATTTGGCACGATTGTACCGTTCGGACAGGCCCGGCTGTTACGGCGTTGCTAGCGCGCGGCATATTGCGAGAAGACGTAACCGCGATCCTTGCGCACGGTGTGGCACTGATAACAGGCGCCCTGGGCTTTGGCGTCGAGCGTGTTAGCCTTGCTGCCCTCATCGAAGTTTCCAAAGCCCCAGCCGCCAGTGGCGGGATAATGGCGGCTGTCCTTAACCATAACTGCGGTCAGGACGCGACGCCCTTCTTTTCCGCCTTTTTCGCCGAGGAGCAGTTCGAGCATTTCTTCCGCGATGACGGAACCGTCCGCGTAGGCGCCGGTTTTCAGGCCCTGCATAGCTTGCTCATTCGCGTAGAAGTAGAAAATCCCGTTCGTGCAGGGCTTTACGCAGGGGAGCTTGGCGAAACCGGCGAAGCCGGGGGGAACGACGGAAGCGTGGAGGAAGGTCCAGGCGCGGTAACCATCGGGATAGAGTACGGGCGCTTCATCGGCGCGGACTGAAGGCGCGCGGACGACCGTGATGAGCAGGAAAGCGGCGGCGATCGTGGTCAGGCTTAAGAGGATTGATCTCATAACTATCGTCATCGTAATGGCGATTTGGTCCTTTGCCCAGATCCATTTTGGGACACATTGCCGTACCATTCAGCCCTACTCATCGCGGCTCAGGCGGGCGTTTTGGCAATGGGAAGAACACTTTAGGCGCTTAGCAGCCGAATTTGGCGAGAGTATGCTGGATTGGTCTATCCTCAAAAGCCATATCAGGAAAATGTCAATATACCGATTTCGATGCGGGCTGCATGGCTAAGGTCAAGAGTTCGTTGGAAGTGCCCCTGAGGGCGCGCTCAGCAGACCAGCCCTTAACAGACTGGCTTTACGGTGCACTTCGCTCGGCGATTCTCGAAGGGACGCTACCGCCGTCCGCTCGTCTTCCCGCGACACGAGATTTTGCCGCACTACATGGAGTTTCGCGGGGAACGGCGGTCCAGGTCTTCGAGCGGCTACAGTCTGAGGGGTATTTGTGTTCCCGAGTGGGTGCGGGCACGTGGGTAAACGATCGCGTAGTGGCGCAACCGCAGTCTCTGCCAGACGCTGTCCCACCAGAGTATCTTCGGCGGACGATTTCGGCGTATCAACGGCCCAAGGCGTTTGCCGGCTTAAGCGGCTTAGGGGCGGCACGACCATTTCGAATCGGGCATATCGATGTTCAAGAGTTTCCTCTGAAACTGTGGGCGACACTGGCTTCACGGCGGGCGAGGAAGATCGGTTCGTGGCTGCTTACAAAGCATGACCTGAAAGGCTACGGCCCTTTGCGCGAGGCGATCGCACACTATCTGGGATCGTCACGTGGGGTGAGTTGCACGGCTGACCAGATCATCCTCGTCTCCGGGATTCAGCAGGCATTAGACCTGCTCGCACGGCTTCTGCTCAAGCCAGGCGTCAAGATCTGGATGGAAGATCCGGGCTACTTTGGGGCGCGTATCGCGTTTGAGACTGCTGGTGCGGAGATTGTGCCGGTGCCGGTGGACTCCCACGGGATCAGCGTTGAAAGGGGGAACAGAAGCGAACCAGCAGCGGCCGGTGCTTATGTGACGCCGGCACACCAGTTTCCATTGGGAACGGTGATGTCGCTGAGCAGACGCCTGGAGCTTTTAAGCTGGGCTTCCAATTCCGGCGGGTTCATCATCGAGGACGACTATGACAGTGAATACCGGTTTGAGGGACGTTCGATTCCAGCGCTGATGAGCATGGATCGTAGTTCGAGCGTGATACTGGTTGGTTCGTTCTCAAAGCTGCTCTTCCCATCTCTTCGCATCGGGTACATCGTCGCGCCGCCAGGGCTAGCGGATTTCGTATCAGTATTCCGGGTGCGAACCGACTTTCGCTCCGTTCACCTGGAGCAGGCGGTGCTGTGCGATTTCATCGAAAGGGGCCATCTGGCACAGCATCTGCGGCGCATGCGGGACATTTATTCGGCGCGCCTTGGAGCATTGATCGATGCGGGGCGACGCGAACTGGGCGGCGCAGCAACTGTGGGTTCGATCCAGGCAGGGCTCTATACAGCGGTGTTCCTGCAAAACGGGATGTCGTCGCACGATGCCGAGCGCGCAGCCTCGGTTCAGGGATTAGAGACGTTATCGCTCGACCGGTACACGATCGAAGCGCCGGATCCCAAAGGGCTGCTGCTTGGTTTCGCCGGTTTCAGCGAGATCGCGATACGCGACGGTGTGTGCAAGCTCGCGAAAGCCTTGGCATGAAGCGCCGGATTTAGCGCCAGGAGTAAACGCTCAGCTTGCGAATCGCCGCTCCGGGCTGTGCCTCAAACGCGAGGTCAGCAGTGCCGTGGGGCAAAATGAGGCTAACGGCGCCGGTGTTCGAGCCGTCAGTGGGCGGGAGGGCGAGTGCGGTAGAAAGACCAGAAGTACTTTTCACGCGAACCACTGCAATGTGACCGGAGGTATTTGCGTATTGCAGGCGCGCGAAGGTTGGGCCTGCCGTCGATTGTATGCCTGTGATGCCAGATTGGTTCGCGGGGTATTCGGCGGGTTTCTTATCAGCGCCCTCGACGACCAGCAGCACGAGATCGTGCGCCGGTACGGAGACAGCCTCAGCGGCGGCGAGATCCCTTGCGTTCCACACGTCGCGCAAAGATCGGAGGTCGCCCTCAAAACCAAGTTCTTTCGAATCGATCTTCACCTGGGCGGTGCTATCGGTGCGGTTCAGAATGCCGACTGCCCGGCGTCCGGCCACGGCCATAGGCTTTGCCCAAAGTTCGACGCCAGGAGCCGATTCGGCGACTTTGACGGGTTGCAAGCCGTCGGGGTCATTGTGAATGGCGAGGGCTTCGCTGTTTTTCAGAAGCGACAAGCTCGCTGTTGAAAGCCGCGTCAGGTCGGAACCCACCATCAGGGGCGCGCTCGAAAGGGCCCAGAGTCCCATGTGGATGCGGTCCATAGCATCGGTCATACCGCGCATGCCCATGACCATCATGTCGAGGTCGTTGTAATAGCCGGTATGTTGTGCTTCCGGATGCATGCCGGCTTCGAAGGAATCGAGCACATTTTTGAGTGTGATGACGCGTTTGTCGTGTTCGGGATCATGCAAGCTTTCGACAACGGGAGGGATGATGTCGCCGCCGGTACGCCAGATGGTGCTCTCGATGTCCCCGACTCCGGGAGCCCAGAACCAGGGGTTCTGGCTGCCCCACTCGCAAATGGAGAAGAACAAGGGGCGGCGGGTTTGCTTTTCCGCGTGCTGAATGGCGCGAGCGATTTGCGCATACTGGACGGCCCCGGAGCGCTTCTCCTTCGCCCCACCGCACCAATCCACCTTGACGTAATCGAAGCCCCACTTCGAGAATTGCAAGAAATCCTGTTCGTAGTGGCCCTCGCTGCCAGTATTCATGTACTTCGGGCCGGAATCCGGAAACATGCTGCAACCGTCGCGACCGGCGTCGGTGTAGATGCCGGCTTTTAACCCCAAGCTGTGGATGTAACCGGCGATGTTGGACATGTCGCCGTCTTTCTGGCCGGGTGTGAGGGCGGGCCACTGCTTAGCGGTGACGACGATGTTGCCGGCGGAGTCGCGCTCACCGAGCCACCAGCCTTCGTCGATGACGACGTACTCGTAGCCGGCGTGTTTCATGCCGTTCGAGGCGAGGGCTTTGGCCTGCTGCGCGACGATTTGGGAATTGACGATGTTGGCGAAACTGTTCCAGGAGTTCCATCCCATGGGGGCGGCACAGAAGCACGCGTTTGCAGATACGGCGAGCAGAAACACGCAACGCACGATAGCAAGATATCACTGCGCTCTGGTTCTATTCGCCTTCGCGTTCTGGCGATTAGGTCATGGTCGCGCGCCCAACTTGCTGACGAGGCAAGTAGGGCGGCCTTGGCGCGGTCCACATGGGTGAGGAAGCAGCCGTGAGGGGCTCAGGGAGATATACCGTCAGGATTATCGGTAGGTTAAAAGGAACGGCGTCATCGAGGCCAGCTGGATAGTCGGGGCGATTCTGCCGCTGACCGAGCCTAGGTTTGATAGTGGAACTCTGCATCAATCGCGAACTGCCCCGCAAGTTAGTGCCGGGCAAGCGCTGTCTGGACGATACAAAGCGCTCTAATTTCCGGAAGGTCACCGCACTGGGTTATTCTGGACCGGGTGAAATGTTCTCCCGCTTGGATCATATGTTCGCATGAGCCCAGAAGTGAGCGTGGTGCTTGTAACGTATAACCGATGTCAGTTCTTATCCAGAACTCTCGACGGTATCCTTCATCAGACATTTAGCAACTTTGAGCTGCTGATTTGCGATGACTGCTCAACAGATCAAACGAGGGTGCTTTGTGAGGAATATGCCACGCGGGACTCGCGGATCCAGTACATTCGAAACCCTGTCAATCTAGGCATGCCAGGCAATTTGAATGCCGGTATAAAGCGGGCGCGCTGTGAATTTGTTGCAAATCTACATGATGGAGATATCTATTACCCCACGCTGCTCGAAAAGTGGCGGAACGCTTTACTTGATAATCCGAGCGCCGGCTTTGTCTTCAACATCTACCGCCACCTGGCACCACATGGTGAATCGGGTCGTTATACCAGGAGGTTCAAATCTCTGATTTCAGGTCGCGAGTTCTTGGAAGACATCGCGTTTGCGGATGGTGATCTGGGATGCCCTGCCTGGGGCACAGTTATGGGTCGAAGAAGCATATATGAGAGGCTGGGGTACTTCGACCCCAGATATTCGTTTTGGTCTGACTTTGACATGTGGTTTAGGATCGCTGAGTGTCACGACGTCGCTTTCGTGCCTGAACATCTCATTGACCTGCCCAGCAGAATTGTGATGCCGCATCTGTTCACGCCCGGCGCTCTTACGACACACGCCACTATTTTCCGAGCTCATTGGGCAGCCCGCTGCAGGCACTACCGAACGCAGCCTCTGAACTTGACTACACAACTGGCGAAGCAGATCGTTTCGTTCGGAAACTCGCGAACGCGAAGCGTCTTGAGGCGCCTTTCCTCCTAGGGAATAGCGGCACAACTTTTCGGAGTGCTACTCACTTGGAATATTGTCCTACTTCGATGTGGCTCATAAGTACCCGTCGCAGCGAGACTGCGAAGCATCGATGAGCTGATTCCTGCCGTGTAAGGAGGCTCTATGAGACGGCCGCCCCAGATTGTCAACACTCTAATCACGCGCGCGCGGGTTCCAGCCTGTACGCCCGATATCCAGTCCGTACCGTGAAGAACGTATGCGGGCCGGTATTGCAAAAGATTAGGGACGTAGTCGAGAGTGTATTGAGGAACCGTCTCGGAAACGCCCGCAACGTCTTGCACCAGTCGACTTCTGCATTCGTAAGGAGACTGCGGAGGATGCTTGTAGCTCGAAATGGCCTGATCGGTCAAGAGACCTACGAGAACATGGCCGAAGGAACGCGCACGCTGGATCAAGGCGACATGACCATAATGCAACGGGTCGCAACACATCCCGAGATACACATATTTGACAGACAGTCGTTTGCTTGCCTCGGGAGGCTCATCTTTTGATCTATGCACGTTTTACCATCGACCACGAACCAGGACAGGCGATCCCACAAGAATCGCATCTTGAGATATTGGCTGAGTAAACCTGCCAAGATGCTACAAGCATCTTGATGCTCCCGCGCCCCAAGCATGAATCTATGATTGAGTTGCTCGCACTGTCGATGATCGTTCTTTCATTCATTCGACCGTCCATTCAATTATTCTGTGCGCCTCTGCCGTCGTTTTACTGCGAGACAAGACTACCCTCTATTCGCTGCAGGGCGGCATATCTTGCATCGATTGTGGTGAGCCTGCTGTCGGCTTTAGCCGTGCTTGAGGCAGCGAAAAACATATCGAGTGAACTTTACATCGGAGTTGGGTTAGCCATCATCGTCATCTTCGGAGCAGCCGCGTGTCTCGGGATTGTAGCCCTTTTCAGTGCCTTCTTCAAGGAGTTATTACTGTTTAGGTCTCCAAAACCTGTGATTAAGCTGGCATGCTATTCAGTTCTCTTCGGGGTCGGCGCGGTCGTCATTGTGAGGTGGCAGGAATGGACTGGATTCTACACAGGCGTGATCGTAGCCGTGCTATGCCTTCCTACGCTGTTCTTTTTGTCGGGATTGTATCGATTCAGGAGTACAAAATCCTTCCTTGACCAGGCTCCCGCCTCGCATGTTAGTTCCCCGCCTGAACACTTCCAGAGACTGGTCTGGATAGTCTTTGATGAACTCGACCAGCGCCTTGCTTTCGACTGCCGACCAAGCCATCTCGCGTTGCCCTCGTTCGATCGATTGTTCGGTCGATCCTTGGTTTGCACCGCTGCTTATCCACCCTCACGATGCACTGAAATCTCGATACCTGCATTGTTGACAGGGCAGCTCATAAGAGAGACCGTTCCTTACGGAAATGGGAATTTAGCCCTGCATTACCTCGGTAGCGAAATTCCAGAGCCCTTCCAATCGCAATCGACAATCTTTCACAAAATCCATGATCGTCAGTTGAATGCTGGGGCTATCGTGGGGTATCACCCTCTTCCGAGAGTCCTGGGGAAAAAATTAGTCGACTGCCTTTTCACTGCGGCACCGACGCAAGTCAATGTTCTGGACGTAGGATTCGGCTCGTCGATGTGTCGATGCTTCCGAAGCCTTTTTGAGACCCCGTCGTATTCGTTGTTCGGAACCTCCCTCGTGGCGCGGGCGGCCGCAGAGCGATACGTTACTGTGATGACGAAAGCTGAGGAGATGGCCGGCAACCCAGATATCGATTTTGCGTTTATTCACCTTCCAATACCTCACGCACCCTACATCTTCGACCGGGCGTCAGGGATATTCGGCCCTCAGAGAACAAAACCAGCTCGTTACCTAGATAATCTCGCGTTGGCCGATCAAGCTTTGGACCGAGTGATGAACGCAATTGCAAAATGCCCCGTCAATACTGCCGTCATCGTGACATCTGACCATTGGTGGCGTCATTCTCCAGGCTACGATGGCATGATTGACCGTCGTGTTCCGCTAGCAATCCATTTCTCTGGCCAGAAAACGGGCTGTGAGTATAAGAGAGAAATAAATACGGCGTCACTTCACGATCTTGTTTTGGGGATAGTGGATAAGACGGTGACTACCCCGGACGAGGCAGCGGGTTGGTTACGTTCAAATGCTTACAAAGCGCCGCCTACGAAACTCTGAACCAGATGCGAGAACAAGGGATTTCTGCCTCTTCGTCGAGATGAACTGGCGCCAACGGAAATCGGCGTAAATTCGTCGATGACTCATGCCCGTAGTGCTTGACGAGGTAGGAACCGCTCCGCAACTATACACACGGTTGCGCAAGACGCATCGCAGTCGCCCGCGTTTTCCTCTCCTCGAACGGCCGCACAAGTGATGATCCAGTTGACAAAGACTCACAGAGCACTGTAAATTCAAATCCTCACTGTACGGAAGGTGCTTACCGTACGAGCTGTGTTTGCGCGTGCCGATGCGCTCAATTAAAAGGAGCGAAATTGAGCGACTTGCGCAAATACCCACTAGTACTAGCCGTCATTTGTGCGTCGGCCCTTTCGAGCGCCGAGGCGGCTGGCAGCACCCTTTTCAGCTACCCTGGATTTGCAGATACGAGCGGGCTTACGTTTGCCGGCAACGCCGCAACGGCAAGCACGAGCGACGGCACTGCACTTCGCCTGACCCCAGCTACGAGTTTCCAGAGCAGCGCGGCATACAGCACGTCTGCTATCGAGCTTGGAAACAACGCTACATTCAGTACGCAGTTTCAGTTTCGATTCACCGGCGGCGCCGGGGTTGGGCCGGCGGACGGAATTACTTTTGTATTGGCCGCGAATGCCTCGGGCCTGGGCGCGACGGGCGGCGCGCTCGCTTACCAGTACGTCAACAACAGTGTAGCGGTTGAGTTCGACACTTTCGGTAACGGCTCCGGCGACGGAAACAGCAGCAATCACGTGGCGATCGACACCGACGGGAACCTGAATGTTCTCGGCCTGGCAAATGTTTACGGCATTCGAACCTGCACCTTCAGCAGTTCGACTCCGCATACTGCGGCCGGCTGTATGTCGAACGGGGATCTCTGGACGGCGAATGTGAGCTATGACGGTTCGAAACTCAGCGTAAACGTTCTTGATCCCGCCAAGGGAGTTATGTTCACGGCGATCAACAGTTATCCGATCAACATCGCTTCTCATTTAGGATCGAATACTGCATACGTCGGCTTCACCGGTTCGACCGGGGGCGGCTACCAGAATCAGGACATAGTAAACTGGCGCTTCGCTGATACATCAAGCAGCCTACCGACTAGTTCACCTGAGCCGCCAACTCTTTTGTTGCTCGCCAGTACCCTGCTGCCATTGGTGTGTGTCTACAAACGAGCCCAATCCAAAGCTCGTTGAGCGCATGCGCGCACAGGCGGTGGCGAAAGAAGCTCTAATTGGAAGCGGCGGTCAGCTCATGCTGTTTTAAATGCGCGATGATGTCCTTCGAGATGTCGCCGGCGGTTTTCTTGACGGTCTTCTCCGGCGCGTTCTTTTCCATCACAAATTTTGCCGCGGCAACGTACGGATTCATGGTGATCGCTGCGCCGGGCTTCTTGCCGCTCTCGCCGGATGCGGCGCTGGTGTAGAGAGCACGCTCCGGCCGGGAAAGATCATTCATGGTTACGTAGAGATCCATTTTGGCCTCGCCGGTGCCAAACCCGATCACAGCACGCCGCATGCGATTTCCTTCGTTTAACTCAGTGAATACTCCATGTACCCAGACGCCCTCTAAGGGATGCACATCTCCCGGCGCGAGGCGCTGCGCTTTGTAATGAGCCTTCGTCAGGTCCTTGACGATATCGGTGGACATCAGACTCACCAAGTCCTGGGCCTGAGTAGCGGGATCTTTGCTTTGTCTCAAAGGGCCGTTCACAATACGGGGGCGCTGGCGCGCTCTCTGACCGGTTTGATCGGCTTGAAAGTTTTCTGAATCCAGCTCAAAATCGCTCACGTAGATGACGGTGGTGGCGGGCGAGAACACGAAGGGTGTTTCTTTGTTCAGGTCTTTACCTGGTTCCTGCCCTAAAAGGCTGGCTGCGGCGGCGAGGGTGAGCGGGAATAGTAGAGCAGTAAAAGTAAGCCGGTGATTGTGCATATGTCTTCTGATGATTGAAGCACGATTCCCAGACCAGCCGCACGAAACAGTTGTGCGAGAGGTACTAGGAAAGGAAGGATTATTAGCGATTCTACGTGCTAGTTGGGAGAAGGTCTCTCGATCGAATCGATGACGATGAAATCGCCGGGTGCTTGCGCGGACTCGAGATTTAGACCGAGACTTTGCACGGCGTTCCTGGCGACTTCAAATTGAACGGGCGGCGGTGCGGGCACACGGGGATCGCTCAGCGCCGGCAAGGCGCGGAGGCGGTTAAGAATGGCTGGATCCTCCCGGGACAAATCCAGATCCAGATTGAACCTTCCCGCGATGCCGGTCTCGTCGAGGACGGGCTTGTCCAAGAAGACCAGGAAACCCGCGCAGAGATCGCCGACCTTGGCAGCTTTCAGATGAATGATATTGCCGTAGCCGTGCGCTGTTGCACAATCGGCATCTGAAGGTGGATCGTCAAAGCTCCGCGCCACACAGGTTCCTTCAAACGGTTTGAGGTGCGGGCCGCCGGGAGCGACAGTCAAGGAATAGACCGCCGTCTCTCTGCTCTCGTGATGGAATTTCAGCTTGAACGTGTTTTCGAGAAGCGTTTGGAGCATAGGTCCATTCATGGCTTCCCGACTTCTGGGGCCGGGAGTTTTGGCATTGACTTCATAGAGACTGGTCGAAGCCCAGGCGGGCCCGCCGATAACGGTGAGGGAGGATCCGGGATTGAAATGGCCGGTCGCAAAGAGACCGTATGCCTGCTCGATCAGGCGCTGCACGGTGGTGCATTGCGAACGAAACGTGCCGGGTGACAAGTTGCGGGGTGTGCCTTTGCGGAAGGCCGGGCAGGGTCGAACGGAGGCGGCTTCGAAGGTTGCCGTGGCGAGTGGAACAGGGGATTGAGTGCGGCGTGGAGCGCCGAGCATGCCGATAGACAAAGGCAAGCACAGAAGGATTGCGACTGCGGAGACGAGTACGAACTTTTTAGCAGCGGTCAGGTTGCGTGGCACGACGCCGGTCAGGATCGCCTGCAAACGCTTCTTGAGATCGGAGCCGGTTACGCCGGGAACGCTGGGCAACGGAGACTCGAGATAGCTTTTGCAAATTTCGAGGATTCCCCGGGCGTATTCATGGGATTCGATACCGAGGCGCAAAACGGCTTCGTCACAGGCACGCTCGCGCTCTTCGAGGAGTTGCGCGCCGATCCACCAAATCAGAGGATGGAACCAAAAGATCGCCTCAAGCAGCATGTGAAAGGCGGATGTCAGGTTATCGCGCCGGCGAACATGACATACCTCGTGAGCCAGCACAGCTTCCAACTGGCGTGTGGTCAAGCGCTCCACGATACCGGCAGGGAGCAGAAGGATGGGATGGAGCAAACCGACGATGCCGGGCTCGAGCAATCCGGGACAACAGCGAATTCCCACGGCGGCGGGGAGGTCAAGCGGAACACTCGACTTGACAGCGGTTCGGATGCGGCGCCAGCCTCGTAACCGCAGCAGCGCGACGGCTGCGAAGCCACTCGCCCAGATGGCGAAGCAAACCAGAGTAACCGAAGTGAAAACGGTACCCGGCGTGTGGAGTGCCGGTGTGGCGCCAGAGGGAAAGGGCTGCGCGAACTGCTCGATCCTTAACGAGACGGACGGCACAGCCACCGTTTTCGCGGCCGGCAACCATGGCATATGCTTCCCGACTTCGAAAAGCAGCAGCGAGATGGGCAGCAAGAAGTTGCAAGATGCCGCGAACCAGAGGCAGTAGCGCACTTCAGCGCGTTCCTTGCGGAACGCGAGTGTCAGCAGGCCCAAGGCGCCTGCAATTAAGGTCGCTTGCCAGAGGTGGTTCGCCAAGGCACCGGTCATTTAGATCCCTTTGTCTTCTGCCGTCCAAGCCCCGCATCACGCTTTTTGATGGCGATCTCAAGTTCTCGTACGTCGTCGAGCGTAAGTTTCCCAGCCTCGGCTAATTGGGCCATCATGGGCTGGGCACGTCCTCCAAAAAAGCCCAGAATCTCATCGAGCAGCCGGTTTCGGGCGACTTCACGCGCCACCACAGGCTCGAAAATGTGGGCGTTGCTGATCTTTCGAACGCGGCGCACAGCCCTTTTGCGTTCTAGCCGATAGACGGTGGTTTGGATGGTGGTGTAAGCGGGGCGAGGTTCCGCGAAAGACTCCTGGATCTCGCGAATGGAGGCTTTGCCGTGAGCCCATAGAGCTTCGAGAATTTGAAGCTCTAGCTTGGTGAGCCTGGCTGCTGCCATCTTAACTACTACCTCGTGTCTGATCCTACTACTTTGTAGTAGCGGCGTCAAGAGACCTGCCGGCAAGGGCAATCAGGGTCGTCGGTTACTCGACTCTTAGCGCCTGCTGCGGTGCGATACGAAGGGCTCGCCTGATGGGGGCGATCGAGGCCAGAAAGATCGTGAGCACTATCGATAGGACGCACGCCGCAAGGGTTCCGGCATCGTCGGGCGCGACTCCGAACAGCTGCGATTGAAGCAGTGTAACGGCGGCCAGGGCACATGGTACCCCGATGAGCGTGCCGAGGGCGATCATAACGGCTGCTTCCGATACAAACAAACCGGCGATGTCTTTCGCGGAGGCTCCGAGGGCGATGCGGATTCCCATTTCGCGTGTACGCCTTGTCAGGGTGTAGGAAAGGACGCCGTAGATGCCCGCCGCAACGAGGAGCATGGCGAGCGCTGCAAACAAGGTGGACAGAAACCCGAGCACTTCCTGAGAGGAGAATGCGCCTTCGATTTCGGTTTGCAAGGTGCGGATAGAAAGGATCGGCGTGTTGGGGTCGATGTTTCGAATTGCGGCAGTCAGAGTTGGAAGGAGCGGCGCGCACGCTCCCTCGCAGCGTACGAACACGGTAAGGCTAGAAGCGAGCAGCTGCCCGGCGTCCTGATACACAGTATCCAGGCTGGTTTCGCGAGGGCCTCCGTCGCGGATGTCGGAGACCACGCCGATCACCGGCAGTTTGCCGCCCTCACTCCGAAGATAGCGGCCGATGGGATTCTCGCCAGGAAAATACGTCTTTGCGAGGTGCTCATTGATGACGTAGAACTGGGGTTTACCTGGAATGTCGCTTGCGTTGAAGTCGCGTCCGGCCAGGATACGGGCGCCGAAGGTATCGAAATAGCCGGAATTCACTCCGACCAAATTTACTTCCCGCGGAGCGCCCGCCCGGAGCAGCGGATCGAGTTTTATGGTGAAACCGCCAGCGAAGTTAGTGCCGAATCCTGTTGAGGCGGCGTTCACGCCCGGCAGAGTGCGAACGCGGTCCACAACACGCGTGTAAAACTGATTCGCCTGCGCGCCGGTGTAACCGCCGGTGGCGGGCCGGATTTCAACAGCGGCGATCTCGTCGGGACGGAAACCGAGATTGAGTGTTTTCAGGTTGCGCAGTGTCCCGGCGAGCAGGCCGGCTGAAAGCACAACAATGAAGGAGAGCGCGATCTGGGCGACGACGAAAGTTTTACGCAAGGCTACTCCGGTGCGAGTGTTTCCAGCGGACGAACCGAGGGGCATGGTGCGCGCGGCCTGGAGGGCAGGCGCGGCTCCGAACAGCAGCACGGAAAGGGCGGAGGTGACAGCGACGAAGGCGAGAACCGTACCGTCCAAGGCAACGTGCAAATGGTGGATCTCAGGAGCCGTGCGATTCAGGAACGAAAGCAGAATTCGTTCGATCGCATAAGCGACGGCGACCCCGGCCGCAGTGCCGAAGACAGCGAGAAGCGTGCTCTCCACCAGCACCTGCGCGAGTATCCGGGCACGTGAGCCGCCCATCGCGAGCCGCAGCGCGAACTCAGAAGACCGCGCCGATGTGCGCGAAAGCAGTAGTGTGGCGAGGTTTGCACACGCGATCAGCAGGACTACCAGCGATACGGCGAGGAGAATCGATGCCGGCCTGGCGAGTTGGGAGGATGATTGAAGCCCGGCGCTGCCACCGGCCAATTGAACGTCTCCGGCGTACTTGTCGAGCTTGGCGGAGTTAAGGTACATGCGGTTGAGACGAGTCAATTGTGCAGCAACGCCCGAAATCGTTGCATCTGGTTTCAGCCGGGCCATCGAAGAGAACAGCCAGAGACGCGATCTCCAATCGAAATGCGGATTGCCGATGAAAGCAGGCATGTAATCCACGAGGCGGGTGGCGGGAATCTGCAGATCTGCCGGGCGCTGCAAGTCCGTGCCAGTGAATTCGCGCTGGCTAATGCCAATAATCTTGTAGGGGCGAGTATTCAGGCGGATGGTGCGACCGACGACATCTTCAGCGCCGCGATATTTGCTAGTCCACAGCCGGTAACTGATCACGCAGGTGGGATTGCCTTCGGCCTCGTCGAGGTCGCGTTGTGTGAGCAATCTGCCGCGCTCCGGCTTGACCTGCAACGTGTGGAAGTATTCTCCGCTGACGAGCTCGGCGGAAACCCATTGCGGATGATCTCCGAAGATCACGCTGACGTCAAGCGGGTGGGTACCTAATAAGCCGTCGATTCCGGTGGCCTGTCGGCTCAGCTCGTTGAGTTGGCGATAGCTCAGAACTAGCGGTTCGCCTGCATTCTTGAGCACGACTAACTGCCTGGCGCGGGGCACGGGTAACTGCTTCAGCAAGATCGCATCGACAAATGAGAACAGAGCGGCATTGGCGCCGATGCCGAGTGCGAGCGAAAGGACCGCCGCAGCGGTGAAGCCGGGATTCTTGCGGCACTGTCGAAGAGCGAACTGAAGATCACGGCCGAGATTAGCCATGAGGGGGAAACGAGCGTAATCGCGGGCTAAGTCTGTTGGTGAGTCAAGCCGTCCGGGTTCCATGGCTAGCTGCCCCTCAGTTTGACACTGCCGAGCGGTATACAACACGTGCGATTGCGGCGTGTTTGTTTCGAAGAACAGAAGGGAGGGCAGGCCGGAAGCCGGCCCTCCCTTCGCGAGCGGTGCTACGGGGCGAAGTAACTGGAGATATCCAGTATCAGCTGGGTGGGGTTCGAGGCGAAAGCATCAATGGACCCATTTTTCGCGGGTACGATGGCAAGGTTCGATGTGACCGCGCCGTCGAGCGCATTGAGGGTCGAGACGACGGGCTCGGTTTGACCGGCGGCCCAGAGAGTGAGGTAGTCGAGCGGACCGGGCGGCACGACAGTTGCGTTGAAGACCATTGCCTGAGCGGCCGCCGGTACAGCACAGGCGGTAACGGCGGTGACGTTCACGGTTTTGGTTCCTGCGAAGGGCTTAGAGCCCGGCGGGTTGCGCGTATCGAGCACACGGCAAGGCGTGAGGTTGTAAAGCGACAGAGCGCCGGCGGCGGGAGCAGCGAAATAGCCGTTGACGTCGACGATCAGATCCGTGTCATCGGACGCAAAGACGTCTACCGAGCCAGAGCTGCCGGCAGGAACGATCGCGGCATTGGCAGTGACGGCACCGGTGGGTGCGTTGAGGGTGGATACATTCGGCTGGTTTTCTCCTGCGGGCCAGACGGTGAGGAAGCCGAGATGCTTTTTGGGAACGACGGTGAAGTTCAGCGAGTAGGCTTTCGCTGAAGCGGGCAGACCGCAGGCGCTGGAAAGAATCGGGAAGGTGCGGTCTTCGCCGGCTACGAGAGCAGGCGGGCCGAGCGGACCGGATCCGGAACGCGTGTCGGCAATGCGGCAGGGTTTCACGGGATAGAAGCCGAGGGCTGAAGCGTTGGATGTTTTGGAGACGAAGTAACCGTCGATGTCGAGGATTACATTGGTGGCGTCGGTCGCATACACGCTGACCGCTCCGGAGTTGCCGGCGGGAAGGACGGCTGCATTGGCCTTGATGCGCCCATCGAACGAATTCAAGGTGGAGACATCGGGCTGCTGCTGACCGGCAGGCCAGACGGTGAGGTACTGGAGATGAGCGACCGGAATGACAGTGACGTTCAGCGAGAACGCCAGCGCACCGGCGGGGATGTTGCAGGCGCTGTGGGGCACGGTGAAGTCGCGAGTGCTTCCGGCGGAGAGGGCTGGGCCGCCGAAAGGTCCGTTGGGATCACGTGTATCAGCGATGCGGCAGGGTGTTACGGGTACGAAGCGAAGCGCGTTGAGTCCTTGCGTGAAGTGGGCTTGCACTGAGGCGTTCGCGGTCAAGGTTAAACAGCCTGCGCCGTCGAGCGGTGTGCCGCTCCAGCCGCTGAACGTGTAACCAGGGTTTGCGGAAACGGAAAGGCAAACTCGGGTGTTGACCTGGTAGTAGCCATCCGAACTGGAAGGGTTGGCACGGATTGTGCCTCCGTCGGAAGGGGACGCCGAGGCAGACAGTCTGTAGAAGGGGCCGAGTCCCGCGACCGAAGTCGAGATGGGAACGGTGGTGCTGGCGGGAGAAGGCTGGCCGAACTCGCCGAAGCTGTTAAGACCCCAGGCCGAGATGGTTCCATCAGCTTCGAGGGCCACGCTGTGGGCGGTTCCGGCAGCAACGGTCAGGACGCCGTTGAGATTGCTGGCCGGCACGGGTACGCTGGTCGAGACGGTGCTGCCATTGCCGAGTTCGCCATCGTTGTTAGACCCGAAGGCCCAGACTGTTCCGTCGGTTTTGACGGCGAGGCTGTAGTAGTCACCGCCGGCGACATCGGACACATTGGTGAGACCGCTGGCGCGAACGATGTACGGGCGCGAAACAAAGCTGCCATCGCCCAGTTCGCCGTTGCCGTTGTAGCCCCAGGCCCAGACGGTGCCGCCCGTTTTGAGCGTGGCGAGGCTGTGATTTGCGCCTCCAGCAATGCCGGTTACACCATCGAGCAGGGCAACCTGGACGGCGCTAGTTTGATCGACAGTCGTGCCGTTGCCGAGCTGACCAGAGCCGTTATAGCCCCAAGACCAAACGGTACCGTCGTTTTTCAAGGCGAGACTATGGGACTCGCCTGCGGCAATAGCAACTATGCCTGTCAGGCCGATGACCTGCACCGGGACGAGCCTTCCTGTCGTGCTGCCATCGCCCAGCCGGCCGTTTCCGTTGAAGCCCCAAGCCCAGACTGTCCCATCGTTCTTGAGTCCCAGACTGTGCCACTGGCCTGCCGCGACGGCGATAAAGCCTTTCAGACCGGGTATCTGCAGCGGGGTCGGACTTGAAGAAGTAGAGCCGGTGCCGAGTTCTCCGTTGCCGTTGTAGCCCCAAGCCCAAACGGTTCCGTCGCTCCTCACAGCGAGGCTGTGATGCCAACCGGCGGCGACGCCGATGATCGAGCTAAGTCCGGCGGCTTTGACGGGCGAGGAGCGATTGATGGTAGTTCCGTCTCCGAGCTGGCCATCAACATTTTGGCCGAAGCCCTCGACGCTTCCGTCGTTTTCAACGGCGAGGCTGAAGTACTGAGACGCCGAGACTCGCTTGGAGAGTGAAGCTGCGGGTGTTGGATTCGTATAGGGTGCCGGACAGGCGGATGACTGAACGGGAACTACGCTCGCGGTGGTGCTGCCGTCGGCGAGCTGGCCGTAGGTATTGTCTCCCCAGGCCCAGATCGTTCCATTGTTCTTGAGAACGACCGAAAAGGACGTGCCGCCCGCGACGCCGATCGCCCCGCCGAAATTCGGGACCTCGGTGGGAGTGAGTTCCTGGGTAAGAGTGCCGTTTCCAAGCTGGCCACTGGCGTTGTAACCCCAAGCCCAGACGGTGCCGTCGGATTTCGAGGCGAGACTGTGGTTGTCACCGCCAGCAATGGATGACACGCCCGTGAGATTGCTAGCGCGAACGATCGTAGGAGAACTGTTCGTGTCGCCATCTCCGAGCTGACCTTGTCCGTTGTATCCCCAGGTCCAAACTGTGCCGTCGTTCTTCAGAGACAAGCTGTGGTTCGCGCCGGCAGCGATCATGCTGACGTTATTGAGGGCAGTGACCTGGACAGGACTGGGTTCGTCTGAATAAATGCCATTGCCGAGCTGACCGAAGCCGTTGTAGCCCCAGCCCCAAACCATTCCGTTACTCGTCAGAGCGAGGCTGTGCGACTGGCCGGCGGCAATTGCAGTGACACCCGTGAGGTTGATTACCTGAACAGGTGTGGTGGAGCTGTTCGTTGTACCATTTCCTAACCGGCCATTACCGTTCAAACCCCAGGCCCAGACGGTTCCATCCTTCTTGAGCGCGAGACTGTGCCACTGACCAGCAGCAACGGCGATGACGCCTGAAAGGCCGGGGACCGGAACCGGAGTGGGGCTCTCAAAAGTGGTGCCGTTGCCGAGCTCTCCGTTCCCGTTGTAGCCCCAAGCCCATACGGTTCCATCGCTTTTCAAACCCAAGCTGTGAAACCAGCTCGTTGAGACCTGGGTGAAGGAGCTGTCGACGGCGGGTACTGGAGTGAACCGGTTGACAGCGGTTCCATCGCCGAGTTCTCCGTGATCGTTCTGCCCGGCGGCGCACGCAGGCTGGGTGGAGCTTACGAGCCAGTGTGCCTGCGAAGCAGTGAGTGGATTGGTTGCGGAAAGTCCGGGTCTGGAGCATATCGCAACCGTAAACAGCCCTAGGAAGGCAAGCCATTTGCAGGGATGTGCGGCTTGCCGGGATCGGCAGTGAAAAGACATGTTTCACCTTTCATTTCATTCAGAATTGTGCGGAGTGAGTGGTAGCGCCGCGGATACCCGCCGGGACCGCTGAGCCGGAATAATGACTTCCGTAAGAACAATGCGTCAAACGGAGGGAAATCCGGTCAATATTTTTTGTTGCGGGCAGTTTTTCTTCAAACCGCACTCGAATTGCTGAAGTATTGGAGATAAGATGGCGTATCGAGGATTTGGACTGGCCTTCCAGGTAATCCGGCCTCGGTCTACCGTTGAGAGATCAAGCGACAACTCGCCGCCATCCAGATTTAGCGATAATCCATCCGCTACTTCATGGAATCATTCTGATTACGGCGAGCTTTGCGCTTTACTCTGTAGCGGGTGGATTGACATTACTGCTCATGTTGGCTGGCGATCAGCACGCCATCCGGCTTGCAATTGAGAGCATACAGATTCTGGCGAGCGCAACCGCGGCGCTCGGGCTGGCATCCGTGCTGGCTGACTTATTTGTGCTGTTGCCCTTGAGAGAACGCAAGGCCTTCGTGCCGTTCAGCATGCTGCCGAACCGTAAGCTAACGGTGGTTCTGACCGCTTATAACGACGAGGCGAGTATCGGGGAAGCGGTGAAGGACTTTCTCGTGCACCCGGCGGTGGAGCGGGTGATCGTGGTCGATAATAACAGCCGGGACCGGACGGGCGAAGCGGCGGCCGAAGCGGGAGCCCAAGTGGTTACCGAGAAAGAGCCCGGGTATGGGAGATGCGTATTTCGAGCCCTCAGCGAGGGACTGGCGCAATCCGATACAGATCTGACGCTGCTTTGCGAAGGTGACATGACGTTCCGAGCCTTCGATATCGACAAGTTTCTGGCCTACATTCCGCACGCGGACATCGTCAACGGGACCAGGATCGTGGAGCAATTGCGTGATCGCGAGACGCAACTTACGACCTTCATGTACTATGGAAATTTTGCCGTGGGGAAACTACTAGAGGCCAAGCATCTGGGTCAGGGCACATTCACGGACGTGGGCACCACTTACAAGCTATGCCGCAATCACGCTTTGAGACGCTTACTGCCGCTGCTTAACCCTGAGATCAATCTGGAATTCAACGCCCATTTCCTCGATACCGCTTTAGCAAACAAGTTTGCTCTAGTGGAGTGTCCCATCACTTTTCATGCGCGGTGGGGCGTAAGCAAAGGCGGGAATGTGGATAATCGAAGAGCTCTCGGGGTGGGTTTGAGAATGATAAAAGGAATACTATTCTCCTGGAATTAATGGACCTGGAGGATGTCGAGAGAGACTTGCAGCCGGAGGTTTTTCGGTGGGTTCAGCTGTAGCCGCTTCGCGTTATCATGAGACCCGGTTTCCTTATGACAAGCGCCGGGAGATCGTTTGGGAGACGCTTTGCTCACATTTTTTTCAGCCGATGATCGGGCCCGAATTTCATGTGCTCGATCTCGGCGCCGGGTACGGGCATTTCATCAATAACATTCGTTGCGGGCGAAAGAGCGCGGTGGATCAGTGGCCGGGCATGTTGGATTATCTTCGATCTGACGTGTCGGGACATGTGGGGCAGGTAAGCGATTTGAGCTTTATCGCGGATGGCTCGCTCGATTTCGTTTTCGCGAGTAATCTTTTTGAACACCTGACGCAAGAGAACCTGGCGGTTACGTTAAGGGAGTTGCGAAGGAAGATGCGCTCGGGGGCGACGCTCAACATTTTGCAACCGAACTACCGGCTGGCATACCGAGAGTATTTCGACGACTACACGCATGTGGCGGTTTACTCCGACAGAAGCCTGACGGACTTTCTGGAGGCAAACGGATTCACGGTCACGCGATCTATCCCCGGGTTTCTGCCTTTTTCCGTGAAGACGTCGAAGAGCGCGGTGCGGCCGTGGATCATTCGAAATTATCTGCGGCTGCCCTGGAAACCGTTCGCGAAACAGATGTTCCTGCAGGCTGTATTGGGGAACGCGAACTCAGAGCGGTAGACGGCAAGAGCGCATGACGTCGATAGGAGTTTCCGCTGCGCGCACGAGAGACTTCGAGCTCGGCCAGCTACCGGGCGCGAAGTGGCTGAAACAGAGATGGGCACCTTGGCTCGCGGTGATTTCTTTCAGCGTGCTTTTCTTTGGCGAGACCGTGGCACGGGCGGCACAAAAGCCGTTCTGGTTCGACGAGTTGTGCACGACGTACATCTGCCGCCTGCCTACGTTTGGGCAATCTTGGGCGGCGGTTCTGCATGGAGTGGATTTCAACCCGCCGTTTTTTTATATGGTGCAACGTGCGACGCGAGCGCTGTTTGGCGATGGACAAATTGCCATGCGGGTGCCGGAAATGCTGGGGTTCTGGGGCCTGAGCGTATGCCTGTTCCGGTTCGCGAGAAAGCACGGGGGCTTAGCGGGTGCCTGGATTGCAATGACGCTGCCGACACTAACGGGCGCGTATTTCTACGCTTCCGAAGCGCGGCCGCACGGATTGATTCTGGGCTTTCTCGGAATCGCGCTGGTGTGCTGGCAGGAGATGCAAGAGAGACCGAGCGACTGGCGCTGGCGCCTAGGGTTCGCGGCTGCGCTGGAAGCTGCGTACCTGACGCACTGTTACGCAGTTTGCCTGGTTCTTCCTTTCGCGCTAGCGGAGGGTTGGAGAACGCTACGTACAAAGAACGTGCACTGGCTGGAGTGGTGGACGCTGGCGCTGCCGCCAGCGATCGCCGTAATGTCGTTCCTACCGCTGCTTCGTTCGTATCGAAGCATCGTAGGGGGCACCGGGTTTGGAGAAAGGATGTTTGCGCCGGGGATTCCGGCGCTGCTGTCTTACTACTCGTTCGTGCTGACACCGTGTGTTCCCGTCGTTCTGGCGGTGCTGGCGGCGTGTGCCGTGAGGCAGCTTTCGCGGGGCGCAGAGCTCAAGCGAGAGCCAGCGGGCCGGGCTACTGAGGAGGAACTTGCGCTCACGTTGGGTCTGGTGCTGTTACCGTGCTTTGGCGTGCTGCTTGGGCTGGCGATTCATGGGCCTTTTTTTGCGCGCTACTTTCTGGGTGGGGTAGCCGGCTGTGCATTGCTGCTTGCGTATGCGAGCGGGTTCGGTGGTTCGCAACGCGTAACCTTCCTGGTGGCTGGGCTGGCGGCAGCGCTACTGGTTCAACGCGCCGGAAGCACGGCGTGGGAAGCGCACAAGGGCGCTCCGATCGGGATGGTAGAGCCGAGTACCGGGTTCGTTTTTAGTACGAAGCCGGGAGATCCTCTCGCTAACTTCCCGCTCTTAAGATCCGAGCGGAGCGGAGGGCAGCCGATCATGGTTACGGCTCAATTGGATTTCCTTTACTTCACGCATTATGCGCCGCGGTTAAGACCGAGGCTGTACTCGGTGAGTGCTTCGCAAAAGGCGCTCCCTTACAGGTTGTTTCAAGCGCTACAAGCTTGGTGCCGCGCAGATTTCAATCCAGTCGAGACGTACGACGAGTTTCTCTCAAAGCACACCGATTTCGAGATTTACGGAACGTACGACGATTTGCATGTCCTGTCAGAATTAAGCAAGGAACAAGGCGCTTCCGTCAAAAGCCTAAGGTTTGGAGACGAGCGCCGATTTCTGGCGGAAATGCATATGCCTTCGACTGCGGCGGCCAACCAGTCGGCAGAACAAAAGTAGCAGCGTTTGTTTAGCCGGCCGATTGGGCCTGAAGACCATCGCTTTGCGGGTGAACCTGGAAATTGACCGAGATGGCGCGCTCGATGCTGTAGTCTCTACCGCAAGAAGGGCAGTGCTTTTCGGCGACTTCTTCCTGATTGCAAAGCGCACTTACGGAGTCAAATAGAGAGGCCAATCCGACGTCGGAGGAGCCGCAATGCGGGCATTTGATTTCGTTAACTTCCATACTCTTCCGATTCTAAGCAAGGCCGCTAAGATGCTTCAACTAGGGTTTAAGACAGCTGGGAATAACGTTAAGAAGAGCAGTGGGGCAGGTCTTCCAGGAAAACGAAATAGTGTTTGCCGGCGTAACGAACCTGGACGGTCTCGCCGTTGAATCCTTGACCGCAGATGACGAGCGACATACCGGCCTCAAGCTGTCTGACGAAACCGGTTTTGGACGGCTCGTTCTCCGAGGGGACATGTTCGACAGCGGCGATGCGCCTGGTGAGAACGCAAACCTCCCTGCTCTGAACAGAAACGGTGAGCGGGCGGGAATACATGATCTTGAGTGTAAGCAGGCCCTCGCAGCGTTTCAACGCTGCATTGCCCTAGCTAGCAGAGCTACGGGTATAACGGTGACTGAGGGAATGGGTCTTTGCGAAGTTGTCATTCGAGGCGAGCCTGTGGGCAAAGGCGATTGTGCGTTACCTGGGGGATGCTAACTGCCTCTTACCAGTACGAGGGGAAAGACAGGTGAGCATTGAAGAGGCGTTAGGGACGGGGTTGCCGGTAGGTGCGCTGCGCAGTGACTTACAGGACGGGAATACGCCGGAGTTGCGTCGCCGTCGAAATATCATCAGCCTCTCGCTGGCCGGGATGGTGAGCATGGGGGCGGTGACACTGCTGCAGACCGGGATCGTGGAGCACCTGCCTGACCCGCCGCTCAAGAATTTCGACTCCGATAAGGTGAATTCATCCGATACCGCCTACGCATTGGGAACTCCGGATGGAACCTTGAGTCTGGCTGGATTGGCTTTGAACATTCCGCTGGCGGGCTTTGGTGGAGCGATGCGATTTCAGGACCGGCCGCTGGTTCCGCTGCTGGCGGCGGGCAAAGCCGCGATCGAAGCGGCGGCAGCGGGGTGGTATTTCTATCAAATGCCGAGCAAGGAAAAGAAGTGGTGCGCGTACTGTATTGCGGGTGCTGCGGTGAACTTCGGAATCTTAGCGATGGCTCTGCCAGAGGCAGTGAAGGCCTGGCGGCACATGAAGCGAGCGTAAGTGGCGCTGGTTGAATTGCAAGTCGATGCGGCTCCGGCTGATTTCCAGGCGGCTTTAAGGAAGCACGGACACTCGTCTTTCCGGCGCGGAAGAGTGGAGACGGTGCAGATCAATGTCGGAAAGGTCTGCAATCAGGCTTGCCTGCACTGTCATGTGGAAGCGGGGCCAAAGAGAACCGAGAGCATGACACAGGCCGTGACGGAGCGCGTGTTGTGGCTGCTGGCGAGATCGCGGGAGGTGAAGACGATCGACGTCACGGGAGGCGCGCCGGAGATCAATCCGCATTTTCGTGAGCTGGTGCGGGCGGGACGAGCAAGCGGCAAAAGCGTGATCGACCGGTGCAATCTGACGATTCTGCTGGAGCCGGGGTATGAGTGGCTTGCGACGTTTCTGGCTGAAAACCTGGTGCATATTACGGCGAGTTTGCCCTGCTATACAGAGGACAACGTGGATCAGCAGCGCGGGCGCGGAGTGTTTCAGAAGAGCATCGAGGCTTTGCGGGTGCTGAATGGTTTGGGTTATGGGCGTGCTGAAAGTGGGTTGCGGCTCGATCTGGTCTACAACCCGCTGGGTGCGACGCTGCCGCCTCTACAGGACCGGCTGGAGCGGGACTACAAGCAGCATTTGCGGACGCAGTTCGACATAGAGTTCAACCGGCTGCTAACGATTACAAACATGCCGATTCGACGATTCGCCGAAGCGCTCGCCCGAACCGGAGAGACGATGCGGTATCAGCACTTACTGGTGGATCATTTCAATCCGCAGACAGTAGAGGCGGTGATGTGCAGGTCACTGGTGAGCGTGGGATGGGACGGCGGACTCTACGACTGCGACTTCAATCAGATGCTGGAGCTACCCATGCCCTCGCGGCGAACCATATGGGACATCGAATCGTTCGACCAAGCCGCGGAACAACCGATTGCCACTGCGCAGCACTGTTTCGGATGTACGGCGGGAGCAGGATCCAGCTGCGGCGGGCAGCTGGAGTAGGAGTTGAGCGTCCCGTTTTGTGTTTTCGCAAAGCCGCCCGTAGCCGGGCGTGCGAAAACGCGCTTAGCGGGCCAAATAGGCACACAAAGGGCGGCGGAACTGGCCGAGGCGATGCTCTGCGACACCTGGGAGATGCTGTGTTCGGTTGAGGGTGTGAGGCCTGTTCTGGCAGCAGCGGAGGAAGGATGGTTCCCCGAATTGCTGGTCAATGCAGAGGTGTGGCTGCAGGCTGTGGGGGACTTGGGCGTGCGGATGGAAAGCATCTTCGAGCGCGGGCTAGAGACGGCTGCGGCGGTGGTGGCAGTGGGGGCCGATTCGCCGGAATTCGGAGCGACACACGTTCGAGAGGCGCTGCTGGCGCTACAGAAACATGATGCCGTTCTTGGACCAACGTTCGACGGCGGATTCTACTTGCTGGGGCTGAAACGATGTCCACGCGGACTGCTGGCGGGCTTGCCCTGGAGCACAAACGAAACGTGCTCGAAGACAGAAGAACGTTTGCGGGGGAAAAAGTTTTCGACTGGCCGCATCGAAGCGCTGCCTGACGTGGATGTGATCGAAGACTTGCAGGTGCTTCGGCGCCGATTCGAACACAACAAAGATGGCGCGCCGCGGACAAGCGGGTGGCTGGCGCAGTATGACGCGGAGGTACGGAGCGCGAGGCGTGGTTAGCATCATCGTTCCGGCGCTCAACGAAGAGGCGTGCGTGGCGGACACGTTGCGCGCACTGATGGCGCTTCAAGGCGAAAAGGAGATTATCGTTGCGGACGGCGGCAGCACGGACGCGACCACGGCAATAGCAGCGAGCGCGGGTGCGAGAGTGGTGCAGGCGCAGCGCGGGCGCGGCAGCCAGATGCATGCAGGCGCGTGTGCGGCGAGGGGAGACGTCTTCTGGTTTGTGCACGCGGACACACTACCGCCGCCTGACGCATTGGACGAGATCAAGGGCGCGCTCGCGAGGAAGGATGCCGCAGGAGGAAATTTCGGCCTTCTGTTCGACGGTGGGACACGCGCTGCGAGGCTGCTGACTGCGATCTATCCGCTGCTGAGGTGGCTGAACCTCTGTTATGGAGATTCAGGAATTTTTCTCACACGGCGTACCTATGAAGAGATCGGGGGGTTCCGGCCGCTTACGCTGTTCGAGGATCTGGATCTTCTACGCCGGTTAAAGCAAAGAGGAAAATTCGTCCACCTTGCGTGCAGGATGACGACTTCTTCGCGGCGGTTCGAGAACAGGAATTTCTTCGGAATGTGGGCGCATTGGACGGCTATGCAGGTCCTTTACTGGTGCGGAGCCGATCCGAACTGGCTGGCCCGCTGGTACAAGCATGTGCGGCGTGCATGAGTAAACTGAATTTCTTACGCCAGCTGATCGAACGAATGGCGTACGGGCAGGCGATTGTACGAAGGGACGGATCCGCTTTCTTCAAACGGGAGCGCGAGGAGACGGACTAAATGCGAGTTTCGATCGTCGATGAATCCCGGCACGCCGACGACAATCTCGGACTGCGGAACATCCGTGCGCAGGGTGGAGTGAAACCAATCCCAAGCGGAGAGGCCGCTCGACCAGTTCGAGTTCACCTGGTCCGGTGCAACCGAGTGATGAATGCCATGCAGCCGCGGCGTGATGAGAATGCGTGCGAGGCGGCGCTCAAGAGGCAGCGACAATCGCACGTTTGAGTGATGGAAGAGGATGCAAAGGAAGAGAAAGAGCTGCCACACCGCCACGGTGAGCGGCGTAGGGCCGATGACGAGCATCTGACCGGCGCGGAATAGAACGGAGATTGCAATCTCGCCAAAGTGGAAGCGCAGGGCGGTGGTGGCGTCCATATCGCGGTCGATGTGATGGACCTGATGAAAGCGCCACAGGACGGGCACGCGGTGAGTCAGGAAGTGCCACCAGTAAAGGGTGTAGTCGAGAGCGAGAAGACCCAGCAGGCCGCGGATAAGCGACGGCACTGGCAGGCGCGGCAGAAGACCCCACCGTTTAGTCTGAGTTAAATCTGCAAGGCGAAACGCAATGGGCGCTTCGGCGACCTGCATAACCGCGCCTGCGCAGGCGGCTACGCCGAAATTCCGGAGGTCCCGGACAATCTTGTTTTCGTGCGATGCGCGAAGAGCGCGTTTTCGTTCGAGCCAGACGAGAGCGGTGACCCAAGATGCGATCAGCACACCGCGCACGGAGTTTGGGATAGGATTTCTCACCATCACGCCAGCTTGACTGCGCAGGAGGATCTTTGGTTGCGTGCCGACATGGGGCGTTAACCCATAAGCCCAAGACATTATCTGAATGTGCTTGCCCAATTGCGCGCGCACGTTTCGATGAGCAGCAGGATCTTCAGGATTCAAGCAAGAGCTTCAATCGGAGGACGAATTCGTTTTGGCCCGCAGCGTGCCGGGACAATGTACGACTCAGACGAGCCGGTCTGCAGCAATTTTTTGATGCCGATCTATCGTGATGCCGATCTATGCCGACGCAGCGATCCAATCTACCAACGGGGGTGTCAGGCGCCGATGCGAGTTCGACGCAGATGGACCGGGGACTCTCGATCGAGACGCCGCTCGACAGAGATGCGCTGCTGTTAACCCGCATGCACGGCACCGAAACGGTCTCGCAGCTATTTTGTTTTGAGCTGGAGCTTCTGGCCGGAGTCGATACGGCGATCGCGTTCGAACGGGTTGTGGGCCAGAAAGCGACAGTCGAGGTGCAGCTTGGCGATGGACAGACGCGACGCTTCGGCGGGCTGATACGGCGTCTCAGCGAAGGTGCGCGCGACGAGGTGTTCGTGCATTACCGGGCGCAACTGGTTCCGGAGGTATGGCTGCTGACCAAAAGAACTCGATCCCGTATTTTCCAGCAACTATCGGTGCCAGAGATCCTGCGGCAGGTGCTTGCGGGGTTCGACATGGTTTACAACATTGCCGGGAAGTATCATTCGCGGGATTATTGCACGCAATACGGCGAATCTGATTTCGCCTTCGCGAGCCGGCTGATGGAAGAAGAGGGCATCTACTACTTCTTCAGATACAAAGACGGCGTGCAGCAAATGGTGGTGAGCGATGCTCCGAACCAGCACCCGAGCATAGGCGGGACAGGCGAGTTGCCGTACGAGTCGGCGACCGGAAACGTACGCGGCGAGATGCATGTGACCGCCTGGGAGAAGAGCCAGGAGATTCGCGCGCGCGAATACGCCGGCTGGGATTACTGCTTCGAATTGCCGGGGCAGCATCTGGATGCGCGGGAAGAAACAGTGGGCAGCATTCAGGTAGGCGAAGTGACGCACAGCCTAGCTCTCGCGCCGAGGCACACACTCGAGATCTATGAATATCCCGGCGGGTACGCGAAGCGGTTCGATGGCGTGGACGAACACGGAGGAACTCGGGCTGGGGATTTGAGAGCAGTATTCGAGGACCGGCGGCGCACGATCCGGATCCGGATGGAGCAGGAAGAGGCCACGTGCGTGGAGATTCGGGGGGCGAGCGACTGCGGATACCTGGCGCCGGGGCACAACTTCAGGCTGCAGGAACACTTCAATGGAGACGGGCAGTACTTCCTGACAGGCGTGGAGCACGAAGCAAAGGCGGCAGGCTACAACAACAGCGAGACGGTGGAATTCAGCTACCTGAACCGCTTCACCTGTGTTCCCGCGGCGACGCGATACCGTCCGCCTCGTTTAACGCCGAGAGTGGTAATGGCCGGGGTACAAACGGCGACAGTAGTGGGTCCTGCGGGAGAACAGATTTTCTGCGATAAGTATGGGCGCGTGAAGGTGCAGTTTCATTGGGACCGTGAAGGCAAGATGGACGGAAACAGTTCGTGCTGGCTACGGGTAGCGCAAATCTGGGCGGGCAGCGGATGGGGTGCGTTCTTCTGGCCGCGCGTGGGCCATGAGGTGGTGGTGGCGTTCGAGGACGGAGACCCGGATCAGCCGATCATCACGGGGAGCGTTTATAACGCACGGAATATGCCCCCCTACGCATTGCCTCTGAATAATCAAATAGCTGGGCTGCGATCAGCAAGTGTACATGGCTCCGCACAGACGAATTTCAACGGCATCCTGTTCGATGACCAGAAGGATCAGGAGCACCTAGCGATCCACTCGGAGCGGCACATGAGCTTCAACGCCGAATACGACAAGGTGTTTCACGGAGGCCGGCACAAAGGCGAGCGGGTGGCGGGAGCAAATGTGTTTACCGTGGGGAGGCTGCCGGGCGGTGGAGGCAGCGGTGGTGGCGGCGACGAGGCATCGAAGTACTGGCCAAAGCCGTATCCGCAGGGCGTGCTGGGCCTGAACTCGACGATGGTGTTCGGTGAGAACATGCAGACGGTGGTGGGAACGAACCATCAGCTGGCGATTGGGAACAATTTTCAGCTTTGCATCAACCCGATCGGTCTGCTGGCTTGCGCCGAGAGCATGCCCGAGCCGGCCTTCTTTACCGAGATATTGGGTAGCGGCGTCGGCGGGAACATGCAGATGACCGTGGGCACGAACGTCCAGATGGTTTACGGCAGAAACATAGAGGTCGACACTGGGATGCCGAAGATCGAGCTGCACGGCGGCACGCCCGACGAGAACAAGCTGACGTATGCCATCGTTGCCGTGATCGGAGCGGTGGCGCTCGCTTACGTGCTGGGGTACGCCTTACTCGAGAAAGACTGGCAACGCGCTACAACGACTATCGCTTTCCAGATCTGCATGGATCTAGAGCTAAGTATCTTGCTCAAACTCGAATTAGAGAAAAAACAGACTGGGGATGATGAGCGCGAGAAGGCCCGCCAAGAGTTGGTGGAATCTAATAAGCACATCAACTGGACGATGGAAGACATGGGCGAATACATGGGATCGCCGATGAAGATTTCGCCTTCGGCATCGGAAGCATTCCAGGCCCTGATTGTGACGATCGGCGCGGCGATTCTTCCGCTGGTGATCGTTGCCGAGCATGCTAAGGATCCCGAGAAGGCCGATCAGCAGAGCAGCAAGACAGGAGCAATCGCATGACTTCAGACGATGGACAATCGGGCGCGGGATCGGGCGGAGGGCTGCTCGGAAGAAGCCGCGATCAACAGAGCGATGGGCGCTATGCCATCTCTGCGAATCACATTGCGATTGTCAGCGAGCCGGCGCTCGCGCCAGTGATACCGGAACCCTTTGTCATTACGGTTTTAGCAATGGGCTTGGGAATCGATGGAAGAGTCGATGTGCGAGGAACGCAAGGCGTACGGATTACGGGCGGACCGCCTCCGCTGCCGCCTGTAACGTCGGAGTCGACGAATGGGGTTGAGATTGCGGTGGGTGAGGCGCAGAACGTCACCATCCAACGCGGGCTGCTGCCCGTAGATCAAAAGATCGAAATGACGCCTACCGGTATCACCGTGGACGCGGGCATGGGCTCAGTAACGATCCAGAGCCTGACGGAGATTACGTTGTCGGTTGCGGGCGGATTAAGTTCAATTACGCTCGGGCCGCAGGGAATTACGATTCAGGGACTGCTCGTGCAGATTAACTAAGTAACTTGCCTGAGACGTCCATGACAGACCCACTTACAGCTAACGAGATTTGCGGAAAGCTCACGCTCAAAAGAGAGGCGAAGGCGCTGCTGCGGGAAAAGATGCCGGCTGGAGAGTATGCGGCGGCACTAGTAACAAGCAAGCAATATGTCACGGGTATCGAGTATGTCGCTCAGGCACTGCCAGTGCGCGAGAGTATCTGGTGGGGATGCCTGTGCCTGCAGGAAGCGTACGGCGACGATCTATCAGGAGCAGACAAAGACGCCTGTAGAGCGGCGGTAAAGTGGCTGATTGAGCCGAGCGAAGAGAACCGATTCGCATGCAGGCAGGCGGCGGAAGCAGCGGGGGCCGGGTCACCGGCTGCGTCCGTGGCAGCGGCGGTGTTTCAGACGGGTGGCGATCCAACGTTGCCGAACGCGCCAAGGCCGGATATAGCTGCGCCGGGCAGAGCTGTCGCTAACGCGGTTAAGCTTCTGTGCACTAAGCGTGATCCGGTGAAGATCGTCGAGACGCAGCGTTTGTTTGTCGAATTGGGCATGGGAAGGGTTTGAATGGGACAGCCGGCGGCACGCGTAGGAGACATGCATGTGTGCCCGATGGTGACGGTGCTGGTGCCGCACGTGGGCGGGCCGATTCTCCCTCCGGGGTGCCCGATGGTGCTGATCGGCGGTCAACCGGCGGCGCGCGTGGGCGATCTGGCGACTTGCGTCGGGCCCCCAGACGTAATTGCGCTTGGCTCCTTTACAGTGCAGATCGGCGGCCAGTTTGCAGCACGCATGGGTGATCTGACTGCCCATGGCGGCGTGATTGTAATGGGTTTTCCCACCGTGCTGATTGGCCCATAGACAGATTCGAGGAGGCGGAACGTGAACACTGCAGAGCAGGCGGCCGAAACACCATATGTGAGACAGGCAAATGCTTTGACGGACCGGAGTTGCGGAGCGGCCTGCTTGAGCATGGTTTACGCCGCTCTTGGGCAGGAAGTTCCACAAGCTGCGATATGGCCGGCGATCGCCAAAGAGAACAAGTTCGGGAGCCTCTCTTCGACGACTCATCTGATGGTTCGCCATGCATTGAGGCGTGGTCTGGCTGCGTGCGCGGTCCAGGCGAGGCATCCGCTGCAGGCATTACGCGTTTGCCGCCAGAACGGGATACACGCAATTATCAACCATCGTCTTAGTAGTGACGTGCCCACCGGGCATTACAGTGTTCTGGTCGAGACAGACGACCGGAGTGCACTTTTGCACGATCCGCTGTATGGACCAGACCGGCGCCTTTCTCATGCGGAACTGCTCGAAGTGTGGCAGCCGCGGTTTTCAAATTCGGAGATAGCGGGGAATGTGGTGATCGGGATTGCACGGGAGGCATCGCTAACCAGTAAGTGTTTTCTGTGCCGGGCGACGCTGCTGAATGAAGTGCAGTGTCCGAAGTGTGGGAACAGAGTTGATTTGCAGCCTGCGCCGCTATTGGGTTGTGTGAATTACGGATGCCTGGCTCGCCTCTGGAGTTATGTCTGCTGCCCGGCCTGCGACCACATGTGGAGCTTCGATGTAAGCGATGAGGAGCGAGCGCTTGGGCCGGGGATGACGGTGCCCTCTCTTCCGGTTATCGGGAAGAAAGAGACCGAGCACAAGGCGCCGGATTTCAGCCGCTTATTTGCGGGATTGGATGAGTTCTGCAATCACATCTCGGGCCTGCCGGGAGCGGCGGGACACGAACGGCTCAAACAGCAACTCGATTTCATTCAGGCGAGCAAAGAAAAGATCAAGCAGGCCGCGGCGGAGCAGTTTGCGTTCCAGCAGATGCGAAGGCAGCAGCAGGAACAGATTTCCGAAGCGGCGAGGAAGAGGAAGGAAGAGTTTCGGAAGAAGATGGCGGAACTCAACACGCCGGCGCCTTCGTTAGACGGACAGGCCTTAGGGCGCGCTTTGTTGAAGAATCTGGGCTTTCGGATTTGAGCGGCGAAACGAGTCCTTCAGCCACGCTCGATCTGCTCGCGCAGCTCGAGCGGGTAGAATTCTTTCAGTTCCGGATAAGCCTCTGCCAAGCGAATGAGGTCGAGTTCGTCTTCCTTGCGTTCACTGAGACGGCGCTTGGGGGTCGGAGTAAGAACAAAGCTTGCCTCGTGTGACGTTCCTCAGACTGGCCACTTGCGCAAGCACTTCGAGGACCTCGGCTTGGACGGAGCCCGAGAGAAATGGCTGGTAGCGATCGTCGGTAGTGAACTGAATCCTGAGGGTGCTGCGTTGAGCCCGTGCGTTCACAGAATAGAGGTGGACTTCTGTCGTGAATCCTTGCTCATGGAGCTTACTGACCAATGCGGGCAGATTGCCGGAGACAACCACGAGGTCTGCGTCGAGAGTATAGACAGGTTGGACGTAACAGTTTACGGCCAAACCGCCGATCAGGCAGTAGGGCCGAACAGCTCGCAAGCCTCAACCAGATGCGTGAAGTCTTTTGCACCTCCTTGCGTGGTCAAATCGTAGGCCTCAGCTGCGGTCGCAATTTACTTTATCTGACAGCGCAGAGTTGAGCCAGGCTTGTGAAAAATGAGGATTAGCTGACGCCGACGCCGTAGCGAGGCCATGCAGGCCGAATCGCGTTGTGATTGATTATCGGGTCGGCATCGCAGGTTACTTCGAGAACTGTTACAGGCGAATCCGGCGCGGCGGCGGGCACTCCGGTGAAACGAACCGAAATTGGATCTTGCACGAAGGTGACGGGCCTTCCGGAGTGCAACAGTTTCGCAGACAGTACCTTCGCCTGGAGGCCTCCGATCGCGACCACCGTGGGAGGCTGATAAAACGTTAACCAGTTTTGGGCAGGCGTGTTGCCGGGCCAAAAGTAGACGTGAACGTAGAGCGTGTTGCCGCGCCTGGTGTAGTTCGAGAAGGTTCCGAACATGAACTGGCCGCGCTCGGCCTGGTAGATGGAGGCTCCGTTACGATCCATCCAGCCGCCAACCGTTTCCAGAATACGAACGGACTCGGATGGAACGGAGCCATCGGGCTCGGGGCCAATGTTAAGAAGATAATTGCCGCCGCCGGCCGCGCAGGTAGCTAGGTTGGTGACTATGGTTTTCGGAGTCTTCCAGGCATCATCGCTTTTTTGAAAACCCCAACTATCGTTCAGGGTCATGCACGTTTCCCATGCCCTGCCCGCTTTAGCCGCTTCGATATGTTGTTCGGGGGTGGAGAAATCTCCTTCAAGACCGTTCCGATTATTGACGATGATGTGCGGCTGGAGTTCGAACACCATCTTGTTCATGGGTTCGGATTCCCACTGCTCCGGGCTGAGCGGCCAATCTACGTCATACCAGAGAATGTCGATTTTGCCGTAGTTGCTCATCAGTTCGTGGATGAGACCGTGAGTGTAATCCACGAACCGGCGGCGAGCGGCTTCGTCGGTGGCGCATCTGGCGCCGTCGGGATGATGCCAGTCCATCAGCGAATAGTAGAAGCCCACGTGCAGCCCTTCGGCATGCGCCGCATCAACGAATTCGTGTACGAGATCGCGGCCGGGCCCCTGCTTCGGCGCGCAGTAGTTAGTGAGTTTGGTGTCGAAGTTACAAAAGCCTTCATGGTGCTTGGTGGTCATGACCATGTATTTCTGCCCTGCCCGCTTTGCCAGCCGGGCCCACTCGCGTGCGGCGTTCGGTTTCGGATTGAAGTGTTTCGCGAGCAGTTCGTATTGCGGGATCGGGATGCCTTCAATTTCCATCGCCCACTCGTGCTGGCCTATTACGCTGTACAGACCCCAGTGAATGAACATGCCGAATTTAGCTGCGTGCCACCACTGCATGCGTTCTGAGCGAGGAGTTGATGAATACTCGGATTGCAGGCCTGCCGGGATAGCAGCGCGGGCGGAGTAGCTCACTCCTGCCGCCGCGACGCCGAGGTGGTTCATGAAACTGCGTCTTGAGAACAATAGAAGCTCCTTTGCGGGATCTTAGCTCCCGAATATACGTCAAGTGGATTTCAGATACCACGGGATATTCAAGACCGAGATGCGATCCTCGCCTTCAAACAGCAGTCGGCTCTTCAGCAACTCGGCACGCTGGCTGTGGAGAAGCCACTCGAACCAGCGCCGCTCGACCAGTTCCGGGATCACGGCCACGATGCGCCTATCTGAGTTTTCATGAGCCAAACGTTTGACGTAATCAACGATAGGCGTGATGACGAGCCGATAAGGCGAATGCAACTGGACTAATTCGGGCACCGGCAGATTCGCCTCCTGGGCAGGGCGCTGCACGTACTCTTTCCACTTATCGCAGAAATCGTTCGGTCTATCTTCTTCGGACACGTGTACGACTTTGATGTCGGTTGATAGCGTCATGGCAGCCAGCAGTGCCTGCCTATTCACGCGCGTCCAGCTTTGCATTGTGATTACCAGGATAGGCGCGGGCGGAAGATCAGAATCGAGCGGCGTCGTGATGTCTATCTCGTGCTTAACGAGATCATAGTGCCGGCGAACGGCGTACATTGTGGCAAGAAGCACAGGAATGGCGAGAAGGGTGATCCAGGCTCCTTCAGCAAATTTGGCCACTATAACAATGACTACGGTCACACCGGTGGCAATGGCGCCAATCAGGTTCAGAAGCAATTTGGATTGGGAACGCCGGCCGCGTTCTCTTTTCCAATGGGCCACCATGCCGGCTTGCGACATGGTGAAGGAGAGGAATGCGCCGACAGCAAATAGAGGAATCAGCCGGTCGGTAATGCCTCCGAAGCCGATCAGGAGGAGCGCGGTAATTACGCCGAGGACGCAGATTCCCTCGGAGTAGACGAGGCGGCGCCCTCGATTGGCAAAGGAAGCCGGAAGAAAACCGTCCTCTGCTACAAAATGACAGACGCGAGGGAAGTCGGCGAAAGCGGTATTGGCAGAGAGAGTAAGTAGGAGTAGAACGGAACCGATGGCGACGTAGTAGAACCAGCCGCGTCCCATCACGGCGGAGAACAGCATGGAAAGGATGCTCTGATACTCGCTGCCGTTAGGATCGGTGGCCACAATGCCATAGGCTTTGACCAGCCACGCAATCCCGGCGAGCATGATGCCGAGTGCCAGGATGATCAAGGCCAGGGTGCGTTGTGCATTTTTGACGCGATCGTCGCGAAAGGCGCCTACACCGTTGCTGACCGCTTCGACGCCGGTGAGGGCAGTACAACCGCTCGCGTAAGACTTGAGCAAGAGCCAAATACTCAAGGCTTCGGCCGCGTGGACTGCCGGGAGTTTTATTAAGGGTGTGGGATGGCCACCGGCGGCGACTGCCTTGGCAAATCCCACCGCCAAGACCACGGCCATGCTTCCGAGGAACAGGTAAGTGGGGACGAGGAAAACGGCCCCGGTCTCACTGACGCCGCGCAGATTGATGACGGTCAGCAAGAGGAGTGCAAAGAGACAAAGAGCCAGCGTATGGGGATGCAGGGACGGCAGCGCCGATGTGAGAGCGCCGATGCCGGCGGAAATGCCGACGGCCGCATCAAGCGCGTAGTCGATCAGCAAGGCGGATGCAGCCAAAAGGCCGGGGAACGTGCCGAGATTGTGACGCGCGACAATGTAGGACCCGCCACCGGATGGGTAAGCTGCGATGGTTTGCCGATACGAGAGGTAAACGATGGCCAACAAAATGATAATGCTGAAGCTCAGCGGGAGAATGTAAGCCAAGCCGGCAAGTCCAACGGGCCGGAGTAGGGTGAGGGCGGCTTCCGGGCCGTAGGCGGCCGAGCCCAAGGCGTCCAGTCCAAAGATGGGAATGCCTTTGCTTGGGCCGATCTGCTCAGCACGCTCCTCCGAAGAAGCTAGCGGGCGACCGAGCACGAGTTCGAGTAACGACAATCTTAAGAAAACCTCAATGCGCATCCAGAATACGATGGTGACCCGAAAAGGCCGTGGTGCTTCCAGCGAAGAGCCGCGGGCGGATCAGGCTTGCAGAGTGGTGAAGCGGTGTTCGGGTCTGGGTTCCGCTGGACGGAATGCGTTTGAGTGGAGTATGTGGACGGTGCCGGGAATGGCGGATAAGGACTGTTGGACGAGGGCCCGGAGGCGGCCTGGATCGGCGAGGGCGCGAAGATTGATGGCGAGCTGATGATCGTAAGCCGGATCAGCGAGCAAGTCGCCCTCCGGAACGGCTTCTCTCCCATTTAAAGAGACGCTGACTTTCACCCATCCGGTAGCTGCCTGATCGAAGACTTTTAGGTGAGCGATGCGAAGGCCTTCGGCATCCAGAGACTCCTGGAGGCTCTCGACGAGAGGGCCGCAAACGACGGCCGGACTCGCGGGCTGCGTCAAGCGAAGTTCCGCGTGAAGATTGAGCCAGCCGAGCGCGGCTTCCGCTTCCGCGTACCTTCGATAATCCACATCGAGCAAACACGCTCCTACGACGCGCTTTCCGACGAGGACTTCGTCGAGCCAGTCGTCCACGGAAAAACTTGTTTTGGCACTCAGGTGAAAATCCACCGGGAATGGCAAGCGGGTAGTTTGAGTAGCTACATCCTGTTTACTCAGGCAGATAAGATCGGCTTCCGCCAGCTGCCTCGCGAAAAGAAATTCGATCTCAGGACCGAGTTCGTGGCGTTCTACCCTGGCGGCGGTAGCGGGATCGATCAGGACAGTGAGGGGAGCGAGGCGAAAGGACTGGCGATGCAGGGCTTTGAGGGGCTGGAGGATGGTTGCGGACAGATCAACACAGCTGCCCACTGGCTCAGCAAAGATGACATCGGGACGATAAGTCCGGAGCGCTTCGGAGGCGGCTATCAGATCGGAGAAGCGGCAGCAAAAGCATCCACCGGCCACTTCGCCGGTGACCACGTCAAGAGCGCGAGCATGGCGGGTGTCCACCAGACCACGGTCCTGGTCGTTTGTGATGATGGCGGACCGTTTGCCGCGTTGCGCGAGCAGGTCGACGGCTTTGAGGATAAGTGTGGTTTTACCGGCACCGAGAAAGCCTCCGACGAAGACCAGGGTGGGTGGAAGCGGGTCAGGCATGCTAGTCGGGACTGAAACCACTATACGCGTGCGAATTCGATCCCAAGACAGGGCGCGGCGTGATCCCGGATCGGTAAAACGAGCTGCGGAAGATTTAAGTCGCGCTCAGGAACGGCGGCGGCGAAATATCAGGTATAGTCCGGCCAAGCCCGGCGTGATGAGGAAAAGAGTGGCAGGCTCGGGCACGCTTGGAATGACGGTAACATCGTCCAACGAGAAGAAGACATTCGCGTCTTCAGCGATGAACTGGAGCGTGGTGGCCGTGGAGCTGGCAACGAAGTAGAAGGGTGAGGACTGGATGTAAGGCTGATTCGCGACATTGCGTTGGAGAGTGCCGGTGGCCAAATTAGTTCCCACAAAAGCAGCAAACACATTATCGGGAGTAACGACGGCGTTGGTCAGATGTGCCCAGTAGAAACTCAGCAGGTAACTTTGGCCGATCGAGGTCGATAGATTCTGGGATAAAACCGTGAAGTTATTGTCACCCGCGTTGATGGAACCAAAGCCGCCGATAAAGGCTCCGAAGTTGCCAGTGTGGGCGTCGAAAGGATCTACGCCCGCGTGTACCGTATCACCTGAGAGTGTCCAACCGGTGAAGTCGCCCGTTTCAAATCCGCAGTTTTGCACAACGTTGCCCGGAACGGCACAGAGGGCAGCTGCGTTGGCGCGGACCCCCGAAAGCAGGGCAGAAATCAAGATCGTAAAAAAAGAAAGTCTTCTCAGCATTCGATAAGTCAGCCTTTGTCTGACGGTGTTGCCACAGGCCGGAGCCGGGGTGTGAGAGTTCGTTTCTCCGGCTCTTGTTTAATTACTGTCCAGACTTCGTCCTGCTCTGAGAGGCTGGCCAATTCATGACGAGGTTATAGGCGTTAACTGTGCCGAGCCCAGTCGCGTAATCCCAACCTACGTGAGCTCGGTAAGCAGGTTTGTATTGGGTACTAGACACCGACAGAACACCATTTGGCGCACCGTCAGTAAAGCAGTCGATGGTTCCCTGACAGAAGACGTCGATGTCGCCCTGAGTGACGTCATGGAAGATGCATGCCGGGCTGACCCCGGTGCCCAGAGAAGAATCACATGCCGCAGGACCAGGAGAGTTGTACTCGCCGTGCGCGAGGGCGTAATAGACGGGAGCGGGATTACCTGCTGGTTCCCCGGTTCGGCTATTGACCAAGGCCTGAATACCGGCCATGGCCGGTGAAGCAAACGACGTGCCTCCGCCGTAGTAGAAGGAACCACTGACACACGGATGGCCCCCAGCTGAGTAGCACGCGACCAGGGCGTGGCCCCAAACACCAGCCGCCGCAAAGAGCGAGACGTCCGGCAAATCGCGCATACCGTTCTGAGGGTTTCCCAACACATTCTGCCAAGCTGGCTTCGCATAGATCAGGCTGGGACCGCCGCCAGCAGCACCGATGGTTAAGAAGCCATCCTGCACGGCGAGCGAGCTATTACAAAGGCCGTTTGGGCCATAGGTGGTCGCGAAACCAACGAAATCGGCAATGAGAACGCTGGCGCAACTCTGGTTCCACGGTATCTCGGGAACATACGATTTGGCTGATCCACCAAAGGGAGTGTTGGTCGAGTTCCAATATTTGCCGACATCCTTGAGGTAGGTATCCTGGTAATCAGTTCCTCCGACAGCAACGTTGTACGGAGTCGAGCCTAATCCGTTCACGCTGATGCCGGAGGTCGCTATGTCGTTCTGGCGGTCATTGGTATTGTTATCGGCCCCTGAATCGCCGGTCGAGACAAAGACCGAGACACCTTCGACGGCTGCCTGCTGGTACAAAGCGTTGATAAAACTATTCTCCGCGTTGCCCTGTTCGCGTTCAGATCCGCCGTAACTGATGCTGATGATAGCGGGGGGATGAGAGCCGTTCAGCAGATTCAACATGGCGATGTGGCCACCAAAGTGGAACGTATTCGCACAGGAAGCCAGCACAATATTGGCATCGGGAGCCGCGGCGCTGGCCCATTGCGCGTCGCTTATGGCTTCGAAATCGTCGGTGTTGTCGCCCGGATCATCACAGGTGATGGCGCTGGTGCTTGGATGGGTCTGTTTGAAGGTGGCGTATCCGTAAGGTCTGGCCAGGCCGAAGAACTTCCGAAACTGAGTCCAGTCATCGATGCTGAACACGTTCGAATCCTCAAGCACGACTATGGTCTGACCTCTTCCCGTATATCCCGCCCGGAAGAGCGGATTCAGGTTGTAAATGGTTGCGAAATCCTGGGGCGCGAGGAATTCGAATCCGCTGCTGGTGGTGAGGGCGGGACGCTGCTTGCTATCGAAACTCCGGGCCTGTGGCTTGGTGTGAAGGGGATGCGGCATGAAGTTATTCAATTTCACAACGCCCGCGACCGCAGGCAACAGCGCTTCAGGAATCTTCGGATCGGTCATGTTGGAGACCCGGGACTCGCCGTTAACAGTGAGATTGTGAATGGTTGTCTTGAACGCTTCATTGATCTGGCCGGCGGTTCCTGAAAACGAAATGAGCGTGCGGTTTGGCGCCACTCCATCAACTCTCAAACCGTGAGATTCGAGCCATGTGGAAACGGCGACGATGTCTTCCTGAGCAAGGCCGAAGCGCGCGCCGAACTCCTTAGCGGTCAACCAGCGATGGTAGTTGGGCGAGTCGGGATCCGAAAGGTCTTCGGTATAACGATCCAGAGCCGCCTGCTGCTCCGGCGACCTCTTTAGCTGCAGCCAGAGATCGTTCATTGGAAGGCTGGTGGAAACAAGTCCGCGGTCGCTCTTTGCATTTGCTTTAACGGGCGTATTGCCGGCAAGCGTGACCAGTTTAGCCTCGTTGACACTTTCAGTAATGAGCGCGCCGGGAGAGATCGCCGTCTGGGCGTACGCGACGGTGCTCAAGAGAGATAAAGCGACTGCGGTTATTGAGATTGCAAAACGAATATGCATTACACGCTTCTAGACACGAACTGCAGGCGAGTCAATCCGCGACCCGAAGTCTCGAAACTAGCATGATTATACGAGACCTGGCAAGCTAATCGGAACGCCGGACGGCGGAGAGCACTGCGGGCATATGCTGGAGAGGCATGCGGCTGATCGTTGGCATTACGGGAGCGTCCGGCGCGATCTTCGGCATCCGGGCGCTTGAGGCGCTCAAAGAACTCGGTGTCGAAAGCCATTTAATCCTGAGCCGCTGGGCCCGGGTAACTATATCGAGCGAGACCGATTACTCGCTCGAACAGGTGGAAGCGCTCGCATCCGTAGTGCACCGTCAAGAGAACCAAGCCGCGCCAGTTTCCAGCGGATCCTTCCGTACGGACGGGATGCTTATTTCGCCTTGCAGCATGAAAACGCTGGCGGCTATTCGCTCGGGCTACGGAGAGACATTGGTGTGCAGGGCAGCGGATGTTGCACTCAAAGAGCGCCGAAAGCTGGTGCTAGTGGCGCGTGAGAGCCCGCTTAGCGAAATACACTTGGATAACATGCTCGCGCTGGCCCGGATGGGAGTTACCATTTTCCCGCCGGTTCCGGCTTTCTACAACCGCCCCACAAGTGTAAACGAGCTGGTAAATTACGTTGTCGGCCGCGTTCTCGACCAGTTTGGGCTTGAAATGCCGAGCCTAGCGAGGTGGAATGGCTTTCACGAAAGATCGGTTGGGCGGGAGAATGGCTAACAAGCCCGACAGGTCGCTCATTTGGATGAGTAAGTACCTGTCACTGGCACTTACGCTTCCGGCATCGGTGGTCGCCGGGTATATCGCGGGTTCGCTTGCGGATCGCTGGCTACATTTACCCTTTTTGCGAGTGATAGGAATCGTTCTGGGGATGGCCGCCGGGTTGGTGCAAATTTTTCGCGAGCTGAATCGAGACGAAAAGTCGAAGCGATGACGGATTCAGGACCAGCGCTCAAGACTATTTACAAGCTTACGGGCATTTTCGGCGCTGTCGGCTTCGTTTGGTATCTACCGGTAGCTGGAATCCGTTCGGCAAGCGCATTCGCGCTCGGGGTGGTCGCCTCACTGGGCAATTTGTGGCTATTTGAGTGGCTGAGCGGGAGCATAGCGCCCGGGGCAAGTTCGCGCGCACCGTGGCAAGCGGGAGCGTACGTCACTCGCTACGTCGTTCTACTGGGAATCGGCTATGCTATAGTCAAAGCTTTGAACGTCAGCCCGTTGGCGGTGGTGCTTGGACTGCTAGCGAGCGCCGCGGCGGTATTCGCGGCACTGATTTTCGAGCTCATCTCGCAAGTATTACGAGGACGAGCCTCGCATTGAATGACACACGAACTCTGGATCACAAGTATCTTCAATCGGTTCATGGCTGGTCCGGCTAATTCCGTTCTGGACGCGGTTCACCATTCGGCACCGGATCGTGCCAATCCATGGAGTGACTGGCTGGTTTGCGAGATTCTGGTGGTTTTGTTCATGGTCTGTCTCTTTGGATACCTGAGGACTCGCCTTTCGGTAGACAGGCCAGGCAAGTTACAGCACACCTTCGAACTAGCTTACGAATTCTTTAAAGCGTCGGCGGAAGAGGTAGTGGGCCACGAAGGTCCACGTTACCTGGCGTTCTTCGGGACGATCTTTATATTCATCTTGTTCATGAACTTGATCGGACTGATTCCGGGGTTTGACTCTCCGACGATGTATACGATGGTGCCGCTGGGCTTGGCGGTAGTGACGTTCGTTTTCTATCACGCTGCGGGAATCAGGGCGAACGGGGCAGGCTACATCAAGCAATTTTTGGGCCCGATGCTGATCATTGCGCCGCTAATGCTGCCCATCGAGATTATCAGTCACTTCGCGCGGCCGCTCTCGCTCACGATTCGTCTTTATGCGAATATGTTCGCGGGCGAGACTGTCTATCTTACGTTTATTTCTTTAACGAAGGTCATCATACCGGTCATTTTTATTGGCCTACACATGTTTGTATCGTTTCTGCAGGCGTACATCTTTATGTTGCTCGCGATGGTGTATGTTGGCGGCGCCGTTTCGCACGAGCATTAGGCATTATCGGCTTTCAGCGTGAGCGCCCGGCGTCCCAACGTACGGTGTCGAACCACCTCCTGGAAGCATTCTTATAGGAGAAACTAATGAGAAGTAAGTTATTTTTACTCATCTCGACATTACTGGCCTTGGCGACTCCGATTTTCGCCCAGGGCGATCAGGGTGGCGGCGGGATGAAGACTCACTTAGGGGCGGCTTACCTGGCAATGGGTATCGCCTCAGGGCTGTGCGGATTGGGCCAAGGAAGAGCGACAGCTTCGGCCGCAGAAGCGATGGCGCGCAACCCAGGAGCGATCGCGGCCATTCGGACGGCGCTTATCATAGGTCTGGTGCTTATCGAGTCTCTGGCGCTCTACACGCTGGTTATCACGTTCATTGTCGGTAAGTAAGTCGTTGATTTGAGCGTGACAGGCCTGCTGGTGTAAGCACCAGCAGGCTTCGTTTTTTGTCCCCTTCATGAAACTGCAAGGCATTCTTCCAGCTCTGACAAGTTGTTTTGATCATCAAGGCAATCTCTATAAAACGAAGATTTTTCATAACATCGAGAAACTGAACGCGATTGCCCTGAGCGGATACGTGGTCGGCGGGTCAACCGGCGAGACACCGCTGTTGAGTACAGAAGAGCGAGTGCAGTTAATGTCCTGGGTGAAGGAGGCGAGTGCTCCCGGGAAGACTTTGATTGCAGGGGTGGGCGCGGAAAGTGTGCATGAGACCGTGCGGCTGGCAAACAAGGCGGCAGAGATCGGGTATGACGCGGCGCTCGTGCTAACGCCGTTTTACTACCGGACACAGATGCACCGGCCGGACACGCAGGCGTTGTTTTTTCGAGCTGTGGCGGATCGCTCACACATACCGGTGATTCTGTACAACATTCCGCAGGTGACCGGATACGCGCTGCCTGTCAAAACGATTGCAGAGTTGTCGAGCCATCCGAATATCGCCGGGATGAAGGACAGTTCGGGGGACCTCGAAAAGCTTGGGGAAGCGGTACGAGCTGCTGAGCGTGGCTTTCAGATCGTGTCGGGAGCGGGCGGCAGTATATGGGAGGCGCTTCAACTGGGGGCGACAGGAGCTATACTCGCGATCGCAAATGCCCTGCCCTACGCATGCGTAACGATCTGGGAAGCCTTCCGGATGCGGGATGAGGAAGCCGGACGGGACTGGCAGCAACGGATTACACCGACGGCGCGGTTGATAGCGGGCACGCACGGGATTCCAGGGTTGAAATACGCGATGGATCTGAACGGGTATTATGGGGGCCTGCCGAGGCTACCTTTTTTGCCCGTTACGGAAGCAGCGAAAACGGAGATCGAGGGCGTAATGGATGGGTTGCGCGGGTAGAGCTTTCGTTCCGTTCCATTGCAACAGAAAAGTCAAGTAGCCCATAAAAACGGGTGCTATACTTCGTCTTCGCAGAATTGGGTGGCACGTGGGTCGCGTGCTTTTTGGGGAAATGAATCATATGGTTGAAACTGCTCGTCAATATGCCCTAATTACCGGTGCGGCCGGCTTTTTAGGCGCTCACGTGATGAGAGAACTGGTGAAGCTGGAGAACTTGTCGGTCGTTGCACTGGACGATCTATCCGGTGGATTCGAAGAGAACCTCATCCCGGGGGTGACCTTCGTAAAAGGAAGTATTACGAACACTACGCTCTTAAAGCAGCTGTTCGACCAATACCGCTTCAAGTATGTGTATCATCTGGCTGCGTACGCAGCCGAAGGGCTCTCACACTTCATTCGCCGTTACAACTACACAAACAATCTAATCGGCAGTATCAATCTGATCAACGAATCTGTTAATGCGGGAACAGAGTGTTTTGTTTTTACTAGTTCCATTGCGGTTTATGGGGCAATCGAGCCCCCGATGGTGGAATATAAGACGCCAATTCCCGAAGATCCATATGGCGTTTCAAAGCTGGCCGTGGAGATGGATCTTCGGGCAGCGCACGAGATGTTCGGCCTGAATTATGTCGTATTTCGTCCACACAATGTTTATGGGGAATATCAGAATTTAGGCGACCCGTACCGGAATGTGATCGGGATCTTTATGAAACAGATCCTGCAGGACAATCCCCTGACAATCTTTGGAGACGGCTCGCAACAGCGAGCTTTCAGCTACGTGGGCGACATGGCTCCGACGATCGCCCGTGCTCCTTTTGTAACGGCAGCACAAAACGAAGTCTTCAATATCGGCGCCGATCAACCGTATTCAATCAACGAATTGGCCGAGCATGTCACTCGAGCGATGGGAAAGCCGAGCCATCCGGTGAAGTACCTGCCGGCGCGTAATGAAGTGCTGCATGCATTTAGCGACCATTCCAAGGTCAAGGCCGCTTTCAGGCTGGGTCAGCAGACCGATCTTGACCAAGGATTGAGCAAGATGGCGACCTGGGCTCGAACAGTGAAACTAAGACCAGCCCAAGGCTTTGCGGATATCGAAGTGACCAAAAACATGCCACCGAGCTGGCTGAAGTACCAGCTCCAAACGGCATAAGCATAGTCAAGGCCGAGTATATGGACCCGCGGCGTCTGATCTGGCTCATCAGTTCCTCTCCGCTCTGGCTTTCAAGCCCAAACGGCGAGTCCGGTCAAGAAGAAGAGTTAGGCCGGGCAACAGGTCTAGATCTGGCCTGGTATTTCCGAAAGTACTTCGACTCGCTCGGGCCCTCACCGGAGGCTGCCGACTGCAGAAGCGATTATCACAGCAATGTTCGCAGGCTTGCGAGAAGCCCTAACATGGCTTTCGACGAGGCTTGGTATCGGCAGGAATATCCCGACGTAGACGAACTGATCAAAAGCGGCAAAGTCGACTCCAGTTGGGAGCATTATGTCTCACGAGGCGCCAAGGAGTTCCGCAACCCGAACGCGTGGTTTGATGAGACTTGGTATCAGCAACACTATGGGCAAATAGGCGCCGCGGTGAGCAGCGGAGGCTTGCTATGCGGATTCGAGCACTTTTTGCTGTACGGCATTCGAGAGGACTTCGCGCCGAGCATCCTTTTCAATGCGAGTTGGTACCGCCGGAAGTACTTGTCTCGTGATGAGCGGGAGCGTTACCCCGTTTCCCATTACTTGATGATGAAGCCAAAGCTCCGCCCGTCTCCGACGCCGCTGTTCGATCCGGCCTGGTATTCGAGGCAATACTTGAGCCCCGACGACGCTCCGGGCAAGCGATACGTTTTTTCGGCTTTCGAACACTATCTGCTGATGGGCAGACGGCTGGGATACAGTCCATCCGTGCATTTCAACGAATTGGGCTATCGGCAGACCTATAGCGAAGCTGAAGCGGACGTGAAAAGCGGACGCTACAAATCGGGGCTAGAGCATTTCATTGCTGAGGGCGCCTTAAACGGCAACGTGGCAATGAGCCACCTAGACCAGGCAGGCGTGGATTATGCCGCTCCGCCGTTTCTCGACGCGTACCAGAAGAGTGTGGCTTTGAACATCCGGCAAATAGCCGGGCTTCGCGGTGTGGCGCAAAGCAGTTAGAAGACACCAACTCGATAACGGTTCGACAACAATTCAAAGGATCATGAGTTTGAATCCGGAAGCAAGGGCTAAAAGATCGATACACGTTTTCGCATCCGATTTCCTGCCGTACCCTGGCCTTCCCAGGACCGCGGGCGGCAACAGAAGCTTGCAGGTTATCTCGGCATTGCGCAACGCCGGCCATCGCGTTACGTTCAGCATGCCGCTCACAAACTATCTAGGAAAGCAAAATGCCGAGCAGGTGCTGGCTGGATTCAGCGAGGAAGAGATCTGGGCCAGCAAAAACTTCTACGAACCAAACATTGTGCTCAATCGGATTGGGCCGGATGTCGCCGTCTTTTGCAATATCAATATGTTCCGGACGGTGTCACGCTTCTCGAAAGATATCGTTTACATCGTGGACTGCTACGGACCCCTTCAGTTCGAGAGTCTGTTGATTGACGCTAGCGATCATGAGGCCGCGATGCAAGACGGCAGCTTGCTCGAGGAGCGATGCCGGGCGCTTGTTGACCGGATGCGCGGCATCGATTATATGGTCACGGTTTCCGAGCGACAGAAGTACTTCTGGTCTGCGTATTGCAGTCTGGCAGGGTTCAACTTCAACGATCTGGACGTACTTGTTTGCCCGGCGGCTTTTCAGGTTCCGCAGGTCACGAGAAATCCGGCCCCAAATCTTACGGTCGTGTATTCCGGAGGGTTCTATCCATGGCAGAACCCGGACCGGTTCCTGCGTGCAGCCGCTTCCGCTCTGAACGAGATCAAAGACGCGACGCTGCATATTTTCGGGGGGCCGCATGCGGGTTTACCGAACGAGCAGGCCGCGCGAGAACTGCTCAACGACCTTCAACAGTTCGATTGCGTTAAATACCACGGTTACCGGCCGGTGGAAGAACTGACCGCCACGCTTGCGACTGCATGGTGTGCACTCGAGATGATGGAGCGAAACATCGAAAGAGAATTAGCCATCACGGGCCGCACAATCGAGTTTCTTTCAGCCGGCACACCAGTTATTTATAACGATTTTTCGACATTGTCTGAACTGGTAAGGAAATACAACGCCGGTTGGACACTCTCACCGGACAGCGCAGGTGCGGGACTCCGGTCGATTTTTAAGGAGCTGGTGGAGCGTGGGCCGGCTCTGGTACAGGAGCTGTCGCAAAATGCGCGTCGTTTAGCCGCGGCAGAGTTCGTGCCGGATAGATGCATGGATCCACTCATACAGCTCTGTGACGGCGAACTTCCGAAGCGAGTTCAATCGGCCGGCCTACGACGTTCATCCTCCGCCGTGGCCGCGCAGAGTGATCTCGGGCGAGTGTTGGCTATTTCTCCGGACACTGGCGCCCTGAGGGAACTGCGGGTGAGCAATCCTCTTCGCGCGCTGCAGAGACAAGGTCAGATACAAAGCTTCAGGCTTTCTGACTCCTGGTTCAATGGCCTAAAAGATGACATGACCACTTACAATACGGTGCTCATTCAGCGGGCTGTGCCGGCGTTCGTCTATCAAATCTTCCGGAATCTTGGAGTACCGTTTGTGCTGGACGTCGATGATAATCTGCTGGCTCGAGCATCGTACAGGCGCCATGAGCGGGTGGAGGCGGAGATATTGACGGGCTTGAGTTATTGCACCGCTCTCACTGCGCCCAATCCGAGGCTGGCTGTAGCGCTCGAGAAATACTCCGGGCTTTCACTCGTACCGAAAACCTTCATCACGCCCAACGCTCTGCCTTTCGGTAGTGAGTTCCTGAGGCGGCGAGCCACGCAGCCAGAGCAAATAATTTGGATTCAAAGTGACATCGCGGCGCTGGGAGCGAGCCGCGAAGAAGTTGTGAGCGCGGTAGAAGAATTTTCCGTGAAGCATGAGCTTCCGATCATGCTCGTCGGGAGAAAGGTTCTCTCGCAGCCGCAGTTTACGCATCAGGTTGTGATGGGCGAGCTGGATTTTGTGTCTAATCTCCAGATGCTGCAGTTTTCGCCGACGAGCATCGGAGTTGCTCCATTAGAGACCAATGACGACGACGAGACATTGGATTTCGTTGCCGGCAAATCCGATTTGAAGATGTTGTTGTTTGGGGGCTTTGGACATGGTGGAATCTATAGTGCCGCTCCGCCCTATACAGACTCGCCGCTCAGGCCCGATCTATGCCTAATCGGTAACAGCCGTGAGGAATGGTCAGAGGCGTTAGAGTATCAGCTTCGCCGCGGGTGGCAATGCACTGGAAGAATTGCCGCGCGAATCCAATCAGAGCGCCACATTGATGCTGTCGCAAGCCAAAGCTGGCTGCCAGCTCTTCGATCGAGTGTTTCGCCGAGACCTGTTCGAGGCGCCGAGTTATATGAAGCCTATGAGGCGTCATCAAAGATGAGCGCCGGCCCGGCCAGCAGTATCGCTTACCTGCTAGGAAATCAGGACATCCTCAACTTTTGCCTCGAACATGAGGACTCCTCGGCGGAGAAGCACTTCGGATCATATGGAAATCTGGAGGGTCGGCATTTTCTGCATTCGACGACGGGACACGAGCAGCTTGTTCGAGACTTGGGTGATGAGAGCCAACGGTGGCTTTCAGAGGCTTCGAGAAAGAGGCACCATGTTGCTAAGAATACCCGCCCGAAACAGGAGCACCGGGACGGAAGCTCGGCCCAGCGGGTCATTGCCACTGAGCCGCCTGCAGTCGATCAGGACAGCGCCGATTTTCCGTTTGCCGATCTGTCGATCTCTGAAGCTGAGTTAAAGAAGTTACAAGGCACCATAAGCTCGCTCGAAGCCGAACTTACAAAGTCTCAGGACATAGTTTCAGGAATAGTGCGGTCGCGATCGTGGCGGGTGACCGCTCCTTTGCGGAAATGGGCAGAGAAGAGTCGGAGAGGCTAGCGGGGATTCCGACCCAGAGCTCGATGGCCCAGAAGGATCTAAGATAACGCAACCTTGGAACTTCTCTAATCTTCGTCGCTCAACCAGCAGGCCTGCTGCCCGAGTTCCCTGATGACCTGCTTCATAAGAACGAGGCGCTTCATTCTCAGCTCTTGCAAATCGAGCGGCTCAGGTAGAGCTGACGTGCTCTCGATAAAATTCGACCGCGTAGAACTGAGGATCTCAGCTTCGGCGATAGACGACGAAGGCGCATCCAGAGATGAAGAACGGCCGATTTAGCGAAGAGCGCGTCACCACGGCTTGAGAGATGAGGTAATCGAATCTTAAATCAAAGATCTTGCGGCCACTCTCAGTGAGGCGATGCCGAACTGGCGAGGTCGCAGGCGATTCTTTCTGAATAGTGCGTTCGTGCTCGTGGCGGGTAACTTGCCGAAGGATTAGCGGCAGACTCACGGTTTCGATAAGGTCGACGCGGTATGCGATTACGTCAGAGGCGAGATCGGAATTGCGATGTGTTCGTTGCTCAACCAGCGAGCTTGTTGACCGAGTTCTTCTACAAGCTGCTTCATTAGAGTGAGGCGCTTAATTTTCAGGTCTTGCAAGTGCAGGGCGTCAGGTTGACGCTTACGAAGCGTAGCGTAGAACTCGCATCCGCTGGTAGGAAAATGGCATTCTATTTCGAACGGTATGACGCCTAGCTGACCAAGCTCAAGAACAATCAAGGCAAAGCTTGACGGGGTGTATACGGTCGCGTGGAAATCAACATAGGGACCAGTCGAATCTTCGGGTGTTTTGTCAAAAGCTTCTTTGGCGTCCCCGAGAGGATTGTTTCCGAAGAAGTGGAATTCACTTACTAGCTTCGGACTCCATGCAATCTGGCCAGCTTCGCTGACGTTGTAGGCGAGATTATCGAACGCGGTCTTTTTGGCATGGCGGGTACGAAGTTGGGAATGGGCTGAAAGGAAATCGCCCGTTGTGCTGAGTGATTTGAAGAAGTCGAACATCAAACGCTTGTCGGGGATGACGAGAGATAGTAAGCCGTTTCCTTTGAGGAGTACAGCGACAGATTGAAAGAAGCCGATAGGATCTGGAATGTGCTCAATTACGTGGCTCGCGATTACGGCATCGAAGCTGCCCTGTTGAGCCTTCGGAACTGCCGTGTCAATTGGGCCACCTTTCCATACGTAGTCTACCGGCTCGATCCTCTCAATCGGTTGTTGGCCCGAATATTTGGCTCGCAATTCTTCCTGTGTGGCATGATCAAGGGAAAAGCTGTTCCAGCCCTGGGATTTGGGAACGAGAGGATTTAGAGAAGGTCCGATCTCCAATATCTTCATGTCGTCCTGAATCATCCATAAAGCCTTGTCTTGCTTGGTTAGCGCTTGGAGCTCTATCACTTTAAACGGTGATCCTCCGAGATGTTCTCCTCCCTCGCTTGTCACCGTTACGAGGTCACCCAAGCCCACTCTTTCGAGAAGATTTATCTCAAATCCCAGATCTTTCCGACCCTCGCCGGGCAGATCCGGGCGAAGTACCGAGGGAGAGACCGAACCGACGACTCTGCCGTTGACTGCGAGCCTCAGCGTCATCGGATCACCGTTGTCATCTGCGGCCCACCCGCGAACACAGCGGATCGTCACGTTATCGAGATATCCCCGCAACTCCACTCTCCTTTCACTCACAAGATTGACTCGGCCCTAGAAGCTTTCGCATCAACCCAAGCTAAGCACACGTGATCACAATCAATTGATCGCGACAGCTAAAGCTTGAGCGGCGGCATGCCGATGGTGATTCAGAAATCGAATTACCAATTTAGCTTATGCCGCGCCTATCAAAAACCCGATTATTAAATACATCGTTTAAGGCTTCTGCCATGGCGGTAGTCTCCTCGTTTTTGCTGGTAGTATCGGGACGGGCCGCTTCAGGTCCCGCGATACTCAACGTGTCGGGGTCCTATGATTTTGGGACGGTCGGGACTGGCGGGGCGAGCCCGAAAACAACAACCCTGACCTTCAATTTCACTAATCTCACGGCGACACCCACCTTCAGACTCGGATTCGGCCTGGAATTCAGCAAAGGATCGGCAACTTGCACCGGCTCAACCTGTACGGTTCAGGTAGGATTCCTGCCGCAGAATGCCGGGCTTAGGACTGATGCGCTGGTAGTAAGCGATGCGGGAGGAAATATTCTGGCCACAACCTATCTACATGGGATTGGCTTGACCCCGCAGCTTTCACTGGGGCCAGCGGTGATGACCACGTTCGCGGGAACCGGCTCCTGGGGCTATTTTGGAGATGGTCGGGCGGCATTGCTGGCGGGATTTCGCAATCCGGGAGGGATTTCTGTAGACCCACTTGGGAACGTGTATATCGCAGATCCGGTCAACCAGGTCATTCGGAAAATCACGGCCGGCAGCAAGACGGTGAGTACCATTGCGGGAAACGGCGCTGCCGGATACTCAGGGGACGGCGGCCAAGCGACCAGCGCGATGCTCTACAGTCCCACAGACGTAGCTGTCGACGGCGCGGGGAATTTGTTCATAGCGGACCAGGGCAATAACGTCATCCGCCTAGTGACGCCGGCCGGCCAGATTAGCACCTTTGCTGGAGGAGGAACGCACGCCTCGGGTTCGGACGGGTTGGGAGATCAAGGCCCGGCTACAAGCGCAATCCTCTATGGACCGAGCGCTGTCACGGTGGACAGTTCGGGGAACCTCTTCATCGCGGACTCCTACCACCATTTGGTTCGTGAAGTAATTGCGATCTCGAATCAGATCGTTGTGGTTGCCGGAGGCGGGAAAGGCGGCGGGAACGATGGTTATGGCGATGGTGGGGCGGCGACAAACGCGGTGCTCAGCAACCCGACTGGCCTGGCTATTGGTGGCAACGGCAATCTTTACATAGCCGACACGGCACACAGTTCAGTTCGTGTTGTGAGCCTTACTTCGGGCACGATCAATGTGGTGGCGGGCGACGGCGCGCCAGGATACTCGGGCGATGGAGGTGCGGCAGCGAATGCCGCACTAGATAATCCATCGGCACTCAGAGTAGATGCAGCGGGCGATTTGTTCATTGCCGATTCCGGGAACAATGTCGTCCGGGAAATACAGGCCGCCTCCGGAGTGATCTCAACATTGTTGACAACCGGTGCGGGGTTAAGCGCACCCGCGACACTCTACAATCCATCCGGCTTGGCTCTCGGTCCGGGCGGGACCATTCTTATAGCGGACACGGGGAACAACATGGTCCGGCAGGTCTTGCCGGGCACACTCGCTTTTAACTTCGGAAACGTGATTGTCGGGCAGACGAGCTCGCGCCAATCAGCGGCCGTTTCAAACACCGGGAACCAAAGCGCAACTTTGACACCTTCGGTCAGCACAGGATATCAGCAGGTTGCCTCCGGCAGCTTGGACTGTTCAGCGTCGATCCCAGTCGCCCCCGGTGCAAGCTGCGCGGTTTCGATCGACTTCGCCCCGACAGCGGCGGGCGCTTCGACCGGAACTGTACAACTCACCGGCACGTCTCAGGCTGGAGCATCTATAACAATTCCTGTTGCCTCCCTAAGCGGTACTGGGATATCGGGCTCCGCGCCGAAGGCAACACTAAACCCAAGCTCGTTGACGTTTGGAAACGTCAGTCTCGGAACGTCTGCTACGGCTCAAGTTGTCCTGCTATCTAACACCGGCACTGCGCCTCTGCTCCTCTCGAATATTTGGCTTCAAGGCGCTAATGCCCTCGATTTTGTGATTACGCAGACCACGTGCACCAGCACTCTAGCGGTCAACGCCTCGTGTTCTGTTTCGGTTGCGTTCACACCAACAGCGAGCGGGGCCCGAAGCGGCCTGCTTGCTTTCAGCGATTCCGCCATCGGGCCGCAAACGGTAGCGATCTCAGGAACCGGTATCCAGCCGGCACCCGCTGTGTTGTTGACCAGCACTTTCGCCACTTTCGGCACTCAAGCGCGCGGCACGACGGCATCGCCCGGGGCCGTGTATCTCCAAAATGTAGGATCAGCTCCTTTATCAATCGCGAGCGTCGGGATCGGCGGCGTTTCGCCTTCAGATTTTCTGCAGGTGAACAATTGTGGAGCTTCGGTTGCGGTTGGTCAGGGATGTATTATCTGGGTCAGCTACAACCCGAGCAACAGTTCGCCCGCGAGTTCGCAGTGTCTGATAACGGTGAATGACAATGCGGTCGGGTCACCTCAAACCTATGTCTTGAGCGGATCCGCCACGGGGTGGCCGCAGAGCCGTATCGTGATGGACAGTCCAAGTGCTGGAACAAAGCCGATAGGCGGAGCGGTCACCATATCCGGATGGGCGCTGAACGACAGTGCCGGCGTTTCCAGCGTCGATATCTCTATCGACGGACAGCTGCTAGGAACGGCGACGTACGGCGTAAGCAGGCCTGACGTTTGTGGAATCTATCCAGGACGTGTAAATTGTCCGAACGTAGGGTGGTCGCTTCCATGGGACACAACTAAGGTCGGCGACGGACCACACGTTATCCAGGTGCGTGCCTGGTCTTCTCAGAAGGCCACAAGCGTAGGCTACACGGTAACGACTTCCAACCTTGCCGCGTTTGCTACACGAATGACGAAGGTCAATATCGACCAACCTTCCAGTTCGGGCGCAGCGCTTACGGGATCGGCCTCCTTTTACGGATGGGCCATCAATGATCAGACGGCAATCGGCAGCGTTATCTTGAGCGTCGACGGCGCTCCGCTGCAGGTGGCGCAATATGGATCGAGCCGGCCCGATGTTTGCGGCATCTTTCCAGGCCGCAAAGGATGTCCCAACGTGGGTTGGAGTGCAACGGTCGACACTACAAAGCTCGCGGACGGTGTGCACACGCTGACGGTACTTGCGGGGGCAACAGGGTCTGCATACAGCACTGCTACAACGACTTTCTCGGTTTTAAACAGCTCGACAAGCCCGATACGGATGTGGATCGATACTCCGTCATCGGACGGCGCAACGGCGAGCGGGGTATTGCAAGCGAGCGGATGGGCGGTTGGCCTGAGCGGGGCTGTCAAATCCGTGAGCGTGTCTGTGGATGGACAACCAACGCCGTCATCTCCGGTTTACGGCATCGCGCGCCCAGATGTCTGCGCCATGTTTGCGAACCCCGCCGGCTGCCCGAATGTGGGCTGGAGTGCCTCGATAGATACGTCGTTGCTATCCGATGGGCTTCACACGCTTCAAATCACTGCGTCAACGAACTCGACTTCCTTGACGAGCTCACGCCGGATCACAGTTGCTAATATCCGTAGCTCGTCATCAGATTCAATCTGGGCGTGGATTGACGCCCCGAGTAACGGCAGTTCCGTCGGGGGTAAGACTACGGTTTCGGGTTGGGCAGTGGACCAGTTTGCCGCCATAACGGGAGTGCAACTCAACGTAGACGGTGCTCCGGTCGCGTTCGTAATGCCTTCAGTTTCTCGCCCGGATGTCTGCGGGATGTTCCCCGGCGCCGTCAACTGCCCCACCGTGGGGTGGCAAGCGCAACTTGATACGACGTCCTTAGCCGATGGTGTTCACACGTTTTCGATCACCGCCAGCTCTCAGAGCGGACGCCGAACTTCAAAGAGCGTTTCCTTCTCCACTTCAAACGGGAGCCTTTGGCGCTCGGAGGGCCTGTCAGTAAACATTGACGCTCCGGTGGTCAATGCGACGGTTTCAGGGGTGCTCGCCCTTAGCGGCTCAGCCCTCAGCAGCGGGACTCCCTTTCAAACGGTCTCTATCTCAATCGATGGAGTTCCTTTCGGAACAGCACAGTACGGTATTGCTCGGGGCGACGTGTGTACATCGGCACAGGTTTCGGTCAACTGCCCTAATGTCGGGTGGTCGTATTCTTTAGACACGCGACTTCTGCCCGACGGTCCTCACACGCTGGTAATCAAAGCACAGGGAACCAACATCAGCGCGGTTGCGAGCCGAACGATAAACATCGCCAATGGCACAGTGAGCACCACTATCAAAGCTTATATAGATAGTCCCGCCCCGAACGTGCAGTACAGCGGAACAATGCAGATTCAAGGATGGGCGCTCGACCAGACGGACACAATCGGGAGCGTCGGATTGACGATAGATGGCCTGCCCGTCGGACCAGTTTCATATGGCACCAGCCGTCCCGACGTTTGCAACATCTACCCGAAGTCGGGCGGGTGCCCCAATGTTGGCTGGACGACCTCGTTCGACACTACGACGCTGCCGAATGGCAACCATGTGGTCGGAATCACCATTCGGTCCAGCCAGGGACATGAGTTGACGATCAGCAAGGCTCTTCAAGTAGCCAACTAGAAAGTCAAGCGGCGCGAGTGAGAAGCAGGCTAGTCCGAGATCACTCTTCGGATTAGCCGCCCCTCCGGGGCGCCGTGCTCAAGATAATGCAGGAGCGGATTTACGCGGGCCTGGGCAACGTCCGGGTAGGTTCCCAGATACCAACCTCCATCAAAGTTTGGCCCCGGATTCCGGCCCTCGGCGGCACCAAAGGTGCAGTAATGCCAGACCGGATCCGTGCCGGCAGCACGGACATCCGGGTACGTCTTGACGTACCAACCTGGGTCGAAAAGAGAAGATTGGCGAATGATGGCCATTTGACGGCGTCGCTCCCTTCGTTCCCGAAGCTTTCCTCCCAAGCTGAAGGTAACGATCCACCAGAGCAGCTTTAAGGCTTTTAAAACCAGCCTCTTGACCGGATTTGGCAAAGATTTCGATATTGCGCGGGCGGGTTGGGTTGCGTGCCAACTTGCTGAGCCCAGAACGGATTCGTATCGGACGCTGACCCGATCATACTCGCGTCTCATTTCTTCCAATTCACGCGCAGCGCGCCCATGATCCACCTCGAGTTTGTGCCTAAGCTGAGCTTCTTTATCTGCCCGTTCTTCAGCTTCGGCTGCCCTAAAAGCGGCTTCGTTCCGCTCAAGCGCGTATCTGGCTTCCATCTGCACTCTCGACTCGAGTTCCAGGCATCGCTGGGCCTGAAGTTCTTCGCGCAGGGCCGTTTCGAGTTCGGCTTTCCTCTGCGCAGCGCTGTGCTCCTTACGTAGTTTGGCGGCTTCGGATCGTGCAAGGTCCAGAGCTCGCCGCGTTTCGGCGCGGATCAACTCTTCAGATTCCTGCCGACTTTCGAAGACCTGAATCCGTGCGCGAAGAAGGTGCCCCTGCATGTCAGTTTCCCAGCGCTCACCCAAACATGCAAAGCGCTCGCGCACTTTAGAGATGGATGCAGGCTCTCGCAGCGAACATAACTCGAGGATGGTTTCCGGCGCGTTTTGACCAATGGCAATTACGCCTAATCCCCACGAGTGGTAGAACTCGAAATGAGGATAAAGCCGGGCCAGTTCCTCCCACAGCCTCCAAACGCCGAACCCACCTTGACGTTCCGCGGTATCGTGCAAAAGGAGCACCGAACGATCGGACAGCTTTGTCCGCCAGGCTTCGAAGTCATGTTTTACAGCTTCATAGGTGTGAAACCCGTCGATATGCAGTAGATCGATGGAGGAATCGGAAAAGCTGTCTAACGCCTGGTCGAAGCTGGTACGGAGAAGCGTAGAGAACTCCCCGTAACGGTCATCATGAAAGGTTCGGAGATCGCGATAAACGTCCTCTCCGTAGAAACCCGCATGTTCGTCGCCGCGCCAAGTATCTACCGCGAAACAGCGCGTTTCCAGATGCTCGCGAAAAACGGACTCACAAAACGCACTGTAGGAAACGCCGGAGTGAGTACCCAGTTCGACTAGCAATTGTGGCTTGGAAGCGGGTATCAGCCACTGCGCAAAAGGTACGTGACCCCACCACGCGCTCTCGACACCCAGGCGCGCTGGATGCCGGAACATCGGGTCCAAGGTCGGGTCCAGCAGAGCGGAAACGGGTTCAAGATTGTCTTGAGAGGGCAAGAATGTCGGAATCTACGCAACCCGCGCAGAACTTGGCTCCCCGACATGGATTCGAACCACGATTAACGGCTCCAAAGGCCGCTGTCCTACCGTTAGACGATCGGGGAGTAAGGCAGGTAAGGGGTTGCCGAATTTCAGTTTAGCAAGCAGAAGCGGGGCCTGGGGTTGCGGGCTCGCACCGCGGCCCCTCACCAATCCGCATATTGAGTGCCGTTGAGAGCGGTTTTATCGGAGCCGCTGCGGACGTCGAATATCCCGGGCTGATTGTTGGTTCCACCGACCGGAGTGTCTTCCATGATTGTTTTCCATGTCTGGTCGGACCCAGTCATCGGGTCCTGGGGAATTTGGCGTAAATAGCCTTCCGTAACCAAGTCCTGCAGAGTTTCAGGAGCTTTTTGCTTATCCAATGTATATTCGTCGATCATGTTTCGCAGGGTGAAGAGATTGTTCAGCAGTACACTTTCTTTGGCTCTGACGATCGATTTCTGGTAGATGGGCAAGGCAATCGCAAGCAGCACGGAGATGATCGCCATCACGACCATGAGCTCTATGAGGGTAAACCCACGCTGGGCCCGCTTAAGTACTTGAACGGCTTTTTGTCTGGACATGACCGCGACTACCACTCCGAGTAAGGCGTCCCGTCGCTTGCCTTGTCGGCGGTCTTGGAATACACGTTAAAGACGTTCTGACCGCCCCAGGAATCCGAAGTCGGTTCATCCTGCATGCTCCGCTTTCCCCAATCGGTATCTCCGGTCATTGGATCTTTCAGAATACGGCGAAGGAAGCGGATCTTGCCGGATTGATTGTTTCCACTGAGGGTATTAGACAGCTTTACGCCATCCACCAGACTTTCAAGTGAGGGCGGGTAACAGTAGGCGTCAGCCCCAGTCGATTGAATTTTCCCGGCGTCACACATGTCCTTGTATCTGTCGATGGCGCCACGCATCTCTTCCAGGTCCGCCATGAGCTGCTTTTCCCTCTGCCGCCGCACTTGATAGCGGGCGGTAGGAACCGCCATCGTCGTCAGGATTAGCAGGATCGTAAAAGCGACGATCAGCTCTACCAGAGTCAAGCCTGATTGAGTCTTGCGGCGCCGCTCGAGCGCTATATAGGTACTACTGCGCAACATCGGTATGGACAGCCTGCTTTATCTATGCGGAGACTGATCTGCGGGCGGAGGAGCGGCGGTCGCGTCGGGGCGGAAAGTAATCGAACTTGCAGGAAGTGTGGACGGAACCGTAAGCGGTGGGGCGCTGGTGATTGGCTGCAACGGGGCAGCATCCTGCGGGCGAGCGGACGGCTTTTGAGCGGGAGCCGGTGGAGGAACGGCTTGAGTTCCTGTACCCGACGGCATGCCGACCTGCGCCGGCTGAGCACCTCGTTCCACTCTCGGGACACGTTCGGTACCCGCATAGATGCCCTGGTTGGCCAAATCGCCGTAGTCGGGCGCGCGAACGATATGCGGAATGACCACGATCAGAGTCTCATTATCGACATCGTTCCGCGTTTTGGTACCGAAGAGGTAGCTCAGCAGCGGAATGCTTGTGAAGCCAGGCACTCCGGCGAGTGTGTTCGAGCGATCTTTTTCCGACAACCCGCCCAGGATGCTCACCTCGCCATCTTTCATGCGAACCTCGGCTTCGTCGATCTGCTGGCCAATAACAGGTTCAAGGACGCCAGCAATGTTGACATCGCTAGGATGGTTGGAAATCTCGACACGAATATGCATGCTGATGTCCTGATAACCGTTCACGTGAGGCTGGAGATCAATCAGGGTTCCGATATCGAGCTGTTGGAACTGGGTGGTGGCGTAAGGGATGGAGCCCGGCGTCGCGACCGCTGAGTTCAGAGATCCCGATACATAAGGAATTTTTTCACCGATCTTAAGAGAGGCTTTTCCGCCGTCTATGGCACGCAACTGTGGACGCTGCAAGACCTTGGTGGACGAATCGCTCAAGAGCGCCTGCACAACTGTGCTGGGTAAGGTCGTCGAGAAATCGGCACTGGACAGATGGCTCAGCTGAGCGAGCGTGACTTGACCTGTACTCGTACCAGTGGTCGTCGAACCAGTGGTACCCGTGCTGGTGCCAGTTGACGAGCCGGAACTGCCAGGAATCTGGGATGCCGGGGTGGAGTTGCGGGGCGTGAAGTTGATCGGAGTACTTAGCCCTGACGCGCCAAGAAGGGCAGCCCCAAGAGTCGTGTTATGACTTTTGTTCACCTCCATGATGACGATATCCATCGTGACCTCAGCTTTCGGCTTATCGAGGTCGTGAACCAGCTTTTCAACCAGGGAGATGGTGTCCGGCGAGCCGCGCGCGATGATTGCGTTCTGGCTTGCGACCTGGAAAACGTTCGAAGTCAGCTTGGCCCCGGTGCGCACGCCGTTGAAGATCTCGGTGAACTCATTGGCCGTACTCGCGTTCTGAATGTAGAAGACCTTGACTACCTCATCCTGGTACTCCTGGCGCTTCTGCTCCCCTTCCTGAGTAACGAAGATAGCGTTGTGACTAATGGGCTTCCAGAACGTATGAGTCGTTAACGCCACATAGTTCAGAGCCTCTTCCAGGGTGACGTTGGTGAGATCAAGGTTGAAGTTCTTACCCCCAACTCCTGGTCCTTCGAGACCGGCTGGATCGACGAGAAGATTGATTCCGGCGAGCTTACAGACGCTCTCATAGAGGATGCGCGCGGGCTGGTTGTTTACCTTGAGGCTGCTAATCTGTGCGTTGATAGGCCGCAGAACGGGCGGCCCTTCGAGTGAGTTGATGCGCCGCTCGATCTCCAGGCGGGCTTGTTGGGCGGGCGTGTAGACGGGGGTTCCAGCAGGCACTTTGGCACGCTCCTTCAACATGGCAGTAGCGGCCCGAATCTCCTGAAGCGCGATCTGCGACCCGGGGTCAGCAAGATAGGCCTTTTGAAACTGCAGCAGCGCCGCATCGAGCTTCTGCTCTCGCTGCAACTCCCTACCGTTCGTCAGGTACTGCGCAGACGCTTTGGAGTGGATCTGCTGGTCGTATAACAGGTAAGTAGCATCGGTAGGGTCGGTGGCCAGCGCCTGATCGAACAGATCGATCGCCTTGTCCCAGTTTTTGCCGGCTTCTGCTGTTTGCGCCTGCTTAACCAGTTTGTCGCCTTGCCTGGTGCGCCCTAGAAGGGGCCCTGGGAGCGAGGTCAGAACCGAAACAACGGCCGCAAGGCACCTCAGCTTATTTGTCGATATCACTAAACGGATCCAACCCATTCTAATAAGAGAAACAGACGTACTTACAATGCTTTTCGGGTGCCACCCGCACTCCCAGCCCAAACCCGACGCTCGGAGGAGACAAGCTGTGCCTCAGAAACGGGGTATGCCTGGGAGTATATTCCTCTCGTATTCGTAATGGAAGACGCTCTGCAGCATTGCCGCGTGCAGAGTTCCAGTACCCTTTAGGGGACACTGTATGTAAAGAGGACGTCCCCATTGTCTCAGCCTGCACTCGGGCCGGCTATTGCGCGACGGACATATGTCACAAGGCGAAATCAAGATACTGAGCGATAACCGCTCGGCAGGGCACAACTACCACCTGCTTGACCGCTATGAGGCGGGCCTGGTCTTGACCGGAACAGAGGTAAAGGCAGCTAAAACGGGCAAGGTGCAGCTAAAGGAGAGCTACGCGGAAGTGACTGAAGACGAAGCGTGGCTGATGAACGCCCACATCAGCGAGTATTCACATGGGAATCTGATGAATCACGTCCCGGTCCGTAAGCGAAAGCTGCTCCTGCATCGCGCCGAAATCGAAAAGCTACGAACGGAAACACGAGAGAAGGGCTTGACGATCGTTCCCACAAAACTTTATCTCAAGGCCGGGCGAGTGAAAGTGGAGATCGCCGTCGGGAAGGGCAAAAAATTCCATGACAAACGGGAAGCGATCAAAGCCAGGGAAATGCAAGCCGAGGCAAAAGCTGCCATTGCCAGGCATTCCAGGCAATAGTTTTAGTTCTCAACAAAGACCTAATGATGCAAATTTCAATCGACACATCGCCAATCGAGAAGCTGAGCAAAGATGCGCTTGCAGTCATTTGCTTCGAAACGGAAGAATCGGCCGAAGGGCAGATAGGTAACACACCGGCCTCAAGTAGGAGCCAGGCTGATGACCTGGCAGTAGCGGAGCAGTCCGGCTGGCTGACGGAGCTTCGGACAACGGGTGAGTTCACTGGAAAACTATACGAGACGGCTGTACTGCACCGGCCGCAGGGTATCGCGGCTAAGCGGCTCGTGGTAATCGGGGGCGGTAAGCGCGAGAAGTTTTCTGCTGTTGAACTTAGGCGGATAGCGGGCGTCTTAATCCGGCTGTTGAAGGGCAAGGGAGTGAGAACTATTGCCCTGCAGGTCGAGGGGACGAGCGATGCAGGCAGTGCAGCAGAAGGCGCGATCCTGGGGGCCTGGGAACCCGACAAGTACAAGTCAGACCCAAAGAAGAGCCAAAAGCGAATCGACGAGTTCGTAATTGCGGCTCCGGGCGGCGCAGCGGGGGCTTTGAGCGCCGCCGCGGAGCAGGGACGGATCATTGCGGAGGCCCAGAACTTTACTCGCGATCTGGTTAATGAGCCTGCTAATAGACTCACGCCTGGAGCGCTGGCGGAGGCTGCCAAGACCATGGCCTCTGAGTTCGGCTTGCAATACAAATCGCTCGACCAGGAGGCGATGAGGCAGTTGGGCATGGGCGCGCTGCTCGGGGTGGCGAGAGGCAGCAGCAATGCGCCTTACCTAATCGCGCTCGAGTATCGACCTTCGCGAACAGAGGGCAAAGATCAGTTGGCCCTAGTTGGCAAAGGTGTGACATTCGATACCGGTGGACTCTCGATCAAGCCATCCGACGGCATGGAAAAGATGAAGTATGACATGGCGGGGGCTGCCGCAGTAATCGGCGCGATGCGGGCCGTTGCACAGCTCAAGCCGTCAGTTTCCATTACAGCGTACGCGCCGTTAGTGGAAAACATGATCAACGGAGACGCTCAGCGGCCCGGCGACATTGTCACAACCCTGGCCGGGAAGACTGTGGAAGTACTCAACACGGATGCGGAAGGCCGTTTGATTTTGGCCGACGCGCTCGCTTACGCCAAAAACAACGGTGCGACCCATCTGATCGACGCGGCTACCTTGACCGGGGCGATTGGGGTCGCACTAGGGCATCACAACATGGGGGCGTTTACCAATAATCAGGAGTTCCTGGATCGCTTTTTGGCAGCATCGCGCACGGCCGGCGAGAAAGCGTGGCAAATGCCGATGGACGAAGAGTACAAGGACTATCTTAAATCTGCTTTTGCCGACCTTCCCAATATCGGCGGCCGCTATGGCGGCTCGATAACGGCGGCGTGGTTTCTCCGCGAATTCGCTGATCCCACACCCTGGATTCACCTCGACATCGCCTCAACCGCGTGGCTGGACGACGCCAAAGGATGGCTCGCTAAAGGACCAACTGGCGTGGCGGTGCGTTCGATGGTACAGCTGGGCCTGAACTGGAACTCCCGATAGTAATTTTTCTGCCAGGAGAGGCAGTGCAACTGCCGAGTAATCATCCGCGATTCAAGGCGTCTAGGATTCGGAATATATACTCGGAAAGCAGCAGACTGCTTGTTCGGAGGTTGTCAAAATGCAGCTTCGTGTTTTAGCGTTTGTGCTCGCGGGCGGTAAGGGGACCCGGCTTTTTCCCTTAACGAAAGAGCGAGCTAAGCCGGCTGTACCTTTCGGCGGGCGCTATCGCATCGTCGATTTCGTTCTGAGCAACTTGATGAACTCAGGCATTTATTCGATCTATGTCCTGATCCAGTTCAAGAGCCAATCCCTACTGCAGCACCTGCGTGAAGGGTGGGAAGTAAGCGGTCTACTGAAGAACAACTTCATCATTCCAGTGCCGGCTCAGATGCGATCGGCTCAGGAGGACTGGTATCGCGGAACGGCGGATGCGATTCACCAGAATATAAATCTCATCGAGCAAGCCGATCCGCACGTTGTCGCCATTTTCGGTGCCGATCATATATATCGGATGAACATCCGGCAGATGATCGAATACCACGTGGAGAAGCACGCCGGAGTTACGGTGGCCGCTATTCCTGTTGACAAGGCGTACGCTTCGGACTTTGGCGTAATTGAAACTACGCCGGAGGGAAGCATTGTGGGTTTTCACGAGAAAAAGGCGGATGCGCCCACGATGCCGAATGATCCGGGTTGCGTTTACGCATCGATGGGCAACTATGTTTTCTCGACCGACGTATTGCTGCGAGAACTGTACGCGGATAGTAGAAACGAGAAAAGTTCGCACGACTTCGGCAAAGATATTCTGCCTTCCCTCATTGGCCGGGCCGACATGTACGCCTACGACTTCAATACAAATGTCATTCCGGGAGACCCGATCGGGTCACCGCAATATTGGCGGGATGTTGGGACGCTCGATGCGTACTACGAAGCGAGTATGGACTTGCGGTCGGTCTCACCCGAGCTGAACCTTTACAACCGTCAATGGCCTTTGCGGACGGCCGGATACTTCGACGCTCCCGCCAAATTCGTTTTTGACGAGGAAGGCAGGCGCGGAATGGCAGTGGACTCAATCATCGCCGGTAGTTCGATCGTTTCTGGTGGATTTGTGAAATGTTCGGTGCTCGGCCGGGGCGTTCGCATTCACACCGGCGCGCATGTGCAGGATTCAGTGATATTCGACAACTGCGATATCGGGCGACATGCAAAGGTACGCCGCGCAATTCTTGACAAGAACGTCAAGATAGCTCCCGGGACTCATATCGGCTACGACCTGGATGAAGACAGGAAGAAGTATCACGTAACAGAAAGCGGAATTGTGGTTATCGAAGGGCATCAATCGACCGTCGATATCGCAACACTCCAGGTCTGACAGCCCGACGATCAACTCGCACGGATAGGTTTAGCGGCAGCTGCAACGATGAGACCTACGCCGACTGTTACTACGCAGCCGATTACGTTGTACCAAAGGAAAGAGATGCTGGTCAGCGAGGCGACTAAAAAGATCGCAGCCTCCCCGGCTAAAACACCAGCGAACGCGCCGGTTCCATCAACTCGCTTGCAGAAGAACGCCAAGACAAAGACTCCTAGCATCCCGCCATAGAAAAGCGATCCGACGATGTTAACGCGTTCAATGAGAGCTCCGAAACCGCGCGCACCAACCGATGCAAACACGACCGCATAGGCGCCCCAGAACAAAGTAAAGAAGCGTGACGCGATGAGGTAGTGTCGATCCGACCGGTTAGGAAAGAAGAATCGGCGGTAGAGGTCGACTACAGAGACTGTGGCGAGAGAATTGATTTCCCCGGACGTTGAACCCATTGACGCGGAGAAAATGACTCCGATGACAAGGCCAACCAAGCCCAAAGGCAAATACGACTTCACGAACTCCAAAAAGATGTAGTTGGTGTCGTCATACCTGGTGCCGCCGTGGAGTTTTTCGACTATCTGGAGCCCTTGCTTCCGAGATTCGAGGAACTTTTCCTGGGCCTGCGAAAATCCCTGTAAAACCTGCTTTTGCGTAGACGCAGACTGTTCCTGATCAGCGGCAACACGATAAGCCCAATCGCGCCGTTCCTGGAATGCTCGCTCGTAATTGGCTTGAGTGGAGTTCCATTCCGGCGTGCCCGCCGCGCGCGCACGCTCGAGCGGCTGAAAGAGCAGCGGCGGCTGCACAAAGAGCGACAAAACGAAGACCATCGCTCCGATGAACAAGATAAAAAGCTGCATCGGGACTTTAACGGTAGCGTTGAACAGAAGACCCAACCGGCTCTGGGCAACGGAGCGACCGGTTAAGTAGCGCTGAACCTGGCTTTGATCGCAGCCGAAATAGGCGAGTGCCAAAAAGCAACCGCCAATGAGACCACTCCAGAGATTGTAGCGATCACTGAGATTCCACTGGAGATCGACGATGTTCAATCGCCCTGCCGCCCCCGCCAGATGCACGGCGCGGCCGAAAGAAATTCCGGCAGGTAGCGAATGCACGGCTACCGCCAGGCTGATAACGAGAGCGATGAAGATCATGCTCATTTGCTGAACATCCGCCCAGGTAAGAGCCTTAATGCCACCAGTGGCTGTGTACAGAATGACGAGGGTCCCGATCAGGACAGTGATCAGGCGATCTGACCACCCTAGGACACCCGCCAGGGCCACAGCGGGTGCGTAGAGACCGATCCCGGCGGCGAGGCCTCGCTGGATCAAGAAAACAACACTGACGAGAGCGCGGGTCTTCGCGTCGAAACGTTGCTCCAGGTATTCATAAGCGGTATAGACTCGCGCGCGGTGAAAAATCGGAACGGCGGTTGCGGAGAGGATGACCATCGCGATCGGCAGCCCGAAGTAAAACTGGACAAAACGCATGCCATCTACGTAGGCCTGCCCGGTAGTCGAGATGAAGGTGATGGCGCTTGCCTGGGTGGCGAGTATGGAGAGGCCCATGGCGTACCAAGGCATACTCTTCCCGGCGAGGAGGTATTTGCTTACTGTGTTACTGCCCCGGCCTCGGTAAAGACCGTAGCTGACGAGAGAAACAAGCCATGCGAGGAAAACCAACCAATCAAGTGCTCTCATTCAAGAGCACTTTTCAGCGATCGAACAGCTTCGCGCGTTACGCTTCCCTCGACAGATTGCGGGATACGTGCAGCGCGTCCGATGTGAATCTCTTTGAGCTCGGAGGTCGAAGCCAAATCGGCGAGAACGGCTGAACAGAGGCCTGCTCCCGTCAGCAGTTTGATACCGGGAGCGGCAGCGCGCTGCCACCGCAGCAAACGGGCTTTCCGTTCGGGCCAGGTACCAGGACCGCCGGTAGTCAGGATCCGATCCAGATGCGCAATTTGTTTCAGTTGCTCGATCGCAGCTGGCGGATCAGCGAGTTCGTCAAACGCGCGATGGAAAGTGACCGCGCAGGCCGGGGCGGCACAGCAGATCTCGCGCATGGATTCGATGTCGAGAGAATGCCCGCGAACGAAACCCATGACTAGCCCATCTATAGCGAATTCGGACATTTTCGATGCAAACCATTGCAGAGACCCGAGTTCGCGCGCGCTCGTGACCGACATCGAGGGGCTATGCCGCAACATAACCCGAACTGGTATGCTGACCGAGTTCAAAACCTGCGGGACCAGAGCAATATCCGGCGTCAAACCACCTACATCGAGAGCCCGGACAAGCTCTAAGCGATCGGCGCCCCCGGCTTCTCCCTCAATTGCTTCATGAACGGATGTAACTATTACCTCGAGAAACTTAGCCATCACAGGATGAGATTGCGAGCAGTGGTTTCTCTAGAGCGCGAGACCGCGCAGATTAAGTTCACCAGCCACAAGGCAACGGAGACCAGCGGCTGTCGTTCTCGTCCATGTTACCCAAGCATGACCCGATTGCCGAGGACCTGTTCAAGGAGCAAACCACCTAGAGAATAAATAGAGAAGCACGATCAGGCAAAACGTATAGGCCACGATAACTATGTAGATGCGTGACCACGTTCCGAGGAATGGAGGCGCATCGTCTTCGGGCTGCCGATGATCGAGCTGCATTTTAGCGGTTGGCTAGATGGTAGGCCCGTCCAGAAGAAAGGGCAGTAGCGGGGTTTACCAGACACATACTAAGATGGATTCTCCGGACGCAATATTAATTATTCAACGAGAAGTGCCCGGTCAGGCTCGCCTTCGGGCATGTTTTTTGATCGGATACACTTAGAACCGTGGGAAATCAAGGCACATCGCGCCAAGCTATCAATGTGCTCATAGTTGACGACGAAGAGTCGCAGCGGGCACCTTTGGCCGCCATGATTTCGGCTTGGGGCTTCAACGTCGAAACTGCGGGCGACGGGCAGGAAGCGATTGAGAAGCTCAGTTCCTTTACCGCAAACGTCATCGTCACGGATTTGATGATGCCACGGATGGATGGTTTCGAGTTGATGAAGCGCTTGGGGGCAGACGGCAATATGCCTCCCGCTATCGTACTGACTGCCTTCGGCAATATCGAAACAGCAATCCAGACAATTCACGACTTAGGCGCTTTCTGGTTCCTGGAAAAGCCTATTCAGCCGGCCGCCTTGCGCGTGCTGCTCGAAAGGGCGGCATCGCAAAGCCAATTAGCTGAAGAAACGGAACGACTGCAGCGGCAACTGGCGAACACAGGCGTTCTGGTAGACATGGTCGGCACGTCCCCGCCGATGCAGCAAGTATTTAATGTCATCCAGCAAGTCGCGCCAAGCAAGGCGGCGGTGCTGGTAGTAGGGGAGAGCGGAACCGGTAAAGAATTGGTTGCGCGGGCAGTGCACCAGCTCAGCAATCGCCGGGCAGGCCCGTTCGTCGCGATCAATTGCGCCGCCATGCCTGAGACTCTCATGGAGAGCGAGTTGTTCGGGCATGAGAAAGGGGCATTCACAGGTGCGTTAGAGCGTCGTGCCGGTTGCTTCGAACTAGCTCAGCACGGCACGATATTACTCGACGAACTTGCGGAGATGCCTTCCGGAACACAGGCCAAACTACTGCGTGTGCTTGAGGATTCGCGTGTCAGGCGCCTTGGTGGAAAAAGCGAACTCTCGGTAGATGTGCGCGTGATTGCAGCAACCAATCGCGTGTTGGACGATGCTCTGAAGAAGGGTGATCTGCGAGAGGATCTCTATTACCGGCTGAACGTTTTTCAGATTTCTCTGCCTCCATTGCGACAGCGGATGAGCGATTTGCCTCTTCTCACGGAGACGTTAATTGCCCATCTTAATCGCAAACACGCCTGCAACGTTAGCTACGTGACGCCTGAAGTTGTGGATGCTTTCCGAAAATACTCCTGGCCAGGCAATGTGCGCGAACTGCGCAACGTGCTCGAACGGGCAGTGATCATGGCCGGTGAGGGGGCGATCCAGATGGCGCACTTACCCTATGATTTCGGAGTCTCAGTGGGGTCCCGGCCACCTGCCCAGGTTTTCGAACCTGAGAGTGTACGTTTGCCCGTGGGTACGACCGTTAGCGAGGCAGAAAAGTCATTGATTCAGCTAACGCTCCAGCACACAAAAAACAACAAGACTCGTGCCGCCGAGATCCTGGGAATCAGCTTAAAGACGCTTTTCAACAAACTCAAGGAATACGGCGCGGCGGAATCGGGCGAAGCGACTGCCTGACCCGGAAGCCTGGCCCAGCACGAATAGCTGAGAGTGTTACGCTGGGGTTTTCTACCCCTCAATGACCGCAGCCGCTGACCTGAAGAGAACGCCGCTCTTCGATGCCCACCTTGGTTCGAAGGCACGAATGGTCGACTTCGGCGGATGGCATATGCCGGTGCAGTACTCGAGTATTCTCGAGGAGCACAACGCCGTTCGTAATGCGGTCGGGCTCTTCGACGTAAGTCACATGGGGGAGATCGACGTGCTTGGCCCGGGAGCGGCCAAACTGGTCGACCACGTGGCCACAAATCATGCCGCAAAATTGAAGATCGGACAAGCTCATTATTCAGCGTTGCTCTTTGAGCACGGCGGATTTGTGGACGACATACTGGTTCACAAAGTGGCTGAGGATCACTTTTTTTTGTGCGTGAACTCGTCAAATCAGGATCAAGATTATCAGCATATTCTAGAGCACAACAGCTTCGGAGCTGAAGTGGATTATTCAAGTGATCGCTATGCTCAGCTCGCGATTCAGGGTCCGAAAGCGCTGCTCACTTTGCAGAAACTTACGCCAAGCCAGCTTTCGGAAATCAAATACTACTGGTTTCAAGACGGCCTTGTCAGTGGATCACCCGCGCGAATAGCTCGCACCGGGTATACAGGCGAAGATGGATTTGAGATATATGTTGCTCCGGTCGATGCGCGACGCATCTGGAACGAAATTTTAGCCGCTGGCGAAGAGTTCGGCATAAGGCCGTGCGGGCTTGGCGCGCGGAATACACTCCGGCTCGAGGCCAAGATGGCACTTTACGGACACGAACTGACGGCTTCAATCAATCCGTTTGAAGCTGATTTGGGCTGGATCGTGAAGATGGACAAAGGCGATTTTGTCGGGCGGTCCGCGTTGGAGAAAGTGAAGCGAGCAGGCGTTGCGCGCAAAGTCATCGGTTTCGAGATGGTTGGGCGCGGTATCGGCCGGGATGGTTATGAAGTGGGGATCGATGGTATACCGGCCGGTTGGGTAACGAGCGGAGGTCCTTCGCCCACGCTCAACAAGAACATTGGGCTTTGTTACTTGCCAGCGGGTAAGGCGGAAGCTGGAAAAGAGATTCAGGTGTTCGTTCGCAATACACCGGTAGAGGCGAAAACGGTTTCGACGCCTTTCTACAAAAGGGCATCAGCCAGCGGTTAGTCCGCGGTAGCCCGTTCCGAAAATCAGAGGGCGAGCAATGACTTATCCAGACACTTACAGGTATACAAAAGAGCACGAGTGGGTGCACGTAGAGGGTGATCGGGCGACGGTCGGAATTACGGATCACGCCCAACACGAGTTGGGCGACATCGTATTCGTGGATCTGCCGAAGGCCGGCAGTGACGTTACCAAAGGCCAGACTTTCGGGTCCGTTGAATCGGTAAAAGCGGTCTCAGACATCTATTCGCCGGTCTCGGGAGAAGTTGCCGAGGCGAATGAGTTGTTATCGAAGAATCCGGAGCGACTCAACGAGGACCCTCACGGTGACGCGTGGCTCATCAAGGTGACACTCCCTGCGCCGGCTACGAATGAAATTAATGCACTGATGTCAGCGGCGGATTATCAAAAATATGTAGGGGCCGAGTAAGGTCGCCAGGAGTGCCAGGAAACCAATTAGTTGCGCTATCTACCTAAGTCAGATTCTGAGCGTCGAGAGATGCTCTCTACTATCGGGGTCAAATCTGAAGACGACCTGATTTCATATCTACCCTCAGCGGTTCGCTTGAACACCCGGCTAGCTATTGAGAACGGTAAAAGCGAGTACGAGATAGTCGATTACTTCAAAGAGCAAGCGGACCGGAATGCGAACGGATACGCCAGCTTTCTGGGAGCAGGTGTCTATAATCATTACCGCCCGGTATTGGTGGACAGCGTTGTTTCCCGGGGCGAGTTTCTGACTTCATACACGCCTTACCAGGCGGAAATATCTCAAGGCACGCTCACCAGCATCTTCGAATTTCAGACTATGGTTTGCCAGTTGACCGGGATGGACGTGGCAAACGCTTCCATGTACGACGGCTCTTCCGCGGTTCCAGAGGCGGCGATGATGGCAGTTCGGGTGACTCGTCGCGACAAGATCCTGATCGCGCGGACAGTTCATCCTGAATACCGGGAAGTGCTCCATACTGCGACGCAGCACCAAGGCATCCCGGTTGAGGAACTGGCGTACAGGAAAAACGGTCAACTCGATTTAGAGGACTTGAGGGCCCGACTAGACGAACAAGTCGCGGCGTTAATAGTTCAGTCGCCCAATTTCTTCGGCTTGCTGGAGGAGATCGGCGAACTGTCTTCGATTGTGTCGCGGAAGGGCGCACTCCTGGTTGTTGTATTTACGGAAGCGGTGGCCCTTGGGCTAGTCAGACCTCCCACAGAAGCCGACATTGTTGTCGGCGAATTGCAAAGCTTCGCTATTTCGCCTAGCTATGGAGGCCCCTATGCGGGGATCATCGCGGCTCGCGAGAAATACATCCGACAGCTACCGGGCCGATTGGCGGGCGAAACAACGGATGCTGCAGGACATCGCGCGTTTTGCTTGACGCTCGCAACTCGCGAGCAACATATACGGCGCGAGAAAGCCACCTCCAATATCTGTACCAATCAGGCGCTGCTCGCCCTTATGGCTACGGTGTTCATGTCGATCTACGGCAAAGAGGGTTTGCGCGAACTGGCGACGCAGAATCTTGCAAAGGCTCATTATTTGGCGAACAAGCTGCCGCTTGCCTTTGATGCACCGTTCTTCAACGAGTTTGTCGTACGGAACATCGGGCGAAATCCTGAGCAGATCAATGAATGCCTCCTGCGGGAAAAGATCATAGGCGGATTACCGCTAGGCCGGTTCTATCCCGAACTACGAGATTGCACGCTGCTTTGTGCCACAGAGATGAGCAAGCGCGCGGATATGGATAAGGTTGCCGAGACGTTTCTGGGGAGCAATGGAGGCCAAGGATGATCAGGAAAGTTTCCAGGCACATCGTTCAAAACGAACCGCTGTTATTCGAACTGAGCTCACCCGGTAAGGTAGGCTATCAACTGCCTCCGCTGGATGTGCCGGCCGTTGATGCGGAAAGAGTGTTGGGCGCTCAAAACACGCGTTCCGAAATAGAAGATTTCCCGGAGGTGAGTGAGTTCGAAGTGCTGCGACACTTCACGCGGCTCTCGACCTGGAATTACGCGATCGATCTCGGCTTGTATCCGCTTGGATCCTGCACAATGAAGTACAACCCACGTGTAAATGAACTCGTGGCGCGGACGGAAGGCTTGGCCTGGGCACATCCATATCAGCCGGCAGAGCTGTCGCAGGGATGCATGGAGATCATAGCGGCGCTCGAAAACGCGCTTGCCGAGATTACAGGAATGGACGCTGTGACGCTACAGCCCGCGGCAGGTGCTCACGGGGAGTTTACCGGGATCCTCATGATACGTGCACTGCTCGAGACCCGCGGGAATCCTCGCAAGAAGATTCTCGTTCCGGACTCGGCGCACGGTACCAATCCTGCTACGGCTATGGCGGTCGGCTACGCGGTCGAGAATATCAAGTCGAATGAACGCGGGATGGTGGATCTGGAAGTGCTCGCGAAGGCTGTAACGGAAGATGTCGCTGGATTGATGATCACCAATCCCAATACGGTCGGGGTTTTCGAAGAGAATATTCAGAAGATTTGCAGCATCATGCATGATCGAGGCGCTCTCGTTTACATGGACGGTGCCAACATGAACGCGCTGGTCGGCATAGCAAGGCCGGGTGATTTCGGCATCGACGTGATGCACCTGAACCTGCACAAGACTTTCTCGACGCCGCACGGCGGTGGCGGACCGGGAGCAGGGGCAGTCGCGGTAGTCAAATCGTTAATCCCCTTTCTACCTTCACCGCGTCTAAAGCGGGAAGGCGAGAAGTGGGCGTGGGACTACGATCTGCCTCAATCGATAGGCCGGGTGCGAGCCTTTTACGGAAATTATGGGGTTCTCATCCGTGCGCTTGCGTATATTATGGCGCACGGCGGCAATGGTTTACGCCAAGCAACCCTTGATGCGCTCTTGAACGCAAACTACCTCCGCACCTTGCTCGAGCCGTATTACGAGCTTGCCTACAAGGCGCCGAGCATGCACGAATGCGTATTCAGCGATGACCGGCAGGCGAAGCATGGCGTTCGAACCGGGGATATCGCCAAGCGACTGATCGACTACGGTTTCCATCCGTACACAGTCAGCTTTCCTCTGATCGTTCGCGGCGCTTTGATGATCGAACCCACGGAAACCGAAGGTAAGAATGAGCTCGACCTTTTCGCGGACGCCATGGCTTCGATTGCAAAAGAAGTGGAGGCAGACCCGGAGCTTGTATTAAAAGCGCCACACTCCACGCGTACCCATCGCGTAGATGAGGTTACCGCCGCTCGAAAGCCGATCGTAAGGTGGAAGAGACCGTCGACGGCGAGCTTAGCAGCTGATTAACTACTCCGAGGACAGTCTCCACGGCGAGTGCTTCTAGCGGTTCGTTTCGAAGAATGTGAATGTTATCGCCGCGGGGCGCCCATCTCTCTGGGTCCGTGGGACCGAACAGGGCTAATGTCGGGACGCCAATTGCTGCGGCCAAGTGTGTGATACCGGAATCATTCCCGATGTAGAGCCTCGCGCCGGCCAACCAGGAAGCGAGGTCAGCCAAACTCCCAAACCTGTTGGCCACCTCGAGCTGCTCCTCGGGGCCGGCGATCCACTCCACTGGACCGTAATCGATGCGGTTCGCCAGCGCCTGATAACAGGAGAGTGGCCAATTCTTTCGTTTGCCTCCGGAAAACGGATGAATGACGATGGTGCCTCGATGGAGACATGGCGAAATCGCGATGCGAGGGACGCGATCCGCTGCTCCGACCTGATCGCAGAAGAATTTGCTCGCATGCCCGGGATAATCTGGCGGCGGTAACGCTGGTAAGAAATGAAGGGGGATCCCGAGCTGCAGCATCGCTTCACGGAAAAGAGGCCGGTTTGCACCGTACCAGCTGACGATCGAATCAAACCCTGCGAGCTTGGCTTTGAGTGTTGCATCTATAGGGGTATCTGCAATCCCGACCAGATCGATGCCTGTAGATGAAAGGCTTCTGACCCGGTTTACAAACGTCAGAAGAGGAACGAGCGATGACGGGATCCAAACCTCGGTGTATTCGGTTACGAGATGCTCGATCGCTGGGAACGACAAGATGCAATCGCCGATAGCGCCGGGCCGGAGAATCAGACGGCGCAAAGTTCGCTATTGGACAACGACGGGCAACCGAACATCGACCGAAGAAGGGCGAAAGCACATTTCGTTGTTGCAGGCCTGATATCGGAGCTTACCTGCCATGATGGCGGCCCCTGGCGGAGCATTCGGAGGAACAACAAAAGTAGTATTGATCGGGAATTTGCCTGTAAAAACGGTTAACGACTGCTTGCCAACTGAGATCTCTTCCGGCTTCGGATAGGCAACGGACTGAACCTCCAGCGGCCCTCCCGTCCAGGTTAACTTCAATGGAATAAGGAACTCGTCTTTAGGCCTATCGCTATTGACGTGGTAGCCCGCGAGAACAGCTACGTCCAAAGATTCAGAAGCCGATGCGCCGCGTTTCACAGTGATCTGTGAAGGAGTCTGAACGGCAACCCTACTTTGCTGCGCCAGGCAGAAGAGCGGCAGGAGTAGACAAGATGCGAGAAGAAGGACCGGCGTCCTGCTCACTGAGCAAACCCTGGATCTCACCCGAATACACGTTCTTGCTGACAAGGCCGACATGCGGGGGAAAAGCGAATTTTCCATCTCGATCAATGATAAACGTTGTGGGAAGTGCATCAAGGCCACCGTAAAGCTGGCTCACGGAATCGTCGCCCAAAAGGACGCGGTAGTTCAATTTGTGTTCTGCGATGTAAGGCTTGACCGCGGACCAGCCGTCTTCGTCCATGGAAACACCAAGCACTTCGAAACCGCGCGACTTGTATTCCTTTTCAAAATCCTGAAACCAAGGAATCTCGACTTGGCAAGGTCCGCACCAGGTAGCCCAGAAGTTGAGCAAAACTACCTTCCCGCGATAATCTGCCAGTTTGACTTTGCTGCCGTTAGAATCTGTAAGACTGAAGTCGGGCGCAGGTTTCCGATCATTGTGGATCTTGGCGGAAGACCGAGTGCCTTCCGGATGCGACTTCACTTGGCTACAGGCGGCTATGACCGCTAAGCCAACAAGCAAAACAAGCGAACGGGGATTCCGAAGGACAGAACGCATCTGCCCCTAGTTTAACGCCTGAAACCAACGTCGGCGGAAAACGCGCCACCGTTTCGCGAGCCCAAAGGCCGGGTCGATATCAAATCCTGAGTAAAACCAAGCGGAGGTATCGCAAAAGCTTTCGCAGACGTAATCTCGCCAGCGAGCGCTTTTCGGTTGGAGATACTCGCCGGTCGAGAGCCGACTTTTTAGAACTTCCGCCGATTCACCAAGCTCTGACTTTGCGCGTCCCATCATCTCGCGACGCAGGATGGCTTCAAATTCGAATCGATGCGCATTGCCGAGGTGAACCCAGAGAAAGTGTGACAATTCATGGAGCAGGATCAGCCTGAGCGTCCGGGGCTTGGATAATAGCGCGCTCTCAAGAACGATACGCCGCTGCCGGATGAAGGCGCCAGCATGGACGGCCGTACCTTTGCCGGGCACTCCCGATAGCAACTTGCCACGATAGGCGGTCAGCTCGGGAGATACGCTCAACGAGATTCGAAGGTCCGGAGTTAACGACTCCGGAAGAGCGCTTGCGGTTCGAGCGATTAACCGCCGAGCAGGGCCGTCGAGCTTACGGCTTAGCCTGAGGCGTAGCAGAATGAGGCGCAGCGCTAGGAGGCCGCTGCAAAGAGGGAACGTTCGAGCCCGAAGTTCCGGAGGCGTTGAAAAAATCAGGGTCCTGGACCTGAATCTTATACTTATCGACTTGCTGCTTCACAGCGGCTTGATTTCGCTCGTTTTGCAGTTTCTGGACGATTTCGGGTTTGGCCTGGTCGAAAGTCAGCTTATTGCGGCTGTCGACTTTGACGATTAGCAACGCATTGGGGATCTGGATCGGTTCCGAAGTTTGGCCTGGCTGAAGCTTATCAACGGCGGTTTTGATTGCCGGAGGCAGCTGCGGGTCCGCGACGCTGAAAGTACCCAGTTCCCCACCGCGCGCGGCCGCTTGTTGGTTGTCTGATTCGGTTCTGGCGAGGGTAGCGAAATCGCCACCAGCTTTGATCTTTTTCTCGATATCGTCGGCCTTCGTACGGGCCTGCTCTTCAGTTCGGTTATTTCCTGAAGCAGCCGGAGTTCCTGGGGGACTGATCGCAACGAAGATGCCGCTCAGTTTCACACGATCGAATTCTTGCTGATGAGAGCCGTAATACTGCTGCGGATCTGCCGTTGGCGTGTTCGATGATGTACTGGCCATCTTGTTCAGGTAGGCCTGGGTCAGGATGTTATCACGAGAAAGCTGAAGCTGCTCTTTCCAAGGGGATTGCTGGTCCAGACTCATCTTCAAGGCTTGTTGAGCCAATTGCTCGCTCATGAAAATCTGCTGGACGACAGTTGGGAGATTTGATTCGTAGCGCTTCAGCTGATCAGGCGGTATCGCCTTTAACATATCTGCAGCTTGTTTGGCCGTAATCGGTTTGCCGTCGATAGTCGCGACCACCTTGCTCGGATCGTGCTCGGCGACAGCTTGGGGGCCCCTTGCTCGGAGTTGAGTACCGGAAGAAGAGGGTGGAGGGGCCTGTGGGGTAGTACTCGGAGTCGCTGTTCCTTGTGCAAAACTCACGGCAGAGCACAACACGACCGCTGAAAGTAAGAGACTGCTTTTCATCAAAAGTTGGTTTTCGCTCCTACTCTAACATGCGAAGCGGGGCTACGGAGGCCCGAACCAACCCAGCGGGCTATTGAACTATGCTGGCTCGTTTCAGATTTGCGGTAGATTTCTCTTTAGCGCTAGCGCTGACCTGAATGTTGTTAATAACTTGAGTCGCACCCGCGGTTCTCGCCATCCGGGTCGCAGAACCTTTATGCTGCATTACATTCGTGGATCCTTCCCAGGTCACGACGCCGTGCTGCACATGAAAATGAAACCCATCTTTACCGATTTTGGACTTGGCCAATTTCATACGAATAGTGGCGTCGATTTGTGAGTCTGTTTGTGCCCCCATTCTTGTGGGCGAGGCGTTGCGGCTGGCGGCGCCGCCCGGTATCGCTAAAAGCAAGGTGAAGATTGGAAGAAGGAGGAGAGCAAAAAGACGCTGCATAAAGGATATTCCCGACAACATAGTGGCTCCTGGTGGGAATATTCGCAGCAGAGCTTCGGCAGGATACCCTTTTACTGTCATGGTGCGGCCTGGGAAGACGAAGCGGTGGGGAGCACTGACGCTTCAATTGGGCGTGCTTGTGTTTCTGGTGTTGCCTTTTGTTTCGGCTACCTTCCGTGACAACGATCAAGCCACCATACTGAGCGGAGCGTGGCAGGTGGCCCACCATCAATCATCTTTTCTTCACGCACCGTTCTACAACCTGGACAAGCAATGGGGAACCTTCCTCCTCTCGAGCTGGAGTTGCGCACTGTTCCCTCACGTTGACTTGGTTCTGATCGGCAACATAATGCTGACTGCCATCGGATCGCTGGCGTGGATATCACTCGGCATCCGGACGGGACGAACGCGCACTACTCCGCTCGAGCTAATTCTTCCGGTACTACTCTCACCCGCCTTGATCCTCTATCTTCCGTATCTCGGCTCAGGCTGGCTTTCCTTGGCGTTTCTGCTCCTGGCTTTCTTTTATCTGGGAGACTTCACGTCGAGGCGGCCGCAAACGACCGGCTTTCTGTTTCTGGCTGCTGCATCAGCTTGCCGCGCCGACGTGGTTCTGGTGCTGCCGGCACTTGGGTTGTCGATGGTCTCCAGAGGTACTTTCCAAACACTGATCAGAAGACGTTTCCTGTGGCTCCTTGCATCCGCGAGTGTCGTGCCGATACTGGTAGGCAAGTGGATAGCGGGATTTTCTTCTCCCTCTGCGAATCCATTCTCGTTTGATACTAGATCCTATTCCGGTTTCCTACTGTTTGGTCTCACGCCAGCGATGCTTGTAATCCTACTGCTTGCAACCCTGGTTTATCTGACGATTGCAACTCGCAAGCGCCGTCGGTTCACGTTCTTCTACTCCACTCTCGCGCTAGCCCCACTCCTCCCATTTGGGTTCTATTCACTCCAGCTCTATGGCCTGAGATACCTCTTTCTGCCGATCGCGGCTGTTCTTTTCACCGTTTCCAGCCGCCGATCGGTATGGCTTTACCGGGCACGATTGCGGAAGAACCCACTCCGAGTTCGCCGCATAGCCCTCGCACTTTCCGTAGCGACGGTAGTTCCATGGGTTGTGGGATTAAGCGTCCCGACACTGCGCGAGCCCCGCTTGACGGTTACCGATCCCACCAAGTTCCCAACGGGTGATGGCGAGTTTCCAATGGCCGGCTACCTAGGGTTCGAATGGCAGGTTCTTTTCCACGATCATTTGCAAATCGACCACAACCAGAAAATCTGGCTCGCTGCTCGGAGCGTAAATTACCAGGCATGCCCGGACGGTAGTGTGCCATTTCTAATCACTCCCATGACGAATTTCATCGAGCTGGCAATACGCGTCGAGAACAAGACGCCGCGGCCGATTGACTATCTTGCCGAATCTCCATGCGGGTTCGCGTACGTGGATGTCCGGTCGATCATTCGCGGATACCGCCCTACTGGGCGAGATGGCAAGTTGTTCAACCGGCAGGTCCGTTTCGTGTCGTCGGCAAATAACGGACAACTGATTGCGAGCGTGAGTTCAAGGGGCAACCAGACCGCGGAAGGTCAAGTATTAGAGACGCTGCGTCAAGTTCTCGGGCCCCATTACACCGAGATGTTCGTCGGAAGCTCAATGCTCATTCCGGTTCAACCGGGATTGCGCTACGTTGTTTTTTCGGACAAGCCGTGCAGCGTGAAGATCAGCGGCCGACCAGTTAGCGGGGACCCGGATGTTTCAAAGACTTCCATAAGTCGGTATGCCTGGACAGGAGCTGCAGAGCGAGAGAAGCAAGTGGCGGAAGCGAGTTGCCCAGCCGGGCTGGCCGGATGGGCTCAGACGACGCTTCCGCCCTATATGGGACTCTAGCTGCAACCGGAGGTGCCGCCGCAGTTCTCACATTTGTAGCAGGAGCCGTTACGGGTCATGATGCTGCCGCACTCGGAACACAATGGAGCATCGCCCGCGCTCGCTTCGAAGGGCAGCGCGGTCTGAGGGTCGGCTATAGTCGGACGGAGCTTCGAGCTTCCTCCGGCTTCGTTGGCCTCGGTAATCCCAAGGAAACGGGCTCCCAACCATCGAAAGATGTAATCGATGATGGATTTGGCATAAGGAACTTTCTGGTTTCCGGTCCAGCCGCTTGGTTCAAAGCGGACATGGCTGAATTTATCGACGAAGAATTTGAGCGGTACGCCGTACTGGAGACCGTAGCTGATCGAAGTGGCCAACGTATCCATGAGGCCGGAAATGGTAGAACCCTCCTTCGCCATCGAAATGAAAACCTCTCCAGGGGTACCGTCTTCATATAACCCTACGGTAATGTAGCCCTCGTGCCCCCCGATGGAGAATTTATGGGTAAGCGATTGGCGCTCGTCCGGCAGTTTGCGCCGAACGGGGCGATAGACGATTTTTTCAACAGGTTGGGCAGGCGGAGCGGAAGGTACAACGGCAAGTACACCCTTTTTCTCGCCTTTACCGGTTCCGGAGCTGAGCGGCTGCACACGTTTTGACCCATCGCGATAGATGGCGACGGCTTTCAGACCAAGACGCCAGCTTTCGGTATAGGCTTCCATCACATCTTCAACTGTGGATTCCTCTGGCATGTTGATGGTCTTCGAGATCGCACCCGAAATAAAGGGCTGCGTAGCGGCCATCATCCGGATGTGCCCCATGTAGGGAATAAACCGGGTTCCGTTCTGAGGCCGAAAACTGCAGTCGAAGACCGGGAGGTGCTCCGGTTTCAGGTTTGGCGCGCCTTCGATCGTGCCGGTCGAATCGATGTGAGTGACAATTTGCTCGACTTGACCGCTTGTGTAGCCAAGCTTGATCAGCGCTTGTGGAACGGTATTGTTGACGATCTTAATGACGCCCCCGCCTACCAGCTTCTTGTATTTCACGAGGGCCAGATCAGGTTCGATCCCAGTGGTGTCACAATCCATCATGAAACCGATCGTCCCGGTTGGGGCGAGCACCGTTACCTGTGCGTTGCGGAATCCACTTACCGAGCCGACTTCGAACGATTGACGCCAGCACCCTTCGGCCGCCTTGAGCATCTGTGGCGGGACCTGTTTACTGTCGACGGCATTGACAGCGTTCCAGTGCATCCGGATCACATCAAGGAAGGAATCGGCGTTCTCCTCATATCCGGGACAGGGCCCAACAGCACCAGCTATGCGGGCGCTAGTCAGGTAAGCCTGACCGCACATGATGGCCGTTATGGCGGCGGCGAAACCGCGGCCCTTGTCGCTATCGTAAGGCAAACCGAGCGACATCAGCATCGCGCCGAGATTCGCATACCCCAGTCCCAGAGGCCGAAAATCATGGGAGTTCTTGGCTATTTTTTCTGTTGGATAAGAGGCGTTGTCCACCAGGATCTCCTGCGCCAGAATAACGGTGTCCACCGCATGCCGAAACGCATCAACCTCAAACGTCCCGTCAGGCCCGAGGAACTTCATCAGGTTGAGAGAGGCTAGATTGCAGGCCGAGTCGTCCAGGAACATATACTCCGAACAGGGATTCGAGGCATTGATTCTGGCAGTGTTCTTGGAGGTGTGCCAGCGATTGATCGTGGTATCAAACTGCATTCCCGGATCGCCGCACTGATGCGTTGCCTCGGCGATCTGACGCATGAGATCTCGCGCTTTGTATCGAGTCACGGGCTGTCCGTTCACGACGCTCTTGGTCCACCAGTCGGCGTCGTCAGCGACGGCCTGCATGAATTCATCGCTAGCGCGAACCGAATTATTCGCATTCTGGAAAAAGATCGAGCTGTAGGCGTCCCCGTCCAGTGAAGAATCGTAGCCCGCATCGATGAGCGTATGGGCCTTCTTCTCCTCTTTTGCCTTGCACCAGATAAATTTCTCAACATCCGGGTGGTCCGAGTTGAGGATCACCATCTTCGCCGCACGGCGGGTCTTGCCGCCGGACTTGATCACTCCGGCAAAGGCGTCGAAGCCCTTCATAAAGCTGAGCGGGCCCGAAGCCCTTCCGCCACCCCACAAATGGGCATCCTCTTCACGAATAGCGGAAAGGTTCGTGCCGGTGCCGGAGCCCCACTTAAAGAGCATTCCTTCAGTTTTGGCGAGGTCGAGTATCGATTCGAGCGTGTCTCCAACCGCATTGATGAAACAAGCAGAACACTGCGGATGGTTCTCTCCCGGAAGGAGTTTTTTTACGACCTGAGTAGCCTCGTCGAAATAGAAGCCATAGCCCCGAGACTCCCGAACTCCAACATTGAACCAAACGGGCGAGTTAAAGCAAGCCTTCTGGGTGAGCATGAGATGCGCAAGCTCGTTCCGGAAGTTCTCACCGTCCTCCTGAGTCTTGAAATAGTTTCCGGAAAGGCCCCAGTCGGCAATCGAGTCCACTACCCGATGAACGAGCTGGCCAACGCTTGATTCCCGCTCGGGTGAGCCCATTCGCCCATGGAAGTACTTGCTTGCCACTATGTTGGTGGCGGTCTGAGACCATTCGGCAGGAACTTCGATATTGCGCTGCTCGAAGATCACCGATCCCTTATCATTGCCAATGGTGGCGGTCCGAAGCTCCCAAAGTACCTGATCGTAGGGGGTAACACCCGGCTCCAACTTAGCTGTGAAGAAGCGAGGAAACGACACACCCGTACGTTCCTCTCTTAGCAGAGACTTATACTTGCAACTTTCAAGGGCGGTGGCGGTGGCGGTAAGCATTAAAGTTGATCCAGGCGGGGTTGAACGAGCCGAGGACTCGATTCAATCGACAGAGCTATTGAACCGCAAATTCTCGTACCCGTCAATACTAGCGCACCCCATTATATTGTGGAATAGCTGTGGACGAACGCTATATAAAGTAGGTGAGAGCGGCGCAAACTGGAGAACCTTAAGAACTTATGTCTTCGTCGCAAGCACTTCTAAAAAAGGTTGGGACACGCAGCGCCGGTTGAGAACACCCGCCGCCGTCGTGCCAGTACGGCTATAGGCTGGCCTTGTCACTGGCCTGATTACGTGGTAAGGAGCCTGATTGCAACTTTGACCGAGAACCATGCATCATTACACGTTGTAGCGAGCATATCCTGCCCGGTTCAGCTTGGGAACAACAAGCAAATCAAACAGCCAACGGTGCTGGTGCATGAATCCGGCATTATTCCGGGGCAACAAGCGAGATCCGAGGCGGGTCAGCAGTGTGTATCGCTCGAGTTGGAGTAATCAAAGGTATGTCAGAGATCAAGATAATAGATGAATTCCGGCAAGTGCTGGAAACGAAGAAGAAAGAATTGTTGGCTGGAGGCTCGGATAGGGAAGAGATCCTTATCGAGAACGCGGCCGAAGATTTCGACCGGCTGCAACAGCAGCTTAATCGAGAGGTTGCGATCCGCAATCTGGACCGGGAATCCAAGCTATTGAAAGAGGTACAGGCAGCGCTGAACAGAATCGACGAGGGCGCTTTCGGCGTATGCCTGCGATGCGAAGAGGATATCCCGGAGAAGCGGCTCCGAGCACTTCCCTGGGCGGCATATTGTGTTGCCTGTCAAGAGACGATCGACCGTTTGCGTGCGGCGGGCGAATCCGTCGACGACACGGAAGTATCAGAATTAGCGGCTGCGTAGACGGCGGATGAAAGAAACGTGCTCCGCTATCCTGACACCCGCTAAATTCCCGAGCGCGTGCATCCGGGCGTCAATCATTCCATGACCGAAGCGCTCGAGCTAAGTCCGCAGGAAACGGAGCTCTGCCTCAACCGCAGCCCTAAGCCACTGATGATCGACGTTCGTGAGCCTGACGAGTTTGCGGTTACTAGAATCGACGGAGCCAGGCTGATACCAATGCAGGAGATTCCTAAGGAGCTGCAGACTCTCGAGGCACTCTCGGATGAGCGAGATCTTATTTTTATCTGTCATCATGGCGTCCGCAGTTTACAAGTTGTTGCCTGGTTGCGGGCGCGCGGGGTGGAGAACTGCTTCAGCATGGCTGGTGGGATAGATAGGTGGAGCCGGGAGATCAACCCGGAAATGCCAAGGTACTAGCCAGACAACCAGAACAGGCACTCAGGACTTGAGCTTCTTGCTCACCTTGAGATTCAGCTTGACGGTCTTATGGCTATCGAAGACGCTAACTGTCTTCGTCTTGCTCGTCAAAGCTCCCGATTGGGCGCGGACCTGATAATTGACGTCAGTACTTAGACCGTAGAAGTGGTACCCCCCATCCGGTTGCGCGATGTACGAGCGCACTTGCAGAGTTTTAGTATCTTTCAGCAGCACGATAGCGCCCGCAATAGGATCGCCCTCGGCATTTAGCACAGATCCCTGAATAGACCTAGTCGTGCCGGTATCTCGGCTCACAACAGGAGGCTGCATCTGTGCCAAGCAAAGCGGTGCGCAGACAAACTCTGCACCTATCGCGAGCAACAGGATCTTGAGGCATAGAACGAAGCTTACGAATTTCTCCGGACTTCCGGAAGCGAGGATTTCAATGCCACTCTTCTTCCTCTGTCTCCTCTTCTTCGGCGTCCTCTTCGTCGTCGTCTTCATCGTCAAAATCAAAGTCCTCATCGTCCTTATCGGAATCTTCTTCCGAGTCCAGTTCGACCGGATTTACGCTTGCGACTTTAAGAGCAGCTCCGCATTCATCGCACGATAGAACGTCGCCTTCATCGAGTTCCTCTTCTTCTACGTCAATAGAGGCGTCGCATTTGGGACAGTTGACCATAATTGTTCTTTCTTCGGAAGTAGGCGCCCCGTGCAGGTCTGACGAAGTCAGTTTTCCTGCGAGTCAGGGTAACAGTACCATTCGAGCTACACGCCGAATGGATTACGCCCCGCCGTGTCTCGTTTCAGCGTTCAATTGACGATCGTAAGTCGAAAGCTCTTCAGGTGAGATGGTTACCAGTGTTTTGTCCATGTCCTCTGTGGTTTCGACCATGTGTTTCAGGTGCGCCGCGGCAATGCGCATACAGTAGGAGTCGGAAAGCTTACGTCCGCGCTCGGCAGTAAGCTTCAGCAGGGCAGGATGAGGGAGAGCAATGACCTTTTCTTCGGTTGCGCCGTCTCCGGGTGTCACAAAAAACTTTACATCGACTGTATCGGCATGACGTATCGAAATCCCGGTCTGCAGCCATCTGAACTGCACTTTCCAAGTTCGTCCGAAGAGGTCGGGACCAGCCTCGAACAGGCGACTCTCGTCCTTCATGACCCGATGCTAACACGATGTTTGCTCCTCGACAGAAGACGCGCTAGATGGCTGTAGATCGTTGTCCGACGAGCGAGAGCAACTCGTGGCGCGTTTCTTTGTCGGTTCGGAACGCTCCGAGCATAGCGCTCGTGATAGCGCCTGAGTGCTGCTTTTCGACACCGCGCATCATCATGCAAAAGTGACGGGCCTCACAGATAACACCTACACCTCGTGGATTGAGCAGATTCTGGAGAGTTTCGGCTACCTGCTGCGTGAGACGCTCCTGTATCTGGAGCCGCCGCGCGAACACATCTACGATACGAGGAATTTTACTAAGGCCGATTACTTTGGAATCAGGTAGGTAAGCAACGTGCATCTTACCGAAGAACGGCAGCATGTGATGCTCACACATGCTGAAAAACTCAATGTCACGAACGATAACGACTTCGTCGTACTTGACGTCGAAGAGAGCACCATTCACAATCTGCCCGATGTCGGAAGAGTAGCCGCTTGTGAGAAAGCGAAGAGCTTTTTCGACTCGCACAGGCGTGCGCGCAAGCCCATCCCGCTGCGGATCTTCCCCGAGCGCCTGAATGATCTCCTCCATATGCGAGGCGATCGAGACTCCCGCCGGGTTCGGTCTTATCTCGACAACGGTGGTTTTCGTACGCTCAGGCTCACTTTTAGCGGGTGTATTCGTCCGTGAGGAAGATGCCTTCGATTTAATCATTCACCGTCACACTTTCATTCCTGGGGGCAACAACACGGGTGTCGCACTCCGGGCGGCTAAGTCAATCGCAAAACCGTTCCGGTCAGTTTCCTGGAGATGCACTTTGGACACACGGGCACTTGTCGCATTTGGGAAGTAAGCCAACCATTGCTCTTCGACAATATCCGAAATCACAAGCGCGACATTTTCGGTAGTAGGCACAACGTTCGCGAGCTGAGGAACATCGAAGTTCATATTGGAATGAGCGAAAATCCGCAGAACGTTGTCTCGAATCAGTTCGTCCAGGCATCGCGCGTCGATAATCAATCCCGTCTCAGCGTTCACTCTGCCCGCGACCGTGACACTCAGGGCATAATCGTGGCCATGCCCGAACGGATTATTGCACTTACCGAATAGAGCGAAGTTTTCCTCGTCAGCCAGCGCCGTAATGTGAAGACGGTGGGAAGCCGAGAATCGATAACGCCTTGTCAGACTAATCATGCTGCCAACTCCTCGCCCAGACTAGGGTCTAGGCTGAGATCATCCCGAGTAACCTCCACGTACAGATCGGAAGTTTCAAAGAGGCGCACCGTGAATAGACGGCACCCAAAAGGTTCGAAGGAACTTGCAAGACGTCGCCAAATCTCGATCGCGACATTTGCGGTGGTAGGCACCACCCGGTCGAAAGGCTCAACTTCATAGTTGAGAAAGCGATGATCCATTGGCTGGATTACCTCCTCCTCGACAATGTCTTTCACTCGCTTTAGGTCGATCACCATCCCGGTAACCGGATCGGGATCTCCCTCAATAGTGACTTCCAAGACATAATTATGCCCATGGCCGTTCGGATTCGCTTCGTCTCCGAAAATCTCCCGGTTTTCGAGTTCCGTTAACCCAGAAATCTGGCACACATGAGAGGCCGAGAACTCTGTTTTCCGCGTAACATACATGCCACAAGTTTGATGCCAAGGGCGCCACGTTAGATACTGATATTTGGTCTCCAGCCAAGAGGAGTGACGTGGCATCGAGCGGTGTAGAGAGCGTTTCAGCAGCCAGTGCGGTGGCTAGACACAGTCGATCAAGCATGAGTACCACCAATGTTCTGCGCTTGCTCACATTAGGTATAGCAGCGGTGTTCATCGGAGTGATCGTCTTCAGTTTGCGCGACACGGGTGCGCGCGAGGGGGCCAAAGCACCGGAATTCAGTATTGTTACCGATAGCGGCAGGCGAGTAACGCCCGAGTCGTTCGGAGGCAGGGTCCTGGTCCTCAACTTTTGGGCGACCTGGTGTACCCCATGCGTAGAAGAGATTCCCTCACTGAACGAAATGCAGAAACGGTTCGCGAAATCGGGGGTGGTGGTGGTCGCGGTCAGTATAGACAAAAACGAGCGCAAGTACCATTCCTTCCTGGAGCGAATCCCTGTTGCTTTTCAAACATCATGGGACCCCAAGGCTCAGGTAAGTGCTGAATACGGGACATTTCAATATCCCGAGACATACATCATCAAGGACGGAAGTGTGGTGCGAAAGTTCGGGAACGCGGAAGACTGGCTCAGCGACGACATGACGCGATACATACGCGGTCTGCTTTGATCCCGGGGTGAGCACGTGCCCGTAAACCCTCAACTCATTCAGGAAGCAGAAAAGTACCTCGGCAAAGCAGCGGTACTGTCAACCGCAAGTGACCTCACGCTGTACGAGTACGACGGTGGGGTCGACAAATCGAGGCCAGAACTGGTTGTTTTCCCGCGGAGCACTGACGATGTCGTCCGCTTGGTGAAGCTGGCGCGGAGATTTGACGCCCCAATCGTAGGACGGGGAGCAGGAACTGGTCTGAGCGGTGGGGCGATTGCCAAAGAGGGCGGCGTGATGATCTCGTTCGCTCGCATGAACCGCATCCTCGAGATCGATGTTCCGAACGAGCGCGCAATCGTACAGCCCGGGGTCGTTAATTTGGACATTACGCTGGCTGTTCAATCGTTTGGGTATTTTTTCGCCCCTGATCCGTCCAGCCAGCGCGCATGCACAATCGGCGGGAACGTCGCAGAAAACGCCGGTGGCCCGCATACCTTGGCGCACGGGGTTACGACGAATCACGTGGTGAGCCTGGAGGCGGTTTTGCCGGATGGTAGCGTGATCGAGGCTGGCGGCAATGCGCCGGATACTCCCGGCTACGATTTAAGTGGCTTGCTGACCGGCTCCGAAGGCACCATGGCCCTTGTGACCAAAATCGGAGTAAGGCTCATGCGGGAGCCCGAAGCGATCAAAACCATGCTCGCGATTTACCACACGGTGGAGCAAGCGGGAAACACAGTCGGTGCTCTGACCTCGAAAGGGATTATCCCGATTGCCCTCGAGATGCTGGATGGCCCCATGCTCAGGATGGTAGAGGCTGCGACGCACGCGGGTTACCCCACGGAAGCAGCCGCGGTCTTGCTCATCGAGGTTGAGGGGCTGGTTGAATCGGTTGAAGAAGAAGCCGAGCGTATTCGGGAAGTATGCCTGATGTGCGGCGCCCGAGAGTTCCGTGTTGCGCAGTCTACGGCGGAGCGCAATCTGCTCTGGAAAGGTAGGAAGAATGCGTTTGGAGCCATAGGTCGCGTTACGCCGACCTACTATGTGCAGGATGGGGTGGTGCCTCGGACGAAAATCGCAAGCACTCTTAGTGCCATCGAGGAGATCGGGAAACGGCACGGCATCCCGATCAGCAACGTCTTCCACGCTGGAGACGGAAACATGCACCCGATTCTTCCGTTCGACCCCAGAAGACCCGGCGAATTAGAGCGGGCTCAGCGCGCCGGCGAAGAGATCCTCAGGTTCTGCATCTCGGTCGGGGGCTCTATTTCCGGCGAACACGGCGTCGGCATGGAAAAGATTGAACTGATGAAGCACCAGTTTCCGGCAGAAACCTTGAATTTGATCCGGTCGTTCAAATGCCTGTTCGACCCGGGGGGCACCTTGAACCCGGGGAAGCTTTTGCCCACGGGAAAGGGTTGCATGGAAATACGGCAGCGGCCAGATCTGATCCTCTGATTGCCAAATTTGCTTCTGGTCGCATGACAAGCGCATCGGAAGAGAGTGCGTAAAGTCCGACATCTGGTTGTTGTGCTCGGTGACCAGCTGGATGTGAAATCGTCGGCATTCGATGAGTTTGATACCACACGAGACGTGGTCTGGATGGCCGAGGTACCCGGAGAAGCCACTCTCGTTCTCTCCCACAAGGTGAGAATTGTGTTTTTTCTCTCGGCGATGAGGCATTTTGCTCGAGAGGTGCGCGGCAAAGGCATCCGATTGGAGTACCGCAAGCTAGACTCCAGCGATAACCGCGGCGACCTCTCAGCTGAGTTGCGCGCTGCCATTTGCAGGTTCCGACCGGAACGCGTTGTTCTGACCGAGCCAGGCGAGTACCGGGTCGAGCAAATGGTTAAAGCCGTTCTCGAGGAAACAGGAACTTCTCTGGATGTCCGACCGGACCGCAGTTTCTACTGCAGCCGAGATGAATTCCGAGTCTGGGCCAACAAACATCCGCAACTCCGGATGGAATTTTTCTATCGAGAGATGCGCAGGCGCTCAGGGGTTTTGATGGAACGAGACAAGCCCGTCGGCGGTCAATGGAATTTCGACCCGGAGAATCGGAAGAGCTTCGGAAAGTTCGGTCCAGGGTTGCTGCTGCCGGTACCTGAAACCTTTCCGCCCGACGACATCACCCGCGAGGTGATCGCGCTTGTGAGTAGTCGCTTTCCTAATCACCCCGGTACGCTCGAACATTTCGATCTCCCCGTTACGCGTCAGCAGGCGACGCTTGCTCTAAGCGATTTCGTGGCCAAGAGGCTACCGTATTTCGGTGCCTTTCAGGACGCAATGTGGACCGGCGAGCCTTATCTCTACCATGCGCGTATCTCGGCCACAATGAATCTCAAACTGCTCGATCCGAGGGCGGTCGTAATGGAAGTCGAGGATGCCTATGGTCGGGGCTGCGCGCCGTTAGCTGCTGTCGAGGGCTTTATACGCCAAGTTATCGGCTGGCGCGAGTACGTTCGCGGCGTGTACTGGACGTTCATGCCGGAGTACATTGAACGCAACGCGCTCGATGCGCACGAAAAACTGCCAGACCTCTACTGGGATGCCCAAACGGACCTGAACTGCCTTGCTCAGGTGGTTGGACAGACGCTAAAACACGGCTATGCTCACCATATACAGCGCTTGATGGTCGCAGGACTGTTCTCTCTCTTATTCGGTGTGAATCCCGTAGAGGTACACAAGTGGTATCTCGCCATCTACTGGGACGCAGTTGAGTGGGTCGAGATGCCCAATACTACCGGCATGTCTCAGTTCGCGGATGGGGGTCTCATGGGCTCAAAGCCTTATATTGCTTCTGGCAAGTACATCGATCGGATGAGCAACTATTGTCAGGGGTGTCGATATAAGCCGGACCAGGCAATTGGCCCCGAGGCTTGTCCCTTCACGACGCTTTATTGGGATTTTCTGATGCGGCACGAAGACAGTCTGAATGGCAATCAACGCATGAGGATGCAGCTTCGAAATCTCATGCGGATTAGTCCGGAAAAGAAAGCGCAAATTCTCGAACAAGCACAACTTTTTCGGGCGAACCTGCCCAAAGGCCATTACTAACCGGCCGCCGAGCGACGGCGGAACTTGGCGGGGGCATTGACTTCCTTCTGCCGCATCTTCTCCAGCGCCTCGTGCAGCGGGCCCAAACGCATCACGCGAGTAGCGGATGAGGCATACACCTCGACGGGCGCCGCCGCAAAACAGGCAAGCAGATCCTCAGGAAGGCCGCAGCCGATGTCATACCCGCGCGCAAAGGGAGAGAACGCAGGGAGCGTGATACACGTGCTGCTCGCCAGAAACACGGGCAGCTTATGTTCCGCCCCGGCCGCATCGCGAATACCCAGGCAAGGGTGCCAATGCCCAAGCACTAGCGTACGGCCGTCGAGACTCGGTGCAACATGAAGCCGGTCGCCATGGATCGCGGTGATGTAATCGTCGGACCAGTGATCGTACTGGTTGATAGACAAATGGTTGAAATCGCGAGCAAACAAGCGGTCATGATTTCCGCGCACCGCGATGAGAGTGGCAGCACGGCTTAGTTCCGCGAGCGTACTTTGGATCCATTCGCGTTCCGGAGCACACGGGCGCGGCGCATGCACCAAATCTCCGAGAAATACGATCCGCGTTGGAGACAAGTCCCGAGTAAGCGCGAACAGCTTCTCGCGTGTTCTCGAGTCGGCCAAGGGCCCAAGTTCACCCCGCCGCCGCTGTGCCCAACTGTAACCCAGATGAGCGTCGGCCACGATGGCGGTCCGCGACTCGGGGATCCAGAGCGCAGCTGAAGAATGGGCCAGCAGCCCCGGCTGCAAAGTAGCTAAAGAAGACAAAGTGTATTTTCTCAAACGACGTTCCAGACTGAGATACGGTGGAAACAAGTGAAACGAATTGCGATTGATATGGATGAAGTGTCAGCAGACACAATGGCGCACTACTTGAAGCTCTACAACGCCGAGTTCAAACTGAAGCTGACGAAGGAGCATTTTCACGGAAAGCGAATCTTTGAAGTAATCGACCGCTCACACGTGCCACGCGCTCGGGAGTACTTCCAAAGAGCCGATTTTTTTTCGGATATTCCGGTGATGCCCGACAGCCAAAAGGTCATAAAGGACCTGATGGCTCGTTACGAAATATTCATCACAACGGCGGCGATGGACGTACCGTGCTCCTTCTCAGCTAAATTCGATTGGCTGCGGAAACACTTTGAGTTCATTCCCGCAAGCAACCTGGTGTTCTGCGGGGACAAGAGTATCGTCGCAGCGGACTACCTGATCGACGATGACCAACGGCATTTCGAACGTTTCCGTGGTGAAGGTATTTTGTATACGGCGCCTCATAATGTGCATGAGACCTCCTTCCGACGCGTCGGTAACTGGAAGCAGGTCCGGGAGCTCTTCCTGGGACGCAGCTAATCCAAACCGCGGATCTCGAATCCGGCTTCGTGCATACCGTTTACGATCTGGCTGCGAATGAGAGCCGCTTGTTCGCTGGTCAGCGTGCGATCAGGCGCCCCAACTTCGAGATGATGCGAAACGCTCTTCTGCCCTTCAAGCAGAGGCGGCCCGTCGTATTGGCGAACGAATTCCAGCGAGACTAAGTTCGCACCAGCAAGCGTCCTCAAATGCTCTTCGATTTGGCCGACCGGCATTCTCATGTCCGCTACAACTGACAAGTCGAAACCGCTTGTGGGGTACTTCCTAAGTGGTTTATAAACGGTTTGTCGCGTTGCAGCAAGCTGGAGACCGAGACGTAAATCGATATCGAAAAGGATCGCTGCGCCTTCTACACCTTCGGCACCCAGCAAGGATGGATGCAGTTCAAACAGGCGTCCTATTCGAGCACCATTCAAAAGTATGTGAGCGGTCCTAGTCGGGTGTTCGTACGCCCGAACTTCCCGAGCGGCGTGCAGGCGAGATCCGGGGAACAGGCACTCTGTAACACGCTTCATTTCAAAGAAGGTCAACTCGTCGGCATGCGCATCGTAGAGGGCTGCAGCGAGGTGCGTAATCTCGTCGGGCAGCTTCGACCCTATCCCCAGGTGAATCTCTCGCCCGATCTCGAAGAGCCGAAACTCTGGCCCGTTATGCACGTTCGTGAGAATATTCTTGAAGAGCCCGGGCACCAAGCTCTGCCGCAAATGAGTAAGGTCCGACGCAATTGGATTACGGATGCCGATGTGGTCTATTGCTTCTAAGTTAAATCTCTCGGCATCCTCAGCAGAAATGAACGAGTAGTTGTAGACCTCCGTGAACCCTTGGTCCGTCATCATCCGGCGCAGCCCGCGAACGAACAGACGCATCGGATTGCTCGGTGGCACGGTGGTCGCTGCACGAGGCGGCGCGGGAACGATCTCGCCATAACCGATCATCCGGCCAACTTCTTCGACGAGGTCGTCCTTGAGACTGATGTCTTTTGTAGCTCGCCACGTCGGCACCGTCACAGTAAGGAGCCCGGGTGAACTATTTGCAACGCCAAAGCCGAGCGAACGCAGAATGCCGGAAACATCAGCCTCGGCTAAATGCTTCCCGAGTTTCCGCACCACAAAGCTGAGTGGCAGCGCTATAGGGTCGGAACTGAACGGCGGAACGCGGTTATCGGTTAAGCCGCCTAGAGGCCGGACGCCTGGGGAAAGTTCCCGGAGCAGGCTCACTGCGCGGGCCAGACCACGAACCGTATTTTCCGGGTCGAGTGACTTTTCGAAACGCATGGATGCATCGGTCCGCAGTTTATGACGCATGGAGGTTGAGCGCACGCCGGAAGCTTCGAAATTTGCGCTCTCCAACAGAACCCGTGTTGTATTTTCAGAGATCGCAGTATCCGCTCCTCCGATCACGCCCGCTAGTGCAACGGGACCAGTTCCGTCCGCAATGACCAGGTCGCCTTCGTCCAGCACGTACGTTTCGTCATTCAAAGCGCGTAGCCGCTCGCCCGGGCACGCGCGGCGAACGTAAATGGTGTCGCCCGTCAACTTGTCCGCGTCGAACGCATGCATTGGCTGGGGGAGTTCGGCAAGTACGTAGTTCGTGATATCAACAACGTTGTTTATACTCTTGAACCCGACACTCTCGAGCCGCGCTTGCAGGGAGAGAGGCGCTGGCTGGATGCGCACATTATCAAACACCAGGGCACTGTACCGAGGGCAGAGTAAGTAGTCGGCGATTTCGACCTTGATGGCTCCGGGCCCGGCCGGCAGCACGCTTCCATCGACGGGGTCTCGTAAAGCTTTCCCCGTGATAGCTGCAACTTCACGAGCCATTCCATGATGACCCCACAAATCAGGGCGATTCGTAAGGCTCTTATTGTCGATTTCGATAATCCAGTCAGGCGCAAGCCCATCGAGCGGTTCGCCCGGAGCGAGAGCATTTAGCTCGAGCAAGCCGGAATGATCTCTGGCGATGCCGAGTTCGGCTGCGCTCGCGAGCATACCCTCGCTTTCGATCCCGTTAATGACGGCTGTGCCGATCCGTTTGCCTTGAAGAATGGACCCTGGCGGCACCCAGGGCACAAGCATCCCTAAATGCACATTGGGGGCACCGCAAACGACCCTTACGTGCTTCCCGCCACCGACGTCCACCAGAACAGATCGATTCTTGGTCTCGCTCAGAACATCGACGCTAATTACGCGGGCAGCGACCACGGTAGCGAAATGGCCCCCGACAGATTCAACCCCTTCGCACTCCGCGGTCTTGATGGTTATGACGCGCTCTAATTCGACAGGTTCAACCGTCAGACCCGGAACCAGCTCGTTGAGCCAGGCATAAGAAAACTTCAAAGCTAGCTTACTCTCCCCATCGCGTCAGTTGTGCACGCTCACGCCGCGTTGCATCGGAACTGGGACAGGAATCGGAGGTCACCACCTTGCATTTGCCGGATATCGTCAATCCCAAAGCGCATCATGGCCAGGCGCGTAAGACCCAGACCGAAAGCGAATCCGCTCCATTCCTCCGGATCGATGCCGCTGAGCCGAAGAACGTTAGGATGTACGAGACCGCATGGCAGCAGCTCAACCCAGCCACTATGTTTGCAAACCGCACAGCCCACGCCGTTGCAAATCAGGCACTGAATGTCCAACTCAAAACCGGGCTCCACGAAGGGGAAGTAGCCTGGACGAAGCCGCACCGTCACTTCGCGGCGGAAGATGCCGCCCAGCAGAGTCTTCATGAAGTAGATCAGGTTGGCCACGGACACGTCCCGGTCGATCATCATTCCTTCCAGCTGATAGAAGGTGTGTTCGTGTGACGCGTCGACCTCTTCATTGCGGAATACTCGTCCGGGAGCAATCATGCGCAGGGGCGGGCCATATTCCCGCATCCCCCGCACCTGAACAGGAGAGGTATGGGTACGTAACAGAAGTCCATTCCTCAACCAAAACGTATCCTGCATGTCCCGCGCCGGATGCGAAGCTGGAATATTCAAAGCGTCGAAGTTTAGCTCTTCCGTTTCGATTTCAGGGCCATCAAGTATCGCAAAACCAAGAGATGTAAACAGGTCCTCGATCTCGTCCTGCAGTTGAGTGATCGGGTGCAGGCTCCCCGGACGAATTCCCGGAGCCGGAAACGTTACATCGATCCATTCGCGTTTGAGCCGCTCGGAAAGCGCGCTCGCTTCGAAGCGCCGCTTGTTGGCTTCGTATTCGCTTTCAAGGTCCTGTTTTACGGCGTTCAGTAGCTTGCCCAACCGGGAGCGTTCTTCAGGTGTGAGCTTCCCAAACTCTTTGCTTATATTGGCCAGCGTTCCTTTGCGTCCAAGTGCCTGGATTTTGACCGCTTCAAGGCCTTCCAGATTGATGGCTGAAGCGAAGCCGGCAAGCGTAGCCCTCCTGAGTTCTTCGAGTCTGGTTTCGAGCATTGCGATCTGGTTGGCGACCATCTATTGCAGCTGTGCACCTCGCCTTTCAAGCAGTTCGGCCACCTCTCCCTTACCGTGTATAAGCGCGAGGTCCAGCGGGGATTGGTTGTTTTCGGCGCGTACGGCAGGCGACGCGCCGTGGCCCAACAAAGTTCGGACCGCGTCGATGTTACCTGTCTGAGCCGCTGCATGCAGAGCGGTCCATCCACCATGCTGCAAAGCATTGGCGTCTGCGCCCCGCTCGAGAAGCAGAGCCAACAGTTCAACGTGATTGCCCGCTACCGCGGCGTGCAATGGTGTGTTGTTCATGGCATTGCCTGAACGGGCGTCAACGGCCGCGCCCCGGTTCAGGAGGCCCTTGGCCAATTGAGCGTGTCCAAAAAATGCGGCAAGGTGAAGAGGCGTCCAACCATCTGAGTTGCGGGATTCCAGAAGGTTTGCATTAGCGTCGATCTCGGCTAGCACTCGTTCACTCTGGCCAGCGACACAGGCCGCAAAGAGATCGAGCTTAGGGTTCAAGCTGAGCAGGTAGTCGGCCAGTTCAGCCTGGCGATAATACTTTGCGAGCAGGAACGAACTCTGTCCAGATTCGTTGGTTGCGTCAAGCAACCCCGGTTGTTCCGCCAGGGCTGCTCGGACCGCTTGCAAATCCCCCTTCTTCACAAGTTCCTGAAAATTGTTCAGATCTGACATGGAGTCACGACACAGGCAGAAACACGTGATCCGCTTTCGTCAGCTCCCAGTCAAGGTGGTTGATATAAAACAACAGTATCTCGCGCGGGTACTTGCCCGAGAACTGCTCGAATACACGCGCCTGCCACCCTTCCGTCAAGTACTCTTCCGGCTTGAGATCCTTGTCGAAGAAACCCTGTTCGTTAGGGATGTTCAACGAGTCGAGGACATCCACGACCATATCGAGATGAGACAGGAGGAAAACCTGCGAAAGGTCAGTTGCAAAGTCCTCTTCGCCGGCTTCGATGCGAGCCCAAAATCTCGGTTCCGCCTTGCGAAGCGCTTCCCCATTAAGCTTGACCAATCTGGCGCGAAGCTTGAACCTTTCGTAGACCTGGTACGTCCTGAGCTTGCCTATAGAAATGCCCCGCACTAGTTGGCTAAAGATGTCGGGGCCGAGCGCCGTAAGGACGCCACACATCTGCATTAAAGCCAAGGTAACACAGCCCAGCTGCGCCACCGCCCGGCCTGAACGCACCCAAGTTTATGATTCTTAAGGAAGTTTTGCCGATTGCGGTACAATCGGGAGTTTTGAAGTTTTCTTCCTAAACTCATGAGCAATTTGATTGTGCTCGGGGCTCAATGGGGCGACGAAGGCAAAGGCAAGATCGTTGACCTGCTCTCCGAGAAATTTGACGCGGTGGCTCGCTATCAGGGCGGTCACAACGCCGGTCACACGGTTTACATTGGCGCCAAGAAGTTTGTCCTTAAACTGATCCCGAGTGGGATCTTGAGGTCCGGTGTTCAGGCGATCATAGGCAACGGGGTAGTTGTCGACCCGGCGGCCTTACTGGACGAGATCGCAACCTTGGAGACGGCCGGGATCAATGTAAGATCTCAACTGAAAATAAGCAATCGCGCTCACGTTCTCTTTCCTTTCCACAGGACCATCGAAAAGATCTCCGAAGCTCGTGAAAATCGCATTCCGATCGGAACTACCTCGCGAGGGATCGGACCATGCTACGAAGACAAGGTCGCTCGCCGGGGCATCCGGGTAGCGGATCTGGTCGACAACGATTTCGAAAGCCTATATCGCGCATTAGCAGAGGACAAGAAGCTAATTGCCGATGCATTCGAAATCGCCGATCCAGGTGATTTCGACGAAATTCTCGAACGCTATAAGCTCTATGCCGAGCAGATGCGACCACTCGCTTGCGATACCTCGCACCTGCTAAACCGCATGATCCGCGAAGGCCGCAGTGTCCTTTTCGAGGGAGCCCAAGGCACGATGCTCGACGTCGATTTCGGCACCTATCCCTTCGTCACAAGTTCGAGCGCTTCAGCTGGTGGCGCCTGCATCGGGACGGGCGTTCCGCCCAACAAAATCGACGGTATTGTTGGGGTTTCGAAAGCCTACATCACGCGGGTCGGAGCCGGCCCTTTTCCTTCCGAAGAACTATCCGAGTTAGGCGAGAAGATTCGGCAAGCTGGCAACGAGTACGGGTCCGTGACGGGACGCCCCAGACGTTGCGGCTGGTTCGACGTACCGCTGTTGCGATATACGGCCGAAGTAAACGGATTTGACAGCCTCATAATGACAAAGCTCGACGTCCTGGATGGTCTGGACGAAATTCCTGTTTGTGTGGCTTACGAAGTCGGTGGTGAGACTATCACGCACATGCCGGCAAGTACACGACGCATGGAATTGATCAAACCGATCTTTGAGACTCTGCCCGGTTGGAAAAAATCGACGCAAGGCGTTTCTTGCATTGATCGGCTGCCTCTCGAAGCGCAGCGCTATCTCGAATTCCTTGAAAAGAGGACCGGCGTGGAGATCGGCTCCGTCTCGAATGGACCCGAGCGAAATGAGACGATGATCGTCCAGGGCTCGAAGCTGGAACGCCTTCTCGAAGGTAAGATTAAGTCGTCGCGGACGCCGCTGCACTAGAACTCTTCTTTCGGCGCGTGATCGCTCGAAGGGGTTTGTTGTCCCCTTGCGACCAGCGCCCAAGACGGAAGACCCGAGAGTAGCCGGAAGAGTGATTTGCAATCGTGACCGTGATTCCGCCGCCGCCATCGCACTGGTAGAGCTCCTCGATGTGCTGCGCCGGAATGGGAAGGGACGCCTGCACTACCTCCTCCGCCAGATCTGCGGCTTTCTCGAGTGCCGGATCGAACGGAAACCTGATCTCGTCCCACATGCTTACGTCTCCTGTTGGTACTCCGTCTACGGTCCTATGACTGCACTCAAGAAATCGAAAGTGGCCGACGTTGTGAACCGGCGAGTATTCTCGACGGATCGACAGGGCCGCTTGACCGGGCAAAGGAAGTGGGGTTCCCTTCTCGAAGAGCGGATCGAATACGATTCGTGTACCCTGCTCGGCCTCGCGCCAGACCCCAAAATAGCGCGACAACTGATCGCTTAACTTATACGCATCGGGCTGGTCGGCTTGTATCGCCAACCCGATGGCAGTCGCCGATCGGGTGTAAGCCGAGCGTTTCACGCGCCGCCCAAAGCGCTCGCGTAACACACGCGTCACAAGCGGGAGTTCGCTGCCGCCACCCGTTACATAGAGAGCTTCAAAAGTGTCATCGATACCCCGCAGCAAATCCTCCGCAGCCGCGATCGTCTCTTCGACTAAGGGCCGCGCAGCATCGTAGAATTGAGCCATCGGGATTTGCACCGAATCCCAGTCCGGACGCGCGTGTTCAAGCTCGATAACCAGCCGGCGCGAATTAGGATTGAGCGACTCCTTCTTGGTTCTGCATTCTTCTAAGAGACGGAACCAGCCCGAAGCTGGCAGTTCATCACGTTCGGTGACACTCACGCCCGCCGCATCGAGCGCCAAGTCAGCGAGTAGGTGATCGAAATCATCCCCTCCTATAGAAGGAATGCCTTCCGACGCAACGACGTGGTGAACGTTCTCATCGAGCGTCACAAGAGACGCATCGAAGGTTCCGCCGCCAAGGTCGTATACCAAGATCGTTTCTCGACTCCCCCGACCTTGCCGGTGCCGGTGTCCGAATTCGATGCTGGCAGCGCTTGGCTCATTAAGTAAGCCCAAAATCCGAAACCCCGCTGCCCGGAACGCTTCGACCGTAAGAAACCGCTGATTACTGTTGGCGTTGGCCGGAACACCGAGCATGATCTCGAACTGCTCGCCCGGCCTGGGTCGTATATTGGAACCCTCCCGCAGACTCAAGCTCAGCGCACGAGTGAAACCGTGCAGCAAATCGACAACCTTAACGTTCTTCTCACCCAGGTCAAGCGCGGTTTGCGGACCGGCATGCTCCAGCAACCGTTTGAGCGAGCGAACTACCGTCCAGGAAGCCTCTCCTTGCAGCTCCCACGCCTGCCAACCATATCGGCGCTGGTCGCCATTCACGGCCACCAGGGAAGGGAACCAGTCGGAGACCGTTCCATCGCCCGCTTCGAACGAGACCAGCGGATAATTTCCGCGATCGGCAGCGGCGATGACAGTACGATTCGTTCCAAAATCTACACCCAACTTCATCAATGCTAGTTTAACGGCGGCCGCCAGTACCCTGTTAGTTGCAGCAGTCTAGTATTGTTTTAACAATTGATTACGCTAGAATGAAACGCTGCAAGTCAGGTCAAGGAGCTCAGAATGGCACTTTCTGCTAAAGTTCGAAAAGTGGGTGAGGTGGCGATTGTCGACCTCAACGGAAAGATTACGCTCGGCGAGAATACGGGGATCCTACGCGATGAGCTGCGATCGCTGCTCGCGCAGGGCACGAAGAACATCGTTCTTAACATGGCGGATGTCGGCTACGTAGACAGCGCCGGACTGGGGGAACTGGTGGGCGCCTACACCACCGCAACTAACCAGGGCGGTGCAGTCAAGCTTTTGCATCTGCAAGGGAAAATGAAAGACCTGATGCAAATCACTAAGCTTCACACTATTTTCCCTGCATTTGAAGACGAGAAGGCCGCCGTGGCTAGCTTTGGAGCGACGGCAAAAGCCTAGAACGCTTTTCGACGGGGCCGCTGCCGGTAATCGGCAAGGCCCCACATCTGCACGACCGTACACATCTCGAACAACCGGGATCTTGCACGGGCTCCGATCCTCTCTTCCAGCGTGTCATGCACGCTGTACTTGGCGGCAGATCCAGCGGGCGTTTTCTGGACAGCGATTCCACCCATATCCGGGTCGACGAAATTCGTCGTAGCAATGAGCGGCTTCCGGGCATTACAACGATAGGTGATGATTGAAGTAACTGTATCTTCCACCCAATCGGTCACTCGGTGCGCGCCAAGATCGTCCAGGAGTAAAACTTCCGCTTCGAGAGCAGTTTGATAGGTCTCCCGATTGCTTGTACCAATTTTCTCGTTGTAGCCTGACCGGATGCGCTCCAACAGATTCTGGTAATCAAAAAAGATTCCCTGGTGGCCGCGGCTTACGACTTCCCGCAGAGTAGCGACCGCGAGATGAGTCTTTCCGACACCCTGCGGGCCTATCAGTAGAAGGCCTATCCGATCTTTCAGGTTTGGGAAATTATTGGCGTATCCCTTAATTGGCAGCATTGCATTTTGGAGCTGTCGGGAAGCCGTCGGATTATCGTGCGGAAGATAGAAATTATCGAAGGAAGCGCTTCGGTAATTCTCGGGAATCTCGGAGCGTAGCTCCAGCTCTTTGCCTTGAGTCTCAGCTACGCAATGGCACCGGCGAGCGGAAGACACGCCATCCTGTTCCGAAATAGTCCATCCCGTTCCCCCGCATGAGCTGCAGTCCTGCTTTGCCATGGTGAACCGCGCTACTCGATCGCCAGCAGCCTTTCGCCCGCTGAAACCGTAGCGCCTTCAACAGCGTAGATTTTGGTGACTAGACCCGCCTTAGGAGATTTCATTTCGTTCTGCATTTTCATGGCTTCGACGACAATCACAGGTTGCGCGGATTCAACTCTTGCTCCCGGTTCCACCAGGAGTCGAATTACCTTCCCCGGCATCTGAGCGCGAACCTCCATGGTCCCCGCCGCATCCTGTTTTTCGCGCATCGCCGGCCGGTCCCGAAGGTCACCGGTAGAGATCACGAACCGCCGCCCGAGCGCCAAAACCTCGAGCTCCGGGCCAGTTCGAACGAGATCAACAGTAACGCTCTTTGTACCTAGTAGGAATGAAAAAACGCCCGGCCCGATCTCTTCAACAGAAGCACTGCTCGAGGGCGTATCAACGCCCTGCAACCGATAGGCCAGTTCCCCGCCGCTTTGCTGCACCTCGAGGAAACTGCTTTCTCCATCGATAGTAACCCGCAGCCTCATATTAGAGGAGCGTTCTCATGCCGGCCGCACGCCAATTGCTGAACGCAGCCGCAGGCTCCGGTACAGCTGACGACTCGAATGCCTTTAAGGCAGCCGCCAGTGTACCCGCAATCTCGGCCGTCCGATCGCCGGGTCCCGCCTGATGATCGTTCATAAACCCGTCCAGAAAACCCGTATCGAGGCGTCCGGCCTTCCAGTTTTCGTCCTTCATCAATCGCCCGAACAGGGAAAGATTTGTGAGCAGTCCGAGAATTCGATATTCAGACACCGCCCGATACATACGCTCGATGGCTTCCCCACGATTGGCCGCCCACACAGACAACTTTGCGAGCAACGGATCGTAGTCGATGGGCACCGTCCAACCGGGGTAAACGCCACTGTCCATTCGAATCCCGGGTCCCGACGGTTCGATATAGTGCAAGATTTTGCCCGGACTCGGGAGGAAGTTGTTGGCCGGATCTTCCGCGTAAATCCGGCACTCGATCGCCGACCCCCGCCAGGAAATGTCCTCCTGCCGCATGGTGAGCGGCTCGCCCGCGGCTATCCGTATCTGCCATTGCACAAGATCAATGCCGGTGACCCATTCGGTGACAGGATGCTCGACTTGCAGCCGGGTATTCATTTCGAGGAAGTAGAAGGCGCCGTGCTGATCAGCAAGGAACTCGAGCGTTCCCGCGTTGTAGTAGCCAGCAGCTCTCGCGATCTGGAGGGCGGCCTCGCCTATACGCTCGCGCAGTTCCGGCTGCGCCAGAATCAGAGGCGACGGGCATTCCTCCACGATCTTCTGATGGCGGCGCTGGATCGAACATTCACGCTCGCCCAGATGGATGAGGTGGCCGTGCTCGTCACCGAGTACCTGGATCTCGATATGACGCGGCCGTTCGATGAGCTTCTCGAGATAAATCTCGCCGGACCCAAATGCCCGCTCGGCTTCGCTCGAGGCCTGACGCATCGCTGCCAGCAGATCGGCCTCGCTATCGACTCGTCGCATTCCCTTGCCACCGCCTCCGGCAGACGCCTTCAGCAGCACCGGATAACCGATCTCGGCGGCAATGGATCGTGCTTGGTCGACCTCGCGTAGCCCACGCTCGGTACCCGGTACGACCGGCGCTCCTGCCGCTATTGCCACACGGCGGGCTGCCGTCTTTGAACCCATCTGCTCAATTGCTTGCCAGTGTGGACCGATGAACTTTAAACCCGCGTCGCCGCACGCTTTGGCAAAAGCTGCGTTCTCGCTGAGGAAACCGTAACCGGGATGAATGGCTTCAGCCCCGGTCAGGTGCGCTGCTTCGAGAATGCGGGTACTGGAGAGATAGCTTTCAGATGAGGTCGCAGGGCCGATAGGGACCGCCTCGTCCGCCATCTGCACGTGAAGCGCGCCGCGATCCGCGACCGAGAAGACAGCTACGCTTGGAATTGCCATTTCACGGAGCGCACGGATAATGCGAACCGCGATCTCTCCGCGGTTGGCGACCAGGACTTTACGGAAGCAACTCACTTTTATGTTTACGCCGTCAGTATTCGACCGAGACCAGAAACAAGCCGCGAGCCGGAACGGCGGGTCCCGCCTTTATCCCGGAACCTGGCTCAAGCCGGGCCAGGAGCCCTTTACAGTCTATGTTCCCTTTCCCCGCCTCCAAGAACACTCCGACTATGTTACGCACCATATGCTTCAGAAATCCGGACCCACATACCGAGTAAATCAGAACACTCCCCCGGCGCGCGAAGCCGGATGCAAAAATCGTTCGACGCTTCGACGTCTGCCGAGCATCTCGCTCGTCCGATGCTGCAAACCCAGTGAAGTCGTGCTCGCCTTCGAGCAACGGCGCGATGCATTCCATCCCGGCTTCGTCCAGCGGGTACGGGTAGTGATAAACAAAATCTCGCTCAAAAGGTTGGCATATCTCTTCACGGAACATTCGATACTCATAAGTTTTGCGGCGCGCGTCGAAGCGCGGATGAAACTCTGAATCAACCTCGCGAACGTCGCTGACGCGAATCGAGCGAGGGAGAAGCCGATTTACGGCGCGGCGGAAGTTGTCGGGTGGAATCGAGTTATTGATCTTTACTGCCGCTACTTGAGCGAGGGCATGAACGCCGGCGTCGGTGCGGCCGGATCCTGCAACGTGCACGGCAGCACCCTCGATCTGGCCAATGCTGTCTTCTAAGACACCCTGGATCGTCGGCAGCCCAGGCTGAACCTGCCACCCGTGAAAATCTGTGCCATCGTAGGCGACCTGAAACCGCAGATTCCTCACCCGCGCCGCGACCCGGGTTTCACAACCGGAATTCCTTGCCGGCACAGCGGACAATCGTCAGGGTCATAGGTGATCGGGTCTAGCGTCTCGAGCGCAATCCTCGGCACACCGAGATCGACCCGCCCATTGCTGCGATCGATAATCGATGCGGCAGCCAAGACCTGACCGCCCAATTCGTCTACTATCCGAAGAACGTCCCGAGTGCTTCCTCCTGTTGTAATCACGTCCTCGACAACGACGACGGACTCGCCTTTTGAGATGTCGAACCCGCGGCGGAGGACCATCTGGTTTGAAGCCGGATCACGTTCGGCAAAAATGGCATGCGACGCCAGCGAGCGCGCGAGCTCGTGACCAATAACGATCCCGCCAATTGCGGGTGAGATCACGGTTTGCACTTGAGCCGCGTCGACGAGCGGCTGCAGCTTCTCAGCTAATTCCCGGCCCAAACGTCCCGCGTGAACTGGGTAAGCAAGTACCTTTGCACACTGCAAGTACTCTCCACTGTGGAGACCGCTTGTCAGCCGGAAGTGTCCTCGCAGATAAGCGCCGGTTTCCTCGAATAAGTCCATGATCGCCGTCTGCATTCAGCCAAAGCATAGCAAGACTGAAAGCCTTACTTCGCTGGGACGAATCCGCCGTTTGCGGCTCTGTTCGGGTCACATGACCTTGCCGTTCAAGCCCTTCGCAAGTTTTCAAGGAGAAACTCTGATGTTCTGAGTGTGAACGCCAGAATCGAGATTGTTGTAGTCTTGTCCGTGCAGTTCGGGAAGACACTGGCATCACAAATGTAAAGATTTGGCACATCGTGGGTCTGTCCGAATCGATTCGTGACAAACCTTTTGGGATCGTTGCCCATTCGCAGAGTACCTGTTTCGTGCAGACTTGTGCCGGGCATGTCAGGGTGTTCGGCAGATCCTGAATATTCGGCCCCGCTGGCCCGCAGGAGTTCTTCACAAGAGTCCTTCCCATGCTGCCACATCAGTAACGTATTCGAATCCCATTGGAAGTGAAGCCGGGCAGCGGGAATGCCATACGCATCCTTCACCGAAGGGTCAATGTCCACAAAATTCGAATCGCTCCGTTGCGTGGGCGCCTGGATATAGAAGCTGACGGGCGTTGGATAGCGTCGCTTGATCTCGCGCTTGAATTCGCGTCCGAATCCTTCGATCTGATCGAAGTAATATGGAAAGTCGCTGCAGCCCCCGTCGGGATATACAGAATAACCTCGGATGAACTTTTCCTGGCGTGGATTTTCCAGATTTTGCCAACGCGGCAGCCAGGCAACAGTACTCGACGACACATTATCAGGAAAGCTCGGCTGTCCAAGTAATTGCGGGAAGTAACCGCGGGCTGTCGTGCCGTACAGGTGATCGCACAGATTTTTTCCGGCCTGCTCGCTCGAGTTTGCGATCCCAATTGGCCAATACCGCGATTTTGAGTTGAGCAGTATGCGTGCAGATTCTACGCAGGAGGCCGCGACCACCACGGCTTTCGCATGGACCTCTATTTCCTGCTTGGTTGTTCGGTCGATATAGGCAACGCCGGCCGCTCGCCCGTTCTCGTCGACGATGACATTTTTTGCAAGCGCGTTGGTACGCAATTCAAGGTTCCCGCTCTTTTCTGCTTCCGGCAGGAAGAACCAGGGTGTTGAGAAAAAGGCCCCGACATCGCAGCCGTCCGTGCAATTGGCGCAGTAATGGCAGGAAGGATGTCCCGCGTGCGGAACGGTGAGTTGGGCGATGCGGTCGGGCAGATAGGGGATGTTAACCTTCCGCGCTCCACTCTCCAAAATCCGATCTATGCACCGGAAATTCATCGGCGGCAGGTATTCGCCATCCGGATTACTGCTCCGGTTCTGAATCGTGCTCGCGACGCCGATCATCCGTTCCACGCGGCTGTAGTACGGTGCGATCTCCTCGTAGCTAATCGGCCAGTCGACATCGTACCCATCCCGGCTCGCCGCCCGAAAATCGATGTCCCCGAACCTCGCGGAAGACCTTCCCCAAAAGTTTGTTTTTCCGCCTACAGCAAAGCAACGCCGCCAAGTCCATTCCGTACCCGGGGCAGTTGTAAACACGATGTCGTGCTCCCAAATGCCTTCCGTGTACTCGTTATCCATATAGCCGATCCAGTTCGCGCGCTGTTTGGGATCACCGAAACCGCGAAACGGCATGTCATAAGACATCCGGTGATTCCTGAAATCCTTCGCCGGATGTAAGCGCCGGCTTCCGTTGAGGGCACAAACTTTTGCCCCGGCTTTGCAGAGCGTGTGAATCGCCATTCCGCCCCCGGCGCCCGTTCCGATGACGATCACATCGTAGACCTTTCGGGAATTAACCTGTTTGTCCATCAAAACCTCGCCGCGGGTAGGTGCTTATGTTCGGGATCGTCCTTGTGTGGACACGCAGGCGACTGGGTATAGAAACGAAGGCTCGGATAGTCAAGTTCGTCAAGGCCTACGCGGCTTGTGTAGTACCCCATTACGGTGTAACGGCGCATCAATTCGAAAAATTTGCGCCCCGTCATGTCCTGCTGCCCTTCTCTGTTCTGATAAGCGGCTTCTCGTAAGAGACCCTCCTGCTGGCCAGGCGCCAATCTGCTAAACGCCACCCCGTGCGTATCTTGCGCCCTTGTTTCCAGCCAGCGCAGGCCAGCACGCATCGGCATCTGCAGTTCCACCTCTCCGTGCGCCGCCATGAAATCGATAAACTCGCTCACGCCCGCTTCCCTTGCACCCGGAGTTTCATCCTTGGGAATGATCAGCTCGGTTAAGGTGTCAATCGTTTGGTACTCGTCTGCTGTAAAAAACTGTGGGCGATAAGTAGCAGGCTTCGGTTCGACATGGGTCGATGAGCTGTGCTGGTGCTCTCCGGCGAATACCCATCGGCTGAAGCCCGGGAACTGGCTCGCCCCCGCGGCCTTCGCCATCATCTCCAGAACTTTCCGGCGGTCGGGCGCTTGATTAGCCATTTACCTTGTCACCTCTCTTCCCAAGAACGGCCCCGCTGCACCGATCAGGGTTGCTTCTGAACCGAGCATGGCCCGCGCAAACGTTGCCTTGGATCGGGCCAGCACAGAAGCCGTCTCTCTGAACACTCGCTCAGCAGGACGCAAAACAAATTCGCCTCCCGCCGACAGGCCCCCCGCAATCGCAATATGATCCGGAAAAAACGCGTTTGCCATCGAAGCTATAGCCACACCCAGCCACTCACCCGCTCGTTCCAACACGGAGATAGCCGTAGGATCACCGGCTCCGGCGTCTTCGATAACGTCGCGTAGGGTCAGCTCGCGACTGGCGCCGATCTGCGTCCTGTACTGTTGCGCCAGAACCGGGGCTGAGACCATAATCTCGGCGCAGCCCCGTCCACCGCAAGTGCATATGGGCCCGTCTCTTTGAACAACGATATGGCCGATATCGCCCAGGCATCCGTAAGCGAAACGCACAGGAACGCCATCGATCGCCATGCCAACTCCCAGCCCGGTACCGGAAGTAACACACAGGAACCGGCTGCTGCCCTTTCCGGAACCAAACTGTAATTCCGCCAAAGTCGCGGCGTTCGAATCGACCTCGAACTCGATCTCGAGATCGGGAAACGCATTCAGCAGCCGTTCCCGAAGAGGGAAACCCTCCAGCCAGGCGAGATTCGAATTGTAGACAAGGTGATTTCGATCGGGATCGAGAAAGCCCGCCAGTGCGACCCCTAATTGCGTGACTTGCTGCTTCAACTCTGCCGTCGCCGTTTGACGGGTTCTGGCAACAAGCAGTGTGAGACCCGCGAAGTAAGATTCGGCATCCGGTTTGGTCGGAATGGTCTCGAGATACTGGATCTGACCGGGTGAACTAAGCACTGCTGTCTTGGTGGAGGTCCCCCCGATATCCACACACAAAATCGGTTTTGCGATAGAAGCCGCCATCAATATCCGATCAGCCCGGAATCGAGAACCCTGTCTCTGAGCGTGTCACAAGCGGCGCCCAGCGAAAATCTCCCGGCCTAATTCCCCGCCACTCGGCCGCGCGATAAGCAGCCATCTGCAGCGGAATTACTTCGACCAGAGACACAAAGCGCTCCGGCACACCGTCCGGCCACGCCACTAGCGGAGGAACTGAACTGTCGCTTTCTGCCGGTCCCACCCAGCGCACCTGTCCGCCCATTTTGGCGAGGTCTTCACCCAGGGCTGCGTCGAGTTTGGAGGTCACCTGCCGAGTGCCGATGATGATGCCTCGGAAATCTTCATCTGTCACCTCGACCGGTCCGTGCCGGAACTGCGCAGCCGATAAGCCGACGGCGGGCAGCTTAGCGGTTTCATGCATGAGCAAACTACCTTCAAAGACCGCACCGAGGCTTGGCCCGCGGCCCAGCAGATACATCGGTCGGCCGCTGCTTAGGAACGCTTTCCACTGCTCGCTCGCTGATACACATTCCGGAATCCAGCGTGATAGTACATCAGCCGCTTCTTCGAGCTCCGTCATAGCTTCGTTCCACTCTCCGAGAAGGACCGCCGCGAGCAATGCAAAGACGGCCAAGGTGCCCGTGTACGTTTGAATCGCGACGAGCTGATCGGCAGGGCTGCCGAGGACAATCGGGTAGTTTGAAGCCAACGCCAACGCGGTTTCCGGGACATTGGCGAGGCCAATTACGCTCACACCTCGGCCGCGAAGAAGGTTGAGAAGCTTTATCACTTCCACACTCTCGCCCGAACGTGACACCAGAACCACCGCAGTTCCTTCGTCCACCGTCGGAGCAAGGTAATACAGCAGCTCGCTCGTCTCCACCGTCGAGACCTGGATTCCGTGCCGCGCCAAGGCATATTCGAACGGGATACAGGCGAACAACGAAGCGCCCATACCGCTGAGCACAATCCGTTCCTTGGATTTGAGCTGAGCAGCCGCCCGATTCAACGCGAGCCGCCCTTCCGCAGACTGATATCGCGCCACCTGGCGCAGCGCGACCGCCTGATTCAAAATGTTTTCGAGAAGCGGCGTGCTCACTTCAGCTTGTTTCCCAACCACTCCTCAATCGGTCTGCTGGTTTTCGGCGTGTAAGGCATTTTGATCTTGTGGCCCGCACCCGCCGAAGCGTATGCGGCGTAAAGCACTTGCATCACCTGCCGTCCATCCTCGCCCGAAGCCTGCAAGGTCTCTTTTCCCCGCACCACCCTCGCGAAATGACGCATTTCTTGCGGAATTCCATAGTTCCAGTGCTCTTCAAAGACCGGCCAGCTCCAGCCATTGGTGGTCGGCGCCTTCTCCACCGCATAACCAAACCCATACTCGCTGTAGGTGGGTAGAGCATTTCCCATGTGCAAATCGGCGTATGTGACCCCGCCTTCTCCATAAATTTCCGTCCGGTCGGTCATCCCGCCTCGCTTGGCCCAGCTGCATTCGACAACACCCACGGCACCGTTTTCAAACTCAAGAATGCAGATGGCGTCGTCGTCTCCCTTAGTCTTGTCCCGGTGAACATAAGTTCCTAATTGCGCATACACCGTCTTTATCGCTGGGCGCCCCAGAAACCAGTAGCAGAAAGCGACGCCATGGCAGCCCAGATCCATCATGGCTCCTCCTCCGGCTTGCTCCATGTCCCAGAACCATGGACTGTGCGGGCCGAAGTGCTTTTCACTTTGCTTTACCATGTGCACTTTGCCGAAACCGCCTTGATCGGCCATTTCTTTCGCCTTGACGTACTTCGGCGTAAAGAAGAGTTCCTCGGCGTAACCGAGCATAACGCCCTTCCGCTGGCAGGTCTCAATCATCTCGTCCGCTTCCGCGAGAGTCATACAGAGCGGCTTTTCGCAAACGACATGTTTGCCTGAATTCGCAATGTCGATCGTCATTTGCGCATGAAGGCGGTTCGGCGCGGTGATCGTCACCATTTCGATATCGGACTCCTTCAGCATCTCGCGGTAATCGAGGAACACACGCGGTATTCCATACTTGTTCGCGAGTTTCTCCGCGTTGCCGGGTGTTGGCGAAGCGACCGCAACCACCTCTGCTTCTTCCGGCATGAGCTGAAACGAGACCGCGTGAATGTCGGCCTCAAACTGAGATCCGATGATCCCGACCTTGACTTTCCCCTTAGCGGGCATAAGACTCCATGGCGGACGATTGTTGTGATTGCATACTCTTACTTTGTACCGGACCTGTAGACCGTCGCTGAATCAACTGTGTTGCGAGGACATGCTCAATGCCGAGCTTCCTTTTCGAGCGAACCATTTTCACGAGAACGTCGAACGCCAGTTGTCCGAGGGTGTCTCGCGGAATTCGGACGGTGGTCAAAGCCGGATAACAGTAGCGGGCTATCCAAACGTCATCTGACCCGACGATGGACACGTCATTCGGCACCCGAAAACCCATTGCGGACGCGGCACTCATGGCGCCGATTGCCATACGATCGTTGCCGCAGAAGATCGCGGTCGGGCGTTCGGTGCCGTTCAGGAGCTTCTTAGCCGCCCAGGCTCCGCTTTCCGGCCGGTGATCTCCTTCCAGAACGCGGAACGGCTGCAAGCCGCACTCTTTCATAGCCCTCAACACCGCGTCTTTGTGCTCGATTGCTGAAATCTGATCCTGCGGACCTGCGGCGACCGCAATGTCCCGATGGCCTAAATCCAGAAGATGTCGCACTGCATCTGAAATGCCTCTTGAATAATCAATCGCAATCGTACTTCGTTTGTTCCTGGAAGCGCCGGAACCAAGCAATACAAGCGGAACATTCTTTTCCGTGAGTTGCGCCGCAAGCGTGTCATCGAACTGTGATGTCATGACGGCTACGCCCTGAACACGGTTCTCCAGCATACGCCGCAAGGCCTTCTCGGCGTGAGTTCGGTCGTAATTCGTCGCACAGAGCAGCATTTCCATTCGTTCTGTCGTACAAGCGTTCTCGAAACTCTTGATCAACTCCGGAAAGAAAGGGTTTTCGATATCCGAGATAATCAGCCCGAGTAAATCGCTTCGCCCCCGGACCAGCAGGCGCGCAGATGTGTTCTTGTAGTAATTCAGTTCAGCCGCGATTCGCAATACTCGGGCGCGAGTCTTTTCCGCAACCGGCCGCGTCTCGTTTAGGACATGCGAAACCGTAGTGATCGAAACACCCGACTTCCTGGCGACGTCCCGCATTAACACCGACATAGTGTGATTGCCCTCTGACGACCTCGGCTCGAGGTACTCCTCAGGCGCCTAAGATAGCAAACGTTTGCGAAGTTCTGAAAGATGGCCGGCATAGGACCTGAAAGCCGCCGCTGCCTGAACCTTTTTCTTGACACGGGAGCAGCCGTCTTCTATATTGCTAAGCACACAGCAATCCTTTGCCGCAAACGCTTGCTTTGCCGCCAACGATCACAAGGGCTGGGTCTCGCCCGGAAGAGGTTATATGGGGTCTCTTGTTCGAGTTTTATTTGTTTGGGTTTTAGGGGTGTTTTTGGGTTCCGCCGTTTGCTGGGCTCAAGACGGTTCCCTTACCGGTTCGGTGCGCGATGCGAGCGGTGCCGCAGTCCCGCGCGCAACCGTGACAATCACGAATAATCAGCAAGCGTTCACACGTTCAGTCCTCACCAACGACAGCGGCGATTATCTGGTTCCGGGCCTGCCCGCCGGAACCTACAACGTGAATGTCAAGGCGGAGGGGTTCCAGCAATACCAGATCAAGGATCTGGTGCTCCGGGTTGCGGAAAAGGGTCGCGCCGACGCGTCGCTGAGCGTGGGCCAGATTAGCTCCGAAGTCACCGTTGCAGGCACCAACGTGTCTCAGGTTCAAACCGAAACGGCCGAGCTTTCAGGGACAATCACCAACAAGCAGATTGATCAGCTGGTGCTGAATGGCCGAAATTTCACTCAACTCGTTACGCTCATACCTGGCGTCAGCAATCAGACCGGGCAGGATGAGGGAACCGTTGGCATCACCGGAAGCGTACTCTTCAGCGTCAACGGCGGCCGGACTGAGTACAACAATTGGGAACTCGACGGCGGGGACAACATGGATAACGGGAGCAATAGCAGCCTGAACACGTACCCCAATGTGGACGCAATCGCCGAAGTCAAAGTTCTTACATCGAATTACGGAGCGCAGTATGGTCGCAACGGGTCAGCAACGATCGAGACCATCACCAAGTCAGGAACTCGTGATTTTCACGGCGATGCTTTCGAATTCCTGCGGAACGAAGACTTTAACGCGAGAAACTTCTTCCAGAACACTCGACCCGAGTATAAGAAGCACGACTTCGGTTACACCATCGGCGGGCCCGTTTTCATCCCAAAGCTATATAACACCGGTCGCGACAAAACGTTCTTCTTTTTCTCGGAAGAGTGGCGCAAGGAACTGGTCCCAGGTACCTCTTTTAACCAGCAGGTGCCCTCGAACGAGGAGAGAAACGGGAACTTCTCCGACGTGTGTCCAGCAGCTGGAAGCGCGGTTAACGCAACCGGATTTCCGAACTGTCCCTTGAATCCGCAGACCGGTTCTTACTTTCCGAACAACACTGTACCGGTTACTGCCCAGGCCCAGACTCTGCTCCCCCTCATTTCGCCGGTGAACAGTGGTTCGGGCGCAGCCTCTTTTTTCAACGCAGCCCCGGCTCAAAAGACTAATTTTCGCGAGGAACTGGTCCGGATCGATCAGAACATCTCAGATAAACAGCGGTTCTTCTTTCGTTTCATTCACGATTCGTGGAACACAGACACGGCCACCACTCTCTGGAGCGCCCCGGCAGGAAGCTTTCCTACAGTAGGAACTAGCTTCGTTGGACCGGGTGTCAGCTTGGTAGCCAACCTTACCTCAACTGTTTCCCCTACTCTTCTGAACGAATTCGTCTTTAGTTACACGACGGATCACATTTCGCTGAACACTATTGGCAATGCTCAGCGCCCCAGCAATTTTGACATGCCGGGCATTTTCGACAATGGTTTCCGCGGTCTTCTGCCCAACGTGACTATTGAAAACACAGCTGAGTACGCAGGAGGTGGTTTCAGCGCAGCCACAGGTTATTTCCCTTGGCATAACTCTAATCCGACTTATAGCTTTAAAGACAATCTCACCAAGATCGTCGGCGCCCATAATCTTCTTTTCGGCGCGTCCTTCATAGCGGCTCAGAAGAACGAAGATAGTTCGGTGTTCCAGTCAGCACAGGGCACTCTCACCTTCAATGGAACGGCCTCCGGCAGCACCGGCAACGGTTTTGCAGATTTTCTCATCGGTAACATATACTCTTTTGAGCAATCGAATCAGCTTCCTAAATACTATGAGAGATACAAAATCGTCGAGCCTTACATACAGGACGACTGGCACGTTAATAAGAAGCTGACTCTTAATCTGGGTCTCCGCATCAGCTTGTTCGGTACCTATCGCGATAAACATAAGATCGCCTATAACTGGGAACCCGGCGCCTACGACCCGTCTCAGATCTTTCTCGATACCGCGAGTGATACCGTGACCGGCAATCGGTTCTCCGGTATGGTGCAGTGCGGAGCTCCCGGCGTACCTGCGGGCTGTTTGGCGGGGCATCTAGTGAACCCCGCTCCTCGCGTAGGCTTCGCTTACGACCCAGTCGGAGACGGCAAGACTTCCATCCGCGGGGGGTACGGAATCTTCTTCGAGCACAGCAACGGAAACGAAGGGAATACTGAGTCGCTCGAAGGCAGTCCGCCTCTCGTGCAGGACACCACCGTCTTCAACGTCCCGAACTACACGAGCATCTCGACCGGGGGAGCTACGTTAGGTCCATTGAACGTGGTCGCTATTCCTACCAAAGCGATTTGGCCATATGTTCAACAATGGAACTTCAACGTGCAGCGCCAATTGCCAGGCAACACAGTGCTGACGGTCGCTTACGCCGGCAGCAAAGGCACACACCTGGGTGATCGCCGGGATATCAACCAGATCTATCCGGTTTCGAGCTCTCAGAATCCCTATCTGCCTGGTCAGGTCATCAATACAGCTACAGATTGCGCCGGTTTCGTGAACGGAAACCCTGTTACTGGCCCGGCAGCAAACAACTTGAGCGTAGCTTGCGGCGGTACCCCCGACATCTACCGTCCATATCCCGGTTATGGCGATATCCAGTTGAGAGAGTTCCAGGCCAACTCGAGCTACAACTCTCTACAGGTCTCAGCACGTCGAACCGTGGGTCGCCTGCAGCTCAGCCTTGCTTATACCTGGAGCCATTCGATCGACGACTCCTCTGACGGCGGAGATGTTAATTTCGTGAACTCCTATGACCTTGCGGCAACACGATCAAGCTCAAACTTTGACCAGCGTCATCTGTTCAATATGAGCTATGTCTATGACCTGCCCTTCTTCACCCGCCCTGGAATCCTGCATACGATTTTGGGTGCGTGGCAATGGTCGGGACTGGTAACCTATCAATCCGGTACGCCCTTCAGCGTCACCAATGGCGCAATTGGTGACAACGCAGGTGTCGGAAACGGCGTTGGAACAGGCTCATTTGTCGATCTGGTCGGTGACCCTTACTCGAAGCCATCCCAAAATCAAACTCTTGGCGTTCTGGGACCCCTGCTTTACAACCCCGCTGCTTTCGCGGAACCAACCGGCCTTACCTTCGGGGATAGCGGCCGAAACCTACTGAACAATCCAGGGCGTACCAACTTCGACATGGGATTATTCAAGCGCTTTCCAATAAGAAACGAAACGCGCGCTTTTGAATTCCGCGCTGAAGCGTTCAACATTTTCAACCACACGCAATGGAATGGTATTAACTCTACTGCCGCTTGTTATGGAGGAGCAACTAACAGCGCCGGTGATCCCACCTGCATCACCACCGCCTCGTTCCTGCATCCAAGCGGAGCTCACAACCCCCGCATCCTGCAGCTCAGCCTGAAATTCCTTTTTTAAAGAAAGTCTTGCGCGAAATGCCAAAGGCCTACGAGCATCGTTTGCTCGTAGGCCTTTGGGGGGAAGCGGGCAAAGCCCTATTTGGTCGTGCTGGTCTTATCCGCTACCTTGTCGGCAGATTTGTTGATGCCCTTCTTAGTAGCGTGGGTGCTCTTTTTGTAGCCCTTTTTAACCCCGCTTGTGCTCTTGTTGTATCCCTTTTCGGACGCCGTCTTTGTATCATGAGCGGCATCTTTAGAATCCTGTGCAACGGTCTGCGAGTAAGCTGGAACTGCTGCACACAAGCTCAATGTCAGTGCAAAGGAGAGGAGAGTGGCTTTCATGACTCCCATCCTACTGCGCAAAGACGCGTCATCCTTATGGAAACGGCTAAATTAGCTTAAATTAATTGGGAACTACTATGCCGATCGTGTCTCGTTTGCAAGGCCCGCATACCGGCTCAGCAGTTCGTCCTCAAAGCTATAATCAGGCTTTGGAAAAGCTCGCTTGGCAAGGTAGGCTCTATAAGTGATCTTCAGGCCTTCCTCGAAATCGGTCGGCTTGAACGTGAGCATCCGCTGTGCCTTCGTGATGATTTGCGTAATCGCCGGAACATCGAAATAGTCGCCGAAGTAAAGCTTCTCCATACCCATGACTCGCCCCCCGCTGCGATAGATCAATTCACGGGTGATTGGAACCAGCTCCGGTTGATTGACACCGGCCACTCGCGCGAGGTCCAGCAGCAGCTCATGTTGTGTAATTGCCCGCGCGTTCGACGTATTAAATGCGTGCCCTACAGTGTTACGGCTTTCAGTGACTCGCATCGCTAGATCCACCAAGTCGTTCACATAGATGAATTGCATTAACCGGTGCCCCTCACTCGGCAGAATCACAGGCCTGTCCATCCGAAAACGATCCCAGAAAAACGCCTCCCGGTAGAAGGGGTTTCCCGGCCCGTATACAAAAGGAGGGCGTAGCGTAACCACGGGAAAACCTGTCCGCTGATGAAGCCGGAAGAGGGCTCGTTCACTCATGGCTTTGTTACGGCAATAAGGATTCGGGTGGTCGTCCGGAGCTAAGGCATCTCCTTCGTGATGATTCAGCCCGTCTCCATAAGCCGCCACGCTTGACATGAAGATGTAGCGTCCGACCTTACCGTCGAAAATCTGAGCAATCCCTTCCACCTGTGAGCCGGTCGTGCCATGGTCCCAGTCATACGCGAAATCGTACACGGCATCGAATCGGATCGCACCGACGGCTCTCCTCACGCTCTCGGCATCGTTACGATCCGCTACCAGGTTGTGCACCCGTTTGCCAAACGGATGCCGGGGTTTTCTATGCAGAACATGCACGTCGTGCCCCGCGCTCGCCAGCTTCTCGACCAGCAGCCGTCCAATAAACTGAGTACCGCCGATGACCAGGATCCGTCGCGAATCCTGTCCTGGCCCGCCCGCCGGAGTTCGTGTGCCGGTCTTACTGAGAAGTGTCGCCCTCGTAGGCATGAAGTTACCTACTATTTAGACGGCGCAGAAAGCTGCTTAGTCGTAGTATTCGAGGCCAAGGTGCGTAATGAGTTCCTCACCTTGCATCCAGCGAAGCGTATTCTTCAGCTTCATCAGCTGAATGAAGATGTCGTGTTCGGGATAAAGCCCGGGCGCTGTCATCGGCCCCTTGAAGTAAAACGAAAGCCATTCCTGTATGCCTTTCATGCCGGCACGCTGCGCAAGATCCAGAAACAAAACCAGATCTAGAACCAACGGCGCGGCTAGTATCGAGTCCCGACAGAGGAAATCGATCTTGATTTGCATAGGATAACCGAGCCATCCGAAAATGTCGATATTGTCCCAACCTTCTTTGGCATCGCCGCGCGGAGGGTAATAGTTTATTCGCACGGCATGATACAGATCGCCATACAGTTCTGGATAAAGATCGGGCTGCAGTATCTGCTCGAGAACCGAAAGCTTCGTTTCCTCTTTAGTTTTGAACGAACCTGGATCCTCCAGTACTTCTCCATCTCGGTTTCCAAGTATGTTGGTAGAAAACCAGCCTTTTACGCCCAGCATGCGGGCCTTGAAACCCGGCGCGAGGAGCGTCTTCATGTAGGTTTGCCCGGTCTTGAAATCCTTCCCGCAAATCGGCACTTCATTGCTTCGAGCCAATTCTAAAAGGGCCGGAACATCCGTTGTCAGGTTTGGCGCGCCATTCGCAAACGGAACGCGCAGTTTCAGGGCTGCGTATGCGTAAATCTGACTCGGCGCGATATCGGGATCGCTCTTCCGCAATCCATCCTCAAACGCCGCTAGGCTCTGGTGCACGGACGCCGGTTTGTGAAAAACCTCCGTTGAACCGCACCAGATCATCACCAGCCGACTGCAGTTGTTGTCTCGCTTAAAGTCGCGGACGTCCTGCATCAAAGCTTCCGCAAGCTCCATCTTGTTAGCGCCCGTCTTCAGGTTGGGTCCGTTGATCCGCTTGACGTATTCGTGGTCGAAAACGGCCTTCATCGGACGAATCGTGGAGAGCGGCTCTTTCAGCTGATCGAGCAACGGCCCGTCCAATACTTTGGCCCGGGTAGCCGCCTCGTACGCGTTGTCGTCATAAATGTCCCATCCGCCGAATGCGAGGCAATCCAACGGCGCCAGCGGAACGAAATCCTTTATCTTAGGCGATCGGCCGTCGGTTCTCTTCCCAAGCCGGATCGTCCCCAACTGGGTCAGCGACCCAATTGGCGAGCCCATTCCTTTTCGGACAGCCTCCACACCTGCTATAAATGTGGAGGTCACAGCCCCCATACCCGGTATCAGTACACCCAACTTGCCGTCCGCAGGCGCCAGGCGGACGTTGCCTTGTTTTGACAATTTGAAACTCCTAATCGGTCGCGCTGCGTGTCCGGCCAGAGCGAGCACACTACTGCTCGCGGCGGGGTGCATGCAGATCTTACGATATACTAACATTCGATGGCGCAGGGCAGCCCGGGAAGCATTTCCACTCTGATCGTGGATGACGAGCAGCTAGCCCGCGACGAACTTTCATTCCTTCTCAAAGACTTTTCAGAAATAGAAATTCTTGCCACTGCCAGTAATGGGCTTGAAGCGGTTCAACTAATTGAGCAGCTTGAGCCTGAATTGGTGTTTCTAGACGTTCAGATGCCGGGAATAGACGGTTTGGGCGTCATCGCCAAAGTGAAGACTTCTGACGGTCCGGTTCCGCATTTCGTTTTGACGACAGCCTTCGACCAATATGCCGTCGAAGCTTTCCGGCTCGAAGCTCTGGACTATCTTCTCAAGCCGGTCGAGAAGGACCGGCTGGCTGATTCCGTCGCACGTGCCGAGCGCATGATCGAGGATAAGCAGTCACCGGAAAGGGCTCTCGAAACGAGCGATAAGTCCGCCGGTCATCGCAATAAGCTACTGGTCAGAACCAATAACCGCAACTTGATAATCGATGTCAATGATTTGGTCTACGCCACCATCGATGACGGAACGATTACGGTCGCAACGGCTCAGTTCGAGGGTCAATCCAATTACCGGACCATAGAAGAACTGCAATCGAACCTGGATCCCGACTTATTTTGGCGAGTTCACCGTTCATTCCTGGTCAATATCAACAAGATCCGGGAAGTGATCCCCTGGTTCAAATCTAGTTTTCAGCTGAAGATGAACGATCGCAAGCAGACAGAAATCCCGGTCAGCCGCATTCAAACGCGGCGGCTTCGCTCTCTGCTCAAGATTTAGTTCGTTGACGGAGTCCGCTCTTTGGCCAGCCGGACGCGAGCTCCATCCAGCTTCTTCTGAACCTTGGCTATTTCATCGGGTTCCGCATCGGCCGTAGCCCCTGCATTCCACTCCTGCAACGAAGCCTGCCACTCCGAGATTGCCTGCTTCGTCTTCCCCTGCTTGAAATATACGTCACCCAGGTGATCGTGGATAGTCGGATCTTTTGACATAAGCTGAACCGAGCGCGTTAGCTGCTGTTCGGCGTCGTCGAGCTTGTTCATCTTGAAGTAAACCCAACCAAGGCTATCCAGATAGGCGTAGTTGTTGGGGTCCAGATTTACCGCTTTCCGGATCAGATCCTGGGCTTCCGGCAGGCGCGTATTCTGATCGGCCAGCATATAACCCAAATAGTTCAAGGCAGAAGCATTGTTCGGATCCGAATCGATGACCTGACGGAACGTCCTCTCCGCCTGGTCGTACTTTTTCTGCCGCTCGAGCATCTCACCGCGGACGAAAAGGATGTTGGTCTTGTCCTCCTTTGTCTGCGATAACTTGTCGGCCGCATTGATCGCGTTCGCCATCTCGCCGTAATTTTTAGCTTTCTGATACGTGTCCGCCATCTGAAGGTAGATGTCGCGGTCCCCTTTTCCATTCAGCAGCTTCTTAAGCTCAGCTATCGCGAGATCGGTCTTTCCCTGGTCGGCGAGCAGTTCCGCCCGCGTCTGGACAAGAGTTCGATCGTTCGGGTACTTCTTGGAAGCGGCATCACTGGCTTCCTGAGCTTTAGGGTAGTTTCTGGCCAGCCGGTAGGTCTCGATCACCTGCGCTTCAACCCGCGGCGTCAGGTCGGGATCGAGCGCAGAGATCTGGCGAAAGGAGGCGACAGCTTGATCGTATTGCTCGTTCTTCCGATACAGCACTCCCAGTTGCTCGAGCATTTCGGCGCGTGCCCCGCGTTGCTGCTGATCGTAGGTGTGCCGGGATGTCTTGTCGAGCAGCCCTTTTAGAGTCGCGATCGCATCCGCGTTCTTCCCTTCATCGGCGAGGAGATTCGCGTCGGCAAAGAGCACTTCGACGTTGTCGGGGTCGAGTTCCTTAGCCTTGTCGATCATGTGGCGTGCATCGCTCAGCTTCTTCTCTTCCCGATAGATCTGCGCCGATCTCAGGTACGGCTGAGCATCCTGCGGGTTCGCCTGCATCAGCTCCGAATAGCTCTTTAGCGCGTCATCGTACCGGCCCGCGAGAGCCTGGTCCTGCGCCATAGCTTGCTTGAGCTCAGCCCGGCTTGGATCAAGATCGAGCGCCTTCTTATAAGCGTCCGCCGCCAGCGAGTACTCCCGCATCGACTCATAATTATTCGCGAGAATAACTAGGGCGCGCGGCGAGGGATTTTTTTGTGCCAAGCCTTGCAGCAGCGCAGAGGCCGACTTGGGATCGCCCCGGTCCGAGTAAACACTTGCCAGCCCGACTGTCGCGTCCTCATTGTCGGGTTCCACCGACATCGCCTGCTTGAAAGCCGCTTCTGCTGAGACCGAATCGTCAACCACCCGATCCAGCCGCCCCATCATGATTAGGCTCTCCACGTCCTTCGGATCTTTCTGAGTGATGTACTTGTACTGGTCGATCGCTTTACGAGCCATGTTTTCATCTACATGATTCGTTTGGGCATCCCCAATCTGCTGCGTGTAAATATGAGCAAGCACGCGGCGCGCATTCAGATCGTCCGGATTGGCCTTTAGAGCCTGCTGAGCCTCATCAACCGCATCCCGCAACCGGCCGGACATCCTGTAGAGCTCTGCAATATCTTCTACCAGAAAGCCCGCGCTCGGATCTTCCTTCATCGCCAGCCTGAAGTTCTCGATGGCTTTGTTCGCGTAATCACTGCGATTTCCAGAACTTCCAGCGAGGTCTTCGTAGAGATGCCCAAGTGCAAAATGGTAGTAAGCTGCAGCTTTAGGAGAGCTCTGCTGCTTGGTAGCCGGGGGCAGCTTGGTAGGATCTGTTGCTGGATGGCTTGCTTCCTGTGCAGAAGCGTTAACGGCTGAACTCGCAACCAGCGCCGTGACCAGGAGACAGGTTGGTCCAAAAACTTTAAATTGGGGGTGAGGCATTCGACAGGTTCGAGCTTTGGTGTCAGCACTGCGAAAGCAGCGATTGCACTTAGTATAGCTCCGATACTGAGGATGTGTGGTTTGACCCCGGGGTTACTTTTCCACCGCTGGAACGCGTGAAAAGACCGTCGTTCGACTCGTCCCAATCCATCCCCTTCCCCCTGATCGCGATATTCGGTCCTACGGGAAGCGGGAAAAGCGAACTGGCCCTTTGCCTCGGCGAAGTAATTGGCGGCGAGATCGTAAGCTTTGATTCCGTTCAGGTGTACCGGAGCCTCGATATTGGGTCGGCCAAAGTTCCAGCAGCCTCCAGGCGAGGCATACCTCACCACCTTATTGATGTCCTCGATCCACACGAAGAAATGACGGCGGGCGCTTACGCGAATCTCGCTCGCGCCTCCCTGCGTGAGATCCGGGATCGAGGCTCGGTTCCCATACTCGCCGGCGGAACAGGCTTTTATCTGCGCGCTCTGCTCGATGGTCTCTCCCCTGCGCCACCTCGCGACGAGAAGCTTCGGACGCGGCTCACAGGTGCCCACCGGCGCCCCGGCGCCCTTCATCGGTTTCTTGCTCGTCGCGATCCTGTATCCGCGTCCCGCATCCACCCGAACGATGGCCAGAAATTGATCCGGGCGATAGAGTTAAGCGTGCTGGGAACGCAGCCGGCCTCCGGAATTCAAGGTCAGCCAAGACAAGCTCTTCCGGGCTTCACCTGCCTGAAGGTCGGCTTGAATCCTGACCGCGCCCGGCTCTATGCACAACTGAACGAACGCACCACTTATATGTTCACGACAGGAATTCTCGAGGAGACCAGGAATCTCCTCGCGGCGGGCGTCCCGGCTCACTCCAAACCGCTACAAACGCTGGGGTATGCGCAAGCGGTCAAAGTGTTAACGGAACATATGCCCATCGAAGCAGCCATCCTCGAATGCCAGACCAGGACCCGCCAGTACGCCAAGCGGCAAATGACTTGGTTCCGTTCGGAGCAGGACGTCTTTTGGCTCAGCGGTTTCGGACACGACAGCGGCGTACAGCGACAGGCGCTTGACCGAGTAGCGGACTTTCTGACATTTTTCTGATTTCGCTCGGGATAACGCTTACAGTTCGCATGCAAAATCGCCATAAAGTCAGAAGATACGAAACTTTTGCGCCCCTGGTAGTCGTATGTATAAGTGAAGACGACACGAGAAGGACACCGTTGTTTCTCTCGAAAGTCGGTCTGGCATTCGCGAGTCGAAACACCCGCGCCTGTCATTTAACTAAGAGGAGAAATCAGTTCCATGTTGAACAAATTAGCACTCACTTTTACGCTGGGAAGTGCGCTAGCCGTCTTCGCCGCTTCTAATACATATAAAGTCAGCATCCTCGATGACACCACGGTCGAAGGCAAGCAGGTCAAGGCCGGTGATTACAAGCTAGAGTTGGCCAATAACACCGCTACCCTCAAGCACGGGAAAGATGTTATCGAAGTTCCCGCTCATACCGAGCAGGCGCAGACGAAGTACGGATCCACCCAGATCCAGTTTGTCGATAACAAGCTTCATGAAATTCATATAGGCGGGACGTCCACGAAAGTTGTGTTCGGAACCGAGAACGCGGCTTCGACAGGCGGCAGCAACTAAACCCTATTTGCTTGTTACGATGGAGGCGTGTTTTCGAACCGCCTCCTTCTCGTTGCAGCGGTTGCTTTATACGTTCAATTTGCTTCAGCGCCAATCGTCAAAGGCGCGACCGTTCTCGTTTTACAGTTCCACAACAGCTCGCGTTATCCTGATCTGAATTGGGTCGGTGAGAGCTTATCCGAAACCCTCAAAGACGAACTAAGCGCGCAGAATCAAATAGTTTTCGGACGCGAGGCACGAGCCAAAGCGCTTAAGCGCCTATCCCTGCGGCCCGGCGCGGATTATACCGAGGCCACCTTGATTCGGCTTGGACAGAGCCTCGACGCTGACTACGTTTACTATGGCAGTTACGACGTCGTCGTATCCGCTGCTGATTCAGAGCTGAAGAACGGTTCTATTCAGGTAAATGCTCGCGTAATTGATCTCAGGAGACTACATAACGGTCCCGATTTGGCGGAAGCCGGCAAGCTGGCCGACCTCTCACGGCTCGAAGAACACTTGGCCTGGGAAGCTCTGCGCTACATGGAACCCTCCCTGAACCTGCCGCTCGAGCGCTTTCTGATTCCTGCGAAGCTAACGCGGGTCGATGCGGAGGAGAGCTATATCCGCGGATTGCTTTCGTCCAATAAGGATCAGCAGCAGAAATGGTTCCTTCAGGCATCAGCCCTCGATCCTCACTTCAGCAATCCTGCGTATGAATTGGGCAAGCTGTTCCTTGAACGCAAGGAGTTCCGCCAGGCAATCTCGTCCTTGCAGCGGATTCCCCTTGCCGATCCCCGCTACGCCGACGCTCGTTTCCAAATGGGGCTCGCCGCCTACGGCGAAGCCGATTACGGTGCCTCCGCTAACTACTTCCGCGAAATCGTGGCTTCGTTTCCCCTGAACGAGGTCTATAACAACCTCGGGGCAGCAGAAGACCAGCTGAACCAACCGAATGCGATTGATGATTTTCAGCATGCCCTCGAAGGCGACGCAAACGACACCGTTTATCTTTTTAACTTGGGCAATGCAATGCTCAAGCACAATAGGTTCGATGAGGCTCAAAAGCAATTCCAGGTTGTTCTCAGTCATGACGCTGACGATGCGGAAGCACGTGATCTGCTTGGCCGCGCTCAGCGTCGTGAGTTCAATAAGGATCCTGGAAAGTCGCCCGCGCCGGACCGTCTGAAACGAAACTTTGATTTGACCGCCTACAAACAGCTGAAGGCAGTAGTTCAGACTAAGGGAACTCCTTGATTTTTTAGGGTCATGCTGGCCCTAAACGTGCAATTATTTTCTACCATGTGTGGCTGGTCGAGCACTCCGCGGTCGTCCTCTATCGGACCAAGTGAGAGCATGGCGCTCGACACCGTCTACCCTCGAGCAATCTGTATAATCGGAGAGCCTTATGCTTGAGGCTTTCGGGCTGTCTGACGCAGGCTGCATCCGTCCCAATAACGAGGACTATTTCATCAGCGATGCCGAGTCTGGCATTTTCGTGCTGGCGGACGGCATGGGAGGCGCTAACGGAGGCGAATACGCTTCACGCCTCGGCGCAGAGAGGCTTTACGAAATCCTCTTGAATCAGGATGGAGCAGCGGGTGAAGGATCGCTGGAGCAAGCATTTGTAGAGGCAAACTCCGTCGTCCGTGAATCGGCCAAGACACATCCCGAGCTTGACGGAATGGGAACTACCCTCGTCGTGGCTCGAAGCATGGGTGACGCCCATTTCGAGGTGGGTAGCGTCGGGGACAGCCGCGCGTACATCCTCACTAATGGTGAACTGACCTGCGTCACAGAAGATCAGACTTGGGTGGCCGAAGTGGGCTCGCAGCTTGGACTGACCGATGAGGCGCTTAAGAAACATCCTATGCGCCATGTCCTCACAATGGCCATAGGAAGCACCGAGGAACTTCGTGTCTACTCGCGAATGGTCCAGCTCACCACCGGAGACCAGATCCTGCTCTGTTCCGATGGCTTGCATGGGGTCCTCAACGAAAAAATGTTGAGCCAGGCCCTCGAATCTGAGAAAACTCTGCCCGAGAAGTGCCACCACCTTATCGAGGCCGCCAAATCTGCCGGCGGCCCGGACAATGTCACCGTTGTCCTAATTCAACTCATCTGACGCGCTTCGGGCCTAAGACTCGGTAATCAGAGTCTACAAACTGAGCCCTCGGTGCGATGAGATGTCGAGGGTGTTTTGAGATTTGTATCCCCACTTGTTTCGGTCTTGTTAGCGTCACTGCTGGTAAATGCACCGCTGACGGCGCAGGTTTCTCCTTCTCCCGATCTGACCTCGCCGTCCCTTCAGCTTCGCTTGCTGGATGCTGAGCCGGGCAGCGCACCTGCAGGTTCAGTTGGAAAAAGCTTAAGAGTCGCTGTCACAGATGCGGCAGGTTTGCCCGTGCAGAACGCGGCAGTGGTCTTTCGGACCCCCGAGAGTGGTCCCTCCGCCACGTTTAAAGACGGAACGCATGCCGAAGTCGCTTACACGGACGCAAACGGCGAGGCCCACATGGGCCCCATTCAGTGGGGTATTGCACCCGGCGTGCTTCCTTTCCGGATAACCGCTGCGAAGGACATCAGGCATGCCGGCCTGCTACTCGAACAGACCATCACGGCGGCCCCCGCTCCGGCCCCTGTACCTAGCCAGGCTCTTACTGTTTCGGCCAGCGCAGTCCAGAATGACTCGGCATCGACGCCGAAAGTAAGCTCAACGGCAACTCGGAAAAGCATCCCATCGGTGGTCGTAGAACACCGTAACTCTTCAGCCTTATCTGCTGAACCTGGTACTTTAGCTGCAGCCGGCCCCACCACACCCGATCTCGATTCGCCCGACGCCAACATACCCGTGCGGAATTTTTCGGGAACAGGCGGTGCGGGCATAGGCGAGGCTCCGGGTGTCTCGGTCCTCAGCTCGGGCGCCGCTTCAAGCGGCCATCACAAGGCGAAGTGGATCATCCTGATTGGCGCAGCCGCCGGTGCGGGTGCGGCACTTGCGTTCGTGCACAAAGGACGGTCGTCATCTACCTCCTCTGCAGCATCCGGGATCATTATCGGCTCGCCCAGCATCAGTGTGGGCCATCCATAACTTTCGCTTAAAAACTCTTATGCAGCGCCATCTTGCCATCATTCTCTCGTTCGCGGCCTCAGCCTCAGCTTTGCTTGCTCAGCTTGCACCGCCTAAGCCGGGATTTGTAAGGTACGATGGCCTGCCTGTTCAAGGTCTCTACGGCCTACCCGGAAACTTCGTCCCGGTCCAGGCAGTCTGGGGCAACACAGAGGAAATCAGCTTTTCTAATGACGTCGGGCTCCTGGTAACAAGCGGCGATATCAAGCTGGTTCGAGTCGACGGCTCGCTGCTCGGCAGTTATGCGTACTCGGGTCCGGTTCCGATTCTGAACATCGGATCTACCCCCGAGACTGCGGTGGTCTGGCTACCCGGTACCCACTCCCTCCTCCGCTGGACGCAGAAAGGTTTTTCGATGACCGTGGCCGAGAACCTAGATAGCGATGGAATCGTCACGGCCGTCGAACTCTCGGCGAGCAACGTGGCGCGGTTTCTGATTAGTCATCCGGACCGCTCCGTCTCTAACGTGTCTCTTTCGCTTCCCACCGGGAACGTAATCTCGTCCGATGTCCTTCCAGGCGTCTCAGGGCCTGCATTCCGCTTTGCCGGTCAGCTTATCTGGGCCGGCGACCACGGCCTCGAGCTCGAAAGTTCGGATGGAGGACACCACACTCTTCCGTCCCCAACTGGCGTTTTCACCGCGGAGCAGATGTCTTCCCGATGGGTTCACCTGTTCTTTCCGGCGGACCGCACGAATTGGGCACTCCACCTGAGCGACACAGAACCAACGCTGTCCCGGCTGCCCGCGCCGGCGATCGCAAAAGGACTTCGATGATCAGGATTCTTCTTGCCCTCTCGCTCTGCTCGCTTGGTTTGTCAGCGCAAACACTCACGTTCGCCATTCATGACAACACGGGAGCCACGCCGGACCAGCCGCTTCCTTCCGCCTACCAGTTCCCTACAACGCAACAGGGCAACGCATCGAGCACCATGATCGAGCTGACCAACAATGGCGCAGGGCGAGTAGAAGTCATTCTGGTGTACGTGGGCGCGAGCGCAGGCTCCTCCGTCGCAAATGCAAACTTTTCCGTGATCGGTCTTGACCAGGGGCATATTGTTGCTCCCGGCGCAAAGCAGCCGTTCACCATCAATTTCGCCCCTTCCGCCAACGGGCAATTACTAGGGTATCTGCAAGTCGCCTACATCACCGAGCAGGGCGGCTGTTCTCTCGACAGCACGACTGCGGGTACGCAGTGCACGAGCGCGACCGCCCCGGTTTCAACTCTCGAAGGTACCGGCACGCCACCTCAAATCCTACTGACGTACAACAACGGGCAGGGCAACACCACCCTGTTGCCAAGCGGGACTTCGCGGCTAGATTTTGGAAGCGTATCAACAAGTGCTACCTCCTCAATCACGTTCACCCTGGCGAACCAAACTTCTTCTCCTCTGACCACCCCGGCCATCTCCATAAACAGTGGGGTTTTCAGCAGCAGCGCCTTCTCTGTAGACACTTCAGCCCTGCCCGCAACGCTCACGGCCAACGGTTCCGGCACGTTTAAAGTTACATTTGCTCCCGGTCAGACGGTTCTGACGGCCGCGACCTTGATCGTCGGCTCAAATTCTTACGGTATTGAAGGCACGGGCATCGTCGTCAGCGATATCGACGCCCTGGCGATCTCTTACGTCGACTCGACGGCCGTTCGCACCGAGCCGCAGGCCGCTACAGCGATCAGCTTCGGGCAGCTCGTTCCGGGTACCGCAGGCGGTGCCTCGTTGCATTTTACGGTCGCCAACCCGGCTACTTCTTTCAACCCGGTAACACTATCCACGTTATCCGTCTCCGGCACGGCATTCACTCTCAGCGGGGCGCCTTCGCTTCCGGTAACCATCCAGCCGAATGCCGCGATCACTTTTACGGTCACTTTTTCCGCAGGCGCGAGCGGAACCTTTACAGGTTCGCTGGCAATCGGAACGCGAATATTCAGCCTCACCGGGCTCGCCGTTGTTTCCCCCGTACCGTCGATCTCTCTACAACTCAGCCAACAGCCCCTCACCAGCGCCCAGCAGGTGAATTTGACAGTTCAAGCTTCGAGCGCCGCCACAACAACTCAGCTCGGCGAGCTTACGATGCAATTCACGCCGTCTGTTGCCAATGTGCAAGATGATCCGGCTATCCTGTTCCTCGCCACCAGCAGCCGTAAACTGCAGTTGACCCTGGCAGAAGGTTCACAAAACGCTACCTTCGACGGCCAGTCAGCGCTCGCCTTCCAGACTGGAACAACAACTGGAACTTTAACCTTCACGGTTACATTTCCTAATACGCCGCCTGTGACACAGTCGTACTCCATCACGCCTCAGGTCATATATTTGTCCAGCGCGCAGGCAGTCCGGCAGACCCCTAACCTGGTCATGACAATTAACGGCTTTGACAACACCTACACTGCGGGCAATTTGTCCTTCACATTCTTCGATCTGAAGGGCGCGCCCCTGAGCACAACCGCTATGGCGGTGGATGCCTCATCGGACTTTCACAATTACTTCTTTACGAACGACCCTGCCGGCGGCAGCTTTGGCCTGCAAGCAAGCTTTCCGGTAACGGGCGACATCACGCAGATCGGATCGGTTACCGTTACCCTGAATAACTCAGCCGGCCAGACGAGCACCAAGCTGACGTTCCAGTAAGGTCTTCAACGAGCCGCCCCTTTGAGCTACATCCTTGCGGTAAGGTTTTAGACATGGCACTTGTGGCGCTTACCATTGCTGGATCCGACCCGAGCGGCGGGGCAGGCATACAGGCTGACCTCAAAACCTTTCACCAATTTGGCGTGTACGGCGAGGCGGTGGTGACGCTAGTCACGGTACAAAACACACAGCGCGTCTCGAGAGTGGAACCCATGTCCGCTGACCTGGTCATCGAGCAAATTCAAGCGGTTATTAGTGATATTCCGCCTAAAGCGGCTAAAACCGGTGCGCTCGGAAGTGCCGAGACAGTTGAGGCAATAGCAGAACTCGCCAAAACATTCCGGTTTCCCTTAGTTGTCGATCCGGTGATGGTGAGCAAACATGGCGGCCGGCTTTTGTCACAAAAGGGCGAAGAAGCTCTGAAGCGCAAACTCTTGCCATACGCAACGCTGGTTACCCCGAACATCCCGGAAGCAGAGGCGCTCGCGGGCATGCAGATCCGTAATGAAGAAGAGATGGCGAAAGCTGGCGATCGCATTCTCGAATGGGGATGCAAAGCCGTTCTGGTAAAGGGCGGGCACCTTCCTGGTGAGCCGGTGGATGTCTTGCGTTGGCCAGGTGGCCGCACCTCGAGCAGTAACGGACCCTCCCCTTATTCGGGCAGCCGGGTCCCTACCAAGCATACTCACGGTTCGGGCTGCACCTACTCCGCCGCTATCACCGCGGCTCTTGCGCTCGGGTTCACGCTGCCGGAAGCAGTCCTCTTCTCTCGTCAATTCGTGCAGCGCGCGATTGAAACAGCTCCACAATTGGGTAACGGATTCGGCCCGCTGAACCACTTCGCAGACAAGGCCAAAATGGGCCAGAGCCAGTTGTCCGGCGTCAACGGCGACTAGCCTTATCCGCTTGGTTCTGAACAGAAAAGACGACGATGGTCATGTCGTCGTGCTGTGGCGCTTCGCCGGCAAACTCATCTGCCTGCTTAAATACGGCCTGAACAATCGCTTCCGGATCAGGAGGATCCGTCTTCTGGATGACCTCCACCAGGCGTTCCTCGCCCCACTCCTCATCGTGCATATTCATGGCTTCGCTCACGCCATCTGTGAAAAGGATGATCAGATCTCCGTTTGTCAACTCAGCTTGAGCGCTCTCGTACGGAGCCAAGGGCAAGAGCCCAACCGGCGGCCCACCGGCCTCGAGGCGGATGATTCGAAACGAGCCATCTTCCCGTTTGATCACGAATGGAGCATTATGTCCGGCGTTCACGTAAGCGAGACGGCGCGAGTTAGGATCATACTGCGCATAAAAGAATGTCGCGTAACGATTCAGTGGGGAAGCTGCATAGACCAACCGGTTCACGTTGATCATCAGCTCTTCCAGACTTCTGGGACCGCCTAAGGTCTGGCCGCGCAACGACGCCTGGAGACTGGCCATCAAAAGCGAAGCCGGAATACCCTTGCCCGAAACGTCCCCAATAGCCATGCCGAGAACCCCGTCGGGAAGCTCCAGAAAATCGTAGTAATCTCCCCCTACCTCACGCGCCGGACGACACAATCCGAAGCACTGAATTCCATCTATGCTTGGATAGCTCTGGGGCAGAAGACGCTGCTGAACATCCCGCGCAATAGAAAGTTCGCGCTGGATCACCTCGCGCTCCGCTGTTTCAGCTGCAATCGTTGAGGTCAGGCGGCTGTTCTCAACGGAAAGCGCGGTCTGCCGCGCAACGGAATGCAGAAGATTGATGTCGCTCGGGGAGTATGGAGCTTCGGACTGCCTTGGCCCTAAGCTGATAAAGCCGAGCAACTCCTCGCGCCGCGAAAGCGGTAGCAGCAACTGCGATCCAAGCCGGTCGAGGTCCGCGCGCTCGCGGCCATTGATTTGTCCCACCCAGGACTGCGGATCATCCAGGTACACAGGCAGGGGCGCTTCGGTACGGCGCAGTTCTTCAAGTGTCGGCGAACCCTTGTCGAACGCTATCTCAGGCACGCTCGCGTAGCCGCACGAATACGCCATCCGGTAGGCATTGTGCTCGGACAGGAAAACGGCTACGCCCGAAATGTGCAATGCTTCGGCGATTCGCGTCGTTACCGTGCCCAGGAGCGACTTAAGTTCAACCAGCGACCCTACCGCTTCGGCTAATCCCTCCAGAATTTGTTCTGTGTTGTACGCCTCGCGGAAAAAGAACCGGTCAATCCAGCGGGCCAGCTTGCGAGCGCCGAGACCGATTAGAAAAAGGATTCCAATTCCGGCAGCGGTGAGGCTCACTCTCTCGAAGAAAGTCATATGGCCGGAGAGAAGTGCGACCAGCAGAACGACCATCGAGGAAACAAAAAGCTGCAGCAAGACCAGGCCGCGCTTTGCCATCGCATACTGCAGTCCGTGCCGCAAGATCACCCGCACGTCAAGAGCCCTCTGGACCAACGTCACGTACGCGAGCGTAATCGGAAACAGAATGAGAACCGTGAACACCGGAATCGCCAGCCACGCCGGAGTGTCCCTCATCTTGAAGAGGCGGCGAGCGACCGTATCAAGCGTGATTGCCGGCAGAAAGCTGATTCCCAGGCCCGTAAACAGCACCCGCAGCCGCCGCCGGTCGTCTGGATCCCTGGATGCCATGAACTTTCCTGTCAGAATCGCCAGAGACAACAAAAGCAGCACATACAGCATCGTCAGGCTGAGCGAACCGACAAGATCGGACATCTGCGGAACCAGAGCCGCATTCTCGTTTCGAAAAACTCGAACAAACACCACCAGCGCGTAAATCATCAGCGCCGGTGTCAGCACCAGCCATTTCCGCCAGGGATGCCGCCGGTCGAACTCCGCCCGGTCTGGGAAGTAGATTCCGAAGAGCAGCATGAATATCGGCCAGCTGTTTATCACCACACTTCGGTACACCAAGGCCAGATGCTTAAGCGGGGTATGCCACTCCATGACCTCGTCATGAACGTTGCTTCCATCCGAAACTAGACTGAAACTCACCAGAACGGCCAGCAGAAGCCAGGCTTTCGGATCGCACATCCGCACTGCTGCGACGTAGAACCCGAGCACAAGACAGGCCACGGGCGTCAGTACGTGCAAATTCAGGAGAATGGCCCAGGACCTCAGCATGGATGGCTGGAAATGTTGCGCATCCAACCATACCGAGTGCAGATTCGAGATGGAAATTTGAACCTGGAAAGCGAATGAGCCGGCAAAGAATGCTGCCAGAAAAGCGTACGTGAAAGGACTCGCCTTAACCGAAGTCATCGTCCTGAAGAATCAAGAGGATTCTACACGACTCGCGACGCTCACTACTTGAAAGCTTCAGTACTTGGGCACACTTGGGTCGACTTTATCGCTCCATGCCGTGATGCCGCCCGTCATGTTACGTACGTTTCGAAAACCATTCGCCTTCAGCAGGTCGACCGCCTTCTGGCTTCTACCGCCGGTCTTGCAATGGGCAACGATATCGGCATTTCGGTCCAGTTCGTCCAAATGTTTCGGCAGCTCTCCTAGAGGAATCAGGCGCGAGCCGGGAATCCGCGCGATCTGATACTCATGAGGTTCGCGCACATCGAGTAGCAGGAAGTCGTCGCCTCGGTCCAGCTTCCCCTTCAACTCGTTCGCATCGATCACGTCGCCCGAGGGCACAGTTTCAGAGGCCATAGGTCTTACTCCGCAAAACTCCTGATAGTCGATTAGTTTCTTCACCGTCGGATGGTCGCCGCACACTGGACAATCGGGATCGCGCCGCAGCTTCAGCTCGCGAAATCGCATTGATAATGCGTCGTAGAGCAACAGCCTCCCCTTGAGAGTTTCGCCGATACCCAAAATGATCTTTACCGCTTCCGTTGCCTGTATGACGCCGATCGCTCCCGGCAGAATTCCAAGCACACCGCCCTCTGCACAACTCGGCACGAGCCCTGGAGGCGGTGGTTCCGGATAAAGGCAGCGATAGCACGGCCCATCCTCATAAGCGAAGACCGTAGCCTGTCCCTCGAAGCGAAAAATAGAACCGTAGACGTTAGGCTTTCCGAGCAGCACGCACGCATCGTTTACCAGATATCGCGTGGGGAAGTTATCCGTGCCGTCAACCACCAGATCGTATTCCTTCAGGATCTCGAGCGCATTCTCGCTGGTCAGCCCGGTATCGAATTTGTCGATGGCGATGTTCGGGTTGATGTCCCGCATCCGGTCGGCAGCCGAATCGAGCTTTTTGCGCCCGATATCCTTCGTCCCGTGTATTACCTGCCGTTGAAGATTAGAGGCGTCAACGACGTCGAAATCCACCAGTCCGACCCGGCCTATGCCCGCCGCTGCCAGATACAGCCCAAGCGGCGCACCCAAACCACCGGCGCCAATTATGGCCACCTTGGCGGTCTTGAGTTTCAGCTGACCTTCCATCCCGACTTCGGGCAAGATCAAATGGCGGCTATAACGCGCGATCTCCTCGTTGCTTAGCGTGGCGGGTTCCGTCGGTGCGGCCACACCCGTCGCACCTCCGGCAATACTGGGCACAATCGAGATCGTTTCCGTTCCCTCTAGCTCCGTCGAGTCCTTATCCAGATAGCGGATATCCTCGTCGTTGACATACACATTCACGAAGCTCCGCAGCTTGCCCTGATCGTTGAACAGGTTTTTCTTGATATTTGGATACTGGGTAGTCAGTGCATGCAGCGCTTCAGCAACCGTTCCTCCCTGCACCTCCACCGCGTCCTGCTGTTCGGTGAATTGCCGGAGTGCCGTCGGGATTAGGATTTTTGCCATTCTAGCTCCTCTTGTTCTGCTTTAGTCTGGTCCATGTCTGGCAAGAAGCTGTTCGCATGGTCGAACTTGCTGCGCTGAATCGAGAGCACAACAAAGGAATACCAGGGACAGGAATTCTTCAGATCGGTTTCCGAGAAGTACGCGTCGCAGTCCGGGTGCGAATGGAAGATTCCGATCAGGTCCAGGCCGCGCGCTCGCGCCTCACGATCTGCTCGGAGAAGATCTTCCGGTCGAAGCTCGTACCGCTCCGCTTGCCCGCCAGAATAGGCGTTCTCCAGCGGAATCGCTTCGGTAACCACCTTCTTCTCTTCCTTGATACGGCCCAGCATGGCGCCGCAGCATTCGTTCGGATACGTCCGTTCCGCATGCAGCACCATCGTCTGCCAGGGACGGCTCTCGATTTCGATCATGTCTCTCGCTCGTTCCAGAAAGACTCGCTCAGGTACTTCTGACCCCCGTCGCACAGGATCGTGACCACTACGCCCGAGCGCCCCTCTTTCGAAAGTTCATCCGCGACCCGCGAGGCCGCCACCACGTTCGCGGCCGCCGAAACTCCAACCAGCAAACCCTCCTCGCGGGCCAGGCGGCGCGCCATTTCGTATGCGTCTTCCGTTTCGACCCAGAGGTTTTCATCCGCCAGGCTCGGGTCGTAAATGGCCGGCTTGATCGAAGAAGGCATGTGCTTCGCGCCTTCTACGCCGTGTAATGCAGACGCTGGCTGAACCGAAATGCACCGCACTTCCGGTAGCTCCTGCCGAAGTCTTCGCGTTACTCCGGTGAACGTGCCCGTGGTTCCCAGGATTGCTACGAAGTGGGTGATCTCACGCGCGGTTTGCTCAATGATCTCGGGCCCGGTTGCCTCATAGTGCGCTTGCCAGTTCGCCGGATTGCCGTACTGATTGGGATAGTAATACCTGCCCGGATCTGCCTTATAAATGCTTTGACAGCGGCGAAACGCACCGTCAGATCCTTCTGCCGCCTCAGTGATGACAAGTTCGGCGCCGAAAGCCTGCAGGATCTGCTTTCGCTCAGGCGAAGCGCTCGCGGGCAGGCACAGCTTCACAGGGTAGCCTTTCGCCGCACAAACCATGGCGTAGGCGATGCCCGTGTTTCCGCTCGTCGAGTCCAGCAGAGTCTTCCCGCGGCGGAGTAAGCCGCGCCTTTCGCCGTCGCGAATCATGTTCAGGGCCGGCCGGTCTTTTACAGAACCACCGGGATTTAGAAACTCAGCCTTGCCCCAGACGGCAACGCCCGGCCGGCAGGCAAGCCCGACCTTCAGTAGCGGAGTGCTGCCGATACAATCGAGCAGATCCCGATTGAGCGCGCTTGCGGCAGTCACTGGCATTCTTCTTCTAGTTTAGGTTGGTGCTCCGACTCGGCCTCGAATACGGAAACCGGGGTGTGCGGCGACCCGGGAAAGTGGTTATCGTATAGAGATGAAAGCGGACCGCGTAGAAGTATCCTGGGATGAGCAGAAAAGCCAATGGCTTATTCGCATAGTTGTGGGCGAAGAAGTCATCCGGCGCTACTGCAAAGATGCGAAAAATACCGACCCGGCGAAGCTCCGTTCATCCGCCGCACAAACCGCTGCCGATGAGGGCTATCAGGTAGAGTCAGCCAACATTGTCGTCGCCTGACTTACATCTCACTCGTTTCGTAACGCGACCGTTGGGCTGATTGACGCGGCCCGCTGCGCCGGAACTGCGCATGCTAATGCCGTAACGGCCAGGATTCCCAAAGCCGCTGCTGAGATCGACAGCGGATCGTTCGGAGTGAGGCCATACAGCAGCGAACTCAAAAGGCCCGTGGAGGCGAACGCAAGCGGAAGCCCAAGCAGAATGCCGCAACCGCAGAGCAGCAGGCCTTCTCGCAGCACCATCCAAAGCACGCGGCTGCGTTCGGCCCCCAAAGCCATCCTGATTCCCAACTCCGCGGTGCGGCGGCTGACTCGGTAGGCAATCGTTCCATATAACCCTGTTGCCACGAGGAGAACCGCCAGGAAGCCGAAGAAGATCGCGAGCCGTGCAGTCAGCCGCTGAAACGAGATTGTCTCTTCAAATTGAGCCTGCTGGGTCATCGGCTGGAGCAATGCCAGCTCCGGACCGAAATCGCTCACGATTTTCCGTACCCGCGGAATGGCAGCATTTGGGTTCCCTCGCGTTCGCAGCTCGACGTGCATGGCCCCGACTCCCTTGAGCTGCGCATACGGAAAGTAGGCTATCGGAATGGGGTCCTCGGTAATGCCCCGGTATTTGCTGTCCGCGGCCACACCGACGATGGTGAAGGCCAGTTTCGGAGTGAACGAGACCGTGTGGCCCAACGCGGCGCGCCCGTTCAGGAAACTTTTGACAAAGGTGCTGTTCACCACCGCCACCTTGGCCGATTGGGGCCCGTCCGAATCGCTGATGTCGCGGCCGTCGAGGAGGGGAATACCAAGCGTCTTACAGTAATCTGCCCCGACCGCGTTCCAGCGCATGAGTGAGGATCGACCCGCATGAGGATCTTTGCCATCGAGAACTGCTCCCGTATTGTTGCTCCACCCCGACCCGATCCGGTTCTGCATTAGAGTAACCGTTTCCACATCCGGCAGCGCTCTTAAGCGGTCTACGAGCGCACGATAGAACGTGATCGCCGTCGCATCCGAATGTGCCTGAAGGTGCGGATTGATGCCGAAAACAAAAAGACCGGGTGTGCGCATCCCAAGCTTTACGTTTTCCAGATTGCGCAGCGTGCGCACGAGCAGCATCGTGCCGATAAGCAAAACCAGGCAAAGCGCGACCTGCAACACTGCGGTAACGTTCCCGGTCTGCACCCGTGAGAGCGTACGGAACCCGGTTGCCGCCGAAGTTTTAAGCGTCTCGCTAACGGACACCCGGGCCAGGCCGAGCAAAGGCGCGAGCCCGAATACCAGTCCGGCCAAAAGCGAGATCGCTAGCGTAAACAGCAGGACCCGTTTGTCGGGCGCAAGGCTCGCGTCCATCTCCGACCATCGCGCCAGTGCTTGCGTAGCCCCGAGTGCAAAGAGCCAGCCCAATAGCGCGCCGCTGGCGACCAGAACAAAACTCTCCGTTGCCAGCTGCCGGAAGAAGCGGGCACGGTTTCCGCCAAGCGCGAGGCGGATTGCGAACTCCCTTTGCCGGGCCGAGTTGCGGGCCGCCAACAGCAGGGAAACATTTCCGCACGCAATCAAAAGTATGGCAGCGACCATTACCAGCAGCAGCGTCAATGGTTTTTGGTACGCGTCTCGGTACCCGCTCAAGCCGCGGGCGTCGAGCAGGCGAAGCTTCGGGGCTTTTTCGCCGCGCTTTGGTTTTCCTCTTAGATGCTCGTAAGCTGCCCGCTCGAATAGCGGCGCGACCGCGGCTTCCGCCTGCCGCGTGGTTACGCCGGGCGCGAGTCTGGCCGCCAGCGGCAAACACCACCAGTTCGGAGCGGCGTAGTAGCTGTCTTCCTGCGATCCCCAGGCGTTAAAGTCCGGGCGAGTCTGCAGCGGTATCCACACATCCGTCGGGTCCCCTCCCAATCCGATGAAATGCTGCCCCGAAACACCGGCAATCGTGAATGGAACGCCTTTGATCAAAAGCCGGCGACCCACAGCGCTGCAATCATGCCCGAAACTGCGGTTCCAATACCCGTAGCTCAAAATCACGACGGACGTGTGCCCGCGTTCGTCCGCCGGAGTGATCAGGCGGCCGCATTGGGCGCTTACTCCCAGTCCGCTGAAGTAGTTGCCGCTCACCATCTCGGCCGCCACCTCTTCCGGCTCGTTTCGGGACCGGACAGCGATCTTATTAGAGCCCAAAGGAACGTACGCCATGACATCCGCGAAAACACTACGGTCCTGGCGCAGCTGTTCGAACACGTATTCGCTGAAAGATGAGTCGCTGTTGCCGGTATTGCTGGCGCCGTCCGGTTGATTCGGGTCGGTGCGAAGAAAGAATACCTTCTGCGGATCACGCACCGGGAGCGATCGTAGAACCACCGCATTGATCACGCTGAAGATAGCCGTATTTGCCCCGATACCCAGCGCTAGCGTCAGGATTGCGACTGTTGCGAAGAGCGGGTTCGAGCGCACGCCCCGCAGCGCGTGGCGCAAATCCGCGATGAGGTCACTTACCGGAGTAGGCATCCCTGAGACTCATTCCTGGCCAGTCGGGCCTTCACTTTCGTAGCTGTACGACTTCAATACGTTCGAGCATGCGCAGCGAACGCGCCGGTTTTTTGTCGTGCGGGGCGACGATTCGAAATGGGCCCTGGTTCGCGGGCAGGGGCTCGCCCTTAGTTTTGTCCGCAAGCACTAAATCGCCTTCGCTGAATGCGGTATCCATCTCCGTTAGCGTGTAGACGACCGCATACCCGTCCTGCGCAGTCGCCAAAACGTAGCTGGACAGTGCTTTACCCCTCAACTTTTCGCCGAACGGGGCGCCCGCACGAGCCAAAACGTCATGCAGAAGCACTCCCTCATACTCCACTTCGTGCCCATGCTCGTTTACGGTTATCGAGTGACGCGGCATTTTGGCCAGTGCGTCTTCGTCCACTGCCATCTCCGGATTTCCCTCAACCTGGACCTTAACCTCCGGATGGTTAAAAACTTCAGGCCTACTCACCTTCTGCGGATCGTGCTGGGCCAAAGCTGTGCCAGTCATCACCAGAATCAGCGCTGAACAGCGGAGTCGGCCAAAGTCCATGCTGGCAATTATCCTCGAAACCGCTCGCTGGAGAAAGTCTTCCGCTGAGGCGGTGCCGCTACTATGTTTGCTAACGCTCATGCGCTCTCTCTCGCCAGGCAGTCTCCGCGCTCTCATCGCATTGTATGTTGTCGCGAGCATGACGTACTTCATTACGGGTCTGGCGGCGCGCTATGACCAGATTTTCAACATCTCGCGCTACGTTCACAACCCCTTCGATCTCGATTACGACACGCTGGCTCTCAAAGCGGTAAGCAAAGAAGCGGCAGCAGCTGGCTTAGCGAACGGCGATGTTATCGAATCGCTGGACGGCCAACCGTACCGCGGTGCAGCGCAGTGGCGGCACCGCGATCAGACTGCTCACCCGGGCGATATCCTCGAAATCGGAGTTCGAAATGCAAAAGGCGCTCATCGCAGCGTAAACGTCCGCCTAAGGCCAGCCGATGCTTTGCACCTTACGGCGGTCGATTGGTTCACTCTCCTGGTATTCGAGATTTTCTGCTGTCTCGCTTGCCTTGTTATCGGGTATTGGGTAGTGCTCGCCAGGCCTCGCGACCCGAATGCGTGGCTCATCCTGCTCCTGCTTAGCTTTCCGGAGGTCCTTTTCACCAACCCTGGCTGGTTTACGGGCGCTGTTTTCATCTTTCAGGACACCTGGTACCAGACTCTTCAGCTTGCCGGCCCGGTGGTCGTTCTGCTCATAGGAATCTACTTTCCCGAAAGGTGGCGCGTGGATCGCAAGCTGCCCTGGCTGAAGTGGATCCCGATGGGGCCGCCTATTGCGGCATGGCCGCTGATCATGATTTCGAATTACGGCGAATACTATCATCCGACTTTCGGATCCCTGATCGCAAAACTTTCGCCCTGGGTTGACCATACGGTCAACCCCGCTTCCCTGCTGTGCATTCTTCTTTACTGGATAGCGATCTTCGACAAGCTGCGGTCCGCTTCTACGGCGGATGCGCGGCGGCGCATGCGCGTGCTCTGTGCAGGCTCAGCCGTCGGTTTGGGCTCACTGCTGTTCTTTTTCGTCCTCTTGAGAGCGCTAGGCGTCAAAGTGCCAAAGGAACTCGAGCCCTGGCTCATCGTGCTCGGTGTGGCGCTTACGCTGCTGTTTCCTTTCTCGCTGGCCTACGTTGTCGTCGTGCAGCGGGCGATGGATGTAAAAATCCTACTGCGGATAGGAACGAAATATATCCTCGCAAGGGTCACCTTGCGCGTGCTGCAGCTCATTGTCACCGGGGTGGTGGTTTGGCAGGTCGTCGCCCCACTGGTCTCAAAGAAATCCGTTCAGTTGCATGAACTCATCGTCCCGCTGATTATATGCGGGCTCGTCTTCGCATTGACGTTTTTTGGACTTGGAAAGCGCCTTCAGGCGTGGCTCGACCGAAAGTTCTTTCGTGAAGCCTACATCTCCGAAGTGGTACTGCATGAACTCTCCGAACAGGCACGGACGCTCACTGAGTCGGGTTCCCTTCTGTCCACAATTTCGCATCGGATTTCCGAGGTTCTGCACGTCCCGCAGATCGGAGTCCTTCTCCGGGGAGGGCAAGTCTTCCATTTGCAGCAGGCGGTCGGCTTCGAGATGACTACGCCGCTTCTGCTTTCAGAGAAGTCGCAGACCGTGCAGACCTTGCTTCGCGAGAATCGGCCGGCGACGCTATATCGAGAGGATCCCGAGAGCTGGTTTTCGCGCGCCGGCGCCGACGAGAAACACACGCTTGACGCGGTTAACGCGGAGGTACTGCTTCCGCTGCCCGGCCGGGAGAAGCTGATGGGACTGATGACGCTCGGGCCCAAGCTGTCCGAAGAGCCTTATTCGCCGTCGGATCTCCGGCTTCTGCAATCGGTCGGCACACAAACGGGGCTGGCCCTGGAAGTGAGTGAACTCGCGCATTCGCTTGCCCGGGAAGCGGCTCAGCGAGAGCGCATGAACCGCGAGATGGAAATCGCGCGTGAAGTTCAGGAGCGGCTTTTTCCGCAAGTCATTCCCGACCTTCCCGGTATCAGCCTGGCCGGTTACTGCCGGCCCGCTCTGGGCGTAGGCGGGGACTACTACGACTTCATAGAGCTCGAGGACGGGCGCGTTGGCCTGGCGGTGGGCGACGTTTCGGGTAAAGGCATTTCGGCGGCGCTGCTCATGGCGAGTCTGCGCGCCTCGCTGCGCGGAATGACGCTCGAGGGCTCGCACAATCTGGCCAGGCTGATGAGCAATGTGAACCGTTTAGTCTTCGAAGCATCCACCAGTAACCGGTATGCGACCTTCTTTTTCAGCATCTTCGATCCGAAGACGCGCGAACTTAAATATGTAAACGCAGGCCACAACCCGCCCGTGATCCTGTGCGCTCCGCCCGCCGGTGAAAGCCCCAAGATCCTCAAACTGGAAGCTGGCGGGCCGGTGGTGGGCCTGCTTCGGAATCTGCCCTACGAGGAACAGAGCGTGACTCTGGGACCGGGCGATCTGGTGATCGCCTACACCGACGGAATTAGCGAAGCCATGACTGGCAGCGATGAGGAGTGGGGCGAAGACCGGATGATTGCAGCCGCCGAGGCAGCGCGAGATCTATCGGCGGCCGAGATCGTCGCGCATATTTTCGCGGCAGTGGACAAGTTCACGCAAAGCGCGCCCCAGCACGACGACATGACTCTTCTAGTGATGAAACTCGAGCGAAACGGCTAAACAGGCAGATACTCTTTGAGCGGCTCAAAGAAACTCTGTACGAAGGAGACGGCCGTATCGAGGGCCTGCTGGCGATTGCCGTTCTCCACCCCCACGACCACGCGAACCAGCGCGGTATCGCTCCGGTCAAACCGGATCGAATCGGTGACGGTGTAGACTTTGGCCGCGTATTCGCTTGCGATTACGCGGTTATGCGACTGATACCAGTAGAGAACCACGCTTTCGTTGTCGCCGCGCGAGATCACGTATTTGTTCACCCGGATCGGAGCGGCCTGTCCCTGGATGGGGATCGCGAGAATTCCGGACTGAGTAGGCGCCCAGCCGCTTCCCGGAAGGCAGTTTTTGGGCGAATGCGGCGTTTTCCCGGTCCGCTGGGTGGAAAAGTAAGCTACGAAGAGGGTTGCCACTGCGCCGTTCTGCTGGTCGACGTAAGCACGGGACAGGATATCGTCGGCTTTCAAAACGTCGAGCGATTCTTTGTCCATCTGGAGTTCCTGCGACATTTTCCACGTGTTGCTGTCGAGGGTGAACTGCGAGAGAGCTTTGTGAAGCGGCACCTTTTCGGCGCGTGAGAAGCCGTAAAACAGAGCAGCCTGGAGAATGAGCACCAAGCTTAGGATCCGCACGCTCCTCGATTGCCAAAAATTTGTCATTGAATTAGGCCTTCTTCCATTTTGCGGCTACAAAGCTGATGATCCGATGCGTCGCAATCAGGGCGACCATCGCAACTATAAAGACGATATAGCCCTCGGTTTCATGATAAGCGCCTTGAGCGAGCTTCGTGTTGATCTCGGAGAGAAGGCCGGTAACGGCAACCCGGACGCCGTTGGCGCCAATGGCGATTGGAACCGTGGCGGCGAGCAAAGCCCAGCGCATCCAGACCCGCTTATCTGCCCAATACGCATAAATCAGGGAGATAAAGGCCAGCGACATGAGCGAGCGGATTCCGCTGCAAGCCTCCGCAATATCGAGTGTTTGACTGGGCAACTGAAGCGTGTTTCCGGCCCGGAGAACCGGGATGCCCATGGCGCCAATCATGATCTCGCCGAGCTGGCTGGCAAACATCTGCAGCTTCAGAGTTAAGGCGGCGTAAATGATGGCCGGGATCGGCACCATAAAGGGAAGCAGCAGGAGCGGGAAGGCCAGGATGCGGATCCAACGCGTTCCGCCGAGGTAAAGAATGACCCCCACGAGGGCAATGACAAACGCCATGCGGGCGGTGAAGAGCTCCGCGCCAAGCGTGCCGGCCAACGCTTCAAAAGCAGCGAAGACCACAAGGAACAGGCCCCAGCCATTTGGCTGCCGCGGGGCCGCCAGCAGTTCGTCGCGGCGCTGCCACGCGATAAAACCAGCGACAACAGGCACGAAAAAGCCGTGCCCCATGTTTTCGTCAGTCGCCCATTGGACACCCATCCGATAGAGGATGGTGGCGTAACAAATGACTAATAAGCTGCCGAACCAGGCAATAGGCTGCCAGGGAAGGGCCGCCCCCTTCGTAGGCGCGATGGGCGACGGAGCAGCGGGCACGCTTACCATGGATTCCGGGAATCTCCTCTAGTTAATCACACGCGTTTCCTGCGTTAGCCAGACCGAAAAAAGGCCTGCCGTACCACTGCTTTTACTTAAACACGATTTTGGATGCCACTTTCGGCTGCCTGTACGTCACACACTCACCAGGAAGTGCTTACGTCTTCTAAAACTCTCACTTCGCTCCTGCTTACCATTGAGGAGGGCCCTGGCCGGACCGAAACGAAAGCTTTCAACCCATTTGCCCACGATTACGCCTGCACCTTACCCGCCGTTTCGCCTGACGGCCGCCTGCGCGGCTTTGTGGCTGCTGGTCCTGCCGCAACTGCTGGGCGCTCAAAACTTCTTCAAATTAGAAGACGTTCGCCCGGGACTTCACGGTACCGGCCGGACGGTGTTCTCGGGCAACAAAATTGAGGAGTTCCAGGTCGAGGTATTGGGCGTTCTGCAGAATACAGGCCCAAAGCAGAGGATCATTCTGGCGCGGCTGAGCGGTGGACCGCTGGCGGAAACCGGGATCCTGCAGGGCATGAGCGGAAGCCCGGTCTACATTGACGGCAAGCTGCTTGGCGCGGTGGCTCTCGGATTTCCGTTTTCAAAGGAGCCGATTGCGGGCATCCAGCCAATCGAGGACATGATTGCGGATTCGAGCGTGGCCACCGGCGTGGCGCACCAATCGTTCCGTCCTGAGGCGGGAGAACTGAGCGCGAGCGTCTCGTACCACGGTGTGCATCTGGAATCCGCAGGCAAACCGGCAAGCGAACAAACGATCGCTACGCCGTTCGGGAGCCTCGGCCAGCTGCCGATTCCGGTGTCTGTGTCGGGCTTTGCGCCTGAGGCACAGCAGGCGCTGGCCACCCGGTTTCGCACTCTGGGTTTTGCAGCTTTCGCGGGGCTCTCCGGCGCCGCCGCGCCCATGCAATATGAGCGAGACGCTCAAGCTAAAGGGGCGATTGTGCCGGGTTCCATGATCAGCGTCGGTCTGCTAACGGGGGATATGAACATTACGGCGGACGGAACGGTCACGTTCGTGGACGGCAACAAGATTTACGCGTTCGGGCACCGGTTTCTCGATATCGGATCGACGGAGCTGCCATTCGCCTCTGCCGATGTGGTCGCCCTGATACCGAACCTGAACAGTTCGTTCAAGCTATCGGCACCCCGGGCCTGGGTCGGGACGATCCTGAGCGACCGGGCGACGGCGGTTTCGGGCGAACTCGGCCGGTCTGCCCAGACGATCCCTTTGTCGGTTACGGTGGAATCGAGCGCCACGGGAACTCACAGCTATAACTTCCAGGTGGTCAACGACCGATTCCTAACGCCCTTCATCACGCAGACGGCGTTGGCGTCCGTATTGGACGCAACGGAGCGGACGGTGGGGCGCGGAACGCTGCAATTGGAAGGAGCGGTCGAATGGGGTTCGAGCCTGCCGCCCCTCGAGCTAAGGGATACCTTTGTCAGCGACAGTGGACTGGTGCAGCAGGTGGCAGGGGACGCGGTGGTGCCGCTGGCCTTCGTGTTGGGCGGTGGATTCCAGAATGTCGCGGTGAAGAAAATGAGCTTCCACCTGAAGGCAAACGAGGCGAAGCGCCAACTCCGCCTTGCGCAGGCCTGGGCTTCGACGCATGAGGCTCGCCCCGGCGAAACCATTCAACTGACGGCGCTGCTCGAAGGCGAGAACGGGCTGCAGATGTCGCGTACGATCGCCTACCGGATTCCACCCGGGGTGCCGGCAGGGTCTATCAATTTCACGGTGAGCGACGGGAACACATTGAATTTTCCTGAATTTGCCGGCCTTGCACAGTCTTCGTCCCACGATGCGGAGCACCTCATCCGGACGATCAACGCGTTTCGCGACAGTGACGTGGTGTATGTGCGGGTGTGGCGGCAGCAACCGGCGTTTACGATAGCCGGGCCGACACCGGATGGGGAACTCACCGATCCTCCGCCTTCAGCAGCACTCATCCTGGCGGATCCGTCCGATTCGGCGACGACGAATCCCGCGGCAACGGCAACACGGGGCTCTCAACTGGCGGAGCTTTCCGCTCCCACGCGCGGGTATGTGGTTACGGGCGCGAAGACTCTCCAGGTGGATGTGAAAGAGTGACGAAGCGCAGGCGATTCGGAGCTGCCCTAGGCGCGCTGTGCAGCCTCGCTTTAGCTGCTTCCGCGGCTACCAGTACAGCCTGGGAAGTCAGCGGGTTCAGCGATTTTCTAAAGGGCCATCTCACCGGGTTGACGCTCGATCCGAACGGACGCCTGCAGCCGGGACTTGGCATTCGTTGGAATGCAGCGTTAGGGCAACCGGCGTTGTGGAGCATTGCGCAAGGGCCTGACGGAGCTGTCTACGCCGCCACCGGGCATAGCGGAAAGGTGTTCAAGATCACCCCGGACGGGAAGTCGTCCGTGTTCTGGAGCAGCGACCAGAGCGAGGTTTTCGCGATTTGCGTGGACGCGGCAGGCACGCTCTTTGCGGGGACTTCGCCCAATGGCGGGCTGTACCGGATCGAGGGAGGGAAGGGCCAGGAAGTGTGGCATTCCCCGGGTAAGTACATCTGGTCACTGCTGCCGGCGGCGGACGGGCCTATCTATATAGGCACCGGGCAAGCGGGCATCGTCTACCGGTTCGATGGCAAGAAGGCTACGGAGAGTTACTACGAGACAGGGCAGTCGAATGTGACGTCGCTTGCGAGCGGCCCGGGCGGACATATCTATGCGGGGACGGATCCCAACGGATTGCTTTACGACATCACGGCCGCTGGACACGGACGCGTGCTGTACGATTCGACGCTGCCAGAGATCCGGGCGATTGTGGTCGACAGCGACGGAACGATCTACGCGGCGGGTATGGGCGGCGCGGTGGCAAGCCGGATCGGGCCGACAGGAGCGACTGCGCAGGCGACCACCCCGGTAGCGGTTGCATCATCGCCCACGGTGATTACGGTCACGGCAGCCAAGGAAAACGGCGTACCGGCGGATGCGGATAGCGACCAGGCAAGCAAGACGGTCGATCAGACCAAGGCCGGCACTTCGTCGACATCATCGAGTGCGGCCACGTCTTCGGCGGCGGTTACGGAGGTGAGCGGAGTCGAGAAGTCGGCCATCTACCGGATCCGACCGGATGGCGGGACGGAAACGCTGCGGAGCTCGAAGGAAGACAACGTCTATGCGCTGCTGCTCGACGGAAAGTCGCTGCTATTTTCAACCGACGATCGCGGACGTATTTATCGATGGGCCGACGGACGGACCAGTCTGCTGGGAGAGCCGGGCTCCGGCGAGACGACCCAGCTGCTGAAAACGGGCGCCGGACTCTATGCGGCGCTTAGCAACTCGGCGCGTCTGATCAGCTTCAACGGAGCAGGCGCGGGAACGGGCGTTTACGAATCGCAAGTGCACGATGCAACGAGCGTGGCCCGGTGGGGACATCTGCAGTGGCATGGACGGGGCAGCGGCGTGGTCTTTCGCACGCGGACGGGATACGCGGCACGGCCCGATGGAACATGGAGTGCCTGGTCAAACCCGATTACAGATGAGGCAGATTCTTTGATCAAGAGTCCACCGGGACGGTTCATTCAGTTTCGGGCGGAGTGGCCCGCCGGGACCGATGCGCAGATCAACACGATCGATATCCCATATCTGTCACAGAACTCGCCGCCAGCGGTACGGAGCATCACGGTCAGCTCGATTGTGGGCACAAACGCATCGAAGACAGGCGCGAGCGCGGCGCCGGCGTCTTCGGCGTATTCCATCACAGTAACGGATACAGGTGAGGCGCCGGCGGCGAGTTCGGCGACATCGGGGAGCCAGGTGGTTTCGCGGCTGCAGACCACGCAGACGCAAATCTCTTGGCAGGCCGACGACCCGGATGGGGACAAGCTGGTGTACTCAATCTACTTTCGAGCTGAAGACGAGAACGACTGGCAGATGATTCGCAACCACATGTTCGAAAACACGCTGCTGCTAGATCCTGACGTATTCGCGGACGGGCGCTATTTCTTCAGAGTAGTGGCTTCCGACGCGCCCGCGAATGCGCCGGAGTTTGCGCATCAATCAGAGCTGGTGAGCACCCCGGTGCTCATCGATAACACGCCGCCGGTGGTGACGCTCGGGGCACAACAACGGAATGGCGCGACGGCCGATCTGGAAGTCGGGGCGCGCGACCGGACGAGTCCGCTGCGCCTTTGCGAATACTCGCTCGATGCCGGGAGCTGGCAGCCGATCGAATCGGTTGATGGAATCACCGACTCGCCGGAGGAGCGTTTCCGGGTGCATCTCGAGAAGCTGAGGCCGGGCGAACACCTTGTTGTGTTTCGCGTGTATGACGCGGCCGGGAACGCGGGGCTGGCAAAGGCGCTGCTGCGCTAAAATACGCTTGTTGCCGGTGTAGCTCAGGTGGTTAGAGCGACGGTCTCATAATCCGTAGGTCGCAGGTTCAACTCCTGCCGCCGGCACCAGATTTACTGTTTCTACCTCTACATAAAAAAGGCGCCGCAGGGCGGTACGGATTTTGAGCGCCTGAAGGGTCGCGATGCGACCGGTCACACGCCTTTTCCATTTCTTAAGTGCTTTTTCTTTCAACATTTTACCGTTTCTAACCGAGGGCAGCAGAGTTTGAGTCTGCAATACTTTTGGCGTGAAAAAAAACGCGAAAAAGGTACAGTTTTGGGGCAAATGGATGGCGAAAGTAAGGCCATTTTGAGGGCAAAAAGTGGGTTAAATGAGGTTTTTTTGCGATTTTGAGGGTAATAACACAGGGCAATCCAGGATCTCCGAAGCGATCTCAGTTGTCATCTCCTCATCCGCCTCCGCGTAAAACGGCGGCGGCGGCCACCATGTTAGTGAGAGACGGAATCACCTCATTCCACTGCCTGGTCTTCAAACCGCAATCCGGATTAACCCAGAGGCGGCGGGCAGGAATCTTCTCGACTGCCTTCCGCATAAGCTGCACTATCTGCTGCTCGGTCGGGACATTCGGCGAGTGGATGTCGTAAACGCCAGGTCCTATTTCATTCGGGTAATTGAAGGTATTGAATACCCGGAGCAGTTCCATGTCCGATCGTGAGGTTTCGATCGTAAGGACGTCCGCATCCATAGCCGCAATCGACACGATGATGTCATTGAACTCGGAGTAGCACATGTGCGTGTGGATCTGGACTTCATCCCCTACTCCGTTGGCTGCGATTCGAAATGCCAGAACAGCCCAGTCCAGGTATTTCTGCCATTCGGACTTCCGTAGCGGCAGGCCTTCCCGAAGGGCGGCCTCATCGATCTGGACGATGCGAATGCCCGCTTTCTCAAGGTCGAGAACTTCCTCGCGGATAGCGAGTGCGAGCTGTAGACAAGATACGGAGCCCAGTTGGTCATCGCGTACAAACGACCAGTTCAAGATTGTGACCGGGCCGGTCAGCATGCCTTTCACGGGTTTTTCAGTGAGTGACTGCGCATAGCGAATCCACTCGACGGTCATTGGTTTCGGACGCCAGACGTCGCCGAAGAGAATGGGCGGCTTCACGCAACGCGAGCCGTACGACTGTACCCAGCCGAACTCGGTGAAGGCGAAGCCTTCGAGCTGCTCACCGAAGTACTCGACCATATCGTTGCGTTCCGCTTCGCCGTGAACCAAAACATCGAGACCGAGCTCCTCCTGTGTATGAACGGCCCCCGAGATGGCGGCCCGCATGGCTGAGCGATAGCTTTCAAACTCGAGCTTGCCGGTTTTGAAATTATTGCGAGCTTGCCGAATCTCAGCGGTTTGCGGGAACGAGCCGATGGTGGTCGTGGGGTAGGGAGGCAAACGCAACAGCGCTGCCTGCTTTTCAGCGCGCACGGGATATGGGTGGCGACGATCTCCCATTTCGGGGCTAACTCCCGCGACGGCAGCGGCGACCGCGGGATTGGTTACTCGGGGAGACCGCCGGCGCGACTCAAGGGCGGCCCGATTAGCTGACAACTCCTCTGCGGCGGCCTCGCGCCCCTCATTCAACGCGGTAGCTAAGGTTTTCAACTCGTCGAGTTTCTGCAGAGCAAACGCTAACCAAGAATGAATCTCTGGATCGAGCTTGTGTTCACTTCGTAGATCGACCGGCACATGCAGAAGCGAACATGATGGTGCAATCCATAACCGATCAGCAATCGACTGAGCGATGGGCTCCAGGAAATCCAACAAAGCGGTGAGATCGCTTTTCCAGATGTTCCGCCCGTTGACCACCCCAAGGGAGAGCACACGGTCCGGGGATCGTTTCGCAAGTACAGCCTCGATCTCGCTGCGCGCCCGGATGGCATCAATATGAAGCCCTTGTACGGGCAAGCGCGCAACCAACGGAAGATTGTTCTCCAATCGCCCGAAGTACGTCGTCAGAAGCACTTTGACGTGGCCGGTATTGAGATGTGAATAAACCTGTTCGAACGCCTGTTGCCAGGACCAACTCAGTTCGGTCACCAGAATGGGTTCGTCAATTTGTACCCACTCGATGCCTTCTGTATGCAGCTGCCGCAGCAATTCACCATAAACATGCGCTAAGCCTGGCAAGAGACTCAACTTCTCGGTACGATCCTTGCTTTTACCCAGAGCGAGATAAGTTAGCGGGCCGATGACCACCGGCTTCAGCGTCATGTTCTGATTGGTGCGAGCCTCACGTATCTGTTCGATGAGACGTGATGCGCTCAGGTGAAACTCAGTCTGCGCGTCGAATTCGGGAACGATGTAGTGATAGTTCGTGTCGAACCACTTGGTCATCTCAGCAGCGGTAATTCCGGTATCAGGATCTGCCGGCGCCGACCTGCCTCGTGCGACGCGGAAGTAGTTGTCCAGCGCATCCCCGGAGAAGTTTCGGAAGCGTGCCGGCAGATGGCCCAATAGGAAGCTTGTGTCGAGGACATGGTCATAGAACGAGAAGTCGGCGACGGGTACAAGGTTGAGTGCGGACTGCTCTTTCCAGTGCCGCTGCCGCAGTTGTGCCCCCACGGCAATCAGGTCATCGCGCGAGCTTTGTCCTCTCCAATAGGACTCTAAAGCAAACTTCAATTCGCGACGTGCGCCGGTGCGCGGAAAGCCAAGATTGTGTGTTTTTACCATAGTGAGCCTGGGACCACGAGGGTTCCGACCCTTCAATTTTCGGCGAAAGACAGTATGAAGTAAAACGCATTTTCCTCACCAATCCATTAGGCTTATTCATGTATGAAGGCGCTCGAGCGGAGCCATCTGACGATCATCCAGCAGGTGCAGCAGCAGGGGTCGCTCACAGCGGCGGCGGCTGTTCTCTGCCTGACGCAATCGGCGTTAAGTCATGCAATGAGGAAACTGGAGCAGCAGTTGGGAACTGCGATCTGGTTACGCGAAGGGCGCGGGCTGCGTTTGACGCAGACAGGCGAGTACTTGCTCTCCGTCGCAAATCGTTTGCTGCCGCAGTTCACGCTGGCCGAGGAGCGCGCGGCCCAATATGCGCGCGGCGAGCGCGGAGCACTGCGGATCGGAATGGAGTGTCATCCCTGTTATCAATGGCTCCTGAAAGTCGTCTCTCCGTACCTGACCGAGTGGCCGGACGTAGATGTGGACGTCAAACAGAAATTTCAGTTCGGCGGAATCGGAGCGCTCTTCGATTATGAGATCGACATGCTGGTGACGCCTGATCCATTGTTCCTGCCTGGCCTGCACTTCGAGCCAGTCTTCGACTATGAACAAGTGCTCGCCGTGGGCAGAACCCACCATCTGGCGAAGGCTCGCTTCGTGAAACCAGATCAATTGTCAGATGAAGTGCTGATCACGTATCCGGTTTCGACTGACCGCCTCGACATCTACGTGCAGTTCCTTGTCCCGGCTGGCATTACGCCCAAAAGGCACAAGACCATTGAGACGACGGACATCATGCTGCAAATGGTGGCGAGCGATCGAGGTGTGGCCGCTATGCCGCGGTGGCTGGTGGAAGAGTACGCCGGGAAAATTGACGTGCTTCCTCTGCAGCTCGGGCCGCAGGGCCTCAGGAAGAAAATTCATCTTGGCATTCGCAAGCGCGATGTCCAGGTGGACTATATCGAGGCGTTCTTTGCATTAGCCCGCCGATCCGGCGCCGAACTGCCAATCGCACGGCGGCGGCGCAAGAGACATGCGCTCTAAGAGGTTTCCCGTTCGATACCATGAATACCGTTCGCGAGGAGCAGGACGAATGAAAGTGACGCTTTTGCTTTTAGCATTTTCGTTGAACTCCGTGGCAGCCGATCCGGATTCAACGGTTCAGATGCTTACGAAGGCGTCGAGACTGGGAGACGTAAAGACTGCCGAGACTCTCCTTTCGGCAGGCGTCACTCCCAATGCGCCGAATCAGCAAGGTCTAACACCTCTCTGTTACGCGGCTTTATTCGACCATATCGATGTTGCCGCTCTCCTGCTCGGCCACAACGCAGATCCAAACGGCCACCGGAGCGGTGGGACTTCAGAGGACGAATTTCCACAAACGCCACTGCAAATTGCGGCCTCAATGGGCAACTTGCGCATGGCTTCGCTGTTGATCACAGCCGGGGCGCGGCTAGACGCGCAAGCAAAAGCTGGACTGACAGCCCTGCATTTCGCCGTCCTGGGCAGCCATTTAGATATGGTTCAGTACCTTATCGAAAAAGGTGCTCACGTAAACGCGCGCGATCTCGACGGCGCCAGTCCGCTAGATGACGCGGTTTGGCGTGGAAATCTCGGGGCAATCGCCATATTGCTTGCCAATGGCGCTCTGCTAAACGAAGCCGAGGCGAAAACGGGAGCGACTCCGATCAATGAAGCCGCATACCGAGGGAAAACGCAGATTGTTCGCTATTTGCTGCAATTCTCTCCAAATCTTAAAGTTGCCGATAAGCGCGGCTACGCTCCTGTCCAAAACGCAATCCGAGTGGGAAATCAGGATGCCGCTCTCCTGTTGCTCGAAGCACAAGCAACGGACCAAGAGGGGCCGAAATCGCTTGGGAAGCTCATGAGCGATGCCATTACAAAGGACGAATCTGCCGTCATCGAGGCACTTCTTCGCCGCGGCGCAAACGCGAACGATTTATTACCGTCGGGCGCTACTCCTCTCGATGCTGCCGCTTCATCAACGGCCTTGAAGACTGTCCAAGCGCTGCTACGTCGCGGCGCCGATCCGAACAAGACGGGCCGAAACGGAACAAGTCCCCTGGAGGATGCCTCTGTCAGGGGGCTGCAGTCGATCGCCGAAGCCCTGTTAGATCATGGTGCTCTCATCGATCAAGTGAACAGTGGTTCGGGGACAACAGCACTTTATGCGGCGGCCTCCTTTGGGAAGGGCGATATCGTAACGCTGTTATTGCAACGGGGCGCCGATGTCAATCTATGCGGGAATGGCAAAACAACTTCGTACAAGGCTGCTCTAGAAAACGGCTACCCTGCCATCGCAGCGCAAATTCAGCGCCGCGGGGGCTCAAAAATCTGCAAGCCGCAGTAGCTACCGAGTGACTCAGATTCCATAGCGACACGGGGTCAACTGTACTTCGCAGGCAGAAAAGTATTCGAACAAATCTGATTCCGGATCCGTGAGCGTTCAATCCTGTGAGTGAACGAGTGTGGATTACAGCGTGTCCCTGGTCAGCGGCATTGGTCTGACCATGCCCGCCGCTGCCGGACCCTAATAAGCAGAGCAGCCTGTCAGTACTTTTCAAACGGTCATGTCGCTACTAAATGGGCAGTAACGCAGTTGACTCACCAAGCCGGAAGCCGTTAGGATGATTCCGGCGTGAGGGGCTGACGTGGTTCTTGGTATCGGGCTTATTTCTACTCTGCGGAGAAGCCAAAAGGGTAGTTGATAATGCTCAAGTCTCTCACGGGGGTGGTGTTTCCCGGTTCTGCCAAGAACAGCGGTGCGGCAACCTGTTTGGTCTCAAGACCGAACAGCAGCGCACTCGCGAATGACCTGGCAGCGGATTCGTTACCGTGTCAAAAGCCTTAGCAGAGCGTAATCTAGAAACTGCAGGGTTGAACATGCCGCCACGTATATCGCGGTGACTTTCCTGTAAGCGGTTCAAAGGGACTGCCGTCCAGAAGGAGGCTCGTGAGCCAGACAACCGAATGTCAGAGAAATCTCGCATCGAGCATGGAAGAGCCGGAGGAAAACTCAAGCCTGCTCTCTGCACGATCTGTACTGAACCTTCTGAAACTGATTCTTGACGGATCTCCACTCAGGGAAGTTCTCACGATCATCGCTCGACTGGTTGAATCTCAGGGCGATGGCACATTGTGCACGATCTGGCTTCCGGAGCACGACGATAAGAAGCTTCGTTGCGCGACGGCTCCCAGCCTTCCCGGATTCAGCGCTCATGTTGGATTGACGAGCGTCGGTCCAAAAGGCGCGTCCTGCGGCACCGCGGTGTACCGGAGGCAGCCGGTGTTTGTAACTGACATTGTCACCGACCCGCTCTGGGATGACTATCGTGACCTGTTTCTGCCGTATGGGATTCGCGCAGTCTGGTCGCGGCCACTATTTACAAGTGACGGGAAAGTACTTGGGACGTTCGCCATACTCTATCGCGAAGTGCGGCGCCCATCTGCGAGCGATCTTCAGTTGATAGAGAATGCCGGGCGCATTGCCGGAATTGCAATAGAACGCCAACGAAGCGGGGAAACACTACAGCAGGAACGCGACCGGCTGCGCCTGCTGCTCGAGATCACCAACAGCATGACTTCTAAGCTGGACTTTCGCGGTCTGATAGAAACGCTGTCGACAAGTCTGCTGGGTGTAACGGGTTCTGATTTTTGCGCTTTACTCCTGCCGGAAGCCGAGCGAGGCGAGTTGCGTGTAACAACCCTGTACAATCCTGAGGCACGCGGGGCGATCGGCGACGGATCGATGATTCCCATCCGCGGTTCGACGTGTGGAAAGGCGTTCCGAACGGGCAAGACACAAAACTTCAACAGCTTTGAGGAGGCTCGGGACGATCCTGAGAGTTTTGGCAACAGCGCCGGTCGAGTTTTCTATGAGCGTTTGATGGCGGAAGGCCTGATATCGGGGTGTGATCTCCCGCTTACCGGGAGGAGCGGAATCATAGGGGTGCTGGCTGCCCTCAAGCGCTCCGAGCGGGCGTTCGAGCGCGAGGATGTTGTGTTCCTCGAACAGGTGGCCACGCAAGTAGCCATTGCTGTGGAGAACGCGCTCGATTACCAACGCGCAACGGAGGAGAAAAACAAAGAAACGGAAAGGAGACGCTATCTCGAGGAAGAGATCCGGGCTGAGTTTGGCTCGATCGTGGGTGATAGTCCCGCTTTGAAGGCCGCCTTGAGCCTGGTGTCGATCGTGGCGCCGACGGATTCAAGCGTGCTGATTCTGGGTGAGACGGGAACGGGTAAGGAACTGGTTGCGCGCGCCATCCACAATCTAAGCAGCCGGCGGCAGCGCGCTTTTGTCAAATTGAATTGTGCGGCTATTCCGCTCGGGCTGCTCGAGAGCGAGCTGTTCGGCCACGAAAAAGGAGCGTTCACCGGGGCGATTGCGCAGAAGATCGGGCGCTTTGAGCTGGCAGATAAGGGGACGTTGTTTCTCGATGAGGTTGGCGATATTCCGCTGGAGCTGCAAGCGAAGCTATTGCGCGTTCTGCAGGAGCAGGAGTTCGAGAGACTCGGCAGCAATCGTACTCACAAGGTGAACGTGCGGCTGATCGCCGCAACACATCGCGATTTGAGGAGCATGGTGAAGCAGGAGATCTTCCGGGAAGACCTGTATTACCGGCTACGGGTATTTCCGATTGATATACCGCCGCTGCGCCAGCGGACGGAGGACATTCCAGAGCTCGTGCGGCACTTTGCAGCGCTGTTTTCGCGGCGAATGAACAAGAAGATCGAGCAGATTCCCGAAGAGACGATGGCGGCGCTGATGCGATACGGCTGGCCGGGGAACATTCGCGAATTGCAGAATTTCATCGAACGGGCCGTGATTCTGTCACCGTGTTCCGTACTCCGCGCCCCGATTGCCGAATTAGAATCGTTCCCGGGGCCGCGCAAACCTGAGATTGCGATCAGCGGGCTGGCCGAGATGGAACGGGACACTATTGTTCGAGCGCTCGAAGCGAGCAGCGGGGTCATCGGCGGACGAAACGGGGCTGCGGAGCGTTTAGGAATTAAACGCACATCGCTGCTCTACCGGATGCAGAAGCTGGGCATAGAACGCAGCTCCGCGCTGGCCAAAAACGGGTCCAGCAAGCGCGGCGGAGTGAGCGACTAGCGGCTTAGAACGTTTTTGAAGGGAATGTTTCGCCTGAACGAGCGCTTTGCAAACGGCCTTTCCGCCTGGATTCTTTTCGCGCTTTGATATGTCCGTCGATTGCCAAAGGCCCAGACCCGCCTAACATCAGCGTCGCGAGACATGCAAGATACAGGAGATCGGTTTCATAACCTACCGGCCCGAATCGCGCTCCACCAGCGTTAACCGCCAGAAGTTTGATCGAACTAAACCCGTAGGGCAGATGGACGGTGAAGATTGCAGTCAATAGAACTGCGGCCATGGGTAAGCTGACCAGCGGGACGAATGCTCCGAGCAGCACGGCGAAGCCGCCAGACACCTCGGTGAAGATAGTGAGCGCAGCCGGCGAAGTGAGGCGCGGGCACGCCAAGCGTATGCAAGATGTTCGCGAATGCGTCAATTCCTCTGTTTAGCTTCGCGAAACCATGCTCGATGAAACCGTAGCCAACTATCAATCGTAGCGGTAGGGGGGCCCAGCAGGCGATCTGGCGTCGATTGAACGTTCGAAAGAAGTTGCGCATCGCTTAGTCATCCAGCACCGGCCGCACTCTGCAGACCGGCGTTGGAACAGGAAGCACGCATAGGTCCACGACACGGTTCACAGTCTCCAAGCCAATTTGAGCGTGCACGCGACGATGGCTGCGTCAGTCATCCGTCAGAGTCAGATCTCCGACGCGGCTTCGTCACATGCATGTCACGGGCGGGAAAAACTCGCCGCGTTTATGTTGCGAGTGCACAGCACTTTAGCATCGTTCGCTCCAGCGCGTTAGAACGTTTTACGTTTGGCATTGCAGTTGCGAATTCCACGTCGAAGATGACAACTTACCAGTACGCAACTGTGAGCGGCCGGAAGCTTTTTTATCGCGAGGCCGGGAGTGGCAAGGGTTCGACGATAGTGCTGCTGCACGGATTTCCGAGTTCGTCACACATGTTTCGCGAGCTGATTCCGAAACTTGCGGAGCGGTTCCACGTGATCGCGCCTGACTACCCCGGATTCGGGTACAGCGACGCGCCGGACGCCAAACAGTTCGAGTACAGCTTCGACAATCTGGCGAAACACCTAGAGAAGCTGCTCTTCGAAGTACTGGGCCTGAAGCAATTCAGCATTTATGTGCAGGATTACGGGGCTCCGGTGGGGTACCGGATTGCGTCGAAGCATCCTGACGCGATTGAAGGGATTGTGGTGCAAAACGGCAATGCCTACTTAGAGGGTATTGGCGAGGCGTTCAATCCCATGAAGCCGTTCTGGAAAGAACGAACAGCCGCGACTGAGGCACCGGTTCGAACTCTGCTTACGATGCAGACGACGGTTTTTCAATACACGCACGGGGTGAAGGATGCTGCCCTGATCAGTCCCGATGCGTACACGCTCGATCAATTCCTTCTCGACCGGCCCGGGAACGACGCGATCCAGCTCGATCTTCTGTATGACTACCAATCGAACGTAGGTAAATACGAGCAGTGGCACGAGTACTTTCGCGCGAAGCAACCGCGGATGCTGATCGTGTGGGGCATCAACGACCCGTTCTTCACGGTGGACGGCGCAAAGGCGTATCAGAGGGATCTTCCGCATGCGGAGTTGCACCTTATCGATACGGGGCATTTTGCGCTGGAGGACTCGGCGGACTTCATTGCGGAACGGATGAAGCAGTTTTTTCGCTGAGGCGCAAACGACCGCGGCGAATGTAACAAGGCATCCAAAGGAAATCAGACAGATGGCTACTTTTGAAAACATGACTGTTGTTGTGGCCCATGGCGCGTGGGCCGATGGATCGAGCTGGAGCGAGGTGATCGGGCCGCTTACAGAGGCAGGGCTGCGGGTGATCGCGGCTCCTCTACCGCTCAGCTCATTGAGCGACGATGCGGCGGCGCTCCGGCGCACTCTTCTGCGAACGGAGGGCCCGGTGATCCTGGCCGGGCACGCTTATGGCGGCGCGGTGATCGGTACGGCGACGGAGGAACGCGTGCGAGGGCTGGTGTATATTGCCGCGCTTGCTCCAGCCAAGGGAGAGACGGTGGCGGAAGTGTTCTATCGCGATCAGGCCCACCCGATGGCGCCTAAACTTGCGCCCGATCAAGATGGCTGGATCTGGGTTCCCGATGAGGGATTTGCCAATGCTTTTGCGCATCGCGCAACGGCCGATCAGATTGCGATCATCAGGGCAGTACAGCGGCCGATCTCTGTTCGCTGCATTCAGGAACCGGCTCCCGAGCCGGCCTGGAACAGCAAGCCTTCATGGTTTCTGATTGCGGAAGAAGATCGCATGATCAACCCGGAGACGCAGCGCTTCATGGCAGAGCGCATGCATGCCCAGACGCGGTCGCGGCCAGTGGATCACACGCCGTTGTTGACGGCTCCCGAAGCGGTGGTGGACATAATCATGGCCGCAGCGAAAGCGGCAAAAAAGCATTCGGAGGCGAGCGCGTGACCGAGAGCTCTGTTGCCGTTGTGACCGGAGCGAGCCAAGGCATTGGCCGCGCCACCGCTATCCGGCTTTCCCGAGACTTCTCAGCGGTGGTTCTCGCTGCGCGGAACCGGGATGCTCTAACTGAGGCCTCGGCTGAAGTAGAACGTGCCGGCGCGGAACCGCTGGTCTGCGATCTGGATTTGAGTAAACCGGATGCGGCCGACGCATTGGTGAGGACTGTGCTGCAACGGTTCGGGCGGCTCGATGCCCTCTTGAATATTGCGGGAGCGGTGCCGCAGATCAATCTGTTCGAGATGACAGACGAGCAGTGGCAAGCCGGGGCGGAACTCAAGCTGCATGGCGCGCGCCGTCTGACGATGCGAGCTTGGGATGCTCTGAAGGAATCGCGGGGGGCGGTGGTGTTTATGTCGGGGAACGCGGCACTGCATCCCCATCCGACCTTCGCGGCGGTTGCGACCATCAATGCCGCAATCGCGGCGCTTGCCAGAGCATTTGCCGAACAAGGCATCAAGGACGGCGTGCAGGTGAATAGCGTGATGCCCGGAGCCGTTATGACGGGACGCCGGCGCTCGTTCCTTGAGAAGTGGGCGCCGGCGCACAAGATGACGGTGGAGGAGGCGATGAACACCTTTCCGGATCAGGCACAAATCAGCCGCTATGGGCAACCCGAAGAGATTGCCGATCTGCTCGCGTTCCTGGTTTCACCAGCGGCGAGATGGATGACCGGCGCTTCGCTCCGCATGGACGGCGGCGAAATCAAGGGCGTGTAGGCAATGCATTCGCGCAAAAGGACAAAGCTGCAAGCAGGTAAAGGCTGATGAAAAAAGAAGAAGATTCTTCGATTGACGTGCAACAAAGCGCGCCGGCTTGGGAAGACTACGATCTGGTGATTCTTGGAGACGGAACGGGATCGACGCTTGCCGCGTGGACATTTGCCGGTGAAGGACAGCGCGTCGCGGTAGTCGAGCGCAAATACATGGGTGGATCGTGCCCGAATATCGCATGCCTGCCGAGTAAGAACATTGTGCATAGCGCGAAGGTGGTGTCGTACGTTCGCCGCAGCGCAGAGTTTGGAGCAGAGATCGACGGCTTTCGGATAGACATGGCGGCGGTGCGCGCCCGAAAGTGGGCGATGGTATCTCACCTGAATGACATCTATCGTGCTAATTTCACCCAGACCGGAGCAGAATTCATTTCTGGGACCGGCCGCTTCGTGGGCCCGAAAACAGTGGAAGTTGTTCTTGCCGACGGATCCACTCGCCGCCTTCGCGGAGCGAATGTGATCGTCAGCACCGGTACCCGGGCTGTCTTGGGGCAGATCCCCGGGATCGTGGAGGCTGGGCCGTTAACGCACATCGAGGCGCTCGAACTGGATCGAGTTCCCGAACACCTGATCGTCCTCGGAGGCGGCTATGTGGGCATCGAGTTGGCGCATGCGATGCGGCGATTCGGCAGCAAGGTTACGGTGGTCGATCGAAATGAGCGCTTGCTGCACGTTGAAGACGATGACGTCACGGAAGCTCTTGCGAGCCTTTTCCAAGACGAGGGGATCGACACCGTTTTAGGCGCGCGCACCAAGCGGATCTCCGGACGGTCAGGCGAGTCCGTGTCGCTGGTAGTCGAGCGAGCAGGCACAGAGATGGCGCTTACGGGGACGCACCTCCTGGTTGCCGCAGGCCGAACGCCGAATACAGAGAATATCGGACTGGAACTGGCCGGCGTTGCAGTGAACGAGCGCGGGTACATCAAAGTGAACGAGCGGCTGCAGACAACCGCGAGCGGTGTTTGGGCGATTGGCGAAGTCGCCGGCAGCCCGCAGTTCACACACGTGAGCGTGGATGACTTCCGCGTGGTCCGAGACAATCTTACGGGTGGAAGCCGGGTCACGACGGGGAGGTCAATCCCGTACACTCTGTTCACAGATCCGGAACTGGCGCACATTGGCCTGAGTGAGAAACAAGCGAAGGCGCAAGGAATCCCATACCGGCTGTTCAAAATTCCCATGGAGGGGGTCTTACGCGCTCACACCCTCTCTGAAACTCGCGGGTTCTTGAAGGCGCTGGTCGAAGTGAACGGCGACCGCATTCTTGGCTTTACGGCGTTTGCTGTTGACGGCGGAGAAATTCTGGGGTCAGTTCAGACAGCAATGATGGCGGGAATGCCTTACACGGCACTCCGCGACGCGATCTGGTGCCACCCGACGCTCGTCGAAGGACTCATTCCACTGTTCTCGTCTGAGCCGTCGTTGTCAGAACATACCGGACCGCAGACTGCGAAGGCTGTCCGAGACGAAATGATTGCGTGAACGAAATGAACCTTCTTCTAAGAGCTCTTGCGCGGGCGGGTTTGCTGAAACAAGACCTCGACTACCATCTGATCCGCGCCTCAATGGTGATCATCTACTTCTTCTTCGGTTATCAAAAGTGGTTCGAATACGAGGTGCAAGGTCTGCGACCGTTCTTTACACATGGGCCCCTAATCTTCTGGATGTATCCAGTCTTCGGCATGAAAGTGTCGTCGTATCTGCTGGGTGTTTCGGAGTGGTTGTTTGGCGCCCTGCTGCTGGCCGGGTTTTGGAACAAGAAGTTGGGAGTGCTCGGGGCACTCGGCTCAGTAGCGACGTTTATCGTAACGGTGACGATCATTCCATTCATGCCGGACGGCTGGGCTCCATCGGCGGGAGGCTTCCCCGCGATGGTCGGCAATGTCGCGTTCCTGATGAAAGACGTGGTTCTGCTCGCTGTCTCTTTTTATCTGCTGAAGCAGGACGCGACGCGAGTCTTGTCCGCTCAGCGAGCTGACGACTCGAAGCTCAGCAACGCCATGGCTATTCCGACAGTGCCTTGAGATTGGCTGAATGCGCCACCGGAGTGGTGGAGATGAGACCTCAGGGACCTAAGCACGCCGGGCGGCCTTCGCCCCGGTGAACAACAGAACGGAAATGAGAACGAACCACTTACGAGATGTATTGAAAGACGCGGAAGCGAGGGCCCCTGGCTATAGGCCACTTCAACATTGCCGATGGAGTCTTCTTAAAAGCGGCAGTTGCAGCGGCCGAGGAGGTGAAGGTTCCGGTAATCGTGGGAGCGTCGGAAGGGGAGCGTTCCTTTCTGGGCACGGCCCAGCTTGCGGCTCTGGTGAGAAGCCTGAGAGAAGAACATGAATATCCTATTTTTCTCAACGCCGACCACACGCATTCGCTCGACAGCGCATTGGCGGCAGCCAGGGCCGGCTTCGACTCAATCGTGTTCGATTTGTCCGCCTTACCGTTCGAAGAAAACATCAGGCAGACAAAGCAGGCCGTCGAGGCGCTGAAGTCAATCAATCCCGACATCCTGGTGGAAGGCGAAATCGGAGACATTGGGACGGGTTCTGAGATTCATGAGCGGGCGCCAGACCATGTCAAGGTGCTTACGACGCCGGACGAAGCAAAATATTTTGCCGAGAGCACGGCGGTCGACATACTGGCACCCGCAGTGGGCAACCAGCACGGCATGCTGCAGGCCATGGTGCAGGGAGACGAGAAGAAGCGGCTCAACGTGGTGCGAATCCGGGAGATCAAAAGCGCCACGCGCTGCTTTCTCACCTTGCACGGCGGGTCCGGCACGGAGGACAATGATCTTCAGGATGCGATTGCGGCGGGGATCAACATTGTGCATATCAACACCGAACTTCGGGTTGCCTGGCGGCATAGCTTAGAGCAAGCGCTGGCACAAAATCCGCGTGAGGTCGTTCCATACAAGCTCTTGGGCGCGGTGGAACGTGCGGTGGAGCAAGTTGTTCTAGCGCGATTGCGGCTCTTCGGTGGAGAGCGCGCAGAGGTTGTGACGCGATAGGCGATCCATTGTGATGAAGAAGCTTCGTCCAGCATCTACGGCATCGGTGACACACAAATTGCGAAAGATACTTTTGGTTTTGTTCATGCTTCCTGCAACCGGCTATCTTGCGTCAGGCCAGCAAGCTTCTGTTAAGGATCAACTGGCGGAGAGCAGACAACAGATCGATGGCATCGACCGGCAGATTGTCGAACTGATCAATAAGAGGGCCGCCGTTGTCGAGGAGATTGGAAAAGTCAAGTCGGCGGCGGGCCTCCCGATTACAGTGCCCGACCGGGAACAACAGGTGCTCAACCATATAGCCGAGCTGGGCAGTTCAGGACCCTTTCCCGTTGCCAGGCTCAAAGCCATCTATTCGGTTTTGCTGGCTCAGATGCGGACTTGGGAAGAAGAGCAGCACCCTCCCGCAAAGTAAAAGCGCGGCTCTTTGGCTTAATCGTTGGTTCGGGCTCGTCAGGCGCGGTGGCGTGAAATGGGGTTCAGAACCTGTACTGCAACTGGAGCTGAAGCAGACGAGGATCGCGGGCGAACTGAACCTGGCCAAAGTTTGGCGAGTTTATGTCGTTGGCGCCTGACGAATTCCCAGGGTTGTAGAACTGGGTGTGATTCAAAAAGTTGAAGGCATCGCCACGGATGATTAGCGACTGCTTCTCGGTGACGCGAATGCTTTTCCAAAGAGAGAAGTCGTCGTTGAGAATGCCGGGACCGTGAAAGACATTGCGTCCGAGGTTGCCGTAACGGCCCGCTCCCTGGGCGGCGGAACCGCCCGAGCCGACGCGGCGAAAATACGGATTGGCAGCAGCATCGGGGGTTCCTCCACCGGTGCCGTCGAAGTAGGCGTTCTGGATTCCGAATTGATTCGAACGCGGGTCTACGAACTGAACTTTGCCGCCGATGTAGTCCGGGCGGTCGTCGCCGGCTCCCGTAAGCGAGCGGTCGCCGCTATCGACGATGTCGAAAGGCAGGCCGGTCTGGAGGGTGACCACGGTCGATAGATTGAAGCCGCCGAGTACATGGCCAAGGAAGCCGCGCTGGTCTTTGAAGAACGGCAACGCATAAATGACGGTGCCGATGTAACGATGACGGACGTCGGTGTCACAGTTGCCGCGATCGTAACTGGCACTGAACGGATTCGAATTGACGCGCAGGCCTGAACCAGTGTCGATGCAATGCGCCCAGGTATAGGCATTGGTCAGCGTGAGACCGTATGAATAGCGTTTTTCAAGGCTGACCTGCAGGCTGCTGTAGGACGACGTGGCGTCAGAGAGCTGATCGGTGAGGCTGCCGAAAACGGCTCCTCCATAAGCGGCGCTCTGGGGATTGCTGATGTTGTAGGCACCGCGTTGGACATCGTCCTGGGTGGTGGCAGTGGGGGAGTAAAGGCCGGGGTTGATATCGCGGCGGTCGAGCAATTTTCTACCCTGGCTACCGACATAGGCCACGTCGGCCAACCAATCTTTCGCAACCTGATACTGCACCTGAAAGTCGTACTGGAAAGCGTACGGCGTGGCAAATTTCGGATCCATGAAGGTGAGGCCGACAGGTGCGACGCTAGTGAAGTCGAAAGGCTGCCCAGGTTTGACCGGTTTGAAAGGAAAAGGATTCTGTGCGAGCGGCGTGTTCGAGGTGGCATACGGGTTGGTCATGTCCGTGACTCCCAGGACAGTGACCTGCGCGCCGTAAGGAGCTGCTCCGAGAAACTGTAGTGTCAATTCGCTCTCGGGCACGTTGTAGAACATGCCAAAGCCGGAGCGGATACTGAGCTTGCCGGTGCCGGTCGGGTCCCAGGCAAAGCCCACACGAGGTGCGAAGTTATTTTTGTCCGCACTATAAGTGGAAGCGCTGATGCCCTGATCGCCGGGGAACACGAGACCGACGGGGGCAGTCGGGAAGACGGTGGATTGCTGGCCCGCGCGAAACGTGCTGACGCGGTTGTGGAGTTCGGTCAGGGGAGCGGCGTAATCGTAACGCAGGCCGAGATTCAGAGTGAGATTGTGAGTAATTTTGAAATCGTCCTGCACGTAACCGCTGAGGAACTTATCCCGGTAGCCCTGGCGATTGGAATTTGACTGGTCATAAAAGCCGGAGACATAGCCGTTGGCGAAGTCGTTAACGGCGGACTCGCTGGGACCGCTCAGACCCGGAAGAACCGGGACAAGACTAGAGGTGGTGGCATCGCCAGTGAAGAAGAGATAGCCATTGTTGATGAAATCGAAGATTTGATTTTGTTCGTAGGCGCGGAACTCGGCACCGAACTTGAAGGAGTGGCGGCCGTGCATCCAATTCAGGCTATCGAGATATTGCCAGTTATTGTCACGGCGCGCCTGCGGACCCTGAAACGTGTTCCCGACCGTGATGCTGTTGATGACTATGTAAGGCGGTCCGGCTGCGGAAGGATCATCGGGTTGAATTCCGGTGAAGCCCAGGCTTGCGGGGGTCGTGTGATTGGCCGGAACCACTCCGGGCTGGTCGCGACGGTGAAAGGCAGCGGTAGCCTGGTTGATCACATTCGGACTGAAGATGTGGGTATCGTGCAGAGCGACGTTGTGATAGGTAAGTAAGTCGAGTTCGCCGAAGCCGGGAATGGTGGGTCCGGAGAATGAGAACGGGTTGTTCTCGGTAGACCTCTCGGTGAAGTATGAAACGGAGAGAGTATTGGCGTCGGAGAAGTGATGGTCGAGCTTCATGACACCCTGATCGCGATTTAACGAATCAACCGGCGCGCTGAAAAGTGTATTGCCGCTGGAAGCGACGGGCGTGATGTTGACGATGGCTTTAGCGGCGGGCACACCGTTGGCCAGGATGGCGGCGCGCTCGGCGTCAGAGAAGACGGTACCGGAATCAGAGACGCCGTAGACGCGCCGGAAGCCAAGATACGAGACGAAGAAGAATGTTTTGTTCCGGATCACGGGGCCGCCGAGGTTGGCGTCGAAATCGTTGAGATTGTATTTCGGCCGAGGTGTGTCTACGGCGTTGAGAAAGAAATTATTCGAGTTCAGCACCTTGTTGCGGAAGATCTCAGTAGCCTGACCGTGGAAAGAGTTAGTGCCGGACTTGATGGTGGATTCGATAATAGCTCCCGAGTTGCGCCCGTATTGCGCCTCCATAGGACCCGTGACGACGCGAAACTCGCCGAGGGCGTTGGGGGAAATTACATCTACAGCGTCGGGGACGTTGATCGCGAGATCGTTCGAGTCGGCACCATCGAGGATGAAGTTATTAGCTTGCGATCGCTGGCCATTGACTTCGAAGGAGCCCACTGCGGCGGATGGGCCTTGCATGTTAGTCCCCGGTGTGGTGGTGACACCCGGCTGAAGTCCGATGAGAGAGAGCGCGTTGCGCCCGCCGTTACTGGAGAGGATCGGGAGAGTGGCGATGTCGGTGATGGAGCGGCCTAACTGCGAATCCTGGGTGTTGACCTGCGGCGCGGTGGTATCGACATCTACGCTCTGGTTGACTTGGCCGACGCTAAGCGAGATATCGATGCGGAGACTGCTGGCGACGATCAGGCGTTGGGGAGAGACCTTGGTAGTGGCAAAGCCGGTTGCTTCCGCTTGCACGGAGTACATGCCGGGCGGAAGACCCACGAACTGGTAAGTACCATCGTTCTTAGCGGTAGTTCTGTTTTCAGCGTTGGTTCCGGCGTTAGTTGCGGTAACGTTCGCGCCAGCGACAGACGCGCCGGAGGGATCCAGCACGGTTCCGGTTATGATGCCGGTGGCTTCCTGCCCCCATCCCGAAATCGAAAACAGCAAAACAAGGCCGGCCGATCTCAGCCAATTCATTACGTGATGCCTCCCCTGAACAGGCAGGGCCCTCCGCTGGCTTACGCGCGCGTCGAGGCACAAGTACGCACTGACGTGCAGCTCCCGTGCATTTGCCCGAACCCGTTGTTTTGAGAGTATATCTCGAAAAGCGCGCGAATAAAAAAGAAGGCGAAGTATTTAGGAATCTCCGCATTTTCGCCGAGAGAGGATGATCGAGCTTCGGATCAGTGCTTCTTTTTCGCCGGAGCGAGCTCATTGTCGAAGAACTGGACTGCCATTGCGGCTACCTCACGATGGATGGCCTCGCGGTCTACGCCAGCGTTGTCTACGGTCAACTGCGGAGCCTGCTTCTTGCCGGCTTCAGTGGCGGTGTCGAGGAATGTGTAATGGCCAACGCCGCCGGGCAGAATAATGAGTTTCGCGTTTTTGATGCCGGCCGCCAAGACTTGCGCGTTTTCGGCGGGAGGGGCAATGCGATCAGCGGCGCCAGCGACAATCTCGACAGGGATATCGACTTTTTCCAGAGTATCTTGCGTAAAGGCGTGACCGATGCCCGGAGCGATAGCGAAGACGGCTCGGATCCGAGGATCGCGATAGGAATCTGCGGCGTGCCCCAAGGATTGCTGGACTTCGGGCTGCTGGCTTATGGCTTTAAATTTTTCCATCTGGTCCGGCATTTCCGGAGGATTGCACGTGGTCTTCTCCCCATTGCACCAGGCCACAACGCGTGTTAGATCGGTACGCGCGCCAGCCAGTTCCATCATCGTGTATCCGCCATAGGAAAAACCGGCGGCGCCGATGCGATTGGGGTCGATACGGGAGCCGAAGCGCGGATCCTTGAGGACGTCGCTGATAGCTGTGCTGATGTCTTTTGCCCGCTCCCAACCCTCGACAAAGCCCTCGACGGTGTAGCCGGTGACGGCGTTATTGCCGGGATGATTGACAGCCAGGACAATGTAGCCGCGCGCGGCGAGCCAAGTAGCGAGCCATGCCATTTGCATAGCGCTGCCGCCGGTTCCGTGCGAAAGAGCAACCAGTGGAAATCTGGTGAAGGAAGGAGCGAGCGTTGCATCCTGGGCGGCACGTCCGGCGGAGAACAGGGGTGTGTCCGGGGGGCCGATGTATTGATCTTTTTCTTCGGAACCGGCTTCAGCCGGATACCAAACGATGCCAGTAAGCCTTTGCTCTTTCGAGCCGCGCCAGTTGTAGTCTTCCGAAGCTGCAAACTGGCGGAAGCTGAAGCCGACGGGATGGAGAACAACTTCCTTGGGTTTCGGTTTCTTCGAGGCAAATGACACCGGCGCGAGAACCGTGAGCGCAGCGATCAGGATCAGGCGTGAAGTCACTAGCGATTCCCTCCGTGCCGGAAACTGTCACCGGGTTCCCACATCCGGTCAGTCATCCGCTTCGTTGCGATTTGTTTGTAACAGCTAATAAGGTGCTCCAGATGCGTTTCCAGGCTACATGCTGATTCTTTCACGAGCTATTTTCGCGACGGCAGCGGCTGCCCTCGTGCTGGCGCCAGCCGCCCGGACCCAAGAACCGACCGTATCGAAAGACGCCCTGTCCGTACACACGGTGCAATCCGGCAACATGCCCCTTCGCAGCCGTGCGGCGGGTACAGTTACGTCACTTACGGCCACCCAGAGCAACGGTGACGATCCTCGACCAACCAGCAGAACCATGCCGGGAGGGCGAGACTGCTTCCGCTCAACTAAATCCTCCTGCGATCCTGTCAGGAAAAATCGTGGGCGCCAAAAATGGGAGTTGCGAAATCGAGTTTTCCGCGCCGTTTGCCGCTGATACGAAGATCGGAGAGAAACTGGGAGCGCTGGTCGGAACGGGGTCGCTCCGCAAAGCCGTCTTTTTTGCGCGGCCAGCCGACGCTTCAGCGAATAGCCAAGCTTCTGTGTTTGTCATCGAGCCAGGGGGGCAGTACGCTCGCCGGGTTCGTGTTCGATACGGGCGGTTGTCGGGACCGCTGATTCAAATCGTGTCGGGACTATCGCCCGGAGACCAAGTAATCGTGACAGACATGTCGAAGTGGAATGCGAGTCCGCGAGTTCGGCTGCAATAAATTTGTCGAGTCATGGCGGGCGATATACCGAGCGGCGCTATATCGTCAGGCGGTATACTCATACCGTGGCGGGACTGAGCACTCAATCATTCCATATTCTGGTGGCGCTGGCGGAGCGTGATCAGCATGGATACGGGATCATGCAGGACGTTGCGGCGCGCACGGGCGGAAAGCTGCGGCTCAGCGCCGGAACTCTGTATGGGTCGATCAAACGGCTGCTCGAAGAGGGGTTAATCACCGAGCTGCGCGACCGCGAGCGGCCGGAGAAGGAAAAAGACGACGAGAGACGCCGCTACTATCGCCTGACGCCGCTCGGACGCAAAGCCGCGAAAGCGGAAGTGAAGCGGATGACGGAATTAGTGGAGCAGGCGAGGGCGCATGGACTGGCAGCGAAGGCAAACTAGCGTATTTCGCGCGCTGCTCCGCTGTTATCCGGCGGAGTTCCGGCACGAATACGGCGCCGAGATGGAGGCGCTTTTTTCGGACCGGCTGCGATCCGAGCCGGGCTTCCGCCTGTGGCTCGAGACGGCGGCGGATGTGGCCTTCGCGGCGCCGCGAGAGCACTGGCACATTCTGACCGCCGACCTGCGCTACGGGGCCAGAGTGCTGGTTAAAACGCCAAGCTTCAGCGCAATCGCGCTAATTGTGATTGCACTCGGCATTGCCGCTACGGTTTCCGTTTTCAGCGTGGTGAACGCGGTGCTACTCCGCTCGCTGCCTTACGGACATCCGGAAAAGCTGGTTTATCTCTGGAGCCCTAATGTGAATTTGAAGGGCGTGCCGCAGGAGCTGGGGCCGAATGTGCCGGACTTTTACGACTGGCAGCGTTTAAGCCGCAGCTTTTCGTCGATGACACTCTTCCGGCGAGCGGTGGTGACGGTAGCGCGAAACGGCTCGGCAGAACGCGCGGAAGCAGCTTTCGTGACGGGCAGCTTTTTCCGAACGCTGGAAGCGACGCCGCGGGCGGGCCGGACGATAGAGGATGAGGACGACCGGGCGGGGCATGAACACGTTGCGGTGATCAGCGATGCGTTCTGGCGCTCGGAGTTGCATGCGGAACCGGACGTAATCGGTGCGCCAATTCAGCTCAATCGCAAAACTTACACCGTGATCGGAGTGATGCCGAAAGACTTCGGCTATCCATTCGAGAACGATGTTCCTTATGAGCACTCGTCATTCAAACAGACAGACATCTGGCTGCCGGCGGCTTATAGCGCGCAGCAGGAGACGGATCGGGTTAACTTCGACAGCGGCGATGCGATCGGCAGATTGAGAGAGGGTGTGACGAGAGCGGCAGCGGAAGCGGAGTTGCGCGCGATTGAAGCGCGAGATCAGCCGTTGTATCCGGAAATGTGGCGAGGGTGGACGGCGCTGGTGAGGCCGCTGGCGGAGACAATCGTGGGGCCGGTTGAAAAGATGCTCTGGCTTCTCCTCGGGGCGGTGGCCATCGTGATGGTGATCGCAATCAGCAACGTGGCAGGGCTGCTGCTGGCGCGCGCGACGGCACGAGCTCATGAACTCGGGATTCGGACCGCGCTTGGGGCAGAGCGGGGACGGATCATTCGCCAGCTGTTGACGGAGGCGCTGCTGCTGAGCGTTGCAGGCGGAGCACTGGGCATCGGATTAGCTTACGCGATTGTGCATGTGATGAGACGGCTGAATCCGGGTGATGTGCCCCGGTTCGAAACGGCGGCAGTGGACGGGCGGGTGCTGACAATTGCGGTGCTTCTTTCGCTGGCCGCAGGAATTCTATCGGGGGTTGTGCCCGCGATCTCGGCGTCACGCGCGAACGTCAACGATCTGTTGCGTAAAGGCGGCGCGCGTGTGGCGGGCGGCGCGAATAAGGGGCGGTTTGCACTCATTGTTCTCGAGGTGGCGCTTTCGGTGGTGCTCCTGACGGGTTCGGGACTGCTGATTCGCAGCTATCTCGCGCTGACGGCGGTCAACCCCGGATTCTCACCGCAGACATTAACGTTCAGTGTCAATTTGGATGAGCGCTACAACAAGCCGGAGCTGCGGACGAGTCTCTATAGACAATTTCTACAGAAATTGCAGAACGCGCCGGGCGTGGTCTATGCGGGCGCGTCGAATTCAAATCCGCTGAGCCATCACGAATCCGTTACTTACGTTGAGATAAGGGGATTTGGAACCTCGAAGGAGATGGTGGACACGCGCTCGGTCACGCCGGACTACCGCAAGGCGCTGGGAACGCCGCTGCTGAGGGGCCGGGATTTTGGACCGCAGGATGCGGGATCAAAGACGCCCGTAGCGATGGTGAATGAGAAGTTTGCGAAGGAATATTTTTCGGGCCGCGATCCGCTTGGCGGGAAGGTGCGCATTGGTGTCGGCAATCTATCGAGCGCTCGCTGGTCGACGGTGGTCGGGGTGGTAGGCGATATCCGGCACACCAGCCTCGAAGAGGAGAGCCGGCCGGCAGTGTTTCAGCCGGAGACGAGCGGGGATCATTTTGCGATTCGCTGCAAGCTTCCGGCTCGACAGGTAACGGCTGAGGCGCGGGCGGCGCTGCGATCCTTAGACCCGGCGTTGATCCCTGAGAGCGTGCGCACGATGAGCGAGCGTGTGAAAGAGAGCAATGCACGGCGGACATTTCAGACCTGGGTGCTGACGGGGTTCGCGGCAATTGCAGTGGCGCTGGCGCTGGCAGGGCTCTATGGCCTGATGTCCTACGCAGTAAAGCAGAGAACGGCGGAGATCGGGGTTCGGCTGGCAGTAGGGTCGCCACGGAGCCGGATTCTTGGTCTGATGCTGTTCGAAGGATTACGCGTCACGGCGACGGGCCTGGCCATCGGGCTGGCGGGCGCTTGCGCGCTCACGCGGCTGGTGAGCGGGTGGCTGTTCGGGGTGAAAGCTATCGATCTGGTGACGTTCTGCGCGGTGCCGCTGTTCCTTCTGGCGGTGGCGTGCTGCGCGTGTCTGATTCCCGCCTGGAGCGCGACGAAGATCGACCCGGTGCGGGCGCTTCGACAAGAGTGATCAGGGGACAGGAAGAACCGAGCAAACGTTTTGGTAGCATTTAGCCCAGTCCTGGTTGTCGAGTATTGACCGCACGACAACAAAATTCATACGGAGGTTCAATGCTCAGATCGATGCTCCGATCCGGAAAGCTACTCACCCTTATTGCGCTTGCAGGTGCTCCGCTCCTCGCGAGTGTTTCCGTGCAGCTCGCTGCACCCGCATCGACGATTCACGTCGGGGAAACGCTCGTAATCACAGCAACTGCGACAGATTCAGCTACGAGAAACACCAGGTTCTCTTATCAGTTCACCGCGCGACCCCACAACCAGGGCTCGTTCGTAACGATGCAGGATTTCTACTTCCGAAACATCTTCGCGTGGACTCCGAGCGATCACGAAGGCGAATATGACATAGGCGTGACGGCGTGGTCGGAAGCCACGCTTGCTACCGCAGAGACTTACTTCACAGTGAATGTCGAGTCACGAGTAATGGACGGCAAGCCCACACTTTCGAACACTAACAATGCGTTGGTTGCGCTTTACAGCGCGCCGCCGTGCACGGCCCCGGCGCGTGTGCGCGTTCAGTTCAAATCGGAAGCGAGCGCCACCACGTACACGCCTTTCAAGGATTGCGATGGTCTGAGCCTGAACTTCTATATAGGAGGCATGCTGGCAGATACGACATACTCGGTGCAGCAACTGCTCTCCTCGGGCGCAAGTGTGATTGCGGGGCCAGAATTGAGTTACACGACAGGCTCCATCCCGCCGGGTATCGTGATTCCAAATCATTTCCGGGTGTCCGGCCCCAGTGCGCCGACGAGCACCAAATATCCGTATCTGCTGCATGCCACGACGGGTGCATCTGCATTTGCGACCGATCTGAATGAGAACGTGGTCTGGTATAAGACGGGCGGGGCACCGTACCACAGCGGCTACATGACTCACCTGGTGAGTGGCGGTACGTTTCTGGCGATCGAAGACGACCTTGCCGATTCGCAGGCCATCTGCGGAAATTTCTCGTTCAAGAACTGCGGGGATCATCAGTACCTTCGCGAATACGACCTGGCGGGCAACGTGATCCGGCAAACGAGCTGGTCGATCATGAACGACCGAGTCAATGCGATCCGGGCGAAGCAGGGTCTGCCGCTAGTGAGGCTGAATTTTCTCTCGCACGAGGGGATCCGGCTGCCGAACGGGTACACAGCAACGCTGGCCACGAATGAGCAGGTGAAGAAGCTGACATCGGGAACGAAGGATGTATTCGGTGACACGGTGGTAGTGCTCGACACGCACTTCCAGGTGGTGTGGGCATGGGACGCTTTCGATCATCTGGATGTGAATCGCGCAACGCTGCAGGCAACGTGCGTGCTTGGTGTGCAAGGCTGTCCGCAGCTCTACTTACAGAAGCAGCCAAACGGGCAGCCGTATAAACAGGCAGTGGACTGGACGCATGTCAACGCGATTACCTACGACCCGGCAGACGGGAACCTGATCATTTCCGTTCGCCATCAATCGTGGGCCATCAAGATCGACTACAGCAATGGCGCGGGCGATGGCCAAATCGTCTGGAAGCTGGGGTATGGCGGGACCTTCACGCTCCCGGGCGGGTACCCGGTGACAGACTGGTTCTCGGGGCAACACGATGTAGAACTGCAGGCGAACGGACTCATCACGCTCTTCGACAACAACAACGCAAGTCCGGTGACGCAGCAGCCGGGCGGAACGGCCCGTGGGCAGGCATGGAAGCTGGACACGATTAATAAGGTGGCGACTCCCGTGGTGAACATCGATCTTGGAGTCGTGTCGCCCGCAGTGGGAAGCGGCACTCTGCTAGCGAACGGGAACTATGAGTGGGAAGCGGGGTTTGTTAACGCCAACGAAGCGCAGACCTTTGAGTATTCGCCGTCAGGAGTTCTGGAGTATCACGAGCAGAGCGACGCTGTAACGTACCGGAGCTTCCGTTTGCAGGATCTTTACACGCCATAAGGGTGCGGCGATTGGGTAGCAAGACATCAAGGGATGGAAGCCCTGACGAAGATCGGGTCGATCTTGTGAAATGGCCGTCCGAATGGCTGGCCATCCCCTGAGAAGACGCCATAGAAAACCTTTCCGACGCTCTTCAGCTGCTGATAGTCCCCGAGCGGTCGAGGACCGTTTCCGGTTGGTGCATTTTGCGGGAACAAAAACTTCTGGAGCCGGACCCTTTGAAACGTGGCACCGCGATCGCGGCTGACGGCCAGGTGAATCGAGAAGTAGGGCCTGGAGGTCTCCTCGTCGAGGCCGTCTGCTGTGTCGTAGAGCACGCCGACCGTGCCGTCCTTATCCTCAGCGACGGCGATTGCCGGGAGAGCGGATTGATGTTGGGGGCCGCTGACAAAAGTGGGAGGGCCGGGCTCCATGGTGCCGTTTCCGCAATCGGCGAGGCGCACGATGCCGATCCGATCTCTACCCGCCTGGTCGTCGAAGCGGCCGTAGACGACATACACGTCACCGCTTTTTGAATCTACGGCCAGCGCATCGGCACCTCCGCGCAGCGAATTCACTCCGCCGAGGATGGTGCCGGGCACCGGCTCTCCGAACAGATAGGTGACAAGATTCTGGTGACTGCAGGCATGGGCGGCCTCGATTCCATCAGGGTTACCGTTCAGCTCCCAGGTGTGGCCGCCATCGAGCGACCTGTTGAGCATGTATCGGACAGGCGCAGCAGAGCCGCAATCGAAGTTGCCTGCGGACTGGTAGAGGCTGTACAAGGCGCCGGAGCGAGGATCGGCTGCAATGCGATGGCCCGGATTACCCCCGAATGCAGTTTCGAAGCCCGACTGGCGATCGAGAACGAAATCAGGAGGAGCCGCGGCTTTTGCCACCGCGACCTGCATGGCTGGGTTTGACTGATAAGCGACGTAGACGTTCTGCCGTTTAGGGTGATCGGGGTCCTTGTTGACGAGGACCCAGGGCTGATCGGCGAAATGTTGATTCGTCGGCTGAGTTTTCCCGTCTTGCACGAACCAGCGCCAGGATTGCGCATTTGCCGGATCCGCAGTTGCCCCGGTATAGACATCGGAAGTTAGAGTTGGGTTCGCGTTTGCGGCCGGCGAGTCAGAACCTGCACTACTGCAATCTGCCCCCTCTTCGCCATTTCCCGGCAACAGGAATGTTCCGTACAGGACACCATCCCTGCCGTAAGCAAAAGTCTCGTCGCAGGGCGATAACACCACAGCGCTTCTCGGAGCGCCAGGCGGAGGAGTGATCGTGAATTCTTTCGTCCATAAGCGGCCGCCGTTGGTTGTGTACCAGAGCGGTGCGTTCTTAAACTGGCCATTCTTTTGGGGGCTCCACGCTCCTGAAAAGGAGGAGATCACGATTTCGCGGGGGTTGGAAGGATTGATGGCAATGCCCGGCTCCGAGTTGAAGAACATGTCGGTGTTCTTCAGATCGCGGTCCGTATTGCTCACCACAACGTCTCGCAGGAACACGTTCGGGAGGGTTGAAGCGTCTTGTTCCGGAGTGGGTTCCTCCTGCGCGGCATACGCCGAAACCGGAGCGCGGGCAAAACTCACCAACGCGGCGAGTACGAGGCAGAGCGCCGCGATTGCTGTTAACGCGAAGTTCTTCATGGTTGACGAAGTATACAGCGAAATCCGGCGTTTTTTCCCGGGATCTCTTTTATTGAAATAGAGAGAGTCCGCGGCGAGTATATAGGGCGAACGCGAAAGAAGAGATGAGACGAATCAGCATACTGGGCGTAGTTCTACTGACACAATCAAGCTGCGTGATGGTGGGCGGATACAGCAGCCGGGGCGGCTGGTTTGTATGGCCCGGCGGCCTCGGACTGCTTCTCGTGATCTTGCTGGTTCTGGCACTCGTGCGACGCGGAAGGTAAAACCGGATATCGAGCTTCGGTTAGCAGTTTGCGGGGCGAGCCCGAGTAAATGATCGGACATTTGCCCGGGCTCGAGATACACCTCTGTTACCGCATCTAATCAATGAACACCGACGTGAGCTTCGAACGGCTGCGGAACACCGCTTCGTCCGTCCGACCAGGACACGAAAAGAGTGTTCGACGCGGACACGAAGTTGTCCGTGTAATCTCCAAAGTTGGGAATGATCTCCGAGAAGGTGGCCAGCCAGTCGGTGGATTCATTAGTGATCCGCACGTTGCTACCGGGAGTGGTGAAGGTGGTGGGATTCACATTGAGAGCACCGTAGACGTCGGTTAGTCCGGTACCGGCGTTCTTGCCCCGGCGGTCATACCACGTAACGTTGAGGAGACCGTCGCTCGAGGTGTTCTTTAGTCCCGGCATGGTGTGCATGTCCTCGAAGCTGTGGTCCGTATTGAGCCGCACTGGCGACCCCTGGATGTAATTCAGACTGTCCAGGTAATAGCTCTGCAGCAAGATGTCGCCGAGCGGTGTGTCTCTCGCGTCATTCCAGACCAGGCTCACGGAGTTATATGGCTCGCTCACCGCGATTCTTGGGAAATCACTCATCTGGGTTCGGTTGTACCCGGGAACGACGGTTGCGTCGGTCGAGACGATGACATTGGAGTTGTTGTTAAAGGGCGGAGTGCATGTAGAACGGCCGGAGTCGGGATCCGGCAGACAGGACTTCGGGACCTCCGTCACGATCACCTGGGTGGAGGCGTTGTTCACGCAGTACGATGATCCCAGATAATTGGTCACCCAGTTGTATTCGTAGCCGACGTACACATCGCCGGTGCTGCGACGGACGGCCGGGTAGGCACCTTCATACTCGCAACCATTGGGATCTGTGAGCTGCACGGTCAGATACGGCTTACCGTTGCCGGTTCCATTCGAGCAAACGGGATGCATCGGGTCGTCGAGATCGCAGGCCGCCATTTCTATTCGGTTTGCGAAGTTGAAACCTGCGGGGGTCGTGGTTTCCGTGAAGTCTGTAAAGGTAAGATACACCCGCTTACGGGCCTGATCAACGGCGAGATAATCCTTGTCGAGGAAAGGAAAGCAGGCAGTGGTTGCCGTATCACTAATACCCTTGCAGTTACCTGTGGCGACTACCGTCGGTTGGCCGCAGGTAAGGGTAGTGCCGGCCACCTGACACGCGGTAAGGGCGACAGCCCCTTCGAAGGAATGAGGCAACCCGGCGGCAGGGCAGCCGTTGACATTCGTACATACGTAAAGGCTGGATACATAGAAGTAAGAGAACCCAGAGTTCGAATAGGTTCCGACGCTTGGGTCACCTTCCCATTTAGTGTTGAGGCCGCAGTTGATGTTGGGCAAGCCTCCTAAATCGGTAAAGGTCTTTCCTCCGTCACTAGAGAATCCGTACCCGGTAAGCTCCTCCTTGTAGTTCGGCGAGCCGCATCCCGCGAAGAAGCCTGTGGCGTCGTTCCAGGCTTCGACGACGTATTTGCCAGAGGCGGAAATGGACGTCTCGGATTGCCCACCTATGTAGGCTCCGGCGTTGGTCCGGTCTTCGGCGCGGCTGGCCGCGTCCACGTTGGCCAATCCGGTCTGGACGAGACTTGCTTGCCCGGCACGGCCAGATTCGGCGTCGGCAGAAGTTCCGGGGCCATTCCTTTGCGGGCCAAAGCAGTACATCTGGGCGCCCGACGACGCCTGAAACGTCTTGCCGAGGTGAGCACAGAAGTCTGCTTTACTTGGGAATCTCGCCTGCGCTTTGGCGTGAACGGGTGTCAGGATTAGAGTGATAGGCGCTAGTACGCAAGACAGTCCGACGAGACGAACTCGTCGGAGTAAACAGTGTTTTTTCGATCCGAACATGGGACCTCCTCATGGTGAGCGAAGGTCTGAGAGGCCGCTGCCAGGGTCGCATCCGAAGGCGATCTGGCAGTCTGCGGTTTGCAGTCGCTCAGTGGGTCGATAGTATATGCGGTGGTACTTAAAAGCAAGACGAAGTACCGAGCCTTAGTACTAGCTAAGTCCCACACGTACTACCCTGCAGGAGGCTCGTCCAGCAACTTGGAACGAGTGGGAAGGTCTTTGCCGCAAGGCACTTGTAGGCGTCAGCGGACTGCATACAGGCGACGACCGAGCTCAAAACCAATCAGCCTACCCGCAGCGCCGCTATAGGCCAACGCGACTCTAACTCTCTTTGCGGACCTCTCGCGGGTCTTTGTCCTCACGCAGTCCCACGAATTTCGCGTGACGGAGATGATCGGCGGATGTCCAATCTATGAATTCAACTCGCGCGACCAGCTCCGGCTTGACCCAGCGATAATTCTTCATAGCCTGGGCGGTTAAGGCTTCGCCGCGCCTGGCAGCCTTCCGCTCGGGCAAGTTATCGAATGGGCAGGTCAATGTTTCGAGATCGTGCAGCCGCTCGAAGACCTGCTTCTTCATCTCGGGCGTGAAACCGTTCTTGATTTTGGCTATGAAGATCAGCCGTTCGCCGTCGTAATAGCCGACCGCCAAATTGTCGAAATAGGTTTTTCCGGGCCGGTAGCCGCCGATGACCAGCTCCTGGCCTTTGTTGACTCGAAACTTAAGCCAGTTACCGCTGCGCTCTCCCGATTGATAGGGGCTAGCGGGGCGTTTCGCAATGACGCCCTCCAGTCCTTGCGACCTAACGGCTGCGATCAGGTCATCGAGTGAGGCATTGAGCACTGCCGATTTACGCAGCGGCTCACGGGCTGTGGCGAACACTTCGTCGAGCAACTCACGGCGCTGCCGTAGCGGAAGTCCGCGGACATCGCGCTCACGAAAGGCAAGCAGATCGAAGAGATAAAACACAACGGGTGATTTGCCTGCACTGTGCTGCAGCAAGTTAAAGGCGGGACGGCCGTGCGCGTCCAAGGCAACGATTTCGCCATCGAGAATCAAACCAGTTTCCAGGTCGTTCAGAGCCTCGACCACGGATGGAAACCTTTCGTTCAGGAGATTATTGCGACGCGACAGCAAGCGCACTCCGGCCTGGTCCCGAATGGCGAGTGCCCGGTAGCCGTCGAGCTTGATCTCGTACTGCCAGTCGGGACTTTCGGGTAGCTCGGGAACGGCCTTCGCCAGCATCGGTTCGACAAACTTCATTTCGGTTCGCGGGAGCTTGTCGAGAGCCAGGCCGGGAACGGATGTTCTGTTGCTGTGCCAGGTGGCGTCGCTTGCCTCGGCGATTTGAGCCATCGTTCGTTTGGTGAGCGCAGACTGGTCTTCTTGTTTCGCCGAAAGCGGCTTCATCCCCGAACCCGTCTTTTCCAGGACCCATGCGGTCGCACCTTTCGCCCGATCCCGCCGGACGCTCCATTCACCTTTGAGTTTCTTGCCCTCCAGCGAAATTTGCAGACGGCCTTTCCAGTAACTGCCGTCGACGATCTCGTACGTACCGATATCCCAAACCATAACGGTTCCGCCGCCGTATTGGCCCTGCGGGATGGTTCCTTCAAAATCCAGATACTCGAGCGGATGATCTTCGGTTGCGCTCGCCAGACGCCGCACGCCGGGCTCGTATGGGATGCCCTTCGGCACAGCCCAGGACTTGAGAACGTCATGGATCTCAAGACGGAAGTCGTAATGCAAGTGCGAAGCAGCGTGTTTCTGGATGACGAAGCGCCGCCGGCTACCCTGAGCGCTGCGTTTCGGGGCGGCGGGCGCCAGTTCGCCGGTGGCTGAGACATCGCGTTTGCGCCGGTATTCGCGCAGATCTTTCGGGGTGCGGCCTTCGCGTTTGTTTTGCTCCTCGATGATATGCGCGATGTCTGACGGCAGGGATTGCTCGAGTGTCAGCACCTCCGCAAAGAGATCACCGAGGTTATCGAGTCGCGCAAGGGCAGCTTTCGGATCGAAATACAAGCTCTCGGCCTGCCCGCGCTTCAGCCCCTGTTCCAATTCACCCCAGGTGACAGGCATCGAAACAAAAGGCTGCTGCTGCTTCGCTCGCAGCGAGTAGACTCCTACGGTCGTCTTGTAATCGGCATTCTGGCTCCAATCGATGAAGACTTTGCCGGCACGCTTCTCCTTGGGCATTTCGGAGGTGGCCAGCTTTGGCTCGCGTTGTTCGATGAGCTGCGCCAAAGAGCGCGCAAACGGCTGTGTGACGTCGTAGGTCGAAGGTGTATTCAGCGGAACGTACAGTTGTATGCCCTTCGAGCCTGACACTTTAGGGAACAGCCTGAGGCCGAGCTGTTCGACGACGTCTTTAAGGACGAGCGCGACTCGTATGCATTGCCGGATGTCGGCTCCGGCGCCCGGATCGAGATCGAACACGATCGATGCCGGACTTCCGATGTGAGGGGCACGATGCAAGAACGGGTGCAATTCGAGAGCGGCCGTATTGGCGGCCCAAGCAACGCTGGCGGTGTCTTGAATGAGGAGGTAATTGATGTCGGGCCCGCCGGCCCGCCGGCGTGCCGTGGGACAGGGAATGTCTCCACCCATTCGGGCGTGAAGCTCGGCGCGTTTTTTTCCCAGAAAGCCTCTCCGGTCACCCCATCCGGATAGCGCTTCAGTGTGACCGGACGGTCCCGCAGATGCGGTAGAAGGAACGGGGCGACGCGCAGGTAATAGTCAATGACGTCGGCTTTGGTAAATCGGGTTGCGGGGTAGAGAACCTTGCTGAGACGGGTGCACTTTACATGCCGGCCCTCGACATCGAGGGTAATCTCATCAGCTGAGGGCGAGTGGGCTGTCGAAGACGGACGCGCCGAAGCCTTTTTAGGCGGTGCGCTCCCAGTTCTGGCGGACACGCCCGTTTGATCCGAAGCTGACGGACTTCCTTTCGACTTTCCCGGTTAGCGGTGGGCCACGGCTTCAAGCTTTTGCAGCAGAACGGCGTAGCGGCGCCCTGTTTCGAGCAACTGGGGGTCATTGCCGCCGAGCCGTTCATTGGCTTCGCGCAGATGCTCGAGCGTTTTGGTTACCGCGCTGACGAGCAGTTCGACTTCGCCGGGATCAAAGCTCGGAAGAGGGACCATTGCACGCCAGTATGGCAGGCGGGCAACAGTCACGAAGGTTCGGTCGGGCAGCTTTGATTCGGTTTCCGAAGTAATTTGCCTTGACAATGCACAGATATACCGGATATTGTCATGTCGTAATTAAATAAATAGAACAAATAATAACCAGCTATTATTTTATTGTTTCAGGCAAAATGGCTCACCCATCGCTCCGAGAAAACCTCAACCGCGCTCACATACCGTCTCTAAACGGGATTCGAGCAGTGTCGGCCATTGTTGTCGTCCTCTGGCATTTAGGCATCAAGTGGGCTCCAAGCGGGTATGGAGTTACGGCCTTCTTCGTGCTAAGCGGCTTGCTGATTACGCACCTTCTCATCAAAGAAAACGAAAATACGGGGCGCATCTCATTGGGAGGCTTCTATCTGCGGCGCTCGATACGGATCTTCCCTGCATTCTATGTCTTCGCGATCGTTTATGTGGGCGGACGGCTGTTGAGGGGCATGACGGTAGAGTGGCCGCAGGTGATTGCCTCGCTGACCTACACGCGGGACTACTACACCGCGCTCGTTCACAGCGCCAGCAATTCAATGGGGCATACCTGGTCGCTATCGGTGGAAGAGCAGTTTTACCTGCTATGGCCCTTTGTTTTCGTGCATTTCAGGACACGCCAGCGGCTCCTGATGAAAATCCTGGTTTGGACGATTTTGGCGGTATGGATTTACCGGGCGTCCCTCAGCATGTGGGGAGTAAATCCGGACTATATTTACTGTGCTTTTGAAGTGCGGATGGACGCGCTCGCGGTCGGTTGCCTCGCGGCGCTTGCGGTCCACAATGGGATCGATCTCTCGTGGCGCTCGTGGACGGTGGGGCCGCTTTTGCTTGGTGGAATCTGGATCTTGCGTATGCTTGACGGCTCCAGATTGGGCCGGCTTGATGTACACGCGGTTTTCGTAGATGCGCTGCTTCCGGTTGGCTTTGCCCTGCTTACCCTACACGCAATTCAGTTTGCGGCACACCCGATTTATGCTGTCCTTAACAATCCGATAGCGAATTGTCTTGGCATAATTTCGTATTCGCTTTACCTTTATCATCCGATCGTCGGGAATATTTTCGGCTATTCGCACTCTCCGATTCGACTCGCGGCGGAGCTGACGGTTTGCGTCGCGATCGCTTCCCTTTCCTATCTTTTCGTCGAAAAGCCATTCTTGCGCTTAAGACATCGAATGGGGGCACGACTGAGGCCAGGTGCTCTTCGGGAAAGTGCACTGATCAGCCCTGCTGTCTTTTAGCCTGGGTTCGACAAAGAAGTGCCAGAGTACGAGAGAATACGTAGGACGACTTCCGGCATACTGTTGGTATGGGCGCTGTGAACCCGTTCGCGACACCGCCTTCGGCGGAGAGCAACATCAATACGATTGTGCGTCTTGAAGAGCAGGCGCAGAAGCAACGAAGCCTGGGAGACCGGCTCTCGGACAGCATCGCAAGTTTCGTTGGAAGCATGGCGTTCGTCGGGGTCCATGTCGCCTGGTTCGGGATCTGGGTTGGCGTGAATGCCGGTTTATGGAAGTTTGATCCGTATCCGTTTGCGCTGCTCTGCATGCTGGTGTCGCTCGAAGGCGTGCTGCTCTCGACGTTTGTGCTCATCAAGCAGAACCGGATGAGTCACATGGCGGACCGGCGAGCGCACCTCGACCTGCAGGTCAACCTGCTTACTGAAAAGGAAGTTACCAAGATGCTGCAGATGCAGAAGCTGATTTGCGAGCGGCTGGGCATCGAGGAAGTGAACCAAGATAGCGAAGTCCAGGAACTCAGCCATGTGACAGCCGTGGATAACCTGGCACACACGCTGGACGAGAAATTGACCGCTCAATAAAGGCCGCGAGAGACCTGCGAATCACCTGCCCAAATGAGCGTCAAACCAGTCCACAATCCGCTGCAGCGAATCGATCTGGTGTTCTCTTTCGGTGAAGATGTGCGGTTCACGGGGATAATGCACAAATTCGGCTTGCCGGTCTAGCAGCCGGAGCGCCCGATAGAACTCCTCACCCTGAAAAGTAGGAACGCGGAGATCGGCGTCGCCGTGAAGGACCAGTGCCGGCGTCTGGCAACGCTCGATGTAGCGCATAGGCGAGTGCACGTCGTAGAGCTTTCGGTTCGAGACGAAGTTACCGAAGAACTCCGTCAGAAAAGCCGGTGCTATATCGGTCGTCGTGCTCATACCGTAGAGATCAGTTACGGCCGCACCGACAACGGCGGCCTTAAAGCGGTTGGTGTGAGTGACCGTCCAGGAGGTCATGAAGCCGCCGTAGCTCCAGCCACCGATTCCGAGCCGGTTCGGGTCCGCAATTTTGCGGGCTACGAGTCTATCGACACCGTCCATGACATCGGTGAAATCGCCCCCGCCCCAGTCCTGATAATTCGCTTCCTGAAAAGCAACCCCTTGTCCTTCAGAACCTCTTGGGTTGGGCGCCAATACGACGTATCCGTGTGAGGCAAGAAGTTGAGCCCACTCGTACCAAGTGCCGAGCCAGCCGGACTGCCAAGCTTCGAATGGGCCGCCGTGGGCGTGAACGATCATTTTGTGCGGCGTGCCGGGAGTGTAGCCGGGAGGCAGAAGCAGGACACCGTAAATCTTTCGTCCATCTTTGGAACTAGGCCAGGAGATCTCCTGAACGGAGCCAAGATTCCAAGTTGCAACCTGCTCATTGGCGTGGGTGAGGCGCTTCGGGCCGCCTTCGCTGGAGTAGATCCAGATGTCGTCCGGACTGGCGGGTGTCTGTCCCAGGTAGGCAATGGTTTTGCCATCGGGAGTGGCAGTGAATGCATAACCATCGGCGGTGACGTCCGCGAGTTTGTGAATCTCGCCCGATTTAGCATCAACTTTGGAAAAAAAGCTGTGCGTCCCTTCGACGCCTTCGAGTGTGAGGCTGGCGCCCTCCGCCTGCCACTCGAATGCGCGAATGGTGGCCTTGTAATCCGCGCCGAACTTGGCTGTCTTGCCGCTGGCCAAATCGCAAACCACGGGAAGGCCGGCGATTCCCTTCTCTGTTTTCTCGCCATACGCGACCATTTGCGCGCCGTGCGCCCAATGAACACTTTCCGGAGAAGCATTCTCGGTCAACGTCCTTGTGATGGCGCCCGAAGAGGTATCCAGAAGGACAATCTTTGAGACGTACCAATAGTCGTTCAGGCGGGGTGTGGGTGAGACGCGCGCTACCATCTGCGAACCGTCGGGAGACCAATCGAAGTCGTCTACATTCAGGTTCATCTTTGTGATGAGGCGGGCGGTATGCGTCGCGAGATCGTAGATCCAGAGGCGATCAAAATGGTACTCGGCATCGGCGACGACGTAGTCATTCTTGTGTTCTTTGCGGTCTTTCTCAGCCTTGCTATCCGCATCGCGCCTCACAAAAGCGATGGATTTGCCGTCGCGAGACCACTTGAAAGAACGCACCCCCCCGGGAATGCCGGTAAGCGGATACGCCTCACCGCCGCCGAGACCAATGGCCCAGATCTGTTCGTCGTGCTTCTGATTTTCACCGGCAGAGCGCGGCTCATCGAGATCGCTACGGCCCTCTGCTCCGAGCATCTTGAAAAGAAAAGCGCCGTCCGGCTGGCGGGCGAGTGGATTGGGCCTGTCGGACAGGAAGGCCAGCACGCGGCCATCAGGCGACCAGCGCGGCGAAGTATCCGACTGCGCGCTCATGACAAAAGGGTGTTCGGGGGCGAGAGCATCGGTTCCCACGAGCCAAATGTGAGCGTTCTTTTGTTCGCCGCTCTTTACAGGCAGTTCGACTACATAGGCGACCAGCTTACCGTCGGGTGAGATTTGCGGGTCACTGACCTTCCGGATATCGACGATGTCGGCCGGCTGAACTGTTTTGAGCGGATCCGCGCACACCCGGTTGGAAGCGGCAATTGCGATGAGAGCACAAGCGAGCGCAAGCTGTTTGCAAGACATACGAATTGAGCCGGCAGCCTTTAAAAGTCGATGCGGGCAGCCAACTGAATCTGGCGCGATGTACCAAAACCGATGGTGCGGCCCAGCGTGTTGAAGACCTGACCGAAGCCAGAGGTACCGAGTGTTGAAAGCGGCTGCGCGAAGTTCGGGTGATTGAGAAAGTTAAAGAACTCTCCTCGAATCTGAAGCTTCAGCCTTTCGGTTAGCGGGACGTTCTTGATAAGCGATAGGTCAATGTTACAGAGGCCCGGGCCGTAGAAGATACCCCGACTGGCGTTTCCGAAGGTGCCGGTGGCAGGCACGGAAAAGGCTGCCGGGTTGAGCCAATTAGTAATGGATTGATTCACAGGATAGATATCGACGCCGGGAACGACGTTCGGGCGCTGGTTATTGGTCTCGAAGTTACCGGTTTGACTAAGTGGGATGTAGACCGTCCCAGCGATGCCAGATCGGAATTGACCTAAAGCCGCGAGATCCCAACCGCCAACGAGTTTATCGACCATCCTCGAAGAACCACCCATGAAGCGTTGACCTTGCCCGAAAGGCAAGCGGTAAAGAACGTTGAAGGATCCGCTATGACGGGCGTCACCGGAGCTGTTGCCGCGTTCAGCGCGGTAGTTATTGTTGTCCTGCGGGGCGCCGTCAAACAGGCCCTGATCGTCAACGTCATCGATCGCGTGAGACCAGGTGTAATTTGCATCGATCTGCAACCCGTTCCCGAAGCGTTTGTTGTAGCTCGTCTGCAGACTGTGATAGATGTTTTGACCGGAGGCGGTCTCAAGGTCGATGTCGGCGAAATTAGGGTTCGGTCGGCGGCCAAGCGCGGGATCAAAGTAATTTACGTTCAGATCGCGGCGTAAGTTCAATCCGTGGTTGGCAACATAGGCAATCTGAAGGGTCGAGTTACTCGAGAGCTGGTAAGCGGTTGTAAAGTTCCACTGCTGTGAGTAGATGTCTGGCTTATTCCAATTGAAACCAGCCACAGTTGGAAGCGGCGCGGTTCCCTGCCCTACGAACTGAGACAACGGATAACTAAGGTTGGGCGTTTGGGCCTGATTCAAATTTGTGTTACCGGGGATGTTATTGGTCGGGACACTATAGGCGCCGAAGCCGACAGGATAGGACTGATAGAAGATACCGTAACCGGTTCGAACCACTAGCCGCGGGGTGGCCTGCCACGCGAGAGCGAAGCGCGGCGAGAAGTCCTTATAGTTGGGATGAAACAGGGCGCCCCCGGGCGGCGCTAAAGTATTCGTTCTGGTGTCGAACGTCTGAGCGCGATTGGCCGGATCGAACGGTGGTGTCTCGTAGTCCCACCGCAGACCGTAATCCATTGTCAGACCAGGGCGGAGCTGCCACGTGTCCTGGACGAACAGTCCGACCTGATAGGCCCAGGTTGCGCTTCCGGGATCGCCAACTACCAGGCTCGCATTCGAAGCGCTGTTGTTGATGAAATCTCCAATCGTCTGGTACGTGATCGAAGATGTATCGGTCGAAAGATTGTCAATCTGGATGCGGTATGCGGTGGCGCCCCACTTGATGCTGTGAGAACCCACTGTGTAACTCATGTCATCGCCGATCTGGTAGAGCGCGTTTTTCTCGGTGTAGATGCCGCGCGTGCCGGGGTCGATCGTGAGTTCGTTGAGAAAGATCTCGGGATAGGGCTCGTCGGCGCCGATGGAACTGGCAAAGCGCTGCATTCCGATGAGCGTCTCATTGATGAAGTGGGGATTAAAAATGTGCTCTTCGTGTAGAGCGAAGTTCGTGGTGCGCGTGGGAACATTCTGGTGGTCATTGACTCCGAGCGCACTCGAGTCTACACCGAATAAAGGCCCATTCACGTCACCTTCGTTCATGTTGAAGCGAAAGAAGAGAGAATCTTTGTCACTGAAGTTGTGGTCGAGTTTGAAGCTTCCTGTATCTTCCTGTACGCCAAGACTGCGCACGGTGGTGTAGTTGTCTACTAGTGGATTCGAGCTGGAGCTCGTGCCGATCGGATACTGGTCGACGATGGGAGAGAGCACAGGCGAGCGCGCAAGAACCTCCTGGCGAGCGAGCCCGCTTAGAGTGGTTCCGCTTCCAGTGACGCCTATCGATTGACGCGAACCTTCATAGTTGACGAAATAGAAAGTCTTGTCTTTCTTGATGGGACCGCCTAGGTTAGCGCCGAAATCGTTATAACGGAACTGAGCCTGGGGACTCGGTTTGGTGTTGAAGAAGTTACGCGCGTCCAGGAAGTTGTTGCGAAAGTAGTCGAAGAGGGTTCCGTGCAGGCTGTTGGTGCCGCTTTTCGAAGCGACATTGACAAAGGAGCCCGCAGCGCGGCCATATTGGGCCTGGTAATCGGAGGTCTGCACGCGAAACTCAGCGATCGTTTCCTGACTTCCGGTGAGCAGGCGCGCGCCTCGCTCGAAGCCGTTAGCCATATACGGCTGGTCGACACGAGTGGCATCGACTCCATCGATCGCGAACTGGTTATGGACAGTGTGCTGACCGTTGAATGACATGTCCGCGATGTAATTGCTGCGGGCAACCGCGCCCGGGGCTTGAAAGGCGAAGCGAGCGAAGTCGCGGCCATTGATGGGAAGGTTCTCTACCTGCGAGGTGGTGAGCGTTTCACCGGGTTGCACATCGACGGCCTCAGCCTTGGACTGCACTTCGACAACCTGATTGACAGTGCCGGGCTGGAGCGTAAAATTCAGCGTGGCCGTCTGGGCAACGGTGATTTGAATGTCAGTCTTCGTAGTTCGGCTGAAGCCTGGGTGCTCGGCCGTGACGTTATAGTGACCGATCGGCAGATCGTTGATGGCGTAACTGCCTTTTGAATCGGTGTTGATCGTCCGTTTTTGGCCGGTCGCCGTGTTTTCTGCGGTGATCTGTACGTCGGCAACTGAGGCAGAGAGAGCATCATCCACCTGGCCGATGAGCTTGCCCGCAGTTTGGGCCCAACACATGGAGCTCAAGGACACCAAAAGAGCTAATACTGGAACTGGTTTGTGTAACAACGGATTCCTTTCTGTTCCCGGAGACTGGTCATGCTCTGACGGGGAGCAGAGTTAGGGATCTCGCTCGAGCGACGCTGCATACTTCCTCACGTGGTGAGGCGATTGAGACCCGGATTTTCCGAAAAGCTAGTGGCTATCGGGTAAATGCGATAGTAACACTTCCGAATTTGCCTCGATGCCTCAAGTTGATCGGCTATATGCGCACTGAGTTACGGCTGCAGCTTCTTGGCGGGGCGGGGTTGGCCCGAATCGTCCAGCTCCACAAGGTCGTCATCACCGCGGCGTTTGACAGCGCCGGATCCTGGAGCAAGCGCGGGCAGCACGTCCCGGGTGGCGTCGGTATCGAAGTAAATGGCAAGGTGGTCGGATTTCATCCAGTCCTGGTAAGCAGGCTCGTTTGGCAGGGAGATATCCACAACGTTTCCTGCCCTCCGATCCTTGCTCGAGATCGGCTGGGCTTGGCCCGTCACAAAAATGCGTCCGCAGCGGAAATTCGCAAATCGGTCTGGCCTAATGAAGATGCGGTCCAGTGCGCCGCCGGCAGAGCCCCGCCCGGTCGGGCTGTTCAGCACGCATGGCCACGCGAGACGCCCGCAGTCCAGATTGTCGTAGATATTGGTATCCGCAAGAATCAGGTCGAGCTCTTTTTGCGCGGGAGCAGCGCCGCTTGGTTTTGCGGGTCGCGTGAAGGTTAGCCCTGAGCCGACGAGCGCCTGGAGGTACTCGACGGCACTGATGTTCCGATCTTCACGACTTTCCGTTGCCAGCCCGTACGGAGCGTGGAAAGTGGCCAGCCGCACCGAGTCGCCCGCGTCCTTCACTTTCAGAATTAGATAGTTGCGCCCATAGCCGGTTTGGATTGTACTTGCATCCCGCGGATCAGGTTGAATCAGACGGTACGCGCAAGTGACGGTCTGGTTGTAACCGAAGAAGTAGTTGTCCTGTGCGCACGAACCGGTTTCAAAGGTGCCTGTCCAGGTAATCGGACTCGGATCCGCGCTGCGCCTCTCGCCGCCACTGAGGTTGAGCGTCCGGGTCGGCTCCTGCAGAACACAGACCTGAGCTCCGATAGCATTGAGCATCTTACGAAGGTTGACTACTTGGCCATTGATATTCCAGCTGACGATACGCACGTTTATTCTCTCTGCTGAGCTTGCAAGTTGTTCGCCAACCAGCTATCCCGGATGGCGCTTAACCTTTTCCTTTATTTAGATACGAGGCGGAATCCACCTATAGCGGGCATTCATAATCGTGCGAGTTAAATCGGACTGCCGCGTTGCTTCATCGTACAAGGAATAGGCTTTGATTTAGGTCTAAAGCCATTTACTATGCTATGTCCATAGCACTGAGTCGCGAAATATCTTGCATTTTTAACTTCGCGCGTGTATTCTGCTTCAGACGAAAGTTAGGTACGAAGCCAGTCTGTCCCGTCGTGGCGGCCTCAATCCGTTAGTCCTACATCGCGAAAGTTGTCGAACGGGAGCGTGCAGGTCATTAGGCTCCTGAGATACCTCGCGCTTCACCCAGCACTACTCGGTGATAGCTAAATGTGACCTGACGGGTGCGCTTCGCTCAGCTCCAAATTGAGTGTCAATCGCCGTAGTAACTAAATTCTAGGCCCCCGCAGTCGCGCGCGGATCTGACGCTGTTACGCCAAAGGTCAGAGCGCACTGCTATAAATCTCCTCGAGCCGTCACCCTCGCCTGTGCGGACGCGCTTCGAGCATACTGCAAGAACATTCCGAGGTAATACTCTGCTCGAACCGCGCGACCGGCGGAAAAGATCGCGAGGGCGTAAGCGGTCCACGTAGACCTACACATGCGTACTTTAAAACGCGCAGCTCGCGAAGTGTTGGAGTACACCAGCACCTGGAAGCGGGATCACCGAGAAGCACGAAACTTAACGAAAGCGGAACTCACACAGTTGTCGCCGGTGGAACCGAGCGAACGGCATCTGCAGGATGCAATCTCATGGATAAAAGCGGCACAGGATGCGAGCGGCACTGGGGGCGTGTGTTGGGGATATCGGATGCGGCGACCAGTGCGCACCGGACTTCCGAGAGGCTGGGTGCCTCCCTATCCAGAAACGACTGGCTACATCATACCGACAATGCTCCGCTTTGGCCGCCGCAACAATGATCCCGACAGCGTCGAACGAGCTGAGCGCATGGCAAGGTGGGAGCTGGCGATCCAGTTGCCAGATGGAGGCATTCAGGGTGGAATATTCGGCCAGGAGCCAGTCGCCTCAAGCACTTTTGTTACAGGTCAAGTGCTCTTCGGGCTAACGGAAGCATATCGGGTATTCGGTGATGCGGCATTCGAAACCGCTGCTCTGCGAGCAGGAAAGTGGCTTCTCAGCTGCCTAGATAAGTTCGGCAGGTTCGTGCGCGGGCATTCTCATTTTGCCGCACCAGGCTACAAAGCGTACGAAGTTCGGACTGGGTTCGCACTAGCTGAATTTGGCGAGATGACCGGCAGGGAGGACTTTCGCAACGCTGCATCGCAAGTTGCGAACTTCGCTCTGTTTTGCCAGCAGCCAAACGGTTGGTTCTCAGAAAACGATCTCAACGACCCAGAAAGACCTCTCACGCATACGATTGGCTATGTGCTCGAGGGATTACACGGCATCGGTATGCGACTTGGACGCGCCGATTGTCTCGAAGCCGTCGACCAGACCTTGAATGAGATCGCCGGTCTTATTCGAGACGATGGATTCCTAGCCGGGCGGTGGTATCGAAACTGGGCGCCGGCCGCAAAGTGGGCCTGCCTTACGGGATCCGCTCAGATCGCCGGAGTCTTCCTTCGGCGCTATAGCCAGGTGGGGAACCCAGACTACTTGGCTGCTGGTCGAAAATTACTTGGATTCGTCTGCTTCACACAAGACCTGAAGATCGGACATCCGGGAGTTGACGGCGCCATTCGAGGGTCGTACCCTGTGCAAGGCCAGTATGGGCAATGGTGCGTCCTGAATTGGGCAACCAAATTCTTCGCTGAGAGCGTGATGGACTACCTAGACAGCAAGAATGAAAGACCATCGGCGTTTCCATCAGCGTTAGCTTTATCGGCGGCCAAATGATGGAAAGCTTTTTCTCCGATTCAGGGATCTCGGCAGCCGAAGCACTAGGGCGGTCTGCTCCCGCCAATCCGTTCTTCACCACAAACTATGTACAAGCAATGAGCCGACTAGGATACGCTTCGTGGGTTGTGGGCTTACGCTGCAAAGAGGGCGTTGTTACGGCGTCACCGGCGTTTCTAAAGCCGGGGCGCCTGTCGCGAATGCTCGAAATTCCTTCCCTATGCGTCGCAGGTTCTGCGCTGAGGTTCTGGCAGGGCCTAAACGAATTCTGCCGCGAGCAGGCAGTCACAGATTTAAAGGTAGATACTTTCGGTTCATCTTCGGTCGAGATACCATCGCTCGCCGGCGAGTCGGATCGCAAGTCCAGGCAGGAATACATTCTGGATCTCACCCGATCCGATCTCTCTGCTTTGCTTTCTTCCAATCACAAGCGCAACATCAAGAAGGCAAGAGCTGCGGGAATCTCGACAAGGTGCGCGAACTCTCTAGAGGCAGTAACTGATCACGTGCGCCTCATGGGATTTTCCGGCGCGCGGCGACACAGTCGCGGCGAGTCGGTCTCGATCGACCTCAATTTAGCTGCTCCACTCGCCTACATCAATGCGGGCGCTGGTGAGTTATATCAGGCAATACGCGGGGGGAATGTAGTTTCGTCTGTTCTCGTGTTGAAAGCTGTCAAGGGCGCCTATTATCACTCAGCCGGCACGACGCCCGAGGGCATGGACCTAGGGGCATCGCATTTCCTTATTCACACCATTAGCGAATTGCTCAAGCAAGACGGCTTGACGAGCTTGAACCTTGGCGGTGCGGAAGCAGACTCTTCGCTTGCGCGTTTTAAACGTGGCTTTGGTCCTTCTATAGTGCAGCTAGCATCGGTACATTGTTACCTTGGGCCCCGCTGGAAAAAGAAGCTCATCTCGGCCATCTCCGTAGCACGAGGGGACCGGCGACGCTTAGCACGGGTTCTCGTTGGGGGAGTAGACAGATACGTAGTCTACTCGCTCGACTGCGGTGCAATCCAGTCGACAATTTCGCTCCCTGATGCTGAGTTTCGGACCATATCGGCTGAGGAGTTATCGGCGATCGAAGATTCCGAATTTCGGCAGCGTCAGATCAGTCGCCTTGAAAGAGCTGGCAACAAATCTTCATTTGCTATTTACGTAAGAGGACGACTAGCGCATGTTTCATGGCTGTTTTCGCCTGAGGCTGTAAGCCATGAACAACCAGCGATCTTGCAGCTACAGGCGGGAGATGCAGAAATAAGCGCGTGTGAAACATTGCCCGAGTTCCGCGGCCGCGGCCTTTATCCATTCGCAATCCAGAAGATTTGTCTTCAAGCGAACCATCAAGGCATCCGCCGAATCTACATGAAGACAAGGTTCGACAACAAGGCCTCGCAATCCGGCATCGCAAAAGCTGGCTTGGAACGAAGTTCAGAGGTATTCGTCGTAACGCCGCCTACTCGACCAAGCGCTCGTTGGGTTCTCCGAAGGTAGTCTTGCAATCGTTCGCGGAGGCCGCGCGGAATCCACCTATGTCCTCCAGAGGAACACCGGAAGTACACAGCGGGCATGCCGCCTCCCTCCATAGGTTATTTTGAACTGCTGCGAGGCATTCGACAGGGGTCCTTCTTTGAGCGGCGAAGGCGAAAATGGCGGAGCCTAGTACCAGGAGCGACCCAAGGGCCACAATGGAGGCGCCGTTCGCCTGAAGATCTTCGGCTGTACCTATAACCGCCGAACCTGCATTCGTCACATCATTAACAAGGGCAACCCGTTTGTTGCGGATCTCACCCCGAAGCGCGGCAGGTATTCGATATCCAACGGGGAACAAGCCGTCGTGAACGGGCCGGGCGAATCGTTCCGAGTAGCAAAACGGAACGTTGAGTTCGGAGGCGATTAAGAGACCAACGAACGCGCCTTCCACGAGCGGTCCACAGATCATTTCGGGACCGTGTGCGGCAAGCCGCGCGGCTAGCTCGACAGCGAGCTTGCACAACCGCCGAGGTTGCAGGCTCAGCAGCTCCAGGTCAAGCCAAAGATCGCCATGGTGCGCCGATTCCAGCAGAAAGTGGCCCTTTCGGGCGGATACCAGGTCCAGAATCTCTTGCTGCACGAGAGGAGCGAGGGACTACTGCCGGACTATAACGGAGTAGATACGGTCGAGGTCTTCTTGGGAGTAGTATTCGACTTCTATCCTGCCCGACTTGTCGTTTCTGGGAATCAGCCTAACTTTAGTGCCGAGGGCCATGGCCATCTCGTCCATGGCGGCTCGGGTGTTTGGGTCTGGCTGGTCAAGATCTCTTTTTGTTTCAGTCAGTTGCGTCGTTGCCTCGGGCTGCTGGAGGCGCTTGACCCGCGCCTCGACCTCCCGGACAGATAGCTGGCCGGTTTTGATTTCGGTGCAAAGTGAAGCCTGGAGGTGAGTATCCACGTTGAGAAGTGCGCGCGCATGGCCCATGCTGATCTGGCCGCTTGCGAGCGCCTCCCGTGCCGTTTGAGACAGCTTTAACAGACGTAAGAAGTTAGTTACGGTGGAACGATCTTTGCCGGTTCGTTGAGCAATCTGCTCATGACTGAGGTTGTGATCGAGGTTGAGACGCTGAAACGCTGCGGCAATCTCAATGGGATTCAGATCTTCACGCTGAATATTTTCGATAAGGGCGAGCTCGAGCTGGTTTTCGTTCTTAACATCACGAACGAGCGCAGGGATCTCGGTCAACCCTGCCAAGGCTGCGGCACGCCATCGTCTCTCTCCGGCGATAATCCGGTAGCTGTCCTTCCCTTCCCTGCTGACGGTTATCGGTTGGATCACTCCGTGCGCCTGAATGGATTGTGAGAGCTCCTGAAGCTTGGCTTCGTCGAAGTGGTCACGCGGCTGTTCCGAATCTGGGCGTATCTGCGCAAGCGGGATGCTCTGAAACTCTTCGAAATGCTCGGGAAAGTGGTTCGCGGTTGGAACGGGCACTGCAGCAGCAGTGGCTGGAGCAGGTGTTGGGCTCGATTTCGGCTCGGTGGGGGCAGTGTTACGGCTGGGCAACAACGCCGAGAGACCCTTGCCCAGCGCTTTTCGCTGAACTCGGTCGGGCTCTTTGTTCATGGGCCAGAATTTCCTTTGCTAGTTGGATGTAAGCCTCGGCGCCGCGAGAACGGGGGTCGTAGGCCAGGATCGTTTTGCCAAAGCTTGGGGCTTCGGCGAGGCGGACGCTACGGGGAATGACGGCTTTGAACACCTCCTCACCAAAAAATTCGCGGAGATCGGATTCGACCTGCCGGGTAAGGTTGGTGCGGTCGTCGTACATCGTCAGGAGAACGCCTTCTACTTTCAAGTCCGGGTTAAAGGCTTCTTTGAGACGGTCGATAGTATCCATAAGCTGCGAGATTCCCTCGAGGGCAAAGAACTCGCATTGAATGGGTACAAGCACAGAATCGGAGGCGACTAGCGCGTTGAGAGTCAATAAATCGAGGGCGGGGGGGCAATCTATCAGAATGTACTGATAATCGGATCTGATAGCGTCCAGGGCGGATTTTAGGCGCTGTTCGCGAGATTCGACTTCGACGAGGTCCAGATTCGTGGCAACGAGGTTCTGGTCGGCTGGAAGTAGCGACAGACCCTCGAATTCGGTGGTGGTGACGACTTCGGCAGCCGTAGCTTCCCCGAGGAGGACATCGTAGAGAGTTTTAGAGTCGGGCGACTTCCGAACTCCTACACCTGTGGTCGAGTTGCCTTGTGGATCGGAGTCAACCAGCAGCACCTTCAGTTCGGAGGCCGCTAATGCTGCCGCCAGGTTGATGGCGGTTGTGGTTTTACCAACTCCGCCCTTTTGGTTTGCGATGGAGATGACTCGTGCCAAGACTCAGCAATCCTAACATGTTCCTCGTGAAACCTATGTTTCACGTGGAACATTAAGTTTGGGAAGGCGGCCTGAGCCCAAGAAATACGTCGAGGACCCCGACGGCGGCCGGGGTTACCCCCGGGATTCGGCTTGCCTGGCCTAACGTTTGAGGTTGAACGCGAGTAAGCTTTTGGCGGACTTCGTTGGACAGCCCGGGAATATCGTCGTAGGAAAAGCGGTTGGGAATGCGCCGGTTTTCCGACGCTTTCAGCTGGATAATTTGCCGTTGCTGCTGCGCGAGGTAGCCTTCGTACTTCGTTTCCGTTTCGATGGTGGTCAGTACCCCGTGCTGGAGTGCTTCCTCCACTCTGGCTTCGATCCAGCGGGAGAGTTGCTCAATCCGGGCCTCCGGACGACGCAGCCAGACCAGAAGGGTGGGATTGTCGGTGGTGGAGAGTGATCCGGTCGCTTCCGGGACAGCTGAAGTGCGAGTTTTTGTAAGCAGATCCAGAATGAGGCCCTTGTGGCGGCGTTTGCGGGTAAAGAGATTCCAACGCTGCTCGTCGACGAGGCCGATGCTGCGGCCGTGAGGCGTTAGCCGCTCATCCGCATTATCGATTCGGAGGTGCAGACGAAACTCGGCACGCGAAGTAAACATCCGGTAGGGCTCGTCCGCGCCCTTATTGATCAGGTCGTCTACCAGTATTCCCGTGTACGCTTCGTTCCTGCCCAGTTCGAAAGCCGGGAGCCCTTTGACTCGTGATGCGGCATTCAGACCAGCCATCAGTCCCTGACACCCGGCTTCTTCATAGCCGGATGTTCCATTTATCTGCCCCGCCAGGAAGAGACCTTCGATTTTTTTCACCTCGAGGGAGTGCTTCAGTTCCCGGGGATCCACAGCGTCATACTCGATCGCATAGCCGGGCCGAATCATCTCCGCATTTTCCAAACCTGGAATCGAGGCGACCATAGCGGCTTGCACATCCGTAGGCATGCTGGTAGACATGCCGTTTACGTAAACTTCGTGGGTATCCAGCCCTTCGGGCTCAAGGAAGATCTGGTGACGCCGTTTGTCGGGAAATTTGACGATTTTGTCTTCTATCGAAGGGCAATAGCGCGGACCCACGCCCTCGATTTGGCCGCTGTAAAGAGGTGAGCGGGAGATGCTTGCGCTGAGGATCCGATGCGTATCGTCGGTGGTGTAAGCCAAGTGACAACGAATCTGTTCGCGCTCGATCCGCTCTGTCAGGAATGAGAAAGGGGTCGGAACAGGGTCGCCGGGCTGCTCTTCGAATCGCGCCCAGTCGATAGTCCGCCCATCCAAGCGCGGCGGCGTGCCGGTTTTCAGGCGAGTCCAATGGAGACCGAGGGAGCGAAACTGATCTGCCAGGGTATTTGAAGGTGCTTCGCCATTCCGGCCACAGGAATAGCGAGTTTCACCGACGTGAGCCAAGCCATTCAGGAACGTCCCAGTGGTAATTACGACGGCTTCGGTCAGGAGGTCTCGTCCGTCCTTCAGCCGGACTCCGGCAATGCGTTTCGCGGTCTCATTCGGGCGGAAGAGCAGCTCACCTACTTCGGCCTGGAGTATCCGCAGTCTCGGTTCGCCTTCGAGCCATTCACGCATTCGAATGCGGTACTGCTTCTTGTCGCACTGGGCGCGCGGAGACCAGACCGCAGGTCCGCGGCTGGTATTAAGCAGGCGAAATTGGATGCCAACTGCATCCGTGAGTTCACCCATTACGCCGCCCAAAGCATCGATTTCGCGGACGAGATGCCCCTTCGCAATGCCGCCAATGGCTGGATTGCATGACATTTGGGCGATCAGGTCGATATTCATCGTGACCATGGCGGTGTTTAGACCTAGCCTGGCGCACGCACGGGCGGCTTCACACCCGGCATGGCCCCCGCCGATCACCACGACGTCATACTGCTTCTGCATCCATTAGCTATTCTAGCTGTGGAAATGAGGATCCTGATCGTTGGAGGGGGTGGGCGGGAGCACGCACTGGCTTGGCGTCTTGCGAAGTCACCTGGCTTGAAAGCGATGTACACCAGCCCGGGGAATCCCGGGCTTAGTAATTTGGCTGACTGTTTCCCTGCCCCTTCTGATACTGCCGGGTACGCACAATTGGCTGAGCGATTGAGCGTAGATCTGACCGTGGTCGGCCCCGAAGCACCCTTAGTGGCCGGGATTGTCGATGAATTCCAGATGCGAGGCCTCAAGATCATCGGTCCGACCCAGGCCGCGGCCCGCCTGGAAGGTTCTAAACTCTTCGCGAAAGCGTTCTTTCGGCGCGCTGGAATTCCAACTGCACGTGAAGGGAGCACTATCCGGGAGTTTTCCTTTCCCGTGGTTATCAAGGCGGACGGCTTGGCGGCGGGTAAAGGAGTGGTGGTCGCTCAGAATGAAGCGGAGGCGGCGGAAGCCCTGGCGCGGCTTGGGCCGAACGTACTGATCGAGGAGTACCTGGAAGGCGAAGAGGCGAGCTTTATCGGCCTGAGCAACGGCCAGGAGATTGCGGCGTTCCCTGCCACCCAGGATCATAAACGGCTGCTCGATGACGATCAGGGGCCAAACACCGGGGGCATGGGGGCTTACGTGGACGGCCGCATTCTGACACCGAGTCAAACCGGCGAGGTGATGGACCGGATTATGCTGCCCGCCATCCGGCAAATGAATAAGGATGGTACGCCGTTCACCGGGTTTCTGTATGCCGGGCTGATGATGACGGACGCGGGGCCGAAGATCCTGGAGTTCAATGTGCGGCTGGGGGATCCGGAAACCCAGACTCTGATGCATACCTTTGACGGCGACCTCGCAGAGGTTCTGATGGACGTCGCCCACGGCCGCCCGCCCAAACTGCCTCCTGAGCCTGTAGAATCATCGGTTTGCGTGGTTTTGGCTGCAGAGGGCTATCCCGACAGCCCCCAGACAGGACAGCCGATTCACGGTTTAGATGAGGCGGGAAGGACAGGCGCAACGGTCTTTCATGCGGGTACGCGACTCGAAGGCGGTCAGCTGGTCACAAGCGGCGGACGAGTGCTAGGGGTTACGGCGAAGGGCAGTTCCCTTCCCGCCGCCATTTCGAACGCCTATCGCGCGGTCGAAAACATTCACTTCGACGGCATGCAGTACCGGAAGGACATCGGCCGGAAAGGCCTGCGCCGCTGGTAGACTTGCAATTGCGGGGACGTAGCTCAGATGGATAGAGCGGCCGCCTCCTAAGCGGCAGGTCGGCAGTTCGAATCTGCCCGTCCCTACCAGCAGATTTACATTACAGCCATCGAAACGAACGCGTATATACTGTAGCTCAGCCATATACCGAGGAGGCTCTATTGATGTCTCGCGTTCACGCCTTGTTTGCGTCCGCCCTGCTGTTCCTGACTGCCGGCCCGTCGTTTGGCCAGCCGAGTCAGGCGAGCGGTGAAGCAAACCTGGTTTTGCCCAACCTTGCGCAGGCTACCTTTTTTGGCGGCGCAATCAACGGGCGAACATTACTGATTTACGGACTGTTTGTCGTTGCGCTCGGACTGCTGTTCGGGCTGGTCATCTATCAGCAGCTCAAGAACTCGGCTGTACACCCGTCGATGCTGGAAGTTTCGGAGCTAATCTACGAGACTTGCAAGACGTACCTCGTCACGCAAATCAAGTTCCTCGTCATTCTGGAAATTTTCATCGGGGCGATCATCGTTTTCTATTTCGGCGTGCTCCAGCATTTCGAAGCAATCAAGGTCCTTATCATTCTCGGGTTCAGCGTCATCGGAATATGCGGAAGCTCCGGCGTGGCATGGTTCGGAATCCGGGTAAATACGTTTGCAAATTCGCGGACGGCGTTCGCGAGTCTGCGAGGCAAGCCCTTCCCCTGTTACGAAATTCCGCTGAAGGCCGGCATGAGCATCGGGATGCTGCTGATCAGCGTCGAGCTGGTTCTGATGCTGTTCATCCTGCTGTTCATACCGCGCGACTATGCTGGACCGTGTTTTATCGGCTTCGCGATCGGTGAATCGCTGGGCGCGGCAGCGCTGCGAGTCGCGGGAGGTATCTTCACCAAGATCGCCGATATCGGCGCGGATCTGATGAAGATCGTTTTCAAAATTAAGGAAGACGATGCGCGCAACCCCGGAGTAATCGCCGACTGCACGGGCGACAACGCTGGCGATTCCGTCGGGCCAAGCGCGGATGGCTTTGAAACTTACGGCGTCACTGGTGTCGCGCTCATCTCGTTTATCGTGCTGGCGGTGAGCAGCTCGCTGGTTCAGAGCCAACTCCTGGTCTGGATCTTTGCGATGCGCGTCATGATGGTCATTTCGTCCGGCTTGTCGTACCTCATCAATGCGGCAGTGGCGAAGAGCAGATACGCCAACGCCGATGAAATGAACTTCGAAGCCCCGCTGACTTCGCTGGTCTGGCTGACTTCGCTCGTATCGATCGCGGCAACATACATCGTTTCTTACGCGATGATTCCGGATCTGGGCGGCGACTCATCGCTGTGGTGGAAGCTTTCAACGGTCATCACGTGCGGAACCTTGGCCGGTGCCGTTATCCCTGAGTTGGTCAAGGTATTCACATCCACGGAATCGAGCCACGTGCGGGAGATCGTGTCTTCCTCACGCGAGGGAGGCGCGTCCCTCAACATCCTCTCCGGTTTTGTCGCAGGCAATATGAGCGCTTACTGGCTTGGTCTCACGATCCTCGGGCTGATGGGGATTGCCTATGGCGTGAGCACGCTCGGGCTGGAGAACCTAATGGCTGCGCCTTCGGTCTTTGCGTTCGGCCTGGTCGCCTTCGGATTCCTAGGTATGGGGCCGGTGACGATCGCGGTGGATTCCTACGGCCCGGTCACGGACAACGCCCAGTCGGTCTACGAGCTTTCTACGATCGAGCAAATTCCCGGCATCGAAGCGGAGCTCAAGCGGACCTACGGATTCGACGTGGACTTCGAGAGAGCAAAGGACAATCTCGAAGAGAATGACGGGGCGGGGAACACCTTCAAAGCCACTGCAAAACCGGTACTGATCGGAACGGCAGTAGTAGGCGCAACAACGATGATCTTTTCTATCGTGGTAGCGCTGACGCATGGCTTGCGGCCCGATTTATTACCAAATCTCTCGATACTGCACCCGCCGTTTCTGCTCGGCCTGATCGCGGGCGGATCTATCATCTATTGGTTTACCGGCGCTTCGACTCAAGCTGTGACAACGGGAGCGTATCGCGCTGTTGAGTTCATCAAAGCCAATATACGGCTCGAGGGTGTGACGAAGGCCTCCGTCGCGGATAGCAAAAAGGTGGTCGAAATCTGTACGCGGTACGCGCAGCGCGGCATGTTCAACATCTTTCTGACAGTGTTTTTTGTGACGCTTGGGTTCGCATTCGTCGAGCCATACTTCTTCATCGGTTATCTGATCTCGATTGCGCTGTTCGGCCTGTATCAGGCAATTTTCATGGCTAACGCAGGCGGCGCCTGGGACAACGCGAAGAAGATCGTCGAAACAGTGTTGAAGCAGAAGGGTACCGATCTGCATGCGGCCACCGTGGTGGGCGATACGGTGGGCGACCCCTTCAAAGACACATCTTCCGTGGCGCTCAACCCGATTATTAAGTTCACCACTCTTTTCGGACTCCTCGCGGTTGAGCTTGCGGTCTCGTTAAGTGCTGACCATGGACCCGGCCTCAGCCATCTCCTTGCAGCGGTCTTTATTCTTGCCTCGATGTATTTCGTCTGGCGGTCCTTCTACCGGATGAGAATCGGTGCAGCGGATGAAGCCATTCTGGAGCCCGAACGAACAGATACCACTGTGTCGGTAGGCTAGCTATCTAGGGTAGACGCCTAGGGGACCGGCTGCCACTTAGCGGCGATCGGTTCAAATCGTGTTCTCAAATTCGCTGCCGTTTCCACTTACCTTGGCGGAAGACGACGAGAGCCGCAATAGTGAGGAAGAGATCGGCGGCCGGCACCGCCCAGAATGCGCCTTTCGGCCCCAGCGCATAGTGAATGGCGAACAGCCAAGCAACAGGAATTTGAAAAACCCAGGACGCGAAGAAGTTTATGACCGTGGGTGTGAGCGTATCGCCCGCGCCGTTGAACGCCTGCATCAGGATCATGCCCCAGCCGTAGCTGATGAATGCAATTCCGAAGATGGTCAGACAGGCGACCGCAGTGCTTACAACCTGCGGCTCACCCGTGAAAATTGCGACTAGCGGGGCAGGGAAGAAGATGAACGCGATCGAGACCAAGCCAAGGTAGAGCATGTTGTAAAAGCCGGTGCGATAGACCGAACTTTCGGCGCGCTGCGATTTGCCCGCTCCGAGATTCTGGCCGACAAGAGTAGCGGCGGCGTTGCTCAAGCCCCAGGACGGAAGGATCGTGAAGACGAGCATGCGAATGGCAATCGTGTAGCCAGCCACGGCGGCGCTTCCGAACGTAGCGACGATGCGTACCAAAGCGACCCAGCTGGCAGTGGCGAGAAGAAATTGCACAATGCCCGTGATAGAAACTCTCAGCAGTCTCACCATGACGCCCACGTTCAGGCGGACCTGGTTGCGGTGAACGACGATGCGGTTCTTGCCCGAGCCGAGTTGCCACAGTTGGTAGATTACGCCGATCCCGCGGCCCGTGGTGGTTGCAACGGCGGCACCGAAAACACCCAGGCGAGGAAACGGACCCCAGCCGTTAATCAGACATGGATCGAGTACCAGATTGATTGCATTCGCGAGCCAGAGCGTACGCATGGCGAGCGCTGCATCGCCCGCACCGCGGAAAATGGCGTTGATGAGGAAGAGCAAAAAGATCACGGCCGAGCCGCCGAGCATGAGCTGCGTGTAGCGCGCATTCGCCTCAATAGCGGGTGTTGCTCCCATTAAATGAAGCAACTGCCGCGCATTCAAAATGCCAACTACGCCGACCACCGCCGAGATCAATACACCAAGCAGGATCGATTGCACAGCTCCGTTTGCCGCACCCTCCGCATCTTTTTCACCCGTCCGGCGCGCGACGTAAGCCGTGGTCGCCATACTCAGGCCGATGGCGACACCGAAGATCAGCGTGAGCAGGGATTCGGTAAAGCCGACAGTGGCAACCGCATTCGCGCCGAGACGGGCGACGAAGAACACATCAACAATCCCGAACAGCGACTCCATCGCCATCTCAAGGATCATGGGAATGGCGAGCAGCAGGATGGCGCGATTCAGGTCGCCTTCCGTGAAGTCCTGATGAGTGCCGAAGAGAGCTTCCTTGAGCATTGGCTCCTTACAGTATCGGACTCCGGGGCCGCATGCTAGGATCTGCTATGCCGAAGACATCTGAAGTCGCACGCGCATCCAGGGTTCTCGAATCTTCCTCCAGAGCCTTTGCCATTTCCATCGCAGTTTGTGTGGCGGGTTTGCCTGCCTGGAGTCAAGCGCAACAGACTTCTCCGCCGCCGAATCCTCGCGACCGCATTGCAGCCATGATGAATGCGTCCACGGGCGCCTGGACAGCCGAACAGATTGCGGCTATGGAACGGCTGCGCGACACGGCCATGCAGGACTCGTATGCGCTAACAGAGCTGCGTCATCTGACCGACAACATCGGGCCGCGCATCAGTGGATCTCCGCAAGCAGAACAGGCCGTCCAATATGTCGCGGCTGAGATGCGCGCCTTGGGAGCGGAGGTCCAACTGGAGAAGACGAGCGTTCCTCACTGGGTGCGTGGCGCGGAGACGGGGGAACTCGTCAAGTGGCCGGGTCAAGCTCCCGATACGACGCAGAAGATTGTGTTGACCGCGCTCGGAAGCAGTGTGGCGACGAATCCCGACGGATTGGTTGCCGAGGTCATCGTAGTTAACTCGTTCGACGACCTCAAGCGATTGCCACAGGGAAGCGCGAAGGGAAAAATTCTGTTGTTTAACGAGCGATTCGATAAGCGGCTGGCAGCGCAGGGCAATGGGGGCGCGGCTTATGGTCAAGCTGTTTTGTACCGGGGAGCAGGCCCATCCGTGGCGGCGTCGGCCGGAGCAGTTGCGGTTCTGGTGCGTTCAGTCGGTGGGGCGGATTATCGTCTCCCGCACACAGGGATGACCTATTACACGGAAGGCGTACCGCAGATTCCCGCGGCGGCGGTCACTGCGGAGGACGCTGACCTGATGGAGAATCTAACTAAGCAGGGAACGGTACAGATGCGGCTCGTGCTCACGCCCAAGACACTTCCGCGAACCGCCAGCTACAACGTAATCGCGGACTGGAAGGGCGGCGAGCATCCGGAGCAGGTGGTGATTGTGTCCGGACACCTGGATTCTTGGGATCTGGGAACGGGCGCGATCGATGACGCCGCGGGTGTGGTGGTGTCCATGCAAGCACTTCACCTGCTGAAACAGCTTGGCATTCATCCCAAGCGCACCGTTCGATTTATCGCCTGGATGGACGAAGAGCAGGGTTCTGACGGAGCGCAGACCTATGCGAAAGAACATGCGGCGGAGCTTGCGAACCACATGGGCGCGCTCGAATCGGATCTCGGCGCGGGGCATCCCGGCGGGATCACGTTCACCGGCAATCCGGCGCTCGCGCAGTGGTTAAGGCCGGTGGCGCACGTCCTGGAACCGATCGGCGCCGGCACTGTGGAGCGAGGCCAGGAAGCGGGGGAAGACATCAGCTTCATCAACGAGAAGGGCGTGCCAGGTTTTACGCCCACCCAGGACAGCCGCTTCTATTTCAACTATCACCATACGGCCGCCGATACGTTCGATAAGGTAAACGCGCGCGAACTGAACGAGAACGCAGCAGTGATGACGGTGGTGGCGTATGCGCTTGCGGACGCTTCGGAGAACGCTCCACGTCCATAAAGCCTGAGCCGAGGTTTTTCAGGACACCGGCGGAGTTTCGCGCCTGGCTTGAGAAAAATCACGATCGAGCGCAGGAACTGCTGGTGGGTTTCCACAAGCGGGGTTCAGGTCTGCCGAGTATTACATGGCCCGAATCCGTGGATGCGGCCTTGTGTTTCGGCTGGATCGATGGGGTTCGAAAAAGCGTTGATGAGCACGCATATACGATCCGATTCACACCGCGCAAAGCCCGCAGCATCTGGAGCGCCGTAAATACGAAGCGCTTCGACGAACTGAAAAAGCTCGGGCTGGTACACCCGGCCGGCGCGAAGGCGTTCGCAGCCAGGGTTGCCGAGAAGTCGGGCATCTACGCTTACGAGCAGCGCGATCAGATTGTGCTCGACGAAACGAAAGAGCGTCTCTTTCGCGCCAATCAGAAGGCGTGGCGCTACTTTCAGGAGCAGCCGAACTGGTATCGGAAGACGGCGCTCTGGTGGGTGATGAGCGCCAAGAGAGAGGAAACGCGCTCGAAGCGGCTCTCGCAGCTTATTGCGGATTCAGGGCAGGGAAGACCCATCGCACAGCTTGACCGCAAGCCGAAGTGAGTTGCTATTTGAGAGCGACGGCAAATCGGTCGGGGGAAAAGAGCGAGATGTCTTGGCGGGTGCGGCCCGTAGTTGCGAGATCGGCAAGGATTTCGCCGACGACGCTCGTGAACTTGAATCCGTGTCCGGAGAATCCCGCTGCAATGGCGACCTGCGGGTGGTCGGGATGGAGCGACAGGATGAAATGCTCATCCGGAGTGAGGGTATACATGCAGGCAGCAGCCTGCAGCAGTGGGCCGTTTAACGATGGAATGAATCTGGCGAGGTGTGTCCGCACTTCCTTGATGTCGGCATCGGCGATTTCGCGCCTGACGCTCGCCGCCGTGCAGGGGTCGCCGCCGCTATGCATCGCTACTTTGACGCCGTCGGCCGCTCCATCGGTAGCGGGAAAGCCGTAAAACACGTCGTGGGGACCGGCTTCCCATAGATAGATAGGGAACTTCTCCGGCAGGAAGGGCTCGATGCCGCCGAGAGGATCGAACCAGCACATCACGTGACGCCGCACGTCGAACGGGACCTGCAGGCCAGGCAAAAGCGCGGAAGCCCAGGCCCCGGGTGCGACGATGAGCCGTTCCGCCGTGTAGGAGCTGCGATTGGTGGTCACTTCGACTCCACCGGAAGATTCCGCACGCCAGGCTACAACGCTTTCTTCGAAATGCAGGTCGGCCCCATGCTTTTCTGCGTGTTCCAGATGAGCGCGCACACACAATTCGGGGCGCAGAAAACCAGCGCGAACCTCATAGACAGCTGTCTCATCGGGCCTTGGATTGAGGATGGGGTAGCGGCGCTTGAGTTCCCGCGCATCGAGCGTCTGGTACGGCAGGTTGTGCTCGATAGCGCTCGCCAGAGTGCCTTCGACTACGGCGCTCCCGGGCGGCCCGACCATGAGGCCGCCTGTGAGTTGGAGAAGGTTGCGGCCCGAATCACGTTCGAGCTGCTCCCACAACTCGTATGCGCGTTGGACGAGCGGGACGTAGGCAGGATTTTCATGGTACGCCTGGCGAATGATGCGCGAAGCGCCATGGGAAGAGCCCCGGTCGTGGGCGGCCGTGTATTGATCGATTCCGAGGACGCGCTTACCACGTTTCGAGAGATGAAAAGCAGCCGCGCTTCCCATGCCGCCGAGCCCGAGAATGATCGTGTCGAACGCTTTGAGAGCCAAATTTGATCGTATCGTCAGAGGTGGGAGAAGTTCATGCAGACTTCTTGCCAAACTTGCCGAGGAGAAGCACGATGCTCGCAAGCACAAGCCCGCTGCCGATGAAAGTTCTGGGCGTGATGGCTTCGCCGCCGAACCAGTGCCCGATCGCGAGAGCAATCACCGGATTGACGTAAGCGTAACTCGCCACTTTGGTGGCAGACATGCGGCCGAGCAGCCAGATATAAGCGGTGAAGGCGAGCAGCGAGCCGGCCACGATCAGATACAGTAGCGCCGAACCTGCTTCGAACGAGATTCGCGGGAACGGATGGAGTTCACCGGCCCCTGCTGAAAGAACAAGCAGCATTACGCCGCCCGTCAGCATCTGCCCGCCCGCGCTCATCACCTTGGACTCGGGCAATGCCAAGCTCTTCGAGAGAACGGTTCCGAAAGACCAGGAGATCTCAGCAACCAGGATTGCCAGGCACGCCAAAAGATTCAGCTTGCCGAGACCGGAATTGCTCGCGAGGATACCGACTCCGAGGAGGCCCAGGCACACCGCCATCACTAGCGGCAGTCTGAGCTGCGCTTTCTTAAAAACGAATACTTCAAAGATGGATGTCCAAACAGGGATGGTAGCGACGAGTACCGACGCGATGCCCGACGGAATCGTCTTCTCCGCCCAAAACAGCCCCGCGTAAGCGACCAGAAACATCAGGGCGCCGAGGGTGGATAGGCTGCGCCATTCCTGCCGCGAGGGAGCCGGGATGCCGCGCGCTCTGGCCCCAAGATAAAGAGCGGCACCGGCCAACGTGAAACGAACTCCCGCTGCAAAGAAGGGCGGCATTGTCGCCACGACAACGCGAATGGCGAGATAGGTCGATCCCCAGACGAAGTAGATGGCAAAAAACGCAAGCAGGATCCGAAAGGTTAGCTGCGCGCGAGTGTGGGATTGCAAACCGTCTATAACCATCGATTGTGGCATTGCTGGTTAGATAGTACATCGGGCGCATTCAACCTGTCAAACCGCTTTTGCAGGTTATAATCAGGATCGAACCCATGGAAGTGGTGAAATTCAAGCTGATCGCCGATCACGTCGCGCTGGATTTCGCTAACACTCTCGACGATCGATACGACCCGGAGCGAACCGTCGACTTGCTCGATTCATATGGGGATCTGCTCGATTTCTGCCAACAGGCAGGCACGCTGAGTTCACCGGAGAGGCAGAAGCTCGCGCGAACCAGCAAGGCAGCGGGAGAACGGGCTTTGCAGTCCGCAAGAGAACTACGGGAAGCGATTGAAAGCGTGTTTTCGGCACTGGCGAAAGGCCGCGCAGGCGCTGCCGCTGATCTAGATCTGTTGAATAGCTTCCTGAAGTCGGCTCTTCCTCACCGCGTGCTTGCTCCGGTGCGCGGTCGCCTGAACTGGCGATGGACGGGACTCGAGAGCGAACCTGAAGGCCCGCTCTGGCCGGTCGCCTACGCCGCAGCCGAACTGCTTGTCTCGCGCGAGGCGGACTTCGTGCGAGAGTGTGGAGCCGAGACGTGCCGCTGGTTGTTCTTAGACGTCAGCAAGAACCATTCGCGCCGCTGGTGTGACATGAAGCTGTGCGGAAACCGGAGCAAAGCGAAGCGGTATTACGAAAGGCGGACCTGAGGTTTTCCACAGAAGCATTGACTTACGTCGCCCACGTTCCCTATCATGGACCTTTACGGTCTTATATCCTGAAGGGGATCAAACCGAGCAAATAACGACCGAGGCAAGGCGCCCAAACTCTTGGCCGAGCGAGCGCCCAGCTTCGGTGATCGACAACCCGTAAGGCTGGCGACTGATCACGATTTTAGCGCTCGCCAACTCTACGTGTGTCTCAGTACGGCCCGATGGGGGGCCGGTTTGGAGATTTGAGTGGCGACGAAGCGAATCAAAAAGCGGGTAAGGGAAAGACAGCAACTTCGGGGTGGGCGGTATTGGTTGGCGGTAGGCACACTGGCCACTTATTCGGCCGGCGGCGGCGGCAGGCTTGCGCTGGCACAGAAAAATGTTGCCAGCGAAGGCGAGGGCACAGGCAGAGTTGAGGCTCTACCCGTGCGCCGGTTCACCATCCCGCCTGGGTTGCTTGACGATGTCACCCGGAAGTTCTCCGCGATCACCGGTACAAGGGTAAGCGTTTCCACACAGGAACTCTTATCAGTCTCTTCTCCGGGAGTGAATGGGACCTTCACCGGCTCTCAAGCTTTGGAGAAGATGCTGGCGGGCACAGGGCTCCGTTACCGTCTGATGGCTGATGGATCAGTGATTCTGGAACTGATGCCGGTTAGCTCCTCGGCCAGCGTGACGGCCTCAGTGCCGGTCCTGCCGGATTCGCTGCCGAAATACCAGACGCCGCTCACCGATACTCCGCAGACCGTGAGCGTGGTCCCGCAACAAACGCTCGAGCAGCAGGGCACTACCACCTTGCGAGACGCGCTGCGCAACGTAGCCGGGATCAGCCTAGCTGCCGGAGAGGGTGGTTCCCAGGGCGACAATCTCACGGTTCGAGGGTTTACTGCGCGCAACGACCTGTTCATCGACGGCATGCGCGATTTCGGCAGTTATTATCGCGATCCGTTCAACACACAGGAAGTAGAGGTACTGCAAGGGCCTTCGTCAGTGACATTCGGGCGCGGCTCCACAGGCGGCGTTGTAAACCAGGCGACTAAATCTCCGGACTTGAGCCGCTTTATCGCAGCAGGATTGCAGTTTGGCACAGATGCGACTAAGCGAGCGACGCTCGATATCGACGTTCCGGTTCCTTCGCTGGGCACGGGAGCGGCGCTCCGATTAAATGCCATGGGCGATATCGGAGGTGTAGCGGGCCGCAACGTGACCGAGAACCGCCGGGATGGCTTCGCTCCGTCATTGGCGCTCGGCTCAGGCACGCCCACGCGCCTCACCTTCAGCTATTTTCATCAGAATGCGGACGACATCCCGGACTACGGGATACCCTGGCTATTCAATGGCCCGGCGCCGATCAATCGCTCCAATTACTACGGCTTGCGGGACGGCAATTTTCTCCGGACTTACGACGACATCGGGACCGCAAAGATCGAACACGATGTGAACAGCAAGGTGACTATACGCGACCAGGTGAGATACGCGAACTACGTGCGCGACGTTCTGATCACTGAGCCGCAGTTGAACGGAATAACCCTGGCCACACCGCTGGATGCGATGCAGGTCACGCGCCACGAGATTGGCGTCAACAGCACTGAGACCTATCTCGACGACCAGCTCGACGTGATCGCGCATGTGAAGACCGGGTTCTTAAAGCACACGCTGGTAAGCGGTCTGGAGGGCGGGCGTGAAACATCCGACCCGACACGCCCGACGTTCACAGCGCCAACGACCACCCTGCTGAATCCGGATCCCAGCCAAAGCCTCAATGCAGGCGCGACGATTGCCTCGCGCGTGACGGACAGCGCGGTTTCGGCAGGCGCATATGCGCTCGACACCGTGAATCTAGGTAGCAAGTGGATACTGACGGGTGGCGTGCGTTTCGACCGCTTCGATAATTCGTATGCCCAGACCGTCGCGCCCGCTACGCATTTCGAACGCGTGGATCAAAAGACAACATGGCGCGCAGCCGTCGTTTATAAACCAGTAGCGGCGGGCAGCTTGTACTTCGATGCAGGCACCTCATTCAATCCATCCGCCGAAACGCTCTCATTAAGCGCGGGCACTGCGAATCTGCCGCCGGAGACAAACAAAACATATGAGTTCGGCACCAAGTGGGAACTTGGAAGAAGACTCACTGCAAACGCGTCATGGTTCCGTACGACAAAAGAGAACGCGCGCGAAGTGAGCCCGGTGAATTCGCTCCTTTACGTGTTGGCCGGGACACAGCGCGTGAGCGGCACTGAAGTGGACGTCCGGAGCCACTTCACGAGCCGGTGGGATATGACGGCGAGCTACGCCTATCTGGACAGCCGCGTAGTGAACTCCGAGTTCTATCCGCTATCGATCGGTTATCCGCTCGCGAACGTACCGAAGAACACCTTCTCTTACTGGACCACGTACCGGCTCCCGCGGCACTTTGAGCTCGGAGGAGGGGCGAACTATGTCTCGAGCCGCACCGCAAGCTCGACTGCGCCGCTCGATCCGACTACAGGGTTGATCAGGCAGGTTCCAGGGTACTGGGTATTCAGCGCAATGGCTTCTCATCCCTTAGGCGAGCACGTTGATATCCAGGTGAACGTCTACAATCTCGCCAACCGCTACTACTATGACGAGATCCATCCCGGGCACATCATCCCCGGGGCGGGCCGCTCGGCTCTCATCGGATTCAATTTCAAATTCTAGTCTTCGCAAAGGAAGTATTGTTTTGTTATTAGCTATTCCAGATGTGCTTACGGCGCAGCAGGTAGTGCATTGCCGGCAACTGCTATCGGAGGCGGAATGGGTGGACGGCCGGGGCACCGCAGGGCACCAATCATCGCGCACGAAAGACAATGTGCAAATTCCGGAAACTGACCCGCTTGCACGCGAGCTCGGCGAAATCGTGTTGAACGCCCTCGGTGCCAATGCACTCTTTATTTCCGCCGCACTGCCGGCACGGGTTTTCCCGCCTCTATTCAATCGTTATAGCGGCGGCCAATCGTTCGGCACTCACGTAGACAACGCCATCCGGCAAGTGGGAGCAACCGGCAACCGAATCAGAACCGATCTCAGCGCAACCTTGTTTTTTGCGAATCCTGAGGAGTACGACGGCGGCGAGTTGGTGGTGGAAGACACCTATGGAGCACACAGCGTCAAGCTTCCTGCCGGTCACATGGTGCTTTATCCTTCGACAAGCCTGCATCATGTGCGACCGGTGACGCGGGGCGCTCGCGTAAGTTCATTCTTCTGGATTCAAAGCATGATCCGGGAAGACAGCCAGCGCACATTGCTCTTCGATCTCGATATGGCGATTCAGCGGTTGAATCGCGACATCGCGGAACATCCGTCAGCTGTGCAGTTTACCGGGGTGTATCACAACCTGCTGCGCCAGTGGGCCGAGCTGTAAGCGCGCGTTAACTTTTGGTTCCGAGAATCGCATCGAGCGGTGTCCCCGTCTTCAAGGCCTGTACCTGGGCGAATCCTACGGACCGAAGCAAATGTTCGTACTCCGACCGCGTACGTTCCCTTCCATCCGTGCAGACGAGCATGTTGAGATCCTGCATGAGAGCGGGGAGAGGACCCAGTCTGTCATCCTCCACGAGCCGTTCGGCAATGAGGAGCGCACCGCCCGCGGGTAGGGCCGCAAAGATCTTTGCAAGTAGCAAGTGAATGCGCTCTTCACCCCAATCGTGCAGGATGCGGCCAAGCGAATAAAGATCAGCCGGAGGCAGCGGGTCCGTGAAGAAGTCTGCAGCAAGCGTTTCTAAGCGGCTTGCGGCTGGTGATCGCATGATGTACTTTTGTGCAAACGGCACGACGGGCGGCAGATCGACGACCGTTGCGCGCAGCTGGCCATACGCTTCGCAAGCTGCTACCGCAAGATGACCGGTAGCACCGCCGAGATCCGCGAGCTGACGAAAGCGGCTCAGGTCGAACGCGTGCACGATTTGCGAAGAGGAAATCTGACCGAGGCCGTGCATGCCGCCGAGGAAACTGGCCGTGCTGGTTTCATCACGGAAGTAAAAGTCGAACAGCGCGTTTCGGCTACCGAACGTCTGCGTCCAGCGATTGGTTCCGTCGCGCACAGCGTCGCCAAGATGTGACCAAAGCTCCCAGAGCGACTGGTCGGAGTAAACAATATAACCGGCGAGGGTCTCGGGGCTGCTGCTCACCAGATACGTTGACGAGATGGGCCGGTTGCGATAGACGCCGCCGCTACACTCGAGCAGCCCGAGTGCGGCGCAACCGTTCAGGAGCCGCTCGAGTGCGGCCGGATTCAGATTCAGGGCTCCCGCGAGTCCCTCTGCCGTTTGCGGCTGCTGCTCCAGTGCGTCAAAGACGCCCAGGCGAACTGCGCTGAACATCGTTTTGGAGCGCCGGAATGCCTCGATGTAGTCCAGAATTGGGCCAGGTTCAGGCTGGGCGCTCATGCGAAGTGATCGAATCCTTTCCAGGGCAGCGGCCGGCCATCGAAGTGGACCGCGCCGGGTTTTCCACGCGTGATTTTTCCAATCGCAGTAGCCGGAACCTGCGCGACGCGGGCAGGAATTGCTTTCTTGGGCGAAGCCGTAAAGAGGAGTTCATAATCCTCGCCCCCATGTAGAGCTTCCTCGAGACTCACGCCGGGCGCGAGAGGGAGCGCATCTTCAATTTCGGCGCTGACCTTTGATTCACGGCATAGCCGGCGCAGGTCGATCGAAAGACCGTCACTGAGATCCATGCAAGCTGAGACTCCAAGGCGGCGCAGGACGATGCCGGCTTCGAGGCGCGGTTCCGGCCTCAGATGCCGCCGCCAGAATGATCCGCGCCGGGTCGAAAACCCGTGAGCAGATGCGCCCAGTTCGCCCGTGACGTAAACGATGTCGCCCGGTTTCGCACCGCTTCGCAGCAGAGCTTTCCCGCGCGGAACACGCCCGCAACACATTACATCCACCAGAACCTTGTCGAAGCGTGCGAGGTCGCCGCCCGCGAGCGTCACACCGCCCCTCGAAGCCAGAGCGAGCAGGCCGCGATAGAAGCCCTTCACCCAACGGCCGGCCAGTTCGGCTGGTATGGCAAGCGACACCAGGCAGAAGACAGGCTCGCTACCCATCGCGGCCAAGTCCGAAAGGCTCCGCGCAAGGGCTTTGTGACCGACGTCCGCAGCCGAGTGAGTTTCAAGTTCGAAGTGGCGGCCTTCGAGAACAAAGTCGGAAGTGAAGACCAGGTCTTCCGTGGGACGCGGCCGCAGAACGGCACAGTCATCGCCAATGCTGTGGACAATCGATTTGTCACGTGCACTTTTTGAAGAGAACTGCCGGATAACGTCGATGAGAGCAGTCTCGCGCACGCTCACTTACCCGCCAACGGCTGGCGCGAGAACGAAGCCGGCAGGCAGATCTTCACCGAACACGCGGCTTCCCGAAGCGAGATCATCGGTCTCACCGGCGAGTTCACGCAGAAGATCCGCCACCCGCGGGCTGGCTTCACAGGCACGCCGCACCTGTTCGAGAATCGCCGGGGCTAGATCACGGGCCGCGTCACCCGTGAGCTGCGCGATGTGTACAACGGATTCAAGCAGAGCGGGCGTGTGGGGAAGCCGAAGCAGCGCTTCAGCCCAGCGGCCTACCACAGTGGGCGCAAGAACAAGGTTGACGGGTCCGCTGAATAGTTTGCGCGCACCAAGGCGCGAGAGGCACCACACGGCGGCTTCGATCATCTCGCCTTGTCTGATCGACGCGAGAAGCGCTTCGCCGAGTTGCGCTTTCGTCTGCTGCGGCAGCAGCTCCAGGCTCGCGGCGGTGCGCCACATTTCACGATAGAGCGCCTGATTCATGCGCACTTTGCGTTTCTGTTTCGGAATCAGCACCGGCGACAGACGCTGGAAAATATCACCCTGCTGGTTTCGATTGAGCCCGCCCGCGATGCGCCCGCAGAAGACCCACCAATCGATCTCGTTCTGCACCTGATTCCCGAACGTGAGCCCTGAGGCGTAGATCCGGCGTGCCTGCTCGACACGGAAATCGTCTCCGGGATAGCCGAAGCCGGGGCGCAGGCAGAAGCCGGTGAGATTGAGCCAGCGGGCTTCGTGCGGTGCATTCTTCCGGCGCCCGTCGCCGCTAGCAAGGAGTTTGTCCGCCAGCGCGCGCACTGTGGGCAGCGGCCATGACAAACGTCCGAGCCCGAGCGCTTGTTCGAGGCGCGCCGGAAGCTGTTCCGGCGGAACACCGCTAGAGGACTTGCCGAAGACCTGCTCGATGAGAGCCTCCGCGTTCCCCTGCGCTTCGGGACTGATCACCGCACTCGAGCGAACCGCCGAGACGGCCGCGGAGGGTTGAGCCACATCAGACGTTTTCCGCAATTGAAATTGCAGACGCCAACGATGCTCGCTCACCTTCGATTCAGCCCACGTCTCCAGTGTGCCGACTTCATTCAGCCGCGCGCCAAGCGTCACAGGAATCAGCCGCTCACCGCCTTTACCAAAACGAATCACAGCGCGCAGAGGTGCATGCAGCCGGGGATCGCTGGCCGGATCGAGCATGTCTTGCGTGGGAGAGAACGAGACAACATCACCTGCGGCGTCTTCCGTTCGCCCGAGTGAACTGTAGAGGCGAAAGGCCACCGGCGTATTTGCCAGAAGCTGCAGTTCCGGCTGTTCGAGTTTGATCTCCTGGCCTTCTTCGGTGCCTCGCGGCATCAAACAGACTGCCCGGATGTCGGTAGAGGCGGTGTCATGCAGTCCAAGGAAGTACGCTCGCGGCAGACCGCCGCGCACCAGAACCCCGCTGCCGGTCGCGCGGACGTATGAGTAATACGCAGCGCCGATCGCCACCGCCAGGTCCAGCTCCTGATTTTCGAAAATGGCAGGACGTCGGCCGAACCAGTGCTCGACCACATCGCGCACACGGTCTCTGAACACTTGTGGGATAAAGAAACCGCCGTTGAACAGGATGGCATCGACGCCCCGCTCTGCCGCAGGCGAGCCATGCAAAAATTCGGCGAGGTGCCGGGTGATCGCAGGATCCGAAACATACGGCAATCCAAGCTCGCGAAAAACACTCTGTTTGTCACTTTGCGGCCTGTCGGTGAGCTGGCACCCAGGCAGAAAGCCCCCCAAAGCGAGTTCGAGCACCTCGTCCCGAGTGATATTTGTTTTGAGAGTGCCGCCGATCAAAGACGAGCCCGCGCCAACAACCGTGACGTCCACCGATGGCGGCCCGTCCGGCATGAGCAATTTCTCTTTGGCAGCGGAACACTGCCTGCGCAGCGCGCTTCTTTGCCGAAGAGAAAGCGTTTTGCCCAGTTTCGATTCCGCGAGCCAGGAGATCGTTAAGTCGAGATTGTCGCCGCCAAGCAATAGGTGACGGCCAACTGTCGTTCGCGTAAACTCCACCCGGTCGCCTTCACGGTTCACGCGAACGAGCGTGAAGTCACTCGTACCGCCGCCCACATCGCATACCAGCACGATCTGTCCGTCGAAGAGTTCTTTGTTCGACCGCGCAAGATGACCCGCGATCCATGCGTAAAATGCGGCCGCCGGTTCCTCGAGCAGCGTGACACGTTCGAGACCGGCATCGCGCGCAGCTTGCACCGTAAGTTCGCGCGCCTCTTCATCGAAGCTGGCCGGTACCGTGAGAACAAGCTGCTGGGCTTCTAGCGCTGCAGCCTTTCTAGTCTCCCAGGCAGATGCGAGATGAGCGAGATAACGTGAGGAGGCTTCAACCGGAGAGAGTATGCGTCCCTCTTCCTGGGAATCCCAGGGAAGAATTTTGGCGGTGCGGTCGGCTTCCGAATTCGAGAGCCATGATTTGGCGGAGTGAACCGTCCTCGTCGGGACAAGCGCGGCCTGCTCGCGCGCATAAGCGCCAACAACAGTCGGTTCGCCCAGATACAGAAACGAAGGCAGAGTACGCAGCGTACCAACGCGGTTTGCCTCGAGCTGCTGCTCGATCGGCAGGATGTGAATTGACGGAAAGTCCGCCTCCGCGGCTTCCTGCGGATCGATATACGCGAGAGCGGAATTAGTGGTGCCGAGATCGATGCCGACGTTCATGCAGCTGCCGCACGCTCGCGCACGTTAAACTCGAGGCGCCAGCGGCGGCCATCGGCTGCAACGCACCAAAGCTCGAGCATGCCGGTTTCGGTGACGTTGCTTTCGAGCGTGACCGGAACGACTTCTTCGCGACGATCGTCTTTATGCGGCGGAAGAAAGACCTCGATCGGCGCCAACTCTTCGAGATCCGGTCCTGTCTCTTCGAGAAGCGTACCCGGTGCGTCATTCTTGCGCGATAGAGAAGAGAAGAAGCGGAACTCGGCCGGCTCACCTACCACCAGCGCAAAGCGGCGCTGTGGAAGCTCTACCTTGGAACCTTCCTCGAGACCGAATGGGACAACTGTAAGAGCTTTCATCGGTGCGGGCATGCCGGGCACAGCGGGCAGCGAGCTTTCGATCCCCACGTAATAGCTGCGCGGAACACCTCCGCGGATTCTTACACCCTTGCCGGCGCGTGCATGTCCGTAGTAGGCGGCGCCTTCGGCCACCGCATGCATCAGATCCTTCCCCTTACTCTCGTTCACCAGTTCCGTAACACGCGGAGCCCCGGCCTTTTCCAGCCACGAATTGAGGATTTCTAAAATGCGCTCCTCGATGGCGCCCGCCTGCAGCACACCTCCGTTGAACAACAGATGCGTGGGACGAGCGAAGCCTTCCGAGCCCGCGCCCGAAGCGGCTTGCCGCAGAAACTGAGCGAGATGTTTAGTGACGGCCGGATCAGCCGCGTAATTCAGACCGACTTCCATCAGCGCAGCACGGCGTTGACGCTGCGGTGCCGCATCCGGCCCGACGATCGGAAAAAATCCGTCGAGCAGTAGACCGCGCACTTCCTCGCGTGTCACTGAACCGCGCAGCGTTCCGCCAACAAGCCCGGTTCCACGGCCGAGAATGGTCAGGGTCTGCTTCTCGGGGGCTTCCGCATCACTCCCGAGCAGAGTCTCCTTCGCGGAGCGGCACTGCTGCAGAAGTGAGTGGAACTGAATTGGGTCGAGCTTGACACTTTTCTTTGAGAACTGCGCCTCCGCCAGGCGCGCGAGAGCGAGATCCATGTTGTCGCCGCCCAAGAGCAGGTGCTCGCCGACCGCCACGCGCTCCAACTGCAGTTCGCCGCTCTCTTCTGTTACGGCGATCAGGCTGAAGTCGGTTGTGCCGCCCCCGATATCGACCACGAGGATCAGATCGCCAGGGTGTACTTGCTCGCGCCAGTCCGGATTTCGCTCGATCCACGCATAAAATGCGGCCTGAGGCTCTTCGATTACCGTGACTTCCGGATAGCCCGCGTCCCGTGCAGCGCGCTGCGTAAGTTCTCGCGCCGCCGCATCGAACGACGCCGGCACAGTGATCAAGACGGTCTGATGTTCGAGCAGAGCGTCGGGATGCTTCAGGTTCCACGCCGAGTGCAGATGAAGCAGGTACTGCTTCGAAGCCTCCAAAGGTGAAATCTTCTGAATGCCTTCGGTAGCGGCCAGCGGCAGCAAAGGCTGGGTTGGATCTGCGGACTGATTTGACAGCCACGACTTGGCTGAGCTGACCACGCGGCTCGGGTTTTCGATGCCGCGCCCGCGAGCAAGCGCACCCGTGATGAATGCCGGTGTCGCTTGCCAGGGCAGCGCGAGAGAGCCCTCTACGAACTCCTTCGGGCCGGGAATGTAAAGAGAGGAAGGCAGCAGGTCAAGCTCCGCCGTCTCACCTGGATTGACGAGTTGCGGAACTGGCAACAGGCTCACCGCAGGATGTTCTTCTTCCGAAGTCGACGACGACGAATAGGCCAGCGCACTGTTCGTTGTGCCGAGATCGATTCCAATAATGAATTCGGGCATGCGGGACTATTCGACTTCCAGTTCAGCGGGCGCAATTACAGTAACGTCCTGCTTGCCGAGCGGTGGCAGTTGAACGCTCGCCACCTTCCAGCCATGATGCCGCAGCATTCCTCCCGGAACTTTTCCGTTGGCCGGCACGTTGCCAATCAGCTTGATGCGATTCGGATCGGGTGATTTAGCGGCATCGAGTTTCTGAAAAGTGCCTTCGACGCCGTCGATCACAGGAGTGAGCGTGACATGCCGCGCAAGCGCCGCCTTTGAGTCCGCATGCAGAGTGCGAACGGCCGCACCCACCTGATCATCCTCGTATCCGCTTATGTCTTCCATGAGGAAATCAATCAGCCGCGAATCGCGCTGCAGAATGGATAGGAACTGGAGCGCTCCATCGCTGACATTCACTTTCACAGGTTCAACGGGCGGTGTCACAGGAGCAGGTTTCGGTTTAACGAATCCGAACTCCAACGCTATATCCTCCGGCAAAACCCCGCGGAAGAGGATTGAAAAGAAGCTGCGAAAGGCAGACGAGATACGCGACAAATATTGACCTCTAAGTACTCAGAATATCAACCGCAGCGCTCCTTCCAGCGTGTTTACAGCAAATTGCGCACGGTCATTCAGCGCGAAGAAGCTTGTTGGAAGGTACAGAGAGGTGATAGGCTCCACAGATATACGTGCTTATTAGAAAGCACCTGTTACACGATATGGGAGAAATAAATGGCAACAAAGAAAAAGAGCAGCGGTAAGAAACCGTCGTCGGGTTCCGACCCGAAGTCGAAACGGATCGTGAAGGGCAAAGTCGGCGAGACGATGCATGAGTACAAGCATCACCAGCTGAAGTCTGGCCGCAGCGGCAAGAAGGTAAGCAATCCGAAGCAGGCGATTGCGATTGGGCTAAGTGAAGCGCGCAGATCAGGCGCCGATATTCCGCCCGACCCGAACCAAAGAAAGCGCGCTACGAAGAAAAAGGCAGCCGCAAAGAAAGCTCCGGCCAGAAAAACCGCAGTGAAGAAAAAGACGGCAGCCAAGACAAGCAGAACTAAGGCAGCATCGAAAAGAGCACCCGCGAAAAAAGCGGCCGGGTCTTCGGCAAAGAAGACAGCCGGCAGAAAAAGATAACCCGCCTCCTCGCAATCGAGTCAGGCGGGCTCTCAAACAAAAAAGCCCGCCCGGCTCTCGTCGAACCGGGCGGGATGTTGTTACTAACTGATTTGTGATTAATAGTCCATGTCAGGGCCGTGGCCGCCGGGGCCGCCAGGCATCGCAGGAGCCTTCTTCTCGGGCAGTTCAGCGATCATCGCCTCAGTGGTCAGCATCAAAGCGCTGATCGAAGCGGCGTGCTGCAGAGCCGAGCGGGTCACCTTGGTCGGATCGATGACGCCGGACTTGACCAGATCTTCGTATTGGCCATTGGCGGCATTGAAGCCGAAGTTCGGTTCGTCGTTGGAGCGAACCTTCTCGATGATAATCGCGCCTTCGTAGCCGGCGTTGCCAGAGATCTGGCGCAGCGGCTCCTCGGTCGCCTTGCGGATGATATCGATACCAATCTGCTCGTCGCCGTCCGCTTTCAGACTCTGGAGAGACTTGCCGGCCCGAAGCAGCGCAACGCCGCCGCCGGGAACGATGCCTTCTTCGACCGCCGCGCGTGTGGCATGCAAAGCATCCTCAACGCGAGCCTTCTTCTCCTTCATCTCGGTTTCGGTAGCAGCACCGACCTTGATGACAGCCACGCCGCCGGCCAGCTTGGCCAAACGCTCTTGTAGCTTTTCGCGATCGTAGTCAGAGGTGGTCTCTTCAATCTGTGCACGAAGCTGCTTGATGCGGCCTTCGATAGCCTTCTGGGTGCCTGCACCATCGATGATGGTGGTGTTGTCCTTGTCCACCGTGACGCGCTTGGCGCGGCCGAGGTCTTCGAGACGAACACCTTCGAGCTTGATACCGGTCTCTTCCATGATCGACTTGCCACCGGTGAGGACAGCAATGTCGTCCAGCATGGCCTTGCGGCGATCACCGAAGCCCGGAGCCTTGACGGCAGCGGCGTTCAGGGTCCCACGGAGCTTGTTCACCACGAGAGTCGCGAGCGCTTCGCCTTCGACTTCTTCCGCGATGATCAGCAGCGGCTTGCCGGAGCGGGCAATCTGCTCGAGCAGCGGCAGAAGATCTTTCATGTTGCTGATCTTCTTCTCATGAATCAGGATGTAAGGATCTTCGAGAACCACTTCCATCCGATCCGGATCGCTGACGAAGTAGGGTGAGAGATAACCGCGATCGAACTGCATACCATCGACGGTCTGTAGCTCGGTCACCATGGTCTTCGATTCCTCGACCGTGATAACGCCATCCTTGCCAACCTTCTTCATCGCTTCAGCAATAATGTTGCCGATCGTCGAATCGCCGTTAGCCGAAATGGTTCCAACCTGGGCAATGGCATCGCCCGAAACAGGCTTTGAGAACTTCTTGACTTCTTCTACGACGGTCTCGACGGCCTTTTCAATGCCGCGCTTCAGAGCCATCGGGTTAGCACCAGCGGCTACAGACTTAACGCCTTCGCGGAAAATCGCCTGCGCCAGAATGGTCGCGGTCGTCGTGCCATCGCCAGCAATGTCGGAGGTCTTCGAAGCAACCTCGCGCACCATCTGGGCGCCCATGTTTTCGAGCGGATCCCTCAGCTCGACTTCCTTGGCAACCGTCACACCGTCTTTGGTGATCGTCGGTCCGCCGAACTTCTTCTCGAGAACAACATTGCGGCCTTTGGGGCCGAGCGTCACCTTCACGGCATCAGCAAGCTGATTCACACCGCGAAGAATTGCCTGACGCGAATTTTCACTGTAAACAATTTGTTTTGCAGCCATTATTTTTAATCCTCCTTGTTACTTTTTGGCAGAAGCGCCGTTGGAAGAACCATTCGTGAGAACGCCGAGGATCTCGTCCTCCCGCATGATCAGGTACTCGTTGCCATCCAACTTAATATCGTTGCCGGAATACTTGCCAAAGAGAATGCGGTCGCCGACCTGCACGTCCAGTGCGTTAAGCTTGCCGTCATCGCTGCGCTTGCCTTTACCCACGGCAACCACTTCACCCTGCTGCGGCTTTTCCTTTGCTGAATCCGGGATGTAAAGACCACCTTGCATGGTCTCGCCTTCCTCAATCCGTTTCACCACGACACGGTCGTGTAGCGGACGAATATCCATACGTCGAATACCTCCAGTAATGTTTTGGAACGAACCTTGTGGGTTCAGATCAGGCTACTCTTACCTCTGATCACCCAGAACCTGTTTTAGCACATCGCTTGGGAGAGTGACAACAATAAATTACAAGTCATTGTTTCTAAACCAAATAAAGTTGCAGCACTCCTGCCTATACTGTCGACGCGCTCACATTATCTCCAGGGGAGGCGCGCATTCCCGGCCTGCTACCCTGAAAGGGTTTGCCCTAGTCTCCCGTATGCGCCGCTATTCGCTGCTCCTGGCCATTGCTCTCCTGCTGATTTCGGGTGTCGTCGGTTACACGCTGAAACTGCGCATCGAGAAGGCCCGGGCCGCTCACGTCAGGCCCGCTCCGCGTATCAAGACAGGCGATGAGGGGCTCGCGCCCAGTGGCTGGCAGTACAGCAAGTCGGATCCCCAGACCAACAAACCCATCGTGCGAGTGGTTGCTAAGGCTTTCGAAGGCACTCATGATCCCTCAACTTTTGAGTTGAAGGGAGTCGGACTGCGGATCTATCACAAGACCGCCTCTTCTTATACCTATGTGAAGACCGAGCAGGCTCTGTTCGACGAGGGCTCGGGCGTACTGAAATCCGAGGCGCCTGTCTTCATCGTGATGAACGTTCCGGCCGACCAGGATGCGGAGGACAAGGCTGTAGCAGCAAAGCGCGTGCGGGTTTCCACCACCGGCATCACCTATGAGACCAAAACGGGCAAGGCCTGGACGGACCAGCCCGCCTCTTTCGTGTTCACGGAGGGCGACGGCAAAGCAGTAGGTGCAGAATACGATCCGAACACGAAGGTTCTTCATCTGAAGTCGCAAGTGTCGCTTGACTGGATCGGCAAGGGCCCGCTCGAAAACAAGATGCACATCGAAGCCGGCGACCTGGTGTATAAGGAAGCGGAAGGCAAGGTTTACCTTTCACCCTGGTCCCGCATGACGCGCCAGACAACCAGAATCGACGCCCGGAACACGCTTGTGACCTTGCAGGACGGCTACCTCCACCAGATCGATGGCGATCACGCCGTTGGAACCGATCACCGGGACGATCGGCAAACGGGCTACTCAGCAGACCAGATGACGGCGCATTTCGATGAGGACGGAAACCTGGTGCAGATCGTCGGCGCCGGAAATGCGCGTGTAGAGTCGAAGCAGACGGGCGCGCGCACGCTGCTTACTGGGGCGAGAGCGGATTTGCGATTCGCACTTGAGACGAAGCCCCAACCTAAGGGCAATCCCTTGACCGACAGCCAGCTTCATCTCGTGATGGCGGACGGCCACAGTGTTGCGGAATCGACCCCCATCCCGCAGCCGGGCGTACAGCTCGCCGAGACGCGCATCCTGCGGAGCGAACACATCGAATTGGAGATGAAGCCGGGCGGCAAAGACCTGCAGGAGATCCGCACCTCGTCCGTGGCCCAACTGGAATTTAAGCCGAACCGCCCTGATCAGTCTCATCGCATAGTCGACGCCTCGCACTTGCGAGTGCTTTACGGAGCAGGGAGCTACGTTGACAAATTCCTCGCCTGGAATGCCGCCACCCACACCGACAAGGCTGTGATGCTCCAGAAGAACAAGATTGGGCCGGACGGCAAACCGGTCCCCCCTAAACCCGCCCTCACGTGGAGCGATGAAATGGCCGCGAAGTTCGTCCCTTACTCGAATAACATCAGCTCGATCGACCAGACGGGGAACTTTCGATACGAGGAAGGCACTCGCAGGGCCTGGGCCAAACAAGCGCACCTTGAGCAATCCATCAATAGGATCACCCTCACCGATCACGCGCGTGTTTCGGACGATACCGGATCCGCCGTCGGCGATGAGATCGTTATGAATCAGGCGACCGGCGACATGGATGCCTCGGGTCACGTCGTATCGACTCACGAGCCCGATCGCAACGAAAAACCCGGAACATCGATGCTGGACGCGAGTCAGCCCATGCAAGCGCAAGCCGATATGATGCAGACGCGCGACGACAATACGAAGGTTTTCTACGAGGGGCACGCCGTCGTTTGGCAGGGAGGGAACCGCATCTCCGCCAATACCATCGCCATCGACCGGGACACCCATTCGCTCGATGCGGCGGGAAATGTTGTGAGCGAGCTTGTAGACAACAAGTCAACCGCGCCAGCGCCCACCGGCGCTCCAGCAGCGGATAACGGACCGATTTATACGATTGTTCGGGCGCCGCGGCTTGTCTATCGCGACGACGTTCGGATTGCTACCTACACCGAGGGCGTGAAGCTCGTGCGCGATAAGATGACGATCGCGTCCGACGAACTTCAGGCCTATCTCACGCCCAAACGAGACAAGTCCACCAACGAATCCTCACTAGATCATGCAGTGGCAAATGGCAAGGTCGAGATCTTCGACGTTATCTCAACCGGGCGTACCAGAACGGGTACCGGCAACCATGCAGAGTATTACACGAAAGAAGACAAAGTCGTGTTAAACGGTGGCGCGCCGCAGATGGTTGACAGCTACAAGGGCGTTATCAAAGGCGAACAGCTGACTTACTTCAACAGCGACGACCATCTGATCGTGGACGGAAAAAAAGAGCAGGTCGCGTTTACGCGAATGAAAAAGAAGTAGGCATCGTAGCTACCCGTTGCCGGGCTTGTGCACCAGAACGAAGTAGCCGTGGTACTCCGCCGCAGGCACAAAATTCTCCTTGATGTAGTTAGCCAGCGGCTGTTTTGTGAGGTCCTGTCCTTTTCGCCAGAACTCGACGAGCATCGGGTTGTACACGATGCACGAACGGTGCTGATGTCTTGAGAGGTCCTCGACTACGGCCTGCTGATGCGCTGGGTCCATCAATATCATCCACGCGGAAGACGCCCGCAGAGTCGGCGGCTCCTGGTTCACCCAGAAATATAGACTGAATATTCCCGGCATCGAAAAAAAGCTGTCGCACCGTGCGTCAATTTGCCGCACGAGCCACTTGTATGTCTCGGCATCTTGCTTCGTGAGTCGAATCCGTTCAGCACCCGCAAACCCGAGGGGCGCCTGGTACTTATGTACCGAATAGGCGAGCTTGGCAGTCTTGACGTAGATCGCCGCCATGAACAGGAGCAGGCAAGCTGGAGCGACGACCCGCAAGTCTGCCGTCAACCAGCGGGGATCGACTACCGGCTCTAATGCCGTCCAGGCGTCCGCCACGAAAATCCCAGCTGCCACGAGAGCGAGCGATACCGAGAAGTTGACCTGCGCTCCGGCAACCGGGAACGCATACATCGTCAGGTACACCGCCACCAGGCAAAGCGTGAGCCGGGCAAAAAGTCGTTCTTCTCTCGCTTGCCGCGGCGGGACGAGAACCATCCACAACAGCGGCGCCAGTAACTGAAAGGGCAGAACTGCATTAGCGTATGGATCTTCAACGCTCGCAATAGCCAAGGCGGCCACGCCTGCCGCACCTTTCGTCAGCTGCAGATAAAACTCCAGTTTTTCGGTGCGGCGCTCGCGGGTTCGGCTCAGCAGCAATACTGCGGCGAACGCAAGAGAAGCGGCCGCATAGACAACGAAAATAGGGGTGCAGGGGAACTCGTGGTACCAGTTGCGCGCGAAATCCCTGTACTGAAAAACAGTCATCCACAAGAACATGGAAAGCGTCGTTCCGTGCAGCAGGAAGGGAAGGGGAATGAGCACCGCGCTCGCAGCGGCGCCGGTTCCCAGGCTCAACCAGGTCCGCCGGCCGGCCGTGGTGAACGAACCGGTAACGGAAGCAACGCTCAAGGCAGCCAGCACCGAAATAACGATCAGAAGGCACAAGCTGCGGTCCCAATCAAACCTGAAGAGCGGCGCCATAATCAGCGGAATGCTGATCAAACTCGTGATGCCGACCGCCCAAAACAGATACCTCTTCCATACTGCGCTTCGATCCGTCTTCAGCATCGCAAGCAGAACCGCCGTGCCGAGGTAGTATCCGCTATTAACCTTGGTGAGTGCGACCGCGGCAACAAGGAAGCCAAATACAGCAGCTGTCCAGGGGCGAATCGTTTGCTTTACGTTACAGGAGAGCGCCAGTAAGCAGGCCACCAGCAGCAGGCAAAGGCTTTGCGGATGCCCGGCACCTTCAGTGAAGTCGCTAAGAGTCTTGAGAATGGCGAAGAAAGCAAAACCGGTAACGATCCACGATCGGGTGACACTGCGCACACACCAGGCGAGCAAGGTGGCAGACCCACCCCACTGGATCGCAGCGAAGATCCGCATCAAGTCATGGGAAACCGGCTTCTCCAGAGCTTTGAAGAACACCCACTGAACGAGAAAGTAGAAGGGGCCATACTGCGCGTAAACGTCGTCATAGAGCACGTGGCCGCGAAGGAAGTACCGCACCTCGAATAAGAGATAGCCTTCGTCATCCCAGCGGGCGAACTTTGAAAAACTTTCGTGGTAGACAAAAAAGCACGCCAGCGAGAGAGCCGCGGCTATTCCCGCCCGTGTCAGGATTGTCAGGACGAAGCGGACACGAGCTGCTCTGTCAACAGACGGTCTGGTCAGGGTCGTCATGCTTCGTATTGCGGAGCGAGCCTGGCCCCTAACTTCTAAGCCCTTCGAGGTAATCTATCAGTCCCTACGCCCTGTAACAATCCCTTGGTCTTACTACGAGTACTAATTATCTGAAAACTCTCAACTCGGTATTAGTTTAACGAAGCGCAGGCCATCTCTTTTCGCGTCCGCCGGCCCCGCCGAATCACTGTTAGGAGAGCCAAAACGTAGCCCGGCGCTACTCTTACCACGCGGAAAGTAGAGCTGCCCATTTCCGCCGTACGATTAATCCAGGAGACGGGCACCTCAGCAATGTCGTGGCCGGCCAGCAGGGGCTTCAACCCGGTTTCCGCATTTGCGGCAAAATGCGGTTGTTCGATCCGCAAGCCCTTCAGAATCTCGGCTCGGAAGAGTTTGAGGTTGTTAGACAAATCACGGGCCTTGATCGGCAAGCTAAGACGGACGAGAGCATGAAATCCACGGTTGGCAAGGATTTTCGCAAACGGATAATTGATCAGCAGTGACTCGTACGAGAAACGGCTTCCAATAGCGCCGTCTTTCCCATCCGCCACCGCATCGAAAAGGTCTCGAAACTCGGGCAGGATTTGTACAAAGTCACAATCCATCGTAAGGATGTAAGCGCCCGTCGCCGCCGCGTAACCATCTCGCAGCGCGAGGCCGACGCCCTTCGGAGGCGTGCGATTTACCAGTTTCACTCGCGGCTCACGGCTCGCTACCTGCCGGGTGACGTCGGCTGTCCGGTCTTTGCTGCCGTCGTTCACAATCACGATCTCGTGAATGTACGGCCCGTAGAACTGAATCAGCTGTTTCGTCAGGCAGACGATGTTCATCTCCTCGTTGTGGCAGGGCACCACTATCGAGACGGCGCCGAACAACTCCCGCCGGTTCGCCAGATTTACTGCAGGCCGTTCCTCCGGGCCGCCCGGCTTCTTGGCCCAGATGTATAGCGTTCCGCAAAGCTCCCGAATCCCCGGCGCGTGCTCGACGATATAGGATGCCGATTGGAAAGCGTTTACCAACCGCCGCGGTATGCGCGGGTGAATGATGTCGAAAGGCACAATCTCGATATTCGTATAGCCTTGCTCGGACGCGGTCTTCATCAGCCTGTACTTCCGCATTGGCGCTTGGCAGGCCATTTGCCCAGCCCAACGTCCGATAGCCGGAATCGCATTCTTCACAAATACCTGAGGGTTCGAGTGATTCGCCTCAAAGAACAGGATCTGTCCCCCCGGCTTGAGCACTCTTTGCAGGGCATGCAAGTTCTGGGCGTAGAGGTTGTGGCAGAGGATAGCCGTGCCCACCACATAGTCGAACTTTTCACCCGGAAGCTGATCCAGATGGCTGACCCTGAGCACCCTTACATGAGCCAGGCCCTTGCGCTCGAGCGCCTTAGCGTAATCCTCGTTGAAGACAGCTGCGGTGATCGCGTTTTCTCCGCGCAATACATCGGTTAGCTGCTCGGTCCACAAGCCAGTTCCGGCTCCGAGTTCGAGAATGCTTTCGCCGGGTAGAACATGCAGGCAGTGGCGAACGGCAACAGCCCGCCAGTGCAACTTTACAGGAGAGGTAGATGGATAGCGGAGCCAGTAGGCCTCGCGGCCGCGCTCCATTTCTTGAAGGTTCTTCTCAACGGACACAAACGTTCACAATTTCTGACTCGACCCCGATTGTACAGGTTCATTACGCTACTCGGAGTTCCGCGAGTTCCTGGTACATTCGGCGGAAATAGCTAGTACTTCTCACCGAACTCGCCGGTAAATCACGCACAGTCTCGTCTTTCCGGCAAGGGAGTAGTGCTTTAGCCACTCCTGCAGATCCGGGTACTTACCGATTGCAAGATTCGGGTTCAGCGGGCCCAGGCCGTCGGTCACGAACGTCGGTGCGGTCTTCGCGAGTTGTCTGCGGTTCGCTGCCGAAGCGGCGCTGTAGATCGGTTTCTCGACGGTGAGATGGCGGTCCGCCGGCACACCAGTCAACGGCTGCGAATCCCAGAACTTGCCGTCCGCTGTAAGCCGCGTCCAGACGTAAATGTCTGGCCGGTATCCCCAGACGAACAGCGTGTCTCCCGGTTGGGCCAGCATACGGATTTTCGCAGCCGCCTCCTGCGAATCGAGATCCATAACGGCATCCCTCCAGGCCGGAGAGCGTCCGAGCAAAGCGTCGTAGCCGAGCGTCACGTAGCGCGGCGCAAATCGCACGAACGGAACCAGCAGCAGCATGCTCAGGCAGATTATCGTCAACGGCCGGTGTCTTCGAAAGGCGAGCACAATGCCCCGCGACCCACCGGTCACCAGCGCTGGGAGCAGCTGCAGAAAGTAGTGTGGCGCAAAACGAGTTCCGAGACAAACCGCGGCAAATGAAAAGAGTAACCATGAAGCCAACTTCGCGCGATCGCTCCGCGCAGCACTTACAATGGCGTAGAAAGTTCCGCCCCCCAGGGCGGAATGAAAACCTAGCCAATCGAGTGTTCGCACCAGGCCGGTTGTAAAAGGATGGGCCACGGGTGATTGCGCGGCATAAAGCCATCCCCATCTCCAAACCTGCTCGTAATAACCTGGCCAGGTTCCCGAAGCGGCCGCGACCACCCCGGCGACGGCGAGCGGCAGTGCAACGCCAAAACAAAACCCTGGCAACGAGCCAAGCAGCCATAGCCCGCAAACTGCAGCCACAAAAACCGCCTTCGCATTCACCAGAAAAGCGCAGGCGCAGCACAAGCCTGAGAAAAACGCGCGCCCCGTAAAGGCAAAGTAGACGGCCGCCAGGTGCGGAACGATCATCAGAGCATCGGCCGCAAAGGCGATGACCGCGGAAGGCAAGTAAAAGGTGAGATAGAACGCGAGCAGACCGGCCGCCACCAGGCCCTCGGCTTCACCCCACCACGCGCGGGCTAGCCGGAAGGCGAGGAAACAGGCCAGCAGAACGTAACCCGTGTCGAGGAGGCGCAGCGGCCAGCCCGCATGACCGCCGATCAATAAATAGTAGACGGCACTCAGGGGAGGCTTGTCATACCAGAAATCGCGGTACGGCAGCTTCCCGTGCAGGATGTTGAGGGCAGCCGCTAAATGGTAATCTTCATCCGCCCACAGCAGCCGGAGATGGCACAGCCGCAAAGCCGCAACCAGCATAACTGCCATCGCAACAACCGGACGGCTGTTCGCGCCCCAGAGGCTTAGAGGCCCAAAGGGGGCGGATGGGCGCCACCACGCAATGGAGGAACTCCTACGCTCTTCGGACGGCGCGCTTGACGGCGCGACCGTCTTTCGCGTGTTCCTCAAAAGAGCGATCCGGTGCATTCACCGCGTATCATAAGACATAAGCTCATCATGTCTGCCCCTCTAAGTTATGGCCACAGAACCAGGCGTGCGAACGCCGAGGATGTGCCGTTCTCATGAGAACACTGCAGACTGTCGAGATCGCCAAATCCTATAACGGCCGAAAAGTAGTAGACAACGTTTCCGTGCGCGTGGAGCAGGGCGAAGTAGTCGGACTTCTCGGTCCCAATGGAGCTGGCAAAACTACTTCCTTTTACATGATCGTCGGCCTCGTCAGCCCTGATGCCGGCGAAGTGCTGCTCGATGATCAGCCGCTCACGCATCTTCCGATGTACTTGCGGGCGCGCAGAGGAGTCAGCTATCTGCCGCAAGAGCCTTCCGTCTTCCGCAAACTCAGCGTTGAAGACAACCTGATGGCGATTCTGCAGACGCTGCCGCTCAGCGGCCGGGAACGCCGCGAGCGCATGAATGCTCTCATTGACGATCTCGGACTTGAAACGGTTCGCCACAGTAAAGGCTATATGTTATCCGGCGGGGAACGGCGGCGCGTCGAGATCGCACGCTCCCTCGTACTTCAGCCCGATTTCATCCTGCTTGACGAGCCGTTCTCCGGCATCGATCCGATTCAAGTGCTCGAATTGCAGAGGATCATCGGCGACCTAAAAGAAAAAGGTATCGGCATCCTCGTCACCGATCACAATGTGCGCGAAACGCTTGCCGTAACCGACCGCGCGTACATCATCAGCAGCGGGAGAATTTTCCGCGCCGGGTCTCCGGACTCGCTCGGGAACGATCCGGAAGTGCGCCGGATTTATCTGGGTGAAAACTTTTATTTCCCCCCTATGGCCGTCGTTTGAGCCATGCACTCGGCACCGAATGCATTACCTTTCACCGATTTATCCTAAAAACCGCAAGCCCGTCAGCGGTGATAGACTGAGAACCAAATGAGTTCGCTTTCGCAGCGCCTGCATCTGGGGGTCCAGCAAAAGCAGATACTTACACCGGGACTCGTGCAGATGGTCACGGTCCTTCAGCTCAATCGCATGGAGCTGAAAGACATGATCCTGAACGAAATGGCCGAGAATCCGGTGCTCGAACTCTCCGGCGATTCTGGCGAAGAGCTCACTCCGACCGAGATTCAGTCGCTGCTCGAACGTGAGCGCCCCGACGAGTCAGGTGACAGGGCTACTCTCGACAGGGCCGATCAACCCGAGCCGAAAGGAACTCTCGATGGCATTCCAGACGGCGAAGCGCCTTCCGACTTAACCTTAAGTTCCGTAGGCGACCTCGCGATTCCGGCTTCGACCCTGGAAGAACCACCCCGTGTTGACTCGGATCCCTTTCAGGAGATCGATTACGGCAGTTTCTTTGAGGACTACCTGGATCCGGGGTTCAAGAGTCCCGCCTCGGAGTCGGTAGAAAAGCCTTCTTTCGAAACATTTCTTTCCTCGCCGGTTACCTTGAGCAATCATCTCCAGGGTCAATTGAGCGTATTGGTGCTCCCCGACAAGATCCGTCGAGCCGCCAATACGATTATTGGCAACCTCGAAGAGAGCGGCTACCTCGAAACTCCGCTGGAGGAGATTGCAGCCAGTGAAGATCTGAAGTTGGAGGACGTCGAGGCTGGCCTGCGCGCGGTGCAATCGCTCGAACCAACCGGTGTGGGCGCAATTGACTTACGCGGTTGCCTTCTTTTGCAGCTCGAAGGTCGCGGCGCCCGCGAATCGATTGCCTGGAAGATCGTGCATGATCACCTGAAACTGCTTGAAACCAGACAGGTGTCTCAGTTAGCCAAGGTGCTCGGCCGGCCGCTGGAACATGTGCAGATCGCGCTGAGCGTGATTCGCCATTTGGACCCGGCTCCTGGCTTGCGCTATTCGAGCATCGGGGCGCGGCCTGTAGAACCTGACGTCTATATAGCGAAAGACGGCGACGAATACACGATCACTCTCAACGACGATGAGATTCCTCAGCTGCGGTTGAACACCAACTATAAGCACCTCGTTGATCGGGAACAGACACCCAGCCGCGACGCTCGCAACTACATCAAGGAGCGCTATGCCTCCGCGCTGCAGCTGATCAAAAACATTGAACAGCGGAAACACACGATTGTCAGGGTCTGCCAATCGATCGTCCAGCGGCAGCAGGAATTCCTCGAGTCCGGCATCGATCATCTCAAGCCGATGATGATCAAAGAAGTCGCCGAGGAGATTGGCGTCCATCCCTCCACAGTGAGCCGCGCTGTCGCCAACAAATACACCCACACTCCACAAGGCGTATTTGAGCTAAGATACTTTTTCTCAGAGGCAGTACAGGGCCGTTGCGGCAGTTCGACCCCGCTGCTCATAGTCAAAAGGCGCGTGAAGAAGATGATCGACACCGAGAATACAGCTCATCCGTTGACAGACGATCAGATCACTGCTCGCTTGCAGGCCGAAGGCATACAAGTGACACGGCGCACGGTCGCCAAGTATCGGGAGGATATGAAAATTCCCTCGACACACCAACGGCGGGTCCGCGCCTAACACACCAGACAGCTTAATCTGCGATCCAGGATTATGGACCGTTGAAGGAGCCAGGCGGCTCCAGGGCATTACATTCTCCAAAAGAGGAAAAATGAGACTCATTGTTTCCGGCAAAACGAAAGAGTTCACCCCCGAACTGGAAGAGAAGTTTAACGCCAGGATTTCCAAGCTCAGTAAATTCATAGAGCGGCGCGGAGAGCGGGAGGCTCACGTTTCTCACCACGTCGAGCGGCATCTGCACAAGGTGGAGGTAATCGTAAACTTCTACGATCACGCTCTCGTGGGGGAAGGTCTCGATGCGGATCTCGACATTGCCCTTTGCGATGCCGTCGAAAAGCTGGAGAAACAAATCGTTAAGCTGAAGAGCCGCTGGCGCGACACTCACCGGGACGCCAAAGGAGTTCGCACCAGCAAGGAAAGCTGGGAAAGCCAAGATAGCGCGCCCGCCCCGGAACCGGAAACCCGCGCCTCGAACGGCGTCAAAACGAACGGACAGGCTCACCGGCCTAAGGTCTTTCACGTTGACTACAACGAAGGCCGCAAGCCGATGACCTTACAAGAGGCTCTTCTCGAGATGGAGCGTGACCCCGACGATTACGTAGTTTACCGGGATTCCGCCCGGAACTGCCTTTCGGTGCTCGTGCGCCGTCCGGACGGAAACTTCGATCTCATTGAGTCCTGACCGTCCCAAGTATCGCTCTGGCTACACTGGCTTTGACCACTTAGTGTGATGGCCAAGCCCAAACCAGAACCCGACAACGGGCAGGCTCCTGCCCAACTACTCCCGGCGCACGATCTCGTGATCATCACCGGCATGAGCGGCTCCGGCAAGCTCACCGCTCTCAAAGCTTTTGAAGACCTGGGCTTTTACGCAGTGGATAATCTGCCCATCGCCCTCATCCCGAAATTCGCCGACCTCAGCTACGACTCGAAAAAACGCGGCGCTCTGATCATCGACATCCGCGAAGGAGAGACGCTCAAACAATTTCCGAAGATTTTCCGTGAACTGAAAGCCCGTCTAAGCTGCTCGCTGTTATTTCTGGATGCCGAAGACGAGGTTCTGAGAAGGCGGTTCAGCGAAACGAGACGCCCCCATCCTTTAGGGGGAGAAGCCACCGTTCTCACCAGCCTCATCAATGAGCGCGAACAACTGACCCCGATACGCGCTCTCGCGGATCTTTACATCGATACCTCCAAGTTCAACGTGCATGATCTGCGCGCCCTGATCTCCGCGAAGTTCCAGGACTCGAAAGAAGCCAACAAAATCGTCGTGTACGTGAATAGCTTCGGTTTCCGCCACGGCGTTCCTCCCGACAGTGATCTGGTGTTCGACGTTAGGTTCCTGCCCAATCCCAATTACATCCCGGAGTTCAAAAAGCTCACCGGACGCCATCCGAGCGTCGCGCGTTATATCCGTTCGTTCCCGCAGACGCAAGAGTTCGTCAACCGGATCTCAGATCTGCTCATCTATCTTTTGCCGCATTACATCAGGGAAGGGAAGAGCTATCTGACGATCTCGTTCGGGTGCACGGGCGGCCACCACCGCTCCGTCTTCATCGCGAATGAAATCAATAAACGGCTGAAGAAGGCCGGCTACTCCGTCAAAGAGAGCCATCGCGATCTGAGCAAGTAAGCCGGGCGGCTAGTGCAGCGCCGCGCGAAAAGCATCCGCCGGATTCGCTTCCCGGTAATCCGAATAGAACGTCTCTTCCTGGCTCCGGTAACCGTAGATTCCCAATACGCTTGCGTTTACCGTTTGAATGAAGTGCTTCGGCAGCCAGAATTTGCCGAACGGAGCCTGTTCCAGTTCGAATCGTGTCCCCGGCTTCACCTTGGCAATGAAGAAGCCAAACGAAACCGGCTGGGTAACCTCCGCCCGAACCTTCACCCAGTGAAACTCCCGCTTATCGATCCACATCTCGCCGCGCATTCCTAGCAGCACGCGCGCCTTCTCGACGGGGGGATGGTAATCGGGTCTCGGATCCGCCTCGAAATGGTAGCAGTCAACCCCGCCCACCTGCTCTTCGCCAAGCAGTTTGAACTGGAACGCCGCAACCATCTGCTGCATGAGCAGATGCTCTTCCCCTCTTTGCTCGTTGAACTTGGCTATTCTCGCCTGCCGCTCGCTCGCTGACTCCACGCGCCGTCTGGCACACTCCCGATCGAGTTTCGCTTGTTCCTCCATCTGCTGGTCCCGGCTGAGCGGCTCGTTGTTCAGGCCAATTAGACGTTCATAAGGGGATCCGTCCAGTAGCACAAATTCGATCGTCCTTGATCCGCGTTCTTCGGAGTGACCAGCGGGATCCACTTTCGTCTTCAGGATCCGCTCAGAATGCGAGAGCCCACCCTCGAAGAGCCAGTCCTTTGTGTTAGTGGCTACCGCGTTTTGAATGATGTCCGAATTGCTGATTCGCGGTACATCCGCGGCGGGTAACAAGACACCCACAGTTACGGGAAGGATTCTCAGCAGCGCTGTCGTGAAACCCATAGCGGTCACACTCCCTCCGTAATCTGTTCCGGTTAACCTGCAGCACGAATCGTACCAAAATGGGATTCGGAATTACACAGCTTCTATGTGCGTTTCCGTTCCAGTACGTGTGCCGGAGAGCAGAAACTACCTTACGAGGTCAGCAATTATTTCCTGGTTTGCGCGGGAATGCGTACGGGTCGATCTCCTCCGTAGGACCGTCCACACACTCCAGATCCTTCTCGATCGAGACCTTCAACGGCGTGTCGCTTCCGGGAAAATCGAAGTAGAGCCCTACCGAATCATCGCGCGCCCAATCCTGCACGTCTTTGAGCGGCGCGCCTATGCGAATTACGCCACCCTCGAAGGAGGCCTCGGCTCGATCGCTCCTTCCCGGCTGCACCACGTACCGCAGATGCTGCTGGTTCGGAAACACGACGTCCTCCTCCACCGGGGCTCCCGAGGCTAACGTCTCGACTTCGGGCCGGTTAACGCGGAGCCGCAGCGTATTTCCTCGGAACCTCAACTTCATCTACTTCGAGTTTATCCGCCACTCCCCGGAGTAGATGTTGAAGCGCTCGCTCCGCACAAATCCAATCAGCGTAAGCCCGAATCTGCGGGCCGAATCGACCGCCAAGGTGGACGGGCTCCCGATCGTGGCCAGTATCGGTGCCCCCGCGGTCGCGGCCTTTTGTACCAGTTCAAAGCTGCTGCGGCTGCTCAGGAACAATATACGGCGGCTCAATGGCAACTGGCCCTTCAACAAGCAAGACCCCAGCACTTTATCGAGCGCGTTGTGCCGCCCGATGTCTTCGAAGACCGCTTCGATACGTGCGTCATCCCCGGGTGCAACCAGGGCAGCGGCGTGCAGCCCGCCCGTCTGGACGAACCCCGTCTGGCTCGCGTTGAGCAGCGCCGGCAAGCGGTTAATCAAAGATGCGGTGACGGTGAATCCATCGTCTGCATCTATCCTGGATCGCGCCTCCAGGGCTTCGATACTGCGCTTTCCGCAAACTCCGCAGCTCGAGCTGACCACGGTCGCTCGCGCTGCGCGCCATATCTCGAGATCCGCCTCTTTAGATAGCTCGATCAGGAGTTCGTTCGAATCTTCGGAGCCAATGGCCCTCATCTCTTCGATGTCGCGTCCGTCTCGCACCAGGCCCTCGGAGTAAAGAAAACCCGCGGCCAGTTCGCGGTCGTTTCCAGGCGTACGCATCGTGACAGCGAGATTCTCGGTGTGGCGCGCCTCTTTGAACCAGTAGCGCAGCCGCATCGCGAGGGGCTCCTCCACCGCCACGGTGTCGATTAACCGCTCGGAATGTGAAGCGTGCATGCGCTTCACCCCTACTCTCCGGACGAGCGTTTCTGCAGCGGTTTCCATCGGTGGGCCCTCATCCCAGCCTCGCACGCGTGAGCCGGGCTTCAGTGCACCGGAGCAATCGCTAAGCCCGCAAGTTGGCCTCAGAAGCCCGGCGGCCGCTCCGAAGTCACGCTGAACTCGCGCTCCATCGCCACCCCCACTCGCCCTATCGTGCCCTCATCGAACAGCCTCCCGATCAGCGTCACGCCGTGCGGCACTCGCCGGGGCGGCGAGAACTTGGGCAGCGGATGGGCTGGGTCCGGCGCCCAGTCGCTGCGCGCCTCCCCTACCTCCACAAACCCTGCGCGGAACGTCAACGACGGATGCCCGGTAAAGTTGGTCAGCGTCAACATCTCATCCCGCAGTGACGGCACAAGCAGCAGATCCACCTCGCTCATCACGCGTGCCATTTCCTGCGCGACCTTGCGCCGGAATCGGTCCGCCTGCACGAAATCCACCGCTGAAAGAAACCGCGCCTGGCGAAACAGGTTCGGCCAGGCATCGGCCACCTGTACACGCAACTCGTCCATATCGCCGTTCAACGTATTCTCCTCGAATGCCGCCGCCGCTTCGGCAAACAGAATCAGTTGCAGCGAGTCATAGGGCCAGTCCGGTATCCTCACCTCCACAGGAACCATGCCCAGTTTCGGCACGGTCGCGAGCGCCATCCGGTCCACATCTGTCGCGGGGCTCTCCTTCATCCAAGCCGGAACGTACCCTACCCGCAGTCCTTTGATACTCGCCGTGCCGTCATAGTCCAACCGGCTCGGAACACACTCCAGATCGCGCCCGTCGGGACCCGAAATTGTCCTCAGCACCAGGAGCCCGTCCTCTACCCCGCGCGTCATGGGTCCCAGCTTGTCTAGTGACCAGCACAGCGTCATCGCACCCGTTCGCGGGACGCGTCCATACGTCGGCCTGAGCCCGGTCACGCCGCACCGCATACTTGGGCTCACAATGCTTCCGCCCGTCTCGCTCCCGATCGAAAACCCAACCAGGCCTGCCGCCGTCGCCGCCCCTGGCCCGGCACTCGAACCCGACGCCCCCTCCTCCAAAAGCCACGGATTCATCGTTTGTCCGCCAAACCAGATGTCGTTCAAGGCCAGTGCGCCCAAGCTCAGCTTCGCTACCAGCACTGCACCCGCCTCGTCCAGTCGCCGCACTACTTCTGCATCCTGCTTAGGCACACGGTTCCGGTAGAAGTCTGCCCCGTAAGTTGTCGGAATGCCCGCCGTGTCCAGCAGATCTTTGCCACCCCACGGAATTCCGTGCAGCGGTCCCCGATACTGACCCGCCGCAATCTCCGCATCTGCCTTCCTCGCTTGCCGCAGCGCCCGCTCGCGCGTCAACGTGATCACACACCGCAACTGGCCATTGAATCGTTCCAGCCGTGAAAGGTAGATTTCGGTCAATCGCACCGAACTTAAAGTGCGCTGTTCGATCCAACGAGACAACTGCCATACCGGAGCATATGCAATCGCTTTGTCGTCCTTCGGCACCGGAGGCGCTTCCTCCCGGCTGCGCACAAAACGGTTCTCGCTCGGGCCTACATGCAAGCCGGGCAGGGCCGGATTCCACAGCGTTGACGGACTCAGCGTCGCCTCCAACGGCACCTTCCGCGGTCCTCTCCGCCGTTCGTAGAACCCCGCCATTGAGGTCCGCCAACTCTCCGCCGCCATCTTGCGCTGCGGGGGAGTCAGCCCAAACTGCACCAGTTTCTCCGCCTCGGCAAACGTCGCGGGAGAGACCTGCGGCCCTACCGCCGGGCCCGAGTTGAATGCAGGAGGCGCCCCCGCCGGAACACCCGTGTCCTGGCCTGCCTGCAGACACACCTCTGCTCCCGCGAGCAGACCCAAAGAACTCTTCCGCAAAAATTTTCGTCGCGATTTCGGCGTCATGAACCTTGACCGCATTGTAAAAGGGACCCGGTCACAGCAGATTGAGCGAGGCCTTTTGCTCACCTGAAACGCTACTGTGAAATTTTTGGTAAAGAGCCCCAGACCAAGCATGATGACCCCGAGCGCTAGCCCCCTGTACCTGTCGAACCAGTGCACAATCAGCGCACAATACGAAACTGGAGCGATCCCCCATCTGCCCATGCCTAAGCCCAAGTAGAAGACATAGAGTTGCCAAATATGTGTGAACAGAAGTGGGCCGATAGCAGAATCGCACCCGCCAGAGCGTGGACGGCAAAACTACCCTCTTGGGGCCGAAGCGATCGACCAGTCCTCCTGCCAGTGGCAGGCCGATGCTCGACATTGCAAACAGCGTGCGCGTAAAGGAAACAGCGCCCCGGCTCGCATGAAACTCCTGAACAAGCGGTTTAAGGAAAGTTCCAAATGAGAATACCGCGATTGAGATAGGCCCGAGAAACAGGCATATCGCGGAGATTATCGCGATCCACCAGCCGTAGAACACTCAAGGCGTTTTGCTGGTCGGCGGCACATGGAGTGGCATTGCGGCTATCACCTAATCTAAATGGGCGGCAGAGTCCTCAGAACAGGGCTGTACCGTCCAAAATCTTTCTAAAAAAGTTCCAAGATTGAGTGCGGCTGCGCCCGCCGCCGCTTCCAACGCCTGGATCGAGCGGCGGGGCTTTGTCTCAGTCAGGCGTTCTACCCAAACTCACTGGTTGCAGACATATGTGGACCCTTCTTTGCGGGGACTGGTGCACAGCGGCCCCAGATTCGTAACGTTGTTCGGCAGGCTGATCATGGCGTTGGGTCCTGCATGCTGCTCCCCGTTGAAAGGAGTCGGATCTGCGGGATTAAAGCCGCACGGTGCCGCATCCTCCGGGTTATTGAACCAGAAGCCAACGTGGAAAGTATGCGTGGGTTCCAACGACGCCGCTGGATCAAATCCGAATATCTGGTCGAGCAGAATCGTTTTTATGGCGACCTCGGCGTTCCCGTGTGAGTCGGCCCGCACATCGGTCTGATACCAGGCCAAGCCAAAGTTTTTAAAGTTCGGATCGACTTTGCCGTTCGCAAGCAGATTGGTGTCCTGAATCGTAAACAGATCGAACCCGAGTTTTGGTTTCAAGTGCTGCGCGCGCAGAATCAAAACGTCATTCAGCTCGCCCCTTTCCACAATTACCTGGGCGGTTGGCGTTGCTCCGCCGGGGCCCGCTAGACAAGCGGCGAACTTTGCCTGCGGAACTAGATTAAACGCGATCTCGGGAACTTGCGCAAATGCGCGGACGGTCATCGTCCCGAGACCGATTGCGGTACACGTTATAACGGCTAACTTCTTCATTGGTATTTTCTCCTTGTTTAGCGGCTGACGCGACGGTTCCTCTGGGAACATTCGTCACTCCGAATCCTGTACAGCCGGAAACTGCTGCTGCCGAACTGCTTGGACTACGCCATACTGGTCTAAATCGGAACCGTTCGTCCCTAAAGATCACTAAAGAATCTGCAAACAAATTCCAAATCGGCCTGCGGGACTAGCGGTAACTCTCGATGGAGCTGAAGCCGGTTAGTATTTACGAGTTCGGCCCGTTCCGGCTGCGGCCGGAGGAACACCTTCTCCTTCGCGAAGGCAATCCTGTTCCCCTGACTCCGAAAGCATTCGACCTGCTCCTGTTTCTCGTGCAGAATCAGGGGCATTTGCTCACAAAGGACCAGATCATGAAGGTGATCTGGCCGGAAAGCTTCGTCGAAGAAGTCAACATTACTGTGTTGATTTCCTCACTGAGGAAGGTCCTCGGCGAAAGAGAAGTGGACGATCCGTACATAAGGACGGTGCCGAAAAAGGGCTACCGGTTTGCCGCTCCCGTGAGAACGGAGAGAGAACCGGAACTTGAGCCGCCGCTTTTACTCCCGTCGTTCGAGCCTGACGTTTACAAAAACGAATACGCCGCGCCAGGCTCATACAATCCGTCCCGTCGCAAACCCCAACGTCTTCGAACGCTGGCGCTGGGAATCATAATGCTTGGTTGTCTCCTTGCGGCCGCTGGTTATGTCGCCTTCAGGAGGTCACCGCCCCAGCACACGCTTGCTGTCCTGCCGCTCGAGAATCTGACCCACGACCCGGGCAGCGACTTCTTGGGCTTTTCCCTGGCCGACGCGATCATCACAAAACTTGGCCGAGTAAGTTCTGTCACAGTGCGGCCCTCTTCGACAGTTGGAAAGTACAAAGGGCATGAAATCGATATGAAGAAAGTCGCCGCGGAGTTGAACGTCGACACACTATTAACGGGCAACTTCATTCGCGACGGCGATCACCTGCGCATCACGTATCAGCTGTTCAATGTGCCTACGCTCAAGATTCTTTGCCGAGATGTAATCGACCTTAAATACGCGGCACTGCTTGGTGTGCACGATGACGTCTCAAGACAAGTCATCGCAGCGCTGCAACTGAACCTGACACCTTTGGAAGCAAAGCGGATCAAAGCGGACGCGCCCGTGAACCCTTTGGCATACGAGTACTATCTGCGCGGTGCTGATCTGATGGCCAGGCACGACTTCCCGATGGCGGTGAAGATGCTGGAGAAGTCTGCCCAGCTCGATCCGAACTACGCTCTCACCTGGGCCTACCTTGGTCAGTCTTACACGTCTTACGCCACCTTTGAGCTCGGCGGCCGCGAGCAATATCGCAGAGCGGAGGCTGCTTATCGACACGCCCTCGCGCTTGAGCCGAAGCAATTGGAAGCAGAAACTTTCTATTCCAACCTACTGGTCGATACCGGGAAGGTCGAACAGGCTGTGACCTTACTGCGGGATGCGATGAACAGTAACCCTAATGATGCAGCCGTGCATTGGGAGTTAGGTTATGCCTATCGTTTTGCAGGAGTGTTGAAGCAGTCGCTTGCGGAATGCCTTCGGGCGCGAGAGATCGATCCGTCGGTCAAATCGAACGGTTCCGTTCTGAACACCTATCTGTATCTCGGAGACTACGACAAGTTTCTCGCAAGCTTACCCGATGTGAACGGATCCAGCTTCTTCCGCTTCTATCGGGGCTTTGGAGAGTACCACCAGCGCAAGTGGGCGCAGGCGGCAGCTGACTTCGCGCGCGCTAACGAAGAAGATCCCACCCTGTATACAGGTATTGGCAAGGCCGTCGCCGATGGTCTCGCGAACAGGAACGTGGATGGCGTACAACTCTTGCGGGATTTGGAGACTCAGATTCAACAGCGCGGAGTGGGTGATCCGGAAGCGATGTACAAGATGGCTGAAGCCTACGCGATCTTAGAAGACAAGGCGTCCGCCTTGAGAATGATGCGCTCGAGCGTTGAATCCGGTTTCTTTTCGTATCCATACTTCCTTACGGATCCACTAATTGATAGCCTACGCGGGTTGCCGCCATTCCCGGAAATCATGAACGCCGCGCGACAGCGCTACCAGTCCTTCAAAGGGCGCTTCTTTTAGCAGCCCCGTCCGCCTGAGCGACTTCCATCGGTGCCAGCGTTTCATCTCGCATCCTGGTCTCTCGAATTCGCAGCATGAGCCAGGACGTGGCCATCAGGCAGCACTTGCCCATGATCGGCGGCTTCATCCGATCATGGTCGAACAGCCTGCGCACTCAGATACTCATAAGTCGCCCTCATGTTGTCCATCTGCAGTCCAGCCGAACTGAATACGCAGAAATCCGAGACTCATGCTCAAAATTTGGGTCGCGCTGAGATGCGGCTTTCCGACGGCTGCGCGGCAACGCCTCATCAAAACGCCGTAACCAGCAGAGTTCGTACGCTATCTTGTCGATGAGATCAAATGCACGGCAGCGGGTTAGACTACCTCGAACTTTTATTTCTTGCCTTGCTGGTCACCGTAGCCGCGCTCGCTCTGGTCGCCAAACGGCTCCGCGTCGCCTACCCGATCATGGTCGTGCTCGGCGGGCTGCTGCTTAGCTTCATCCCCCATGTTCCTTCGATCACCATGGACCCTAACGTGGTGTTCCTCGTGATCCTGCCGCCACTCGTCTTCTCCGCCGCGTTCCACACATCCTGGCGCGATTTCCGGAATAATCTTTCCGTCATCATCATGCTGGCTTTCGGCTTGGTCGGCTTCACAGTGTTCGGCGTTGCCGGCACCATGCACGTCCTGGTGCCTGGCTTCAGCTGGAAGCTGGGCTTGGTGCTGGGCTCGCTGGTCGCAGCGACCGACGCAATCGCCGCCACCGCCACCGCCAAGCGCCTTGGTTTGCCTCGCCGCATCACCGATCTACTCGAGGCGGAAAGCCTCGTCAATGACGGCAGTGGATTGGTCGCGTTCAAGTTTACCCTTGCAATGGTCGTGACGGGCGTTACACCCTCCGTCGTAAAAGGCGCCGGCACGCTGGTTTATCTCTGCCTTGCAGCCGTAGTGGTCGGACTCGTCATCGGCTTCATCGTCCATCACGTGCAGGAGCGTATCAATGACGCCCCTGTCGAGATCACCATCAGTCTCGTCACCCCGTATCTCGCCTATCTCGCCGCCGAAAACCTTCAATGCTCGGGCGTGCTTGCAACTCTGGCCTGCGGCTTGTATCTAGGACGCCGCAGTTCGGGCTTCTACTCACTCCACGCCCGTATCGAAGCCTCCGCTGTCTGGCGCACCCTCGATTTCGTGCTAAACGGACTCGTGTTTCTTGTCCTCGGATTACAACTGCCGTACATCCTCAACGACATTCGCGGCATCAGCGCCCGCAGCGTCATCGTGGACGGAGCCTTGTTCAGCCTTGCGGTGGTCCTGCTCCGTTTCATGTGGGTCTATCCGGCGGAATGGATTTCGTCCCGCATACAACGCTGGCGCGGTAAAAAAGTTCATCATGCAGCCAAGGGGGAGGTATTTCTTTTGGGCTGGGCCGGCATGCGCGGCGTACTCGCGCTCGCCGCTGCCTTCTCTCTCCCCGAGCGACTAAGCAACGGTTCGCCCTTCCCGTATCGCAACCTCATCATCTTCCTGACCTTCTGCGTCATCTTCGCAACGCTGGTCTTGCAAGGCTTGACGATGCCCTTTATCATTCGTCTTCTCGGACTGGCAAAGGGCACCACCGGCTATGAGGAAGAGAATGCCGCCAGGCAGCAGATGATTTCGGCGGCCCTACGAGCCTTGAACAAAATCAGGAAAGAGGAACCGGAAGACCAAAGGGAGCTGCTTGACTACCTCGAATCCTTCTATCGCCAAAGACTCGCCTTGATCGATCACGATGGTCATCACCAATCGGAAAACGATTCGCTCGGCGACAAGCTCGGACCTCAGCGCTACATCGCCCAGGAACTCAGAGACGTGGAGCGCTCCGTCGCTCTCGAGCTAAGAAACCAGAATAAAATCCACGACGAGGTACTGCGCCGCCTGGAGCACGAACTGGACCTTCTCGACGCCCGCTTCTCCGAGTCCGATTAGCGCGCTTCCAGCCATTTCGCTACCGCTTCACAGGTAATCGTTCGTCGAGAGCGAGATTCAGCTTCAATACGTTTACTCGCGGCTCGCCCCAAAGTCCTAAGTCGCGGCCCTGTTCGAGGGAAGTAAGCAGCTGCGCCACTTCGGCCGGTGTGGCATTTCGCGCTTCCGCTACTCGCCGTAGCTGGGCGTTCGCATTCGCAACGCTGATATCGGGATCTAGTCCGCTCCCCGACGCGCTTACGGCATCGGCCGGAATTGCTCCCCGGAAACTCGGGTTTTCTTTGCGGAATGCATCGGCCGCGGCCTTGGTGTTGTCGTACAGCTTCTGGCTCGTCGGCCCCAGATTCGAGCCGCCCGAAGCGGTTGGATCATAACCGTTCGTGCCTGCCGCCGAGGGCCGTCCATGAAAATACTCCGGCTTCGTAAAGCGTTGTCCGATCAAAGCCGAACCCACCACGTTGCCATTCTGCTTGATCAAACTTCCATTCGCTTCCGTCTTGAACATCACCTGGCACAATCCCGTGATCACGCCGGGGTAAATCAACCCGGTCAGCACCGTCAGGAGCAACGTCATCCGAAAAGCAGGCAGTAGTTGTCGATACATATATGTTCTTTCTTTGGCAGTCTGTCCCGCCGTTCAGGCGAGCCTCAACCAGCTCAGTAGCTGATCGATGATCCAGATACCCGGGAAGGGAACGATGATTCCTCCCAGCCCATAGATCAGGATGTTTCTGCGAAGCAGCGCTGCCGCACCCAAGGTCCGGTACTTCACTCCGCGCAGCGCCAGTGGCACAAGCGCGATGATGATTAGCGCATTGAAGATCACGGCCGCGAGCACAGCGCTTCGCGGATTGTGCAGATGCATGATGTTGAAGCGAGCCAGCGCCGGATAGGTGGCCATAAACATCGCCGGAATGATCGCGAAATATTTCGCGACATCGTTCGCAATCGAGAACGTCGTGAGCGCTCCACGCGTGATCAGGAGCTGCTTTCCTATGGCAACGATTTCAATCAGCTTTGTCGGATTGCTGTCGAGGTCCACCATGTTTCCCGCTTCTTTCGCGGCCATCGTTCCCGTGTTCATCGCGACGCCGACATCGGCTTGCGCAAGCGCCGGTGCATCGTTGGTTCCGTCACCCGTCATGGCCACCAGCCGTCCCTCGCCCTGTTCCTTCTTTATGTAGGCGAGCTTGTCTGCCGGCGTAGCCTGCGCGAGAAAATCATCTACTCCGGCTTCCGCCGCGATCGCCGCGGCAGTCAGAGGGTTATCTCCCGTGATCATCACCGAGCGGATTCCCATACGCCGGAGCTGTGCCATGCGCTCCTTCATTCCGCCCTTTACGATGTCTTTCAGATGGATCACGCCGAGCGCCCGTTGCCCATCCGCTACCGCCAGCGGCGTTCCGCCTTCGCGCGAAATCCCATCCGCGATCTCGTGGAAATTTGCCGGCAGAGAGCCGCCCAGCTCCGTCACGAACTTCGCGACTGCCTGACTTGCGCCCTTTCGCAAACTCCTCCCCTCGATGTCTACTCCACTCATGCGCGTGTACGCCGAAAAAGGAATGAAGTTAGCTTCCAGGTCCGCTACATCGCGTCCGCGAAGCCCGTGTTTCTCCTTGGCTAAAATCACCACCGACCGGCCTTCCGGCGTCTCGTCAGCCAGGCTCGAGAGCTGCGCCGCATCCGCCAGTTCTTCAGCCGTCACACCTCCAAACGGAATGAACTCCACAGCTTGCCGGTTGCCGAGCGTCACCGTACCTGTCTTATCGAGCAACAGCGTGTTTACATCCCCTGAGGCTTCCACGGCTTTGCCGCTCATCGCAAGTACGTTGTCCTGCATCACGCGGTCCATCCCTGCGATGCCGATCGAGGAAAGAAGCCCGCCAATCGTCGTCGGAATCAGGCACACCAGCAGTGAAACCAATACCGCAACGGAAGGGACGGTTCCTGAACCGGCCGCTGCCACCGAATACAGTGCGAACGGATGCAGCGTCGCCACGGCGAGGAGAAAGATGAGCGTCAAGCCGGCAATCAGGATATTCAGCGCAATCTCGTTGGGCGTCTTCTGGCGCTCCGCGCCTTCCACGAGCGCGATCATGCGGTCCAGAAACGTTTCGCCCGGGTTAGAGGTGATCCGGATCTTGATCTGGTCCGATAGCACTTTCGTGCCGCCCGTAACCGCGCTCCGGTCTCCACCCGATTCGCGAATGACCGGCGCGCTCTCACCCGTGATCACCGATTCGTCAACCGTCGCAATCCCTTCGACTACTTCGCCGTCCCCGGGAATCAAGTCGCCTGTTTCAGCCAGCACAATGTCGCCACAGCGCAGCTTTGCTGCAGAAACTTCCTCCACTTTCCCGTTGACCAGGCGCTTTGCCGTTACTTCCGTCTTCGTTTTGCGAAGCGTGTCGGCCTGCGCCTTCCCACGCGCCTCAGCCATCGCCTCTGCGAAATTCGCAAACAAAACAGTAAACCAGAGCCAGAGGGCGATCTGGGCGTCGAACCCGGCGCTTCTGCCTGCCGTCACCAGGTCGTGCAGCAGGTAAAGCGTCACCAGAGCCGCCCCGACCTCCACCACAAACATGACGGGGTTCTTCCACAACGTCGCCGGATTCAGCTTGACGAAGGAATCCCGGGTCGCGCGACGGACGATCTCCGGATCGAATAGCGGCCGGGCACGGCTCAGCTTGGGCGGCAGTAGCGATGTGGTGTTTGGCGACGTGTGCCCGGGCGCGGGCGTTTGAGTCATAGTGGCCATGCTTAGCTCCAGATCGGAAAGAGGAGAATCGAAAACAACTTCCCGTTCTCCATCAGAAATTGCTCGACGATCGGCCCTAGCGCGAGCGCCGGGAAGAACGTCAGCGCACCTACCAGGACCACTGTCCCAACGAGCAGCGCGACAAACAGCGGTCCGTGCGTTGGAAGTGTCCCGCTCGTCGATGGTATTTTCTTTTTGCCGGCGAGACTTCCCGCCGCCGCCAGCAGTGGAATCAGAAACAGAAAGCGGCCTGCCAGCATCGCCAGACCGAGCGTGAGGTTGTACCAGGGAGTGTTAGGACTGAGCCCGCCAAAAGCACTGCCGTTATTTCCCGTCGCACTCGTGTACGCATACAGGTCTTCACTGAAGCCATGTGCGCCGCTGTTCGCAAAGTTAGCGGTCGCTGGACCTGGCGGATTCCAGTAGTTGTGTGAGACCAACTGGCCTTTTGCATCCTTCGTCGGCGGAGCAAAATGTATAACCGATGTGATAGCGGAGAGAACCAGGATGCTGAACGCAGTGGCAATAAGCGCCAGCATCGCCATCTTCACTTCTTTGCCCTCGATTTTCTTGCCCACATATTCTGGCGTGCGGCCCACCATCAGCCCTGCAATGAACACCGCTACGATTGCGTAAAGCAGTATTCCGTAGAGCCCTGCTCCCACGCCTCCGAATATCACCTCGCCGGTTTGGATGTTGAAAAGCGGAACAAGGCCGCCAATCGGCGTGAAGCTGTCATGCATGCTGTTCACCGCTCCACAGCTTGCGTCCGTTGTCACGGTCGCGAACAGTGCCGAAGCCGCAATCCCAAAACGCTCTTCCTTGCCCTCCATGTTTCCGCCCGGCTGTGTGGCGGTCGCGCTTCTCTCGACCCCAATCTTGTCGATAGTCGGATTGCCGCTGCTCTCCGCCCAGTAACACGTAAACGCGCCGGCGAGAAACATAACTGAGCAGGCCGCGAATACCGCCCACCCTTGCCGCCGGTCCCCCACCATCTCGCCGAATGCGTATGTCAGCCCGGCAGGAATGCAAAATATGAGTACGATCTGCAGCAGGTTGGTGAGTGGCGTCGGATTCTCGAACGGATGCGCGGAGTTGGCGCCAAAGAACCCGCCTCCATTCGTGCCGAGCATTTTGATCGCTTCCTGCGATGCCACGGGGCCTTGCGCAAGCACTTGTTTTGCTCCCTCCAGCGTTTTGGCAACCGTATAGGGCTCGAAGTTCTGGATCACACCCTGCGAGCACAGCACCAGTGCGACGAGCACCGATAACGGCAGCAGGATGTACAGAACCCCTCTCGTCAGGTCTACCCAGAAGTTGCCAATGTTGTTCGCTTTCTGGAGTGCGAAACCTCTCACAAGCGCGATTGCCACCGCTATGCCCGCTGCCGCGGAGGCGAAGTTCTGCACCGTCAGAGCAGCCATCTGAACCAGATAACTCAACGTACTCTCGCCTGAGTAGGCCTGCCAGTTCGTGTTCGTAAGGAAACTCACCGCCGTATTGAACGCAAGGTCCGGCGTCACATTCGCTGTTCCGAATCCCTGCGGGTTTAAAGGCAGAACACCCTGCAAGCGTTGCAGCAGATACACGAACACAAAGCTGAACACACTGAACGCTAGCAGCGCGCCCGTGTATTGCGTCCACTTCTGCCCGGCTTCTTCATCCACGCCGACCAGTTTGTAAGTGAGTACCTCAAACGGCCTGATTACAGGATGTAAAAAGGTGCGGCGACCTCCAAACAATCTCGCCATAAACAGCCCGATCGGCTTTGCGAGCAGGAGAATTATCAGAAAGTAAACAACTATTTGCAGAATTCCTATGTTTGTCACGTCGATAAACCTTCTAACGGCGGCGTAGTCTCAGAACTTCTCCGGCCTGAGAAGCGCGTATATCAAATAGCCGAAGAGAAACACCGTGGTTACTCCTCCGATGATGTATTCCATAAGTTCTCCGCTCGCTCCCTTACAGGCGGTCGCAGGCCTTTGTAAATGCCCATGCCCCGACGAAAAAGAGCAGCGCGATGAGCGCGTAAAGCAAGTCAGTCATAACGTTCGCAGGCCCAAACCTCCGATTCCTTTCGCTCCTTCATCGTAGGGGTCTGGACCTAAAGAAAGCATAAGTATTGGGTAAGGATCCTTCTTAGCAGTTCCTGAAACCGCTATCTTCGCTATTTGGCTATGGATCTTGATCCAAGTCTTCTCTACAGTAAAGAGAGCGGATGCGGGTCGAGAAGAAGTTAACGCCTGACGAGTTACTGCGTCATGTGCAGGCGGAAGAGGAAGATGCTGCGCGAGGACGCCTGAAGGTGTTTCTCGGCTACGCCTCGGGCGTCGGCAAGAGCTATCGCATGTTCGACGAAGGACGCCGCAGGCGTGAGCGGGGTCAGGACGTCGTTGTCGGGGCGATGCAGCCGCGCAATTCGCCTGAACTCGTAAGTCTGCTGCAGCAGCTTGAGATTCTGCCGCTTCGCTATGTGGACGGTGTTTCGGTGGTCGATGTTCCTGCCCTCCTCCGGCGCCATCCTCAGGTCTGCCTCATCGACGGCCTTGCACACGACAACCCTCCCGGCCTCTCCACGGCCCATCGCTGGCAGGATGTCGAGTTGCTGCTACAGGCCGGGATTTCCGTCGTCACCACCATCAATCTCGAATTCGTCGCTGAACGGCAGCAGCAGGTGGAGCAGATCAGGGGAAAACGCGCCTGCGCCAATGTTCCCGAATCTTTCCTGCGAAAGGCCGACGAGTTCGTCATCGTCGATGCGCCCGCCAATTTCGCGGCGAGCGGAATCAAAGAGAATTACGTAGATGCCGCCGCCCTCGCGAGTAAAGAAAAGAAGCTTTCTCAGTTGCGTGAGATCGCTCTGCTGCTCGCCGCCGATGTAGTAGATAGCCAGCTCGAGACTTATCTCAGGGGACAGGGTGTTGAAACCTCGTGGGGTACGCAGGAACGGCTGCTGGTCTGCCTCACTCCGAAAAGCGACGCCGCCCGCATGATGGCTCGTGCCTCCTTGGTGTCCAAGCGTTTCCACGGTAGCCTCTTCGCCATCCACGTTCGCAAGCGCCGTCTGAACGCCGAACAGGAAGCCGCTCTCCAGCGAAACTTCGCGGTTGCTCGCGAGGCGCAAGCCGAGCTGGTGCTCATCGAAAGTGATGACGAAGTAGACGCCATCATGGATTTCGCTCGCAAAGAACGCATCACACAGCTCTACATCGGGCAGAGTGCCGTTCCCGATCTGCGCACGCGCTTCACCGGAACTCCCGCCGACCGCCTGATCAAAGCCGCCGAAGGGATCGATGTCAAGCTCTTCCCTCAGTAATCCGGCCGCCGTGAATGGCTCGGTGAACCCGCCAAAAGGCAAGCTCAAAGTCTATCTCGGTTATGCGGCCGGAGTCGGCAAAACCTATCAAATGCTGGAGGAGGCTCACACTCTGGCCGGCCAGGGTACTGACGTTGTCGTCGGATACTTCGAACCACACGACAGGCCTGACACGACTGCTTTGCTCGGCGGCTTGGAGGTTATCCCTCGCCGGGACGTCGAGTACCGCGGAATACGCTTCACCGAAATGGATCCTGCAGCCGTTGTTCGCCGCCACCCGCAGGTTGCGCTGGTCGACGAATTTCCTCACTCGAACGTTCCGGGCCTCGAACGCGCCAAGCGTTGGGAAGACGTTCTCTACATTCTTCAGAACGGCATCGACGTCTGGACAACAATGAACGTTCAGCACCTCGAGAGTCTGAACGACGATGTCTACCAGATGTCCGGCGTGCGTATTCGTGAAACTGTTCCCGACTGGGTCGTCCAGCAAGCCTCCGAAGTCGTCATGATCGATCTCGCTCCGCGCGCGCTCCTCAACCGCTTGGATCGCGGCGTGATCTACCACGGCGAAAAGGCCCAAAGCGCGAAAAAGAACTTCTTCAAAGAATCGACCCTGGTCGGGTTGCGCGAATTTGCCCTCCGGGAAACCGCCTTCGAAGTGGAATCGCGTACAGATCCCTCGAACGCGGGCGATAGCTCGGAATCACATCCGGTCCAAACCGATTCGGCCCCGCTCGAAGGTGCCACCAGAACGGAAAAAGTTCTCGTTCTTCTGAGCGCCCAGCCGTCGACCGCTGCCCTCATCCGGCGTGGAAAGCGAATCGCGGATTACATCAAGGGCGAGTGCCTGGCCGTTATGGTGTGCCCCACCGGAGGGTTAGGCGCTCTTTCTGATCTACAACGCCAGGCCGTCGAGAAGCATCTGAAGTTCGCCCGCGATCTGCATATTCCTACACACGTGTTATGCGGCGAGGACATTGCTCAGGAACTTGCAAATTTCGCCCACGCCCATGCCGTCACACAAATTTACCTTCCCAGAATCCCGAAAAGTGCATGGCGCTCGCCTCTGAAGAGAGATCTCATTCAGCGCATCACTCATCTGGCCGGAGATATCGAAATCACCATCGTGGCCGAACGCCAGCCTCCGTCCGCTTGAGCTTCTCACCTTCCTCGGGTTCGTGAAATGAATTTGAATCGGCCCCGTACTCCTGCCCGCGAACGAAAACGGTTTGGACCTGCAGCGCGCCGTCCAGAATCGCCACGTCCGCCCACTTTCCCACCGCCAGGCTTCCCGTTTCCTCTGCCATGCCCACACGCTCCGCCGGTGTTAGACTCGCCATCCGAACAGCCTCCGGCAGGCTTGCTCTCGTTTGGCTCACCATCGTTCGTACCATCGCATCCATCCCCATGACCGAACTCGCCAGACCATTCCCGGGCACAAAGCCGACTTCGCCGTCGCTCTGAATCCATGGACCATCCTCCTCCGACCCGAAACGATACCGTCCTGGCGGCATGCCCATAGCTCGATTGGAATCGGTGACCAGCAACAGCCGCTCCGGACCTTTCATTTGAAACGCAAAGTCGAGCAGTTCCGCCGAGAGATGCTTGCCATCCGCAATCACTTCGGTGCTCATATCCGGTCTAGCCAGCACGAATTGCTCCATGCTCGCCTGCATCGGTGTTCCGAACCGTTCCCGCAAGGAACTCACCGAACTCATCGCGCACCAGAAGTGATCCACGTGCCGCATGCCCGCCTCGAACGCCTTTGTCATCTCGGTCCAGCTCGCATTCGAATGCCCGCAGGTCACCAGGCACCTCCTCTCGCGCGCCGCTCGATAAAAGCTCTCCGCGCCCGCGAGTTCGGCCGCGCACGTTGCCACTCGAATGATCTCTCGTGAAAAGAATGGCTCATACTCGTCCGCCTCGGGATCGCGCCGGCCTTCGGGCGAGTGGCAGCCTGTTTTTCCTTCCGCGAAGTACGGACCATACAAGTGGACCCCGCCGATGTAAGCGCCGTCCGCCACTGACCATTTGTCGCGAACCCTCATGCACGCGTCAATCATTCGTGCGAGCTGCGCATGGGAGCCCGTCGTGGTAGTGGGAAAAATTGTCGTCGTACCTCGCCGCAGGTGAGCCCGGTTTGCCGTGCGAACGGCCGTCTCCGTTCCGTCCATGTAGTCGGCGCCCTCGCCGCCGTGGACGTGTATATCGATAAACCCGGGGGAAACGTATCCGCTCTCGACAACCGTTACAGCGCCCTTGTACCACCTGGGCCTTTCGGCGGACATCGCCGTAATCTTTCCGCCTTCGACCAGCAAAAAAGCATTTCTCAATATGGTGCTGGGAAGGATCAGATCGCCCCGCAGGCAAAAGTCGCCGCTCATGTTGCTGAGTATAGAATCCGAACACCCGAATGCTTAACTAGAGATATTGTGCGGCTTGCATGGCACAATCACCGGGAACCAATACGGGCGTGTGCTCATCTTCTAAAACCGGCGCGCGTGTTCGCGCCACTCATTATTGGTCGCCGATATGCGCAATTCTGTGCGTCGCGCTTCTCCTGATCCCTCATCCACTATCGGCGTATTCGGTGCAGACTCACGAACAGCTCATCGACTTGAGCTGGAAGAACACCATTCGCCCCTTCCTTCTGCATCGCTTTCCCCACGCCACCGAGGCTGAACTCGAACGTGCTCATGCCTACGCCTACGGTGGCTGTGCCATTCAAGACCTCGGCTATTACCCTTTCAGTAATCAATTCTTCAGTGATCTGACCCATTACGTCAGGTCAGGAGATTTCGTCAGAGCGTTATTCGACCGGGCGAAAAATCCGGACGAGCTCGCCTTCGCCATCGGAGCTCTCTCTCACTACGTTGGCGATAGCGTAGGGCATCCTATCGCGGTCAATCCGTCGGTCGCTGTCGAGTTTCCGGGTTTAGCGAAACGATATGGCCCGTCCGTAACCTATAACGAAGATCCGCACGCCCACGTCCGCACCGAATTTGCGTTCGATATTAACGAAATCAGCAAACGCCGTATGGCCCCCTCCGCTTACCTTCGTCACGTGGGGTTGATGGTGCCCGGTTCTCTGCTCGCGGACGCGTTCTTCGAAACATATGGCCTTGATTTTGGCCGCGTTCTGGGCGAGCGGCGGGCCGTCGTTCGAAGCTACCGCTTCGCTGTCCGCAGCTTCCTGCCCCGCATCGCTTACGCCGAAACCGTCCTCCATAGAAAAGGTTTCCCACCCGATACGCCCGACGAATCCTTCCGCATCTTCGAGCAGCACCTGGCAGAGGCGGACTTCATGAAAGGTTGGGATCAATTCCGAAAAAAAGCAGGTATCGGCACTCGTCTGCTTGCCTGGATCATCCCGATCATGCCCCGTATCGGCCCGCTCGCGATGCTCGCCATCCGAGGACCTCAGGTCGACACCCATCAACGGTATATCGAGAGCGTGAACACTTCAACCGCTGAACTGCGTCATATCCTCGCGACCTGGGGAGAGCAGCCGCTGCCGAACCGCGATCTCGATACGGGCGAAATGGTGCGGCCAGGTCAATACCCGCTCACTGATAAAACCTACGCGAAACTTCTCGACCGGCTCACGCGCGTGCCGGCCACTCTGCTGCCCCCCGCGCTCAAACAGAACGTTCTCGATTACTTCGCAGATCCCCAGGCCATGCAGGGCCCCCGAAAAGCCAACCTCGATTGGCCACGGGTAGAAAAGCAGCTCGCGCTGCTGAAGCGCATGAACGTCACACAGTAAGCCCTGCTCAGTGCACCATCCCCGCGAGTTCATCAATCGTGATAAATCGGTTGCACCCCACATTCTCGAAGTGCTGCACTTTGCCGCTTGGCCATTCCACCGTGAGTTTCGAGACGGTTCGGTCTTGCTTCAACCCGAACGTCAGCGCAAGTTCGCTTTGCGAGCAGTAGCTCGATCCGCTGTGCACGGTTTGCCACTGCTTACCCGACGCGCTCTCCACCCGTACCACTGCTCCAACTCCGCTCCGGTTCGATTGCCGCCCCACCAGCCGCACATTCAGCCACGCGTTTTCGTTCCCGCCTTCGTTTCGCAGCAGTCTCGCCGGGCCGGCATTTTCCGTTATTAGAATGTCCGGATCGCCGTCGTGATCGAAGTCGGCATAAGCGGCTCCACGGCCCACAATCGGCTTCCGGATATCGGGACCCGCCGAGTTCGTAACGTCCTCAAATCCTCCGTGTTCATTGTTATGGAACAGGAGTGCCGGCTCTTTGAACTGCAAATCCGATTGCGTGCGGCCGATGTCGGGATCGATGTGGCCGTTCACCGCGAAGATATCCGGAAACCCGTCAAGATCGTAGTCAAAGAAGAACGCCCCGAACGTCACGTCGAGCAGGCTGGAGTGCGCCAGCACGGTAGAGGGCGCCACATCGGAGAACAGCCCTGTTCCGTCGTTATGATAGAGCGCCATCATCTGCTTGCTGAAGTTGCCGATCAGCAGATGCGGCCGGCCGGAACGGTCGTAATCCGCGGCATCCGCGCCCATGGATCCGCGCGCCGTCCCGTCCTCGCCGTACCCCACCCCCGCCTCGATCCCCAGTTCCGTGAATGTGCCGTTCTTGTTGTTCCTGTAAAGCTTGTTCGGCTGCGTATCGTTGGCGATAAACAGGTCCGGCCAACCGTCCGCGTTGTAGTCGAACACCACGATTCCAAGCGATTTGCTCGTCGGGTTATCCAACCCTGCCTTCTTCGTCACATCTTCGAAACGCCCGTTGCCCAGATTGTGGTACAGCTTCAGGCTCTCGCCCTTGTAAGACTCCGGCGTACAGTAAGACTTCGTCTTGCCGTCCATCGAGCAATGAACGTCCGTCGCAGCGCTCCACTGCACGTAATTCGCTACGACGAGGTCCGCCTTCCCATCCCGGTCATAGTCAAACCACGCTGCACTCGTTCCGAAATTTGCATTGTGAATGCCGCTTTTCGCCGTCACGTCGCGGAAATGCCCGTGCCCTTCGTTGTGGAATAAGCGGTCACCCTCGAGCGCTGTCACGTAAATGTCCGGCAGCCCGTCGTTGTCGTAATCCGCCGCCGCGACTCCGTTCGCGTACATCTCAACATCCAGTCCGCTGCCCTTTGTAATATCGGTGAACTTCCCGTTCCGGTCATTCCTATAAAGCGCGGGCAGATGGCGGCCCCGCCCCGGCGTCCACTCTTTGCCGTTCAGCAGAAAAATATCCGCCCAGCCGTCCCCATCAAGATCTAGAAACGCACACCCCGATCCGATCGTCTCCGGAAGCCACTTCTTTCCGGTCGCTCCGTTGAAGTGTGAAAACTGAACGCCCGCCTGGCTGCTGACATCTACGAATCGGATTTTCGAGTCATTCGAGGCAGCCGTCGCTGGCGCTAGGGCGATCAGCCAAATGCAAAGCATGCATCTCATATTCATTGCGCAGACGTTCGCAATGTAGCAAAATCGCGAGCTCTCGATCTCTGGTTTTGCGCGCGCCTCAATCTAAGGTATGAGAGCTCTGCGAAAGCGCTTGAGGCCTTCAATCGAGGCTTGTCTGACGATCGGTTTGATGCCAAACTCTAGTTTCAGTCAGCTACCTTTAGGAATGCGATCCTGCGCAGATCGCAACGGAATTACAGTTGAAGCGTTCACTCGCAATCCTTGTATCGGGTTTTCTTTTTTGCTCCGCTTGCCGGAACTCGGGTCTTCCCAAACCCGGCTCTAAAACCTACGCCGACCTTTGCTCCGCCTTCTACCTTGGCCTTGCGGGTCTTCAGTCCGGCGAAGACGTGCGCGCCCGGGAGTACCTTACACGCTCCACTGTCATCGCCCCGGGCGAGCCGGCGGGATGGGCCGATCTCGGCATCCTCCAGGTCCGGCAGCAGCAGTTCGATGCGGCTTTTCAGAGCGTAGACAAAGCGCGCTCGCTGGCGCCGTCTGACAGCCGCATCGAAGCGCTTTTGGGCCTCATCGAGAATCGCCGCGGGAAGCTGCCGGAATCGGCTAGCCATCTCGAGAAAGCGGTTTCTCTCGATAGCCACAACCTGAGAGCCCTCTATTCGCTGGCCGAGCAAGCTGGGCACGACGCGACTCCGCAAAGCCAGGCCTCTGCTGAAAACCTGCTCGAGCGCATCCTCCAGCAGCAGCCATCGAACGCCGCCGTCCTCCTGGAATATCTCCGCGTCGCCGCGCGCCGGGGTGACGCCTCCGGAGCGCAGCGATCTTTATCCGCGCTCGCACCTCTCGCCGCGAATTGGCCTGATAATGCGCGACAGCAGTTCGCCGCCGTCGACCAAAATGTAAAGGGCGGCAACCTGAGAGCCGCTGTCGTGCAGGTTCAATTCCTGCGCAATGTCCTGCTGCGCGTTCCTTCTTACCGCACGGGTCTCGATCAGATCCAGACGCCCGCCACCCTCGTCGCACGCCCCTTCACCCGCTTCCTGCTTCTGCCTTCTCCGACTTCCGAACCCGCGCCGCCCGACACGCAAACCCATTTCACCTCCGAACCCGTTCGGCAGATCCCGTCTTCGAAAGTGAGTTGGATCGGCGCGGTAGCTCTCGCCGATGAGGGGCCCGCCACGGTAGCGTGGGCCGACGGCACGTCCTTTCATCTCGCCACTGGCGCAGCGTCGCCTCTGCCCGGTGGCCCTACCGCACAGCTCACCGCAAATTCCATCGCAGCCGCCGATCTGAACTACGACTTCAAAGCCGATATCGTCATCGCTACCTCCTCGGGCTTCAGAATTTATGTCCAGCAGGATCCGCAGCACTTCCGCGACATAACCGCCGAAGCTAAAATCCCTGCCTCTATCTCCGGCGCATCCTATACCGGCGTCTGGGCCTTCGATATCGATCTCGATGGAGACTTGGACCTCGTGCTCGGTGTCCGGCACGGCGACCCGGTTGTGCTGCGCAACAATGGCGACGGCGCCTTTACTGCTATCGCACCCCTAAAAGGTCTGGACGGGCTGACCGCTTTCGCCGCCGCCGATCTGGACGGCGATGGTGACCCCGACCTCGCGCTGCTCGATGCGCACGGCAATCTTCATGTCTTCTCCAACGAGCGTTTGGGTGCTTATCGAGCCCGCGAAGTTCCTGCCGCCCTGGGTACCGGCATTGCAGCCCTCGCCGCCGCCGACATAGACGGCGATGGGACGATCGATCTGATCCTCCTCAAGAGCGATTCCTCCGTCGTGCGGCTGTCGCAGAAGCAGGATACGCTTGACTGGGAATCAGCACCGCTTTTCCACGCGCCGAATGCCGCGTCGCCGAGTCTCCTTCTCGCCGATTTCGATAACAACGGAGCTCTCGACGTCGCTGCCAACGACCAGATTTATTTAAATGACGGAAAGAGCCTCACCGCGCTCCCCGCAAAGCTGAATGCGGCCCGGTACAGCCTCTTGGACGTGAACTCCGATGGCCGCCTTGACCTCCTCGCGCTCGATCGGGCCGGCACACCTTTCGAACTGATCAACCACGGTGCCAAAAACTATCACTGGCAAGTCATTCGCACTCGGGCCGCTCACGCCACCGGCGACCAGCGCATGAACTCCTTCGGCATCGGCGGCGAAATTGAGATTCGCTCCGAGTTGCTCGCCCAGAAACAAATCATCGCCTCGCCCGTCCTGCATTTCGGCTTGGGTGACCACACCTCCGTTCAGTTCGCGCGTATCGTCTGGCCCAACGGTTTCGTTCAGGCCGAGTTCGATCTTAAGGCCGATCAGACAGTCCTTGCCGAACAGCGCATCAAGGGCTCTTGCCCCATGCTCTTTGCCTGGAACGGGCACGGCATGGAGTTCCTCAAAGATGTCGGCCCGTGGGGCTCCGCTCTCGGCCTGAACGTCAACGCCCAGGGCAAAGGCATCTATGGCACCCGCGAATGGTTCAACGTGCGTGGCGCTCAACTTCCGTCGCATGACGGCTTCTACGATCTCCGCATCACTGCCGAGTATTGGGAAACCTACTACATGGACCACTACTCCCTGCTGGCGGTCGATCATCCCGCCGGCACGGAAATTTACACCGATGAGCGTTTCGCATTGCCGTCTCCCGCGCCCAATCTCATCGCCACGGCCGCGACGAAGCCATTCGCCCGTGCAACTGACGATCGTGGTTCCGACGTCACCAATATCGTTTGCAGCCTCGATGATCGTTTTCTCGACACCTTCGGCCGCGGCCAGTATCAGGGCCTCACGCGCGACCATTGGGTCGAATTAGAGTTGCCCGCGAATGCTCCGGCCACCGGCCCTCTCTATCTGGTCGGCCAGGGATGGATCCACGATACCGATGCCACGGTCGTCAAGGCGCAGGCTCAGAACACGACCGCCCATCCCGAGGGGCTCAGCATCGAAGTTCCCGATGCACAAGGGCACTGGACCACCGCTCGCTCCGGTCTCGGGTTCCCGAAAGGCCGCGTCAAAACTGTCATCCTCGATATCAGCGGCATCTTTCGCCCTGATGCTCCCCGCAAACTGCGCCTGCGTACGAATCTCGAACTCTACTGGGACAAGCTCGCCTGGGGTGCGGGTCTCCCGAATGCCAACCTTCAGGTGCGCCATCTCGGTCTCGCCGCCGCTGACCTGCGCTTTCGCGGTTTCTCTCTCATCACCAAGGCCGATCCTTCCTCCCCCGAGCTTCCCCATTACAATCGAATCGAGGAATCGGACCTGCGCTGGCATGACCAGGAAGGCTACGCCACTCGCTACGGCGATGTTCGCGAGCTGTTGACAGATGTAGACGATCGTTATGTCATTACCAGTCCGGGCGATGAGCTGCGTATGAAATTTGCCGCGCTGCCCGCGCCCGTCGCGGGCTCAACACGGGACTTCATCCTGATCTGCGACGGTTGGGTCAAAGACGGCGATTACAACTCCACATTCGCCGGAACTATTCTGCCCCTGCCCTACCACGCGATGAAAGATTACGTCGTGCCGCCCGGTACGCTGGAGTCCGATCACGCCTATCTGCTGCACCCGGACGATTGGCGCACCTATCAGACGCGCTACGTAACTCCGCGCTACTTCACTTCGGCGCTGTGGGATAAACCATGAGCAAGGCCCGATTCTTTGTCGCCGTTCTTTTCGTCGCGTTGCTGGCCGCACCAATCGTCTACAAACGCGTCTTAGCTCATCGGCAGCGCGCTGAACAGTCCAGCAAGAACGCCCCCGCCCTAGCCAGCTATGGCGTCCGTTTCCAGGAATCGGCGAAGGCCTCTGGCATTCATTTCGAGCATCACGCGCCCAAACTCGATCCCAAGCTCGGCCACATCATGGAGCAGATCGCTTCCATGGGCGCCGCTGTGTCGGTCGTAGACTTCGATCGCGATGGTTGGTCGGACTTCTACGTCACCAACAGCGCTGAGGGCACTCGCAATGCACTCTATCGCAACATGCATGACGGCACATTTCGTGATGTAGCCGCGGAAGTAGGCCTCGCCGACATCAACTCGCGTGACACTGGTGTGTCTATGGGAGCCGTCTGGGGAGACTACGATAACGATGGCTATGAAGACGTCTTCATCTATAAATGGGGCAGGCCGGAGCTTTATCACAACGATGGAGGCAAGCATTTCACGCGTGTCACCGACACCGCCGGCCTTCCACCCTGGGTAAACGCCAACACCGCCATCTGGTTCGATTACGATAACGACGGCAAGCTCGATCTCTTCCTGGGTGGCTACTACTCGGAAGCCGTCAATCTCTGGAATCTCAAAACCACGAAGATGATGCCCGAGAGCTTCGAATACGCACAGAACGGCGGCCGCAAGTATCTCTTTCACAATCTCGGGGACGGCCGTTTCGAAGAAGTTTCCGCGAAACTCGGCATCGATTCGCGCCGCTGGGCACTCGCCGCCGTGGCTGCTGACCTGCGCGGTTCCGGTTATCCCGACCTCTTCATCGCGAATGACTATGGCGTATCCGAACTCTACTTGAATCAGGGCGGCAAGTCCTTCAAAGAAGCAGGTAAAGAGACCGGAGTCGGCTACGCACCCAAAAGCGGCATGACCGCTTCCGTTGGCGACATCTTGAACCAGGGCCGCTACGGCATCTTCGTCAGCAACATCTCCGAAGAAGGCGTCCTCGTGCAGGGCAATAATCTGTGGATGCCCCAACCCGGCTCTTCGAGCAACGACCTGAAATTTCAGAACGTCGCGAACGCTATGGGGGTCGAACTCGGCGGCTGGAGTTTCGGCGGCCAGTTCGGCGATCTGAATAACGACGGCTTCCTCGACCTCTACCAGGTCAACGGCAATATTTCGCTCGATCCCGACCACAGCTATTGGTACGACTACTCGAAGGTCGCTGGCGGCAACCGCACCATCATCTCCGACGCTGCCAATTGGCCGCCGCTCAAAGGCCGCAGCTTATCCGGTTACCAGCAGAAGCGTGTGTGGCTGAATGACGGTGCGGGCGAGTTCAAAGAAGTCTCGCAAATCATAGGCATCACCGATCGTTACGATGGCCGCTCCGTCGCACTTGCCGATTTCAGCAATACGGGCGCCCTCGACGCCGTCGTTGCCAACCAGAAGGGACCCGTTCTTCTCTATAAGAATCACGTAGACCCGAAAAATCATTGGATCGAGTTCGCCCTCACCGGCCGTCGCAGCAATCGCAGCGCAATCGGTGCCGAAGTCCGCGTCTTCTGGAACGGGCAGCAGCAATTGCAGGAAGTCTCCGGTGGTAGCGGGTTCTGCTCTCAGAACCAGCGCCGCTTGCACTTCGGCTTGGGCAAAACGAGCGCAATAGATCGCGTGGAGATTCGCTGGCCCTCAGGCTGCGTCCAGAAGATCACGGCTCCCGCGCTAAATCAGATCCATCAAGTGGAGGAGCCGCTATGAGCGGACAGGCCACCGTTGTCAAAACCCCGCCGCCCGCCCCTTCAGCCGGACATGCCTTGGCGCGCTTCTTCAGTGCGGAGAATCGCTATCTTCCACCCATCCTCATCACCCTGATTCTGGTCGCCGGCAATCTGTCGTTTGGTCTGCTCGAAAGCTTTTCTCGAACCGCGCTCGCCATTGCCACCAGCATGCTTTTCGAGATCGCCCTCACGCTGCTGATTTATCGCAAGTTTCCAAATCTGGCCAGCGCCTACATTACCGGCATCAGCGTGGGCATTCTCGTCCGCTCTCCCGCGTTTTGGCCCTACGCTCTCTGTAGCGCAATCGCCATCACTTCCAAGTACGTCGTGCGCTGGCATGGCCGCCACCTGTGGAACCCCTCCAATTTCGCCATCAGCGCCATGCTCCTGCTCGTCCCCGAATACGTCGCCACGCTCAGTGTTCAATGGGGGAACTCGATCTGGCCCATGTTGATCGTATGGGTTCTCGGCGCCCTCATCGTCTACCGGGTCAAGCGCTTTCACATCACCGCAACCTACGTTGCCTGCTTTATCCTCTTGTCCTTCGTCCGAACCTTCTTCACCGGACATTCGTTTCTCGCCGAAGTCGCGCCGATCACCGGCCCCATGTATCAGCTCTTCATCTTCTTCATGATTACGGACCCGAAGACTACCGTTAAGCCTCGCTGGGCCCAATGCCTGGTCGCTGCCTTGGTAGCCGTCGCCGAAATGATTCTGCGCCTCGCCGAGAATGTGCACGCTCCTTACTACGCCCTGGCCATCGTCGGACCCGCTGCCAACATGGTCGAAATTTATCTCACCGGCAAACGCCGGCCGCTCGCAACTACGCCTCAGTTGCGCCAGGCTTGATGCGGAAGTCCTTACGTTTTCTTCGAGCCGTCGCGTTCATTCTCTTTCTTCTCGTCCTCTGGCAGTTCGCTATTTCCCGTCAGCCTCGCCATCTTCTTCCCGGACCTCTGGAAGTGCTCGCCGGCATAGTCGATCTCGCACGGCACGGTCTGCTCCTGAAGTACATCGTGGCCTCACTCTTCCGGGTCACGTGGGGCTTTCTTCTCGCCGCCGTTTTAGCCATTCCGCTCGGCTTAACCATCGGCTGGTACCGCCGCGCCGAAATCGCGCTCAATCCAATCATTCAGATCCTCCGTCCGATATCCCCGCTCGCCTGGATTCCCATCGCGATCCTCTGGTTCGGAGTAGGTGACCTCGCCGCCATTTCGCTCATCTTCATCGGCTGTTTCCTGCCGCTGCTCCTCACCGCCATCAGCGCGGTCCGCGGCACCCCGGCCGTTTACATAAATGCCGGTCGAAATTTCGGCCTCACACCCGCCCGCCTCATCTTTCGTGTCCTCTACCCGGCAGTCATGCCTCAGCTCATAGTGGGCTTACGCATAACGTTGGGTATCGCCTGGCTTGTAGTCGTTGCAGCCGAGATGATCGCCGTGAACTCCGGGCTCGGATTCCTCATCGTCGATGCCCGCAATGCCGGCAACCGCTACGATCTTGTGGTCGCGGGCATGGTCACTATCGGAGTCATCGGATTATTGTTGGATATCGCGATGCGGTCCATTGAACGGATCCCGTCACTTCGCTGGGGCTACGCGGCTGATTGATATGTCCCTGATGGAAGCCGGTTTGCCCACGACGGCCCTCGACACTAAGCTTCGCGCCGAAAACGTCAGCATGATATTCGAGCGCGATGGCAACACAACCGCCGTCCTCGAAAACATCAATCTCGAGGTCGCCCGCGGTGAATTCATCTGCCTGCTCGGCCCTTCCGGGTGCGGGAAGTCAACGCTGCTGAGCATCATGGCCGGATTCCTCTCGCCGACTCGCGGCCAGGTACGGATCGACGGCGAAGCTGTGCGGGGTCCCGATCCCCGCCGCATCTTCGTTTTCCAGGAACGCGGCGTATTCCCCTGGCTCACAGTAGAAGGAAACATCGGTTTTGGTCTCTTCAAAACTCCTCGCCCGGAACGTGACCGCCTCATTGCCCACTACATTAGGATGGTCGGTCTGGAGGGCTTCGAAAAAGCGTATCCGCTCGAGCTGTCGGGCGGCATGAAGCAGCGGCTCGAAGTCGCCCGCGCGCTCGCCGTCAACCCCGACATGCTCTTCCTCGACGAGCCGTTTGGAGCACTCGATTCCATCACCCGTCTCACCCTGCGCCGCGAGTTGCTGCGCATCTGGGAAGCCGAGCGCAAAACGATTATCTTCGTCACGCACGATATCGACGAGGCCGTCCAGCTTGCTGACCGCGTGGTTGTCCTCGGCGCCCGTCCCGCCAGAGTGCAAACCGTCGTTTCAATCGATATCCCGCATCCGCGCGATATCAGTTCGGGCGCGTACCTCAACTTCCGCGATGGGATCTTCAAGCAGATCGGTCTGGCCCACCAGGTATGAATCCGCTCTCTGGACCGGCAAAGTGGGATCGCCTCTACCTGCCCGTGCTTGCTTGTCTGCTCGTTCTCGTAGCGTGGCATTTGCTCGTTGTCTGGACAGCCACCAAAGTCTTCCCTTCGCCCCTTGAAGTGGAGCGTGGGATGGCTGAACTCATTCGCAAGAGCCTTCTCTGGGGTTACATCGGCGATTCCTTGCGCCGCGTAGCTCTGGGCTTTGGCGCTGCCGCGGTTCTTGGAGTGCCCATCGGGCTTCTCCTTGGCTGGTATTCAACCGCGAACCAGGTTGTGAACCCGGTCATGCAGCTACTCCGCCCCATCAGTCCCATCGCTTGGATCCCCATTGCAATCCTTCTCTTCGGCGTTGGCGATGGTGCCGCAACCTTCCTCATTTTTCTTGGCGCGTTCTTTCCGATCGTTGTCACCGCCATCAACGGCGTATCGAATGTTCCGCCCATGTTCAGGCAGGCCGGTCGCAACTTTGGCCTCTCGCCTCTCCAGCTGCTTGCCAAAGTAATCTTTCCGGCCGCGCTGCCCCAGCTGATCGTCGGCTTACGCATCGCGCTTGGCATTGCATGGCTCGTGATGGTAGCGGCCGAAATGGTCGCCGTCGATTCAGGTCTTGGCTATCTCGTTATCGATTCGCGCAATGCCGGCAAGCGCTACGATCTGGTGGTTGCGGCCATTCTCCTCATCGGCCTGATCGGGCTCGCCCTGGACCTCTGCTTTCGCGCGCTCGAACGTATCAGATCGGTTCGCTGGGGGTTCCGTCATCTCGCTTAGAACCAAAATAGTGGTCGCGCTTTTCGGCTGGCTGGTGTTTATCTCCGCGATGCATGGCTACCTGAATGTAAACTGGGCAGCCGTTCTCAACAATTACCGCCCGCCCGCGGAGCGCAAGATCACCGTTGCCTATATCCCCGTGACGTGCCAGCTCACTTGCCCCGTCACGGACTACATCTCGAAGTTCTCTGAAAACGGCGAGCTCTTCCTGACCCGCATGTTCCAGGGCTTCCCGGAGATGAAGGAAGCTCTCATCTCAAATAAGGTCCAGGCTGCATTCATCGTCGCTCCCATGGCGATCGCCCTCAAAGCCCAGGGCGTTCCCATCAAAGTGGTCTACCTCGGACATCGCTACGGCAGCGCGGTCGTCGTCCGCAAGAATGGGCCAATCAAGACCTTCGCCGATATGCGAGGCCGCACCGTCGCCATCCCGACCCGTTTCTCCGATGAACGCCTCATGCTCTTTCGGGCGATGAAAAAATGGAACATCAAACCGGGCGAAATCAAAATGGTCGAAATGGCCCCGCCGGACGTTTCAGGCGCTCTCGCGGCCGGCGCCATCGACGCCTTCTCGATGGGTGAGCCTTTCCCCTCGCAGGCTGAGCTCGCGGGCTATGGTCGCGTTCTCTTCCAAGCCCGCGAGTACTGGCCCGACTACATGTCCTGCATCCTCATCGTTCGCCAGGACCTGATCGATTCCCGCCCCGATGTAGTCCAGGTTCTCGTCGACGGCATCGCTCGTTCAGGTCTGTGGCTCGACAAGAGCAAACCACACCGCGAAAATGCCGCCGATTTTGTCGGGCGCTTCTACTACCACCAGAGGCCTGCGCTGCTCCGGTGGGCGCTCACCAATCCGATGGACCGCGTCATGTACAGCCCGCTCGCGCCTCGTAAACCCGATTTCGATCTCGTTCGCGACATGATGATCGAAACCGGTGTACTCGACAGGAAAATCGAGTTCACCGAATACACCGATACTCGCTTCTCAGACCGCGCGAGCATCCAGACAGCCTGGAAGTATGAGGCAGGCGTTGCCTCAGCCCGGTAATCCGCTCCCCCATTCAGCTTTGCTCCCCGCCTCGCGTTAGCATGGGGCGATGGAAGCTCACACGCCCAAACGCGAAGCCATTCAGAAGTTCATCGCACACGAGAGCGGGCGTTCGAAAAACTGGACGATCCGGGCCGTTGATGAAGCCGAAACTCCGGTCGTTATCCTGCACGCGTATCGTGATGACCCGACGCAGGGCAAGCCTGAAAAAACGCTTGAAGTCCATACCCGCCAGGTGCGTCTCGAAGATGATGGACTGGACGAGGCCACCAAAACCATGATTCGCCGCTGGCTTTCGTCTCTCTGAGTTGACGGTGCCTATGTTAACCTCGAAGAGTCCGACGTTTTCCAAGCCTAAGGGGACGTAGTTCAGCTGGTTAGAACGCCGGCCTGTCACGTCGGAGGTCGCGGGTTCGAGCCCCGTCGTCCCCGCCACTTCTTTCCATCTGCATTCGACAGCTTACGCTGTTCTAGCTGGTCTAAACCTAAACTCGACTCCGGTAACCACTTCTGCGCGGGGATCCATGGCGTCGTCCCAAATCTTCGCTGCTGCGATTCGTCGGCTTCGAGAGCACTGCACTGAGTTCCGCGCACGCAAGTCCCACCGAACCTGGCCAAAAGAGACGGTGAGCGGCGCGCGGATGCTACCTCTTTGAGTAAATTAAGGGCAGCGATTTGTCGCCCGATTTCGGATCTACTGCCAAACCAAACTCATGGACGAAGCCCGGCTCCTTCCCGACCTGCAGACTTTCCTGGCTAGTCAAGCCAGCAGACTACCGGATCTTCACTCAAGGAAGTGGTTGTGCACAGGTTGCTCTGCCGCCGTTTACCCGAAAGCCTGTGACCCCAAGCGTGAATTTAAAAGAGTGGCCTACTTTGCTCTCCCGCCCAAAACACATCATGAGAAAGGGTGCAATGCCGTCGGCTTTGAAAAGATTGTCGAGGCCGGAGAGCGAAAGCCCATCCAAAAAGCGGACGGCTTGACGGGCAAAATTCCAGCTAAGGTGATTTTTCCAGACCGAACTGTCGTTGTACCTCCAGGAGAGGGCGGCTTGGGCACAGGAACAAAAAATGTTTATTACCCGCCTCCGGAGGGCCCCTTTCAGGACACGGGCGAAACTGTTCATCGGCAGACGGCGACAACTATTCGAAAGATAAGCCGGTTACACGCTGTAATCCCCGACGCGAGTACACGGAAGCGCCTCCCGCTTGAGGTGACCGGCTGTAATGGATCTAGTTACTACGACGTCTTCTGGCAGCTTCAGAACATTCGAGACGGCCAGATCCCGCCTGTCTTGGCAGATCAAGTATTCTACGCAGATCTACGCTTTAATCACCGTCCGGACTATTCGAATTCAAAAAATCTAACTTTGAAATTAAACAGGGGATTGGAAAAGGGCACCTCGCATCTTTATAGCGTGGTGCTTCATTGGGAGGAATGGAGGCCGCAGCAGCGTAGCGCCTTTAGTGAAGCGTTCGAAGCTCAGCGATTGGACGTTCAGGAAGCGTATTGGGGATCTGATTATCCCAAGCCCTCCGCCGGTCTCTATTTCGTTGGCGAGCAAGACCGGCGTGATCCTCTGGTCTTCCACGTCGATGATCAACGCAAGCTCGCTCTGATTTTCCTACCTAACGGGATGTACAGCGACTCAAAATACCATAAAGCCGCGAGCTCAACCCATTCAAAAGCGGGAACTCGCTCAGAATGGCGTCCTGCCCCGCGCGAGGGGAGCCCGGCAAGACAAGCAACAGCGGCAGAGCGGGAATTTGCGGGTTGGCGCGCTCCAATGGCCGAAGACATGGACGCCTCCAGCGTTGTTCAGAGCACCCAATCGGGTACGTTGAGGTCGCCCGCAAAGACCAGCCCCGCCGAGCCCAGGACACGTGAGCCGGAAGGTTACAAGGCCAGTATTCTCGCGCGTGCTTTGAAGCTGTTCCGTCGTGTCACCGGACTGTAGGCGTGAAAGCGATCCAACAACGATTACGGAATCTGGCAAACGCCAACCTAAATGCCCGTTTCTGAGATGCTTCGTTACTGCTTTTCTCGGGAGTACACGGAAAGAACGATGGAGAGCGGACAGTCCGAAACGCAACCACCTTTCCTGTGCTAATCGAAGCGCAAGGTGATAACAGTTGCGGAGTGAGAACGCCAATGGTGGAAAGCTGCTGGCGGCCTCTGAACTTTGAAGGAAGAAAGGGATCCAATTGCTTATCCGAGAAACCAGCTGGGCTCGTAGATAGAAGAGCGGAATTGCAGCAACTGAGAACGGCGTCACGACCACGAAATCGTGGGGTGGCAGGTTCTAAAAAATTCATTTGGCGAGCCGGAAATGGGACAAGGAAACGAAGCAGTCTTTCGATAGGTCGGGGGTGCTGGGATGTGCCTATGCGGGCTAAAAAAGAAATCTGCGGAGGCGGTTCAGATGAATCCGGCGAATAGGACTATCAAAACGCGTATTAGACTGCGCGTTCCCGCCCGCTAAAAGCGCACCTGCTATACAAGTGCCGTAGTATCAGGCGGTTACCGGAAAAATATTCCAGCAAAAATTAGCGGGCTATTCTAGACTTGAGTTCAGGAGACAAAAGGCGAAAGGAGAGAGCGGGGCAGGTCTCATTTCCTAGGATGCTCCCGTCCGGTTCTCTCCCGCTACCTTATGAGTACTAACTACCTGATATTGACCTTGCCATTACTCTGGCTGGTTCTTACGATCCTTAAACCGCGCAAGATTACTGTGGAAATCACTTTCCCTTCGTAACTTGCCAAATGGCCGGAATCATACCCCGGCTTGTAACCTACTGAAAGTAAAGCCCGTGAGGTATCATCCTTACGGGCCTTTTCTGTCTATCGTCCATGATTATCAACCTCACCCGCTCGCTATGTCAAGGTAGCGCTCTACTTTATTCAAAACATTCGTCCGGCACTTGCTTAGCGCCCATTATTCCGTTTGACCCGCAATTAGGCTCGTTAAGACTCCAAGTACAACGTGATAAGCGGATTCTTGAGAAAACCTTTGCTTCCATGTAATGATCAAACGCGCATCGTGCTGGACTAACTTAGCACCCCACAAGAGCACCCTGCGGGGTGTTCTTTCCCAGGTTCGAGCCCCGTCATCCCCGCCACTTTTCCCAAAACCTCAACCGTTAACCTTCTGAGCTAACGCATTTATCCTTAACATGCGTTCATTTCAGCGCCACGACAGCTGAAGGCCTCACTACCGCCCCTTTGAGCAGTGGAACCGGAATTGCCTTCCTTTCAGCCGTTCGCACATCGGTTTGATTTTATGAAACAAGCATTTTCCTCACTCTGCGGAGCGGCTGCGATTACATGTGCACTGCTCGTACTTGGCTGCAATCCGCCTGACGCCGTTACGAAGTTTTCCGCCTCTGCGCAAACTACGCTGAGTTCGGGCTTGCCGGTTTTCGAGGACTTCAAGCAGTCATGTAGGCGCGAACTGGAAGCTCGACAAGCCGTCGGCAGTTTTGAAGTGCCTCCGAGCTTTGCCGAATGCGACGCTATTGGGGCGCGGGCAATCGGGCTCGAAGCTGCGTCCAGGGTGTTGTCTGATTACTTCGATGCATTGAACAAGCTCGCTTCGTTCAATACAGGGGAGTTAAACAACAATGTGGGCGGCCTGGTCACGCAGGTGAACAGCTTTGCAAAGCTCCAAACCGAACAGCAAAAGGCTGTGACTTCCATTGCGGACTTCATTGTCAATCTCGCCTCATCGAGTTATCAGCGCAAACACTTAGCCGACGATATAGTCAAAGCCAATCCCGACGTTAAGATCGTGCTCTCCGCTCTGCAAGCATCGATTAGCGAACCGGGCTTGTATCTCGATTTGCTGTCTCGTGAGCAGCAGGCGATCACCGTGCGCAATAAGGAGTTTCTCGCCGAGCACCCAGCTTCGGCTCAGGTCATCCTGTCGCTCGATGAGCGCTGGCGCGCTGAAACTGCGACGCTCAATGCGAAGCGCACCTCTGCCACCACGTATGTCACCGCGCTCGAGACTCTGGCGAAGGCACACGAGGACCTCGCCGAGAACGCCAACAACATCAAAGCCACCGAACTTGCAGCGGTTTTGACCCCTTATTCCGATCAGCTCTCGAGCTTGATACCGGTCATCAAGAAGGCTTTCTAAACATAGAAGTGGAGATAAATGTATGACTTCAATTCCTGGCGCCGCGCTCGCGGATAAGCCATTACCCGTCGATTCCGGCGCGGCAAATCAGGCAGGAAATCTGGCTCAGACCTTTTATCGGATGTCGCAGGCGATTGACGATTATCGAATAAGCAACTGGGGTCACTTGTCAACAGCGGATAGGGGGCGCCTCAAGGACGAGGCTCAGGCTCTGGATACGCGGGCTCACTATCTAACCGCCGATGCGTTAGGAAATCTGCTCGATCCAGTCCAGGGCAGCTTGAAGGATATCGAGAGCGTCACTACGAACGCTGACCACGCACTCCGGGTTCTAAATGAAGTAGGCCAGGTGATCTCTATCGCAACGGCCAGCGTAGCGCTGGCCGCCGACATCGCGACCGGCGACCCCGCCGCGATCGGATCGGGCGTAAAGACGCTCGCCAGCACCATCTCGCAAACCTTAACCGCCCAATCCTGAGCGAAGCGGGTGTGACCCGCATAAAGTCAATGACGCGCCAGTCATAGCCGGCGCAGGTTTGAAGGAAGAGCTTTGAATTGAAAAAACTCCTTCCTCTGCCTACCCAAATGCCTCCCTGATGGCATCTTGACTATCGTTTTTTCGCTAAATAGAATGGCGGCTCTGGCCTCCTGACACCGGTTTTGCAAGTCCATTTGGCTCGATAGTATCGATAGGCTGGCCGCCCAGCAACAAGAGGCAGCGGAAAGGGTCGAATACGGCAATTTGAAAATCCGCCGCTAAAACTTAGACGGGCTCTCGGAAATGATGAAAGCTCAGAGCATTGTTGATAGCGCGCGAAGTCTTCCCGGTTCTGAACGCAAGGCATTCGTAGAGGCTGCCTGTGCGGGTAAGCCGCGGTTGCGCACCCAAGTCTTTCAGCTCTTGACAGCGATCCAGGACGAGAGCACCCGGGAAGCAAATCAGACCCTGGTTCCGGCTCCGCATTTCCCTGACAAAGCTGCGGAGCGTGCTTTTCAGGGCACAAAGAGGTTCGCCGTCAAGCGCCTGCTTGGTTCTGGTGCTTTTGGGAGTGTTTACGAGATCTGGGATCGAGAACTAAAAGTCTCAGTCGCGGCAAAGGTGCTCCATAAACATCAGGCAAGTACCCTGCTGCGTTTCAAACAAGAATTTCGTCAAGCAGTCGAGTTTCATCACGAAAATCTCGTTCGCCTTTACGAGCTCTTTTCGGAATCGGAACACTGGTTCTTCACGATGGAGCTACTCGAAGGATCGCATTTCCTGGAGCATATCCGCCCCGAAGGCGCTGCTTGCCTCGTCGATCGCCTCCGTCCAGCCTTGGTGCAGCTGGTGCGTGGTGTTCGAGCATTGCACGAGTCGAACCGCCTGCACCGCGACTTGAAACCCCGAAACGTCTTGATCGAGGTTAACAGCAGGGTGGTTCTGCTTGATTTCGGTTTGTTGATAGATATGGATCGGGCTTGCGACCCCAGCATGACCTTTGCCGGTACTCCGGTTTACATGTCACCAGAACAGGCCAACCGTTTACCACTTACTCAGGCGTCCGACTGGTACGCAGTTGGTGTGATGCTTCACGAGGCACTTACGGGTAGACTGCCGCCCTCCATCCCGCCGGCCAAGGGCACGCCCCACCCGTCAAGCCTGGCTGGTGCGCCTCCGGATTTGGCGGATTTGTGTCAACGCATGCTTCAACACGACCCGGCTGCGAGGCCGTCCGGGGAAGAAATAGAAGACATCCTTAAGGTAAGAAGCTCGTTGTCATCTCTGCCGATTCGGGTTTCGAGCGGGTCAACTTTCGTTTCGGTGAAAGAATCCTTTGTGGGACGAGAGAAGCAACTCTCCGCATTGGAGGCAGCCTTCGATGAAGTCCAGGAAGAAGGTCTTCGAGTCGTGCTCGTCGGCGGCCTCTCCGGAATTGGTAAGAGCGCAACCATTCAGGAATTCATCCGAAGGCAGAAGGCTCGGCGGCGTGACCTGGTTTTCCTCGCAGGACGCTGTCACGAGTTTGAGTCAGTGCCATACAAGGGTCTCGATGAGCTCGTGGATCAGCTCTCGCGTTATCTCCGCCAGCTGCCCGATGCGCACGTGGAGGCGCTTCTACCCCGCGAGGCTTGTTTACTGCCGGAGCTATTCCCGGTAATGAGCAGCGTGGCCGCCATCGCAAGAGCTCCCGTCCGGATAGAAACCATACCTGACGAACAGGAGCGGCGTCAACGCACTTTCGCCGCCCTCGCGGAATTGCTCGGCCGTTTGAGCGACCGCCGCTCCGTCATCATTTGGGTTGACGATCTCCAGTGGAGTGATCGGGACAGCTGCACCTTCTTCGCTGATCTGAGTACGTCTACCCGATGCCCTCCCTTATTGTTGGTCCTGAGCTATCGCAGTGAAGACGCCGAAACGAATTCAACACTCTTGTACTTCCATCAATTTCTCCAGAACCAGCAAGCTCCCGTTAAATGGCGGATGATTGCCCTGTCCGAACTGGAAGCTCACGAGAGCCAAGCCTTCGTCGACGAGATTTGGAAAGCGCTTCCCCCACTTGTCTCTGAGGTGCGCGACAGCATCCTGAAGGAGGGCGGCGGCCATCCGCTATTCCTCCAGGAACTTACCCATAGAGCAAAGACCAGAGCAGATTTCGTTCTGGGAGAAGACACCTCGGACCTGAGACTAGGTACGATTCTGAAGCAACGTGTCGCAGATCTGCCTTATTGCGCGCGTGAGGCTTTGAATTTCATCTGCATCGCATCCCAGCCCTTATCGCCCGCTGTGCTTGTGAAAGCCGCGCCAGAATCTCTGGGAGGCGCGAGGGGAGACGTTCTCAACCTGCTCCTGTATGAGAAGCTGGCGCGGGTTTCGGGTTCAGGTGATCGGTTACTTGAGCCGTACCATGACCAGATAAGAAGTGCGGTCACCGACATACTTTCAGGCGATACTCGTCGGGATCTCCACGCGCGGTTAGCGGCCGCGTATGCCACCGAGTCTCCAATCGAGCATCAAGTGCTCGTAACCCACCACAAAGCTGCAGGCAATCTCGCCGCCACTTATGAATCAGCGCTCAAAGCGGCGGCTTTAGCGGAACAACAGCTCGCGTTCGATCGCGCTTCCCGTTTCTATCAGATTGCACTCGAGACCGCGCCTGCTCCCGACCGTCAAGCTGACCTGTATCTGAAGCTTGGGGGCACACTCGGCAAAGCGGGCCGCGGCCATGATGCCGCGTGTGCCTATCTCGAATCGGCAACTCGCAATCCCGAGCGCTCGTTCGAACTGAAGGCCTTGGCCGCTCATCAGCTTATGCGCAGCGGTCACATAGATGCAGCGCTTGCGCTTGTCGATGAACTCGCGGCTAAATGCCACATTGCGCCTATCAAAAGCCGAAGGAACGCACTGATCAGGATAGTCCTGGGAAGGATTCGGACACGGTTACTATTTGCGAGGGGCATCCGAAAGATTCGTTCCAAAGCCCCGTCCCTTGAGGAAAGGCGTCGACTTGACTTGCTGCGAATAGGGGCCGTGGAACTTCGGATCGCCGATCCGTTGCAGTCAGACTGCTATCAGGTTGAATACGTAGAGGAGGCGCTCCGAAACGGGGATGCCATTCACATGAGCGGCGCACTTGCAGTGGAGGCCGGCATCAAAGCCAGTCAGGGTGACGCAGAGAAAGCATTGGGCCTGCTCAAGGCGGCCGAAGATCTCGCGATCGCTAGCGGGTCAATGAACGCAGTGGGTACCACCTACCTCGCCAGAGTTTACCTCGATTATCAGCTGGGCAGGCTCGAGGAGGGCATAGCACATGCGGAAGAGGCGGTGACGTTTCTGCGTTCACATTGCACTGGTGTGACCTGGGAGCTGACCACCGCATATACACTCCTGTTCGGATTCCAAGGGTGGACTGGAAAGATCAAGGGGATGAGAGAATCGCTCGCACAGCTCTTCAAAGAGGGAGCCGCCCGCGGCGACATCAATGTAGAAGTCAGCTTGCGATTGCTTAGTTTGAATCACTATGCTTACCTGAGCGCAGACGAGCCCGCAGAGTGCCTCTCGGACTCTCGCAAAAGCTTGGATCAATGGTCGAATAAGAGCTTTCATCTTCAGCATCTCGGGGCACTCTACACCGTCGTTGAAACCTATCTGTACCTCGGGGATTATCATGCAGCTCATGAAGAGCTTCTAAGTAATTGGGATGCTCTTTCACGCTCTCTGATCATGCGTTGGGCAAACTTAAGGACTATGTCCTGGTTCTTGCGTGGCCGGGTCCTGCTGGCCTGTTGGCTGGAAGAGCCCACCAATGCCCGGCTCTCCCGAGAGATCGAACGATGTTCAAGGCGTCTCGAGCGCATTCAATTTCCATGGGCCCATCCGATGAACCAGGTCTTGCAAGCCGGACTTGCTCTTGGGAGAGGGAACCGCACACAAGCACTTAAGGACCTCAAAACTGCGAGTGAAGGCTTTAAGGACGTGGGGATCTTTGGCTACGCCTCCACTTGCCGCTACCTCGCTGGGCGGTTACTTGCTGATCAGGAAGGACAACACCTCGTCGACGAAGCGATGAGCTTCTGGAAGTCTCAGGAGGTTCGGAATCACCAGGCGTTTATGAAAATGCTGTTGCCAGGGTTGGTGAATGTCTTGGCTGAAGCTAAGTAAAGGCGCCCGAAGGGCTGGTCCTCCGGGTTCGGTTCGGCATCCCCGTTAATACCGCGAAAACCCGCTTTTCACCCCCACTTTCCCCTCACTTTCGCCTCCAAAACCCTCTTTTTGGGCTCCAGAATCGGCCCTTTTTGCACTTTCGTTCCCGCCAAAAGTATCGCAGACCAGTCGTTCCCCACGGCGCTATAAAACGCCGCAACTTATTAAATACAAATCCACTTATCGAACTCTCTCGAAGCGTGACTGCACTTTTCACCCCCTCCAAACCGCCTGGCAACATACCCCCCGCGAGGCCTTTTTATATGGAGGTAAGAAAACCCAGCAGATCCCTCTTGCAGGCAGAATAGAGGTATGGCTTCGCATGTCGGCAACAGCCCTGACTCTCTGCTGGTAGACCTGCGCAGGCGCGGCCAATTCCTCATTGGAGTTTTGCTTTGGGCAGCCGCTGGTGGCCTTCTTGTGGTCACATGCAGCGGCGTTTTGATCACTTATCACTATGCGATCGCTCTTGCCGAACGCGCCCGATTGAGCTTGGGGTTTGCTCCGCCCTCGCATGGCCCGGATTGGTTCCTGCTAATCGCGCTCTGCGCGGGACCTTTGGCCGGAGTCGTGGCTGTTCTGCTTCTCATGCACTGGTACCGACGACTCTGGCTGCGCCGGGTTGCACAAGTTTGGCCAGATAGTAGGCAGCGGCGCCGGCTTTCGGCATGGCGGGCTGCACCTCTTCGCGCCACCGGCTCCAGTCGCGAGGAACGGTCTTCCTACCTTGCCGCGCTGCTCCAGTCGCCCGTCTGGTCACATCGAGCTTGCCCAAAATCGCGCGAGGACTGCACCGGGCGGGCGGAGTGGCTGCTGGAAGAACTGGAAAAAGACATCGCCGAGCGCGCCCTGGCCACAGGCTTGACAGTTGGTATCAGCCCGAACCCAGTGATAGATCTTTTTACGATCTTCGCGGCCGCTCTCGAACTGCAGCTACACGTTCTCTCGCGGCTGGGAAAGCGCCCTTCCGCTCACACGTGGCGACTGCTCATCCAGCGCTGCGGAGCTAGTCTGTTTATCAACAGTTATCTAAACCGTCAGGACTCGCTGGCGCTGAATCTGACAATCAAAAAGGCTGGCATGGGACTGAAGGCCAGTGGCGACCTGATGGAGAACGCGGCACAGCATCTCTCAGAGAGCGACTTCGATCTGGACGAGGCCCTGAACCTTCAACACAACGGAATCTTAGGCATGGCAACTAAGAGCATCGAACTCGGAGCGACCATGGCTCTTACTGTTGGGCAGGTTGGACTTCACGTTCTCGGAACGCTGATTGAGTCCGTCGGTGATGAGTTAACGCAGGGCGCTCTCGCCTCCGGCATTCTTTACTATCACGGGATAGCTCTAGCCTCGGATACGCTTGCGCTCGATGCCGCACACCGCGCGAGTCCGGCCATGAATCGCAATTTTAGGGACAGCGTATGGAAGATGGGCGAAATCGCGGGCTCGATCTTGCGTGAGTTGGTCCGGCAGCGGCGTACAGCGTTTCGAGACCGCCGAAGCCAGATCATCCGGTCGCTGCCGAAGAGTGCCTATGCTCGTATTCAGACTTTGTTCGGCCGCAGAACACCCGCGTCGGCGTAAACCGTTTACATTGAACGTCACGATTCAGGATCCCGTCCCCCGTCATGGATACTGGAGAAATGACACCCGGGCAACCGCCTCCGAAGATTCAACTTGCAAGCACTCCTGATTACCGCGAACAGTATGCCAACAGTGTGCAGATGCGTGTCAGCTTGTGGGATTTTTTTCTCCTGTTCGGAACGATAAATCAGAGTGCTCCTGACGCGGTGACCATCGCCAATTTCCAGGGCGTTTATCTCAGCCCCCCGCAAGCGAAAGCCTTGGCAAACCTGCTCCAGCAAAACCTGAAGCAGTATGAGGCCGCCTTCGGCGAGATTCGTCTGGAAAGCCAGACACAAGGCGAAGTTATTCAATAGCGGTCGAATGCCTGTTCAGCACCGACCGCCGATGCCCAGGCTGCCGCCTCTTGCGTTAGCGGAGCAGCCCGCCACAGCTAGAAAGCAAGCTTATTATGTGCTGCTGGTTGGCTTCTTTGCGGCCCTGCTGATTGCCATTCACATTCACCTGCTCGACCTGCCGTTCTTCTGGGATGAGCAAGGCCAATTCGTTCCCACAGCCCTCGACCTTCTCCGGACAGGTGCCATCGTCGCTCATTCCACCATTCCGAATGTGCATCCCCCGGGACTAGAGGCTTTTCTCGTAATCTGGTACAAACTCTTCGGCTTTTCCATCCCGGTAACCCGCCTCGCAATGCTATGCCTGGCGTCCGCCGGACTGCTATTTACATTCCTGCTGGCTATCGAGCTGAGCCGCGATACCGATGGCGCGCCCGCTTTCATGCCTCCGCTGCTGCTGGTGGCTTCTCCCTTGTTTTACACGCAAAGCATGATGGCCCAGTTGGATATGCCGGCCATGGTACTGACGCTTGCGGCCATCCTGCTGTTCTTGAAGCAGCGGTACACGGGGGCCGCGCTGGTCTGTGTTGCGCTCGTGCTCACCAAGGAAACGGGGCTGATCGCGCCGGCCGCGTTCGGAGTTGCGCTCATGCTGCGAAGGGATTGGAAGCGCGCCTTGCTCTTCGCTCCGTCCGCGGTTGCGCTCGCCATCTGGCTGCTTATATTGCATTCGAAAACCGGGTACTGGCTGGGAAATCCTGGCTTCGCGCACTACAACGTCGGTTACGCTCTCAATCCAGTCAGGATGACGTTCTCGCTCTTGAGAAGGATCTACTACCTGTTCTTCGCGGAGTTTCGCTGGATCGGCACACTCGTGCTTGTGTGGACAGCCCGCAAGATCCCGGCCTTCCGTACTGGGGCGTGGCAGATTACGCTCGCGATCAGTGCCGTAACGGTGGTGCTGGTATCCGTGCTCGGAGGAGCCGAATTAGAACGCTATCTTCTGCCGGTGCTGCCGGTCTTCTACATCGCTGTAAGCATTGGGATGACACGAATTCCTAAGCGGCTGGGCCTGGCCGCAACCACGGTGCTGTTGGCCGGCCTGCTCGCGAATCTCTTCTGGAATCCGCCCTATCCTTTTCCTTACGAAAACAACTACGCGATGGTCGATTTCGTAAGACTGCAACAAGCTGCCGCCGGCTACGCCGAAAGGCGGTTTGCGGACGGGAGCATCGCCACAGCGTGGCCTTTTTCCGAAGCGCTCAGAAGCGCGGATTACGGCTACGTTTCCCGTAAGCTGCATGTGGTCGAAACCGGCGATTTTCATTTCTCCTCGATCAATGCATTGACTTCGCAAAGCTTCAATGTGCTGATTGTCTATACACGCAGTTGGATTCCGCAAGACGGGGTTATAGCTGTTCCTCTCGTCCGTGACTTCTTGCGCCGCTTTTATCAATGGGAACCTTCGATCACACCCGCCGATTGTGAGCTCAAAGGCTTTGAGCCCGAAGCGGAGTGGACACGCCGGGGCCAACAGATCACCATCTATGTTCGAAAGCGCCTCGGACTCTAAAGCCGTCAGCGCTGGCTGGTGGGGGACCGTGGCCCTGTTTCTGATCCATGGCCTGGTGGTTGCCACCTGGGTTTCGAGGATACCCGCAGTGCAGAGCACTCTCCGTTTGTCCAATGGCGTTCTTGGCGTCACTCTTCTCAGCTCCGCCCTCGGCGCGATCACCACGATTCCTTTCACTGGCTACCTGGTAAGCCGGTACGGAAGCAAGAAGATCTCCATCGGGAGTAGTCTCCTGTTCTGCTCCTCGATAGTTCTGCTCGCCTTGGCCTTTAACACGCTGACGCTTTCAGCAGCGCTCTTCATTTTCGGCGCAGTAGCGGCCGCCATGGACGTATCCATGAATGCACAGGGCGTTGAAGTGGAGAAAGAGCTGCGCAGACCTACCATGTCCCGCTTCCATGGCATGTTCAGCCTGGGAGGCATGATCGGAGCGGGCCTGGGTGGGGCGGCGGCAGCGCACGGCGTGACGGTTCTCCCCCATTTCGCATTGAGTGCCTCATTGAATCTGATCGCGGCTTTGGCAGTAGCCCCGCTTCTCCTCGACCGCCGGGAAACAGCCCGCCACACCGAGCGCCGACTGCCGCTGAACAAGATCCCGCGAGTACTTTTCGCTCTGAGCGCGATTGGCTTTTGCTGCCTGCTGTCTGAAGGTGCCATGGGTGACTGGACGGCCGTTTATCTGAAGCAGGTGCTTCATGCCGGAGCGGGCACAGCAGCCGCCGGTTATGCCGTTTTCTCTGCCTCCATGGCAGTTTTCCGGTTTCTGGGTGATCTGATCACGGCGCGTCTCGGTCCGATGCTGACCGTGCGATTTGGAAGCCTGGTAGCTGCCGCCGGCTTGTTCTGGGCTCTCTCAATGCAGACGCCCGGCTGGTCGTTGCCGGGCTTTGCCGCCGCAGGTGCGGGCTTTTCGGTGATCATCCCGCTTGTCTTCGGTTCAGGAGGTCGCGTCGAATCTATAAACCCCGGCGCGGGCATCGCCACCGTCACCGGTATCGGCTACATCGGTTTCATCGTAGGGCCGCCCGCAATCGGCTTTGCGTCCCAGCTGTTTACGCTGCGCTATGCGCTTGGAATCGTTGTCGGATGTTGTCTTGTGTCGGCGATTCTCGCGCAATCCATGCGGTCGATTGTACGTCCTGGCGAGGCGCCCCGAGCTGCCGAGCTCCACTTCTAAATACGTTGCGGCGTCTTTATTTCGGGGCCATGCCGCTCAACTGGATGGCTTCCCGGTAGCCTGTCATTTCCAGATAACCGACTCCCGCAATTGGCTGTTTGCGCAGCGTTCCTTTGTACCGAACCGCGCCTTCCCAATAACTCGGCGATCCGCTCTCATCCCCGGAGAGTTCCTGATCCCGCAAGTCCGTCTGCTCTTCGAGCTCGAGATCGAGCGAAGGCACCCTGATCTGCCATGCGATCGGATAACGTGCCTTTGACTGAGGGCTTTGCCAAATTACTCCAGGGTTAAGCGAGAAAGCGCTTGCATCAAGAAAGTGCGCCTGCCCTCCCGCGTCAACATAGCTGCCCGAGGAGTAGGGATCCAGTTGCCCTGACTTCTCGCGTAGCCGGTAAAGCATCAGTTCCTCGTTGTTCTCGAGCTGGATGGCGAACCAGTCCCAGCCCGCCAGGTTGCTGTCCGGCGGTTCGCTGAAGAATTCATGGTCCATCCAGGCTGTCCCACTCACTTCTTTCACCGATCCCTCCTTCTTAAGCTCGCCGGTCGCGGCAAGCCGTGTGAATGAGATGTAATGCGAAGCCTGCCCGCGCGCCGGGCCTTTCTGGCTTACGCCCTTTTGCCCCTGAATGACTGCTGGTTTGCGTGGCTGTAGAGTCAGACGCAGCGTAAAGCGGTTCGAGACGGCAACCAATTCCTGTTGGGAATCCGGCAGCGATGCCCAGCGCACCTGCCAGTTTCCGTTCCAATAGCGGCCGTCGTGGAGACTCGCGCCGGCGAGCCCAGGGCCGGCCCGGTTCAAGCGTTCCGTGTTGTAAAACGATTGCCCATCGATATCACTCAAGGCCAAGTGGGCCAGATAGAGTTGGTCCGGCCGCCAGACCGCATCTTCAGATTCAGCAACTTGCCGCGGCAGATGCACGCCCTGCCGAAAAAATGTCAGTTCAAACCCATAGCGATGCCCGTCCTGAGCGCGCAGGTTACCGGTGTAATACCACCATTCCGTCTGATACGCAGAATGGCTGAAGTGATCGCGGGGAAACTGAAATGTGTAACAGGGTAGTGCTATCTGCCAATCCTCCGCAAGAAGCGAGGCGGCAAGCAGCATGAGGAGCAACCACCTACTCCTCATGAATCACCTCGATCGGATTCATGCGCAACGCTGTACTCGCCGGATATAGGCCGGCCAGCACGGTCGCGGCGTACACGCCCGTGAGCACGACGACCAGCACGACGACGGGCCAGTGGAATTGGATCGTCCAACCAAACGACTGCTTATTTATGACAAAAATCAGGATGAGCGATAGAACCGTACCTAAGGCGAGCCCGATCGCATTCGCCAGCAAGCCCAGCAAGCCGGCCTCGCACAAGATCACCTTTCGCACTTGCGACCGTGAAGCACCAAGAAATCGAAGCAAGGCGAACTCGCGTCTGCGGTCTAAGATCATCGCCAGGAGGGCGCCGGCAATCCCCATGACAGCCACAACGACCGCAACGGCTTCCAACGCATACGTGATGCGGAACGTACGGTCGAACGTAGCGATCGCCCCTTTACGCAACGCGCTATTAGCAAACACCAAAACGCGGTGGCGGGCTATCACGCGATCTATCTGATCCCGCACTGTCTTCCCGTTCGCGCCTGGCTTTAGATAGACAGCCAGATTCGACGCAGCCGGGTCCGGAAGATACTTGAGCAGTGTCTTGCGGTCGAGCACAATGAAGCCGCGTTCGGTCGAGTAATCGTAGTAAATGCCGAGTACTTTGAAAGCTCGCGTGGCATTCGCGAGCGGCAAGTGCAGAGTGCTGCCCACCTTCACGCCATGCTTATTTGCGAAGGGCTCGCTGACAATCGCGAAGTCGCCGGTGGGCAGTTTCGAAAGGATCGCATCCTGATTTTCACCCGGGAGGAAACGCGTACTCGCAGAGTTGCCGGCGCGGCTGCTTTCTCCGCCGGCGAGCGTGGCTGGCAAGCCCCCGTAGGAGATCGGATACGCGCGGAAACGATCTACGGACGCCACCGCCGAAAGTTTTTCGATTGCATCCGCGATGGCGGGGCTCATCGTTGGATGCTGGTCTGCCGCAGCTGAGCCAGCCGGTCGAAGGTAGAAGTCTGCTTGGAGTTGATTATCCATCCATACTGCTACCGTTTCCCTGAAGCTGCCGACCATGATGGCAACGCTGGCTGTCATTGCAACTGCTGTGGCAAGAGCCGCCGTCAAAACGGAAGTGCGGCTCAGCGATGCGCGCAGCGACCGTGCGGCCAGCAGGGCCTCAACGCCCAGAGCTTTCTGGATAAGACCCTGCGTGAACTCTACAAAACTGGCAATCAACCCCGGAATGACAGCCGCGGTGCCAGCAATCAGCAGCATGACGGCCGCGTATGCAAACAAGGGCTGGCGATCTACTGGCGGCAATTGGGATAAAACTGCGGCTCCGATGAACATGGCCAGCGCCAGTAGTGCGCGCAAGCCCGACCGCCCGGCAGCCACAAACTCCTCGCTTCCCCGGGCCATCGCTTCAACCGGCATCACACGTGAGGCCTCGATTGAAGGAGCAAGCGCGGCCAGGACCGAAACGCTTACGCCCAACGCAATCCCGGTCACCGCCGCGGCGACGCTCAACTGTACTGGCGCCGGCTGGCTGCTGACGTATAGAGCTTCGACGGTATTCCCGATCAGCCGGACGGCCCCGATGGCCATCAACCTACCGAGCAATAATCCGCAGAGGCTGCCGGCGATGGCGAAGAACACAGATTCCGCCAGAAAACCTCCGAGAATCGCTCCCCGCGTAGTCCCAAGAGCACGAAGAACACCTATTTCGTTGCGCCGTCTTACCACCGAAATCGATATCGTGTTGTAGATCAGAAAGGCGCCGACCACCAGGGCAATGTAGCTCAGAACGCGCAGATTCCAGCGGAACGCGGCGAGCATTTTGCGGTTCTCCTCCGTTCGGGAACCTTGCGGCTCAACGTTGACCTCGGCAGGCAGGTGCTGCTTCAACCCATCTCGCCATGCGGTCACTGAACTTCCGGCGGGGATCCGCACGTCGATGCTATCCAGCCGCCCCAGCTTGCCCGTCACCTTTTGAGCTACACCGATATCTGTGACGATTACGTTCGATTCACCCAGCTGCTGCCCCTGCAGGAGGCCTGCTACGGTGAACTCTCTCATCGTGTCGTTGATGAGAAGGTGGACGCGTTCGCCCGCGTGCAGACCCGTTCCAGAACCGGCCCAGACGGGATCTTGTTCGCTGAGCAATGGAGCGGAAGATCCAGCTCCACCTGAATCGAATTCCTGGCGTTGAACGTGTCCGATCAAATCAAGCCCGAGGAAAGGAAGCGCTTCGCCCTTGCCGTCGATCGAAGCGAAATCCTCTACCCGCGGCGAAAATTCGGCGTCGTATGGAAGTTGAACCAGTTTGCCGAGAAGGCTCTCATCGACCGCAGGTGTGCCGGAGATCAACAGGTCCCCTTTCCCGGTGAGCGATTCCAGGGACGAGTGGAAGCTGCCCGCCGCGGCCTGACCCGCCAGATCGATTGCAATTACCACGCCGACTCCGAGAGCGATGGCTGAGACAGTTAATATGGCGCGCACCGGTTCGCGGGCAACTGGCCTGAGGATTAGCCGCGCAAATAAGAGGAGCCAGTACTTCATCTCGGCACGGCGGCTTCCGAAAGTTGCCCATCGCGCAGGCGGACAACGCGATCCACCATCTCTGTGCTCTCCACGCTATGCGTTGCCATCATCACAGCCACCCCGAACTCCCGCGCTGTGCGGTTCAGGAGGTCCAACACCAGTTCGCCGGTGGCCGTATCCAGATTGCCCGTCGGTTCGTCGGCGAGCAGCAGTTTCGGATCATTTGCCAGGGCGCGCGCAATTGCAATGCGCTGCTGCTGTCCGCCTGAAAGCTGGTGCACTAAACGGTGGGCGTACTGCTCCATCCCAACCCAACGCAGGCGTTCAAGAGCGATCTGCCGCGCTTTTCGTTTTCGCGCAAGTAGAGCAGGCAATTCCACGTTCTCCACCGCCGAAAGAGTGTGGATCAGCTGAAACGACTGAAAAATGAATCCCACCTTTTCCCGGCGGACGCGCGTGAGTTCGGCGTCAGAGAGATTCGTTGTTACGCGCCCGTCAAGCTCGATTTCGCCTTCGGTCGGGAAATCCATCGCGCCACAAAGGTTGAGAAGGGTTGACTTGCCCCCGCCGCTTCTCCCGACAAGCGCCACAAAATCGCCTGCTTCGAGAGTGAACGAGATATTGTGCAGAGCCAGAACCTGCTCACCCTGAGTTCGGTAGATTTTCGTAACGTTTCTGGCTTCAACGAGCGCCATCTAACTTCAGGATCTTACGGAGCCTCTTCTTGCGTCATTATTTTCGCGGCGTCCGCTACACTCGGAGGCGTGGCTAAGATTCTCGTCACTGGAGGCGCCGGCTATATCGGCTCGCATACGCGCCGCTCTTTAGAGCAGAGCGGACATTCGGTAGTTGTCGTTGACAATCTCGCGAGAGGTTACCGGGACGCTGTACCACCGGACATCCTCAGAGTAATCGATCTTCGTGAAAAAGAGAAACTAACCGCATTATTGAAGGATGAAGGGATCGAGGCCGTCATTCACTTTGCTGCCTACATTTCCGTAGGTGAGTCAACGCAGCGACCCGAGCTTTACTTCGCGAACAATGTCGGCGGATCCCTTTCACTATTTGAAGCGATGCTGGATGTGGGTGTGAAGAAGCTGGTTTTTTCGTCCACAGCCGCGGCTTACGGAGTTCCGAAAACCGTGCCCATTCCGGAGACCGAAACCATCGCGCCTATCAATCCGTATGGTGAGTCGAAGGTGATGGTGGAGAATATCCTTGAATGGCTTGACCGTTATCGTGAGTTTCGGAGCATCCGGTTGCGCTACTTCAACGCGTGCGGGGCTGAACCTGAGGCAGGATTAGGCGAGCGGCACGATCCCGAAACGCATTTGATCCCGCTCATTCTGCAAGCTGTGCAAACGGGCCGGCCGGTCACGCTTTTCGGAGACGACTACCCTACACCAGACGGGACCTGTATCCGTGACTATATTCACGTGAGCGACCTGGCTGAAGCCCACATACATGCCGTCGAAAGTTTGCTCCGCGCCGGTAACTCTGACGTTTTCAATGTGGGGACCGGATTAGGTCACTCCGTTAAACAGGTGCTTACGGCGGCTGAAAAGGTGACGGGGAAGAAGGTTCCGTTCACCATGGGTCCGAGGCGTGAAGGAGATCCGCCCAGTTTGGTAGCTGATTCAAGCAAGCTCCAGCAAACACTCGGCTGGAAACCGGCGCGCGCCGGTATCGAGCAGATTATGTCAGACGCCTGGCGCTTCGCGCAGCAGAAGCAGTGAGCCTGCTTTAGCGCGCCGGTATCTCGGCTCCGAGCGCGTGCTGAAGCGCTCGTCCCCAACTTTCGAATCTGTAAACGCGTACGCCGGGGACCCACAGAATCCATGTGGGTCCGATCTTGTAGATTTTTGGCTTCATTCGGGTCTCAATACTGAGGTGGCGGAGAAAACCGACTACTCTCAGATAAAAGGCAGGGCTAGCTCTTCAATAATCCCCGGAAGCCGCTCGGGTTGAATCCAGGGAAGACAGCACGCAGGTCGCGATTTCCCATCTGCCGTGCCACAAGCTCTGAAAGTACTGCGCGGAAATCCGTCGTGACCTTCAGATCCCGTTCCTGGTAGAGTTGCTCGCGCTCAAGCCCGGGCCATTCTCCGTAAACCTTGCCGCCCTGTACGTTTCCGCCGAGCACGAACATTGTATTGGCGTGTCCATGATCGGTTCCCCGAGTTCCATTTTCTTTGACGGTGCGGCCAAACTCCGACATGGTTACAAGCGTTATGTCAGCCATTCCATCGCCCATGTCCTGTGAAAAGGCAGATAGCGCGTCACCGAACTCACGCAGTAAGTTCGCGAGCTGGCCGAGGTGCGGCTGTGCCCCTGCTTCATTGACATGCGTATCCCACCCGCCTACATCGGTGAACGCAACCTCCAGCCCGACATCCGCTTTGATCAGCCGAGCAATCTGCTGCAGGCTTTCACCCAGGCGTCCTTTCGGATATCGAGCTCCGTTCGACGGCTCATAGTGCGTCTTCTGGAGCACGCGCATGATCTTCACAGCTTCGAAGGTTTCCGTAGCTGTGCCGTTTAGGATTCGATCGGACGAGGTTCCATACATGCTTTCGAACGTGTTCGCGGCTTCGGTTTCCTTAACTTGGAAGTCAGCGATATTGCCAATCGCGACCGCGGCATTCCTGCCCTGGAGCGTTCTTGTAAGATCCGGGCCCAGGCTGACCGCTCGAACTGGGGACGGCCGCGGCTCGGTGATCAGGGCGCGATTAAGCCAGCCGTCCAGAGTTGCTTTTACGCCGGGTGTTCCGGATTCCATGTAATCCTGCGCGTCGAAGTGCGAGCGCGTAGGATCAGGCGAACCTACTGCTTCAACAATGGCCAGTTGCTTAGCGTCCCAGAGCGGTTTTAGGGAGCGAAGAGCCGGGTGAAGGCCAAAGTGCCCATCGAGCTCGATCGCGCCAGCTTCGGTGCCATTCGGCCGCGGGACAGCAATCGAGGGACGCATCGCGTAATAAGCGGGCTCGGCGTGCGGCACTACCACGTTCAAGCCGTCAACCGCACCACGCTGAAAAATCGCGATGAAGACTTTCTTGCGCCGCGCCGGCGCTTCCGCGCTGTAAACCGCGCGTGAAAGCCAGGTGGGAACTGATCCCGATCCGAACATGGCTAGCGCCGATTGCTTCAGGAAGACTCTGCGGGATGGCATTATTGATACTCCTCAATCGTTTGGTCAGTGACGCTGGAACTCGGGTGACCCGAGGGCCAGGCCGGCAACCAAGCCCACTGGGACTTCTTGCTGCCCGTCCCCGCTCAAAATACTCTGCGCGATGGCTGCACGTGTTTGGTTGCTTGGCTCCGCATTCAAGACGCTTCGCGCGATCGCCATCCGATCTTGCGGCCTGGTGGGCGCCCAGGGACTCGAGTCCACCGCCACGTTGGGCACGCGATCTTGAGCCAGTGCGAGAGCAAAATTCATGCGCTCTAGCAGAGCACCTGAGTTTACCCAGTCGGCGCTTAGGCTCGAGTAGCCCCGCGGGTCAACCTTCCGGTAGAGCGGCTCGCCCATTTTCTGCAACTCCTTCTCGAGGCTGTAGGCAGAAGACACCTCGGCATTTGTTGCGCGGGCGGCGCTTACAACCAGCTCGTACGGTGTCTTTACTTTGGCGCGGTAAGCTCCTTGCGACCAGAACTCTCGCGAACTCAGCATGCACTCGACGACTCGCCTGAGATTGCCGCCGGATTTAAGGAAGGTCTTCGACATCCGCTCGACCAGTGAGGGCGGCGGATTGTCGGCTACAAATCTTTGAGCGAGCCCAAGCGAAATGAAATGGGCTGTGGACGGATGATGCGCAAGGATGTCGAGCACCTGAATACCGTCCTCCATGCCGCCACCGGCCTTGATGACGTGGCCAAGCACGATTTTGGAGCCTTTATCGTGCATTTTGTCGTTGTACTCAAAGCCTCCACCCTTCTGCGCATTGGCGATGGTCCATCCCGTGAAACACCGCGCCACTTCCACGACATCGTGTTGCGTATACCCGCCATCCACACCGAGTGTGTGCAGCTCCAGCAGTTCGCGGCCATAGTTCTCATTCAGACCTCTGGATTTGCGATTACCTTTTTGGGCATCACGCGCGTCGTTCGCCGCCGATTGCCAGTTGTCGAGGTAAAACAGCATTGCCGGGCTTTTCGCCGTTGCCAGCAGCAAGTCGTAGAAGTTGCCAAACATGTTGGGTCGGATGGCATCCCGCTCGAAGCTCGTAACCAGGTAGCGGTCAGCACCCTTACCCACGAAAACGTTGAAGTGATTGAACCAGAAGTCATCAAGTAATTCGGCCAGCTGATGACTCCCGTAGACTGCGCGCAAAATCTTGCCTTCCGCCAGATCGCTCGCGACCACATTCTCCGGATTCACCGTCAGCATCAGTTCACGGCGCAAGCTGACTGGAGCGAAGGAGAGTAAACGCCTTCGCTCGGGAACCGGCAGCGCCAAGGCCAAATCCAGAGTCTGGCTGCGTGGGATGGCTGCAAGTACTCGCCTCTTTTCGTCCGGTGTGCCGCTCTTAAGAAGAGTGAGCTGGTCCGCTGTCAGGATGGACGATAGCTTCGCTCGAGCATCAGGGCTGGAATCGCCGGCGATCGAAGCCGGACTTGTTTCCGGGCTTGCATCTCGCGTTTGGAGGTATTGTTTAGCCAGTTGAATCGTGACATATCGCAGTTGCGGGTCTTCCGGCAAACCTGCCCGGCCATGCGCGATTGCAGCGATCCCCTGCCGAGGCGGGTAACGTTCATATGTCTCATGGATGCTCATCCGCAGCGAGCTAAGATCGGCCAGATGTCGCTCGAGAAGCGGATTTTCGGGCTGTTTCTCCGGATAAAGCTGTGCTTTTATCCAACTCTTGAGCCCGGTTTGCTGAATATGGGTCAGGTCGCCCGGCCGTGCGCCAAATGTAAGACGATCTAATGCGTGGTGAAGCCGGTCTGCCTTCGAAAGCGGCTTGGTAAAGGCTGCATATTGCCGTGCATCGGCTGCTCGCTTCAGCCCGTTGGCTTGTAGACCATGTGCCGCGACGGTGCTGATCAGCACCACAACTACCCAGACGCCCTTCCCGTTCCCAATTGGCATCACATATCGGTTCACACAGATCGTGACGGCAAACGAGCAGAATGGTTGACGGAGCAAGTGAGGCAAACGGTGCCGGGGTCACGTTCTCGCCGCCCCTATCCTACGCCCTCAATCGTGGTGCGCAGACCGCGTTTCCATATGTCTCCGGGCCGCAAAGCTCTGAAACGTTCTTCATTCAGACCTTTCGCTTCAACCACCGTTCTCAATTGTTCAGCCGGTTCTTCGAACGGCTCGTCCGTGAGTGCAAAAGTGCCCCAATGGATTCCCAAAACTTGCTTCGCTCCGCAATCAAGAGCGATCTGGACCGCCTCTTCCGGATTGGCGTGCTGTGTTTGCATGAACCATCGAGGCGCGTAAGCCCCGATTGGGAGAATCGCTACTTCAGGCGGGCCAAAGCGGTTCCCGATCGTTCGAAATACTGCACCGTCACGATAAGCTGTGTCCCCGGCGCAATAGATTGCCCCTTCCGGCGTTTCGAGAACAAAGCCACCCCAGAGAGCCATCCGCCTGTCTGCGACTCGTCTGGAGGACCAGTGATATGACGGGACAATGGTCAGCTTTGTGTTGTTTGAGAGCACAAAATCAGCCCACCAGTCCCCGGTCTGTACGTCGATCTCGGGCGCAGCTGCCCGGATGATTGCGTCATTGCCGAGTGGAGCGAAGATTTGAGGGCGGTAAGTTTCCCAGAGCCGGCGAAGAGTGGTCGTATCGAGGTGATCATAGTGATTGTGGGTCACCAGGACTGTGTGGATGGGCGGCAAATCCTTTAAGTGAATAGCGGGCGGGTTGTGCCGGCGCGGCCCCACCCACTGTATTGGACTCGCGCGTTCGGCCCATACGGGATCGACCAGGATATTTCGACTGTTCGTCTGCACTAAATAGGAAGAATGACCAACATGGGTGATTTGCAAGCCTTCGACACACGTCGAAGGGCGAAAGCCGGTCTGTGCCGGAACGAATCTCGGCCAGCGAGACCTCTTGCCCAGAAGCCGCCATTTAAGAACATCGAACAAGCTCTTGTCCGATGGAGGGAGACCTGGATGGAAGAACCGGAGCCCATCGAAGTGATCGGTAATTCGCCCTTGGTAATAACGATTGCGGGATGAGTTCTTAGTCAGGGTACTAGCTCGGGAACTTAAGCAGTGTGGGATTCGAAGCTGACCAAACGACAAACGTCCCCGCGCCCCAGTACGAGATTAGCCAAATCGAAACAGCGGCTCCGGTGAATGGCGCGAACCCGAATTTCATTGACACGATCTCAAGTACCTACGATACTAGTGCAAATCACCGGGAGCGAAGTTTCAGAGTCCTAGTTCGACCTTCTCGTCGGTGGGCGGAGTAGGGAGATCTGATGAAAGTGCACAATTTATCGCGGGCGCTGGTCGCCTCGTGCATCTTGGCTCTGATTTGTTGTTCGGCTTTCGGGCAAGCCACAGGGACCATCTCAGGAAGTGTGACCGACGCGAGCGGCGGCTCAGTGTCGGGAGCGAAAGTAACGGTAACCGCACCGGCAACGGGCGCTTCACGTGAGGCGGTGACGGATACTGCGGGGCATTACATCGTTCCCTTGCTTGGTGTGGCTACCTATGAGCTGCGCGCCCAAGCAAGTGGCTTTGGCACCGAAATCGTGAGAGATGTGGTCCTCCAGACGAACGAACAACGGGAGTTGAATTTCACTCTCTCCCCCTCGGCGGTGCAGCAAGCAGTCGATGTAACGGCCTCCCCCGTGGCGGTCGAAACAGCAAACCCGACTCTTGGCCAGGTTATAACGTCTCAACAGGTTGCTCAACTTCCTTTGAACGGTCGGGATTTCGTCCAACTTGCGACGTTAACTCCTGGCACAGTGCAGGAAACAAATCCGCAGAGTTTCTTCAATGGAGGCCCCAGCAGCGAAGTCTCCGCGCGAGGCTCCTTCTCGTTATCGGTGGGGGGCTCCCGGGCGAACAGTACGGATTGGCTGCTCGATGGCAATGATAATAACGAGCTGACAGCGGGCGGAATCGCGATTCTGCCGTCGATCGACGCCATTCAGGAGTTCAAAGTTTTAACTTACAACTACTCAGCAGAATTCGGTTTTCGCGCCGGCCCGACCGTGCTGGTAACAACAAAATCGGGAACCAACCAGATCCATGGCTCAGCGTTTGAATTCTTTCGGAACACGAGTCTGGATGCGCGAAGTTTTTTTGCGGTCTCGACTGAAAAGTTCAACCTGAATCAATTCGGCGGATCGGTCGGACTCCCGATAAAGAAGGACAAAACGTTCCTTTTTGCCGACATTCAAAACAAGATGCAGCGGCACGGTATCCCTTTCACCGGGTTGGTCCCGAGCGAAGCCATGCGGACCGGTGACTTCACCGACGATGCTTTCGGGAACCCGAGATCCGGTTTTATTATCAATCCGAACGTAACCGGGTCAGGGAACACGGCGTTCCAGTGCGATAGCGCAGGCAATGCGCTTATGGCGAACGCCAATAGGAGCCAGCCCTCGGGGGCGAACTGTAACAAGATCCCGGCAAATTTGATCAACCCCATCACCGCCAAGATGATCAATCTGTACCCGGCGCCAAATGCGAACAACTCTGCGCTCGGTTACAACTACGTGAACGAGCCCGTACGCAAACTGAATGAGGGCGAGTTCGATGGCCGTCTCGATCAAAATTTTTCAGCCAAGGACAATGCATTTGCTCGCTTCAGCTACGATCAGGCAACGTCTTTCGTGCCCGGCGGGTCGCCTGGTTTTGCAGAACAAAATCCGTTTGGCAGTAATCAGGGCATTCTAAATCACGGCCGAAACGTCGCTCTGTCCGAAACGCACGTGTTTTCGCCAAGGACCGTCAACCAGGTCAGCGCCGGCTACAACCGCATCTTCAACTACATCTCCTCGCAGGGAACCGGCAGCTGTCTCTCAGCAGCGCTGGGCATTCCCGGCGCGAACCTGGGCGGTGAGAGTTGCGGTCTCACGTCAACGCAAGTCTCGGGGGGCTACTGGTCGCTCGGCGACCGGGGCTACTCTCCATTCACAGGCGGAACGAACGTCTTCAGCGTGGCTGACTCACTCGACATGGTTCGCGGCAGTCACGATATCAAAGTCGGCGGCGCTATCCGCGCCAACCAGATGAATGTCAAAACGGAGGGCTTCGCCGATGGCTACTGGATCTACAGCGGCGCGTGGACGGGCGAAGCGGAGGCCGACTTACTGCTTGGTTTGCCGAGCTTAGCGATACACGACCAGACCTTTAACGGAAATATGCTTGGGCGGCGCTGGAAGACTTTCCGCCCTTACATACAAGATGATTGGCGAGTCGGCAAAAACCTGACGCTGAACCTGGGCCTGGCATGGGCGTTGACGACTCCGATCACGGAGGTGGCAAACAGACAGGCCAACTTCGACCCGGCAACTGGCAACTTCCTGATACCGGGACAGAATGGAGTCGGCGACTCGGCTGGCGTTAGGTTCGACAAAACAGGACTCGAGCCCCGGGTCGGCGCGGCCTGGAAAGCTTTCGGATCGGATTCGACCGTAATTCGCGGCGGTTATGCAATTTTTCATGATTCGGCGTGGAGCCAGGGCGCCCAGGGTCTATGGCAGAATCCGCCCTTTTACGCTGAATCCGATCAGTTCGCCTTTGGTGGCGGCTGTACGTTCGCAACGGCTGCCTGCGCCACGGTTTACGGGCAGACACCCGGGGCAATAAGCGCGTCGAGCGGCTTCCCCATCTTCACCGCACCGCCGAATCCGGCAGACTTCACGGGAACGATTCAATCACAGAATCTGGATTTCAAACTTGGCCGGGTGCAACAGTTCAACGCGAATCTGGAGCACCAGTTCTTCGGTAATCTCGTGGTCACGGCTGGTTATGCCGGATCTCGCAGTTCGCACATTCTGATTGATGGCAATAACCGGAACGTGGCTTCCCCGTCCGCTTGTGGAAGCGTTCCTGGATATACGCTAGGCTGCGGACCCGACGGCGCAGCGTTCGGAGTGCCCTATCCAGCTTTTCCGTTTTCAACAATCTCAAACATCAGCGACATCGGACGAGCTCATTACGATTCTTTCCAGGTCAAGGCGGAGACTCGCAGCGATAAACATGGACTCTATGCGCTGATCGGATACACTTATGCTCGCGCACATGATAACGGCTTCACAGATGGTTTGGGATCGCTGATCGGAGCAACATACTATCCCCTGCCCAACTGGGAAAAGTTAGATTGGGGGCTATCGCAGATCAATCTTAATCACACCTTCACGGGAAGCGTCATCTATCAGTTGCCGTTCGGCAGGGGCAAGAAGTTCGGAAACTCGTGGAGCGGACCGGTAAACCAAATCGCCGGAGGCTGGGAACTGACTGTGATCGAGCGGGCGACTTCCGGATTTCCGGTGTTCATCGTAGATAGCAATAACCAGTCCGGCGTGAACTTCCAGAACAACGGCAACAGTCTCAACAGGCCCAATCAGACTTGCGACCCGACGTCCGGTTCGGCGACTCTGAGCCAGTATTTCAACACCTCCTGCTTCGCGCTTCCGGGAACCGGTGAATTGGGGAACGCTTCGCGCACGCCGGTTTCGGGACCGAACTTCATAAACACTGACTTTTCGGCAATCAAACACTTTCCGCTGCCTCGAGAGGGAATGCGGCTGGATTTCCGCTCCGAGTTCTTCAACCTGTTCAACCACGCACAATTCGGTACGCCTGGTGGCGATATCAACTCGGCCACGTTCGGGGTCGTGAATACCACCGTCGGCAATCCGCGCGTGATTCAGTTTGCCTTGAAGCTCCTCTTTTGATCACGCTCGGAACACGAGCGGATAACCTGAGAGCTTATGGTGCGATCTCGGGTATTCTACTGGCTCATCAGCTTGACGCTGTTTGCTTGTTCGCTTGCATGGGCCGAACCTCGCCGGAAGGTGATTATCAACGAAGATGCTTCCGGACCGGGCGGCAGCAACATGCAGACGCTGCTGCTTCTGATTCAGTCGCCGGCAGTCGAAGTCCTCGGGATCACAATTGTCACGGGCGACCAATGGCGCGATGAAGAGCTGGCTCACACGCTGCGCCTTCTCGAACTGATCGGACGCACTGACATCCCAGTGATGAGCGGAGCAGGCGCTCCCCTAATTCGCAACCGCCAAGAAACGAAGATATGGGAAGGACTTTACGGGAAGGTGTCCTACAAAGGCGCCTGGGATGAGCGCTGGTGGCATGAGTCCTCCTTCGTCCCGCCCTTGCCTGAAGGACAGCCGGCAACCAAACCTTCAGACGAGAATGCCGTCAACTTTCTTGTCCGGATGGTGCATAAGTTTCCGAACCAAGTGACCATCTATGAAGGCGGCCCAATGACGAACCTCGCCTTGGCCGTTTCGATGGATCCACAGTTCGCTGGACTCGCACGTGAGCTGGTGTTTATGGGAGGCAGCCTCAACCCTGACACGGATTATCCAGAGTTTGCGGAGAACCCACGGCATGAGTTTAACTTTTGGTTCGATCCCGAAGCTGCAGAGATCGTGCTGCGCGCACCCTGGAACAGAATCGTCTGCACACCGACCGATGTATCCATCAAGGCGCGGCTCAGTCCTCAATTGGTGAAGCGAATTGGACAGAGCCAGAATGCTGCGGCACAGTACGTTCAACGCTTTTATCTGCCGGGCATAGGAAACGATTTTATGTGGGACGAACTCGCCGCAGCGGCCTGGATGGATCCCACTATCATCACGAAGAAGAAGGTGAGATACATAAGTGTAGATTTGAGTCGAGGCCCTGCATACGGCGACACTCTTACCTCAGAGGCAACATTTCCTTCCAAACCTCTGGCGAAACCTGTCGAGATTCAATTGGACCTGGACAAGGAAAAGTTCTACGAGATGTTCGCCAGGCTCATCCAGGCGCCTACACCGCGGCCTCATTGATTTGAACCCGAACTCTTGAGGTCGATTACAAACCGCTGTAGGTTGGCGCGTTCTTGTTTTCTGGCGCGCGTAGAGCTCTTGACAAGCCGGTCAAAGATTTCGGTTTCCTGTTGAGCCTTTTGTGTCTCGCCGAGTTTGCGGTAAACCGCCGCAAGACGGTAATGAGCTTGCTCCAACGCGGGATCGGCACTGATCGCTTTTTGGTAAGCTTTCTCAGCTGTAGCGAAGTCCTGCTTCTCTGAATACAGCATGCCTAGCTGCAGCCAGGCCGGGGCAAGAGTGGGATCAAGATGCACGGCCTTTTCGAGAAAGGATTGCGCGTGAGCCAAGGATTCCAGAGTAGTGGAGTTACTCTTTGGGTTCCACAAGGTACCCGCATAGAAGTAATTTGCGCGCGCGTTTTCAGGCTGAATTTGTACGAAGCGGGCCAGGCGCTCCAGGTAACCGCCGCTCCCGGTGATCTCCGGCGCCTGCACATTGGCCAGTACGAGGTAGGGTTCGGGATCCGAAGGGTTCAGGTCTGTAGCTTTGAAAAAGTAACCGGCTGCTTGCGCATACTCGCCGCGTGCATAGCAGGCCACGGCAGAGCCGAGCAGCATGCGCGAGGAATGGGGAAACAGACGCAGACCCTTACCAAATACCTCAGCTGCTGCTTGGGCGGCATCGTGCGAGAGCAGTTCGGTTCCCCAGTCGAATAGATTGCCTTCACTGGGCTGCAGTTCAGCCGCGCGTTCGAATTCGTGAACGGCCGCGAGGGGTTTACCTGAACGCTCCTCGAACGCAGCAAGGGCGTGATGTAGATCGGCGTTGTTCGGGTCTCTTTTGAGTGCGGCATCAAGAGAAGTTTTCGTCTGCCCGATCGAGATCGAATCGGTTTGTGGGGCTTTCTTCCTTAAGGCATCTGTTGCTTTAGTAAGGGCCTCAACCGAGTTCACGCCTGCATCAGAACCATAACCGCCTATATATGCGCTCTCGGTGAGACCGGCAACTTCAAACTTCGGCTGATCGGAAAATTCGACAGCACCTAATGCGGAATCGGCGGCGCGCTGTTTAAGTTCGCTCCGGATTTCCATCCAGATCTGAAAATATGCCCACTCCGGGGGCGCATTTACTTCCTGAACGTGGTCTGGACGGAGAACGAGGTCGCCCGTGGACAAGAGCATCTCGCGGACCTTCGGATTCTGATTGAGCTTGGCGAGCATGGCTTCGCGAATCAGCCGGTAATGCTCAGCTTTCACCATCGACCGGTAAGGCAAACGCCGCCCGTCGAAAGTGACCCAATCGATGCCAAGTTTCTGCATGTTTTGCTCGGCCAGCGTGCCAGCCTCTTTAGCCTCGAAACCAGTCATTTGCGCCACTTGATCCCGTGTATAGCGCCAGACGATGGTCTGATTTACGGCCCGAGCATCGGATGCGCTCTCCGGATACAGCATCATCTGCCATAAACCTTCGACACTCGCATAGCGCTTCCCCCGGAAATCGAATGGAGTCGGCGCGAAATTGGACAGAATACCGAGTTCGTTGCGTTTGGATAAAATCACCTCGCCCCGTTTAGCTGCCTGCGGGAGAATCTCCCAGTCCGGCGCACCGGCTTCGGACACCGGCGTCCACCAACTCGCGGGATAGTGATCGGTTGGCTGGGAGATCGCAATCGCGGCCAGAGCCCAGGAAGCGATTGCAATTCTCGAAATGCTTTTCACTTGATTGCCCGCAACGCTCGCTGGGCTTCCGCGTGATCCGGATGTCTATTCAAGAGAGATAAAAGCGTGACACGTGCCTTTTCACGATCGCCTTCGATCAGGTAAACGCGCGCGAGGTTTAGGTATGACTGATCGAATCCCGGCGCGGTTTGAATGCACTTCTCAAATTCGGCAATTGCCTCGTCCCGCCGCCGCGTTCTGAGGTACAGGACCCCGAGGTTGTTCATTGCTTCCGGATAATCGGGGCGCAACTCCAGAGCTTTCTGCAGAAAATCAAAAGCACGGCCGGGCTGATTCGTCTGCGCGAACACCATACCGAGACTGTAGTTCACTTGCGGGTCTTCCGGTGCGACATCGATCGCGTGCTCAAGCGTGCGCCGGGCGTCATCCCAGCGGTTAGCTTGCCGGTATGCGTTGCCAAGATTTTCAAGCGAAATCACGTGGTCGGGACTGAGGCGAACAGCGTCTTCGAAGTACCCTATAGCGGCATCGGTGCGACCCGCTCGAATGGCGATCAGGCCCAGGTTGTTCCACGCATCCGGCTTCGTGTTGGAGTAGCTTGCGTCCAGCTTTACAGCCTGCTCGAAGCTAGCCGCGGCCAGCTCTGTTTTATCCTGCTTCAGGTAAACGCTTCCCAATCCGTATTGCGCTTCCGCGCTCGATGGGTCGTCGCGAAGCGCAACCTGGAACCAGGTCTCCGCCTGCTCCAGGTAGCCTCGTTCAAAGTACACGGAGCCAAGCGAGAGATGGTTCCGGCCGAACTCGAACGTGGCCGCGTTGCCGGGGAAGGGGAGCGCCGCGGCGATTCGATCCGCGATGGAAGCAGGTATTGAGCGGAAATCCCGCTCAACGTGAGCGAGGTTGAGCAGACCTGAATACACTTTGGCGATATCGCCGCTTTTGTCCAGCAACAGACACGCCGGCAAAGCAAGATCACGATGCCGGTCGAAGAGCGCGCGGTACAGGATGTTATAAACGGCTGCCGTGTCCTCGGAGGCGCTCAGAAGCGGAAAGGAAAACGGTTGGCTGCGGGCCTTCTCAAGTCCAGTGAAATCGATAACCAGCAAGTGAAGACCCTGAGCTGCCCAGCTTCGATAGACTCGGTCGAGTGCTATTAACCCTTCCCGGCATGACACGGATTCGCTTGCTGAAAGGTAGAGTAAAACGGGTTTACCCCGAAGCTTGGAAAGCGTATGTTGTCGCCCTATCTGGTCAGGGAGTGAAAAGTCCGGGGCGGTCACGGGTGAGAGCAGCCATATTTCGATCGCCTCTGGCAGCGTCTCACGCTCCTGTTGCTGCGGCGGCGCGACGGCTGCACTGAACGGAAGGAACGGTTCGGCACGGAAAGAGCTTCCGCCCTCTTCGACATGAATCCTGTGATTAGGCGGAAGCCCGTGGAGCAATTGCACCAAACCGCTCGGCCATCGAACGGAAGCGCGTATCGGGCCGCTGGCCCTCCCCAGGCCGAAAAACAGCTCCTTGCTGTGCTGGGACAAAAAGCCGGATCCAGCCTGAAGCAGACGCGTCTGTTTCCCCTGATCGGTTTCGACCGTGACAGCCGCCCCAATTGCATCGCGATTGCTTCTCGTTCCTCGTAGACGGAACGAAATCGATGGCGGCAACTCACTCATCTCATTCTTCAGCAGGCGCAACTGAGGACCGTTTCGATTCTTCAGAATCACTTCCAGCCGGCCATCGTGGTCGAGATCGGCCAGTGCGAATGAGCGGCTGTCTTCAAGGAAATCTAGCCCTATGACACCGGAGACATCGGAGAAGCTGCCGTCCCCATTGTTGGCGTAAAAGACATTCCGTTCGAAACCGCTCCAGCTGTAATCGGCCCGTATGAGTTCGTTGATTGCATTCCATCCCTGTTCATAGGAATGCGAAGGTTTCGCTTCGTCCGGTGAATTTGCCGCAACCTGTCGCCAGAAAAAGCCGTTCAGGTCTTCCCGGATGGTCCCCGAAATCATCCCGTTCGTGATGTAAAGATCGAGAAAACCGTCGTGATCGAAATCCCAAGCATCGCTCGACCAGGACCAGCGTCCCATCCCGACCTTCGCGGCGGCGGTACGGTCTTCAAAGAGCGTTGCTCCTTTGTTCCGGAACAGAGAATTTCCCATGGCGTGCTTACGAAACAACGCACGCGTCGAAGCGGCTGAATTCTTGCGGAACGCCTCTTCATTGGTGATGCGTTCACCGGCGGCCGTCCACATATCGGCGATATAGAGGTCTTGGCGCCCATCGTTGTCGTAGTCGAAAGCACAGACGCTCATGCCCGCGCCGACATCCTCGGTACCCGATGGACCCGCAATGTCTGTAAATGTGCCATTCCCGTTGTTGCGGTAGAGGTTTTTCCGCCCAAAATCGTTGGCGACGTATAGGTCGGGCCAGCCATTGTTATCGATGTCGGTCCACCCGCAGCAGAAACTATAGCGCGTGTTGTTCTGGTTCAGTCCTGATTCGGCGGTGGCCTCGCGAAAGGTTCCATCGCGGTTATTGCGCATCAGAATATTGGGCGGCCCGTTGTTCGCATCGTAGTAAGGCGCCGGATATTTGTATTGATCCGTGCCCTGATAGTAGACGTAGAGACAGAAGTAGATATCAAGCCATCCGTCTCGGTCATAGTCGGCCGCGGAAGCACCGGTGAACGTGCCTTGCCGTTCACCAGCAAATCTGAACGCCTCGGGTTTAGCAAGGAATTTTCCAGTGCCGTCGTTTACAAATAATAGAGGACCATTTGCGCGCACAACCAGGAGGTCCTGGTGCCCGTTGTTATTGAGATCAGCGAACAGTGCGCAGGCAGTGTTTTCGAGTACGCCGACGCCGGCTGCCTCGGTGATGTCTTCAAAGGTTCCGTCGCCGCGATTTCGATAGAGGCGATTCGGAAGGCCAGCAGGCTGGCATACATAGACGTCGTCGAAACCATTTCCGTCTATGTCTCCCACTGAAACGCCGTTGTGACCATAGATATCGATGCGGGAGGCGCCGTCGAGCACGGTGCGCCAGTAGTCAACTCCGTGAATGAGTTGCCGGGAATAGGATTGGTTGTGACCGAAAGCAGGGATCGTCCGATCGTTATAGACCGGCGATTTGGATCGGCTGCGAGTCTCCTCGTCTTGTCGCCACTCTCGCAAACAATACTCGCCGGAAACGGCTTTTTGCCATCTCAAGTGCCATAGGCCGATGCGCTGTTCGCGGTAGAAGCCAGGGCCTGAGCCCACCAACTCGTAGCTAATGTCTGTAAGAAGGTCCTGTTCCGGGCTGACGGCGATGCTGGTTACCTGAAACTCGGAAGTGAGCAGGTTCGGCAGATCGCTAAAGTAGGTGTGCAGGTCTTTGACGAAGGATTCACGCCCGTGAATGAGCTCGCGCTCGAAGTTAAGCTCACGAACTTCGAACAATGGACTCTGGCGAATAGGCTCTGCGCGTGACGCCTGCAGCGAACACCCTCGAAAATCTGCTGCCAGGATCTTCTCGATCGCACGCATTCTTTGCTGCTCGTCACGCAGGCCGGCGCTCCAGTTTGCCAGGATCGCGGCAATCTGCTCATGGTCTTTCTCGAGAGGAAAAGCATCGGAACCAGCCGTTCTCTTTCCAAGCACCGGCTCCAGAGGCGTACGCTCGCGATAATTCGGCTGGAGATGGAAGGTGGCTTCTGCATCTTCCGGTCTCGCTCCTCCGGGCGCCAGCGAAAGCGCTGCGGTCTGGCCGCATCCGATCAGAAAATCTCTTCGGGAAAACGGCAAACGTGAGATCCGGTTATCGGACTTGGGGGAACCCCAGATCCACCTTGCTTGTGCTTGGATCGGGCCAGCGGCTGGAGACCACCTTGCCTCGGGTGTAGAACTGAATTCCTTCCGGTCCGTACATGTGCAGGTCGCCGAAGAGAGATGCCTTCCAGCCGCCAAAACTGTAGTACGCGACGGGCACCGGAATGGGCACGTTGACACCAACCATGCCCACTTCGATTTCGAACTGGAAGCGCCGGGCCGCGCCGCCATCTCGCGTAAAGATCGCGGTGCCGTTCCCGTATGGGTTGTCCTGGATCAGTTGAACGGCCTCTTCGTAGGTTTCGACCCGGACAACGCTCAGGACAGGGCCGAATATTTCATCTTCGTAACAACGCATTCCGGGGCGGACGTGATCAAGCAAAGAGGGAGCAAGGAAAAATCCAGGCGTCTTGCTGATTGGCTCCTGGCGCCCGTCCATTGCTACGCGCGCGCCCTCTTGCGCCGCACCGTCGAGGTAGGAGGCGACGCGGTCTCGATGCTCGGCTGTGATGAGTGGCCCCATTTCGTTTCCGGCTTCAAAACCCGGGCCGATCTTGATTTGAGCGGCCCGCTCCCGGATAGCGTCGACTAGGGAATCGGCAATGCTGCCCACCGCTACTACTACGGAGATGGCCATACAACGCTCGCCAGCGGATCCATACCCGGCAGACACAGCCGCATCAGCGGCCATATTGATGTCCGCGTCCGGAAGCACAAGCATATGATTCTTGGCGCCCCCGAGGGCCTGTACTCGTTTACCGTTCCGTGTGGCCGTTTCATAAATCGCGCGGGCCACAGGAGTAGATCCGACGAAGCTCACCGCTTTCACATCCGGGTGTTCGAGCAAGCGGTTCACCGCAATACGGTCGCCTTGCACCACGTTAAAGATGCCCTCGGGTACGCCTGCCTCGTGTAGCAACTCAGCAAGGAACATGCTCGCGCCTGGATCCCGCTCAGACGGTTTCAGTATGAAAGCGTTCCCGCACGCGATCGCGTTTGCAAACATCCACATGGGAACCATGGCAGGAAAGTTGAACGGAGTGATACCTGCCACTACTCCGAGCGGCTGGCGGATCTGGTAAACATCCACGTCGCGGCTCGCCTGTTCCGAAAAAGCACCCTTCAGGAGATTCGGGACGCCACAGGCGAACTCGATATTCTCGAGCCCACGGGCAACTTCGCCCATTGCATCTGAAATGGTTTTGCCGTGCTCGGCAGTGATTAGTTCAGCGATCTTCCGGCGATTGCGGTCGACAAGTTCGCGCATCCGGAACATAATTTCAGCGCGGCGCGAAAGCGCGGTAGAGCGCCAAGACGGAAAAGCGGCCTTAGCTGCCGCAACTGCTGTATTGACCTCTTCAGGACTCGCGAAGGCTACTGTCGCTTGTTTCTCGCCAGTGGCGGGATTCCAAACCGTACCCGTGCGATGAGAGGCGGACGGCACCGATTTCCCACCAATCCAATGATTGACGGTACGAACACCAATCTGTTCGTCAGCGAGTATCATGTTCACCCCTTCCAGTGTCTGCCGCCGCCCTTGCCACAGATCACCCGTTTTGGATCCAGGCTGCCGTCTTTCTTGCGAGTCCGTCGAGGGCTGCGACCGATAATTCAATGTACTCCTCTTTCGTATCCTCGATCTTGTTATGACTGATGCCGGCAAGCGATTGGACGAACATCATGACGGTAGGTATGCCCCCTCTGCTCACTTCCGCGGCGTCGTGCAATGGTCCAGAAGGCAGACTGGGAGCTTCACCCGTGAGCTCTCGAATCGCCTCCTGGCAAAACGCTATCAGCTCGGGATGAAACGGGACCGGTTCGATGTTCCAGATGCGCGACCACTGAACAGTGCAGCCCTCCTCTCCAGCAAAACGTTTGCTCGCTTCGACCGCTTCGCGGTACATGGCCGCGAGCACCTCAGGACGGAGATCCCGCTGATCCAGGGTAGTCTCGCAGCGGCCCACTATGGCGGTCACAATACCAGGAAAGGTTTTGACGCTGCCCATTGTGCAGACCGCGTCTTTATGCCTTGTTGCGATTGGACGAATTTCGAGAGCCAGCTTGGCGGCTGCGGCAAGTGCATCTCGACGAACATTCATCGGGGTTGAGCCTGAATGTGACTCCTGCCCGAAGAATGTGACCGCGTGTCGTTCTACGCCCTTGGTGCCCAGCACCGCCGCCAGGGGCAGCCGCATTCCCTCGAGTATGGGGCCTTGCTCGATGTGCAGTTCAAGATATGCAGCCGCATTTTCGCGTTCATTAATTGCCTGCCCGATACGCTCAATTTCGACGCCGCAGCGCCGCAGTGCGTCTTCCAGACGTACGCCATCCTTGTCGGTCCGATTACGATCGGCGTCGACGGTTTGGGTTCCGGCGAAAGCAGAGGACCCGAACAGGCTTCGGCCAAACCGCGCGCCCTCCTCATCGGCCCAGTCGACAATCCGCACCGTGACCGGCGGTTTGCCGCTGAATTCATCTGCCATGCGCCGCAACACTTCGAGCGAAGCGAGAACCCCAAGACTCCCGTCAAGCCATCCACCATTTGGGACGGAGTCAAGATGACCGCCCAGGATAAGGGTCTTCGGCGAATGACCCCGTAACGTGACCCAATTGTTCCCCGCGGCGTCACTGTGCTGTTCGAGAGGCAATCCAGCGAGTTTATTTCGGAACCAGCTCCGTGCCTGGAGCCATGTGTCTGTCCAGGCCACACGCTGCGCGCCATTCTCATCGCTGGTAAGCGAGCGGAGTTCCTTCAGATCACGGACGGTTCGCTTGGGATCGAGAGACATTCGACAGGGCTCTTAGAAATGAGAAGGTTCGCGCTTCAACAGCCGGCCGCGTTTCGGATCGCCGACGAACTCGCCATCGCGAACCTGAATCTTGCCGCGAACGGTAACAGCGGCAGGGCGCCCCTCGATCGCCATTCCCTCAAACCCGCTGTAATCATTGTTGACGTGGTGCGTCGAGGCGGAGACAACTCCTTTATAACCGGGGTCGTAGACCACGAGGTCGGCATCGCTACCCACTGCAATCGTTCCTTTTTTTGGAAATAGCCCGAAGAGCTTAGCCGCCCGAGTACTCGCCGCATCCACAAAACGGTGAAGATTCAATCTGCCGTGCTTCACACCATAAGTAAACAGCAGGTTGACACGCTCTTGGATACCTGGAATGCCGTTGGGAATCTCAGTGAATGCATCGCGGCCCAGCAGCTTCTGCTCGATGTCGAAAGGGCAGTGATCCGTGCCCACCGTGTCTACAAGGCCTGTGTTCAGAGCATTCCACAGTACGCCATGATTGCGCCTATCCCGCAGCGGAGGCGACATGACGTGCTTCATGCCTTCCACGCCCGGCCGCTCCGCGTGCGTTTTGTCGAGCAGAAAATGTGGAAGAACACTTTCGATGCTGATTCGGACGCCACGCTCCCGAGCGGCAAGAGCCGCCTTGAGGGCACCCTCACAAGACAGGTGAACGACATAGCCCGACGCACCGGTATGTTCCAGGAACGTTGCGAAATGATGAGTGCCTTCCCTCTCGATCGATTCGGGGCGGCTCCGCTCGTGCCACTCAGGACCCCTTTTGCCAGCGCTGAGCAAATCCTGCTGCAGCTGGGCCACGAGCTCTGCGTTTTCACAATGCGCAGTCACAATCACGCCAAGCTTACGGGCAAGACTCAGCGTCCGGTACAACTCGGAATCATCCACGCCAAAGAAGTTCTTGTAAGCAAGGAAGATCTTGAACGAGCTGATCCCGTCTCGGACGATCTCGCGAAGCTGGTGCTCGGTTTCGTTCGTAAACTTTGAAACCGCCATGTGGAACGTGTAGTCGCAGGCGCTGTTCCCTTCAGCTTTTGACTTCCAGAGATAGTACCCTTCGAGCGCGTCATCCATGCGCGAAGGACAGCACATTTCGATGTAAGTCGTTGTACCGCCTACCAGGGCAGCAATGCTGGCTGTGGTGTGGGTGTCCTTTGCAAAGGTGGCCATAAACGGCAAGTAGATATGGACATGAGGATCGATAAAACCGGGAAAGATGAACTTGTCTTTCGCTTCAAGGATCTCAGTGCCAGGCGGAACTTCCAGATTCTTCCCGATCAGTGTGACCGTTTCATCTTCAACATAGATATCGGCGTGAGAGCGTGAGTCCGCCGTTACGACTTCGCCGTTTTTGATCAGTAGGGGCAAAAAGGCAAGCTCCTAGTGAATGTGAATGCCCTGAGCCGCCCTGTACTCGTTCATGGCATCCCAGCTCTCCGTCACTCCGGGTTGAGTCTTCGAAAGTTCATCCCAGGTGACTGATGGCCGGCAAGACGGCAGCTCCACCATCTCGATACATCCCAGGACCGGGCAGACGTTGTGACACAAGCGGCAGCCCACACAATCCTGTTCGCGTACTCGAGGCTGCGGGCGCAAGTTGACGGCTTCCTCCTTGCCGTTCGACCGCGCGTCGTATGCCAGCGGCTGGACGATACTGCCGTCTCGGGCGACCAGATCGATGCACTGATGAGCCGTATCATTGCAGGCGACATAGCAGAGATTGCACTTGATGCACTTTTCGGGATCGATACGGGCGACGGCGCGAAACGAAAGATCGAAGTTCTTAAAATCCGAGATGCGCGGAAGCGCTTTGCCGCGAAAGTCTTCAATACAAGCGAATCCCTTCGCAGCCATCCAGTTCGCGAGACCGTCACAGAGGTCTTCGACTATGCGAAAACCATAATGCATCACAGTCGTGCACACTTGCAAACTGCTGGCCCCGAGCAGCAGGAACTCAGCGGCATCTTTCCAGCTTGCGATTCCGCCCATGCCGGAAATGGGTAACCCGCTCGAGGACACGACTTCATCCGTTCCAAGAGCCGAGAGCATGTTCAGCGCGACAGGCTTTACAGCAGGTCCTGCGTATCCGCCGTGGCCGCCCTTTCCGCCTATATTAGGCGTGATCTCGAGGGTGTCCAGGTCTACCCCGACGATGGAGTTAATTGTATTGATCAATGAAAGCGCATTGGCGGAAGCATTCACGGCCGCGCGTGCCGGTTCAACAATGTTAGTTACGTTCGGCGTGAGTTTAACAATAACGGGGATGCGCGCAACATCCTTCACCCAACGGGTAATGCGCTCACAATATTCTGGAACCTGCCCGACCGCACTGCCCATCCCGCGCTCGCTCATGCCATGCGGGCATCCGTAGTTGAGCTCGATTCCATCCGCGCCCGTATCTTCGATGAGCCGCACGATATCGCCCCAGGCTTTGGCGGAAGATTCGACCATTGCGGAGACGATCAGCGCGCGATCTGGCCAGTGGCGTTTCACATCGGCGATTTCGCGCAGATTGACATCGAGCGGGCGATCCGATATAAGTTCGACGTTATTGATCGCCAGCATCTTCTGACCGCCAAAGTGCCAAGCGCCATAACGATTCGAAACGTTCAATACGGGAGGCCCAATCGTTTTCCACACCGCGCCGCCCCAGCCCGCTTCAAAAGCACGGTGGATCTGGGCTCCGGAATTGGTCGGCGGCGCCGAGGCCAGCCAGAATGGGTTGGGCGACTCGATGCCGGCGAAGTTAATAGCAAGATCTGCCATCGTTAGATATTCCCGTTGTGCGAAGATGCGCCGAGCCTCTCGTGAATGGCGAGTGCGGCGAGTTTCCCGTCCTGAACTGCCATTACGGTCGAACAGATTCCGGAGGAGCGAATTGAGTCGCCGCCCGCAAAGACCCCCGGACGGCTAGTTTCGAAGCTGGCGTTTACGTCGATATAGCCATTCTTCATAGCGAGTCCGAGCCGCGCGGCAATTGGCTGCCGCTCTTGTCCGATGGCTTTGATGATCTGGTCAGCCCGCATGAGAAATTCGGAATCGGCAACGGTCAGAGGCGCGGGCCTTCCGCTCGCGTCCGGTGTCCCTAAGGTCATCCGTACGCAATCCAGACCATGGACTCGCTCTTCGTGCACCACGACTTTTACCGGCTGCGCCAAAAACTCGAACTCAACGCCCTCGTTCCGAATGAACTCCATTTCGTGCTTGTAGGCGCTGACTTCTGTTTCCGAGCGGCGGTACATAATAGTCACCTCTCGGGCTCCCAGCCGCTTGGCAATCGTGGCACAATCGATGGCGGTGTTTCCCGCTCCGATAACGATCACCCGCGTGCCAACTTGGAGCGCACCTGAATCTAGTTTGCTCCGCTCTATGTAGGCGAGGCCATCAACGATATGCTGTTCTCCGGGAATACCGAGTGAGCAAGCGCGGCCCAAGCCGGTACCAAGGAACACGGAATCGAACTGTGGCAAAAGGTCCGTTAAGTCTAAGTTGCGGCAGAGTTCGAAACCGCATTGCAACTCTACTCCGAGCTGCCGGATCATTTCGCTTTCAGCGAGGGCGATCGAGGTTGGTTCGCGCAGCCCGATGATCCCATACGTTGAGAGCCCGCCCGCCAACTCTCGCTTTTCGAAGATCGTAACGTTGTGACCGCGTCTGGCTAACTCGCCGGCGCAGGAGAGACCCGCCGGGCCAGCACCAATGACGGCTATCTTGCGGCCGGATCTGGGCGGCTGAGTAAACACCTGGAGATGCCGTTCGTAAACGTAGTCGGTCGCGTATCTCTGCAGACGTCCAATAGTGATCGGCTTGTGCTCGGACCCTAGAACACAGGCGCCTTCACAGAGTTCCTGAACCGGGCACACGCGCGCGCAGGTTGCGCCCAGCAGGTTCGATTCCAGTATCGTTCTCGCAGACCCCAAAACATTTTCGGACGCGATCTTCTTGATGAAGCGGGGAATATCGATGTGTGTCGGGCAGGCGTGCGTGCAGGGGGCGTCGTAGCAAAACAGGCAGCGGTTGGCCTCGACTAACGCTTCGTGATCACTGAGCGGGGGCAGTAACTCCGAAAGCCCCCTCTGGGGCGGCGCTGGTGTGCTCTGCTGATGCAAGCAGTTCCTTTCTTTCCGCTGTAGGCAGCTTCGTTAAAGCGGCTTGCGAACAGGGCATTAGCTTGGATCTTCCATCTTACTTAAGACCGCGCCGGTTTTGTTGCAATCTCATAAAGGCACATTTACCCTTAGCTATGGTCAGCCGAACTGAAACACACCCTGGCGACCCGCCTGTTCCTGTTGATGGATCAGATTCCGGTCTCTACAACAGCGATCTTGCCCCGGTTCCGCAGTCCGAAAGAACGTGGGGGGTCTACAACTATGCCTCGCTTTGGGTCGCGATGAGCGTTTGCATTCCTACCTACATGCTGGCCTCTGGATTGATCGCGGGCGGCATGAGTTGGAAGCAGGCGATCGGAACGATCCTGCTGGGCAATTTAATCGTACTGATACCGATGCTGCTGAATGCGCATGGCGGCACGAAGTACGGCATCCCGTTTCCAGTGTTTGTCCGTGCCTCGTTCGGTGTTCGCGGCGCGAACGTCCCTGCGCTATTGAGAGCCATTGTGGCGTGCGGCTGGTTCGGAATCCAGACATGGATCGGCGGGCAGGCAATCTACTCGATGCTGCGCATTCTCATTCCAGGAACAGCGGCCGGCCCGGCGGTTCCCTGGATCTGCTTCTTGGCGTTCTGGGCATTGAATCTTTTCGTCATCTGGAAAGGGATAGACACCATCCGCTTCCTGCAAGGCATAGGTGCGCCTTTCATGCTGGCTGTTGGGCTGTTGTTGCTCTGGTGGATCAGCGGCAAGGCGGGCGGTCTCGGACCGGTCCTGAGTGCCCCGAGTAAATTCCACACAACCGCAAGCTTCCTGCGCTTTTTCGTTCCGTCGCTTACCGGAATGGTCGGCTTTTGGGCGACGGTAGCTCTGAACATTCCGGATTTCACACGTTACGCGAAATCGCAGAAGGCCCAAATGCTCGGTCAGGCGCTCGGATTGCCGCCGGCGATGACGCTTTACTCGTTCATTGGAGTGGCGGTTACGTCCGCCTCCGTTATTCTCTTCGGGCAGGCAATCTGGGATCCAGTCGCGCTTCTAGGGCGTTTTCAGCAGCCCGTCGTCGCTTCGATTGCATTGGTCGCGCTACTCGTGGCCACGCTGAATACGAATGTGGCGGCAAACGTAGTCTCGCCTTCGAATGATTTCTCAAACTTGAACCCACGATTGATTTCGTTCCGCATGGGGGGCCTGATCACCGGTCTTCTCGGTTTGTGCATGATGCCGTGGAAGCTACTGACCGACTTCAATAGCTATATTTTTGGCTGGCTCGTCGGCTATTCCGGATTGCTGGGTCCGATTGCCGGCATCATGATCACTGATTACTTTCTGCTTCGGCGGACGAAACTGAATCTGCCAAGCCTCTACCGGCGGGGTGGCGTTTACGAGTATCGCAACGGTGTAAATCCGCGCGCACTGGCCGCTTTAGCTGCCGGGATCTTGATGGCTCTTTGCGGACTGGTCATCCCCCCACTTCGATGGCTTTATGATTACTCCTGGTTTGTCGGTTTCGCCGCCTCCGGAGTCGTCTATGGCGTAAGCATGCGCAAGCACCTGAATGGGGAATAGCGCGACGAGGGCGATCCTCATCGATACAGACACAGCTTCCGACGACGCTGTGGCTCTCGTCATGGCGGTACGTTCTCCGTCCGTAGAGATCAAAGCAATTACGGTGGTCGCTGGCAATGTTTCTGTCGGGCAGGGTGCCCGGAATGCGCTCTACACCCTTGAATTGTGCAACTCGGAAGTCCCTGTGTTCGTCGGCGCGGCAAAGCCTCTGGCCCGTGACCTTGCTATAGCAGACTGGTTTCACGGCACAGATGGCCTCGGCGATCACGGCTATAGCCCGCGCGCAAGATCTGTTGAACAGGAACATGCGGTAGACGCGATTATCCGAACCGTAAAGGCCACCCCCGGCATTGAAATCATCACGCTTGGACCACTCACGAATCTGGCTCTTGCTCTGGCGCGGGAACCCGCTATCGCGCGCAGCGTGTCTCGTTGCGTCGTCATGGGCGGCGCGCCGTGCTGCGAAGGAAATGTAACGCCGGCAGCCGAGTACAACATCTGGGTAGATCCGGAAGCGGCGCATACCGTATTCCGATCGGGACTTCCGATTGAGATGGTGGGATGGCAGCTTTGCCGGGGATCGGCCGTCCTCGGGCTCGACGATATCGATAAGCTTGAACAATTTGGAACACCTTTCTCAGACTTCGCCCTTCGCGCCAACAGCACGGCCATGCGAGCCCACCATACTCAGACTGGGGAAATTGGCATCTCTCTGCCGGATCCGGTCGCTATGGGTATCTTGTTAGACCCATCGCTATGCTTGGATTCACGCCCCCACTACGTCGCGATCGAGACCGGCAGCACGCTGACTCGCGGAATGACGGTCGTCGACCGGCTCAACGTGGCGGGCGATGCGCGCAATCGGCAAGTTTGGTCGGAGGCACTACGCACCGGAGTGCAAGCACAAATCTGCTGGCAGCTTGATACGGAGAGATGGAAAAAGCTTCTATTCGATTCGGTTCGATGAGACCAAAGCTGGTGGTTCAGCCCATCGCGCCCAGGTACAGGAATCGAATTGCAAACAGTAGCCCGAGTACATAGACCAGCCAGTGCACTTCGCGCCAGCGCCCCATACCAACCCGGATCGCGACATAAGCTACGAAACCGAACGCGAGACCGTTCGCGATGCTATAGCTCAACGGAATTATGATGATGGTCAGGAACGCCGGTATAGCAGCCGCCGGGTCCGACCACTCGATTTCCGCTACGCTCGTCATGAGCAGGCTGCCGACAACAATCAAAGCGGGTGCTGTGGCGGCAGTCGGGATAATTCCGAGAAGCGGGACCGCAAACAACGAAAGCAGAAACATCACTCCCACTACTACGGCCGTCACTCCCGATTTACCCCCGGCCGTCACGCCCGCCGCACTTTCGATATAGCTGACGACCGTGGATGTGCCGCAAAGAGAACTGACAATCGTGGCTGTCGAGTCGGCCAGCAGAATGCGATCGAGCCTTGGAATGCGCTCAATCGATTGACTGATCAGCCCGGCCTTCCTGCCTACGGCGACGAGCGTGCCCACATTGTCGAAGAAATCGACGAACAGGAAGACGAAGACGATTTCGACGAATCCAAGTCGCAGGGTGGATCGGATATCGGCGTGAAACGAGGTTGCCGCGAGGTCAGCAAGTCGAAACGTTCGGTGCTGCCAGTGTGTCACTCCGCAAACCATGCCGAGAACCGTGGTCAGCAGAATACCTATGAGGATCGCCGCCCGCACACGTCGCGCCAGCAGCACCGAAATCACGATTAATCCAAAGCAGGCGAGTGCCACCTGAGGATTATCCAGATTGCCGATCGTTAGAACCGTGGCGGGATGCGGAACCAGCAGCCGCGCATTGCGCAGCCCGATATAAGCGATGAATAATCCAATGCCCGCGGATACCGCGGCGTAGAGTTCGTGAGGAATGGTCCCGAGAATCAGTCGCCTCACCCCGAGAACCGTCAGCAGTAAGAACGCGATACCCGAGAGAAACACGGCTCCGAGCGCCGTCTGCCACGGTATGCCCAATCCTTTGACAACCGTGTAGGCGAAATACGCATTGAGCCCCATCCCCGGCGCCAGCGCAATGGGATAACGCGCAAAAATCCCCATGGCGAAGCAGCCATAAGCCGCGGAAAGACACGTCGCAGAGACTACGGCGGCATATGGCATTCCCGCATCTTGAAGAATGGCGGGGTTCACTAGAACGATGTACGCCATGGTGACGAAAGTCGTCAGACCAGCGCCGATTTCAACCCGCCAACTGGTCCCGAGCGCGGCGAATTCGAAGTAAGACTCGAGTTGTCTGCGCCATGCGCCGAGCTTACTCCCTGCTGACACGCGCTTCTATGTATCCGGACGGCTGATCTAGCGGCAAGAAGATCTGATTTGGGTTGTCCATGCCGAACTTACTCAGATCAACAAGTATGCGGTGTCTGTTCGGCATCGTCAGATGGACTTCAAAAAGTGAGTCGGATGACTGCAAAGTCGCCTGCGCCATCCCATACAGAGTGTGTTGGACGGATTGGCTGGCGTGATTTGCGAAAGTATCCAGCAGCACCGAACGTATGCGCGTGTATTCCGCATTGAAATCCTGATCTTCAGAACAATACGTCCAATTCGCATCGAGGACGGTTCCCAAAAGCCTGTCGTTAGTCTCTGTTAGCGTGGTGAACTCGTCCTTGGCAAAACCAGCGAACGCGGAATGGGAGGTCTTTAGAACCTCGAGCCCGTAAACTCCCGAAGTGATGCGTTCCTCGTCTCTACTCGCGACCACTTTCGTAGTGCGACGCTCTTTTCCGTTTCGCACAAACGCGGAGTCGTGGTCGGAGATACGCGCCCAGGGCATCTGCTCAATGCTGATATGAATCTTTTCAAGACGTGGAAGGCGCGAAAGAAAGTGCGCTACCAGCTCCTTCGCAAAGTTTTCTATTGCGAGGATCGGATGCTGCCGCGCCATAACGTACACCGTGTTCTTGATCGTGTCCGTCGGTAGGACCACGCTGTTGTCGGCATCGGTATACGATCGTGCGAAGTCGCCCTCAAACAGGATCTGAACTGACACATCGGCGAGATCGTGGCGACTGCCGTTACGGAGGACCTGCGTGAGACGCACCTCCGCTTTTCCATACTGGTTGAATGTGAGCCGGGGCATAATCAAGAGCCGCGATACGTGGTAAAGCTGAAGGGGCTTACCAGGAGAGGAACATGATAGTGCGCCAATGGATCCCGAACGATGAAGGAGATGCTCACCTCCGGGTAAAATCCGTCTCGAAAGTAGTCGGCGATTTCGAAAACCAGCCGGTATTCCCCCGCTTCGAGAAGCATGCCGGGCGGTAGCAGCGCAGGGCACCGACCTTCAAAGTTCGTTCGCTCCGAGCAGAGTTCACGTTCTTTCCGACATAACCGCACACAGACGTTTATAGCGGGTGTGCCGGTTGACGTATCCAGAACGTGTGTCGATATGCTCATTCAGCCAGCAGTTTGCCAAGTCTTAAGCGCATGATCTTGGCCTGTTCCGCCGCTGCAAGCCTGAGTTCTGCCGCAGGCTCGTTACCGAGGCGCCCTTGTAACAACGAGCACATCTCGGCAGCGGACTTTCCCGTTGCACAGAGGATAAAGATATACCCGAACTTGCGCTCGTACTGCACGTTCATCTGGCGGATTGCTTCCGCCACGCCCTTCTGGCCGTCGGCCATCAGCTTCTGCTCTTCATTCGACCACTTGCTTGAGGATCGCTCGCCGATTTTTGGATGCATCGCAAACGCCTGGATCCAGTCACTGGCCGAGAGAGACCACCAGATAGACTCAGACTCTTTATATAAAGCCTCAGGAGAGGAAAAAGGACGCCGCCCGGCGACTTGTTGTACCCAGCGCTTCGATCCGCAGCAGGCGAGCAAGCCCTCACATACCGCCTCCTCCGGCGCGGAGTTGAGATCGGCAAGTGTCACCCGGCGCTCTCTAAAAACTCACCAAGTAGATTGACTGTCACCTGTGTGCGGTATTGGCTCGTAGAGCGGACGTCTGTGATGGGCCGGATTTCCTGGCATAACATCTGCTTCGCCTCAGCGATGACATCTGCGGTCAGAACGCGCCCTTCGAGGACGCCTTCCGTCATAAAGCAGCGCAAGGGTATCGGGGCGACACTGCCCACGGCGATACGCACCCTGCGAAGGCTGCCATTGCCGCCCTCACCGACACCGGCGAAGCACACCTTCGAAATTGCTTGAGCTTTGCGCGTTCCGACTTTGCGCGCATATTGGCGCAAGTCTCGCGGCCCGCGAGGCAGACTGATGCTTGTAATCAGCTCATCCGTTCGCATCCCGACCGTTTTGTAAGCGAGGTGGAATTGCGCATACGGCACTCGGCGTGAACCGTTGAGAGAAGTGAGCTCGATCTCCGCATCGTAGACAAGCAGCATAGGCGCGGAGTCCGCTGCGGGGGACGCATTCGCGATATTACCCCCCAAAGTGCCGCGATTCTGGTTCGCCCTGCCTCCCGTCCAACTCGCCGCTTGGCAAAGCAACGGAAACTCGGCTTGCAGCACGGAGTGGTTTCGGATTTCACTATAGGTCGCCGCACCGCCGATATCGATTCGCGAGCCGGAAACGTCTATCGCCCGAAGTTCGGGTATCGTTCTTATGCTCAGCAGCCGGCGAAAGGGTAGTGTTCCGGCATTGAAAAGAACCATCAGGTCGGTTCCGCCCGCGATTGGCCGCCATCCTTCGCCCGCACTCATAATCTCGAGCGCTGTCGTGAGCGTCTCAGCTCTTACGAACTCATACTCGGAAACCGCAGCCCTCATCTTATCTGCTGCGCCGCTTTTTGCACCGCCTCAAAGATCCTTCCATATCCGGTGCAGCGGCAGAGATTCCCGCCAAGCCCCTCACGAATCTCTTCCAACGTCGGCTCGGGATTGTGATTGAGCAGATCGATAGACGCTAGAACCATCCCCGGTGTACAGATACCGCACTGCGCTGCGCCGCACTCGATGAACGCCGCCTGCACAGGATGCAGCCCATTCTTTCCGATCTCCTCGATTGTGCAGATCCGTGCTCCGTCAGCCTGTCCCACCGGGATCAGACAGCTGTTCACAAGCTGCCCATTAAGGATCACCGAACAGGCCCCGCACTCCCCTTCGCCGCAGCCTTCCTTTGTTCCGGTAAGTTGCAGATCTTGCCGCAGGACGTCCAGCAGTCTTCGCATCGGGTGAGTCTCGATCTGGTGATGCGTGCCGTTCACCGCCAGCGAAACAGTGTATGGCTCCATCACGCCACCTGCCGCACTTGCAAGCCTTGCAGTAGATCTTCGGCCGTGAGCGGCACGTGGTCGAACGCAACCCCAACCGCATTCTCAACCGCATTGATCACCGCCGGAGCCGGACCGTCCATCGGCAATTCGCCGATGCCTTTCGCACCCATCGCGCCATGCACGTAAGGAATCTCTTGAAAGAAAACGCGGATAGGCGGCATGTCAACCGATGTGGGGACGATGTAATTGGTCATCTGGCTGTTCGCCATCCTGCCGTTCCTCCACACAACCTTCTCGTAAAGCGCAAATCCAATACCTTGCGCGACCCCGCCCTCGATCTGTCCCGCAGCCAGAACAGGATTCAGCACTCGGCCGACTTCCTGAATAGCTACAAAATCGATCACCTGAATTTCGCCCGTTACGACATCTACTTCTACTTCGGCTACATAAGTCGCATACGAGTACGCGCCGTAAGCCTCTCCCCGATACTTCTCGTCGTCCCAGAAGACACCCGGCGGTTCTTTGTAGCCCGCATTGACCTCGAGCGGGCCGTGCTCCTCGACGTACTCGCGGCACACCTGCACGAAGTCTTCGCTCGTGTAAGAAGGAAGCTTCGCTTTCAGTTCCAGCGAGGCCGTCTCCACCAGTTTCCCAACTACCATCGCGGTGCGCGAAGCCACCGTCGGCCCGCTGTTCGGAACTTCTGCCGTATCGGGCCGACGAATCTCAATGCACTCGCACGAGACCCCCAATGCTTCCGCAGCAATCTGGGTCAGGATCGTGTTTGTTCCTTGTCCCATCTCCGTCATCGACGTCAATACCCGAACACGGCAACTGGCCTCCGCTCGCACCGTCACCACCGATTGCAGATACCGTTCACCTGAACCCGTGAAGCCGGAGCCATGAAAGAACGTTGCGAAACCGATGCCCCTCTTGCGCTTGCTCTTCCGGTTTAACTCGGCAAACGCGTTCCGCTTGCCGTTATAATCGGCCGCGGCCAACGCTCGCGCCTGTAACGCCGGAAGATCGATGTCGTCCTTGATCTCTTGCCCGGTAGCGGTTGTGTCACCCTGCCGAAGCAGGTTGCGGGCGCGGAACTCGTCTGCTGGAAGGCCCGCGGCACGGGCCAGCTTCTCCATGTGCCGCTCTAGCGCAAACAAACTCTGTGGTGCGCCGAATCCCCGGAAGGCGCCATGTGGCGGAGTGTTAGTTGCAACAGCCGTGCTTCGAACCCGAACGTGATCGCAGCGGTACGGTCCGGCCGCATGGATCGTACCGCGCGACAACACAACGCCCGAAAGAGTCGCATACGCTCCGCCGTCGATAACGAATTCGATGTCCATCCCCAGAATGCGGCCGTCACTTGAGAGAGCTGTCTTGTGCCGGGTGCGCGAGGGATGCCGCTTCGTCGTCGCCGCCATGTCTTCTTCGCGGTCGTAGACCATCTTCACGGGACGCCCCGCTTTCCAGGCAAGCAACGCCGCGTGCCCAGCCAGAATCGACGGATACTCTTCCTTTCCGCCAAACGCGCCGCCCGTCTCCTGCTGTATGACACGTACCTTCTCCGGCGGCAACAGAAATAGTCCCATCAACGCCTTCTGAATGTAGAACGGGCACTGCATGGAGCCGCGAACCGTCACTCCTTCCTGCGCATCGAAGCTGGCCAGCATGCCGTTAGGCTCGATGTACAGTTGCTCCTGAGCGCCGGTTGAGTATTCCCCTTCGACTATGAAAGCCGCGTCCTTCCAGACGCTCTCGATGTCTCCCTTTTCCACGAGGTACTGCTTGAATACGTTATCCTTCCCCCAGATAACTACGTCGCGGCGCAGCGCGTCTTCCAGCTCGAAGACCGCCGTCATCGGCTCGTACTCGATCGTGATATTCCGGCGTGCCTTCTCGAGCAGCTCTCTACTCTCGTGTGCTAGCAGCAGGATCGGCTCCTGCGAGTGGTTCACCACGCTTTCCGCAAGAAAGGGCTGATCCTCTACATGCAGCGAGACCACGTTTCTGCCCGGAATATCCGAAGCACGAACGATGACTATCTCGCCCCACGGAACCCCGGCTTCAAAATTTACTTTGCGGATTCGCCCGCGCGGGATCGAGCTCCGGATAGTAACGCCGTGAAGCATCCCCGGCACAGATACATCGTCGACATACTCTGCCGCGCCAGTGACTTTCGAGGCCGCCTCTGTGCGAGGAACAGCCGTACCTATTAGGCGGTACTCCATTGGTTTACTGTACACTCGCGCCCGCGCCCCTGACAATCGAAACTCCCAGCATCGAAAACCGGCGTGCCGCGAACGAAAGTCTTCATCACCTGTCCCCTCAAGCGTTCACCCACATAAGGACTCAGCGGATGCCGGAAGTAAAGATCTGTACTTCGCACAATCACCCGCGCGTCAGGGTCGAAGGCGACGAAATCCGCGTCGTAACCTGTGGCAAGACGTCCCTTTCGGGAGCTCAGGCCCGCCAACTGCGCTGGCTTTTCAGCCATCCACCTGGCAACCTTCGCCATCGTGAAACCACGCTGGCTCGCTGCTGTCCAGATAACCGGAAGCGCGAGCGAAACCGCCGCGATCCCGCCCCACGCTCGCAGGAAATCCCCGTCCTGCAATCGCTTCATCTCAGGTGGGCACGGCGAGTGATCGGTGGCGATCAGATCGATCACGCCTTCTTCAAGCGCCTTCCAAAGACATTCGCGATCTGCTTCCCCCCGAATCGGGGGTGCGCATTTGAACTCGGTCGCACCGTCCCTTATTTGTGTCGCGTCGAAATACAGATAATGAGGACACGTTTCCGTCGTGATCGGCAAACCCTCATACCGCGCTCGCTTGAGGGACGGCAACGCTGCCGCGGCGGACAAATGCACAATGTGAACCCGGCAGCCATACTCCCGGCACAAACCGATCATGCGGTCAATTGCCGCAACTTCTGCCTCTGCGGGTCTCGATCGCAGATACGTTGCGTACTGCCTCTGGTCTCCCGTAATGCCCCGGTACGCTTCCGCGATCAGGTTCGCGTCTTCGGCGTGCACCAGCAGCGGCAAACCAGTTTGTGCAATCACGGGCATCGCGGACCGCAAATCGTGCTCGCCCATGCAGCTGAACTCTTCGATTCCAGAGTCCACCAGGAATGATTTGAAGCCCCGTACGCCGGCCTTCGCTAGCGGCTTCAGATCATCGACATTGCCTTTCACCGCGCCGCCCCAGAATGCGTAGTCGACAACCGAGCTGCAGGCAGCCGCTTCGCGTTTCGCTTCCAGCGCCGGAACATTAGTCGTCGCGGGGATGCAGTTCAACGGCATGTCTACAAGACACGTATAGCCGCCCGCCGCGGCAGCTCGCGAAGCCGTGCCGAATCCCTCCCACTCCGTGCGGCCGGGCTCGTTTACATGAATGTGGCTGTCGACCAAGCCCGGCAGCAGATAAAGATCCTGCACGTCCAGAATCGGCATCGCCCCGGTCTCGAAACCGGGTCCTTCTACACCTGCGATGAGCCCATTCTCGAAGACGATGGTTGCCGGCCGGATGCCTTCCGGCGTGACTGCGCGCCTTGACCGAATCGCACGCCGCATGACGTACCCGGTATTCTCGCACTGTCTGTTGTTATACTTCGTGAGCCTTCCCGGCTGAAGGCAAAACGCACGCTCTGTAGCGAGCAGATGATGCGTGCCATATGAGAGAAGACTGGATGCGGCAGGCCATTGGTCTCGCCGTCGATAACGTAAGGTCGGGCCGCGGCGGTCCGTTCGGGGCGGTGGTTGTAAGAGACAATCGGATCGTGGCCACAGGTGTCAATCTGGTCGTAGCTACTAACGACCCGAGCGCGCATGCAGAGGTCGTCGCGATTCGGGCTGCCTGCCAGGCCTTGTCTACACATCAATTGAGCGGTTGTGAAATCTACACCAGCTGCGAGCCCTGTCCAATGTGTCTGGGCGCCATCTATTGGGCTCGACCTGTCGCCTATTATTACGCCTGCACCCGGCACCATGCTGCCCAAAACGGGTTTGACGATGACCTTATCTACCGGGATATCGGCTTAGCTGCAGAACTTCGTTCGCTTCCAGGTCACTGCCTGACAACAGATGCAAGTCTGCAGCCGTTTGTCGAGTGGGCGCAGTCAACGCGTAAATCGCCCTACTGACCTGCCAGCTCGGCGAGCGCATCCGCCAGCACCGTAGCGCCTGCCTCGATGTCTTCAGGTGAAGCGTACTCCTCCGGTAGATGGCTGACGCCGCCTCGGCATGGAATAAAGATCATGCCCATCGGAGCGATCCGCCCAAGGAATAAAGAGTCGTGATAAGCGCGGCTGACCAAGTGAGTGAATGTTCTCCTACTCATTTCGCAGGCACGCACAATGGCGTCGATAACCCCCGGATCGCAGTGCACCGGAGTGTCGGCGTTCAACACTTCTGTCGTTATTTCGAGGCCTCTCTTGCGGGCCAGTTCTTCGCATGTCCCCGCGAGGAAAGCGATCATACGGTCTCGCCTGTTCAGATCCGTGTCACGAATATCCAGCTCCAGGTGCACCACGCTCGGAATGCCGTTCACCGCGCCCGGAAACACCTCACATACGCCGGTCGTGGCGACACTATCGGCGGCTCCGGTCGATAGAGCGGCTTTCTCTGCCGCCAGCGCGATCTCTGCAGCACCGAGCAGCGCGTCGTGACGATCCTTCATCAGCACCGTACCGGCGTGACCGCCTTGACCTCGCACAACGATACGCAAACTCGCCGGAGCCGCAATGCTTGTGACGATCCCGATTGCAATCCGCTGCTGCTCGAGCAGCGCCCCCTGCTCGATATGCAATTCGACAAACGCCCGGTAGTGGCCGTCGGGCAAGCGCATCTCCTGTAGATCGCCCCGGAAACCTGCCGCCACCCTGGCCGCCTCCAGGCTTGTACCGTTCTTGTCCTGCAGCCGGGCCGCATTCCATGGCGAAAGCGCACCCGTAAGCAACCGGCTTCCAAGGCATCCCAGACCGAAGCGAGTCGGCTCCTCCGAGGTAAACAGCACGAGTTCGATCGACCGCTGCGGCCGAAAGCCGCTCTCCTGCAGAGACCGGATTGCTTCCAATCCGCCCAGTACTCCCACCGTCCCGTCATACCGCCCCGAGCTTGGTATGGCGTCGATGTGCGAACCCGTCGCCACTGCCGCAGCGCCTTCGTCTACGCCCGGCCAACGCCCAAACATGTTGCCCACCGCGTCCTCCCGGATAACGAGTCCGGCCTCTGCGCAAAGACCTTTCAACCAATGGCGTGCCCTCATATCCGCCGGGCTGAAAACAACCCTCGTTACCCCCGGGGCAGCAGAATCTGAAAACCCGGCCACCGTCTCGAGCTCATCTGCCAGCCGCGAGCCATTGATCACCGCGCTCACAGCGGATGCCGGTTCCAGTCCTTGTAAAGGATGTATTTCGCTGGTGCCTTGCCCAGTGCTCCAAACCATTGCGGGCAATACGGCGCCATCCAGATAAAATCGCCCGCGATAACCGGATACCAGGAATCACCCAACCGGTAAATGCCGGAACCCTCGAGCATGAGCAGCCCGTGCTCCATCACATGAAGTTCCACTAATGGCAGCGAAGCTCCGGGTTGGTAAGTCAGCGTGTTCACCGCGAAATCATGCCCCATGTCATCCGGAATCAGAGCGCGAACAAGCAGGTCGCCGTCACCGGCCAGCGGCTTCGCCTGGAGCTCGCTCTCACGCCCGGCGAAAAAAGCTGGCGCAGGTACGCCGGGTAATGACCCGTAGCGTTTTTCAATCACGATCACCCTGCTCTCGGCCATCGCTTCGACGCTGTGCTCTTTGCCTTGAGGAATAAAGCCGTAACCTCCGGGCGCGAGTGTCTGTTCCTCGGTGGTGATCCGGCCCTCCAGAACGTACAAAAAACGCTCTCCGCTTGTCATTCCGAGTCTTCCTCCGGATTGCATCTCGGCGGTGTATTGGGTGAAAGCCGCACCTGACGCCGGACCACAATGCACGACCGCTGTCGATCTCTGCATTCCCGGTAGAACCGCTCGAATGAACGTGTCTGGCGTCTGCAGCAAGTGATCGTGCTTGCGCGAGCTCCTGGTTTCGCCTAAATGAGAAAGGGACATGTCCGAAGGTCCTGCAGTAATTGCGATCCGGCCCGAAGAGCGAAGGCGACGTCTTCTTCACGCACGGTCTCCTCCGGATGATGGCTAACGCCTCCCGGACTGCGTAGGAAGATCATCGCAGATGGCAGTTTCGGAGCCAGAATCATGGCATCGTGTCCGGCCCCGCTCGTCATCCGGTGTGCCACGGCGCCCACCTTCTGAATCGCAGTACTCGCCATCTTTGTCAGGCTCTCATCCATCGGAACAGCGCTCCGATCCATCAGCATTTGAAAGTCGGAAAGTAAGCGTCTCCGACCCGCGATGGCTTCTGCTGCCTCCAGCAAGCGCGCTGTAGCCCGCCCGCGGATCTCGTCAGAGAAGTGTCGCACATCCAGGGTGGCGCTCACTTCGCCGGGTACGACATTAGCTACACCCGGCTGGACGGCCATGGCGCCTACAGTCGCAACGAAACCCTCCGTTCCACACGCCTCTTTTTCTACGAAGGCAACCCACTCTGCCGCCGCACAAAGGGCATCTTGTCGAAGAGACATGGGTGTCGTTCCTGCGTGGCTGGCTTTGCCGCGGAACGTTGCTCGCGCCCGGCTCTGTCCGGCGATCGCCGTCACCACCGCCAATTCCCCATCAAGCGCCTCGAGCACTGGCCCTTGCTCGATGTGAAACTCCAGGTAGGCTCCGGCCGCTCCTGTGAAAGCAGCTCTACTCAATCCAGCCGGATCCAGCCCATAGTCGCGAAGTGCTTGCCTGACGCTCCGGCCCTCGGTATCCTTCATCGCCAGAGTATCTTCATCCAAAGTACCCGCAAGAGCCCTGCTGCCGAGGAACGGAACACCGAAACGAACGCCTTCCTCTTCTGAAAACCCGATCACTTCAATAGCGAAAGGAAGGGGTTCTGCGCCAAGACATTCAACAAGCGCGATCCCGATCACGACGCCGAGAACTCCGTCGAACGCACCGGCATTGGGCACCGTGTCCAGATGTGATCCGATAAGCAGGCGCTTCGCCGTAGAAGATGTGCCGGAATGGACCCCGCGCAAGTTTCCAATGGCATCCGTCTCCACCTCCATGCCGGCCCTTTTCATCCACTCGCCGACGTACTCATGGCAAGATCGAGTCGCACGGCTGAGGAACGTCCTGGTAGTCACGCCGGGCTCGTCGGTAAATAACGCAAGTCTTCGGCACTGTGCAATCACGCGCCCCGCTAAACCCAGATAGTCCGGAGAACCCGACACTGAATCAAACGTCAGCCGAGTACTTCGGCACTCGCCCGGAGATATAGCCCGCCATCCCGGGATCAGCCGCCAGAAGGAGCAGCGCCTCTAACGCCACGCTGATTGCCAGATCTTCGCCGGCAGTCCCAAACTCGTTTGTATGGCGATTGCCGAAAACCGCGTTGATTGCTCCCGCGGGTAGCCCACCTCCTTCGGTCGCGCACCAGACGAACAGCGTTGCAGCTTCCATCGCGTAGCACGCCGCTCCAAGCCTGACCACTTCCTCGTGCCGAACTGCCATACGTTCCGGTACTTCCCCGAACATGTTTGGTCGCGCCTGTCCCGTATGGAAGTCGCTTGTGGTGCACTCGATACCAAGATGAAAGCGCTCCCTTGTTATCGAAGAAGCAGCCTTATGCAGCGCCGCAACAACCCTCCAGTCGGCAACGGCAGGGTATTCCTTTGGCGCCCAATCATCCGTGGCGCCATCGTACCTTATAGCCGCTGTCGGCACAATCACGTCTCCCACGCGGGATTCACGAATCAGGCTTCCACACGATCCTACCCTGATAAAGATCCTTGCGCCGCTCCGAACAGCTTCCGGCAGGATGATGCCCATCGAAGCACCACCCATGCCGGAGGTTGTCGCCGAAACACGAGTGCCCTTGTAATAGCCGGTGTAAGAAACCAGGCCCCGATACTCATTCGCGAAACGAATAGCATCTGTGAGGTAGTTGCGCGCAATAAGATCGGCTCTGCCCGGAGCACCAACAATCAGGCATAGCGCTGATAAGTCTCCAGCTCCAGTGTGAGTGTGATACTGCTTCTTGTCTTTTGTCTGCGGCCGGTCCGCCGATAGCTCTGGATGTTCGCGCTCAATCAAAAATTATTCCGCAGCCAAGTTCAAAGCCGTCACATCAAAGCCTGGCAGTACAGGAGTCGATTGACAATTATAAACTCGGACTTTAAACGACGGTAATTCCCTCATCCAAAGCCGAGCAGCTCTTGCGGCCTGCACTAAATTAGAGCGCGGGCTGCGCAGATGCCGCCGCTCGCTTTAAAGGGGCGAGTTGTTTCACCACTCGCCCCAGGCCAATCAGAAAGTGAGGCGTCCCACCACCTGAATGTTGCGGGGCTGCGTCACTGTGCCGTTCCATGCGCCGAATTGCGGGCTGGAGGGGTCGTTGTTGAACGGAGTGCAACTGCTGAACTGGCCATCGCAGGTGAAGTAATGGTTGTTGAAGATATTGAAGATTTCGCCTCTTAGCTCAAAATTCAGCCGCTCCTTGATAGCGATCTTCTTCGAGAGCGAAATATTGGTGTCACGGTAGGGAGATCCGCGGACACCCGTGACGCGCGGGCCGGCGCCGAGGTACGTTCCGTTCGCGAATAGTGAGGCGGGCTCAAAGGCTGCGGCGTTGAAAGCCGGTTTGTTGACGTTGAAGCCGCTCCAGGACTGCGTCAAGACTTTCGCGCCGGAAAGTATAGCCGGGATGCATTCAGATGTGAACTGGTTCGGTACGCCGCAAACTGTCGAATCGGCAAAGAAGAACGGCATTCCCGAGGTCAGCTTCACGCTGGAAGAAAGCGTCCAGCCACCAACGATATTTCCCAGGATTCGCGAGTTGCCGAGCCAGCGTCTGCCTGGCCCGAAGGGAAGATCGTAGACGCCGAGCAGATTAAAGGTATGCGTAACGTCATCGGGAGAGAGCGACTTATTACGGTTTCCCTGGTAGGGGTTGATAATGCCGATGACCTGGCCGCCAGAAGTGGCTTGTGTCGTCGATGCAGCATTCGAGATGAGCTTGGAAAAAGTATAATTGGCGCCCAGGTACAGCCCACTCGAGAATTGCCGTTCCAGCCTCGCCTGGAATGAATTGTATTCGGAGGTACCTTCGTTTTCGTTTTCGCCGTACAGCGCGCCGCAGTATTGCGGGAAGCGCACCAGGGCTTGCGCCACTGTGGGCTTGCAGCCGCCAACACTGTTTAAGGTCTGAACCCAGTTTGAATACGGCACGTTGACGCCGTCGAGGGTCGTCTGCCCGGGCGCAAAGACACTGTTCAATACGGTGGGGCCCAGCGGGAGCAGCGACGGATTAAGCGAGTTGAGGGGCTGATTCTGCGAGGGCAGATGAGTACCCTTGTTGCCGACAAAAGCGACACTTGCAATGCTGCTCGCGCCGAGTTTGCGCTCGATGGTGAAGTTGTATTGCTGGGTATAGGAGAGATGGTTGCCATACGTTGGCCGATAGTTTGGCCCGCTGGTGCCGTTATCGGCCGTGGCACTGAGGTTAGGAGCCCGATTGTACGCCGGGAAGCCATTATCGAGATAGAAAGCCGGTACGTAGCCGCTAAACGAATTGCTGAAAGAGACGTTTGGATTGAACCCGTCGAGCGACATGCCACCGCCCCAGCCCGGGTAGAAGGCTTGCGTATAAAACATTCCATAGCCGGCTCGCAGAACCGTTTTGTCGTCTATCTTGTACGCAAGCCCGAGCCTGGGCGCAAAGCCGCCATTGAACGGGGTCTCCGGATAGGGTGCACCGAAGCTGGCAGGCCCCCATTTATTGCCCGCGAAAGCCAGGCTGCCAGGCAGGTTTCCGGCACCGGGATTGGGAGCGAAGCTGAAGAACGACATCTGGTTGCTGGTTTCAAACGAGGGCGTGAATTTGTCCCAACGCAGACCGTAAGTGATGGTCAATTTCGAAGTCATTCTCCAGGTGTCGCCTATGAAGAGGGAATAGCCCCGCTGTTCGGCGCCGTATTTCGAAACGTTGTAGACACTCAGGTTTCCATTGTCGACGGCGCCGAGGATAAAGCTTGCGAACGGATCGCCGCTGCTGACATTGGGCAACCCGGTCGAAAGGGCCGAGAATGCGACCGTTCCCGACTGATTGTTGTTCGCTCGGAAAACCTGCTGCAGGTGACGGAATTCACCGCCGAACTTCAGGGTATGGGAGCCGTGGACCCAATCGAGCAGTTCGTTTCCAATCACGGTGGGTCTGGTCGTCTTGTTCAAATAGCTGGGTCCGCGTGTGTTGCCCCAGCTAGATAGGTTTGTGAGGCCGGGCGCGCTGAAGTTCGCGGCAGGAGAAGCATTGTAAGCTCCGGCGTTAGGGATCTTCGGAAGGTCGTTCGGATTTTGACCCGCGACGGAGCCGTAGCCCTCATTACGGTTGTTATAGCCGATCCCAAAGTGGCTCAGGAAAGTCGGGCTGAAGTTATGATCCCAGTTGAAGCGATTGACCCAGGCGTCTTCCGGGTTGGCGGGACTTGAGGTACAGAGTTCCACGGGCAGGGCGCATTGTTGGTTGGGTGCGGTGGTCTGCCGCCAGATTGTTGCAGAAAAGTGATCCCTGTCTCCCCAGTAGTGGTCAATCTTGTACAGAAACTCATCGAGGTTCGAAAGAATGCCATCCGAGACAGGCGTCGATAGATAGTTGTTGTACGGACCGGGTCCGGTAGGAGTGGGCAGGAATTTCATCCATTGAAGGGCCAACGGGCTCTGCTCCGAAGCGGGGATCTGGTTATTTGGAAATGGTTGTCGAATCAGAGTGCCATTGACGATTTGCTCGCTTTTGGGATCGAAGAGCTGAGCACCGAAGTCGGAAAAGTTCCCGGTGCGTTCCTGGGCTGATGGAATTGAGATCACAGGGCTGATGGTGCCGCCCAAGCTGCGCAGAAATTCGGCATCGAAGAAGAAGTACGTCTTGTGTTTCGCACCCCAAATGAAAGGAAGAAAGGGGAGCTTTACGGGACCGCCAATGAAGCCGCCGAACTCGTTCTCATTATCTTTCGGCCGCGGGTCGCCGGCAGGACGCTGGTTCGTAAACTGCAGGGCGTTGAGGTCTTTATTGCGGAGATATTCGAAAATTCCGCCATGGAACTGATCGGTGCCGCTTCTCGTAGTGACGATGATCTCGCCGCCGGTTGTCGTCCCGTATTGAGGCTCATAACTGGAGGTCAAGACCTGGACTTCCGTGACCATATCGGGTGTCTGCGGAAAATCGTATAGCGAGACCATGCCGCTTTGAGACATGGTGCCTTCCTGCATGCTGATACCGTCAAGCACAGCCTCGTCGCCCATCTTCAAGCCGCCGTTAATGCGCGAGTTGTAAGGCTGAACACTGGTTCCCGTGTTGACACCCGGGAGAAAGGCTGCAAATTGCGCGGCATTGCGAGGAGTGCCGGCCGAGACCAGCAGAGGCAGCTGATTCACAATCTGCGGCGGCACGTCTCCCTGCAAGGTACCGTTCTCGTAGTTCAACTGCGCTGCGTCGGCTTTCACTTCTACCTGGGTCGAAGTGTCACCTACGTCGAGAGTGGCGCTGGTGTTTATAGACTGGGCCGCCAATAACTGAATCGAATTCTGCACATAGCTGCGAAAGCCTTTTGCCTCGACTTTCAAACTATAGGAGCCCGGCACAAGGTTAGGGAACGAGAAGCGCCCGTCGTTATCTGTGGCAACTGTGGAGTTGAATCCGCCGGCGCTAGAGGACGCGGTAACCGAGGCTTGCGGAATAGCAGCGCCCGATTTGTCCAGGACCTGACCCGCCAGACTCGCGTTCTGGCTTTGTCCAAATGCAATGGCGGAACAGAAAAGCAGGGCAGCCAGCGAGCTGCACAACATACGACTTGGCATGTTCTCTCCCAGGAATGAACGCGATTCAATACCGACCCGAAGAACCTAATCGCAAGCTCTACCCCGCCCCGGATCAGTTATGTTGTACTTATAATCCCAACCCAGGGGTTAGTCAAGGCTGTATCTCTTGAATGAAGCGAGAATCGATAAAAAGGTTAGATTAAGCAAAAAACATTTTTGTCTTCACGTGTTAAACCGCGCACAAATCACCGGGGACCCTGTTGCTAATACGGGCGCAGAGTTCTCCGTAGAGCGCGGCGCGGTCATGCGCTTTGTCCCCGGAGGGCTGCTGATCTTATCGCTAGTCCTTGCCGGCGCTGTGCGGGCCGAGCAGTCCGACACCACGCAAACAGTGCTCGCCATTCAGCAGGCCATCGAAAGCGGAGATCTCGGCCGTGCTTCGCAAGAGGTTGATCAGGCGCTGAGGCAACACCCGGCGGACGGCGGGCTGCTCAATTTGCGCGGCATCGTGCATGCGCAGCGGAACGAAATTGACGAGGCGCACAAAGATTTCGCGGATGCGGTGCGGCTGAAACCTCATTTGACCGCGGCTTGGCAGAATCTCGCGCGAGTGTGCCAGCTGGAAGCAGCGTCCACTTCGTGTGCGATCGATTCCTGGCAGCACGTTTTACGGTTGACGCCCGGGGATCAGGAGGCGCACGGGTCCCTCTCGCTCCTCTATGAAAAGGAGGGGAAGTACACGCAGTCGCTTGCTGAAAGCGAGAAGCTCTCGGGCGAACAAGCGACCCGCACAGCAACGCTGGCGATTCGGTGTGCGGATTTGTGCGCTCTCGGGCGCGCGCCGGAAGCTTCGCGGCTTGCTTCCGATCTGGCATCGCGAACCGACTTTTCAGGCGCCGATTTTGACTCACTCAGCAAAGCCTTCGAACGACCGCAATCAGCGGCTGTAGTGGTTATGCTGGTCGAGGGAATGGACCGGCGGAAGGTTGCCTCGACGGAGAGCCTGCGCCGTCTCGCCATCGCCTATGAGCAGTTGCAGCGACCTGCGGAAGCAAGACAAACGCTCGAGCGGGTTGCGGTCGCGGATCCGGCCAATACGGCGCACCTTCTGGAGCTTGCGAGACTGGCGGATGAGGCCAAGGACTACGAAGGAGCGCTGGGGTATCTGGCGCACGCCCGCGATCTGACGCCCAACGATCCGCAGGTTCATTTCCTGTTTGCAATGACGGCCGTCATGCTGGATCTCCCGATCGAGGCTCGCCATTCGCTGGACCGTGCTTTAGCGCTCGAGCCGGATAAGCCGGAGTACAACTACGCAATGGGTTCGGTGATTCTGTCGACCCGTGACGCGGCCTCGGCATCCACATACTTCCAGAAGTATGTGAAAGCCAAACCGGCGGACGCGAAAGGACATTTTGCGCTCGGAGTTGCCGATTTTACTGCGGGAGACTACACGAACGCGAAAGCCGAGATGCGGCTGGTAGAGAACAACCGTGCGACAGCGGGCGGAGCGGAATATTTTCTGGGCCGCATGGCACGATTGGAGAACGATCTTCCCCTCGCAACCCAGTACCTCCACAAATCCATACAAATCTTGCCTGACTACTCGGAATCGCACACGGAACTGGCGCGCGTGTTAATGCTGGAAGGGCGCGACAAAGAAGCGCGTCAGGAACTGGATCGTGCCTTGCAGCTGGACCCAAGCAGCTTTCAGGCGAATGAGCGGCTGCTCGTCTTGTACCGGCGCACACATGATCCGCTCGCTGACAAACAGGCAGAGGTCTTGAGAAAACTCGACGCGGAGCGTTCGAAACGTGCTGAACTGATGCTGCGCACGATAGAAGTCAGACCGTAAAGCGATGGGCGCGATCCGAGTAGTGCTGCTCGTCTTGTTGACCACGGCCGCGCTGGCCCAAAACGAGCAGATTGTGGAGCGGGTCCGGCAGGCGTTGGCGTCTTCGGGCCAAAGCGATGTGGCTGTACGCGCATTAAGCGAAAAGAATTTCGCGGAAGTGGAGAGCATTTTGGCGCGGTCCAAAGCAGAAGCTGCGACTTCACGTGCCGAGCTGCTTTCATTGCGTGCGGCGATCAAGTTCCTGGACGGCAAATTGAAGGACTCCGCAGCGATGTTTGAGGAAGCGAGCAGACTGGTCCCGCTCCGAGATAGCGACAGTTTCACGTGGGCCATGGTGCTGGTGAAGTTGGGCGATGACGCTCGAGCACGATCTCTGCTGGAGCTGCTCGCGGCAAAGCACCCCGCGAGTGCAATCTATCCGTACTGGCTGGGAAGGCTGGATTACGATCAGCGGTTATATAAGGAGGCGGTCGAGCAACTGGAGACGGCCGCGCACGTCGATCCCGGTTCGGCGCGCATCTGGGACAGTCTGGGACTTGCGCTCGATATGCAAGGCGAGATGGAGCAAGCGCACGCGGACTTCGTGAAGGCGGTCAGCCTGAATCGCGATCTGCCGCACCCGTCACCGTGGCCGCCGCATGATCTGGGCTATCTCTTATTAAGGATGGATCGGCTTGGGGATGCGGAAGCGAACCTGCGAGAGGCCCTTCGAGATGACCCGCAACTCGCGGAAGCTCATTACCATTTGGGCCGGGTACTCGAAAAGCAGGGACGTGACGGAGAAGCGGTAGACGAATACAGGCGCGCAATCGCGCTTGACACGACGTCGTCTGAGGCATGTTACTCACTGGGATCGCTCTATCGCAAGCTCAATAGAAATGCTGAGGCCACCGCCACGTTCGCGGAATACAGGAAACGTAAAGATGCCGCTACGCATTTCGGCGCGGATCTGCATTAGAGCAGCTCATTCTCCTGAATGGGGCGGATAGTGGGATTCGGGTATACGCCGCGCCCTGGTAGAAGATGCAACCCAAGTGCGCGCGAGCTGTAGATGACAATGAAGAATGGCCGCTTGTTTCAATATGCAGCCCGCCTGCCATTGGAGCCTTGCCGTCTATGAGTTTTGTATAGGTTTTTGTTAGCCGCCTTTCGACAATCAATATGATGACCAAGTTTGCCGCGGCGGTTTGCGCCTGGACCGCCCTTTCGCTCGCTCTTGCAACTCCGAGCCGGGCCCAATCGGTGAGCACATCAGGAACAGTCCGTGGAGAAGTGCTTGACCCGACCGGAGCGGCCATTCCCGGAGTGGCCGTATCCATTCAGAACCCCATCTCCGGTTTAAGCCGGAGCACGACGACTGATGCGCAGGGGGATTTCGAGTTCGGCAACTTGCCGTTCAGCCACTATCACGTGAATGCGTCGGCGCCGGGTTTTCAGACGAGCGAGCAGGATACGGATATTCACTCACCCGTACCGACTCAGGTCAAGATAACCCTTGCGATCGGAACCGCTTCCACGACGGTTACGGTATCGAGTGACGCACAAGATTTAATTGACACCAGTCCAACAGCCCAGACAAATGTGGACCGTTCTCTCTTTCAGAAGCTTCCGCTTGAAAGCCAGTCATCCTCACTTAGCTCGCTCGTTACGTTAGCTTCGCCGGGTGTCGCGTCGGATTCGAATGGTTTATTTCACGGCTTAGGCGATCACGCATCCAACTCTTTCTCGGTCGATGGGCAGCCGATCACAGACCAGCAGAGCAAGGTTTTCTCGAATCAGCTTCCGGTAGACGCCGTTCAATCCATGCAGGTGATCGAAGGAGCGCCACCGGCAGAGTACGGAGACAAGACGAGCCTGGTGATCGTGGCGACCACGCGGTCCGGGCTGGGTGTAAAGCAGCCGCATGGAGATCTCACTGCCTCGTATGGAACGTTCGGAAGCACCAGCGGAAGCGCGGATCTCTCTTACGGAGGCGACACCTGGGGTAATTTCATTTCGGTGAACGGGTTGAATACTGGCAGGTTTCTGGATCCGCCCGAGTTTCAGGTCTTTCATGACAAAGGCAACGAGGGAAGCATATTTGACCGCTTCGACTTGAAGCCCTCCGACAAAGACACACTGAATCTCAATTTCTTTCTTACACGGTCCTGGTTTCAGACACCGAACTCGTACGATGCGCAGGATGCCACGGCCTGGTCAGGGCTGGTAGCGAATAATGGCGGCCTTGGTCCGGACGGTGCCGTAGTAGGGCCGCAGGACCAACACTCCCAGATCAGAACATACAACGTGGCGCCAACCTGGACGCGGCTGGTCAATCCGAGCACGGTGCTCACGCTTGGAGGATTCGCTAGGCAGGATCAATACAACTATTATCCGAGCCGTGATCCTTTTGCGGATCTCACTCCGGGTCTGCAAAGCGAGAGCATCGCCCAGGGCAGAACGCTGACGAACCTGGGACTGCGGGGAGATGTCTCATTCGTTAAGGGAATTCACAACCTGAAAGCGGGCATCACTTACCAGGACACCATCCTGACAGAGAACGACAGATTTGGAATCGTGGATCCTGCGCTGAATGCCGTGTGCCTCAACGGTGATGGAAGTCCTTACACCGGGTCGGACATCAACAACCCTGCGCTATGCGGCGGGTCGCTTTCACCGAATCCTTCATTTGTGCCGCTGCTCGGCTGCTACGATCTGACGCGGACGGGCACGCTGCCGGGTTCCGACGGCTGCCCGAACTCCACCACTGCGAGTTTTCTCTTCCACGGTCATGCGGACATCAGGGAGACAGCGCTTTTCGTCCAGGACACCATCTCGGTCAAGAATTGGACGATTAACCTGGGTATCCGCGGAGATATTTATCACGGCATCACGCAAGCGACCCAGGCCGAGCCGCGCGTGGGTGTCTCGTACAACCTCAAGAAGACCGGAACGGTTCTGCGGGTTTCGTATGCGCGCACCCTTGAAACGCCATTCAATGAAAATCTGGTTCTTTCAAGCACCGGATGCAACAATGCCGCGCTCAGCGCTCTGCAGGCAGCGACCCAGGGCTACCCGTGCCTGACTGTGCCGCTCACGGCAGGCACCCGGAACGAGTATCATGCGGGGTTCGAGCAGGCATTCGGCAAGTTCTTCGTCCTCGACGCGGAGTACATCTGGAAGTACACGAACAAGGCGTATGATTTCAGCGTCCTGGGAAATACGCCGATCACGTTTCCAATCGAGTGGGCGAAATCGAAGATTCCCGGCTTCGCGATCCGCGGGAGCATGCCGAATTTCCACGGTGTGACGGCTTTCGTCGTTATGTCGAGCGTGGCGGCACGGTTCTTCGGACCGCAAGTTACCGGAATCGGAGTTACTCCCACCAGTATCGGGTCGTCCAGCGTATTCCGCATCGATCACGACGAGCGTTTTAATCAAACGACTCACCTGCAGTATCAGCCGGTCAAAGACGGCCCTTGGCTCAGCTTCAACTGGCGGTTCGACAGCGGGTTGGTTGCCGGCCCGGTACCGTGCGCCGGTGGAAATTGTGCGAATGGGCCGAACGGCAGCGACAGCGTTGTGGATGTCTCCGGGCTGACGCCGGATCAGCAGTTTCAGGCAGGCCTGTTCTGCGGTCCAGTCCGTGCAACACCCACTACTCCGATCAGTGTAAGCGGTGTCTGCCCTGCCTCGCTCTACGGGTCGAATCTGGTGAAGATCCCGACGCCCGGCACTGAGGATAACGACCACAATCCGCCCCGGATCGCGTCGCGAAATCTGTTCGATATCGCGGTGGGAGATGACAACCTGTTTCGCACCGAAAAATATAAGTGGAGCGCCAAGTTGGAAGTCATCAACCTGGCGAATCAGTACGCACTTTACAACTTTCTCTCAACCTTCAGCGGAACACATTACGTGTCACCGCGGACGGTTACCGGTACGATCGGATTTCATTTTTAAAAGCGGGGCAGCAGGGCCTCGCTTTCCGTCGACGGCTTAGTTGTTTGAATCGCCGCCGCTGACCTTCAGAACGGCGAGGAAAGCTTCCTGCGGAATTTCGACGCGACCCACACGCTTCATGCGGCGTTTGCCTTCTTTTTGCTTTTCGAGGAGCTTGCGTTTACGCGAGATATCTCCGCCGTAGCATTTTGCCAGGACGTTTTTTCGCATGGCCGAAATGGTCTCGCGGGCGATGATTTTGTTTCCAATCGCGGCTTGCAACGCGACCTCGAACATCTGGCGAGGAATCAGTTTTCTAAGACGCTCGATGAGCAGTTTGCCGCGCTCGTAGGCAAAGTCGCGGTGAACGATCATCGACAAGGCATCTACCGGTTCACCCGCCACTAGAACGTCCAGCTTAACCATCGGAGAGATGCGGTGACCGGAGAGGTGATAGTCGAGCGATGCGTAGCCGCGCGAGGCTGATTTCAGCCGGTCGTAGAAATCGAGCACAATTTCGTTGAGCGGCAATTCGTAAAGCAGCAGGACACGGCCGCCGCCGATGTACTCGAACTTCTTTTGCACGCCGCGCTTCTCTTCTACCAGCTTAAGAATCTCGCCGAGGTATTCTTCGCGCGTGATGACGGTAGCATCGATGATCGGCTCTTCAATCTGTCCGATGCTGGAGGGGTCAGGGAACTTCTGGGGATTGTCTACTTCGATGACCTCCCCGCTAGTTGTAGTAACTCGATACCGAACGCCCGGTGCGGTCGTGATGAGATCGATCTGGAACTCGCGCTCGAGGCGTTCCTGAATAATTTCGAGATGCAGCAGACCTAGGAAACCGCATCGGAACCCGAAGCCAAGAGCGGCTGAGTGTTCAGGCTCAAAGTTGAACGCGCTATCGTTCAGGCGCAGCTTCTCGAGTGCATCGCGCAGCAGCCCGTGTTCGTGAGACTCCACCGGATAGAGGCCGGCGAAAACCATCGGCTTGATTTCCTGGAAGCCAGGGAGCGGTTCGGGCGCCGGGTTGGCATCATCGAGGATGGTGTCGCCGATCTTGGCATCGGACACGGTCTTGATGTTGGCGAAAACGAAGCCTGCTTCGCCCGCCGTTAGTTCGTCGCACGGAACGGGCTTGGGCGATTGAAAGCCGAGCCCCTCTACCTCGTACGAACTGCCGTTGGACCAGAGACGAATCCTTTGCCCCTTGCGGATGGTGCCATCGACGATTCGTGTGAGAATGATGACGCCGCGGTAGGCATCGAACCAGGAGTCGAAAATCAGGGCTCGAAGAGGCGCATCGGGATCGCCCTTCGGCGCTGGAATCCGCCGCACAACCGCCTCGAGAATCTCCTTGATCCCCACGCCATTCTTGGCGCTGGCCAGCACTGCTTCGGAGGCGTCGAGACCGATTACCTGTTCGATTTGCTCGCGAATCCGTTCCGGTTCAGCCGAGGGCAAGTCGATCTTGTTGATGACGGGAATGATCTCGAGGTCGTGATTGATGGCCAGATAGGTATTTGCTAACGTCTGCGCTTCGACGCCTTGCGATGCATCTACCACCAGCAGAGTTCCTTCGCAGGCCTGAAGGCTGCGAGAAACCTCATAGGTGAAGTCCACGTGTCCGGGCGTGTCGATCAGATTGAGCTCGTAGAGATTGGCATCCTCGGCCCGGTAATTGAGGCGCACGGCATGTGCTTTGATGGTGATCCCGCGTTCGCGTTCGAGGTCCATGGTGTCGAGCACCTGGGCCATCATTTCGCGTTCGGAAAGTGCGCCGGTGTACTCGAGCAAGCGATCGGCAAGCGTGGATTTCCCATGATCGATATGCGCAATGATAGAGAAATTGCGTATGAATCTGGGGTCCATGGGTGCGGTAGACTGAGGGGGTAAAACTGAATTATCCCACAGTAAGCACCCGCTCCCCTTGCGTGTGCACGTTGTGTTCATGCCCATTCAAACGCTGCAAGGTTCTCTCGACGCCCGCGATCTGCGCATCGCGATCGTGGTGAGCCGGTTCAACGAGTTCATCACTGAGCAATTGACACGTGGCGCGCTTGAGACCCTGGAGGCGCGGGGATGCCCGAGCGAAAACATCAGGGTGATCAAGGTTCCGGGAGCGTGGGAATTGCCGATTGTCGCTAAGCAGCTGGCTAGCGGAACGTGGCACGCCATCATCGCTTTGGGCGCAGTCGTCCGGGGCGACACACCGCATTTCGACTACGTAGCCGGCGGAGCTGCGGACGGGCTCAGCAGAGTTACACTCGATACCGGCGTACCGATCGCATTCGGGGTTTTAACCACCGATGACATGCAGCAGGCAATGGACCGGGCGGGCGGGAAGAGCGGAAACAAGGGCGCGGAAGCAGCCGACGTAGCGATCGAGCTTGCCAACATTCTGAAACAGCTGAAAGAAGTCGGTTGACGTATGGCGGCCCGGCATAGATCGAGAAGACGCGCACTGCAGGTCCTGTTCGAGTGGGATGTGCGGAGAGGGCCGGTCGATTCGGCCATCCAGCACTACTATGAGACGCTCTACTCGGAGGAGAGCCCGAGCAAGCCCAAGCCCGACAAGTTCATGGAGGAACTGGTGCGCGGAACGGTGGCGAACGCCGAGCAGATCGACAAACAAATCGAGCAGAAATCAGAGCATTGGCGCTTAGAACGCATGCCGGTGGTTGATCGGAACATTCTTCGGCTGGCGATCTACGAGCTGAACACAAACGCCATACCGGCCCCGATCGTCATCGACGAAGCTCTCGAACTCGCCCGCCAGTTTTCCGCCGACGAGTCCATTTCCTTCATCAACGGGATATTGGATGCCGTTCATAGGCAGACGCTTGCCGCGGGCCAGGCGTAGACCCGCCCCGCAGCTACTTCCCGATGCAGAAAGTAGAAAAGATGCGGTTGAGAATATCGTCGGCGGTAGTCGCACCGGTCACAGCATCCATGGGTTTCAACGCGGCGTACAAATCGAGAAGCAGCATTTCGTGCGGTATGCCGAAATTGACGGCACGGCGCGCATTTTCGATCGCTTCGAGACTCTCGCGCAAAAAGGCTTCGTGACGCACACTGGTTAGGCTGCCGCTTTCCGGCGTCGCCAGGCCTTGGGGAGCAAGCCTTTGCAAGATGGCGCTTCTTAACTCGGTTATGCCCTGTCCGGTGTAGGCCGAAACAAGCAAGAGCTGGTCGAGAAAACAAAGTCTGCGCCCCAGATCGGATTTGTTACCGATGAGCAAGGGCTTCCTGTCGCGAAGCTTATCTAGAAGCAGCTCGTCTTCCGGCGTCAACTCGTGCCCAGCATCGAGAACGAGCAGTGTGAGATCGGCGTCGGCCATGGCGGCGTAGCTACGCTCGATTCCGAGTGTTTCGACCAGATCGTCCGAAGCGCGGATCCCCGCCGTGTCGACCAGCTTCACCGGAATGCCTTCGAAAGCCGTGCTTTCGGCGATCACGTCCCGGGTGGTGCCAGGTATTTCGGTAACGATGGCGCGATCCTGTTCGAGCAGGCGGTTGAATAGGCTGCTCTTGCCTACGTTCGGACGGCCGACAATTGCCAGCGTGAATCCTTCATAAACAAGCCGCCCCGAGGCGAAGCTGCGGACCAGAGCGCGCAGGTCCGTTTCAATGCCGTCGAGCCGCCGCAGAATCTCTTCATTCGGCGCAACACTGACATCGTCCTCAGCGAAATCGATACCCGCCTCCAGGAGAGCGATGAGCTCGACAAGTTGCTCCTTCAGGGGGCGAATACGTCGGGAAACCGAGCCTTCAAGCTGCTGAGCAGCCACACGAGCCTGGTAAAGGGTGGTAGCGTCGATCAAATCGCGCACGGCTTCTGCTTGCGGAAGATCGATGCGACCATTCAGATAGGCACGCAAAGTGAACTCGCCCGGCTCGGCGAGGCGTGCACCTGCCCTGACGGCCCGTTCGATGCAGGTGCGGAGGACCACCGGCGCACCATGGCACGAGATTTCGATAACATCTTCGGCCGTGTAAGAGCGCGGACCTGCGAAGAAGCTCACCACCACCTGATCGATGACACTACCCGTTTCATCCGTGAGTGCTGCGAACTCGCTGGCCCAGGTCCTCCATCGCGGCGTTTGAGGGAAACGGAGAATCCTTTCAGCGATCGAGCGGCCGGCTGAACCGGATAGACGCACCACCCCCAGCCCACCGCGGCCGATGGGCGTGGACAAAGCAACGATGGTGTCGCGCGTGTTCATGAGTGCGTACGAAGAGGGACCGGAGTGGTTTCACAGCTAGGCTGTCCACTTCGAATTGCAGGGCTTGGGTCTGGGAAGCTGTGCGTTAACGAGGGCGACGTGGTCCGCGATCGCCGCCGCGCGGTGGACCCCCGCGGCCGCCTCCGCCACCGAAACCGCCCCGTCGGCCATCCGGGCGATCACCGCCTTCCCGCCCGTGGTTGCCGCGGAACGGTGCTCGAGTGGGAGGTGCGGGCGGCGTCGGCATATCTCCCGGAACGATCACAACCGCGCGAGCCTGGCCCACGCCCACGCTCTCGCTTCGCAGCTCTTTCTCTTCCCGGAGCGCAAGATGAATAACACGGCGTTCGCGGCTCGTCATCGGGTTGAAGAAAAACGGAGTATGCGTTCGCTTCACTTTTTCCGCCGCAGTCAGAGCGCTCATGCGAAGTTCTTCCACACGAAGCAGCCTGTAATCGTTCGCATCGAACGAAATGAGCGAGTGATCTTCCTGCGGCAGACGCAGGGCTTCCATCGAAAGATGCTCCAGCGCGAGCAGGAGTTCGGCCCGGTTTGCCAGCAGTAGTTCCACATCATTACCGGAGAAGATGACCGTCACTTCCGGATTTTCCACTTCCGGATGAGGGTTTTCGAGCGAGCGCAGGTCATAGTCGACTTCGAACCCGGTATGGCCCAGAAGCGGCGTGAGGAACTGCTCGATTTTCGGCCGCAGCGTTTCGACAGTGTATTTCATGCAGGCTATCTTTTGGGCGTCCTTTTGACCGGAGCTTTACCCGCCGCGACCGGAGCCTTGGTCGCAGCGGGCGGCGCGGCGGGTGCAGAAGTCGGCATAAACCTGTTTATGATAAGCTGCTGCGCGATTCCGACCACATTTCCGGTTAACCAATATAGTACAAGCCCGGCGGAGGCCGAATAGAACATGAACCCGAACATCAGCGGCATGAACATCATCATCTTCTGCTGATTCGGATCGACTCCCGCAGACGGCGTGAGCTTCTGCGAGAAGAACTGGGTGGCAATCAGAATGATCGGCAAGAGGTGGATAGGCAGGGTTTCAGCCGAAGACAGGTCAGGAACCCAGAGCCAGGGCGCGTGGCGCAGTTCGATCGCGATCGCGAGTACACGGTAAAACGCATAGAAGAACGGCAGCTGGATGATCAGCGGTAGGCAGCCGCCAACCGGGTTAACGCCTTCGCGCTTGTAAAGCGCCATCACTTCCTGATTCTGTTCAGCCTTCTTGGGGTCCCGCATGCCGATGTTCTTGTACTTGGCATTGATGGCCTGGATTTGCGGCTGCAGCTTCTGCATCTTGCGAGCCGATTTCAGGCTGGTCAGCTTGAACGGGAACAGCGCCAGGTTGATCACCAGTGTGACGAGAATGATCGCCCAGCCATAGTTAAACGTCCAGTGATCCTTAACGTAATTGAGGCAGAGGAACAGGGGCTTGGCAATGATGCCGAAGAAACCCCAGTCGATAATCTGGGATAGCTTCGGGTTCACGGTCCTGAGCACATCGATATCCTTCGGCCCGACAAACAGCGAGATATCGTTTTGTGTTCCCGTGGATAATCCAGCGCCTACGAAGGAAACCGGCTTATCTTCACCCGGCACTTTGAGTGCGTCGGAATAGGTGCGGACTTCAAGGGAAGAAGAGTCACCCGGAAGTGCCACGGCCGCGAAAAAGTTGTCTTCGAGTCCGCCGAAAGTGTAATTTCCGGAATCGGTAATCGGGCCATTCTTGGCATCTTTGATGGTTTTGGTGACGAGCTTGTTCGCTGCGGCGTCGTAGCGCACCGTATGTTCGGTAGCGGAAGCGTTCCGGACTTTCTGGTCGCCAAAACCGCCCCGCCACATCAATAGGCTCGGAACGGGAGTGCCGTTCACCAGAACGACAGACTTGACGGTGGAAAGATAGCTGTCTTTCAGAAACGCGAATGATTTGTGGACGGACGTCTGGCCATCGGAATATGTGTAATCCACGCTCAGGCCATCGGGCGCCACCTTCGCCTGATAGAGAACGTTATTCGGATCGAAGGCGGGCTTCTGACCCGTGACATCGAGCGAAAACGGCAGCGGTACTTCGCCCGACGAGTTACCGATCACCTGCAGAGGCTTACCCGAATCATCGCGATACTGTTTCAGGACCCAGCTCTTCGCGACGGCGCCCCGATTGGAAAAGATGATGTGATACAGCTTCGTGTCGACGTCGGTCGTGATCTCGGATGCAGCCTGGGTGCGGCCAGTAGCTCCGGCAGCGTCCGCGCTTTCGACAGTCGGCTTGGCGACAGCAGCCGGCGGCTTCTCCGTTACCAGCTCAGCCTGCCTGTCATTGATGGGCTTTACCGGTTTGGGACCGGGAGCGGGCTTGAACAGGTACTGCGAAACCAGCAGCACGAGCATCATGAGCCCCAGCGCAATGGGAAGCCGCTTTTCTAACGAAGGCGGCTGGGGCGTGACGCCGCCTGGACTATTGGACATAGCTAAATCTCAATTTCATTTTCTCTCGGGAGGCCTCGGGAAGCGGACCGGCTCCGCTTCCCGAAGCCGGGGTGCTGCCTGGTTCGGTAACCAGCCTGCATCTTCTTATGACGTCTTTTCGCGCCGCGATGTTCGCTCGCAACCAGCGGCGGGATCTCTCAGACGACAGGATCGTAACCGCCTTCGTGGAACGGGTGGCAGCGGCCCAGCCGCTTCATACCCAACCACACGCCCTTAATGGCTCCGTGTTTTTCGACCGCTTGGAGCATGTACTCGGAGCATGTCGGATAATATCGGCAAGCGGACGGCAGGAGAGGCGAGATCACCAGTTTGTAGCCCTTGAGGGCCATGGCTACGATTGCTTGCATCTGGCGAATAATCGGCCGACTTCGCGGCGCAAGTCCTCAAACGGGGCTTCGAGCACGCTACGTCGTGGGTTGAAAACGATCTTCCAATTGTCTGGAAGCAGGTCAAACTGGGACCGAACTGCTTCCCGCATTCGACGCTTCAGCCGGTTACGCGTCACTGCCTTTCCTAATGCACGCGGAACGGTGAAGCCGAAGCGGGCTGGCGTGGGTGGACCGGACGCCAGAAGACAGAAAGCCGCGAAGTAGCGGCTCGTCATGCGGACACCCGTTCCATAAATCTCTCGAAATTCAGCCGACCGGAGAACCCGCCTTGTTTTTGGAAGAGACAGCGGAAGCTGACCGAATCGTTAGAGCCTACTTGGCGGCGCGAACAGCAGGTTCATCGCTGACCGTCAGCTTATGGCGCCCTTTGGCGCGGCGCCGCGCGAGCACTGCACGACCGTCGGCAGTCTTCATGCGGACGCGAAATCCATGTGTCTTAGCTCGCTTGCGGTTGTTCGGCTGAAAAGTGCGTTTTGGCATTACCGGTCTCTCTTCTGGATATCTTCGGGCTTGGTGTCTGAAGTTGCGATGCCCTTAAGCAAAGGCGTACCGACGCACTGCGGACAGTCAGGGACCTGAAGTACCAGTATACGCGAAGGGGAACGCTCCGGCAGGTGGCCGTGTTGCCGCGGCCTGAAAAGCCGCCCTGACAGCAACTGGGCGGCTCGCGCATTCGCCTTTGGCCGGCAACAGTCAGCCCGCCAGGAAACCGGCAGCTCTACTTGGCCTTCTCTAAGGCCTCCGCCGCGGCCCGATGCTTCTCCAGGGTCGGTAGTGCCTGTGTTGCGTACGCCTTGAGGTCTGCATTCTGCCCGTCGCGCGATTCCTTGTTATAAGCCGCGATCGCTGCTTCGTGACCCGCCACCATGTCGTGAGCGAAACGGTGGTCGAAGGCCTTTCCATGCAGCTTTTCAAAGGGTGCGATCATCTTCTGCTGCTTAGCGTCGAGACCCTTGGGTACCGTCAATCCCGCTTTAGTGGCTACTGCGGTCAGTTGGGTGTAGTCGGCAGTGTGGTCCGTGACCAGCATTTGAGCAAACTCCTTGACACCCGGTGAAGCGGCTTGATCCGCGGCCATCTGCCCAAGATGTGCCTCGGTCATGTCAGTTTGACCAGCCAAATCGACAAACGCCTGATCTGTAGTGGCTGCACTTCCTGTGTTCTGTGCCATTGCAGGTAAAGACAGGACACAGCAGCTAAACAAACCTGCAAGAATCGCCTTCATGCTAACGCTCCTTATTGCGGCTAAGTACCGCCGTCAAATGGAAGCCGCACGGCGATAAGCGTTTCCAAAAAAGAAGAGGCGGCAATTGCGCCATGCATTCTCATGGCTCTGCCGGATGCCGGAAAGTGCGGGTCTGCCAATTCCTGATTCACCAGCCGCTGCAATCGCTATCCTACAGATGTCCGCACCCTGGCTGCTGGGTGTCATTCAAAAGTGCCGGTCAAAGTTCAAAGCGCGTTACCAAGCCAATGGCAGGCTCGAATCCGGCGATTGCTGGGCCGGCGCGACTTCCGCATTGCCCTCCTTGCACTCGCGGTGTGTCTCCTGGCCGTAGTCGGGTTTTTCGCGTATCTGTATGCGAAGTACACGGCGATTGTAGACGAACGAATTCGGCGGCCCATCTTCAACGAACCCGCCCAGATTTATGCCGCAGGGGACCAGGTCGCCGTGGGAGATACCTGGAGCCCTGCGGCCATCGTTGCCAGCCTGAAGCAGGCCGGCTATGTCGCAGGCGGGAGCGGGCTCCAGTCGGATTCGGGCATCTACGCCGTTCGCGGAAACAGCTTGGAGATCAAACCCGGAATCGACAGCTATCACCCTGGCCAAAACGCAACGATTCACTTCGAGCACGGAGAGGTAGCTTCCATCACCGGAGCCAAAGGGGATACGCTCTCCTCTTTCGAGCTCGAGCCTCAGTTGATCACTGGGCTGTTCGACACCAAAGAGCGTTCGAAACGCCGGCTGCTGAGCTATGCGGAGATTCCGCCGGTTGTCACGAAGGCTATCGTATCGATCGAAGACCGGCGCTTTTTCGAGCACAGCGGCATCAATTACGTCCGCTTGATGGAAGGCCTCCTGACGCCGATTCTTCGCCATCATCGCATGCAGGGCGGCTCTACCCTGACCATGCAAATGGCGCGAGGCTTCTTCCTCTCCAACGAGCGCAGCGTCCGACGCAAAGTCGCCGAAATGATGATTGCCCTCATCCTCGAGCGCCGCTTCACCAAGGAGCAGATCCTCGAAATCTACGTCAATCAGGTCGATCTCGGCCAGCACGGCTCCTTCAACATCCGAGGATTCGGTGAGGCGGCGCAGGCGTACTTCGGCAAGGACATTCGGAATGTGACTCTGCCCGAAGCGGCCTTGCTGGCGGGCGTCGTGAACGGGCCAAGCTATTTTTCGCCTTTCCGGCATCCGGAGCGGGCTGTGAAGCGGCGAAACCTCGTTCTGCAGGCGATGTTCGAGAACCATGCCATCACCGCCCAGCAACTCGAGGACGCCAAGGCAACGCCCCTGAAGCTTGCATCGCGCGGCGTAGAGGCGGAAGACGCTCCATACTACGTCGATATGGTTCGCGATCGGTTGCTCTCGCAATACAACGAAGCCGATCTGGATGCACGCGGCATGCGGGTGTACACGGCTTTAGACCGGCAGTTGCAGCGGGCAGCCGGAGAGGCGATCGCCGCCGGTATGCGGCAGGTGGATCAAGCCATTCTCCGGCAGCGAACTCGAAAAATCAGGATCGGTAAGGGAAAAGACGCCAAGGTCACCACCGAAGTGCTTCCCGGCCCGATGCCCCAGGTCGCGCTCATCGCACTCGATCCGCACACGGGAGAAGTGCTGGCTCTCTCCGGCGGTCGCGATTACAGCGCGAGCCAGCTTAACCATGCAGTGGCGAAACGTCCCACGGGATCTATCTTCAAGCCGTTCGTGTATGCGGCCGCTATCAACACAGCTCTCACGGGCGATCCGGCAAAGGCATATACCCAGGTCACGATGATCGATGCGACGGAAGGCGATTTCGGGATGGAGAACGGAAAGCCGTACCGGCCGCGCAACTTCGATCCCGCCGACAGCAACGGCCCAGTGACCATGCGGTATGCGCTTGCGCACTCCGTCAATACGGCAACCATCCGTCTGGCGGGGATGGTCGGCTACGACAAAGTGGTCCAACTTGCGAAGACGGCCGGCATCGAGGGTTTGAAACCCACGCCCTCCATGGCAATTGGCGCCTATGACTCGACAGCTTTCGATATGGCGTCCGCCTACACGGTTTTTGCGAATGATGGAGTGCGGCTCCCGCCGGTATTGATTCGCTCCGTTCGTGGCCAGAATGTGGGTGAAATGGAGCGGCCGGCCGTCCCCGACAAAGCCACCGTTATCGATACCAGAGTGGCCTCAGTCCTTACGGACATGCTTCAGGGTGTGATCAACGGCGGCACAGGAAGCATCGTCCGTTCCCGCTTCGACTCACCTGCCGCGGGTAAGACCGGCACCTCACACGATGCATGGTTCGCCGGCTACACATCGAACCTGCTCTGTCTGGTGTGGGTGGGTAATGACGATTACACCGATATCAAAATGGAGGGCGCTCACGCTGCCGCACCCATTTGGACCGAGTTCATGCTGCGTGCGCGTAAGCTCCGGCGATACCACGACATGAAACCGTTCGTGCCGGCACAAGGCGTGATTCCGGTGCACCTCGATAAGCTCACCAATCTGCCTGCGGACGAAAGCTGCCCCGATGATTACGATGCTGACTTCATCGACGGCACGATCCCCGCGGCAACCTGCGACCATCCGGACGGTTCATCGCGCAACTTCTTCCAGAAGATGTTCGGCATCGGGATCCATCGGGAACTGGTTCTTCCTCCCGTGACCCAGCCCGCTCCAGGGCCGGCCCAGCAGCCTGCCGGCAATCCGGTTGGCGCTCTGCCCGGGCAGCCCCTTGCTCCGGGCAACGCGACGCCCGCAACTACGCCGGCGCCAGAACCCAAAGAGAAGAAGAAAGGCTTCTGGAAGCGTCTGTTCGGCGGCAAGAAAGATAAGAGCCAGCCTACCGACGCCGAAACCACCGATACCGCCCATTGAGGCCGCGGAGCGACGTGCCCGCCGCAGTGGCCCTAGCCGAGATACATCACGTGAACGTAAGTACCGAGGCGAACGTTATAAGCGAGATACCAGCCCGGATGGTCGGGGTCGTCGTATAGAACAATCTGGTCGGTGTCCCACAGCCAGCCGTTGCAATAGTTGATGTCGTACGGCGCCACGTTGAAAAAGAAGCCGCCGAAGTTGAAGCGGTTCGGACCGCCGCCAGCCAATCTGTAAACATGGTCGCGGCCGATCGGGCCCCCGAAGTGCCCGTGCTCCCACGGGTGGTCTAAGTGATAGTGGGGATCGCCTGGTCCTGAGTTGTGTCCTACCCAGCGGTCGTCGGCATGAACGTGCGGAGCCTCCGGATGCCCGGGCTGGTCGCGAAAACCGGGACTCTGCGGCGCGCGCACGTTCTGCGGCGGTTGGCCATGCTGTTGCGGCGGTTGGCCATGCTGTTCCTGAGGAGCGCCGTGCTGTTCCTGAGGAGGACCGTGTTGTTCCTGAGGCCGCGATTCCCGGGATGGCGCGGGCCCGTGAGCGGGGATGTGGCCGCCCCCGACGTCACCGTGCGGCTGCCCGCCTTCGTGTTCGTGCTGGGCAAACACCGCGAAAGACGCTAACAACAATAGCGTGAGAGGAGAGAGTATCTTTTTCATCTCGACCAATAATCTAGCATCGGTCCCGCCGCGGCGCTTGCTCTAGGAGTGAGCGTGGAAGCGGAATGTAATCAGGTATTGGCTGGGGACCGGATTGCCGCTTGAAGTCGCCGGGTGAAAGCGCCACTGCCGCGCGGCGGTTAGAGCAGCTCCGATCAGCGACTCGTTCACCTTTTCAGGTGGCGGAAGCAGTCGGGCAGCTGTCACTGTTCCCGCTGCATCCAGGCTGACTTGGACCTGCACAGTCAAATCCTTGTAAAGCATGATGCTCGGCGCGAGCACATCAGGAACAACGCGTCGAAGCGGCTGTGCTCCGGCCAGAACCGGACTGCTGACGGCCGGAGGAGGGGCGGGAACAGGTGCTGGCTTGGCGAAAACGGCTGGCGCGGATTGGGAAATTGTCTCCGACTTCGCGGCCGGGGTAACCGACGCTGATTGCAAAACGGGCATCGGCAGTTCGCGATGAGTGTCGGCGATGAGAAGCGGCAGCGGAACCGGCGGGCCGCTCGACTCGCGGAGAGGCTTATTGTCGAGTTTCGCGGCATTCGTTTGCGTGGGCATCACGGGCGAACTATCTGTTGCGAGTGCCGGTCGATTTACGCGCATGCCCTGCGGGGCTAAGCGAGCGGGTTCGGCTTTCGCAGGGAAAGGTGAGACGCTGTTCGCGGGCTCCTGCCTGACGTACGTGGGGGCTGGAGGGACACGGACGGGCGCACTCGAGTCAATCGCCGTCTGCGTCGGACTCGGGTGAACTGTCCGGGAGAGAGGCTGAGCGGCAAAGCTCACTGGAGAAGTCCGGACAACGCCAAGAAGCTTAGCTGAGCGGCCCGGACCCATCAGATAAGCTAGCCCCACCCCGAGGCCCACGCCCAATGCGAGTGCCCCAGCCAGGGCCCGGAGACCGGGACTTTTCAAGGGGGCAGCTAGCGACCCGAATGCGCTTTGCCGGACTGCGCTCCCGGCTGGATAAAGACCTTCGTATTCGTCATAAGCTCGCAGGTAGAAGTGATCGGCGAGGCTTCCCGGATCTGTGAGAGGAGGAACAGCAGGCCCCGATATTTGATCAGCGACGCTCCGATCGCCTGATTCACTCCGCATACAACGATGGCGTAATCGTATAGATTTTTTCGCTGCGCGTCAATCGGTAAATGACCCCTGAGAACGATTACCTGCGGTCGCAAAGCCTATTTAGCAGAATTTTGCTTTCAGAGAAAGATTGCGGAAATAGCCGCCCTGCGTCTTGCTTCGTACAATCGGAGCATGTCCGCCAGCACCGCCAGCGAAGAAATCCTGACAAAATACGAGCCGGTTATCGGGCTGGAAGTTCATGTGCAGCTTGGCACAAAGACCAAGATCTTTTGCAGCTGTCCGGTCGAATTTGGCGCTCCTCCCAATTCGCGCGTCTGCCCGGTTTGCCTCGGGTTACCCGGAGCGCTCCCGGTCATGAGCAGACAAGCAGCCGAACTGGCCATCGGCGCCGGACTCGCTCTTCACTGTAGAATCAACCCTTTTTCGCGATTTGCTCGGAAGAATTACTTTTATCCTGATCTGCCGAAGGGTTATCAGATTTCCCAGTACGATCAGCCGCTTGCCGAACACGGCTACCTGGACGTTCTAGTCGGTTCCGGCAAAAAACGGATCGGAGTAACGCGGGTACACATGGAAGATGACGCCGGGAAAAGCATTCACGACGGCTTCAAGGATTCCGACCGCTTCACTTACGTGGATCTTAACCGTTCCGGAACGCCGCTCATCGAAATCGTGAGCGAGCCCGACATGCGTTCGCCGGATGAGGCATACGCGTACGTCACTGAAATAAAGCAGGTCCTGCAATATATCGGCGTTTCCGATTGCGATATGGAAAAGGGGCAGCTTCGATGCGACGCCAATGTCTCGGTACGTCCGCGAGGCGTCGAAAAGTTCGGCACGAAAGCTGAAGTCAAGAACCTGAACTCCTTCAGATATCTCAGGATGGCGCTGGAATATGAGATCGAACGGCAAGTTGAGCTGATCGAGTCCGGCGGTAAAGTGATCCAGGAGACTCGGCTCTATAACGCGGACCTCGGAAAGACGTTCGGGATGAGGAGCAAGGAGCAGGCGCACGATTATCGCTACTTCCCGGAACCGGATCTGGTGCCTCTGCGCGTCAGCGAGCACTGGCTGAACGAGGTAAAGCATAACCTTCCGGAGCTGCCGTCGGACAGGCGGGACCGGTTCGCGGCTGAATACTCGTTGCGCGAATATGACGCCCAGGTTCTGGCGCTCACGCGCGAGACGGGGAACTATTTCGAAGCTGCTGCCGCAGTGAGCGGAGATGGGCGCACAACCGCTAACTGGGTCGTCGGTGATTTGATGGGACTCCTGAACGCAGCAGGCAAAACCATAACGGAGTCCCCGGTTCCGGCTGCCCATTTGGGCGAGCTCGTTCAGCTCATCAACAAAGGCGAACTATCGGGCAAACTGGCGAAAGAGATTCTGCCAAAGATGTTCGAAACGGGAGACTCCGCGTCTGTCATTGCAGAGCGCGAAGGCCTGAAGCAGATCTCCGATTCAGGGGCGCTCGAAAAGATCGCCGACGAGGTTCTTGCAGCCAATTCGAAGCAGGTCGAGCAGTACAAATCCGGCAAATCAGCTGTGCTTGGATTCCTGGTTGGCCAGGTTATGAAGGCCAGCCGCGGCCAAGCTAACCCTGCAGCCGTCAATGAGCTGCTGAAAAGAAAGCTGGCTACTTAAGATTGCGCCATCGCGGCGCGCTCTTCATTATGGTGGCGCACATCGATGCCCTTCACCAGGAAGAGAACATCTTCGGCGACATTCGTTGCGTGATCCGCGATGCGCTCCAGATTGCGTATGACAGATAGCAGGTAGAGTGCCTGTGGGATCTGTTGCGGATTGTTTTCCATGAAGCTCATGAGCTCGTGGTAACTGGCTGTGCGCATGTTGTCCACCGCATCGTCGGAGGCGAGCACGCTGCGCGCAAGTTCCGCATCCCGGTTTACGAACGCATCGAGCGCTTTTCTCACCATGCCTTGGGCGAGGCCGGCGATGTGCGGAATATCGATCAAAGGCCGGATCAACGGCTCTCTTACCAAAGCAAGTGCACTTTGCGCGATGCTCACCGAGAGATCACCCATGCGTTCCAGATCGTTATTGATCTTGATGGCCGCGGTCACCAGTCTGAGATCGGCCGCGAGCGGCGCCTGCAAAGCAAGCAGGCTGATCGCCATATCGTCAATTTCGATTTCTAATTGATTGATACGGCCTTCGTTTTTGAGTACCTGCTGTGCCAGTTCTTCGTTTTTCTCAACGACGCCCTGCACGCTACGGTAAACGGCGCTTTCCACCAGCGCACTCATCTCGAGAAGCTTTGCCTTTAATTTGTCTAGTTCTTGTTCGAAGTGACGCACATGTACCTCTCAGGCCGCCGTGAAGGGATCAACCGAACCGGCCCGTTACGTAGTCTTCGGTCTCTTTCTTGCTGGGATTCTGGAAAATCTTGCGAGTGTCGTCAATCTCAATCAGCTTCCCGAGCAGAAAAAAGCCTGTGTAGTCTGCCAGTCGCGCCGCCTGCTGCATGTTATGCGTGACGATCACGATCGTTGTCATGTCTTTGATCTGGAAAAGGAGTTCTTCGATCTTCAAAGTGGCTATCGGATCGAGCGCCGAGCATGGCTCGTCGAGCAAAAGAACTTCCGGTTCCACGGCTAACGCGCGGGCGATGCACAGACGCTGCTGCTGGCCGCCGGAAAGAGCAGATGCAGGCTTGTTGAGCTTGTCCTTCACCTCGGTCCACAGAGCGGCATGCGTAAGGCTTCGCTCGACGGCCTCTTCGATAACGGACTTACGATGAATGCCGTTTACTCGCAGCCCGTAAGCAACATTGTCGAAGATGCTCTTTGCGAAGGGATTCGATTTCTGGAACACCATCCCGATCCGACGGCGCACATCGGTGACGTCCATGGCGAGGAGGTCATTGCCTTCGAGAAGCAAACCACCTTCCACGCGAGTATTGCGGAGGGCCTCGTTCATCCGATTCATGGTGCGGAGAAAGGTAGATTTTCCGCAACCTGAAGGACCAATGAATGCGGTTACCTTTTTCGCGGGTATATCCAGGCTGATGTCGTGCAGTGCTTGAAACGAACCGTAATAGAAGTTGATGTTTCGGGCATTCAGCTTACAGGGAGCCTGCCCTTTAATCTCCGGAGCTCCGACGGGTGGTATAGAAACTGCGGTATTGAGTGCCTGCTGACCGTGCGAGGTAGCCACAGATTATCTCCTTGAGGACGCTGCTGGTCCTCGGGCAATGATCATTCTAGCGGTTACGTTGACCACCAGGATGAGCGTGAGAAGGACAAAGCCTGCCGCCCAGGCCTGTTGATGGAGGTCTTCATCGGGCGCAATGGCGTAGTTGTAAATCATAACGGGAAGAGTTGCTATTGGGGCAAGCCACCCTTTACTCCAGAACATGTTTCCGAGCGCGGTGAACAGAAGCGGTGCCGTTTCTCCGGCTACTCGCGCCAGGTTGAGCATCATGCCCGAAGTCAAACCTGAGATGGCCGCCGGAACAACCACCGAGAATGTCGTCTTCGCCTTGGTGGCGCCGAGGGCCATGGCGCCTTCTCGCATCGAATTCGGAACCGCGCGAAGAAACTCCTCCGTCGTCCGAACCGCAATGGGAATCATCATGATTCCAAGAGCTACGCCGCCCGCCAGCGCTGAAAAGTGTTTCATCGGCCTGACGACGAGGGCGTAAGCTACGATCCCAATCACGATCGAGGGTACCCCGTTTAACAAATCGACCGTGTAGCGAATGAGAAACGCAAAAGCTTTTCCGCTGTATTCAGCCAGATAGACGCCGGCTAAAAAGCCAATCGGTACACCGATCCCGGTTGCAATCAGGAGCACTTTGCTACTGCCCACAATTGCATTGGCCATCCCGCCGCCGGTCTCACCGGAGGGTTTCGGCAATTTGGTAAAGAAATCCCAATTCAGCGATCGAGCGCCGTGGATTAACAAGTAACCGAGAATGAAGAAAAGAACGCCCACCACCAACACCGTGCAAATGCCCGAGATAGAAAGCATCACAACGTTGATGACCCGGCGTTTCGGAGCAATTTCCATCAGCATGGTCAGGCTCCCCTGCGCGTCGTCGTGAGTATGAGGATGCGGGCCACAGCGTTGATCACGATGGTTAGACCGAATAGAACCAGTCCCAGGAAGATCAAGGACGAGACGTAGAGGTCACCGCTGGCTTCGGCGAACTCGTTCGCAATAACGGCAGCGATGGAGTATCCCGGCGAGAAGAGCGAAGCTGAAATCGTCGGTGTGTTTCCAATGACCATTGTAACGGCCATGGTCTCGCCGAGGGCGCGCGCCAGCGCCAGGAAAACGGAACCAATAATACCGGTGCTCGCGGTTGGCAGCACGATTTGCCAGGTGGTTTCCCATTTGGTTGCACCGAGTGCAAGCGCCGCTTCGCGCTGCTCCACCGGAACGGCGAGCAACACTTCTCGCGAAACCGAAATAATAAAAGGCACAACCATTACGGAGAGCACAAGTCCCGCGGATAGAAAACTCACCCCATAAAAATCACCCTTAAAGAAGGGGAGAAAACCGAACACTTTGGTGAGAATCGGCGCCACGAACTCGCGGATAAAAGGGACCAGGATGAAAATCCCGAGCAATCCATAGATCACACTCGGAACGGCGGCCAGCAGTTCTATCAGAAAGGTCAGAATGTTCGAGAGCTTCGGTGGCGCCATCTCGGCCAGAAATATCGAAGAGGCTATGCCCAGTGGAACGGCGAGCAGGAGCGCGAGAAAGGAAGTTACGCATGTGCCGTAAACGAACGGGAGCGCCCCGAACTTTCCGCCGTTTGGATCCCAGGTCGAGGTGGTCAGAAAGTGCCAGCCGAAGGTCTTCACGGTCGGCTGCGACCGGGCCCACAACTCACCTACGATCAGCGCGACGATAACCAGAATCGCGGCTGCCGAAGCGAGTGTTATTGCATACGCCAGATCGTCTCCGCCCCGCAGCCGGTCCATAAACGTACGGCCCGCAGGGCGGCGAAGTGAATCAGCGATATAGGTTGAACTTGCCAAGCTACTGCTTTCAACAAACCTTACTGGATGTGCGCGATCTGCGCCTCTTCTTTAGAAACGACCGATTGAGGCAATTTCGCGTAATCGAGGGACTCGACTGAACCTTGTCCGGTGGTGACAGCCCACTTTAGAAAGCCTACCAGGGCTGTCTTCTTTGAGTTATCGGAAATTTTTTGCGGCACCAGCAGCCAGGTAAACGTAGAGATCGGATATACGCCCTTACCCGCTCCGTCTGTAATCGAAACGCGGAAGTCGGCAGGCATTGTTTTTAGCGCCCCCGCTGCCGCTGTTACCGACTGAAGGTCAGCCTTTACGAACTCGCCGGCTTGGTTCTGGACTTTCCCGTAAGCGAGGTGATTCTTCACCGCATAAATCAACTCAACGTACCCGAGCGAGCCTTTCTGCTGTTTGATGAGACCGGCGACTCCGTCGTTGCCCTTTCCTCCCAGTCCGACCGGCCAGTCGACCGAAGTATTCTTGCCTACTTTGGACTTCCATTCCGGGCTGACCTTCGAGAGGTAATCCGTCCAGCAGAACGTGGTTCCGCTTCCGTCCGAACGGTGGACGACAATGATCTTGTCCTCAGGCAGTTTCACTCCGGCGTTTGCCTTCGCAATTTGGGGATCGTTCCAGGTCTTGATTGTTCCCAGGAAGATCCCGGCGAGGACCTGTGGAGTAAAGTTCAACTCCTGGGTCACTCCGGGCAGGTTATAGGTTGGAACCGCAGCGCCAAGTACGGTCGGGAAAAGAAGAACCCCGTAGCCGTTCTTGTCCTTGAACGCCTTGAGTTGCTCGTCGGTCATCGGCATATCGCTCGCGCCGAAATCCACTGTTCCTTCGGTTACTGCTTTGATCCCTCCTCCGGAGCCGTTCGGCTGATAGTTAATTTGAACGTTGCCGATGCCCTGGTATTGGTTGAACCACTTCTGGTAAATGGGAGCAGGGAAGGTTGCTCCAGCACCCGTAAGGCTGGTCTGAGCGCTGAGCATCGAAGAGGCGGCAGCGCAGAAGAAAGCTAATCTCGTGATGACCTTGAGTCTGTGTGGCTTGGAAGATGACTGTCCCATTTTGGTTAAGTGAGTTGAAGTGCGCGGTTAAATTTTCAACTCACGCTTACCCAGGGTGACTGACCGTCATCAATCCAGCGTGACAACAGCGTTACAGAAGAGTTACAAAGCCAGACCTAGCGGTTTGGCTCTAGGGCAGCGAGCGCGGACTGCGAAGTCGCCCGGTCGTTTCGATAAATGGTGCCGTCTTTCATCACGAAGAGCACACTCTGCGTCACCTTGATGTCTTCGAGGGGATTGCCGGGGGTTGCCACAATGTCTGCCAACTTGCCTGGTTCGAGAGTCCCGATCTTGGCCTGCAAGCCGAGCAGCTCAGCTGCGGTCGATGTGCCAGCTTTGAGGGATTGCACGGCAGGCATGCCGTCGTTTGACATCAGCATAAATTCAAGCGCGTTGTTGCCGTGCGGATAGACAGCAGCGTCCGTGCCAAGGGCAATTTGGACACCCATCTGCAAAGCCCGGCGCACCATTTGATCTTGCGCTTTCAACGCCATGTTCGCTTTCTGCTGGACGAGAGGCGGAAACTTGGATTCGAGTAATCCGGTCCGGGTGGCTAGCGTAGGCACGAGGTAGGTACCGCGCTCGCGCATCATCCGCAAAGCCTCATCATCCAGAAATGTTCCGTGTTCGATCGAATCGATGCCAGCCCGAATCGCGCGTTTGGCGCCTTCCGCACCGTGCGCATGGGCAGCCGTTTTGCGGCGCAGTTCGTGCGCCGTAGTGACGACAGCATCGAGTTCAGACTGCGTGAGCTGAGGCGTATCGACGTCGTCGGTGGGCGAAAGGACACCTCCGGTCGCGCAGGTCTTGATGATATCGGCGCCGTATTTCACGTTGAAGCGAACCGCGAAACGAGCCTGATCGGCCGAGTTGATCACGCCGTCTTCCGGGCCGGATTCGTGGTTGAGAAGCCCGAAGCGGAGTCCGGCTCCGTCGTCACAATGGCCGCCTGTCGAGCCGAGTGCGTGTACGGAAACGAGCATGCGAGGGCCGGGCACGATTCCGGCGTTGATCGAGTTGCGAAGACCTACATCGAGGAAACTCTCCGAACCGACATCGCGCACGGTTGTGAAGCCCGCCATGAGCGTTTTTCGCGCGTTGACGGTGGCCCGGATCGCCTGTTCAGAGACGGGCCGGCTCATCTCCCGAAGACGGGCGCCATTGTAATCCGGGTCAAACGACATGGTGAGGTGAGTGTGAGCATCGATAAAGCCAGGGAGCAGCGTGGCGTCGCCTAGGTCGATCACGGTAGCAGCCGGCGGAACCTGGCCCCCAACGGATTGGATCTTGCCATCCGAAACCACGATCAGGCCGGGCTGAATCAGTCTGTCACTTTTGCCATCGAAGAGCCGCGCAGCCCGGATGACATACACTCCGCCGCTCTGCGCCCATAATTGAGAGGCCGCGAGCAGGCATAAAACAAAGGCGGTTCGCATAAACTCGGAGCATAGCGCACCGGAGCGCGTCTGCTTTGCGAGGCTATAGCTCGGCTTCGGCTTCGATCTCGATAAGCATACGGGGATCGATCAGGGCGGACACTTCGACCATCGTGGCGCAGGGCCGGATCGCATCGAAGAACTCGCTGTGAGCGCGGCCATACTCTTCCCAGCGCTTGATATCGGTGACGAACATCCGGGTGCGCACTACGTTCTGAAGCCCGCCGCCGGCTTGCTTCAAGGCACGCTCGATATTTCGAATTGCCTGCGCGGTCTGTTTGTATCCGTCGTCGATGCCGACGATTTCTCCATTCTCGTCAAGAGCTGTTGTTCCGGTGAGGTAGATGCGGCTGCCTACGCGGACGGCGCGGCTGTAGCCGACGATGTTCTCCCACTTAGCGCCGGACGAGATATTCTGCCGATCCGAACTCACCGTCTAAGTCTATGCCGCCTTGAGCAAAAGCGTGAATTTGGAGCCGCGGCCGAGTTGACTTTCAACCGTGACGCTCCCGCCCATACCCTCGACTACTTCTTTTACGATCGGCAGACCCAGACCTGTCCCTCCAGCAGTCCGGGTCCGGGCTTTATCGACGCGATAGAACCGTTCGAAGACGCGTTTGAGCTCGTCGCTCGGAATGCCGATTCCGGTGTCCGAGATCGAGACACGAACCTGCCCGGCGGTGGCAGGACCGCATTCGATTGCGACCTGACCTTCAGGCTTGTTGAATTTCACGGCATTGTCGAGCAGGTTTGTCAGCGCCTGCTCGAGACGAAAACGATAGCCGATGACGGAGCAATCCGTACAGTTCGCAGTGTCCAGGCTGATGCGCTTCATCGAGGCGTTTCCCTCGACGGTGTGAACAGCGGATTCGATTACGCCGAGCAGCGAGATCGGTTCCGGCGGAACAGGCGGAGCCGTGTTCGAATCCAGTTCGGAGATGACGAGCAGATCGGATGCGATGTTATTCAACCGAATGGCGTGCGACTGGATGATTTCCAGAAATTTGCGATTGTTCTGGCGATCCTCGAGTGCTCCGTCGAGCAGCGTTTCAGCGTAGCCGCGGATGGCGGCCAGCGGGGTTCGCAGTTCATGCGAAACGTCGGCCACGAAATCTTTACGCACTTGTTCCTGGCGCTCGATATCGGTGACATCGTGCAGGACGATTACGGCACCCCTGCGGGGTTGCTCGCTGAACGGCAGAGCGCTTGCCTCAAACCAGCGCCCGGCCGCGCTCGGTAATTGGAAGCGATCCGTCTCATATTTGCCGGTGGCGGCAACGTGCTCGAGCATGTCGCGGATCATCGGTTCTCGAACCACTTCATACAGGTCGCGTCCCTCGGTCACAGGCATACGTGTGCCAAAGGCTCTGGCGAATGCTTCGTTGCAAAAGATCACCCGCAGATTCTGGTCTACCGCAAGCACGCCCTCGGCCATGCAGGCAAGGATCGCTTCGCGCCTCGACAATTCCAGGTTCGCCCGGTCCATGACGAGCCGGATGCGATCAGCCATAGCCTTCATGGCACGCCCTAAGGACGCCAGTTCGCGAGACTCGTCTTCCCGAAGCTTGACTTCCGTGGCGGGCAAAGCGTCGGCGAGGCTTTCAAGACGCTCCGCGGCGGTGCGCCAGGCGCGAATCATTTTGCGTATCAGGACGGCGGCCGCCGCCGCGATCAAAGCATTTGTCAGCAGCAGCTTGAAGAAAACCGGAATCTCATGCCCGGGTTTGAGATCGGGACTCAGCCAGAGGAAAGAACCAAGCAAAGCCGCAATGAGCAGAAACCACAGATACATCAACCTGCCAGTCACCCCTTCTTGCATGATCCGTAACCAGCAGGATAGACCAGTTTTGTTTCAGACGCATTTTGCGTCCCGCTGAACCTTTCAAGCGTCGTGCTTAAGAAACCATGCTTGGCTGCTCAGCAGCTTTCTTCCAGTATGTTCTGGGCGCGTAAACGTTCCATCCGGTTGCATGATGCGAGCGCCGGCCTCGTCCTCCAGGTATTTGGCGAGGATCCGATCGCGCAAGCGCCGTATGAGCCGGTGATTCTCAATCGGGAAGAGCACTTCGACGCGGCGGTTCAGATTACGCGGCATCAGGTCGGCGCTTCCCACGTAGACCAGTTCCTCGCCTCCGTTGTAGAAGTAATAAATCCGGCTGTGCTCGAGAAAACGTCCGAGAATACTTCTGACACGTATCGTTTCGCTGATGCCGGGTAAGCCTGGCCGCAGCACGCAAACTCCGCGCACCATGAGATCGATCTGAACGCCAGCTTGCGACGCCTCATAGAGAAGGCGCACCATTCCAGCGTCTTCGAGCGCATTCATCTTAAAGATGAGATGGCCGTCTCCGTGCTCCTTATGGCGCGCCATCTCCGCACGGATCAGCCGCTCGAGCCCGGTGCGAATACTATGCGGAGCGACCAATAGCTTCCGATAAGACTTCTTGGCCGAGTAGCCGGTAAGGTGATTGAATAAATCGCTGACATCCTCACCGATCTCCTCGTTGCAGGTGAACAGGCCGAGGTCGGTGTAGATGCGCGCCGTTGTAGGATTGTAGTTGCCGGTGCCGAGATGGAGATAGCGGCGAATGGTTTCGCCATCGCGGCGAACAACCATGGCCATCTTGGCGTGAACCTTCACGCCAGGCAATCCATAGACGACATGGACGCCTTCACGCTCGAGTTTTTGCGCCCATTCGATATTGCTTTCTTCGTCGAAGCGGGCTTTCAGCTCGAGCAGAACGGCCACTTGCACACCGTTCTGAATTGCATCGAGCAGTGCTTCCACGATGGGTGAGTTTCTTCCCACTCGATAGAGCGTCATCTTAATGGCAAGCACGTTCGGATCTTCGGCCGCGGCGCGGAGGAAATCCACGATCGGCTGAAAACTTTCGAACGGGTGATGAAGGAGGATGTCTCCCTCCGAGATGGTCGTGAAGATCTCGTTCGAGGGAGAACCGGTGAATCCTTTGGGAGTGCAGGGAATGAATGGTTTGTCTTTGAGAGCGGGACGGTCGATGTTGAGCAGCGCGCGGACGCGGCTCAGATCGAGCGGTCCGTCACAGCGATACACGTCATTCTGATCGAGCTCGAGATTGGTGGTCAGGAGATCGAGCAGGCGCTGCGGCATGCCCGGGTTGATTTGCAGGCGCACGGCATCGCGGAACCTGCGCCGCCAGACCGCTTCCTGAACGCTTTCGAGCAGATCGTCGGTTTCAAGTTCCTGGATGGCAAGCTCCGCATCACGGGTCAGGTGGAACATGTCCGCCTTGACGATCTCCATCTCAGGAAAGAGCATTTTGAGATTGGAAGTGATGGCGTGTTCGAGCCACACAAACGCGAGTTCGGAGGCTTCCGAAGGCAAAGGAACGAGTTGGGGAAGGGAGTCCGGGACCTTGATGCGCGCGAAGCGCTCGACACCGTCGCCGTTGGTCACGACTGCGCCGATGTTGAGGCTGAGATTTGAGATGTGTGGAAAAGGGCGGCCCTGATCGATAGCTAGCGGCGTAAGGACAGGGTAGACTTCGCGCGTGAAGTAATCGTCGACAGCGACCTTCTGCTGCGGGTTGAGCTCATCGAGGTCAAGAATATAGATGCCCTCTCTGCGAAGGCCCGGCATGAGCTCGTTCCGCCAGAGGCTATACAGCTCGGCCATGATGGCGTTCACGTCATGGCGGATCAGTTCGAGCTGCTCGGAGGGCGACCTGCCATCCATGCTGATCTCGGTAGTGCGCGTCTCGATTTGCTGCCAGAGGCCGGCCACCCGCACCATGAAGAACTCATCCATGTTGGAGCCGAGGATCGAAAGAAACTTCACGCGCTCGAGCAGAGGAGCATCGGGATTCTGAGCCTCTTCGAGCACACGCCTCTGAAAAGCGAGCAGGCTCAGGTGAGGATTCAGATAGAGTTCGGGGGAATCCAGACGGATGGCAGGGGACGGACGGCTTGCCGGAGTACGTGCTTGTGTGGTCCGCTTGCGGTTTGTACCAGGAGTTGCCATAGGAGCGCGGCTAGAACACTATATATACTGCACGCCGTCGGGCGATTAGTCTACAAGCTCTGGAAAAGGGCCAGGTTGGGTTGACCCGATGGGCCTCGATTGTTACGATTGAGGTGCGGGGTGGAGCAGTCAGGTAGCTCGTTGGGCTCATAACCCAAAGGTCGCAAGTTCAAATCTTGCCCCCGCAACCAATCCGCTCCGGATGCCTCTCCGGTTCCCACACTTTCCAGTCTCTACACAAAGACGTTATTACCCTCGAAATTGGGTCAGTTTCGCCCTCCTTTTGCCCTGGAAACCCCTGTTTTCACTGCCGGTTTGACTCGAAATTGTACCTTTTTGCACCGTCTTCCCCCGCTTCGAGCATCGCAGAAGGCCGTTCGGTGCCACCCTCCCGTCACGAGCTAAGTTATTGATAGTAAATCAACTTACAAAATTTAAGCGTGGCGTGATCGCCCGTTGCGGCCCCCTCTGAACGCTCCTGACCCTACTCGCCGCAGCTTCTATTTTTTTGGGAGGGTACGAACAACCAAATCGCGCAGGACTTGAGAACTGATTCTCGACTCTTGGTTGCTGCGCGGCGATCGCCATTTAGTTCGTTGGTCGCTCCTGATCCGGCGGAACAGCGGGGCCGCGCAGTTCGCGAAAGAGCCAGGTACGGGCCAAGTCCCACTCGCGGTGCACGGTACGCAGGGAGATGCCGAGGACTTCGGCTGTCTCCTCCGCGGTCAGACCGCCGAAAAAGCGAAGCTCTACTAACCGGCCCTTGCGAGCATCTATTTTCTCCAGGGCGGCGAGCGCATCATTCAGGGCCAACACATCCGTGTTCTCCTCCGGCAAGCTATCTGCGCCGGTGAGGGAGACCAGAATAACGTCCCCGCCTCGCTTTTGCCTGCTCCGGGCAATCGCCTGATTCACCAGCACCTGGCGCATGATCTTCGAAGCCACTGCGAAGAAATGCGTTCGATTCTGCCAATCCGTGTTCCAGGCCATCAGGCGCAAATAGACTTCATTCATGAGCGCGGTGGGCTGAAGGGTATTGGAGCTTCCCCGATAGAGGTGCACACGAGCGAGCCGGCGCAGTTCAGATTCGACGACCGCGGCCAACTCCTCAAACGCCCGGTGATCGCCCGCACACCAGGCTTTCAGCAACTGAGTTACGTCAGGGGACGGCTGATCCATGAGAAGGCGAAGTATTGCCGCCGAGGGCCGCCATGGCTTTTTTCGCCTCGGCCAGCGCTGGGAGATCGGAATCTGCGCCCTTCCAGTCTGACAGGAAGCGACTATAGGATTTTCGGGCCTCGGCCGTGTCACCCGACAACTGGTAAGCACGCGCCTGCTTGAGCCACGCCAGCGGATATAGGGGCGAGAGTACCTGCTGGCCACGGTGTTGGATGATCTTACGAAATTCGGTTTGTGCCTCGCCGGGCTTTTCCAAAGCGAGATACGCCTCGCCGCGTAGGTACTGCGGCCAAAACTCGGCTGCGGCTTCGTAAGGTGTTGCCGGAACCAGGGCCTGCAGGGCAACTTGTGCGCGGCCGCGCCTTAAAGCTAGCGCGGCGCGTGTGGCCGGCAGCCAAGTACCGTTCACGGAGGTGCTGCGCGGATAGCGGCTATTCATTTCCGCGACCAGCTTTGCAGCATCACTGTCACAGCCGCACCAGGCGAGCGCCAGGGTAGCGCGTGTAAGAGAGACTGGGTTTCTATTTATGGTGACGGCGTCGAGGGCTGATTTTTTAGCTTCCCTGCACCGCTCGAGGGCAGCGCTAAGCAACGCGCTCTGGGCAGCATAGCCGGCTGCCACTTCCACGGCTCCCGCCTTCAAAGCGCTATCGACAGCCCTACCGCCGTACTCCGCCGATTGGCGCGCCTTTCCTAGATAGGCGGCGGAAAAGGCTTGCAACTCATACGCGGCGTATCCGTCAGGGCGGCGCGACAACCATGCCAGGTGCTCGCGCATGGCATGCTGGTCGCCGTTGAGGAATGCGAGCCGGTACTCGTTCTGATGCAGAGAGGTGTCTTCCAATTTGAGTGTCCGGGCGCGTTCGGCCTCGCCGCTCGCTTCGGCGAACCGATCCAGATGAACCAACTCGTTCACGAGCGCGCCAAAACGGCTGGTCGAATTTGGCTCAATCGCGATCGCCTTGCGGCTCTCCTCTGCAGCCTCCTCGTAACGGCCGAGCAAAGCGTAGGAAACGGCCAGATTCTGGTGCGCCAACGAGTCCTTGGGGTAGATGCCAGCAAAAATTTTGCAGACCTCCAGCCTTTTGTCTAACTCTCCCGTAACGAGCTCGTAGTATTGAGCCATGACGGCAAGACGCTCGCGATCGCTTGCCCGGTCTCGTAAGGCGTAGGCTTTCGCTGCATTCTCGGCAGCCTGCCCAGGCAGGTGCATATTGCGGTAGGCGGTTGCCAACCCCTTATAGCCAAACACGAAATCGGGATCCAAGTCCACGGCTCTCCGGAAGAAAGGAATGGCGCCTACGAAGTCACCTTTTCGCCTGACCGCTTCACCTATTGAATAGGCCTGAAGTGCCTCGAGCGATCCTGTGGTGTTCTCAAGCAAGGCGTCCAACTTGCGGATCGAGGGTACGGACTCGCCCAATTTTCCACGCAGGTTCGCCGCTGCTACAGACAAGGCATGCAGCACCTTCTCTTTGCCCGCGGCCTCAGCTTGTACGCGCGCCAGCGGTTGGCCTGTCTGGGCGGCGAGTGCCTCGAGCGAAATAACATAATGAGTGCCAAGCGGAGCAATGATGCCGGTTACAAACGCCTTCAGGCCTTCCCGCTGGCAGATCTCGCGTCCGAGTTGAGTTGTGAGCGGCGCGTCCGGAGACCGGCGCATAAGCCGAAGGATCGCGCGGACGCGCTCTTCCGGGAAGATATTGAGGCGCGGACTTTGTTCGAGTTGAACGGCCAGCCCCTGCTTGAGTGTCAGATCGAATACCGGATCGCCGGTCTGGTTCAGGAAATCGGTCAGCAAAATAGTGTCGCTGTCCGACAAGGCAGTCCGCTGATGCCGGTGCGCGAATATAGCCGCGATCGCAAGCACCAGTGCGAGAACTAGGAGGATACCGGCCGATCGCCAAGCCAGCCGGTGCGTGCGGAGGAACGCGCGAAACGGCCGAGCAACAGCGTCTACGCTCGACCGACTGGGCTTGCGAACTGGAGCGTCCCGATCGAGCGCGATGGCCTGTAGATCGTTCTCAAGTTCGGCGGCGGTTGGGTAGCGCTGCTCGAGGTCTTTTTGCAGAGCTTTGGCTAGCACTCTGTCGAGGACGTTTCCCGTCGCAGTTATGGGCTGTTGGCTCAGCAAGGCGACGAAGATCTCCGCCGTGTTGGCGCCCGGGAATGCAGGACGGCGATGCACAACTTCATAAAGGACAGCGCCCAGACTGAAGATATCGGTCCGCGCATCCAGCTTTTGCCCCTTAGCCTGCTCCGGCGACATATAACGCGGAGTTCCCATGACGGCTCCGCTGCGGGTTGCTCCGGGCGAATCGGGGGCTGTTTCGCCTATCCGGGCCAATCCGAAATCCAACAGTTTGACCAGACCGTCGGAACGGATCATGATGTTTTCGGGCTTGATATCGCGGTGAATGATGCCGGCGCGGTGTGCGACGCAAAGGGCCGCAGCGCATTGCAGGGCTATGCGGAGTGCCGTTTCGAACGGAATCTCGCCTGCTGCCATGCGCGCCCGCAGGGTTACCCCGTCGATCCATTCTGTCGCGATAAACAGAGTATCGGCGTCATGGCCGACTTCATACACCGTAACGATGTTCGGATGGTTCAGTGCGGAAGCCGCTTTGGCTTCAAGGTGAAAACGTGCAACGCATCCGGTATCGCGAGCGAAATGTGCCGGTAGAACCTTGAGCGCGACCTCCCGTTCGAGACGGGTGTCGAGGGCTCGATACACCTGGCCCATTGCACCCGCGCCGGCTTCCGCCAGAATGCGATACGCGCCGAGCATCTGTCCCGGGGTGGGGAGGGCAGGATCAAGCCCCTGAGCCACCACGCGGACGCGCATGGAAGCAGAAAGGAAACTGCCGACTTCCTGGCGGGCCGCTAACAGGGATTCAAGCTCATCCTTTAAAGAAGGATCGGTAGAACAGGCGATCGCCAACTCCGCCGTCCGGCGCTCGGGAGGGAGCGACAACACAGCATGGTAGATCTCTTCGATCCTCTTCCATCGCTCCGCATCCATCTGCACTCGCCTTTTGCCGCAGGCACGTAAATTTTACCATTCAGTTCGAAACAATTCTAACGGGCCTGGCACTCTTCGCCGCGATTTGTTGTTTACCCAGTTGGGAGACCTTCAAAGAAGGAGAATTTATGAAACGTAGAGATTTCCTTAAATCCACGACTGCGGTTGCCGGCGGACTGGCGACCGGAATCCACAAAGCGGCTGCTCACAGCGGCTCCGGACCCGTATCCGGGGCAAAACCGAATATCCTGTTCATTCTGGTGGATGAACTTCGTTATCCGAGCGTGTTTCCCGGCCACATCACAGAGCCGGGAGAGTTCCTGCACTGCTTTATGCCGAACCTGCACAAACTCTGGAAAAGCGGAGTCAAGTTTGGCAATTACCATACCGCAGCTAATGCGTGCACACCGGCCCGCGGAACGATCATCTCGGGACTGTACTCACAACAAAACTGGTTGGTGACGACCATCCTTTCGCCTCCAGACCCCAATCCGCTGCTGGCCAAACTCATGCCGGTTCTTAATCCGGCATTTCCCACCTATGGGAGATTGCTCCAGACAGCGGGGTATCACACGCCCTACTTCGGCAAATGGCACGTTTCGATTCCGCAACAGTCAACGGGCGGTTTGCAAGCGTACGGATTCGAAGACTACAGCACCTACCCGGACCCGACTGGAAGCAATCTGCAGGGTACCTACGGGAGCGATCTGGCGTCAACGCCGCCGCCTCTATCCCAAACTTTTCTGAGCGACAAAGATACGGCCAACGCTGCAGTGGCGTTTCTCGGAGCTCGGAAGCCGCAAGATTCACCGTGGTGTATGACAGTGGGCTTCGTCAACCCGCACGACAAAGAATTTTTCCCTGCAGGGACCGAATACGACACAGTTGCGGCCTTGTTCGGAGACCAAACACTGAATCCGACCGGCTTGAAACAGTTCACTCCGTACGCCGAGAAAGCCCCGGCCACACAAGTTCCGTGGGACAAAAATGCATTAAAGTCTCCCCGCTCGTACGGTTATCCCGAGCTACCTCCCAACTGGGAGTCGACACAAGACCTGATCGATAGGAAAAAGCCCACAACTCAGCAATTCACAAAAGAGTTCCAGCAGGGCGAGTGGGGCGGCGTGACCGATAATCCATCACAGAATACGCCCGCTGACCGGTACATCGAGGAGTATCCTGTACCGGAAATCAAAAAGGGCGTGGTCAAGATGGAATTCACCTATTGGCAGCGCGCGCTCGACAGCTACACGCAGATCATGAGTATCGTCGACGAACAGATCGGCCGTGTGGTGGATGCGCTCGAAGCTCTTCCAGACGAGATCAAAAATAATACGGTAATCGTCTTCGCTTCCGACCACGGCGAGTACGCGGGAGCCCACGGCCTGGTGCAGGGCAAAGTGGGAACCCTCTACCAGGAGGCCTGGCACATTCCGCTGATCGTTGTCGACCGAAGTGAGCGCTTCACTGCGGACGTCCACACCATCCGCACGGGTCTAGCTTCATCAGTCGACCTGTTGGGTTTGCTGGTTGGTCTCGGCAATCTTGGTAGGCGCGATTGGATGACGGGTTATCTGCCGGCCCTATACGGCTCTCGTCTAGACATGATTTCGATGCTCAAATCGGCCTCCGCTCCGGGCCGCCCCTACCTGCTTCTCGCAACGGACGAGGTGAGCCCTGACTTCTTCAACTGGCTAAAGGCGCCGGCGCATGTTCTTGGAATAAGAACCGAGGCAGGCAAGCTCGGAGTGTACTCGGACTGGCATCCAGCGACCAGTGTGATCAACCGGAGTACGGTGCAAACCGAGTATTACGATTATTCGACCGAGAGCGGGCGACTGGAACTCGACAATACAGTAGAAGATAGTCAGGAAGCGAAAAAGCTGTACAAGCTTTTGCTGCACGAGCTCATTCCAAACGAACTGCAGCAGCCCCTGCCTCCACCGCTGAGATTCCAGCAGGAGAAATCGAAGGTAGCTCACCTGATTTACCGCGCCCTGATCGCAAACCTGCCCATCAGCCTTTATGAAAGTATGGGCAAGGATCTTTCGGCGATCACGGGTTGGGGCGCCGAATTTTAGGGGCGGTGCGCTTCGGAGAGTGCGCTGAATAGTTGGTGTGATTGAGGGAGGGCGTTCGATTGATCGGCACGCCCTCCGTCGCCAAACGATTTGTCTCAGTTGATGTGTTCAGTCCTGACGGCAGGCAGCCTACTCTTTGGTTACCGGTTCAGGGCACAATCCGATCGAGTGTCGCTTTTTACGCCGTGCCTCAGTTGTGATCGCCCAAATCTCGGTTAGGACTTTCCAGAAATGTAATTCGTGTTCTTCGATCGCAATCACGCGTATTCCTGTTTTTCCGAGATTCGGCGGGAAGAAGAATTGCAGAGTGCTTTCGGCGCGCGGAGCACTCTAAAGCCAAGCACGTCGAACCAATAATCATTGGTGGCTATGAACTGCCTCGGTCATGAAACCTTGGTTTTGCAAAGAACGTGCTGGCCAGAATCCACGGTCGGGAACTTCACGATTTCCCATTGAGCAAAGTTCGCTGGTCTGTTCGTATCTGAGAACGTCAGTGGCTCCGATATGAGACGGAGTAATCAGTGTGATCCTGCATTCATCGGGTATTGTCACGAAGTATCGACTAATGCTTGAGCAGTTGGATTACTCCTCACGTAACCGGTAGACACGATCTTGGAGGGCGAACCCTCCATTAAGGTCAGACGGGCGCTTCCCTTTACATCCCACAGAGCGCATGATACAGCTCCTATTAAAGAACCAACAGGAGCTAACGTGCCGGAGAACAAGTCCGAAATTTCACAAGGCACCCTCGACTTGATGGTGTTGAAGACGTCGGACGCAATGGGGCCTCTACACGGATATGGGATCGCCCGCCGTATCGAGCAGATCGGTGAAGAAGCGCGCCAGGTAAACCAGGGCACTATTTACCTAGGCCTGGTTCGACTGCTGCAAAGAAAGTGGATTGAGGCGGTGTGGGGCACATCCGAGAACAACCGGAAAGCCAGCTTCTACTCCATATCGAAGGCTGGCCGTAAACAACTGATCGCGGAGACAGAGAACTGGCCGCCCATATCTGGCGTGATCGGTCGTCTTCCTGCTATAGGCGAACGGAGGTGATCTCGGTGTTGAGCCGTTTCCATAGAGCTATCGCACGAATCCGGGCCGTGTTTCAATCCGGAAATCTTGACCGCAATCTGGATGTGGAAATCGAATCGCACATCCGACTGCGCACGGAAGATTACGTCAGCCGAGGTGTACTCCCGGCAGAGGCAGAGCGATTGGCGCGAATCGAGCTGGGGGGAATCGCACAGTTACGCGAAGCACATCGCGAAACGAGGAGCCTTCCGTTTATCGACACACTTGTTCAGGATCTTCGGTATGCGTTTCGAGGGATGCGGCGCAACGCCGGATTTACGGCATTTACGATCCTCATCGCAGGTCTCGGTATCGGGGCCAGTTCAACCGTATTTAGTGTGGTTAATGCGCTGCTTCTACGTCCGCTTCCCTTTCGTGACCCAGGACGCCTGGTGCGGATTAGTAATGGTAATGGTAATGGTAATGAGTTCACCAGCACGCAAACCGAGCACTATTCGGATCTTCGTGAATTGAATCGCTCATTCTCCGATCTGGCGGGATTCGCCGATTGGGGCGTTGTGGACCGGCAGCTAACCGGTAGCGGTGAGCCTGATCGTCTTACAAGCGTTCCCGTCACGGCAAATTTCTTCACACTGCTGGGAGTTCAGCCTGCAATAGGAAGATGATTCACCGTAGAGGAGCGCCGCCAAAAGTATTCCGCTCAACCGGCCATGCTGCTGAGCTACAACTTCTGGCAGCGACGATTTGCCTCAGATCCTAGCATCGTGGGCCGGAAGCTAACGTTGGACAACCAGCCGGTCATGGTGGTGGGTGTACTGCCGAAATCGTTCGACTTCGGCAGTATCTTTACCCCCGGCACACGAATGGACATTTTCGTTCCCTGGCCTTTACTGGACCCAAATAAGCCGCAAGGAAACACCCTGCGGATCGTCGGCCGCTTGAAGCCAGGAGTCACGATCCAATCTGCACAAGCGGAGCTAGGTATCCTGGCGAAGCAACTCGAGAGGCAGCACCCGGAGCGAAACGGTGTCGCGCCACAACTTGTCCTGCTGGCCCAACACGTTAGCGGAGCAGTGCGACCGGCTTTGTTTGTGCTGGCTTGTGCAGTGGGTGTCGTAATGCTGATTGTCTGCGCCAACCTTTCGAACTTGCAATTGGCAAGGCTGAGCGCGCGGCATAAGGAAATAGCGATGCGGACGGCACTGGGAGCAGGACGTTTCCGGTTGCTGCGGCAGATGCTCACCGAAAGCGTGGCACTTTCTTGTTGCGGAGCTGTGTTCGGGCTTGTTTTCGCCGTGACGGGCACGCGTGTGATAGCACACGTCAACACATTAAATCTTCCGCTGCTTGAAACCGTTCAGATCGACGGACGCGGATTGCCCTTCACCCTGCTAGCCGCGGTTGCCACAGGCGTGCTCTTTGGGCTGCTCCCCGCATTGCAGGCTTCATCCTGTCACTTCGCGAAGGCCTTGAAGATGCCAGTCGCGGCTCATCTGGTGGTAAGCGGCATGCTTGGATCCGTGACGGACTGGTAGTTTGCGAGATAGCGCTCGCCTGCACACTCTTGTCGGCGCAGGGCTGCTCATGCGGAGCTTTGTACGTGTTCTGGACGTGAACCTTGGGTTTCAACCGGAGCGGGCGGCCGCGTTGAGAATCGACCCGAGTTTTCGGATTTCGAGCCTGGCGCGGCAGAACTCCTTCATAGACGATGCGCTACGTCGGGTACGATCTGTGTCCGGCATTATGGCGGCTGGGATATCCGATGCCCTACCGCTACGGGATGATCGGTCGTGCTCGGTGTCAGTGAAAGGCCATTTCTATGAGAAGAAACGCCATCCGGAGCCATACATCCGTGTCGTCACAGACGGATATCTCGAAGCAGCGGGCATTTCCTTGCGAGCGGGGAGACTGCTTGCAGAGGGTGATCGCGCCGCGAGCACTCCCGTGGTGGTGGTCAACGAAACGATGGCACGAACCGCCTTTCCCGGCGGAAATCCGTTAGGGCAAACGATCACAACCTATCGAGGAGACAAAGTTCTTGCCATGGTGGTTGGCGTCGTTGCTGACGTCCGGCATAGTGCTTTAGAAGAAGCAAGCGGGTCGGAGATGTATTTGGCGATGCGTCAGACCGGGGATTATGCAGCGATGCAGCTTGCAGTGCGAACTGCGCTTCCTCCGGACAGTTTGGCGGAAGGGATTCGAACCGCTCTCCGGCCGATTAATCCCAATCTGCCTGTGCGTGATTTCCAAACATTTCAGGATCTTGTTGATAAAGCGGTTTCACCGCGCCGAGCCCTGCTTCTACTTTTGGGCGGATTCGCAGCCTTCGCATTAGTTCTCGCTTCACTAGGCATCTACGCTGTCATCTCCTACTCGGTTAGTCAACGAGTGCAAGAGATTGGAATTCGATTGGCGCTCGGAGCGACCTCAGGCAACCTCCAAAGCCGTATTGTGCTACGGACTTGGGTTGACCGCTCTAGGTCTACTTTTGGGATTGGTGGCATCGCGGGCGCTATCGAGAGGGCTAGGAAGCTTGCTATACGGGGTGACCGCTGGCGATCGGGCCACATTTACCGGGATTGCCATGCTGCTCATCCGGGGGCCGCGGCTCTCGCTGGATATATTCCCGCCTGGAAAGCGTCGCGCATTGATCCCATAACTGCGTTGCGATCAAATTGATTTGCAGTCCTCGATGCGGGCTTGCACGTAGGCCACGCTGTACGGGCAGTCACCAATGCCTGCGACCTGTCCGCCAGAACGCTGTTTGGGCATGGCCTGACGAGTTCAGGCTTGCATAGCCATGAATGGGAGTCCGATTCGACTTGCAAGCACGCCGAAGGGACTGTCCGCACGTAAATTTCTGAATCGGGAATCAACCCTAGGTAGGCAGGTTGTGACTCGGCCAATCAGAGCCTTCTCGATCTTCGCGTGACAACGCGCGGACGCCGCGATCCAGAAGGGTTTTGGTCAGGGTTTGGCCGGCGTCCTGGCGTAATCCTGCCAAACGTATTCAAGCGCTTCGGGCAGTGTTTGCTCCTTCATGAGCCGGTCGCAATGCCCCGCATTCTTTACAAACAGGAATTGATACGTATACCCTTTCGCTGTCAAGACTTTGGCCATATTCTCGTTGGCTACAACCCAATCGTGCATGTTGTCGCGCATGCTATTCGGGTTATAGAGATCGCGGTCGCCGACTTCCATCCAAATGCGGATGGGCTTTCTCGGAGAGTTGGGAATCAAAGATTCGTGGAATCCCCACGCGCCGTGCGGTGTTTCGGGGTTGGGCGGCCATTGCTGATTCACGAATGTCCCAGAGTAACTGAGAACGCGACGGTACAGATCGGGATGATACCAGGCCATGCTCATAGCGGCCGCTGCTCCGGAACTGCATCCCATGGCAACCCGTGCGTTCGGGTCGCGTGTCAGCTTCAGGTTGTATTGCTCTTCCACCCGAGGAAGCACTTCTCTCTCAACGAACTCGGCGTAGCGGCCCGACATTGTGTCGTATTCGAGGCCGCGTTCGCTGCCCTGCGCGTCTCCACTGCCGTTTCCAATCGAGATTGCGATCACGACTGGCACAAGATGCTGCGCGATCAGGTTATCGAGTGCGGTGAACAGGAGCCGGTCGGGCCCGTCTGCCCCGACCACAAACGGCGCGATCGTTCCCGGCACGTACTGTTTCGGGACATAGACTGCGACCGTGCGAGTGTATGGCGCCGGATGGCTAGTGGTCACGGTCAGCTTGGCAGGATCGTTCGGGTCCGGTGTGCCGAACGTGCCGGCGTCGCGGATGATCCCGGGATAGAGCTTACTGTCTTTGGACTCCATTGTGAAGGTGTGAATCGTACCCTGCGGGACGGCTTCATTGATCGTCATTTCCGGTGCGGAGATATGGGCCGGCCCAACGATGAAATTCCCATTTACTTTGGGCGAAGGCAGCGCGCCGTCGGAGAGTTCAGTGGCTTCCACGTAACCGGGCGTGCGCGGATCGCGGGTAGGCGGGGCAGCCCGCGGCGTGGCTTTTGGTACGGGCGGTTGAGCCAGGCAGTGAAGGCAACAGAGAGCGCTGAATACCAAACTTGAAAGACGCGGCAAGACCGATTTTACATGTCCGGGGCCGTTGGGGAGATCGCTCTCAAGGAGCGAGTCTGACCAGGATCCCTCGAGCCATCCGGCCATCCAGTCGACGATGCTTTCTTTGAGCCGAGGTCCGTTGCCGCTACTGGTAAATCGGCCCTCTGCTCCGGCGACAGCTACTTCTCGTTCCACCCTGCATGCTCGGTCCAATCGAGAATTCGGAAATGCGGATATGGCGGAATGTAAACCCCATAGTGCGGCTGCGCCGATTCCCGCGGCAACCTCGCATAAGGGATGATTTCCGCCTGTTGGTGATTCCCGTCCTGCGACTGGTAATACCAAAGCGCTTCCTGCCCCAGCTTGGCCTCTTCGCCCGATTCGTAGAACTGATACTTCTCAAAGCGGTATGGCGCATGAATTCCTGGCGCGGGCCCATAAACCGCATCCACGATTAGCTGTGTCTGCCGCGATAGTCTCCCCTCGTCGACCAACTGCTGCATTGCCTTCACCACGAACCAATTGTTCGTCCGGTGATCCACATGCCTCTCATCTGGATGCCCGGTAATCACCATGTCCGGTTGATACTTCAGGAGAAAATCTCGCGCTGCCCGCAGGACCGCATCCTTGGCATACGGCAAGTTGGGCACAGCCACATCGGAATAGGGCGAATGCTCACTCGCCAACAGCACAGAGAGATAAGGCTTTGCAGAATCGGGGAAATTTTTCCAAATCTGCTCCATTCCACCGTCCGGTAGCCCAAGAAAGAAGATGTCCTGCGGCTTCACCCCCAAATGCCCCAACGACGCTCGAGCCTCATTCATGCGCACTTCGCCGAACTCCATCGCCCGGCTCGCATCGCACGAGCGCTGAAAGTACCGATCACATCCACCCGCATCCCCACTCGTGAAGTACACAAAGTGAATCGGAATATGGTTCTCGATCGCGGCCCGAATAATCTGCGGATGCGCCGTGTCATCGTCCTGGTGGGCAGCGAACACCAGGATCGACTTCGGCATCGGATTCACGGCAAAGTCAAGCTGATTGTTCGCCAACTCAACCCCGCGCTCATCCAGAATTGTGACTCGTAGCGTATAAGCTCCGGCCCGCACAGGCGAGATCGAAAGTGTATGCGAGCCCGAAACGCTGCCGGACACCCTGCCCTGCTGCAAGCTCTTCCCCTGTTGGTCGAGCACTCTATATCGGACGATCGCCGCGCCTTTGGGCATAGTGCCGGCCACGATTCCAAAGGAAAACTCCGGCGTTTTTCCTGTAGCAAACATCGTGTGCGGCGTCTCAAAACGGATCACGTCCGACACATACGCTGCTGGATAAAAGTTTCGGTAAGACTCAGATGCGGGCACATTCTTTAGCTCGTGGTAGAGGTACAAGGATGGATAAGCTTTCGGCGAAGCACCCGGCTTGTAAGAAGCCGGCGACGTGATTGCCGGAAGGGAGAAAGCCAGATCATAAATACGATCCGGTTGCACCGCATCGCGAATCACAGCGGAAAAGTAAGCATAGCTCTCCGCGCCATCGGACCCAACCTGAACGATCGCCGCCCTTGGCAGCCGAAAGTCTTTGATCTCGCCCGGCCCAAGCGACAGATTGGAATCCGCGACAGTCTTCCAGCCCGGAGGCTCATCCGCCGCCGGAGCAATCCAAGGGTACGTATACGCCTCAAACTCCACTTCCAAATGCGAAAGAGGCTGGTTGGAAATATTCTGCACAGCAATCCGAGGATTAACGGCATCGCCAGCTGTATAGAAGGTCTTATCTAACTCGAACGCGATGACCTTTGCTAACTGTCGATGCACTGCAAACGACCCTATCCCCCGCACTACGGAACCATCCCTCATCGACAGATCAATCAAGTAGCGCCCAGTGCGTGCCAGCGAAGGAATCGTCCAAAGCGGCTGATAGTCAACCGAAGAACGTAACGAAATTCCAGACGCAATGGGCGTCGGATCCCCCGCATATCGAACCGAAGCCGTACCCTCCATTCCTGGAGCCCCAAACCGGACGGTCACCGGAGCGCCAACATTGTAATTCGTGAGATCAGTAATCAGAACAGGCGCAGGCGCAGCCGCCCCACTGAGAAACAAGACCAAAGTGCAAGAAAACAGCCGGAAAACAGGAAAGGAGCGCATGGACGAAAAGAGGATGGGAACACCAGGGTACCAGTCGCTGATCTTGAAAGCTTTAAAGGCCGCGGGTAAGGGCGGATGACATCGAAGGCATAAGGTTTGGCGGCATAGTTCCATCCATACAGGCTGAGCCGGCACCTTTCTACTCCGGCTCCCTAGTGCCTGGACCTCTTGACTCTTCCCCATGGCTATGATGATCTATGTATAGATAATAAATGTGACGCGGGTGCCCGATTCTGGCCGACGGCCGAAGGTGAGGTGTCCGCACAGGAGCATGGATGAAAGGGCGCAAACAACAGAAGGATCTCCTGCCCGGAACGTTGGAGATGTTGATACTACAAACCTTGCGGGGCGGTCCGCTGCACGGCTATGCAATCGCCCAGCACATCCAACAAACATCCGAGGACGTACTGCAGGTAGAAGAGGGCTCGCTCTATCCGGCCTTGCAGCGGCTTTTGCGCGAGGCTTGGGTGGTAGCGGATTGGGGCATTTCAAGCCGTAATCGCAAAGTACGCACCTATAAGCTCACTCCGGGCGGACGCAAACAGCTCGGTCGCGAGATTGCTGGCTTCGAACGCTTGTTGGCGGGCATTGGCCGGGTAATGAGACCAGTGGAATCATGAACCCCATATCAGGTTGGCTTCATAAGCGGCGGGTCGAGCGTGAAATGGCCGATGAGATGGCGGAACACCTCGCCGAGAAGACCGATCAGCTCCGCGAGGAAGGTCATGCTGAGGAGGAGGCGCGAACACTTGCCCGCCGGCAGTTCGGCAATATGACCTTGCAGCAGGAAGATAGTCGCGCTGCTTGGGGATGGAACAAACTCGAGCATTTCTGGCAAGACATTCGCTTTGGCTGTCGCGTTCTGACAAGGACACCGGCATTCACCACCACTGCCGTTATCGTACTCGCGCTTGGAATAGGCATGAACACGGCGATGTTCAGCGCGATTAAAGCAGTTTTGCTGACCTCGCTGCCCTACCCGAACCCCGAACGTATCGTGGAACTCGAACAGAGCACTAAGGACGGCCACTTCATCCGCGCTTCGATGCTCGACTTCCTCGACTGGCGCGCACAGACTCGAACCATCGAGTCTGCTGCCGCTTTTGGTGGCACCGGAGAAGTCACCTTAACGGGCGACTTTACCACCCGCCGCGCTCTGATGGCCAATGTCGGTGCCGGCTTCTTCGATGTCATGTCTACGCATGCGCTCATTGGCCGGACCTTCAGTGCCGCCGAACAAAAACCCGGCGGTCCTCTTACCATCGTCCTCAGCTATGAGCTCGCTGCCATCGTGTTCGGCATGCCGGCTAATGCATTGCAAAAGACTGCGCATCTGAATGGCATGGCCTTCACCATCATCGGCGTCATGCCACCCAAATTCGATTATCCCGACCGGGCACAGCTCTGGATTCCTAATGACCTCTTCCCTGACGAGAGCGGCAGATCCGCACACAATTACGCGGTCCTGGGACGCCTCAAGCCCGGCGTATTGGTCGGCCAAGCGCAAGCCGATATGAACGTGGTCGCTGCGCGTCTTGCGAAAGAGTATGCCGATGACAAAGACCGCGGTATCCGAGTCACCTCGCTCTACGACTCGCTAACCAGCGGCGTTCGTCCAGCGCTTCTCGTGATATGGGGCGCGGTCACGCTGGTCCTGTTGATTGCATGCGTGAATATTTCCAACCTGCAACTGGCACGCGCTGCTGCTCGCCGCAAGGAAATGGGAATGCGTTCCGCATTGGGAGCAGCGCGCGGCCGATTAATCCGGCAATTGTTCACTGAAAACGTTCTGCTCGCGGCTGCCGGCGGAACGCTCGGCTTGGCATTCGCGGAATTAGGCGTGAGAATCCTTCGATCCTCGGCCCCGGGCGACATCCCGCGCCTGCAAGATCTGGGCATCGACACGGGCGTGCTCTGCTTCACGGCAGCGCTCGTGGTGTTCGCCAGTTTTCTATTCGGCTTGTTGCCGTCGATAAACAATTCCAAAATGGATTCAAACGAGGCCCTGAAGCAGAACGCAGGTAAAGGATCGGACCTTCAGCATAAACGCTGGGGACAGACGCTCGTCATTGGTGAAATCGCTCTTGCCATGGTTCTGCTTAGTGGCGCCGCGCTGCTCATCAAGAGCTATTGGAAGCTGACGCACGTCGATACCGGCCTCGCCTCGAGCGGAGTCTACCTCAGCGACGTTACCTGGCCCGCCTCAGCCGACGGCAATTCGGTTGACGGGGCATTTGTCCGCCGCGTGGGTTCGCAAATTCTAGTTCAAGTCGGTCGACTGCCCGGCGTGCAGGCGGCGGCGCTCATCAAGGGATTGCCGTTCCAATTCGCTCCGGATGGCGGCTTTGAAATCGAAGGACGCCCGCTCCCGGCCGACCCGCATCTGGCGCCCGACGCCGACTACCGCCTGATCACGCCTGATTACTTCAAAGTCTTCGGCATCCCGATTCTTCGCGGCCGCGGTTTCACGACCGCCGACTCCCGCAGTTCACAACAAGTCGCAATCGTGGATCAATCGTTCTCAAAACAATTCTTTCCCGCCGGCGACGCTCTCGGTAAGCGCATTCGCTTTTTCGGCTTCGACCGTAAACCGCAGTTCCTGACGATCGTGGGCGTAGTGCCCGACGTGCGCGCATCCTTGGACCGGCAATCTGAGCCCGAAGTCTACGCCGAGTACTTCCAGCACGCCGATACCGGTATGGATGCCGATCTCATTATCCGCGGCCCCGCGAGCCTGCAATCGGAAATCGACCAAATCGTAACTTCGCTCAATCACCTCACTGCCGTTAAGTTCGAGAACATGGACGGCGTCATCTCGAGTACGGTCGCCCGCGAGCGTTTCGAAACAACTCTGCTGGCCGTGTTCGCCGGTTGTGCGCTGCTGCTGGCAGTTGTGGGCGTATATGGCTTGCTGTCCTACGCCGTGACGCGGCGAACTAGCGAACTGGGTGTGCGGATAGCGCTCGGCGCAAACAGTGGAAACATTGTGCAATTAGTGCTGGGCCAAGGAGGCGTCCTGGTCCTGGCGGGCGTGGCGCTCGGACTCATTGGGTCACTGATTGCGACTCGCGCCTTACAAACTATGCTCTACGAAGTGAACCCTGCCGATCCTTCTGCTTTGCTTGCTGTGGTGGCAAGCTTTGCGGCTGCGGCGCTGGTTGCATGTTATTTGCCGGCACGCAGGGCATCGCAGATCGATCCGTCGGAAGCTTTGCGTTCGGAATAGAAAAAGCAGTCGTTGCTAGTGTTACCCTCCTCTTCTAAGCCAGCCCCGTTTGTTTCGCAAACGTTCGATCGTGCAAAGGCAAGTTTGAGTGGGAACATTCTGGTTTTTCGATAATTGGGTAATTAGTCTTTTCTGTTCCCCCTGAGGGGCATTTTTGGAAAATGCGATCTCGTCCGCATAGCCCATGCGTAATGGCCAAGTTTAGAGGAATGCATTCGGAGGCAGAGTCGCTGTTGCTAACATCGAACGCTAGCGCGTTTTCTCGTCAAATCTTTTGGAGGCAAAACGAGCGCAACATCATAAAATGTTGCGAGTTGGAAATGATTTGAAATATCGCTCGACAACGAAACTTCGCTCGCTTCCGGACTTGCGCGGATTCTTGATTCCGCGAGTTTAAAGCGATCATGGAAGAGGCACAGGCGCAGTACTCAGTGATGCTGCTCGGCGCGACGGGAAACGTGGGCGGACGCATCGTGCAGCTTTTGATCAAGAACCCGCTGTGCAAGAAAGTGGTCGTGGTGACGCGCCGCAAGACGGACGCCTCGGCAGACCCTAAGGTCTCCGAGGTAGTCGTCAACATGGACCGACTTGAGGACGAGGTTGCGCGGCACGCCCAGGGAATCGACATCGCGCTCGCCGCGTTCGGCGTCGGCAAGGGCAGCGCGAAGATGCCCGAGGAGGAAGTGCGCAAGATCGAAATCGTCTACCCGCAGGCCTTTTGTCGTGCCGCCAAGAGTGGAGGCGCTCGTGTGTGCGGGGTCATGACAGCAGCGGGCGCGAACCCTGACTCCGGGATGAAGTACGCGAAGATTATCGGCGAAAAGGAGAAGGCTGTCGTGTCCCTCAAGTTCGACTTCCTCGGGGTGTACCGCCCTGCCGTCATTCTCGGCAACTCCAACACGCCGGGCGTGCTTGGCCATGTGATGCCACTGCTGCACTGGGCCATGCCGTCCAAGTATCACTCGATCCACAAGAACGACCTCGCGCGCGCGATGGTGGCGCAGTCGGAGCAGGCGTTCCTTGCGATCGAGCAGGGCAACGCTCCCAAGAATGCGGCCGTCAAGATCCTGGAGTACAAGGACATGGAGCCCTTCTTCGTCAACGGCGAGAGCGATGAACCTTGAGCAGCAAGCTAATTGTGTGGATTGAAGCGCTGTGGGGTTTCGATTTTAGATAACGATTGCGGTTTGTATTGTTCCGCAGCCATACATCGTTGTACTGGGCCCTCCGACCTGCTCAGCAAGCGCACGACTCGATTCGGCGCGGGGCAATCAGCTGCGCGCCTGTCGTCCTCCGTCGCGGCCTCCTCCAAAACGCACTCGATTCCAGCCGATTCGGAAGAGACATTTCGGGGCAGATGGTCACGGAACAGTGCTCCAGTAGCCCGTGCGGGCTCGGGTGATCGCGCCGGGAACGTTTTCCACTTCAATCTCGACCTTATGGAAGGTTGAGGTTTGATCGACGGCCGGAGTGAAGGATAACAAGTAGCGGCTGTGGATGTCTTTACTCAACAGCATCAGATCACGTTCTAATCCGGCTTTTGTTTGAAAACCAAAGCGTTTGCCACCGGTCACGTCGGCTAAGGTATTCATGGTGTTGCGCTTGGCCAAGCGCGCCAGTTCGATCATTCCCTGCAGGTAGTCGCCGGTGGGTTGGTACTCATCAGCCTTCATCGTGAATGGCGTGATCAGCTTTGAGTAGTTCATACAATACACCGTCGTTCCGGTTCGTTGCAGCTTTTGCACAATACTGTCCAATGCGGTCTTGCTGCCACGATCCTTCGCTTCTCCAATGATCAGAATGTTGCGGCGAGTACCCCCCGGTTGTGCGGCAAGCAGGTCGAGAGCCCGGTCGACTGCATCGAGCATGTGCCCCGTTGTTGCATCGGCTGCTTCGAGGTGAGAGAAAGCGCTGCTTATATTCTCTGGATCCTTTGTAAAGTCCTGAACGAGTTGTACGCCGGCGTCGTAGGTGACCAGAGCCGCCTCGCCATTAGCGCCGACTACTGCAAGCGGGATCATCGAACCAATTTTCTTAATTTTCGCGACGGCCGCCAGCGACATGTTGCTGGTTTGTACAACAGCTACAAGTGAGATTGGCGACAGGCCAGCTTCGAGGACGTCCACGTTCACTTGCCGGCGCTTTCCGTTGTCCAGCAGCACAAAGTCGGTTGCGGCGATGCCGTTAATTGAGGTTCCGTTCTTGTCGGTGACGCTTACCGGGATAGTTACAAGAGGGACGGTTGTGCGAATGGTAGTTTCCTGCGACGGTATCCACATTGCAAAGAGAAGCGGCAAAAGGGAGCTATAGGTTGCCATGCGTTCTCAAGTCAGTTCCTGGTCTTCGAACAACAAACGCGATGACGCGAGCGCTGCCACGGTAAGTACAAGGGAGTAATCTCATGGATGCTGAAATTTGCTGCCCACGATCTTAGTATGCCGACAGTGACCAAGGCCGTTGCCATTTGGTATCTCTTCCCGCGAGGCGCCGCATGGTTTCACTTAAACTTAGGTATTCGCGGCAGACCGGAATCGCGCTGCCGCATTCACGAGTCAGTGCAATAAGACAGAGAGGAAAATGTGCTCCATCACCCCCTTGAGCCTTTGACTGCAGACGAAATTCAGAGTGCAGTTCAGTTACTCGAGGCGGTCCCAAGTCGCACCGCCAGCACGCGCATCATCAGCATCATTTTGAAAGAGCCGCCTAAACCGGCGGTCCATGCATGGCCCCAGGAAACTGCATGCTGCCGGCAGGCACAGGCGGTTCTGCTCGACAATGCCACGAACGCAGCGTCGACAGTCACGCTCAATCTGAGTTCCGGAACGGTGGTCAAGGTCGATCCCGCGCCGCCCGGCGCCCAGCCGACGCTTTCAATGGATGAGCAGATCGAATGCGAGCAGGCAGTACTTGCCAGTCCGGAGTTCCGGGCCGCACTCGAGAGACAGTACGGCCTTAGGGACACCTCCCTGGTTATGGTCGACATCTGGAGCGCGGGGAATTACGGATCAGAGGAAGAGCGGACGCGCCGCCTGACTCGCCCGCTCTGTTTCCTGCGCAGCGATCCGACCGACAACGGCTATGCGCGACCGATAGAAGGTATCCGGCCGGTGGTCGATCTCAACAAAATGGAGGTTATTCGCGTGGAAGAATACGGCCATTGGCCACTTCCGCCCGAATCCTGCAACTACTCGGCCAACCGTTCGGAGCACATGCGGAACGGCCTCAAGCCGCTGGCCATCACACAGGCGGAAGGTACGAGCTTCTCGCTCGAAGGGAATCAGATCAGCTGGCAGAATTGGAAGCTGGTGATCGGCTTCAACGCGCGCGAGGGCTTGACGGTTCACCACGTGCGCTATGCGGACGGCGGTCGGGACCGCTCCATTCTGTACCGTGGCTCGTTGACGGAAATGGTCGTCCCGTATGGGGACCCTAAACCGACGCAAGTTCGCAAGAATGCTTTCGATGTCGGCGAATATGGCATGGGGATGTGCGCCAACAGTCTGCGTCTGGGCTGCGACTGTGTGGGTCACATTGAGTATCTGGACGCGCACCTATGCAACAGCCGGGGACGCGCGTTCACCATTGAGAATGCGATCTGCATCCACGAAGAGGATTACGGCATTTTATGGAAGCATACCGACCGTCGTTTGCCCGATGCGCCGGAGGTGCGCCGCTCCAGGCGGCTGGTGATTTCTTCCGTCTCGACGGTCGAAAACTATGAATACGGCTTTTTTTGGTATTTCTATCAAGACGGTAACATTCAGTTCGAGATCAAACTGACCGGTATTCTTTCGCTTGGGGCGGCCACGGACGGTGAGAAACCGGCTCACGGGGCGCTTATCGCGCCCCGGCTCTACGCACCCAATCATCAGCATTTCTTCAACGTTCGTCTTGACTTTGATATCGATGGCGCGGCGAATACGGTACAGCAGCTCGACGTAGTGGCTGATCCGATCGATGAAGCGAATCCCTTTGAGAACGCGTTTCGCGTACAAGTGACGGACCTGAACAGCGAGCAGCAGGCGTTTGGCAAATTGAATCTGGAGACTGCGCGCACCTGGCGCATTGTCAACAAAGCTTCGACGAACAGATTGGGTGAACCGGTGGGCTACAAATTCATACCGGGGGACAACTCGATTCCGTTCGCGTCACCGAATGCGTGGTGGCGGCGGCGCGCAGGCTTCGTCAATCATCACGTCTGGGTGACGCCGTACAACGACGAAGAGCGCTACGCTGCGGGCGATTTTCCGAATCAATCCTCCGGAGGGGACGGATTAGCGCGCTGGACGGAGGCAGACCGCAGGATTGGGGATGAAGATATCGTCTTCTGGTACAGTTTCGGACACACCCATATTCCGCGTCCGGAAGACTACCCGGTAATGCCGACCGCTTATATCGGCTTCCTGCTGAAGCCGAATGGATTCTTTGATCGGAATCCGGCTAACGATGTGCCGCCGAATCAGGCAACCAAAGTTTGCACACACTGCTAAAGATGTGTCCGGTCCGGACAATTTGTTGTATGGAGCGGGAGACCGGGTTCGAACCGGCGACATCAACCTTGGCAAGGTTGCACTCTACCAGCTGAGTTACTCCCGCTTGGCTGCCAACTCACATTCTCGAACGATCCTGTTCTGAAGTCAATTCATCTGATTGCAATAGATGGTTTTACTAGGAATGAGCTTCGCCCGGGCCTGTGGATAAGAGCCTTTTCCGCGCTGTGTCAAGCACTATAACTAGCTTATTTAGTTGTATTTACGGGTAGTACACATTTCTATTCCAAATATAGAAGCCTATGCTAGACTGAACTTTCCGAGGACGGAAAAGCTTCCCTCAGACCAGTTCGCTGCGCACGCGGCGGATCAGCCAAACAACACCGAAGATCTCTCTCTTTTCCACAGAAGTGGAAAAGATGTGGGAAATTTTTGCGTTTCGGGGAGCGAAGGAGTAAGCCCGTTGAATGATGTTTGGGAACAGATCAAGGGCTGGCTGGCCACACGGCTGGGGGCCGGAGCGTACGAGAACTGGATTGCACATACCGCACTTGCTTCCTTCCGCGACGGCGAGCTGACAGTTCGAGTTCCCAACGAGACCACTGAGGCCTGGATTCGCCAGGAATACACTTCACACATTCGGACGGCCATTCACGATCTGGGCCTGCCGGTTCGCCGGATTCAGTACGAGATCGAAGCTTTTTCAAGTGTCGCGGCGGCAGCGGCAGCCGGTAGCTTTCATGGGGGAACGAGCAGCGGGTCGCATGGCGGAAATGGGCTCAGCCATCACACTCAAGCCGCAGAGCCGCTGTTTGAGAACACGGCTACCTGGCTCAATCCGCGGCTCACATTTGATACCTATGTGGTCGGTTCCTCCAACCAACTCGCGCACGCTGCCGCCCAAGCGGTCGCCAAAATGCCATCGCGCAGTTACAATCCGCTCTTCGTTTACGGCGGTGTGGGCATCGGGAAGACCCACTTAATGCATGCCATTGGGCGCAGCTTGCTCGATAATTTCGGTGGTTTGAATGTGATTTACACATCGAGCGAACGATTCATGAACGAGATGATTTCCTCGATCAAGCTGGATCGGATGTCACTGTTTCACCGCCACTACCGGTCCGCCGACGTGTTGCTGATCGACGATATCCACGTCATTGCCGGCAAAGAGCGAACGCAGGAAGAGTTCTTCCATACCTTCAATGAGCTCTACGACCATCGCAAGCAGATTGTGATTTCGAGCGATTCGGCCCCAAACCAGCTCTCGGGATTGGTAGAGCGGCTCCGATCCCGTTTCGAGTGGGGATTGATGGTCGACGTCCAGGCGCCGGATCTTGAAACCAAGATGGCCATTCTGGATAAGAGAGCCGAGGCGGAGGGTGTCGCGCTGCCGCAGGATGTCCGCATCTTTATCGCTACCAAGACGAAGTCCAATGTGCGGGAGCTTGAAGGAGCTTTAACCAGGCTTATAGCCGTATCGTCCGTTACCGGCCAGCCGATCACGCTCGCCATGGCGCAGCAGACACTGAAGCATCTGAGCAGCGGGCCTGAGCGCAAGATCACTGTCGAATCCATCTTGAGGGCCGTTGGTGAATATTTTTCACTGCAGCCCGCGCAGCTCAAAATGAAGAGCAATACGCGGCAGATTGCGTATCCACGCCAGATTGCCATGTACCTGGTCAAGGAACTGACGCACGCGTCTCTACCCGAGATCGGCCGCTACTTTGGCGGGAAACACCATACAACGGTGCTGCACTCGGTTCAGAAGATTGACGACCTCCGGCAGCGGGACGAGGATCTGAACAGTCTTATTCAGAAGCTAATCGACACACTGCAATAGACTTATGTCGACCTTCCACACTTACCCCCTTGCTTGGCCTGTGACTGGCTGTTGGAGAGTCGCGACTCCCTTCGATTTGCAGCACGCAACGCGAGTATTCCACAGTCCGGAATGGACGGAAGCTGTAATTTTTGCTATACTTTAGGGAGAATTCAACATTTCCACAGCTCCTACTAAAACGGTTCTTTTAGTTACTTATCTATTACCGGACTAGAAAGAACCAGAGTGCTACCGGACTAAGGACCTTTTCAGAACAGAATCTCTATGGAATTTTCGGTTAGCAAATCGGATCTCGTACGTGAACTCGGACTCACGCAGGGAGTTGTCGAGAGGAAAACCACCATCCCGATCTTGTCGAACATCCTGGTCGAGACCGACCAGGATCAGGTTTGGCTGACGGCCACCGATCTGGAGTTGGGAATACGGTGTTCATGCCCGGCTCGGATCAAAAAAGAGGGGGCGGGGACGATTCCCGCTCGTAAATTGCTCGATTACGTTCGTCTCTTGCCGGATGCCGACATTCAGGTGAAGTTGGCCGAGAATCAGTGGGCCAGTCTGGTAAGCGGCCGCTCGAGGACGCGCATAGCCGGTATGTCCAGGGAGAGCTTTCCTGAGCTGCCGCAAATGCCGGAGGTGCTCGCCCAGATACCGCTCAGCTTGGTAGCGCAGATGATTGCCGGGACTATTTTTGCGATCTCTGCGGAGGAGTCGCGCTTCACCCTGAACGGCGCGCTGTTGATCCTCAACGAAACAGGTCTGGTGATGGTGGCGACAGACGGACACCGGCTCTCGCTCGTGGAAAAATCTATCGAACTGCCGGGTCTCGCAGGTCCGTTTCGCGCTTTGCTGCCGAAAAAGGCGATGAGCGAGATTCTGAAACTCGCGAGCGACGATAACACTAAACAGATCGAGTTTTCGGGCAACGATAACCACCTGTTTTTCAGGATCGACAAACGGCTTCTGCTCAGCCGCAAGTTGACGGGAAACTTCCCCGATTATGAGCGTGTGCTGCCGAAAGAGCATCCGCACATGCTGGTCATTCAGCGTGATGAACTGAAGTCGGCCATTGAGCGGGTGGCCCAGTTCGCTGACGAACGCTCGCGCGCTATCCGGCTGCAGATCGTAAAGGGCGAGATGAAAGTTCATTCCTCGATTTCGGAGACGGGTGAAAGTGAAGAGACGATTCCGGTCGACTATGACGGAGCGAATGTCGAGGTTGGCTTCAACGCCCAGTACCTGCTCGATTTCCTGCGGTCAGTCGACGGAAGCGAAGTAGAATTCCGCTTCAAGGACTCAAATAGCGCCGGCGAACTGCGGCCGCATGCTGGCGCACCCGACACAGTGTATCGCTATGTCGTGATGCCGATGCGTATCTGACGAGCTTTGGCTCGTGGTCCGTCGATTTGCCCGGCTACGGGCGACTGGTGACGGTGCAAGGAAGGAAAGGGAGGTCGTAACGTCCGCGCGGACAACCGTTTTGCACGGGGCTGCGACCATTGAAAACTATGGCTACAGTGGTTCAGAACGAAAATTACGATTCCAGTAGTATCAAGATCCTGGAGGGGTTGGAAGCTGTCCGGCTGCGCCCCGCCATGTACATCGGATCTACCGGGGAAATGGGTCTGCACCATCTCGTTTACGAGGTGGTGGATAACTCAGTCGATGAAGCACTGGCCGGCTATTGCACCGAAATAAGCGTCACCATCCATATCGACAATTCGATCACCATCGTCGATAACGGCCGAGGCATTCCGGTCGATATCCATGCCGAAGAAGGCGTCTCGGCGGCACAAGTCGTTCTGACCAAACTGCATGCGGGCGGGAAGTTCGATTCCAACACGTACAAGGTTTCGGGCGGGCTGCATGGCGTAGGCGTGAGCTGCGTAAATGCTCTGGCGGAGTCCTTGCACCTGGAGGTCTGGCGCAACAAGGGGACCTGGGAGCAGGACTACGAACGCGGATTTCCCAAAGCCCCGCTCGCGCAGACGGGCAAATCCAACAAAACCGGCACCAAGATCACGTTCAAAGCGGATCCGACCATCATGGATGCGACAGAGTTCAATTTCGACACTCTGGCGGTCCGACTGCGCCAGCTTGCGTTTCTCAACAAGGGTCTCAAAATCATCCTCGCTGACGAACGCGGGGAAGACATCCGCTCGGAGGAATTTTTCTATAGCGGCGGAGTTTCAGAATTTATCAAGCACCTGAATCGCGGGAAATCGGTGCTGCATGAGAATCCGATCTACTTCGAAGGGGAGCGAGACCTGCCAAACGGCGGCAAGATCACGATCGAAGTCGCTTTGCAGTACAACGATTCGTACTCCGAGACGATCTTCAGCTTCGCGAATAACATCAACACCGTCGATGGCGGTACGCACTTAAGTGGTTTTCGCAGCGCTCTGACCAGAAGCATCAACGCAGCTGCTCAGTCTTCCGGACTGGCGAAAGATGTAAAGGAAAATCTAACCGGCGACGACGTCCGGGAAGGTCTGACCGGGGTTGTCAGCGTAAAGCTTCCGCAACCTCAGTTCGAAGGCCAGACCAAGGGCAAGCTGAATTCGGACATTCAGGGCTATGTGGTTCAGCTGATCAACGAGCGGCTCGGCGAGTATTTCGACAAAAATCCGTCTGTCACCAAGAAGATCATCAGCAAGGCTATCGACGCAAGCCGCGCTCGTGAAGCAGCCCGCAAAGCACGCGACCTGACGCGCCGGAAAGGGGCTCTCGATTCAGGCGGATTGCCCGGGAAGTTAGCCGATTGCCAGGAACGCGATCCGGATCGCTGTGAACTCTTTCTGGTAGAGGGTGAATCGGCCGGCGGCACCGCGAAATCGGGCCGCGACCGGCGGTACCAGGCGATTCTTCCTCTCAAAGGCAAGATTCTGAATGTCGAGAAGGCCCGCTACGACAAAATGCTCGGGCATGAAGAAATTCGTGCCATGATCACGGCTATTGGTACCGGGATCGGCAAGGGAGAGGATTTCGACCTGGCCAAGCTGCGTTACGGCAAGATCATCATCATGACGGATGCCGACGTCGACGGATCCCACATCCGCACTTTGCTGCTCACATTCTTTTTCCGGCACATGCAGGAGCTGATTACGCGCGGCAAGGTTTTTGTTGCGCAACCGCCGCTTTACCGGATCAAGAAAGGCAAGAGCGAAAAGTACATCAAGGACGATAAGGAGTTCACTCGCGAGATTTTGCGCCGCGCGACGGAAAATCTGAACGTAGAAATCGGAGCCGGTACAGAGGCAAAGGTTGCAGAAGGAGCGGAACTGCGCAGTTTTCTGATGTCGCTCGATGAGCTTGCGCAGATCGGACGCCGGCTGGAACGAAGGGTCCGCGATGCCCGGGTAGTGGATGTATTGACGGATGTAACTCTTCCAATCGATGTCAAGACCGACTTGCAAAACGAGGAAAACGTCAAAATTCTGGCAGATCGGTTACGCGCGGCTAAGCTTGACGTGACGGTCGAGCGCGAAGAAGAACATTCGGCGTGGATGGTGGGATATCGGGATCCTACCAATGCGATTCGAATGATCAACACGGAATTCCTTTCGATGCCGGAGTTCAGGCGCCTGCGGGCACTGGTAAAGCAGGTAGCCCGTTTGAACACGCCGCCGTTCACGCTGGTCAAAGATACCCATCGCGAGGTGATCTCGAACTGGCGCGACCTGCTCGACCGGGTTAAAAGCGAAGGAACGCGCGAGGTCAATGTGCAGCGTTACAAAGGTCTGGGCGAAATGAATGCCGAGCAACTGTGGTCAACTACCATGAATGCGGAAACCCGGACGTTGCTGCAGATTGATCTGAAGGACTTTGCTCAAACCGAACCGGTGTTTTCTACCTTGATGGGTGAGGACGTCGAAGCGCGGCGCAAGTTCATCGAAGAGAACGCGCTGGACGTTCGCAACCTCGACGTTTAGAAGGGTGAGGTAGCGGTGAGAGTTGGAGTATTTGGGTGGGGTATTGTTGCGCCGAAATCCCCGAACATTGAAGCCTTCAGCAGAAATCTGGAGTCCTCGGAGACATGGCTCTCGCCGTTTGAAGGCTTTGGCCCCAACAATTTTCTGGTGGGCAACCCCGAGTTCCGATTCGAAGACTACAAAGATTGGATCGACAGACGGTTTGCTCCGCGGCATTATCAGAACCTGAAAGAGAAGATGGATCCGACGGCGCTTTACGCAGTCGGAGCGTTCATCCAATCGCTGCGTCAGAATCCGGGGCTCGAAGAAGAGCTGAAGACACTCGGAACGCAAGCGCACGTGTACGTGGGCACTGGGCTCGGAAGCGTAAACACGACATATCAGGCGAGCATCAACCTCTACGAAGCGCAGAATAAATGGGACCGGTTCTGGGCCTGTCCCGGGCGGAATCGTGCGCTCCAGAGCTATCTCACGCTAGGTTCCCGGGATGGAGCCGACGGTGTGCCACCCGCTCCGGAATCGGTTTCGGAAGGAGAGCGACCGGCGGCGCAACTGGAATGGAATCGCTACTGGACGTCTCGTTCGCAGGAACTCGAGGAGTACCTGGCGGAGCTGGCGGAAATAGAGTCGGTCAGCATCGCCGGAGAGATCGAAGCCGGTAAACTCAATGCGATTCGAGAAAAAGAGAAGCGCCGGGTGAAGCTGCAGGAAAAGTGGGGAGCCCCGGAGCCTCCCTGGAAGGTCTCTGCGAACCTGATCTGGAATATCCACAACACCCCGGCTGCACAGATTTCGATATTGGGCAAGATCACGGGCTTGTCGTTCGCTCCCGTAGCCGCCTGTTCCACCTTTGGGGTGGCGCTGGGCCTGGCAATGCGAGCCATCCGCTGCGGCGAGGCTAAGGTGGTGGTAGTGGGCGCGACGGATCCACCGCCGCATCCGTTAGTGGTTGGCTCATTCTATAGCGCCAGAGTCTTATCTGCCGACGGAACGGTATCGGTTCCCTTGACCCGGCTGCAGGGAACGCATGTGGCCGGAGGAGCGGTGGTCTGGATTCTCGGCGACATGGAGTATCTGGAATCGAAGGGCTGCAAGCCGATCGGTATGGAGCCACTGGCGGTGGGAGTCAGTTCCGATGCTCATCACATCGTGACGCCGACGACGGAGGGTCCAACGATTGCGATCCAATCGGCCCTGGCGACTTCGGCTTCACAGCCTGAGCAAATAGCAACCTGGGATCTGCATGCGACGGCGACGCCCGGCGATTACTCCGAAGTCCTCACGATCCGTTCGCTACTGCCCGCTTCGGTGCTGGTGACGGCGAGGAAGGGAACGTTCGGACACGGCATGAGCGCCGGAGGCGGATGGGAACTGACCGCGCAGTACCTCGGCGCAGAACATGGGAAGCTCTTTCCGACTCCGCTCGCCGAGACTAACCTGAATGGGTCCATCGCGGGCGTACACGACGCATTCGTGTTCGACGCGCCGTGTGCATTTCCGGGGCAACTCGCAGGCAAATTATCGATGGGAATTGGCGGCATAAACGCCTGTGTCATCTCCCGCCCGCTCGATCGATCGGACAAGAACTGAGGCGCGCGCCTGCACCGAATGAGCGTAGACGCCCTACCAGCAGTACGCGTAAACCGGAAGGCGGCTGGCCGTGTTGCCTCCGGTCATCTCTGGATTTTCTCGAGCGATCTGATCAGCCGCGGCCAGGCGCAACCCGGAGACGCAGTGCGAGTGGTGGACCCGAAAGGAAGGAATCTTGGCGTAGCGCACTATAGCTCCAGCTCTCAGATTGCGCTCCGGCTATTGAGCACGAGAGTGGAGCCGATCGGCCTCGAATTTGTGCGACGACGCCTGACCAGTGCTTTCGAGTACCGCCAGCGCATCGTCGAGAATTCAAATGCCTATCGCGTGGTTCACGCCGAAGGCGACCTGCTGCCGGGCTTGATCGTGGATCGCTACGCGGATTATCTTTCGATTCAACTGCTCGATCAGGGAATGGATCGCATCGTGGGAGAGATAACCGCCGCCCTCACCGAGCTTTTCCAGCCCAAAGGAATTGTCGCGAGAAACGACGCGGCGAGCCGGGCAAAAGAGAATCTACCGCAGGAGATCACGACTTTACACGGAGAAGTGCCCGAGCTCGTCGAAATTCAGACCAACGGCCTGACGATGTTCGCGGATCTCGTGAAGGGTCAGAAGACAGGCGTGTTTCTCGATCAGAGAGAGAACTATCTGGCTGTCCGGCGGTATGCCAGAGGCCGCGCGCTCGACTGCTTTACCGGGACAGGCGGTTTCGCGCTGCATCTTTCTCCGGCATGTGAGTCAGTGGAGGCGGTGGACAGTTCAGCGCCGGCGCTGGCTGCACTCGAAGCGAATACCAAACAGAACGGCATCTGCAACGTGGAAGGGCGTCGCGCGGATGTTCTGGAATACCTGCCCAGCCTGGTAAGTGCGAGGCGCACGTTCGACACCGTGGTGATCGATCCGCCCGCGTTTACCAAGACGCGAGCGGCGGTTGAAGGTGCGGCGCGGGGGTACAAGGAAGTGAATCTCCGGGCCTTACGCCTGCTCGAAGCGGGCGGCGTTCTGGTCAGCTGCTCGTGTTCGCATCATATGAGCGAGGCGCATCTGCTCGAAGTGATCGCGGCGGCGTCGCTCGATTGCGGCCGCAGATTGCGTGTTCTGGAGCGGCGCACGCAAGCACAGGATCATCCGATTCTGCTGACAGTTCCCGAGACTCATTACCTGAAGTGCCTCGTCTTCGAGGTCATTTAGTTTAAAGCACCACGCGATTGTCACCTTCGCGCCTGGTCACGTGCTGATGATCGAGGTATTCGAGGAGCGGGATGGCGTACTTTCGTGAAATCTTTGTCCAATCCTTAAATTCCGGGACGGAGAAGCGACGCCCTCGGTGAACGGCGAGAGAAGTCCGGATGTGCGTCAGGACATCGGCGTGGAAGATCAAGTCATCGGAGACGCGCACGAGTTTTCCGGTCTTGACCAGCTTCTCGAGCAGGGCGCGGCCATTCTTCGGGTCGACCGCAGCATCTTTCAGCACTTCAGGCAGAGCGGCGGGCTGATAACCGGCTTTGCGAAACGCTTGCTCGAGACGCAGCAGATCGCCGGTTTCCCGCTGGCTGATTTCAGGCTTGTGGGCGGCTAAAGCGATCGAGTCGCCGGTGATGCGGATCGCGGGAAATGCATGAAAGACAAAGTTTGCGAGCGGCGGATCCAGATTGAGGCGGGCCTGGGCAACGGGCGCGCCGGCGAGAGACGGATTGCGAGCATGGAAGTTCTGCAGCCAGTGAACCAGAAGCTCGCGGCGGCGGCGAAGCCAAGCCGGGCTGACTACGCGCTGAGCGGCTTCGATGAACAGCAGATTGTCCGAATCGCGGCACGCTGACTTGATCTCCTCAGGCGTACTGCCGGTGAGGCGAGCCAGATCGTCGAGGCGGCGGCCGTTTTCCTTTTCTTCAACGAGAATGGAAAGCCGCCCTCTCAAGTCCGTGGCGGCCAGACGCTCAAGTCGGGCGAGAGTTTTGGAGCGGTTGAGCCGGCGCGGCGGAAAGGGATCTATGACGGTGCCGCCGCCGACGGTTTGCGACGGCGACGGACGGCGCAGGACAAAGCGATCGAGCGGCAGCGCAACCACCGGTTCAGAGAGGTTCAACTGAACGAGCGAGGCTCGGTTCTCGGACGCGGGAGAGAGAAGGCGCACACGAGCGGTGACTTCGGAAGTTCCGATGTGGACGAGGAAATCTTCATGACGGCCGGGCAACTCAGCTCCCGCGAGCCAGAGCATGGAGGCCTGGACGGTCCTGGTGATCTCTGAATGTTTCGGGTGGACGAGTACGAAACCGCGCTGCACCTTGGTGTGTTCGATGCCGCTCAGGTTTACGGCCGTGCGCTGTCCGGCAGTGGCAGACTGAACGCTTTTGCCATGCACCTGAAGGCCGCGGATACGGGCTTCCTGCGACGTAGGTTGGAGACGTACGGTATCGCCTACACGCAGGGTTCCGCGCCACAGGGTGCCGGTGACGACAGCGCCGAAGCCCTTCAGGGCAAAGCTGCGGTCAAGAGGCAGGCGTGGAAAGCCGCCGCTATCGCGAGCCGATCGCGTACGGATCAATTCGGTGATGGCATTGGCGAGTTCAGCGAGACCCTGACGGGTTACGACGCTGACCGGAATGACGGGCGCGGCTGCAAGGAAGGAGCCGGCGCGAAGCTGATCTACCGCGGCGCGTGTGGCGGCGAGCTGTTCGTCGGTAGCCAGATCGGATTTGGTGAGGACGACGATACCGCGCTCGATGCCGAGCAGGCGGCAGATGTCGAAGTGCTCCCGGGTTTGCGGTTTCACCGACTCATCGGCCGCCACGATGAGGAGGACGGCTTCCATGCCACAGGCCCCGGCGAGCATGTTCTTGACGAAGCGTTCGTGACCGGGCACGTCGACGAAACTGACGGTCTGGCCGCCAGGGAGGGTGAAATGAGCGAAGCCCAGATCGATGGAGATGCCGCGCCGCTTCTCTTCAGCGAGGCGGTCGGTATCGATGCCAGTGAGAGCCCGAACGAGTGAGGTTTTGCCGTGATCGATGTGCCCCGCGGTTCCGATGACTATGTCGCAAGGGGCGTTAAGATGGCTATCTGACATGCGGGCGAACTGATTCTATCGTCTCATCCAGAGGAGCAGAACACGCACAACAAGACAGGACGGGTGGAGGAGCTCCGAAGGCGGCATGCCGGGGCGGAACAGGGCGGCGGAAGCGAAAGGCGCGAGCGCCAACACCGCGAAGGAAAGCTTTCGGCGCGTGAGCGGGTAGATCTGCTGCTGGACGAAGGAACGTTCGAAGAACTGGACAAGCTGGTGCGGCACCGGTCGCACAACTTCGGGATGCATCGGACGGTGGTGGACGGCGACGGTTTCGTGACGGGACACGGCTTGATTCACGGCCGGCAGGTGTTTGTCTTTGCGCAGGACTTTACGGTATTCGGTGGATCGCTTTCGGAGGCAAATGCACAGAAGATCGTCAAGATCATGGATCTCGCCTTGAAGACCGGCGCTCCGATCATCGGGTTGAACGATTCCGGCGGAGCTCGCATACAGGAGGGAGTGGTCTCGCTTGCCGGATACGCGGACATTTTTCTACGCAACACGCTGGCAAGCGGCGTAGTGCCGCAGATATCGGCAATCATGGGGCCGTGCGCGGGCGGTGCTGTTTACTCTCCGGCGTTGACCGACTTCGTGTTTATGGTGGAGCGGACAAGTCACATGTTCGTCACTGGTCCGGACGTGATCAAGACCGTCACGCACGAGGATGTGTCGAAAGAAGAGCTGGGCGGCGCGATGACCCATAACGCAACGAGCGGCGTGGCGCAGTTTCTGGCGGCGAATGACGAAGACTGTCTGCAGCGCGTGCGCGAACTCATGACGTTTCTGCCGCAGAACAATCTGGATGGTGTGCCGCGCGTGAACACGAGCGATCCGGATGATCGCGCCGATGTGGAGCTCGATAGCCTGATACCGGCCGAATCAAACAAGCCTTACGACATCAAAGACATCATCAGCCGTGTGGTTGACGAGGGCAACTTCTTCGAAGTGGCTGAGCATTTCGCGAAAAACATCGTCATCGGGTTTGCGCGAATGGCGGGAGAGACGGTTGGGATCGTGGCGAACCAACCAGCTTATCTGGCAGGATGCCTGGACATCAATTCGGCGACTAAAGGGGCGCGTTTCGTTCGCTTCTGCGATGCGTTTCTGATACCGATTCTGACATTCGAAGACGTGCCGGGATTCCTGCCTGGGACGGCGCAGGAGTTTGGCGGAATCATTCGTCATGGCGCGAAACTGCTGTATGCGTATGCAGAAGCGACGGTGCCGAAGATCACGGTGATCTCGCGGAAGGCGTATGGCGGCGCGTATTGCGTGATGGGGTCAAAGCATTTGCGAACCGACATCAATCTCGCATACCCGACGGCGGAGATTGCGGTGATGGGACCGGAAGGCGCGGTGAACATTCTGTACCGGCGGGAGCTGGAGAAAGCTGCCGATCCAGAGGAGAGCCGCCGGGAGAAGATCGACGAGTACCGGGGCCAGTTTGCGAACCCGTTTGCGGCGGCCGAGCGCGGCTACATCGACGACGTAATCGAGCCTCACGAGACGAGACCAAGGGTGATTCGGGCGCTGCGCATGCTGGCGAACAAGGTCGATACGATGCCGCGAAAGAAGCACAGTAACATGCCGCTTTGAGCGACGTCAGAGCCGGCGTTCCACCATTGTTCGGAAGGGATCGTACCGCCGTAAAAAAAGGAATCACCGCAAGTAGAAATCAGCGAGCTCCTGGGGCGCCGGCAGAACCGGTCACGAGAGTTGTGTCATGCGATTTGGCGTTTGTTTACTTGGAAATACGGAGTGCTTTGAAGCGCCTGAAAACGGGAGCCTGGTAGATTCCATGCAGGAGAAATGGTACCGAAATGCCTCAAAACGGCCCCACTTTGGGGGTCAAACAGACCCATTTTGAGGCGAAAACGGGGCGAAACTCGCGGTAAAAAGAGGCGAAAGGGGCGACTATTCAGCGCGAGGAAAGCGGCTTTCCGAGGCTGAAACGCATCTTCGCGAAGTCGACTGTGAAGCTTGCAAACGGAGCGGCAATGTCGCGGCCCAGATTGCCGTAGGAGTCGTCGAGCTCTGTGCCATAAAGTGACGTGGCAACCGGCACGTCCTGGAGGACAACGTGTTGGCCTCCTAATTCGATCGACAGCTGCGGAAGGCGATAAAGCTTGCGATCCCTGGTTCCGCCAGCTCCTCCGACCTGGACTGAGACAAGAGGGAGATTGCTAAACTGCTGCGGAAAGGCGTCGTGGTAGCGCTTGCTGAGCTCCGAACCATTCGCGCCTGTGTCGAGATCAAAGAGAAGCTTCTTGCCTTTCACGCCGGCTTCGACGAGGGGCGTGAGCTTGTCCATGAACATGCGCGAGAAGGTACCTGTATCGGAACTGGATGCATCGTTGACGAAGTAGCCGTCACTCGTGAACGTGGCAGAGCCCAGCGCCTGAAAAACCGGATAACCAAGAAGCGCGTGGATCTGATAACTGGTGTTCGGGCCGTAGGTGATGTTCAGGCTTGCGTCGTCGAATACGATGAGCACGACGTTTCGGAGGGTCGCTGCGCCGAGTTCGAGTTTCGGCAGGAGAGCGACGTGCACTGTGTTTTCTAAACCATTCGTACCTCCCTTTGTTTGGGCGGTCTTCTCGGACACTTTGAGGCCCAGCTGCCCGGCCAAGCTGGCCGACACCAGAGAGAAGTTCGCGCCGGTGTCGAGGATCCAGGGCGCCTGAATGCCATTGACCTGCAACACGGTGTCAAAACTGCCTATGGGACTGCGTACCGTCTTCAACCGAGTGTGGCCAGTGCTTTCTAACTGCTGCGGAGGATAGTCCGCCATGAGCTGGATGGCTCCGAAATCGTCCTTTATGCTTCGAGAACAGCCGCATCCATGTCGCCCGGATATTGCGTGAGAAGGATCGAGTATTGCGAGACTGCGTCCTTGTAACGGAAGAGCTTCAGGTAGTCGTCCGCGAGAGCGGCGATTGCAAGAGCCTTCCGCTTTCGCTCGTGCGAGGTCAACAGAGGAATGGCTTGGTTCAGGAGATGCTCCGAGCGGCCCACTTGACCCGCGCGATTGGCAAGGACGCCTTCGAAGTAAGTCCGGTCGGTTCCGTCCGGCATTGTTGCGAGCAGCGTTTCCAAGTCTGCGTAGCGGAGATCTTTCAGAGCGCGGTCGGCTTGCTCGGCTTGTTGCGAGCCGGATGATAGCTGGCGGGGAGGTGCAGCGCGCAACGGCGCCGGGACGGTGCTCAGAGATAAAACGAGAATGGCCAAAAGCTTTTGTTTCACAGGGTGCGCGTATGGCGTCAGGATACACGCTCAGATTGGAGAAGCGGGATATATTATGTCCACAGCGGACGTAAGGCGTACCAGAGAGAATCGTGGTCTCCCCACCCGAACTTTTTAGCGCCCCGCACTACCACGACAGTAGGAGCGTTGAATGAAAACGAGAGGCACGAGCAGCAACCGAAGCATTTGCATCGCTTTACTTTTGATCACGATCGGGCTGCGGTCAGCGGCGGCGCAAGAGCAATCCAAGCGGATGGTTTTCGCGCATTATCTGGTTACCAACCAGGACTATCAGGACAACAGCACCGCAGAGGCTAAGGTGCGGGCGTACATGAAAGAGATCCAACAGGCGCAGGAGATCGGCATCGACGGTTTTGCGCTCAACGTAGGAAGCTGGCTGACTTCCGGGGCGGGCGCCGAATACTATATCGCATACTCCTCACAGATGTTCGAAGCCGCGGCGCGCCTCAACAGCGGATTTAAGCTCATGTTTTCGGCGGATTTTTGCTGCGGCAATCAGGCGAGCGATGTGGAGGACATGATGCGCCGGTTTGTAAACTATCCGCGGTTCGCTCAGGTGTATTTTCGCCATGAAGGCAAATACGTGCTGACGACGTTCTCGGGCGATGCACTTGGGACGGCAACGTGGCAGAAGATCAGGTCGGATCTGGCGACAGGCGCGAGTCCCTCAACGGCAACGGTCGACGCTTCGTTTGCCTCGACGACGGTTGACGTTGCGGGTGCTCCGAGCAATGCTCCCCTGAACATTTTCTTTGTCCCGGCGTTCTTCGGGGCCTTTGGCGGAGAACTGCCGACGCGATCTCAAATACAGGCCGGATTTAAGACGTGGCGATCGACTGTCGACGGCCTTTTCTACTGGGGTATCGCGGGAGTGCCAGGTTCCGGGGGGCCGCTCGATCAGCTGTTGAGCAGCGAAGCGTACGCCTCTGTTACGCATAGTGCCGGGAAGCTGTATATGGCTCCAGTCACGCTGCAGTTTTGGGGCGCCGATGCGGCTCGCTACTTCGAGTACAGCGGATACGAAGGCATGCGGAAGATGTGGGCGAACGCGATAGACGTTACACACCCGGACTGGGTTGAGATCATCACCTGGAATGACTTCATTGAAGGTACATATGTAAGCCCGATCAACGATCCTAACGCGTATCCGTTCGCAAATTATCTCGTGCAAAGCGGGCTGCCCACACAGCCGGGGCCGCTGCGTTATTTTCACAGTCATGTAGGGGCTTGGGCGCTGCTGCCGTACTTCATCGAGTGGTACAAGCGCGGCTCACAGCCGGATATCGACAGGAACTCTATCTACTGGGCGTATCGGACGCAGTCGGTTAACGATCGAGCGGCCAGCGGTATCCCGGCTTTGGGAACGCTCAATGGTCCGATAGCGGATGAGATTTATGTGACGGCCAACCTCGCGCAGCCGGGAACGCTTACGGTTACTTCGGGCACTCTGCAGAAGAGCTTCAATCTGGCCGCGGGAAGCACGGATGTGGAGGCGCCCTTTATGAACGGAAATCCGCCGGTGTTCAATTTCACGCCAACCGACCAAGCGTGCGCTGCTTTGATCGGCAGCGGCGCCGACCCGATCGGACTTTACACGTACTTCCCGACGAGCGACTCGAGTGTTCAGTACAACGATGAATATTATTCGACCGGGTATTTGCGGGCGCCGCGGTGCGGAGAGCGTGAGCGTTCCTGGTAGGGGCGGGATCGCGGCTGATTAGGTGGTTCTCTGCTGAGCTGGCCTAGGTCTCATCATCGGGTCAGCACGATGTTTCGCGGTTCCCTGGCGGTTCCGCAAGCTGCTGATCTTGGCTGCTTACGAGGTTCAGGCAATCCGCAGCGGCCGATTTTGACAGATACTCAGGAATAGCAACCAAGACGTCCTCAGCAAGGAGGAGTGAGATGTTTCGGATGGTTGTGGCGCTGGTGGTATGCGGCATGGGATTCGGTGACAGTGTGCAGGACTGGATCGCGAAGGGGACACGTGCTTACGCGGAGCTGAAGCTGGACGAAAGTGCGGCGAGCTTCAAGAAGGCGGTCGAACTCGATCCTCAATCGGGCCAAGCACGGCTTTGCTACGGCGTAATTTCCATATCTTTGTATCAGAACGCGATCAATGAGGCACGCACGCCCTCAATCCGCGATGATCAACATGCGCCTTCGAAAAAGGAATTCGATGCCGATGCGCGACGCACACGGACGCTGGTGCCGGAGGTCAACAGGACGCTGGGCAAGCAGGCGGAGGAGAACCTACGGCGGGCATTGGAGATCGATCCGCACAGCCTGGTAGCAAAGGAGTATCTGGCCGCACTCTACTTCTGGTGGCAAGACGCGGAGGAAAGCGATTTTGGCGGAACGGGCACCTATCCGTCGCGCCTTGACGATGCACATCGGCTCTATCGGGAGATTGTCGCGAGTGATCCGCGGAACAGATCAGCGAACTACATGCTGGGTGTGATCGCTTGGAACGAGGCGTACCGACTAGTTCATAGATCGGGGCGCTACCCGCGACCGTTGCAAGACGCCCAGGCGCGTGCGGCGCTATCCGCCAAACTCTCGCCGCTGGTAGCAGAGGCTGCCAAGGCGTTGTCGCTCGCGATCGACATCGATCCCAAAAATTGGTTTCCGATGAGCTACCTGATGCAAATCAGATTGCTGCAGGCATACGCTGCACCCACGGAAGAGGAGGCGAAAGAAGCAAAGAGTGAAGCTGACGCGTGGCTGCGCAAAATAGAATCCTTCCCCGGGATGGAGCCGAGAGCGTTCGGACAGAATTCGTCGAGTGACGATGGCGTTCTGGTGTTCGACCGCAGGCCAGGACCGATACAGATTCCACCCTTTCCGCCCGATCCGGAACAAATGCTCCTGCTCCCTATCGGAATCCCACCACCGCCGCCGCCACCGCCGTGGCCGCCTCCAGGCGGGGTCCCGAAACAGTGAGTGGCGCCGGATGAGCTAATGCGAGAAGGCGGTCAGCTTCGCATTGTTTTTAGCGGCCGACCAACCGCCCAGAACAACGTCAGCTGATTTTGACGACCGGGTATGCTTCGATGTACTCCTCGCCGTTGCAACCAAGGTAAGCTACCGTCCGGGCAGCAAAGTCCACATCATAGCCGACCACACCGGCGCGCCACGTAGCAACGAGGAACTCGGGAAACGTGCTTTCACCGGCCTGATCGATCCGCAGAGCTCTGATGAGGGCCTCTTGGTCGAAAGCCGGTACATCGGCTGTGCCAGATACCAGAGGCGCACCTTGCATCACAACGGGCCCGAAGCTGGTCAGGAATAAGCTCTGGCACGCAGGGAGAGACCAAATATTTCGGATTACGCCGGCATGCCGCAGACTCTCGGCGAGATAGGGGAAACCTCCCACCCTTGGGCGGATTGCTGCTGCCCTCTCCAGTGCCTCGTTCAAGTTTTCAATCGCCTTGCTCATGAGATTCTTTCCTTTGTGAATGTGTGATTAGTGACTGAGTGGCGTCAATCGAACGGGACGTCGCGGATCTGATGATGACTTGCGAGCTTGATGAGGAGATCGCGAAGAACGTGCCGTTCCCTGGTATCGAGAAAAGCGAAGAATTGGCCATCGTTGCGATCGGCGATCTATGCTAAATCCGGAACAACGCGCCGGCCTACAGCCGTCAATGAAAGCAGTTGGACACGATTGTCTTCGGTTCAATCGTACTCCTGATCCATTCCTTCGCCTGAAGTTTGTCGATGATCTTGGAGATAGCTCCACGGGTCATCATCAGGGCTTCGGCCAACTCTCCCGCCGTTGCTTGCTTCCGATCGTGAAGGTGACGCAACAGCACCCACTCGGCGATCGATGTTCGCCTTGCCTGCAATGACCGAGCAAAGCTACCCGAAACAGCGTTCGAAACTACCAACAGTGGTTTCGTTAATTCACCTTGCGCATTCGATTGCTTCTGTAATGACGCGCTACCCGAACAGTAGTGTCCGAGTAACCGACGACTCGAAGGTAAACGCTAGGCGGACTTATCAACGAGCAATCCGCATCGTGACAGGAATCCGTCTTATATCTGCGACGTGGGCGTCATGCGTCGCGCTTCATAGAGGGTAAGTCCTGCAACGGCTCGATTGTGTAAATCAGTCCCAGTCGAGCCAAACGAAGTTTGACGCCTGCTCACAGCCGGGCAGCCGAGGCCAAAATCGATGGCTTCATGACCCTTTCACGCTCGCTCCCGGTTGGCGAGAAGCTGGTCCAACTGCTCGAACTGCTCGCCAGACCAACTTATACTCCCAGAGGCCATTGCATCGTCGAGGGCTTTTTTTGAGGGATAGAGTTCGTGTATAACGACGAGCGTCTCGCCACCTTCTTCTTCGAAGGTCACGGTGGTGACGGGCCCATCCTCATCACCTTCGTCATTCGTCCAGGCGAGGCGGGAGCCCGGAGTCACTTCGACGTACCTACCAAAGAATGGCATAGGCTGCTCTGAGGAAGGGTGACTAAACACGAAACGGTACGTGCCCTCCGTACGAACATCGGCCTCGCAGGAAAGGAAGGACGCTCCAAACGACTTCGGTATCCACCACCGCTTGAGCAGTTCAGGTTTGGTCCACGCATCGAAGACAATATGCGCGGGACCTTTGAAGGTTCGAGTCACGACGAGCTCACGCTCGGACTTCCGTTCCACTGTCGTGGCGTACTTTGTGGCGTTGGTTTCGCTATCTTTTGTTTCGTACATCGGCTTTCTCCTTTTGTTTCAATTCCTCGACAAGCTTGTCCAACTCGTTGAAGCGTGCGGCCCAGAGCTGGCGTAGCCGCTCGATCCATGCCGCCTCGGTGGCCAGTCCGCGTCGGCCGAGTTTGCAGGTCCGCACGCGCCCGACTTTCTCCGTTGCGACGAGCCCCGCCTGCTCCAACACGCCTACGTGCTTCTTCATGCCCGTTAGCGTCATGTGAAACTTCTCAGCAAGGTCGGTGATCGAAGCATCCGCGCGGCCGAGCTGTTCCAGAACGCCGCGTCGGGTCGCATCCGAGAGCGCGGCGAACGAAGCATCAAGGGCGGTACGTGAATACTGAACCACGTGGTTTAGTATACAACGCGAATTGGCGACATGCAGGAGGTTTGAACGCGCGCTGCGCTGCAAACTGCCTTGTTCGTGCCGCTAGGAACGGCTTCCCGCGATGTGTTTACAAAAGCCCGGGAGCACGTTTCGGGGTTGTGGTCGAATCATTGCCAAATCGGCTTCTGGTTGACGATTGTGGGCGGATTACGCTCAAGACGTCAGTTTGAAGGCCGACCCGGTGTTGCCCACCCGGTCTAATCGACGGATTACCGATATTCCAGGCTCACTCGAAAACACTTTATAAGACCCAGTCAGACGTCCCAAAACTCGACGCAACATTCGAAACCCGGGATTCTGTCTGGTTCGCCGTGACGCCGAGGCAATCGGGAAGGAGGACTACTTCATATGCAAACTGATTGGCGCGGCGACATCACAAACTATGTTTCGTAGATTTGGGCCGCGGAGGCGATCGCGGAGACGCATCTCGGCGCGGAGGAGGGCCGATAAACGGCGGCGCCGAACCTCGTCGTCACCTAAACAAGTATGGAATGCCGGAGAAAAGCCAAGGAAGAGGTATGCCTTCTCCAACTTGCCCATTCCGGACGGAGAAACTGGTGCCGCCCAACGTCGACTCCGGGCCGAATCCTGCCGCCGTGCAAGCCAATAGTGTTCTTGATTGCAGTCTTCTGCATCCACGTGGAGTGGATCGCTGTATGTGACGCCGAGGAGGCATCCGCACGGGTCTCGAAAGCTCATCCTGCCGTCTACATTGAAAGCGGTCACGCTGGCCAATCTCTGATCAGAGAAGTTGGTGCGAACCCATTCACGGATGCTCCGCTTCGATTGGTGCAATTTTTTCTGGAAGTTCATTATGGTCACCCAAACTGCCATAGAAGATCTTTGGCTTTATGCTATCGCCATTTTGGCTGCCGGGTCACTACGTATTTTCCGCGCACGGGAGTAGCGCCCCCGAGTGAATCTCCGATTCTGGTCAGGAGACCGCGTGATCGAAGACTGATCGCCGGCCTCACGTTGAGAATGGCCCGCGAGTTCGAACGATGCATATGCTGGTTCGGCGACATGGCACGTACCGATCGTTAGCAACACTCGATAGGATGGATACGGCAGTGCCCATCTGGGTATAGGCTGTTGTTCACTATCGTGTCGTGTCGCACAAATTGGGTGGTTAGGTGCCTGATAATCACCGGCGTATTGGTGAATCCGCCGACAGGAGCAGCACAATCCTCTCGTGTCGATACAACGGATCCGGTGGGAGTCCTTGTGAAAGTGCGCCAGGAGCTAATCAGTTCTCTTAGGAGCATTCCCGACTACGCGTCTAGAGAGGTGGTTGAACAGTCGAAGTTAGTTCCGACTGCAGGCACAACAGACATTCAGCGCTTTGCGAAGCGGACCGGCATGGCTTCAATGGATCTGGTAGCATCCTGCTCGTATCTGGCGAACTTGCGAAAGAGCGCAGTTTGGGGAACTCGCGTGGAGCAGTCAGAGCGATTAGAGCTTGACCTGGTGGTCTCGAAGAACGGCGAATCGTACCGAGAAGTGCAGAATCGAGGACCAGGAAATATTGACCCGGCTCATTCCCCGGCCGCCTCAGCGGCAACGTCACAGTCGATGTTCTTACGGACTATCTTCCTGACCGATGCAGCCAGCTTCACGTATAGAGGACCAACGACGATGGAGGGCCGCGCACTTCTGGAATTCGGGTATTCCGTACCCGCGGAAAAGAGCGCCTACTCCATCGCGACAAGGCTTCGGCGGCTGGGCTCCGACACGTTCAAGACATACTCTGGCGTTGTCTCTTATGACGGCAGCTTCCTTGTAGACCCCCAGACACTCGATCCGATACGCATAGTGGTTCACGCAGACCAAATACCGGCGCAACTTAAACTCTGCGAGACCACCACGACCTTAGATTACGCGCGCATTCCGCTGAATGGGTCGCGCTATCTGCTTCTCGGGAACGCCGTTACGCGAGACGAAAACGACGACGGCACAGACGACGTGTATACCATGAAGTTCTCAAACTTCCACGAGTTCCAAACTTCCTCAAGCGTGGTGTTTGGTCCTCCGGTTACCGGCCCGTCGTCCCCGGTGCCCGGGCCATCTGCCCGACCATCCGCATTATCTTCCTCCGAAGAGCGGCAACTTGCCGATGTGCGCCGAAAAGTGATTGCCACAATCGACCGGTTGCCGAATTATCTGTGCTCAGAAACTATTGACCGGATGACCTTGGAGCCGGAAGACACGATCAACAAGAGGTCAACTTGCGAGGACTTAGCGGGTCTCCGCAGGGGCGCCAAGTGGAAACTCTACAAAGACCATTCCGATCGATTACGCCTGGATGTGGCAACCTCGAGGGACGGGCACGAAATGTACTCCTGGGCAGGTGACACAAGCCGGTTCCAAGGCCGCACTTTAGCGGATTTAGCAGGGAGCGGTGCAACGACTACCGGCGCATTTAGGGACTGGCTCCGCGCCATCTTCGAAACCGATGCTGTCCGCTTCACCTACGACGGTGAGAGGAGGGGTGACGATCGCCCGGCTATTCAATTTAGCTTTAGCGTCCCTTCGAGTAACAGCTCATTGATCATAAGGAACCAAACTTATGACGCGCATGTTGGGTATCACGGGCAATTGCTTGTCGAACCAACTACTTCTGATCTGGCGCGTCTGAGCGTCTGGCCAGACGAACTGCCGGAGCAACTTCATGCGTGCAGTGAGATTAACATTTTCAACTTCACCAACACGCGTCTGAATGGGGCGCAGTTTCTACTTCCTCAGACCACAATTCTCAACGTTGCGGCTGACAACGGAACGCAATACGAGAATAAAACTTTGTTTTCGTCCTGTCGCGAGTTCAGTGCTCAGTCAAGCCTGACGTTCAATTCGAACGAGAACCCGGCGTCAAAGAACGAAAGAAAAGATAAACCTGAGCATGCAGAGATCCCTCCAGGTCTTCACTTCACTCTCAGGTTCTCGACTCAAATAGACACAGCCACCGCAGCTGCCGGCGACGAAATTAGTGGCACGCTGACCAGTCCCATTCGCAACGGAAAAACAATCCTAGAGCCTAAGGGCGCGACTGTAACGGGAAGAATCGTCAAGCTTGAGCGGCAGTATCAACCACCTTCCTGGACCATCATCGTTCACCTGGAGAGTATTCAAAACGATGGGGCGAGCGAGCCTTTTCATGCCCAACTTAGTTCTGCAGTTAAGCAGGCGAGCGACAACGGCCGCCATTTGAAATCCATTGAGGATAACCAGCTCGGGCCTTTATACCAAATGCCAAACGCGGATGATCAGGGTTCTGGCGTTCTGCGATTCGAGGGATTCACCGGAGATTACGTTGTTCCCAAAGGCCTGTATTTAGAAGCAATCACGATCGAACACTAAGGTTGAGGCAGCTTGTGCTTGACTGTGACCCAAAAGAGTGGAGTCGCCAACGTCACGCTGAGGAGCGGTTGGGCAGCGGCAAACCGGGCAAACGTTTCGTTTGCGGACAGTGGTTTCGATTTCCGGACAAAAGAGGGTGTCTGTCGAATGGAAGGTTTGATCCGGTTTCTTGAAAAAAGGGCGATTGCAGGGTTGATGAAGTGGCACTCGAGGTGCACTGGTGAGTTGCTTCTTATATCTGAGCCGCGCATTTCGATCAGGAAATGCGTGATTGTCTTGGGAAGGAAACGCGAGCACGATTATGAAACCCGTAGCAATCGTCCTGCTGACCATGTCCTGTCTGGGCCGGCAACTGCCCGCCCAAAAAAGCTTCCTGAACACACGCGACGCCTATCTGGGGCAAGCGCCTCCGTCCGACACACCGAAGATTTTTGCGCCAGGCGTGTTGACGGACAGCGGTGCTTTTGTAATGGGCCGCGTCGCATTTTCTCAAGATGGTAAAGAGTTCTACTACACCCAGAATGACTCGTGGGAAAGCGGAGAGCATGCCCGATTGAAAATGATTCGCTTTGCGGACCATCATTGGGGCAAACCGGAGATTGTCGCCGAGCAGTTCCTCTCGCCGACGCTGTCGATGGACGGCAGCGTGCTGTATATGAGGAAGGCCGACATGCACAATGTTTGGGAATCGCGCAGAAACGGCGATGGCTGGAGCGCCCCGACAATGTTGATGAATCCGACCTACGGGGTTTACGACTATATGCCGACCCTGAGCGGCAACGCCTATGTCGGCAGCGATCCCGATCCGGAGGATGTGAAGAACGGCAGCACCTACGTATTCAGCCTGCTGACGATCTCCAACGGCAAGATGAGCGTCAAGAGCCTGGGTCGACCGCTCAATGAGCCCGGATTCAATGGTGACCTTTATATTGCGCCGGATGAGTCCTACATGATAGTCAGTGCAAAAGAAACCCCAACCTATCAGTCAGAACTCTACATTTCCTTCCGCAAACCCGATTCGACGTGGACTGCACCGGTAAGCCTGGGGCCGAAAATCAATGACGGTCTCGCCCATCGTTGGGGACAGTACGTAACGGCTGACGGCAAGTACCTGTTTTATTCGCGCGGCACAAGCGAGAAGGATTGCGCGATCTACTGGGTACGTTTGGACAAGCTGCTGCAAACGCTGAGACCGAACCGTTTCTAAATGAAGCGAGATATCTGGGTTTAGCTGCTGGATTACTGGACGCAATGCCAGCGTGTTGTATATGCGAGTGACTGTAGCCGTTGATTTCACGTGTAAATTACTGTAGAGTTGGTGGCGCGAATGCGGGCCGCTTTCGGCTTGCTTTGGAGGATCGAGATATGGTCTGTCCGAGACACGGTGTTTGTGTTTTAGCGATGCTCACCGGTGCGGGAGTTCATTCCGACAGGCTGCAATCTGCGAGGGCACAGACAACTCAGGGTGAGGCGATCACGACAGATTCGCTGAAGCTTCAGGCGCAAGAGTTGAAGCAAAATCTCGAAGATGGATCTCTCATGTTGGCGGATCTACGGGCTATGCGCTTGCGCCTGGCCTTGCATGGGGCCGCAGCTAACGAGTTAGGGGCGAAGATAAAGTTGATTGAGCAACGAAGGGCGATTGACAAGAACGAGCCATCTTTAACACAGGGGCTACTGCCCATCGCCGATAAACTGATAAACGAATTAGATCAGCCGCATTGGGGCCTGGCGCCGCGTTATGCCGAGCAATTGGCTCAGCAGGTTCACGCCCAGTACGAAGAATACGTTCGCAAGGGCGTTGTCTCGGGTCAGACGGGAGATGTCGATGAGGCGTATTTCACCGCTAGCCAACAACTGAGCCAGTGCTTGCTACAGGGCGATATACCGAAAGCGGTGATCTTAGCTGCCCAGCTGCAAAGCGTCGAAGAGAAGCTCCTCAACACAAAACACCCGTTGTCAATTAGCAGCCAGAATACCTACAATATCAATGATGCGTTTGGCCGCGCGGCCTTTCTGCGCAAGGATTATCTCGCGGCAGGCGATTACCTGTTGAAGGCTGGGGAGACGCCCGGGAAGTTTCCCGCACTGCGGAGTTTCGGCCCGGATATGTGGTTAGCGCAAGCGCTTCTAAAGACGGGTCACAAGGACTTTGTGCTGACGTTTCTAGAGAGCTGCAAGGGGTTTTGGGATACTCCGAGCTTGAATCAGTGGATCGCTGTTCTTCGCGATGGGGGCGAACCAGATCTGCGAAAGCAAGTATTTTCGAAAGAACCTATCACCTGACGAGTTCACGGTATGGACGTGTTCAGGGTGAAACGCGATTAGAGAGCATGCGCGCAGGCCAGTCTACAATGCCAGCGGGCTGGAAACCCATCGCGTAGGCTACTGCAAGTTGGAAACATCGCCTTCGCTGAGAATTTGTTTGTTCGCTCGCAGTTGCCGCTGCAGTTCTTCGATGTCCACTTTGTGCAGCGGACGCTTCGTTTTAATCGCCAGGGCCGCAGCCGCGCCTGCACTCTCACCGGCGATCATATAGTTCGGCTCCATACGAAAGGACGCGTAGGCAATGGTCGAAGCCGAGATGCACACACTCACCAGGAGGTTTGACGCCTGCTGTTCCATTGGAAGCATTGCCCGGTAGGGAATCTGCCAGGGCTGGACCGGCATGCTGAGATAGCCCTCCGTGAACACTTGATTGATCACCCTGGGGAACAGATATACCTTGTGGGCGAGCCACTCCACTTCGCGGATATCGATGTTGTAGCCTGCCATCCCGATTGAATCGTACTTGTTCCGGAGCTCAGTCAAGTCGTGCTGAGTCAAGACGTATTCGCCAAGCATGCGCCGGCCTTCGCGCACGTACAGTTGATTGGGCCAGTGGCCTGTATCCGAGAATTCGTCTTTCGGTAATCCCCAGCGGTGCGCCTGTTCACGCATGTTCTGCGGCACGACCGGGTCAGTCTGTAAGAAATAGATCAGCCCTTGGGCCCAGCTCAAATGGTCATTCCAAATCTGCTGCCGACGCCCGTAGCTTGCTTCCGGATAGGCCCAACTTGCGCCATTCAAATCAGTCGAGACCGGTCCGGTGCTGTTGACGTCCGACTTGCCGTTCGGTATGCGAACGATGCCGAGGAAATCGCCGAGCGTCAATGCACCGTTTGCACTCTCGATGTATCGCCGCGCCAGCTCGTAGCGCTTGCCGTCGTAGGCAGCGGGCCGTTCGACAGGCAAGCGATCCGCCGGATCCTCGGTGAGACAAAGGCGAAAGCAATAAGACTGGAAGCGGCCATCAGCAGCGCCCGTCACAGCCACCCCTTCTTGTGGAACAACCAATGGCAGCAGACCGGCATCGGTGTCCGCTGAAACGGGGAAGCGGAACTGATGATGTCCCGGCAGCAGATCCTGCCGCCCGGCAAGCGACTCATCGTATTTGGCGGACGATTCGCGACCGACAACGTAGCTCACCCCGGCAGCCTTCATCAAATCGCCTTCATAGGAGCTGTCGATGAAAACCTTTGCGCTGAACTCGCGATCGCCTTCGAGCCGGATGCGCGTAATGGACGCGCCGTTTTTTTCGACGCCGATCAGCCGAGCATGGAAAAGCAATCCGGCACCAGCGCTGTTCAGCATCTCGAACATGGTTTTTTCGGCGACGTGGGGTTCGAAAGCCCAGGCAACGGGTTTGTTGTAGTGCGTCCCGAGTGCGGCGAAGAACCGGCGGGTCAGCCCACCAATGAGATTCTGCTGACCCTCGACATCGCTGTTACTCAATCCGCCGGTAACCATGCCGCCAACGTGCGCGCCTGGCTCGAGCAGAAGTACATGCATCTGCTGCTGCGCGGCAGCGATGGCTGCCATGGCGCCGCTGGCCGTAGCGCCGTAGACGATAACGTCGAAAGACTTTGACTCGGCGGGTGCGTGATCTGAAAACGCGATAGCGAGAGCCATCAGCAGGGCGAAGGTGCGCACGGGTTAGCCGTATGATCCCACGCGCGAAGCTAAATGTTCAGTGGCTATGACTAGCGCAAGCGCGGCTCAACGTCGAATCGTATTTCCTTTTGGGTAGCGCCATACATGATCTTTCTGAACCGAGCCGAAAATCGAGGGTGGAATGGTGCTGCACGGCGGTGGACACGAATCGCAGTTCGGAGGTTACTTCGAACGGAGACGACACGGGCCGGGCGTTCGCGCTGTTTTACACAGGCATCATCGGCTCGGGCGGCCTCGCGCCAATCGCTTACGGGGCGATCGCAGACCATTCCAGTGCGCTGATTGGCATTCTTTTATCGACCTGTACGGCCCTGGTGATCGTGCCGTTGGTGTTGAGCCTCCGCAGAGTCTTTTCGAGCTTGGGAGGCAGTGAGTGACGGAAAGGCGAGTCACCGGAGTAAACATCTGGCGAAAGACAGAGCCGGGTTGTTTTCAGGCGCAGATGTTTTTGGAGAAGAATCGCAAAGGCTGATCGGAGTAGCCCAGGGCCCGATAAAATTCCGCCGCTTCGTGATTTGCGGGTTCGACAAGCAGGTTGATTTTGATTGCCCCGCGGTCCCGAAGGGCTTTCTCGACGGCGCTCATGAGTTCGGTCCCGATGCGAGCGCGCCGCGCAACTGGTGTTACGGCTAAGTGGTATATCCAAGCGCGCCGTCCATCCCAAGCCCCGATTACGGTGCCGACAATTCCGGGCGGCATTTCACCGGCATCAGCCTCGGCAACCAAGAAGACATTCGACGGAAGGGTGAGCAGCTTTTTGATTTCCGGAAGCGTGTCCGACGGTTTGATTGTCAGTCCGGATTGGCGCCACACGGCAATGACTGCGTCATAGTCTTCGGGTGTAAAGGAACGAATCCGGGCCTGTTCTTTCACTTGCCTGATTTTGGCAAATGCGGTTGGATGGACTTGCTTACGTTTGTGGAAGAAATCATTACTACACTCTTGGGCGCTTGGGATTGTGCAGGTTTCGGGGTTTGCATTCCTGCTTTGTGGTCCTGTTCTCCACCTTCTAAGGAGAAAATGACAGAAATGTTTGCGGCGACCGGCACAGCCTGACCGTTCCTAGCCCAGGGCTAAAGCGCCACCTTCGTAAGCATTCGATAGCCTTCTCGTCAAAGCCGTACCCGAGCGACTTCTCAATCCGCATGTCACGCGCGACTCCATCTTCTCCAATAGTCACCACCAGAAAACAGGGGCACCGGGTCCTCCGGTTTTGTCTGTTCACAATCTATAGGTTTCTGAACGCTAAATATGAAGGCAGGTGTGACGTTTTCGCCAACATCCTACCGTTCCCCAAGTAAGTGGGCAAACTCGGTGAGACAGAACCCCAACAGTTGAGCTGGCGTTCCGAATGAAAAATCATCCGCGAGCTACTCGCGACGTGCAGCGACTCGGAGTCGGCGCCCGTCGGCTCCAAGTCCAAAAAATAACCAGAGTTTTTCAACAGCAAGCGAGCATTTCCAGAGCGTTACGGCGAGAGTAGAATTTGTCACAGAAGCGTGGTGTTATCCAGCTTCCGATGCCGTATGACTTTGTAAGGATTTACGGAAATGAAACCTGCTTTTGTGACTTTCTTGCTTGCTGTCGGGTTTGGCCCAACTCTCGCCCAAGCCCAATACTCACCGTTTCAACATGTCGTGATCATCGTGCAGGAAAACCGGACTCCGGATAACCTTTTTCAGGGGTTGTGCCGGCCTCCGTTCGGTTCTGCGAAATCGTGCAGTACGAGTCCGGATGCCGTGCAGTACAATCTTCAGACGAGCGGCTGGCGGAACAGGAAATCGCCCACTGGGAAGACGCGGCCCTCACCCGTAGCGCTGGCCAACAAGTATGATCTAAAGCACACGCATGCGGCATTTCTTGCGATGTGCGATGCCGATCCATTCTCGGGCAGCTGCCGAATGGACGGGGCTGGCGACGTAGGCTGCACAGGTACGTGCCCGGCGCAGCCGCAGTTCAGGTTCGTGGCTAATTCCGCAGGCGAGGTGGATCCGTACCTACAAATCGCGAAGCAGTATGGGTGGGCTAACTATATGTTTCAAACCAACCAGGGGCCGAGCTTCCCCGCACACCAATTTCTGTTTGGCGGGACTTCGGCCCCGCTGGCGGTCGACGATGCAACCGGCTTTCTCGCAGCCGAGAATACAGCGGGCGCGAGCCACGAGGCAGGATGCGCCGCGCCGGCGGGAACGACGGTGGCGTTAATCGGGCCTAGCGGCTACGAAGGTTTCGACATGTATCCATGCTTTGAACACTTAACGCTGCCGGACCTACTGCCGCTGAATTTCAGCTGGAAGTATTACACGCCTTCTGCAGGCTCGATCTGGACGGCGCCCAACGCCATTCAACACATTTGTGAATCGACCGGGCCGGGAGGAAAGTGCGAGGGCTTGGTCTGGCAGGACAATGTCGACCTGAAGCCCGCGGACGTTTTGAAAGATATAAACAGCTGCAACCTTCCGTCGCTCAGCTGGGTGATTCCTACCGGCGCCAATTCGGATCACGCCGGAGTAAGCGATGGCGGCGGCCCGTCGTGGGTGGCCGCGATTGTCAACGGGATCGGGAAAAGCACAGCGTGCGACGGCTACACCGGATACTGGAACAATACCGCTATTTTGATCACGTGGGACGATTGGGGCGGTTGGTACGACCATGAGCTTCCGACGATCCTGCCTTACCCGCTAAGCGCTTACCAATATGGGTTTCGCGTGCCGCTGCTCTTTGTTTCCGCTTATACGCCGCGCGGGTACATCAGTAACAACCGCCACGATTTCGGAAGCATTCTCAGGTTTGTGGAGCAGAACTTCGGAATTGAGGAAGGCGCGCTGAACTTCGCGGACGCGCGAGCGGGTACCGATCTCAGCCAGTTCTACGACTTCGACTTTCAACCGCGGCCATTCAGGCCCATTGCGGCTCCGAGAGAAGCCAATTTCTTTCTGACCGACAAGAGAGTTGCTACGGACCCGGACGATGATAACTAGTTTACCCGCGACAGTCGCGCAGCTGATGAACAAGCCCGTTCCACACTGAGGTGGATTAGAGTCGGTGTGGAGGCTCCCTAAGGCGCCAGGGTTGATCCGGCCAGTCGTAGCGTAGGCAGACGAGTGGGTCGACTCTGGTCGCGCGAAGCGAGGGAAGATAACAGGCGGCCAAGCCTACGAGGGCCAGGATGGCAGTCACACCCGAGAAGGGTGAGAGGATCATAGGCCGACACTCCCGAGATTTGAGATTTCAGCAGGCGGAGAGTGCGGAAGCCGAAGCGAAAATCCTGCCAGAGCCAATCCATACGGCTTAAACGCACGCGGAGCGGGAAAGGGTCTCGAAATTTCGGCGTATTTCTGCAGGCCGGTTCAGGTGGCGGGAAGTCCAGGGAACCCAACGCTGCCTGACGGCGTCTGGTGCTGGAGGTTGGGCATGACGTGGTGCTCGTACGTTCTTTTGTTGGCCAGTGTAGCGGCGGGCCAGGTTTCTCCGCCCGCTGAATCGCCGGCCGTTGTTGAAGGACGGGTTGTTTTGTCTGAAACCAATCAGCCAGCTCGAAAAGCACACGTTTCGCTTGGATCGTACTCGGGACCGAGCAGTTTTGAGTTCGTGGCTACGACGGATGACGCAGGCCATTTCCGATTCGCGGACGTGCGCTCAGGCACCTATGTGCTGTTGGCCAGCAAGACCGGTTACCTTCCCGGGGGATTTCGCGAGGCGCAGCAGGGCGATCCGCAAAGGCTCCTGAAAGTGGACGCCGGAGCTAGTGTGCAAGACATTGTGCTGCGATTGTTTCCGGCAGGACGCATCAGCGGGCAGGTTTTGGATCGGGATGGCGATCCGGCGCCGGGCTACGACGTGCTGCTCCTGGCCAAACACGCCGGAAGGAAAAATGATGAACCACGAATAGCGGATCAGACTACGACGGACCACGAGGGGCAGTATCGCTTCGATGGGCTGATGCCCGGAAGTTACTATGTGCGTGCAGGCCCGGGCGATGATGCTGGGCCTGTCGGGGCCATTAAGCAAATCACGGTAGATTCCGCTGGAAACCCGGTTAACCTGCATCCTTATCGCACGTTCTTCCCTTCGGGACTTAGTTTGACTGCGGCGCAGAAGCTTCACTTACGCGGCGGACAAGAGCAGGCCGGGGTAGATATTCACGTGCAGAGTGGGCCGTTGCTTTCGGTGACCGGGAAGGTCAGCGGAGAAACGGCGGGGGCGCTTTCGCGATGCCGGGTGCGCGCTGCCGCCGACAACGAAGCGGACCTGAGTGGAAAAGATGGTAGGCTTGCGCCGGACGGCTCGTTCGCAATCCAGGATCTTCCGCCAGGTAAGTATGTGATCACGTTGCTTGAAGAAGGCGGGAGCGGTGTTCGAAAGATGGGCGCGACGGAGCTAGAGCTAGCCGATCAGAACATCACGGGGCTGGTGATCACGCGTTTCGAGCCCGCGAGAGTGCGAGTTCGAGTAGTGATGGAAAAGGAAAACCGTCCTTTGACTGTGGGATCTGTGCACCTCGAGCTGATTGGCGGGGGGAGCAACTCTCAGGCGAGTCAAGATCAGTTTACGCCTCAGAACGCCATTTACGTCCTGGACGACGTAGAGCCGGGCCGATACTCCGTTTCTTACACGAAGCTCCGGCATTGCTTTCTTAAGTCTGTAACATCGGATGGTCACGAAGTAAGTCCTGACGGCATTGAGATAGCAAGCGGCGCGCATCTTGACGTGATACTTACTTACAGCACAAATGTCGCAAGCGTAAGTGGAGATCTGGAGCGTCCGCAGAACAAGCCCAGTGAGGCCCCGCAAGTGGTTCTGCTCGGAGAGGACGGATCCCGAGAGAATGTCGCCACAGATCAGTTTCTGCATTTCTCAGTTGAAGACAAGCGTCCGGGCAAGTACCTGGCGTTTGCCGCGGAGGAACGTGATCCCGATCTCTGGAGCAATGATGGCTTTCTTGCCTTGATGCGATCAGCGGGAACCGCGCTGGAATTGCACGAAGGCGAGCACGCAACACTTCATTTGAAGCTGATCACAAAAGACGTGACCGATCAGGTTAGGCGGCAAGCAGGGCTCTGACTTGGTCGGTCAGGTTTACACCGAGGGCGGCGGAGCGGTTTAGGACACTGGCTGTATGCTGCTGCGAGATAAAGTTGCTGTGGTCACGGGTTCGGCTACGGGTATTGGTGAGGCTATTGCCGGGTTGTTTGCCGAGAACGGGGCGCGGCTCGTGCTGATGGACCGGGATGCCGAGGGTAACCGACGTACGGCTGCGGATCTGCGGCCGAAGACGCAAGTGCTCGATTTCGGTATCGATTTGCGGGACCGTCCGGCGATCGATGCGGCGATGGAGACGGCTCGCGGGCAAATGGGTCCGATCGATGTACTCGTCAACAATGCGGGCGTTTACCCGCGGCAGAATTTTCTCGAGATGACGGAGCAGCAGTGGGACGAGATGCAGGCGATCAATCTGAAAAGTATGTTTCACACAACGCAGGCCACGCTGCCGGACATGATCAGCCGGGGTGCAGGCAAGATCGTCAACATTTCTTCAGTGACTTTCCATCTCGGCATGGCGAATTTGACGCATTACGTCGTGTCGAAGGGCGGTGTGATCGGACTGACGCGATCGCTTGCACGTGAGGTAGGGCCGTCTAACGTGCATGTCAACTGCGTAACGCCCGGGGCGATTGAAGTAGAGGCGGAGAAGCGGTTTGTCTCGCAGGAGGAGATTCAACGCTGGCTCGAACTGCAGTCACTGAAGCGCCGCATGCTGCCGATTGACATTGCACGCGTGTGCCTGTTCCTCGCTTCGGAACTGAGCGACGGAATGACGGGGCAAACGCTTAACGTGGATGGCGGCTGGGTGATGTACTGAGGCTTTTGCGGCGAGACCGCCTGCGGGATTTGGATGCTGCCGCCGGGACAACAATGGCAAGCAGCAGCCACGATGCCAAGGGAACCGCGAGAAAGGCGAAAGCGGGTTTGGCCCTCGGCGCGCTGAAGGCAATGTTCGCGTAGATGGCCAAAGAGGCCAGCGTGAGCACGAACGTCAGGGTGTAAAGCGTGGCGCGAGTGAGCGCGGGCCAACACTTCGAAAGCAGGCCGGTCCACGCGAGGGCGAGGAACGGGGAAAGCACCCAAATTGTGAAGAGCAGGACCAGCAACAGCGATTTGTTGTGGCGGCCAACGCGGAGCATCAAAGCGACCGACCCTACCGCCCCAACGACTACAGCGACCAGGGACGTTCGGCGAAGTATCTCCAGCGATCTGGATCCGGATCTTGCTGTGTTCTCTTCGGAAGTCATTCCAAGTTCGTGCTTTCTGAATCCTGACCGGTCAGTGCGAAATGTCGATTTCCGGGTAAAGTGAGGCACCGGGAATCAGAACACCTGTAAGGGCGACGACGCAGGTTGCGTTGAATCGTCTACGAGCTCGCGGTGCGTTGTGCATCAGACAAGAAAGTGCTTTACAGCATAGAGAAAAAGCACCTGCTTGTCAATGCAGCCGGCGGATGCCTCGTTACCGTCTCCGGCTAAGCGGGGTTATGCAGAAGCTATCAATGTGGGTTCGAGGTGTCTCGTTGGTCTTCGTCAGTGTAGAAAAGATAGATGGCGGTGTAAGGTGCGAGCGCGAGAGCTCCGGCTTTGCAACTCGAGGGGGGTGCGCTGCCGCCGTGGGTATCGAGGCGCTGAATGTAGGTGGTCCGGGCAAACAGGCCGCCCCCGAAGTGCGCGCGCCTGTTGGCAACCGCTTTGAGGAGCAAGCAGGGGATGGCTCCTGCGTTGTGGCAACTCGGGTCAGAACCGGCGTTGATGCTGCCTGCTTTTGAACCCCAGACCGCACTTGAATCAGAAGAACTCTCCCAGGTAGGGCAATACAGGTGTTTGCCATCGGCGGAGAGCGTACAGCCGGGTTCGGCAGTGACCGAGTCATTCGGAAGGGTGCTCAGGAAATGCGTACTCAGCTGTTGCACGAAGCCGCCCGCGCTCACGGATAACGTGGCTTGCGGACCGAGGAAGGTCCATGCAGTGGCGGAGCCGCCGGCAGAAGACGAAGGCAGGCAGATGTAGTTCTGGGTACCCACCGCATGGGCCGTCAGGAAGAGAGTGTTGCCTGCGGGCGGCGTGATTTCAGGCGGAAATTGGGCAAACGCGAGGCCGGTGGAGATGACGAGCGCGAGCCCCGCGAGCGTTGTGCGCCTTGACTTCTGTCCCATTTGTTCAAGGTACCGAATTTGCAAGCGCCGGTAATAAACGGCGTTGGCGGCCGTCTTGAGTTGTGGGGAATGCGCATTCGATGATTCCGATAGAAAGCGTACTGCAGGATTTGCGCTATGCGGCGCGCACGCTGGTTCGCAATCCCCGGTTCACCATAGGATCGCTGGTGGCGCTGGCTATTGGTATCGGGGTCAACACAGCTGTTTTTACGGCTTACAGGGCAGTTGTGGCGCGGCCCTTGGATGCGCGCGAGCCAGGCAGGATGGCTAATTTTGCGCTGCGTCTCCAATCCGGTCTGACCAATAACGAATTCAGCTATCCGGACTACGAAGCGTACCGGGATCATCTTCATTCGTTCAGCGGAGTGATCGCAATGGCGATAGATCAGCTGCGGCTCACGGAGGCGCGCGGCATCGGCGGCCAACGGACTGCTGATAGCGGATCGCTCGTCGGGCGACTTGGGCTGTTAAGGCCGAGCGCGAGCAATGCGGAGTTCGCGAGCACGTTCCTCGTTTCGGAGAACTACTTTTCGGTTCTCGGAGTTTCTGCGCTGCGCGGCCGCACGTTCGAATCCATGAGCGCCGCTGAGCTCGCGGCCACGCCCGCCGTTGTCATCAGTGAGAATTACTGGCAGAGACGGTTTGCGGGCGACGCGGCGGTGCTGGGCAAGACGATCCGTCTGGCTGGCGCTGCGTTTACGATTGTCGGAATTGCACCGCACGATTTCGTCGGTACCAGCGTGGCTGCGCCGGACTTCTGGCTACCGCTCAGCCTCGATCCGCTTGTACATCGTGAGAGCAACCGGCTGCGTGACAGCGAGGAGCTGTGTTGCCGGGTGTTCGGCCGCCTGGCGCGTGGGGCCAACATAGGGCAGGCGCAGGCGGAGGCGACGCGGATAGCCCGTGAGCTGCGCATTCTGCACAATCCACGCTCGGATCTAAGTAAGTCGGCTGGTGTAGTGATCTCGCCGGGCTCGCCCTTTCCCGGGAAGATGAACGCCGGGCTGAGACTCACGATCTTGCTCGTGATGACCGCGGCGGGCATGGTGCTGGTTATCGCCTGCGCGAACGCGGCCAGTCTGCAACTGGCACACGCCACAACGCGCCAGCAGGAACTCGGCATGCGCTTGTCGCTCGGGGCGAGCCGGGGACGTTTGATCCGGCAGCTGCTGACTGAAAGCGCGCTGCTGGGCCTGATTGCCGGGTGCATCGCGCTGCCTGTGACCTGGAGTTTGTTACGCGTGGCGGTCACGGAGGCCGCCGAAAGTCTGCCGGTAGAAGATGGCGCCCTGGTGCTCAACGTAAACCCCGACCTCAAAATTTTTGGGTACGCGCTTGCGGTTTCTGTTTTCGCGGGCATTCTGTTTGGGTTGGCGCCGGCTCTCGAGAGTTCGCGTTCCGCACTCTTTTCCACGATCCGAGGCATGGGGAATGCTCGTATTCGGACGCGTCTGCACCAGTGTCTTATCGCGGCGCAGGTGGCTGTTTCACTCGCGCTTACCATCGCAGGAGGCATGCTGGTTCGAAGCGCCGCTCACGCGCTGCGGATGGGTACGGGTTACGAGGGGGCGCGCATCGTCGATGTCAACGTTCAGTTTCCGGAGGAAGGCAAATACAGCGCCGAGCATAAGGCCATGATTGTTCGCGAGCTTCGCATCAGGCTTGCGGCAATGCCCGGAGTGGCTGCGGTTACCACTGCCCGGGCGCCCGATGATACCGGCGGGCGTAGGGCGTCCGTGTCTCTCAACGGAGAACAACCCAACGCGCGGAATGCGCACGGAACCCTTTATTACACCTGGGTGCAGGCGAACTATTTTCGAACTCTCGGGATTCCGTTGACCCTGGGTCGCGGCTTTGCAGGAGAGGGCAGTGAGCCGGACCACGCGGTTGTTCTGAGTGAATCAGCTGCCAAGTTGCTCTGGCCGGGACAGAGCGCTATTGGAGGCAGCCTGCGTCTCGGTACCGAGCGACAGTTTCATAAGAAGGGTGAACTTCTTCCGGACGGTCCGATCTGGCAGGTGATCGGAGTGGCTCGTGACACGCGCGGCGTTACGCTCGACGGCAGCGACTCCCAGCAGGTCTATCTGCCGCTTCCTGCCGACCGGCTTCAGGACTATCCCATTCTCGTGCGAACGCGCTCCGATCCGAGACTCGTGATGCGCACGATGGACTCGGTGATCCCGGCTGTCGATCCGAGTCTGGTAGCTTACGCAGCCACTCTGGAGGATATGCTGCGCCAGACAGACGCGTTTCTTATCGACAGCACTTCGGCCGCAATTGCAGCAGCGATTGGGCTATGCGGGCTGCTGCTGGCCTCAATGGGGATCTACGGGACGGTCAGCTACACGGTGACGCTTCGCACGCGAGAAATCGGGATCCGCCTGGCGATCGGGGCCCAAAAACAAGATGTTCTGGCGCTGGTCATGGGCGAGAGTGCACGGCCAATGTTCGTTGGATTGCTGGGCGGAATGGCTCTGGCGGCCGGAGCAGCACGGCTTCTGCGAGGCGTGCTTTACGGTGTGGGAACGGTGGATTTTATTTCATTCGGCGGGGCATCGCTCTTGTTTCTCGTGATCGCGATCGTGGCAACATGGCAGCCGTCCCGACGAGCCATGGGAACCGATCCGATCGTGGCGCTCAGATACGAGTGAAGCTTGGCGGTTTGACAGCGGCTTTGACCTCAAGTAGACTCTCTGAGTAAGAGAGTCTATGGTAGAGCCGCTTCGAGATGAGATTCCGCCGGGGACCCTTCACCTTTTAATTCTGAAGATCCTTGCGCGCGGGCCGAATCACGGGTACGGCATCGCCCAATTTGTCGAGAGCTCGTCACGCGATGTTTTTCGCGTGGAGGAGGGATCGCTTTATCCGGCGCTACAGCGCATGCTGCTCAAAGGTTGGGTTAGGGCGGAGTGGCAGCAAACCGAGAATAGGCGGCGTGCCCGGGTCTATTCGCTTACCGCCCTGGGGCGAAAGCAACTGGAGATCGAGCTGAGCAAATATCGCCGGGTGTCGCACGCGATCGGGCGTGTGATTGCGGCCTCGTCTTAGAGAGAAATATGCTGCGGTTGATCGCGGAACTCGTACGTCGCATTCGATATGTGGCAGGCAGACAGCAGATGGATGCCGACCTACGCGAAGAACTGGAGACGCACCTGGCGATGCTCTCGGAAGATACAGACCCGGTCTCCGCGAGACAGCGACTTGGCAATGTAACGCGCTGGCGAGAGATCAGCAGAGAGGTGTGGGGATGGAACTGGCTGGAGTCGCTGGGCCGCGATGCCGGTTATGGCGCTCGCCTGCTGCTGCGCAATCCCGGCTTCACGGCAACCGCATGTCTATCGCTAGCGATCGGGCTGGGAGCGACGATGGGCATTTTCTCCCTGATAAATGCGCTTCTCTTCAAGACGCTACCCGTACCGGAACCGGAACAGCTTTGGGAGTGGGTGCACAAGACACCGGAAGAGACCAGCAGCAACTTTTCATACCCCATATTTGGCGCACTGCAAAGGGCGAACAGCAGCGGCATTCCGCTCTTCGCTGTGGGGGGCGAATACGTACAGGTGCGGTACGGGAGTGCCGTGCGGAACACCGTAGCGGCCATAGTTTCAGGCGACACATTTCGGGCGTTGCGGCTGAAGGCGCAGATAGGGCGTTTGCTGGGACCAGAAGACGACAGGCGAGAGCTGCCGCGCGGGGCAAATTGCGTGCTGAGTTACCGGTTGTGGCAGTCTCAATTCGCAGGCGATCCGGCTGTGCTTGGGAAGCGCCTCTCGATTGGCGTGCAGTCGTTCACGATCGTAGGGGTGGCGCCGGTAGAATTTTTTGGATTCTACGTTGGCGCTTACTCGGATCTCATTCTGCCAATAGCCGGATACGCTGCGATCAATCCCGCGCAGCCCATTCTCGAGAGCGGCGGCTGGACCTGGCTCAACATAATGGCGCGTGTGCCGCCGAGCGTGCCTGTGCGAGAACTGATGGCTCAGCTCAATACTGTGTATCCATCTCTGCGGAAGCAGCTAGAGCCGCCTGCAGACGAAGCGCGGAAGCCGGACAGGCTCTATGCCCAGAGCGCCGCAACCGGTGTTTCAGCGATTCGTGAACGGTTTTCCAAGCCGTTGTACGTTCTTTTGGCAATTACGGGACTTATCCTCCTGATCGCGTGTGCCAATCTTGCCAACCTGCTGCTGGCACGTTCTGTTTTTCGTCATCGCGAGATGGCCATCCGGCTTTCGATGGGCGCACATGGCGGACGCATTCTCAGGCAGCTACTGACCGAAAGCATGCTCATTGCGTTGCTTGGCGGGTGCGCGGGTATTCCCTTTTATTTCGCTTGCACAAACGGGCTCATCACCTTTCTCAAATCGGGCTCGGATCCGAATATTTTCCTGGATACGAGCGGCGACTGGCGTTTTGCCGGCGGCGTTGTCGGGCTGCTTCTTTTGACCGTACTTCTTTTTGGCTTCGTTCCGGCGTTTCGAGCTATGCGTTCGGGCTTGAACCTGGGGCTCAGCGAGGGCGGCCAGCGCGTGGCGGCTAGAACGTCCTTCGGCAAGGCTGTGGTGGCCGTGCAGATCAGTCTCTCGCTGGTGCTGTTACTCGGAGCGACGCTGCTGTCGCGAAGCCTCTTCGATCTGCGAACGTTCGATCCGGGGTTTCGCCGCGACTATCTGCTGATTGCAGATATAGACACGAGCGAAACAAAACACAAGAATGTGGAGGTGGCACAGCTCTTCGAGCGTCTGCTCGAAGGGGTGCGCGGGATACCGGGTGTCCGCGCGTGCGCGGCTTCGGTTGTAGTGCCGTTGAGCGGCCGCACCTGGCAGCAAGATTACGAGATTCTCCGCCGCAGCAGGCAGAGTCCGCATGTTTTCCATAGCTTCGAGAACTGGGTGACGCCGGGATATTTTGACACTCTCGGGACGCCACTGATGCTGGGCCGCGGTTTCGATCAACACGACTCGGTCACGGCTGTTCACGTGGCTTTGGTCAATCAGGCATTTGCGGCACAGGCCTTTGGCTCCGCGAATCCGATCGGACAGCAGATCCGCGAGACCAATCGCAAGGGCGCCATCACGATCGTCGGTGTTGTAGGGGATGCGCGGTATCGGGATTTGCGCGAGGAGCCGCCAGCTACCGTTTACCTGGCGATCGCTCAGCTGCCGCCTTCGTTCGATTTCCTGTTGACGTTGAATCTCGAAGTCTGGACCGCTTCAGCGAGCGGCGATCTCCGAAAGAACATTCAGGAGATGGTGAACCAACTCGACGGGCACGCGACGGTGGATTTTCACAGCTTCGATTCGTTGATCGATTCCAGTCTTTTGTACGAGCGGCTGCTCACTGCGCTATCGGCGGCGTTTGGGTTAATCGGGCTTCTTCTGTCGGCAGCCGGCGTGTATGGATTGTCTTCCTATGCGGTGGCGCGGCGCACTTCGGAGTTCGGGATTCGGATGGCGCTGGGAGCAAGTCCGAGCGGCATTATGAAATTTATGCTGCTCGAGCAGGTTCGATTGCTGGCGATAGCGCTCGCCGCTGGGTTGCTGCTCTCGTTAGCTTTAACCCGATTCCTGCAAGCCTGGCTGTTTGGGGTCTCTGCAACTGATCCCGTGTTGTACGGTGTCGCGGTAGCGATCATCAGTATGTTTGCGCTGATAGCTGCATTTATTCCAGCACGGCGCGCGGCGCGATTGAACCCTTTGACGGCACTCCGCAGCGAGTAACAGGCCGGCGGATAGATTTGCGAGAAGGTTCTACGGAGCGATCTGCTCGTCGAGACGAAGCGAGAGGCACTTGGCGGCGCCTCCTGCGCGGATAAATTCGGTCAAGACCGTTGTGATGACTTCGAAACCGCATTCATTCAGCCGGGCCGCGAGCGCGGGGGAAGCATCGTTCAGGATGAGCGCGTTGCCGATGTTGACCGTGTTGCAGGCGAAATTGAGGGCGTCTTCGCGCGACAGGGTCAGACGGCGATCTTCCGGGACGCGCGCTTCAATGGCGGCATTACCGGCTTTATCGAAGGCTGGCGGGTAATAGAGCAAGTAGCCGCGTTCGAGCGGGCAGAAACAGGTATCAAGGTGATAGAAACATGGATCCTGCAGCCGTAGCGGCTGGACTTCGACGCCTGTGAACTGTTCGAGATAAGGCTTAGCGGAGATATCGGAGCGCATCCCGTGTCCGAGCCAGAGCAAGGGTTCGCTGCGATCGAACAGAGCGTCGCCGGCTCCTTCAAACAGCACGCCCGGAGGAAGCGTGCGAACATCGAAACCGTCTGCTTCCAGCCATTTGCCAAAGTGATGAGACTCAGGCTGGCGTTCAGGGTAACGAAAGCTGCTCAGGACTGCTGTGCGGCGGTGAATCAGGGCGGCGTTGGCCGTGAAGACGAGGTCGGGGAGACCGGGCACGGCGGGCAGCGACACGACATCCGCGTGTTCGCCGAGCAGCGTGTGCAGGCGGGACCACTGGCGATTAGCAAGTGCCAGGTCTGTGGCATGGATCTGACCTTCCATCCAGGGATTAATGACGTATTCGACGCCGAAGTGCAGGGGCGGGCACATTAGAAAGCGCAACCGGCTCATCTAATCTGTGGAACTCTTTCTTACGGGTTTGATCATGCGCGAGTCTGGACTTACCCAGTGTGCCATTTGGACGGCCCAGGCAGGGCGGTATCATGGAGCCGGGTCCGACCTTGCACCTGGTTTTCAGATCTTCGAAGCTGATCGCGCTGGTTACGGCGATTGTTTTGCTCGCCGCGAATCTGGACAATGTGCCGGACACTCCGGAGCTTTTGAACTCGGGTTCCGGGGCATCGCTGCAGGTTGTGCATCATCCGGTACTCGGGTGCTGCGACACAGTCGCTGTCGCGCGCGATGGATTCCACCCGCCTGAGCCGGACAGCCAATACATCTCAGATCCGCTAGTGGCGCTGTTGCCGAGCTCTAGCGCCAGATCGCTATACTTCGCCGCCGATCCTTCTCCTCCTGCTGCTTAAGCGCGGATCCGTTTAGCATTAAACCGATCACCGCTCCGTAAGCGCCCAAAATGCCGGGCAGTGGATCTGCTCCGAGGATAAGAGGCGCGACGGCGGTGTTCGTCACGATAAAAAGAAGGTGGACAGTGAAGACTTCAGAAATACTCAAAGGTTGGAACAAGATTCTTAAAGGAGAGCGGCCTTCGCTTTCCATTGAAATCACGCGGGAATGTCCGCTGCGGTGTCCGGGGTGTTACGCCTACGAAGATGCGCACCTGGGCGGGAATGTGACTTTGCGGGAGCTCAACGACCGTAAAGGGCAGGCTCTGGTGGACGGTGTTCTCGAAGTGGTAGATCGCTTGAAGCCCCTCCATCTATCGATTGTGGGTGGAGATCCGCTGGTTCGGTATCGCGAACTCGAGATCATGGTGCCGCTTCTGCTTGCGCGCGGAGTTCATGTGCAAATTGTGACGAGTGCATTCAGGCCGCTGCCAGAAGCCTGGCCCGCGCTGCCGCACATGAACGTGGTGGTTTCGATCGATGGATTGCAGCCAGAGCACGACCAGCGCCGTAAGCCTGCAACGTATGAACGCATCCTCAAAAACATTGCGGGACAGAAGATCACGATCCATTCGACAATCACGGGGCAGCTGATGAAGAAGCCCGGTTATCTGCGGGAATTTCTGAGCTTCTGGACACCGCGGCCCGAGATTCACAAGGTGTGGTTCAGCCTTTTCACGCCGCAGATAGGCGACGAACTACCGGAAATACTAACGAGCGAAGAAAGAAGCCGTGCGATGGCGGAACTGCTCGAATTGCGCCGAGAGTTCCCGAAGCTGGATATGCCGGAAGGCTTAATCCAGCAAATGGCGACGCCTCCTCACAGCCCCGAAGAGTGTGTGTTCGCGTTAACCACACGAACCATCTCGGCGGACCTCGAAACGAAGATCTTGCCCTGCCAGTTCGGTGGAAATCCGGATTGCAGGTCTTGCGGGTGTATCGCTTCGATGGGTCTGGCGGCTGTGGCGGCGCATAAGCTATGGGGTTTTATTCCGGTGGGTAGAATCTTCAAAGCTTCCGTCAAAATCGGGCAATTCAGAGCCAGAGGAATGGCCGATCCGCCGCGGAGTGAGCCCGTGTTCCGCGTTTTGAACTGAGCCGTTGCGGGAAGCGCGGCGGTTCACTTCTTCTTTTGCTTACCTAGCGCCAGAACAAAATATTGAGCCGGGACAGTGCCGGTGTTCTTGAGGCCGTGCTCGTCATTCGAGTTGATGTAGATCACGGACCCGGGGCCAACCACGCTCTTCTGGCCGGAGATTGTCGCTTCGAGAGATCCGGACTGGACGAGCATCATTTCCTCGTGCACGTGCTGATGCGGCGGATGAGGCGACTGGCCGGGCGGCAGCGTGGTGATGTGCAAGTCAATCGGGAAGCCGTCGTGAGTTGTTCCATTTAAAACCTGGCGGGATTCAGCACCGTTTGCAGGATTGGTGTGGACCGGCAGGCTTTCGAAGGCATAGCAGTGCGAGGGTAGTCCGGATTTCCTGGCAGCCGAGGAAAGCTGAGCCGCGGCGAGCGGCAGCAGCAGGCTGAGATTACGACGGGTCAAGTCGGGTTTGGTCAAACTCATGGTAATTGTTCTTCGAGTTTATCGAGGCCGATAAAAAAATATCGCACTCATTTGTCGGGGTTTGAGCCTTTATTGCGCTTACGTCGGTAAGCGCAGATTGCAAAGGAGGCTCGAATGATCCAGTACGAACAAGCCGCGCCGATTAAGGCCAATGGGAGCGTTCCAAACTGCTCCCCACCAATATTGCGGCAGAGAGTGTGGTTTCTCATTGCGGCCCGAAGCCGATGTGCATTTAAAAAGATGTATCGCTTTACCAGCGAAGAGCTGAGCGAACCGCAGGATATTTCAGCGTGTTATTTCGTCGCCGTGAGTCTCGCCGAGCCCGGAGGATAACGGGCTTCAGCAGAGAGTGACGACTATCAAACGAAATCGACGAAGGAAATCGAGCGCAGAGCGATCCAAGTATGCACTTTTTCTAAATTGCCAAAGTCCGCGACCAAGCCGGACTTCAACTGAAAACCAGAATTTCATACAAAGGAGAAATAAATCATGTCTTCCGGTACACTGGCACCGCCAGAAACACCCACAGCCGCGGCCGCACCGCGCGTCGAGACGGTCCGCATAAGCTCGGACCACGCAACCGTTGCTGCCCAATTAGGACTTCTGCAAGAGCTGGCGGGATCCTGGCGCGGGTATGGCTTCAATCTGATTGCACGGCCCGATGCTCAGGGCGAATCCAATCTCTATCTTCAGCTTAATCAGACTTACGAGACGCTGACGTTTGACCCGATTGGCTCGGCGATCCCGAATCGGGGATTCGGGCAGAATGACATCGAGCTGTTTGGGTTAACGTACCTGCAAAAGATCAGCGATAGTTTTACGGGAGGCGCGCTCCACATTGAACCAGGCATCTGGGTGACCCAGCCGCCGACCATTTATCCGGCCGAGACAACAGCAGCGGGAACACAGATTGTTGCGCGAATGGCGAGTATCCCGCATGGGAACGCCGTGCTAGCGGCAGGCATCGCGGAACCGTTTACCGGGACGCCGGTGCTGAAAAGCCCGACGAGCGAATACGCATTTTCTCGTTTTCCTTCTTTCAACAGCACACCTTTCGGGGCCGCGGCACCGATCATCAATGCGGCCGGATCGTCGGAGAAGCTGAGCGCGCCGGTGCCGCCGCCGTTCTCGCAGTACGATCTCACGATTCCAGAATCCGCATTGAATCCCAGAACCCCTTTCAATACGAATCCGCCGGACCCGCCGCTGCCCGCCGATATCAACGGCGTTCCCATGCAGGACGTGGTAAACGATCCGATCAAACTGCTGCAACAGGTGATCACTCAGCAGGTAAACGACGGGCACACGTTCGAGGGGACAGTGATCAATATCGCGACGCAGGCCACCGTGACGTTCTTCCAAAAGCCGAACAGCAAGGCGGGCGATCCGACGATTGTCGTGGATCCCAGAAATGCGGCCGGGGGCATCGAGAACATCGTGTTCCTCGAAGGAGGCGAGCCGGTGGGAGCGAAGGGGCCAAACGCAGACACGGCATTAGTCTATGCAACCTTCTGGATCGAGAAAGTCAGCCACAAAGACCATCCTTGTTTCATGCAGTTGCAGTATGCCCAGATGGTGGTGTTGAACTTCCCAATCTTCAAACTGCTTCCGAAGGTGGTGAACCTTGGGTGGCCGCACATCTCGGTTGGAACGCTGAAGAAGTCGTTTTAAGCGCGCGCGCCCTTTGCTTTGTCGCTAGCGGTTCGGATTACCTGAAGAAGATAGTCCGCATCTTCCGGTGAGCAATCGGCGAGATAGGAGACGAGACCTTCAATCCAGTCTCGTCTGCCTACCGGGACCCGGGCGGCCAATTGGGCTCGGGTCTGGCTCCTGCGATCGGGCGGTTCTGTTTGCTGCAGGGCCGCCCTCACGGCAGCGGGGGAGATCGAGATACGGCCGGCGACGATTTCGATGATGTCATCGGCGGTAACGATGTTGGCGCGCGAGGCGACGGGAATTTGCTCGCGAAGCCGGTCCAGCTCCTTTCGACCTTCACGCTCCTCTACGGAGAACACACGAGCTTTCTCGAAATCGTGCGCGGCAATCGCGTCTTCAGCCTTCCTGGCGAGGCGGCGGATATGCCTTTGCAGGGATACGAGTTCGGGAGGTGCGGCATTGCACTGAAGCCGAACGCGGGCAGCGGCGTCGTCTATAAGGTCGATCGCGCGGTCGGGCAAGGGGTGGCCGTAGAAGAAACGTACACACGCGGACAAGGCGGTTTCAATTGCTTCCGGCGAGAAGACCACGTCGTGAAACTGCTCGAAACCGGCCTTGATGCCATGCAAGATTTCGAGCGTCTGCTGTTCGGTGGCGGGCAAGACCGAGACGGGCTCGAAGTTGCGCACGAGCTGATCGTCTTTCTGGAGCGCGACACGGAGAGAAATGGGTGCACCTGTAGCTATGATCTGCAGCCTGACTTTAGCAAGAAGAACAGCGAGCGCGGGCATAGCTTCGCGCAGGTCGAAGAGACCACGGACATAGAGAATCGGATCACCGGACCGGGGAAGGTCGACCAGCCGGTCGAGCAGCGATCCCGCTCCGGGTGCGAGCGAGATCGAGGGATTGACCCTGCCCATAAACTGCGAAGCGTCGACAACCAGGATCTGGCGGTCGGCCAGACTTCCTGGAACATCACCTTGTGCGATGCGGTGGGCCAAGCCGTGAATGACCGAATCTTTTCCGACCCCGGGATCACCGATCAACAGGGGATTATTCTTTGTGCGGCGCAGGAGAATGCGGATGACCTGCTCGAGCTCTTGCTCGCGACCAATCAAAGGTGCGAGTGCATTGGTGCGAGCTTCGGCAACGAGGTCGCGCAAATCGTCGTGGGGTACGGGAGCGTCGCTAGAGACCGTCGCGGCGCGTGTGATCTGACCAGCCTCCCTCTCGAGCTGAGAAAACGTAACGCCGCTTTCGAGGACGATGCGCGCGGCGAGACTTGTTTGCTCCTGCAAGATACCCAACAGGAGATGTTCGGAACTTACAAGACGGTGATGAAGGCGCGTGGCCTCCCGGGTGGCAAAATTGAGGGCGCGCTCAGTGGCGGGGCTGAGCGGCAGGTCGACGGCAGTTGAGACGACGGGTTCTTTGTGCGGGATCTCGCGATGAATGCGTTCGCGCAGTTCCTCGAGCTTGGCCGGAGACTTGAAGATGCGGATCGCGAGGGGCAGGTCCGCCCGGATGAGGCCGAGCAAGAGATGCTCGGTTTCGACGAACGCGCTACCGAACTGGCTGGCTTCATAGAGCCCGATGAAGAGAGTTTTTCTGGCGGCTTCCGTGTACGCTTCGAACATACGCCTCCACTGGACCTAAGTCTGGGAGTAGCCGCGCGGCCTTTTAGCTCAGCTTCGGAGGCGACAAGCGAAGTAACTTCGCCCGAAACCCAACTCCGAAGTCACACCCGCTTCCGGCGCCCTTATGGCTTCGACGCTGCGGAATCCGGCCTGTCCCAGAGCCGTTAAAATGTCCGCCTGATTGTAACACTGCTGTTCGACGACGCTGCGGTGCTGACGCCAGCAAGCGGGATCATCGCCGCGAGTGAACCAGATGAGTTCGGTTGACGCTTTCTTCAGAACGGAGTCGAAGGTACCCCGCACCAGGCTGACGCTTTTTTCCTGCAGATCGACAGCCCATTCGCGGAGATCCGCCGAATACGCTTCCTCGAGATTCATGTCGAAGACGAAGAGACCGTCGGGGTCGAGAACACCGCGCACGCCTTCGAAGACCCGGCTGAGTTGATCAAGGCTGAGTATGTGGTTCAGCGAATCGAACGTGGACAGAACCGCTCCATACCTGCCCTCGAGCGCGAGGGCTCTTGCATCCTGCACGCGGAAATCGGCGTGAGGAAACTCCTCGCGTGCCAATGTGATCAACTCGGCCGAGTTGTCCACGCCGGTAACGAGGTAGCCGCGAGCAATCAATTCGCGAGTGACATGGCCGGAACCGCAGCAAAGATCCAAGACTCGTGTGCCAGCAGGGATTTGAGAAAAGAACAGGCGCTCGAGCGCGGGCATGGCGGCGGGCAAATACCAATCGGCCCAGAGGGTATGGTACATGCCGGCAACATCGTCGTAGGAGGAATGAGGCATTAGGGAGGGAAGCGCGTTTTGGTGCCCGGGGTGGGACTTGAACCCACACTCCGCTTGCGCGAAAAAGGATTTTAAGTCCTTTGCGTCTGCCGATTTCGCCACCCGGGCGTGTTTCTAACAAGATGTTACGACACGGCTGTAGCTGCCCGCGCCGCACATCCGTGCGAGGAATGCTTATCCGGCGGCGGCCGAGAGGGCGCACGCGCCTCTTGTGACCGAGACAATGCGCGAGCTGTAAAAGAACTGTTTGATGTGGTTGTCGCTCTCCGTTACGAAACCGTAGCGCGAGAGCAGGTCGATGACGTACCCGTCCAATTGGCGGCCCCAGAAAGCCGGTACGATGCTCGAGCAGGCACGGTACATTGCATTGAAGTTGCGGTCATTCTGCGCGACCAGGATCGTCGTTAATCGACCACCGGGGCGAAGCACGCGATGAATTTCGGTCAGAGCGTCAGGGACGTCGGTTTGTGGAATAAGCTCGAACAAGTAACAGCACACGACGGCATCGAAGTACCCAGTGGGAAAGGGCAGATAACGAGCATCGGCGGCCTGGCAGTGTACGGACGCCGCGGGAAACTCCTGGCCCGCGGTGTCCTGCGAACGAGCAGCCATTTTAGGGGAGAGGTCAACACCAATCGTCTGGCCATTGGGGTTGGCCTGAACGAGCCGTCTGAGCATCTCACCGGACCCGATCGCCACCTCGAGAATGCGCGAGTGATTCTCAATGGAAGCGGCCTCCAATGCTGCAGCATGTGCTTTGGAGTGAAACAGCAGTGTGGGGAGAGCGTAAACAGGAGCTATGGCGTCGTACAAACGGCGTGTCAGGGGAGAGAGCTGTTCGTTAGCGCCATTCGTGATCTGAGGGGTATCGTTTGCGACTTCCATCATGTGTTTCTGGTAAAAGGACGAGAGCAGCGCGCGTTCCTTTCATCTGATTTTGAAAACGCACCTAGAGAACACCGGACAGTGTGAGACGCTCCACAGCCGGAATCAGACATATTGCAAACAGGCGCACTGCCAACCAACCTCTATGAGTAGCATTGTGGATCCGCGACTCGATGACTACCGACACGGGACGAGGCTCAAACCAAGGTAAAACCCCAGAAATTTGCCGTCGGAAGGCGCCGCGCGCTGTGCCAGCGCTGCTTTAGAGCGTAGAATCATCAAAAATCCCCGAAAAAGCACGTTTTTTCTCTCTATTTTCCTTTACATCCCGGCTACACTCCCTTATGATCGAGTTGACAAGTTGGAGACAAAACATTTCCCGATTGTTCTGTTTGCTCGTCTTTCCCTATAGATGAAGGGCGTGCATTCAGCGAAGAGCGTGGACGATTTGGAAATGTCGGTCTCTTTCCCACAAACAGCTGTGCAGGGAGGGTTACATGGCGGAAATAAAACGAATGACTCAGACCGCGATTGTCAGAGAACTCGCGGAGACGACAGGCATCAACAACCGGGTGGCTAAGCATTTCATGGATTCGCTGGCGGAACTGGCGGTTCGCGAAACCAAGAAGAACGGCGTTTTCGTGCTGCCAGGCATTGGACGGCTCGTCAGGGCTGAGCGCAAGGCGAGAATCGGCAGGAATCCGTCCACAGGCGAATCGATCAAGATTCCAGCCAAGAAAGTCGTGAAGTTCCGGGTGGCTAAATCGGTGAAGGACTCGATCGTGCCTCCGAAGAAAGTCGCGAAATAAGCAGGCGACTAAAGATCAAAAACCCCGCGCGAAACGCGGGGTTTTTCAGTTCAGGGAAGTATTTGTCTAGTCCTGCTTCTTGTTGTCCTTCGGTTCATCATCGTTCTTCACCGAGTTTTTGAAGTTTTTGATTCCCTCTCCAAGGCCCTTCGCCAAGTCCGGGATTTTCTTTCCTCCAAACAGCAACACGAACACGATGATGATGATTACTAATTCTGTCGGACCAATGGTGCGGAACATTCAGCTCCTTGTGTCGCCTTTATTGTAGAACGCAAAGTGAGCGAGCGGTTTGCGATAAGTTGATGGAAAGTATGTCTTCGCCGGCGATTCAGCAATCAATAAACACGCTCGGCCGCATGAAGCTGCGGCGTCCGGTGCATGATTTGGGAGCGGTGGACGAGCGACTGGAAGGCATTCTCACGCCCGGATACACGGACGCGGAGATTGGCCACCACGTCCACGACATATTTCTGGACGACGCGGGCCGGTATCTGGCTTTCTGTCCGATAGACAGAGGAATGATCGACCACTGGAAGATGCTAATTGGCCAGGCACTCCGTGGGCGCTTTGATTTCGAGAAACCGAATCAGGAGATTATCGATATCGGTTCGGGCGGCGGTACGACGGTTTTCCCGACGCTGGAACTGTTACCCGGTTCGCACGTGGTAGCGACGGATTTGGCTATTCCTCTGCTGGCGGAGATGCGCAACCTGGCCCGGCGAGACGGCTACGAGTCGCTGAGCATCGTGCAGATGAACGGTGAGGATCTGATCTTCGAAGACGAGCAGGCGGATCTCGTGATGGGTGCCAATGTACTGCATCATGCGCTGTCGCTCGAGAACATGTTTCGAGAGATCAGGCGCGTGCTTTGCCCCGGCAAAGTCGCGGTTTTCTGGGAGGGCTTCGAACACGGCGCTCAGATTTTGGCCAGCATCTTTGACCTCTGGGTAGAGATGGACAAGAGCCGGGGTGAACATTTGCCGGAGGCGCTGATTCGCTCTTTCCATTCGTTCACCGCGGACCTGCAAAACCGGGTCGGGAGAAGCAAGCCGCCGGAAATGCTGAAGCAGCTGGATGACAAGTGGTTCTTCTCGCACTCGCATGTGCATGATCTGGCGGCCGGGGCTGGATTTTCAGAATGCGAGATCCGCAACATCTACGGACCCGCGAATGTGGTGAGGGTTTTGGCGGAACACGAGTTGAAGCGTTGGGGGCATCAGTGGAGCGACCTGCCGAACTGGGCGCAGGAGAAACTGCTGCAGATCCAGGCGCGGTACTCCGCCGATTGTCTGAACGAGAATCCGTTTTGCTGTTCTATTCTGCTGGCGCGGTGAGTTAGCGCTGGAAGGCGGCGCCAGCCAGCCGGAGAATGATGCTCAACAGAACCAGCGGCACGATAACGGCGAACGCCTTCCCCTTCGTAACGCGAAACGCGACGCTGTAAATCAAGACCATCATGACGATCCACCACAGCTCGAAGACGGAAAAGTAGCCCAGTAGAGCGACCAGGAACTTGTTGGTTCCGGAGGGGAGGAAGATGTCGAGTCCAAGTGCCGGACGCAATTCGGCGATCGTGGAGACTTCACCCTTCGCCTTGAGAATTACGACAGCGGCAAGGGCTGCCAATACCTGGATGATGCTGCACCCGGCGATGAGGTTGAAGAGCTGGCGGAACTTAGCGTTTACGCTCATGACGGCGCTTGCTCCGAGCAGGACTGCGGCCTGTATGGCGAAGATGATAGCGGCCATGACGGGTGCAAAGTACATGCTGATGCGCTGGATGGTGAGGCTCGTTTCCATCACCTTCTGATACTGCTCGGGCGTGGTGCCGGAGGGCAGCGGAGTCACTTCCATGACGTGCCTGGTCATTGGCACGATGACGAAGCTGGCAAAAACCGAGACGAGGGAGAAGAGTATGAGCGGAGCGACCCAAAACCACTTGCTGTGCACGCGCCGGGCGGCTCCGGGGGGATCGATGAGGAAACTGCCTATTCCCGCGATGTCGCTACCAATGTTTTCGCCAGAACTGGCGGGCAGTTCCGGGGCAAGTGTTCCCATGACGGCTCTCCTCCAAATGAATTCGCTCCGAATTATACCCGTTCTGAGCAACGTTTTCAGCTGTCTTCCACTTTTCGGTACGCTTATGGATATCAGTGAAGACTTTAGCCCTAATGACTGCCGCCGGGTTGCTGGCCGGATGCGGCCAAAAATCTGAATCGAGCGGGCCCGAGCGCCACTATCCGCTAACCGGAAAAGTGGTAGCTCTCAACCAGCAGAGCCAAACCGCCACGGTGGATGCGGCTGCGATTCCGAACTACATGGAAGCGATGACTATGGAGTATCCGGTGAAGTCGAAGGGCGACTTTCAGGCGCTACATGTGGGAGAACGGATCAGCGCAACGATCGATGTTTCGAGCGACGACAGATACGCGCTTTCGAACATCAAAGCTCAGGCGAAGTAAAGGCGGGATTCAGGAAAGCGCGCATGCGTTCGACTTCTTCGTCGAGGACCCGTCGAAATTCGGTTGAAGCAGGACGCTTGCCGATGAAGCCGAGCTTGACGTCGAACTGTGTGCGGCGAAGTGAGACGTTGGCCCAACCGATGATGGCATCGGTCCAAAGCAAGGGCATCGCATAGTAGCCGAGCTGCCTTTTGGCGGGCGGCGTATAGGCTTCGAAGCGATAGCGCCAACCCCAGAGATGTTCGAAGCGGCGGCGGTCCCAGACGAGCGGATCGAAGGGCGCGAGGAAGCGAACGACAGGACGTGGAGGGGCGGCGCGCAGTGTGCCCGAAGGCCAGAGGTAAGCGAGGCCGTCGACTTCCGCGGACTCCACGTTGTTGGATTCGAGCAGGTTAGCGAGCGCCTTGCCGCGGCCTTCGAGATGCGGGATGGACCAAGAGAGCAAGCGCAGGATCTCGCGCAGGCTGGGGACGGGAACAGGCGCAAAGATCTGCACCAGCAGCAGCACGATACGCCGCAACCGTTCGGCTGGTGAAAGGTGTTCGACAGCGGGCGCGGACGGTTCATAGATCCGGATCCCGCCTTCGCGGCGCGCAACACGTAGCAAGCCACGGAAGTGGAGGCCCTGGAGGGCGCGGGTGGTTGCTTTCGAATAACCGCCCCAGGCATTTTCGGCGCGTTCGCGGCCGAGATGAGCTTCGAGTTCGCGAGGGTGCATCTGGCCGTACCTCCTGACGATGGCGAGCACGCGCTGTTCGAGATCGGAAATGCCGGTGGTGTCCCTTGGGTGAAGCAGGCGCCAGTTGACGCGCGGCAGAAAGCCGTAGGCGTAGAGGACATCCTCTTCGATATCAAGAGCAGGGTAGCGGCGTTCGAGATCGCCAGCGTGATAGTTCTTCACACGATGGCGCAGGATCAAGTCCTGGGCACGGGCGGGGGAGCGGATGGGATCCGCCTGCACGAAGCCGAGACGCGCGAGGGCGGCTTTGAGGGAAACGGGCGGAAACAGGGTGCGGCGTATGGCGTCGGCACGAAGCCGTCGTAAAGTCAAAGCGGCTTTCGCGTGCTAATAGCCGGCGCGATGCAGGTACGCGACAACCGCGGAGGCGAGCAGGCAATAGATGCCGAAGAGGTACCACTGGCCTTTCTCAAGCCAGCTGCTAAGCCAGCGAAGAGCGAGTAATCCGGCGAGGAATGCGAAAAGCGCACCAAGCAGGCTGGGGAGGACCGCTGAAGTAATGGCGGCGCCGCCTTCAGCGTGCTGAGCTTTGACGAGGCGCAGCGCTTCGCGGGCGATGGCGGGCGGTGTGAGGATAACGGCGAGGGCAAAGCTGAAGGTCTCGGCTCGAAGTTTGGGAACACCGGCAAGGATGCCGGTCGAGATGGTGGCACCTGAGCGCGAGAAGCCGCGAAATGGCAGACAGATACCTTGAACGGCGCCGATGAGGGAGGCTTCGGGCATGCCGAGGCGATCGACGTCACGCAGGTTGATGTTGGTGCCGGCGTGGCGACGTTCGTAGAGGCCAGCGATAAGGATGAGCAGCCCGGCGGCAGCGAGGGCGGGCGCAATGAGTTCGAGATGACTGAAGAGCTGCTCGACTTCCGCTTTGGGCTGGCCGCTAAAAGCAGTTTTTTCGATGAGCTTGATGAGCGCTTCTCCGATGATTCCGGTGATGACAGTCGCAACGATGAGTAGCGATGCATAGCGCTTGAAGGACGCGGCGTCCGCGAAGTAAGTGGAGCGCCACTGCTTCCAGAAATAAACGATGACCGCAAACATAGTGCCGGTGTGAAGCATGACAAGCAGCAGGGTCATGACAGGAGAAGAGGGATCGAGGCCCATCAGCTTTTCCGCGACAACGACGTGGGCCGAACTGGAGACCGGAAGCAACTCGGCCAAGCCCTGCACAACGGCAAGGATGATTACCTGAATGAAGTTCACGCGTAAGACTCTCAGAATCATTATTGCTGTCCCGGAAACGACGGCAAGCTGAGACCGGAAGCAGTTGTCTGGGCGTTATAACTACCGGCTACTAAAAAAGCCTCGACCACACGTACGAAAAAGCGCCGGTCCGGGAGCACCTTTGATGCGGTCACGCGCGGATGACATTTAGTAAGTTATTCACTTTCAAATACTTACGCTTCAACAGTCTCGCCGTCAGAATAGGGCAAAAGCTACTTTCGAATCGGGACGAAAAGCGTCATTCCGGACAGTTTCGGGGCGATGCGGAGGGGTTTCCAAGGCGAAACCGAGGCGAAAGGAGAACAAATTTGAGCAAATTGACGGTAAGAACGTGGCAGACCTCAGGGCTGCACGGGTATCCGAAACGGCTGCGGAAGAACGATGGGGCGGTGGACTCGATGGTGAAGTCGATCGAGACATACGGGTTCAAGATTCCGGTGTTGATCACCGAAGAGGGCGAGGTAATTGACGGGCACCTGCGGCTGAAGGCGGCGGAAAAGATGGGTTGGGCGGAACTGCCGGTGATTGTATGCGACGACTGGAGCGCGGAACAGATCCGGGGATTCCGGCTGATGGCTAACGAGTCATCTAACTGGGCTGAGTGGGATCTGGACGAGGTGGCGAAGGAACTCGGAGAGCTGGAAGCTCTCGATTTCAATCTGGATTTTACGGGATTTGATGACCTGGTGATTGAGGACCTGCTGGGGGATCTTTTTCCTGACGATTCGATCGCGGCGATCCCACACGAGCCGGAGCGCTGCCCGGTGTGCCAACGGAAGCTGACGAAGAAGCGGAAAGGGGTGCGCTAATGGCGAGACCGACATATCAAGTCTCGGAAAAGACAAGCCGCGAAGTGCGGATGATGGCGGGGCTGGGAGTAAGGCAGGAGGACATCGCGAGGGTGCTCGACATCACGCCGAAGACGCTGCGAAAGCATTTTCGAGAAGAGCTCGATCTGGGCGGCATTCAGTCGAATGCGCAGGTGATGAACACGCTGTACCGGATGGCGATATCGGGCAGGAACACGGCGGCCACGATTTTCTGGGCCAAGGTTCGGTGCGGCCTGAGAGAACGCGCCCCGCAGCAGGAAGGCGGACAGCCGGCGTCGATGCTCGTGCAGGTGGACAAGGGAGCCGAGGGCGGTAACAGCAGTAACACGGGGAAACAGAACGACCGTGAAGGCCAATAGCAACCAGGTAATCAAGTTCGGACTGCGGCCGGCGCAGATGGAGGTGTTCCTGAGCAACAAGCGCTTCCGGGTGCTTGTTGCGGGGCGGCGGTTCGGGAAGACGCATCTGGCGATGATCGAACTACTGCGCGCCTCATTGGGGGCGGACCGCAATGTCTGGTACGTGGCGCCGAACTACCGGCAGGCGAAGCGCATTGCTTGGGACCGGCTGAAGCTGATTACCCGGCCGTACTGGCAGGGGAAGCCGAATGAGAGTGAGCTTTCGATCCGGCTGCGCTGGGGCGCTACGATTTCGCTGCGCGGAGCCGACCAATATGATTCGCTGCGAGGCGACGGACTGGATTTCGTGGTGCTGGACGAGTATGCATCGATGCGGCGCGAGTGCTGGACGGAGGTGCTGCGGCCAGCGTTGAGCGACCGCGAAGGCGGCGCGCTTTTCATCGGGACGCCACAGGGTAGGAATCATCTGTTCGAGCAGTTCGAGCACGCCCAAAACGATGACGAGTGGGAAGCGTTCCAGTTTACGACGATACAAGGCGGAAATGTTTCGGCGATGGAGCTGGCGAGCGCGGCGCGAGAACTCGATTCGCGGCTTTACGAGCAGGAGTTCGAGGCGAGTTTCGAGAGCGCGCGATATGGGGAGGCTTACCATGCCTTTTCGTTCGCCAGCAACGTGCGGAAATGCGAGTACCGGGCCGGGGAGCCGTTGATCTGGTCACTCGATTTCAACGTGCATCCGATGTGCTCGGTGCTGGCGCAGCGCAGCGGGGATGTTGTGGAAGTGCTCGACGAAATGGCGCTCGACAATTCCCACACGGGCTTGGCGTGCGAGGCATTCCTCAAAAAAGCTCGTGCCTGGGGAAGTGGTGGACCGATCACCCTAGAAATCTATGGCGACGCGAGCGGATATCAGCGAAGGACGTCCGGCACGGACACCGACTGGGGCCTGATTCGGGAATTTTTCGGGCGGCTGCGAGGGCAAGTGACGCTGCAGATGAGGGCAGGGCTTTCGAATCCAGGGGTGCGGGACCGAATCAATATTGTGAACAGCCGACTGTGCAACGCGACGGGCGAGCGGAGATTGTTTGTGGATCCGAAGTGCAGGGAATTGATCAAGGATCTGGAGCGCGTGACGTGGAAAAAGGATGAGACGGGGCGCGTGAGCGGGGAGCTGGATAAGTCGGATCGGATGCGGACACACTCGAGTGATGCGCTGGGGTATTACCTGGCGACCGTGTTTGCGGATAAGGGGAAGATGGGGGAGAGGCGGGATGGGGTTTTGTGGTAGGAGGGTGTTTGTCAGGATCTTTAGCCTGAACGGTTAGTGGGTCGCCGGTGAAATCGAGATCTTGCGCGGCCTCGGAGCGACTGTCTCAATCATGAACGCGGCAAGCAAGAGTCTCAGTTGGGAGCGAAATCTTGTTCACGTGATAAACGTACTTGCAAACCGTTCAATTCTGAACAGAATTACGGGCGAGTGCTCGCGATCCACTCGGGAGGTGGGTCGCGAATGCTTGTTCGATCTCGCCGGCGAAGGGTTCCTTGGTGAAATCAACTACCCTGAAGCGGATGGCCTCCAACTTACGGGATATTGCGGCAATCCAGAGTTTATCGATCAGGGCGGAACAGGGTTGGCGCTCAGCCTTTCTTCGAAGAATTAGAGTGGCGCGGGCGCGCCTCTACCCGTATTTGTGCGTGGCGGACCGGAGTACAAGCGTGCACTCCTTAACTCAGTTCTTGCTTCACGCGTTCGAGAACTTTCTTTTCGTACGGGTCAGCTCCGGCCTTTTCGAAAGTCGGTTCGGCCTTTGCGGCATGTTGCTTTGCGCCCGCCTTGTCTCCTTTCAGAAGAGCGAGTCGAGCTTGCGCGACTTCCATTGTGGCTGCGAAGTCGCCCAGCCCGGGGACGCTGGAAATAATACCGATGTCGACGGTCTTCAGCAGTTCGTCCGCTTCTTTCACAAGCCGGGCTCGGTGAGGACCCGAGGTCTCCGCTTCCATGAGTAAGCTCTCCGCGATAATAAACTTTGCCATGCTGACGAACTCCGGTTGATTTGTTGCTTCAGGGCTACTCTCACGGATTACTTGTCGGGAGTGCGCGATAGCGGAACCGATTCGTCCCGCGTGGCACTCTAGAGAAGCCACGACGGTGAGGCTGTCTTCCCGGATAAACTTCCCTGAAGGATCCGATCCTTCGGCGGAATACACTGTGAACGCGTCACGAACCGCCTCGTCATAGTTCTCCAGGGAACCCTCACATATCGCCTTCATCAGTAAAGCTGAAAGCGTCAGTTGATTGTTAGGTCCGAGCGCCTTTGAGAAGTTCGCGTAGTCGTCACCGAGTAGCTCCGTTGCTTCCCGAAACTTACCTTGGAGGTAAAGAGCTTCATCGAGGGCCATGTGTGCCTGAAGCGAACTGCCGCTGTCCGGAGCTTCTAACTCATTTATGGTTGCGATTGCATCGCGCGCAGCCCGCTCGGCATTTCCAGGATCATTGAGACGGGTGTAGACGCCAAAATAGCGCATTTTCAAGCTGATGAGGAGAGACGGGCTAAAGGCGGGCGTTGCTTCCGCACGGCGGATGGCGGCGTGCAGCAAGTCCAAACCTTCTTCGGGATGAGATCCAAAAAAGATGACGGTAGCTGTTCCCGCGATAGCCTGCCAGGCTTGCAACTGCGGTGTTATGTACCGCAGACGGCTCATGATCTGCTGCTGTTCACCATAACCCTTGGCGGCTTTTTCTATCTGGTCCGGAAGCTGCGTTCGCGCCAGGGTGTTTTCTCGTCTGAATTCAGCGATCAAGGCGTTCTGAGAGAGCGGGCCTTCTGCGGCGCGAAAACGTTGAGCTGCGACTTCAAACTGCCGTGCGGCGGCGGGGAACTCGGTTCGAGCGTCGAGCGCGCCCGCGATGACTTCATGGAGCTGCCCGGCAATCTCGGGTGCTTTTGCGAAGCGTCGGTCGATTTGTGGAGTGGCGTGTTCAATAGCGTTCACGAGTGTTTCGTTCAGCACGGAGCTGCCGTCGACAGACCGTTTGAAGGGATTGCTCTGAGCCAAAAGGTCTTTGGAAAGGAAATCGTTCATAGCGAGCAAGTCTGTATTTCGAGCTTCGGCCAAGTTTCGCTGGCTCAGCGCTTGTGCGCCCAACCACAAGCTTGTACAGATACCGGCGATGAGAATCGTGATTGTCACGAAGATCACGGGTCGCCGGGCCTGCTCCCGAGCCAAACGCTTCTCAGCCGATTCGGCGCGCTCTCTTTCGACTTGTAACTCGCGGTCACGTATTCTGCGCGCTTCTAGTGCTCGCAGCCTGGCAGCTAATTCGTCTGCTCTTCTTATGCGCCGTTCCGGATCGCTGCTGGTGGAAGCCGCAATGTCTTCCAGAACGATTGAATCGTTGATCGAACGCTTCCAATCTGAGCTGAGGGTGCGGTGGAAGTCGCCACAGACTAGCTGGAACAGCAAGATTCCAAGAGCGTAGACGTCAGAGGCCCGACTAGCAGCACCCCCTGCGGATACTTCCGGTGCTTGATAAACATTAGAAGCTTGCTTCAGGCGAATGCCGGTCTGGCTGCTCAAGTCGGGGCCAGCGAACGCGGCGTTACCGAAATTGGCCAGCTTGACCGTCCAGCGGCTTACGTTCTCTGTAGCGGAGGGTCCAATCAGAATGTGCGCTGGCTGGATGCTGTTATGGATGACACCGCATTCGTGAGCTGCCGCGACGTCCTCAGCCAAGTCCCGCATGACCTGGATACAAGTTTCGAGTTTGAGGCCGACCGTTCTTCGCTGTGTTTCAGCCCAGTCGGGCAATGGCTGACCGCCGTGTTCACTTTCGATGAAATATGGCCTAGTCGTTTCTTTCCAATCGAGAAATCTCACGAAGCGGGAGAGGTCTACGCCTTCCCTTTCAAACCTGCGAAAAACTTCGATCTCCCGCTTGAGCTTTTTCAGCGCGACCCCTTCGCCGGCGAACTTGAAGACGTGAACGTGCGAGGTTGTCAGATTTTTGGCAAGCCACACGCGGTGTGGGGTGCCAGTGTCGAGCGGCTCCTCTAACCTCCATTCCGGTTTGCCGGGTACGAAAGCGCCAGGTTGGAAGCGAATTCCTTCAACGGCGTTCTCTGCCAGTTCACGGCGCTCGACTGGAACGATCATCTGAAATCCCAATCCGTGTATGGTGCGGATGACACGATCGCGTTCCTCAGGAGAAATCGAGCCGCGTAGCTTAGATATCGCGTTCAGAAGGGGCTGTTCAACCGCCTCGGGTGATCCCCAGACTGCCTGGAGCAACTCCCTCTTCGTCAACTTGTGTTCGGGGGCTTTGAGCAAACACAGGAGTACGGCAAGGCTTTTAGGATGGAGATCGACTTTCTTGTCCGCTACCCAAAGTTGCCCTTTTTGCTCATCGTACTCACATTCGGCGAAACGCCAGATTGCATATTTGACTGTTTCCACACCTGAGTTCATAACAACCGGCCTGCGCGATTTCCGCTTAAGTCATTAATTCTACTGACTGTTAGAAATTGTTAGGAATTAATATTCGGGCGCACTATCAATGGCTTCCAACGTGAGCCAAGCTGCGTTCACGAGTTCAGTAAGTATATCCTGCCAGGACTCGGGAGGGTTCATTAAGCAACCCTTCGGTTTCATCAAGGGAGCACTATGACTTTGTTCGGATCGCAAGAGTCAATTGGAGTGGCGCAACAATGACGCAGCGCGGTAGAGTTCTGCGGGATACGAATGTTGGTCCCGGACTGCTTATTGTGGATGGCAAACAGTTCGCCTTCACGTTGGAGGACATGTGGAAGTCGGATTTGCCGCCCCGGCCGGGGATGTTTGTCGACGTCATATTCAACACGGAAGGCGCGCCGGAAGCGGTGTGTCTAGTTCCCAATACTCAAATAGCAAAAGAACAGGCTGAGCAGGCGATCGGCGATGCCCGGCAGCACGGCAGTGCCATTGCCAGCGGCATTAAATCCCGCTTCGGGGTCCCGGTCCTAGTGGCGGAACTGCTTTTGCTGGTTTCGTTTTTCATTCTGCCGAATTTGAGTGTTAACACTGGATTCGCCCGGCGAGCGCTGACGGGTTGGGAGATTACCGGTCTGAACGTTTCCTCCGAAACGGCTAACGATCACGGCTTTCTCAGCCTTCTCGCAGTGGTTTGCCTTCTGGCGCCTCTCGCGGTCCCTTTCTGGCAAAGCGTCTGGTCGCGCTGGCTTTACGCAGCGCCGCTAGGCTTCTGCCTCGTGACCCTGGTTGCGCTTTACGTGCAGGTCGAGAAGGTTGGTCGCGCCGCAACCGAGAGCGCGACTAGCTGGCTGGGAGCCCAAGCCGGGAGAGAAATGAGCCGAGAAATAACAGGGATGTTCTCAGTACAAGTGGGAGCCTTTCTAGTGCTGATCTGCGCTGCGTATCTCGCTAGGCGTGCTTTCAAACCGAGTGTATTTGCGAACGGAGTATTGGGTCGTGCGTTCTCCGTCTTTCTGGTGGGCACGCTACTCGTATCCTCGGCCGCCAAGCTGGGAGGCCAAACAGCGGGACAGGGCAAACCCATGACAAATGCTGATGTTCTGGCGCTCGAATCGGCAGGCATCAACAGCGACATCATCGTCACCAAAATCCAAGCTGCGGCCGCAACGGATTTCAACACCAACGTTGACGCTCTTAAATCGTTACAGGCAGCACACGTATCAGCCGACGTGATTCGCGCCATGTTAGCGTCTCGTCCGGGATCCTCCCAAGTGCCGGCTTCAACTTCGGTCAGCGCGAGCAAGTCCAGCGATCCCTCTGCTGTTCACCCCCCGGGCATTTATTTGTATGCAAAGTCGTCCGAGGATCAAACACTGACTGAGCTTCAGAGAGCTATGCCGAAGCAAACAAAAGGCAGTGGTGCATGGCTTTCCGGCATGACGTATGGAATCGCGAAGTACAAAGTCCGCGGAGTATTCGACAACGCCCATGCGCCTATCAAAACGTCTGACTCCGCCGCCCTGTTTTACCTTTACTCGCCTGATACCCCGGGCGCTTTTGGTGGCAGCGCGAACAAGCCAGGTGACTTCACGCTGATCAAGCTGACGGAGAAGAACGACACCCGTGAGATTACTCAAGGTTCGGGCAGCATTTGGGGAAACAGCATCGGTACGGATGACAAGGCGAAGCGAGGGTTCGACGTTGATCAGGTCGCGCCCGGGATTTATAAGCTGACACCTATCCAACCGCTTCCGCCCGGAGAATATGCATTTCAACAATCCGCGGGGTTGTTCTTCGACTTTCGCATTGTTGGCGCTCAATAAGGCAATCAGACTTAAGGCGCACGGCAGATGCGCTGGATGTTGTCGCCACGTTTGCCCAACAAAAGTTCTGTCTCTGGTTCGTTAGTTGGCTGTTCTTTGAACGGAGCTCACTTCGTTTAGTTATTAACTCTAAAACTTGATCTTGATGATGGAGGCTTATGCGTTACTCTCTATTCCTATTTCTTGCGATGAGCGCTTCAGCGTCGTCGCTCGTCTTTTCAGCCGCGGGCACTTTCTCCGGCAACACGCCCGTTTCAACGTTCTCACAACCTGACGGAACCTGGTCACTCTCCTTCGACATAGCGAGTGATCCGGCCGCCACAAACGTCTCAATCGGCAACGGATTCGATGTGAATTATTCAGATCTCGTGTTCTCCGTTAACGGGTCGACTGTAACTGCTCCTGTCTCCGACATTCGCTTGTTTAACGGTGCGATTAGCGGGCTATTCAGCATCTGTTTCACAACCGCTTGTCCCGGCAAACGGTGTTCCCGGGAACGCGATAGTTTTTGAAGGTCCGCAGGTTTACTCCGGCAGTGAGGCTTCGCCAACTGTTCTGCCGGGCATTTACCACACGTCTCTGGCTGGAGTAGTGGTAAACAACAATCCCGTAGTGTTCGCTTCCGAATCTCCCGTCTCTATTTCGGCCAGCGCTCCGGAACCATCCACCTTCCTTCTATTCGCTGCCGGTCTGTTTGTCGTTGTACTTGCCCGCAGAGCGATGCTGCCCGTTAGACGCTAGCTACCCCTCCCGGCGTCAAGCGTTGCGTGTTGATGAATCGGGGACTAACTCTTTCTCCTCGTAGTGGAGTGTCTCGGCGGAGCAACTGCATGGAGTGTTGTCCAAGGTGAAATGCCCTTTGCTGGTTGGGATATTACAGGAGGTCGCGTAGAAAAGGCGACGGGTGATATTCGTGGCTTTTGGTAAACGATGTGGTCGCGATTGACTCCAACGATTGTCGGACTGCGCGTTGTTGGCTAACTATTGCGCAGTCCGTCAAGCCGGATGATAGAAGATCGTGCATGGTTCGAAATGGGTCGAAATGGGTCGAAATGGGTCGAAATGTTTGTTTGCCCGAAGGAGGTCTGTCATTCTGACCGGAGTGTCACGGCCGGATCCGCACGGGTTGCACGAGTCACTGCCGGCAGCGGTTAACAGTGCGACCAGCGATATCGTGATGCCGGGCGACGTCAAATCAGAACGTTCGTGGCTTGGACGCCATACAGCAGTGATTGGATATGGCTTGCTGTGGCTGCGCCGAGACCAGAGCCAACCCGCATGCCTAACAAAGCTCGCGTGATAACCTGCCGAGCCACGAGAATGGCAATGCCGCCGTATGCCGCGCCAAGCGCCATGCGAATCCCAATCTCTAGTCGCGTTGAAGTAATGTGTAATCGAGCACCCCATACAATCCGATACCAGCCAATAAGAGCGCGACTGCTCCAAAGAACACCGCCAGCATGGCCAAGGCTCTTTCGCGCACCGTATCGGATCAGTCAATTCGTTTTGCGTGCGGATGTTGCTGGAACCGGTAACAGAAGCGTGATGCGCTGAGCAACACGCCTGAAAGGCTGCTAGATTCAGACCAGGGAGGCATGGGTTTGGGGGCATCTCCGCCAACGCTATCTGTCGATCTGGAGGTCTTACCCGCTACTCGGGATCACGCCGCTATAGTCGCGAATCTTTTTGAGCTTTACGCCCATGACTTCAGTGAGTTCCACGATGTGGAACTTGGGGATGACGGCCGATTCGGATACAAGAATCTAGCTTGTTATTGGTCTGAGCCAAACCGGCACGCATTCCTGTTTCGTGTCAGAGAAAGACTGGCAGGGTTTGCATTGGTGAAACGAGGATCGGAGATCACAGGGGTTGAATGCGTCTGGGACATGGCCGAATTCTTCGTAGTGCGCCGCTACCGACGACGCGGGTTAGCGACGGCAGCCGCACACCACATCTGGGCTCGTTTCGCCGGCCGTTGGGAAGTGCGAGTCATGGAAAACAACCATGTCGCCTATAACTTTTGGGCTTACGCCATTGCCGCAACTCTAAAGGAGAACGTTTCTCCTCTTCCTGTCGAAAAGGCTGGCCGACGCTGGTATGTTTTCTCCTTTGATTCTGGCTTGCTCCGGCTTGCAAGAGTGGAACAAGCCGGAGAGTCTGCCACGAGCTGATTAGCGGGCTGGGAGGTGATGGTTCACTGGGAACCCTTCGGGTGAACACGAATGATGGCCATCATGCCTTGATCCTCATGCTGCAAGATGTGGCAGTGATAGACGAAGTCACCCACCGTGTTTTCCCGAAAGTCCATGCGCAAGGTGACGCTCGGATAAGGGCCGCTGCCCGACCAATACGGGAGCTGAATGGTATCCAGGTATTGTCCATTCTTGACGGGGACGCCATTTTCCGCCAATTCCAAGAAGTGAATCTGATGGATGTGGAATTCATGGTTCTCGAGTGCGCGGTTCTCGACCATCCAATCTTCCACAGCGCCTTGTGTGGTCTCAATTGCCGGAGGATTGTCGGGGTTGAACACTACGGGCTTTTGGCCGTCCACCGTGATGAAAAAATTCGTGGGGCTGTTGGGATCGTTCGGGTCTTCAAGTACCTCTGAGAAGTACAGCTTGCGATGTGCAGTCGGTTTGCACCGGGCCAAGTTGGCGAAACGCGCGGTGGCTGTTACAGGCCCTCCACCTTCGGGCATGTCAGGCAGACGCGCAGCCCTGGTGTCGGTTTCGATGCGGACCAGCGGCCTGGCGGGATCATTGTCGCCGTCCGGACCGGTATCGATATTACGAGTTTTCAGTACCGCGCGTCCTACTGAGGAAGAGGGGCTGGTGATGATGAATTCCGCACGGCCCGCCGGCGGTACTAAAATGTGAGGCCTAGTTATCGAATGGCCTTGGAACAATCCGTCTTGGGAGCCGGTCGGAACGCCGTCGAGACCCACTACTTCTAAAGGCTGAGCTGCGCCATCGTAGTCCAATTCTAGATCCAGAATGGTATCGGCACCCGCATTGACAACCCGCCAAAGCTGGCGTTCATCCGGGCGCGTCCGGAAGACGGCTGGTGTGAAATCCGGATAGGCAACCGGAGCGTAATTAACCGATACATCCCAAGACGGAACATCGCCGCCGGGATCCGGACTACCCGGCACGGGATTGTCCCGAACGATAAATAACTGCTGCGGCAATCCAGCCACCTCATGATTGAACTTTTCCAAGCCTTCGACGACGATGGCACCGGAGGCGCCACCTAATACTGCCGCTTCCGAGATTCCATGGATGTGTGGGTGATACCAATAAAGGCCGGCTGGTTCGTCCGGCGGAAAGTGAACGCGATAATCGAAAGATTTCCCGCCGTCCACCGCCGTCTTGATCACTTCGTCCTGATGACAGGCCGGCGCAACGTTTGTGCCGTGATAGTGAAGGTTAACGGAATTCGTGGTCATGGCGGAAGTTCCGCACGTGCCGGCAGGAGGCGACATGGACATTTCGGGCATGGTCGCCATCGTCATGGCGCCACCTGGAGGCAGATCGTTTTTCAAATGGATGACGAGAGTGTCGCCCGGATGAACGTGCAAGGTTGGGGATTCCTTACCGTCCGGGGTAGTAAAGCAATAAAGCGTGTTCCCGGTGTTGTCTACTCTCGCTTTGTAGGTAAACGTCAGCTCCAGTTTGCTTTGCCGGCTAAACAGATCAGGCGGGGAAGTGAGTGCGCTGCCGGGAGCGAAGCGCTGGCAAGGCTCTGACCCTTGGGCCAAGCCGAGTACAGGCGTAATAAGAGTGAGGAATGCAAAAATAACATTTCGCATGTGATGGTCTCCTGACGGGTTTAAAAGCTAAACTTGACGGCCGCTTGCAGGATGCGCGGAGCGGCGGCACTAACGACACTTCCGAATGTTGAACTGCCGAGTGTTCCATCGACAGAGAGCGGGCCAAAGAATTGTGCGTGATTCAAAACGTTGAAAGCTTCCAAGCGAAACAGCAGCGCCATGGACTCTGTCAAGGTCACTTTCTTGCTGACCGCCACATCGAAGTTTTCAGATCCCGGCCCATAGAAGAAGCGCCGCGGGCTGTTTCCCGACGTCCCCAACGGCTGAGGGCTGAAGACATCCGGATTGAAATAGGTCCGACCGTTTCGCGGATTCGAGTTTAGTTGTAGAGCACCTCCATTAAATTGCGGTTCGTCGACGCTCGCGTTGTTGATGCCGTTCGGATTGGTACCAAGCAGAGAGTTGTCTGTGTTGTTGACTAACGTGACTGGAAAACCACTGCTGAAATGACTGATGCCGGACACGGTCCAGTCTTTAGTCCATTGATTTGAGGCGCGAAACATAGCGTCGATCGGCAATCGATATTCGTAACTAACCACCACGTTGTGCTTAATATCGAAAGAACTGACGGCGTAGCTAAGCGCATAGTTCAAAGGGTTGATGGCCTCACCCAGATTGGAAGAATGATCGAGCGACTTGCCGTAGGTATATGACGCCAGGATCTCTAGCCGGTCACTGGTGTGGCGCATGCTAAGTTCCATAGCATTGTAGTTCGAATTACCGATGGTGGCTTGATTGGCGTTGCTCCCAAAGCTGGATCCTAAGGGGCCGCGCGTGCCACTTACAATCTGGCCCGAAGCTCTTGTGTAAGTTGTGTCTTCGCCGAACGGTCCGCACGTCACAGTGCTAGGAGCGACCTGATTGGGTTGACTCAAACCGAGGCACAAACCAGGATTCCCCGGATTGTTTTCGACCAGAGCCAACAGATGATGGCCTGCATTCCCTACATAGCTTGCGCTAAGAAGGGTTGATTTCCCTAACTGCCTTTCGAGAGAAAACATCACTTGTTCGCTGTAAGGAACCTTGTTGGAATGCAGATAAGCAGGAATGCCAGCGATAGGCACATACTGTGACCAGTCGATATTCGAATCCGGATTCCTGCTGGTCACATTTAACGGCGCAAGCGCGACCGGGAACGGCTGGCCGAAGTTCTGCCCGGTGGCGGCGGATACGAAGGGGTTGTTAAACAGCGGCGGTGCGGAGCTAGTGTAAGTGGTTCCGTAAGGGGCGTTGCCAGCCGCTACGGAGACAGTCAAAGCTTCGATGGAGGTGTAGAACATCCCGACGCCAGCGCGAATGCTGGTTTTACCAGGACCGCCCAACAGTTTGCCTAAGAGCGTGCTTCCGTCTGCCCTGGGCGAATAGGCGACTCCGATGCGGGGCGAGAATTCGTTACCGGGCGGAGCGATACCACGGTCGACGCCGGGATCGGTCGGATATAAAATGCCTGCCGGCGCACCCGGGAATACCACTGACTGCTGGCCCGGCGCAAAGGTTGAGATCTGATTGTACTTTTCGTACCAAGGCTCGATGCGGTCGTACCGTAAGCCGTAATTTACCGTCAGATTGGGTGCAATTCTCCAACTGTCCTGGAGGTAACCGCCGACGTATTTGTTGCGGCTGTAAAAGAAATTGAGCTGGCTTTGGTTGTACTGGCTGGGTGCGCCGATCAGGAAATCTGCAAAGTCGTTTCCGGTCTCACTTCCTGTAAAGACAAAGTTACCGTTGAATTGCGCGATCGGATTTGCGTTGACCTGATCATAGTGAAACTCAGCGCCGAGCTTGATGGTATGGCTGCCGATCACCTTCGAAAGCCCATAGGATACCTGGTAGGTGTTGTTGACCTGCTTCAACTCGTTGGTGTTGGTGCCAAGAGAGAAGCTGTTCAAGACAACGCTCTCCACGCCTTCCAGCTGTGGCGCAAGCGCAACAATCGAGGGATTGCCGGCGGAGTCTAGAAAACCCTGCGAGGCTAAGCTGACGCCCAGGCCGCCCTGCGGCTGGCCGAGAATGTTGTTGTTTCTGATAAAGCTGAGATTTAATTCGTTGACGGTCGTGGGATTGAAAGTTTTCGTGTCGGTCAGACTGACAAGTTGCGCCTGACCGGTATAGAGAGCGTTGAAACCGGGCACGCTTGCCCCGCCTTGCGCTACCGGGTATGGGTTGTTGAGAGAGTAATTATCCAGGAAGTAATAACCGCTTAAGTTACCGAACCGAGTATCGGCATCCACGCGCGCAGCGCCCTTATTGTCGGCCAACGTCTGATTGAAGGACGACGTGGCAAAGGTGTTCGAGCCGGAATTTGGCGCCGGAATGTATTGCAGCAATTGCCGGGCAGGCGCGGACCAGGCTTGCCGAGGGATGACGGCGTTCGGAAACACGCACTGCGCGTTGCCAGTGCAGGCGGAGGTGTAGTAGCTCTCGCCGGACGAGACCGGATAACCCAAGCGCTGCGACAACAAGCTGGCGAGGTAAGGCCCACTTACGGAACCTGTGAGTGAGGAGGCCAGATCAGAAAGATTCCCGTTTCTGTTCTGAGATGAAGGCACCGGGATATTGCCGGTATCGACTCCCTGATTCTGGCGCGTGCCCTGGTAATCGACAAAGAAAAAGATTTTGTCGTGCCGAATGGGACCGCCCACGGTTGCGCCGAATTGATTCTGCTGGAATACGCCACGTGTTGGAGAAAAGAAGTTACGAGCGTCAAGATCAGTGTTCCGTAAGAACTCGAAGAAATTCCCATGCAGATGGTTAGTTCCAGACTTCGTGACGATGTTGATCTGCCCGCCGCTAAACTCGCCGAACTCGGCATCGAAGTTACTAGTTACGATGCGGAACTCAGCAATCGAATCCAGGTTGGGAACAATGGAGGTTCCCATGTTGACGTCTTCCTCCGCGTCGCTCCCGTTGACAATGAACGCGTTGGCGAACTCGCGCTGACCGTTGATCGAGATAGTGCCGGGATTTAGATTACCCGAAGGAGAGAAGGTGCTGGCGCCCACATCCTGCACAGTATTTGCGGTGATGGAGGTGGCGGGTGCAACTCCGGGCTGCAAGGAGAGTAAATCAGTGAAGGCGCGGCCATTCAGGGGAACAGCGGTCATTTGCCGTCCAGAGATGACCTCGCCCATTTGTGTATTCGTGGTTTCGGCATGGACGGCGCTGTCGGTGACGGTGACTACCTGGTTCTGCCGGCCCGGTTCAAGCCTCGCATCGATAACCAGCGCACTATTGGCGTCGACGAGAATGTCTGTGCGTTTGTACGGTCGAAAATTCGGGTACGTGACCTCAATGGAATAGCGACCCACGGGCAGTACCGGAAAGGCATATTTGCCATCCGAGGCGCTTTGAGTTGTCTGTGTCAAAGCGGTCGCATCGTTCACAACGGTGACCTTTGCACTTCTCACAACCGCTCCACTGGCATCGGTCACTTGGCCTTCAATTCGACCATCGATGGTTGCGGCTGCAGTTAGTGCCGACAGCAACAGACCAATACTTACCGGCTTTTGAATCCACCCGAACACACGTATTCCTCTGGCTTCGCATGCGCGAAGTTTCGATCTAGTCTTTCGATGATTCGGCTTGTTAGCAGAAATCTGTGCAACAGCGAACAGACGCGGTTGCGGATATCGGCTCCAAGCCCCTAAGGCAATATAAGACTAAAGGGGTCTTCGATCGCACTTGAGATGCCTTGAATGGCGACAAATATGGTCCGAGATGAGGAGAATATCTGTTGAATGGCTTGCCCCGCGGCCTATAGGCGATCAGGCGGGTGGGCGTGAGCCATACGACGGATTAATTTGACAAGTCTTCGGATAACAACGCCGAAACGGATAGCTCCGCAGAACCAGAGCTCTTGATATGGCAGCAAGGATGACGGCGGTTTGAATGATACATGCTGTTGCATGCTGGCGTCAGCCCTCGCGTAAGGCTACCAAGGGATCAACACGGCTTGCCCAGCGGGCTGGGAGATAACAGGCCAACAGGGCGACGGCCAGCAGCACCACCGCGGCACCCGCTACGCTGATGGGATCGCCTGCACTTACGCCATACAGCATGCGGCTCACCAGGCGGCCGACCACGAGCGCCGCCGCAAAACCAATCAGCACGCCTGTCAAGACCAGCGACATACCTTGCTTGAGAATCAGGCGAAGTACGTTGGCTTGGGCGGCGCCTAGTGCCATGCGCAGTCCGATCTCTCGTTTGCGCTGATTGACGGAATACGCGAGGATGCCGTATAGGCCGATATTTGCCAGACCGAGCGCCAGCAGCCCGAACACGCTTAGCAACGCGACACCCATTCTGGGCCCAAACAAGCCGCCGTCTATGATTTGACGCCCGGTTCGCGGGTTGCTGACCACGACTTGCGGCGCGACAGAATGTATCTCGCGTTGGACAGGGAGCAGGATCTGTTGTGGATCTCCCCCGGTACGCACATACAAAGCCATCACGCCACCGTAGTTCTGTTCCAGAGGCACATAGACGCAGAGTTGGGGCGGCTCGCCCCAGTTGGTGTAACTCGCATTTCGCGCTACGCCTACAATCTGGCGCATCTGTTTTTCGCCGGGAAGCTGGATGCGCTTGCTCAATGCGTTTCCGCGCGGCCAATAGTCGTGCGCCATCTTCTCATTGACGATGGCGACGGGCATGGAGTTTTCCTGGTCCAAGTTAGTGAACTCGCGTCCGCTTTCGAGCGCGACGCCGGCGGTCTCAAAATAGTTCGTGTCTACTGTGTCCACAATCGCCGAGATTTTGTCTGCTTGCGACCGTGGTTGATGGCCTTCCACCTGCAATCCACTGACGGTGCGAGCCCAGAGCGGCAGGTTTGACGCCCAGGAAACGGACTCGATGCCGGGAATCCTGGCCACGCGCTCGCGAACGTCTTTGCCGAAGGCTTTGATCTGCGGTTTTCCGTACCCGGCCTGCGCCGGATTTGTAAAGAAGACGGCAAGATGCGCGGTCTGGAAGCCGGGATTCATAGCATAAGCCCGCCCGATGCTTCGCAAGAACAGCGCGGCCATCGCCAGCAAGAGGAATGAAAAGGCTACCTGACCAACCAGCAAAATGTTTGCGAGCGTAACTTTCTTTCGGCTCTTGCCCGCTGTGCGAGCTTCTTCCTTGAGCGTTTCCGCCACGCTGGCACGTGAAGCGTTGAAAGCGGGGATGGTCCCGAACAGGAAGCCTGTTGCGAGGGAGACGACGAGCGCAAAAGCAAACACGGTTGCATCGAGTTTGGGCCTAACGAAATTGGCGGATGAGGGCAGAGCCCCGAATAAGAGATGAAGACCCGCATAAGCGATGAACATGCCCGCCACGCCACTGAGGAAACCGAGGAGCACGCTTTCGGTGAGGAGTTGACGGACCAGCACGTGCCGGCTCGCTCCCATGGCGAGGCGGACGGCCATCTCCTGTTGCCTTGCCGCTGAGCGCGCAAGCAGCAGGTTCGCGACGTTCGAGCAGGCGATCAACAGAACGATCCCAACCACGATCAATAATCCGGCACCGGCGACGAAAATCTGCCGGGAGGTGCTGCCGGTATTGGCCAACAGAACATCACGAACAGGCAGTACGGTGGCCGCATGACCCTCATCGACGGCCGGATATTCGCGCCCCAAATCCGCCGCTACCGCCGTCATGTTGGCTTGTGCCTGGGCCAGCTTGACACCTGGCTTGAGCCGCCCGACGCCTTGAAAAAGCGCCTTGCCGCGATCGCTAACGGCACCTTGCATTTCGTTCGGCAACAACTGTTCGGCCATGGCGGCCGGCACCCATACATCAGGGCCGAAAATTCCATTCACGCCAATGAAACGGGGCGGAGCGACACCGATGACGGTAAAGACAACATGGTTAAGCCGTAGCGTTTTGCCAATGATGTCAGGTGCACCACCGAAGCGCGATTGCCAAGTGCCATAGTTCATTACCGCAACAGGGTGCGCGCCAGGGGCGGTGTCCTCTTCGGGCAAAAAGAAGCGGCCAGTGACGGGCGTAAGGCCCAAGGTCGAGAAGTAGTTGCCCGTTACCAATTCGCCGAACATCCCCTCCGAAGCGCCAGCCTCTTGCCAGGTGACAGGCCGCGAAGAGGTGTAGCCGGCCAGCGACCGGAATACGCGGTTCCGAGTTTGATAATCCTTCAGATTCGGGTAGGAGAGCGGCAAGGGCGCGCTCGCGTTTGATGCACTTCGTGCTTTCATCGACCCGACCGCCGCCAAACTGGAGGAGTCCGGAACGGGGAGTGGGTTCAGAATCAGTGTGTTGATGACGGTGAAGACAGTGGTGTTCGCGCCAATTCCGAAACCTAGCGTCAGAACCACGAACACAACGAAGAGCGGGCTTTTCCGCAGCATGCGGGCGGCATAGCGGAGGTCTCTCCACAGGACCTCCATGAAGTTATTGAGCGCTAAGCTGCCTGGTCTTGCCGCGCCGACCGGCACCGGGTCGTATTTCGCCATGCGCTGCACCCTTCCGGAGTCTGTCCGCAGCGGATAAGTGTCATCCAACTCCGAGATGGCGTTCCGGTACGCTTCTTCGTCGCTCGCTCCGGCGCTTAGTGATTCGCGATAGCAATCTTCGAGATGCTGCGAGAATTCCTCGACGAGATCCGACTCGGCGGTTGGTTCCAGGCGCAACGACGCGATCCGATCTTGAACGACACGCTTCCAGTCAGGCATTTTCGACTCCAGTGACCAGACTCATGGCCGTGACGAATTCCTTCCAGCTCTTTCGTTGAGAGCGGAGCACTTTTCGACCTTCGGGGGTCAGGCTGTAGTAACGCCTTCTCCGCTGCTCCGCCTTTTCCACCCAACGGCTGGCGATCCAGCCCCGATCCTCCAGCCGGTACAGCAACGGATAAAGGGAGGTGACGTGAAATCGCAGAAAGCCGCCCGATCGGATCTGGATCAGCTTCGAGATGTCATAGCCGTGGCGCGGCTGATCCTCGAGCAACGACAAGACCAGAAGCTCGGCGCTTCCTTTTTTCCACTCTCGATCGGGTGAATTCGTGACCATATTCGGTAGTCCCTAATATAGGACTCACAAATAGGACGAGGGCTTCCGGCCATTTGTTCCGTTCGGCTGGAAAAAATTGGGGCGGCTTCGCGTAGCCGATGAATGCCGCAGAATTCAGCAGAGTCAATCTGCACGGTTTCCTATGGTTGGGTGAACACGTTGGCGTTCACTCCTGATCAACGCAGCTGGGCATCGAAGACGGGCAAGCTGCTCCCATCGAGTCTCGGCAACGGTCCATTGGGACCGGGCCCGCGGGCGACGAAGCGGATTAACCGGCAGCAGCGGCGTCGGGCTTCGCGCCGGGTAGCCGTTTGATCAGGAAATCGATCTGGCCGGCGTGGTGCGAGATATGCTCGCAGACGTGGAACCACAAACAGTAGTTGTTGACGGGTCCGCCGCCCCAGCCCGGCTCTTTGAGCGGGGCGAGTAGCCAGGCATCATCACGCTTAGCAAACTCGGCGAGCGTTTTCTCGCGGGCCTCGCGGATAGCGTCCTGATAAAACGCGATGTCATGGCCCTTTATAGAGGACCGGCCAGCGTCCCCGAGGTTCATTGCGGGGCCCCACTTTGCTTCATAGTCGGCCGGGAGCTTTTCGAAGTTTTCGTTGTTGAAGGTCAATCGCTGATAGAGGACTTCGCTGGCGGCAAGGTGGAGCATGAGCGCCCCGATGGTGTTGGCGTTTTTGTCGAAAAGGAAGTCGAGTTCCTGCCGGCTCAAGCCGCGCGTGGGGCCGAGAACGGCAGGCTCCATCCAGGTGAGCATGGTAACAATGGTTGCGACCTGCGGGCTGTAACCTGACCTGGGACCGATCAGATTGATTGTGGCTTTGTCATATGGGGGCGCCATGCGGGGCATTGGGGGCTGCTTCGGAGGGGCCGCTTGGGTGCGCGCAAGAGCGGGCGTGTCGCGAGTGAGAATCGATGCCGTGCCCGCAAGCGCAGCAATGTAAGCGGGGCGAACAAGCAAGCTGCGGCGCGTGGAAGAGGATTTGAGGGCAGAAATCATATGCGGTCTCCTGGAAGTGACGTCAGAGCCTGATTCTACTCCTCAAAAGCGATTTAAGAAAATCGCGATACGGCTCGCTTGCCTAAGTAGTCGCGATTACAGTGGAAATTGCTTTGGGCCGGCGCTCCGGTATGGTCTTTAACGCAGGGCAAGCGGGCGAGTGGAACAGGTCGCGAGATAGGCGCTTACAAAGATGATGAGCTCCTGCCGTAACGTGTCCAGTCGGGCCTCAGGGGCGTCGCATTCGAGCAGGCTCCGGCTCACTCCGGCCATGGCGGACTGGAGCATTGAAGCCACGAGTTGCGGATCTTTGGTGAGGGGTTCGCTGGCGGTTGCCAACATCCCAGCGATTGCCTTGTTGGATCGAACGCCTGTTTGCTGCACGATCTTCGCGCCGTCGACATCGGAGCTAACCGAATAGAGAGCGACGCTCGCTTTGGCATCTTTCATCTTGGCTTTCAGGAATGCTGTAACGAGGGCTGTGCCCATGTCCTTGAGAGTGTTGCCCCTCTGCTCGCGACAGATTCGTTCCACCGCGTCGGCCACTCCGTCCACATGGCGTCTCAAGGCAGCCTGCAACAGAGCGCTCTTGTTGGGGAAGTACTGATAAAGAGTTCCGACGGAGACACCGGCGCGAAAAGCCACGCGAGTGGTGGTCAGGCGTTCTTTCCCGACGTTGAGCAAAACCTGAATGGTGGCTTCGAGAATGGCATCCACGCTGGCGGCCGATCGCGCTTGAACGGGCGCTTTTCGCGGCTCCAGCAGCGCATTCGAACGCTGAGGCAAAATGCGAACTCCTAACCTGAGGCTTTCTTCATCTAAGCATATGTAAGCAGGAATTGGAGCGAAGGTATGAACCCAAGAGGAGAAACAATGACGAAAGCAATGGAGCTGGGAGGCAGCTTTACACTACCCGGCACATCGATGAGCGTGCACCGTATGGGCTATGGTGCGATGCAACTGGCAGGTCCGCAGGTGTTTGGACCGCCGCGCGACATGGACGGGGCGCTGGCTGTACTGCGGGAGGCGGTTGATTCCGGGGTGAATCACATCGACACGAGCGATTTTTATGGTCCGCATGTGACCAATCAGATCATCAAGCGGGCTCTTCATCCGTATTCGGAAGGCCTAGTGATTGTCACCAAACTGGGCGCGCGCCGGACTGAGGACAAGGCATGGGTGCCTGCTCTGTCGCGCCAGGAACTGACGGATGGGGTGCATGATAATCTCCGGAATCTCGGGCTTGAGAGGCTGGATGTGGTCAATCTGCGGGTAGGAGGGATGATGGGGCCCTCGGAGGGATCTATTGAAGCGCCGTTGACCGCGCTGGCGGAGCTCAAGAATCAGGGGCTGATTCGTCATCTTGGTCTAAGTAACATCAGTCCCGAGCAGTTCCGTGAGGGGCAGAAGATAACCGACATTGTGTGTGTGCAGAACCTGTATAACGTGGCGAACCGCAGCGACGACCGCTTTGTCGATGAGCTTGCCGGGCAAGGAGTGGCTTATGTGCCGTTCTTTCCGCTAGGTGGATTCAGTCCTTTGCAGTCTTCGGCTCTCAACGAAGCAGCGGCATCGTTAGGGGCAACGCCGATGCAGGTCGCGCTTGCGTGGCTGCTTCATCGTTCGCCGAACATTCTGTTGATTCCGGGCACATCGTCGGTTGAGCATCTGCGTGAGAATCTCAAGGCCGCGACGCTGGCGCTCCCTGCTGAAACACTTGCCGATCTCGACTCAATCGCAAGGACGACTAAGCAGTAGCGGCTATTCCCAGGGAACGAAGAGGGCGAATAGTAAATCGGCTGCGGTTCGGTTATGTTACTAATCCGGCGGTAATTTTCCCGCCGGATAGCTGCGGTGTGCCCGCGGCACCCAGACATGTCGTACCGATCAGCAGCCGGACTGTTATTTGCACTGTCGCTCGCGCGCTCCGTTTTCAGCGCTGCGGCGGAAGCAGTTCCTGCGGAGCATTACACCTTCCCATTTCCCGATGCGGGACCTGAGAAGCTCATCCGGCGGAGTATTCTCTACTGCTCTGAATACACGACTCCGAGCTGCAACTTGACAATGTTGCTGCCCTCCTCGACCACGGTGACGCCGATACCGCTACAAGAAGCCGCCGCCGGCGCGAAGCCGTGATCGTGGGTTAAAGCGCCTTCATGTAATTTCAGAACTCCCGTCAGAGTACTCAAACGAATCTTATTACTTGATAAACGGGCGAGGTAACTGGGTGTACCGGCATGCCTAACTCACGTTACTCTCGACTTAGGAATTTTAACTAACAGACGCGGTACACAAGCGAGAACACATCCGATAATGGTGTCAGGAGGAGCTTCAAAATGAAGCACACTATTACAGCTGGCTTAGTATTAGCAGCGTTTCTCGGCGTGAGTGCCGGGGCGCAAGACTGGTATCACGATCGTGACCAGCGCTATCAGAATGAGAACTGGCGATCCCAAGTATTTTTACAGGTGAGGTCGGATCTGGATCATGTCTGGAGTGCCAGAGCGGCGAGTGACAAGGAGCGCACACGTCTGGAGAGAACGAAGCAAGAACTTACAGAGCTACAAGCCAAGCTCGATCAGGGACGGTTCGACAACGGCACGTTGAACGACGTAATCGATTCGATTCGGAAATCGGCCAATGACGAACGACTGGCGCCGCGCGACCGGGCGGTTCTCAGCGATGACTTGACCCGCCTGAAGGACTATCAGGACAACCACAACCACTGGAAGCATTAGTACTGGACACGCCAGGATCGCGTACGCAGGCGGTGTACGGCAGGAGTAGTGCCGTCTGACTTTTGTTGGCTGCTTACGGGCGGAAGACGGATAGACTTCATTCAGACAGACCAACTTCACAACCTGATACGAAGGTTTATAGCGAGGGTGGCAGTTATTCTGGAGAGTCTATCCCCCTGGCGATCCTGGCCTTTCGAATTGTTCCGTACTTGATTCCTGCGATTTGGGTAAGCGCAGCTCGCGAGCATTGTGTTACGCGGTTGACCAACCCAAGCGAGTTTCTCCACTTTCACTTCTGAGCGGCAACTGCGCAGATCAGCCTTCCTCGGTCTCTCCCTCGGGCTTGGGAAGGACGTCGGCGTTGCTGGCGACCCACACATAAAGGGTGGGCAGCAAGAATATGCCAAGCAACAATGCGGCGACCAGGCCACCAACGATGACGATGGCGAAAGGGCGCTGAGAATCAGAGCCGATGCCACGGGAGAGCGCGGCAGGCAACAGGCCCACGCTCGCGACCAGCATGGTCATCATAATCGGGCGAAGCCGACGGACAGAGCCGTCGATCGCGGCATCGATAATCGTTTCTCCGCGGGCTCGGAGCTGATTGATGTACTCGAGCATGATGACGCCGGTCTGAACGGAAACGCCAAACAGCGCGAGGAAGCCGACACCAGAGGAGACACTGAGGTGAGTGCCCGTCAACAGAAGGGCCAATAGTCCGCCTAAGGGCGCCATGGCTACGTTGGCGATGATGAGAAGCACCCATTTCAGGGAATTGAACATCGTGTAGAGAATCAGGCAGATGACGAGCAAGGTGATCGGCACGATGATGGAAAGGCGTTTTTGGGAACGTTTGGCGCTCTCGTACTCGCCAGCCCAATCGAGCTTGTAACCGACGGGGAGCTTCACCTGCTTGGAAACTTTACTTATGGCCTCTTCAACGCCGCTGCCGAGGTCACGTCCGACGATGCTGTACTTCAGCGCGACGTAGCGGGAGTTGGCTTCGCGATAGATCTCGGAAGCGCCGTCGAGTACGCGGACGTCGCACAGCTGAACGAGAGCTACTCGCTCACCGGATGGGGCCAGCAGCCGGATGTTCTGGACATCCTCTATGGTGGTGCGAAACGGGGCGTCGTAACGGGCGACCAAGTCGTAGCGCTGCTCGCCCTTGAGCACCTGGCCTACGGCTTTGCCGCCAACGGCGGTTTCGATGGCATCCTGGACGTCGGATACGTTGAGACCGTAGCGGGCCGCTATCCTGCGATTGACTTTGAACTGGAGGTTTGGTTGTCCGATGACGCGGAACAGTCCGAGATCGGCAACGCCACGGATGGATCGCATGACGTTGACAATTTCCTGACCTTTGCTTTCCAGTGTCTTCAGGTCATCGCCGTAGATCTTGATTGCGAGCTGGCCTTTGACGCCGCTGACGGCCTCTTCCATGTTGTCGGCGATCGGCTGGGAAAAATTCCAAAGCGCGCCGGGGATGCGCTCGAGCTCGCGGTCCATAGCGCCGATGAGTTCTTCCTTGTTCTGGCGGAAGGCGGGCCGCCAATCCTCTTTAGGTTTGAGATCGATGAAATATTCGGTGTTGAAAAATCCGGTAGTGTCGGTACCATCATCGGGGCGACCAACCTGACTTACGACCTTTGTAACTTCAGGGAACGACGCCAGGATAATGCGGGCACGATCCATCACGTCTATTCCGGACTGGGGGCCGGTGCTGGGTGCGAGCGTGGCGCGAGCCCAGATGGCGCCCTCATCAAGATGCGGAAGAAACTCCGAGCCTACTACTCCCGTCACCATAATCCAGACCGACACTCCGAAGGCAGCCGCCGCAATGGCAACCGTCACCCATCGAAAGCGAATGGCGCGACGCAAGAGCCAGAGATAACTGCTGGAGAGAGCGGTCATGATCGGGTTGCGCCACTCGCGGACCTTTTTGCCGAGAAGCAGGCTGCACAGCACAGGAGCGATGAGCATTGAGAAGATCAATGCCCCGAGGAGGGCGAAGGAAACGGTCCAAGCCATGGGTTTGAAGAGCCGGCCCTCGACACGCTGCAGGGTGAAGATCGGGAGATAGGCGGTGATGATGATGCCAATGGAATAGAAGACGGGCCGCTGGACTTCGTGCGCAGCTTCGCGAATCGATTCCATGGCAGGCTTACCGTCTTGGTTATGGCGAGCCAAATAGCGGATGATGTTTTCGACCATAACCACGGCGCCCTCGACCACCATTCCGAAGTCAAGAGCTCCGAGGGATAGAAGATTCGCAGGAATTTTGTTCAGGTCGAGACAGATGGATGCGAATAGCAGGGAAAAGGGAATCGTGAGGGCCACGATGAAGGCGCCCCGAATGTTGCCGAGGAACAGGAACAGTATGACGGCAACGAGGATGATCCCCTCCGTCAAATTGTGCAGGACGGTATGGGTGGTGTAAGTCAGCAGATCACTGCGGTCGAGGTGCGGAATCACCTTGACTCCAGGAGGAAGAAGGTGGTCGTTCAGTTCCTTGACCTTTTCGTGAATGCCGGCGAGGGTGGATTGGGAATCGGCGCCTTTGCGTAAGAGGACGATGCCTTCAACCACGTCGCGGTTATCGATAATTTTGCCGTCCGCCCGATGGATTGCTTTGGCGATCTTGCCGAGCCGGATGCGGGGTCCCTGGGAGACTGTGGCGATGTCTTTGACGCGAATGGCGGTGCCGTTCTGAGTCTTGATCAGAATATCTTCGATGTCGCTGACGTCGTCGACGAGGCCGATTGCACGGACGTTGATCTGCTGCATCCCGGCTTCAAGAAAACTGCCGCCAGCGTTTACGTTATTGTTTGCTAACTGCTGTTCGACCTGACTGATTCCGAGTCCATAAGAGATCAGCTTATTGGGGTCTATGCGCACCTGATACTCGCGAGTGGTACCTCCGAAACTGCTTACATCAACGACGTTGGGAACGGATTTGAATTGCTTTTCGAGTGTCCAATCCTCCAGCGATTTAAGAGCCATGACATCGTAGCTGGGATTAGTGCTGTGAAGGGTGTACCAATAGATCTGGCCCACGGGACTGTAATCGGATCCGATCTGGGCTTGCAGGCCGGAGGGCAGGGTGACCTGGGAAAGCCGTTCGAGCACTTTCTGGCGATTCAGGTCATTGGAGGACTCATCATCGAAGATCAAGCTGAGGCTGGAGAGACCGAAGATGGAGACCGAGCGGAGATGATCGAGATGAGGGATGCCGTTCATCGCGATCTCAAGCGGAATCGTGACCTGCTGTTCGACTTCTTCAGCGGCCCGTCCCGGCCATTGTGTGATGACCTGGACGTAATTGTTAGCGACATCAGGATAGGCCTCAACGGGCAGGTTGTGGAAAGAGATCGCCCCCCAGATGAGAAGAAGCGTGGCCGTGAGGACAATCAGAAATCGATTGTTCAGGGCAAAGTCGACCAAGTACCGGATCACGCGGCGGCGGTCCTAAGGCGCTCTGCAGCCCAGGTGGGTAGAGAGCGGCGATTGATGGAGCGAGAGCTAGAGCTACTTTTACTAATGATGGGAATGGGAACCATTTTTCGATTTGTCAATCCGCGCTTGTTTCACCATGCCGATGAAGCGGCGAGCGAGTTCGTGGACCCAATCCGAATTTCTGGCGGAGACAGCTTCGGGGGGGATCAAATCACGGCCGATACCGAGCACATCGGCCCCAGCGCGGATGTAGTTCGCGGCGGTCTGTTGAGTAACACCCCCGGAGGCGATCAAGCCGGCATCGGGGAAAGGGCCGCGTAGGGCCTTCATATACGAGGGTCCGCCAACACTCGAACAAGGGAAAATCTTGATAAGGGCGGCGCCGGCGCGCCCGGCCATGACGACTTCAGTAGGTGTGAGGGCGCCAGGAATCATAAGGATATCCTGCTGGTTTGCGAATTGTACAAGCTCGGGATCGAGGCCGGTGCTGGTGAGAAAGCCCACACCGGCATCCAAACAGACGCGCGCCGTATCGAGATCGAGTACAGTTCCGGCGCCCACAATCACGCGAGGGCAGCTGCGAACGAGCTGAGAGATGACGCCGACCGCGCCAGGGATTGTCATGGTGATTTCCACCACGGGTATACCGCCGGTGAAGACGGCTTCGGATGCAAACAGGGCATCAGAAGCAGAGGACGCGCGAACCGCCGGTATGATTCCGATTTCCTCGATGTCCGCGAGCATCTCGAGTTTGGTCATCGCCCCGCGATTTTACTTCATTGAGAGATCCGGGGAACGAAGGTGGGTGCCGGCAGGTCTGGAACGAACCTTAGGCGGGTGGGAGCAGAACACGAATGAAAAAGGGCTAACGAGGAAAGCCGGGACTTATCTGTTCGACGCGCCAGACAGGGCCGCCCTCATAGAGCGGGCCTTCTTCGCGGATGAATGCGGGCGAGATACCGTCGAGGATCCAGATGTGGTAGTCGGGAGGCTGCTTACCGACAAGGGGTGCGACGATTCCGGTGATTCCACCGAGTTCTACGTGAAGCACAAAGTCGACGGCCTTGCGCCTGGTGCCTCCGATGGTAAACGGGACTTCGCCCGCGGGCTTGATCGAGATATGAATAAGCCGCGGTTTCTCGGTTGGCGCTACAAAGGAGAGTTTCGTTTCAGGGATGGACGGCGGGACGTTCATGAGGAGATTGGGCGGCAGGCCGTTCGAGACATCGGGCGGGAGGTCAATGTGGTCGCGCCTGACCTTTCCATCCGGAGTGTGCGATGTTATTTCGCCGGTCACAGCGTCGATGAAGACGTCGATCGGTTTTGGGAAGGACGGGCCGCGTTGGATATGGTGATCGCTAATTAAGCGGAATACGCGGTGTTGAGTGAAGACGGTGGTGTCGTCATCGATCGAGCCGTCACGGAATCGAAAAAAGAGGCGCGAAAAGATGCGATCTCCCTTAACGATCTGGGTCATGTCACCGGTGGCGATGCGGGTGCCATCAAGAGTTCTGAGAGCGACAAAGCCATGCGCAGAGCCCTGAGGATGATGAACCGTAACAGGGTCCGCATGGAGGGTTATGCCGAGCAGAGCGGCTGCTAGAAGGAGGCGGGAGAAGCGGGTGGTGAAACGATACATTTTTGTGTTTTGCCGTGTAGGGAAATCTGCGGACGATTTCCCTACACGAGGTAAACGAGAGCAGTACTCACTATGAACTTGCGTTACTGCGAGTAAGTCACCAGACAGTGCGCCGCGCGTTGACCGTTGCCGGAGTACCCGCATCGTTCACAATGTGGAGAATCTCGCCGTTCCCGTTAAGCTTCACTGTTAGCGGATCGAGCTGCATCTGGGCGGCCGGCATGCTGGGATCGAGGATATACACGTTAGGGCCGAAGTTCGGTTTGGCGCCCGCGAAGGTCGGACCCGGTAGCGCGAAGAGCGTTCCCATGGTGATGGCCAGGAACGATGGCTGCCATAGGGATTGAGTTGGCATCTTTTTCATCGAATGATCCCCGGGGATTCGATGGATTGGAAGGCAAGGAGACGATTGGTTTGAGTCGCAGATATCGCTCATTGTCAAACTCCCGTTTTCAGTTCCCTTCCCGATGAAACAAGCTGAGCGGCGATCCCGATTGAAGTAAATGTTCGCAATCGGGACGCGCTACTCGGAACTTAGACGGAGGAAATCCGGATAATATTTCAGGGGAGGGAAAACTCCCAGGTCTTTTGGGGCTCGGTCTTGCACAGTTCGCGATGCTGGTCTTCCTGTCGCCGGCGGCCGAATTTTCGCAAATAAGCGGGTGCTATGATCTTCGAAGTTAAGCGACAGATTACTCTTTCGCGCCTTTTTCCCCGTTAGTCATCAGAGTTCCGGCTGAGAAATCGAATAAAAGATCTTATAGCGGAAAGCTGAAGCAAGATGACTCGCACTTTGACTGACACGCTCGCGCTACGAAGAAGCGTGCCTTTCTTGCTGCCTAAAGAAATCAGAGACCTCGATGCCCGGTCTCGCCGGATCGTTGTAGGGATCGCGATAGCGGGCTGTTTGCTGCGGCTATTTTTCTGGCACTACACGCATCGCACTTGGGAAGATGCGCTCATTTCGGTACTGCACTCGGAGAACGTCCGGTTAGGGTTCGGATTGACCCATCACCATCCGGGATACCGCCCTCTGCATGGGTTCACAAGCCCGCTCAGTGTTCTCGTTCCGCTGACGGCAGATATCTTCCATCCGGGATGGGGCCTGATCTTCCTCAAAATCGTCTCGGCATTGATCAGTATTCCGACCGTGCTGCTGGCCGCGGCTATTGCTCTCAATCGCGCTTTCTTCGCGAGCATCTGGCTGGTGTATATGCTTTGCGCATATCTCGCGTTTGAGCATCACCAAATTTTGTGGGGCATGGCCGGGATGGAATCGCAGATCGCGGTTTTCGTCCTTTTTCTGACGATGTACCAGGCCCTCAAGCTCAATACCGTAGGGTTGGGGATTTCGATGGCACTATGCCTATATGCAAGGCCCGACTTTGCGATTTTCCTGCTTGTGGTTGCGCTGTATCTCTTCGTGACTGACCGCTCAATCCTGATGAAGAGTGCCGGTTTGGGGGCGGCTCTCTACGCCCCGTGGCTGCTATTTACAACCTGGTACTACGGTTCTCCGGTGCCTAACACGATTCTCGCGAAAAGTATGGGATACGGGCTCTGGACGGCGCAAATCGAACCATTCTCAGCGCGATTTTTCGACGTCGCATGGGGCCGATTCTTTGACGGAATTTTTCTACCACTCGGGCCTTCATTCGCGGGCCACGGCACCGGCTACCTGAAGTTTTTCGACGGAGGTTTTCTGTCACGCGTAGCCCTAATGGCTCTGCTGATCGGAATTGCCGGGATGATTGGACGGTTTAACAGGTTTTATATCCTGCCGGTCGGCTTTCTAGTTGGCTACTCCCTTTATTACATCTTCTTCGTGCAGGCAATCTTCGGCTGGTATCTGGTGCCCTTCAGCGCAGTGAATTGCCTGACCCTGGTTCTGGGGCTCAGCGCACTGCTCAAGACCTTTGCGCTCCCGCTGAAAACGACGCCTTTGGCACGAACGGCATGCTTCATTTTCATTGTTCCTTTGCTAGCGGTTCTCCCGGTAACGTTTCGCACGGAGCGCGAGATCAACGGGTACATTGAAAATCCAGTACGAAAAGCGATTGGGCGTTACTTATTTACGCATAAAAGGCCGGGTGACGTTGTCGCCTGCGAACCGTTGGGCTTCATCGGGTATTATTCGCGCATGCCGGTGCTCGATTTCCCCGGTCTCGCCAGTCCCGAGGTCAGCGCGTTTCTGAAGAGCCATCCGGATTCTCGCAAGCTGGACCGCATGCTCGAGGCGATGCGGCCGGAATGGATCGCGCTGCGGGAAATGGAGTATCAGTCCTTCATCACGAGACCGTATATGAAGTTTCTTGAGACGGACTACACGATCGAGAAGGTCTTTCGTTCGGATGCGGGCCACACAAAAGATACGTTCGGCATCAGCCACAACGTGGATACCGCGTTCTATCTCTTAAAAAGGCGCGATAACTCCACTGCGTCAAGTGAAAAGTAGCACGGATCCGGTCCGATCAGGGACGGGTGGGAAGGGCGAGGCCCGCGAGACCCTTCGGCAACGAAGCGGTGCAGGCGGTCAGGAATATTCGTTTGAAAAAAGGAACCTCGGGTGCTCCTAACAGCGTAAGAGGGTAAGAGACTCGTGTGCAGAACCTCGACGGTACCCTTCGCTATACGGTGCGGCAATTCAGGCAGTCACCGGTGTTTACGGGAGCGGCCATACTCACCCTGGCCTTGGGAATCGGCGGGACCACTGCCATCTTCACTTTGATGCATGCGGTGATGCTGCGCTCGCTGCCGGTCTCGGATCCGGCGCTTCTCTATCGGGTAGGCGACGGCGACGATTGTTGTCAGGAAGGCGGCCCGCAAGACCGGTGGGGCATGTTTTCGTTCCCGCTTTACGAACAGCTGAAGGCAGCGACACCGGAGTTCGAAGAACTGGCGGCGTTTCAGGCAGGCGGAGGCCGTGTGAGCGTACGGCGCGAAGGCGATCCGGCGCCTGCTAAACCCCTCGGTTCCGAATATGTCACAGGCAACTACTTCTCGACGCTCGGCGTGAAGGCATTTGGCGGCCGCGTACTTTCGCCCGAAGACGATAAGGCTTCGGCTGCGCCGGTTGCAGTAATCAGCCATCGGACCTGGCAGACAGAGTACGGGGCCGATCCCGCGGTGGTAGGTTCAACTTTTGTTCTCGAGGGGCATCCCTTCACGGTGATCGGGGTGACACCGCCTGGATTCTTCGGAGAGACGCTGCGCGGCGATCCGCCGGACATCTGGATTCCCGTGCAGCAGGAACCCGTGATCGCCGGTAACTCGACGCTGCTGCATCAGTCTATCGGGGCGTGGCTGCGTATCATTGGCCGCCTGCGTGTGGGCGCTTCTACCTCCGGGATGGGGCCGCGCCTGACCGGGATTCTGCGGCAATGGATGCAGCATGATTCCGGCTATCCCTCAAACTGGATGCCGGACGTAATCCGGATGCTTCCGAAGCAAGTGATCAACGTGGTTCCGGCGGGAGCCGGAGTTGCGGCGATGAAGGAGGAGTACGGGCGCAGTCTCCAGATTCTGCTTTCGGTGTGCGCGATGGTGCTGCTGATTGCGTGTGCCAACGTGGCGAACCTGCTGCTGGCTCGCGCGGTGGCGCGCCGGGGACAAACAGCCCTGCGCCTCGCGATCGGGGCGAGCAGGGGTCAGATCATTGCGCAGGCTCTTATCGAAGCGGTCCTGCTGGCCATCGCCGGCGGAGTCGCAGGGCTCGTGGTGGCGGTGACAGCCGCGCGCTTGCTGCTTAGTCTGGCGTTTCGAAGCTCGCACTTTCTGCCGATCAGCACGCTGCCGTCACCCGTCGTTCTCGCTTTTGCGTTCGGGGTGGCCCTCTTGACGGGAGTTGTTTTCGGTGCAGCTCCCGCGTGGTTCGCCACCCGAACTGATCCGGTGGAAGCCTTGCGCGGCGCCGGCCGCAGCACGAGCGACCGCTCGTCGTTTGCTCGTAAGGCGCTGCTCGTTGTGCAGGTGGCTTTATCGGTCGTGCTGGTCGCGGGCGCCACTATGCTCGCGCGAAGTCTAAATAAGTTGGAGCACCAGGATTTCGGCTTCCGGACTGACGGCCGTGTTGTGATTTCATTAAATTCGCCTTCGACTGCCTATACGCAGCCCAGACTGGCCGCGCTCTATCGTCAGATCGAGGATGGCCTTAACGGCTTGCCGGGAGTTCAAGGGTCTGGCCTCGCACTTTACAATCCGCTGACTAACAATTGGGGCGAGATCATTTTGGTTTCCGGTCACCCGGCCCCCAAGTTGAGCGAAGAGGCAGGCGCATCGTGGGACCGGGTGAGCACAGACTACCTGCAGAACTTTGGGGTTAGTCTATTGCGCGGGCGCTATTTCAATCCCGGCGACAACCCGGCGACGGCGAATGTTGCAATTGTCAACGAGGCGTTTGTGAAGCGCTTCTTTAAGCGCGGAGAAGATCCGCTTGGGCAGCACTTCGGGTTGGACGTTCCAGAGGCTGCAAGTACGTTTCGCATTATCGGCATCGTACGCGATGCCAAGTTCGCGGGATTTTCCCTGAGCAGGCCCGCGCGGCCGATGTTCTACGCTCCTCTCGAGCAGAACGTTGCTTATCAGAACCCAATCATGAAGAGGATCGATTTGCAGTCCCATTTCGTTGAGGGAATGATGCTCGTCACGAAGACCTCACCCGGCGTTCTAGAGCCATTGATCAAGCGAATCCTGACGCGGGCAGATCCGAACTTGACGATCAATAGCGTGAGGACCATGAAGCAGCAGGTCGAATTGACGTTCGATCAGGAGCGCGCAGTGGCGAGCCTCGCCGGACTGTTCGGGGCAGTGGCGCTGCTGTTAGCCGCCGTGGGACTATACGGTGTCACCGCGTATACAGTAGCGCAGCGGACCAATGAGATTGGGATACGCATGGCACTCGGCGCGGACAGGACAAAAGTGGTGCGATACGTACTACGCGGCGCTTTTGCCCGGGTTGCCATCGGGCTGGCAGCCGGATTGGTGCTGGCGGTTGGGGCAGGACGCCTGATCTCGAGCCAGTTATATAACGTCCCGTTCTGGGATCCGCTCGCACTGACGGCGGCTGCGGCCGCGCTCGGCTTGTGCGCGCTGGTAGCCGCTATGATTCCGGCGAGCTTTGCCGCGTCGATTTCACCGATAAAGGCGCTTCGCACGGAGTAGGGCAGAACAGCCACGCGCGGACTGGCCACGTGGGAACGAGCGACCTGCAGCCCGCGCTCACTCCCATCGGCTCCCGATGGGTATTGACAGCTTCGGGTAAACGTGGCACACTCCCATCAGTAGCCGATGGAAACGAAATCAGCACCCGGTGAGCTGTTACCGGGAACAGTCGATCTTCTCTTATTGCGCGTTCTTGCGGCTGGGCCTATGCACGGCTACGGCATCGCTCAGCGGCTTAAGCAGGTTTCAGAGGATATGCTCCAGATCGGTGAGAGCTCGCTGTATCCGGCCTTGCAGCGGCTGCTGATCAATAACTGGGTGACTGCGGAGTGGGGCGCATCGGAGAACAACCGGCGTGCGCGCTATTACACCCTAACGCCGGCAGGGCGCAAGCAACTCGCCGCTGAGCGGAAGGAATTCGCGCAGATGATCGGGGCCATTCAAAGAGTTCTAGAGATGGCGTAACGGAATGTTCGACGTGTGTGGGCGGACGTGTCGAAAAATTCTGTTTTGGGCGCGCCGGGACCGGCTTAGCCAGGAACTATCCGAAGAACTGGCTTTTCACTTTCAGCTGAAGGAATCCGCTGCGCGTGAAAAAGGCCCAATCCACACCGCACAGGAAGAGAGCCGCCGGGAGATGGGCAACGTGACACTCGCGAAAGAGGAGAGCCGGGACATGTGGGGCTTCCGCTGGATAGATAATTTGTTGCAAGACCTCAGGTACGCACTGCGAAGCTTCAGGCGCAATCCTGTGTTCGCCTGCATCGCGATTTTCTCGCTCGCTCTCGGCATTGCGGGTAAACACAGCAATCTTCAGCATCATTGACACTCTGCTGATCAAGCCGCTGCCTTACAAGGACCCGAGCCGTCTCATACGGATTACGCAGCTTTATCCAAAAGCGATCCTGGAGTACTTCGGACAGCGTTCGAAGACAATGGACATCGCTTTCGTCAGTCCGGGTGCGGAGTTCAACCTGACGGGTGTGGGCCCGGCTTCGCGAATTACCGGAAGCGAAACGTCAGCAAATTTCTTTTCCGTGCTCGGAACCGGCGTCGAACGAGGGCGTACTTTCGAGCCGGGAGAAGACGTCCCGGGAAGAGACGGCGTGGTGATCTTAAGCAACGGTCTATGGAGAAGCAAGTTTCATGCGGACCCAGAACTTGTTGGCCGCACAATTAACCTCAACGGCATCAACCGGCAGGTAGTTGGCATAACTCCGGCGGGTTTTGGTTTTCCTTCGACCGCCGTGCAATTTTGGATTCCGGCGCGTATCGACCCGAGCGACGGAACGGATTACTGGGGCGGGGAGTTCGTGCCGCTCATCGCGAGGCTCCGGTCTGGGGCAAACATTGAGCAAGCCCGGAGCGAGATCCACCAACTCGCTCAGGACGTCTGGAAGCTTTTCCCCTGGCCCATGCCAAGGCGCTGGAATGCCGATTCGACAGCCATTCCGTTGCAAACGGATCTGGCCGGAGAGACCCGTAGCAAGTTGTTCATCCTGCTGGGAGCCGTGGGGGCGGTACTGACCATCGCGTGTGCCAACGTCGCAAGCCTGCTGCTGGCGCGTGCAACAGCACGCCGCAAGGAGGTGGCGATGCGTGCGGCGCTAGGCGCGGGCAGCGCGCGGATCACGCGCCAGTTTCTGACCGAGAGCCTGCTGCTCGCTCTGGCCGCAGGCGCGCTCGGCATCGCTCTTGGAACCGCTTCGATTTCGTTGTTTCGAGCCGTCGTTCCATCTGAGATTCCGGGTATCGCTGAAGCGGCTCTCGACTGGCACGTCTTTGCCTTCACCTCCGCGCTCTGTGTCCTTACCGGATTATCTTTCGGGATCGTTCCCGCCCTGAGTGCCGGAAGACCGGATCTCATCGAGGCGATGCGAACCGGTAGTCAACGATCGGCGACCAAAACATGGGTTGCCCTGCGCAGCTGGCTGATAGCTGCGGAGATTGCCCTCACAGTTGTTTTGGTCGCTGGCGCAGGGCTTCTCATGAAGAGTCTTTATGCTCTAACTACCGCGAATCCCGGCTTCAATGCCGCACGGGTGGCAACGATCAGAATCAGTCCCAATGATTCGTTCTGTCTGCAACGTGAATCTTGCATTGCTTTCTATGACCGCCTGGTCGCGGAGGCGCGAGGTCTGAACGGCGTACTTGATGCGACAGTAGCCAACACCGTACCGTTCGATGGCCAATTGCCTGTCATTGCTGCGGACGTGGAAGACCATCCCAGAACGGCTGAGTTCCCGTCACCCATGCTGTGGACCGGTGCCGTGAGCTCCCGTTATTTTCACGTCATGCAGATCCCGCTCATTGCGGGGAGGGCGTTCACCGAAGCGGATGCTCCGAGTTCTTCACCGGTTGTCTTGATTTCACTTTCGACCGCAAGGCGCTTCTGGCCGGGTATCGATCCGATCGGCAAACATATCAAACGATCGGGAGAAAAGAACTGGAGGACAGTGGTCGGAGTGGTTGCGGATGTCAGGCAATTCGACCTAGCAAATCACTCGCCGGGGTCGATTAGCGGCGCGGTCTACATGCCGTACGCGCAAGCGGTTCAAGGCACGGGCCAGATTCCGGTTGCGATGGACTTACTCATAAAAACGACGGCCAGTGCCGACCGAACCGCGGTAGAGCTGCGCCGTCTTGCCGTCGATGCGAATCCTGCGGCGGCCGTGGGAAAGGTGATAAGTCTCGACGCCATAGTGGGGAACTCCCTGTCAGATTTTCGTTCCACGATTTGGGTCTTTCTCAGCTTCGCCGCAACTGCGCTGGTGCTTTCAGCCATCGGACTCTATGGGTTAATGTCGTACTCGGTGTCGCAGCGCTCTTACGAAATCAGCGTGCGCATGGCAATCGGGGCAACAGCGAGCAGTGTGGTCGGTCTGATTCTCAGCCAAACTTTAAAAATTACGGCTGCCGGGATATTCGCCGGCACAACGGCTGCGTTTCTGCTGACCAGATTTTTATCGAAGATGTTAGTAGGGGTCAGGCCCACAGATCCGTACACCTTTATCGCAGTCGTGCTGCTGGTGTTGATTGTTGCTATCGCGGCCAGTTCTGTTCCAACGTGGAGAGCCGCGCGTATCGATCCGATCCGAACTCTGCGGGCCGAGTGAGCGACGGGCAGTCGCTTTCTGGTCCACCTGATGACTTAGATCCTCGAATTTGGCTCGGCATCGCGCAGCGCCTGCAATTCCTTAGTTTAATCAAACTCCGCAAGCAGCGCCCCTTCGTTTACGGTTACGCGACTACTGGCACCTGAACTGTTAACAATTCGAGTGGTTGAATAGTGCCCGTCGCGCGTATGGTCGCACCGGCGGCGGAACACCGCAAGGCCACCGCGAAGAGCGGAAGAATGGCTAATCAGAAGGGAGGTTTGGGCAGCAACTAGCTTCTTCGACGAAGAGGCACCTCATCCCCGTCGAGTTTCGCGGCCAGCACGAGACAGATTTAAGCGTGCCGCGGCCACCGGGCGGGGCGCTTCTCGAGAAACGCCGTGATGCCCTCCTGCGCGTCTGCTTCCTGGGCATTGGAACTCATGGTTTGGCTGGCCAGGGTATAGGCGGCAGCCTGGTCGAGTTCGGCCTGTTTGTAGAACGCGTTTTTGCCGATCCCGACGACAACGCGGCTGGCTTCAGCGATCCGATGCGCGAGCGAGAGGGTCGCGGCCCGTAGATGAGCAGCCGGAACCGCACGGTTTACCAATCCCCATTCGGCGGCAGTGGCGGCGTCGATTGTTTCCCCGGTGAGGAGCATTTCCATCGCGCGCTTGCGGCCGATCGACCGGGTTAACGCAACCATCGGAGTTGAGCAGAACAACCCGATGCGGACGCCCGGGGTAGCGAACGAGGCGTGCTCCGAAGCGATAGCTAGATCGCAGGTGGCGACAAGCTGGCAGCCGGCCCCTGTAGCGAGCCCCTGCACTTCGGCGATGACGGGCTGCGGCACCGCCTGGATCTTCGCCATCAGGTGGTTACATGCGCAAAAGATGCGCTTGTAATCAGAAGGGTCCCGTTCCACCATTTCGTTCAGATCGTGACCCGAAGAAAAGACCGCACCATGAGCGGCGAGAATGATCGCTTGAACAGACCGATCGACTTCAAGGCGGTGGAGAGACGCCAAAAGTTCGAGCATGAGATCGACGGAAAGCGCATTGCGTCGTTCAGGGGTATTCAGCGTAAGGGTAGCGACCCTGTTTTCGATGTCCAAACACAAACCTGGTTTCATGGAGCACCTCAGATACATTGTGGGACAAATTCTTGTCGCCGGGAACCCGGCACCAAAATAGCTACTCCGGCCCACCTCTGATGCGCTGCGTTAGAGAAATTCGTGAGATACAATACACCTGGGCTGGTGTATAACTGGTAAATACATCAGCGTAGGAGTACCAATGCGGTTTTTTGTTCCTAGCGCAAATGACGTGCGCCACTCAGAGGATTTGTATAAGGTGTTGCGGGACCGGGTCGCCGAGGCAAGCGGTGGGGTCACCGACAGAAGAATCTATCACCTGAAGTTTGAGCATGACGGCCAGCGCCGCATGGCTGTTGTGGGCAGCGATAGTCACGGGTTGGGAAAAGGCCCCGTGCTGGCGATTTTCGAAGGGCTGAACGGATGTTATTACGTTTGCACGCAAAATAACAGCGTGTCAGACGCGCAGCCACATCCGGTTCAGACGAGCGCAATCATCGGCTCGGAGGAGTTTTCGGCGCTCGCTTGAGCGCGAACAGCGAACCGCGAGTAAAACGAGAGGACATATATGAGTTGTTACGGAAATCTGGGATCTGACGACAAAGCAAAAATCGATTTTAAGTTGTCAGAATTGCGCGACCGGACAGGCAAACGTTGGGATTACAACGTCATGGATAAGCGTGGCCAGGAGGATGTCACACCGCTGCTCGAGATCATCGTGGACGGACGGACAGCAAAGCCGGTAGCACTTCCGCTGAGCGAGAAGTCTCCGGCAACTGTGATATGCAGCGAATTGGAGAGTTACGCCGAGGTGTTACAAGCTGCTCCGACCGGCGAACGGAGTGAAGCTCGTTGGGTGAGCCATAATCCACCCTTCGGAGCGGGTTGACGTTCCTGCGAATAACACCGCGGTGCATGGTCAAGCGCCCGAAAGGCTGAAGATCATGCAGGTTTCGACTCCGTGCGCGATCAATTTACCGGCCGCATCCACGACGCGCCCTTCTGAGGTAGCGATGCGGCCGCCGAAATGAAGGACGTGGGCCTCGCAGCGGAGCGCGCCGGTCTTTTCGAGTATCGGGCGCACGAAGTTCACCTTCATTTCAATCGTGGTGTAAGCCTGGCCAGCCTTTAACAGAGAATGCACGACGCAACCCATGGCGGAATCGAGTAGCATCGACGTCCATCCGCCATGGACTACGCCCATCGGGTTGTAAAACCGGGCGGAGGGATTACCTTCGAAGACCGCGCGACCGCTTTCGGCTTCGACCATCCATATATCACTGGGTTCGGCGAAGGGCGGCGCCGGATGAGATCCGTCCATTAGCTTTCGTAAGAACTCGATCCCAGATTCGGTGGCGGCTTGTTCTTTATCGACCACTCCAAAACTGGGTTGAAAATGCGGGCGAGGCATCTTTGGTTACCTTTCTTCGATCGGGCTTCCGCCCTGACGCTTGATTGTAGTAAGCACGCACTGGTGAGAAGTGGGTAGCAGAAATTTGCGACTAGCCGGTTTCCAGCTGAGTCTATGAGCCATGGCGACGGAGTTGACGCTACCCATTCCGCCGCTCGCGCGAGAGAAGAAAGCGATCAGCCCGTGGGCGGTTGCAATCACGGTTACAATCGCGACGTTCATGGAATTGCTCGACACTTCGATCGCGAACGTGTCGCTGCCTCACATCGCGGGCGGGCTAGCAGTGAGCTTCGATGAGTCCACATGGGTTCTAACGAGCTACCTGGTAGCAAATGCCGTCATTCTGCCGATGAGCGCCTGGCTGAGCCGGGTCTTCGGCAGGAAGAATTATTACATGATGTGCGTGGGCCTGTTTACGGCCACTTCCTTTCTGTGCGGAATAGCGCCGAGCCTAGGGTTGTTAGTTGTGTTTCGAGTGATGCAGGGCATCGGCGGTGGCGGGCTGGCTCCGGTTGAGCAGGCGATTTTAGTAGATACGTTCCCGCCGGCTAAGCGCGCCGCGGCGTTTGCGCTCTACAGCATGGCAATCGTCACCGCCCCGGCGATCGGACCGCCGCTGGGCGGATGGATCACAGATACATTCAGCTGGCGCTGGGTCTTCTTTATCAACGTGCCGATCGGGTTGATTTCGTTAGCCCTGAGCAGCCGCCTTGTGCAGGATCCGCCCGCCTTTGTCGAAGAGGTGAAAGCGGCTCGACAAAGCGGCAAGCTCAAGATCGATGCGTTTGGGATCGCGCTGATTGCGGTCGGGTTCGCGTGCCTGGAAGTGGTGTTGGACCGGGGACAGATCGAGGATTGGTTTGGCAGCACGCGCATTGTGTACCTGTTTTCAATTGCGTGTATAACGCTGGTAACCGCAGTCGTTTGGGAGTGGCGAAATCCGGATCCGGTAGTGGAATTGAAGCTGCTGAAGGAACGAAATTTCGCACTGGCTTCCGCTTTTTACTTTCTGTTTGGTTTCGTGCTGTTCGGGAGCACAACCATGATCCCGGAAATTCTGCAGAGCCTCTATGGCTACACCGCGACTGACGCGGGACTCGTACTGGGACCGGGCGCAGCCGTCATTACTTTTCTGGCGCCCGCGGTCGCGCAGCTGGTGCAGCGAGGAAAGGTGAGCCCACGTGCGATGATCGCCTTCAGCTTCGCCGTAGTGGCAGGCTCAATGTGGTACTACGGCAGCTTCACGCCCGCAACCGACTACTTTCATTACGCGCTCGCACGTGCGCTGCAAGGCTTCGGGTACGCTTTCCTTTTCGTTCCGGTGAGCGTAGTTGCGTACTCGTACTTGCCGGCAAACAAAAACAATAAGGGATCGAGCCTGACGAACCTGGCGCGCAACTGGGGTGGAAGCTTCGGCGTAACCTTTGTGACTACGATGCACGAGAGGCGCGCCGATTTCCATCAAAATTTGCTGGTGGCGAATGTCTCGGCTGGGTCGGCAGAGGTTCAGCAAAGGCTGCAGACACTGACCCACTACTTCATGCAAATGGGCGACTCCGCTACCGGAGCTGCCGCGAAGGCGCAGGGAAGACTCTATGAGATCGTCGGCCAGCAGGCCAGCCTGCTCGGCTTTATGGATTGTTTCCGGCTGCTGATGATTGGGGCACTGGTGGGGATTCCGCTGGCATTTCTGATCCGACCGTTCAAGCTCGGCAGACCCTCAGGCGGAGGGCATTGACAGAAGCAGTATGCTACTTGGAGCGGCGTGATGCACCCACCAAGCATTTCAGGTCAGAACAAAAACCCCTCGATCAGGCAAGGGGCCTGGTTCACGGCTCTCGTGTGTGTCGGCAATGATGTTGCCGTTCCTCATCCCGCTGCCTCGAACAGTCCCGCCGCGCCTTGGCCGCCGGCCACACACATGGTCACAACGCCGTACTGCGCACCACGCCGAGCCATCTCGTTGGCGAGCGTGCCCACCATTCTCGATCCAGTAACACCGAAGGGATGCCCTACCGAAATGGCGCCGCCATTTACATTCAGCTTGTCCACAGCAATTCGGAGGCGATCGCGGCAGTAAATTACCTGGACCGCGAAGGCCTCGTTGAGCTCCCAGAGATCGATGTTTGGGGTCGCGAGGCCGAATCGGGTCAACAGCTTTGGCACAGCGAACACGGGCCCGATACCCATCTCTTCCGGTTCACATCCGGCAACTGCGAATCCACGAAAAATGCAGCTATACTCGATGCCGAGTTGATCTGCACGCGCTCGCGACATGACGAGCGTGGCCGAGGCACCATCGGAAAGCTGGGACGCATTGCCAGCGGTAACCGATCCCAGCCCGCTCGCTTTGTCGAATGCCGGCGCGAGCGACGAAAGTCCTTCGAGCGTCGTATCGGGCCGGTTGCATTCATCGCGATCGCAGCAGATCTCGCGCGTTCCGATTCGCTCTCCTGTCTTCTTATCGAGCACTGCCATGGTCGCGCGCATGGGAGCTATCTCGCCGGCGAACAGTCCGGCTTCTTGAGCATTTGCCGTGCGCTGCTGACTCATTAACGCGTACTCGTCCTGCGCCTGTCTGCCGATGCCATAGCGTCTAGCCACCAGTTCCGCGGTTTCTCCCATCTGCATCTGCAGACCGGGCATGGTCTCGGCAAGTATAGGATGCGGATTTACGTCGCGCTTGACCATGCTGATGCTTTCGACGCCACCTGCGATCACCGCTTCCGAGTGTTCATTCACAATCTGATGCGAAGCCATCGCGATGGCCTGCAGACCGGAAGCGCAGAACCGATTCACCGTTATGCCGGGAATAGAAACAGGCAATCCGGCGAGCAGCGCCGACCGGCGCGCGACGTTCATGCCCTGCGGGCCGTATGGATGCGCACAACCGAAGATGACGTCCTCGATTTCATGCGCTTCGAGCTGCGGCGTTTTCCGAAGGACATCTTTGATGCAATGCGCAGCCAGGTCTTCCGGCCGGGTCATATTGAACGAACCGCGATACGACTTCGCAAGACCCGTGCGGGAACTGGCGACGATAACGGCTTCTCTCATTGCCTTCGACTAGTCTAGCGGCCCGGTTCCGCCCCCTACAATGAAGAGTCCATGTCCGACCTCGTGAAGCTTTCGACGGATAGCGATGTCGCTATTGTCACGATCGATAACCCGCCAGTGAATGCAGTCAGCCCGGGCGTTCCCGAAGGAATTGAAGAAGCAATTGATATTGCCGCGGGAGATGAGAACATCCGGGCGATCGTGATGATCGGAGCGGGACAGACATTTATTGCGGGGGCCGACATTCGCGAGTTCAGCAAGATGGTTTCGGGAGCTCGCGCGCGGCTCGACTTCGAGCCATGTCTGCGTGCAATAGAAGACTGCCCGAAGCCTGTGGTTGTCGCCATTCACGGCACAGCGCTGGGCGGCGGTCTCGAGATTGCGATGTGCGGACACTACCGAGTGATTGCGCCCGGGGCTCAGGTGGGTCAGCCGGAAGTGAAACTGGGGCTGATTCCGGGCGCGGGAGGAACGCAGCGTCTTCCGCGACTGGCAGGTGTGGCGAAAGCGCTGGAGATGTGTGCCTTCGGAGATCCGGTTAAAGCACCGGAAACGGTTGCACTCGGCATTGCTGATCGCCTTATCGAAGGTGATCTGTTGCAGGGTGCACTTTCTTTCGCGCGCGATGTCGCCGGTCGGCCGTACTCGAAGACTCGCGACCGCGACGAGAAACTGCAGCAGGCAGGCCCCGGCCTTTTCCTTACGGCCCGCGAACTGGCCAGGAAAAGATCGCGCGGGATGAACGCACCGCTTGCCGCGATTAATGCCGTCGAGGCGTCCACGCGTCTCCCCTTCGAAGAAGGCTGCAGGCGCGAAGCCGAGTTATTCAACCAGTGCTTGTTCTCTACTGAATCAAAGGCGCTCATCCATGCCTTTTTCGGCGAGCGGACGGTGGGCAAAATACCTGGTATTGCGAAGACGACGAAGCCTTTCGAGATGCATCGCGCAGCTGTCGTCGGCGCGGGCACGATGGGGGCCGGCATCACGATGACGTACGCGAATGCGGGCATTCCCGTCGTTTTGAAGGAGACGTCTCAGGAAGCTCTCGACCGCGGACTCAACACAATCCGGACGAACTACGCAAATACTGTTGCAAAGGGCAGGCTGTCCACGCAGGCGGCTGACGAACGTCTTTCCCGCATCAGACCGCAGCTCACGTACGACGGATTCGAACAGGTCGACATCATCACGGAGGCCGTTTTCGAGAGCATGGGTGTCAAGAAACAGGTTTTTGCCGAGCTGGACGAAATCGCGCGTCCGGGCTGCGTTCTTGCGTCCAATACATCGAGCCTCGACATCGACGAGATCGCGTCAGCCACGCGGCGTCCTGAGATGGTTATCGGCAATCATTTTTTCAGTCCGGCAAACGTGATGCGCTTGCTTGAAGTCGTGCGCGGGAAGGCTACGAGCAACGAAGCGATCGCAACATCCATGTCGCTCGGCAAGAAGCTGGGCAAGGTCGCGGTGCTCGCCGGCAACGCGCGGGGCTTCATCGGTAACCGGATGATCGCGCCATATTTGCGGGAAGCACATTTCCTGGTGGAGGAGGGCGCCTCTGTCGAGCAGGTGAACCAGGCGCTCTACGATTTCGGCATGGCCATGGGTCCGCTTGCGATGGACGATCTGAGCGGACTCGACGTCTCCTACGCGATCCGGCAGGAATTCAAGCGCTTCGAAGATCCGCAGACACGCAAGCCGCTGGTACCGGACTTACTCTGCGAGCAGCGGCGTTTCGGACAGAAGAGCGGCCGCGGGTGGTCCAGATATGACACTAGCCGCAAAGCGTCTCCCGATCCAGAGACCGCCTCGCTTATCGAACAGACTGCGCGGACTGCAGGAATGGAGCGCCGCCCGGTCTCTCCGGACGAGATCGTTGATCGCTGCATCTATGCTCTTGTCAACGAAGGCGCCCGGCTTCTCGAAGAAGGGATTGCACTGCGAGCTGTCGATATAGATATCGTGTACCTCAACGGCTACGGCTTTCCTACCTGGCGCGGCGGCCCTATGTTTTACGCCGGTACAATCGGGCTGAAAAACGTGCTGCGTCGCCTCGAAGAATTCGGCGAGCGTCACGGAAAGGCATTCTGGTCTCCCGCTCCGCTTCTGGCGAGGCTTGCGGGAACCGGAGAAACATTCGCAAGCTTCGACCAAGAGCGGCAATCCTGATTCGCAGGCCTACTCAAAGGCCGCGTGACTCACATTTCAAACGGTAGGCAGGGCTTAGGCAGTTTTTCTCGAACGACGACGAACGCCTCGGCGCGCGCAAGTTGCGCTTCCGACCCGCGCTCCCGTTCCATTTTCTCGTGATACGGGTAGAAGCGATCCGGATTCTGGCACGCGTGCTCATACACCGCCGAGCGTTTCTGCTCCGAGGTCGATGAAACATCGATGAAGCAGTTCGGCTCGAAGTGATGGGTCTGCACTCCGGTCATGACCTCGTAGTAGACAAGCGTAAAGGATTCGCCAAGCGCATCCCAAGTTTCGTAGGTCAGTTGAGCTGCATTGCGATGATCGCGATGAGTATCGAAAGGCCAATGCGTGAAAACGACATCGGGCTCGAGAGAACGAAGCAGAGTGGCAAACTCTAGCGCTTCCTTCTTCTCGGCACTGGTTTGCCCATCTACTTGATTGGCGAAAAGCGCTGTGGCGCCGAGAACGTCTGCAGCCCGCAGTGACTCGGCGGTGCGCACCTTTGAGGCGGTTTCGCCATCGCTGTTTCTCAGACCTGCCTCGCCACGGGTCAAGTAGACGATCGATACGTGATGACCTTCCGCAACAAGCTTGGCCAGAGTGCCGCCGCAGCCCGTTTCCGGGTCGTCTGGGTGAGCCCCGACGCATACGATATTCAACGCGCGTGTATCCACTTCACCTGTCAGCTGTCCGATGCCGGCCAACGCCCAACCATGTTCCGAACGCGGGATTGTTAGAGCGCTACCCATTTTGAGCCTCTCGCCGAGATTGGAAGACCGGTATCGCAAGCATGTCAGTATTCTCTATCGAAATTAAGGTGTTGTCAATGATGGGAAGAAGCGGACTGGTCAAGGGTGGCGCTGAGTGAAATCCATTTCACGGTTGCGGCTGGTTTTTGGACTAAAGCCCCTGAACCCGGCGTTCCTTGCCCACCCAGAAAGGCTCGCGCAGTTCGCGTTTCAGTATCTTTCCGCTGCCGGTTTTCGGAAGTGGCTCGCGAACGAATTCAATGATTCTCGGCAGCTTGAACCTGGCGAGACGGCTTTTTAGAAATTCAAGGAGTTCTTCGCTGCTTAGCACTGAACCAGATTTTGGCAGGATAACAGCGGCAGGCACCTCACCCCATTTGTCATCGGGCGCGGCGAAGACAGCGCACTCGAGCACGGCGGGATGGGAAGAGATAGCCTTTTCGATCTCGATCGAGGAGATATTCTCGCCACCACTTATGATGATGTCTTTCTTACGGTCCACTATGTGGATGTAGGTTTCGTCATCCCATACGGCCATATCACCCGTGTTCAACCAGCCATCGACAACCGCGGCGGCCGTCGCTTCCGGTTCGCGATAGTAGCCGTCCATAACGTTATCGCCCCGGATGACGACTTGTCCGATTGATTGCAGATCGCGCGGAACTTCATTTCCTTGCGAATCGACGACTCGGATTTCCGTTCCTAAGATCGGCCAGCCGGCCATAGACAGCCGGAAGAAGCGATCCTCCTCATCCCGGTAGGAGACCGTTCCCTTGGTATGGGAACAGGTAGCGATGGGGCTCGTTTCGGTCAAGCCGTATCCCACCATAATGTTGCACGAAAACGCTTTTTCGAGCTTTTCCACCAGCGCGGGAGAAGCAGCGGCACCGCCGAGATGGATATCCTGCATGCTCGATGTATCGAAGGCTCCGAGCTCAGGACAATTTAATAATGCATTGGCCATGATAGGCACAAGCGACATCCCGGTGGCATGTTCCGCCTCGATCAATCGAAGAACAGCGGCCGGATCGAAGCGGCGGACCATAACGTGTTTGGCCCCGTTCATGGTTGCCGTCTGCGGACGCCCCCAACCATTGGCATGGAAGAGCGGGATCGTGTGGAGTTCTACAAAACGATCGTTTTGTGTGATGCTTCCCGTAGCCGCGAGGGCATGAAGATAAAGGGTTCTGTGAGACAGCATCACGCCCTTGGGCGCGCCCGTGCTTCCGCTTGTGTAAAACAGTTCGGCCGTCTGGTTTTCATCGAAGGAAAACACGTCCGGGCGTTCGATGCGATCTTCCGCGAGCAGTTCCTCATAGGTCAGATCGGCGGAGGGATCGACCTCGTCGCTGATCGATACATAAGATTCGATACTAGGGCAGGTTTTCCGAAACGCGGCTGCCAGCGGGCTGAAATCGCTTTCAAAGATAAGGACGCGGGGTTGGGCGTGATGCAGTATTTCGGTCAGTTCAACGGGAGTGAGCCGCACGTTGAGAGGCATCGAGACCGCGTGGATGAGCGGCGGACCGTAATATCCTTCCAGCAATTGATGATTGTTGAAGCTGAGGAACGCGACACGGTCGCCCGGTAGTACTCCCCGGCGGCGCAATCCCGCGGCGAGCCGTTCGCAGCGCTCTCCGAATTGAGCGTAATTAAACCGGCGCTCGCCTGAGACAATTCCTTCCTTCCTGCCGTACAAATCGACTGCTCGATACAGGCATCGAATGGGCGTAAGCGGGATATTCATCGAGTCTCCGATTGAATGCGGCTTTCGGTCAGGGCTGGTTCGAGCGCCTCACGCAGCTGCTCGGGGATTGACATTGCTCGTTGTGTTCGCTTATCCATGCAGGCTACGACAATGACTCCGGTTGCGGCAATCTCGCTGTCCTTAAATGTCCGGAACTCCAGGCGGGCTGATGACCTGCCAAGCCTCGTCAGGCAGACTTCAATGTCGATGAGATCATCGTGCTGAAGAGCGAGCTTGAAGTCGCATTCTACATGCACCCGGGGGAAGGCGAAGTCATTCGCGATGTAGCGCAGACCACGTGAACGCATGAACTCTATTTCGGCCGATTCAAAATAGCGAAACATGGCCGTGTAATGAATGCGGCCGCTGCTATCGGTATCGATAAAGCGGATTCGCGTCTCAAAATGGAAAGGCTCGGCGCCGGGCATCCTTTCAGCATGCAACAGCCCTAAACCGTGCTGGTTCCCGGGCTGGTACCGAACCCTCGGGTTATGATTGACTTACGCCAATGCCTTGTTCTATCGTGACGATGCAGTTTATTACTAACGGCTTTAGCATGCTCCGGTAATCATGCCCCGCTTCGAACCCGGCCACATGGAGAAAATTCAGACTACGCTTGACTCGACGCTAGAGAGCGCGGACAAAGCAGAAGAGCTCGTTTTGAAAGAAGCCGGTAAGCTGGGGCTCGACGAGGATGATCAGAATCAGGTCGGGATGGCCGTACGCGAATGCACAGTAAACGCCATCGTTCACGGTAATCGATACAACAAGAACAAAAAGGTACACCTGCAGATCGAACGTACCGAACAGGACTTGACCGTCACGATAGGTGATGAGGGACAGGGATTCGACATCAACTCGTTGCCCGACCCGCTGGCGCCCGAGAATCTGTTGCGTCAATCGGGCCGGGGGCTGATGCTGGCGCGCGCTTTTATGGACGACTTCGACCTGCATGGCCGGGCGGGCGGTGGCACAGAAGTCCGCCTGGTCAAACGTCTGGCGAAACAAGGATAGGTTTCACCTTTGAAAGATCTTGGGAGGAAGCAGCAGTGAGTGTAAAACTGACATCTCGCCAGGTGGGCGATGTCACCGTGATAGATGCGGCGGGGAGGGTCACCCTTGGTGAGGGCGCTAGCGCATTTCGGGACACCATTCGTAATCTGGCGGCGAAAGGCAATAAGAAGTTGTTGTTGAATCTGGCCGAGGTTTCCTACATCGATAGCTCCGGCATCGGCGAGATGGTCTCGGGTTTCACCACCGTCACCAATGGCGGCGGGCAACTTAAACTGGTCGGTCTTTCGAAACGCGTGAAGGATCTGCTTCAGATCACCAAGCTTTATACGGTGTTTGAAGCGTTCGACGACGAAGCCGACGCTGTGCGCAGCTTCCGCTAAGCGCAGCTCACGACCGGACGCCTCTTTCGGTGTGATCAGGGCGTCACACCTTCTTGCAAACACGAACGCCCGGATGAGATAACTTGCGGCTGAGGAGCACTCCATACACAGTCGCAAGAAAACTCAAATGGATCTCATCCTATGCTAGGTTCTGTCCTCCCCACACCCCCGTTGGCTTTGCCGGAATCTCGCTGTGTCAACGTTCTGTTGGCGGATGAGCTCACGCTCGTCCGTGAAGGTTTGGCATCGCTTTGCAACTCGCTGCACGGTTTTCACGTTGTCTCTCAGGTGGGAACGGCTACGGCTGCTCTGGCTGAAATACAGCGCCTGCATCCGAACATAGCGCTGCTTGACCTGGGCCTGTCAGACCTGGCAGCTACTGAAGTCATCCGGCGCGTGCGCGATCTCGGGTTGCCGACTCGTTGCGCGGTCCTTTCGGTTCGCAAAGATCGAAAGACGGTGCTCGAAGTTCTTAGAACCGGTGCCTGCGGCTTCCTTCTCAAGACTTCCAATTCGGACCAGATGGCGGAAGCGCTCAGCCAGTTCACGCAAGGCGGCATTTACGTATCTCCGCAGATCGAAGTCATGTCACTGTTCGGCGAAGGCGGAACTCGTCATGATGTCGATCCGATCGAATCCCTTAGCAGCCGTGAGTTTCAAGTCTTCTCGCTTCTGGTAGAAGGCGTGCGCGCGAAAGAGATCGCGGCCCGCCTGGCACTGAGTCCTAAGACCGTCGACACGTACCGTTCGAGCCTCATGCGGAAGCTAGACATTCACGATGTAGCCGGTCTGGTCAAGTTCGCCATCAGGCGCGATCTGGCTGACCTTCAAGCCTGACGGGCTTGCCTCCGAGGGGCCGGTGCAGGCTCCCCGAATATGCTAATCTACGGGTGGTTTATCTAGTCCCCCGTTCCAATAGCGTTGTAAGGCGCGTCCGCGCTACTCTGCTAGTTGCGTGAGCATTTTTGCTCGGGGAAGTAGCTAGTCAGGAAAGGCAGTATTCCCGGTTTGACCCGTCACGAATTAAAGGAGCAGCTGCAGCACGATCACTTCAGCGATTCTGTATCGAACGCGCTGAACTATGCCAGTTCTCACAAGCAGCGCTTGATCCAATGGGGCGTTGCCGCCGCAATTGCCCTGATTGTTATTGTTGGCGTTATTTGGTTTAATTCTTACCGCAGATCCCTCCGCGAACAAGACCTGCAAGCCGCATTTACGATTCTGGATGCTCAAGTTGGTCCTCCGAATGATTACGTGAAAACTTTCGCGACCCAGGACGAAAAGACCCAGGCATCGATGAAGGCGCTGGCGCATGTTGCGGCTAAAGACGCCGGGACGCGGGAGGGTTCGCTGGCCCAGTATTATCTCGGAACCTTGAAGGCACAGAAGGGCGACAGCCGCGGGGCGGAAACCGATCTGCGCGCTGTTGCGGATTCCGGTACCGATTCGGCGGCACTTGCGAAGATCGCTCTGGCTCAGCTCTATATCTCGTCGAAAAGGACTTCCGACGCACAGGCATTGCTTCGCTCGCTCGTGAACAAGCCGACCGATCTGGTTTCCAAATCGCAGGCCGAAGTTCTGCTCGCCCAGCTCGACCAGACGGTAAACCCAAAGCAATCGAAAGAGATCCTGCAGCGCTTGAAAGCCTCTAATCCGGACCCGGCAGTGTCTCGCGCGGCCGACCAGCTCTCTACGCAGCTGGCTAAATAGCCCGCCCGCCTCTCATGCTCGGTCGCCTGCGCCTCGGCACTCAACGTCTGCGCGGCCGGCGTTTTCCCGAATTACCTCATCCTTACCGGAACGATTTTCAGCGCGATCGTGACCGCATCATTCACTCGCGCGCATTCCGCCGGCTGGAAGGCAAGACACAGGTTTTCGCGGCCGGTACGAACGACCACGCGCGAAACCGTCTCACGCATACTATCGAGGTTTCACAGGTGGCGCGTACCGTGGCCGTCACGCTTGGGCTGAACGAGGAATACACAGAGACGCTCGCGCTGGCGCACGATCTCGGCCACCCACCCTTTGGCCATGTCGGCGAGAAGGAACTGGACAGCCAGATGCGGCGCTACGGAGCCTCCTTCGAGCACAATCTGCATGCTCTACGTGTGGTCGATTTGCTCGAGGAGCGCTATCCGCGCTTTAGTGGACTAAATCTGACGTTCGAGGTTCGCGAGGGAATCGTCAAACATTCCCGTGAAATCGAGCGCTCGGCAGAGGAGTACCTGCAGGAATTTCGCCCCGCCGAAAGGCCAGCCATCGAAGCGCAACTGCTCGATATTGCGGACGAAATAGCCTACACATCTGCCGATCTCGACGACTCTTTCGCGGCCGGGCTGATCTCGTTCGACGACCTGCGGGATTGTGTTCCACGCGCACGGGAACTGATTGATATGGTCGAAACCCAATATCCGGGTGCTTCCGACCGTGTGCGTTTCTGGGAGGTGCAGCGGCAGCTGATGAACCTGCTGATTGGCGGGTTCATCGAAGGAACAGTGGAGGCCGCCGCCCTGTCCGGCGTTGAGACGCCCGAAGACATACGAACCCTCGAATCGAGAGTTGCCCAATTTACTCCTGAGACCTCTGAGCTCAACTTGCAGTTACGGAAGCTGCTGGTCGAGCGATCTTATTCCTGCGCACACCTGGTTGGGGATCGCGTTGCTGCAGTGGAATGGGTACGGAAGGTTTTCGAGTTCTTGGTCGAGCATCCCGAACGTGTTTCCTCCGGATATCGGGAGCATCTCGACGATGTTCCTGTCCATCGAGTCGTCTGTGATTACATCGCCGGCATGACGGATGCTTACCTCGTCCGCGTGCATCGTGAGCTTTGCTCTTAATCCCGGCTGACCATACTTGATAGCTCGGCCGCGCGAACCACGTAGAGCTTCTCTAGCTGCCTGCAGATCTCTCCCGCTACCCGCTCCGGCTTCTCTTCTTCATCCACTTCTACGGTCACTTTGATGTATAGATCGACTCTCTTCATGGTGCTGATCCGATAATAGCTAGCAGTGTCAGCATCGATCTTGTGCAAGATTTGCGGTAAGCGGCGACCCCGGCGTTTCTGCCCGGCAGTAAACGGAGATATTTGCCCTATCTGCTGCGGTACCGAACGTGAGGTTTCTCTCTCGTGCCCGCTTTCCTGCGAGTACCTGCAAGAGGCTCACCGGCACGAAAAGCCGGTAGCCGTCGAAGAAGATCAGCTCTCTTATCCCGATGTGGTCGTCAGCGAAGACTTGGTTCGCACCCAGGAGGAACTGCTCCTGTTCTCTATTTATGCGCTGGTGCAAGCGGCTTTGCGGACCTCCGGCACGATCGATACCGACGTCATGGAGGCGCTCGAAGCTCTGATTCAGACGCACCGGACGGCCGAATCAGGCCTTGTTTACGAATCTAGGCCCGAAAACATGGTCGCCTTGGGAGTGCAGCGCTCTTTCACGGCTTCGCTTACGGATTTCGAGAAGCTGCGGGCCGAGCGTGAAGCACTCTCCCCGGTTCGGAATTCAGACCTCCTGGCGATACTGGTGTTTCTGCATAGGATCGGGCAACAGAATCAAAATGGGCGGCCGCGTGGGCGTATGTTCCTCGATCTTTTGCGCCAGATGACACCGGAAGTGAGCGTCGATGAGCGCTCGCCGAGCATCATAGTATGAGGGGTTATCGAAACTGAAAGCTAAGTTATTGGATTGGAAAGAACTCGCTCCCGAAGTGCATCACTTCGAGTTTGAGGTTCCGGGCGTCGAGCACTTGCAGTTCACGCCTGGCCAGTTCATCTCTGTAGTGGAGCACAAGGGCGATAAGGAAATCACCCGGGCTTATTCCATCGCTTCGCCGCGCGCCGGCAACCGCTTCGACTTGTGCCTCAACCGGGTTCCGTCTGGCCGGGTTTCCTCCTGGCTTTTCGAACTCAAACCGGGTGACGAAGTCGAAATGCACGAACCGCTTGGGTATTTCACTCTGCGGCATCCGGGACGCCGTGCGGTGTTCATCGCCACCGGGACTGGTGTGGCGCCATTCCGGTCCATGCTCCTCGACCACTTGCCGAAAACGCAACCCGAGATCACTCTGCTTTTTGGAGTTCGGTACGCGGAGGGCCTGCTGTACGGGCAGGACTTCGAGCGCTTGGCCAAGACCTACCCCAGTTTCCGCTTTTTACCCACGGTTACGCGCCCGGATCCAACCTGGAAAGGCCTCACCGGCCGTGTTCAAAGTCATCTTGACGATGCGCTGGCGCTCCGGACTCCCATCGAAAGCAGCAACGTGGATGTCTACATCTGCGGGCTCAAAGAGATGGTCGATGAGGTTCGGAAAGAGTTGAAAGAACGCGGTTTCGACCGGAAACAGATCATTTACGAGAAATACGATTGAAATGATCGTCAGACGACGACTCTCGTGATCGTCGTCTGCCCGTAGATTTCTTTCGCCTGCTCGAGCGTGGCGAGTTCAAGCCCGGGCAGGAGTGCCGACGCGGTTCCGGCAGCTACGCCCCAGCGCAAAGCGTCCCCGAGCGAATCACCCTTTTCGAGCGACCAGACGATTGCGGCAGCCATGGCGTCCCCTGCACCAATCGGGCTCAGCGCATCCACCACCGGCGGCGTGATTTCGAGTACGCCCTCGCTCGAAGTGGCGGCAACGGCGCCCCTGCTGCCCAGCGAGAGAACCACCGACTTCGCGCCCAATGTCTTAATTCGCTGAACTGCATCAATGAGCTGCGATCGCGTGATTAAGGCAGTATTCAGCAGACGTTCCGCTTCCGACTGATTCGGTTTCACAATGGTCGGCTGCGCCTCGAGAGCATGCAACAGTGCGTCCCCGTCGGTGTCCAGGAGCGTTTCCACCTTGTGCTTCTCCGCAAGGGCGATCAATTTAGTGTAAAAATGGACATCGACCGACGGCGGCAAACTCCCGCAGAGCATCAGCCAGGATGCTCCGGGCAGGAGTTTCTCGGTTGCCTTCAACAGCCTGTCCTGCTCTCCCTGCGAGAGCACCGGTCCCCGTTCGTTCAGCTTGATGGAGAGACCCTGCCGGTCCGAGATCGTGAGATTGATCCGGATATTGTTCCGAATCTTGACGATCTCTTTGCCGAAAGTGTCTTCCTGGAGGCGTTCTTCAAACTTGCGTCCGATCTCGCGGCCGGAGGTCGTGATCGCAACCGCGGAAGCGCCAAACCTCGTCAGAACGCGTGCCGAATTAATTCCCCGGCCGCCCGCTGCCTCGGTGGTCGATTCGATGTAGGCTCGATCCTCAAACACCAGACGATCTACCGTAGTGATACGGTCGAGCGCAGGGTTCACGGTCAGCGTAAGGATGGGTCGGCTCATTCAGCTGCGGATTCCAGCGTAACAGCCCCACCGCTCTCGATTGCCGTTCTGTCCGAATGTGCTTTTAGGGATGCGTGCGTCTCGCCGAGAGCCGAGCCGCGAGCATTCCGCCGAAGGCGGCTGAAACGGTTGCCAGAAAGAACATGGGAATCAATCCTTCGAGCAGGCTGACGAGAAACTGATGAGGATCGTCCAGCATCTTCGCGAGCTCGGGCATCTTCGGCATGGCTGCTTTGAGGATCTCGCGTCCCGCCGGCGATGCCACGTAGATGCTCGTGATCGCCGCACACACCGCGACCACTAAAAACAGCCAGATCCCGGTCATCAATCCGAGGTAAGCGCCTCCTCCGGTAGATAGCGGTTCGGCGGTGCGGCTGCGATAGAACCGGGCAGCCGCAAAGCCCGCTGCGCAGAGCACAACGGGGCCAAGCACCGGCGCAATAGCAGCAGCCAGAAACAGTGCCACCAGTGCCAGTGCGGCCACGCCCATCGTAATTGCCACCGCGCGCAGATTGCCGAACCCGATTGGCACTGCCTTGGTTTGGTTCTGTTCCGGAACATCCAGCGGCCGCTGAACAGGAAGCGGCGCATCGGCCGCGGACAGACGGGCGATATCTTCCTCAAGCTGCGGCTTGCCACACTTGTGGCAGAACCGGGCGTCCTCCGGAAGAATCGCTCCGCAGGTACAACGTAACTCCACCTCTTCATCTTAGTGCGGGCACAACCGGAGCTTGGAGCCAGCCTGCAAAATGCCACTGGTCGTCCACCCTACCTCGATACCATGGTGGTTGGCCCGCTCGATACTCTGCGCGAGGCCACGGCTCATCGATTTGCCAGACATGCACAAGCCAAACGTTCTCGTCGTGTGCCCGCCCGGCCACTATGTCCTTCGCAATCTCGCGCCCATCCGCGAGCAGGCCCATATCTGGGTCGGAAATGACACTGAGGCGCTTAGCGAGCACGCTCCCGAAGCCGAAATCATCGTGTACTCGAGCCTTACGGGTAAGACTGTCGATTTTGCGGAAGTATGGCGTCACGCGCGCAAAGTGAAGTGGGTTCAATCGCTGTCAGCTGGTGTCGAGAAGCTCCTCACGCCTGAACTGATTGCCAGCCATGTTCCGGTTACCAACGCGAAAGGCGTGTTCAAACGCTCGCTTGCCGAGTTCGCGATCTTCGGCATCCTGTTTCACTACAAGCGGGGCCGGCGGCTGGTCGAAAATCAGCGCGTTCACCGGTGGGACGATTTCACGGTCGGCTGGGTCCCCGACAAAGTCATGGCTGTGGTCGGCTACGGCGAGATCGGGCGGGAATGCGCGCTCCTCGCTCATGGTCTCGGCATGAGGATTTACGCCACCCGCCGCCGTCCCGAACAATCCGTTGGCGACCCGATATTGGATCGCATCTTCCCGACAGAAGCTCTTCACGCGATGCTGCAGCAGGCCGACGTGGTCGTAGCCGCCGCTCCCTTGACTAACGAGACGCGTCACATGATCGGGGAAGCCGAGTTTGCCGTCATGAAGCCGTCCGCGATCGTCATCAATGTGGGCCGAGGTCCCGTGGTCGACGAAGCCGCTCTTGTACACGCTTTGCAAAGCAAGAAAATTGGTGGGGCCGCGCTCGATGTCTACGAAACCGAGCCGCTTCCTCCCGATCACCCCTTGTGGGATATGGAGAACGTTCTGCTCTCGCCGCATTGCACCGACCGCACCGCCGATCCCGATTGGCTCGATCTCGCGATGAATGTGTTCCTCGAGAACTTTGGCCGGTATCAAAGAGGTGAACCTTTGATCAACGTCGTCGATAAGAGAGCCGGATACTGAATGACTACTACGCAAGCACCATCAATCCCTGCCCTTGCCGATATTGAGCAGGCGGCGGCCCGCATCAGTGAGATGGCGCGCGAAACCCCGATAGCCACCTCACGCTTGTTTAACGAAGCTTCGGGTGTTCAGGCATTTTTCAAGTGCGAAAACCTGCAGCGCGGCGGAGCTTTCAAAATTCGCGGCGCAGCCAACTTCCTGCTCTCTCTCGAACCCCACGAGCGCGCACGCGGAGTCGTTACGTTCTCGTCCGGAAATCACGCGCAAGCCGTCGCTATTGCCGCTTCACAACTGGGTGTGGCAGCGACGATCGTGATGCCGAAAGATGCACCGAAGTCCAAACTCGATTCGACTAAAGCTTACGGCCCTAAAATCATTTTTCATGACCGGCACACGGAAAATCGTGAGACCATCGCCCTCGGTATTGCCCATGAGACGGGCGCGGTAGTGCTGCCGTCCTATGACCATCCATGGATCGTCACAGGGCAGGGCACTGCCACGCTCGCACTGTTGCGCCAACAGCCTGAACTAGACGCCCTGGTCGTTCCGCTCGGCGGTGGCGGCCTGCTGTCCGGCGCGCTCATAGCGGCCAAGAGCCTGCAGCCCGGCTTACGCGTCTTCGGTGTCGAACCCGCGCTTGCCAACGACTGGTATCTCTCCCTTCAATCCGGCGAACGCGTCAGTATCGCTTCGCCGCCCACGCTGGCCGATGGTCTCCGCACTACCATACCTGGCCACCTGACGTTTGAAATTGTCAAGAGCCTGGTCGACGGCGTACTCCTGGTCTCCGAAGACGAAATGAGAGAGACCATGCGCTTCCTGTTAACCCGCATGAAACTTCTTATCGAACCCAGCGGCATCGTAGCCGCAGCCGCGGTGCTTAGCGGCAAGCTCCCTGGTAAATTCCGGCGCGTTGGGGTCATCCTTTCAGGAGGAAATGTCGATCTGCCGGTGCTGGCCGAAATCTGCGGGGAGGCCGTTTGAGCCACCTCACCGATACCCCTTGGAAAACGAATAGCTCCCGGGTTGTCTATCAGAACGCCTGGATTCGCGTCCGCGAGGACCAGGTCACCCGGCCCGACGGCGGCGCCGGCATTTATGGCGTGATCGAGATTCGCCCTTCGATCGGTGTCGTCGCGCTCAATCCAGACAATGAAGTCGTCCTCGTCGGGCAGTGGCGCTATCCGCACGATCACTATTCCTGGGAGATTCCGCGAGGTGGTTCGCATCCCGGCGAAACAGACATGCTCGAAGTTGCACGCCGCGAACTCGCTGAAGAAGCCGGAGTGTTAGCGACAAATTGGCAACGCCTCGGAGCCGTCGATTGCTGCAATGGCGTAGTCAACGATGTGCAAACAATTTATCTGGCGACCGATCTCATCACCACGGAACGCAGATTGGATCCCGAGGAGGACATCGCCGTTTGCTGGACGCCATTCCCCGAAGCCGTTCAGATGTGCCTTGACGGCCGGATCACGGAAGTCTCGAGCATTGCGGCGATTCTGATGGTCGCCCAGATTGATCGGAACAGAACGTAAATGAATCTCGCTGGACCTAGATCGAGAACGCTCTTCACCCGGTTCTCCTGGGCCGTGCTGCTCTATAACCTGCCCGTCATCTTGTGGGGCGCTTACGTGCGCGTTTCCTTCTCCGGTGACGGCTGCGGCGCGCATTGGCCTACATGCAACGGCCAGTTCCTGCCGCAAAAGATGGCCGCCCCAATGGCAATTGAGTTCGCTCATCGCATGATGACGAGCCTTGATACCTTCGCTGTCCTGCTGCTGGTTGCATGGGCGTGGGCGGCGTTTCCGAAGAGACATGCGATCCGCCGATATGCCCTGATCTCGCTATTCTTTCTGCTCATCGAGGCCTTGCTCGGCGCCGGCCTCGTGCTCTTTCGTTACGTTGCAAAGGATCAGTCCGCCGGACGTGTGTGGTATCTCTCGGCTCATCTGACGAACACTATGCTGCTGCTCGCCGCTCTAACGGCCACGGCGTGGCTCGCTTATTCGGGAACCGAACGGCTCTCGCTCCGCCGTGTGCCTCCGTCGCTGGCCGCGGCTCTGGCGATCACAGTTTTCGTCAGCATCACCGGAACGGTGACTGCGCTCGGCGACACTCTTTTCCCCGCTTCGTCGCTCGCGGCTGGTATGCAGCAGGACTTCGCGAGCGCTTCGAGCATTCTGCTGCGTCTGCGCGTCATTCATCCGCTTATCGCCGTGGCAGGCGCCGCCTGGCTCACCGCGATCGCCGCCACCATTTTTCGTAACTCCCGTTCCCGGGCCGCTGCCGCCGTCATCATCATCACGGTCGTTCAAGTCATGGCCGGCATGCTCAATCTTGCTCTGCTGGCGCCCCTCGCTATGCAGCTCACGCATTTGCTCATTGCCGATCTGGTGTGGCTTTCAGTCGTTCTAATGACACTCGAAATCACGGCTCGCCAGCAGCCTGTCTCGAGCCTCAAACATTCTGAGCAGCACTCCGTCGCGGCAACATCGTAAAGGCATGGCAAAAGCAATCTGGAAGCAGGCAACACTCGCCGAGAGCGATGCAACTGAGCAGGTTGAAGGCAACCAATATTTCCCACCGGCAAGCCTCCACCGTGAGTTCTTCGAACCGAGCACACATACGACAGTCTGCCCCTGGAAGGGAACTGCGCATTACTATCACCTGATCGTTAACAGCCAGAGAAACGAGAACGCTGCGTGGTTTTACCCCGAACCTAAGCCTGCGGCCGCCAACATCAAAGACCACGTCGCATTCTGGAAGGGTGTTCGGGTCGATAACTGACCGCGTCAGCTATGCTGGGTCAATCCGACCAGCATGCTTGCGGCTCCGCTCAGCAAAGTTCCCTCCCGCCTTGTATCTCTTGATGCTTTTCGCGGCGCCACCATGCTCCTCATGGTGCTCGTCAATAACGCGGGCGGAAATACTTCCTATTCTCAACTTCAACATTCTGCCTGGAATGGCTGGACCATCACCGATGCCGTCTTCCCCGCTTTTCTGTGGATAGTCGGCGTCGCGATCACGCTTTCGCTGAACAGAAAGCTGCTATCCCGCGTTTCTCCCGGGAGCTTGCTCCCGCGAATTTTCCGTCGCGCGGCTGTGCTTTATGTGCTTGGATTGCTGGTGTACGTGTATCCCGCGCTCAGCCTTTCCCACCAGCGGCTTCTCGGTGTCTTGCAGCGAATCGCGATTTGCTACCTGATCGCATCGATCATCTATCTTTACTCGGGTATTCGCGCTCAGATCATCTGGATCGTGGCTCTGTTTGCAGCTTACTGGCTCCTGATGACGTTCGCTCCCGTGCCTGGCTACGGCGCAGGCCATCTCGACAGCGAACGCAACTTCGCTCATTACATAGACGGCATCATTTTGGGCGCCCATAATTATGCGGGCACGAAAACCTGGGATCCCGAGGGTATCGTCAGCACTCTCCCCGCTATCGGAACCACACTGCTTGGCGTAATGGCCGGTCACATCCTGGCGCTCGATCTGCCTTTGGCCGTCCGCCGGCATCGTCTTCTGCTGACCGGCGCCCTTCTGCTGGCGCTCGGCCTCGCATGGAACCTCCTGCTACCAATTAACAAGAAACTCTGGACGCCGTCTTTCGCCACTTTCATGGCAGGGCTCGATTTCGCGGCTTTGGCAGGCTTCATCTGGGTCATCGATGAGCGCGGTTATCGAAAACCCTTCGAACCTCTTCTGATCACCGGCATGAACGCGATCGTGGTCTATCTTGCCTCGGAATTTCTGGCCGAGTTTCTCGACGGGACGCATCTGCACCAAGTTATCTACTCGCGCTTCTTTGCCCCGCTAACCTCACCGGTAAACGCCTCCCTGCTGTGGGCCCTCGCTTTCACCGCGCTGATGTACCTCGTCGCTTATTTCCTGTATCGGATGCGCTGGTTCGTCAGAATCTGATCGCGAGAAACCTAGCTTCGCCAGGCGCGGGTAATCAATCCTTCGAGATATGCTTTCGAAGCCGCAATATCACTCTCCTGAAGCGGTCCGGAAATCTCACGCTCGATCGTGATTGGGCCCGTATAGCCAAGTTGCCGCAATCGAATCATCACCTCCGGAAAGCGTACACGCCCCTTACCAATGGCCGTCTCTTCCCCGAGCCCGTACGGATCTTTCGGGTAGAGCCCGTCCTTTGCATGCATCCCGCGTACATGTGCCCCGATCACGTCGAGTGCGCCCACTGGTTCGCCTTTGCCGTACAAGATCAGGTTCGCCACATCCAGGTTCACTCCCAAGTTGTCGAGCCCGACATCCTGGATCGCTCGCAGCAGAGTGATTGGTGTTTCCTGGCCTGTCTCCATCAGGAATGTCTGCCCGTTGTTCCTAAGGTAGTTCGCCACTTCCAGTATCACTGCGACAGATTCGGCATAGAGCGGCTCGTTGGGATTCTCGGGAATGAAGCCGCAGTGCGTGTGTACAGCCCTAACCCCGCAAGCTTTCGCCAAATCGGAAGCCCGCTTCAACGCGGCCACCCTTTCGCGCCGTGTTCCGGGAGGTATGATGCCGATTGTTTTCGGGCCGTCGCGCAGATTCCAGACCATCTGGCCGCCACCCAACGTCATCAGCGCCGTGATCTCGATTCCATGCGTCTCCGCTGCTCGCTTGATTGGGTCCGCAAGGTTGGCCGGCGCCATCCCTACTCCCACTTGACAGCTGTTGAATCCTAGCCGCTTCACCTTGCTGAACGCTTCGTCCGGAGTGATCTTCTTATCCACTCCGACCACAATCCCCAACCGCGGTTTCGCCGCTTCCGCCCGCCCGGTTCCAGCCAACGCTGCGCCCGCAGCTCCAGCTAAAAAGCACCGCCTGTTCGTATGCATGCTCTACTGATCATCGCGCCAAGGTCATGGCTCCCGTGTACGGCGCCGGCGCTGCAGGGCTTTGTGGATTGAATATTGTGGGTCCTGAAGGCCCTTATTCGCTAGCGCCCGCGTCTCAATCGGCGTGGCTGGGGATGGAAGTGTGAGGAAACTGGTCGTCGGCGACGTCGTAGCGGGAACGCCCGCGCCGGTCCCGGCTGGAACCGGGCCACTCCAGGCGAAGGTCGCGGCACACTTCGTCCAGCATTTCGACGGTTGCGCTGCGCTGCTCCATGGCAAACGTGGTGACCATGAGATTGTCGCAGAGCAAATTGATCACCCGAGGGATGCCCCGCGATCGCCGATAAACTTCTTCAAGCACCTCCGGCGTGAATACCTTCTGCTTGGGCATGCCGGCGCGAGCCAATCGGGACTCGATGTACGCAGTTGACTCTTCCGGATTCAAAGGATTCAACGTGCAGCGAAGAACGATCCGCTGCTTGAGCTGGCGAAGGTTGGGAGCGTCCAGTTTGCGATCAAGCTCGGGTTGACCCGAAAGAATGATCTGCAGCAGCTTACCCTGGCGATTTTCCAAATTCCCGAGGAGCCGGATCTCTTCGAGGACATCCCACTCCAGGTTGTGAGCCTCATCGACGATTAGCACGCAGGTGCGGTTCCGGTGCGCCTGCTCGAGTAAAAGCGTATTCAGGGCAAACAATACTTCGGTTTTGGACTTGTGATTACACTTCAGGTCGAAATCATACGCCATCATCTCGAAGAACTGATCGGGCGTGAGACGCGAGTTGAAAATAAAAGCAAACTCGGTTCGCTGCGCGTCGAGATCGTCCCGCAGACACTCGAGCATGGTGGTTTTACCAGTTCCTACCTCGCCGGTGAGTACAATGAAGCCGCGACGGCTGCGCACGCCATAGCTTAGATTGGCAATTGCTTCCTGATGCTGCGGGCTCCGATACAGGAACTCTGGATCGGGACTGATATTGAACGGGTTTTCGGATAGTCCAAAGTACGCGTTATAGATCGCATTCTGCATGCGTTGCTCCAGTCCAGGCCCAAGATGACGGCTTGCGGCCACCGGCTCTGCCGACAGATCGCCGTGTTCCTATGATACTGACCCTTACCGGCAATTCTCGTTCCAACTCCATGAAATTTCTTTGAGATTGCCGGGTGTGGTGCTTATTTCTCAAACTGGACTCGTACCCAGCCTGGAAGAGACGAGGGTTGACCCTTAAGGAACACTACTCGACGAGTCTTCGGAAAAGGCAAATTTTCGCGTAGGGCTTTTCCTATAGCCGGAACGGAGCGCAGTATCTTTCGATAAGCCGCAGAGTCTGTCTCGAGAGAGCCGGCTTTGGACAGGAAGCCGCTGCCCCAGCCCAGTGAAAGCAGGCACGTAAGCGGCGTCTCCTGGGCGGAGCTCAGCGCCGAGTTGAGTTCCCCCAGTGTACGGCGCAAGCCATCGAGGCCGGCCATTTCGGCATACTGAACATGTATCGCGAGCTGAGCGGCTGCAAAGGCGTTCACCGCTTCGATGATTGCCTTTGGATCGGGTACGGAACGCCAGCCGAGGGCACGGCTGAGTTCGGGGTTCTCAAAGAAGGTACGCTCTTCCCAATTGCCGGCAAACACGGTCCCGGGCACGGCCATCTCCGCAAAAAGCGGCGTAGAATCTGTTACCCGTTGGGCAGGTACGCTGCCCCGGCCAGCTACCTTCCAGGCCAATTGAAGCTTCCCTGGCTGACGGCTATCGAGCGAAGCCGTCCGGGTCAGAAAGATTTTGAACGAAGAAGTGGGGACTGTGTGGCTGTCCGCCAAGCTCAACACTTTGACTTGAGATGCTCCCGAGTTAACTTCCGCAGACTCGCCGAGTCGCCTCGGCACACGATCTCCTTCGAGTGAAGATGCAATCTTCTCAATGGTTCCCGCTGACCATCGCGAAAAGACAAACCCGGTACGCAGGGCGCCTTTCAGAGCCGAGGCGGGCAGGTATGGTCCTGCTGTGCCGGCCGCGAAAGTCGGGATGAAAAGCGACTCGGACGAAGCCGCATTCCAGATCGCAGTGGAATCGGGATACTCGAACGGAACGCGGCGCTGTGAGAAGTTCTGGGCGAAACCGCCCCAGGAAGCGAAATCGAGCTTGGTAGCCTTTCGCAACTGCGCCAGATATCCATCCAGGCGTGGGCCGCGGGCCAACAGCTTGAAAATCCTGGGCTGATCGAGCACGTTGACCTGATCCTTCCAGACCATGTAATCGATCGGCGAAAGTTCACGGCCGTCACCCACTAACAACGGCGTCAGAGCGGTGACTCTATAGTTCATGGCCAGGCTCCTCGGAGTGCAGGGTTGGTTCGCTCGTCGGTTCGTCGGCCGGAGGAGCCGGTGGTTCCGATTGAGTTTCCGGATCGGGCTGAATCTCAGACGCAGAATGCGGCTCGAGCGGGGTCGCGAGTTCCTGAGGTTCCTCGGATGCGGGATTCTGCAAGGGCTCCGGTGGTGCCTCCGGCTGAATCTCCGATTCCGGGGCGGCTTCCGTCTCCGGTGCGTACACTGGGCCCGCAACCGGCTGTTCTTCCCCAATCGGCTCCGCTACCGCCTCCGCGGATGCCGGTTCAACCGGCTCGGACTCCGGGTTGGCCAGCCGTTCAGTTCGGGCGGACTCCTCGCACGGAGACTCGATCGCCGCTTCTACCGTCGAAGGCTCTTCGGCGGGCCGCAACTCGGTTTGGATCTCCTCGGCGGCTTGCGGAGCGCTCAAAGGTAACTCCAGGGCCAGCGCGAGGCCCGATCTGAACACAGGGTGCGAGAAATTGTCAGGAGCGACATCCACGGCAGCGCCGGCCGGTTCAGATGCGGCGACGAGCACGGAGCCCTCCGAAATCATGCGTACAGCTTTCTTTTCGGCGCCTCCACCCACCGGGCTCTCCACGCGGCCGGTGCGAACGGCAACCGTATAGTCCCCGCTACGCCAATCCACTTGGTCGCCCCGCGAAGGCGAATAGACCGAGAGCAGCCAGTAGCGTGCACTATCGCGCACTGCATCTTTCGGTGCGGATCCGTTGCGGCTCGTCCCCGCCAGTTTGGGAAGCAGCAGCCCGGGCCAGGTACCGCGTTCGAATTCCGGCGGTTGTGAATGGCCCCAGCCGCTCGAGCGCTTTCCGCCGAATCCGGAATCGGCCAGCAGACGAAACACTGCTTCTACGCGATCGCTCCAGCTTTCCTGGGCTTGAGCATTTCGATAGCGAGCAAGCGTCCATAGGCCTGAGCCAGGTTCGAACTCGACGCAGGCTGACGCAGCGGGAAGACTCCCCATGTGACTGACGCGGTCCACGGCGGCGCTTCGACGTGTAACCGTGCGAAACGGACTCGTGCTCGGCCGGTCGCGACGCAGCAGACACAGGCTTTCCGGATCGGGTATCCACTGATCCGCCAGCAGCCGGCCGCCGGTTATCAACAGATCGATCACGGAAAGCGGTACGAAACGGGCCGTCTTCCACCTGATTTTCGTGAGAAAAACCGAATTAGGCGCGGTTACCTGGGCCGGCGGCGGCGGCCAAACGGTCGAGGGCGGGATCGCGAAGAGTGTCTCACCCTGAAACGGGAACAGCGAACTGAACGCGACAGCAGGCTCGTCCGTACGGACTGTGGCATCAATCCACTCGTCAAGGAACCCGAGGCGCCGGGCTGCAATCGTGAAAGCCGAAAAGAGGCGATCGCTGCGGTAGAGCTCATCGATACCGTCAAGCGCTCCATCGCCAGGACCAAAGCGCCACGGCCCCGATGGACGGAGACGAATCAGGAGGGCGGGCTGCATTCTAGACGAGCTTCTCTGCCAGATCCCCGCCGCTCGCGAGCTGCTGCAACGCGGTCAGATCGGCACCGGAGAGCAAACCGTTCTCGGTAGCGCCTTTGGCGTAGTAATCCTTGCCACGCCACACCAGGTTCAGGCCGGTGAACGAGACGCGTCCGCTGCCGCGGCTGCCACCGCCTCCGAGGGAATCGTCTTCCAGCAGACGCAGTCCTTCGACCACCCGCGCGAGCAGCGGCTTGTCTTCCTCGCACAGCACGTCGAGTATCATGCGGAAACGAAAACGCGCGCCGGCGGGGACGCGCTCTAACGTGCGCGGGTTCGCCTGCGATGTGATGCGATCGACGGCGTTCTCACTCTTGACTTCGGTCAGTTCGTCATCGAGATTTTCTCGCATTTGCGGAGAGATGCTATCGACTACGAGCGGTGCGTCGTAGACGTTCAGCCGCGCCGGAGTGGCCGTGAATGATTCAGCGGTTTCGCCGCCAACACGTTCCATCCTGCCGGAATTGCGGCCGAAGAGAATACAGATCTCATCGTCCGGACGATCGCTCTGGTGGATGCGAACTTCCTGACCTCGGCGCTTTGATAAAAAAACCAGCTCGCTAGGAACGGCTAAGCCGAGAGCCTGTTCGAGCAGCGAACGCAGACGGCCGCGCAGGGAACTGCCGGGGATGTAGGGAATACCGAACGCATCTTTGACAACCGGGTTGTCGGCGCCGCCGATCTCGAGTGAACCCTTACCGGCTCCGATGTGGAGACCGGTCTGGCAATTAATTTCGCCTTCGAGGACCAGCTTTCCTAGAAATGTCAGTTCAGTTTCTGCGGTATGGGAACTCATGCTTCAATTTCCGTTCTGATGGCGTACGCCCTGTAGCTATTCGTTGTAGGCAATGATGGCTTCGAAAAGATCGCGAAAACGCTCGTATCCACGGGTATCGTTCTTGCGAGTAACCTGCAGAAGCAAGCGCTCGAGAGCATCGAGGCTGCGCAGCGAGTGCCGTGCAATGGTGTAAGCGAGTCGCGCCCGGACCATCACGAATTCATGCTGGCGTTCACTCTCCGGAGCTCGCGTGGCGCGCCGTACGGCGTTATACAGCCGTCGAAGCTGGCTCTTCGTGCCCGAATCCATGTCCCGCATGCGGCTTACGACCACGTGCGCCTGGTTGTCGAGGTAGAGGCTATCGGCAATCAGCTTTTCGATATCAATCTCAGGGGGACCTTCGTTGCGCCGGTCGCCCGGACCTCTGCCTGCGCCGGGACCACCGCGTCCTTCGCGTCCGCGGTCGCCGCCTCGATCACCGCCGCCCCGATCGGGCCGGCCTTCTCCGCGGTCGTTGGGACGCGGACCGCCGCCTCGATTCTGATTGGGCGGCCGGTTCTCGCCGCCGCGCCGCTCTTCAGCTTTTTTTTCTTCGACTTCTGCCATTGCCAATCCTTTCAGCGGAAATTCGGGGATGTCACGCGCCGGCTGCCAGCCGTGCCCATTCGAGTCCGACACGAGCAGAAGGCCTCAGCTTTACCCCGGCCGTTCTCTTGCCCATGAGGTTCGTGATTACCGAATTTCGCAGATTGTTCTGCTCCTTGCCGCGCCCTTGTGGGATCACCCGCGAGAGCCGCATGTATGTGCGCCAGGGCTTTTCAATCCGGGTGGCCTTGCTGCGCCGCCCGGCGCGAACTGCAAATGTCTCGCGATATACCGACGCCAAGTCGTTGAGGTAGCCGACCGGATAGCGAAAGTCGCGCACGAACCGAACCAGGCTAACTTTGAGTTCTTCGGCATCGACCATGCGCTTCCACTCAAGGCTCCGCCCGAAGATGTGAATAGACCCGAGCTCGGTGGATTTGGTCGATCGCAGTGCCAGACCCGCTTCCGCGAATACCGCGGTCGGCGAGTCGTCGAGCTCCGGGGCAATAGCGAGCGCCATGCTGATGCTCTTGGCTTCTACGCCTGGCAGAGCCGCCAAATGCTGCTCGACAAATTTTTCGTATACCCGCTCCAACTCACGCGCGAGCAGGATGAGCGCGTCCCAGCTTCCAGCGACGGCGAAATCATCCCCTCCCCGGTAGAGCACAGTCACCTTGCGCCAGAAATCCGGCAGCGTGCACAAAACCGATAGCTCTCCGGCGAAGAATTCTTTGAATAGCGCGGAAAAGTGAATATGCTCTTCCACCGAGCCCGCTCGCCGAAGCTGCGGCTCGAAGTGATCCACGTCGCCCCGCAGTATGCCCCATCGTTCGGCGCCATCTGCGCGTTCCGCGAGCTCCGGAAGCGGCGCTGGAGCGGCGTCCTTCTCAGCTACGGCAATGCGCCGCGGGAATAGGATACCGTCTTCTTCGGGGCTCGACTGTTCGCGCAGTGGCCAGTTGAATGTGCCCCTGTCCCAAGTCAGAAGGATCGGCTCGTCGCTCGCCCAGCCAACCGAACCGGCTGACACCAAGCCTGCCGCGAAACTGGCAAACAAAGACTGAGGATTCGAAGGACTCGGGACCAGAAAGGGCGCAAACAGATCGCCCGATTGCTCCTCCGGCACCGGACAACAGATCCTAGAAGCGAGAGCGTCATCGATCCGCTTCCGCACGACAGGCCACGAGCCGAGGTTTTCCGTGCTGGCCCAAACCAGGCGCAACGTCCCCCCTGAGAGCTGGGTGATCCGGGAAGCGGCCTCTGTCAGAAAATCGTTTGCTCTTGGAATATCCTCTTCGGCGAGCACCAGAAGAAACTGTTCGGCGCTGCTTGACCCGAGCAGCATGCGGGAAAGCTTCAGTTGTGCCAACAGCGCTCTCGGCAGAACCTCTCCGATCAGGGTTAGCCAAGCGCATCGACCGGTCAGGTCAGCCGCTGCTTCGTTTTCCCCGGAATGAAAAGAGGCCAGGAACCCTTCGGAACCGAGAAGTTGAGCTTGCAGGAAAACTTGCAGCGACATGACAAAAAGGTCGGAGCGGCCCGCAAATCGCAGGCAAAGCGTTGTTCAGCGACGATCTCAGACTAACACAGGCCAGCAGATCGGAAGCCGAGTCTATCCTTGAGGCATGATCGTTTTCATAACTGGCGCGAGTTCCGGTTTCGGCGAAGCCACCGCGAGAAAATTTATGGCGGACGGGGCGAAAGTTATCGGAACAGGCAGACGTCAGGAGCGCTTGAAGAAATTGTCCGATGAACTTGGGCCGTCCTTCCTCCCGCTCGTCTTCGACGTGGGCGACAGGAAGGCCGTCGAGCAGGCGATCGCGCAATTGCCTGGAGAATTCGCTGCAGTGGACGTGCTGGTGAACAATGCGGGTGGCGCGATTGGCCTCGATCCGGCCCAGGGTGCCAACCTGGACGATTGGGACGCGATGATCAGCAGTAATATCAATGGGCTCGTTTACTGCACCCGCCTTTTGCTGCCCGGCATGATCGAACGAAATCGTGGAACGATCATCAATCTCGGTTCGGTTGCCGCAGAGTTTCCGTATCCGGGTGGCAACGTATACGGGGCTGCAAAGGCATTCGTCCACCAGTTCAGCCTTAATTTGAGGGCGGATCTGCTCGGTACGCCCATCCGTGTGACAGACATCCAGCCGGGGCTGGTGGGCGGTACCGAGTTCTCAGAAGTGCGATTTAAAGGAGACAAGAAGAAGGCGGCCGCCGTCTACGAAGGCACCGAGGCGCTCACCGCCGAAGACATTGCGGATGCTATTCACTGGGTTGTGACGCGGCCCGCTCGCGTAAACATCAACAGCATCCAGATGATGCCGGTGAGCCAGGCTTTCGCCGGACCCACCGTCAAGCGCAAATCCTGACTAAATGCCGCGCTGCGGGCGGTAGCCGGGGCGAGCCCGCACTTTGTATTTCCGCATCGATTCGTCCGTGAGCTCGACCCTGATTCTTCGGAATCCCTCATTCGGGTTGGCCTGCGGATAGTAGGTAACGACGTAGCTGTTGCCGAGATCTTCACGGATCGATTCGAAAGCTTCTACTTGCTTCTGCCAGGTTTTGGCGAAGTAGGTCTTGCCCCCGGTGTTGCTGGAGATCCGCTTAAATATCGTGCTCGAGACAGGATCTTTATTGATCTCGTTTGTCGAGATCACATAAATAGGAATGCCTTCATCCTCCGCCACAGCACGTACGTCGTCGGGCGCGACCATGCTGGCGTTATCCGGGCCATTCGAAAAGACGATGACGACTTTTCGCCCAGGCACCTTAGCCGCATCGCGCAAGGTGAGGAGCAGCGAGTTATATAGCGCTGAGTCGTCTCCGGCCACTGCCTTCCTTAAGCCCGCGATGGCTGCGGTACGGTCGCGGTTCAATCCGACCGCGCGATTCAAGTTGCGGCTGTAGGTGTAAACAGCCACAGAGTCCGCGCGATCGAGACCGCGTATGAAGTCCGATATGGCATCGGAGGCATAGACAAAGCCGCGATACATATAATTGCTGGTGTCGAAGAGAACGAAGACGTTTGCGCCGGCGGAATCGGACCGCAAATCGACGGCGTTCGGGCTGACAACGCCGCCCGGCCCAGCTGTCGCGGCAGACATGTGAAGCGGTCGTGTTTCGCCGTTATCGAGTACCTGCAGGGGGGCGTGATTGCCCTCGGCGAAAGTAGCTGGCTTTTGGGCGATGTCGTCTTCGTAGACTCTGAAGTCTTTGGGCTTCAGTCCATTTACGTACTTGCCTTTGGAATCGGTCACGGTGAAGCTGAGCACCACCATGTCCACCTTCACCCGGAAGGTGTTCTGGTCAGTGTCTTGACCGCGAACCCAGAGAGTTGCGCCTAAACCGGCGATTGCTACGAGGCCTGCTAAGCGGAAAGGTGTTTTCACAGGTATTATTTGTTCTCCGATCTTGCAAGAGAGACATTTGAATTCTCGTGCTCGCGTACTTCTTTGCCAACCGTCTGCAGGGAGCGCAGGATGGCCGGCCAGTCTTCGAGGTGCGTGGCGAATATGTTTTCGATTGCGGAGCGGTTCCACTCGGGAATGAACGCATCGAGCTGATCGACAGGGACCCCGGCCTCATCGGCGAGGGCCGCGAAATAAAGATTGTTCGATTCCCAGCTTTCAGCCAGGATGCGGCTCGAATAACCCATCAGCGTCGGGAAAGGACGAAGGTAAAGAAGACCCGGACGATATGAATGGGTCAAGGTCGGCTTCGGCGTCCCGAATACGACGGAAATTGCCTGCGGCGAGAGATCCTGCCGCTGCTCTGCCGCGAGAGACGCGATCTGGTCAGAGGCAAGATCGGGCGCAACCGACTTCAGAGCCGGATCGTCGGCCAGCGCATAGAGAACAGACGTGGGCACGTCGGCGACAGCTCCTGCGAAGTCACCGGCACGGAGCCGGTCAGCTGCTGCTTCTACTCGCTCGGGAGCTTCGAAGCGCCTCACCGACTGGAGCACTTCCGGCTCCACCGACGGATCAAGGGCGGAGGCGGCTAACAAGTCGCGGCCGCGGCGGAGATGTAGGTCCACCCAGCGAAGCTGCTCCGGCGTGACGTTGCGCCATCGGTTCACCGTCACGTCGACAATCATCTGCGGTACGAGGTCAGCCCAAATCAGAGCCTGCTCTTTCCTCGGCGAGAGAAAATTTTGTTCCGCTTCCGCAAGTGCATAAGGCACAGTGACGAGAGAGCCTGTCAGGCGTCCGCCGGCGCTGGCGGGCCATCCGCTCCCTGCTACTTCAGTGCCGCGCCACTCCGCCGGCAGCCCTTCCGGCCCGATGAAGTCATGGCTCCTTACGAAAACAGGATTGGTTACCAGGATTTGAGCACCGGGAGGCGCATAGTAGCAGTACACAAGTCCGACGAGAGTATCCCGCAGTAGAGGCGCGAGGGCGCCTCGCAAATCCTTCTTCTCAGGATTCTTCGCCAAATCGTCGAAGTTAAGCTTGTGCTCCTGGTCGATGTGGCGTTCGCTCCAGTACCCGATCGAGTAGAAGTTCTTCTCCTGTGAGGAGAGCGAGCTCTTGACGGATTCGGCGTCCTCAAGGCGGCCCAATTGCTGGGTAACGGCCCTCAGCAGCTTAGGGTCGGGAGGCTTGTTGCTGAGATGGTCGGAAAGCGCAAACAAGCTGTCCAGCGGGACCAGACTCTGGGCATCGAATATCCGAAGAAAATGCTCGGCAGGTGAAGTGAGGCCGTTCGGTTCGGGCGTAAGCCGGCCAACAAGCAATTCAACAAGCCGTTCCTGCTGTCCGCCAGCGCCTTTCGCCTGAGCCGTAGTGAGAAGAAGCGTTACTCCAGCCCGGCCGGCGTCAAACAGCTCTGCCTCGCCGCTCATCTTTCCGAATGGCTCAATCAACTTAGCGAAAGTGGCGTCCTGTTTATTTAGCGGGATCGAGTCTTGCCTGCAAAGAACGCGCCAGAGCTCGACCAGCGACTGTAACGTCCCGAGCGTATCGGCTCGGAGTAAAACGTTATGAATGCTCATCGTTTCTCCGAACAGATCGAGATAGTGCGAAATAGACGCTTCACTGAGCGTCGGGGCGTCCGCAAATACCAGGTATTGAGCGCTGTATGCGCGATAGCTGTTAAGAAGGCGCGAGACCAGTTCAGGCGACAGTGGACGAGCACGATTGTGATCGATATCGCTCAGCTCCAGGAACATCTTGAGAGGCTCGTTATCGACCGTCTTCCTGCTCAGGCCAAACAGCGCTTCCAGAAGATCGTCGCTGGTTTTCCAATTGTTGGCCGAACGCGTAAGCTTTCCGTCGTACTTGCCATGCGGGTGTTTTATAAAGAGCGTGCGCCAGACTTCAAGGTTTCCTGGTACATGAGGCGTCCCGTTGCTGTCGAGCCGGAGCGACGTTGTCAACAGCATCAGTTCGGTGCTGGAGCGGAAAACTGGCCGCGCTGGTCCTGGACTGGTGACCTTTCCGCGAAGGGCATCGTAGAAGCGGCGCAGGCGGTCGGGAGAAGTTAGGTAGGCTGCCGTAGGGCCGTCGATGCGGGATAGCGCGTCGAAGTAGCTGGCCAGCCACCCGTCATCCGTGGCGAGTAACCTCTCGAAGAACGCCCCGGGGTTGTTGGGAGAAGCGCCGGCGAGCGCGGCCCACGCCTTCGGGGACCCGGGTACGACAGCGGCCCCGTTTCTGACCTGGAACATTCCGCCATAAAAATCGAGTACGTGAGCGAAAACTTTGAGCTTCGCCGCGGGATCCTGCTTTCTGAGAACTTCCGCCGTCTGCCGGTCGAGGTGAGACAACCCGAGGTATAGCCGGCACAGTGAAGGATCGGAGAGGAACGAATCGAGAAAGTCGGAACCGCCGTTACGGCCTGCCGCGGAGAGCCAGTACTGCGCGTTGTATAGGACCGGGACCACGGTAGGAGCGTAAGACAGCTCGAAGGGATGATTGGCTCGCAGATCCTGCTCGAGTTCGGTCAGCGGGAACCCGGAATCGACGGTGAGAAACGCGCGGGTGGCATTCACAGTCTCGAGGACGATGTCGGCGCCGCAGGTTCCCCTCATGCGGTAGCCAATCACTTTGAGAAGATCTCCGGTCTGGGCGCTGTCGCAGTTCGGAATCACAATCTTGCGGTCCTTGTTGACAAGCGCCTGCAACTCCCGCGCCTGGCCGACGTAGCGGGTCAGCAAGCGCAGGTATTCGGTGGGCTGGAGAAGTTCGTTTCCGGACGCTTCGAAGCCGTTTGTGACGACATTTCGCGCAAGCGCTGGAAGAAGTTCCTCGGGCGAGAGGTCCGGTGCGAGAGCGGCCATGCGGGCAAACGAAGAGAGCGGGCCGGGAATCATGACCGTCGAGTAGGCGGAGGATCTGGCGCGATCGGCGGGGGCCACGAAATCGTTCCCGCCGGCTTCGCGATAAAGGTTAAGATCGCTGGCCAGATCGGCGGATTTGCCGTTTTCGAAGTCATCCAGCACAACTTGCCGGAGAGCTAGCTTCTTCCGCGACGGGTTCGGCTCAGCTGCCGCCCAGCGCAGATAGGCTTGGCGTGAGTCCGTGCTCTGGTGACGATCTAAGAATTCGGCGAGCGCTTCGGCACCCGCGGTATCGCCGGGTGTGGCTGCTTTCTGCTTCAGCAGCGATTGGGCGCCGGCGAGATCGCCCGTAGCCTCATGCTGAAGAACCTGATCGCGTAAGTCGGCGCTTGAGCTGGCTGCTTGCAACGGGGCATGCACGCACAGCGACAAAAGAACGGTTGAAGAGAGAAAAGCTGGCCAAGCTGATCCCACTCTCCGAGCGACGAGAGTCACAACGTTTATTCCCTCAACTTAGGTTTCTTACTGTACCACTTGCCCGGCGACGGCATCCACCACTTTTCGAGTACGTCAGATATCTGAATGGCACTATTTATTTGCCGGTCTAAAGCGGTACGAAAAACGACACTCGAATAGATCGAGAACCAAAGCGATTTGCTGTGCCTGGAAAACTACAGGGCGGCCCGCACGGTGCGGATCAGGCTTGTCTAATCCAGCGCTCGCCGTCGAAATGGTCGCGCTCGTCGTTCCAGGTCCCAAATTTGGAGGCCATCTGCCCGCCATCGACCAGCAGCGTCGATCCGGTTACATACGACGCCAGATCGGAGGCGAGAAACAGGACGGCTTGCGCCACTTCGGCAGGCTCCCCGCCGCGCCCGAGCGAGATGTGTTTGAAGTACCGCGATAGAGTTTCAGCGCTGGCGAATTGTGAGGCGGTTATGCGGGTCCGAATCAGGCCGGGGCAAACGGCGTTGACCCGGATGCCATAGGGTCCGAGCTCGTTGGCTGCTGTATGAAGGATTCCGAGCAATCCGGCCTTGCTTGCGTTGTAAGCGACCAGATCGGGCTCGCCATCGTAAGAGTTCGTGGAAGCGGTCAGCACAAGTGAACCGGATCTTCGCGGCTTCATCGTCTCGGCGGCAGCTTGAACCGTGTTAAAGGCGCCGGTCAGGTTGACGGCCAGAGTGCGGTTCCAAAGATCGGGTGAGGTGTCGAGAAGCGAGGCGCCCAGCGCGATACCGGCATTGGCTGCGACGATGTCGACCTCTCCTGCCTCTGCAAAGGCGCGGTCGAGCGAGCCGCGATCCGTTACATCTGCGATGCAGGCGTGCGCGCCGATAGCCGCCGAAACTTCGCCGGGACCTTCGGAAGCGAGATCGAAGATCCAGACAACCGCGCCGGCGGCAACGAAGGCTCGGGAGATGGCCAGCCCGATGCCATTTGCGCCGCCTGTGACGACCACACGTTTGCCGCTCAGATCGATGCCCATATCTATGCCTATACCTAGCCGAAGATTCTATCCGGGCCGCTGTAAACTGCTCACATGGCAACGCCGCCTACCCGAAGAAGATTTCTCGCCGCCTCACCGATAGCGATCGCAGGAGCGGCCGCGGCTTTCGCTCAGGGGAATGCAATCCATCTCGGCGGACCGGTGTTTTTGAAATCGGAGGATCCTGGCGAACTCGCCGCAGAACACAAGCGGCTTGGGTATAGCGCAGCCTATTGTCCCGACTTGAAGATCGCGGATACCGTCCGGATCCGGGCTACGGAGCGGGCGTTCGCCGATGCGAAAGTCATCATTGCCGAAGTAGGCGCCTGGAAGAACATGCTTGACCCGGACGAATCGAAGCGGCGAGCCAATCTGGCCTACGTTACCGAGCGATGCGCGCTGGCAGACGCGGTTGGGGCGCGCTGCTGCGTGGACATTGCGGGAACGTACAACCCGACAGTCTGGTACGGACCCAATCCGAAGAACTTATCGAAGGAGTTCTTTGACGCGACGGTCGAGAATTGCCGGCACGTAATCGACTCGGTCAAACCGAAGCGGACGAAGTTCACGATCGAAATGATGGGCTGGAGCATTCCAGATGGCCCGGACTCTTACGTCGAGCTCATTCGCGCGGTCGACCGGCCTGCGTTCGGCGTGCACCTGGATGTCTGTAACGGCGTGAATTGCCCGAAGCGGTTTTATGAGAACAGCCAGTACATCGGTGAGTGTTTTGCGAAGCTGGGCCCGTCTATCATCTCGTGCCACGCCAAGGATCTGGCGTGGATCATCGAGCTGAACGTCCATTTCCAGGAGGTTGTGCCGGGACGCGGGCAGATTGATTACGCACGCTACCTGACTGAACTGAGCAAGCTGCCCTCAGGACCGCCGCTTATGCTCGAGCACCTGAAAACGGCGGAAGAATACCTCGAAGGAGCAAACTCTATACGCCGGGTTGGAGCTAGTGCTGGGGTCCGCTTTGCCGGGCAGGAGGAGCATTAGAATTGCCATGTACCCACGGCACCTCTTCGCCTTCGCCCGGAGCTTGCCAGTCGTTGACTTTCAGGAGTAGCTCCTTTTCGCGCTGTTCTTTCGGCACGTTGTTGATTCTCAGATTTTCGTAGACATGAACGCCGGTCTTACCGGCGGTCGCGATGTCGAGGTCGCCATCGCCGTCGAGATCTTCGAGAATAAACTGCGTGCCTGCTGCGGCCGTGCCGCCCACAGAGATCGGATAACGGGTGAATTGGCCCTTTTTCGCGTCGATTTTGTAGTAATAGATGACGAGCGGATCGTATGAGCCCGGGTCTTTGCCGTTGTGCCCGCGATAACGTTTCCCGGCAAGCAATTCCATCTGGCCGTCGCCATCGATATCGGCGAGCTTCAGAACGTGAACCTGTGAAAATGACTCGTCAATGACGTGCTTGACGAATTTGCGGTTCGCGCCTTCGCCCTGCTGCTCCATCCAGTACAAGCCGTAGCTATGGCCGCGGCCATAGATCAGGTCCAGTTTGCCATCGCCGTTCACGTCGTAGCCAATGATGGGAAATCCGGTCTCGCCGAGGTCCCAATCCCCGTGCCATTCCCACTTGTCGTTGTTCGCGTCGATGTTGCGGAACCAGCCATGGGGGGTCATGACATCCACCTTGCCGTCGCCATCGATGTCGGCCATTCCGATGCCATGGCCGTCTTCGTCGTGGCCGCCGAGGTGGTGAACTTTCGGTTCAGGTCCGGCGAAATCGACCCACAGGACGCCTGAACGGCCGTAATGAGCCAGGGCGAGATCCGGTTTGCCGTCGCCATTGATGTCGGCCATCCAGCCGCCCTCGGTTTCGACAGTGTGGGTGATGAAGTGCTTCTGCCACATACCCTCCCCTTTTTTGGGGTTTTCGTACCAGTAAAGGCCGTCGGTCATCCAGCCCGTGGTGACTACGTCCGGCGCGCCGTCGTGATTTACATCGACCGCCCATTCGCCGCAATCGGAGATGAATTCGCCGACAATCTGGACCGTTCGATACTGGTAGCGCTTCCACTCGCCGCCCTGCGGGCCCGGATTTTCGTACCAGAAGGCGCCGCTGAGGAGATCGGGTTTACCGTCGCCATTGACGTCCATGGTGGTGATGCCTTCGGCGTGATCGGTTCCGAGCTGATGCACGAAGTAGGTGTTTTCGGGAATGCCGAACGGGCCGTCGCCGCGCTCCTTGTTCAGCTGTCCAAAAGCTAAAGCGGGGAGGAGTGCTGCGACAAGGCACGCGGGAGGGACAGTAAAGCGAATCATAATTGCTGGTCCAATGTGTTCGGCTAAAGCGGCAGAATCTCTTCCCGTACAGTATCGAAGTCGATCCGCCGCCGCTGCTCATAGGATATGTTGCCGAGGTGCGAGGCCTGTGCCGAGCGATGTCCGATCAGCACGTCACCGTTCGGGCGTTCCCTCGTTTTGAGGCATTGCAGGAAATTGTTCACGTGATCTTGAGTCAGTGAGTCGTGGTTGTTGGGCAGCACTTCGGCCTGCACCACTTCCTGCGGCTGCTTGGAGCCGGTCGGATACCACTCGTAACGCGATCGATCGATCCAAAGACGCCCCTCGGTGCCGCACATTTCGATGGCCTCGCCTTTGATGCTGGGGACGAGGGTGGCTTCGAACGTGGCGGTGAACTCGTCCGGGCCAGGATACTGGAGCTGCACGTTGATGGTATCGGGCGCGGTGCGGCCGTCTTTATAGTGGTAGACGCCGCCAGCTGCGACGGCGGAATACGGGATATCGCGGCCCATAAACATATGGACGACGTCGATCCAGTGAGTAAAGAGGTCGGTGACCTGGCCGCCGCCGAAGGCGAGGTAGGCGCGCCAGTTGTAATACTGCTGCGGGTCCCAATCGCGCCATTTCACGGGGCCGAGAAAGCGTGACCAGTTCAGATCGGCCGGCAGGTTCTTCAGCTCGGGAGGCGCTTTACGGAGATGCCAGCTGTTTCCGTACCACCAGGTCCGCGCCAGCGTAACCGCGCCGATCTTTCCGGAGTCGAAATACTTTTCCTTGGCCTCAAGGTAATGCTTGGCGGAGCGCTGCTGCATGCCAACCTGGCAGATGCGCTTGTTTTCGCGGGCGGCCTTAACGATCTCTGGGCCTTCCTCGATGGTGCGGGTCAGGGGTTTCTCGACGTAAACGTCTTTGCCAGCGTTCAAGGCGTCGATGGCGATTCTGGAGTGCCAGTGGTCGGGGGTGGCGATGAGCACCGCCGCAATATCGCTGCGTTCGAGAAGCTTGCGATGGTCGTCGAAGGCAACAGCGTCCGGCACCTTCTGTTTCGCGCGATCGACGTGCGCGCCGTAGATGTCGCAAATGGCGGAGACACGCACTTCGGGCCTGTTCAGGAACAGGGTCATGTCGTGGGTGCCGCGATCGCCAACCCCGATGACGCCCATAGTGAGCGTGTCGTTGGCGCCGAGCACGCGTGAGTAGGAGGCCGCCGACATCGCGATAGCGGTTGTGGAGGCGACGCGCGTGGCTGTTTTGAAGAAATCTCTGCGGCTGTTGTTTTCCATTGGTTGAACTCCCTGCTGCCTAGAAATCGATCTGACCGCTGAACTGGAGCCGCCGCATGGAGTAGCCGGCCGCCAATCCAGTGATCTGGCCGGCAAAGGGGTCGGTTATGTTGGCGTTCGGCAGACCGAGATTCGTGTGATTGAAAGCGTTCGAGGCGTCTGTGCGCAAGGTAAAGCGGACGCGCTCAGTCAAACTGAACATCTTCGCGAGTGAAACATCCTGATTGATGAAGCGCGGCCCATAAAGGGAGTTGACCGGGTAGGTTCCGAACGTGTTTGGCGTGGGCAGCTGGAAGGCGGTTCCGAGGCCTCCGACAAACCATTGATTACGATTCCCCTGCGCGCCTGTGTAGGGGCTGGCGGAGCCGGGATCGGGCCGGTCGTTGGGTCCGACATTCGGGCGTGAATAGCCAGTCGGGAATGTGCCGACCGTTGGAGTAAACGGCAGACCGCTGTAGTACGTAGTGATTCCGCTGAGGTTCCAGCCGCCGAGGGCGTAGTCGAGGAAGCGGTTTATGTTTGCACCGAACCTTCGTCCGCGGCCAAAGGGGATCTGGAAGTTCTGCGAAAGGACGAACTGACGGTGCGCGATGTAGTCCTCGTTGCCCCATCCGAGAGGCCGGTCGTAAAGGAAGGTGTAGGAGTTCTGATCACCGTAGCCGTCGCCCTGGGCAACCTGGTAGGTAAAGCTGCCCTGGGCCGTGTAACCACCCAAATTCTGGACCTTAAAGGTGGCCTGGAAGGAATTGTACTCGTTGTTGGCGCAGTTGCAGTAGTAGTTGATCGACTGCGTCCAACCGTAGGGCTTTAGCCAGCCGTAGAAGGGTCGGCCGACGTTTACGTTGGGATTGCCGGGGATGAAAAGCGGCGTATTTTCGTCGAAGCTGGGGCCGCTTGCGAGCAGGCCGTGGCGGCCCTGGTTGCCTACGTAGCCGGCGGTCACCGCCATCTTGCGCGAAATTTGCTGCTCTACGGTCGCGTTCCATGCCATGACGAGCGGCAGCGTCATCACGGCGGGGCGCACGCGGGGTGTCACACCGTTGGGCAGCGGAAACTGACCGGCGGCATCAGGCGTGATGAAGGTCGGCTGGGTGGGCCCGTTTGCGAGAGTGAAAACGCCAGAAAATGTCTGGGGCGAGTTGAGGGTCTGCTGCGCTAAGACCGGCAGGTTCTGGGTGACCGCATGTCCAAACGTCGATCCGAAGGTGCCGAGGCTATAGGACCAGCCGCTGCCTGCGCGGATGACGGTTTTGGGCGTCAGCTGGTACGCAATTCCGGCGCGCGGCGCGAAGTTGTGCCAGTTCATGTTCTGGAGACCGTTGCCCGGAACCAGGCCGTAGCCCATGACGTTCACCAGCCCGGTGTTCAAATCTACCCAGCCGCCGTTGCCGCCCGCATTGACGGTTTCGGGAAAGACCAGCTCCCAGCGCAGGCCGTAGTTGATTGTGAGCTTCTTGGTGGCGCGCCAGGAGTCCTGGGCATAGTAGGCCATGCGCTTTTGGCGTTCGCGGGCGTCGGTGGTGGTGCTGACGTAGCGGCTAAAAGACGTCACCTCACCGAGAAGATAGGTGGCCAGGCCATAGCCCTGCGTAACGGATCCGTTCGCGCCTACGTCGCCGGTATAGCCGGGGGAGAACGTCAGCTCGCCGGCGCGGTGGCTATCGCTCGGAACTCTCAGATTCAGGGCGTAGCGTACGTCCGCTCCGAATTTGAAGCTGTGATTGCCGACGACTTTCGAGGCGTTGTCAACGAACTGATACTGCTGCTCGATCTGAGTGAGCGGGCAGTTGCAGGAGTTGACATTCAGGGCGTAGCCGAGGTTGGTGGGACCGTTGTTTTCCTGGTCACCCTGGATATAGAACGCGGGCATGCCGGAGGTGTAGAAATTGTCGAGATTGAGCCCGGGAATGCCGGCCTGCTGGGCGGGTTCGGTGCCGACACCATTCGGTACGGCGTTGACGTGATAACGCATGTAGCCGAAGCGGAGCTCATTGATGAGGGTTGGCGTGAAGGTGTGAGTCCAGCCGGCCGCGATGCTTTGATTGAGCACGGTCGAGTTGCCTGAGTAGCCAATGTTGTTGAAGGCCGGGCCGCCGTATTCGAAGCCGAATGCGCCGGGGGCGACGTTTGAAAAGCCGGCGTAGCTATAACGACCGAAGAATGTATCTTTCTGGCTCAGATAGTAGTCCCAGCGGGTGTCCCACTGGTTGGTGTCGAACCGGTCGACGCCGGTGGTGGCGTAGTTGTTGCGGAAGGTGTAGCCGCTGATAGGTTCAACCGTGTTCGGAAGGGGGATGCCGGCGAGAATGGCCTGGGCTTGCGGACTAATACGGTTTTTCGGAATGGTGTTGTTCGGAAACGGGGTGCGGCCGAGTCCCGTTGTCGGGTTGCCGGTGGCGGGATCGTAGATGACGTTGTTCTGGCTGCCGTCGGCGTTCTGAACGATATAGCCGCTCAGGTTGCCGTTGCGGGCGGCGAGGGTGGGAACGCTGGTCTGGACGGAGGAGCCCTGATTTTCGCGCGTAAGCTGGGCGTCGCCGAAGAAGAACAGCTTGTCTTTGATGACGCGGCCGCCAATGCTGCCACCGAACTGATTCCACTGAACAGGTGGAACTTGCGTGTTTTCGGCCGCATTGAAGGGGTTGCGGCCGAAGTCCTGAAACCCGGGAGTGTTGAGGTAGATGTATTCGAACGCCGAACCGTGGAAGGCGTTTGAGCCTGACTTAGTGGAATAGCTGTTGTGGCCGGCGCTGACGTACCCGAACTCGGCGTCGTAGTCCTGGGCGGCCTGCTTCACTTCCTGGGTGGAAGCGATGGTGGGATTGATCAATATTTCGCCGAGGATCGGATCCTGGTTGGTTGTGCCATCCAGTTCGAAGCCGGTCCCGCTGAAGGGCTGACCATCGACCTGCACCATGACGCCGCCCTGCGGATTCTCGGCACGATTCTGCTGCCAGCCGAACTGCGCAGTCCCGGGGCTCAGCAATTCGAAGGATTGGAGATTGCGCCCGATGTTGGGCAGGGCCGAGATCTCTTCCGATGTGAAGGTCTGGGCGACATCGGCGCGATCGGTTTGGAGGAGGGGCGCGGAGGCTGTGACATCCACCTGCTCGGTTACGTTACCGACGGTGAGTTTGGTATCGAAGCGGGCCGCCTGGTCGACCACAACGGGGATGTCGTTCGAGACGACTTTGCCAAAGCCCTGCGCTTCGATCTCGACTCTGTAAGTGCCGGGGATCAGCTGCCCTTTGGTGTAGTTGCCTGAATCGTTGGTCTGGACGGTGAAGCTGGCGCCCTTGCCGAGGTCGGTGATGGTGACCCGGGCGTTGGCGACGGCGGCTCCAGAGGCGTCTGTGACCGTGCCGTAGACGCTGCCGAAAACCTGCTGAGCATTTGCCTTTGGCGCGAGCCCGGCTGCGATCAGGGAAGCGGCGCAGAGAAGAGCAGCGCGCAACGTATTGCTTGGGAACATGGGACCCTCTCTCGTGGAAGCTAAAAGCGAGAACGAAAAACGATGTTGCTCTTGCAAGTAACGATAGGGCGAAATGCCAAGACAATAGAAGTGAAATCTTGTGTTAAATCGCGATTATCGTGTTCGCTGCTGCGTTTATCCTGATGTTTCTGCCGGGAACCGGGCAGGATTCAGCTTGCGAGATGAGCGAGGAGCAACTCGTATTGGACGGGGACCCCGCCTTCGATCTTCACGCGTATTAAAGCTTCAAAGGGAGGCAGCGCATCTTTCGATTTCACGTGGAGGCGGGCAAGCAATTCGGCAACGTGTTCTTCGCGGGTAACGAACTCGGCAGCTCCCTGGGTGCCGTATTCGGTGATGCCGGCCAAAATCAGGGTACGGCGGTTGCGATTGAACACCGGCCTGAAGGCGATAATCGCGTAATCGTACAGAATGGGCCTGGATTCGGGTCCGAAGTAAAGAGGCTGTTCGCCCGGACGCGGATGGAGGTTCGCGATCGCAGCGCCTTGCGGAGACATCCCCGGGAGCGCCTTCTTGAACTGCAACTCGTGCAGGGCGGATAGAGTTTTGAGCGGCGTATCGGCTAAGGGGCCGCCGACGAAGATGAGGTTGCAGTCTTTCGCCTCGTCCCACGTCAGCAACTGGCCATGCTTGGCGCGTGCGGTTTGGCCGAATAGCGAGAGGGTGCGGGTGACATCGAAGACGCCCATCACTTCGCCGACCGTGGTGTAGCTATCGATGATGCTCGATGGCGGCCCATCGGATTCTGCGCGATAGGCGCGAACGCTGGTCTCGAGTGAACCGACGAGGCGGAAGTTCGAGAAGACAATCAAGGGTGCTTCGGCATCGGCGACAAACGGCTGCCAGAAGGTCGAGAGTGCAGGCTGACGGCGGGCGATCGAGTCGCGCGAACTGCTCCATCGGAGAAAGGTCCAGGTAAGAAGCGAGGACGCGGCGACCAGGAGCAGGGACCAGATAAGCAGGTTGGGGCGGCGCAACCAGGGACGCGAGTCGAGGAAAGGCGCGGCGGGAGACGAGACCGCGACCTGGACGGGCATGGCGGACGAAGGCACCGGACTGAGGTGGGCGGGCGCGGCGGCGCGCGGGTGCCAGGAGACGCCGTAGCTGCCTTTCGGGATCGAGATGATCAGGTCATCATGGGCGCCTTCATCTATGTAGTACTCGGCGAGCTTCGAGCGCAGCCGGCCGGTATGGACCCGCACGACAGAATCGCTTTGGGAGTCGAAACTTTCTGAGCGGCCGAAGACATTCCGGGCGATTTCTTTAACCTTGAGGTCTTCGGCGCGACCTTCAAGCGAGCAGGCGGCCAGGTAATCGAGTAGATGACGGAGAATTTCGGAACCGTGGAAGGCAGTGCTGCGGAGGACTCGTTCGATCTGCCGCGCGACCTGTTCGGAGGGAACAGGGCGCTCCTCGACGGAATCGATTTTGGCTTGCATCCGGGCACCGGCTGCGGCGGCAACCTAGCCCCGCGCGTGTGTTGATTATATAGCCTGCCTGACAGGAAGCGGTGCGCGCATCAAGGCGCAAGCGGCGGAGCGGCGCGGATACGTACCGCGTTAAAAAAAAGAGAAGCTATCGGGCCAGAAAAGCGCGGCTTGCGGACGACTGCTTTTCGCAGTCACGCCACTTTGAAGATTAACTTACTCCTTTACTTTGTTTTACATGGAGGCCGTCCGGCGGCTTGGGAGAACCGGCAACCGGCTAGCCTTGGTGCAGGAACAGCGGTACAGATTTGGGCCATTTTGGGGGTGAAAGCGAGGGTTTTGAAGCGGTTTTCAAGGCGAAACCGGGGCGAAAATGAGGGTAATAACGGAGTTTTGGGGAGTATTTTTGAGAGGGTTAGAGCAAAACCGGGCATGTCGGCCCCCGAGCATGCGCCTAGGGTAGCCTTGCCCCGGATCGTGTAGCCGCAGAATCGATTGCCCACCCCGGTTTCTGGAAACTGCATCTTGGAATGATCGAGAAAGGCACCGGCACGGTTGCTTCTACGAGCAGATCAATCGGCGTTTCACAACCAAGACCATCACGCCGCATCCTAAAAGGATCAGAGTGCCAGGTTCAGGACTGACGCCACCGCCGCCGCGCCCGCCAGCCTGAAACTCTCCAAAAACCGCCAACCCGCCGAGTTGCCCGCCCTGGCCGTGAAGGCCATTGAAGCTCTGTTCGAGTGTGCCGCTTCCGATGCTGAGTTGGTAGATCATTCCGGTCGAGAGATCTCCGGTCAGAAACGAGTTTTCGCCTGGCAGAATATTCAAGGCAAAGAGCGTGGATACTCCACGGGGGTTACAGCTCGTGCCCAAGCAGTAACTATTCACGACATTCCCACTGGAATTTCGACAACCCGATCCGTGTCTGCCACCAACACGTCTCCAGTTTCGAGTATTCGGAGCGCGTGATCCGCCACCGTCGGAACACTAGTGGAGAAATCAGCATTTGCCGTGCCGTTGATATCAACTGATCCCACTCTCGTGGATTCTGGCGTGTACAAAAGAGTGTGCTGGTCGGCGGCGAGATCTACCCAATCTCCGCCGGGGCTGATAGTGCTGGTGACTTTCCCGCTAGTATCAAGCGCCACGATGCTACCAGCGTGGGCACCACCTACGTAAGCGGCGGTATTTGCGCGGTTAAACACAATTGATTCTGGGGTATTGGTGAGCCCGCTGGCCCAATTCGTATTGAGCAAGTTGCCATGCACGTCGAATTTGGAGATGCTTCCCAAACTGAAGTTTGTGACGTATAGGTCGCCCGCATTATCAAAGGTCATCCCGGTGGTGTTTGGGACACCAGTCCTATCGTCGAGTTGCTGAATGAACGTTCCAGTCGGGGTGAATACGTTCACCCTGCCATTGCCCACGGCTGCGAAGATATCGCCTGGCACGAAGTCGGCTCGAACGGTACCTGCGAGCGTAAAGCTCAAGAGCACTGCAGGAACAAAAGAAAAGAACGATCTCACTTCCAAATTCGACTCAGGTAACAGCAGATAATTTCTTAGATAGCAACCTTCAGAACATCACTGTTCAAGGCACTCCTGTTCTCATCAGTGCGCAAGGCAGCGGAATAATAACGCCTGAGCATCCCTTCTTGACTGATTGCAGTGGCACAATTCAGCAACCTTTGTTGTTTACCTGATTAGAGGCAGTAAGTCATGAGCGAAAGGCTACACGCCCGAGCTTATTGATTGCTTCACAAGCTTAGTTGCTTGACTCTGGTTACCGAGAAAGCACGACGCACTGTTGTTCGGAAAGGAACAAATTAGCAATGCAAGGGTGGCGAACTACCGCGCGCACGTTGATATCAGTCTTGATGCTGGCAACCTCGGCTCTTGCCGGGAGCCCAAGCAGCACAGATTCCGACTCGTCCGACTTTCGCGAGGCAAGGCCTGCCACAGATCTGGCGGTCATCACGGCTCTTGCGGCCAAGGCGTACGTCTGGGGTCTGGGTCCGGAGTACGTCCAGCGATTCTCGAAATATAACACGATCATTGGCGCGCCGTTTAATGCTCTGAAGTACGGGTCTGTTCCCGCGGCCTGGAACAATGAAGCCACCAATGCCGGGGACGCTTCGGTAGTTTACGTCAGCGGATTCGTGAACTTCGAGGGGAGTCCCGAACAGGTCATCACCGTGCCACCGTCAAGGAACCAATACTACGTCCTTGCCTATATAGATGCTTACGCGAACACCATCGGAAGTATCGGGACGCGAACAACCCCTTCGGATGGCACGACGTCCTATCTTCTCGTCGGACCCAAGTCCCGGTATGCCAAGAAAAAGACCGCGAACATTCATGGGCACGAGTACCCGGTGATGGCGTCCGACACCAATATCAACTGGTTCGTGATTCGCGTTCTCGCCAACACCTTAATCGATGCGTCGGATCCGACGTCAGTGCCGAATGTGGTTAACGGTGTCGAACACAAATTCGCGTTGAATTCGCTCGAGGACTTCGAAGCGAATGGTTATGAGCCGGTCTATCCGGCGAACTTCGTTCTGCCGCCGCCGACCCAGCGGCAAAAGGATGAAGCTGCTCCCTACCAGGACACGCCGGACAAAGCCGTCGAGTTCTTTAGGCAGCTGGGCGACGTCGTCGCGAACAGTCCGATACCCAACCGCGGCACCGGCTTATCTGGCACGCCCGTGGCCGATCTTCCCACCTGGGTTGTTCCGCAGTATGGGGCCAAAACCATCTATTTCGTTCCCTCGTACGGCCAGCAGCAGATCTTCGATACGTTCGCGCCCATTGGACTCACCGAAAAGGGTTTTCGCGTTCCGGCCGACTGGGGACCGGCGCAGCAGGCTGCTTTACAGGCCGGTTACGTGCTGGGACAAAAGGCCCTCCACGAATTCCTCGATCTCGCGGCCGCGGGTGAAAGCACCAATTATTGGGCGATTTTGAACGACCCCGTGGGGACGTATCCGAATACCGCTAAAGGATACCTTTACCGCTCCCTGATCGTAATCGAGGGTGGAGTCGCGAACATAGGGCTCGACGCCGTGTATCCAACTTTGACCGCCAACCCCGTAAAGCTTGATGGCAACCACACCTACAAGCTCACGTTCATGCCGCCATCCTCCACCCCGACGTTTCCGGCCGTAGGAATCTACCCACCGATGGTTAACGACACCAACCACAATCCGAAAGGCTTCTGGTCGATCCACGTCTATGCCACCGATCCAATGAACGGCGCCGCGCCGTTCATTGCCCAAACCAGTGTGCTGAATACCAGCTACTCGACGGCAGATACCGCGGTGGTCTCGGTGGATCCTGCAACTAATTCCATGACTGTGAAAGCGCCGAACTGGGGAACGCTCGTGGCCAGTACCCCCATTTTGTTCGGTGAAAACGCAGCGGCATACGGTTTGACGCCGAATACTGTTTACTACGTGGCAACCGCACCGAAAGCAAACACTGACAACACCGCCTACACTTTTCAACTGTCGACGCAATGGGTCCAGAAACTTTCGACCGATAATGTTCCGATCCAGGGTCTCAATGGAAATCCAGGTCCTATCGTGCATTTGCTATCGCCGACCGGGGCCGGTGCGCTCAATTACGGCATGGTCAAACCGGTGACTCAGCTTGGATCGTCACAACTCACTGCCGACCAGTTGGCCAAGAACCCGGACGGGTCGCTGAGCCTGTGGTTCGGCCCCACGCTGCCTGTCGGTGCGCCTGCATCGAACTGGATTCCAACGCCGTCCACGGCTTACTACAGCACGATTTACCCCAGTGCGGTGAGCACGGTTTTTCAGCTGACGCTGCGTATGTACTATCCGACGTCCGGAAACGAGCCACCGTCAATCCTGCCGTGCACGCAGCAATCTTGTGGTAAGAAGTTGCGCGAGAGTTACATTCCGCCCGCCCTGGAGTTGGTCCAGTAAGTGGGTTGAGCTGAGGGCACCGGCGAAGGACGATCATCGTTACGCGTGTATTCGTATGATCGTCGGGCTATGGAAAGTCTTCCTCCATCATTGCTCCCGGGGCCGCCTGGGAAGGTCAGCTTAGTAGAAAGCGCGATTCGGGCCGGCGATGAGCTTGCCCGACACACAGAGGTCAGCACCTTGGCCGAAAGACGAAGGCTAACGCTACGAAAGAGACCAAACGAGGACATGAAGGATGCTCGAGAAATTCAACGGCCCTTTGCTCCAGCAGAGCGCGTTTACGTCCGAGTGACAACCACGAACAAAAGCTGTTTGCCAGCTGAATTCCTGCTCTTCGTGATCACACCTCAGAACAACTCATCCAGCAGGCAAAAGCGTTTGAATAGCGAATCTTCTCTACAGTCCGGCGGCATCCAGCGCTGGAGCAGTGCCTCACCTTCTACGCCAAAGTGGTCCCTCATGCTCCTTGAGGCCAATGTCCAATCCTGTGCAGGGTGAGTCACACCGGCTCGGCCGAGGTCGACAATGCCCGTCAGTGTTTTCTCGTGCGTGAGGAAGTTCTCAAGGCAGGCATCCCCATGCGTGAAGCAACGTCGCAAGGGCAGAGGAGGAAGCGCCTTTAGCTCACTCAGAATGTCTTGCGCGGTGCGGCCCTGGTTATCGTCATCAAAATCTGATTCGTCGACCAAGCCGGCATCTACCCGCTTTCTGGCTTGTTCAAGGCGTTCGTCCCAGTCCGCAACAAACGGACATGTTTCAGCAGGTAAGGCATGGATGAGATGGAGGGCCTTCGCAAGAACCGCAGAGGCGATTTCCACTCGGGCCTCGCTCAGTGGAATACCCGGGAGTTCGGTCATGCGAAGGAAGCCCAGGGACTTTTGAAGAACCCTTGCCACAGGCAATCGATCAGCGCACCAAAGCATCACGGCAGTCTCTTGAGCAATCTCCTCAGCAGTCCCGGTCTTTTCGATCCACGAAGTCTGGTCGCTCCTCTGAACCCGCACTACCTGTGCGCCAGACCCGCCCAGCAGAAATGGCGTTCGTGTCTCGGAAGTCATGAGCTCAAGGCGCGTGCTGTTCCGGACGAAGTTTGGTACGAACGAACGTTCGACTTCAGAAACGTAAGCGGGACAAACTCAATAGTGAGCACGCGCAACCTGTGACAAAAAACAACTACATTTCAAACAATACAATCGCAAAGTTAAACCTAGGCACTGTCCTTGGAGATTTAAACGCCTCAGTGCAAAGCCTCCAAAACAACGGAGCGCCGCAGATCGCAGACATCATACAAAAGCTGACTAGCGGAATTAGCAATTCGACAGCGATAAAAGATGCAGACCGAAAGGACCTGCTGGAAAATCTCGCGCTGATATCGAATAAGGTTTCATCTGAACCCGACAAGCGCAAACCGGGCCTGTTAAAAGCCTCCCTCAGCTTTATCAATGTTGGTTTGGCAGCGGCCATTGAGCTTTGTCCCGTTGTGCCACGACCTTCACGAAAAACTCAAAGCCGCAGGATTTATTAGCTGGTAACTCCGGCCAGTCCTGCGCCTATTCAGGCTGGCCGCGCCTCGGTGCTGTATCGCTTCACGTGGATTTGCCCGGCCCGCTTGCGGGTCTGTGCAATCTCAAAGCTGGACTGCATCCGCATGAGCGTGTCCATCTTTACGCCGAATGCTTTTTCTATCCGCAGCGCCATGTCGCCGGACAGTGCCGCTTTGCTGTTGAGCAGGCTGGACAGGGTAGGGCGGCTCACGCCTAGCACCTTGGCCGCGCCGGTCACGGACAGCCCTTGCGGCTCGATAATCTCCGTGCGGATAAAGTCGCCGGGGTGCGGGGGGTTCATCATGCGCATGGCTTCATCTCCTTCAGTGGTAGTCCTCTAAATCAACGTCGTAAATCTCGCGCTCGGCGGCATCTACGCGAAAGGTCAGCCGGTGATTGGCGGTGACGAAAAGGCTCCATACGCCTTTGCGGTCGCCGGTCAAATGGTGCGCCTTCCATAGCGCCAAATCGCGCAATTCGCTCTCGTCCTCCATGTCCTGCATAAAAGCAAGCTGCTTGCGTAGCTTATCGACCGATGCGGCGGGAACGCCCTTCGTCTGGCCGTCCTCGTACAATCGCCGCAAGCCTTTATGCAGAAAACTACGGATTTGCATCGCCCGTAAACTGTAGCCTGTCGCCTTACACGTATCAAGTATATTCTGTCACAATAGAATCACGCAGCATCGCTACGAAATCGACCCGCGCCCGGCTGCTCTCGGCGGGGGCTGGCGTCTGCGCCTCATCGAGCAAGAGACGGACGGCGAGGAAATGGAAGTCGGCGGGGCTGTGTTGCCGGTCGCCCATCTGCTTTACGTTCGCGGCCTGCCCGGCGATGACATGCTGGAAAGGCCCCTCTCCGGCATTCATCATTTCCGCCAGCAGCGCATCGAAAGCGGTTTCTAAGCACGGCTCCCCGCGCCTTGACGACTCCACGAAGGAAAAGAAGCGCCCAGTCGGGCAGGGCTGCGGCTCCGCTGCACCACCTGGAAACCGTCTCCCTCGTCACGCCGATATGAGCAGCAAGCGGGGCTTTCCATCTCGGCCCGAACAGTGCCGCGCCGGTCGTTTTCAGGAGTTCAACGGCTTCCATTCCGTGACAGGGTGCCACGCTTTTGCATCAGCATTCCAGTAACCGTTTTCAGGCGTCCGTGATGCTGCGTCAATTGTCGGATGTCGGGAACTACCCTTTGTGTCCTCCGGGGGGACAGCAAGCTACTACGGAGTTTCAAAGATTGCTTTTGCCATGTTCATGACCGTCTTTCCCCTGTGAGTATCGGCGGCGGCTTTCGTAATTGCGGCCAAGGCGTCAAGGTTCATTTGTGCGGTTTCAGTGTCATTGATCGCGGTCGTAATAGCGACTTGGCTTAACGCTGCAACAAGGATGGCGTTGATGGCTCCCCGCGCTCGATAGCCGTCAACCACGCCAGTTAAGTCCTGTATGCAATTCGTGGTGCTGCTGTTCTCGCCCATGATCGCCTCCGAGCATTGTTGCCCTCGAAACGTAGCTCGAAGCTGGAGGAGAGGGAAGGCAGGACAAAACCCTTCCTTTGTGTCCCGTTCTGAACGCTTAGATTTTTGGGCCGGGATCGCGCCGCTGCGTCTGCTGACCGGGTTCGCGGATTTCGACCTCGGCATAGCTGCCGGTTGTGGCTGCGTTCACGGCGCCGGCAATTTCGGCAAGGTGGTTTTTTACATACGGCCATTGCGCCTTGCTCAAGACGATAAGAGCGATTTTCCGGCCTGCAATATTTTGCTGATAGCGGATGTTCTGGCCGGGCGTCACGAAAACGTCAAAGTCGGCGGCTTCTGCGGCGTCCAGTAACTCGCCATTCGTAAGCTCGTCCCATCCATGCGCCCTTGCCTCGGTGACGCTGTGGGGCTGCAAGGCTTTCTCAAGGCCGCGCGGGGTGCTGTTGTCGAACAGGATGCGCAAGGGGTCGCTATGGTGTCAGAGCTTTAGCGCGTGACGGTGGCGGCGGTGCAACGCTGCGGGCGGCGAATTCCAGCACGGCGTTAATCTGCTCTCGCGTGACGGGATACTGCTCGATGATGCCGTCAATAGTCATCCCGGCTTCTAGGTTTTCAAAGACAAGAGAAACCGACGTCCGCGTGTTCTTGAACAGCCACGCGCCGCCGACCTTGCCGGGGATGCTTTCCACGGCAGGGCATTGTGACCAATCGAGCGGGGCCGTAACCATCGTCTTCATCCTTTCCTGATGGTAGCTTTTAGCCACAGCCTTCTGCCGGATGACAAATAAGACCCTTTATGCGACTGCAACACTGGCGCGGCCCTTTGCTACTTATAGGTCGCCCGCCCGTTATAAAGCTACTCTCGGCCATGTCAGAGAATTGATGAAAGGCAGCGTGAATGAATCACTCGTTTGAGAACCAGACCGGCTTAGTCACTGGCGGAGGCTCCGGGCATCGGTCTGGCGACCGCCCGAGCTTTCGCTGCAGCAGGGGCCGGCGTCGCATTGATTGATATTGACGAGAACGCCATCGGCTCCGCTGCCGAGCAACTGCGCTCGGCGGGACATAATGCGCTAGCGCTCCGTTGCGATGTGTCCGATGAGGACGCCGTTGCTGCCATAGTCCACCAGACCATCTCCAAGTTCGGTCAACTGGATTTTGCCTTCAACAATGCCGGGATTCAGATTCCCGTTGCTGAAACGGCTGATGCGCGGTGAGGACTTCGACCGCTTGATGGCTATTAACCTGCGGGGCGTCTGGGCCTGCATGAAACACGAACTCCGCCACATGCGCGACCAAGGAAGCGGTGCAATCGTCAACTGCTCATCCACAAGTGGATTAGTTGGCGTCGCAGGTCTAGGCGCGTATATCGCATCCAAGCATGACGTGATCGGCTTAACGAAAAGCGCTGCTCTCGAATATGCGGCGCGGGGTATCCGGATCAACGCAATATGTCCGGGGGCAATCGACACACCCATGGTCGCCGATGCGCTGGCGAACGAACCGGAGACAATGAAAGCCGTGATGAAGGAGATTTCGTTGGGTCGACTCGGCAGTTCTGAAAAGATTGCTTCAGCCGTCCTTTGGTTGTGCAGCCCCGGCGCGGGCTTCATGGTGGGACAGGTGATCGTTCCCGATGACGGCTACACAGCGCGTTAGCCATAAAGACCCTTTTGTGTCCCCCTTTCTAAATCGCGCGCAATCTTTCCTTAATTACTAAAACAAGTAAACTCGCTGTCATGGGCGGGGTGATTGCCTGCTTGGTGTTGGAGATGCCTCCGAGGACGGCGAACGGTGCCGGAATCAGAAATCGGACACGAGAGAAAGAAGATGACCATCTCATTTCAAGGCAAGGTAGCGCTCGTCACTGGTGCAGCGTCAGGACTTGGGTTTGCAACAGCAAAGGCATTTGCGGAATCGGAAGCTTTCGTGGCTTTGGCGGATGTGAATGAGAAGGAAGTTGAGGCAGCGGCGAAGGAGCTGGCTGACGAAGGCTTCAAAACTCTAGCAATCCGCTGCGATGTCTCGAAGGACGATGAAGTGGAAGCAATGGTCAAGCAGACGGTTGCGAAGTTCGGCCGTCTTGACATGGCCTTCAACAACGCGGGCATTCAAAACGTCCTTGCCGAGACCGCAGATTCACCTCGCGATGACTACGATCGCGTCATGGCGGTCAATCTGCGGGGTGTTTGGAGCTGCATGAAGTTCGAGCTGCAGGTGATGCGCGAACAAGGAAGTGGCGCCATCGTCAACTGTTCCTCTTTGGGAGGTCTCGTCGGGGGCAATCAGCGCGCGACGTATCACGCGGCGAAGCATGGGGTGATCGGTTTAACAAAGAGTGCAGCTCTCGAATATGCAACTCGCGGCATTCGTGTGAACGCTGTATGCCCCGGTCTCATCCGTACCCACATGGTCGATCAGATGGAAGCTGGCGGCCAAGGCGAGGGTTTGAAAATGATGCGCGAGATGCTGGTTCCCATGCAACGCGAGGGTCGTCCTGAAGAGATTGCGAACACCGCTCTGTTCCTATGCAGTGAAGCGGCAAGCTACATCACCGGTCAGTCGATCTCGGTCGATGGGGGCTTCGTGATGCGCTAGAGCAAGGAACCAGCGGCGAGTCCCGAAACTTAACCTTTCTTCAAAACCGCTCGGCCTCAAGTCGGTTTTTGTTTGGGTCAAATTGGACCCTTTTGAAACGCGTCTCACCCACGTTGACGTAAAACGCGCTACTCGGGACTTGAGCAATGACTCGGTTGCGTCTGCCTCTTCCCCTTCGGAACCAACCATCGGAGAAAGAGGTCCGTGAGGAGACCGGCTCACGAGAAGTCAGCGACAGCTCGGCCAGGCAATAAAGCCGGCAATTGCGTTCATTAGAACGGTGCCGACGATAACGGCGTCGCAATCGCAATCACGAAGGAGCCCCCACCGCAAAGCCCCGTATCGCATTCGCCATCGTTCCCGTGTCACTCAATTGCACATGACGAACAATCTTTCCGTCGCGGAATTTAAAGTAGTGCGCCACCGGGACGTCAAAGCGAATCGCGGTGGCCCTCGCGGTTGCTTGAAAACGCCCAAACGCCGCAACCGTGTTATCGCCCGACAAAAACTCCGTCATTTCTAGACGGGGATCTGACGTCTGGGCGTTAAGCGCCGTGAAGAATGCAGCAACCTCTTGGCGCGACTTCCGTATGCCCGCTGCCGCAAGGTCAGCCGGAGCTTCCACCTCCCAGCTGATGTCGTCCGCCAGGCTCTCTAAGAGAGTCTGTATGTCGCCCCGACTGAACGCTTCATACAACTCCTTCACCCGACTAATCAAATCCGGCATAGGACCTCCGACATCATCCAATCACCAAGAGCAAACCCTGTCAACAGTAAACTAGCCCATTAGCACACCCGCCGCATGGCAAACCCGGAATGGAGCCTAAGATCCTAAGGCTGGCGTGATAGCGAGGGTCATTTTGACCTAAAACGCGCATGCCGTTCTGTTGCGCGACACGCCGCCCATCTCTCGATTGGGAGAGCGCGGCGGATTCGCGGGATCTCCATTCAGGCCGGAAACGCCCCAATCGAGATCGTTCTGCTCGCCGTGCGGTTTCAGCTCTTCGTAGCTGATGGGCCAGTCGTCCGCAACATGAGACCGAGTTTAAGGTCTCTGGACATCCGTTCATACATGCGAGGCGTCAAAGACCGATCTATTCGGTCAACTTGGGCCGCACGAATGGGGAGGCCATACCAGCGCTGAGGAATGCCTGAGCGCCACCCTCTTCGCTTTCCAAACTGCGTTCGTTTCGTTGATACCGACGCTTAAGGACGGTAGCGGTTGCAATGGTCGATTGCCCATATGCTTGATTGATGGAAGTCCACATTCGACAAGCGAAGCCGACCGATCGTGATCAACTCGCGCAGCTTCGGGAAGCGCTGTGGCCGGAGGCTTCGGCAAAGGAACACGCGCGCGAGCTTGAACCGATATTGGCAGGCGAAACTCCTGGTGGCATGCCGTTGGTCAACTTCGTCGCGGAAACCGCAGACGGCAAACTTATCGGCTTTGCTGAGATCGACTTGCGATCGCACGCTGATGGCTGCTGTCCGACGCGGCCTGTCGGCTATCTAGAGGGCTGGTATGTCGCCGAGGGATCTCGGCACAGCGGTATCGGCCGCCGACTGCTTACTACAGCAGAAGATTGGGCGCGCAGTCAGGGGTGCGTCGAAATGGCTTCGGACACATGGATTGAAAACGAACTCTCGCAGACCTGCCACGAAGCCTTGGGCTTTGAAGTAGTTGACCGATGCGTCCACTATCGCAAGGCGCTTTAGCTTCAGTTTGCCGATCGCTCAACTGCCGGATGCTTTTGAACAACACTGGCTTATGTTGCTCGACAAGCTTAGACGTCTAGGGACAAAGCTGCACAAGTGAAGCAGCGTATGGAGCCTCTGTTTTCTCGGCGAACTTAGTCCTACTGGCGTACTTGCAGCGGTCCGCTCCGGGATTTGATTTGGCTGCTTTCCGTAACGGGATCGTTTTGCCTTCCGATGCTGTTCTCAGCAAATGGGTCCAAGCGAATCCTCGTCCCCCCTTTTCTAGCCCATAACCAAGCCTTCAATGTCGTGCTTCTGGGTGATGGGTAGCAGCTTCTCCACTACTCGACATACCAACCTTTTCTTCAGCCAGTCCGGGAGCGGATCGTAGAAGTCCTTCGTCACCATCATGTCGTGAAGAGCGGCATGACCGGCGCCTGGCGCATCCACGCCGAGCACCAGCACCGGACGGGCTATCGGCGATGGGTGGTCCGTGCCCCGGTGAACCGTCAAGGCAGACCGGCACGAGATATCGCCCATCTGCGGGTACTTGCGCACCCCACGTTCCTCATAGCGGCCCCACTGCTCACGGGCTGGGAACATCTCCGCCTGCCATGTTCGGCCGTCGTCCCACTGCGTCCCCGGGGCGATCTCGAAAGGCCCCATGTCCTGAGTGACATCCACGCCCGTAAGATTGAACGCAAGTGAGGTGATGCGATGATCTTCGTACGTTTCCCTGGTCGATGGGAAGTCACGATGCCACGGTTGAACTTTCGCGCCCTGGAATGGTGTGTCGAATCCAATCTCCACAATCTGGTATTCGGGACCCAACGCTCCTTCGCACATCGCTATGACCCACGGGTGCGTCACCAGATCGACAAACCCGCTGATTGCCTGCGGGTGTAGTTCCACGTACCATCGCCTGGGACCCCGGCCCACTGCGCCGCCCGGCCGCTGGATTGCTTCCCAGAACGCCGTCATCATGTCTTCCCGAAGTTGCTCGACCCACTCACGCGAAAAAGCGCCTTTGTGGGCCACGATGCCGTCCCGTTGCAAAGTGGCGATGTCTTCGACAACATCTAACTGAGTTGGTGCCGCAACTCCCATGGGCGGTGAGTCCTCCATGCCGTCAATCTAAATGCATGCTACCGCCTTAGGAATGGAGTTCCGTGTCCCGCGATGCTCCCACCCGCTGCAGAACCGCGACGGCCAGCAGGAAGAGCCCTCGCAAGACCCATTGCCACCACGAACTGATGGTTCCTTCCAAGTTGAACACGTTGAACAATAGCCCGAGCAGCAGGACGCCGATGACCGTGGAGCCCACTCCACCGGAACCTCCGGTCAGCAGCGTGCCCCCGACAACTACGGCGGCGATCGCGTCCAACTCCCAGCCGGTACCCGCGACCGGATGCCCCATCCCCAGACGCGAGGCCAGGATTACACCCGCCATTCCCGCCAGCGCTCCGCTGATTGCGTACACCGGAATCAGCACCGAATTCTCATTCGACCCCATGTTTCGCGCAGCTTCGGCGTTATCGCCGATTGCATAGACGCGCCGTCCAAAAGAGGTGTGCAGTAGAACCACCCAGGCGACCGCGAATGCCAGAGCGAATACGGCCGCGGGCACGGGGATGCCTCCCAGGCGCCCGCGGCCTAACCAGGTAAAACCAGTGGCGACCCGATCGATTCGAACGGCCTCTTCTCCTGTGACCGCTAGCGCAACGCCGCGCAGCGCGATGGTCATGCACAAGGTGGCTATGAACGGCGGAATGCGCCCGCGTGTGATGAGCACACCGTTGCCCGCCCCGATCAGGCACGTGCAGGCGATCGCTCCGAGAGTCGAGACGCCAGTTCCGTAGCGGCTCAGAAAACCCGCGGCCACTCCGGCAACGGCCACGAGCGCTCCGGCTGAAAGATCGATGCCGCCCGTCAGGATCACGAATGTCATGCCAAGAGCGACCAGTCCGAGCATGCTATTCTGCCGCAGAACATTCAAGAGATTCTCCGGGCGCAGAAACACTTCATATCTCGCCGCTGCCAGGCAGAACACGATGACCAGGGCCATGAGAGCTCCTCGGCCGCCGCCAAGCGAGGCTAGGATGTTGCGCGGAAGCAGTCTCCTGTTCATGCTGCTTTAGGCCTGTGCAGCCAAACGACAGCGAGGATCACGGCCGCTTTCACGACGAGAGACCACGAAAACGGAACTGACAACATGTTGAACGCCGTCATGATGGTCTGAATCATCAGCGCGCCGGCAGCGGTTCCGACGATGGTTGCGGTTCCGCCTTGCAGCGCGGTGCCCCCAATGACCACGGCTGAGATGGCGTCCAACTCGATATTTAAGCCCAGCCGCGCGGCATCGCTTGCGCCGAGCCTCGCGGTCTCGACCAAGCCTGCGAGTGCGGCTGCTACGCCACTGATGCAGTACACCGCAATTTTTATGCCCCGGACGTGAACACCCGCTAAGCGCGCCGCACGTTCGCTCCCGCCCACCGCAAGTACGTATCGTCCAAATACTGTGACTCGCAAAAGGATGAAACCTGCCAACAACGCCAGGGTCATCAACAATACTTGCACCGGCACAGGGCCGACACGTCCCTGTCCGAGCGACTGGAAATTCGGATTCCTAAAAGAAATCAATTGGCCGCCCTCGCTGATGACCTGTGCGAAGCCACGTCCAGCAATCAAGGTGGCTAAGGTCACCACAATTGGCTGCACGCCCGCGACGGCAGTGACTGCACCGTTGAGCAGACCGACGGCGGCTCCGGCGAACAACCCGAGCGCGACAGCGAAGCCGGCGCCGTGCTCCAGATGGGTGGCGGCCGCAGCCGAAGCGATCGCCATGATGGATCCGACCGACAAGTCGATGCCGCCGGTCGCGATCACAAAGGTCATGCCGATTGCAACCAACATCGTCGGAGCTACCTGCAGCAGCACGTTGCTAACAGTCGATGCGCTTGCAAATCCGGGAGTGAACAGCACGTTTGCCGTTATCAGCAGGACCAGGGCCAGCACCGGACCAACTGGTGCAGCAAGCAAGCGACGAAGACGCTCGGAACGGGGGCTCATGCGTCTCCCGCCATGGCCCTCATGATCGCCTCGCGCGTTACCTCGTCGCCGCGCAATGCTGAGACCACACGTCCGTTACGCAAGACGAGCGCTCTTGAGCTACCCTCTACAATCTCCTCCAACTCAGACGAGATCAGGAGCACGCCCGCACCGCCTTTGGCCAACTCGCGAATGGCGGCCTGAATCTCGGCTCTGCCAGCGATGTCCACGCCTCGCGTTGGGTCATCGAGGATCAACAATCTCGCCCTCCGACAAAGCCACCGGGCGAGCAGCACCTTTTGCTGGTTGCCGCCCGAAAGTTCCCGTATCTTTTGTCCTGGGGTGGCCAACTTGATGCGCAACTGCTTCACGTACTTCGCGACGACCGCTTGCTGGCGCGCACGTGAGACAAAACCGAAGCGCGACAACAATGGCAGCGCCGAGAGGGTCAGGTTGTCTGCTACGGACATCTCCGGCACAAGGCCATCCAGTTTTCGATCTTCGGATACGAACCCCATGCCGGCACGGATCGCAGAACGAGGCGAGTGGGGCTTCACCGGGTTCGCCTCCATCGTGACTGTCCCGCTGGCATACCGGTCAGCACCGAAGATGGCGCGAGCTGTCTCGGTCCGCCCAGACCCGAGCAGTCCCGCGAGCCCCACGATTTCTCCGGACCGCACCTCGATCGAGACATCCTGAATTGCCGGCGCTCGCAAGAGATTACACGCGACCAGCAAGTCAGCTGCGGCAAGCTCGGATTGCCCTTTGGGGCCGAACGCTGTCAAGCGGGAGCTCAGTTCGTCCGGTCCGGTGCCGAGCATCAAACCTACCAGCTCCGCGCGATCGATGTCCCGCAAAGGCCCGGTGCGCACCGCACGTCCGTCCCGCAACACTGTTACGGTCTCGCACACGGCGTACAACTCATCGAAGCGATGGCTCACAAGAATGACACTGGTCCCGTTTGCCTGCAGCCGCCGCACCACCTGAAGAAAGACCTGCACCTGGTGAGCACTTAGTGAACTGGTTGGCTCGTCGAGTACCAATAACTTCGCACCAAGCGAAACGCTGCGTGCGATGGCTACCATCTGACGCTGTGCCGCGTTCAGGCGCCCTACCGTAAGAGTCGGATCGATCTCAGCTCCGATTTGAAGCAAGGCGTTACGCGCAGCATCGTACATCTCGGACCAGCGAATCAAGCCGAAGCGTCGGGGCTCTCGACCGAAGAAGACGTTCTCGGCCACCGATCGCATCTCCAACAATGGGACTTCCTGATGCACAGCGGCGATCCCGGCCTCCTGCGCGTCTTTAGGAGCACCGAATTCGACGGATGCCTGGTTCATCCACATGCGTCCGGAGGATAGACGGACTGTACCCGTAATGATCTTGATGAGGGTGGATTTTCCGGCACCGTTTTCGCCTACGAGGGCGCGGATTTCACCGCGGCGGATTTCAAAGTCTACGGCTTGCAATGCCTGCACCGAGCCGTACCGCATCGAGATGCTTTCCGTTCGAAGTAAAGTTTCGCCGGTCTCACTCATGCTCGTTCAAAACGCCTCGTGGAGGAACTGCGCGGCATTGCTTGCATCGAAGAATCGGTCTGCGAGAACGATCTTGGCCGGAATCTTATCGCCTGCGCGATAACGCTCCAGGGTTTCGAAGGCGAGCGGACCAAATCGCGGGTTCGACTCGGCCGTTGCGGCAAGTTCGCCGGCAACGATTGCCTCCAAGGCTGCCTTTTCGCCGTCGATCGAGACCACTGTCACGTCCCTGCCGGGCTGTAGTCCCGCAGCCTTGAGGGCCTGAATTGCACCGATCGCCATTTCGTCGTTATGGGCATAGACAGCGGTGATTTCGGTACGTTTGGCTTGCACGATATTCTGCATCACGTTCTGTGCTGCCGCACGCGAGAAGTCTGCCGTCTGCGAGACGATCACTTGCATACCAGGGTGCTCGGAAATCCGCTCGGCAAACCCGCGGGAGCGGTCTCGAGCGACGGAGGAGCCTGGCGTCCCGGTCAACTCGACGATCGATGCCTTGGCTCGGGTGTGCTCGATGAGCCAATCGGCCACCCTCCGGGCCTGTTCAACGAAATCAGAACCGATGAAACAGACGTAATCGCGACCGGGCGTGCCTGCCGCCTCGCGGTCGATCAAAAACACCGGGATCTTCAGTTCCTTCGCGGAATCCAGCGCGGGATCCAAACCCTCAAATTCGCGCGGTGCGAGAAAGATCGCGGACACGCGCCTCGCGACCAGGTCCTCGACATCCGACACTTGCTTCGCCGTCTGTCCCTGCGCGTCCGTGATCACGATCTCGTATTTTGCGGAGCGCTTCGCCGACTCTGCCCGCATGCTATTGGTTTCGGCAATCCGCCAAGGGTTATTGTTCTCCATTTGGGAGAACCCGACAAGAACCTTGCTCTTCTTTCGGATCGCAGTGCACGCTTGCAGGACGGGCAGCAGCAGTACGGACCGGCGTGCGAGCGCTCCTGGCAAGGCTATATTGTACGTTGGCTTGTAACTGCGGTCCGCACAGCCGACCAATCGCCGTGCGGCGGCCATACGTACTGAGAAGCCGGCTTGTATGCGAGGATGCGCGATCGAGTGGCTTCGTTCTGCACGCGCAGGAACTTAACGCTTCGTTGGACGCTCTTTTATGCGCATGCTGCTAGTGCGGAACCGGGTTCAGCGGATCCAAGGGTATCTGTTTGCCCACCAGCACTTCGTATGCGGTCAAGTCCATCGAAACCCGTCCGGAGTAAAGCTGAAAATACTTTTTGCCTCCCTGCAAAAGATTGTCGACGGATGAATATTCCATAACCGGCAGGTCCAGGGTTACGTGGGTATTCCGGTTGGACATGTTCAGCACAACGAGTATCCGTTCTGATGCGTCCGAGCGAAGGAAGCTCAAGACGTTCTCAGGCGCACTATTGTTGACCCAGGTCAAATCTCCCGACTGCAGCGCCAGGTACTGGTTACGAATGGCGTAAAGACGTGTGAACTTAGTTAGGGTTTCCTCCGGCACTTTGCTATCGTTGCGGTCACTGGGGTGGGGCCATTGAATGGGAGCGCCGGTCAGCCAATGCGTGGGTGTACAGTCGCCGATTTCCTGCCCGTTATATAGAAACGGTATACCGTCGAGAGTGAAATTCAAAGCGGCGGCGGTGTAAGCTGCCCGATCGCCAAGTTCGAGAACCGCTCGACGCCAATCATGGTTGTCATCGAAGCGAAGCAGGCGGGCGCCTTGTGGATACTCTCGTTGCGTCTGCTCCCACTCTTTTCGTATGTCGATAGCCGGAGCGCCATCACGCAATACGGAACGAAGTGTCAGAAACCCCTGGAAGTTGTAGTTGATATCGAAGGCGTGCAACTGATCATCGGGCCGATCCGATTCCGAGAGCAGGATCACATCACGATTGATTTTGTCGAGCCCTCGCCGGGCTTCCTCCCAGAAAGCGACCGGAACGCCCGCGCCGACATCACAGCGGAAGCCGTCGGCTCCGAAGTCGCGCACCCAATGAACCATGCTCTCGATCAGGTATTGGCGGACCTGCGGCTTTGAGAAGTCCGGAAGGGGCTGCGGCCAGAACCCGCGCGCGACCTGGTGATCCGGAGTATGTATCAGCCAGTCCGGGTGCTGCTGCATCATCACGCCGTCTGGAGCGGTGTGATAGTAGATAAGATCGAGCATCACTTTCAGCCCGAGCTGGTGGGCGGCGCGGATGAACTCCCGCAAGTCGGCTTCGGTTCCGTATTGCGGGTCCACCGCACTGTAGTCGGCGATGTTGTAAGGGGAGGCGTGGGGTCTCGCCGAGCGCTTCGCAATTGGTCCCAGGTACACGACCGATGCGCCCAAGTCTGCTACGTGCTTCAGGCCTGGGATTGCTCCCTTAAGCGTTCCTTCTTTACTGAAAGCGTTTAGCCAGATTTCGTAGATGGTTACCTTGCTCATCCAGGCGGGCTCGGCGCGAGCGGGGAAAGTACCGAACGAAAGCCCTTGCGCGTTGCAGGCTACCGTAAGCGCGGCTGCGACACAGAACCAGATGAGGATTCGCATTATGTTGAGACGTAGAGCTCTGCCCTCAGACTTCGGGCCAGATCCGTTCGTAAACAACGATACAGCGTAACGCCCGGCAGATAGGGTGCCGGGCCTTTGATTCCCAACTACCCACCGAACCGTAATCGGGCGCAAGCGGTTCTTAGGATTGCCGGACGATCATTCGGTTCGCAGGGCTTCCACCGGGTTCACCTTCGTGGCGCGGCGCGCTGGCAGAAAGCTAGCTGCCAACGCTGACGCCCCCAGCAGGGCTGCTACTTCAAGCAATGTCTGCAGATCCCAGGAGCTTACGCCGAATAGAATTTTTCGTCCGGCTGTGGCAGCTATTACCGATAGCACGGCTCCGACGCCGACGCCGAGCGCAACCAGCCAGCCCGCCTCTTGCAGGATGAGGCTGTAAACGGCTGCCGCTTGAGCGCCTAAAGCCATGCGAACGCCAATTTCACGGGTTCTCCGGCTGACCGAATAGGCGATTACCGCGTACAGTCCGACTACGCCCAGGAGAAAAGCCATCGCCGCGAATCCGCTTACCAGCCAAGCAGCCGAGCGATGAAGATAGGCTGTCATCGAGTTGGACATCAGAGCCTGCATGGTGGTCTCTTCTCTGGTACCTGCCTCGGGATGCACCTGGTGGATCGCCGGCCGAAGAGCATTCAGAACACTTTCCGGGTTCTGCCAGGTACTTGCGATTACCGAGATGTAATTGCCTGGATCCTGGTTGAAAGGATGATACTCGGCCGGCCAGATTTCAGAATCAAGGGGACCGTCCCTGATGTCCTTCACTACACCAATGATCGTTTTGACAGATTGCGGCGTCAGGCTTGTATCTCCGATCTGTTTACCGATAGGATCCTCGCCCGCAAAGTATTTCCGAGCCAGCGTGTCATTGATAATGACCACCTTCGGCTTTGCCTGATCCTCGGAGTCGCTGAAGTAGCGGCCGCTTAGAAGGGATGCGCCGATAGTACGGAAGTATTCCGAGCTAACGTCACGCTCGTTCACCTCGATGTGCTTCCCATCGTACGGCCTGCCTACGATGCGTATCCAGTCCGTGTTCCCGTTGAAGGTGACCGGCAAAACAGTGGTCACCGCTGCGGACCGCACGCCGGGCAGGCTCGACAGTTTTCGAACGATGTCTCGAGCAAGCGCCCTGTTGCGGTTATCCGAGTTCGGGGTATCTGGAAGCGCAACTTCAACCGTCGCGAGATGATCAGGGCGAAATCCGAGTTCGACGTGTAGAAGATGTTGCAGGCTTTTGGCAGATAGGCCCGCCCCCACCAGCAGCACCATGGCGATTGCGAGTTCAACGATTACCAGGCGCGAGCCTAACCGACGCCAGCCCTCCGCTGCCGATCCACGACTTCCTTCCGCCAAGCCGTCTCGCATCTTCGAAGCCGCAAGATGGAGAGCCGGCACAACGGAGAAGAGTAAAACGGAGAGAAGCGACAGGCTCGCAACATAGGCCAGTATCCGGCGATTGAAACTGAGTTGCGACAGAAAAGGCAGGTAAGCGAGCATGTCTGCGGGGATCAGATTTTTCATTCCTTCGATAGCCCATTGGGAAAGCAAGAGACCAGACGCCGTGGCCGCGGCAACCAGTACCGCTCCTTCTGTCACAAACTGAGTCACCAGCCGAGTCATTGAAGCTCCCAATGCGCTACGAACGGCCATTTCGCGTCGTCGTCCTTCAGAACGAGCCAACAGGAGACTCGCTACATTCGCGCACGCAATAACTAATAGCAGCGCCGCGCCACCCAGCAAGAGCATCAGGATAGGACGCAGGCTACCAGCTATCGCCTCTGACAAAAGCATCACGCTCGCCCCTTGTCCGCGGTTGGAGTCCGGATATTCGCGTTCCAGGCGTTTGCTGATCAGAGTCAGATCAGCTAATGCTTCTTGCACGGAAACACCATCCTTCAAACGTGCAATGCCGTCCACGTTGTGACAACTGCGCCGCAGCGCACAGGGGTTCTTCGGGTCAATGGTCGTCCAGAACTCGGCCGCGCCGTGCGGCGCGAACTGAAAATCGGGTGGCAACACCCCAATGACCGTGTAATCGTCACCGCTTAACTTCAAGCGTTCGCCCAAGACTGTTGTTCTTCCTCCAAAGCGATGCTTCCATGTCGGGTAGGTCAGAAGAACTGTATGCGAGCGGCCGGGCGTTTCATCGTCCGCCGTGAAATCGCGTCCCAGGAGCGGGTGCACACCGAGCGTACGAAAGAAGCCAGCACTGACACGGGCGGCTTGCGCCTGTTCCACCCCTGCTCCTGTTTTCAACAGAAAACCTCCGCCGCCGGAAACATCGAGGGAATCGAAGACCTTGTTACTTGCCTTCCAATCTTTGTAATCGAGATAAGAGAAATTGCCGTGCGGGAATTGAGGTGTACTTTCAGCGACCGCAACCAGCCTCGTTGGCCTTGGATAAGGCAACGGTTTGATCAGCGCCGCATCCACAAATGCAAAGACCGCGATACTGGCGCACATCGCGAGAGCTAAGACCAGCACTGCCGCGACCGCGAATCCAGGGCTTTTTCGGAGCTGGCGAAGTGCGAAACGAAGGTCCCCAATCAGGTGTTCTAAAAACGGCACTGTGCTCCTGTCTCGATAGGCTTCTCGCAACGGCTCTAAAGCACCCAAGCTGAGCAATGCGTTCCGCCGTGCTTCGTCGTCGGCCATGCCGGCTCGCAGATTGTCGGCCGTGTGCATGGCGAGATGGCTCTCGAACTCTGCTTGCATGTCGCCTTCGAGTCGATTCTTGGCTCGCAGCCCGGAAAGCCGAATGCCCCAAACACGAAGCCATCTCACGCCGGTTCTCCCTTTTCATCCAGGAATCGTGCGACGATCGCCGTTGCTTGCGCCCAATCCCGAGTCTCACGTTTTAACTGCTTTTGACCAGCCCGGGTGAGCTTGTAGAACTTAGCTTTGCGATTGTTCTCGGACTGCCCCCAATGGGAAGCGATGAAGCCCTCCTGTTCCAGCTTCAGCAGAGCCGGGTAAAGAGTTCCATAGTTCAGACTGAGCAGATTGTCGGACGTTTGCTCGATACGCCGCGCGATTCCATAGCCATGCAGTGGGCCCATTGATTCCAAGGTTTTGAAAATCATCAGTGCCAGTGTGCCTTGCCAAACATCCGTTTTGTCGCCCATAGCTGATCTATTGGTACCCAATAGGATTAGAGCATGGTCCATATTGGAACGCAATAGGAGGTAAGCCGGTACGGGTCCGGATATCGGTATGTCGGAGAAGTGTACGCCCAGATATGGTCTGACGAACTGACCAGAAGCCGGAGATTCGGCCTGCTTATTCTGCTCTGAGCGATGTCACTGAATTCATGTGGATGACGCGCCAGATCGGAAGGACGGAGGCGAGGAGTGCGAACAAGATGAGGCCAAAAGATACTGCCGCGAAAGTGGCTGGATCGAGAGGGCTCGTATCGTACAGCAAGGCAGAGATTGTTCTGGCTACAAAGACCGATGCGATCAGGCCGAGAGTGATGCCGGTGCCGGACAGCCGCAAACAATGCCGGAGGACCAACCCGAGCAAGTCGCCCGGCTTTGCTCCCAGGGCAACGCGCACGCCAAATTCCCACATCCGCTGCGCAGTCGTGTAGGCAAGCAGGGCGCCAATGCCGAGTGCCGCTAGCAAAGTTGCCGCGACAGCGAAACAGGTCAACAGCCACGTGCGAAAGCGTTCCGCTGACAAAGATTGGCCGAGAATGTCGTCGAGTGTCTCGATGCGGCCGGCCGCGAGGTCAGGATCGACTTGGGTAACCTGTCGCCGTAACGCTGTTGCGAGAGAGGGGGCATTTCCTGAGGTCCGGACAAGCACATACATGGCGTTCATCCAGTCGGGTGGAGTTGTAAATACCACCAAACGAGGTGATTTGCTCGTTAATTGGGCCTTTACGTCGGCCACTACGCCGACTACGGTCAGCCATGGCTGATCATTCAACGGATCGTCAACGCCAAACTTGAGATGTCTACCAATCGGATTTTCACCGGGCCACATGCGCTTTGCCAGCCCGCTGGAGATCACGGCGACACGCTGCTTTCCGATGTAGTCCGCGGGCTGGAGAACACGTCCTTCCAATAAGTGCGCGTTGAGAACATGCAAAACACTACCGAGGCAGAAGAGTGTATCGGCCCGTTCTGTGTGCCGGGTGTGTCCCTCGGCCGTGAGAATCACATTGGAAGTCGAACTCATCGGAAGATCCGATATCGCTGCGGCTTGCCGAACACCGGGCAGTGCCGTGGTTCGCGCAAGCAGGCGAGCAAACACGGCTCTTATCTGCGCTGTTGTCTTATAAGCGGCATTCGGAAGAGTTATTTGCATGGTGAGGACGTGATCCGGCTCAAAACCCGGATCAGTTTCGTTGGCTTTTACGAAACTGCGCAGGAGCAGGCCAGCCGTGGTCAGCAAAACGAAGGCCAGGCTGAATTGCACAACGATGGCGCCCGACATAAGCAACCGCTCCCGTTTGCCCTGTGTACTTGTTCGCCCTTCGCCGCGCAATTGAGTTGAAGCAATGGTGCGCATAGTTTCAACATAAGGGATAAGGCAAAACACGAGAGGCGTGAGCAGGGTGACTGCGGCTACGAAAGCTGTCATGCGCCAATTCAAGCCGACCTCATTTGCTCGCGGCAGAGTGTTTGGTGCGAAGTGAATCAAAAGCGGCAACGTCCAATATGCAATACACAAACCGGCGGCTCCGCCCACCGTCGAAAGCAACAGCCCTTCGGTGAAGGTTTGCCGCATCAGACGCCCAAAGCCTGCCCCTAAAGCGGCGCGAAGTGCGAATTCCCTTCGCCGCGCAGCCATGCGGGTGAACATGAGATTTGCCAAATCCGCACAACCTATGAGTAAGACAATGCCCACAGCGGCAAACAACAGAATGAGCGGCCGCTGCACATTCTTTGTGAACTCTTCACGAAAAGGGATCACCTGGGCCTCAAGTGAGAACTTCGGAAGGTGCTGCAGCATTTGTTTTACCGGAAGCGGATAATTGCCAGCGAGGCGTTTGATCAGACTCTGGACTTCAGCGCGTGCCTCTCCGACTGTTACATCCGGTCGAAGCCGCGCGATGGTGCTGTAGTCGAAATTGCTAACCGTCTGCTTCCTGTCTTCGTTATCCCAGGACACGGGGACGAATATCTGGGCCGGCTCGCCATTGAAGCGTGATCCGCGTATCGGGAAAGAGAATGATGCCGGCATCACACCGATCACGGTGTACGGGATCCGATCCAGAAGGATTGTGCGGCCCCTTGCGTCCTGCGGTGTGCCGAATGAGCTCCGAGCAAAACCGTCGCTCAACACGGCAAGCCGTGCGGAACCGTCGTTCTCACCATCCGTGAATAGCCGACCCACGGCAGGCTGGACCCCGAGAACTCGAAACAGTGACGCAGAGACGCGTGCCCCCTCCATGCGCCTCGGCTCTCCCGCACCCCCAATTTCGTACTCCCGGTTCCGGCACACTCCTGTGCTTGCAAAGGACCGGCTGCTGCCCGACACGAACAGATAATCAGCAGGTGCAAACGGCATTACGGGATACCCAAGACTGGGGACGCCTTCGGTGAGCGAAACGAGCCGGTCCTGCTGCGGGAAAGGCAGCGGACGAAAAAGAACGGTATCGACAATCGAGAAGATGGCAGCGTTGAGCCCGATGCAAAACGCGAGGGCGGCGACAAACGTTACTGTGAACGCCGGTGTTCTGCGAAGCGTGCGGAGTGCAAACTGCAGGTCACTCAAAGCTGTTTGCAGGCAATGCGCGCCGCGGGCTTCCCGGCACTCTTCTTTTACGCGTTCCACGCCTTCGAGACTTGCCAAAGCCAATCTTCGTGCTTCCACCGGGGACGCTCCAAGAGCAATCTGCCGTTCCATTTCACGCTCTATGAAGTCGCGGAACTCGTCACTGAGATCGCTTTCCAGCTTCGACCAGAAGAACAGGGACCGGAAAAACAAGTGAACTCGCCTCAGGAAACGCATACGCTCAGCTCTTTGCCGGAGCTACGATTGCGGTAATGGCTCCGGAAAGCCGCTTCCAGTCCGCGGTTTGCCGTTCCAATTGTTTACGGCCCTGTCTGGTTAAAGAATAGAATTTGACCCGGCGTTTGGTATCGCTGACCAACCATTCAGCGGTTATCCAGCCTTCCTGTTCCAAGTTGTGAAGCGCTGGATACAAAGAGCCAGGGCTGACCTGCAAAACGTCCTTCGACATTTGTTTCAGACGCTGCGAAAGCGCCCATCCGTGCATGGGTTCCAATGCCAGAATTCTCAGTATGAGCATGCTGAGCGTGCCCTGAACCAGGTCGTTGGGTTTCATAGCTGCTATCGATGTCCGATAACAGTGTAGGCCATGACGGGTGAGCGGATCAAAGATGGAGTTGACGGATGCTGCCCGCCCAATGCTCCTCGCCTGCTACGGGCGTGCCGCGAAGTAGACACGCTGATACTGAAGCCTCATATCCGCGCGCTTTGAAACGATACGAAGAGAGTGATAATCGTCGCGGCGCTCTTCTTCGCGCTCGACGTACTCAACGGTGTAGCTGTCCAGCAGATCGGTTCGTGCCTTTGCTATGGCCTGCTCCACACCGAGGTTGGTCATTACGCCTCCTCCTGTGAGGTTGGCCAACTGCTCTAACTCCTCTTGCGTGCTAACCATGGCCGAGCCAGACGAGTCTTCGCTAAGTGAAGCATCCTGCAAGATATATAGCGGCGCGCCCACCTGGTTGACGTCGGCCGCCAGCTTAGGGAATTCCTCCTTACCGTTGAGGATTCCGAAGCCCGAGGCCATCCAGATGATGTTCCTGGGATTCGAAATACCTTCTAACTCTTGCAGAAGCGTCTGGAGGGAACTGACCGCTTTATCGAATCGGGACCCCGGATTGTGGGCCAGATCGGCTTGCACTGGAAAACTCCTGCCGAGTTCGCTTCGCAAACGCTCTGACACGCCTGTAGTCCCTTTGCTCGCAGCGCTCCAGTTTGTGACACCAGAAACAGGAACCAATTCTCCTTTTGGATTGATCAGGTAAATGCAGACATCGCGGGTATCTTGCCGCACCAAGATTTTCTCCAGCGCGAGCGAGGCTCGAGTAATTGCTCCAACACCCGTATGGAGCTGATCCAAAATCAGGATTGTCAAGAGGCGCGAGTTCCTGTTGTCGTGAAAGGAGACAATAGCCCGTTGGCCGCCGTTCTCCCAAACACTGAAATCGTCTCTTCTCAGCGCGGAGATCGCGTGCCCACGTCCGTCAATCGCTTTCAGCTGAATGCTCCGGATCTCATCTGCGAGCGGTTCATCCTCATTTGCCGACTGACCTTGCGCCTCGATGCCAGACAATGTCGCTACCAAGAGGCAGGCGAAGAACGCAAGTGATTGGCGCAGGGTCACTGAATGTATGTGATCTTCGAGCGGACGTCGGTCAGCACCGAGTGCGCGTCGTATTTTCGGTAATCGAGAAACGCGATCTCGTTGCGATTTCGTTGCGACCGCGCCTGTACGAATACAACGGCTGAGACCGGCAAATTGTAAGTGCGCCCGGCGATGGTTACTTTTCCGTAGTGAATGATGGTGTTGTTCTCATCAACGTGGAAGTGGTGCGGCATGTCGACCGCCTGGATCACCAGGCGCTGGATCTCGCCGCTGCGTGGATCGGCGTAGATGAGTCCCCGAATCGCGGCTTTGTAGGACTGCTGCATTTCGCCAACTCCCGCCTGCATATAGCAGCAGAAGAACAGGTTGTACTCTGATCGAGTCTGTGGAACGAAGAACGTGAAAACAGCCTGCTTCCCGCTTTGATGTCTCTCCCAACGGTCCCACTTCAGCTCAGGTTGGGCAGACCCACTGAGGATAATCGCCATGTCTCTCCCAAATTCTCCTGCGGTCGTGCTGCGCCCCAGTTTTCTGCGCGCCAGTTCGGCATCTGAACTGAGCCTGAGTCTGTCCTGCTGCGATCCTGGAGCGAAGGCTAGTTGAGCGTTCAGAGTGTCCGCATGGCGCAGTTGTTTGCTGTACCGGGCATTGCCGGATGATGCTCTGCCGTGCAGGTTGCTGTAGCGTTCGGTCACTTCCTCGCAAAGAAAATTGGGCAGACTGCGAATGTACGTACTTGCATATCGTTTGAGCTGTTGGACCATGTGATCCTGGTCGGCCGTGCTTGGGACTGGCTCACGGTCAATCGCGTTCACGGCGGCCGCGGGCAATCCACTCGAGCGCTCCTGCAAGTCCTTTAAAGCCGTCAGGCTGAGCGGGCCTAAACCCAGGCGCTCCAGCTCTTGTATGGTTCCTGGCCGCAGTCTTTCGTTCAAGCGCACCCGCCCTAAGTTGTCCGCAAGCCGGCCATCATCGTGGTCGGAGTAAACCGACTGGGATATCAGGTCAACCAGCTCACTCTCGTCTAACGGTGGTCCGGCGCACGCTTTGATCGTGATCACCACCAAGAGAAAGGGCAGCGCTCGCATCGCAATTAGCTCCGAATGGCCAGATTTGAGCGTATCTCAAGGAGGCCTAGCTCAAGACTGAACTCAAGACAGCCCTATTTGCATCCTTTATGCTGCCACCGTTCGACGCATCGGGTCTTACTCAAGCGGCCGGGGGAGCAATCCATAGGCGGACGATGCTGGCACGCCGCGCCAGATGAGCTATCGTTTGCTCATGCGTTTTGCCTGCGTGAGTATAAGCACAGCTTGCCTGCTCCTGCTTTATCCAGCGTGAAAGTACTCTCGGGCGTCGGAGCGGAGGAGAAGCCACGCGATGAGCACGAAGATCAGAGAGTGAATCACCAGGCTGTGCGGGGTAGTCAGGCTCAGCGCAAGATCGAAGGCCATCCAAACTAGGGCGAGCCAGTGGGCCCAGTTCAGCCCGCGGAGCATAAAGACTCCGGCAACCACCGCAAGCACTTCGGTGAGCTCGATCCAGTAAATGTCAGCGTGCCCAATCGCTCGAAGGTTGCGGATGAAACCAAAGCTGCCTACCATCACGTAAAGGCAGGCGACCGACACTACCGTGATGGGGCGTTTTTTCGCATTCATCGTGGCTCTTGCCGTCCGTCAGAAAAGTGCACCGCACCTGCCACGACCGCACCCCATTGAAAGGCGCTCGAATGGCGAGCTCTCGCCAAGTGGCTTTCGAGCCAGACTATGGCGTTCTCCAAGTTTCGGTACATGACGTTTCCCTCCGTGAGCGTACCGAAGGACGGACGGTTTGTATTGTAGAAAAGCGTCAAGCGGCGGCTATCGGGACATGATTGCTCCGCTGCGGCGAGTGGGGCACGTATCCCAATGGCGTAATGCCGGCCAGGTCACGAAAATCGTGGATCAGATGAGCTTGATCGCTGTAACCGTGATCCGCCGCCAGAGTGCACCACTCGGCGCTGCTCGAGGCACGGACCGAGTGCAGGACCCGCTGCAAACGCTGGACACGAGCAAACCGCTTCGGAGTCATTCCGACTTGCGCCGAAAACCGGCGCTCGAAGGTCCTGCGCGAGACGCCCAATCGGGAGACTAAGTGAGACAGCGGTAAACCGGTGCGCAATCCCTCGATTGCATACTCGGTCGCTGGATCGAAGACTGGCGCGAAGTGCTCACTGAGCAATTTTTCGAACACGCGGAATTTCGATGCAGGCGTCGGCGCGTCCAGCAGCCTTTCGCGAAGCGACCCTCCGTCGCAGCCCCAAAGGTCTTCGAGTTGCACGACGTGATTGCAAACCTCAGACATAGGCATCGAGAAGAAATGCCTGGCTCCTCCGCTGTGGAACTCGACCGCAGCGAGCCAATGTTGCTCTCGCGTATCGAGGACGACAGGCTGCGCGTGTGGTCCGGCGAGCACGACCCCCGAGTGACGGTGCTGGCACTCTGCGCGCGATCCGCTGTAGGTTCTGAACTCGTTCTCGCCGAGATTGACCATCAGATGGGCCTGCCCATTTGGCATGATTCGTTCCAACGCAAACGGCAGGTCAGTTTTCTGGTAATGGAATGCCTTGACGAATGCTCCGAGCGCGCGAGAACGGGGTTTAGCCGCGAAGCATTTCATCGCGGAAGCATAGCACGAATTCGGCACAGGAAAGCCCGGTTCCGGTCATTGCTTTACGAACACGGCGGTCCGTGTTTCGCTCGGTTTTGCGGGGTCCCATGACGCTTGTGTGAAGGTCCTTCCGTCTGCCGAGAGCTGATAGCGGCCGCGCTTTATCGGACGGCCATCGACTCTGATTTCTGTGGAGTACTGGCGGGCAGAATCCTTCTTGATACAGACGCTGACAGCGGGTGAACTATTTGCGGGAGTAATCGCGATGGGTGAACCGTCTGTCTTTCCCTCGACCTTGATGTGATCGGAAGGCAGCTTCCACCTGATGGTGTCCGGACCGGTTGTGATCATAATGTACGTCCATGGAAAGCTCCAGTTTACGTGGGGTCCGCTGAGCTTCACCGACTTCCAATTACCGGCGAAGCCCTCCCCTGAACCGATCCGCACGTAGGTAGTTTTGACGACGTTCTGGCCGCCGCCTTCCAGGACCTCGTAATCGGTGTCTGCAAGGGTGTTTCCGTCCTTCGAGAGTTCTTCGCGCATCGTATCCCACTCCTTGCCGTGATCTATACGGTGGAAGATGAACAGGTTAGCACCGCTTCGCGTTACACGGACGAAGTTCTCGGCATCCGTGGTTTGGTAGAGCTTGCCGTCTGGCACGAACTCAAACGCCACGGCGCCTCCGCTGGAGACTCGCCATCGGTCGTTTCCAATCTGTGTGTAGCTGAACGTGTCACCGACGAGATTGCCTTGGGAAGTATCAATCTTCCAGGTTCCGTCCCAGGAACTGGCGTCAGCTTGGACGAGAACGGTTGCAAACGTAATCAGAAGGGCTCCGCGGAACATCGATCGGCGGCTCATAAAAAAAGCTATTTTATAGCCTCCGCGGAATGATGGGCGGCCGCCGTGATGGCAGCCTAAGCCGTCGTGATCCCGGCCACATCAATGGAGACGAGAAGCGGGTCCGGCACGCGCTTGTAGTCTCCTTCGTAGGCATAGATGCGCCGCTTAGTGGGGAACACGATGCCATTTACGGTTCGATACTGGGAGGCGTAGTTCAGGCCGGTGGCACCGCCGAGAATATCGACCGTGTAATCATGCCGGCGCAGGAGGCCATCTGGACCGAAGCAGGAGATCTGCTCGCGGGTGTGGCTCTTAACAGATTCAGGAAAAATGACGTGAAGACGCCGCCAGGTTTCGTCGTCGACCTGGATGGGCGAGATCTCTTTGGTGGTGAAGCCTTCATAGGTGTAGAGAAAGGGCGTGGTGAGATATGTCCACAGCGCTTCACCTTGAAAGTAAGCGACGTGCAGATCGTCCCAGGGTGTCTCGCGGACCTGGCCTATGAAGGATTTCTCTGGATCTTCGCGGACCTGGATGGTTGTACCGTCGGTATGCTCCATCATCAGTTTCGGAGGCTCGAAGACGAAGCGCTTATCCTGCCCGGGAAATTCGGTGGTCAGCCTTTCCCGCCTGGTGTTAGCGGTCATGACCACGTTCTTAAGATAGTCGCCTTGACTCTTGACGAACCAGATCGCGCCCGTGATGGATGCTTCCACCTTGATTGTGTTTAGAGCGTGCCAACGTTCCATGCCGCCGTGGGCCGCTACCGCAGTTTGCAAAAGATCATTCATGAAAGGCTCCGCCTTCTTGTTGGGATTAAACGAACGGCATATTCAGGTGCGATGTTCACTGTGAGCCTGCTCGTTTGCGAAGCTCAGGCCAAACATAGGACGGCCGCTCTTCGACTCGGCTTGGGTTGCTTCATCTTGAATGACATCCCAGTGCTCCACCAGGAGGCCTTTCTTCACAAGCAGGATGTCCGCCGCAATCCAATTGCGGGAGAGCCCATGGCCGGAGAAGCGCCCGTGCAAAATCACGTAGTCGCCTTCCGCCACGACAATGCCGGATTCGTAACGGAGCGCGGAGGGAAGAGATTTGATGAGATCGAAGAGCCCTTCCCGTCCCGGGGCAATGTGAGCGCTGTGCTGTATGTAGCCTGGAGACCAAAAGGCTTCCGCGGCGGCATAATCGCGCTTGTTAAAGAGCGTGTCGAAAGCCTCCAGAACAATCTGCTTGTTGGTACGTTCCGTACTTTCGTTCATGAGTGACCCGTGAAGCTCCCGCTTCGTCCGCCAGCGTTTATCTGGCGACCAACTCGGGCGCCTCGACCACCGATGTGGCTGCAAGAGCGATGATGTCTGCCACTGCCTCCGGCCTGGACATAAACGGTGCATGGCTAGAAGCCACGGATCGTACGGTGGCGTTCATCCTCTTCGCCATGAATTCCTGTGCTGGAGGCGGGATCATCTGGTCGTCTGTGCAAACCAGATACCAGGACGGAATTGTCTTCCAGGCTGGTTTACCTTCCGCACCGCTGAAGCCGCCCACGTTTAAAGGCTTCTGTACCGCAGCCATGATGTATGCCTCTTCGCTAGTAGCGTCGGCCGCGAATGAGCGGTGGAATTTCTCGCGATTGATCCACAGATAGCCTTTGTTGTCCGCTTCGATCGCCGCCGAGCCGGGAGAAGGTGGTCCTTGCTTACTCAAGGAAGCAAGGCTCTCCCCTTCATCCAATCCGAAGGCAGTGATGTAGGCAAGAGCCCTTACGTGTGAGACGCCATTGGCCGCACCCGTTATGACCGCGCCGCCATAGGAATGCCCGACCAGAACAGTAGGCTCGTTCTGCGCGGAGAGCAATCGTTGTGTCACCGCGATGTCGTCTTCGAGCGACCGGAGCGGGATCTGGGCGGCAGTTGCTTTATAGCCGCGTTCTTTCAGAAGAAGAAGGACTTTGCTCCAGCATGAGCCGTCTGCCCACGCACCGTGCACCAAGAGAATATTCAGATCTTTGTTCATACAAGCTCCTTTATCGTTTGGAATGGTTAAGAAAAACTTGCCTGTCTTGCGTTACGCGCTCAGCGCTGCATCGTAGGCGGGATAGTCTGTGTAACCTTTGGCGTCGAAGGTATAGAACGTGCTTCGATTGTGTGGCGCAAGCGGTAATCCTTCTCGAATGCGGCGGGGCAGGTCCGGATTGGCTATGAAGTGACGGCCGAACGCGACGGCATCGAGGGTTCCGCGGCCGACAACGGCCTCGGCGGTATCCGGTTCAAATCCGCCGGCGGCAATCAGCTTGCCACGGAAGATTTCTCGAAGCTGTTCTGCCGCGACCGCGCCCTGTCCTGCGTGGATCAGTTCGCTGCCGCGGATCCGCGGCTCAACAAGATGAAGATAAGCCAAGTCGAACTGATTCAGGTGGTCGGCGACGTAAGAGAAGAGTGCCTTCGGATCACTGTCTGACATCCCGTTCCAAGTGCCGCCTGGCGCGATTCGGACGGCAACGCGGCCGGCGCCCCAAACAGCAGTCAATGCGCTCACAATCTCGGACAGGAAGCGAGTCCGATTTTGGATAGAGCCGCCATACTCGTCGGTGCGCTTATTGCTTCCGTCCTGAAGAAACTGATCGACGAGGTAACCGTTGGCGCCGTGCACCTCAACACCTTCGAAGCCAGCATCCATGGCACGCTCGGCGGCTCTGCGATAGTCCCGAACAATGCCGGAGATCTCCGGAATGGTGAGTGCCCGGTGAGGCGATGGTTGCACCCATCCTCCAGGGATTGAGACAAGGTGACTTGGGTCTTCCCGGTAGGCGGGATCTACCGATGCAGAGACGGGAGTGACGCCTCCTGTCACAGCCAGATGCGAAGAGCGACCCGTATGCCACAATTGCGCAAACATGTGGCCACCCCTGGCATGAACGCCAGAAACAATTGGTTTCCAGCCTGCTACCTGGTCATCCGTGAAGAGACCCGGGGAACCGAGCCAGCCGCGACTGCTGACAGAGATGTTGGTAGCTTCTGTGATGATGAAGCCGCCGTCCGAAGCGCGCTGATTGTAGTACTCATGCATAAGCTCGCCAGGAATGGAGTCGGGCTGCACGGATCGCGACCGGGTTAATGGCGCCATCACGACGCGATGCTTAAGGAACAGCCGCCCTAGCTGGACTGGGCTGAAGAGAACATTGGTCGCCGTTGTGGCTCCAGCCTGCCTATTCAGCTCCACCGAACTCTGTTCTTCGGGTGCCTGTACGTCGCTCGGTGTGCTTGTCATAAACTTTTCGACTCAGTCTCCGCTTGCCTCAATCTCATGGTGCGCTGAATCGACCAGGATGAAAACCCTGTTTAGAGCGTGTCTCTTCACTCGATAGAGGGTTTCAAGAGGCTGCGAGAACCTGCGGTAGATCCGTTTACACTAACCTTGTACCTGGCCCGATTTCATATGCTCGGCTGCCTCCGAACGTATATCGCTACGTTCCGCTTAGGCGCGTTTCTTGCACTAATCGCCACATCTGGAATGGCGCTTGACCCCAAGTCGCCCACCAGCGACTACATGCGGACGGATTTCACGGTGGAGGACGGTCTTCCTTCGAACGTCATCAATGCGATCGTTCAAACGCGCAACGGATTTCTTTGGGTGGGTACCGATGCCGGCCTGGTCCGCTTCGATGGAAGGCGATTTGTCACCGTTGAGCTTCGCCCGCTACAGCAAACGCAAGGCGGCGTACGAGCTCTCGCCGAGGGGCCAAACGGCGCTCTCTGGGTAGGTACCGGCGCCGGCCTGGCACGTATACCCCGCGGGGCTCTGGACGTTCTGGACCCCTCTTCGATTGAGTTTTTTCATCCAGCGGGCGCGAGTGATGAAGTCAGCTGCCTGCGCTTTGCACCAGATGGGTTCTTATGGGTAGGTACGGAAGGCGGGCTCTTCCGCTTCAAAGACGGCCATTTCGAATCTGTCTTGCCGGGCGTGATTGTAAACCGGATCGAGAAAGCTGCACACGGTCATCTTCTGGTTGTTACAAAACAGGGGTTCGTTGAGTGGGATGGCGCCCGTCTCGCGGGAAATGGGGAGCTCGGGGTCGGGCAGCCCGGTGTGAAGGCCGATCAGATTTTCGACGTCTTTGAAGACACGCATGGCGCAAGGTGGTTCTGCACACTCGCGGGGCTTGCACGAGGCGAGAACAACAGGAGCGAACAGATCCCGGTCGATGCGCATAAGCAGAGTGCCCCAAAGACGGAACACAACGCGTTGAGAGCAGAACATGCCTATGAGGATGACCAGGGCACGATGTGGGTACAGTTTGCAAGGTGCCTGTACCGGGTCTCCGGAAGGATAGCGGAACCGTTGGTCCAGAGTTCCGTTCGCGATATCTATAGCGATCGCGATGGTGATCTTTGGGCCGGAACCAATGGCGAGGGTTTGCTTCGTTTCAAGGACCGGTCAGTTCGCATGTTTACAACGCGTGACGGATTGCCCAGCAACATTCCCATGGCCGTGCTGTCCCGACGTGATGGCAGCTTGTGGGTTGGCACGAATTGCGGCGGTGTATCCGTTTACGCTAACAAACGATTCCGTGTCTATGACGAAAAAGACGGCCTTTTGAATTCCTGTGTCTGGTCGCTGGCGGAAGACAACAAGGACAATCTCTGGCTTGGGACCTGGGGAGGCGGGCTGTTCCGTTTTGCGAACAACCGCTTCACTCGATTTGGGAAACCGGAGGGGTTGGGCGGCGGCATTGTGCGAAGCATTCAAGCCGCCAAAGATGGTTCATTGTGGATCGCCACGGATGGAGGCTTAAGCCACATGGTGAACGGAAGCTTCCATAACTACACTGTCGAGGATGGGTTGTCGAGCACACGCGTACTTGCGGTGTATCAGGACCGGTCCGGCCATATCTGGGCTGGAACAAGCCGCGGCGTCGACAGGATGGTAGGGGAGCGTTTTGTGCCAGCGTTAACCGACGGCGAGATCCTCGATCCGCGCGTCATCGACTTCGCGGAGAGCTCGGCGGGCGACTTATATGTGATGGATGCGCCTCGCGGAATCGACCGTTGGGACGGGCATCGACTCCTGGCTGTGAATCAACAGCTGGACATCTTTCATTCGATTGCGGCAGGTCAAGACCTATGGTTCAGCGGTGGAAATGGGCTCTATCGATTTGCGCTGACCGCATTGAAAGAGGCGGAACACCAAAAAGAATTGCCGGTCGATTACACCTCGTTCGGTATCGCTGATGGGATGAACTCGACGCAGTGCAGCGTTGGAACTCCAAATATGGCCCTCACCCGGGACGGGAAGCTATGGGTTGCAACTGTACGGGGCCTGGCGCAGTTGGATCTCGGACGATTGCGCCCGGTCAGCGACAAGCCGCGGATTTTCGTCTCAGAAGTAACGGTGGGCCGGAAACAGCAGAACGCCGGCCGGGAGCTGGTTTTACCTCCGGGTACACACCACACGGAAGTTCACTTCGACGCGATTTCCCTTAAATCGCCGCAGAACGTCAGATTTCAATACCGCATGGACGGAATCGATGCGGTTTGGCTGGACGCGAATAGCTCTCTAGCTGCCGTGTATACAAACATTCCGACAGGCAGCCACTTCTTTCACGTAAGGGCTTGTAATAACGATGGCATTTGGGATCCGATTGGAATCGCGTATAGAGTCACACAAGAGCCACAGGTTTATGAGACCACCTGGTTTCGCGGGAGCGCGGTGCTGGCGATCGCTCTGCTTCTTGCCGGCGCCCACAGGATGCGGCTCAGGCAGATCGCGGATCAATTCAATGTGCGCCTGGAAGAGCGAGTGAACGAACGCACTCGCATTGCCCGAGACTTGCACGACACTTTGCTGCAGAGTTTTCACGGATTGATGCTGCGCTTTAAAGCTGTTCAGAACATGCTGCCCGAAGAGCCTGCAAAGGCGAGACAGTCTCTCCAGATTGCGATCGACCGCGCTGCCCAGGCGATTACGGAAGGGCGGGACGCGGTGCAAGAGTTGAGAGGCGTTGGTGTTTATAGCCTCGATGTCGTCGAAAGTCTCACCTCAGTGGGACGGGAACTGGCGCTCGAGCAAGCGGCTGCCGAAAACGGTGGAGCGCCGGCAGGATTCCGTGCGCTGGTGGAGGGCGCGCCGCGAGCGCTGAAAACGGCCGTCCGGGCAGACCTCTACGGTATAGGAAGAGAAGCCCTGGCAAACGCTTTCCGTCACGCACGCGCCAGCCATATAGAATTGGACATCAGTTATGGGCATCGGATACTTCGACTGCGCATACGCGACGATGGAATCGGTATGGACCCTGACTTTCTCGCGCCGAGCGGCCGCGAGGGACACTGGGGTCTGCCCGGAATACGTGAACGCGCCAGAGCAATCGGGGGAAGGCTTGAAGTATGGAGTGAGCTTAGCCGCGGTACCGAGGTTGAATTGACGGTTCCGGCGAGGGTCGCTTACGAAATTCCCAGGCATCCAGATTCGAGCACACTCAAGAGTGAAGAGCGGCCGGGCGCCTGATGGAACAAAAACCGTCTGCTCAATCGGACTCAAATACAAACCAGCAAATTATTCGCATCCTTGTCGTCGACGACCATCCCCTTCTTCGCGACGGCATCGAAGCCTTGGTGGGCGGGCAACGCGATATGGAGCTGGTTGCGCAAGCTTGCACGGGCCGCGAAGGTATTGAGAAATTTCGAGCCCATGTTCCGGACATTACGTTGATGGACTTACAGATGCCGGATAAGAACGGGATCGAGGCCATTCTCGCCATTCGCGAAAAGAGTCCCGAGGCTCGGATTATCGTTCTGACGACCTACTCCGGTGACGTGCAGGTCGCGCGTGCACTGGAAGCCGGCGCACGCGCGTACCTTTTGAAAAATCTCCTGCACAACGAGTTGTTGGAAACAATACGCGCCGTCTACGCCGGGAAGAAGACGATCTCGCCTTCGTTGGCCGCGGAAGTGGCTGAGCATTCGGGAGACGATACTCTTACTTCGCGTGAGATCGACGTACTGCGGTTGATCGCTGCCGGACACGCGAACAAAGAAATCGCTGCCCGGCTGGAGATAAGCGAAGAAACGGTCAAGAGCCGGGTGAAAAACATCTTGTCTAAACTCCATGCGAATGACCGTACACATGCCGCGATAATCGGGCTCAAGCGCGGGATCATCCAACTCTGAACAGGCCGTCCCGGCTTCCGCAACAAGCACCAGGCAGTGACGTCGCCCGAAGTGACTCGAAAGAGTGATCGTGCAACCTCGCTCGAGGGTTTGCCTTTCCTCTTCACTCACGTAGATTTAAAGAGGGTTACTCTGCAACGGTTGTTCTCCACGTTTGCGAATGGTTGGCCGGGGAAGGGATTGATGCTTCTCCGGGTCGCCGTCTCTATTTTCCTCGTCTACGATGCGCTGACAATGCTTCGGGGCCCGGCAGATGGTAGTCGGGCCATTCCAGAACTGGGCGCAGCAGCGTTAGGAATTTTCGTTTGCGCCGGGCTTTGGACGCCAGTTGCCGGCGTACTTGTATCAGTGCTACAAATCTGGCTTTCTATAGCGCGCGTGGGGGACGTTGGCGCGCACATTTTGGCAGCCGCCATTGCGCTAGGGCTTTCGTTCATCGGCCCCGGAGCGTGGTCCGTCGATGCCCTTGTATTCGGGCGAAGGCGTATTTCGATTCAGGACCGCCCATCTTAAAATGCTGCAAGCGTGGGGACTCTCGATCGGGGCCATGGAGCACGGCGCGACGATCTCAAGAGGCGGCTGCAACGGCGGCGGAGACTTGAATGACCTTTGGCTGACGGCGCAATAGCAGATAGAGCGCTACGACGTGCGTGATCATCAGCAAGGGTACGTAAAGGATCGGAATCGCGTACGCGGCTCCCATCTGCCCGGCTTGCGTTGGGAGGTCGAGTCGAATGGCGTGGTAGTAGTCGACGACGAGGTCGGTCATGCCCACGAGATTGAAGGCGAGGACGAAGGCCCAAAAGAGCGGACGTATGTTCACCGTGAGGAGGGCCAGGATAGCGAGCACTCCAGTTGCAAGGTCCCAATAGGCGGCGAACGTGGCGAAGAGTGCAGGCAGGCCGGAGTTGACGACGCCAGGAAGGATGAAGACGAGGCCGAAGAAGCGGAAGCCATGCAGAGTGGCAATGGCGCGCTGGGCTGCGGCCAGTTCCATCGACTTGAGTTTGGGCAGCAGATATGCACGGAAGCAAAGAAGCCAGGCGACGTAGCCTAAAACCAGCTGGACCAGAAAAATGATGTTCGGTGACATGGAAACCTCCTGTATGTCAGTTGATGGTGAATCGAGCGCGGAAGAACTCTTCCAAAGTCTGTGCATTTTGACCGGTTAGCGTGCGGATAGCGTCCGTTGCCGGGATTCCGGCCCCTCGTTCCCGGAAGTATCGCCAGAGGTGTGCCAAATGATCCAGAGCGTGACGGTTGATCCGCTCCCTGACAGCTTCGGCCCACTGCTCGTCTGTGATGGGAACGTAGCGAATTGGACGGCCGAGCACATCCCCGATGGTGTCCACGATTTCTTTCACGGTGGACGTTTGGCCGATCAGGGCGTAAGCGGGTTGCGACGGTGGGCGCGGACTGGCCAGTAGAGTCGCGGCGACTCGGGACACGTCTTCAGCGCCTACCAGCGGAATGACCGCGCTGCCGGGGCCCCACGGCAGAAAGATCGCGTTCTGTTCGGTGATGCCTGGCGTGACAAGCGCGCGAACGTTCTCGTAGTAGGGCGGCGCCTGCAAGTGAACGGCTCCAACGCCTGCCCAATCAAAGATGCGATCGGCAAGCCTGTGCTGGAAGTTTCGAAAGGTTGGGGCTTGTTGCAGATCACGGAAATCGGGTGTGCCTGGCAGCCCCTGCAGTTGCGAATTATTGACCACCAACTCCGTGCCTGCGTCGCGCGCGGCCGAAGCAAAATTCGCGGCCGCTTCCATTAGCCCATCCGTCACCGGATACGTGAAGTAGGCGCGCTGGATGTTCTTCATGGCGGCGTGCATGGATGCTGCGTCGAGAAGATCCCCTTGGATCACTTCCGCGCCCCATCTCCGAAGGTCGTCCGAGCGCGCATCCAACTTGTGGACAAGGGCTCGAACCGTAATCCCGCGTTCTAAGAGACAAGATGCAATCAGGTGCCCGGTGGAACCTTGTGTTCCTCCCGCGGCGCCCGTAACCAGAACCGTTTGAGACATTCGGGGTGTCCTTTCTGGCGATGGGATGAGATAGATCATCCTATGGATTCAGCTTTATTTACGATCGTGCCGAGCGCTTGGGATGATTTGCGGCATCCTATGGTTGTCAATGCGTTATAAACCAGAGCACAAGGCCGAGATTCAGCAGAAGATTGTTAGCGATGCGTCGCGGCGGATACGCACGGAAGGACTGACCGGGGCGGCGGTTTCAGCAGTTATGCGGGACGCAGGGCTCACGCATGGAGGCTTCTACAAGCATTTCGGCAGCAAGCAGGAACTGCTGATGCAGTCGCTGCAGAAATCTTTCGGGGAAATTGCAGACGGCTTGGCCCGGGCGGCGGAAGAGGCGGGACCAGAGACTGCCTGGAAGACGGTGGTGAAAACCTACCTGAGCGCGGAGCACTGCGATCATGCCGAATGCGGGTGCCCGCTGGCTGCTCTTGCACCCGAGTTGGCGCGTGCCGGGGACTCGATGAAGGCTCAGATCGTAGGGGAGCTAATGAGATACAAGAGCCGAATGCTCCCGTTTATGCCCGGGCGAAGGACAGCCGAAAAGGAGCGTAATTTTCTGGTGATCTTTTCAGCCATGATCGGGGCAATTTCCATCGCCCGCATTTTACCGGACGCAGCGGCACGAGCGAGAGTCCTCGCGAGCACACGAGATTTTCTATTGCACAGCTTCTGACGTTTTCGAAGATGAGGTGGGGAGATGCATGCGGTGGTAAAAGGCTAAGCTGTTGTGCTAGTTTTTTGAGGATGAAACTGCCGGGTGCGTTTCTGCTGATAGCCTGCGCGGCGCTGGCGCAAACGCCGGATTTAAAGTCGGCGAGCAGCTATCCGAAGATGGTTCAAAAGCAGGTTGCAGGGTGGATCGAACGCGCTGCAGAAAAGATGCCCGAGGAAGAGTACGCGTTCAAGCCGGACCCGGCGGCGCGGTCCTTCGGACAGATCCTTGGACATGCAGCCGATGCGAACTACATGTTCTGTTCGGCCGTTTTGGGAGAACACAGCCCGTCGCCGGGGGTCGAGAAGACCAAAACCACAAAAGCGGAGCTGATTTCCGCGCTGCACGATGCGTTCGCTTATTGCGACCGGGCCTACGAGGGGCTTACTGACGCGGACGCTAACCACACCGTAAAGGCGTTCGGGCAGGAGCGAAACAAGTTAGGTGCGCTATGGTTTAACGCTTCACATAACCTTGAGCACTACGGCAACCTGGTGGTCTATATGCGGCTGAAAGGGATCGTGCCGCCCTCTAGCGAACGTAAGCCGTAATTGCCGGAGCCGAGGCCGGATTCTACGATGGTGAGCGATTTGCGCACGATTGGTTCAAGATAGCCGCTTGGTTCTTCATTGGTGTGAGTTTCCGGGCAGATCGCCTGCCCGCAATACTTATATCGCCAAATTAAAGGCCATAAAGGCTGTAATTCTGTGGTTTCCCATTCGATATCGCTAATTAGATATAATTCGGTAGATTATTGTCTGAAAACAATTTACACTTGCACGTACTTATCTGACGGATAAGCAACGCAAGTTTTAGCTTAGATGCAGAGGGTAACTCTCAGTTAAAGTTTATGAAATCGCACCTCATTGAGCGACTTTCCGCTCGTAGTTTCCGAAATGCCGCGGTGGCGGTAGTGGGCGCGGCAGTCTTGGCCGCTTCCGCGCAAGCGACAAGTCTCGCTCTGAACGGTGATTTTGAACAGTTGCTGGTGCCGGGTGCTGCCGCCGAATTCGGGAGCCGACATCCTTCCCAACAGGTTACTGGCTGGACAACTACAGGCTACAATTTCGTGTTTACGCCTGGCTCGGCCGATACGACAGGCGCGCTCGGGGAGTACGGCGGTTTGACCCTGTGGGGTCAGAATAACGGGTCGAACAACGGTCTTCCGGCTACGAGTCCGAGCGGCGGTAACTTTCTGGCCATGGATGGCGCGTATGCGGTAGCGGCAGTATCGCAGACCATTAACGGACTGACGCCCGGCAAAGCCACGACCGTGTCCTTTGATTGGGCCGGGGCACAGCAATCCGGGTTTAATGGCGCGACTACCGAACAGTTTGAGGTGAGTTTGGGCAGTGAAGTCGAGTTTACGCCTGTCGTGAACAATGCGAACCATGGATTCACGGGATGGCAGCACGAAAGCATGAGTTTTGTTCCGACGAGTTCGAGCGAACTGCTCTCATTTCTGGCAATCGGGACACCGAATGGCGTACCTCCGTTCTCCCTGCTGGACGGAGTGGTGGTGGGTACACCGGAGCCGGCGACCTGGACTCTGCTTTTGGCGAGCCTGGCCGGCATCGGCGGATGGGCGCTGTTGCGGCGCAGGTCCCAAACCACTGAACGGCAAAGCACCCGCAGCTAAGACAGACGAGCCGCGCCGGGCTTCCTGTTGGGCCGCCCGGCGCGACATCGTGTAGTAACCCCGATTTCTTCACCCTGATGGATGGGTCTGGATTGTTAGAACAGAAGTTGCCGGTTTTCGCGCTACAGCTATTTCGGCTAGCGGTCTGGCTGGTGCTCTTGACCGTGATTTTTGCACCGCTCGAGCGCCTATTCGCGCTGCATCCACAAAAGCTTTTTCGAAAAGCGATTTTGACGGATCTGGGCTATTACTTCCTCAGCAGCCTGATTCCGAGTTTACTGTTAGGCGTGCCACTCGCGTTTGTGGCGTGGGGTGTCCACCGTTTCGTTCCTCCCGCGATCACCGCGACGGTGGCAGGCTGGCCAGCGTGGCTACGGATTGTGATTGCCTTAACAGTTGGCGACATCGGATCCTATTGGGGTCATCGCTGGAGCCATGAGATTCCGCTGCTCTGGCGTTTTCATGCAATCCACCACAGCGCCGAGCATGTCGATTACCTGGTGAATACGAGGGCGCATCCAGTGGATATGGTGTTCACGCGACTTTGTGGACTGGTTCCGCTGTACATTCTCGGAGTAGCTGCGCCCATGCGCGGGAGTGCGAGTCTGATTCCGCTGATGGTGCTCATTCTCGGATCAGCCTGGGGTTTCTTTGTGCACGCCAATCTGCGGTGGCGCTTCGGTCCACTTGAATGGTTCATATCGACGCCGGCGTTTCATCACTGGCATCATACGAACGACGGTCCAGCGTACCTCAATAAGAACTACGCGCCCATGATGCCCTGGGTGGACCGGATCTTCGGGACGTTGTATCTGCCGAAGAGCGAGCAGCCGGTACGCTACGGGATTGACCAGCAGCTGGCAAGCGGTTTCTTCGGGCAGCTGATGCAGCCTTTCCTGCCGGACACAAACCGAGCCCAGGGCTCCTCGAAGGTGACGGAAGAATCGGCTACGGCGGCAACGCCGTGTAAGCAGCCGAGCACGCGAGCGGGCGCCACATCCGCCTGATAAGAGCCGCCGCGGTTCTCCTGTTGACATCTGACCCGTCCGGGACCATACTCATGTCAGATGCCGACCCGTGAGCAGAACGATCGTCTAAGCCTCTTGCAAGGAACCCTGGACTTACTTGTGTTACGCACACTAGTGTTCGGGCGGCAGCATGGGCAAGGTATCGCCCGATCTATTCAAGAGACGTCCAGAGATGAACTTCTGGTGGATCATAGCGCGCTGTATCCCGCTTTGCAGCGGTTGGAAGCGCAAGGCGCAATCACAGCGGAATGGGGACTTTCGGACAACAACCGTAAAGCGCGTTTCTACAAGCTGACGCAAACGGGCCGGAAACTGCTGGTGAAGGAAACTAGCCAGTGGAAGCGGATTGCGAAAGCAATCGGGCACGTCTTAGGCGCGGAACAAGGGGAGGTCTGAAGGTGTTCCGGCGGCCACGTAAGCAGAACGATTTCACCGCCGAGATCGAATCCCACTTGCGGCTGGAAGCAGACCGGCTGCGCGAGGAGGGTTTGAGCGCCGTCGATGCCGAGAAAGCTGCGCGCCTGAAGTTCGGGAACGTTCTGCAAACCCAAGAGCGCTTTTACGAGAGCCAGCGTAATTTGTGGCTCGAAGGGATTCGAAGGGAAGTACGGTACGCGATCCGCTCGCTGCGACACGCCCCGATGTTTACCGCCACAGTTGTCCTGACGCTGGCGTTGGGAATCGGCGCAACGGCGGCCATCTTTGGCGTCGCCGACGCGGCACTTATCAGGCCTTTACCGTTTCCCCAAGCGCAACGTCTGGTCAGTGTGTATGAGCGCTGGCAGGGAGAACTGGACAATCTGGCTCCGGCGAGTTATCTCGATTACCGGCGCCAGGCGAAGTCGTTCGAAGAGCTTGCCGGCTACCGGCAGATTTCATTCAACCTGGGTGGAGAAAACAGGCCCGAGCGCGTCTTGAGCGCCGTGGTGACCCCGAACTTCTTTGCGGTTATGGAAGTTTCGCCGGAGCTTGGCAGAACGCTCGATGCGACGCGGGACAAACCGGGTAGTTTGCGAGCCCTCGTTCTCGCTTACTCACTTTGGAAGCGCCGGTATGCAGGGTCGACCGATGTTATCGGCAGAACCGTTTCCGTGAACGGAGAACCCGGTGTGATTGTTGGCGTGATGCCTCCGGATTTCACGTATCCGGGGAAGGTGGAGATGTGGGCGGCAGCGCGCTACCAGGTCCCTGAACATCCCCTGAGACCGGAGGTGGACCAGTCAACGTCGCGCAGCAGCCACTACTTCGACATTGTCGGGCGGTTGAAGGCGGGTGTGACGACGCAGGAAGCGCAAGCAGAAGTGGACGTGATCAGTCGAAGGCTGAAGCAGGAGTACAAGGATGCCGAAGAAGGTGACGGCACCACGCTGGTTTCTTTGCGTGACGACCTGGTGGGGAATACGCGCCCGGCAATTCTCGTCTTATTCGGCGGAGTTGCGGTACTGTTTCTGATTGCGTGCGCCAACGTGGCGAACATGGTCCTGGCGAGGGGAGCGACGCGACAGAGGGAGATCGCGATTCGTGGCTCGCTCGGAGCGGGCCGGCTACGGCTGATTCGCCAACTCATTGTCGAGAGCTTTCTCCTCTCGCTGCTCGGGACGACGCTTGGTTTGGGTGGCGCCCGCTACGCTCTGCGGTCGCTCGAGACGCTTCTACCAGCTGATCTTGTGGGTGCCGGCGGGCTGCATCTCGAGCCTCGCCTTCTCGCGTTCGCGGCGGTGGCAGCCGTACTCTCGACGATTCTGTTTGGGATCGTCCCTGCGATCCAGGCAGCCAAGGTCGATCTCAATAGCGCTTTGAAAGAGGGTGGGCGCACATCTGCGGGAGGGGTGCAGGCAAACCGAAGCAGGAAAGCGCTCGTCATCACGCAGATTGCTTTAGCGGCCGTGCTCTTGAATGGCGCGGGTCTGCTGGTGCGCAGCTTTGAGCGTCTGCTTGCCGCGCCCACCGGGTTTAGCCCGGATCACGTTTTGAGCTTTCAGCTCTCGCTTCCGGCGGCGCAGTACCGGACGCCAGCGGACATGAATCGTTTTGCGGCGGGCGTGTTGGAGAATGTCCGCTCAGTTCCGGGAGTTACTTCGAGCGCCGTTGCTTCATGGCTCCCTATGAGCGGCGGCAGCAGCCAGCGCGGTATCGAAATTAAGGGTCGCCCTCCCGTGCCAGGCGAAGACATTTCTCCGGCTTACATGGTGATCAGTCCCGAGTACTTCCGCACTCTGCGGATTCCAGTGCTGGACGGCCGGGTGTTTACCGATCGCGACGCAGCAACTGCCCGCGGCGCCGTGATCATCAATGCGGCAATGGTGCGGCATTTCTGGCCCAGGGGAGACGCGGTAGGGAAATACGTAAAGATAGACCGGCTCGACTGGAGCCCGGTGGTTGGAGTCGTGGCGGATGTGGCGCAGCAGGGGCTCGACAAGGCGCCTCGGCCAACGGTGTACGTTCCTTACGCGCAGGATCCATGGCGGAATCTTGGGGTGGTGATTCGAACCGCGATGGATCCGAAACATGCGGCCGCGGCCGCTATCCGGGCAGTGCATCATGTCGATAAAGACGAGCCAGTCTATCAGGTTCGAACGATGGACGAAACCATCGCGTCGTCTGTCCAGGCGCGGCGGTTTCGCACAAGTTTATTGGCTCTGTTTGCAGCTCTTGCGCTGGCACTTGCAACGGTTGGGATCTACGGTGTCATGGCGTATGGCGTGGCGCAGCGCGGACACGAGATTGGAATCCGCATGGCTTTGGGCGCCCGGCCGACCGAACTGCGCCGGTTGATTGTGGGTGAAGGAATGCGACTTGCGGGCTATGGCATTGCAGCCGGTCTGCTGGCCTCTCTGGGGCTCATGCGCGTGTTGTCGGGCGTCCTCTACGGCGTGCGATCCAGCGATCCGCCAACGTTCACAGCAACTTTCCTGTTCCTAATTGTGGCTGCGTTTCTGGCAAGTTACGTGCCTGCTCGCCGCGGGATGAGAATAGATGCCGCGATCATTTGGCGGACGCAGTAAGGATCCGGGAAGCCAAAATAGAGTTCGGTTTCAAGCCGGACGGGTCAGCCGTTCGATGAGCGCGCGGTGCCGTGGGTATTGAGCCGTTAGATCGGCGCGTTTAGCGACTTCAAAATCCGCGAAGTCAAACCCGGGTGCGACCGTGCAGCCTACCAGAGCGTAGGAGCCGGGGTCCTGGACATGCGAGGCAAACCAGTGCCCGGCGGGAACCACGGCCTGAAACAATTCTCCGCGCTCGGGATCGTTGCCGATCAGCAGTTCTGCGTGATTGCCGACGGGATCGATGCTGTGCACCGAGAGAGCCGTTCCGGCATAGAAGTGCCACATTTCATCGGCGGCGATGCGGTGAAAGGCCGAGAAGTTTACGCCATCGATGAGGAAGTAGATGCCCGTGCAGGCACGGCGGGCACCCTTGAAACCTTGCGGGAGAGCCGAATGAGCGATCGTAAGGCCGGCGCGGTACGTTTCACGATAGAAGCCGCCTTCGGGATGCGGCAAGAGCTGAAGCCTTTCGACCCAGTAGCGTGCATCGCGCATGTCAGGCGTGAACCGACTTGACCGTTTGCGGCGTAAGCGCGGAACGCTCGCGGCCGAAGACCAGGATGGCGGCCCCGACAGCGAAGACGGCCAAGGCTATCCATTGAGTAAGGGAGAAAGGACCAACGAGCGACTGTTCGTGTTCTCGGAAAAATTCGATGATGAAGCGCGCTGTCGAGTAGAGGACCATGTACAGGCCGATGACCTGTCCCGCGGGGTGATTCTGAGTGGCGCGGCGGTAAAGCAGGGCGAAGATGAGGAGGTCCGCTGCCGATTCGTACAGCTGAACGGGATGAAGAGTTTTGTCGAGCGGGACGGGAGCGGCGAAGTCGGAGCGAAAGCGAACGCCCCAGGGGAGGGAACATTCTTTGCCCCAACAGCAGCCGGCGGCGAAGCAGCCGAGCCGTCCGATAGCTTGGCCGATAGCGATGCCGGGAGCGAACACATCCATGGTTCGGAGAACCGGCAGCTGCTGTTTTCGGATATAGAAGAGGGCGGCCAGGAAAGCAGCAATGAAGCCGCCGTGAAAGACTCCGGCGGCCTGCAGGGTGCCGAGACTAAAGATCTGGGCGGGGTCGCGGAGGTAGTCGCCCAAATCGAAGAGAATCATGAAGAGCTTCGCGCCGAGGATACCGGCCATGGCGCAGTAGATCGCCAGATTGGTGACTTTTTCAGCGGGCAAACCAGCACGGCGGGCAAGCCGCAGGGCCGCACCGAGCCCGGCGAGAAAACCGAGCGCTACGAGGACGCCGTACGTGGGGATGTAAAAGGAGCCGATGCTGATGAGTTTGGGGAACATGCGATTACGAGCTCGAGCGCCCTGCCAGGGCATGCGGTTCGGGGACCGTTTTATGGCGCGGGTTCATCAATTCAAACAGCAACAGGATTGCGCCGACCGTGATGGCGCTGTCGGCAACGTTAAAAGCTGGAAACGACCAGGAGCCATGGTAGACCTCGATGAAATCCGTTACGGCACCGTGGACCACGCGGTCGTAAAGATTGCCTGCCGCGCCGCCGAGAATTAATCCGAGCGCCAAACGGCCCAAGCTTCCCGTGAAGGTGCTGCGCCGGCCGACAAGCGCAGAGATTACGAACACAAGTACCAGCGCGGATACACCTATTAAGATGCCGCTGCGGAGCCAGCGGTTGCCGTGCGCCAGAATTCCGAAGGCGGCGCCTGGATTTTCGGTGTGGATGATGCGCAGCCAGCCGGGTATTACAGAGTACGCATCCAGCCAGGACATGGAATGGCGGATGGCGATCTTCGACCAGCGGTCTCCCAAGACGACCAGAAGAGAGACGACAAACGGCGCGACTCGATTCAGCGTTCCCAACGGAAGACCTCAGACGATTTCACGCAGCACCGCCGCGCACGCCGCACATACCGTGGGAAATTCGTTGTCGGATCCGACATCGAGCGTGAATTTCCAGCAGCGCTCACATTTGTCGCCTTCGGCGCGATCGACTGAGACCTGCAACCCGCCTTCGCCGCTCCCATCGCCTGCGGCGAGGTGCACATGGGAGACGATGAACCAGGGAGCAAGATCGGGCAAGTGGTTCTCAAGCAGGGGATAGAGGTCTGGGCCTGCCGTGAGAGCGACCGCGGCTTCGAGAGCGGAACCGATCACTTTTTCTTCGCGCGCCGTATCGAGAGCTTTGAGGACTTGGTCACGCACAGGAACCAAGCGGTCCCAATCTGCGGCATCAGCACGCCGTTCAGCGGATATGCCCGCCGTGAGTTCGGAATTTTCCGGGAAGTAGGCGACGTGAACGCTTTCGAGGCCCGCAGTACCGGCCTTCATGTGCTGCCAGACTTCCTCACAGGTGAAGGAAAGGATGGGCGCCATCAGCCGGACAAGCGCCAGATTCAGCCGGTACAGCGCAGTTTGCGCGCTGCGGCGGGCGGCAGAGTTCGGACCAGCGGTGTAGAGGCGGTCTTTGGCGACATCGAAATAAACGGCACTGAGGTCGGTAGTGGCGAAATCGTAGACGGCGCGATAGACCTTATGGAATGCGTACTGGCGGTAGAACTCGGTGCAGCGCGCGACCAGTTCTTCAGCGCGAACGAGGATCCAGGTGTCGATGCCGGTGAGGGCTGCGGCGGGAAGGGCGTCTTGTTCCGGATCGAAGGGGCCGAGGTTGCCGAGCATCCAGCGGAACGTGTTGCGGAGTTTGCGATATGCCTCGGAGAGGCGGTCGAGGATCACTTCGGACATGCGGACGTCTTCGGTGAAGTCGACCGAAGCTACCCACAGGCGAAGGATGTCCGCGCCTTTCTTGCTCACGATCTCTTCCGGTTCGATGGTGTTGCCGATCGATTTCGACATCGCGCGGCCCTGTGCATCGAGAGTCCAGCCATGCGTGGCACATTCGCGATAGGGCGATTGATTCTTGAGAGCGACGCCGATAAGCAGAGAGCTGTGGAACCAACCGCGGTACTGATCGCCGCCTTCGAGATACATGTCGGCGGGCCAAGGGAGATGATTTTCGGGCGTGAGCACGGCGAGATGACTCGAGCCGGAATCGAACCAGACGTCCAGGATGTCGGTTTCCTTGCGGAACTCTGTGTGGCCGCATTTTGCACAGACGTGACCGGGCCCCATGAGCTCGGCGGGTGTTTTGGAATACCACACGTCCGCTGTATGGAGGCGGAATTTGGATACAACATGCTCGAGAACCGCCCTATCGGTGAACGGCTCACTGCAGGCATCGCAATAGAAGACGATGATGGGGACGCCCCAGACGCGCTGGCGCGAGATACACCAATCTGGCCGCATCGAGATCATGTTGGACATGCGCTCTTCGCCCCAGGAGGGATGCCAATCGACAGTTTTGATGGCCTCGAGGGTGCGGGCGCGCAGGTCTTCGCGATCCATTCCGATGAACCACTGTTCGGTGGCGCGAAAGATAACAGGGTTGTGGCAGCGCCAGCAGTGCGGATAGCTGTGTTCGATGCGGGCCTGCGAGGCGAGTGCGCCTTTCGCTTCGAGCAGGCCGATGACGATCGGGTTGGCTTGCCACACGGTTTTGCCGAGCAGCTGCTCGGGGAGCGGGCCGGGCACGCCTTCGGCCTGAAACATGCGTCCCGAAGCATCAACCGGGCAGTAAACGGGAAGGCCGTAACGCTGGGAGACGACGAAATCCTCCTGACCGTGGCCAGGAGCGGTGTGGACTGCGCCGGTGCCCTGTTCGAGAGTGACGTGGTCGGCGAGGAGACCGAGGGAATCACGATCTAAAAACGGATGGCGGAAGACCATGCGCTCGAGCTTCGTACCCGGGAAGCGGGCAAGGATCGTTTTGTCCCAGCCAAGCGTTTCGGCGACTTGCGGCAAGAGACCTTCGGCGACGATCGTGATGCCATCGGGCGTATCGACGGCGACGTATTCGAATTTGGGGTTGAAGGTGATCGCAAGGTTCGCGGGAATGGTCCAGGGCGTGGTTGTCCAGATAAGGACAGAGACAGCGCGGCCGGCGAGGGGCGGATCGAGCAAGGCCGGATCGGAAACCATCTTGAAGCGGACGTAGATGGTGGGGCTCGAGTGATTCTCGTACTCGACTTCCGCTTCGGCGAGGGCGGTGCGGTCGTGGATGCACCAGTGTACGGGCTTGAGACCTTTATAGACGTAGCCGCCGTGAAGGAAATCGACGAATGCCTGAGCGATAACCGATTCGTATTCGGCGCTCATAGTGAGGTACGGATCTTCCCAGCGGCCGAAGACGCCGAGGCGTTTGAACTCGGTGCGGTGGATGTCTACGAATTTGGCGGCGTAGGCGCGGCACTCGGCGCGAATTTCGGCACCGGTCATCGATGCTTTGCGCTTGCCTAGCTGGGCGTCAACTTTGATCTCAATGGGCAGGCCATGGCAATCCCAGCCGGGGATGTAAGGCGCGTCGAAGCCCTCCATGGTTTTCGACTTCACGATGAAGTCTTTGAGGATCTTGTTGAATGCAGTACCCAGGTGAATGTTGCCGTTGGCGTAGGGCGGACCGTCGTGAAGAACGTATTGGGAGCGGCCGACGCGAGCCTCGCGGATGCGCTGATAAAGGTTCGTTGTCTCCCAGTGCGCGAGCGTTCTAGGCTCCGCGGTGGGGAGATTCGCCTTCATCGAGAAATCAGTTTTGGGCAGGTTGACCGTCTTTTTCAGGTCAACAGAGGTTGCACTCATGGACTGATTTCATCGTAGCGAACCGTGGGGGGGTTAACCAGGGAGTGGCGATGCGGGTCAGAGGCGAACGGAATTGACAGAAACTCCATGACGGAGTGCCAAGCAGCTTACGATGCAACATCTTTCAGTTAGATCTCGACGCGATCCGTAGTACAAGTAGCAACGCCACGACCTAAAAGTCAGTGTCTTCCGTCCAGATTGTATGTAATCAGGAGCGAAAGAACCCGCGATCCAAGTATGGCCCGACTTAAGATACTGGCGTCGAGAACCAGCGATTCAACTCTTTCGTTTTTGGCTCTGATGGTGAGCTTCCTTGAATTCGGCTACCAGTTCGTCGTCGGGGGCGCCCGCAGCAGCGATGAGGGGCTGCATCTTCTCCCCTGCCGCACGAAGAGCTTCCAAATCAGCTTGGCGCGGCTTGCGGTGCGTGGGACGTAGATCCCGATCGTTGCACCGTGCCGCGTGATCGCGACCGGCGTCTGTGATTCCAGATAGCTGGCCAGGTTTTCGCGAAATTCCCGAATACCAACTCTGGTTGAGTGCATTGCCCTTGTGTACGCAAAGATTACACAATTACGTCCGGGCCGAGATCAGCCGTGCCAAGCCTAAAGGGAAGAAGACTCACTTGGAGTCCGCAGCGGAAAGGGTCTGGATGTACTGGTCTGCCTGCTTGGAGGATGCGTCGATATCGCGGATGAGTTCGGCGGCTTGCGCGTCGATCTGGGCGGAGGTTTTCTTAAGGGAGCTGATGGCGCGAGCGTTGAGGTTGTGTTTAAGAAAGGTGACCTGATCGCTAAAGGCCTGGAGCACCGGCTGGATGTTCTCTTCGGTGCGCCGCATTTGCTTCATGTACTGGGCATGCTGCTGACGGGCATTGCGCAGAAGGCGCTGGCTTTGCACCCGCAGCGACGGGTTGTGCATAGTTTTGATCTCGCCGTTCCATTCGGAAAAGAGTTTTTGGGCGACATCGTCTACCGAGTCGACACGACCCTTAAGCGTGTTGGCGCGGCTCTGGCACCGTTCGTATTCTTTATTGAGCTTGTTATAAACCTTTTCCAGGTTGCCGCCTTGAAAGCCGGTCACTTCTTCGAACGCCTGCAGGGTGGTTTTCAGCTGCTCCTGCGTTGCCTGCTGATCCTTCTTGACGGCGAGGATACGCTGCACAAGAATGTCGCGCTTCTGCTTGCCCAGGTGCTCCATGGCGCTGTAGTAGAGCAGCGAGCATCCGGAGAGCAGGAGTGAAAGCGCAAAGACGAGTGCAGCTTTTGGCTTCACCGGGCGGCCTCATAGATCTCGGCCGAGAAGGCGGGCAGATGGGCGATGCCGGTCCCGCTGTGCAAGACAAGATCTGGACTATGTGATAAGACGCCGCGATACGAGCCATCGCCCGGTAAGGGGACGGCGATGTCGGCGGGTTGGGATCCATTGTTGATCACGATGATGACGGCCTCTGTTTCAGTTTCACGCGAGTAAACCCAGGTCTTCGGTGTTACAGCGAGCTCGATCATTCTGCCGCGGCGCAGCGCTTCCGACTTTGCGCGCAGGGATGTGAGCTGCTGGACGAAATTGAAAATGTTGGCTTCCTGTGGGGTGCGTCCGGAGGATTCGAAGGCGCTGCGCGGATCTTCCCGCCAGCCGCCGGGGAAGTCGCGGCGATTATCGGGGTCGTCACTGCCCGGCATGCCGAGTTCATCACCGTAGTAAATGGAGGGAACGCCGCGCATAGTCAAGAGGAACGTGAAGGCCAGTTTGAGCTTCTCGGGCGTGGCCTGCTTTTCACTCATGAAGCGGAGCGTGTCGTGATTGCCGAGGAAGGTGACAAGCATCCCCGGATCGGGATACAAGCGGTCGGCAGCCAGGGTGCGCGAGAACGTCTCGATGTCCGCTTCGCCCGCGAACACCTTACGGATATCGAAATAGTCGGGGAAGTCGAAGACGCTGTCTATGCCGCTATCGATGTGATCCCAACGCTCGACGCCACCCTGAAAGAAAGAGGGAACGGCGGGATCGCGATCAAAGACTTCGCCGACAGCGCGGAGATGCGGGAACTCGCGTTTGAGGGCAGCCGACCAAGCATGCCAAAAAGATCGAGGGACGTAGGGCAGCGTGTCCTGCCGGATGCCATCGAAGCCGGCGGCTGCGACCCACCAGATGGCGTTTTGAATTTCGTATTGCGCGACGTCCGGATCTTCCTGGTTCATGTCGGGAAGGGCATCGACGAACCAGCCATCGAGCACATCGCGGTTCATGCGGGGGGAGGCGTGCGGATCGGGCAGGCTCCAAATCTGCCACGTTTCGTTGATGTGATGTGCAGCGGTGCCATGGAACCACTCGGGTTTGGGCGGATCGAGGACCCAGGGATGATCCGGACCGACGTGGTTTGCAACCTGGTCCTGAATGACTTTGAGACCCATAGCGTGGGCGCTATCGACGAGCTTGCGGAGCGATTCAAGAGTGCCGAGGTGCTCGTCGACGGCGTAGTAGTCGGTGGCGCCGTAGCCGTGATAATCGGCGATGGGTTTGCCCGCAACGGCCTGCCGCTGATTCGGCTTATTCGTGTTGTCGTAGACGGGCGTGATCCAGAGCGCAGTGACGCCGAGCGACTTGAAGTAGGGCAGGTGATCGATGATGCCCTCGAGATCGCCGCCATGATAGAAGCGAGGGTTGCTGCGATCGAAGAGTCCGTGTGAAATGGCGGGATCGTCGTTGGAGGCGTCGCCGTTAGCAAAGCGGTCCGGCATGATCAGGTAGATGACGTCGTCGGCGCTGAAACCCTGAAAGCGGCCTTCCGCGGAAGGCGGCGCCTGCAGGTTAAACGGAGCGGAAACAGTGCCGGCGGGCGTCTTGATCTCGAGAGGATAGTTGCCCGGGGCGGTGTCATGCGGGATATCGAGATCGACAAAGCCGTATGTTCCGCGCGCATTTGTACGAACGTTGGCGGCGATGAGGCCGTGTGGAGCGGTGATGGTCGCGCCAGTGAGACCGGACCCGCGGATCAGCAGCCGGACAGGGTTGAGAGTGCTGGCGCTCCACCAGTTTGGAGGCTCGACTTTGGTGACGACCGGAGGCGGCGAGGCAGCAAAGAGAACAGGATGCCAAACCAAAACAAGGATCCGGAGCCAACGCATAGATCAGTACAGATGACTGTAGCGCGCTCATGCCGGCCCCCTCATCTGCTGTAATCGTTCGAGGTAGTAGGGATCAGCTTGACACACCGGAACAAATGCGTCCTGAAACGTGTTCGGAAGGGAGCCTTTGAATGTATGACGTTTCTGGTGTTGCGCATCCCGTGGGTGAGCGAGCGGTGGGATGGTCCGCGGGGGAGCTTTCGCGGCTGGAACGTCTATGCAGAGGGATCGTTCATCGAACGGCGGGTCCTCCTCGACAGGTTTCAGACACTTCGCCAGGCGTATGACTTTGTGCAGCGCCGGTTGGACGAAGAGAAGTAGGGGAAGATTACTGGCCGACGAGTTCGGGCCGAAACCCGATGTTACGAAGGCAGTGATCGATCCAAAGCTTGGTCAGCTTCTCCTGCGTTCCATTCTGAGAGAGCCGGGACCGGAGACTCCCGAATTCGACGTGATCGAGCGGCTGATCCTGATTGAAGCACGAGAAGACGACTGTTTCTTTGCCGGTCTTCGGATCTTTATGTACCTGAAGGCACTGGGCGCAGATCTCTTTCATCATGCACTGCATGGGCGAGTTGATGCTGCCGATGGCCTGATGATCCGGTTTTAAGTAGGGCCGCAGAACGGTGTGGCGGGCCTGCTGAACTGCGCGCATCATCCCGTCTGAGCCGATGACGATCAGGCGATCGACAGTGTTCAGAGGAATCTCAGGAGTGCCGAGATCGCCGCGGCCATAGGCTGCCATGGCTTCGACAATGTTTCCGACGAAGGCGCTGTCGCCGAGGCGTCCGGGGGTGAAGCCGGGTGCTTCATCGCACACCCAAACCACTACGTCCGCGGCGGCTTCGATCTCTTCGACCTTGTAGCGATCGATGATCTTCTTATAGCCTGCAAAATAGACGACGCGCGAGCCGGCTGCCCGAAGCTGCTGTCCAATGGAGAACAAGACGGCGTTACCAAGGCCGCCGCCGGCGAGCAGCACCGTCTCCTGCGCCGGAGTTTCGGTCGGCGTTCCCGTAGGACCCATCAAAACGACGGGGTCACCTGGTTTGAGCAGAGCGCAAAGGTCAGAGGAACCACCCATCTCTAGAACGATGGTGGAAAGGAAACCCTCTTCACGGTTGACGGAAGCACCGGTTAGGGCCAGCCCTTCCATGGCGAGCGCCGTACCGTCACTGTGGGTGGCCAGCGACTCATAGTTCTGCAGGCGATAGAACTGGCCAGGCTTGAACGACCGCGCGGCGATGGGGGCGCGGACCACAATCTCGAGGATGTTCGGCGTGAGGCGGATGACGTCCTGCACAACCGCCCGCAGTTCCCGATTCAAACGGCCGAGCAGGGCTTCAGGGGAGGGGCTCTGAGGCGGCTGTTTGGCGAGCACGCGGGAAAGCACTGGATAGCCCTGTTTGGCGCTGCCCATGGCTTTGACGACGTTGCCCGAGAAAGAGGGATGCAGATCGCCGAAGAAACTGATTGCGCGGCCGTCCGGGCGAATCGAGACGAGAACGCGAACCTCCGTGGGCTTGGCGACCCGCTCCGGTTTGACGGGCGTTCCATCTTCGCCGACGGCGCGGAAATATCGTCCATCGAGCACGAAATTCTCTTCGTCTTCGCGGGCCAGAACGGTGTTCGGTTGTGTGCCGGCGGCGACGAGGATGGTGCGTGCGGGAAGCAAAACTTTTTCACCGCCCGGCGTGAGTTGGCCGGTGGCAGGATCCAGCATCTGCTTTTCGGCGAGGAGCGCAGCAGCCTTGTTATACGCGTCTACCTGGACTTCCTGGGGGGCGAGGCACTCGGCGAATCGAACGCCCTCTTCGAGAGCCTTCGAGACCTCCTCATGATTGAGGGTGTAGCTGGGAGCATCGACGAGGCGACGCCGGTAGGCGACGGTGACTCCACCCCAAGAGTTCAGAAGCTCGATTAACCTGGGCTGACGGCCCTCTTTGGCAGCCGCCGAGCGCTCGGCACGAATGGCGCGAGCGTGGCCTAGAAATTCATGCGCGACTTCTGCTTCCTCTTTGGTCCACGTGGCGAGTACGCGCGCTTCGCCGATATCTTCTTTGAGATGTTCGTAGCGGGTCAGGAACTTTTCCACCTGCACGACGTAGTAGGCGAGCGATTCGGTGGCAGTGTCGATGGCCGTCAGTCCGCCGCCGATCACAACGATCGGCATTCGGATCTGGAGGTTGGCAAGTGATTCTGTCTTAGCGGCGCCGGTGAGTTGGAGAGCCATCAAGAAATCGGAGGCCTGGCGCACGCCGGGTACGAGACCGTTCTTCATCGGAATGACGGTCGGACGGCCGGCTCCGGCGCACAGAGCAATGTGATCGAACCCGAGTTCGAAGGCGCTATCCACGGTGAGGGTGCCGCCGAAACGGACACCGCCGAACATGGAGAATTCGGTGCGGCGTTCGAGTAACAGGCGAATGACCTTTAAGAAATTCTTATTCCAGCGAACGGTGATGCCATACTCGGCGACGCCGCCAAAACCCGCCATGACACGCTCGTCCAACCGTTCGTAAATTTCGGTTATGTCGCGCAAGGGGCGGAACGGAACTCGTTCGCCGTAGGGATCGACACCCGAGATATCGGAAGGCAGCGGTTCGATTTTGAGTCCGTCGACGGCGGCCACGGTGTGGCCATCGTTCATCAGGTGATGAGAAAGAGTAAAGCCGGCGGGACCGAGGCCAACGACGAGTACTTTGTAGCCGGTCGCGGCTTTCGGGTAGGGGCGAGCGAAATTCAAGGGATTCCAGCGTGTCAGCAAGCTGTAGATTTCGAAGCCCCAGGGAAGCTCGAGAACGTCTTTCAAGGTGCGGGTCTCGACCTGCGGGATATCGACAGGATCCTGCTTCTGAAAAATGCAGGACTTCATGCAATCGTTACAGATGCGGTGCCCGGTAGCCGCGGTCATCGGGTTATCGATTGTGACGACCGCAAGCGCCCCGATGGGATTGCCCTGACCTTTGAGGGCGTTCATTTCGGAGATTTTTTCGTCGAGCGGGCAACCGTTGAGCGGAACGCCGAATACGCTGGACTTAAAAGCGCCGTTTTTCTCTTTCAGGCCGGTGGAGCAGCTGTCTTTAGCCTGGTTGTGGCACTTGATGCAGTAGTGGGCCTGATCGAGAGCTCCGGTGAGGTCTGTGCCGGGATCGGTAAGCTGAAAACCTTCGCGGTGACGCCAATGATCGGAGTTGAGCTCGAGCTTGACCAGACCGTTCCCGTTGCCGTTAGAAGTTTCGAACGGGATGAGGTGGTGCATATCCAGCTTATGCGGCACCTTGAACAGCACCCCGCTCGCGTGCTTGCGTTTGCCTTGTGGAGAAAGCGTGGCCCAGGCGGCGTAGCGAGCGGCGAGCACGAGTTGTTCGGCATGCGTCGCCTCTTCATCGAGCCAGCGGGCGACGTGCGTGGCAAAGCTAAGTTCGGTGAGAGGTTCGCCGAAGAGAGTCTCGAGGTCCGCCGCTACTGCGAACCCGTCGATTTCGCTGGCGGACTCAGGGGTTTGCCCGACGACCGCCTTGCGCTGCACGAAGCGGCGCTTCACCGAAAAGACCGGGGCAAGCTCAGTGTGGCGCTCGGAGAGATGGCGCAATTCGGTTTCGATGCCGAACACCTCGCCCAGAAAGTCTTCGAGGTACGGCGCTAGCCGGATGATGAGGTCCGAAGACTGTTTGGTGTGAACCGGCGGCGGCTCGAGGCGGGCAGAAACAAGGGATTCGTGAAGTTCAGGCGCTGCTGTTTTGAGCTGCTGCAAAAACTGCGCATCGAGCTCTAAGATGCCTTCGCGCCGGTAGAGATCGTGGAAGCTGAGGTTGAATGGCAGTCGAAGGGTATCGCCATCGCGCTGTTCGATTGTCATGTTCACAAAAAGGTATGCGGCCGGTAGCCTGGCAGCGAGCGGTCGAGAGAAGCGAACCCGCAGGGAATCGTTGCGCAGAAGAAGGCCGGGATTGCCTAAGCAACTACCCTTATTCTCGCAGATTCCGGCCGCCAATGAGCTGCCCGGCCGTCCAAATCGGAAAAGTGGCCGCGAAAGGGTACTCTGCTCCGGTATCGTGTTAGGAGGTGGATCTCGAAAAGACACTTCTGCGCAAGGTAGGCGAGGCGATCGGCAAATTTCGCATGATCCGGGAGGGTGACACCGTCGCGGTAGGGATTTCGGGCGGCAAGGATTCCCTCACGCTGCTCGAAAGTCTGCTGATCATGCAGCGGCGCGCGCCCATCGAGTTCACCGTTAAAGCGTTCACGATCGAACAGGGGAAATTTCTTGCGCCGATCGAGCCGGTGGGCGAGTATCTGCGAAAGCGCGGCGTCGACTGGACTTACATCGAGGACACGCCGTCGCTCAAGCTGCTGACCGAACAACCGGATCACGGATGCGATTTGTGCAGCCGTTTTCGACGCCGGGCAGTGTATGAAGTCGCTCGAGGGCTCGGGGCGAACGTAATTGCGTTTGGTCACACGGCCGATGATTTCTGCGAATCATTTCTGCGCAACGCAATGTTTACGGGGCGAATTAGCGCGCTGCCTGCGGTGACGTGGTCCAAAAAACGGGAATTCCGGTTAATACGACCGCTGGTTTACGTAACGGAAGAGATTACCAGGGCTTTCGCGGCTTCACTGGGAGCTCCGGTGATCCCGTGCGGCTGTTCGCAGAAGACGGGCACAGTACGGCGCACTTTGCGGGACATGTTCGCCGAAATCGAGAAAAATCATCCTTTTCTGAAGGAGACTCTGCTCTCCGCAATGGGCAAAATAGAGACGGGCAGGCTGCTCGATACCCGGTTTCTCGACCCGGAAAATACGAGCGAAGAAGCAGGATTTTTCCCAGATGAACAGGAACTAGTGGCTTTACGGGCCCACTGACCTTTTCTCTCGGATAAACTGGACGCAAGCTATGAGTGCGGAACTGATTGTGATTAATGGTCCGCTTGCGGGGACGCGTTTTCCGTTAGGGGATGGGGAAGTCTTAATCGGCAGGGCTCCGAACGCACAGCTTGTTCTGTCCGAACCGGACATAGGATGGCGGCACTGCCAGATCCGAAAGCAGGGCAAACGCTTTGTGGCGGCCGATCTTCGCAGCTCCTTGGGCACCTATGTGAACGGTATGCGGTCTGCTGAGCGCTGGCTGGAGGACCGCGACCAGATCGGGATTGGCCGTACGGTACTGATGTTCAGGTCGGGGGAAGGCGCGGTCGACGAGGTGTTGGCTGCTTCGGCCCCGGCGGATACCAAACCGGTTTTGCTGGCTGCCTGCTCGCTCGTCTTTCTATTCCGTGCGCTGGCTTCGAGCGTGGGGGATGCGCAAACCACACTATTGCAGGACCAGATCCTACGCTTAGTAGGAGATTTGATGCCGCTCGAAGAGGGGCTGCTGTTGCTCGGCCGTAACGTGGAGGAATTGCAGGATCTTTATCTCGCGCGGGCGTCACGGTTTCGGACAAATTTCACCGGTATGCTTTCCCGGGTTTGCTGCGATGGGGCTTTGGAAGACCCGACGGCGGGTATTGTTGGGGTCCCGCTTTATCTCGATGGCCTGTTAGGCGGTGCACTGATGGTGAAGGCACAAAGCAATGGCAACCACGGGCTGGCGCCTTACCTGGATACCTTGAGTGCGGTTGCATCGCTGGCCTCGGTGGGCTTCGAAGCGAATCAGGAAGTTGAGGTTTTGAAGGCCGAGAAAGCCCTGCTGCAGGAGCAGATCGGCGTGAACACCGGCATTGTGGGGCGCAGCACCGCGATACGGAGGCTGCTGGATCTGGTAAGCCGCGTGGCTCCGCGGGACACGACGGTGCTGATTACGGGTGAAAGCGGCACGGGTAAAGAGCTGATCGCGCGCGCTCTTCATCAGCAGAGTCCGCGATGTGAGCGGCCGTTTGTGGCTGTGAACTGTGCCGCGCTGAGCGAGACGCTTTTTGAAAGCGAGTTGTTCGGTCATGAAAAGGGCGCTTTCACCGGCGCCGTTGCTCTGAAGCGCGGGCGCTTCGAACTGGCACAGGGCGGCACTATTTTTCTCGACGAAGTGGGCGAACTTGCGCCATCGCTGCAAGCGAAGCTGCTGCGCGTCTTGCAGCAACGTGAGTTCGAGCGAGTGGGCGGAATCCAGGCGCATCCTCTCGACATCCGGGTCATCGCGGCGACAAACCGGGACCTCGAAGACGAGGTGAGGGAGGGCAAGTTTCGCGAAGATCTCTTCCACCGGCTCAATGTCGTAAATCTCGATTCTCCTCCGCTGCGGGACCGGAAGGACGACATACCGCTGCTGGCGCGCTTCTTCCTCGCCCGCTCCGCTGAGCGCTGCAAACGCCACATCGAGGGTCTGTCGCAGGAAGCCGAGGAGATGATCATGCAATACTCCTGGCCGGGAAACGTGCGCGAACTCGAGAACGCGATGGAACGAGCGGTGGTGCTGGGCGTTTCCGAGGTGGTGCTTCCGGAAGATCTGCCGGAGCCGCTGATGGATTCGGCTCCCAAAGATGCGAAGGCCAAGTATCACCAGTCGGTCGGGCAAGCAAAGCACGACGCCATAATCGACGCGTACGTGCAAGGTAAAGGCGACTATAAGCAGGCGGCGCGGCTGCTTGGGCTGCATCCAAATTATTTACTTCGCCTGGTTCGCAATCTCAACCTTCGGGAAGAGATCAACCGGGCACTCGGTGAGAATGGCGGAGCAGCAGCGGCGGGGCGCTGATTACGAAATTTTCTGGCCTGTGTGGAGCGCTGCGATCCCGCCGGAGAGAAGACGATGACGAGTTTGCCTGAACCCGGCGTTTTCCATCATGCGCTGTAGCTCCTGGGCCGCAGGAAACTTTCCAATCGATTCCGGCAGGTAGGAATAAGCATCGCGCGAGCCCGAAACGGCGCGGCCGATCAGCGGCAAAACGGCCCCCGAATAAAAGCCGTAAACAGCTTTAATAAACGGGTTTGGCGGGTGTGAAAACTCGAGGATGGCCAAAATGCCGCCGGGTTGAAGGACCCTTCTGAATTCGCGGAGACCCCCGGCGTAATTCGCCAGATTGCGAAAGCCGAACGCAATGGAAATGGCGTCGAGAGTATCGTCAGGCAGCGGGAGTGTGAGCGCGTCCGCTTCGAACAGTTGCGCGCCGCGGCCCCTGCGAGCGGACTTCTGTGCGGCGGACACAAGCATCGGATGGCAGAAGTCGGCGCCCATCACGTCTCCTTTTGCAACAGTCTGCAGATCGAGCATCACATCACCGGTTCCGCAGCATAGATCGAGGATCCTGGCTCGGGGGAGCGCGAGAACCGGATCGAGGCTGGCCAGCAGCGCCTTGCGCCAGCCGCGATCGATGTTGAACGAGAGGAGATGGTTCAGCAGGTCGTAGCGCGGCGCAATCTGGGCGAACATGTCTCGCACCCAGCTGGCGGCCTGCACTTCACCTTGAGCGCCTTTCGGGGTGGCGCCAGCCGCCGGATCAGCCATTCGCCTGTAAGGACTCTGCTATAGCCCTGTGAATGGTCGCTCCGTCGATGCCGGAGACAATTTCTACACTTCCGATTGCAACCGGCAGAACGAAGTGAACGGCACCCTGCAATGTTTTCTTATCGCTTGCGAGCCTGGCAACTAAGTTGTCCGGGTTGAGCGCGGCTGCGGAGGGGATGGGGCCATAAAGGCCGATCAGTTCGCGCATGCACCGTGCTGCTTCGCTCGCCAGGTGGCCCGTCAACTCGGCCAGGCGGATGGCAGCGAGCATGCCCCAGGCAACGGCCTCTCCATGTAAGAACCCCGCGTATTTAGTTTCCGCTTCGATTGCGTGTCCGACAGTGTGACCGAAGTTCAGGATGCGTCTCAGATCGCCCTCGCGTTCATCCGCCGATACCACTTCAGCTTTGATGCGCACCGCGGCGCCGATGAGTTCGTCGACCAAGGGGGGTTCTCGCGCAAGTATTGCGGGTGATCGTTCGACCAGCAAACGGAATAACTCGGGATCGCGAATGATGGCGCACTTGATCACTTCGAAGAGTCCGGCACGATACTCACGTTCGGGCAAGGTCTCGAGTACGGCGGGATCGATGAGCACTGCCACTGGTTGATGAAAACTGCCGATCAGGTTCTTGCCGCCTGCAAGATTGACGCCCGTCTTACCGCCGATCGCCGCGTCTACCTGTGCGAGAAGGGTTGTCGGGATCTGGAGAACAGGAATGCCGCGCATGAAGATGGCGGCGAGAAATCCACTGACATCAGTTGTGATTCCGCCACCGAAGCCGATGACCACCGCGGTGCGATCGGCGCCGAGCGCAAGCATCTGATCGGCGAGTGTTTCCAGACAGGAGAGGCGCTTGTTCGGTTCGCCGCCCGGGAAGAAAATCACGGATGCGCGCTCCGAGATGCACGGGTCGAGCCGGTCTCGATAACGGTCCCAGACGTCTTCGGTCGTGATGACAAACAGCTTGCCGGAACGGGACGGAAGGAAGTCCGCCGCACGCTGCAGGATGCCTCGTTCGACTACGCTCGCATAGGCATGGTGCGGCGTATGCACCTCGAAGGTAGGCATGCGTTTCCGTTTTACCACGGGTTTACAAGCTCTTACCGAGACGGAGCACCCCAACGAGTTTGCTGTACCATGAGGTTATCTCCGCTCCCCTCTCACAGATCCAGACAGATTTCATCGTTGTCGGCGCGGGTGTTGCGGGTCTGAGTGCGGCTATCGAACTTGCTGCAGCAGGCCGCGTGCTGGTGATTGCGAAGGACAGCCTGCGGGAATCTTCTTCCGAGTACGCACAAGGTGGCATCGCAGTGGCTTTGAGCGACGACGACGAAGTCGAACTTCATGAAATGGACACCATCGTGGCCGGGGACGGATTGTGCGACCCCGAGGCGGTGCATACTCTCGTGGAGGAAGGGCCCGCCGCCATAGAGAGACTCATCGAGTGGGGGACCGAGTTCGATCGCGAGGGCGCAAAGCTGCTGTTTGCGCGTGAGGGAGCGCACAGCCGCAACCGCGTTTTGCACGCGCACGGCGATTCCACCGGACGCGAAATCGTGCGCACACTTCGACGTAAGGCAAGTTCGATCGAGAATATATCGTTCCAGACATTTTCGGCTGTTACTGATTTAATCAAGCGAGACGGCGAAGCGGCGGGCGTGGCTGCCTATGACGAGAAGGCGCGCGGGATTGTCTCTATTTATTCGCGAGCTGTTCTGCTCGGAACCGGCGGCCTTGGCCGCGTTTTCGAAAACACAACAAATCCAGACGTGGCGACGGGCGATGGTGTAGCTTGCGCCTACCGGGCCGGGGCAGCAATCGAGGATCTGGAGTTCGTTCAGTTTCATCCCACCGCGCTTTACGCTCCTGGCGCCCCGCGATTTCTCTTGAGCGAAGCGCTGCGAGGGGAAGGAGCGTATCTCAGAAATGCGAGCGGGGAGCGCTTCATGGAGCGCTATCACCCGCTCAAAGAACTTGCGCCTCGGGATGTGGTTTCCCGATCGATAGTGATGGAGCTGCGAGCCACAGGGGACGATAGCGCGTTCCTCGACCTGACACATCTGCCGTCCGGCTTCGTGCGGGAGCGATTTCCGCGCATCTATGAAACTTGTATGCGATACGGCGTGGATCTCGAGACGATGCTCGCGCCGGTTCGTCCGGCCGCGCATTATGCAATGGGCGGCGTCAAAACAGATCTGGCCGGGAGCACGACAGTTCCCGGCCTGTTTGCGGCTGGCGAAGTGGCCTGTACAGGTGTGCACGGGGCCAACCGGCTGGCCAGCAATTCGCTGCTTGAGGGCGTGGTGTTCGGAAGCCGGGCCGGGCGGGCGATGAGCTCCCGCCTTCCTGCAAAAAAGCAGCCGGCAGACTGCGTGCCGCCTGCACTCTTTCCGGTAATCACAGAGCGTGACCTGCGGGCAATCGCCTGGAACGCGTGCGGAGTACTGCGAAGCGGCCCCGAACTGGACGCAGCCGCCAGGCGGCTTCAAGCGCGGCCTTGTGAACCGGGTGAGTCAGCCGACCGCGCGCAGTTCGAGCTTCGAAATATGCACGCAGTAGCGTTGCTCATCGCCCGCGCGGCGCTGGCGCGTGAAGAAAGCCGGGGAGGTCATTACCGGATCGACTTCCCTCACAAATCTGCCCTGTTCGAAAAGCACTCGCTACAAGCTCTAACGAGCGGTGCCGAGGCGTCCGTCACTTTTGCTTAGAAGCACCACACACTCGCCGCAAGTCGCGGCCGGATTTGCTCTGCTTGCGGTCGGGCTCCCACTCGGCCACATCAGCCCGTGGGCTGCTTTGTGGACGGCTCCTTGCATCCTGCTGGCGTCGGTTGCGATCGCCTGGGGAGCGGAAGCGGCACAGTTTTTTGTGGCGCAGGGATTCGCACTGGCGATTCTTGCGTGGATGCAGACGTTACCCGAGTTCGCGGTGGAAGCCGTGCTCGCCTGGCATCGGCAGACGGCCTATCTGCTGGCCAATCTCACGGGCGCTCTACGACTCCTCACCGGGCTTGCATGGCCCATCATCTACGTGACAGCGGCAATTGTTCACCGCCGCAGTACCGGCACAGCTTTGAGAAAGATAAAACTCGATCCGCATCATAGTGTGGAAGTGATCGCGTTGATCCCGCCGTTGCTGTACGCCGGAGTCATCTGGTGGAAGGGCAGCTTACATTTTTATGACGCGTGCGTGCTGGTCGCAATTTACGCCGTGTACCTGGTGCTGCTTACAAAACTGCCGCCGCAGGAAAGAGAAGATGCTGAAGACCTGCCGGCGGTTCCGCGCAGTATCGTCAAAGCGCCTCGCCGCAAGCGGATTTTCGCTATCGGGCTATGCTTTGCCGTTGGGGGAGCCCTGATCTATCTCACGGCAGAGCCATTCCTTGGCAGCATTATGGCGGTTGCAAGCGCGATTGGCATTCCGACGTTCATCGTGATCCAGTGGTTTGCACCCGTGATTTCCGAATTCCCGGAACTTGCCTCCACCTTCTACTTCGCGCGCCAAAGCGAGAAAGCGCCGGTCGCGATTATGAACATCACGTCGAGCAATATCAACCAATGGACGCTGCTGCTTGCCATGCTGCCGGTCGTATTTTCAATGAGCGAAGGGGCCATTACTGGATTTGCGCTCGATGCGGAGCAGAGATCCGAGTTTCTTCTTACGATAGGGCAAAGCGTAGTAGCGCTTCTGTTCCTCGCAAACATGGAATTTGCCTGGTGGGAGGCGCTGGCTATGTTCGCACTATTCGCTATTCAGTTCATCTTGCCTATTTTTTTAGGCAGCCAGGTGCGGCAGTGGATTACCGCGCTGTTCTTCGCCTGGAGTGCGCTGGAACTGATCAGAATGGGCTTTCGCCGAAGACTTCCGGAGGCGCTCGTAGATTTCCGCGAGACGTGGCGAACTCACTTCGCGCCTTGACGGAGCGTCAGGCGTTTCCGAAACTGATGAGCGAGACACCGAAGATGATCATCGCGAGGCCTCCGACTTTCGCCATCGTAAAGGGCTCTTTGAAAAACAGGCGTGCCCACAAGATGGCCCAGATGTAGCCCAACGACACCATCGGATACAGCACTGTGAGCTGGCCCTGCGACACTCCCATCATGTAGAAGACCGAAGACAGAAGATAGAAGCAGATACCAGTGGCCAGCCAGTAATTATTCAGCAGGCGAGCGATGCCGCCCTTCATGTGTTCCGCTCCGAGCTTCAGAAACACAGCGCCGAAAGACCCGAAGAAAGAACCGACCAGAACCAGCACTATCGAACTTAAGGGTGTTCTCATCGGTCTACTTTTTCAACCCGAGGACGGAGACGCCGCCGACAACAAAGACGATGCCGATCGTTTTGAAGAAGTTCATGTGTTCATCTGGCAAAAAGTACAGCGAAAGTACCGCCACCCAGACATACGTCAGGGCGATGATGGGATACAACCTCGAAAGCTCACGGCCTTTCAACGCCAAAGCGATCAGGAATGTATTCACTCCGTAACACAGGTACCCGATGAACAACTTGACGTTGGTTAGTACACCGAGGCAGAAGCTGACAAAGAGAGACGGATTGTGCATCAGATCCGCCAGGGTGATGTGCGCTCCAAGCTGCGCAGTGCCCTGTTTGATCAGCATTTGAGCGAAAGCGCCGATCAGGGTACAGAAGAACATCAGGAAGAACGAACGTCTTGCGGCTGCTCTCGTGGCGATCGGCGAGGTGGCTTCTAGAATCGTTGAGGAAGTCAATAGTAGAATCCGGTTGAGAGACTCTTCCCAGTTTAGAGCATCAGCCGGAAATATGCGGTTTGTAATGTATTAGTTACACTTGGAAAATGTCAGCGCCGCTCGTACCATCGCCGCTTGACTACATTGGACGCCGCCGATTCGCGTTCTATCCGCCGATCTCGCATCCGGACCCTAACGAGTGGGTTTTGGGAGGCGGATCTCACTCCGAAGTACAGGTTGTCAATGCGCATACGGGGCGTGAAATTTGGATTTTGCGCCAGTATATAGGAGCCGTGTCGGAGACCAGCAGTTCGCTGCTAATCGTAGGGCTGACGAAGGCGCTGAAGTTCAGTGAGGGAACACTTGAACCGAAAGTAAAAGAAGTGATCGAAATGCCCGCGCCGGAGACGTTGCACAGGGTGCGAATTTCACAGCCGGTCTACTCGCACACGACTCCCGGCTCAGTGGTGGAAATACGGCTCGACACAAGAGCTGAGTCGGCGTTCGGAAAGGCAATGATCCTGACGTGCATAGGCGTGATCGTGATCGCGTTGCTTGCCGCTTTGATTGCCGCGACGATACAGTTCTGATCACTCTGACATGCGAAGACATCTAGGGATCGTTGTGTGGGCGCTGGTAAGCGTGCTCGCAGCGTTTGCAATTGCGGCGATCGCCACCACGCACCAGGAACCGGTGAACAGTTTGTGGCTGGTTACAGCAGCGGCCGCAACTTTTCTTCTCGGGTTTCGTTTTTATGCGAAATTCATAGCGGCAAAAGTGATGGCGCTCGATGACCGTAGGGCCACACCCGCCGAGCGTCTGCAGGACGGGCACGATTTTGAGCCGACGAACAAGTGGATCCTGCTCGGTCATCATTTCGCGGCAATTGCAGGCCCTGGGCCGCTCGTAGGGCCGACGCTTGCGGCCCAGTTCGGGTATTTGCCCGGGACGCTCTGGATTTTGTTCGGGGCTGTGCTGGCAGGCGCGGTCCAGGATTTCGTAATACTGTTCTGCTCGATGCGCCGCGACGGCAAAACGCTTGGTCAAATGGCGCGCGAGGAGATCGGAAGAGTGGGCGGAATCGTTTCTCTGATCACCGTGCTCTTGATCATGATCGTTCTGCTGGCGGTAGTGGCGCTGGTGGTCGTAAATGCGTTGAAAGGCAGCCCCTGGGGTACGTTCACCATCGCGATGACGATCCCGATCGCTATTTTCATGGGTCTGTATTTACGATTCCTGCGCCCAGGCCGAGTGCTCGAAGGTTCGGCGATCGGCTTCATCCTCCTGCTCCTTTGTATTTACGGCGGCAAACTCGTGGGCGCGTCGGTTCTCTGGTCGGCTTATTTCACATGGGGCGGCGTGGCGCTTGCATTCGCGATCGTGGTCTACGGTTTTCTTGCGAGCGCACTGCCTGTCTGGCTGCTGCTTGCGCCCCGCGATTATCTAAGCACGTTTATCAAACTCGGCGTAATCTTTCTCCTGGCGCTGGGCATACTCGGGACGCACCCCGTGTTGGCCCTGCCGCCGCTGACTCGTTTCGTGGATGGCACCGGCCCGATTTTTGCGGGGAAGGTGTTTCCGTTTTGCTTTATCACGATTGCGTGCGGCGCCATTTCGGGGTTTCATTCGCTGATCTCGTCGGGAACGACACCAAAGATGATTTCGCGCGAATGGCATGCCTGGCCTATCGGCTATGGCGCGATGCTGCTCGAGGGGTTTGTGGCGATTATGGCCATGGTGGCGGCGGCGAGCCTGCATCCGGGCGTGTTTTTCGCGGTCAACTCGCCGCCTGGCATTGTTGGGGCGCTGCCTGAAAAGGCAGTGAGCACGATAACAGGCTGGGGTTTCCCGGTGACCGCGGCAAGCATGGCTCAGCTGGCGCATAGCGTGGGTGAGAAGACGCTCTTCGGGCGAACCGGTGGAGCTCCCTCGCTGGCGCTAGGCATGGCGCAGATCTTCGGTAACGTTCTGCAGAAGACGGGATTGGGCGATGGACTGCTCAGCTTCTGGTACCACTTCGCAATCATGTTCGAGGCGCTGTTTATCCTGACGATCATCGATGCGGGCACGCGCGTAGGCCGGTTCATGTTGCAGGATCTGCTCGGCCACGTCTACCGGCCCTTGGGCAGAACCGGATGGATGCCGGGCATTCTCGGAACGAGTGCTCTGATTACAGCGGCATGGGGTTATTTTCTGTATCAGGGAGTGATCGATCCACTGGGCGGCATCAATTCCCTGTGGCCCCTCTTCGGGATTTCGAATCAGTTGCTAAGCGTGGTCGCGCTCTGTGTAGCCACTACGGTTCTGATCAAGATGCACCGGATTCGCTACGCCTGGATCACTGTTGCGCCGTTGGCGTGGTTACTATCGATTACCTTCACGGCCGCTATAGAGAAAATCTTTTCTGCGGAGCCCCGGCTCGGATTCCTGTCGCATGCGGCCAGCCTGGAGGCGGCAGTGGCGGCCGGCAAAATCGCCGCTTCGAAAGTAGCCGAAACGAAGGCTGTCATTTTCAATGAACGGCTGGATGCGCTGGTTTGTGGAGTGTTCCTCGCTTTGGTCTTTGTGATTATCATCGATTCCGTTCGCGTCTGGTACGGGTTGCTTAGAGGAAGGGCTGCGTTCACCAGTTCCGAATCGCCGTTCGTTCCCTCTCAGTTCGAAGTGGAGAGCGTGTAGTGTACTGGTCGAGGCTGGTTTCCCTTATAGGCCGATTGTTCCGCGAGCTTTCAGACGAAGCGGCCTACCAGCGGCACCTCGATGTGACCGGATCCGCCGGTTCTCAGAAAGAATGGCAAGACTTCAGCGACCGCCGTTATCGCCGGAAATATCAAAATGCGAAATGCTGCTGAAGGAATTGAAGACAGCGTTGCAAAACCTTAGACCAGCGGCCTGCGCAGTCCCGGCGTCGAGCTTCTATCCTAGAGATATTGCCTGTTCCTCGTCTTTTCCTCATAGATAGCTTCGGATTCATCTTCCGGGCTTACCATGCGCGCGCCCGGAGTGGAGCGCCTCCCATGCGCACCAGTGCGGGTGTCTCCACCGAGGCGGTTTTCATCTTCGGCAACATGCTGAAGAAGCTGACGGCCACTTTCAAACCCGAGTACATCGCGGCGATTTTTGAGAGCTCCGAACCTACCTTCCGGTCTGAAAGCTTTGCCGAATACAAAGCCAACAGGTCCGAAATGCCCCAGGATCTCGGGCCTCAGATTCCCTATATCCGGCGGTTGCTCGACGCGATGAACATTCCGGTGCTTCAGTTCCCCGGATTCGAAGCAGATGACGTCATTGGCGCGATTGCGTGCCGGCAACAACCCAAGCCGCTTGACGTGGTGATCGTGTCGAGTGACAAGGATATGCTGCAACTGGTCAATGAGCGTGTTTCCATGCTCAATCCCATGAAAGACGACGAGTGGTATGACCCTGCCAAGGTCGAACAGTTCATGGGTGTGAAACCGACGCAGGTGGCCGATCTTCTCGCGCTCAAAGGAGATTCGATCGACAACATTCCCGGGGCGCCCGGTATCGGCGATAAGGGTGCTCGAGACCTCATCGTGAGGTTCGGCTCAGTAGAGGCGGCGCTCGACCATGCGCCGGAAGTAGAGCGCAAGATGTACCGGGAGAGTCTGCTTAACAACCGGGAGCAGATTTTGCTGAGTAAGCGGCTCGCAACCATTCATACGGAAGTACCGGTGGAATGGGATCTTTCCGCGCTTCGCACGCAGCCGGTTAACAACTCCGCTCTGAAAGGCCTTTACAAAGAGCTGGAATTCTTCAGTTTGTTGAAAGATCTTGCGCCGGAAGACGACAGCGCTTCGCGCGATTACGCGGTGCTCACGGAAGCCGGCGCGATCAAGGAGTGGTTGGATAAGAGGCCCGTCGATGCGCCGCTCGCGATATCGGTGGACTTGACGAACGGCTTCATTGGCCTGTCGTATAGGGTGGGCGAAGGTAGAGCTGTACCGGTGGGCAGCCTGGACGCAATTCGGCCCGTGCTGGAGTCGGAAGCTATCCCTAAAGTGGTGCACGATGCAAAAGCGTTCCTGGCCGCAACTATGCCGCTCGGGATTGCGGCGGCAAACCTTGCCGAAGATGCCATGCTGTACTCATTTCTGCTCACGGCAGACTCCGGCGGAAGTTCGCCCGAAGCCCTGGCCGAAAGGCATTTGGATCGGAAGCTGAACGCGGCAGCCGAGCAGCAGGCTGAAGCCACCCTGGCCGTGGTCGAACTGCTTCGACCGCAGATCACCGGGCAGGAGCTAGCGCAGGTTTACCAAACTATCGATCTGCCGCTGACGCCGGTGCTCGCGAAGATGGAAACAACTGGCATCCGGGTGGATACGGGCCTGCTCGCGGAACTCTCAGAGCGCCTTTCCGAACGCATCGAAAACATAGCGGAGCAGATCTACGTGCTCGCGGGCCGTCCCTTTAACGTCAATTCGCCTCAGCAGCTTGGAAAAGTTTTGTTCGAAGAAATGAATCTCCCTGCGCCGTTCAAGTACGGCAAAGGCAAAGTCATTTCGACGGCGGCCGATGTGCTGGAGGGCCTGGCGCCGGCGCACCCGGTGGCGCAGCTTGTGCTTGACTACCGCCAGCTGACGAAGCTCAAAGGAACTTATATTGACGCGCTGCCGCTTCTGATCAAGCCTGAAACCGGCCGGGTACACACCACATTCAATCAGACGGGCGCTGCCACTGGCCGTTTGTCGTCTTCGAACCCGAATCTGCAAAACATTCCGATCCGCACGCAGGAAGGGCGCGAAATACGCGCGGCATTCGTGCCTGAAGAAGGCTGGGAACTGCTCGCAGCAGACTATTCTCAGATCGAACTCCGCCTGCTCGCGCACATGTCGAGAGATCCGGTGTTGGTGGAGTCGTTCTCTAACGGAGAAGACATCCACACTCGAACTGCGGCGGAAGTGTTCAAAGTGGATCCACTGCTGGTCACGCCGGACATGCGGCGCTCCGCCAAGGCGGTCAATTTTGGCATTGTGTACGGCCAGACTCCTTTCGGCCTCGCGCAGACGCTGTGCATAGATCGCAAAGAAGCAGACCTTTACATCCGGCGCTACTTCGAGCGGTACGCAGGAGTGAGGGAATTCATCGATCGCACTATTGCGGAAGTGCGTCAAACCGGGGTCGCGAAAACTTTACTGGGACGCCGGCGGCCTATACCGGACATGCAGAGCCGTAATCCCGCTGCACGTTCTTTCGCCGAGCGTACGGCCGTGAACACGCCCTTGCAAGGTACGGCTGCCGACCTGATCAAGCTTGCGATGATTCGCCTTTCACAAACATTCGAAGAGAGGCGTTTGAAGTCGCGAATGCTGCTGCAGGTACATGATGAACTGGTGTTCGAAACGCCGGCCGAAGAGAAAGAGGAAGTCGTCGGCCTGGTGAAAAAAGAAATGCAATCTGTCTATCCTTTATCCGTGCCTCTAGTGGTTGACGTCGGAACGGGCCCAAACTGGAGGGATGCCAAGTGACTCGTCGTAGTCTCACTGCGCTTTTGCTTGGCGTGGGAGCCACACTCGTTGCGGGTTCCTGCGGTGGAACGAAGAGGAGCGCGAAGATGGGACCGTCGCCCGCGCAGTACAAAGTGCGAATGCAAACGACCAGAGGCGATGTGGTGATCCTGGTGCATCGCGACTGGTCGCCCATTGGAGCCGACCACTTTTACGAGTTGACGGAGATGCGTTTCTACGATAACAACGCCTTTTTTCGAGCGTTGCGCGGGTTTGTCGTGCAATGGGGCATCAACGGCGATCCTCAGGTGAATAAGAGCTGGAGCGAAATCACGATTAAAGATGATCCGCCGAAGGTCTCAAACAAAATCGGGACGGTGGTTTTTGCCAAGACGGGCGAGCCGGACTCGCGGACGACGCAGCTCTTCATCAACCTGGGTGATAACAGTGCATCGCTTGACCCGCAGGGTTTCACGCCATTCGGCGAGGTCATTCAGGGTATGGAGAACGTAATGAAGATCTACACCGACTACGGTGAAATCGCACCTGGAGGCACCGGTCCCAGTCCGGCCGCGATTGCCGATATCGGAAATCCTTATCTTGAAGAGCACTTCCCGAAGCTCGATTACGTGAAGACCGCTCGCGTGATCCCCTGATCAGCCGGTCTCTTTTGAAATCCACGTTTCGATAGCTTCGAGCGCTTCGGGTGACATCGTTTCCTGTATAGCTTCGTACTCACGGCCCCAGCCTGTTTCGGCTTTCTGCAGCAGGTAATTCAGATTTGCGAATACTTTGATTTTTGCTCTCTTATTGTGGGCGTGAGAGAACGCGCTTTTCATCGCGGAGGCATTCTGCTCGGGGTCGATCGTCATGTCTTTGCCCCCGAAAAGCGCCAATACCGGGCATTGAACCTTCTCGAGATCGGAACCGGGATTGTAAGTCAGGAAAAAGCGCAGCCAGGGAGAATCGAGCCTGGGTATCTGCCTCCGCCACGATTCGATGTAGGGTGCAAAATTCTCGGGCGCGTTAGCCAAAGCCTGCCGGATTTGGTCTCCGCTACGGCCCTGCTCAACCATTCTGTAGATCCCGGTTCCCAGTTTGTAATCGGCTTCAACTTGCTCTTCCGGGAGGCCCGCGGCCTGTTCTGCCCGGGTTGTTTGTGCCAGCAGGACTTTTTCACCCGGCACAGCGGTGCCGTTTAACAGCACCAGGAATCCGATCGCGGGGTTAGACGCTGCCACCATACCTGCCACGATCGCCCCTTCGCCATGGCCGATAAGGCCGATGCGCTTGTGATCGACATCGGGCCGGGTCATCAGATAACGAATTCCGGCTTCGGCGTCTCCAGCGAAGTCTTTCAAAGTAGAGTTCTCGAAGGTGCCGGTCGATTTGCCGACACCCCTGTCATCCACTCGCAGTACAGCCACATCGTGCCTGGTGAGATAGTCAGACAGTACAAGAAAAGGTTTGTGCCCGGCGGTGGTCTCGTCTCGATCCTGCGGTCCGGCTCCTGTTATCAGCAGCACGGCGGCTGAGGGTGACTCCTTGCGCGGCTTGGTGAAGGTCCCCGCAAGTTCTATCCCGGGCGCGTTCGGATTCGGATAAGAAACTTCTTCTTCGCTGTAGGGCAGGGGGCGTTTGGGCTCCTGCGGCCGGGCTGGATGAGGTGCTTCGGGCGGTGGCGGTGACTCCTGCGCGAGAAGCATCGCGCCCGCCAGGCAACCTCCCCATAAAACTAAGATCGTTCTTCTCTTCCGCCAAGTCCCCATTGTGCTCATCATACGCTTTGCCGGGCGATGCGAAACTGAAAGAGGTAATGACTGGAAATGACATTCGCGCGAAGTTCCTGGCATACTTCGCCGGGCAGGGTCACCGCACCGTTCGCAGCTCGTCTCTGGTGCCTGCGGACGATCCGACTCTGCTGTTTACCAATGCCGGAATGAACCAGTTCAAGGAAGTTTTCCTTGGGCTGGAGAAGCGCGATTATGTGCGAGCAGCATCCTCGCAGAAATGCGTGCGCGCGGGCGGTAAACACAACGATCTCGAGAATGTGGGCCACACGCGCCGTCACCAAACGTTTTTCGAGATGCTGGGCAATTTTTCGTTCGGCGACTACTTCAAGAAAGATGCCATAGCTTACGCGTGGGAGCTTGTCACAAGTTCGAGCTGGTTTGGCATGCCCAAAGAGCATCTCTATGTGACGATTTTTCGGGAGGACGACGAGGCCGAAGAGCTTTGGCAGGAGGTGGCCGGCGTTTCGAAAGACCGCATCTTCAGGCTCGATGAGAAGGATAACTTCTGGCAAATGGGCGAAACGGGACCGTGCGGGCCATGCTCGGAGATCCATTTCGACATGGGCCCTGGCGCGGCGGAGAAGGGCCGGGAGCACGAACGATTTCCGCTTGACGGCGGTGGACGTTTCGTCGAGATCTGGAATCTTGTCTTCATGCAATACGATCGCGACATCAAGGGCAGGTTGACGCCATTGCCGCGGCCGTCGATCGACACAGGCATGGGCCTCGAGCGCGTAACGGCCGTATTGCAAGGCAAAATCTCCAACTACGAGACGGATCTGTTGCAGCCCATCATTGAGCGGGCCGCCGAGCTGATGCATGTCCGGCGCAACCAGGATGAGCGTACCGAAATTGCGCTGCGCATCAATGCCGACCATGCGCGGGCCACCGAGTTTCTGATTCACGACGGCGTGATTCCTTCCAACGAAGGCCGCGGTTATGTGCTGAGAAAGATCATGCGCCGTGCACTGCGAAATGGCCGGCTTGTTGGCGCCAATGGTGCTTATCTGCACAAGCTCACAGGCTTCGTGGCAGACCTCATGAAGCCTGGTTATCCGGAGCTGCAGGAAAGCCTCGGGCGTGTGGAGCGAATCGTGCGCGAGGAAGAGGATCGCTACGCGTCCACGTTTCAGGTTGCGGAGCGGTTCTTTCAGGACGAAGCAAAGTCGGCTGTCAATGGCGTGCTGTCGGGCGCGGCCGCGTTCAAGCTATATGACACATATGGGCTTGCTCTTGACGAGCAGGAAGAGATGGCGCGCGACTTCGGCCTCACCATTGACCGCGATAACTTCACGGCTGAGATGGAGAAGCAGCGCACCCGTGCGCGTGCGAGTTGGAAAGGCGGCGACAAGGCTCAGATTGCGGACGTCTTCAAAGAGTTGAAACCGGTCGAGTTTGTCGGACGCGAAACTCTGGAAACGCAGGTTGAAACCGCTCGCATTATCGTCGACAAGTCTCCGGTGGAGGTTGTTGAGCAGGGCAGTGCGGAACTGGTTTTCACGCACACGCCCTTCTACGGCGAATCGGGAGGTCAGGCTGGCGACACGGGGTTGCTGCTCGATCCGGAGACGCGAGAACGGGTAGCCGTGGTTAAGAATACCTACAAGCCAACGCCGGCTACGATCGTTCACTGTGCGGAGATCTTGCGGCCCTTGCACCAGGGCGACACGCTGATTGCCGTTGTCGATCGAGTGTTACGCGGAGCGACGATGCGCAACCATACCGCCACCCATCTGCTGCATGCGGCGTTGCGCGAGGTGCTTGGAAAGCATGTCAAGCAAGCCGGGAGTGTGGTCGAACCGGCCCGCTTGCGATTCGATTTCACGCACTATTCGCCGCTAACCGATGACGAGCGAAATGAAGTAGAACGACTCGTCAATCAGCAGGTCCTGGCGAACTCGGAGGTCCAGACTAACATCATGGATCTCGACCAGGCATTAGCGACCGGAGCTATGGCGCTGTTCGGAGAGAAGTACGGAGACAGTGTTCGTGTAGTCAGCATTCCGGGCTTTAGCCGCGAACTCTGCGGCGGAACGCATGTGGGGCGAACCGGAGACATCGGCCTTTTCAAAATCGTCTACGAAGGCAGCATCTCGGCGGGAGTGAGGCGGATTGAAGCCGTGACGGGTGAGGGCGCGCTCGACCGTTTCCAGGACGCTGCTGCCCAACTAACGCGCGCGGGCGAGCTCTTGCATACTTCGGATACCGGGCTTGTGACGCATCTCGAGAAGTTCATCGAGCAGCATAAGGGTCTCGAGCGGCAGGTGGAGCAGCTCAAAACGCAAATGGCTCAGCAGCAGGCAGACAAGCTGAGCGGCAGGCGCGTGAACGGAGCAACGGTGCTGGCTGAGCGGCTGGACGGACTGGATTCGAAGCAACTTCGCACGCTCGCCGACTCGCTTCGCAATAAATGGGGCAGCGCCGTGATTGTTATCGCTTCGGTCAGCGACTCCCGGGTTGCGATTATCTCGACCGTCAGCAAGGATCTGACCGGAAAAGTGCAGGCAGGGAAGCTGGTAGGCGAAGTAGCAAAGGCGACGGGTGGTAAGGGCGGCGGCCGCCCCGATATGGCGGAGGGTGCCGGCAAAGATCCGGACCAGCTTCCGGCCGCTCTCGCCGGTGTCTACAAAACGGTAGAGGCGCTTCTCTGATGGCGCGTGCAGATGGAGAGAATGTGGAACACTTTGACGTCGCGATTGTAGGGGCTGGGCCGACTGGCCTCGCCTGCGGCATCGAGCTTGAGCGCCGAGGACTCCGGCCGATCCTTTTCGACAAAGGATGCGTGGTCAATTCGATTTACCACTACCCGATCAACCTGGTTTTCTTTACAACACCCGAACTGCTCGAGATCGGCGATATCCCGATGACTTCGCTCAACGAAAAGCCGGGCCGTACAGAAGCACTGAAGTATTACCGGCGCGTCGCGGACCACTACAAACTCGACATACACCAATACGAAAAGGTTGTCGGATTCGACGGCACGGACGGGCACTTTTCGGTCCGTACGGAAACCAGCCTCGGCGAGCATCTCTGCTACTCGACGAGGAAAATCATCCTGGCGAGCGGGTATTACGACATTCCGAACAAGCTGGGCATTCCCGGCGAGGATCTCGAAAAGGTCATTCACTATTACCGTGAAGCGCACCCTTACTACAACCAGGACGTTCTCATCATCGGGGCGAAGAACTCGGCTTGTATCTCGGCACTCGAGCTGTTTTGGACCGGTGCGCGGGTCACCATGGTGCATCGCGGCGGTGAGATCTCGAACAACGTCAAGTACTGGATCAAGCCAAACATTGAGAACCGCATCAAGAGCGGCGAGATCAAGGCGTACTTCCACAGCTCGGTGAAAGAAATAAAGCCTTATGAAGTCGTGCTGGAGACTCCGGATGGTGAAGTGGCGATAAAGAACGATTTTGTGTTTGCGATGACGGGCTACCGGCCTGATTTCGAATTTATGGCGCATCACGGAATTCATCTGGATCCCGTCACCTCCAAGCCGATCACGGATCCTGCGACTCTCGAAAGTGAGCGGTGCGGTGTTTATCTCGCAGGTGTCATCGTCGCGGGCACTCACACCAACGAGATCTTCATAGAGAACGGGCGGTTCCACGGCAAGCTGATCGCCGAAGCGATCGAGAAGACCTTGCGCGCTGCCGCCGCATGATGCCGGTGCTAACAGCGGTCTCACACGCCGCATGAGCTATCACGTCGAACTCATCGCCGCTCGATGTGCTGTGGGCCGAATTAGATTAGTTTCGCAGCGGCTCCTATAACATGAGAAATGCGAACTGCCTTTCTGCTCCTCGCGCTCAGCGCTCTATGCAGCGCTGAAAGCCATACGCTGAACGTCACGCCCCATACGATCTGCTGGGGTTATTATTGGGCGAAAGCTAAACCCGCGCTCAAAATTCATTCCGGCGATCAAGTTCAGGTGCAAACCGTTTCAGGCAATCCGGCACGGCTTGAAGCGGCGGGCGTGAAGGCGGCAGATATTCAGCCGGCGCTCAAAGAACTCTACGCGCAGGTTCCGGCCAGTGACAAAGGTCCTGGAGGACATCTCCTCACCGGTCCTATATACATCGAAGACGCTCAACCAGGCGATGTGCTCGAAGTGCGTATTTTGAGCATCAATCTCGACGTCCCTTACGCATATAACGGCTTCGGACCTACAACGGGCGCCTTACAGGACGAGTATCCGTATCCGCGAATGAAACTGATTCCGCTCGACCGGACGCGCAACGTCGCGAACTTTGCACCGGACATCGTGATCCCGCTACATCCCTTTTTCGGAAGCATGGGGGTTGCGCCGCCCGGCGATGCGAAGCTGAACAGCGCTCCACCCTGGATTCACGCGGGAAACATGGATAACAAGGAGTTGGTAGCGGGCACGACCCTTTACATCCCGGTGCATCAGCCCGGCGCGTTGTTTGAGGTGGGAGACGGCCATGCCGGGATGGGGAACGGCGAAGTAGATGTCACCGCGATGGAGACCTCTCTGACCGGTGTCTTCCAGTTCATTGTTCATAAGAACGTTTCTCTTCGCTGGCCGCGCGCCGAAACCCCCGCCAGCTACATCACCATGGGATTCAACGAAGATCTTCAAAAAGCGACCGACCTGGCGGTTCGCGAGATGCTCGATTTTCTGATCGAAGAGAAGCACCTCAGCCGGGACGACGCTTACATGCTGGCTAGCGTTGCGGTCGATTTCGACATCACTCAGCTGGTCGACGGCAAAAAGGGCGTGCACGCGATCTGCCCGAAGGCGATCTTCACGAAGAGCGGCACTACCCCGATGTTTCCGATGCAGACAAGCTCTAGTCGAAGCGTTCCCACCCCGTCCCCTCGAGCGTTGGCGGGAACAGGTCAGGGTGAAAGATTTCCGCGAAGATCAGCAGCGATTCCACCAGCCTCGGTCCGGGCCGGTTCATGAACTGATTGCCGTCGCAAAGGTAAACGTTCCCTGTTCGGACGGCCTTCAGATCGCTCCATCCGGGCCGCTCTGCGAGCCAGTGCATCTCATTGCGTGTACGGTCCAAGTCGAAACCGCAAGGCAGGGAAACCATCACGTCGGGATCTGCCGCTGCGAGTTGTTCCCACGTCATCCAGGGAGAGTGCTGGCCTGCCGCCCCGAAGAGATTTCGCCCCATCGCCATATGGATCAGTTCGGGCACCCAGTTCCCTCCGGCCATCAGCGGCTCGAGCCATTCAATGGCTGCCACAGTGGGGACGTGGGCGGCCGCCGCTGCGCGTGTTTCGATCTCGCTCATGCGGCACTGCAAACTCGCGATCAACGCGTCACCTGATCTCGGATCGCCGCACTGGCGCGCGACTCGCCGGATGTCGGTCCACAGGTCCGCCAACGCAAACGGTTCGAGCGGTATAACCTGCACACTGGTCCCGAGCCCCTGCTGCATGGCTTTCTCGACATCCTCCAGACTCACGGCGCAGACTTTGCACTGCGTCTGAGTGATGATGTGGGTCGGCTTCAGCTCGCGAATGAGCTGGATGTCGAGGTCGTAAATGCTGAGTGCCTGGGCTACGCGGCTTTTCACCAGCCCGTCTATCTCGGGGCTTGAGCCGTCTACCGGAAAGCTGGGCCGGCTGCAGACGGGAAGGGTCAGAGCTTCAACCGGAAAATCGCATTCGTGAGACCGCCCGACCTGAAACTTGCCGAGACCAAGAGCGTGCACGATTTCGGTCGCACTCGATAGCAAAGGGAGGAGTCTGAGTTCGCCCACATGCACAGTGTAAGGTCATAAGTGAAAAGGCCGGCATACGCCGGCCTTTTCACTTATAAACTGTTGCTCAGGGAATTCGGTTGGGTGGGCTATTGGGTTGGGCTATAGGGGTTAGGTTCAGGCTGGGCTTACTACTGTGGGATTTGGATGCAGAACAACCATTTTTTCCCTGAGCTCAAAATCATGATGACGCCAACTACTCAGCACACGACCTGCCAAACCAAAAAACCTATAAACTCTTGAACTTACAAATCAGAGCATACAACGGCGAGTCGCAGCTTTTACATGCCCGGTAAGGATTTTCGACATAGTCCATTTAGAGCGGCTGGGGCAGCCAACACATATCACTCGTATGCGCAGCGAGCGACCGTTCGTCCCGCCGGCGACCTTATCGCTCAGGCGGCTGTGGAAGTTTCTCAGGTAGAGAAGACTTGTGGGCGATCAGTCCTGTTTTCGCCTCATCGAGAGAGATGTGATTGACCTGCAGTGTAGTCCCTAAGGTCTGGTCGAGAGCCACTCTGGCATTGCTGTATGCAACCAGCGAAGCTACCTCAGAGGATTGCGCAGCGGCAAGATCCCGCTGCTCCTGTACCACCAGATAGGTCGTTGAAGCACCCAACTTGAATTTCTTTTGCTCGGCGTCGAGTAACTGCTCCTGCAGAATTCGGCTTCTCACAGCAGCCTGATAGCGTGCGCGCGCCTGCTGCAAGCCGATCGACTGATTCGAAACATCTACCGCCACCTGGTTGAGGTCCTTGTGCATGGAAACCTCAGACTGGCGCATTGAGAGCTGATCGATAGCGTAGTCGGCTTGCGCCTGCCGGTTTCGGATGTTTGCGGAGAAGAAGCCGCCGCCGTTCTGAGAGGGGAAATTGCGGCGGATCATCTGCCCCAACGCTGTACCTATGCCGCCCACGAAATACTTATCGGCTTCCTGGCAAACCTGCTTGGGACCGCCGAGCGATGGCGGACAGGGCAAGAATCCTGGCGGAATAGCGCCAGATCCTCCCGTTGTCGAAGCGCCGCCGGCCGACACAATCCGCTGAGTTCCCGAGAGACCCTGACTGCTGGCGGAGGCGATACCGACTAACTGAGGTAGCACACCGTTTTCGGTATTGAGCGCACTGGTCTGCAGGTTTTGCAGGTTCAACTGCTCTCCTTTCAGATCGGCGCGATTCGTCAGCGCGGTGGCAATCATCTCCTTCATGGTTGGAAGTGTGTCCTGCTCTGGCACAACGATACGGTCGAGCGGAACAATCTCCACTTCCGCGATGGCAGGATCGCTCGGGCCATCCCGGCTGAGCACATTCTTAAGCTGGACCTGCTGCTGGGCGAGGGTGGTCTGGGAAACAACCAAATCTTGCTGCGTCGAGGCGACCTGCGCTTCCGCCGTGGTTACATCGATCGGCGCCATGGTTCCGATCTGAACCTGCTTTTGGTTGTTCTCAAAGAACTGCCGCGCTACCTCGACTGCGCTCTCCTTGGCGCGCAGGTCTTCATAGTCGGCAACCAAGCCATAGTAAAGGTTCAAAACGTTCGCCACGGCTCCGAGGACCTCAGTCTGGAAGGTGTACTGATCGATCGTGAGGTTGAGCTTCTGAACGTTGATGTTACGGCTATTCAGCGCCACTCCAAAACCGTTCAGCAAATTGTGCTGGATCTGAATTTGCAGCGTCGTGCCGGAGGTCGGATTAGGCGTGTCCGAAGGAACATTCTCGTGCAGATAGGAATCGTTATAGGTAATGCTGACTTGTCCGCCGGTAATCAGGCCCTGACTGAGACTGTCGGTGTAATTGTGCTTGCTTTGAATCCAGTTATCCGTTCCTGTCTGGATGGTGTTGGGTGACGGTGTCGAGATATGGCTGAATGACTGCGTGCTCTGAAAGACGGGGTCGAATACAGGCACCACGGAACCGACCTGCGTGATAGTGGCTCCTACGGCGTTGCCATTCCCCGAGTTGTTGCCGCCACCGCTCACCCCGGCCGCGGATTGGCTGCCCGCGACGCCTTGGCCGCTTGCGACTTGGTTTGCCTGGCTGGTGCCGCTGGGAACGCCGGGCAGTGCGCCGCCCGCTTCAACTCGCTCAAGATTCCAGACGCCGACCAGCGGATTATAGCGGTCGAGCTCCAGATCGATATTGTTCTCTAGAGCCAATGCGAGCGCATCCTGCACGGTCAGGTAAAGCTTCCCGCCGCGAATGAGATCGCGAAACCTCGTGCTGTTGCCAAGGCGCACAGGGGGCACCGTAACGGCTTTGTAAGGCCGAATCATAACGAAGCCCGTCGGCTTTTCGGGTGCGATGGCCTGCTGCTGGCCCCAAACGGCCGGTGTGCAACACGCACAAAGCACCACAGCGGTCAGCTTCTGCAGCATGGATCGTTCAGTCCGCACGCCGCGCTTGGTCTCGGATACTCGTTGCCCTCTCATTGCGGCCGCTCCACCTCCGCCGCCTTCGGCAGTACGGCCGGCAGACCGGAGCGCCGCGCTACGTGGCCGCTCAATGCCTCTTCGATGGAGATATGATTCACATCGAGCGTTGTCCCAAGCGACTGATCGAACGCAATGCGCGCGTGGCTATAGTTAGCGAGCGCGGTGGTTTCCGTACTCTCTGCCGCTGCTAAGGCCTGCTGATCCTGCACAACCTGGAACACGGTCGACGCTCCGAGGGTGTACTTCTTCTTATCCGCATCCAGGGTTTGCTGCTGCAGGATCCTCGCCTTCACTGCGGAGTCCCACCTTACCCGAGCCTGTCGCAGACCGATGACCGCATTCTGTACATCCACCCGGACCTGGTTCGTCGCTTTCTGAAGCTGCAGTTCCTGTTGCCGGAGCTGCAGTGCCGTGGTTGCATAGTCGGACTGAGCGGCGCGATTGCGTAAAGGAATATTCAACGACACGCCCGCGGAGTAGTTCGGATAGTTGCGGCGGAAAATTTGTCCGAGGACGTTGCCGTAGCCGCCCACAATGAACGGATCGGCCCCTCCGCCGAAGGAGTTGGTCACCGCGGTGCCCGATAGCCCACTGTTTCTGAGATCGGCAAACGCCTGCAGAGTCGGTTTCAACTCGTTCCTGACCGCGATGACGTTTATCTTCTGACTATCGATATTGATCTGGTCCTGCAGGATTTCGGTCCGCCTGCCCATTGCTTCCTTCACCAATTCTTCGAGCGGCTTCGTTTCATCCTTTTCGGGCACCTGAATCGTATCGAGTGGGATAACATGCACATCGGCCAGCAGCGGACTGGCAACGCCATTCCGGCTCAGAGAATTTTTAAGCACCGTCTCCTGCTGCAGGAGATTGGTTTGCGATATCAGCAGATCCTGCTGGCTGGAATAGACCTGGGACTCGGCCCGTGTCACCTCGATGGGCGCCAGAGTGCCGATCTGCACCTGCTTTTTGTTGTCTTCGAAAAGGGCCTGCGCGGTCGCAAGCTCATCCTTTCTCGCTTTAAGATCCTGGTTGAAGCTCACCAGGTCCCAATACAGATTGAGAATGGCCGATACGGTCGTGATGACCTGCTGTTTGAACTGCAAAGTGGAGGCCTTCTCATTGTTCTTCGCCACCTTGATATTTCGGCCCAGAACCGCCCTGCCGAATCCGAGCAGCAGGTTTTGCGTAAACTGCAAATCGAGGTAAGCGGAGTCGTATGGGTTAACGTTATAAGCCTGGCTATTGAAGCTGTTGTATGTGCTTCCATAGGTGAGCTGTCCGTATAACCCGAAGTCCGTATATTGGGAATACTGGGCCTGATACTGCCTTTGCTCCTGGATCAGGGCGGTGGTGCCGGTTAGAATCGTGTTGCTCTGCGGGCTGGTGTAGTGACCAAAGTTGGCGTACAGGCTGACGCTCGGGTCGAGACTGGGGATGGTCGGTCCCACTTGCGTCAACACGCCGCCGCTCAGACTCGAACTGGACGAGGCGGCTGCCGCGGATCCTCCGCTTGCGTTGAGGCTGACGCCTGTGGTGCTAACGCTGGTTGGGCCTTGCGCTAATCCGACACCGACGTCGCGCAAGAGACCGCCGCCTTGAGCACGCAGCGAGACTTCCTTCGTGAGCAGCGGGCCGTAGCGCTGAATTTCGATATCGAGGTTATTCTCGAGCGCCAGCGCAATCACGTCCTGCGCGGATAAATACAAGTTGCCGGCGCGTACCAGAGCCTCGAGCCTGTCGGTATTGGCTAGGTTGATCGGCGGGATTTCCGGTTTCTGGTAAGGTCGCGTCAGCCAACCTAGTCCGTGCTCCGGGCGGTCGATCCTGACGGCTGTCTGGGCCGGCAGCTGGCCTGCAATCAGAAGGCAGCTGCACAGGAAGCAGAGAAATGCTTTCAATCGTCTCATCAAAACGTCGTTTAGACCCTCGTACTAGCGGCGCCCATGCGGCTGGGCAGGCTCTTCCACCGTGTTCGTTACACCAATTGGAACGGTGTTAATGAAAACGACTCGCCCGCGGGCTGGGTTCCCTGTTATTTCGCGAATCCTCATAGTAACCCAGCAAGGCAAGGGTGTGCCCAAACATTCCGCCTGTGCATAAGCGTTCTTTTTTCATGGTCTTGCGCCAGATTCCCCCACCCTGTGTCGCTTGGGAGTGTCCGGATTTGGGACGCCCTGAATCGCTTCCAAACAGCAAACGGTTTTCCCGGCAAACATAACTAGCTGATAGCACCTAGTCTTTTCCCGCGATATGGGCCTCGCTCGGAGGGCCGCAGCTATACTCGGATGTGTCAGCGGATCAAGTATATGAGACTTAGCTGCTTCGCGGAAGCGAAAGATTAACCTCCCATGTCCCAATACGATCTGGTGGTAATCGGTTCCGGCCCGGCCGGTCAGCGCGCTGCCATTCAGGGCGCCAAAAGCGGTAAGCGAGTAGCTCTCATCGAGCGGCGCGAGGTGATTGGCGGAGTTTGCATCAACACGGGGACGATCCCGAGCAAGACGATGCGCGAAGCCGTCTTGCACCTTTCCGGGTACAACTACCAGAACATCTATGGCGTCAGCTATCGGGTCAAGGAAAAGATCACGATGGCCGATCTCGCGTTCCGGGTTCAGCATGTCATCAAGACCGAGATCGATGTTACGCAGGCGCAGTTGGCCCGGAACGGTATCGAGGTCCTCACCGGTGTAGCCAGCTTCAAAAGTCCCAACTCTGTTGTCATAACCGGTGCCCGCGGATCGTCCGAAATTACCGGAGATACGATCGTCATCGGCACAGGAACGAAGCCGGCTGCTTCGCCCAAAGTTCCCATCAATTCGAAGACAATCATCAACAGCGACCAGATACTCGAGATGCCCTCCATTCCCCGAACCCTCATCGTGGTGGGCGGCGGAGTAATAGGCGTCGAGTATACGTGCATGTTTGCCACCTTGGGCGTGCGCGTGACACTGATCGAGAAAAGGCCCCGGCTGCTCGAATTTGCCGACGCCGAGATCGTGGAGGCACTCTCGTACCACTTGCGCGATCACCGGGTCACCATGCGTCTGAACGAAGAGGTGCACGCGGTGGAAGAGACGACCGCCGGTAGCGGACAGGGCGTAGTCGCTTATCTCGAGAGCAACAAGAAGGTTCCGGGAGATGCTTTGCTTTACGCTGTCGGGCGGCAGGGAAATGTCGACGAGCTGAATCTGCAGGCTGCCGGACTTGCCGCGGACGCGCGCGGAAGAATTTCCGTGAACGAGTTTTATCAGACCGCCCAACCTCATATTTATGCGGTTGGAGACGTAATCGGCTTCCCGAGCCTCGCTTCCGTCTCCATGGAGCAGGGCCGGATCGCCGTCGCGCATGCTTTCGACAAACCTGTTTCCTCCAATCCGAGTTACTTCCCCTTCGGCATCTACACGATTCCCGAAATCTCCTTCATCGGCAAAACAGAAGAGCAGCTCACCGACGAAGATGTCCCGTATGAAGTGGGAGTGGCGTATTATCGGGAAATTGCGCGCGGGCAGATCCGGGGCGATACCACGGGCCGCCTGAAATTGATTTTTCACAGGGATACTCTAGAGCTGTTGGGCGTGCACATCATTGGCGAAGGCGCGTCCGAACTGCTTCACATAGGGCAGGCGGTGCTCATTTTGAAAGGCAAAGTAGATTACTTCGTAGATACGGTTTTCAATTACCCGACGCTCGCTGAATGCTACAAAGCAGCAGCCTTTAACGGATTGAATAAGTTGTCTCGCTCGTGACTACAGGATCGATATGGCACACGGCATAGGCGTCGTCATCACGGAACGAGTCACGGTGGGCGCGGTCTCGGGCACTGCGTTGGCAGGACCGCTCAGGCTTTCGCCAGATGACCTCTCAGTGGCCGACGCTCTGCTCGGCGTTCCGGCCGAGAACATCATCCAGCGGATCGTCAGCGAGATCAAGGCGCTCGACTCGAAAGAAACTCCGGCCCACGTGGGACTCGGCCTGCCCGGCATCGTGCGCAGTGGTATTGTCGAAGATTCTCCTAATCTGGTTCAGTTCAAGGGCGTTCACGTGAGAGACCTGCTGGCCGAAGCTCTCGAGCCTCTATTCGGCAGCAGGGTTCCAGTGGCCGTCTTCAACGACGCAGATGTCATGGCGGCCGGAATGGCTGCCACCCGCGGGCATCTCGACAAGCTCATCCGGGTTTGGACCTTGGGAACGGGAATCGGTTATGGACGCTACCCTTCTACCAACGCCGTCTGGGAAGCGGGACATTCCGTCGTTACGCTTGACCCCAAGGAGCACTTCTGCGGATGCGGCGGCAAGGGGCACCTCGAGGGCATCATGGGGAACCGCGCTATGCGCCTGCGTTTCATGGATCTCGAGCCCGACGAGGTTTTTGCTAATGCTGAAGAAGGTGAAACCCGCTGCGTCGATTTCGTAAAGCTATGGCATCGCGCTCTTGCGGCGGCAACCGCAACCAGTATTCATCTTGATGGTCCCGGAAAGTTTTTCATCACTGGCTTCAACGCGCGCTTTATCAACGTAACGCTGCTGCACGAATACCTGAGTGAAATGGTAAAACTCAGTCCGCTGCAGGGTTATTCGCTCGAGGTCGTGCCGGGCGGAGAAAGCGTCGCCACGATTGGCGCTGCCGTAAACGCTGAACGCGCTACCTTGCGGGTCGGCCACGCGCGCGGCTGACCCTAGTGGCTGGTGCCGTGCTCGCTCTTCTCTCGCGCAGCTAAAAATTCATCGCCCTGATGCCAGCTCGGCAGACCCGCTGAGTTTGCAACATCGATGCCTATGCGCATCCCGAAGCTTGCCATCTGTTCCATGCCGCTGAAATTCCAGTCGGCGTGGTACTCGTCGGAAGGCTTGTGATAGTGCTCGTTGTTGTATTGTTCAAAGATCGTTTTGCCGAAGTCCGCGGGTTGCCCGACATATTCACTTCCTTGTGAAACACTGAACGCCGGGATTCCCACGCGCGCCAGAGAGAAGTGATCGGAGCGGTAATAGTGGCCCTGCCCGGGTTCCGGATCCGATCCTATCGAAAGCCCGAGACTCTTGGCATCTTTCTGAACCAACGGCCAGAGAGTGGTCCGTTCCGCTCCGCTGACCAGCACGTCTCGCGTCTTCCCGAAGGGGTAGAGCGCGTCGTAGTTGATATCGAGTGCCGTAAGCGCGGCTGGGATCACCGGGTGCTCTCCGTAGTACTCCGATCCCAACAAGCCTGATTCCTCGGCAGTCACAAACACAAAGAGGGCGCTGCGTTTCGGCTTCTGCGGAAGCGCCGCCCAGGCCCTTGCCAGGTCGAGCACCACCGCGCACCCCGTCGCATTGTCCACCGCCCCGTTGTAAATCTTGTCGCCATTCACCGGAACGCTGATACCGAGGTGATCCCAATGAGCCGAATACATTACCGCTTGCCTGGCGAGCTTTGCGTCCGACCCCTCGACTTTTCCGGCGACGTTCCGGCTTTCTATCTGGCGCAATGTCACCGGTATGTGACCGGCGACTCGCACCGAAAGCGGAATCGGACGAAACGACTTCTGGTTTGCCATGGCCAGTAGTTCGTCAAGTGATTTCCCGGTGGCGCTAACCAGTTGCGCTCCGGCCTCTTGTGAAAGCCAGGCGGCCAACTTCAGTCCATACTCGCCCGGACTGAGCTTCAGTTCCGGCATCTCGCGGCTGAAAGAGCCGTTTACCACGCCCCATCCATAGCCGGCGGTAGGTGTCGTGTGAATGATGAGGGCGGCTGCCGCGCCCCGGCGCGCAGCCTCTTCGAATTTGTAGGTCCAGCGTCCGTAGTAAGTAAGCGCGGGGCCGCCGAAGAACTTCGGGTCGTTCGAGGGCGGCTCGTTGGTGAAGTAAACGAGCACCTTTCCATGCAGATCGAGGCCCTTGTAGTCATCCCAGCCAAACTCCGGCGCCGAGATGCCATGGCCCACGAACACTGCCTCTGCATCGAAGTCGTTGTCGGGGCGTTGAGAAAACGCGGTTCCAACGAAATCCTTTACGAACCGCAAAGTGTCGTCTTTCCCACCGCCCGACACCTTCAGCGTTGCCGAGGGCGAGGTTGTCGAACCTACCAGCGGAACTCTCTGGAAATAGCTTCCGTTGTCACCGGCGGGTTTGGCGCCGGCCTCTTCGAGACGCTTCGCTATGTAGTCGGTCGCGAGCTTCTCTCCTTTCGTCCCGACTCCCCGGCCTTCGAGCTCATCGCTCGAAAGGTACTTCACGTCCGCCCTCATCTTCTCGGCCGAAAGTTGGAACTCGGCGGCAGCCACCGTCAAAGTGGCGACTCCAGCGGCCAGCAGCCATCGTCTGAGCATGATTCTTAGTTTATTGATGATCCCGAAATCGGCTGGAACGTTACAACGCGGTCAAGCGCTTCGGATGCACGCAGCAAAAATATGCTGGTGCGTTAAAATCAGAGCTTCGGGCCGTGGCGCAGCCTGGCTAGCGCGCTTGCTTGGGGTGCAAGAGGTCCCGGGTTCAAATCCCGGCGGCCCGACCATTTAAGTCAATATTTTATATTGCAGTCGGGTCGCAAAAAGCGATCTGTTTGATTTACCCGCCGTCCTCGTGCTAAGCACTTCAGCGCAGGAACCTCTAATAGTCCCTTCGACGCTTTCGTAGACTGCCGGTCGCCCACACTCTGAGTCGGTCCTGCTTAACTTGCCAGCATTGCTCCCCAGCTTTCACTTCGATGACTGCGTCAGGCCGGAACCACCAGAGCAAGGACCATTGCTGCCGGGCTTGATAAGCAGCGTCGAAAAGGCTGATCGCATCAGTTTCGACAATGTGACGTTCTCCGTCTTTTCCGGTCATGGAAACCATACAACGGCGCACGACGAGAGGTTATCATATTCTCCTTATGTTCGCCTGGCTCGCTCACTCCAACCTGGCGGTTATTGAGACAGTTCATTTCCGGAACCGGGCGCGTCCATAGGATCGTCGATTGCCGCTGATCATCCGTGATATCCGCACTCTGTAGTGTTCGACCCAGCGCCTAGTACACAGTTGAGCGTGACAGTGACCCATAGCTAGGCTTGTACTGGCCAGTAATAAAATCCTGGTTCGCCTTTATGGCCTCTCCGATCTTGCCTGTCTTTCCGCCGTGAGCATCCTTGTACTCCTGCAAGCCGTCTTCAGCGCCTTTGAGTCCCCATCTTAGTGCGTCCATCGAGGCGGGGAGAACAGGATACTTGGGATTTGTGCGCAGGTCTTGTTCTTTGCCTCGAACGGAATCGAGGACCTTCTTTAATTGATATCCGCCGACAAGCGCTTTAACACTCGGATCGCCGGTTGAACTGGCGAGTAAGCGCGAATACATGTAGTGCTCTGCGTCCGCAAGGTTCACATCGAACGGAGCAGTAGGGTTATCGGGAACAGATATGATCTGTAACTGTCTAAGCAGTGGTTCATCACCGCGACGCCTCATACCTCTCAGGTACGCAAATGCCCGTAAGTTTCGTTCAGCAGGTTCTTTGCTGGACGAGAAACGTTGAAGAGACTCATCTATGAATTTCTGGGTTTTTGAGGGATCATGCGCCATCTTGCAACTTTAACGCCCTCCGGCCCGCTCGGCGAAGTCCCATTGGAGGTGTGTAAACGTTGAGCTGCAATCAAGCCTTTTGCCGTCCTTCGCGCTGGCGATCTCTGGTCTGCCGCGCGGTTCGGGTGCTCCGATCCGCTGGTGGTCACCCGCACAGGTAGTCTGTCGCGATCTAACCCTTTGCGGTGCAGTAGAAGCTTAGGAACCTATCGCAAGACTAACTAACAGCGACTGAGGCACGTCAAGTCCGGCCAAGGCTCAAGACCGTGGGCTCAAGATGCCCGTCAACTCAAGGCCAAGCGTCACGCCGAGCGGAACCGCGAAGAATGCCCATTGGTTGTGCGGTGGTGACCAGCTACTAAGAGCTGCTTTGGTTGTCCAAGGTGTAGCTCCAGCCGCTATAGAAGTTCCCGAACGGTCTCCGATTGTGACAGCGTCCAGTGCAGTAAACGTGTAGACAACCGGCCCGCAAATTTATCTTGATAGTTGACGTTTACCGCTGTTGACTGAATGAGTTTTTCAACTTGCTTGCGGCTGATCCGCTACAATCCACCTGCACCGGAGGCGCCCGCCGGATGATTTTGGTGGATGTGCCCTGGTTCACCACGAGAAATAATTGATGTGAACCGCAAGTTTTCGCTTGAAATATTGAGCTCACCTTGTAATCGTCATTGGGTCGAACATAGGAGGCTTGATCGAAGCCGAAGATAGAGCCGCCCGCCTGCGGATCTCCGTCGTAGAACAACACGGATGGTCCGGCTGCGCCAATGTCTTCCGCAGACAGCATGGCGGAAATAATCATGTGTTCTCCTGGCAGCATGGTGCTCGCCGGCAGGCTGACTTTGCTCAGGTTTACAGCGCCCGACTGAGTTCCCGGCGAGACTCCTACGCCGGTGGCCTTGGGTTGTACATAAAAAGCCATTCGGAAAAATCCAACGTTGTTGCCATACACTTCCTCGCTCAAATCGGTAAATGCCGTCAGCGTGCCGGGCTTTACTTTGAGGCCATGCTGGTCGATTTCGGGAACTAGGTTGCCGGACGGATCTTCCATCCACACCACCACCCAAAAAGTAAAGTACTGATCCTCGTAGTTGCTGGTGTCGAAGGTCGTGTTCGCCAACACCCAGTTCAGAGGCGCTCCCTCGGCGGCATTAAAAGGCGGAACGGGCCCCAGCAGGTTTTCGCCGACCAGAAAGCTCGGCTTGTCTTTCAGAGGCGCTTGCAAAGTGTGATCCCACGGTTGCGCATAGAAGCGCACGTGTACCTGAGTGCTCGCATCCATTGTCTTGAGGCTATAGTTGTAAACTCGCGCCTGCAGCATTAAAACCGTTCCGGGCTTGGCGGTTTCGAGCAGAGGTCCTCGGCCTGGAAGCAGCGGTCCTCGGCTGGAACTTCTAGCGTCGGAGATAAAGAATCCACGCATGGACTGGAACGCGCTGTTCCAGGGATCAGCTGGGGTATATCTGCCCTTTGTGGCGCAATCCATTTGGTTATAGGCGCCAACCGCCAGGCAGCCGTCGGGAAGCGGATTTTGCTGGGGAACTTCGCTCAGGCTCCAGCGGGCGGGGTGATTGAGGGCGACATCCGGTTTTACACCGTAAGCCTGACGCCACCAACCGCCGGCGTTGCTGACAGTTGGATCCGCCACAAAGGCAGTTTGCAGCAATCCGAACGTCGAAATGTCCGTGCTCAGAGGGGTGTTATCGACCAATCCTCCGGGCGCCAGCCGTCCGAAGATATAGGGTGTAACATCGTAGCCGTAAACGAACGGGTCCGCAAAGCTCGACGGCTTGCTGATATCAATTCCGGTAGATTTACTCAGGGTCGTGGCTCCCTGCGTCAGGTCGTGGAAGGAATTGCTGCCCCCAAAATCCAGGTCGGCGCTCAGCCCCACGCTGAAGATCCCGGCGTCGCCGGCGGCTACCGCGGAAAGATCATTGTCCTCGCTGTAGGTTCGATCGTACCCGGCACTCCGCTGATCATTGTTCCCCGCCTCCCAAGTGCTGCTGATGGTGGTGCTGCTGTTATCTGTGAAGAAATGGATATCGGCGGAGAGTTTGGCGATGTCCGGAAAAATTTGCTGCAGTTGTGAGTAACTGGCAGGATAAGAGAGGACATTGAACGGCTCCCAGGGCGGTTGATACCACGGCAGCAGATTCCCTACCGTGTTGCCCCTTTGGATTTGATCCGGCCCTGAGAACTGCACATTGAGTGGAACTACATCACCAGGATTACCAGGACCGCACGGCGACTTAGACACAGGACATACGGTTACGGTTTTTCCCAGAACGGGGTAGATCCAAATGTTGAATCGCGATTGCGAGTACCAGACCTGATCATCCACGCCGGTCTGCTGGGCGACTCCAAATTTGTAATCGGTGTAGGACCCCCAAGTATGACCGTAGGTGTGATTGAGTTGCTGGGTAGCCGTAAAAGTATCGCTGAATTTAGACCCCTCTCCCTTCTCAACGCTTCCAAACTCGATCGATCCGCCGATCTGTTCTTTGCCGGAGAAGGACCAGCCGTTGTCGCTCGTAGTAGTTGAACTGGTATTAGTGCTGTCTTGCGTGGAGTACTTCGTGTAAAAGCCATCCGGAGTGCCGGTTAAATTCAGAATTCTTTGTTGCGCGTCGTTTCGGGGATCGGGGCTCATAAAGTCGATGTGCATGGGAGGGGCTGCGATGATCGCCGTGGGCTGAAGCGAGTTGGTCAGAGTCACTTTGGTAGGCTCGCCGAGAACATAGGAGCGGCCCTGCACATCCCCCGCGGTAATCGGAGCTCTGTAGAAGTTTTTGTAATCATTAGTGAACTCGGCGGAGTAAACTGCCTTCGGTTCGATCACAAAATCTTGTCCCATCCTGGCAGGCGGGTCTACGTTGTAGATGTGTATCCCGAGACTCTCCGCATCGACGCAGGTGTTTCCATATTCCGTGGTGATAGCCAATTGGCTTTTGAGACTTGGCTGGGTCTTGGTGGGATCTTGCGGGTCGGGATCGGTACGCGCGAAGCTTCCGACAGCTAAACCGGAGCTGCACCCGACGTTAGCAGCAAGGAAAGTAGGAAGGTGGATCTGCAGATTCGTGTCAAACGAAAGAATTCCTAGGTTCCTGTCAAATTTCAGGGCTGCTTGATCGTAGGGGGATTGCGGATCGAAATGACCTTTTTGGAGGGCCAAATCAGTGTATAAATTGGCAACACTTGTCCCCTGGAGTGAAGATAGAACCTGATTCAGTTGATGTGGTTGAAGGGCGGCATCGAAGTCGAACGAAGTTACCGTAACTTCGCTTGGACCACCTTTGGTGTTGTCGGTAGGACGGTAGTGAGCTGTCACGATTTGATCGTGACGAGTATTGCCAAATCGTCCAGCAGCGAGAGCACTCCTGTAAGTAACATACTGTAGAGGGAAACCCTGGTCTTCAACATCAATGCTGCTGACAGGAGTTATGGCAAGAGTGTTCCTATCAACCTTAAAAATCGCCAGAGTTAGCTTTGTCGCTTGGTAGTCCGGATTGCCGTGAGCGCTGTACTGGACTTGGTAAGTAACAGCAATTTCCGGAGTACCGTTTCCAGCAAAGTCGCCAACAACGACTTGCGAAACGTTACGACCTGGGGAGGCAGCAGCTGAAGGTAGAGTAAAGGCGGGACCCGCTTTAAGGCCTTTCGAGAAATTCTGCGGGTCTACTGCGCTGATCACCTGTAAACGATCATCTGCAACAACCACCACGTCGTCAAATCCCGTTCCCGAAAGATTGCCCTTAGCCACGTTATAAACATAAGAATCTGGTGACAGAACGGGAACGGATTGATCGGCTTGCGAGTTGGGATCCAGAGCATAGATGAAGATATTGCCTCGTTCGTCATAGAACACATGAGTCAAGACGTCGTAGGAAAGATTAAACATCCTCGCAAATACTTGGGGTGCATCTTTTATAACGTTATTGCTGAAATTGGGCAGCGTCGAGATATTGTCGGATGGAATTTGCGTTCCGTCATTGGTTTTGAACAGCACTCCCCCTACCGCGAAATCATTGACGGAGAGAAGAGTTCGCTGCCCATTTAAATAATCATTTACGTTGCTGTAGTCAGGAGTCTGTGATCGGCTTACTCCCGCGAAGACCATCAAAAGTAGTGATAAGCGCCAGCGTGCCATGAACGGCCGAATCCTCCTGAAACCAGCTAAACCCAACGCCCCGATTCCTGATACCACCATCCCGCGCGCATAGCTGTACCTGCGCAGGTCAACCGTCCCCGGGGCCGCCACGGTTAGGTCAAAGAGCTGCACGGCATCGTCCGTCTGAATCGCTCCGTCGAGTGTGATGTTCGCGGCCCGTGCGGGTGCAGCAACGAAACCCGAGCCGAGCAACATCCCCGAGAACAGGGCCAATCTGCTTTTCTTGTTCGAACCCATATAGAGCTTCTTCCTTCCAATCCGATCCAGCGAGCGGTGTTGCGGCTGCAGAATGTGAGACATCAACATAGCGTGAAAGCGGCAGTGGATGGAAGGTAAGAAGCGGTATAAGGAAGGGGTGGAACACCCTCGGCACGTCGTTGACTCGGCAGGAACGCACCTTTAGAACACTACCAAACACCGGCTCTCTTCCCGTAAAAGCGCTATATTGTTACTCTCCGGTACTAACTCGGATTGCAAAAATATTCCGCGTGCGTTTTGGTCGACGGAAAACATACCTCAGCCCAAAGATCTCGAACGGTGGCCGGCGTCCTGGCCATTGCCGCTTGTCTAACGCTGGGGCAGTGTACCTCGCCTCGACCGGTGCCTGATCCGGCCATCTCAATCACGAAGGTACCGCCATACGGACCCGGCAACCCCGAAGAGCTCGAATCCATAGAGGGACGCGTCAGCGGGGCGAAGCACGGGCAGCGCATCGTGCTTTATGCCCGAAGCGGTGTTTGGTGGGTTCAACCTACGGCAGCCAAGCCTTTCACGATGCTGCAATCCGGTTCGCGATGGACGAACAGCACTCACCCTGGCTCCGCCTACGCCGCGCTATTGGTCGAATCGAGCTACTATCCTCAGACAAGAATCGAAGTACTGCCGCAAAAGGGCGGTCCGGTTTTGGCGGTCGCCACGGCCCAGGCTCCCCGCGCAACCCGTTTCGTGGGGAAGACGCTGCCGTTCGATGGTTACGAGTGGCAGATCCGTCAGGCTCCCGATTACCCCGGCGGCACGCCGAACATCTACGATCCTTCGAATGCCTGGACGGACGCCAACGGGTTTCTTCATCTGCGCATCGCGTGGTACCCCGATCATTGGACCAGCGCTGAAGTGAACCTGCCGAGAAGTCTCGGGTACGGCACTTATCGGTTCATTGTGCGCGACGTGTCGCATCTGGAGCCTTCGGCGGTGTTCACCATTTCCACATGGGATGACGCAGACCCCTTCCGGGAAATGGACATGGAGATGAGCAGGTGGGGCGAAGCAGCGGCCAGAAACGGGCAGTTCGTTATTCAGCCTTATTACGTCCCGGCGAATTCGGTGCAGTTCGAGGCGCCGGCCGGCCCAGTCACTTTCTTCCTGCGCTGGTCCCCTGGCGCGGCATGGTTTAAAGCCATTCGCGGGCGCACTGACCGTTGGCAGGCGAAACCGGTTTGCGGCCACGCTTTCACATCCGGAGTTCCGGCCGCGGGTCCCGAATCCGTTCATCTCAATCTTTACGGCTTTTCCACCAAGAACAGCACCTTGCGGCATGGGACCGAGGTAGTGGTTGAGAAGTTCGAGTATCTGCCATGAAGAGCCCCGGCAAGTGACGGTCAAAGTGCTGCGCCGCGCTCGCCTTCTCGCTATGGTTCTGCTCTTGGCAAATCTCTGTCATGCCATAGATCCGCATCGCAAGATGTCGCAGTATGTGCGCCAACACTGGGGTATAGAGCAGGGCATCCCGCGCGGGTCCATCTACACAATTACTCAGACCACCGACGGCTATCTCTGGATCGGCTCGGAAGCAGGTCTTCTGCGGTTCGACGGATTTAACTTTAGGCAGATGCGAGACCCGTCTGGTTCCGCCACCTTTACAAGCGTCATGGGCCTGGTAGCCGATCGCGACGGCAGCCTGTGGATTCGCCTTCGCGACATGACCCTGATTCATTACACGAACGGAGAATTTAAAAATCCGCCTGAGGGCGCTGCCTATATCACGGCCACCGGATACGACAACCGGGGCGAACTCCTCGCCGCCGAAATGCAGTTGGGCGCTTTCTCGTACCGTCAGGGTAGTTGGCGCCTGCTCGTGGCGGCCGATTCGCTGCCGCGTTCCCCGGTCACTGCCGTGGCGCAGACCGGCAATGGCGATGTGTGGATGGGAACCCGTGGCGCAGGCCTTTACCGGCTCAGGAAGGAAGGCCAGACATCCTCCATCTCGAAAGGCCTGCCCGACCCGAAGGTCAATTGCCTCCTGCCCGACGGCGCGAACGAGCTCTGGGTCGGTACTGACGGCGGTATCGTCCACTGGAACGGAACCGGACTGGCCCCTCCAATCAAGTCAAAGCTGCTCGACCATGTGCAGGTGCTGACCATGATCAGGGATCGCGACGCAAACATGTGGGTAGGCTCCAATGCGCGCGGTCTCCTGCGAATCAACGCAGAAGGAGTCTCCGCATTCGATGAGCAAGGCCCGGGCGTCGGCTATGCGGTTACCGCCCTCTTTGAAGATCGTGAGGGCGATCTCTGGATCGGCAGCAATAACGGAATTGAGCGGGTTCGGGACAGCGCGTTTGTGACCTATGGACCTTCCGAGGGCTTACCCACGGATGGGAGTAATCCGATTTTCGTAGATTCGCAAAACCGCACCTGGTTCGGTGAGTACGATCACGGACTATGGTGGTTCAAGAACGACACGCGAGAGCGGGTTTCTGCTGATGGACTCAGCCGGGATGTAGTCTACTCGATCGCCGGCGGCCCTGACGAACTCTGGCTAGGCAGGCAGCGTGGCGGACTTACGGTCTTGCATTCTAGCCGCCGGTCTTTGGCCGCAAAGACCTATACGCAAGCCGATGGGCTCGCGCAAAATAGCGTGTACTCGGTCTACCGCGCAAGAGATGGTTCTGTGTGGGCCGGCACTTTGAGCGGTGGTGTGAGTAAGTTGACGGGTCGGCGCTTCACAACCTATACAACCGCGGATGGCTTGGCATCGAACACCGTGGCATCCATCCTCGAAAGCTCCGACGGAGCCATGTGGTTCGCCACGCCCGCCGGCCTGAGCACATTGGCAAACGGTCGCTGGCAGACGTTTCAAGCCGGTGTTGGCTTACCCTCGGACGATATCAATTGCCTGCTCGAGGATTCCGGCCGCTTACTGTGGGCCGGTACTACGGCGGGTTTGGCCGTCCGCGAGGCGGGTCGGTTCAGGGTCCTCACGCGCTTACCTTCCATCCTGCACGATCAGATACTCGGTCTCGCCGAAGACAATTTCGGATGGTTCTGGATAGCGACTTCGAACCACGTGATGCGCGTTAAGCGCGACAAGCTCCTGCAAGGCGCGTTGGAGGATGGCGACATACGCGAGTACGGCTTTTCCGACGGGCTGCGAGGCCTCGAAGGCGTCAAGCGGGATCAGTCCGTGGTTAAAGACTCACTCGGGCGCATCTGGTTTTCTTTGAACCGCGGAATTTCGATGGTAGATCCCGGGCGCTTGACCAACACAGCGGCCTTGGCCATCCCGCACCTTGAATCGGTATCGTCCGGCGGCCAGTCTATCGATGTGAGAGGGCCCGTTCGAATCCCCTCACGCGATCACCGAATCGAGTTCAGCTACACCGGTATCAGCCTTTCCATGCCCGAGCGCGTCAGATTTCGCTACATGCTCGAGGGATTCGATCGCGGGTGGGGCGAGCCCGTCAGCCAGCGGCAGGCTGTCTATACAAATTTGACGCCAGGCCCGTACCGATTCCGATTGATCGCGAGCAATCCGGACGGAGCCTGGAGCCGTACAGAATCGACCTTCGCCTTCGATGTGGAGCCGGCAGTTTGGCAGACTTGGTGGTTTCGAACCGCCTTGGTCATCGCCTGCGCGCTTACGGTGTTCGCCTTATTCCGCTTGCGCATGAAACACCTGACCGGCCAGTTGAACATGCGCTTCGAGGAGCGGCTTGCCGAGCGCACTCGCATTGCGCAGGACTTGCACGATACTTTGCTGCAAGGCTTTCTAAGCGCCTCGATGCATGTCCATGTTGCGGCGGATCGGCTGCCCGACGATACGCCCGCAAAAACTTCGCTGAACCGGGCGCTCACGCTCATGCACGACGTGATCGACGAGGGCCGCAGCACGCTGCGAGGTCTACGCGCGAAACAATCGGCATCCCAAGATCTCGAGCGCGCGTTTCTGCAGATTCAGAGTGAACTCATCGCGGGCGAGAACGTGGGTGAAGCGGTCGGCTTCCGGGTCATTGTGGAGGGCCAGCGAAGGCCGCTGCACCCGGTCTTGCGGGATGAGGCCTACCGGATCGGCCGCGAGGCGTTGGTCAATGCTTTCCGCCACGCCGCAGCCGGAAAGATCGAGATCGAACTGAAATACTCGTCGAAGAACTTTGTCATCCTGGTGCGCGACGACGGGCAAGGCATCAACCCGGAAACGTTAATCGCCGGCCGCGATGGGCACTGGGGTCTCCCGGGTATGCGCGAACGGGCAGATCAGATCGGAGCCCGGCTGCATGTGTGGACCAATGTCGGCCACGGAACCGAGATCGAACTCTCGATCCCCGGTCAGATCGCATTTGAAGATCACCCGGCATCGATGCTGAGGTGGTTCTCAAAGCGCCCATGACTTGCTCCTGAGACTCTCCGGATGCGGTTGTTACCGTCCAAATTGGCCTTGTTTCGCCCAGGTTTCGCCTCAAAAACTCACCAAAACGCCCCCAAAATTGTCCCAAATCAGTCACTTTTGGCACTGTTTCCCCGCCGCAAGGATGCCACATGCCCTGTTTCGGCCACACCCTTCAACCATTTTTAAGTCTCTGAAAATAAAGCCAGGAATTTAATCTCGAAGGCGTGTGACTGAACCGTTGACCCCCCTTTTCTCGCAATTTCCTCGTGCCTCGAACGAAAGCTTTTTTTAACGCGGTAGAAAAACCAACTCACCGGCAGTTAACCGGAGCGGCGATCGCCAGCCACTGACCCGCCCCTTTCCCGTAGTCGCGCGCGACCTCTGCCACCTCACGGCCCGGCGTTGCAGTAACACGCCAGAACTCCCACTGCACGTCCTCGTTCTGCATGGGCATACTTTCGATCACCTGCCCGCTGGCGTTGTCCTGCAGTTCGACCGAAAGACCGTCGGTTGATGGGCCGTGCAGAACCGGCAAAATCAGGCATCCGGATGCTGGCACGGGAAAGGGTGAGAACGCGATCTGTCCCGTGTGGCTGTCGAACCCGTTCCAGGTTCCGAACTGCAACCCTTCCGGCGCCGGTTGTTTCGCGTCGTGAGGTCCTGCGCCATTGCGCGTCCAGCCGGGATCTGCGCGCCAGGTCAACCCATTGAGGCCTGGTCCCAGATCGCTTTTGTTAACCGCTGTGATTAGTGGAAAGTTCCACGAACCAGCTATGCGCCGCAGCTTCTTCGTCCCCGGTTCTATGCCATACACGGAGAACTTGCCGGCCCCGTAGCGTGCGGGCGCGAATGCGATCCATGCCCAACGCGCCGGTGTTGCATTTGAGAGAAGCTGCGACGGGATCCCGTCTGCCGGCCGGCGGCCCAGGCCGATGATCGTTCCGCGCTCATCTGCCAAAACCAATCGCTCGAAGGGAGAACCGGTCCCGGTGTTTGCCCACCCGGCAACTTCGACGCCCGATACCACTGGGAAGATCGTGGTCACACCGCCGGTGGCAACCGCTTCCGACGGAGGCCCCAACTCTGCAAGAGCTTTGCCGAGCCAGTTCGCGCGATTCTCGTAGAAAATCGATTCGTGATGACTTGCGAGTGCAGGCAGATATTTCGTGACAAAGCCCGGATCCGGGAACACAGATCGCAGCAGTCTTCGATCAGTAACTCCGTTTTCTATGCTGAGTTCCGTGACCTGCTCATCGACAAATGCGCGAGTGCTTTGTTCAAGCCACCATCGCAGTTTGAGAAAAGAGATCGCCAGCAGAAAGGCAGTCCCAGCTAACAAGACCGGGACCAGAAACTTGCGCCATCTCCCTAGCGCTGCCATCCACATTGCAATTGCCACAAACACAGCCCAGTTGACAATCAGAGGTGCGACATAGCGCGTCGCCTTTGCGCCCGAAAAGTAGAAATCGGATACGTCCATCCTTCCTGCCGCCGTAAGGACGGCGGTGATGAGCGTGAAGCCGTACGATCCGAAAAGGACGATGCCCGGCCGCGTTCGGACCAGCCCGCGCCGAAAGGCGACCGAGAATAGGAACGCTGTCAAACAAAGGTTTGCGAACCCGACGTAGACTCCGAACTGAGGAGACTTCATGCCCCCAAAAGGCATGCTGAGGTAAACAGCCACAAAACAGGCCGCGTAGAACGGATGCAGCACAAGCTGCCACAAATTAGTTCCGCCCGAGAACCTGTAACCAATGAAGTACAAGCCATCTGCGACTATTCCGGCGAGGGCGAGCAGCGCGATCTGCTTTCTCGAGAATCTAAGCAGATAAGCGGCGATGAGCAAAACGGCCCAGAGAAGCAACCCGTTAGCGGACGAGTACGTCGCTACAATTCCCCATGCGATCGTTCCGATAACCGGCCACCGCCCCGGCGTGCCGGGTACGCGAGTTGCAAACGTCAATGAGGCCAGCACCGCAAGTTCGAGCAGCGTCCACTGGAGAAGAAACGGATCCGCCAGAACGCCCGTGCAGCCCTTCCATCCGATCAGAACCGCAGTCGCGAGCACGATTGACACACGCGTTGCTCGCGCAATGCTAGTTTCGCGGCCGATGAGCCAGGCTAGAATGGCCCAGCTTCCGGCATAACAGAGAAAGCTGACAACCAGCGGCAGGATGCGGCGGCCGTGAACGAGCAGAACGTCGAGCGCGAACACCAGATCGGGGAAGATGATCCGGTGCTCATTGTGCTGTCTCCAAAGGAAGCGTGGGTCGAGATGCCGGATCTCAGCGGCTTCAGCGGGAACACGCCAGTAATCCCATGTCGGCAGATCGACGTAAAGCTGCGTGATCCGATGGATGGTGCTGACCCAGTTAAACGCGGCCCAGCAAGCCAGCGCCAGAATCGCCGCTCTTGTCACGGCAGTCCGAAAAAGCGCGCTTCGCCGGGCTTGCGCGTTAGCCAATACGGACATCGATTGGAGTACCTGGGCAGACCACAATCGTGTGCGCGGTGCCTAGTACTTTAGGAGTGTAGTCGTGCGTTAGACTTCTTTTAGTGGCAAAGAAAGCTCTTATAACAGGATCCTGCGGGCTCATCGGCTCAGAAGTATGTCTCCACATGGCGCAGCGCGGTTATCAGATTTTCGGTGTGGACAACAATGAACGCTCAGTTTTCTTTGGACCCGAAGGCGATACCAGTTGGTCTCTTGGCCGCTTGCAATCACAGATTCGAACTTACACCCACTTCAATATCGATATTCGGGACCGTTCCGCGGTGCTTCGGCTTGTAGCTGAAGTTAAGCCGGACGCTATCGTTCACACAGCCGCTCAGCCTTCGCATGATCGAGCCGCCGCTATTCCCTTTGACGATTTCGATACCAACGCGGTCGGTACGCTCAACTTCCTTGAAGCCGCTCGCCGCTCCTGTCCTGAAGCTCCATTCGTCCACATGTCCACCAACAAAGTGTACGGCGATCTGCCGAACACTATAGCGCTCCGCGAGTTGGAGACTCGATGGGATTACGCTGATCCCACCTATGAGCAGGGTATCCCAGAGACTTTTTCGATTGACGGATCTAAACATTCCATCTTCGGAGCGTCCAAAGTTGCTGCTGACGTGATGGTGCAGGAATACGGCCGGTACTTCGGTATGCCCACCTGCTGCTTGCGCGGCGGATGCCTGACCGGACCGAACCACTCTGGGGTCGAACTGCACGGATTCCTGAGTTATCTGATTCGCTGCAACATCCAGGATCGCGAGTACAAGGTGTTCGGTTACAAAGGCAAGCAGGTGCGCGACAACATCCACTCCGAAGATGTGGCGAACTTCATCGTCGCGTTCTGCAATGCGCCGCGCTCCGCCGAGGTCTACAACATCGGTGGTGGCAAGGAAAATTCGTGTTCCATCCTTGAAGCGTTCGAGCTCGTTGAAGACTTCACCGGAAAGCGGCAGAGATACACTTACGTCGACCAGAATCGGGCCGGGGACCACATCTGCTACTACAGCGATCTTCGAAAGATGAAGGCGCAGTATCCGGGCTGGACTATCACTCGAACTCTGCGCGACGTGTTCCGCGAAATCACCGAATCCTGGCATTCTCGGCTTACGGAGCATGAGGCGGTTTCGGCTGCTGCTCACTGATGAAGGTATTGATAACTGGCATTTGCGGCTTTGTAGGCAGCCGCATAGGGACAGCTCTCACCCGGCAGATCGCTGGCATCGAAGTCTTCGGCATCGATAATCTCCTAAGGCCTGGATCTGAGACCAATCGCGGCGAACTCGCCAAGCACGGCATCCGCTTCGCACATGGCGATCTTCGGATGCGCAGCGATGTGGAATCACTTCCGGCCTGCGATTGGGTAATCGATGCGGCTGCGAACCCTAGCGTGCTTGCGGGTGTGGATGGCCGTTCGAGTCCGCGCCAGCTTTCAGAACATAATCTGGACGGGACCCTCAACATACTCGAGTACTGCCGCAGCCATAAAGCAGGTTTTGTTCTGCTGAGCACAAGCCGGGTCTATTCAGTTCAAGAACTTGCCGCGATCCCCGTGCGGCCCGAATCCGACGCGTTCGTCTTTGATGAATCCAGTAAATCCCAGCCGTCGGTAAGCGCGGCCGGAATCACCGAAGCGTTCCCGACCCGCCAACCGGTTTCGCTGTACGGGGCCACCAAACTCGCTTCCGAGATTATGGCCGTCGAGTACGGGCTTACGTTCGGGTTTCCAGTATGGATCAATCGCTGCGGCGTGCTCGCGGGCGCCGGCCAGTTCGGCACAGCCGAGCAGGGGATCTTCTCTTATTGGCTGCATGCTCATGCGGCACGCCTGCCCCTCCGATTTATCGGCTTCGGCGGGCTCGGTTACCAGGTGAGAGATGCGTTTCATCCGCTCGATTTAGCTAACCTGATCGCAATGCAGTTCCGCCGTGATCCCCCCAGCGATCCGGTTTACAACGTGAGTGGTGGAGCTGCGAATTCGATGTCGCTTGCTCAGCTCACTGCCTGGTGTAACGAACGATTCGGCTCCCACCAGCCCCAACCGGACACGCGGCCCCGGCCATTCGATATCCCTTGGCTCGTTATGGACTCTTCCCGTACTGCCGCTGATTTCGGATGGCGTCCCAAGCTTTCACTTGATGTCATCCTCGACGAGATTGGAGTGCATGTGCGTGAGCATCCCGGGTGGCTGGCGCGCAGCGGAGCCTTATGAGCGGACCCCAGCCCCAGCCGGTTCCCCATCGCGAGCCGCTACGCTTACTTAGCATCGTCATTCCGGCTCGTGACGAGGAGGGTTGCATTGCCTCCACCGTCGAACATCTCCACGTCGAGCTCCGGCTCCACCGAGTTCCCCACGAGATCGTAGTCGTGGACGACGGAAGCACCGATGGGACGTGGGACAAGCTCCAGGATGCCTGCACCCGGGTCCAGACATTGCGCCCCATCGAAAACACGGGTGCGCACGGCTTCGGCCGAGCCATCATCCATGGGTTGGATCATGTGAACGGTGATGCCGTCGTGATCATGATGGCGGACGAATCGGACGACGCGCGCGACGTGGTTCGCTATTGGCAGTTGCTGAATGAGGGTTGGGATGCTGTCTTCGGCTCCAGATTCGTGAGAGGCGGGGGCGTCATCGATTACCCCTGGATCAAGATGCGCGTCAATCGGCTGGCCAATATGTTCATTCGCCTGCTGTTCGGGATTCGGCTGAACGACACCACCAATGCTTTCAAGGCTTATCGGAGAACAGTCATAGAAGGCTGCCGTCCTCTGCTTTCACCGCACTTTAACCTCACCGTCGAACTTCCGCTGAAGACGATCGTTCGAGGATATACCTGGACCGTGATCCCGATCACATGGCGCAACCGGAGGACCGGCAATCCGAAGCTAAAGATCAAGGAGATGGGTAGCCGCTACCTGTTTATCTGTCTGTATGTCTGGCTCGAGAAGTACTTCAGCAGAGGCGATTATCGCCGGCCTGAACAGACACAGACGTAGCTCATCGGGCGGCTAGCCCTGCCAGAACCGACTTGTCCCGTATCGCGCCAAGCGCGGCTTGTATCTGCGGATCGCGCTTCGCCAGAATCTCTTCGCCCGAGGCCACGCCCTTCGCCTGCGTAATCACTTCTTCCTGCAGGCGATTGCTCACCCAAGGTCTCTCCGCACTCCACTCCGCGATGCTCGGCTGGATGGACCGGCTCGCCAGAAAGACTTTCAATTCATCGAGGATTGCGGGTGTCACTTCGAACGGCTCCGGGACAGGAGAATGCTTCGATAGATAGTTGGTAGCGAACGAGGTGAGCACTCCGCTTTCGTCGAGCACTGCTTCCAGCCGGGTCAACGAAGGCGGCCCCACGCGAATATCGGGCTGAATGCCGCCCCCGCCTGTCACGGTTCGCCCTTTATCTGTTTTGTAAACCGGCGCGTTAGGGTTCGGCTTGTCGTTGAACGTGTCTGAAAGGGCGGAGTTCCGCAATGGATGCTGGATGGAGCGCCCGCTCGGTGTGTAGTAGAAAGCCGTCGTAATCGCCAGCCCTGCGCCGTCCGAAAGCGGCATCACGCTCTGTACCAGTCCTTTGCCGTAACTCGGTTCGCCCACAATTACCGCGCGATCATGGTCCTGCAGGGCGCCTGAAAGTATCTCGGATGCGCTGGCCGTTTTCTCGTTGATAATCACACCGATCGAAAAGTGATACGGCTTTGCCCCTTTCGGGACATCCGCCGTCTGTGTTTCACTTGAGCGGCCTTTGGCCGTGAGAATACGCTGCCCGGGACTCAGAAACATGGCAGCCGCATCCAGCGCAGCCTTAACTACGCCGCCCGGATTGTTTCGGAGATCGATGACGAGGCCCTCGAGGGAATCCCCGCCCAGCTTCGCGATGGCGTCGCTCAGCTGCTTCGCCGTTTGCAGATCCCAGCTTGCGATGCGGATATAGCCGAATCCCCGCTGCAACATGTAGGCTCGATCGACGCTCGGTGCATCGACCAATTCCGGCGTAAGCGTAAATTGCAGAGGCCGCGCCGAACCCTGTCGCCGGACATAGACCGACACGCGCTGCTGGCGTGCTTCGGTGAGCAGCTCGACAATCTGTTGCGGCTCGAGAGCGCGAATGGCAATGTTATTGATCCCCACCAGCTCGTCTCCCGCCTGTATGCCAGCTTTGTTCGAAGGTGTTCCGGGCAGGGTCTGGAGAAAGATCACTTGGCCGGGTAAGACCGACACGATGCTGCCGAATCCCTTCTGCTCGGAGTCCTCCATCTGCTTGAGCTGCTGGAACTGCGCCGGGTCGAAGAACTGAGTATGCGGGTCGAGCTGGCGCAGCATGGAAGGGATCGCGCCCTCATAGACCAGCTTGTCTATCGGCTGCGCGTCCGCTCCCTCGCTTTGCACGGTCGAAAGAACGTCGACGAAATGCCGGAGCGCCGGGCCCAGGTCCTTACTCGGATCTTCCCCCTCGGTCTTCGCCGCCCCGGCTGTACTCTTTGCAGGAGCCTGGGGCGTGCTCAAATTTCCGTTTTCGAGCGGAGTCTGCGAAACGATAGGGTGCTGCTGCGCTGCGAGTGTGCAGGTCAATGCAAACGTCAACAGGCAAACCTTTCGCATTGACGAATGGACAAATATCATCGGGAGTACTGTGTTTGACGCCGCACCTCTGCCCGCCGAAGCGCGAGGTCGATCAGCGCGTCCAGCAGATCCCGGTACGAGATGCCTGAGTATTCCCACATTTTTGGATACATGCTGATTGAGGTGAACCCGGGAATGGTGTTGATCTCATTGATATAAAGCTGCCCAGAACTGCCCTCCATCAGGAAGTCTACACGCCCCATTCCTTCGCAGTCGACCGCCTCGAAACAAGCAATCGCCAAGCGCTGCATTTCCGCGGTCTGATCGTTCGTCAGGTTCGCCGGCAGATCGATGCGCGTCTTGTCCAGCAGATATTTGTCCTCATAGGTGTAGAAATCCTGAGACGGAAAGATCTCGCATGGGGTGGATGCTCTCGGTTCGTCGCCACCCAGGACACCGCATTCGAATTCGCGGCCTTCGATACCTTTCTCCACCAGAATCTTACGGTCGAATCGGCATGCTGCAGCCAGCGCTTTCCTCAGCTCACACGCGCACTTTGCCTTACTGATGCCGACCGAGGATCCGAGGTTAGCAGGCTTTATAAATGCAGGATATTCGAACGGCAGAGTAAAGGAGTCCACGTCGAAGTACCCCTTGGTCAGCACCACGTGTGGCACAACTGGCAGTCCGGCGTCCCGGCACAGCCGTTTGGCCACCGCTTTGTCCATGGAGACCGCCGAAGCCAGAACGCCGGCTCCTATGTAGGGCAGTTCCGCGAGTTCCAAAAGGCCTTGCAAGGTGCCATCCTCACCAAAGGTCCCGTGTAGCACTGGAAAGACGACGTCGATTCCGGGATTCGCTCCCGGTTCGGGAAGGATTGGTTTCGGCTCCCACTTGCCTTGCTGGGTGATGAAAAAGGAAGAGACCTCATACTTGTCCCGGTCGAGTGCCTGTTCGATAGCCTTTGCCGATCGAACCGAGACCTCGTGTTCGCCCGACCGGCCACCGCTGATGATTGCCAGCCGAATCTTCTCTGCTGCTTTGTTCAATTCACCATTGTCTCTCGGCTTGCGTCTGCTCCAAAAAAGAAGGGCCACTCTTCCCGGAGGAAAAGTGGCCCGGAGCAGAGCGAGTCGAGTCTACTTGCGAGAAGACACGCGATCGAGCGAATGAATCAGAGGCCGCGCTTCGGCAGGAACCGGAATGCCGCCCTGCACGATTTCCTTATTTGTGAGCGGTTTTCCATACAGTTCCTCGATGGCGTCTTTATCCGATGTCACAGCCGCACCCGTCAGGTCGATGCCGCCGAAGATGCCGCGCTGCCGCGAGTAGGTCAGGATCTCCGCGTGCATCATGGCATCAGTCATGGCGGAGGAGTCACGTCCTACCGGACCTGCCGCTGCTGAGAGCTCGCCGCCCAGCTGCGTTTTATCCGTCAACATGTGTTCCATGCCGTCCTTGTTCATGACCAGCATGATCAGATCGGTTTCGGCCCCTCCGATCAACAAACCAAACTTGCCCCCGGTGATCCGTAGCGCTCCAGGCGCACTCCAGCCGACTCCGCTTGTCTTGCGGCACGTGAAGAAACCTTTACCGTACTCCGCACCGACAATAAAACCGCCCTTCTTCAGATTCGGGACGACCACCACGCATGATGCCTTATCGATCAGATCCTGCGGGATCCCCTTATCGGAGGCGTTCATCATTTCGTGCAGATCGGTTGTCGCCGCTTGTATTCGAGCTGCCGCCGTCTTTTGTGCAAAACACGGCGTTACGGCCAACGCGGCCGCAGCGATTCCCAAAAATATTCTCATCTCCAGACCTCTTCCATCTCTGTGCTTGTTCAATCTTTACCGAGCTCTCGGTTCACTCCTTTTGACGTAGAACGTCTTCAACATGCATCAGAGGTATCACCCTGGTTACAAGGTTTTAATGTCAGCAATCTTTGACGCGGCTACACGCGCCAGCCGAACGCAATCCGGTACTCCTACCCCTTCGTAAGCGTTTCCCACTAAGTGCAAGCCGCGACGATCAGCCACGGTTTCGTTAAGGCTTTGCAGGCGTGCGCGATGTCCGACAACATACTGAGGCATGGAGTTAGGCCAGCGATATACAATCGCGTGCTGCGGTTCGGCTCGCAGCCCCATCAGTCGTCGAAGATCGTCGGCCGCGAGCCTGACCAGCTCTCGATCCGGTAAACCAGAAAGGCGAACTGCGTCTTCCGCCACGATAAAGGCCCGGATGGCGACCAGATCCGCAGCCACTCGCGACGGAAATTTGGTGTTGATCCAGGTGGTTGCCGCTACTGTCTGGCGCTCGCTTCTAGGCACCAGGAAACCGAAGCCGTCGAGCGAACGGTGGATGTCTTCTGCGTTATAGAGCAGTGTAGCTACGATGGCTGAGGAGTACGGAATCTGACCTAGTAGAGTCGCTGCCTCCGGTACCGAGTTCTCGAGCAGGTCCGCACACGCGTGAGCCGGGCACGCCAGCACGAGATGTTCGGCGGAAACAAGTTCGCCCCCTACCCTGACCTGCCAGCCGTCTGTTTGGCATACTGCGGTGGCTTCGCCGCGCACCACCGCCGTGGACCCTTCCACACCGCGCGCGAGCGCGTCCGTGAGCGTCTGCATACCATGGCGAAACGACTGGAATAATCCGCTGTTTGGCGTTCTGTTTTCCTGTTGTACTCCCTTGATCAGACTGCCAAAGCGCCGCTCATAAGCCATAAACTTGGGCAACACGCTCTCGGCGCTGAGACTCTTCGTGTCGCCGCCATATACACCCACAAGCAAAGGATCTGCTACGTATTCCAGAACCTCCGGGCCGAAATGATCGCCAACCAGTTCGCCCACCGAAATGTCTTTGGGGCGTTCGTGCGGCCGGGTAAACCGCTCGCTTATAAAGCGCATCTTTGTGCGCCAGCTGAACAGCTCCGAACTCATGGCGGGGAACCATTCGCCCGGGGCCATCATGCTCATCCCACGGGGAAAAGGGATGAGCTTGCCGGATCGCGAAATGAAAATCCGGCGCGCCGCTTCGTTCGGAGAGATGATGTCCCGGCCGATCTCCCCGCCCGGAGCGCCCAGCCCTCGAGCCAGTTCGGTAACGGCAGGTTTGGTCGAGAGATAACTGTCAGGGCCGGCTTCGAGCGTACAGCCTGCAACAGAATCTGTCTTGATCAACCCGCCGAGGCGCTCAGACTTCTCGATAAGAGTCGATTCAATGCCGCGGCATTTCAGATAATAGGCCGTGGCTAGGCCGGATACTCCTCCGCCAACGATCACAACCTCGCGCCGGCTCACCTCGTGGTCGGGAACTCCCGTACGAGCGACACCACAGCTTTTACGTTCTCAACCGGAGTCTCAGGAAGAATTCCATGCCCCAGATTTACAATGTGGCCCGGCCGCGTTCCGGTTCGATGCAGTAGATCGGACACTTTTGTACGCAATTCCGGAAGCGGAGCAAATAATGCTGCCGGATCAAGATTGCCCTGGATGGCCGAGCGATGGCCGATCTCGGTCCACGCGTAGTCGATGTTAATGCGCCAGTCCACTCCGAGCACGTCGCCCCCTGCAGCGTGCATTTCGCGAAAGAAGCCGCCAGTGCCCGTGCCGAAATGAATTACCGGAACCCCGCCGCCGCGAATTCGCTCGATCAGCGCCCGCGAATACGGCTGAACATACCGGACGTAATCTTCCGGACTAAGCGCTCCCACCCAGCTGTCGAAAACCTGCATGGCCCGGGCCCCGGCTCCGATCTGCATCCGGCCAAACTCCCCGAGCACATCCACCAGCTTGCCCATCAGCCGGCGCCACATCGTCTCGTTGCCGAACATCAGCTTTTTGGTCTTCAGGAAGGTCTTGGACGGCCCCCCCTCGATCATGTAGCTTGCCAGAGTAAACGGGGCCCCGACAAACCCGACCACCGGGACCCTGCCAGCGAGCGCTTCCGTCACTTTCCGGATTGCCTCGCTCACGTAGCCCAGATCGTCCGTCCGGCCGGTCGAGAGCTCGTCAATGTCCTCCGGCTCCGTAATCGCATTTTCGATCGAAGGGCCCTCACCCGCGATATAGTCCAGCTTCAGACCCATCGGCTCGATCGGCAGCAGTAAATCCGCAAAGATTATGGCCGCATCCACATCGAGAATCTCGATGGGCTGGAGCGTCACTTCTGCCGCCAGGTCGGGCCGCTTACATATTTCCAGAATCGTATGCTTAGAGCGAATTTCGCGGTAGGGCTTGAGATAGCGTCCTGCCTGCCGCATGAACCAGACAGGTCTTACATCCGTGACTCGTCTGCGACAAGCGTCGAGAAATCTGCCGCCTCCTACCGGACCCGCGCGCGTACGCCCTCCGGTAACTTCCCTGTAATAAGGCCGATATACAAGTTTGCTCTCCGACTATGTAGAGTGTACTCTCATTGTTCTTTCACGTCACGCGGCCGGCCACGCCGAACTCTCTTCATCAAATGATCGATTCGGGCGTTGGTAGCGAGCGACACGTCCGCTTCGAAGTGTAATTCGGGGACCCGAAACAGGCTCAGCCGCTCCGCTAGCTGCCGGCGTAAAAAGTGCCGGGCTCCATCCAGAGCGCTTATAGTTTCCCGCTGCCGCTTTGGATCGTTCGACATGTGCAGTCGAATCTGTGCGTGCCGCATGTCAGGAGACACCAGAACCTCGGTCACTGTCGCGTCTGCGATGCGCGGATCTGACAGTTCATACACAATCATCTCCCCGAGTTCTTCGCGCAAGGCCTCGGAAACACGTTGGGCCCGATGGCTATCCATAGCAGCCTCCTTTCTCAGTCTAGGGTTATGTAGAAAACTTGGTAAGTAGCTCTTAAAGCCAGTCTATCTGGCTGGCGCTCAAATTGCCCCCAAGCATGGTGGCGGAGTGCATTTCAGCCGCTTGCAGTACTTGCTCGGCGTGAATCCGGTCGTTTGAAACCGTGACTACGGCCACCACCGAGCTCTGCCATGAGTCGAGGCCGTCGATCTCGGCCACGGCCACATTGAAGCGCTCACGCAGCCGGTCTTTAAGGCTTTTGACTACGTGACGCTTCTCTTTAAGGGAATGCGAGTGCTCCACGTGAATATCGAGCGTAAGGACGCCCAGAACTGGCATCGGAGCTGCCTCAATTTACTGGGCTACAGGCAACTCCGCCGCGATTCGCTCCATTGTGAACGCTTCGAGAATATCGCCCTGGTGAATGTTGTTGAAGTTCACCAGCGAGATACCGCACTCGAGGCCGTTTTTGACCTCGCTCGCGTCATTCTTGAAGCGCTTTAGGGCCTCGATCCGGCCCGTGTGAACCACGTCGCCGCCCCGGAGTACGCGGACTTGGCTGTCGCGCCGTACCGTGCCGTCCGAAACGTAGCAGCCCGCCACGGTTCCCACTTTGCTGATCCGGAAGATCTCCCGTACGTCGGCATGGCCCTGTACCGTTTCTTTGTAAACAGGTTCGAGAAGCCCGGTCATCGCCCGCTGCACTTCGTCGATCAACTCATAGATGATCGAGTGAAGCCGGATATCCACCTTCTGCTGCTCGGCCGTCGACTGCGCATTGCGTTCCGGCCGGACGTTGAATCCGATGATCAGTGCTTCCGAGGCCGACGCAAGCAGCACGTCGTCCTCCGTAATCGCACCCACGCCAGTCCGCAGAACACGAACGCGGATCTTGTCGTTCGAGAGCTGCTGTAGCGTATCGGAAAGCACTTCGGCAGTGCCGCCCACGTCGGCTTTGATGATGAGGTTCAGGTCCTTCAGCGAGCCCTCTCTGAACTGCTGGTTCAGAGACGCAAGAGTCGCCACTCGAGCACCCTTTGCCATAGCGGCATCGCGCGCCTTTGCTTCACGGTACATGACGATCTGCTTGGCCTTCGATGTATCGGAGACAACCTGGAAGCTGTCGCCAACCTCCGGCAGGCTTTCGAGCCCGATCACCTCGACCGGCATCGACGGTTCGGCCTCTTTCGAGGGATTCCCGCGATCGTCGAACATCGCGCGCACCTTGCTGAATAGCGCGCCGCAGATGAAGAAGTCGCCGACTCGCAGCGTCCCGTTGCGCACCAGCATGGTGGCGACAGGTCCACGGCCTTTGTCGAGTTTCGCTTCAAGCACGGTTCCGAGACCCGGCCGGCCCGGATTCGCTTTCAAATCCTGAATGTCGGCGACCAGCAGGATCATCTCGAGCAAGAGATCGAGGTTTTGGCCGGTCTTTGCCGAAACCGGAACCATCACTACATCTCCGCCCCAATCCTCTGCCAGCAAACCGCGGTCGGAGAGCTGCTGCTTGACGCGGTCCGGCTGCGCTCCCGGTTTATCGACCTTGTTGATCGCTACCAGGATCGGCACCGCGGCTGCTCTTGCGTGATCAATAGCTTCGAGCGTCTGAGGCATTACGCCGTCATCTGCCGAAACCACCAACACCACAATATCGGTGACCTTCGCACCGCGGGCGCGCATGCGTGTAAACGCCTGGTGGCCCGGGGTGTCGATGAAAACGATCTTGCGGCCATTCTTCTCGACGTGGTACGCGCCAATATGCTGCGTAATCCCGCCGGCTTCGCGCCCGGCCACGTTGGTCTGCCGGATGGCGTCGAGTAGCGATGTCTTTCCGTGATCGACGTGTCCCATGATCGTAACGACCGGAGCACGCCGGACCAGGTCCTTTGTATCCTCCGCCAGTTCGACATCCTGAGTCGCTTCTTCTTCGTAGCTGACTTGATTCGTCGAGGCGCCGAACTCGCGGGCGAGTTCCTCGGCCATTTTTACGTCGAGGGTCTGGTTGATGGTTGCGAAAATCTTCTTCTCGACCAGTTTCTTGATTACAGCGTTAGCTTTGACGCCCAGCTTTTCGGAGAGCTCCTTAACGGTGACTCCCTCCGCAACTGTGATTTCGCGATCGATGGGCGGCGGCTCGAGCACCGCTGCGCGTTTGAAACTTCGCTCGCGAATGTTTCCTTCGACTTCTTCGCGTTTCCGGACAGGTTGGCGGCCACCCGGCTTGGCTTGATGGCGTCGCTGCTGTTCGGTGGGTAAAGTTGCAGGCTCCGGACGCAGTGCCGTCGGATGCATGGGCCGCAGTCCGCCTGGCCGGCGCAATCCAGGAGGCGTTGGTCCGCTCCCCGGTGCCCCTGGACCGCGCATCAGCGGCTGGCCCGGACGAATTGGCCCACGATACAAGGGTTGTCCAGGCGCTGCCGGTGGCCGGGCTGGTGTGCCGGGGCGAGGCATCACTGGAACGGCCGGCGTTGGCCGCGCGGCTTGCTGCTTGTTCAGCCGCTGCAGAATATCCTGTCTCGGAGGAACTACCGGGCGTGCCTGCGGTTGGCCAGCCAGGGGAGGACGTCCCGTTGCCGGCGGACGCGGCGCAATCGGCGCTCCCGGTGTCAGGCCAGGGCCCGGCGGTCTTGGGGCCGGCGGACGCGGCAACATTGGTGTTCCCGGCACACTCGAGGCGCTTACGTTGCCGGATCCGGCGCCAGGAACAACCAGGTGTGTCGGCGGCTGCACTCTCGGTGCCGGCGGACGTGCCGGTGCGGGCGTCGGCCGATCAGCGGGTTCAGCGATTGTTCCCGGGCGAATCGATGCGCGCTCAGTGGGAGGCGCGACCCCCGCTTCGGGCGGAGCAGGCTGCCGGGGACCTGCGGGAGGAGGAACCGGCGCGCCGGGCCCCACCCGCGGTGTCGGCGGTGGCAGCGGTCTGGCTGGTATCGAGATGTTCCGGCTCACAGGTCCAGTAGTGTGGGGCTGCGTCTGTGAAGGAGCGGCCGGGTGGTGCAGCGTAGCTGTTGCTGCAGTTCCAAGAGGTGGCCGTAGTGGCCTGAAGGAAGGCGCTGGACGTTCACTCTCGCCGGTGGCGGGGGGCGCCGGAACTCCCGGCGCGCTATGCATAACTCTCTCCGCTGGTTCCGGGGCAGTTGGCGTACCAGGATTACTCGGCACGTGGGCCACTGGCTGGCTCGAGGGACTTACCGGAGCGTTGCCCGATTGGCTTGCCGGCATCTGCGGTCTTTGAATCGGCGGGATGAACGGAAGGCCCGGCGCTCGATCCCTGACCGGAGGGCTCACCGGTTCGGAAAGAGATGGTCTCCCGAGCTTTGCAATGGTCCCCTGATTAATATTGACCTGACCTCTATTGACCTGAGCCTCTCGCGGCGCAGTCGGGAGGGAAGCTGACTGCGCGGTCGGCGGGGCCGCCGAAGGTGGCGCAATAGCCTCGCCTGTTACCGAACCTGCGGCCGCCCTAGCCGTCTCGGCAGGTTGGCTGGGTTCTCTCTCTGTGCTGTCCGCGTGCGCTTCGCCGTCCCTGGAATGATCGCCATTCGTACCTGCCTCGCGATAAGACGGGTCTCGGGGTGGAGCGTCCGGACCCACCAGTCGACGCTTCAGCTCGATCGCAACGTCCTCATCCACCGAGCTGGAGTGCGTTTTCTTCTCCTGCACGCCCAATTCAGGCAGCATTTCGATGATCACGCCGGGTTTCACTTCAAGCTCCCGCGCCAGCTCGTTGATTCTGATCTTCTTCATAGATGGGACTGCTCGATAACTCCTTCAAACCTTGAGGTTTTCGCTATTATTCCGCGTTTTTCATGGTATCAGATTCAGCATCTTCAGCGATTTCATCTGATTCCACCAGATCTCGCAATGTGGACGGCGCTCCCGAGAGCCCCTCCACACGCCCGAGGTCGAGCACTTCCCCTTCGTCGGTTTCCTCGAGAACCGCCGGTTCGTTCAATGCGAAGTCGCGCTCCAGCACTCCTGTTTCGATGTTTTCAAAGGCCGCCGGAGTTTCAGCATCGGCGAAATCTCCGTCGCCCGTTTCAGCCGCGCTCTCGTCAAGCACTTCCTCCACCGCTTCTGCGCTGGCGGGCGCTTCTTCGGCCGACGGCTCGTCGTACTGGCCGTAGAAAGCGACAACAACGCCCTGTATCTGGCCCACTATCTCTTCCGTGATGCCCGGCAGCGCTTCCAGTTGCTCCGGCGTCATCGAACCGAGCCGCTCGACAGTTCCGATCCCGGCACCCACCAGCGTCTCTACAATCTGCTCCGATAAGCCGTGATCTATCAGGATGGAAACCGGGGCCCCGGAGATTACCATGTCGGCCATCCTCGATTCAAGCTCCCGGCGCTTTTCCTCTTCACTCTTGATATCGATCTTCCAGCCGATCAGTTTAGCTGCCAGGCGAACATTCTGGCCCCGCTTGCCGATCGCGAGCGAGAGCTGCAAATCATCGACGACAACTTCCATATGCTTATCGGCTAAATCCACAATCGTGACCCGTGAAATCTTTGCCGGACTCAGCGCCTTTGTCACGTACTGAATCGGATCCTCGGAGTATTCGATAATGTCGATCTTTTCACCGCGCAATTCGCGGATGATGGATTGCACGCGCATTCCCTTCATCCCCACACACGCACCTACGCTGTCAACGTCGCGGTCCCGGCTGAACACGGCAATCTTAGTACGCTCCCCTGCTTCCCGTGCGCAGGCCTTGATTGCCACCGTGTTGTCGTAAATCTCGGGAACTTCCTGCTCGAAGAGGCGCATCACAAGTTCCGGAGCCGCACGGGATACTATGACGCCGGAATTTTTTCCGCCCCGCTCCACACCTTTGATTACGCAACGAACACGGTCGCCGATGCTGAAATTCTCGACCCGCGACTGCTCCTTTTTTGGCAGCCGCGCTTCGTTCTTTCCCATCTCGACGATAAAATCCTGCCCCTCCATCCGCTTGACTACCGTATTCACCAGTTCACCTGAGCGGCCCTGGAACTCCGAGTAAACGCTGTCCCGCTCCGCCTCGCGTACCTTCTGCAGGATGACCTGTTTGGCGGTTTGCGCCGAAATGCGGCCTAGCGTGTCCGTCGGCTTCGAAATGCGCACAGTCGATCCGATTTCGGCCTGAGGATCGTACTTCTTGGCTGCGGAAAGGCTGATCTCCGTGCCGGGATTTTCTACCGCGTCCACCACCTGTTTTACGCTGTAAATCTGGATATTGCCGGTTGCTTCATCCAGATCCGCGATCAACTCTTCCTGCGAGCGGAATTGTTTTCGAGCGGCCGCCAACATCGCGTCCTTCACCGCATCGAGCACAATTTGGGGGTCAATTCCTTTTTCCTTACTCAAAATTTCAATGGACTGATAAATCGAAGCCACGCAAAACCTCTTCAATCGAAAAACTAAATGTCTAAGGAGCTTACTTCCGTCGGGCGGCGCGTCTTACCACTCGAACTTCAGGTTCGCTTTTTGCACCTGATCGAGAGGAACGTGCAGAAGTTCGCCTGTCGGTGTCTCAATACCCAATACACCGTCGGCGAATTCCTTCAACTGACCCTCGAGGCGGATCTGGCCGTTGACAGGCTGACGGAAGGCCAGCTTCAGCTTCTGACCCACAACGCGCTCGAAGTCCCGAGCCTTACTGAGTTTCCGGTCCACCCCCGGCGAACTGACCTCCAGCGTGTAGCTGTCTCCCGGAATCAACTCTTCGTCATCGAGCAACGTCCCGAGCTTTTGGGAAACCAGTTCGCAATCGCCGTGTGTCACGCCGCCCGGCTTATCTATATAGATACGAAGAAGGCGTGCTTTCCCCCCTCCTCGCAGCTGAACCTCCACTATTTCGATAGACGTGCCGGCAAGTGACCGCTCACCGAGCGCGGCAATTCGTGCCTCGATCTCCCTACTCTCCGTGGATGCCATTCCCAACGCTCTACTTAGAAACAAAAAAGTGGGCTCACGCCCACTTTTCCACACGTCCTACCTCTCTATTAAACCACTTGTTAGGACTATTCCGCAATTCGCAAGCCTCGTAGCTTACTCTGGACAGATGTAGGTCTTGACCTGGAGATTATCTGCCAAACAGCTACCGGACGTTGCCCGCGGCTTACTACACTGATCCCGCGCTTTACAGTCAAGAGCTCGAGTCATTCTTCTTTAATAGCTGGATCTGCGCAGGGCGCACCGACGCTATTCCGACCACAGGCGACTACTTTTTACGCGAGATTGCGGGCGAAAGCATCATGATCGTTCGCAGTGACACTGGTTCGATCGAGGCCTTCTACAACGTTTGCCGCCACCGCGGAACGCGTCTTTGTTCATCGCTCTCCGGCAGTCATCCCGGCGGGCGTATCCAGTGCCCGTATCACGGATGGACTTACGCTCTGGACGGCCGGCTGCTCGGTGCGCCTCACATGGACCCCGCCACCTTCGATCGCCGCGACTATCCTCTCCACAAACTCCAAACCGCTCTGTGGGAAGGCCATATATTCCTCAACGCGCATCCGGACCCGGAACCGCTCAGCCATCAGCTAGCTGATTTGCCCGCGAAGTTTGCGCCGTGGCGTATGGCCGATTTGCGGCTGGGGAAACGAATAACTTACGATATTCAGGCCAACTGGAAGCTGGTGGTAGCCAACTACAACGAGTGTCTCCACTGCCCCTTGTTGCACCCAACCCTGAACCGCCTTACCGACTACCTCGGTTCGGACAATGAATCGCCGCAACCCACCTATATCGGTGGCGCGATGGGCTTTCGCGGCGGCGCCGAGACCATGAGTGTGGATGGCCGCCGTCGCCGCGACTACCTGCCTGGCTTGAACGAAGCGGAGCGCACCCGGGTCTGCTATTACGTCCTCTACCCCAACCTCCTTCTCAGCCTCCATCCCGATTACATGATGCTTCATACCTTATGGCCCCGCGCGGTAGATCGCACGGAAGTAATCTGCGAATGGCATTTCCATCCTGCCGAACTAGCCAAACCGGATTTCGTCTTGGAGGACGCAGTCGACTTTTGGGATCTAACCAACCGTGAAGACTGGCACATCGTCGAGCTCTCGCAGGCCGGCATTCAGTCCCGCGCGTACACGCCGGGTCCATACTCTCACCGCGAATCGCTACTTCACGCTTTCGACCGCGTTGTACTCGAACATAGCCGCAGCCCGCTCCGTTCTTTTCATCCGAAGTGAGCCAACCATCCGCGAACGCTGAATCTCTCGAGTCCCGGCCTGAATCACTTGGCCTTCGCCGCGAACTTCGCCTGGCGGACCTTATCCTCTTCAACGTTATCGCTACGCTCGGGCCTCAGCTCATCCCCGCATTTGCTCATGTCGGGCCCGTAGCGATCCCACTTCACATCGCCGCGGCGGCTCTCTTTTTTGTTCCCTGTGTTCTCGTCATTGCCTCGCTGTCCCGCCGTTTTCCGGGCGAAGGCGGCTTTTACATCTGGACGAAACACGCGTTCGGCGAGTCGCACGCCTTTCTCTGCGGCTGGAGTTGGTGGCTCAGTGTCTTGCTTTTCCTTCCAACGGTTCTGCTGATCGCAGTGGGTGTTGCGAGCGAAGCGGCCGGCCGCTCCGGCACCGCCTTGGCCGCGAGTGCACGCTGGCAGATCGGCGTTTGTCTCCTCGTTCTCTGGCTCACTGTAGCCGCCAACATCGCCGGCCTGCGATTCACGAAATGGTTGAGCAACGTTTGTTGCATCCTGCTTTATTCCGGCGTCGGCCTGGTGCTGCTCGGGGGCATTGCGGTCTTTCTGCGTTTCGGTTCCGCGACGGGTCTTCACTTCAAAGGCATATTCACTTTCGACGGCATGAGCCTCTGGGCCCAGATAGGTTTTGCCTATACAGGTCTCGAACTCGGTTCGCTCCTCGGCGGCGAGATATGCCATCCCGCTAAAACGATCCCGCGCGCAGCCTGGATAAGCGCCGCGGCCGTGGCACTCGGCTACATTGCCGGGTCGGTTGCACTCATGCTCGTCATCCCTCCCGCCTCCATCGACCCCATCAGCGGCCTTGTACAAGTGGCATCTCTTGCCGGCAGCCGCCTCGGTTTCTCCTCGCTTGGCGTCATCACCGCTGCATTCATCTTTTTCGGTCTTCTCGGAAAAATAAGCACGTGGGGTGCCGGCGCAGCTCGCCTCCCCGTCGCTATCGGGATCGATGGCGCCATGCCGCAAGCTTTCACTCGCGTACATCCTAAATGGGGCACGCCCTGGGCCGCGCTCCTGATTCAAGGCGTTGCCTGCTCCGCTTTTCTCCTGCTCACACAAGCCGGCGAAACGGTCCGCAGCGGGTGGCAGCTTCTCATGGACATGGAAATTCTCGTTGCCTTCGTGCCTTACATCTACATCTTTCTTTCGGCATGGCGCTTGGGTCAGCGGCTCAGCGCCGCCGCCGGCCTGCTCGTGACCCTGGTTGCCATCCTCTTCTCCGCTGTGCCGCCGGAGAAGACTGCCTCTGTCCCCCTCTTCGAATTCAAACTGATCGCTGGCTCTGCCTTCCTGCTTCTCCTGGGCTGGTACTCTTTCGCGGCGAAACAGCGGCGTCGCCGCAAGCAGAATCCTTGACCAGCTTGCATAATTCTGCAATTATAGAAATATGGAAACACCGAGCGAGATCCCACGCGCTCTCACAGCCGGGATCCATCAGCCTGATTCCTTTCTGGATTCGATACTGACGGACACTGCTCTGAGCGAACTAAAGAAACAATCCACCAACGGCTGCCTGCTCTGTACACTCGACGCGTTGGACACTGACGAATGGGAGTGATGGCCAAGACCAGACAGGAGCCGGACGTAGCGCGTTATGCCGATATGTTCTCCGCGATTGGCGCCGAACCGCGTCTCCGTATTATGCGCGCCCTGCTTAGCGCGCATCCTCAGGGTATGATCGCCGGGGACGTGGGCGCCGAACTCGAGATACCGGCCTCAACGCTTTCGCACCACCTGGACAAACTCAAGAACGAAGGGCTCGTCAACGTTTGCCGCGAAAGCACCTTCCTCTGGTACTCCGCGAACACGGAAGTTCTCCAGGAACTGCTCGGCTTTCTTTACGCCGAATGCTGCACCCGCAATAAGGCCATCGAGCCGAAGGCCATCATTCAGCTTTGCAAGTAGAAAGCCTCAGTCAGGCGTGAAAATGAAAGGGAGAGAACCTGTGAAACTTAAGCAGATCGTTCAGGAGAAATATGGGGAAGCTGCGCGTCGTGTCGCGGCAGGCGGCAGCAACGGTTGCTGCGGAGGATCGGCGCTGCTCGATGGCTGCTGCGACCCCATCACCTCGAACTTGTATGACGGAGCGCAGGCCGGCCAGATCCCTGAAGAAGCTTTGAAAGCCTCGCTCGGCTGCGGTAATCCGACTGCGCTCGCGCAATTGAATGCCGGCGAGGTCGTCCTCGATCTAGGCTCCGGCGGCGGCATCGATGTGCTGCTCTCCGCCCGCCGTGTAGGTCCCACCGGCAGGGCCTACGGTCTGGACATGACCGACGACATGCTCGCCCTGGCGAGAGAGAACCAGCGCCGAGCCGGCGTCGACAACGTCGAATTTCTCAAAGGGGAAATCGAACACATCCCGCTCCCCGAAAGCAGCGTCGATGTGATCATCTCGAATTGCGTGATCAATCTGTCGGGCGACAAAGACAGGGTGCTCCAGGAGGCTTTCCGCGTCCTGAAGCCGGGCGGCCGTTTCGCCGTGTCCGACGTCGTGGTCCGCGGCGAGGTGCCGGCCGAAGTACGCCGCAGCGTCGAATTGTGGGTGGGCTGCGTCGCCGGGGCTATGCAGGATTCCGAGTACACCGAAAAGCTCAGGAAAGCCGGTTTCGCCGCGGTCGAAATCGAACCCACCCGCATCTACGATGTCGAGGATGCTCGCCAGTTTCTCGCCGGGCAGGGCATCGATGTGGACGCGATCGCACCCGCGGTTGCCGGCAAGTTCATGGGAGCCTTCATTCGCGCCACGAAACCCGCTGCTTGCTCTGCTCCGGGCTGCTGCTCCTGAAAACCAGGACGAACCTGGCTTGACTACTGTTAAGCTCATTCATCGAACGGTGCTTGCCGAAACGTTGCTCCCAGCACTTTGCCCGGGCCAGGTTTCTGAACAAACGCAATAATTTGAACGTTTGCAGGGTCGATGCCGGATTTAAGCTTCACCTGGAAACTGCCGTTGAAATCCTTTTGGGTCTCCACATTGCCTATTTTCTTTAGCGATTGCACAACTGCGACATGCGTCAGGTGTTTGCCGCCGTTCTCTCCCCGTACTCGAGACTCGGCATGAGCGAGGACGACTGCTACATAGACGTCAGCGGCCTCGCCATCCGTGTCTGCCTCCACGCGTCCCCGCACCACAGGCGCATCGTTACCTTTCACGCTCACGGACGTAAGCCGAACCGCGAGCGGTGGAGTGGCAGCCGCATTTAGAAGTATTTGTTTCACTTGCTCCGGATTGTTTACGGGCAGCTCATCGCTCCCGTCGACAATCAGTTGCGGAGTATACACGTCTCTCAAGCGGAGCGCGCGAGCGTACAAACTTTGCCGGTCAGTAAGCGCCGAGGAGGAGTACGGATCCTTCCAACCATCGTGGTTCCAGTAATCGACATGCTCGCTGAGCACGATTAGCTTCGCGCCTGGAATCGGCTGCGAGGCATCTAGCTTTTGCACCCAATCGTCTACCGGAGGACAACTGGAACAGCCCTCAGATGTAAATAGTTCTATCAACACCGGAGACGCCGCAGGCTTGTCACTGGCCCTCGCTTGATTGCCTGTAGCGGCACACAGGATAGTGAGGGTCGCAGCGGCCGTTTTTACCCGGATGTGAGCCCGTGCCGGCTTCCACACATTGCCTACCGCGCCGGCAGTTACGAAACCAATCCCGGACATGGCCAGCGCCACTAAAGCGCTGTTCCATTCGTCCCCGTTATGGACGTGCGCAGCGACCCTTGGGGCGTGAACAAGCGCCACCCACAGCAAGAACATCATTCCCAGCAGTGTCGATGCGAGACGAGCCCAAATCCTGGTAGCAATCGCTCCCGCGGACGCTACGAAGCCCATACCCGTGAAATAGGTCCAGAACAAATGCCCTGGAATCCAGGATGGAATGAGTGTGGCCACAAAGCCGGCATACAGAAAGTGGTCCACTCCAAACACCATGAGCGAAATGCCGAGCAGCACGCGGCCCGGCTCAACCGCCTGTTCGAGTGCATTGTTCCAATCGGGAAAACCGAGTTCGACAGGCAGAGCCCCGGCCAGCACCAAAGCCCCGCCGCATATAGCCAAAGTCTCAAACGCCCTGCTTCGTTCGCTACCGTCGTGGATGATCGCATCCAATCTCGGCCCATGCAGAAGCAGTAGGCACAACAGGAAAAGTAAACCCAGCACGCCCGCTGCAAAGCGGGCCCTTCTGTTCAGCGCAATGCTCACTCCACTAAGAAGCAGAATAACGCCCGCTGCATAAGCCCAGAGAGCGTGGCCGGGTATCCAGTCAGGGACGATCTCTAGTCCCGTGATAAAGCCCTTATAAATGAGCTGCTGGACTCCGAGGCCGATCATCGAAGCGGCGAAAAAAAACCGTCCCGCCTGCGTTAGGTTGTTCATAGAAAATCGCCTGAGCACGCTTCGCGCTTCGATCGAATCTCCGCGCCACTCCTGACCTAATCGTATTTAAAAATTGGCCCTGGCGAAATAGCCACTCAAGCGATTGTCTCTATGACCACTTCCGATCGAATTCGAATTCGGTCCCTACACCGACGCGACCGCGCTTCGCAGCCGCCGGACAGCCCCGGGAATGTCTGATGTTTTGGTACTGCCGAAGCCTAAGATGAACCCTTGCCGTATGGCTTTCCCCAAATAGCAAGGCGAAAGAGGCCACAGCCAAAGCTTCTCCTGCCCGGCCCGCACCGAAATCTCGCGATCTGACTGCCCGTTCCGCAGCATCGCAACCAGGTGCATGCCGGCTTCTCCACCGCCCACTTCCAGCGAAGACCCAAACTCTTTCCGAATGGCCTCGGCAAGAACTTCCCTGCGTTCGCCATACACCAGCCGTGTCTTTCGGATGTACCGGGCAAAGTGGCCCTCTTCGATGAAATCCGTCAGCACCGCTTGATAGGTGTGTGGCGGAAACAAGTCCATGGCATGGCGGACCGCTAGAAAACGATCGATAAGGTCTGGAGGAATGACCAGATAACCCAGACGAAGCGCCGGGAAGAGGGTCTTACTGAAAGTGCCAATGTAAATCACCCGGGAATTGTGGTCGAGGCCTTGTAAAGATGCGATCGGCATGTTCTCGTAGCGATACTCACTGTCGTAGTCGTCCTCGACGATCCAGGATCCCGAACTCTGCGCCCAGTCAAGTAGCTGCAGCCGGCGTGAGGCGCTCATCGTCACGCCGAGGGGGTACTGATGCGAAGGCGTCACGAAGGCTGCGCGTGCTTTCCGGCACCGCTTGATTCCGGCCCGCACATCCAGCCCCTCCTGGTCGATAGGAACCGGAATCAGCTGGCAACCCGCCATCGTGAGCCCATCTCGCAGGAACGGATAACCCGGTTCTTCGATCCATACCGGACTTCCCGGGTCCAGCAGAACACAAGCGGTGATCTCGAGCGCCTGCTGCGACCCGCTGACCACCATCACTTGCTCCGCTTCACACCGTACCGCGCGTGCCGTCCTCAGATACACCGCGATCGCTTCCCGAAATGTTTTCGAGCCCATCGGGTCGCTGTAATTCATAGATTGGGTCTTCAGATTCCGGCAATGCCGGGCCACAAGACTCGACCACACTGGAAACGGAAAATGATCGAAGGTCAATTGCCCTACGTTGAAAGCTCCGGAACCGCGCAGTCTGGACATAATCTCGCGGCGGGGCAAAAGCGAGCAGCGGCGCGACACTTGCCGCGGTCCCGTACGAGTCTCGGCAACTTGTTTATTCCGATACGCGCACGAAGTCAGTTGGTCAGGCAGGGAACTCGACACAAACGTTCCCGCTCCCGTTCGGCTCTCGAAATATCCTTCCGCCAGAAGCTGCGCATAAGCATTCAGTACGGGAATGCGGGAGATTCCCAATTCATCGGCCAGTGTCCGACTCGACGGAACCTGCTGGCCCGCAGCTAGGCTTCGGTCGACGATCATGGCCCTATACGCGTCGTAGACCTGCCTGTAGAGTGGTCTCGGATCCTTCCTGTCGATCGAGATTACGGGCGAGAAAGCGTTTGCGACTTTCATTTCCGCCATTCTATAGTGGTCATACCGAAGTACGGTAACTGGATATTGCCACCGACCACTTTTCAGCCCAAAATCCGAGTCAGCAGTTGTAAAGGGGTCAAAGTATGGCGAGCTTTTTCAGGGTGCGTTTCTTCCCGTTGTGTTTCGTGCTGGCATTGCAGCTGGCGCCGTGTGCTTCCGCTCAGCAGGTTTTTGGAAGTATCATCGGGACGATCACCGACCCGAGCGGTTCTCCCGTCAGCGGTGCAAAGGTCACGATAACCGATGTAACTAAGGGTGCCTCGTTCGAGGTAACCACAAACGAGTCCGGCCAGTACACCAAGGGCCAGCTCATTCCCGACGCTTACAAAGTCACGATCGAAGTTCCCGGTTTTCAGCAGGTGATTTCCGATCAGTTAGTTGTTCAGGTAGATCAAGCAACGCAATTCAACGCCGCTTTGCAAATCGGTAGCGTGAATCAGCAGGTGGAAGTGACGACGGCAGCCCCTCTTCTACAAACCGACCGTGCCGATGTAGCCCAGACATTTACGTCGCAGCAGATCTCCGAGCTGCCGAGCATTGGTCGCAACCTGCAGGCCTTCGAACTACTGAATCCGGGAACGTCGAAGACCATGTTTGGTCATGCCTCAGACGAAAATCCCCAGGGCAGCGTCCAGAGCTACACTAACGGCTTACCGTTTTTCATGACCGGCTACTATCTGGATGGAACCGTCAACCAGGATCCCATCCTTGGCATCATTGTAGTCAATCCGACCTTTGATTCGGTGGCCGAAGTGAAGCAATCGGGGCAGGCCTTCGATGCCGAGTTCGATTCGTTTGCGGCCGGCCTGTTTACATATTCCACCAAATCAGGATCGAACGCTTTCCATGGTGATGCCTTCGAATACCTGTACCTTAATACGCCGGGATTTCAAGATTTCGGGCGCAATCCATTCACGGAAAACACCGCTTCTGGCGTGCCCACCACGCATCAGAACCAATTCGGCGGCTCTCTCAGCGGGCGCATTATCCGGGACAAACTCTTCTTTTTCGGCGACGCCCAGTTAACTCGCAACCTCAAAGGCGGCTCCATTCTCACCAGCGTTCCGACGGTCGCCGAGCGAGGGGGCAATTTAGGTGACTGGCTTGCGCAAGGCAGCCAATACCAGATATACGATCCGGCCACGGGTCAAGCTAACGGAACCGGTCGCGTTCCCTTTGCAGGAAACGTCATCCCAAAAAATCGGCTGAGCCCGCAGGCACTGGCGATCATGAATTACTTTCCGCCGCCGAACACGGGTGATCCGAACGCCACATACAACAACTACACCGCGTCCGGCACCGATACGATTAGCGGCAACGCCTGGAATACCCGTTGGGATTACTATCTGAACGAAAAGAATACCTTTTTCGGACGCTACAGTTATGCCGGCTTTACGCAGCAGGCGCCGGGTACTTTCGGCAATCTTGCCGGTGGCCCTGACTTCACGAGCGCCAACTATGCGGGCGATTCACAAGCGCTCAATCAGAGCCTCGCCGCCGGTTGGACCTATACATTGAGCAGCGCTACGATCAACGAGTTCCGCTTCGGCTTTTTGCATTATCACGTCACCGATGTGCCCAATGGATTCGGCACCACGCCGGCCACTCTAGCTGGAATCCCCGGTCTGAATACCAGCGCGGAAACGTCCGGGATGCCTGCCTTCAATATCGAAAACCCGAACGGTGGAAATGAAGAGCTCGGGTACTCGCTTACGATCAACCAGTGCAACTGTCCCCTCGACGAAAATGAAAGGCAATACCAGTTCGTCGACAATATCAGCCACATCGCAGGCAAACACAGCTTGAAATTTGGCGCGGATGTTCGCTACGCCGAAAACCTGCGTGTGCCGAGCGACAATCATCGAGCCGGCGAGCTCAATTTCACCAACAACACGACCGGTCTCGTAAGCGCTAACGGCTCTGTTAATAACGGGCTGGCATTGGCGGGCTTTTTGCTTGGTGATGTTTCGAATTTCAACCGGTACGTCAGTTCGACTCTCGATGCCGAAGAGCGGCAGAAGCGCCTCTTCTGGTATGGGCAGGATGAATGGCGCCCCACGCCTAAGCTGACGCTTACCTACGGTGTGCGCTGGGAAATGATCTTTCCGGAAACGGTGAACGGCGCAGGCAACGGCTCGGAGCTCAACCTGAACACTGGGCAGCTCGACGTCTTTGGGGTCGGACTCACCTCCAGTCATGGTTACCAGTCCATGAACTGGCACAACTTTGCCCCGCGCATCGGAGTTGCTTACCAGCTCGGCAAAAGGACTGTGATCCGAACAGGCTACGGGTGGACATATTCGCTCGGCACTTTCGGGTCCACTTTCGGACATAACGTCACGCAAAATCCGCCAGTGCTGGCGAATCAGAGTCTCAATCCGCAGGCAACCTGCGGCACGAATTTCTGCGATGTCTTTAATCTGGCGCAAGGTGCTCCCACATACACCGGGCTCACGCCCAACGCTAATGGCACCATCACTCTGCCTGGTACCGGCCCCAATGCCGTCGAGGCCAAAACCAGGCCAGGAATCTTCACCATGCCCGTTGCTTACGCGTATAACTTTATGCTGCAGCAGCAGGTGACCAGGAGAATTTCTATTTCAGCGGGTTACGTGGGCAACTCCGGGCGTCACGGTCCACTGGGAAACGGCAATAACTTTGACAACAATCCCGTGTTTTTCCTGCCTGGTTATACAGGCAATCAGAATCTGCTCCGGCCCTTCGACGGTCTCCTCGGCCCGAGGTACGACTACGGCTGGACTCAACCGGTGGACAATTACTGCAACTGCGCCAATAGCCAATACAATTCGTTCCAGACCATTTTCAAAGTGCAGCAGCTTGGGGGCTATACGTTGCAGGGAAACTATACATATCAAGTGCCTCGAGGCGACGGCAACGGCCCCTCAGCAAACTACACATTCCTCTACGACCGCCCGCTAGGATACGGCAATGTCGGTCTTCCCAAGCAGCAGCTTGTTCTGGTAAATAATTACGACATTCCATTCGGACGGGGTCGCAGATTCGGCGCGAACACGAATCGATTCGTGAATGCCGTACTCGGAGGATGGAGTATGAGCGGAATCATCACTTATGACAACGGTCTCCTGTTCATGCCGACCATCGGAGCGTACCCGTCGAACTATCCTTCCGGAGCGTCGACCGCTCAACCCTACACAGGCCCGAATGCAGTTCCGGACGTGGGCAGTGGCAACCCCTATGTCCCGAACCCCAACCGCAATCAATGGATTGCGGGCGAATCGCCAGCCCAGTTGGCCGCCGGTCTCCCGGGACCTTACAAGTTGCCGGCTCCCAATACATTTGGCAATTACCCGATCAACACCCTCGAAGCTCCTCGCTTCGTTAATCTAGACGCTTCGCTGATGAAACAATTCAGCCTTTCCGAGCGGATCAAATTCATGTTGCGCCTGGATGCGACGAACGCTCTCAATCACACGAACCTCGGACTGCCGAACGCGTCCATCACCGATTCGAACGTGGGTCAGATTACCGCGATCGCTTTTCAGAGCAACGGTGGCTCGATGCGTAGGGTGCAGTACTCCGGAACGTTTACCTGGTGACGGTGCAGCAGGGGAGCGCTCGAATCGGCCGCTCCTAAGCAATAATTGCGAAGCTAGAATGAAAGGTGTTGGTAAGGTAATCAACGACCCATAAAAGGATACGCAACATGGAAAAAGAACACGTCACAGGCAAAGTGGATGAAGTGAAAGGCAAGGCCAAGCAGGGAATCGGCAAAGCAACCGACGATCCGGGCTTGCAAGGCGAAGGCGTTCTCGACGAAGCCAAAGGCAAAATCAAGCAAGCCTACGGAGATCTGAAAGATACGATCAAAGGCGCCGATAAGACTGCCGGCACCGACGTCAACGAAAAGTAAGCGCGGGAAGTAGAGGTCTTGGCGAGCGACCGGCCGCCATTCCAAAAGCAAGAACCCGGGGTTCGAATGGCGCGTGGTATGAAGTTCTTGCTCTGTTCAGCGACGATGTTGCTGTGGGTTTCCCTCGCTGGTGGCGCTGATCTGCAAACCGTGGTCTCTGCGCTTCGAGCGCAAGACTACGGGCAAGCGCTGACTCTCGCCAAAGAGCTGACTGAAAAAGACCCCTCGGATGCCCGTGCCTGGACTTTGGCGGGTATGGCGAATGAGGGTCTCAAGAACCCCGCCGATGCGCTTCACGATTATCGATCAGCGCTACGCACCAAGCCCGATTATCTGCCTGCATTGAAGGCCGAGGCGCAGCTGGAGTACTTGGCCGGAGATCAAGTCGCCGCTCAAACGCTCGAACATGTAATCAAGCTTGAGCCTGCGGACCAGATAAGTCATGCCATGTTGGCTGCGCTCGACTATAAGCGCGGAAGTTGCAAATCTGCCGTGACTCAATACGGCCAGAGTCTTGAAGTAATCGCGAACAAGCCCGACGCCCTGACTCAATATGGTGAATGTTTGCTCACGCTAGAGCAACCGGATGAAGCCGCTGCCGTGCTGACGAAGGTCGTCGGTCTCGAGCCGGACCAGTGGTGGTCCCGCTACAATCTTGCGTCGGCTGAAATGTCTCGCAAACAACCCGGGGAAGCAGCCAAAGAGTTGGAGCCTGTTCTGAATGCTCCTGTAGTGCGCCCGCAAGTCTTGGACCTCGCGGCTCGGGCATACGAAGCGTCTGGTGATACTCCTCAAGCCGTCTCCCTACTTCGTAGAGCCATTCTCCTCGAGCCCGACAACGAGAGTTATTATCTGCACTTTACGGATCTTTGCTTCGATCACGCGTCCTTTCAAGTGGGAGTGGACATGCTGGACGCAGGTCTGACCCGGTTGCCGAACTCTGCCCGTCTGTACCTGGCAAGAGGCATTCTCTGGGGACAACTGGGTGACTCTACTCGGGCCGAGAACGATTTCGATCGCGCCGATCGTCTCACCGCAAATGGAGCCATCAGCGCTGCCGCGGCCAGTTTGATCGAATTACAGAACAGCAACCTGGACAAGGCCTTGCAACTGGCGCGAACCAAATTGAAAACAAATCCGCGCGATCCGATGCTGCACTATGTAAAAGCGGAAACGCTGAAGCAGATGGGTGTCGCGCCGGGCACCCTGGAGTTTCGCGAAGCCGTGGATTCCGCATCCGTGGCTGTTCGCCTGAAGCCCGATTTCGTGGCTGCCCGGGATCTGCTCGGCGCCCTGTACATGCAGGAGAATCGGCCCCAGCTTGCAAGGGAACAGTTCGACGCCGTGCTCAAACAGGATCCGGACGAACAAACGGCTCTCTATCACTTAATACAGCTCTCGCGAAAGTCGGGCAGGAACGAAGAAGTTCCCGGTCTCATGAAACGGCTGTCGCAGGCCAGGGTCACGCAACAGCAGAAAGATCGGGCCGCCGCTCGGTATCGGTTGGTCGAACCGCAAATGCCGGGCGGCGGCCACTAGCTCTTACTCGAAGCCGCGCCATCGCTAGAACGTGATGCGCGCCCCGATCTGCAGATAGCGCGGCGTATACTGCGCCGTGGATTTTCCGAAGCTGCCGTTAGAAAGGTCGCTGTTCACCCCCTGCAGGTTCGGGTGGTTCAGGAGGTTGTAGAACTCGAAACGTAGTTGCAAGTTCGCCCGCTCGGCGAGCTTTGTATCCTTGGCGAGAACCGCATCCACCTCCGAAAATCCGGGATTTCGGAAGCTGTTGTACTTCTCGTTTCCTTCCTGACCAAAGGTGGGTTGCTGAACGATGTTGCTGCCCGCCGGGAACAAGCCGCTCAGGTAAGCGGATGTGCTGTTTGCCAGCTTGTAAGTCGTGATACTCGGAAAATCGAAGTTAAGCCCGTCCGCGTTGTAATCGCCGCTATTGGGCGCGTACCCCACAACCTGACCGGCCGCATTCTTCACACCTGCGAACGGAGCACTGGTATACACATTGAACGGATTGCCGTTCTGCACCGATATCGTCGAACTGATCGACCAGCCGCTCGTCACACGACCCGCAAAGCCGTTGCCGGCATGGAAACTAGGCAGCTGATAATTCAACAGCATCGAGAACCTGTCTGGTGCGTCCCATGCCGAATAGCCGTAGTATTGCTCGATCCCTGGGTAAGTAGGGTAGTATTGACTGTCATCTCGGGACACCGAGTGCGTATAAGACGCATTAAAAACCAAAGCATCCTTGAAAAGCCTCCCGTGCGTGCTGACAATCAATGCGTTGTAGCGGGCCTTTGCCGCGTTTGTTTGGTAGTTTAATACGCCAAAGCTCGATAGCAGGCGTCGCGGAGCCGAGAGGCCGCTCTGAATCAAATCGCCTGCGAAGCCGTTGATGTTCAAACCGTACGCCGTGTTCCCAGTCTGCCCATATCCGGTAATGATGTTATAGGAATTGGAACCCGCATAACCGATGCTACCGACCAGGTTACTCACGAGCTTGTGTTCGATCGTCGCCGTGTAATTGAAGGTGGTCGGCACGGTCAGGTTCACATCCACAGCGCCCCCGCCGCTCTGAACGCCAGGCAGTCCTCCATGGGAATCCAGGCTTCGGGCCGGCAGCGCCGGGTAGGTGAATCCTTCCGGTTTCGCTGCATTGGTCCCAAGTTGGAAGATAGGCGCCGCAGTCGTACCGTCGTTGAAGAAAGTAGGAGTTATGAATCCGGGAGGATTGCCATTAAGCCCGTTTTCAAGATTCCCGAGTGTCGGCATGTCGTGATAAGTGCCGAAGCCCCCGCGGATCACCCACTTACCGTCTTTGGTAGGGTCCCAAGCCACGCCCACCCGAGGCGCAAACGTTTCCCAGAGCGATTCGTTCAGCACGTGACCCTGCTGCTGCATATAGCCGTTAGCCACCTGCTCCGCGAACGTGGTCCCCGGGCCCAGGTGGAAATTCGCTAGCACCGTGCCGGCTAGCTTCGGGTGCGGGTTGCCGAAATCATCCCACCGAGCGCCATAGTTGAGTGTCACATTGGGCCGGACCTTCCAGGTGTCTTGGATGAAAACACCCCCGGTAGTGGTCTGATACCCATACTGGCCTGGCTGCGGCTTACCTGTTAGCGGGTTGTAAGTTAAATTGCTTTCCGTGTATACCCTGTCCTGTACTAAATCGAGCAGGTTATTGAACTGATAAGTCGGCATCGTGTGGACGGGTGCAAATAGGGCGATATCGTCTCCGTGCCAGCCATCGTATCCGCCGCGAATAGTGTGCGTGCCTCCTATATGCGTGAGCACGTCTCGCCAGTGATAATTATGCTGGATGAACTCGCCTTGCGCAAAACCGCTTCCTGCTCCGAAGTTGGCCACTCCGGGAGTATTGAGCCCAGTCACGTTGATTGTCGGGACTCGGAAGTCACCGGTGTCGTTGTTAGTCCCATCCACCGTCAGGTATCCGAACGCAACCTCGTTAAGCGTTGTCGGCGAGAACGTATGCGTGTAATTGCCCTGCACCGAATTCGTATAGAAAGTATTCGTAGTTGCGAATTGAGGCCTGATGTTTGCAGTCCCGGTATTCAGGCGGGTCAGGAAGAAGTCGCCATAGAACCGGTCATCCTTGAAATACTTATCGACCCGGCCGTTATATTGGATCGCGTCACGGGCCGCTGTCGCGCTCTGCACACCGTTATCCAGCACCGGCAGGCTGCATGGAATGAAAGCCGCCGCCGCCGTCCCGCAGCCCTGAAAAGCCTGTGAGGCTGTTTGCGCCACGCCGGTGGTCGCGGCGGCGGCGGGCTTATATGTAGAAAGGATCTGCGTCCCCAGTGTCCCCGGAAACGCCTGCTGGGCAAAAGACACGAACTGCGGGCTTTCATAGACAACCGAATTTACGGCCGCCTGTGAAGACCGAAGCGGTTCCACGCCAAAGAAAAAGAAAAACTGCTTACTCTTCCAGATAGGGCCGCTGATGTTGCCGGAAACATTATTCAAATGAAACGGCAGATACTTCTTCGTGAACTCCGTGCCAGCATAGAAGCCCTGGTAAGTGAAGTAATCGCTCGCGAGCCCGTGAAACTGGTCGGCTCCTGATTTAGTGGTCATCGTGTAAACCACCGAGCTGCCTCGCCCATACTCACTCGAGAACGTGTTGACCGAAGTCGTCTCTTCTTGAATGGCATCCGGGTTCGGGCTGAGATTCACCACGCCAGGACGAATGTTACTTGTAACATCCAGGCCGTCCACCACGTACATGTTGGCGTTCGAACTCCGGCCGTTCGCACTGGCATCCACCGACTGTTCCGTAGAGAAGTTATCTCCCGCCGCGCCCTGCACTCCGCTACCGACTAACCCTCGCCCAGTCACGCCGGGCGCGAGCGTAACCAGGCTGATCATGTTGCGCCCCGATAACGGAACGGCGTTCAGTTCCTTCTGCTGCACCGTCTGCTCATTTCTCGTTTCAGCCGTGTCGAGAACCGGCGCGGCAGCCGTGACCTCCACCGCCGTAGATGTGCCGGCCACCTGTAGTGAGATGGGTACATTCAGCGTCTGCCCGGTCGTTAGCGTGATCGTTGTCGTAGTTGTTTGGAAGCCCGCGCCCGTGCCCGAAAGCTTATAGGCGGCGGGAGCCAAGCTGACGAACCGATAGTTTCCGTCATTGCCCGACGTGGCTGTCTGCGACACACCCGTAGCGGTATTCACGAGTGTGATCGTCGCATTCCCAACCCCCGCTCCACTCGGATCTGTCACATTGCCTTCGATACTCCCGCTGAACTGGGCCCGTGCAACCGGCGCAAGCAAGCTGAAAAGGATGATACAGCTCGCGCTCAAACGCCGGATAATCTTTTGTGTTTGCGAACGTTCCTGAAGCATACGTGCACTCGGATTCTATAACAGACTGATCGGGCAACGCGCCGTTTCCGGAATTAGTTTCTGAGTCGAGGAGTAGAGATTGAAATGCCTGAAATCTCCATCGGCGTGACATGCAAGCGATGCCTTCGCGAAAGCGCTGTTCGGAGCTTTCCAGTACTGCTAGTACCAAACGGCCACTCACTATGTCTTGCGTTAGCGTAGTCTTGATAGATGCTGGTATAACCCCTAGCATCACTAGGTTCCGGGCTACTTTCCCTGCGCGAACGCCGATGGGTTCTCGCAGCTACCCTTCTGGAGATTTCAAAACCAATGTACCTGAAGAAGCTACTTCTGCGAAACTCGCTTCTCGGACTCGCAGCCTGCACGGCGATGCCGTCCCCGAGAGCCAATGCCCAGGCCGTGCGCGTCAATTGGCAGACTAAAGCTCCTTTCGCGGATTACAAAACATACGCTTGGAAGATCAGTCAGAAACAGGAGGATGGCTTCTATCGCCAATGGGTCGTTCAGTTCGGCGATGCCGCGCTTGCCAAAGCCGGATTGCAAAAGGTCAGCGGTTCTCAAAAGCCGGATCTGCTCATTGCTTACCACTTCACGACCCAGGAGATGATCGATGCCACTACCACTACGGACGGCTTCGGCTGGGGAGGTGGTCCCTGGATGGGCGGCCGTTGGGGAGCATGGGGAGGTTGGGGTGGCTGGGGCGGCATGGGAGAGTTCAACTCCGATATGTCGACGACCGAAGAGCATCCGAGGATGATGGGCATCCTCACGGTTGATCTTCTTGATCCAAAAACAAAGCAGCTGGTCTGGCGCGGGCAAGCCACCGAGGACAGTGTCGCCCGCTCTCAGAAGGGCGATGAAAAGCAGGTTCGAAAATCGATCGACAAGATGTTCGACAGGTATCCTCCCAAACAGCCTTAGCGCTAAGTCTACTCGACTAGGATCTGCGCCTGACTATCGCCGGAAGTCTTTAGCCGAAGGCGCGTTGCCTCCGAGGTGCCGGTCGAAGAAAGAGGCCATAATTTCATTGGCCTCCTTCGATTCCGGCAGGTGCACATCGTTCCAAAAGGCATGCGGTAGGGCCTCGAAAACCACCAACTGGGCATCTACGCCGGCACGTAGAAAGGCCCGATGCATGATCGTAGTCCCGCTCAGGAGCAGATCGCGTGTGCTCGTGACGAAAAGCGTAGGTGGAAAACCGCTCACATCTGCAAACATCGGCGAAAGCACAGGGTTCGTCAACTCGGTCGAACCTGTGTAACTGGCGTCCGGATTCTCCGACTTTGAAGGTGTGGGTAGCGGGCCCGAAAATCCATTCAATGCGTATATCGCTCGTGAGTCTCCGGTCTTGCTGAAGTCTGCGAATCCCGAGAAGATACCCAGCGCTCCTGGGAGTGGCAGCTTCAACTGGCGCAGTCGCACTGCTACCTCGCCCGTCAGAACTGCGCCGGCGGATGTCCCATAAATCGCCACGTTCTCCGGCCGATGGCTTTTCAAAACTTCTTTGTAAACGGCTACAGCATCATCAACCGCAGCCGGAAACGGATGTTCCGGAGCAAGTCTGTAGAGCACCGCAATCACTTCGGTCTTGGTCAGATTGGCGATTGGGACGGTCTCTGTCAGCGAGCCGGAATCGGAATTGAAGCCGCCTCCGTGCAGGTTGATCAAGATGCGGCCGCGCCCGTCGGCAGAAACACCCTGCGGCATGATCACTCGAACCGGCACGGCGGCCATCGTACGTTCTTCCACTGTCGCGGGATACAGCTTGCGAGCCCCTTGCCCTGCACCGTTCTGCCACTTGTCCGTTTTGCTGCGTCGCTCGGCGAGCGTCTCTCGATTCGGTGCGTCCGATTCGCGTCTCGCCAGTCGCTGCTGTGCCTCGGTGCTGATCGTTCGGGGCACCGGGACCACACGCGTCACATGCGCTGTTCCATCCGCATCGATGTAGCTCGAGTTCGTCTGCGGAGCATCGCTTGGAGGAGTTTGTTGCGCGAACGCCGCGCACGTCACGGCAAAAGCCATCCCAAAAACACCGCCTCTGCTCATGCGCTATTGCCGAGTTGCGCTCTTGAACGCCTGCCCCACGTGCAGCACCGCAGAAATAGCGCGGCTGTAGTTCATGCGCATCGGCCCGACTACCGCTACGTGCGCCCGCAGGCCGTTCTGCAGATTGAACCGGACTCCAATTAGGGAAAGATCGCTCATGCTCGGATGAAGGTCGGACAAGCCCACCTGAACCGCCGGCTCACCTTCGCTGCCTTCAAGAAAGCGCTCCAGCAGCTGTATGATCCGCTTCTTCTCTTCAAGAGCCCGGAACAGTTCCCGAGCTCGCTCCCGCGTCAGGTGAATATCGAGGCCGATCAGATTTTCAGCGCCGTCGAAGTGTACCTCAGGCATCGCGCCCAGATCGAGCAAACCTTTCGTGTAGAGCAGGTTTACCCGCTTCAGAATGGCGTCATACGCGGCGCTGTCGAGCTCAAAACGGCGCTTCAACTCGCGTTGAATGTTCGACAGGACCCAGCCCCCGAAGTTGTAGTTGATGTAATTGCGAATCGAGTTGAGCTCGTCCTGCCCGACATGCTCCTCTACCTGGATCAACTTGTTCCGGACCATTCGATCCCGCGTGATTACCACCATCAGAATCCGGCGATCGGGAAGGCTCAGCAGTTCCACTTGATCCAGGGTCTGGTTCTCTGTCGGAATAGCCGCCGCAATGCCCAAATTCCGCGTGATCTCGGTCAACAGTTTCGACGATCGTTCGATGCGTCCCTCGACTGTCTCCGCTCTTTCGATCTCCTTGTGCAGCCGGTCCAACTCCACCTGGATGATCCGGCTCGCAAACAGCGTCTTTACGTAGCTTTGGTACGCCCGATCTGTCGGTACTCGTCCTGCCGAAGTATGCGGCTGATACAGGTAGCCCGCTTCGAGCAGGTCTGCCATCATGTTTCGGATCGAGGCCGAACTCATCGGGTACTTGCGCGCGATAGTCTTCGATGCGACGGGTTCGCCCGTCTCGATGTGATTCTGAACAATGGCGTGCAAAACGTCGAAATGTCGAGGCGTTAGCGCTCCAAAATGGTTCATATCCTCATCCCGCGACTAGTTTGTCTGTTACTACTACGTGAAAAAACAGCTAAAGACCAGCAACTCTATGACTTGTATTATAGAGACTGCGAACGAAGAAAGTCTCTTTTGCGCAGTGCGGGGCGGTACTAGCTCTGAGAGCGACCTTCGCGACGGTCAGTCTGACTCCGGCACAGCAAGCGTCGTCGCATGCCGCCACAGCCGCTCTAAGTCATAGTAGGAACGCGCAGTCTCCGAGAAGATGTGGACCAGAAAGTCACCGTAATCCATTAGGATCCATTCGGCTTGCTCATAGCCTTCGATGCTCACCGGAAGCTCGCCATACTCTTTGAGCTGCTTGTGAATTTCATCCGAAACCGCCTGACCCTGCCTTGGATTTGTAACCGTACAGATAACGAAAAAGTCAGTGAAGGACGTAACCGGACGAAGGTCGAGAACCCGTATGTTCAGGGCCTTTCTCGATTCAGCTGCGCGAACAGCTTTAAGCCAGTTACTGTCGAGCTCCGGCGCGGCAGATGCGCCTGAATGGGAAGATCGGCGTGGCTGAGTTGTCGTAAGGCTCTCCTGCGCTTAGCGTACTACAATTATGAACCTCGGCAGCATAATAAACTGGCAGAAGATGGCGAGAGTTGTGCGTGTATGCTGGCTAATCGCCATCTCCGTTGCCGCCGCCACTCTGGTTGCCAATAATTCGGCTCGCGCTTCGGACACGAAACCTCCTTCGGCAGGTTACGATGCACTAGCGCAAACCCTTGTCGAACGTGCCCAGGACGAGGTAGCCCAGGTAAAGCTGCTTGTACAACAGGGCACCCTGCCGCGAACCCGCCTCGTCGAAGCTGAGAATCATTTGGACGATGCGCGGGACCAGTTAGTCCTGACCAAAACTCTCTATGGACCTAACCGCCTGCAAGACATGACGGATGAGCAGGCCCGCACGATGGTGGAAGCCGCCGAGCGGCGCGTCGATCGCCAGCGCAAGATCGTTCAGAGCGAGCAGAACCTGGTTGACTCGGGAATCTTAGCCCACTCGGAGTTCGGCAGTTTCGAAGATGAGTTGCAGTCGCGTGAACGCGTGCTCGAACTCGCCCGAAATCGCATGAGACTGCTCGCAGAGCTCAAGCAAATGGCGGAAGCGGAGCAGCGGCTGGAACACGGGCCGCTTCGTGCTTCAGAAGCCGCGTTGAGCGGTATTATGATTCGCTATGATGGCGTCGGCTCCTTCAACATGAGCGAGCTACCGGCTATCTCGAACGAATTTCAGAAAAAGTTCGGCCGCCCATTGCCTGTCAGCGCTCTGGGCCAAACCGCGCTGCATCGGTCGATGGGTCTGGATCATCGCAATCGAGTCGACGTTTCCTTAAGCCCTGACGGAACGGAGGGTGTCTGGCTCAGGCATTTGCTTGAGCGCTTACGAATTCCCTACTTAGGTTTCCGCGCTGCCGTCGCCGGAGCAGCTACGGCTCCCCACATTCACATCGGGCCCGGCAGCACACGCTTGGCTTTTGCCTTACGCTGAGCGCCATACGCGAGCGCCGCGCCGAGGGCGCTCAGCCCAAGCAAAGAGAACGTTGCAGGCTCCGGCGTCTGCACCAGAGCAAAGCGTTGCCGGGCGATTGCGAAATCGTCACCGGTCAGATTCGTAATGACTACGCTCGTAAACGGGCTCGTAGTGGTGGATGCCGCGAAAAGCAAAGCACCTCCGTTGCCATCCGGAAAGAGATCGATCGTCCCAACCAGATTCGGTCCGTCATAAAAAGCGGCCGTCGTCTGTTCCCGCGCCCCGTTGTCGGGCTCCACTTCCAGGCCAAACGTCCTCACGGGCAAACTCAACCCGATTACGAGTGAAGAATTCCCGCTCGTGAATCCCACTCGAGGCGTAGCCGTCTCCACATCCGGCGGCTTTCCCCAAGCGGCCCAGCTTGCCGGAACCGTAAGCTCCTCCAGATCGTTGTTGTAAACCAACATCTGTTTACCGGCTGAAACTGCGCCCAGCAGAGTTGTATCAGGATCGGTGAAATCGACCAGAGTCGTGCCGCTGATGTAAGCCGGCGCGGGCTGTGTAATCGGAATGAAATCAGCTCGCAGCGGGCACCGGACCGCAGCCATTGCGGCCACTCCAAAAAGAATCATCCTTGCTTTAGAAAACATTCAACTCCCACGTAAATCCTCTGATTGGGCCCCCAGTTTAGCAGAGAGCGGCAGCTCTGGCGGACACTCGAAATCGGCGTCCTCTAAAGCGCAAGCTAAGATTGTCAGCAATGATCGCACCGGGCTCCCGCGTTCTGATTTCCGCATCGCAGATCCAGAAACGCGTGGAAGAAATGGCCGCCGAAATTGAAGCCGATTACCCCGAAGGCCCGCTCTACCTCATCTCTGTTCTCAAAGGCTCTTTCATCTTTCTCGCCGACCTCGCGCGCGCCTTTCAGCGCCTTCCCGTGCGGATCGAATTTATGGCCATTTCTACCTACGGAAATCAAAAGACAAGCTCCGGACAAGTAAAGCTGACTCGGGACCTTGACGTTGCTATAGAAGGCCGCCACGTCTTGATCGTCGAAGACATCGTGGATAGCGGAGTGACTCTCTCGTACCTAAAGCGCCTTCTCGAGCATCGCAAGCCGAAGTCTCTCGCCGTCGCGACCCTCCTCGATAAGCCCGAGAAACGCATCCAGCCCGTCGAGGTCAAGTATGTGGGCTTTCAGATCCCTGACGAATTTGTGGTTGGCTACGGTCTGGATTTTGCGGAAGACTTCCGCAACCTTACCGATATACGAATCTTGAACGACTAATGCTCGTCCATCACTTGCTTCACGCCGGGCGTTTGCGCCATTCGACTTGTTTCTGGCGCAGGTAGCCAGTGAGGAACAATGCGCTGAGCGTCATTGCAAGCAGCGGAACCTGCTGCCCCCACGGAAGATTGGGATCGGCCTCATGGCTGAGGGCATCTCCGGCAAGGCAGCAGAGGACATGCACCGAAAACACTTCCAGCGAAGCGCGGCCGAGTAGCGCGAGCGGCTGAAAAACAGGCAGCGCCGCAATGTGTTGGCCGAAGCGCACCAGAAAAATTGTGAGCGCGGCGAAGTTGATCACTCGCGCCGGTCCCAGATGCCACTTGTCGATCAGCCAACCGTACGTATCGGGATTCATCCAGTGATCGAGCGGGCTGTAACGAAGGATAAGAAAAACAGCCGCTATCACGATACTCAAGCGAATCAGCCAGGGGGGCAACCCCGCATTCTCCGTCGTTTCCTTCTCAGGTTTCGGTTCGGATACTTGATCCGAATAAATGCTGCCCAACGCCAGTCCAACCATCCACAGGAGCTGCCAGGCGTACATATCGAAGGCGCCCGTGGAATTTTCGGGCACGTTCAATCCGAACAGGTTTACGTGTCGGTACATCCAGGCGCGAAGTCCGAACTGAGCCACCGCCCAAATCGCAAAACTCAAATAAACGACCGGATCCCAACCCCGGATTCGCGCCAGCCGGCGTGCTCCGAGCGTTAGTACGAGAAAGATCACGTACATCGGCAGAATATCGAGCAGCGACGGCCGGTATTCAAGCAGCGCTGCCGCCAAAATTGCCTGCTTCGGATGAAGCAGATAGAACGAGAGCAGATTCTGCAGCGCCAGCCTGTCGTACCGGACGCCAATCTCGGCCACCAGCGTGAACGCGATCGCAAGCAGTCCTGCGTGATACGCATACACTCGCGCCGTGCGCTTGATCAGGTCGCGCCGCGTACCAGGCAAGCCTTTGTTTCTCTCTATCCGGTGCTCCAATTGGCCGATCATGAAACCGGCCAGAAAGATAAACCCTTCAGCTCCCGAGACAAAACCAAATGTCTGGTTCGAGATCATGCTGACCTTGGTCGGAAGATGAGTGAAGGTCATCCAGAGCAGCAGAAAACCGCGCAGGATATCGAGTTCGACCAGACGCGCAGGCGAGGATCGCTTCCGTACTTCTGCGGTCTCTGTCAATGTCACGCGCTCGAACGCCCGAACTCAGCTTAAAAAGAAATTGGTTAGACGGCTACTTTCGGAGGAGCCAGTTCCCGCGCTTTGCATTCGGAACTGAAGCCGTTGCGCCCGTGCGCGCCATCGCAGAAAGGCTTGTTCTCCGCTAAGCCACAGCGGCAGAGTGAAATCACCGAGCGCCCCGCGAGCCCATAGGAATTGCCTTCCGAATCTTCGATTACAAAATCTCCCTCAATTCGAATAGGCCCGTTGTTCAGAATCTTGACTTTCGTCGGCATGCAACCCGATGTTAGCAAAGATGCTGGGCCGCAAAGTCACCGCGTTATCACGTCGGGGCGCCATATTTATAATTGAGTTCGCAGGTGCCTGAGTGATTCAGTTTATCTATGAAACCGACCGCGAACTCTTTGAAGGCGCGATCCGATTCGCGCGAAAACAAGTGCAGCGGCTGCTTGAAAATCACCCGGATTACTATCCGATGTACACCATCAACGGCGTTTGGAAACACGATGGACCAGCCCTGGCCCGCTGGTGCGATGGCTTCCTGCCCGGGATGATGTGGCTCTTCTACAGAAATCTCGGGCCGAAAACCACCGAGTCTCGCTTTTGGTGGGAGCACGCCATTCGCTATAGCAGGCCTCTCGAAGCACGCAAGAGCGATCCTGACGTGCATGACCTCGGCTTCATTTTTCTGTCTGCTTACCATCGTTGGTATCAATGCACGCACGATGACGCTCCATGCGACGTCATGGTGCAGGCGGGCAAAACTCTCGCCGAACAGTTCAATGAAAAAGGACAGTATCTGCGGTCCCTCATTGCCGAAGATTCCGTTTACATCGACATCATGATGAACGTGGGAATCATCTTCTACGCCGCGCGGGAAACCAAGGACAAACACCTCCGCGATATCGCTACCCGGCATTCCTTGACCACCCGCAAACATCTCGTGCGGGCGGACGGCTCTACCGCCCAGGAAGGCATCTTCGATCCCGAAACCGGCGAGTTTCTCAGGCAAACAACTCAACAAGGGTATCGGAGCGATTCCTGCTGGTCGCGCGGTTTGTGCTGGGCCCTGTACGGCTTCGATACGGCGTATGAATACAGCCGCGACCCGCGTTTCCTGCACACCGCTGAAGCCTGCGCTGACTACTACATCCTTCACACCCCGTCGGACGGCGTCCCGCCTTGGGATTACAACGCACCTGTAGAAAGCAGAAAACTCCTTGACACTTCGGCTGCCGCCATCGCCGCCGCAGGCCTGCTGCGCCTGTGCCGCCATGTTGCCGATCCCATCAAAGGACATTTCTACTGGTCTACGGCGCTGCACATTCTTCGCAGCCTCTGCACGAAGTATCTGGCAGACGCGGACCCGGAGTGGGAGGGCATTCTGAAGGGCGGCATTTACCATGTCCACAAAGGGCTCGGTGTCGATGAATCCACCATGTGGGGCGAATACTACTTCGTTGAGGCACTCGAAGAGGCATTGCGCGTGATGGGACACACCGCGCCTCCGCTTGCCCGCGAGTAATCGGTTTCTGCTCTCAGCGCGAAACGGCTAGTTCGCGTCCGAGTCTGCCGGCCAGTGGAGAACGAATCGCGCTCAGCAGGGCGCCGAAATAGAAAACGCTGCCCATGATCAGCGTCAGTTGCAGGCCTACATAGATCGCCAGAAACATGGCTGCCGCCGAACCCATTACGCTCGAAGCGGCGTTGATCGCCCAAGCCCAGCGAACCGACGCAGGCATTATCTTTTCGAGCAGCGCCAGGCCGGTCGGGAAAGGCATGCCCATCGCGAAACCGAGTGGACTGATCAGTGCTACCGATAGAAGAACCTTGATCGCGAAGGGCAGCGCCACACCGCTTTCAGAAATCGGCGATACAACGAGTGCCAGTGCAATTGTCCCAGCGATGATCAGGAGCAGTGCTTTCGAAAGCCGGCCGACATCGTTTCTGACCAGACGCTTACTTGCAAAGCTGCCGCAGCCGCTTGAAAGCAGCATCGAAAAAATGATCACCGTCAGAGCGTACGTTGGATGGCCCAGAAACAGCACGAATTTCTGGATCAACGCAACCTGAATCACGATGTAGCCCGCACCGATAAAAACAAAGAAGAGCAAGGCTCGAAAGCTGCCTCTCTCGCGCGGCAGGCGATGGCCGAGCAGCAGCGGTGGGAGCGCGAGAATTACCAGCGTTGCCATGATGCTTATCGCAATCAGGCCGAACAGCACCGGCAATGCTGAATTGATTTTGTAATCCTCCGTTGCCCGGGACCCGTGAAGCACGAAATCGATAAGATCCCTCGGTTGCACCGTGTAGAAGAAGAACGGCCGGTTATCACTCACCGGGCGCACGTCGAAAGCGTACGAATTATAGAACTCCTCCAGGTGCGGAGTCGTTAGCAGCGTCCTGAAAGGTGTATCGAGATTGGTCCCAGGGACGTAAACGACGTCCATATTGGCCGTCTTGGCGCCGCTCTCGATGCGGCTGATATCGCTTGAAGTGAGCGCACTGCGCGAGATGAGAATCGTATCCTGTGCACCCCACTTGCGCAAATCGTTTACGTTCTCCCGGACAACAGCCACGTGCCGGGCCGCATCCGTTATTCCTAAGCGATGCAGCGCCGCGTAAGCGAGCGACACAATCCGCAGAGACTCGCGGGGTGGAGCGAAGCCCCAGCGGGTAAACGCCATCACGCCATCCGGAGTGAGATGCGAAAGGTAATCGACGAAAGCATCCGTCGTGTAAAGGTTGTTTTCCGAGAGAGCGAAGGCGCCGGCAGCAGTTGAGGCCCATGTATCTACCAGAGTCGCTTGCAAAACCTGGTAGTGGTCCTTCGAACGTCGCACAAACGAGCGTCCGTCTTCTATCGCGATCTTTACTTCCGGCCTGAAGTACAAACCGTTGCTGTACTCCGGGTATTTCTTCCGCATGATATCGGTCGCAATGATGGGGTTGATCTCTACCCCCGTCACGTCTTTGCTGCCCGAAGCAAGCGCCCGCCCCACGTCCCAGCCGCCCCCGGGGCCGATGATGAGTGTCTTCGCGCCCGGGCGCAGCAGATACGGCAGACTGGGCCCGCGATAACTCAAATCAAACTTCTGTTTCTCCGTTAAGTGATTCAGATCGAATTGCGCTACATACGTATTGGCATCGCCGTCAATAACGATGAGCTGCGCTCCATCCGCCTGCCGCTTCAACGCTATGCGCGAGAAACTGTTCCAGCGCACAAACTCTTCGTCGGTGAGCTGTTGCCCTTTTGCGAACTTCACGTCGATGATCGACTTCTTCGCATTCAGAGTGATCAGACCAACCAGCAGTAGCGCGAGAACCACGCCGGTCACCCGTCCCTGCGACGACCCGGCGAGGTGAAACCAGATAGCGGCGGAGACCGCGAACAAAACCGCCGCGATCAGAATCGTGTTTGGCCCGCCAAGCGAGTTGAGCAGAAAAACCAGCACCGCGCAGCCGCCTGCGGCCCCGATCAAATCAAAAAAATACACCTTATTGACCCGGCCGATCGTGTCCGCAATGACGAGCGAGACGATTGTGCCGGAGAGCAGGAACGGAATCGCCGCAACAAAATATGCGCTCAGCAATCCACCTGTGGTCATTTCGCCAGTCCTGCCCAGCAGAAACGATAGGCTTACCACGATCGCAATTGCATTCACTGCTGCGAGCGTACCCACTTTCCTGTAGAGCGAGCCTGGCCAGTTCGCGACGACGTAAGAGAACACGCCACCCGCTCCAAGCCCGAACAGCGCAATCGAGATCGCAAGAAATGCGAAGTGGTAGAAGTACACCACCGAGAACACTCTCGTCAGCGCGAGTTCGAGTACTAATGTTGCCAGAGATGTAGCTGCGATCCCGAAATAGATCTGCGGCCAAGGCTTGCGGCTGCCCGGGGAACGAATCTCCTGGCGCGATGGGGTTGGGATCAGCAAGATTCTATGGTAAAGGAATGCTGAGATATGCCGCGATGCGTCTGGCAATACGGCCGCTCGCATGGCCGTCTCCGTATGGATTATGCAAGCGAGCCATTCGCCCATACTCTTCCTGGTTCTCGATCAATCTCGTGGTCTCTCCAACAATTCTTTCCGGATTCGTGCCCACCAATTTGACCGTGCCCGCTGCAACAGCTTCCGGACGTTCCGTCGTCTTTCGCAGAACGAGCACTGGTTTCCCGAACGATGGAGCTTCCTCCTGAATGCCTCCGGAATCGGTGATCAGCAGATAAGCCCGGCGTAATAGATCGATGAACGGCAAGTAGTCGAGCGGCTCGGTGAGAACGACGTTGCTCTTGTGACGAAGCGCGGCCTCCACCGGTTGCGTCACGTTCGGATTGCGATGCACCGGCCACACAATCTGGACGTCGGCCCTGCTCGCGATCTGCGAGACGGCCCGGCAAATATCTTCAAAATCCGGTCCGAAGCTTTCCCGCCGGTGGGCAGTAACTACAATGAGCTTCTTACGCTCGTCGAGTGGGACCTTCAAACCCGAAACCGCGCCCGCCGCAAGCCGGTCGCGTATCGAGAGAGCCGCATCGATTCCGGTGTTGCCGGTTACTTCGATTGCCTGTTTCGAGATGCCTTCGCGCCCCAGATTTGCAGCTGATTCCTCGGTCGCAGCGAAGTGCAATGCCGCGAGGCGCGCCGTCAACTCTCGATTCTTCTCTTCCGGAAACGGATTCCGGGGATCGAACGTACGCAGCCCCGCCTCTACGTGAGAGATGGGAACACCGGAGTAAAACGAAGACAGCGCGCCGCAGAACGTGGTCGTTGTATCTCCTTGCACGATCGTCATCGCTGGCTTGATCTCGTTGAGAACCGGCGCAAGCGCTCTCACGAGACACGCCGTCAGTTCGGGCAGCGACTGGTTCGGCTGCATCACGTCAAGTTTCACGTCCGGCCGGAGATCGAAAATATCAAGCACTTGGTCCAACATCTCCCGATGCTGTCCCGTTGAACAGAGCACCGTCTCTAAAACGTTCTCGCGGTCGGCGGCTCGCAAATACGAGATCAGTGGAGCGAGCTTGATTGCTTCAGGCCGTGTGCCGAGAATTACGAGAACACGCTTCGGGGAATCGGACCGGATAGAACAGAGATTACTTGTGGCGGTAGGTGATTCGACCCTTGGTGAGGTCATAAGGAGACATCTCAAGGGTGACGCGATCGCCGGCTAAAACACGTATTCGGTTGCGTCGCAGCTTACCAGCCAGATGAGCGAGAACTGTTCGATCCTGGTCCAGTTGGACGCTGAACAATCCGCTGGGAAATTTTTCAACTACCGTTCCAGTTACTTCTATACTGTCTTCTTTACTCATTAGCCTCTTACTAAGTGGATGGGTGACTTCGCCGCTGCTGCTGGCTCGCCACTCTCGCCAGTATAGCGCAAAAGCTAATGCTCACAAGGGCTTGAGAGCTCGCCGCCGTGCGGTCAGATGGCACCCTGACCTACTTGCGCTTCCGCTCTCGCTCGCTCGCGAATCAGCCTTGGTTTAACCTTGAGTCGGGGCCAGGTTTGCTCCCCCAGAAACAGTTTGAGCGTGGCCAAATCAACTGGTGAATTTAAAAACAAAAACGTTCTGATCACGGGCGCTGGAAGAGGCATCGGCAAACGCCTTGCCCTCGGTTTTGCCCGCCTCGGCGCACGCATCGCTCTCGTAGGCCGAAGTAAAGCCGAGATCGATCTCGCACATATTGAAATCGAGCAGGCCGGTGGCAATGCGCTGCGTATCCGTGCGGACGTCACTGATCCTGAACAACTCACGCTAGCTGTAAATCGGGCGCGTGTTGCCTTCGGTAGTTCGCTCGATGCGCTCATCTGCGCCGCCGCTACCATCGGCCCCGTTAATTCCTTCATGCAGAACTCGCTGAAGTCATGGAATGAAGCTCTCAATATCAATCTCCTGGGAGTTGTTCACTCGTTTCGGGCCGTACTGCCCGCCATGGTTGAAAAGCGTGCAGGCAAGATCATTGTTCTAACCTGCGATTCCGACGAACCGCCCAAATTGAATCTGTCCGCGTACACGACCTCCAAAACTGCGGTGGTCCGCTTCGTCGAAGCGGTCGCGGCGGAGGTTTCCGAGCACAACGTGCAGATCAATTGCTTCGATCCAGGGACGGCCTACACTAATTTGACCGATGAGTTGATCAGAGCCGAGCAGCGCCTCGAGCCTAAAGTTGTCAGCCAAGCCAAAGAGACTCGCCGGAGTGGAGGCGTTTCGCCTGACGCACAGCTGAAAGTCGCCGCTTTCCTCGCCTCCGAACAATCTAACCACATCACCGGCAAGTTGATTCACGTGACCGATGACTGCAATAAGCTACGCAACGAAAATCTTCGGCCAGATGCCTTTACGCTGCGCCGCATGCACAAGTAAGGTGCGGCGCTACTCCACGGAAAAGCGGTAAATCGTAGTTTGATGGAACTCCTCGCCGGGATGTAGGACGGTCGTAGGGAAGTTGGGGTGATTGGGCGAGTCAGGAAAGTGTTGCGCTTCCAGGCACAGTGCGGACCGGTGCCGGTAAACCCCGCCGATTCCCCGCATGTTGCCTTCCAGAAAATTGCCTGAATAGAATTGCACCCCCGGCTGAGTCGTGAACACTTCCAGAACCCGTCCGGACGTAGGTTCCGTTACTCTCACCGCAACCTTGTTCAGATCTCCGGGATGATTCAGGACGAAGTTATGATCGTAGCCTTTCGCCAGGCGCAACTGCTCTGAGCGCGCCCCAATTCGGGCGCCTACGTCCATCGGCTTGCGAAAATCGAACGGCGTTCCCGCAACACTCTCGAGCTTGCCGGTCGGAATCAGCGTGCTGTTGATCGGAGTAAACCTGTCCGCGTCAATCGAGACACGATGAGTCAGTACCGTCGCGCTGCCTGCGCCTCGCAGATTGAAATACGAGTGATTGGTCAGATTCAGCACCGTATCTTTGTCTGTTTTCGCGTAGTAGTCGATATGCAGTCCGTTCTTATTATCGAGCGAGTAGCGTACGGTAACGTCCAGGTTGCCCGGAAAGCCCTGCTCGCCATCCGGACTCAGGTAATGGAGTTCGAGCGCTGGCTCGTCAGCCGTTGAAACGTCCTTCGCCTCCCAGATCCGTTTGTTGAAACCTACGGTGCCGCCGTGAAGCATGTTAGGGCCGTCATTTGTCGGTATGTGATACGTCTTGCCGTCCAGCGAAAATGTTCCTCGTGCGATCCGATTGCCGTAGCGTCCAATTAGTGCACCGAAATACGCCGTGTTGATCTTCGCCGTATAGCCCTCGACGTTGCTGAACCCGAGCACGACATCATCGAACTTCCCTTTCCGATCCTTCACCTTGACCGATTCGACAGTTCCACCGTAATTCGTGATCTTCACTTCCATACCGGAAGCGTTCTTCAGCGTGTAAAGGAAAACTTCGTGGCCGTCCGGCGTTTTGCCGAAGGGCTCTTTCGGAAGTGAAGAGGCTCCCCGCAGGACGAACGAACCCGACATAAGGACGACTAAGCAAAAAACCCCAGGCGCGGCGTGCTTCATAGGCGTACTTATCTTAATGTATTGTTACCCGGTGATGAAAAATGCTCGCCCCAAACACGGGTTGCTTTCGCGTGCCGGTAATCTCGATCGGGATCTCGAACCCTGCGCCGTCTTTCTCGAAAAGTGGACTCAACGGAATCAGGGCAAGGTGCTTGAATCCAGACTGAGTATCTGAGAGCTTCGCCTGCATGCGAAACACGCCTCTCATGTCGATCTGTTGCGAGCGCAGATTGAAGCTGCCTGTCAGACGTACAGTTGCACCTGGAACCGCAAATGAAAAATTTGAAAACGAGGTGACACCATGGCGCAGCGTGAAAGCCGCCATCAAATTGGAAGCCACACTGCCATATTTCTTCCCGGCTTGTTCCTCTTTGTCGATGCCTCGCGCGCGCAGACTCAGCGTTGTCAGTGTTCTCTCCACCTTGGGACTCGTGAATTTCGCCGACGGAACAGAGAACGTCCCCTGTAGCTGAAGCTTCTCAATCACTGGTTCCTTCCCCTGCGGAATCAGAATGCTGCTTCTGAAGTCCACCGGTCCTGTCATTGTCGTTTGAGCGCTGCCGAGCACCAGCTTGAGTATGTCCTCGATGCGCGCGCCTTTTGTCTCTGCCTGGAGCGCGATCGTCTTACCTTCCGACCCTGGGATGTGGGCGATGTCCCCCCGGCAAAGGAATTCCGAGGTGCCGAGCGTCGCGTCAACCCGGTCGAGCCTCGTATCCCCGTCTCTGCCATCCACTATCGAATGGAACGTTGTCTTCAAAGGCAGCGGTTCACCCCCTCTTGTCAAAGCAAAATCGGGAGTCTCCGTGTTCCCCTTGACGTCGATGTGGTCCAGCCTGCCGCCGTATTCTCCGGAGGACGAAAGCGTGCCCCGGATGCCCTTGAACACGCCGAGATTCGCATTCTCGAATCTGTACTCACCTGATACTGGTGTGGCACGTGGATCGTCACGGTTCCAGGGCCCGAACGAACCGGCGGTGATGATTTCGCCTGGCGGTTTGGGGTTGCTCAGATCGGCTTTGAACGCGAGCTCCCGGCTAGGACTTCCCGACGTGAGGCTGAGCTTTGCGAAAGCGAAATGCAGCGACTGCTTTCCCGGCTGCTTCGGTTCGATCTCGAGCACCGTCCCGTCCGCGATTATCTGTTTGATAAGAAAGTGCAGACGCTGCTCTCCCTTCCCGCGCTCGTCGTCGTGTGATGTTGTCGAGCGGTCGTCCAAACCTCTGTTCTGCCGCCTCGGAAGATAAAGTAAAAGACCATCCAGCTTGACTAAATCCACCTCATCTCCCTTGGCAACCAGCGTCGCGTAGCTCGTGCGCGCCGCAAGATGGCGAATGTAGATCATAGGGTGCGGCGATGTCCAAAGCCTATGTTTCACAGAAATGCCTTCGACCACTACGCCCGGGTGAGGAAACATCGAGATCTCGATGGAATCGATGTGTACGTCGGCGTCGAAGCGCTCATCTAGCGCTCTGATGATTCTCTCTTTCGATCTCGGGCCGAGGTTCCTGACGTACAAGTGGATTGCTGTTCCGCTACCAAGGAGCAACAACAGAACGGCTGTGAGAGTGAGTGCAAGAGCTCTTCCAAACGAATGCGCAACTCCGTCCTTTGAGCGCCACTGAAACAGTTTTCTTCTCAACGTCCGTCCTCATTCTCCTACGTTGAGAAGCTTCGATGCGATTTATCTTTCGGGCCGTAACTGGTAAGTTAACGAGTGATGCTGCGCACTTGCCTGTTGATTCCCGCCGTACTTGCGCCCGTGCTTCTTGCTCAGGACTCTGCTCGTCCGCACTTCGTACGTGCTTCTGGCGAAGCAGTCATCTCGACTAAGCCCGACCGTGCTGAAGTGACGATTGGAGTTACCAGCACCGCGCCTTCCGCGGCGGCTGCTTCAGCCCATAATGCTGCTGAGAGCACGCAGGTTTTGAACTCGATCAGGCAGGCATTGGGTTCGGGCGGCGATGTAAAAACATCTGGCTACTCGCTCGCCCCTCAGTACGAGTATTCAAATGGCCACCCTCCCCGCCTCACCGGCTACCAGGCGAGTAATACCGTAACTGTCACGGTAGATCAGCTCCCGCTGCTCGGGAAAGTGATCGATGCCGCTACCCAGACCGGCGCCACAAATGTAAATGGAGTATCTTTTACGCTTAAGGATCCTTCGGCCGTGCGCCAGAAGGCCCTCTCTGCGGCTGCTGTAAAAGCCCGCTCCAACGCCGATGCACTCGCGAATGCATTGGGCGTCACGGTTGTCGGTCTGCTCGAAGCTGAGCCGACGGAAACCCCCAGCATCCGGCCTCTTGCGAAAACTTTTGCTCTGCGCGCCATGACGCCCGAGCAGGTATCTACCCCTGTGGAATCGGGCGATGTCGATGTGAGTGCGACCGTGACGGTTACGCTCCAGGTTCGTTAGCGCCTCCGTCACCTTTCGCGCCGAACTGCCGGCACTACGGATACAATGATGGGCGAATTGCGGTGACGATGGAAGAAGCGAGCATTCGACCCGCCGAAATCCCAGACATTCCCGACAAGCTCTACTTCCGCATCGGCGAAGTAGCCCGCTTGGCGGGCATCAAACCGTATGTTCTTCGGTTCTGGGAGTCCGAGTTTTCCGGGCTCGGACCGAAAAAGTCCGGCACCGGGCACCGCCTCTATAGGCGCAAAGACGTCGAACTAGTCCTCGAAATCAAACGGCTGCTCTATGACCGCCGCTACACCATCGAAGGCGCCAGGAAAGTTCTCGAATCGAAGCCGAAGAGACCAGCTCCCGCCCCTGTAGTGCCGAACACGCAGGCCGAGTTGTTCTCCGCCTCAGGCTTCTCTTTCCACAAAGAGTTGCGCAAAGAGCTTGCCGAAATCCTCAACATGCTCGAATCGAAAGACACGTCGGGTCACTAGATCCGGATCGCTCACTCCGTCTGATCCTCGTCTTCCAGCCTGGGGGCATCGCTGTCGTCCTCCGTCTCGGCCTCGAGCTTCTCGTAAAGCTTCTCGGCCGCACGCTGGCTCGCCGCCTTCTTTGACGAGGCGGTAGCGCGGCTTTTCTTCGAATCGCTGATTTTTGCCTCGATCGTGAAAAGCTTAGCGTGCTCAGGTCCGCTCGCGCCCAAAGTGATATACCGCGGAGGCGCAAACCCGAGCGCCTGTGCACGCTCCTGCAGCAGGCTCTTGTAATTGAGTAATCCCGCCGGACCCAGTTCCTCGAGACTCTCGATCCGCTTCAGAATCTCTCTTTCAATCAGACCGGTCGCAACCGCCAGCCCGCCATCCAGGTGCAGCGCCGCGATCAGCGCTTCGAGCGCATTAGCTAACAGAGTCTTTCGTGCCCTGCCGCCATTGCGATCTTCACCTTTCCCGAGTTGTAGGAAGTCTCCAAGCCCCATTTCTAGGGCGCAGCCATGCAGATGCTGTGCGCTGACCAGATGTGCTTTAAGTTGTGAGAGCCGTCCCTCGGTAGCCTGCGGATAGCGCCTCACTAAAGCCTCGCTGACAACGAAGCCAAGAATCGCGTCACCGAGAAACTCCAGCTGCTCGTTGTCCCCCTCGTCCGGTGAAGGAGACCCGCGCTCTGCCAGCCAGGAACGGTGTGTTAATGCCCGCAGCAGAAGCGTTCGGTCATTGAATTTATATCCAAGCTTCTGCTCGAGTTCCTCTGCTGCAACAGGAGAGCCGGCGGAGGTACGCGGGCCGCCACCCATTTCCGCGGAGCTCGCCCCCCGCGCTTCAGCTCCTCGCATCTAGGAGTTTATTTGGCACCTTTCAGCTTCGTCGCGTTGTCTTTCTGCTGCTGCGCGAACTGCTTCACCTGGGGTGGCGCGTCCGCCATTGCAAGTACCTTGTCTGCCGTTGAAATCGCGTCGTCGTATTGCTTGTTCTCAACATAGGCTTTGGACAGTCTCACCATCGCTACCGAGTTCGTCGGCTGAGCATCCAACGCCGATTTGTAGTTCGTAATCGCGTCAGGATATTTCTTGTCCAGTTCCGCGGCTTGTCCGAGCGCGTCATATGATTGCGAGGTCAGCTGCTTCTTGAGATCCGGCCACTTGTCCGGCGCAACACCTGTCGGCGCCGTGTTCGACGTCTTCAGCAGATCCAGCGACTTGTTCGCATAATCCTGAATCTGCTTTACGCTCTTGTCCTTGTCAAGGTCCGTATCCTTTGAATGCTGAGCGATCGCCTCCGCCAGCGTCGCGCGTACCATCGGATCGTTCGGGTTCGCCTGCACGGCCTGTTGGCCGAATGCCACAATCTGCCCGTAGTCGTTCTTTCGCTCGGCAGCCTCCATCGCCATGCTCAAGAGCATATCCTTGTACTCGGTATCGGCGAAGTTTTCCAGAACGAAGTTGATGTCCTGGATCTCCTGATCCGGGTTGTTCGCCTGTGCATCCGCCTGAACCTTCTTTAAGGCATCGATTTCCTTTTGCGACTTGGGCTTTGGCGCTTGCTGCATGAACGCCGGCGCCGCCATAACGCCCATTAACGTGGCCAGACTTAAAATCCTTCTCATTGCTATTTGTCTCCTGATGACGATGAAATACTCTGCAATGCCCTCTCGGCGGCTTCCCGGGCTTTTGCCGAAATGCCTTGGGTCGCCAGCGCCAGATGAAACTGGGCAGCTGCCTTTTCCTGATCGCCTGCCTTCAACTGCAACTGGCCAAGATAATAGTGAGCCCAGGCCGCCGCGGCCGAACTCGGATTTGCATCGGCCGCATGTTGAAAGAGATTGAGCGCCTCGTCCCAACGTTTCTCTTCAAGAGCGATCAGCCCCAAACCGTATTCCGCCCGAGCCTGTATTCCTGTGTCCGATGTCTGCCCGAGCGCCTTCTTGAACTCCTTCTTCGCCGTCTCCGCATCGTGCTGCTCAAAGAGCCCTTCGGCCGTTTCCACCGACTCCTCTGCCGGGTCTATCTGCATCTTTGCCGGAGGGGCAATCACCTTGCCCGGCACCGATTGCACGAACTCAATATTCTTAAGCCGCTTCTCTTCTTTCTTTACATCCAGCGCCGAAACCAGGTCCGGATAGTAGATCCGGAACGCGTCCGGTTGCTTCTCATAGGCTGGAAGCAGGTCGGCGAATCCCGCTGTCAGGATGTAGCCCTCACGCATCTGCTCGTTTACGTACAACTCTCGCTTCTCCGCGCCCTCATGCCTCAATCGGCTGTCGATCGCTTTGATCAGGCACTTGGTCACAAGCAGGGAAAAGTCGTCCTTATAAGCCAGATCGAGCGCAGGTGCCTCCTCGGCATATTTCGCCAGCGGCTTCTTGTCCTCGATCAGGGCGCTGTACTTGAAGCTAAGCGGGTCAAGCAGATAGGCCAGGTACGCGTCTCGTATCTCGTCGATCACCGGCGCCGTCGTCGGCGTGATGATCACGAAATAATCATCTTTATAGCTGCGCACCTGCACCTGGTCGGGCGCGGCAAGCAGGTCCAGGTAGATCTGAAAACGCCGTCCAAGATAGCCGGACGGATTCCTCAGATAGCCGTTTGTCTCGAACAGAGTCCCGATCACCGCATCCTGGTACTTCGCCATAGCCGTCGTGTAAGCGGGTTGAGCCCGGTTCCAGAGACTCTCGATGTCGGCTTGTTTGTAGAATCTCGAGAGTATGTCGCTGAATCCTCTAAGCGATTCGACATCCGGCGGTACCGCGCCCTTTGGCAGCTCGAAACTGGGTGCATCGCCCGCAACCAGCGCGAACGAGATGTATTGGCTCAAATCGGCGGTATCTGAAGCCTTCTTATGCTGCTTGTAGTACTCCTTCAACTCGCTCAGGCAGGGTACGTCCCGCTTTGCCAGCAGCTCACGGACCTGAGTTCGAACCTTAAACTGTTGATTCAAAGGCGAATCAATGCCCGCATCGTACCCTGCATCGTTAATGGCTGCGAGGGTTGTGAACATAGTTAAGCTCACGCTGAACCCGTTCTCCGCTGGTTGGGTACGGCTGCCCTCGGCTGGGCCGGCAGCTTGCCCTCCCGTCGCGCGCAACGTAGCGAAGGCGAGCGCCATCGTCAGGAAAAAAACAAATCTAAGACGAATCAATTGGACCCTGCGGTTTGTGAATTCTGCCCCTCAGTTTACCGTAGGGGGGAGGCAGGGATGGCTGGCAATAACCCGTTTGGGTGAATCAAAACCGGATGTTAGATCATCAACACAATGGAGATTGGAGTTTTAAATGGCTGGTACCAACACAGTAACCTTCACTGACGACACCTTCGATAAAGATGTCTTAAGCGCGGACGTTCCCGTCCTGGTTGATTTCTGGGCGGAATGGTGCGGCCCGTGCCGCATGATGGGCCCAACCGTCGATCAGGTTGCGGCCGATTACGCCGGTAAGGTGAAAGTGGGCAAGCTGGATGTAGATACGAACCAGCAGACTGCCTATCGTTACGGCATCCGCGGAATCCCGACTCTCCTCCTCTTCAAGGGTGGCGAGATCGTCGAGCAGAAGGTCGGAGCGATCAGCAAGCCTGAATTTCAGAAGATGCTGGATAAGCACGTCGCTGCCTAAAGCGCAAAGAGCGCGGCTGCGCGCCACCGATCCTTCGAGTGGTGAGCTTGACTTTCAGCCCGTCGTGCGCGTGTTTCTTAGAATCTAAGAACAAAGAGCGCCACAGCAATGTGGCGCTCTTTGTGTATCCAATCTTATATTGGGTAGTTCTCCTGAGCGGCCTACGCCAGTGGTACGCTTAAGGGCATGTTCCGGTCGATTGCGATCTTGGAACTCAGCGCATTCTTCCTCTGGCTTTCGCCACCCCCGAGAGCCTATCCCTTTCAACTTGTCGCCTCGCCGCTATTCGAGCCCGCGGATCGCTCGGTCTCTTTAACGTTGGCCATACATCATGGCCGGTTAGACATTGTCAAGGCTTTGCTTGGCTCGGGAGCGGACATCAACGCCACCGATCCTGCTGGCAACACGCCTCTCATCGCGGCTGTCCTCGCAGGTAAAGCAGCTATCGTTTCCTACCTGCTTTCACAACACGCAGACCCGAACCTTCGTCCGGGCGAAGCGAAAGCCGGTGCTTTGCTGTATGCCGTGGCTGCCGGGCGTCCCGATCTCGTCAAAAGCCTCCTCGCCGCCGGCGCGAATGTTGCGCTCCGCTATGACGGAGAGCAGACAATCCTGCACTTCGCCGCTTCGGGATCGAACACCGAGTGCCTCGACCTGATCCTCGCCGCGCATGCCGATATCGCAGCGCTCGCCGCAAACGGCAACACGCCCCTAGATGAAGCTGTGCTGCATGGCCGAACCGTAAACGCGTCGCTCTTGCTCCACCACGGTGCTGATGTCCGGCGCGTTCGCGATTCTGATGGCCGGGGCGTTTTGGACGAAGCCTGCGTAAAAGGCTACGGTGGCTTGGTCTCTGTGCTGATCGAGGCCGGCGCCGATCCGGCCTCCCGCGACCGCTGGGGCCAAACTCCCATCGACCTCGCCCTCGCTTACAAGAACCGGGCAGCCGTGGCCGTCCTACTCGAACTCGCGCCGCGGAACGCAAACCTGCCAGCCACAATCTCTGAAGCCATGGAACGCGCCGTCGGGCGGGGCCGCACTGAAATAGTGAGCATGTTGCTCGGCTCCGGTTGGGACCCGAATCGTCCTACCCTTGCCGGCTCCAGCTATCTCAACGATGCTGCCCTTAAGGGCCAGTCGAAAGTCGTGCGCCTGCTGCTCGATCGCGGTGCGCGGCTCGATATCCGTAACCAGACAGGCGGGACTCCTTTACACGATGCCGCCCTCGCCGGGAACACGGAAGTCATCGGCCTGCTGCTCGATCGGGGTTCTCCCATAAACGCTCGCGATCTCGAATCCGGTGCAACTCCCCTGATGATGGCCGTCTCCCTTGGCCGGATTGAAGCCGTCGCCCTCCTGTTAAAGCGCGGAGCCAACCCCGCTCTTAAGGACAAATCCGGACACACCGCGCTGAACCGCGCACGAGACGGTCAGGATCCCGCGGTTGTGAAGCTTCTCGAGGCCGCGCAGGCCTGACGGGTCCTTCGCAAGCGTTTACTACCGCCTCACGACCGAGCAGCTGGCTGAGTTTTGGCCATCCCCGCTCCTGTAACTACGCCTTCAGTAAGTCCTGCTACGCTGCAAAGGGAGAAACGGGAAGCTATGTGGAAATTTCTGCTGGGCGTGCTGGTCGGAATTGTCGTCGCGGTTTTCGGAACCCTGATTATCTTCCTGGCCCTCGGACGAGCCTTCGCCAGCAAACCTCCCACCGTCGCAGCGAATGCCGCTCTCGTGCTCAGCCTCAAAGGTGATGTTCCCGAGTCGGCGCCCGTCGATGTAGCCATTCCTTTTTTTCAGCAGCAGGCCGCGCCTACCGTTCGCGATATTTGGACCTCCCTGCGCCAGGCAGCCAACGATAACCGCATCAAAGCCGTGATCCTCGAACCCCATGGCCTACTCGCCGGCTGGGGGCGTCTTCAGGAGATCCGCCAGGACATCGTCGAGTTCAAAAGATCGGGTAAGCCCGTTTACGCCTATCTCGAATCTCCGGGCTCGCGTGAGTATTACCTCGCCTCCGCCGCCGACAAGATCTACCTCTCGCCCGGCGACATGCTTAACGTCAAAGGATTTCTCGTCGAGGCCATGTACTTCAAGAACGGCCTCGACAAACTCGGGGTCACCTTCGAGGTCGATCATATCGGTCGCTACAAAGATGCCGGGGACGTTTTCACCCGCACGAATATGTCTCCCGAGACGCGCGAAGTTCTCGGGCAAGTGCTCGATCAACTCTATGGAGACTTCTGTTCCACCGTCGGGCAAGGCAGGCACAAAAGCGCCGCGGACATGAAATCCATCATTGATGTGGGACCGTTTACTGCCGACCAGGCCAAAAACGCGGGGCTCATCGACTCCCTTGGCTACAACGATGAAGTCTACGGCGATCTCAAGAAAAAAACCGGCCTCAGCACCCTGAACCGGGTAGAGATCCGTACCTATTTCCGGGCCGAGCCGGGGCAGGGAGACCGCATCGCCGTACTCGTAGGCGATGGCGAAATCGTCCAGGGTGACTCCTCCAATACCTTCAGCAATCAAACCGAGATCGCCGACCAGTCCTTCGCCAGAGTGATCCGGCAGGTCAGAAACGATTCAGGCGTCAAAGGTGTTATTCTGCGCGTCAACTCGCCCGGCGGTGATTCGCTCGCCTCCGATGTCATCCTCCATGAACTAAAGCTCTTGAGCGCTGCTAAACCTACCGTCATCTCCATGTCCGACGTGGCCGCTTCGGGCGGTTATTACATATCTATGACCGGCGACCCCGTCATTTCTTATCCCGACACCATCACCGGATCCATCGGCGTGCTCTACACTAGGCCTGTCATTCACGGCCTTCTCGATAAACTCGGTATCCAGACCGATCTGCTGTCGCGCGGCAAGCTCGCCGAAATGGACGCAGTTTCCGAGCCGCTCTCCGACGCCGCCAAACAGAAGCTTCACGAATCCATCGAGTCCACTTATAAGTTATTCGTCACCAAAGTCGCCTCTGCCCGCAGGAAAGCTTATGACCAGATCGACCCCCTCGCTCAAGGGCGGGTCTGGATGGGAGCGCAGGCGCGGCAGAACGGTTTAGTCGATCAGCTCGGTGGCCTCGACGAGGCTATTGCCATGGTGCGTCAGAAGGCGCACCTTTCTCCCGCCGGTGCCACCAACCTGGTCATGTTTCCACCCCGCCGGAGTCTGTGGGAGGTCTTGGCGAACTCCTCTCCGGAATCGCTCCAGGAGAGCGCTACCGAAAGCAAACTGCACAGCTTCCTCCCGTCTCTTCCGAGCCGCCTCTTGCTCAAAGGTGGCCTGCTGCGCATCCTGCCTTATCAGATCAACGTCCAATGATCGGCTGTTCCGGCTCGCTCAGAAGGCAGCGGCGGAGCAGATCCCGAAGCTGCCCAGCGCTTCCTGCATCCGCTGCAGCGCGCTCTTGTGAATCTGCGACACTCTGCTCTCGTTCACGCCCAGGCGGCTGCCAATTTCCTTCATCGTCATATCGCGGTCGTAGTACATTGCGACCACCTCACGATACTTCTCAGGCAGGGTGTGCATCGCCGCTGCCAGCTTCTCGCGCAGTTCCGAGCGGGCAAACAGACGATCCGGAGCCTGTGCCGGGGTTGCGGGAATCTCCGGTGCGAGTTGTTCTTCGCCTTCGTGCGTGTGGTGCTGCGTGGCCGCTGCGTTTAGGCTTCTGAAATCCACCATCAACGCCTGCCATCGCCGGCTGTCCAGTCCCATAGCCTTCGCGACTTCCGCTTCGGTCGGCGTGCGGCCCAGTTTAGTGGTCAGTTCGATCGTGACAGTCTCCATTTGCTTGAAGCGCTGGCGCAGGTTACGCGATGCCCAGTCCTGCTGCCGTAAGCTGTCGATGATTGCCCCCCGAATGCGATGTTTTGCGTAAGTGGGGAACGCCACTTCCTTGTCGTCCCGGTATTTTGACGCCGCATCGAACAATCCCATCGTGCCGGCATGCACCAGGTCGTCAAGTTCTACGTGCACCGGAATCGAGTTCTGCACGTGCGCCGCAATGGCGGTCACCAGGTGCAGATGCGCGGTGATCAGTTCGTCCCGGCGGGAAGTCTCGGTTACGGATGTTGAAAAGGCGACTTTGGCAGCAGCGTTCAAGTGGGTTCTCCTGGCCGGTCACTTTCCGTAACCGGCGTCGCCTTCCGTAAAGGCAACGGCTCCACCAGTGCGCCAAAGAGCGCGCGAGATCCTCCTAAATAGTTCTAGATAAAATGCTTAGCAAACGGGATGGCTGGTCGATCTAGCCGCAGTCAGCGCTGCGGAGCCGCTCTGCGTTTCGTTAAGAAACGTGATTCAACTTGGGCCGGTGCCGAACCGGGATCGATGGCAGCTTTGAAACGAATTGCTCCGAGTCCGAGCTGAAAGGAGGTGGTGCCAGTAGGTAGGATCTTTCCTATCCTGTCCTGTGGCACCGCATCCGCGCTTTCAGCCCGCCTCGCGTTTGGATCGGGGCTTCGCTGGTGTCGGAGAAGAACTCTTTCGCAACAGCCGCAAACGCCGCATCTCACTCAGGAGGAAATCAGGCGATGGATCCTCTACAAACAGCAACTCCTCGCTGCTCAGGAGATCGAGCAGCGAGATATGAAGCTTCGCCAGGAATGCATCCGCTAGCGGCACGTGCAACCGCCGTGCGCCTTTCAGGACGTTGTGCAACTGCGGCTGCGAAATCCCCACTAGGCGCGCGAGCGCCCTCTCGGAGAATTCTCCGTTATGAATCCGCGCGTTGACGGAAGCAATAAGCCGGGCTTGAAGAGCCTCAAACGTGAGCACTCGGTCCTCGAAAGTGATTCCAACTTGAAATAGGCTCTACCAATTTACGAGGAATGAGGTGCTTTTTACAATGTTTTGTGCCATCCCCAGGTTCGTCTAGAAATCCCTGCCAGGATTAGACTTAGGACGACAATCCCTGGTTTTACGCGCCCACCCTGGAAAATTTTTACAACTTTTTGGTGGACAATTTCTAAAGTCCTGTAAGTTCTAGGCATAAACAGAAAACGTAATTAACTCCCGGCAACGGGAGTGAAAGCAGAAACCAATAAGAACCAATGAATTGGACCCGATCAGAAACCTTAGCCCTCGCTCAGCAGTCTTGCACCTATTGTTACGGTCTTGGCCTCAGGCCAGGACGTGCCGGAGTGTCGACTCCTTGCAACTGCGTGTTTCGCGCCATTTTTCGCGCCTGCTACGCGCGTTTCCAACAGTGCGCTATCAAGGAGAAGTACGTCAGCCGTGTCTCCCTCGAATCCAATCCGGGCCGCCAGCGCAGATCTGTGTGGGGCTTGAAGAACGAAGAGTACGTGGCTGATTTTTGCCTTGTTACTCGGCGAACCTTGACCGAGAAAGAATACAGCCTCTTCAAATTCCACTTCCTCTTAGGGGCTGATTGGAAGCTGTGCTGCCGCAAAATGAATATCGACCGCGGCACTTTCTTCCACGCCGTATATCGCATTGAGCAGAAACTCGGCAAAACTTTCCGTGAATTGGAACCGCATGCGCTCTTCCCGCTCGACGAATACTTCAGCAGCACCGGACGCGACAAAGTCGTCGCCATCACGACCCCTTTCAAAGTCGAAACCGCTCCTGAGCCTCGCACCACCAGAACTATCCTGAAATTCCCGCTCAAACGCGCCGCCTAAGTACCGCACGTACCGCAGGACTATCGAGGGCCGGATGGCAACATCCGGCTTTTTCTTCGTACGACCTCGGGCATTGTCACCGCCGGCCTCTGAAAAAAGCAGCCAGCAGCTCGCCCGCCTCAGCTGCAAACAAACCCTCCTCTACTTTTGCCCGATGATTGAGCAGATCCGAGTCCGCGAGCCTGAACTTACTTCTCACTGCTCCAAAACGAAGGTCGCGCGCCGCAAAAATCAAGCGCTCCACCCGCGCAAGCACAATCGCTCCTGCACACATCACACACGGCTCCAGAGTTACGTAAAGCTCAGAGCCCGCAAGGCGGTAATTGCCGCACTCGACCGCTGCTTGTCTGATCGCCTCGATCTCCGCGTGCGCCGTTGGATCGTGCGAAGCAACCGGACGATTCCAACCTTCCCCTGCGATCTGACCCCCGCGCACCAATACCGCGCCTACAGGAATCTCACTCCCCGCGGACTGACCGGCAAGCTCTAGCGCGCGCCGCATGAACAGCTGGTCAGCGTTAGTCCAAGTGTTGAGAGCATTCATCTGAACAGCGGTTCACATCGTGTTTTGCCCGGCTCATCCGATACAAACGATGATTTGGCTTCGGCTCGTCTAAACTCCGATATCTACGCTACCCTAGCCAAAAGGAGTTGCATGTTCCGATATCTTCCATTGGCCTTCAAGAACACGTTGCGGAATCGCCGCCGCAGCGCCTTGACTGTATCGAGCATTGCAGTTTCACTCTGCCTTCTCGGCGTTCTCATTTCCATCTATCACGCCCTTTTTCTTGGCCAGGAATCGCCTGGACAAGCTCTACGCCTAGTAGTTCGCCATCGCGTGTCTCTCGCGCAACCGATTCCGATCGCCTACGAAGAGAAAGTCCGGCACGTTCCCGGAGTGCAGGAAGTATCTGTCTGGAACTGGTTCGGCGGCACTTACAAAGATACTGATCAACGCAACTTCTTCGCTCGCCTGGGCGTAGAGCCGAAGCCATTCCTGAAAATCAGAACGCAAATGAAAATGCCGGAAGACCAGCGGCACGCCTTCCTTACCGATCGCACCGGCTGTGTAATTTCGCAGGACCTCTCGGACAAGTTGAATATCAAACTGGGCGACCGCGTCACTCTTATTGGCGATATCTATCCCGTAACTCTCGACCTGAAAGTCGTCGGGATTTTCGAAGATCCTGATGCGATTCAAACACTCTTCTTCAATTACGACTACTTGCGCGACGCGCTTCCCCTCGGCCGCCGCAATTACATCAGTGTCATCGCAGTGCTGGCCGATAGTCCCGAAGACGTGCCGCGCATCGCCAAGACTGTCGATTCCATGTTTGAGAATGCGGCCACTCCCACCAAGACCGAATCTGAACAGCAGTTCGCGCTCAGCTTCGTCTCGTTCCTGGGCAACATCAAGTTCTTCCTCCTGAGCATCTGCGCCGCCGTAACGTTCACCATTCTGCTGGTCTCGGGCAATACCATGGCCATGTCGGTACGCGAACGGATCAAAGAGGTCGGCGTGCTGAAAACGCTCGGGTTCACCAATGGCGCGGTCCTCGGCATCGTTGTCGGCGAGGCGATCTTCATCGCTTTGATCGGCGGCATCATTGGGCTGTTGCTTGCCTCCTTGCTGACGGCCGGCGTCACCAAATCGGGCGCGGGCGCCATGCTGCAGGTCAATTCGCTGACCATTACGCCCTTCACCGCCGTCGTCTGCCTGGCGATCGCTTTGCTCATCGGCTTGATTAGCTCATTCGTGCCGGCATGGAATGCGGCGCGCACAAACATTCTCGACTCTCTCCGCTATAGCGGGTAGGCAAAACTCATGGCGATCCCTCTCTCCTACAACCTCCGCAACCTCGTCGTCAGGAAAGCAACCACTCTGATGACAGCGGCCGGCATCGCAATGACCGTAGCCGTGCTCCTCGCCGTGCTCGGCTTAGTGGCAGGTCTCGAGTCGGCATTCAAATCCACCGGAGACCCCCTGCATGTTCTCGTGTTGCGCAAGGGCGGCAACTCTGAGTTGACGAGTCTCTTCACGCCGGAGCAATTTCAGATAGCCAAAAATTCCCCTGGCATCGCTGTCGGACCAGGCGGCCAGCCGCTTGCCTCTCTTGAAGTCGTCACCATCATCAACATGCCGAGCGAGCAGCATCCAGACGGAATCAACATAACCCTTCGTGGTTTGTCCCAGGGTGGCGTCGCCATGCGCAAACTCAAAATCGCGCAGGGCCGCTGGTTCAGTCCCGGCCAGCGCGAAATCACCGTAGGCAAGAACCTCGCCAAGCGCTATCCCGCCGCGCAGGTCGGCAGGCAGCTCAGATTCGGCAAAGGTCTGTGGACCATCGTCGGCGTCATGGACGGCGGTGACAGCTCCGTAAACAGCGAGATCTTCGGCGACGGCAACCAGGTTGCCTCCGACTTCAATCGCCCCGATACTTACAGCTCCGCCCTGCTGCAGGCCACTGACGAGGCCTCGGCCGCTGCTCTTAAAAAATCGCTCGAGAGCGATCGGCGTCTGAACGTAACCGTTCTGAGCGAAAGAGCCTACTACGATGCCCAGACCGTTTCCGCCGCGCCGATCAAATTCCTCGGCTTCTTCGTCTGCATCATCATGGCCGTCGGCAGCTGTTTTGCCTCGATGAACACCATGTATGCCGCCGTGGCGCGCCGTTCGAAAGAGGTCGGAACGCTACGCATCCTTGGATTCACTCGCGGCAGTATCCTGCTGAGCTTCTTTTTCGAATCGGTGCTTCTGTCGTTGTTTGGAGGCTTGCTCGCCTGTCTCATCGTGTTCCCGCTGAATAGTGTGACCACGAGTCTCGGCAACTTCATAACTTTCAGTGAAACGAGCTTCAACATCCGGATAGGGCCCGACATCATGCTGGTTGGCGTGGTGTTTTCGTTGATACTGGGCGCGATAGGCGGTCTTCTCCCCGCGCGCCAGGCTGCCAAAAAAGAAATTTTGACCGCACTTCGTGAAGTCTAGACGCGTACTATTCTTTGTTGTCTATGGAAACCGAGCTCAAGAGTCTCCGCATAGATCGTGCCGCCAAGCGGACGCAGGAACCCCGCCCGGTTAGCAAACTGATCATCATCGCCCTCGTCGTCGCGCTGGCTGCTATCGGCGCCGTCCTTACCCTTAAGAAGTTGAATGCTGCCGTGCCGGTCGAAACCGTTACCGTCCAGTCTCCCGTCACGGCCTCTTCTGCGGGCGAGCAGGTGATCCTTACTGCCACCGGCTACATTATCGCCGCGCATAAAATCGAAGTCGCTTCGAAAGTCAATGGAAGGGTCGCCTGGATCGGCGTCGATAAGGGCGATCGCGTCAAAGCCGGTCAGGTGCTCGTCCGTCTTGAAGATGATGAGTACCGCGCGCAAGTCCTCCAGCAGCAAGGTCAGCTCTCGAATCTGCAAGCCAAGCTGCAGGAGGATCTCAACGGCTCGAGGCCCGAAGAAGTGGAAAAGGCGCGCGCCGATGTCAACCAGAGCCGCGCCGATTTGGGTGACTCGAAGGCTTCTCTCGAACGCATCAGTCAGCTCGTGAGAGAAGGCGTCCTCTCTAAGCAGGCGCTCGACGACGCACAAGCCAAATACGATGGCGATCTCGCCAAAGTCGCCAGTCTGCAGCGGACGCTTGATCTATCCGTCCTTGGCCCGCGCAAGGAGGAGATCGCGCAGGTCCGCGGCCAGATCGATCAGGCCAGGGGCGCGCTCGATTATGCGCAGAGCCAGTTGGATAACACGGTCATCAAAGCTCCGATTACCGGCACGATTCTCGATCGCAACGTCGAGAAAGGTGAATTCATCACTACCGGCTTCGTCGGTGACAAAGGGGCGAAGGGATACATCGTCACCATGGCAGACCTGAGTGACTTGCAGGTCGAGCTCGACATCAGCCAGAACGATTTCCCCAAACTGGGCCCTCGACAAAAGGGCATCATAACCACGGACGCCTACCCGGATCGCAAATACAAAGGGTATGTAGAGCAGGTCTCGCCGGAAGCCGATCGCGCCAAAGCTACCGTCCAGGTGAAAGTAAAAGTCGAGAATCCGAATGGCTATCTGCGGCCGGACATGAACGCGACAGTTGCTTTCTATGACGATGCGGCGGAGGCCCAGAATTCCGGATCCGCGAAGCGTGTCATTGTGATCCCGCAGAACGCAGTCGCGAACGGAAGTGTTTTCGTCGTGGTCAATGATCACGCACGCAAGCGAAGCATTAAAACCGGCGGAAGTTCAGGCAGCGGTGTGCTGGTAGAGAGCGGTCTCATCGGCGGTGAAGATCTGATCGTCAATCCGCCGGTTGGTTTGAAAGACGGACAAAAAGTTTTAGTAAAGGGATGAGGACCTTACATGAGTGAAGTAGTGGTGCGGGCAGCCGATCTAAGCAAAGAGTATGTGCGCGACGAATTCCACGTCATGGCCCTTGATGGAGCAAACATTGAGATCCAGCGCGGCGATTTCGTCGCCCTCATGGGTCCGTCGGGATCGGGCAAATCCACCCTGCTGCATCTGATCGCCGCCATGGACAAACCGAGCGACGGTCAGATAGAAGTCCTCGGAGCCAATCTGCGCCAGCTGAGCGACAAGCAGATCGCCCACTGGCGCAACGAGCACATCGGTTTCATTTTCCAGTCCTTCAATCTCATTCCTGTCCTGACGGCTTTAGAAAACGTCGAGCTGCCCCTGAAGCTCACCCGCTTGAACAAAAAGGAGCGGCTTGATCACGCCCAGACCGCGTTGAAACTCGTCGGACTCAGTGATCGCCTCGGCCACCTGCCCAAACAATTATCCGGGGGCCAGGAGCAGCGGGTTGCCATCGCAAGAGCTATCGTGACAGACCCCGACCTTATCCTCGCCGATGAGCCTACCGGAAACCTGGACGCCGCTGCCGCAGAAGATGTTCTAACCATGCTGAGCCGCCTCAACAAGGAGTTCGGCAAGACTATCGTCCTCGTCACGCACGATCCGCACGCCGCGAAGTTCGCCAAAACAGTCCGCCACCTCGAGAAGGGTCAGCTGCTGCCCCTCGGTGCACTTCCGGCCGATTGGGCCAGCGCTATGGCCCTGCGCAATTAGCAGCCAGTCGTAACTAATTCACTACCACCCAGAACCCCCCCGGCACTGATCTTTTCTTGCCAAGCGCCAGGCAGGTCCCTAAAAGAGGTTGAGCGCGAGCGCGCATTTGTTGATCACCGAATCAAAAGCGATCTTGACCGCCCCGGCGGATACCTGACGGTGCCTCGCCACCTTGCGTTATTTTGGGAAGCTCCAGTACGCCCCGGATTGCTTCAGTCCGCGCTGTTTTGCACGAAACCCGTCGAGGACGAGAGTGCGGATATCGGTGATCAGAGCGCGATCTCCCGACCAGTAGCCGTGCGCGAGCAAGCCGCGATCGACAGCGGTCGCGTCTATCGACTCGTTGTCGCCGCGGTCGAAGTAGAAATCGTCGATAAGGCCAACGCGAGGGCCGCTGTGAATCCAACTGGACAGCTTCAATGCCAGATCCTTCCGAGAGCTGTAGGAGGTGCAAGGAAGCAGTCCGTGTTGCTGTAGCTTGTCGAATTTGGGTTTGAATTCGTCCACATAGACGTCGGCAGCCGCCATCACGAGTTGGCTGAAGGGGAGTTGGGGCCGGTTGTTGTCCGCCAGGGCTGAAATCATCACTCGGTTTCCCATGCTGTGCGCCAGGAGGCTTAGCTGCGTCCAGGGTCCTCCTACTAGATCGTTTAGACATTCGGCCATCCTTTCACCCGAAGCAGCGGCCCGGGCTTCGTCGGCGTTGTATCCAGACCAGGATCCTTGCGACGGCCAGCTATAAAGAACGATAAGCCCGGGAAACTGAGTGTCCTCTGCGAATTGGGCCGCTCGCATAGCAGCCTCTTCAAACGACACATTAAAGCCGTGCAGCAAAATGAGGATGTGCCGCGATTCGGCGGATAGGCAGGCCTTCTCGAGGTCCCCGAGAAATTGCGGCTTCGGAAGGTTGTGTACGGCGCAGGTGAAATACTTTTCCGGATCGCCGGGATCGGAGAGGCAATTCCACCACGGCCGTTTTTCGATGTGTCCGGTTGCATGGTTGGCGGGGATCGTGACCCAGCTATACCCGTAGCTCAGGGCGTCGGCTGGGTCCCCCGCGAAGGCCGTGCCGTTCCATTTGCGATTTGTGGCGTAGAAGATCGGAACGTGCGTGATGCCAAGTGAGTCTTTGGATGAGGTCAGGACGGAGCCGAGCATATTGGCGGCATCTGTTGCTTCCAGCAGGGGGCCCGCCTCGACACTGGCCGGAGCCAGGGAGTTCAGGCCGGCGCCTCGGGTTGTGGCGCGGTCCCCGATACCGGCTCGCGCGATGAGTTGGCGGGCATACGGACCCGCGGGAGTGTTGCGGATCAGGCGAAGTAGATCGTCGATGATCTTGGGCAGGTCCTCCAGCGAGACGGGGTCCTGCAGTTTGGCGCCCAGAGCCGAGAACTCGGCCGCCAAGGCGGGAGACATGTCGCCGATGTGGAGACGGAGCTGATCCCAATTCGCGGTGAGGATTTCGGCATTTGCGACTTGCTGGAGTTGCGTCATAAGGTTCAGATTCCGGAGGCGGTGAAGGCTGCCCAGTAGTAGGGATGGTCGAATGGTCTCTCTTCAGGATCCTTCGCGAACAGCGAGGTTCGAAGATCGGCGGCTATTGATCCGAGCGGGTCGGGTGCCTCCGTGAAGCGCTCGAGACGATTGTAGAGTTCGTCCGCGCTGACCTTGCGAAGCCAGTTCTGCGCGGCGTGCAGTGCCTGCGCAGGAGATTTGCCGCCCTCCACTCGCCGTTGTCGGTAGAACTCACCCATCAGAGCAGCAGCGGCCAAGTCGTCAACGGGCCATTGGCTGGCGATCACGGTGGCGGCTCCGTGGGAGAGAAGGGCCGCAGGAAAGCCCAGAAGTTCATCCGCAAAACGCCACGACGGAACCACCGCTGTTTCGCAGGCGGAGAGAATCACTTCGCTCAGTTTGCTGTTGCTGTTATTCAGGATCGGCAGAAGCGTGTCGAGCGCCAGGGGCTCTCCGTTTGCGAGGAGCAGACGGGACTGGAAGGGATCGGCGGTTTCGAAGATGCCGTGTGTGCAGAAGTGCGCCATCGTGGCATTGGGAAGGGCCGCGAGCACTTTGTCGCGCGAAGCATCAGAACCGCTTAGCAGGTTGATTTGGCTCGCAGGCTCTGATTCCTGAATCCAGGCGACTTCAAGCGCAGCGTATTGGAGGCCGCGCAGGGGCGTGGGCGGGTCCGCAATCAGCAGTGTCTGCGGGCTCGAGGTAGGCGCGGACTTGCCGGCGATGCTGCGGACAGAAGGTGCATACCGAATGGCATAGCCGCACGCCGGATCCGCGGCTTGGAGGGGCAGCATGCCGAGTCCACTCTGGGGGAACCACACGAGTTCCGCCTCTTCATGTACGCCGAGATCTTGCAGGTGGGCGATCACAGGCTTCCAGAGGAGATCTGAGAGAGGCTCGCCGATGGAGAGGATTTTGTTCTTCCACGCCTCGGGGTTGATGTTCTTGAAGCAATAGCGGGCCATCCAACTGTCGCTTTGGGTATCGGTAATCCCGGCGAGCAGCATCGCTTTGAGGTGTTCCCTGCCAAGGTTTGGGAGCGGGCAGATCCTTTCGCCTTCATTGGCAATGATGGCCACCAATCCTTCTTTGGGCGCAAAGACCGGGAATAGCAGGGCGCCGCCGGAAGGCACCAGATTTCGGATCTCGAGTAGCGTCACCGTGGGCTTTTCGCGAGTCCACAGTCGGGCCTTCCCGCGCTCTAAGGCTTCGAGTCCTTCGGCGAGTTCGCTGCCACGGAGGTGGCAGTACGCGAGCCAGCTATAGGAGTCATGCAGGTCGAAAATGGATTCGAGGCGTCCGTTGCGGGTGCTGGCTTGCGCGAGGCGGAGTTCCGCGGCGGCGACAGCAGTTTCGAGGTAGCGCGTCGCGGTCGCGAAGTCGCCGGTGAGGAAGAGGCCTTCAGCAGCGAGCTGCCCGAGCACGCGACGTACGGAGAACTCGCTGGGGCTTTGCAGGATGGCAAGCGCGTCGTCGACGTGGTGAAGGAGTTCGGCTAGCCGGGAGGTGTCGCCAAGCTTGAGCAGTTGCAGGCACGCCAAGGCTTTAAATTTTTCGTTCGTGCTGGCCGCCTGTTCCTTGCGGTCGAGAAGCGCGTCGACTTCTTGGCAGAGGTCGAGCGCCTGCAGCGCGCGTTCGCGGTTGGGTGCCACATCTTCGTTGATGAGAGCGCGGATCCAGGCCAATGTCGCTATCACGCGGGTCTCGTGGGGCGTAGTGTCACCGCAGTTTTCTCGGCCGATACGCGCGTAAGCGGCAGCGGTCTCGCGGTTTCTCGCCACGTCACCTTTGACGCGGCTCAGGTACGCCTCGCTAATGCTTTGGTAAATAAGAATCGAACGATTGCGGGCCGCCTGGGCGAGTTTCGAATCGGCATTCGGATTCTCCAGGATTGGCTGCAAAGCGCGTAGGGCAGCTTCGTGATGCACGATGCGCTGTTCCACGGCTTGGTCAAACTGACATTGGGGTTCACTCGTCAGAGCGACGGCGATGTCGTTTTCGAGTTTGGCCCAGTGGACAGGCTCGGCGGCAACGGGCGCCTGCGACTGCGCGAGATGCAGGTAATCGATTTGCTTCTTCCAGTTCTCCCAGGGATCTCCCTGAACACGGTACTGATAGAGAAACGCGAGCATCTCGGGAGTCCCGTCGGGATATTCCGCCAGAGAAGATTCCAGAGCTTCTATCGCCTCTTCATTTTCCGGAGGCTGGATACGTCCGAGCAGGAAAAGACACCAACCGATATAGGATTTGCATTCCGCCCAAGCGCCATGGTCCAAGATTGCATCCCAGTGAGGAAGGGCGTCGCGGAAAGCCTGCAGGGCGGGGGAGAGATCGGCGGGATAGGATAACTGGCCGAACATCATCCGGAACGAGGCCCACTTCTTAGCACCAGCATCACGGTCGATCAACGAAGCGATCTCAGAATATAAGGCGAGGAGGCGGGGTTTATTGATCTCCGGGGACAGTGTCTTGCTTTCCGCGTACAAGGCGGCGACCCTCTCGTCTGCTGTCATGATTTGAGAATTCTCGGCCCGGAACCGAAGTTCAATATACGTTAGCAGCTTTGATTGTGAGGACTCGAACAAACACTAATTTTGTTCGAGCTCTAGTGTTTTGAAATCCGAATATCCGTTCACGCCGCTGCCGTCGGAGTGTCTCTTTGCCGGAACGCCGCCTGACACCGCAAGTACGGCCCCTAATGCCGGAAATGTCGGATTCCCGTGAACACCATTGCCAGGTTCAAGCGGTCCGCAGCGGCGATGACTTCCTCGTCCTTCACCGACCCGCCCGGTTGAATCACTGCGGTAATGCCATTCCTGGCTGCCTCTTCCACACCATCCGGAAAGGGAAAGAAAGCATCCGACGCGAGCACACTCCTCTCGAGTGGCAGAATCGCTTTCATCGCCCCCACCTTCACGCTGTCTACCCGGCTCATCTGCCCCGCGCCCACCGAGATTGTTTGCCCCGCCCGCGCATAAACAATCGCATTCGACTTCACGTGCTTGCACACCTTCCACCCGAAGGCCAGCGCTTCGCGTTCGAGCGCCGTTGGCTGCCTCTTCGTTCTTGCCGGAAGACTTGTTACGTCGAGCGAATCGATATCCGCTGTCTGTGCCAGAAAACCGCCCGAGATGGATTTAATCACCAGATCGGGGGCTTCAGTCGGATTAATTCGCACCAGGCGCAGATTCTTCTTCTTCGTAAGCGTCTCCAGTGCCGCCTCGGAAAATGCAGGCGCCGCAATAGCTTCTACGAACAGTTTCACTACCTCGCTGGCCGTTTCTTCGTCCACCTCTCGATTGAACGCCAGAACTCCGCCGAATGCTGAAACCGGATCCGCCTCCAACGCCTTGCGGTACGCCTCCGCCAGCGTCAACTGTTCCGCGCAGCCGCACGGGTTCGTATGTTTGATGATTGCCGAGGCGGGCCCTTCGAACTCGCTCACCAGTTCCCATGCCGCGTCGAGGTCGACCAGATTGTTGTACGACAATTCCTTGCCATGCAGCTGTTCCGCGCCTGCGATTCCGGTGTCGTCCCGCTTGTAGAGCGCTGCCTGCTGGTGCGGGTTCTCGCCATACCGGAGTACCGCACCCCGTTTCACCGATAACTGGAGCCGCTCCGGTAGTTTCTCTTCCGTTGCTGCCCCGCGCGGATCGATTTGCAGCAGCCGGTTCGATACAGCCATGTCATACGAGGCTGTGTGCAGAAATGCCTCCTGTGCGAGCTTCCAGTGCGTTGCCGGTCCAAGCGCTCCACCGAACTGTGTCAGCTCGCGCAGAATCGGTTCGTACTGCTCTGGCGAAACCACTACCGCCACGTCCTGAAAGTTCTTGGCCGCTGCACGAATCATCGTCGGGCCGCCGATGTCGATGTGCTCTATCAGGTGCTCCCTTGTGATGCCCGGCTGAGTCGCATATTTCTCGAACTCGTACAGATTCACCACCACCATCTGAATCGGCGGAATTTGATGTTCCTGCAGAGAGCGCATATGCTCCGTGTTCGATCGGATTGCCAGGATACCGGCCGCGATGCGCGGATGAATCGTTTTCACCCGCCCGTCCAGCATCTCCGGAAAATCCGTGACTTCCGCGACCTCGCGCACCGGAACATTATGCTCCCGCAGTAAGCCTGCCGTGCCGCCGGTCGAGATTAGTTCCACCCCCATCTCGTGCAATTGCGTCGCAAACGCAACGATCCCGGTTTTGTTCGTCACGCTCAGCAGCGCTCGTTCGATTCTCGGCATAAACCCTCATTCTTGCAGAGCGGCGCTCCCCGCGTTTAAACGCTCGAGAGCCTAAAATCGAACTGTGCCCCACATCTGTACGTTGATTCCAGGAGACGGCATTGGTCCGGAAGTAGTCCAGAAGACCATCCGCGCCGTAGAAGCCACGGGAGTGGACATTCGCTGGCATCGCACCGAACTGAACGAGCACATTATCCTCGAATCCGGTAAGACTCTGCCGCGCTACGTCATCGATTCGTTGAACGAAACCAAAGTCGGTCTCAAGGGCCCGGTGACCACGCCCGTTGCCGGCGGGTTCCAGAGCGTCAACGTCGCGCTCCGTAAGACCCTCGATCTGTTCGCGAACGTGCGGCCCGTGCGAACCCTGCCCGGCATCAAAACTCGCTTTACGGACGTAGAGATCGACATGGTCATCTTCCGCGAGAACACGGAAGACCTATACTCGGGCCTCGAGCACGAGATCGTAAAGGACGTCGTTACCAGCTTGAAGGTGATCACACGGACCGCCTCCGAACGGATCGCCCGCTACGCCTTCAACTATGCCCGGAAGAATAGCCGCAAGCAGGTGGCAGCGATTCACAAGGCTAATATCATGAAGCTGGCCGACGGCTTGTTTTTGCGATGCTGCCGCGAAACCGCATCGCAATTTCCGGAGATCAAATATAAGGAGATTATCGTCGACAATGCTTCGATGCAGCTCGTGATGCGGCCAGAAACTTTCGACGTTTTGCTGCTTCCGAATCTCTACGGCGATATCGTTTCAGACCTCGCGGCCGGTCTTGTGGGCGGCCTCGGCATCGTCCCCGGTGCCAACATGGGCGAAACACACGCCGTCTTCGAAGCCGTGCACGGCAGCGCTCCCGATATCGCCGGTCAGGGTAAGGCTAATCCTACCGCGTTGATGCTGTCTGCTGTCATGCTCCTGATTCACCTCGGCGAATCCGAAGCCGCGCACAACTTGCAGAACGCGGTGGAAACCACCTATCGCGAAGGGAAATATCTCACCGGCGATGTCGGCGGAACCGCGTCTTCAGAAGAGTTTACAGACGCGGTTTTACGAACCCTCAAAGACTGATCGGCGCGAGCCGCTACAGCCCCTTCTTTCCCAGAAACACGACCAGATCTACCACCCGGTTCGAGTAGCCCCATTCGTTGTCGTACCAGGAGACGACCTTTGCCAGATTCCCGCCAATCACTTTCGTCAGCTCCCCATCTACGATGGAGCTGTTCGGATTGCGCAGCATATCCGAAGAGACCACCGGGTCTTCCGTATAAGCGAGAATGCCCTTGAGGCCGTTGTTGGCTGCTTCCTTGAGCGCACTATTCACTTCTTCCGTGCTCGCGTCGCGCTTCAACACTGCCACAAAGTCCACCACCGAAACATCCGGCGTCGGAACTCGGATGGAATAGCCGTCCAGCTTCCCCTTCAGCTCCGGCACTACCAGCCCGATCGCTTTCGCGGCCCCCGTCGAGGTAGGAATCATGTTCAAAGCCGCTGCCCTGGCTCGCCGTAGATCCTTGTGTGGAAAATCCAGCACATTCTGATCGTTCGTGTAGCTGTGTATCGTCGTCATCGAACCCTTCTCGATGCCGAACTTATCGTGCAACACCCTCACCAGAGGCGCCAGACAGTTTGTCGTACACGAAGCGTTCGAGAGTATGTTGTGCTTCGCTGCATCGTACATGTTGTCGTTCACGCCAAGTACGATCGTCACGTCTTCGCCTTTGGCTGGCGCAGAGATGATTACTTTTTTAACCGACCCGCGCAAATGCTTCTTGGCATCTGCCGCATCCGTGAACCGGCCGGTTGATTCCACCACTACCTGTGCGCCCAGGCTCGACCAGTCGATCTCGGCCGGATCTTTGATCGCGAAAATCTTTATCTTCTTGTCGCCGACTCGGACGCAGTCCCCCTCCGCCTTCACTTCTTCGGGAAGTTGGCCAAGAATCGAGTCATACTTCATCAGGTGCGCTAGCGTCTGCGTATCCGTTAAATCATTCGCCGCCACAAACTCGATTTCGGGGTTATGCAGTCCCGCTCGGACGACATTTCGCCCGATACGGCCGAAGCCGTTGATACCTACCTTGATTGGCATATATTTTCTATTCTACGGACCGGGTCGGAAAGGCTCAGCCCGCTCGGGGAAGTCAGTGCGTTGCAGGCCTGCTTTATGTTACGGTCCGTTTACCGTTTCTTGCGAACCAGTCGGATCTCAAAGAGCTTTGGCCACAGTTTCCCGGTGACGAATAGGCGGTCGGCGGTCGAGTCGTATGCAATGCCGTTCAGCACGTCGGTTTCCGGCGTCCGGTCCTCCGGCGGCAACAGCCCGGAGAGATCAATCCAGCCAAGAACGCGCCCGTCCGAGGGCGATATTCGAACAATGCGATCTGTTTGCCAGATATTCGCATACAGCTCTCCGCGCACCCATTCGAGCTCGTTCAATTCTTCGATCTGTTTGCCGCCGTCGTGCACTGTGAATCGCCGCCTCTCGGCAAGCGTGCCAGAGTCGAGACAGCGGATCTCGGCCGTGCCATCGCTCATGTAGATTTGCTGTCCGTCGTTGGCCAGCCCCCATCCTTCTCCCGGATAGCCGAAGTTTTTGAGCACCCGAAACGAGCCCTGGTCGTACACAAAACCCAGATGCGACTGCCAGGTTAACTGATCGATCCGCCCATCGAGCACCGTGATGCCCTCGCCGAAGAACTCCGCCGGTAATTTGATTTCCTGAAGCGCTCTGCCGCTTTGTAAATCCTCACGACGGAGGGTGGAGCGTCCTTCGAGACCCGTACCCTCATAGAGAAATCCGCCCCGGAATTCCAGGCCCTGCGTAAACGCCTGACTGTCATGCGGATAAACGTGAACCACTCGGAAGCCATACTGCGGAACAGCGCCCGCCGGCTGAACTTCCGGAGAAAAAGCGCAGGCGGTCGCCAGGCTGCAAACTGCGAGCGAAATCTGGCAGATGCTGCCCCAATCGAGTCGCGGCCGGATGACTTACCTCGGCTCCGGCAGCGGAGGCGCTGTCATCCCGCCGACGTTGGCATAGGAATCCTGCACCTTCACCACTTTGCCTTCACTGAACCGCACAAACGTCATCTTTCCCGGAGGATCTCCATACACCCAATCCTCGAGCTCATCGCCGTCCTGATTGGTTTGCCGGCTCTTGCTTCGTGGCTTGCCCATCGCTAGAAGTACTTGGTCGTGGTCCATGCCCTCGATCGCCTTCTGCTCCTTGATCGCTTTCTTGATCGGCTCGGGCAAGTGCTCCGCGTACTGCTCGGAAGCCGTATGCTTCTCAAAGTCGAAAACAGGAGACAGCATCTGACGAATGTCTGCTGCTTTCAAGGACGGAACCGCCCCTGGAAAAACCAGCGCCAAATGTGATCCGTTTGGCTGTCCGTTCTGATTTGTGCTGGCAGGCGACGTGTTTCCGCCCATCCCGACTTGCACGTGGTCGTACCAGTGCCCCGATCGCGTACCGCCGTTGATCTCTAACAGGATCCGATTCGACTCGATCTGCACACGCGTAATCTGAACCTGATCGCCCATCCGCGCGGCCGGCCCCTGCTCGTCCAGCGCTTTAGTCCAGGCATTCTGGTCGTAGGCGCCGTCGCTCCGGATCACCAGCGGCTTCTTGGCACGGGGCAGCATGACTTTCATGGTCGCCAGCTCCGCGTTTAGCCCGCGCTCGATCTCCATCCTCTCGTCGAAACTCAACTTGTCGGCCCGCAAGGACCCGCCCAGGGCGAGCAATAAGCTCAGGCCCGCGAGGGCCCTCAAACTGGCTCGTTGAGAATTTGTGCGATAGCCGCCTGTTGTGGCTTCACCGGCGTCTTCAACAGCACCAAAAACACGCCGACCACGAAAATTGTGGCCAGTAAACCGCCTTCCGGACCGTAATCCCCGCCGCTCCAAACAGGCAAGAGATCCCATCGATAGTAGTACCTCGTCACATCGATTGTAAGCCCGCTCAGGTTCACCCCGAAGAGCGGGAGCACCAGATTCCACCCGAAATGCAGCCCGATCGGCAGCCACAAATCCCGGCTCCGTAGAAACGCGTACCCGAGCACAATTCCCCAGAGAACCGTATTGAGAACTCCGATCGCGGACGCGTGCGGATTAGAGGCATGCGTTAATCCGAAAATCACTGCAACCGGCAAAACCGTTGCGTATGGGCCGATCTTTTCGATCAGCAGCTGGAAAGCATAGCCCCGGAAAATCATCTCTTCACCCGCCGCTGCCACGCCGAGCGTAATCAGATAGAACAGGAGGCTAGGCCAGGAGAAGCCCGTTTCGGGTCGCGCCACCAGATGTCCTGCGCCCGCTAGTAGCGGAGCCAGCAGCATAAGAGCTGCCCCGCCGCACCCCAGTAGCAGCCCCAGGGCGAAGTTCTCGCCCGAAGCTCGGCCCATCCTCAACCCGATATCCGTAAAGGGCCGCCTGTCGAAGATCCGCATGGTCAGCAAATTCGCCAGCAGCCCCGTTGCGCACAGTCCCACCGTGCCGGCCACCACCAGGCCGAACACTGAAAAGAGCATCACTGGCAACAACTGCAGGCCGATAAACACGGTTGCGACAAAAAACGCCACACGCAGAACGATCCCCAGGCGTGTGTCCGGACCAGTGGAAGCGTTCGAAAGATTTGGCTGTAATCCCATTCGTTTCAGACCTATCCCGTTCGGGATAGTCTGCGGCCGGTCGCTTTCGGGGTACCTTTTACTACGCCGGCAGCAACATTCCATCGTAACTGGGCCGTAATCGCCGATGAGAAGGTATGGACAAAATGCAAGAACGCCGTACCGATAACCGCCTGCTCTGCGCCGACCTGGTCGAGGTCATCTGGGTTGACCCCATGGGCCAGGAGAGGAGGAAAATCGGCAACCTTGAGGACATCTCGCTTTGCGGTCTCTGCATCCAGCTCGAAATGCCGGTCCGTATCGGCAGCCGCATCCGCATGTTGTACCGCGACGGAGAACTTTCCGGAACCGTTCGCTACTCCAGCTACCGCGATCAGGCCTGCTTCATCGGCGTTGAACTGGACGAGGAGAGTCGCTGGTCGGTCAAGCAATTTGTCCCCGAGCACCTCCTTGATCCTCGTGAGCTCGTGGACAACGTCATGCTGCGCTACGCCGATTCACCCGATTCGTCTGCGGTCCACTAGACCATCGCTCATTTGCGCCAGTTGGCGCGTACGGCGATGTAAAATTCAGAACGAGTGGAATCCAGGACAAAACCGGCCCTCGCCCGGGGCGTGTACGCTGCCCTTGCAACTCCACGTCGGCCCAATTCGATCGAAGCCGATACAGCTGTTCTGCTCGAATACCTGGACGTGATTTCAGGCGCCGGGGTAGATGGCGTCGTCCTGTTCGGCTCTACCGGCGAATTCATTCATTTCGAGCTCGAAGAGCGCATGCGAGTCGCTGCCCTCGCCATCAAGCGCAGCCGGGTCCCCGTTCTGGTAAACGCTTCCCATTCAAGCCTTCCAGGAGCGGTGGCGGTCGCGGGAAATGCACGCGAAACCGGCGCCTCCGGCCTCATGCTGACACCCCCCTACTTCTACGCCTATACCGAAGACCAGATCTTCGAGTTTTACCAGCAGTTCCTTCAGCAGGTTGGCCGCGATATTCCGGTCTATCTATACAACTTGCCCATGTTCCTGAACCCTATCTCGCCTGGGCTAGCCGCTCGTCTTCTCGAGACCGGAGCATTCGCCGGCATCAAGGATTCGAGCACCGAATGGGACTCGGTCGAATCCCTCCAATCGCTCCGCCAGAAGATTCCGTTCCAGCTTCTGATCGGTAATGAATCGCTGTACTTACGAGGCCGCCCCCACGCCGACGGAACCATCTCGGGTGTTGCCGCTGCCGTTCCCGAACTTCTCGTCGCCCTCGATCGCGCTCTTATGGGTGGGGACGCGGTTCGCACGGAACGCCTGCATACCTGGCTTGGCGAGTTCGTGAATTACGTGAATAAGTTTCCGCCCACAGTCGCCATTAAGCAAGCCGCAACCGTGCGGGGCTGGAAGCTGAATCACACAGCGGTCCCGCTCGATGAAGACACGGCGGCCGACGTAATCGCGTTCCATGGCTGGTTTCGCACGTGGCTCGCTGAAGTCTTACCGGAATGTCTGGCGCACGCTTCATGAGAACGTAGAAATGTGGAGCAAGAGAACGGAGCCTTCCTCGCCGTGGATCCAGAAGCCGAGCTAAGTTCGGCAGGCCGCCTCACTCCTGACGAGTTTCGCCGCGCCGCTTACGCGCACGCCGACTGGATTGCTCAGTATTTCGAAACCATTCGCGACCATCCGGTGCTCCCTTCGGTTCGCCCCGGCGAGTTTGCTGCCCAGCTTCCGCAAAGCGCACCAGAAGAAGGAGAGTCGCTCGATCGAATCCTCGCCGACTTCAAATCAACCGTCTTCCCCGCGCTCACTCTCTGGAATCATCCGCGCTTCTTCGCCTGGTTTTCCGTTTCATCCACGCCGCCTTCCGTCCTCGCCGACTTCTTGATTTCGACCGTCAACGTGAACGCCATGTTGTGGAAGGCCTCGCCCGCCGCGACGGAATTGGAACAAGTCACCTTGAGCTGGATTCGCCAGTGGCTCGGACTTCCCGAGGAGTGGTTCGGCATCATCTACGACACAGCCTCCGTTGCGGTGCTGCAGGCGCTTGGCGCAGCTCGTGAATACATTGATCCCGAGTGCCGCACCAGAGGCATGCGGCCTGGGCTGACTGTATACGTTTCTGAACAGACGCACTTCTCCGCTGAAAAAGCAGCCATCACACTCGGCTTCGGACGCGAAAACGTCCGTAAAATCCCAGTCGACGATCAATTCAGAATGTGCGCCGATGCCCTGGAGACAGCAATCGAGGCCGATTTTGCTGAGGGCAAGCGGCCCTGCTGCATCGTGGCCTCGATTGGTTCCACTTCTACGAGCGCTATTGACCCGATCCCGGAAATCGCGGCCGTCGCCGAGCGCTTCGATATCTGGCTGCACGTGGACGCTGCGTACGGCGGGTCGGCCGCCATGCTCCCGGAAATGCGCCACATCTTTGCCGGAGCCGAGCGCGCCCAATCGCTCGTTTTCAATCCGCATAAGTGGCTCTATGTGTCGATTGACTGCAGCATTCTCTATACCAGCCGCCCCGAGATCTTCCGGCGTGCCTCGTCGGTGAACGCCGCTTACACGCGCACAGCCGAAGATAATGAGGTTGTGAACTACAACGAGTACGGCGTGCAGTTAGGGCGGCGTTTTCGCGCGCTCAAACTGTGGTACGTACTCCGCTTTTACGGACGGGCAGGCATCGCCGCTATGCTTCGCGAGTCGCTCCGTCTCGCACAGCTACTTAAAGACAGGATCGCCGCCGAGGAGGACTTCGAAGTCTCGGCCCCGGTTCCCTTTTCTCTGGTTTGCTTCCGCCATCGCAGCGGGAACGCATTCAACGAACGCCTGCTCGCTGCGATCAACAATAGCGGCAAGGCCTTTCTCTCTCAAACTTTGCTTCATGACCGATTTGTCTTGCGATTCGCCATCGGCAACTTCCAAACGACTGAATCGGATGTACTCGAAACCTGGCGGATGATTTGCGAGACAGCGGGTAGCCTTGCCGCTTCCGAACTCGCCGCTGCGGAGAAAAGCTGAATAGCGTAACTCCGACTCTATGGGCAGCCCGCGCCTGATCACCACGCTGTGTGGCATATCGCTCAAGACCCCGGTCCTGGCTGCTTCCGGCACCTTCGGCTACGGCATAGAGTTTGAGAAACTCGTCGATTTGAACACGCTTGGCGGCATCGTCACTAAGGGGCTCTCTCGCGAGCCGATAGCCGGAAACCCGTCGCCCCGTCTCTGGCATACCCGGAGCGGCATGATGAACTCTGTCGGCTTGCAGAATGTCGGCGTGAGCGCCTTCCTCCGCGACAAACTTCCCAAGCTGCGGCGCTATTCTGTCCCGGTATTCGCCAATGTATTCGGCTACGCGATTGAGGATTATATCGAGGTCGTTCGGGCACTCGAAGGCGCCGAAGGCATCGCCGCTTATGAACTGAATGTCTCTTGCCCCAACACGAAAGAGGGCGGCATTTTCTTTTCGAGCGATCCGGCACTTCTTGCTGACCTCGTCGGCCGTGTGCGTTCCGTCGCGCGCCGCCCCATAATCGTAAAGCTCTCGCCGAACGTGGCGCGCATCGAGCCGTTCGCAAAAGCCGCGGAAGCCGCCGGGGCCGATGCGGTCTCCCTCATCAACACAGTTGTCTCATTTGCGCTGGACGCGGAAACAGGCAAGCCGCGCATTGCCGCCGGCTTTGCCGGGCTCTCGGGTCCGGCCATTAAGCCGCTCGCTTTGCGAATGGTGGCCGAAGCTGCTGCGGCCGTCAAGATTCCCATCATCGGATTAGGCGGCATCGCCACCGGCCGGGATGCGGCCGAGTTCCTGCTCGCAGGAGCTTCAGCGGTTCAGGTCGGAACGGCCAGCTTCGTCGATCCGCGCGCGCCCGTTATCGTTGCCCGCGAGCTTGATCGCCTTCTGCAAAAAACGCGTGTCAATCAGGTGCGTGAGCTGGTCGGCACTATGCCGGGCGCTAACCCCCGCCGTGCACAATAGAGCAATGAAAGAAATCATCACGCCTGAAAAAGGCCCAAAGGCCGCTGGGCCATACTCACCCGCGCTCAAAGTAAACGGCTTTGTCTTCTTGAGCGGCCAGATCCCGGCCGACCCGCAAACTGGTGAACTCACCACAGGCTCTATTCAGGTGTTGACAGCCCGCGTTCTCGATAATTTGAAGCTGGTGCTTGAGGCCGCGGGTCTTTCGCTCGACGATGTCGTCAAGACGAGCGTCTACTTGAAAGACATGAACGATTTCGCTCAGATGAATGAGGCTTACGCGGATTACTTCGGCACCCATCCTCCCGCCCGCACCACGATCGAAGTGGCTCGTCTTCCCCGTGATGCACGCGTAGAGATCGACGCTATCGCGGTCGATCCTCGCGGCAGTTATCCCTTTTCCAAATAGCTACTGCTTCGGTGCATCCGCCGGTTTCAGAGGCGGATGCGCGCTGTACTGCTTCTGGGGAGGATTGAGCGTGATGTCGATTGTCTTTTCCTCACCGGTCACGTCTATCTTCTTGCCGTAAGTCTGATACTTCTGTGTAATCACCTGCAGCTGCACCGTTCCCTCCGGCACAGGAGGAAACGTAGCCAGGCCTTGTTGGTTTGTTTTCAGCTCCCAATGAATCCGGTTGTGTCTGCCAAGCTTTGTGACATTGCGGGATCCAAGGAAATCCAGAATCACTGCCGCGTTATCCACGGGCTTATCGAACTGATTCTTTACTACGACTTTGATCTCAGTTTTCTGATCGCTGCTAAACAGAAACGGTGTTGTGCAGAGCAAGAGTACGGTGAGCAGCACCGCCCGAACTTTCATGCCAGCATTATCGCCCAACGCGAAGGGGAGAGCGATCCGTCTTCTCCGGCGAAAGAAGCCGTTCGATGCTCTGACGAAGAGACGCCTCATCCATTACGCCCGGATGATAGAGTTCCACCGTTCCGTGCCGGTCTACGAGCACAATAGTCGGTGTTGTGCTTGCGCCGAATCGTCCGAAATTGCCGCTGTCTAGCGGTGCCTGCACTTTTGGAATCCCGGCGTAATACTTATCGAACACCTTCTCGGTGAATGCCTTCTCCTCTTCTGGCGGGGCGTTTTCATTTGCCGCCGTGTAGCCGTACAAGCGGGTTGGCGCAATCACCGCCAATCCCTTCGGTTCGAACTCCTGCGCCAGTTGCGTAATGATCGGCGCTTCTGCTTTACAGTCCGCGCACCAGTTTGCCCAGAAAAACAGCAGCAGCGGCTTTCCCCGCCACGCATTGGGCGCTGCCGGCTTCGTCCCGATCCACTCAGCCTCCCGCAGCAAGGGCATCGGTCTGCCTTGCAGTGTTAGTACGTTGATATTCTTTTGCAAGCGATCGACGAGCGATGTGTCGCGCCACTTCGCCAGTTCGGTCCGCAGCAGGCGCAGCGCTTCCGGTCGCTTGTTCTGTTGGTTGAGAACGTCCGCCTGGACTTCGTACGCTGCTCCCAAAGCTAGCGGGAGGTGAGGCTCCGCGTCGAGTTTCCTGGTGGCCAGTGACGTCACCGCCGCTTGTTCGATCTCCTTGGCATCCTGTACAGCCTGGCTCAGATTGCCGGCCGCCACCTCGCCGCGCGCGACCCACGAAAGCGCCTCGAGCGCTTCTGGTGTGTCGCCGTTCAACCGCCTGTATTGCGAGGCGAGTGCAGACGCATTTCCCAGGTCGCCGTGCTGCAGAGCAAGCTCCACATACGCTACGATCTTCGGCGTGGGTGTCTGTGCCCGGATGAGCCCGAAGAAGGCGCACAAGGCGATCGCCCCGACCGCTTCTCGTTTGGCTAATCGAAACACAACGTCTTTAAGTATTCGCGGAACGGCTGCCCAAGGTCATGCCTGTTGAGAGCAAATTCCACTGTCGCTCGCAGAAAGCCAAGCTTGTCGCCGGCGTCGTAACGCGTACCCTCAAACTTCAATCCGTAAATCGGACGATTGCGCAGCATGTACTTGAGCGCGTCCGTCAGCTGGATCTCTCCGCCGCTGCCGGGCTCGATCGACTCTACGCAATGAAAAATCTCCGGAGTCAGGATGTAACGCCCAATAATCGCCAGATTCGAAGGCGCATCCGCCGGCTTCGGCTTCTCAACCATGTTGCGGATCCGATACAGCCGGTTTTCCCGTCCGTTGTCGGAGATCAGCTCCGCGTCTACCACGCCGTATGCGGAGATCTGGTCTTTCGGCACCTCCATCAACGCCAGAACGGAGGCCCCGTAGAATTCGTATACATCCAGCAGTTGGCGGATACAGGGCGTCTCTGAAGCGATGATGTCGTCCGATAGCACGACAGCAAAAGGTTCGTTGCCGACCAGTTCTTTTGCACGTAAAACCGCGTGCCCCAGACCTAACGCCTCTTTCTGCCGGACGTAAGATATGTCGATCATGTCGGAGATCCCACGCACCATCGACAGCATCTCCGTCTTGTTTTTCGATTCCAGCAGCTGCTCGAGCTCGAAGCTCACATCAAAATGATCCTCAATAGACGACTTTCCGCGTCCCGTTACAATGATGATATTCTGGATCCCTGAGTGCAGCGCCTCTTCGACTCCGTATTGAATCAACGGCTTATCCACCAGCGGTAGCATCTCTTTCGGTTGTGCCTTCGTAGCGGGAAGGAATCGGGTGCCCAGACCGGCAGCGGGAAAGACCGCTTTTCTCACGCGTGGAGTCATCAAACGCCATTGTACGCGCTTGACCCTCAAATTCTCCCCTCTCAATTCCGGCCTTTTGAGAACAGGCCCCGCATTATGTTACTTCTAAGGTTTAGGGAAGAATCGGATCTAAAATGGCTTACGTAATCGCCGAACCTTGCATTGGAACCAAAGATACCGCCTGTGTGGATGCCTGCCCGGTAGATTGCATTCACCCTAAAAAGGACGAAGGTAACTTCGGCGGCGAAGAGATGCTGTACATCGATCCCGTCGAATGTATCGATTGCGGCGCGTGCGTTCCCGTCTGCCCTGTGTCGGCTATCTTTGCCGCTGACGACTTGCCCGATAAGTGGGCCGACTTTACGCAAAAGAACGCCGCCTTCTTCGGGCGCTGATCGCAAAGAACTCCTCGTCAGGGCCGGTAAACCGCGTAAGAAGTATCGGTTTCCCAGACCCGAACATAGGCGACCGACCCCGTCTCGAGCGCTTTCTGAATGTCTTCGCAAATGAATTTAGCGATGTTTTCCGCCGACGGATTGATCACGTCGAAAGGCTTGATCTCGTTCAGGTATTTGTGATCCAGGTACTCGCTCGTCGCCCGCAGCTGCTTCTTCAGCTTTGCGAAATCGTACAGTAACCCTGTCTCGTCCAGTTCCGCACCTTCCATTCCAACCTGGACTCGATAATTGTGTCCGTGCAGGTTCTCGCACTTACCGTAGTAATTACGAAGCGCATGGGCGGCCGCGAAAGTATGTTCTACGCATATCTCAAACATGAAAAAATTCTTGAACGTCGCCGAGCTTCTTTGTGAAGCGATACGGGGGCAGGCTCTTTAAAAACACGCGCCCGTAAGGAAGCTTGGTAATCCTATTATCCAGCAGCACCAGCACGCCGCGATCGCTTGTCCCGCGAATGAGCCTTCCAAAGCCTTGTTTAAGAGCCAGCGCCGCCTGCGGAATCTGATAATCCTGGAATGGATTGCCGCCGCTTTGACGGACCGCCTCGCTTCTAGCAGCGACCACGGGATCCGTCGGAACCGCAAACGGAAGCTTGTCGATTACCACACAGCTCAGTTGCTCGCCCTGTACATCCACGCCTTGCCAAAAACTTGAAGTCCCGAACAACACCGCCCCGGGCGTCGTGCGAAACCTCTCGATAAGAGCGGTTCGCGGAGCTTCGCCCTGCAGCAGCAGAGGATACTTGAGCCGCCGTCGGAGCAGTTCGTAGATCTGTCGCATTTGCGCGTAGCTGGTGAAGAGCAAAAAGGCCCGCCCACGCGACGCCTCGATCACTCGCTCGATTTCATCCGCCGCGCGCCGAGCAAATTCCTGTTGCCTCGGATCGGGCAAATGCGGCGGAACATACAGCAGCACCTGCTTCTCGTAGTCGTAAGGACTCTCGACGTGCAGCGTCCGCGCGTTCGGCAATCCCAATCGTTCCTGTGCGTAATCAAACCCGCCCGCCACCGTCAGCGTCGCCGAAGTAAGAACCACCGTGTCAAGTTGCTCGAACAGTCGGCCGGGCAGGATCTTCGAAACGTCGATGGGCGTAGCCTGCAGGTAAGTTCCTCGCCCGCGCCCCTCGGTCCAGTACACGAAAGCGGGATCGCCCGATTCCAGCCAGAATTGAAGCGCCTGCTGGATGAGCTTTGCCCGCCGGACCAGTGGGAGCGTCTCCTCGATCGCCCCCTCTACTAACTCCAACCGCGCATTCAAAGCATCGAGCGAGAGCAGAAGTTCCCGGTAGATCCCTTCGTGCTCTGCCAGAAAACGCTCCTGCCCGCTGAACCCATGGCGCCCTTCCTGCGGAAACAGGCGAAAAAACTCCTCGCTGCGATCCCCGAGGCGAACCAAACTCCGGTCCAACTCCGGTGTGGCGAAAAATTTCCTTCGCGACACCCCTGCCGTATCTTTGATCAGCTCCTGGACCTGCAGATTGCTCACCGAGATCCCGAAATACTGTCCCGCTGTGTCCTCGATCTCGTGCGCTTCATCAAAGATCACAGCAGAGTAATCCGGCAGAATCGCGCCGAAAGGCTGGTCCCGCATCGCCAGGTCCGCAAAAAACAAGTGGTGATTTACGATGATGATGTCACTCTCGGCCGCCTTGCGATGCATCTCCGTGATGAAGCAGCGCTCAAACTGCTTGCATTTCTGGCCGGTGCACGTGTCGCTCCGGGCATCTAGCTTCCACCAGGCGCCGCTGTTTTCCGCGAGCTCCCGCAGCTCACTTCTGTCGCCGGTTTGCGTCCCGGGCTCCCAATCTCGGATGATCTGAAAATCTCGAATTTCCTCTAGCCCTGTTAAAATCGGCTCCCGCTCGGCATCGTACAGCTTCTGGCGGCACAGATAGTTTGCCCGGCCTTTCATGTAACAGACCCGCAGCGGCTCGACGAAAAGCGATTGCAGAAATGGAATGTCTTTCGAGTAGAGCTGCTCCTGCAGGTTTTTCGTCCCGGTCGAGATAACCACTCTCTTGCCCGACAAAATTGAGGGAATCAGGTAAGCGAGTGTCTTCCCAACCCCAGTCCCGGCCTCTACGATCAGGTGACTCTTTTCGGCCAGCGCGGCTTCCACCGCCTCAGCCATCTCGAGTTGTCCTTTGCGAAACTCGAAATTCGGATGACTCCGCGAAAGTACGCCGCTCCTCGCGAAAAACGTACGCGCGGTGAGCCTCTTCGGCAGAGGGCTCGGTTGCTCGACTGGGGCGGAAAGACTCACGTTTGCCGTAGAGGGAAGAACCTCTCAGTGTATCTATCGGACGTTAATGCGGCCGGCTGTATGCCCGACCGAAAGGAGCTTCCAACTGCTGTAACCTTCTCGAAACCTCTTCCTGGTGATACCCCGATAACCCCAGCTATCCTCTAAGAGGGCGCGGCTTTGGGAACACGCTCCCAGTCTGCGCCATGGCGGAAGAAATCCTCTATCTTTCGGAACTATTGGGTGTTAAGGTCTTCGATCTGAAGGGCCGCGACATCGGAATGTTGCGCGACGCCGCCCTCGTCCCCATCATCGATCCCGTTCGCCTCGATCGCTTTCTCGTGGGCGCCGGACCCGGCTGGCTGAGCATCCGCTATGACCAGGTCCACTCGATCAGCCTCTCCGGTATCCATCTGAAAGATGAGCGTCTCACCCCGTATCACTCGGACGAATACATGCTCCGCATGGTGCGCGATCTCTTGGATCAGCAGATCATTGATGCGCAGGGCCGCAAGGTCGTTCGTGTCAATGACATCACATTTATAAAGGAGTGCGAGAACGGCGGCGAGGTCCTCCACATCCTCGAAGTCGATATCGGCATACGCTCTATCGTGCGCCGTCTGCTGCGCGGCATCGTTCCTCCGGCGACTATCCGTCGTCTGCAAACGCGCATCCCTATGCACTCCATTCGCTGGGAGTTTTGCAACATTCTTGAAGCCGATCCCCAGCGCCGGGTCCGTCTGAACATCTCTAATAAGCTGCTCGAAGACATGCACCCAGCCGACCTCGCCGATATCGTGGAGGACCTTGGCCACGAGGACCGCGCCGCTCTCTTCGAGACCATGGATAGCGAGAGCGCCGCCGAACTGCTGACCGAAGTCGAACCCGAACTTCAGACGCAGATCATCGAGTCTCTCGACACCGGCAAAGCCGCCGAAATCCTCGAAGAGATGGAGCCTTCCGAAGCGGCCGATCTGCTTAACGAGCTTGAGGAAGAACGTTCTGAAGAGATCCTCGAGGAAATGGAGCAGGAAGACAAGCAGGAGGTCGAAGAACTACGCGATTTCAGCGACAATACGGCCGGCGGGGTCATGGATACCGGCTACCTTTCGCTTCCTTTAGAAGCGACCGTTGAGCAGGCCATGGAGGAACTCCGCAGGAACGAAGAAGTTCTCGAAGATCTGCACATCCTGTTCCTCATCGATAGCGACAACCATCTCCGATACAGTGTTCCTCTGGCAAGGCTTTTCTTTGCGGCGGGCGACACGCCTCTGAAGGAGCTCGCCTCGGACCCCCTTCTGTTCGTTCCGTCCGATGAAAAGATTGATCGTGTCGCCGAAATGTTCGACAAGTACAACCTCCTCGCGCTGCCGGTCGTAAACGACCGGGATCAATTGATCGGCGTCATCACCGTCGATGACGTGGTGGCGCTTTTACGCCAGTGACGTAGGGGCTAATCGCCTGAAGCGGAGGCACGTTTCTTAGCGCGTTTCATACCCGGCGAAGTTTTCCGTCGCGGAATTTTGCCGATTCTGGGATCCCCGGCGGCAATGAGCTCGCACGCGCGCAGCGCCGCCTCTTCGAAGTCGGCAGCCTCAGCTGGCAGCACTTGCCAGCCGGTCACCTCCGTCCCGAAGACCTGAATGGACCTCATGGCCGGAAACTCACGGCGTAGACTCTCATGGTGTTCTTCCGTAGTCGCAAGCCAGACCCCGTTGTCTGCCGGGCTCTGCTCTTTGTCCCGCAGCGCGAGCACAATCTTCTCGCCCGTGTAAACGGCCAGGCAGCCGAACAGCGGTCTGGTCCAGGGTGATAGCGGCGCCAGCGCTTCAAGCACGAACTCGTGGGGAGGAGCTTTGCGCGGCTTCACCCCGAACAACGCACCACCCGCCGCGTGTGACTTGGACTTACGTCTAGCCTGAGCCATCGAATCATAATGGCACGCAAAAGGATGCTATGCTGCCCATTCCTATGCAGCGACTGGTTGTGTCTCTCCTCCTTTTCTGCACGACTTGTGCGGCGCAGCCGAAACCTGATTCGCTCGACCAGTTAGCCTCGGACTTCTGGGCATGGCGCGCCGTCTACAAGCCGTTCAGCTTCGACGACGTTCCTCGCATGGACCGAATGTCCGGCGTGCGGGACTGGTCGCAAGCCTCGATTGCCAAACAGCGCGCTGACCTTGCCGGATTCGAACACCGTTGGACTGCCCTGGATATAAATGACGCGCCCGTGCCTCGTAGGGTCGATTACCGCCTCATCGGCTCGGCAATCGCTCGCGTCCGTTGGGAACTGGACGTTAACCCTCGCTGGCAGCGCGATCCCATGTTTTACATCGAGCAGACCGTCGATGCCCTGCAAGAGGCTCTCATGCCTCCTCCGCCTTTCATCCAAGCGCGTTCGCAAGAGATTGTGGCGCGAGCGCAGAACATCTCTTCCATCCTGGGGCAGGGGAAAGCAAACCTGAATGCGGTCGCACCTTTCGCACAACTCGCGATCGCCTCGCTTTCCGACATCGACGCTCGCCTGAGCCGTGTGGAAGCAGGTGTTTCTCCGTTGTTAGCCAGTGATGCCGACCGCGCCCGTTTTCGCCCGGCCATGTCGGAAGCTGCGAAGGCCTTGCAAGATTACCGCGGGTGGTTGCAACAGAACGTGCCGCATATGCAGCAGGACTTTGCCATTGGCCCCGCAAAATATGGATTCTTTCTGCATCAGGTTGCCCTGCTTCCCTACACGCCCGAGCAACTCCTGGCGATGGCGCGGCAGGACTTCGATCGAGTGTTGGCCATCGACGCCTTCGAACATCAGCGCGATCTCGCATCAGCCGAACTCAAGTTGCCGGCAACCTCTGACGAAGAGATTGCGCGCATGGCGCACGAGGACGAAGCCATTCGCCGTTATCTCGTGGAACACGAAATCCTGAGCGTGCCCGCGGATATCCCGCATTGGACCCTGCGTTCAGCGCCAGACTACGTGGCCGCGTTCGATGGCTTCGGCGAGATCGACGATTTCACCGGGCCGTCCCGCCTGACTCAGGATGGAACACGTTGGATCCAGCCGCCCTCCGCCGTTCTGCCGTACTTCTCGAAAGCGTATGCCCTCGATCCGCGCACCACCGGTGTGCACGAAGGGATCCCGGGCCACTTCTTCCAGCTCTCGCTCGCTTGGCGGAATCCCGATTGGATCCGGCGTCAATACTACGATTCAGGCGCGAACGAAGGGATCGGGTTCTACGCCGAAGAGATGATGCTGCAGACCGGACTCTATGACGACAGCCCCCGCTCCCGTGAGATCATCTACAACTTTGCGCGGCTGCGGGCATTGCGCGTTGAGGTTGACGTGAAATTGGCTCTGGGAGAGTTCACAATCGCTCAGGCTGCAGATTACCTGGCGCGCAGCGTTCCTATGGATAAGCAAACAGCCAATGGAGAAGCGGCGGATTTTGCTACCGCCCCCGGTTTGGCGATTGCTTACGAGATCGGCAAGCTGCAGATCGAACGGATGCTCGCCGAACGTCGCCTCCAGCAAGGTGCCAAGTTCAGCCTCCGCGACTTCCACGACTACGTCTGGAGGAACGGAAACGTTCCGCTGGCCTTACAAAGGTGGGAGTTGCTCGGCCTGGACGACGACATCAAACGAGTGGACAAACTGGACAAAACCTACCCCTTAGCGCCCTCAAAATTGTCCTCTGCCGCGGCGCGCCCGGCTAGCAAATGAAAGTAGCGCGCCGCCCTTCGGCGCCGCGCTACTGGATACTGCTTTAGAAGGAAAGCGAGAACTGGAGTGTCTTACGCTTTCACCTGCTTCCGTCGGAAGAAGCGGGCAGCACCGGCTGCGAAGATACCGCTGCCGAACAACAGGAACGAAGCCGGCTCGGGAGCGCTCGCTACCATGAATTCCTGTTTGCAGCCTTTCTCTACGTCCGAAACAATGGTGTACCCGCTCGCATCGAAGCCGGGCGAATTGAAGTAGGCCGCGAGAAGATAATTTTGGACGCCCGAGAGCCCAATGTAGGCCGGGTTGTTAGGATCCATAATGACCCAAGCTGCTTCTTGGATATCAGCCTGGTCTGCGCCCGGCTTCGTGATCAAGCTGAACAGGTAAGCTTCCGCACCGTAGATTTGTCCGCTGCTGAAAGATATGCCCTCAACAGTCTCGCCACCATTACCCAGATAGGTATGCGAGAAATCAGAGGCGTTAGCCTTGGTCTCGTGCGCTCTCCAGGAGTCTCCGATATTGTTATCGATAAAGTCGTCCATACACATCGCCGGTGTGGCCACCCCATTGATAGTCAATGTATAGGGACCCACGTAGTATTGGCCGTTTGCATCAACAGCTCCGTTTCCGGCATTGAGCAGACTAACATGTACCGGCGCAGCGCTTAGGACCGCACCAAGAAAAAGGAAAGAAAGAACAGTTTTTTTCACAAAGCCTCCGAGAATCCCGAACATTGATTGCTTGCTGCCCGGAATGAGTCCAGTTTGCTTGCTGGAGGCTTTTTGTTAAATTGCCTTGGCGGAGTTAAGAGTTCACAGTACCAGGAAATCTTCTGAGGCCATATCAAGCGTTTGCCGGGACGTTTTCAGACCAGCCTTACGGTGATAGACCGCTATCGAATGAGGGTAGTCCTTGCGCAAGCTGCGTCCGCCTTCCTGCCTGGACCACCTGCGCACACGGCTCAACTGCATACTGCACTTAACGTTTAGCGTCCGATGTGTCTGGAAGCGGGGCGCAGAGTCTGGGGTCGATGACTTCACAAGCTGAGTCTCGTGAGCGCGCGCTTCCGCTGGTGTTCTAGTACCTGGCGCCCACTAACTCTGAGAACCATCACGTTCACATCCGATGACAAGAATTTGCATTTCTTTCTGCAAAACCGGTCGGTCTACCATGGGCATCATGAGTGATTGCCCGCGATGAAAGGCGGTTTGCGCAAGGGTCTCGCCAGCTACGGTGATGCCGACTTCTCTCTTTTTCTGCGGAGCGCCTTTATCAAAGCTATGGGCTACTCCGAGGATGCGCTCGAGCGGCCGATCGTCGGAATTACCAACACCTATAGCGATTACAACCCCTGCCACGGCAACGTCCCCGACCTGATCGAGGCAGTGAAACGCGGCGTCTTGCTCGCCGGCGCGCTCCCGATGGTTTTTCCCACCATGTCTCTCCATGAGAGCTTTGTCCATCCGACCTCTATGTATCTCCGGAATCTGATGGCCATGGAGACCGAAGAACTGATTCGCGCGCAGCCCATGGATTCCGTAGTCCTGATCGGTGGTTGCGACAAAACGCTTCCTGCGCAGATCATGGCCGCCGTCAGCGCAGATCTTCCGGCCATCGTTCTGCCTACCGGACCGATGGTCGTGGGTCATTACAAAGGTGAAGTGCTCGGCGCATGTACTGATTGCCGCCGGCTATGGGCGCAGTTCAGATCCGGCCGGATCGATGAGGCTGAAATCAGCCGCGTGAACTCAAAGCTCGCTCCCTCGGTGGGCACATGTATGGTGATGGGCACCGCCAGCACAATGGCTTGCATCACCGAAGGTTTAGGTCTTTCGCTCCCGCTGAGCGCCACGGCGCCCGCCACTCACGCCGACCGTCGCCGTCTGGCCGAGACTACAGGTAAGCGGGCCGCCGCAATCGCGGTAGCGGGCCATCCTCTCCCCAGTGAGATCGTGACCACCAGCAGCATTCGGAATGCCTCTGTGATCTTGCAGTCGATTGGCGGATCGACCAACGGTCTGATCCATCTCGCCGCGATCGCAGGCCGTGCCGGTCTTCCCCTTGACCTCGACGAGTTCGATTGCATAGGCCGCACGGTCCCGGTTCTGGTTGACCTGAAGCCTTCCGGCAAGCACTACATGGAGCACTTCCATCACGCCGGAGGAGTTCCGCGGCTGATGCAAGAACTCGCCGATCTGCTCTCCACCGGTGTTCCTACGGTTGCGGGCGGCACGCTCGCGGATTCGATAGCACTAGCCGAAGATGTTCCCGGTCAGGACGTAATCAGGCCTCGCTCCCATCCGGTGAACGCGAATGGCGCGCTCGTTGTTCTGCGCGGAAATCTCGCGCCGCGTGGAGCGTTGCTCAAGCAGTCGGCCGCCTCGGGCCGGCTTCTGCAACACACAGGGATCGCCGTTGTCTTCGATTCTGTTGCCGCGATGATGCTCTCGATCGATGATCCCGACCTCCCTGTTACGCCCGACAGTATCCTGGTGCTTCGAAATGCCGGTCCTGTAGGCGCACCGGGTATGCCGGAAGCGGGCTACATCCCGATTCCTAAGAAGCTCGCCCGCCAGGGTGTCACCGACATGGTGCGCATCTCAGACGCCCGCATGAGCGGTACGGCTTTCGGCGCAATCGTCTTGCATATCGCCCCCGAAGCGGCCGTATCAGGCCCTCTCGCGCTTGTCAGGTCCGGCGATTCCATATCTCTCGACGTGCCGGCCCGGCGCTTGGATCTGCTGCTGAGCGAGGAAGAATGGAACGCCCGGGTTACCCAAGCCGAGACTTCCGGAATTTTCGCATCAGCTCCCTCGCGTGGCTACGCCAGGTTGTTCTTCGAGAGCGTTCTCCAGGCCGATGAGGGATGCGACTTCGATTTCCTGCGAAGCGCTCCCCTCACCCGGCCCACTAAAACAGGCTGAAAGGCTGTTGCCCGCGCCAGTCCGGTACCGCCGCTATCTGGTTCTCGAACCCAAGTGGCTTTGGCTGGAAGGTGTATTTCACGAAGAGTCCCGCTGAACTCGCAGTGTAGTCGCGCGCGTTGTTGGCATTTGCCCAGGCACCCACAAACCAGTGCGGAGCCAACTGGTAATTCAACCGCGCATCGAAGCTGAAATTCGCCCCGGTGCTCGTTTCGGTTGGATACATCTTGCCCGCCTCCGGTTTGCCATCGAGCGGAAAATAAGGCGACTCATCCTCTTCGAAGTGTTGCGTTCCCAGGCTGCCGGAGATCACATACTGCAGGCGATTGTTGTAGATCCCCGTCCAGCGGAATGGAACGCCGAAGAGAAAGTATTGCTGCGGACTGAAGTACCCGCCCTGACCCGTCGTGAAGAAGCGCAGGTTTTTGTCGTAATGCATCGCTGAGAAATTCGTCCCCAGAGTGAGGCTGCCCTCTTTCCTGCTGTAAATCTTCCAATATGTTCCGAAGTTGCCGTTGATCGCTCGATTGCTTTCCACGCCTGTTCCCGTCAGTGACTCGTAACCCAGGCTGGCGTACAACCCGGATTTATCGTCGCCCCAGTGTCCGAGCACCGTTGCGCTATTTGCCACCACACCGCCCCAAACCTGGTTTGTCACAGGATCGCGCGCACCCGCATACGAAAGCATGGTGTCCTTCACGTTGTCACGCTCGATTAAAAACGTGATCGGTCCGTTTGCCGGTTGGAATCGGAGACCGCCAATAATCTCGTGCGTCAGGAAACCTTGCGGGCTGCTCCCGAAATGTAAGCCGAGCGATTGCGTCGAAAGCTGGGCATCTGCTGCGATACCGCTCGCTGTCTGAGGTCCGAAGGTGGAACCCACCGGGGATCTGCCAAACCCGAGCGTGCTGTTGCCGCTCGCGGTGCCACCGTCCAGGTACGTCGGCTTCACGTCGACGCTCACGCGAACCGTGTTCGCAATGGTCGAGCTCGCCTCAAAGTCAGCCTGTTCAATCAGTAGCCGGTCAAATCCCGCTTGACCTGAACGGCCCTGCACGCTCATCTGCGATTGCATGAAAGGACTGTTCCTACCCTCGATCGAAGCTAGTTTATCCTCTAAGCTCTGCGTCGGCGAACCGCTGTCTTGCGGCTCTACCAGGTTCTGACCTGCGAGGGCCGCCGGCGAATCAACCCTTGAATGCAGAGGAGCTTCCGATGGCAGCGGCGCGAGTGCATCCAGATCAGAGGACGGAACTACCCGCTCGGTCTGCATGCTCGAAAGATGAACTCTTGTATCGGAAGACGTCGCCTCATAACCCGCCACCTGCGCCGCCTGTGTGCCCATCAAGAGTGTTAAGAGGCTTCCCGCCTGTTTCGGCTGGCCGGCGGGACTTGTAATCGTTGGCTCGGACTGCTTAGCCGCGAGCGCCTCGCGCCAGTACATTTCGGCGCCTTTAAAATCGCCCTTGGCTCGCGCACGCTCTCCAGCTAGCGTGAGCAGTTGCGCGTTTCTTGGCCATTGTCCGAGGCCCTTCTCGAGCCAGGTATCCGCATACTGGAAGTTTCGCTCGGTCAGTGCTGCTCCGATTGCTCCGGCGTAATCGTCTGGTCCTGCGCCCGTGAGGCCCCAATTCGTGTAAAGATTCAAGGCTCGCTTGGCGTCACCGCTCTTGAGAAGATAGCCGGCAAGCGCTTTCTGCAGACGAACATTCGAGGGATAGAGCGAAACGCCTTCCCTTAGTAGCGCAATACTCCGCACAAGGTTGCCCTGATTACCCGCTTTTTCAGCGGAGCGCAGAATCCACGTCACCCAGATATCCGCCAGGTTCTCTCGCTGCCCCGCATCGAGATCGGTTCGCGAACGGATCTGCTCCAACTCACGGTAAAGCTGCGGCTGCTTACCCGGCGCATCGAGTAGCAGCCAGCAAAGCTGGATCTGCATTGCCGCAAGTGTGCTCCCCTGATCGACTCGTGCATCGGCCATGTATGTCTCAAGAAGCCGGATACCCGTTTCGGGATTTCCAGCGGCTGATTCTGCTCTTGCAAGAACCGCGACGACATCGCCGTCTTTACGCAGCTGCCGGCTCACTTCCTGCGGCATTCTGCCCGCTGCTGCCAGCACATCGCGGTCGCGGTGTTCGTCATTTAGGATCAGCAGGTACGACTTCCAGGCGGACTCGTCTTCCGGATGCGTTTCGAGAACTGCTCGGACCCGGCTTTCTGCTTCTTGTGCCTGGCCTGTTTTAGCCAGCAGCGGCGCAATCCGAATTTCGAGCGCTGCCTTCTTATCGGCGCTTATCGCGCCCTGTGGCATCGCAAGGATCCGCTGAAGAAACGCCTTAGCTTCTTGGGGCCGGCCCGCGGCTTCCTCCAGCCCCGCTACGGTCTCGAGAAATCCTGTGTGCGACATCGCCGCGCGGCGCACCGTCTCCGGCATCTGTTCAATCGATTTCTCGGCTGCATCCACATCGCCTGCTGCCGCGAGAGCGGAAACCAGCATTTCCCAGGCTGCCGCATTCTCCGGATCATGGCTCGTCAGATGCTGCATACTTTCAGCCGCCTGATTCGCGTGATGAAAACGAACCATGAGGTTCGCCAGCTGGATCTGTTCACTTGGTGAAGCCTCCCCTTCCTTGACCCGTTCGAGTTCACCGAACAGCTCGGCAGCCTCTTTCTCCCGCCCGGCATCGGCGTAAACCGACGCTTGCAGAATCCGGAACGAACGCTGGAGCGTGAGTTGAGCGAGCACGCTGGGCGGAATCTTCGTCAGGCTCTCGAGTGCCGAAGCTGCATTCCCGGTCCCCAGTTTGCTCCGCACAAGCGCTTCCCGAAACTCGGGGTTCTGCGGCTGAAGCCGGATTAGATGTTCATAGGTCTTGGCTGCGTTCTCCGTTTGCCCGGCTTGCAGATAGACGCCCGCCAGTCCCCGTAAGGCGTCGGTGTTAGTCGACCTGATTGAAAGAGCGGCCTCGTAGGCGCTGATCGCTTGAGTGAACTGCTCCTTCTTGACGGCTTCGGTCGCCGCCTGCATCGCCTGCCAGAATTTAGCCGTCTCTAGCGCTTGTGCTAAATCCGCGTTCTTCGGCCGTTGAGCCTGCGCTGCCCGGAATTCATCGGCCGCCGCCGCGAAGTCGCCTTGCTTCATGCGCACAAAACCCATTCCCGCATGCGCTCCCGCGCTATGCGGCGTCTCCTTTAACGCTGCCGCGAAACTCTGCTCGGCTTGGACGACGCTGTTCTGTTTCAGCGCTCGGTACCCGACTTGCTCATCTTTGCTGAGAGGGATGGCATCCCCGGAGGGAGCCGGCTCTGCCTTCAGGTGTCCGAGAACCGCCTCGAGTTCGGCGTCATGGTAACGCTCAACATACGCCTGTATAGCCGGCATGTAAGCCCGATTGTTCTTCTCCCAAAGCAGAGCTTGCCGCCATGCTTCCTTCGCCTTGGCTGCGGCCGGACCCGTGCCGCCCACACCGGCGAGCAACGCAATACCCGATTCGCGTGTCGGCCTCCGATAGGTAAGCAAACGGCCCGCTGCAATCTGGTATTCCGGCAGATCCGGATGTTCTCTCGCCAGCTTCTTCAACGCGGCAACTGCCGGCTCGAACCCTTGCGGTGTCTGTGCTTCCGTCTCGTAGTAAGCCAGAGACCAGCCCCCTGCGGGAGGATTGTCCCCGAATAACTCACGATAGATCGCCATCGCCTCTTCGTAACGCTGATCGGCGGCGAGTTTTGCCGCCTCGGCAAGCCGGTCCGTATGAGGGGAGTTCGCGCTCCCGCTGTTCACTTCCGTCAACGCGCTCGAGCTTGGGTCCACCGCCCGCAGCTTGTCGATATAGGCGTTTGCCTCGCTGACTCTGCCGCTCCGCTTCGCCCAGCGCGCCAATCCGGCAAGTGCGTCCGGCTGTTTGGGATCTGCAATCAGCACCTGCTGCCACACCTGTGCTGCCAGATCCGCTCGATCCCTCGCTTCCAGAGAGCGCGCTTTCTGGACCAGCAGGCCCACGGTTGATGGCGTTGTACCGGGCGCGGCGCCCATCGAGAGAGCGCCCGCAATCGCTAATGCTATAAGAAATCTGAGTTTCATTCGGAATTTGATAATTGTTTTCGCGCGTATCGAAACCACCGCTTACTGAATCGCCGCCAGCCGCCGTGCCGCTTGCTTCTCCAGGTACACTTCCCACCAGCGGCCCATGATGAAGGCGCCTAGCAACAGCAGGAGCGGTAGCAGATACAAATGAAACTTCACCCAGGAATACGCAGCCGCTTCGGAAGCCTTGTTGCCTATCGTGTACGAACCCGTAGTGAGCTGGAACGACTCGAACTGCTTGTCATCCCCGAGCGTTAGGCCGCCGCTAACATGCCCCTCGGTCGCTTCTTCCGCGAGTCTCGAAAAATACGCGTGGTCGTCGAGCTCTGACCTTGTCGCTACCGCCAGCACCGTCCGATTCTTGCGGAACGGGCTCTCAAACTCTTCCATCAAAAGGTTCGGTGGAGCGTCGCGGTTGAGCAGCTTCGATAGCCGTTGCTTTTGTGCATCACGGCCCACCCAGGACCGGTTCAGCCAATTTGCCCAGGGCAGAGCTAGTGTCCCGCCGAGGAAGCTCCCTTCGGCCGGCTTCAGAATCATCTGCGCTCCGAATGGCTCAAAAATAGCCTCATCCCGGCTGCTTCCGATAATCATCAGATCTTTGTCAGCGTGCCCCAGGACATCTGCCGCGTCGATCAGCTCGAATCTAAAACCTGGGGTACCCGTGTGAGCGCTCAGGAATGCGATCGCATCCAGATACAAGCCGATCTGGGCTGGCGTCGGCGTGGCCGGAACCACGATATCCGTACCAGCCAGGTCCACAGTGCGTGTGAACGGGAAGCCGGAGGAGGCGAACAGATCGAGCCGCGGCATCCGGACAAAATGCGTAACGCCGTCCAGCCCCAGATTCGTGCCGGGCAGTACTTGCAGGGTTACTTTGGACATGTCGGAAGCCACCGCCTCGGACCCCGTGAGCCGCAGCTGCAAGGCAAGCGTGTTGCTCGCGTACAGAAGCGAAACGGGAATTGCGAAACTCTCGAAGTGTGATTCCGTACTGGCGGCTCCGCTTAGCTCGCGATGGGTAACGGGAACGCCGTTTAACTCGAGCGAGAGTAGAACATGATCGTCAGGCCCAAGGCCGGAAAGTTGGTATTCAAAACGTAACGGCACAGTCGTGCTCGTTCCAAAATCCAGGTCTGGTGCTATGGAGAAGTAGAGAGCCGTCGGTGACTTAGCCGTCACGCGCAGCAAGCTGTCGTTCAGGTGGCCGGCAACTTTTGTCGCGGCGGAATTGCTTGCCGCCCAACTGGCCGGCGAACCAGTCTGCGCCTTCTCCGCGGGGTGAAGTTGTTCGAGCGGAAGCTGGTCCGCATCCACCTGCAAGCCATTCAGCGCCAAACCCTGCGCCAGACGGATCAAGTCCGATGAGTCGCGCCCGACCAGTGCGAGCACCTTGCCGTAAGGGTCAGAAGGATTGTTGCAGATTGCCGCTATCGACTTCTCACCGGATAAGCCCAGACTCGATGCCACATCTGAATTCGAGAGCGCCAGCACCACTGCGTTCCCGGAAGGAAACCGGTGGAGGTACACGTCGAAGTGACTCCCCCGGTAGCTCGTCATCGCGCCGTACCAGGACGCGACGATTCCAGCCGCCTTGAGAGTTGGTCGGTCGGGCTGTGACCCGAGTACTACCGCAAGCTCAGTTGATTTGTGAATCGAAGGATCGAAAAATGGCGACGGCAGCATCGATAACCGATTTGGCAGGGCGAGCACTATCCCGCTCGTCTCGAGTTCGGAACTCGTGTCGATCCTGACCCAACCCGCCTCGTTACTCTCGTTGCAGGGCACCGCGCACTCTCGCCGCACCCGGAACCCTATCGAATTGTCGTGAACCAGCAGATCAGCCGGCAGAGAGATTTTTATGGGCTCAGCCGAGGCTGTATTCGCAGCTAGTGGAATAGCCGTAACAGCCGCGTCGTTCAACGTCAGTTCAAGCTTGGTGTGGCTATTCGCCGCGATATCCCCCGCTCGGAATCGCAGCGACAGCGCCGCTGCATCCACAACCTTTGTGCTTGGAGTAACAAAGCTCAAAGCCGCGTGATCGTCCGCTCCCTGCAGTGTGAAAGAACGCTTGTGTCCCAGATCGGAGAGGGTCTGGCGATCCTGGAATGTACGGCTGGATTCGTTGCCACCCGCCGCGCCGGCCTTACCGATTGCACTCTGCGCCTGTGAGTGCCACGCCCCCAAAACCAGCAGCAGGAACATGAGGCTTGGAAGGAGCACTGCCTTGCCTTGCACCGCGGTTTGTTTTTTCGCATCCGGTTTCCGCTCCCGCTTGATCAACAGACTCGGTAAGAGCCACAGTCCGTGGGCGCCTATGCCGAACACGTTCACCAGGCTTCCAAGAATGTGATTCTTCTTTTGATCTTTGGTCCAGTCCAGCCACGAGTCCGCCCGCGCATACACCAGCTTGGTAATCGCCCTCTGATGCTTCATGTCCTCGGCCAGGAATCTCATGTGAACCTGATTCTGGCTTGTCCGGACCGTCTCAACTTCGAACCGGTACTCGTCGTCTCCCGCCCTGATCACGGCTAGCGCTTCTTGTCCGCGCCTCAACTCGAGAAGCCTTTCAGACCGCAGCGCTAGACCGCCTTCGGAAAGATCGATCACCTTGCAGTGATGCGCCTGCTCCGGCGACGTCATGAGCGTAGCCGTCATCGGTGCTTCGATGCGAACGCTCGCGCGTCTCTGCTTGCTTTCGAACGCCACCGCAATACACGCCCCTAGCATGAGCGTGTTCAACGCGGCCCAAACCACGTTGATCGTCAGCACCCCGGCTGGATCTCCGCCAACCAGATATCGTGGTATGGCCATCGCTATGCCAATCACGTTCAGCGCCAGAAGCACCAGATAAGGACGCGCAATCTTCCAGTCGAAGAAACTCTCTTCCACCACGCTGCTCTTTGCCGTTACGTTGAACTTGCCCCATTTCGGGTTGATCAAAGCGAAGGTGGTTGGCAATAATATGTACGGCGCCAGAACCATCTCATACACTTCGTTCCAGAACGAGTGCCGGTGATCGCCCTGGGTTCGCGCGTTCACAATGTTCGATAAGACCAGGTGCGGGGCCGCATACGCGACGATTTCCCATATATACCCGTACAGATTGCTTGTGCCGAAAATCAGGTAAACCAGCGGCGCGCTCACGAAGATCAGCCGCGGAATTGCATACAGGTAATGAATTACGCAATTCAGATAGCAGAGACGCTGCGGCAGTGTCAGTCCGCTTGCAAAGAGTGGATTTTCGGTGCGCAAGATCTGCACCATGCCCCGCGCCCACCGGATGCGCTGGCCCACGTGTGCCGACAGGCTTCCCGTGGCCAAACCCGCTGCTTGCGGGATACCGAGGTACGCGGTGTTCCAGCCGAGTCTTTGCAGCCGGAGCGCGGTGTGTGCATCTTCCGTCACCGTCTCTACCGCGATGCCGCCGATCTGCTCCAGCGCCTCGCGTTTGATCACCGCGCAGGATCCGCAGAAAAACGTCGCGTTCCAGAGATCGTTTCCGTCCTGAACCACGCCATAAAACAGCGCGCCTTCATTGGGAATTTTTCGAAAAACATTCAGGTTGCGTTCGAAAGGGTCCGGTGAATAGAAATGATGCGGTGTTTGCACCATCGCCAACCGCCGGTCTTTGAAAAACCATCCCATCGTGACCTGCAGGAACGACCGCGTGGCAATGTGGTCGCAATCGAAGATGGCGATGTATTCGCCGCTGGTCGCTTTCAACGCGGCGTTGATGTTTCCCGCTTTCGCATGTGCATTGTCGAAGCGCGTCAGATAGCCTGCACCGCACTCGGCCGCGAAATCCTGGAATTGCCCGCGGCGTCCGTCGTCCAGAATGTAAACATTCAACCGGTCGCTCGGCCAGTCGATCCCCAGCGCCGCCAACACTGTCGGACGCACCACCTCTAAGGGCTCGTTGTACGTCGGGACGAACACGTCGATTGAGGGCCACAGATCCGTATCGCTCGGCAGCGCCGCCGGCGTTCGCTTCAGCGGCCGCGCGCTCTGGAAAAAGCCGAGCAGCAGGATGATCACCGAGTAAGTCTCCGCCAGCAGCAGCAGCAGCGCCGAGACCAGGCCCAGCACCTCTACATGCCATCCGGAGTGGTTCAGGTAAGTGATCGAACTTACCCATCGCCAGATGCCGTATCGCAGTGTGCAAAACATGGAAAGCACCGTAAGTGCAAGGGTCGTGCATCGAGAACGGCTCAGGCGGCCCGCCACTATGCTGCACGCGATGATCAGCCCGCTCAGCACCGCCTGATCCGTCCAGACCAGGGGTAGCCGTATCAGAAATCCGAAAGCGACCAATGCAGGAATCGTGATTAAGAGCCAGAGCAGGCTGCTCTTCGACTCATTCAAAGCAGTGCTGCTGTTTACTGGCATACCTGAATCCCCTGCGGTTGCTCGACCATTGATCGTTGATGAAACGAAAGCCGGATTACCTCGAGCAGGTGACCGAACTCCGCCGCCACTGTTGATTCGGGCGCCCAATCGATCACCGTTAGCCCCTCTGCCAGCGCGTCACCCACCAGATCGGAGCGGCTTAGCGTTACGGTTCGGAAGTTCGTCGCGAACCATTCCCGAATGTCCGCGTGCAGCGAAAGCGACGCGTCAAATTTGTTCAACACGCAAATCGTCGTCACGTTCGGCGCATCTTCCGCGAACTGCCGTTTCAGCGCCATAGCGCCGGTTATGCTGCTCACGTCCGGAATCGCTACCAGCAACGCTACGCCCGTCGAGAGATACGGTTCCACACGCGCTGATTTGCGGTCACTCACATCCAGCAGCAGGTGATCTAGCGAACCCTGTATTTGGTTAATGTGGCGTTCGTACCATAGATGTTCGTCCGAACCGTCAGTCGGCAGATCGGAGTGGAATACGTCCCGGCTGATGATCCGGATGATCGATTCGGAAGCGCTGCGCCACCCTGCGACGCTCTTGTGTCCGTGCGAGACCGGATGCCCGCCAAAGTAGAACGGCGCCATGCTCCTCTCCCGTCCATCGACAATCGCGCAGTCCTGGCGTTGTTTCGCGAGCAGACGCGCCAGTGTTGCAATCACGGTCGTCGAGCCCACGCCTCCCGCCGCCCCGTAGGCGAAGATGCTCTTCGCAAGCAGCTTCTGAAAATCGCGTTCTCTTTCTACGTCTTTCTTCGGAACCAGGTGCCGCCAGAGGCTGCGCAGCGCGGCTCGGGTGGTACGGCTCTCGCCGCCCTTCTCCTCCGCTATCTCGGGAGCGGGCAGCTCAAAGGTTGCGGCTTCGCGCGCGGGCGGGGGCTCCCTTCGCGGGAAAACGCGATAACTCTCTTGATCGAGGTCAAAGCGCGAGCACAGGGCGAAAATATCGTCTCTATCTTTCTCAGTCATACCGGGTCAGGCGAAGCAATGGGAGAACTCCATAAAGGAGGAGTACCCAGATCCCGAAACCTCTCAATTGGGATAGGGAGCCCCCCGGTAGAAGCCCTCGCCGCCTCACGCCGGCAGGAGTTTTGCTCGTGCTAAGCGATGTTTGATTACGAAATTTGAGGGCGCGGCTTCAGCCGTCACCGCGCCTGTGTCTGATCCGGCTGAGAGTAATAGCCGGAGCGTGTACGCACACTGACTCCAGGCTTGTCCACCTTGACCTCGAGGGCGTGGAACTCATTAGGCCCGTCCGCGGCTGGTTTCTCAAACGAGAGCACATAAAATGCATTCGAGTCCGTTACGCACTTCGCAATCTCGCCCGCTACATCGTTGCTCGAATTCAACACCAGGCCGCCGCTTTGGACGGCAAAGACCTGCAGTGCGAGATTCCCGATCTGCACCTGTCTCGGCGCCGTCACGCCCTTAACAAACTGCTTGTAGTAAAACGTTCGAAACCCGGCCGCATCCGCCGTCCCTAGCGGATCCACACTGTAAAGTGTTATGTGCGCTTGCTGTAATGCATCTGAAACCGCGACAACAGAATTGAAGATGCCCTGTTGATCCTTTGAGCTCAGTTGTATATTTGGACCCGTTAGCAGCGGCCACCCCGGGCTGATCCAGACCAGCAGCTTCCTCCCTGGCTTTTTCGCTTCCTCACCGGCCACTTCCCCGAGCGCCCGAAGCGACAGCTGCACACGGTCGCCCGCGCCATAAAAACCTTGTGATCTGTTGATTACCCGCAGAGTGCCCTTCCTCTGGTTGAGCTGCGCAATCAACGCCTTGCCGTCCTGCGAAGCCGCGTCGCCCATCATCAGGCCCGCATCCGATAGAAAAGCGAGCGACACTGGCCGCGTAAGCTCTCCACCGCCTTCTCCGAGGAATTTTTGTATCTGCTGGCGCGCCTGCGCCACGGCCCGGAACGAACCATTGACCTCATCCAGCAGCAGAATTACTTCCACCGGCGGATCGGGCCTCGCGCTCGAACGTGTGGCAGCACGAAAGGAGACGATCTTCTGCGGTTGCTTGTTGTCGAGTACCGTAAAATCCTGCTCTGCGAGCCCGGCCACAGGTGCGCCCGACTTCTCTACCGCGACGGCAGCGAGCGTGATCTCGCGATTGCCTTGTCCCGCAGGTGAACTCTGCTGTGCAAACCCGCATAGTGCCCACAACCCGAGTACTATTACGCAGCCCGCGTGTCTTATCTTCATCCGAACGAACCCCTCCAACCATCCGACCCGAATGAAACGCGGAAAGCTACACCTGATTACTCACAGCCCCTGGCGCCCAGGAACGCCCGCCACGAAGACTCCGATTATGTTGATTCCTACGCCTGGGCGCCTCTCCTGCCGCTCAACCACGAATAACAGCATCCCCCTGCGAGACCGTGCTCTCCGAACCTTTGAAACCAGGCTGGCGGAACGGTAGCCGTACCTGAAAGCACGTCTCTCCCGGACGCGATGTAAAAGTGATCTGCCCATGATGCCGCTGCACAATCCGGTACACAGCATCGAGACCCAGCCCCGTCCCCGCTCCCACGCCCTTCGTGGTAAAAAACGGCTCGAAGATCCTCGATTGCACGTCTTCCGGGATACCGGCCCCGCTGTCGATGATCTCGACCCGCGCGAACGCAATCTCGCGGTTTGTGCGAATCAGAAGCGTGCCTGTTCCGTTCATGCCGTCAATCGCGTTGTCTATGAGATTGGTCCAAACCTGATTCAGTTCGCTCCCATGTGCCTGAATGCGAGGCAGTGAACGGTCGAACTCCCGGACCACCTTGACGCCCTTCTTCAAACGAAATTTCAAAATGGTCAAAGTGCTCTCGATGCCCGCGTGGAGGTCGATCTCCTGCTCCGCCATCTGATCCATGTACGAATATTCCTTGATGGCGCAGACCAGGTCCGAAATCCGGGACGTTGCATTCTCGATCTCGTGCGTCAGCTTTTCCGCGCTCAGGAGATACACGAAGCGTTCAATTACGTCCTGCAGCACCGGCATGGCAAACTGTGCACTCAACGCATTAAGAAACTTGACGTCCGCCCCGGCTTCGACCAGCGGACCGGCTGACTTCCAGGGATCGGCCACGCCCCGCTCTTCCATCCACGCCCCTAACTCCTCTTCCAGATCGCTCTGCACCAATGGATCGAGCGGTGCGGCGGATGAGAGACGTTCTAGCGCTTCATCTTCGCGCTCGGCAAGGAAGAGGCGCTGCTCCCGCGAAAGATCCCCGCGGTTGAGCCTGGCGCTGATGCGGCGTAGCGCAAGCGTCGCCAGACGAAGCGCTTCGGCGGACCGCCGAGCGGCAGCAGCGGGATTATTCAACTCGTGCGCCAGCCCCGCCGACAATTTACCGAGAGCCATCAGCTTTTCGCGTTGCTGCGCATTGCGGCTAGTTTCCCTGATTCGGTCTGCCATCAGCCCCATCAGCCGAGCAAGCAGCGGCGGTATGCGCTGCAGCATCTCTTCGAACCATTTGCTGCGCAGCAGCGCGCAGCGAGATGAAAGAACCGCGCGTATGCTGAGCGGGAAGTGCGTCATCCGCGAGAACGGCAGCATGCCTGTGACTTGGCCCGCCCGCACGTTGTAGATCGGCGCATCCGGGCCCGCCGCTTCGGAACGTCCTTGCAGCTCTCCATCCAGGACAACATAGAGCATTTCGGCGGGATCTCCCTCCCGCGCCAGCACCGCGCCCGGTTCAAGGTGTACATCTTCCGCGTGAGACGCGAACCACTGTAGCTGGTCTTCCGTCAGATCTGAAAAGACTGTGATCTGACGAAGCGCAACCGCAAGCGGTAGCTCCGCCGGCTCTTGAAGTGATAGCGCAAGCTCGCTCATCTCAGGAAACCTTGCTCAAATATTGATGAACAAACTGGATCGCGATCGAGCCTTCGCCCACACCCGAGGCCACGCGTTTCACCGAACCGTGGCGCACATCTCCCACCGCGAAGATCCCGGGCACGCTCGTTTCGAGAAGCCCCGGATCGCGATCAGCCGTCCACCCGGCAGGACGTTTGCCGTCATGCATCACATCCGGACCTGTCAAGATGAAACCTCGCTCGTCGCGCTCCACCAGGCCGTCGAGCCATTGCGTGCGCGGCTCCGCGCCAATGAAAATGAAAAGAGAACTCGCGGGCACTTGCTGTATGTCGCCGCTCTGGTTACATGCAATCGAGATAGCCTCCAGATGATCGCTGCCGTGCAGCTCCACAACCTGTGTGTGGCGCTCCACGCGAATGTTAGGCGTCTGCTCGATCTGCTCGATCAGGTACTGCGACATTGTCGAACGCAAAGAATCCGCGCGAACTAACATGACCACGTGGCGTGCGTATTGCGAGAAAAACATCGCAGCCTGTCCAGCCGAGTTCGCGCCGCCAACGATATACACGCTCTCGTCTCTGCAGGCAATTGCCTCAGTCGTGGTGCCGCCGTAGTACACACCCGCGCCCTGCAGACGGTCCGCGCCCGGGATATCGAGTTTGCGCCATTGCACCCCTCCCGCCAATACCAGTGCGTGACAGGAGAGCTCCATTCCATCGCTGAGCCGCAGAAAGCGGTATGGGCCTTTCAGATTCACTCCCACCGCCTCCTGCGGCGAAACAATCTCCACCCCGAAGCGCCGCGCCTGTGCAACCGCTCGCCGCGCAAGATCGCCGCCCGACAATCCCGACGGGAACCCGAGATAATTCTCGATGCGAGAACTCAATCCCGCCTGCCCACCAGGAGCCTCCCGTTCCACCATCACGGTCTTGAGACCCTCGGAAGCGCCGTAAACCGCTGCGGCAAGCCCCGCCGGCCCGCCGCCCACAATCGCAAGATCGTAAAACTCCAGCCCGGCGCGTGTACGCAGGCCGAGTTTTTGCGCCACCTGTTGTGACGATGGCTCCTTCAGTTCCTCACCATCGGGAAAAAGCACCACCGGCAGCTTCAGCTCGTCCGGACCCAGGCTATCCATTAATTGCCGGACCTCCGGCTCCCGCTCCGCCGCTTCCACATCGAGCCATTGAAACGGCACTTGGTTTCTGGCCAGAAAATCCCGCACCTCGTAGGACTTGGAAGACCACCGTGTCCCCAGCACCCGAACGCCCTCGAAGGGCGGCCGGTGATTCGCCGCCCAGTCTTCGAGCAAATCGTCGAGTACCGGGTAAAGCCTTTGCTCAGGTGGGTCCCACGGTTTCAGCAGATAAAAGTTGAGCTGGACATCATTGATTGCTTTGATCGCGGCTTCCGTATCCGCGTAGGCTGTCAACAGCGCTCGCTTCGCGCCCCCGTACAGCTTCATCGCCTGCGTGAGTGTTTCAATCCCGTTCATGTCGGGCATTCGATGGTCTACAAGAAGAAGCGCAACCGGATCATTGCGTGTTTGTAGCCGCTTTAACAGATCCAAAGCGCCTGCGCCTGAATCGGCGCGCATCACGCGATACCGATCGCTGTAGCGCCGCCGCAGATCGCGTTCGATCGCCCTCAGCACATCCGGATCATCATCGACGGTTAAGATAACGGGTTTCGCCATGTGTAGGGCCTATGTTCTACAGTACTTTCTCTAGAACTAAGAGATGCTCCTGCCCGGCCCCCACGATGCGTAATCTGCAGAACACCCAAATCAAAAACGGAGGCGCTCGGCGTAGCGAGCGAAATATTACGCTCGTGCCGAACAACGCCCGCTCACAGCGGGCCGCCATGTTCTGGCTTCGCACACAGGTTGTCTCTGCCCGGAGCATCACAGCGGGGCAGTGTTGCATCCTTATGACAGTTATGGCGCGTGTCTTTATTACAGGCTCTTCGGATGGACTCGGCCAGATGGCCGCTCAGCTATTGCTGGAACAGGGACATACCGTTGTTCTACACGCCCGCAATGAACAGCGCGGCCAGGAAGCACTCGCGGCCGTGCCCGGCGCCGAGACCGTCGTATGTGGCGATCTTTCGAGCGTCGCTCAGACCCGCGATACGGCCAGCCAGGTCAACCGGCTCGGCCTGTTCGATGCTGTCATTCACAACGCAGGCGTCGGCTACCAGGAGCCCCGGCGCATCCCGACCGAAGACGGTCTGCCACACGTCTTCGCGGTCAATACGCTCGCTCCCTACATTCTCACCGCGCTTATCCACCGGCCGAAGCGCCTCGTCTATCTCAGTTCGGGACTGCACCAGAGTGGCGACCCGAGTCTGAAAGACCTCGCCTGGGAGCACCGGCCCTGGCGTGGGCAGCAAGCGTATTCCGATACCAAGCTCCACGACGTGCTGCTCGCCTTCGCGATAGCGCGCCGCTGGGCGGATGTTCTTTCCAACGCTCTCGAACCCGGATGGGTGGCGACCAAAATGGGAGGCCCGCAAGCGCCGGACGACTTAGACGCCGGACGCCGTACGCAAGTCTGGCTCGCGACAAGCGACGACCCCGCTGCAACCGTCACGGGCGAATACTTCTACCACATGCGCCATCGCAAACCGCACCCGGTCAGTCGTGACCCCGAGCTTCAGGAGCAGCTGCTCGAAGCCTGCTGGCGCTTCTCCGGAATAGCCATGCCCGCCAACTAACCTTCCCTCGAACGTGCTTCGGCGTCTTTCACCCGAAGAGCCGATCGGCGAGCAGCCACTTCATGACTTGGCTTGCGTCGCAACGTCCATCACCGCCTTTGCAAACTCGCGCGGAGCTTCCTGCGGCAAATTGTGGCCGATACCGCCCGTGATGGCGCGATGTTCGTATTTTCCGGTAAACCTCTTCGCGTAACTTGCGGGGTCGGGATGCGGCGCGCCATTCGCATCGCCTTCCAATGTGATTGTGGGTACGCTGATTGTCGGGAACCGGGCGAGCCGCTCCTCGAGCGCATCATACTTCGCCTCGCCCTCAGCCAGTCCAAGCCGCCAGCGGTAGTTGTGGATCGTGATACTGACGTGATCGGGATTATCGAAGGCGGCTGCGCTGCGTTCGAAAGTTGCATCGTCGAAGTTCCACTTGGGCGACGCCGTCTTCCAGATCAGCCTGGCGAATTCCTTGCGGTACTTTCCATAACCGGCGCGCCCCCGTTCGGTGGCGAAGTAGAACTGGTACCACCATGCGAGCTCGGCACTGGGCGGCAATGGCGCTTTGTTCGCTTCTTGGCTGCCAATCAGATACCCGCTCACCGATACAAGCGCCTTCGAGCGCTCCGGCCATAACGCTGAAATGATGTCGACCGTGCGTGCTCCCCAATCGAAGCCTCCAAACACAGCAGCCCGAATTTTGAGCGCATCCATAAGCCCGATGATGTCCGCCGCGAACGCGGCCTGCTGCCCGTTACGTACCGTCTCGTTCGAACGAAAGCGCGTCGTACCATAACCGCGCAAATACGGCACGATCACTCGGCAACCTTCGGATGCAAGCATCGGTGTCACTTCCGCGTAGCTGTAGATGTCATACGGCCAGCCGTGCAGAAGAACTACGGCAGGTCCATCGGCGGGACCGGCTTCGGCGTAGCCAACGCTCAAATCTCCAGCATCGATCTGCTTCAGCGGGCTGAACGAAGCGTTTGCAAGCAGCGGACGTTTCGTTGCTAGAGCGGCGGCAGAAAGGCCTGCCATCGCAACAAGGCGTCGTCGTGAGAGTTGCGTTATTTCTGAGTTCTGCAAAGTAGTAATCTTCCTTTTTCGATCTTTCAAACAGCTGTTCCGCCAAACGGGCGTCGGCTTAACCGAAGGTAAAATCAAGGGCCTGTGCGCCGGGCGCGAGAAATTCGATCTCGAAAGTCCGGTCCGTGATGGACTTCGATTGGCGAATCAGCTGGTAGAGACGTGGCTCGGCGAGAGTGCCGTAGCCCTCGCCGTCGACATCGAGGCCATGTGCAACTCCGGGCGCCTGCCCGTCTATCGAAACGTGGAAACGCACCGAAGAGCCGGAAGGCGGGGCCATGATCAGGTGAAGATCGCGCGCGTGAAAGCGATAGGCAATCCGCCCATGGGTCTCGTTAAGGACGGCTGCCTCTTTGCCGGCCGTCCAGTTGCCCTCGAGCGCCCAATGATTAAGCTCCAGGTTTGAAGGAATAGTGTACGAATGCCCTTTGTGCCTGGAAGCGAAATTGCGCGCAAGGTCGGTACCCAGATAGCTTTCGGGTGACTGCACGGTCGCCCAGTCTGCCGCTGCTTCAATCCCAAGCCCGTTCACCGAAACGAGCTCATCGCCGGCATCAGCTCTCCCGCTGTTTCCCAATAGCTGTTGGATCGCGCGTTCCGTGCTGTCGTATTCACCTTCACCGAACTGATGATGGCGGATGCGTCCGTTCTGATCCACGAGGTAGAACGCCGGCCAGTACTGGTTTTCGAAAGCTCGCCAGATGGCATAGTCGCTATCGATCGCGATCGGATAGTCGAGCCGGATCTCCTTCGTTGCCCTGCGGACGTTATCGATCTCGTGCTCAAAGCTGAACTCAGGTGTGTGCACACCGATGACAACCAGCCCTTCGTGCTGATACTTCTTCGCCCAGGCCCGCAGATAAGGTAGAGTGCGCAGCGAATTGATGCAGGTGTAGGTCCAGAAGTTAATCAGAACCACTTTCCCTTGGAGATCGGTTCTTTCGAGCGGTGGGGAATTCAACCAACCCAGCGCATGCTTCAAAGGCGGAAGATGCCCTTCAACCGGCAGGTCCTTAACCGGCGCCGGGATTCGAGCTCCATTCGATTTTGCAGTCTCAGGCAGCGCAATGCCCAGTGCACCCCCGGCCACACTCGCCGCGGCACTCAGAAATTGTCGTCGGTTCACGTTACTCGCTTCAGCCATCCGCGGTCATCAGGTGCAAGCAGCATACCGCTCGTAAGATGCTGCAAACCCGTTAAGGATGCGCGCCCGCTCGGCCCAACCTTCAGCAAAATGCCTTAATCCCGGCGTTCTGCCCCTCTGGATGATCTCTCTTTTCAGAGCTTTGCAATTGGGCATCCCGATGCCTGTTACAACGGCAAGGAAGTTTTATGTCCATCTCAAATACCCCTGAACAGAACTTTGCCGAACGTGTTCGCCGAAACCAGACTCATCTGCGGTCAGCATTGAAGCCTCGCTACGACCTCATCGGCCCGTTCCTTCGAAAGGCGCCAGGTAATGCCCGGAATTTCAAAGCCCTGAGCTGGATCGCTTCGTGCGCGATGCCGCAACCAGTTTCTGGCGCCAGGTCAGAACCACTTGCATGGGCCGCGAGTCCCTTTCGGTTGTCGATGGCGCTCTTAAGGTGTACGGCTCGACAATCTCTGGATTGCCGACGGATCAATCCTGCCGCGAGTGAACCGCGAACACCATGCCCCTTCACTTGAAGCCAACAGCCGAAGCGTCCTCCGGCGCATATCGCGGTACAATTCGAGCGGTCTCTTAACCGCGGAGAACGAAGCTATTGCAATCGACACTGTTGACCGTGTTGGTCATTGCGATTGTGATTAAAAAGATTCTTTCGGCAAACGGCTGCACAACTGATTCAAAGGAGAATGCACCTGAACAATCTTGACAAGATGTTAGAGCGTAACAAAGACTTTGCAGCTCAGCAGTCCGCTGCGGGCACTCTGATGCCCTCGCTTTCCCGCGCTATGCCAGATGTAAAGGCACTCATCATTGGTTGTGCTGATATGCGCGTGGATCCCGCTCACGTACTTGGAATCGAGCCGGGCGAGGCCGTCGTGTTGCGGAATATCGGAGGTCGGATCACGCCAGGGCTGCTCGAGCAGTTAGGTCTACTCGGGCGAATCGGTCAAAATGCCGGAGAGAGTCCTGGAGGCGGCGGGGAGTTTCACATCGTCGTGCTTCAGCACACTGATTGCGGTATGACACGGCTCGCTGGCGACTCCGCTATGCTGGCGCACTATTTTCAAATACCGGAAAAGGAACTCGACGCTAAAGCCGTTACCGATCCTCGCGCGGCTGTAGCCGTCGACGTTGCTTCGCTCCGGGCAATTCCCGCATTGCCAGCCAAATGGCTCGTCTCCGGCCTGGTATACGACGTGGCAACTGGCCTTGTTGAGACCGTCGTACCGCCAGCCCCTATTCGCACCGCCTAGATATCGACTCACACTCGTACCCGCCTTAAATCGCGGTTCCGGCGCTCGTTCAGTCCGTCGTCGGAAGGTCCAGCTCCACCAGTTCGGCGCTAGCGGTGCGCACATCCGGGCCAACAACAAGGGCGTCGTTTCCCATCCTTGAGGCTTGAACAGCCCCACTCGATGCGGCGGCTTCTCGTCTCTGTCTTTTTAGCCGACTCGATCCAACAGATCCACTCGTTCCGCGCCAGCGGTGTGATGTCCTCCCATGCTGCTAGCGCCTGCGGGTCGGACCCAAGTGCTTTCTTTAACTCGGCGGGCAGTTCGTGAACCACACCGCCGGAAATTCTTTTTTGGGACATCGTTAAGACCCTCCTTGGGCTGTCCCCCTCACTTATACGGCGCCGCCTCGTCGGATCCATGTCCATATCAGTCACGTCTGTGCGGGACAATCACCGGCGCGCAGCTGCCTCATGCCTCAGCTGCAGTTCCAGGTGCACTCTCAATTTCGAACACATAAACGCGTTTCTAAAAGCCTTCGATCAACCAGGCATTACTGTAACGGATTGCGCCTGGCAGCGCGAGATACCGGCCATCCGGAGAAGGAACGGCCGCGATGAACGCGCCGCCGCCTATTTCGTTCGAGCGAGCTACCACCTGCGCGACCCCGTTGAGATCCACATAGAGCAGAGTGCCGCTATCTGAAGTCACCGATCCGCAGTACAGTCCTTTCCCATCGGGTGACCACTCCATGCTCGCGATGTTCGGCCAATTTTTCACTGCGATCTCGCGGTCGGAACCCGCTTTGAGGGAAAGCAATCGAATATGCATCTCAGATTCGTCTCCTCTCGCGAGGGCGAGAATAGATCCATCGGGAGAGAGCGCCCATGCGAAGCCTGCATGCGGGTCCTTTTCTATGGTCCTGAGTCGTTCGCCCTTACCTTTTAAGGGATCGAAAGACGTGACGGTCAACCGCTTCCCATCGTGATCCGCCTCGATAACCACGCAGAGATTCGCTGGGGCGCGGGCACACGGATAGTCCTGAAGCTCAGCTTTGGTGTTCTCGTATACCAGCCGCGGAGGGCCTCCGTTCGAAGATAGCCGCATGATCCGGAATCGGCCCGGCCCGCCGTCTTCCGTCAAAGAAGTTTCCGAATAGAGTACCCAGGAGCCGTCAGGACTGAGTCGGGTAATGTTGGGGTTTTCTAGCCCCTCAATCAAGGGTTGAGCTGTGTTGTCGGCGATCCCCTGTTTGAAAATGCTCCATTTCGCGCCGCGGTTTGACGTGAACAGAACAGCTTTGCTATCGCGCGTCCAGGCGGTGGCCCAGTTAACGGCTTCGTCGTTCGTCAAACGCTGAGGAACTCGGAGCCTCCTTCCGCCCTGTGCTAGTAATCCTATATACACCTGCGACGGATATGCTTCTTTCCGCAGGACCAGTCTGGTTCCATCGGCGCTCGCGCTCAAACCTTTGACGTCTACTCCCGCCCATCGCGTAATGCGCTTCGGCTTGCCCACCGGCTTTCCGTCCCGCGTGTTCACGAGGATCGACCAGAGATTTGCCTCCAGGCCGGCGGTTTCGGCCCGTGAGTATAGAATGCGGCCGTCCGGAAGCCACCACAGACTACGCGCCCACCGGTTCAAACCCGGCGCCGTTACCACCACCGTCCGGTTCGTGCCTTGCAGGTCACACGTTTCGAGAGAATCACCCGAGTGTTGCATGCTGATGTAGGCGAGCCGCTGTCCGTCCGAGGACCAGCGCACCGACCACAGGAACACACCGGCTGCCAGACCGATCACCTTTCGTGGGTTCTCTCCCTGTTTGCCCATCACCCAAATCTCGGGTTCCCACCCGCCACCATTAGTCGGGCTGAAAGCGATACGCCTTCCGTCCGGTGAGATGCTCCAGCTCCAGGCGCCGGCACGGAGTTCCCGTGGAGATCGGCCCATGATGGAGGTGACCCACGTGCTCGCGCGCCCGCCGGCCTCCCTGGAGTGGCCGAGCAACTCTGTCCCGTCCGGAAACCATGCATCAACGGAGGAGAACGCACCGGCAGGAGCTACCGCAGCCGCCGGAATGAGCTGCTCTTCGCCTGTTGAAAGCAGTCGGAGGTGAATACCCGTCCCATCGGAGTAAGCCAGGTACTTGCCATCCGGTGAGATCACGGCGCTCGCGACTTCGTTTGCGCTCGAATTGAAAGTTAGTCGGCGCTCGACGAACTCGGGTTGGTGGCTAGGCGGCCGCTTCAAGACAAACCAGGAGATCGCTGCCACTGCCAGAACCGAAGCGACCCCGGCAGCGGCAATGCTAAGCCTCCACCTGATTTGCCTGCCTGTGAAAGCGGATTCCAAATGAGCTTCTGGCTGGGCCTGGACAAAATGCTCGGCGCGTTCAAAGCTCGGAGTCGTAACCTCCGTAACCGGTGCAACGAACTGATACCCACGCCCGGCGATTGTCGCGATGTAGCGAGGATCTTTGCGGCTGTCGCCCAGAACCTTGCGTAGGGTGAAAATGCTTTGACTCAGGTTCGCCTCGTCTACGGCCGTGCCGGGCCAAATGAGGGACAGTAATTCGTCCTTCTCCAGCAGACGTCCGCGCTTCTGGACCAGAACGGCGAGTGTGTCGAGGGTCCTTCCGGCCACTGGCAGGCGCTCGCCGTCTCGCAGGAGAACGCGGGATTCCAAATCGAGAAGAAATGGACCGAAAGTGAAGCGCGGCATTGTTTTCAACACCCTGACATGGAATTTAGGCCGTTCTCAAGAACAATTGAGAACGTTTGAATTCCCGCAGAAGACCTTGCCATGCGTTCGGACGCAAGATCGGAGGCATGTCCTGCGGTTCGAACAGCCGATGTATCCGAGCAGCCGCCATACCATTGCTTATCCTCTCAGCGGCGATTGCACTCGCTGCAAACGGCCGGCCGGTGTCCTCAGAAAAGTCTACTCCTCAGCTGAGTGTACGAGTTTATAGCTTCCTCCGACTATCGCGCTGGCTCCTACGGTCGGCTGAGCTAGAAGCGCATCGTTTGCTGATCGACGTCCCCATCGAGTTCGATTGGGTCGACTGCACGTCCCCCTCACTCTCGTCGGCCTGCACGTCAGACAGCACCTCGAAGGACTTAGTGGTTCGCGTCCTCGCCAAAGCGCTGCCTCAGGCGAGCGCGGACGCACTTGGGATTGCCGGCTCGAAAGGCGACGACGCGGTCGCCTTTCTCTTCTACGACCGGATGCTGGTTTTGCGAACCCACGAAAAGCCGCTGCCCTTGATCGTCGGGCGCGTCTTGGCACACGAGATCACTCATCTGCTGTTGCTGGAAAACGCCCATTCGGATCGTGGACTGATGAGAGCGAAGTGGAGTGCCGATGACATGCGGCCAGAGAGTTCTGCCTGCCTGGGACTCTCGCTCGCCTCCGTGCAGCGCATGCACCAAGAAGCTCTTAGGAGAGAATCAGCGCGCCAACCTCGCGTTGAAATGATTGCCAGAACCAGTCGTGACAGGAGGTCACAATGAACAACCAACGTTTGAGAATCTCGATGACCGCAACTCCCATGATCATCATCTGCGGCTTACTCGCTTCAGGTCTTTCTGCCATAGCGCAGCCGGGTACTGAAGCGCCCCAACAGTCGGCTGAGCTGCGCCCCTCGTGCTCCAACCGAACGGTTCGCGGCGATTACGGAGCCACCATAGAAGGGTTCGTCGTCGGAGCCGGCATCCCTATCCGCGGCGTAACCATGGTGCACTTTGACGGCGAGGGTCATCTGACCCAAGTCGACCATGTCGTTACGAACGGACTGCAGCCGCTGGAGGAATGGACACCCGGCAGCGGGACTTATTCCGTCAATCCGGATTGCACCGGAAGGGCCGTGATCCACACACCGTCCAGTTTCACCGGCGTGATAAATTTGCACTTCGTGGTGGTCAAACAGGGCAGGGAAATTCGTCAGGTAGTCGACGAGAACGCCGTAACTGCCATTGCTGTGCGGGTGGAATAGCGCATCGAATGGCGGTACGCCGGTCGAGCTTCAACATCCGCATCCAGCCGCCGTAATCGGAAAAGTGCTTACGGATCCTGGATCACTCCGAATGCCAGGATCCACGCACGATGCGTCAACTAGCTTGCGCATGATCGATTCGCGGCTGGGACCGCCGCACGCGCATACCCAAGACCTTGCCGAACAAATCAAATGAAATTAGAGTTCTCGTGTCGATCCGGCCGTCGCTCCTTCGACCTGTTCATGGAGCCTGGTCTTGGTACGAACAGCTAGTCCGACCACCCTCCTATCCCTGAGCACACGGAGCACACGAAAATGAAGCCAAAGAATACGATCTGTCTCTGGTTTGACAAAGACGCCCATCAGGCGGCGCGTTTCTACGCCGCGACATTCCCGGACACTGAAGTAATCGCTGTTCACCACGCGCCCGCCGATTATCCGGGCGGCAAGAAGGGCGATGTGCTGACGGTGGAGTTTACCGTGCTAGGCATCCCTTGTCTCGGCCTCAACGGCGGCACAGCTTTCCGGCACAGCGAGGCCTTTTCCTTCCAGATCGCGACGGACAACCAGGAAGAGACGGATCGTTACTGGAACGCGATCGTCGGCAACGGCGGCGCCGAAAGCCAGTGCGGTTGGTGCAAGGACGCCTGGGGTCTCTCCTGGCAGATCACCCCTCGCGCCCTGACCGATGCGCTTGCCGCTGGTGGGGCTGAGGCCAGGAGTGTTTTCGAAGCGATGATGACCATGAAGAAGATTGACATCGCCCGCATTGAGGCTGCCCGGCGAGAAACGCCTATCAGAGCGTGACGCCCGCGAAAACCTGCACTTTCATATCAGGCAAATCACTGCTGTTGCGGGTAGCTGAGCGCTCGGTAACGCAGCGCCGCCCCGGGAGAAGGCAGGTAACTGCTCACCAGAATCGCCGTTACGGCTGAAATCCGCGCACTTCACCACTGCCGCTGCACGATCTCTACGTTGTTACGAGCGTCCAAAGCGAAGCATACATGACCAGACGAGTGATGCCACTCTATTGGCACATCCACCGGACTGGCGGCTGAAAACCTGGCGCACAAGTGATAGCTCGGCCCTTGCAAGGGAATATACTCATACGTGCGGCCGCTTACGGGATCGCTCGTGCTAGCCCCGAGACCGGCCTCCGGTAAAGCCTGCATCTTCGCTGGGAGCTGCCCGCGGGTCTCCCACATAACGTGCACTCCCTGAGCAAAAGAAGATAAGTCAAAGAGCCTGCGTGTATCCTCCGAAGCCGACCGCTGCACTGCGGGTGACCCGATTTGTACGAATCCCACGACAATGCCAAGGCTGACCATGGCCAGTGCGGCCAAAGCAAACGATCTGTTTCGCGTTGAGGAAACCCTGTCCCGATTCAGTGAATCGAGATAGTACGTAAATACACCGCCGGCGATCACCAACGCCACAAAAACCTTCAGAACGAATCGTGAATTTAGGTCCCCGCGCAAAAAGTACGCGAGAAACGTAACTACATCCCCGATCATGATACTTGCTGTGATCACCAGCGCGATGTATGTCAGCCACTTTCGCACCGAACTCTCGAGGCGCTCCGGTTGTTGCGCCGTTGCGCGCGCGATTCCTCGTGTCACCAAAAGAAATAGCGGAAACGCTACTATGACGCTCGCCAGTTCGTCCGCCATAGTTCTGGCTATCCAGGCAGCGTTCGTGTAAACAACCGCTGGATTGGGGAAAGTGCGGTCGATTGCGTTGAACAACAACGCACCTAATTGGACAGCCCAGATGCCCAGCGCGATAAATGAGAGCAGATAAAGGAACGCGTCCTTCGCGGCTTCGATTCGACCTCCACCGTTCGGAACAGCTCTTCCGGTCTGTGCCTCATACCACCCGCTGAAGGCTTGGTAAATGCGTTTTTCCGACCAGCCGTTTTGCCGGAGAAGAGCGACTACGAATTCGTCGGAAGCCCCTTGGCTCTTTGCCGCCTCGATGAAAGCGAGCAAGGCTTGAGTTTCAGCAGCCATTCCGGCTGCAACCTGCCAGCATCCTTTCTATTGGACTACGCCGCCCTTCAGCGTCCTGCCTGCCCTTTACTGCATTCGATCCAACCTCACTGGTATCGCAGCGCAATCATAGGATCCACAGACGACGCACGCCGCGCCGGAAAAAAGCACGCAGCTGCGCAACTGCTCACTAGAATCGCCGTCACGCAGAGAAGAATGAGCGGGTTCCGCGAACTCCCTTCCGCCCACTTTTCGAGCACCGTGTTCAATGTGAAGCTCAGCGCCAGCCCGGCAGCGAGCCCAACGCCTACGCTCGTCGCCGTCGATGCGAAAACCAGGTGCAGAACATCGCCCTGCCCGGCCCCGAGCGACATTCTGATTCCGATCTCGCTCGTCCTTTGCGCCACCGTGTAAGAGACCACGCTATACAGCCCCACCGCGGCCAGCACTAGCGCGAGAACAGCAAAAGCGCCGAACAAACTCGCCATCAAGCGCTGCTGTGCCCATTCCGGCTGGGTCTCGATCCACTGATCCAGATTTCGAACATTGCCCATCACCTGTTGTTCCGGATTCACATGCAGGACCTCCGCCCGCACACTGCGCAACACCGAAAGCGGCGCCACCTTTGTACGCACGAGAATCTGCGTAAACATTCGCATAACCATCGTGTACGGCACGTAAACAGCGGGCTTCACAGTGTTCCGTAATCCGTCGTCACGCGCGTCTGCCACTACTCCCACAATCTGGAGCCAGCTGTCGCTTTTCGGAGCCGCCGGCGAATACGGTAGATCAGCCTTCATCTTCGGTATCCGCATCTGCTGTCCCACTGCATCTCCGTGCGGCCAATAGCGCCGCGCCAGCGTCTCATTGATCACTGCCAGGTTCGCTCCGCGCATCGTGTCCGCGTGATCCCATAGGCGCCCCTGCTTTAGAGGAATCTGAAGCACGGAGAAGTATTCCGGGCTCACGAAATTCGTCCTCAGTTGCTGCTGCTCGTTAGCGGGACGGCCGAAGATCTCGAAAGTAGTCTCCCAGCCATTACTAGGCGGTGTCGCATTGGTCGAAATACCCGCCGCTACCACTTCCGGCAGCGCTGCGATTCGTTTCCGTAGCTCTTCGAAGTAGGTTGATCTCTGTTCCCAGCTCATGTACGTGTTGTCGTGAACCGGAATTCCAACCGACATGGCATTGTGCGGATCATACCCAAGTCCGGTGTTCATCAACTGTAAGAACCCGCCGATTGCCGCTCCGGCGGCTGTCATCAGCAGAAGCGTCAACGCGATCTGGCCGGCTATCAGCAGATGGTTTGCGCGTTTGCCCTTCACTCCAGCTGTAGCCTTTCGCGTATTGGCCTGGATCACGTGCGAGATCTCCGGCCGCGAGAGCGAAAGCGCCGGTGAAAGGCCAAACAGGACGCTCGTCAGAATCGCCAGCCCGATACTGAACAGCAACACGGGCGCGTTGATCTGAATCGCCGCCTCGTGCGGGAACGAGTCTTGTGGCAGCCACGCTGCTATCAGGACAACTGCCCGATAGGCCAGCAGTACGCCAAAGAGCGCTCCGGCAACCGAGAGCGAGAGCGATTCAATCAGCAACTGAGCCAGAATGCGAAGTCTGCTGGCCCCGATCGCCGCTCGCACAGCCAGTTCGTGTTCGCGCGTCGTCCCCCGCGCCAGCAGCAGAATCGAGACATTCGCGCATCCGATGAGCAGCAGCAGCGCAACCGCGCTGAGCAGTAGAAAGAGCGTCTTCCCCAGACGTTCCACGAATTGGTCGTTCAGCCCTTTTAGCTGCACCCTGAAGTGTTCTGGAAATTGCCTCGGCGTCTCCTTCCCGAACTCGTGGAGCAGCGCATCGAATTCGGAATTGGCGGCCGCGTAAGTGACCCCAGGCTTCAGCCTCGTAGTTGGGCTGAACGCCATGCCTGGATTAGACGTCAGTTTCAGCGGAAGATACACATCGCCGTCTCCCCACACGAAACGAGGCGGCAGGATCCCCACCACCGTATACGTCTTGTGTACCAGCTGAATCGTGTGACCGATCATCTGCCGGTCGCCCCGATAGTGACGCTGCCAGAATTTATAGCCGAGCACCACCACCGGTTGCGGCTCCTGCCCGTAAGGCGCATCGGAGGGAATCAATCCTCGCCCATACAAAGCGGGCACGCCGAAGTGCTGAAAGGCGTTTGCAGTGAAGTAAATCCCAACTACGTCTTCGGGCAAATCCTCGCCTGTCGTCGTGAGATTCCATTGGTCCATCGCCGCCGCACTCTCCACAGATCTGGCCGCTTGGAGCCGTTTCAACTGCGGACCTGTAAGACCTGGCCAATGCTCTCTGCCGCCATTGTCCTTCAAAACCAGATGCACCAGGCGCTCCGGGTTTTTGTACGGATATGGATTCATGAGAACGCCGTAGACAACGCTGAACACCGCCGTTGTGGCTCCGATACCGAGCGCCAGCGAGAGTATGGCCGTCGCAGCAAAACCAGGGCTCTTCCTCAACTGTCTGAATGCATACCGAAAGTCCTGCAGCAGCGCTTGCACGTGTTTCCTCCGAAGCGCTTACACGGCACGTCCACGGCCAGTCGCCCTTGACTGAAAAACAGGAAAAACGGCCCGAAAAGACCATCTTTCGCAGCTTAGTAAGCTGTATCGCGTTTGCTATCGAGACAACTCGGTTCGCTTCTGAACAACCCCCGCGCCATCACGCCAAGCTTCCACCGCACCCTTCTGTTCACAGGTCCTTGCATCACTGGGGCGCAACCCAGCCGCTCGAAACTTCAACGCGAAGCGGTACCGTTCCTATGTTCTTGCCGCCAGACTCAGCCGTGACCGTAAATTGCTGCGAGCCGGGCAACTTGTCGCCCGGCGCTACAGCCCGAACCCGCGCATAGTAGTGGCCATGTGCAGGAACGGACGCAGGAGCAACCGGCGTGATCTCAAAGCCCTTCGGCGCCTTCACAGAAAAATTAACTGGGATAGACGTACTCAGAGGATTTTCGATGACCAGCGGTATAACAAAATCCCGGCTTACGTGAACCGTGAGTTCCGGCGTGACAATACTGGCCAGGTGGTCCACTCCGTGGGCCTGCCAGAATTTGCGGTAGTAGCTCCATGGATCACCGATCTCGAGAGTAGGTTGTGAATGGTTAACCGCAACATACCCCGGATGACCCTGGAACGGGATGCCGTCCAGCGTCACGCCCGTAAAGACATCGTCGCTCACACCGGAAGGTACAAGCGATTTGCCGAAGATAAGTCGGACCGGCCCGTTTATGATTTGGGCTAGCGCATCCGACGAACTTCCCAGACTATGGTTGTCAATCTCCTTTTGAATCTTCTCCCCTCCTTGCGTTGAATGATACGTATTCTCCTTGGCGGCCATCATTCCATAGCTGATATGCCGCGCGGGAGAGATCTCTTCCGACGAATACTGCGGGCCTTGTCCCTCGAAGATGTTATGTGTCGGGTTATAGAAGTAATACAGTTTTTCCGGCTGCCACGGATCGAGGCCTTCCGTCATATTCATGGTCTTATCGGGATTACTGGCAGGCGAGACCTGCTCTGAAAACACCGTCGGATCTCCGGCCACGTCGAACGCCTCGGTCGCCAGCACGCCGGCTGCCTGATGATCGGCATGGTTTTCCCCGGTCGTGAAATCCGGTAGCCAGGTGAGAATCACCGATGGTCGGGTGATTCGAACGATACGAACCAGCTGGTCCAGGCAGAGGCCGTGACCGCAATGCTCGAGAGAGGTCAAGACGTTCTGGCTCGGCGTATCATGGCCGCTGAGAAACCAGACGTTCGTAATTCCTAAGGAGCCTAGCGCTCGCCGGCCCTCGATCTGGCGAAGGTCGCCTAACGCCGCCGCCTGCTCCGGGCCTACGTCGTTATTGCCTCCATCGCCGCGAGTTTCAAAGACCACCGCAACCTGCTTGTTGTGATCGTAGATTTCACGCGCCAGATAAGCCGCAACCATGATTTCATCGTCAGGATGCGCGACGACCACGAGAATATCGGCTTTGAATCGCGGATCGAGCGGGCGATCGTTCCACGTGTAGGCATCCGGCTGCGAGCCGCTCGGCTCTTGCGCCCTTGCTGAATTCGAACTCAGCACCGCAAGCAGCCCGATACCGAAAACAATGACCCGTCTTCCCACCTCATACACTCGCTTCATGAATGCCCCCAAAAAAATCTTACTTCGACCTCAGAATCCGGTAAGCTGTGCAGGAACTGGCGATGCAGCTTCTCGACACTTCGGCTGCCGTCGAGTCGGCGCTAAGCCCCCTCCAAGATTGGTGGTGAAAGCGAAGTCATAACCGCGTAGGTAGAGCACCAGCTTGCCGGCATACGGCGACAGGTTCAGAAAGCGTGGTCAGGACAGCGCGGCACTACACTCTGTTTGTGGATGAAATCGCAGATCTTGACAAAGCTCCCGATACACGGCTAGCTGTCTATGGAACGTTGGCGCCCGGGAGAGTCAACCATCATCAGGTTTCGTCGCTCGCCGGAACATGGCAGCGTGGCACGGTGCGCGGCCAGCTGTTCTCTTCCGGGTGGGGCGCTGCACTCGGTTTCCCTGGATTGATCTTGGATCCGCTTGGCCCGCTAGTGAACGTGTATGTTTTCGAATCGCCAGAGCTCCCCAAACATTGGAACCGCCTCGACGACTTCGAAGGCGATGGTTACCGGCGCGTCGTCACGAGAGTCGACACTCAAGGAGGTGTACGGACGGCCTGGATTTACACCCTTGCCGAAGAGCGGCCGTAGCGTGGTCTTGAATCATCACGCCTCAGTCGGTGCCGGCCTGAAGAAAATCTCTCGCACCTCGACCGCTGCTTGACACGCTATGGCCCCCTTGCGTGCCCACGCTAGCACCTCGTCCAGATCCGCGGTTTCCAGTATCCACAAACCGCCCACGTGCTCCTTCGTCTCCATGTACGGCCCGTCGGTCAGGAGTACCTCACCGGCGGTCTGCGCCCGCAGTGTCGTTGCCTTCGGGCTCAGGCCGCCAGCAAATTTCCTCACACCAGCAGCGATCATTTCTCTGTTGAGCGCGTGGATTCCCTCGATAATCGCTTCGGTTTCGGAGGACGGGTCATAGTTGTCGGGGCGGTAGATAGCAACCAGATATTGCGGCATGTCGTCTCTTGAAATAGTCTCGGGCCGGGCTACTTGCCCCGCCTTCCCTATAACTACGAACGGCGAGACCGCAATTCGACAAACTGTCCAGAAAAATTTGACTCCTTCTGTTTGGGTGGCGGCGTTGCACTTCTCGCCCGCCTGCAGCCGCTGTCGCGTTTTCACCCACCCGCCACATTCGGCCTGTGCTTGATCTCCATGCCGCTACAGACTTAGGCCGCCCGGCACATGAATCGGCAGCTACGGGATGCTGATTGCGACTTTCCCAAAATGCCCGCCCTCGGCAACATGCCTGTACGCGGCCTGCGCCTGATCCATGGAAAACGTTGCGTCCACAACGGGTTTAATCTTATGCGCGGTCATCGCAACCGCTGCATCGGCGAGATCAGCCACCGGGCCTGTGTTGTTGCCCTGCAGATGAACACGTTTTTCCATCAAGGGCACCACGCTGATGGAAACGTCAGTTCCGGATAGGAAGCCGATGATGAACACTGTGCTGTCCAGACCTGCAGCTTCGATCGATTGCGGGAAGGTCGCTGTACCGCCTGTCTCAAGCACAAGATCGACGCCTCTTCCTTCTGTCAGGCGAAGCACCTCATCGGCCCACTTGGGAGTCAACTTGTAGTTGATGACTTCGTCGGCGCCGAGTTTGCGGGCACGCTCCAGCTTCTCGTCTGACGACGAAGTAACGAAGACACGTGCCCCGTGCGCCTTTGCGAATTGCACTGCAAAAAGGGAGACACCTCCGGTCCCGAGCACGAGGGCTGTCTTATGCGGTCCCAGTCCAGCGCTGCGAACGGCACGCCAGGCTGTGGTCGCCGCTATCGGTAAGGTAGCGGCTTCAGCGTCCGATAGATGCTCCGGTGTACGAACCAGCGAGTGTGCCGGAACCACAACATACTCAGCAAGACTGCCGGGAAGATCGATGCCGCGGCGTGGTCCGCCACCGCGCGTGGGCATTCTACCGTCCTGCCAGTCGGGAATGAAATGCGGGATAACCTGTTCCCCAAGCTTCCACTTGTTCACTGCCGCCCCAAGAGCCGCGATCTCGCCCGTACCGTCTGTCACGGGAACGATGGGAAAGTTGTTGAGTGGATACTTGCCGGTAGCGACCGCAATATCGAGAAAGTTCAAAGAAGCGGCCCGGAGACGAATCAACACGTCACCCGGGCCAAGGATGGGGTCAGGGCGTGTGCTGGAATGTAACGACTCGATACTTGGCCCAGCTAGTTCGATAACTTTCATCGTTTCTCCCGGTCGCCTTTTACGCGGCAGGAACTCTATTCGATCCCAATCACCTTACCAGCAATCGGAATAACTACCGGGAGATTCGTCATCTCGTCAGCGATCGGTGGCCTAAGAGACGCGGCGTATTTCGTTCCCTATCCTGGCACTCGGCGCCTCCCCGCTTTGCGCATTCTAGGCCCAAGTGCCGGCAGAGGATCGTCGGAAGATATAAGGCAACCAACTACACGGCTGCCGGCACAACGACGTCATGCGCGTTATACAGCAAGTGACAATTGCAGGACCCTCGTTGACTTTACAGAAATCACTCTATGTGCGAACCTTGAACACGCATCCGGAGGGTTTGGCTTAATGCGTTTCCGTCGTCTTGTGCTGTCGACTTTGTGCTGCGTCCTCAGCTTCGCCTATGCTCCACTTGCCTCAGCTCAGAACCGGCTTACCATCCTGAATGATGCTTTTGGTGACCGCTCAGATCTGGAGCAGGACTGGGGATATGCCGCCCTGATCGAGTTCGAAGGGAAGCGAATTCTTTTCGATACGGGCGACAACATTGAGGTCTTTCGCAAAAACGTTGAGGTAATGCATGTCGATTTAACTCGATTGGACATGGTCATCATCACGCATGCTCACGGAGATCATACCTCCGGTTTGCGCTATGTACTCACGAAAAACCCAAAGGTGAAGCTATTCGTTCCTGACGACTCATTTTTTACTGGGTCGGTTCTCCCTCCTACCTTCCTGACGGCAGATGCCCGTCCCGAACTGCCGGCGAAAATGCGCTACTTTCGCGGCGGAGTACGACCAGAGCCGAAGGGGTGGGTCGCGTGGACTGATACGAATATGACCGCCGTGAGTGAGTCGGTCACGATCGCACCTCATATGCGTCTGGTCTCGCTCGTCTCAGAAAAGCCAGCGTTTAAAGGTTTACGTGAAATCTCACTTGTGCTCGATACGCCAGCTGGTCCTGTGATCTTCGTGGGATGCTCGCATCCGGGGATCGAGCGAATCATGGCCGAAGCGACAGCACACAGCGCCAACAAGGATGTTTCGATGGTCGCAGGTGGCCTTCACCTTCTGCAGGATACTCCCGAACAGATCGACGCGATTCTGAACGTTCTGAAAGACACGTACCACGTTAGAGCAATGGCGATCGGTCACTGTTCCGGGGAACTCACGTTCGAGAAAGTGCAACAACGCTGGGGAAAGCAGAGTAATTATGCCGGACTGGGCGAAACCATTACTTTCTAGAGCGTTTCAGTCTAGCCCCGACGTGCGCTAGCCTTTTCGAATCCAAACGCACGTATTGTCGGCCTACCGCTCCGGTGAGTCTAGCTGACGAGGGCAACGATTGAAGTGAGGTGCGCGTTCTACTGAACATTCCAGACGCCATGTGGAGTCATCGGAGAGATCCCTCTAGCTCCCTCTCCGAGATCCAGGCGTTTGAGGAAGCTTCTCTACGGCTGGCCCTTCCCGCCGCCCGCACCGTAGATGTTGCCGGTCGTGTAAGTGGCGTCTCCGGCCGCAAGTTGTACGTAGATGCTCGCAAGTTCCGCCGGTTGACCAGCACGGCCCAACGGATAGTCTTTGCCGAAATTACGCCATTTCTCTTCCGTCGCCCCGCCGGAGATTTGCAGCGGCGTATAGATTGGGCCGGGAGCAACGCCGTTCACCCGAATCCCCTTGGGGCCAAGCTGCTTCGCAAGCGACTTGACATAGTTCATCGTGGCCGCCTTTGTCTGAGCGTAATCGTAAAGGTTCGGAGAGGGATCGTAGGCTTGCTCGGAGGTGGTCCCGATAATACAGGAGCCCGGCTTCAGATGCGGCAGAGCGGCTTTGATAATCCAGAAGGGTGCATAGATGTTGGTCTTCATCGTCCAATCGAAGAGCTCAGTACTCAGCTCGAGTATCGATTCGACCTGGTGCTGCCGCCCGGCGTTTGAGACAACGATGTCAAGTCCGCCAAGCGACGACACAGCCTTGGCAACCAGCTCGTTACAGAACTGCTCGCTCCGGAGATCGCCGGGAACAGCAACGCCCTTGCAACCTGTGGCCTTGATCAGAGCAATCACTTCCTGGGCATCGGGCTCCTCCGCAGGCAGGTAATTGATAGCGACGTCGGCGCCTTCGCGAGCATATGCAATCGCAGCGGCGCGCCCCATACCGGAATCGCCGCCAGTGATGAGCGCCTTTCGGCCAGCGAGGCGACCGGAGCCCTTGTAACTCTTCTCACCATGATCGGGTGGAGGAACCATCTTGCTGGCAAGTCCCGGCCAAGCCTGAAAGGGACTCGTATAAGGAGGCTTAGGGTACTTAGTGATCGGATCTTCCATTGGCTGAGCCGCGTTCATTGTCGTTGAGCCGGACTGCCCCAGTGCAGCTGAACCAGCGGCTAAACTTGCACCAAGTCCGGCGACCAAATTACGCCGTGATAGTGCATTCTCATCATTCATTCTGTTGAACCTCGTCGAACTATAGACATCGAGGGTTGTTCAAACAGACCTGTGTAAAGAACCAGACAGGAATGATTCCGAGCTGTCAAAACTACCGCGTGTGCTGAGCTCGATCGACTAGAAGAGGGAACTCGGCAAGCACCGTGATAGCTCGCTTAAGACGCCCGAGCGTTCGGACAGCCGTTTCCCAGGTGTGAAGGGGCGTTTCGAAGGAATCTGAAGGTGATTGTTCAATCGGCAGCGTCCGACCATTCAGAGCACAAAGGGTCATTCGCACGCCGTACACTTTCAGGTCAGTGCCGCTCGGGATGCCTTCAATCTTAACCGGAATATCTGCGATCAATCGTTCTTGGTCGCCACGCTAGAGCCGGCCGGCCCATTGTCGCTCCGAGTCCAGCTTCACGCTTATGGTCGATGCTTCAACCCGGCTCTTGTGTAACCAGCTCTGAAGCGCAAACGCAGTTGTCCAGGCCGTCCAAAGGATCACGCAGGATGTCATGCTGGCGCACATCGAGATTCGGCATATTGAGCCGCTTGAGATACGTGACATCCACGTCCGTAGCCACAACGCGGCCGCCTGGACCCACTTGGTCGGCCAACCAGACCGCCATTGATCCTCGGCCCGCACCGACCTCAAGGCACCGCCAGCCCGGCTGAACCATTGCGCGCCGCCGGCGAGACGCCGGATCGAAGATCCGCTCCAAAAGACCCAGCCGATCGTCCTCCGCCTCTGGTCGCCCGTTGCGCTGGGCCGATAACCTCCCTGCACGTTCCTGGCACCACCCACTTCGGATCGATAATTGGGCCCTGACATGCCCGCAAGAATAAGGGCGGAACAACTCAGTGTCAAGAAAAATTCTTGTAACTGGTGGCCCCAGGTTCCTGTTTGCCCGTCACCTGGTACATAGGCTGTAAGCTCGCCAATGACGAGAGAATCAGCTTTAGATAACCTTGGCGAATCCGCCGGGGAGGCGGAGGATGGACACCGCTCCACCCAGAAGGAATCGTGCCGATCCGTTACGAACACATGCTGCAGTACACTACGCCGTTCCGCTGCCCGGAGTGCGGAGAGCACACATCCCAGACAGACAGGAGGCCAGACTCGCCTGCCACTCTTGTCGAAGCCGAGTGCACCAGCTGCGGCCACGCATCAATCGATAGGGAGATTGAAACGCATGTGGCGAAATTGCCACCGGCTGCGATTCATGCGGCCTTGAGCCTCAAGCCTGGCCCTGATCCAACCGGACTGTATCGGAAGTACCTAGGGTCGTTCATCGAGAGCTAAGAGGTGGCGGGCGCGCGAGCTCATACGCGCCTGGACGTGCTCGGCCAGACGGGTGCGAAAACAGAACGCCTGTGCTGCGCTTCTCCTGACGAAGTAGCCCTGAATGGAACGGCGAGGCCTTTCAGTCACATTGGCGGTATGCCCGTGCCAGATTGCGGCGTTGAACAGGATCATTGTTCCGGGTTCCCCAACTGCAAGAATCTCGCCAGGGTATGCCGCCCGAAGGTCGGGAAGTCTATCCGTCGGAACATCCGGCCATTGATGCGATCCAGGGACGAAGCGAGTCGCCCCGTTCTCTTTCCTGAAGGCATCTACGGTGAGAATGAACCCAAACAGCGGAGCATCTTCCGATGTTCGGGATAAATCGACGTGGAGTTCCTGTGCTGGCGCTCCGGGCCGGAGAGTTCTCGCTAAGAAGGAGCTCAATTGGAAGGGTTCACCTAGCAAGCGGCTGCATGCTTCGAGCAGAGGCGGGTGCAGGAAGACCTCATCAAATAGAGAGTTGAAACTGAGCAGATCGGACATCCGCGTCGTGCTGCCCCCGATCTTGAAGTCGGGTCCGGACGTTTCGGCCATGATCTCGTCATAGACTCCCGCCAGGTTGTGAAGCCCGTTCCCGGAGAGTGGACCAGGAATGGTCAGAAATCCGTTCGTGTTGAGCAGGGCGACGGCTTGCGGAGGAAGTGTATCCGCCGCTCGCATTTCTTGAAAGTGGGTATCCACGCGGATGAGGGTAGCAAAGCAGGTAACCTCGAGCGATCAGTCCTATGAACGCGCACTGGATGCGTCGTCATCGGCGCGACGCAAGGGGGCTTTTCGGGACTGATGCACGGTTCTGCCCAAGCCTCGAGAACTCAACGTCCTCCTGTTAACAATCTCTACATCTAATGTTCGACATCGGTCCAAGCGACCCGCTCATCAGGGCCTACCTCGCGGATATTCAGCATCCGCCCCCGACTTCCATGCCTTCGCAAATGCAGGCAAGGAACTCGCGCGTCTTCATCTGAACGACGAATCGCTCGAACCGCGGCCCTTGAATACACCGAACAGCAAGGCGTTCCCTTTTCCGAGCACGTTACGAGGATGAAGCTCAGCAAGGATCGCGCCTCAATCCAGGTGAACGAGTCATTAACGCTCGCCGGCATGCCGTCGGAGGCCTTTCATTACAAACTCGGTTCGAAATCGGCGCTGGAATGGGTCATCTATCAGTATCAGGTCAAGGGCGACTCCGACCCCAATCGCGAAGAGGACCCGGGTTACATCGTTCGGCTGGTCGGTCAGGTCGTCCGCGTCAGCGTTGAGACTGTCCGCATCGCGGCACGAAGGACATTAGCCTCTCGGCGAGCGCGCACGATTTGGATTGGAACAACGATGACCATCAGCAGCATGGGCCACCAGTGCGCCGTGATGAGAGATAGGCCGATCAGCAGAAAGGGGCTCGCGACGTAAATCGGGTTGCGGATGCGCGAATAGATCCCGTTTGTGACAAGGTGCCGCGCTTGTGCCGTAACTGAGAACGAACGGCCTAGTTGTATTCGCGCCACCACCACCCAGGCGATCACGACCAATAAAAGACACGAGCCGATGATCCGCGTCGGCGGCCATGTTACATGTGCGGTTCTGGTGAAAAGAACCACAAAGGTGACCTCCATGACCGCGAGAACAAGCGAAACTGTGTGAACCGCACACAATCGCTTGGATTTCCTATTCCCTCACCAGCATTCCTCAGAACACCTTTCAGGTCGAAGCGGACTTCACGAGAGTTATCGGATGTTGGGCAACAACGTGCCTAGCTCGACGCGCTCCTCTCAAGTACGAAGTGCGTTGCCCGCTCCGTAGCCTGGTGCCCCGTGACAGAGAAACCAAGTTGCCGAAGGTGCAGACCGGCGAACAACGGTTCCCCTTCTCCGAGCACCACAGGTGCAAGCGCCAGGTGCACACTGTCGACCAATCCGGCTTGCAGATACTGCCGTACCGTGCAAACTCCTCCACCAATTTTCACGTCCTTGTCACCTGCCGCCTCTTTGGCAAGCCGGAGCGCCTCGTCGATTCCAGCGGTGATGAAATAGAAGGTCGTACCGCCCTGCATCACCAGCGGTTCCCGTTCGTGGTGAGTTAATACAAATGTTGGAGCATGGTAGGGCGGATCATCGCCCCACCACCCTTTCCACGAATCGTCCGGCCAAGGCCCCCGTACCGGACCGAACATGTTGCGACCAAGAATGAATGCGCCGAAATTGTCCATGGAACGAAATGCGAATTCGTTGTCGACGTCAGTGGACCCACCCTCCTGACCGCGCATTTCCCGGAACGTCTTGGTATGGAAGAACCAGTCGAATATCTCGGGACCGCGTTTCCCTAACGGATTATGAATGCTCTGCTCCGTCCCTGCGCTGAATCCGTCCAGGGAAACCCCAAAACCCGCAACTCGAACCTTAGACATGCGTCAATTGCTCCGGACTTCCATGCTATCGTCGAGGAATTTCACCGTTACTCGGTCGAGTGAGTCAGAGCGGGACTTCCCTTCATTTCGCTGAGCAGGTCTTTGTTCCGGTATCCGCAACGCTCGCGATGATCCACTTTCCGTCGACACGAACGAGATTGAACAGGTCTGTGCCGCAGTGATCGACCTTCCCATCGAGCAAAAAATGGAAAGGCGCCCATACCATGGCGAGATCGTTGTCGATCCGGACCAGCGGATCGTAAATCCGCTCTTCAATCTGGCTCTTACTAGGTTTCCCGACCCGCTCCGCGAAGGCGTCAAAGGTCATCTGAACGGGCTTCCCGTCGCGCATTAGCACCATCGTGCCGCCCGGCATTGTGGGTGCCTTGATCGCCGCCGCATCTCGTTTTGACATGCCATCGAACATCGCACGGATCGGCGCTAGCACCGCTTGCTCCTCCCCCGATTGCGCAGAGGCGCGGACGGCAACGACGCTCGTCGTCAGAACCGCGCCGAAGAAGAAAATGAACTGCTTCGGGTGCATGTCCATCCCGCCATTCTATCCTCGAATTGGTCCAGACCAAGGCGCGGCGCGGTCGATCCCACCATGTCTGATGTCCTGGCTTGTCCGTAGTTAAAATAGAGAGCCGGAGCGCAATTCGTGAAAAAATTCTTGGCTGTCGTCGCCCTATGGGCATCTACTGCCCTCGCTTTACCCTCATCGGTTCTCGACTTTACGCCGCTCTCCATCGATGGCAAACCCGCTCCCCTCTCTGCCTACAAAGGCAAGGTGCTGATGATCGTGAACGTAGCGAGTAAATGCGGCTTCACTCCGCAGTATTCGGCTCTCGAAGCCACATACCGGAAGTATGAGAATCGGGGGTTTGTCATTACCGGCTTCCCTGCCAACAACTTTATGTCTCAGGAGCCTGGGACGAACGCAGAAATCAAGTCGTTCTGTCATAACAAATACGACGTGACATTCCCAATGTATTCCAAAATCTCAGTCAAGGGTGACGAGCAGGCGCCGCTGTATAAATTCCTCACTGAAAAATCCACTGACCCAACCTATGGCGGCGACATCAAATGGAATTCACAAAGTTCCTTGTGAATCGGAACGGCCAAGTCATAGCGCGATTCGAACCGGCCACCACGCCTGACGCTCCGGAAGTCACTAGCGCGATCGAGAACGCCCTGAAATAAACTGCGTTGCCTGGCGATATCTCAGGGTTGGCAAATTACTAAAGCGAGCAAAACATCGTCGATGGTGCGAAGGTGTCTGCCATGCAAGCGTCGTCTTTGGCATCTTGGTGAGATTCTCCGTGCTGGTTCTCGGCCAGCTGTTGAGAAGCATCTAGCAGTCGATGCGTGGCATAAACAAGTGATAAGATCGCGTGCGAAATGCGGTTCACCATCCTTTTGCTGACAATGAGCGCGATTGCCGGGCTGGCTCCCGCACAGGATTCGATGACGGATGCAGGCGCCGGGTGGGCGGCGGAGTTCAAGATGGCCGGGCGGCAAATCGTCACGCTGGCTGAGGCGATTCCGGCGGACAAGTACGGGTGGCGTCCGGGCCCGGGTGTACGCAGCGTGAGCGAGGTGCTGATGCATACGGCGTCGGCAAACTACTTTTTTCTGCGATCGATGGGTGTAAAGGCCGGCGAGGATCTGCCGAAGGATCCGGAAAAGAGCGTGACCGTTAAGGCGGAAGTGGTGCGGTGGCTCAAGGTATCGTTCGAAGCGGTGGAGGAAAATTATCCCAAGATCGATAAGCAGAAGGCGGTCAAGTTCCTGGGGCACGACGCCACGTGCGAAGGAGTCCTGCTGCGGGCACTGGCACATGCGAATGAGCATTTGGGGCAGATGATCGCGTATGCACGAGTGAATGGAGTCGTGCCTCCATGGTCGAAGTGATGTGATTAACTCGACCTTCGCTGCACATGCGCGCTTGTGTCACTAAGGAGAGGGAGAACTCAACAAATTCAGCTCTTACTGGCCACGTCAGCGCCCAGACGATTGAACGGTATAAGGGCTGCAAACAGCAGCTGAGGGATGCCGTCCACGACAGGATTGGGTTTGAGGCTCCAAGTATTGTCCAGATCCAACGGGACTTGAACGAAGCCGAAGCGGCAGACGCTACGCGTGGGCGTTGTAGCGGCGGCTTCTAAGCTGGGATAGTTTGGGTCACAAAGGAGGTCCTTGTGACCCAGTTACGAAAAATGATGCTCGAGGAACTCGAGCGTCGAAATTACTCTCAGAGTACTGTACGCACCTACGTCAAAACGATCGCCGACCTCGCGCGCTATTTCAAACGTCCACCGGATCAACTCGGCCCAGACCAACTTCGCCAGTATCAGGCCTATCTATTCCGTGAGCGCAAACTGGCTGCCAACACCGTCAACCAGCGAACGGCTGCGCTTCGATTCTTCTTCGTGACGACGCTCAAGAAACCATGGACCATTGCTGAAACGCCCTACCCGCGAAGGACGTTTCGGCTGCCCAAAGTCCTCAGCGTGGAGCAGGTATCGAAACTGATCGATGCCGCTCCCACTCTTTTCTACCGCATTCTTTTGATGGCCCTGTACGCGACCGGATTGCGACGTGCCGAACTGGCGCATTTGAAGGTAGGTGACGTCGATAGTGAACGAATGGTCATACACGTTAAAGGTGGAAAGGGCCGTAAAGATCGCGATGTCATGCTCAGCCGGATCCTGCTGGAGGAGCTGCAGACTTATGTGCGCGGACTTCGAAAGAAACCAGAAGTCTGGTTATTTCCCGGCAACCGATGGCACACCGGCAACAATCCGATTACCACAAAGGTAATCTGGGCTGCTTGCCGCCAGGCTGCGACACGTGCGGGGCTCGGAGATGAGATCCATCCGCACACGCTTCGGCACTGCTTCGCGACTCATTTGCTCGAGTCGGGTGCCGATCTTCGCACCATCCAACTGCTGCTCGGTCATCGCGATCTGGAAGAGACCACGCTGTATCTGCATCTTTCCAATGCTCGAATGAGTGCCACAGCCAGTCCTCTGGATAAGCTGAAGCTGGTCGCCTTTCTCGCCCAAGACGACGAATAGATGAACCGGCCATCGCTCGAGATGGCCGATCTTGTTCGCAGCGCGGGCCGGAACTTCATCGAACGAAATCGTTCCTGGCTGAACCGGCTCCATTTAAAAGTACTGACCGCGATCGAGCGTTGCCGCACTGCCGCGCTCGGCGGTCATCTCGATGAGTGTGTGCGCTGTGGACATCGTGCCATCTCATTTAACTCCTGCAGAAACAGGCACTGTCCCAAGTGTCAGGCGAATGCGCGGGATCGTTGGCTCGCAGCACGCCAGCGCGAACTTCTGCCCACGCGATACGTACATGTTATTTTCACTCTGCCGCACGAACTGGCGCCACTCGCTTTGCAGAATAAGCAAGTGGTTTACGACTTACTCTTCCGAATCAGTGCCGAGACATTGCTTGAGGTCGCTCGCGATCCGCAGCATCTGGGTGCAGAAATAGGCTTCTTCAGTGTGCTGCATAGTTGGAATCAGAAGCTCCAACACCATCCCCACATCCACTGTGTCGTTCCGGCTGGCGGATTATCGCCAGATCGCACCCATTGGATCCCGTCTCAGCAAAAGTTCTTCCTTCCCGTCGACGTATTGGCCGAAGTCTTTCGCGGTAAGTTCACCGAAGCGCTGAAGAAAGCTTTCGCGCACGACGAACTCGGGTTTCACGGTTTGATGAAGCCGCTCGGACGGCCCAAAGTCTTCGCGCAACTCATACGACAGACCTTTCGTAAGAAGTGGGTTGTCTATGCGAAACGGCCGTTTGGCGGACCGGAACACGCTCTGCGGTATCTCGGTTGCTACACGCATCGGGTCGCTATCTCGAACCATCGGCTGGTGTCGTTTGCCAACGATCAGGTGACTTTCCGTTGGCGCGATTCAGCACACCACAATAAGAAGCGCGTCATGACTCTGCACGTGAACGAGTTCTTGCGGCGCTTCCTGTTGCATGTCCTGCCGCCAGGCTTTGTGCGCATCCGCCACTTCGGCTTCCTCAGTACACGCAAACGGTCCACGCTTCTGCCCTTGTGTTTTCGCCTGCTTGGCGCAGCCATTGCCGAGCCGGAAACAAAAGCTGCTAGCACTGGTCAACAATCACAGCCACGTATTGCCTGGTTGTGCCCTCACTGCCATGGACCGATGCTGATTCTGGAACGCTGGAGCGCTTTACAGCTTCGCTTCCGCGCTCCTCCAACTCTCCACCCAACGGCCGCTTAAGTCCACATGATCTCTTGCTACACACATCTCGGTATCGGTGTCGCACAGCTTGCGTTTACCCGACGTGTGACTTTATGGCTCGACTCACTCAGCACGGGAACTTCACTTCGAGCTAAAGTCCTCCACTTCTCGCTCCTCCCGTTGCTCACAGGTTGAATCCGGCGGTTGAAAACCCATAAGCCGGAGCATCCGTCGCGGCTTCCTTCAAGTCCCAGTATCAAAAGCGATTCGGCAAACTGGCTTTCTGCACCTTCTCGGCGGTATCGTGCCGAATCGTTCCTGATACTGACCTAAGACTTCTCGGTCCTGATGTGCCCGGAGTTTCCTGCGGGTTTCGATGTGGCTGCGAGCAGCGTTTCCGCGGCCAGTGAACGATCGTACCGGCATGGAACTGATTGACATCGCCGGACGAGATTGCAGGGCGAGTTTGCAGCAGCTTTCTTCCCGAGAGCACCTCAAGGGGCCAAGGCCGTGAATTGGTCCGGCTTGATCGTACGCTGGTCAGAATGGCGCAAGATCTATCCTTCGTCGGCTGCTGCGGCTGGAGCGAAGCACAGGCTCGCTACGTTGTGGACTTTCCTGCGATCGAGCTACAAACGACCTTCTATCAACCTCCGCCTTCTGCTGTGGTCAAACGGTGGAAGTCCCAGGCGCCTCCCGACTTTCGCTTCTGCCTGAAGGCATGGCAGCTCGTAACGCACACGCCTTCAAGCCCGACGTACCGCCGCTTGAAATCGGCAATCAGCGTGACAGAACGAGATCTTTACGGTAGCTTCCGGCCCACAGAACAGGTCTGGCTTGCATGGGAGCGAACCCGTGAGGTAGCCCAAATTCTCCAGGCGGACGTTGTTGTGTTTCAATGCCCGAAGTCCTTCCTGCCAACGCGTGAGAACACAGGCAATTTGACGGCATTCTTTCATCAGATTGACCGAGAGAACCGCATTTTTGTCTGGGAGCCACGAGGGGATGACTGGCGGCCCGAACTGATCCGGGATATCTGTGCGGAGAATAACCTGATCCACTGTGTGGATCCATTCAAATCCAAAGCCACCTTCGGGGATGTATTATATTGGCGGCTTCATGGGAAAACGGGCTACCGGTACCGATACACGGACGAAGACTTGACTGAGCTGGAAATCATGCTGCGCGCCGGAGCGCACCTGCCCGGGCCCAATTACGTCATGTTCAACAACATCTACTCTAGAGAGGACGCTCAACGCTTCCAACAGCGCCGCGCTGCATCGGCAACGACATCGGGCGCAGACGGACTGCCGTCGTGAAGGGGACATATCGGTACTAATCCGGGGTATATGAGCGCATTGGCGATTTATCACCAAGCGACATGGACTCGACAAATCACAACTCTCCGAAGTTCACCGACTGTGTCTCACGGGAGCTTGCCTCTTCCCAGAGAGGTCAACCATGGGATTTTCGACTGGTGTCACTTGGCCGAGGTTTTCCGAACGGGTGCATTGACCCGAACGAGGAAACGATCACCCCATTTCTGCATCGCTTGAATCAGTTCACGAAGCGATTCCCCCGCAGGTGACAGCGAGTACTCCACCTTCGGTGGAACGACTGGATAGACCTTACGGACTATTACCTCATCTCGCTCCAGTTCTCGAAGCTGGGCGGTGAGGATGCGGGGGCTCAGGGCCGGCTTCAGCTTCTGAAGCTGATTGAAGCGCAGCGTCCCATGTTGCATAAGGTGGTGGAGAATGAGCCCCTTCCACTTTCCCCCGACCACTTCTAAACAGGCCTCGACGCCGCAGCCGGTTTCCAGTTCGTATTCTTTGAAACGACGCTTCGTCACCGGCTGCTCCTCACTACACTATCTTTTTTGATAGTACCTCACATATTTGTAAGTACCATTATTTCTGCATCTTAGAAGCTTCAGTCTTCATCTCTTTAGGGAGTCAGGATGTACCACCCAGAGGAAGCCAAATGCAGAAGACTGTTTTGCTGATCCATGCTCACCCAGAGCCTACGTCCCTAACACGCACGCTCGTGGAAGCCGCCAAGACAAGCTTGCTTGCGTCTGGACATCGCGTTTTCGAAAGCGATCTATACGCGATGAACTGGAAAGCGGTCTTCGATGCGGCTGACTTTCCTGAGCGAGTGAACGAGGACCGACTGTGCTTCGTCAGCGAATCCGGGAACGCATATGCGAAGCGCGCGCAAACTCAGGATGTGGAGGACGAACAGGCCAAGCTGCGCCAGGCAGACGCTATCGTCTTTCAATTTCCGATATGGTGGTTCAGCTTTCCGGCGATCCTGAAAGGCTGGGTTGACCGCGTCTTTGCGTACGGGTTGGCCTACGGATACAAGGATGCTGGGAATCAACACCGCTATGGAGAAGGCGGCTTTGCGGGCAAACGGGCACTGCTCTCCGTCACAGTTGGTGGTCCTTTTGAGGATTATGGTGCGCGCGGTATCAACGGTTCGCTAGAGCAGATCCTCTTTCCCATCACTCACGGAACCTTGTTCTTCTCCGGCATGGAAGTGCTGCCCACATTTGCCGTCTATGGCACCGGTCGTCTTAGCGAAGCAGAGACCGGGCTCGCTATAGAGGGACTGAACAATCGGCTCGATGGATTGTTCACCGATGCACCGATACCGTTTCGTGCCCAAAACAGCGGGGATTACGAGGATAAACATCAGCTTGCGGCGGAGATAGCTCCCGGACGAACCGGTATTGTTGCCCATCACGCAGAACCTGATCTCTTTGTTTGAGGTTCACACTGCATCTGAATCGGTCATCTTGTTTACTTGAGGCGCAGAGCAGAGCTAACGGGATCACGTGTCGGTTCCACCTCGATAGGTAAGTGAGGCCTTATTGTTTTTACGAAGCACGGGCGATGGTGGAAACTCAAATGGCGAGAGCAGGCCAATGCACTCATCGACCAATCCCCGTATTACTGTCGGATCATTCGTCCTGAGAAACGCCGTTCACTTCTGGCATCCACTCGGCCGCACAATCGTCGAGTCGCACAAGTGATTCAGTGATTCTAGAAATCACTCCAGTGTAGTCGGACACGTAGATCGATACCGGGCCGTCTCACGATTGATGTCTTGAAGAGTTCAGCTTCCGGATTGCTCGTCGCGCAGGACAATCTGGACAAACTCATCTAAAGATTCAGAAAAGACGGCGATATGGCGACATCCGTATTGGGCTTCCGAAGTCTGGCATCCTTCAGATCACCTTCGCAAATAGTCTTCCAAAGCTAGATCCATTCAAAATTCTGAAATCGCCCAGCGTCACGATTGCCGGCTGCACAGCCAAGCCCCCCATAACAGCACTGCGCGACGAACAGCCTAGATCCCACCCCCAAACCGCCGTCTAAAACCCCTCAACCCGACCAAAACCAAAACTCCAAAATAGCCAAGACTCGACGGTTCCGGAACGGGAGTCACAAGAAAGCTGCCCGTGAACGTCTGTCCGGCGGCTGCATTTCCCCCGGCATAGTCGAGTGTCATCGCACCACCAACTACCGAGTAATCGGCGAATGGAAAGCTGTCGGAAATGGGACGGAGGTATTGCCCGCGAAACGCCGTATCCGTGAAAATCATCTGGAAGCTGTTTGTTGGGCCGGCGAGTTCAATCTTGTCATTGACGGTCAGGTGATTGTTTGAAAAATCGGCGGAGATCAGGCTCGAACCGTCGTTGAAGCCAAACTCCACCGCGTTATCGGAGATTGTGACGCTTGTTCCGGCGGCGTTGAGGTAACCGGTCGCCGGCACGAAACCGTACCCCGGGTCGAAATAGTTCGATGGGTCTCCTGCGAAGGTCAGAGATCCGGTAACGGAACTGCCGGCAAGCGTGGCGTTACAGGGAACAGCCAAACCAGACAGCAGAATCGCGGCAGCCGGGAACAATCTGCAAATCGTTTTGTACATCATCTTTCTCCAGAACATGCGTTTTCGGAAACCGCCATTCACGTCACCGCTGCCCGACGAATACAGCCGTCGTTAATCCATCCACAGTCGCAGTGCCCGTTGCGTTATTCACCGAGGAAGCTCGCGTTTGCGGATCGGGAGACAGCATCTGCAACGGATGCAAAGCCAGATCAAGACCCGCTAATTGACTGCTCTGGAAGTTGATTGTATGGAGCGTGGCATTGAAAACCACCACGATATGTTTGTAGACCCCGTAATTTCCTGCGTGGGAATCTAGCGTCATAACGATCAGTCCCGGTATCTGCGAGGGCCCGGTATTGAGGAAATGCAGATTGTTCTGAACCTCCGCCTCGGTCGCCATGTGGAACAGCGGAGAGCTGCTGCGGATGCGAAGGAACATCTGGAACGCCGCGGCGGCGCTCGAAATGTTAGCCGGCATCGGCTTCAAAGCCGGGTTGGCTAACAGCGGCTGCATGATCGGCCACTGGCCTCCGTTCACATTTTGTAGTGGAAGCCCGATGCCCCAGTTGTCTGACTCCTGTGCGAAGAGATTCTGGCTAGGGCGGTCGCCTTGATAGATCCAATTGATCTTGTCGAACCAGTCGCCGGAATTGTAGCTGTTGTCATCCATGTCCTTCGAGCCGAGCAAGTCATCGCTCCCGTAGAAGAACGGTATACCCTGACCGAGAGCAATGATGCTCATCGCGAGAACTTGGCGTCGGGTTCGCGTCGCGATTGAATCTCCGCCCGTCGAACTTGTGCCCGGGATCGCGGATTTCAGCTGGATCGCGTCAAAAAGCGTTTGGTTGTCGTGAACCGAGCAGTAGTTCACCGCCTCGAGCGGGCTCGCCGTGTATCCAACAGGCTGCGAGTTGTAGAGAACTTGGCTGCCCGTCACCGTGTTGCCCGCGCTGTCGAGAAGTTTGAAATCCCGCAGATTACCCGCTAGCCCGATTCGAATCCAGTCTGCTTCCAGATTAAGGGTGGTTTGCTGGTCGGAGAGCGTCTGCCCGAGAGTGGCTGTCGTGTACAGGCTCGGATCTGTGAAGAGCCCTGTCGCAAACCCCTGCACTTGTTCTGTCGAGCTGTCAAAGGAGCTTCCGCCTCGGATGCCGTCTCGTATGCGGTCGTTGAAAGTGCCGATCCCGTATCCGTAGAGGTTCTCCTGAGTAGCATTGACGCCCAGGGCAGCCGTCTCCGGGTTCTGAAATCCCTCGCCGTAGAGGTAAATCATTGAGCCGTCAACACCGTCTTTAGCGAGAGTAAGGCTTTGCAGGGCCTGCTCGATGTGCCGCATGTTGTAAGCAAAATGCAAGCTCATATCGTCGAAGCGGAAGCCATCGATCTTGTATTCGATCGCATTCTGAACAACGGTATCGATCATCAGCTTCTCGAACATCCGGTGCTCGCTGGCGGTATCGTAACAGCAGCTTGCCGTATCGACGTTACCGTTATTGTTCAGGCGGTAATAGTAATCGGGCACAATCTCGTCCAGCACCGAAAAGTTATTTTCACCGAACGCAAAGGTGTGGTTGAAGACGACATCCTGCACAACTCGCAGACCTGCGTTGTGCAGTCCCATAACCATTTGCCGGTATTCGGTAACGCGATTATCCGGATTGAACGCGAAAGCTCCGCTGGGAGCCAGGTAGTGCACGGGGTCGTAATCAAAGTTGTAAGCGTCAGTGTTCTGAACCGCGGTTACTGCCGCCTGTTGCTGTGTGCCGTCCGGAGGATACGGGCTCAAATCGCCCGGCGATTGCCATGTTGATTTGTCTTCATTCACGCTCCCGGTGTGCATCGTGGGCATGAGGTGGACAGCCTTCAGTCCCGCTGCCGCCAGTCTCTGCAGATGAGTCATGCCGTAAGTCGTGGGGTTGGTGAACGCAAGATAAGTTCCCTGGTATTGCGTCGGAACACTTGGATCGGCAACGCTGAACTCGCGCACGTGCAGTTCGTAAACCGAAAAGTCATTTTTCGAATCCAGATACGGCGAAGAACTCGCATCCCAACCGCTTGGTTTGGTCGCCTCATCGTTCAGATCCGTGATGCGCGTCTTGGTTCCGTTCAGCGCTAAGTCAGCTGAATACGGGTCCGTGACAATGTTCTCGACGATCTGCTGTTGCTCGGGTACGTAGACAAAAAGGTCGTAAAGGTAATACTCACCCTTCCAGGAGTTCTGTCCTGCCGCTGTCCACACTCCCTTCGTTTCCGTCATGGGGATCGTCTCTATCGGAGCGCTGTCGTTCTCGTGTGCGTAGAGCAGTAACTTCACTGACTGAGCCGTCGGAGCCCACAAATGGATCGTCAGCTCTCCCTTGGCAAAAACAGTTCCGAGCTTTCCTGAATAGTAAAAGAGATCGTCCAGCACGCCCGCATCCTGAATGCCGCTCAGGTACGTCAGCGTACTGCCCGAATTCCCCGCTACTACAATCTGTCCTGTTAACACCTGTCGCAGTGTGGAAAGCGAAGCTGTCGCCGGCAGATGAAAGGCTGAATATCCGGCGAGTTGTGGATACCGGGCGGCTTCGGCCGGAGTGAGTCCGCCTGCGGCATAAGTCAGCGGAATTGCTGTGCCTCCCGCGAGAGCGCCCGCGCTTGTGACGCTCAGGCCGGCATTCAATGAGTAAACCAGCGAGTAAGTCGAGGTCGATTTATAGCCGCTGGCCGGAATCGCCAGTGTCGTCCTGTCGATCCAAAACGCCTGATGCTGGTACAGCCCTGCACCGGCGATTTGCCCTGGAGTCGGCTGCGTTGTAAACACATTAGGGTCGCCCGAGATCACCCACGCCTGGCTGGATTGGGTTACCTGCAGGTACTGATTGGGGCCGGGATCTTTGATTCCGCCCGCGGAGCAGTTGTTGATGATGAATCCGAGTTGCCCGGGAGGTGTGCCCTGCGTCGGGTTCACCGAGATGTCGAAGTAGATCCCATAGCTGTCGGTGCCGCTGGTCGAGACCTCACTCTGGCACCAGGAATTATTTTCGGTCGAGGCGTTCCAGGTATACACAGCCCATCCGGAGTAGTTGCCATCGGGCCGGTAATAGTGAATTCGCACGTCGCCAGGAGGAATTTCGCTCGTGTTCGGCGGAGTCGTGTAGACCGTCGGGTCGCCTGAAATCACCCATCCTTGCGCGTATTGCGTGACTTGCAGATACTGGTTGGCGCCCGGGTCTTTGGTGCCTCCCTGGTCGCAGTTATTGATGATGAATCCCAGTTGGCCAGCCGGCGTCCCTTGTGTCGGATTTACGGAAACGTCGAAATACACGCCGTAGCTGTCCACCCCGGTAATCGGAACCTCGCTCGAGCACCACGAATTGTTTTCGGTTGAGGCGTTCCATGTGTAAAGCGCCCATCCTGTATAAGTGCCATCTCCTCGGTAATAGTGGATGCGGACGTCGCCCGCCGGAATCGGATTCGTGCCGGTCGCAGGCTGCGTGTAGAAAACAGTTACGTTGCCTGAGATCACCCAGCCCTGGCTGTACTCCGTTACCTGCAGGTATTGATTAGGACCAGGATCTTTGCTTCCGCCGGTGGAGCAATTGTTGATGATAAATCCGAGCTGACCCGCGGGCGAGCCCTGCGTTGAATTCACCGGGACATCGAAGTACACTCCGAAGCTATCGGTGCCGCTCACCGCAACTTGGCTCGAGCACCAGCTGTAGTTTGTGGTGCTGGCGTTCCATGCATAGAGGCCCCATCCGGAGTAGTTGCCATCCGGCCGGTGATAGTGGATTCGAACGTCGCCCGATGGAACTTGAGCAATCGTCGGGACCGCAACACCGGCGAGAAGGGATAACGCCAGTATTGGCAAGCGCAAGGCGCACAGGATTCGCTTCGACATAGAGCCCCCGAAAATCACCCGGTCACGGGACCGGGCCTGAACGGCTCCAAAGCTATCACACCGGTCTGGTCCCCTCGCGCAGTGTTTATCGCAAGGGCTCAGCCATCAAAAAAGGCACGTTGTTTTTACCGCGAAAATTGCTCGCAAAGGGTCACTTTCGCCCTCAGTTTCGCCTCGGAAACCCCCTGAAAACGACCCAAAAACCACCCGAAACTCGCCTTTTTTGCACTTTCTTTCCTGCTCGACAATACACCGAACGGCGTGTTGGGCCAAACCTCGAAAGCAGGCTAAGTCTCAGAAGGAAAAGCCACTTACCAATTTAGAATCTGGCGTGACCGTGATTTTCACGGCCCTGAATGCTTCCGCGAACGTACTTGGCGCAGGGCCTTTTTTATTAGCGGGTAAGAAAGTCTATCGAACGAACTGCACCGTGACTCGCAAGCCGATCGGCAAAGCGCCCGAGTCCTGCTGCAAATCGATCAGTGCTTCGAGGATGTCGCGGTCGCTCTTATCGGCCGGGTTCCCCGTATCGACTGTCTTGCGGCCCATCACCGAAGCCAGCCGTTCCAGCGTTCCATAAAAGCGCTGTCCCGCGTACGCCTCGGATGTCAGGATCGCCTTCTGTCCCACATGCACCTTGCCGATATCCCGCTCATCCACCTCGGCTCTCACACGCCGGCCGGAAAGGTCGGCAATCGTGAATAACGGATGCGGCGCAACGGTGGAGAACGATTCGCCTTGTCGTAGATCGACTCGCAATATGGTTCCCTCGACAGGCGCGACTACTACGCATTTGCCGATCTTCTCCTGCGCCAGCTTAATGCGCTCTTCCGCCGCTTGCAGATCGGCATCTGCTTTGGCCAAATCCTCTTCCGTGGGACCCGCGTTCACCAGTTCTTCGTTGCGCACCGCCTGCTTCAACTCCGCTTCGGCTACTTGCGCATCGCGCCGCGCTTGGTCGAAAGCCGCCTGCGAAATGGCCGCCGCCGCGCTCAATTGCGTAGCGCGGTTCAGTTCCGCGGAGGTATGCTCCACAATCGCCCGAGCCGCTTGTGTCTTCTGAGCCGCTGCTTCCCGCTCTTCCGGCCGGCTTCCCCTTAGCAGGCGCGCTCTTGCCTGCCGCACGCTCTCGGCTTCAGCTTCCGCTACGCCCAGTGAAGAGTGGAGATCGCTGCATCCGATCTCAGCCAGAGCCGCGCCCTTCGCGACCTTCTCGCCTTCGTGCACACGCACCGACTGCACGATCCCGTCCGTCGCCGCACCCACCGCAATCGTATCCGTACGCCCCTCTATGCGTCCGGGGCACGCTACCGCAATCCGATCCGCATCGCCGCGCCCGTTCGTCAGTCCCTCACGCATGGCGGAAACTGTTGGTCCGGAGACTAGCCCTCGCACCAGAAACCCAACCAGGCACAGGAACGCCAGGCCTATCGTTACTCGAATTGCGCGCTTCTTCATTTCCTGTCTGTCCTCTCTCCCGTTACTCTGCCGTCTTCCAGCACCACTATCCGGTCAGCGAAACGCTCCCAGCGTGGATCATGCGAAACCACCACCGTCGTGTACTGCCGTTCGTCTGATAACTTCCGCATCAGTTCGCAAATCTGCACTCCGGCATGCGAGTCAAGCGAAGCGGTTGGCTCATCGGCGAGCAGAACCTTCGGGTTCCCAAGTAGCGCTCGGGCGATCGCCACTCGCTGCTTCTCCCCCCCGCTGAGTTCTTTAGGCTTTAGACCTAGCTTACTCCCCAACCCCAGTTCGGCCAGGATCTTACAAGCGTTTTCCCGGTCGTCTTTGTCACGCGTCCCTTTCACATCCTTGGCCATCAGCACGTTGTCTACTGCCGAAAGTGCATGCAGCAAACGGAACGCCTGAAACACAAATCCGATGTTGTCCCGTCTCAGCCGCGTGCGCGCATCCTCGTCGAACTTGCTGATCTCGTTCCCGTCCAGATACACGTTCCCGCGGTCTGGCTTCAGCAGCGCTCCCAACACGGAAAGCAAAGTGGTCTTCCCGCTGCCGGATGGCCCCATGATCACCGTCAGGGTGCCGGGATGGAACTGCAGGCTGACTTCGTTCACCGCCGTCGCCCGCGCATGTGCCGGCCCATAGAACACGCTGACTTTTTCGACGGCCAGCTGCGGTTTAAGCACGGAACACCCTCGCCGGCTCCACCTTCAGCGCAGCTTTCACAGAGAGAATGGAGGCCAGCACGCACATTCCGAGCGTCGGAATCAGCGCCGCAGCCGGCAGCCACCACGCCGTGTAAACCCAGGGGATTGTGGAGGCCGCTACCTTAACCATCGGCGCCGTTATGATCACGCCCAGCAGATAGCCCCCGATACCGCACATCAGGGCTTGCGCCACTATCACGCCCGTGATGAACTGCCGCGAGCCGCCGATCGCTTTGAGCGTGGCAAACTCCTCGATGTTTTCCATCGTGGTGGCGTAAATAGCCTGCGATACGATCGCCAACCCGATAAAGAATCCGAGCATTGCGGCCATCAGAATCGCGCCGCCTGCGCCTGTTTGGGAAATCCAGTACCAGCGCGCTTTACGCGAAAACTCGTTGCGTGTCCAGACGTCTACATTCGGAAACCGCGACCGCAGGTCCGCTTCCACTACCTCCACCCGAACCCCGGGCTTCAACCGCAGCAGCAGAAACATCGTCTCGTCCGGTCCGAGTTGGATGTACTTGGCCGCATCGTCATACGACGTAAACACATACGGACTTCCCAGAAACGAGCTGAATCCCGATGTTTCCCCGATCACCCGCGCGTGCAGGTTGTTCGCTTCCACTTCGAGCGGAAAATGCCCCACATCGAGCAGCGCGGCATTGCTCTTGTCGATAATGAGCGCGTCCGGCGCAACCGGCCCGGAACTGCCCTCCTCGTGCGGTAGCGGAAACCTCGATCCCACCTGCGAATCCGCCCCTACCAGAACCACTTCCTGCCTCGCCCCGTCCACTTTTCGAAACTGGATTTGCCCGGTCGAAATCCTGCTCGATTCCGCCACGCCGGGAATGCCGCGAGCGATTTCGACCAGGCGTCGCTCGATCGGGACCGGAAATTCGAAGCACGGTACGCCCCGCCCGGTAATCCAGATATCCGCGTCTGTAGCGTCGATGATCTTAGATGCGGCGCGCGTGAAACCCAGCAGAATACTGCCCTGAAACACCATCAGAAACACCGCGCACATAATGCCCAGCACCGTAACGGTGTAGCGCATCCGGTCGTGAACGATGTTGAACCACGCCAGCCGCATCTTAATGCGCGCGGCGGCTGTTGATCAGCTTGGAAGGGCTTGGAAAAAACCGGCCTGTTGCTCCGCAGTAGCTCGCATAATCTCCGGCGAGCGAACTTGTCGCGAACTTCTTTTCCTCATTTAAGGCTGCGGTCAGATAAAGCACGAACATAGCTATGAATGTCAGTCCCAGATAAGGGTTGAGCGTTCCGATCGCTCCCGCCAGCCACGCAAGCAGATACGAGCAATAAAACGGATGCCGCACAAACCGGTATGGCCCGCTGCGCACCAGATGCAGCGGTTCGTTAGAAGAGAAACACGCCGCCAGCGGCTTGACTCGGTTTGCCTTTATTGTCCACCAGAACACAGCCAGTGCCAGACAGTACAACACAGCTCCGGCCACAACCGCGGAGAGAACGAGAGCTGGTGTAGTTAAGATCACTGCAACGTGTACCACGGCAAAGATCACGCCTGCCAAGACCGTGATCCTTAGACCGGTGCTCATCCTGCCCGATTTCACAAAGAAATTGCGCATCGCCCAGCCGAAGCTGGCCAGACAGGTCAAAAGTAAAAATGCGAGCAGGACTTGAACAACCATAGAAATTTCTTTCACGGATTACGCCGCAACTCGGCAGGTCTCCTCCGAGTTATTGCGTCCTGAAGCTGTAGTCGGCTGCTTCGGAAATCTTATCAGAATTTCTGTTCCGGTACGCCAATCCCGAAATGGAACCGGCGCTCGATCCAAACCGGCATTGGCGGAAAACAGCATCCGGCAGCTCTCAACCGCGTCAATCACTTACAGCTCAACTGCGCTGGTGGATCCCGTGCCTTTACAGGAGCATGAACTTCTGGTTGGTCCTCTTTGCCGCTCAAGTCCTCGTCACGATCGTTGCCGCCGTGCGCGAAAAGAAGGACAAGAGCCAATTCGAAGGCGAGAAGCTCAACTTCCGAAGCTAGGCTTTCTCATGTAGGAAGACGCACGGTTCGTGCCGGCTTTGCCCGCCGTCGTTCACTGAATACTGCGTCGGTTTCTGGTGGCTGCTCCACAGAGAACCCCCGGCGTGCTCGCCATCCACTCGCAGCGCGTAAAACTGAATATCGAGCTTGGCCAGGATCGCCTTGTCGTCGTTATAGAGTTTCGAAACCCGCTTTAAGGCTTCAAGAACGGCGTCCTTGGGCGACAAGCCCCGGCGCATGCTTTCCACGATCGTATGGCCGCCCGCCACCCTGATATTCAGTTCCCCTAGTCCCGTGGATCCGCCGCCGCCCACGTCCGGATCCACAAACAAACCAGCGCCGATGATAGGCGAATCGCCAACCCGGCCCGGAATCTTCCATGCCAGCCCGCTCGTCGTCGTCACTCCGGAGATCTCGCCTTTGGCGTTTAATCCCATGCAGTTGATCGTGCCGTAGGTCGGATGCACTGCCATCCTCCACGCCCATTCCAACCGTTCTTTGTCTACGTTCGGGAATCTTTCCTGCAGCCGTTCGATCGGCGGTCTGGCTTCGGCCGTAAGATTCTCTTTCAACGAGACCCAGTTATTAAAAGCACCCGGAGACCGCAGGCTTTCCTTCCAGACCAGCCATGCAGTTCTCGACTTTTCCGTCATCAGGTCTTCGCGCTTATAGCCTTCCGCTTCCGCGAAACGGGTCGCACCTTCGCCCACGATCATCACGTGGGTGGTGTGGTCCATCACCAGCTTGGCAATCTTCGACGGAGTTTTGATGCCCTGGATCGCCCCCACGGATCCTGCGCGCCGCGTCGGCCCGTGCATCACGCACGCATCCAGTTCGACCACACCGTCCTCATTCGGCAATCCCCCGTACCCGACCGAGGTATCGTTCGGATCGAGCTCGATAATGTTTACTCCGGCAATCACCGCGTCAAGCGTGTCGCCCCCGCCGCTGATGACCTCCCTCGCCTTCGCACACGCCGCTAAGCCATTAGCGCTCGAGACGACTACCGGCTTCTTAGCCGCGTCGCTTTGGGCCGCCTCCGCCGCTGCGGTTGCCGAGACAGCGGCCGCCGTTCCCGCGATCCATTCACGCCGGTTAATCATAATTTGTTGGTTTACCATACACGGACGGCTGACTCGTTACAATACTGGTTTCAATGACAGAGCAAGTCTCGCCCGCGCGAGCCATTCACGGGGTCATTACCGTCCCTGGTGATAAATCAATCTCACACCGCTACGCCATGCTGACGTCCCTTGCCGGTGGCGCGTCAAAAATCTACAACTATTCGACCGGTGCAGATTGTCAATCCACCCTCGCCTGCATGGGCGCATTGGGAATCGAGCACGAATTTACAACTGAAGACGACCGCCAGGTGCTGACGGTGCACGGTAAAGGCGTCGGTGGGCTGACCGCTCCCACCGGCACGCTCGAAGCCGGCAATTCCGGCTCTACCATCCGTATGCTTTCGGGCGTTCTCGCCGGCCAGCCATTTACCACTACACTCACCGGCGATGAGTCGCTCGTAAAGCGCCCGATGCGGCGGATTATGGACCCGCTGACGAAAATGGGCGCGCAGCTCGAAGCACGCGACGGCCAATTTCCGCCGCTAACCGTCCGCGGGGCGAAGCTGCATCCGATTGCCTACGAAACTCCAGTCGCGAGCGCCCAAGTCAAAAGCTGTGTGCTGCTCGCCGGTCTCTATGCCGACGGTGAGACGAGCGTTCGCGAGTCGATCGCCACCCGGGATCATACCGAGATTGCTCTGCGCGAACTCGGGGCCGACATTTCGCTCGAACCTCGCTTCGTCCGGCTGCGCGGACCGGCGTCTCTCTCGGCGAAAACGCTGGTGGTCCCGGGAGATCTCTCCGGTGCGGCCTTTTTTATCGCGGCCGCTTTGCTCATTCCTGAATCGGACCTGATTATCACGGGCGTTGGCCTTAACCCGACCCGCACCGCCTTGCTCGATGTCCTCAGCGGGATGGGCGCCGCCTTCAAAATCCTTCATTTTGAGGAGGTAAACGGCGAGTTCATCGGCAATTTGCAGGTGAAAGCGGCTCGCATCCGTGGCGGGGTCATTGAAGGTGCCACCACGGCTGCTCTTATCGACGAAGTCCCGATCCTGTGCGTCATGGGAGCCGTCAGCGAAAACGGGCTGATCGTGCGCAATGCGGGCGAGTTGCGCGTGAAGGAGACCGACCGCATCGAAACCATAGCCGAAAACCTGCGCGCCATGAACATCGATGTGAAAACCACTGCCGACAGCATCGAGATTCCCGGTCGACAACGGTTCCGGGCGGCCGAAATTCGTTCACGGGGTGACCACCGGATCGCAATGGCCTTCTCGGTTGCGGCCCTGTTAGCGGATGGACCCTCGGTCATACACGACGCCGAAGCGGCCTCGGTCTCGTTTCCGGAGTTTTACAATATTCTCCGCAGGGTCGCCTTATAGGCGAGTGCAATGGAAGATCCAGTCGATTCAGATCTCAGTCATGAAAGCCTGATCCACGATCTGAATAACGTGTTTGAGACCATCACGGAAGCCGCTGAGCTGCTGAACACGGACCGGCGCTGGAAGTCTCTGGCGCTCAGCTTAAACCGCAGCGTCAAACGCGGGAAACGCCTCTTGGGAGCTATCCCGGACGGCACACCGAACCTCGCTGCCATCGTGGACGACGCTATTCAGTCGGTCACCGACTACTGTGTTGCCGCCCGCAAACCGCGTATGCGCTGGGTACGCCGGATCCCGGGCGATGTCCGGCTCCCCGGTTCGTCAAAAGATTGGGAGCGCGTTTTCGCGAATCTTTTCCTGAATACCGCTGAGATTATGCATTGTCCCGGCCGGATCGAAATAGAAACGCAAAAGAGCGAGGATGGTCTATCCATCATCGTCTCCGACAATGGCCCGGGGATTCAACCCGATCTGTTGCCCCGGATTTTTCGTCCGAATGTTTCCACCAAAACCGGTTCAGCCGTGCGGGCCGGGCTCGGTCTTCATATCGTTGCCTCGATCGTCCGAAGGTATTCAGGCCGGGTGTCTGCGTCCAACCGCGAACGAGGGAGTGGCGCTGTCTTTACGATCTTCCTTCCTGAGAGCTGAGAGGATCTGCCGCGGCCGGTCTCTACGCTTCGTTGACAATCGATGAAATATCTGTGCATTCATTGCCATTTCTATCAACCGCCGAGAGAAAATCCTTGGCTCGAGCAAATCGAATTACAGGACTCTGCGTATCCGTATCACGACTGGAATGAGCGTATATCTGCCGAGTGTTACGGGCCCAATCTCGCCGCCCGCATTCTCGATGACCAGCAGCGCATCACGAAGATCATAAATAATTACACCAAAATCAGCTTCAATTTCGGACCCTCCCTTCTGTCATGGGCGGCCGAGCATGCGGTCGAAACATACAAAGGTCTGATCGAGGCGGACCGTAAAAGCCAGAAACAGTTTTCGGGTCACGGCTCGGCGATGGCGCAGGCCTACAACCACATCATCATGCCGCTCGCGAATAGCCGTGACAAAGACACGCAGATCCGGTGGGGTTATGAGGATTTCGTCAGCCGCTTCGGCCGCGCGCCCGAAGGCATGTGGCTGCCTGAAACCGCGGTGGATATCGAATCCCTGGAGCTGATGGCTCAAGCCGGGTTGTCCTTTGCGATCCTTGCGCCACATCAGGCGAAAGCCATCCGGCCGTTAGCTGGCGGAGAATGGCAGGACGTAACCGGTTCGAAGATCGATCCGACCCGTCCCTATGTCTTCCGGACACCCGCCGGCAGGACGATCAACCTGTTTTTCTACGACGGCCCGATTTCACAGGCCGTGGCTTTCGAGAAATTGCTCGACAACGGAGAGAAGTTCGCCTCACGGCTTCTCGGAGGCTTCTCCGATGCCCGCTCTGTTCCGCAGATGGTGCACATTGCCACCGATGGAGAGACGTACGGACACCATCACAAACACGGCGAGATGGCCCTGGCTTATGCGCTAGAGGACATAGAGCGCAGAAAATCGGCCCGCATCACGAATTACGGCGAGTTTCTGGAGCTTTCGCCGCCCGCCTGGGAAGTCCAGATTTACGAGCAGACGGCCTGGAGCTGTGTGCATGGCGTGGAGCGCTGGCGAAGCAACTGCGGGTGCAACTCGGGGCGCGCAGGCTGGAATCAGGAGTGGCGCAAGCCGCTCCGTGAAGCTTTGGACTGGCTTCGGGACTGGGTGATCCCGCGGTTTGAAGCACTCGGGAAGACACTGCTTCGCGATCCCTGGGAAGCCCGCAACGCCTATATCCACGTTGTTCTGGACCGGCACCCTGAGGCTCGCGAACGCTTCGGAACGAGGCACTTTTCCCGCGATCTGTCAGGCGACGAGCAGGTCATCGTATGGAAGCTGCTGGAACTTCAACGGCACGCGATGCTCATGTACACGAGTTGCGGCTGGTTCTTCGACGACTTGTCCGGTATCGAAACGGTGCAGGTGATCGAGTACGCCGGGCGCGTCGTCCAGTTGGCCGAGCAGCTCTTTAAGGAACCTGTCCAGGCGCAGTTTCTGGAGCGGCTTGCGCTGGCGCACAGTAACTTACCGGATTACGGCAACGGTGCGGATATCTACACGCGTTATGTGAAACCTTCTATCGTCGATCTCGAGAAGGTGGGCGCGCATTACTCGATCAGCTCTTTGTTTGCGCCTTATGGCGATAAGACGGACATTTTTTCCTACACGGTCAAGCGGCTCGACTATCATACGCGCGATGCCGGCAAGCTGCGCATGGCGATCGGGCAGGCGAGCTTTACGTCCAAGGTGACGCAGGAGTGCGAAGTGCTCACCTTCTGGGTCGTGCATTTCGGCGATCACAACGTGGCCGGCGGAGTGATGAAGTTCGACGGCCATACGGCTTACCAGAGTCTGCTGCAATCGATCAGCGAATCATTTTCGCGGGTCGACATTCCGGAAGTTGTACGGCTGCTCGACAGGCGCTTTGGCGAGAGAACGTATTCGCTCCGTTCTTTGTTTCGCGACGAACAGCGGCGTATTGTCCGGACGATTCTCTCGGGTACGGTGGCTGAGGCCGAAGCCGCATATCTCCAGATTTATGAGCATCATGCCGCCCTGATGCGATTCGTTTCGAGTCTTGGCACGCCCATGCCGCGCGAATTCACAGCGGCCGTCGAGTATGCGATCAACAGCCTGCTACGCCGCGCCTGCGCAGCGGAGGAACTGGACGGCGAACGAATACGGAGTTTGCTTCGTGAAGCGCAGGTCAGCAACACGACTCTCGATAAGACGACACTTGAATTTCTGCTGCGGCATAAGCTCGAGAGTCTGGCGAAGCAATGCGCGGCAGACGCTTCTAATGTGGAAAAGCTGGCCCTATTGAAACAGACCTTGCGCACAGTGAACCAGATGCCATTTCCCGTGAAGCTCTGGTCGGTACAGAACGCGATTTACGAGCTTCAGAGCTCCGTATATCCGCGCATGCGGAGGCGTGCTGCGCGCGCGGATGCGAAGGCCCAGGAGTGGGTGGATACCTATCTCGAGCTGTGCGGACTGCTCTCGATTCGCATCGCCTGAAGATGGCCTTTACGAACGCTCTCCGGCAAATAGAGGGCGAAAACAGGGCCTAAAAAAAGCAGGCTACGGCGTTAAGTGCCGGTTTCCTTCTTGCATCAACGGCGATGAGGGTCTAGTATAAGTGCCAGCATGCAGTCGCCTTTTCGACCCATGTTCGAGTTCTCGGCCGGCGCTCGGCGGACCTTGGAAACATCGGCAGATGCCCGAAAAAGAATTGGATCCTTCAGCACACTCCAGTGGATGCTGGGAACACTGGAGTACAAAGTAGGTTTGAGCTACCGGAAAGCGGTTAAAGTGAAGCCGCGGTTTGTTGCGCACCCATTCAAGCTACGCTCCGCGACAAGTGATTCCTTCGTGTTCCGGCAGATCATGATCGAGAACGAATACGCTCCGCTCAAAGAGCTGCGGCCGGCGACCATCGTCGATCTGGGCGCGAACATTGGTCTTGCGAGCATTTGTTTCTAAACCAATTCAGTGAGGCGGCCGTGCTTGCGCTGGAACCGGACTCCGATAATTACGCCGTCTGCAGCCAAAACCTGCTGCCGTATCGGGAACGTGCTCACGCTGTTCACGGCGCCGCGTGGTCCTGCTGCACGCAACTCACGATCTGCCCGCACAGCTGCCACGCGGATAATACTGTTCACCAGGCTGAGACCGGCAACACGGTTCAAGGTTGGGACATTCCGGCGCTGCTCGAGATGAGCGGCTTCAAACGGATCAACCTGTTGAAAATAGATATCGAGGGCAGCGAGCGTGCGCTCTTCCGGGGCAATCTCGAGAGCTGGCTTCCGCTGGTCGACGCCCTCTGCATCGAGTTGCACGGCAACGAGTGCCGGCAGGTCGTTTTCGATGCCTTGCGGGATTACGAGTACGAACATGTGCAATCGGGTGAACTCGATATTCTGATGAGCTTGAGACCAAGGACCCCAAGCGCCACCCATTAAACTCAAGCCCTCTCATAAAACGGGGGCGGCTCTATCCCTAGCGCTCGCAGATAGACATACGCTTGACCGCGATGGTGCGTCTCGTTATCCATCGCGTACAGAATTGTGCCGATTCCGGAGCTCTCCCACATCCCGAATGCCTTCTCCACCAGTCTGAAGCGGCCTGGTGGAATGGTTGCCCAGATCCTTGCGAGCTCATCACTTGACTGATCCCAAAGCGCGAGTAAGCCGGCTTTCGTGGTCGGTGCTTCCAAATTATCTGGCGAGGTCCATTCTCCGGTAGCAACGCCCCTTACGATCGGAACCGCCATTTTGAGAAACTCCATCACAAGCTCTGCAAAGGGACGCATAGATGCAACGGAGAAACTGAAAAGTTTGTCGTCCGGAAATGCTTCAATGACGCGCCGTGTAAGCCGGCGATGGCCTTGCCAATGCTCGAGGAGCGATTCGGGTGTCAGCATCGGGATGCTGTTGTCTTCTGGTGTCATTACAATCTCCTGAACGCTCGCGGCGCTCTATTAGAGGCTAAAAGCGATTCACGACAATGCCTGTCGTAATTCGTGGCAGCATTAAAAAATGTACGATCCCATCATGCGGGTTCTGACCGTGCTCGAGATTTTGCAGGCTCGAGAGCGCGTGAGTGGGGCGGAGCTTGCGGAGCGCCTCGAGGTCAGCCCGCGCACGGTACAACGCTACGTGGCCCGTCTGCAGGATCTCTGCATTCCGGTGGAGGCAGTGCGTGGTGTGGGCGGCTATTACCGGGTCCGGCCTGGATTTCGCCTCCCTCCCCTCATGTTTACCGACGAAGAAGCATTTGCGCTCGCGCTGGGGCTGAGGGCCTTGCGTCATCTGGGCCTTTCGGCGTTCGCTCCCGCTACCGAGGGTGCGGCAGCGAAACTTGGCAGGGTGCTGCCCGGTCCCGTGCGAGAAAGCGTACAGGTAGCGGACGAGGTGGTTGCGGTAGAGCCTGGACCGTGGACCGTCAGCACTTCAGCAGAGTCTTTGATGCGGATAGCGGCTGCCATTCGAGGGCGCCATGCGATTGGGTTCGACTACCAATCGCATACAGGGCAGGCCTCGCGGCGCCAAGTAGAGCCCTATGGGGTGCTTCACATCGACGGCCGTTGGTACATGGTGGGACGCTGTCTGCTACGCCAGGCCTTGCGGACTTTTCGTCTGGACAGAATGCTTGACGTCGAGGATCGGGAACAGACTTTTGAGCCACCCGCTGACTTTGACATTCGGGATTATTTAGGTCGGGCGATGCCGTTCGTGCAGTCCACCTACAGTGTGGAAGTCTGGCTGGATCTACCGTTGGAGGAGGCGCAAAAGTATCTTTCCTTCTGGCGAGTGGCGATGCGGGCAGAGGGCAGCGGAACAGTGCTGAATTGCGGGAGAGAACAGTTGCGGGAATTCGCGGCAAGGCTGCTCGCCTTCGGCTGCCGGGTGGTGGTGCGGCAACCGCCTGAGCTGAGACAAGTATTCTCCGATCTCGCCGCGGCCGCGGGGCAGGCTGCTTGCGAATGCGGGGATCCAATGCCATGCGGGTAACAGCCGCCCATCCGAACAAGCAACTGGCCCGAGTACGAGACTAAGTGAGGCTAGAAGCCACGCGTTTACGCATCGGTGAGGGCGCGCTACGGGAGGTCCCGCGCCCAGATATTCCGGAAGCTGACCGGCTCGCTCTTGTCGCCGTGCGCCTGCAGCTTGATCGGCGCAGTGTCGTACGGCTTGTAGACCGGTTTTCCGATATACAGCGTCTCGCCCTTCAACTGGTAATGATTCTGCACAAGGACGCCATTAAACAAAACCGTTACATAGGCCGGAGTGTTCAGCGAACCATCGCTGTTAAAGGTCGGGGCAGTCCAGATCACGTCATAGGTCTGCCATTCGCCGGGTTTGCGGCTCGGATTGGCGAGCGGAATACTCTGCTTGTAAATGCTGCCGGCCTGGCCGTTGACGTAAGTCTTGTTGTTGTATGAATCGAGGACCTGCAGCTCATATCCAGCGTCACCGGGACCGGTCGAGGCTAGAAAAATGCCGCTGTTCCCGCGTGCCTGCCCGCTACCCGTGATGTTCTCGGGAATCTTCCACTCGACATGAAGCTGATAGTTCTTGAATTGTCGCTTCGTTTCGATGTTTCCGACACCCTTTTCCTTGTTCACGGTCAGCACGCCGTCGGAGACGGTCCAACGGGCCGGCGACTTGTCGCGGTTCGAGACCCATTGATCTAGGTTCTTCCCATCGAAAAGGACGATCGCGTCAGACGGAGGGGCAGTGTTATTGGCGCCCGGAGTCACAATTTTGGGAACGGGCTCCCAGACTTCTGTGTCTTCAGGCTTTGCACCGCTCGCTTGTTGTCCGGCGTTCTCAGACGCGGGTTTCTGTTGGGCCACCAGCGTCACGGCGGCGGCAGCGAGCGTCGCAATCGAGAGAATCTTTTGGATTTGAATGCGCATGTCTTACATCACCATACACTCAATCTAAAACTTCGCTCTTTGGGGCCCGGGCTGCGGGATCGAACTGGCTACCGGAGACATTGGGAAGGTCGGTGAGAATGAAACATGTCCTCACCGTACGCCGGCATTCCTCTTGACGCGGATACCCACGCTTTTCCCGTTCTGACGGCGGAGCAGGTGGATCGCTTTCGCCGATGGGGCCGGGTGCGACAGGTACAAGCGGGCGAAGTTCTGATCCGGCCGAACGAGACTGACCCTTCCTTCTTCGTCATGCTCTCGGGAGAGATGGAAATTGTTCAGCCGGGACTTCATGGCGAACAACCACTTACAACACACGGTCCCGGCCAATTCACGGGCGAGATGACTATGATTTCGGGACAGCGCTCGCTCGCCCTGGGACGGATCGTTCGGCCCGGCGAAGTCCTCCAACTCACAGGCGAAGCGCTCCGGGCTCTGGTGGCAAGAGACGCCGAATTGGGTGAGATTCTAATGCGCGCCTTCATTTTCCGCCGCCTTGGACTCGTAACCCATGGATTCGGGAACGTCATCCTGCTGGGGTCGCGACACTCCGCTCAAACTCTGGAACTGCGGGAATTTCTCAGCCGGAATGGGCATCCTTATACCTACGTCGATCTCGATACCGACCGGACTTCCCAGGAACTGCTCGACCGCTTTCATGTCAACGCATCGGAGGTGCCGGTAGTGATTTGCAACACGCAAGACGTCTTGCGCAGCCCCTCGATTGAACAAGTGGCGAATTGCCTTGGTTTGAACAGCAACATCGACGCGACTCAGATACGAGATCTGGTCATTGTCGGAGCTGGCCCGGCTGGCCTTGCAGCCGCCGTTTATGCCGCGTCGGAAGGGCTCAACGCCGTTGTCGTCGAAAGCCACGCACCGGGAGGACAGGCCGGTTCGAGTTCAAGAATCGAGAACTATCTTGGATTTCCAATGGGCGTTTCGGGGCAGGAACTGGCGGCGCGCGCTACCACCCAGGCACAGAAGTTCGGCGCCGAGATGATGATTGCGCGCGCTGCCGTGCGGCTGCAGTGCGAGCGGAAGCCCTATGCGGTTGCCTTCGATACGGGCGGCGCAATCCTGGGCCGCGCGATCATCATTGCGACCGGAGCGCACTACAACAAACCCCGGCTGGCAAACGTAGAGCGATTCCAAGGCAACGGAATTTTCTACGGCGCCACTTACATCGAATCACAGCTATGCGGCGGAGAAGAGTTGGCCGTGGTGGGTGGCGGCAACTCGGCTGGCCAGGCGGCTGTCTTCCTTTCACAGACGGCTAGCAAAGTCCACATGCTCGTCCGGTCAGGGGAGCTGAGCACCACGATGTCCCGGTATCTAATTCAAAGACTCACGGAGAATCCCAAGATCGAGCTGCACCTGAACACGGAAGTAATCGGGCTGGAAGGGACGGAGTCTCTGGAGCGGGTAACCTGGCAGGACAAGCAAACAGGCGAAATCTCCAGCCACGCCATTCAGCACGTGTTCATCATGGCCGGAGCTTCACCGTGCACGGAGTGGCTGCGTGGATGCGTCGCCTTCGATGCTAAAGGCTTCATCGTTACGGGTCGCGATCTGGAGGCCGCGAATGGGCAGCCCGACAACCCGCGTTGGCCCCTGCAGCGCGCTCCGCAGATGCTTGAAACCAGCCTGCCCGGCGTCTTCGCTGTTGGCGACGTGCGAGCCGGCAATGTGAAGCGCGTAGCTTCGGCAGTCGGCGAGGGTGCCATTGCGATCCACATGGTTCACAGGGCGTTGGCTGAGATTTAGCCGCCGCGATCAGTAAGTCTGCGAGCATCGTGGGCGCCCGGTGTAGCGTCTACTGGGCGGGAAGGCGCTGGTAACCCCCGCATGGCTTTCGAAGTTCTTGCACATCCCGCGGACGTCGGCTTTCGGGCGACCGGCGGCTCCCGCGAAGAGCTTTTTGCAAACTGTGCGCATGCCCTGATGTCACTCATCTTCGATACGTCGAACATAGCTGCGCCGGCGCGATGGGAATTGGCCGCCGAGGCGGCGGATGAGGAGTCTCTGCTCGTGAATTGGCTCAACGAAGTGCTTTATTACGTCGATACCAAACGGCTCGCGTTCGCTTCGCTTGACGTCTCGTTTTCTTCGCCGCTTCATTTGCGCTGCCTAGCGGCCGGAGAAGAGCGCGATCCCGATAAGCATCCCGTTCGCGTCTCTGTCAAGGCGGTTACTTACCATCAACTCCGGTTGTGGCACACCGGGAATGTCTGGACAGCCGAGGTGTTTGTCGATGTCTGACGTCGTTCTCGAACAGTTAGACGCGTATCGTTACCGCATTCCTCGAAACGAAGCGGCCGGAATGCGAACGGACGTACTCGTGTATTCGAGCGAAGCGCTTCTTGCCTATGTCCGGAAAGATCAATCGCTCATCCAGGCAATGAATATCGCAACCCTGCCCGGCATTGTGGGCTCCAGCGTTGCCATGCCGGACATTCATCAGGGTTATGGCTTTCCTATCGGCGGCGTTGCCGCTACGGACATCGAGGAAGGAGTTGTGTCGCCAGGCGGAGTCGGCTTTGACATCAATTGCGGCGTACGGCTGGTGCGCACGACTCTTTCGCGAGCGGATGTGCAGGGCCGTATCAAACAACTCATCGATCAGATTTTTCGCGATGTGCCGTGCGGGACTGGTACAGCGGGCCGGGTGAGCCTGAAGCGCGGTGAGATCGACAAAGTGCTCGAACGCGGAGCCCGCTGGATGGTCGAGAACGGCTACGGCGAAAACGGCGATACCGAAAAAACAGAAGCGAATGGCGCCATGTCCGGCGCTCAGCCAGGCAAGGTGTCTGAGCGCGCGAAGGAGCGCGGCGCGCCGCAACTCGCAACTCTCGGCAGCGGCAATCATTTTTTGGAGATTCAGTACATCGACCGCATACATGACGTTCCCGCAGCCCAGGCCATGGGGATCGACAAGGATCAGGTTGTTGTCCTCATCCATTCGGGATCGCGTGGTCTGGGGCACCAGGTCTGCACCGATTACGTTGCGCTCATGAATCAGGTTATGGCCAGGTATGGGATCACCCTTCCTGACCGCCAGCTCGCTTGCGCGCCAATTGAGTCGGGGGAGGGCAGGAGCTATCTGGGCGCCATGGCCGCTGCTGCAAACTTCGCGTGGGCGAACCGGCAGGGCATCCTACATTTTGTGCGTGGCGCTTTTCGGCGCGTGTTCGACGAGAGCATAGGCCTCGATCTGATCTACGATGTCTGCCATAACATTGCCAAGCGCGAGACACATATGGTCAAGGGCGGTGCTCGAGAGGTGCTTGTGCATCGCAAAGGCGCCACGCGTGCCTTCCCGCCCGGACATTCCGAGCTTCCGGCAATTTACAGCGAAACGGGGCAGCCCGTTTTCGTTCCGGGAAGCATGGGAACCGCATCATGGGTTCTCGTGGGCAGGCCGCTCGCAATGGAGGAAAGCTTCGGTAGCGTCTGCCACGGCGCCGGGAGGTTACTGAGCCGCACGGCTGTTCGCAAGGGCAAGAATGTACAGGAAGAGCGGCGTAAGCTCGAAGAGCAAGGCATCCTGGTGCGTAGCGAGTCTCGTGACGGGATTCTCGAAGAGCTTCCGGAAGCCTATAAAGATGTAGATGAGGTGATCAAAGTGGTCCACAATGCGGGACTCGCACAAAAAGTCGCCCGGCTTCGCCCGCTTGGAGTGATCAAGGGCTGAGCGCTCTCGAGCTGGACGGCTCGCCCGCTGTGGATCAGCCTCTTGTAAGAAGCCTGCTGATGTCGTTGTAAATCACGAAAACCACCACCATCATCAGGAAAACGAAGCCGAGCTTAAAGATGTTTTCTTTTAGCTGCAGGCTCATTTCGCGCTGCATGAGCATCTCGATGATTAGCATGAGCAGCGTACCGCCGTCGAGGATTGGGATCGGGAGAAGGTTGAGCATGGCGAGTTGCAGGCTGACAATCGACATGAGGAACAAATAATCCCAGGCTCCGTGCTGAGCGGCTTCGCTAGACATCTGGGCCATCCCGATTGGGCCGGCAACGGATTTCGTCGAGACCCGGCGCTCTATAAGCCCTTTCAACACCTCGACCCACATCAGCGCATTCTGCCGGTTGAAGTTCAGCGATTCGACAAACGCGGGGCCTAAACCCAACCTGACAAATTGAACGGGCATCTTGAACGTGATCCCGATCAGCCACGGTGTTTTGGGGTCGCCCGTTGCCTTGGCTGCCACGGAGACTTGTCGCGGCTGGCCATGGCGAGTCAACTCGAATTGAACCGGCTTCCCGTCTGAGTGAAAGACAGCTTGCCGGATCGTAGCGATCGAAGCCACGGCTTGTCCGTTGACCTTCACAAAGATGTCACCCGATTCAAGGCCAGCGGCCTGAGCGGGAGAGTTTTTCTGGACATCGCCCACCTGAACGGCCATCTCTCCGCTCCAGCCCGCATCACCGATGCCTTGCTTCTGATCCATTTGCGGGGTGACGTACGTCGAGATCCGCTGGCCTTGGCGAAGAACCACCACCGGAATCGGGTGGTTCGCATTGAGCGCCTCCTGGGTAAGGACGTACTCCCAGTTCGGATGCTCCTTGCCGTTTAGTTCAACAATTTTGTCCCCGACCCGCAAGCCTGCCTTCGCCGCCGCGGAGTCTGGGGCGAGAGCCGTGATGGTCGGGTCAGTGCTATCGATCTGCTTGGGAAAAGCATACATATAGAGCCCGGTCACCAGGCCGATCGCCAACAGGATATTCATCAAAGGCCCGGCGACAATCACGATGGCTCGCTGCCAGCGCGTTTTGGCCTGGAAAGAGCGAGGGTCGGCGGCCTGCGCGTCGCCAGGCTGCTCCCCGAGCATGCGAACGTAACCTCCGAAGAGGATTGCCGAGACCCGAAAATCGGTATCGTTCCGCTTGAACCCGAACAGGCGCGGGCCGAAGCCTATGCTGAACGTCTCGACCTTCACGCCAACGGCCAAGGCAGCCCAGAAATGCCCCAGTTCATGTATCAGGATCATGACGCCCAACAGAATCACGACCCAGAAAACCGGCTGTAAAAAACTCACGTGCCAATACCTACCCGTTTTTCATTGCAGACGTTTGGGGGACTGATCTCGTCAAGAACCCTGCGCCTAGTTTATTCGACGTAACTAATACGGCGAACGGTTCACAAGCTGATATCCCGGCCGCCGCGCCCGTACACGCCTGAAGCAGGCCGCATTTCTGCTACAATCTGCCGGGCAACCATTCGCGACTCGGCATCGATGGCAAGGACTTCCTCTATTGTGCCCGGTTCGCGACTGATTTGTCGTTGCAGAGTTTCCTCTACCACCAGGGCGATAGAGGGGAAGGGAATTTGCCGGTCAAGGAAAGCTTCCACCGCGATTTCGTCGGCAGCGTTCAGGGTGCAGCATGCCGACCCGCCCCGCTCCTGGGCCTGATAGGCCAGCTTCAATAGCCGAAACTTCTCGAAATCGGGCGCCATAAAATCCCAAGTTCTGGGCTTGGTCCAATCGAGCCGCGGAACGGGCGCCCGATAACGTTCGGGGTAGGTTAGCGCATATTGAATCGGCATCTTCATATCTGTGGCCGAGGCCTGCGCGATGATGCTCCCATCGTTGTATTCGACCATCGCGTGAATCGAGGACTGGGGGTGAACTACCACGTCCACCTGTGATGGTGATAAATCGAAGAGCCAGCAGGCCTCAATCACCTCGAACCCTTTGTTCATCATGGTGGCGGAATCCACTGTGATCCGCTGGCCCATTTTCCAAGTAGGGTGATTCAGCGCCTGTTCGGGAGTCACTTGCCAGAGAAAGTCGCGAGGAGTGTCCCGGAACGGACCACCAGAGGCGGTTAGGAGCAGGCGCGTCACTTCGCTGCGCGCTCCGGCCCGAAAGCACTGATGAGCGCCGTTATGTTCGCTGTCCACCGGAATCAGTTCGGCGCCGGTGGCCCGGGCAGCGTCCATCACCAGACGCCCACTCGCTACAAGCACTTCCTTATTAGCCAAGCCAATCCGCTTGCGCTTCTTTATTGCCCCGTAGGTTGCTTCTAAACCGGCAACTCCGACTATAGCGGACATAACGAACTGCGCATCTGCGTCTGTAGCGGCCGTCACCCGTGCATCCGAACCAGCCGCCAGCTCAGGCCACTCGTTTTTGGCTACACCAAGTTCGGTCAAATGGATTCGCAAGCGATCTAACGTTTCGGTATCGGCGACCACTGCTGCGAAAGGGCTGAATTCCAGAATTTGGGAGGCTAGCACTTCCACGTTCCTGCCCGCTACCAAAGCATGTATCTGAAAGCGATCGGGATTCTGGCGTACCACCTCCAGGGTGCTAGTGCCTATGGATCCCGTTGAACCCAAAAGAGTAAGCTTCATTGAGCGGGTCTCATTGCAGGTATGACGGAGCCCGAGTGCAGCGAACTCCAAAAAAAATTTGGATTTTCGTAGAGAAAAAGCTTGCACTCCATAAATTCATATCCTATTATTGGAAGTAAGCCAGGGAGGCAACTCCCACCAAAGCGAGACTAACCTCATAGAAAGACCCCTGAAGCAACACCTCCCTGGCGCCCGAAAGGGCCTGTCTCGCGCTTTAGTTTCTAACCCTAAACTTACTCAATCATAGAACTTTCCCTGTTGACCTAACCGCTGTTTAGGTGACGTGCCTGGACGATCTTTCCTAAATGCGTGATGACCTGCACAATCGACCCAGGCTGTCTTCGCACAATTCAGAAAGGCGGTCCGTTCCCGAATTTGGGATACACTTCAGGCGTGGATCATCAGAAGCATCCAAACACCCCACTGCGTCCCGAAACCGATGTCCTGACTCGCGGTTTTGACCCGAGTTTATCGGTCGGTTCGGCCCGGCCAGCCGTTTTCCGCAGTTCCACCTACGTTTTCTCGAGCCCCGAAGCGGCCGAGCGCGCTTTCGACATCATGGGCGGCCGGGGCGCCCAGCGAAAAGCCGAAGAAAACGTGGACCTGGTGTATTCGCGCTTTAATCACCCGAACGCTCAAATCCTCGAAGACCAGATTCTGCCGCTCGAGCCGGGCGCTATGGCTGCGGCCGTGTTCAATTCCGGCATGTCGGCCATCATGACGGCGCTCCTGGCAGTTTTGAAACCCGGTGACTCCCTGCTTTATACCGTACCCATCTATGGTGGTACCCAGACACTCATCCAGGGCTTTCTGCAGCCTTTCGGGATCGAAGGGGTTGCCGTTCAGGCGGGTGAGGCTCAGACCATCGACGACGCCATCCGGAATACCAAAAACTTGAGGGTAATTCTGCTCGAGAGCCCAGCCAACCCGACCATCATCATGACGGACATCCGGCGGGTCTGTGAAACTGCTGCTCGTTTGCCGGAGCGCCCGCTCGTGATGGTCGACAACACCTTTCTTGGTCCGGCCTTTCAGTTCGCCCTAGCCCTCGGCGCCGACGTTTCGCTTTATTCGGCAACCAAGTACCTGGGCGGCTTCAGCGACATCATCGGCGGCGTAGCCCTCACCAAGGATCAGGCCCTAATGGCCAAGATCCGGAGCAAGCGCAGCCTTTTCGGCACCATTCTCCAACCCGACGAGTGCTGGATTCTGAATACGCGGCTTCCCACCGTTACCCTGCGCATGAACCGGCAGAGTGAGACCGCCCAGGCCATCGCGGAGAAGCTCAACGGCCATCCGAAAATCCGCCAGGTGTATTACCCCACTCTGTTTGAAGATCCGGAGCAGAAGCGCATCTACAAGGATCAATGCCGTGCCCCGGGCGGGCTCGTCTCGCTAGACCTCGCCGGTGGGAAAAAGGCAGCTTTCGATCTGCTTCGCAATCTGCGGCTGGCCCGCAACGCCGTATCGCTCGGCGGAGTAGAAACGCTTGCCTGTCACCCGCGCAGCACGACCCATTCGGCCTGGAGTGCCCACGATCTCGATCAGGCCGGAATAACCGAAGGCTTGGTTCGAGTCTCCTGCGGCATAGAAGACCCGCAGGATCTGGCCAACGACTTCGATCAGGCCCTCGATCAGGTGTAGCGGAAAAAGGTACGCACAGTAGCGGCGGCAAAGGCGTGCGTGATCATGGGTGCCCGCACGCTGCCTGTTCGCAGGTAAACAACGCCGCAGGGAATTCCGAGCGCCATCGTCACCACGGCTTCGCGCCAGTTCGGAAACCCGCGATACCAGAAATGGGAGCAGCCGTAGAGCGCAGCCGAAATGAGAATCGCCGTCGTTGGGGAATTCCAGGCATTCAGAAACGCTCGCTCCACGACGCCGCGAAAAAAAAATTCTTCGCTGAGTGCGACTACCCATAAAGCGCCAAAGAAGGTGGCGGCAGTCACTCCGGCGATCTGCCACCAAGGGCCCCGCACAGCAGCGAACTGGACCATACCGATGCCGAGCGCCAGCAGGCAAAGCGGAACCACCGCTATCGCGAACCAAAGGGTACCCGCCACCCACTCGTGAGCCTTCGGCCAGAACCCGAAGGCGCCCGGATTCCAATCGCGAAAAATCAGGAGAGCTGCGATGCCGAGGCGAATCCACATCAGATGGCCGAGCGCATCGCCGACGCGCAAGTGCGGTTCGGGCGAAACATATAGGCGCGAGAACACTCGCAACACAACCGGAGCAGCAGCAATAACGAGAAACCCGAGATCGTAAACCAGGCGGCGCGGAAGCAGAATGTACCAGAAGCAGAGCACGCCGGTGAGCACCGCCAATAGCTGGAACGCGCTGCGCTGCCACACCCCGGCCGATATCGAAAAGATAAGGTAAGGCAGGAGTGCGCTGAACCAGAGGGCAAAGCCCTGCAGGCGGCGCGGTTGAATCCATTTCGGCTGGATGGATTGAAACCAGTGGCGCGTCTCTTCGAACACCGAACCCAGGTAAAAAACCACTTCCAGCAGGAAAGCGGGCAGCGCGGCCGTCATGATCCAATGAGACTGAGGGTGCCCGTTTGAGTACAGCAGCGCAACGGCAAATAATACGATCCAGGAGCAGGCAACAGTCGTGAAAAAAGGACGCATTGTCTGCAACACCGCCCTCATCGTAGCATCGGTAGCGCTGCTAAGCCCTGCTGTTGCAACGGCCGCGGACCCCCCGCCGGGGCTGCTCCGCAAGATTGCCGCGCGCGAGACGGCTAATGCCGAGGCGATGAGCAACTACACGTACCGCCAGTCGGTTACCGTGCAGGAATTCAACGATCGCGGCGTCGTGACGGGGGAGTACCGGGAGGCGCGTGATATTACTTTCTCACCGAACCACGTGCGCTATGAGCAGGTCACGGAGCAGCCGCGCAATACGCTCACCCGAATCCGCTTGACGCCGGTCGATTTCGCCGACATTCGCAATATAGAACCGTTCCTGTTGACGACCGACGAAGTGGGGCGATACGAGGGCCAGTATAAGGGTGAAGAAACGGTGAGCGGCACCCGGTGTTTCGTCGAGCATGTTCGCCCACGGCAGATTCTTTCAGGCCAGCGCTTCTTTGAAGGCCTGCTTTGGGTCAGAGAAACCGACTTCGCCGTCATCCAGAGTGAAGGGCAAGCTGTCCCGCAAATCGAGACGCTGCGCGAGCAGAACCTGACGCCCCACTTTACGACCTTCCGGAAGAACGTGGACGACAAATGGTTCTTTCCCGTGGAGACTTACGCCGACGATACGTTGTTCTTCCGCGACTGGCCTCAGCGTGTCCGAATCGAGGTGCGTTACATGAATTACAAACGATTCGGCGCGGAATCCACCGTAACGTTCGGCGGCGAAACGGCTCCACCCCCGGATAAGCAGCCTTAGTCGCTCTCGCCACTTCACATATTCGCAACTAAAAGGTTGCATCTCTGATCGAGTTGCTTTACACTCGCTCTATGCGCAACCTAGGAGTTGCTTTTTATGGAAAATAGGATTGAGAAGCGCATTGAAATAGTCGCACCTGTTTCGCGCGTCTGGCAGGCCCTCACTGACTCTCGTGAATTTGGTGAATGGTTCCAGGTGAAACTGGAAGGCCCATTCGTGGCGGGAGAGGCCGTTGGCGGGCAGCTCACGTTTCCCGGCTATGAGCACTTGAGAATGGAGATCGTCGTAAAGGCGATTACGCCGACTTCCTACTTCTCCTACACATGGCATCCGTACGCGGTGGACCCGAAGGCGGATTACTCGCAGGAGATACCCACGCTGGTCGAGTTTCACTTGGAAGCGATCGCGAACGGCACGTTGCTGCTGGTGACGGAGTCAGGTTTCGACAAACTGCCGAAGGAGCGTTACGCCGACGCGTTCCGCATGAACACACGAGGTTGGGAGCAGCAGATGGAGAACATACGGGATTATGCCGGAAAGACGTCCTAGCGGTCTTGCGGCAAGAGCGACGGTCTTTGCGGCCCTGGGAGACGAAACCCGGCTGTCGCTGCTTGCCAGGTTGGGTAGAGGCCAGCGCTATTCGATTTCGCAACTCGCCGAAGGCACCAAACTCACTCGTCAGGGCGTCACGAAACACCTGCGCGTGCTCGAGCGAGTGCACATCGTGCACGCGAAGCGCGCGGGCCGGGAGAACCTCTTTGAGCTCGACCCGAAACCCATTCATGAATTGACCGAATATCTGGATACCGTCTCGAAGCAGTGGGACGCCGCACTTGCAAGGCTGAAAGCCTTTGTGGAGAAAAAGTAGTCCTGAACACCACCTCTCGGCAGCAGAAAAGGAGAATCAATGCCCGACATCATGCATCTTGTCAGGATCGACGCGCCGCCCGAGCGTGTCTACCAGGCGCTTACCAGCGCTGAAGGCATCCGCAACTGGTGGACGCGCGACGCAGACCTCGACAACCGAATCGGCGGGATAGGAGAGTTTCGCTTTACTTATAACGGAGATACATTGGCAACCAAAGCGGAAGTCACGGAGCTTGTACCGTTCGAGCGCGTGAGCTGGAAAACGGTATCTTCTTTCCGTCCCGAATGGGCCGGCACCGCCATCGAATACAGGCTGCGAGCGGACGCGAACGGTACAGTCGTTCTGTTCGCGCACCGCGGTTTCCCGCAAGCCGATGAGAACTACGCCGTCTGTACGACAGGCTGGGGCTATTACCTTATGAGCCTGCAGCATTATCTACAGACAGGACGGGGTGCGCCCAGCCCCGAGGTCGACTTCGCGCGAGTGATTAGCAAACATGCTCAGCGATAGCCGCGAGAGAGGAGGTATTTCGCGCCGGCATCGAAGGCCTCGGGACCAGGCACGAAGAATCCGAAGGCATCGGCCAAGCGCCCGATCACATTGAACGAAAAACAGACCGCGAGCGCATCCTCGATCTGTTCCCGGGAAGCGCCGGCGGCCAGGACTTCTTGCATGTCATCCGCATCCACCGTATGCTCACGGCTCAGTTTACCCAGCATGCGCAGCGTCGCCAGCAACGGCTCCTCGATGGCCGCTCCGTCGAGATCGGACAACAACGCGGAGACGGTCTTCCTCTCGCCGTATGCCCGTTGCGCGACCGCCGCGTGCGCCTTCGTACAGAACTCGCATTGATTGGTCTTCGCGACGAACGCGGCCATCAGCTCGCGATCACCAACCGACCAAGTGGACGGTCCGCGCATTGCGGCCTGTGTGATTGCCTGCATAGGCTGGCCGTAGAAATCCGGCCGGTACCTGACAACCTTAACCACGTCGAGCACGGGCTGCCGCGAGACGGTTCGAATGAACGAGAAGAGGAGCTTGGCGCCGAAATTGTGGCCGTTATCGAGAACTCGAAGCCGCATGCTCAATCCTTCCTCGTCGCTGCCTCAAGAGCCGAAAGTGCGGTGTCGTGCTGCCGAGTGGCCGCGCCGACAGCGGCGCAGACCACGATCTCAAAGACTTGGTCCTCGCTGAGGCCCGATTCCCGCGCGGCGGCAATGTCTCCGTCGGTGATTGTATTGGCACGGGTGGCAACTTTGTCGATCAGCGTAGCCAACGGTTCGTCGAGGCCGCTGTTGTCGAACGCAGCCCTGCGATCGGATACTGAGGCCTTGCCGTCGCCTTCCAGAATCCGAATCACCAGCGCTTTTCGTGCTTGCCTTGTATCTGGCATTTACTGTCCTCTTTAGACCTTGGCGGTATCGGCGAAAGCTTGCAGGAGTCGACCCCAATCGCCTTCGGTGTCGAAAATGCGGTGCATCTCATCCCGGCGAGCGCCATAGCGATCCAGATGACGATGCTCTAATTCGACGCGTGTACGGTTGCTTCCGTCGGCGCTGAAACGCACCTCGATCTCGGTCTTGAGAGCTGGGTCATACTGCCAATCGGCGCCGATATCCCACGAGAGTACGAGCAGCGAGACTGGATCCCACACGAGTACGCTGCCCCATTGACACGTGCTTCCATCTTCGCCGCGCTCGTACCAGCGGCCTCCGATGCGCGGCTCGATCACCGCATCTACTGCATTGGCCTTGCCGATTTTGTAGTATGCCAGCGGCCACCACGCGCCCATCTTTTCGGTGAACACTCGCCACGCAACCGCTTGGGGCGCCTGAACGCTCACCACCTTACGCACGCTGTTCGCATCATTACTTTCCGGCATCGCAGGCTCCGTCATTGCTTTTTCTGTTTGGTTGCTTCGTGCTCGGCCATTGCCTTGAACGCGATGAGCGCTTCATCCCAGAATCCGTCCAGCCACTTTCGCAGCGATTGAATGCCTCGCGTGTCGACTGCATAGACCCGTCGAGTTCCCTCAGCGTGAACAGTCACCAGTCGTGCTGCCTTGAGGACCTTGAGGTGCTGGGAGACTGCGGGGCGACTCACCTCCATGCCTTCGGCGATCTCGCCTACCGATCGCGCACCGCCGCGCAGGCGCTTCAGCACCGCCCGCCTCGTCGGATCTCCCAACGCGTCGAGGGCGCGTTCTTCGTAAGCGACCACTTACAGTAAGCTATCACTAACGGTGGAGGCCGTCAACTTTGCAGTCCCGTGAAGAGCCGTTAAATCTCTGCATCCTACTTCGTATCTGTCTTGCGTAAGAATTCGATGAGGTAGTCCTTCCAGACCGCGGCGCGCGTGTGCGTGCCGTGTCCGCGTGTCGCATCCGAGATGGGGATGAGGATGAACCTGGCATCACGCATTTTGCTGACTTCCTTTTCGGCGATACCCAGTTCCGGCGGATTGATGAAGTCGTCCGCGGAGTTGATCCAGAGGACGGGAGCGGTGATCGTGTTCAGCTTCGGCTCCGGGTTGTAGTTGCGCGAGGCATTAACGTAATAAAGGAAGTCATTTGCATCGGTGCGAGCGTCCAGCGCGCCTAGCGTTCGATCGACATAGGCTTCGGCCGAGGCCCTGGTAGGAAAGTTTTTTTGCATTTGAAGCGGAGCCGAACCCGCGATCAGAATCAAATCGTTGGCCCCGCGCAGCCCCTCGAGTGGCTCCGCGGTGTAGTCACCGTTCTTCCAGGCGGGATCGAGGCGGATCATCTGCATCGCCATGTAGCGCCACATCCGGTTGCGGCCCGCCAGTTCGACGGGCAGGCAGGCAAACGGAGCGAGAGCGTCGGAGAATCGCGGATAAGTCTCGCCCCACACAAACGACTGCATGCAGCCCATCGAGGTACCCAGAATCAAACGGAGGTGATCGACATGCAGACCGTCAACAAGCATCGCGTGCTGTGCCGCGACCATGTCGTCGTAATCGTACTGCGGAAAATGCATGCGCATGCCATCGGACGGCTTGCTCGACTCACCATGGCCGATATCGTCCGGAAGGATGAGATAGAACTTTTCGATATCGAGCGGCTGGCCGGGACCGAATAGCACGTCAGAGAACACACGATTCAGAAGCGAGTGAGCATCGCCGCCTGTACCGTGCAGGAGGAGAACAGCATTGTCGGTGTGCCCCGACGCATCACGATGCGGCTCACCGAGTGTCAGATAATGCAGCTTCAGCGCGGGAAGGGACTCGCCCGTGCCGAAACGGAAGTTCTGAATAACGTAGGTGCCGTCCTTGGTCGGCCATTGCTTGTTATTACCGGCAGTCTGGCCGTAGGCGGTGAGAATGGCGATGAGAGAAAAAAAAGCGATGTGGCGCATGAACCAGATTTTCCTCCCAAGCCGAAGGTCCTTACGGGTTTAGCATTACACAGGTACGTGGCCGTAGTTCTTGAGATCGATTGAGTTCCCGATTTTAAGCGGTACTTCGATCATCATGTTGTTCCACGGCGTGTATGGCAGAATCTTCCACATCTGGGTACTCGTCCAGAGCCGAAAGCGAGTGCGCGGCACGAACCAGTTTGTCCCTCCGTCGGCGATCCCCTGGCAGCGCTTGACGAAATCTCGCATCATAGCTTCATACTTTTTGAACGCTACCGAATAGTCTCCATCGGCCTCCGCCAACTCTCCGGCGAGAATGTATGCCCCCACTATCGCCATTCCCGTTCCCATCCCCGAAAGCGGAGAGGCACAGTAAGCGGCATCGCCCAACAAAACCTTGCGCCCTGCTGACCAGCGATCCATCTTTACCTGGCTGACTGAGTCGAAATAGAAGTCTGGCGCAGTGTCCATCATCTGCATCAGGCGCGGCACTTGCCAGCCTTCGTCCGAGAAGTGATGGCGCAGGATGGTCTTTTGTTGTTCCGTGTCGCGCCGGTCATATTTGAGCGGCTCCGTCGCAAAGAAGAAAGATGCCTTCGCCTCCAGCTGATCCCCTCCACTGAAGATGCCGACCTTCTTGCCGAGTGTTCCGTAGTACAGTCCGCTATGTTCAAGGCCCAGATAGTTAGGGATCGTGAAGATTGAAACGTAGTAGCCGAGATAACGTACGAATTGTTCTTCTTCCCCGAAGGCGAGCGATCGCACCCTGGAGTGCAGCCCGTCAGCACCAACGACTAGATCGAATTTGCGCCGATCACCGCCTTCAAAGAGCACCTCCGCTCCCGTATCATCCTCTTGCATCGCCGCAATACTGTCATCAAAGATGTGCTCGGTGGTCTCGCGAGTCGCGGTGTGGAAGATTCCCGCCAGATCACCGCGCAGGATCTCGAGCTCGCCGCTCGTGAATCCATCCGGCATGCTCGCGACCTTCTTGTTATCACGATCGACCATGGTGATCGCGCCGATGCGGGTCTGCCGGCGCTGTACCTCGCTCAGCAGCCCCATCCGTTCGAGCACGCGAAGCGATGCGCCACGAAAGTCGACAGCGTAGCCGCCCGGCCGCACCGCCGTTGCACGCTCCACAATCGTCGGTTGAAATCCATACCGGTGAAGCCAGAACGCCAGGGCCGGGCCGGCCACGCTGGCCCCGGAAATCAGGATGTTCTTGTTTTTCACGAACTGCCCCCTTTGTAGCGGGTAAGACAAACGTCTGACACGTTTGTCTTATACGAATGTGTAGGACAAATGTTCCACTCGTAACCTAAAATTATCTTTTGAATGGGAAATCGTGACGCTCTGTTGGAGGCGGCCAAAAAATGCCTTCTCAAGAAGGGCTATACCCGCACCACCGCACGTGACATCACCGCTAGTGCAGGCGTCAGCCTGGCCGCGATTGGCTATCATTTTGCCTCTAAAGATGCGCTGCTCACCGAAGCGCTTTTGGTGGCCTTTGGCGAATGGGATCGTGAGCTGCAGCAGGCATTGCAGACGACTGTTTCCCATTCCGTCACGCTCGCGGAGCGCTTCGAAGCCACTTGGGCAAAGGTTATCGCCACTTTCGAGAGCCATCGGTCTCTGTGGGTCGCCAACTTCGAGATTTTCGCTCAGATGGTAAGCCAGCGGGAAACACGAGAATTTCTTGCCAGCCATTTGCCCACAGCACGCACCGGTCTGGCAGCGATGTTTCTCAATCAGGAAGAGCACGCCATCAGCAGCGAGACTTCCCGGACAATTGGGACGTTCCACCATGTCCTACTGTCCGGGCTTATCATCCAGTGGCTTATTGACCCTTCTAGCGCACTCTCAGCCAAAGATCTCACCAGCGCTCTGCGCACTACGGCCGAGAGCTTACAAACAGGCAAGCAAACGTCAGCAGTCAAAGTAAAGCGCAAACGCGCCAGGGCAAAGTCGCGGTAAGTGGCAGCTACGTGCGCTGCCTCGCATGGGGAATTATGCCTTTTGGAACAAGCGCCTGCCGAAGACAATAGCCATCAAAAATGTAGCCATCAGCACGGCATAGCTTGGCTCGGGAACCGCAGCGGGAGCGATCGTGTAACTCGAGGAAAAAACCGCTGGGCTGCGGTCTTGAAAAAGCCCGGTAGCGGTACAGGGAAACGAAGCGCACATTGCAAACGCAAACGGTGTCAGATTGACGTCCCTTGTATTGATCGGCGTCACTCTGCCGCTGAGATTGGTGAACGCCAACGAAGAGAAGACTACCGCGTACCCGCTCGGGGTGCCGGTTTGGACCGTAATCGTCGACATCAGGGAGGTGGGCGAATAATCTGCTGGATCGCTGAAAGAGAGCAGGGCTGGCGCCGTATCCCCAGCCATCGGCGAGTTGGCCAGAGTAAATGTGCCCGAAAGGGTTGAGCCCGCATGAAGCGGCGAGAGATCTAAGCTGATTGTTTCGATAATGCTCGCCTGCGTCAGTCCCGCACCTGCCGTGAGCAGCGCGAACAGCAAAACTGTTTTCATATTCTGAACCACCTTTCTAAAACCGCGCCCTTGTGATACGAGGGCGTCTCTTGTATAAAATCGAACCGGTGAGCTTCCAAAATTACGTCTGCTCGATTACAAATGTAAATGGATGCGCCGCAATCTTGGATGCCGGGCAGGTTCGGGAAGCATATCATAACTGGCGAACTCACCGCATGCGCAGCCAGTCAAGTTCAGTGTGAGAACCCTCCCCAGGAATTGCTGCGTAGACTCCCGATGCCCAAACTAGCCGACATGAAGACGTGGAGGGATCGCCTCGGGCATTCCAGGCTGCGCTCATTCACCGACGAGGACGGCCACTTCTGGCTCGAGCAGAATCCTGACAAGAATTCGAAATGGGCAAAGTTCGCCCGTCGCGGCCATCAGGTCGCCTGGGAATTCGAACGCTCTGGGGGTGCATATACCGGGCGGTTGCTGATCGACGGTGAAGTCTATACGGCAGCGGAGGCGACGCGGAAGTTTCTGGCGGCACCAGATTAATTGCTCATCACTCGCCGCTCACCCATCCGCATCTTTCCCCAGCGGCGACGCGAGATCCTCAATCCAGCGTGACATTCGCGCGTGATGTGATCCGCGCCAGAAGATTCTTGCGCACTGCATGCACCGGCTGAATTCGTTCTTTGTTTCACGGGTGTGAGGCGGCAGCAACTCGGCGACTTCGCTTTTCTCAACCGAAACCAGGCATGCATTGCACTCCATACAGCGCGTAAAGGGCGAAACGTACGGAAGCAGCGCGAAGCGTCTTGCTAGCTCTCCAAGTTGGTCGAGAGGTTTATCGGAACGAACGAAATACCCCTCTCGGACATTCTTACGCTTGAGAAGCCCGACATCACGAGTCAACAGAATGCGACCTTCCGTGCCGCTGATCAATGCAAGTCGCGGATCATCCGCCAGGCGCTCATACCACGTATCGAAGCCAAGCATCCTGAGGTACGCTGCCAGGCGCCCGAGATGACCGTCGACTACGAACTTTGGAATGTCGTGGAGCAGTATCGGCGTCGGGCGGGGAATTACATGCACATCGTTCTGAGGCGCGAGCGGTTTCGAAAGATCAGCGGGTTCGGCATCCACCAACACTCCGCCTACTTCTGTGTGCGGCACACCGCATGACTCGATCACGTGCTTAAGCGTGTCTGTCTTTCCTGCTACGTATTCGAATGGGGCATGCCGGTTTTCAAGAGACAGAAAATCATTAAGTTCTCCTTCGAAGCGCAACCTCACTGTCACTCCATTCACTTTCTGCAATGTCCATCGCTAGTCCGAGCTTCGCGAGACGATCCTCGTTACCCCGAACGTGGTATTCGAGACTCCCCAATTGGTGGCAGTGGAAGAGCATTCATTTTTGTGATGGCTTCTGTCCGCATTTCCGTGCAAACTTAACTCGCGGGATAACGGGACCGGCGTAACTTCCTGGTCTCCCGCAACAACGAAAGAGGCCAAATATGAGCACAATTACAGTCAAAGATGGCACCACCATCTATTACAAGGACTGGGGTACCGGGCAGCCGATCGTCTTCAGTCATGGGTGGCCGCTGAGCGCGGATGACTGGGACACGCAGATGTTGTTCTTCTTGAAGCATGGTTATCGTGTTATCGCCCATGATCGCCGCGGGCATGGCCGCTCCAGCCAGACCTCCGATGGCCACGATATGGATCACTATGCCGATGACCTCGCGGCTCTTACGTCGCACCTTGACCTGAAAGATGCCATACATGTTGGCCATTCCACAGGTGGCGGCGAAGTGACTCGCTACCTTGCTCGCCATGGCGAAACCCGGGTAAGCAAGGCAGCTCTGATCAGCGCGGTGCCGCCCCTCATGGTGAAAACCGCCGCGAACCCGCTCGGCGCGCCCAAGGAAGTGTTCGACGGTTTGCAGGCGCAGCTTGCGGCCAATCGTTCGGAATTTTATCGCGATCTGGCAGCCGGGCCTTTCTACGGGTTCAATCGGCCGGGTGCCAAATCCTCGGAGGCCATTATCGAAAACTGGTGGCGCCAGGGCATGATGGGCGGAGCCAAGGCGCATTACGACGGGATCGTGGCCTTTTCCCAGACCGACTTCACGGAAGACCTCAAAAAGATCAATGTCCCTGTCTTGGTCATGCATAGCGAGGACGACCAGATCGTGCCTTATGCAGCGTCCGGTCCGCTTTCCGCCAAGTTACTGAAGAACGGAACCTTCATCAGCTACAAAAACTTCCCGCACGGCATGCCCACTACCGAAGCGGATACGGTTAACCCGGCCCTGCTGACGTTCTTTCAGAGCTCAGCAATGGCGGCCGAAAAGAAAAAGGGAGAAGCGGCGTGATTCTCCGATAAGCGCGCCACTAAGACACTGTTCGCCCATTGGTAACGGCCCAATCACGGATGACCCTCGGCGAGGAATCTGCCGATGTGATCGTTCAGAAATTTCAGGTCCTCCGGGTCCGCGCCTGCCCCGGCAGGGTGGCCCCAAAGAGATGGGATGGGCAGGAGAATTCCCTTCGCAATAAAAGGCGCTTCGTAGCGTGCATCTTCTAGCGGGAAGTAGAGGTCGGTTTCGGACGGCATGTACAAAAAGGGAGCCTTGATCGAGCCCAGGGCTGCCTTGACATCGCCCTTGAACCCGGCAGTATCGCCCACGTTGTGGTGCTCCCACGTGCGCATTTGCAAAATCAGGTTGTTCGCATCCGCGCCGTGGAAAAACCCTTTGCGGAAGCTTTCAAGCACCTGCTCGAATGTCGTTCCCGGCGGCGAGTTCGTACGCCAAAGTTCGCGCCGCCACCACTCCTGTGAATAGAGCCACGCAGCCCATACCAGGCCCGAAGCCGCAATCCCTTTTTCCGGTTCGGCCCTGTAGTTCCCGCCTCTGAACCCCTCGTCTTCAGTGATTGCGGCGATTTGTCCTTCCAGTCGCACAATCCCATGTCCATAAGTCTTCGCTGTTCCGGAGGTGGCCACAATTTTATCGGCGAAATCGGGATAGCTCACAGCCCACTGAAACGCCTGTTGAGCCCCCATCGAAAATCCGATGATCGCCTTAAGGTGGGTGATGTGCAACTCGTCTGCGAGTAGAGTGTGCACAGCCCGCACGTTATCGCGAATGGTGACAAGAGGGAACCGTGGCCCGTGATAGGGCTCCGGCGTATTGCTGGGCGACGACGAGCGGCTGTTTCCGAAGAGTTCTGTGGCGACGAGAAAGAGCTTCGAAGTTTCGAGACATTTTCCGGGGCCGATTAGCCATCCGTAGCCGTGAAAGTCGGCCATGTAGTGCGACGGCAGAAGTACGGCGTTGTCGCGTGCGGCGTTGAGATGTCCGAAGGTGCCGTAGACGATATGCGCCGCCGGGAGCGTCACTCCCGATTCGGTCTTGAAGTTGGGGATCACGAACTCATGCTGCTCCCCTTTGTCGCTCGGCCCCTGCCCGAACAGCAGTCGGGTGAACAGCGTTAGGAGTAGAAGATTTCTGGAGCGTCTCACTGAGCCCAGTGTATGTTCAAGGTTCCATATGAACATCAGGGCAGCCAATGCATATCCGCGTGAACGTCGCTAACATTGGCGTATGAGGACGATGAAAGTACCCGCGGCGGTCTGTGCCGCTGCGCGCCTGTCTCGCATGGCTGTGACAATCGCGGTGCTCTGTGCTTTATTCGCTTTCGGGGTTGAAGCGCAATCGGTCACCAACATGCCCGTTCTCAAAGGGCTTGCGCCAGTGACTGTCCTGTCGAATACCTACGCGGGCAGAGCAGCCCTCGCCGCAAATTACGCCGTTACCGGCGGCATTCAAACCGGCGCAATCAGGCAATCGACACTGCTGCCTTTCGCGGAACAGCAGCAGCTTGCAATTCGAGACGCCTTCATCACGGATGGCAATCTCGCCGAACTCTCGGATGGATTGGGAAGTACACTCGGCGCCGCTTACCTGGCGCGCGCTCATTACATCGATCGGGACCACTTTACAAGCCTGTCCCAACCCGTCGCGGATCTGATCGCTTACGCAAACGCGACCACCGCCACCGATTCAAACTCCGGCAAGTACTTCTTCGCCAACGCGACGACCGATGGAAAGACACCCGTTTCCGCTGAGGCGATCGCAATCCTCAAGGCTATCGGCGGTCAAACCGATACGTTCGGCAAAAATTACGGCAGACCCGCTGGCTCTTCAGGTGCCGACGCTTACGGTAACTCCCGCCCGTTCCAGACCGAGCCCGAAATTTCGCCAATAGTTGGGCCCGACTATTTCAATGTTCCCGCCAATGATCTCGTCTACAACCGTGGCCCTATCATGAACCTGATCGACAGTCCATCGTATCCGAGCGGTCATACCACTTACGGCTACATGGGATCGTTGATCCTGGCGGTCCTCGTGCCCACGCGGTACGGGCAGATGATTACGCGCGCCGCTGAATACGGTAACGACCGCATCCTTGTAGGAGCGCATTACGCTATGGATGTGCTTGGCGGCCGCACCCTCGCCACATATGATCTTGCGCATCTTCTTGCGAACGATCCAGCCTACGTGGGGCGCGCACTGAAAGGCGCCCCTACCATCAAGGACTTCCGCGCCGCCGTGAAAGCAGCCCGCAGCGATATAAACACGGTCTTGCAGGCCGCTTGCGGCAACACAATCGAAATTTGCGCGCACGAGGACACGAGCAGGCTTAGCGATGACGCTTTGAACGATGTTTTCTACGCTGCCACTCAAACGTATAACCTGCCGGTCGTCTATCCCAAGACTGCCGGCACTGCCGAAGACGTCAGCAAACTGGCTCCGGAAGCGGGATATTTGCTGACCGTCGCTTTCCCTTCCTTGACTCTCGAGCAGGCCGATCAAATCCTGACCGAGACCGAAGGGCCGGGCGGCGGTTTTCTCGACGATGGATCCCCTTTCGGTCTGTATTCGCGCCTCAACCTTCATGCGGCAGCAGGCAGAGCGGCGCTGCTTACTTCTGTCCAGACATCTGGCGGGCCCGGAAGTAAGCCCTCACCGACAGCCAGGTAGCAGAGCAGAACGAAAGATTTCACCGAGCTGGCTCTCTTGACCCGTGAGTTCCTCGCGGCGTAACGGATGGGTCGCAACCCGGCATCAGCACTGTCAGCTGGCTGCCGGTGTCGGGTTACAATTTGGTTCTCGTGAACTGCATCTTCCGATTGCTGTCAGTCGCTCTCGTCGTTGCGGCCGCTTTCGGGCAGAGCAGGCCATTTCCAATCGAAGAAGCGACGATCGCGCAGGTGCATCGTGAAATGCAAGCGGGGCGGCTTACTTGTCACGATTTGGTCGCAAGCTATTTGCATCGCATTGCCGCCTATGACAAGGTCGGGCCCGCGATCAACTCCATCGTGTTGCTCAATCCCGACGTCCAGGCACAGGCTGACGACTTAGATCGCCGTTTTCGGCAATCCGGATTTGCAGGACCGCTTCACTGCGTGCCGGTCATCGTGAAGGACAACTTTGAGACACAAGGGATCAGGACGAGCAACGGCTCTCTTGCGCTCTCGACTTTTGTGCCGGATAAAGATGCCTTTCAGGTGAAGAAGATCAAGAATGCCGGTGCTCTGGTACTTGCCAAATCGAATATGGCCGAGTGGGCATTCAGCCCTTACGAAACGGTCAGTTCAATTCTTCCGGGCTACACAAAAAATCCGTACGCGCTCGATCGCGTCACCGCCGGATCGAGCGGCGGTACAGCCGCTGCGGTTGCAGCGAACTTTGGGCTCGTCGGATTAGGCAGCGATACCGGCAATTCCATTCGCGGGCCGTCCTCGCACCAGGCATTGGTCGGCATCCGGTCAACCATGGGGCTGACCAGCCGGAGCGGCGTCTTTCCCCTCAGTCTGCTGGCAGATATTGCCGGACCGATTACGCGAACCGTTGAAGATGCCGCTCTGGTGCTGTCTGTGGTAGCGGGCTCCGACCCGGCTGATCCGGTCACTGCCGCTGCAGACGCTCACTTGCCGGCAAACTATACGGCAGCCCTGAAGCCCGCTGGGCTGCGCGGAGCTGTAATCGGGATACTGCGACAGGCATACGAGCGCGATTCGACCGACCCGGACATCGTACACGTGTTCAACAAAGCGGTAGAAGATTTGCGAAAAGCTGGAGCCACGGTCGTGGACGCCAAAGTAGCTCTGGAGAACGTCAAGCGACCCTCGGAAACAGGGCCGTGCATGGGGTTCAAATACGACATCAATCACTTCTTCGCATCGGAAGGCGATCGCATGCCGGTGAAGAGCCTGGAAGACGTCATCAAATCCGGGCGCTTTCATCCATCGGTCGAATACCGGCTGAATGAGGCCCAGAACGGACCGGAGAACGGTCCGGATTCGGCAGCGTGCCAGGCTGATAGCACCTTTCGTGAAGACGTGCGGCATGCGGTTCTGGAAACGATGGACACCCTGCATTTGGACGCCTTCGTATATCCGACCTGGAGCAACCCGCCGCGGCTGATCGGCGATCTGAACACACCGGCGGGCGATAACAGCCAGTTCTTCTCGCCCGCGACCGGCTTCCCCGCCATAAACGTCCCCATGGGCTACACGCGAGGCGGACAGCTTCCGGCAGGAATGACTATATATGGACGGCCGTGGTCAGAGGAGCGGCTGATCGTCTTGGCGTACGCGTACGAACAGGCAACGCACTGGAGACGGCCTCCCGCTTCGACTCCGCCCTCGTCAGGGCTGCGATAAATGGAACTACCATCGGCTAAAGAGTAGCGGCGCTCGCGCGCGGAATTCGCAATAGACTCCTCCGCCAACTTAATCTCGATCCATGCGGGCGGGCCATAACCATTCGGACTTATTCGCTGCGTGGCCCAGTAACCTGCCTTGGCGTAAACGCGAAAAATCGGTCACACCCGGGCGCACTTTTCTTTCTCCTGGCATCCGATTCATTTACTGGCAAATCCCAGCTCCCTCGCTCGCGTTCGCTGGTACCTTTCGCCAGGAGCCAGCCATTCTATGCCCTCATTCAAAGCCGAAGCAATCGCGCCCACGCCTGGCAAGATGGTGGCTTCGTTCCTCAAAATGGCTTCGTTCCTCGAAAAACACCGCGGCAAATGGCTTCGTTTCGCCATTTGGTCAATGAGGCCGGACCTTAATTCATGGCTTCGTTCCTCAAAACCAGACGCTGGGATCCGGTTGGAACAACACCACGGTAAAAACACTGCCCTCACGCGCTATCTGCGCCGGCGGCCTTCGGCTTTCAATCAGGCAACGCGGCGAAGTCTGCGGGCGTGTCTACGTCCACTGCCGCTTCGGGCAGATCGAATGCTTCAGCGGTTTGCTTCCCATCCCGCAGCAGAGCCCGTGCCCCGGCTCCCGGTTCCAACGCGGCCAGAACCGGAAAGAGCGATCGCTTGAATAATGCCGGCACCCCGAGAGCGTCATTGTAATTTGCAGCCACAATCGCACGCCCCGAACGCGCGAACAGTTCGGCCATCCCGCGCAGGTGGTTCGCGGTAACGAGCGGTTGGTCGGCAAGCATGATGGCGACGGCCGCCGAATCGCTCCCCATAGCCTGCAGATAGCGAACTCCCGCCGAGACCGAAGAGCCCATACCCGCTTGCCAGTGCGCGTTCTCAACTATCGCCACCGGCCGAGGAGCGAGCGTGTTGCGGACGGCCTGCGATTCCGCGCCGACCACAACGATCACCGGATCGAACGCAGCTTCAATCGCCTGGGCGACCGCGTGCTCAATCAGTGTCCTGCCGCGAAACGGCAGCAGCTGCTTGAGCTTGCCCATTCGTGTGGCCGCTCCGGCGCCCAGGATGATTGCCGCTACCGGCAGGCACCCGCGCGCCGTCAATGGTCGTCGCCTTCGAGGCTTTGTGCCCCGTTGGCGGCCGCGCCGCTCTTGATTAGCTGCAGCCGTCCTTCTGGAGGGCGTCGTCCTGGTATCACGGTTGCGCTTTCCAGTTTGCTGAGCTCGCGCCGGGCAATGTGCGCCCACGTGCTCGTGAGGTCCAGCTTCAGGTAAGCGCGCCAATGCTTCACAGCGCTCATCACGTCGCCCAGGCTCTGGTTCAGCAGCGCCAGATTGTAGTGCGCATCCGCATAATTAGGATGAATGCGAATCGCTTCGCAGTAGTGGAACAAGGCATTGGCCGAATCACCTCGCTCGTCATAGAGATTCCCCAGGTTGAAGTGGGGCAGCGCGTAATCCGGATCGATCTCGAGGGCGGCCTTGTAGTTCGATTCTGCATCAGCCCAGGCGTGCCCGTTGAAGAGCACCGTCCCCAGGTTCACGCGTGCGCCCGCCGACCGCGGGTCGAGCTCAGACGCCTTCTCGTACGCCTCGATGATCTGCTCGAAAGGCGCACCGGTCTGTTCGAGTTCCAGCCCCCGTTCAAACCAGCGGTCTGCCTCGAGCTTGTTTCGCAGGCGCTCTGCAATTGCGGCACTGCTCTTTGCAGTTGTTGGCAGCTGGAGCAGTTTGTTCAGCTCGTCCTCCGCGAAGTCGAACAGCAGTTGGCCGGACCCCGGCTCGAGTCGCTGTTTCCCGATCTTGATGCGGACTCGGCGGCCCTCTTTGTAGACTTGAACGTCTTCGCCCAGATCGGGCGCCGCCTTCAGGTACTTGCGGAGCGAGTGAATCGCCTGCCGCAGTTGGCGTGGATGAGCGTTTTCGCCGCGCAGCCGAACGAGCCGCTTCAGCGTAAGCAAATCGGAAAAACTGTATTGCGACAGCTCTGGAATCAGCCCCTGGCGTTCCCAGCTCTTGAGCTGACGATGTTCCAGCTTAAGCAGCCGGCAAACTTCCCCACGAGTGTACGATCCACCCGTCTCGCTTACAGGGGGATGTTGCGAGTGGTCCCGCAGCACACGGCAATGATAGCACCGGGCGCAAAACCCTGCTTCTACCTGCCGGAAGGTGCCGTCACCCGACTTGCCGTTAGGATTACAAAGGAGTTTCGGTCGCCAACACAGCCGCACGTCAGCACACCGTGATAAACTCATACCAAATAGGTCGTATATGGCTGCTGACAGACTCGGATCCAAAACAGGCGCGAAAGCGAACCCGCTCACCCTGGCCGAGTTGCCCACCGGACAACGCTGCATCTTGGACCGTTTGGAATTGCCGGAGGACGTCTCGCGGCGGCTTATGGAGCTTGGATTTCTGCCGGGAAATGAGGTGGTGCCCGGGCGAAGGGCGCCGGGCGGCGGCCCGCGCGTCTTCAGAGTGGATGGCTCGGAAGTAGCCCTCCGGCACGAGACGGCCGCTCGCCTCTATATTCGCCGCCATCCTGAATCCGATCTAGTCGTATTGCGATGAGCGATTGCCACGGGCCCACGCCTCGGGCGGGCCTGCTTCCGAACCCGTCGATCCTGCCGCCCGCTCCCCACGCGGACCGGCCAATCATTGTTGCGATCGTCGGACCTCCCAACTCAGGAAAATCGACACTCTTCAACCGGCTGACCGGCCTTCGCCAGAAGGTCGCCAACTTTCCTGGCGTTACCGTCGAGCACCGGATGGGCAAGGCCAAGCTGAAGGACCAGCATGAGGTTTTCCTGGTTGACTTGCCGGGAGTCTATAGCCTGCATCCGAGAGCCGAAGACGAACAGGTCACGCACGATGTTCTGAAGGGCGAGCGCAGCGATTTCCCAAAGCCCGACGCGGTCATCCTCATACTGGATTCGACCAACCTGGGGCGGCACCTGATCTTGGCAGCGCCCATTCTCGACCTCGGGTTGCCGACCTTAATTCTGCTCAACATGGCCGACGATCTGGCTGTTCGGGGCGGCAAAGTCGACATCACGGCTCTATCCTCTGAACTGAACTGCACCGTAGCGCTGATCAGCGCCGCGAAAGGAACGGGCATCGACCGAATCCAGCAATTCCTGATCGGGACCGCGGTCCGGCTGAATGCGCCCCCGGCACGGATCGAGTTGCCCGTCCTGCACGATGTTCCCAAGTGCCGGCAATGGGCAGCGAATTTGGGCAAGCGAGCCTCCTACAGAGCTCCGGCGCCTCCGCTCTGGACCCGCCGCCTCGACTCGGTGTTTCTGCATCCTGTAGCCGGACCGTTGATCTTCTTAGCCGTCGTAGTCGCCGTCTTCCAGAGCATTTTCTCCTGGGCTAAACCGGTTATGGACGGACTCCAGCAGGCGGTCGCCTCCTCCGGGCTGTGGTTCAAGCACGTGATGCCGGACTCGCCGTGGCGTTCGCTGCTGGTCGATGGCGTCTGGCAGGGCGTCGGTTCCGTCATCGTTTTCCTGCCGCAGATCCTGCTGCTGTTTCTTTTTATTGGCATCCTTGAGGATTCCGGCTATCTGGCCCGCGCCGCTTTGATTGCCGACCGGACCATGGCAAAGTTCGGTTTGCAGGGCAAGTCGTTCATCCCGCTCCTCTCGGCCTACGCGTGTGCTGTGCCCGCCGTCATGGCCACGCGCGTCATCGAAAACAAGCGCGACCGTATGGCGACCATCATGATCGCGCCCCTGATGACCTGCTCGGCCCGGTTGCCTGTTTACACGCTCGTCATTGCGGCTTTCGTGCCGAACATACACCTGCTCGGTGGATTTCTATCGCTTCCGGCTGCTACCATGCTCGGCCTGTATGTGCTCGGTTTCGTGACTGCGATTGCTATTGCGCGCTTGTTGAAATCGACCATCCTCAAGAGCCGCGATACCAATTTCATTCTCGAAATGCCGCCCTACCGCTGGCCCACCTGGCAGTCGTTGAGCTTGCGCCTGGTCGACCGGAGCAAAGTGTTCCTCCATCGAGCGGGTACGGTGATTCTGCTGGTCGCGATCGGAATTTGGATCCTTGCGCATCTTCCTCTCGAGCATGGCAAAGCTCCGACGCTCGAGCATAGCTTCGCCGGGGCGATTGGCAAGACCATTGAGCCCGCAATCAAGCCTCTCGGCTTCAACTGGAAAATCGGTATCGGTCTGATCACCTCCCTAGCAGCGCGCGAGGTGATCGTCGGAACGCTCGGAACCATATACGGAATCGAGGGTGACGAGCCTTCCCAGGGTTTACAGTCCGCCATTCACCAGGACCTTACACCCGCTGGAGCAGTGGCCCTGCTGGTCTTCTTCGCCTTTGCTTTGCAATGCTTTTCGACGCTGGCGGTTGTTAAGCGCGAGACCGGCGGTTGGCGATGGCCGATCTTCCAGTTCTCTTACATGCTGGCCTTAGCGTACGCTGGTTCCTGGTTGGCGTTTCACATCACCAACTACTTTCTTCGATGAACAATTTACAGAACGTGGTCATTCTCGGCTCAGGTTGCGCCGGGAACACGGCGGCTATCTATGCGGCAAGGGCGAATCTGCAACCGGTTGTCTATGAGGGACACGAAGCGGGCGGTCAGCTATCCATCACGACTGAAGTAGAGAACTTTCCCGGCTTTCCGGAGGGAATCCACGGGCCGGTGCTGGTCGAAAATATGAAGCTCCAGGCACAGCGCTTCGGGGCAAACTACCAGGCGGGCCGCGTCGTCAAAGCAAATCTCCTCGAGCATCCGCTGACGCTTGAATTGGAGCATGGCGAAACCGTTCAGACCCGGACTTTAATCATCGCGACCGGTGCGTCGGCCCGCTGGCTCAATCTGCCGAACGAACAGAAGCTGATTGGCTACGGCGTGAGCTCGTGTGCGACGTGCGACGGCTTCTTCTTCAGGGACAAGCGAATTATGGTCATCGGCGGCGGCGATTCGGCGATGGAAGAAGCCAATTTCCTCAGCCGGTTAGGCAAAGACGTCACGCTGGTGCATAGAACCGACACTTTCCGTGCCTCCCGGATCATGCTGGCGCGGGCGCAGGCCAACCCGAAGATCACCTTTCTGATGAATACGGTGGTGGAAGACGTTTACGACGCGTCGAAGGGACATGTCACCGGCGTGAAGCTGCGTAACCTGAAAACGAATCAGGTTTGCGATCGCGAAGTGGACGGTTTCTTCGTCGCGATCGGGCACATCCCAAATACCCAGCCGTTCCGCAGTCAACTGGACCTCGATCCGGACGGCTACATCGTCACGCACGGCGGCGCAAAGACGAACATTCCCGGTGTTTTCCACGCTGGCGACGTGCAGGACCGGAGCTATCGGCAGGCCATCACGGCTTCGGGAATGGGCTGCATGGCCGCCATTGAAGTCGAGCGCTACCTGGAGGCCGAAGGGCATTGAATCGGCGATACTGAGGTAGGACGTTTTGATGGCAGCTGCCCCTGATTATCTCTCCCTCGATCAGTTCGAGCGGCTTTACGGGCGGGAAAAGCCTCATTACGAATACTGGTTCGGTGAGGCGATCCAAAAGTCCATGCCGACGTCGCTGCATGGCCTGGTCCAGTTGATCCTGGGAATGCTATTGTTCGAGCGTGGTTGGGTGGCGGCATCTGAAGTGAGATTGAAGATATCGGAGGTCGCTCAGCCTGTTCCGGATCTGGTTGCGAGTGCGACGGGCCTGCAGTTTCCGTATCCCGACGCGCCCTTAGATCTGTGTATCGAAATCCTGTCGCCCGGCGATACGCTGCGCGATGTCTTCAGCAAAGCCGCTTATTACCTGGACTGGAAGATCGGTTCGGTCTGGATCATCGATCCCGATCGGCGGCGGGCGCATATGATGTCATTGAAAGAGCCTGGCCCAATTGAACTCAGCTCTTCCGATGCCCTGAAGGCTGGGTCCGGAGATCGCGCAATCAGCATTCCGGTAAACGAGCTCTTCGATGAAATCGACAGGCGGGTGAACCGTTTGTGAAACTCTCCGATGCAGTCAAAGCTGCGAAGTCTGTGAGGGTCGAGCACGCGCGGAAGTTCGCCACCCACGTGGTCCCGGAAGTGGTGCGTCCCGCCCGCATCATCTGGAACCAGGCGATCGGCGGCATCTTTCTGTTGTTTGCCCTTCTCTTTTTCGGCTACGCGGTTAAGTACTTCAGAGCCTTGAACACGGATGCCAGCAATCCGGTTGCACTTGCGTTTTCCGCCTTTCTTGGCGCTGTGATGCTGTTCTTCGGGCTGGGCTCGTTCCGCACCGCCAGGCGGATCGGGCAGCGATAGACTTGCCTCCTCGCGAACAGCCAGGCGAGTTTCCGTTTACGCGCGGCATCTATGCCGACATGTACCGGCGCAAACTCTGGACCATGCGGCAGTACGCCGGTTTTGGAACCGCTGAAGAAAGCAACAAACGCTACAAATATTTGCTATCGCAGGGCATCACCGGCCTCTCTGTTGCATTCGATCTGCCGACGCAGATGGGGATGGATTCCGACCACCCTCTCGCGGCGGGAGAAGTCGGCCGCGTCGGGGTCGCGATAGATTCGCTCGCCGACATGCAGGTCTTGTTCGAAGGCATTCGGCTCGATCAGGTCAGCACCTCGATGACGATCAATTCGACAGCCGCCATCCTGTTATGCCTTTACGTGCTGGTCGCCGAAGGTCAGGGCGCGGATACCAGAAAGCTTTCCGGTACCATTCAGAACGACATCTTGAAGGAATACATCGCTCGCGGTACCTATATTTATCCGCCGCGGCCGGCGATGCGCATCATCACGGACCTGTTTGCCTGGGCCGGCGAGAAGGTTCCCGAATGGAATACGATCTCGATCAGCGGATATCACATTCGGGAAGCAGGCTCGACCGCCATCCAGGAAATCGCGTTCACGCTCGCCAACGCCATTGCCTACATTGAGGCAGCCGTCAAGGTCGGTTTGCAGGTCGATGCCTTCGCTCCCAGGTTGAGCTTTTTTTTCAACGCGCATAACAATTTTCTCGAAGAGATTGCCAAATATCGGGCAGCGCGGAGATTGTATGCGCGGATCATGCGCGACCGCTTCGGTGCGCAGTCGGACCGATCGTGCATGCTGCGATTCCACACCCAGACCGGCGGCTCAACGCTCACCGCGCAACAGCCGGAAGTGAACGTCGTGCGGGTAGCGCTGCAGGCCATGGCCGCTGTTCTGGGTGGCACGCAATCGTTACATACGAACGGGCAGGACGAGGCCTTGTCGCTTCCCACCGAGCGGTCAGCGCGCGTCGCGCTCAGAACCCAGCAGGTCATTGGTTTCGAGAGCGGCGTGGCCGCTGTGCCTGATCCGTTTGGCGGCAGCGAGTACATGGAGCATCTCACCGATGAAATCGAGGCCGGTGCGCGGGAATACATCGAGCGCATCGACGCGCTTGGCGGAACGCTCGCCGCAATCGAGAAAGGCTACATTCAAAACGAGATTCAAAACGCCGCCTACCAGTACCAACGCGCCGTCGAAGATGGACGCCAGATCGTTGTCGGGGTGAACAAGTTCCAGACCGAAGAGATCGATCCTCCCCAGGCTTTCCGGCTCGACCCGTGCTTGGAGGCGCAGCAGATTGAGCGTGTCCGGCAGGTGCGCGCATCTCGCTCCTCTCACGACGTGCAGGTCAAAGTGGCTCGGCTCGAAGCAGCCGCGCGAGGAACAGAAAACCTAATGCCGCACATCCTCTACTGCTGCCGCTCGTGCGTTACGGTAGGAGAGATCTCAGATTCGCTGCGCAACATCTTCGGCGAGTACAGGGAAGCCTTCTAGATGACTCGAGACCGAATACACGTCATCGGCGCAGGCTTGGCTGGTTGCGAGGCGGCCTTTCAGGCAGCTGAGGCTGGTGCGCCCGTAACGCTTTACGAAATGCGGCCGGAACGCCGCACGGCCGCTCACAAGACGGATCAGTTCGGCGAATTGGTTTGCAGCAACTCTCTTAAAAGTGAGCAGGTGCACTCCGCACCCTGGCTGCTGAAAGAAGAAGCACGCCGCCTCGGCTCTCTGCTTCTGGCTGCCGCGCAAGCCGCACGAGTGCCCGGCGGGCACGCGCTCACGGTCGACCGCGACCTGTTTTCCGCCGAGATCACGCGCGCACTTGAAGCCCACCCGGCCATTGAAATCCGGCGCGAAGAAGTGCTGGCTTTCCCGGAGAGCGGCATCGTCGTAATCGCAACCGGTCCGCTCACCAGCGACGCTCTGGCGGCCGAGATCAGCCGGGTAACCGGATCCGAGAGACTCTTCTTCTACGACAGCATCAGCCCGATCGTAGCGGCCGATTCGGTCGATATGTCCGTTGCATTTCGGGCTTCACGCTATGGCAAGTCGCTCGACGGCAGCGACGATTACGTGAATTGCCCCCTTGATCGCGATCGCTACTACGCCTTTGTCGACGCGCTGCTTGAAGCAGAGCACTACGAAGCACACATTCCAGAGGACAGCACGGCGTACTTCGAAGGCTGCCTGCCTATCGAAGAGATTGCGCGGCGCGGGCGGGAAACGCTGCGCTTCGGACCCATGAAGGCCGCCGGTTTGACGGATCCGCGCACGGGTCGATGGCCTTACGCAGCCCTGCAGCTGCGGCAAGAGAATCAGCGGGCCGATAGCTACAACTTTGTCGGATTCCAAAACCACATGCGGTTCGGCGACCAGGCGCGCGTCTTTCGGCTGATCCCTGGTCTCGAAAATGCCGAGTTCCTGCGCTTCGGGCAGATGCACCGCAATACCTACATCAACTCGCCCGCGCTGCTCGCGCCCACGCTGCAATTGAAGAGCAACGAGCGGATTTTGTTCGCCGGGCAGATCTCAGGTGTGGAAGGCTATGCCGAATCGATCGCGACGGGGTTGATTGCCGGCCGCAACGCCGCCGCTCTCTGGAATGGCGAAGAGATTTACGCTTTTCCGCGTGAGACGGCGCTCGGCAGCCTCTGCCACTACATTACGGCCGCGGACCCCAAACACTTTCAGCCAGCAAATATCACGTTCGATCTGTTGGCCGCGCTCGACGAAGACACGAAGCGCAGATTCCGGCATGATAAGAAGGCGCGGCACGCGGAGGTGTGCCGCAGAGCCGCCGAATCGTTCGAAGATTTCTTACATGGCAGAGATACGCGAATGCACTGCGAAGTATCTGGCTGAGCTCGCACGGCGCGGCGCGTCGAAGCATACGCTGCGCAACTACGGATCGGATCTAGAACAGTTTGCCGCGTATTTCGAGCCGCCCGGCGCTATGCCTCCCGAACTCGAGGCGCTCGATGTTCCTCTCCTTCGCGAATGGCTCGGCAGTCTCTATGACACCCAGCTCACGACCGTAACCGTTCGCCGGAAGCTCGCCGCAGTGAGGGCCATGTTCAAGTTTCTTGTTCAGGAAGGCGTGATTGAATCGAATCCGGCGGCCCGGATGCGTACTCCGAAGATCCCGCGCCGCCTGCCCGATGTGATGAGCGAGGAGAAGACTAACCGGCTTATCGACGCGGTCGAAGAGGGCGAGGCCATCGAGAAGCCGTCGCGGGAGCGCGATGTGGCCTTTCTCGAACTGCTCTACGGATGTGGCATTCGCGTGGGCGAGCTGGTCGGCATGAATGTGGAAGACCTGGACCTTCGAGAGGGCTGGCTGCGCGTCCGCGGTAAGGGCAACAAAGAACGCGAGGCGCCGGTCGGAGCCCGAGCGATTGCGGCGATCGAACGTTACCTGGCGAGCCGCTCTCCGGCCGCGGGTGAGCGAGCGCTCTTCTTGAATGTTCAAGGCCATCGTTTGGGCGACCGGCAGGTGCGCCGCCTTGTCAAGCTTTATGCGCTGGCCGTGACCGGCGACTCGACGGTTCACCCGCACAGTTTCCGCCATGCTTACGCGACTCACCTTTTGAGCGACGGAGCGGATCTGCGGGCGATTCAAGAGCTGCTGGGGCACGCGCGCCTGTCGACGACACAGAAGTACACACAAGTCTCGCTCAAGGATTTGCAGGCGGTGTACGATCGCACTCATCCGAAAGCGTAGCCGAGGCAAACGCGATTCCCGGTGGCCGCTTAGCGCACCTACAATGTAGCTGTGGAAGTCGGAATCAAAAAAGCCAAGAGTGACTTGTCGAGGCTGGTAGCGGCCGCGCGCTCCGGCAAGGCTGTCTTCCTGGTGAATCGGGGAGAACGCGTTGCGCAGATTGTTGCCGTCAACGAGTCCCGATCGAAAGGGCGGGGCTTTGGGATTCAAAGGGTTGGCGACCGTGCCCCCAGGTTGGGGAACTCAGGCGCAGCGTGAAGCCGATGAACAGGAACTGATAGGCCAACTTGGGAACAGGAAATGAAACCAGTGAAAGCCGGTTCGCAGCCTTCTCTTGACAACATACTCCTCGATACGCAGGCGCTGGTGATGTGGATTACCGAATAATCGCTGCCCCGTAGACTGCAGAGCACGCTCGAAGGAAAGCCGGATCTGGAGATCTACGTAAGCGTGGTCAGCCCTTGGGAGTTCCTTTTGAAGCGTCGATTCCGGGAGATCGGGTTGGAGATAAGCCAAGTATGGGAGGCGATCACAGAAATGAACGCCAGGCATCTTTAGATTGAGCCCGGAGCACATCAACACGTATGCGGGGCTGCCGGTATTCGGCGATCATGCCGATCCGTACGACGGGATGCTCATTGCTCAGGCTCTAAGTGAGAAACTTCCGCTGGCCGGAGGCGACGCGCGGTTTAGCAATTACCGGGAACTCGACCTAATCTGGAAATAAACGCGGCTGCGAGCTAGCGTAATCTGGATCCGTGCGAATCGGAATCATTCTCAATGGCGTCACCGGGCGCATGGGCACGAACCAGCATCTGATGCGTTCTCTGGTTGCGATCCGGCGCGATGGCGGATTGCTTCTCGGCAATGGCGAACGCCTCATGCCGGATCCCATTCTGGTAGGCCGGGATGAGCGCAAGCTCGCGAAGCTGGGCGAAATGGCGGGGGTGGAGCGCTGGAGTACCGACCTCGAAAGCTGTTTGTCGAACCCGGAGGATACGGTTTACTTTGACTCTCAAACCACGGCGCTGCGGGCGGAGAGTGTGCGGCGCGCGCTCGAAGCCGGCAAGCACGTCTATTGCGAAAAGCCGCTCAGCACGGATTCCGAAAGTGCGATCGAACTGGCGCGGCTGGCGTCCGAGCTGGGTTTGAAACACGGCGTTGTGCAGGACAAGCTTTTTCTGCCGGGGATGCGCAAGTTGAAACGGGTGATCGAGAGCGGCTTTTTTGGCCGGATTCTTTCGGTTCGGGGTGAGTTCGGATACTGGGTCTTCGAGGGCGACTGGCAAGCGGCGCAGCGGCCGTCCTGGAACTACCGTAAGGAGGACGGCGGCGGCATCATCGCGGATATGTTTTGCCACTGGCAGTATGTCCTCGAAAATCTGTTTGGGCCAGTGAAGGCGGTCTCGTGCATCGGCGCGATACACATCCCAAAGAGGGTGGACGAGCGCGGAAGGGCCTACTCATGCACGGCCGACGACGCAGCTTACGGTACCTTCGAGCTCGAGAACGGTGTGATCGCCCAGATGAATTCGTCGTGGGCGGTGCGAGTCTATCGGGATGATCTGTTTGTCCTGCAAGTAGATGGTACGGACGGTAGCGCGGTGGCGGACTTGCGCAGCTGCCGGACGCAAGAGCGAGTGAACACGCCGAAGCCCGTCTGGAATCCGGACCTCGCGAACCCGCTTGCCTTTCGTGAAGGCTGGGCGGACGTTCCGGACAACGAGGCCTTTGAGAACGGGTTCCGGGTGCAGTGGGAGAAGTTTCTACGCCACGTGGCCGAGGATGGCCCTTTTCCCCAAACCTTCTGGCAAGGTGTACGCGGGGTTCAACTGGCCGAAGCCGGGCTTCGCTCCTGGCAAGACCGGCGCTGGATCGACATGCCCGCCCTCCTGTACAAAACGGTGGAGCTGGCGGGATCCGGCAAAGGAAGTCACGCTACTGACGCCCGCCCGGCGAACTGAACCCGTATTTCGCGAACACAGCCTGACCCGCTGGACTGGCCAGAAAATCGAGGAACTCCCCGGCTGCCTGCTGGTTCTTGCTGCCGGCCACAATTCCGGCCTTCTGAAGAATGGGCTGATGCCAGGATGCAGGGATCAGATCCGGGTGCTTGCCCTCCAGGAGAGAGGCGGAGGTCAGGACGGCATCCGCGTTCCCGCTTTCGAATAACTCCAGGGTTTGCCGGACGTTCTCTCCGTAGACTAGTTTCTGCCGGACGGAGGACCAGAGGCCGGCGTGCTCGAGAGCCTGCTGGGCGGCTACCCCATAGGGTGCCAGCTTGGGGTTTGGCAAGGCTACATAGCGCACCGAAGCTTCCTTTAAGTCGCTGATCTGGTGCGGTTTCTTATCTCGCCAGAGCGCTCCGACCCGACCAATTGCATAATCAGTGACCGTTTTGGGCTCGATATTGCCGAAGCCGCTGAGGCGATCTACAAACGTCGCGTTCGCAGAGAGGAAAACGTCGTAAGGTGCTCCGTTTTCAATCTGTTGGGCAAGAGCAGCGCTGGCCTGAGTAACGAACCGAACGGAGGTTCCGGGGTGAAGCTTTTGGAACGCGGCTGAGAGCTCAGGCTCGAGGGAGGATAGATCCGCAGCAGCGGCGACCGTGAGTGTGGTCTGAGCAACGCTAATGCTAGAAAAAAACGGTAGGAATAGGAGCAGAGAACTTGACAACAACCGACTCATATTCGATACTAGAGATGTGCTAAGCATGGTCGATCGCGTGGAGCGGTTGGCGGAGGAAATTTAAACACATGAGTAAGATTATCGGAATCGACCTTGGGACTACAAACTCGGTAGTTGCAGTGATGGAAGGCGGGCAGCCGGCCGTTATCCCCAACCAAGAGGGTGGGCGCACGACTCCCTCGGTAGTCGCTTTCACAAAAAGTGGAGAGCGTCTGGCGGGGCAGGTGGCCAAACGTCAGGCTGTCACCAACCCGGAAAACACGATCTATTCGATCAAGCGGTTCATGGGGCGTCGCTTCAACGAAGTCAGTGAAGAGATGAAGTTGGTGCCCTACAAGGTAGTGGCGGGTGAGAACGGGGATGCGCGAGTCGAGATCCAGGGCAAGAAATATTCGCCGCCCGAGATTTCGGCCATGATTCTGACCAAATTGAAGGAAGCGGCGGAAGCCTATCTGGGCGAGAAGGTCACCAAAGCGGTGATTACGGTGCCGGCTTACTTCAACGATGCGCAGAGACAGGCGACGAAAGACGCGGGGCAGATTGCCGGCCTCGAAGTGATGCGTATCATCAACGAGCCGACGGCAGCTGCGCTGGCCTACGGTCTCGATAAGAAGAAGGACGAAACGATTGCCGTCTACGACTTTGGCGGCGGTACGTTCGACATTTCGATTCTTGAAGTCGGCGACGGCGTCGTGGAGGTCAAATCGACCAACGGCGATACGCACCTTGGCGGCGACAACATCGACCAACGCATCATCGACTGGCTGATCCAGGAGTTCAAGAAGGAACAAGGCGTCGATGTTTCGAAGGACCAGATGGCGTTGCAGCGCCTGAAGGAAGCGGCGGAGAAGGCCAAAATCGAGCTCTCGACCCTTCTCGAAACTGAGATCAATCTGCCGTTCTTGACGGCCGACGCGAGCGGGCCGAAGCACTTGACGATCAAGCTGACCCGGGCGCGGTTCGAGCAGATGGTGGATGACATCCTGCAGCGGGCAGTCGGACCTTGCAAGCAGGCGATGCAGGATGCGGGTGTGACTCCGCAGAACATCGATGAGGTGGTTCTGGTTGGCGGGTCGACTCGTATACCGAAAGTTCAGCAGATGGTGCGCGACCTGTTCGGCAAAGAACCGAACAAGAGCGTGAATCCGGACGAAGTAGTGGCGGTAGGCGCGGCCGTTCAGGGCGGCGTACTCGGCGGGGAAGTCAAAGATGTACTGCTTCTCGACGTCACACCGTTGTCGCTCGGTATCGAGACGCTGGGCGGCGTGTTCACGAAGCTGATTGAGCGCAATACGACGATTCCTACTCGCAAGAGTGAGACCTTCTCGACGGCGGCTGACAATCAGACGTCGGTAGAGATCAAGGTCTACCAGGGCGAGCGTGCAATGGCTCGGGATAACCGGATGCTGGGCGTGTTCCAGCTGGTGGGCATCCCGACGGCGCCAAGGGGTATTCCGCAAGTGGAGGTTACCTTCGATATCGACGCGAACGGCATTCTGAATGTCGTGGCCAAGGATCGGGCAACCAACAACGAGCAGAAGATCACCATCACTTCTTCTTCAGGTCTGAGCAAAGACGAAGTGGAGAAGATGGCGCGCGATGCCGAATCGCACTCGGCCGACGATCGCAAGAAGAAGGACGAGATCGACGCTCGCAACCGGGCGGACGCGATGGTCTACAACACTGAAAAAATGTTGAAAGAGCATCGGGACAAGATCTCGGACGCGGATGCGAAACAGGTCGAGACCGCGATTGAGGAAGTTAAAAAGGCGATGACCGAGGGCGGCGGCGGATTCGAAGCTGTCACCGCAGCTACCGATAAGCTGACTAGCGCCAGCCACAAACTTGCGGAGGCGATGTACAAATCGCAGAGCGCGGGTGGACCGGCCGGCGAGGCTCCTGGAGCAGGCGCCGGAACCAACGGCACACATGCTGACGGCCAGCAGCCCAAAGACAACGTTGTCGACGCGGAGTTTGTCGACGTAGACGACAAGAAGTAAGTAAGTGATCAGAGGGCGGGGCGCGTTAGAAATAGCGCGCCTCGTCTTTGTTTAGGGAACAAACAATGCCTTCTGCAACCAACAAAAAGGATTATTACGAAACGCTCGGCGTGGCCCGGGGTGCGGATGCGGATGAGATCCGCAAATCTTACCGGAAGCTTGCGCGGAAGTACCATCCGGACGTCAACCCCGGTGACAAGGCGGCAGAGGAGCGGTTCAAAAACGTACAGGAAGCTTACGACGTACTGAGCGACGACGAGAAAAGAAAAACCTACGATCAGTACGGGTTCTATTCACCGAATATTCCGCCCAATGGTGGCGGCGGTGCTGGTGGAAACGGCGGCCCAGGTTTCAGTGGCTTTGATTTCGCCGAGTACATGCGGCAACAGCAGCAGGCTGGCGCGAGCGCTGGAACGGATGAAGGCGAAGGCCTCGGCGGCGGATCGTTCAGGGACATTTTTGGCAGTTTCTTTGGCGGGCGTTCGCGGCAAGCCGCTAATCAGCCTGAGCGAGGGTCCGATCTCGAATACGGCTTGAATGTGGATTTCTGGCAGTCGATCCGCGGTACGCAAGTCAAGCTGAACATTACGCGTCAGGAAACGTGCGACACCTGTCACGGGACGGGCTCCGCTGGCAGTAACGTAGCAGTCTGCCCGGAGTGCGACGGCACCGGTACGGTTACCCAGATGGCGGGTGCAATGAAGTTCAATCTGACTTGCCCGCGTTGCGGAGGTAGCGGGCGGCTGAAGAATGCCTGCCCGACTTGCCGAGGTGAAGGAAGAATCTCCCGGCCGGATACGGTGGAGGTGAGGATCCCACAGGGTGTCGCGTCAGGATCGCGTTTGCGTGTGGCCGGTAAGGGTAACGCGGGAGCAGGCGGCGGCCCGGCGGGAGATCTTTACATCACGATTCGTGTAGAAGAGCACCCGTTCTTCAAACGAAACGGGGACAACATAGATATCCAGGTTCCGTTGAGCGTGAGCGAGGCCGGATTGGGTGCGAAGATCGAGGTCCCGACGATTGACGGGCGGGCTCTGCTCAAGATTCCGCAAGGGACGCAGAACGGGCAGAAGTTCCGGCTGAGGGACAAGGGTGTTTTCAACGCCCGCAAAAATTCGCGCGGCGACGAAATCGTGGAAGTGGTGTTGCGTTCTCCGGATGTGCAGAACGAGCGGACGCGAGAGTTACTGCGTGAGTTAGCGCAGGTGCAGACGAGCGACGTGCGTCACGACATGTGGGAGAAGGTACAACCGGCGGCGTAAGAGGCAGACAGATGATAAGGAATAAGGGAAAAGCGGCTTACATGATCTCGGCGGTGGCCGAGCAGTATGAAATTCATCCGCAGACACTACGTTTGTATGAGCGGGAAGGTTTGCTCGCTCCCTCGCGCAGCGACGGCAACACACGGCTCTATACGGATGAAGACCTGGAGCGGCTCGAGATTATTCTGAAGCTCACCCGCGAGTTAGGAGTAAACCTGGCGGGCGTGGAGATCATTCTCAACATGCGCGAAAAGATGGAAGCGATGCAGCGCCAGATGGAACGCTTCGTCAGCACCCTGAATCAGGAACTCTCCGAGCGGGTCGCGAACCGTCCCGCCGAGACGAGCCAGTCGCTGGTGCCTGTGATTCAGATTAACTCGCTCGCTATGCGGGCCGATACAACGAAGCGGCCGCCGGATGCGACCAAGCGCCGGGGACGCCCGTAGTTCCCCAATCTGATGAATCTCGCTTCCGCCAATGAGGAGTAGAAATACATGCGCGTGACGATTTCGCACAACCGCCCTAAAGAAGAGATCAAGCGTTCTGTAGACCGCTCGTTTGACGATTTCTTCAAGGGGCCCGGTTTTGTTCCGATCCAGATTGTGAACGAGCGAAGAAGCTGGGAAGGGACCAAAATGAACTTCTCCTTCGACGCGAAAGCCGGTTTTCTTAGTACGCCGATCAAGGGCTTCATAGATATCACGGATAAAGACGTGACTATCGACGCGGATCTCGGGCTGTTCGAGAAGCTTCTTCCGGCCAAGCAGGCTCGGGAGGTGATCGAAAGCCGAGTGCGGGGCCTGCTCACTTAGAGTTTTTACTCGGAACGGGGCTCCTGTATCCAATGAGGCTTGCCCTCCGTGTCGTACTCGATCCGAAAGCGAGCGCCGGATTTGCCCGAGAAAAACTTATAGAAAGGTCGGAACGCCGTATTGACGTCGATCGTCGTGCCTCGGGGCAACTCCGGTGCGAAGATGCGGCAGGACTGCTCCACGCTTCCACGAGGAGAAAGATTTCCAGTGTAAACAGATTGGCCTTGTGGTCCAACGCCGCTGCTATCGATGACATGGACGTCATGAAACTGGGGGCCATTCACCACACACTCACTTCGCTCGAGCGAAACTGATACATTCCCCTCGTTAGAGATCTTGAAATCAGGAACGACGTTCGGTTTGTTAAGCAAGCTGCCTTCACTTACGCCACCTTGGGCACAAGATCACGACTAAAACTAAACACCCCTGTAAGGCTACTAACCGCAGTCAGAACAGTAAAGGTCCAGGCCATTGCCGCTTTAAACGCGCCCACACGGAACTTACGTGGGCGTGTCTCCGGTTTGGGAACGGCGACTTTGGCCGGCGCTCTTCCTCTTCGCGATCTTGCCGACTTTCTGTGACTCACACGATTTACATCGGCACTTAGGGATTCGAACAATAGAGCGCCGCCAGCTTTTTCCGCGACGCTCGCCCGTCTCAAGCGATCAGCGGAAGAGAATCGATCTCGAGGCCGTCGATCTCGAGGATCGTCTTGCCGGCGAGTGCCTGCAGTTCGCCGTACATGCCGGCCGTCGAGCCCATCACGCACTCGATCTGCGCCTGGCGTTTAGCCCACTGCTTCATCATCACCTTGCGCTCCTGATCCAGATCTTTCTGCATAGTCGAGAGAGCTTCGACCATTGCTTCTACACGGTGGCGGAAGCGTTGGCCGGTGAGATAGCTGTACACCATTTCGGCCTTGGTCTGCTGGCCTTCTGAAGTATGGCGTGCGCCTGCGATCTCGACCAGCATCTGGCGAAGTGCAAATGCGAGCGGGATCATGGTCTTCGGGTGCGTGACCCACACGCCCTCGACCAGGTCGAAGGTCCCGATCTCTTTCGGGAGAGCATGGCTGACGATCACAGCGACTTCGGCTTTGGCTGCGCGCTGGTCCTCACGCAGTTTGGCCAGCCATCCGTCACTCCAGTTCTTGGTTCGCTTAGTCTCCCAAATGATCGAACCGCAGCAGCCGCCTTGCGAATTGCGAACGCCGTGAAGGATGTCTCCGCCGTGCTCGCCTTTGCGGACCGGGCTGATCGTATCGAACGGGAACCGGGTACCCAGAAGAGCTTCCAGTTCCACTTCCTGAGCTTCGCCTTGCAGCTGCTGCGAACCCTGGTCGGCCTTGCGCCGGAGATCTTCTATCTGCCGCCTCATGGCAGCGATGGTCTGCTCTTTTTCGAGAACCTTGAGGTTGAGCTGCTCCTCAGCTTCGACTTTAGCCTGAGCCCGAACCGCAACCAAACCCTCCTGCACGCGCTTTTCGATCGTGAGATCCAGCTCGCGCCGCCTGTCGTCCAAAGCCCGTTCCTTCTGCAGAAAAGCCGCTTGCGCCTTTTGGGCCTGGGCCAGCTTTTCGTCACGCTGCTTCAGCACATCCTGCAAAGAACTAATTTCTCGAAGTTTCCCGTCGAGTTCGGCCCCCAAAGCGGCCTTGGCCCTGCGGGCCTCCTCGGCACAGATCTTCGCGCGCTCCTGGCTCAATTTCTGATGGACCTGTTGATCGATCTTCTGTTCGCGATCCTGAAGGGCGGCCTCACGCCGGCTGCACTCGGTCTCTTTCAGCAGGAGACGGCGTTCGTATTCGCGGCGGGTCGCCTCGACCAGGGGCGCGGCCAGCGACTCGGTCAATTTGATTTCGATCTTGCAGTTCGGGCAGGAGACTGTTGCTTCGGTCATCATATCTATCCATATCGGCAGGCGCGGGTGTTTTTTGAAGAGGCTCCCGAACCAGCAGATAGTACCCGATTATCATAAAACAAAAGGCCGCGGTATTGTTTACGAGATGGATTTGGGGGCGCCGAACTACTCGGCCCGCAGCGCCACTGTGGGATCGACCCTGGTGGCGCGGAGGGCGGGTATGTAACTGGCGAGAAGTCCGGCAAAGAGCAGCACCAGCGTTGCCGCCGAGAAGGTTAGCGGGTCATTTGCGCCGACACCCGTGAGGAGACTGCTCATAAGTCTGGTCAAAACGGCTGCGCCAAGTAGACCGAGCACCGCTCCGGCGACTACCAGCAGCGTTCCCCTGCCAAGCGCCATCCTCAGAAGGTCCCAAGTGGTTGCCCCTACGGCAAGCCTGATACCAAATTCACGAAGCCGCTGGCCGACCGTATAAGAGACTACGCCAAAAACACCGATCGAAGCAAGCAGCAAGGCAATGACTCCGAAGGAGGCGAGCAGAATTGTGCCGAGGCGGGCGGGTCCCCTGCCTTGCGCCCGGACCTCCTCAAGCGTCTGGATCTGGTACAGCGGCACATCCCGATCCAGTGCGGCGACGGCGCGGCGGACAGCTGGGATGATACCCGCTGGATTCGCTGAGGTTCGAAGCAGCAGCGAAACGCCAGGTTTCGGCACCTGACTGAGAGGTGAGTAGACTTCTCCCACCTCTCCCATTGTCATCTTCAAACCTGCGTTCTGCTCGACAGTTCCTACCACGCCAACGACCGTACGAAGCGGTCCCTGGTGTTCCAGTTTGATCTGCTGGCCGACGGGATTTTTGTGAGGCCAGTATTTCTTTACCGCGATCTCATCTACCACAACGACGAGAGGAGCAGCAGGACCATCGGCGGACGTGATCACGCGGCCTCTGCGCAGCGGAATTCTCATGGTTCGGAAATAATCGGGCGACACGGAAGACGTAAGAACCACGGGCACGTCACTTGGCCGCGGCTCCGGTCTGTCCGTGAAGTGAAGACCGGAGCCGTGCATTGTATCGCCGCCCGGTATGGCGTCGGCTGCGGCTGCGCTTTCGACTCCAGGCAAGCTGGAAAGCCGCGCTAAGACTTGGTCGAAGAAGGTGGATTGCTTTCGAGCGTCAGCGAATTGAGGGCCGGTCAAGGCGATGTTCATCGTGAGAGCATGATGCGCATCGTAGCCGGGATTTCCGTTGCGTAGCTGGAAGAAGCTTCGCAGCATCAGACCGGCGCCGGCCAGCAAAACCAGCGTGAAAGCGATCTCAGCGACAACGAACAAGTCTCCCCAGCGCTTTTGGCCTCGTGAGGTTTGGCCGCGCTCGAACTGGCGTAGCGGTTGATTGGTTTCTGCCTTCCAGAATTGGAGCGCCGGCAACAGGCCAAAGAGAATGCCGGCCAAAATTGCGAGAGCCAGGGTGAAGAGCAGCACGTTGCCGTTCAGGGTGATCAAACCCGCGTTGGGAAGGTCAGCATAGAGGCTGGGGATGAACCGGATCGCGGCCAAGGCGGGCAGGATTCCAGCAGCCGCCCCAAGGATAGCAAGCAGCACGCTCTCGGAGAGCAATTGGCTGAAGACCCTGGCGCGACTTGCGCCGAGTGAAACCCGAATAGCAATCTCTTTACGGCGCGCTGTGCCGCGGGCGAGGAGGAGATTTGCGATATTTGCGCAGGCGATCAACAGCACGAATACGACCGCACCGAACAAGACCAGCAGCAATCCCTTAACATCTTCCACGTAGGATTCCTCGATCGGTTGCAAGCGCATGCTTTGGCCCCGATCTTCGCTTGGATACTGCCGGGCAATGCGCTCGCCTAACGAGGTCATGCGGTGCTGTGCGGCCGCCAGGCTGAGACCCGGCGCGAGACGTCCCACGACAAGCCAGGAGCGGCTTCCGCGTGCTTTTGCCGCCGGGCCGTCGAACACAGCGGGCACATATAGCTCCTCATGCTCGACGCGTGCAATGTCTTTCGGCAACACGCCGATGACAGTGTGGGGCATGCCATTAACGACGAGAACTTTGCCTATCGCGGAGGGGTCGGCATGGAAGTGCGTATTCCAGAAGCCCCACCCAAGAACCACCACGCCGTTGTGACCCGGCTGTGCTTCTTCGTGAGTGAAGGTCCGGCCAAGAGCCGGCTGCCGTGCTTGAATACGAAACCATTCCGGCGTGACCAGCAAACCTTCCAGGCGTTCGGCATGCTCGCCGATCCGGATATTAAGACCGTCATTGTTGAAAGCTGCAAGTTCTGAAAAGATTCCACTGGCCTGCCAATCGAGATAATCTGGCACCGAAGCAGGGAACGAATGGAAACCTCTGGCGACGTTATCGGTCCACACCATAGCGACGCGATCCGCGGATGGGATCGGAACAGGCGTGAGAAGCGTAGCATTAACTACGCTGAAGATTGCGGTATTAGCGCCGATCCCGAGCGCGAGCGTGGCTATGGCGACGGCCGTGAAACCCGGCTTTTTGCGGAGCATGCGCAAGCTATAACGGACGTCCTGTAGAACAGTTCCCAGGCCGGAACCGGCCCGGCGATGGCGAATCACTTCTTTAACCTGTTCCAATCCGCCGATCTCCATTCTTGCCGCGCGCTGTGCTTGTTCCCGCTGCATGCCGTGTTCGGCCTTCTCATCGGAAAGTAAATCGAGATAGGCGCGGACTTCCCGGTCGAGCTCTTGCTCCTGCTTCTCTCTTCGAGAGAGATGCCAAACGAAGTGCCAAGCTTGCCTGATCCGGGACATAGGCTCAATTGCTCAATTTGCTTCGAGTGCCTGTGCGATGGCGAAGGAGATTTGGTTCCAGCGCTTCTTTTCACTCTCGAGCTGTTTACCTCCGGCAGCGGTGAGCTTGTAGTATTTGGCGCGTCGGCGGTTTTCCGATTCGCCCCAGGAAGAGACCACCCAGCCTTGTTCTTCCATGCGATGCAGAGCAGGGAATAGCGATCCCGGTTTAACTTGAAACGTGCCGGCGGTGACTTGCTCTATCCGGCGCGAAACACCCAACCCATGCATCGGCTCCAGGTTGAGCGCCTTCAGGATCAGCAGGTCGAGCGTGCCCTGCAGAAGTTCGACTTGTTCGCCCAGATCCTTCTCCTATCGACAGTCTGTACCAGCTTAGACGGCGAGATATAGAATGTCAATAGGAGAGTCAGGCGATTAGCTTTAGAACGTCAGGTGCAGATTCGCTTGCAGGAAGCGCGGGCTCCCGATCGTGTGCTGAATGATGCCGAGACTACCTTCAGGCGGATTGGCGAGGGGCGGCCCGTAGTTCGGAAAGAACACGACATTGTTGTTCGGTGCGTCGAAGCTCGCGTGATTGGCCACGTTGAACGCGTCGAAGGTGAAGCGTAGTTTAAAACGTTCGTTGATCGAGAACGTCTTACCGGCCGAGAGATCGAAGCGCGTCTGAAACGGGCCGCGGAACATGTTGCGTCCGTTGTTCCCAAAGCCGGACTCAACCGTATCGCAGCCCCCGGTGGATTGAGCGAAAGCGTCACAAGGAGGAACGCCGTTTTGACCCGGCTGCAGGAACTGCGGTGCGAAGGCGTTTGCATTCAGGACAGGCTTGCCAGCATTGACACCGGTTGTTCCCTGCAGCTGAGCCTGGCCGGAAGTAACGCCGGGCTTGAGAGGAACGATGGGGTTGGTGATCTCGTCAAAGGAGCTGTAGTAAATGCTTGCAACCGAGCCCGAATAATCGTAAACGCTGTAGGGCTGTCCGCTTTGAGCGACAAACTGACCACTGACGCTCCAGCCATCGACTATGCTGCTGAGGGCTCGATTGGTCGTCATCCGGGGAAGCTGATAGCTGAAGTTCACCAGCGCGACATGCGGCTGATCGAAGTCTGAAGAGGCGTAACCGGATTTAGGATTCGAAGGATCGTTCCCGGTGTAGAAGAGGCCAAGCCCGCTCTGTTCGTCTAGACTGTGCGACCACGTGTAAGTCGCGGTGAACTGCAGGCCGAAGGAAAGACGCTTGCGAACCTGAAGCTGCAAGGCGTTGTACCAGCCGATACCTTCCGCCCTGTAATAAACGGAGTTCGGATTGTAGCCGATGTAAGGCACCCGCACATCCACGTTGCCGCCGCTGAAGGTTTGCAGAGGTTCGTACCCGTTGACGTTGAAGCCGTAAGAATAGATCTCGCCATTTACCGGATGCTGCGGTGTGGCGACGAGGGGTTGGTTGAAGGGAATCGGCAACACCTGGTGCAAGCTGTGGTTCCCGACGTAGCCGATGCTGAACAGCCAGCTATTGGCAGGTTGGTATTGGATGTCGAAGGTCCAATTCTCCGAATACGGAAGAGTGTTCGCAGGATCGTAGCCGCCGAACAGAAAGGGGCCGAACAAATTGCCTGCGGGATAATTTGTGCTGGCCGTCTGGGCGAGATTCGGAAGCAGCGCCAGAAAGGCGGCGGGATTGCCGGGCGGCGGAGCGGGCGCCACCGTGCCGAACGGATTCGCAAACGTAGCGCCTTTGGTGGCGAAGATCGGCGTGACAAAAGGCGGCGCGAGCGTCACTCCGAACGGTCCGTTGAAGCCGCTTCCGGCACTCGGCGAAAGTTCGGAAAAGAATTCGCCGCGATCGGCATACATGCCGAAACCGGTGCGAACGGTTACCTTCGGAGTCGGTGTATACGCGAGTCCCACGCGCGGCTCGAGGATCCACTGACGGGCGGTCATCAAGGAATTGCTCGCGCCCGGCGTGCCGAAACCTTTGTTGTTACCAGCGACCAGCAGACCTGAATTCACAATCGTGTCGCTGGCCGCGTCGTAGTGGTACGTATTTGGATCGAACGCCGTCAGCCGGCCATACTTTTCACTGAGGGGGCCATCGTAGTCCCACCGCAGTCCGAGTGTGAGTGTGAGATTGCTCTTTAGCTTGTAGTTGTCGTTAATGAAAGTGCCGATAGTGTCCGAGCGGTAATAGCGATTGCTCGATCCGGAGAACGAAACGGAATCCGTGCCGGTACGCACGGCGCCTTCCAGGAAGTTGGGGAAGCTCCGAAAGGCGACTGTGTCGGTCTGCTCATTGTTATTGATGATGTTGAGCTGGGTGTGATCCCATTGCGCGCCGAACGTAAGCGTATGACGGCCCTTCGTCCAACTCAAGGTTGTTCCGTATTCCCACTGGTTCTGAAACATGCCCGCGTTTCCGAAACTGGTGGGCGTGCCGAACGCAAAGCCATTTCCCAGCGTGTCGTCGGCGTTGCCGATCGAAATCAGAGGAAAGTTCTTGGCCCCTAGCAGATTGATGCCGAAGTCACTCGGCGAGAAGGCTTGCGAAGTTGTAGCGTATGCTCTCAGGCGGGTGAAGCCAACGCGCTGCTGCCAGGTGAGCGCGGGCGTCAGGATGACCGTATTATCAACCGAGCCGACCTGGCTGCCCGCCTGCAGTTGGGTAGGAAACCCGAGCGCGTTATTGCCATAGCCGAAAGGGTTCGTTGTGGGATCGTTCTGAATGTAGTACTTCACCGCAAGGCGATCCTTATCGCTTGCGACGTAATCGATGTTCGCATTGCCCTGATCGACGGTCGATTCCGCATTCGGCCCGCGCGTCGTGACATCGTAGCCAAGCTGCGTCGCTATCCCGGGATCGGTGATCGTAGGACTCGGAATCAGGTAAGCGCCATTGGGGAGCTTAGCGTTCATAATTTGGAGCGCCTGGGGCGTGATTTGACTCGGCAGCACATTCGTCTTTTTGAAGCTGCTGTTCGCTGCGGTTGCGAGACCGGCCGCCGAGCGGTCGTTTGTGAGACCGAGTGGCACCGTCACGTTCTGGGTGGAAAGGGATGCGTCGGCGATTCGGACGCCCTGGTAGCCAACAAAGTAGAACAGCTTATTCTTCCTGATCGGGCCGCCGAGCGTGGCGCCGAACATGTTGCGGTTCAGGAAAGGAACCTTCTGATTCCCGGGAATCGAAGGATCCGAGTTGTAAAAGAAAGGAGCCGCGTTCCAGAAACTGTTCTGGAAATGCTCGTATACCTGTCCATGCAGACCGTTGCCGCCGGACTGGGTGAGAACGGCGATGTGTGCGCCGCTGTTCGCGCCCTGCGAGGCGTCATACATGGCAGCGTTAACGCTGATTTCCTGGATGGTTTCGGGCGCCGGAGTGGGCAGAGCCTGGCCGATCGCGCCATAGACGGATGTGCTGGTATTGATGCTGCCGCCTGCGCCGAAGCTTTCGCCCGTGTTCAGGACAAACCTGTTTTCGCCGACTTGGCTGGTAGAGTTCCCGTTGAACAGGTTGTTGGTGCCGATGCCGTTCAGAGAAAAACTATTACTCGAACTGCGCTGGCCGTTCGCGTAGATGGCCTGATTGCCGAGCCCGGAGTTAGCGCCTGCGCCGCCCAGGAAATCGGCATGCACGCCGGGTGCAAGGATCGCCAGCTGCGTAAAGCTACCGGTCCCGAGCGGCGTCTGCTGAATCGTGAGTTGATCGACCACGTAGCCATTCGTGGTGTCCACTTGGTTCATCAGCGGCGTGCCAGTCACTTCAACAGTCGTGCTCTGCTTGCCGACCTTGAGCGAGCCATCAACCGTCGTCGTACGATTTGCCTGTACAAGGATCTCGGTATGCGACTCGGTGTCGAATCCGGTCTTCGAGAATACCAGCTCATAGGTGCCGGCCGGCAGGTTGGGAACTGAATAAGAGCCGTTCGATTGAGTCGTGACGGCCACCTGCAGGTTTGTGCTGGTGTTGCGAGCCGCGACCGATGCCCCCGGGATGGCAGCACCGGCCGGATCCTTGATAGTGCCCGTGATTGCGCCCAGTACTTGTTGCGCGTTGCTCTGTTGAATCTGAATGAAAAGACAGAAAATGACGATTGCAGACGCAGAAAATCTCTGTAGGTGAAAAAGCAAAACGACCTCCCAAAAGCCCCTTAACTGACAAGGTAAAGGAAGTTTGTCACAGCAGGATGAACTGTAAGCTTGTACTCGTACTGCCGGAACCGAAGCTTCAAATCAGTATATGAAACGTCGATCCGGCAAAGAGTAACCGGAGCAGGAAGAGCGCGGCTGTCTTCGGCAGACACGTGCGCTCTTCCTCAACCGGATGGGGCCTATCCTAAGGCGTGAACGGACTATGCTCTTTTCTTTTTCCGGGAAACAAACGCGGCCAGCAAGCCCCCACCGAGCAGCGCGAAGCTTGCTGGTTCGGGTGTGGCGGTGGTGGGCGAGACCGTCGCCGTTCCAACCGGCGCACCGGTCAGGTTGGGAACACCGTAAACAGAGGAAAGCGCACCAGCCAGTGTGCTGCTAACGGTGAGGGCGTCGCCTGCTCCGATACTAAAGAGCGGAACATTCATCATCGGTGTTCCTCCGTTTACAACGACTTCGGACGTAAGCGTAGAGGTATTGAGATTGATGACATAGTTCTCCGTCACTACTTCCGTGCCAACGCCCATGGGTGTTGCTTTACCGGTAAGGGTCAGCCCACCCGAGTGATCGATCAAGCCCCCGGTGGTATCGCCGCCCGTGATCGGGAAGTTTACAACGGTCCCTGCTGCGGGCGACGTGGTGATCATCGTAGGAGGTACTGTGCGGATCGTAAAGAGCGACTCTAGAGTTGTGAGTGTTCCGCTGTCGAGCGCGACGGTGGTCATACCGCCGGTGATCGTGGCCGCGGGGAGAATTGAGGAGAAGAGCAGCAATCCGCAAGAGGTTAGGATTGCTCTTGCGAACGGGTTTGAAAGCGATTTAGTCGGAATCATAACAGGGTTTCCTTTCGTACGCTCAGATGCGCAGGGTGCGTGACAAGCACTGGCGATAAGGATGTCCGCGCGGAGACTTGCGATGGTTTGATTTTGCAATTTGCGTGGGACTTTTACTGAAGCAAACAAATCACCCGAGTGCTTTCAGTGCCAGCCGAAACGGCATCCGAACTGAAGCGAAAATTCAGCGTAGGTTCGGATAGGGACGCGCTAATCTGAAGTTGAAATGGAGTTACCCCAGGCCGTTCCAGATCCGGCGCGAACCCGTCTCAGTGAGATCCGCGAGATTCTCCTCGCGCTGCATAAAGCGCTGCTCGACTCGGAGCGAACCTCTTACGAAATGAAGCACGGCTCGATAGGGTCGCCGGGCGCTTTTCTCCAACTGCTCATCAACGACAACCGGTTTGCGTGGCTGCGGCCGATTACGACGCTGCTGGTGCAGATCGATGAGACACTCGCGGCCAAGAAACCGCCTGCCACCAGCAAAGATTTCGAGCAACTGCTGGTAGATACCCGCGCCCTGCTTTCACCTTCGAGCGAAACCAACGGATTCTGGAAGCATTACTCGAGTGCAGTTGATCGTGATCCCGGCGTGGCCGTTCTCCATCAGGATCTTGAAAAACAGTTGAGCTGAAGCCTGGCGCCTGGCCCGCTACCGGTAAGCGGCAATCCCCGTGACCTTCTCGCCGATTACCAGCGTGTGAATGTGCTCCGTCCCTTCGTACGTCTTGACGGTTTCGAGATTGCACATATGGCGCATGATCGGATACTCGTCCATGATGCCGTTTGCGCCCAGCAGATCGCGGCTGAGGCGCGCACACTCGAGCGCGATCGCGACGTTATTGCGCTTCAGCATGGAGATGTGAGCAGCCTCCAGCTTGCCGGCATCTTTCAGTCTGGCTACCTGCAGCGCGAGCAGCTGCGCTTTGGTGATTTCGGTGATCATCCACGCGAGTTTTTCCTGCACGAGCTGGTGGCTGGCGAGCGGTCTTTCGTCGAACTGCTTGCGTGTGAGCGTGTAGCTCCGGGCCGTTTCGTAACAGTCCATTGCGGCTCCAATTACGCCCCAGCCGATACCGAAGCGCGCCTGCGAGAGGCAGCTCAAGGCGGCCTTCAACCCCTTGGCGCAAGGAAGTTGGTTGCGCGCTGGAATTTTGCAATCGGCGAACTGCAGGCTGGAGGTGACGGAAGCGCGCATCGAGAGCTTGCCGTGAATATCACTGGTCGAATAACCATGGGTGCCGCGCTCGACGAGAAAGCCGCGCACACCGTCCGGCGTACGGGCCCATACGACCGCCACGTCTGCCACCGAGCCGTTCGTGATCCACGTCTTTTCACCGTTAAGCACCCAGGTGTCGCCGTGCTTTTCGGCGGTGGTGCGCATGCCCGAAGGATTTGATCCGAACCCCGGTTCGGTGAGCCCGAAGCAGCCGATCGCTTCCCCGGACTGCAGCCTGGGCAGCCACTGCTCTTTCTGATCGTCCGATCCAAATGTATAGATCGGATACATCACCAGCGCGCCTTGCACACTGACGAAGCTGCGCAGGCCCGAATCGCCGCGCTCAATCTCCTGCATGATCAGGCCGTACTCGATGTTGTTCATGCCGGCGCAGCCGTAGCCTTCGAGGTTGGCGCCAAAGAAACCGAGTTCGCCCATCTCGCGAATCAGCTGCTTGGGAAAAGTGGCATTGTTGAACGCCTCGCGAATGACGGGCACCACGCGATCGTCCACGAACTGGCGCGCTGTCTGGCGCACCATCAGCTCCTGTTCGCTCAACAGGGAATCAAACTGGAGATAATCTACACCGGGGAAACGGGCCATAAAAGGTACTTTCCCACTGTATCGCGCAAACGGGGAGCGGATGGTTGAACGACAATAGAGGTATGGCGCCCGCTCGCGGAAAACTGTCTTTCGCAGAGTTCGAGCGGACCTACGGGTAGAGTGAGCGCTCGTATGAGTTTTGGAATGGAGAAGCTTTACCTGGTGGAGGTCGCGATCGAGATCCTGTCCCCCGAGGACTCCATGATGCACATTCTTGAGAAGTGCCCTCTATACGGCTGGGCGCTTTCCGTACCTATATGTGGTCGATTCAGATGCCCGCCTGCTTTACCGGCACATAAATGACGCGCTCGAGGCGGCAGACATGCTCGTTACTGTTCCGGCAGGCCGAATTTGGTCTGCGCTCGCCAAAGACCTGGCTTAACGGCGACATAGCTTTGCAAAACTGCAAATGAACAAAGTATCCTTCGCGTTCGATCCGATCGTTCAACGTTGGTTCGAGCAAAAGTTTGGCGCAGCTACTGAGCCGCAAACGCTCGGCTGGGAGCAGATCGGGCAGGGACATGATTCGCTCATCTCCGCGCCTACGGGCTCAGGCAAAACTCTTGCAGCATTCCTGATATGCATCGACAAACTGGTGCGCGCCGCACGCGAGGGCACGCAAGAGACAACACAAGTGGTTTACGTCTCGCCGTTGAAGGCGCTCAGCAACGACGTACATCGCAATCTTGAAGTACCGCTGGCGGAGATCGCGGAACTCGCGAGGCAGCAAGGCGTCGATCTCATGCCGATTCGAACCGCGGTTCGGACCGGCGACACCCCCATGGCCGAGCGGGCGAAGATGCTGAAGAAGCCGCCTCACATCCTCGTCACTACACCCGAATCTCTCTTCATCGTCCTCACGGCGGAGAAGTCCCGCGAGATGCTCCGCAATACCTCAACCGTGATCGTCGACGAAATCCACGCGATGGTGGACGACAAACGCGGCTCACATCTCGCGCTGTCGCTCGCGCGGCTGAACGCTTTGACAGGCAAGACCCCGCAGCGCATCGGACTCTCGGCCACGGTGAAGCCGATAGAAGAAGTGGCCTGCTTTCTCGGGCCCGAGACGCGCGTCGTCGATGTGGGCCACAGGCGCGAGATGGAGCTTGCGGTCGAAGTTCCGCGCGATGAACTCGGATCGATTGCCAGCACCGAGATGTGGAATGAGATCTATGACCGGCTGGCTACCCTGATCGTTGAACACCGGACCACGCTCGTCTTCGTAAACACGCGGCGGCTTTCGGAGCGCGTTGCTCACGCCTTGGGCGAGCGCCTCGGTCCCGGCGCCGTGCTTCCGCACCACGGCAGCCTCGCGCGGCAAATACGGCTGGACGCGGAGCGGCGGTTAAAGGCCGGCGAACTGCGCGCTGTAGTTGCCACTGCCTCGCTCGAACTCGGCATAGACATCGGAACCGTGGACCTTGTGTGCCAGCTCGGTTCTCCTCGTTCGATCGCTGGCGCTCTTCAACGGATCGGGCGATCGGGACATCTCGTTGGCGCCAAGCCTCATGGCCGCCTCTTCGCAACTACGCGAGACGAATTGATTGAATGCGCCGCAGTCGTCTCGGCCATTCGAAAGGGCGAGCTCGAACGGATTGAGATTCCGCAGAATGCCCTCGATATCCTGGCCCAGCAGATTGTGGCCTCGGCAGCAACCGATTCCTGGCAGGAAGACGAGTTATACGAACTCGTCCGCTCCGCTCACCCATACCGCAATCTGCCCCGCAGCGATTTCGACGCCGTGATCGAGATGCTCTCCGAAGGCATTGTCACCTCGCGCGGAAGAAGCGGCGCTCTGCTCCATCGTGATGGAGTGAATCGGCGCGTGAAAGGCCGCCGTGGCGCTCGTTTGACAGCCCTGACGTCGGGAGGCGCCATTCCCGAAAACGCCAATTACGCCGTGATCGCGGAGCCCGATGGCAAAACGGTGGGCAATCTCGATGAAGATTTCGCCGTGGAGAGTCTCGTTGGCGATGTCTTTCTGCTCGGAACGCAATCGTGGCGGATTAAGCGTGTCGAGCCCGGCCGGGTGCGAGTGGAAGACGCGCATGGAGCGGCGCCCTCGATCCCGTTCTGGTTGGGCGAAGCCCCGGGCCGATCGCGCGAGTTGTCGGGTGAAGTTGCCTTCCTGCGGGAGCGCATCGTTGCCGAACCGGACACCGCACTACCGTTCCTCATCAACAACTGCGGCCTTGACGAAGCCGGCGCCAAACAGGCAATCACTTACGTTACCGCCGGGGCCGCTGAGCTCGGCGCACTTCCTTCGCATAAGACCGTCGTGGCCGAACGCTTCTTCGATCAGGCCGGCGGTATGCAGTTCGTTCTGCATGCCCCGTTCGGTTCGCGCATCACGCGAGCCTGGGGACTCGCACTGCGCAAACGTTTCTGCCGCACCTTCAACTTTGAACTGCAGGCCGCCGCCACCGATAACGGGCTGGTGCTCTCGCTCAGCGATAGCCATTCTTTTCCTCTGGATCTCGTGTTCGCGTTTTTGAAATCGACCACCGTCGAGGATGTCTTGCGGCAGGCGCTGCTGACGGCTCCGCTCTTCGGAGCGCGGTGGCGTTGGAACACCACTCGTGCGCTGGCGGTTTTGCGATCGCGCGGTGGGGCCCGCGTACCTGCGCCTATTCAGCGGATGCGCGCCGATGACCTGCTCGCCGCCGTCTTCCCCGACCAGGTCGCCTGCGCCGAAAATCTCACGGGTCCAATCCGCATACCGGATCACCCGCTCGTCAAGGAAACCATCGACAACTGCCTGTACGAAGGCATGGATCTCAAAGGGCTCCAGCGAATTCTCTCAGATATTGAGGAAGGTCGGATCCGCACGTTCGCTATAGACACGGCGCAGGCTTCCCAGTTCTCTCACGAAATTCTGAACGCCAATCCGTACGCTTTTCTGGACGATGCGCCGCTCGAAGAACGCCGCACCAGAGCCGTTCAACTGCGTCAAACACTGGGCTCCGACGTGACCGGTGAAGGTGTGCTGGACCCGGCCGTGATCGAGGAAATCTCGGCCGAGGCTTGGCCCGAGGCTCGCGATGCCGACGAACTTCACGACGCTCTGCTTACGTTGATCCGCTTGCAGCCCGTCGCGGAATGGCAGTCATTCTTCGCAGAGCTGAGCGCCGCGCACCGCGTAGCAACGGTCGAGCGATCGGGAAAAGTCTTTTGGATTGCCGCAGAGCGCATCGCCCTCGCCGATGACCCTGCTGCCGTGGTCTCCGGTTGGATGGAGTCGATCGGTCCTGTGACGGTGCCCGAACTCGCAGACAAGCTTGGCTTCCCTCGCGATGAAATCGAGAACGCGCTGCTCCAGCTCGAAGGAAGAGGCCAGGTGCTTCGGGGCTATTTCCGCAACAAGAGCGGCGAAACGGAGTGGTGCAACCGGCGTATTCTCGCCCGCATCCATCGCGCCACACTCGGCCGCCTGCGCCGCGAGATCGAACCCGTTACCGCCCTTGATTTCGAACGCTTCCTGCAAACGTGGCAGCATGTCTCCCCCGGAACGCAGTTGCATGGTTCGGATGGCACGCTGCACGTCATCCGGCAGCTGCAGGGCTTCGAAATTCCGGCTTCCGCCTGGGAATCGGAGATTCTGGCGCGCCGCATCCACAAGTATGAGCCCGGGTTTCTCGATGAGCTTTGCTTCTCGGGCGAAGTGATGTGGGCCCGAGTCTCTCCGCATCCCGCCATTGCGGAGAACCGGCGGGTTCGCCCGACCCGCATCGCACCTATTGCTTTGTTCCTGCGTGAAGATGCAGATTGGCTTGTCAGTGCACAGGAATCGCGCGACAGCTCCGCGCTGTCTGATGCCGCTCGAGACATCCTCATCGCGCTCGAGAAATATGGCGCGAGTTTCTTTACCGACCTCGCCAGACACACACATCATCTGGCGAGCGAAGTGGAGGACGGGCTTTGGGAACTGCTCGCCGGCGGATTTGTCACCGCGGATGGCTTCGATAATCTGCGCGCTTTGATCGATCCCAAACGGCGGCGCGGTGAAGGACGCGGCAGTAAGAAGAGGCCGAGGCATGCAGCCGGCCGCTGGGCGCCGCTGCCCAATGTTCAATCCCCACTCAGTAGCGAAGAGCGAGCCGAGCGTTTCGCACGGCAGTTACTGGAGCGCTGGGGTGTCCTGGTTCGTGACCTGCTCATGCGGGAAACGCTTTCGCCGCCCTGGCGGGAACTGCTGCCCTTCCTGCGGCGCTTGGAAGCACGCGGCGAGATCCGCGGCGGAAGGTTTGTAACGGGCCTGACAGGGGAACAGTTTGCGCGTCCCGAAGCGCTTGATCTTCTTCGGTTGATTCGGCGCGAACCCGATAAGGCACCCGCTCAACCTGTTTCAAACGCCGATCCCTTGAACCTTGGCGGCATCATTCTGCCCGGCCCGCGCGTCAGCCGGTTCGCCGTCATGGGCCAAGTGTCTGCCTGACCGCGGCCGCCCTACCGGATATTCCCGAGAGTTTTGCCGCGTGCCTGCGACTTCTTTGACAGCGCGTGTTGAATTTCTCTCAAACTATGCACCGGTCGGCCGCAGCGATCTGTCTCTGCATGCTGACGGCTCTCGCCGCGTTAGCCCAGGCCAACACTGACAACGGCGACGCCGACCTAAACCGCGGCTACCATGCTCTGGCTGCCAAAGACTATGACGAGGCCATCAACTGCTTCCACAAAGGCTTGCAGATCCAGCCGGCAAACGCCAAAGTTCACAAAGACCTCGCATACACGCTGCTCAAGACCGGAGACAACCTAGAGGCTCGCGACGAGTTCGAGCAAGCTCTTAATCTCGATCCGAAAGATGAAACGGCTGCGCTCGAGTTTGCCTTCCTGGCTTACGAAACTAAAAAACCGGTAGAGGCACGCCGCACCTTCGACAAGCTCCGGCACTCGGCGAATCCGGCTACCAGGAAAACCGCCGAACAGGCCTTCACGAATATCGATAAACCGCTCGCAGACGGAATCGCGCGCTGGCAGGACGCCCTGCGCCGCGTGCCCAACGCAAACGCTTTATCAACGTTCAGCGCCCATTGGGAACTGGCCCAGTTGGCCGAACTTCGCGACGAGTTGCCGCTTGCTGCCGAGCAATTCGAAATTTGCAGGAAGCTCAAGCCGCAGCTGCCGGAATTGCTCGGAATTCTGGCGCGCGTGTGGGGCGAGCTCAACCGAACCGAAGAAGCCCAGGCCGCGCTCCTGGCCGCGTCCCGTTCGAGCGATGCGCGAACGGCTGAACTTGCACTCGCGCACTTGGGTACACGTTATCCGTATCCATATGAGTTCGTAGCCGCCATAAAGATGGATCCACGCAACGCCGCCCTGCGCAAAGAGCTCGGCTTTCTCTATCTCGCGATGCACAAAGAGCCGGAAGCCATCGATCAGTTCGAAGCGGTTCTGGCGATCAATGCCAAAGACGAAACGGTGCGCAAGCAGCTCGATCTGCTCAGAGGCTTGAAAACGCGTCCGGCAGCCGACGTCACCACTAATGCCGCCGCCCACAGCGGGGCAGCCCCAGCGGCTGATGCAAAAGTGCTCGGCAAAAAAAGTCTAGCGTTGGGTTATCTGCACGACGCAATCCGCTATTTGCAGCAGGCGCACGAACAGGATCCGGAAGACGCGGAAGTTATGCTTCAGCTTGGCTGGGCGTACAACCAGTCCAAAGACGATGCCGAGGCGATCGAGTTCTTTGACGAAGCAAGACGTGCCGATGACCCCCTGATTGCTGCAGAAGCTTCCAGAGCCTATCACAACCTGCGCGGAGATACGCTGCCGCAAACCACCATCTGGACGCTGCCCATGTTTTCCTCGCGCTGGAAGGACCTGTTCAGCTATGGCCAGATCAAGCGAGCCATTCCGCTGCCGTTTCTCGGAAAGGCAAACAAGTTCTTTTCGTTCTACTTGTCCGCCCGGTTCGCAGGCGATCTGAAGAGCAGCATCCCGACTCATGTCGTGTCCCCCCAATATCTGTCCGAGAGTTCGTTCATCTTGGGTGCGGGAGTATCTTCGAAAACGTGGCATCACTTGACTGGATGGGCGGAAGCAGGAGAATCGGTAAAGTATCTGCCCTTCCGCCGCGATATCGGTGCAGCCATTCCGGACTACCGTGGCGGACTCAACTATGCCAAGGGCTTCGGTCACTTACTCGGCAGCCGCAAGACCGGTCCCTTCTACGAGACCACCGCCGATGCCGTCTACATCAGCCGCTTCGATAAAGACTGGCTCTTCTATTCGCAGCATCGCGCGGGCGAAACTTTTCACTTCGCCGGTGGCGCATCCGGTCAGCTCTTGTTCAACGTCAACTACGTACGCGACGTGAAAGCCGAATACTGGGCCAACACCGTCGAGATCGGTCCCGGCTTCAAGTTCCGCATGCCTTGGATGCCTCCCAGTATGTATCTTTCGGCCGATCTGCTGCATGGATTCTATACGGAGGCTTCGCCGCGTCCGAACTATAACGATGTTCGGGTCAGCGTCTGGTACGCGGTAACAAAATGATCAAGCGCCACCTTTGGCTTCCTCTCCTGGTGACCAGCTGTCTTCATGTACAGCCTGCGCTGGCGGCAACGTTTCAAGCGAGAGACGCCGATGCAAGACCCTGGCAAGCCATTCTGGGGTCGGTCGGTATCTCGGAAGATCCGAAACGCGAGGGCGAGATCGTTGTCGCCGGACCTGCCGCGGCAGCCGGCACCGTCGCTCTCGCGCAAACCAGAATCCTGATACTTGAAGGCGCCGGGCCAGTCGCCGCGCAGCTTGGAATCGTTCAGAAATCGGAAGCGCTTTCAGTGCGCCAAATCGTGGATGTGCACGCCCCGTCGATGCAGATCATCTGGGAACAGGCGGCCGACATACACAAAAGCGATCTGCCGCAGGATTTCCAGGTATTCGCGAGAGAGAAGTGGAAGGGCGCACCCGTCCTGGCCGGGAAGCGAACGGAGCATGGTGCGATTCTGTGGCTGGCTACTTCGCCCGGAGCAACCGGCATCGAGAGATTTCCGTATCTCGCTCAAGCCTTAGTCGATCTAGGATGGACGCCGCCCGCCGAAACAGCTGGTCTTTGGGCTTTCTTCGACTCTTCCTACCGCATTCGAGCCGACCCGGATTATCTCGCCCGCCGCTGGCGGCGCGCCGGAGTAGGCGCGCTGCATGTGGCTGCCTGGCACAACATGGAACCGGATGCCGCCCAGGATGACTACCTGAAGCAAGTCATCGCGGCCTGCCACCGGCATGCGATCTCCGTCTATGCCTGGCTGGAACTGCCGCACGTCAGTGAGAAGTTCTGGTTTGATCATCCCGCGTGGCGCGAGAAAACCGCGGTGGGTCAGGACGCGCAGCTCGACTGGCGCAAACTGATGAACCTGCAGAACCCCGATTGCCGCCGTGAAGCTGCGCACGAGATCGGCACCCTGCTTGCGCGCTTCGATTGGGATGGTGTCAATTTAGCCGAACTCTACTTCGAATCTCTCGAAGGTGCGGCCAATCCCGCGCGCTTCACGCCGATGAATGACGATGTGCGAGCCGCCTTCGCCCGAGCCGGTGGCTTCGATCCCAAGCTGTTATTTGTCTCCGGATCGCCTTACGAGGCCGGCGCGCATCCCGAAGCTCTGCGAAAGTTCTTGGATTTCCGCGCAGTTCTCGCCGGGCAGATGCAGCGCGATTGGCTCAGTGTCGTCGACCAGTCCCGCGCTGCAAAACCATATCTCGATGTCACTCTGACTCACATTGACGACCGCTTCGAGCCTGGCATTCGCGACGAACTCGGAGCTGACGTAGCGAAGACCCTGCCGCTCATTCAGGCGAGGAAAGACACCCTGCTGGTGGAGGATCCCGCGACGCTTTGGGCGCTTGGACCCGAACGCTACGCCCGCCTCGCGGACAAATACAGGCAGCTCACCCCGGATCGCGACCGTCTTGCCGTCGATATCAATGTTGTCGAGCGTTATCAGGATGTCTACCCGACCAAGAAGCAGACCGGTATCGAACTCTTCGAGCTGGTGCATCAGGCCGCCGTCTCCTTCGGACGGGTCGCTCTTTACTTCGAGAACTCTCTCGAAAAACAGGATCTGGCCCTGCTACCCGCGGCTGCGACGTCGGCCCGCGTTGAACAACATGGTCCCGACGAACTCGACGTCGAACTGCGCGAGTTAACACGCATTGCTTGGGAAGGTCCTGTCGAGATCGATGGGAAAACATGGCCGGTGCAGGACGGCAAATTCGTCCTGGCGCCCGCCGGAAAACACCGGCTCGCCGCCGCTGTGACACCATCGCCGGTGACCATCCACGATTTTAGTGGCGAAATTCATTCCGCAATCACCAGTGCGCGCAGAGTCGATCTGTCTTATGACAGCCGTACGCGAGCCATTGCGGTACTCGGATCGAAGATTTCCAGCGTCGAAGTAGATGGCGAGTCTTACTCGATCGCGCCGTCCCCGGTAATCATGCTCCCCGCGGGCCAGCATGTCGTCTCATTTGTTCTTTGAGTCGAGCACGTCTTGGACGGTAATCAAGTTCACCCCTTGTTCGCTGAACCGCTGCAATGTCGATTGCCCAGCCTCGGCATCTAGGCTCCGGATGGCGTCCGTCACCACATCCACTCTTGCGCCACGGTGTAGCAACCCCGCAACTGCGGTCCTCACACAGTATTCCGTCACTAAGCCATAAACTACGTATCGGTCAGCCGCAATGCCAGAAACCACGTGCTGCAGATGTTCGTTCGCAAAGACATCGATAGTCTTCTTCGGCACGATCGTCTGCAGTTTCGAGCCGGAGCCGAGCACCGTGCCCGAATACTTCTGATGGCCTTGTGTGCCGATTACGCAGTGCGGTTTCCAGGTTTGGAACTCGGGATCGTCCTCGGTATGTGAGTCGACCGTCGAAATGACGGGAATGTCGTTCGCCGCCGCAAACGAGGTTAAGGAAGCCAGCGACGGTGCGATCGCCTCAGCGCCAGGCACATACAAAGCGCCCGCGGGAAACAGAAAATCGAGCTGCGTATCGACATCGAAGAAAACGGTTTTCATAGGTGATGCTGATGGCGAAGGTCGTCCGTCAGTTCGGTAAGCTTCGGGCTCACTTCAACCGGATAAGCGGCGGTCTCGTTCAGATCGAGTAACTCGCGAGGCAGTGCCGCCACGCTCTCTTGGGCGTAGTCGCGCATTTCGCCGATCGCTGGCTCGCTCTCAATGAGTTCACCCTCAAGCAGGATCGGCCGGATCAAGGGAGAACTCCCAAACGCCTCATTACATTCGGTCTGAAGAGCAAGCACATCGCGATCCTTCAAACGGAAAATTTGTTTTGCTCCCGGCCGCGTGTTCTTCTCGTCGCTGAATTTAGCCGTGTACCGCACCGACCCGCCCTTCTTCAATTCGACGAGCTTGTAAACGGCTCCGAGGGAAGGGGCATCGGATGACGTCGCAAGAGCCGTACCGACGCCGAACGCATCGATGGGCGCTCCGTCGCGAACAAGCGCCGCGATGTGATACTCGTCAAGATCGTTCGTCGCGAAAATCTTCGCCGATTGAAGGCCGGCGGAATCCAGGATCTGCCGCACCTCGCGTGAGAGCGCGAGCAGATCGCCGCTGTCGAGCCGCACACCCCAGACAGGTTGACCTAGCTCGGCAACCAGCCGCGCCCCTTCAATCGTGTTGTACGTATCGATCAGAAACACGGTGTTTTCGCCAAGGAGTCTCTGTAGCGCCACAAACGACTCCTTCTCATCTCCGAAAGCCATCGTCCAGGAGTGTGCAGCCGTTCCGGAAACCGGGATCCCGAACTGCCTGCCCGCCTCCGTATTGCTCGTGCCCGTGCACCCGCCGATGTATGCAGCGCGTGCCGCGAGTATCCCGGCTTCGGGTCCATGCGCGCGTCGGCTCCCGAATTCCACGATCGACCGGCCCTGCGCCGCAATCACGCAGCGAGCCGCTTTCGACGCGATGCTTGTCTGAAAAGCAAACGTGGAGAGCAGGTAAGTTTCCACCAGCTGCGCCTCCACTAGCGGCGCGCGAATGATCGCCAGCGGTTCGTTGGCGAACAGCGGCGTACCCTCAGGCACCGCAAACAGGCTGCCCGTGAACTGTAGCTGCCCTAGAAAATCGAAGAACCCGGGTGACGCATTGCGAAATTGCGGCAGCGACCGGAGGTAATCGATCTCCTCCGCCTCGAATCGCAGGTTGCGCAGATACTCAACCGCTTGCGCCAGACCGGCGGCAACCAGAAAGTTTCGCCTCTCCGGCAGCCGCCGCACCGTTAGCTCGAACGTTGCAATTTCTTCAGTTTTCCCGGCGGCGAAATAACCCGCCGCCATCGTCAGTTCGTAAAGGTCGGTATTGAGAGCAGACATGCAGGCTTTCGCCGCAGGCCTACTTCTTCGCTTTCGAGGCAGACGGCTTAATTGCGTTACTTGCCTCCAGAATATCGTTAACCGACTTTCCGTCTACCTGGTACAGAGCCGCCTCGCCTTCGCGGCGTGCAATATACCCGTCCGCCGTCTTCGCAAATTCCGCCTTTTCTACGCGCTTTCCGTCGTTCGAAGTCACCGTTACTGTGATCGACGGCGTCGTAAAGCCGGTCATCACGAACTTAGCGGCCGAAAGATCGCGAACCTTGTCCACCAGCGACTGCACTGCGCCCGGATCCATCGTCTTTCCGTTCATTTTCCAATCCGTGCCCGCCCGGTTAAGGGCTTTGTCCGCCGAACCGTTCTGGACGTCGATCTTGCTCGGATCGCTGAAACCGAAGTCGAATATCTTCTTATTGCGGAAGTCGTCGAGCGACTTGTCCAGCGACTTACCCACGTCCGCCGAAACTTTGTAGATGCCGGGGACTACGCTGCTCTTTGCGTAGTAATCGTCTTTGTTCTTCCGTACGTCGAGCGATTGAACGCCCGACGCATCGGAGACCTTTACGTCCCCGGCCGGAGTACCTGACGCGAAAGCCGCCGCGGCTTTTTTAGTGTCGTCTGCCGTCCCCGAGAGATCCATCTTCGCCTCGCCGACTTTTCGCAGTAGCTCTTCAACCTGAAAGCTATCCGCCCGGTACGGCTCAGGCTTGATGATCTGCCAGTCGTTTGCGTTGTTTTTGCCAAACTCGATGTCGGACTTGCCGGACGCCAGTTCGACACGCGTCACCTTGTTGGTGTCGAATGTGAGCAGGCGTTTGTCGCGCAGATCTGTCGCGGATTTGTCCAGCGAGCTCTTCACCGACGAGGCGACCGTGTAAACCTTCGGATCGCCCGCCAGGCTCACATACACCAGAGAACCCGCCGGAACGTCGTCGCCGAACAGGATCTCGTTTGATTTACCGTTCGCTTGGTGAACCGTCACCGTCAGGCTCGGTGCATTGAGCCCATACTTGCTCAGATCGCTTGCCTTATCCTCGACAATGCTGTCCGCAGATACGGGACCCAGCGAAGAAACCAGACTAGTCACGGCTTCCTGGTCCGCTTTCCATGTTTCGGGAGCTGAAATCGCCCACTTGCTCCCCTCGCGTTGCAAGGCGACTTCCGTTCCGCCCTTCTTCTTCAGATCGATCGATTGGACATTCTTCTCCGGAATGTCGATCACTTTCGGCGTGTTCGTGGCGGCCGTACTCGCAGTGCTTGAAGGCGGATGCTGCTTCGAATAATAAACAACACCGCTCAACACGGCCAGTACAACGGCCGCTATCAACAGATTACGCGGCTTCATGGCTATCTCCGCTTGAGGAAGATCATCACCCCGCCGACAATGATCAGCAGCGGCACTGCGATCAGATCGGTGTAGGCGAACACGTTCATCTGCCGTTGATTCACAGTAAGCCGTCGATCCTCCGCTTCTTTCGGCCGGATCGAAATCAGATCTTCGTCCGAGGACAGCCAGTTCACCGCGTTCAGCGCCAGATCGCGATTCGATTGGAAACCAATCATGCTGTTGTCGAGGAACCCGGAGCTGCCGATTACCACAAAACGTCCCGGATCATTCGGCTTCCCTGTGTTGTAGCTGCCCGCCACACCCAGCACGAAAGGTCCCTTCTTGTTGCTTGGATCGGCGGGATTAACTTCGTTTGTCGAGAGCTTGGTGGTTGCAATCGCCCGATCGGAGGTGGAGAAAAGCTTCTGGTTCGTGACCTTGTCGGTGTTCTTGACCTGCAAGGATCGTGCGACCGGAAATCCGGTGAAGCTGCTTTTCATTTCGGCAACGATCGGTTGCGATTCGTACGTGTTGATAAGCGGAATTTCCGGTCCGAACCCGAAGAGCTGACCCATTGGATTCTGCTCGAGCACCAGGTCCTTGTCCTCCGTCACACCCCAGCTCTGAAGCAGATTCACCAGCCCTGTATTCTCGGCGATGTGTTCGCGGCTGAAGTCGAGCGGAGGATCCAGCAGGATCATCGCTCGTCCCCCGCCTTCGACATAATTCTTAATCGCGCTGACCTCGTTCGCCGCGTACTCCGTGCTCGGTCCGGCAATCATTACAACGCTGCAGTCGCTTGGTACGGCAGTCTTGTCCACCAGTGTTACCGATTGCGTCTGGTAGTTGTCGCGCTCTACCATCGTCTTGAACTGCGAAAGCCCGTTGGCGTCCGACGCATCGAGCGGGTGCTCCTGTGAGCCGCTTACGAAGCAGACCTTTCGTACGCCCTTCAGATCCTTTAAAAAGGCGCCGGTGATGCCCTCTTCGGTAAGCGCTTTCGCTTCCTCCCGGCGTGGCCCCACTTCCACGTACGCAGTCCCCGGGAAACGCAGTCCGTAAGCACGCGCGACTACTGGCTGCTTCTGGTAGTCGATGTACTGAATATGAATCTTCGACGAGAGGTTGGCGTAACGGTCTAGAATACCTTTCGCCTGATTGAAGCCGCTTGCCTTGTCGATGTAAGTGATGGTCGCGGTCTGCTTGAGACCCTTGACCACCTTCTGGGTTTCCTGTGAAAGAGTGAAGCGCTTGTTACTGGTCGTGTCGTAACTCTTGTTATAGCGATTACCCAGCCAGTTGATCATCACCAGAACCGCCAGCACGACGATCGTGTAGAGAGAAGCGGTGGCCCCGAATCGTGCCTGTCGGGCTGCGACGGTGCTTGTGCGGGAGCTTCGATCGAGCGATGTAGTACCCGCCATTACGCCCTCCACCGTAAGGATTCAAGCGAACGGGCGGTTAGAAAAAGGCCCAGGAAAATCATAGAGAAGTAGTAAATTAAATCCTTCGTGTCGATCACGCCGCGCGAGAAACTCTCCATGTGGCTCACGATCGAGATGTAGTTCAGAACCTGCACGGTATCGGAGTTACCGAACGATGTCGTCCAATTCAAAATCCACAGCACTAAAGCAAGAGCGAAACCGATCGCTCCGGCTACGATTTGATTGCGCGTCAAAGTCGATATGAAAGTGCCGAAAGCCAGCAGGCAGGCTCCCTGCAGCAGGATGCCGAGGAACCCGGTCGCAACCGGCTTCCAGTCCGGATTGCCGTACAGGAAAAGAAATGAGTAATCGATCAGCAGCACCCCAAGCAGAGCGGCATACATGATCACGGCCGAAAGCCACTTTCCGATCACCACTTCCAAGTCATGGACCGGAGAGGTGGCCAGCAGTTCAATCGTGCCCTGTCTCTTCTCTTCTGCGAAAAGACGCATGCTGATGAGCGGGATCAGAAACAGACCCACTACCGCGATGTTCGAAAACAACGGCGCAATTACCTGCTCGTTCACGTTCATCGGAAACGATTGCCCGCTCATCTGGCCTTCAAGGCCGGCTCGCACAAAACTCGCGCTGATGATGTAAGTGAAAACTCCGCTCAGGAAAGCAAAGATAGTCAGCAGCACCCAGGCAATCGGCGAAACAAAATAGGAGTAAAGCTCCCGTCTGCAGATCGTCCAGATATTTCTCATTGTGCTTCTCCAGCAGCTACCGGGGAGACGGCAGGCGCCTCGACCGCCGCATGATGCGTCCCGGTCAATTCAAGGAACACTTCTTCGAGCGTTAGAGTCGATGACTTGAGCTCGATCAGGTTCCAGCCGGCGTGCACGATCGCGCGTGCGATCTCCGGCCGCGCATTGCGGCCTTGCAGGCTTTCGATCTCAAATACGTAGCGCGGGCCCACGGTGATCCGGTCCAGAACTCTGCTTACTCCAGGTACTTGCTCGAGCCGCTCGCGAATCTCGGACGCATCCATATTGCCCGAGTTCTCTACCTGCACCTGTGTTGCTCCACCCAAACCGGCACGGTTCTTCAGATTCTCCACCGAATCCGTCGCCACCAGCTTGCCTTTATTGATGATGATGACCTTCTCGCAAACCGCCTCGACTTCGGGCAGAATATGCGTACTGAGAATGATCGTGTGTTCGCCCGCCAGGCTCTTGATGAGCTCGCGCGTCTCGTTGATCTGCTTCGGATCGAGACCGGAGGTCGGCTCATCCAGAATCAGCACGTCCGGGTTATGAATGATGGCCTGCGCCAGCCCCACACGCTGTCGATATCCTTTCGACAACTTGCCGATCAGCTTGCTTTTCACATCGGCAACAGCGCAGCGTTCCATAACCTGCCCCACGCGAGTGTTAATGTCGCTGGCCGCTACATTCTTCAGCCGCGCCACAAACGCCAGGTAACCTTCCACCGTCATTTCCGGGTAAACCGGCGGCGTCTCCGGCAGATAACCTATGTGCTTCTTGACCTCGAACGGCTGGTCGAACACATCATAGTTAGCAACTGTGGCCTTGCCTTCTGTGGGCGGCATGAAACAAGTCAGTATGCGCATCGTGGTCGTCTTGCCTGCGCCGTTTGGCCCCAGGAATCCGACGATGTCGCCCTTGTTTACAGAAAATGAGATGTTGTTGACCGCGACGTGACGCGCGTATCGCTTTGATAAACCTTCAACCTGGATCATATGGTAAACGGACTAGAGGCAGCTTGTCGGAAGCAAGCTATTTCTCACACGCAGTAGCGCTTGGAAAACACCAGCATATTACAAGCGGAACTCCATACTCAAAAGGTGAGACGCGCTGCCGCCCTAACCGGTAGGGCTCGCAGACATTTATTGGGCAGCAATCCCCATAATTTGATACCCGGCATCCACATATAGTATGTTCCCTGTAACTCCCCGACCTAAATCGCTCGCCAGGAACACCGCCGCGTCACCTACTTCCGCCGGATCCGTATTTCGGCGTAGCGGCGCAATTGCCGACGCGCCTTCGAGCATCTTTGAGAAATCCTTCACGCCGCGCGCCGAAGCAGTCTTGATCGGTCCCGCCGAGATCGCATTCACCCGAATCTTACTCGGGCCCAGATCGTTCGCCAGATAGCGGACCGAAGCTTCGAGCGCTGCCTTCGCCACGCCCATCACGTTGTAGTTCGGCATCACCCGCGTTGACCCCAAGTAAGTCATCGTGGAGATGGATCCGCCGTTCGTCATCAGCGGCGCCACCGCGCGCGCCAGCGAGACTAGCGAATAGGCGCTCACCTCTTGCGCTAGCAGGAATCCCTCCCGGCTGGTCTCCACATACGGCCGGCTCAACTCATCCTTGCCCGCGAATGCGATGCTATGCACCACCGCGTCGAGTTGCGGCCCCGCTTCTTTCAGCTCCCCGACCAGCTTCTCCAGGTCCTCAGGCTTCGTGACATCGCACTGCACCACGTTGCGCGCCTTTAACTCGGTTCCGAACTCCTCCACCGTCTGCCGTTGCTTCTCATTCTGATATGTGAGAACCAGCGAGGCGCCCTCCCGCACAAAAGCTGAACAGATCGCGTAAGCGATGCTCCACTTATTCAGCACTCCCAACACAACGGCGTTCTTACCGGCAAGAAGTTGCGACATGGAAGTGCCATTGTAACTTGACCGTTCGCCGGGCTAGCCCGGTCGAGCGGTACTGCAGAACAGGCTGGGGATAACTCCTAGTACAGACACCACTACATGGTGGTGCTTTAGTGAGCTACAATCAAGCCGGAGGCCCTATGGCTATCACTTCGGAAGCCCCCGACCCACGTACGGTGGTCTGGTTCCAGAACCGCTTCGTTCCGCTGGCGGAAGCCAATGTGGGCATACTCACCCACGCACTGAACTACGGAACCGGTCTGTTCGAAGGCATCCGGGGCTACTACGACGGGCAGCAAAAAGAGCTGTTCCTGGTCAGAATGCTCGAGCATTTCGAGCGTTGGAAGAGAAATGCCCGCATCCTGCGCATCGCCATTCCTCCGAGTGCGGCCGAACTCGCCGAGATCACCGCGGAGCTTTGCCGCCGCAATAACTATCGCCGCCACGTCTATGTCCGTCCCTTGGCCTACAAGGCTGCCGGACGGCTCGGTGTCCCCCCGGATGACAACGACAGCTATGCGATTACAGCTGTCCCGGTCGGCGAATATTTGAATGGCAAAAAAGGTCTGACCGCCGGCGTCAGCTCCTGGAGGCGCGTTGAAGACACCGCCATTCCCGGCCGTGCCAAAATCTGCGGCGCTTACGTCAACAGTGTTCTCGCCATTGATGACGCCCGCCGCAACGGGTTCGATGAAGCCATCTTCCTCAACGAGAATGGCCATGTGGCCGAAGGCGCAACCTCCAATCTGTTCATCGTGCGCGACGGCAAGCTCATCACGCCCCCTCCTTCGGACAACATTCTCGAAGGCATCACTCGCGCGAGCGTCATGGACCTGGCCTATCGCGAACTCGCACTCGAAGTTGTCGAGCGGTCGATCGACCGCAGTGAGCTTTATGTCTGTGACGAAATTTTCTTCACCGGAACTGCGGTCGAAGTAACGCCGATCCTCGAAGTCGACCACCGCCCGGTCGGTACCGGCGAAGTGGGGCCTGTTTCGCGCAAGCTGCGGGCGCTCTACACAGACGCGACCCGCGGCCGCCTCCCCGGCTACGCAAAATGGCTGTGGCCGGTTCACGTGCCTACACTGGCCGAGAAGACAGCCTGACGCTTCCGAACCAACACTCCTGCGCCTACTAGACTGTTGACAGGGACGGGCCGCTCGGCGAACCCGAGCGCCCTAGCCGTCAGCTTTCATGTCTGCACTTACCCTCCGGGCCTTCTCCTGTGCGCTTGTTCTGCTCGCCCAAACAGCACTGGCCCAGACGGATGGCGATGCCATCGCCGAACATTTCCGCGCCGGTCAGCGCGCCGCCGCCGCCCAAAACTTTGACATAGCCATCACGGAGTTCAAAACCGTTCTCAAACTGGATCCCACCCTGACCGAAGCCCGCGCGAACCTCGGACTGATGTACTACTCTAAGGCGCAATTCGATGAAGCCGCTGCCGAGTTACTCCAAGTCGTGCGGGCTGAACCAAAACTTCTACCTGGTCAGTTATTCCTCGGGCTGAGTTACATAAACTCGGGTAAGCCGCGACAAGCGATCCAGCCGCTGAGAGGAGCTCTGCAACTCGACCCCGCTAACGCAGAAGCGAGACGAGCCTTACTCTTGTCCTATCTCGAGCAGGAGCAATACACGGACGCCACCGAGCAGCTCGCCACCCTCGAGAAGCAGCCCGCAGACGAAGAAACTCTCTATGCCGTCGCCCAGGCCTATCTCACGATGGGTAAAAGCCTGACCGCCGCCCTCGCAACGCACTTCAGCAATTCGGCCTGGGCGCATCGGCTTGCAGGTGACTTGGCCGCCGATCGCGAAGACTGGCCCGCTGCTCTCGAATCCTATCGCAAATCCGTCGCCCTCGATCCCGCGATGTCGTCTGACCTGCAACCCTCACTTGCGAACGTGCTCCAAAAGCTCGGAAAGCAGGATGGAGCCGTGGCCGGACAGGCGTCCACCGCGCCGCCCCTCGATTGCAATGCGGGACGCCTCGAGAGATGCGAGCGGCTTCTCGCTGCTGATCCGCGCCCTGAGCTGTATTACCGACTCATTCGTGCCGATACCGCGCTCGGTAGCCTCTACTTCGCTAAACTGCAGCAGGCATTTCCCGATTCAGCTCGGGCGCATGAAGTGCAAGCGCAGATCGCTCGCCTGCGCCAGGATTTCCCGTCTGCCATCAGCCAATACCAACTCGCTTTGCAAAAGCGGCCCGACGATGCCGAGTTACATCGAAACATCGGCGAAGTGCTCCTGTTACTCGATCGCATAAGTGAATCCGAGGTCCACTTACAGCAGGCGGACAAACTTAGCCCTCGCAACCCTCAAACCGAGTATCTTCTCGCCCAGGTAGCGCTTAAGAGACAGGATACGGAAACCGCCATCGTGCACCTGGAGAGGGCCCTGCAGCGCGACCCGAGCCTCCCCGAACTCCACGCGCGGCTCGGCACCGCTTACATGCATGTCGGCAGGCCCGCTCTCGCTGCCCCGGAGCTTGAAAAGGCGCAGCCGATCGACTACCACGGCGACCTCGCTTTTCAGTTGTTCAAAGCCTATCGCGCGCTAGGCAATTCCGCTGCCGCCGATAAAGCCCTGGCCCGTTCGAAGCAATTACGAAAGGGCAGCCTTCAATCTGCCGTCTCGAAAATCAGCGGCGAAACTGCCATCGCGGAGCAGCAGGCCGCCAGCCAGTAGTTCAACCCGCCGCCGGTGGCTTATTCCACCGGATTCTGGCCGCCGCACGATTGCCGCAGCACAATCTCAAAATCCAGCAATATCTCGCGCCCGGTAGTATCTGGCTTAGCGAGCCGCTGCAGCATCGCCGTAATGGCGGCCGCTCCGATCTGCGCGCAGGGCTGCCGCACCGTCGTGAGCGGCACCGGCAGCAGACTCGCGTACTTCACATCATCGAAGCCCACCACCTTGAGATCTTCCGGAATGTGCAGATCGATCGCCATCGCACTGTGCATCAATTGCCCGGCCGTGTAGTCGTTGGCGCACACGATGCCGTCCGGGCGTGCCGTTTCGATCAGCCGCTTAAGCCCCAGGATGTCGGAAGGATCCATCTCTGCGATCAGCTGCGCTTCTGGCATGATTGCATTCCGCCACAAAGCATCGCGGTAACCCGCGATTCGCGCCGCTGCCGTCGGAGCCGATCCCGGCCGGTATACAAACGCAATCCTCCGGCACTCCGCATCGATCAGCCTCTGCGTGATAAGGCACCCCGCGCGCACATTGTCGATGCCCACCAGATCGAAATGGCTGCGCTGCGGAAAATTGTAGATACACCGGTCGAGCAGCACTACCGGGATCCCCGCCCGGTCCAGCTCCCCGGCGATCTGCACATTCACCTGGTCCTTGTGCTCCGTCAGCTCCACAGGCGCGAAAAATACGCCCGACACTTTCCGCGAAATAAAGTAGCGCGAAAGCTCGATCGCCTGCTGCTCCTTGCTCCGCGCTGACGCCGATACGTTCCCCCACAGTAGCGCCTGCCGCGTCGATTCCCCGGCTCTCGCCATGCCCCTGCAAATCGGCTCCAGAATTTCGCCGTCTCCCAGATCCGCAATCAACAAACCGAACTCATGCGGCTCGATGATCTCTACCGGCGGCGATACAAACGTCCCTGAGCCCGCCTTCCTCCGCACCAGCCCTTCTGATTCCAGATCGCGTATCGCCCGAATCACCGTCAGGCGCGACGTGTCGAATTGGCTCGCGAACTCCGAGTCCGTCGGCAGCCGGTCCCCCGGCCCATACTCGCTGGACGAAATCGCCAGCCGGATGCCTTCCCGAACCTGTCGGTACTTCGGCTGCTTAACTGCGTCCGACACCCCGGCGGCCCTCTCCCGAGCCGTATTTGAACCCGCCGTTCTACTTGTTGTCTTCAAATCTGTATATACAGCTTTTGGTTAGCGCCAATGCACCCCAGAGGATACTATCATCTCCCAGAATGGCCGGCACCACCTCAACCGTCGCCCGCGACCAGCTCGTAATCTGCCGCCGCAGCTCATCCCGCAACGGTCCGAACAAGGCGTCGCCTGCCTTGCTGATGCCTCCGCCAATCACGATCCGGCGCGGATTGAACAGCATAATAACCGTTTTCAGACCCTGGGCCAGCGGCCGCACATAATGTTTAACGAATAGCGGATCCGTCATCAGCTCTTTCGCGGGCTTCCCATAATCGCGTTCGAGCCAGATCCCCGCGCACAGTCTTTCCAGACACCCGTTCGATCCGCAAAGGCACTCCGGCCCGTCTGGCTGCACCGTGTGATGCCCCACTTCGCAGGAAAACGAATCGCTTCCGTGATAAAGCCCCGTTTCGGTCAGTAAACCGCCCCCGATTCCCGTCGAAATCGTCATGTAGAAGAGCGGCCGCGCCCCAATCCCGGCCCCATATTGCCCTTCACCCAACGCTCCCACCATCGTGTCCCGGTCCATACAGCAGTCCACACCCAGCCTGCTCTTCAAGGCCCCTACCAGGTCAAAATCGGTCCATCCTTCGACGTGTGTTGAACAGATCACTTTCTGCCGCCCAAAGTCCACCGGCCCGCCAAAGCCTATGCCCCCGGCGCGTATGCCGTATTTCTCTACCCAAGGACCGCCGATCTTCTCGATCTGATCGACCATCCACTCCGGCCCCCCGCTCCGGTCCGTTGCGCTGCTGATCCGCTCAACGAGTTCATCGTCACGGAAAACTCCGAAAGTTGACTTGGTCCCGCCAATGTCGATCGCCAAAGTGTGCATCATGCGAGTTAATGTGTAGGGTACAGGCTCATCAGTATATATACAAGTTAGACAAAAATTATTGACGGCCTTCTATGCACATGATATACATGCTGTACTATGTCTCAGGCCGGTCTCCGCCTACCCCGTGCAGCTTTCGCTTTGATAACTTCCCTCGTCTTCTCTTACCCTCTGTGGGCCCAAACCGGAAGCCTTTCGGGAACTGTTAGGGACGCTTCGCAGTCTCCCGTAGGCAACGCGACCGTCTCACTTTCCTCACCGAGCACCGGGTTCACCCGCTCCGCTCAAACCAATGAGGCCGGCCTCTACACCTTCACCTATCTGCAGCCCGGTGTCTACAACCTCCAGGCGACCTCCGCCGGACTCGCCCCGCAATCACGCGAAGGAGTCCACCTGGATGTTGCTCAAACCGTCCGCATTGATTTCGAACTGCAGGTCGGCTCCACGCAGCAAAAGATCGAAGTCAGCGCCAGCCAGGACCTGATTCAGCCCGAAACGTCCTCCCTCGGCCAGGTCATCAACGAGCGCTCCGTAAACGAACTGCCCCTCAATGGGCGAAATCCGCTCGCCCTGGTCGCGCTTGTGCCGGGTGTCGTGCCGCAGGGTCAATCGCAGCAAAACGCCGCTGGCACCAACAACTCTGCCTACGGTAACTTTCAGATCGGCGGAGGCACCGCCAACCAGAGTGCGTTCATCCTCGACGGTATCTCGCTCGTCGTCCCGTTCGGCCACGCCGTTGAACTCATCCCCTCCCAGGAACTCATTCAGGAGTTCAAGGTTCAGACCAACAATCTACCTCCCGAACTGGGCGAGTTCTCGGGCGGTGTCGTCAACCTCACCACCAAGGGCGGAACCAACACGCTGCACGGGGAAGGCTACGAGTTCCTGCGCAACAAAGTCCTTAACTCGAACAACTTTTTCAATAACCGTTCCGGCGTGCCTACCGGCGCCTTCACTCAAAATCAGTTTGGAGGAACACTCGGCGGTCCCGTCGTGATCCCGAAACTCTACAATGGCCATGACAAAACATTCTTCTTCGGCAACTATGAAGGCTTCCGTTTAAGGCAGGGGCAGCCGCTGCTTCTTTCCGTTCCCACGCAAGCCGAGAGAAACGGAGATTTCCGCGGTCTCTCCGACAGTAGTGGCAACACCCTCAACGTCTACAACCCGTTTTCCTCGACGGTCGCCAATACACCTCGCCAGCAGGTCCAATGCAACGGCGCCGCGAACGTGATTTGCCCGAGCCAGATCAATCCCGTCTCCGCCAAGCTGCTTTCGCTCTGGGCACTCCCCAACATCCCCGGCGCCCAAAACTCGTCCGTCAACAATTGGGCCGGCAACGCCAGCTCCGGCGGCAACACGGACCAGGGCACCATGCGCATCGATCACTATGTAAGCGAGAAACAGCGGCTCTTCCTCCGGTATACCTACTGGAAAGATAATGACCTCGCCGTCGATCCATTTCAGAACGGCACCTACGCCGGCGGCATCGGAACGCCCGAATGGTACAGCACGCATCACATCGTGCTCGACGATACCTATACCTTCTCCCCCACCACCATCGCGGATTTTCGTGTCGGCGTCATGCGCTTCTCCTACATGCGCAGTCCGCAAACCGCTGGCCTCGACCTCACCACCATCGGCTGGCCTTCCTTCTTGAACGATCAGATTCAGGCGAGCGTCCGCACCCTGCCCAACATCTGCATCTCTGAGTTCAGCGAATTCTGCGGGGGCAACACAGGCAGCGTCCTAGACTCCTGGGACACCAATTACGAAGCCGATCCCAGTCTCACCACGGTGCAGGGCAAGCATACGCTCAAATTCGGCATGCAGTTCCGCGTGTCTCGTCAGAACTACATTCAGACCAACAACGGAACAGGCGGCTACAATTTCACCCCTGCCTACACCTCTGCCGTGCCCTTGCAAACCGGCGGCGGTGGCAACGGATTCGCCTCCTTCTTGTTTGGCGCCGTCCAGAATGGATCCGTCCAGGAACCCGCCCCCACCGCGAGCCAGCTCATCTATAGCGCCTACTACATGGGCGACACCTATAAGGTCACCGACAAGCTCACTCTGAACCTCGGCTTGCGATATGAAATCACGAATCCCTGGACGGAGCGCTACAACCGCATCAGTTACTGGGACCAGAACGCCATCAATCCGGTCGGCGCCACGGCTGGCTTGGGAACCTTCGGTGCCGTTGGACTCGTCAGCACGCCCGCCCACCCCTGGCGGAGCGCGATGAGCACAAACTATAACCAGCTGTCGCCTAGAGTCGGCTTAGCCTATCAGCTCACTCCCAAAACCGTGATCCGCACGGGCTACGGTATCGTTTGGCTGCCCATCGATGTCAACCTCGATTCCGCGCCTGATCACGATGTCATCAACGCCATCACCGACAACATGATCACGTCCAATAACGGCGGAGTCTCTCCCTATAATCTGCTGTCGAATCCCTTCCCGAACGGCATCACCCAACCTCCCCAGCGAAGCGCCAATTATCAGCAGTATCTCTACGGCCAGAACATCCTCACGCAATCGCCCGATAATCTGCTCGGCTATACACAGCAGTGGAACTTCGACGTTCAGCGCCAGCTCACCGGCAACTCGCTCCTCGATGTCGCCTACGCCGGCGCGAAGGGCACGCATCTGCCGCTGCAGACTTACGATTCCAACTTCCTCACCATTCAACAGCTGTCACTCGGCACCGCTCTCACCCAATCGGTCACCAATCCGTTCTACGGCAAAGTGCCTTCCACAAGTCCGCTCAGCACTCCCACCGTCCCGGCCAGCCAACTGCTCCTGCCTTATCCGCAATACGGCAACGTGCAATACGCGAGTCAGGGAATGGGCGACTCGAGCTACAATTCGCTCCAGGCAAAGTTTGAAAGCCGCTTCGGAGCGGGCGGAACACTGCTCGCCGCTTACACCTTCTCTAAGCTCATCGGCAACTCCGAAAGCCTTACTCCTTGGCTCGAATCGAACTGGAACGCTGGCTTCCAGTATTGGGGCAATCTGAAGGCCGAGCGCTCGCTCGCCACCTTCGATGTTCCTCAGCGCTTCGTCACCAGCTACGTCCTCGACCTGCCGGTCGGCCACGGCAGAAAATATCTGTCGAACGTCCACGGCGTAACCAGCGCTCTCGTCTCCGGATGGGGCATAAACGGCATCCTTACCCTGCAACGTGGAACGCCTCTGTTCCTTGGAACCGCCAATAATCTGACGGGAAACACTGATGGCGGCTCGCGTCCCAACTACGACAAAGCCGCGTGCCCGAGCGGCGCCGGTACCAGCGGATCCCGCGAGAGCCGCCTCAACGATTGGTTCAATCCCAACTGCTTCACCCAGCCTGCCCCGTTTACCTATGGAAACGTTGGCCGCACACTGAATCTCCGTACCGACGGCATTCGCAACCTCGACTTCGCGCTCTTCAAAAAGACCGCTTTCGGACCCGAAGGGCGTGTCGTCTGGGAGTTCCGCGCCGAAGCCTTCAATCTGCTCAACACTCCCCAGTTCGGCTATCCCAACATGACCACCGGCCTCCCTGGGCAAACCGGCGTCGTGAGTTCACAAGCGAACAATCCTCGCCTCATACAATTCGGAACCAAGCTGAGTTTCTGATCGAGTACGAAGCGCCGGATACAGACGATTTACAAGGAGTTGATCAAGCCCGCCGCGATCGGCTCCTATTTCAACTGCGGCATTCGCTCACGCCGCTCCGTTTCCGACGGGGGCCAGTCCGCTTCGATGTCAGCGTCGAACTGCCCCAAGGATCAGGCCCGGCCCGTCCATCTCCTTGATGTGCCGAACGCCCTCAACCACGTCCGGTCCAAAGCCCTCGAACGGACTCCGTGGCCGCATTTATGCTGTCCGCGAGCGGACTGCCCGGGACCTTCGGCCAGAAGCCCGACCGGATATCGTACGTGCGGCGGCTAGGCAACAGGTCGAATGCTCGCTGTGCGCCGCGAGGACCGCTTTCCCCGCGGCGGGATCGCGATATGGCAGTATCCATCCGCCGTACGGGTAATCGCCGTCCTCATTCGGGGCGCCGGGAGCCTGAATCACTCCGTCCAACGAGATGTGTTCGATTGCCTGGTAGGTCCCCATAGACGCCGTCCGGCTGATCAACTTGCGCCAGGATCAGTAGATCGAAGCCAACTTTCCGGGCCTAAACTGTTGCTTCGCCCGAGAGGTCGCTCTCTCTTCAGACGTTCAGGGACTTCAGGTAAGGCACGCTCGGCGGCATCAGCGCCGGATCCTCTTCAAGCTCGACGAAGTAGTTCTTCACGCCCCCTGTTTTTGCGGCTGTGAAGACGGCCTTCCAATCCACGACGCCCTTGCCCAGCGGAACCTGGCGGAAGCCGGATTTGGTGGACGCATCCTTCACCCAGTCTTGGCAATGCATGGAAAGAAACCGGCCCGCGTACTTGTGGAAGTAAATCACTGGATCGTAGCCCTGCTGCAAGGTAGAGACCTGAAACTGCAGCTTGGTGGTGGCAGGATTGAGCTCGGCGATCATCATGTCGTAGACCGGTTTGCCATCGATGTGTTCGGAGACGAAGCCTTCATTGTGCAGCAATGCGACAATCCCTGCGGCATGGGCCTTTTCGGCGAATGCGTTGAAGGGATCGACGTAACGTTTCACGTCGTCGACTGTCTGGGTGCTCTGCGGGCGGAACGGTCCCAGCGCGGCGATTGCCATCTGCGTCATGCCGAACTCCTTTGCATAGGCGATGCTCTCGTCTGCCTTTTCAAAGAGCTCGGTCGGCGCCCAGTGCGCGGAGATGCAGCCCAGTCCCCAGTCGTTCAGCATGCGCCGCAACTCCTGTGGCTTGTATTGCTGGAGACTGGAAAATTCGGCGTAGCCGTGTGGCGAGCACAGCTCAATCTGAGTGAACCCCGCTGCCCGCAATCCTTTCATGGTGCCGGCAAAATCAGTACTGATCGATTTGCGCACAGGATAGGTCTGGCAGCCGATCGGCAGACCAAGCGGATCGCCAGACAGGTATCGCGTGCCGGTGAGGAGAGCCGACGCGGCAGCCCCTCCCATGAGAAACATTCTCCGATTCATCGTGTGCACTATAGCACCCGCGGAAGATTGCCTGTGCTCGCCGCTCCCTGTAGCCTCGGCGCGGAAAGAAAGCATCTTCATCGTGGGCTGTCAGGCACCACCGATGTTTAGTTGAGAGACCTTGCAAACTCTTTGTTTAAAGGTTTTCCAGCAATGTTGCGAAGTTACCTTCATAGGCGGCGCGCGCAGCGCAGTTTCGCGGCACGTCCGCGGCGCTAGGTCCTGTAAGTGCTAAAACTTCGATCGCGACAAATCTGAAAAATCAATCACCAGGGGGCACGCTCCGGATGCTATACTCCGACCTGCCATTTCGAATTTCTTCCTCTGGAGCATCATTTGAAATTGAACGTAGTGCCACTTTTCACCGCGCTCGCATCACTGATTGCCTGCTCTATTCCTGGTTTCGGGCAAGCGGGAGCGCCCTCGTCCCGTTCCTTGGTTGCTGGTCCAAACTTTTCTTACGCTGGCGATACTGGCCCTGGATTCTGGGACGAGATAAATTCAGCTTGTGCTGGAACACATCAGTCCCCGGTCAATATCGATACTCGCTCGGTGCAGGAAGACACATCCCTCAAGCCCCTGGATCTGACGCTCGCGGAAACTTCGTTCACCTTAGAAAACCCGCAGCCAGGCTACACCGTACAGGCAACGGCCCCGGCACACAATCCGAATATGCTGGTGCTGGAGGGTGCCGCGTTCACGCTTCGTCAGTTCCACTTCCATACGTTTTCCGAGCATACCCTCGACGGCCAGCATCGCGGAATGGAACTGCACGCCGTCTTCGAAAACGAAAACAACCACTATGCTGTGGTCGGAGTTCTCTACCGCATCGGGAGAGCGAGCCGTCTGCTCCAGACCCTCATCGACGCTGGTTTGCCGCAGAAAACGACATCGCCTAAGACTGAAGTTAAAGGCCTGACTCTTTCACTCAAAGGCACAGAAAATTACTACACGTATCACGGGTCCTTCACAACTCCACCTTGCTCGGAGATTGTGACCTGGTTTGTGCTGAAGCGCGAAGCGGAGCTCTCGCAGCAGCAGTATGACGTGTTTCGAAAGATACTTGGCAACGATTTCCGGCCGGCGCAGAATTTGAACGATCGCAAAATTCTAGCCACAGCCTCGCGCTAAAGTTTTGAAGCTTAGAAAGCTCTGAGGAGGGTCCACATGCTCGTCAATAAACTTTGCCCTACGCCCAGCGCAGTTGCCGCTCGCCTTTTACTCGCTGCACTCGCAATCTTCGCGTTACCGTCGGCCTCCGAAGCGGCTGCTATTGCGATCGATCAGCCGGGAATGGAGGCGATCTTTTCACAGGCGAGTTTCGGAAGCACACCAATCAGCATTCGGTTCAACGCGCCGAGGTTTATCGTTGCTCCTCAGTTGCTGGATATCAAAGACCAGGCCGATTTAAAAGCGCTCGAGGATCTCGCGCCGGATCCAGCTCCAACCGTGGATGCCTTTTTCGTGAACCAGGTTGATGCCTGCGGCTTCCCGGAGCCTACACCAGCTGGACTTTTCGCCGGATGCGCGCAGCTGCCGGGCCACGTTTTCGTCGAAGAATCGGCTTCGGCTGCACTCTCACCGGCCACCCTGATGGGTCACGAATTAGGTCACAATCTTGACTTACCGCACGACTTCTTTAGCGGTACCAACCTGATGTCGCCTTTCTTCCCTCATGGGCCGGACCTGACCGATCAGCAGGTAGCAGCTATTCTGCAGAGTCCGTTGATCCAGACAGACTCGACTGGCGTGAGATTTATACAAATCACTCCCATCGCCATCGTTGCAAATCCCGAACCCGCAACGCTGCTGCTCTTCGGCACCGCTCTCGGAGCGCTCTGCATTCTCCGTCTAAAAAAGCACGGACCGGCCTCACACAAACGTCCTCCTGAGATCAAATCGTGAGTGAGGGATCGGAAGCTTCGCAAGCATCTTCCGGTCGTAACAGGGAAGCTTAGTCGTTCCTCCACAGTTCCGCCATCTCGGCGGCGATCTGCATCCCTTCGGGCCACGGTCACGGCTGCCAACAACCCCGCCGCCACCGCAGCGTGTCTCTTCGTGTTGACATCTTACCCGAGCCGAACCCATACTGATGTCAGATGTCGACCCCTGAGCCCAAAGATCGTCTTGCTCTTTTGCAGGGAACCTTGGATCTCTTGATACTGCGGACTCTGGTTTTTGGCCGGCAACACGGGCAGGCCATTGCCCGAGCGATCCAGGAATCGTCCGGCGATGAACTTCTGGTGGACCACGGTGCGCTATATCCGGCCTTGCAGCGTCTCGAAAAACAGGGTGCGATCACCGCCGAGTGGGGAACTTCGCACACCAATCGAAAAGCCCGGTTTTACCGCTTGACAGCCAATGGCAGGAAACTGCTGACTCACGAAACAGATCGTTGGCGCCGGATGACACTGGCCATAGGAAGTGTATTAGGCCCGCAGGAAGGATAGCGATGGACCTGTTCAGGAAACGTCGGGCCCAGGCGGACTTCACCGCCGAAATCGCAACGCACATTGCACATGAGGCGGATCGATTGCGCGAGGAAGGCATGAGCGCGCCGGATGCCGAGCGTGCGGCACGCCGGAAATTCGGTAATGTCCTTCAGGCCCAGGAACGTTTCCATGAGACCGGACGCATCTTGTGGTGGGAAGACTTGCGAAACGACGTTCGTCGGGCCCTGCGCCAGTTCCGGAAGTCACCCGCCTTGTCCGTCACCATCGCGGGCATCCTTGCACTTGGAATCGGCGCTACCACGGCCGTCTTCAGCATCGTCGACGCTGTTCTCTTGCGCCCATCACCGTACCCTTCGCCCGAACGCTTGGTGCGCATCGAAGAAAGGAGTGTCAGCGGCGCGCCTTCCTCCGCGGTGTCGATCCCGGACTATCGGCGCTGGGCAAAGCGCTACGACATCTTTGAAGAGGTAGCGCCATACAGCAGAGACATCGTCACACTCACCGGTAACGGTGAGCCCGAACAGGTCACGGCGGTGCGCTCCTTGCGATTATTCCAGGTGCTCGGTGTCGGCGCGCGACTGGGCCGGACTCTTCTGGCCTCCGATGACGAACCACACATCCAAAACGTCGCGGTGCTTAGCGATCGGTTGTGGCGTAACCGCTATCACGCTGATCCGGGCATTCTCGGCCGCGGGATCACCATTTCGGATGAAGCTTACACGATCGTAGGTGTCATGCCGGCTGACTTTGAATTCCGTTATCCGGAAACGGAACTGTGGACGCCGTTGCGACTTGCCGCAACCTCGCCGTGGCCTGAGGTGGCGGCTCGCCTGCATCGGGGAGTGTCGCTTCGGCAGGCCCAGCTTGCGATGGGAATCGTGGCGCGCCAGATGCAGAGGGAAGAGCCGAAAGATCGAGCCGGCTTCAGGATCATGGTGACGCCGTGGAACGACATGCCGGACCAAAAATACAAGCTGACTCTGATCTTCGTGTTCGCCGCCATCGGTTTGGTCCTGTTGATTGCTTGCGTGGACGTCGGCGCTATGCTGCTCAGCCGCGCAGTACAACGCCAGAAGGAAATCGCGATTCGCGCCTCGCTCGGTGCCGGGTTGTGGCGCATTGTGCGGCAGTTAATGACCGAAAGCCTCGTGCTAACCGTGCTCGGGAGTCTCGGCGGAGTGCTCGCCGCGCGATCGCTAACGCACTTCTTAACCAGGCAATTGGCCGCGCTTCCGATTGTGCTCCCGCATTTGCAGCTGGTAGGGCTCAATCAGAGAGTTCTGGTCTTCAACACCATGTTGTGCCTGCTCCTGGCCGCTCTGTGCAGCCTGGCACCCATCCTGCTAGCGGCCCGGATTGATCTGCAGTCGGTGTTCCGCGGCGGATATGCTGCCGAAGGAATTCGCGGTTCTTCGCGCCTCTTCTCTATCCTCATCGGCGTGGAAGCGGGCTTAGCTTTCCTGCTGCTGGTTGGATCGGGTCTCATGATCCGCAGCCTTGTCCATCTGCAGCAAAGCGACCACGGGTTCCGTCCGGACCATGTGCTCACTGTACGCGTTCCGGTTGGCACACGCACCCAGCCTCGTCCGACCGGCAAGTACGACACTCGACCTCGCCAGGCCGCCTACTATCGCGAAATTCTCAAGCGTGTGGAAATGCTCCCCGGGATAAAGGCCGCGGCCATCGTGAACAATCTGCCGCTTTCGGGTGTCAGCACGTCCCTGACGTTTGACCTCGGTGATCCCGACGGCGAGTCCTCCGCACGCACGATCAGCTCGAACTACTTTGCCGTCATGGCAATCCCCTTGATCGCCGGCCGCACCTTTACCGATAGCGATCGGGCCGGAGCTCCCGATGTCGCGATCATCAATCAGCATCTCGCCCGCCAGCTCTTCCCGAACAGAAACCCGCTGGGCGAGAAACTCAAGGAAGGATCGAGGCCCGGACCGACGATCGTCGGCGTGGTGAAGGACTCTTCCCAGACCAGTTACGAATTGCCCGCCAAGGCGGAAGTGTACATCCCGTATCAGCAGTTCATCTTTGCCACATTCATGTCTACGGTTGTCGTGCGAACGGATGGCGACCCACGAGCCCTGGCCGCCGCTCTTAGAAAGCAGGTTTGGGCGGTGGACCCGAACCAACCGGTCGTCAACGTAGAGACGATGGAACAGGTGATTGCTTCGTCTATCTGGCGTCCACGATTCTCGGCCTGGATCTTCTCCGTCCTGAGCGGCTTGTCCGTGCTTCTGACGGTGCTGGGAATTTATGGAGTTGTCTCTTATACATCCAGTTTGAGAGCTCACGAGGTAGGCATACGAATGGCGCTGGGTGCTACTGCTCGTGACGTCCTGGCCGTGATTATGCGTGGAGCGATGATCCCATTGCTGCTTGGCGCACTTGTGAGCGCGGTGGCCGCTCTGTTGCTCTCGCGCCTCCTCACGAACCTGCTCTACGGAATCAGCAGTAGCGATGCCTTGACGTATCTGGGTGCAGGTGCTCTGCTGCTCGCGATTGGGGCAGCCGCTAGCGCATACCCTGCCTGGCGCGCGGCGACTCGGGATCCACTTCAGACACTGCGCGCCGAATAGAGCTCTCAAGCACTCTCTGCCCGGGCGGGACTATTTGAGTGTCGGCCTGATTCCGACACCAATGAAGCATTCCAGGTCTACTTCGGACAGATGTATCCAGGAATCCTTTGACTTGCAGTCTCGGATCGTTCGCGCGAATAGCCCTACTTCGCGACGGCCTCCAGAGTAATCGTGAGATCGCTTATGTCGCGGTTTACCAGCAAACCGCGCACTGGTTCCGCTTCGCGATAACCTGATGTCTCCGGAGTTACGTCATAATATGCCTCCGGTAATCCGAGGAATTCAAATCCTCCATCTGAATGAACTGGCACTGCCATGCTGTCGTGCGGCGTGGCCGAGAAGACGCGCATGGTCAGGCCCGCCGGGATCGCTCCGCCGTTGCTAATCCGAACGGCGCCCCGCATTCTATGGCCAGGAATGATCCCCAGGTCTCCCAAGTTTACGATCTCTTCTCCACGAGACGTTGTGCACTCTATCGGCTGAATCGTGCCACGCTGCGCCATCGATTCCGCCTTCACATATGCCAACCATTTCACCGGAGTCGGCACATCCGCGATCATGAAAGTGCCATCTGCTTGCGTCCCCACACGAATTTCGCCGTAAGGCTCTCCCACTGGTTTCAGACGGCTGCCGAAACCGCCGGGATGAACCGGAAAGATTCCAATCTCGGCGCCAGCCACCGGCTTGCCACGGTCAGTCAATCGGCCCCGAACGATCGCTCCGCGCTTCAGGACAATCTTGCTGCGCTGCTCGCCTGTTAGCGCCACTTGCCACTTCGGTGCGTATCCGCGACCTTCTGCTTCCAACAGCATGGCCATTGCCGGCTGATTATAGGAGACCTCAAACTCTCCACGGCGGTTAGATACAGCAATGTTCTCGAGTCCCTTTTTTGTGCCTCCAAACGTATAGATACTTTCTTCCTCTTGCTTCCCGGATGGCAACTGCGACTCGGCCATTACCGATAAGCCCTCCACTGACACAAGTACATCAGGCAAGGGTAGCCCTTGCTCGTCGGTAACGTACCCTCGAACTAACCCGCGCGGATCCCGGACCCTGCTTGCGCGGGCCTGCAACACTACTCTCGCTGGTAAGGTCGCTTTTGGATCTACTTTCTTCGTCACGGAAGGCTCGAAGCCTTCGCGGACCACGAGTAACTCAAAATTGAGGCTCGGATCTAGGTTCTCTATGCGGAAGGATCCATCCGCTGGCGTTATCGCGCGCTTGCCGCAATCGACATAACAGCTGGGACAGTAGACGCTGTAGCCGTGCTTCGGTCCAGCATGAAAGATAAGCACAGTCGCATCGTTTACCGGCTTACCACCCTCATCAACTACCATGCCATGAAGTGTTTGCCGATCTGGGAGAGACCCGCCCGTACTTGCAAGCAGTGACCAGCCCAGTAGAAAAGCTAAAAGCGTTGAACGCATCACCAGCTGAACCTTGCTCGAGTGTATATCCGTTGCACAGCAGACGTCCACTCAACTCGGGGCGCCCCACCTCCGCTCCGCGAAACCGCTTCCGCAACATCAAACGAAGACGCTTGCCCCTGTTCCGGGAGAGAATCAAGACTCCACCGTTCACCACGGCATCTATCCACGGAAGCAATCTCGGAAACGCTCCCTTCGTGCCCTGGGCGGGTGTATTGTGTAGACACCCTACGCGTGGTTTAGTAGAATTCTACACAGTGCGCCACGATCCCATTCTCGCGTAGAGCTGCTGCAAGGTACGCTTGACCTGCTGATTCTGCGTACCCTCTTGGCCGGAGCCACGCATGGCCACGCTATAGCGAAACACATCCAGCGGACTTCGGAGGATCTGCTTCAGGTCGAAACCGGATCGTTGTACCCCGCACTTCACAGGCTGGAGGCGAAGGGCTGGATCGCCGCTTCATGGGAGCTGTCGGACAAAGGCAAGCGAGCCCGGTTCTATCGGCTCACGCCTCTGGGCCGCAGACAGTTAGGACTGGAGCGATCGAAGTGGGAAGCGTTCTCTCGCGCTATGACCTTGGTCTTAAATCCAGTCGATGGGGAGGGGCAATGAGCTCGTTCTTTCGAAAAATATATAGACTGACGAAACGCAGAAAGCAGGAAGCCGAAATCCGTGAGGAGCTTGCCTTCCATCTGGCGGAGGAACGTGAACAACTTCGCGAGGCAGGGCTTCCGCAGCAAGCAGCGGAGCGAGCAGCACGGCGTGAGTTGGGAAATCGCACGCTGGTCGAGGAAGATACTCGCGCCGTTTGGCGCTGGGCCTTGGTCGACCAGTTTGGTCGGGACTTGCATTACGCTCTCCGGCTTATGAGACGCAGTCCAGGTTTCACCGCCGTCTCCGTTCTTTCCTTAGCGCTCGGGATCGGCCCGAATACTGCGGTATTCAGTTTGTTCGACACGATTGTTCTACGCCCGCTGCCGATCCGTCACCCTGAACAATTAGTAGAGTTCCTGCAAAATGAGCCAGGCCAGCCTCGCTCGTCGTCCTATTGGGAGTGGGAAAGCTATGAGCTTTTCCGGAATCACAATCATGTTTTCTCTGACCTGACCGGTATGTCGTTCGACAATCTCGCTTCAGTCCACCTTGACGGCTCCGAGACCGAAACACTAATCGAGGAAAACGTGCTCGGAAATTACTTCCGTGTGCTTGGGCTCGTGCCGGCGCTTGGACGCTTCATCGGTCCTGGCGACGTGCCGGCCCAAGGAATGGGGAATGCCGTCGTCGTCAGCTGGAATTACTGGAACAGCAGACTGAACCATAACCCTTCCATTCTTGGCCGACGAATCTTCATTGGAGACCAGGCGAAAGTCATCATCGGTGTTGCCCCGCGAGCCTACACTGGCCCTCGCGTGGGTGCGCAGACTGACCTCTGGGTGCGCAGGAGCACCAGTCTTTTACGATACTTGCTCGTTTGAAACCCAATGTCACTCTTCAGCAGGCGCAGGCAGAAATGACTGTGTTCTATCGGCTGGTTCTTCAGCAGCGAGCTTTGCGGGAGAAAGGCATGCACCTTCGTGAGTACACCTTACAAGTGGAACCGGCGGGTACTGGTCTGGTTTATGTTCGCGGTCAGTATGCCAGGCCGTTGGTGCTTCTCATGAGTGTCGTCGGCCTGCTCCTGTTGCTTGCCTGCATAAATATGGCGAGTCTGCTGTTAGCACGCGCCTCTGGCCGGCAGCGCGAGATTGCCGTCCGGGTAGGGCTCGGAGCTAACCGCGGCCAGTTAGTACAACAGACACTTACCGAATCCATATTGTTTTCCTTCTCCGGCGCGGTCGCTGGTATTTTCTTCGCATATTTTGGAACCGGTATTCTCGTGCGGATCATGGCCAGTGGTCGTGAGTTTGAGCACATCCAACTAAACGTGCGTCCAGACTTTCGCTTGTTGCTGTTTACCGTGGGTCTCGCTACACTTACTGGCTTGCTGTTTGGAATGGTGCCGGCATGGCACGCATTCCGTTTCGCTCCTGCCTCTGATTTGCGTCAAAGCGCCAAAGTGGGAGAGACCTGGTTTTGGAACCTGTTCGGAAAATGTTTGGTAGCGACACAGCTGGCCCTTTCGATTCTCCTCGTCGCGTCTGCTGCGATTTTTCTGAACTATCTTGCGCATCTAAGACGCTTTCATCTTGGTTTTCGCAGTGACCATGTACTCCTGGTCAGCCTTGATTCAACCCACAGCGGGTACAAACCGGCGCAGCTCTCGATCCTGTATCAAACAACGCTTCCTCGTTTGGAAGCTATCCCGGGCGTGAGTTCTGCTTCTGCCAGCGGTTGTACTCCGCTGCAAGGCTGCGGCACTCCCGGACGTCATATCTTTGCCGAAGGGCACGTCGAGCGATCTGAAAACCGGCGGTATGTGGGCGTGACTTTTGTAGCGCCACAATATTTCCGAACTTTGGGAATACCACTGTTAGCCGGACGGGATTTCTCGTTCCAGGATGTGGGGCGATCGCGGGTGGTCGTAGTGAATCAAGCGATGGCCGGACGCTACTTTCCTGGTGAGAATCCCATCGGGAAGCACATCACTGTAGACAGGAACTCGAAACCCGGCTGGTTCGGGAACGATCAGCCCTACGAAATTGTTGGATTGGTCGGAGATGTTAAGGCAGTCGAGCTCCGAGGTCCCGTTTATCCAACCATGTACTTCGATATGTTTCAGGAGAATCAAATATTCGACCAATTCGAGATCCGCACCGCCGGGAATCCGGCATGGCTGTCTAATGCAGTAAAGCTAGTTATGCGGGACTCATTGAGAACTGAGCCGGTGACCAGAGTCATCACACTTGCTGACCAGGTGGACTCGAACATTGTTCCGGAACGTTTGGTCGCAACTCTATGCCAGTTCTTCAGCGTCCTGGGCGTGGCTCTTGCCGGCGTGGGGCTTTACGGACTTTTGGCTTACACTGTCGGCCGCCGAACGAACGAGGTGGGCATCCGAATGGCGCTCGGTGCCACCACAACGCATGTAAGCACGCTCGTGTTACGAGATGCATTGACAATGGTGTGTGGCGGAGTGTTTGCAGGCGTTGTGCTCGTGCTTCTAAGTCGACCCCTTCTCATTAACCTCGTCCAAGATCTAAAGCCTGATGATACAGGCGCTCTGATGGTTAGCGGTTGCATCATAATGGCGGTTGCAACCCTAGCCGTCTACGTTCCGGTTCGCCGGGCTGTTCGGGTCGATCCTATGGTCGCCCTGCGACACGACTAGCTAAGCCAGCGCTAGACTGACACCCAAACTGGGACGTTACCACCGCCTCCGCGACACTAGAGGAAGATCGTTGCTCATGCTCTGGAACCGAAGTGTCACCTGCCATGGTTCCCCGTAGCCCGATTCGCAATCCCACCCCGAACCGCCGTTCTATCCTGATTGTGTACATCGGGTCAACCTAACCAGCTGATTCGGCCGCCCGCACAAACCTACAAGAAAACCGGCTACGCACGGCGTGACACCACTCAAACTTGCACCCTGCATCCTCTGTGCTTTCGCCGCAGTTGCGCTGTCGCAGCTCGCATCATCTGGCCAGGCCACGCGTCCCTGGCCCGCGGACGCGCCCGATTTCCGTCTCCACATGATCGGCAACGCGCACATCGATGCCGTGTGGCTCTGGCCATGGCCGGAAGGCTTCTCGGTTGTAAACAGCACCTTTCGCTCAGCCCTCGACCGCATGAACGAAACTCCCGGCTTCGCTTTCACCGCAAGTTCGGCGCAATACTACGAGTGGGTCGCAGAAAATGACCCGCATCTCCTTGTCGAAATTCGCCAGCGCGTCTCAGATGGCAGATGGGATCCCGTCGGAGGCTGGTGGGTCGAGCCGGACGTCAACATACCCGGCGGCGAATCTCTCGTCAGGCAAGGTCTCTACGGCCAGCTGACCTTTCGCAAACTGCTCGGCCGCCTTGCCTCCCTTGCCTACAATCCGGATTCCTTCGGTCACACCGGAACTCTGCCGCAGATCCTCAAGCTGCAGGGGATGCAAAATTACGTGTTCATGCGCCCCAAGCCGGAGGAGAAGAAATTGCCCGCCGATCTGTTCTGGTGGGAAGCGCCTGATGGCACGCGAGCCCTCACTTACCGTATCCCGTTTGAGTACGGTGAAGACAGATCTGTACGCGACCGGCTCTGGCACATCGTTACCGAGCGAAAAGAACCCGTCAAGGACCTCATGGCCTTCTACGGAGCCGGCGATCACGGCGGCGGCGCTACGAAAGTAAATATCACTTCCATTCACGACATCGAGCAGGATAAGCTCGCACCGAAGATTTCCTTCAGCACACCGGACCGTTACTTCGCAGAGATCCGGCAGCAGCAGAATCTCACCGCTCTGCCCGTGGTGAAGGACGATCTGCAGCATCATTCCGTCGGCTGCTACACCGCTGAATCAGAGATGAAAAAGGCGAATCTGTCTTCTGAAATAGCTTTACTCGCCGCTGAAAAGCTCGCTGCTGTCGGATCCTTCGCATGGGGTGCCGCCTATCCGCAAGCCGGGATCACCGAGGCCTGGAAGAAGGTGCTCTTTCTCCAGTTCCATGACAGCCTCGCCGGAACCGCTTTACCGGAACACTACCAAACCACCGCCCGCGCCGGCCATGGCTTTGCTGAATCGGTCGCGCAGACGGCGCTTTACCAAGCCGCCGAAAAACTCGCCTGGCAGGTGCCGGCCGAAGATCCCGATTCTAAGTATCTGGTCGCGTTCAATCTGGAGCCGTGGCCGGTCACCGCTCATCTCGAATACGATCTCGAGTGGCCTACCGCTGACCCGGCCCTGGTAGAAGACGAAAACGGGACGGCCGTCCCACACCAATGGGTCCACGCGACCACCGAGGTGACCGAACGCAAGCGGCTCATTGTCCAGGCCCAGCTACCAGCACTCGGCTATCGCCAGTTCCGTATTCGCAAGGGCGGTACGGCTGTCACGCCGCAAGTTCGCGCCGGGGTAAACGAGCTTGAAAACGAGCATCTGAAAGTCTCCGTCCAGCCCGATGGATCCGTCCGCATCTTCGATAAGGATGCCGGAGGGGAAGTCTTCGCCAACAATCTGGGCGGCGCCCGCGCGCTTGTGCTCGACGACCCAAGCGATACCTGGAGCCACGGCGTGGTCGCCTACAACAAACAGATCGGCCAGTTCCAAGACGCCCACATAAGTATGATCGAAGACGGCGCCCTGCGAGCCCACCTGCGTGTTCGCTCCACTTTCGATCGCTCCACCCTGACCGTCGATTGGATCCTCTACGCCGGCGCTCGTACCGTCGAAGCCCGCGTTTCGCTCGATTGGCACGAGCATTTGCGGATCCTCAAATTCTCGTTTCCCGTGAATGTCGCCGGCCCCCGCTCCACCTATGAAATCGCCTACGGAAACATAGTCCGGCCTTCGAATGGCGATGAAAATCCCGGCCAGCAGTGGATCGACGTGAGCGGTACCGGACCCAAAGGGCCCTATGGTCTCGGCGTAATCAATGACGCAAAATATGGCTACAGTGTGCTCGATAACGACATGCGAATCTCGGTCGTGCGCGGCGCAGCCTACGCCAATCATCAGCCCAAGGTGCTCGAGCCGAATCTGGAACATCTCTGGCAAGATCAGGGTGTGCAGACTTTCCGCATGCTGCTAGTGCCGCACAACGGGGGATGGCGTGAAGCCGCGCTTCCTCGCATGACGGCCGAATTTACCTCGCCCGTGCCAATGATCTATCAGGGCATTCATCCGGGCGCGCGCCCGCAATCTGCAACGTTCCTCTCGGTAGACGCCTCAAACGTTGTGGTCTCCGCCATCAAGAAGTCTGAATCGGGTGACGATCTCATCTTGCGCTGCTACGAAACGCACGGGCAACCCGCGGTCGCAAACTTCACCCTTGCGTCTCCCTCGCTGCGCTGGGTCGCCCGCTTCCGGCCCTACGAAATCAAAACGTTTCGCATCGATCCCAAGACCGCCGCGAGCACTGAGGTAAACGCTCTCGAAGAGTGATGGATTCCGACCACCTTTCACGGCGAGGCTTTCTACAGACCACTGCTGCCTCCGCGGCGGCCGGCGCCCGCATCGCTCAACCGGACTCACCCGAAAGCCATTCCGCGCCATTCCAACCCGCAGGGGCGCCGCGCAGACTCTCCGAAAACCTCTTTGTTCTCGAAGACACCTGCAACGTGTACATCATAAAGAGCGGCACGAGCGCTCTGCTCATCGACTTCGGCTCCGGCAGCATACTCAGCCATCTCCCCGGTCTCGGCATTACATCCGTCGATTGGATTCTCCACACTCACCACCATCGCGATCAGGCGCAGGGCGACCACCTTGCCGCTTCACGGCGCATCCCCATCGCCGTCCCTGTACACGAACGCCAATACTTCGAAAGCGTCGAGAACTTCTGGCGCAATCGCCGCATCTTCGAGCTCTATTACGTTCGCAACGATTTTTTCTCCCTCACGCAAAACATTCCCGTCGCGGCCGTGCTGCGCGACTATGAAACCTTCCGCTGGCGCGAGCACGAGTTCTTCATCCAACCCACACCGGGCCACACGCCGGGGTCTATCACTCTCGTCGCGCAAATCGACAGCCGAAAAATAGCCTTCTCGGGCGACCTCATGCACTCTCCCGGCAAGGTCAAAACGCTCTATGATCTGCAGTACTACTACGAAGAGCACGAGGGCGTTGACCTCTCCGCCTATTCCCTCACCGAACTCGCCAGACTCTCCCCCAAAATGCTCTGTCCTTCGCATGGAACCGAGATCGCGGACCCGCTCCCTGGAATGCAGGAGCTCATCGCAAAGCTCTCCAGTTGGTTCGGCTATTGGAAGTCCTGGGGCGGCAGTCTCGGCAACAAGCCTCGCCAGCTAACGCCGCACGTCGTCGCGCACTACCAGACCATGTCTTCCTTCTACGCCATCATCAGCGACAGCGGCAAAGCGCTGTTTCTCGACTATGGCGGACCGAGCTGGAACTCCTTTTACGCCTTCAAAGACTCGGTAGACGTCTACGATCGCTTTCGCTTCGTCGAACACAGCATTGAGAATCTGCGCGCCAATCACGGCTTGAAGTCTGTCGATGTTGCGCTGCCGAGTCACATGCACGATGACCATTTGAATGGCTTCCCGTACCTCGCCAAACACCACGGCACCAAAGTCTGGTGTTTCGAAAACTTCGCCGGCATCCTCGCGAACCCTTGCGGGCACAATCTGGGCTGCACACTCGGCGAACCCATTCATGTGGACCGCGTGATCCGCGACCGCGAAACATTCCGCTGGGAAGAATTTGAGTTCACCGCCGTTCACTCGCCGGGCCACACCAATTTTCAAATGGCGCTGTTTGCCACCATCGATGGCGTGCGCCTCGGGTTTACTGGTGACGCCTTCTTCCACGATGCCGACCGGCCCTTCCAGATCCGCCACAACTTGATCTACCGCAACCGCGTGAAGCTCGGCGACTACTTGAAATCCGCCGACAACCTGATCGAGTTCAAGCCCCAGATTCTTTGCCCCGGCCACGGTGAGCCGTTCCTGCTTGATCTGGACATGGTGCGGGACTTCAAAACGAAGATCGAGAAACAGGACGCGATGATTCGCGGCCTGATTGCAGATCCCGATGCGGACCTGGGCATCGACCCCTCCTGGGTCGAACTCTACCCTTACCAGTCCCTCGCCGCGCCCGGAGAAACGCGGCGTTTTGAGATTCGCGCCCGCAACCATCGCAAGCACCCTATCGAACTGCAGGTCGCGATCGCGATGCCCTCCCGCTGGCGGGCCACGCCAGCCGTTTCGAAGATCACCGTGCAGCCCGGTGAAGCCGGCAAAGCGGAGCTCGCCATCACGATTCCACCCGACTTTCACGAGCCGCAATCGCGCATCGCCATCGCCGCAGACGTCTTAGCCGATGGCAAATATCTGGGCCAGATCGCCGAAGCCGTCATCGATGTCCGCGCGTCTGAGCCGCCACCCGCGGCGCGAACCGCCGCAGGCTTCTAGCGAGCGCCGGCCAGCGGGGCCAATACCTCCGTAACAGCGACAATCAAGATTGTAGATGTATAAGTTCTAGACCGGGATGAAAATGCTTCCTGTCTTATTGACTATAGGTCTTCTGGCGCACGCGCAGTCACCGGAGCCCTCAGCACCAGCAAACGCCGCCAACGCCTGGATGAAGGTTCCATCTGCGAACGATGTTCCGGATACCGTGAGTCCAGATGCGAGAAAGCTGCGCGATAACCGCTTCGACAAAGGGCTCGCAAGTCCTGTGAAGATCACTCCCGACAACGCAAGTTCCTTTCATGTCGCCGAAGGATCGGTTCTGAACCTGACAGGGAAACCTTTAGGCGGCATAAAAGAGTTTCCAGCAGTTCCGGACCGTTGTGTTGTTATTGCCACCTTTACTGGATACAGGACATTTTTCTCTGCTTCCGAGCTCTCAATATGCACAGAGATATACCTGACCGTGAGCTACGTTTTTGAATCGAACGGCATATCGCTGGCTCTTGGCTCCTCGATCACAACTGCTGTTCCGGGAGGGACCATCCGACTACCCAGCGGAGAGAAGATGAGTCTCCTGACGGATCCGAAGGCATTTTTTCTTCAGCCGGGCAAAGAATATTTACTCGTTCTGCAATACGACGCACCGACCCAGCTATTCACGATAATCAACGATTGGGTCATCTCGCATGGCGCAGTTCAGGCCAACTCGTCGATTGAAAAACGCAGAGCTTCACTCGGCTTATCGACGGTAATCGGCCGCTCGAAAGCGCAAGTAATTTCCATCCTGCAGGCAGAGATCTCCGCCAACGGCGACAAGTAACGAGGACCGCTGCCCAAACCGCCGCAGGCTTTTAACGCGCGCGGGCCAGGCGCTGGTACTTCCGCAGCACCTCGATCAGCTCATTGTGAGGCAGGCCGATCACTTTGTGGCCGTCTACACCCACAGTCGTCTTGCCCGCCACCATGGCATTGACGATTGCCTCTTCCGTTGCTTCGACAGTAGCCTCGAAAATCGGGTCGAGAGATTCATTTCCCAGCATCTTCAGATCGCTCGTGCCCTCGCCTTTGACATCGTGATTCGCCGTCGAGAATGCCAGAAACAAGTCGCCCGAACCATTCCCCGAAATGGAACCCGTTCGTGCCAGACCCATCGTTGCCCGTTTCGCCAGGCGTTTCAGTTGCGTCGGCAGAAGCGGCGCATCCGTCGCGACGAGTATGATAATCGACCCCACGTCCTCGTGTCCTATGCGCCAGTCGTTGGCCGCGTAAGGCACGCCTTCCGTGATCTCTTTGCCCACGGGCACGCCCGCAATGCTTAGCAGCGGCCGTCTTCCGCAATTGCACTGCACCAGAACTCCGACTGTGTGACCACCCTGGCTTGCGTCCAGCTTCCGGGAGGCGGTTCCGATGCCGCCCTTAAATCCGTAACAAACCATGCCGGTGCCGCCTCCCACGCCGCCTTCTTCGACGCTTCCGGTGTGCGCAGAATCGAGAGCATGAAACGCATCGCGGTCCGTAACATGAAACCCGTTGATGTCATTCAAATAACCGTCCCATGTTTCGGCCACGATCGGCAGCGACCACAGATCCTCGAAGGGTTGTCCCTTCGGCTGCCGCGCAATTTTCCATTTGATCGTTGCGTCTCTGACTACGCCGACGCTGTGCGTGTTGGTGATCAGGATCGGCCCCTCGGCGAAACCGGATTCTTCGATCCACGCCGTCCCCGTCATCTCTCCGTTGCCGTTCTGCGCGAAATATCCGGCGAACGCAGGCGTAGCATCCTTCTTGCCGCGAGGCAGAACCGCCGTTACTCCGGTTCTCACCGGACCTTTGCCCGGCACCAGTTTGCCTTCACCGGAAATCAGGGTTGTGTGCCCGACTTCGACACCGGCAACGTCAGTGATCGCGTCGAGCGGCCCCGGTTTGCCATCGAACGGCACCCCGAGATCCCGCGCTCTCTGGCCGTATGCCGCGCCTCCGAGAGCCGCCAGAACCAACTGCGTATTTACCGCCAAAATGGCCCAAAAACACCTCGAAACCCCTCTTTTTGGCCTCAAAAACCCCTCAGTTTCGCTATGCATTCGCCCCAAAACTGTACTTTTTTGACCTTCCTTTTTCGCTCTGAAGTATGGCATACCCGCGTTCTGGACACCCCTTTTTGGGCAGGCTAACCCATTGTTTTGAAAGATGCTTAGAAGATTCCGTGCATTTGTGATCTACCGTTGGACCCCCCTCGCTTCACCCCATTTGTCGTACCTCCTGCCGCGGCTTTTTTATGTAGCGGTAGGAACGCCAACTCCCGATATGATTGTCTGTCGATGCAAGCCATCTCGATCTCGCCTGCCGGACCCGGGGACACACCCGATCTCGCATCGTTGTTCGACGCCTATCGTGTCTTCTACGAGCAGTCGTCCGACGTCGCTGCGTCACAGGCCTATGTGGCCCGCGAGATAGCGACTGGGAGCACGCGTTTCTTTCTCGCGCGCACGAATGCCGGCGAGGCCGTCGGTTTTGTTCATCTCATCCCCGGCACCAACACACTCGTCATGCGGCCCATGTGGTACCTCGAAGACTTGTTCGTGACGCCCACCGCCCGCAGAAGCGGTGTCGCCGAAGTGCTCATGCGGGAAGCCGAGCGATTTGCCATCGAGACCGGCGCTGAGCGCCTGACTCTCGCGACCGCGCATGACAATCACGCCGCTCAAGCGCTCTACCGCAAACTAGGCTACGAGCCCGACCATCACTTCACGCACTTCCATCGCGTGCTCCGGTGAGTTCATGGACAGCCCGGTATGCCTCATTGATGGCCGTGTCCGTATAAGCAGTCGCGGCTGAATCCGTGTTCGCAATTGCGATCCGCCCAAATTGCTGCCGCCCGATGATATGCGGGCGCTCCGCTTCCGGCCAATCGGGATCGAACAGCGGATTGTATTCGTAGCCGTATCCGTGGGGCCATCGATTGACCGTGATCGCTTCGATGTCGTTCGCCGGATGGAAGCCGCCTTCGTGCAGTGTTCGCGCGAGTTGATCGCGTATGCTTCGCTCGAATGTCTCGAAGCTGGTCACAAGCAACTCACCGCGCCCTGCTTTCTGCTGTTCGCGCACCGGCAATCCTGGCTGGCACGGCGTGCGATAGAGCCGCAGCAGCATCGGCTGTTCCGGCGACCGCGGGCTCCGGTATTCGCCGATGTTCACGCACGCATTCAAACTGACCGACGGGTGATAGCAGCCCGGCGCGTATACGCTGCTGATACCCAGCTTCTGAAAAGACGTCCAGTTACGAATGCCCACAGTCGTATAGACCAGCGGCACCTTGACCAGGTAATGCAGCGCTTCCTTTTGCCGCGTCGGCAGATCAGGACACAGGTAAGGGATCACCGTGTTCCAGCACGCCAGCACGCACCCTTTGCCGCGCACCGTGAACACCTGCTTCCCTTGCGCGTACATCACTTCGACAGTCTGGGAATGGGGCACATTTTGCGCCCGCACCACCGTGCTGTTCAAACGAATTTTGGTCACACTATCGGGCTTGTCGAGATTTTCATAAACGGCGCGAGCGGTCACGATATCCTCCGCAGTGCTGCCAGGCATCGCTTCGGGAAGCAAGTCGCGCAAAAGCAATCTCGCGATCGACGCATTTCCATCAGGATAGTGAAACCGGTATGACCCGCCGTTCGCATATCCCGCGGCCGTGTAGCTCATGTGCGGCGCCGCACCCGGATCCAATTTCATGCCCGCAAAACCGGGCAGCCCGATCGCCCAGCAATCGAGTGCAGGTTCCCCATCGATGCCCACGCCCCACTCGCCATGTGTGCGCGTCTGGTAAAACGGCACGACTCCCGGATCCGCCTTCACCACCTGTAGCAGAAAGTCGCGGTAGCTGATCCTCGAAAGCCGGGCCTTCTTCTCCGCCGACGAGAGCCCCGGCAGGAAGTCTTCCTTGCCGCCTTCTATACGCCGAATGTCACGCTGCACCTGCTCGGAAAGAGGAGTCCGCTTAAGAAAGCTCTCCCACCCTCCGCCCGTCCCGATCGCCTCCTCTTCCTCACCGCCGTGCGGCAAACCCGTGACGAGCTTATCTGAACCAAATGTTTCTTTATCGAAAAACACGGCCGGCCGCAGCCCGAGCGAGCTATAAAACTTTGAATCTGCAAACTTCTTTTGAAACCGCGGCGGATCGACACCCAGCTTTTTCAGCAGCCCATCCGCCTCCGCGCTATAAGGAGTCGGACTGTCGATCCCAAGCGTGCCGCCATTCATCAGCTGCAGTTTGCCGCCGAGATGAAATTCGTTGCGCCTTGCATGACCGCCGAAGTCGTCGTGATTTTCCAGAATCAGAATGCGCGCCGATGTCCCGGCACGTTCGCGAAAGAAATGTGCCGCCGACAACCCACTTATGCCTGCGCCGACAATAATCAGGTCGTACGTTTCACCCGTATCGATTGGCTTTCCTGCCTTCGCCCAGAATGTTCCATCCCTCAGAGCGTGCGCGGTCTCAAACGAGCCCGGCTGGCTCCCGCGCATGCCGCTTCGCACGGGCGGATAGTCCCCTTGCGCCTCGTTTGCTCCGAGCGGATGGGCGCTTCCGAGAGCGCCGATCGCGACCGCCATGCCATTCATGAAATCGCGCCGGGATATCGCGCGATCCATCCCTAAGAACCGGTCATACGCATCACTCACTTGAACAAGTCATCCTCTCCCGATCGAACGAACTCGCCGCAAACCCCGTGCTAACCTAAGCATCCATAATCGCCCATGGATTCGAACGATCGTAATCTCGGAATGCATCGCCGCATCAGGCGGCGTGACTTCTTGAACGGCATCGCCGTTTCCGCGGGAGCTTTGCTTTCACCCGGATCACTGTGGTCCGAAGATGCTACTCCGGCCGATCCCGAAGGAGCTCCTGGCTACTATCCGCCCACCCTCACCGGAATGCGCGGAGACCACGACGAGATCTATAAAACTCCTCACTCTGTGCGCGACGGCACCTTCTTTCAGCACGCCGGAACCGCCACACCGACCGGAGAAGAGTACGACCTCGTCATCGTGGGCGGTGGTATCAGTGGCCTTTCCGCCGCGCACTTCTATAGAAAAGCCACGGGCGGAAACACCCGCGTTCTTATCCTCGAAAATCATGATGATTTTGGCGGCCACGCCAAACGAAACGAGTTTCATCAGACCAGCCGCACTCTGCTCGGCTATGGCGGAACCTTCTCGATTGAGAGCCCGTCGCCCTACAGCCCTGTAGCCAAATCCCTAGTCAACGAATTGGGCATCGATGTAGCCTCGTTCCCGCGCCTGATCGACCGCACCATCTACTCGTCTCGTGGTCTTCGTCCGGCCATGTTTTTCGACAAGGAAACCTTCGGCGCTGACAAACTGGTCGCCTCTCCTCTCGCCGATGAGGATGAGGATGAGCCCGCTGCCGCCGGTTCCGCCAGTCCCTGGACAACCTTCTATGCCGAAGCTCCCATTGCGGATCAGGCCAAGCACGACTTCCGGCGTCTCTACGAGCAGAAGAAGGACTATCTGCCCGGCCTCACCTCGGATCAGAAGAAAGCCAGGATGGCCCGCATGAGTTATGCGAGATTCCTGACCGATTGTGTAGGCGCCCACATCGACGTTGTCAAAGTTTTGCAAGCCCGTCCGTACAGTCTGTTTGGTGTCGGGATCGACGCTGTTTCCGCGCAGGACGCCTGGGGTTTGGGCTTCCCCGGTTTTGCCGGCATGAACCTCGATCCGCACCCCGGACCCGGCCAGAACCACGACGCGATTCGTGTTCCGGAAGCCGAAGAGTACTTCTTTCATTTTCCCGACGGCAACTCTTCCATCGCGCGTCTGCTTGTCCGAAAGCTGATTCCTGCTGCCGTCCCGGGCGAAAACGCCTCCGACATTGTCACCGCGCGCACCAAATTCGCTCTGCTCGACAGCAAGAGCTCGAATACCCGCATTCGGCTGAACAGCACCGTAGTGCGCGTCGCCCACGCGGGAGATCCGGCAGCAGCCAAAGCCGTCGACATCACGTACATGCGCCTCGGCAAACTGCAAAGCGTACGCGCCAAGCAATGCATTCTGGCCTGCTGGCACACGATGATTCCTTACATTTGCCCCGAATTACCAGCAGAACAGAAGACCGCCTTATCGTTTGCCGTCAAGGTTCCACTCGTCTATACGAACGTAGTCATTCAAAACTGGACCGCGTTTCAGAAACTCGGCGTCAGTTCTGTCTACGCTCCCGGCAGCTTTCATGACGAAATGGCTCTGGACATGCCCGTTAGCATCGACGGCTATCGTTGCTCTCACGATCCGGAACAGTCGATCGTGGTGCATATGCAGCGCGTGCCGTGCCATCCAGGGCTTCCTGCTCGCGATCAGCACCGGGCAGGTCGTCAGAACCTCTTCGAGACTTCTTTCGAAACCTTCGAGCGCAACATACGCGATCAGATGTCACGCACTTTGAGCGCGGGCGGCTTCGATCCGGCTCGAGATATCGCCGCCATTACCGTCAATCGCTGGCCGCACGGCTACGCCTACCAATACAACTCGCTTTGGGATAAATTTTGGCTCGAAGGCAAACCTGGCCCCTGCGTGACCGCTCGACAGCCCTACGGGCGCATCACAATCGCGAACTCCGATGCCGGCGCTTACGCCTACACAGATTGCGCGATCGATCAGGGGCACCGGGCCGTCGAAGAGCTTCTGAAGCGAGCCTGACGATTGACTGCCTGAAGTCTTTCATGTAAGTTTCTTGGTATGCCGACATCGCTGTCTTCCCAGGAAATCTCCGCCTGGACCCGCAAGCTCAACTACGGGACGTGGCGCTTCCAGAAGGGCTGGACTCCGATCCACATCGTCGATGCGGAAGGCTGCTTCTTTATCGATGGCAACGGCAAACGCTACCTCGATTTCTCCTCCCAGCTGATGTGCGTCAATCTGGGCCACAAAAACCCCGCGGTCATCGCTGCCATTGAAGCCCAGGCTCGCACGTTACCCTACATTGCGCCAGGTTACGCGACGGATGTGCGGGTCGAACTCAGTCGACTGCTGCTCGATGTCCTGCCCGGCAACCTGCAGAAGTTCTTTTTCGCCACTTCAGGAACGGAAGCCAATGAAGCTGCCTTCAAAATCGCGCGCATGTTTACCGGGAAAACGAAGATACTCGCGCGCTACCGTTCCTATCACGGGTCCACCATGGGTTCAATCGGCGCAACCGGGGACATGCGCCGGTGGCCCGTCGAGCCTGCCGCAAAAGGCTCTGGCGTTATTTTCGGCCCTGAAGTGAACTGCTACAAATGCCCGATCAAGCATACTTATCCGGAATGCGATATCGCCTGCGCCGATTATCTCGAGCACATGATCGAGAACGAAAGCGATGTCGCGGCCGTGCTCGTGGAGCCTGTTGTGGGAACCAATGGCGTCCTTGTCCCGCCGCCCGAGTACTTTCCGAGATTGCGCCGAATCTGTGACCGCCAGAATGTTCTGTTGATCGCCGACGAAGTCATGACGGGTTGGGGGCGCACGGGCAAATGGTTCGCCATGGACCACTGGAACGTCCAGCCCGATATCCTGGTCACCGCAAAAGGCATTACATCCGCGTACATGCCGCTTGGTCTCTGCGCTACCACTCAGCGGATTGCCGACCACTTCGAAGACCACATTTTTGCGCATGGGCACACCTATGAAGCGCATCCGATGACGCTTGCGCCGGCGATCGCCACCATACATGAGATGCAGCGCCTCAACCTGGTGGAACGCTCCCGCGAAATGGGCGAGTATCTGGGTCGGCAGCTCTCGGCCTTAAAGGAAAAGCACCCCTCGGTCGGAGATGTTCGCGGATTAGGCCTCTTCTGGGGGGTCGAGCTCGTCAAAAATCGCACTACCAAGAAGCCTTTGAACACGAAAGAAGAAAAGATCAGCGGCCAACCTCTCGTCGTCGATAAAGTAGCCGCCGAAATGAGCAAAGCCGGCGTCGCAATCAACCCCTGGATCAGCCATTTCGTAATTGCGCCGCCGCTCATTATCGAGAAACACGAAATCGACTTCGCCGTTGCCGCTTTCGACAATGCTCTGACCCTGGCGGACAGCTACGTCGAGGAGTAAGAAGTCTCGAATCTCAGAACGTGAGGGGCGTGTTCACCCAGATGAGCACGGCCTCCACTTTCGACGGATTGAACCACCGGTGGCCCAGGTTGCTTTCAAACCAGAAGCTGTCGCCCGGCTTCAAAGTGTGGCACTCCCATTCGTCCAGCCAAATTTCCAGCTCGCCCTCGAGCATGTAGATGAACTCCTCACCTACATGCGAGTACGAGCCATCGCTTCCCGACTTGGCCGGAACACGAAAGATCATGCATTCGAGCATCTTCGTCCCGATCGATAAGAGCTCAATGCACACGCCCGATTCGGTCGTCAGCGTCCTGCGCTGCTCGGGACGGATCAGCCTCCTCACATGCTTGGGCATGTCGAAAAACTCGAGCACAGTCGTGTTGTAAGTGGCGGCGAGCCTTTGCAGCGTTGCCACCGAAGGATTTGCCTTAGAAAGTTCAATTGCGCTAAGAAAGCCGGGTGAAATCTTAGCCCGATTCGCCGCTTCGACAATCCCTAATTGCAGCCGCTGCCTCATTTGCCTGAGCTTTGACCCGATCTCGGCGTTCGCTGATCCGTTTTGAGCCGCTGAAGCAGCTTTAGACAAACTTTTCCCGAGCACCTGCTTGATCCCCGGCACGCTCAGCTTTTTTACGTCGCGAAGATACTTGATTCTCTTCAAGACTTCGAGTAATTCCGGATTATAGAGCCGATATTTGCCTGCGCTTCGTGCCGGACTGATCAATCCGACGTTCTCCCAAAGCCGGAGCGTGGACGCGCTAATGCCCAGAATGCGCGCCGTTTGGCCAACCGTCAAGAAGCCAATACGAGATCCTTTCGGCCTCTCAGATTTCAGAGATCGAGCTGGCTTGGCTCGTTTCTTGTTCATCGTGATTGGGTCTTCGAAGTTTGTACCACAGCAGGATAGTAATCAGCGAAAAGCAAAAGAGTAGCGTCGAGACGGCATTGATCTCGGGCGTGATTCCTCTTCTGAGACGCGACCAGATCTCGAGCGGCAATGTGTTCTCCCGCCCGACTAGAAAAAAGCTGACCGCGATTTCGTCAAGCGACAACGTGAAAATCAGCAGCGCCGCCGCGATAATCGAAAGCTTCAGGTTGGGAAGCGTTACGCGCCAAAAAGTGCGCCACTCGCTCGCACCAAGGTCGAGCGAGGCTTCCTCCTGAGCACGATCAGACTTCTCCAGCCCAGCCGATATCTCCGTCACCGCAATCGATATGAGCGCTGTTCCGTGACCGATCGCTATCGTCAGCAGGCTAAGCTTTACGCCCGCCGATACGAACAGCATCAACAGCGAAAGTCCCGTTATGATTCCCGGCAAGATCAAGGGAAGCAGAATCAAGCGTCGGAAGATTACTTTTCCCGGAAAACTTACCCGATCGAGAGCCAGCGCGGCCGGCAGCCCGAAAAGCAGCGAAAGAACTACCGCAAATGCCGCTACGAGCGCGCTGTTTGAGATCGATGACCAGAGTGCCTCGTCTTCAAAGAGAACGGAATACCAGCGCAGCGTCCAGCCTCGGGGTGGAAAGCCGCCCACGCTCTCTCCGTTAAAAGAGTAAAGCGCCAGAATGAAGATCGGCAGATACAGGAACGCGAAAACGAAGGCGGCGTGCACGGAAAGCCAGCTGAACCGACGGCGCTCTCTCATGCCGCTCCATGCTGCAACCGTCGCTGCAGCCTCTCAGCCAGCGTGATCAGCGTGACGACTAATACCAGCATGCAAAGTGAGATCGCGGCACCCAAAGGCCAGTCGTAAGCAGCCCCGAAAAGACTCACGACAAGATTCGAAATCATCACCCCATTCGGACCGCCGATCAGCAGCGGTGCCAAAAAGTCACCCAGGCTCAAAACGAACGCAAACGTTGCGCCGGCAACCACTCCGGGTAAAGCCAGCGGAAAAACGACCGTGCGGAAGATGCGAAAGCGGCTGGCCCCTAAATCCTCCGCGGCTTCGATCAACGGCCGGGGAATTTGCTCAAGCGAGGCGTAGATCGGCAGAAAAGCAAAGGGCGTGTAGATATGCGTGAGCGTCAGCGTCACCGCGAAAGGGCTGTAGAGAAGAAAGCTCAGCGGGTGGTGAACTACGCCGCCATACATCAGCAAAGTGTTCAGTACGCCATCGCTGCCGAGAATCGTCTTCCAGGCATAAGCGCGGACCAGGTAACTGACCCATAAGGGGATGATGACCAGCTGGTACAGCAGATCCTTCCGTGAAGCGCGGAACGATACGAAATACGCCAATGGGAAACCCAATGCGAGGGCCAGCAGCGTAACTCCTCCCGCGATGCGCGCGGAACGCATCAGTACGTCGAAGTAGACCCGATTCTGAAGAAGTTGGCGGTAGTTGTCGAAAGTCCATTGATGAACGATGGTCTGAGCGCGAACTTCCCAGAAGCTGAAGCAAAACAGGAAGGCATACGGCAGGAACAGGAAGAGCGTTACCCACGCGAGAGGCGGGACGGTGGTCAGTCGGCCGTACGCTCGGGAGTACATCAGAGGCGCTCAGGAGCCAACGGAACCAAATGGCGGGCCGGGATGTCGAGCCAAACGGTACCTTCACAAACAGCTCCATTAGGCACTCGTACCAGGAGCGGAAGCCCTTCGCAGTCGACCTCCAGAATCTCGCTGAAGCCCACAAAAGCGCGCCGGACGACTTCTGCCCGAGCCTGCACCTGCCCCGGCCGCACCCTACTTTGATCCGTGATGGCAATCTGCTCGGGTCTCAAAGAGAATGCCGCGGCGCCGTTCTCCAAGTCGGTTGCCCACCGGAGCGGACCAACTTGCGCAATACCGTCTTTGATCGAGGCCTGAAGCAGGTTTGTCTGTCCGACAAAAGTCGCCGCGTAAGCGGTCTTCGGCTGATTGTAAAGCTCTTGCGGGGTGCTAAGCTGCTCGATCCTGCCGTGCCGCAGCAGCGCAATTCGATCGGAGAGAATCATGGCTTCTTCCTGATCGTGTGTAACGAAAACGAATGATATCCCGACTTGCCGCTGGAGATTCTTGAGTTCGAGCTGCATCTGCCTTCGAAGGTTCGCATCGAGAGCCGAAAGGGGTTCGTCGAGCAGGAGCAAACGCGGGCGATTTACCAGCGCTCTGGCTAAAGCGACACGCTGCTGCTGGCCGCCGCTCAACTGCGCGGGACGGCGCTGAGCCAACTCACTCAGCTTCATCTGCGTAAGTGCCCCGTCGACTCGCTCGGCAACCTGGCCTGCGGGTATTGTTTTGGCACGCAAGCCGTAGGCAATGTTCTCGAACACGGACAAGTGCGGAAATAGTGCGTAGCTCTGGAAAACCGTGTTTACATTGCGGCGATTTGGCGGAAGCGTGTCGAATCGCGCACCGTCCATCCAAATTTCGCCCGCGTTGGGGCGTTCGAACCCGGCCAGGATTCTCAACAGCGTCGTCTTCCCGGACCCGCTTTCGCCCAGAATCGTAAGGAACTCGCTTGGAGCAATTTCCAGGCTTATCTCGTGCAAAACTCGAGTGTTGCCGAAACTCTTCTGGATATTCCGGATGGAGAGCAGTGATTCCCCTCGCATGCTTTTGCGGTGATTTACTGTGCGGCCTTTACTTCATTCCAAATCTGGTTGTATTTGTCGCGGCGCGGCACATTTTGCCAGAAGTATATATGCTTCTGGTACTCTGTCAGATCGTCGAGATGCAGCGCTTTCTTTTGTTCCGGAGACAGATATTGCGCGACTGCTGGATTGGCAGGCAGATAACCCGTCACGGCGCTGACCAGTTGCTGCGTTTTTGCTTCCGTCAGATACTCGATGAGCTGTGAGGCGAGTTTCTTATGCTCGCTCCCGGACGTGATCATCAGGTGATCGATCCAGCCTGTTGTGTTCTCTTTCGGAATCGTCTCTGCCGCCGGGAAGTGGCGCGCTCGGAGCTGGTTTGTCACCAGCGGCCACCCCATCGCGATGCGAATCTCTTCACTCTCAAACAGGTTGGTAAGCTCGCCTCCTGTCGACCACATTTTTCGGATATTCGGCTTTAACTCGATGAGCTTCGCCCTCACCTTGTCGAGTTGTTCGTCAGTGAGGTTATAAAGCGCGCTGGGATCTGGTTTGTCGTACCCGAGTACCTGGGCGGCCATGTACACCGTCGAAAGATCATCCCAAACAGAGATTTTGCCTCGCAGATCAGGCCGCCAGAGAACATTCCAGCTGTCCGGAGGTGTTGGGAAGGAATTAGTGTCGTACAAGAGCGGGTTGGGCCCCCACTGAAACGGAACTCCGTAGACCTTGCCTTGCGCCTTCGCGAGCGGAAGCGAGGTCAGGGCGGGCATGAGCTGGTTGTAGCTCGGAATTTCGTTGAGATCGAGAGGCGCCGCCAATCCGCTCGTCGCTATCATGCCGGCAACATCGCTCGACGGAGAGATCACATCATAGTTACTGGCGCTCCCGCCGCGCAATTTAGCGACGAGTTCATCGCTCGACCCCATGTAAGAGGCGCTGACCTTGCACCCGCACTTTGCCTCGAAGCCGCGGATAAAGGACGGATCCGCATAGCCTTCCCAAACTAACAACCCGAGCGTGGGCGGGCTGCTCTTGCAACTAAGTGTTGCCGCAAGCAAGCAAATAACGAGAAGACCCCTGATCACGCGACGGCTACCGGCACATCTGCTTCCGACTGTGCAGATTCTGTTGGCCCGGCATACTGAATCGCGGCCTCAAGCACGTCCAACGCCTCAGTCATTTGGTCGTCAGTGATGACGAGCGGCATGAGAAGGCGAATCACGTTGCTGTACGTGCCTGCCGTGACCAGGATTACGCCATGTTCCAGGCAGTAACGGACGATTCTTTTGGTTGTTTCAGGATCGGGAGACCGCGACCCGTCAGGTAGCACAACTTCGAAGGCCTGCATCGCACCGATACCCCTGACGTCTCCGATGCTGCCGAATCGTTCACGCCACCCAAGAACCCTGCGGTTGAACAAACTGCCCAAGTCGAGGGCCCGACGATTGAGATCGTGTTCTTCAATGACCCGGATTGCCGCGAGCGCCGCTTCGCAGGCCAGCGGATTTCCACCAAACGTACCGCCCAAAGACCCCGGCCCGGTATTGTCCATGATTTCCGACCTGCCAGTCACGGCCGCGATCGGCAATCCTCCGCCGAGACTTTTCGCGGAAACAAGAAGGTCCGGCTCCACGCCTGAATGCTCGCAGGCAAAAAACTTCCCGGTCCGCCCGAACCCGCTTTGCACTTCATCCGCGATAAGCAGGATGCCGTGGCGCTTGCAAATCTCATGAACGATGCCCAGCCACTCCCTGGGAGGTGCAACAAAGCCGCCTTCGCCCAGTACCGGTTCGGCAATGATCGCGGCAACGGACTCGGCGGCGACCACTCGCTTGAATGTATCTTCCAATTGGTGCGCGCAATGCAGCTTGCAATCCGGATACGTCAGGTTGTATGAGCACCGGTAACAGTAGCCGTAAGGAATGCGATAGACATCACTTGCGAACGGCTCGAACCCTGCTTTATATGGATGAGTCTTGCTGGTAAGGGATAGCGTCAGCAAAGTGCGGCCGTGAAATCCGTCTTCGAAACAGATCACCGCCGGGCGCTTGGTGTAAGCGCGGGCGATCTTGATGGCATTTTCGACAGCCTCCGCACCGCTGTTGACCAGCAGCGTTTTCTTCGGCCAATTACCAGGCGCAAGAGCGTTCAGCTTTTCGGCCAGAGCTATGTAGCTCTCGTAAGGTGTGACCATGAAACACGTATGCAGGAATCGCTCTACCTGCTTGTGCACGGCATCGGTCACTTCGGGCGCGCGGTGGCCGACATTCAGGCATCCTATGCCGCCGGCCAGATCGAGAAACCGGTTTCCATCGACATCTTCGATCAGGGCGCCTTCGCTGCGAGCGACGAAAATCGGCGTGATCTGCGAAACGCCGCGCGCGACAGCAGCGGCCGAGCGACTCATCAATGCAGAGGATTTGGGACCCGGAATGGAAGTCTTGAGTTCGATTGCGCCCATTAGTACCACCCGATTGGTTGTTCGCTCAAGTTGATGTGAACCTGCTTGGTCTCCAGATATTCTTCGATGCCCCAGGGGCCTAACTCTTTACCGAATCCGGATTGCTTGTAGCCGCCCCACGGAGCTTCGACGTAGGTCGGCTGCATATGGTTGACCCAAACGATGCCGGCTCGAACCGCTTTCACGACGCGAAGCGCACGAAAGATATCGCGGGACCACACCGCCGCCGCAAGACCATAAGGTGTGTCGTTCGCGATTTGGATTGCCTCTTTCTCGCCGTCAAAGGGAATCACCGACGCTACGGGGCCGAAAACCTCTTCGCGGGCAATCCTGGTGCTGTTGTCTACGTCGGCGAAGATGGTCGGCTCTAGGTAGAAGCCTTTATCAAAACCCGTCGCGCGCCCGCCGCCGGTCAAAAGCTTTGCTTCTCGTTTCCCAATTTCCTGGTATTGCCGCACGCGCTCGTACTGCTCCTTACTAACTACAGGGCCCATCTTCGTTTCGCGATCGAGCGGTGCGCCCAATTTGATCGTCTTCGTCTTTTCGGCGAGCGCCTCTACAAACTTGCTATAGATCGGCTTTTCGACCAGGATGCGACTGCCTGCGGAGCAGACCTCGCCCTGATTGATGAAGACGCCGAAGAGCGCTCCGTCTAAAGCCGCTTCAAAATCCGCATCCGCGAAGAAAATATTGGGAGACTTGCCGCCGAGTTCAAGCGTGACGCGCTTGATGGATTCAGCGGCAGTTCGAAGAATGATTTTGCCGACAGCCGCGCTACCCGTAAACGCTACTTTGTCCACATCGGGATGAGCAACGATGGGCGCCCCCGCCGATTCACCGAATCCCGTCACGATGTTGATCACTCCGGGCGGGAAGCCAATCTCTTCGAGCCAGCCCGCCATCTCCAAAACCGTCAGGGGTGTTTGCTCTGCCGGTTTGAGAACGCAGGTGCAGCCCGCAGCGAGGGCAGGCGCCAGCTTCCAGGCAGCCATAAGCAGCGGGTAATTCCAGGGGATGATTTGCCCTGCCACGCCTACCGGTTCGCGCAGCGAGAGACTCAAAGCATTATCGGGAACCGGATTTACATGGCCGAGGACCTTCGTGGCCAAACCACCGTAGTATTCGAAGCACGTGGCAGTGTCGTTGACGTCGAACTCGGCTTCAACGATCGGTTTGCCGCAGTTGCGCGATTCGAGTTCCGCAAGTCTGGCGGACTCCTGCCGCAGCCGATCGGAAAGCCTGAACAGAAGACGCCCACGCTCTTGCGCCGTCATTTGCGGCCAGGGCCCGGAGTCAAAGGCGGTGCGGGCGGCTTTCACCGCGCGATCTACATCCGCCGGACCTGCATCCGGCACTTCGGCGATGATCTCTTCCGTTGAAGGATCGTAAACGGGAAACCAGGATCCGCTTGCGGCGTCCCTTCGTTCACCGTTGATCAACATGCGATGGCGGTTCATAATCTTACTTGCACCAGATCGTCTTAATATTTACGAACTCGCGAATGCCGACTGCGCTGAGCTCGCGCCCGTAACCCGACCTTTTGATGCCGCCGAACGGCAGCCGCGGATCGGATGCTACGGGTGAGTTAACGAAGACCTGGCCCGCTTCGATGCCGTCGATGAAACGCTCGACCTCACTTTCGTCGTTGGTCCAGACACTCGATCCCAAGCCAAAGGGCGAATCGTTCGCAATCTCTATGGCTTGCTCTGCGTCTTTGACGCGAAACAGCATAGCGACAGGCCCGAAAAACTCTTCGTGATAAACGGGAGAGCTTCGAGAAACATCAGCCAGCACCGTAGGGGAGTAGAAATATCCCGGCCCATCGATCTTGCTGCCGCCGGTGAGGATCGAAGCACCCGCGCTCTTCGCACGCATAACCTGATCGTGAAGATCCTCGCGAATCTTGGCTGTCGCCAATGGACCGATATCGGTCGAGGGAACTAGAGGATCGCCGATGCGCAGCGCCTCCATGGAACGCACGAAGGCTTGTTCAAAAGCCTCATAAACGCTATCTGCGACGATGAACCGCTTTGCGGCAATGCAGGACTGCCCATTGTTGATCACGCGAGCCGCGACCGCTGACTTCACCGTACTTTCGAGATCGGTGCTGGGCATCACGATGAAAGGGTCGCTGCCGCCCAACTCGAGCACGGTTTTCTTGATCTGTTTACCCGCCTGGCTCGCAACCGCCCGGCCGGCGGGCTCGCTCCCTGTTAGAGTTGCGGCAGCCACGCGGTCATCGTCGAGCAGCGCTTCCACTTGACCCGATTCGACCAGCAACGTCTGGAAGGTACCCTGCGCGAATCCGGCGCGCATGAGAATCTCTTCTATAGCTAACGCACACTGCGGCACGTTGGAGGAGTGTTTCAGCAGCCCGACGTTGCCGGCCATCAGAGCCGGCGCCGCAAAACGAAACACCTGCCAGAACGGAAAGTTCCAGGGCATGATGGCGAGCACGGGGCCGATAGGCTGGTATCTGACGAAGCTCCGGCTGGCATTCGTCTGGATAAATTCGTCCGATAATTGCGCTTCGCCGTTCTCGGCATAATAACGGCACGCGAGAGCACACTTTTGAGCTTCTGCGACCGCGGATTTGAGCGTCTTGCCCATCTCGCAGGTCATAATGCGGCCAAAGCGTTCGCTCTCATCTTCGAGTATCTTCGCCGCGCGCTGCAGATGCGCGGCACGTCCGGCGAAAGAAGTCTTCCGGTGTTCCCGAAAGGCTGCCTGCGCCAGATTCAGCTTTGCCTCGAGCTGCTCGGCCGATAAGGGCTGGAACTGCTCGAGAGTCTCACCGTTTGCCGGATTTATGGATGCGATAGCCATGAATGGGTCAGGCCTCGAGAACGAGCACCGGGGCCTTTGATCTGCGCCGCGAATAGAAGAAGAATAAACCCGCCGCCAGACCTAGAAAGGCCGCGCAGGTTGCAAACATCTTGACTTCAAAGCGCCACACGGAATCGACCGCCCGGGACGGAACAAAGGCCACGATCATACCAAGGCCCGTTGTGACGAGGCCGCTTACGGCAGCGAAGCGTGTCCGGCTCTGTTTGAAAAAGCCCGCTGAATCCGATTTCCTGAACGCGACGCGAGCTAGTGAGGCATACAGATAAAGATAAGAGATCATTTGCAGAACCACGGCCAGATCGAGCAGCGTGACATAAGCCTCCTTAACCGTCGTCTTTCCCGCGAAACTCATCAAGATCAATCCCGAAGAGAGAAGAGCAATCCCCATTAGCGCGATGTGCGGCGTTCCGAACTTCGGATGCAGTCTGGCGAACGGTTTCGGGAGATACCGATCGATACCCGAGACGAAAAGAATACGCGCCGATCCGCTGAGCCACGCGGACGTGGAGCCCACAATCGAAATAGCGATCAGGATTGCGATCGGAAAAAGCAGCCATGCCAGGTTCAGCTTGCCCGTCATTCTGTCGACCCCTTGCAGAACGCCCTGCAAAACTTTAACGTCCTTCTGCGGCACCGCCAGCAGCACCGCGAGCGTCGCGCCGATGTATTGAAAGCCGGAGAGCACGCCTCCATAGACAACGCTTCGCGGCACACTACGTTTCGGATCGCGGATCTCATCGCCCATCACCGGGCCGAGTTCCAGTCCGACCAGCGCGAAGCAAATCACCCCGAAAGATGAAACCGTGCTCCAGTCGATGTGCCGCAGAGCGAAGCTGCTCAGAGGAATGACCAGCCCGAAGCGGAAAACCGTAATGAGACCTAAAAGGATGAGGATCGTCGCTCCTACCAATGTGCCGACCCCTCCAATATTGTTTACCCACTTTCCGACGCCAATCCCGCGAATGTTCGCCAGCGCGGTAAGCCAAAGTAAGCCGATGGTGACCATCCCGAAGAAGATTGGGCTTTCGGCAAGCTTAGTGAATCCCGGAGCGCCCGTATATGTGATTACGCCTGCCAGATAAAACAATAGCGTCGGAATGAAAAACATGTTGGCGGTCCAGTAACACCATCCGCAAAGGAAGCCATGCAGATCGCCAAACATCTCCTTCGTCCAAAGGTAAATGCCGCCTTCGGAGGGAAGTCTGTGCGAGAGCTCGATCACGCCGATTCCCTGAGGAAGGAAGAAGAATAACAGCGCTAGCATCCAGAGCCACATGGTGGTCGGCCCGCTGGCTGCGATAACGGGCACCACGTTGAGATTCGCGATGGCCACGATGGCCAACCAGGTGAGATCCCACACGCCAAGCGCCCGCTTCAGGTGAGGAGCGGGCGCTTGCATGCTGGCCGGATTGACGTCAGTGGACATCTGCTGGGCAGTTTCAGGAAGCGTGGGTTCCGAGCGGTCCAACGGTCATGCGTTCTTCTTGCGCCGCGGCGAGCGCAGGGGCAATTTCGGCGAATACCTGGAGATGCTCATCGATATCCTTCGGCGTGTGTTGAACCGAAATGGTCCACTGCTCATCCCACCAATACGGCTGCGCGAGAATGCCGCGGTTAACCATGGCAAACCAGTAATGGGTCCAGATATCTTCATCCACGTGATACCAGTCCCGGTAGTTGCGGACGCGATTGGGGTAAAACATCAGCGCACCGTTGGCTCCCGCGCCATCCGCGTAAGCGATCAGGCCAACTTTCTTGATCGTGTCCTGGTACCCGTCCACCAGTTTTTGGTTCAGGCCGCCGACGTACTCGAACGCGTCCTTCGTCAGCACCTCGCGGAAGGTCGCCATTCCGGCGGACATCACCACGGGATTCGTGTTGTACGTCCCGGCGTGAAACATCTTCTGCTTGGCAATCACGTCCATCACTTCGCGACTGGCTGCAAACGCCGCAAGAGAAAATCCGCCGCCGATCGATTTACCGAGACAAACGATGTCCGGCTTCACGTCGAAGTATTCGCAAGCGCCCCCGTAAGCGAGCTTTCCGCCCGTCTTGACCTCGTCCATGATGAACATTGCGCCGTAACGCTTAGTAATCTCGCGCAGTCCCTGCAGGTAACCCGGATCGGGCATGCAGAACGCGATATTCATCATGATGGGCTCGACAATGAGCGCCGCGATTTGCTCGGGGTTCTCCTCAAAGAGACGCTCGACGGCGGCTAAATCGTTGAAGGGAGCAACCAGCGTTGCGTCGGAAGTGCCTTTCAGAACGCCTAAGCTCGAGACCACCGGCGTCGGATGTTTTGGATCGCCGAACTGTCCTTCTTTGGGCTTCACGCTGACGGAAACTGCATCGTGACCACCGTGATAGCCACCCTCCATCTTGATGATCTTGCCGCGACCGGTAACGGACCTCGCCAAACGCAGAGAGTGCATTGTTACTTCGGACCCGCTGTTTCCAAAGCGGACCATCTCAACAGGGAATCGCGCGCATATCTCGTCCGCCAGCTCTAATTCCAAGCCATGCGGCATGCCGAACAGCGTCCCGACCTTCAGGCGCTCTTCCACGGCCTTCATTACAGCCGGGTGGCAATGCCCGGCGAACAGAGCTCCGTAGCAAAGGTTGTGATCCAGGTATTGATTCCCGTCCAGATCACGAATCCGGCTGCCCTTTGCGTCTTGTACGAAAAGCGGGTAAGGCGGATAAAATCGATAGTTACTTCCGACACCTAGCGGAACGCGGCTGCTCGCCTGCTCGTGCGCTAAGCGCGATTTTGGCGTACGTTTCTCGTAAGTGTCTAGCTCTTTCTGCAGTGCTGCATACATCTTCCAGATTTCCTTTGGGAATCGTCAAGTTTAGCGAACAGAGCGGGTTTGCCTGCAGGAGAGGGTATCGACAAAGAATGCCCGCTCACTTCGAGGACCAGAAACAACTGTAACCTGCAAGGTTCTCAAAATTATATCTGTGGCGCTCAGCCAGCGCAAGGTGCGTGGCTGCTCAGGCGCAAATGGCGCGCCTTGAATGCTACACTCCTTCCACGCTCTGCACACTCGCTTGCTGGGCAAACCACAACTGCATCGATGAACTCGAAAGAAACTTCGACAACAGCCGGAAGCGAGCCGCCAGCCGAGTCAGTTGGGCTGGCACGCCACAAGCTCTCGCCTGTCGAGACGCTTGCACAGTCTTTTTCGAGCGTTGCTCCCACCGCCGGTCCCACCGTGCTGATCCCGCTGGTTTTCGCGCTTGCAGGCAATGGAACCTGGCTCTCCTACCTGCTTGCCACGGCGGCCGTTTTGCTGGTTGCCTTGAATGTCAGCGGATTCGCAGTCCACTCAACTTCGCCGGGGTCCCTGTATGCCTACACCGCGCTCGTGTTTCGCGGCTCTTTCGGACAACTCTCGGCTTGGAGCCTGCTGCTTGCTTACGTGGGAACTGCATCGGCGGTTTGCGGCGGTTTCACGAGCTATGCAAGCGTGCTGGTTCGCTACCTGACCGGCCTCAACCTTCCTCCGGTTCTTCTCGCCGCTTTCGCAATTGGAACTGCAACCTTCGTGGCCTATAGAGATGTAAAGATCTCGGCGCGGCTGATGCTCTGGCTGGAGGCGATCTCGGTGACTCTCATTACGTTGATAGTGCTGATCACGCTTTGGAGAACAGGGTTCCACTTGGACGCAAATCAGTTTGAGCTCCGGCAAGTTTCACCGGGCGGAATAAGACTGGGCCTGGTACTCGCTGTGTTTAGTTTTGTCGGATTCGAGAGTGCTACCGCGCTCGGTGACGAAGCTCAGGACCCGCGGCGTACGGTTCCGCGAGCCGTGATCTCCAGTGCGCTCTTTGCGGGACTGTTTTTTATTTTTTGCGCCTACTCTGAGGTGTTGGGCTTTCGGGAAGCGCATCAGGATCTGGCTCAGACAACCTCGCCGCTGCACGTCCTGGCAGAACGCGCGGGCCTCGCTTTCCTCGGTCCCATCATCGATGCCGGCGCGGCCATGAGCTTTTTAGCCTGTGCTATCTCCTGCATCACCGCAGCCTCGCGCATCGTTCTGTTCATGTCGCATCGCAATCTGCTGCCGGCTGTGTTTCGTAAGGTGCACGCCAGGAACCGAACTCCTGCCCCGGCGGTCCTGCTGGTGGGCGCGGTCTCGATGATCGGACCGCTTCTGATTCTTGAAAGAGGCGCAACCGGTTTCGATGTGAACGGGTGGATGGGATCGCTGGCGACTTTTGGATTCATCGTCGCGTATCTGCTTGTTTGCCTCGCCTTGCCTGTTTACCTTTACAGAAGAGACAGCTTGACGGCGAAGGCTGTTGTGATCTCCTCACTGGCGGTGCTGGCGCTCTTGGCGGCGCTCATCGGCAGCCTCTATCCGGTGCCGCCGGCTCCCTATTCGTACCTCATCGGCATTTTTTTCGCCTATCTCGTGGCCGGCTTCGCATGGTCCATCAAAATAGGCCGCGGTGCGGCTGTGCGAGGCGAAGAGCTCTGCTGATTTCCTTTTCGGCGCGACAAGATTACGAATAGCTCTTGCCAGGTTCCATTTAGCGCGCTTATAATTTCTTAAACCTTTCACATTGCATGAAAGCTTTGTGATTGCAGACGAGCGGTCGCAGTCCCCGATTCATTCCCCGTCGCAAACGGGGCTGCCAGTCGCAGAGGCGCTCATAGAATTCGCTTATCTTGAGGAGGCGGCACTGTGACAGTGTCCAAGCTCGGCAGCATTTGTATTGGTTCGGTTTTGTACCTATTTGCCGCCGCTAATCTCTTCGCCCAGACAACCGGCGATGTGCGCGGCCTGGTAACGGATCCTTCGGGCGCCGTAATTTCTGGAGCCACCGTGACAGCGACCTTTAAGGGTGAAGGCACTGAGCGGCACGCGGCCACAGATGCCGCGGGACAATATACCCTTCCGACTTTGCCCGTCGGCAAGTATTCGATTCGCATTCAGGCGCCGGGGTTCAAGACGTTCGAGCAGGAGAATGTCGCGGTCGATCTGGGCCATGTGGCTGAGATTAACGCGGCCATGGAGTTGGGCGAGACTACGCAGGTGGTCACTGCCGAAGCCTCTGCGCCGCTGGTTGAGACAACCAGTACGCAGCTGGGCGCTGTCATGAATTCCACCGCCGTCGTGAACCTTCCACTGAACGCGCGCGATACCTACCAGCTCCTTCAATTGCAGCCGGGCGTGCAATCGGAGCAGGGCTACGATTTGTTCGCCGGAAGTGAAGAAGCAGGTGCAGTCTCTGTCAACGGCGGCCGCGGACGTGCGAACAACTATAACGTCAATGGCGGCGATGCGAACGATCAGTTTCTGAATGCTCCCGCGGTGCAGCCGTCGCCCGATGCGATTGAGGAGTTTCGAGTTCTGACCAACACGTTCGACGCCGAGTATGGGCGCAACTCCGGTTCGGTAGTGAACGTCGTGACCAAGGGCGGCACGAACGAGTTCCATGGCGATATCTACGAGTTTTTCCGAAACAAAGACCTGAACGCGCGGGGTTTCTTCGATACCGAGCGTCCGAAATTCAATCAGAACCAATATGGCGGAACCCTGGGCGGTCCCATCGTCAAAAATCGGACCTTCTTCTTCGTCAGCGCCGAGGAGCGGCAGATCCGGCAGGGCATATCGTCTGATCTGGTGACCGTGCCGAGCGCGGCCAACCGCGGCGGAGATCTTTCCGACGGCGGCCTGTTTACCGGCACACTGGCAGATGCAAACGTTGCAAGCATATTGAATGCACGCCCGGGCTGTGCTTCGGCCGCGGCTGCGGGTGGCGGTGGCCCGATTGCCGCCGGTACCGCGTGGTCCTCCATCTTCCCGAGCAGCAAGATTCCAAGCCAGTGTTTCGACCCCACCGCCAGTGCTCTGCTGAACCAATATGTGCCGCAGGCTAACGTCGGCTCGAACATATTGCAGACCGTGCCCGTTCAATCGACAGATGCGATCCAATGGTCCGCTCGTGTGGACCACAGATTCAATGACCAGCATCAGTTGAACGCTTACGTTTACTACGATGACAGCGCCGTGGCGCAGCCTTTTGCCCGCTTTCAGGCCGCGGGGGCTAACGTGCCGGGTTTCGGATCCGACTTCGACATCCGCTACCAGCAATACAATCTGACCGAGACCTGGACCGTCAATCCCACGACCGTCAACGAAGCGCACATGACTTATTTCCGCGAAGGGCAGCTCGGCTACAACCACCCTCAACGCACCATGCCCGTTCAGGACTCCTGCGGCTCTCTGCTCACCACTACCTGCTTTACCGATCCCGCCAACCCTGATCTTGGAATTCATCCGGGCCTTCCCGCGAATCGGGAAGGCGTGCCCTATATCTCGGTTGCCGGCGGATTCTCGATTGGCAACGATTCCGAAGGCGAGCTGCCTCAGATAGGAAACAGCTTCAGCTGGACGGACAACTTGAGCAAAGTTGTCGGCAACCACAGCATGAAGTTCGGTGTGGATATCCGGCGCATGCGTTTCGATCAGACCCTCTACTACAACGTGAACGGATCTTATAGCTTTCAGACCGGTGGAAGCAATGATTTGGGCAATGCGTTCGGCGATTACCTGCTCGGACTTCCCAACTCTTACTCGCAAGGTTCTGCTCAAAACGAAAATGTTCGCAGCACCGCTGTCTACCTCTTTGCGCAGGACAGCTGGAAGATCAAACCTAACCTGACCTTGAACTACGGGCTGCGCTGGGAACTGACAACGCCTCTAGCCGACATCGGGAAGCATGTGCAAACCTTCCGCCCGGGCCAGGCGACCACGATCTATCCCTGCCAGTTGAACGCCAATAATCCGCTCGTGCAAACCTTCGGAACAACAGACTGCAGTCCCGGTAGTGCAGGCGAATCGGTGAATCCGCTCGGGTTAGTGGTTCCAGGCGATCAGGGTGTTCCCAGTTCGCTCACGAATACCTACTACAAATCTTTTGCGCCGCGAATCGGTCTTGCCTATAGTCCCTCGAGTGACTCCGGTTGGAAACATACGCTATTCGGTTCGAAAGGCAAATCCAGCGTCCGCATGGGTTGGGGGATGTTCTACAACCCGATAGAACAGCTCGTGCTCGAACAATTCAGCGCCGAACCTCCCTTTGGCGGCAGCACATCGTTTTCAAGCCCGCTCTTCAACACACCTTTTGAAGGGCAGGATGGAACCATTTATCCAAATCCATACAACGGCATCCTGAACCCTCCGCGCGGTCAGCCCATCGACTGGTCGAATTACCGTCCCATCTTGCTCTATGGACAGTTGAAGCCGAATCTCAGGACGCAATACTCGGAGCAGTACAACTTTACGCTGCAGCGGCAGCTTCCAAGCGACGTGCTCCTTCAGATCGGATATGTCGGCTCGCAGGGCCACAGGTTGCTGGCTTCCCACGATCTGAACTACGGCAATGCCCAGACCTGCCTCGATCTAAACTCGCTTTCTAATATTGCGGGCGACCCGAGCCTGCAGTGTGGACCCTTCAGCTCCGATAACGCCTATACGGTGGGCGCCAACGAGATTCCCGCGGGATTCTCTTTGCATCTTCCTTACGGCCCTCAACCGACCGTAACTGGCCCGAATCCGAACCCGATCACGCTGGTAGGCTTGCGCAAGTACTCTTCGCCTCTTTGCAATCCGCTGACTGGAACCGGTTGTCCTCCGGACAGCGTTCCCGTGTTCTCCAACATCTTCTCCGAAGATACGATCGCGAACTCCAACTACAATTCGCTGCAGATCAGTGCGGAAAAACGGTTTTCTCACGGCCTCCAATTTCAGGCGGCTTATACCTGGAGCAAGTCGATCGATAACGCCTCCAGCTTCGAGAATGAATTGAATCCGCTCAATTACCGTCTGAGCAGATCTTTGTCTTATTTCGACGCTCCGCAGCGATTCGTTCTGAGCTACTACTATCAGTTCCCCAAAATGGCCATTCACGGGATCGGTGACAAGCTGCTGAACGGCTGGAACACGTCAGGCATTCTGACCTTCCAGACGGGGTTCCCGATTCCGATCACATCTTCTTCGGATTACGAGTTGCAGACCAGCTACTTTTTTCAATCTGCCGGCGAGCCTGACATCACTGGTCCGTTCAAAACTCTGAATCCACGCAATCCCCTGAATGCGGCCTTCGATACCTCTGTCTTCCAGCAGCCGGCCCAATACGGGGTCTTCGGTACTTCTCCCCGAACCATTTGCTGCGGACCCGGTATCAACAATTTCGACTTCAGCATGTTGAAAGACACCAAACTCAGCGAGCGCTTCAACCTCCAGTTTCGTGCGGAATTCTTCAACATCGCTAACCATGCGCAGTTCACGAGCGTGGATGGCAACATCTCTGACGGCGATGTGCAATCCGGCGGCACCTTCGGCAAGGTATTGCGAGCCCGCGACCCGCGGCAGATTCAGTTCGCGCTCAAGCTCTTATTCTGAGTTTGCCTCCTGAGATTGGACCGCGATAGTCTATCTGCTTAGGAAGTGAGATGACTCAGTGGCCATGAAATTTGGAGTGAACACGTTTCTCTGGACGGAAGCTTTCGGCGCCAAAGATTTCGGGCTTCTTCCAACCATTCGGGCGCACGGCTTCGATGGGATCGAAGTAACGCTGATCCATCCTGAGCGTTTCGAAGCGAAAGCCATCCGCGGCGCCTTGCAGGAACAGGGCCTGGAGTCAACGGTCTGCTCCGTTTTGCCTTCCGGTCTGAGCCTGATCGCGGACGATGCGAGCGTCCGTGCAAAAACGGTGGAGCACCTGAAACGCTGTTTCGAACTGACCGCTGAAGCGGGCTCCGGGCTGATTGCCGGGCCCCTGTATGCGCCGGTTGGCTACCTTCCGGGGCGCAGACGAACGTCCGAAGAATGGAAGCGCGCCGTTGATGGATACGCTCAGTTGGGCCCGGTTCTCCAAAGCTACTCCGTCGATCTATGCATCGAGCCGCTTAATCGCTTCGAAACGTTTTTCCTCAACACCACGGCAGATGCTGTTGCTCTTTGCTCCGAAGTGAATCATCCGCGCGTCGGGATGCTTTGGGACACCTTTCACGCCAACATTGAGGAGAAGACGCTCGCCGATTCCGTTCGTTTGGCGGCTCCTTATCTGAAGCATGTTCACACCTCTGAGAACGATCGAGGAACACCGGGCACCGGGCACGTGGATTGGAAGGCGTTATTTCGCACGCTGCACGATCTCGATTATCAGCGTTGGCTGACGATCGAAAGCTTCGGCTTTAGCCTGGGAGACCTGTCGTCGGCTGCTTCCATTTGGCGCGATCTCGCCGCTACTCCCGAACAGATCGCCTGGGATGGCGTTCGCTTCCTTAAGAGCATGGCCTGATGCATCCGATCCGGCAACGCGGGCTCCGCGGATTATGACGTACGACGTCTGCGTAATCGGCTCCGGAGCCGCCGGCGGCATTGTCACGAAAGAATTGTGCGAAGCTGGCGCCAAAATAATTCTGCTCGAGGCCGGCGAAGAAGTTCAGCCGTCGCGATTCCGTTCTCATTGCTGGCCCTATGAACTCGAATTCAGAGGCTATCGTGCCGAGAAGCAGGCCCTCTTTTATCCGCGCGACCTCCAGGGTTCCTTTCGGTCAGAAAGTCTGGAAGGAGTTTCGGTCGATCGCATACGTGTCCTGGGTGGCCGGACGCTTCACTGGAATGCTGTTGTATTACGATACTCGGCTTCTGACCTTCGCGAAAGAACGATCCACGGCATCGAAGAAGACTGGCCCATCAGCTACGAAGAGCTTGCGCCTTATTACGAACGCGTCGAGAGAACCATCGGCGTTTGCGGCAATGACGATCATCTGGATGTGCTCCCGGCCGGATCGTCCTACATGCCTCCTCCGCCTTTCCGCTGCTCCGAAGAGATTCTGAAGAGAGAAGCCGCCAAAGTCGGAATTCCTGTGATCCCGGTGCGCAAAGCTCTCTTAACTCGTCCCTACGACAACCGGCCGCCGTGCCATTACTGTGGGCACTGCATGGATGGCTGCGATGTCTCGGCGATCTTTTCGACTCCGGGCAGCATGTTGCCCAAAGCCAGGAAAACTGGCAATCTGACGTTACGCCAGAACGCACTTGCTCGCGAGATCCTGGTCAACCGCGAAGGACGTGCGCGCGCCGTTTCCGTCATCGATCGAAACACAAAAAAAGAGGAAGAGATCAAAGCGCGGGTCTTCGTCGTTTGCTGTGCCACGGTCGAATCGGCCCGCCTCCTCCTGAATTCCAGGTCGTCCCCACACTTCCGTACCGGTCTGGCTAACTCGAGCGGCGTAGTCGGACGTTACTTGAGCGGCCATATCGGCGATAGCGTTTATGTTTATCTGAAGGAACTTGAGGGACGAGCCCCTTCTAATCTCGACGGCTGTCTCGACCACGCATTTATTCCCCGGTTCAACACCAGCGGTCCTGAGGGCGCCTTCGACTTCCAGGTGAATTATGCAGGGTTCATGTTCCCGTATCAGGCCTATAAGGTAAGCGGATACGGGTCGTCATTTAAGAAGGCCGTCCGCGACATGCAGCCGGGTTTCCTGATGTTGGGCGGCTTCGGAAAAGTCAGCGCCCAACCTGAGAACAGGATTACCGTCGACAGCTCAAAGCCGGATGTGTATGGCATTCCGATCGCCGTGATGCACTTCGCGTACTCGGATCTGGACAAGTCTGTCTACAAGGAAATGCGAAAGGCGGTGGACGATCTCTGCGGCCAGCTCAAAGGGCAGGTAACTAAACCTCTCGGCGAGCGCCCCGGCGGCTTTGCAAGCCACGAAGTCGGCACTGTTCGTATGGGGAAAGATCCCAGAACTTCAGCGCTGAATAGCTACTGCCAGTCGCACGATGTACGGAATCTTTTCGTGACCGACGGAAGTGCGTTCACCACATCGAGCGAAAAGAACCCTACCCTCACCATCATGGCCCTGAGTTTGCGAGCCGCGGACTACATTACGGAGCAGCGGCGTTTGGGAGTTCTTTGAATGGATGAATCCATCAAAATAGCTCGGCGGCTGCTGTTGCAAAGCGTCCCGTTCAGCATATTGGCGAATGTCGCTTTCGCCGATGCAAATCACCAGTGTGGTTCGGCACCGTCGCCTGCTACGGACCACGCTCCCTACCGCTTTCGCTTCTTCACCCCTGATGAAGTGGAGCTGTTCGATTCAGTCGCTGAGCAGATCATTCCCTCGGACGAGCACTCTCCCGGCGCGCGTGAAGCCAGGGTTGTGCAATTCGCAGACCTGATGGTATCCACCAGTTCCGAGTATGTCCAGGCCGACTGGCGAACTGGCTTACAGCTTCTCGCCGCTGAATGGAAAGGCCCCGATGCGCAGGCATGGCTCACTCGCGTGTCGCAGGCCGAAGAAGACCCTCGCACTGTGCTTGAGATATTCTTTCGAACTCTCAAACAGACGGTCGTGAACGGTTACTACAGCTCCGAGATCGGTATCCACCAGGAACTGCGCTACCAAGGAAACACCTATCTAACTGCTTTCCCGGGCTGCGAACACCCGGAGCACAAAGCAATAGCTCCCGATGAATCTCAAAAAACCTGAAACCGGTTCTCCGGCATTCCGCCGGCTTCGGTTTCGATCGTGAATAACCCGCCCGCCAATCGATCCCCTGGGGGTGCGTTCGCAGCCGCGGTAGTCACGTAGAGCGTCTTGTAATCCCGCCCTCCGAATGTGCAGCTTGTGATGTTCGTGGTGGGCATCTCCACAATGCCCGCAATGTCTCCGCCCGGCGCTACCCGCACGATACAGCTGCCATAAAACCGGCAATTCCAGAGGCAGCCTTGATTGTCCATGGTGGAGCCGTCCGGAAAACCTCTATTGAAGTTAGCGAGCAACACGCGCTCGTTCCCGATGCTCCCGCTTTCTTTGTCGTAGTCGTACGCGAAAACCGTGTTCGCAAGAGTGTCGGCAAAGTAGAACGTGTGCTGATCCGGACTCCAGGCCAGAGTGTTAGAAATGCCGATCTCGCGCTTCCATTCTGTAACGGAGCCGTCCGGATCGATACGGTAGAGCACGCCATCGGCGCCGCCGGCTTCCGTACCGGAACCGTCCGGATTTACATTGTTGCGCATGGATCCCAACCATAATGAACCTCGCGGATCAGCGCGGCCGTCGTTCAAGCGAACAGCCGGCCACCGATGTAAGCGGAACCCATGGTCGCGCCGCTTGTCGGACCGAGGCTCCCAAAAAATCAGACGGGACCCCAGCGCGACCGCAAGCGTATCGTCCCGGTTCGTAAGAACCAGAGTTGTTACCGGCTCGTCGAAAAACCAGGACTTCACGCTCGCATCTTTAGGATCGAACCGGTGAATGAGAAATCGATTGATGTCCGTCCAATAGAGGGCTTGCTCCCCGGGATGCCAGACCGGGCCTTCGCCGCATCTGTCGCCGGCGGGCGCGACACATACAGGTTCACTGATCGATGTCACAAATGGGAACTCCCGTTTTTTCCAACCACAAAGTCACAGCTCAGCTGTAATCGGGTAGAAAGTATTGCGTGAGCGATTCGGCGAGCACCGTCGCCTGTTCGGCGCTCAGCTCTTGCCCGCAAATCGAATGATCGCCGGTATCGAGCTGAGCCACCAGATCCCGAGCCTCTTTGTGCGTTAAAAGCAAAGAACTATCGCGAGCCGAACCAAAACTGACCGTAAAGTTCTCGCGGTCCTCGGACATCGCAACAGTTGGTTCGGAATCCTCGTCCGGAAATTTGAAGCCTGAACAATCCATACCCTCTACTGTGACCCATCTCCGTTCGCAATCATTCCTGGGAAATGTAGGGAGGCTACTCCAACTCAGAGGGCGCTTACCTGTGTCTTCTGCCTAAGCGTAGATGATTAGAATAAAAAAGTTGCAGAATCGATACTTAAACTTTTCCTCTGCGGCGATTCAGGAGCCAGTCGCGCCAACAATTAATCAGTTCAGAGCAACACGCGGCTTTGATAACGCTGCTCGAAAGGTCTTCATATTCTTGTCCTGGTGCATGGCCGTGTTGGGCAGTTACACGGCCGTCTGGACCGCCAAGGTTGTTCGGCACTCATTCTCGCCAGCTATCGATTGGGATCAGTGGGATGTGATCAAGGACCTGATAAGGTCCAAGGGTCAAATCACGGCCAGACTGCTATGGGCACAGCACAACGAACACCGGATACCGTTCGGCCACTTGGCTTATTATGCTGATCTCCGCTGGTTCGGCGGCCGAAACGTTTCACTGCTAATCGAAAACTACCTCATACATCTGGCGGCGCTCGGAACATTCGCATTCATGCTCCACCGTTTCGGCCGCCTAAGCCGGTCTGCAACTCTCACCCTGCTGGGCTTTACGGCGTTTTGCATGTTCTCCCCCACGCAAATAGACAATTTTGTTCGAGGATTTCAGGTCACATTCGTGTTATGCATTCTTGCCGCGATCCTGGCATTTAGCGCGGCGGTACTGCACAAAAGGTTCGGGGACAAGCCGGGTTCTGGCACACTCTCGCCTTACTTAGTCGCGGCTCTGTTCTTCGCGGTGATTGCGGAGTTCAGCCTCTCAAGCGGGCTATTAGTCTGGCCAATATTGCTTCTGTTAGGTTATGGGTCGAAGTTCTCGCGACGGACACAGCTCGTCATTTTGTGTGCCGGCTTTCTGAGCATTGGGGCGTATTTCATCCATTTCTCGTTCCCTCCCCACGAGAGTAAACCGCTTGAAAGCCTCAGTCACCCGCTAGATCTCTGGCGCTACATATTAATGTATTTCGGTTCGACTTGGCGTGATTACATGGTCCAACGTATAGGGCCTGTAGTCTCGCTGGTTCCCGTTACCGGTTCAACCTGGTCGACAATGGTGGACCTTCTTACGACCGCGGCTTTGGGGCTGGCAGGATGTTTTGGGATTCGATTTCTGGTTCGCAGGACTGACGACGGCTTATCGGGGTTCTTGTTCGCGAACACGGCTTTCGCAATATCTTCAGCCGCACTTACGGCTCTGGGACGTCTTAATGCCGGTCTGGCTCAGGCAGCATCGAATCGTTATCAGACCGTCTCGCTGCTCTTTTGGGCCTCTTTGGTTATTTGGGTATTCACGAAAATCGGTGGCCAAAGACGTTGGGCCAAGCTGTTGGCCGCTCAAGTTTTTCTGTTGATCATGGTGGGCACAGCTCTGGCTCATTTCCATCCTTACAAGCAATACGCTATGGACCGCAAGGCGGATTTAGCTGCCGCCTACAGGTGGTTGATGGACGGGTCCGAGGACGGTAGCCGCTTAGCAGTCCTGAGTCCCATGCCGTTCATGGTCCCAGACTTGTTCTCCTATTTGGAGTCGAAAGGCTGGGGAGCCAGCGCGTCCGATTTCGGCGAGCTTTCGAGCGTTCGCAACGGAAATCATGATTTCCGAGTTACACGACATAGGCGCGCCATTTCACCGAAGGTTGACGGATACACGGTTGGTCCAAAGATTCTCTGCCAGGGATTTTTAGACGAGGTAACAGGGCCCGATTCATTCGGTCAGCTTGCGGCCAGAGGATGGGCTTGGGATTGGACCGAACAAGAACCTGCCAAACGCATCATCCTGGTGCTTGCCACAGGGAAAGTAGTGGGCCACACCGTCACCGGCCTGCGCAGGCCTGATGTACCTAAAAACGTACCCGGCGTGGCCGCAGCAAACACCGGGTGGGCGACGAGAGTAGAGATTCCAAAGAACACGGTGCTCCGAGCGTTCGTGGTGATGGACGATGGAACGTCGGCATGCCCTCTGAAGGGCGAGTTCCGGAATTAGCTGGTGGGCGGCTCACAGAATCAACTGTGGGCCTCCTGTTTGTAAGACTTGGCCTCCTCCCTACTTATGGATTCTTTTAGCGCCATTTCATCCGCGACTTAGTTCGTGCGGCCCTTATTGCGCACGGTTTCGCACACACGGTTTTTGCTCGCGAGTACGAATAGCTCAGAAAAAACGTGAAGACTCGAATATTCGTTGCGCCGCGCGGTGGCCAGCATCTGACGGCTACCCAGACCGATACGGCAGAGGCCTGTATCATCCCCACGCAGCGACTTCGATAGCGGCCGTCGGACAATGCGGTTTCGATCGACGGAATGTCGGCGGCAAGCAGCGCTGGTTTGCTTCGTTGCTTACCTACCCGCATACCCGGTTGATCAACCCGCCGATTTTGACTAATTGGCGACGCAAGTGTCGACGGTCATGGTATATAGTGTCGATAGTCGTGGTGTCATCGTGCCCAAGCCTTCAGACCTCTTGCAGGGAACACTAGATCTCCTCATACTTAAGACCGTCGTGCGGGAGCCGCTTCATGGATGGGGCATCGCTAAGCGCATTCAACTGCTTTCCGGCGAGGTTCTATCGGTCGGCCAGGGTTCCTTGTACCCTGCCCTCCATCGGCTCGAACAACAAGGCTGGATTGAAGCCGAATGGAAGGACTCCGAGCTTGGACGTCCTGCGAAGGTTTATTCGTTGACACGGGCGGGTAGAAAGCAACTTGAGCGTGAACTAAGTAGCTGGAACCGGCTCTCGTCCGCCGTTCAGCTCTTAATCAAGACGGCCTAAAACCGAGAACTTATGCGATTGAGTCGCGTCGTCAGTCATCGTCTTCGATCAGTATTGCTGCGATCTCGCGCCGACACAGATCTGCGGCGTGAAATCGAACTTCATTTTGAGCAGCTCATCAAGGAGGCCATAGCATCTGGTGCGACCGAGTCCGAAGCTCGCTTGATGGCGCGTCGTCAGTTCGGACCATTGGAGAGGACGAAGGAGGAATGCCGGGATGCGAGGCGGGTAAATCTCATTGACGGTTTCATGCGCGACCTGCGGTATGCGCTCCGGATGATTCGAACGAAACCGGGGTTTAGCCTGCCTGCGTTGCTCTCTCTGACATTAGGAATTGGCGCAAACATCGCTATCTTCAGCGTCGTCAATGCGGTGCTCATTCGTCCTTTGCCTTATCCTGAGCCGGAGAAGCTCGTAGGTGTTTTCAACTCTGCGGCGTTTGGAGGGCTGGTCATAAAAGACTGGCCACTCACAGTCGACATGTACGCCGGCTACCAGGAGTACGCACGGAGCTTTGAGGAATTCGGTGTCTGGATTCCCGGCGCGGCAGCGGTTACTGGCGCCGGAGAACCCGAACAGGTTGCGACAGTAGCCATGACGCACGGGGTCCTCCGTGCGCTCGGCGTGAGACCCTACTTGGGCCGGTGGTTCTCGGGCGCAGATGAGTTGCGGGGCGCGCAGAAAACCGTGATCCTCTCTTACAAGTATTGGCAGCGGAAGTTCAGCGGCGACGAACATCTTCTGGGCCGGTTGATGCTCATCGATTTCGTTCCTTATCAGGTCATCGGAGTGATGCCGCGCAGCTTTGAATTTCTCAATGTCGCTCCTGACATGTTCCTTGCACAAAGTGTTGTCGTCGGAGCGGCGGGATCGGCAGACGCCGATTACGCTGGAGTCGCCAGGCTTAAACCCGGCGTTGGTCTTGTACAGGCCAACGGAGACATCGCACACGTATTACGGATCTGGAGCGCCAAGGTCGGTCTGGAGCAGACACTTGAGAAGCTTCGGGTTAAGCCCAACATCCATCCGCTGAAGCAGGACGTGATTGGAGATGTGGGTGCTGTTCTTAAAATTGTGATGGGAACGTTGGTATTGGTTCTGTTGCTCGTTTATGCGAACGTCGCAAACCTGGTACAGGCGAGGGCTCAAGCCCGGCATGGGGAGCTTGCGACTCGCGCTGCGCTTGGCGCTGGCTGGAGGCGAATCGCGGGTCAGTTAGTAGTAGAGAGCCTGACCGTGGCGACTCTCGGCGGTGCTGCTGGTGTGGGCCTTGCGTATGCCGGAGTTTGGGTGTTGACAACTCATGGACCGGCGGCGCTACCTAGAGTGGCGGAGATATCGATTGACGCAACGAGCATTTTGTTCGCGCTGATCTGCTCCCTGTTATCGGGCATCCTGTTTGGGTTAGTAGCGCTTCTCAAATCAGGCCTGAACAGGAAACTTCAAACCGCGCGAGGCGCTAGCCAGAGTGCGGAGCAGTTGCGCGCACAGAATGCTTTCGTAGTCGTTCAAGTCGCGCTGGCATTGGTTCTGTTGATTGGGGCCGGGTTACTGGTTCGCAGCTTCCTCGCGTTGAGCGCAGTGAAACCGGGCTTTACTCATCCCACGCAGATTCAGACGGTCCGGCTGTTTATTCCCGAGGCTCAAGTACGGGAGCCACAGCGACTATCCCAGGTAGAAGCAGATATTCTGCACAAGCTGGCCGCTATTCCCGGTGTTACCGCGGCCGGGTTTGCTACTGCCTTACCGCTCGAACTGGAATACCATAACGGCAATCCCGTCTCGGTCGAAGGCAAAACGCCGGCTGGCGAAATCCCTCCGAATCGAACCATCAAGTCTGTTTCCCCAGGTCTTTTTGCGGCACTTGGTACACGGCTGATTGCTGGGCAGGACTTCACCTGGAACGATCTGCTCAATAACCGGCGCGTCGCGATCGTGTCGGAGAACATGGCTCGCGAAAACTGGGGCCAGCCGCGGGATGCGCTCGGGAAACGCATCCGGGTCAATGGAGACGGGCCCTGGAGCGTCGTTGTAGGCGTCGTGGAAAACGTCTACGACGATGGTGTTGATCGACCGCCCCCTACCTTGGTCTACTTTCCAGGCGTTCGTCGCGGCCTCACTTTCGCCATTCGAAGCAGCCGCGCCGGCACGGAGGGCCTGCTCAAAGAAATCGCAGCGAAGATCCATAGCGTGGACCCGAGCTTGCCACTGGCCCAAGCTCGAACTCTGAACGACACTTATCGATTCACCATGGCGCGCAGATCCTTTGCTCTCGTCCTGCTGGGAATTGCCGCCGCAATGGCCATGACGCTTTCGATGATCGGAGTCTACGGCGTCCTCGCTTATGCTGTGGCGCAGCGTCGCAAAGAGATAAGCATCCGCGTTGCTATAGGTGCCGAACCCCGAATGATCAAAGCGCTTTTTTTGCGGCAGGGCCTGACACTGATCTGCATCGGAGGCGCGATTGGATTCATCTCGGCGCGAGGACTCTCTCCCTGGATGGCCCCCTTACTGTTTGGTGTTCATCCATTCGATTCGGTAGTCTATGGCGTTTCAGGTGCGGTGGTTTTAGGAACCGCATTGATTGCCAGTTTCGTACCAGCGCGAAGCGCCGCCTTCTTGAATCCAATCGAGGCGCTCCGAGGCGACTGAGCCAGGGATCGTCGCCGTGCATAACCCCTCACTCTCTTGAAAACCTCGTGGACTTCTGTTCAGGCTGCGCAGCAGCCGATAGCGAATATCCAAAAACGTACCCGAGTCGCATTAATCGTCCTGGCTAGATCCCGACGATGAAACTGCCGGTTCTGGTCGCGCCCTCTGAGCCGCAATGGCTTGCAAAATGATCAGAGTGTTACGAGTGATTAAAGACCGAAGTTTTGCGGCTGCCACTGCGAGCATGGTGCCAACCAGGATGACGATTGTGCACTCGATGCCGAGTTCAGGGCTGGTAGGTCGGGACGCAAGCCAAATGGCGGCGCTTATCGCAGCACCCAGGGTAACTGCGACCCTGACGCGTTCCCAACGCTGGGCTCGGGTCGCAGCAGCCAGCGCACGTTCGACGAAGGCTTGTTCCTGGGGATCAATCGCAGGTTGTTTCATGATGTTCCTTTCTGATTTAAGAGCTTTCGAAGCGTAGATACGCCGTATGCAAGGCGCGATTTGACAGTGCCGAGTGGGATTTCGAGAACGCCCGCTGTTTCCTCTAGGGAGAGTTCTTGCTGATAGTGAAGCAGCAACACCGCTCGGCTGGCGGGCGATAATTGATCGACGGCTGCCAGAAGGTGCGGGTCGATCCCTTCGGAGACCAACTCAGGCGCTGCCGCTGCATAGATCAGCTCAGAATCGCCTTCGAGTCGCCTCCAGCGTGCCTCGCGCTTAAGATGTCGAAAGACATGACGAGACGCGAGCCGGAATGCCCAGGGCCGGAAAGCCGCCGGATGCCGCAAATACCGAAGGTTCTGAAAGATTGTCAGCGCGATTTCCTGGAGTACGTCGTCGGTTCGAGATGAACCAAGCATCTGACCGACGTAGCCACGCAGTGGTTGGTGAAAGCGGCGGAACAATGCCTCTAGTGCAGTGCGGTCGCCGTTTTGGGCGAGGGCGACGAGGATAAACTCACTGGGCTCCGCAGATTCGGACATCCACTGAGTAAGAGACAACAGAAGCCGGCAAGGTTCGAAAACGAGCCGAAAAAATCCCGCGCATTGAAAACCCCGTGTTCGCAGTCTTTACGACGGCTCTTTATCTAGCCGGCTTTATATGTGTGAAATCGACAGACGCCCGTCAGTAAGCCTGCTACTCAAACCAACAGAAGTTTTCGTTCTTGAGAAGGCTGCCGGCGAAAGGCATCCAAAGATCGTCAATCGCCCAAAACGCAGGGCTGTTCTGGTCCGCTCGGATACCGGGCTGGCACGCTGCGCCTTAGACACCGCCGTGCAATTACGCCGCGAGTCGCTTGCTCCATCGGATAACAACCTCAGCCACCTGGCCCGGCTGCTCGGGAAAGAGCGCATGGCTCGCGCCGCTGATTATCGAACTGCTCACGCGGTCTGGAAACTCCGCGCGTAGCTCGAGCCACGAAGCATGCGGTTTGAACGGATCACTTTCCGGAATAATCTCGAGCAGCGGAGCGCTTCCTCCTGCCCAATATTCTGCCGGGTCCACACCATGCGCACTTGCTCGTTGCATCGCGAGCGTTTCGGGGTACCAGCCTTCGAGCCATCGCCGGGCATCGTGCCCTGGTGCGAAGAATGCCCCTTGCAGCACCGCCAGCCGTTCATCTTCAGGGATGCTGCGATTTGCCGCCAGAAAGGGCGCTATCGCAACCAGCGGCGGAACATGTTTCGTCTGCGATGCCGCCAACACCACCCCCCGCACGCGAGACGGATGTCTTGTGGCTAGGAGCCGTGCAATGAAGTGCCCGTATGCATGGCCCAGTACGATCGCCCTTGCCCCGCATAATCCGTCGATCACCGCTGCTATATCGTCGGACTGATCGGCCGCGCTCACGTCCTCACGCAATCCGGTCGAGGCGCCGATGCCTCTTGGTTGCGGCCGCAGGACCAGAAAACCCGCCTCCGCCACAGTCTTGCTGAAGACATCGAAGTCTTCGCCGCTGTCGCGCCCGTAGGAAGGAATCACCACGATCGCTGGGCCGCTGCCTTCCTTGAAAATTTCGAGACTGGCAGTGCCCGATCTGACAGTCTCGCTTGTTCGCTTCCGAGTCATCCTTCTTCCTGCCTTGTGTTTACGACCGCGAAAACTCCACGCGTAGCACCTTCGCCGGACGCGGCCCGCCCGCTGGATGAGAAGTGGTTCCGCCATCGGTTGTAAAGAACGCAACGCGTCCGTATTCACCGGGAGTTCTGCTCCACGCCGCGCTGGAGGGTCCCACCAGGTCTTCCTCCAATGGATCTCCCGCAACAATGAATCGTTCGCTATTCTTGGCCGGGTCGAGCCAGACGCGATCGATGGTATTCTCGCGATGCGTGGTCAGATATGCTACTCCGGCGTCCTCGTCGATACAGAAGTCATCTGCCATCCTGCCTGCCGAAACGTGCTCAGGCTCGCCAAGTGGATCTTGAGTTTTTGGATCCACCGCCACGCGCATGAACAGCTTCTTTGCCGTCGCCGTGTAGTACAGGTAGTTTGTCTTCGACGCAAATCGCACGCCATTCACACCCGGCTGCTCAGGCTTCAACTGCCCCGGATAGTAGCCCATGCTCTCGTGCCGAAGCCATACGCGCGCTACCGGCGGGCATTTGTCTCCGGTCAGATCCACTCTCCAGATCAGGCCGGCAAATGAATCCGCCAGCAGAATCACACCCGGAGCAATCAGGCAGCTTCCGTTCAAGCCGCGCACCGTGTCCGGAAACTGAAATACTCGTTCAGGTTTTATCGGCGTTTCTGGTGTCCACCCGCGCAGATCGAGCCGGAAGAGAGACGCTTCGTTCGTGTCGTAGAATTTGCCTACCGAAACGTAGAACACATCCGGCTCCGCCTCGACAATGCCGGTCGGCAACTCGTCAAAGGTGTACATCTTTAGCAGCTGAACCGCGGCGCTTCCCGATACGGCGGGAACGAACCACAGCTCCTTCTTGTTAGCTGCCGTTACCAGAAGAGAGTTGTCCGTCCGCGCGACTAGATTTTCAAGCAGGTATTCCCGCGGAAACTCCGCTGCTACTTTTATCTGCGCTTTCACGTTCAGGTCCATCACCGCCCCTCCTTCCCGTCCGGACCGGCATCGCCCGGGGCAGGAACCTGGAACGCGTTAAGCAGGGAGCAGACCAGGAAATAAAAGCCGGCCAGCACAATCATGTCCACCACTCCTTTAGCGCCGAATGCGGAGTAGGCCGTGGCGAACACCGCGTCACCGACACTCCTCTTCTCAGCCAGCTGCTGCGTGAACTGCTGTGCAAATCGCTCTTCCCCGCTCAGCTCATCGCACTCGTTGCCGCCCGCCAGCGCTCGAATCGCCTCGTCTGAAAATCCCGCTTTCCTTGCTACAGCGCTGTGCGCATAGAGCTCATACGGCGCCTTCCAAACCGACCCTACGGTCAGGATGATTACCTGCCGCAGCCGTTCGGAAAGCCCAGTATGCTCTTCCTCTTTCTTCTGCAGCTCCAGAAAGCTGTGCCCGATTTCAGGGCTGAAAAGAACTGGGTTGAAAGGGCCGATCAGCCTGCCATCAGCCGTCTTGCTCTGAAATCCGGCCGCTTCCGCCCAGGGAACGAACGCGGCATTGATCCGGTCGTAGAGCTCCTTCTGGGCGCTATCGAGCGCCGTAGGCTTCAGCAGCGGAAGCCTGCCTCCCAGGTTCCGTGATTTCTCTTGCAGGATGTCGTCCGGAGTTCGTCCGGAATGCAGCGCGGTCCCGCTCATTGATTCAGACCCGCTGCATTTGAAGGCACGTCGAAAGCGTTGAGCGTAGCGCTCACCATCGTGAACCAGCCAATCAGGACCGTGACATCCACGATGCCGGCGTCGCCGATCAGCTCTTTCGCTCTCTTGTAAAGCCCCAGCGGCACGATGCGAGGCGTCACTAGTGCCGATGCTAGCTCGTACACAGTCTCCTCGCGGGCGTCATCGAACGAGACCGGCAGTCCTGCAATGATCCGCTCGAGTGTTCGCGCCGGAATATGACCTTGCTCCTCACCAATCCTTTCGTGCTCATAATTTGCATATGCGGCCAGCCAGCGCGCATTTATGAGATTGGTGACGATCTCTATTTCGGTCTTGGTCAAGGTCGATTGCGTCTGATAATACGCGCCCGTCGGAACAATCGTCTTCGATAACTTGGGGTTCGCCAGCCAGATCTTGTGGGGTCCGGGTACCTGACCGCGTAATTTCTTTGTGAAGTCGAAAGCGTCCTTCATCTCCGGCGGCATCCCATCGGCTGGAGTCTCCTGGAATCGCCCAAAACTACCGAAATCTGGATTTTTTGCCATCCTGCTCCTTCTAAACTGCAGCTATGAATTACGGAGCGATCGTCGCTTCCGTTCACACCCGCTTGGATGCGCAGCGCGCTCGTCAAGAAACGGAGGGGGCTACTTCGCTTGTGAATGACGGATACTCAAAAATCGAATAGCAGCTTGAATGCAGGAATGCTCGGTTGAGTTTCACCGCCGGTAAGCTGGCGCAGTCTCCGTAAATCTCTCTGCGAGATGCTCCAAAAACGGTATTATTACCTCCAAAATGGGTCTTGTTTCGCCTCGGTTTCGCCTTGGAAACCCCCAAAAACGCCTCCAAAACTGTCCCAAATCAGCCATTTTCGGCTCTCTTTCCGCGTCACAATCATGCCACGAGGCCCGTTTTCAGCACACCCCCTAATCCGCCCCAAGCCATTGATAATAAAAGTACGTAGCTTATTAGAAACACGCGTGACTGACAATTTCGGCCCACTCTTCGTCCAGTTTCCTCAGACCGCTCGCGGCTGCTTTTTATTAGGAGGTACAAATTGGCATCTAACCGAGTCCTTTGATCGCCCGCGAACACCCGGAGCGGCTGCTCAGACCCGCCTCGGGCGCCCTCTTTAAAGCTCTCGCTGCCGCACCCGGGCAGCCGCGAACCACGTGGGATAATCCATGCAGGCGGAACCACCTTTGCAGGACTGGGCAGACTCGAACGAGAGCCGCGTGCGAAGAGTAGTCGAGGCAGCATCCCGGCGCAGCAGCCTCGTGCTGATCGTCGACCGTTCCTCGCTTGCCTTGGCAGCGGTCTTCGCCGGCGCTGCCCTCTTGCTGTTGCTTGGAACGCAGATTCTGAACTGGCCCTGGCTGGTCCTGCTGGCTGCTCTCGGCGCCGGGCTCACGGCGGTCCAGGTTCGCCGCCGGATCCTGACTCGCTACCGCGTCGCGCAGATTCTGGATCGCCGCCTCCAGCTCAGCGATTCCCTTTCGACCGCCTGGTTCCTCCTTGGAAAGCCCGAGTCTCCCGCCGATTCCTTGGCGCAAGCCCAGATCGAGAGAGCCGCCGAATCCGCTCGCACGGTCGAACCCGCCTCTGTCTTTCCCTTTGTATGGCAGCGCAGCTGGGCCCTTGCCGGAGCGCTTGCGGCCGTTGCCTTCGGCCTGTTTGCCCTCCGCTATCTCGTGACGAACAGTCTCGACCTCAAACAGGGCCTGATCCCGAATCCCTTCTCGTATCCGGTTGAAGTTCTCGAACGCCTTCAGAAATGGGCTGGGCGCGACTCAGACGCGAAACGCCTGCCTCTGGAAGCGACTGGCCCTACCACGCGTCCCGGCGATGGCCCGCACAAAGACGACGGCAGCCGCGAGGGCGAAAACAAACTCGCCGGCGAGACTGCTCCTAAGAACGCCGCCGAGTCCGCCAAAGCTCAGGCCAGCCCCAAGCCGGACGGCGAAACAGGCAACCGCGTCAACAACCCCGAGCAGACCGATCCGTCCGGCAAGAGTGGCGAGAAGAATGGGGCGGCCGAGGGCAAGCAGCAAACGTCGGCAGATAATAATCGCTCCCAGGATCGCCCTCGCGAACAGAACCCGGGGCAGCAGTCCTCGCCCGGGCTGTTGGATCGCATGAAGGACGCCTTCTCCGGCTTGATGGCGAAAACGCAGCCCCACGATAGCGCTCCCAAAGAGAACGAACCCGAGCGCGCCTCGCAGGAACCCAAACCCGGCGAACAGAATGGCCAAAACGGTTCGCAGAAACAGCCCGGAAGCCAGAGCGCTAAAGCCTCCCAGCCTAATCCTGCCGGCAATCGCCAGCAAGGCATGCAGAGCCAGGGGGAAGCCCAGGCCTCTGAAAAACCCGCTGCCACCCAGAGCCGCGCCTCCGATGAGAGCGCAAGCCGCAAAGGCTCCGACGCGCAGTCCGGCATCGGCCGCCAGGACGGCGAGAAGAGTTTAAAGGAAGCCGAGCAGTTGCGCGCTATGGGCAAGCTCGATGAGATCATCGGCAAGCGCTCCTCCACCCTGACCGGCGACATGACTGTCGAAACTCATTCCGGTAACCAGCAGCTGCAGACGAAGTACTCCGGGCGCACCGGATATCATGCCGATCTGGGCGGCGAAATCGATCGTAATGAGGTCCCCGTCGCCCTCCAGAGATACGTCCGCGAGTACATGGAGCAGGTTCGGAAACAGGCCAACGAGAAGTAAGCGTAATCTCTAGGAAAGGTCACATTATGGATGCACATGAGACTCAGCTGGTCGGCACGCTGACCCACGGCGATTACAAAGCCGAAATCTTCAGTACCAACATGCCCGGCGAGTTCAAAGTCGTATATCAGGATCCCGCCGGTAAGGAACTCGAAGAAGCGCCGCTCACTGGTATCAGCAGCTACCGGCAGCGCGAGGGCGAGATCTCGGAACACCTGAGGCTGCTCGCGCATGGTGCCACGCCTCCGAAGGTCCCGGATCTCGGTGATTCCGGCGAGTATTAGCTCTCACCGCATTCATCGGTCGTCGTCGTCATCATCATCGGCAAAGCGGCTTCCAGTGCGCTCGGTTGGATACGGGGTTCCCTTCATCCCGCGCCAGAGAATCCGGTTGAATTTATCTGCATCCACCCGGTCTTCGCCGCTGAAATCCAGTTCCTTGGTGGCCTTTGCCCAATAGGCTGAGTCTTGCGCAATATACACCGGGGCCTCCGATACCGCCGCGGCCCGCTCTGCCTGCGACAACGGCAGGCTCGTCTGCGCCAGCAACTCTGAAGGCCGCGCCTCGAACGCCCACTCTTTCTGATTGAGATCGAAGACATCCGTCATCGGGCGCGACGTCGCGGTGTTCAGATTCAGGTGATCCACGCCAAGAACATCCTCCATCGTGCGGATCATGCTTACGGTCGTGTAGTAAGCCGAAACCACCGCGCCGTGCTTCACATAAGGCCCGGCAACATACGCCGTCGTGCGATGCGCGTCCACATGGTCCGGTCCATCCTGCGAATCGTCCTCAATCGAGAAGATCAGCGTGTTGTCCTTGTAACGGCTATGCGCCACTTTGTCGATCAGCCGCGCCACCGCATAGTCGTTATCCGCCTGCTGCCTCTCTGGCGTGTTGACTCCCGAAAGAGCCTTGTCGAAATCTCCCATGTGGTCTTCCTGCAGTTGGATAATCTCGAACGAAGGCAGATTGCCGCGCCGCACGTAATCGTCGAACTCACGCTCCCATTCCGCTTCCCGGTAGAAGTCGGGGTAAGCCGGATCGAAGCCTTTGTAATACGGATCCCCAAACTTGTACAGCTCGGCATTAGCGGGTCTCGACAACACCACGTGCGCCTGGAACGGATGCGGCTCTCGCGGCGCTTGGAAATTCATATCGCTCATGCAGCCGTATTCGCGAAACGTCAGTCCTGCCCGCAGGACCGCGTCCCATAGGTAGCCCTTGCCGCGCGGCGTCCCCGAAGGTCCATCCGGTTCCGCCACGTTGATCGCCCCGGGAAGCAGATCCGGATCCGGCGGTGTCCTCGGGTTCGCGGCCTTCCGCTCCTTCACCGTCGCCAGCCCGACGTTTAGATCGCGGTTCATGCCCTCGTACTCGTAGTTGGTTCCGCGGTTGGCATAGTTCAGCACCACCGCCTTGATGCCGAAATCCGATTCGCGCCCGGACGTACTCCACGGCCAACCATCCCCGCTGACTTCGCCCGAATTATAAAAGTTGTCCAGATCCACAAATTGACGCGCCAGCCTGTGGAAATTCGGCGTGATCTTCTCGCCGAACATCGTCAACTTCGAATCGCCGTTGCCTTTGCCGAGATCGCCCAGCACCTGGTCGTACGTCCGGTTTTCCTTGATGATGTAGAGAACGTGCTTGATCCGCGTGTGCAGCGCCGCCATTGTTTGCCGGTCGCGCTGATCTGCGCTGGCGCTGAAATCGTTGTTGCGCGCCACGGTCTCGGTCATGCGCTCGAGCGCTGCCCCTTCCGGAATCGGCAATGTCAGAAAGCCGGCCTTCTCCAGTTGGTAAATGTATGAGTTCTCCGAGACGATCACATCCGGCCCGGGCTTGAGGCCGCCGCTTTTCTTTACATTCTGTTTGTATTTGGGATTGGGTCCGGGAAGGCTCTTGCCGTTCACCACGTACAGCGTTTTATCATCCCGTCCGACGGAAACCGCGTTCGGATACCAACCCGTGGGCAATAGCCCAACCACCTCCGAAGCCTTCCCGTGTTGCCCGATTTCAATAACCGCTACCGAGTTCGACCCGCCGTTCGTGACAAACAGCCGCCTCTCGTCGTGTGAAAGCGCGACATCGTTCGGGGCGCTTCCCTTGTAGCTGCCGATCCCGCCGATCAAACTCCGAGGCGCGGTAGTCGATATTTGTTCAACCGCTCGATTCGTCGCCGTGTCGATGATCGTGACGGAATCGCTGTTATCGGCGGCCACGAACAGGCGCGAGCCATTCCGATTCAGCGTCATCTTGTTCGGATTTCCTGCGAGCTTGATTCTGGCCGTTACCGCTGGATGTGCACCAAGCTCGATCGCCACCACTTCCCGATCCCGCAGCGCCGAAACATACGCCGCGCCGTTCGATTTAACCGCTATCCAGAACGGGTATTCGCCGCCCGGCACACCGGCCTGTTTGGCGTTGATCTTGCCCGGCCGAAGATCGAGTTCGTGCGTCACCTTCCGCTGCGCCACATCGACAAACGAAACCGAGTCGTTGTAGATGTTGGCGACCAGCACCGTCTTGCCGTCAGGCGTCACTGCCGTGCCGCCGGCAGCCAGCGGTTCTTTGCCCACAAAGAAGCCCAGTCCGGAGGCGTGCCCGAGCTTGATCGGGCTTCCGGATTCGGCCCAACTTCCTCCGCGAGTCAGCGAATACTGGTGCAGATTGTCGTCGGTTCCCCCTGAAACGTAGAAGCTCGTCCCCGCCGGGGCGAATGCGATCCCGGCGAACGTGTTCGGAACCTTCAAAACCTGCTTCTTCTGCGGCTGAGTGTGCGAGACGTCGTATACGAAAACGTACTCTTTCGAAGCGTCGGCGATCGGTTTGCCGTCCGTTCCGTTGATCCGGTTGAACCCGCTCGTGAGGATCAGCAGCGTCTTGCCGTCCGGGCTTAAGGACGTGGTCATGGCTTGTCCCGCCACGTATTGCGGAAAGTCCTTCAGCCCTGGATTCAGCAGTTCGAAGTGCGCCCCCGGCGCAGCCAGAGGCGTGATTCGCTTCCCCGTAGGAAGAAGAGTGCTTTGGGCCGTATCGGCCGCGCCGGTCAGGTGCCGCGAGCAGCCGGCCGCGCCGATGAGAACAGCAAGGCCAGCTACTCCCGGCAGAATGAATCGAATCACCACTCGATGCGGGCGCCCACCTGGCCTGTCCGGTTGCCGCCGAAGTCGGCCGCGCGAGCGCTGGTGATCTGCCCTACGCTCGTATTGTCGATCGCGAGCACCGGATCGGCAAGGTTGGTGTGATTCAACACATTGGTAAACGAGCCTTCCACCTTCATTCGCACACGCTCCGTAATCGCGAAATACTTAGCCAGACCGGCATTCAGATTTACCGTACCAGGCCCCACCAGGGCGGCGGGGCCGGCATTGCCAAAGCGGCCAATCGGCGCCCCATACTGCGGAGCCGAACCGATCAGGCACGATGTCCCTGGCTGCCAGTTCGGCGTTCCCGGGCACGTATAGGCGCCCAGGTCGAACCAGTCATTCCGGTTCGGGTTGCTGATATTTGGATTTCGGACAAGGTCCGGCGCCTGGTCGCGTCCGATGATCCCCGATCCGGTGCCCGAGGGGTCGCCGCCGTCGAAGTACGGGCTGAGATACGGGCCGCTCTGCCACAGGAAGATCGAGCTGACCTGCCATCCGCCGATTACGGCATCGACGAATCGATTCATGCTGCCGCCGAAAGCCCGTCCCCGCCCGACTGGTAGATCGTAGATCGCGCTGGTAATCCAGCGATGCTTCCGCGTCCCGAAAACATTGCCGTACTCATGCTTGAGATCATACAGGTCCAGCGTTCGCGAGCCGGAGTTTTCACCCGCGAACGACGTGCCGTTGTTGCTTCCCTCCGTGTAGCCCTGGTTATCCGCCAGGTTCTTGGCAAATGTGTAGGTCGTATCGAATGTGATGCCCGCGTGCGTTCGGTGCTTAATCTCGACCTGCGCTGATTGATAATTGGCCGTCGCCCCGTTGGCCCGCGTATTGACCACGCCCCAGTTCGGAAACGGCCGGCTGCTCAGCGGCTGATCCGTATAAAACTGGGTAGAATACATCGACTGATTCAGGTTCGGCGACCAGACCAGCTGCCTTGTGTCCATCGCGATATAGGACAAACGCAGCCCGGTCTGAAAGCCCAGATCGCGATCGACCGACAGGTTCCATTGCATCGAGTAAGGGTCTTTCCAGTTGATCTGGTTGGCTGTTCCGAAGTATGCCGTGCCGAAGTCCGCGATCGTGCCGTTGCCGGGAAGCTGCGTGTTCGGCCACGCAAAAATCGGCTTGCCGTTCGAAATGTTGTTGTACGTCCGGGTGTTCGATTGCAGTGTCCCGGTAAGCGCATAGTAAATCGAACCGAGCACTTCCGTGTTGAATACGCCGAAGCCGCCCCGAATTACAGTCTTGTCATCGTTGAATGGCCGATACGCGAAACCGAAGCGCGGAACGAATCTCTTCGGCGCCGTACGAAGCGAGTTCGGCAGACCGGCTTGGCTGGCCGATAGCACAGGCGTACAAGGTGCTCCGTTTGCCGACGGACCCGCGCTGCTGCCGAGCGTCGGGCAGGCATTGAAGCTCTGCAGAAACTCCGGCGCAAGCGTAGATTCCGCCCCGTTCGGATACACCACCGCGCCGGATTTCGGCACGTTCGGGTTAAAGTTGCCGATGTTACCGTTCGCGTCCGTATAGCCAGGGTGGAATTCGAATCGAAGGCCGTACTCGAGCGTTAACTTCGGATTGACGCGGAAAGTGTCCTGCACATACGCGTTGTAGTGATTACTGCGCCCGTCATTGTCGTTTTTCACGTTGTCGACTTGCGTATTGATCGGAAGCCCCAGCAGAAAATCACCGACGGAGCTGCCGCTGAACGTGCCGTTGAACGTGTACCCGCCGTAGTTGTCGCCCGAGATGAAGCCGAGCGGCGACACCGCCCGGATATATCGGTAATCGAAGCCCACCTTCATCGTGTGCCGTCCTTTATTCCAGGTCACGTTATCGGTAGCCTGATAGGTGTCGCTGCGGGTCGTCGAATCGGCTCGATCAGTATTCAGTTGCTGGTAATCGGTGATCGAGACATCAGGCAGCCCGTTGAATGGGAAGTTCGGCCCGATACCCACCAGTCCCAGACTGTTCGTAAACGCCCTTCCGTCGAAGGGAATGCTGACCGAAGTGGTGCGTAGCGTGAATCCGAAGCGCGCCTCGTTCAATAAGTTCGGCTTGATCGCGTAGTTGTAGGCAGCTACCAGCAGTTTGTAGTTGTCGGGGTTGTTCTCGCTTGGAACCAGCAGGTTTTGCGGATTGAGCTGGCTGATATTCTTCCAGGTCCAGCGGGCGAAAACGGATTGATTGGATGTGATGTACTGATCACCGCGAATATCATACTGATCCGAAGTGTAGTTATTCTGCCGGTTATCGATGTAGTTCGCGCTGTGTGCCTTGGTCAGATCCCCGGCATTGGGTAGAGGATAGAGGCTCAGCAATTTTGAAGTGACTGAACTGATCCGGTTTGTCGGAATGGTGTCGTTCGGGAAAGGCTGGCCCGTTGTGGGATCGATCACCGTAACGCCCTCCGCGTTGAAGTCGCCGTTGCGCTCAGCCTGTGTAGGTACCTGATTCTGGATGGTGGCTTGACGCGGATAGCGAAATCCCTCATAGGTGCCGTAAAAGAATGTCTTGTCGTGACCGTTATAAAGATGGGGAAGGACTACCGGGCCGCCGGCGCTGGCGCCGAAGTCGTTTGCCACAAGCTGAGTCTTCGTCTGCTGTCCGAAAGCCAGCGCATTCAGTGCCCGATTCTGCGTGTACCAGAAGAGATCCCCGTGAAACTGGTTGGTGCCGCTCTTCGAAATAGTGGTGATGTCGCCCACCTGGCCGTATTCGGCCGCATTTCCCACGCCCTGCACTTTGATTTCGGCCAGCGATTCAGTGGAAGGGAATGCGTTCGTGAGCGGCTGGTTTCCCGTCACGTCAGTGGTCGAAATCCCGTCAAGCGAGTACTGAGTCTGCGAAGGAATCCCGCCCTGGATCGAGAAATTGCCGCCATCGTCCGCCTGTACGCCCGGCAGAATCTGGATGAGCTGGTACGGACTCGTGTTTCCGTTTGCGCGAATGTTGGCCGGCAAGTTCAGGAGCGCTTTGGGATCGAAAGAGGCCTGAATTGTCTGGCTGTCCGTTGCGATCACACCAGCGTCAGCGTCGTTTACTGTCACGGTCTGCTGGGATTTTCCAATCTGCAGTGTGGCGTTCACCCGGAGTGTCTGGCGCGCGATCAGCGAAACGTTAGTGGCATTGAAGGTATCGAATCCCGTGCTGCTGATCGTGATCTGATAATGCGCCGGCAGCAGGTTTTCGCCGTCATAGTCGCCGCTGCCGTTAGTTTTGAGCTCGCGGGTGGTGTTCTCGTCGATATTGGTCACTGTTACAGCCGCATTGGCCAGAGGTGCGCCCGAGCTGTCAGTCACCGTTCCTACTATCGATCCGTAGGTCGACTGCGCGGCAAGAGGTGCAGAACAGACGGAATAAAAAAGGACTGCCAGGCAGATCCCGATGGGAGTTCGCATTCGCAAACGTGCTCCTTTTATTTGTTGAGAACTGCCAGATTACCAGGAAAACGTTACTCAGGCATTACGATCCCGATACCGGAGACTTGAAACCAAGAACGGCGGCGTAAAAGCCGTCTCCTTCATCACGGCCCGGGATGCGCCAGGTTTGGCGAGTGCAGGTAAGCTCCGGATGTGCTTCGAGCACTCGGCGAACGACATCCTCGTTTTCTTCCTGTTCGAGCGAGCACGTCGCATAGAGAAGCTTTCCCGAAGGAGCCAGTACCTCGAGAGCGCGTTTCACAATCGCGTATTGCTTATGGTGAAAGCGCAGGAAATCACTCTCGCGGACTCGCCACTTAATCTCCGGATTGCGCCCCAGCGTGCCGGTCCCGGAGCAAGGCGCATCAATGAAGATCCGGTCGAACTTGGCGTCGAATGGCAGCGCGATCGTTGCATCGAGCAGGACCCGGAAAACCACGGCCGGGATCTCTTGTATCCGCCGCGGGCTGACATCGCAGGCCACCGCCAGCGCGAGCGGTGATTCGAGTGCTTGCAGCGTCTTGTTGCCGGGCGCCGCGCATAGATCCAGGTATGTGTTGCCGGGCTGTAAATCGAGCAGCGGCACGATAGCCTGCGAGCTGATGTCGTGCAGCCGGGTGCCGGGTGGCAGATCAGACAGCAGCCGGTAAGCGCCGTCAACCGCAGTCGCTTCTACCTGCCAATCCGCCGGAGGCGATGAACCGGGAGGAATGCGGACGTAAGAGACCGGTTCTTGCAGGGACGACTTGGCAATCCCCCGGGCGGTTTGGCTCCCGAAATGACCAGACCAGCGGTCGAGCAGCCAGGGTGGGCAACTCAATTCCGTTCCGGCGTCGGGCCACTCAATAGGTTTGCGGTTCACCTTTCGCAGGACAGCGTTCGCAAACCCGCTCGCCGCTCGCTTCCGGTGCTTTACGTACTCAACCGATTCGTGCACGGCTGCATGGGCCGGCACCCGCTCGAGATAGCGCAGCTGCAGAATCGCCGCCCGGAGCGCCACCTGAACGGGATGGTCGAGCTCCTCGGCGTGGCGGCCCGAATAGTGAAAAATCAGGAAATCAAGCTGGCTTTGGTACCGTAGGCATCCGAATACGATTTGCGCCGCCAAACCGGCATCACGGCTCGCCAAGTGGCGGCCTCTTTCTCTGAGGAGGTCGGAGGCATAAGCGCCTTCTGCGACTTTTTCCAGGACCTCGAAAGCCGTGATTCTAGCTGGCGATATCCTGCGCGTCAAAACGTCGGTCACATGCATCAAAAGGTCAACCTAGTCGTTGTGCAGCAACGAATTAAAGCGAGTTTACTCTTTTCTCGTTGTCAGCCCTATGCTAGTATGCTAATAGCCTTCGGGATGCTAAGCCCCCCGCGAGGTGCGCCTCGTAACTTTCCCTCGGAGCAAACAAAACTTATTACATGAGCTTTACCGTTTTCCTCGGAAATCTCCCTGTCTGGGTGACGGCCGACGATATCAAGTCGTGGCTCTCCTCAGAAAACTTGGTCGCTGATGCGGTCAAAGTCATACGCAACCCCGAAACCCAGGAATCGAAGGGCTTCGCTTTCATCGAATCTCCTAATCAAGAGGAGATGAACTCGATTATTCGCCGCTTCGATCGCGCTCCTTTAGAAGATCGATTACTCCGTGCCAATCCCGCTCAGCCGCCGAAGTCAGGCAAGGCTGTTGTCGGCAAAGGTGCGGCTCCTGCAGACCGCACAAAGCGTCCAGCGGCGGCGGCCGGCAGCAATTTGCAACAGCGTAAGCCGGTTGCCAACGGGCGCCGCACGACAGGTTCGCCTAGTCGCCAAAGCGCATTCGCAGAGGAACTCGCTAAGGCTCTCTAGCCTGGAGCGCAGTTCCTCTCCCTCCTCCCGCCTCGTTAACCCTTTTTTAACACCCATTCGTGATATACTCCGTCCCATCCTGTGAGGGATAGGATGAATAGAGGGTTGTTTTAACTAAACAGCTGCCCTTCTCATTGGCGCGCCTGGCGCTGGCGTGTCCCGGAAAGTAATGTCGTGAAACGAGCAAGTTGGGAAGCTATCACAGTTCGGGTCCTCTTTATTGCTTTAATTGGCCTTTTGGCAGCGATTACCTGCCCATTTCGTCTTTCTCCCCCCGCAGCCGCTGCTAGCGGCATGGCCGTCGCAAGTTGTGCAACTCTTGTCGAGATGCGGCTCAGGCGAGCCGACTGGAAGGCGCTAGCCGGCGGGTCTTGCGGGATTCTGATCGGCTCCGGTATCGGTTTGATCTTCGCCTACGTGCTGAACCAATCAGTGTTGTTGCAGGGGCCGACCCTGCAGTTCTTCCGGTTAGCTATCCCTCTGCTCGGCGCCTATCTTGGTGTGCGTGTGGGCGTGGCGAAGTCGGATTTGATCCGGCCCGAAATCATCGGCTTGAAGCCTGAGCGTAGAAATGGATCCTCGGCGCAGAAGGTGCTCGATACAAGCGTGTTGATAGACGGCCGCATCGCCGACATTGCCGAATCCGGTTTTCTGGACGGCCGTGTTATTGTCCCCGAGTTCGTCCTCCATGAGCTTCAACTCGTGGCGGACTCGTCCGATTCAGCCAAACGAAACCGCGGCCGCCGAGGGCTGGACGTTGTGCAGCGTTTGCAGGGCATGGCCTCCCTGCAGCTCGAGGTTTCAAGCGAGGATTTTCCGGCCATCCGCGAAGTCGATCTCAAATTGATCGAATTCGGCAAACGTCATGCGGCGAAAATCGTAACCAACGACTTCAATCTAAATAAGCTGGCTCAAGTTCAGGGCGTAAAGGTCCTGAATATCAACGAGCTGGCGAACTCACTCAAGCCGATTGTTCTCCCGGGAGAGACAATGCGGGTGTTCATCTCTAAGGAAGGCAAGGAGTACAACCAGGGGGTTGCATACCTGGACGATGGAACGATGGTCGTCGTAGATAACGCCCGGCGGCTGATCTCGAAGACTATAGACATCACGGTCACGAGCGTGCTGCAAACGACGGCGGGAAAGATGATCTTCGGAAAGCACGACGATCGCCATGCAGGAATTGCGGACCACCGCATCGCAACAGCTTCGGTGGGTTCAACTGCGAGTTGACGAGAAGGATAAATTTCGGGAAAACGGCGACTATGATGTTGTAGTGGAATTCTGCCGATGAATTTCTTCAAGCCGCCGAAAAACTTACTTACGAGCGTCAACTAGATTAATGACGCGAATGGTTCGCGAAAGAAGCCGCGGTATACGCGTCTTTTTCGCCCTGCTGCAGACAGCCGCAGTCTCCTCCGTCATCGCTCACGCTGCTTTGAGTTTTGAGTCTCGCCCAAAACCGCTGACTACGGTCGCGCAGGTACGTTCTCTCTCTAAATCGCTGGCCCTTGCGCATCGGCCGGTTCATTTTCGCGCGGTGACGACCTACTTCGATCCTGTTTCGGGGGACCTGTTTCTGCATGACCACACGGGTGGGATCTGGCTCCACTGGAAACCGGATCTACCCAGACCCGCTTTCGGCGATCTGCTCGACGTAGTGGCAACTACGGATTACTCGTTCGCTCCGGACGTCTCAGATCCGCACTGGACACTGGTCGGCCGGGCGCCTCTCCCCACTCCCAAGCGGGTCTCGTACGAAGAAATGGTCAGCACGAACGAGGACAGCCGCTGGATCGAAGTCGAGGGAACGGTGCGTCAGGCGGAGTACCTGCACCGCACACCGACCGAGAAAGTCCTCTGGATGGATCTCGCCATATCCGGGGACGATGTTGACATCCAGATTCCCTGGGATGGGTCGCCCGTTCCACAAGGCTTAGTCGACGCCCGAGTCCTTGTTCATGGCATTTGCGGGGCGGAGTTCAATCCGAAAAACCAGATGGTCGGCGTCACCGTTTATGTCCAGAACCTGGCTCAGATCACCACGGTCGAAACCGCCAGACCTGAAAATCTCATCGGGCCTCCGATCCCGATCGGAAGGCTGCAGCGGTTTGGTTACCACAATCCTGAAGGACACCGCGTGAAGCTGGTGGGAATCGTAACGGCAGTCCTGCCGTCCCGAGGCTTCTACATGAAGGACGATTCGGACGGCATCTATGTGGTCACACGCCAGGAATTAGGCCTCGAGCCCGGCGACCGCGTCGAAACGCTCGGGTATGTAAGCCTTTCAGAGGCACACGTGCGGCTGGAAGATGCGTTTTTCCGCCGCCTTGGAAAAGGCGCTTTGGTTCGACCGGCCCCGATCACCGCGGAGCAGGCGATGCTCGGGATCTACGATTCTGAGCCGGTGTCTCTACAGGGCCGCGTGGTAGGGCGTTCGTCGCTACTGCACCAACAATCCTTGCTGATTCAATCCGGGGCGATCAGCTTCCCGGTCTCGTTCGCAAGCCATATGTCGGAACAACAGCTGCCGGCCGAGGGATCCGTCGTTCACCTGAACGGCATTTGCGTGACGCAGGTCAATGATCTGGGCCAGGTCTCGGGCTTTCGGCTGATCGTACAGGGCTTTCAAGATATCCGGATCCTGGAGAACGCTACCTGGTGGACGGTACGGCGCGCGATCAATCTGCTCGGCATCCTGGGTGCGGCCGTAGCGTTAGCGCTGGCCTGGATCTTCATCCTTAAGCGGCGCGTTCGGCAGCAAACAACCGTCATCAGCCAGAAGCTCGCCGAGGAAGAATCCCTCAAAAATGCCGCTCAACTGGCGAGCCGGGCCAAAAGCGAATTTCTGGCCAACATGAGCCACGAAATCCGGACGCCGATGAACGCAATCGTAGGGTTTACCGATCTCCTTCTCGACACTCCATTGAACGATGAGCAACGCGATTACCTGCAAACCGTCCAGTTCTCCTCTCACTCGCTCACTCGCATTCTGAACGACGTTCTCGACTTCTCGAAGATTGAGGCAGGGCGCCTCGAGTTTGAAAACGTGTCGTTTTCGATATCGGAGTGCGCGGCCCGGGTACTCCAGCTCATCATTCCGGACGCTCATCGGAAGGGTCTGACTACCGCTTTAGACGTTGACCACAGCGTTTGTGACCGCGTCGTTGGCGATCCGTACCGGCTTCACCAGATCCTCTTGAATCTGCTGAGCAATGCCTTGAAATTCACAGAACGCGGCACGATCAGTCTGGTCATATTGTCCGTCGGACATGGCGAGGGCTGGAGCGAACTGCAATTCTCGATCCTCGACACAGGTATCGGTGTGCCGCCAGAATCGCAGCAGCGAATCTTCGAGTCTTTTTCGCAAGCCGACGGTTCAATGACAAGGAAATACGGTGGGTCTGGTTTGGGTCTCGCCATCTGCGCACGCCTCGTGGCGCTTCACAACGGACGGATCTGGGTGGAAAGCGAACCGGGAGTGGGCAGCCGGTTTCACTTTACGGCGCGTTTTCTTACCGAAGGCGTTCTGCCAACCGAAGAAGCGGCTAAGACAATTGCGCAGCAGGGGTGACGATCCGAGCCGATGGGTTGCAGCGCGAAGCCAGTATACTCGGTACATGGCTACGGCCCGGCTGAATCTACTGTCTCTCGAAGAATTTCGGGAACGCTACGCCGAAGAGAAGCCGTACTTCGAATACTGGTTCGGAGAGGCCATCCAGAAATCAGTGCCGACCGTCTTGCACGTTGTGCTTGTAAGTATCCTTCTTGCCGCTCTGAAGGAGGCTGGATACAAATGCGGCCCCGAGCTGGAGCTGAGGATCGACCCCGGGTGGCAGCCTAAAGCTGACGTCGCTGCCTGGACCCGAATTGAAGGACGTTATCCAACGGAGCCCGTGGACGTAATAGTCGAGGTGTTGTCTTCGGAAGACCGGATGCAGCGCGTGCTGTTGAAGTGTCGTAACTACCAGCGGATCGGCGTCCCGGCCATTTTCGTAATGGATCCGGAATTTCATGACGCATGGGAGTGGAGCAGGGCTACGCAAAATCTGGAGCGCATCTCGACGATGGCGCTACCGAATGGGAAGCACATAGCGGTCGAAGAGCTCTGGTCAAAGCTGCAAAAGGAACTGCAGAACGATTAAATTCGCACCCTGCAGTGAGCTTATTCAGGTGTGCCAACCGCTAACTGCTCTGCCGCGAGCTGCGCGATGTCGAGAAGCCTTGGCGGATGTTCCGAGGTCGCGGCCAGAGCGTCGCGAAACATGCTGTTGCAAAATGGGCAAGCCGCGCCGACCACGTCAGCACCCGTTGCGGCAAGTTCCTGAGCGCGGGCATGATTGACTCGCTGACCCGTCTCTTCGCCGAGGAACACTAACCCGCCACCCGCTCCACAGCAGAATGACCGCTCTCGCGCGCGCGGCGGGTCCATCACCTCAGCCGAACGGGCAATCACCTCGCGCGGCTGATCGTAGATGCCCCGATAGCGGCCCAGATAGCAGGGGTCATGGAAAACGACACGCTGTCCGGTGCTTGCCGACGGCAGCGACGCCTTATGCCGGGCCATGAATTCGCTGTGATGCTCAATCGGCGGCGCCTGCCCAACCTCCCGCCAGTCGGTTTGAATCGTGCGAACACAGTGCGGGCAGATGGAGACTATTTTCTTTACGTTCGCCTGTTTCAAAGTGTCCAGATTTTGTTCTGCCAGCTGCCCAAAGAGCAGATCGTTCCCAAGCCGCCTTACGGGATCACCCGTACAGCGCTCTTTTTTGAGCACGCCAAAGGAAGTACCCAAGTGTTTCATCACCGCAGCGAACGCGCCGATGATTTCCCGGCCCTGCGGATCGTAGGCCCCCATGCAGCCCAGCCATAAGCAGTACTCCTGAGAACCATCGAAAATGGGGAACTCCTGCTTGGCGATGAACTTATCCCGCTCACTCTGGGAGAAGCCCATTGCATTTCCATTGCGTTCGAGATTGAGAAAGAGTTTGGTGCCGTACTCGTCTTCCCACGTGCCGGTGTTCACCGCGCCGCGCCGTAAGCCGATGATCATCGGCAAATGCTGGATGCCGACAGGACACTGGTACTCGCATGCTCCGCACGTGGTGCATTGGAAGATCGCCGTCTGGGAAACCGTTGCTTCGAGAATCGGGGTTTCGTTCTGCGGCCCGTACTCATTCAGGTAAGTCCGCATATCCAGCGCGATGAGCTTGGGATTCAGTTCTTTTCCGGTGTTGTTGGCCGGGCAATGCTCCGTGCAGCGCCCGCACTCGACGCACGAATAAGCCTGCAGCGCTGTGATCCGGGTGATGTCTTTACCGGCAACTAAGCCGAAGTCCTCGTCGCCTGCGAGCGGTGGAATGTCGCTGAAGCCGTTGCGATCGAGAAAGATCGCGAGCGGGCTGAGAATCAGGTGCAGATGTTTGGTATGTGGAATCAGCGGCAGAAATGCCAGCAGCGTCAGAGAGTGAATCCACCAGAGTGCCTGGCCGCCCGCGGAGGCTTCGGGTACCCACCAAGCCGGCATGTACGTGACCATCAGGATGAAAATCAAGAGCGCAATCACGCCGGATTCGTACGAAACAGGTCCCAGCCACTTCGGGCGGATTACAAATCGCCGGAAGGCAAGGTAGGCGATCGAGAGCGCGCAAAGCAGCGCAAAAGCAAAGGCGAACCAGAAATAGAACCCGCCGAATACCGAGTGATGATTCAGAAACGGAACATCAAATCCTGCCGCAATGTGGTTGATGGTAACGAGCGCGAACGCGCAAAAGCCCCAGAACACGAAAGCGTGCGCTAAACCGGGTACCGGCCTCTCGCGAATCACCTTCGCCTGGCACATCACCTCCCAGAAAAAATGCCAGACGCGGATTCCGAGTGATCCGAATTTGAAGTCGTGATCCGGGCGAGCGCGCCAGATTCGATCGACAGTTCTTCCGAATCGCACCGAGAAAAGCGACAGCGAGAGGGCGATGAGCGCGAACAGAAGAATCTTCGAAAGAATAGGGTGATGCATATCGGGCGCAGATAACTCCGAAGGGCTTCCCGACGGCACATTTAGTAGCATAAAAATGCGTGAAATACGTCATTTCGGGAGCCGCAGGCTTCATTGGATCACACTTGTGTGACAGACTCGTCGAAGCCGGACACGAAGTGATTGCTGTCGATAACCTGATCACGGGGCATCGGGAAAACCTCTCGCACCTGCAAGGCCGCGCGGCGTTCAAATTCATCGAACACGATGTCTGCGAACCGCTTCGGATCGACGGTAAGCTTGACCGGGTGTTCCATCTCGCCTCCCTGGCGAGTCCGGCCGATTATCTGGCTTACCCGATCGAAACTCTTGAATCGGGCTCTACCGGAACGCGCCGTATGCTCGAGCTAGCGCGCCAGCATGATGCGCGGTTCCTGCTGACCTCTACCTCCGAGTGCTATGGCGATCCGCTGGAGCATCCGCAGGTAGAGACGTATTGGGGCAATGTCAACCCGGTTGGCATCCGGTCCTGCTATGACGAGAGTAAGCGCTATGCCGAGGCGCTGACCATGGCGTACCACCGCAAGTACAACCTGCGGAGCAACATCGCGCGCATCTTCAATACCTACGGACCTCGCATGGCGTTGAACGATGGCCGGGTAGTGCCGGCTTTTATCGATCAGGCGCTGCATGGCAGAGACTTGTCGGTCTTCGGAGACGGCTCGCAAACCCGCAGCTTCTGTTTTGTCTCCGATCTGGTCGAGGGATTACTGCGGCTCAGCGAGTCGGACGAACGGTATCCGGTGAATCTGGGCAATCCTGCCGAAATCACGATTCTTGAATTTGCAGACCAAATTCGTAATCGCTTCGATAACGCTGTTGGAATCGACTACAAGCCGCTGCCGGCCGACGATCCCAAATTGCGCCGCCCCGACATCGGAAAAGCCAAGCGAGTCTTAGGCTGGGAGCCGAAAATTTCGCTCGCCGAAGGCCTTACCGTGACCATCGAATATTTCAAGAAAAGGGCCGAGCACGATGCCTTGAATGGGGGGCGGCTGGCTCAGAAGAACGCGCTCCGGCCAGATCAGCTCCCCGCCTGACTCAGCGGCGTCATTGAACGCGAACAGTGAGCGATTGAGATTTGGCGTGGCCTTTTCCATCATCAGCGGTGATGGTGTAAGTCGTTGTTTTCTTCGGCGCGATCTCGATGCAGCTCCGATACGTGGGTTTTACCTCGGCAATTGGCGGGTCCAGCTTGATGGTTTTGGCATTCTCGACGCCGTAGCAAAGCTGGGTGTGATCTCCGCGTTTCAGTAGTCCCGTGTCGGCCGAAAAGGTGCTGAACAAGATCTCGCCCGAGCCGAAGACGGCACTGACCGTCCGCTCGCGTCGTTCCTGCTCCTTTGCGGCTGCGGCATGTTCTGCTGCCACATCGCTCTGGTGGCGGGAGTAGAAGGTCCAGGCGACATAAAGAATGGCGATCAGCACGCCTATCGAGGTGAAGGGCAATAGCTTCCGTAATCCGAATCCAGGGGGCTTGACCGGATCGGGCGGCGGGGCGTCGGTGAGAGCCATACCTCATTTTGCAGGATCGCTGTGGCATCGTTTGCCCGGGTGGGCGTTTTCCTCGAGCAGGAGGGCGCCAAAGCGGCTATACTGGCAAAGAAAAAGCGAATGCTCGACGTCGAGGAACAGCTTGCACAGCTCCGCCGCCGGATAGCGGTCATCGACCAGAAGTTCGCAAATGCGAAAGCTGCGCCCAAGCCGCCTCCGCCTTCGGAGGACTGGATCAAGACCCCGATCGAAGAATGGTCCGACGGCCGAATTGTAGCCAACGAGTTCGGCGAGCATTTTCAGGTCGAAAAGCTTTTCGCTTCGCACCGGCAGCATGGGTCGGCAGACATCGGAGCGCTGTCCGAGCTGCCGGCCAGCTTTTTGGACGCCATAAGCGAACGCCAGATCGAAGCTTTCGAACCAGCGCGATGGGCCTTTCTCGATACGGAGACAACCGGCTTGGCCGGGGGCTCGGGAACGTATGCGTTCCTGATCGGGGTCGGACAGATCACGCCCGAAGGATTCTCGGTCCGGCAATATTTTATGCGGGAGTACGCGGAAGAGCGCAGCGTGCTGCACGCGCTCGAAGAACAGCTCAGCGAGTTCGACGTGCTGATCACTTATAACGGCCGCAGCTACGATCAGCCGCTGCTCGAAACCCGCTATCGCATGAACCGCCGCGTGCCGCCATTTAGCCGGCTGGGCCACCTGGATTTACTGCATGGTGCACGAAGACTCTGGAAGCTGCAGCTCGAGAGCTGCCGTCTGGTGCATCTCGAGCAGGAGATCCTCGGCGTGTACCGCGAAGGAGACTTGCCCGGCGAACTAATCCCGTACGTGTACTTCGACTATCTGCGCTCGCGGGAGGCGCTGCGACTGGTCCCGGTCTTTCATCACAACGCGATGGATATCCTGACTTTGGCTTGTCTGACGGCCATTGTGCCGGCGGTTTTCCGCAGCACGGACGCCGAATCACTGTCGCGTGTGGGTGTGAGGCGCGGCGCCGAACTGGCTGGCATCGGACGCTGGCTACAAGCGGCTGGGGAGCCGGAGAAAGCGCTCGAGCTTTTCAAACGCGCGGTCGATGCCGGTCTGCCGGATCACACCCTGTACAGTACGCTCTGGGGCATCGCATGCCTCGAGAAGAAGCTCGGACGGCGCTTTGAATCGCTGCGCCTGTTTACGGAATTGGCGGGCTGCCGGAATGAGTTCAGGATCTCTGCGCTCGAAGAGCTGGCGAAGTTCTACGAGCACGAAGAACGGAACTACGGCCTGGCGCTCGATTTCACAGAGCAGGCGCTCCGGTTTGCTCTATCCCCGGCGCTCGCTCATCGTAAACGGAGGCTGGAGAAAAGACTGGCTAAACCCCGGCCTCGTAAGCTTCTCTAACTAGGCGTGCGCGCCGAGCTCTGCCGCTGAGCGGCTTTCGGAATCCGGGCTCTGGTGGTCGGCCGTTCGGCTGCTCCGTGCCTTCGCGATTCCAAAGCCGATGGCCGCTAAGCCCGCAGCGGTTCGAATGGAGGGGCGAGGCAGCCATTTCATAGCACTGAGGACGAGTTGAGGAGGCTCGTCACGCTGTGGCGAAGATCTGACCGCTTGCCGCAGAGTGCTCGGTATTGGAGCCGGTTCGGCGAAAAACTCGAGAATGCCCTGCACGAACGGCTTGATGTCCTGCGGTCCACGACTGGTGAGCAGATTGCCATCCCGCACCAATTCCTGGTCGAGCCAGGTCGCGCCCGCATTGACCATGTCGTCACGTACGCCGGGCCAGGAGGTCATGGTCCTGCCTTGCAAAAGACCTGCCGAGGCCAGCACCCACGGGCCATGACAAAGGGTTGCGATCGGCTTCCGAACGGCATCGAACGCCCGGACGAAACTTCGCGCCTCAGCCGATTGGCGGAGCAGATCGGGATTGATGAACCCTCCCGGAACCAGCAGGCCGTCGTAATCGGCAGGATTGGCCTTTGCCAAAATCTTTGAGACACGCACCTTGCCTGCGGGCTCATGCAGGTTCACCCCGCGAATCCTGCCCCGCCGGAGCGAAATGATGTCGACGGCGGCGCCGGCGAGTCGAAGCGCCTTCACGGGAATTGTGAGTTCTACCTTTTCAAAACCATCCGCGGCGAGCACTGCAATGCGCCGCCCTCTCAGAACGTGATCAGTCACAACAAAAAGACGCGGGCTCGCCGGTGAACGATACCGGCACGAATACACCGAAAAAGTATCAGTCCGGCAGTGCAGAACGGCCGCTGCGGAACTTCTTGTAAGATACAGAGGCTTTATGAAGACCTCGTTTTCAGGCCTGAGCGCGCTACTTGCCGGTTTGTTTTCAATTGCGGTGTGCGCCAGCGGGCTTGATGGTCAGGCGCGGGCAGGTCAGGCACCGCGTCCCGCAACCATGACGAAGATCGTTGTCAGGCTGATGGGGCCCGGGATCAAGAGTGGATCTTTTGCGGCGCTTCCGAAGACGATCTATTGCGCGGGCGACCGTTATGCGCGGATCGAGGATCCACCGGACGCGAGACAAAAGATCCAAAAGCTCACTGTCATCAATGGTCCGGACGCCTACAGCGCCAACTTGATAGATAAGAAGGGTACACATGCGGTAGATGGCGGCGCTTCGAACAGTCTTCGGCTGCCGATCGTGTTGCCGCTCGATCCGCAGCACAAGTTGGGGAAGCTCGACAGCATCGAGTTCGGCGCCGAATACGAGTTCTTTAAAGCGGCAGGGGCGGTGAAAGAGGCGGGCCCTGCCGTGAATGCTAAACCCACAGACTCGTATGTACTGAAAACCCCTGAGGGGCCTGCGACCCTGATCGTGCGCGGCGGCACTGACGTCCCTGTGTTCCTGAGCTGGCAAACCGGCGCCGGAACTTACAAGTATGAGTTCATCACCTACGACGACGTGCCATTCCAGCCGGATCTGTTCGCAAAGCCGGCCGGAATTGTGTGGCGCCAGATTCCACCCGATCCGGACGCCCCTGCCGGCGACCATTAGCCGTTTCGGAAGGGCGCGCCGGGGCCCTGCCAAACCGGCGTTACGATGAAGTGTGAAGCAGCAAGCAGCCATCGCGGCAGGCGCTCTCGCGCTGGTACTGGCGAGCCTGGGGTTCCTCGATTACAAAGGCTACCGAAGCCTGAAGCGTGTGGAAGACGAGATGAGCGCGTTAACCCGGCGGGTAGACGAGGCTACGCGGCTGGCACAGGAGGACTCAACGGCAGCTGCGGCGGCCAGCCAGCGGGCAGATGAGGCAGCGGCGCATGCGGCGCTAGCGGCCGGAGCGCGCCGGCAGGCAGAGGAACAGAAGCAGCAGGCGGAAATGGGGCAGGCGCAGGCCCAGACCGCCGCCCAGCAAGCTTCTCAACAGGCGCAGCAGGCTTCCCAGCAGGCCCAGCAGGCGGAAGGCGAACTGGCGCAAATCCGGCGGGAGCGGGAAGAAGAGTTAAACCGCATGCAGGAAGCGCTGAACCGGGTTGTGGAGACGCGGCGGACCCCGCAGGGCATGACCATTATCCTGCCCGATTCGACGTTCCGGTTCGAGTTCGACAGTGCCGAGCTTTCACAGAAAAACCGCGAGCTGTTGAGCCGCATTTCCGGAATCTTGTTAGTGTCTAAGGGCTACGGGCTATCGGTGTTCGGCTACACGGACGATGTGGGCTCAGCCGATTACAACCAGCAGCTATCGCTTCGGCGCGCGGCCTCGGTCGAGCAGTACCTGATTCAGTCGGGCCTCGATAAATCGATCATCAACCTCAAGGGTTTCGGGAAAACGAGCCCGATGGTGGCGGGTACGAGCCCCGGAGCCAGAGCGCGGAATCGCCGAGTTGAAATCGCCCTGACGGATAGCGAAATCAACTACGTCGGCGAGGGGCCTTCGACGGTTCACTAGCAGAGATTGCGTGGGCGGCCATGTCGACGCGTGCCCCCCGGAAACGGACGCCTTCCATTTCCAAACGGAAACGCTGTTCGAGAGCCGAACCGAGCCGCACTTTCAGCAGGCCACCGGAACCCAGGACGCGATGCCAGGGAAGCATGTCGCCGTATTTTCTGAGGATTTCTGCGACCTGGCGATGATACCTCGGGTATCCGGCTGCCTCGGCGACCTGCCCGTAGGTGGCTACTTTGCCGCTTGGAATGGACCGGATCGCGAGCTGAATAGCGGATTCCATGGCATTGCTTTTGGATACAGGTGGTCGAACGGCCATGGGCGTGTCCTGCTTTCCCGAATTCTACTATGCGCTATTTGGCCAGAGCCTTCCGCGTTTCTCGCAGAATGGAGGTCAGCGAAGACTGCGGCATCTTCTGCACGTAGGGAGTCACGGCCCAGGCAAGAGCCTGCGGAACATCGCGGGAAAGCGAGAGCGTGCGGCACTCGGCCAATACACCACCGCGGTAGGCCTCCAGGCTCCAGTACGCATAGAGACGCCAAAGATAGCCATGCCCTTCGCCGAGTGGAAACTTGCGCCCCCTGGTAAACAGTCCGGTGTCTACTTCGGTGATGTTATGCGCGTAGTTCTGTGCCTTCCATTTGCCGGGCGCGAGTTCAGTGTAATGCGCGTCTTCTTCGACATCGAGAATGACCGGCACGAGACCCTTCTGCTGCAAGCGCCAGTATCCTTTGACGTCGTTGCCGCTCCGGCTGACGGTATGCGAGTCGCTAATCGAGGGGTAGATATGCTTGTGGCGATCGAAATCCTCGAGTACATTGACAACCTGCTGGACGGTGACGTCCGGGATGTATATGGCGCCTAGCCAGTCGTGAATCAGGCCGTTCGTGATCTCGACCGGGCCCTTGGCATTCATCTGCTGTACGAAAAGATCGCCGTTCAGGACGCTTTCCTTGTTTTTTTCGTCGTCCTCGATGTAGAGGAACTTCTTTCTGCCCTGCCATCTTTCATTCAGTTCGCCTTCAACCTTGTGTGCATAGCCATCGAACTCAGCCACAGTTTGCGGCGACAGTTTGACCACGAGCTGGGCCTGGACAGAGGCCGAAAGCGCGAGGGTCAGCGGCAGCAGCAGAAGCCATTTGCGAAGTTCCATGTTTCTTTGACGCTGCCGGGCGGGGTTGGCGCGAACGTCTCTCTAAGCGAATTGTCGCCGAACGCGTCTCGAGCATCTCAGGCCGGGCGCAACAATGAAGAATCCTGCGATGACGACCTCTCCACCAGTGCCCGAAAAGACGACTGGGTTCGAACCTCTGCAGGAGCCGTTGTTCCGGGATCGCTGGATCGCGTCGGTGGTCTCGAATGTCGGCGGCTGGATGCAAGACACCGCGGGCACGTGGCTGATGACCGTGCTCACAACGTCACCGCTCCTCATCGCGTTGATGCAGACAGCGGCGAGCCTGCCTGTGCTGATGCTGGGTCTGCTGGCAGGCGCGACGGCGGACATTTACGACCGGCGGCGCCTCTTGATCTTCTGGCAGGCCTGGATGCTTGTGACCGTCGGGATCATGAGCGTACTGACCTTTTTCGACGTGATCTCGCCCTGGGTGCTGCTAGTTCTCACATTCGGGCTGAATATCGGGTCGGCCATGAACAACCCGGCCTGGCAGGCCATTGTTCCGGAACTGGTGCCGCGCCAACAGGTGCCGGACGCAGTTGCTCTAAACAGCGCGGCTTATAACCTGGCTCGCGCTGTGGGGCCCGCGCTCGGCGGTTTTGCGGTGGCGGCCTTCGGGAGCCACGCGACGCGCGGAGCAGCCTGGGTTTTTCTACTAAATGCGGTTTCGTTTATCGGCGTCATAATCGTTCTCTACCGGTGGCACAGAACGCCGCAATACAAGAGTGCGCTGCCGGCCGAGCGGGTATTCGGTTCCATACGGGCGGGTATTCGCTATGTCCGCTACGCCCCGGTTCTGCAGGCGACTCTTCTGCGGGCGGTTCTCTTCACATTTTTCGTGAGCGCGGCCTGGGCGCTGCTGGCCGTGGTGGCTCGCCACGAGCTGCATCAGGGAGCTACCGGGTACGGCATCCTCAACGGCAGTATGGGGCTCGGAGCGGTGACGGGAGCGTTCCTGCTTGCGCGTTTGCGCCGGGCCTTATCGGCCGATGCCATCATTGCGGTCTCGACCGCCGTGTTTGTTTCGACTCTCGCGGTACTGGCGTTTGTGCATGTAGTTGCGATCATCGTGGTTTTCCTGATTGCTGGCGGCTTTGCCTGGACAAGCACCATGTCTACCTTGAACGTATCGGTGCAGTTATCTGTCCCTTCGTGGGTGCGGGCGCGCGCGTTAGGTACGTACCAGATGGTTTTGCAGGGCGGCATGGCGATCGGCGGCGTGACATGGGGTTACGTGGCCGAGCGTTTCTCGACGACCGGCGCTCTGGCCTGCGCGGCGGCCGGCTTGCTGATCACGCTGCCGCTAGGACTCCGTTTTCACGTGCTGCGCGGAGGTCTTCAGGACCTGAGCCCGTACAAACACAAGCGTCCCGCTCCGGAGTATGTGCTCGAGCATGATCCAACGGATGGTCCGGTCCGGGTGTCAATCGACTACCGCATCGATCCGAATGACTACCAAGCATTCACCCATGCCGTCCATCAACTGCGTGATGTGCGAATGCGGGATGGCGCGATCCGCTGGGGCGTGTTTCAGGACGTTACGGACCCGGGGCACATGAGCGAGACGTTCATCGTGGAGTCCTGGATCGAATATTTGCGGCAACGCGAGCGGCTGACGACCGCGGGGCTGGCGGTTCGCGACAAGGTTGTGGCGTTTCATAAAGGCCCGGAGCCGCCGAAGACTTCGCACATGATTTACGCGCGCGAGACGAACGAGGGCTGATCTTAGCCGGGTCTTGTGATACCACTGGATGCGATCAGAATGAGGATAAGCAGGGATGCGTGGGGCGCTGTGCCGCGGCTGCTCGCGCTGGGTGCGGGACTAGTGTTTGCAGCGCAAGGCGGCCAGAGTGCGGCGGGCGAAGCCATCGTCACAGCCGAAGCAGGTCAACGGGCGGGCTATCGCATCCCGCGGACGGTGTTCGGAACTTTTCTCGAGCCAATCGGCAATTCGACGTACAACGGCCTGTGGGCAGAGATTCTCAAGAACCCGAGCCTAGAAGAGAATCTGTGGAGCGCCGGGCAGATCGAGCGCATGATCGAGGAGGAGCCGGCATTGAGGCGAGCGTCGGAGCTTAGCTTGCCGCTACCGTGGGAGCCGCTCGATGTCACCGAAGGGAACCGGTATGAGCCGCGCTGGGGACACGCCGCCAACTCGTGGCAATCGCTTGCAATTTTCGGCGTAGCGGGGCGGGCAACCGGTATCAGGCAGAAAGTTTATCTGCCGGTGCATCGGGTTTTGCAATACAAGGGAAGTATTTTCGCAAAGCATCTGAGCGGGCCCGCGGAACTCGAGGTTTCGCTTCGACAACGCGACCGTGCCGGTGACGTTCTCGGCCGGGCCATTGTTCAGGCGGCGTCTCCCGAATGGCAGAAATACAGTTTCGAGTTGACGGTTCCCGCCGGCCGGCTGAAAGGCTTGGCGGCGGCGGAATTTGTTGTGCAGGTAGCGGGAGACGAGCGCGTCGAGATCGATCAGCTGTCTCTTACGCCGGCGGACGCGGTCGACGGCATGGATCCAGAGATGGTTCGGATGGCGAAGGAGATGCATACGCCGCTGGTTCGCTTCGGCGGCAACTACACCTCTTCTTATCATTGGCGCGACGGTGTGGGGCCGATCGACCAACGCGTGAGCATGTTGAACGTCGCCTGGGGCATTCCGGAGTACAACCAGTTCGGGACGGATGAGTTCCTGCGCTTTTGCCAGTTGATCGGGGCGGAACCGCAGATTGCACTGAACCTGGGCAGCGGGACGGCCGAAGAAGCAGCGGACTGGGTGCGATATGTAGACGACCACTGGCCCACCCACGGGGGTTTGCTGTGGGAACTGGGAAATGAGCTCTGGGGCAATTGGAACGTGGGGGCCCCCACTTCTGAGGAGGTGGCGGAGCGAACGCGGCGGTTCAGTGAGGCGGTTCGCCGAGCCGATCCAAAGGCGCGGCTAATCGCAACCGGGCAGGATCCCGATCACTTCGAGAAATGGAATCAGGCGCAGCTGTTGAACCCACCGGGGACGTTTGACTTCCTCTCGACGCACTTTGTGGTGGGTATGGACCGGGTGCAGGAGTCCCATGCCAGCCCTGAAACCGTGGCGCTCGACGGGTTTGCGTTGCCGGTGGAACTCGGGCGGCGGCTGCGCAACATGCAGAAGCAAATAGATGAGCGGCCTGGATATCGCGATCGAGTCCACCTCGCGTTCACCGAGTGGCTCTGGGCTTGCTGCGATGGACGAAAAATGAGCGATGCGCCGAAATGGGACAACATGGGCGGGGCCATCGCGACGGCGGGTTTTGTGAACATGCTGCTCACGCATGCAGATGCCGTCCCGATTTCAGACATGACCGGGCTCGTCGAGTTTGAGGGCATCTGGAAGAAGCGGGGGCGCGTGTTCGGTACGCCCGCCTATTACGCGTTCCAGCTCTACGCAAGTTCGGACATCGACACGCCGGTTCGGGTGTCGGCGGACGCCGGGAGCTACGACGTAAAAGCTGGGGTGACCAGGCTGCCGGAGATTGCAAATGTTCCTTATCTGGACGTGGCAGGAGCGCTCAGCAGCGATGGGGAGCGGCTGACTCTGTTTTGCGTGAACCGGCATCTGGATCAGGATGTGACAACAGCGGTGGCGCTGAAAGGTTTCGCGGCACGGGGCGAAGCGAAAGTAGATACGCTCGGTTCGGGCAGCATCTACGATGTGAACGACGAGGAGCAGCCTCAAGCGGTGATGCCGGTTCACTCGACCGCTCCACTACGGGGCGGGTCTTTGAACTACACGTTCCGGCGGGCGAGCGTAACGCGAATTGAATTCCACAAGTAGGTCCGGCGAGGAGATTCTAAGGCAGACGGGGCACCGTCCTTGGCCGTTGCCGCGAGGAAAGTGGGCGATCCAGATGCGATGGACGGATCTTTTATTCGCACACTGGCCGATCCCGCGGAAGGAGATTTCGCGGCTGATTCCGGACGGGTTTTCCGTTGACACGTTCGACGGCTCGGCGTGGGTGGGGGTGGTTCCGTTCCGGATGGAAGGGGTGCGGCTCCGAGGGCTCCCGAAAGTGCCGGGGACCCACCGCTTTCCGGAAGCAAACGTAAGGACCTACGTACGAGATAAGAGAAGCGGGCACCACGGCGTCTACTTCTTCTCGCTCGATGCGAGCAATCTTCTGGCGGTCATGACGGCCCGGGGCTGGTATCACCTGCCGTACTTCTTCGCGCGGATGAGCATTGAGCGCGACGGAGACTGGCTGCAATACGGCAGCCGGCGGCTGTTTACACGCCAACCGGCCCGGTTGAAGCTGCGCTATCGAGGCCTGGGAGCTGGAACCGCATCCGGTTCCTCGCTGGAACAGTTTCTCACGGCGCGGTATGCGCTTTTTACCAACGGAAGGCGGGGGCAGTTGATGCGGGCGGATGTCCATCATCTTCCGTGGCCGCTCGAAGGAGCGGAAGCTGAGATGGAAGATCTGACGCTGGCGGCGGCTCAATCCATCAAGCTTCCGGCGATTGCGCCGGTGCTGCACTTCTCGCGCTCGCTCGATGTTTTCGCCTGGACGCCACAGCCGATCAGGTAACGAAACTTGTTCAGGTTTGAGGACCGCCTCAGTCTAACCGGGCGTGGCAAACAACCAAGCAATTCCGTACCGGACGCTCGGTCATACGGGCGAGAAAGTCTCATGCATTGGCATGGGAGGCTTTCATCTGGGCAAACCCGAGGTGGAAGAGAAACAAGCGATTGAGCTGATTCACGCTGGGCTCGATCAGGGCATCAATTTCCTCGACAATTCCTGGGATTACAACCAGGGCGAGAGCGAGCGCAGGGTGGGGAAGGCTCTTAAGGAAGGCGGCCTGCGGCAGCGGGCCTTTGTGATGACGAAGATCGACGGCCGCACGAAAGAGACGGCCGCCAGGCAGATTGATCAATCGCTGAGCCGGCTGCAGACAGACCATGTGGATTTGCTGCAGTTCCATGAAATCATCCGGTTCGAGGATCCCGATCGCATCTTTGCCGAAGAGGGCGCGGTCGAGGCATTTCTAGAGGCGAAGAAGGCCGGGAAAACCCGGTATATCGGTTTTACGGGGCACAAGGATCCGCGAATTCACCTGTACATGCTCGAAGTGGCCGAGCAGCATGGTTTTCAGTTCGACGCGGTGCAGATGCCCATCAATGTGATGGATGCGCATTTCCGGAGCTTCGGAAAGATGGTTGTCCCGGAACTGGTAAAACGCAACATCGGCGTGCTTGGTATGAAGAGCATGGGCGACACCGTGATTCTAAAGAGCAAGGTGGTGACCGGGCTCGAATGTCTTCAATACGCGCTGAAAATGCCGACGTCGGTCGTGATTACGGGAATCGACAAGCCGGAGATTCTCGACCAGGCGATCGAGGCGGCGCGTTCTTACGAGAGCGTAACGGACGGACAGATCGAGGCTATCCTGGCGAAGACCAAAGAGGGGGCGCTAAGCGGCGCATGGGAGCTGTTCAAGACCAGCACGGCATTCGATTCGACCGCGCAAAACCTGGAATGGCTGGGCGGAAAAAGCCGCCACGTGGAAGAGCTCGCACCGGTTTAGCGGCCTTCCGGGCGACAGCGAAAGCTCTGCTAAGCTGAGCGCGTGCTGAGGTTCGGAAGACTAGCGGTCCTGATTTCGCTTGCAATCTCGAGCGGTTCCCTGTGCGCCGGGGCGGAGGCTTCGCCGAAGCCCAAGCTTGTAGTCGGGATCGTCATCGACCAGTTTCGCTACGACTACCTGACGCGCTTCCGAAGCGATTATCACGGCGGCTTCGACCAGTTTCTGACGCGCGGGGCGGATTTTACGAACGCGTTCTACGGACAGGTTCCGACCAAGACGGCGGTAGGGCATAGCATTTTCATGTCCGGCGCGATGCCGGCGGTGAGCGGGATCATCGAGAACGCGTGGTATGACCGGGACGAAAAGCAGGTTGTAACGAGCGTTTGCGACTGGACCGAGAAGACGGTCGGCGGCGAGCAGGCGGCGAAGGAGAAGAAGTGCACGGATGCGGATCCGGCTTCGCCGCGCAGGATGTTGGTGACGACAGTAGGCGACGAACTGCGGGCTGCGCACAACGATTCGAAAGTCATCGGCATTTCTCTCAAAGCAAGGGCGGCCATTCTGCCTGCGGGGCATGCGGCCAACGGGGTGTTCTGGTTCGACGATGTGAGCGGCAACTTCGTCAGCAGCACGTTCTACATGCAGCAGTTACCCCATTGGGCGGAGGAATTTAATCGCAAAAAGTTGCCGGCGAAGTACGTCGATCGCAAGTGGGAGGGCTTCCCGAATTGGAAGTTCGAAGGCGACAGCAAAGCGCCGTACGCCGAGCTGCCGGCGAGCCCATGGGGCAACGAACTGGTGGAGGAGTTTGCCGAGCGGGCGATCGAGGGAGAGAAGCTAGGGCAGCGGGGTGCGACGGATCTGCTGACGGTGTCGTTCTCGTCGAACGACTACGTGGGGCACGCGGTGGGGCCATATGCGCCGGAAGTGCGAGACATGAGCGTGCGCACAGACCAGTTGCTGGGCAAGCTGTTCCGGGTTCTCGATGACAAGATCGGGCTAGCGAATGTGGTGATCGTGCTGTCGGCCGATCACGGGGTAGCGCCGACTCCGCAGCAGGACGCTGCCACACGAGCGCCGGGCGGTTATCTGGGGCCGGGTCTCGAGAAGCAAGTGGCAGCGGCGCTGAACGACCGATTCGGCACGCAGGAGTGGTTCGCCGGGAATGCTGGGGAGGCATCGCTCTACCTGAACCGCGAGGCTGTTGCGCAGGCGAAAACGGCGGACGGGCGTCCGGTGAGGGAGGAAGAGGTGATGCGAGCGGCGAAGGAGGCTTTGCTGGCGGATCCGCGGCTGCACGTGAGCCGCGTTTATTCAAGGGATCAACTGGATAATGGCGTGGCGGGCGACTTCATCGCCCAGGCTGTAGCGAACGGCTATTATCCGCGCCGGAGTGGGGATCTGAGCATTGTTTTCGAGCCCGGGTTCATGGCTGGAAGCCACGGAACGACGCACTTCTCGCCGTATGCGTATGATCGGCATGTGCCCGTCTTGTTTCTGGGCGCGGGGATTAAAGCAGGCCGCTACGACGAGGCTATTCAACCGAACGATATAGCGCCAACGCTCGCGACGATGCTCGATATTCAGACCCCAAGCGGCTCATCGGGAAGGGTCTTAACCGAGATGCTGGTTCAGAAATGAAAGAAGTATAGAAGGGCAAAGCAGGCTGCCCCGGAAATCACGAAGATATTGGCGGCCAAAAGTCCCAGGAAAGCGTAGCGCAACCGACTACCATCCGATCCGGTTGTCGAGGGTGCAGGTGAAGAATCGTGCGATCCAGAGTCCCGCGACGGAGCTTCCGGTCCCAAATAGAGGGTCGTGAAATATGACAAGTTGCTCCTCTTTGGTTATGTTGAGCAAGCTTGCTGATTTTATAACTTTTTTTTGGGTAGGAAAAACCGGTAATTCGAGGCCGCCGGTTTCTTGCTAGGTTTGGGGGACGGAAATCGTGATATTCCGGTACTTCATTCCGCCGGTATGATCGCCCTGGATGTAGATCGGGCCGGGCTCGGCTTCATTGCTATTCAGGGCGCCGCCGGTGATGCCGGGGATCTGCCCATCGGTGATGGTTTTGACACCATCGCGAACGAGCGACACGGTGCGGCCGACGAGGGTGATGTCGTAACTCTCCCATTGACCTGGGCGCGGTGAGACGTCGACGGAAGGCGGGACGAAGCCGTAGATCGAACCCATGGAATGGAGCTTGTCACCTCTGTCGACGGCCTCGTATTCGACCTGAACTTCGTAGCGCCCGCGCAGATATACGCCGCTGTTTCCTTCCGGAGGGCAGTTGTATTCGACATGCAGCTTGAAGTCCTGGAAGGTGCGAGCGGTGCGGATGTTTGCCCCAGGCGATTCATTGACGAGTATGCCGTCCTCGACTTTCCAATGATTCTTCGCGGGATTGTCGGGGATCCAGCCGTCCAGATTTTGTCCATTGAAAAGTGGCTGGGGAGCTGACCAAGCGGCAGGAGCTCTGCGTCCGAGAGCGGGTGCGCGAACTCCGGTGACCTGGCCGACTGCGTCGCCGTGTTTGGCGGTGCCGGTGACTCGCTCGCTGCTCTCGCTGAGCTCCCACTGGGTACGGCCATTGCCCTCGCTGAAGGAGAGCTTCGAGCCATCGAGCTTGACCTCCGATGCGGGATGGACGCTGCCGGTGCGATCGACGATGCGGACGGAGGGCTGGGCACCGGCCTGAACTTCGATCCAGGAAGGATAGGTTTGGCCCGCTGCCTCAATGGTCAAGTCCCAGCGGCCGGTGATATCGACCGGGCTCTCCTGGCTGAACCCAGCAGCGAGGAGAAAGGCGGCGGCGAGAGGAAGGCCCAGGGCAATCAGCTTCATCGAGCGTTAGTGTAGCGAACGCGAACGAATAAAAGGGGAATCGTACGCTAGAGAGGTGCCATACGCCGAGTTCCATGCGGAGGATCCAACGACGAAGGTCGCTGTTGTAACGGGCGCTGCGCAGGGCATAGGCAGAAGGACAGCCGAGGTGCTGGCCGAGCGAGGGTACGCGCTGGTGGTTTGCGACCTTGTCCCATGCAGCGAGACGTGCATGGAGATTTCGCGGCGCGGGCAGAAGGCCTTCGAGGTGACGGGCGATGTGTCACGGGAGAGTACTGCGCAAGCTGTAGCGAAAGCGGCGCGCGATCATTTCGGGCGGGCGGACGTGCTGGTCAATAACGCCGGAATCTCGCATATCTGTCCGGCCGAGAAGACGAGCGAAGCGGATTGGCGCAAGGTGCTGGATGTAAACCTGCTTGGTCCGTTTCTGCTGTGCCGCGAGATAGGCGCGGTGATGCTCGAAGAGGGGCAGGGAAGCATCGTGAACGTGGCCTCGATTGCGGGGCTGCTCGGGATTGCGGACCGCGCGGCTTACAACGCGAGCAAGCATGGGCTAATCGGGTTGACGCGCACGCTGGCGGCAGAGTGGGGCGGGCGAGGGGTGCGTGCGAACGCGGTGTGTCCGGGATGGGTGAAGACGCCGATGGACGTTGCGCCGCAGGCGGCCGGGCTCTACAGCGATGCCGACATCGAGGGGCGGGTGCCGATGGGGCGATTCGCTTCGCCGGACGACATCGCGGCGGCGATTGCGTTTCTGGCCGACCCGGCGCAGAGCGGGTTCGTGAACGGCCACACCCTGTCAGTGGATGGGGGCTGGTTTTCGGATGCGAGCTGGGAGAGTTTGCGTCTCCGGCACCGTTGAGGAGAGGTTTTTCTTACCCCCTAATAAAAAAGCTTGCGTGCGAGGTATGCAAAACGCCGCTGGAAAGCGCCCTGAAACTTCCGGTCACGCCCGAGGCCGAAGAGTTTTGTACCTGCGAAATCATTAGTTTACGGTGGGTTGGAGTGAGCTCGAGAACGGCACGCATGCCATGATCGGCACGGGGAAAACTGAGCCAAAAGCGACGATTTGGAGCAGTTTTGAAGCGTTTTGGAGGGGTTTTGGAGGCGAAACTGAGGAGAAAGTGACGTCATTTTCGGGGTAATAACTCCCGAAAAATCGATTTCACAGAACGCTAAACCAAGTCTCAGGGAAGGTTGTGTAGGGCGTGGCGCGATCCGATATATTATCGTGTGATCGTCGCTTGACTTCTTCGGAACCACAAATCGAAGTCTCAAAGCATGTGCCGGAAGCGCAGACTGCCGGTTCGGGGCTATTGAGACGCAGCCGCTACTACCTGGTTGCCCTGGCGGTGGTGCCGTTCCTGCTGGCGTTGATAGCTTACTTCACGAGCGAGCAGCACATCAACAGCGTCGAGAACACCCTGAGGACGGACAGGTTTACTCTCGATCTGCAAAAGCTGCTGAGCGCTGTCGGGGACGCTGAAACGGGGCAACGGGGTTATCTGCTGACCGGTTCCGAAATTTATCTGACGCCTTATCTGCGGGCGAAGAGCGAAATTCAGCACAGGCTGGCGGAGGTGGCGACAGCCGGACGGCAGGCAGGGGTGACAAGCGCGCGTAACGAGGAGTTGCGGGAGGCGGTTCGGAACAAGATGTCCGAGCTCGAACTTACGATCAAGCTTTACGATTCAGGCGGCGCGAGGGCGGCGCTGGAGGAGGTGCGAACGAATCGCGGGCAGCAGGCGATGGCAGCGATCCGGCGGCTCATCGGCGGGCTGATGGACGAGCAGAACGCCACATTCCAGAGGCGGTACGCTCAGCAGAAGCAGAATCAGCGATACGTAACGCTTTCGCTGGCTATGGGAGTGGGATTGGCGAGCGTGCTGGTTGTGCTCGCGTTCCGGATCGGCTCTTTGTATGCGGAGGAACGGGACCAGGTGGAATTAGAGATCCGCGAACTGAATGAGGAACTCGAGTCTCGAGTACAAGCGCGTACGGCCGAGCTGGAGACACGCACGATGGAATCGGAGATGAGGGCCGCCGAGCTGCGGCGTTCGAATGCCGATCTGGCGCAATTCGCGTCCATTGCGAGCCACGATTTGCAGGAACCTCTGCGCATGGTGGCGAGCTACATGGGAATGCTTTCGAGGAAATATGGCGGATCTCTCGATGAGACGGCGTTAACCTACATCCGTTTCGCGATTGGGGGTGCGACGCGCATGCAGGCCCTGATCAACGATTTGCTGGCATATTCGAAAGCCGGTACGCAAGCTCTCACGAAGGAACGCGTGGGGTTCGAGTGCGTTGTCAAGGAAGCAATCCAAAACTTACAGATTGCAATCGAAGAGAGCTCGGCGGCCGTGCGATACGGCAGCCTGCCTGTGGTGAACGTAGATCAGGTGAAGATGACCCAGGTTGTTCAGAATCTAGTCGGGAACGCGATCAAGTTTCGCAAACCGGATGTGCGGCCTGAAATCGAGATCTCGACTAAACGCGACGGGCTGGAGTGGGTCTTCTCTGTAGCGGATAACGGGATCGGCTTCGAACGAAAGTACAACGATCGTATATTTCAAGTGTTTCAGAGACTGCACGGGGTGGGCAGTTATCCTGGTAACGGCATCGGGCTCGCGATCTGCAGACGGATCGTAGAGCATCATGGGGGACGGTTGTGGGCTGAAGCCGAGCCGGACTTAGGATCGACATTTTTCTTTACGCTTCCCTATGTAAAAGAGCCGAGCTAAGGGAAGGTTAGAGGAAGGCGCTTCGGAACGAGCGGATGCCGCATACTTACATGCCGATCAGGATACTTCTCGTAGAAGATAATCCGGGGGACGTTCTGCTCACGCGGGAAGCGTTCAACGAAGGCAAATTTTTTCCTGTCATGTCGGTCGCGGAAGACGGCGAAGAAGCGCTGCAATTTCTACGCAGGGAGGGGCGCTATAGCGGCGCACCGCGTCCGGATCTGATTTTGCTCGATCTGAACCTGCCGAAGAAGGACGGACGCGAGCTGCTCGCCGAAGTCAAGACAGATCCTGAATTACGGCACATTCCGGTTATCGTTCTGACCACTTCGGGAGCGGAGCAGGACGTGTGGCGAGCGTATAGATCGCATGCGAACTGTTATTTGACGAAGCCGCTCGAGATGGAAAGCTTTCTCGAAAAGATTCGCGCGGTTGAGAATTTCTGGTTAAATACGGTCAGGCTGCCGCCGAATTAGTCTGTGACCGTGCGGTTGCTTTAACCCCAGGATAAGGCGCTACCGCGGATGGAACGCCGCCGCTTCTTCGATCGTCAGCTACTCTCTCAGACATCTAGGAGTATGATGCATGCATGCCCCGCGAGACACTGCAAGGCACGCTTGACCTACTTATCCTGAAGACGCTGGCGCGCGGCTCCGTTCACGGCTACGGCATCACGTGCGCGATTCTGAATGCTTCGCAGAATCAGCTGCGTGTAGAAGAAGGCTCGCTCTATCCAGCACTGCGGAGGCTCGAATCGGCCGGCCTGATCAAGGCTGAATGGAGGGCGTCGGAGAATAATCGCCGGGCGCGATACTACGAGCTCACCCGGACCGGCCGCAAACGGCTCGAGCAGATTGAGGGCGAGTGGCGCGCCCACACAGCCGTGATAGAAGACTTTCTGGCGTACGAGTGAGGAAACCAACATGCTGCGCCGGTTGCTAAACATTTTCCGCCCCAACCGCCTCCAAGCCGATATCCGGGAGGAGATCGAGTACCATCGCGCGCAATCGAGCGGGTCGTTCGGAAACGCCACCCTGATTGCCGAACGGATGCGCGACGCGAGTACCATGACGGGCGTCGAAACATGTGTGCGGGATATCCGCTATGGCTTCCGCCAGCTTTTGAAAGCACCGGTTGTACTCGCCGTGGCCGTATTTTCGCTCGCGCTTGGTATCGGGGCGAACACCGCGATTTTCACGCTGATCAATGCGGTGATACTTCAGCTTCTCCCGGTGCGCGATCCGGCGGGCTTAGTTCTCTTAAACGACAACAGCTCGGAGGGCACGTCAAGCGGCAATCTGCTTGGCGACGCAGTTTCGTATCCGTTCTATCGGGAACTAGGCAAACATAACGATGTCTTTGAGAAGCTCTGCGCCTTTCGCGCGGGCGAAGACACGGTGACGATGCATGGCATGGGAGAGGAAAGCAGGGACGCGTACGCTTCGGTCCACCTGGTTTCAGGCAACTACTTCGATGTTCTCGGTGTGGATGCCGCCGTGGGCCGGCTACTGCGCGACTCCGATGATGCCCGGGCGTCAACTCCGGCCGCGGTGATGAGCTACCGTTTCTGGAAAACCAAGTTTCACTCAGATCCCGCCCTTATCGGCAAGAACCTGGTTTTGAACGGCATCGCGTTCACGGTGGTGGGCGTAGCAGCGCCCTCATTCTTCGGTGAGCGCGTTCGTAGTTCCACCGATTTGTGGCTGCCGCTTTCATTTCAACCGGAGATCATGCTGCGAGAAGGGTCTCTCGAACACTCGCTGAATACTTACTGGCTGAATTGCATGGGCCGGCTCAAACCCGGCGTAACACTCAAAGCGGCTGAAGTCTGGATTACTGGGCGGCTTCATTCGTTTTATCTCGCGCAGGCGGGCGCCCATCCACCACCGGTGGACGAACGCCAAAAGATCGAGCGAGTACGAATCACGCTGAAGCGAGGGGGCGGCGGGATATCGGGTCTTCGCTACCGCTATTCAAAGCCCCTCGAAGTACTCATGGCGGTTGTGGTGCTGGTACTGGCGATCGCCTGCGCGAACATCGCCACGCTGCTGCTCGCACGCGCGTCATCCCGGAGACAGGAATTTATCTGCCGACTCGCGCTGGGAGCCGGTCGCGGACGATTGCTGCGGCAAGTGCTCACAGAAAGCACTCTGCTGGCTCTCATGGGCGGGCTCGCAGGCTTGCTATTTGCGTGGTGGTCAGTCAAGGCGCTCTCATTATTGCTGCACCTGGATCCGGTGATCAAGGTCAAGCCCGATACGTCCGTGCTCGCCTTCACGCTCATTCTTTCCTTTGCGACGGGCATCCTGTTCGGCATCATGCCGGCGTGGACGTATAGCCGCCTTGATCCGCGCGCGGGCTATGCAACTCCAGTCAGCTGGCGCACTCGCCGCTTCGGAAGCACGCAACTGCTCATCGGCGGGCAGATCGCGCTCCTGCTTTCTCTGCTTATCGCCGGCGGTTTGCTCACGCATAGCCTGGTCGAGCTCGAACGGCAGAACATCGGCTTCAAGCGAGATCACGTGCTGCTCGTGCGCACAGATCTCGACCTTGCAGGTTACAAACCGTCACAGTACGAAGAGCTTTATCGAGAGATTTCCGAACGCATGAACCGGCTTCCAGGGGTGGAATCGGCCACTCTCGCGCGCTTTTCTCCGATTAGCGGATACAGTTCGTCGGGCAACTATTCGATTCAGGGTTATCGTGCGCCGGCCAGCAAAGATCTACGAGCGTGGGATCTCCCGACCGGTCCGAGATTCTTCGATACGCTCAAGACTCCTCTTCTGCTAGGCCGTGCGATCGATGCTCGCGACACCGCGGCATCGACACCGATTGCGGTGGTGAACCAGACATTCGTGGACGAATACCTGCCGGGGATCAATCCGCTTGGCCGACAGATCTCACACGGCGAGCCCTTCAAAGCGCCGGGCGCGGAGATTGTGGGTGTTGTGGCAGACTCCAAGTTTTTCGATCTGCGCGAAAAGGCCAAGCCGATGATTTTCTATCCGATATCGCAGAAGCCGGACAACGGGTTTGAGCTGATTCTGCGCACGGCGGCGGACCCGAACAGCGTGGCAGGTGAAGTTCGGAGCGCACTCAAAGACATCAACAACCGGCTGCCCATTCTCGAGCAGCACCGGCTCGACGATCAGATCGAAGGCTCGCTCGAGCAGGAGAAGATGGTCACTACCCTCTGCAGTACGTTCGGGTTGCTCGCGCTGCTGCTTGCCTCGATAGGCATCTATGGAACCCTCGCGTACTCGGTGGCAGGCCGCACTGCCGAGATCGGCATTCGGATGGCGATCGGGGCGAAGAGAGCGGATGTGATCAGGCTCGTGCTGGGAGATCTTACGTGGGTTCTGGCTGCCGGCCTCGTCGTTGGACTGCCCTTCGCGTTGGGCGCCACACGATGGCTCGAGAGTTTTCTTTTTGGCGTGAAGCCGCTGGATCCAGTGGCGCTAGGCAGTTCCGTTTTGTTGATCGGCGGGATAGCGTTGTTCGCGGGCTACCTGCCGGCGCGCCGGGCAGCGAAGATTGATCCGATGCTGGCGCTGCGGAATGAGTAGCGGTGCTTGGTGGTGCACTCATTCGTGTCTGACGAGGTCTGAGAGGCTCTCCTGTTCCTGGTCTTCTGGAGAGCACAGCCGAAACGGAAACTGACGGGACTATCTAGGGGCGAAGACGTTCTCCAGATCCAGCACACAGCCATCAAACGAAAGAGCATCACCGATCCGCTTCTCTTCTGAAATGCCGTCCGGGAAGTAGACCACCACCTTACGTTCTTTCGGGTAAACGACCCAACACTGTTCAGCCCCGTGTTCCAGGTACAGCTCCAACTTTCGCAGCAACCTGCTCTTCGTATTGTTTGGAGAATGAATCTCAATTGCCAGCGCAGGTGATTCGCGGAGGAAATCGTCATCCGGCACGGCACGCCAGCGCTCTCGCCGTACCACACTGACATCAGTATTGGGTAGCGACTCGTTTGTGAGACGGCATGCGGTCTCTCCCAATACGACGAACCCATGCTGCTTCAAAGACAGAAGCAGGTCGTAGATGTTGGCTGACACCTCGGTGTGCAACTTCTTCGCGTTCGGGGACAAGATGATTTCTCCGTCGATAAGTTCCTCCTGCATCCCTTGCATACTTTCGGAACGTTTTAAGAATTCGTCAACGGCGATCCGAGGATGAATGATAGCCTCACTCATTGGATGAATCGTACCGCACTCAGAGAGCCCCTCCGGTTGCCCCTCGCACACATCCTCGAAACGAGATATGATCCCGATCAGCGGAGGTGGGCTGAGGTGTCTTTTCTCCTGATATTGCAATATCGCCGACCGAGTATGGACCTCGGTTAAGGCGTGAGTTGAAATTGAATGGTCGCCGAGAACCGGGACAGGCGTTTCGCTGAGCCGGCCTTCAATGTTTGCGGCCGAGAACGAATAAGGTCACATCATCAGTTTGCGCCGCATTGCTCCGGAAACCAGTCAGATCTCCGATACAGGCGGACACGAGGGCGGAGGGATTCACGGCCTGTACCTGCCCGATGAGGCTGCGGATGCGCTCGTCGCCATAGAGCGCTCCCGATACATCGCCCGCCTCAGAGACTCCGTCAGAATAAATGACGATGCCCTCGCCGGGTGAGAGTTGCATTTCGCTTACCGTGAAACTCTCTTCGCAAAACAGGCCAAGCGGAAGATTGGACGCCTCGAGCGGATCAACCATTCCGTGCCTCACGATCAGCGGGGCTGGGTGACCGGCATTCGATATTTCAATCCGGCCGTTCGCGAGGGCCCGACCGCAAACGAGCGTAGCGTAGTGGCTGGGCAGGGTGCTTTCGGAGAACACCCGGCTGGCGTGCTCGAGCATGCACTGCAGTGACAGTCCGAAGGAGATCAGGGTCCGAAACATGGCGTGCAGGTGCGCCATCAGCATCGAGGCGGCAACTCCCTTTCCCGAAACATCACCCACCATGAAATAGAGACCGCCATCCCCCGCGTTGATGATGTCGCAATAATCTCCGCTGACCAGGCCGGCGGGTTCATAGCCATAGCAGATGTGCCAATCCTCAGTCTCGAGGCTCTGGCTCGGCAACAGCCCCCGCTGCACGCGAGCCGCGAGTTCCAGATCGCGCTCGAGGGCGCTCCTTTCGCGCCTGGTCAGGTGGTCGAGGCAGAAACGGACCAGCGGATCGCAGATGAGCCGGTCACTCTCGATCGATTCGTGGCACGTCTCGCACAGGCCATACGAGCCGTTATCGAACCGGGCCAGCGCGCTATCCACTTCCGCCAACAGCCGATGCAGCCGCGTCGAATCATCTGTCTCCGCTGAGACAGCCTGCTCAAGACGCTGCCGCCGTTCGTGTAACTGCTCTCGCAGGAAGCCGTCTACCAGTGCTGCCATTTGGAACCTCCAGGCTAGTGAAACAAGATCAACTTTCCGATGCTGGCCGCCTAAGCGAAGTTGAAGCTATGTTCGCCACGAACCAGGTTATAGCGAATCGCGGAGGTGAGGTCCATCCGGTTCTTGCGGGCCGCCATACGGAAGCCAGGCGATCGTAGACCTGATCGGCATAACTTCTCGCATTCGGACGATCGCGGTGTCGAGGAGCCGGCTGGTCGAGAATCTTTGACAACGCCTGTGCAAAAGTTTTCGCAAGGCGTGAGACGGAACCCGGTTCTCACGCCAAGCATGAGTGAGACCATGCAAAGAAGTGGCATTTCTCAGGTTAGTTTTGGTTTTAGTTCTACCGGTGGTATTGTTCGGGCAGGCAAACACAGGCGAGTTGCGGCTTAGTTTAAGGGACGCGAGCGGACTGCCGGTGGAAGGGAGCGCGGAGGTGGTCAGCCGGGCCAACGACTACGCCCGTACATTCCAGAGTGACGCCGAAGGGCAAGTCACGGTGAAGCGGCTTCCCTTCGGAACCTACACGGTGAAGGTGAATCATCCGGGTTTTGCGCCGGCCACGGAGGTGGTCGAGATCCGGTCGAACATTCCAGAGAAGCTGACGCTCAAGCTGGGACTCGAGAGCGTGCAAACCACTGTTCAGGTGAACAGCGATGCAACGTTGATCAATCGCGACGATCCGTCGGGGAGCAATCAAGTGGGAAGCGCGACGCTGCAGGACCGGCTTACGGCGATGCCGGGGCGCTCGCTTGCCGAACTGGTGAACCAGCAGCCGGGGTGGGTGTTCGAGGCGAACGGTATTCTGCACCCGCGAGCGGAGGAGTACCAGACGCAGTATGTAGTGGACGGACTTCCACTTACGGAGAACCGCTCGGCGGCGTTTATTCCGGATTTCGACGCGAGCAGCGTGCAGGAGATGAGCATCTACACGGCGGGATTTCCGGCTGAATATGGGCGGCGCATGGGCGGGGTGATCGAAGTGGAGACACGGCGCGATACGCGGCCGGGTTTTCACGGGAGGGCGGTGCTTTCGGGCGGCAGTTTCACGACTCTCAACGGCTACTTGCAGACGCAGTACGGGCTGGGTAAGAACACGTTTACACTGAGCGCGGCGGGTGCGTTGACGGACAGGTTCCTCGATCCTCCGGTTCTTCAGAACTACACTAATCATGGGGCGTCAGCCGATTTCATGGCGCAGTATGAGCGGGACCTGACCGATCGCGACAGAATTTCCGTGATTCTGCGCCGGGAGCAATCGAAGTTTCTGGTTCCGAATGAGCTGGTTCAGCAAGCGGCAGGGCAGCGCCAGGACAGGAACAATTTCGAGACGGCGGGACAAGTCTCTTACCAGCACATCTTCTCGCCGAGCGTACTCGCCGATTTTCACGCGATGTCGCGGGATATTACGGCGAAGCTATGGTCGAACGATCTGGCGACACCGATAACGGCCGGGCAGGATCGCGGGTATCACGAGGAATATGTGAAGGGCACGGTCTCGGTGCATGCCGGGCTTAACGAATTCAAAGCGGGGATCGAGTCGGACTACGCCTCGATTGAAGAGGCGTTCAACTACGCGATAACGGACCCTACTCAGTTCGATCCCGACACCCCAGCGCGGTTCCGTTTTTATGGGCATGCGCCCGACCGCGAGCAGGGCGTTTTCGGGCAGGATAACCTGCACTGGAAGAACCTGACGCTCAGCGGAGGGCTGCGTTTCGATCACTACGATTTGCTGGTGAAGCAGGTAGGCTGGAGTCCGCGGGCGGGTCTGGCGGTCTACTGGCCGAAGGCGCAGATCGTGTTCCGCGCGGCGTATGACCGGGTATTTCAAACACCTCCTTTCGAGAACATCCTGGTGGCCAGTTCGCCGCAGGTGATGAGTTTGAGCGACCAGGTGCTACGTCTGCCGGTAGAGCCGGCGCGCGGCAATTATTATCAGGCGGGGTTCGGCCGGGGATTTTTCGGGCACGTGAGCCTGAACACGAACTTCTTCTGGCGGCGATACCATAACTACCCCGATGACGACCTGCTGCTGAATACCGGCGTGAGTTTTCCGATAACGTTTGCGCTCGCGAATATTTATGGCGTCGAGACTAAGCTGGACGTGCCACGCTGGGGCCGTTTCTCGGGGTACGCGAGCTGGACGAATCTTCGGGGGAACGGCTACTTTCCGGTCACCGGCGGCCTATTCCTGGGGTCGGACGCGACCGATGCTATCAGCGCGACGAGCGGCGTCTTTCCGGTGTCACAGGACGAGCGCAATGCGCTCCGCGTACGGATCCGCTGTGACCTGACGCCGCGGTTATGGGTAGCTTTTGGCGGAACGTACGATTCAGGGCTGCCGATCGATTTCACGGGAACGTATGAGAACGCGCTAGCGCAATACGGGCCAGCGATCGTGAACCGGATCAATTTCGGAAATTACCGGCCGCGCCCGCTCGGATCACTGAATGCCTCGCTGGGAATCCTGCTGAACAAAAGCGACAGGTACCCCGCGCGTTTTCAGATCGATGGAACGAACCTGACGAACGAAGTGAACGTGTTGGATTTCGCGGGGTTATTTTCGGGAACAGCAGTTGCGATTTCGCGGAGCGTAATGGCGCGGCTGCAGTTTAACTTTTGAGTGGAACGCGGGGGCTGCGAGGCTGGCGGAATAGCAGGCGCATGACTAGCGGCGTTTGCTTCGCTGTCGCTTGAGCTCGGGGCAGTTTGCATCATGCCAGGCAAGCGCTTCTTCTTCCGAACTAAATCGTGTACCTCGCGCGTAATCCCATTCGTATACATCGTCCTCGTTTGCCGGGATGAGCAGAATGTGTCCGCACATCTCATCCTGGGAAAGCTGTAGGGTTCCGTCCGGTTCTGGTTCCGATAGCGACATACTATTCTTCCGCCAGGATACTCGAAGAGGTGTTTTGTGAGCTGAGGGTGAGATTTTTTAGACAGGTCTGCAGCGAACGGGCGCGAGATGACTGGCAGGCGCACCGGTGTTGCGCCGATGCGCCTGCCTGCGTGCTTGAACCGCACGCGCCGTTTAGGAGGGATGGAGTCAGGCGGAGGTAGCTGCAGCGGCTCTGTTCATGCGCTGCGAAATTGTAGTCAGGAGCTGGTCGGCGTGTTTCTCTTCCTCGAGGGTCCTGTCGAGAAGCTGGGCTTGACTGGTGTAACCCAGTATTTGCGCCCAGTCGCGGGCGGAGCCGTAGGATGCAATCTCGTAGTGCTCGATCTTCTGTGCCGTAGCGAGAAGACCTGCATCACGAACCGGTCCTTCCTCAGATTCGCTCACGATGTTTTCACCGGAGCCGATCAGCGCGGTTGTAATTGGATCCTTCTTATCGTCGACATCGCCGTCGTTCACTTCGGCAATAATCTGTTCCAGCCGAGTGGCCTGAACCTCAGTTTCCTGCAAGTGCGATTGGAAAGCCTCCTTCAGCTGCGTGTCGGTGGAGTGCTTGATCATGGCCTGGAGACCTTTTACGATCTGGTTCTCCGTTGAGAGCAGGTAGCGTACCTGCTGCGCATACAGCGATCTGAAATTCTTAATATCGTTCGGTGTCAGTAAACCCATAAGGTGACCTCAAAAAATGAATGTCTTTCTGTTAGAACGAAACCGGCTTCATCCCGTTTCTGTTTAAAGGGTCCAAGAAAAGGTATGCGCACCAGCCGAAAGTGACCGCGAGATTTTCGGGAATGGCCCCCGTATTTCTACCTCTGAAATCTTCAGAGGGTGGGCTGTTATGAGGCAGCTTTGGAGACGCACGCCCGGGGAGATGTCATTACGAGGCGACCGTGCTGAACGCCTTTAGTGCCAATGAGGCGGTCCGCGACCTGCTGGATTTTGCGCGACGTACCTTTGACGACGATCACTTCGAGGCAGGTGTCGTGATCGAGATGGGCGTGTGTAGTGGCGATGATGACGTCGTGATAGTCGTGCTGTATGTTCATGAGCTTTTCAGGCAGCAGGCGCGAGTGGTGATCATAGATCAAGGTGACCGTTCCGACGGCTAACGATTCGGGCGATTCGAGGGCGGCGGTGACGAGGCGATCTCGAATCAGGTCGCGGAAGGCCTCTGATCTGTTCGTGTAGCCCTGCTTTGCGATAAAGCGGTCAAAGCGAGCCAGCAGGTCCACATCAATCGCGACACCGATTCGAGTTAGCTCCGGCATAGGAAGTGAAGAGGCACGACGTTTATAGGATAATGGGTTTTCTACGGAGTAACACGAATTGCTCAGTAGTGTTACCCGCCTTTTTGGGCCGGCGCAGCACCCATGCACATTCCGGACGGATATCTCAGCCCTTCCACCTGCGCGGCATTGTACGCTGCCTCGACGCCGTTCTGGTATGTGGCGCTGCAACGTGTGAAAAGGGTGTTGCTGACGCGGACGGTGCCACTGCTTTCGGTGTTCTCGGCCTTTTCGTTCGTGGTCATGATGTTCAATCTTCCGCTGCCCGGCGGGACGACGGGACACGCAGTGGGGATGGGAATGGCAGCAGTGGTTCTAGGGCCGTGGGTTTCACTGCTCGCGATCTCGATGGCGCTCCTGATCCAGGCTCTGCTTTTTGGAGATGGCGGCGTTACGGCGTACGGAGCAAACTGCTTCAACATGGCGATTGTGGGCTCGCTGGCGGCGTATGCGGTCTATCGGATCGTGGCGCGTAAGGCGGCGCTCACGGCGAGGAGGCGGGTGATTGCGGCAGCACTCGCGGGGTATGTGGCCATCAATCTTTCGGCATTGTGCGCAGCGATCGAGTTCGGGATTCAACCCCGGTTTTTTCATGACGCAGCGGGCGCGCCGCTGTATGCGCCATACGCATTGCATGTCGCGATCCCGGCAATGATGATTGGTCATCTGACATTCGCGGGCCTGGCGGAACTGATTCTTTCAGCGGGTCTGGTCGCCTATCTGCAGCGTGCCGATCCAGCGCTACTGCGGACGACTGCTCCGGACGCGCCGGATGCGGACCAGGCGGTTTCAAGCGCGGGGCGGAGTGCTTCCGATAGCGCGGCCTCAGCATGGCCCTCCTACCGGAGACTGTGGGTGGCGGTGGCGCTGTTTCTGGTTCTGACGCCACTCGGGATTGTGGCAGCGGGCACAGCCTGGGGAGAATGGACGGCGAGGGATTTCAGCGACCCCGATGCGCGCGCGAAGATGGCTGCGGTTTCCGGCAAGCAGATGCCACCTGCGGAAACTCCGGTCGGGCTCGCGCGATTAGGAACGCTTTGGAGGGCTCCGCTTTTCAACTATGCGCCGCCTTTTATTCGCAGCACGGGATTCGGCTACTTCGTTTCAGGAACGATGGGCGTGGGGGCGGCGATCTTGTGCGCATCGCTGCTGAGCTGGCTCATGACGGTGTTCCGAAGACGCCCGCGAATGCGAAAGCGTTTTCTCGAAAAAACGCTTCATTCGCTAGCGCGTATTTCCGAGGAGGCGCTCTTTGCGGAGACGATAGCCCGCAGGAACGGGCCTTTGCAGAGGCTCGATGCGCGAGTGAAGCTGGCCGGGCTCGGTGCGTTTCTCTTTGCGGTGCTGGCAGTACACCGCCTCGAGTTTTCGGTCGGGCTGTTTCTTGCGAGCGTGTGCCTGATCTGGTTCGCTCATGTCCCGCTGGGAAGTTTGACCGGCCGCGTGTGGCTGGCGGTTCTGGGATTTACGGGCGTGATCGCGCTTCCGGCGCTGTTCCTCACTCCGGGAGCGGCGGTCGCGCGTGTTCCGCTGCTTGACTGGCCGATTACGGCTCAAGGGTTGAGGAGCGCGGGCTTTCTGCTTTTACGATCGGAGGCGGCGGCAACCGCGGTTGTATTAGTGTTAGCGACAACTTCCTGGCACCGGCTGCTGCGGGCGCTTCGCATTCTTCGCGTGCCCAGCACGCTGGTCGTTGTGCTCGAGATGACTTACCGCTATATCTTTGTGTTCCTGCGAGTAGCGGAAGATATGATCGAAGCCCGTAAAACAAGGCTGCTTGGCCCTCCGGATCCGGCCATGCAGCGGTCGTCGGCGGCTGCGCTCGCGGGCACGCTGCTGGACAAGAGTCTCTCACTAGGAAGCGAGGTGCATCTCGCAATGCAAGCGCGCGGGTTTCGGGGAGACGTTCAATTACTCGATGACCTGGTGATGAAAACAGGAGACTGGATGCAGCTGGGCGGCGTGCTTTGTCTGGTTGCCCTAGCTGCCTGGGTGGGTCGTTGAACAGCCCTGGCGGGAAGACCGGAGATGAGCCTGCTTTTCGAATCGAGAATGCTTGCTACTCGTACGACGGTGTTCCGGCGCTCCAGGATCTGTCGTTAGAAATCAGGCGGGGTGAGCGAATTGCTTTGCTCGGGGCGAACGGGTCGGGGAAATCGACGCTGCTGCTGCTACTCGCGGCGCTGCGCTTCGCCGAGCGGGGCGCAGTGCGCTTTTTCGGACAGGAACTGTCGGCGAAGGTCCTCGAAGACGCAGAGTTTTTCTACAGCTTTCGCCGCCGGGTAGCGATCGTGTTTCAGAACCCAGACGTGCAGCTTTTCAATGCAAGTGTGTTCGATGAGGTAGCTTTCGGACCGCTGCAGTTAGGCTGGCCGAAGGACACGGTTCGCGAGAGAGTGACCGGGACACTTGTCGCGATGGGCATAGAATCGCTCGCCGAGCGACCGCCGCACCGGCTCTCCGGCGGTGAGAAAAAACGGGTGGCGCTCGCGTCAGTACTGGTGAGCGATCCGGAAGTTCTGATACTGGACGAGCCTATTGCGGCGCTTGATCCGGCCAGCCAGAACGGAATCATGGATTTGCTGGCGTCGTGGGCGGGTACCGGGCGAACGGTTATCACGGCGACTCACGACCTGAGCGGGCTGGAAAGTGTGGCAGACCGGTGCATCGTTCTCAAGGAAGGGCGGGTGGCCGCCAACAACGAGCCATACGCAGTCCTGCATGATACTCGTCTTCTGGAACGGACGGGTCTGGTTCGGCTGCACGAACATCGCCACCCTGCAAAGCCCGCTTCGCCGCATGGTCATCTACATCAAGACGATCTGAAGTAAGTACCCTAGCGGGCCAGGTGATGGACACTGCGCTAGATTGCCTGGCTCGAATCTTCGGCGAGGAGCTGCTGGGGAGCCTGAGTGAAGCCATAACGAAGCGACTGAGGATCCAAGTCGAAGACCCAAGTCATGTCAAATCGTGCGGAGGGCCAATTCTGGGGTGCTGTCTGCTCGTCCTCCAGGATGGCGTTCGCGACTTTCGACATGAAGTCATGCTGCCAGGAGATCAGAACGACGCCGTCCAGAGCTGAGGCGGTAGCGATGAGACGATCTTCTTCGCCCTTTCCATAGTCGAGATTGACAGCGATACCAAGTTTTTGGGCGAGTGGCACAAGGCTATAGTGCGGCCGCAGGCTCGAGCTGTGAGAGGCGAAGAGGAATTGTGGTTGGGCGATGATGCCGTGTCGCTCTGAGGGCATGAAGTAGGCGGTGAGGGCACCGGCGCGCTGCCAACCGCGCACTGAGAGGCTCTTAGCGTTGGCGGTTCCAGTCTGGCTGACACCGAGGTCGTCGCCCGACGGTTTTTCCGCATGGCGGATCAACATGATTTTAGAAGCGCGATGCGCGTTGGGCATGTAGCCATCCTGTCAGAGCTGCGGGCGCACACGAAGCGGCAAATCGTGCTACTGTCGGACCGGGCGCTCGGCTGCGGCGGCCTGTGATGGCGACGTTTCGGATACTTATCGCGATTGTGCTTCTCGAGTACGTGTACGCAAGGTGTCCGCTGTTTTCGCAAGTGCCACCTATGACGATTTCGGGGATGGTTACTGACCCGCAGTCGAATCCCGTGCCCGGCGTGACGGTGACGCTGAGCGATTCGCAACCCGAGATGATGAGCCGAACCCGTACCGATTCAGCTGGGCACTTCACATTGGCCGCGCCGCGACAAGGCACCTATACGTTGAAGGTTTATGCGGAGGGCTTCGAGGATGCCGTCCGAAGCATTGCCGTGACGTCGAGCAGCCGCGGACTATTCGATGTTCAGCTTGGCGCCGTTTCTCACATGCAGCAATCCGTTACAGTGACGGCCGATCTGAAAGATGCGAGCATTCTTTTTCCGGATCCGGCACAGAGGGTTTACGTGCGTCAGGAGACGTTAGACGCGAATCCGGGGCGGCCAGGAGTTCCAATTTCGGTGCCGGGTCTACCTTCCGAGACGGCCTCAGGAGGAATTAAGGCACCGCAATACTTCGCGCCAGGTGTGGCAGGAGATCATGGTGAGCCGATCGCGCAGTACATTCAGGTGGGTTCGTATCCGGTATCGAATAATCTTTCCTCGAATGCGCACGGCAACGGTTACGCGGACCCGAACATCCTGGTTCCGGCGATCCTCGACGGCGTGCAGACAGATGGTGGTGCGTTCAACGTTCGTGAAGGCAATCATGCCGAGAATCTCTCCGCCATTTATGAGCTGCGCTCTCGTCTTGTGCCGTTTGTTACGGTGACCGGGGACTACCGGGATGTGGACATCGTTGCGGGGTGGAGTCCGGAAGGTCCGGATGTCAAATCATGGGTTGCGATCGAAGCGGCTTACGGCAATGGTTTTCTTGACCGGCTCGAGCACCGCCAACAGTACAAGATGAATGGCTACCGGATGTGGGAGGCGGGCAAGCACCAGATCACTCTATTCGGGATCGGCTACTTCGGAAATTCATATATCCCCGGGCTGGTGCCGCTTGACATGCCCAATCTTCGCGACACCATCGATCAGCGTCAAAAAGATCAGACACACACGGGCGAACTGGCGGTAAATAACGATTGGAAGCTCACGCCAACGCAGGAGCTGCAGATCTCGGGCATGTTTCGGACGTATAACCTGGCACTCTTTTCGAACTTCGGCGCGGGGCTGATCCGGCAGAGCGAGTTCCGCACGGTGACAGGCGGGAATACGACCTACATCAAGCGGATCACCCGTTGGTTGTCGTTGATGGCTGGTGTCGATTATCAGCGAGATGCGCCGCGGCGCCTGGATCTGGATCACTACAGCTCCACGTACTCAACCACGAGCCCGGCCGCTTACGGCCCGTTCGAGAAAGTGACAGCGAACAAGGTTACCTTAGGCGACGCTGCGCCCTATGCCGCTCTTAACGGGTCATTGGGCAAGTATTTGCGGTATTACGCCGGATGGCGGCGCGATGAGATCGCTTTTGATAACACGGATCTGCTCTTTCCGCAAAATTCTTATCACGCGACCGAAGGTTTCAACTCACCCAAGGCCACACTGTCTTTTGTTCCGGGCGAGAAGTCTTTCCTTCCACAGGCGGCGCTCAGCTTCGGTGAAGCCTTTTATACGAACGATCCGCGAATCGGGACGGGAACAGCGCGTGTAACGCCGATCAGCCGCGAGCACGCATATCAATTGGTCGTCAGCAAGACTCTTGCAGGCATCGACCTGCGGGCGGCTCTCGGGCATGTGACAACGGAAGCGTCATTTGCAAAAATCGATCCCGACACGGGTCTTCAGGAGGACGAAGGTCCTGGGCGCAACAAGTTCATCACCGTTGCGGCGAGGCGGTATTTCGGGTTCGGTCTGCTGCAAGGCTCCGTTTCAAAGGCGGATGCGCGCGATCTGGATACAGGCTTGCCGACGCCAGAAGCGCCGCGGACGATCATAGATGTGCTGGGTGTCGTGAATAAACTTCCGCTGAAGCTGCAGGCGCGCGCAGAGTATGAAGAGGTGGGGCGGAAGCCGCTGGGGGATGGATTCGTCAGCGTTCCTGTGAGGGAGTTCCGCGGGGCGTTTCTGCGTTCGTTTATCGACCAGCGGCTGGATGTGGGATTGAACTTCCTGATCGCAACGGGCTACACCGGCCAGACCACGGAGGTGCTCGCGGTGGCAGACCAGACATTGCCGTTCGAGCAGGTGACAGGAGTGCGCTTGCCCTCGTATGTGAGTCTGTCCTGTACGTGGCGCTTCCGGCCGCATTCGTGACCCTCGCGGGCAAGCCGCCTATAATAGGCGGAAAACCCATCTATGAAGCGAAACGTGTTCTGTCTCGCCGCGCTCGGATTTCTCTTCGCAAATTGGCCACTGCAGGCATCGCCGGACAGACCGGTTTTGTTGCGCAGCCCTTCGCTAAGCAAGACGCAGATTGTCTTTGAATATGCGAATGACTTGTGGACCGTCGACCGCGAGGGCGGCGAAGCGAAACGGCTGACCAGTGGGATAGGCCGGGAGTTCAATCCGCACTTTTCACCGGACGGGTCGTCCATTGCGTTCAGCGGCGAATACGACGGGAACGTGGATGTTTATGTTGTGCCCGCGTCGGGTGGAGTGCCCCGGCGGCTCACGTATCATCCTGGCTCAGATGTAGCGATCGGCTGGACACCGGACGGAAAACGAGTGCTGTTCAATTCCCATCGCGATGCGTACGCGGACAGCGGCCAGCTGTATACGATTGCGGTGGATGGCACCTTTCCGGAAGTGCTGCCGCTGCCGATGGCCGAAGACGGTTCTTATTCGGCCGACGGTTCGCATATCGCGTATGTGCCGGTGTTCCAGTGGCAAGCGGCATGGAAAAGATATCGCGGCGGCCAGACCACCAAGATCTGGCTGGCCGACCTATCAGACTCAAGCACTGTTAAGGTTCCGCGCGAGAATTCGAACGATTTCAATCCCATGTGGGTGGGGAAGAAAGTCTACTTCCTTTCCGACCGCAGCGGTCCGGTGACGCTCTGGGTTTATGACAGCGCTTCGGGAAAAGTAAGCGAAGCAGTCAAGAACGAAGGACTCGACTTCAAATCCGCTTCGGACGGTCCGGGGGCGATCGTGTATGAACAGTTCGGCTCGATTTATCTGTTCGATCTGAAGTCGGGCAAGTCGAAGCATGTCGATATACAAGTTTCGGCGGATCTCCCGGAAGTGCGCCAGCATTTCGAAAAGCTAAGCACGAAGACAATCGAGAATGCCGCGATTTCGCCGACGGGGCAGCGGGCGGTATTCGAAACGCACGGGGAGATTCTTACGGTGCCGGCCGAAAAGGGCGATATTCGCAATCTCACGGCGACGCCGAGCGTGGCGGATCGCGATCCGGCCTGGTCGCCGGACGGGAAATCGATCGCTTACTTTTCCGACGAATCGGGCGAATACGCGTTGCACATCCGGGATCAAAACGGGCTTGGGAACGTGACCAAAATCAGCCTGGGCAATCCGCCGTCGTTTTTCTATTCGCCGACGTGGTCTCCGGACAACAAGAAGATTGCGTACTTCGATAAGCGGTTAAACCTCTGGTATGTGGATCTCGACAAGAAAACGCCGGTAAAGGTCGATACGGACCGGTATGACAGCCCTGCTTACAGCTTCAGCCCCTGCTGGTCGCCCGACAGCCGCTGGTTGAGCTACAGCAAACAGATAGAGAACCATCAGCATGCGATTTTTGTTTACTCGGTTGCGAATGGCAAGGCGACACAGATAACCGACGGATTGAGTGATTCGACCTCGCCGGTTTTCGACAAGAGCGGGAAGTACCTCTATTTCATTGCGAGCACGAACGTGGCCCTGAGCGGCGGATGGATCGATATGTCGAGCATCGAACATCCGGTGACGAGCGCGGTCTACGTGATGGTATTGCGTAAGGATTTGCCTTCGCCGCTAGCGCCGCAAAGCGACGATGAAAATGCCGCTTCGGATAAGAAAGACGAGGCAAAGCCGGACGCGAAAGATGGGAAAGATAAGGGCAAGGAGCCGGTAAAGGAGAAGGCTCCCGCGGAAGTGCGCATCGATCTCGAGAACATCGGACAGCGAATTCTGGCCCTGCCGCTTCCTGAAAAAAATTACTTCGCGGTGAATGCGGGGAAGGAAGGCGCGCTTTATGTGCAGGATGGGCCGCTGGTGGATCTGCACCAGGGGCCGCGCCAGATCACGGTCAATAAGTTCGATTTCAAGACGCGGAAGACGGACAAGATCGTGGAAGGTGTGACCGCATTTACGCTTTCCGACAATGGGGAAAAGATGCTTTACCGGCAAGGTGAGCAGTGGCTGATTACGGGTGCGGAGAGCGCTGTTAAGCCAGGTGACGGCGCACTGAAGTTAGCGGCGATGGAGGTGCAGGTAGATCCGCGGGCCGAGTGGAAGCAGATGTATCACGAGACATGGCGTATTGAGCGTGACTTTTTCTACGATCCGCATTTCCATGGACTCAATCTGGCGGCGGCGGAAGAGTTTTATACGCCTTATGTCGCCGGCCTTTCGAGCCGCAACGATCTGAATTACCTGATGGAAGAGATGCTCGGTAACATCACGGTCGGACATATGTTTATCCGCGGAGGAACGCAGCCGGAGATACCGAAGATTAAGGTCGGGTTACTCGGGGCGGATTACAAAATCGAAAACAACCGGTACCGTTTCGCGGAAGTGTACAACGGTGAAAACTGGAATCCTCAGCTGCAGGCTCCCCTGACGCAGCCCGGCGTGAACGTGACGGCAGGGGAATACCTGTTGGCGGTGCGCGGGCGCGAACTGCACAGTTCGGATAATCTCTACAGCTTCTTTCAAGAAGCGGCCGGGCAGCAGATTGTTTTGAAAGTCGGGCCGAACGCAGATGGCAGCGGCTCGCGCGAGGTCACGGTTATACCTGTGGATAGCGAAACAAACCTCCGGCATCTCGCCTGGATCGAGGGCAATCGTCGCAAGGTCGAGCAGCTCAGCGGCGGGCAACTCGCTTATGTTCATCTACCGGACACGGCGATGGGCGGATTTACCAGCTTCAATCGCTACTTCTTTGCGCAGATCGGGCGCGAGGGTGCGGTAATCGATGAACGCTACAATCACGGCGGTGACATTGCCGACTACGTGATCGATTACTTGAGCCGAAAGCCGATGGGACGGATTACGAGCAGAGAAGGCGAAGACGTCACGGATCCCACGCAGGCCATATACGGCCCGAAGGTGATGATCATCAATCAGTTTGCGGGTTCGGGCGGCGACGCCATGCCGTGGTATTTCCGCAAAGCGGGGGTAGGGCCGCTGGTCGGCATGAAAACCTGGGGCGGACTAGTGGGGATTTCCGGTTACCCGCCTTTGATCGACGGGGGTCGAGTAACTGCGCCTCGTTGGGCTTTCTACGGCATAACAGGGCAATGGGAAGTAGAGAATCACGGCATTGCGCCGGACGTAGAAGTGGATCTCGATCCGAAGCTGGCCAGGGCAGGGCATGATGCACAGCTCGAGCGTGCGGTGCAAGTGGCAATGGAGCTTCTGAAGAAGAAGCCTCCGACGCAATTTGAACGTCCTGCCTATCCGAATTATCATCAGCATTTTCCGGCGGAGTCTTCGCAGTAACGATGCGGAAGTTTCTCCGCCCAAACGTTCTGCTCTGGACAACACTTTTTCTAATCAGCGCCGGGATTTTCATTTATGCGGAGAGTATGGCTTTCGTGTGGGACGAAGGCTTTCACCTGGTGGCAGCGCAGCTGATTGCCTGGGGCAAGACGCCGTATATCGATTTCATCTTTCCGCAGACGCTGCTGAACGCGTACTTCAATGCGGCTGTTCTCCGCACGGTAGGACACGACTGGCACGCGGTGCATGCGTTCGATGCGCTCTTCGTGGCGGGTGCGGTCTGCCTGACGGCGACTTACGTGATGCAGCACTTTCCGGATCGCCGCTGGGCGCTTAGCTGTGCGGTGGCGGTGGCGTGCCTGGTCGGCTTGAACACGGTGATCATTCCTTACGGTCCGGTGGCGCAAGCGTACGGCAGCGGGACGTTTTTAGCAGTTGCGGCTTTCCGAGTTGCGATCCCAAGCATTGAGCGACCGGCTTTGTGGCTGAGCTTTCTGGCGGCGCTGCTGGCGGGAGCGGCCGCCGGTTCGACGTTGCTGACCGCGCCGGTGCTTCCGGTTCTGCTCGTCTGGATTCTAATTGAAAACAAAGCGGGCAGCCGTTCGGCGAAGTTCGTGGCCTTCTGCGTCGGTGCGATCGTTCCGTTCGCTCCCGAGATCTGGCTGTTCTTCAAGAACCCGCAGGTTACGTTCTTCAACGTAGTGCGATACCAGGCGATTTTCCGCCGCGTGAATTGGGGGGACGCGAACTCGCACGATTTCGACGTGTTCACTGACTGGACGGTGTCCGCCCCCACGCTGCTGCTAGGCATGTTCGCGATCATAGGACTTTTATTTATTGCGAAGAAGAGCGATTGGGATCGAAGCGTGCGCCGGGAGTTTTATCTGGCCGCCGCTCTCGCGGGCGCACTCGGGCTGTATATTTCGACAGCGCACCCGACGTTTGGAAGATATTTCATTTTCATGGTCCCGTTCACTGCGATCGTGGCCAGCGCGGGTTTCTACTACACGGCCGTACAACTGGTCAGTCACGAACGACCTCGCTGGCCCATGGCAGTTTTGGTGTTCATTCTGGGTGCGAGCGCAGCGAAGTATGTGTTTGACGATCGCGAGGGTACCGGGTGGAGCGATTACGAGAAGATATCGGCAAAGATCAAGGAAGTGACTCCGGCCGGCAAGGAATATTATGCGGACGAGCTTGTTTATTTTTTGCTGAGGCAGACGCCTCCGTCCGGCATGGAGTTTTCCTATTCCCACAAGCTGGAGCTTCCGCCAAAAGAGGAAGCGCTGTATCACATGGTTTCTTTAAAGGAGCTGAAGCAGCAAGTGGCGGCCGGCCGATTCTACACGTTCGAGACCTGCAAAGACGAAATCGTCACGGATTTCAAACTCGAAGACATTTTTCCCAGCAAGGAGGAGTTCGATGATTGCACGGTGTACTGGCGCCAGGCAAAAGCCCCGAAATGAGTAGATGCAGCAACATTCGTTGCGCACTGCTATGTGCACTGGCTTGCATGGCGTCCGCTGCTGCGGCTCCGGCCATCACGACCCCAAAGGAAGCGCTTGGATTCGACATCGGTGAGGATTACCGCGTCGCTAATTATACGCAGCTGGAGGCGTACTGGAAGAAACTCGCTTCGGAATCGGACCGCATGAAATTGGTCGATATCGGTCTGACCGCGGAAGGACGGCATCAATATATGGCGATCATATCGTCGCCCGAGAATATGCGGCGGCTGGCGCATTTCAAAGAGATCTCGGCGCGACTCGCGCATGCCGAGGGAATGACGGACGAACAGGCGCGGGGGCTGGCGCATGAGGCGAAAGCGATTGTCTGGATCGACGGCGGGCTGCACGCGACCGAAACCGTGGGATCGCAGCAGCTGATGGAGCACGTGTATGAGATGGTCAGCCGAACGGATGCCGAGACTCTGCGATTCCTGAACGACGACATTCAGCTGTGCGTGCTCGCAAATCCCGACGGGCAAGAGCTGGTAGCGAATTGGTACATGCGCGAAGCGGATCCGAAAAAGCGCAAACTGGAATTCCTGCCGCTGCTGTTTCAGCATTACATCGGGCACGACAACAATCGGGACTTTTATATGTCGAACATGCCTGAGACGACAAATATGAACCGGCAGTTGTTTCTGGAGTGGTTCCCGCAGATCGTGTATAACCATCACCAGACGGGGCCGGCAGGAGCAGTGATTTTTATGCCGCCGTTCCGGGATCCGTTCAACTACAACTTCGATCCGTTAGTACCGCTGGGTGTAGAAGCTGTGGGGACGGCGATGCACGAGCGGCTGGTTGCGGAGGGCAAGGGCGGCTCCGCTCAACGGACCGGAGCGAATTACTCGACGTGGTGGAATGGCGGTCTGCGAACGATCACTTACTTCCACAACATGATCGGGCTGCTGACTGAGATCATCGGCAATCCGACGCCGATGCAGATCCCGCTAGTTGCGGATAAGCAGCTGCCGACGGGCGACTGGCCCCTACCGATTCCCCCGCAGACCTGGCATTACCGCGAATCGATCGACTACGACGTGACGAACAATCGGGCGATTCTGGACTACGCCTCGCGAAACCGCGAGACTTTGCTTTATAACTTTTACCTGATGGGCCGGAACTCGCTTCGCAACGGGAGCGAGGATCACTGGACCATCACGCCGGACCGCATCGAGGCTCTGCGCGCGGCCGCACCTGCCGGAGAGCGCGGGCGGCTACCGAGCGATTTATATGCAAGGATCCTACACGACCCGGCGCATCGCGATCCGCGTGGTTACATCATTCCGTCCGATCAGCCCGATTTTCCTACCGCAACAGAGTTTGTCAATGCGTTTCTCAAGACCGGGGTAACGGTGATGAAAGCGGACTCGGTTTTTGAGGTGGCCGGCAAGTCGTATCCCGCTGGTTCGTATGTGATCAAAGCGGCGCAGGCGTTTCGACCGCATGTGCTCGACATGTTCGAGCCGCAGCACCATCCAAACGATTTCGAGTACCCGGGTGGTCCGCCGATACCGCCTTACGACAGTGCCGGGTGGACTCTGGCGCTGCAGATGGGTGTACAGTTCGATCGCATTCTCGAAGGCTTTGACGGGCCTTTTAGCGAGGTGACGGGCGTTCTGAAGCGGCCGGCAGGTTCGGTCAGCGGTCCGGCCAAGCCTGCGGGCTATCTGGTTGACCATCGTGTGAACAACTCGTTTGTCGTCGTAAACCGTCTGTTGAAGGCTAACTGCGAAGTGTACTGGCTCAAGGAGGACGAGACAGCCGGGCGCGACAACTTCGGTCCGGGCGCGATCTGGGTGCCTGCTTCGCCGCCGGCGCTCGCGGTGCTGCGGCGAGGAGCGGATGAACTAGGGGTAAGCGCATTCGGAGTGACGCAAGCTCCTCCCGGGCAAGCACTCAAACTCAAGCCCGTTCGTATCGGACTTTTCGACCACTACGGCGGGCTGATGACTTCGGGCTGGGATCGCTGGTTGTTCGAGCAGTATGAACTTCCTTTCGAACTGGTTTACCCGCAGACGCTCGACGCCGGCGACCTAAACACCAAGTACGACGTACTGGTGTTCACTGACGGCGCGTATGTGCGCCCTGGCGCTGCACGCCTCGAAAATGGTTTCGACACGCAGCCCAAGCCCGAAGAGATACCAGAAAAGTATCGGCCGTTGTTAGGTAGGATCAGCAGTGACAAGACACTTCCGCAGATCAGAAAGTTTCTCGAGGGCGGCGGTTCGGTTGTGACAATCGGCAGCTCGACTGGCTTGTCAGAACTGCTCGGCGTACCGGTGAATGACTACCTGAGCCAGATGGGAGTCGACGGCAAGCTACACCCGTTGGGGCGCGACAAATACTACATACCGGGTTCGCTCTTGAGTGTTGCGGTTGATAATCGCAATCCACTGGCGTACGGGATGCCTGCGACGGTGGATGTGTTCTTCGACAACAGCCCCGTTTTCAAACTGCAGCCGAATGCGCAGCCGAAGCAGGCGTTGGCCGTCGCATGGTTTCCGAATGCGAAGCCGCTGGTGAGCGGTTGGGCGTGGGGCCAACAGTATCTGGAGGGCGGAACGGCGGTGGTGGATACGGCGATCGGAAAGGGAAAGCTGATTCTGCTCGGTCCGGAAGTGACGTTTCGGGCACAGCCGCATGCGACTTTCAAGCTGCTTTTCAACGCGCTTTTCTATGGTAGTGCGCAGCCAGCGTCGGTGGGCGCCCGTCAGTGATTCTTACGAAGCCGCGTTCCGTGCATGAGTATCTGGAACGAGAAAGGCAGGCAGAGTCCAGGAGTGAATACTTCGCCGGTGAGATCTTTGCCATCTCGGTGGGACGGGCCGGCACGCGGAACTTTCGACCAGACTCATCACGTTGTTGGGTCAAGGCACCTGTCACGTATACGACAGCAATTTGAAGATTTATCTCCGGAAGGAAGATCGTTGCGTTTCTCCGGATGCCTCGGCCGTTTGTGGTGACCCTGAATTTCTCGATTCGCGCATGGATGTTTTGCTGAACCCGACCTTGCCGTAGAAGTGCTTTCTTCCTCTACTGAGCGATATGACAAGGGAAGCAAGGCGCTCCACTATCGTGGGCTTCCTTCTCGAGTCGAAGCTTATGAGTCGAGAGAGGCTGTCCTAGTGCTGCCCTTACTTGACCTGGAGATCCCGTTCGAGAGTGTCTATCGCGGCATTCTAGTGTGAGGCGCTCGCTTAATGAGTCATCGCGTAGACGACGTAGTTGACGCCGATGCGAACACCGAGGGCTGAGTACTTTTCGGGATATTCGGGCTCATCGGCCCACTCCCATGAGTCACCGATATCGGAGTTGAAAGAGGCCGCTACCATGATGCGGCCTTTGTCGTCGTAGATCCCACGCCAACGCGCGACGTACCCGTCGAGTTTGTGACCCTCGGCGAGATGTTCGGAGCCAACGATCTGGTAGCGATCGTCGAGATCATAGACGGTATGGAAGATAGCATCGCTGCTTGGGATTTCGACGATCTGGCGATCCGGGAAGACGCGTTTCATGCTCTCCTGAAAAACCTGCCATTCGGTGGTGCCGTGGAAATCGTCGGCCATGAAAAAGCCGCCGCGCAGGAGATAGTCCCTGAGCTTCTGGGCCTGTGCATCCGTGATCCCCCACTCACCGACCTGTACGGCGTAGAGCCAGGGCCAGTTGAAGATGTCATTGGCGTCGTCCAGATTAATGGACTGCTCGACCGAGCGCACATGAATACGGCTCAGCCGTCGGAGCGCTTCTGAAAAGTGACGGTCGGCGCGCGGGTAATCCTGGGTCCAGAGGGATCGACCTAGTGTCCAGTAGCCTTCCCGTCCTGCGTAACCGTCGTTGGCTCCGCCCGGGTACATGAGCCGGGCGAATGCAAATTCGGTCTTCTCCTGGTAATCGGGCGGCAGCGGGATGGAGCCGAGACGGTATTCCACCCCGCCATACTCACGGAAAGCTTCGGGCAGAGTTCTGTCGAGCGCGTAAGCGGTTCCGATAAATACTGCTGCGCAAGCAGCAAGAAACGCGAGTGCCCGGCGACTCAAATAGACTGCCTCGCTTGGAGGATAGCACCGCTTCAGTGAAGCTACTCCGGAGGCATCTCGAGTCAGGTCAATCCTAGTTCAAGTTTCGCCAGAACACGGGTATAAATTGAATATCCAGTTCACGCAGAAAACGAAGAAAAGCAAATGCCAGAGGGGATAACCCTTGTGGACTAGTGGCTTACCTGGTCGTTCTGTCTCGGCGAATTGCGCCGTACCCGACTGGTTTTTCAGTTGAAGTAAAAGCGGGGTCTCGCCTGCCAGCAAGACCCCGACTCTGAGAAAGGAGAATCAACCGATGAAAATCAAGAGCAACGTCAAGGCCGGCGCTTCCATGTGGGGTGCGTAATCATCTCATCGGCAAATTGAAGCCGATCTTTACAAGTTTCTCGCCTGCCAGCAAGAAACTCAGTCTTTAGAAAGGAGAACGAATCCATGAAGATCAAGAGCAACGTCAAGGCCGGTGCTTCCATGTGGGGTGCGTAATTATCTTTTCGGCAAACTGAGGCCGATCTTTAGGAAGTTCTTGCCTGCCAGCAAGAAGGTCAGTTTGTAGAAAGGAGAACGAGTCCATGAAAATCAAGAGCAATGTCAAGGCCGGCGCTTCCATGTGGGGTGCATAGTCTTTCTTTCGGCATAATCAGGTTGGATCTTTAAAACAAAATCGGCCGCTTCGAAAATTAATCGAGGCGGCCATATCTTTTTCCGGCCTCGCCCACTACTACTTTGGATGAATAACGGGTTCAGGCGAGTCAGCCGATCGCTTAATGGGGATAGCGGTTTCGGATGGGCGCTCGCGCTTGTGACCAGCTTCCTGCTCTTATCTGCCTGGGCTTGCTGGGCTTTCGAGGCAAAAGTGACCCGCTACGAGGTTTCCGATACCGCCCGGCTCGAAATCAATGGCGCCGGATATCCGGTGCAGGCCGATCAGGCAGGTATGCTCGTGGCCTCCTCCCTTGTACTAGGACGGGAGGTGAAAGCCGGGGATATCCTGGCGGAACTCGACAGCCAGCCCCAACGGCTAAGTCTGCAGGAACAGCGGGCCCATCTTGCAAGCCTGCAGCCGCAGATCGCCGCGCTGCGGGCACAGATGAGTTCGGAGGATCAGGGGCGATCCGACGACCGGCAAGTACTTGGATTTTCGGCCGATGCAGCACGCGCGCAGTTCAAGGAAGCAGTAACGCAAGCTCAACTGGCGACGCAGGAGGCCGAACGCGCGGCCAAGCTGCATGCCGAAGGCATAATGTCGGACGCCGACACGCAACGGGCGCAATCTGAAGCGCAGAGCAAGCGCGAGGCGGCCGAGAATCTGCGCCTGGCAGTTTCGCGTTTAGAGCCGGAATTGCAAGTTCATGAACGGGATCGCGACGTACGCCAGAAGCAAACCCTGGTAGAGGTGGCAAAGTTCGAGGCGGATGCGACTGTGTCGGCCGCCGTGATTCAACGGCTGGAGAGCGAGCTGGAGCGGCGGAAAATTATCGCTCCGATCTCGGGCCGTTTGGGCGAGTGCGCCGCGCTACGGCTCGGGACGCATATTGCTGAAGGCCAGCAGTTAGGAATGATTCTACCTGCCGGCCGCCTGCAGGTGGTTGCGGAATTCACGCCGTCCGCGGCTCTCGGCAAACTTCATCCGGGACAAACCGCAGCAGTGCGATTACAGGGATTCCCCTGGGCCCAATTCGGCGTTATTTCTGCGCGTGTGTCGCGTGTGGCGGACGAGATACGGGATGGTAAAGTCAGGGTCGAACTGGCGGTGATTTCCGGGGGGCGCTCGCGCATTCCGTTTCAGCACGGGCTGCCTGGCTCGGTGGAGGTTCAGGTGGAGCAGGTCTCTCCCGCCACCCTGGTTTTGCGTTCGGTGGGCCAAGCTATGGGTTCGCATTGAGACGCCTCTTTGTCCCGGAGGTAGTGCAGACCTCGAACATGGATTGCGGGCCTGCCGCCCTGAAGTGTTTGCTCGAAGGATTCGGGATTCAGGCCACTTACGGCCGGCTGCGGGAAGCTTGTCAGACCGGTGTCGATGGAACTTCTATCGACACTATGGAGACGGTCGCGAATCAGCTTGGATTGAAGGCAGAGCAACTGATGCTCCCCATCGACCACCTGCTGCTGCCGGAAGCAAAAGGGCTGCCCGCTCTGGTCGTGGTGACGTTGCCGAATGGTCTGACCCATTTTGTGGTGGTTTGGAGCCGGGTTGGACGCCTGCTGCAGGTGATGGATCCCTCCGTAGGGCGGCGCTGGGTGAGTGTAAACCGATTTGCGCGGGAAATTTATGTGCACAGAATGGCGGCAGCCGCTGCTGACTGGCTCGAGTTTGCGCGATCCGGAGATTTTCAGCTGGCGCTCAGAGCGCGCCTGAGACGGTTAGGCGCAGCCGCAGCAGCACAGAACCGGCTTCTGACCGGAGCACTCGCGGAAGGGGACTGGCGCGCGGTGGCCGCGATGGATGCAGCTGTGCGGCTGGTCGCTTCCTTGGTGGAGGATCGAGCAGTTAGCCGCGGCCGGGATGCGCTGAGGCTGGTCGAACGGCTCAGCGGGAAACCCGGCATGATCCCTGAGCGCTACTGGTCTGTGCGTCCCGGGCCGCTCGATACGGATGGGGGCGAACAGCTGCTGATGAGCGGCGCCGTGCTGGTGCGGGTGAGCGGTAGGCAGACGGCGGCCACAGCCGGCGAACTGGGGCGTGAACTCGCGGCTGCTGTTCAGCAGAAGCCGGCGAGCGCGGGCCGCGAACTGGCGTCGGCGCTGTGGCGCAGCGCACCTTTCAGCACGGGGCTGCTGCTTTCCGCATTGCTGGTGGCAGCTGCGGGTACGGTCACAGAGGCAATGCTCTTTCGCGGCTTGTTCGACGTGAGCCATGAGCTCGGGCTGGTGGGACAGCGGCTCGGCGCGATGTCCGGTGTCCTCCTGTTTGGCCTGGCGCTGCTGGTGGTAGAGGTCGCGTCGTTTGCGATCGGTGGAAGACTGGGCCGGCACATTGAAAACCGGCTGCGAGTCCGGTTTCTCGAGAAGATCCCGAAACTTGGAGATCGCTACTTTCAAAGCCGGCTCATCTCAGATATGGCCGAGCGAAGTCACGCGGCGAAAAGGCTGCGCAATTTGCCCGATCAAGCCCGCCGCGTGTTGAGCGCCGGTTGCGCGTTGTGTTTTACAGCGGCTGCGATTACGTGGCTCGAGCCTTCCGCGGCCATCTTTGTATGGCTTATCGTGGCTGTGGTTCTGATCCCGCTGTTCGCGGCGCAACCTACGCTCGCCGAACGCGACCTGCGTGTTCGCAGTCATGCTGCCGGGCTCACGCGCTTTTATCTCGATTCGATGTTGGGGCTGTCTGCTGTTCGAGCCCACGGCGGCGAGCGAAACATACGTAATGAGCACGGGAAGCTGCTGCGTGAGTGGGCGCGCGCGGCACTCGGGCTGCAGCGTGTGGCCGTCAGTCTCGAAGGCGTACAGTTTACGGCGATTTTTGCGCTGATCGGAGCTTTGCTACTGACGCGGTCGTTTTCGGATGCCGGAGTCGGTCGAGTCCTGCTGCTGATCTATTGGGCGCTCAACCTGGGAGTGCTTGGGCAGGAGATTGGGGGGCTGATGCGCCAGTATCCCTATTACCGCAATTTGACACTGCGGCTGCTCGATCCGTTGGGCGCTCCTGAAGAGGAGACGGCTTTCCCTGAATGGGCCGGTGCCTTGTCCAAGCCACCGAGCCTCCAGTTCCGGAGTGTTTCCGTTCAGGTTTCGGGGCACACCATTCTCGATGCCATAGACCTCGAGATCGATGCCGGCAGTCACGTTGCGATTGTGGGGCCATCGGGGGCGGGGAAGTCGAGCTTAGTGGGACTGCTGCTCGGGTGGCTCACGCCGACGGCGGGTGAGATCAGGGTGAATCAAGAACGGCTCGACACGGGCCAGGTGCGGTCGTCGGCAGCCTGGGTTGACCCGGCGGTACAGCTCTGGAACCGGTCGATGCTGTCCAATATCACGTATGGAGCGGCATCCGAGAGCGGGGTGGGTGAGGCGATCGATCGGGCGATGCTGCGGAGTGTTCTCGAGAGCTTAGCCGATGGGATGCAGACAAGGTTGGGCGAAGGGGGCGCGCTGGTGTCGGGCGGGGAAGGGCAGCGAGTCCGATTTGCACGCGCGCTGCTTCGCAGCGAAGCCAAACTGGTGATCCTGGACGAACCGTTTCGAGGGCTGGATCGGGACAAAAGGCGAGAGTTGCTAGCGCGGGCGCGCACATTCTGGCGCGAGGCGACGCTGCTTTGCATTACCCACGACCTGAGCGAAACCGAAGATTTTGATCGCGTGGTGGTCATCGAGCATGGCCGGGTGGCTGAAACGGGAAGGCCTGAGCATCTTTCTTCTCTTCGCTCGTCCCGTTACGCACAACTGCTCGACGCCGAACAGGAGACGCGCTCGGGGTTGTGGGGCGGTGAGATGTGGCGGCATGTGCACGTGCAATCCGGGCAAGTGACTGAGAGTCGGAGTCGCCCTTCCGAGGTGAAACCTCTATCGGAAGTCGCTTGATGGAACTGGAGCAAGTACGATCGCTGGCGTGGCCGGGCGAGCGGTCGGCGGAAGCGGTTCACGCATTGATCGACAAAGCCGGGCTTTCGAAACGGGCCTCGAATCTTTCGCACCATGTAAGCGAGACCGAGATCTCGACGGAATGGATAGAGGATCTGGCGTCGCGCGCTGGTTGCGAAGCCGAACAGCTAATGTGTACGTTCGGCGACTTGCCGAAAATGCTGACTGGCGCTTATCCGGCGTTACTGAGGATCGACGAGTCTTTCTATCTGGCTGTCTTAAAGGTCGGCGGAGGAGATGTGCGGGTTCTCACCCCGGCGCTCGCGCAGGAGCGCCTCGATCTCGAAGATTTACGACGCGCCTTGCGCAGACCGGCAGAGGCGGATGTTCGTCCGGCCCTCGAACGTTTCTTGGATGAGAGTGGGTTAAATGGTCGCAAGCGGGCGCGCGCGCTTGAAAGCCTGCTCGAGAAGCAGTTGGCTAACAAGCTTTTCTCGGATTGCTGGGTTTTGCGGACTGATGCCGGAGGGGAGCCCGGGCTGCTTTTGCGGCAGGGTGGCGTGCTGCGGAGTGCGGCGGGAATGCTTGCCACGCATACGCTGCAGTATCTGGCATGGCTCGCATCGTGGAGCCTGCTCGGCAGCTTGTCGCTCGCCGGCCACATGGATCACGCCTGGATCCTTGCATGGGCGCTGTTGCTGATCACGCTGGTTCCGTTCCAGCTGACGACGACATGGCTGCAGGGCTCATTTGCGGTCGGCCTCGGCACGTTTTTGAAGAAACGGCTGCTTTGCGGAGCGATGAAACTGCGAGCCGATGAAATGCGGCATGGCGGTATCGGCACTTTTCTCGGACAGGCGCTCGAAGCGGAAGCCGTCGAGACGCTCGCGTTGAGCGGAGGAATCGCAGGCTTTCTTGCCACCGTCGAGATCGTGCTCGCGATGTTTGTGCTGGGCCGGTTTGCCTGGGTGTTGGCGGTTTGGACAGTGTTTGCGGGCTATGCTGCATGGCGCTTTCTCCGGCGCTACGAAACCTGGACGGATACCCGTATGGAGATGACCGACGATCTGGTGGAGACGATGGTGGGTTACCGGACTCGTCTGGCACAACTCGAACGACGCCGCTGGCATGAGAGCGAAGACCAGGCGCTTGATGGGTACCTGGGGATTTCAAAAAAGCTCGACCGCTGCGGCGGATGGTTGATCGCGGCGGTTCCGCGAACCTGGCTGCTTGCCGGCCTGGCGTGCCTGGCTCCCGTAGTGAGCGCGGGGCGCACTTCGGAAACCGAGATCGGCCTGGCGCTCGGCGGAGTTCTGCTGGCATACACAGCGCTCCGAAAGTTAACCGGGTCTTTTGCCGATATTGCGGCAGCATGCGTCGCTCTGCGGAGAATCAAACCGCTGTTTGAGGCAGCAGCAAGAGAAGAGAAGCTCGGTGAACCGGGGCCAACACGCAACAATCAAGGGCCCGCAGTGATCGAGGCCGACCGGCTGAGTTTTCGATACCGACCAATGGGCAAGCCCGTCATCGAGGAGAGCAGTCTCGTGATTCGCGAAGGCGATCGTATTCTGCTCGAAGGACCATCAGGCGGCGGCAAGACCACTTTTGCTCTGCTGCTCTCCGGATTGCGGCAAGCGGAATCCGGATTGCTGCTCTCGAACGGCTTGGACCGCAACACACTGGGCGGGCGACGCTGGCGCGAGCGAGTGGCGGCAGCACCTCAGTTCCATGAAAATCACATCCTGACGGAAACCCTGGCGTTCAATCTCTTGCTGGGACGCCGGTGGCCGCCGATGCGGACGGATCTGGAGGAAGCGGAAACGATCTGCGGCGAGTTGGGATTGGGACCGCTGCTCGATTCGATGCCGAGCGGCCTCATGCAAATGGTGGGCGAGGGTGGATGGCAGCTTTCACACGGTGAGAAAAGCCGGGTATTCATCGCGCGAGCGCTTCTGCAGGCTGCGGATCTTGTGATTCTGGATGAAAGCTTCGGTGCGCTCGATCCGGAAAACACAAAGCTGGCTCTCCAAGCGACAGTCGCGCGCTCGAAGACGCTGATGGTGATCGCTCATCCTTGAAACAAGTGCCTGCCGGCTAGCTCTCGACAGCAGTATCAGGAATCCTCCCCGCGAGGATCCTTAGCACTGACGGCCTGGCCGTCCAGAGCACGCTTACAGACCCAGGCTCGTAATCACGGGTGGCATTTCTTGTTCAAACTTGATGTGATTAACATCGCGGTTCGCTCGCGCGGTTCGCGGCCATGCTAAAAACGCCGCTGCGCTTAGAACGGCAACGGCTCCCAGGTATTTAGGGGTGTGCGAAAGAGCGCCGGTGTGCCCCGTACCCTATGTAGCATGCTACGAGACACCCGTCATGCAAAGCCGGACCGGAAACATCGCAACGGGTACACGCTGCGGGCCGGACTCCCCGTCCTGAATCGTGGATTCGGTACAATGGAAGTTCTATGGCCGATCAAGAGACAACCGCACACGTGGAGCACGGAGCTTCACCCAAGATCCAGCAAAAAGAGAATATCTACCAAGCCGAATACTTCGGAAGCGGTACTTTCAGGATCGTCAAGCCTAAGCGCAAGGACGCCAAGCGCCGTCAATCGGCACTCAAGGGAACCACGCGGGGCGCGCGCAAGTAATCATAGGTTCTGCGTTACCTTGTTCAGGGATCTGGGCTTATCCGGATCCAGGTACTTTACTTCCGCCAGCCTGGCTGCGAATAGTTGGGCGGGGATTACGTAGGGAATGGGCGTGTAAACGTCTTCCGGCAACCGTTCGCTCCGTCGACCGAGAGCGACCGGGATCACGAGCGGCGGCTGCTTGAGTCCCTCAAGTTTCCTCACTTCAGCGTTACTTTCATCTGTAATGATGAGCGTCTCTGCCTCGATCGACTGCAGCTTGGCAAAGAGTTCGAGCATGGGGTTCCAGGTAACTCCCGGCGGGCAGAATAAGAAGGCCGGGAAGGACTGCTCGAGCATGGCGATGGGGCCGTGCAGCAAGTCGGCTGAGGAAAAGCGTTCCGCGACGACGTAGCAGGTCTCCATCAATTTCAAAGCGAACTCAAAGGAATTGGAGTAATTTAAACCGCGGCCCACGCAAACGGCATGCTGCATGAAGCAGTAGCGCTCGGCTCGTTCGTGGATTTCGGATTCCAGCTTCAGTGCGGCAGCGGTCCAATCCGGGATGTGTTCGAGATCCTCTGCGCCGAGGGAGGCTCCGAGGGCGCGAGCAAGAAGATAAAAACAGGCTAGCTGGCCGGTATACGTTTTCGTCGCGGCCACGCTTTTTTCTTTGCCGGCCTGAACCAGCAGAGTCTCATGGGCGAGCTTTGCGAGGGTGCTCCCGTTTTCATTCGTTATGCCTATAGTAAATGCGCCGGCCGCTTTGGCCCGCTCGAGGACGATATTGGTGTCGGTAGATTCGCCTGACTGCGAGATGGCTACTACGGCGGCGTCTTTCAAGTCCAGATCGGACCGATAAAGCGTGAAGACGGATGGCGCAGCGAGAGAGACCGGTATGCCTGTTGTGATCTCGAGCAGATAACGGCCGAACTGAGCGGCATTGTCGGAAGTTCCGCGAGCAGCAAGGACGATCAGGCGGACGGGATTGCGTTCGAAGTGTGCTCGAAGACGTTCAGCGCAGCTCCATTCGCTTTTGAGAGTGCGCTCGACCGCAGCAGGCTGCTGCGAAATCTCATCGCGCATGGTCGACATGCTAGTGACGATAGCAGAGGCTTCGGTTCAGGTGACGATCAGATGAGGACGCGTTCGCCGCGGCGGGAGCCGATCAGGAATGCGGGGCTTGTCGTGTTCTCCATCGGAAGGCGTGTGACGGTAGGTTTGATGACGATGAGCGTTTTGCTGGTCTGGGTTTCGCGGTTGGTGTCAGTGAGCAGTTGCTTGAGGCCGGGAATCTGGCCGATGCCTGCCAGCCCGCTTCGTGAAAACGTGGTCGAAGACGAATCCATCCCTGCCATAATCGCCCATTCGCCTTCGCGGAGATCGACGGCGCCTTTGAACTGACGCTCGGCAATTATGGGTATGGTGTTCAGGGTTTGGGTTGAAACCGATTTGAAGTCCGCTTCGAGATCGAGGCTTACATCGCCCTCTCCGGTGATGTGGGGCGTGAGTTTCAAGACCAGCCCTAGATCTTCAAGTGTAATCTGCGGCGAAGGATTGTAAATCGAAGGGGAGCCCTGCGCGAAGCCGGAGTAAATTGAGCTGGCGATCGGATATTTGTCGCCTATATGAAAATTGGCGGTTTGGCGGTCCCCAACCACGACAGTGGCGTCGAACAACGAGCTGGTGGTCGAATCGGAGTAGCTTGCAAAAGCGGTTGCATCGGCGACGCCTATCCCGAAGAGCGTAGCGCCCGCACCGAAGGTCAGAAACTTGGTTGAGTTAAGGGCCGCCGGAAGGATGTTGTTTACTCCGATTTTGCCGAAATCGATGACCTGGAACAGAGTTTGGAGAGTCGCGCCATAGTGGTACGTCTTGTCAGTGTCGATCGCTAAGAACTGCACATCGAAGGAAACCTGGGCGCGCGGCAGGAGAAGAGACTCCATCACAGCACGCGCCACGCGGGCGCGGGTTGCGTGATCGCGAATCACTACGGTGCGATTCGCGCTGTCCCATCCGATGGTGCGCAGGTGAAGCAGGCCCCGAACGGCATTCGCGGCATCGATCAGGTCCTTCTCGGACAGGGCTTCCTGCAGCGGAAACGTAAGCATGACATTCGGCTCAAATTCGTCTCGTTTGGGTTCGGTATCGACAACGAAATGAATGGCCTTTGAGGATATGGGGAAAACAAAGGTGTGGGTGGCGGCGGTGACTGCCTCGAGAGCAGCGCGAAAATCGGCGTCTTGCAATTCGAAGTGAATGGCCATTCCCGGTTTGAGGTCGGGATCGCAGAGGGCCTGAATGCCATAAGCCGCGGCAACCTGCTCGACTAGAGACTTCGCATTAGCGTGCAGATCGAAGTTGCGGCGGGACGGGGCAGCCTGGACGTGAGGCAAGGGGTCGAGAGCAGGGTTCAACTGCCACTCGGCGCTCGAGACGCGCTCGATGGGCGGAACCGGGTTGGCCGCTTCGCTTTGCGCGGTAAGGACATCGTTCGAGATATCGGCGGTTTCGATATTAGCCTTGCTCAGCAAATGCGCTGCGCTGGCCAAGGCATCGCGATTGGCGCGATACGTTGTGTTCTGCGGATCCCGGACGGATGCCTCCGCGAACAGCATATAGGCGCGGACCGTCTGGCCGGAACTCTCAGCCTTGCCGGCGAGGCGGGCAAGACGCGCAGCGACAGTTTTGTTGTCTGCCGCCCAGCAGGTCAAAGCGAGCGCCAGCCAGTAAACCAGGAACCGTTTCAAAGTTCTAAGGACGTTTCGCGGAACTCAGACGTGCAGAAAATCTTCGTCCGAGGCGATCAATGACCGGGAGCAACGTAGCCAGGCGGGTGGGCCGCTCCCTCGCCGAAAAAGTACTCTTCCATTTGCTTGAGAAGGAACTCCTGGGCTTCAGGGGTACCGAGATTCAGCCGGTACTCGTTCATGATCATCTTCATCTGTTCGACCCACATACGCCAAGCCTCTTTCGAGACGTTTTCGTAGATGCGCTGACCCAGGGGATGACCGTCGAAGGGGACTTCGTCGAGTCCGGGTAGCTCTTTCTGCAGCTTGACGCAGTAGACCATGCGTTCTGTCTTCGGGGCCGGCCCGGAAGTGCTCGCCATACTTGCTCTCCTGAAATTCTCTTCCTTGAGGATAGCCCAGCGAGCCGGATCTTCAGCTGGCGCGAAGTAAGGTCAGCGGTTCGGAAGCTTCTCCGCTTCTGCGGGCCTGCATTTCGGCTTCACAGAAAACTGAAAATCTGACCGGCACGCGTTCGCCGGAAGCGATCTGGCGCTGGATTGTCTTGAGGTACTTACGCAGAATCTCGGGCCGGGACGATTTGCGTATGGGAGCCATCTGCAGATCGAGAAGTAGTTCCATTTCCCACTGAGTGAAGGTATTGCGCCGAACACTACCGGCCGCGAGTTGTTGAATCAGTTGGCAGAATGAGGTCCAGTCGGAGATGCGGGCCTGTATTTCAGTCACACCTGGAAGTGCGCTTTCCGGCACAAATATCTAAGAATTTTCTGCAATCTGGGACGCCACGCGGTCACTTCCTCCTCAGGAACAAGTGCAGCCGCTCTTTCATACCGGTTTCAGAGGCCCGAGGTGACGCTCGCCTGGTTCGTGGTGCCGGCGTGCGGGCCGCTTCTTCTGAGCGTGCTTCCGGTCGTTCTGCTGCTGAGCGGTCTCGATGACCTGATTCCTTTAGGCTTGTGTCTCCGAGCGGCAGTAGCCGGTTTCATGAGCCGCCAGAAACGTGTTGCTGAGGTTCCAGCAGAGGAGGTCAAGAGACCGGAGCGGCGAATCGCCATTTTTGTGCCTTGCTGGCATGAATCCGCAGTCATCGGCAACATGGTGCGCCACAACCTTGCGGCAATCCGGTACCGCAACTTCGACTTCTTTCTAGGCGTTTACCCCAATGATGGCGAGACCGTAGGGGCCGCTGAGGAACTGGCTAAGCAGTTCGGCAATGTACACGTGGCCAAGTGCCCCAATCCCGGGCCAACGTCCAAGGCAGACTGCCTGAATGGGGTTTACGCGCGTATGGAACTTCTCGAGGATGAACAGGGTGTTCAGTTCGACACGGTGATTCTGCATGACGCCGAAGACATGATTCATCCGCAAGCTTTGGCCCTGATCAATCGGGAACGGGACCACTACGACATGGTTCAGGTTCCGGTTTTGCCGCTTGAAACGGGATTGGGAGACGTAACACACGGGGTCTATTGCGACGAGTTTGCCGAGTTTCAGACGATCGACATGCGGGCAAGGCAGTTCAGTGGGGCGTTTATTCCGTCGAATGGTGTGGGTACAGGCTTTTCGCGCGAAGTGTTGGGCCGGCTCGCCCGCGAACGCGATTACCAGGTGTTCGACCCGGAAAGTCTGACCGAGGATTATCAAATTGGCGTGCACATTCATGCTATGGGCTACCGCCAATGCTTTTGCCCGCTCGAAAGAATGGCGCATGATTTTGTAGCTACCCGCGAGTACTTTCCACGGTCGACGCGGACGGCCATTCGGCAGCGAACGAGATGGATCACGGGGATTGCGCTGCAATGCTGGGCCCAGCAGGGTTGGCGAGGCTCCTGGCGGACGAAATACTGGTTCTGGCGCGACCGCAAAGGCCTAATCACAAACCCGCTCAGCGTGGCGGCGAACGCCTGGTTCATCGTCGGAGTGCTCGATTATCTGGCGAGCCTGGCGTTTCACACGCGCTGGCATTTCCGGATCGAGAATCATACGGTGGCGGCACTTTGCGCTATGACAATGGGCCTGCAGTGCCTGCGATTGGGGATTCGTGGGCTCTGTGTGGCGCGCATTTTTGGCTTCGGAATAGCGGCGACCGTGCCGCTGCGGTCGTTCCACGCTAACCTCATCAACTGCTCGGCTGCCCTGCGCGCGGTGTACGGGTATGTCGCAGCGCGCCGTGAGAAGCGGGCCCTCGCCTGGCAAAAGACAGATCACGCGTACCCAAGCAGGGAGGCTCTCAACGGGCATAGGCGCGAACTGGTCGACATTCTCGTCGGTTCCGGATTTGTCTCCGAGGAGCAGATCCAAGAGGCAAAAAAATCGCTGGCTGAGGGATCGGCGCTCGATTTGATGCTGCTCGCGCACGGCATCCTGAGTGAGGAGAATCTGTGTAAAGCGCTGAGCCTGCAATCGGGGTTACCGGCAGCGCTGGTGGATCCTGCGGCGGTTAAGGCGCAAGTTGTGCGCGGCCTGCCGGCGCACCTGGAGAAAAGGCACGGGCTACTGCCATTCGAAGTGAGATCGGGAAAGCTGCTGGTCGCAAGCGCGAGCATCCCATCACCCGCGGCATTCGATGAAGTCGGGAAGATGGCAGAGCTGCCGGTGGAGGTTCACCTGGTCACGAAGAGCACGTACGATAAGCTGCGCGAACTGCTTTGAGGCGGTGGAGTGGGCGTTTGGGAGAGCGAGGGATCGAAGAGATCGATCGGTGCGAAATCTGCGATTTTCCACTTTTCCTTCTCGCGAACGCATCGCACCTGAATGTCGGCTGAGCGCTGGTTGTTGTTGTCACTTCCCAGGGTGGAAAGAGTGATCGCCCAGTGAACGGTAGCGCGGATTTCGGTTCGGGCTTCCTGTTCGTCCGTTACGTCCACTTCGTTCGCAATCGAGAAAGCGTTCGTAAGGCCGCTGAAGTAGTTTCGAAGCTTATCGTAGCTGCCGTAGGATTTGGAGAATGGGCCCATTGCCGCCGACGGATCGCCGGCGCTGAGAGCGGTTGCGATCGTGTTGAGCTGAGTGCGAAGACCGTCCGGCTGATCTGCCCACAAGCAGATCTTGCAGGAGAGCAACAGGCCGGCAGAAAATCGCAGCAACGCTTTAGGTGCGATAGCTGCCATTAATCCGAATGTAGCCTTCTGTTAGATCGCAAGTGAAGAACCGGGCCTGGGATGTGCCTGCATGATTAAGGACGACGCGAATGCGTACTTCGGGTTCATCGAGTTTCTGCTTGAGTGCGGCTTCGTCGAAATCGGCCGCCAGCCCGCCTTTGCAAACCAGGATGCGCTGCAGAAAAATATCGATCTTACGTGGATCGAAGGCTACGCCGGAGTATCCCGCGGCGCAGAGAATTCGGCCCCAATTGGGATCGCTGCCCGCCACGGCAGTTTTCACCAGCGGCGAATTGGCGATCGTACGCGCGACTTTGCGGGCATCTTCGTCTGAACGAAAGCCAAGGGCCCGGACGATTACGAGCTTGCGCGCTCCCTCGCCGTCTGCAGCGATCTGCTCCGCGAGATTCTCCATCACCCAGGTGACGACTTCGGCTAAGACTTTGCGCTCTTTTTCGTTCGGCTTTACTTTGGAAGCGCCGTTTGCAAGAAGGGCGACCGTGTCATTGGTCGAAGTGTCGCCATCCACCGTAAGCGAATTGTAAGAGCGTTCATTGGCGAACGCGAGGATAGAACGCAGGTGCCGCGCGAGTACGGCGGCATCGGTCATCACGAAACCGAGCGTAGTGGCCATATTGGGATGAATCATCCCCGAGCCCTTGGTCATGCCGGCCACCCGAACCGTGCCGCCGCGCAGAGGAACTTCTTCGAAGGCGACCTTGATCCGCGTGTCGGTGGTCAGGATGGCGCGCGCGACCGCTTCGAAGTTGCCGGGCGAGAGCTTTGCGGCGAGCTCCGGTAGCGAGTCCGTCAGCAGCCTGCCATCGAGTTCCACGCCGATGACACCTGTCGAAGCGGGAAGCACATAGTGCGCCTTGGTCTTGAGGGCCTTGGCCGCAGCTTTGCACGAAGCGAGCGCAACCTTGTCGCCCGTGCGTGTGGCACAGTTCGCGTTGCCCGCGTTGACCAGAATGGCCGCCACCTTCCCTTTGCCGGATTTGAGGTGGTGCCGGGCCAGCCGAACCGGAGCTGCCTGCACGACGTTCGACGTGAACACAGCGGCTGCTTCGGCGGGCGAGTCCGAAACGATAAGCGCCAGATCGTCCTGGCGCTGCTTCCGGATGCCTGCGAAAGTAGCGGCATAGCGATAACCAAGCGGAAGATTCAAGCACTTTCTCCGAGCATTTCGTTGTCACGCGGGCGATAGCCGTTAAGGAACGCTTCAGCGCTCATGCGGCCCTTTCCGGCTAGCTGTACTTCGAGCAGTTCGAGAGCGGTGCCGCCGCCGCAGCCGACCAGTAAGCGGGGTTTTGCGGCCTCGATTGCGCCGGGGCTCAAAGCATTGCATTCGGCGGGGCGAGCTCGAACCACGAGCAACTGCGCGCCGCGGAAAGAAGTGTAAGCGCCGGGCCAGGGCGTAAACCCGCGCAGGCGATTGTAGGTTTGCTGGGCGGTCCGTGACCAGTCGATGGAACCATCCTCCTTTTTGAGGATGGGTGCGTATGTCGCTTCCGCTTCGTTCTGTTTCTCGTGGTGAACTTCGCCCAACTCGAGCTGATTGAGGGTTTCGATCAGCAGGTCTGCGCCGACGTCGGCCAGGCGGGCGCTGAGCGAGGGCGCGGTTTCGTCGGGCTCAATCGAGATGAGATGCGCAAAGAGCATGTCGCCGGTATCGAGCCCTGCATCGATCTGCATGATCGTTACGCCGGTTCGGATTTCGCCGTTCGCGATCGCCCACTGGACGGGAGCGGCGCCGCGGTATTTGGGCAGCAGGGAAGCATGGACATTCAGGATGCCGTGCTTCGGGATATCGATGATGGTCTGGGGAATGATCTGCCCATAGCCGACGACGACCATGAGATCGGGCGCAAAGCTCGCGAGCAGCTCAGGGTTCGGTGCGCGGCGGATCCGCTCCGGCTGATAGATAGGGATCCCAAGAGTCTCGGCCGCCGCTTTAACGGGCGACGGCGAGAGCTTGTTACCCCGCCCCTTCGGCCGATCCGGCTGAGTGAAAACGGCAAGCACATGGTGGGTCGATGCGAGCGCCCGCAGAGATGGCACCGCGAACTCCGGCGTTCCAAGAAAGACGACACGCATTAGAGGGCGCTCAGTCCCAATCGCCGGTCTTCTGCATTTTTTTAATTTTGCGGCGGATAATATCGCGCTTGAGGGTGCTCAGGTGGTTGATGAAAAGAATCCCGTTGAGGTGATCGATTTCATGTTCGAAGGCGCGTGCCAGCAGTTCTTCGCCACTCAATTCGATCGACTCTCCTTTTTCGTTCTGAGCCCGCACAGTTACCTTGTTCGGACGCGCCACAGGCTCGCGAAAACCGGGAATACTGAGGCAGCCCTCTTCGCCCACCTGCTTGCCGTCACGAAAAACGATTTCGGGATTGATGATCACGATTTTCTTCGACTCATCTTCACCCACGCTCGTATCGATCACAGAAATGCGTTTCCCGGTTCCTATCTGGGGAGCAGCAAGGCCCACGCCCTTGGCGGCATACATCGTCTCCCACATGTCTCCGATGAGTTCTTTCAGCTCGGGCGTGTCAAATTCCGTTACAGGTTCAGCGGCGCGCTCAAGCAGCGGCTCGCCGTACTTCAAAATTGGTTTCACCATCTATCGATCAAAAGTCCTAAAAAGCTTTTACCTGTTCGAGGTAGCCCTCAAAATTGCGCTTCGTCTCGGCAAGCGAATCCCCGCCGAACTTCTCGAGGAAGGCAGAAGCGAGAATGATCGCGACCATCGCTTCCCCGATCACGCCGGCTGCAGGCACCACCGCCACATCGCTGCGTTCGTACGCGGCAAGCGCCGATTCGCGTGTGGGCAGATCCACCGATTCAAGCGGGCGTCGCAGGGTGGAGATCGGTTTGAGAAATCCCCGGATTACGACGTCCTGGCCGTTCGTAATGCCACCTTCGAGACCGCCGGCACGATTTGAGCCGCGCTGGAATTCCCGGGCGCTCTTGTCGTACTTGATAGTGTCCTGTACTGCCGAGCCGTACGAGCGAGCACCTTCTTCTGCAAAGCCGATTTCGGCGCCTTTGACAGCTTGAATAGACACAATGGCCTGAGCCAAGCGACCGTCGAGACGCGTATCCCAGGTAATGTGCGAGCCGAGGCCCGGCGGCAGACCATGTGCCACTACTTCAAAGATGCCGCCAATGGTGTCTCCGGTGCGGTAAGCGTGATCTACCGCTTCTTTCATGCGCGCCTCAGTCTCTCCATCGACGCAGCCGAGCAGAACTTCGTCACGTTTGCTGAGCGCCTGGAGTTCCTCCCAGGCCGCAGCGCGCTCCAGACTAACGGGCCCCACCGCGACCACGTGACTTAGCACCTCGATCCGGAACTCGCTCAGAAAGGATTTCGCAAGGGCGCCAACCGCTACTCGCGCGGTGGTCTCGCGCGCGCTGGCACGCTCTAAGATATAGCGGGCGTCCTCAAAGTTGTACTTGATCACGCCGGCGAGGTCTGCGTGCCCGGGGCGAGGGCGATGAACAGGCTTGCTCTTACCGGGCTCGGCGTCGCGCGCTTCCACCGGAAGAATGCCGGTCCAGTTTTTCCAATCCTTGTTCTCGATCAGAATCGCAATCGGCGAGCCAATCGTCTGCGAATGACGGACACCGGAGACGATGCGGACGCGGTCCGTTTCGATTTTCATGCGCCCGCCGCGCCCGTAGCCCTGCTGGCGCCGCCAGAGCTGACGGTCAACATAATCCAGGCAGACAGGAACGCCGGCCGGGATCCCAGTCAGGGTGGCGACGAGCAATTCGCCATGGGATTCCCCAGCTGTTTCAAAGCGAAGCATCTAGGATTTCATGGTAGCTAAGGACCGCAGGTCCAAATGCGTTTCGCTAGGAACGCGCTCGCGGCCGCTGAGCTGGAACTAAAGTGCGGGAAGCGCTAATCAAATGCCTGCATACCAGGCGTAGCCACTCTCCGGTTCCGCCGAGCCCAAGCCCTTCCCGAAGTGTTTCAGGTCATCGGTAACGGTTAGGCGATTGATGTACTTCAGGCTCTTGTAGCCGAGTTGGCGGGGAACACGCAGCCGGAGAGGGCCGCCGAATGGCACGGTAAGCTCACCGCCATTCATGCCGTAGGTGCGGCGCACGGTGTGCGCGCCCGCACGATTCGCGTTTGGGGTTGAATCTCCTATACGGGCGTTCATAAATTGCGTCCGCGATAGACTCGTGTCGGCAGATTGTATGCGACGAATTGGACTAATTGGAACGGGATATTTTTTCACCGGTGTGCTTTTGGTGACCGGTATCGGGCGGTTATGGGCGCAGGGGCCGGGCGGCAGGCAGACTGCTCAAGCGCTTTTTACTGCGCTCGACGCGAACGGTGACGGAACGCTATCGAAGAGCGAGATCGAGTCGGGGTTCAACTCGTGGTTTACCTCCTGGGGCGGAACGAGTAGCGGGACGCTGACACGGGATCAGATCGCAGCCGGATTGAGCAAAGTGCTCCCCGCGCCGCCGGCCGCCAAGCCGGGACAGGGGAACACGTTCAACGTCGCCGGCAATTCGACGCCAATGAGTGCGCCGCAAGGCGCTGTCGATGCCATGATGGGAGCCTTGCCCAGCACGCAAGGCGTGAAGCCGCTACGCCCGCGTAAAGTTCTCGTGCTCGCGCATACGGGACCGGGAGGGTTCGTGCATGCTTCGATTCCGCTCGCTGCGAAGGCGGTGGAAGCTCTGGGAAATCAAGGTGGCCTGTGGACCACGACGGTCACTTACAACGTGGCGGATGTTAATGCCGAAAACCTGAAGAACTACGATGCTATTTTTCTCGACAGCACCACTGCCTGCTTCCTCGACGATCCCGATCCCTCCGTAACCGAGGCGCGCCGTGCCGCGTTCCTGGATTGGGTCAGAAGCGGAAAAGGTATCGCCGGAATCCACGCGGCCACCGACTCTTATCACAGCGACTGCGTGGCGGCTGAAGCGGCCGCCAAGAGCGGCGGCAGCGGTCCTAATTTTGCCGCTATGATGCTTGCTCCCCGGCTGGTCACGGCGGGCGATCAGGATCACAATAACGCCGTCAGCCAGCAGGAGTGGACCGGCATTGCGGACGATTGGTTCCAGAAGCTCGATACGGGGAACACGGGCAACGTCAGCAGGGCCGATTTTATTGCGCACTTCAATTCCCTACTGCCACCCCCGGCGCCACATTCCGGCGTGGAAGCGAAACCGGTTCAACAGTGGCCGGAGTTCAATAAGTTAATCGGCGGCTTCTTCAAGTTCCACTGGTCCGACCCGCAGCTTATTTATGTGAAGATCGACGATCCGAACAGCCCGTTGACTGCGATGTTTCACGGGAAGGAGTTCGAGATCCACGACGAGACATACACTTTCGCGCAGGAATCCTTCTCGCGCACGAACGTGCATGTACTGACGAGTATCGACTACGCCAAAATGAGCGCTGAGGACAAGGCGAAGGAAGCGAATCCGCGAACCGACGCCGATTATGCGTTGAGCTACATCCGCCGCGAGGGCCAGGGGCGAGTGTTTTACGAAGGGCATGGCCACAGTGACCGCGTGTATGCGATGACGCCAATGCTCGAACACCTGCGCGCCGGGATTCAGTATGCGCTGGGCGATCTGAAAGCGGATGACAGCCCTTCAGTGAAGTAACGTGGCGCGGCGGCGCACAACCCGGCCCAAGAGAACGAGTGCGCTTTGGGGTCGTCCCAACTAAGCGTTTGTGCCGCCGTCGACTGTCAGGTTCGCTCCCGTTATATACGATGCCTCCGGGCCGGCGACGAACGCGACCAACGCCGCAACGTCGTTCACGGCTCCATAGCGGCCTAGTGAAGTGACCGCTTTCTGGCCAGGAGCCCAATCGCCCGCAGCCGGATTCAGCTCAGTATTAATCGGCCCGGGTTGCACCTTATTTACGGTGATACCCCGTTCGCCGATCTCACGGGTCAAGCCTGAGCAAACATTTTGATCGCACCCTTTGTTGCCGAATATGACGCCATGGCGGGGATCAGAACCCGCTCACCCACGCAAGAGCCAATCATAATGATGCGGCCGCCGCTCTTCATATGCTTCAACGCTGTGTGGGTCGCGACAAAAGCTCCGCGCACGTTTACTGCGAAAACGCGGTCGAACTCTTCCAGGGTCGTGTCTTCGACCTTCTTCGGAATGACGGTGCCAGCGTTGTTAACAAGAACATCGATGCCGCCGAACGCGGAGACAGTCTGTTCCACCGCGCTGGCCACCGCATCGGTGTTGGCAGAGTCTGATTGTATGGAAATCGCTCTTCCGCCAGCTTGCTCGATCGCTTTGACGACGGAGGATGCTGCTTCCGCATCTTTCGCGTAGGTGATGGCGACACTCGCTCCATCCGCCGCTAGTCGTTTTGCAATTGCGGCTCCGATGCCTCGTGAACCGCCGGTAACGAGCGCTACTTTGTTGCTTAAATTTGGCACGACAATTCCCTCGATGTCTTTCCTTGACGAACCTTGATCTTCCGAGTTGATTGTGCCCTAGGGCTGTGTTACCGGACAACCCTCAATAGAGCGCTTCGAGATTTAGTCGAAGGTAGCATTCAGCGACGGCTCTGAGGGCTGCCACCCCGGTGCTGAGAGACTAGGATTCGATGCTCACAGGAAACGAGGCGATTGGATGAGGGCGGCCTGGTACGAGAAGCAGGGCCCAGCTCGGGACGTTCTCAAGGTCGGGGAGATGGTGGACCCGCTTCCAGGCGCCGGAGAAGTTCGCATTCGCATTGCTGCCTCCGGCATAAACCCGGGCGACACCAAGAAGCGTGGAGACACCTTTGGTTTGGGCATGCCTTATCCGCGCGTAATTCCGCATAGCGATGGCGCCGGGCGAGTGGATCAGATCGGCGAAGGTGTCGCTTCCGAATGGATGGGACAGCAAGTGTGGTGCTACGGCGCACAGTCTTATCGGCCGTTCGGTACGGCTGCAGAGTTTACCGTGGTGCCGGTGGATCAGGTTGCTCCGCTACCCGAAAGCGTGTCGATGGAGCAGGGCGCATGCCTCGGGATACCTGGTATAACTGCCCACCGCGCCGTTCACGTTGCCGGCTCGATAGCGGGACGCACTGTATTGGTGCAAGGAGCGGGAGGTAGCGTAGGACTTTGTGCGGTTCAACTGGCGCGTCAAGCTGGAGCTAAGGTGATCGGAAGCGTGCGGTCCTCGTCGGAGGAAGAAGCCGCACGAAAAGCTGGCGCCCAGGACGTGCTTCGTAACGATGAGAAGCTGGGTGCGCAAGTAAAGGCGCTTGCCCCAGAAGGCCTCGATCATATTGTCGAGGTGGCGTTTGGAGCAAATGTCGAGGCGGATGTCGAACTGCTGAAACAGGGCGGGTCTATGGCGACCTACGCCACCGATAATGCAACACCCGCGATTCCCTTTTGGCCGATGGTGTTCCAAAACATCCGGCTATTCTTCCTGGGCAGCGATGATTTCCCAAGAGACGTGAAAGCTTTAGCAGCCCAGGATTTAAACCGTGCGCTGGAGGCGGGGTGGTCAGGTTTTGAGATCGCCGAACAGATACCGCTTGCGGAGATTGCCCGCGCTCACGAACTTGCAGAGCATCCTGTGCGACGGGGCCGGGTTGTTGTGATCGTGTGACATGTGTTGTCTGGCCTCCATAGAAAGGCGTTGTAGGTGTGCAGCTCCTGAAAGGGGTGCTGTTGCCAGACTTTCCTCACCGTAACCTGTCGATTGCGTCTATACTCGCTGTGCATATGACGCATACCCGGCAGTACTTGAACCTCCTCGCACTGACTGCGCTAACCGTTTGTCTCGTCCAGGCCGCTCCGCCGCAATCACTCGATGCAATGCTCCAGCCTTACCTGCAACAGTTCGGTCTGCCCGCCATCGCCGCAGCCGTTGTTCAAGGAGGATCGGTGGTTGCTGCAGGAAAAGCCGGCGTACGCCGTGCGGGAACGAATACTCCGGTGACAATCGACGATGCGTTCCACATCGGATCGGATAGCAAGGCATTCACGGCGCTGCTGGCAGGTCAATTTGTACAGGCCGGAAAACTGCGTTGGGATTCGACACTGGCCGAAGAGTTTCCCGAACTCAAGGGCAAGATGAACCCCGAGTTTGCCCAAATCACGCTCGAGCAATTGCTTTCTCACTCAAGCGGACTCGTGGATGGACCGGAATTCATTAATCTTCTGCAGCGCTCCTATTTGCAGGACGGCAACATGGACGAGGTGCGCTACTGGATGCTGGCGCAAACCGCGCCCAAGCCTCTCGATCATCCGCGGGGCAGCAAATTCTCCTACTCGAATCTCGGTTACATGTTGGCCGGCGTCATCATAGAACGCTGCGGCGGAAAAACCTGGGAAGAGTTGATGGAAGAACGCATTGTGCAGCCTCTCGGATTGCGGACTGCCGGCTTCGGTCCGCAGGCGAGTCTGGGCAGACTCGATGCTCCAGTCGGCCACGTACTTGTCGACGGTAAGCCGAAGGCGATGCTTGCCGGGCCCAATGGAGACAATCCGCTGATCATGGGTCCAGCGGGCACGATGCACATGTCCGTTCTCGATTTCGCGAAGTGGGTTTCCTGGCAGGCTGGTGAAGGAAAACGCGCGCCGGATCTCGCCTCACCGGCCATTGTGAAGAAGACCCAAACTCCGGTGATCAGCACCGGAGTGCGGGATGACGCCCCTCCCGGTACGCCGAAAACCGGCAGGTACGGGCTTGGTTGGGGAGAGGTGAAATTTGACTGGTCACCGATTCCCGTGATCACGCACAACGGATCGAACAACATGAATCTTGCGACCGCCATGTTATGGCCTGGTTCCGATTTCGGCTTCGTCATAATGACGAATATCGCGGGTAAGAGGGCCGATGAGGCTTTCCACAAGCTGGCTCCGGAATTGTACAAAAACTTTCGCGGAAAAGCTCCGCACTAGCGATCGCCGGTTCCCGCAGCACCATAAGAGCAGCAATTCACTTGATGACTTGATGCTTTCTGAGTATCTCGACCGTTTTGTCGATAGGCAGAGCGTCTACTGTATGGCCATTGCTGGTGGTCGTGGTGGCTCGGAACATGGAGTTGTAGATCGCTTCTTCCGTAGCTTCGATCGCCGCCAGAAAAATTGGCGACATAGCGTCATTAGTAATCACCTCGACGTGCCGAGTCAATGACTTTTCGGCAGTATGAATGCGAACCTGGGGTGCACTCGAGAAGGCAATGGCATAATCGCCGCTGCCGTTCGAGGCGGCGCTCCCTGTACGAGCCAAGCCGAGAAGCGTTCGTGCCGCGAGCCGCTTGAGATTACGGGCGTCCATCGATGCATCCGTTGCGAGCACGATCATGCAGGATCCATTCGCATGGTCAGACCCGCTGCCGGTCCTTTGGAGATCCTGGCGCAGATAATATTGGCCCAGTTCCACCCCCACAGGCGCTCCTGCGATTGTCAGCACCCCTCCGAAGTTCGTCTGAACAAGTACGCCCACGGTGTACCCTCCCAGGTTGGGCGGAAGACGGCGAGAGGAGGTTCCGATGCCTCCCTTCCAGCCAAATGCCACGGTTCCCGTACCTGCTCCGACAGCGCCTTCTTCGACGCGACCGCCTTTTGCGTTCCTGATCGAGGCGAAAACATCGTCCGGAGTGATATGACGTCCGCGGATGTCGCTCAGGTAGCCGTCGTTAGTTTCGCCGACCACAGGATTGACGGAAAGGACATCCTCATTGCCGGGGAGGTTGAGCACATAGCTTGTGAGCGCGTCGGCCACCCGGGGCACGCTCGTTGTTGAGGTGAGCAGGATGGGAGTTTCGATCTCTCCCAGTTCCTCGACCTGAGTCGAGCCGGTGAGCTTTCCAAAGCCGTTCCCGACGACGACCGCACCCGGCACCCGGTCGCGATATAAATTGCCATTGTGCGGCAGGATTGCAGTCACCCCGGTTCGAATGTTGTCACCGCGAACGATCGTAGTCTGTCCTACTTCGACGCCAACGACGTCGGTAATGCTATCGAAAGCGCCTGTCGGCAAGATCCCGACTTTGAGCCCCAGATCCGAAGCGCGAGGGCGGGAGTTGGAGGCCCTTTCCTGAGTAAGACTGGTGGCATATGCGAGCGTCGCGAATAATATGACGGCCCTTGCGACGGCGGCAGTGTCAATCAAGCGGCGTGCTCGCGACAGCATACGTTCAAATGGCTGACCTGCGTCGGACTCGATTTCTGCGAGGTACGAGCTCGATCCTCTTCTATAATCGCTTCCAAGGAGACTTATGGGCGAACAAGACATAATCAAGAACCAATCAATTATCCTCGAGAATCAGAAAACAATCCTGGAGAATCAGGAGACCATCAAGCTGAACCAGGAAGAGATTAAGAGAAATCAGCAATCGCTTAACGACATCGTCAAGAACCAGGAATCAATCCTCAGCAATCAACACGAAATCCTTTCGCTGCTGCACAAGTGATCAAGCGGAGGGGTGCGCCGCAATGATCTCCTATGTGTCTTTCCAATAAATCCAATCATTCGCCGGCGGGGGCGCGTCCCCCTTCCCTTCGGTTCGAAGCTGGATGAGTTCCGCCGGCAACGGATTGAGAAGCACCGAATGGACGGCTGTAAACACGACTGACACTGCTCCCACGCCCAGCGCCGATTGCAATCGAAGTAACAGCGGGCGTCCTGCGCATCAGGCGGACGGCGATCCGAAGGTCCTGAAAGGACGTTTCCAATAAGACGACCGTGCTGGCGTCCCGGACCTCTTCCTGAATCCTGGTTAGGTTGCCGAACGGACCCACAGTCTGGCTGTGGTGAAACTCGAGTTCCTCCCGCATTTCGGCGGATAGCCGCTCCAGCATAGTGCTGTCAAGCAAAGATCAGAACGGAGGATACCGCGATGCAACGCGCGAGTATCTCGAGAACGAGCAGGTCCGAGGTGCCCTGAAGAGTGTTTTTCGGTATCGGGTAGCTTTACTAGAAGTCTATAGAAGTATCGCGCCGGGTGCTTCGTTTCTCAAACGAAGATTTGGAGCCTTATTCTTCGCGCAAGGCGATCGTTGGATCGACCCTGATCACGCAACGGGCCGGGTTGGACCACTCTTGTCAACTATTTTTCCAGATAGAAGTTTCCGGCGAAGAGCGCGTCGATGCCGGAAGAGTAGAAGCTTCGCACGGCATCCCTTGGCGTGCAAACGAGCGGATCACCGAACAGGTTGAAGCTGGTGTTGTAAAGGACAGGCAGGCCTGTGGCTTCACCCACCGCCGTGAGCAAGGCGTGATAAAGAGGATTGTCCTGGCGGCTGACTGTATGGACGCGAATCAGGCTGCCGTTAAGAATAGCGGCTGAAAACCGGTCGCGGTATGCGGGCCGCACGTCGCCGACGGTGGCCAGATAACGGGCGTTTGGGCCGGCGTCGAAGTATTGCGAGGCCACTTCTTCCGGTACGGAAGCCGCGAATTTCCGGAAGCTCTCGCGGTGCTTAATGTACACATTGAGATTTTCAGTAGAGTACGGATTCAGAGGCGAAGCAAGAATGCTGCGGTTGCCGAGAGCGCGTGGTCCGAACTCCATCCTGCCCTGCATCCAAGCCACGATCTTGTTGTCGCTAAGGGCGCGGATAGCTTCGCCTATTACTTCCTCGTTCGTGATCAGAAAGCGGAACCGTAGCTTGCAGTTTTCGAGCGCCCGCTTTACTTCTTCGGGAGAATACTCCGGTCCCAGGCACAACGTGGCGAAGGGGATACGCTGTGTTTCGCCGTAGAACGTATGCCAAGCCGACAGGACCGCTCCCAGCGCGGTGCCTGCGTTACCGGCGGCCGGTTGGACAAAGACGTTTCCGAAATGGCGCTCGAGGGAACGAACTAGCAGGGCGTTCAAGGCGAGGCCTCCTGCTACTGCCACATTTGCCGCACCGCCCAGCATGCGTTCTACGGTTTCTTCGACTGCAAGCTGAAGGCTGTGCGCGATATCGGGCCCCTTCGGTTCCGGACCTATAGCGTCACAGAAACCGGTGCTGAACCCGCCTTGAAGCAAGCGGTCAGCATCGAAGAAGCTCCGTTCGAAGCGCGGCCAACCGCTTGGATTTGACCCAATCACCTTCCGAAACACATCGAGGAAAAGTGGTTTGCCGGCAGCGGAAAGCCATTGCACCTTATGCTCGTCTGAACGCGCCTGGAAGCCGATCAACTCCGTGACGCGGTTGTACAGATCGCCAAGCGAATCGGGAAAATAGACTTCACGCACTTTGGTCAGGCGGTTGCCTTTGCCTTGGAACAGGACGGCGGAGCGGAAATCGCCAGCACGATCAACGCTCAACACGCTGGCCTCCTCGAAGCCGGAAGCGTAATAAGCCGAAGCAGCGTGCGCCTCGTGGTGATCGACGACCACAAGTTCGGTTTGTGGAAATTTGGCGCGCAGTTGGAGCAGAGCGTCGCTCTCCGCGCCGGCAGTGAAAGGTCTCGCGAGAGCGATACATTCGATCTCGCCCGGCGAGACCCCAGCAACCTGGAGAGCAATCGCGAGAGCTTCGTCTGGAAACTCACCAGGCCGGTGATGGCGAACTACTTTGGCCTGTTCAACCGCGGATGCGAGTTCACCCTGTTTGAAAACGCAGCATGCCGCATCGCCGAGGAGGCCTCCAAGCCCAATCAGAACTCGCGGCATGGTTATACGCTGCGCAGCCGTTCGATTACGCGTTGGCGGCCGATGCAGATGAAGACGGCGAAAGCGCTTGGGCCAACGGATTGACCGGTCAGCGCCGCGCGGCTAGCGTTGATTAAGACGCCGGCTTTAACGCCGCGCTCTTCGGCCAGCTTCCTGAGGGCCGCTTCCACACTGGGTTCCGTGAACTCGGAATCAGCCTCAATGCGGGCGGCCAGCTCGCGCAGCAGCTCTCGCGCACCTGGCGCATCGAGCTTGTCAAGCGCCTGCTTCTCGATATGAAAGTCATCCGCGAAATACGCGCGTCCTTTGGTTGGGAAGTCGAGTAGAGTCGAATACCTCGAACGGATTGTGTCTACAACGTGTGCAAAGAATCGATCATCGCCATAAGGTGTGAGTTTATGCTCCTCGAGCACTTTCCTGACGATCGGCGCCAGAGTTTCGACCGGCAGAGTACGTAAGTGCTGCGAGTTGAGCCAGAGAGCTTTTGGATCGATGGGATCGCTATCGCTAAAATTCACCACCGCGTTGCTGCGGTTTACGCCTTCGAGGGAAAACGCCGCCCTCAGTTCTTCAAGCGTCATCTGTTCACGGTTGTCTTTCGGAGACCAACCGAGCAGGCACAGAAAGTTGATGTAGGCGACTGACAGAAAGCCGTTATCGCGATAGGTTACGACGCTTACGACGGGCCCATGCTTGCGTTTGGAGAGCTTCGAACCGTCAGGAGCGATGAGCAGCGGCAGATGGGCGAAATGCGGTGTCGCTCCGCTTGCGGCTTCGAACAGCAGCACGTGTTTGAAGGTGTTCGAAAGATGATCCTGCCCTCGGATGACGTGGCTTATGTTCAGGTCGATATCGTCGGCGCAGGATGCCAAGTGGTAAGTCGGCATTCCGTTGCTGCGCAGCAGGGCGAAGTCTTCGATATCGGCGGTCGATTTGGATTGCGGGCCATAAACTTCATCATGGAACTTCACGTCAAAGGCCGGTTCGCGTGGGACGCGAAAGCGGATTGCGAAAGGCTCGCCCGTGTCGGCTCTCCCCTGGCTCTCGGCCGTCGAGAGCGCTCGCATCTCGGCATTGCAGAGCCAAGGACCTTCGCCGTGCGGCTTGTCGTCAAGATCGGCGACCGCCGGCGTGAAATCGCGATACGCCAGACCTTTTTCTAACAAGCCATGAGCTAGCTTGCGATGGAGATCGAGCCGCTCGGACTGGCGATAGAATTCGTCCCAGCCTAGATCGAGCCAGTTCAGGCCTTCGTAAATGGAGTTCAGGGATGCTGCGGTATTGCGATCCACATCGGTGTCATCGATGCGTAACACCATGGTGCCTTGATGTTTGCGGACATAGAGCCAATTGAAGATGAACGTACGCGCACTGCCGATGTGCAGATATCCCGTCGGCGATGGCGCAAAGCGAGCGCGAATCATGAACTTTCAGTGTACAGACCGGTCAGCTTTTCGTATAAGTCCACGAACTGCTGGATCGAGAGTTCTTCCGCGCGCAGTTGAGCCTCCGGGAGCATGTCGATCCGATCTCCGTAAACAGCGCGCAAATTATTGCGGAGCGTTTTTCGCCTTTGAGTAAAGCATCTCCGGACAAACTGAAGAAGCTTATCCCGACCGGCGATTAAGTCCGCCTTTCGGCGAAGGAGAACGGCTCCGGAATCCACTTTGGGTGGCGGCACGAACGCAGCCGGTGGAAGTTTCGCAACCAGTTCTACTTCGCAAGTCAGTCTGGTAGCCACTGTCAGATATCCGTAGTCTCTGCTGTGGGGCTCGGCGAGCAGGCGTTCGGCCACTTCCCATTGCATAAGGAAAACCGCGCGTTCAAAGCGGGAATCCAGATTTACAAACTTTTCAATGATGGGGGACGTAATGTAATACGGCAGATTGCCAGCTACTGAGGCCGGCCCCCACTGGGCCAGATCTGTTTCGAGCACGTTGCCCTGATGGATGGACAGCTTTGGTTCCTCGCCAAATTTCCGCTGAAGGTAGGAAACCAAGGACCGATCGAGCTCAACCGCGTGTAACTCATCGGTATGGGGAAGTAGATGCCGTGTGAGTGCGCCGCGTCCGGGTCCAATTTCGATAACACGCGCCGTGTGTTCGCCGCAGGCCGCAACGGCTAATCGCTCGAGGATCGAGTCTCGAACAAGGAAATGCTGGCCAAGTTTCCGTGGCAAGCCTCACTTTACCGGATGCGAAGTAGCGCGGTTTTCGGACTTTGCTGCATCTATATGGGCGTGAACTGGATCATGTATCTTCTCGCGGTCGCGGCCGGCGCTATGAATCCCGCGCAAGCGGGCGCGAACGCCGAACTGAGGAAATCGATCGATCAGCCGCTTTTCTCGGCCATTGCAGTGTATTTATCCGGCCTAATCGGCGTTTTGATCATCCAGTTCATTCTGCGGCAACCATGGCCTGCGGCGGCGAAGCTTGCGCACGCACCGTGGTGGGCGTGGACCGGCGGCGTGCTCAGCATTGCGGCGACTCTGGCGGGAATCACGTTCGCACAAAAGATGGGCTCCGGTGTTTTTACGGGAATCAGCGTAACCGCTTCCCTGATCACATCGATTGTGCTCGATAATTACGGTTGGATCGGGTTTAAGGTGCACCCTGCATCATGGCCGCGCGCGCTCGGATGCGTCCTCATGGTAGCGGGACTGTGGATGGTCGCAAAGTTTTGACGCCGCTTCGTTCTTGAAATATCGCCTTTTCAGAAGCGCTTACCTGTGCTTCCCAATCGAACTCCGAAACGCTGCTGAGGAAAGGCGTATACACGACGCGGCGACCCGTCGTCGCCGCATACGCTCCGGCCCAGGCGCCGAGATTCAGAACGGAAGCCTCCTGAGGCAGCTGTGCCAAGAGTTCGACCAGGAAGCGGGCGTTTATCGCCGAGAACTGCGTCGAAACGGCGTCGACTGTACGCTGTTTCGACATTTGCCCGAAATAACCCGGATTATCGGCCGGCCTGCCCCGGTTCGGATTGCAAATGCCGGCTTCGCAAAACTCCAAGCCGGCTTCCAGGATGCGACCTCTGCTGTCTCGAATTCGGCCGCCGACCATGACTGTATCCGGGTGCAGTTCGGTTATCCCAAGCGCTTCCCATTGCCAGGCGGGACTCTCGACGCGAACATCCTTGCCGAGGAAGCAAACGAAGCCGTCCTGCTCGGCGATTTGCTGTACGCGTTCCAGACATTCGCCAACTTCGCAAATGGGTAGCACAATGAACGATCTCGGCTGTTCGCGCTTTCTGAGGAAATGCCAATGAGCGCCGCCGAGCAGAAGAGGGCTTCGCTCGAGTTCAAAGAGACTGCCCTTGGGATGAGCATGCAGAAACCGTTCCAGAACTTTTTGCTGGGAGGAAAGGATGAATGGCTTAACAGCGTCATCGTCGGCGGTCGATCTCCGGTGGACGCGCCAGCTATAGACGATTTCAGGTACATGCAGCGCTCGATGCCCGGCGACCAGAAATCTGACGAAGAGGTCCCAGTCGGGGCTGCCCTCGGTTTCGGGATCCGAATACGCTCCGAGAGCCAGCGCTTTTCCACGATCAATGACGCCAAGATGCGCGATGTAGGCAGAGTTGAGCAGCAGGACCGGGTCCCAATCAGGCTTGAAGTAAGGCTGATAGTGCCGGGCGCCGATGACCTTGTCTTCATCGGTGTAAAGGAGCGCCGGATAATCCGATTCGATGAGCACAGACGTGAGCACGTTGAAAGTGTCCGAGAAAATCAAATCGTCGGCATCGACGGGTAGAACGTAACGCCCGCTTGCCGCTTCAAGGCAGTGGTGCAGACCGCGCGTAATGCCGAGGTTTTTGTCGGACGAGATCAGCTTGACCCAATTCCACTGACTGAGCTTCTGCAAATGGGCAAGTAAGGACGGGTTCGAGCAGCCGTTATCGAGCAGGACCCATTGGCAAGCGCCGTGCTGGTTTTGACCTGCGATAGCCTCCGCAAGCTCGGCCAGGTATTTGATTGGACTGCCGTTCCATACTGGAGTGAGGATGGAGAAGAGACCCGGGACGGGAGCGTGGCGGTAATTGGCCTGACGAGCGCGCACCCTCTGTTCGAGCCAGCTTTGATATTCCCGGGTTTCGCGGCTGGGTAGCAGGGCGTCGCTTCCCCGGCGCAGTGTTCCTTTTACGTACGCCTTGGTTTTGCGCTTCCATTTTGCATACAGCGAATCCAAGAATTTCTCCCTTGATATTTTCTAATTGATGAACCGGCAGGATACACCAGAGTTACAGCTGGAAGCGGCGAATGAATCGCTTCGCCAGGTTCAGGCTGAATTGCGGGCTTCACAGCGTCAGCTGAAACGAGTGCTGGAACTGATCGAAAAACATCAGCTGCAACTGGCCTCGCACGAATCTTCGATCGCGCGTCTGGACCGCATCATTATGGAGATGCTTACCGGACGAGTTTGGCGGACCCTGCGTGCGGCAGGTGAGCTTGCGAAGCGATTTGTTCCGCGGTCCGGCGACGGAAACGCCGATAGCTTGGTGCTGAATAGCCGGCAGCGTTCGTTTCTTGTCTGTGATGAGCCGAAGCCGAGCGATCTCGCCCTGCGCAGCGGGAGCATCACCGTGAGGGGTTGGTGCGTGGCTGAAGGCGGCGTCGATTGTGTACAGATCGAGGTGCCCGGAATTCCCAGATGGCAAGTAGTGCCGACAGTTCCGCGGCCGGATGTGAAGAAGCATCATCCAGATCTTGATTCTACGGGTCGCGCGGGTTTTGCCGGCGAGTTCGACTCATTGGCGCTGCCGAATGGGCGGCATACGATCACCTTGCGGCTCATATCGAGAGGCAAGCCCATCCGCGAGACCAGGACCGCGGTTCAAATCGACCACGAGAACGGATTTGCTTCGGACTACTACCGCTGGATTCACGATTTCGAAGAGCCCGACGACGATTTGATTGCTTTGAAGCTGGGCAGTTTTTCGCAGCGCCCGAAGTTCAGTGTGTTGATGCCCGTTTTTAACACCGAACCCTCGGAACTGACGGCGGCCATCGAGTCTGTGATTGCGCAGTCCTATAGCAATTGGGAGTTGTGTATGGCTGACGATTGCTCGTCGCGGGCGGAGACGAGGGCTGCTCTCGAACGCTTCGCCGCGCAGAACCCGAAGATCAAAGTCCGCTTCGGAAGCGAACGAGGCGGCATTTCGAGAACCTGCAATGCGGCGTGGCAGTTGGCAACAGGTGATTACGTCTGCTTCCTAGACCACGACGACACGCTTTCCGAGCACGCGCTCGCCTATGTTTGCGAGGCGTTGGACCGCCATCCGGGAGCGGATCTCCTTTACAGCGACGAGGACAAGATCGATGCAAAAGACAAGCGTTTCGAGCCGTTCTTCAAGCCGGATTGGTCTCCCGACCTGCTGCTTTCAGAGAACTACATCTGCCATTTATTGGTCTTGCGGCAAGACCTGGCCCGCAGGATTGGACACCTGAACCCGGATTGCGACGGCAGCCAGGATTACGATCTGATCCTGCGTGCTTCGGAGGCGGCATCGGAGATCCGGCATGTACCGAAGGTGCTGTATCACTGGCGTGCCACCGAGGGATCGACGGCCGTCACGCAGGATAACAAGCAGTATGCGGTGGTGGCGGCCCAGAATGCTTTAGCCGCGCACGTTGCCCGAACAGGCGAGGCAACCGGGATAGAGACCGGTAAGGTTGCCGGGAGGTGGCGAGCGCGTTACGCAATCCCAGCGGGAACCAGGGTCAGTATCATCATTGCTTCCGGCGGCAAGCTCGACGTGCTGCGGACAAATCTCGACGGCCTCTTCAGCAAAACTACTTATAGGGACTACGAAGTTGTCATCATAGACAACTCGCGGCATAACGGGATCGAGAGTTACGTGCGCGAACAGCAGCCGGCCCACAAGAACCTGCGCTACATCGATTGGCGAAATAAAGTTTTCAACTATTCAGCTATAAATAACTCTGCCGCGAAACAGTGCGATTCTCCCGTATTGTTATTTCTCAATGACGATACGTCTGTTATCGAGCCCGAGTGGCTCGAAGCCATGCTGGAGTTGGCGATGCGGCCGGATGTCGGCGCGGTCGGTGCGAAGCTGCTATACCCCGACGGCCGGATCCAGCATGCGGGCGTCACAATGGGCCTCTACGACAATTGCGGGCATGCTTTCAAAGGGCTGGACGGGGCCGTAAGCCACTACTTCGACTTTCCCGACGTCATTCGGAATGTGAGCGCTGTGACAGGAGCTTGCCTCATGAGCCGTGCGGAGGTCTTCTGGAAAGTAGGCGGCTTTGACGAGGTGCAGTTTGCTGTGGCTTTCAACGACATCGATCTGTGCCTGAAGATCGGGAACCAGGGGTACCGGGTGCTCTACACACCCCACGCTCTGCTGTACCATCACGAGGCATTCTCGAAGACGTCGAAGGATCTGGTGCCACACCCACAGGAAGTGGAAGCGATGCGGTTGAAGTGGGAAAGCATCATCGATGCCGATCCGTACTATAACCCAAACCTGACCCGAAACGACGAAGACTACTCGCTCAAAACTCGCATCTGAGCAGGAAAGACGTTAAGCTGAAAAAGGAAGAGCTTGAATATGGCTAAACGTGACGAACAGCTCACCTACACGACTTGGGATGGCAGAACCATCACGAATGTAGAGGTGCTTCTTCGGGACCCCAAAGTCCAGGAGACCATGAGAAAGTTGTCCAAAAATCGCGATTTAGGTTCGAAAGAGGGTCATATAACTCTGTTACGGTACCGAAAACCGGAATAGTTAGACTGGCAGTAAATGCCATACAACCTGCTCCTTCTCCCTTTGCTGGGCGGGTTCCTCTTCTTTCATCTTGCGCACTACTTCCGCTTCGGCGCGCAGCGGCTCGATGGCTATAGGCTGTTGTTTCAGACTGCGATTGCGGGAACATGCCTCGCGGTCCTGGCACGCCTCATCAATATCGTTTTCGAACTGATATCCGGCGTGAACGTCGTCGACACGGCGTGGGCTAAATTCGCTCCCTTCAACATGACCTTTTCGGGGACGACGGCTCTATCGTTGATGCTCGGTCCTGCCATGGCTGTGATCTGGAATTTCTTCATAGGCAAAGAAGAAGCCAAGGAGAAAGAGATCTCCAAGCATGGGAACGCTTTTACGCAGCTCCTCCTTCGAGCCCAGAAAGAGAAGCAACTCGTTTCGATAACGCTCGACAGCCGGAAATGGTACGTAGGGTGGATCACCGAATCGCCGAATCTCGATCCGCAGGAGCTCTACTTTCGCATCTTGCCGTACCGGAGCGGATACCGCGATAAAGATAACCTGAGAACGGTATACACAACCTTCTACGACGGCGCCCTGACCGAGAGCCTCTCGAAAAGGGAAGACCTGATTATCACTCTGCCCTTAAAGGATGTGAAAACCGCTAACCTTTTCGACGAGGATCTCTACAACGATTACTTTTCCGAGCCGCCCGAGGTCAACGAAGATCCAAGGCCCAGTCACAGGCACCACGAAACGTAGAGCTACACTCCATCGATGCTGTAACGGCCCGGGCCGGTGATGAGGATGACCAATGCCCAGGCGCAGAAGAGCATGGGTAGTTCTCCGCTTCCTGGACCGAACAATTTAAGTTTGTGGACTAACGCGAATGCTGCTCCGGTATTGATGGCGATAATAAGCGCGGCCCAGCGGGTTGCCAGTCCGGCTGCGACGAGAAGCGAACAGATCAAGTCGGAGAGAATCGCGAATAGCAATGTGAATCTGGCGCCGATATGCAACGGATCGGGAAAATGCGCGGCCATGCCAGAGAAATGCATCACTTTGCCCCAGCCGTGCAAGATACAAAGAGTCAGCCCAAACACAACGCGCAGAATCAGCAAACCCAGATCATAGTGCTTAGGCACGAAACCAAGCCGCACAAAACTATTCATTCGTGCATTGTGGCATGAGAAGCTATCAAGCCGAGTGGATCAGGCGGTCAGGGCCTTTGCGGTTTCGGCGTCGAAGTACTTTGTTCCATTCCATTGCGCCGTGAAGCTGACGGGCGCTTTGCGTCCGGTCAATGCGAAAGTAACAGCGATGGGCCAGCCCTTCTCGAACGCTGCGCGAGTGTCGCGGGTGGCTTCGAGAAGAGTCTTCGAAAGCGCCGTGCGTTGGGCCATGAACTGGGAATCCTTCGCCGGATCGGCGCCCTTCAGGTTATCAGCCGCTTCGAGTACCGATTTGAGACGGGGAGCAACTGCAGCAATGGCGTGCGCCCAGGTCGTGATATCGACCCAATCGCTGTAAGAGGCGGGCGATCCCGGAGGAAATTTCTGGTTGTCCATTTCGGCCCAGGCAGCGTCGTTGTTGAGGATCTGCCGGCGAAGATTGTCGGCCGTATCGTTGCGATCGAGCAGGGAAGCAAGCACCTGCCGTCCGAGCCGCTTCAAATCCTCTTCCCGATATCCGGTACGAGTTTGAATATCGGAGAAGAAGAGCCTAAGCGCGTCGTCGCCTTGGAAGGTGGCGCGAGCGGCGAGGCGGACATACTGGAACTCCCGCTGTATCGTAATCTTCTCGAGATCCGCGGCTGAAATCAGCTGCAGCGAAACTCCCAGCAAGAGCGATTTGCGCAATGCGGCGTAACTGGAGCGGGCGCTATAAACCAGGAGTGATTGTTCGGCTTCGATATCGGTTTTCAGACCGGGCTGAGAAGCGGCCGCCGTGTAAGCTACCGTTGCCAGGAACGCCTGATCGAGCACTTTGCGCAGCTTGTCATCCTGAGAGACGAAGGGCTTCGCAGAAATCGCGATACGCTGAGCGGTGGCTTTATCGGTGATGGTGACGGCGCCGTCCTCCATGTTGTGCAGAATGCAGCACTCGCGCACGAAGTCCTGGCCGGATGCAGCATCGTAGATCCCCAGCAGGTTAACAGACGCTTTAAGTCCGGATTTGTGCGTTTCAGTCAGCACGTTGCGCAGTACTCTTGCGTTCGGAAGCTTGCTGAGCGGCGTCCAGTTTCCTTTCAGGGCGGCATTGATGGCGTCGTCGGTCGCTTGATCCTCCACTGTGAGATCGATCTCATATAGCACAGCTACCTCGTCCGACCAAGAAGCACTGCACATGCCGTTCAATGCGACCGACAGACCCTGATCGACAGCGCCTTTTAGTGCAGTCTTCATGGCGTCCCGATCAGCATCGGAAATCTGAAGCGAGGTCAAGTCGACGCCGGGCAGAACTGAGAAGAGCTTCCCGATCATGTCGGTCGAACCCGTTCCTGCGATCACTCCTGCCGCCTCCTGAAACGACGCGCTCAGGTCGGATTCCTTCTTCTTATAGAGGCCAAGCTGGATTTTGGAGCTGCCAGTCCGATAGCATCTCCCCCGAAACTCGCCGAGCACCGTAAGCGCTCCGGTGAGGCTCAGATCTACGGCTGGCGAGATCCCAAGCACGTGATTGAAGGGTAAGGCCACCTTGGCGAGAGTGTAGCTGTTCAGCGCGAGTGGGTATGTATACGTCCCATCGAGTTCGAACGAGCCTGACACATCCCACTCGCTTACCCGGTTAAGATCCAGTTTGCGAGCATCGGCTGCATTCCGGAGCAGACCAAAGCCGGACAGTGCCGCTTCGACGCTCGCCTTCAACGTCGGAAACTGGCCGTCCTTACTTTCGACCAGGGAATAACTGGATACAGACCGGGCCTGTATCGATTTCCCGCAAACCCCAAAGCCGGAAGGAATGACCGCACCCAGCTGAAAGGCAAGAGTCGTGTCGATCGTCAGCTCTACCCAGGATTGTGTTCTTTCAATCGGGATATCGGGCGAAGCGCTGCCGCCTTTGAATAGAGTCTCGTCGGCATTCCGGTACACCTGAAGAGCGACGTTAGCCCCAGTCTTCACACACAGAGTAAGCTCAGCGTTCAAGTTCATCTGGGGCGAAGTGAAGAGGCCGCCGAACAAAGCTGATCGGAAGTCGGTTCCGTCGAGAGGCTTTTCAGCAGCCGTAGCAAACTCACTTACTTTTGACTCTAGAGCGTGCAACCCGAAGGGCAGCGCGCCGTCCTTAGGTTCAAGTTGAAGGTCGGTTGTCAGCCCGAACTTGTCAGTCACCGGAATTGTAATCATTCACGCGCCTTTCCGAAGAGCTTTCGCCTGGCCAAATTGGAGACACTTGCCGCTTGTACAATTCGCAGGCAGGCATGGAGTTGCTCCGCGAATGATACAACATTGCGATTACACTTGGCGTAGTGCTGAGACTGCCTCTGAATCCGGAGAGCGCTGGCCTAGGAAATCGATACCGGGAATTGCCGCAATTCCATGAACAGCTGAGCCTGTCGCCCTTATTGCCGGAAAACGATCGGAGTGAACGAGATTCGAATATCGCCGATGGTCGGGTGAGCCAGAGCGAGGACGCCCGGGAACTCAGGCATCTGAATATTGTTGTATTGGAGTCTGGCGGCATTGCCCACAAAGGCGCGGGAACCATCGCGAACTTCGTAATCGGTGATTCTTCCCTTGCCATCGAGACTGAGGGTCAGGACCACGGGCGACTCGAGCTGCAGTGCTACCGGAACGAGGTTGGCGTCCATCCGGCTCGCGTACATCACAGGAACTTCGTAGCCGACCTGCCGTGTGCTGGTACCAATCGTAAAGGCGAGCGCACTGAAGAGAAGAACACTAGAGGCAACGCCGCCCGTAGCGGGGATCGTAAACGGCTGCATCAATTCATTCAGCCGGAATCTCCAGCTGTTCCAGAGCCTCTGCCACCGCGATCCGTTGCTTTCGAGCAACACTTGCCGTTCTCTTGACGCGAGCACAAGGAGCTTGGCGCGTAACAATACCGGTGCAGACGGGCTTTGCAATCCTTCGAGCGAGGAGCGCATGGAACGAATCTGATCGACGTGTAATGCGCAGACGTCACACTCGCGCAAATGGGACTCCACTCTGGAGAGCTCGCGTTTGCGCAGCCTTCCATCCACGAAATCTGTACTTCGCCGCTTTACATTCCAGCAGGTCATCGGCTTTTCATAATTTTTTAAGCCATTGCTTCCGCAAAGTCTTGATCCGGTCGCTGTGTTATTTCGCGTCGCAATGCTTCGCGTCCGCGCAAGATTCTCGATTTGACTGTCCCCAGTGAAATCTGCAGAATTTCCGCGATCTCTTCGTAGCTCAGGTTCTGGATGTCTCGCAGCACAACGGCAGTGCGAAATACCGGGTTGATTCTTGTCAACGCCCGCTCGAGAAGCGTCTTGTTCTCGTTTTCGAGCACCTGATCATAGGGCGATCTACCGGGATCAGCGGTGTACTCCAACGGACTCTGGTGATCTCCTCGCTCCTCTTCCATCGATACTTCACACCGGCAATGCCGGGCGAACCAGCGCCTGTGATTATGGGCTTCGTTGACCGCAATACGATAAATCCAGGTGCGAAGACTGCTTTGCTCGCGGAAGGAGTTTATCGTCCTGAACACCTTCAAGAACACTTCCTGCACCACGTCGGCTGCATCGGTCTGGCTGCCGAGCAGTCGATAGATCATGCCGTAGAGCTGCTGTTCATAGCGTTCTATCAGCTCCTCATAAGCGTCTTCAATTCCCGCCCGCAGGCCGCGCAAAATGCGCGCGTCTTCTTCAGAGAGCCCCGCGTGCGAGCCAGTCAAGATTGAGAGGCTACCCGAGTTCCCTAATAGGGGTTGCGCCATCGACTGAATTCTACCTCTGCTGCGCCTCAATTACTTGGACACCGCCGCACTGGCGGAAGTTCCAGCGGTCTCTAGCACCTGGTTATAGTATGCCTCGTATTGCGGAATGATGAGGTCGGTGCAGAATCTGGTGAGCGCGGTATTCCGGGCGGAGCGTGACATTCGCTCCCGTAGATCCCCATCGGCGAGTATCTCGATCAGCCGCCGCGCCTGCGAATCGACGTCGCCTACCGGTTCCATAAAGCCGTCGACGCCATGAGTGATGAGATCCGGAACGCCGCCCGTATTGGTCGCGACCGGGGGAACGCCGCAAGCCATGGCTTCGAGGGCTGCCAGCCCGAATGCCTCCATCTCGCTCGGCAGATGTAATGCATGCATACGGGGTATCAGGCGTTCCATGTGATCCTGTTTGCCTAGAAACCGAACATGCTCGTCCACATTCAGTTCTCGAGCCAGCTGCTCGGCTGGTCCGCGATCCGGCCCGTCACCGGCAAGGATCAGTTCGGCATCCACGTGTTTTCTGACCTGTTCGAATGCATAAATGCAGTCGAGCACTCTTTTGACAGGGCGAAAGTTCGAGATATGGAGGATGCGTTTGCGGCCTTTCCGCTGTTCATCTTCGTTGGGGTGGTAAAGCGAACAGTTCACGAAATTGTGAATGACCTCGATCGGATCTTTGATGCCGAAAAAATCTACCGTCCGCTGGCGCATGTATTCGCTTATCGTCGTGACGCCATCCGATCGTTCTATTGAGAACTTGGTAATCGGGAAGTACGAACGATCCGTGCCCACCAGAGTAATGTCGGTGCCATGCAGGGTCGTGATAAACGGAAGCCTGCGTTCGGTGATCATTTGCTGGGCAAGCAGGGCAGATATCGAGTGCGGGATCGCATAGTGGACATGCAGGAGATCCAATCGATGCCGCTGGGCTACCTCCGCCATGCGGGAAGCAAGCGCGAGCGAATAGGGCGGAAACTGAAACAACGGATAGGTAGAGACCTCGACTTCGTGGTAGTGAATGCCGGGCGTGTCTGGATCGAGGCGGATGGGATTCGCGTAGCTGATGAAGTGAACCTCGTGTCCGCGGTGCGCTAGTTCGAGACCGAGTTCGGTCGCCACGATGCCGCTGCCACCGTAAGTCGGATAGCAGGTGATTCCTATTCGCATGGTTCCAGTATGGGCTCTGGACGCGTTGAGCGAGCCGCGGCGGCTAGCTGGTCCGAAGGCGTGTTATCCGGAAGGGGCGGGGGCGGCGATCCGCCAGCCAGCCCACCCGTTCGGTAATCGAGTTACAGCCGCGATTTAGCGACGGCCCCAATAACCTGGATAGTAGCGATGGCCGTAATAACGCGGGCCGTTCCAGCGTGCTCCCACATATGGCGGGCGAGCCCAATAGCCTCCGTGCCAAACGTACCGCGGACCGTTCGGGTACCAGTATCCGCCCACCCAGCTATAGCCTGGACGCGCATAGTAAGGCGGCGCATAGGCCACCAGTGGTGCAGGTGGTGGAGGAGCATAATATCCGCCCCCGACGCCAATTCCTATGCCGAACGCGACGTGCGTTCCGGCAAACATCGTGCTTCCCGCCAGCAAAAATAGAGCAAGTATTTTGGACTTCATGATCTTCCTCCCCAACACTCCTTTACGGCCGTTCTGTGCCGGCTCGCGCTGGAGGTTGTTTCTCTTTCCGGCATAGTGTTTGCAACTGGCGTGCCAGCGCTAAGTGCGTGAAAAGACGGGCATGCCACTACCGACCGGCGGTTTTTGTGCACCGCGCTGGTGGTTTTCGGCCTTCGAGCGAGTCTTGTAATCCGGAATGAGCCTATTTGAGAGATCCGAGAAGCTCTTTGCGAACCGGCCAGCTTCCAAACAACTGTCGACCGGAGACGTCAAAGGTCCCAGACGTCAGAAGCCACGCCAGGTCTGCCGGCTCAGGCTGTTTGTGTTCTTTCGCGATCTCGACTTTCAGCAGCCTGGTATTCATCGCCAGCTGCGTTTTAGCGCTTTCGGCAGTGCTTGCGTTCCGGAAAGCGGCATCCACAGCTATTTCGAAAGCGGCTCCGCTTTGGTTGGAAGAATTCAAGGCGAGGATGACCGAGTCTGCAGATTCAAGAGAGATGGCGAAAATCCTCAGCGTAAGCGGCAATGGAGCCGGATTTTTGAGGAGCGCTTGTGAGGGCCGCACCCAGACTGGGGCAGGCGAGGGAAGTAACTGGTTCGAATGTGGCTGGATTGCGCTCGCGGCTGAGCTGTCGGCGCTGATGGCGAGCCCCATGACGTCCGGCTGAATAGCGCGGAAGCTGGCTTCTCTTCCCGGTGTGCTGGTGGGAGTTTCGCAGAGATCGCCGTGGCAGGCGCCGCCATGCGAAGCAACGTAGCTCCGAAGGCTGCTCCAGCGAAAGCGCCCGCGAAGAACGAAAAGAAACTGCTCTTCTGCTGCAGATCCTGCAACGGTGTCGATGTCCTTCGCGTAATCGAACCCGGTCTGGCGGACAAACTGCGTGTACTCCCGATCCTGATTCGGCTTTGCACCTTCGATTAAGCCGAGATAACCGGATTCCCGGAGCGCCCCGACGTTTACGAAGAACACGGTCGAGTCGTTCTGAGGCAGAAACGCAAGCAGGTCGGTGTCCGAGCGAACGAAGCGATAACGATAGCGCTCGATCCCGAAGAAGCAGGCGACAGCGAAAGCGGCGCAGATGGCGACAACAAGCCAGAGCTTACGTCCGGAAGGCAACCGGTGGTCCGCCTCTCAGGCCGTGGCCAGTTCCGCGACCCGGGACTGCTTCCAAAGCGCGATGTAAGGTTTGAGTTCCGCCATCATCGCCCCAAACTGATCCGGGTTGAGCGATTGGGCGCCGTCGCTGACCGCCTTCTCCGGCTGAGGATGCACCTCGACGATCAACCCATCTGCCCCGATGGCGGCGGCAGCGCGCGAGAGGGCGGGAACCAGACTGCGTTTTCCAGTAGCGTGGCTCGGGTCGAGCATGACGGGCAGATGCGAAAGCTCGTTTAGCACCGGCACGGCAGTGATATCGCAGGTATTCCTGGTGGCAGTTTCGAAAGTGCGGATGCCGCGCTCACAGAGTATTACGTTGGAGTTCCCGTGCGCCACTATGTACTCTGCTGACATCAGGAGCTCCCGGATCGTCGAGCTCAGCCCGCGCTTTAGCATGACCGGCCGTTTCGTTTTGCCGAGTTCTTTTAGGAGCGAGAAGTTCTGCATGTTGCGCGCGCCGATCTGCAGAATGTCCGCGTATTCGGCAACCATCTCGACGTCCCGGTCGCTCATCACTTCGGTGATGATGCCAAGCCCGGTCTCCTGTTTGGCTTTGCGCAGCAGCTTGAGACCCTCGCGTTCCATCCCCTGAAAGTCGTAGGGCGAGGTGCGCGGTTTGAAAGCGCCTCCGCGCAGAAATTTCGCGCCGCGCTCAGCTACCATATGCGCGATCGTGAGGATCTGCTTTTCGCTTTCGACCGAGCAAGGCCCGGCCATGACGACGAACTCATCCCCGCCAATTTCAACGCCGTTCGCCTGCACTGCTGTCTTGCCGGGCCTGAATTCCTTGCTGACGAACTTGTAAGGCGCCGAAATGCGAACGGCCTTTTCGACCTGGGGCATGGCCTCCAGGGATTCCAGGCACGCAGTGACATCGCCGACGCCGACAACGCCAATTACGACCCGTTCTTCGCCTTCGATTGAATGAACCTTATAGCCGAACTCACGTATCCGGTCACAGACGGCATCCACCTCCGGCTTGGTGGCATGGAGCTTCATCGATATGATCATGCGTTTAACACCTCGCTAATCGGAAAGCCCACCCGTTTCCGAGTGGGCTCGATTATTTTTCCGCCGGTTGCTTCCTGATTCAGGCGGATACCCCTCGAACTGTTCTGGTCGGCGCCAAAACCCGGGACGAGCGAAGCCGCCGCGTAAGTCCTGAATTTCGAGTATGACACAGGGATTCCGCCTGCCGGGTCCGTACCTCGGAGCGAGAGGATCGAGCCGGCCGGCTCAGCCCTGCGGGCGTGACTCTCGAAAAGCATCAACAATTGATAAAATCGAGGTTCGTCGGATGTCAAGGGCACTTGTACTCTCGCTGCTGGCCACGGCGGTTCTAGCTGTGCCTGTGAAGCCCAAGTCGAGTCATTCGAAGCAGTCCACCACTGGCGCAGGCAGCGCAACCGCAGCATCCCGGAGCAGCAAGTCCGCTTCGCCCCACGTTGTCACAACGGCAAGTAAGACCACGGCCCATAGTGCTTCTACCGCGAAGACCAAACACAAGAAAAGCCGGCGCGGCGTTCATGCGGCCGCTGCTCCGAGCTACCAGCTCCATCCCGATCCGGAGCGCTATCAGCAAATCCAGCAGGCCCTGGCCGACCGGGGCTATTTCAAGGGCCAGGTAAATGGCCAATGGAGCGATGATTCCGTGGATGCGTTAAAGCGGTTCCAGGCGGATCAGAAGATCGATGGAGACGGAAAGATTGACGCGCACAGTCTGACGAGCCTCGGGCTCGGCCCGAAACACGATGGCAGCACAGCTGGCGCGGTTCCGCTTTCGGCCACCAGTGCGGAGACTACGCCGGGTAGTTCGCCCGTCCCTGCTGTACCGCCTGTCTCGGAGTTACCTCCGGAAACCGCTCCTCCTGAGACTGCGCCGCCTCAATAAGAGAAACTTCTTCGGATGCTAGGATCACGGTCGTGGAAGAGCAGGAAGTCTATGCAGAGATCGGAGAGGAAGGGTTCAGAAGACTGGTAGCGGCTTTCTACAGCAAGATTCCGTCGGACGACATTCTTGGGCCGATGTATCGAGGGCGCGATCTGGCGGGAGCCGAAGAGCGGTTGCGCGGCTTTCTCATCTATCGATTTGGCGGGCCTGGAACCTACATTGAGAACCGGGGCCATCCGCGTTTGCGCATGCGGCATGCGCCTTTTGCAGTCAATCAAGCGGCCCGGGACCGCTGGCTCGAGTTGATGAAGGCTTCGCTAAGCGAAGCGGCACTCGCGCCCGAACCCAGAGCGGTTCTCGAAGAGTTCTTCCACTCCACTGCCACGTTTCTGATCAATCATCCTGGTTAGGAGAGGGCCAGTACTTGCTTGCTGGCTGGTTCGTGATACTTTCGATCCATGCGCGTCAAGTTGTTCGCAATTTCAGGGTTCCTTCTGCTCTCGCCGATTTACGCGGCCTTAGCATCGTCTTTTACTCAGCTTGTCGTATTCGGAGATAGCTTGTCGGATAACGGGAATGCGTCCATTGCGACCGGAGGATTGCTCCCTGGATCGAACTATGGGAGCTACACCTTCAGCGGCGGGTTGACGACAACCTATTTCTCAGACGGTTCAAATACGACCCCGGTGGCGGCCGGAGCACCTGGCTTGTGGGTGGATAAGCTGGCGACTGACCTGGGCGTCGCCGATCCTATGCCCGCCTTGGCGTTAACGGGCGGCACGAACTATGCGGTCGGCGGAGCGCAGACAGGAACGGCGAATATACAAGACATGGGCAATCAGGTTGCACTTTACGGGACAAGTCATCCGGGCGGCGCTTCGCCCACTGCTCTGTACGCGCTGTGGGGAGGCGCTAACGACATAATCGACGGCGGCAGTCCCACGCAAGCCGCGGATAACGTAGCCAAGTACATTTCTGCTCTGTCCGCCAACGGTGCGAAGAACTTCGTCTGGTTGAATCTTCCGCTGCTCGGGGATACTCCCGAAGGGTCCGTTGACAAGGCGGCCTTGAATGCGGCTTCGGTGGCCTTCGATACCCGTTGGGCCTTCGACCTGGCTGCACTCGGGGGCAGCGGTATCAAGGTGGACGGTGTGAACATCGAGGGCTTGTTTACGGACATTCTCGGAAATCCTGGCAAGTACAACCTGACGAATGTCACGCAATCCGCACAAGGCTTGAATATTCCGAACGACGCCGGTTATCTGTTCTGGGACGGGCTGCACCCCACAACGGCCGTGCATACATTGGTAGCCGATGCGGTTGATGCAAGTCTGGTGGCAACGCCCGAGCCGGCTTCGGTAGGCTTCGCGGGCCTAGGAGTACTGATGATCGCGGCGTTGAGCTTGCGGAAGCGCTGGGCGGCAGCAGCTAAGCAGAATTAGAAGACAGCTCGACGAATCGGCTTTCGTCTGCCGCGTGGTCGATGCGAATCGTGATCGCCTCAAGCGGAAAGAGTTCCGGAAAGCGGTCCCCCCATTCGACGAGTACGAGTGCGGGCTGATCGAGCAGATCCTCCAAGCCTAAGCGCCTCGCCTGTTCGGCTGTTTCCAGCCTATAGAGGTCAACGTGGTAGACGCGCACGGGATCGCCATATTCGTGAATGAGGGTGAACGTAGGGCTCGAAACATAGTCAGCGGTTGAGGCGCCCAACCCTTCGACGATTCCTTTAGTGAGGGTTGTCTTCCCGGCGCCGAGATCGCCAATCAGCAAGACGACGCCCTGCTTCGGGAGAAGCAAGGCGATCTGGCGACCCAATGCGATCGTTTCATCGTCCGAGTGAGTTTTAAACCGCCGGACGTACTTCATTCATGGCCTCTGGCAGGAAATCAAGCAGGTCGGTAGCGAGCATCGCTTCTTCGCCCCACTGCCTGGCGCCTAGTTCTCCACAGCGGCCATGCAGCCAGACAGCGGCAATCACGGCGCGCTTCCAGTCGTCTGGATGCTGGGCTATCAATCCGGAAATCATGCCTGTCAGGATGTCGCCGGTGCCGCCAGTCGCCATGGAAGGCGATCCGGTCGGATTGATCCAGGTCTCTCCATCGGGAAAAGCGATTACGGTGCGGTCACCTTTGAGGACGATCGCGGCCCCGCTCCGAGACGCGAGGTCCTGGGCCGTTCCGATGCGATCTGCTTGCACTTCCTTGGTTGATTTGCCCGCCAACCGGCTCATCTCACCGGGGTGAGGCGTCAGTATACGGAGTTTGTCGGTATGGCCGAGTGAACCCGCGAGAGCATTGAGAGCATCTGCGTCCACCACGGCCGGGATCGGGGTCTGCTCATAAAGAGTTTTTACCAGGCGAACCGTTTCGTCTTCAGTGCCAAGGCCGGGACCAAGCGCAAGCACGGTCATCTTCTTTGCGAGTTCGAGTATCGTGGCAGCGGCTGATGCGGGCAAGCGGCCGGACTTGGTCTCCTCGAGCGGCTCCGTCATCAGTTCCGGGCGTACGGCCGCAACGGTGGTCAGAGCGCTCTTCGGCAGACCGATGGTCACGAGTCCGGCTCCGCTGCGATAGGCTCCCACTCCGGCCATCGCCGGAGCACCGCTCTTCCCGAACGAACCGCCTATCACGAGCACATGCCCGTACATTCCTTTGTTGCTGTCCAACGCCCGCGGAGCGAACAAGTGCTCGAAGTCGGCCGGCTGTGCCAGATTCAACCGAAGCGCTCGGTTTGTCTCGTACAGATCAGCCGGCGTTCCGATTGCCGCCACAGTAAAGGGCTCGACATTACCGAGCTTGGGAGCAACAAACGTAACGGTGTGATCGGCCCTGACGAACTCGCCGGTGGGACGTGCCTGGTCAGAGGGCAGGCCTGACGGGATATCTACGGCTATCTTCTTGGCAAGAGGAAAATTCTCGTTTACGAGACGAATACCCTCGAGCGCTGGGCCGTCCTTCACGGGGCCGGTAAGTCCCGTACCAAGAATGGCATCCACCATAACAGTTGCTGAAGCTGCCTCTCGAGGCAACTCTCGAACGACCCGGCAGCCGCAGACGTCCAACATCCGACGATTCGCAGCAGCGTTGCCCGTCAGATCCCGAGGGTCGAAGAGCTCGAGGACGGTTAGCTCGCGGCACAGCTTACGCGTGAAGAGTTGCCGGGCGATTACAAACCCGTCTCCGCCGTTGTTTCCCTTGCCGCAGATGACCACCACTCGTTGCTCTTGGAGCGGCGCAAAGCGTTCGAGAAGGAAATCGACTACGCGATTTCCGGCGTTCTCCATGAGGATGAGGCCCGGGATGCCGCGCTCGATCGTGAGCCGGTCGATATCCCGCATTTCCGCGGCGGTGAGGATCTTCATGCGGGCTGCACTTCGCGCGCGAGCATCAAAGTCATGTCATCAAAGAGCTCAGGGCTGCCTGTCCAGCTGCGAACAGCTTCGAGCACAATGTGCACGATTTCGTTATCCTCGCGGTGAGAATGCTTCTTGACGAGCTCGACCAGCCTCCCTTCGCCGAACTCTTCCCCATAGGCGTTCTCAGGCTCGGTGATGCCGTCCGTGTAGCAAATGAGTAGATCGCCCGGCTGCATCGTGACGCAGCTTTCGTTGTACTGGGCGAACGCAAAAGCCCCCACAACCATGCCATTCGAATCCAGCGGCAACACCTCGCCGTTCCTGAGCAGCAGAGGCGAGAGGTGGCCGGCGTTGGTGTACGTCAAAGTTCTGGAATGCTCGTCGAAAAGCGCAAAAAAGAACGTCGCGTACTTCTCCGGTGAGGTGTTCGCGAAAAGTTGTTTGTTCAGTGCGGAGACAAGCTTTCCCACGTCGATCTCGGGGACATCGCTGCACTCGGACTCCTGTAACGGCTGGTACTGGGTCATCTGCGCGCGCAAGGCGGCCTGCAGAGTTGCCATTAGCAGGGCAGCCGATATTCCTTTACCGGCCACATCTCCGATCGCAAAGGCCAGTCGCTTCCCGCCCAGTTCCTGGTAGTCATAGTAGTCGCCGGAAACCATGCGCGCCGGGTCACACTGCACGGTGAGCTTCAAACCGCACGTGGGCGGCGCCTGTTTGGGATAGAGCTGCCCTTGTACTTCGCGTGCAATTTCGAGCTCGGTCTGGAGTCGCTCTTTTTCTTTCTCCACAACCAGCAAGCGCTCGAGATTGCCCGTCATCTGATTGAATGACATGGCGAGTTCCCCAAGCTGGTCCTGCGAACGCACCGGAATGCGATGAGTAAAGTCACCGTTAATGACACGGCGGGTGCCCTCATAGAGTGCGTTGACCGCACGCGTGAGACGTCGTGCCAGCTTGGCGCCTACGAACGCCGCGATCAGTTCAACAACCAGGAAGAGGATCGCAACGGCCACCACGGCGTTGAACAGGACGCCCCGAAGCACTTCTGTGCCGGCGAAGAAAGTGCTCAGCACGGCGGATGGCCGTGAGTAGACCCAGATAACGCCGCCATACGTTTTATTGGGCGAGTCGAGGTGGTAATGCGACGTGGTCGCGAGCCACCAGACCGGAATATCGAAGCGAAAAGCAGCCGGTGGTAAACGAACTTTGTGAACGGAGCCGGTCGGCTGGTTGAAGCTGATTTTGAAATCGGGGTTCTTGCCGGAATCGGGATCTATCCGGGCAGCTCGGAAAGAACCCGCGGACGCGGGGTGCCCTTCGTTATGGCCATCTTCCGGGCTCTCGAACAGCGAAATGGCTCCGAGATGCGGAACCAGATCTTCGACTTCTTCATCTGAAAGAGGCGCCAGGACGGCGATTTCCTCTCCGTCTCCGGAAAAATGCGCCCAATCGTAGAAGTGGCCTTTGTACACCACAAGTCCATTTACATTCCGCCAGCCGGCCGCCATCGGAAGATCCGGGCTGTTGGCGGGAAAGCGTCCGGTGCGTTCGGGTGTCTTGATATAAACGCGCAGTCCGGGCAAACTATCCCGAAAGTTTTTCAAGACCTCCGAAGCATATGTAATCTGATCTTCGGGCGGAAGGTGTCGGAAAGTCTCGATGACCCGCTCGGTTAAGCTGATTCGCGCCTGCAGGGCGGAGTTGGCGAGATAGATTGCAAGCTCGGTAGTGAGTGCCCAGGCTCCTAGCCCGATCAGCACAAAGACCAGAAGCAGAGGCAGGATGCCGACTAAGCTATAGACGAACAGCAGGCGATTGCGAACGCTCCACAGCCCCCGGCGTTGGAACGCCCGGAATGCGCGGAAAGCCAGGATGCAGGCCAGCGGAAAGAGAAGGAGGGCGAAAAGGAACGCCGGCACGGAGTTACCGGCAAGATAGAAAATAACGAATCCGGCTAGAGCGAGGAGGAAAGCGATCCCAGACTTGCCAAGACGTTTGACGGCTTCGCGCAGTTTGGGGGACATCTAAGTTGACCAGCCTATCTCTTCCGAGGTGCAGATCAAGAATGATGAACCTCAACGCCGAGGAAACGGCGCTGCATCCAGGTCATGCACCTCTACTTACAACAGGTCGCGCAGCCTGCAACGGTGAATGCGCAACGGGGCTTAAGCTGCGGAGACCTTCGCCGAGGGCGCTTTCTGAACTTTTCCGCTGCGGATGCAAGAGGTACAGACCCGGATCCGCTTCCCGGCGCCATTCACGACAGCATGAACGGTCTGCAGGTTAAGATCCCACCGACGATTCGACACATTGTGAGCATGGCTGATCCGATGCCCAAATTGTGGTCCGCGACCACAGAGTTCACAAACTTTTGCCATAAGACACACCAAGGCCCAGCGCTGCTGAGCGTGTAAGCAGCCAGTATAGCAGGCGTGACTGTTAACCGAGCTGCAACGAAACACAAATCTGGATATACTTGGCAAAACAGTTTCCACGGAGAACTGCGCCCTTGTGATGCCAACCCGGCTACTTTCTCTTGCCCTAATACTAAGTCTGCCCCCGGTGCTGCACGGGGCCCCTCCGGCCGTAGATTTCGACCGCCAGATCAGGCCGATACTTTCAGACAACTGCTTTACCTGTCATGGTCCCGATGAAAAGCGCCGGATGGCAGCGCTTCACTTCGATACCAAAGAAGGGGCATTTGGCAAGCCGGGTGTCATTGTGCCGGGCGATGCGGCGCACAGCAAGATGTACTTGAAGATCAGTAACCCGGATATCGCCCAGCGCATGCCGCCCACGTACTCCGGCCGCAAGCTAACTCCCGCTCAGATCGAAGTGATCAAGCAGTGGATCGATTCCGGCGCCAAATGGGAGACGCATTGGTCATTCACTCCCCCAAAGCGTCCCGAATTGCCTGCCGTGCAGGACAGTCAATGGGCGCGCAACCCAATTGACCGGTTTGTGCTCGCCAAGCTCGACAAGGAAGGTTTGCATCCTTCGCTGGAGACGGACAAAGCCACTCTGCTCCGCCGTGTGACGTTCGACTTGACGGGGCTGCCGCCGTCCCAGGCAGAATTGACAGCGTACCTGGCGGACAAGTCTCCACAGGCGTATGAGAAGGTTGTCGACCGCCTGCTCGCGTCTGCTCAATATGGCGAACGCATGACCATGCAGTGGCTGGACTTCGCGCGCTATGCCGACACCCACGGATATCACATTGATAGCGCGCGTGAGATGTGGCCTTGGCGCGATTGGGTCATTCGAGCGTTCAATAGCAACATGCCGTACGACGAATTCACCGTGGAACAGATCGCCGGGGACCTGCTCCCGCACCCGACACAGGCGCAGGTCATTGCGACCGGCTTCAATCGCAACCACATGATCAACTTCGAAGGCGGCGCAATCCCGGAGGAGTATCAGAACGAGTACATCGTCGACCGCATCGAGGCGACCTCGACCACATGGCTCGGCATAACGCTAGGCTGCGCGCGCTGCCACGATCACAAATACGACCCGCTCAGACAAAAGGATTTCTACAGCTTTGGCGCTTTCTTTAACAGCGTGCCGGAAAAAGGGCTCGACGGGTATAAGGGCAATGCGGTTCCATTTCTGCAGCTGCCGGACAAAAAGCAGGGCGAGATGAAATCGGCGCTCATCGACGCAATCAAGAAAACCGATGCGGCGATCGCGAGCGCCCAGACATCCTGGGAGCAGCATCAGTTAGAGATGCCGGTTTCGGATGTGACCGCGGGATTGGTCTCCGAATACAACTTTAAGGACTCACTTGCCAACAGCCGGCAGCCGGACCTACCGATCAAGGTACTGGCGGGAAAGGCAGCATATACGGATGGGCGCACAGGCCGCGCACTCGATTTGACTGACGAGGCGCAGTACTCTCTTGGAGGCCCAGGGGCGTTCACGAGCGGGCAGCCGTTTACGTACTCCATGTCCCTCAAGCCGGGCGGCCCCTCCGGTATGGCGATCTTGCAGAGGTATGACCAATCCCCGAAGGCGGGACCCGGCTACGAACTAGCACTCGACTATTGCAACAAGGGGAACTGCAACGTGATCGTCCGGCTTCGCGGGAGCGGCGCGGACGCGGCAATTGAGGTTAAATCCACCGAAGGCGTTGCGCTTGACAAATGGAACGAGCTTGCGGTGTCGTACGACGGTTCGGGCAGGGCGAAAGGGATTCAGATCTATGTCAACGGGCACACCGTAAAGACGACGGTTTTGCTGGACCGGCTGCCGACCACATCCTTTGCCAAGGGCGAACTTCAAATCGGCAACAAAGACTGGGGCACGCCGTTCAAAGGACAAATCGAAGATTTGCGCATCTACAACCGGCGGCTCTACGCCAATGAAGCGTACGAGTCCGGGCTCTTAAATCCGCTTCATCAAGTGCTCGAAGTACCGGCCGAGCATCGTTCGAAAGATCAAAAAGAGTGGCTGCGCGACTACTTTGTGACGGAGGGGGCAAATCCCGCGGAGCAGCAGTTGAGCGTTGATTATAAGCAGCTCAATCTGGGTCTGGACGAGATCAATCGCGAGATTCCTTCGACCATGGTGATGGGCGAGATGGACAAGCCGCGCGATACCTTTGTGCTGCGGCGCGGCGACTACCGGAATCAGGGAGAGAAAGTCGAGCCGAATACGCCGGCAGTGCTGCCGCCGCTCCCGAAGGACGCTCCGCGCAACCGTCTGACGCTTGCTAAGTGGCTTGTCGACCCCGCGAATCCGCTCACCGCGCGGGTGGCAGTAAATCATTTCTGGCAGATGTACTTTGGACTCGGCATTGTGAAGACGAGCGAGGATTTCGGTTCGCAGGGCGATCCGCCGAGCAATCAGGAACTTCTCGACTGGCTTGCTACGGAGTTTGTTCACACCGGCTGGAACGTAAAAGCGATGCAGCGCTTGATCGTTACCTCGGCTACCTATCGCCAGGCCTCGAAGGTGACGCCTGAGTTGCTTGAGAAGGATCCGGAAAACCGATTGCTGGCGCGCGGCCCGCGATTCCGGCTCCCCGCCGAGATGGTGCGGGACAACGCGCTTGCGGTTAGCGGACTGATTAACGAGCGGATTGGCGGTCCGAGCGTTTCGCCGTATCAGCCGAAGGGGCTTTGGGAAGAGATGGCCTTTGGCGGAGACTTTTCGGCACAGACTTACGTGCAGAGCCATGGGCCCGATCTGTACCGCCGCAGCATGTATACGTTCTGGAAGCGCTCCGTTCCTTATCCATCGCTGAACACGTTCGATGCTCCCGACCGTGAGAAGTGTACGGCTCGGCGTGGTACTACTAACACGCCGCTTCAGGCGCTCGTTCTCATGAACGACCCCACTTATGTTGAAGCTTCACGTGTCTTTGCGGAGCGAGACTTGCGCGAGGCCGGCAAAACTTCAACTGACCGGATCCGCTACGCCTTCCGGCTGGCGCTCGATCGCGATCCTTCGGCGAAGGAAGCCGCTATTCTGGAAGCCCTTTACAAAAAGGAGATGGTGCACTACGATTCGGACCGCGCCGCGGCGCAGAAGCTGATTTCAGCGGGTGAGATGACGCGAAATCCGAAAACCGATCCTGCCGAACTCGCGGCATGGACGCTGGTCACCAGCACGATCCTCAATATGGACGAGACCGTCACAAAGAATTAAGGCAGGCATGAATCCCTTTCGAGATCGCGAAGTCAACCTGACGCGGCGCCAATTGTTCGGCCGGACAAGCCAAGGGATCGGAGTGATGGCCCTCGCTTCCCTGCTGAATCCTGATCTGCTCGAAGCGGACGTGCCTACCCCAAAGAGTGCGGCGGAATTTGGGGGGTTGGCGGATTTGCCCCACTTCGCACCGAAGGCGAAGCGAATTATTTATCTGCATCAATCGGGAGCGCCTTCGCAAATTGACTTGTTCGACTACAAGCCCAAACTGACCGCTCTCGCTGGCACGGAACTTCCGGATTCCGTGCGGCAGGGGCAGCGCATCACAGGGATGACCTCGGGGCAGAACTCTCTTCCGGTGGCTCCCTCTATATTCAAATTCAATCGCGCCGGTGAAAACGGTGTGTGGATGAGCGAATTACTCCCGCACACATCAAAGATAGCGGACGAGATTACGATCGTGAAAACGGTGAACACCGATGCCATCAATCACGATCCGGCGATCACGTTTATACAGACCGGCTTCATGCAGCCGGGCCGGCCGAGCATGGGTTCCTGGGTTACGTACGGCCTCGGCAGCGAGAATCAAAACCTGCCAGCGTTCGTGGTGCTGATTTCTCAAGCGAACGCGCTTAATCGCGATCAGCCTTTATTTACCAGGTTATGGTCCAGCGGCTTCCTGCCGTCCAAGTATCAAGGCGTGCGCTTTCGCGCGTCTGGCGATCCTGTGCTGTTTCTGGCAAATCCGGAGGGCGTGGATGGCGATACCCGGCGGACCATGCTCGATGCGCTTTCCGAGTTGAACCACGTGACTGAGCAGAGTTACGGAGATCCGGAAGTGACAACGCGTATTGCTCAATATGAGATGGCGTATCGGATGCAGTCTTCGGTTCCGGAACTGACCGATCTTTCGAAGGAACCGGCCAGTACCTTCGAACTGTATGGGCCGGATTCTAAGAAGCCCGGCACGTACGCCGCAAACTGCCTCATGGCGCGGCGGTTGGCCGAGAGAGGCGTGCGGTTCATTCAGCTTTACCATCGCGGGTGGGACCAGCACAACGATTTGCCGCGAGATCTCGCTCTACAGTGCGGCGGAACTGATCAGGCTTCGGCTGCCTTGGTGACGGACCTGAAACAAAGAGGACTGCTCGAAGACACACTGGTGATCTGGGGCGGGGAGTTCGGCCGCACCGTCTATTGCCAGGGGCATCTCACGAAGGACAACTATGGGCGTGATCATCATCCTCGGTGTTTCACGATGTGGTTTGCGGGGGGCGGAGTCAAAAAGGGACTGTCGCTCGGCGAAACTGATGACTTCTCCTATAATGCGGTGTCGGATGCGGTTCCGATTCACGACGTGCAGGCCACGGTGCTGAATTGTCTCGGAATCGATCACAAGCGACTCACTTATAAATTTCAGGGCCGGCATTTCCGGCTTACAGACGTTGCCGGAAACGTAAATACGAAGATACTCGCCTAGGCGAGCGGAAAACGCGATTACCCGCATAGCATCTGCAGTTTCTTACATCACTATAAGTCCTGGTACTCCTATAGCACGCTTCAGGCCTGCTCCTGAATGACAATAGATAGAACTTTACCCCTAGTTGATCGGAGTAACCATGCGTCTGCGAACCTCTCTTCTTGTTTTGATGACGGCGGCCGTCCCATATGCCTTACAGGCAGGAAACCCGCACATTCTTATTAAGGGTGATCCTCCGAATCCGACGATACTTGTCAGCAACTCCTTTGCTTTCGGCGCCGACAACTTCGGCGGCGGAGTTCTTTCCTTTCAGAATGAGAGCGGACAGAATTGGTTCGAGTTAAGCGTAACCGCTACGCTGCCGAATTTGACGGCTATCACGTGCGGACCAGGCCCTTTCGTCACGTGTACGATTTCGACTTCGCCTGTCTCGACCGGATTTCTTTACGACATCATGTTCGGCCCGGCATCGGCGGGCGGAATTACGAATGGTGAGGTGTTCTCGGTGAATCTGAACGATTCCGGGGATGATCCGAGCGGAGTAGGGAGCTGGGGACCAGGCACCGATTTCAGCGCTAAGGCGAATGCCACACCCGAGCCGTCTTCAATTACGCTCATGATTGCCGGAGGCTTACTAGCGGCGGGTATTTTCTTACGCCGCCGACGCGCCGCATGAATCAGCGGTGACCGAACCGCTTTTTCAAGGCAGCAAAACCGGGTGATCTTCGGACGTCTTTGAAGTCCGGATCATTCGCGCAATATTCGAAGGGATAACCGTTTTCGAGAGCGTTCGTCAACGCCTTGAGAGCATCTTCCGTGCGGCCGTCCTGTGCGTAAATCGACGCTTCGTCGTACATCAGGCGGCTGTCCGCGCCATCGATCTTGCGGGCTCGCGTTATGTATTGACGGGCTTTGGCCATTTGTTTCTTGCCGGCGAAACACATGGCCAATGTTCCGAAATCGCCCGCGTTTTGAGGATCGACCGCGAGCTGATCGTAGAGCAGCGCGATAGCGTTATTGAATTCCTGTTCGGCCTTGCTGCTCTGTCCGGTTCGCGCATAAGCTTCCCCTAGATTGCACAGCGCTTCAGCGTTCGCCTGATTCGGGTTCAGCGCCACGGCTTTTTCATAAAGAGGGATCGCTTCCTTGTAGCGCTCCAGATTGAAATAAGCTGTCGCCAGATTCGAATAAGCCTGAACCGATGGGCTGATTTCAATCGATTTCTGAAACTCAGGAATAGCCTTTTTCCACTGAGCTTGTTGCAGGTAAACGCTTCCGATATTGTTGTAGCCGTCCTCGTTGTTAGGGTTTTGAGCGACCTGCTCCTTGAACTCCTTCAGCGCTTCGTCGTTCATGCCCAAGCTAAAGTACGCGCTGCCTAGTGCGTAGTGGTTGTGCCAGTAGTATGGGTTTAGCTGAACTGCTTTCTTGAAGGCATTCAGAGCTTCCGGCGCCTGGCCGGTGGCCAGATAAGCACGACCAAGCCGGACATAACCATCATCAGAGTTAGGAGAAAGCTTGAGCGCGCGCATAATCTCATTCACTGCCTCGGCATATCTGCCGGTCGCGGTGTACACGCTGCCAAGAGAGAAGTGGACCTCCGGAAGGTTGTCGTTACGGCTGCGAGCCTCTTGAGCCGCTGTCACTGCCCTCGACGCGGAGAGGCTGTCTTTGTTCATTCTGTAGAGAAGAAGGTTCGCATCGGCAACACCGGTCCAGGCGAGAGCGAACGAGTCGTCCTCTTTGCAAGCCTGCTTGAAGAGTGCCAGAGCTTTCTCGGCACCTTCCGTGTCGCGCCGCTTTTTCAGGATGTCTCTGCCTTCGAGGTAGAGGTCGTAAGCAGCCAGGTTCTGCGTCGGAGCGGGTTCGGCGCGCTCGCGCTCCTCAGTGGTGGGCTTTACGTTGAGCGCGTTTTCGGTGTCGTTTGAGATCTCATCTTCTAGTGTGAACAGGTCGCCGGTGACTCTTTCGTAAGACTTACTCCAGAGGACGCGATGCTTCTCAACGTTGTATATCTCAGCGTTGACCTTGATGCGGTCGCCTTCGCCCTGGACGGTGCCTTTTACCAGCAGGTTCGCTCCGAGTTGTTTGCCGATGTTCTCCTCGGACTGCGATAAGCTGACGCGCTCAACCGCCGAGGCGGACACTGGATGCAGGCTACTTAAGGAGGAAAGCCTGGCGGCAATTGCGTCGGCGATACCCTCGGCGTGAAACTTCAGATTCGGGTCTGATCCGATGGCATGGAACGGGATGACTGCTATGTACTTACCAGTCGCAGGAGGTTCTGTCGGAATGGTGGGCCGCCGCCAGAGCACGGCAGCCACAGCCACGAGAGCAAGGGCAACTAAGCCTGCCGAGATCCAGAGAAGTTGTGTCCGCCGGTTCGGGCGAGCGGCCGGGGAAACCGTGAGCTCTCCTGCGGGTTCTTTGCGCAGGTCAGCCGCTACCTCACGGGCGCTCGCATACCGCTCTTTCGGGTCGAGCTCGAGGCATCGCAAAATGATTGCGCAGAGCTTGTCGGACAGGATTGGATTGAGAAGCTTGGGAGAAGCAGGTTTGTCGGTGAGGCGCTGCGCCATTGTCTGAAAAGCCGAATCGTCGTTAAAGGGGATCCGGCCAGTGGCCATCTCGTACAGGATGAGGCCCAACGAATAGATATCCGTGCGGTGATCAATCGAGACGCCGTCTACTTGCTCCGGGGACATGTAGCGAGGCGTGCCGGACGAAGAGGTCGAGCGGGAGCTGCTGCCTTCCTGACTCGTTGTCAAAACGACGGTATTGAGGCTGTGCGCCAACCCGAAGTCGGCGATACAAGCGTGTCCGCCGGAAGTCAGGAGAATGTTCCTGGGCTTCAGATCGCGGTGACTGATTCCCTGTTCGTGCGCGGCCTCCAATCCTTCGCACAGCTCAATTGCGAGTTCGGTTAAGCGCTCTTCCGGGACCGGCCCGGTGCGCTTGAGGAGATTTCCCAAATCCTCGCCTTCCGCCCACGCCATCGAGACGAAGCTGAGCCCGTTGGCGCTACCGAGGTCGTGAATGCGCAGGACGTTCTTGTGCGAGATCTGGCTCGCGATGGAGATCTCGTGTTTCAGCTGATCGAGTGTTTGCGGACTGCTTGCCAACTCAGGGCGGACTACCTTAAGCGCGACGGTCCGGTGGAGGTCGAGATCGGTGGCTCGGTAGACCTTGCCCATACCGCCCTCCCCGGCTTCTGCTTCGATGCGATAGCGTGAACCGACCATCGTGCCGGGAGTCAAGGCGCCGGGCGCCTGGAGGCCTCCGTGGTAAGCGCAAACGTCACGGGCGAGGAGGTCGGCAACGATTTCCTGAGCGCTCCCGTAACGGTCTGGGGCGCTGCGCTCGAGACAACGCATCACGATGCGAGCAAGCCATGCCGGGACCTCGGGATCGACTGCTTCTATGGACCGGGCGCGGCCGCGCGTCCTGCTGATCAGCGATTCGGAGAGTGTCTGGTTCGGAAACGGGAGTTCGCCAGTCAGGAGTTCAAACGCAATCACGCCGAACGAGAAGATGTCCGAGCGCACGTCGCCGTGCTGGCCGAGGGCCTGCTCCGGAGACATGTAAGCCGGCGTCCCGAGAATTACGCCCGTGTGGGTGATTCCCGTATCTTCAAAGGAGCGAGCCAATCCGAAATCCACAATGCGGACACGGTCGCCGGAGAGCAGAATGTTCTGCGGCTTGAGATCCCGATGGACCACATCTTCGCTATGTGCCGCGCCGAGACCCTGGCAGATCTGCCCCAAGATTTCGAGCGTCTCTTCGAGCGGAAGCCTCTTCCGGTGTTCGAGAACCGACTTCAAGTCCTGCCCTTCGACAAACTCCATGGTGATGAAGCGGAGTCCGTCGGCAACGCCGAGGTCGAAGACCCGAATGACGTTGCGGTGGGCGATCTGGCGGGTGAGAAGCGTTTCCTGCTTGAGGCGACGTAGAGCAGCGGTATTGGAAGCGAGATCCGGACGAATGGTCTTCAGAGCGATGACTCGATCAAGCTCATGATCGAGAACGCGATAGACGGTTCCCATGCCGCCTTGTCCTATCCGGGCCAGGATTTCGTATCTTCCGACGAGGACCCGACCGATAGGAAGCTCCGAGCTGAAGACAGGGTTGGACGGTGCCCCGGGACTTTTTGAGAACGCTGTGGTGGCAGCTACGGTTTGCCCATCGCCCGCCAGGTTATTCGAAACAACGGTCTCGCCTGCGTTGACCCCTAGTGCGCAATTGCAATGCTCGCAGGAGACAGAGCCATCCTCATTGGGCGTTTCGCAAATCGGGCAGGTGAGCATGGCAACTTAAGACTTTGCGCAGTACCTGTAAGTGTGCTGCCATTCTAGAGCATGTCACAGGCCAATGCTGACAGACGGCAGGCTGGTAAGAGTTTACTCGATCCGGCCGAGTTCCTCAATATGATTGCTTACTCTAAGATGCCAGGGTGCAAAAGTCAGCGGACACTGCCGACGGCCATGTGTTTAGCTGCTTCTTGCTGAACCCTCTGGCCGGTGAATCGGATGTACAGATAGCGGATCACGTAAAAAGAGCATCCGAGGCCCACCGCCAGGACAGCATTCACGACAAGAGTGGCCGCCGCCGTAGTGAGAAACCCAAGCGCATCGACCCGGCCCATCTTGGGGAGACGCCGCCAAGTGCCCCATTCGAGCAGGCAGATGCCGATGTATGCAGTGACGCCGGAGAGGGCGGGGATCGGAATGTGCGAGATGTATTCGCCTCCAAGAGCGATGAAGGCGAGGATGAACACTGCGTGCAGGAGATTGGACATGCGGGTGGTAGCGCCGCAGCGCACGCTCGCCAGGCTGCGGGCGGGAATGCCAACGCTCATAGGAGCCGCGAACACGCCGGCGACCATATTCGCCACACCATAAGCGCCCAATTCTGCATCCGCGTCAGACCGCTTCAGCTGTTTGTGACGGCCGCGAAAGTGTTCGACAACACGCGAGGTGATGAGAAGGTTAACGGCCGATACAAAAGCCAGTCCCAGTGCGGCAGGGATGACGTTCACGATGTCGGCGGGAGTCCAAGAAAAGCCAATGAAAGGCGGAATTTCGAGCGGCAGACGCCCAACTTCTCTCTGATGCAATCCGAAAATGCCGGCGATCAGGACCGAGGCGCAAACGCCGATCAGTGGAGCCGGCGCTTTAGGAAAGTAGTGAGCGGCGGCGAGAGCAACCACGATGACTGCCGCGCTGATGATTACCGCGCTCGCCTGAGTTTCTCTGATCCTCGAGAGGACTTGCCAGCTCTGGTAGAGCATGTTGTTCGACGTACGATCGACCACGGCTTTGACGCCGAGCATGACTCCGAGCTGTGAAAGCAGCATCATGGCTCCGATGCCGCAGGAAAATCCGGTGACCACCGGGTGAGGAACCTTTTGGATATGCCGGCCCAAGCGAAGAAAACAAAAGATCAACAGGAAAACCGAGGCAACCATACAAACCTTGGCTGCGCCGCCAGGTCCCTGGGATCTTACCGACTCGGCGATGAACGGAACGGTAGCACTCGCGGTACCTCCGATGAGCACGGGATTGCGGCCGAGCAGAGCCGTGATGGGCGCGGTAGCGACAGAGGTTACGAGGCCGAGTACGGGCGGGAGTCCCATCATGCTCGCCATAGCCAGACCGTACGGGAGAGCAATGAGGGCCGCCACGATGGCCCCGGATATGTCACCTCCGAAGGTTCGCCAGGTATAGCGGATGCGAAACGGTTTCAACAGTCCTACCTTTCAGGATTCTGCAACGGGCCTGCGGGGCAGACCTTTGGCCAGAGGCGACAAGGCAGTGTTTCAGGACCGGACGGGGGCCCGTCGAACAAATTCGCCAGAGGCGCGGATGCACCTCCGGCGGTAATTCAAAGAAGCAAATTAAGCGTTATAGGCTTTGGAAAAGGCAGTCTTGAACTTGCTCATGTCGTCTTTGCTGCCGACAGTGACGCGGACCCAATTGGGCCAGACGGGCCAGACGCGGCCAATGTAAACGTTCTGCGCAGCCATTTCCTTGTAGAAGCCCGCTCCAGGACGCTTGACGTTGATCATGAAGCAATTGCTCTCGGACGGAATAAAGTCGACGTTCTTAGAAGTGAGCCAGCTGAAGGTGTCCTCACGAACGTCGGCCATGATCTTGCGGCGCTCGGGGATCAGGTTCTTAGACTGCACGCTGGCGGTGGCGCCGACCATGGCCGTGATAGGCATGGCTCCAGCGCTGTAAGGCCTGATTTTCTCGAGCAGATCCGGGCGGGCGAAAGCTGCTCCGGCGCGCAATCCGGCCATCCCATATAGTTTGGAGAAGGTTCGAAGGACCACGACATCCTTATTGGCGGCCACCATATCGCTGCACGGAACGGCGTTCTTCGAAATGTGGATGTAGGCTTCGTCGATCATGACGACCGAGCCTTGTGGTTTGTTGGCGACCAGATATTCGATGTCGGAACGGCTGGTCAGCGTGCCCGTGGGATTGTTCGGATTACAGATGTAAAAGAGGCCGGCATTGGGAGCGGCGGCGAGCATCGCTTTCACGTCGTGGTCCCACGTACCCTTCTTCAAGGGGACATTTACAACCTTCGCCCCGATGAATTTAGCGGCCCTCTCGCCGGCTTCGTAACCGGGATCAGCTTTTACGAAAGGCTTGTCCTTGGAACAGAAGGCGAGAACGGCCTGGTGGAGAGGTGCACTCGAGCCGGCGAAGACTTCGATGTAGCTGTCATCCGGCTTGTACCCGGTCTTCAGGCCTTCGACTCCCGCCATGGCTTCGGCCAGCGTGTACGTATCTTCGTACATGTAGCGGCCGCCTTTCTTAATGGAGTTGTAGATGGCGTCGGCGGCTTCCGGACAGGGACCCATAGGGTTTTCGTTGGCGTTGATTTTGACGGCGTCTGACGGCATATTTCTGACCATCGACAATTGCGCCAGCGCGCTTTCGTTATAAAAGGGCAGGGCCGCTCCGGCGGTCATCACCGTGGCAAGTCGTCCAAAGCTGCGCCGCGAGAAGCCGCGACGAAGGAAGTCGGTTTTTTGCTCGGCGCTCAAAACAGATGACATAACGTCTCCTTTTTCGATATTTGAAAGGCTACAGAACGGCTCTAGGGGAAAAACCGCTCGAGAATGTCAGAAGATCAAACCGCTCCGGGCGGCGTTAGCCAGACGTGGGCTGCCTGCAAGATACGAGAAGTCTCGCATTTGAAGTCCGATGCCTCGAAAAGCTCAGGGGGCCGCTTCGGCAAGCGGGCGCTTAGAGGACGTTGTCACATGCAGTGTATCACCGCTGTAACAGCAAATTCAGCAACAAGCCGGCAGAAACCGAGCGTGCACTCGGCCTATTTTGCAGGCAGGTTGCGCCGCATGGCGAGGCGAGCAACGTCGGGCAAAGAAAGTTGGCCTTCCAGTAACTCCCGAGCCGACAGACTTTCCTTAGTCACGCCGCGCCTGGTGTGCTCAGGAGACCGAGAAAGCATGTGATAGATTTCGTGGGCCATCACCATGCCCAGCGCCGTGCCGTACGTGGCCTGGTAGGCGTTGGGGTTCACGCGCCCGGTAATTCGCTGAAGCGACTCACGCACGCGATCGCACTCCACTTCGCCGAAAGGTAAGACGCTGCCATCACTCGAGTAGGCCATGGCAAGAGCGCCGCGTTCGTCGGAAAGGGCGCCGACAGGCAGGAAACTCATCGAGCAGACACCTCGCATGCGAAAGACCACGAGTTCGGCGAACTGCTCGTGCGGCGCCGTCTCGTGACGCATGCGAACGTCGAGCTTGACTCCAACCTGATCGAGCAAACGCTGTAATTCGCCGCGCAACGCTTGGAACGACGACTGCGAGTATGGCTGTTCGTAATTTACGAGAACCGTAACCGGGGATACGGGGTCAACCGAGAACGCCCGGAGGGCCGGGGAGGCGACGAGAAGATAGCAGCAGAAGATGGCACGCACATACGCCTCTCAACAGGGAGAATAGGCTGACAGCAAACAGAGATGTCACTCGAAGTATATACCCTTTTCGCGAGTTTCGACCCGCAAGCGTGACGCGCAGAGACACTGGTGGGCGAAACCAGTTTGCCAGGCTTGTTCAGTTGTCAAAGAACTATGTTTCGAGTAATATCAGGCGGCTTTTGCGCCGGGCCGAGCGAAGGGCCGCAGGTTGTCAGGCATAGTTTCTTCGGGAGTGAGGGGCAGGGCTTCATGAGTTGTGGGAACGAAGCCAACCGCGGGTACAGAGAAGCGTTCGGTTTCCGGTTCGGGTGTGGTCAGGAGGGCAGCGGCGTCGGGTTCGGTGCTGATTTCGGCCGAAGCGACAGCGGGTTCAGCGGGTTCGGCCTGTTTTGAGGGAACGAAGCCACGATCCTTCTGCAGCTGGCGCAAAGTAGCGAGTGCTTTGTGGAAGCCGCGCTCGGCAGAGGCAAGAAGACGCTGCAACTGTTCGAGCATGCCGGAGTTCATGAATTGGTGAAGTCTTTCGGTATTGAGCTCGGCGACACTCTTCTTTTCGTCGAAGTTATGTGTCGTCCAGGCCTGGACGTCGAAGCGGCGCAAGCGGCAGAGACGCCAGTAGTGCTGGGCGAGTTCGTCGACCAGGATCTCTTCGGTGGTGTTGAGGGGCTGGTGTTCGCGGCGGAGGTCGGCGCGCAACGCGTCGAAGCGGGCGGGGTCTTCGCAATCCATGAGAACCTCTCGCGCGTAGAGTCCGTGTTTGAACGCATTCTGAGACGAGCGGGCTTGGCCCTCCGGTGTTTTCGGACCGGTGGACTTTTGAGCGTTGGCGCGGTTGATTTCGGCGCGGGTTTTGGCCATTGTGGAATTTTGCTCTCCTGCGCGAAACGTAGCAGGAGGGCCGAACGCGACGAGGGGTGGAAACCGGTGTAAGTGGCTGACGGGACTCACAAATATATATTTTCGAAACCCGCGAATGAGGGATGGCTGCACTTCGTTGGCCACAGACGGTGATGAAAAGGGGCGCGCATGAGGGATAGTCAAAAGACCGCAGACGATGGAGACCGTTGACGGTCTGGCATTGTGAAGCCGTCCGCGAATGTGGTCCGGAACGCGTGGGGACAGATGAGTGAGGCTCGCACTGCAAGGTGGGAAGCCCGTTAAGGAAAGACCGATTTACTTTATAGCGTTCTTCGTCTCGCGATAGGAGATGGTGAAAGTGAACGAAGCAAATCGCCGCTGCTGCGGCATAGATATCCACAAAGACACGATCGTGATCTGCGTACTGCCAGCGATCGGCTGCGACGGCCAGGCATTGCGGAAGACTTACGGAACGTTCCGAAATGATTTGATTCGAATGCGGGTATGGCTGAAACAGCTCAAGGTCACCGAGATCGCCATGGAATCGACCGGCGTATATTGGCGTCCGGTCTGGAATGTTCTCGAAGACGAGGGTTTTCATCTTTTGCTGGTGAATCCCGCGCAGGTGAAGGCGCTCGCTGGACGGAAGAGCGATGGCCGCGATGCGAGGCGCATCGCGGAGTACCTGCAGGATGGCCGGCTGGATGGGAGCTTTGTTCCATCCGTTGAAGTGCGGCAGTTGCGCATGATGCTGCGACACCGCATCGCACTTCTGGAACAACGCAATGAGGTGCACAACCAAATTCGTGATCTGTTCGAAACGGCAAGCATCAAGCTGGCCTCGGTAGTGACGGATCTGATGGGTGCCACCGGGCGTGGCATTGTGGAAGCACTCATCGCCGGCGAGGACTCAGCAGAGCGATTGAGCTGGAAAGTGCGGGGCAGTCTGCGGAAGAAAGAGAAATTGGTGAAGGAATCGCTGAAAGGCTGTTTCAGCGAGTTCCATCGCACCATGCTCGAATCACATTACAAGCAATATCAGTTCCTGACTCAGGAGATCACATCGTTCGAAGAGCGCATTGCAAAGGCTATGGAGCCGCATGGCGCGCAGGTGGAGCTTCTGATCTCGATCCCGGGCGTTGACCGAATGGTTGCTTGGCATCTGCTGGCGGAACTGGGGCTCGACGTCACAGCGTTTCCCAATGCGGCGCACTGTTGCAGTTGGGCTGGAATGGTTCCGGGCGAAAACGAAAGCGCGGGGAAACAGAAGAGCACGCAATGCCGCAAAGGCAACAAAACGCTACGACGGGTTCTCACGCAGGCAGCCTGGGCCATCTCGCATATAAAGAAGGGTCATCTGCGAGCGTTTTACCAGCGCGTCAAAGCCAGACGAGGCTGGCCGAAAGCAATCGTAGCCACCGGCCACAAAATTCTGGTCATCGCCTTCCACGTGTTGAAAAACAGCACTCCCTACATCGAACCCGGGGGTGATTATTTCGATCGCCTGAATCCAGTCAGAACGGCCAGAAAGCTCGTTCAAAGGCTGGAAGCGCTGGGCCATCATGTTCAGCTGTCGCCGCTTACGGCGGTCTAATTCGTAAACCGCTCGAAATATGGTCGTTACGCGAGGTAGTTTTCTAAGGAACGTCCTGGAGAATGTCCGTTGTCCGGCAACGTTCTCTAAATCCTGCGGCCCGGGTATGTAAGCGATCGTGGCTGTTCCTGAGTAAGTCGCGAGACGGAGGCGTTTTGCACTTCGAAACTGACGTATCGGGCGTCTATTTTGGTGATAACATAGCCCGGGGCCAAGTAGAAGTGCCCTAGTACTTTCTATAGGAGAAGAAGTAATGAGCCGTACTTTCGGTTGTTTTCTAACAGCCATTACGATGCTCTGCTTCTCTGCCGTCAGTGCAGAAGCAGCAACGTACGGGTTCCAAACCATCAACAATCCGGGCGATCCAAATTTCAATCAATTGCTCGGCATCAACAACGCCGGTGTTATCGCGGGCTATTTTGGCGATGCGACGGTGGTTCCTAACAACGGCTATACCTGGACCAAAAGCGGCGGGTTCACTGCCGAGAATTTCAGCGGTGCAGCGCAGACTCAAGTGACGGCTATCAACAATACACTGACTGGCGGTACGTACGACACTGCCGGATTCTATGTGGATGGCAACGGAGCGAATCACGGTTTCACACAGACCGGCGGCACTCAGACTACAATCGACAATCCACTTACTACGGCCAGCCCGGCTTTCAATCAGCTTCTAGGTGTGAACGACCACAACATCGCAGTTGGATTCTATACGGATTCGACAGGCGCCGCACACGGTTATGAAGTCGATGTCACTACGAAGGCATTTACCCCAATCAACCTGCCGGGTTCTTTCAATGCGGCGAGCGTTACTACTACAGGCATAAACAATGGGGGCTGGATCTCGGGCTTTTATACGGATGGGGCCGGAGTTACTCACGGGTTTGTGGATGAAGGCGGAACATTCAAGAGCCTTGACGACCCGAGCGGCAACGGAACTAATACAAGTTTCTTTGGAATAAACAACAACGGCCTAGTGGTAGGGAGCTATGTCAATTCGAGCGGAAACAACGGGCTCGTTTACAATTCGACTACCAACACTTGGCAGACGGTAAACGATCCGAATCAGTCATTCACAGCGGCGTTCGGGGTGAGCGGCACGTTTATCAATGGCATCAACGACGCAGGCGCCCTGGTCGGGTTCTACTCGGATGGCACGCACGTCAACGGCATGTTGGCCACTGCCACACCGGAACCGGCCTCGATCGGCTTTCTAGCCATAGCCGCCGTCCTGGCGCTGGGTGCGGGATTGAAGCAAAAGCGCAACAGCTGAACCCAGCTACTGTTGCAGAGACGGGGAGCCAGCGGGACCAGAACCCGGTCTCCCCCTTTCTCAGGTCTGCTGTCTCCATTTTGCAATACGAAACAAACGTTTCCGGCGCTAGCGAAATGAGACAGCCTTATACAAGGTGAGCGTAAGTTACCAGTAGACGCACGCAGATGTGTGCTGTTATACTCCTGAAACAAGTTCAGCGGATTTTCTGTGAGTGTTAGCACGCCTGACTCAAGGTCTGGCGACGCCTTCGTATCAGTCCACCCCTGGTAGGGATTCCGCTCCAAGTTGAGAACGCAGTCCGGTCAGTGTTCGACCGTCCAAATTGGCGCTGAGGCGCGAATAAGTTCTCGACGAGGAGTTGCATGTTTCCAATTGGGTTCCCGAGTCTCAACAAGCTAAGTAGTGTTCTAGGTGGCTTTTTGATTGCTGCTTCGCTATACGGACAGTCGTATCAGGGCGGCGTGAGAGGAGCGGTGGACGATCCACAGGGGGCCATTGTGCCCAATGTCAAGATGACGCTGACGAATACGGGTACTGGAGTTAGTCGTTCGACGCTCACGACCTCAGATGGTACTTACGTTTTCAGCGACGTCGATCCGGCAACCTACTCGATCGCGGCTGAGAGCCCAAGTTTTAAACGATTCGAACAGAGGGGCGTGACGGTTGGCACGCAGGAGTTTGTCACGGTAGACGTGAAACTCGAAGTGGGTAACGTTTCCCAGAGTGTCACCGTAACGGAAGACGCTCCATTGGTTGAAAACTCCAACGCTTCGCAAGGCCAAGTGCTTGACCGGCAGCAGTTAGTGGATCTGCCCAACCTCGGCCGCAATCCATTCATGCTTTCGAGAGTGGCTCAGAACGTGATGCCCGTTGGCGACCCCGCCTACAACCGTATGGAAGACCAGAGCGGATCTTCTCAGATATCGATTGCGGGCGGTCCGGTGCGTGGAAACAATTATCTTCTGGACGGTGTGCCGATCACGGATGCGGACAACCGCGCGATGATTATTCCGACTATTGAAGCGGTGCAAGAGGTGAAGGTTCAGGCGAACACGTACGACGCTTCGATGGCGAGGACAGGGGGCGGAATGTTCAACACGCTCCTAAAGTCGGGGACCAACGAGTACCACGGGGTCGCGTTCGGAAGCACGCGCCAGACAAGCTGGTCGGGAAACAACTTTTTTAACAACGCGGCCGGTCTGCCGCTGCCGCCGCAGTGGAATTACACGTATGCCTTCGCATTTGGCGGAAGGGTTTGGATTCCGAAGGTGTACGACGGCAAGAATAAAACCTTCTTCTGGGTGGCGCGCGAGGGCTACGACGATACGCAGTCCAACTCTTCGCAGCTTTACACGCCGACAGCGCTTGAGAGGAAGGGAAACTTCTCTCAGTCTTTCACGCAGGGCGGAGGCCAGCTAGCGATTTACGATCCCACCACGACAGTAAAGAACGCGGACGGATCGATTGCGCGGTCTCAGTTTCCTAACAACGTTATTCCGTCTACGAAGCTTAACCCGGTGGGACTGGCAATCGCGAATACGCTGGCCATGCCAACCTCCACGCCGGCCTACTACGGGGCGAACGATCTTACGGTGGCGAGCAGTCTGCCCGCTCGCGCGCACCAAACGACCGCTAAACTTGACGAGCAACTTAGAGAGTGGTGGCACGCGAACTTGAGCTACCTGAGCTATCTCTCGCTTGAACCCGGAAACACATACTTCAATTCCATCTCGTCGCCAGATCAGTGGCGCCTCCTGCGCAACGTGAATGCGACACAGGTTAACAGCACATTCACAGTTTCACCGACGATGGTGATTTCGGCCCGATATGGATTCAACCGGTTTCCGAATTATGGTTACCAAGTAAGTTCCGGCCTGAACCTGGCCAACCTGGGGTTCAGCCCGACATACACGAGCCAGGTTATCTCGCCCACGTTCCCGGTCCTCAATATGTCGAACGTGTACAACAGCATCGGCGGCCTTGGGACGAACAACGACTTTTATTACGTGCACTACTCCAACAACGCGTCGATCAATGCCTCTAAATATATGGGTCGCCACAGCCTGACGGGCGGATTCGACTGGAGAAGGATCAATACGAGCGGACTCGACTACGGCCAAGGCGGAGGAGATTTTACATTTAACGGCATCTGGACAAGGTCTGGAACGGGCGCGGGAGGAGCGGATTTAGCCGATCTACTGGTTGGCCTTCCGCACGATGCATCGATCACGGTACCGACAAAGCTGACCGACTTCGTTGGATATTACGGCGCATATATCCAGGATGACTTTCGTTTAAGCAGCAAGATCACGCTGAACTATGGACTTCGTTGGGAACATGAATCCGGCCTGGAAGAACAGAATAACGGGATTGTGACCGGCTTTCTGCCGAACGCGCCCAATCCGATTCAGTCACAGGTCAGCGGGCTCACAACGAACGGAGTGGTTGAGTTCGCGGGTCAGAACGGAGCTCCCGGTTCAATCGGAAATCCGAACTGGAGCAAGTGGGGACCGCGCGCCGGTATTGCCTGGCAGCTGAACAACAAGACGGTGGTACGAGGCGGCTATGGACTGTTCTGGGCTCCGCCATTCGGCATCGGTGCGCCGATCCAGACGGCTGGCTACTACGCGACGACCACAAACAGTTTTACCAATGACGGCTATCAAACAGCGACAGCCAACCTTACGAATCCGTTTCCCGCAGGCCTGAACAAGCCGGCGGGTAACACACTCGGCGCACTGGCCGGCGTTGGGCAGACCATCAGCTTTGCGGATCCGTCGTCACGTTCGCCGCGCGTGCAGCAGTTCTCGATTGACGTGCAACGGGAACTGGCGGGCGGTATTTCGGTTGAAGTAGGATATGTGGGGTCGCGGTCTTCGCATCTGACCACGATGAGCGGCAACATGAATATCAATGCGCTCAATCCTTCTTACTTTTCGCAAGGGTACGGCTACCTGACGCAGAATGTGCCAAACCCGTTGTATGGAGCGGTCAGCAGCACTAGCAACTTCGGTGGCCCTCAAGTGGGCCGCTATCAGCTGCTGCTTCCACATCCTCAGTTCGGTGAAATCAATCTGAGTCTAAGCGACCAGGATAAATCCAGATACGATTCTCTGGTGCTCAAAGCGCAAAAGCGATTCAGCCATGGCCTGACTTTCCTCTCTACGCTGACGTGGGCGCGGAGTTTCGACGAGGGCAACGGCGGGCCCGGTAACTTCCTGAATTCCGGCAATCAGTCTGTTCCTCAGAATCCGTACAACATCGCTGGGGAATGGGCTCCCTCTTACTACGATTCACCCATTCGCTGGGCGACGACCTTTACGTACGACCTGCCGTTCGGGAAAGGCAAACAGTTCCTGGGCTCTTCCGGGAGAGCGATGGACGCGCTGGTGGGCGGCTGGTCCTTCAATGGGATTGGCGTTTACCAGACCGGATTCCCGCTGCAAATCACGCAGACACCAGACAATAACTCCCTGTTCGGCTACGACGTACAGCGGCCGAATGCAACCGGCATTTCGCCGCAGACGAGCGGAAGTCTCGAGTCTCGTCTGAATAACTACATCAACCCGGCGGCTTTCTCGGCGGCTCCGGCGCTTACGTTCGGAAACGTCGCGCGTTCGATTGGCATGCGTGGACCGGGCCAGGCCAACTGGGATCTCTCGCTGTTTAAAAGCTTCAGCATCACGGAGAAGTTCAAGGGGCAATTCCGGACCGGGCTGCTGAACGCCTTCAATACGCCGCTGTTCAATGCACCGAGCACGAGCTATGGGTCAGCGGGATTTGGTGTTATCAGCTCACAGGCTAATTTCTCCCGAATGGTCGAGCTCGGTGTACGCCTGTTCTTTTAAAGGCTTGCCATCATGGATCGCAGAAGCTTCTTAACTCGTTCCGCAGGGCTAGCCGCAGCCTTTCAGACAGACTCACTCTTACGCGCCCAGCGCGCCACGGATGCGGTGACCGGCCGTCCGGCCGACACCGTCGCACGCGACGAAGATTTCTGGTTCAACGTGCGACACGCATTCACGGTGGATCGGAACATGATCAACCTGAACAACGGCGGCGTGTCTCCAGCACCGAAGATCGTGATGGACACGGAGATTCGCTATCTCGAGGTTGAAAATCTCAGCCCTTCCTACTACATGTGGAGCGTGCTGGACCCGGGCGTCGAGACGGTACGGCGGCGGCTGGCTGAGACGTTCGGGTGCGACACCGAAGAGATCGCGATCACGCGCAACGCGAGCGAGGGTCTGGAGATCGTTCAGCTTGGCATGGATCTCAAGCCTGGCGATGAAGTGCTGACGACGAACCAGGACTATCCGCGCATGATTACCACGTGGCAGCAGAGGGAGCGCCGCGACGGAATTGTTCTAAAGCAGATTACGTTTCCGGTTCCGCCGCCGAGTCTGGATTACCTGGCAAAGCGGATTGAATCGCACATCACGCCGCGCACCAAGGTGATCCACATCTGCCATATCACGAACCGGACGGGCCAGATCTTCCCGGTGAGGACGATCTGCCAGATGGCGCGGGAACGCAATATCGAAGTGATCGTAGACGGCGCGCACGCCTTCGCGCAGTTTCCGTTCAAGAGAGACGATCTCGATTGTGATTACTACGGCACTTCGCTGCACAAATGGGTGCTGGCGCCCATAGGAACGGGGATGCTTTACGTTCGCAAGAACAAGATTCCGAAGATCTGGCCGATGATGGCGGCTCCGGAATCGATGCGCGACAATATACGGAAGTTTGAGGAGATCGGCACACACCCGGCCTCGCAGCGCGACGCGATCACGGAGGCTTTGAACTTCCATGACAGCATCGGGCCGGAACGAAAAGCCGAGCGGTTTCGCTATCTTCGCAAGCGCTGGTCTAATCGGCTGCGGGATCTGCCCGGAGTCAAGATACTGAACAGCGAGGATCCGGAGCAGTCGTGCGCCATTGGATTCCTCAGCGTGGATGGGTTCGACGCACCCAAACTGGCGAAGTACTTGTGGGAGAAGGAGCGGATCTGGACGGTTGCGATCGTCACGCCGGGCGAATACCAGGGGCTCCGCATCACGCCGAACGTTTACACCACGCTCGAAGAGATCGACGCCTTCTCGGACCTGATGGAGAAGGTAATCCGGCGCGGATCAATACCTGCCTGAGGCGCGTTTCGGTAGCATTAAAGCTACAAACCAATTAAAATCTGAATTGGTACACGGCGCAGGCTTTCGAGCCGGGTTGTGCTGCCAATCCGTCCGTAAGTCAGGCACCCCGTCCTGTGTCGAAGAACTTCGAACGGCCAAATGCAAATCCGCTGCCGTAAATGGAGCGGTTTTCTGTGCGCCCGAAACATCAGGAGAGAAATGCCCAACGAAATACATGACCGGCTCACCCATTCGTATGCGGAGTTGGAGGAGCTGAATCTGCAAGCCAAGGAGCAGCGGAAGAAACGCGTTCCGATCGGCCAGATCCAGGAGGAACGCATCAAGTATTTGAGCGATGAGAAGGGAATCAAGGCCGTCACTGTGCTTTTCAGTGACCTGGAAGGCCGGCTTCACATGCTCGACTACGACAAGCAGTTCTTGATCAAGAGCTGGGACAATCTGACCTTCGATGGCTCCTCGATCAGGGGGTTTACGGCTCAAAGGGAAAGCGATCTCCGGCTCGGCATCGACTGGAGCGCGTTCTACTGGGCGCCCTGCGACATCTTCGGCTCGGGCAAGGTGCTGGTTTTCGGCCAGGTCATCGACAAGGATGGCACTCCGTACGCGGCAGACGTCCGTGGCGTCTTGCATGCCTATGCCGACAAGCAGTTCAAAGAGCAAGGCTATGTGCTTAATGCCGCGAATGAGATCGAGGGCTTTCTCTTCGAAGGCGCGGATGCGGAAAGACGGTTTCACGAGCGCTGCAGATTCGATTATGTGAATACGGGCGGCTATTACCACTCGCTGCCCGGCGACCCGCTACGCAGGTTTATCGACACCTCGGCCGACGTGCAGCGCGCGATGGGCTTTGAGAATGAGAAAGATCATCCCGAGGTTGCGCCGTCTCAGTTCGAGATCAATTACAGCTACGCCGACGTGCTTACTGCCGCCGATCAGATTCAGCTCTATAAGCTGATCTGCAGGCAGGTGGCGACTAAGATGGGCTACACTGCGTGCTTCCTTCCCAAGCCTGTGGTGGGCGTGAATGGGAACGGGATGCACACGAACGTCTCCATTAGCAAGAACGGAACTAACCTGTTCTGGGATGCGAAAGGCGAGGAGAAGCTAAGTTCCTGCGCATGGCAGTTTATTGACCGCATCCTCACTCACGGCAATGATTTGTGTCTGCTGTTGAATGCGAGCGTGAATGCGTACCGCCGGCTCGACCCACACTTCGAGGCACCGAACCAGATTAAGGCGTCAGCAACTGATCGCGGTTCGATGGTTCGCGTGCCGCTCGGCAATGAACGGAGCGCGCGAGTGGAGGTTCGGTCAGTGGCACCGGATGCGAATCCGTACCTGGTTCTTTATTCGATTTTTCGCACGGGTCTCGAAGGCAGCATATCGGACGTGGATGGTCTGCGGGGAGCGGCTCGTTACCTGCCAGACAATGTCTATGACGCGATCGAAGATTTCCGGAAAGCGGAGTGGACAACGGCTCTGCTCGGGGCCGATGTGAAAGCGCGGTATGCCGACCTGAAGCAATCTTCGGCAGATCGCTGTGCGCGCCTGCTAGGCAGCTTTGTGAAGGCTCCCGAGGTGCAGTATCATCACGAAGTTTATAACCAGTTCCTCTGGAACCGGTTTTAGATTGGCGCGGTAAGCTAGCCAGGCCCGCTGCGGGCGGGCCTGAGCGTCAGCATTAGCTCGGTGGACCGACTACGAGTTCGTTATCCACCGACTTGACACCCTTGACCTTCTTGGCAAGCTTGGTCGCTTTGTTTTTTCCGCGGTCCGTATCGACGCGGCCCTTGAGGGTTACTGCGCCATCCTTGACAGTGACGTCGTCGGCGCCGCCCTTCACATCGGGATCCGTAGTCAAACGCATGCGGACCTGATCAAAGATGCGATCATCGGAGACCGCGGGCTTTTGACCGCCTGCCCAAGCCGTCTGCAGGCTCATACTGCCTATAAGCGCGACAAGCGCGAGTGATAGTTTCATTTTTGGATTGCTTTTCAGGCTATTAGCGGGACGTGTCATTCAGTGGTTTCGTTGCCGATCATGGCGCGCCAGTCGATGCTGTTCAGAAACTCGGGATCTTCCCGCCACTTGGGTTTTACTTTCACAAACAGGGAGAGGAAAACCTTGCGTCCGATCAGGCGCTCGATGCTCTCACGCGCTTGCGTGCCGATCTTTTTCAGCAGGCTGCCTTTTGCACCAATGAGAATGGTCTTCTGACCCGGCCGCTCCACATAGATGGTTGCTGCGATGCGTGTCAAAGTTGCTTTCTCTTCCCAGGTATCAATCAGGATTGCGACGGAGTGCGGCACTTCTTCATGTGTGCTGCGCAAGATATTCTCGCGGATCAGTTCGGCCGCGATAAAACGAACAGGCTGATCGGTGAGGTGATCGTCGGGAAACAGCGCGGGACCGGAAGGCAGTTCTTCGACGATGAGACGTTTCAACTCCTCGAGGCCGTTTCCGGTACGTGCGGAAACGGGGATAGCGTGGCGAAACGGGAAGAGCTCCCGATAGCGTTCGATGAGCGGCAGGAGAAGCCGTTTGTCATCGAGCCGGTCGATCTTATTCAGGACCAGAAATGTCTTTTCAGAACTCGCGAGTGCACTCACGGCGTGCACGTCTTCTTCGCCGACAGGCTTAGTTGCGTCGGCCAAATAAAGGACCAGGTCTCTGTCCTCGAGCGCACCGCGTACGGTGTTCATCATGCGCTTGTTGAACAAATTATCGGACTTGTGGATGCCGGGAGTATCGATGAAAACGATTTGCCAGGCGGGTGTTGTGACGACGCCCTGGAGCGACGTTCGTGTTGTCTGGGCCTGGGGCGCGGTGATGGCCACCTTTTCGCCGACGAGCGCATTGAGTAACGTCGATTTGCCTGCGTTCGGCCGGCCCGCGATGGCGACGAACCCAGCACGGTGCTCGGAATCGCTCACGCGCCGGCTCCCACCGGAGAGGGCGTCTCGATGCGCGACAGGCGTACTTCTTCGACGCGCCGCTCATTGCCCGCGAGCACCTCTACACGGATGCCGCCGCGTTCCACTGCCTCGCCGACTTTAGGCACGTGTCCCAACCATTCAGTGACAAGTCCGCCGACTGTGGTTGACTCGGTATCTTCTTCTGGGCGGAAATTTAACAGATCGTGAAGGCGGTCGAGATCGAGATTACCGGGGGCGACATAGACGTGATCGGCTTCCTGCTTCACGTCGCGGCCGGGCTCGTGCTCGTCCCGAATTTCGCCCAGGATTTCTTCGACCAGGTCTTCCATGGTGGCTAAGCCCGCGGTGTTACCGTATTCATCGACCGCAATCACCATATGGGAGCCGTCGCGCTGCATCTCGCGGAGCAAATCACTGACGGGTTTGGTCTCGGGAACGAGCGGGATCGGGCGAATCACGTCGCGCAGGGTTTTCGCCTGACGCTCTTCGGGATCGAGCTCAAAGATGTCGCGCACGTGAACAAACCCGATGATGTTGTCGATGGTGTCCACGTAGACGGGGATCCGGGAATACTGCTCATGAATGACAAGCTGGCGAAGGTCCTCCACCGATTTTTCGGCCGAGATAGCGACGATGTTGGGGCGGGCCGTCATGACTTCGCGAACATTCTTATCGCCGAAGGCCACGACAGAATGAATCAGCTTACGATCCTCTTCTTCGAGAATTCCTTCTTCCGCGCCGGCATCTATAAGGGCTTCAATGTGCTCGACGGAATCGGAGGGGTCCGCCTGCCCGTTCTTTGCGCTATCGAGATCGAGCAGAGACTGGAACCCGCGAACCAGCGCCGAGAGAGGGCGTGCCGTGGTGGCCAGGAACTTGGTAACGGGAAGAGCGCGCCGCAACCAAAGGGCGCTTGCACGCCGGTAGAGGAACTGGGGGAACAGGTAAGTCGAAACCAACATGGCCAGGAAGGAAGCGCCAATTGCTTCGAGAACGCTTTGCCAGTTCGGCACGCTCGGCCGCACGAACGCGCACAGATAAAACACGCCAATCAGGAAAAGGGAAACGTGCTTGATGAGCGAAAAAGCGAGCGATCCGTGCTCGAGATCGAGCCCGATCTTCGAGGCCAGGGTCTCGCGGAAGAATTCAAGCGAGGGATAATCGCGACGGATCAGTCGCAGCGATTCCAGATAGAGCAGTTGCACGTACGAAACGAAGCAGAGCAGACCCGTGAGCAGGAGTGCGATCGTGAGGCAAGCGAGCGTCATGACTTGCGCGCTCCGGCGCGAGCAGTTTGGCTGCGGGAAATGAGGTTCGAGGGCAGGCCAAAGGCATGCCGCCATTTGCGTTCGGCAACGGCCATCTCTCCGCGATCGCGTTCATGATCGAGTCCGGTGAGATGGAGAAATCCATGCAGCATCAGGATGCGAATTTCATCCAGGCAGGAATGGCCGAACTCGGCTGCCTGCGCATCTGCACGCGGCACGGAGATGGCGATCTCGCCCAAATTCCCGGTTCTGCTGCCAGTCGGAAACGAGAGCACATCGGTCGGATAGTCGTGGCCGAGAAACGTGCTGTTGAGCCGCTGCAGCTCGGCATCATTCGTAAGCAGGCAGGTAAACGAGGCGGCGCGGGCGACGTGCTCACTCAGTGCCAGCGCGAAATCCTTGAGTTGCCTGCGCTCGGCAGCCGGGAGGAGAGGAGCGCGCGGAAGTTTTCGAAAGAGCAGCTCAGGCGAGCTCGCCGGCAATCGGGATCGTCTACTATCACCCTCGATAGACATTAGGTAAGTGACGGAACTTCCGGGATCTCGACCGCGGTATCGACAGGCGGCTCAAGACGCGCTTCGGCTGATGAGTCATTGCCAAGTTTGAGCGCAAGCTGGCGACCCGCACCGATCAATTCGTTGTACCGGTCGTATGCTTTGACGATCCGTTGGACCAGCGGATGGCGGACGACGTCCTTGTCATCGAAATTCACAATCGCGATCCCTTCAACGCCTCTGAGGACGTCGAGCGCGTTCAAGAGGCCGCTCCGCTTTCCGCCGGGGAGATCGATCTGGGTCTGATCGCCGGTAACAACCATTTTCGAATTGAAGCCCTGACGCGTGAGAATCATTTTCATCTGTTCGACCGTGGTGTTTTGAGCCTCGTCGAGGATGATGAAGCAATCGTTCAAAGTACGGCCGCGCATAAAGGCGAGCGGCGCGATTTCGATCACGTTTCGCTCGAGCAGCTTTTCGACTTTCTCGGCGTCGATCATGTCAAAAAGGGCGTCGTAAAGCGGCCGTAAGTAGGGATCGATCTTTTGCTGCAGGGTGCCAGGCAGAAATCCCAGGTGCTCGCCGGCTTCGACCGCGGGGCGTGTGAGCACGATGCGGCTCACTTGCTTGTTCAGGCAAGCCGAGACAGCCATGGCGACTGCGAGATAGGTTTTGCCGGTGCCGGCCGGCCCCACTCCGAACGTAAGATCGTGATGCTCGATAGCGTCAACGTAGCGGCGCTGATTGACCGTCTTGGGCGCCAGGACTTTCTTGCCGAAGGCGCGCGATTTCCCGCTCTCGACAAGACGGCGGAGGGAGACGTTGGGGTCGGCCGTGACGACCCGCATGAAGCTGTTCAGATCGCCGTTGTTGAAGACGTGACCTTCGCCAACGAGATCCACATAATCTTCGAGGATCTGCTCCGCGCGCCTCACCTGAGGCTCATCGCCTTCAAGTTCGAGTGCGTCTCCGTCGAGCAGACGTGTGCGTAGCTTCAATTCGGATTCAAGTAGACGTATGTTCTCGTCACGAGTGCCGAAAAGCGGTTCTAAACCACGAGATATCTGGATACTGGACTTCATCAAGAAGAAGAAATGAAAGAGACAAGGGGCGGAGTAGTTAGGTCTGCGGGGTGCTTGAATCGACCGCACCAAACCGACGAACGACATGACGGCACGGAGGTCGTGCGTTGAACCCACGGGCGCAGGCGCCGGAAGCTCATTCGGAACAATTATAGCAGGATTTCAAGCCTCCGAGTTCTTTCGGTTCTGCTCGGCAGTCATGCCGTCGTACACTCGTTTTGAAAATGGCTACACCCGAAGTCGGGGATCCTTCACCACCTGCTGGTTCGACGGACGCGCGCTGGCCTGCCATTCTTGGCCTGTTCGCTTTTGCGGGGCTGTACCTGATCCTGCCTGAACGCCTTACGGCAGGGCCGAATTGGCTTCTGCTAGCTGTGCTGGTGATTTTACTTGTGCCGGCGGTGGCGGCGAAACGCGCGGGACGTTCGAGGCTGAACTTCATTTTAGGCCTGACACTTTCGGCTGTGATCACGGTCGCGATGGTCTGGGCGCTTGCGATGCTGATCGCCGGGATTCCGGACAAGCGCGTGCCCGCGCCCGAACTGCTCCGGGCCGCAATTGTTCTATGGCTGAGCAACGTCCTGGTGTTTGCCAGTTGGTATTGGCGGCTGGATGCCGGCGGACCTCACGCGAGGCACAAGCGCCATTTCCACAGCAATGGCGACTTCCTGTTTCCGCAGATGACGCTGCCGCCACACATCGCGCCCGCGTACAAGGGCTGGAAACCCGAGTTCGTAGATTACCTGTTTCTGGCGTTTAACACCAGTACGGCCTTCTCTCCGACGGACGTGCCGGTGCTCTCGCGCTGGGCGAAGATTCTGATGATGATTCAGAGTGCAATCTCGCTGGCGACGCTAGCGATTCTGGCTGCGCGGGCTATCAACATACTATGAAGCAGATGACTGGCACCGATGCGCCGGCGATCCTCGATGCGAATCTCTTCGATGACCTGGTCGAACTTGCGAGGACGTCTCCGCGTTTGCGTACGAACCACAATTTCCATCGAAACATGGATGAGAACCCGCATCGCTTCCTTAATGTGATGCTGCGGGGTACCTATGTTGCTCCGCACCGGCACCTGAACCCTCCGAAGAGTGAGTCGTTCATCGTGCTGCGCGGAGAGATCGCGTTCTTTACTCTCGACGAGGAGGGGAGAGTTGTGAGCGCAACGGTGCTTGGCCAGGATCCGGTGGGCATCGACATTCAGCCGGGAATCTGGCACACGCTCGTGGTACTGAGTGACTACGCTGTTTGTTTCGAAGTCAAACCAAGCCCGTACTCTGCATCGAACGACAAAGATTTCGCCGTGTGGGCTCCCCGCGAGGGGGAACCCGGGACGGCGGCGTATCTGCAATCACTGCTCGAGCGTGTTCCCGGCTGTAGAACCGAATAACGAGCACCTGGCAAGGGTTACTGCTTTACGAGGTCCTTTTCGCCCGGCCAGACACGAACGGGTTCTCTCGACACCTTCTTTTCTCTCCGGCCCGTAAAGCGATCCAGGTAGAGATAAATGACGGGCGTGATGTAGAGGGTCAGAAGCTGCGAGACTACCAAGCCTCCGACTACAGCGATACCAAGTGGACGTCTGGCTTCGCCGCCCGCGCCTGTTCCAAACGCAATCGGCAGCGTACCGAGGAGCGCTGCCATGGTCGTCATCATGATGGGCCGGAAGCGCTGCAGGCAGCCCTCGAGGATGGCCTCTTCGGGTGATTTGCCTTCCCTGCGCTCGGCTTCGAGAGCAAAATCGATCATCATGATTGCGTTCTTCTTCACGATGCCTATCAAAAGGATGATTCCGACGAACGAGTACAGATTGAGATCTTCTCCGAAGAGGAGCAGCGTGAGCAGGGCGCCTAAGCCGGCAGCGGGCAAGCCGGAAAGAATCGTGATCGGGTGAATGAAACTCTCGTAGAGGATTCCAAGCACAAGGTAGATCACGAGCACCGCGATGAGGAGCAGAATACCTAAGTCGCGGAGCGAGTCCTGGAAGGCGGCCGCCGTACCCTGATAGCTGAAGCTCATAGTGTCGGGTAAGCCAATCTGGGCGGCGGCTTCATCGATGAGCTTCGTTGCCTGGCTAAGCGCAACGCCGGGTTTGAGATTGAACTGGAAGTTGACGGCAGGCAGCTGGCCGATGTGATTGACGCTCAGCGGTGCAACGGTTTGTTTGAGTTCCGTAACTGCCGAGAGGGGTACCATTTTGCCCTGGGAAGAGCGGATATAGAGGTTCTGCAAGGCGGCGGGATCCCGCTGGTACTGCGGCAGAACCTCCAGGATCACATCGTATTGATCGGAGGCGGCGGTGATGGTGGTGACGCGCCGGTTGCCATAAGCATCGTACAGGGTATTTGCAATCGCATCGGGGTTTACACCCAGAGACATGGCGAGGTTTCGATTGATCTCGACGTTCAGCCTCGGCGTGCTAAGCCGCAGATCGCTATAGATATCCGTCAAAACCGGGATCGAATGCAGCTTTGCCTCGAGGACGGGAGCCCATTTGTAGAGTTCGCGGGTATCCGCATCTTCCAGCGCAACCGAGTATTGGCTCCGGCCTTCGTTCTGGCCGAGTGTAATGAGCGGGGGCGACTGCAGGAACACCATGAGCCCAGGAATCTTCATGAACTCCTGCTCAAGTTGGGCGATTATGACGTTGACCTTGGGGCGGTGCTTATCGCTTTTCAGATCGGCAAACATGAAGCCCTGATTCTGCCCGGAACTCGGACCGGCGCCTACGCCTGCTCCATAGCTCGAAACCCAGGGATTTTTGCGCAGAACTTCGTTTACCTGCTGCTGTAAGCCAACCATCTTGTCGAATGAAGTGTCCTGGGATGCCTCGGCTCCGCCGAAAAAGAATCCCTGGTCGACGGTAGGCATGAAGCCTTTCGGCATGATGATGAACAGGTAAACCGTCGCGACAGTGAGCACGATGCTCAATACCAGCGTGATGAGGCGGTGGCGCATGACGCCTTCGAGTGTGCGGCGATAGGCACCGTTGAGCCAGACGAAGAACTTTTCCGAAGTGCGATAGAAGACGCCGGTCGGATGACTCTCATGACGCAGGAAGCGGCTGCAAAGCATCGGTGTGAGAGTCAACGAGATGAAGCCTGATATGAGGACTGCTACGGCAATCGTGATAGAGAACTCACGCAGGAGGCGGCCGATGACCCCGCTCATAAACAGCACAGGGATGAAGACTGCAACCAGCGAGATGGTCATGGAGACGATGGTGAATCCCACTTCTCGGGCGCCTTCAATGGCGGCCTGCATGCGCGGCTTTCCCATTTCCATATGGCGCACGATGTTTTCGAGCATGACGATGGCGTCATCCACTACGAAGCCGACCGATAGTGTCATCGCCATCATGGAGAGCATGTCGATGGTGAAGCCGAGCAGCTTCATCGCGGCGAACGTACCGAGCAACGAGAGCGGCACAGCGAGGCTCGGGATCAGAGTGGCGGACACGTTCCGCAGAAACACGAAAATCACCGCGATTACGAGGCAGATCGTCAGGAGTAGCGTGAATTTGACGTCCGCTATCGATTCGCGGATGTTCTTCGAAGTGTCGAACGACATGCCGATCTCGATGCCGGCAGGCATGGATTCCTTCATCGTCGGGAGCAGGCTCTTGACTGCGTCGGCAACTGCCACGGTATTCGAGCCGGGCTGCTTCTGGATGGCCAGGACAACGCTTTGCTTGTCATTGATCCAGAAGCGCGTCTTTTCATTCGAGACGCTGTCGAGCACTTTCCCGAGCTCGCGGAGACGCAGCGGGGCGCCATTTTTATAGGTGACGATGAGCTCGGCGAATTGGGGCGCCGAGGTCAGCTGGCTGTTCGACTGGACGGTGTAACTCTTGGTATATCCGTAGAGCGACCCGGCCGGCAAATTAATACTGCCGCTCGACAGCGCGTTGCGAACCTGTTCGAGGTCGACCTGATAAGCGGCGAGTTTGGCCGGGTCTGCCTGTACACGGACAGCGAATTTCTGAGCGCCAAACACCTCAACCTGCGAGACACCGCTCACCATCGATATGCGTCGGGCCATACTCTGCTCGGCGTATTGATCGAGTTGCGATAAGCTCATGGTCCTTGAAGACAGGGCGACGTACAGAATGGGCTGCTCTGCCGGGTTCACCTTCGAGTAGGAGGGAGGCGACGGCATATCGGTGGGTAATGAGCCTTGCGCTCGTGCGATGGCGGCCTGGACATCCTGGGCTGCCGCATCGATGTTCCGGCTCAGATCGAATTGCAGCGTGATCGAAGTCGAGCCGAGCGAGCTCGACGAAGACATGCTGTTGATCCCCGCGATAGTCGAGAACTGGTTCTCGAGCGGAGTAGCTACCGACGACGCCATCACGTCCGGGTTTGCTCCGGGAAGCCCCGCCGAGACCTGAATGGTAGGATATTCGACCACTGGCAAGTTGCTGACCGGCAGCGAAAAATAGCTCAGCAGGCCGAAACCGAGGATGCCGGCCATGACAAGCGTCGTAGTGATTGCCCGGCGTATGAATAAGTCTGTAAAGTACATGCCCGTTCCTTAGCTTTTGCCCTGTTCGGACCGGGCGGCGCCCGAATCACCCAACTGTGCTCCAGAGCTGTTGAGCAAGTGTACTTTCGCTCCTGGCATCAGCCGCATCTGGCCTTCTGAGATGACGATCTCTCCCGGTTGCAGACCGCTGCCGATGACGGCTTGTTCGCTTTCTTTGGCCGGTTTGAAATTCCGCAACACGTTCACCGGCCGCATGGCGACGGTCTGGCTGTCCTTATTCATGACCCAAACGTATTTGCCCTGAGGACCATTTTCGATTGTGCTGCTTGGAACCAGAATCCGGTCGTGTTCCAGGCTGAGACGGGCCTCTACGTTTACGAATTCTCCGGGCCAGAGTACATGTGTCGGGTTTTGAAATTCCGCTTTCAGCTTAATCGCGCCGGTGGTGGTATCCACCGAGTTATCAATAAATTTTAGTTGCCCGGTCAAGACTTCGCCGCCGCCATTAGTGGCGGTAATTTGTAGCGGGCGCTTCGCATTGTATTTCTGGACCTCGGGCAACAGCTGCTCCGGAACCCCGAAGCTGACATAGATCGGCGAGATTTGCAGAATGGTTACCAGCGCGGCATCGTTGTCCTTGATCAGATTGCCTGCCTTGACGCTGATCGCGCCGGCGCGGCCCGAAATGGGGGCGGTGATCCTGGTGTATTCGAGCTGCAGCTGTGTTTGTGCTAAGCGCGCGCGATCGGACTTCAGCGAAGCCACAGCGCTTTCGACTGCCGCCCTGTCCGCGTCGAGCGAAGCGAGCGCACTCGCATTCGTTGCAACTACTTGCTCGGTCTGCTCTTTCGAGAAGATTCCGTCCTTGGAAAGCTGAACACCACGGTCCGCTGCCGCCTGTGTCTGTTTGATATTGGCCTCATCCTTAACGATGTTGGCCCGCGCCTGCTGTTCGAGGGCCGCATCTTTGGCGATATCGGCCTGAATCTGATCGATCTGACGCTTTAACGGCTCAGGATCTATTTCAAACAGCAGTTGGCCCTTCTGAACGTTTTGCCCCTCCTGGAACAACACGCTTAAAACCTGTCCGGCGACACGGGATTTCACGTCGACTGTGGACATAGCTTCGACATTGCCGACCGCCGCCACGTTTAGCGGTACGTCGGTCGAAACGGCCGGCACCGCGCGCACGGGTACAGTCTGCATCATCATCATTGCCATGGGATTGGCCGCTTGTTGCTTCTTGCCGCAAGACTCCAGGCCTGCGAGGCCCGCCAATAACAAACCAGCACAAACAGCAAACTTCAACACAGAAGGTTTCTGGTACACGTATCCTACTTACTCCGATTTGTGAGGGATTCCTCTATCGTCACATAAATTGCGCAAGCCTGCGGCCCATCACCTGAATACGGAAAGAATGGCGAAAGGTTCCGCTCAACATTGAGATTGAGGACCCCCTTCCGAGGATGCTGAGAATTGAGGTTGAATGCTCGCCTCGTGGGATGCTGAGAAATTCATGACCATCTCAGTACCAGGACGGGTAAACCTGATCGGTGAACATATCGATTACCACAACTTAGCCGTTCTGCCTATGGCCATCCAGCGTAAGGTCAGCATCACGTTCGGGCCTTGCCGGAAGCGCCAAATACGCGCCGTATCAAACGGGTATCCCCCACGCGAGTTCTCAATGGACGAGTTGGCCGCCTTCCCGCCGGGCGACTGGGGCAACTATCTGAAAGCGGCCGTTCAGCTGATCGCGCAGCGCTGGACCTTGACAAACGGCATTGACGCCTCGGTTGCATCCGATCTCCCTTTGGCGGCAGGACTTTCTTCTTCGTCAGCGTTGATGACCGGTATTGCTCTCGCTCTGCTGCGGGCGAACGAAATTGACCCGACCGTCCGGGAACTAATGGAACTTTTGCCCGAAGGCGAACAGTTTGTCGGCACCCGCGGCGGTGGAATGGACCATGCTGCGGTCCTCGCCTCCCAAACGGGAAGCGCCTTGCTCGTTCAGTTTTCACCGTTCCAATTCGAGCCGATCGCCATCCCTGTCGATTGGACGTTCATTGTGGCGCACAGTCTCACGATTGCCGAGAAATCGGGTTCGGCGAAGTTAGAATACAACTCCCGCCGCACCGCCGGCGTGAATGCGCTCAAAGAACTCGGATTGCCGAGTTATCGCGCCGCGCTCGACTTGCACTGCCCCGCACAACTGGCGGACCTGGCCGCTTCTCTTGGCGATCCGGAGCGCGACGCTTTTCTTCATGTGGCTGGCGAAGCCGAGCGCGTCCGGCTTGCCGTGAAGGCTCTAAGAGACAAGGAAATCAAAGACTTCGGACAGTTGCTAGTGGCTTCCCACGCAAGCCTTCGAGACCGTCTAAAGGTCAGTAACGGCGCGCTCGACAAGTTAGTAGACTGCGCGATGGACGGCGGCGCGCTAGGCGCACGTCTTACCGGGGCTGGTTTTGGCGGGTGTGCCATTATCCTGTGCAAAATGGCTGAGCGGGAGAATGTTTGCTCCTACCTGATCGAGCATTTCTACGCGAACCGCCCCGGTTTCTCTCCGGCCGATCATCTGCTGGTGGCGGAACCATCCTCAGGAGCGCTGTTTGCTTAGGGAATCCTTGTCACTCGCTGTAATCCTGGCTGCCGGGAGAGGGACCCGGATGGGCGACATGACACACGAGATTCCGAAGCCCATGCTGCCGATTCAGGGCAGGCCGATGCTTGAGCACGTCCTCGAGCGGCTCTCGGTGGCGGGAATCGCGCGTTTCCTGGTGGTTATCGGGTACCACGGCGAAGCGATCGAGCAGCATTTCGCCTCGGAGGCGGGCCGCTGGAACGTGGAATTCGTTTGGCAGAATCCGGTGAACGGAACGGGATCCGGCGCTCTGCTGGCGCAGGATTTCGTCGGGCGCGAGCCTTTTCTGCTCAGCTACGGCGATATCCTGTGCGAACCGGCCGAATATGTCCGGGCGCAAGATGTGTTGTTTGGAGAAGAGTCGATAGTCGCGACGGTGGCCGTCAAAGCGGTGGACGATCCATGGCAGGGCGCGGCTGTTTACGAAACCAAGGGGCGGATCGAGCAGATCATAGAGAAGCCTCCGAGAGGCGCGTCGACCACGCATTGGAACAGTGCCGGCTTTTATACTTTCCGGCCGCTTATTTTCGATTACCTGCGGCGGCTTGAGCCTTCGCCACGAGGCGAATACGAGTTAACCTCGGCACTGGACGCTATGCTCGCAAACGGGCTCGATTTGCGGATTTCACCGGTGGAAGGCGCGTGGCGGGATGTCGGGCGTCCAGAAGATTTAGCCGCGGTGAATAGAACTCTCCAGCAGCACTAGCCGCCTTTCGCACTGGATTTGCGTCTGGCTGGCACAGCCGCGAGGATCGCGCGCAATGCCTGATTGACCGACTTAGTATCGCGGAAGACCTCGGCCACATCTTCATCAAGAACAACCACGACCCCAACTCGGGAGGCGCTGCGGGCAAATCGATTTGGCTTCGCCTTCGTATAATCCAAACGGTATTCAGGCCTCAAATCTTGGTCGGGTTTAGCTAAACGGCTGTTGCGTCTTGGAGTTTTCTTCATAGTCCTTCTTTTCGTGCCTTGTCGCTTTACGTGCGTTGATAATCCGTATCCGGCCACGCGAGATCTCGGTGAAGCTTGCCAGAATTAGCGTACCCAAGATGGAGCTGCCGATGATGAGCTCCCGTTTTTCGAACGGGGAGTGGTCGTCGTCCGCAAAAGTGAGAGCTAAGGGATCCCGGAATACAGTGCAAGCTTCTTCAAAGGTAACCCGATGCTTTTGTCGATTGCTCCTGGCCTTGTTCTCATCCCACTCGAAGGCGAGCTCCACTACGCGCTCCGCGCACCCTCGAAGTGCTCTTCGATTTCCTCCAGCGTTTTCCCTTTCGTTTCCGGCAGGAAGAAAACCGCGGTTACGAAGTAAATTACCGTAAAGCCGGCGAACACAAAGAAGATGGTCGAATAACCGTAGTTACTGACAATCGGCAGAAAGATCGCCGCGAGGGTGGTGGAAACTATCTGGTTGATCACCAGCGCAATGCTCATCCCGTTTGAGCGAATGCGGGTCGGCATGAGTTCGGAAAGCGCGAGCCACACGCAGACTCCGGGCCCGATGGCGTAAAACGCCATGAATGTATAGAGGCTGATTGCAACCAGCCAGCCATGGCCCGTATCCGGCACAGGACTGATGAGCGCCTTCCGGATGGTGAGCGGAGCTACGCGCGCGGCAGTCACGTCTGCGAGCGGATTTTTGAAGAACGCTTCCACTTTATTGGCCGGCACGCAGCTCTCACGAGAGATGTTGATCGGCGCTGCGCCTTTCTCGTCCGAGCGCGCGACCGTGCTCTCGGCGGTGAAATCGCCGTAGGAGTAAACAATAACCAGTGCCGCACGGGCGGGGTCGAAATGCGTTGCTGCTCCAGACTTGCCGTTGATCAACCTGCGCGCCTCCGCTTCGTCGAATCGCAGGCTTAGCGTTTGATCCGAAGCGACGCCTGCCTGCACCTCACTCTTCACGTCCGTAGTTGAGTGCTCCGTTCGAAGGAACAGGATTGCGGTCCCGACTAAGGAAACGATGATCCCGGCGGTACCCACGGTGAGCAGGAACTTGCGGCCCTTGCGATCAACAAGTGTCAGCCCGATTATCGTGGTGAGGAAGTTCACGACCGTGAATACGACGTAACCCCAGTGCGCCTGCAAATCAGGCAGCCCGCTCTGCAAAAGGATATTAGTGTTGTAGCCGATGATGGAGTTGATCCCCGTCGCGGTGTTGCAAAAGAGGATCACGCAGGCGAGCACAAATGGGATCAGATATTTGCGGCGCAGCAGGGAGTCCTTTACGCTTCGACCGGCAGACACTCTGGCGGCCGCTGTTTCCTCCATCTCAGCCAATTCGACGCGCGCCTGTTCCACGCTTCGAGAGCGCTGGAGTGAGGCTTGTGCGGCTGCTTTTCTGGCTTTCCGAAACAGCCACCTTGGTGACTCCGCTACGAACAGGCTGCCAATCACGAACAAGATGCCAGGCGGCAGAGATACCCAGAAGATTCGCCGCCACGCCTGATCCTTAAACGCGAGCACGGTCGCGGGGTCTGACAGACGGCTTACGTCCTCCACGCGATAGCTGTAGTAGATGCCGATGAGCGCGGCCGAAACGATACCAAGCGTGAGCAGCCACTGGAAGATGCCTGTGCCTTTGCCGCGACTGGAGGCGACCAGGCACTCGGCCAAATACAGCGGAACCACGACTCCGATCAACCCTCCGCTGATGCCTTGCAGGAGGCGTCCGAGGAACAGGGGCCCATATCCATGTGAGAGCGCAATCACCGGAATGCTGAGAACAAAAGTGAAGCCGCTGAAAATCATTAGCGGCTTGCGGCCCATCCAGTCCGCCAGCATGCCGGCAAAGAGGGTCGAGATCACGCTGCCCAGCAGAACGGCGGCAACGATGATAGACAGCTGACCCGCGTTCAGACCGGACGTTGCTTCGAGATAAGGCAGTGCGCCGCCTATGATTCCGACATCCACACCGTAGAGCAGCCCGCCGAGGCCTGCTACCAGCAGCAGAAACCGGTTATAAGCCAGTCTCTTGTCCTGAATCGCGGACGTGGATCCGGCGCCCGGCATTGCGTTCGTCATAAATGTATCTATCGAGATTAGCTCGACAGAGAGCTTATAGCGTAGGCGAATCGTTGTCGAGCATCGCGTGCCGGATGAGCTTGATCGGTACTCCACCCTGCTGCATAAACTCGTTGTGGAACTGCTCGAGCGAAAAATCGGCGCCCATTTTCGCCTGATAGTCCGCCCGGAGTTTCAGAATCTCGAGTTTGCCCAATGTGTAGACCAGGTAAGTCGGATCGGACGTGCCCCGCTTGGTCTCGCGTTCGGCGTAATCGTGTGACATGTAGCCTTGCTTTACGAAGAAATCGATTCCCTGCTCGAAGCTGCGCTTGCCCGTGTGCATTTCGATCCCGACGATGTAGCGGCAATTCCGCAGGAGCGCATCGAGCAACTGCCCGACTTTGAGCGCCGGGTCATTGTTGCCGTATCCCTGATCGATCATCATCTGCTCGGTGTAATGAGCCCAGCCTTCAATGTTCGAGCCGCATCCGATCAGTTTGCGGACCTTTGAATTCACCTTCTGGAACCAGAGCAGTTGCACGAAGTGTCCGGGGTAGGCCTCGTGGATCGCGGTGCTCGCGATGGTTCCGCGGTTGAAAGCGGTCATGAACTCTTCGACGCGCTGCCTGGGCCAGTTCTTCTCGGGCAAAGTCACGTTGAAGTAAGCCTCGGTCGCGACCTTTTCATAAGGGCCCGGCGTGTCCATCGAGGCGGTTGTCAGCGAGCGCATAAACGGCGGCGATTCTTCAAGGATCGGCCTCACGGTCGACGGGATCGTAATGATTTTGTGCTGATTGATGAAATCGATTAGACCGGAGAAGGTGTTCCGAAAGTCCTGCAGTAACTGGTCCGGCGCCGGATGCTCTTTCTCAAAGCCTTCCGCAATCTGCTGGGGCGTCTTACTTGGATCGATAGTCTTGCACAGCGCCACGAGTTTCTGCTGATTGTCACGGAGATTGGCGTACCCAATCTTGAGGAGTTGATCGATCGGTAGATCGACCATTTCCTCATACATCACTTTCTTGTGATAGTTGTCCGCGCCAATCCGGAAATCACCCTGGGAGCGCGGCAGGACATTCGTCCGCACCCACTGCTCGTATTGCTTCAGTGACGAGATGGTGGCCTGATTCGTTTGCTGAAACTCCTTGAGCAAGGCCTGATCCTTCACATCTGTAAAGGCAGCCGGTACGTCGCTTGCAAAAAAACTCTGAATGCCTGGCAGTTGCTCGAGCGCTACTTCGGTATACAGCTTTGGCGGATCCTTGAGATTGGCTCGACCGGCAGCCAGCACCTGCGGGATCGATCTTTCGCGGGCGATCACATCCCTCAGACGCTCTTCGGGCGGCGCAAATTTCCGGCTCATCAAGCCGAAGATCGACCCTGTAACGCCGCTCGAGTATACGTCCGGACTCTTTTCCCATTGGCGAATATCACGCGTGTTCAGTATGTCGGCTTTGAGATGCGCAATCACCAGATCCCGATCGTCAGATGGCGGCATTTTTTCGAACTGAGGCAGGTACTTTTCATCGAGCGCTATGCCTTTCTCGACCCCCGCGCGCGAGTAATCTTCCATCTCTTTGTCGTCAGCGCCATGGAAGCCGCTTGCAGTAGCAGCACTCGGGTTCAGCTTGAAGTAGTCATTGAAGTACTGATCCACGAGTTGGTCGAAGGACGATTGCGCACTCATGACACTGACGCTCACCAGCACGAGCGCGGTAAATTTCATGACGTCAATTATAGAGACTGCGGAATCGAGGACCTCTAAAATGAAACGAGCACATCGTGTCCTTTGCCCCTGTAGACGAACAACTTACCCATATAAAAAAGGGTCTTTCTGAACTCATTCCCGAAGGCGATCTGCGCGAGCGCCTAAGCGTTTCGGCAAAAGAAGGCCGGCCCCTGCGTGTCAAAGCCGGGTTTGATCCGACTGCGCCCGACCTGCATCTTGGCCACACGGTCTTGCTGCGGAAGCTAAAGCACTTTCAGGATCTTGGGCACACGGTCATTTTTCTGATCGGCGACATGACCGGCCTGATCGGAGATCCCACGGGCCGGAACATCACGCGTCCTCCGATGACACGCGACGAGATCAATCGCAACGCCGAAACCTACAAAGAACAGGTGTTCAAGATTCTCGATCCTGCGAAGACCGAAGTACGCTTAAACAGCACCTGGCTCGAACCGTTGACCTTCGAGAACGTGATTCGCCTGTGCTCGAAATATACCGTCGCGCGCATTCTCGAGAGAGACGACTTCAGCATCCGTTTCAAAGAGGGGAGTCCCATCTCGGTTCACGAACTGCTCTATCCTCTTGCGCAAGGGTTCGATTCGGTTGCCCTCGAGTGCGATATCGAAATGGGCGGTAGCGATCAGAAGTTCAATCTGCTCGTCGGGCGTGAGATCCAGCGTGACTACGGTCTAACTCCGCAGATCATCGCGACTGTACCGCTGCTCGAAGGCATCGATGGCGTCGAGAAAATGTCGAAATCCAAGGGCAATTACATCGGCATCACCGAACCGCCCAAGGTCATGTTTCGCAAAGTGATGCAGATTAGCGACGAGCTGATGTACCGCTACTACGAATTGCTGACTGACCTGCCTCTCCAAACGATCAACCGGCTCAAGGCGGACATCGCAGCGGGGGCCAGGAATCCGATGGAAGCCAAAATGGAACTCGGCCGTACCATAGTTACTGATTTTCACTCGGCCGCGGATGCGCGCGCTGCGTACGAAGCTTTCGATCGCGAGGTGCGCCAAGGGTTGGAACCGGCCGATACCGAGATCGTCGAATTGCCGCCCCAAACCGTTACGGAAAAGGGAATCCGCGTAGATAAGCTGCTCGCTAGTGTGAGCCTGGCGGACAGTGTCAGCGACGCCACTCGCAAACTCAAAGCGGGGGCGGTCGAAATCAACGGCAACATCCACCGCGATCTCGTTCTAAGCGGCGCGAGCGGAACGCTTGTGATGCGGGTCGGGAAGAAGTGGAAACGGGTAAACGCCGGTTGAGGAGCAGGAGTCCTCTATTCAGGCCTGGTTCCGCTGGCATATGATGATCCCGTACCCAGTGATCTAGAAAACATCTGAAGGAGTCCTACGATGGCCACTGTTCTTACTGAACCGCAGTCGACCCAAACGCCGATCAAGCAGACGAAGATCCTGATCGACAACAAGTGGGTTGACAGCGTCTCGGGTAAAACCTTTGAAACAATCAATCCTGCTACAGGCGAAGTTCTGGCGAAGGTTGCCGAAGCCGATGCAGCCGATGTGGATCTTGCGGTTAAGGCTGCGCGCAAAGCATTCCATTCGAAGGCTCCCTGGCGAAGGATGTCCGGGGCGGAAAGAGCGAAGCTACTGAACCGCCTGGCCGACCTGATCGAAAAGAACATTGACGAGCTGGCTACGCTCGAATCCCTCGATAACGGCAAACCGAAACACGTCGCCCGAGCGTCAGATCTGCCGCTGGTGATTGCCTGCTATCGCTACTACGCCGGTTGGGCGGACAAGATTCAAGGCAAGACGATCCCAATCAGCGGAGATTACTTCTCGTATACCCGTCATGAACCGGTCGGCGTCGTCGGCCAAATCATTCCGTGGAACTTTCCGCTGCTGATGCAGGCCTGGAAGCTGGCGCCAGCTCTGGCGTGCGGCAATACGGTTGTTCTGAAGACTGCGGAGCAGACACCGCTGAGCGCACTTCGGATCGGTGAATTGATCCTCGAAGCAGGTTTTCCGGAAGGCGTAGTGAACATCCTGCCTGGTTATGGACCGACCGCCGGCGGCGCGATCGCCCGCCACATGGATGTCGATAAGGTCGCCTTTACCGGCTCCACCGAAGTCGGTCACCTCATCATGAAGGCTGCCGCCGAGTCGAACCTGAAGCGGGTGACTCTCGAGTTGGGCGGAAAGAGCCCGAACGTGATATTTGCAGACGCCGATATGGATCAGGCCGTCGAAGGGTCGCATCTCGCTCTGTTTTACAACCAGGGGCAGTGCTGTTGCGCGGGTTCCCGCGCTTTCGTCGAAGAGAAAGTCTATGACGAATTTGTGCAGCGCAGTGCGGAACGGGCGAGGCGCCGCCGTGTCGGAGATCCGCTTGACCGCCAGACGGAGCAGGGTCCGCAGGTCGATAACGATCAGTTCAATAAGATATTGAGCTTCGTCGAATCGGGAAAACAAGAGGGAGCGAAACTTATGTGCGGCGGCGAACGCGTGGGCGATCGCGGCTATTTCGTGGCCCCGACTGTTTTCGCCGATGTCCAGGACGACATGAAGATCGCCCAAGAGGAGATTTTCGGCCCGGTCATGAGTATTCTGAAATTCAAAGACATGGATGAACTCGTGGAGCGGGCCAACAGCACCATCTACGGCCTCGCGGCAGCCGTCTGGACGCGCGACATCGGGAAAGCGCACCACGTCGCGAACAATGTCCGCGCCGGAACCGTGTGGGTCAACTGTTTCGATGTATTCGACGCCGCTGCTCCGTTCGGTGGCTTCAAACAATCCGGTATCGGCCGCGAACTCGGGGAGTACGGCCTCCAGCAATACTCGGAAATTAAGACCGTTACGATAAAACTCTGATCGAGACGCCGGAACCGATGACGCAAACTGGCCCCCAGGCTAAGCGGCCAGTTCTACAACCACCGGCTCCGGCGTTCTCACAATCTGCAGAATCCGGTTCTCCGACCGTTTGTAAATCGCATAGATTGCCTGCGTGCGTTCCGCAGCATTCGCTTGATCGTCGATTATGAGCAAGCGCGCTTCGTGATGCACCATGACAGGGCCTCCGAAAGCTTTCATCGTATTTTCACAGCGGCCTTTGAATACCTGGAAGTCATTCAATGGCCTGGCTGCCCTGCCTGCCGAGCGAGTGTTTCTCATGATGGTTGAATTGGGTGGATTAGAAACTTTATGCGACTTGTGGGGACGGTCCGGATTTCTGTACCGGAGCGGATTTCTTTTTCGCCACCTTGTCGGTGGGGAGATTGGAAAGCAGCGCTTCGGTCACGATTCGAAGCAGATCCTCGGCTCGCTCCGTCAAGTCGAATTCGTCTGAGAAACGGCCCAGCTGAGTCGCAAATGTGCGGCGCAAGAGGATTGTTGCTTCTTCAAAGTCTAAGGACGGAATATCGATAATTGCGAACTTCAAAATGCTGTCCATCAGGACCGTTTCGACGTTCAGCATCTTGTACAGCGCCCTGCGATTCTTTGACACGTACTTGACGACTTGCTTGCTCCGGTAAGCGAAGTAATGCTCGCGGGTGAACCATCCGAGACGTCTGGTATTGAGAGCCCTCAGTTCACCCCCGAGGCGGCGCGCCGCAGAGGCGAACGCCCGATTCAGCGCTTCAGTTTGCTGAATGTCGTACGTGAACATATTGGTGGGCCGGCCGGAGAAGGGATGCGTACATTGGTAAACCAGGATCGCGTAAGCGGTGTGCGGCCGGAGCAGGATATGCTCATTCGCGCTGAACCACTCCCGCACCCAGGCGCGAAGCGCCGTTTGCATCGCCTTCGAGATGTTTGAGTAGGTAGGGAAGTAGCCGCTGGTGCGCTCGCTGGGGGCGCGTTTCCAGACCGATAGGTCAACCGGGATGCTTGGCCCACACGGCGGCAACTTCGAGCGGCCGCCCGCGCCTACCTCTTCGTCCTGCTTGTATGCATCAGCATCGTTGTCTTCTCTTACCGGCATTACGATCAGTTCGCCCAATTTCGACCTCCCAAAATAAAAACAGCCGGGAATTTCCCGGCCGCGCTTGACTTGAAATGTTGCTTACCTCAAGTTCTCTGGAGCGATTCGAAAGTAGCATCCCGACCCTCGAAAACGGACTTCGTTGGGCCTGAGACAACCAGCAGATCTCTCGCAAGTGCCTGAAGAGGAACGGGAAGAAGGTCGCCGGAAAATCTTTTCCCCTGCTGTGACTGACTTTTCCAGGAGGTAAAAACCCCGTTGTTTGGGCTCCTATTCTTTCGCGCACGATACGCCCGCTACTCTGGAGTTTGTGACGCTCCCAAACGGGAACGACCTCTTCTAAGACATGCAATTGAAAATCGTGCAAGCCGGTGAGCCGGTTCTGCGGCAGCAGGCCCGAGAACTTAGCCGCGCCGAAATCCGGAGCCGCGAGATGCAGCGCCTGATAGAAGACATGCGCGAAACGATGTATAAAGCACCAGGCGTCGGCTTAGCGGCACCTCAGATCGGCCGGTCTCTGCAACTCTCGGTCATTGAAGACAAGCCGGAATACGTGAAGGATGCACCGGCTGACGTGTTGAAAGAGCGCGAACGCCGGCCTGTGCCGTTTCACGTCATCATCAATCCCCGACTGACTCTTCTGGGCGAAGCGGACGTGGCGTTCTTCGAAGGCTGCCTTAGTTTGACCGGCTTCACCGCGTTGGTTCCCCGGGCGAGGAGTGTCAGAGTAGATTGCCTGGACCATAGGGGCGAACCGCTTGTCATCGAAGCCTCCGGCTGGTACGCACGCATTCTGCAGCACGAGATCGATCATCTGCGCGGTACTCTCTACATCGATCGGATGCAGTCCCGAAGCTTTACCGGGCTCGAGAATTTTGACCAGCACTGGAAAGAGAAATCCATGTCCGAAATCCAGGATCTGCTGAGGTAGCCATGATCAGGCTGCCGATTTCCCGCTGGCTTCTCCCGCTTCTCCAAGTAAGTTCGTTGCTCGCGTATCCGCGGGGTGACGCGCCGGCCAGCCAGTCGCGTGAAGGGCTGCGCAGCGAGATCACGGCTCTTTACGAGCGGCAGTCGCATGTGAAGTCGTTCTCGCGGGCGGTCCTCAGCCCCGACGGACGGCAGATCGCGTGGAGCGTCGATGCGCCGGAGACTCGAGGGGTGCAGTTCATCTATGTGGCAAGCATCGCCCACCCGGACGACGCGAAGCGGGTGACCGCGGGCGAAGGCGGACAACCCTGTTACGAGAGCGATCCGGTCTGGTCGCACGATGGGCGCCAACTTGCTTTTCTTTCGAACTGCCGTACTTCTGGACAGGTGGAGCTTTTCGTGATGAGTATGGGTTCTGTTCCCGGTCAGGCTCGCCAGCTAACACATCTAGCCGGATTCCTATCGCGTCCCGAGTGGTCTCCGGATGGTGAAAATATCGCGCTGCTTTTTGTGGAACATGCAAGCAGGGCGCCTACTCCGATGGCGGCCGAGAATAAGCCCGTCGGCGCGATCGACGACCTTGTGAACACGGATGTCCAACGGCTCGCGATCGTGAACGTAGGCACCTCGGAAACCCGGCAAGTCACGCCTGCCGCCTTGTACATCTTCGAATACGACTGGTCGCCAGACGGGCGAAGTTTTGCCTACTCCGCCGCCCCACCGCCCGGCGACGACAACTGGTATATCGCCCGGCTCTACACTCAGCCCTGCCGCGATCCTAAGCCTCTCGAAATATTTAAACCGCCGTTGCAGATCGCCTTACCTCGCTGGTCGCCGGACGGAAAATCGATTGCCTTCATCGCCGGTCTGATGAGTGATGAGGGCGGAACAGGCGGTGAAATCTATACGGTTCCCGCCTCGGGCGGAGCGCCGCGAGACTTGACGGCCGCGATCGGCTCCTCACTTGCCTGGTTCACCTGGCTGTCAGATCAGGAAATGCTGTTCACTCAGTTTGTCGGCGGCTCAACTGCAATTGGCACGCTGGACGTCGCGCGGGCGAGCGTTCGTAGCCTATGGCAGGGCGCTGAGACGATTCACTCGGGTCCTGACGAGACCAGCGTCTCTGTTGCACGGCGCGGCGCGACGCTTGAGACCGCTCTCGTTCGAGACTCCTGGTCCACGCTTCCCGAAGTTTGGGCGGGGCCGATCGGAGAGTGGAAGCGTTTGACGCAAGCGAACGCCAGCGTCGATGTGCCATTGCCAAAGTCCGAAAACATCGGGTGGAAGAACGGCGGTTTCGGCGTGCAAGGATGGCTGCTGTATCCAAAGGACTACGACCCCGCAAAGCGTTATCCGCTGCTGGTGATCGTGCATGGCGGCCCGGCGTGGATCGCAACACCTACCTGGCGCGCTCCCGATTTCGACACTACGCTCTATACGAATTTCGGCTACTTCGTATTCTTTCCGAATGCACGGGGCAGCTACGGGCAAGGAGAAAAATTCACTCAGGCGAATCGCAGGGACTGGGGTTTCGGTGATCTGCAGGACATGCTGGCGGGTGTCGATGCCGTCTCGAGCCAGTATCCGATCGATAGCCGCCGAATAGGCATCCTGGGGTGGAGCTACGGCGGGTCCACCGCCATGATGGCCATCACCCAGACGAACCGGTTTCGCGCCGCGGTGGCAGGCGCCGGGGCGGGGAACTGGCAGAGCTACTACGGCCAGAACTCAATCGATAAATGGATGATCCCTTACTTCGGAGCCTCGGTATACGACGACCCCGCCGCTTACGCCCGCTGCTCGGCAATCACTTACATCAAAAATGCGAAGACGCCCACGCTGGTGCTCGTCGGTGAGCGCGACGGCGAGGCGCCGCCTGCCCAATCCATCGAGTTTTGGCATGCGTTGAAAGAACTCGGCGTTCCGACCAGGCTAATCATCTACCCGGATGAGGGCCATGACTTTTTCAAGCAGGCTGACCAGATCGATGTGACGGTCCGGACGCTCGAATGGTTCAACGAGCATATGGCGACGGATTAACAGGAACTCGACGGCGTGGTTTTCAGGGCGCGACTGAGGCCGTGTACGCGGCGATGTTCAACATATCTTCCTGGCTTAGCTTGCTGACAACCGGTTTCATGAGCTGAGTCCATTCCGCATCTCTTGTTCCCTGCTGCATGTCATACAATTGCCGGACCAGGTAGCTCGGGGAGCGCCCCGCAATGCCCGGGACCGGACCGAGGCCTTTCAGATCGGCTCCATGACACATGCCGCACGGCGTAGTTTTGCCGGCGCCTCGCATGACCAGTTCCTGACCTTTTCTGATGCTGCCGACCGGCGCGTAGGCGATAAACCCGGAACGCGGGTTGCGAAGCTCTTCCGTCGCCTCGGCATTGACGGGCGTTTCGATGATTCGTTCGCCGAGGGGCTCTTCGCCGGCTCCCTCGATCGGCAAGTACATGCCAACGGATGTCCTTGTCTTGGGAACGTTCCTGGTCTCGACGACTTTGATCCAAGGCGTCCATTTCATCGATCCGAAGTAGAGCGCAGCCTCTCTGATCTCCTCATCCGTCATGGCTTTCGCATAGGTGATCATCAGCCGGGTGTTTCCCTTGCGCGGATCTGCACTCTTTCGGTGGCCTTCACGGAACTCGTGCATCTGCTCGACGAAGTACGCGGTCGAAAAGCCCGAGACACCGGCATTCTCAGGCCGCCCTTTGCCGTTTGGATAGTGACACAGAGAGCAAGCCCAAATATCCGGTTTGCGGCCGTGCGCTACTATTTCGGGCATCTTCGGATAGTCTTCCGGAAACCAGTCGGCGGGCCCGAAGGGATCCTGAATCTCTTTCCTGGTAAACGTCAGGGCGGTACCGGGAAGATGCTTAGGGCTGTTGTCCGGCGCCGGTTTGGATGCCTGCGCGCCCTTCTTTTGCGCAGCCTGCGGTTGTGTCCCGTAAGCCCATTCGGGTGGGCCGTCCGTTGAGGCGCCGACGCTTGACCCCACTGCTGAGGTAATTGCCAGACAAGCAGCTAGCACAGCTCCGTTTACCTTGCCAACTTTCATCGTCAACTGACGGTAGCAGACCCGCTGGACGACATGGGACTACGCGCTCCAATTTGTCACGCTGGCGAACACTGGGATACACTGCGTCTGTTATGACGCAGAGAAAAATGTACCGCATTGCCGCCCTCCTCCTTGCGGCCTTCATCGCAGTCGTCGCAGCTGCAGGGCAGGACGCAAAAGCGCTGGCCGGCAAATGGAACATGGTATCGGAAACGGAGGACGAACCGATAAAGTGGACGCTCGTTCTTAAAGAGACCGACGGCAAGCTGACCGCCCTGCTTGCTACTGACGGTGGAGAAGAGGCGGCCAAAGACTTCAGCTATGCGGACGGTGTTCTCAAATTCAAAGCGCCATACCAGGGAAATTATTACGACATCGAACTCAAAGCGGTCGGAGACACTCTCGCCGGAACGTGGAGCGGCGACGGAAACTCGGGGAAGACTTCAGGCACCAAGAGCTGATCGGCCTTGCCCAACCTTCGAGTTTGAAGGGCCCCGTCACGGCTTTTCGTATTTCGCGTTCGGGTCGAGAGTCATGCGGAGATCACCCGATGAATTGAGGTCGACGAATTCGATACTCAAGCTGCCGATTCCTTCGAAGTGGGAATAGCGCCAGTCTTCGAAGGGATGCGTCGTTGCCGTGCCGCCGCCTTCGGAATCAGGGCGTATGTAGGTGCCGCCCGAGGGATGAGAATCAATCTCGTCCGGCGGCCCATGCATGATGTAGATCCGGCCGCGATCGGTTTTCCAGCCTGGTACGACTCCTCCCCAATGCTTGTTCGCGTAGGCGATCCGGCGATAATGCTCTTCTTTAAACTCGTTCTCGGACGTTCCCGGTGTGGGGTCGCGGCGATCCCAGAACTGGTTGACGAACTGTTGCCGCTCCTCATCGGTGGTCAGCCGTTCAAAAGCCGCTTTCTCCTGGTCCGAGATGATGTAGACTACGTCTTCGCTAAGCCAGCGCTGCCATTTGTCGGCGCGACTTATAGCGCTTTGTTCCGAGACCGTGTTCGATGTCGAGTTGATACCCCAGCCTGCCATCACGACGGCGCTGCTCGCCAGCAGGACGGCAGCGGCTATGGCCGGCGCCCAGGGTCCGCTGGGGCCTTTGGGGTAGAGCAGACGTTTAATGCGCTTCATTAGATTTCCTCCTGTTGCAGCCACCGCTGGTTCGCGCGTGGACCATTGTTGTTCAGTTCGATTCTGTTCGAGTGCGGTGAGGGCCACCGCGTACCCGTGTACGTCGCCTCTCAACTCGACTACCCTGTCGTCGCAGCAGTTCTCCCGTTCCACGCGGATTACGTGCGAGATCCACCAGACCGCCGGATGGTAAAACAGCAGTCCTTCTATCAATCGCTGGCAGACGTTGATCAGGTAGTCTGACCGCCTAATGTGCACCAGTTCATGCAGCAGGATTGCCTCGACATGATCGGGTGACAGGCCGGCCAGAAACCCGAGCGGCACAAGTATTACCGGGCGAAAATGCCCCAGCACCACCGGCGTATCCGCAAGCAGCGACTCCAGCAAGACGACCGGCCGTGAAATCTTAAGTTCGACAGCGAGACGCGCGATCGAACGCTGCCAGGCATCGGGGGCTTTGCACACGCCGCTCTGTCGCATTCTGCGTGTGACGACCCATCCGGCTGCGTAGCGAGTGTAGAAAGCGCAGACCCCGCATATCCACACGGGAGCAAGCCACTTCGTAAATGCCCTCAGATCCAGGAGTTCGCTGTTGCTTCCGTTCACATCGGGCCGCGTCCTCCAGGCAGGCAGCGCTATTCTTCCCGAGGATCCGGCGCTGCTCAAGTGTCCGGGCCAGAAGTAAACAAGCGTGGCAGCGAAGCTGATAAAGATCAGAAGTAGTGCGACACAACCGCCCACGTACCGCACGCGCGGTGATCGGAACGAAGCAAGCAAGGCCGCCAGACTCGCCGCGACAATGGCGCCTTGCCACAGCGCGTGGACCAGACTCCAGCCCAACGCCTCCGAAATCAGGGCTCCGGTTGCGGAATCGAGCGGTGTCATTTTGTCCTCTTTGCGTACTCGTCCACGAGGCTGCGTAGCTCGGCTAATTCGGACTTCGTCGTTTTCTTCGCAGAGAGCGCACCCACCAGAAGCGCTTTGGCCGAACCGCTAAAGGCGCGCTCGAGCAGATGTCCGGCTAGTTGTTGCTGTGTCCACTCGCGGGGACGCGCAGCTTGATAGACATGCGCGCGCTGCGCCTCGTCACGCAGCACGAGCCCTTTGTCGGCCATGATTTGCATGAACTTCAGAATGGTGCTGTACTGTGCGGGCCGGCGTTGACCGATGATTTCGTGAACCCGTCTGACCGTAGCGGGGCCAGTACTCCAAAGAACAGTCAGTATCTCCAGTTCGGCATCGGTCGGTCGGGGCGGCTGTGCTTCCGGGGGCATCTAGGAAGACTTTACTACTAAGGCTTTCGTATGTCAAACGCGAATCGGCGTGAGCGGCGACAAAGCGCAATGACCTGGTAATTTTCTCAGTCTTGCGGCCTGCTCTGCGGGGCGTCTAAAGCCGTGCTTTATAAGTCAGCTGTTGCACTTGCTCGAAGAATCGTTGCTGTTTGCATTTTTGCTTCTCTCGGCGCTAGCCTGATCCCGGGTCAGGACTCGACCTCGGCTGCTTCGCGCCCGGGAAACTCGCCGAGCCTCGACCAGCAAGTAGTCGAGCTCCGTGCGCTGGTCGATAAGCTCCAGGCCCGTGTGGAGGAACTGGAAAAACGTTCGGGCGCTCAATTGGTAACGGTCGCAGCTCGACGGGAAGGCTCGACGGAAGCGCAGCCGAGTCCGCCGGTGACGGCCAGTGCCGCCTCCACTCAGCCACAGCAATCGCAGACGCCGGTCACCCAAGCCCAACCCGCGTCGCCCCTGGCGGATCTCTTGCATGGCACAACGTTCAACTTCCTCGTGGATGGCTATTACGGCTACAACTTCAACGACCCCATTGGCCGTGCGAATCTACTGCGCGCCTACGATGTAAGCAGCAACGCGTTCAGCCTAAGTCAGGCCGGAGTTGTTATCGAGAACGCTCCTGATCCTGACAACGGCAAGCGCTTCGGTCTCCGGCTTGACCTGCAATTCGGTCAGGCTACAGAAACGCTGCAGGGAAATCCCGCAAACGAACCCCGACCGGAAATCTACCGCAACATCTTCCAGGCGTACGGAACGTATGTATTCCCGGTTGGTAAAGGGCTGACGGTAGATGTGGGCAAGTTTGCCAGCTCTCTCGGGCTCGAAGGAAATTACACAAAGGACCAGAACAACTACTCACGTTCTTACTGGTTCAATTTTCTGCCGTTCTACCACATGGGTATCCGAGCCAATTACAAGTTCAATGACAAGTTCGCATTCAACTACTGGATAGTAAATGGGACGCAGCAGACCGAGCCCTTCAACGGGTTCAAAGACCAGTTTTTCGGGCTCGCCATTACACCCACAAAGAGAATTACCTGGAATGTGAACTACTATTTGGGCCAGGAGCATCCAGACGTGATCTATTATCCGAACGGCGGTGCTCCCGCCGGTTCTCCCACTCAACAAGGAGTTCCGTTCACACCTATAACCAACCCGCCGGCTGGAAAGCTTCACATTTTCGATACTTACCTGACGTGGCAATTGAATCAGAAAATCACACTGGCTTTCGAAGGTGATTATGTGGTGCAGCGCTTGCAAACCTATTCGAGCCCCTCGCATACCGATGGCGGATCCGCCAATCTTCAATATCAGTTCACGCCCAAGTTCTCAATGGCCGGTAGAGCCGAATATCTCTCAGACCGTGGCGACGGGCTTTTTACAGGTAAGAGCCAGGCGCTCAAAGAAACCACGGTTACCGCGAAGTATGCCGTTCGCGACGGCTTCACTGTCTTCGGAGAGTGGCGCCGTGACTTCTCTAATCAGCCTTACTTCTATACCGATTTACTCGGAGTATTGAAGAACGAGCAAAATACGGCAACGCTGGGCCTGGTATGGTGGGCGGGCGGCAAACAAGGAAACTGGTAAGCGGGCGAGCAGACCGCTGGCTAGCTATTCGAAGCCTCGTCCTTCGGAAAAAGACTTTCCTGCTCACGCTCGCTCAGACGCGCAAATTCTTTTAGCTCCGGATACCTGGCCACCACAGTATCGGGCGCCGGGACCAACGCGCCTTTGAGCACCGAGCTGATCTCGACGGCATTTACTACCGCTTTGCCGAGATAGTGATTGTTAGTTACTACGTAGGTATCTTCAGCCGCATGCTCGACCGCCTTGATCCGATCGATCCACGGATCCAGCTCTTGGGGCGAGTATAGATAGTCATACCGCTCGCCGACGTGCTTGTTCTCCGTAAACCAGGATTTGTAATTGCGGCCATGCAAACGGATGTATCCGACCGAAGAAGTCGTAAGTGCACCCGGCTTAACGGACCGCTTGAATAAGGGTTGATCGATGTTGCACAACCCGATATCCAGCTGCTCGAGCGCGTCGAGCACCCCAGGCTCGCTCCAGCTTGCATGCCGCACCTCCAGAACCAGGGGATAGTCCTCGAACCGGGCCCTGAGCCGCGCAACGTATTCGCGGTTTTCATCCGTGTTGCGGAACGACCATGGGAATTGGAGCAGCAGCGCCCCGAGACGCCCCGCTTCGAGCAGCGGACCGAGACCCTGCTTGAACTCCGTTTCATCGGCGTCCGTTGCGTTCCGGTCATGTGTGAAGCCGCGCCAGAGCTTGGCGGTAAACCGAAACCGGTCATTTGCCTGTACCCGCTCAATCCACGATGCTGCGGTCTTCGGTTTGAGCGGTCCATAAAACGACGTATTGATTTCGATGGTGTCGAAGAAGCGCGCGAGAAAGGCAAGCTCGTGAAACCCGCGCGACTTCGGCAGCGGATACACCATTCCCCACCAGTCTTTATAAGCCCAGCCGGCTGGTCCGATGCGAGTCATCGCTGCTGTAGCGCCGCCACTATCGAGGCTCGCTTAACCGCCTTTCTTACGAACTTGGGCTTTCATCTCTGAAATGGATGCCCCGCTTCTCCGGCCCGAGCAGCGCCAGGACAATCGTCAACGCGAATACTGTTGCCGCCGTTGCTGCCATTGCCGTCGCGTAACTCATGCGCTGCGCCAGCAGTGCTTCGAACGTCCCTACCGAGCCCGCGAGCAGTGCTCCGCACTGATAAGCGAATCCCGGCAGGAACCCGCGAATCTCGTTCGGGGAGAGTTCGCTCAGATGTGCCGGAATCACGCCCCACGCCCCCTGAACGCAGAACTGGATCAGAAACGCACCCACCACCAGCCACCCGATCCGCGGCGCGTAGGCCCACAAAGGAGTCAGCACGATCGCCGCTCCGAGGGAGGCCGCAATCAGGCGCTTTCGCCCGAAACGATCGGAGAGAAGGCCTATTAACATGCCCCCCAAGATCGCACCCACCATGGAAATCGCCGTGATCACCGAGCGCTGGGCAGTTCCAAAATGCCAGAATCGCTGCAGGAAAGTCGGATACATATCTTGCGTTCCGTGTGAAGCCAGGTTCATGCCCGTCATTAGCAGAGCCAGGTAGAGAAATAGCCGCCAATGCCCGAGAATCGTGCTGCCGAGCTGTAGCCAGCTCTTTTCTTTGGCTGTCTCCCAAACCTCCGATTCGCTCACTCGAAACCGCACGAAAAGGGCCAGCAGTGCGGGCAGCCCACCCAGAAAGAATAGCGGCCGCCATCCCCAGCGGGGAAACACGAAAAGGTACGCCACTGCGGCCAGCAGGTAGCCGAGTGCGTAGCCCTGCTGTAAGAGCCCCGACAGCACGCCGCGCCATCTGGCGGGAACCTTTTCCATCGCGAGCGACGCGCCCACTCCCCACTCGCCCCCCATTCCAATGCCGAACAACGCCCGCAGCACGAGAAAGATTTTGAAGTTCGGCGCGAATCCGGTTGCCACTTCGATCACCGAGTAGAACACGAGATCAATCATCAACGGCAGCCGCCTCCCGTAGCGATCCGCCATCAGTCCGAAGAGAAACGCCCCCACCGGTCGAAATGCAAGAGTCAACGCTATCGAAGCCGTAACCGCGGCGTCCGACCGGCCGAAATCTTTAGCTACTGCCGTCAGGCAAAGGGAAACCAGGAAAAAATCGAACGCATCGAGAGTCCATCCAAGAAATCCCGCAGTGAGGGCTGCCCCGGAGCCGCTGCTCTTCTTCACTCGCTCAAGCTACCGCTCGCCGCCGCGTTGGGTTCCCACAGCGTCTCCGTCACTCCGAGCTGACGATTCGCCCACCGGCTCCAGACAAACAGCGCGTCACTCAGCCTGTTCAAGTACCGCACAGCTTCTTCGGGAACGCCGTGCCCTCGCGCGAGACGCACGAGCAGCCGTTCCGCCCGCCGGCAAACTGTCCTGCAAACGTGCAGCTCCGCATCGAGCCGGCTGGCCCCGGGCAATACAAAAGAATGCAGCACGGGCAGCACTTCATTAGCTGCATCAATCTCTCCTTCAAGCTGCGCAATTTCACCGCCGGTAATCCGCGGCTGCTTCGCATGCACGTCTTCCGGCAAAGTCGCCAGAATAGAACCTAGGTTGAACAGCTCATGCTGCACCCGCCTCAGAATCTCAGCCAGGGATCCGAGCGCGCTTGCCGAATCGGCCAGTTCTTCCGCAGTGGTCCGTGCTATCCCGACAAACGCATTCAGCTCATCCACCGTGCCGTAGCACTCGATGCGCTCTTCGTCCTTCCCGACCTCCTGCCCGCCCACAAGGCGCGTCTGTCCTCCATCGCCCGCCCGGGTGTAGATCCTGCTTAAAGTAATTCGAGGTTCATTGAAAGGCGCATCGCCAGCACTCTGTCCGCTCATAATGTTCGCTCCAGAATCGATTTGAACAGTTAGAGTCTAACGCGCTGGCCGACATTGCCGAGGAAAGCGGCGGTCGCGCTCGCCTTTACGCCTTCTTTATGCCTGGCGGCCTACCATCATATGAGCTTTGCGATTGTGAAACGACTCTCGTCGGTGATCTTTCCGCCCATCCTTCTAACGGCTGTCGCTATTCTGCTCGTCGAAGCGATGGTCGGACTGTTCGAGGCCCGCTACTGGCCTGTGATACGCGGCCTCACGGGGGGTGTTTTCTATCTAGTCGTACGATTCAGAACAAGTGGACGCCGAAAATTCATCTGAGCGTTCCCAAGACTGACCTTTCGCGGAGGTCTTTCGAACAGGCGCTACAGCGGTTCGCGAAAGCGATACCCAAAGTGCGAAACCGTTAGCAAGTACCGCGGCGCGCCCTGATCGTCGCGCAATTTCTTACGCAGCTGCCGGACGAACGTCCGGAGATACTCCACTTCCGTTTCGTACTCGGATCCCCAAACCGCGGCCAGCAGTCGTGCATGACGGATCGGGAATCCGGCATTCAGCATGAGGTAACAAAGCAGCTTGAACTCCTTCGGCGTAAGGTGAACGGGTTCGCCGGACCTGCGCACGTGCCGCTTCAACGTATCCAGCTCGATTTCGCCGATCGTGATGACCCGAGGGCCGCTCATCTCGGCTCGCTGAGAGCGCCGTATCAAAGCGCGGATTCGTGCCCCCAGTTCGCCGGCATGAAATGGCTTCGTCACATAATCGTCGGCTCCCGCGTCCAGGGCCCGAATCGCCATTTCGCCTTCGTCATACACCGTCACCATCAAAATTCCGACTTTGGGCTGTACCCGCCGAAGTTCCCGGCACACTTCGATACCGTCCATCCCGGGCATCGCAATATCCAGCAGCACGACGTCGAAACGGTACTCCTCTGCTGTTTGAACAGCGTCGTGACCCGTAGCGAGGCTTCGCACTTCGAAGTTCATCGCCCGAAGAGCGGCCTCGATTCCCTTCCGTACCGCCTCGTCGTCCTCAACCACCAGAAGCGTGCCTTGGCTCTTCATCCCCCTCCGAACCTTGGCGCCGCTTAGAAAAAGAAGATCACGTCGCCCGCTAACATGAGCTGGCTCTGCTTGGTCCCGTTGTTGTAAATCGGCGCGTCGTAAGCATGTTCGAAGCGAAGCTCGGGTCGCAGAAGAACTGTCGTCCCGATCCAATGCCCCCAGCCGATCAGATGTTCTGAATACCTGTTCTTGACGCCCGTTCTCTGACCCACGATGTCGTCGAAGAACTCGTTGCGTATCGACATGTAATCGTGCTTCGAGAACTGCCGCTCGAAGTAGTTGGTAATCGCCCACTCGGGTGCAAAGCAGGTGAGGGAAGCGGCATTCTTACAGGTAGCCCCGTTCGCCCCGGTTTCAAGCAACGAGGATGCCGCTGGATTCAGCAGATTAGGAACATGCTTCTGATACTGATACCAGCTCTCGGTTGCCTCGTGCCAGTGTGCGTTGAATTTGTGGTAATAAGTCAGATAGTAGGCTTGCAGGTTATTGTATGCGTAATTGCCTTTGTTGATTGAGTTAGCGCAGGCATAGATATTACTGCCGCCCTCTTGCCACGTGTATCCCAGACAGGTGTTCACCGTCAGCTGTGCATCCTTCGTCCAGGGTGCTACGTCATTCCCAGGCGACAGTCCTATCTGGTAGAGCCAGCGATCGCTCAACTTGATTGTCGCGTTGATACCCTGCTGCGTGTAAGCATCAAATGTATATAGCAGCGAGTGACTGTAAGTATAATTATTCGGCGCTAGTTGAGCTTCAATATCGGGCAGCGAGATATATCGGCCGATCCTTATATCCATGCCCTTTGCGACCTGCGGAACATAGAGATCGATATAGGCCATAACCGCGTCAAACCCATATTCCTGGTTCTTGCCTAACAGCTGGTTACTGAAAACGCCCTTTGCCGTAGTAAATCGATAATCGATACCGTACAGCAATGCCAGCCGGAAACCCCAGTCGAAATGATCTGTTTGCACCGTGTCCGGCTGCCGTTCTATATAGAGGACTTCCTGATCCGGCTGGACTGAATTCGCTCGTTCGGCGTATGCGGCCGGGAAATTAGAATACCCGCCCTGGCTTGAAGTGCTTACGTTGCCTCCGAAGTTGAACCAGCCATATATCTGTACGCCCGTTTTCTTCCAGGCGTCGCCGTTCGGACCGCCCCATAAAGCCGTCATCAGAGGGCCAGCCTGCGTCCAGGGTTGGCTGATTGTCACCGAGCCGCCATAGGGCCAGACCCCGAACGGATAGGGTGGCCCATCGACCGCAGTTGGATAGCCGCGGAAAGCAGGCGCAGGTGTTGCCGGAGCATTTGGGTCCGGATGCTTCCAGTCATTCAGGTACGCCTGACTCAGTCTTGTAAAGAAGCCCTCCGATGCAGTATTAACCTCTGGCGGGGGCGGAGGCGTATTTGTAGGCACCGTGCTGGTCCTGGCCTGCCTTTCGGGTTTGCCGGTTGTCGAATCCGCGTCCGCGTCCGCGGCGGCAAGCTCGATTTCGGTGTCGGTAATCTCCTGCCCCGTAACCTCCACGTTCTTGGCAACGGATTTCGCGTAACCAGTCTTTAGTGCGGTGATCTGATATCGTGCCGGGGCGAGATTGTCAACCGTAAACGCTCCATCATCGGCGGTTACGGTGGAGCGTTCGGCGCTAGTGCTCACACTATGGAGCCGTATCTGGGCGCCCGCTAAGGGCAGACCATCGGCCGCCCTGACAACTCCGTGCAGAGATCCTGAATTATCTTTTCCGTATGAAGGAATGGTTGTGAGTTGCGCTGCAACAAAGCATCCTAAGAGAGTAAAAGCTCTGTACCGCGCTAAATGCGATCGTTTCATATCTGGCTGACATATGTAATTGTCCGTGCCAGAGATAAGGAAGGCATGAGGAAGTCTGCGGCAAAGATAGCCGGACACTTCCCCCGAATTACACTCTCAAAACAGCGGGAAGTTAGAGCTTTTCGACGAAATGCACGACCTTCCTGCCCGCCTTCTCGGAATAGTGAACGGTAACATGACTGCCTTTCTCGATGTCACGCCCGCTATCTTCACTGAAGTCTTTAACGCCCTTGCCCGTGTCCACGCTCGCATCGTCGGCAACGTGATACGTTTCGGTCGTTCCCTTATCTGTTTTTACGACCATCGTATGCGCGCCATGATCGACATCCATTACGGTTCCCTTTGTGTCCCTGAGAGATGCCTTGCCGAACGTATCAACTTTCGTGGCAGTATCCTTCGATCCCTCTTCGGTGTAATGAACCATTACATGTGCACCCTTGTCGAGACCGTGTGCGCTATCGATCGTGGCGTCCTCACTCCCGGTCTTCACATCGCTTGCAGCGTGAACCGTCGTGTGTTCGCTCGTTTGAAATGTTTTTTCGGCTCCGTCACTCGTCTTTATCGCAATCTCTTTCGCGGCATGATCGACATGCGTCACAACGCCTTCGGCGACGTGAATGACGGCATCATCATAGGGAACGGCGCACTGACTTGGCTGCGCGATGATAAAACCGAGACAGGCGATAGGCAAAATCAGGCCCGGCGTTCTGAAGTTCATTCGTTACTCCTTTTAATTCCTGCGGGATGACTTGAGATCATAGCACGTAGTAGATATACGCGTTCCGGTGCCGACGTCGAATAGCAAAGCGTCAGTGCTTGGGCGCCCCACATGAACGATGAGAAACATTCCCGTCCCTGCAGCCTGCTACGTAGCCGCGGCTTTTGCCCTGGCCGCATTCGCGCTGGTGACCGGCGTCTTGCAGGCCGACAATAAACCCGTCACCTATGTGGACGTCACTGCCCAGGCCGGCATCCAATTCAAAGACGGCAACTCGCCCACGCCTGAAAAATATCTGATCGAAACGATGACCGGCGGCGTGGCCTTGCTCGACTACGACGGCGATGGCTATCTGGACATTTTCGTCGTGAACGGAGCGCACATTCATCCGGGTCAGACCGATACCGAACCGCCCGACAAGTCCGACCCCCAGTATTGGAACCGGCTTTATCACAATAACCACGACGGCACTTTCACGGACGTGACCGTCAAAGCCGGCGTGCGTGGCAGCGGTTTCGGCATGGGCGCGGCCGTCGGCGACTTCGATAACGATGGCTACCCGGACCTCCTCGTAACCAACTTCGGAAGCGTCATTCTCTATCACAACAACGGCAACGGCACCTTCACAGACATCACATCTAAAGCCGGGCTCAAAACCGCGGGCTGGATGTCGAGCGCCGGCTTCTTCGACTACGATAATGACGGCAAGCTCGACCTCTTTATCGCCCGCTACCTCGATTGGAACTTCTCGAAAAACATCTACTGCGGCGCACGTGAAGACGGCGGACGCGCCTATTGCCATCCCGACAACTTCAAAGCCGTTTCCAATTACCTGTTCCACAACAACGGCGACGGCACCTTCACCGACGTCAGCGCCCAAAGCCACATCGCAGCCTCTCCGGGCAAGGGCTTAGGCGTGGCTTTCGCCGATTTCAACAATGACGGCCGCATCGATATCAGCGTGGCGAATGACTCCTTCCAGCAGTTCTTGTTTTTAAACAACGGAGACGGCACCTTCACCGAAAATGGCGTCGCCGCCGGGGTCGGCTTCACAGACGACGGCAAAACCTTTGCCGGCATGGGAACCGACGCCGCCGACGTGGACGACGACGGCAAGCCTGATATCGTCACCACCGCGCTCTCCAACGAGACCTACGGATATTTCCACAACACCGGCAACGGCCAGTTCGACTACGATACAAACGTTTCCCGGCTCGGCGAGATGACCCGCCTGTATGGCGGCTGGGGGATGCGTATCTTCGATTACGACAATGGCGGCTCGAAGGATCTCTTCTTCGCCAACAGCCACGTAATGGACAACGTCGAGAAAACGCAGCCGCACGTCGAATACAAAGAGCCGTTACTGTTGCTCAAGCAGGTAAATCACAAATTCGTTAACGTCTCGGCGCAATCGGGCGCCGTCTTCTCCCAAAAGTGGGCTAGCCGCGGAGCGGCGTTCGGGGATCTGGATAATGACGGCGATATCGACGTTGTCGTGGTCACATGCGGCGGCTCACTATACGTTCTGAGAAACGAGGGAGGGAACCAGAACGGCTGGATCGGACTGGATCTCCGAGGAACGCGCAGTAATAGGGATGCAATAGGCGCACGGGTCAAAGTAACGTCCGAGTCCGGCAAAGTGCAATACGGAATGGTCACGACCACGGCCAGCTACCAGTCCGCGCAGGACAAGAGGCTCTATTTCGGCGTCGGCGCAGAAGCTGGCGTCCGCAAGATAGAGATCAGCTGGCCAAGCGGCGCAAAACAAACCATTTCCGGCCCGCCGATTCGAAAACTTCTATCCGTGGTCGAGCAGTAGCTTTGTTTCTCGGCATACCTTCATAGGTTCAGATTCAGTACTTGTACTTGGTGCGGATCGATTCCGGAGATCAGTCACACAAGCAGATTCCTTTACGAAAGGACCATGTCGAATATGCAAGTTCAATCAATCGAAGACTTATTTCTAACTGGTTTGCAGTATGCTTACGATGCCGAGAAGCAGCTGATCGAAGCGCTTCCGAAGATGGCTCAGGCTTCCACGTCACCTGAACTCCGGCAGGCGTTCGAACAGCACCTGAAGCAAACCCAACAGCATGCGCAGCGCGATGAGCAGATCTTCAGCGCAATGGGCAAACAGCCCGAAACGAAACCGAACTCAGTCGTCCAGGCGATGCGCCAGGAGGCCGACAAGATGATCGGGATGGTGGAAGCTTCGCCCTTGCGCGATGCCGCCCTGATCGTAGCCGGCAACCAGGTTGAGCACTACGAGATGGCTGCCTATGGTTCCCTGCGCAACTTTGCTGAACTTCTCGGCCAGCAACAGTGCGTACAACTCCTGCAGCAGACACTCCAGGAAGAGAAACAGGCAGACGCCAAATTGACCGAGCTTGGCGAGTCCCAAATCAATCGTCAGGCAGCTAATAAGTCCGCTGCCGGCGCCAGCGCTCGCTAGTTGCACTCCACAGTCGAGGAAAGGCGCAGAGGTGTAGCCGCCTTTCCTCGGGTCCCTTCTCTTTCGGTTCTTCCAGCAGATCAAGCAATCCCATGCACAGCTCTGCTCAAGAGTCAACCCACTCAACCCATTTTGATACTCTTACGAACCCTTTCAAGTACCTGTAATTTTTACGATAGGCCGACAGGCAATTCAGTGTTACGGTGGCAGTATAAGTTGTTGGATGTTGACTTGTTAACGTTGTCGCTCTGGAATAGTTACAAAGCAAATATCGGGGAACACCGAACGAGCCCGCAGCGACCCTCTAGCGCGCATTTTGGTCTTCATTGTAAATCGACAGCTATGAGACCCTCTTTGTCCGGATTCTTGCGCGCGAAGTCCTCATCCATCTAAGTTCCAAAATTCTTCGCATGTTTAGTTGTCGGAGTTTCCATGTTCAAACGTATCTCGCTTGCCGCCTTGGTCTGCGCGGCGACTGTTCTATCGCAAACTAATAATCCCGCGGTTACAACCGGTCAATACAACACCACGCGTACATCCGCTAATGACAACGAAGTCTATCTCAATCCCACTAACGTCAATAAGAGCCAGTTCGGGAAGCTATTCTCCTGGAGCGTTGACGGCTGGGTTTTTGCACAGCCCCTGTATATGCCAGGCGTAGTAATCAATGGAGCGACCAAGAATGTAGTCTATGTCGCGACCATGAACAACACTGTGTATGCCTTTGATTCCGATAATCCCGGTGCCGCTCCGCTTTGGAGTTACAACCTTGGCACCGCCGTGCCCGCGCCTACGGCCAATGGATGTCCTGCTTCGAGTTTCACCGGGTCCGAACTTGGAATACTCAGTACACCGGTTATCGATCCGAGCACCAACACGATCTACACGGTCTCAGCGTCACCGGCGACCGGAGGTTTCGTTCACTACCTCCATGCCATCGACCTCTCGACCAAAGCAGAGAAGTTCGGCGGCCCTGTCCAGATTCAGGCGAGCGTTCCGAGTACCAGTGGCTACGACGCCAAAAACGGCAAAGTGAGCCTGAGTGCGACCAGCACCGACGTGCAGCGTACCGCGCTTCTGCTTGCTAATGGCACCGTATACATGGCTTTCGGCAACTGTGGGCCGGACAACGACAAGTGGCACGGCTGGGTTGTTGGTTACAGTGCCGGCAATCTCCAATCCCAGACCGTTGCCTTTAACAGCACACCGAATGGTGGGCAGGGCGGCATCTGGCAATCTGGCCGCGGCCTGGTCGCAGATTCCGTCGGCGACATCTACTTCAATACCGGCAATGCGACCGCATACACGTCAAGTGACTCGGGAGTGACCACCGGGACCGCTGGGGGCGATGCCGCGAAGAGCGACTATGCGATGAGATTCCTGCAGTTGACGTCCACTGGCCAGTTTCTCGCCTCCTATCCGCCCGCCAACTACACGGCCTTAAATAACAACGATCTGGATTTTAGTTCCAGCGGTCCACTGCTGATCCCAGGGACAAGTCTTTTTGTTACAGGCGGTAAAGACGGGGTTATTTATCTCTTCAACTCGAACAACCTGGTTACCCCGGTCCAGACCTTTCAAGCTACCGGCAGCGGCTCCTGCTCGCTGAGCGGGGACGGCTGCGACCAGATACACGATTTGGCATTCTCGAACAATACCCTTTACGTCTGGGGCTCGAACGATTACCTTCGCGCTTACAGCTTCAATCCGGCAACAAGCCAGTTCACCACCACGCCGGCTTCCCAAAGCACCACCAATACTACCGGCTATCATCCGGCATCGCTAGCCGTTTCCGACAATTCGGCACAATCGGGCACCGGTATTCTCTGGGCGGTCACGCCAGACAACATGATGCATGCTTTCAACGCGTCCAATGTGGCCTCGGAGTTGTGGAATAGCAATCAGAACTCGGCGCGAGATGCGCTGCCTTCTTATCCCAGGTTTACCGAGCCTACCGTTGCCAACGGCCGCGTATACGTCGCCACACACTCCAACCAGGTTGCTGTCTACGGGCTTCTGACGGACTTCACACTGGCTACCTCGGCCCCGTCCGTTTCCGTTAATCGAGGAAGTTCGACCAGCGTAACTGTCGATGTGACTTCGCTGACCGGCTCCGGCACGGTCGCCCTCTCCGTGAGCAGCGGCTTGCCGGCAGGCGCCACCGCCAGCTTCAACCCTGCTTCGGTTACCGGTTCGGGTACTTCGGTCCTGACCATTGCTACTACCTCGTCAACCGCAACCGGCACTTACAACCTCATAATAAGTGGAAAGGGAAGTTCGGATACTCGCACGGCGAGCGTGGCTCTTACCATCACAACTCCCGATACTACCGCCCCGCAGTGGACATGTTGCACTTACACTGAGAGCGGTTCGTCTACTGTGATGACATTCACGGCATCGGATACGCAATCGGGTATGAAATCGATCACCCCGGTGCAGCTTGTGAACGCAACCGTCTCAATACCGCCGTTCACGCCTGGAACAAACAGCGTCATCAGCTTTACGGCCACCGAAAGCGGCTGGTCCTCATACGTGAAGTTCCAGCTGACGGATGAAGCCGGCAACATCTCCTATATTGATCCCTGCCTCATGGACGCAGCACGGGAGCCAGGCAAGCCGGTTCCGTTTATGGTCAGACAGATCACTCCCGCGGAGAGCGTAGTCACCATTGCAAACCGGACCCCTGGCCTGAAGAATCTCCGGATCCAGATAGATAACGATCCAACTGTGGGTCACATCGAAGTTTCGGGATTGAGCGATGGCGAAACCCGAGTAGTGAACATCGCTTCGCTTCTTCACTCCTCAACCAGTACGGTGAGCATCATACCGCTCGGCAAGCCGGGTGGAAGCGCTATGCTCATCTTCGCTAGCGGACCCGTGACTCAGCAGTAAATCTATCTGCCTCTGTTAACCAGTAAGCACTACGGACGAATTCATTTGGGTTTCGTCCGTAGTTCTGGTACTTTCTCGTGCATCCGGCTGGTACGCACCTGAAAATTTGGTAGTTATCAGCCCGGGATGTGCGAGTCTATAACGAGACTATACTAACCGTTCTTATATGTCCTACATCTGTTGGAGAAAAGCGTGAATAAGTCTACAGTCCTTTCGTCAGTTGCTTTTGCTGCTCTTTTATTTTCCGTCTCCGCCCCCGCCGCGACCATCATCACGGTCGATGAGAACGGCCACGGGCTTCCTTTTCATCTAGGCCCGGATCCTGGACCCGGAGGTTTGCCTAGCACCCTCATCTACACTCTCCCGTTTACCGGTACAGGAGGCGACGTGGAAGTGCTCGGGGCGCAAACCGGAATTCCTACCGACGTCCTCCGCTTTAACGGCGATGGCACTCTCATCTTCTACTCGCAGGGAACCGCAGCCAACACGCCGGACCTCGCCGATGAACCTCGGCCGCCGTTTCCCGTCCCAAATACGGTCACGATCACTGAAAGCCCGAACGGCGTTTCTTCCTACACCCCCATTGCAGGTGAGCCCGGATACGATGGGACGGCCTTGCCGATGTACAACTTCATTACCACTACCGCCGCCGCTATCCCCGAACCCAGTTCGGTCGCACTGTCTCTCGTGGGCGGAGTCGGTCTGCTTGCGGCTGCTTTACGGCGCCGCCGCAAATTAGCTGACTAGGTCTGATCCGCGCTCCTTTCACTTCCACTCATAGCGCGCCGCGTGCAGGGTTGTTCGGCCCTTTAGCCGCTCATCCTCGTACACGGCGCTACTTTTTTGGACCCCTCAAATACGAGAACCGCACGCAACCAAGATTGGAAACGTGTCTAGAGGGAGCTGATACACCACAGGCTCGCGCTCCGTCTCCGCCCCCGCCGTGTACAGTCAATACGAGAGGAAGAAGAAACATTGGGTTTTGATCAGTACCACGAACCGGCGCAGGAACTCTCGGAAGAGACGAGAACGTTCGCTAGAATCATGGCCTCCCTGACCGAAGAAGCGGAAGCAATCAACTGGTACCAACAGCGCTTAAGTATTGAGAAAGACCCGGTTGCAAAGGCCATCATGACGAACGCCCAAGGTGAGGAGTTCAAACACTTCGGCATGAACCTCGAGTTTCTCCTCCGCCGCCTGCCGAAATGGCGCACGACCCTGAAAGACATACTGTTTCAGGACGGTGACATTGTCGAGCTCGGTGAAAAGGGTGAGAAAGACGCCGACTAAACGGCATCCCGCTGTTTAGAGCGGCGCTCCTCTCCTGCTTAACGAAGCGCACGCTGCTATACCCTACCTGGATTGCCGGGTAAGCGGGTCGGGCTCAAAAGCCCGAGTATTTTTAATCCAGCGGCCCGGTAAACGGGAACGGCGGGCAGTTGATCTGTTCAAGTCACGCGAGCCGGCGGGCATACTCGACTTCCTCGCGCATATCCCCATTTACGTCGCCCTCTTTTTCATATTCGATCGCTACCAGCCCTGCAAAGCGAATCTTCTTTAGTTCCTTCATCACGCCCGGTATGTTCGCAATACCGCGCCCAAGCAGTACATTGTGTTCGGCTCCTGCACCCGCCACGTCTTTCAAATGCACGACCTTCAAATACGGCGCGAGTCTCTGCACGGCGTCCACCGGATCATGTCCGCAGGCCGCCATCTGACCCACATCCAAAGTTGCCCCCATTGTCTTCGACAACCCGGCGAGCCCGCCAAGAACATCCTCCACGCTCTCATAGGCGAACTTGTGTGCGAACCAGTGGTTATGGATCCCGAACGTCAGCCCCTCGCGTGTGAAGCGGGTATCAATCTCACGCAGAATCGGCCCGGTGGCGTCGCCCGATACATTACTCGCGCCCAGAAGCTTTGCGTTGCGCACGGCCTGCTCGATCTGCTGGCCGTTCCCGATCGTCGCGGTGTAATAAGAAAGGCACCGGATACCTGCTCTGTCGAGCTGGGTGCGAGCCGCTTCGCACATCTGTGCCGTGGGTGGAGGTGTCAGCAGCATGAACTCCCCGCGCGACATCTCGATCTGCTTGATGTTCAGCTCTCTGAGCTGAACGATCATGTCCTCTATCGACAGGCCGTGATAAGAAAAGGTGCCCACGCCTATCTCCAGTCGCTCAGCCCCCAGCAAACGGAGACTCGGCAGTGCTGTCAGGCAGCCTGCGCGTCGCACAAAGTGCCTCCGGTTGATCATCCCGCTATTATTTAGGAGCCGGTAGAGGCGCAACGTCCGCATCCACCAGGCCCAGCGCCCACTTGATCGCGCCTACCCACATCTGCTGAAAATCCGGCCGGTCCCAGTTCTCTTCAACGTGCCCCAGCGTCGAATAATAAACGCGCCCTTTGCCATACATCTTGGCCCAGGCCACTGCAAAATCGCGGTCGGTTCTGTGCACGTGCGAGTTTTTCAAATCAAGCTTGGCAGCGTCGAGCCGCATCAGCACCCGGCAGTTCTCCCGCGAAAAGTCTTTCACCTGATAAATCTCGTCTCGAATTGTAAACGAAATCGGCCACTGCGACATGCCTGGAAACCCCGCATCTTCCACCAGAATTGGAGCGTCGAAGGTCTTCCAGGGATGCTCATCGAAATACCCGCCTATCAGCTTTCCGTACTCGGGCCAGTTCGTGAACGTGATCGTCGCGCTGTGCACTCCGATAAAGCCCTTGCCGTCGTCGTGAACGAAGGAAAGAAAGTCCGCCTTCTGGCTCTCGTCCATCTCCAGATTGCCGCCCGTATAAAAAAGGACTGCATCGAAATCGTTCAGGTTCTTTGCGTTGTATTCAAGCTTCTTCTTTGTAAGAGCTTCGGTATCGGTGCGTATGAACGTGTCCCACAGCCCGGATTCACGCCCTAATCGTTCGATTGTCGAAAGCGCATGCGACACCGCCTCGTGACGGTAACCCTTCTCCTCGCCGATCGCGAGCAATTGTTTTCGCCGGTGCTCCGGAGCTTGGCTGAATCCGAGTTGACCGGCCATAGCAGCGGCCGCCGCCAGAATGAGGAGGCGTCTCACCGGCTCGCGATCGCCGCCGTAGTCTTTTTCGTAAAAAGATTTTGCACGGGCATCTTAGCGTCGAATACGAGATTGAAGAACCCGACCATCATCTCGTCCCAGCTTTGCTCGCCCCATATGACTTTCTTCGTCGGATCTGCGTTATCCGGATTATTCGCCGAATTATCGAAATGCGCCGTGCACTCGATCTTCGTCCCCTTCGGAAGCAGTATGGGCTGCTGGAGCGTGTACCAGTTCTGCCAGTGCCAGTTATATCGGGGCACGCTTAAAAGCGTCTGACTCTCACCCGTCGGGTAAACCACTCGATAAAGAAAGTCTTTGCCCCGGCCGTGCATGTGCGGGTGCAGCCCGGACATATGAACCTGCGTGGCCACTTCGAAGGTTGCATCCACCCGGTAATCTGGATCCCCTGGCGGAATTTGAAACGTGCCGTTCGTCGCAGATAAAGTGAGCACGCGCTCCCTGGGCGGCTCCTTAGCGAAAACGAGCCCCAGCCTTGTTTGATCCCGTGTCGCTTTCCCGTTTGGCGTGTAGTGCACCTGGAAGATGATGTCCGATCCGGCCTTGATCAGTTTGGCTTGCCCGCCCTGCAGCATCTCCGCTGGCTGCCCCGGTGCGTACCCCACTAGAAAGTCGCTTGGCAGAGCACTCGTGTCCGGCTGCGCTTCGGTCTTCACCTGCGGTGCGATGAAAAACTGGCCCGCTTTCTCCCCCTTGAACCAGTTTGAATTCGGTTCTCGCACAAACGCGATGATGTGATGCACAACCGCTCGATCAGTCGGCCGCACCTCCGCCGCCTGTATCCACGTGTCCTGCGCAAAGTGCGTCGGAACGATGATGTGTTGGTAATCGATTGTTCCCGATGCGGGTATCTCATAAGGCGTCGGGAGTTGTAGCACCAGGTCGGGCTTGCCTATCTGCCAACCTTCCACCCACTGCACCGGCGAAGGCAGATCTTTCGGATCGCCCCTTGGAGCCTTGGCGTTGGCCCAGTCTACGATTGTTTCGATCTCGCTCTGTTTCAGAACGTTTGCATTACTGAACTTTCCGTAGTGCGGGTCGGCAAACCAGGGTGGCATCTTGCCTCTTTGAACTGCCTCTTTCATCGCTGCAGCCCACGGGCGTGTCTCCTCGTAGGTCAGCATCGAAAAAGGGCCCGCTTCCCCCGGCCTGTGGCATGTCTGGCAATGCGCTTGTAGTATCTGCGCAACGTCTTTCGTAAACGTCGGCGTCGTATTCGGTGCTCCAAAAGAGAGCTGCACCGTCAACCAGGCAAGACTAAAGAATCCAGCCTTGAACCGCATGCTTTCGTGCCTCCCGGCAGCGAATCGTCAATGCTGTTCGCCGGCCATACCAGTCCCCGCTTTTGGAAGCGATTCGGATCGTGGAATGCTCCAGTGTACTGGATTGCTGCTGCAACCTGTCCGGAGCAGAGAAGGGAATTGGTTCGGCAATACGACAACGCCGAACCCGCGCTACTTATTCCTGAGCTGCTACCTGCTGGTCTGAATCTCGCCACGCGCTGATCTTCAGCCGGCGGCAGACCCAGCATAAGTCTTCGTCCGCTACTTGTGGGCCCGCCGACGGCGTGCACAAGGCGCCGCAAACAGCGCACTTTTTTTGCGAGGCCACTCGCCCCGGCTCAACCGACTTCTTCGCCATGGCAAGAATCTCCGGCGCGACCACGGATTCTGCGGGCGGCTTTTTCTTCATTTCTGTCTTCACTATAAAACACTTCGATGAATCGGGCCGCCTCGGAGGCTTACTATTGGTAGATGTTTCTCACGAGAGCCGCATAACTAGCCTAGAACGCCTGGTACTCACGAGAACATTCCGCCGCTATCATGAACGACATTGCTTTCGTGTTCCCTGGACAGGGATCACAGTTTTCCGGCATGGGACAAGCGCTCGCTGCGGAATATCCCGCGGCACGGCTGGCTTTCGAGGAAGCTGATGACACCCTCGGGTTTCCCCTGTCGCGCCTTTGCTTCGAAGGCCCCGAGGATGAGTTAAAACAAACCGCTAATACCCAGCCCGCCTTGCTTGCTGTATCAACCGCGGCATATCGTGTTCTTGCCTCCCGCGGCTTTAGCCCAAGCCTGGTTGCTGGTCACAGCCTCGGCGAGTATTCTGCCCTCGTAGCGGCCGGTACCCTTTCGTTTTCCGACGCCCTCGGGCTCGTGCGCAAGCGGGGTCTATACATGCAGGAAGCCGTCCCGCAAGGTGTAGGCGCTATGGCCGCCCTGCTCAAACTTCCTGAAGGTAAATTGGATTACGTCCTTGAAACAGCTGCGCAAGGCGAGGTCGTTGCCGCGGCGAATCTCAATTCCCCGGACCAGGTTGTTATCGCCGGTCATGCTGCTGCTGTAGATCGCGCCATGGAGCTCGCTAAGGCCGCTGGGGCGCGACGTACGGTTCGCCTGCCCGTGAGCGCTCCGTTCCATTGCTCGTTGATGAAACCTGCCCAACTCCGGCTCGAACGCGATCTTGAGGCCATCCCTTTTGCCGATCCTGCCTTTCCCCTCGTCAACAACTGGCAGGCTGATCTCGTAAACACCGGTGCGGCCGCCCGTCTGGGTTTGTACCAGCAGATCCCCAATCCTGTCCGCTGGACTGAGACAATTCTCAAGATGGCCCACTCCGGTATTAAGCGTGTCGTTGAAGTGGGCCCAGGGTCCGTTCTGGTCGGACTTCTTCGCAACATCGACTCGAGCCTCAGGGCAACAAATTTCGGCGAACCGTCCGATATGTCGAAACTGGAGGCCCTGCTCAACGAGGGTTCTGCCAAATAAGTAGCCGTTTCGGGGCCGCCCTGCGTCTCTCGCTTAGCTTGACACCCGAGAACCCCTTCGGCAGACTGAATGAGTCGCGCTTTTCTGCTGAGTCGGATCGCGGCCGCATCGTTCGCGTTGAGAAGTGTTACTGGGAGGATTTGTTGAAGAGGTTTGCTGTTCTGCTTTGTGCGTTTGGATGTTTTACCGCTGCGGCTCAGGAGTCGTCGCCCGATGCTTCTCCCTCGACGCCGATCCAAACCACTCCGAGAAGCAATGTGCTCACTAGCCTCGCCGGCCAGTTCTTCAACGGCGACTACTTCAACTTCTTTGGTTTTATGGACGGCGTCTATGATTCCACCCAGCAAACCTTGCAGACTAATCAGCGGGGCGGACCGGGCTTCGACATCGGCGGTGGCGTCACGGGTTCAAAGACATTCTCCACTTCCGTCTTGTCGCTGAGTTATCGCGGAGAATTTCGGGATTATTCGAGCGGCTTCGGAGGAAATGGCACTAATCAGTACCTCTCAGTCCTCTATACCAAGCGCCTGAGCGCCCGCTGGACTCTATCTTTCAACGAATCCGCCGGTATTCTCTTCTACAGCAATGCATACTTCGGCACGCTGGGCTCCAACGGCGGCGCAGTCGAAACTAATCCTTTCAGCTCCACTTCTCGTTTCCTGAGTAGCGGGGTCAATGCTTCTTACCGCCAGTCGCAGCGTCTTACTTACACCGTCAGCGGCAACTTCTTCCTAAATAGATATAACTACGGCGGCGCGATTGGCTCCACGGGAGGCGTCGAGTCTGTTTCGGCAACGTACGCCCTTACCGCCCGCACCTCGTTTGGCGGAACTTACTCGCACGATAACTTTTACTATCAGCACGCCGCGGGCAACTCGCAAATCGATGGTGTATTCGGAACCGTGGCGCACACCTTCGGGAAAAATTGGGTCGCCCATGTCTCCGCTGGTTACACCCGCGTCCACAGCGCAGGCATCATTGACATTCCGGTGAGCGTCATCCTCGGAGGGCAAAACGTCATCGGCTACGAGGTCGGCGCTTACAACACGATTACTCATGTGCCCACGATTGTCGGGAATCTGAGTCATAGCTTTGGCCGCTTCACGCTCGGAGCCAGCGGCGGGCATAGCGTCAATCCGGGTAACGGTACCTATCTGACTTCATCCAATACGTTCTTCGGCGGCGTAATTTCGCGCAGCTTTCGAAAATCCTCGTTGAACGCCACCTTCAATTACTCGGATCTTACGAGCATTTCGAATACGATTGCCCAAGGCTACAAGGGCACCTTCATTACGACCACTTATTCACGCATTCTGATCCCGCACATGTCTGGCTACGTTGGTTATCAATATCAGCGGTATGGCGCGCTTCTGGCTTATGGCTCGAGCTCTCTCAATCGCATAATTGCCGGAATCAACTTCAGTAGCAAAAATATACCGATGACGCAGTTCTAGCTGGCTCCGGACATCACGTCCTGCAGCCGGTGAGCAAAGTTCTCGCCCGATTCTGTTTCGAGCGTTCGCTTCGTCACCGCGAGAGCCGTATCGAGCTCATGCACCAGGCGAAGAAGACTCTTGATGTTCGATTCCACCAGCTTCGCGCTCCCGAGTATTTCCGGTTGCGGCAGAAAATTGGCGTCCACACCAAAATCGATCCTCAAATCTTCCTGCTCGCCGCGCTTCTTGCCTGTGCCGCTGTTGAATTCCCGCCCAAAGCACGACAGCAGCACCCGCGCTGGCGCTAATTTCCAATCACCGTCGAACTGCCACAAATCCCACCAGCTTTCTAATAGGTAGGCGACGTCCTCTCCCGAGTAATCCTGAAAGGTCTTGATAACCTCCTCGATATTCACCGGACCGTTTTGCGGCCGCTCGAGCAGCGCCGGTTCCGTCGTATCGATCGCCTGGATCGTTACCGTCGTCTGCGGCTGCGGGCGTTGGGAGAATGGAAAAAGCCGCAGCAGCTTCTCGAACTGTCGTAGCCGGCTATTTTGCGCGTTCCGGCTTAGCCAAAGCGATAGCGATAACTGGTCCGTCACATCTCCATTATCTAAGAGCACGTCGGCAAGCGCTTCGATTCTGAGTGCCCGCATCGTTTTCTTGGGATTCGAATCCGTAGATAGGAACGCAAAGTATGCGCTTCGTGACTGGGGCGGATACACTTCGAACGACAGAGGAGAGATAGAAATGGCAAAGTATGCGCTTTATGCTGAGTTGAAAGCCAAGCCCGGCAAAGAAGCCGAGGTCGAAGCTTTTCTGAAGCAGGGTGGCCAAATGGTCCAGGATGAAGCCCGAACCGTGAACTGGTACGGCTTCAAAGAAGATAAACCGGGCATGTTCGGCATTTTCGATACGTTCGACGATGAAGCAGGCCGCGACGCTCACCTGACGGGCGAAATCGCCAAAGCCCTCATGGCGAAAGCGGACGAGTACTTTACCGAGGCACCGGCCATCCATAAACTTGCGCTGATTGCTGAAAAGTAAGCTGCCGGGGTGTGCGGCTTGCACCTCGTACACCCAGCCTCACGGCCAGCCCAAATCCACTTCGTTCACGGGGACGATAATAGAGAGTACTTGCCCAAACAATTGACCACCGATCTCGTGCAGATCAAGAGGTTCGGGGAGAAGCAGCGCGAGGAAAATAAACGCTTTCGCGTCTGGATGAAAAGCCACAATTTCGTCGAGCGCAGATTGAAGGCCATCGCCCAGAGTGTCGAGGAGTCGATCGATTGCACCTCGTGCGCCAACTGCTGCCGCGTTGCGACCACCCAGGTCACCGAACGCGACTCCGAGCACTTGGCCCGCTATCTCGGCATGAAAGTCTCCGAGTTCCTGCGCGATTACACAGTCGAATCTCCCGATGAAGGCCGTATCCTCAAACGCACCGAAAACGGCTGCGTGTTTCTCGACGGCAATCTATGCTCGGTCTACGAAGCTCGTCCCCAGACGTGCGAGAACTTCCCCCATCTCGTGAAAGGCAACGGCTCGCTCGTAAGCCGCATGTGGCACATGCCTGACCGCGCTGTCTACTGCCCGATCGTTTTTAATACGCTCGACGAATGGAAGGCTGAAACCGGCTTCCGTAAATGACCGTTCTCGTGGGCTTCCTGCTCCTATGCCTGTTCGGCACGGTCGCGGCGGCCGCCTATCAGTGGGGCGATGCCAAACGCTGGCGGCGCTCAGCCACCGATCGCGAATTCGAAAACCAGAAACTCCGCGCCGATCTCGAGACCGCCGAGCGAACCGCTCTCCGCCAGGAAGCCGAGGCAGTCAGAGTACGCGAAGTCTCGGACGTTCAGCTCAAACTGCTCACCTCAACCCATAACCAGCTCGAAGAACGCTTCCGTGCTCTTGCCCAAGACGCGCTGCAGAAAAACAGTCAGCTGCTGCTCGATCGCAGCCGCGAACAGTTCCAACACCTCGTCGACCCGGTAAGCCAGTCGCTCCGGCGCTTCGAAGATCAGGTCCAGAATCTTGAAAAGTCGCGCATCGGCGCTTATCAGGGGATCACTTCCCAGGTCCAGGCGCTCACCGAACTACAAGAGCGCGTTCGCCAATCGACTGACCAGCTCAAGACCGCCTTGCGCTCTCCCACCCAGCGCGGCCGCTGGGGCGAAATGCAGCTCCGGCGGGTGGTCGAACTCGCCGGGATGCTCGAGCACTGCGACTTTTCCGAGCAGCAGACCCTGTTTGGCGAGAAGCGTCAGCGTCCCGACCTCATCGTGCGCCTTCCGAACGGCTGTCAGGTGGTGGTCGATTCCAAGGTCTCTCTCGAAGCCTATCTGCGCGCCACGGAATGCGAGGATGAAGCCGCCCGTCTGCGCTGTCTGGCCGATCATGCCCGCCAGGTCAGGAATCACGTCAAAGCGCTCTCCGAAAAGGCCTATTGGCAGCAGCTTCCGTGCTCGCCCGAATTTGTGGTCGCTTTTCTGCCTCTCGAATCCCTGTTGGGCGCCGCCCTGGAACACGACTCCGAACTGCTTGCGTTCGCCGCGAGCAGTCGCGTGGTCATCGCCAGCCCTATTACCCTCATCACACTTCTGCTGACCGTCTCGCATGGCTGGTGTCAACAGCAGATTGCCGACGACCTCAAGAACGTCGCGCAGACTGGGGCGGAGCTATACGATCGCCTGCTGGCGCTAAGCAACAATTTCAATAGTCTGGGAGACGCGATCGAGAAAACCGTTTCGGCCTACAACGCCACCGCTCACTCACTCGAACGCCGCGTCTTTGTCTCCGGCCGCAAACTGAAAACCCTGCATTCCGCTACCGCCAACACCATCGAACCTGTCCGCGAGCTCGACCTCCAGCCTCGACGGATCTCGCTACCCTCGCAGCAGGTGCGCTCAGAAGCTGTCGACGCCGAAGCGCATCAGAATGATCAATGATTCAAATGCTCGGTGATCGTTACCGGACTTGCCAGCTGGAATGTCAACCTGGCTTCGTTCGGTAGCACGGCCGCTTTACCCCGCGTCGCGAGGACCACGCCCGTACCTGCCGCGCCGCCTGCGCCGGCTCCGATAGCTGCTCCCTTGCCGCCTCCGCCGAGAGCCCCGATCAGTGCGCCCAGCGCTGCTCCGCCGGCTATCTTGGCCGCATCGGTTCCCGTACTCCCCTGCGCCCGCTTCTCGACCAGGTTCGTCTGCACGCCGATCCGCTGCCCATCGGTGGTGTTGATTTCGGTTAAGGTCAGGCTCAGTGCGGCTACGCCTCGCACCCGCCCCGCCTTGTCTGCCTCCGCGATCCGCCCGAGAACCTTCGAGCCCTTATCCGCGATGATGAAGCCGTCTCTGATGATCGGCTGGTCGAGCGTCCCCCGGAACGTATCGCCCGTATAGTTATGGTCCGTCGAGATGGGCTCCGCCAACCGGATCGCCACCGAACTGCCGGCTGCGAGTTCGACCACATGCGGCTGCGGAGCTTGTGCCGGACCCGGCGCTATCTCGTTCGGCTGTGGCGGCCCTTGCACCTGCGCACCCGAAGCTGGCTGGTTCACCGGGGGATAGCTCGGGGCTGCCGTGGGCGGAAAAGCGGTGGGCGGCATATTCTGGGCCGTGTTCTGCACTACTTGTACCGGCCGCGCTATTTCTGCCGGTCTCATCGCTTTCGGTTTCGAAACCGGAGCTTTCCGTACGTGTCTCGCAGGCGGGGAAACTTCATCAGGCGCTACTTTGCTCTCGGGCTTCTGCTCCGCTGGCTCCGTATCCGCCGGCGCCGTCTCCGGCACAGCCGCCTTCGCTTGCGTATCGGGCTCGGGAGCCTGCTCGACCTGGATAACCGGGGTCGCCCGTCGTTCGTCGTGCACTCTGACGTAAATCAGTGCGCTCGCTAGCGCCACAACCAGGCCCGCCGCGAACGCGAGGATTACTTTAACAAGGCTCGAACGCACGCTAACCGCCTCCTACTACTTGAACGTAAAAATAACGCAAAACGTTGCGGCGGCAGGACGTTAAAATGAAGTCATTCCGGGTGGCGCCGCCCCTGATCCCTATTCTCTTGGATGCTAGATAAAGCTATTTCCGATCCTCTGCCCGCTCTCCCAGCCGCTTTCCCGCCCGGTTTTCAGATCGGAAACATTCCCGTGCGCCCGGCCACGGTCCTCGCGCCTATGGCCGGCGTTACCGATACCGTATTCCGCCGTCTGATTCGTAACCAGGGCGGCTGCGGCCTTCTGATGACCGAGTTCACCAGCTCTCACGGCGTGGTCAGCACCAGAAAAGCAACCAAAAAGCCGAACCGCAACTTCCGCTACCTCTACTTCGAGCCTGAAGAACGCCCCATCACCTGCCAGCTCTTCGGCTCCGACCCCGACGTCATGGCCGACGCTGCCCGAGTCTGCGAAGAGCGCGGCTTCGATATCGTCGATATCAACTTCGGCTGCCCGGTCAACAAAGTGGTGAAGTGCAACGGCGGCTCCGGGCTGCTACGAGATCTGCCGCTTGTCGAAACCATCCTGAGGCGGGTTCGTTCCGCCATCTCGATTCCGCTCACCTGCAAGTTCCGCGCCGGTTGGAGCGATGCCGAACTCGTCGCCGTGCGGATGGCCCGGATCGCCGAAGACTGTGGCCTGGCTGCCGTCGCGCTGCATCCGCGCACGCGCGAACAGGGGTATAGCGGGCACGCCGATTGGACCCGTATCGCTCAGGTCAAGGCTGCTGTTAAGATTCCCGTCATCGGCAATGGCGATATTCAAACTCCCGAAGACGCCGTTCGCATGCACCGCGAGACCGGCTGCGATGCCGTCATGATCGGCCGCACAGCCTCCTACAATCCGTGGATCTTCAGCCAGATCGAAGAGTACCTCGCCACCGGCTCCTACCGCATTCCCGCCGATCGCGAACGCTACGAGATGATGAAGACCTACTACGTGATGCTCGAGCAGCACGGCGAATCAGATGCCGTCGGCAAGATGAAACAGTTCGCCACTTATTTCACGCACGGCGTCCGTAATGGCTCGAAACTGCGCACCGAGATTTACCGCGCCGCAGATGTGAAGCGCATCCTCGAGATTGTAGATGTTTTCTTCACGGGCGAGCTGGCTGCCGTTCCTGATGAGTGCGTCGAGGTCGCTTGAAACAGGTCCGGCTGATCACAGATGGTGCATGTAAAGGCAATCCGGGACGGGGCGGCTGGGCATGCATCCTCCGCTTCGGCGAGTTCGAGCGCGAAGCCTACGGCTGCAGTCCGCACACCACCAACAACCGCATGGAACTCGCCGCCGCCATCGAGGGCCTCAAACGCCTGAAAGAGACTTGCGCCGTCGAAATCATCACCGACTCCGAGTACGTCAAAAACGGCATCACCAAGTGGATCCACGGCTGGAAAAAGAACAATTGGCGTAAGGCCGATAAACAGCCGGTCAACAATCAGGATCTGTGGATTGCCCTCGACGAGCTCGTTGGCGCTCATCAAACCCAATGGAAATGGACTAAAGGGCACGCCCTCGACAAAGACAACAACCGCTGCGATGAACTCGCCAGCCGCGCCGCCCAGGAACAGATAGCCAGCGACCCAAAAACCGGGCTCGACCGCTACGCCCTCCATGTCTGAGTCTCAGCGTACCGGCCGCCGCATCTGCCTGTTCGGCGGCACTTTCGACCCCATCCACTCCGCCCACCTTCGCGTCGCAGCCGAAGCCGCGGAACGCTTCCACCTCGATCGGGTTTTCTTCGTTCCTGCCGGAAGTCCACCCCACAAAGCGGCCGCAGGGCTCACTCCCTATGAGGATCGCTTCCGCATGGTCGAAATTGCCTGCGCGCCATACCCTCTCTTCGAGGCCTCTCGCCTGGAACAAGGTGAAGCGCGAAGCTACACGTTCGATACCGTCCAGCGTTTTCGCCAGATGCTCGGCTCCGCTGACGAACTGTTCTTTCTGATTGGGGCGGACGCTTTCGATGAACTCGAAAGTTGGAAAAACTGGCGGGAACTACTGCAGCTGATCGAATTTATCGTCGTGACGCGCCCTGGTGGCGCTTATAAAGTGCCGCCAGGCGCCCACGTTCATCCTTTGAACGGTCTGGAACTCGCCGTCTCGAGCTCATCCGTCCGTGACCGCCTGGCCTCAGGTCAACGAACCCCCGAGTTGCCGCGTGAGGTCCGCGCCTTCATCGAAACGCGCGGCCTCTACGGCTTCCAAAAACCTACTGTTTTGCAGTGATGCAGTATTGATCAAAGGCCTCGGTCAGCACCTTTGCAATCTGCGGAGCTTCACTGCTCTCGATCTGAAAGCGGTGCAGTACAAATACCGGCTTTCCGTCCTGGAACAGCGCCATTGAGGGCGATGATGGCGGATAACCTTTGAGCAGGTCGCGCACCCGCCCCACAGCTTCGACATCGGCGCCCGCGAAAACCGTCGCTACGTGGTCCGGCCGGCTGCCATGCTGCAACGCCATGCCTACCGCCGGACGCGCCTTCCCGGCCGCGCAGCCGCATACGGAATTGGTGACCATCAGCACCGTCCCGCTATTTGGTCCCAGAAGCCGGTCCACCTCTTCCGGTGTCCTCGCTTCCTCGACCCCGTACTGAGTAAGATCCTCGCGCATGCGCGAAATAAGTTGTTCGGGATATCTCATGATTGATTGAGGCTAAGAGCCTGCTCTTCCATTCTGCACCTTCGGACTCGCCAGGTATCCCACAATCTCGTCCTTGCGGACCTGGTTCACCACGATCTCGTCCGGTTGGTGCGCCTTCGAAGTGTAGAACTGGATCGGCTCGTTGATGCTGCGGTCCTTCTTCTCTACCGTCTTATCGTCGGCCGTAATCGCAATCGTGAACCGGTTATGTTTCGGATCGGCTTTCTTGAGCAGCACCATCACATCGCCCACCCGGGTCGACTGCTTCGATTTTGAAATCGTGAACTCCGAGTAATTGCGCTCGCCCAGTTCCTTCAGGGCCTGCAGCTCTTTGCCGTTCGTCGCAATCAGGCTGGAGTGGTTGTCCAACTCGCCTGTGGCGCGCTTCAGATTGGCAACGGTCTGCTCTAACTGTGTCTTCGTGGTTCCTAAGTCGGTGGAGACGCTGCTGATCTGCGTCGTGGCCGTGTCCGCGGTCTGCTTCACCTGGCTGATCGCCTGCTGCTGTGCGGCCTGTTCCTGCGCAACCCGTTCCTGTAAACTCTGTACCTTCTGCTCGGCGTCTATCTTCGCTTGACCGACGGCCTGCTCCGCTGCGCGCCTCTGCTGCGCCAACCGCGCCTGCAATTGCTCCACGCTGCGTCTTGATCGTTGTACCTCTTCGCTCGAATCCACGCGCATCTTCTCCATCGCGCTGTTGAACTCTGTCGAGAGCTTGGCTGTCTCGTTGCGATTGTCTGTCTTCACCCGGTCTAACTGCACAAACAGGAATACGTTTGCGGCAGCTAGAAGTACCAGGATCCCTATAAGTAGCGGCGTCTTCCAGTTAGGACTGGAGGGCGGCGGAATGATATAAGTCGGCTGCTGGGGTGTACTGCTCATTTCTCTATTATGTTTCAATCCAAAGCTGAAATCCCGTTCTGGCCGTCAAACTGTAGGTCCGGAACGTCCTGGCGCGGAAGGCCAGGTTCGAAGCATCGTCGGCAACGTGCCTCATAGGAACCGACGGCTCCCACCAAAATTAGTTCCTCAGATTCCACCAGTCGCTGCGTGTGTTTTGCCGGCGCACCGCATCGCACGCACACCGCTAGCATTTTCGTGATCGAATCCGCGGTCGCGAGTAAATCGGGCATCGGCGGAAAGGGGCGTCCCAGGTAGTCTGTATCTAGGCCGGCGACGATCACCTGCTTTCCGCAATCGGCAAGCTGCCCGGCCACTTCGGTCATCGCCTCTCCGAAGAAATTCACCTCATCTATGCCCACCACCTGCGTCGAGCTGCCAGTCCGGCCAGGGATCTCCCCAGCCGATCCGATCGCTTCCGAAGCCATCCGAAGATTGCCGTGCGTCACGATCTCGGAATCCGAATAGCGCCTGTCCATGCTCGGTTTAAACACTTGCACTCGCTTCCCCGCGGCTTGCGCCAGCCGCAGCCGGCGGATCAGTTCCTCGGTCTTTCCGGAAAACATCGGCCCGCAAATCGCTTCGATCCACCCGCACGCATAACGATGTCCAAATCTGGCGCTAATTGTTTGCCCCGCTTCTCTCATCTGCCTGCATCTCTCTTTCAGTCGCGCCCATGAACCCGCTCTTTACTGATCGCCTCATCGAACCGGAAATCATGGACCACGTCCCTCCCGAAGAGGCCCGGCCCAACTTGGCCGACCTTGTTCGCATCAACCGGATCTTGGGTGGTCACTCCGTGCTGCGCAAAATGCTTCCCGCCATTGTTAAAACCAGCGAACCCGCTACCTTCCTCGACGTCGGCGCCGCTTCCGGCGATACCGCCCGCCTCGTCCGCGAGTTATATCCCGACGCTTTCGTGGTGAGCCTCGACTACAATTCGACCAATCTCGAGAAAGCGCCGCTTCCCAAAGTCATCGCGGATGCCTTTGCTTTACCCTTCGGACCCCGCACCTTTGACTACGTCCTGTCGTCCCTGTTCCTGCATCACTTCGAAAATTTCCAGGTCGTGGCCCTTTTGCGCGAATTTTACGCAATAGCTAATAAGGGGCTGCTGGTTTGCGATCTCGAGCGGCATGTTCTTCCGTACCTGTTCATGCGGACTACCAAGCCAATCTTTAGGTGGAACGAAATCACCGTGCAGGACGGGCTTAAATCCGTTCGCGCTGCATTTCGGCGCGGCGAGCTCGAAGCCTTGGCGGAGGAGGCTGGTATCGCAAACCCGAAAGTCGTCGGTCATCGACCCGCATTCCGGTTGGCTTTGACCGCCGTTCGGTAGGACCCGGTGGGCACTCGGAGGAAATACCCACCGGGGATATGCGTGCGGTCCCGAAAGACCGACGCTTGTCTTGGGAGTTAGCTTATCACAGGCTTTCCAACTCCGGCTGTAGGCTAAAGCGAAATGGCGTACTCAGTACTTGCCCGCGTCGCGTCGACCTCACACCGCCGATTTTCGATACTCTGGCAGTACTAGCCTGCCCTCCCCCCACTCGCTCTCCCGCGGCCGGCCCACGATGGCCGAATACCCCACCACCGCAAATAGCAGCACCGTGCACGCAATCGCGAACGCCGTAAAAAAGGAGTGTGTTGCTTGCAGCACGTATCCGCTTACAATCTGCCCCGCCACCCCTGACAGGTTGCCCAGACCGTTCTGCGCGCCGGTCCACTTACCGGCTGCATGCGGTCCCGAAAGCAGCTGCGTCAGCGCCCAGTGGTTCGACGACCACGCCCCGAGCGATACCGACGCCAGCAGCAGCAGAATGTTGGCCCATGACGCATCTGCCACCGCCACCGCCGGCAGCATCAAAGCACAGCAACCTACCAGCCCCACACAGATAAATGTCTGCCGAACCCGCCCGGCGTCCCAGCCTTTCCGGATCAGCAAATCGGCCAAAGCTCCAAAAAGCATCGACGCAACCGCGATGGTCCAGAACGGCAGCGAACCGAACAGCGCTAGCCGGTCCTTCGTGTAGTGGCGCTCGGTCTCGAAGTAATAAGGCAGCCAGTTCAGGAAGACATACCAGGTGTAGTTTCCTCCAAACAGTCCTATCGCGGTTCCCCAAAAGGAACGCTGCGACAGTATCTCCCGGTAACTCGGTATGCGGACCGGAGCCTCCGGCGCACTCTGCGGCGTACTCCCCAGCCGTGCCGCCACCAAGCACCACGGCACCAGCCACAGCAGGCTCGCCGCGCCAATCACCAGAAACATGCCGCGCCAGGAAAACCACTCGATCATCTTGATGCCGAGCAGTACCCCGATCGCCGGGCCCAGCTTCGACCCCGCATCGATGAGCGCGTTAGCCGTCCCGCGCAGTTGTTCGGGGAAGCTGATCACGATCATCTTCGAGTAAGCAGGATAGGCAACGGCCTCGCTTAAACCGAGCACCAGGCGCAACGCCAAAATAGTCCCGAAGGTATTCGCAAGCCCTGTGACTCCGGTCGCCGCCGACCACAGCAGAAATCCTGCGGCATAAGCCCAGTTCACGTTCCAGCGGTCGATGATCTTCCCCGCGATCACCTGCGAAAGTGCGTACGTCAGCGAGAAAGCTGCAAGTAGATAACCGAGCCGGTCCGGCGCGATGTGCAGCTCCACCGAGATGCTCTTCGCCGCCACGCCCAGGTTCCCGCGATCCGCATAATTGATACAAACCGAGATGACGAGCAGCGCCAGAGCAAACCACTCCAGCCTCCGTGGTCTGCGCATTGCCCACGTCATGTGTGGCTAATGTATCAGATGAACTGCGCCGCTCAGTTCTGCTTGACTTCGCCCTTTTGTCGTCTTCCCCTCGGGCGCGATCATCGTCCTGGTTCCCGGTCCTCCTCGTCGGCATCGGCCGGACGGGATAGCCGGAATGTTGCCACCGGTCAGCGTTTCTTCTTGGGGAGTTTGAGGGCGGTTCTCATGCGTTCGAAAGAATTCCCTTCCGCAAAGCCCCTGGCTTGACCGTCCCGGATGGCCTTCCGCAAGGTGGTAAGCCTTGCTTCGTATTCCTGTTCCTGACGTTCCAAGATGCGAAGGCCGAGAAATGCGAGTGGTCCGGCTCAACGGACGTCATTATAGATGCCAAGCCGTCTCCAACATCCACGCGGAGAAAGCGAATATCGTCTGCATCGCTCATTGCCGTTTGGCAGCTTGCTTTGAACTCACTGGGATTTGCCCTTTGCCTTAGTGCGGATCTCTGACCGTCGTGTCAATTAACACTACGGCTGAATTCTCGCGCTGCCGGTCGAAAACAATTTGCTTGCTGTCGGGCGTAATGTCGAACGTACGCATAGTCGCTCGAGCCTTCAGCTCAGTGAGGCGGCGCGTCTTCATTGTCGTGAGATCCAGCAGCCAGAAATCCTGCCATGGTGTCGCTTCGCTCGCCTGCATGTAGACCAGTCCGCGCCCATCCGGCATGAACCGTAGCCGCTCGCCATCGCGGTGAGTGCGAATATCCGGCATCCTTATAGGAGTTCCATCCGGCCGAATGGCCAGCAGCGGTTCGAGCGTGAAGACGTTAGGGCCCGAGTACGCAATCATCGACCCGTCAGGCGACCAAACCGGGTTTCGCCCGGCCGTTTTTGTCAGCCGCACCGGCACACCTCCGGCCACCGCGATCTTGAAAAGCCCTTGGCCATGCCCGTCGTCGCCGCCGATCACAATCCAGCGCCCATCCGGCGACCAATCCGCGGAGCCGTCCACATCGAGTCCCGGCGCAATTGCACTCAATTCTGTACCGTCTGCAGCGATCAGCCGCAGCCGCCTTTGTCCGTTTTGGCGAGTCACCAGGGCGATCCGGCCCCCATCGGGCGAGATCGCCGGAGGTTCAACCAACCCACTCTGCGCCGCCCTCCAGATCTCAGTCGATTTGCTTCCCTGCAAGCGCCACAGCCGGTCGCCCGCCCCGATCGACGACAAGTAGTACAAGGCATTTGCCCTCAGGCGAGGTGCCAGCACACGTCTCGCTTCGGGCGGAAATGGCCTCACGTCCGTTTCCCTCATCAACGAGTCGCGAATCGGAACGCTCCAAAGCCGCACAGTGGGATTCGAAACCGTTACCGCCAGCCGCCGGCCGTCGCTCGCTGCCGAGAGTGATGTGTATTGTTCCAATCCAACAGCGATGCGCCGGGAAGTTCTATGCGCCAGGTCGTAAGACCACAGCCATGGTCCCGCGCCGTCATGCTCCTTCCCGAGATAGAGGATGCTTGCCTCGCCTAGCGGTGTCGGGTCCCGCATCTCACTGTTCTGCCTGGTCAGACGTTCTGGTTTCCCTCCGCCCGCGGGTATCCGCCACAAGTCTGTCTCAAGCGTCGCCGGCGTGCCGTGGACATAGTAGATCCACTTCCCGTCCTCGCCCCATGCAAGATAATGGTTGTGTTTACCGGGCACATCTCGAAAAATTTGCCTTGGGTTTGAGCCGTCGCTATCGGCGACGAAAATGGGATCGCCCGGATCGGTTGTGTGGAAAGCCACCTTTGCGCCGTCCGGCGACCAGATTGGATTCACAGCTTTCTCGCCCAAAAAGAGGCGAGGCGGCCCGCCCAGCAACGGCAGGAGCCGAAGTCTGCGCCTCTCCGTTCCTGCCACCCAAATCTCAGCTCCATCACGCGAGAATCCAATGCTGCGTAAGGGTCCGCGCTGATCTTCTTGTCCCGGCGTAAGATCGACAGGCCCGCCCACGCCAATGCGCTCTAGAAAGACATGAAATACTCCGCTCCGATCGGAAAGAAATGCCACAAACTTTCCATCCGGTGAAATCGAGGCGTCTGACTCAGTCCCGTCATAGTCCGTCAATGGGGTGAAGGTTGCATTCGCAAGAGGATTGTCTGACGGCGGAGCGGGAGCGCGCTCGATCCATAGAATGACGGCCCCTAACAGGCACGCTGCTGTCACCGCGATCGACGGCCACTGGAGTCTCGGCGGCTTCTCAGGGGCGGCGCTCGCGAGTCCGTCTTCAATCGCCAGCCGCGCCTCCCCGATAGCCTGCAACCGGCGGCGTACATCCTTCGTCAGGCAGCGTCTTAGGAGCGGTAGCCACTCGGGCGGGAATCCCGATAAGTCCGGATCGCCGCGAACTACCGACGCCAGGATCTCACTACTCGTGCTGCCGGAAAACATCTTCTTTCCGGAAAGCATCTCCGCGACCAGCGTCCCGAACGACCAGATATCGGAGCGTCGATCCGCCGGGCCGCCCAACGCCTGCTCAGGAGACATATAAGAGGGCGTGCCGAGAATCACCCCCTCTTGTGTCACGTCGCCGGGCAACATTCCGTGCCCTTCGTTCAGTGCTTTCGCTAATCCGAAATCGAGAACCTTCACCGTATTGCCGTCGGCCAGCTTGATATTTCCTGGCTTCAGGTCCCGGTGGACAATTCCTTTTTCATGCGCTGCTTCGATCGCTTCAGCAATCTGAAAAGCAAGGCGGCGAACCTCTTCTGGCGCGATCGGTCCTTTCGCGATCAAATCCGCCAGCGTGGGACCTTCGACGTATTCCAACACGAGGTAACTGAGGCCCTCCGGGCTCGAGCCGATGTCGTAGAGAGCTCCAATGTGAGGATGGTTGAGCGTCGCGACCGCCCTTGCCTCACGCTCGAAGCGGTCGGTAAACGCCACCATCGCAGTCTTGATCGCGACGGTCCGATTGAGCCGTGTGTCCGTTGCCCGGAACACTTCGCCCATACCGCCTTGCCCGATTCGACTGTCGATACGATAAGGACCCAGCTGCGTCCCCGTCGTTATGCTCAGGACCGTTTGCAGCAGGCTCTCGCATCCCTCCCAGGCGGGCCGATCCAGGGAGAAGCTGCCTTCGGAACCATCGCTTTCCTCGGCCAGAATGGCTCCTACGGTAGCGCGCAGTTCCGGATCAGCGCGCTCCAGCAGGGCCTTCCGCTTCTCTGATGGAAGATTTAACGCGGCGTTGTACAACTCCTCCAGTTGCCGCCAGCGCTCGCCCGTCACAGGAAGTCATTGTACTGTGTGAAATCGGCCAGGAGCAGCGCAAGACAATGAGAGAGGAAGACAATGTCTTTCCTCCCTGGAGGGAAGAGAGGCGGAAAGCGCGCACACAATCACCGCCTGTCAGTGTCGTGCTCGAGCCGAAAATGATCGCGAAAGAGCTGATGGGCAACTTGTTTGCCGAGCGTCGCGCCATCTTGCAGCGAATGATTGAAGTGAAAACCGGCGAATATGCGCGCCCAATATACTTCGTTTGCCCAATCGCCCGTGTTCTCGAACGTGTGCGTGTGAATGCCGTCGCTGAACACCGTGCTCTTAACTACTACGTGTACTTTCCGCGTGCCGAAGAAATCTGCTACCAGGCTGGACACCGCGCCGGTAAGACAGGCATGAGCCGCAGGATACTCGGGGTGGTTCGGCGTCGCTGCCAGCGATTTCCAGGCAGGATCAGCCACCAGCCCGGGATGCGTGGGATCGCCCCCGCCTGCCGGGATCGCGCCGATTGGACGCCAGAAGTTGTAAGTGTATTTTCCGTTGTAACATCCGATAGCCGCATCGGCATAACCCGTCCAAAGCATCGCCAGCAGGCGCGCCGAGTCCAGCAGATCGAGGCTGTAATGCTCGGCTAAGTCATTGAACGCCGCACCATACTGTGCTCCGGTGTGCGCCGTCCAGAAGAGTCCGATCTCGGTTTGTGCAGGAGTCCTGAGATCGCTCGTAGCGCCGCCGAATAGACGTGTCACGTTGTAATCCGCTACCCACTCCTCGCTGCTCAGCGCCGTCGGGCCGTCCGGCAGGAATTGACTGGCGCTTCGCATAGTGAACGGCCGCATTTTTCCCAGCCACGGTGTGACCGGCGCTGAACCCGGCGGGTTCGGTTCGAAAACCCCGGGCGCGCTCGGTTCGTTGTAAGGAACGTTTGCATTCAAGCCGTCACCGGTGCGCTCCGAAATCAAAGCCGCGGCGGCGGCTTCGCCCACTTCTACACCCTCCTTGATTGCTCGCGGAGTTGCGTTGATTGCAGCCAGCGAAGCCTGCAATTGAGCGTCGAGACCCGCCTGCTGCGCGGGGAAGTAATGTACTAGCACTCGATGGGCCGCGGCTGCCGCTGCGGCTTGGTCCGAAGCCTCTGGCCGCGAAGGCCCCCAGTAGTAAAAGGGTTCGAATCTTCGGTTGTGAGTTGCGTTCACCGCGTCGTACACCGCGATGCTGGCATAAGCAAACGAAACGCCGGATGCACCAGGGCCCACCCCGCCATTCGTGACTATCGCCGTCGAAGCGATCGCATTCCAGTTCGTTACCGCGTTCTGGGCATTGGCAACAACAGTAATCGATAGAGCTGCTGCTGTCAGCAATGCTGCTCGTAAGTGTGGCATAAGTAACCTCTCTTCTCTTGAGAGGGGCCGTGATGGATCTGGATATGGCCAGGCATGTTCCCCCCTGACCTCCATCGCGAAAAATCAGCACGAAAGCAGTAACTGACCCAAAGATTTTTTTAACGGGGCTTCTAAGGCGGTAACAGCGAAAGCTGCGCTATTTCCCGTATATCTTGCCTGCCACCGTTGCGGCCTCGGCGTCTTCCATCACCGGGTACACATCGCACTCCAGTACCTCTGCCCACTCCGCCACGTGTTGCGCAACCGCGCTGAGATCACCCTCAATGAGATGCCATCCAATAAACGACCCCGGAGCGTGCCAGCGGCCTAGTGTCTTAGCTCCGGGTGGTACCACGCCCCCAGTACGAAGGAATTGCTCGAGGGCAGCTTTGTACTTGCCTGGAACAGTCCGCCAGACGACCATGATTTTCATAGGAGCGTATCCTTTCCGGAAAAGTGGCTCGAATCATATCACGCCTGCAGCACTTACCCGGAACTTATCTCCACTCGCACAGAGACACGCTTTACGTCGCCCAATCGCTTATGCACAAAGCGCGAACTTTGATCCCGATCCGCGATTTACATAGCGCAACTCTGCCTGAATGCCGTCATCGTGCTACGCTGTTTTCCGCGTTATCATGGCGTCATACCTTGTGCAACTGGGAGCTCCTGACACCACGCAGCTTCTCCTGGATTGGGCCAACGGCGATGCAGCCGCATTGGACGCCCTGACCCCGCGTATTTATAAGGAGCTTCGCCGCATCGCTGCCGGCTTTACCAAACGCGAGCGCGAAGGGCATACCCTGCAACCCACCGCGCTGGTCCATGAGGTGTATCTCAAGCTGGTCGATGTTCGTCAGGTGGATTGGAAAGGAAAAGCCCACTTCTTCGCCGCCTGCGCACAGATCATGCGCCGCATCCTTGTGGACGCCGCACGCAAACGCTCCGCCGCTAAGCACGGCGGCGGAATGGGGCGATTGCACGTTGACGATGTTCTTAGCGTGGGCCACGCCAGGGGTGAGCGCCTGATCGCCCTCGATGACGCGCTCAATGAGCTGCAGCAGGCGGATCCCCGCAAAGCCCGCGTCGTCGAACTTCGCTACTTCGGCGGACTCGGAGTAGAAGAAACCGCAGCCGCTCTCGGAGTGTCGGTGGAAACGGTCACGCGCGACTGGCGTCTCGCACGCGGTTGGTTGTTAACCCAGATAGCAGCAGGGGAGTAACTTGGGCGCCAGGCCCTTCTTACGCTTCAGCGAGCCCTGATCGAGTACGATTTGGAATTGGTGAGCGTAGGGTGAGTCGCGAAGCTGATTGGTTGATCGTCGGCGCCGGAATCAGTGGCTTGACTCTCGCGGTCAAGCTGGCTCAAGCCGGTGTGCCGTTCTCAGTCTATGAGCAAGAGAAGAAGGGGCTCGGCTCGGGAGCAGGTCTTCTCCTTGCCTCCAATGCAACCCGAATTTTGCAAAAGCTCGGGCTTCTGGAACCAGCCCTTGAGATGGGCCGGCCGACCACGCGATGGTATGTTCAAAGCCGCTCTGGGGCGATCTTGCGCGAAATCCGGATAGACACCGAAGCGTCGCCTGCCCTGAGCATCCATCGAGCAGACCTGCTTCATCTGCTGCGGTCTCGATTGCCGGAAGATTCTCTTCACATGGAGATCGGCGTGAAATCCATGCGGGGTTCCGGTTGTTTCACCGACCTGTCGCTGAGCGATGGAGCAGTGGTATCCGGCAAAGCACTGATTGGAGCCGATGGCATCCGGTCGGTGGTGCGCCGCCACCTATTCGGTGATGACCGGCTTCTCTATCGCGGATATGTCGGCTGGCGTGGCGTGGCGCCTTTCGTTCCCGAGGGATACCAGGATGGAAAGCTAAGCGAGACCTGGGGACCAGGTGGACGCTTCGGTATCGCCCCCCTCGATGCAAAACGCACATACTGGTACGCCTCGGCCAATCGAGAAGAAAGCTGGATTGATATCCCAACCGAGAGGCGAACCAGTCTCCTGAAACGCTACGTGGGCTGGCATCCCCCGGTCGCCGATCTGATCGCCGCGACACCGAATCGCGACATCCTCGTCACTCGCATATATGATGTTCCTCGACTTCGAGCGTGGTCCCGAGGCAATGTCACGCTCTTGGGTGACGCCGCGCACGCCATGACGCCGAATCTCGGGCAAGGCGCCTGTCTCGCGATCGAGGATGCATGGGTTCTCGGGTCTATCATTTCCGCTGACTTTATACCCGAGAGCGCTTTCAAGAAGTACCAAAACATGCGCATGCGCCGCGCTTATTCCATCCAAAGACAATCGCGAGCGCTGGGCTGGATTGTTCAGGCGGAGAGTCCGCTGGCCCTCGCTGCACGAGACTGGGTAACTCCGCGCATTCCAAACTTCGCACTCGGCTTTGGGATGCGAAGTATATTTTCCGATGAAATTATCTGACAATTGTGATCATGCCCGGCCCCCACCACGTCGCGCTTCCCAGCTTGGCCGAACTGGGCAAAGACCTGTTGAACGTGTCTCCAGCGGAAGTGATGCTATCGCTGTTCCGTCCTTTCCTCTGCTTTCTCCTGTTCTGGGCCTTTGCCCTCGCCCATCACTACATCCCTGCGTGTCTGTCAGTTGCAGGTCTGATGTTCTTTACTTACACGTCCACATCTCACGATCTGGTTCACCGAACGCTTCACCTTCCGGCCTCGCTTAACGAGTCTCTTTTAGCCGCGCTGGAAGCAATCTGTCTCCGCAGCGGCCATGCCTTCCGGCTCACACATCTGCAGCATCATAAGCGCTTTCCAAACGAGGACGATATCGAAGGAAGGGATGCGGTCAAAGGCTTCTGGTCAGCACTCGCCTGCGGGCCCTACCATCAGGTGCGGCTCTTTTTCTGGGCCTGGCAACGTGGTTCTTCGGTCGAGCGCCGCTGGATGTTTTGCGAAGCCGCCTTCGTCTCCGGCGTTTTCGCTTTCGCGATTGCTCGCTGGAAAAGCTTTCCGGAATTGCTTGCTTACGTCGTAATGGTCACGGTTGCAAGCTGGATTTACCCGCTCGCTACGGTGTGGTGGCCGCACCGCGCTGAAGGAATTACTCCCTTGGAACAAACCCGCGGCTTCCGCGGCCGCCTTGTCCCCTTCCTCTTCTTTCAACACACTTTTCACCTCGAACACCATCTTTATCCCGGAGTCTCCTCCCATCGCTGGCGCGATCTGGGCCGGCGTCTTGAACCCTATCTGCTCAGGGCAGGAGTTGAATTTGTACAGCTGCCCTAAACCTCATGGCTGCGCAAGATAACCGCGGTTTGCTCTCGGGTTTAGTGGGCGACGGTCGTCCGCTCCTGTCCCTGACTGGTACGGCCCTGATTCTCAGCGCGGGGTTCGGAATTCTTCAGTCTGTAAGTGGCTTTCTGCTCCCGCATGACTCCGCTGCGATTGGATTGGACGCCGCCGCGCTCTTGCACGCAGCTAACAGGCATCTTCTCCATTTTATGTTTCACGATCGAACGGCTTATTGTGGAACTTTACTGTCAGTCGGTTCCGCCTATTGGTGGCTCGCTGAGTTTCCTCTTAAAAGCGGCCGTGAGTGGGCGTGGTGGGCTTACGCCATCTCCGGAGCTACCGGCTTTCTCAGCTTCCTTGCCTATCTGCAGTACGGATACCTCGACACCTGGCATGCCTGGGCCACTGCGCTCTTGTTGCCAACGTTCTTGGTCGGGCTGGTTCGCTCCCGTTCCTGCATCTCCGGGCCAATCAGCATTAAGCGTGCCTGGCAGAGGCCTTCGGATGCGCAGCCTGGCGCAAGATGGGGACGGCTGATTCTGCAAGCTTGCGCGGCGGGGTTGGTCCTCGCCGGCCTAACCATCATCGCCGTCGGAATGACGGTCGTCTTTGTCCCGCAGGATGTCGCTTTCATGCAGTTGAGCCGGGCGCAGTTGCATGCGATCTCACCCATGCTGATTCCGGTCATCGCGCACGACCGCACCGCGTTCGGTGGCGGCCTTCTCTCCGCAGGATTGTTGATCGGCATGATTGTCAGACATGCCGCGTTGACTCGCAGCTTTCTCGAACTCATAGCGATTATGGGCTTCTGTGGATTCGGTGCCGCCTTAGGCGTTCATGTAGCGATCGGTTATCTGGACTTCACGCACCTGGCGCCCGCCTACGCCGGATTCTTTCTCTACCTCACCGGCTTGGCCCTGTGTGCCGCGACCTACTTCCGCGATTCCGGCACTCGAGCCCCTGGCTCTGAAAAGGCGGCGAACAGCAAACGTGAAATCTCAGCCGCCCCTAGCCGTTGATCATCTGCCAGATTCTTGCCAGGTGATGGTCATCGTGCTCCGCGGCAAAGTACAAATGATCCACCAGCCGCATCGGCTGCTTTAGGCGCGGATGCAAAAGGGACCGCGCAAAAAGAGCAGGCGAAAGCTTCGCCGCGCGATCCGCCAGCCGTATGCGTGCTTCACGGAACCCGGCTAGAGTATCGCGAAGCTCCCGGTCGTTGTGGTTCGCTTCGTGAGTCTTGCGATTGCTGAGGTCCGCGACCGTGAGTGTCTCCCCGTCTCCCAGAAAATCCTCAACTCGCGCTGCCCATAGAGGCTCAAGGTCGAGCAGATGGCCGGCGTGCTCCTGCGCTGACCACTTGTCCCCCGGTCTACTCGTCAGCACTTCCCGTGACACGTCGCGTAACATCTCTTCGAGGCGCGCTGGCGTGCCTAGCAGCCGCACACAAAGGTTCGGATACTGCTCCACCGGAAAGGTGAATTCGAATTTCCGCTCAAACCAACCCGGGATTCGGCTCATTCACCACCCAGCATCGCTCACTTTTATCTGTTCCGGCGAAGAAACACACCGGCCAAACCGTTACTTGTGCGTAGTCGCTGCACGGTTTTGTACCTGCTTGATTACGTCCGGGATTGTTTCGGGATGACGCAAGATTTGTAGCGACAAGGCTTTGAAGTCGAACGGCACGCCCAGAAACATTCGGCGGTCGGCCACTCTTGGCGGCCCTCCCGGCGTGCCCTCAGCCGGGATATCCAGAGGCAAGTGGAAAGCATACATGCTGCCCCCAGCCAATTCTTCCTGCGGGTATTTCAGCAGCCACGAGCAGTTAGCGCCATCCAGAATCATGTTTGCCGAGACTATTACCCAACGGTTCGCATCGGCTTGCGTTGCGGCCTGGCAGTCCCAGGCATGTGATGCCGGTACGAAAGCAGTGTCGTCGGAAAGACCGTAGCTGTCTAGCGCGATGTCTTGGAGCTGGTGACGTGCAGCGAATCGCCTCACTTCTGGAAGCGACTGGTTCCAATCGACGTTGGAATCGCTCATCAGTGTGTAAACGGGTTTTCGGGCCCCAAGGGAATTGACGTAAGGAAAGTACCACGGATAGATTCGAGCTGCGGTGTACAAACAGCTGAAGACGGCTATCCCGCAAACCGCCCAACCCGCATACGCGAGTTCGGTATGCCTGCGGATCTCTTCACTTTCGCGGAGTTCCTCGAGCATTCTGGGCACGGGCGCAGCCAGCAGAATCAAAAGCGCGTAAGGAACGCTGAAGTGGCGCACGCTGATGTCGAAGTGGCTTAATATGCACACTGTGACGAACACAACCAGGGTCACCCAGATAGTCCGCCAGTGCATCTGGAAAGCCGGCGTCACAATGCCTGCCTTTGGCTCACTTACCGTCTTCCGGCTTGCTTTGTTACGACACGAACCAAGGGCGAGCGCTAGCAAAAGCAGCGCCAAAAATCCCAATTGCGATTTCAGGGTGACGACCACCGGATAGTAAAACCAAACCCCATGCGGATAGGCTTGGCCCAGCAGAAAAGTCGCGCGGCTAAAGCCGAACAGTACCAGAAACATTCCGCTGAAATAAATCGTAGGCGGTAGAAGTAGACGCCTCAGCAACAAGGCTGGCGGAGCGCCGCCTATACGCTCGAGACTCGTGGTCGGCTGATTCCACGAAAAGACGAAGTAGAACGCGTACACTATCAACGCGGTCCAGAGTAAGCTCTTCAAAGTCGCTCGCCAGCGAAGGCGCCGCCAGACCTTCCGTTCCGCCGGAACGCTCGGCTGTTCAGAAACCGGCATCCATCGTGTCGTCAGGCCTGATATCAGTACTCCAAGCAGCAAAATCGGCGCAGAGAACTTACATAGGAACGCACCTGCCAGACACAAAGCGAAGCTCCAGATGTTCCTGGACTCAGGTCTCCGCCATAAGTTGGCGAATGCCCACACAGTAAGTAGCGAGAACAAAGCAATCGGAATGTCGGTGAGGACTAGTGGGCCGAAAACAAGGAATACCGGTGCGGTGGCGTAAAGCACTAGGCAGATCAGCCCGGCAACCATGCCGCCGAGACGCCTCGCAACAGTGAAAATCGTCCATCCCAGCGCGAGCATCAATAACAGCATGGGAATGCGCGCCCAAAAGAGCGTTGTTGAGGAATCGTTCCAGCGGCAAATGACCCAGTGCCCGAACGACCACTCACCCAGAAAAGCGGGCAGAAAATCTTTGCTGTATTTCCAGGCGGGCCCATTGTAATCCGCATGGGTTCCACGAAGCGTAAGAGATAGACCGGTGAGGGCTTTGCTTAGTGGCGGATGTTCGGGGTTCAACCGCAGATCGAATTTTTGCACGTAACTCAGACCGGCCCCGATGTGAGCGGTCTCATCAAAAGTCGGAGACTCTCGTCTGGCTGCGCCGAACGAGAGTAACGCCATAAAAGCGAGTAACAGGATGGCTAAGACGATGCCAGCCCTTCCGAGGCGTTCATCGCCGATTATGCCTGCGTGCGCAGGATTTCGGCCGGAAATCACGTCCCGAGAGCATAGCATGATTGAGGCACTTGCACCATATCTGCTCGCCCCAAGCCCGTAACGCTTTGACCTGGTGTCGAAACCTACTCGAGAACGCGAACGAACACCACCGTCATGTCGTCGTGTTGAGGTGCGCTGCCTGCAAAATTCTGTGCGGCGCTCATGATTCGATTCATGGCTTCAGCTGCAGGTAGGTCAAAACACGTGTGCGCTAGACCGATCAACCGCTCCTCGCCCCATTCCTCGTCTTCGTTGTTCATGGATTCGGAGATGCCGTCAGTAAACAGCACCACGAGGTCCCCGGGCTCCAGAGCAAACGCACCCTGTTCGTACCGGGTATTCGGTAGCAGCCCGATAGGTGGACCACCTGTATCCAAACGAAAGACTCTGCCGTCAGACTGGCTCGACCGGCGCAAAATTGCCGGCGGGTTGTGCCCCGCATTCACGTATGCAAGCTGCCGGTCGCGAGGATTGTACTCAGCATAGAAGAAAGTCGCGTAGCGATTTGCTGAAGATGCGCCGTAGACTAGATTGTTCACCCGCTCGATCAGTTCAGTGAGATTCTCGACCACTCCTGCTTGGCCGCGCAGTGATGCCCCGAGGCTCGCCATCATCAGCGCCGCGCCGATTCCCTTGCCGGAAACGTCGCCGATCGCTACGGCGAGTGTGCCTTCCTGCAGTTCCAGAAAGTCGTAGTAATCCCCGCCGACTTCACGTGCAGGGCGGCAGAGACCCGCATAATCCAGGCCGGATATAAGCGGCACGTGCTGTGGCAGAAGATGCTCTTGCACTTCTCGCGCAATTTCCAGTTCGCGATTCAAACGCTCTCTCGCCGCCAGTTCGCGGCCCATCGCTGCGTTTAGCCGCGACACTTCTAGAGCTAAGCCCGTCTGTGCGGCGACGGAACTCAGCAGACGCAGATCGGTACTCGAGTACGGCGCTTGTGAGAGCTTTTGGCCCAGGCTGACGAAGCCGAGCAAATCGTCTTTGACTGAAAATGGCAGCAGAAGTTCGGACCGAAGCGTCTTCAGTTGGCTGCGCTCCTCGTTGCTCATCCCCGGTGCTTTGTAAATCCAGGAATCGGGATCGTCGAAGTAGACCCGGGTCGGCTGCTTCTCGCTCTTCAGCACTTGCACTGTACCGGCATTCGGAGAAAACGCCAGCTGCGGTAGCATGCCGTATCCGAGCGCATGCGCCGGAGAGTACCGTCCACTTCCGTCGAGCAGCACCGCTATCTGTTTCACGTGCAGTGAGTCGGAGATACGTTGCGCGACGGTTTCGAGCAGCGGCTTGGTTTCGATCATGGTTCGAACCTTTTCGGCCAGATCACTGAGTATCTGTTCGGCATTGTAGGCATCGCGGAAGAAACGGCGATCGACCCAGATCGCGATCCGCTGCGTCGCGCCGTGCAGCAGAAAAATGCCCCAAACGCCAACTCCCAGTGCGGCTACGGTGCCGCCTGGCTTCAGGCGGTGCGAGGTCATCAACATAGTCAGCACGATGAATAAGGCCGTGCTGAGCAACATCTGAAGAATAAGAACTCCGCGTCGCGCCAGAGTGTACTGCAATCCCTGACGGATAACGACACGTACATCCATCGCTCGCTGGACAACGATGACATAGGAAAGTGTCACTGGCAGCAGCAGGAAAACCATGTAGACCGTCATCAGTATCCACGTCGGAAAGTACTCTTCGTTCACACCTTTCAAACCCTCGATGGTGAACAGGACGGTAACTGGCAGCAGGCTTACTGCAGCCCCGGCGTAGAGTACGCGCAGGCGGCGTCTCGCATCCGGGGAAGACGCAATTCGGTACTTAAATCCAATGCACCCGAGGAAAGCAGCGACCATGATCCCTTCGAGCGGCTGTCGCAAAAACTGTGTTCGCGCCAGAAACAGGTTTATCGGCATCGCAGCCCCTACGCTGTGGAGTTCCATGGCAAAACTGACGGTCTCGGCCACGGAAAACATCATCCACAACGGCAGAACGATCCACGCCATCCACTTCCACCATTGCCAACGAAGCGCTTTTGGAAACGGCTCAGGAAAATAGATGCCGAGCAGCAAGAGCCAGCCCAACCAGGCCCTCTGCTGCAAAGTGAGATAAACCGAAGCAGGCACTCTAAGGGAAGGGCTCCAGAAGTCCGGAAAAGAGTTGAAAAACGTGGCTATGCTCAACATCAAGCCCAGCAGCAGCCACCCGCGAATGTCTTGTATCCGGACCGCAACCACCCAGAATCCTAGAGTCAGAGAAAATGCGGGCAATGCGGCATACGTCAGGACGCGGAACACAGTGAGATCACTCGCGAACTTGACAAGCGATACCCTGGCGCGGCGTGGTGGGTCGTCGGCGCGTCTGCGATACGTCACCTCGAGCGAATCACCCGGGTGCGAGGCGGCGAGAATATCCGAGTAAATCGATCGGGAGTTAACAGGAACACCGTTGATTGCGAGGAGCCTGTCTCCGTCGCGCAAACCCGCCTTGCGCGAGTTCGGTTGAACGAACTCCAGAACGAAAAGCGGCTCCGGTTTAGCTGAGAGCAGAAATGGCCACTGCACGAAGGTTGTGCCAAACCACTGCGGAAAAGCTTGCTCCACGGTGCGTACCTGGTACGCGACAGCGGCGACGAAAACCAAAGCTAAAGCGGCGTAGAGCGCCGGGACGAAGCGGCGTCGCCTCACCGGCGCCTGCGCTGTTTGCCCGATCTCAAACACCTCGGAGAGGCTGTTATTACCCCGAAAATGGCTGAAAATGGGTCTGTTTTCGTCATCCATTCGCCTCGTTTTGCCTCTTTTTTGTACCTGTTGGGTATGCTTTTTTCTCGACCGATTATAGGCACATGCCCGGCCGCGACGACCCTTCAAACCTCAGGTAAACCTCTGATTGCAAAGAGTAAACAAAAGTTGACTCCACTCGTGACCGCGAATGCCGCGCCCTCGAAATCCTCCAGACCCGTACCCTCCCAGCGAAGCTTTTTTTACTAGCAGGTAAGAAAGGAACGAGCGTTCGCAATCTCGAACGCTCCCGCTACTCGTTATCCGGGCCGCCATGGGCGGTCGCGGCTTCCGCGATCGCCGGTTCGAGTGAATCGGCTTCGAGCGAATCCAGCTTTCGCAGACTCGGAAACAGCCACGCCCACAAGCCGACCACCACTACCGTTCCCACGCCGCCTAGAACGACCGCAGGCACTGTCCCGAACCATTGCGCTGTCAATCCCGATTCAAATTGCCCCACCTCGTTCGAGGCGCCGATGAACACCATGTTCACCGCGCTCACCCGTCCCCGCATTTCGTCCGGAGTTCCGAGCTGTGTCATCGTCGACCGCACGATCACACTCACTGTATCGGTCGCACCGGTGAGCAAAAGCATCGTGAGCGACAGCCAGAAATTTCGGGAGATGCCGAAGATCACTGTAGCCACGCCAAATCCCGCTACGCACCACAGCATGATCGCTCCGGCTCTGTGTCGCAAAGGCCAGTGCGCCAGCACGATACTCATGACTACTGCGCCCACGCCTGGCGCGCTGCGCAGGATGCCTAAACCGATCGCGCCGATCTTGAGAATCTCTCGCGCATAAACCGGCAGCAGCGCCACTGCCCCGCCGAGCAGAACCGCGAACAAATCGAGCGAGATCGCGCCGCTGATGAATTTGTTGCGCCAGATGAACCGCAGCCCATCGAGCACCATTCCTGCCGATGCTGCCCCGTGCGCCCGCGCTGTCTTCGGAAGGCTTACTCTTCGCACACTCAGAAAGCCGGCGAAATAAGCTAATGCCGCGCAACAGTAAACAGCAATCGGATTACCCGTGAATCCATAAAGCAAGCCGCCGATCATCGGCCCCGCGATGGTCGCAGTCTGAAAGATGGAAGCGCTCCAGGCGACCGCGTTAGGGAAGTCTTCCTGCGAGACAAGCAGCGGCACAAAAGCCTGGCTGGCCGGTGCGTTAAACGCTCGCACCACACCATTCAGCAGCAGAATGGCGTAGATCGGGTAAGCCGAGTGAAGCCCTTGCAAAGTGGCAAACAGAAGCAGCGCCGAGCAGAAAGCAAAGGCGAGATAACAGCTCCTGACGATTCTCAATCTCGGAATGCGATCCGCCGCGTGTCCGGCCACGAGAAACAGGCAAATCCCTGGCAAAAACTGCGCCAGCCCAACCAGCCCAAGATCCATCGGACGGTGTGTGAGCTCGTAGACCTGCCACCCCACCGCTACCGATTGCATCTCTGACGAGATCGTCACCAGAAAGCGCGCCAGTGAATAAAATCGAAAGTTCGGATACCGGAACGCAGCGCGTGAGGACGACGAGTCGGATGAGGATCTTTTCATTCGGCTCTGCCCCCAGTGTCACACAGCGTTCAGGCGCTCGAGAACGGTGCGGCAGTGTTCCCGACTGGAGTCGCAATTTCCGGCGGTTCGAATACCGATCGCGCTCCGTATAGCGCCTCGAACAGCATTGCATCCCGCTCAAACATACGCCCGTAGGCCTTCGCGTGATCGTCCTTCGGAGTAACTTCGGCCCCCAGCCGCGGCGCAAGCTCATCGAGGCTGGACAACAGACCCATCTGCTCCGCTGCGATCATTGCTGCTCCCCGGCTCGAGGCCTCGGCTACTAACGACTGCACCGTCGAGTGCCCTAAAGCATCTGCCATCATCTGTTGCCAGACCCTTGAATTCAACAGCGCGCCGCCCGACGTGATGACTTTCTCGGGCTTCGCGAAAGGCCGCGTGAGCAGCACATAAATCTGCTTGAAACGCAGCGACACGCTCTCTAGACACGCCTGTAGAATGTCCAGCGGCTTGCTTGCCAGACTCATCCCCGTGATAACGGCCCGAAGCTCCGGGCGCCAGTACGGTGCTCGCTCCCCGGCAAAGTAGGGCAGCATGGTCAATCCGTGCGAGCCCGGCAGTCGCTTCGCAATCTGCTCCTCCGCATCCGGCGGAAGCTGCAGCGTTCGCGTCGCCCAGCGGAACACTTCCCCGCCATTGGATATAGCCCCGCCCAATATGTATCGCTCCCGGTTCACTCGATAGCACCACAAACCGGCTGGAATCGTGACGTTCTTCTGCTTTACCACCACCCGCATTGCGCCGCTCGTGCCAACCATCAGCGCGAACCGATCCGGAGTGGTGCAGCCGCTCCCTATGCTATTGCAGGCGCCATCGCCGTAAGCCGGATACCAGGGAATCCCGTTGAACAAAGGCCATCGACTCGCAAAGTACTGCCGCAGCTCCCGCCGCGGTTCGTCCAGCGTTTCGACCGGCGCCAGCTTGTGGCGTTCTATCCCAATCGCCTCCAGCAACTCCTCGCAGTAATCGTCGTTTCGCTGATCCCACATGCCGCTTGCCGAAACCATCGAGGTAGACTCTCCCCCTTTGCCTGTCAACGCAAGCAGTAGGTATTGCCCGACTGAGATCCAGCACTCGGTCTTCTCAAACTCGGCCGCGTGAGTCTCCTTGAGCCAGAGCAGCTTCGCCGGCCAGTAACTTGTATGCGGCATGCAGCCCGTAATCGCGTGCAGCCACGCCGGATCGAAGGTTTCGGTCAGCTCCTCCATCTGCTTGCCGGACCGCGTGTCGAATAAATGCACCACCGGTGTTGTGGGACTACCATCTCTGTCTATGCCTAGAAAGCAATGCCAGAAAGTGCTGATTCCCACCCCTACCGCCTTGCAATTGCGCTGTACCATCTGCGCGTGCAAGCCGTCGAGGCACTCGCAGGTTAGCTGCAAGAGCAGGTTGGCATCGACTTCCACACTGCCGTCCGGCCGCGTCGTGACTTCATATTTCTTTTGCACACCGAGATCCGGAAAACTCGAGAAGTCGCCGTCCAGCAGAAGCGCGCGTACGCTGGAGGTGCCAAGATCGAGTCCGACCATGTTGTCACTGGAAGGCACTGAAACAGTATAATTGCGCCTCGACCGGCTGACCCTCCAGCGATAATGATTTTTCTATGCCGATCCGCCGAATGAAGTGGCCGTTCCTCATCTTCGCCGTAACCGTCCTTTTCTACTGGAAAATCCTACTCACCAATCAGTTCACTCTCCTCTACACCATCGAAGGTGTTGGTCAAGGCTATTGCTGGCTCAATTTCTGCCTCCGCTGTTTGCGTCACGGCTCTCTTCCAACCTGGGATCCTGATTGGCTCTCCGGGCACTTCTTTCCGGGGCAGATGCAGACCTCCGCCTTCTACCCGCTCAATGCTCTGCTGCTGCTTTTCCCGCTCAATCGCTACGGCCTCCTTTCCGAGCACGTCTATAACTGGTTCGTCATCGGCCAGCACTTCCTCGCGGCGCTGTTTATGTACTTGCTGATCCGGGAACTGCGTCTCGCTCGGCTTTCCGCATTTATAGCGGGTTGTTGCTTCTCTTTCGGAGGTTTTCTCGGTGCGGCATGGTGGCCCGACATGATCGCAAGCTGCATCTGGCTACCCCTGATTTTTCTATTTTTCCTGCGTGCGATCGGGAGCACGCATCGGCGCACCCTAATGGTCAATGCCGCTCTCGCCGGCTTGTCTCTCGCCATGTCTTTCCTTGCCGGCCGCCTCCACATCGTCCTGATGCAATCCTTTTTCATTCTTGGGGCGGCTATCTTCTGGCGCCTGCAAACGTCGGACTCGAAAGCTGGGCTGCCGACTTGGAAACGTCCTGCTCTCATAGCTGCCGTTATGTTCGGCGTGGCAGCCGGTGGAGCAGCCATACAAATCCTGCCGTCTTATCAATACAGCAGCCGAAGTGACAGGCTGGTCCGCAACACGTCTTTTCCTGCCGATAAAAAAATCCCGTACGCTTACCTCGGCGATGAGATCTGGCCCCAGGGCGTCACGTCAGTCCTCTTCCCGGCAGCCAACTACGGACCAGGCGAGGTCTGGAAACCCTACATCGGCGTGCTCGGATTCATGCTGGCGGCAATTGGCGTCTGGAGACGTTGGTCCAATGGCTGGGTGCGATACCTGACCGGTTTGGCCGCCGTTTCCTTTCTCGTATCGCTTGGCCCTCTTTCGTTGCTGCACGGCGTTTCTTATCCCGTTATCCCATACATCTGGATGGTGCGCGAGGTGAGCCGCTTCATCTACCTGGCCTCTTTCGCCGCTCCTATCCTAGCGGCGTTCGGACTCGATTTTGTGCTTGCTTCACGCCCTGCGGGCGATCACGCGGCTCTGCACCCGCTCAGCCGTTTCCTGCGATGGATCTCTATAGCCGCAGCCTTTTTCCTGTTTCTGCCTGCCGCCTTTCAGCAGTTCGCGCTGACTGTTTGGAGCGCGTTTTCGCTGGTTATGATCCTGGTAAGCTGCGCCGTCATCTATCGATTGACCCGGTACCCGGCAGGTCCGCTGTTTCGATTCCTGATCGCTGCGCTGATCCTGTTCGACTTGAGTGCGTATAACGGAGCTGCGGCCAATAAGATCGAAGTGGAGAAAACCAATGTCTTAACAGATCTCGAGAGCTTCAAAGGCGCCGCCGATTTCTTGAAAACCCTTCGGATGCCATTTCGCGTTGCCTACGGCGAAAACATTTACCTCGATGTCGGCAATGCCTATGGTCTGCCTAGTACATTCGGTGTGACCGCGACCGTGGCGAGAAACTATAACGATTTTCTTGGCCGCACCGATCTGCTCAATGTCCGCTATTTGATCAAGCGCGCTTCCTCCACCGATCCCGGTCCCATTTATCAGGATTCAGCCTGGAAAATCTACGACAACCCGCAGGGATTCCCACACGCCTGGATGGTGCATTCGACGATCGTTGAACCCTCAAGGGCGGCGACTTATGCCGCCTTTAAGAACCCCAGCCTGGACCTCCGGCGCACAGCGCTCATCATCGCTCCTTTGGTAAAGCACCTAGATCCCGATTCGATGGGCGAAGGCGATTCGGTCATCTTCGATTCATATAACGGCCGCGACATGAAGCTCACCGTGAAAACAGATGAAACCAGCTTGTTGGTTCTCAGCGAGTTTGATTATCCAGGCTGGCACGCCACACTGAACGGGAAGGAGGTGCAAATCAACGAGGTGGATGGCAATCTCGACGGCATTCTCGTCGGGCCTGGGGAAAACAAAATTGAGGTTTTCTATCGCCCCGCTTTGGTGTACTTCGCAGCGGTTTTTACAGCGCTGACTTTCCTTGGTGTCTTTGCCGCGGTCTGGGGGGTAGGCAAGAGCACATCCGAAGGCGCCGGTACGGTTGTTGCAACCGCACCAGCTTCTGTATGAATCACCTTATGATTGCGCAATCCGGCGTTTGCGTAGGAAGGTAACGAATCCGGCAGTTCCCGCCAGAAGCATTAGTCCGGTAGTAGCTGGTTCAGGGGTTGCCGACGAGGAGGTCGCAAGCTGCCCGCGCAGTTCCCCGGCCGGATAGAGCACGGTGTGAATATTGACGTACGCATTTCCCGCTTCGATGGCCTGAGCGACTTGGGCTATCGTGCTGATCCCGTTGGCTGGAGTGACGTCCGCTTGCGTAAGCGTTCCGGTTAGAGTGTCGGTACCAGGCATGGTCGACATGAAGAACGGAATCAGGATTGGGCCGTCAACTCCCGGCGCGCCTAAATGAATGTGCGCCATAGTTGCACTGCCAGTCAAATTTGCCCATGACAAGTTATAGGTGAAATCGTTGTTGGCCGCGGTGTACGCAACTGTTGCGGTCCCATTTCCGTTCGAATTCGTAGCGCCGTCCGCGCCCGGCGTCAAAGTGGCGGTCGCAATAAAATCCGCGCGCAGTGGCGAGACGCTCAGCATCAGTCCGGCACAGGTAAGAAGTGTAGTGCAGAAAGCTTTCATAATCGTCCTTTCAATCGGAGCCCCTACTCAAAACTGGGGCACCGAAATAAGAGATGCGATCTCGGTCACTGTTGAACTTTAATGCGCGCTAGTTTGATTACGGGCAGAGTTCACGAGGACACTTGGGAGATCGAGTGCCCCGCTCGCGTAACGGTGCTCAATTTCGCAAGCGCTGATCCCACTGCTGTACCGATCACCAGAACTCCGAGGTGCCAGACGATGCTGTGTCCGGCGTCTTGGATCGGGCAGGCAAGCGCCAGGACTGCCACTCCCGACAAACCGGCAAAGCACCCAACGATGACACCCCCCTGAACGGGTGAAACGAAGTAGCCCTTCCGAATAAACGTGAAGCCGAGGAGGCCGGATGCAGCGGCAACGATGGTTCCCACGCCCAAACACGGAAGGCCCGCCTTCACAAAATCCGTAAAGTCAAAGGTCCGGAAGAGCAGAACCTCCAGGAATGATAGAGAAAGTAGCGTGCCCGCCACCAGAGCGCCCGGCTTGATTCGCCGCTTCGCACCCGGCACCAATTCCTGTACAGTACCTGCGGAAAACAGCAGTCCGAGTAAACCGATCGTTACATAGTACAAGGACTTCTGCATGGCATCGAGGCTACCAAAGCCTCGATAGCCAAAAGGTAAAGCGGCCGCGACCGAGAACGCAATAAAGAAGAGTAGTGCGGACATAGCCATAACCCAGTCCGATGGCAGAGGTTTTACTGGCTTCAAGGATCCGAGGATTTGCCGGCGAACCGCCTCGAGGCGAAGCCCATCGGGCAGGCGCTCGCTTCGATTCAATGCTCCGACCATCTCGCAGCAAGGCGCGCAGTGTTGAATGTGCTCTGCAGCGGAATTATCGAGCGGTCCGCCCGCTGCCAGATGATCCCTGAATTCTCGGCAGTTCATGATTCGCCACCAAATGATCTCCGAAGCGTTTCGTATGCCCGGTGTGCCTTTTGCTTTACTGCCCCAACACTGGATCCAGTCGCGCGCGCCACTTCGCTTAGCGTGAGACCGGCTACTTTTAACAGTAAAACTGTCTCGCGCTGCGCAGCGGGCAGTTCCCTGAGTAAATCCGCAATTCGCAGTGACGCCCCCTCCTGACTGGAGCTATCCCCTTCCGGTTCAGGCAACCGTTCGCTTTGAAACTCGTGCCTTGCGATTCGGCTTCTCTTCCTGTAGGCGTCGATCTGCACCCTTCTGGCAATTGCATAAACCCACGGCAATAGGGGTTCGCCGAATCTGTAGGTGTGTCGCGAATTATGCACTCTCAACCACAGATCTTGCAGCAGATCCTCAGCCTGCGAGCGCTCTCGTACCTGACCGAGAAAGAAGTGGAACAACTGCGGGCTGAGCCGATCGATCAGAGCAGAGGCCGCGTCGCGATCAGCCTGCTGATATCGCCGCATTAGTGACTCGAGATCGTCCAAGGCAGAGCATGTTTCACTGGTGTGTTTCGCGGTCAAACGCTGTCTCTCCAGATTAGCCCGGAACTCAAGCAGTTGTGGCGCGTCCAGTCGAGTAAACTGGCACCGAATGGCTCGGGTTTTGGTAGAGAACTCCATGTTTCGGCGGTCTCGTACAATTCCTGGCAGCAGCGGCTCCGCAACTCGAATAGCCAAGTTGGGCGCCGGCGGACTCGGTGCGCTGGTCGTGTGGTTGGTCTTTTTTCTGCACGCGCACTACACCTTTAGTCTTCAATCTCCGGTGCGCGTCCGCTTCCAATCTCCCGTCATTGTGAGCCGCCGAACCGAAACAAAGAGCGCGGTAGCAGCGCAGTCTGACCAGCAGCGTGGGCTTACCGCTTATCAACAGTACGCATGCCGCAAGTTTGGTCCCGATTGTCGCATTGCTCTGGCGATACAGCGCGCCGAAAATCCTCAGGGCAAATGCGAGATTTATCACTACAATCCCGACGGCACGCTGGATTGGGGATATTTTCAGATCAATACCGTCCATCTGAAGCGGCCAGGTCTCAACCTCCGCGACCTCCTCGACTGCAAGGCCAATATCGATTTTGCCTACCAACTCTATACTGAGCGTGGTTTCAAAGCCTGGAGCACCTACAACAGTGCCGCTTTCCGCCGAGCATTAAGGGAATAGGGTACTCATGGGCTTGCGGAACAATTACACTTGAGGCGAGTGCGTTTCGAGTGTCAGCCCGGCTGTACGAAATGTTGCGAAGTCCGTGGATTTGTCTATCTCACGGAAGAAGATCTGAGCCGTGCCGCTTCCTATCTGAAGATGTCGCCGGAGGCCTTCGAAGCGAAATACGTCATTCGTTACCCGACACTGCTGCGGCTGCGAAAACCGCTGGATGCGCAGTGCCATTTTCTGACAGGTACAGGCTGTTCGATTCACCCGGCGAAGCCGACGCAGTGTAGGCTGTATCCGTTCTGGCCCGAGCTCGTCGAGAGCCGTAAAGCCTGGACAGAGGAGTCGAAGAACTGTCCGGGAATCGGCAAAGGTGAACTTGTTCAAATCGGAACCGCGCTTGAAATCGCTTCCGAAATGAAAAGCGCGTATACATCGATGTACCCTGCCAAGTGACCACAGCCGCCCGGCATTTCCCCCAGTAGCGGCTCGACTTATGATTACCGTCTCTAACCTGACAGGAAGCAACTTGCCGCTTCTTTAATGAGGAGGATCTTGCGCTTTTGACGCGTGTTTCAGCGACTCATTCAGCCGCGTTGGATGAAATTTTCATGCGTGCTGCAATCGAACAAGCCCGTATCGGCGACCAGGTCCCGGGTGGTGGCGAGGTCGGCTGCGTGATCGTGAAAGATGGCGAAGTGATCGCGGCCGGTTACAACGAAGCTCACCTCCGAAACGACCCTACGGCGCATGCCGAAGTCGTAACCCTTCGCAAGGTGGGCGCGAAGCTGCAATCCACTGATTTTTCAGGCTGCACCCTCTACGTCACGCTTCAACCGTGCAGCATGTGTGCCGCCGCTTGCGTGTGGGCGAAGATCAGCCGCATCGTATATGGCGCGACCCGGAGTGATGTTCACTCCATGTACTTCGACGCAAGGCACTTCAATGCGGCCCAGCTGATACAGGATGCTTATCAGAACGATATCTCTATCGTGGGCGGCGTTCTTGCAGAAGACTGCTCAGAGTTCTACTATCGGCCTGATGATGATCCGCCCCTTGAGGAACAGGAGAACCGCTAATGCCGGCACCTGTAGTCGAGGGTTTGCTAGAGACCGCTCTCTACGTATCCGACATCGAACGGTCTGTCGTGTTCTATCGCGCCCTGTTCGGGTTTGAACTGATTCACAGCGAGGGTGATCGCCTGCGTGCGCTGAGCATCGCTGACAAACAGGTTCTGCTGCTATTTCGAGTAGGCGCGTCCCGGCAGCCGACCGATACACCTAATGGGCGAATCCCGCCTCATGATGGCCACGGCACCCTCCACCTGGCGTTTGCTGTCTCATCCGCCGACATTCCGCTTTGGCGCGATCGTTTGACTGCGAACGGCATTGCGATCGAAAGCGAAGTTCATTGCGGCGGCCACAGCATCTACTTTCGCGATCCCGATTCCCATCTGGTCGAACTGATAAGCGCAGGCTGCTGGTCTATCTTCTAGAATCAGGTCCGGTCACAACTCACGCGCTCTCATATCTGGAGCCCGCTTCACAATCGCCCAGCCGGCCAACAGGAACAAAACGCCGGACGCGAGAAATACCATGTCCCAGAGCAGAAAGTGGTTGGGGTCATTCTGGTACACGTGATGGAGCTGCAATATCTCGTGATCGATGATTCCTTCGACCAGGTTAAAAACACCCCAGCCTATCCAAAGCGAACCGAAGTATGTTTGACCGGAGAGAAATAGGTTCTCACGCTTGATGACTCGCCATAGCATGAACAGAGCTGCCAGGGTCGCTATGTAGCAGAACGCATGAAAGATGCCGTCCCAGAACATATTGATTTCTTCGTTGACGAGCGTTGTGCGGGGTACCCAGTTCGAGAGCATGTTGTGCAGTTCGAGGATCTGATGAAAAACAATGCCGTCAAAAAAGCCTCCCAGCCCAATTCCCATCAGCGCGCCAGCTGCTAGCAATGGCCTACGGTTAGCATGCCTAACGTTCATCGCTCGCCGTCCGATTCTTAACTTCGTCTTCCCGGTTTCGCTCGACCTTATCTGCAATCCTCGGCGACGACGGACCCTTAAAATAGAGCAATGCCACAATACCGGCAAGAACCGGAAACGGGGCGGCGATTGCGGTTGCGTTCCGGAAAAAATCCGCATTGAAAATGCCGGACCGAACTTGGCCGCCCGTCTGCGAGTGGCAAAGTGGGCAGCTATACGCGAGGGAAGTGAGCAGTGCAGGCCAACTTCGCGCCGCTCTCGAGAGGATTCGAAAAAGTTCTCTGGTTTCGGCGATGAGGTGCCGTCTCAGCGACAAACGATTTCTCATGCCGGATGCGCAATGTCACTCTATCGAGAACGCGAATCGGCTGGCAACTGGGACTTATCGCATTGAACCACAGTCTTAAGTGAAGTGCCTCACTCAGCTTCTGAGCACGTATTTGCGAAACATGCCATAGTGCTACGAGGAACACAAATTGATCGATAGTCAGAAGCCAAAATTGAGAAGAACGATATGGCTCCTGTTGGCTCTAGTCCTGATCTACTTGGGAGCCCGAAGTCATGCGGCTGCCGCGTCCGGCATGCAAGCAGCCACACCCTCGAATCAGGGAAATGGGGCGACCGCTGCACAGGTACCGGCCTCAAACACACAGCAGAAGCCGGAAACCAAACCGCCCTATACGGCTGTACCGCCACCTCCCGATCTACCAATCAATCCGGAGTCTTACGATCAGACGTCGTTGCCGATCCTGATTGCACCGCCGCCAGTACCGCCGCCGAGACCGCCTAATAACCAGCGTATCGGTATCGACTCCGCATCAGAGGTCATCAAAGTTGTTCTCGGTCTGGTTTTCCTGTTTGCGCTTGCTTACCTGGCAGGAACGTCGCGCGCACAAGCGATCGAGAGAAAACTGCAGGTAACCAACGTCGTTACCGCGGGATTGCCGTTCGTGTTCCTCGGTGTCATCGCACATACTAAGGTGGTCGGCATCCTTTCCGAGTCGGTCTTGTGGGAGCTTCGCCCTTTGCTTGCGCTTGGGTTGGGCTGGATCGGTTTCGCGGCCGGGTTTCGCTTCGATTCCAAGCTCGGCGACTCGATTATGCCTGGAGCGAGCGCCGCTAGTCTCATTACGGCATCGGTTCCATTTGCAACCATTCTCGCGATTTCCGCCCTTCTTCTGGTCTATGTCGAGCATTCGCCTACCAACGCCATCTTCTTGCGCGACGCGATGATGCTTGGCACAGCGGGCGCGATGACGGCTTATAGCGCTCCGAGACTTCTCCAGGCTCGTGGCGTCGCGGCAACCTATATCGATCGTGTGGCGTCCATCGTCACCTTAGAGCAGCTCGCCGGCTTCATCGGACTTCTCATTGTTGCCGCATACTTCCGGCCTCAGGACAACTCGGTTGCCTGGCGGCTGCCGGGAACTGCCTGGCTCTTCATCACGCTCGGTATGGGCACCATGATCGGCGGTGTGGTCTGGGGCATGCTCGCGAGAGTGAAGGCCGGTCCCGAATTCACGGTTATGATATTGGGCTCGGTGTGTTTCACCGCGGGAATGGCGAGCTTCCTGCGGATCTCGCCGCTCGTCGTGTGTTTCATCGTCGGCTTGATTCTGGTAAATCTTCCGGGGACTTCGAAAGACCGGATCCGGGACTCACTCGAGCACATGGAGCGCCCGATTTATCTTTTATTCCTGCTCGTGGCCGGCTCGCTCTGGGACGTAACTCAATGGCAAGGCTGGGCGCTTATGCTCTTGTTTGTTCCCGCTCGCCTATTCGGTAAGTGGCTCGCTGTAAGAGTGTGCCGGAAGGAGCTTCCAGGCGGACTGTCGAGAGAAGAACAGCGCAGTTTGATCTTTTCTCCGATGGGTGCATTGTCCATTGCGATAGTCGTCAATGCACAGGACCTGTACTTTGGCTCGACGATCTCCTGGATGGTCACAGCCGTCATCGGCGGTGCGATCGTAACGGAGGTCATCGTGCAGATCGCCTCTCGCCGTCATAGCCTCGAAGGTCAGCAAGTGACCGGCCTCGCTTAACGCACATGCGTCTGCTCTTTCTACTCATTCTGGCCGGGCTTATGCACGCAGCGCGGTCCTTCGCGCCAGATATGACAGTAGGCGGCGGCGCAGCCGGCACCGCACTCGCTTGCGGCTATCTGCTGCTCTCAGCCTTTCTGATGGGTTCCGTGTTTAAATCCCTGCGGCTGCCCCGCCTTACAGGCTACCTGGCAACCGGCATTCTGGTGGGTCCACAGCTCTTGAATCTTGTCAGCGCTCCCATGGTCGCGAACCTGCAGATTTTCAACGGCATCGCGACCGCCCTCATCGCACTCACGGCGGGTGTTGAACTCGATCTCAAAGCCATGAAGCCGCTCTTGAGAAGCATCTCCTGGCTCACCGCGATCGCTATTTGCGGGACGATTCTCCTTATTAGTCTTGCAGTGTTTCTGCTCCGCAGCAGGCTGCCCTTTTTGCATGGTCTTATGCCGCTGCAACTGGCCGCCATTGCGCTGGTTCTTGGCGTCACGATGGTCGCTCAGTCGCCCGCCGTAGTAGTGGCATTGCAATCCGAGATGGAGGCCGATGGCCCGCTTACCCGAACCGTGCTGGGTGTTGTCGTCATTTCGGACCTGGTCGTAATCGTCCTATTCGCGATCGTTTCCTCGTTGGCCAAGAGTTTATTGGGAACCAAAACTGACGCCCTGCATACCGCGGGAGCCTTGGCCTGGGAGATTCTTGGATCGGGCGTAGTAGGTGCCTGCGTGGGCATGATCATTTCGATTTACCTGCGTTTTGTTAAAGGCCGTTCCGCTCTCTTTGTCCTCGCTGCTGCCTTCCTTGTTGCCGAGGTTGGTCAAAGAATTAACCTCGACCCCCTGCTGCTTGCGCTGTCCGCCGGTGTTCTTATTCGCAACCTCACAGCTTACGGGAGACGGCTGCAGGACGAGATCGAAGCATCCTCTCTTCCGGTGTACGTCGTCTTTTTCGCTGTGACCGGTGCCAACGTTCATGTCCGCGAATTGCCCGTAGTCGGTGTCCCGGCGATTCTTCTGGTGCTTACGCGTGCGGCGGGCTTCACCGGCTTGGGCAGATTTGCGGCCAAGTTCGCCGAAGCTCCGGATGTGGTCAGAAAATTTATTGCTTTCGGGCTGATGCCGCAGGCCGGACTCGCGCTCGCGCTAGCACTGCTCTTTGTCAAGACTTTCCCGCGGATTGGCGGGGCGGCCTCGACGCTGGTCTTCGGTGGAGTCGCCATCAACGAACTGATCGCTCCGGTTCTTTACAGATATGCTCTCGTCAAAAGCGGCGAAGCCGGTAAATCGATAGAGTCGAACACCGGCGAGGGTTCAAACATACCGGCCGGAACCAACGAGACTTTGTCCGTTTTAAGTTGAGTTCGGAGCCGCGCCTTTACCGGGTTGCTGAATGGAAAGAGACTGTGTTCTGCAAATCATTTCCGACCATTCCGACGCACGCAGCTGTCTAATGTCATATGTCTATCGATTCTCAGACAAACAGGCGCGAAGTTTTGCGAGCTGTAGGCGCGGGTTTGATCGGCTCTGCCCTGGGCAGCGGAGGGCCTGCGAGTAGCGAGATTCCCTATCGAACACTTGGCCACACCGGTGAGAAAGTTTCCTGCATCGGAATGGGCGGCTACCATTTAGGCAAGAAAGAAGTGACGGAGCCGGACGCCATCAAGCTCGTGCATGCCGGGGTCGACCGCGGGATCAATTTTCTCGATAATTCCTGGGACTACAACAAGGGCGAGAGCGAAAACCGCGTAGGTAAGGCTGTGAAAGAAGGAAATCTTCGAAGCCGCGTCTTCATGATGACCAAAAATGACGGCCGCACCAAAGAAGAATTCAATAAGCAGCTGAACGAGTCACTCACGCGGCTACAAACCGATCACCTCGATCTCATTCAATTCCACGAGATTATTCGCTTCGAAGACCCGGATCGCATTTTCGCGGAGGGTGGCGCCGCGCAAGCGGCCCTGGATGCCAAGAAAGCGGGCAAAGTGCGTTACATCGGCTTCACGGGTCACAAGGATCCGCACATCCATCTCTACATGCTTAAGGTAGCCGACGAGCACAAGTTCCAGTTCGACACGGTGCAGATGCCGGTCAACGTAATGGACTACCACTTCCGAAGCTTTACCAACGAGGTACTGCCCGAATTGACAAGGCGCAATATCGGCGTACTCGGGATGAAAAGCATCGGCGACACGGTGATCCTCAAGAGCCAGGCCGTGACCGCGCTCGAGTGTCTTCAGTTCTCACTTAGCCGACCGGTCTCAGTGCAGATCACGGGTATCGATAAGGCCGAAATCTTGGATCAGGCAATCAAGGCGGCGCAGACGTACGACAAAGTTTCCCCGCAGCAGATGGCGGCCATTCTCGATCGCACAAAACCTCACGCGATCGAAGGCAAATGGGAGCTGTTCAAGACGAGCGCTATTTTTGATAGCACCGCGCAGCATCCCGAATGGCTCGGTACTACAAGTCCGCATGTCAAAGCCGTGCAGCCTGTCATGTCTTGAGGCTGCACCTTTAAATCAAACGTCCATGTATTCCGGAACGTAGTCCTTCCAAAGCCCTGTCGGGGCCGAGATGCGCGGCGGCGGCGGATCGGTGGCGTGTTTGCTCGTGCGGACCCAATTCCACGCATGGCGGATTTCCGACGCCTGAAAATACAGCGTTTCTGCCTGAAGCAGCGCGGCCGCCACCACGAACATGCTGCTCACCCTTTCCCAGTGATGAGCGCCCACCACCGCCATGCGCGCGATGTGATTGGTGTATCTCTGCAGAAACCGGATCTCCTCCCACCGTGCCTGCAGGTCGATCCCGTCCATTTTCGATAGATCGGCGAGAATTCCGATCGGCCGCTCGCCTCGGGACTGAATGGTTGAACCGATCTGTTGCTCGATGCCTTCTACATCGGCAGCGGTCACGTGGCCGATCACTTTAAAGCCGATCACTCCACCTGAACTTTCCGTCAGCCGTTCAATCATGAGCCGCTCTGCTCCCTTGCCGGCCATTTGACCTCGATGTGCACGCCGCCAATAAGTCCAGCGAGAACGACATACAGCCAAGGCAGGCTCGACATTGACACAAATCCGATGGTTCCGTAAAGCAGCGGAAAGACGATGATTGCGGCCGCGCCGTTCCGGTTATCTTCGCGCATGAACCGGTCCTATCCGTTTGATGATCATTCGTGGAATTTCGAAGCCCAAGTACCCGAGCAGGATACTACAGTCGCCGTCGGCCTAGAGAGCAGGCTTCTCCAGCGCATTTTCGCCAACGCCACGGCTACTTATTTCGCCGAATGCGACGAGAGCAGCCGTAAGAAACGAGGATCCTGGTGCAAGGCCGACACATCCGGCCAAAGGTTCACGTCTGCAAGTACGCCTGGCGGTGAATCGGCCAACACCGAGAGTGTGTCGTTCCGCCGGCCCAGCGCTTCATAAGTAACGGCCGCCAGCCAGCGGGTATCAGAGTCATTAGGCGATTGCTGCAGCGCCTGCGCTATTTCTGATTCAGCCCTCCGCTTGTCTCCGAGCTGAGCGGAAAGGTAAGCCAGATGCGCGCGAACCATGCCTTTGCGTGGATTTCTGATCATCTCGGTTTCACACAGGTCGAAGCCGCGGCGATAGGCACGTTCGGATTGAGAGGCAAGACCCGCGCGACGGTACGCCGTTCCCAGGTTCATCCAGCACTGGCATCTTTCCGAACCCAAAGCTGCCGCTCGCCTGAACCGCCCGATCGCTTCGAGATCCTTGCTTTCAAACATCATCACGAGTCCCAGAGTCTGCAACGCGTCGGCGGTCTCATGCAAGCGAAGCGACGCTTTAAGATCGGCTTCTGCCTGGTCGAACCGGCCCAGATTCATGAGGTCAACGCCCAGGTCGTAATGAAGCCGGAACTCGTTGGGCGCGAGCGCTAGGGCCGCGCGAAAGTGTTGAACCGCCTCTGTGTACTGTGCACGCTGATGATAGAAGAATCCAAGGTCTCCGTGATTTCTGTATTGGTGCGGATCAAGTTCAACAGCTTTATGAAAGGCCGCGAGCGCCTCGTCCACCTGATTATTTCCTTCGTAAGCTTCCCCGAGCCATCGGTAGGCGTTCCCATCTTCTGGTTCGAGCTCGATGGCCCTGAGATAGTCCGCGACTGCCTGTTCATACCAGCCCCCGCTGGCTTTCAACACCCCCGAGATGTCGTGCACCTCTGCCAGGTCGGGTTGCCGCTCCTCAGCTTTATGGAGAGATGCTTTCGCGCGCTCCAGCCAGGCATGATCATCAGTCGAATAGTACTTGAAGAATTGCGCTTCAGCCAAACCCGCAAACGTGAGCGCTGAGCCAGGATCCTCAGCCACAGCTCGCCGGAAAGCCTCGAGCGCCGCATCCACCCCGCTATCATTTTGAATCGCCGAGCGGCCTACCACATAATCCTTCCGTGCCGCTGCATTCACGATTGCGGGTTGCGCCGGCGGCAAGTGCAACACGTCAGCTACCAAGCCCGCCAGAGCAACGGGGGCGTAGCGCGTTTCTCCGGGCTCATACTCGGCATCCCACTCACCGGCACTCGTGCCGGAGCGCAAATCCATCACATACGCGCGCACTGTGGTCCGTCCAGAGTGCTCTTCCAGCACCCCTTCGAGAACATGCGTGGCGCCGAGTACGGCCCGGGCCCTCTCCTCACTATCCACGCCGTTCCGCGAAATCTTATCCATCTGGATAAAAACAAATTTCGTGCGGCTATTGCCGTGAATTTGACCGAGCTGGCCAGCCGTATCGGTGAGCAGGCGTTTGGAAAGCTCAGAGCTTCTCGCAGCCGCCGCAAACGGCAGTATGCTCAAGCGCACAGTTTCGGCCGGACGTGTGGCGCGCTCATACGTAGCCAACCCGGAGACAAGAGCCACGAATGCGGCGACCGCGGCTGTGAGAAACCACCTCTCGCTCTCTGACGGCCCGAGAGCCCGCGCCACCTCTGCAGCGCTCTGAAAGCGACGGCCCGGGTCTGAATCGAGGCACTTGGCCAGGATTCGATCCCACTTGCCGTACCCCTCAGGAGGCTTCCACGCGGGATGATCCTCCTCTGATGATGACGATGAGCGTGCTCCCAGTTCGCTCAGTGGCCTTCCGGAGACCAACTCCCAAAGGACAACGCCCAAGGCGTAGATGTCGGATGCGACGGAAGGTTTTCCGCCCTTCCACAGTTCCGGCGCCATATACGCCGGAGTTCCTGCGAACACTTCTGTCGCGGACGCCTCGCCCGTGCCGCTTGGCCTCCGTGCCAACCCGAAATCCATAATCACCGCGCGAAGCGATCCGTCCGGTCCCGCCGCCAGGATCACGTTGCCACTTTTGAAATCCCCGTGAATGACGCCATTGCGATGGGCTTCCTCTAATCCGGCACACAACTGCCGCGCAATGCTGGCGCATTTGTGCTTGGGCAGGGCCACGCTGCGCAGCCGCTCGGAAAGCGTTTCGCCTTCCACGAATTCCATACTGAGGAAGTCGATATCTCCCCCGACCGTTGAGGCCGTGTGGATCTCGAAGATTCTGCAGACGTTGCGGTGGCTGATCTCACGGGCATTGTTTACTTCAGGGGGCAGCCGCTTCCCGAAGCCCGCTTTCGCGCACTTGATCGCCACCCGCCGCCCGAGCTTTTCATCCACCGCTTCCCAAACGATGCCCATTCCGCCTTGCGCGACTTCGCGCACAATCCGGAACCGATTGATCAAGACTTGTCCGGGCTCGAACGGCAAACTGTCGTCGGCCACTGGAATAAACGGCTGTAGCAGAAAATTGCCCATCCGTTCTTCCCACCCGGTGTAGTTCCACACTTGCTTGAACAGATCGGCATCGCCATTACAGGCGCCTAGCAGATACGCTTCCCGCTCTTCTTTCGGACGCGCGAGAGCCTGCTCTGTCAGGCTCATTACGAGATCGTCAGCTTGCGTCTGCTGCATTGCCTGACTCTGTCTGCTCAAATAGCCACTGTCGCGCGTCGCGCCACATGCGCTGCATGGTCCTAAGCTTTACGCCCAAAACATCCGCCGCTTCGTCGTCGGTCAGTCCCAGAAAGTACTTCAGTTCTACCAGCGTGCACCAATCCGGTTCGTGAGTTGCCAGCCGGTCAAGGAGGCGGTCAACCATGATCGCGAACTCGACATTCGCGCTGACGCCTGGGATGAAGTTTTCCAGCTTCTCGAGGTCCACCACTTCGGCCTTCACACGTCCTCGAGCCTGATCGATCAGATAACGTCGCATAGCCTTTGCTGCGATCGCAAAAAAATGCTGCCTGTTCTGCCAGTCTCTATCCTTAGCGGCTACGAGCCGAAGGTAGATCTGATCAACAAGCTCCGTTGCCTGTAGCGAGTGGCCCTTGCGCTCGCCTCGGATCAAGTAATGTGCGAGCCGTCGTAAGTCGCTGTTAACGCGGTCGAACAGCTGATTCTCAGCCTCAGCGTTACCCTGCCGCCATTGATTGAGGAGTGCGGTAATCTCGCCGTCTTGTTCCGGCATAGGCTCTCACTTACTAAATCGATCCAGGAGAATGCGGTGAGTCTAGTGCAATCTCTCTGCCATAGTCTAGTGCGAAACGGTGAATGAGAAAAAAGTTGGCGGGGTTTTCCACCGTTCTCGCTAACAGTGGTGCGGCTGGAACATCTGGTCACGAAATCAGTAAACGCCGCTACAAAGGAGCCCACAATGAAACGTCTATTCTATGCAGCCGGCCTGTTTACCCTCGTCGCAGCCACCTATGCTCATGGTGAAACACCGGTCGCCCAAGCCAACATCCCGTTTAACTTTCAGATGGGGAGTTCGATCATGCCTGCCGGCAACTACGTGGTTAGTGAGTCCGGGAGTATTATCACGGTTCGAGCGGTAACAGGTAAGCCCGCAGCCATGCTGTTGACTTTCCCCGCCTCACGAGCCGCCGCATCGCCGAATCCTTCGTTGGAATTCAATCGTTACGGCAACGACTATTTTCTAGCTAAAGTATGGGATGGCTCTTCTCAAAACGGTCGCGGTCTGAGCAAGAGCAAGCGGGAGCAAGAGCTTCGCCGGCATGTAAGTTTCGGTCAGACGAGCGGCGCGCTGGCTATCCAGACCATCGTCCACGTCGATCTTAGACCATAAGTGCGCGCACATTGGCCGCGGGTAAACAAGAGTTCACCCGCGGCTATTTCCTTCTACTTCACTTCTAGTCCCCGCAAAAACGCCGCTTTTCCTTGCTGCTTTTGCCAGAAGCAGCGTAATCCACCCTTATCGTCTTCGCCGGTTGCAGCCCGCAGGTAAATTCAGATGAACCCTTTCGCACGGTCACACCGCTGCCAATCAGGAACTGGTAAACGTGAGCGGAGCATGTAACGTATTGACCACAATCCCACTAACCTTCCTCCCCGCACCTAATTTCGCGCAGCATACCTTCCACTCGAGGTGGCTGATCTCGCGGCTCGGTTAGTGGATTCCAACTCGCCGTATCATGGGAAACCTTGGTGCCGCGCACGACGGTCAACCTGGTTGGAAAGCCTATAGGCCACCCCGATGAAGCAGACACTCCGCTGGCGAGGAATCTGACGCCAAAAACATAACAAATTCCGTCGTACGGGAAGCGTCGACGATCGCTCGATGGACAAGCTCTAGTGGAAGTCCCTACTTCCGCCCGATCGAACATAAACGTCCGGCAGCTGCGCTCGGCTTGGTGATGCAATTAAGCTCGTCGCGGCTTCGGACGTGTTAACAGAGGTCTGTCCGTGCTTTTGCTACCGTTACTCGCTACGGCTGTCATCGTCTAACGCGAGCAGGAATTACTATGCCAGAAACCACCACCGCACCACAAAGCCCAGCAACCACGGACCCCCGGCCCAAAGGACCCAAACCGGACTTCGATCAGGGCAACATGCCCTATCCGGGATCCAGCGACGAGATGAATCCCAAACCGGATTACGGGGAAGAGTCCTATAAAGGATTGGGACGGCTCGCAGGAAAGACTGCCCTGATAACCGGAGCGGACAGCGGAATCGGTCGCGCTGTAGCTATTGCCTTTGCTCGCGAAGGGGCGGACGTCGCTCTGAGCTATCTGCCCGAAGAAGAGAAAGACGCGAGCGAGTCCGTGCGCTGGGTCGAGCAGGCCGGACGCAAGTTCCTGAAGCTCCCCGGTGACATCCGCGTTGAGAGCCATTGCCGGGATATGGTTGCCCGCACCGTTAAGGAACTCGGGAAGCTCGATCTGCTCATGAACATTGCCGGTTTTCAGAATACGCACGAGAAGCTCGAAGAATTTACAACCGAAGAACTCGATCGCACCTTCAAGACAAACGTCTACGCACTGTTCTGGATTTGTCAGGCCGCCCTGCCTGAACTCAAGCCCGGCAGTGCCATCGTAAACACGGCCTCTATTCAGGCCTACGATCCGAGTCCAAATCTGATCGCCTACGCCGCCACCAAGTCAGCTATCGTCAGCTTCACCAAAACGCTTTCCAAGCTCGCTATGAAGCAGGGCGTAAGAGTGAACGCGGTTGCTCCCGGCCCTGTCTGGACGCCTCTCATTCCCGGCACGATGCCCGAAGAGAAAGTCAAACAGTTCGGAAAAACGACCTCTTTCGAGAGGCCCGCGCAGCCGGTCGATGTCGCGCCTTTGTACGTGTTCCTCGCTTCTAATGAGGCCCGCTACGTCACGGGCGAAATATACGGCGTCACAGGCGGACAGAGCCCTTACTAGAAGTCCTCGGAGCTCGGGAGAGTTGCGCTCGAAAGGAGTGCGCAACTCCCGAGCTGGTCGAACTCGCTATGTGGCGAGGAACCAATCAAGCGCCTCCTCTCGGATGCCGGGCGGGATTGTGTGCGGTCCTTCGAACTCTCGATACTGAAAGGGCAAGCCATGCTCCTCCAGCACGGGAACCAACTTACGGCTGCAGCGGTCAATCGGCAAAACACTGTCTAAGGTGCCGTGCGACACAAAGATGCATGGCGTGTTTTCCAGCCGTACCGGAGCCATAAATCCCGGCGAGAAAGCCAGGATGTAGTGAAACAGGAACCCGTTACTCAAGCCCAGCGATAAAGCGTAAGAAGCACCATCCGAAAAACCGCCCAGCGCAACCTTTTTTTCATCGACGGCATAGCGCGAGAACACCTCCCGCAAAGCCTCATCGATGAAATCGACATCCGGGCCGTACTTTGACTCCGAGATGATGTCCCACGAAGCTTTTCGGGATTCCGGTGCGAGCACAATCAGTCCCGCACCCCCGGCTGAATCGTTCAACAGGCTCAGTCCTTGCTCGGCATTGCCGCCTGCTCCATGCAGCATGACCGCCAAAGGAGCCGGGTTGCCGAGCGCCGCTTCAGGAACATGAAGCAGCGCGCCTCGCTTACTCCTGAGTCGCAGCTTATGCAATCCGGGTTGCCCCTCAATTTTCGGCTTCCCCGGCCTTGCCCTCAGGCGGGCTACAGAGTTGATGTCCTGGCGTGCTGCTGAAAGCGTGGCGTCGCTTCTACACATAGACGCCTAGAACCTGAACGCCGCGCTGGAAACGATTTGAGATGCCGGTTATTTCCCCCTCTGAACGCCGCGTCCGGGTGTCCTCGTCGGACCGGTATCGGCCGCCCAGTCGTCCGGGCCTTTATCGCCGTAATCCGTCAGGCCCAGGCTCGGGTCGTCCGCCGATACGATCGTGAGATCGTCGATGCCCCCGGAACCGTCGCCCGCGATGCCCTCGGCTTCGTCATTTGCCAAATATGGCCTACTGGGACCCATTCCGTCCGCACTCGGATCGCCGGTTGGCTGTCCTCCCGGTCCATCATCCACGGCGCGGGCGCCCGAACCGCTCTGCGTCACCTCTTCAGAGGCGTCGATATTTTCGGTCGTTTTACTGCTGCCATCGGCAAGCTGAACGGTCGTCAGATCTTCGTCATCTACATTCGTCTCGTCGACGACCGAATATTCCATTACTACTTGCGAGTTCGTGATCGCGTCGACGAAGTCCTGCTCCCGCCCGTCTACCACGTCATACTCCCAAACCTCTGGCGCGGCAAGCCCTTCCCAAGCATCGTCTTCGTCCATTACTCCCTGGCTGTGCTTCGAATCTGGTTCGAATCGTTCAACGAAAACTTTGTCGGCCACCACGTCATCAGGAATGTAGGAGTCCAGTTCCGCCGTGGGATCAAGAGCTGATTCGTTTCCATCGGATTGGAACCTTTTCGTAAAGGCTACCCGGTATCTCATATCCCTTAGACTCGACGTGGGCTCGGTTTAACGCAAATCAAAGGCTGGAACTTTCACCAGGATGACTAGGGGTTCGGCCGCAGCCCGAAGGGCGCTCGATCGCCATCGTGAAAACTCGCATTCGGTTTGAAGCAGGAGTCGCCTAGGAGATCCATATGCCGCGCCTCTTCAAGGACTTTCGCAAATATTGCTCCGCGCGTGCTCACGCCCATTTTCACCATAATCAAGCGGAGATACGTTTTGATGGTGTTTGGGCTAATACCCATACACTCGGCCATTTCCTTGCTGCTGAGCCCCTTTGATATGCAGCCGAGCGCTTGCTTCTCCCGCATTGTCAAATTGAATCTGCCTGCAACGGCATCGATCATTTCTCCCGACGAAGAGTTCCTCTGCAAGAGCAAAGCGAAGAGATCTGAACGATTATCTGCTCCGCTGTGTTCGAGCGAATAGGCTCGGCAAAGGTATCGTCGTCTTCCTGCGCGGAATGAAACCTCTCGAATCGAGGATGGTGAGGGACGCTCTTTCGATATAGCCTCTAGCACTTCACTCGGGAGGCGCGGCGAACCCGCCCGTGTTTCTATCACCGGGCGCGTCATATAACTCAAAATCAATTCTGCTTCGCGATTAAACGCGACCGGGTTTAAAGACGCATCCAAAAGAACTAGGCCGCAGTCCGATTTCGCCCAAGTTCGCGATGGCTGCTGGTCCGGCTTCTGCTCTAGACGCGTCCTGGCGCTAGGTTCCAAGAATCACCTCTGCCCGTCACGACAGCGTTCGGTAACGCTGCCTCACCAAAACAGTGTATAACTTACTCTTCCAATAAAACACACTTAGTTTGCTTTAAGTGTTAGTTCGATGCTATTTCTGTTGAATTCCGTACTTAGTAGCTGTCACGGCTTCAGGAACGGCCGTGCAGCGCTTCAGATTGGTGGAAACTACAAGCGATAGTTCTTACTTATAATCAAGAACGCCGAGTCCAAGCTGAGAACGCTTAGAGCGGGCGCACACGTGCGCATGGGGCGCAATCGACGAGTTTCGAATTTATCGGCTTGCGGTCTGCTTGCCGGCTTCCCCGGCCAGTTCCTGTTCGACGACTTCACGGAGTGCGTCGTACGTTACCGCACCGCTTAAAAATCGGCCGTTTATAAAGAAACTGGGAGTCCCTGATAATCCCAGCTTCTGCGCTTGCTCAAGCTGGGATTTGACCCTGCCGGCCTCCTCGCCCGAATCGAGGCACTTATCAAACGCTGCTCCATCTAGCCCAAGCTTGCGTGCATCCTGTTTCAAGTCCGTTGGGTCAAGCTGCTTGCTATCGAAAAGCATGTCATGATATTCCCAGAACTTTCCTTGCAGTCCGGCGCAATGGGCGCCTTCGGCGGCCTTTTCAGCCTTGCTGTGCATAGGTAGCGGTGTGTCCTTAAAGGCAAAAGTCAATCTGCCCGGATACTGGGTTTCGAGTTTCTTTAACTCGGGATGCACTTGCTGGCAGTAGGGACATTCATAATCGGCAAACTCCACAATCGTGACGGTGGCATTCCGCGGCCCGCGCATAGGTGTGTCATGCAAATCCATATCAGCACGAGGCGGGGCAAGCCTCACCATTACGTTCGCTTCGCTCCGAAGAGATTGTAAGTAGGCAGCTCTTGCTTTTGCCTTGCGGACCTCTCGCACGTGCTCGAGGATTTGGCCCCGCACCTCTTCAAACGGCTGATTCGAGTCGAGCCCTTCGTAATAGACGTGTAACGCTTCCTCACTCGGATCTTTCGGTAAAGTGCTGGTGACGTGCTTCTCTAAAAGCTGTTCTAGCGACAAGTTTTCCCGGCGAGCTGCTTGTTGCAGCAAGTAATCGTCAATAACTTGGTCGAGCGCTTTGCGCTCTGCCTGATAGTACGTATTATTCGCCTGAAACAAACTCCCGGCAGACTTCTCCTCGAAATCGGAAAGCGTTAAGTTGGTTCCGCCCACTGTGGCGATGACGGTATTTGGTCCAGCACCCGGCTTGTCTGTCGGTCCGCTCGCCCCGTTGACCAGCGCCGGATCTGAAAGCGCGAAAGCAAAAAGAAAGCTCAGCGCAAGTAGATGTTTGCTCATGAAAAGTATCCCTCCGGTTGGATTTCGTCTGCATTCAAAACGATGCCGGAAGTCGGGTTAGCCCGCTTCCGGCATCGTCACGTGATCTATTGATTTGACTTACAGGTGGAATTACAACTTGGGTTGCGCCAGCGCGCCGAACCGGCAACTGCTGCAGATTCCGGATCCGCTGCCCGCCGTTCCGATGAACCCGCAAAGCGAGGTAAGTTTGGAATTTTCAGAGGCACTCAGCCCGGCATTAGAAAACGCTGTCTCCGAAACGGTGAAGCCGCCCGTGGGCAGCGCGTGGAGTTTGGTTGCCCAGGCGCGTATGCCGGGTGCGAAGGCTCCTGGCGCGGCTGGATCGCATGTGCCGCCGACCGGATGAGTGGCGGTCATCTTTACTACGATGGAGTCGTTGACGGCTCCGGTGAGGGTATTACGGAAAGACGCCCCGGTAACGTTATACAGACCGTTCGGGGTAGTGTAACAGCTGCAGCAGGACTGTATCTCTTCGCGCGCGTCAAAAGTATAAAAATTTGCGCAAATATCGCCGGCGGGGCTCGTACCGGCGGTTGTGCCCGCATTGGTGATGTTAATCACGTTGGCGGTGCCGCCGCCCGGGGCCGTAAGGTGCGATAGATAATTGATCTGGTAGATGTCCGACTGGGCAAACAAGGCCGCTGGTAACAGAAGACCTGTCAAGAAAACCAAGCTTCGAGACGACATGGGTGAATCCTCCGAGAGGAAAGTATCACGCCATAACTGCTTATTACTATCCCCCGGAGGGCCTCATCCAAATGGGCTAAGTAGTCTGGCTCAGATACCCTTTGTGGCGCCTTGTCCCGCCTGGATGAGCTGCTCGGCATGTCGCAAAGCCTCTTCGGTAATCTGCTCGCCCGAAAGCATTCTGCCTACTTCACGCGCCCGCTCTTCCGGTCCTAACTCTTCGATTTGCGTCGTCGTCCGCCCCTTTCTTTCCCGCTTGGACACTGCGTAGTGATGGTTCGCAAAGCCGGCGATCTGCGCCAGATGAGTCACGCAGATCACCTGGTTGTTTCGCGCAAGAGTCTTCAGCCGTTTGCCTACCGCGGCGGCTGCGGCCCCGCCCACTCCGGCATCCACTTCGTCGAACACCAGCGTTGGCTGTCCATCGTGCCGGTCCGCCTCGCCGAGCGCCGTTTTCAAAGCAAGCGCAATCCGGGAAAGCTCGCCTCCGGAAGCGATCTTGTCCAGCGGCTTCGGCTCCTCGCCTCGATTCGCAGAGACCATGAATGTAATCTCGTCGATGCCGCTCGCGGTCCACTCGCTGCGCTTGAGTTGGATCCGAAACTGCGTCCCGGTCATCATGAGGCTCTTCAGTTCACTCTCCACCGCCTTGCTCAGTTCGGTGGCCGCGGTGCTCCTCCTCTTACTCAGTTTTTCCGCGTTCTCGTGGTACTCCATCGCAATCTTGTCGCGTTGCGCTTCGAGCGCGGTCCGGTGCTCCGCCGCGTTCTCGACCTCGTCGACACGTTTGGCCACGTCTTCCCGGAACGCGAGAATCTCTTCTATTGTGCCGCCATACTTGCGCTTCAACCGCCCAAGCGCCGCCAGCCGGCTCTCCACCTCTTCCAGCCGCGCCGGGTCCCCCTCGAGCCTCCCCAAGTAGTCGCGCAGTGCATACGCGGCATCCTCCAGCAAAACTGCGCCTTGTCGCAGTGCCATTGCCGTTTCCGCCAGCGTCTCGTCGATTCGCGTCAGCTCGTCCATCCGCTTCAGAGTCTGGCGAAGCTGCGTCGTTGCGCTTTCGTGTGATTCATAGAGTACATCGAAAGCCGCATTGGCACTCTCTTGGAGTTTCGTCACGTTTTGCAGCACTTTACGATCGGCTTCGAGCTCCGCGTCTTCTCCCGGTCGTGGCTGTACCGTGTCGATCTCTTTGCGCTGGAAACTCCAAAGATCCAGCATGCGCAGCTTCTCTTGCTCGGTCCGGTTCAGTTCCGCCAGCTTTTCCCCCGCTGCTCTCCATTCGCCAAACAGCCGAGCGACCTGCGCGTGCAAGTCTTTCGTCCGCGCATAGTCATCTACCAAGCTGCGCTGTGCCTGCGCCAAAAATAAGAGTTGTTGTTCGTTCTGCCCATGAATGTCCCCCAAGGAGGGAGCCAGCTGCCGCAGAAATGCGGTAGTCACGGGACGATTCGCCACGAAGGCGCGAGACTTGCCGTTACTTGCCACCTCTCGTTCCACAATCAGCTCTTCATCGCTCTGGCTTTCGATCCCGGCCTCGCAAAGCAGCTTGCTCAATTCCGAACTCGCCGCCACGGAGAAAATTCCCGATACCCGCGCCCGCGTCTCCCCGCTTCGAACCATCTCGGCCGAAGCTCGCGCTCCGAACAGCAAACCTAATGAGTCCACAACGATGGATTTCCCGCTCCCTGTTTCGCCCGAAAGTACATTCAACCCTCCGCCGAACCGTATGCGGGCCTGTTCCACCACTGCATAATTCTCAACCATCAGCTCGACGAGCATGTGACCGAATTATAAGCTCCTTCAACGGCGCTGCCCCAAGTCCGACGGTGATGATCGAGCGCATGCGCGGCGCTGCAATAGAATCGTGGAAGTGCCGATGATGAACGCTCACGCGCAACAACAAAACAGAAGGCAAGGTAATGACCTGTGACTGACAGCCGTTTCGATAAGCCTGCAGACGGAAAACCAAATCACAGGACGAAAAGGCTTCGTCTCGTCTATCGAGCTTTTTTGTTGCTCGTGATCGCGGCGACCGCGAACCGCTATGCTCGGGCCCAATCCACGCCAGTTTCTGGTTTGCAAAATCAGCCCAAACCCCCGGGGCAGAACCCAAACGGCATGCACGTTTACATCTGGGCGGGCCTGAAATCCCACCTGCCCGGTCAGCACGATTACCCGCAGTTTCTGGCCGACTGGAGCAAAATCCTGACGGAACATGGAGCCGTCGTAGACGGTGCTCTACACCCACCGTCGGCTAGCGATCTCGAACACACGGACGTAGTCGTAATCTATAAAGGCGATGCAGGGTACCTGTTCGAGAGTGAAAAGCCCACCCTCGAAGCTTTCGTCAAACGCGGCGGCGGACTGGTCAATCTACATGACTCTTTATGTGGTCCGAATCCCGCTTATCTCGCGACCCTCCTTGGCGGCGCAAAGAAACATGGGGATGTGAACTATACGCTGGACGCGCCCATCCACTACGCCATCGTGGATCAGTCGAATCCCATTATGAAGGACATGTCCCCCATTACGCTCTGGGACGAGGCTTTCTACAGCCTGACCTGGGCGAAGGATCCCGCCGTTCATGTGCTCGCAACCACCGAGATCCCCGGCACTCCGAGCGCTGGTGCTCACAAGGGAGAAGTCGTGCCCCAGATTTGGACCTACGAGCACGCCATGGTTGGCGGCCAGCCTGCGCGCGCGTTCGTCTGGTTGCAAGGTCACACCTATGCCAACTTCGCCAATTACCAGATCCAGCGAATGCTGCTTCGCGGCATCGCGTGGGCGGCTAACAAACCGCTCGATGAACTTGTAAACTATGTCCCTCCCCCTCGTCCTGCGCGTCCGGCGACTCCTTCGGTTACGCAGCCCTGAACCCTGTCCACGGAACAAATTGCCTTAGACCGCCGTAGTCACTGCTTCAGGTCCGCATCGCTGCCGTACTCGGCTGTATGAAGCAAGAAACGCGAAATTCCGGCTATCCTCTCTGGCTTCTCTGGGGGTTTTGGGTCTGCGTGGCCATTTCCCTTGCCGTGGTCGCACGTCGGCTCACTGAACTGATTGTGCCCTCGCACAGTGGCCCCCGCCCGGATGACGTCCTTAGACGCGGGGTTCTCGGCGCATGCTGCTCTCACGGCGATGCACATCATCCCTGCAGCAATCTTTGTCATCCTTGCCGTCCTTCTGCTGGGCCGCGCTCCTGCGGAATGGCTAGAACGGCTCTTCTTTGTTTTCGGCCTTCTCACTGGCGCCACCGCCTACGCAATGAGCCGTTACGCGATCGGTGGCTGGATTTGAGCGCTCGGCGGTACTGCTCTTCGATACCTGGTTCCTCTTCTCCTTGAGCCTTGCCTTCCGGTTCTACATGCAGGGTGAACCAGCGAAAGAGCGCACCTGGATCACCCGGGCGGTAGGCACCTTGCTCGGCATCGCGACCACCCGCCCTGTAATGGGCGTGTTCTTCGCCATCAGCTCCCGCACGCATCTTGCACCCAACCAGTTCTTTGGAATCGCTTTCTGGATCGGCTTCTCGATTAACGTGCTTGTCGTCGAGTTCTGGCTGCATTCGCGACGTCGTTCACAACTGCACCGCGCCAACGCCGTTCCGGGAAGGAAGGTTTCGGTCTCGAGCCCAGCAGCATCGCTCTAATTATTTGGAAGTTGGGCGAGATCGCTACAGTGTCGTTTCCAAAGCCGCCTTTAAAGCTTTTGGGTCGAAGCCAAATGGCCCGGGCGCGCTCTTGAATCGGATTCGGCCGTCTGAACCGATCAGGTACAGACGATCGGGCCAGCCTGTGTACTCCTGCTCCACACGGTTCTCGGTAGAGTCGATCAAAGCGGGAATAGCGATGTGAAGCTTTCGCACACACGAGGAAGCTATGTTCTCTCGCTCCTCGTTTGTTGTCGGATTCCGGAACAGAACTCCTTCCTTGACGTTACTTTGCATCTGCCAGATATCAACCGGATGCGCCTCGGCAATATAGACGATGTAGAACGCGGCCCGATTTTTGTACTGTTGGTATAGTTTGCTGAGCTCGGGAACCTCCCGGCGAAATGGTGGTCAAGTGTAGCTCCCGAAAATGAGCACCACCGGTTTACTGCCCCGGAAAGAGGAAATCGTCACCGACCCTGAGCGATCGAGCGATGGCAATGTGAAGTCCGGCGCGGTGTCACCAGCCCGAAGGCCTCCGGCTCGTGCGGTCCTCCACATGGTTTCAAAAGGGAAGAGCAGAAACGGTGCTGGTCCTACATGCATCATCAGCCTGGAAAACGTCTCGGGCGGCTGATGCATAGCATAATCAAAGCCGGCGAGCGCGGCGCAGTAGAGCCCAAGCACCGGCCCTCCGAACTGCGCGAGACGTCTCTTCCAATTACCGCTTCTTACTCTTCCGAGTTCTGCGGACACTCGAGGCTCACGTGTCAGTGAGCTCATTTCTTAGCCGCCGAAACGACAGTCCGCCATACTTTGGATACAGAGTTCCCTGTACTAACTTGCATACCTTGTGCTTGACGCCAAAGTATACAGCATTTTGGAAGTGTCGAGAATCCATCGTTGGGTGGAGACGCAAAGCCGATAATACGGCCCCGGAGGGCAGCAGGGACTCGCACCTTTCCGTCCCCAGATTGATTCCCCGCTGCTGCCCGAGGGCAAGTTTGGACGAACTACTTACAGTTGCAGGTTCGCGGCAGTGGCCGGTCCACTCGAAAGTCTGAGCGCGCCATTAGTTCCGTTCGGGAAGAAGCCGCCGGAGGTAACGCCCGCCTTGTTCCCGTATGCAAGATAGAGAACCTCACCCGGGGTTCGAAACGCCGGTAACCCGTTCGCCAAGTTCGTCGAGAAAAAGTTGTGTCCGGAAGGCGGCGGGATCACATCAGCTCCGTCGATTGGAAATGTCGGAATCCTGAGATGCGCTATCTGAAGACGGACATTCGAGACATGCTCGCCCTCGATCGCTGTAATGCGAGCCGCTGTCCGAAGATACGGGCTCCCCGAAAGGAAGGGCGCCCCGCCGCAGTAAGCACTTTCCCCGATGTCTTCGAAGATTCGAGCTAATCGAAGAAAGGTCTCATAGTTCTCCAGAGAGGCGCCCTTCGCCGCGAGCGCGTCGAGGTCGAACGCAGGTTTCGCAATAGGCGTGACCCCGGTGCTTTCCAGAGCTTTTCTTAAAACTTGAACGTGCGCGATCTCATCCGCGGCGATATCAGTGACGATCGCCCGTGTGTTGAACACATTATGCGGGAAGTCGATTGCCCCAAAACGCGTAGTAGTTGGCCCTGGGTTGTTCCCGGCTTGTCCCACGCCCCAGATCTCATATCCTCTGGCTTCCAAAGTCTGTCCGGTAATAGCTATCGAATAGAACTCGGCCTCGAGATATTCCAGATTGAGGGCGAACTGCACGACCTCCTCTGGACTTGGTGTAGGAGTATCGGCAGAAAGCTTCACTGCACTCCCGGCGAATGCTGCTGTGGCCGCGGAGACTCCTAATCTCTTGATCAGCTTGCGCCTGTTCGGAGCCGCTGAAATCACTTCATCAAGATTCGTTTTAACACCCATATTAATCCTCATAAACATCCCCACGTCCTTCGCTCCTGCCTGTTCGCAAGTGCAAAGCCGTCCGCAAATAAGATCGGTCAATGAGGCAGGATGCTGTACTAATTCGAACTCGAAAATTACGTATCGCCTTTTTCCAGCAAGCAAAGAGCTCAGTCCGGGCGGGGATGCACATCCAGTGAACGCGTCAGACGTATCGAAGAGAACTGTCGCCACGTATCAGGCTCCCCTGTATTTCTGGGCAGCGACTAAATCAGCCCCTGTACACTCAATCTTCTTGTGCTGGCGGCTTTTCACCTGTAAGCACTCCGAGTGCTGTCCTTATAATGAAAGCGAGGTAAACGAAAGGAACACAAATATTGCTCTTCGTGCTGTTTCCCGCAGCCCTTGGCCTGTGGGACATCATTCAAAACCTTCGACCGGTTCCCCTCGGTGTCATTGCCATCCTGATCCTCTTTTCGCTGTTTTCCTGGACAATCGTGTTCTCTAAAGGCAGCGTCTTCAGCCGCGCTCGGAAAGACAATCGCAACTTTCTGCGCGCCTTTCGCAAAGCGCAAACCCTCCAATCCCTGGCGGTCGCAAGTGAACAGTTCGGCTCCGCCCCGCTCGTTGCAGTTTTCGACTTCGGGTACGGCGAGATCGAGCGTCAAATCAAACAGCGCGGCGCTCTCGTCAACAAAACGGCGATCGAGCGCAGTCTGCAGCTAGGCATCAGCGAAGAAGTCACTAAGCTCGAAATGAACATGAATTGGCTGGCCACTGTCGCTACCGTGTCCCCGTTCATCGGACTCTTCGGCACAGTTTGGGGCATCATCGACGCTTTTGAAGGGCTTGGTACAGCTGGCAGCGCGAGTCTCCGTGCCGTCGCTCCCGGGATCTCGGAAGCGCTTGTTACTACCGCCATCGGCCTTGCTGCCGCTATTCCGGCGGCCATCTTCTATAACATTTTCAGTACTCGCATCAAGGAAATCGGCACGCGGATGGAAGACTTTGCCATCGAATTCCAGAACTTTGCGGAGCGCGATTTCGGCGGCTGAGACCCGGACTCACAATGGCCTTTTCATTCGGCGAAACAGGAGGCGGACGGCGCGGACGGCGCTTCGGCGGACCCTCCGTGCTCTCGGAAATCAACATTGTTCCACTGGTTGACGTTGTCCTCGTGCTTCTGATCATCTTCATGATTACGGCGAATGTCATGGAGTTCGGTCTGGACATCCAGGTCCCAACCGTGAAACGTGTACAGAACACAGCGCAGGACCTACCCGTGGTGAGCATCACCAGGGCCGGCGAATCTTTCCTCAACGATAAGCCTGTTAACATCAATGCCCTCGCGGACGGAATCCGCCAGCGTTTCCATGGCGCCACTTCCGTTTATGTGCGCGCCGATAAAGAAACTCCGTGGGATCCTATCGCCCAAATCGTTGCAGAACTCGGCGAGGCGAAGTTCGAAGTCAAAATGGTGACCGCTCCCACGGACGCCGCTGCCCGGCGTCGCCGTTGACCGCCATGGCTCAGCACGCCGACTTACTCGACGAGCGTGATCCGGTAGCCCTTCCGCTCTTCGGCGCTCTTCTCCTGCATCTAGGTGTCGTCGCAATCCTCTTTTTAGGTTGGTTCTGGATGAACCGCCATCGCGAAGAGCTCGGTGAAGCGCATCCCTCCGGCGGACCCGCCTATGCTGTGTCCCCTGTCCACAGCATCCCCATCCCCCAACACGAAGCGCTCCCGAACCCAGTCGCCAGCGATACGCAATCCCTAGCGCCGAGCGCTCCCGCCAAACAGGAACTGGAAAAAAAACTTTCTGTCCCGGATAAGAACGTGGTCGAAATTCCTGATAGACCCAAACCTGAAGCCCCGAAGCCTCAGCAGCGTCAGCAATTCACTCCGCAAGCACCGCAGAATCAGGTTTACAGCCGCTCTCGCCAGGCCCTCTCGAATCCGATGTATTCTCAGCAGAGCGGGGCGGGGCAGGTCGGCATCGGGCCAAATTCGCCGCTCGGAAATCGTCTAGGCTGGTATGCCGAAATTGTGCGCCAGCGGATTGCGCAAAACTGGCAGACTGGCGGACTCAATGCCCGCGCGCAGCCTCAACCCGCGATCGTCAGCTTCTACATCATGCGTGATGGAACCATTCGCAACCCGCAAGTCGTCCAGTCGAGTGGCAACCCTTCGGTCGACAACACCGCTCTGCGTGCCGTCTATGCCGCTAGCCCGCTGCCGCAGCTGCCTCCCCAGATCACGGAAAGCTATATCTCGGCTCAGTTCACTTTCAACCTAAGTCTCTAATTACGCGATGCGCATTCTTTTTGCTTCTCTTCTCGCCGTCTTGAGTTCGGGCCTCTCGCTTGCCGGTCAGCAGATCACGGGCCAGATCGTCAAAAATCCAGGTAAACCGCTGGTTGCTGTCCCGGATTTCCGCGGTTCCGGCGGGGCCGCCGGTCTTGTCGCAGCCTTCAATACTAGTGTCCGCAGCGATCTCGAAAGCTCACCGCTCATCAATTTCGTTCCGAAAACTCTTTATCCGCTCCAGGTTCCTCAACAGCCGAGCGATCTGCAGGCCGGAGTCGCGCCCCCCTCCTCGCGCGCTACGAATCCGCAGGGCAATCGCCTTACCGATTGGAGTCTGCCGCCCATCTCCGCCAACTATCTCGGAATCGGATACGGCGCCGAAGACCGTGGCATGTTCGTCGCTTTCGGTTGGTTTTACACTACGGCCCCGAATATGCCTTCCCTTCAACAAGCGCAAGTTTTCGGAAAGGTTTATACGGCGCAGCTCAATCAGGAAGGAGCCATCGACGCGGGCCATCGCTATGCCGCCGACATCCTAGCCCAGTTTGGCGGCAAAAGCCTCGTCGGGACACGCATCGTTTTTGTATCCGGCCGCTCGGGGACGAAGGAAATCTGGGTCATGAACTGGGATGGAACCGATCAACGCCAGCTCACGCGCTACGGGTCAATCAGCACTTTCCCTTCAGCCTCGCCCGATGGTCATATGGTGGCTTTCACCACCTACGCTGGCGGTTATCCCGCCATTCAGCTGTTTTCGCTTGACAGTGGCCGCAAATTGCCGTTTTATAACCAACGAGCCTCCATGAATGCGTTTGTAACGTTCACTCCGGATTCCAAGCGCATTATCTTCTCGTCGACTGCGGCGGGTGGGCCTTCTCAGCTCTATTCAGCTAACGTGGACGGCAGCGGCCTTCACCGCGTTACCTCGTCGAACTCGATTGAGGTCGAAGCGAAAATCAATCCGGTTACCGGTGCCGATCTCGTCGATGTTTCTGGCCGCTCCGGGCTACCCCAGATCTATCAGATGAACCTCGACGGCGCCAATGTACGTCGCATCAGTGCCGGCACGGGCGAAGCCACTAACCCGGCCTGGAGTCCGGATGGCGCGCATATCGCCTTCGCCTGGACCAAAGGCTTTGAGCCCGGCAATTACAACATCTTTGTCATGGACATTGCTTCCGGACAAACGACGCAACTTACCGCCAACGAAGGTCGTAATGAGAACCCGAGCTGGGCGCCGGATGGTGCGCACATCGTGTATGCTTCGAAACGCGGCGGTCAATCCCAGATCTGGGTCATGAACGCCGACGGGACGGGTAAGCACCCTTTAACTACTTCTGGATCGAATGAAAAGCCGGTCTGGGTCAATGCCGAGAAGTAAACGATACGGAATTCCACAATGCAGGAGAACTTCAACACGATCATGAAAAGACGCAGGCTATCCCTGACGGTCAGTTCCACGCTGCTTTTGGTAGTGGCTGCTGCTTGCCACAAGAAGGCGCCGCCCCCGCCTCCGCCACCTCCGCCGGTTGCTGCTACGCCGCCGGCCAGCAAGCCGGTCGTGGATTACTTTACCGCGGAGCCCGCCACGGTGAACAGTGGACAGCCCTCCTCTCTGCGCTGGTCGGTGACAGGCGCTACAGGCGTTCAGATCGATAACGCTATCGGAACCGTTAGCCCGAACGGCCGCCGTGCCGTTTATCCCACCGCGACCACAACCTATCATTTGACGGCCACCGGCCCGGGCGGTGAGACCGATGCCGATACCACCATCACCGTCAGCATGCCGCCTGCGCCTGCGCCGGTGCAAAACAATAACGCCTCTTCGATTCAGGACATCCTCTCCCACCAGGTTCAGGACATTCACTTCGACTACGACAAGAGTGATGTTCGCCCGCAGGACCAGTCAATCTTGCAGGCCGACGCTACTGCTCTGAAACAGATCTTCTCGATGGACGGCAGCTTCATCGTCACCGTTGAGGGACACTGCGACGAGCGCGGTTCCGCCGAATACAACCTCGCCCTCGGGGATCGCCGCGCCTCTGCAACCAAGGATGCGCTCGTTGCGCTCGGCGTGCCCTCCGACAAGCTGAAGACCATCAGCTACGGCAAAGAGCGGCCTCTCTGCACGGATGCCACCGAAGAATGCTACGCGCGCAATCGAAGAGCCCACTTCTCGGCTACCCAGTAGGTCGGCGGCTCGCATTTCTCTTACACTTGAGATAGCCAGTAAACGGGGATAGATCATTTCTGTCCCCTTTCGTTTAGGAGTCGATTTACATGAAATTTGTGCGTTTGGCAGCTTTACTGCTGACCTGTTCCAGCTTCTCGTTTGCCGTGAACAAGGACCTCGTTCAGATGCAGCGGGATCTTGAGGACCGCATAAACGCGATGCAGCAGTCCATCAACTCAAAGCTCGACACTTTGAACGGAATGCTTCAGGCGATGCAAAACGATACTCGCCGCACGGCAGATCAGGTCGCGACCTTACAGGATTCGGTCGGCAACGGCGTGGCTAAGTCGCTTGCGCCCGTCAACGGAATGACCGGCAAGGTCGATGCTATGGGCGACGACGTTCGCTCGCTGAAGGATGCGCTCGCCGATCTGAGCTCCCGGCTAGAACGGATGGACGCCAAAATCACCGATGTCAAGAATCAGATGCAGATCATGCAGAATCCGCCCGCAGCACCTGGAGCGGTTACTCCAGGCGGCCCTCCTTCAGGCATTAACAATGCGCCGGCTGGCGCTCCCGGTCAGACCGCGCCACCTGCGGGCATGAGCGCCAACGACAGCTATACTGCGGCCGTCCGCGACTTGCAAACCGGTAAAACAGAATTGGCCTACAGCGAGTTCTCTCAATATCTGCAGTACTTCCCGAACACGGAACTCGCCGCGAATGCGCAGTACTACCTCGGGGAAATCAGCTACAATCGGGGCGACTTTGACGGTGCCGTCAAGGCTTTCGATGCTGTGCTCGAACGCTATCCCGACAACCCCAAAACGCCGGACGCACATTACATGAAGGCGATGGCCCTTCTCAAGAGCAATCAACGCACGCGGGCCGCAGGTGAGTTTCGCATTCTGGTGAAAGATTACCCTCACACGGATGATGCGCGCAAAGCCCTTGCGCAACTGCGGGCCCTTGGTCTTTCCTCCACTAGTACGGCGACTGCCAAGCGTCACTAGTGCACAGACTTGATTGCTTGCTCGACAGCAGTCACCTTGCCCCCTATATGCTCGATTGCATTGCCATCCGCGGGCGGGAAAACAAGGTTCGTGCTCACGATCCGTCCGTCGTCCGCAAATACCTCAACTGAACACCGATCGACCAGAATCTCGAGCTTCAGGGATCGATTCTTGAGGGTCAGCGGAGCCTCCAGGCGAGCCGGAAAGTCAGGGCTGAAGTTTGTCAAGCCTGAATGTGTCCTATCCACGAATAAGACTTTGTTCGCCGGATCGTACCCGACCGAAGTGTAGTTCTTCCCGTTCGACAGGATCTTTAGACCCACCTCTTTGTCGGTTGCCGTATCAAGCGCGAAAGCAAGCAAAAACGAGTGCGTTGCGTCGGAACTGTCCGCGCTTTCCGTCAGCTTCTCAATGGCTTCGATGGGCCGTTGGTAAAGGCGGATGCCCTCCGGCGTCTCTCTAAGTGATAGCTCGCGCGGAAACGTCATCTGCCCGCGCCATGGGCTCGTAGGCAGTTTTGCCGCGTACTGCCAGTTATCCATCCAGCCAATCATCACTGGTCTCTGTCCACGCGGCAGCCCGTTGAAGGTCAGCGCACAATAACAGTCTTTGCCGTAATCCGTCCAGAGCGTGACGTCCGGTGAATTCTCGTTTGTGAAACGGATGCCATCGAAGTGCCCCACGAAATATTGCTCACCCGATCCGCCGAGCCGCGCTCCGGGATTTAAACCGACCTTCATCACCCATCGCGTTTGTCCGGCCTTTCCCTCGACAGGCAACTCAAACAGTTCCGGACACTCCCATTGCCCTCCGGTCGCTCCTGCCGGACCGAATTCACTAATCTGTGCCCACCTCTTCAGATCGGGCGAGCCATAAAGGCGTACTTTGTGATCGTTCGGCAGTGACACCGCCATCACCCAATGCTTCGCGCCCTCTGACCAGATTACCTTCGGATCGCGAAAATCGGACACGTTCAGGTTCAGCACCGGATTACCTGAAAATTTCGTCCAGGTTCGCCCGCGATCGTTGCTGTATGCGATGTTTTGCGTCTGAAGCGCAGGTTTCGAAGGCGTTTCCGGTGTGTGTCCCGTGTAGATCGCCACCATGCAATGCTTCCCGTTTGTGCAAAAGCCGCTTGAGTTTCGCTCGTCCACAACCGTGCTGCCGGTGAAGATCATCACGCCGTTTTCTTCGGGAAGCGCTACCGGTAATTCTTGCCAACGAAGCAAATCCCGGCTCACGGCGTGCCCCCAACTCATGTGGCCCCACTCGTCGCCAAACGGATTGTACTGATAGAACAGGTGGTACTCGCCTTCAAAGTAAACCAGCCCATTCGGATCGTTCGTCCAGTGCTGACGAGGCGAAAAGTGGTACTGCGGACGATAGGGCTGATCGTAAGCCGCTGGGATAGGACTCTGCCCGAAACTCACACCGCTTGCAAGCACGCAAATCAGCGACGAGATGAATCGAAAAAACCGCACTCAAAGAGCATACTTGAATCTGCTGCAGGCGGACGCCTCAAGGATGAGATTTTGGTGTGGTCCCACTGTCGTAGGTCTTGTCATAAAGGGCGATTACAGCCTCCGTGATATCCGTTTCAGGAGCGGAAAACAAGACAGAGCTATTCGGATCACCGGCCTCCACAACCAGCGAGTAGCCGTTATTCTTGGCATATTTGCTCAGTACTGCGAGGAGTCGCTGACTCAGGCTCTGTAAAACGTCCTGCTGCTCCTTTCGCAGAGACTCTTCCGCGTCCTGCGTATCACGTTCCAGGCGCTTTTTCTTGAGGTCGATATCCCTTGCCAGTTGAGCTTTCCGCTCCTCGTTCAAAAGATTGACGCCTTTACTAAGCTGCTCCTCGAGTTGAGCGATCTCCTGCTGCCGGCCGCTAAACTCCTTTTGTTTGGGCTCGACCTTGCTAGTCATGTTCTGCGCGGCTTTTTGGCCCTCATGAGTGCCAGCTAGCGCTTTCTGGAGAGAGATCGCGCCCACTCTATTCGGGACTTGCTGGCTGAACAAGGTCGAGCCGAGAACTAGAACAGATATCGATATCACCACGTTTCTGCACATCCGAATGTGTCTGCACCCCCGTTTCGTTTCCATACGTCCACCCTGCGTAAGGGGAGCTTCGTATTCTCGGCTCCTGTAAGAGGAACGATTTACTGGAGATTTCTTGCGAATAATTTGATGGCCATGCAAAAGAACGGGGAAAGTTCATTCAGAGAGTTGCCCTCTGCCGAGTTCTATAAAACAGCTCAAGCTGAAAACTTTGGGCTTGCCGGCGATGCCTTCCATGAACTCCTTCTGGCGGTCGCCGACAAGTGCCTTCCGGCGAACTGGACCGATTCTCAGGTAATCGAGTTTTGGCGTAAGCTTCACTTGAAAGACTTAGCTCTCGCGCACTCTTGCGCCTTGGGAAGCCGGTTTGCCTGGGATGAATTCTTCGCTCGTTACGGCTCGTTGCTCTACTCGGCTGCCTGTAAGATTGTAAAGGACACGAGGAAGGCGCGAGAACTTTCCGATACGGTAACAGCGGATCTTTTCTCGTCTTCCGTTTCAGTTGGCAGGATTTCGAAGCTCGCTTCCTACTCGGGCCGTGGTTCGCTAGAGTCTTGGCTGCGTGTGAACCTGGTGCAAGCAAATGTCGACTGGCACCGTTCGGAGCGGCGTCTCATCAGCTTCGACGAGATTGCTGGATCTCTAGGGAGCTTTTCTGCGGCCGAAATTCCGCTCCACGTCCGGAGAGATAAGCGTATAGAGGACAGTTTGAAGGAGGCGATCTCCGAGCTCGCGGCGGAAGATCGATTCCTTTTGGCTTCGTATTATCTGGACCGGCGCAATCTGGCGCAAATTGCTGCCCTGCTGCGAGTGCATCAATCCACCATCAGCCGGCGGTTGAACCGCGCCTCCAAAGCGATTCGCAAAGGTGTGCTGCGCAAGCTCCGAGATTGTGGTGTCAGCCAGGAGAACATCACCGATTCTCTCCGGCTCAGTCTGGAGGAGCCATCGTTCGATATCCGTGCCTATTTGTTAATTGGGCTGGATAGCATTAAAGGACGGCCGTGATCGAACCAACAGGACACCCGGAGCCAGATCTTCTGGCCGCCTTCTCTGGCGATAGCCTGAGCGATGGAGAAAGAAGTAGAGTTATCAAACACCTCGCGATTTGTCAGGGCTGCCGGGAATGCGTGTTTGCGGCGTGCGAGGGCACACGCAATCCGACCGGTGTACAACGCCACCGAAGCCTGGCGTTTTCACTTTTGGGTTTGGCTGCTGGAGCAGCCTGCGTGATGCTGCCAATTGTCCATATTGACTCCTTCACGAACCGAACCGATCCGGTTGAAGTTCGGACGATCTCGAGCCGAGTCGAGCCGAATCCCCGCGATTTCCTGCATGTTTCCCTGCTTCGAGACCCCGGAACTGGCTCAGAGAGGACGCTCCTCTCTCACCTCATGCTTAGGAAGCAGCGAAATCAAATTGTTGTGAAAAGTCGATACGGGGAGAGATGGTTTACTTTCACGAGCGCTGGTCCAAGCCAAAATTTATATAGATCGGCTGGTACTCCGAACTGAAGAGGGGCCTTGCTATTCTAACGGCACCCCTCCGCACATGCCGCCGCTTCCCAGACCACTTCCGCGCGTGTGTGTTGCGCTCGGACTTCCATCCATTGCTCAGCTCAGTGAAGCCGCTGAACGAGAGTATAAGGACGGAACGAGCTTCTTCGAATTCCGTCTCGATTATTTGAGTGATCCCGCGAGTGGGCTGGAACTCATCCGAAAATTTCGCCGGGTTCACTCGGACGTTCAGATCCTGGCAACCTGCCGCCACAGCCATGCGCACGGGCGATTCAAAGGGGCAAAAGAGAAGCAGATCGAAATTCTCAGAGACAGCGCCGAAGCTGGTGCATCCCTGGTCGACCTGGAGATCGAAACGGCTGAGAAGGCCAAGGCCGCCACCGCTCCGCTGAGAGACCTGGCTCGGCTGATCGTTTCTTATCACAACTTCGAGAACACTCCGGCGCTCGATGCAGTGTTGCGGAGGCTTAGCAAGGTTCCAGCTGATATATATAAAGTCGCGACGACAGCTCGCAAACCCACCGACAATCTCAGAGCGATCCAATTTATCGAGCGAAACGAAGATGTTTCCCTGGTGGCGATCACAATGTCCGAGACCGGTGCAGCCAGCCGTATCCTCATGCCGGCGCTCGGTTCTCTGTTTACCTACGCTGCTCCAATCGACCTTCCGGGTACCGCTCCAGGACAGATTCCCGCCCGCACTCTACGCTCGCTTTACCGCTCGGAGAAGTTGAACAAGCAGAGCCGGGTGTATGGTGTCATTGCCGATCCGGTTGCACACTCCAAGTCACCGTTCATTCATAACCGTGGATTTCAGGCGCGCCGCTTAGATGCTGTGTATCTTCCTTTCCTGGTAAGCCAGACCAATCTCGGCGACTGGATGAGTTTCGCACATAAACTGCCTGTTTCAGGATTCAGCGTGACGATCCCGCACAAGCGCCGGATCATGCGATATCTTGACGCCGTCGAGCCACTGGCGCGCCGGGTAGGAGCTGTGAACACGGTGTGGCGGAAATCGGGCAAGTGGCGCGGTACAAACACCGACACAGAGGGTGTCCTTAAACCGCTGAGCCGCCGGATTCGTCTTGCGAACGCCTCGATATTGGTTGCCGGCTATGGCGGCGCTGCGCGAGCGGCAGCTTTGACCTTGCACGATTCGCGGGCGAATGTCGCAATCACGGGCCGCAATACGGCTGAAGCTCAGTCGCTCGCGCGCGTTGTGAAGGGCCAGGCGCTGACCTTGAAACAAGCTCAAACCAGGCACTTCGATGTCCTGGTTCATGCCACGCCTCTCGGTATGACGCCGAATGTCGATACGTGTCTCTTCCCCGATCGCATCCCCGCGGATATCGTGTTCGACATGGTCTACAACCCTCATGAAACGCTGCTCCTGAAGCGTGCAAAGGAGCAAGGACTCAAAGTGATACCGGGAGCGGAGATGCTGCTCGAACAGGCGATCTCGCAGTTCGAAATCTGGACAGGTGAAAACGCGCCTCGCGAGGTCATGCGCGCTGCGCTCGAACAACACCTTTGAAGGTTCCGGCGCCCGGCCTCTATAATGTGCGCATGGGTGCTCATAACCCGCTGTTTTCATTGCTCACGCGCCGCCAGTTGGCCTCTCTTCTCTCGGTGGCTCCGTTGGCGGCGCAAGTGACTTCGAGTGCCCCGCCGGTTGGTACGCCGACTCCAGCGAGTCCTCCGGCGTCTCCTGATCAACAGCTCCAGAAGGCATATGCGGATGTACACCAGGTGAGTGAACGTCTATCTAAAATTGAACTGCCGATGAACGTAGAGCCGGCGTTCTCTTTTCGAGCTTAACCAGAGCATGAGCAAGCTCGATGAATCGACCCTGCCCTTCGCTACGCTACCCGAACTGAACGCAGCCTTGCGTGCGCGCGATATCTCTTCTGTAGAACTAACAAAGTTCCTGGGTAAACGCCTTGAGAAAATTGGTCCCGAGTACAACGCCCTTGCGTGTTCGCTGGTTAAGGACGGACACAAGCAGGCGAAAGATGCCGATAGCGAACTCAAGCGAGAGCGTTTTCGGGGACGCCTGCAAGGTATCCCGTATGCGGCGAAGGACCTCATAGCCGTTGCGAAATATCCAACTACGTGGGGCGCCAAACCCTTCGCTGACCAGGTTTTCGAAGAAGACGCTACGGTCATTCAAAGGCTCACCGACCAAAAGGCCGTGCTGATCGGCAAACTCTCGATGGTCGAACTGGCCGGAGGGGGCGGGTACAGTTCTGCATCGGCCTCCTTGCAGGGCCCGGGATTGAACCCGTGGAACAAGCTGTATTGGTCCGGAGGCTCCTCTAGCGGCTCGGGATCGGCTGTCGCGGCGGGCTTGGTTCCCTATGCCTTGGGATCGGAGACATCAGGGTCAATTCTCACACCTGCTTCCTATTGCGGCGTCACCGGACTGCGGCCCACTTATGGTCTCGTGAGCCGCCATGGCGCGATGGCGCTCTCCTGGACATTGGACAAGCTGGGTGTACTCGCCCGTTCAGCAGACGACTGCGGCTGGGTACTGAAGGCGATAGCCGGAAAAGACGATGCCGACCCCGGATCGGCACGCAAGAGCTTCTATCACACGCCCGAGTTCTACCGACGGTTCGAAGAGACCAAGGTTGGTTTCGCCGAGATCGATTTTGCCGAGTGGCCCGATGAACCTCTCCGGCCGGCGTTCGCGAGCGCCTTAGGGGTCGTCAAATCAATCGGCGCTCAAATGATCGAGACTCGCTTGCCCGAGTTTCCATACGGGCCTGTTATCGGCACCATCATCGATTCGGAAGGCGCCTCGGTTTTCGAACAGCTGATACGGAGCGGCCGCGTAGACCAACTTGCCGATCAGAGCCAAATCGCAGGGCTGAAAGCCTCCCTGAACTACTCCGCAGTCGACTACCTCAAGGCGATGAGAGTTCGGACCCAGATCCAAGCGGCTTTTCGCGACCTGTTTGCTGGCTTGGACCTTCTGGTGGCGCCGACGCACTTCAGCCCTCCGGAGCGCGCTGATCGGCCGTTCGATGAAACTGAAACAAAGCGTCCCGATCGTCATGGTGTGGGCGCTGGTCTGGTCCCGGCATCAAACCTTTGCGGTCTGCCGGCGATCACCATTCCATGCGGATTTGTGAACGGACTCCCGATCGCTTTACAAATCGTCGGAGCTCCGTTTTCAGAAAACCGGATAATCGCTTTTGCCCAAGAGTTTCAGAACCGAACGAACTTTCACAAACTGCATCCACCGGACCCGGCTTAAAGATTGCCGGAACGCACCAGTCCGAGGGTCGCGATGATCAGCAGCGTCGCTGTGAAAACGATCATCACGCTCACGCGCCGCCGATTTGGGAATACAGCATGCATGCCAAGGAACAAGAAGCTACCGCAAATGATGGCGATCACCGTTGAGGTCCACCAGGAACCGAAGATCGCGATGCCCGGTATGTTGGCTCGGGGCTCGGCGAACGCGCCTGCCAGCGTAATGAGTTCAACGCCTACAGCGGCAGCACCTGCCTTTAGGGGCGAGTGAAGATTTCGGCGCGCCAGCCAGCCGAGAGCTACGCCTTCAGGAACTTTGTGCAGTGCCAGTCCTAACGGAGCCGTTATCCTCGCCAAATGTATCGTTTCGAGCGCGCGAACGCTCCACCCATCCAGAAAACAGTGGGCTGCAGTTGCGGTGAGAATGGGGCCGAGCGCGAAGTGCCCGGAGGCGTGTTCGGCGTGCCCGAAGATTCGATCTGCCAACGCCAACGCAAGAAAAACAGTTGCCGTCATGGCGGAAGCAGGCAGCCAGCCGGACGCGGACGCGATCTCCGGCAGCAGCCAGAACAACGAGATCCCGAACAACAGTCCTCCACCCGCGGCTGCAAGATGAGTCGAAAAGGCCCTTGACTGTCCCAGAACGACTCCGATGCTAACTCCTACGATCGCGAGGGCTGTCAGGATCGCGGCAGCCGTCATCTAGTGGTCGGATACTTTAACAACAAAGTAGCTGAAGGCTTTGCCTGATGTGACCTGTAGCTGGTGAGGGACTCCCGCCGGGATATGAATTACATCTCCGGTGTTGAGCGCGTGCCGTTCGCCGCCTTGAATGACGGAACCGCGAATCTCGCCAGGTTTGGTGGTTTGGCCACCCACGATCTTACCGCCGATCACGATCGTCGCCGCGCCGGCCTCCACAACGAAAATGTCTGACTCGTGTTCATGAACTTCCGCCGAGCCGGTCTGCTTACGGGTCACGAGAAGGAGGTAGTGATTTCCATACCTGGCAAGAGTGTGGTCAGCGTAGCTCGCTCCTTTGACGGGCGGCGCTTCCGCAGTATTCCGCAGGTCCTGGGCCGTAAAGATGTCGACTTGAGCGCCGAAGCTGGAGAGCGCGAGCGTGACTGCGATGATTCCGATCCTGCAAACGTTCATTAGGCTTCCCTATGATATTCGAAACCGCAAGCCCTCGTGATCGCACCTAAGCCGGAAAGAAGCCTTTTGAGCTCCAACCTCGCTCGACGGTAAGGCTATCGGGACCCAACCCGCTTTAGTGACCCAAGACTTTCATCGTGGCCAGGAAATGTGATTCGATCGCTTTGAAAGATTTGATCGAGGCCAGCCGTGAAAATCGGTAGAAATCTTCTGTGTGGCCAAGATCCGAGTAGATGTAGAAATCCGGATGCAGCTTGACGAACTCCGAACCTACATACACGGGGTTGTACTTAACCGGCGACCACTGGCGAAATGCTCGCAATCCGCGCAGGGATGCGTCCGCTTCGAAAGAGTGCACATAGTACAGCCGCGAAGTCAGCTTAGGAGCGTACTTCAAGAGGTATAGAAAATCGAGCGGTTCCAACACCGCAATCGGCTTGGAGTCTTTGGCAACACTCTGGATCAGCGGATATAGCAGTAACGGCCGGCTGGGAGTCGTGGGGAGCAACTTCCCCGTACTTGGTTCCCTGAGCGCTTCGCCTTCGCCATGTAGGCGGTGACGTACGATGCGAAAGAGATTCAACCCGAGCCCGCAAATTATGACAGCGGCTAGCAGAGGCGCAAGCCACTTTCGGGATCTCGCGGCACCGGCGTTGATCGCCAAAGGAACGCATAATCCCAGAAGAGCGGATAGAAAATAGCGTCCGAAGTACGGGCTGTGTACTAGTTGTGCCAGCACAACTCCCAGCGCAGGCAGAGCACCGAAGCTGAGGCATAAAACCGCATCGTCCCAGTTGAATCTGCAATAAGGCCTGTCACCGTTCGACCAGGCTCCTGAGTGGTCCACCCTGTCGAGCGCGAAAAGCGTGAACGCGATAAACAGAATTGCCGAGCAGGGAAGAAGCAGAAAGACGTAGAACCTGAGAACTTCCGGCCAAACTGCGGGAAAGGCTGCCGCAAAGTCCGTGCCTTTTGAAAACGCGCTAAACGCATGAAGCAGCGGAATGTATAAAAGGCACGCAGGCAAAATAGGAACAGCTAATGCGACCCAGAACGGCCAACTCACGGCACGGTGCCGCACATCCCGCGCAATGCCGGCTGCGCCAAATGGAAAAATCAGCAGGATGGCATAGCAGTGCAGCATGAAAGCTGCGAACAGCACAGCACTGAAGCATACCAGCCATCTGCGCTGATGAGGGAACCGTAGAGAGTTGTCCCAGCAAAGCAGCGCCGCAGCACCGCAAGCCACCACAATGATTAGTGGGCGCGCTTCGTAAGCATAGTAATAAGCACCGGAGAGCATGGGTAAGGTCATCGCAATCACCCCGGCAACGGCGCCGGCGCGCCGCTCCACGTACTTAAAAAGGCACAGACACATTACCCAAAACGCTACGATTTCAGGCAATCGCGTTGCGATCAATCCTTCTCCGAAAACTCTCTCCGTCATGCGAGTCAGAAGATGAAAAGCCGGTGGATTCGATTCCAGCCCTGTCCCCAAGGCACTCCAAAGTGAATGGAAATCTGGGAGGCGCGAAAAATACAGGGTAAGTATTTCGTCGTACCAGAAGAGTTTGGTAGACGCTCGTAGGTAAACGTCTAGGAAATAAAACAGCGTAAAACCGAGCAGGGTCAGCCGTACACGATTGCTCCTGGACAGGGGGAGTTCAAGCCGGCGGATCCTTTGTGACTCCGCGAGGATTGGCACTCATATCAGTGTAAACTACAACGAGTTTGCACCAATCAATGCCGTGAACGCCACTATCGAGGCCTATTTGCTACAAATCCATTACGACGAAAAAGAGGATCGCTGCCCAATTTGTGGAACGGTTCTGAATGAGCTTTCAAGAGTGCAAAAGAGATTGAATCTCAGGATGTACCAAAGGGCAGCAAAGCCATCAGCCAGTGTGATCTTCTTACCCTCATCGTAAGTGCGGCCCCTATACGAGATAGGAACCTCATACATTGCACATTTTAACTTCGCGGCTTTCGCTGTCACCTCGATTTCAAAGCCAAACCCGCTGCTCGTGATTTTCATGTTGCGGATGATGTCGCCCCGAAATGCTTTGTAACCGGTCTCGACATCTGTCATATTTACGTTCGTAAAGAGGTTTGATAGGAATGTGAGTCCTTTGTTCGCCAGGTAATGGTAAAAATAGAGCACCCGAGAGGCTTTCCGCACCAGAAAGCGAGAACCGTAAACGATGTCGGCGTGTCCTTCCAGGATCGGTGCGATAACGTCGCCTATTTCGTCCGGATCGTATTCCAGATCCGCGTCTTGTATTATGACGATTTCCCCGGTTGTTAAACCCAACCCAGTCTTTAAGGCTTCTGTTTTACCTCGGTTTACATCGTGGTGAGCGACCTTAACACGCGGGTCGAAGCTCTTTAATGCGTCAGCTATTTTGCCCGTATCGTCGGTCGAACAATCGTTTACAATTACAAGCTCGTGTACGTGCGGCTGCACAAGAACACGACGAGCTACCGCCAGCAACGTGGCCTGCTCGTTGTACGCCGGAACGACAACTGAGAGACATTCCTTCATTGTGAGAATACTTAGCTGAACGGAAAAGGCGCAGCGTCATCCTTGAAGGAATTATAGTTCAGCGGAAAGCGCGGGATTGCTTTGCAATTACAGCATAGGCGCGAGGCGAGCGGCGGCTTGCCGGACGCCTCGCTATGACCGTAACGGAAGCTACGGAGTGTAAAGGTCGCGTAAACGAAAGCTGCGGTATGTCAGCGCATCGCTCTGTTGGTGGTAAACAAGTGTTCCGGTTGGCGTAAACTCGAACGTCTGACCTTGGTTCAAGTTGATGAATCCCGCTTGCCACTCATAGTTGCCGTTGGAGAGCAGAGTGGCGCTTCCAACAGCGATGGATACAACCCCGAGATCGACGTTCTGAATAGGTGTCGCGATCATGTGAGCGGTGTCGAGTTCCCAGGCTTGGCCGTGAGCTGTGCCGCCCGGCTGCCCCGTTACGCGACTGGGGTTGTTGTTGTCGAACAGAGTCAGTATGCCGTTCGGCTGAAATTCCGGATCGTGCTGACCGGAGAACCAGTCGGTCTGTGGAACACCCGGAGCGAGTTGGAAATTGCCGCCGTAGCCCAGTTTCCAGATAATGTCCCCGTTCCCGTGGGCGTTGTCGAAGTTGATTTTTATGACCCAGGATTGATGGCGGAACGAAACCACTAAATTGCCGTCGCGAGGATCGTAGTAAACGGCGTTTGCATGCGTCCAGTCGAGAGCTTGCGTATAGGGTTGCCCATTAGGCTGCAAGCTGAAGAACTGGGCAGGACATCCTGCGCCGCCAGTCACACACGTCGCGCCGATCGTCATTCGATTGATGTCGAGGTAGTCGAAAGCATCCCAAGCCCAAACCACCTGCCAATTGTTATCTAGGACAACTACCATGTCCCCGAACACGTCCGAAACGCCCGAGTTGAGTTTCTTGACCTGCTCGTCGGTCACGATCGTGACGGTATAGCCGTTGGGAAGTCGGATGCCCTCGTGAGAAATGAAATTAAGCCGCACCTGGGAGCCGCCCTGCGACCTTCGCAGCGTATTGATCTCGTCGTTGAGAATGGCCCAACTGGTTTGCCGGATAACGTTGCCCGCAAGATCGATTTCCCGGAGGAATTGGTGATCGCCGCAATTTACGCTTGGAATTCCCTTACAGTAAGCGCGGGAATCAATAGGGTCGTCGTCCATTGTTAGGAACGTACCGCCAGGTAGGAGATGAGTCATGTAGCCGGTGTCATACGCCGTGTTCCAGGTTCGATACCAGACCACGTTCTCGTTGAGATCCGTTGCGTAGGGAGAATAGCCATCACTCGCGTGTAACAAATAAGGGTAAGTGATAGAAGTAGGCGGTTCCGGGCCAGAGAGCCGGAAGTGATTTGGGATGCGGATGTTTGAAGGGATGCTGCCGGTTCTGTACGTCATCTCGGGCCCCTTTGTCACTGACCCGCCGTTGGTGATCACATGCTGGACCGTGTACGTCGTGTTTGCAAGCATGCCGCCGAGATAAAAATTCATGCTCAGATGTCCGTTGCAGGCCTGCGCGGGTGTCGAGATCGGAGTAGGCAACCCTACCGTAGTGAACTGGACGTACATGCTTGCTGGCGCTTGACAAAACGGCGCGCTATAAAAAGCCACCAGCGTGTTGTTCGTATCGGAGAGAACCGGGCTGCCATCTGTCACTCGCGAACTTACGTAAACTGTCGTATAGGTAGGGGCGGAATCATGAGTCGCCTCCGACCAGGCCGTCACACCGATGTCGTAGTATCCTTCATGACTGCTTGGAGTCCACGGGAAAGTGTTGGTCCAGTAGTAATCCTGAGTCACTACGAAGGGCCCGGCGTCGTGAGGCCTGACAGTGAATTGATAAGAAAAGCGGGTTCCGTTAGCGGCCGAGTCTTTAGCGCTCGCCGTGAATGTTAGTGTCGCCCCAACCGGTGTGGTAGAAGTCGGTGCCGTGAGTTCGACAGACACGCTGCCGAACAGCCGCGCCCCCGTAAGCAATACGAGAGGAAGCATAAGGCGGGTTGTTCTCAAGTGAAACTCCTTTATCTAGCCATGAATGATCCTAGCGGTAGCCCCATGGAAAGAATACCTAAGCAGTATCTCGCAGATGGCCGACCGATTCTAGTGCAAAATCAATGCGAAAGGTATTGTGCCAACGCACAGGAGAGCGAAAGACAGTGTCCGGCCCGGACAAAATGACGTTGGTGGGCCCTGAAGGATTTGAACCTTCGACCAAAGGATTATGAGTCCTCTGCTCTGACCGCTGAGCTAAGGGCCCGAGTCAAACGCGGCGTCGCGGCTCATGTGCCAGCAAGACTCCGGGGCAGTCGCTGCGCGAGCGAACGGCTGCTTTGTCTACGCTATCACGTCAGAACCTGCTAATGGCTGACCGCATCGTCAATCGGATCCTCAGGGGCGTTTTTTTCCTGAGCGTTGAGCTTCTGAAATCGGTCGAGAGTCTCTCGTGCGCTGGCCTGATCTCCCAATTGCCGATATACGCCGGCCAGCTGATATGCTGCAGAAGACAGATTGGGCCGCAATCGTAAGGCGGTCTCCAGTTCCGTCTTGGCCCCCGGAAGGTTGCCGCTCACGCGGTAAAGCTTTCCAAGATTTAGGTGAATCAGCGGGTTCGAATTGTCGATCTTCTCTGCCTCGCGAATCTTGGCCATCGCCAAGTCGTTCTGCTCCAATTTTGCGAGTAGAACGCCATAGTGCAGCAAGTAGTCCGCGCTCTTCGGTTTTAGATCGATTGCCTTTTTGAACCAGAACTCAGCATCTGTGAGCTGATCCCTCCAGATTGCTAGTAACCCTAGCATAAAATCTGCGCGGTCGTTCTTCGGGTCCAGCTCCAGAACGTGGCTGAAATGCTTAGTCGCGCGATCATACTCATGTGCGAAGAAAAAACTCATCCCGAGTTCATACAGTACTTCCGGCGAGTCCGGCTTGCTCTTCGCTGCTAACAGAAACGACTGAATCGCAGCAGGTTGATCGCCCGATCTTTGGCAAAGCCAGCCTCTCTCCATCAGCAATCCATAATCCCCCGGCTTCAGCTCCAGGGCGCGGTCGATAGAGTTAAGGGCGGCTTCGTTCTGCTGCAGCAGCATGTACCCGCGTGCCGCAATCGCCAGATACTCGGGCGATGGACTGGCCGGTGCTTCCTTCAGTAAAGACGCAATGCAGCTGCGATCCTTGCGCTCGATGCAGCGTGACAGGGTTTCGACTGGGCTCTGCGGAAGAGCCATGCCTGCGATCAGGAGGAAACCAATCATCTCACGGGTGAAATCTTCTCCTTGCGATGCTGGTCCGCGGTCAACTGTCGCGCTCGTTCAGCTTGATCTTGGGCTTCTTGCGCTTGGTTTAACAGCGTGTACACCCGCGCCAACTGCGCGGGAAACGCGGGGTCTTCCGGGAAATGCATTTCAGCTTTTTTAAGCGTGCTGCTTGCCTCTTGAAGTCGGTCGGTTTCGATTAAGGTAGTTGCCAGGCGTTTATAGATGAGGTCCGATTTACTGTCGAGGGTGAGCGCTCTCCGCAGCTGCACGAGAGCTTCTTGCTTTCGATCGAGTTGTAGCAACGTCTCGGATAAAAACAGGACGGCATCAACGTATGTCGGGTTCAAAGATATCTCTTTAGAAAAATACTGCGCCGCCGCGTCAAGCTCTCCGTCCTGAAAGGCCATGTAGCCCAGACGGAAGTTTGCCCCGAGCAAATCCGGTTTGAGCTGCAGAGCTTTCAGGTATTCATTACGAGCTTCGTTCGTCTTCTCCTTTGTGAAATAAGCATCAGCGAGGAGAAGGTGCACCCAGGGCGCGTCCGGATATTTCTTCAGCAGAAGTTGAAAATGTTGTAATCCGCTCTGCTTATCTCCAAGCGTGTATTCTTCCTGGATGATCGAATAGAGAACGTACGGGTTTTCGTAACCAAGCTCGAGCGCTCTCTGAAAATACTCTCGAGCTTCGGCGTGCTTCTGCAGACTCCGAAAAGCCAAACCCTTATAAAACTGGGCCTCCCCGGTCGGCACGGGCCCTAGCATCGCAATCACTTCTTGAGCCCGCCCAAGCGGAAGAAGAGCGGCCGCTTTCTGGATCTGAAGTGAGTGATCTTTCGGAGAGATTCGAAGCCCTTTGTCGATCCAGGACAGCGCGCCGGCGAAATCGCGCCTGGTTATGAGCAGGGCCCCAAATTCGCCATACAGCCTGACGTCCTGCGAACAGGACCGGATAGATGATTCGAAGGCCCGCTCGCGGTCCGCGATCCCCAGGTTGCTATTTGTAGCCTGCGTGTAACTGGCAATGAAGCTTGGGGAGTGCTCACAGGCGTCAAGGTTCACAACTGCTAGTACCAGACCTGCTAACACGGGCGCCACGCTTGTGACTACGCTAGCATGGCGCCCACGTCGGGGAGGATTTTAAAAGTGATAGCGGAGAGCAAATTCCACAATACGCGGATCTAACGCGGCAGTTACCTTGCCGAACTGGGCCTGCCCGAAGGTTGTGTTTACGCTGGAGAAATTCGTGTGGTTGAAGATGTTGAACAACTCACCACGAAACTCGATCGTCTGACGCTCTTTGATACGGAAATCCTTGTAGAACGCCATATCAAAGTTAACTATGCCGGGACCGCGAATGTCGCCCAGTCCAGCCGTACCGAAGAAACCGTAGGGAGGTGCCGCAAACGTTCCTGTATTGAACCACTCATTAACTGTTTTCGGATAGCTGAGTGGTTGACCGGCGACAACATCAGGTCTGCTGGCCAAGCCCTGATTTGTAACACTAAGCCCGGTGTTGAGGGACAATCCGCTTTGAATACTCGTGATACCGGAGTACTTCCACCCGCCGAGCAAAGTCCGCTTGAAGCCGGTTGCATTCTGCATAAATGGAATAGTCCAGATATAGCTGAGAGAAAACACCTGCCTGATGTCAACCGCAGAGTTGCCGTAGTCGCCTCTGATGTTGTAAGAGTTCTGAACTCCGGTCGAGTCGAAGCCGCTCGAGGAGTATCCTTCCTGCAACCCGTGTGACCAAGTGTATGATCCTGTCAAGAACAGGCCATGCCCGGCAGCATGCCGAACAGATACAAGTAAGCCGTCCCAGTAAGCGTTCCCTACGCTGGCAACCGTGTTGATGCTGCCCCATCCTTGATAAGGTCCATAGAAGAATGCCGAAGTGCCTGTGTTGATCGCCGGATTGTAGTCGTACCCACCGGTAGGGGTAGGCTGATTAGTGTTCAGCGTGAGAGGCATATTCCGGACGATGTTTCCAGTGCCTGCCACTGAAAACAGCCATCCGCCCGTGAACTGATGCTCGAGCGAGAGGCTGTAGCTGTACACGCTCGAGGCTTTGGCGTTAAGGTCTATGCTGCTGAGAGTCGGTGCGGAATCAACAGAAGTAACGCCGGGGCCAAGCGGGCTCGGGAATGGAGGGTTCGTAAGAGTGAGTTGCTGAATATAAGGGTAGTTGTTGGCGCAGTTGTAACTGCAATCTCCTCCTGAGAAAACGCGCGTGTAAGTAACGCCGAATCCTCCACGTAACGAGGTCTTGCCGTCGCCTTTTACGTCCCAGGCAAAGCCACCCTGGGGAGCAGCGTACCACTTATTGTTGTTCGTGAAGTTATTAGGCACTCCGTTCACGCCGTTGAAAATCAGGCCGTTCAAAGGATTGTAGTTGCCAGTCGGAGTGATGGTTCCATTTGGATTGACAAGCGGCGCAGCCCCGGGATTGAAGATCGCTGGGTTAAACGCACTCTCAGCCAAAGTTGCATTCGGGATGGGCATATACATAATCCGAACCCCGTAGTTTAGAGTGAATCGCTTGGTCAGCTTCCAGGTGTCCTGAACGTAAGGCGAAAGGATGTTGCCAAACATGTAAGGCCGCCGCTCCCCGCTTTGCTGCGCAAACTGTGAGGAATCGCCTAGCAGGTAATCAGCAATTGGATCGCCGGTAAACCGGCCGCTGAATGTCCAGTAACCATTGCTCTGCGCAAACTGGTTTTGGCGCTTGATGCTGTGTACATAGTTGAATCCGGCCTCGATGAAGTGTTTACCCTTGAGCCAGCTCCAGTCGTCTGTGAGTGTCTCTTCCACATCGGAGGCGTGAGTCAGAGGCAGTTGCTCGGTAACGCCGAAATTTGAGTAGCCGCCCGAAAATTGGACAAGGGGAAGCCGGTCAGATAACAGGCCGTTATACGGAAGCGTCGAATTGAAACTTGGCACTTGGTTCTTGTAGACCAACCCGCTGACGCCTAAGTCCACGACGTAGTCATTGAGCCCTATTGAGAGCTGATTAACCATGGCTGGAGAGATAATCACGGTGCCCTGTAGTTCGGCTAGTTTGCTGCGAGTTGTAAAGGACTGTTTGCTCGTAGTGAAGGGAGAGCTAGCCCATTCCTGAGATGGAAGATCGTCTGTTTGCCTGACATCGAAGTACTCACCCATGAGGTGAACTTTGTCAGTGAAGTTCTGATCAATTTTGATTTGCGAGTCCAGTTGGTTGACGATTTCAGGGTTGGTGTTGATGAAATTGTTTCCACTGGCGCTGTAGTTGGGAAGCTGTGCCAGGGAATTCATCAGAGTCAGGGAGTTCGGATTAATCGAGCCCGTCGGGATCTGATAACAACCATTTACGATCGGGAAAAGGGCGCCAGTCGCAGGATTCGTAATGGGATCAGTGAAGCAGCCGTTTCGTTGAGCTTGTGTCGGTGTTAGCCCGGTCTGTGTGCTCCCGATATGTCGAATTACCCCTTGCTCGCTGATAAAGAAAAACGTCTTATCTTTGCTTGTGTTGAACAGCTTTGGAATAAAGAGCGGGCCACCAATCGTTCCGCCGAATATGTTCTGCTTTTCGGCCAACACCGTCGGACTAAAGAAGTTCCTCGCGTCCAAAGCATCATTACGGAAATACTCCCAAAGCGATCCGTGGAAGTCCCTCGTTCCACTACGTGTGGCGACAAGCACAATGGATGCTCCGAGCAGAGTATATTTCGGGCTCAGATTATTTTGCAGAGTCCGCACCTCTGAAATGCTGTCCGGGTTGGGAAGCACGGTCGTTTGAGTCATGTTGCCGGTATTCATATTCCAGACACCGTCTAACTCATAGAGGGTTCCACTCGAACCCATGCCATTGATGGACATTGAATTACTAGTGTTGAACCCACCTTGCCCGGTTGCTGAAGAATTACCGACGTTCAGATTCGCCACTCCGGGCATGAGCGCTGAGAGGCTCTGATAGTTGCGCCCGTTCAGTGGTAGCGTCTCAACCTGCTGCTGGGCGACGCTGCTAGCGAATTGGGCTGTCGTCGTTTGGACCTGTACTGCCGACGCCTCCACCGTGATTTCGCTGCTGACCTGACCGACCGTGAGCGAAGCATTCACAGTACGGGTAGTGGCCGGGCTGAGATAAATATCCTTTTCGATGTACGTCTGGAAACCAGGCTTGGAGATGGTGACCTGGTAGTTTCCGCTTTGCAGACCGGCCATCGAAAACGTGCCGTCAGCGTTGGTGTTTGTTTCGGTTTTGATCCCCGTGCCTTGATTCGTGATGGTCACCTGAGCATCTGCCACGCTCGCACCGGCGCTGTCCGTCAGAGTTCCGTTCATCGTAGCGGCGGCTGTCTGCGCGTAAGCGATGTGTTCGAGCCCCGAAGCCAAGCCGATCATCAAAAGCAAGTTAATGAATCGTCGCATGAGATTACCTTGTCCTAATAGCCGAAGCGAGTTTGTTAGATCGCACGGAGGGCGATCTATGTAGGCAGATAGTATCACTCAATGCAATTGGGCCGAAGGTTTGAGACGCTAGGCTCCGGCTTTTCGCATTGTGAAACACCGGCCGACCTGCGGGGTTCTCAAAGCTTCGCGTTGTTTCAGGCGCTTGGGGCGAATTCAGCTCCTCCAATTCCCAAGGAATCCATGCCGGCATGAGCCGCCCGCTACTCTCCTGTTGTTTCGAGTTGTAAAATACCCCACCCAAACAATCGATGAGGACCGAACTATCGTGTGCTCATCGAGGTTGAGGAAAGCTCGTGAGAAAACGCCGCGTCCACATCCACGTACTCAATCCAGCCGTCCATCATTTCGTTCTCGCTGGCCGCTCCCCACCGGACTGCTTTCCGAGCGTCTGGGTTGACCGGATTAGCCGCGGAATTGTCGAATGTAGCGATTACCTCGATCCGAGTGCCTTTTGGTATCGAGATCGGCTTTCGCGCGAGATACGTGAATTGCCAGTTGAAGTCATATGCCGGAACGAAAAGCAGAGTCTCTTCCCTGCCATCGGGGAAATGAGCCACATAACGCATCGATTTCCCGCGCAGGTGCATGTGGGGAGTGAGGCTGGTGATTTCAGCATCGCTTGTAAACGTGTGACATTCCGTAACCCGGTGGTTCGGATCGCCCGGAGGAAGCAGGAACATCTGGCTTGAGATTGAAGTCATATGCAGAACCTTCGAGGGCCGCTTGGCAAAGACAAAGCCAACGCTCGTCTGGTCAGTTTCCGGCTTACCTGTTGCCCGCGAATAATGAATCTGAAAATTAAGGCTGGAGCCGGCGGGAATCTTCCGCGCAGTGCCGGCTGGGAAAACCTCGGCGTCGCGGCCAGGCAGATAAGAAGTGATCAAGTTGCCCAGATCGGCGATACGCGAGCCGGGCAATAATCCGTTATCGTCTACCGAACAGCCGTTATCGATTACCGGCGCATCCGCACGAAGCCACTCCAAAGTGCCTTCGTGCATGATTAGCCACCGGGAATATTCCCCTGACGGATCTTGCAATTCGGCCGCTTTGTTTACGGCATTCTTTACAAAGACGTGTGCATGATGCACTATCTTGCGGTTACCAGGCCGCAGTTCGGCGGCTACCACCCAGCGGTCCTCGTTGAAGTTTGTGGGCACATCGATGTAAGCATATTCATCGGGCCCGTGCGCAGCCAGCTTTCTTTCGGGTATGGCAATGACCAGATCCGGCTTACCGATCCTCCAGCCGTCGTTGAAGTTGGGAGCAGGAGGCAGCTCTCTTGCATCGCCCGCAAGCTTTGGCCCATTTGCCCACGCTGCAATCGTTGCGATCTCCGCATTTGACAAGCGTGCATCGTTCGACCACTCACCGTAATGTTCATCTGCCTTCCACGGCGGCATCTTGCGCGTAATAACAGCTTCCTTTATTGCTGCAGCCCACGGTCTGGCTTCCTTGTAGGTGAGAAGCGACATCGGCGCGATGTCGCCCGGGTGATGGCACTTCACGCAGTGCGCATACAGAAGGGGCGCTACATCCCGGTTGAAGGTTGGCTCATTCGCGGCTTTCGCATCAGGCAGGTCTTCGCAGAACCCCGCGGGAACGACGAGCCAACTGCAAACACACAGCAAAACGAAAGCTCTAAACTTCACGATCATGCTCCTCCAGGTGAGCATAAGTGCCAAGCGAAGGAAGCTATTCCTGATTATCACGCGAAACAGGCGGACGCCAGCGCCGCATGTTCGTTGTGCGCTCGTAAGGCTGGGAACTAGGGTAGCTGATGAGCTCAATCGTCATACCCCAAGGAGTTCGGGTGTACCAGAACTTATTGCCCGAGCCCCCTTCGATCTCCGGCAGGTCCGTAGGACCGGGCAACACATAGCCCCCTGCCGCGCGCACACGGTTGGCCGCCTCTGGGAGGTCGTCGACGTAGATTGCCAAATGTTGCAGGCCGAAGTCGCTTGGAATGGCGGAAGATCTCTGTTCGGCAGCTGTGTACTCGAAAATTTCTAGCGAAGGCCCGTCATGAAGCTTGAGCAGCCGAATGGCGCGAACCCTCGTACCTTCGTTGATGCCTACTGCCGCCTCGATCGCGGCGCCTCCCAACGGAACATCCCGAGCGGTAAGAACGTCATAGATGACTTCAGCGCCAAATGCAGTTTTGAAATACTCAGTTGCGCTTTCTATACTCGGCACTGTAATGCCGAGATGATCGATTCCGCGAATGATGTCTGTTTTGTCCAATTCTCAGCAGCTCCCGCTCGTGTTGATTCTTCGTCGTATATAATCGCGCAGGAACGGGCGCGAACGCTTTCGTACGATCGCGGCGTTCTCTTTTTCCATCCGGCATAGGAGGTAAACGATGTTACGACTTGGGATGCATACCGATAACTGGCGCCATCTCGACAGACCGTTTGAGGATGCTGTGGAAGCCGCCGTCAAGCTAGGTCTCGACTGTATCGAATTCGGCGTCTTTGACGGTCAATACTTCATTCAGGCCCTCGGATACAATCCTCATCTTCCGCTGACCACTGATCCTGTCCCGCTCCGGCGCTACCTGGATTCAAAAGGCCTGAAAGTGTCGCAAATCGATGCGGCGTACCCTCTCACGAGCCCCGAAACAGGCCCGTACGGAGTCCCCTATGTGCGGAAAGCGATCTTGTTTGCGGAAGCAATCGGCTGCCCTTACGTGGATACGACCGACGGCGGTTCAAAGCCGTCCGGCTATGCCGACGCAGAGGTGCTGACGCTTCTTAAGCACAATCTCCGCTTGATCCTCGAAACCGCCGAAAACCACAATGTGACTGTCAACATCGAGACTCACGGCCCGTACACCACAAATCTCGGCACCATGCAGATGATTCTGGAGCATTTCGACTCCGAGCACTTGCGCGTCAACTTCGACACTGGCAACACCTATATCTCGGGGAATGATCCGCTGGAATTCCTCAAGGGTGTCAGAAAATGGGTTTCGCATCTCCACATCAAAGACGTGGCGGCAAGCTTAGCTGCATCCGAACGAGGCTCCTCAACGGGTATCGCTACTTCGGTTGCGTCCATCGGATCAGGCGTTAACGCGAAGAACATCGAAGCATGCATTCGCTATCTTCAGGAAACTGACTGGGACGGCGTTCTTTCAATTGAATGCGAAGGCACCGACGAGATCTTACATCCAAGCGTGAACTGGTTGAAGAATCTCGTTGGCAAGGCGGTTGTAAGCCGCGGATGACCAAACGCCTCCTCTGGGCTTTCGTACTTGTTTCATCTACGCTTCCTGTTTTGGTCGCACAAAACACGAAACCAACCCGGATTCTTCTCCTCGTCGGTGGAGCGTATCACGATTATGACCAGCTTCCTCCGACAATGACCGCGGCGCTTCGAACGAAGTTGAGCGAGAACTCTGTTTCGAGTGAATTTACCATCACCAAGGATCTCGCTCAGCTCCGAAAAGAGAATCTGTCCAAATATGACGCTCTCATGCTCAACGTGTGCGAGCAGACGCCCGTTGACTCTGAAGAAAGACAAGGATTGCTGGATGCTGTCCGGAGCGGAATGCCTCTTGTCGCTCTGCACTGCACGTTCTGGTCATTTCAGGACTGGCCGGAGTTCAAGCAGGTTCTGGGCGCATTTGTGCCCGGGCACGGGCACTTCGGCACATTCTGTCTCAAGACAGTTCGTCCTGATTCCCCCATCTTAAAAGGCGTTCCTTCCACCTTCGATTTGACCGACGAACCTTACATCGTGAACGATCGCGATCCGTCTGTGGAGGTCCTTGTTGAGACCTGCAAGTCGGTAGAGAACCGCCCTGGAACAGAGCCCGAAATGTGGACAAAGACCTACGGGAGAGGGCGAATCTTTGCGATGACGTTCGGTCATGATGCGCGAGCGCAAAACAATCCGGCGTACCAGACGCTCCTTTCGAATGGGCTGCTTTGGGCGCTCGGCAAGGTCAACTGAAACTCATGAACAAAGCTTTCTTCTTCACTACGCTGGCAATGTTCGGGGCCGCTTTTGTCCTTACAGCCGCGGACTGGCCCACCTTTGGCGGAAATGCGCAGCGCGACGCATGGGCGAGAGAGGAAACGGCGCTCTCGAAGCAGAATGCAAAAGACCTGAAGCTCGAATGGAAGATTCAGTTGGAGAACGCTTCGAAAGAGTTGAATTCACTCACCGCGCCCGTAGTGGTTGAAAGATTAGTAACACCCGGTGGATTCAAGGACGCCGTTATCGTGGCGGGAGCTTCGGACAACGTTTATGCGGTAGACACTGATACCGGTAAGATTTTGTGGACCAAAAAGTTCGGCGCGGCACCCCCGTCGAGACCTGCGCTTGGCTTTTTATGTCCTAACGCGCTTAACGCCACGCCCGTCCTCGATACGAGCATGATGCATGCAACTGCTTACGTCCTCGCAAGCGATGGCATGCTGCACGCATTGAATGCAGTCGATGGCGAAGACCGCAGTCCACCGTTCCAATTTGTGCCTCCCGATTCAAAAGCCTGGAGTCTAAATCTCTTCAACGGCGTCATCTACACGACCTTATCGCAAGGCTGCGGAGGTGCTAAATCGGGTGTTTACTCGGCTACTCTGCAGACTCCCGACCATGCCATAAAGTCGTTCACCACCGGCTCGCCCGGAAGCGGGATCTGGGGCCGTGGAGGCGCTGCCATAGATCCGCAAGGTACCGTGTTCATCGAAACCGGAGATGGACCCTACGATCCCGCCAGGCAGGAGTACTCGAATAGCTTTCTCGCTTTGTCTTCAAAGGATCTGACCCTTACCGACTACTACACTCCCGCCAATCATCTGTTTCTCGATCACAAGGATCTCGACATGGGTGCGACGAGTGCGCTCGTGTTCCCTTTCAAAGATCACGAACTCGTGGCTGGTGCGGGCAAAGAGGGTGTGCTGTACCTCCTGGACGCAAAGTCGTTGGGCGGAACTGATCATAAAACGCCATTGTTTCGCAGCCCGAAGTACACAAATCAGGAGCTGAACCTCGCAGGGCACGGATTCTGGGGCGCACTCGCAACTGCGCAGGATTCCAGTGGGACTCGATGGCTGTATGCGCCCGCGCAGGGACCCCAATCCGACGGATCGCCCCAGTTTCAGTCCACTGATGGTGCTGCCCCGCATGGAAGCGTGATGGCATTTAAGGTGGAGGACAAGAACCGTAGCGTGGCGTTGACCCCGGTCTGGCGTTCACGCGACTTGGCCGTTCCCGAGCCGCCGGTTGTGGCGAACGGCGTCGTTTACGCCTTGGCGAATGGTGAGAACACTCAATCCATCCACCCGAGCGGGAGACTGATGACGTCTCAGGAGCGCGCTTCCACCGCGACCGGAAATGCTACCCTGTACGCGTTCGATGCCGAAACAGGCAAGCAGCTGTTTTCCAGCCAGAAGACGATGTCAGGTTTCTCGCACTTCACCGGGCTCGCGATAGCAAACGGCCACATCTACGTCGTCACCTACGAAAACGTCTTATATTCCTTTGGTCTGGGAACGACTGATCAATAAGCACCCCGGGACGCTGCTCCGCAGTGATAAGTCCCGTACCAGAGCTCTAATCCAGAAATTCGTCGAAGTCACCCGTCCGTATAGCTCGCGTGATGCGCTCGATATCGTAAGAAAGGGCCCGGTCGTCGGTCAACCTTTTTACGTACTTCCGAATAAGCGCATGAGCTCTTTGAATGGGGGCGGATGAGAGCAAGGGCGCCCGATAATCAAGGCCCTCTGCCGCGGCCAGCAATTCGATAGCGAGTACGTGCTCTGCATTCTCCACGACTTGGCGGAGTTTCAGCGCGGCGGTCATGCCCATAGACACGTGGTCCTCCTTGTCGCCGGAAGTGGGCACGTTATCGATGCTCGCCGGATGCGCCAGCACCCTTGCTTCGTTCAAAAGCGATGCAGCGGAAACCTGTGCCAGCATGTACCCGGACGACAATCCCGGTCGCGCACTCAGAAACGGGGGCAAACCCTCATTCACGTGCGGGTTCACCAGACGGTCGATCCGGCGCTCTCCCATGCTGATGAGATCGGTAATCGCAATTGCCGCGTAATCGAAGCCCATCGCAAGCGGAGCACCGTGGAAATTGCCTCCGCTGAGAACTTCGCCATCCGCAAACACCAGCGGGTTATCGGTTCCGGACCCCGTCTCGCACTCAACTATTTCCCGAACGTGCCGTAGAACACCTCGAACGGCGCCATGGACCTGCGGCATGCATCGCAAGCTGTAGGCATCCTGCACACGCGGATCGTTGAGTAAATGGGAGCGGCGAATCTCGCTGCCCTCAACCAACTGGCGCAGATGCGCAGCGGAGGCGATCTGTCCTTCGTGAGGCCGGGCTTCCTGAATACGAGCGTCGAACGCACTCGGCGTACCGAGCAGCGCTTCAAGAGTCATCGCGCCCGACAAGTCCGCAAGCCTGACTGCCCGCCACGCCCGAAGAATGGCCAGCGCGCCCACCGCAGCCATCGCCTGCGTACCATTCAGCAGAGCTAGACCCTCTTTTGCAGCCAGACGTACCGGAGCGATCCCGGCCAGGCGCAGAGCATCGGCGCTGGGCATCGTCTCGCCCTTCCAGACAACATGACCTTCACCGATAAGCGCCAATGCGAGATGAGCGAGCGGTGCTAGATCTCCGCTGGCCCCGACAGACCCCTTCTCCGGAATCACCGGATGAATCTCCCGCTCGAGCATCATCAACAGAGTTTCGACTACCGGTATACGGCAACCGCTAAGCCCATGTGCGAGCACGTTGGCTCGCAAAAGCATCATGGCGCGCGTCTCTCGTTCCGAGAGCGGCTTTCCCAAGCCACAGCAGTGACTGCGCACTAAATTGAACTGAAGATCCTCGAGCTCGTGCGGCGAGATGTGAACTTCGGAAAGCCGCCCAAAACCTGTGTTTACGCCGTAAACTATTCGGCCCTCGCGAAGCACGGCTTCGATCACGTTACGCGATGCCTGCATCTTTTCGCGAGCCGTCCGCGCCAGATTCGCCGGCAGTCTTATGTCTGCCACAGCACCGATTTGTTCAAGGGGCAAACGTTGCCCGGAGAGCTCTAACATCAAAACGGAATGTATTTGCTAAGAAAGATGTCCCAGTTTCTCTCGCTTGGTCCGCAGATAGTCTGCCGTTGTCTCGAGCGGTGGCACGATAATCGGCGCGCGTTCCACCACCTTGATTCCTGCTCTTTCTAAGGCTTCGAACTTGTCGGGGTTATTCGAGAGCAATCGGATGGCGCGAACGTTGAAGTAGAGCAGGATCGCAGCCGGAAGGGCATAGTCGCGTAAATCGGCTTCGAACCCGAGCTTCTCATTGGCCTCCACCGTATCGAGACCACCGTCCTGCAGTTCATAAGCTCGCAGCTTATTTAGTAACCCGATCCCGCGGCCTTCCTGATGTTCGTAAATCAACACTCCGCGCCCTTCGGCAACAATGCCATCCAGCGCGAGTTCGAGCTGCGATCGGCAGTCACACCGCAGGCTATGGAAAACGTCGCCCGTCAGGCATTCCGAGTGAATGCGCACAAGCGGCGGTCCTAACTTGGGCGAAAGATCCCCAAGTTTCAGGACAACCGCTTCCTCAGTCTCCGTTGGCCGCACTCCCTCGAAACCGTAGATACGAAACTGGCCGAACCGGCTTGGAAAATCTGCTTCAGCGACTTTGTTGAGCTTGAGATCGGGCAATGGGTTCCGGGACTTGAACCTCTATTATAGAAGCCGGTACACCTAGGTGACTGCGAGACTCGGTTTTTAGCCTCATGCTCAGTCAACAGCAATTAGCGGCGCTGCTGATCAAAGTAGCCGTATCAGTGTCGATTGCCAGCATTCTCATGCGGTTCAATCGCATTCAACGGATACTGTTGCGCGACGACCGCACAGTCGGCGACCGGATACAACTCGCCTTCATCTTCTCCATTCTCTTTGGAGCGAGCGCGGGTATCCGCAGCCTGACGAATCAGTATCCGGCGATCGATCTGGCCCTCGAAGGCTCTATCATTGCAGGTCTCCTGGGTGGCTACGTCAGCGGCCTGATTACCGGTATTTGCGTCTCCTTGCCCGACATGTTTGCGAGCAAATGGATGTCGATGCCCTTGTTTGCGGCGGCCGGAATCATCGGTGGAGTCATGCACGACCTGGCGCCGCGCAAGGAGGATATCTGGTACTTCTCGCCTTTCGTCGAACTAAATCTGTACCGTTTGCTCCGGCAGATCCTTCGCTTCAACCGCCAGACCATCGAACGCCGAATAGTTAGCCTGGCTGCCTTCAATCTGATTTGCAACGCGCTCGTGATCATCACGGAGTTGCTCAGGTGGAGCATTCACATAGAGTTTCACAAGCACAATACGTTCTTGATCTTTGAGGGTTTGCCGCCAACCATCAGCTTGGTTGCCTGGTCTGCGGTAACGACTCTGTTCGCCGTTTGTCTGCCGATACGAGTCTGGAGTAGCTTTCGCGCCGAGCGCCAGCTCGAAACCCAGCGTGCAAGACTTACTGAGGCCCAGCTCGCTGCCCTCACCAATCAAATCAATCCCCACTTTCTCTTCAACACTCTGAACTCCGTCTCTACCCTGATCCGCATGGATCCCGATCGGGCCCGCAGCATGATTTACAGACTCTCGAAGATCTTGCGACGCCTGCTCAGAAAAACAGAAAACTTCTCGCCGCTGCGTGAAGAGGTCTCGTTCATCGACGATTACATGGCAATCGAGATGGTGAGGTTCGGGGATAAGCTGCGCTTCCACAAAGACATTGAGGCAGCGGCGCTCGACCGGCTCGTACCCAGCATGATCCTGCAGCCTATCGTGGAGAACTCAATCAAACACGGACTCGCAAATAAGGTGGAGGGCGGAACGATTCGGCTTCGGGCCTGGATAGTCGGGCAGCGCCTCCACCTTTCAGTAGAGGATGATGGCGTCGGAATTCAGGAACCACGGCTTCAACAGATATTCCACTCTGGTATTGGTATCAACAACGTGAACGAACGTCTTCGCGTGTTGTTCGGCCCGGGCTACAGCCTCGTCGTCGAAAGTAAGCCGGGAGAGGGTACACAAACGTTCATTGAGATTCCCGAATTCGAGAATGCTCCCGCGAGAGTGGAGCACACGCTATCTCGCCGCTAATTGTCAGGCAGCCGATTTAGCCGTCTCGAGGCCGGTAAGAACCTTGCGCATGTAAGCAAAACTCTTCTTCATGCCCGGGAGCGGATCGTTCTCCTGGACCTCATACTCAAGGTTCACCGATCCCCGATACTTCATCTTTACTAGTTGTGCGAAGATCGCTGGAATAGGCAGCTTGCCTTCGCCTACCGGCACTTGCGACTCCTTCACCATCGGATCTGCTAAATCCTTAGCATGCATATCAAGGAGCCGCGGGCCCGCTTGCGCTATCCATTGCACAATATCGACGCCGGTTCGGGACGTGTGGCCGATATCCATGCACAGCCCGCACCGTGGATCCATTCCCTTCACCGCTTCGAGCACGCTTTCGGGGGTCGGGAAATTTTTATCTTCCGGGCCGTGGTTGTGAATCGCTATTTTGATATTGTACTCGCGGACGAACTTCTCCAGCTTGGGAAGCGTTGCGTGCGTCGGCGCGCAAACGATCAGCGGAAAACCGGCCAGCTTGGCGTACTCAAACTTGCTTCGCATATCCGCTTCGTCGTCCTTTTGAAAGCTGATGTTTCCGCAGCCGACAAGGATTATTCCTGCGTCGGCAAACTCCTTTTTCGCGGCGGCGATCTCCTGAGGAGTGCTGTCCAGCTTGAGATGGAAATCCTTCACATTGAGATAAGGAGTTCCCAGCTCCTTCGTCATCTGAATCGCCTGTTCCCTGCTGAACTTGCGGAAGGAATATGAGGCCACGCCAAGCTTGATGTCCGCGCCCGCGATTCGGTACTCCTGTCCCTTGGCGAAGCCGGCTATCGCGGAAAGCCCCAACACGCCAGAGCTATACTGCATCCAACGCCGGCGGCTGAAAGAGTCTTGGATCATGATCAGATCGCCTCCAGTTCTTCTTCGAGCAGCTGCTTTTCGTAAAGTTCGGCATAGTAGCCGTGAAGCCGTTGCAATTGCTCGTGCGTTCCCGATTCTACAACCTTGCCGTGGCTCAGCACGACGATGCGGTTTGCGTTCTGAATGGTGGAGACCCGATGAGAAATCAGTATGGTCGTCCGGTCCCGCATAACTCCCGCCAGACCTTGCAGGATCTTCTCCTCAGTGATTGTATCGACACTCGAGAGCGCGTCATCCAGGATCAGAATGCGCGGATTGCGCAGAATCGCGCGCGCGATCGCCGTTCGCTGCTTTTGTCCACCCGATAAAGTCAGGCCTCGTTCCCCGATCACCGTGTTGAGTCCGTTGGGGAAGCCTTCGATGTCGGCCGCAAGCCCTGCCACATCGGCCGCCCAGCGGATGTCGGATTCCGCCGCTCCGGGAACCCCCCAGGCAATATTTTCCGCCAAAGTCGCGCTGAACAGAAAAGTCTCCTGCGGTACGAATCCGATGTCCCGGCGCAGCGCTTCGGGGTCGAACTCCCTCACATTGACTCTGCCCAATTCAACCTCTCCGGACTGAGGATCGAAGAGCCGCGGCACTAAACTTACCAGTGTCGTCTTCCCGCTGCCCGTGTGCCCGACGATCGCCACGGTCTCGCCCTCGTCGATCGTTAGATCAACACCCCCGATCGCCTCCCTCGAGCCATGGCGGACGTGCACATCACGGAACCGAATCTCAGCTGAGTAATCCGCCGTCGAGCGAATTGCGCCGGCCGCACTCTTGATGGTGGGCTTCTCACGCAAAATCTCGTTTATCCGGTTCAGGGAAGCCGTACCGCGCTGCATCAGGTTCACGACCCATCCGAACGCAATCATCGGCCAGATCAGCATCCCCATATACGTGTTGAACATCACAAAGCTGCCCAAACTGATCCGGCCTTGCATCAACTGTCTCCCCCCTGCCCACAGGACCAGGAGAAAAGTGATCCCGATAAGCGCTTGAAGCAGCGGCATGAACATCCCCTGAATTCTCGCCAGGCCGATGTTCTCGCGGATGTAATCCTGATTCAACGTTTCAAACTGAGCAACTTCGGCCGACTCCTGAGCATAGGCGCGCACTACTCGCACACCGGCCAGATTCTCCTGCACCTTGCTGCTGATGTCGGAGAACATTTTCTGAATGTGTTCAAACCGCGTGTGGATGCGCCGGCCAAAGAAAATCACTGCCAGCGAAACCACAGGCGCGGGGATGAGCGCCATCAGCGTGAGCTGCAGGTCCGTTTTCATCATCACCATCACCGAAAGCACCAGCAGCACGGAAGTTTCCGCCGTATACATGATTCCCGGACCAAGCATCATGCGAACCGCATTCAAGTCGTTGGTAGCGCGCGCCATGATGTCACCGGTACGGTAGCGGCTATAGAAGTCCTGCGACAACTCAACCAGGTGATTGAACAGGTCGTTTCGCAGGTCGAATTCGATGTCCCGCGAGATGCCGATGATAATCACCCGCATCCAATACTGGAACAAGCCTTTGACGAGCGACAGTCCCACCAGCAGCCCGGCGATTTCGAGCACGATCCGCAGCAGGAATCCTTTTGTCAGTGAGTCCACTCCGTATTTGAGAATCACCGGCAGCGCAACCGCCAGCAGATCCTTCATCAGCAGTGACGCGATTCCCAGCGAGAGGCCCTTGCGGTAATGCCGCAGGTAGGGCCAGAGCGTAGCCAGAGATCTAAGCACTCAGCCGCCCCACCATTCCGTAACCGTTTTCGTCCACTCGAACAAAAACGTCTTCTTGCCGTTTCTCGTCTTCCACCATCCGTTGGGCTGAAAGAACGCGTCCGGTGCGGGCACTGCGATGACTTTCAGCCACGGTACTTCTTTCCGGAAAAAGTGCGCTGCCCGCCGGGTGTGATAGTTGCTTGTTACGAGCAGTGCCGTCTTCATGCCTTTCGGCCTCAGGATGTTGTTTGCCACGTATTGCGCTTCTGTACTGGTCGAGTCCACTCCGGGCGGAAGCCAAACCGCATGAAACATGCTGGCGGGATAGCCCTGTTGCACCGCATATTGGATCGTTGTGTCGGATTCGTGCCCGATCAGCGAGGCTGGTCCGTCAACAAACACCGTCGGCGCATACCCTGCTTTCGCGAGCTCCGCTGCTTTTAAGATACGCTGTCCAAACTCATCGCCGCCCAGCACCAGAATGCAGTCGGCCTTCTGCGGACCGTCATTCTCCACCAAAGCGCTGCCCAGCGCGGTAAGTATCGGTGTTCGAAGCAGGTAAAACGTTGCCACAATGAGCAGAAAGAGCCCAAGCAGCACGCCCGATCCAGGAATTCCCCTTCGGGCCGCCTTGGCAGTCAGTTGTGGCGCCTGTTTCAACCTTGCAGTTGTCGCTTTAAGCCGAATTGTGGCTGCTTACAAGCACAAAGGGCGCGGCTGCGCGCCACCATGCAGTAAGACAACGCCGCGAGCGTCCGGGTGGCGCGCTTGAAATCAAGCCCATTCTGCGCGTCTTCCTCAGGAGCAGTCACTCCTCATCGGCAGCATTCGGCGACTCGATTCGGGAATCCAGCCGTCCTACCGTCTTCAGCTTTTGATACAGCCGCTCGATCTCGTCTTCTTCATCCTGGCTCAACATCCGAACCGGCTGCTCGAGCACCGGGTTCTCAGTCTGCGAGCCGTTTAGGCTAAGCCAAGTCCAGTAATCCCGGTGAGCGACGCCGTCGAACGATGCCAGATGCGAGTTCTTGCGCAGCTGGAAAAGTAACTGCTCTATGCTTTCCGGCTCCCCCGGGTATACCAGCGTAGCGTGGCGTGAATTCGTAAGGCGGATCTTGAGAATGAGTGGTGAAAGGAAGCGGCTGCTGTTGATTTCCCGTACTTCACGCCAGGCCACTGACCGCTCACCGATGTTAAATTGTGTGTCTCCAATACGGATAGGTGGACGCGCCGCCAGCCAGAACAGTATGGCAGCCGTCAACGCGCACAGAAAGGCAGGAATGTACGCGAGCGGGGTCCGCAACCCGCACAGAACCGAGATGAGCACACCCGCTAAAGCGGCCCAGCCCACACGCGAATACAGCCGCGAGGGCAAAAAGATGTCGACGCTCGGCTCCATGTCTTCAGGCTACTCCCGGACTCCAGCCCCGTCAATGTAAGTTTGATTAAGGCAGCAACGTTCTCTGGAAATTCTGGATTACCCGAGGACTGAGGGGTCCCGGCGAGCCATTCTGATCCCCAGTCGAACGTAATCGAATCCGCTGAGAGCCGTGAAAAACGCACACAATCCAAGCGCGGTGTACTTTAACCAGAGGAAAAGCGCCAAAGGCGAAGCGGCATATAAGAGGACCAGCAGAACCAGGATAATTTGAAAGAAAGTACTGACCTTGCCCACCTTAGAGGGGGTAAACTTCCTGACGTTACGAAAGAGGCGCACCAATAACGCCCCGAACACAATAACCAAATCTCTTCCGATCACTAGCCCCAAGACCCACATCGGGATGAGGCGCGCCACGCCGAGCGTTATGAATAAGGTCACCAGCAGCACCTTGTCGGCCAGCGGATCGAGAACCACTCCGATGCTCCCGGAAGACTTTAGCCGACGGGCGGCAAAGCCATCGAACCAATCACTTATTCCCGCCAGAAAGACGATCGCGAGAGCGTAGCCGAACCGCGAAGCGTCGGGAACGTGTCGTTCGAGCACGATCCAGGCTATAACCGGCGAACACAGCAGCCGAAATAGCGTGATCAGGTTTGGGACAGAGCGCAAGACCGGTAAATCGTTTAGGCTACGGCGCCGGAGGTTCTGCCAAACGTCACGGTCTCGTAAACGGACGGATCCGACATCAATTTCTTGACCAGCGCTACATGCATCGCGTGACCGGCTTTCTCGGCCACAACGCAGCCGAGCAACGGCTTGCCAATCAGAGCCAGATCTCCAATCAGATCGAGCGCCTTATGCCGGCAGCATTCGTCGGGAAAACGTAACCCGCCCGGATTTGCCACCGCATCCCGCGTGAAACAAACAGCGTTTTCTAAAGACGCCCCGCGGATCAGCCCCATGTCGCGCATCTGGTTCAACTCGTATTCGAACCCGAAGGTGCGTGCCGGAGCAATCTCTTTCGCGTAGACTTCGGGCGACAGATCGAGTTCCAGAGCCTGTTCGCCCACTAGAGGATGCGCGAAGAAGTTCTTGCACCGCAGCTGAAAACGGTCACTCGGCAGGATTGTCACGCTTTTGCCTCCCGATTCCACTGAAACCGGTTTTAGAATACGCAAGTAGCGGCGCGGCCGCCCCGATTCCTGCACACCCGCTTCCTGTAGAAGCTCTACAAACGGTGACCCGCTGCCATCGAGAATCGGAAGCTCGAGGTTGTCCAACTCGATAAACGCATTGTCAATGCTCATGCTATACAGAACACTCAACAGGTGCTCGGTTGTAGAGATAAAGATGCCTTTGGGGTGCATTAAGCTGGTCGCGTAGCTCACGCGTTCCACCAGCTTCCAGCTCGCGCGAATCCGCGTGTTGTCCAGATCGGTTCGGATGAAAACAATGCCAGTGTTGGGCGGCGCCGGTAGAATACGCAAGCGCACGGGCGCCCCGTGGTGGAGTCCGATGCCATGAGTTTCAACCGGACGCCGGATGCTCGTTTGGGATTGCATGCGGAAGACCTTCCAGAATAGCAGGGACTCTCCCGGCGCATCTTCGTAATCCACTCATTTTAAGTTACTTACGCTTTACCAGGTGTGGTTGAAATGTCACACTTTGCGCGAGTCGGCAATTCCACTGTGGCTTTTTAGCTTCACTTAACCCAGTGCACTCGCCGCACGGCTGCATGCTTGCCCGCGATACCACCGGCCTTGGGTGCGCCCCCCTGTGCTGAAATGAAAGTGCCACCCGCCGCTTTTTCGAAGGCTGGGTGGCATTTCTTTCGAGTTTTGTCACTATACAAATGAGTAGAAAAATCCGCTCGACCACCATCCTGTGTGTTCGACGTAACGGGGTTGTCGTGCTGGCCGGCGATGGCCAAGTCACGATGGGCAGCGAAGTTCTTAAAGGAAGCGCGAAGAAGCTGAGGCGCCTCTTCAATGGCAAAATTATCTCCGGCTTTGCTGGCGCCACAGCAGATGCGTTTGCGCTCTTCGCCCGCCTCGAGGCCAAACTTGAACAGTACAGCGGAAATCTTCCGCGAAGCGTGGTAGAACTTGCCAAGGAATGGCGTACCGACCGCATGCTGCGTCATCTCGAAGCGTTGCTGCTGGTCGCGGACACTAAAGACATCTATATCGTCAGCGGCACCGGCGACGTAATAGAGCCCGATAACGCGGTGGCGGCGATCGGCTCTGGTGGCGCTTTCGCCAAATCTGCCGCTCTTGCGCTGTTGGAAAACACCGAACTGAGCGCGCGAGAGATCGTTGAGAAAGCTATGAAAATCGCCGGCGATGTCTGCATTTATACGAATGAAAGCGTCACCTTCGAGGAGCTAACCTGATGGTGATCTATCTTCCGCAACAATCGTCCGACGAAGCGCCGCTACTCGATGAGTTGACCCCCCGTGAGATCGTAGCCGAGCTAGACAAGCATGTCGTCGGGCAAGCCGACGCCAAGCGGTCCGTAGCCATAGCGCTCCGCAACCGCGTGCGTAGACAGAAGCTGGATCCGGACATGGCCGAAGAGGTCATGCCGAAAAATATCCTCATGATCGGCCCCACCGGAGTCGGCAAAACCGAGATAGCCCGGCGGCTCGCAAAACTCGCGAATTCCCCCTTCTTGAAGGTCGAAGCCAGTAAATTCACCGAGGTCGGCTATGTTGGCCGCGACGTCGAATCGATGATCCGCGACCTTGTCGATGTTTCGATCGACATGGTGCGCGAAGAGCGTCTGGAGCAGATCGCGGATCGCGCCGAGCAGCAGGCCGAAGAGCGGTTATTGGATCTCCTGATGCCTCCCCAGACCGAAGCCAGCGAAAGTGCCGAGCGTACACGCGAAAAGCTTCGGGAAAAGCTCCGTGCCGGGAAGCTTGACGATCGCATGGTGGAAGTAGACGTCAAAGAGCGCGGTCCCACCTTCGAAGTCTCCACTAACGGCAACATCGAGGAGATGGACATCAACCTGAAAGATGTCATCCCGGGGCTCTTCGGTCCTCGCACTAAGAAGCGCAACATGCGGGTCTCAGAAGCACTCGAGTACCTCATCCAGGAAGAAGAGCAGAAGCTGGTCGACATGGATCAGGTCACCCGGATCGCCCTCGAACGGGTCGAGCGGAATGGCATTGTATTCCTGGACGAGATCGACAAAATTGCCGGGCGCGAGGGTGGTCACGGGCCTGACGTCAGCCGCGAAGGCGTGCAGCGCGACATCCTGCCGATTGTCGAAGGCACTACCGTTAATACGCGTCATGGGTTCGTTCGCACCGATCACATTCTGTTCGTTGCGGCAGGCGCCTTCCATGTATCCAAACCTTCCGATCTGATCCCCGAGCTGCAAGGCCGGTTCCCCATCCGGGTCGAACTGAAATCGCTTAGCGAAGCGGATTTCATCCGAATCCTGAAGGAACCCAAATCCGCGCTCGTCAAGCAATACATGGCTCTGCTCGAAACCGAAGGCATCAAGCTCGTCTTTACGGAGGATGCTTTGATCGAGATCGCCCGCATTGCCGCTCAGGTTAACGAGAATTCAGAGAACATAGGCGCCAGGCGCCTCCACACCATTATGGAGAAGCTGCTGGAAGAAATCTCGTTCGAGGGCCCTGATCTCAAAAAGAAGAACGTCAAGATAGACGCCGTCTATGTGCGCAAACAATTAGCCGAAATCGTTAAGGATCAGGACCTCAGCAGGTACATCTTATAGTGTTCAGTTCTGTATTGCGAAGTTCTGCCATTCCGGCATTACTTTCTTTACTGCTCCTGGCGGATTGCGGATATGTCGGGCCGGTTCTTCCGCCCTCCCCACAATTGCCGCAAGCCATCACTGATCTGAAAGTCATAGAACGGGGTGACCAGATCGTTGCAGACTTCACCACGCCGCCCCGAACGACTGACAACATGCCGGTCAAGAAGTTTTCTGATATTGATCTGCGCATCGGCCCTTCTCGAACGCCATTCGATTTCAGTACCTGGGCGGATTCGGCCACTCAATATGAGATACAAACCCCGCCGCCCGGCGATCCCGAAAACCCGGTCGCTATTGCCATCTCTAAAAAGATTCCCGCAAAGGAGTGGGTCGGCAAGCGGGTCGCAGTCGCGGTGCGCACCGCCATTCGCACGAACGACCACTACTCGTCTTGGTCAAATCGCGTTCTGCTCGATGTCGTTCCTCCTTTAACCGCTCCGCAGGTCAAGGCCGAATCCACCGCCAAGGGTGTATTGCTCAGCTGGCAGCCGGAACGCCCGGATCTAGAGTTTCGCATCTATCGCAGGGGTGCGACCGACACGGCCCCGGCGCAGATCGGCACATCCAAAACGCCCGACTACGTCGATACGACTTCGCAATACCAGACACCTTACGAATACACTGTCGTCGCGGCGCATGGCTTGGCCGAAAGCTTGCCCTCGGCTCCCGAGCCGATCACCACCAAAGACATCTTCCCGCCCTCCGTACCTGCGAGCATAACCGCTTTGGCCGCGCCCAACTCGATCGAGCTGTCGTGGCAGCGCAGTCCGGAACCGGACCTCAAGGGTTATTACGTGTACCGTTCCGTAAACGGCGGTTCCTACGCAACTGTGGGTGGGCTCGTCACCCTACCTGGCTTTAGCGATCACGATGTCCAGCACGGTAAAACGTACACCTATCAGGTCAGCGCAATCGATCAGAAAAACAATCAAAGCGATAGGTCCGCAACCGCTCAAGTCGTCTACTGAACGGCGCTCAACGCAGAGAAGCTCCGGAACGCATTGCTATGCTAACCTCGGTCCATGAGTGCGAGGTCGACGCGGGGAGCTCCTGATTGGTCAACTTCCTGAAGACCTGGCTTGGGTCGTTCCAGGATTTCCTCTTACTTTCTTCGCAAGCGTTCCTTAACATTCTTCGTCGCCCTCACTACTATGACGACGTCGCCCTTCAGATGGATTCGATCGGCGTCGGCAGCCTCCCTATCGTTGTTCTGACCGGATTTTTCAGCGGTGCCATCATCGCTCTTCAGATGGCCCGTGCTCTCAATACATATGGCGCGGGCAGCCAGACCGGTGCCATCGTCGCACTGACTCTTGTCCGCGAGCTTGGTCCCGTTCTCACGGCGCTCCTCGTCGCTGGCCGCAATGCTTCCGGTATCGCGAGCGAGCTTGGATCCATGAAAGTCACCGAGCAGATCGATGCCATGCGCGCGCTCGGCACCGATCCCGTCCAGAAGCTCGTCACTCCCCGCCTCACCGCAACGGCTCTGATGCTGCCATGCCTCACCGTCGTTGCCGACGCAATCGGACTCTTCGGCGCCTACCTGGTCTCGGTTCCCCTGCTCCACATCATCAGCGCAAGCCAGTACTGGACGACTTCCTGGCAGGCTCTTGTGCTCAACGATTTGGCGCAAGGTTTGATGAAGCCCTTCCTGTTCGGAATCCTCATTGCCCTCATCGGCTGCTTCTACGGTTTAAGTACGGAGGGCGGCACACAAGGTGTGGGCCGGTCGACCACTCAGGCCGTTGTCTCGGCTTCCATCTGGATCTTCGTCGTGACTTTTCTGATCGACAAGATATTCGTAAATTTGTAGCGGCTCTATGTCTGATGGATTCATCCTGGAGTTTTGCAACGTCAGCCTCCGCTACGATCAGACATGGGCCCTGCGAAACGTCTGCCTCACGCTCAAACCAGGCGAGACTCGCGTCATCTTCGGCCAGGCGGGCAGCGGCAAGACGACTCTGCTCAAAGCAGTCATCGGACTGATTCCAGTCGATCAAGGGAAGATCTTACTCTTCGGTGAAGATGTCACGACCCTCAGCGAGGCGAAACTATATCGGCTGCGAAGCCGCGCAGGTTTCCTGTTCCAGGAGGGAGGCCTCTTCGATTCGCTCACCGTCGGTGAGAATGTCGAGTATCCGATTTTGAACCAGCAGGCAAGCGCGTCGCCTGATTCTAATAAGGATGGCGTCAACCAGGCGCCACCCGATAACCGCGCCCGTGAGACACTGCGCTTCGTCGAACTCGAGCAGACCTTCGACAGCGCCCCCAGTTCGCTGTCGGGAGGCATGCGCCGCAGGGTCGGGATAGCGCGCGCCATCGTGACCGAACCGCCTTTGATTCTCTACGATTCGCCCACTGCCGGACTGGATCCCATCACAGCCAACACCATCATGGAACTCGTAGCCAAAGAGCGCGACGTCAGAAATAGCGCGTCCTTGATTGTCACCAATCGCTATCAGGATGGCGAAATCATGGATGATTTCCGCTATGATCCTCAACAGGAACTTCTGGTTCCCCTCATCGGTGAGGAATCGCCGAAGCGCAATCGCACCAGGTTCCTCGTGATGCGAGACGGAGAGGTCGTCTTCGAGGGCACTCGGCTCCAAATGGAAAATTCGCAAGACGACTATGTCAAGAAATTCGTCAGGCACGATATCTAACTATGCCCAGCAAACAAAAAGTCAGCTTCGCGCAACTGAAAGTCGGAATTCTGGGCATCGTCGCCCTGTCTTGTGTCGCTCTCCTCGTGTTCCTCTTGACGAGCAACATGCACTGGTTTCAAAAGGAAGTGCCGCTTTACGTTTACACTTCGGATGCCGCGGGTTTGACCAAGGGAGCGCCCGTCCGGATCAACGGCATCCAGGCCGGCAAGGTGGATAGCGTCTATCTCTCCGGCGAAACCAACCCCGCTCGAGTCATCAAAATCGACCTCCATGTCGAATCCGACATGCTGAAACAGATACCTTCCGATTCGATCGGTTCCATCTCGTCCGATAACCTTCTCGGAAGCACCAAGTTCCTGCAAATCAATAAAGGCACTAGTCCGACGCCCATTCGCGGCGGCGCAACCATCAAGGCTGCGGAAACCAAGCAGTTCGATGCGCTCGTCGCCCAAGGCTTCGGTGTCCTCGACTCGGTTCAGGCTGTCCTCGAAAAAGTCCAGAAAATCGTCGGTGAGGTCGAAGACGGCAAAGGCACCATCGGCAAACTGCTCGTTGACGAAACCCTTTACAACAGCTTGCAGGCTACCGTGGGACAGGTCCAGCTGCTTGTTAGTACCCTGAACTCTAAAACCGGCACTGTCGGTCACCTCATCAATGACAACGCCCTGTATGAGCAGATCCGCGGGGTCGTCGATCGGATCGATCAGCTTTCAGCCGGTATACAGCAGGGCCAGGGCTCGTTAGGGCTGTTCTTGAAGGATCCCAAAATGTACAACGACCTCGACAACTCTGTATTACAGCTGAACACGATTCTGACTGACCTCAATGCCGGCAAGGGCACAGCCGGCCAGCTCCTCAAAAACGATAAAATTGCTCGCCAGCTTTCCGCTTCGCTCGACAAAGTCAACCTTACTCTGGACAAAGTCAATTCCGGGCAGGGGACCATCGGGCAGCTTCTCATTAATCCGGCTCTGTTCGATGAATCGACCGGTACCATGCGCGAGCTGCATAATACTCTTCGCGATTTCCGCGCCAATCCCAAGAAGTTCCTCAGCATCAAGCTTCATATTTTCTAGTTGCGCGTACTCATCATTAACGCCGACGATTTCGGTTTCACTCACGATGTGAATGCCGGGATCGTCGAGGCCCATCGCAATGGCGTGCTCACCTCCGCGACGCTTATGGCGAACGGCGGCGCCTTCGATGATGCAGTCCGGCTCGCCCGCGAAAATCCAACCCTCGGCGTCGGATGTCACTTAGCCCTTGTGCAAGGCGTCTCACTGCTTACCGGTGCGGCCCTGCCCAGAGGCCCACGCGAGCTCCTGTTCGCCCTTGCTTCCAGCCGGATCGACGTCTATCCCGAACTGCGCTCGCAAATCGAAAAAATCATGGGAGCCGGCATCCGCCCCACCCATCTCGACACGCATAAACACACTCACCTCGCGCCTTCCGTATTCCGCATTGTCATTCGCCTCGCGCATGAGTTCGGTATTCCGTACGTGCGTTTGCCGCTCGATAGTACAGTCCGTATCTGCGGTCTCTCTCCGGTCCTCGCCGAGCGCTTTTACCGCCGCATTGCACGCCCGCAGCAAGTCTGCATGACCGACCATTTCCTCGGATTCCGACTGACCGGGTCGCTCAACGAAGCAACGTTCGAGGCCGCCATACGGAATTTGCCCGAGGGCTTGACCGAGTTCATGTGCCACCCCGGCATACTCGGGCCCGAACTCGCACGGGCCGACACACGGCTAAAAGAATCGCGTGTGCGCGAACTTGAAGCGCTCACGTCCCCGCGTATTCGCCGGCTTATGGCCGAATGTAAAGTCCGCTTGAGTCCCTTTGAAAGTCGCTGTGCCCCGGAGTAGCTTGCGCCACGATCTGGCCGCCCAAGATTGTCATGTAAACCTTTGTATCCGCGATGCGCACTGGATCGATCGCCAGGATATCGTCCGTAAGAACCACAAAGTCCGCCAATTTACCCGGTTCTATCGAACCCTTTATCTTCTCCTCGAAGCTCGCAAACGCCGAGCCCATCGTGTACGCGTGAATGGCTTCGGCCACGGTGATCTTCTGCTCTGGAATCCACCCGTTCGGATTCTTTCCATCGAGCGTCCGTCGTGTGGCGGCAGCGTAAATACCCATGATCGGGCTCATCGGCGCAACGTCCCAGTCCGATCCGAACGCAAGCGTCGTCCCCGAATCGAGTAGAGACCGGAAAGCGTAAGTCGTTTTCAACCGCTCCTCGTCCAACCGCTTTGCCGCCCAGCGCCCGTCATCTATAGCGTGATACGGCTGCATTGACGCGATGACATGCAGTCTGGCGAAGCGTGGTATGTCCGTTGGAAGCAGGTGCTGTGCGTGCTCGATGCGAAACCGTCGGTCGCGTGGTCCATGTTCCTGCGTCACACGCTCGTAGAAATTCAGGATCGTGTTGTTCGCTCTATCGCCGATGGCGTGCACCGCGATTTGCAGACCCGCCGCGTCAGCTTGCTCGATGTTGCTGAACATCTGTTTCGGATTTGCCAGTTCCGCACTCGGTATGCCGGTTGACTCCGGAGCATCGAGGTAGGGCTTGAAAAACAGTGCTGTCGTTGAGCCGAGCGAGCCGTCCGCAAAACCTTTCAGTCCCCCGATATGGACCTGTGAGTTGCCGAAATCAGCCATCAACCCAACGCTTGCCAGATTCCGCCAGTTGGGAAGCGGCTGATGGCCCGAGATGCGCACGTGCAGCTCGCCGTTGTGCAGCATCGCCTGGTAGACCCGAAAGACCTCAGGTGAGGCCGACATGTCCTGCACGCTTGTCACACCTTGCGCGTTGGCATAAGTTTGAGCGGCCCGCACAGCTGTCCGGATCTGGTCCGGTGTGGGTGGCGGAATCACCTTTTCAACCAGCCTCGTTGCCGCGTCTTTCAAGATGCCCGTAGGATTACCGTTCGAATCGCGTACGATCACCCCGCCTGGCACATCCTTCGTATTGCGATCTATGCCGGCTAGCTTGAGCGCGAGCGAGTTGGCCAGCGACATGTGCCCGTCGAGCCGGTTGATAAAGACCGGGTTGTTCGGAGTGACGCCGTCAATCAGCTGCCGTGTAGGCAAAATCGCCGGCTGCCATCTCTCGTGGTCCCAGTTGCCCCCCTGAATCCATCGCCCCTTAGGCTGGCTGCGCACAAAAGCAGCGAGCGTATCTCGCAGCTCTTCCTGGCTTTTCGAATAGCGCAACTGCGGTCCCGCAAGACTCGCGCCGCTCGGAAAAAAGTGCACGTGTGCGTCATTGAAGCCCGGGAGCATCCTCCGGCCGCTCAGATCGATCACCTCCGTCCCAGGCTGCTTGAGCTTCAGAACCTCGGTATCCGTTCCCACGGCGGCAATCCTGTCTCCGGCCACCGCTACCGCCTGCGCCTCCTTGGCATTCGGGTTCTCTGTCCAGATCTTGCCGTTCACCAGAATCAGCGTGACAGCGTCCTGCCCTCTGAGACTCAACAGCGCGGCAAAGAAAAGGGATAGCAGTGTGAATATTTTCATAGGAATTTAAACTGGGGCAACACCGTTGAATCCTACATACTGGACTTCTTCTTCGAGATCGAAGCCAAAGCGGTTTTGCACCCGCGACTTCAGCTCACCGATCACCGCCACCAGGTCCGCCGCCGTGCCCGCGCCGTCGTTGTAGATCAGGTTCGCGTGATATTCCGCCACCTGGATGTCGCCTCTGCGCATCCCTTTCACGCCCGTTTGTTCCAGGAACCAGGCTGAAGGCGCTTTGCCTTCACGCACAATCTTCGCGGGTATCTCGCGCGCCGCGCTCTCCGGCAAATTCCGCACCAGCAAATTCTTGAAAATGCTGCCGGCACACTTCATCGTGGGCGGATATTTCGCGTCTCGAATCGACCGAATTTCCCCTGCGGTCCTCGCGAGTTCGCCGCTGTCGGCCTCACTGAATTGAAGTTCTGCCAAAAGAATGATCCACTCTTTGCGCTCTTTGAAAACGCTCTCGCGATACCGAAACTGGCAGTCCTCGTTCTGCATCCTGACGACTCGCTCACCGTCGAAAGCTGTTACCTCGCGTACCAGTTCCTGGATCGAATGCCCATACGCGCCCGCGTTCCCATATACGGCGCCCCCCAGGTAACCCGGAATGCCCGTCATTGTTTCGAGCCCTTTCAGGCCAAGCGCAATGCTCCTGTCGATCACCTCCTGCAGCACTGCCCCCGCTTCGACCCGAAGCACACGGGCGCCTTCACGAATCGCCGCACCCGTATAGCGAAGGACCACACCATGAAAGCCGCTATCCGCAACGACGAGATTGGTGCCGCCTCCAATAATGATGTGCGGCACACTTGTTTGCTTGACGATCTGAAGAGCTTCCACGAACGCGCTTTCGTCGCGCGTGTCGAAGAGAATGGCGGCAGGTCCTCCGATCGCAAATCGCGTGTAGTCGGCCAGCACGGCATGTTGAGAAATATCTGCATCAGGGATGGCGGCGAGGCGCTCGAGCGCTGCCGGGAGTAAGCACATCGTCCTGATTATAGGGGCTTCCCCGAACCGTTGCCTGCAAGTGCCGCGAGAGACTCGCCCGTAAGCCGGTACGTCGTCCAGTCATCAAGAGGCTTCGCTCCCAGACTTCGATAGAAATCTATCGACGGCTGGTTCCAGTCGAGAACCGCCCACTCCAGTCTTCCGTAGCGCCGCTCCACAACCAGCCTCGCGAGATGCCGCAGGAGCGCCTTGCCTGTCCCCTGGCCGCGCGCATCGGGCTCTACGAACAAGTCTTCGAGGTACAATCCGGGACGTCCGACGAATGTCGAAAAACTGGTGAAGAACAGGGCGAAACCAACAGCACGTTCTCCCACGTAAGCCAGCACCACTTCCGCAGCCGGACGCTCGCCGAATAAATGCTCCCGCAGCAGCTCTTCATCCACTACCACCTGGTGTGAAAGTCTTTCGTATTCTGCCAGTTTGCGAATGAAGCTCAGAATTAGCGGAACCTGGTCGGAGGTTGCGGTAACGATCCGGGCAGCCAGCGGCGTCTCTACCATAAGTCGATCCTAACCGGTGCTAACATCGTTGGTTAGGTCAGCGCATTGAAGTTCATTACATGAAGTTTTTTCTAGATTCAGCCAACCTCGAAGAGCTGAAAAAAGCCTCTGAGTGGGGCATCGTCGATGGTGTTACGACGAACCCGAGCCTCATCGCTAAAGAGGGCCTCCCGATTGAGGAGCAGATGCGGAAAATCTGCGGGCTCATCGAGGGTGACGTAAGCGCATCGGTTGTTTCTTCCCGGGCAAAAGAAATGGTCGAAGATGGCTGGAGCCTTGCCAAAGTTCACAGGAACGTTGTCGTAAAGATACCGCTTACCGAAGAGGGCATCAAAGCGACTTCCAGTCTTTCCAAAGACGGCATACGCGTGAACGTAACGCTTTGTTTCAGTGCGGCCCAGGCTCTGCTCGCCGCGAAAGCCGGCGCATACATCGTGAGCCCGTTCGTCGGTCGTATAGATGATATTGGCTGGCCGGGTATGGAGCTGATCGGCGATATCGTCAAAATCTACTCCAACTACGGATACAAGACTCAGGTTCTTGCAGCTTCCATCCGCGGCCCTCGCCAGGTCGTTGAAGCCGCCAAAGCGGGCGTCCATATCTGCACGCTCACTTATAAGGTGCTCGAGCAGATGTTCTCGCATCCGCTTACCGAAAAAGGCTTAGAACAGTTTCTCGCCGATCATCACAAAGCTTTCGACTTCGCCACTGCGTGAGCCGCGCGCTGGAGGCGGTCCGTGATCCCGGCCCAATCGGGCGTTTGCGGCGGCCGTCGCACAGCAATCCAGTCCCATCCTTCTCCATCCGCTTTGTGCAGTTCCGCATAAAGATGGCGTGCGTACGCCTCACGGTCCGTCGGCATTTCGATAACCCGGCCGCGGCCTGAGCGCGGCTCAATCCCCTGTTCGAGTATGTAGAAAGGCGTGCGTGGCGCATAGTGACGCGGATGCAACCCGGGTGATTCCGTCGGTTCGGTGAGATGTGGCCTGTCGATCTCGCTTTCCCAGCGAATGCCGGTGACGGTTTCAAGCTCGTGCTGCGAGATCATGCCGGGCCTCAATACAACCGGCGGAGTTCTCCAGAGTGATGCGACGGTCGATTCAATGCCGACCTCCGTCGGCCCGCCATCGAGAATCAAATCCACTTCTTCTCCCAGACCTTCAGCAACATGCTGCGCGGTAGTAGGCGAAAGTTCGGTGAACCGGTTCGCGCTCGGCGCCGCGATGGGAACGCCTGTCGCCCGCAGCAGCGCAAGCGCCACCTGATTCGAGGGGACGCGGATCGCCACGGAATCCAGGCCTGCAGTGACTAGATCCGGAACGATCTCGGCTTTCTTCAAAACGAGCGTGAGCGGGCCTGGCCAGAAACGCGCCGCCAGTTGATGCGCATGCGCCGGCCAATCTGTCGTCAGCGCTCGCGCGGCAGCTTCGTCCGCCACGTGCACGATCAGAGGACTTGCGAAAGGCCGATTCTTTGCACGATAAATCCGTGCGACCGCTTCTGCGTCGAGAGCGTTTGCGCCCAGGCCGTACACAGTCTCAGTCGGGAATGCAACCAGCCCGCCGCGGCGAATGAGTTCGGCGGCTTGCGCGAGCGCTTGAGGAATTGGCTCAACAATCATCCCGACGCTGCTAATCGAGCAAATCTTCTCTGCTGTCGCCCGATATTTGCCCGGTCTTCAGCCATACAAGATAAGAGTGAATCAGTGGGTCGATGTCGCCGTCGAGCACTCGGTCCACGTCGCCTATCGAAAGCTTTGTCCGATGATCCTTAATCAGCCGGTACGGCGCGAGCACGTAGCTTCGGATCTGGCTCCCGAAGTTGATGCCGAGCTTCGTATCCTCCAGCTTCTGGTCCGCCGCGCGCTTCTTTTCCATCTCGTACTCGTAAAGTTTGGCGCGTAGCTGCTTCATGGCGCTCGCACGATTCTTGTGCTGCGACCGTTCGTTCTGGCACTGCACAACGATGCCGGTGGGAAGGTGCGTGAACCGCACCGCCGATTCCGTCCGGTTGACGTGCTGGCCGCCCGCCCCGCTTGCCCGAAAAACATCCACTTTCAGATCGTCCGGCTTGATCTCGATGTTGATATCGTCTTCCACCTGCGGATACACGAATACGGAAGCAAAAGAAGTATGGCGGCGGGCGTTCGCGTCGAACGGCGAAATACGAACTAGCCTGTGTACGCCGACCTCCGCCTGGAGTTGCCCGTATACGCTTTCGCCGTTGATCTCAATCGTCGCAGACTTGATGCCCGCCCCTTCGCCTTCCAGCCGGTCTGTGATCACTGCTTGGTAGCCGTGCCGCTCCGCCCAGCGAAGATACATCCGCAGCAGCATCTCGGCCCAGTCCTGCGATTCCGTGCCGCCCGCGCCGGGATGGATCGTGACGATCGCGTCCAGGGCGTCGTTTTCGCCCGAAAGCAGCATGGCCGTTTCAAGCTGCTCCAGCTTGCTCTCAAACGCCCGAATCTCGCGTTCCAGATCGCCGTTCACATTCTCGCCCTCTCGGGCGAGTTCGAATAGCGTATCGATATCGGAAGCGGAGGAGGAAACGTCGCGTGCCTGCTGGATCGCTTCTTCCAGGCGCTTCCGCTGCTGCATGATGCGCTGGCTTTTTTCCGGCTGATTCCAGAAGTCCGGGTTGTTGATCTCGATTTCGAGTTTGCTCAGTTCCTGTCGTTTGGCAGGCGCGTCAAAGATAGCTCCTGACAGCTTCACCTTGCTGCCGGAGCGTAACGTACTCTCTTTCTAGCTCTTCCAGAGTCATTCAACTCCAGTGTACAGGTCTGCCCCGCCTGCGCCTTTGGAAGCACTTTAAGAACTTCCGTCCAAGAAACGGGCTTCGTGCAACTCGCGATCACAGAGTTTTGCAAAAAACTCTCTTCGAGTCTCTTCAACCACTTATCTCGTTTTTTTCAATCCCGGAATGTACAGTGCGTTCGGCCCTCCTGCTACGTTTTCGCACAGGAGAGCAGAAACCCACAATGGCCAAAACCCGCGCCGAAATCAATCGCGCCAACGCTCAAAAATCCACCGGTCCGAAAACACCGGAGGGCCAAGCCCGCTCGTCTCAGAATGCGTTCAAACACGGACTCTACGCGCGCGAGGTTCTCATGGATTGCGAAGACCCGGCCCGCTTCGACGCGTTGCGCGCCGACCTCCGCCGCGAACACCAGCCCCTCAACACCACCGAAGAGATCCTGGTCGACGAACTCGCCCAGCACTACTGGCGTCTCTGCCGCTTGCGCCGCTTCGACGTCCAGGCCTGGACGACACATAACTTCGACAAAAAGAAGAGCGTCGCCGAGCTGAACACCGAAAGACTTCACCAATTCATGAACTCCGGAATGCTCGAACAGTTACAACGCCTTCTGGCCTCTGCTGAGCGCGGTTTCCACAAAGCACTCGCTACTTTGCGCCAGCTGCAGAAGGATCGTGGCTTCGTTCCCTCAAAACAGGCCGAACCCGCTGAACCCGCTGTCGCTTCCGCCGAAATCGGCACCGAGCCCGACGCTGCTCCCCTCGCAACCACACCCGAACCGGAACCGGAACGCTTCTGTTCACCCGCGGTTGGCTTCGTTCCCCCATTTCCCGAAGCCCTGCCCCTCACTCCCGAAGAAATTGCGTCCGAAACCCCGCTTCCCTTTGCTCGGCCCGGCGCAAAAGCCGCCTGACCGCTATTCCTGGTCCTTATGTCTGTCTGACTGAGAGGACACTAGCGCACTTGTGTTTGTTGGAGGCCGCAACTGCCTACTCCACTAGAAATGCCAAGGAAGCACGCTGTATAATCGTCCGCAGACCACATGGCAAGGCGAAACAATCCGGAGGGAGACATGTTGCAGGGCACCCTGGACATGCTGATTCTCCAGACCCTCATTCTAGGTCCGGCTCACGGTCACACCATAGCTCGCACCATCGAGCAGGGCTCGGATCAGGTGCTCCAGGTAGAACACGGTTCTCTGTATCCGGCGCTGTACCGCCTTGAGGACCGTCGATGGATCGCCGCGTTTTGGGGGACTTCCGAAAACAATCGTAAAGCCAAATATTACCGGCTCACGCCTGAAGGCCGGAAGCAACTGGCCGCCGCAACTTCGCGATGGGAACGGCTGGTGGTCGGCATTAGCCGCATTCTCAAGCCGGCAGCGGAGTAACAGTGATGAGATGGCCGCGTAACTCCCGCCGGGCACGTCGGCTTCTCGATAATAACGAGGAACTGCGATTCCACCTCGAAGCTGAAACCCAGGAGAACGTGGAACGCGGCATGTCACCCGAAGCGGCGGATTCTGCAGCCCGGCGAAAACTTGGCAATCTGACTTCTATTCGTGAAGAAGTGTATCGGATGAACAGTTTGGCTCTCCTGGAAACGAGCTGGCAGGACATGCGGTACGCGCTCCGGGGGATGCGAAAGAATCTCGCTTTCACGGTGACGGCGATCTTGGCGCTTGCTCTCGGGATTGGCGGCGACACGGCGATCTTTACCGTGATCCGAGGCGTGTTGCTTCAGCCGTTGACTTATCCAAATCCCGCACAGCTCGTGCGTATTTCAATCGATGATCGTCGTGACAACGATCGCAGCGGTTCTCTTCTGCCTCCGCGCTTGAAGGAACTCCGAGGCACCTCTCGCTCTTTCAGCGCAATCGGAGCTTACCTCAAGTTGTCGGAAGACATGTCGATTTCCGGCGCTGATGGTCCGCAAGCCGTGAAGGGCGCGCGCGTCTCTGCAAATTTCTTCGAAACTCTGGGCGTAAAGCCAGCGATCGGCCGTAGCTTTCTTCCGGAGGAAGATGCGCCCGCCACATGGAGAGCGATGCTGATCAGCTCCGCGTTATGGAGGAGCCGCTTTGGAGGTGATCTGCAGATCGCCGGTAAGCTTGTAACACTCAATTCGTTGCCTTACTCGATTGTCGGCGTCCTGCCGCCTGGCTTTTCGTTTCCCTTCACTGACACCGATGTATGGGTTACAAGGCCCACCGAATGGTCGGTGCTGCCGTCTCGATTCTGGTCGTTTTTGACGCCGCTGCAGACATTTGCAAGACTCAGGCCGCAAACGACCGTGAGACAGGCCCAAACCGAACTCGATGTCTTAAATCGGCAGTATGTGCGGGCTCATCCGGACAACATGGATTCCCGCCCTGGCTTGGCAATTCACGTAACCCTGCTGCAATCACAATTGATTGCTGGCTTGCGCCCGACGCTTTGGATTCTCTTCGGCGCTGTAACGTTCGTCCTGCTGATTGCGTGCTCTAACGTCGCGGGGTTACTGCTCGCTCGTTCGGCCTCGCGGTCGCGCGAGTTTGCCTTACGTGCCGCCGTCGGAGCTGGGACCGGCAGACTGGTTCGGCAGCTTCTGGTTGAGAGCCTGGTCCTCGCAGCCGGGGGTGGCGTCTCCGGTATCTTGCTGGCCATATGGGTGCTCGCAGGGGTTAAGCACGTTAGCGAACTGAACATGCCTGGTGCAGCTCCGATTCGCCTCGATGGCGCCGTACTCGTCTTTACGCTCAGCCTTTCCGTATTAACCGGGATCCTGTTTGGACTGGTTCCCTCCTGGCGCACTGCAAACGGCGATCTGGCGGCAGAGTTGCGCGAGAGCGGCGTCGGCGCGAAGCGCGGATTCCCCGGCCGGCGTACCTGGGTCGGCGTAAGCCTGCGCGGCTTACTTGTCATCGGCCAGATTTCTCTCTCGCTTATTCTGCTGGTCGGTGCCGCCCTGCTTATGGAGAGTTTTGTGCGTTTACGCGCCGTCGATCCCGGTTTCGATCCATCGGGTTTGTTGACTATGAAGGTGGCGCTTCCGCCCGCCGCTTACGATACCGATCGGAAAAGGGTCGTCTTCTTTCGCGAACTCGTGCGCCGATTGGAAGCCATTCCCGGCGTAGTCAACGCGACCGTTGCGATGACCTTACCGACAACCAGGGGATGGCTAGGCACAAACGTGCTTGTCGAGGGCCAACCCGTAGTGGATGGAAGCCAGCAACCCAACGCCCGGCTCCAGAGCGTCACGCCCGGTTACTTTCGCACTCTCCGCATCCCGTTGCGCCGGGGGCGCGAGTTCACCGAACGAGACAACACTTCCTCTGCGCATTCGGTTGCGATCGTCAACGAAAGCTTTGCCCGGCGTTTCTGGCCCGCTTATCCGCTCGGCTTGAGCCCTGTGGGGCAACATCTCCAGGAAGGAGTGGACCACACCAGCCCTCTGGAAATAGTGGGTATCGTCGCGGATGTCCATGAAGCCGATCTGAACGTTGATTCCGGTCCGGAATTCTATGTGCCTACCGCAACGCATGCTCCGCAGGTTGCATACGTCGCCCTGCGCACCGCCGGCAATCCCCTGGTGGCCGCTGCTGCCGCCCGTCATGCTGTTATGACCGTCGACAAGAATCGACCGGTTTCCGATGTGAGGACAATGGACGACATCCTGGCAGCGACATTAGGCCAGCGGCGCTTAACAGCGCTTCTTTTGAGCACGTTTGCCGCCGTTGCCCTGCTGCTTTCGCTGGTAGGAATGTATGGCGCCATAGCCTACTCGGTCGCGCAGCGAACCCAGGAAGTCGGTATCCGAAGGGCGCTGGGCGCGCAACAGCGCGACATCCTGCTCCTCGTGCTTGCTGAGGCATCCGCGTTGGCATTCACTGGAGCGGTAGTAGGTCTCACGACAGCATTCCTGCTTGCGGGAATCATGAAGAAACTGGTCTTCGGAGTGAGCGCCACTGATCCGTTGACCTTTGTTTTTACCGGACTGGCTTTTATTCTGGTCGCGCTCGCAGCAAGCCTGCTTCCAGCTCGCCGCGCCGCCCGCATCGATCCGATGGACGCTTTGAGGACCGGATGAGGCTGTTGACAAAGTGCCGGCCGGCGTCCGGCTATTTTCTCCTCGCTGTTTCCCTCTTGAACTTCGCTTCCTGTTCATTGGGTCACGGGAGAGCATTCGCCGTGGTTCCCCGGAATCCGGCTTACTTGTTACGATCTCCCGATAGGCGTGAGACGCCGTTCCCCGACCTGCTGCGGGCCTACAACGGTTTTGAAGCGGGTCGGGGCTGGATAGATTTGCGGCCTGAGATGGAGCTCCGCATCGAAAACGCTTATTACCAGAAGGGCTCTTCGCGGCGCGGGCTGGCAGGTTTTCTTGGCACAGAAGTCGCACGGTATGACGTGTTGCCGAATGGCTTGCGGCTGCTTTCCGTCCAGCCCATGAAGGATCGTCCTGCGGCGGATACACCTGTTCAGAATCTGATCCCCGCCCCTGTCTTGGCCTCCCGTCTCTACCGGCTCTACTTCGAAATCGTCTTCCATCGCGCAAACGGCAGTCACGGATCGGTTCTACTAACGGCGAAATCCCAAACGGAACTGGAACAGCTTTCCGCACAACTCGAGCACCCGGAAACGCTCTGCTTTGCTGGTTCAACAGCCTGTGTCGCTTTCCCCGAGGCATGTTCGGTATCGGTTGAGATGAAAATTCTCGTGAATGGACGGACTGAAACAGTGGTCTGGGGCAGCCTCTTGACGAGCGTAGTTGGAGACCGTCTGCAGCACCTTACTTTGGAGCGTCTTTTTGCCGGAAGGCTTGCTCCGGTCGCCATCGATTTCCGCGATGCCGCTGCGCTCAAGCTTCCGCTCTTGCCGGGCGACCGTATCACGTGGAAATGATGCCGCGAAGTCTCAGCAGCGCCGATGATAGTTCTGTGACGGCAGTCGATAGTGGTCTGAAGCAGCGCTGGCTCCGTATCCTGCCGGCCGTCTTCGTTACATACAGCCTGGCGTATCTCGATCGGGCGAATTTCGGGTTTGGGGCGGCCGCGGGGTTGGCCCGAACGCTGCATATCACCCGGGAAAGGTCAGCGCTGCTTGGAGCTCTTTTCTTTCTCGGGTACTTTCTATTCCAGGTGCCCGGCGCCGCTTACGCCCAGCGAACCAGTATTAGGAAGCTGATCTTTGGCGCGCAAATCGCATGGGGCATTCTTGCCGCTTTAACCGGAGTTATCCGGACGTTTTGGCTCTTAGCGCTAGACCGATTGCTGCTGGGTGTCGCCGAAAGCCTGATCCTGCCTGCCCTGCTGATTTTGCTCACGGATTGGTTTACCCGGTCCGAAAAGTCTCGCGCGAACACACTCCTGATACTCGGGAACCCGATAACGGTTCTCTGGATGTCGGCAATAACCGGCTATCTGATCAAACGTATCGGATGGCAGAATGCTTTCATCATTGAGGGCTTACCCTCAGTGCTATGGGCATTCGTCTGGCTGCGTCTGGTTTCAGATAAGCCGCGGGATGCTCCCTGGATGCCGCCGCCCGAGACTCTTGCTCTCGAGACACAACTCACACACGAACAGGTTAATCTGCCCGCGGTGGCTCGCGCCGGAGATGCGCTGCGATCCGGCAACGTTCTGCTGCTGGCGGCGCAGTTCTTCTTCTGGAGTGTCGGGCTTTATGGATTCATTCTCTGGCTTCCGAGTATCATTCGCATCGGGCTTGCGCAAGGTATTGGAGTTACCGGCCTGTTAAACGCGGCTCCTTATTTGCTGGCCGTTATCCTGATGCTGCTCGTCTCGAAGAGTTCGGACACAACGCAGAGGAGAAAGGCATACGTCTGGCCCTTTCTGCTTGGCGCGGCGGGAGCTCTCTTTTTCTCGTACGTGTTTGCAGGTCGGAATTTCTGGCTCGCCTACGGCTTCACGATCCTGGCGGGCGGCGGTATGTACGCCCCTTATGGACCCTTTTTTGCATACATCCCGGAGACGCTCCCGAAGTATGTTGCGGGACAGGCAATGGCATTCATCAATAGTGCCGGAGCGCTTGGCGCGTTCGTTGGCGCCTGGTTTATTGGAGTGCTGCAGGCAAGATCGCACGATGCGAGCGCGTCTTTTCTCGCTATGGCAGGTTCGTTTCTGATCTCCGCTTTGCTGATGAGCATGGCGGCAGATAAACGCAGGGTACCGGCGCCCGCTTAATGCGGACGGCCCAATTTTGAAGCAATGTTTTCGAGCACCCGCGCGAGCTCGACATCTTTCTTTGTGATGCCGCCCGAATCATGCGTGACAAGATCGACCGTTACGCGCCCGTAAACGTTGCACCACTCCGGATGATGATTCATCTTCTCGATCAGCACCGCCGCGGTGGCCATGAACCCGAACGCGTGGGCGAAGTCGGGGAACCGGTATTCGCGATGAAGCTTGTCGTTTTCGATTGTCCAGCCGGATAGCTGGTCCAGGCTGAGCTGAAGTTCCTGTGCAGTGAGCTTCATCCTCACAGCATAAGCTGGCCGCCGTTGACCTCAATCGTCTCGCCCGTGATGTACGAAGCCGCATCAGAGGCCAGGAACGCGATCACCTTGGCAACCTCCAGGGAGGTGCCGACGCGCCCGAGTGGGATCGACTTTACGAAGTTGGCAATAATTTCGGGGGTAGAAAACACTTCGTGGAAGGGTGTGTCAATGACACCGGGCGAGACTCCGTTTACCCGAACGCCGTGCGGGGCAAGCTCTTTTGCTAGCGATTTTGTGAACGTGATGAGTCCGCCTTTTGCGGTCGAATACGCGCTCGCGCCAGGACCTCCGCCATTCCGCCCGGCAATCGAAACGATGTTGATGATCGAGCCCGCGCCGCGGGCGATCATAGCGGGCATCGCGGCCTTCGAACAGATGAACGCGCTGTCGAGATTGAGATGCATCACATCGGACCAGGTCTTCTCGCTCATTTCTGCGATAGGTTTGCGTTCTATCAGCGAGCCGGCGTTGTTGACCAGGATGTCGATGGGGCCGAGTTGATCCTGTGCTTGCCGGACAAGCGATGCCGCCTGGTCGGCCGCCTGCAAATTGGCCTCAATAGCGACGATCTTTGCCCCGGATTTCGCGAGAGTATCGCGGAGCTGGAACGCGCCCTCCCGATTTCGGTGATAGCCGATCGCGATCGCCGCGCCGAGTTCCGCGAACACCTGCGCGGTAGCAGCGCCGATGCCTGACGAGGCGCCGCTGATCAAGGCAATCTTGTTGGAGAGGTCCAGGTAATTGGTCATAGAGGGCAGGCTTCAGACATAACACGCGGGGCACTCTAACCCAGATGGTCCCAACCATATGCGACTTCCAGGAAGGATTGTCCGCCGATTTCAACAACCTGTTCAGCGATGACTTGCCCGCCGAGAGCTTCGTAGAACGTTCGGAATGGGTTGCCCGCCAGTACCCAGACGGCCAGCGAAGCAAAGCTTCGCGTTTTTAGCTCGCGTGCGAGTGCTTCGAAGAGGAGAGTTCCCAGCCGCTGTCGTTGCGTCGACTGAAGAAGATAGATCGCATAGATCTCGCCGTCGTGGCCCAATCGGCCTGTCCGTTCCGGGCCGCCCGAGATGAACCCGACCACTCTCGCCTGAGAGTCGCACCCTACAAGCGTGATAGGAACCCATTCTTGTGCTGATAGCGTTTCCTTCCAGAAGCGTTCACGGACTTCTATCGACAAATCGCTCAGATACGTGTCTGACACGAGACCGGAATAGGTGGTCTTCCAGCTTTCGACATGAACGGACGCGATCGCGTGGGCGTCGCCGGGAAGCGCAGCGCGTATGTTGTCTGAGGTGTACACCATCCCGGACATCTTACTTGGCAGCAGAACGGTTGTTGCGCGTCGCCGTCTGCCACAGCTGTAATCTGGTCGAGGGGCTCATTACGTGAACAGAAGAGACTTCAACCGGCTGGGTGCGATGGCGGGGCTCAGCTTCCTGGCGAGCCGAACTTTTGCGGAGCAGTTCGGTTACCCTTGGAAGCTGGGCGTGATCACGGACGAGGTCGATTTCGATCTCGCGCGCGTGCTGAGCCGCTTCTATCCGAAGTACGGCCTGCATTGGGCAGAGATTCGCAACCTGAAACTGGGCGGCAAGAACACCTACGTGTATTCGCATGCTACGCCTGAGCAGTTGAAGCAAGTCAAGCAGCAGCTCGATGACGCAAACGTCAAGCTGTCGGTGCTCGATACAGCGGTCTACAAGGTCGCGTTGCCGGGCACGAGGCCTGTCGGTGAGAACGCGGCCGATCTGAACCCGGCAGAGGGAGAGTTTGCCCGCCAGATGGAGGATCTGAAACGCGGCGCGGACGCTGCCCATACGCTCGGCACTGATCGCCTCCGCGTCTTCACGTTTAAACGCGTGGCGGATCCCAAGACTGTGTTTGATCGCGTGGTTGAGAACTTACAGAAAGCGTTGGTTGTGGCAAAGCAGCAGGACGTCACGCTAGTTGTTGAAAATGAATTCGACTGCAACGTGGGTACTGGAGCCGAGACGGCGAGATTATTCGAAGCGATTTCCGACCGGCGGCTCATGCACAACTGGGACCCGGGAAACTGTTTTGAAGCAGGCGAGGAGCCGTTTCCGAAGGCTTGGGATCAGCTCGATCACAGCCGAATCACACATATTCATTTGAAGGATGCGTCGGGCAAAGACTGGAAGCCGATCGGCGGCGGCAAGATCGATTTCGCGGGTCAGTTTAAAGCTTTGAAGCAAATGAACTATGCGGGAACGCTATCGCTCGAAACTCATTACAGGAATGTCCAGCACGATCTCTATACGTCCAGCGTCGAATCGATGGACGGCTTGGTGCACGTGCTCAAAAAGGTCTAGGGACGAGAGTAATCTGGAAGGGAAGAGCTTGGGAGGTGGAATCATGTTTGCATCCGATCTCGAGAGTCCAGGACGCCGTACGTTTCTGAAGAAGAGCGGGATGGCTGCGGCCGGTCTGATGACAGCGGCCTCAGCGAAGAAGATTCTGGGCGCGAATGACCGCATCCGCATCGCTGTAATCGGAGTTCGCGGCCGCGGCTGGGATCACGTCAAGGGCTATCAGACGATACCCGGCGTTGAGATAGCGTATTTCTGCGATATCGATGAGAACGTCCTGCGCAAGCGCCTCGCGGATGCCGAACAGATGGGCATCCCGAAGCCGCAGACTTACGTGGACGTACGAAAACTTCTCGAAGACAAGAACGTCGACGCTGTTTCAATCGCAACCCCGAACCATTGGCACTCGTTAATCGGGATCTGGGCGGCTCAGGCTGGCAAGGACATTTATATCGAGAAGCCCTGCTCGCATAACTGGTGGGAAGGTCGCCAGCTGGTGAAGGCAGTGAATAAGTACAAGGTAATCTGCGAGCACGGAAGCCAGTGCCGGTCGAGCGCTGCCATCCGTGAAGCGATGGACCAGATGAACGGGGGCCTGCTCGGAAACGTGTACATGTCGCGCGGGCTCTGTTACAAGTGGCGCGCCTCGATCGGCCATGCGCCGCAGGAACCGGTGCCGCCGGGCGTACATTACGATCTGTGGACAGGGCCGGCGCCGCTCAAGCCATTCACGAAGAATCGTTTTCACTACAACTGGCACTGGATGTGGGACACCGGCAACGGAGATTTGGGCAACCAGGGTATCCACGAAATCGACTTGGCGCGCTGGGGGCTTGGGGTTACTCTGCCCACTAAGGTCACGGCAATCGGCGGTCATTTTCTATTCGACGACGACCAGCAGACACCGAACGTTTTGACAGTAGCCTATGAGTTCAAGACTCCAGAAGCGAAGACCAAGATGATGAATTTCGAAGTTCGGGGCTGGATGACGAACCACGAAGCTGGCATCGGCACTTCTGAGTTCTCGGGCGGCGGAGTGCCGGAAGCCGGGCTCGGCAAGACACCCGCGCCCCCCACTGGACAGAAGAAAGAATCCCTTGGTCCTGCTTCGGGCAGACCTTCCACGATCGGGAATCTGTACTACGGGTCCAAAGGCTACCTCGCCATCTCGAATTACGACTCCTATAAATCTTTCCTCGGGGAAGAAGATAAGCCAGGGCCGCAGAAGCATGCCGCGGTGAAGAATGAGCACTTTGTAAACTTCATCGAGTGCGTGCGAAGCCGGAAAGCGGAGGATCTGCACGCGCCGATTCTCGAAGGCCATTTGTCTTCCACGCTGGTGCACCTGGCGAACGCGTCGTATCGGCTCGGAAGGACCATCAACTTCGATCCGAATGAGGAGTCCGTCGTCAACGATTCCGAAGCCACCGAACTGCTGAAGGGAACCTATCGAGCTCCGTTCGTAGTGCCAGAGCAGGTCTAACCGGCCCTGCGTTGTCCGGCTGAGCTGGGTGTGTCGGTAGCAAACGTTGACTTAGCCTTCTCGACCTTTTTGTAGGAGAATCGAGAGATCCAATCGGACGGGCATGTTGGGGAAATCGGCTCTGCTCCTCTTGATCTCGTTTGTGCCGGCAGTGGCGCAGATGCCGCTCACGCGCGAGACTGAGCGAACGCTTCCGCGGCTCTTCGAGAGCGCTTCGAAAGGCGATGCCCTCCATTGCCATGTAGAGACCTTCAAGCCCTTTCTCGATTTTGCGTTCCGCTACGAAGTTGGGTACTTGCTGCAATGCCCACTCGCTCAGTTCGACGGAAAGCCAACCGCGCTGGGTACCATTGTGCGCGTACAGCCGGAAGGGGCGGGTCCCACCAGCCTGGGCCAGTCGTTCGTAATCCCGGAGATCCCAGCCCCAGAGAAGAAGCACATTGATCTGAGGCGTCTTCATCAGGAGATCGAATTTAGTGGAGTCTTCGCAATCGGAGAAGGCGCCTACCAGGTTGACCTGGTGGTGTTCGATGAACACGATCGAAGCTATCGCAAGAGCTGGCGGGCGAAAGCTTCTCCGCACGGCAGCGAATCGGAAGCGCCGCTCGCGATCGCACCGGGAACCGTAGCTGCAATATCGCTTCCTCCTTGGCAAGGAACTTCGGACGACGGAGCCGGTTTACATGTGACTGTGTTACTCGATGCGGCCCCGATGAATCCGTACTCGTCGAAACTGCGCGCTTGGGACAGGGCGTTTCTCCTGGGAGCGCTTTCTTCGGTGCTGCGGCAACTGCCGCTCGCGTCCGTGCGGGTTTCAGCTTTCAATCTGGACCAGCAGCAGGAGCTTTTCCGTGAAGAAGACTTCGATCATACAGCGCTGGGCAGACTCGCAGGAGCACTATCGAAGCTGGAACTGGGAACCGTCTCTGCGAGGGTATTGGGGCAGCAGAACGGATGGGCGGATCTTCTGACCAGGCTGGTTCGGACTGAAGCGGTGCGAGAGCAGCCTTCAGATGCAGTGATCTTTATTGGTCCGACGAGCCGGATCGGGCAGAAGCTCCCGGAGTTTCTGGACGTGAAGGGCGGGGCGGATCTGCCCTTCTTCTATTTTGAATACTATCCCCAGCTTGGCCGCGATTTTCCGGACAGCATCGAGCACATTACGGACGGGCGCGGCGGAACAACTTTTAAGCTTCACTCACCCGGCGATCTGGCCCGGGCGATCAGAAAAATGCAGAAGCAGCTGAGGGAACAAGGAGCATTCGCTCGGGTCACACAGTAGGGAAGGCGGCCTAACTTCGCGCTACGATGACAGTGTCGTGAGACGCCGCTTTGTCTTTTCTGCAGCTGCGGTAACTTTTCTCGTTTTGCTGATCCTGATGATCTGGCAAGGCTCGTTCAGTTTTTCGTTCGGGCCTGCAGATGTGCACGAAACTATTGTTCTCTCGGCCGTTTCCATACTGATTTTCGTGCTTGCGGTGACGCTGGCATTCATGCTGTTCCGTGCGGGCGTAAAGCTCTACATGGATCGGCAGAAGAATCGCGAGGGTTCGCGGATCCGGTCGCGCTTACTTGCTGGCGCGCTGGCGCTTACGCTTGCTCCGACTCTGTTTTCCGCGTTCTTCAACTATTTCGTTCTCAATCGAACTCTGAACAAGTGGTTCACACAACCGGCGCATGGGATCGAGATGAATTTGAAGGACCTGGACCGCTCGTATTTGAGTGTGGCGCAGGGCAAGGCGCAAGCTGAAGCAAACTGGATTGCTCTGCTGCCCCAGACGAGGGAAGCCGCTGAAACCGGCCGTACGGATGAAAGTTTCTTCCGGGGAGTTTGTGAAAGAGCAGGTATTCAACAGCTCATTCTGACGACTGTAACAGGCACTCCGCTAGAGGTATTTCAGGGGGTACAGAAAACGGGCAGAGCGCTCCTCAAAGCCAGAGCAGACGTGGCGGATGGAGACCGCAAGCTGGGCGAAGTTGCGCTGGCGTCGATGCTGGAAGTGAATCCAGTAGAGAAAGAAACAGCCATTCAACGCTTCATGGACGAACAGAAGTACCTGGGCACGCACAAGAAATTCTATGGCGACACGTACTTTTTGTTGATTTGCCTGCTCACGTTGTTTGTATTGTTTTTCGCGGCCTGGTCGGCACAGATTCTCTCGCGACAGATCAGCATTCCAATTTCCGCACTCCTAGGCGCGGCGCAGGAGGTGAGGCGGGGCGATCTTTCCTACCGGGTGCAGGTCAGCGCTATCGACGAACTCGCCACACTAGTGCGTGCGTTCAACGCGATGACGAGCGAGTTGGAGGGCAATGCGCGCGAATTGGAAGCACGGCGGCACTTTACGGAGGCCATCCTCGAGAGCATTCCAACCGGAGTGATATCGGTATCTCCGGATGAGCGAATCGAACGCGTGAACCGTGCGTTGATGGGCATCTTCCCGGACAAAGTAGTGGAATCGGCGCGCAAATTGGAGCATCTCTTTGCGCCGGACGAGCTGGCGGAGATCCGCTATTTGCTGAATAAGGCGCGGCGTACCGGGGCCGCTGCATGCCAGCTCGATCTAAATCGTCCTTCGTCCGTCCTTCACCTTGCTGTAACCGTTGCTTCGCTCGAGGAGCAGCGAGGTTTCGTGCTGGTCCTGGAGGATACGAGCGATTTGCTGCGCGCTCAGAAATCGGCCGCGTGGCAGGAGGTGGCGCGCCGGATCGCGCATGAGATCAAGAATCCGTTAACGCCTATTTCACTGTGTGCAGATCGAATCGCGAGGCTGCTGCGTCGGGTTCCGCTCGAGTCAGACGTACGAGGAATTCTCGAAGAGTGCACGCAGACGATTCAGGGAGAGGTTCAGACCGTTAAGTCGCTGGTCGACGAGTTCGCGCGTTTCTCCCGGTTTCCGGCCGCACATCCCGTTCCAGCGGACATCAACGAAGTTGTGGAGAGCGCCATGTCCGTGTTTGCAGGACGTCTGGAGGGCATCGCGGTCAAGGTTGAACTTCAACCGGATCTGCCGCTCGTTACGCTCGACCGTGAACAGATCAAGCGTGTCATCGTCAACTTGGTAGATAACGCCGCGGAGGCGATGCGCGAGTCGCCTGTTAAACGTTTGCTGGTGAAAACCGCGCAGATCAGGGCTGAAAGCGTCGAACTTCTGGTCAGTGATACGGGTTGCGGCGTTTCGGCGGTGGACAAAGAGAAATTGTTTCTGCCCTATTTCTCCACCAAGGGACGGGGAACGGGGCTGGGCCTCGCGATCGTGAGCCATATCGTGACCGAACACCAGGCCCGCGTGCGGGTGGAGGATAACCGTCCGGCTGGAACAAGGTTTGTGATCGATTTCAACACCACTTTCGCCGCCGACGGCGAGTCTTTCTCCAGGGCCGACGAGCGGTATCCGGCTACTCTGAAGGTGTAACCCACAAAAGATGCCAGGGAGCGAGGCCAAAGTTCTAATTGTCGACGATGAGGCCGCCATACGGCAGTCACTGCGAGGCGTGCTCGGAGACGAGAATTACGATTGTACAGCGGTAGGGAGCGGCGAAGCGTGCCTGCAGATTATGGATCGCGACACCTTCGATGCGGTTCTTCTGGACATCTGGTTGCCCGGCATGGACGGGCTGGCAACCCTTGAGCGCATACAGGAGATACCGGTCGACGCGCGGCCGGCGGTGATCATGATCTCGGGACACGGCAACATCGAGACCGCGGTAAAAGCGACGAAGCTGGGCGCTTTCGATTTCGTCGAGAAGCCCCTCACCATAGAGAAGGTGAGTGTCGCGCTAAAGAATGCCGTACAACAGCAGCGGACAAATAGAGAGCTGCGCCGTCTGCGGGAAGATACAGCTACGCCTGAGATCATTGGCGAAAGCGTTCCGGTGAAGGCGCTACGGCAACAGTTGAAGCTTATGGCCGGGACAAATGGCCGGGTGCTGATCTACGGCGAAAGCGGCACCGGCAAAGAGCTGGTAGCGCGCGCTCTGCACCGGCTGAGTCCCCGAGCGGATGGCCCTTTTGTCGAAGTAAACTGCGCAGCTATTCCGGAAGACCTGATCGAAAGCGAGCTGTTTGGCCACCGCCGTACGAATCTGAACGGAACGGCGGACCATAAGATCGGGAAGCTGCAGAAGGCGCATGGCGGGACGTTCTTTCTGGACGAAGTAGGAGACATGAGCCTCAAGACCCAGTCGAAGATGCTGCGGGCACTCGATGAGCACCGTTTTGAACCGGTGGGCGCGCTGCAATCGATCCAGGCAGACGCGCGAGTTGTGGCGGCAACGAACAAGAACCTGGAAAGGGAGATCGAGCGCGGAAACTTCCGGGAAGATCTATTTTACCGCTTGAATGTGATTCCATTTACGGTACCGCCATTGCGCGATCGCGCCGAGGATATTCCACTTCTGGCAGACCATTTCCTTCGCGAGTTCACACGGGCCTACGGGCGCAAGCCGAAGGAGTTGAGCGAGGACGCGCTGGAGGCGCTTGCTGCGTATCACTGGCCCGGAAATATACGAGAGCTGCGCAACCTGATGGAGCGGATTGTAATCTTGCACGGACAGCGCCGCATCGAAGCGCGACACTTGCCGCTTGATGGAATTCGCAGAACTCAGACGGCAAAGACGCTCGAGGATTCGGGCAGTTTGCACGAGGTGAAAGAGGCGGCGGAGCGCGATTACATCCTGCGAAAACTGGACGAGACGAACGGCAACGTGACGCGAGCTTCGGAGTTACTGGGTCTTGAGCGAAGCAATCTGTACCGGAAAATGAAGACTTTAGGTATCGCTCCGAAAGAATGAGCGGCAAGTTTCGCTAGCTATGGCCTTGCGCGCGGCATCAGATGAGATGAGATGCCGGTAGAGACCGAACGAATCAGAAAGCTAAACTCGGCGGAGGTGCGCAGCGGGGCCCAGTACGTATTGTACTGGGCTCAAATGAACCGGCGGACCAATGCCAATCACGGGTTGCTTTACGCGGTGGAGGTGGCAAATCAACTGAATTTGCCCGTACTGTTCTACGAAGGGCTGACGTGCAGTTACCAGTACGCAAACGACCGGCTGCACACTTTTATACTGGGCGCGGTGCCGGAAACCGCACGGCGGTTGAAGAAGGCGGGCATCGGGTACGCCTTCTATTTGCGCGCAAACCGTGACTCGCGCAATGACGTGCTTTATGGACTTGCCGGGAAGGCGGCTGCAGTCGTGACGGACGACTATCCGACATTCATCGCCCGGACGCACAACGCGCGCGTGCCGGAGAAGCTCGATGTGGCTTACTACGTAGTCGATTCAAGCTGCGTGGTTCCGATGTCACTGATCCCGGAACGGCAATTCGGGGCCTATACAATCCGACCGAAGATCAAGCGAGTGCTGGCAAAGTTTTTGAAGGCTCCCGATGAACTCAGCGTGAAGAAAAAGTTCACGGGCCAGATCCCTTCCATCCATACGGTCGTTACGGAGAGCAACATCGCTCAGTTGGTCGCATCGTGTGACATCGATCACAGCGTTCGGCCTTCGCTTTCATTCGCAGGAGGACGGCTACAGGCAGAGAAGCTGCTGGACTACTTTTTAAGCGTGAATCTTAAGCGTTACGGGCATACACGGAACGAGCCGTCCGAGCACACGACATCTCACATGAGTCCGTATTTGCATTTCGGGCAGATTTCCTCGCTCGAGATCGCGCTGGAGGTGCAAGAGTACGCGCGCAAGCACAAACTGCTGGCGGATGAATACCTGGAGGAATTGATCGTCAGGAGAGAGTTGGCGTTTAATTATGCGCGGTCGGTAACGGATCCGGGAAGTCTCAAGAATCTGCCGGCTTGGTGTCAGTTAACAATGGAGAAACATGCGTCGGACAAGCGCGAGAAGATCTATTCAGCGGAACAGTTGACGAAGGGCGAGACCTACGATGAGTTGTGGAACGCGACTCAAAAAGAAATGTTGCTGCGTGGAAAAATTCACGGGTACTACCGCATGTACTGGGGCAAGAAGATCCTGGAGTGGTCGCGGCACTACCAGGAAGCGGTAGATATCATGATCGACATCCATGGCCGTTATGCGCTCGATGGCCGGGATCCGAATACGTACACGAACATTTTGTGGTGTTTCGGACTGCATGACCGGGCTTGGGGCGAACGCCGAGTTTTCGGCAAAATGCGATACATGTCTCTAGAAGGTTTGCGAAGGAAGACCGATACACAGGCGTATATCGATGAGATAAATGAGTTGGAGAGGACCGGCAAGGATATCGCGAAGGCGGTTTAGAGCGGTTCCATTAAATGACGTATCTTGTAACGGGCGCAACGGGATTCATTGGCACGAAGCTCGTGGATCGTCTGCTGGCGCGCGGAGACGCAGTTTACTACCTCGCCCGGAGACGGAGCGACAAGCTTCCCTCGCAGGCGTCGTTTCATCCCTGGGACATCGCCAACAAGCCTGAGCTGAATGCGCTGTCGCGCATCGATGTAGTCCTTCATCTGACAGGAGAACCCATCGCACAGCGCTGGTCCGACGAAGTCAAAAAGCGCATCTACGACAGCAGGGTGGATGGTACACGCAGACTGGTCACTGCGATTCGGGAGCTTCGGCATAAACCACGGGCGCTGATCTGCGCTTCTGCGGTTGGATACTACGGTGACTGCGGAAATGATGTGATCACGGAGGAAAGGCGCCCGGGGACGGACTTCTTAGCAGAAGTATGCCGGGACTGGGAACGCGAGGCGATGCGCGCAGCTGAATTGGGAGTTCGCGTGGTCCCGATTCGTATTGCGACTGTGCTCGGAAAAGAGGGCGGAGCGCTCAAGGCGATGCTGCCCGCCTTCCAGGCGGGAATCGGTGGAAAGTTCGGAAGCGGAAGGCAGTGGGTGTCCTGGATCCAGCTGGAAGACTTGGTGCGATTGTTTCTTTTCGCCGCTGATAATACAAATGTGAGTGGTCCGGTAAACGGCAGCAGCCCGCAACCAGTCACGAACTCCGAATTCAGCCAGGCGCTGGGCAAGGCACTACACCGGCCGGCATTGGTGCCTGCTCCACGGTTTGCGATGAAACTGCTCCTGGGAGAGATGGCCGACTTCTTGTTCACCAGCTTACGAGTCGTTCCTAAGGCGGCCACGGAGGCGGGCTTTGAATTTAAGTATCCGGTTCTCGACCGGGCCCTTCAATCAGTTTTGTAAGCAAGTTCAGGCGCGAGTAGCGGGAGCTTTCCCAGCGAGCCGGTCGAGCAACTCTCCTAACTTGACGGGCGCGTTATCTTCGGTTGCCCTAGTGAAAGAAGGGCCCACCGCAACAGCCTCGCTGCCATTTTCAAACCAGACAAGGAATGATGAGCTATCCGCCCCGGGCAGCCGCTGCAGATCGATCCACGTGTACCAGGCCCCCATGTCGGCGTCGACGAGCGAGCCTGCCGGGTCGAGGGTGTGCTTGAACGAACCGTTTAGGAGTTCATTCATCGGAGCATCGCGCTGCCTGGGAGTAAACCGAGCGACAAGGGTCAGGGGCTTAGCCCGGCGGAGCGCTTCGCGCGCAGTCCACTGGACGAAGGTGGTGCTGTAGATCTGAGTTCCGGAGCCTTCGGTGAACAAACCGACTTTGAAGTGATCAAGCACTTCGCTGCTCGTATTCGGCTGCATACCGAGATCAGACGGAGTCATCTTCGCGAGCATGGTGCGGAGCGCTTCAGGAGACATACGAGATTCGAATGCCTGCGCCATTTTGGCTGTAAGAGCCGACCGCACGCTTGAGAGATCCTCGTAGGAGACGAGAGCGAGCTGAGGGTTCATCCAAGAGGGCTGCGCGCCGTCGATGAGCCAGTGCGCATACGGCGCGGGTTGCGCCGCGACCCGCGCTTCTACGAACTGCCGGATGTGACCGAGGCCGTTTATTCCATCTACCTTTCCGAAGTAGGCGCCCTGGCGGCGGAGCTTTCTGAAGAGCGGATACGTGTTCGTCGCGACTCCTTGACCGACAAGCACGATTGCCAGGCGAGGGATTTGTGGAGCCTGGTCGGGATGAGCGGCCCGGAAATCCTTCATATATTGCTCCGAAGCCGATCTGAAGGTATCCATCTGGGAGGTGGCCCACAAGTGCGACGAGAGGCGTTCGAGGAATTGGCCGGGCAGATTGATCCAATCGAAGGACTCGAGCTCAGGAGTGAGACGAAGGCCGGCGAAGGCCGACATGTTGCGATCTCGTTCGACGGGGGATAGCGCTGCAAGGTAGTCGAGTTGAAAAACGAGTTCCTGACGTTCGGTTGGAAACTTGGTGTCAAGTGAGACCATTTCCTTCAGCAGAAACGGAAGGAAGCTCAACGGCAGCTGCCGGAGCACGGCGAGGTGATCCACCGCGGTCTGTTTGGCTGCGGGCGGATACTCGCGAAATTGTTTGGCGGTAAGGTCTACCGGTTTCACTGGTCAGGCAAGCTCCTGAAGAACTGTTCCGCGGGCGAACCGAGGAGTGAATCCGAAACGCGCGCCGAGAGTCGGGACGAGATCAATCGAACTGACTGGCCGATCGACGATGACGTTTTCCCGGATGCCGGGACCCATGGCGAGCATCCAGGTGGTCCGAGAGACGGCATCACCGGTCCGATGGTGCTGAAACCCGTTTCCGCCCGGACTCAAATCCGAGTCTCTTCCAAAATCGGGGAGGATGAACATCGCGGTGTTGCCGGCGTATTCAGGATTGGACTGGATTGTTTTCCAGATCTCGCCGCAGAGGAAGTCGGAGCGGCGGATCGCATCTACGTAAAGGGAGAAAGCTCCGGAGTGGGCTATATCAATATCGTGGAGGGTAATCCAGATGAGGCTTGGCGATAGCGTGCGCATGAGCTGCTTGGCAATGTAGACCGAAAGTTCATCGGGGCTGGCCAAATTTTGTGCATGGGCTCTAAAATCGGCAACGGAGAACTGGAGCATTTCCGCAAGCTCGTTCAGATCGATATCATTTCCGCCTTCGGCGGGTGCAGAAAGCGGGGATTCGTAATTGTCGCGGAGAAGGTGCTCAAAGTTGCCCTCTGTTCCTGTAAGCGCCGCATGCAGCAGGCGTTTGGGAAGGATGACACCAGCGCCTGTGCCTTTGCCGTAAGATCGGTGGCCGCTCTCGCCGATGCGATTAAAGCCGTTACTCGGCGCTATCACCCACGCGTCGGTGACAGGCCGTTTCAAATCCTGTCGGAAGTATTCGAAGACGGTGGGATAATTTGGCGGTACGGCCGCAAAGTTGTTGAAGCTTTCGTAGACGCCGGTAGCCAGGCTGGCCGTAGCGACGTAGTGGCCCAAGATGCCTCGATTAACAACACGAGTGAAGAAAGTGGCCCGCGGAATAAGATCGGTCAGAAGACACTGAATATTCTGCTGGCCGTCCGGCGCGAAGGTTTCGTCATCTCGCGAGCCACCGCCGAAGGTGACCACAATCGCTTTAGGCGAACGCCTGGACGCGGAAAGAAGGCGGGGAGATGAGAAGGTGAACAGCGAGCCCGCGAGTGTGGCGCCAGTGGCCGTGCGCAAGAAGTCACGCCGGTTCTTAGAGATGGTGTTTGCGACGTCAGCTTGGCTGACGGCGTTCCTGAAGGGGTCCAACGATGCTACACTCCCGGCTGCATAAACTACTTTATCGCGGGTTGAACGCGATCCGCAGAGAGCGAAAGGCATGAAGACAAGTCTGGCAACCGAGCTTCCCCTCGAAGAGTATCGGGTGGAGAGCAACGATCTACTCACACCGGCGTTGGTGATTTATCCGGAAATCGTTCGCCACAACATCGACCGTATGATCTCGCTGCTCGGGGAACAGCCAAGCCATTGGCGGCCCCATCTGAAGACGGTGAAACTGGGATCGATGACGAGGCTATTGACTGAGGCAAATGTGCGGTCTGCAAAATGCGCGACCACACTAGAGTTGCTCATGGCGTGCGAATCGGGGATGGAAGACGTGCTGGTTGCGTATCCGCATACCGGAGCGACGGCAAAGCGTATTGCTGCCATCGCCGAAGCATTTCCGGAGGTTCGCATTTCGATCATTGTCGAATCCAGGGAGCAGATCGAAGACTGGATAGATACGCGAGTGGATCTGTTCATCGACATGAATACAGGCATGGATCGAACCGGCATCGAGCAGGATGCGGCCGGCGGAATAACCGATCTTGCCTCGCGGATCCAGGCAGCCGGACTGACGTTCAGAGGCCTGCACTTTTACGACGGTCATGCGAACGAGCCGGATCTGGGCGAGCGTACAAAGAAGGCTTACCAAAGGTATGATTATCTACTCGGGATCGTGGACGAGCTAGAGAGTGCCGGCATTCGGGTGGAAGAAGTAATCACATCGGGGACGCCCGGGCTGCCGTGTGCTGTTTTGTACCCGAGCCTCTGGCGCTCCTCATTCACTCATCAAGTTTCACCTGGAACAGTGGTTTATAACGATGCAAGCAGCTTAGAACAGCTGCCCGAAGCGTACGGGTTCCGGCCGGCAGCGCTCGTGATCAGCCAGGTAGTAAGCCGCCCCAAACCGAGAATAGCCACCTGCGACGCGGGCCATAAGAGTGTGTCCGTTGATAGCGGCGTTCCCAATTGCCTAGTGCTCGGGCGGCCTGAGCTTAAGCCGCTGAAGCCGAGTGAAGAACACTTGCCAATGGAGATGGCAGGCGATTCGCCGACCGTCGAGTTAGGGCAGATGTTGTACCTGTTACCGCGCCACGTATGCCCGACGGTGAACAATTTCGACCGTGCTGCGATTGCGCGAGGAGGACGGATTGTCGGGGTCGAACAAGTCACAGCAAGAGGGCGCGAGGGCCCTTTTCGGCCAGGGGAAAACTTTAAAGACTCAACGCCTACGCTTGCTGCGAAACAAGGCCTTTAGATTTCAGAACGCGATCGAGCTGGTGGTTGGTCGGCTGCGTCAGAATTTCGCCCTCGACATCGACTGTGGGTTTCTTTTCTTTTCCGTCGTTTTCGGAAGCAACCCATTCCGCGGCCTTCCGATCTCTATCGATATCGATGTACTCGAAATCGACCCCACGCTGCCTTAGGTGTGCCAGGGTGTTTTGTGTCATACCGCACCAGTCTGCTCCATATACGACGACTTTAGCCATGATAATTCTCGCTGTTTGAGGCTTTCAGGGCCAGAGCGTTTCGCCCAACAGTAATAAAAACTACTAGGCCAAGAGGCCGCAAAAAGTCGAACTGTTTTTCCGCATTTGCGCATCGTAAGGTCACGTGGCGCTGCAGGATTCGGCTGCGCGGCCTAACCCAAAGATCAGGAGAGAGGAATGAGGTTCGACGAACTGATGAGCAAAGCAGACGAGTTCTATCTCGAGGAGGAGTTCATTCGCTTCGCGGCACCGGCGGATGACGAGGATGATGACGCCGAGGACCTGGAGGAAGACGATCTCGACGAATTAGACGACGAGGATGACGAAGACGCGCTCGACGACGAAGACGCGCTCGACGAAGATGACGAAGATCTCGATGACGACGATGAAGATGATGAAGATCTAGAGGAGGAGGACGAAGCGTAGCCGCTCTCCTTCCGCCGAGGATTAACGCTGGCCCCCGCCCGATGTGGAGCTATTCTCTTTCACAGAATGCTGGACATGAAAAGACTTGTCCGGATAGGGCGGGTGAGCAGGCAGAGGCGCAGGATGTTGATGGATGAGTGTGGTGAGGTATTGCGTAGCAGCTTCAAGCTGAGCGTCTTTACCTTCGAAGCTGGCGTGTGGGAGATTGTCTACAACGGTGTCTGGATCGACTCCATGACCTTCAATGAGCCACTTACCTTCCGGCCCGTACACGCCGAGCTCTGCGGCAGAGGCGATTCCGTTATCAGCCAACCGGTTGCTAGCAGATAGCCAAACCTCTCCGCCCCAAGTACGGGTTCCAATTACCTTACCTAAACCGAGGCGGCGAAAACCCTCGCTAAAGGCCTCTCCATCTGAAGCCGTCCACTGATCACACAGGACGACCACGGGGCCGCGGAATGCTTCCTGCATGTTCCAGGAGGCACGTCCGGCACGAGGCTGCCAATACATCCAGGCTTTGCGCATAAGCCTGTCGAGAACCCAGCTGTCGATGTTGCCGCCTTTGTTGTGTCGGACATCGACGATCAGTCCGGCGCGATCAAAGATCGGGGAGTATTCTTCAAACCATTGATTGATGTCGTTCGGGCCCATGGCGCGAAGGTGAATATAGCCGAGGCTTCCGTTCGAACGCGTTTCGACCATCTGGCGCCGGGTCCATTCCCACTCCGAGTAGCGTAAGCCGCTGTCTTCTTTGAGCGGCAAAGGTTTCGCGATGACGTCCCGCGTCTCGCTCTTGCCTTTTGGTCTCACATGCAGCAGGACCTGCTTGCCGGCCTGCCCGCGAAGCAGGTCACCGGGGCTGCTAGCTACATCCAGATCTCGGCCATTGATGGCGAGGATGACATCTCCATCGTTCATCTCGACGCCCTGGCGGGCTAGTGGGCTCAACTTATCGGGCCGGTCCGGATCGGAACGATAGATGTGTTCAACTGTCCAGCCTTTTCCATCCGCACAGGGTTGGAGAAGCGCACCGAGCGAGGCAAGCTCGATCTGGTCAGTGCTCTTTCGGATGTCACCGCCGAAGACGAATGTGTGGAGGGCGGAAAGTTCGCTGACCATATCGGCGATGAGATCATCCAACTCTTCCCGATCACGCACGCGGTCCAGCAACTCACCATATTTCTCGCGCATCGTTTGCCAATTTACGCCGTGCATACCGGGGTCATAGAAATAGTCGCGATGAAGGCGCCAGGCGTCCTGGAAAGCTTCGCGATATTCATCTGCCGGAATCACGGAGAAAGTCCAAGCGCCGAGATCGACTTTAGTGTCGGCAAGACTCTTCGGGGATTTCAGCGCCTCCCCCTTCATCGATGAGTCGAACACAAAGAGATCGTCTTTGACGCGCGCAAGTGTTTTCTTGCCGTCGGCGGATACCTCGAAGCTCTTGACGCCTTCCATCACTGGATCGGGCGCATCCCCCTTATTGGCAATGTCGAGGCATTCAAGCATGTTTTTGTCGGGATTATCGACATTGTTGTTGATCCAGCACAAGCGCTTCTCTGCGACTTGAAGATCGGAAGAATTTTCCGGCCCGACCGGGATTTCGTTCAGACGTGACTGGATTCCATCGAAATCAATGGCAACTCTGGCAATGGCCACTGTCTTTGCAGATTGGGCAGACTCAGCCGGCTGCCCCGGCGCCTTCGACGCATCCGCGGGAGCAGTTGACGCAGGTGGTTTAACCGGTTCTTCGGGGCTCTTGGGATGGAGCTCGTCAACAGGCTCGAAGGGTGAGCGTTGTTGTTTCGTCAGGGCGAGCGCATAGATTTTGTTTGTCCTGTCGAAGAAAGGATCAGGCTGGCGATTGCCCCAGGGGCTCTTGACCACTGTGTTGAGGGCACGATCGGAGAGGAAATAGATCCACTTGCCGTCGGCACTCCAAGCCGCGGCAAAGCTGTTGTAGCGATTGGTGGTGAGGGGAACCGCTTTACCTGACTCGATGCCATAAACCATCAGCTGCGAGAAACCGTTCGATCCTTCAACTGAAAAGGCAATCCACCGGCTATCGGGTGACCAGCGAATGCCGGAAAAAGCAGCGTCCGAGTTGCTGTCGGGATCGGATTGCGAAATGAGCTTTTCTGCCTTCGAGAGAACGTCCAGCAGATACAACCGGTTGTTCTTATCCTGGTGCGCGACCCACTTCCCATCGGGCGACGGAATAGCTTCCCAGCGGAGCGTCTTACTCCCATGCGTGATCTGCTCCCCGGCTCCGACCCCATTGGCGGGATATTTCCAAAGTTCCACTTCACCGGACTCGCTTGAGAGAACGAAGACGGATTTGCCGTCGGCAGCAAGCCGCGCCTCGCGGAAGCGCCCAGGACGGTGCTCGCTGATGTCGACGAAGCGACCGTTCTTGACAGGATCTACAAAGACGCGGCCGCGAGACGTGAGCACAATCTTTTCCCCATCGGCTGACAAATGGACGGCGCTCGTGTACTGCAAGGGCTTCTTGATCCAGTGTTCACGCAAGTGATCGAAATCTGAGGGAAGTTCGATGGGAATGATCTGTTCAGTACCCTTCTTGATGTCGTAAATTTCGAGATCGGAGCCAAGCTGGTAAACGACACGGCCATTTGAGAGGGAAGGAGTCTTGATATCCCAGCCCTCGTGACGCGTATGCTGGCGCAGTTTCCTGCCACTCTCGTCCATCGACCAGAGATTCATGGACCCGTCGCGATCGCTGACGAAGTAGATGCGGCCCTGCCAGTACATGGCGTCTTTGCTAGTGCCGGTGTAATCCCCGGTGAGCGGAATCGCTTCCGCGCCCGGCAGATATTTCCAGAGACTCTGTGCGGTTCCTCCCTTATATCGCTTGGCGTAGCTCCCTTGAAACGGAAAGCGCGTGAAGAAGAGCGCCTTTCCGCTCGTGTCGTAGCAGCCCTGCGAGGCTTGGCTGAGGGGAATGATTGTCGTCCGATTCTGGCTATCTACGGTCAGTAGCTGAGCATCGGGCAGAGTGGAATAACGGTAGCTCGAAAACAAGATTTTTCCGTCGGGCGTCCAACCTTGAACAATGGCTTGTCCGTCGAACGTGCGCCGCTTGGGCACGCCGCCCGAGATGGGCATTGTGTAAACCTCGCTCGGCCCTTCGTAATCAGCCGTAAAAGCAAGAGTCTGGCCGTCGGGAGAAAAGGCTGCCGACCGCTCCTCGCCCAGACTGCTGGTGAGACGTGTAGCGAGTCCGCCGGCCGTGCTGATTTCCCAGAGGTCGCCTTCAGCTGTAAAGACGACGTGGTCGCCAGACAAGGTAGGGTAGCGGTAGTAGCCTTTGTTCTGATTCTGCGCGGCGTTCGACTCTCCTTTCTGATCCTCTTTTGCAGAAGCGAGGAGGGCTATAGAGATTGCAAGCAAAATCCAACGGACAGCCATGTCAAGACAGGATAGCGTAAGGGGCAGGGCAGCAAAACTGCGTTAGCAGGGAGCTTTACCAAGGCTTAACCGCAGATGCTTAGAGTAGTTTCATGATGAATCGACGGCAGTTGACGAAGAATCTCGCCGCGGCACTTGCGGCAAGCAGCTCTTTCGCATCTGAGGGAGATGAGAAAGCGGCGAACGAAAGCGAGGCAGCGGGCCCGGATTGGCGTTCGGTCCTTCCCGGGATCTGGAAAGCCACTTTGGGGAAACCCGAGCCCTCCACCCCGGTGCGTTCGCGACTGGTGAATCCCGCAACGGCGGCCCTCGCCTCTTTGCCCGAGATTGCGCGTGCGCCGATCGGCAGAGTTCAAGGTGAGATTTCAAACCGCGGCTGCATCGTTCGGCTTCCGCTCGAGCCGGGTGAGCTGATCTACGGTTTTGGACTACAACTGCTCTCGTTCTCCGAGCGCGGCAAAAAGATAGTCACACGCGTGAATGCCGATCCAAAGCTAGCTACCGGCGACTCTCATGCGCCAGTGCCGTTTTACGTGAGCACTCGGGGCTACGGCGTGCTGGTGGACAGCGCTCGAAATGTGGAATTTGATTGCGGCAACGCCCGCGAGAAGCCGCTACACCCGCAAGCTGCGAGCGCGGGCGAGGCGAACACGCCGGAAACTACGCGCGAGCTGGCCATGCGGGACCGAGGCCAGATCACAGTCGAAGTGCCGCACGCGGCAGGAGTTGATCTATACCTGTTTGGAGGACCAACCATGCTCCAGGCCGTGCAGCGTTACAACTTGTTCTCAGGAGGGGGCGTTGTGCCTCCCGAGTGGGGACTTGGGTTTTGGTACCGCGCGGAGTTGCACGCCGACCATGCACGGGTGAAAGCTTTGGCACAAGAGCTGCGCGAACGCGAGATTCCGTGCGATGTGATCGGACTCGAGCCGGGTTGGCAAACTCATGCGTATTCGTGCTCATTTGCCTGGGACGGAACTCGGTTTCCCGATCCCAAATCGTTTCTTGAAGACCTGTCAAAACAGCAATTCAAAGCCAATCTTTGGGAGCATGCCTTTACCCATCCTTCGTCGCCGCTGTTTGATCCGCTCCTTCCTCACTCAGGAGATTACGGCGTCTGGGGCGGGCTGGTACCTGACTTTGCGGGTGAACCGGCGCGCAGGATCTTCGGCGATTATCACGGGCGCAGTTTCATCGATATTGGGGTATCAGGTTTCAAACTCGACGAGTGTGACAACTCCGATTACACCGGCGGCTGGTCGTTTCCGGATTTTAGCCGGTTTCCGTCTGGTGTCGACGGCGAGCAGATGCATAGTGTTTTCGGTTTGCGCTATCAGGACGCAATCTGGCAGCAGTTCCGCAGTCGCGGCCAGCAAACATATAGTCTGGTCAGGTCGAGTGGGGCTCTCGCAGCCCCGTATCCCTTCGTGCTCTACAGCGATCTTTATGATCACCGTCAATTTGTCCGCGGTTTGGCGACCGCCGGTTTCTCAGGCCTTCTCTGGTGTCCGGAGGTGCGGGACGCGCAGAGTGAGGAAGACCTGATCCGGCGCCTGCAGAGTGTGGTTTTCTCGCCTTTGGCAATGGTAAACGCGTGGTACATAAAAAATCCGCCCTGGAAGCAGATTGACCAAAAAAAGAACAACGCCAATGATCTTGCCGAAAACTGGCACCAACTCGAAGCTCGTTGCCGCGAGATTATCGGCTGGCGCATGCAACTCGTGCCGTATCTGCGCTCGGCCTTCGAACGCTATGCAGCAACCGGCATGCCTCCGTTTCGCGCACTCATTCTTGAAGACCCGGCGGACGCTGCGCTAGAGAAGGTGGATGACCAATACATGATCGGTGACCGGATGCTTGTCGCTCCCTTGTTTGCTGGTGAACCAGAAAGGGCCGTGATCTTGCCGAAGGGAACGTGGCACGATTTCTGGACGGGCAAAGCCGTAGCTGGTGGAAGTTCGATTACGGTGCCCGGCTCGAGAGAGAGAATTCCTGTCTTTGTGAAAGCCGGATCCATTTTGCCACTCGCGTCAGTTTCTTCTTCCACAAGTAGTCCGAAGAGCAGAATGCTTACCGTGCGGGTGTATGGAGATGGTTCTCTGCCGTGGCGGCTCGATGGGAAAGAGCATCAGGTCGCGTTGAGCTGGAATTCCGTTTCAAAGACGGGCAAAGTGGAACAGAAAGCGGCGTCAGGCGGCGATTACACGATCGCGACTTGGGAGCAGTTCGGGCAGGGCTAGCTCCCGTCCAGCCCAATTTGACATTCAGCCCGCAGGTTCGCGCGGTGCGGGATTCAGCAGCTCGAACTTGTGGAACGATCTTGGGCCTGCGTCGGTGTGGGTCAAGATGAAACCCAATTTGTCGAGCACGCGGACAGACGCGGCATTCCCGCTCTGAACCGTCGCGACGATACGGCGGAGACGAAGCTCTTCGAAACCGAACTTTAGGAAGGTGAGCCCTGCTTCGGTGGCGAAGCCACGTCCCCAGTACTCTCGGGCGAAATAGAAGGACAGCACAGCCTCCTCCGGAATTAAACCGTGCGAGCTCAGATTTGGATAAAGCCCCGAGCGCCCTGCGTAACGGTTCTCTTGTTTGAGGACAGCTGCCCAGAGGCCAAGACGATTCGAAGCGGGCGCTAGAAGGCCGCTACGAAACCTTTCTTCGGCCTGCGGACGAGGACGCGGAGTTCCACCCACGTAGCGGCGAACCTCGGGATCGGCTTCCATGCTGCAGTATGCGTCCAGATCGACTGGCTGGTGCGGGCGAAAAGTAAGCCTTTCCCGATTCCAGGATGATCACGAGTCTTCGGTCCATATTGTACAGGCATGTTCGCGGCGCGACACAGGTTACATGTGCTTCGGGTTTTGGAGACTCTGTTCCAGCACCGCAGCATCGCCGCCCCTTTCGCTCTGCAGCAAGGGCCGGCTGAGCGAATCATAGATGGGAGCGACGCCGAAGAGGGTCGGGATCACCATTGCCGCGAAGCAGGCCCACAACATCGGCATGAGCTGCGTAAAATTCGCTGTCAGCTCGATAACGAGGATAATGCCGGTTACCGGAGCTCTCACCAGGGCGGTAAAGAATGCGGCCATCGCAACGATCGCGAACGCCGCGGGAGGGACGCCGAGATGGGGGAAGACGGCGCCGCAGAGCGCCGAAAAAAGCAGTCCGAGCTGTGCTCCCAAAACGAGTAGGGGAGCAAATAGGCCTCCTGGAGTTCCGGCGGCATACGAGATCGGGCCCAGAAAAAAGCGAAGTGCGAATACCCCGACGAGAAGCGGAGCACTCTGGCCGCCGGAAAGGGCGCGTTGCGTGATAAAGTCACCCCCACCTACGAGGGCGGGGGCGAACCAGGCAACTGCCCCCACGAGCCCGCCTATGACCGCTGCCCGCAACTCGATGGGCCAGCGCAGGCGATCCGCGAGCGAGATGCTTCCAAGCAGGGCACCGCTATACGCGGCTCCGAGTAGGCCAGCCGCTACGCCCAACGCGAGGAATAGGAACCCGCTACCGAATCCGGAGTAGGTAACAGCTTCGACTTTGAAATCCGGACTGCTCCCGAGGAAGAGACGAGCGACCGCGATGGCACAACAGGAAGAGCCGAGCGCGGCGATGGCTATACGCGTATCGAAGCGGCGAATTAGCTCTTCCAACACGAAAACGGCGCCCGCTATGGGTGCGTTGAATGCTGTGGCGATACCGGCGCCACCACAGGCGGCCAATAAAGCAATGCAATCTGACTCAGGCAGATGGAGTTTCTTACCGATGAAAGCACCAATGTCTGCTCCCATCTGCACGCTTGGCCCTTCGCGGCCCAAGGCAAGCCCACTACCGATGGCCAGTAATCCGCCAATGAACTTCACCGGTACCAGGATGAGAGGCGCGGGCGGCAATTCGCCCTTTGCGACTGCTTCGACATGCGGGATTCCACTCCCGGCGGCATACGGCGAGAGTTGCCGGACCAGCGAGGCGGCGAGGGCTGCGGCCCCTGCTACCAGTGCAATGGTGAGCAGCAAACCTACAGAAGGCCAGTCATGCGCCCTTACATGCAACCAGGAAATCCAAAGATCTCTCAAGCGATCGACGAACTGAAGCGACAGGCGAAAGAAAGCTACTATGAGACCGGTCAGCGTGCCGGTTAAGCAGGATAGCAGCGCCAGGCGCAAAACGGATGCGCGGCTTTCTGGAGCGCCGGCCATCCGCGAACGGCTGCCATGAAATGGTTTATTGGCCAAGCATATTTCTACCACTGCGGGTTGCAGACCGCACACGGCAATCCGCCACTCTTTGCTCGCGAGGCGCGAAAGTTCGTTACTGGACAGTCGGGAGCGCAGTGCGTTCCGAGGCTTGAAGAAAGCTCTTCAGGTCCTGTTCGTTGACGACGGGTTCGCCGGGGGCGACGTTATTCAACTTGCCCGCGAGCATCCACTTTTCCAGCTGTTCGACAAGGCTGAACAGGTGATCGAAGGAATCTACAACGAACAGCAGCGGCTGGTATCGATCGATGACGAAGGATTGATTTACGACCCATTCGAGCTGAATTGGATAACGCTGGACTTCTTGGGACTCGATGGACTGCGAGATCTCGCCATACGAACTGAGCAGGCCGCTTCCGTACACCTTTAATCCGTTGCCCTGGCGCATGAGTCCGAACTCAATTGTGAACCAGAAGAAGCGGGCCATAGCGCGGATAATACTCTCCAGCCGTTCGAGCCTGAGCGCTTCATCCTGCGTCCCTGCGACAATTTCGGCGGCGGTGTGGGCGCACTCGCCAAGGCGGACCAGCGTATCGGCAAAGACACGATCCGTGTGCATGGGCACGTGTCCGGCGATGTCATGGAAGATGTCGGGTTCCGGCAGGTAATCGAGCCGATCACTCCGACGGATCGTGATGGTGGTGGGGAACTCGCGGTTGCGGAGGCAATCGAAGAAAACGAAGCTGGGAACGTAGCCGCTGACGGCTTTGGCGCGAAAACCTGTTAGCGGATTGAGGAAGCGATTGACATCCTCCAGGCGGGGGATGAACCGCGGATCAAAGCAGAGGGAAGCGATTCCTCGCAGGAAGTGTTCATTGGCGTATTGTTGCCAGCGCTTCCCCATCCGGGCGTAGAGGCGGCGCCAAGCCGCATGGTTTTCGGCGGAGTAGAGTTCATAGGGCTGATGGATATAGAGCTCGCCGTGCGTGCGAGCCTCTTCAACGAAAGGGGCTTCGGACGTCGTCAAGCCGGTAGTGAGAAGCATGCGAGGGCGCCTCGATCCGATCATAGCACCACAGACGAGTGGTGCCCTCGAGATCTCAGAAAACCAGTTTAAGAGCCAACTGGATGTTTCTGGGAGAGCCTGCGCTGCTGATGCTTCCAAAGCCTGAGCCGAGTGAGATATTTGAGGACGTAAATTGGAAATTCGGGTGGTTGAGAACGTTGAAGAGTTCGCCTCTGAGTTGTAAGCGTACTCGCTCCGTAAAGTTGAAGTCTTTGAAGCCCGAGACGTCGAGTTCAGTGAGATTGGGACCCCGACCAGTATCCTTGCCCAGGTTGCCGTACGTACCGAAGGGCTGCGTTTGAAACGCGCAAGGGTTGAACCAACTCGAAAGTGTATTGATTCGATCAGGCGCGATCCCTCCCTGTGAAAGGGTTGAGTGACAGGCGACATTAGAGTTCGCCATGACAGGCCCAGCGGCCAGGGGATTGCTCACGAGTTGCGGTGTCTCGAGACAAAGCCCGGAACATCCGATGTTTGCCTGGTCGCCGGCATCGGTGATTGTAAAGGGCAGGCCTGTCTGGGCCTGAAGAATTGCGTTTACGTTCCAGCCTTTAGCGAGGATGCTGGTGATCCCCCTCGAGTTCCGGGCGAAAGGCAGTACGTAGTTAGCCGTGAGCGTGAATCTCTGGCGAACATCGAGGTCGGAGTTTCCGCGGACAAAGAAGCCGCCGGCGGTGGTAGGCAGATAGTCGAAGTTATCGAGGGCGTGGGAACAGGTGTAATTCGCGACCGCATCGAACCCGTTCTGGAATCTCTTCTGGACAGTCGCCTGGAACGCGTTGTAACTGGTATTACTGTAGTTGCCATAAACAGGAATGCTTCCCACCGTGGGCACCCGACTATAGTAAGGACGCCGTTGTTGCAGGTTCGGCAATGGACTGGGTGCAGCAGCGTTGTAGTCGAGCGAAGCATTCGGGAACGGCTGAGCACGGCCCAGTAATCCGACATAACTCAGGTTGAGCACGAACTGGGCAGGAAGCTGGCGCTCTAAGGTGACGTTGTACTGCTCGACATAGGGAGTTCTCAGGTTGAAAGCGACAGCGTTGAAAGTGCCCGTAGGCGCGACGGGGTTACTGGCCGAAGCCGGTGGAAGGCCCTGGCTAATGCTGTAAGTGGGGAAGAGATTGGAAGTTTCACTCCAGGAGTTCACAAACGGAGCATTACGAAACGCGGAATTACTTCCCATCATGAGCGGAACGTAGCTGATGCCGTATCCGCCCCGCAGCACGGTGTTTTTGGAGAGTGTGGCGGCAAATCCGAAACGCGGCGCGAGGTCTCGCCAGTCCTTCTCCTGGCCGGCTGTGTTTGACACTCCGTTCTGACCGGCGATCACGACCTGGGCAGTCGAGAGGTTGAAGTTCGAAATGCGGTTGTATCGTTCCGAAAGCGGGCTGTAGTAGGACCACCTAAGGCCAGCGTTCAAAGTGAGCCAGCGAGTGACACGCCCATCGTCCTGAATGGACACGGCCGACTCCGAGAATTCGTAAAGAGGCCGGGCAAGTTAGAGCTGACGCTGCGCGGAGTAGGGATACCCGAGCAGCAGAGAGGCGAACGCGTTTCCGGCGTTGCCCACCGTTCCCGAAGGATCATCAGTGAACTCGGAACTGAAACTGAAGAACCCAGTGGGCGATGGGCTTTGCCACTGTGCATCCTGGCGACGGCGATATTCGCCACCCGTTTTGATGCTGTGCTGGCCTTTCTGAACCGTGATGTTTCCGCTTCCCTGGTAAACGTTATCGATGTTGTACTCCGGCACGTACGTGCTGTCGCCGATGCCTGTACCGGCGCCGGTGGGATTGAAAGTTGCCAGACCCGAACTGTCCGGATTGACATTTGAATTCTGCAGACCGATCTGCTGCGAGAGGTTCTTTCCGTATTCGACGGGGAGGCTGGATATGTGGTAGCGGGAATAGCCTCCGCGCAGTTCCAAGAGAACGCGAGGTGAAAAGATGTGCACGTAGTTCAGCTGGACGCCTTGAGTCGGTTGCGTGGAGGTTCCACCAAAACCATATGGTGTGCCCAGTGGCAAGGCTTCCGGCAAGAACGAGACATCTTTCGCAAAGGTGTAGCGCACGAAGAATGAGTCATTGTCGTTGACCTTCTGATCGACCCTTCCGTCAAAGCTGTTCTCGTCGAGCTTCTGGGTCGGACTAGTTACATAGTTATTGAAGAGATTGCCATTAGTGGGATTGGGATAAAGATTCATCAGGTTGACCGCGATAGGATTCAGGCTGCCGCGGGGGATCTGGTCGTTGATGAATTCGGTACGCGCATAGCCGGCTCCAACTGCGGTTGTGGTCGTCGGGTCGAAAACCCTGGCAATCCCTGCGAAGTTTCCCTGGCGCTCGGCCGGCGTGGGAACCGTGGCGGTATAGGTCAAGCCTTGGCGAATGTGAAGTCCTTCGTAACTGCCAAAGAAAAACGTGCGGTTCTTTCTGATCGGGCCGCCGAAACCGCCGCCATACTGGTTTTGCTTGTAAGGTGGAATCGGATCACCGGCATTGGCGACGAAGTAATTTCTGGCATCCAAGTGTTCGTTGCGGAAGAATTCGAACAGTGAGCCGTGAAAATCATTGGACCCGGACTTGGTTATCAAGTTGATTACACCGCCGGCGGTCCTGCCGACATCTGCGGTGTAGAGATTGGTCTGAATGGCCATCTCAGAGATTGCTTCGACGTCCGGCTTTACAATGACAGTCCCGATAAAACGTTCGTTGTTATCCATTCCATCGATCAGGAAATTATTGGCCCAGGGATATTGCCCGTTAACCGTAACGGTTGAGGTCTGGCGGCGATCGTCGGGACCATTGCCTCCGCTGAATCCCTGGCTCGTATTGTTCGCGCCGGGAGCGAGTTGGGCAAGCGTGGTGAAGTTTCTGCCATTCAGCGGAAGGTCCTGCATGGCATGCTCGTCCACCAGGGTGCCCAGCGTCGATGACTGGGTCTCCAAGGCGGGCGGCGCGGCTGTAACCTCGATGGTCTGCTGTGCTTCGCCTACGTCCAGGTGAGCGTCTTGCTTGAGCTTGTCGCCCGCCGCAAGAGTGACATCGGAAACCGTAAAGGTTTTGAATCCGGCGTGCTCGATCTGGATGCTGTAATGACCGGCGGAGAGGAGAGTGAACTCGTAGCTGCCATTAGAATTGGTCGTCGCGGTCCGCTGGTCATTCGTGCCCAGGTTTCGAACGGTTACAGTGGGCCCCCGGTATGGCTGCTCCGCTCGGGTCGGTCGCGATACCTAGAATCTCGGCCGTGGTTACTTGGCCTCGCACTTGCGAGGTCAGGAGCACGACGCTCAATGCAAGCACTGCCGGAAAGGCGCGAAGGATCGCTCTCCTCCTCAGCATGCGTTGCGTTGCTGGTATGAAGGAATGGAAAAACATGGCCAACTCCTATTGCTGCTTAGGCTGATGTTTAAGGAACTGTTACTCGTCAGGCCCGGCGAAAGCGTAGACCGTGGAATCGTGGGTGGTGAGGAAGACGCGGCCGTCGGCAACGGCGAGTCCGCCAAAGTGCGTGAAAGAGGAGATTGAGGTTCCGCTCGAGAACAGCTGCTTGCCCGTTTCCGCGTCGAGCGCGAAGAGGGTGGCGCCTTTGGAGTTATCGATGCGGTCCTTCGCGGAATAGAACTGACCGTTCTCTTTTATCTGGCGTGTAAATTCTCCGCTGGAAAGGACGAAAACGATACCGTTCACGATAACGGGCGGTTCCGGAAGACTCATGTCCTGCGAGATCCACGCTGGCGTCAGCACGGGTTGACCGTCTTTGTCTTCCACTTTGAAGGCCATCAGGCTCCCATTGGGAGCAGGGCCATTCTTAAGCGGGAAGGGCGGAGCGCTTGAATGCGCTGGACCCCACAGGGGCGCGTACACCCAGCGCGTGCCTTTGGAATCTTCTTCGGTGGCAAAGGCCCCCCAAAATCCGCGCCCGGCGATATCACTTTCTTCGTTCCCGAAGCGCGCCGAGAACAGTGGTGTACGGTGAGCGCTTCCACCGAGCGATTTGGCATCGAGGAGAAAGAGTGTGCCTTCCTTACCCGAGCCCACCACAAGTTCCCTACCCTTGTAGGGGAACACTGCCGGGGTTATGTTGCCCATGTCCAAATCTCTTCGGGTGAGATACGTGGCATTCGCGGGCGTAAAGTAATCGACCAGCGACAATTGCTTTGGGGACAACTCTAGAAGCGTGTCGGCGTACTTGCCGCCATCAGGATCAAATGTGCCGTCGCCGGTTTCGGCGTATAGGTTGGCTGTTCCGAACGAGACGCCTCCACGGCCCCAGATTCCGCCCCCAAAGACGTTTGCCTGAAAGAAACTGACGGGCTTATCCGGGCTGGTCACATCCATACTCCAGACGCCTGATTTCGCTTTACCGCAGCCTTGGGAAGTAGTTGTGTAGATCCAGCTGCCGACCATGTTCAGGCTCCAGTTTTTCGAATACGGAGGGACAAACTGACGGGCGGGAAAACGGTCTTCGCCATTGATCAGGTTCAGGGCATGAAGTTTGCCATCGATCGAAATTACGAAAACAGTCGGGCCGGAGTTTTCAGTTTGGCGTTGGATGACGGGTGTGTCGTTAAGGGCGTTAGGACAGAAATAGGACTCACCGCCGGAAGGCGCGGGTTCATTGTTCGTGAAGTGCTTGTTCCAGACGAGCTTGCCTGTATTGGCGTCTATTACGTAAAGGTTGTCTGAACTGCCCGCCACTGCGAGGTAGTCCTCCGCTCCGTGACTTGTGTAAACCGGATTGATGGCTAGAGGCGCGGTAAGAGCGTTCAGCTCCTTCGGTTCATTATCCAGCTTGAGCTTCCATAAAACCCGGAAACCTTTCACGCTCGTCTTCGTGATCGCTGGCTCTTCTTTTGCCGAACCGCTACGTTGAGGGTCCCCACCGAACGTAAGCCAGCTGGCCAGCGATAGCGAACACGTGAATGCGATTCCGAGCAGCAAGGGTGTTGCTTTGCGGGTTCCCGCTAACCGGCTTGATACGGCTCTGATCTTTGATTTCATGTCACCCCGAGAAGCTAGCGCTAGCGCGGCAAAAATCCCGGTTCGAGGCGGCTCAATGCAACAGGAAAAAGAACTCTCATGGAGCGGTGATTAGACGGAAGCCGGTTAGAAATGCAACGCAAGAAAAAGCACTTGCCGGAGACGGCGTTATGATTCCAAATCGCGCATCGGAGGGTTCTATGCGGAACGTTCGTCAGGCGAATGCGAGATTCAGGTTTTCGATAGCTTCGTCGATCTCGGCCTTGTTCTTGTAGCCGACTGTGACAGCATTGACCCCCGCGTGTTTGAAAGCAAATTTCATTGCGGCTTTGCGGTCGTCACGATTTGTAAACCGGCCTTCGCCCACGAGTTTCATGCTGATCACGCCCATTCCTCCGGCGCGAGCTTGCCGAACATGATTCACCACTTCGGGAACATTTCCGGGACCCGATGTGTCGTAAGCCTCGGCGTCCATGGCGGCGCCTTTGTGATTCATTCGGATCATAGCGACTTCGAGCCACTTGTTTTCGGGAACCTGGCGCAGAGCGGGCAATCCGTGTACCGAAGCGCCGTGTGCCACAACGGCCTTCTTCGATTGAGCTTCAAGAATTCCGTCCTGCCAGCGGGCGCTGTCGCTTGGCCATGACGCGACGTGCTGCCAATGCAGCAGCATAATATCGAAGTACTCGGTATTGGCGAGTTTGCGAAGCTCGTCGATCTTCTGCTGAGGATCTACATCGCCATGCGTGGTGATCTTCGACATGAGCCGGTAGCTATCGCGCGGAATGCCGTTGAGCGCCACGCCGAGCATTCTGTGCATGTCGCCGTATGACTCAGCAGTTTCGAAAAATCGAATGCCGCGATCGTAGGCATAGCGCACCAGCGTAGTGAACTGTTCCTGTCCGAGATCGCGCTGTACACGTCCGCTGAAGCTTCCCGTGCCAAAGGCGAGCCGCGTGACCTTGACATCGGATTTGCCAAGCGGTACCCACTCGGTGGCCGCATCGGAAGCCGCTTTCATCGGGACAACCCCGACGCCGGCGAGCGCACCCGCAGCGAGCCCGGTTTTTAGGAAATCGCGTCTGGAGTAGTGAGACATTCGTTTTTCCTCCAATGGGCGGATCTTATCATGAACGCTTCGACCGAAATGTAAGCCGGCGCAATGAAGGGTCAATCTACTGAAGCGATTACTACTCCGAAAGGAGCAATTGTGAAATCTTGAGATGCCGGCGTACTCGCTTTCGGGCTGGCTGCGAGCACGGTGCGGAACGCAGGCCAGCCGTTGGGCATTCCGGTGATGTGGACGGACTGCTCTTTGGAACTTGTGTTCAGGACCACCATTGCGATTCCTTTCGATCCGGCCTGCCGCCCGAAGGCAAAGACATCTCTGTTACCCGCTTCGAGGGAAACGTACGCTCCCTCCCGGAAGGCGGCGTTCTCACGGCGAAGCTGCAGCAGCTTGGCATACCAGGAGTAGATGGAGTCAGGATTCGCTTTTTCAGCGTCGACGTTGTAGCTTCGGTAACCCGATTCGACCGGCAGCCACGGGGCCCCTGTGGTGAAGCCGGCGTTCAGCCCGGCATCCCATTGCATGGGTGTGCGCTCGCCGTCACGATCGTCGGCACGAGGACGTTTCGAACTGAGCGGGACCGTTCGTAGCTGGCCGGCCGGCATGTTCCCCATGCCAATCTCCTCGCCGTAATAGAGCAGAACGGTGCCGCGCTGAGTTAGAGTGAGGGCCGCCGTGAGCTTTGCGATCTCGTCATTATGTTTGCCGTCTCCAAAAGTGCTCCACTGCCGGGGATGATCGTGACTGCTGAAGAAGAAAACAGGAGTCTGGCCGCCCAACTGGAGTTGTGCTGCGTCTACCTGCTTTTTGAAAAGAGCGGCGTCGAGGGTGTTGAGATTACCGAAAAGGAAATCCATGGGGAGCTGAATTTCGTCGTGGTGCTTTCCATAGACTTGTGCCAGGTCCTGGATGGTGGCCGTGGAGGATTCGCCGAGGAGCACCCGATCCCCGGAATAGCCGTCCAGGATTTTACGCATCTGCTGAAGCACCTGATGATTTTCGGGGCGGCCCGAGTTATATGGCTCGAGAGCAGCGGGTCCGCCGGCCTGCGGCGGGTGTGGATCGTCCGGGAACGCCGGATCTTCGAACAGATAGGGAGTGGCATCGAGGCGAAAGCCGCTTGCGCCCCGGTTGAGCCAGAAGCGCACAACGTCGAACATGGCTTTACGGAGTCCTAGGTTCGCCCAGTTTACATCCGGCTGCTGCGGCAGAAACACGTGGTAATACCACTGCTGGGTGTGAGCATCCCAAGTCCATGTATAGCCGCCGAAGATGGAGGTCCAGTGAGTCGGCGGTTCAGACTGCCCACCGCCGGTTCGCCACACATACCAGTCGCGCTTCGGATTGGTGCGGGAGGATCTGGATTCTTTGAACCATGGGTGTTGATCTGAGGTGTGATTGAGGACGAAATCGACGAGGATGCGAATGCCGCGTTTGTTCGCTTCAGCTACCAGCTTGTCCCAATCGGCGAGTGTGCCGTATTCAGGAGCGACGTTCACGTAATCGGAGATGTCGTATCCGAAGTCGGCATTAGGGGAGGGGAAGAAGGGCGTGATCCAGATGGCGTCGATCCCAAGTTCTTTGAGGTAATCGAGTCTTGCTGTAATGCCGTTCAGGTCGCCGATGCCGTCTCCGTTAGAGTCGGAGAAACTGCGAGGATAGATCTCGTAAATAACGGCGTGGTCGTACCAATGACCATCACGGTTTTGAGCAGAGGAGAAGGCCGGCAAGCCGAGGAAGGCCAGTGCAACAAACACCGATTTCATCTGACACATGCTACTCCTGCCGGCAAAAGCGGAACGGACCGCTCGACTAATACCGGCGATGGACGTAGGTGCGTCCGTGCCGGAATCCGAAGCAAGCACGCGTGCAGGAAAGACCTACGAAAAGCATGATAACCGCAAAGATTAAACAACCGAGACCGATGTTTTTCGCGGCTGAATTTCGGTTGCCCGCAACGCCGGGCGCTTGATACGGGTCGGGGGCTGGATAGCTTGGGGGACCTCCGTACTGTGGCTGTCCTCCATACGGAGCGGAAGGCTGCGGGGATGCGGTGCCGAGCGGCGTACCGCAGTTCGCGCAGAACTTTGCATTTTCTGCATTGGCCAATCCACAATTCGGGCAGGTCATAAGTAAGCTCACTCTATCGTGCCAGAATGCCCGGTGCATCGGCAGCCTGAGGTTCACCTGTCGATCTCATCGGGAGAACAGAAGTCAGGCGTGGGAGGCCGAACCCCAGAAGAACAGCCGCTGCCGCAATCCTTAGCAGTAAAGGATTACACGCTGGCTAACGTTAAGCTCCGTTACAATAAAGGTACGGAAACATCACTCGAATGGAGCGCCAAAATCTCGCGATGGCGTTCTTGCTCGCACAGCCGTTCCGATTAAAAAACACTGACATGGCGAAACCCGAAGACCCCACGTTGGGTATCAACAGCTGGTTAGAAGACGAACTGTACCACCAATATCAATTCGATCGAAGTAGCGTCGATGAGGGATGGGGGCATCTGTTCCAGGACTCTGGACGTAATGGAGGCGCGACGGCAAGTACGTCAAACGGTACGGCAGAGAGCTATGCGAGTGCGACGGCGGTCGCGGAACCTCCCAGGGCAGAGACGCCGCTTGGACCCAACGTGCCGCGCGAGGAGCCGCCAGCCAGCATTCCGGCTGAGAAGGAACCGCCGGCGGAAACGCCATCGCAACGTGAGCCCGGACCTTCGATGCCGGCCGAACGAGAGCCATCGTCCCCCGATGCGCCGCGGCAGGAGCCCCCGCAGCAGACGCCTATTCCACAGGAAGCAAGCTCGTCCACGAGCGCCGCTGTTTCCACCCAAACGGTGAAGGCTCCAGCCAAGCCCGAGAGCACGGCGCGTGGCGCAAACGATCAATTGGTTCCGTTGCGCGGCGTGGCTGCAAGAATCGCCGAGAACATGACCGCGAGCCTTTCCATTCCGGTGGCCACCTCCCAGCGGCAACTACCGGTGCGGGTCATCGAAGAGAACCGGAACGTCATCAACAAGCGTCGTGCGCTGCAAGGACGCGGCAAGCTGAGCTTTACGCATCTGATTGCCTGGGCCATCGTCAAGTCGGTCAAGACAAACCCTTCTCTGAATCATGCTTTTGCTCAGACGGGCGGCGAGGCGTTCCGGGTTGTGCGGAACCAGGTAAACATCGGTCTGGCTGTAGATGTGGCGGGTAAAGACGGCACACGTTCACTCAAGGTGCCGAACATCAAGAACGCGGACGGCATGAGCTTCGCGCAATTCGTTACCGCGTACGACGATATCGTGGCTCGTGCGCGTACTAATAAGCTGCAGGTCTCCGATTTTGAGGGCACCACCATTTCTCTAACTAACCCCGGCACAGTTGGAACGCTTGGGTCAATCCCGAGGCTCATGCCGGGCCAGGGTGCAATCATCGCCACGGGAGCCATCGACTATCCGGCAGAGTTCGCGGCAGCCAGCGAAGAGACGCGGGCCCTGCTCGGCCTCAGCAAAGTTCTGACCATCACCTGCACCTACGATCACCGTATTATCCAGGGTGCGGAATCCGGCGCATTCCTGGCATCACTTCAGCAACTCCTCATGGGCGAAGACGGGTTCTACGAAGGTATCTTCCGGGATCTGAAGATTCCTTATATGCCGGTGCGCTGGCAGTCCGATCAGCAGATCACGCCGGGCCGTTTCGGAACCGGCGCCGCAATCAACGCCGATGTCGCCAAGGAAGCCGCGGTGATCCAGCTCATCAATGCCTATCGTATTCGGGGCCATCTGCTGGCGAATATCAATCCGCTTGGTAACGATCCGGCGTACCATCCGGAACTCGATCCGTCGAGCTACGGGCTGAGTATCTGGGATTTAGATCGGCCGTTCCTGGCCGGAGCAGTGAAGGCGCCAAGCGGTGCCATTGCGTCGTACATGCAGCCCTACGAGACGCTCCGCGAGATCTTGGACCGGCTGCGCGCTACTTACTGCGGATCGATCGGTGTGGAGTACATGCACATCCAGGCGCCTCAGCAGAAGCAGTGGCTGCAGGACCGGATGGAGAGTACGACCAACGCCTGGAAGCTCGACGATGCTGTTCGGCGGCGCATCTTAAGCCGGCTCGTGCAGGCCGAAGAGTTCGAGCACTTTCTCCAGACACGCTTTGTCGGGCAGAAACGGTATGGTCTTGAGGGCTTGGAGAGCACAATCGTTGCACTTGATGAACTGCTCGAACGGGCCGCCAACGACAACGGCCACGAAGCGGTGATCGGCATGGCGCATCGCGGACGTCTCAACGTGCTCGCGAACGTGGTTGGTAAGTCCATGACGCAGGTTTTCTCGGAGTTCGAGGGCGAGCCTGATCCCGATAGCGTGCAAGGGTCGGGAGACGTCAAGTATCATCTCGGCGCAAGCGGTATTCATCGTTCGACTCTAGGCAAAGAAATTCTGGTCTCGGTTGCCTTCAATCCGAGCCATCTTGAGGCTGTCGATCCGGTTGTGGAAGGGCTGGTGCGGCCCAAACAGGACCGCATCGGGGACGAGAAACGCGAGCGCGTCCTGCCGATCCTGATCCATGGAGACGCGGCGCTCATCGGGCAAGGCGTCGTGGCAGAAGTTCTTCAGATGTCGCAGCTCGAGGGATATACGACGGGCGGAACGATCCACGTCGTGACAAATAACCAGATCGGGTTTACGACGAATCCGCTTGACGGACGTAGCAGCATTTACTGCACGGATATCGCGCTTGCCGTGCAGGCTCCTATCTTCCACGTGAATGCCGACGATCCCGAGGCATGTCTTCGGGCGGCGCAGCTGGCCTACGATTTTCGGCAGCGCTTCAAACGCGATGTAGTGATTGATTTGATCGGTTACCGGCGGCAGGGTCACAACGAAGCCGATGACCCCAGCTATACGCAGCCGGTGATGTACCGGAAAATCAAGAGCACCCCGAGCGTATCCACGCAATACGCAGACCGCCTTGTGCGGGATAAGTTCATTGATCCCGAGCACGTCGAAAGCATGCGGGCGCAAGCGCGCAGCAGGCTCAACCAGACGTACGACGAAGCCAAGAAACACCGCGAAGAATTCACCATAGAGGAGTTTGCGGAGGTGCCGGCGGAAGAGGTGATGCAGCCAAGTCCGTCGACGGCAGCCGACTACAACACCCTCGTGAAGGTGGTCGAGCGGTGTACGACGCTGCCGGAGGACTTCAATCTTCACCCGAAGCTAAAATCACTGCTTGACAGAAGGCGCGAAGTGTTGCGAGGCGCTCCGATCGACTGGGGCTTCGCGGAGACTCTGGCGTTCGGCAGTCTAGTGCTCGAGGGAACCCCGGTTCGCCTTAGCGGGGAGGATGTGTCGCGCGGAACTTTCACCCAGCGGCATCTGGCCTTCAGCGACTACGACACGGGCGAAGGTTACGTGCCGTTGCAGCATCTCGACCCTAAGCAGGCCAAGTTCGAAGCAGTAGATAGCCTGCTAAGCGAATACGCGGTGATGGGCTTCGAGTTCGGCTACAGTGTGGCGGATCCGCTAACGCTTGTGATGTGGGAGGCGCAGTTTGGCGATTTCGTCAACGGCGCGCAAATCATCATCGACCAGTTTGTGGTTTCAGCGGAAGCCAAGTGGAATCAGCCGAGCGGCTTGGTACTCCTGCTGCCGCATGGGCTCGAGGGCCAGGGGCCGGAACACTCGAGCGCACGTATCGAACGCTTCCTGCAACTCTGCGCTGAGAACAATCTGCAGGTTTGTAACTGCACGACTCCGGCTCAGTACTTTCATCTTCTCCGCCGGCAGATGCACTGCGGTGCAGACCGCCGGGGTCTACGTAAGCCGCTGATTGTTTTCACGCCGAAGTCTCTTCTGCGCCATGCCAAGGCGGCCTCCCGGCTGGAGGATCTGACCAGCGGAGCCTTCCAGGAGGTTATTGGGGATCCGCAATATGTAGGCCATCAGGTGCGGCGGATTCTGCTGTGCTCGGGCAAAGTTTATTACGATCTGGTGAGCAAGCGCGAGGAACTCAACCGCAGCGATATCGCGATAATTCGGATCGAGCAGCTGTATCCGTTCCCGCTCCAGCGGCTCACTGATATTCTGCGCCGTTACCCCGATGCCGCAGAGCTCTTCTGGGTACAGGAGGAGCCGGAAAACATGGGCGCGTGGTATTTCGTCGAGGAGCAGATGCAATCGATTATCAATCCGGGTGGACACGGCCGGCAGCTTCGTTACATCGGTCGGCCCACTGCAGCAAGCCCGGCTGCCGGGGCACATAAGGTGCACAGCGATCAACAGGCCGCCCTGGTCAACGAGGCATTTGCGGTCACGCCTAACGTCGTGCGTAAGGCTCGTCGGTTGATCCGAAAGAAGCGGTAGGGATTGAGGGTAACCGTCTGATCAACGCCGATGTACGGCGATTGATTCCAGGATGCGATCTATTTGGCTGCCCGCATTCTCTAATGCGCTTTCTGTGGCCAAACAGTCCTTGACCTGTTTGGCTTTGGTAGAGTAGCTCGGTTCATTCAATACTTTGTCCAATTCGCGGGCAGCCGCGCGAAAGTTGTACTTCTTCCGGCCGATCACTCGCCCCACACCCAGTCTTCGGATCCGTTCCGCGTTGTCCGGCTGGTCGTGACCCCAGGGCACTACTACCATTGGGCGGCCGGCCTGCAGCGCTTGTGCGGTCGTTCCGATGCCCCCCTGATGCACGATAGCCGCAGTGCGGGGCATCAGAACCGGGAAGGGTACGTAATCCGTAACGAAAACGGAATCGGGCGGGTTGTGCAGCGGCTTGCCAAAACCTTGCGGGCCCGTCAGGAGTACCGCTCGCATACCTAACTTGTCCGCCGCGAGAAGGCTCTCTTCGAAGAAATTACCCGGGTCCATAACGGCCCCGGAACCCAGAGTAAATAAGATCGGTGCCGGGCCGCCATCGAGAAAGCTGACGAGTTCCGGCGCGAGGACTTCCGGATGGTCATACCTGGCGAAACCTGCGACCGTTACGTTCGGTGGCCAGTCTGGTTGCGGTACTGCGAAACACCGCGAGAACAAGGCCAAAGTGCCCAATGGAGAGAATTGCCCTTCGAAAAGAGGACTGGCGTCCGTAGTCAGATTCAGGGTTCGCCGAAGATCGACGATCGGCGTCATCCAGGTATTGGCATGCCGCCGGGCCGCACTGTAAACGAGGGAGAAGGTCCACCTTCCTAAGCGGTAGAAGTGCCTGAGCCACGGTGCGGGCGCAAATACAGGCGGATCAAAGGCGGAGAAAAACACCATCGGCTGCAGAGCGACAGAGAGCCACGGCTTGTTTAACGCCTCAGCGACAATCGGGCCCGCGTAGCCGGCACTGTGGGTAATCATCAAATCGGCGTCCTCAGCAGCACGGCGCAAATCCCCGACGCCGTCTTTAAGTCCCGGCAGAATGATTTCTCTAATGAGGAATTCAGTGCCGCGGCGCGGATCCCAAACTTTTCTGATCAACTCGGGCTTGTCCAGCATCTCACCGACGTCCGGCCGCACAGGCGCGAAAGCCACGCCCTCGGCTTCGATCCTTGAGCGGTAGATCTCAGAAGTAGCGAGGAGAGTTGTGTGGCCGCGTTTGCGAAGCTCGGTGGCGAGTGCCAGAAATGGATGCAAGTCCCCTAGGGAACCGAAGGTATTTAACACAATGTGGGCCACAAGCTTAGTTTGCGAGATCCGTTTTGTACCATAAAATCGCGCGAACCAGCATGCAGCATTCGCATAACACCGATACAACCAACAACGATCCGCTTTGGTACAAGGACGCGATCATCTATGAAGCCCATGTTCGCGCCTTCTACGACAGCAACGCGGACGGCATGGGTGATTTCCGCGGCTTAGCCGAGAAGCTCGACTATCTCGAGGATCTGGGAGTGACTGCGATCTGGCTGCTCCCGTTCTTCCCCTCTCCCTGGAAAGACGACGGCTACGATATCTCGGATTTCCGAAGCGTTCATCCGGCGTATGGCACGCTGAGAGACTTCCAGCACTTCATGCGCGAGGCGCACCGGCGCGGCCTGCGAGTCATCACCGAACTGGTCATCAATCACACCTCAGATCAGCACGAGTGGTTTCAGCGCTCACGCCGCTCAGAACCTGGTTCACGCTGGCGAGACTTCTATGTCTGGAGCGATAGTCCGGACAAATACGCCGGAACGCGGATTATCTTCAAGGATTTTGAACCTTCGAACTGGAGTTGGGATCCGGTGGCGAAAGCCTATTTCTGGCACCGGTTCTTCTCTCATCAACCCGATCTGAACTTCGACAACCCGCTGGTGCGCCGCACCGTCATGCATATGCTCGATTTTTGGGCCGGAATGGGCGTGGATGGATTCCGGCTTGACGCGATCCCCTATCTTTACGAGCGGGAAGGAACAAGCTGCGAAAACCTTGCGGAGACGCACGCCTTTCTTAAAGAACTGCGGCATCATCTGGATGCGACGCATCCGGGCCGAATGCTTCTCTCGGAAGCGAACATGTGGCCGGAAGATGCCGTTGCGTACTTCGGCAAAGGCGATGAATGCCACATGAATTTTCACTTCCCGCTGATGCCGCGCCTGTTCATGGCTCTCCGGCTGGAAGACCGGCTGCCAATTGTAGAAATTCTTAAGCGGACGCCTGACATCCCGGAGAACTGCCAATGGGCAATGTTTCTTCGTAACCATGACGAACTCACGCTCGAGATGGTCACCGATGAGGAGCGGGACTACATGTACCGCGTCTATGCATCCGACCAGCGTGCGCGCATCAATCTGGGGATCCGCCGCCGCCTCGCTCCGCTCCTAGGTAATGATCGAGCTCGAATCGAGGTCATGAACGCGTTGCTCTTCTCGCTTCCGGGAACGCCCGTTATTTACTACGGCGACGAGATCGGAATGGGCGATAACGTGTATCTCGGTGATCGTAACGGCGTGCGGACGCCGATGCAGTGGAGTCCTGACCGGAATGCCGGATTTTCGAGCACTAATCCGCAGAAGCTTTACCTGCCCGTCAACATCGATCCGGCTTACCATTACGAGGCAATCAACGTCGAGTCTCAGCAGGACAATCCAAATTCGCTGCTGAGCTGGACCAAGCGAATGATTGCGCTCCGCAAACAATTCAAAGCTTTCGGACGCGGCACCCTTGAGTTCCTTCTTCCGAGCAATCAACGCGTGCTGGCTTATCTGCGGCGCTATGAGGAAGAAATTGTTTTAGTAGTAGCGAACTTGTCGCGCTTCGCGCAAGCGGTGCAGCTCGATCTGCACAAGTTCACCGGGTACACGCCAGTAGAGCTACTGGGGCGAACGGATTTTCCATCGGTGGAAGAAGGTTACTATCCGCTCACGCTGGGTCCCAACTCGTTCTTTTGGTTCTCGCTCGAGCCTCGGAAGGCTGCGGTCCCGGTAACTTCGCCTGTCGCTACTATCCGGCAGCAAACCGTACCCATACTGACCATTCCATCGCTCAAAGGAATCTGGGACCCCGCCATACGCGCGAGCATGGCCGCGGTGTTGCCGCGATTCTTGCAGCTGCATAGCTGGTTCCGCGCACGCGACCGCCGCTTCCGGTCCATTCAGATTGTAGAATCCATTCCGATGAGCGATGGCGTTTACAGAATGTGTTTCGTGCGGGCGGAATATACGACTGGCGATCCGGAAACGTTTTTCGTCCCAATGGCGATTGGAAACGAGAGCGAGCTGACTTCACTGCGAGAGGAAGATCCCGACTCTATCGTGGCGGAAGTCCGCACGTTGGACGGTGCGAAGGCAGTGCTCTACAGCGCGACCAGGAACGCTGAGTTTTCAACGGCCCTGATCGAAGCTTTCGCGAGGCGGCGCAAATTCGTTGGGGAGGGCGGACAGTTAATAGCGCACCGCAATAGAAGGTTCCGAAAACTCTGGGGTAGCACACACCCCAACCTGGAGCCCTCGCTGCTTCCGACCGCCGAGATCGACACTTCGATCCAATTTGGCGATCACTTTGTCTTGAAGCTGCTCCGGAAGCTCGAGGCCGGTATTCACCCCGGGGTCGAGATGGGCGAGCTGCTCACTGAAAAAGTGGATTTCACACATGCGGCTCCGTTTGCGGGCTTTCTCGAGTACAAGACTAACGCGGGCGAGACTACCATTGTTGGGCTCCTTCATGGGTTTGTGCAGAACGAGGGGGATGCGTGGAAAGAAACGCGCAAGCATCTTGGCCCATTTCTCGATAGAGTTGCGAACGCGGACATCCCGGCCGGAGAACTAAGAAAAGCTTCGCCGTTTAACATCTACACGCTGGATTTTGCTCTGAAGCAGCCGGCCGCAATGACGGTCGATCTCATCGGCCCGTATCTCGCGTTCGCGGAAAAAATCGGAGCCCGGGTGGCGCAGTTGCACCTCGTCCTCTCGACGCAGTACGACGATCCTGCCTTTTCGGCCGAGCCGTTTAACGACTTCTACCGGCAGAGCCTCTACCACGGTTATCTCGGACTGACGGCGCGGCGACTGGAATTCATCCGGCAGCGCATCTCAGACATGAGCGGCGACCTGCGGCTACTCGCGGCAAGAGTACTCGAATCGGAGAGCGCAATTGTTGGTAAATTCCAGGCGGTCTTCGAACAGCGCATCTACTCCGAGCGAAGCCGCTTCCACGGGCGTTTACATCTTGGCCACCTTCTTGTTCACGATGACGACGTGGTGATTTTTGATTTCGAAGGTGACCCGGAAGCCCACGTCAGTGAGCGGCGTATCAAACGATGTCCGCTCCGGGATGTGACAAGCATGCTCGTATCCTTTGGCTACGCTGCGCAAGCTTTCCTGCGTCAGGCCGCGATCGGAGAAGTGAGCGATCCCGCAAGCCGGCGAGCCCGGCGCGACGCGGTCCGGTTCTGGTACTCGCATGTGAGCGCCGCCTTCCTCAGAGGTTACTGGAAGATCGCGGGTAATGCAGCGTACCTGCCGAAAACGCGCGCTGACCAGCAGACTCTTCTGCAGACCTACCTTCTCGAACGCGCGTTGCTGGACGTGCGGCCGGATATCGAAGATAAGCCGGAGCTATCCGGCATGCCGCTGCGGATCATTCTGCACCTGCTCGACGCAGAGGCGGAGCGTAAGATCGGCGAATAGAAAAGCCGGTCCTGAAAGTAAAAAAGGGATGCTCTCGGTCGAGAGCATCCCTTTTTAGCCGTGAAAGTGTCGCGTCTATCGAGCAGCAGCCTTTACTTTAGGTGCGGGAGCTGGAGTCGGATGTGTCACTTTAGCCGGCCGCGTAGCAACCTTAGGCTTGTGGCCGTTAATAACGCCATTGTTGTGAGACGCTCCGACACCGTTATGCGCGGCGCCGTTCGAGCCCCCGTTTTGGGGCGCGCCGTTTTGCGTGACTTTGCCCAGGATTACATGCCGTTTGGCACCTGTTGCCATCGGGACGTTGGAAGGCCGGGCGTGAGCAGTTTCATACGCCATGACTGCAAAGGCTATCGCTTCTTTCGCATCGACGTCGAGACCGACTTCGGTCGTATCTTTGACCGGAATCTCGCCCATTGCCTTACGCAGCATGCGCATCAGAGTTGGATTGTGAGTGCCTCCGCCCGAGACAAAGATCTCGTCCACACGCATTTCAGGCAACACAAAGTTGCGAACGCCTAGCGCGATGCTCTCAGCTGTAAGCGCAGTGGCTGTGGCCACCAGATCCTCGCTGCTGAGTTCGGTATCGAGCAATTTCGAAACGAACTCGGAACCGTACTGCTCGCGTCCTGCGGTCTTCGGAGGTTTTGCGCGGAAATACTTATCGCGCAGAAGCTTCGCCAGCAGTTTCGGATCAGGCACTCCGGAAGCCGCCATCGTGCCGTCGCGATCGTACAGCAGGCCGGCGCTCGTGATGCGTGTTACCAGTTGGTCGATGACCATGTTGCCCGGACCGGTATCAAACGCGATCACACGATCGGTATTGGTGTTCGGCGGGATCGCGGTAAGGTTGGCAATGCCGCCGATATTGATTGCTACACGTCCGCGGCCGCGATGCCTCATGAGCATGTAATCGAGATACGGAACCAGCGGTGCGCCTTTGCCACCCGCGGCCATATCGCGCTCGCGAAAGTTTGAGATGACATCGATGCCTGTTCGCTCGCTGATCACACTCGATTCGCCGATTTGGAACGTGCTTGCGACTTTCTTTCCCAGGTACTGTGCGGCATGGCCTTCATGAAAGATGGTTTGACCGTGGCACCCGATTAACTTGATGCTGTCCAGAGGAATCTGCGCGCGCTCGGCAGTTTCTTCGAGAGCTTCCGCGTATAGTTCCCCTAGAACAAAGTTCAGCCTCGAAATATCACCGGTCAGTGCATTTGCATTAGAGACCGCTAGCAATGCTTCCCGGATCTTCTTTGGGTAAGGAACTGAATGACTGGTCAAGACGCTGATCTTGGCTTTGAAGCCCGAACCGGCGATGTCAATGATCGCCACGTCTATTCCGTCGAGCGAGGTCCCGCTCATGATACCTGCTATTCTCATGTCTTTAGCAACTCTTGCTGTAACTCGTGCAGAATCTGCAAAGCTTCCACCGGCCGGAGTTCATCAATATTCACAGCACGAATCCGGTCGGCGAGCCCCTGATTCACGGGCTCAAAAAGTCTAATCTGTAGGGGCGCGACAGCGTCACTCGGGGCCAGCTGTTCGCTAACGGAGTGTTCCCTTACTTCATGATGCAATAAAACACACCTCGCGCGCTCGATTACTTGCATCGGTAAACCCGCCAAGCGGGCCACTTCAATGCCGTAACTACGGTTTGCGGCACCGGGTTCAACCTTTCTTATGAATAAGATCCCGTCGTTCGACTCTTTGACAGAAACGTGTAAATTTCTTATTGCAGAAAATTGATCGGCGAGCGCGGTGAGCTCGTGATAGTGGGTGGCGAACAGGGTTTTCGCCTTAACATGCTCGTGAATGTATTCAACCATCGCCCAAGCCAAGGACAAGCCGTCGAAGGTAGATGTTCCTCGGCCGATTTCATCAAGCACTATAAAGCTGGTAGAACTTGCAGTGTTGAGGATGGCGGCTGCTTCAGTCATCTCGACCATGAATGTCGACCGACCGCGCGCGAGATTATCAGCTGCGCCAATACGCGTATAAACCCGATCGACGATCGGCAACTGAGCAGCTTCAGCTGGAATGAATGAGCCCATCTGAGCGAGTATTAGCATCAGCGCTGATTGGCGCAGGTAGGTGGATTTTCCACCCATGTTGGGACCGGTAATCACGCCTATGTACTTGTCCTGGGAGTGCAGATAAAGGTCGTTCGGAACAAAACGCGTTGCATCGCGTTCAGCTAACTTCTCGATGACAGGATGGCGCCCCGCATCGACGCGCATTTCGCCTCCCTCGGAAAATTTGGGGCGCTTATAACGGTTTTCAACGGCCACATGCGCGAGCGCAGCCGAGAGATCTAGTTCGGCAATGATCGCCGCGGCTACTTTGATACGAGCTGCATGAGCCGCCGCAAAACTCCGCACCCACTCGAAGATCTCTCGCTCGAGCGCCAGAATGTTGTCTTCTGCGTCCAAGACTTTTGATTCGAGCTCTTTCAACTCGGGCGTAGTAAACCGTTCGGCGTTCGCCAGAGTCTGTTTGCGCTCGTACGCCTCGGGTACCAGCGCCAGATTCGCTTTAGAGATCTCGATGTAGAACCCGAAAACGTTGTTAAACCGGATTTTCAGGGATTGGATCCCCGTCCGGCTGCGCTCGCGCGCCTCAATCGCCGCGATGTACTGACGGCTGTTACGGCTAACGTCGCGCAATTCGTCCAACCGAGAGTCGAAGCCATCCCGGATAGCACCCCCATCCGCAAGCAGAACTGGAGGCTCTGCAGCGATAGCGGTGTTGATTTTGTCCGTGACTTCCGATACGGTGTCGATTTCTCTTCGGAGGAATGGAGCGTCGAATTGCTTTGTAAGTTCGGCAATCGCCGGGAGCAGCGCGAGAGATTTGCCGAGCGCCAGGACTTCGCGCGGACCGGCAGTTCCTAACGTGGTTTTCGCGAGCAGTCGTTCCAGATCCTGGACCGCACCTAACAGCTTCCGGAGATTGCCCCTTGCGATCACCTTTGACACCAGTTCCGCGACAGCATCGAGCCGCGCTTCGATCTCGTCCCGCCTGCACGAAGGCTGCAGCAAGCGTTGCCGGAGCAGGCGCCCTCCCATACCTGTGCATGTCTGGTCGAGCACATTAACCAGGGTCGTCTCGCGGCTTTCACCAGCAAAGAGCGGTTCCACCAGCTCGAGATTTCTCACTGTCGTGCCGTCGAGCACCATGTGATCGCTTCGCTGGTAAAAGGCCGGCGCGTTTAGGTGACTCAGAGAAGACCGCTGAGTTTCGCGAAGATAATGAACCACCGCTCCGGCTGCCGCGGTCGCAAGAGGTCTGTCCCCCAGCCCGCATCCCTCGAGCGAAAGCAAGCGAAATGTCTCGAGTACTTGTCTGCCCGCGTAGTCGCCCCCGAAGATCCAGGAGTCAAGCTCTGTCTCCAGGCACGTGCAGCCGAGCGGGAGGCCTTCCGGACGAAGCACCTCTCGGACACCGAATGTCTCAAGGGCAGGGATCAGCTCGCTCTCGGAGAGTTCCGTCGCGCGGAATTCTCCCGTTGACAGGTCCGCGAATGCCAACCCGCAGCGCCCGTTCCTGCTGAAAGCCGCCGCCAGGAAATTGTTTTCGTGCGAGCGAAGGAGGTTCGAGTCGACCGCCGTGCCCGGCGTGATAACGCGCGTGACCTCCCTGCGGACCAGTTTCTTGCCAGGACCGGCCTCTTCCATCTGTTCGCACAGCGCAACACGGTAACCGCGCTGGATCAGGCGGGCGATATAGCCGTCTGCAGCGTGATAAGGTACGCCGCACATTGGCACATGCTCTCCACGCTCCTTGTTGCGCGACGTAAGGGTGATCTCGAGTTCGCGGGCCGCTGTGATGGCGTCTTCGTAGAACAGCTCGTAGAAATCGCCTAGCCGGAAAAGAAGGAGTGTGCCCGGAACCTGCTTTTTTGCGGCTTGGTACTGCCGCATCAGCGGAGTCGACGGCTCCTGATTCATGAGGTTGGAGGGGTCAAATGAACAGTGTACAGCGAAGAGAGTTGCCGGAACGCTGGCTTCGAAGAATCTGGATTTCAGACGTTTTCAGACCTGAAGTGGAGCAGCCCGCTCGGAGACGATCAAGCGTAGAGGCCGCGCCGGCGAATTGCAAGCGCCACTCGATCGAGAGCGAGCATGTAAGCAGCGGTCCGGTTATTCACGGCGTGTTTTTCGGCATATCCAATGACATCATTGAAGCTATTGACCATGATCTCTTCCAGTCGTTCGTTGACCATCTTCTCGTTCCAGAAATAGCCCTGCCGGTCCTGTACCCATTCAAAATACGAGACAGTCACGCCGCCAGCGTTGGCCAGGATGTCGGGGATCACGAACACTTTCTTCTCCGCAAGTATGGAATCGGCGACAAACGTAGTAGGTCCGTTTGCTCCTTCGCACAGGATTTTAGCTTTGATGCGATCGGCGTTGCTGGAGGTGATCACGTTTTCACGGGCCGCCGGAATAAGAACATCGCAGTCCATCAAAAGTGCTTCGTCTTTATCGATCTCCTCCGCTTCGACAAAACCTCGGATGGAGCCGGTTTCCTGCCGGTGAAGCATTAGAGCCTCGATATCGAGGCCGTGCCGATTGCAAACAGCGCCGTCGTATTCGACGATGGAGATGATCTTGAAGCCTTCACGGCTCATCAGGCGCGCGGCCATGCCGCCCACGTTGCCAAAACCCTGGATGATGACACGGGTCCGGTCGGGCGACAGGCCGAAGCGTTTCAAAGCTTCGAGCGTGACGAACATGCACCCCCTGCCAGTCGCTTCGGGACGGCCGAGCGAACCACCCAGCTCGAGCGGTTTGCCGGTTACCACGGCCGTTACGGTATGGCGTTTGTGCATGGAGTAGGTATCCATGATCCAGGCCATGGTTTGTTCATTCGTGTTTACATCGGGGGCAGGAACATCCCGCTCCGGTCCGATAAACTCGAAAATCTCAGCGGTGTAGCGCCTTGTAATCCGTTCGAGCTCTCCTTCGCTCAGCAGGTGCGGTTCGCAAATGACGCCGCCCTTCCCGCCGCCGAATGGAATGTTGACCACGGCACATTTCCACGTCATCCAGGCGGCGAGTGCTCGTACCTCGTCTAAGGAGACGTCCGGCGCGAAACGTATGCCGCCTTTGGCTGGACCCCGGGCAATCGAGTGCTGGACGCGGTAGCCGGTGAAGACTTCGATACGGCCGTCATCCAGCACGACCGGTATATTCACCGAGAGTTCCATCGCAGGAGAGCGCAGGACCTTGCGCATCCCGTCATCCAGTCTGAGGAGTTCGGCTGCCTCATCGAATCGATGAGCGGCAGACTGCCAGGGGTTGATTTCCTGATCGACAGACAGGGTCGAAGCAGTTTCTAAGAGCATTGAACGCAGCTTTCCGATGGCATTACCTAATAAAGGTGGGTTTCTGTCACTTCAGTTCTCGTTGCGACAGGGCAGTTGCGAGAACCGCTGACACACAGCAGCCATCTACTTCCTACAGTGTCATGCTTTGAAGCCCCGGTGCAAGCCGGGCGGGCTCAGGATCCCTCACGTCCGTTTTGAACCGAAGCGAGCCGATCCGCGTCTATCTAGTGACTGAGAAATATATGACGCCAGACGAACGCAACATGCTGAGTGACCTCGCTGACAAGGTGGCGCAGATGCCTGCTCCGCCGCGAGATCCGGAAGCGGAAGAACTGATACGGACAAAGATTGGCAAGCGGCCTGACGCTTTATACCTGATGACCCAAACTGTTCTGATTCAGAACATGGCGCTGCAGCGCGCTCAGCAGCAGCTGCAGGATCTCCAGCAGCGGCCGGGACAGGGGCAGGTGAGTAGCGGGTCCAGCTGGTTGGGGCAGCCGGCAGGTTCTGCGGCGCCGGCACAGCCTCAGTATTCCGCGCCACCGCCGCCGCAGTATGCGGCTCCTGCTTCGGGTTTCGGCGGAGGAGGCGGATCCAGCTTCCTGAGAGGTGCTGCACAGACAGCCGCCGGCGTAGCGGCGGGCACCCTAGCCGCGGACGCTATCGGCTCGATGTTTTCCCACCACGGGGGCGGCGGGTTCTTTGGTGGCAACGAATTCGCGGGCGGCGGTGGTATGGCGCCAACCGAAGAGGTCGTAAACAACTATTACGATTCACCGGGCGGTGACGCCAGGGGCGATGATCGAGCCAACAATTTCGCGGACGCCGGGGACGTCAATACTGCCGATGATTCCGGGCAGTATGACGACAACTCGCAATTTGACGATTCAAGTCTGGGCGACGATGGGGGCGGATTCGACGACGGTTCGGATACTCTCGCTTAACTTGCCAGACTCTATTTCTCGGCGCGCAATTCGTCGTGAGTAGGTTCGAGCATTTGTAATCGGCGGTCCAGATAAGCCTGGCGGCTTTCACTGATCACACGCCGGGCTTCACGTGGACCGCCCCACCCTTCCATCTCAGTCTTGCCGCCCTGAAGTTCCTTGTAGATCGAAAAAAAGTATTCGATTTCCTTGCGGATGTGCGGGAAGACCTGGTCCATGGTGTGAACGCTATCGAAACGCGGGTTGCGATTTGGCACCGCGATCACCTTCTGGTCGTTCTCTTTGGCATCCACCATGTGAAGTAATCCCACCGGGCGCGCTTCCATCAAGCATCCGGTAAAGCTTGGTTCGTCTACAAGAACCATGATGTCGAGCGGATCGCCGTCTTCGGCGAGTGTGCCTGGAATGAAGCCGTAATCTCCGGGGTAATGCATTGGGGAGTAGAGCGCGCGGTCAAGCCTGAACACACCGAGTTCCCCATCGTACTCGTATTTATTGCTAGAGTTTTTCGGGATTTCGATGATTACGCGTACTAGCTCGGGACTGTCCGGCCCGGGATCTATGTCGTACAGTTTCACGGGTTCAGGGTAACAGACGAATGCTGCGATTTGAATACTCCATGAGAAACTCAGGAACATGCGCGCGGAGCAGGCAGGTGCGGCGTCGAAGGTTCGCTGGGGCGTTCTCGGTGTCGCCAATATAGCAGTGAAAAAGGTGATTCCCGGGATGCAGAACTGCGTCCGTGCGGAGGTTGTCGCGATTGCGTCGCGAGATCGGGAACGTGCGCAGCGAGCCGCTCATGATTTAGGACTGCCGGCCGCCTATGGTTCGTACGAAGAGTTGTTGGCCGATCCAAATATCGATGCCATTTACAACCCGCTTCCCAATCATCTGCATGTGCCCTGGTCGAGCAAAGCGGCCGAAGCCGGCAAACACGTGTTGTGCGAGAAGCCGATCGCGATGAGCGCGGAAGAAACGAAACGGCTGATCGAGGTGCGTGACCGGACGAAGGTCAAGATCGGCGAGGCATTCATGGTGCGCACTCATCCCCAATGGCTGCGCGCCCGCGAGATCGTCGAAACCGGTGAAATTGGAGAACTCCGCGGCATCATGAGTGCGTTCAGCTACTTCAACCGCGATCCCGAGAATATCCGCAACAAGCCGGAAATAGGGGGAGGAGCGGTAATGGATGTCGGCTGTTACCCGATCACCATGTCGCGCTTCTTCTTCGGCCGCGAGCCCGGTCGTGTAACCGGTCTCATCGATCGCGATCCGGAGATGGGTACAGATCGTCTCAGCTCGGCTCTCCTTGACTTTTCACCGGGCCAGGCGCTATTCATCTGCGCTACCCAGCTGGTTCCATTCCAGCGCATGCAGGTTTTCGGAACGAAAGGACGGATCGAGCTCGAAATCCCGTATAACATTCCGCCGGATCGACCGAGCCGGATATTTGTCGATGACGGATCGCAGCTCGGCGGCCGGAGCGCACGTATCGAAGAGTTTCCGACCGCAGATCAATACACCATTCAGGGAGACGCGTTTTCGCAGGCCATTCAGGAAGATGGTGAAGTTCCGGTCACCCTTGAAGATGCTTTGGCCAATATGCGCGTCATCGAAGCTGTATTGCGCTCGGGTCAGACCCATCAATGGGAGCGGATTTAGGCAGCGAAGCCGGCGCGTTCGTGCACGCCAGGCGTGCGTCGAACAGGCAAAGATTTTCCGCTTTCCAGCGCATAGCGGCATAGATGCGCGTCCGGCCGCTTGGGTGATCGTAGAAGAGGAACTCTTCAAGCGGTGAAGGGTCCAGTTTGCGATATTCGCCTAAAAGCAGGTCTACTTCTGCTTCGCCATCCGGCTGACGAGCAGCATTCAGGCCGAAAATGTCGGCCTCGAACTCCTGGGTTCGCGTGTACGAGTTCGAAATAGGGGTGAGTAGGAAGCCCCATGCGGCCAGCAGGAGCACCGCCAGGGGCAAGACGGCCGGATCGTCGATGCTCCGAATTTGCCAGCGCGCTGCCCATCTGTTTAAAGACTGCTGCAATGCCCAGCGAAGTAGGCTGAACGTAACGAGTATCACTATCGCTGTAAACAGAACACCGTTGAAGATGTGATGCATGACATAGTGCCCCATTTCGTGGCCCATGACAGCGAGCACGCCCTGGTCGGAACAACGCTTCAGCAGGTTGTCATTGAGCGTGATGCGGTCCGTTCCCAGAACGCCGCTGACGTTGGCGCTGACCCGTTTGCTCTGGCGGGAAGCGTCGACTTCATATACATCGTTTACCGGGATGCCGTTGGCGTGGGCAAGACTTAAGATTTGCCGCTTCACCGGGCTGTTCTTGAGAGAGGTGTAGGTATTGAACAGGGGCATCACGAACACGGGAGCTACCGCGACCGCAAAAATGCTGAACAGAATGGCAACCATCGTTCCCCAAATGTGCCAGGACCGGGGAAGGCGGCGCACCAAAACCATGAGTGTCGGGACCAGGACACCACCAAAAAGAACGGCCACCAGGAAGCCCACCGTAGCGTCTCGCAACCATGCCGGGAAGGTCTGGTTTGAGAGACCGTACCGATGCTCGCGCAGAAAGTCCTCGTACACAGTGAGGGGGAACATCAGTACCGTCGTAGCAACTGCAAACTGAAGCCAGTAGACGAACGCCTGAGTCCAGAAGTGCTTGGTTACCCGCATGGCCCGATCTCGCATGCGCGCTGAAAGACCTGTCTGGAGCAGGATAATCATGACCGCCGCAAGATAGACGAAGTCCCACAGAACCAGCCAGTACCCGCCTTCGAAATAAGCATCGGAACGGAGATGATCGGCCGAAGGAACGCTCGCTAACCAAGCATCTGTAGCGGCCCGCGCATCGAAATGGGGGGAGGCCGCAGCAGCCGGCGGAACGTGAAGGGGGGGTTGCGCGTACAGCGCAATTGCCGACAGGCTTAGAAGCAGAGCCAATACTCTCAAATCGCGTGTCATTTCGCGGACCTTTTGTAATCCGCGTACCAATGAGCGATGTCCTTCTTGGCAGTGTCGCCTGGATGCACGATTACCCGATAACGGAAACGCAGACTGGATCCTTGAGCCAGCTGGATCCCGCCTTTGGCGGTCGTTTGCGGATCGAATGCTTTCTCTCCGAATGGATTTGCTGCAAACAGACCGTAATCGCGCGCATGCCAGCGGGGCGGGTGACTCGGATTCCGCGGGTTGTCCAGGATGAGGATCCCAAGCTTCTGGCCGTCTACTGAGCCGACGTAGTCTGCCCAATCCGCTCGTTTGCCCCAGACGTCTTTCTCGGTGTGAGCACCTTCGGAGTTCGTGATCATGCCGCCATTCTTCCCAATCATGCTGTCGGCAACGCGAATGGCGAAAAAGCCTTCCTTGGTATCGGCGAAGGTCACCGGAACCCTGGCTGTGAAGGTTGCATCAACGTCAACCCGGCGAATGTGGTCATCGGCGTAGAAGATCATCTGACGCTGCTCGGTGAGGACCGGCCGGCCTTTCGGGCTCAGCCAGTCGAAAGCGGCGCGCAAACTGCCGGACTTGTTGCCCGACTTGAGCTCGCCTAAACTCACGAGCTTGACCATACCTTTGTCCGCCGGATTGCCTTTACTCGGTTTCGATTCGGATTCGACCTCCCAGAAGTTGATTCCGTTTACGTCGCCATAGCCGATCCAGAGCCCTTTATGGTGCGGATGGTCGCGCGATTCGCCTTCGACTTGCTCCATGGGAAACCTGCGCGTAACAACCAGACCGGTGGCCGATCGCAGCGGCGCAAGGAACGGCTTAGAGTATGCCTTGCCGAAGAAGAAATCCGAGAACGGCTTCCCATTTATCTCGATGGAAACGTGGTCCTGGTCGACAGATGTGAGCGCGACCTGGGCGTCAGCCGGTTTCGGGAAACCTGCAACGAGCCAGAGCGTGGCGAGGCCAAACCCAAGCTTGAGGTGTGTACATCCATGCACTCATGTACTGTATCTCGTCTGGACCAGGCGTACTCGACCGAGCGAGACAGTATGATTCCTGGGCTATCATAAAGGCGTTACGAAGATAGGAAGGAGTTTCAATGGGTCCGATTGGCGCACAGGAGATGTTTTTTATCGTTCTTCTGGCGCTGCTCCTTTTTGGTCCTAAGAAACTGCCCGAATTAGGGCGGTTGCTGGGAAAAGGGTTGACGGAATTCAGACGCGCGAAGAATGAGCTGAAGAGCACCTTCGAGACTCACATGCAAGAACTCGAAAGGGAAGCGCGCATATCAGAGCAGAACGAGGCGGCAAAGAACAACCAAACTGCCGCGCCGCAGTATTCATCAGCTACCTATCCGTACGCCTATGACGAGTATGGGCGGCAGTCGGATGACACTGCGCAGCCAGCCGAAGCTGAAAAAGCTCCTCAGCCTGAACCCGTATCCGGTACGGTTCCTCGCGGAAAGCCTGCACAATCGGCCGAGCCGGTTAGCACCGCTACAGAACAGAATCATCCGGCTTAATCACGCTCACAATCAATGTCCGATGAATCGAAGGAGCGCGAGACTCCGCAAGTCGATCTAGCGCCTGACGCTCACTCTGCCGAGAAGTCCGTTTCTCAAACAGAAGAGCAACTGATCACACCGACAAGCGAGGCCTATTCGAGTTCGTCAGACCCTTACGGTCATCTCGAGGCAGTGCCCGAACCGGCTAAATCGCAGGAGATCACCGGCTATCTGACGCCGGAAGCGGTTTCTCAGATCCCCCCGAAACAGCCCCCTCCTCCTCCGCCGGACGATGAGGACGAAGACGGGGATGAAGAAGAGAAAGGCATGCTTCGCATGTCTTTCATGGAACATCTCGAAGAGCTTCGCTCACGTCTGCTGCGCGCGATCGGAGGAATGATCGTCGCTTTTATCCTGAGCATCGGATTCTGCAAGGATCTTTGGCAGGTCGTTTCCGCGCCTGCCGTAACGGCTCTGAAGCACCTCGGCATCAATCCGCCCGATCTGGCTTCCATCACGCCGATGGAGCAGTTCAATGTCATTTATTTGAAGCTGCCGCTGCTGGTCTCGGTTTTCGTTGGCTCGCCGTGGATCTTCTATCAGGTATGGGCGTTCATTTCACCAGGCCTGTATAAGCGTGAGAAGAGGTGGGCTGTCCCCTTCATCGTCTGCACCGCAGGGCTCTTCATTACGGGCGGGTGCTTCGCTTATTTTGTGGCGTTTCGCTACGGGCTCGAGTTCCTGCTCGGGATCGGACGGGATGTTCATGTTCGGCCGGTTATTTCAATCGACTACTACTTCGACCTGTTCGTAAACGTGACGCTCGGGGTCGGCCTCGTCTTCGAGATGCCGGTCATCATCTTCTTCCTGACACTGCTGAGACTGGCTTCGCCGCGATTTCTGCTGAAGCACAGCCGTTACGCGATTCTCGCCATTACGGTCATCGCCGCTGTTGTAACGCCGACGCCCGATGTTTTCAACATGATGCTGTTTGCGGTGCCGATGGTACTGCTGTTCTTCGTCGGCCTGTTTGCCTCTTATCTGCTGGTGCTGAAGCGGGAAGGCAAACGCTTCCCGTGGGGCAAGATTGCGCTCGGTGTTCTCGGTGCTCTGATACTGATCGGGCTCGTGATCGCTTTACTGATCTTCCACTACCATTTCCACGTTATGCCGAAATGGCCTTTCCTGGCGCCGCCGATTCACTCTTCGAAGTAGGAGCGAGTGCGGTGTCCCGCCAGAGGGCGACACCGCCGAGGAGCCCGTCTTCATTGGGTATCCGAGTGACGTGCCTGGGCAAGGGGAAATCGATTTTGGTTGCGTTGCCACCGCCGATAAAAAGGTGATCGTAGTTGAACAGCGCTTCGATTTGCTTGATGGCAGCCTCCACTTCTTTATTCCATTTCTTTCTGCCCAGCCGCTCGTAACCTTTTCTGCCTAAAAACTCTTCGTAGGTTCGCTTCTTTTTCCAGGGATGATGAGCGAGTTCCAGGCCGGGTACCAGATGCCCATTGGTAAATAGCGAGGAGCCAAGGCCTGTTCCTAACGTGATTACGAGTTCGACACCCTTGCCACGGATTGCGGCGAAGCCTTGCACGGCGGCGTCGTTTGCAACGCGCACCGGTTTGCGGAACTTTCTGGAAAGCACTTTCTCAAGGTCGAAGCCGATCCACGCCGGATCGAGATTGAACGCGGTGAGCGTAGCTCCGTGGATCACAACTCCAGGGAACCCCACCGAGACTCTGTCGAAGGAGCCCAAGGACTCAATGAGCTGGTCGACCTTGTCGAGTACGGCATCCGGTGTTGCAGGCCGGGGCGTTTCGGCACGCTGCCGCTCGCTGATCGGCTTGCCGCGTTCGTTCAACAGAATCGCTTTGACTCCAGTACCCCCGACGTCGATGGCAAGCGTCGTTAAACCGATGGGCTTTGATGGCATACGGACAATGTATCCGATATCTTGCAGGCCCAATACGTTTCGTGCTCAACGAGTTGAGCCGAAAGAGGATCGCAGCCCATCAAAGAAGCGCAAGGAGAGACGCTAAGTGAGTGGCAGGTTCAGGTCTTTTTATATTGCCGCCCTGGCAGTGGCTGCTGTGGGACTGATTGGCTGCTTCACCCCGCGCGAGCACGCCCCGGCAGCGGCTGGCTACGTCGCTCCCTCTTCGAGTGATGTGGCATGCGCCCATCAGGATGAACGAGTAGCGCGTAAGCGGCTGAGCGTTCTCGGCTTGCTTGTTATACTGCCGGATGGACGCCCTTGGGAGGTCGTCTAATGGTAAGACTGCAGACTCTGGATCTGCGTATCGGGGTTCGAGTCCCTGCCTCCCAGCCACAAATCGGCGCGCAATAGTCGTTCTGAATTGGCGCGTTTCGAAAAGTTCCTACCCGTCCAAAAAAAGAGAAGTCAGCGCAAGTACGTCCGGGCCGCCCAGAAACCGGCTCGAGCGGCCAGTCACGTGCGCCTCGAATTTGCTAAGTCGCTTAGTTGCAGTCGGTTACCGATCAATCCGGTGACGGCGAAAAACCCTCCTGTGCGATTCTCGATGCAGGGGAGAGGGCGAGAAAAGCGATGATTTTGAGCGAAATTTATGGCGAAAAGAGGGGTTTTCGAGGCAAATGGCTGGCGAAAACGAGCCCATTTTCGAGGTAATAACTCGCATCGAGAACGTCCAGAATTCTTCTGTGCGCACCGAAAAAAGCATTCCCGGTTTCGATAGAATTTAGGCAGGCTGATTCGCTTCTAGTGTTCAGAGACTACCGGCGGTAACGATTGAAGCCGATACGAAGTCTCAGTAGTAGAGCGAAGTAAGCCGGGAGGAAATCATGGCAGGAAAGAACATTTCGGCATTCGGGATTTATGCGAGCCGGGAGATGGCTGAGAATGCAGTGGATCGAATGCTTGCCGCCGGATTCCGAAACGAAGACATTTCGGTGCTGCTGCAGGACAACGTTGGGACGAAGGATTTCGCGCACGAGAAGCATACGAAGGCTCCAGAAGGAACCGCGACAGGCGTAGTAGCCGGCGGGATCATCGGCGGAACGATCGGACTGTTGGCTGGTATAGGGGTGCTCGCCATTCCGGGCCTGGGGCCGCTAATCGCGGCAGGACCCATCATTGCGGCGCTTTCAGGGATCGGCTCGGGCGGCGTGTTAGGCGGGATCATCGGCGCGCTCGTCGGAATGGGGATTCCGGAGTATGAAGCAAAGCGCTACGAAGGGCGGATCAAAGAAGGCGGGATTCTGCTTTCTGTTCACTGCGACAACGCGGAGTGGGTCGCCAAAGCGAAATTGCTGCTGAAGGACACCGGCGCCGAGGACATTGCATCCGCAGGCGAGCAGGCGGCGGATTTCGCCGCATCGAATAAGCCGCTTAGCCGCGGCGCCAGTATCGCGTAGGGTTTAGAGGCTCGCCTGGACGAAAACTTTGTCCGGCGCCGCTACGCTCGCATCTTTGGTGTCGACGGTCACCCTAATCTGCTGTAAACCAGACTTCTTTTCCGGCCGTGCAACGAAGGTGAGCATGAACTGATGCTGCTGCGCTGCCAGGAACTGCTGCAGGTAAGGTTGAAAGGAAACCGGAGAGCCGAATCCCAGGTAGTAGGACTCACCTCCGGTCTCATCCGAGAGCTGCGATAAGAAGTTCTGTCCCCAGGTGGTTCTCCACATACTGTGGCCGGCATGACCGACGCTCGGGCTGTAGATGGTATACACCACAACTCCAGCCTTGATGGCACTCTGAATGCCGGCATTTACGTAGGGGTTATCAGGTGCGTAGCCGCCTCCAAGCGCTTCGATCCCACTGCTGATCATGAGCACTTCTTTGCGTTGTGCACCGGTGCGGGGCCACTTGCGTACGGCATCGGTGAGGGAGTCATAAGGGCTGACATCGGCTCCGCCGGGTCCTAAGGACACGCGGATACCATTGGCGGCAGCATTATGATCCCGCGTAAATCCGGCCGTAATCTGGGCCATTCCATTGCGCATGTAGGCGACACTCACGTCGAAGTTGGGGGGAAGGGAAGAGACGAACTGTTTGAGTGTTCCTATTTCCGTGTCGAAAGTTCCGCGTGCCGAGTCGTCGATCAGCAGCATGAGCTGTGTATCGGCGTTTGCCAAAGGAGCAAAGCCTGTAACGGGCCGCTTGTCCTTTCCTTGCCGGACGCTGATGTCGTTCTGTTCGACAGCGGGTATATCTTTACCGTGCTTGGGTTCGAGTGTAACTACGATGTTGGTAGATACACCGGGAGGGGAAGGCTGCTGGCCGGCAAAAAGAGAGCCGGCGGCCACCAAGAGGCAGGGCAGCACTTTACTTACAGGGTGAAATGTTGATTTCATAACTGGTCAATTCTCGAGGAGGGCAGGCGCAGGCGATCTCACCGCACTCACCCTCCACTTGTTAGACCGAGTTACACGATTTAGGGATGCATCAACGTGAGAATTAAACTCAGCCGCCCGGACGGCAGCTGTGTGAAATCGCAGTGTTCTGCGGCGCGCTCGTCCGGCGATCTTGAGGCGGGACTCTTCCGGCAGCTTTAGATAAGTAAGGACATCGTGGGTGGTCCGGACAGGTATTATTTCTGCCTGGGGCCGAAAGAAGCTCTCGAGGCCGGGCCAATGATCAGTGAAGATGGGTACGCCGCACGCCGCAGCCTCGAATAAACGTACGCTCGGCGAGTATCCGGCGCGAATCATATCTCGCCGAGTGATGTTGAGGGCAAAGCGCTGCGAGTTGTAGAACTCCCGATGATCCGCGGCGGACAGAAACTCGATACGGCTTACATTTACAGGCCAAGTAATATCGGCAGGGTATTGCGGACCGGCCACAGCGAAGGTATTTCCGGGTAACTTAGCCGCGACGCGAAGGAGCAGTGTATCGAGAGAACTCTGGCGATCCGAAGCATAGGTCCCTAAGTAGGCAACATCCCATTCAAGCTCACGCTTTTCGGGGAAGTACAAAGCGGGATCGACGGAACAATAGAGTGGACGGGCGCACGGCGAACCAAAGCGACGTTCGATCAAGTCAAGAGTGGGGCCGCCCGTAAAAGAGAAGTACACGTCGTATTTTGGAACCAGGTCGGAGGCGAGATACTCACACTTACCCGCTTCGAGCGCGGAGAGGGTAACCGGAGTATCAATGTCGTAAAAAGCAACTACGTTTTTGGCAAGCGACTTTACCCAGTGGCCTACCGCAATGCCTTCCGGTACGTAGGATCCGACAATGACAGCATCAGCGGTTCGTACTACATCAGAAAAGCGATCCCGGAGTTCTTCCAGGCTTGCGTAAAGCCCTACGCGACAGTACGGAAGGCTGTCGAACTCGCGATTAGCTGAATACCAAGGGACGTCACGCTCCAGGAAGGTTACTGAATGACCTTGCGCGGCGAGCTCTTTCAACAATCCCCGGTACGTTGTAGCGTGACCGTTGCCCCAGGTAGAAGTGATCGAGAGACCTAAAAAGACGTAGCTGCGGCGCTGTTCCTTCAAACTTTCATCTCCATGGAGCCGGCAGGGCGGGGAAGAGTACGGGCAAGAATATCGTTTACGAAAAGGCCGCGGCGCTCGTAGGTGTGCTCGGCGAGCACGCGTTTCCGAGCGGCCTCGCCTATCGATCGGGCCCGCTCCTGTGGGATCTCGCTGACAATTCGAGAGACATCCTCGCCACTGTGCGCAACCAGGAGTTCGCGGCCCGGCTGCAGGAATGCTTCGACACCATCCCAGGCATCGGTGATGAGGCAAGCGGCGGCTCCGGCGGCTTCGAACACCCTGGTGGCAGGAGAGAAGCCGTAACGCGCCATGCTTTCGCGGCTGATGTTGAGAACGATACCGGAAGAACAGTTGAACGCATTGTGATCGGCGGTGTAGACGTGTCCGACATAGTTCACGTTTTCGGGTATGACTTTGCCGGCCCAGCCATTGCCGCCCAACAGGAATTTGCGCTCAGGGGCCATGCCGGCGGCGCGAAGAAAGAATTCTTCGACGCGCGCTTCGCGATCGGGCAGCCTGTTTCCGAGGAATGAGAGATCGCAACCAAAACGCGAATCCGGCGGCACAGGGAAATGCACGTCGGGATCGAAGCCGTTATATACAGGGACGCACTCGCGAGCGCCTAGCGAGTGATAGTGATCGATAACACGTTGACCGCCTCCGTAGGTGAGAACGAGGTCGAAGCGCGGCAATGCGCGATGGAACGGATCGGCGACATCGAGCGAGATGCGCTCGAGTGTAGCGGGCGCATCGACATCCCAAAAAATCTTACAGATCCATTCAGGCATTTGCGAGATGGCCGCTTCGAGAAATTGATCGAGCACGCCCACTCCGCTCGCCTTGACGACGATGTCGCAACCAGCCGACCAGGTCAGGTGATGTTCGACGATCGCGGGATCATGGGGATCATACACGACGACGCGAGCCCAGGCGGGATCCTCGATGTCGCGATGCTTCTGACGGTCATATGCGTCAGGCTCGAAAAACGCGATGTCGTGTCCGAGGCCGGCAAGAGCGCGCAAGATGCCGCGGTAATAGGTGGCCGCGCCGTTCCAGTAAGCCGATACGAGACTCGAGCCCCAGAATGCAATCCTCACGACAGCATCTCCGCTGCTACGACCTGCTCGCTTGTAACCGGCGAACCAGGTTTGACGGCAGCAAACAAATCGAGCAGCTCGTCGATCCTATGACCACAGGTGTGCCTGCTGCGAATGGTCTCGAGCCCGTGCGCGGCGAGACTGCCTGCCAAATCCTCATCGTTGAGAACGCTGTGCAGATGCGTTTTCAATTCGTGTCCGTTTCGCGCCATAAGGAAGTCGGTGCCGATGCGGAAAAGGTGCTCAGTGTCCTGCCAGGGAGCGGAAACAAGAGGAATGCCGCAAGCAAGCGCCTCAAAAGGCCGAATGGTAGGGATGCCAGGGAGCTGCTGCGTGTAGGGACGCCGCGGTACGTGAACGGTAGCCCTGAATGCGGCAAAAGCGGCCGGGACGCGGTGGTTCGGGAGCCAGCCCCCATACGAGATTCCGGCGGCCCGCAACTCGCGTATTGCTTCAACGGGATAACGAACCCCGTAGACCTGCGTCTCCAGGCGCAGCTCGGCAGCGGGCGCGATGAAATACTCGCGAAGTTCGTCCGTGCGCTCGTCGTCTCCCCAGTTTCCGATCCAGATCAGGTCACCTGATTTGCGGGCAGCCTCGATCGGCTTGAAGACACGGATGTCCGCGGCCTCGTGCCATACGTGAACCTGCTTGCCCCAACCCAATTTCTGATAGGCGTCTCGCAGGGAAGCGCCATAGGCGAGCACTCCGTCGAAATAAGAGAGATCGAAACGCGCAAGCTCGTGCGGGGCTGTGATCGCGCGGTGATGTGTGTCATGGAAGAACAGTCGGACACCGGCATGGGCCTTCCTGTAGCGCCCGACAGCGGCCACCAGCTCCGGGTCGTTCCACTCGTGCACCAGGATGAGATCAGTGCCGTCGAGCCATTGGTCGAGGGGCCAATCGGCGGAGCGGTAGAGCGTGCTCGAGAGATCGGGGAAGGCGCGCTGAAAATCATCGACCGGTTGAGACCCGTAATCGCGGAGCAGGTTCTGCCGGCTCCAGCCTTCCGCAGGCTCAAAGACGTCCACGCGGTGACCCCTCTCCTGCAGTTCGGCGACGACGCCCCGGAGAAAGTGAGCATTGCCGTGGTTCCAATCCGAGATCAGGGAGTGACAGAAGATGGCGATCTTGAGTTTCAAGCGGCGACTTCCTTCTTCGAAGCTTCGCCTCTGACGAGAGACTCGTAGAGCTGGAAATAACACTGCACAGAGACTGGCGCACTGTAGCGTGCGGCGTGGGAGCGCGCCGCCGACGCTAGGCAAGCCACTTCGGATGGATGGGCAGTCAGGCGGTTCAACTCGCGAGTCCAGCCCTCTTCGTCTCGCGGGGAGACAAACAAGGCGGCTCCGTCCCAAAGTTCCCGCAAGCTCGGGATGTCACTCAGCACGAGACAACAGCCTGCCCGGGCAGCCTCGAGCACAGCCAGGCCGAAGGGCTCATAGAGAGCGGGATGAGCGAATATGCCAGCCCGCGACATACGGTCGAGCAGTTGGCCGTGTGGGAGCCGGCCAAGGCGAACCAACTTCGAATCCTGGACCGCCGGCCCCTCGCCGCCTGCGATGTTTACAGGCCAGTCAATCCGGCCCGCAATCGATTCGAGCAGAGACAAATTTTTGGCCGGGTCCCACATCCTGCCTGCCGCTAGAACAAAGGGCTCTTTCGCCTGAGCTAACGGGAGCGGGGCCAAGGAGAAATTGTGAATGACGCGGGTCTTTTGGGGATCGACACCGTAGTGCGAAGCGACCGCACCGGCCATGAACTGAGAGGGCGATACTACGGCTGCGGCGGCCCGCAGGCCGCGAGTTACATGTTCCTGGTATTCCCGCCACTCAGGACCCGGCTCGCCGCCGTGAACCGCATCCCACCAGGAGTAAACGCAAGAATGAGCGACCGACAGCACGGGAGCTTTCCAAGCTCCGCTCCCCAGGGCGTAGCCGTTGAGATGAATGACGTCGGGATGGAACTGCTGCTCGAGCTCCGCGAGCCAATGGCGAGTGCGATCAACGTCTGCCCACGGACCCTGCATCCACTCGAGTGCGAAGGATGCTTCCGCGAGCCGGACTCTGGGGATTTGAGCGGCTTGCTGCCGCTGCTCCTCGCTGGGAGACGGCCCGACGACAGCCAGCAGAACTTCGATTTCAAGATCCGCGAGGCAGCGAAGCAGATCGATCGAGTATTGCCAGACACCACCCACGGCGTCCGCTGTCATGAGGATTCGTTTCAGACAGCGCCGTTCAATCGTCACGTCACCGGCCCTGAACGAGCGTTTCCAACTCAATCAGCGGTTGCGGCCGCTGCTCCTGAATGTCGCTGAAAAACTCGAATCCCTTCAGATAGGCATCGTGAGCGCGTTCCCACGCCACGTCGTCCGGCGGACCCCATGTCCTCGTGTATTCCGGAGACCCGGGATACGGAAAGAGTGGTACGGGCTTATTCGCCCAGACCCCATTTGCTTCCAGTTGTTTGCGCCAAGCTTCTACCGTTGCGGCATCGTCTTCCGTCATGGCGAGCAGATTCGCTTGCACGAAGGGCACCGACTTTTTAGCAAACATCAGGCGGCTCGTAAGCTCTTCGGTGCTCATTTTGCACTTCTTGTCGAGGTAGGCGCGACCGGCTTCGGTGATGCTTTCGACGCCAGCTTCGATGGATACGCAACCTGCCCGCGCGAGCGCGGTTATGGCATCTTCGCTCCACAGATCGAGACGCGTCTGGACGCCGATCTTGACTTCGCGCTCTGCCAGAGCGCTCAGCAAAGCGGCATCGGGCAAGAAAATCTCGTCGATGAAATAGACATACTCTATCCCATGGGCGAGCAGCGCATCGAGTTCTTCGAGGATGACTGGGAGGGGTCGTTTGCGGTAGTTATTCCTGAAATTGTCTTTCGCGCAAAAAGTGCAGTGGTAAGGACAGCCGCGTGAGGCCTCCATTTCCGCGCCGGGACCGACCGGATCGGCATCGAAGCGATGATGATGATGATGGTGGCTTTCGACAGCATGCCGAGGCCAGCGTAGCGCAGGCAGCCGCTTCATATCGGAGGCGCGATTCGGACCCCGCACAACGATCTCTCCGTTTTCCACGAAGGCGAGAGACGAGGCGGAGGACGGGTCCGATGCGAGTTCGACCAAGACCTCTTCGCATTCGCCTAAAACGACGTAGTCAGCGCCCGTCTTGCGCAGGACGGGCCGCGGCGTGGTTGAGCCATGTGGACCCACGATCACGAGCTTGCCGCCCGCGGGCCGCAAGTTCTGGCACAACTCCTGCGGCACACGAATTTCCGGCGGAGGACAGCGCCAGAACAGGTATGTGGGGGCGGTGGTGACAACGGAAAAATCGGGAGTAAACCCGGTCACCCGCCGAACGATCTCAGCTTGCGTGAGGTTCTCGAGATGGCCATCGAGCAGGAGGCATTCGTGACCGGCCTGCTCGAGCAGCAGCTTCGAGTAGGCAAGTTCGAGAGGAAGATGAGGTTCGCGGCAGCCGAAGTAAATGCTGCCTTCGAAGTTCCAGGGCGGATTGATCAGTGCGAAACGCATCATGCCACCTGCATATCGGATTGGCCGACGAGCTGAGGATGCCGGCTGTACCAATCGATCAGATTACGCAAACCTTGCCGGATTGAAACCTCTGGCTGCCAGTCGAAAGCCGCTTTCAACCTGGACGTGTTTGCGACGTACCAGCGCTGATCACCCAAGCGTTCAGGGCCCCAGTCGATGCGGAGAGAGGCGCCCGTGAGTGCCTTGATTTGAGCAATCACTTCGAGGAGGCTGGCACTATTCCCGACGGCTCCGCCAAGGTTGAAAGCCTGCCCGGCTGAGCGCGCGGGATGATCGACAGCCTGGTGCATGGCGCGGACCAGATCATCGACGTAGAGCAGGTCCCGGACCTGTTTACCGTCGCCATAGATTGTGACCGGCTCGCGTTTTATCGCCTGTCGCACGAAATGCGCTACCCACCCCTGATCTTCCGAGCCTAGCTGATAAGGTCCGTAGATGCAGCTCATGCGAAACACGCAGGCGTGAATGTTATAGGAACGCGCGTAATCGAGGACGTACTGATCGGCGCTGCCTTTGGAACAGCCGTAGGGGGAAAGGAACTCGAGCGGCTGCGCTTCGCCTATGCCGGACTGCGCGAGAGTGGAGTCTACCGGTTCATAGCGCATTCCCCGTTCGTGAAGCGGGACGTTGTGGAGACAACCGTAGACTTTGTTAGTGGAAGTGAAGAGCAAGGCCGGTCTGACCGGCGCGTTGCGTATGGCCTCGAGCAGGTGAAGAGTGCCGATCAGGTTCGTCTCGGCATCGAGGATGGGATTTTCGAGACTGGTGGTTACCGCCACTTGCGCGGCCAGGTGATAGACGATGCGCGCGGATTTCACGGCTTCGCCTAGCGCTGTTTTATTGCGCACGTCCGCCTGCGTGAAAAGGACGCGCCCGGGGTAACGTTCGAGCAGGTCTGCGAGATTCCGCTCGACGCCGGGCCTGCTGAGATTGTCGAAGATATGAACAGGCTGATCCCGTTCGAGATAGCTGAGAGCGACGTTGGCGCCTATGAAGCCGGCGCCGCCGGTGATAAGTATGTATCGATTTTCCATAGGCTCAGTTTCAGACGACTAACCCGCGCGATGTGAGTTCGTTGCGCATCTCATTGAATTTGTCGGGCGCGGTCTGCTCGCCCAGCCACTCGGCGAGGTGCCGCATACCAGTTTCGAGCGTGGTGGCGGGTTGATAGCCGAGCACCTTCCGGGCGAGGCTTATGTCGGGGAAGCAATGGCGGATGTCGCCAACGCGATAGCTGCCGGTAATTTCCGGTTCGAGGCTCCGTCCGAGCACTTTCGAGAGCTTGCTCGCGACTTCCCGGACCGTGACTTCCTGGCCGCTGCCGACATTGAAGATCATGTCTTGAGCTTCCGGTACTTCGAGGGCGAGGCGGCAGGCTCGCGCCACATCGTATACGCTCACGAAATCGCGCAGCTGTTCGCCATCCTCGAAGATGATCGGCCGCTTATTGTTCATCAGCCTGGACGCAAATATGGCCAATACGCCAGTGTACGGATTCGACAAAGACTGATAGGGTCCGTAGGCGTTGAAGAAACGCAGGGCCACGGTGGAAACTCCGTAAGCTCTGCCCATCATGAGGCACATCTGCTCCTGGTCGTACTTCGACAGGGCGTAGACGGAGGCCAGGGAGGGCTGTTTGTTTTCAGGCGTAGGCGCGGGCGTGAGCGGGGAACCGTCGGGACCGAGCATGTCCCACTGATGTGCTTTCAACTGCCGCGTGGTCCGGCTCGCTTGCATGTAGGGCTCACCGGAAGAAGTGAGGTAGAGGCCTTCGCCATAGACGCTCATGCTCGAGGCGACGACAAGTTTGTTGACCGGATGCTTTACCAAACGTTCTAAAAGAACAGCCGTACCGAGATTGTTGACGCTCGTATATTCCGCCGTCTGGTACATGCTCTGGCCGACTCCGACGAGAGCGACGAAATGATATACCGCGTCGACGCCAGCGAGTGCGTCATCGACCGCCTCCGGGTTCCGAACATCACCCAGGAGGAACTCCGCATCCTTGTGGAGGTAATGAGGCCGCTCGGCGGCGTCCCCGTGCACCTGAGTTACGAGGCTATCAAGAACCCGAACGTGATATCCCGCTTTCAGGAGTTCTAAGGCCACATGGGAACCAATAAAGCCGGCTCCCCCAGTGATGAGAACAGTTCCTTTCATTAACCCTCAAATCCTTTGTTCTTCATTTTTAGGATTTTAGAACGCAGACGTTTGGAGTAAGCAAGAGCACTGAGAACTTCCTCGCGAAAACGTTCTTCCGACATGTTCATGACAAAAGCGTTTACTTTCGATCTAGTGTGAGAAGCTTTGTAGCTGTCAAAGTTTCTACTTACCTGATATAAGCAGCAGTTCACGTAGTATGACGCAAGAACAAATACTAGAAGGCATACCGGCGCGTCATGACAGAGCAGAATTCGGCAAATTCCCGGGGGTCCTTCGGCGGACTAGTGTGGTGCGGGCGGACGCCGCAACGTTCCGGAGTAAAGCAAAAGGTGATCGTGAGGTCAAAGGGCTCAAGCTTCTTCATCTGACAATCGAACCATTTTTCAGCATCGGCCCGGTCAAAGTCGGCCCAACTCAAGCCGGTTCGCAGCTTCTTCACGCCGAGATCCTTGAGGATCTGGACGCTTCCTTCGAGCCGATGATCTTCGAAGTGGAACCACTGGCAAAGCCCGAGGGCAGGAGTATATTCGGCGAACTGCTTTAGGGCGAGTTTGCTTCCGCCATCCTCCCGCAGGAGGCCCATGTAGAAGTGGCGATAGTAGGACGAGCCTTCGCTCTCGCGATGGCGCGTGGTGGCCGGCCAAGCGCGCGGCAGATCGAACAGGCTGTACCAATAAATGTGATCGACCCTCGGGATCAGCAGCTCAGCGGTGCGTTTCAAACCGAACTCCTGCACCTCTTCGGCACCGAACGAAGATGCGCCCACCTCTGAAACCCAAATCGGCTTATCGGTCACCGCGCGGATTTCATCGAGCTTGTCAGGCCACTCGTTGATGCTCCAGTGATTCCAATCGAGAGGGAAACCATGCGCTGCCACGACGTCGAGATGTTGTAACGCGCCGAGGTCCTCCATGCGTGTGATGAAGGCCGGATCGATAGGAGAAATACCGCCCAAGACTTTCGGTAATTTCGGGTTTTCCGCATTGATGGCGATGGCGGCTTCTTTCACCATGGCCGCGTAGGCGGACCAGTCCTTATCGATTTCGAAATCCCAATGCGAGAGATTATTGGGCTCGTTCCACAACATCACGGCTTCGATCATAGTTCGGTATTTAGATGCTGCCCGCGCGGTTCAGCTTCCCGAATCAATTCATCTTCGGGAGCTCGTGGAGGTAAGCACCGGGATCGCAGCGGCAGATAAAAACTTCGTCCTCAGGATGGCTCTCGAGGGTGAATCCGGCGCTTCGCAAAACAGCTTCAGCGCAGGCACGGTTCGGGATCCACCAATTTGTGGGGTCGTCAGAATACTCGTTCTCGACGAAATGCATTTTGGGGAAACCGGGGCGATCAAAGATCCCAGTTTCCCAGAAAGGGTAATTGTCTTCGACCTTGGGAATGGATTTGCTACCGCGCAGCATGGATTGAAAGACGAACCAATCGTTGGCGACGTGCTGGCGGAGGAGGTCCAAGGCGAGCAGCGGATGGCGAAGATGGTAGAAGACGCCCATGAACAAGACCAGGTCAAAGCGTTCGCGGAGCCGCGGCGTCTCATAGACGGACATTCTCTCGAATGAGATGTCGAGGCCGACGACCTGGGCGGCGAAGCGGGCCTGTTCGAGATACTGTTCGTCGTGGTCGATACCGAGGACGCGGCTGGCGCCACGGCGCTTCATCTCGATTGAATAAAAGCCTCCATTGCAGCCGACGTCGAGAACACTCATGCCGGTGAGGTCCTGCGGGATGGCATGCTGAAAGTTGCGCCATTTAGCTGTCGGGTAATCACCCAGGAAATGGTCAGGTGCAGTCTGGACGTCTCCAAGCAGGATGTTGTGAAACCATGGACCTAGTTCATCAACCCGCTTTCTTATATCGATTGCCGAATGGCCGTTCGCCAAGTCTCTTCCTCTCTCCCCGTTTATGATTCGTATTCTACTCATCCGTCATGGAAGCACCGACTTGTCAGGGCGCGTGCTCTACGGAAGAACTTCGGGTATCCATCTAAATGACGAAGGTTTTCGGCAAGCCGAGGTGCTGGCTGAAACTCTCAAAGCGGGGTACGAGCTCGACGCAGTTCTTTCGAGTCCGCTCGAGCGGGCATTAGAGACAGCGAGACCGATTGCGGAGTTGCAACGGCGGCCGATACGCGTGGAGGAAGGAATCATCGAGGCCGATTTCGGTGAGTGGGTGGGCAAGTCATTCGACGAGTTGCATGAGATCGATGCGTGGCGGGCTTTCAACCGGCAGCGTTCGACGAGTTGTCCGCCCGGGGGCGAATCGATGATGGAGATTCAGGCGCGGGCGTGGCGCACGATTCAAGCCGTTGCCGCCGATTACGAGCCAGGGGCAACAATCGCGATGGTGACGCACGGGGACGTGATCCGCTGTTTGCTGGTTCTGCTGTTAGGCGTATCGATAGACCACATTCATCGCCTGGAGATTGCGCCATGCTCGGTGAGCGAAGTGGCGGTAGGGGAACACGATCCGCTGATCAGACACGTAAACCAGATTTTTTACTGAGGCGACGCGACGAATCAGGCCGCGCCGCGAGTGCAGTCAACTCGCGGTGAACCTGCTCGATTAGGGACGCCCAACTGCCGGGCGTCGTCTGGCGAAACAGCCGCATGGTGGGATACCAGGGTGTATCTGCGCGCGCCAACATCCAACGCCAGTCGCAGCGGTAAGGAAGGAGTGTCCAGACGTTTTTGCCGAGAGATCCCGCGAGGTGGGCCATCATGGTGTCGACCGTGATAACCAGATCGAGAGAGTTGAGGTCGGCGGCGGTGGAAAGGATCGATCCGCCTTCGCGGTAGAGCATCGGAATGCCCGCGCTTACACGATCGAGATCGAACCTTTCGGGGCCGGCTTGCAGGTTCGAGAAGGCAACGCCCGGTATATCGAACCAGCTTGCGATGAGGTCAACCGGAACCGAACGGGCGGGATTATATTGGCTTGAATTCCAGACAATGCCGGTGCGAAGCAGGCCGTGGTTGTCGAGGAGTTCGGATTCGTGTGTGCGAGGCGCTTTCAGGTAAGGAACAGCCGCAGGGACCGAGCTCAGATCGGTACGAAAGATACGCGGAATTTCCATGATTTCGATCTGCTGGTCCCACGGTGGTTCCGGCTCTCCCCAAGTGATGACCCGATCCGCGACCTCGTTGTATGCGAGCAAAGCTTTGAGCTGCGGCTGCGCCTCGACGGTAAGGCTGGCTGCTTTTTGCCGGATCAAAGGGGCGTAGCGGATGTACTGGAGCGTGTCGCCGAGCCCGTGCAGACATCTGATCAGAACGTTGCGTCCGTCGAGAGGTTGGCCGTCCCAATAACGGTGCGGATCGGGGTTGCCGCGGGCCGCAATGGCATCGCTCTCGCGCCAAGCTGACAAGAAGTCGCCTTGCAGCATGTGGCACTCCCAGCGTCCGGCAGCGCAGGCGTCGGCGTCGCACCCGCAGCGCTCGGCAAGCAGAAAAAGTTCGAGCGCGGCGGAGACCCGCATGCTGCGAAGCTGCTCTTCAGCAGCGTAGAGGAGACGGTTTGTATCCGCCGTCATCTGTTGAAGTAACCGAGCTGTTGAGTCCCGTGTTTCGGGATGACGGGAAGGATCAAGGCGGATGGATAATCCTTTTCGTGATAGAGAGTCTGTTTGGCCTTGGTCAATTTGGCTGTGTCGGCGTTGGGGCCGGCGGAGTTCAGGTTGCGATCGAAACGAGGAAAGTTACTGCTTGAGATTTCGAGGCGGACGCGATGGCCGTTTGCGAAGACGTAACTGGTGACGCCGGCGTCGACCGAGATCTGGTAGGTCGAGTTACGCCTGACGAAGACGGGTTTGGCGAGCGAGAGCCGGTAACGCAGGCGGAGCAACCCGTCGCAGACGGCGAGCGCACGACCATCGGGCTGAACGTCGACTAATTTGGCCGAGAAGTCGGTGTCGTTGGCGGAAGTCGCCACGTAGAGGAGAGCGCGGACGGGGCCGGTGACTTCAAGATCTTCTTTGATGGGCGCGGAGGTATAGACGAGAACGTCGGGACGTTGTTCTACGGCGGACTGTTCGAGAGGTCCGGGTGGCAGGATGCGAGGTTCGCAGCAGATCGCTCCGCCTACGGTGGGGACGGGATTTTTGGGATCGTAGGTGAAGGAATCAGGTTTGGTTTTTTGGACAGGATGCCGGTAGAGCGCGCCATCGCCGCCGCCGGTATTGGCGTGACCGCCGCTTGCGAGGTAAAAGGCTGTGTAGCGGGTTCGGGCGAGCGGCCACTCGTGTTCCTCACGCCAGATGTTTGATCCCATCACGAACAGGTGAAGCATGGGAAGCCGGGGCGGACTCGTGTCGGGTGTTCGCCCGGTCCAGTAATCGAACCAGTCTGCCTGTTTGCGGCGGATCGGGATGATCGCTTCAGGGCCGAAATCGTGGGTATCGAATTTAAGCATGGGGTTGTGGCCCCAGGGTCCGATCCAGGTCTCTATTCGCTTGTTGCTGGCGGCGAGCCTAGCGAACATGTCTAAGTCGCTTTCTACATAATTGTCGAACCAGCCACCCATGGAGAGGACGGGAACGGCGATGTGACGGGCTCGTTCGCGCACGCTGCGAGTTTTCCAGAACGCGTCATAAGAAGGGTGATCGAGGGCGGTTCTCCAGGCGGGCAATTCGATGCCCGTGGCGGCATAGTCGGCGGTGCGAAGGGGCAGGTGGCCGATGTAGCTCGAGAAGAGCGGCCTCACATGGGAGGGAGGCGTAAGATTTTCGGCCAGCCACAACAGCCGATGACCGATTTGCAGCGCGCCGCCGATGGAATAGAAGCGATCGATGTATTCGTCGTCGCCTGAAAACATCGGCGCGATGGCGGACAGATGGGGATTGCCTTCGAGGGCGGCCCACCACTGCACCATGCCGAGATAAGAACTGCCGGCCATGGCGACGCGGTTATTCGACCAGGGCTGTTCGGCAATCCAGTTGATTGTGTCGTTACCGTCGGGGCCTTCCTGCTCGAGGGTTTTGAACAGACCTTGAGAGGCAAAGCGGCCGCGCACGTCTTCGATCACGACGGCGTAACCTCGCTGCACAAATCCGCGATAGCTTCGGCCTGACGGGCCCTTGCGGTTGTAGGGCGTACGGAAGAGGACAGTGGGCCAGCGGCCGCTCGCACGGGGCAAAAAGACATCGGCCGCAAGGCGAACGCCATCCCGCATGGGGATAGAGACGCCGAGCTGCTCAAGGCTGCCGGGCGGCCGGGAGCCGGGTCTGACGACCTGGGCACGCAGCAGTCCGGACAGAATCAGAAGGCCCGTGAGGCAACGGGTAACATGGGCGGGCCGGTTCATGCGGGCAGCTGGGATACGCCGGACCTGGCGGGCTTGGGACGGGGTCCGAACAGAGCAGTTCCGACGCGGATGAGAGTAGCGCCTTCTTCGATGGCGACCTCGAAGTCGGCCGACATGCCCATGGAGATGCCAGGGAGCTGGTACTGGCGCGCCAATGCGGCGAGTTGCCGGAAGTAGGGGCGGGAAGCCTCGGGATCCTCCGACCAAGGCGGGATGATCATGAGCCCGCTCACAGCGATGCGAGAGCAGCCGGCGGCAGCGGCGAGGAGAGCCGGAATCTGCTCAGGATTAGCGCCCGTTTTACTTTCTTCGCCCGACAGTTTGATCTCGAGCAGGACATCGATGCGCTTGCCGCCGGGCACGGAGGCGTCGAGTCTTTCGATGAGCTTCGGCGAGTCTGCTGTTTCGATGACGTCGAACAATTCGCAGGCGAGCCGGGCCTTGTTCGACTGTAAGTGACCGATCAGATGAAATGTTGCACCGGAGAGGTCGCCGAGATCTTTCTTTTTGTCCGCAAACTCCTGAACGTAGTTTTCGCCAAACTCGCGAAGCCCGGCCGCATAGGCCTCGCGCAGGCGTCCGGCAGAAAATTTCTTCGAAACGGCCACTAGAGTTATTTCGGAGCGTTTGCGGCCGCTACGCTCCAAAGCGTTACCGATCCGATGCTCCACAAGTTCTAAGCGGCCCTCGAAGGTTGACGGTAGAAGTGGCAAAACTCCATGATAAAAGCTCGTCCGGGCGGGACCCGGTTGGATAAAGGGTCATCCAAGCCCGAATCGCCCGCGGTTCCTGAGGCGCTGCGTGCCAGTATTCAGACGTTTCTGGGCAGGTGTACCGAACCGGCCGTTCTGGACTTTGGCGATCAGCCGATCGGTCTAAAGGACGGGCAATACTGTTTAGAAATTCGTGCGGGGAGAGTTTCGATCGATGCGTGGAACGAACAGCGCAACCTCTCGCGGCGAATTCTGGCGGCGAAGCAAACGGTGACGGGCGCGCTCGACTGCGTGGTGCAGCAGTTCGGCGGAGCGACGGGGAAACTTTCGTTCCTCGATCTAGCGAGACCGCAGACGACAACACGATGCGCGAAGGGAAGCCGGCAAAACTTTGCCGAGCAGTTCCGGCGGATGTTGCACCGGCAGTTTCCGGGCTGGGAGATCGAGGCGTTGTCGTCCGCCATGGACTTGCGCCGGTCTTTCTCGGCTGCGTTTCCCAGGGCGCGGATCAGCCGGGGCAATCAGTTTGCGGCGGCACTCGCGTGTGCAACTGCGGAAGACGAACCTGCTTTCCTCTCATCTGCGCTGTTGTGGTTCGACCACCTGCGTGGGTTGCTCCCGTTAAGCGCGCATCTTTCGCTGTGTATCTTTCTGCCGGAAGGCGCGGGTAATCTGAGCGCGCACCGCCTGCGCTGGTTGACGGGCCGGGAATTGCGGACGCGCATTTTTCTCTTCAATGAACATGGCATGGCGGGCGAAGTGGACCCGCAGGATCTCGGAAACCTGGATACACACCTCACCTCGCGTTATTGCGAAATTTCCTTGAGCGAGGATTTGCGGCCGGCGATGATGCGATTGGAAGCGATCAGCGGGGTGGGCTGCTGTCCGGAGATCGGAGGTGCGATCAGCGTGCGTTTTCGGGGCCTGGAATTTGCGCGGATCGAGCGCAACCGGGTTTTCCTCGGGATCGATTCGAAGGAGGAGATTGCGCTATCCCGCTTCAACCGGGTTATCGAGTTTGCCCGTCAACTCGCGGCGCTGGGGGCACCGCGGGAACGGAGGCATTCGCAAGTGCCGGCGTATCCGGAACGATGGTTCGAAAGCCAGGTCCGACGCCACTTGCAGGTGCTGGACGCGGAGCTTTTGCCCGCGCCGGTGCACGGACAGGTGCTGACGTTTGCCGGAGCCGAGCGGGAACTGATCGACCTGCTGGCGGCGAGCGCAGGAGGGCGGCTGGCGGTGCTCGAGCTGAAGACGTCCGAAGACATACATTTGCCGCTGCAGAGTCTGGACTACTGGATGCGAGTGAAATGGCATCTAGAAAGAGGCGAGTTAGACAGCTTGTTTCCGGGCGTACCGCTGGTGCAGAAGCCGCCCAGGTTGCTGCTGGTAGCACCGGCGTTCGTGTTTCATCCGAGCAATGAAATTGTACTGCGCTACTTCGCGCCTTCGGTGGAAGTGGAACGCGTCGGCGTAAACTCTGATTGGGACTCGGCGTTTGCTGTTGCCTTCCGGCTCAGAGGCGCCGAGGTGCCGATTTCGCACCGAGGATTTGATGAAACTCGACGCATTGGTCAATATAAAAAAGGCGATCACGACCCTCAACCCGAATGAAGTTCGGGCGTTGAGTGAGCGGTCTTTACGGGTTGCGCTGCATGGTTCGAGCCCGGAAGCGATGAGCCGTTTAGAGAGCTTTTTTCTACGCGATTTGAGTCCGAGCCGACGCCGTGAATCGGCATCGTGGCTGACGCGCGCGCCGATCGCGGCCGGGGCTCCAGCACCGGATCTGCAGGTTTATTACGAGGGAATGGATGCGCCTGCTCAGGCGCTGATTTTTCATCCGGACAGAGAAAAGCAGTTTGTGGTGAAGGCGCTTGCGGAGCATCCGCAAATGGGCGTGCCGCTTGCGAAAGCATTCCTGCCGTTTCGGCGGCCTTTTGTCGAACGCACGATCGCGAAGACGGCGCGCGAGAACACGCTGTTTTCGATTGCAACGGCGCTGCCGGATATTATTCCGAACATAATCGAACTGCCGTGGGCAGTAGCGGAGTTTGCATCGGACACCGCGTTCCTGACGATGAATCAGGTACGGATGGCTTTTCTGATTGCGGCTGCGAGTGACCGTGAGGTCGGCTACATGCATCAGAAGTCGGAAATCGCGATGGTGATCGGGAGTGCATTTGGCTGGCGGGCGCTGGCGAAGCAGTTAGTGGGCAAGATTCCGTTCGGGGGCGGTCTGATCGCGAAGGCCGCGGTGGCTTATGCAGGTACAAAGGTACTGGGACTTTCACTAGATCACTACTACAGCATCGGATTCACGTACACCCGCGAGGAGCGCGACAAACTATACGCCGATGCGTTCAGGCAGGGTAAGCAGGTGGCTTTCAAGATGCTGAATTTTCTGCGGCCCGACGTGGCAGCGCGCTACGCCGAGAAGTCGGGGCAGTCTCGCCCGACGACCAGGCCGACGCAATCCCGGTATTGACGGCGGAGCGCATCCATGTATGAGCTGGTGGGAGCCGAGGTTCGGGTACTCGGGACTCTAATGGAGAAAGAGGCGACGACGCCGGAGTATTACCCGATGAGCCTCAACGCGCTTATAAACGGATGCAATCAGAAGTCGAATCGCGATCCGGTGGTGAATCACGATGCCGAAATCGTGGAGGGCGCGCTCGAAGGGCTGAGGCAGAAGCGTTTCGCGCTCTTCGTGACAGGCAGCGGGCGAGTGGACAAGTATGCGCAAAGGGTCTCCGAGACGTTGAACCTGGGCCGGCGCGAATCGGCGGTTTTGTGCACGCTTTTCCTGAGGGGTCCGCAGACGCTAGGCGAGATCAAAGACCGAAGCGAACGGATGTTTGCGTTCGGAGATCTGGCCGAGACCGAGCGGGTGTTGGACAAGCTGGGCGAGTGGGAAGGCGGACCACTTGTGACGAAGCTGGCGCGCCAGTCCGGGCAAAAAGAGGCGCGCTATGCGCATTTGTTTTCCGGGGAGCCCGCGGTTGACTCGCCGGTCGAGAGCGCAATTGTGAGCGCGCCGACGCGACTTTCGCAGGTCGAACAGGAGCTGCAGCTGCTGCGTTCGGAGTTCGACGAACTGAAGAGCCGTTTCGAGGCGCTCGAAGCGCAATTGCGGTAGCTGGAAGAAACAGCCTATTCAGGCTTGAATCCGAGCTAACAGATGCACTTTCGGCTTAGAAACAGGCCGAAGTGCGCGTAAGAGACCAGTTAACGAAGCTGATGGCGAGCGGTGAGAGCTGCTACGCCGGCCTGTTCACCATTCGGTTAAACCCGCTGGTCTGACTTATGCCATTTCGCGGTGGCGGAAGGGTCTGGAGATGCTGTGAGTTACAGGATTTAACCAACATATTGTGAGCAGGATGGTGCTTTTGAGTAATCATTCGCCTGGCAAATACTTATATATGCGTCGACCACATCGGCGTTGTGAAACGCATGAAAGGCCCATTTTCATTGAAGAAATGATACGAGGAAAATCGAAAAATGGACGTGCCAATTGAGCAAAAAGAGAGGAGAAAATTTTCGTTCAGTTCCAGTACTTAGCCTCAGTACTCTCGGTAGTACTCGATTTTTCCAGCTGTATTGTACATACGGCCCTCATCTTGCAGAATCAGTACATACATTTTCAGTTTCTGGAGAATGCCGAGCCGAACGCGAGCAGTCGCGATTGGGCGGCGCATGGAGGCTTCAGATGTGTGGGCAGATGTCGGAAGACTTAGATTTCGGAGTAAACGTGAATTCACACAACTTAGAAGAAGTGCCGGAGGGGGCAGGTCTTCTCAATCAGGGAGATTTTTGCATTGGAAGGGCGCCACGTGTTGCCGGCGTTCAAAGCAGGTTGCATTCAGGTCGATGCGGATTCTCTGTAACCGCCCGGCCCGAAACGGCCGCAGTCGTTTTTGCAAAGACGGGACGGTAGTTATCTACAACCGCTATGAAACCGATCCTAGTCGCCGACCAGAAGTGTGAGTTCCGCAATCAGTTACAAGAAGGTATCCAGGGTTATAACTTCCCGTTCGAGATAGTAAGCAGCAGAGATGAGTTGCTTTCCCGCATCGCAGCCAATCAAAGCGGGTACTCGCTCATCCTCATGAATAGCGAGCCGGAGGGCCCTTTCGATTTTGACGTAGTCGAGGAGGTGGAGGCTGTTTATCCATTTCTTCCTGTCGTTGCCGTATCGGATTCGTTACGGGGGAATGTCGCAGATCAGGGAAGCCGCGCAGTTCGCTGTGTGGTTCTGTCGAAATCATATAGCGCTGAGCAGCTGCTCGCGGCTATCTCGGACGCAGCGGGCCCGCTCGAGCGCGACCTCATGGAATCGAGGAAGGACGTGAGCACCGCTCAGCGCGAGGAACTGCTGACTACAGGAACGTGGTCTCAGCGTGTTGAATCGCTGCTGATCCGCATTGGTTCTTCGAACGTTCCGGTTTTGCTGCAAGGCGAGACTGGAGTGGGGAAAGAGGTCATTGCGCGAAGGCTGCATGCGTTATCGAGGCGCGCCGATCGTCCGTTCGTGAAACTGAACTGTGCGGCATTACCTTCCGAGTTAGTGGAAAGCGAACTGTTCGGTTACGAACGGGGAGCTTTTACGGGCGCTTTCAAGAGCACTCCCGGCAAGTTCGAGATGGCGCATAAAGGCACCATTCTGCTCGACGAGATCGGCGATATGGACGTGAAGCTTCAGGCGAAGCTTCTACAGGTTCTCCAGGACCAGGAATTTTATCGGCTGGGTTCCCACGAGCCCTCGAGAATCGATGTGCGGATCATGGCTGCTTCGCATTGCGATTTCGAGAAGGCGATCCAGGAGAAGCGATTTCGGGAGGATCTCTTTTACCGGTTGAACATTGTAGATGTGAAGATTCCGCCTCTACGGGAGAGGCGAAATGAGATTCTTCCACTTTGCGAACTCTTTTTGCAGCGGCATGCGGCGGCTGATTCTCCGGCGCTCGACATTCCACCGATTCTGCGGCAGGTGCTGTTGGAATACAACTGGCCGGGCAATGTTCGGGAATTGGAAAACATGATGCGGAAGTACCTTGTGTTGCGCAGTCCAGGAGTGCTGGCCGCCGACATACGGCAGAGGACAGTAAAAGCGAAGACGGTTTACGTTCCGGCAGACGAAATGGCGAAGAGCCTCAACGTGTTGAACGAGGTGCTGGAGGATCCGGCACTTTCGCGAAGACTGCCGGACATGCAGCGGTGGAAACCTGAGACGGGCAAGGGCGCTCTCGATATTTCTTCGCACCGGGCGAGTACACCGCGTGAAGGGGCTGGGCCGCAGGAGTTGCCGAAGCCGACGCCGATCAATCGCGCGGCCGCGCTGACAGCGGATCAGGAAACGACTACTGTTCTCTCCAAGGTTGACGAAGCCCGGAAGATGGCGGAGGCGGACGCGATTTTGAGCGCCTTGCACTCGTGTCAGTGGAACCGGAAGCGGGCCGCCGTTGTCCTCAACATCGACTACAAAGCACTGCTGTACAAGATGAAGAAGCTGGGCATTGGAGAAAAGAGAACCGCGTCCTGAGGGCGCGCTTCTCCGGCCGGCGAGACCAGTCGACTTGCTCCTACAATTTGGGACGAATTCCAACGCGCGCGAGCTTGCGAGTCCGGCAAGTAAGCCGCCGGGATAAGTAGGAGCAGAAAGAAGGCGGTTTTGTCCGGCGCGAGGTTGGCTGCTTAATTGCAAGGATCCTACTAACTCGATTCAATTTCCAAACTGCATCTCTGGTTTCGGGACCGGAATAGCGGCAGCTTTGCCCAAAGGGAAGTGCCCCCCGGCGCGGACGAGGCAGTTCTGAGTTCCTGCACGCGGCTTCCTTCCGTGGATGGCCGCAGACAACAAAACAGTACGGGTAGAGGAAGAAAAACATGGTAGACGTTGCCATTGTGGGCGCAGGTCCTTACGGGCTGTCGCTCGCTGCTCATTTTCGCCGGCAAGGCATCAAGTTCCGCATATTCGGCCGCCCGATGGATAGCTGGCTGTCGCATATGCCGAAAGGCATGATGCTGAAGTCGGACGGCTTTGCGTCGAACCTGTACGACCCGGAAGGCGCGTTTACGCTCAAGCAGTTTTGTTCGGAACGGGGCATCGAGTATGGAGACACGGGGGTTCCAGTCCGGCTCGAGACGTTCAATGCGTACGGGCTCGCGTTTCAGGAGCGCATGGTTCCGGAGCTGGAAGAGAGCTGGGTGCGGGGTGTCGGACGTACGCCGGACGGCTTCCTTCTGACGCTCGAGACGGGTGAAACAGTGAAGGCGCGCCGCGTGGTGCTCGCGGTAGGGATCACGCATTTCGAGCACATTCCGCCGGTGCTGCAAGAGCTGCCGGCTGAGAAGCTTTCGCACAGCGCCCGGCACCAGGAGTTAGAGCCGTTCCGGGGCCGCAGAGTGGTGGTTGTCGGAGGCGGGGCGTCGGCACTGGACACGGCGGCGCTGTTAGGGGAAGCCGGGGCCGAGGTCCAGTTGGTCACGCGCCGGCCGGAGTTGAGATTTCATACCAAGCCGAACGGAAAGCCGCGCAGCAGATGGCAACAGATCCGGCATCCACACTCAGGATTGGGGCCTGGAATGCGGTCGCGTTTCTTTGCGGATGCGCCGCTCGCGTTTCACTATCTTCCCGAGGCTCTGCGGCTCAAAGCAGTCCGCAAGGCTCTCGGTCCTTCGGGAGGTTGGTTTATCAGGGACAAAATCATAGGGCGAGTACGCCTGCACCTTGGCTGCACGCCAGTGAGTGTCCGAACGAATGGTGATGGCATTCATCTTCGTTTGCAAGCAGACGGCAAAGGCGAAAGCGAAGTAACGACAGACCACATCATCGCGGCAACCGGATACAAGCCTCGGCTGAGCCGGCTGACGCTGCTGACGGAGGAGATTCGCACGCGGGTGGAGGCGGTTGCCGAAACGCCCGTGCTTTCGTCCGGCTTCGAATCGTCGGTGCCGGGACTTTACTTCGTGGGTGTCGCGGCGGCGAACAGTTTCGGTCCGGTGATGCGGTTTGCGTTTGGGGCAGGTTTCGCGGCCGAGCGAGTGACGCGCACGATTGTGCGGTCACTGGCAAGGGAACGCGCGTCGGCGCCCGCGGCGCGCCTGGTTCCCGACCCCGAATGAGGCGCGGTAGCGCGTCGCCGAGCTTCCCACCACTTCTATCAACAGCATTAGCGAACGTCCGAATGAGAAGAGAGACGCAGGCGATTCACGCCGGCTACGACGGAGATGCCGGAACGAAGGCGGTGGCGGTACCGATTTATCAGACGGTAGGTTTCGAATTCGATAGCGCCGAGCATGGGGCGGCGTTGTTCAACCTGGAAGTACCGGGGAATATTTATACCCGCATCGGCAATCCGACCAACGCAGTGCTCGAGAAGCGGGTGGCCGCGCTCGAGGGCGGCGTTGAGGCGCTTAGTGTCAGCTCGGGGATGGCCGCGATAGAGTATGCGGCGATCAACATTGCCGAAGCGGGCAACAACATCGTTTCTCTGCCTCAGCTTTACGGAGCTACGTATACGTTGTTCGCGCACATTTTTCCCAAACGGGGGATTGCCGTGCGGTTCGCCGAGAGCGAGGATGCGCAGGCGGTCGAAGCGCTGATCGACGAAGATACCAGGGCGGTTTACTGCGAGAGCGTGGGCAATCCGGCGGGCAATGTGGCGGATCTCGAAGAACTGGCACGTGTGGCGCACAAACACGGTGTGCCGCTGATTGTAGACAACACGGTAGCGACACCGATGCTGCTGCGTCCGATCGAGTACGGGGCCGACGTAGTTGTGCATTCCATGACGAAGTTCATGGGCGGGCATGGAACGACGCTCGGCGGCATGATTGTAGACAGCGGCAAGTTTCCCTGGCACGAACATGCAGAGCGCTTCTACATGTTGAACCGGCCGGAGCCCGCTTACCACGGCGTGGTTTACGTGGATCAGTTCGGGGAATCCGCTTACGTGGCCCGCTGCCGGACTGTGTGCCAGCGCAACACAGGCGCGACGCTATCGCCCTTCAACGGATTTCTGCTGCTGCAAGGAGTAGAGACTCTGGCGCTGCGCATGGAAAGGCATGTGGAGAACGGCCGCAAAGTAGCAGAGCATCTGCGCAGCAACCCGCTTGTCGAGTGGATCAATTACGCGGGCTTTCCGGACAATCCGCTGTATCCAATGGCGCAGAAGTACCTGGGCTGTAAACGTCCTTCGCTTTTGACCTTTGGTGTGAAGGGCGGGTTCGAGGGGGGGCGCAAATGCTTCGATGCGCTGCGCCTGTTCAAGCGGATGGTGAATATGGGAGACGCCAAATCGCTGGCCTGCCACCCGGCTTCGACGACTCACCGGCAATTGACTCCCGAAGAGCAAGAGAAGGCGGGCGTCAGGCCGGAGATGATCCGGCTGAGCGTGGGGATCGAGCACATAGACGACATACTGGCGGATCTCGATCAGGCACTCGAACAAGTGACTGCGGTGAGCTATAGAGACACCGAAGCGTGTTTCGTCCAGGAAGGGGCGCGATGCCGTTAATGTTGGACAGCGTGCAGGGGCCGGTCTGGTGGGCGGGAGGAACAGACGAGCATTGTTCTCTAGCGAGGGCGGCGCGGGGAAGCCGACCCGACTCAATCGAGATTGCGCTGGTGAATAACATGCCTGATCTGGCGCTCGAAGAGACAGAGGTGCAGTTCTGCAATCTGCTGCAGGCGGCTGCTGGAAACCTGCGCGTACAGGTTAAGCTGTTCTCGCTACCGAACATCCCGCGGGGACCGAAAGCGGCGGAGCGGCTGAGCGGGCATTACCTAGGCATTACCGAGTTGTGGAATATCCCGTTCGACGCGGCTATCATCACGGGTACCGAGCCACGCCAGTCCGATCTGCGGCGAGAGCCCTACTGGCCGGCTTTGGCGGACGTTCTGGACTGGGCCGAAGAAAACACCTATTCGACTGTTTTATCCTGTCTGGCGGCGCATGCAGGAGTTTTGCACAGCGACGGCGTGGGGCGGCACCGGCTCGGCGACAAGCAGTTTGGAGTTTTCGATTTCCGCCGGGTGGCCGAGCACGCGCTGCTGCGCCACCTGGAGGAGCCGATCCGGTTTCCGCATTCCCGCTGCAATGAAGTGAGAGCGGATGAACTGCTTGCTTCCGGCTACGCGGTTCTGACGCGCTCTGCCGAAGCAGGAGTAGATCTGTTCGTGAAGAAGAGAAGCAAGAGCCTTTTCGTACACGCGCAGGGTCATCCCGAGTACGGCGCGCTTACGCTGCTCAAGGAGTACCGGCGGGACGCGAAGCGATATCTGACAGGCGAGAGAGAGACGTACCCGACGGCGCCATGCGGGTACTTCGATAGCGCGGCGAGCGAGCTGCTAGGGGATTTTCGAAGGCAAGCGATGGTCCAACGCTGCCCCAGCCTCATGACCCATTTCCCCGAGGCTGCGGCCACGTGCTCGCTGGGAAACACCTGGCAGGAGTCGGCGGTGTGCGTGTATCGCAACTGGTTGCAGTATGTGGCGGAGCGGAAAGCGGATGCACCAGTATTCGGGCCTGTGTCCCGGGTCGGGATGGTGCAGCCGGCCAGCACGACGCAGGAGATCGTACGAACGTGACGTCACCCGAAGAGTCAGGTAAAGAAATCATGTCGAGCTTGCCGCCTCGCATCAGCGATGTTGCGGCGGTTTGGGCGGAACGCATGCCGGAACATCCGGCGCTGGTGGATGAGGGCGGCACGTGGACATATGGTCAGCTGGCACTCCGTATTGCGGAGACGAAACAGTGGCTCGCAGACTTGCGTGTGCGACCCGGCGACCGAGTGGCTGTCGTGTGCGAAAACTGCCGCGAGTTCGTGGCGATACTGCTTGGGCTGGCAGCACTCGACGCATGGCCCGTTCTGGTGAACGCGCGTCTCTCGGCGCGCGAAGTGGATCAGGTTCGGGAACACAGCCGCGCCCGGCTGACGCTCTACACAACGGGAAAGTCGGCGCAGGCGCGTCAGCATGCGAAGCGGCATGGGGCGGCCTTTGAGGAGAGGATCGGACTCGGCTCGATTGCGGTAGGCGGTCTCGATGAGAGCGCCGAGCCGGAGAAGGTCGAAGCCGACATCCCAAACCGCGTAGCGGCGCTCATCTATACATCCGGGACGACCGGAATGCCAAAAGGGGTCATGCTCACGCACCGGGGCCTGCTTTTTGTGGCGGGTGGTTCGGCGAGGATACGTTCGCTTGTTCCCGAGGACCGGCTGTATGGGGTGCTGCCGATGTCGCATGCAGTCGGGCTCTCGGTTGTTTTGCTCGGCTCGCTATTGAGTGGAGCGACGCTTTACCTCAGCCAGCGGTTCGACCCGGTGGCAGCGCTGACGGCTCTAGAGCAGCAGAAATTAACGGTGCTGCTAGGAGCGCCCTCGCTCTTTTCGATACTGCTCGATTACGTAGCAATGAAGGGATTGTCGCTGCGCAATTTTCCCGCGCTTCGGATTATTTCTTCTTCGGGCGCGCCGCTGCAGCCGCCGGTCAAAGCGGCTGTCGAAGCAGCGTTCGGGATGGTGCTCCACAACGGTTACGGAGTCACCGAATGCTCGCCGAACATCGCGCAGACCCGGCCGGAGAGCCCTCGAACGGATACCTCCGTTGGGCAGATCATGCCCGGAATGGAGGCAAAGCTGCTGGGGATCGATGGCGAACAAACGGGCGAGGGCGAAGTGGGAGAACTGCGGGTGAGAGGGCCGAACATCATGAAGGGCTACTACCGTGCCCCCCAAGAGACGGCGGCAGCGGTGGATGCCGAAGGGTGGTTCAACACGCGGGACCTCGCGAGGATTGAAGGCAATCACCTTTTCATCGTGGGGCGGACCAAAGAACTCATCGTGCGCTTCGGGTTGAACGTCTACCCATCTGAAGTCGAGTCGGTCTTAAATACGCATCCGGCGGTTGTCCGCTCGGCAGTAATCGGCCGGACTGTCGAAGGAGTGAAGGGTGGAGAGGAAGTAATCGCGTTTATCGAGGCAGCAGCGGGCGTATCCCGGGTCTCGGCAGCCGATCTGGCCGATCACGCGGCGCGCCACCTTGCGCCCTATAAACGTCCTTCGGAGATTCTGTTTGTGCCCAGCATGCCACTGACACCCACCGGTAAGGTGATCAAAGAAGAGCTTTCCGGATTAGCCCTGACAGGGAGTTCGGTCCTGTGATTTATTCACCCGAGATGCCAGCGACGATCGACGGACATCACATCGTGAAACTGGAGCTGGCGCGTATCTGGGCGAAGGTTCTCGATGTGGAATCGGTCGATTTCGATCAGAATTATTTCGATCTGGGCGGCGACTCTTCGACCGCGGTTCAGATGTTCGCGCAAGTCGAAAAGGCGTTCGAGGTGAAACTGCCGCTGGCCACTCTATATGACGCGCCCACGGTGGAAGAGTTGGCGCTGGTGCTGTGCGGTGAGACGAGTGCTTCGCGTTGGTCTCCGCTCGTCGAGATTCATGGCTCAGGATCGCGGATTCCTCTGTTCTGTTTCCACGGAGCCGGCGGGAACGTTCTCAATTACCAGAAGCTCTCGCAATATCTCGGCCCTGATCAGCCGTTTTACGGATTGCAATCGCAGGGTCTGGACGGGGTTGCGCCTCTGCTGACCTCGGTCCAAGAGATGGCGGCCCTGTATGTGAAAGAAATCCGGCGTACGCAGCCAAGGGGGCCTTACCTGCTGGCAGGGTATTGCATGGGCGGCACGGTGGCGTACGAGGCGGCGCAGCAACTTGAGGCGAGCGGGGAAAAAGTTGCACTTCTGGCGCTGCTCGACACGATGAACTGGCACAAGATCCCGCTTACCGTCTGGAGCAAGAGCTCTTACGGGTGCCAGAAAGTACTGTTTCACGCGGCGAGCTTCTTCGACCTCGATCGACAGGGAAAGATCGAATATTACGGCGAAAAGATGGACGTTTTGCGGACACGGCTACCCGTATGGCGCGGTGTCTTACGAGGGCTACTGGACCGGAAAGGCGCGTCGGGGAACCAAGACTCCAGGCTATTGGCGCGAATCTGGAAAACGAATGATCGAGCGTCCTGGGAGTACGTTCCGAAGCCGTACGCCGGCACGGTGTTAGATGTTCGTCCGGCAAAGCAGTACCGGGTATTCAGCAAGCCGGGCCTGAAATGGGAGCAGTTGGCGGCCGGAGGACAGGACGTTGTGGTGCTGCCGGTCTATCCCGCGTCAATGCTGCTCGAACCTTTCGTGAAGCAATTGGCGGACGTGCTGAAGGCCGCCATTGATGCAGTTGTAGAGAAGTGAGGTCCGCTTGACAACGACAATGCCCGCAACAAGTCTGAGCACAGAAAGCCAAAGGCTTTCGATTGGCGACGGATGGTCGAAAACATGGACTTTTTTCGAAGGCCAATGGCATGAAGGCAACGTGCCGATCATGGGTCCGCGTACGCACGCGGCCTGGCTCTGCTCGCTGGTGTTTGACGGCGCGCGGGCGTTTGAGGGAGTTACGCCCGACCTCGAACTGCACTGTGCGAGGGTAAACGACTCGGCGGTCAAGCTGTATCTGCGGCCTGAGGTTTCACTTGCCGAGTGGGTAGGGCTGGCGCGCGAGGGTGTATCGAAATTCGACAAGGATGCGGCGCTGTATATCAGGCCGATGTACTGGGCGGAGAGAGAAGGTCCGTGGGTGCAGGCGCACGATCCAGCTTCGACGCGGTGGTGCCTTTCGATTTACGAAGCACCGATGCGCATGCCGCGCGGGTTTTCCGTGACGCAGTCTCCTTTTCGGAGACCGACGATGGATACGATGCCGGTGGATGCCAAGGCGGGCTGTCTCTATCCGAATAACGCGCGCGCTCTGTTCGAGGCGCAGGCGCGGGGCTTCGATAACGCGATTGTGTGCGATGCCTTGGGCAATGTAGCCGAACTTGCCACTTCCAATCTCTTCCTGGGCCGGGACGGCGTGGTGTTCACGCCGATCGCGAATGGAACGTTCCTTGCAGGCATCACGCGGCAGAGGGTTATCGGACTGCTGCGGGAGGCGGGCGTGACGGTGGTCGAGACGACCTTAACGTATCGGGATTTCCAAAACGCGGACGAGATTTTTTCGACCGGCAATTATTCGAAAGTTGTTCCGGTGACGCGGATCGACGACCGGACGCTCCCCTTCGGCCCCTTATACACGAGGGCGAGAGAGCTGTATTGGGAATTTGCTCATGCGTGACGAGCAGGAGTTGCAGGTTGAGAAATCCGGAGTTGAGGTGAGGCGTCTTTTGTGCGGCCATGAGCGGCGTATTGAGAGGCGGATCAACAGCATCCGGGTCGAGCGAGCGGCGAAGGGCGCCTGAAGCGAGTCAGGGAGATGGGTTGGACGGAGATGATGCCGGCAGTAGCTGGTGCGGCTGAAGCGGACGGGGGTGCGGTGTTAACGCGCGAGTCAGGTGCGAGCGGTTCGCCGGAGCTGGCGCTACTCAAGACGGGTGGGGAAGGGCCCGCACTCTTCCTGACGCACGGGATCGGCGGAACTCTGCGGGACTTCCAACCGGTACTCGAGCACATCGAATTGCCGCATTCGATTCATGGCATGCCGGCGCGGGGAACGGACGGGGTGCGTGAGCCGCTCGATACGATCGAGGTGATGGCGGAAGCATACCTGGAAGCCATCAAGCGAGTGCAGCCGGAAGGACCGTATTTTCTGATCGGCTATTCGCTTGGCGGTTTAGTCGCATTCGAAACGGCGCAGCTGTTATTGCAAAGAGGGGAGCAGGTGGGTCTGCTTACGATGGTGGACAGCTACCCTCACTTGTTTAGCCTAGGGGCAAAGCAGCGGGTCAGACTATTGAAGCGGCTCGCTAAACGGCGCGCGGACGCAGCGCTGCGCCTGATGACAGGAAGAGCTCGGGCCAGGCGAGACCGAAGCGCAGCTCGAGCCGAAGGCGCAGTTTCAGGCCAGACACTGTCGCCAGTGATGTCGAAAGCGATGAAGCGGGTCCGGTCGAGCGCGAACCGAGCGCTGCGAAGGTACCGGCCACGGTTCTACGATGGAGCAATCAAATTTGTGAAGGCGGAAATCAGCACGAACTTTCCCGATAATCCAGCGGCGGTGTGGGGTCATCTGGCGGCTGAGTTCACCGTCGAAACCGTTCCGGGAGATCATGTGGAGATGCTGACAAGGTATTCCGAGAGATTGGCAGCGGTCCTGATGGACCATGTGCGAGAACGAGGCGCGCGCGAGGCCGGGTTACGGGGCGCGGAGTCCGTTCGCTAGGCGAGCGCAGGCAGGATGAATGGCGCGGAGCTTTTGATTCGCACGTTCGCCGCGGGCGGGATCGATACGTGCTTCACAAATCCGGGAACATCGGAGATCCATCTAGTCGCCGCACTGGACGGAAGTTCAGAAATCCGGTGCATTCTCGGGTTGTTCGAGGGTGTGGTCACGGGGGCCGCGGACGGGTACGGCCGGATGAAGCGCAAGCCGGCGAGCACGCTGCTGCACCTGGGCCCGGGGCTTGCAAACGGATTGGCGAATTTGCACAATGCGAAGCGCGCCCGGGCGCCGATCGTCAACGTAATTGGCCAGCATGCCACGTTTCACCTACGGCATGACACACCACTTGCAAGCGACATAGAGTCGCTGGCACGCCCGTATTCGAGCTGGGTCAGGACGTGCGGAGCCGTGGGCGAACTGAGCACGGACGGCGCAGAAGCGATTGCAGCTTCATGCGCTGGCTCGGGCGCAATTGCGACATTGATCGTTCCGTCCGATGTGGCTTGGAGCGAATCGGACGGGAAGGTTCAATCACGGCGGGACTGCGCGCCCAAACTCCCGGCATCCGATGTCGTGGAGGGCGTTGCGGCCAAGCTTCGCTCGCCGATACGAACTGCCCTGCTAGTAGCGGGAAGCGGTTTGTATGGGGAGGGATTGCGTGCGGCCGGCCGAATTGCGAAGGCGACGGGAGCAAAGCTGCTCGCACCGTACAACTTCACGCGTCTAGAGCGGGGCGCGGGTGTTCCGGCCGTTGAACGTGTTGCGTACATTCTCGAGCAGGCGAAAGAACAGCTGAGCGAGTTCGAGCGAATCGTGCTGGTTGGCGCGACGCCTCCGGTGGCTTACTTCGCATATCCCGGCAAGGAGAGCGCGCTTCTCCCAGCGGACAGCGAGGTGACGGTGTTGGCCGGTCCCGAAGAGGATGCGGCGGGCGCCCTCCAACTGCTGGAGCAGGCGGTGTGCGCCGGTTCTCAACAGCCTTTGCCTCTATCGGAAGCGCGGGAGGCGCGTCCTGCGCTGCCGAGCGGTGCGATCACGCTGGCCGGGCTGGCGGCTGCTATCGGGGCGTTGCTGCCGGCAGGTGCGATCGTGGTGGACGAATCCATGACGTCGGGCCGCGGGATCATGCCGGCAACACAAGGTGCTCCACCGCATGAATGGCTGGGAAATACCGGGGGGTCGATCGGAATCGGTTTGCCGCTCGCGATCGGCGCGGCGACTGCGTGCCCGGAACGCCCGGTGCTCTGTCTCACGGCCGATGGGAGTGCGATGTACACACTGCAGGGCCTCTGGACAATGGCGCGCGAAGGCTCGAGGGTTACGGTGGTGGTATTTGCCAACCGCAGCTATGCGGTGCTCAAACGCGAATTTTCTTATCTTGGAATCGGTGAGCCAGGCCCCCGTGCGCTCGACATGTTCGACATCGGCCGCCCGGATCTCGATTGGGTCCAACTGGCGCAAGGCATGGGTGTGCCGGCTATGCATGCCGATTCGCTCGAATCGTTCTCGAAGGCTCTCGAGCGGGGCTTCGCGAACGAAGGACCGCTGCTTATCGAAGTACCGCTATAAGTTTTTTCTGTCTTAAAAACTTTCCCAACTCTCCGCGCGTATTGGCCCGCCTTCGCATCACGCGGCCGCAGGGCTCCCTCCGAAAACGTGCGCTTTCCCCTGCCCGGGTAGTAATCAACTGCAGTCTCCACGGCTGACCTGAAGTGTGTTTGTTTGACTGCCTCAGGCGTCAACTCAAAGGAGTGTCGCGGATTCTTCATCGCTGCTGCGTGCCATTGGGCGCAGCTTGCGGGGGCGGTGCAGGAGTTTGTTCGCGAGCGAGACACCGCGCTGTAACGCCTGCCTGAGGATCGCTACTAAATAAGCTGTTCTCCCGATCGATGGCTGAGCTGAAGTCTTCCACATTGCCTTCAGCATGGTCAGGCGTTCGCGATGAGTGACACGGATCCGCAGTCCTTTCCGCGCAGCGATCTCGTACGTTTTCCCTTCCCGGTAGGCGGAGCGGATATCCTTTTGCAGACATCTGAGAACGGTGAGAGGAGTGGCGTGCTGCACGACGGCCGCGAACGCGTAAAAGGGAGGTTCGGCGGCCTCCAGAAGGTCAAGCAGTAGCAGGGTATCTTCGCCTCGGAGAACGGTTGGATTGAACAGGTACTTACCGGGCGCGACACTCGACTTTCGGATGGCGAAACCCGCAGTGTTGAGATACCGAATGCAGCCGTCCATCCGGAGATGGTTTTGCAGCGTGATGAGCCGAAGTTCTTCCGATCTTCCAATGAGCGTAGAACGGTCGCCGACAAGGCGCAGTTGGAAACAATTGTGCTCCGGGTGGGCGTCTACGGTTAAGAGCAGTTGGCGGAGGCAGTCCGTTTGCAGTCTGGAATCGGCATCCACAAACAGCAGCAGGGAACCTGCCGAGGCCTCGATTCCGGTATTTCGAGCGACCGAAATTCCGCTGTGGGGCTGACGAACGATTCGCAACGGGCAGGCCGTGAAATCTTCGAGGAGACGAGCGGGCAGGTCCGTGTGGCTGCCGTCGTCGACGATCACTACTTCGAAGTGCGGCGCAGAGCGTTGTCCGGCGAGCGATCGCAGACACTGTTCGAGCGGAGTCCAGTCGTCATAAACGGCGATAATGATGCTGAGCGACGTGGCCAAATGCGAGCTGGCTGCGTGTTAAGTGGAGCTGCGAACACGCGTCCTTTCCCGAAGCGTTTTGGCCAAGGACAGAGAATTGCGGCAGAAATCCATAGCACGTGACAAAGATTTGCCAAATAGCGCCATTACAAGATCCCCGGTGGGATGAGTTCGTGGAGAACCATCCGAAAGCGTCCGTCTTTCACACGAGCGATTGGTTGAGGGCTCTCCATAGTGCGTACGGTTACGATTGTTCCGCGCTGTGCACAGTTTCGTCTGGAGAGCGCCTGAGCGGGGCGCTGGTGTACTGTTGCGTAAAAAGCTGGCTTACGGGACGCCGTTTTGTTTCGCTTCCGTTTTCGGATCACTGCGAACCGCTGATACAAGACGGTGAAGAGTTGGAGACGCTGCTTGCTTATCTGAGCAGCCGTGTCCGCGACGAGCACTGGGATTACCTCGAACTGCGCCCGGTGACGGAGGTGGCGAGCCGGTCGAGGAGTGTGGAGAAGTCGCTCAGCTACCTGCTGCATACGGTGGATCTCAGTAAACCGGAGGAGGCGTTGTTCAGCAGTTTTCATAAGGACTGCGTGCAGCGAAAGATACGGCGTGCGGAACGGGAACGCCTCACGTACGCGGCTGGAAATACGGAGGAGCTGCTGATGAGCTTTTACCGGCTTTTCCTGATCACGCGCCGGCGGCATCATCTTCCGCCTCAGCATCACTCGTGGTTCCGCCATCTGAGCCGAGCCTTCGGGGACAAACTGCAGTTCCGTGTGGCATCGCAGAACGGCCAACCCGTCGCGAGTATCATGACGCTGAAGCAGGGCGACACCATCACTTACAAGTATGGCTGCAGCGATCCCTCCCGGAGCAACCTGGGTGGGACGGCGCTTCTGTTTTGGAGGGCGATTGAAGAAGCGAAGCGCGAGGGGCTGACGCGCTTCGATCTGGGACGATCGGAGCCACAGAACACGGGCCTGGTTACTTTTAAGGAACATTGGGCCGGTGAGCGTTCGGAGCTCAACTACTGCCGGTTTTCCGACCGGCGCGGGCAGGGCAGGACGAACTGGAGCAAGCCTCTGCTGGAGAAGATGGTCCCGCTCATGCCGGACTGGTCGCTGGTTACTGCAGGGAAGCTTCTGTATCGACACATCGGATAGTTTCTGATTGGGTGGCGAGCCGAGACGCGAACGTATCGAGCCGCGTGGAAACAAGCGGGGACGCGCCGCCCTCGAGTGTGAGTTGGGGCAAATCAGCCGTCCCGACACCGGTATCCGATGTGTGAACCGCTGTTCGAAGCGGCGCCTGTTTGTTCGCTCGGTACCAGATGCTTTGTTTGCGGCGGCTCAATACGCAGGCGCGAACAAGTTCTGGTTGTCGCCAGGGAATGTCGTGAAAGGCGGACTCGAGCCAGGGACTGTTCGCATCGCGCACCCACTCCTGAGGAAACAGTGCGATCGTTTTGTTCTCGGTGACTGCCGGTAAGGGTTTAGGTTCCGCGCCCGAAACCGCGGCATAGAGGGCAGCAGGTAGATCCTGCCGATCGCCGAGCGCGAGGTGCCCGACCTGAGTGGAGCGAGGATTGATTTCGATCAGGTGCGCTTTGCCGGTCTCGGACTCGAGCATGAAGTCGAGGCCGTGGAGACCGGACAGACCGAGACGCTCCGCGAGCTTTTCCGCAGCACATGATATTTCGGAGTTGCGGATCGAGCGCACGACGGTGGCATGTCCCCGCGATTGAGCTTTTTCGATCACTTCGAATTGCAACTCGGCGAGTACGATGCCTTTCCAGCAGGCGATGGCGCTGGTAGCTTCGCGTCCCGGAGCAAATTCCTGTGCGTTGACGACAGCGGGACGGCGGGATACAGCGGGCCAGAACAGAGCGCTGTCGCGGTCGAATAGCGTTCGTTTCAGAGCGCGCGCGAGCATGGGTGGAGCGGCGAGGCTGCGATAGGCATCCTCCGCTTCGGGAAGAGAGTTGACGATTCGAACACCGTCCCCACCCGAAGTACCATCGGCTTTCAAAACGAAGGGAAAGCCACTGGTGCTAGCGAATGCGAGAAGGCTTTCGCGACCGGAGAGCACCGCGGTGCGGGGTGCGCGGATGTTTTCCGCAAGCGCAACCTGCATGAACGAACTTCTCGCGAAAACAACGGGAAAGCTCTCCGGGGCGCCCAGTGACCGTTCGATGGCGGCGCATACGATGCTCCGGGAATCATGCCGGGCGCACTCGGCTGTGTGCAGGCGATGAAGATAGTTTGCCGCCAGGTCGTCGCCTGGGACGATGAAATCGGGTTTAGCCAGCAGGATGGCGGAGGCAAAGGACGATAACGGCCTGAGACTGCGGTACGCGTGAACCCGCTGCATGCTGTCGAGCGTGGAGAGCGGATGGCGCGGCGGGCAAACGGCCTCGACATGGAAGCCCGCATCCGCCAATCCGACCGCTAGCCTAGCGGTCGGGAACCAACTCGTTGTGGTTGCGATAAGAGCGGTGGGCTTCATCGGGAGTCACTCGACGATCGGAGAGTAAGAAACGCGCGATGAGAGCGACATGACACTAAATTGGAACTTAATGATATGACGTGCCGCCGCGTTTCGGCATTAACACGAAAGTTCAGTACGCACGGTACCCGAGATGAGTGTGGCAGGTGAACTACGCGCGTGACCCCTCGCCGGGAACATGGAACAATCAACATGGGATGAATGCATCACGTAGCATTTGGAGGGCCAAAGATGAACAACTCAAGTTCGACTTCGACAGTCCGCAATGTTTCAGATACGGCGCGGTGGGTGGCGTACTTTCGCGCGTGTGAAACACAGCGGCCGGATGCGCTGTTTCGAGATCCGCTGGCGGAGCGGCTGGCCGGTGAGCGGGGCTTCCAGATCGCGGCAACGCTGCCTGACGGAAATAAGCACGAATGGGCGTGGGTAGCGAGGACCTACTTATTTGATCAGTTTCTTATGAAGCAGATCGAAAAGGGTGCTCGATTGGTGTTGAATCTGGCTGCCGGTCTGGATGCGAGGCCTTATCGCATGGAACTGCCGGCCGAGCTGCGCTGGGTGGAAGTCGATTTTCCGGAGATCATTGCTTACAAGGAAGAGATTCTCGCGGGAGAAGAGCCGAGGTGCAAGCTGGAACGGGTCGGCTTGGATTTATCCGATGTGGATGCGCGCAGACGTTTGTTTTCTGAATTAAGCGAACAGGCCGAAGACGTGGTGGTGGCGAGTGAAGGGCTGCTGATTTATTTCACGGCGGAACAGGTGGCTTCACTGGCGCGAGACCTGGCGGCACCAGCTCACTTCAAGAGCTGGATTCTGGATTTGGCTTCGCCGGGGCAACTGAAGTTGATGCAGCGCACAACCGGCAAGCAACTGAGCGAAGCGGGCGCGGCTTTCCAATTTGCTCCGCCGGAACTGGCGAACTTTTTCGTGCCGTTTGGATGGGAGCCGCGCGACGTACGAGGCCTTTTGAAAACGGCGGCGCAGTTCAACAGACCGCCTGCGGAGTTGCTGGCGCTTTTGCCAGAGCCGAAGAACATTGGCGCCAATTACCCCTGGACGGGAGTTGGTCTGTTCGAAAAACGCTGACTGCGTTTAGGTTTCGCCGCGCAGGCTGAGCGAGGCGAGTACAGCGGGATCGGGTTCCGCCCGTTTCTCGTCCTTAAAGAAGCGTTTCAAGCGGAGGAACGGAGTCTCGACAAAGCGCCAGGAAAGTGCAGCCAGAGCGTAGGAGCCGAGCAGGCCCAGGGCAAGTGCGGCTTGCGGATAGCGGTCGAGATGAAGGCTTTGCTCGATATCGAACGGGATTTTGTGCAGCAGGTACAAGCCGTAACTGATGCCTCCGGTGTAGGTGAGGAAAGGATTCGTCATCACGGTGCGGACTAATCTCGATTCGGAAAACAGGGAAAGGAAGATAAACGCGAGGGCCGAAAGCGCGGTAAACGAAAGCACGAGCCAGCGTACGTTGTAGCGATCGATAACGATGGCGGCGGGAAGCGCCACCAGCAGGAAGAGCCAGGCAAATTTCACAAGGCGCACGGGTTCGAAAGCAGGGGATCGAACCAGCAGAGCGAGCAGGGCGCCAGCCATAAGCCCATCCATCCGGCAGAAAAAATTCGAATAGATACCGACGCCATGGACCGAAAGGTAGAGGCGCAGCAAGGGCGAGGCGCAGATCACAACGAGAGCGATGCGCCGCAGTTGTTCGACAGAGCAGAATCGCACCACCAACGGCCAGATGAGGTAGAACTGTTCTTCGATGGCGAGCGACCAGGTCACACCTAGAGGTCCGGTTGCCATGGTCGGGACAGGTACGAGAAAGTTCTGCAAAAAGAGCGGATACGCCCACCAGGGTGACGAGCGCTTCTCAAAGATGACGGCTGCTTCGGAAGGCCGCAGCAAGGGAATCAGAACAAACATGAACAGGAGTACCGAGTAGTACAACGGCCAGATTCGCAGACAGCGTCTGGCGTAGAAATTTTTGAAGTACTCTTTCGAATTTTTGGCGTCGATGAGAATTCCGGTGATGAGGAAGCCCGACAAGACGAAGAAGAGATCGACGCCCATCCAGCCGTTGCGGAACAGCGCCTGAAGGTGTAACGCGGGGTATTTGTCGCTCGCATGGAGCATGATGACGAGCAGGACGGCGAGGCCGCGCACCGCGTCGAGTTGAGGAATCCTGGTTCGCATCGTTTTGGCGACTCAAGAGGCCCTGCGGGACTCGGGAGAGCTAAACACAGTTATAAGCGCAAAATCCAAAAGGTGAGCAAAAAGTTTTTCGAAGTCACGGGACACGTTAGCTTGACTTCATTCGCAGCGATCGAATCGACGGGGTTCCCCTTCCCGCTCTTGTCTTAAATCTCAGAATTTGGGACCAATTACAAAACAGCGCCGGTGCGGTTCAGCTGATCGGGTCTCTTCCAGCGGGATGTTCGAGGATTCGGAGTATCTCTGGCGCGTTTCAAATTGGCACTCCAAGTGCTACTAGAACGCCAAAGACCAACCAACACCAAAAAGTAAGTCAGTATCTGGGACTTACAAAGCGGGAGCTTGCCCGGAAGCAGCAACGGCGCTCAGGTTGGAAAATCTTCAGAGAAAGCAGCTTCGATCATGATTGAGCAATTGCGGACCGATCTCGACGCAGACTCTTGCCTGCGGCACTGGTTCGCCGTTCAGGTGAAACCGAGGGCGGAGAAGACGGTAGCGGCTATCGCGGCAAACAAAGGCTTCGAAGGATTTCTGCCGCTGCAGAAAGTTCGCCGGAACTGGTCCGATCGGGTTAAGGTTTTGGAGCTGCCCTTGTTTCCCGGATATCTTTTCTGTCGCATGGGTATGGAGAACCGGCTTCCCATACTGACGATTCCGGGCGTACTCGGCATGATTGGGGTTGGTAAGACTCCCGTACCGATCGAAGACGCCGAGATCGCAAGTATTCAAATGGCGGTCGCCTCCGGTTTGTGGACGGAGCCTTGTGCTTTTCTCGAAGCCGGGCAGGAAGTCCGGATCGAGGAAGGGCCGCTCGCCGGTCTAGAAGGTATCTATCTCGAATCGAAGAAGCAGCACCGGATCGTGGTCTCGATAGGGCTGCTGAAGCGCTCGATGGCGATTGAAATCGAGCGGGACTGGGTAAGGCCGCTTAAAACTCCTGCCTACAGTTCTATCCTGCAACTCGCAGCATCGGTCCGCTGACCGGCTTCGAGGAAACAGCAGAGCGGGCCTGGCGACCTGGCCTCACCGGCTCTGCGAGCTTTTCACTTTTCACTAAGCCCGCACGCGGGATTGTCCGCCGTGATCACTGGTTTCATTGCACCGAGGGTGCCGAGTCGCATGAGTACTTCGCTATCGCAGAGTCTTCGTTTTAAGCGAGCATCACCGCCGCCGAAGGAAGAAGAAGGCAGTCGAACAACGTCTCTTCATCAGGAGATCCTGGGCGAGAAGACGTTTCAGAATCTCCTTCGCCTGGAGCGGAAGAGGGCCGAACGGTCGGGGCGGCGTTTTGTACTGATGCTTCTCGAGCCAGGGCGTCTGCTCGCGAACCCGGCCAAGCGGGACGCTTTCAACAAGCTTGTCTCGGCCCTGTTGCGAACGACGCGAGAGACGGATTATCGCGGCTGGTATGAAGATAAGGCAATTTTCGGGATTATCTTCACCGAAGTGTCCAACGGCGCGTATGGGACGGTTTTGCAGGCGCTGCTGACGAAAACCGGGCATGCGCTTTGCAGCGCTCTGACGGTCGAGCAGATCAACGAAATACGGCTTTCTTTCCACGTCTTCCCGGAACCCGCAGACAGTGATGGTTCGGGCGGGCTGCCAAATTTTGTCTTTTACCGAGATCTCGTGCAGGATCTCGATCGGGCCCGTGGATACCGGGTGTTGAAGAGATCGCTCGATATAGCGGGCAGCCTTTCAGGCATAGTTGTGCTCGCGCCACTGATTCTGGCTATCGCGACCGCGATCCGGCTGACTTCGAAGGGCCCGATCTTATTCCGGCAGGAGCGCATCGGTCAGTTCTGTCAGAAGTTCACGTTCCTGAAATTCAGATCGATGTATACCGATGCCGATCACGCCATTCACAAGGAGTACGTGGAAAAGCTGATTGCGGGCCGTGCGGAAAGCGGAGACGGCGAAACGTCCGAGAAGCCGGTCTTCAAAATCACGAACGATCCGCGAGTAACGCCGATCGGACGCCTGCTGCGAAGAACGAGCCTGGACGAATTGCCACAGTTGCTGAACGTGCTGCGGGGCGAGATGACGCTGGTGGGGCCGCGGCCCTGCGTAGCTTACGAGTTCGATTGTTACGAGGCCTGGCACCGGCAGCGTTTGCTGGCTGTAAAGCCCGGGGTAACGGGCCTGTGGCAAGTCACGGGCCGCAGCTCGGTGAAGTTCGACGAGATGGTGCGCCTGGATCTGGAATATGCGAAGTCGAGATCGCTGCGTCTCGATCTGAAAATTTTGATGCGCACGCCGCGGGCTGTGATCACGGGTGCGGGTGCTTACTAGTGGCGCAAGCCGGCAATGCCATGCTTTTGCTCTGCGCGGCTAAAAGGAGAGAGTGGTCGTGATTCGATTTGGCGTCATTGGATATGGGTACTGGGGGCCGAACATCGTTCGCAATCTGCAGACGATCGAGGAGGCCGAGGTGGTGGCGATCTGCGACAAGAGCGCAAAATCGCTGAACCGCGCTAAGCAGCTGTATCCGGGTGTCTGGCTCACCTCCGATTGCGAGGAACTGATGACCTGCGACCGGATCGATGCGATCGCGATCATCACGCCGGTCTGGACGCATTTCAAGCTGGCGAAGACAGCTCTCTTGAACGGCAAGCATGTGTTCGTCGAGAAGCCTTTCACATCCACATCGGCCGAAGCCGAGGAGTTGATCGAGCTGGCTGAGAGAAACGGCCTCAAGATCATGGTGGATCACACGTTCCTCTTCACGGGGGCGGTCAAGAAGATCCGCCAGTTGATCGATGAAGGCAAGCTCGGGAAACTGTTCTACTACGATTCGACGCGCGTCAATCTAGGGCTTTTTCAACACGACGTGAACGTCATCTGGGATCTGGCACCGCACGATCTGTCGATTGTGGATTACCTGATCGGGCGGCCTCCTGAAGCCATTATCGCGACGGGTGAGGCGCATCTGAACGGGCTGACCGATGTCGCTTTTATCACGGCCTACTTTCCAGGAAATGTGATCGCACATATCAACGTGAACTGGCTGTCGCCGGTAAAGGTTCGTACCACCCTGATCGGCGGCGAGAAAAAGATGCTGATGTGGAACGATCTCGAGGCCGACGAGAAGATCAAGGTTTACGACAAGGGCGTTCAGTTAGGCAACAACACTGAAGGGCTCTACGACTTACTCGTCAGCTACCGGTCGGGAGACATGTGGGCTCCGAAGATAGAGCAGGTGGAAGCGCTCCGCGTTGAGCTTGGTTACTTTATCCATTGCATCCAGAACAATGACGTTCCGTTCAACGACGGCTTTGCCGGGTTACGAGTCGTGCGGATGTTGGAGGCAGCAGAAGAGTCGCTGAAACGCAAAGGAGAGGCAGTGTACGCATGACGTTGCACCAGAGTATTTCGGCAGACGTAAGAGTCGGAAAAGACGTCAAGTTGTGCGACTACATCAACCTCTACGGATGTGAAGTCGGCGACTACAGCAAGATAGGGGCGTTCGTCGAGATCCAGCGAAATGCCAAAATTGGCCGCAATTGCAAGATTTCGACGCACACGTTCATCTGTGAAGGCGTGACGATTGAAGATAACGTGTTCATCGGCCACGGGGTTACGTTCGTCAACGACACCTATCCGCGTGCGACCACTTTCGATGGAACAATGCAGACCGACGATGACTGGCTGGTTGAGTTCACGCTCGTGAAGAGGGGCGCTTCGATCGGATCGGGCGCGACGATTCTGGCCAACGTAACGATCGGCGAAAACGCAATCGTGGGCGCGGGCAGTGTGGTGACGAGAAGCGTGCCCGACAACGTGATCGTGGCAGGGAACCCGGCGCGCTTTCTGCGCTGCGTGGGAGCGGCGGATTTCAGGAGGGAAGCATGACGGCCGCGGCGATCCCGTTTCTGGATCTGGTGTCTTTACACGCCGGAATCAAGGAAGAACTGTGCAGCGTGTTTCAGAACGCGCTCGGTACGGCGGGCTTCATCGGCGGCCCGATGGTGCAGAGCTTCGAGGCGGCGTTTGCGGCGTATTGCGAAACCGCTCACTGCGTGGGAGTTGGGAGCGGGACAGACGCGCTGCGATTTGCACTGATCGCGGCCGGAGTCAAAAGCGGCGACATGGTGGTGACGGTTCCGCACACCTTTATCGCGACGACCGAAGCGATCTCTCAGGCGGGCGCGCAGCCCTGCTTTGTCGATGTCGACGAGCAGACGTTCAATCTGGATCCGCTGAAACTCGAAAGATATCTCGAGGAGGAATGCCGGTGGGATCCCGAGACGGCGAGACTATCCGACCGGAAAACCGGGCGCCCAGTGACGGCGATCGTGCCGGTTCATCTGTACGGCCAGATGGCCGATATGGATCCGATCCTTGCCGCAGCAGAGAAGTACCGGCTGATCGTGATCGAGGATGCTTCGCAGGCTCACGGAGCCGGCTATTTCTCGCGGCGGGAGAATCGCTGGTGCACGGCGGGGTCGATGGGGCGAGCGGCGGCGTTCAGTTTTTATCCGGGCAAGAACCTGGGAGCTTGTGGAGAGGCCGGCGCGATTACAACCGATGACGAAGAGCTTGCGCAGAAGATGCGGATGCTGCGCGATCACGGCCAGGCTAAAAAGTATTATCACGACATAGAAGGCTACAACGGCCGGCTGGATGCGATTCAGGCGGGCATTCTCGAAGTAAAGCTCAATTATTTGCCGTTTTGGACAGAGCGTAGAATTGCAGCCGCGGCGCGTTATCGAGCATTGTTCGAAGGGACCGGCGTGAGCGTCCAGCTTCCTTATGAACCGGACTGGGCCCGCTCGAGCTATCACCTGTTTGTGGTGCGCGTGGAGCAGCGTGGGGATCTGATGGAGCATCTTGCATCGGAGGGGATTGGGACGGGGATCCACTATCCGGTTCCGCTGCATCTGCAAAAGGCTTACCGGGAGCTGGGGTATCGGGAAGGGGACTTTCCGGTATCCGAACGATTATCTAGAGAGATTCTTTCCTTGCCGCTGTTTCCCGAGATCACGGCCGATCAGCAGGCGCGGGTGGCGGAAGAGGTTTTACGGTTCGTCGGCCAGGAAGAACGAGTGCTTGCTCCGACGTGGAAGCCCATCAGATTTGCAGGTTCAGATTAAGCCTGAGAGGGAGTACGCCGTACGACGACACTTCTCACGAAGGTAGAAGAAGTCCCAGAATACGATTTCAGTGTGGACTCTAATCCCTTTTGTGTATAAGATACGCTTATATGGCCATTTACGACGCTGCTCATGAGCGAGCATACTCCTTCAAACGGACGATCTGCATCTGCTTTTCGATGATCGCTGGACTGTATCTTTCGACGGGACGTGCCCACGGCTCGGCGACCCAAGTAAATATTACAAGCGACGGGGACCCCGTGGGGAATTGCACAGCAAACGTGCAGACACCGTCCTTTTTCAACAACTCGGCTAACTGGGGTAGTGGCGGCGGCCAGATAGGGCCGGGGACAACGGTGCTCCTTTGCGGCACCTTTAATTTCCCGGCTGGATCTGCCGGGTTCATTGTCCAGGGAAGCGGAACGAATGGAAATCCGATCGTGATCAAGTTGGACGCCGCGGGAGCAACGCTGGAATCTCCCTACTTCTTGTGGGCTGCTCCGGCCTCTGCTTGTTTCAGGGATCCTTGCGGGGGAGCAATCGACGTATATAAGCGGCAATACATCACAGTTGATGGGCAGGGCGTTGGTGTCGTTCAAAACCTCGCGAACGGAAGCTCTCTGTCTAATCAGCAAGCCAGTACCGGTATCTACCTCAGTGGCGACCATCTGATGGTAAAAAATCTCACGGTTAGGTCAATCTATGTTAATACCTCCTCGGAGCCCAACTCCCAGCCGGGATTTAATAGCGCTGATATAAGGACAGATAGTCTATCGACAAACATCGAAGTTTGCAATGACACTTTGAATGCTGCTCATGTCGGCATTTGGTCCGACACTGCAAGTGCATCGTATACCAATGGTCCAACTGCTTGTAGTGGCTCACAAGCCAGCGACGGAATCAATTACTTTGATAACACCGTGAGTGATCATGCCTGGCAGATGTCCATTAACGGTAGTGGATATGCGAACATCTACGGAAACGATATCAGCGGCTACTCTAATTGGTTCTATCCGACCAATACACCATATCACCTAGACGGGATAATTGCCTTTAGCGACGGACCTTCCATAGTGCGGCCCTACATTTACGACAACTACTTCCACGGAGATTTTGTCAACGCCTCACCAACGGGTTTCATATTTTGCACCTACGGTGGTTCAGGGACAGGATCATCTTGCTCCATCTTCAACAATCTCTTAGTCGGAACCGGGAATACTGCTACACGCGGGCAAGGAATTTATTTCCACTCGGCGGACGGGAATCCACTTGGGCCACATTACATCTACAACAACACCATAGTAGGGTTCAACTTTTCGATTTACGCTGACGGCGACACAACGCAGGTTTACACAATCGAAAATAATATTTTTCTTTCCAATGGGGAGTGGTATTACGAAGCTAACAGTACGCCACTCAGTAATCTCACAGCAACTAATAACTTCTACTACGGTGGTCGTGGTATGGGACAGCCCGGTGTGGGTGCATTCTCGTGGGGCGCAGCGACTACGTACGACTTCCCCCAGTGGCAACAAGCGGGAAAGGATACAACTGGGAAAGAATCTGACCCGAATCTTAGTCCTAACTACCGCCTTCAGGCCGGATCGTCCGTGCTTGGACTTGGTGCGAACCTTACACTGTTGCGGTTGACCCCACTCGATACCGGGATGCCTGCCTCCGTTGGGGTAGGTTCAAGCGGTATTGGTTTGGGACGTCCCTCAGGCGCCTCGTGGGATCCGGGTGCGTATCCTTTTCAGTCCCAGACTTCTACTCCGCTCGCCGCACCAAGTAGCCTTACAGCGCAAGTAAATTAGAGCGGGAAGCTACCATGGGATCACGACATCAGGCGATACGTGATCCCAAATCGCTGAGCACTACCAAAAGCATCAGGTGCTCACGTCAAAGCTGTGTTTCTTCTCATCACTAGCTTTACTTCGCCCTCCTCTATCAAACGTTTAAGAACGCAAGACCACGGGCTTGGTCTGCGATCGACGGATACAAAAAAATGAAAATCCTCGTTGCCATTGCCAACTTCGGTACTCAGAATACCCGATATCTGAGCCAGTTGCTCGATGAATATCGATTGATGCCGCACGATGTACACGTCGTCGTGCTTTCCAACGTTCCAAAGAATCTTGGGCCAGATGTGGAGGTGCAGGTTGGATTACCGACTTCAGATCCATGGTCTTTGCCTTTTGCCCACAAGCGAATCTTCGAGGAGAGACTTGAGCAGTACGATGCTTTTATCTATTCGGAAGACGACACTCTGGTAACCACCAGGAACGTCGAAGCCTATTTGGAGGTCTCCTCAGTTCTACCGGAGGACGAAGTTCCAGGATTTCTTCGTTTCGAAAAGCGTTCGGATGGAAGCATTAGCTACTGCGACGTCCACGAATGCTTCCATTGGGACCCGGCGTCTGTTCGTTCCAGGGGCAGCTTTACTTTTGCTTTCTTTACTAACGAACACGCCGCCTGCTACATGCTGACCCAAGCGCAGCTTCGCCGCGCAATTGGTTCCGGACAATTCCTAGTAGGTCCTTATCGGAAGAAATACGACTTGCTCTGTACAGCCGCAACCGATCCGTACACAATATGCGGGCTGCGAAAGATGATCTGCATCTCGCACTTGAGTGATTTCCTCCTTCATCACTTGCCGAATAAGTATGTGGACAGCGTCGGCATTCAAGAATCCGAGCTCCGGAGGCAAATCGATGCCCTCCTGGAGATCGGAAAGGGCCAGAGGCCGGTTTCCAAGATTATGGAAACGGAAACTTCGCTACCCTCTTCGAAGTGGTCCAAAAGTTACTATGAACCCTGTAACCCTGAAGTCGTGAGACTTTTCGGAAGCGAGATCAAGAGCGTTCTCTCCGTCGGTTGTGGATCAGGTTGTACTGAAGAGTGGCTTACAAATCGTGGCGTTCGGGTCACCGCTATACCACTCGACTCAGTGATCTCATCTTGTGCTCGGGCGAGAGGCCTCGAAGTAGTCGACACGTCCTTGAACACGGCGGATCGTGAGCTGCATGCGGAATTCGATTGCGTGTTGATATCAAATCTGCTTCATTTGGCCCCCGATCCTTCCAATTTCCTGTCGAGGTTCGTGAATCTACTTTCTCCTAAAGGAAAGATGATCATAAGTGTTCCTAACCTTTCTAATCTCCCGGTGATTTTGGGTCGCATCAGATTCGAAGAACGGTTTAGAACTCTTAGCGACTACGGCAAGAGCGGTGTACATGTCACATCACCTCGAATTATCGAGAGGTGGCTCAGCGCAGCGGGTTTAGAAGTTATCAGGAGAACCGATGTCGTATCCCCGCGAAATCGCAAACTCGTGCATCTCACGTTCGGTCTTGCCAGCCATCTCCTGGCCTCCGAGATGGTTGTCGTAGCTGGTAAACGTTCTAGCCCGACTACTTGGGATAGTGAAGCTTCTCGCAACCGCGAGGTGGCCCGAGTTTCAACGGTTTAGGGAGACATGCCAAATCAGAGATCGCTTTTGAATGCGATCAAGTGGTCATATTCAGCTACTTGGGGCGAAAGAGCGATCGCAGCGCTTTTTACATTGCTGCTGGCGGCGTTCTTGGGCCCGAAAGACTTCGGAATTCTATCTATCTCACTAACTTACGTCGCGTTCATCCAGATGTTTCTAGACCAGGGGCTTGTGGCGGCGCTGATTCAAAAAAAGACACTTAACGCAGATCACTTAGACGCGGTTTTCTGGACCAACTTAGCAGCAAGCGTTCTTTTGATCGGAGTCAGTGGTCTCTTCGGTAGATGGTGGAGTGGGCTGAACCATGCGCCCGAGGTCGCGACAGTTATTCCACTACTCTCACTTTGTATCCCAATTGAGGCATTAGCCACGGTGCAGAAAGCTCGTTTCTCAAGGGAAATGGATTTTCGAAGCCTTTCTATTCGGTCTAATGTGTCCGTCCTTGTAGGTGGGTTGGTTGGTAGCGCGATGGCTTGGGTTGGATCTGGAGTTTGGGCCTTGGTTGGACAAAGGCTCTCGCAAGATTTCTTGTCACTCGTTCTGCTTTGGCGTCTGAGTCCATGGCGTCCCCGGCTTCGATTTTCGATAAGACATTTACGGGAGCTAATGAGCTTTTCAATTTCCCACTTTGTTGCTCAACTTGCCAATTTCGCGGATACACAAACCGGATCTATTCTCTTGGGTTTGTTTTTCGGCCCCTCGGTAGTGGGCCTCTATCGACTTGCCGAACGCCTGGCGAACACAGTTTTAGCGACGGCTACCGGCTCGATTCAATGGGTCTCATTGCCAGCATTCTCGCGTTCCCAAGATAATCCGAATGAACTCCGTCAAAGTGTCCTGACCTGTCTCCGCTTGAGTTCTACCATCACGCTTCCGGCTTTGGCGGGCTTGGCTGCCGTAAGTGAACCGCTGATGGCCATCTTAGGTCCCAAGTGGCTATTGGCCTCCAGCGTGCTGAAAATCCTTTGTGCAGCTGGAATGTGCCTGATGTTCGCGCTCTTCACTGGGCCTTTACTGCAGGCGCTTTCGAAAGTGAAGTTCGTTGCCATTATTGAATGGATCCGGACTCTCGCAGGTATCACAATCCTAAGTGGGGTGGCATTCCTGGTTCGTGAGCAGTCCATTCGCTCTCAGGTCATAGGTATTGCGTATGCCAGGCTAATGCTTGCAGCATGCTTAGTTACGCCGTTCTTTCTACTCATATTGCTACGAACCGCTAAGATTTCTTTCCGAGCGTTCGTAAGCTCTGTAGCGCCTTCTGTGCTGTCTTCTGTATGCGTTTTGATCGGAGTCAGGATTTTTCACGAGTTCGACGCCTTCTTGAGCAGCAGCCCATCCGTCATCCTAGCGACTGATGTGCTGATCGGCAGCTTTTTAGGGCTTTTCGTCTTATTTCTTCTAGACGGCCGACTACGGAGTAACATACTTACGCTCGTGAAAAAAGAGATCCGTATTACCGCCCCGGTCAATTGAGCTGGCGAGGCTCCTCCCATTCTTAGTAAATCGAGCGAAGGAATACGTGACCCAAGTATCCGTTCTAATTCCAACCTATAACCGAGCACACGTTCTCCGAGAAGCTCTCGACAGCGCTCTGGCACAGACTTACTCTGAGATCGAGATCATTGTCGTCGACGACGGGTCAACTGATAACACGCGCGAGGTAATAACAGCTAGGTCGAACGCCTCAATTCGCTATCTTCGGCACGACACAAATCGTGGTTACAGTGCGGCATGCAATACAGGCATCAAAGCTGCAAATGGTGGAGTCATTGGGTTTTTGGACTCAGACGACCAGTGGAAGCCGCGATACCTCGAGCGCTTGATGGGCTTTTTAGTCGATCACCCGCAGGTAGATGCAGTGTTCAGTGATGTCGAAATTGTGGCTGATTCAGGAGTCCTCCCATCCCTTACCTCGCTCATGAAGGCCTTCCCCCAGCTGCTTGCGCAAAAGCCTTGCGGTGAAGAGTACCTATTTACTTCTAGAGAGATGCGGCTCTGCTTGTTTGAAGAGGTGCCTATTAAACCCACAGCTCTCTTGGCGCGACGGCAACTTTACGACAAGGCAGGGCTTTTCAATGAAGCTTGGCCCTCCGGAACTGATTGGGATCTTTTTCTGCGCTTTTCGCAACATACGGGTTTCGGATACATCAACGTTCCTCTTGCAGTACAGAAGTGGTCACCTGATGCTACCCACCGCAAATACTGGGAGCAAGACAAACTCTTTCTCTTGGAAGTATTTCTTTCAGAAAAGAGAAAGTTGAAGGGCGACCTCGCGGCCTTACAATCCGTCAATCGCGGACTATGCTCCCACTACAGTAATCTCGGGTATATCTACCTGAAGTCCTCTAAACATTGGAGGTCGTCTTCAGTGTATTTCAGGGGATTCTCCGAGACTTACAGCTTAGCCTTACTAGCCAGGGCCGCGGGTGCCCTACTGCCGCTCTCTTGGGCTAGGAGACTTAGGCACTCCGGAACCAAAGCCCGTCCTAAACCGAAGACTGACCCCGGCACCGCGAACCTAGATCCTCCCAAATCGATTGGAGGGTCAATTTGAGTTCCCTGACTATCACGTCTGGTGCCGTTATGATTCCATCCGAGGAAAACCCTCAAGAATGCCCGGTTTGCGGTTCCAGGAAGTTTGTTCCTTGGCTGCACGCAACGGATAGGTTCCATGCCAGAGAACAAATCTACAGTCTCACGCGATGTAAATCATGTTCTTTAGTCTGGCTTCTTACACCCCCAACGCCCACGGAAATGTCCTATCACTATGGACTCGACTATCACAAGTTGATCACAAACGCCGGCGAAACAAAGCTTCTGAAGCAGTGGCGCGCAACGACGGACAGGGTGCGTGAGATTGCTAACGGCGGTACGCTACTCGATATAGGCTGCAGTTCCGGAGGATTCTTGCGGACTCTCCAAGATGGAGCCTGGAAACTCTACGGAATAGAAATTTCGGCAGACCAAGCACGAAAGGCCGAATCGACTAGTGGAGCAAGTGTGTTTGTAGGAGAAGTTCTTGACGCCCCATTTGCTCCAGATAGCTTCGATGTTATTACCGGATTTCACATTCTTGAGCACGTATATCGACCGAGAGACGTTATCAGAAAGGTCTGGCAATGGTTGAAGCCCAACGGAGTTCTGTACCTTCAGCTCCCGAACATCGAAGCAGCAGAAGCTCGCCTTTTCCGTTCGTTCTGGTACGGACTCGAATTACCCCGGCACATATGCCATTTCTCTCCTGCTTCTCTCCGAAAGCTCGCAAGCGTAGTGGAGTTCGAAGAGCTTTTTGTCAGAACTAGGCCCGATTGTTACGTAGAGTATAGCTTGAAGTATTTGGTAGACGGTCTGCTCGGACAGTTTGGGTTCTCTCGAAGTCCGCTTGCGCTGCTCGATAGGAATAAGACCTTTCCTTGGAGAGTCATGCGAAAGGCATTTCGTCTCGGTATCCTAAAGCCCTTTCGTCATGCAGCGGTAGCAGTTGACAGAGGAGCTGCTATCGAGGCGGCGTTCCGAAAAGCTATTCCTTAATCAGAAACGCCTAAGTTCGGGTAAGCCGATCGCATTAGCGAATGCTGTCTTTTTGAATCCTGCAGTGCCAACGCAAATAGCAAATCTCCCAGAAAACTTCTACTTCGGAGGTGGAGCCCACGAAACGGTTATCACTCCTCTAGCGGCATCCTTCTTCTTTGCCGCACTCGTTCTTACTTTGGCTTTTCCTCGGAAGTACGCCATCTTTCCCTTCATGACTGCTGCTTTGCTGATTCCTGAGGGACAGGTACTCGTGCTGGCTGGGTTCCACTTCCCGCTCTACCGTTTACTTTTAGTTGGTGGCTGGGGCCGGATCCTTTGGACCCGGCTGTCGAGCGGTCGAGGCGTTCTTCCGAAACTTAATAAGATTGACCGTGTGTTCTTGGCTTGGGCCTTCGCGAATGCAACCACCTACACACTGTTATGGGGCGTGGGGGCGTTAACCAATAGACTCGGTTTCCTTTACACCACTGTGGGTGTTTACTTTTGGTTCAGGTATCTCATTCGTGACTGGGACGACATCATCCGCGTCATCAAAACCCTCTCAGTGATTACAGCCATCGTTGGGGCGGGCATGTATGTCGAGCATTCCACAGGCATAAACGAGTTCTATTCAGTGCTCGAGGGAACGGTGGCATTCTCCACCGTGCGTGATGGACAAGTCCGAGCCCAGGGCCCTTTTCTTCAGTCTATTGTCGCTGGCACATTCGGTGCCGTGCTGGTGCCCCTTTTTCTGATGCTCTGGCGGGAGCGCCAGAACAGTCGAATTCTGGCCCTTTTAGGAATCACGGGTTCGACCGTTATCACAATATCGTGCTCCTCCAGCACTCCGTTGATGAGTTACGTTGCGGGGCTGATGGGTCTTTGTTTCTGGCCGATGAGGAGGAGAATGCGAAAGGTTCGATGGGGTATTGTCTTTGCCCTCCTCATTCTTCAGGGGAGCATGACGTCGCCTATATGGTGGATTTTCGCCCGGCTTGGCGGCGTCCTGGGAGGTTCAGGATGGCACCGATCAGAGCTGATCGATGAGTTTCTACGCCACTTTAGTCAGTGGTGCTTACTCGGTTCCCGGGATTCAGGAACTTGGGGCGCTGATACTTGGGATTGCATCGATGCTTACGTCAGGGCAGGCGTAGACGGGGGACTAATCACTTTCACGCTATTTCTGTTGTTAATTACGAAAGCATTCAAAAGCATTGGGCGCGCGCGGAAGAACGCCGAAGGCAGTTATCGGGAAGAACGCATCCTTTGGAGCTTGGGTGCTTGCTTGTTTGCGAATACAATCGCCTTCTTCGGAATAATCTATTTCGATCAGAGCGTCATTGTCTGGTACGCCCTTTTGGCCATGATCTCCGGTGGGTCTAGCTTTGAAGTCCCCAAAGAGAGCCAGTTGCTCAGATCCGCTGCTCTGAAACAGCGCTCTCGTACAACGGAGAACAAAACTTGGGAAACGGTGTTGGCAGAGCGAAATGCGAGAGCGGTACTGAGTCTCGGATGAGGCATATCTTGCCGAGTATTTCGATCGTGATCGTTACGTGGAATGGCAGGGCTTATGCGATCGAATGCCTTGATTCCTTGCGAAATTCATCCCGCGAAATCGTACCCGACATCGTAGTTGTCGACAACTCATCGCATGATGGTACGCCTGAGGCCATAGCCGAGCAATTCCCGACCGTCACGCTCATGCGAGCATCGGGCAACTTAGGTTTCGCTAAGGCGAACAATTTGGGCATGCGGCTGAGTGCTGGTGACTACGTTTGCCTGATTAACTCCGACGTAGTCGTACCACCGGGGTGTCTGGAAAAGATGATCCTATTTATGGAGGGGAATCCAGATATCGGGATGTTGGGTCCCAAGATGGTCAGCCCGGACGGAACAGTGGGCCAGTCCGTGATGCTTCTACCGACCGTTTGGAATAGCTTTTGCTGCGCCCTCGGACTTCATTCGCTCTTTCGGAACTCGAACCTTCTAAGTGGGTACATGATGAGCGGGTTCGAGTACGACAAAGTTAGTGACGTCGAAGTCCTGACTGGATGGTTCTGGGTGGTTCGGAGGTCGGCTCTGGAACAAGTAGGAGGCCTCGATGAGCAGTTCTTCATGTATGGGGAAGACATCGACTGGTGCCACAGATTTCTGAAAGCGGGCTGGCGCGTTGTGTTCTATCCGGAAGCGGAAGCTCTCCATTATGGGGCCGCGAGTTCTGGGCAAGCCCCGACCAGGTTCTACATCGAAATGAGGCGCGCTAATCTTCAGTACTTCAAGAAACACCGGGGCCGGAGAGGTGAACTGGCCTATGGCGCCATTCTCTGGATTCATGAGCTAACCCGTGTCATAGCGTACGGGATTTTGTACCCCTTCCGCCAAGGCCGTCGATCGATCTTGCTCCACAAGCTTAGGAGGGGAATGGCGTGCATACGATGGTTAGCGGGTACCGCACCGATCCCCGGTGCTAAATAGGAGGGTTTTTGGAACAAACATCAAGTACCTTGACGTACGTTCTTGTTACGGCTGCCTTCAATGAAGAGTTTCACATCGGAAGCACAATTCTGTCTGTACTTGCGCAAACCCACCTCCCTTTGCGGTGGATTATCGTAAGCGACGGCTCCACTGACCGTACTGACGAAATAGTCCAACAATACGCCCAACAGAATAACTTCATCCAGTTACTTCGTATTGGTACCAGACATGCACATAATTTCGGGGCACAGGTACACGCAATCAACGCCGGTGTCAAGGAGATGGAAAATTTAACGTATGACTTCATCGGAAACCTTGACGCCGATATCCTACTTGAACCTTACCATTTCCAATGGCTACTTAAGGAATTTGAGAAGGACATGAACTTGGGTCTTGCAGGTGGCTTTGTGTGCGACTTGGTAAAGGGAGGGGGCTTTCGAAACAGGAAGATGAACTCTACTCGATCCGTACCGCACGCCATTCAGTTGTTCAGGCGGGAGTGCTTCCGCTCTGCAGCCGCCTATGTGCCTCTGCCATATGGCGGGCCAGATACACACGCGGAAGTGAGCGCGCGATCGAGGGGTTGGGTCGTGAAATGCTTTCCTGAGCTAAAGGTAAGGCATCTTCGCCCAACCGGTACTGCAGATGGAAGGCTTAAAAGTTACTTCCGGCAGGGCTTAATGGATCACTCCTTGGGATACCATCCGGCTTATGAAATAGTTAAGAACGTGAGAAGAATCTGGGCCAGACCGTTTCCTTTAGCAGCCCTCGCTAAAGTGGTTGGCTTTAGTTGTGGGTACCTCACAGGAACCGAACGGCCGGTCTCCAGGGAATTTATTAATTTTATACGCCGGGAACAGATGGACACCCTAAGCCAATGGTTTCGACATTTCATAGATCCGGCCCGAAAAATCATATGGGAAAGGCATCGCCATCAGAACTCATAGATGGTTCTCAATCTGGCCGGGCGTCCGAGTCTGAGCGTATTGAATATGCCCTTGTTACGGATCCTCAAATTACTGATCAGCTGCGGCTTTAGGTTGCTGCAAATTTCCGCATCCTTTTGCCGTATCACTTGTGGACTCAAACCGAGCGGACGATGTATGGCCCTGTACTACCACTCTGTGCCCGCCGGACATCGGATCCGCTTTGCCCGACAAATGGATATCCTCGTTCGAAAAAGCATTCTAGCTAGGGCGGATGCGGAGTTTGCGCCGGTTGCAGGCATTCGATACTCGATTGTCACGTTTGATGACGGTTATCAAGATCTTTTGACCAATGCGCTACCGGAACTGGAGAAGAGGAACATCCCATGTACAATCTTCTTGGTTTCACATACTCTTGGTGAGTTTCCTCCCTGGACCGATAAGAAAGACGATGGCGAGCGCATTATGACTTGTACGCAAGTTAAAACCTTACCGTCTACTCTCGTCACAGTTGGTGCGCATACCGCTACGCATCCGAGGTTGACAGACTTAGATCCAGACCAGGCCTGCAAAGAGATTGAGTCTTCCCGGCTCGCCTTAGAAGCTCTTATCAATCGAGAGGTGAAGCTGTTTAGCTTTCCTTACGGAGCTTTCAATCAAAATTTAATCGAAGTTTGTCGGCAGGTGGGGTTTTCGAGAGTGTTTACTACTTTGCCACATCCTGCCTTGAGGACGCCAAAAGAATTTGTATCGGGTCGCGTAGGAGTAGAGGCCAGCGATTGGCCCATTGAATTTTGGTTAAAAGTGCACGGGGCGTACTGCTGGCTACCTGCCGCGTATTTCTTGAAACGCAAGATCATGGAAGGGTTGGGTAGAAGTTCGGGCCAAAGCGCGAAGAGCTTACAAACCCAGGTCATTGACTGAGTTTCGATCTTTGTTCAAGAGAGCGAGCTCCGTCTTACGTATCTTGAGAGGGAAGTGTTGTGGTTAACATTCCTGGACAGTCGGCATTGTACGATCAGTTCTGTGGCGGGGCGTTCGAGTTGAACATACTGGCCCTAGAGGAGAAATTCCGCTTTAGCAAGGCCCTTTCAAGCCATTGTCAATTAGGGGAAGTTGGCGGGAGTCTCGGCTATTTCCTTTTCGGGGAACGTTCTATCTGCTTTGGGCAATGTTTTGGCGGTTCTGCGGCCCCTAATGCAGGCGGAAAACTCTACGACGCCAAGGCGGATGTGCGAACCGAGGATCGTGAGCTGCACCTGCCCTTCGATCCGGGCGAGGTAATCGACAACCTGCGTCTCGAGCGTTACACCCTAGATCGGGACCGCCTGAGCGGGAGGCTTTCGACCGGGCCACTGATTCGCAGCCTATACTATCTGCTACGCCCTCTGCTGTCGGTTCGAACTAGGAGACACTTGCAACGTCTAGCATTGCGCGACTGGAGTCGGCGCACTTTTCCCCGGTGGCCGGTCGACCGGACCGTCGAGCATCTGCTCGATGAGTTGTTGGTCTGTGAATTACAGGCCAAGCAATTGGACAAAATCCCATTTATCTGGTTTTGGCCCGAAGGTCACTCAAACTGCGCTATCGTTACGCACGACGTCGAAACCGAAACCGGTAGGCGCTTCTGCTCCGATCTGATGGATGCGGACGATGCATTCGGAATCAAGGCTTCCTTTCAGGTCGTTCCTGAAAAGCGGTATGCGGTCAGCCATGCCTACCTGGAGAGCATGCGGAGCCGCGGGTTCGAGATAAACGTCCAAGATTGGAATCACGACGGCCACCTGTTTCGCGAGCGGGAGGAATTTCTGCGCAGGGCGGCGCGCATTAACCAGTTTGCCAGGGATTGGTCGGCAAACGGGTTCCGGGCAGGCATGCTTTACCGCAACGTCGACTGGTACGACGCGCTGGACGTCGCCTATGACATGTCTATCCCGAACGTAGCCCATCTCGATCCGCAGCGCGGCGGTTGCTGTACGGTGTTCCCGTATTTCATCGGAGATGTGCTCGAGATTCCGGTTACGACGACGCAAGATTACTCTCTGTTTCACATCCTCGGAGACTATACGACGGCGCTTTGGAAGCAGCAATGCAACCTGATTCGCGAGTCTCACGGTCTCATGAGTTTCATCATTCATCCCGATTACCTGCTCGAGGAGCGGGCAATGAAGAGTTACCACTCTCTACTCGCGCTTCTCGCCGAGTTTCGCGAGCGGGACAATACCTGGATTCCGCTTCCGGGCGAAGTGAATACCTGGTGGCGGCAGAGAAGCGAAATGTCGATCGTGGCCGAGAACGGCCGATTTCGCATCGTGGGACCGGGCAGCGAGCGGGCGCGTGTAGCTTTCGCGCGCGTAGAGAACGGACAGCTCTCCTACAGTCTGGAGCAGCACTAGCCATGACGCCAGAAAGAGAGCAGGAGTAAGATGCCCGAAGCAGAGGCTGGTTCGAGTATCAATCTCAATGTTGTTCTCGGTGCGCTCAGGAGGCGGCGCTGGTGGATCATTCTGCCCGCCTGGACGATCGCCCTGCTGACACTGGCCGCTTTGAAGATCCTTCCGAAGCGCTACACGTCTGAAGCTACGCTCGTCGTCGTGCAGCAACAGGTTCCCGAGCGGTACGTTGTGCCGAACAGCACCACCGATATGACCGAGGCTCTTCAGGCAACCACACAAGAGGTGTTGTCGCGCACGCAGCTGTTGAGCATCATTGGCGAATTCGATCTGTATCAAAGCAGCCGCGGCCATTCGTCGCCCGAAGAGCTAGAGACTATAATGCGGAAGAAGATCGCGATCGAGCCTATCTTTTCGCGCCCAAATCAAAAAGATGCAGACGCGTTCAAGATCTCTTTTTCGGCTGAAACGCCGCAAAAGGCGCAGGCCGTCACCAACCGGCTTACGTCGCTCTTTATCCAGCAAAACCTCGATGCGCGCGAGCATCAGGCCACCGTCACAACGGGCTTTCTGAAAGAACAACTTGAAGTCGCTAAGGAAAAGTTGACTCAGCAGGAAGCCCGGGTTCGGGACTTCAAGTTACAGAATTTAGGTCAGCTCCCCGAACAGCAATCGGGAAATCTGGCGGTGCTCACGGGCGCGCAGGCTCAGCTGCAAAATATCGAGTCGGGTATGGCGCGCGCGCAAGAGCAGCGGGTATATCTGCAATCTCTGCTCAGCAGTTATCAAGGGCTGCTGGCGCGAGGAGGCGGGGTTGCGATCACGGGTGGCGCTCCCAACATGAATAATCCGGTCGCGCTCGCGCAAAGTGAGCTGGCGCGCCTGAAGGCCAAAAAATCCGCGCTGCTTAGCATTTATACGCCGCAGCATCCGGACGTGATCAAGATCAACGAAGAGATTGCGCAGGCGGAAGCGCTGCTCAAATCGGTTCAGGGCGCCAAGGCCGAACCGGAGGAATCGGCTGAGAATGCCGGGCCTGCGGCAAAGGGCCAGAGAGCGGGCGACGGAGCGCCGGTCAACACCGAGGTCGATGCCTCGGTGGCTCAGGTCAAGAGTCAGCTGGAGTCAAATCGGCTCGAACTCGAGAATTTGGCGCAGGATGAGAAGAAGGTGAAGGCCGACATCGAGCACTACCAGGAGCGGCTGAATCTAACACCGGTTCGCGAGCAGCAACTAGCCGGGCTGATGCGCGACTACGATCTGCTGAAGCAGGATTATACGGATCTGCTGGGGAAAGAAACGCAGTCGCAGCTGGCCGGCAGTCTCGAGAAGCGGCAGGCTGGGCAGCAATTCCGGCTGGTGGATCGGCCGAGCCTGCCTGAAGTTCCGTCGTTTCCCAAGCCGCTTCCGATCGCGTTGGGCGGGGTGGCGGGCGGTCTGGTCCTGGGCGCCGCGCTCGCCTTCCTGATCGATATCAAAGACGGATTCTTCTATTCGGAAAAGGATTTGGCTCAGCATTTTCCGCTTCCGCTCGTAATGGCTGTGCCCGTCATCAGTACTACGAGCGAGGAGCATGCCCATACCTGGAAGCGGGCCCTCGAACTCGTTGCCGCCTCCGCTCTGGTGCTGGTCGTCTTCGCAGCCGAAGTCTATGCGCTGTATTGGAAGCGGCACGGGTAAGTGTAGACAGTAAGTGATGCTTCATGACTAATGTGTTTCAGCTCCACCGGGACGTGCGGGCCGCGGATGCTTCTGGTCCCGCTTCTGCCGGTGCGGCCCAGCCTGCGCCAGGATCCAACTCTGATTTTTCGCGCATCGATTTGGCGGACATCGTCGCTGAAGGAGTGCATCTGAAGCCGGAGAGCCGGCTCATTTTCCATAGCGATCCCAGAAGCTGCGCCGCCGACCGCTATCGTTTTCTGCGCATGAAGTTGCGCGAGCTTTGGACGGCGGGTAAGTTAAAAAGTCTCTTAATCACGAGTCCGCTACCGGAAGACGGGAAGTCGACGACGGCACTGAACGTGGCTTCGGCTCTCTCCGATCATGGCAAATGCAGTGTTCTTCTGATTGAAGCGGATCTGTACCACTCTCCGCTTGTCGAGATGTTGGGCATTGAACCCGGTCCGGGGCTGGCGGAGTGTCTTGAATCCGGATTGGATCCGCGCTCGGCAATTCGGCGGCTGCAGCCGCTGGGCTGGTATTTGCTGCCGGCCGGAAAACCGCAGGGTAATCCAACTGAGCTTCTGCAAACCGAAGTCTTCGCGAACACGATTCAGCGGCTCATCTCGTGTTTCGATTGGGTGTTAATCGACTCTCCCCCGGTGGTGCCGTTGGTCGATGCGCTGCTTCTGAAGCGCCATGCGAACGCCACGTTGCTGGTGGCCAGAGCGGGGCACACTCCGCGCGAAGCGATTGAACGGTCGGTCACGCTTATCGGCCGCGACCATATTCTCGGTGTTGTGTTGAATGCCGTCGAAGGCCTCAATGCGGTTTACTCTAAGTACTCGAATTACTATCTGAGCGGGAGCTCCGGGGCCCGGAAATGAAGAACAACACCGCTCGGCTTCCGGACGAGGTAGTCTCAGCGAAAACATGCCGCATTCAGTAGCGCACACCAGTACGGCCGAGGATGCCTCAGCTACACGTGCGGAAGACGTTTGCGCGCCGGCCGAAGCAGGCTCTTCAGCCAGACGGGCGTGCATGGTAGCGTACACCTTTTATGAGTCAGACAACCGGGTGCGGCGCTACGCAGAAACGCTATTACGGAAAGGCTATGAGGTTGATGTTCTGGCACTCGCGCGCCAGAAAAGCGGACGCGGAGTGCATTTCGTCAACGGAGTGCGCGTCTTTTCGCTTCAACATCGCGCGGTTAACGAGAAAAGCAGGTTCGTCATACTGCTTAAGCTACTCCTGTTTTTCGTGCGGTCTTTCTGGAAACTTACTCGCGAGCAGGTAAGAAAGCGCTACGACATCATTCACGTGCACTCGATCCCGGATTTCGAAGTCTTTGCCGCTTTGTACCCTAAGATCAGCGGATCGAAGGTCATTCTCGACATACACGATATCGTGCCAGAGTATTACGCGAGTAAGTTCGGCATCTCTCGCGCTTCCGCCACTTTTCGAGTGCTCATCGGAATAGAGAAGATTTCGTCTGCCTTCTCAGATCATGTCATTATCGCGAACCACATTTGGCAGGATCGATTAGAGGCCCGCTCAGTCGGACGGGCTAAGTTGACCACCATTCTTAACTTTCCCGACACACAAATTTTCCGACGCTGCGGGCGGACTCGTAACTACGACAAATTCATCGTCGTGTACCCGGGATCACTGAACTACCATCAAGGTCTGGATCTCGCGATTCGAGGCTTCGCCGCCATTATGGAGCAGGTACCGCAGGCAGAGTTTCACATTTACGGTGCGGGTGAACAGCTGTCTGCGCTTACAGAATTGATTCGAACGCTTGGAGCTGACCAGCGGATTTTGTACAAAGGCGCTCGAACTCTTGATGAAGTAGCTTCGATCATGGAGAATGCCGATCTCGGAATCGTTCCGAAGCGAAGTGTTGGGTTTGGCAATGAGGCTTTCAGTACCAAGATCCTCGAATTCATGGCAATGGGCATACCGGTTCTGGTTCCCGATACGACCGTCGATTCGTTTTACTTCGATAGCTCCGTCGTGAGATTTTTCCGAGCTGGGGACGAAGCCAGTTTGTCCGAGAACATGCTCCATTTGATCGCTCATCCTTCCGAACGTGAGCGCCTCGTCCGGAATGCGGACCAGTTCGTGAAGCGGTACGTCTGGAGCAATAACGAAGATGTTTATCTCGGGATAGTCGATTCGCTGCTGAAATCTTCGGAGCTCGTCTAGGCTGCTACGGCCGGCTTTTTCCGGAGTGTTGCTGGTCCGACCGCACCCTCTTGCCGTTCCACCTGATAACCCTTTGCGACGGGCCTATTCCTAAAAAGCTGATCCGCAGCCACTTTCTCCTTGCGGCGCTATGCGCGCTGGTCTTGTCCGTGACCCTGACGGCGGGGCTTTGGCCGTTCCACGCACCGCGCAACAATGTGCATTGGCGGGTAAACGGAGCAGGTCTCGCCTTCGAAAAATACGGAACTGTTGTAGGGCCTGAGACGACTGCTTCGGAAGCTGGCCAACCCGGGGACCCGTTTTCGGTTGAGATATGGCTGCAGCCTAGTTCTACCAGTCAAGCGGGTACGGTGCTTGCCTTCTATGATCCGGAGCGAAGGTCCTCTTTCTCGCTTCACCAATCGCACACGGACCTGCTTGTGAAAGGGAAGGTCGAAGGCTGCTCGGCCGCGGTTTACGCGGACGATGTGTTTGAAAACGAACGGCCGGTGTTCGTCGCAGTTTCGCTTCGTTCCCGTGATCTGCAGGTTTACAAGAACGGCAAACTTGTCAGGACAACGAGCTCTTTCTGTAACGGACCTGGGCCATTTGGCCGGCTTGTTCTCGGCACTTCGCCGGTGCAAGACGATAGCTGGTCGGGTAATATCGCCGGCTTGGCGTTCTATGAAACCGAGTTGCCGCCGGACCGGATTGCGGACCACGCGAACGAGTGGCAAGCGGAGCATCGTCCTCTGGCTCGCGCCGACGATCGAGTCCTCGCCATCTATCCTTTCGGGGAAGAGAAAGGGAGGGTAGTCCATAACGTGGTCGCATCGGGACCGAACCTCGGTATCCCGTCGCACTTCTTACTGTTGGACCAGGTTTTTCTGTCCCCGCCCTGGCGCGAATTTTACTCGGGCTGGAGCTACTGGAGCGATTTCCTGGTGAATCTGTTTGGCTTCGTTCCGCTTGGCTTTGTCTTCAGCGCCTATTTTGCGCAAATAAGCGGGCTGCAGCGTCCCGCCGGTCTCGCGGTTCTCGTTGGAGTTGGAGTGACGTTAACGATCGAAATCCTGCAAGCCTTTCTGCCGACGCGCCACTCCGGCGTGACTGACCTGTTTACGAATACAGCCGGTACACTGGCGGGGTCCTGGCTCGAGCGTTCGAAGCCGATACGACACATTCTCGCCAAGATCTTGCCCCATGATGACCTCTGACGGCAACTTCTCCGGCGCAGAGTGATCTGATGCGCTTAACACTTATGGCGTCGGTATACTCGTAGCCACCTGGTTCGAGTACGCGCTTTCAGCTCCTGCGGAATCGGCGGCCGTTGTTGCGTAATAGTAAGTTTGCCCTGCTTGCACGCTCGCATCGACGTAGCTGGTGGTTGTCAGCAGAGAGCTGAGTTTCGTATATGGGCCGCCTGACTGGGTTGCGCGGTACACGTAATACCCGGTGACGTTTGAAGACGTGCTCGTATCCCAAGTGAGGGAAACTCGATGGCTGGAGTCGAGCTGCCATGCCTGATTGTCCGCTCCCCAACATGTCCACTGCTGGACCAGCACACCGTCACCCGTTGCCGAGGGCCCGCCAGTCACGTCGAGACACATACCAGTGCTGTCGGCCGTCAGATTGTAGTAGCCGTTTCCGACCGATTGCAAGTGCCATTTCTGGTTCCCACTTCCCGAAAAGGGCCACTGCACGATTCCGCCTCCAGCGCTGGGCGAGTCGCCCGCCACACTTAGAGCCATTCCGCTGTTCGAGGACGTGATCTGGAAAGTTCCATCCCCATTGTCAGTAAACAGCCACTTTTGGTTTTCGCCACCCCAGCAGGTCCATTGCTGCACCGCAGTTCCCTCGACCTTTGAGATGCCGGCGACGTCCAGACACTTGCCGCTGTTCTTCGCGATTACCTGTACCGGGTAGGTTGGAATGGTTTGAGCCGCAGAATGCGATTCTCCGACTAGAAAGAGCGTCGGCCCCAAAACCGCTAAGCTACTCAGCCTTCCTGCCCAGTGGAGCCAACGGTTTCGCTGAGCTTTGCAGCCGCAGAGCGCTGGAACCGGTAAAACAAACCGGCGCGCCGAACAAACAGAAACTTCCCTCTTTTGATACACTTATGCCCACTCCTAATTGATAGCGTCTGAGAGTCAAGCTGGTTGAAGCTCCTGACTGGCAGGGCACGACCAACCTCGTCATTCATGCGCTCATGTGCATGGACGACGAGGCGCAAGAAGGCTTCCGGCTGACGCCGAGCTTCAGGCGCTCTATAAAAGATAACTCGTTGATCCTATTTTTATAGGAGACCACATAAGAATGCAAGCGCTAATTTTATAGTTTTTATGGATGGTGTGGTTTCTACTTATACCTGCGAGGAGCATATTCTCCGTTTGTGTGCCGCTCAGGCGGCTTCTCATGAGCTTGGCGTGGTTCTCGTGGAGGCTCTCCGAGGGTTCCTTCATTGGAATCGACTTCTATCCCTGGCCGACCGAAACGACCTCGTTCCGCTTTTGTACACCCAGCTAGCCGCGGTACCGGAGCTTGTTCCCCAAGCCGTGCTGGCCTATCTAGAAGCCAGATCTGCTACTGTGGCGAGCTGGAATTTGGCTCTCGCGTCTGAACTCCTGAAGCTGGTCGAGCTTCTGCAGCAGAATGGAATCCGTGCGGTTACGTTCAAGGGCCCTGCGCTCGCGGTGGCCCTTTACAGTCAGCTCGGGGTTCGTCAGTGCCGCGATCTCGACTTCTTTATCGATCGGCAGGATCTCTGGCAAGCAGTTGAGATCCTCGAGAGCGCCGGGTATCGCCTGATGCACCCGGAAACCGGTCAAAGCCGCCAGCAGATCCTGGAATCGTGGAAGGATGTAGGCCTCGAAAATGCAGCCACTGGGGTGTACGTCGAATTGCACTGGGCCGTTTGCGAGCCACAGTTCGACGACAAGCTTCACTCGGCGGTTTTATGGCGTGAGACCCAGCGGGTTCGGCTCCTCGGCACCGATCTCTGCATGCCGCGGCCGGAGGAACTGCTGTTCCTGCTTTCGGTGCATGGCAGCCGGCATTACTGGAATTCGTTCAAGTGGATCTGCGATATTGGCCGACTGCTTCAAACCTACCCGGATTTCGACTGGCAGCGGGCTTTGCACCTAGCCGACAGCTTTGGACGCAGAAGAACTCTGCTGATGTCGGTGAACTTTGCACACGATCTGCTCGAAGCGCCACTCCCGCCGGAGGTCAACCGTCTTGTGGGAAGGACATTTGGCCGTTGGTCTCCTGCTCAGGGGCTCACGTATACAGTGTTTGCCGACGAGGATGACCTGTTTCCGGAACCGGACAAATCACTGTTCTCGTCCAGGCGTGCTGCCCAGATGGATCTCGCGAAAAAGATTTTCCGGCTCAGATCGAAAGACCGCGTTTCTGACAGATTGCGCTGTTCTCTCCGGCTGCTGACAGATTTCAGTAAGCCTCATCCTGAGGATCGGGCATCGCAGTCCGGTCGGAGCCGAACGCCCCAGTTGCTCCGGATCACGCAACCAGTAAAGCTCTTCCGAGCTTACGGTGTGGGGTTCTTCCTGCGAACATCCAAGGACTTACTCGTTGCAGTAATTAGGTAATTCGCACCTATGTAAGCGGAAGATAGCCGGAATAGCTGTGTATAACTACAAAAGGTACTCCGCTGGTACCAAATCGCCTTGTTTAACCAAGGCCGGGCAGTTACAATTCGATACGCCGCGCACCGATTGTTTCGGACTCGGCAGCAGGCCTTTATACGCTGGCCGGGGGTTGCGTTATTAAGCATTCTGTTCAATTAAGTAGCGGTGCCTCGTATCCGACTACGCTCTCGCGGACCAAGCCGGGCTACTCTACCGTGCGTTCCTGCTGTGGCGTGCGGGTAGGTTTTGAAGGAAATTCCCCTGCTGTGGTCGAGCACTTGGTGAGCCGGATTCCCTGCGCTTCCATCGAAGCGAACCAAAGCGCGGAAGTGTTGTTCTCGCTTGGAGAGTACGAGGCTTCGCGATCCTGGGGTGTCTTTCTAAACGGGATCCTCTTACGGGAGTTTGGGGCCGTTCGGCACGCCTTCGATTTCCTCGAGAGGAGAGTGCCGGAAGCTGTCGCTTTGTTATCGGAGAACTTCGTTTTCGTGCATGCCGGAACGGTGAGATGGCAGGACCGGGCCATTCTAATACCGGGCGCTTCGTGGACCGGCAAAAGCTGCTTAACGATGGCTCTCGTTGAAGCGGGTGCTGTCTACTACTCTGACGAGTACGCAGTTATCGACCGCCAAGGCCGCGTCTATCCGTACAGGCGGGAGCCGAAACTGCGCTCGGCCGTCCAAGGCGAAACTCCTCGGCTGTCTCGTCGCGATCTTCACTTCCCAGCCGATTTGCTGTCGCCGATTTTGCCCGGCCTTGTCCTCTTCACAGAGTACGAATCGGGATCAAATTGGATACCCAGTCTTATTTCGCCGGGCGAGAGCCTGTTCGGATTGCTGACCAACACTGTTGCAATCAGACACAAGCCGGAACTCTCTTTGCAAGCTCTCAAGCACGTTGCCCTTCATTCGCACGCCTTCCGAAGCAAACGGGACGAGGCGCGGCAGGTGGCAGACAGAATCTTGTCCCTGGTGCAAACCAGGCCAACGCAAGCAGACCTAGTAAGTGGAACTTCGGAGGAAAAATCGTGTATCCAGTAACCCGTAAAGAGAATGTTTTTGTCGAGCAACTCGCGACTGAGGTGGTTCTCTATGACAAGACTCACCATCGGGCTCATCGCCTGAACAGGACGGTCTTTGCCGTCTGGGAGAACGCGGACGGCTCTAAGACGGTTGAAGAATTGGCTGAAATTCTAAATAACAGGCTCGGCGTGCCACTAGACCGTGAGTTAGTCCTGCTGGCACTAGAAGACCTGCAAAAGGCCGACCTGGTTGCGGATGCTCCTCCGGAGACTGCCGACGGGAGTTCTCTTTCGCGGCGCGAAATGGGGAGAAAATTCGCGCTTGCAGGCGCGTCGGCTTCGCTGCTGCCCTTCGTGGCTTCCGTCCTCGCACCCACTCCTGCTATGGCGCGATCCTATAACTCCAAAACCTATGCCAGCGAGCTAGCCACTGCTACCGTGGAAAGCGCGAAGGATCTCCCGCAATTGCTTGCAAACAAAAATGGGGCCTGGACGGATTATCAGGCGGGATTGGGCGATGGGCTGGCCGGCAACAAAGCCACAGCTTCCGGCAAGACTTCGGCTGCCCAGACAGATTTTCAGAACGCCGAGACTGAATTCAATTCCATGCTGAACGCTCTCGGCTTACCGCCTCTCTAGAATCATTCCAAGAAAGCGGTACACTGAGCGTCATTGGCCCGCGTAACTTCAGTATGAGACGGAGCGCGAAATCAAAGCTCCGTTCCGTATTGTTGGGCGCGGGCTTCGTCTTTCTGACCGCTTGTGCGATCTCTTTTTTTCTGTCTCTCCACGCGAAAGCTCACGGGACCCAATCTGCCGAAGGTTCCTTCAACCTGTTCCTCCCGTTCACCATTCCTTGCGCGATATCATCGAACGATGCTGAGCCGGTTTACGCATCTTTGAAGAAGCGCGATCGCCAGCAGCTCACAAAGTTGTTCGCAGACAGGAGAATGGTGTCCATAGAGAAAGGCGTTCCGGTGCGGGTCTCGTTCTTCGGACCTACCGCCATGGTCACGGTCGAGCGAGGCTCCCAACGGGGTGCGGCCTGTTTTGTGCCGTCGGAGATCGTAGGTGTTATCCGCCACGCTGCGGCTCGCTGACCTCTTGAACGACCGATCCGAGGGCACCGGCGACTACACCCCATGTTGGCAGCGGGCTGCCTCTACCCCCAAGCTAGAAGGCACCGCAGTCCATATCTGGCGCGCAGATCTGGAGGCCAAGAGCAGTGGAACAAATAAAATCGCTAGCCTTTTAGCTCCCGACGAACGTGAGCGCGCTGCTCGTTTCCACTTCCAGCGAGATCGGGATCACTACACGACGGGGCGAGGTCTGCTGCGGGTACTACTCAGCCGCTACCTGGACCGTCCGCCCGCCTCCGTTTCCCTGTACTACAGTTCCCGCGGTAAGCCCCACCTCAGCAGTTCTTGTAGCCTCTCCTTCAACCTTTCGCATTCTAACGGCCGGGCTCTGTACGCATTTGCTCGCCAAGGCGAAATCGGCATCGATATCCAAGAACAAAATGTCCGCCTTGCCGTAACCGATGTTGCCAGACGGGTCTTCACGGCTGGCGAGATGGACTTTGTTTCGCAGGCTACGCCAGGCGTTGAACGGGAGCGCTTCTTCTATCTCTGGTGCCGCAAGGAAGCGTACCTCAAAGCGCGGTCGGCTGGATTCTCGATAGCCCCCGACAGCTTCGATTCCTCACTGCGTGCAGCCATCGAAGGGTTCGCGCTCTACTCTTTTATCCCCATCCCGGGATTCTCGGCCGCGCTAGCCATGAAACCGGCAGCGTCGCAGATTTCGTTCTTTGACTTCGATACCCTTCAAGGAGAGTGGAACGAATAAGGACGAAAACGACGATACGTGGTCTGCGAAGTCGATTGCGCTTGTGCCTGTGTACTTTGGCGGAAGCTAATGGGAGTC
>CAVRRR010000004.1:0-272431 GCA_963723645.1 Terriglobia bacterium
TGCGATTGCAACTCTCCTGGCTAGTTGCTTATAAACGGGAGCAGGTTCTTCACCTACCAGTCCGACGAAGACCAGCGCGGAGCCAATTGGATTGATAAGTGGCAATAGAGCGGTAAAAGCCAGGAGGAAAGATTCCCAGAGTTGCATGCAAGACCACTGTTTCAGGTTTGAACGGTCAGCAAAACCCTTTGAAGGCCAGTCAAGAAGCTGTGTTTCTCTGGAGGTCAGCCACCAAACGAATCGATAGGAGCCAACCTCAAGTTGCTGTGGTTGTCCGACGCTTTCAAGCAGTAGACCATGGAGTGACCACTTTATGAACAATCGACCGATAGCGGATTATGCAGTGTTGTCGGACTGCCGCTCCGCCGCACTTGTCAATTCGATAGGCTCCGTAGACTGGCTATGCTTTCCGGACTTCGACTCACAATCCGTGTTCGGCCGGTTGCTCGACGCGAGTGCTGGACACTGGTCGATCTGCCCTCGTGGCACTGCCAAAACGACCCGTCGCTATCTCGAAAACACAATGGTACTAGAAAGTACCTTCACGACGGATAGCGGCACAGCCGTGCTTACGGATGGAATGGCTTTAGGGCTACGCGAACGAGGTCACGACCTAGGTCGCGGGGCATTCCATTGCTTGCTCCGATCGATCGCCTGCACCGCTGGCGATGTACAGGTTGATGTCGAATATGCTCCGCGGCCCGAATACGGACTTGTGGTTCCGCTCTTACGATCTGTCGCAGGTGGAATCTATAGTTTTGGAGGCGCGGCGGGGCTGGTTCTATCAGCCCCAGCGGACTTCGACTTGTCTGAAACCAGCGCCCGAGCAAGCTTCACGCTGAAAGAAGGGCAGGTGCTTTATTTCGCCCTGCAGCATCATTCGGCTTTGGAGCACAAGCCGCTTGTTTGGACGCAGGAACAAATTGCGGAACGATCTGCCGACACGGTCGAGGGGTGGCGTAGTTGGTCCCGACTGCATCAGAACTATCAAGGTTCCTGGCGAGATCTGGTTGCGCACAGTGGACGCGTGCTCCAGGCGCTCACCTACTATCCCACCGGAGCGATTGTCGCAGCGGCCACCACATCACTACCGGAGGTAATCGGCGGTGATAGAAATTGGGATTATCGTTTCACATGGGTAAGGGATTCCAGCTTCACGCTCGAGGCGCTGTGGGTAGCGGCTTGTCCTGATGAGGCGCGCAAATTCTTCAAGTTTCTTGCTGAAGTGGCTCTGGCGAAAGTTCGCACGGGCGCCGGTCTGCAGATCATGTTCGGGATCCGTGGGGAGCATGACCTGACCGAGCGTACGCTGCCGCACCTGGCCGGTTGGCGGAACAGTAGCCCCGTCCGGATTGGAAACGGAGCGTGGAACCAGCGACAGCTGGACGTCTATGGGGAGCTGATGAACGCGGTATACGTTTTGAGAGATCACATCGGAAATCTGGACCAGACCACGCGGGAGTTCTTAATCAGAACGATTGACGCCGCTGGCGCGAATTGGCAGGAGAAAGATCAGGGGATATGGGAAATCCGAGGCGAACCTCGTCACTTTCTTTACTCCAAGCTCATGTGCTGGGTTGCCTTGGATCGAGGCATTCGGCTGTCAGACCTGTTACAGGCTGAAGATAAGACAGCACGATGGCAACAGCTTCGAGATCAGATTAGCGCCGCAATACTTGAGAACGGGTGGAGTCAGACAGCAGGGAGTTTCACGCAGGCGTTTGGATCCGACGACCTCGACGCCTCGGCTCTGATGATCCCTATCGTCGGCTTTCTTCCCGCGGATGATCCAAAAATCCTCTCAACCATCGATGCAATTGCAAAGAGTCTTACCGATCAACACGGAATTGTGTATCGCTATGTGACAAAGGACGGGCTCAGCGGTAAAGAAGGCTCATTCCTCTTGTGCACATTCTGGCTTGCCCAAGCCCAGGCCTTGGCTGGGCAGATGGATCGGGCGAAAGAGACGTTTGCAAAGGCCGCTTCCTTCGCCAACGATGTTGGCCTATTCGCAGAGGAAGTTCTCCCGGAGACTCGCGAACTGCTCGGGAACTTCCCGCAGGCTTTCAGCCACATCGGATTAGTGAATGCCGCATGGGCCATTTCACAACAGGAAAATGCACAGGGCGCTAGCAAGAATGGATGACGGCGGAACGCCCGGACGCCGGACGAGCGTTCCGCCAAAACTGCTCAATCCAAACGAATGACAACAGGACAGTTTATAGAAAAGCCAGCGCTTCCAAACGGTTTTCCTGCGGGGCCGGTCAAAAGGCCATCTTGGACGTAAGTAAGAATCTGGAACTCCTCACGCAACTGCTGCCGGAAGCCTCTATCGACCGAGTCCGCGGTCCATTCATAGAGATTGGCATCCCACATCGGGCTGTAATCCAAAGCGATCGTCGGGATTCCGCCAAGAGTGTTGTTGGGGCGATGTCCGTCTGCCAGATCCGCCGAGAGACCTTGCCTTTTGGGATTGTCACAGGCACCTTGCTCGGCGCCGTTTGTGGCAATAAAGATGCGCTCGATAGGACTGGAGAAACTGTCATCGTTTCCGAGGGGAAGTTTCGCCTGCAGCGGCGCGTAGGTATTATGTTCGATCGCGGCCGCCAATGGAATGCTCGCGTCCATCGACACGTACCAAATTGGCCGGCCGAAGCTAAATCCGTTGATCAAGTTGAGCGTTACCGTCATATCAATCGGATTGATCGCGATAACCTGATCGTGTACCTTGCTGTAGTCAACGTTGCCGTTTGGGAAGTTGATCTGGTTTGCCGCTACACCAAAGGCGACGACCGGCGCGTTATAGATCGTCCCACCATCGTTCAGAATGCGTACCAGAGGACTGTAGTTGCGATCTCCGATTGCGCCGGGCTCAGCCGAGACTGGTGGGAATTCAGCGGCGGGTGGACCTGGAACTATTTTCCGTACCGGTGAGAAATCAACTGTTCCCTTATCGAAGATCAAGTCGTTATTGGCGTCGAAATTAGCCGTTCTTGCGGCATTCGCTGCATAGGTGAGCTTTGCCGAATAATTCAGACCTAGTTCAGCAGCCACTCCCTGATCGTCTACGTCTGTCAAGATGTACCAGACCTGCTTCTTGGTTCCCGCCATATAACCGAGGTACAGGGGCAAAGTGATCGTGCCCTTCGCGGCGTCAATGGTACCCGATTTTAAAAGCTGTTCAGGTCCTACCAAGCTTGGATTGTCGCCGGAGGGCGGAGGACCAAAGTAAGACAGCCCGATCTTTGTCCCGATAGCAGCCGAGGCAGGAAAGACGTTGCATCCCGGGCCTGGCCCGATTGGACCTGATCCCGGCCCTTGCGCATCGTTGAACGCAATACTCTCCGGCAATTGCATTTCCGGAACTTCCGGGCTCGCACGTTTGTGAGTGTGCATCATCAAATGGCCGGTCCCGCTAACTGGAACAGAAGCAATCTGCGCCGGCGTTTGCGCAAAGAGTATTCCAGCCGTAGCGCCCAGGAACAGGAGCCTTAACCAGCTCCGGCTTTGGCTGGACGCGATGCCCGTCCCGGCAGCCGGGTCCGCATCGTTTCTTTTATCCCGAGGTGTAAAACCACATCTGGTCCTTCGGCCGCATCTAGAAAAACTGCGCAGACGCAGAGTCTCGTTCATTGTTTCTCCTTTAAGGTTTCGTGTACTTTGGTCAGAACAATCGTGTTAAGCGACTCCGCCGGCATTGACCTGGAAGCCGCCATCGTATCCGCGTTTAGAATGGCCCTAGAGTTGCCTTGGCTAGCACGCGGTGAGCGTTGTCGGTGAGCAGGACGGTTGCGTTGCTGGCTGGATCCAGCCCCGGGGGAAGTGTCAGGTTCTCGTGGGCCCCGACAACAACCTCGCCCAGGACCTTCGCTTGCGCTAACGAATCGGTAGGGCCTAGAGCAACTGTGAAAGAGCTGGCAGCTTTGCTCTCAAAGTTTGAAATCTCGAATTGAAGCTGCTTACCGTTCTTCAGGATATTCACTCGACCGTGCGTCTCGGCTGCGTCACCCGCCGCACGCAGGCTTGCAGTGAACAAGGGCTGAATCGCATCAACTCCCGGAGGGGCCGCTTGGCTTACCTGCTTGTTGATAAAGAGCAACTCCGGGCGAAAGAGCCACCACAGCACCACTGCGACCGCGAGAGAAACAAGGATGAGTAGGGTTCGATGTTTTCTCCAGAATGAGACGGTATTGGCATCTCTCATTCCGACGACCTACTTCTCAAGCGGGGCGGCCCCGAAGTTCGCGTTGTACCGCTCACAATAGATGGACACTGCCCTGAACTTAGTGAGATCCGTGCCATCAGGTATCGCGTAATTCTGATCGCCCTCGTTGCCCTTCAGCATGCCGAGTTCCACGCGCTCCACATTCTTGTTTAGAAAGTTTTCATTGTCCGGCGCATCCGCAACCGCAATCAGAATTACATGTACGTTTGGTCCGTTAGAGGTCTTGAATTTCGTCAGGCGCAACGTCTCTTTCCCGTTCACGGAGTAGATGGTCGCGCGCCCGGAGGTTTGGTGCGCGGCTCCGTGAAATGTTCCTGTTGCTACAATCTCCCCAGTCTGAGCCGAAACGAAGGTCGTTTGCAGGAGGAAGGTTGCCGCCCCAAACGCAAATGTTCTGATAAGGTTCATAGTTCTCCTTTACCGTTCTGCCCCGGTCTGTGCGAGGCTTCTCTGTGAGCGTGTTTGCGACTCGCTCACGTTATAACTTTGCCTGCTCCGGAAACGAATCGGCTCATGAAATCTAATAGCCGGGATACTGTCTCTTTGTTCAGGTTTTGGATTCCGGCCCGGTCATCGCATCCGGTTCCCGTTGCCCGCCCCTCGGCACAGCATGAGGGCTCAGTTCAAGGAAGTTCACAAGATCCTTACTGAACAGTAAGTCCAGCGACCAATCCAAAGCTACTCGAATTTTCTTTTCGAAGCGGGGCAACTTGCTCAGGTAGATAGTTCGCCACAAAAACCAGGCGGCAAGGCCGGAGAACCTAAATCCGAATATGCTTGCGACACCGGTTCTCCGGCCGATGGCGGCGAGCAACCCCAATGTGGAGAACGAGAACTGCGTTTTCGGTCCGCCGCGGATTGCAGCGGTTACGTTCTTGGCGACCGTCTTACCTTGGCGTACTGCGTGCTGCGCTGTTGGTGGATAAGCACGTCCGGCCTTGCGGTCGAAAATGAACGCACAATCTCCGAGCGCCCAGACTCCGGGCCAATCCGGCAATTCAAGAAAGCCATTCGTCACAATTCGGCCATTGTCCAGATGGCACGGAAGCTGAGAGGTAAGGAGATTCGGCGATGTACCCGCTGTCCAGATTAAGGTTCTGGTTTCGATAGAGGAACCGTCGCTCAACAGAACGTGGTTCCCGTCAACTTCATCCACCTTCGTGCCGAGTCGGATTTCGACTCCGCGCCGGGCCAGTTTCTTCTGCGCGTACTCACCCAGCTTTGTTCCCAATTCAGGGAGAATCACGTTGCCGGGATGGACTAGAACCACACGGATAGAATTGTGCGAGAGGTTGGGATAAAAACGAATCGATTCACGCAGGAAGTCGTTGACGGCAGCTACAGTTTCCGTGCCGGCAAACCCGCCGCCGGCCGCCACGACCGTTAGCAATCGGGATTGAGAATCACCCACGTCTTCAACATCGGCTTGCTCCAAAAGGCTTATCAGGCGACTCCTGAGATACATCGCATCGCGCAGTGATTTGATGGTAAGCGCACGCTCTTCCAGTCCGGGTAAGCCAAAGAAGTTTGTATCTGATCCTAGTGCCAGCACCAGATAGTCGTATTGCAGTTTGTGCACGTGTCCCGCTGGACCGTGCACGATGGTCACCCACTTCGCAGATAACTCGATATGCACTATCTCGCCATTGATAAAGTGCACGTGTTTCAGCAATTTCCGCAGCGGATTGACAACATGTGTCATGTCGAGGTCACTCGCTGCGACCTCGTGAAGCATCGGCGTAAATAGTGAGAAGTTCTCCCGATTTACCAATGTGACTCGCAAACCCGGATCGCAAGCCAAAGTCTTTTCAAGACCGAGAGCTGTATACAGCCCGCCAAAGCCGCCGCCCAGGATGAGCACATGCTTCCCCGCGCTGGTGTTCAATGCGCCATTCCCTTAGCGGCCAGAGGCGGTACTGCGCTGGGCGATTGAGCACGGACGAACAGTTCGTGTCCATCCGGATCGTGAACCGTAAATCCCTTCACTCCCGCTTCGGCGAGTGGTCCCATATCAGCCAGGCGCCCTGCCTTCGCGCCGAGCTGACCCCTTGCTGTCTCCACGTCGCTTGCAATGAGGGTTGTGTCCTCGTGCCAGAGATCATTGGCCGAAGTTCCGGACGGCGATGGCCTCCCATCGCGAGGCGCAAGGTAGTCCAGCAGCTCAAGTCCCGGGCCATGCAAAGTCCGCAGGCTTGTGATGCGCACCCTAGAACCCGTGATTTGGTTCAAATGCTCTTGCTCGCGTCCGTAGTTCAGGCTTTCGCCTGCAATGTGGAAACCAAGAGCACGATAGAAAGCGACGCTCTTATTCGTATTTCCTACGACGATAGCCGTATGATCAATACCGAGAAACAGCTGGTTGCCGGCCTGCTGCCAGCGCGGATCGCCTTTGCCTGCCGGGAAAGAGATCAGCTCTAATGGGTGTCCATCCGGATCGCGAAAGTAGAATGCTCGAATGTCTGCCGCATTCCTATTCCACTTGGGTAGCGTCTGCGGTCGATCCGATATTTGCCGTACTTTGCTTTTGCGCAGCCTGGCATAGGCGCCGTCCATGTCTCGAACGACAATTGCGAGATGTTGGAACCACTTATCGTCGCTGCGGGACCGCGCCGGGTAATCGCGCCCCTTTGGGCTGATGAACTGGACGAGCTGAATCTGCTCCCCGCCTAAGTGTAGATTCGCGACGCGGATATTTGCGCTGGAAATCCCGGAGAGCAGGCCAAAAGAGCGGAACTCGCCGTAAGTTTCTGAGTCGTCTTTGAAACAAAGCACGTCCCGGTAAAACGCAATCGAGCGATCCATATCGGACACCGTGATTGCAATTGGGCCAACAGCCGTCCCGCTAGTCCTCGCTTGCAAAACGACGGCGCACAATGCCATTAGCGCTATCAGGGGCATGTGAAATCCACAGAAGATGCAGCGCTTCTCGTTGTCATGGTAGATTTTTGCGCATGCGCGCATCGGCAAGTGCAATAGGCTCTTGCGGGCTTCGACAGCGAGAAGCATTCCGAATACGGGTCCTGCGAAATAAATCCACAGATCCCGCCAGAGACCCGCCGGAACGGCCGACGCGATGGTGCGCGCAGGATTCATGCTCATGCCCGAAAGAGGCGCTTCGAATGTAATGAACAAGGCAACCAGCGCTCCTGTAAAGACGCCGGTATATTTCGCAATGCGAGGTTTGTTCGTTGCAAACAGTACGGTTGACATAAGCGAAAACGAAATACAGATTTCTGCAATGAGCGCCCACCAGGGTCCCTTTGCACCGGGTAGCGTAGCGACGTAGCGCACCGGCGGCAAGCGAAACAGCTTGCTCAGCATTCGTGACACGAGCAATACGCCTGCGATGCCTCCGGCGAATTGCGCGACAACATAAAGAAGAAGGTCCGCCATTTTGACTTTCCCAAGGCGCCAGAAAGCGAGCGTCACGGCCGGGTTAAAGTGGGCGCCCGACTGCTTTCCCCAAGGCGAATAAACGAGTCCGATGGAGGTAAGCCCCATCAATGCCCCGACCAAAGCTCTCCGCTGCAACTCTGACCGGATCCATTCGCGAACCGGCGATGCCGGATTCTGGATAGCAGTTGTGAAGATTCCTGCCGAGATCATGAACAAACCGAGCTCCGCCGCTTCCATCAGGTATTCGGGCCAGTGATTGCGCAGCAGTTGCGTCAGGCCGCCCACCTTAACCACCAGTCGAGAAGCCTGGGTACAAGGTCATGCCGCCATCGACATAAATGCTGGCCCCGGTTATGTAATCCGCTTGATCGGAAGCAAGGAAAGCCGCGACCCGGCCAATATCCTCCGGCTCGCCGATGCGCTGATACGGGATCAGCGTCAGTAGCGACCGGTAGGCTTCCGGAGTGTCCCATGCCGCCGTGTTGATGGGCGTTCGAATCGCCCCGGGGCAGATACTGTTAATCCGTATCCGGAGGGGAGCCAGTTCCTGCGCCATGCTCTTCATAAGCAACATCACTCCGCCCTTCGAGGCGGCGTAGTTCGCGTGGCCACCCCACGGAATCACTTCATGCACCGAGCTCATGCAGATGATTTTTCCTGCCGCAACCGATACTCCCGGTCTCACGCCTCGGCGTTTGAACTCGCGAACTGCCTCTCTCGCACAAAGAAATTGCCCGGTTAAGTTGACTCCGATGACGGTATTCCACTGTTGAATGGTCATCTGATCGAATGGCGCATCCTGTTGTAATCCCGCATTGTTCACCAGAATGTCGATTGCTCCGAACGCGCCAACCATCTTCTTGAACATGGCTTGCACGTGCATTTCCTGCGACACATCTGCTTCCAGAGCGAGTGCGTTGCTACCACCGCTCTTAATCGTCTCGACTACTTCGTGCGCCGAATCTTCTCCACGCACGTAATTCACGGCTACGTCGGCACCGGCTTCGCCCAGCGCAAGGGCAACGGCTTTCCCAATCCCGGAATTGGCTCCCGTCACCAGTGCTTTCTGCCCTTTCAGCAGCTTCGGAATAGCTTGCTTCGGCAATACCGGTGCATCGGAAATCGTTTGCTCAATCATTGAAGGTTCTCCTGTGGTTTCGGTTAACTTGGAAGCGTAGAGGCGGCACCATCGCGCGGCTGAAGCAATTTCGCAATCAGCGCAGTCCACCCGGTTTGATGGGAAGCACCCATGCCCCGGCCTGTATCGCCATGGAAGTACTCATAGAAGAGCAGATAGTTCTCAAAGTGCGAATCGCCATGCAGCTTTCTTTCGGCGCCGAACACCGGGCGCACCCCATCCTTGTCCTTCTGAAACAATTTGCTGAGTCTGTTGTTGAGTTCGACAGCGACTTCGCCTATCGATTTATAAGTTCCCGAGCCCGTGGGGCACTCGATCTTGAAATCGTCGCCGTAGTAGTGATGAAACTTTTGCAGAGATTCCACAATCAGGAAATTGACCGGAAACCATATGGGCCCGCGCCAGTTAGAATTACCTCCGAACAGCCCCGAGTTCGATTCACCGGGCTCATATCGAACAGCCATCGTCTGGCCGTTCCAGTGGCACTCATATGGATGCTCCAAGTGCGCGCGGGAAACGGCTCGTATGCCGTAATCCGATAGGAACTCCGACTCGTCTAACATGCGCCTGAGCAGCAGCTTCATGCGATGTCCACGCAGTAGCGACAACAGCTTCCGCTCACCGGCCCCGGGTACATTCCATCGAGACACTAGCGAAGCAAGTTCGGGCCGATTCCTTAGCAGCCAATCGAGACGTTTCTTGAAATCAGGTACATTATCGAGCAGCTCCGGATCGAGCGTCTCCACCGCAAACAAAGGGATGAGTCCCACCATGGATCGGATCTTCATAGGCACGGTCTGCCCATTCGGCAGGTTTAATGCGTCGTAGAAGAAGCCATCTTCGTCGTTCCAAAGCCCCATCCCGACGTTTCCCATGTTGTTCATCGCCTGGGCGATGCCAAGAAAATGTTCGAAGAACGTAGTAGCGACATCTTCAAACACCGAGTTATGTTGGGCCAACTCAAGCGCAATCCGCAGCAGGTTGAGGCTGTACATAGCCATCCAACTGGTGCCATCCGCCTGATCGATGTAGCCGCCTGTCGGAAGCGGCGCACTTCGGTCAAAAACGCCGATGTTATCCAGACCCAGAAAGCCCCCTTGAAAAATGTTCCGGCCCCCTGCATCTTTGCGATTCACCCACCAGTTGAAGTTGAGCATCAGTTTGTGAAACATCCGCTCGAGAAAAGCTAGGTCACCCGGGTCGTCCGGCCGCTCCTCGCGCCGCTGTTTCCGGTCGATTTGAAAGACTCGCCATGCGGCCCACCCGTGAACCGGCGGATTGGCGTCGCCGAAGTTCCATTCATAGGCGGGCAGCTGGCCGTTAGCGTGCATATACCACTCGCGCGTGATCAGCATCAACTGCTGCTTCGCGAAATCCGGATCGACTGTTGCAAATCCAACTGCGTGAAAAGCAAGATCCCACGCGGCGTACCACGGGTACTCCCACTTATCCGGCATCGAGAGAATGTCCATGTTGTTTAAGTGAGTCCAGTCCGAGTTCCGCCCATGTAGACGGCTCACCGGCGGCGTGGGCTGGTCTGGATCGCCCTCCAGCCACCGAGGAACGTCATAGTGAAAGAATTGTTTGCTCCAAATCATTCCCGCCAGCGCTTGGCGCTGAATGTTACGGCACTCGCTATCCCTCAACCCTTCTTGAACCCCGGTGTAGAATTCGTCTGCTTCGCGCCGCCGCATGGCGATGACTTCGTCGAAGCTTGCAAGAGGGTTTTTGCCAACGGTTCGGCATAGACAAACTTGTAGAATGGCTTCGCCACCCGAGGAAACAGATATCGGGTAACGGGCCATGGCTCTGGTACCCGTCATTGCGCCATTCACTTTGTTCGAATGGCCTTCGACAATGGCCTCGTGGAACCCGTCTTTGCAGTAGACGCTTCTATTCGTGTAGTCGTATAGACGCTCTGTATTTGTCTCGTTCTCCGTGAAGAGCAGTTCGGCGCACCCGGCCGCGTAGAATCTGTAATCGCCCAGCGTTGCATGGCTGATCCCAACCGAGCCGTCCGGCAGCGCCCGCAGCTCGGGCTTGCTACTGTTATCACCCCAGGACCAGCTATTTCGGAACCAGATCTGAGGCAGAATCTCGATCTTGGCTTCCTCCGGACCCCGGTTGCAAACGGTGATCTGCATCATGATTTCTTCGGGCCCCGCTTTCGCGTACTCTACGAAAACGTCGAAGTATCGGTTCTCGTTGAATGCATCGGTATCCATCAGTTCAAACTCAGGCTGACTTCGATCACGGCGTCGATTTTCTTCTACGAGCCAGGTGTAGGGGAACGGGCGCTGGGGATACTTGTAAAGCATCTTCAGATAGGAATGCGTAGGTGTCGCGTCCAAGTAGTAGTAAATCTCTTTGACATCTTCACCGTGATTGCCTTCGCTATTGGTTAATCCAAACAGACGCTCTTTGAGAATGGGGTCACGATGGTTCCATAGCGCCAAAGCAAGGCACAGCCTCTGTTCCTCATCGCAAATTCCCGCTATGCCGTCTTCACCCCAGCGGTATGCGCGGCTCCTTGCATGATCGTGGCTGAGATACTCCCATGCGGTACCGTTTTCGCTGTAGTCTTCGCGGACCGTTCCCCACTGCCGCTCGCTCAAATAGGGTCCCCAGAGACGCCATTCGGCCGCACCTGCGACCATCTGTTTGACGCGGCTCCTTTCAGCGCATTCGGTCATGCGTGCGAGACCCTATCCGTGTAGGGGCCAGCACCATCAGGGACACTTGCCTGAAGGCGCTCCTTTAAGTGATCACCCACTCGAAGCGCGTTCGCTATCACCGTGAGCGACGGATTCACTGCGCCGGCGGACACGAAGAAGCTCGCATCCACGACATAGAGATTATCTAGATCATGCGCCTTGCAGTTCTCGTCGAGCGCCGATGTCTTCGGATCGTGACCGAAGCGCACCGTGCCGTTCTGATGAGCAACGCCCGCAAGAGGGATCTTTTGTCCAACGTACAGATTCTGGCAAAAAAGTCCGGGATGATATCCCGCGTGCCTGCCCATGATCTCGTGCAGCTTGGCGATTAATCGCTGATGTGCTTCGTTGTTATTCGGGCGATAGGAGAGCACAATTTCACCCCTGCGATTGACGGTTACCCGGTTTTCCGGGTCAGGCAGATCCTCGCTGGTCAACCAGAAATCCAGCGAGTGAGCGGCCATTTCGTTCAAGGTGAACCCCGGGGTAAGTCGGGGCGCTCCGGCCCTTAGAGTCTCGCCGTCCAGTTTGCCTACGAACGAAATGTGACCCATCGGAAAGGGCCATTCGCTGGAAGCGGCATAGAAGTCGTTTACGGAAAGTGTCTTTTGGAAGATCGTGGGGTTCGGCATCTTGGAGAGTGCCATCTGCACCGAGTTCACGTGGCCCATGTAGTGCCGCCCCACAACGTCCGAGCTGTTGGCCAAACCGTCAGGATGTTGATCGCTCCAGGAGCGCAGCAGCAAGACGGCAGAATTGATTGCCCCGCACGAAAGCACCACGATTCCCGCCGAATACTCTTCCGTGGTTCCGTCTCGTTTGACGATCACCTTTGAGACCTCACGGCCAGATGAGGTTGTCTCAAGCCTTTCAACAAAGGCGTTCGTCAACAGCGTAACGTTGGGATGTTTCAGAGCTGGTTCTATTGCTAAGACTTCAGCGTCGGACTTTGCGTGAATCAGGCAAGGAAAACCGTCGCACGTGTTGCAACGAATGCACGGACTGGTGTGATGGTTCTTCTCATCCAACATCACGCCCAATGGAGTGTGGAATGGCTTTAGACCCTCTTTGGCGAAATAATCGTTTAGTTCCTGAATGCGCGGCTCGTGACTGACAGCAGGAAACGGAAAGGGTGCGCTGGCCGCAGGCTCGGTGGGATCCTCTCCCCGGGTTCCGTGCACCTGAAATAAGCGCTCGGCTTCGGTGTAATACGGTTCCAGGTCCTCGTACGTGATCGGCCACGCAGGCGAAATACCGGAGTGGTGCTGGATCGCCCCGAAATCCTCCTTGCGAAGCCGAAACAAGGCCGCACCATAAAACTTCGTATTTCCGCCCACATAGTAGTTCGTATGTGGGTGAAGCTCGTTGCCGTCGCGATCTTTCCATCTCTCGCTAGTCTGATATTTGCCTTCTAAGTTGACGAGTTTCGGATCCCAGTTGTCTTTTTCACGTGGTACGTAGTCGCCGCGTTCCAGCAATAAAATTCGTTTACCTGTGGGGGCGAGCCGATAAGTCAGAGTGCCGCCTCCTGCACCGCTGCCGATGATTATCACGTCAAAGTGTCTGTCGCTGGGCATTGCCATACTCTCTTTAGAAGCGCTGGAGTCCACGTTCCCAGCGTGCGGGTTTTTCGGATCGCCTGCCCCGCAAGATGCGTTAGCCATAGCGCTGTACTTTACTTCAGGTTTTAAGGTCGTTTGCCGCGGTTCCATGCTGAAGTTGCAGCATGGCCGCCTGAAGTAGCGCTTGTACGCTGCCCTCTTCGATGCCAAGGATCTGGGCACACGAAGTCACTGGATACTTGAGCAGCCGTCGCAAGACAAAGCATATGCGCGGAAATCGCTCAATCCCGATCACAGGCCACAATCCCGGCTGAATAAACGGATGAATTGACAACGACCGACCCGACTCACGCGGCGCGACGCTTCGCATCACGACGGCTCTCTCCCAAAGAACGCGGGTGCTTTGGCCCGGCGGTCGGCAAAGATCTAGCTCTTCGACGCCTTCGATCAACGCTGCCTCCGCGGTGCGTGGGTCAGCCGATAACAGTAAAGCAGTCTGAAATACCTGGCTGCAGTTTTCGAGAAGGAACTCTTTCCATTCCTCTTCGCGGAGCTGTGCCTGTGGCGTTCTGCGCGGTTGTAAGAGGTCAGCGGAGCGCATTACTCTTCTACTCTGTTCCTCTCCTTACTCGGATGCCACTACAAAAATGACAGCCCGAGCGCTGTCATTTCATTCAGGTGACGTTCTGCTCGTGTGTCGTCTTCCCGAAAAGCGATAATGCTTGAAAGACAAACATCTGGCTATGGCGAAGGAGCTTGAAGACGCGCTCAGTGAGGCGGAACTGATCGATCAGATCTGCACTGGAGAGAAAGATCTCTTCCGGGTCCTGATCGAGCCGTATCAGCGCACTGTTTTCTCCCTGGCGTACTCGCTCCTGGGTAATGCCGCGGACGCGGAAGAGGTAGCGCAAGAGGTGTTCCTGAAGGCGTTTAGGGGATTGGCGGCTTTCCGCGCCGAGGCCAAGTTCAGTACCTGGCTGATTCAAATTGCTTTGAATGAGTCGCGTGCGCGTTGGCGTCGTGACGCGCCACATTTGTGCCGGCCGGAGGGTGCGCCTCCTCTCAGCGAGGACGCCGATTACGTGCCCAGGGACCTTGCCGATTGGCGCGAAATTCCAAGCGAAGCGCTGGCCCGTCAGGAGTTGAGGGATACGATCGAGCGGGCGTTGAATTGCCTTGAGCCTATGTATCGAGAAGTTTTAGTGCTCCGTGACCTGCAGCATCTAAGCACGGCGCAAACCGCCGAAGCGTTAGGCATCTCAGATGACTCGGTGAGAACCCGACTCCGGCGCGCCAGGCTGCAAATGCGTGAAGCGCTCGCACCCGGATACGATGGGAACTGGACGGTCAAGTCAAAAGAGTACAGGAGCGTTCGTCCTTGGTGAGTTGCGGCGCCGACTAACGTATGAGGAACTCAATCATCGAAATCAGCTGCCTTGAGGTTTGGCGGGAAATCTCGAATTTCATTGACGGAGAAATCGAACCCGCACTGAAGGCTCGAATGCAGCGTCATCTACGGAACTGTAGGCATTGCACTGCGGTTCTAGAGGGCACACAAAACACTGTTCGCTTATTGGCTGACGGTGACTGGTATCCGCTCCCCGCAAGTTTCGGTGAGCGCCTTTCGGAAAGGCTTTCATCGGAGAATTGCGCGGACAAGCCCTAGCTCCTCTCAGGAGTGTTGCCGCCTCACGCGGGTGATAGCTGTTGCGTTAATTCGGGTATCTGATCCGCGTTATCCAGAAACAGAACGATTTGCCAAATTCCAGCCGAGCAGCGCTTCCAGACTTCTACATATCGCGTGCTCTTCAGTTCCATCGCGCCCCCCGCTTTCGGGAGACTTTTCAGGTGGTGCCAACCGTGTGCGACGGCAAGGTCTCCAAAAATCTCAATGTCGATGATGACGGGGGTCAGTTCAACCTCGTACTCGCGAAATAATCGTTCCAATCTCGAACGCTGCATGGTCTTCGCGTCGACGTTCCAGAAACTTGCCTGCCCATCCCTCATGTCGGTGAATCGATCCGCAAAAACAGCAAGCACTCGCTCCACGTCGCCGCTGTTATAACCTTCTCTCAATTCCGTCTTGGCTAGATTAATGGCATAGCGGTCTTCCAAAGCACCCCTCCTCATTACATTGCCTCTGCGCTAGAGCTTGAAAGCGATGGTTGAAAATTATTACGAGTTTCTGTCACGGTTTTCGATTTGTCGACTCTCAACCGAGTGGAAGGAGTGCCCTCGCGTAGGCTCGCACTCCAGCTAAACCCGTAATGGCGTCATCCAATACGATCCGAATTTTGATAGTGGAAGATCACCCGGTCTTCCGCGTGGGCCTGAATATGATCATCGATGCTCAATCGGACATGACGGTGGTAGCACAAGCTGCGACTTCGTCGGATGCAATCGCAGAATTCCGTCGCCACAAACCAGATATTACGCTAATGGATCAAAGACTTCCAGGAGCCAACGGTACCGACGCTTTGATCACCATTCGCGGGGAGTTCCCTCTTGCTCGCATCATTATGTTGACGACCTCTGACGGAGATTTGGTCATTCAGCGCGCTCTGCGTGCTGGAGCAGCGGCTTACGTGCTGAAGAGCGCCCCACAAAATGATTTGTTGAGAGCGATTCGTTCGGTTCACTGCGGGCAAAAGCACATTCCACCGGAAATTGCCGGTCGGCTCGCGGAGTACATGAGCGAGGACGATCTCACGCCGCGCGAAATCGAAGTGTTGCGCCTCATTCGCGACGGCCACCGCAACAAGGAGATAGCTCATCGCCTTTCCATAGCCGAGACCACAGTTAATTTTCACACCAGGAATTTGATGGATAAATTGCGAGCCAATGACAGAACGCACGCGGTAGCCATTGCGACGAATAGAGGCCTTTTCGAGCTCTGATCCGCATCGCCCTACGCCGACCTGTAGAAAACTCCAGTAAGTTATCCGCACAATATGACAGCTTCGCGACCGTCGCCTAGCTTTAAACTTAGTACCGGCGAAGGTGTGCCCAGTCCGTTCAACAAACTCCGAGACTATGAAAGCTTCACGCTCGGTCTCTATATTCTTGGCGACAATCTGTCTCGCAAGCAGTACGGCGCGAGCACTCGACCCCGCAAGATCGCTTTCGCAGTACGCTCATAGCGCGTGGCGAATACAAGACGGACTTTTTAGCGGCACGCCAACCGCAATTACGCAAACCAAGGATGGATATCTGTGGATCGGGACAACGAGTGGTTTGTTCCGATTCGATGGGGTTCGTTTCGTCCACTGGAGCCCAGGTGGACAGCAATTGCTTTCAGAAAGCATCTATTCTCTATTGGGTGCGCGCGATGGCGATCTCTGGATTGGTGCTAGAAGCGGCCTTTTTCAATGGACTCATCAACAGCTCCTTAGATTCCCCGGGGCGTCCTCGCGCATCAACTCCATTCTTGAGAACCAAAAGGGGGACATCTGGATCGCTCGTTCAAGAGTTCGCGACTCGTCGGGCGCCATTTGTCAGGTTGCAAGCGGGCGTCTTCGCTGTTACGGGAAAGCGGACGGCGTACCCACACCTTATGCCGGCCCACTAGCACAAGATTCCACCGGAAATCTTTGGATTGGCGGTTCCAGCATGCTAATCCGATGGCGCCCGGGCTCATCGGAGACTTATCTGGTACACAGCCTGAAGCGATCCGAAGGGCTTGCCGGAGTCGAGGGGATTGTGGCCGCTTCGCCTAAGTCTCTCTGGGTTGGATTGCAACGAGCAGGACATGGTTTGGGCTTGCAGCAGTTGATTCAGGGCGCATGGAAGCCATTCATTACACCGTCTCTGGACGGCACCACGCTTGTAGTCACAACGTTGTTCTCAGACCGTGATAATTCCCTCTGGGTTGGGACTCTGGGCCAAGGTGTTTACCGAATCCACAACGGCAAGGTCGAGCGCTTTGGAAGCGCAGATGGCTTATCGAGTGACTCAATCATCGCCTTCTATCAGGATCACGAAGGCGATATGTGGGTGTCAACTTCTAGAGGAATAGACAGCTTCCGTAACCTTCCGGTAGCGACCTTTTCAAAACGTGAGGGATTATCCACTGATAAGGCCGGTTCGGTGCTCGCATCCCGAGATGGCACGGTTTGGATCGGAACGAACGGAGCTCTCGATTCGATTCGCCCGGGAAAAGACTCTTTCATTCAGGAACAACACGGATTGCCTGGCGGAAGAGTGACTTCGTTGTTCGAAGACCATACCGGACACCTTTGGGTCGGAGTAGATAAAAAGCTCTTTGTCTTTGATAGTGGTCATTTTAGTCCGACTTTCAAATCCGGCGGTGCGCCAATCGGCGTTGTCACCGGTTTGACCGAGGATACTACCGGTGACGTCTGGGCCGTTAGTTCGACTAAACCCGAATCGTTGATTCGTTTGCACAATCGCAAAGTGGTTCAAGAGTTCACCACCGGATCAATGGCTTCCCCATTGATGGTAGCGGCCGATTCAGGAGGGGGCATCTGGTTGAGCCTCCTTCACGGGAGTTTAGCTCGATATCGCGATGGCCAGCTTAAGACGATTCCTGCAAAGGGCCCAGCGAACTTCGGGAACATCTATCACTTCGTAGTCAACTCCGACGGTTCTATTTGGGGGGCCTCATCAAAAGCGGTCGTGAGGTGGGAGAAAGGAAAGTTGAATACTCTGACCATGCGGAATGGACTTCCCTGCGATGGTGCCTATGCATTCCTCTTAGACAGTCAGCATGCCCTGTGGCTCTATACGCCTTGCGGCCTGGTGAAGATCGCACAAGTGGAACTTGAAAAATGGTGGAGAAGTCCCAATATCAGAGTACAAGTCCGGACCTTCGAATCATCTGACGGGGTGCAGGCTGCCGATTCCAGCTTTGAGCCGGCCGCGGCACGATCCACCGATGGCAGACTGTGGTTCGTGAACGAGAGCGTTCTACAGATGGTAGACCCGGATCACCTCGAATACAATCCGATACCTCCGCCCGTTCACGTAGAACAATTTGCGGCCGACGGGAAAACTTATCCCTCTAGCGGAAAGTTCAACCTTCCACCCCTCACTCGCGACATCGAGATCAACTACACTGCGCTCAGTTTCGTCATGCCGCAACGCGTTCGATTCCGTTACAAGCTCGAAGGGCACGATTCAGTTTGGCAGGAAGCTGGCGGCCGGCGCACGGCTTTTTACATGAATCTCAGGCCAGAACACTATAAATTTCATGTCGTCGCGTGCAACAACGATGGAGTCTGGAATGACAGCGGGGCGTGGGTGGAGTTTGCGATTCCCCCGGCTTGGTATCAGACCTCCTGGTTCAAAGCCGCCTGCACGTTCGTGGCTTTCGCGTTGTGCTATCTAGGCTACAAGTACAGAGTGGCGCAGATATCCGCTTCGTTGAGGATTCGCTTCGACGAAAGACTGGAAGAGCGAACTCGTTTGGCGCGTGACCTGCACGACACGCTCATCCAAACGATTCAGGGTGGCAAACTAGTCGCCGATCACGCACTTGAAGGGCCCGCCGATCCAGCGCGGCTGCAGAACGCCGTGAACTTGCTCTCCGAGTGGCTAGCACGAGCAATCATCGAGGGTCGAGCTGCCCTCGCAACGCTACGTAGTTCCACAACTGAAGGCAATGATCTCGCCGAAGCTTTGCGCCGCGTTGGCGACGATTGCCGAATCAACAATCCGATCGAGATTTACTTATCGTCTCGTGGGGAAAGCAGGGACATGCATCCAATCGCCAGGGACGAGGTCTATCGCATTGGATATGAAGCGATCCAGAATGCGTGTGCGCATTCCCAAGCAACGCGCATAAGCGTCGAGCTCGAATACGCCCAGGATCTACACTTGACGGTTCGAGACAACGGACTCGGCATGGATCAGGAGATCGTCAGATTGGGAAAACCTGGCCATTTCGGCTTGCAGGGTATGCGCGAGCGAGCGCTCCGCATCGGAGGAAAACTGACGATTGTCACTTCCCAAGCCGGCACCGAGATCTCCCTTCTTGTGCCCGGAAACACAATCTTCAAAGTACTTCTGAACAGGAAAGGTCGCTGACTCTAACACGGATACGTAGGGGGCGAACGCCCGTTAAGCCCTGCAGAAGAGTACAGGTGTTAGGCAGTCAAATCTGACGGCGGAGGCAGCGCAAGTTGCCCTCAGAATACGTAAAGAGGTAAATGCCATGCACGCAAAGTCAGACCAACAAGCAATAACGCGCCGTACCGCTCTGAGCATGGGCGCGGGGTTCATGCTGCCGCTTGCGGGATGGTGCAAGGCATCGGGGAGTGTTCAACCACCATACGACGGCAACCTATTCGCGTTCAAGGCAGCGAAATCGGAAAGCCTCGTCATTGCCGTGACGTTTGTTGACGATAGCGCGTCCATCATGAACTGGCGCGAATCTCAATTCCTGGTCCGCCTTCATGTCAACCATGAGACCTGGACGATATCGGGACCAAGACCGCTGCAGGCAAACACGATTCCACGATCTCTCGGTGATCGCACCTTTGCTGGACGCCTGCCGGGACCCGACGCGAGCGGCTCAGCGCGATACAAAGTCGCAGTTCTTGAAAGCCACACCCTCTCGAACCGGGACACTCTGCAGGTCTGGGCGGAAATCTTTGATCAATATGGAACGCGTTTCAGGGTCGGGAACCCCTTCGCTGCGAAACTTTCAGCTGGTGACTCGACCTTGTCAAAGATCTACCACGCGTCTTCACCGGATGAGGACCGCGCGCTCTTATCCGATGTCTTTGGAAAACGCATTGCAGTTATGGCCGCTGCCGGAGGCGGCGTCGCCGATCCGGATGCTCATGGACGTCGGTTAGCGGAGCTCTTGTTACCGGATGTAATGTCGTACCGGCCGGCGCATCCGGCTGGCTTTACTTTTGCGAGCCGGAATGGCAGGCATCCGGCCGATAACACAGCAGCTGTTGTGAGCACTGTTCTGAAAGGTGTGGTCACAACGCCAGCTGCTTCGATGCCCTTCCGTGTGTGCCAGGAATTTCCGTACCTGTTGCCACCGGCTCCTTCGGTTTAGCAACTATTTGCCCCAGAAGCTTGAGAGGTTCTGTTTATGTCTCATCATTTCGATACTCCTACTGCGCAGGAAGACCCGCGCATTAATGTTTGCGACTTCTACCTGTTTTCCGGTCGTCCAGGTACAACTGTGATGGCGCTCACCGTGAATCCGAACGCCGGTATCTCTGCCCCTGATACGTTTCGCGACGAAGGACTCTACGCCTTCCGGTTCGATCTCAACGAAGACGCCCGCGAAGAGGTAACATTCAAAGTTCAGTTTGGGGATGTGACTCACGCAAACGGTGATGAACACAAACACGTCCAAGATTTCACGGTTAAGAGGGCCACCGGAGACGCTGCTATGCGAGGCGCTGAAGGTGAACTCGTCATAAAGGGCCAAACGGGTCGGATCGAAAGGAACGACAAAGGTGTTATCGCCTATGCCGGGCTGGCTCCTGACCTATTTGCGGGCGATGGTGTGGCGATCATTCGCTTCATAAAAACTCTGTGGGGGGAAAACCGATTCGATCCAGCCGCCTTCGGCAATCGCAAGAACATCTTTGCCAACCAGAATGTCACCGCAATTGTTCTGGAAGTGCCCACCGCGTTGATCGGCAACGGTATGGTACACAGCTGGGCCACTGCCTCACTCTACGGACACGCGCCGGAAGTTCAGGTTTCGCGATGGGGTCTGCCACTCCTGACCCACATGTTTCTCTCGGACCCGGCACTGAAGAACCTAAGAGAGGATTACAACCGGTCCGTGCCTTCAAAAGACGTCGAGCGTTTCGCTCCGCACATCGGGAACTTTGCCGAAAAAATGACTGCGCTCGCCGGTTCCGCTGCGAATCCAGCCGGCTATGGAAAACAGCTGACCGCGAGGCTCTGCCCGACAAACCTCCCCTTTCAACTGGATTCCGCTGCGGCATTCGACTTCGCCGGGTTCAATGGACGGGGACTCACCGACGATGTTATGGACGTGATGCTCTCACTCGCGACAAACACCGCGCTTGGGGATGGTGTAGCTCCGGACAAGAAGCGGACGCGTCCCGAATTTCCGTATTTCGGTGAACCGTACTCTAAGGCGGAGCAGGTCGGCGTCCCGCCAGACCCAAGGCTCCCCACAAAATAGGAGATCGCGTGTGAAACAAGTTGCGGTAGTGTCGATTGCCGTACTGGCGATCGCCGCTTGGGCCGACAATTCAAAATCAGTTTTCTCCTCCGCTGAACCTGCGATCCTTCGGGCGCACTTCAATCCAGACGGTCGTGTCAGTCTGCCCGTGGGGTATCGCGAATGGTCGCATGTCGGGACAAGTTTCAAAAGCGGCGGCATCAATGTGTTGGACTTATCACAAATCGAAACGCCGGAACTGCTGCATGCATATGTCGAGCCAACGGCCATGGCCAGTTTCGAAGCTTCCGGAAAGTGGCCGGATGGCACTCAGATCGTTAAGGAGTACAGCGTCATTCGCACGGACAAAGACTGCAACGCACAAACTCATGTTTGCGAGACTTCGTTCGGCAAAGGCATCTACGAGGCGAGCTACGACGGCCTCGCCCTTATGGTGAAAGATTCCAAACGCTTCGCTGACGCCCCGGGCCATTGGGGTTACTTCACGTTCGGCCATAAATTCCCACCCTACGACAGCACGGCTGCGTCCCTCCCAACGAACCGGTGTGGATTCTGTCATCAAAAGCTTGCTTCAGACACTGACTATGTGGTTTCCCGAGCGCATATCGGCTTAGCAGCTAGAGTCACAAAGTAGGACCCTCGAAGTCTTGGACTGCGGCGACTTGAGAGGCGAACGTAACTTGTTGCCGGAGCGCAAGAGACTCAGCCGGAAATGCTGACTGGATAACGAAACCCAACCGCGTCCCGTGCGGCCGCGCTCATGACCTTGGCCTCAGCTCCTCAGCAGCGGCGGATGTGCGACAAGGGAATCTTTCCCACCTCAATGATTGAGAACGCAAGAGCGTAACTCAAACTCAACTCTCAGGCGGACTGCCGCACAAAGCAGAAGTACGTCCAGCAAGAGCAGACCGGAGATATCGCTGGTTTCTCCTCCGCTGGATCCGTTACGGGATGAACACGGCAGCCTAACCCGCTCGTACGTCGGCGGGACCGCTTCCGAGGAGCTCACATCCCGTTGCTGGTGAATGTTTTTCTGGATCGTTACGCGCGAGAGACCGGACAGGACTTCACTACGGCAGATAAAAAAGAGCCTCGAACTGCTTCAATGGTACGGGCGGCCAGGTAGCAGTCGTGAACTACAGAACGTAATCGAGCGCTCCATGACTGTCAGTGAGACACGGACCGTTTTGACGAATGAAGCTGCTTTGAGCAAATGCCGAGGACGTGTCTAAGGGCGTTGGGCGCCGCTGCGAAACTCGGTATGCGACGAATTCGTCTGGAATCGAAGATCAAGTCATAGAAGATCATAAGCATCGCTTCAAAGGCGCCGATCCTTTGGAAGACTCCTAGACTCTCCCGGCTTATGTTCGGTTTGACGAGGAGATCGCTGTACGAACTTCGTCAATTGGCGAGATTCGTCAACTAAGCTTTCCGATAAGTCGTTTAGTCCCACTAACCTTCGTTTGGTGCTCAAGCTGCAAATTACAGCTTCAAGAGACTGACACGAAATGCCCGGGGGCGCTATCCACGGCAGTTTGCTGACGATGGATCGCCGTCCCCGGCTAACGAAATGTTGAGAATTCAAAAAAAGGCGAACGGGGACGTCGTGTTCACATTAAGCGGTCGGATCGACAAAGAACACATTGCGGAGTTGGAGACGCTAGTCGGCGCGGAAGGCAAAAGTCGCCGGATCATCCTCGATCTGAAAGATATGACTTTGACGGGTCAAGACGGTATCACTTTTCTCGCTCGGTGCGAAGCGAATGATATTGCGCTGGCCAATTGTGATCCATACGTCCGCGAGTGGATTACCAGACAAACAACCGGAAGCTAGCGCACTCGGCGCTTCATTGAGGGCCAACTCGTATGACAGCAGCAACTTCGCAAGCCACGCCAATCGTATTCGTTGTCGACGACGATATTGCCGTGCGCGAATCTCTAGAATCATTGTTCCGGTGCGAAGGATGGCAGCCGGAGACCTTCGCGTCCGCTCAAGAGTTCCTTATCCGGCCTCGACCCGCTGTACCAAGCTGTCTCGTGCTTGACATGTCTCTTCCAGATGTCGACGGTCTCGATCTCCAGAAGCGCCTTGCCGTGGAGCGGACTGATATGCCGATTATGTTCATCACACACCACGGCGATGTGACGACATCAGTCCAAGCCATGAAGGCGGGCGCTGTCGAATTTCTGATGAAGCCACTCAAGCACAACGTTCTGCTTGGCGCTATCCGGGAAAGCCTCCACCGCAGTCGCATTGCTCTCGCTAGGGCGATGGAACTTCGCATTCTTCAGAGCCGCTATGACTCACTCACCTGTCGTGAACGGCAGGTTATGGGGCTGGTCGTCTCTGGTTTATTGAACAAGCAGGTTGGGGCAGAGCTCGGAATTAGTGAGATCACAGTGAAGGCACACCGAGGCCAAGTCATGCAAAAGATGAGGGCCGAGTCTTTTGCAGAGTTGGTGAGGATGGCCGCGAGGCTCAGCCCGGATGTGGCTCAGGAATCCGCTTAACTGCGCGCCGCCATGGAGGGCTGAATCTTCTCGAGGCTATCTGCTGGGCCGGCCCGATTGAAAGTCAGCGTTTGACCGCCCCAATTTGCCAGCGCACACGTGGGAAAGGTCGTTCAAAAATAAACTTCGCACCCTGAGGAGGGAAATGTATGTCAAACACCAAAACAGAAATCGCCATTGAAACACGCCTCACGTCGTCGAATCCTCTTGATGTCGTTCCAGACGAGATGCCATTCGATGTACCTTATGGTCTTCCCATATCATTGGACCGAGCCCAGGCGGTCATTGCCGGCGCCGTGGCAGAGGCCAAAAAGCGAAATTGGAAGATGAACCTGGCAGTAGCCGATTCTGGCGGCAACCTAGTTGCTTTCCAGCGAATGGATGGCGCGATGCTTGCCTCAATCCAGATTGCGGAACATAAGGCGCGAGCAGCTGCCACATTCCGCCGGCCTACAAAGGTATTCGAAGACGGTATCCAGGTCATGCATCTCAACTACCTGCTCGCGTTCGACGGAGTGATCGCGTCGCGAGGCGGCATTCCATTGATTGAGCAGGGCAAGATTATCGGCGCAGTCGGTTGTTCCGGGGGTACCGATTCGCAAGATGAAGTGGTCAGCAAGGCAGGGGCGGCAGTCATTGACCAGCTCTCAACGAGGAATAAGTAGTCAGATCGAATTGGACTTAACGCTGCCGAGGAGCGGCGTACAAGGACGCGGGGCGGGCGCTCGACAGAGATTGCGGAGCCTGTGGTCACAAGCTCCGCAATATGCGCACTTTGGTAGCGGCTAGGTCGATTCTCGGTGACCGAACTCTGGCCTACCGAACGATCTGGCCCAAGTAGTATCCGAGCCGATTCTCTGCATCCCCCGGCTTGTGGAAGCCGCGCGCCATCAGCGCTTTGATCCCGTCCTGGGCGGCTGGTCGACCGAGCGAAGCGATACACGCATCCCACCCGGCCCCGAGTTCGACATCTGGCGGCAGGCTCGTGTTGACGAGACGTTTGGTGTTGGCGATGGCCCATTTGTCGAACCCGGCAATCCGGGTCGCGAGCGTTTCTACGAACGCGTCCAGATCGGCGTCGGGCAGGGCTCGATTCACGTATCCGTAGATCTCGGCTTGGTCTGCCCTGATATCTTCCGAGCTTAAAAGCACCTCAAGGGCGCGGTTTCGCCCTATGAGTTGAGGCAGCCGTGCCATCGGGCCGCCGCCCGCAACCATCCCCACGCCAACCTCCCATTGCGAAATGATGGTCTTCTCGCGACTGGCGAAACTCATGTCACAAGCCAGTGTGAGCTCGCTGCCGTTGCCGGTCGCCCGTCCGCGGATGAGAGCAATGGAGGCAACGGACGCGCGGGTCAAACGCACCAGGAAGTCCGGCCAGGGCGGCAGGCCTGTGGGACCGGCCGGCATTGAGGTCAGGTCCTCGAGCTTGGCCAGGAAATCGGAGTGATTTAAGAAGTAGTCCTCGACCGCGCTGTCGAAGACCACCACCCTGACATGTTCGTCGGCTTCGAGCGCATTGATAATTTCCTGAAATTGCCGGACCATTTCCGGATCCATGACGTTGATAGGCGGGTTGTCGATCGTGACGCGCCAATAGGCGGGCGACCGCCGTGTCAGGCGGATCTGTGCCAGTTTTGTTGATCCGTTCACTGTTGCCGTGGAAGTCTCCCGCGTAGCAGCGTTCGTAGGTGCATTCACAGTTGTCATGATTTCTCCTTTTGTAGCTTCCCTTGAACGTCTCCGATACTTCGGGGCGCATTCATCGACTATTCCGCCAAAACTGTGAAGACGAATCTATTAGACGTTGGTGTTGGTGTCTGTCAAGACGTGGCATCCGTCGGTCGAGTGGCCGCTGCCAGGGAGCAGAAGTGGCCGAAGATCAGTCGGAATGCGAACGACGCCTTTGCCAGGCATGGTCGATAAATGCGCGCCTTTTGCCCTCATTACTCGCGTAGGGTTTCACTCAGATGCAGAGCGCTGACTCCGGCAAGGCCTGGAGCGCCGCGGGGACCGTAAGAATTTACCTGCTCATTCTCGCGACGGCGTTCTCCTGCCGTGCCCAGTTCGGTGCGGACTACGCGCAGCCGAGCGATGATAGTTCGCGGTCATGGCTGCTCGGCAACTGGAATGGGTTGAACCCATAAATCGGGACCAGAGTAATGGTGAGACATAGATCGTTCTCCGGATGTTCAATGCGGATTACCTTGCGAGCTCCGCACTTGGTTGATCGGCGTATCGCCATCAGACCAGAAGCGTGGAAGCGTGGGCAATTGAACGATGCTATCGTCGATACCGTTCTTCACCCAACAATTCCTGACGACTGATCAAACGAACGGAACCTCGTCACGCACAGCCGATGGCCGATACCATCGTCCAATTGCTTTATTACGTCAACAATGGCTTGATTGAGATGGTTCGCAACGCACGTGGTCGGGTTAAAAAGTTTCTGTGAAGGAGAGTTATGGCGAAATCTTTGGCGCAAGTACAACGAAAACAGAAGGAACAAAGGCTCAGCGACGCAAAACCGATCACGGTCTCTGGCATCATGGCGGCCGCGGCGCTGCTGGCCATCCTCGGCGGTGCGGTCCTTTACGCGCAAGGTCAGGAAAGCGACAAGTACTTGTTGAGATCGCCCGGGGGAATCGCGTTCTCCGACTTTAAAGGATACGAAGACTGGTCTGTGGTCTCTTCGGCCCGCACCGAAGAAGTCCTTAAGGTAATCGTCGCGAATCCGGCGATGATTGAAGCGTACAAATCCGGCGCTCCGGGAAACGGCCAGCCTTTCCCGCAGGGCTCCATGATCGTGAAGCTCCAATGGAAACCGAAGAAGAGCACGGAAGCGCCTTTTAAAGTGGATGTGCCCGATGTCTTCAAGCAGGCTTTCGTGATGGAGAAGGACAGCAAGAGATTCCCGAAGACCGGCGGCTGGGGGTACGCGGTCTTCAACTACGACGCCGCATCGGACAAGTTCACCGCCGATCCCACGGCCCTTGAAAGCTGTGGACAAACCTGCCATGTGGCCGTGAAGGCGAAAGACTACATTTTCCACCCGTACCAGAAGCGTTGAACCGGCCGAACATTAAGTGGCCCTCGTCAGGGAGACGCCTGTGCGAGGGTTCATTTTTAACGTGCATAGAGACGCAATGCATGTGTGAGTTAAGGAGATGAAAGATGAAGGCAGTTGTTGTCCACAACTATGGTGGTCCGGAAGTACTTAAGTTCGAAGAGTACCGTGACCCGGTTCCGGGCCCGGGCGAGGTGCTGGTGCGGGTCGCTGCCACAACCGTGAACCCGCTCGACTACAAGCGGCGTGCTGGATTAATGAAGGATTCCTACCCCATCAAGTTCCCCGGACTTGTAGGCGTCGATATTGCGGGCACTGCGGTCAAGATTGGGCCGGGAGTCGAGGGCTTTTCTGTCGGCGACCAGGTGTTCGCTATGGCGGACAATACTTACGCCGAACTTTGTGTCGTGAACGCCGCGATTCTGGCGAAAGTTCCCAAGGGGCTCGACTTGGTTCAGGCAGCCGCGCTTCCGTTGGTGACGACGACTGGCAACCAGCTCCTCTTAGCTACGGAAATCAAAGCGGGCCAGACAGTTCTCGTCGTAGGTGCTGCAGGAAATGTCGGGCGTTCGGCGGTCTTCACTGCGAAGGCACGCGGGGCGACTGTGATCGCGGGAATTTTGAAAACGCAGATCGATGATGCAAAGACTGTCGGCGCGGATCAGGTTGTCGCAACGGACGACGACACCGCGATCGCAAATCTTCCGCTGCTCGATGCCGTGGCTGATACGGTCGGCGGGAGAACCGCCGAGAAGCTGATTGCCAAGGTCAAGCCGGGAGGAGTCTATTCATCGGTTGTTGGGCCACCGCAGAACGCCGCGAAGTATCCATCTGTAAAGGCCGTAGCAGTATTCTCGAAATTCGACAGGAAAACGCTGGAGTTCATGGCCGAAGCAATGCGAGATGGCAAGCTAGTGATCCCGATTAGCCTGAAACTGCCACTCAATGAAGCGGCAGAGGCACAAGCAGCGGCAGAGAAGGGCGGCGCCGGGAAGATCTTGCTGGTGGCTTGACATCATTTTGGGAAGAGAAGACACCAGCGGAACATCCTTGCCCATAGACAGACCCCGAGTCTCGGTACTGATCGATACCTTCGTCCAATAGATTCATCCTCACGCTTCTGGCTTAATCAAATTGCTGTCGGAGCAATTATCACTGCCCGCAATCGCGGTCCGTCACATCCAGCGAATACCCGAACTCTTGCGCCAGGGCATTGATAGTGAGCGCCGCATCGGAATTGGAGTCATCAATGAACAGCGTACAAATCGAACAGAAGAGCTATGAAATGCCCCCGCGGGAAGGGTTCAGCGTCGCACACTTCCTCACCGTCGCCGATATCGACCGATCGGCTCGCTGGTACGAAAAGGTTTTTGGCGGTCGCGTTCTGAGCACAGGCGACACCGAAGGCGCGCCGGCGTACATCCAGATCGCGAATACCTGGCTTCTGGTCAACGTTGGGGGCGGCCCAACTCCCGACAAGCCAACGGTAACGCTCAGCGTCCCCGACCCGAACAGGATCAACGGCTTTATGAATATTCGCGTCGCGGATATTCAGGCGTGCTACAAACTATGGAAAGGCCGAGGAGCGGAGTTCATTACGGAACCGATACCGAAGTACGGCGAGATTCGGTGCTACATCCGCGATCCCGACGGCTACATCATCGAAGTCGGACAAAGCACCGATCTCACATACGGTTAACGATGCGCTGAGCGAGGGCTTCGACGCCGACGATCCTGCTCTGCGGGCGCAGTTCTTCTGTAGACTGTCGAGCACGATGAATCAAGTCACGGTGACGGCTGGTCGGCCATACTATGGACGGCTGGTCGACATGATCCGCACAGGCGTCCCGCGCTTTGAGCGAACGTCTGGTACTCTTCCTCGATGTCGCCTATCGGGCACCGTCGCCCAAAGCACAAGATAGGCAATCCGTTACGCGGAGCAGCACCCGGACGGAGCTGCCAAAATAAGTGCTACGTGCGATGCCATCGAAAGGAGTTTTAACATGCGTCATAATCTTGCGCCTGGAAGCGTTTTTCCCGACTACGAGCTGCCCGATCACACAGGGAAACTGCGCAAGCTCAGCGAGCTACAGGGTGACGATCCACTGATCCTTACGCTCGCGCGCGGCCACTACTGCCCAAAGGAACACCAACAGCATCTGGAACTTGCCGCGTTTTACCCGAAAATTGCCGTGGCGTACACGCAGATCGCGACGATTTCAACGGACGACCATCACACGCTTCAGGAGTTTCGGGCATCAGTCGGAGCCCAGTGGACTTTCCTTTCAGACCCAGATCGGACGATTCAGAAAGACCTCGACATCCAGGAGTATACCGACCCCGAGCATAACCCAATGATTCCGCACACGCTGGTGCTCAAGCCGGGTCTTGTCATCTACAGCATCTACAACGGCTACTGGTTCTGGGGTCGTCCTTCAATTGTTGACCTTTGGCACGACTTACGCTCCGTGACAAGCGAAACCCGCCCAGACTGGGATCTGAGCGCCCCTGGGCTCCGCGAGGCATGGAATACCGGGGACGTGTCCCGTTTCCATGGGTGGAAGGACCGGGCCAGTGTTGAAACGCCTGCGAATGAACGGAAGAATTAGACGGAGGGGGCTTTTCGATTCTGCTAGCTTGGCTCGCCGAATGGGCCCTCGTCTGGTCCCATCTCGAAAGCCGGCAAGTAAAAGGTCGCTCCAGCATGTCCATGTGGTGAGTCCCTAGCCTTCTCGGCGGCAAACCAGTCAACTTCAGGTGAGCCAAACGGACGGCCCCTTTTTACCCAGAAATCGTAAGCTAGCCGCGCAATAGCCTCATGCGTGTTTATTGTCTCGATCTGATTGTCTGCCATACCGCTCCTCACCTGATCCTATTGCCTTAACCTCGACACCGTATGCTGCGGGAAGTTATCATCATGCGGGCCCCCGCGGATCGTCCTTCGAATTGACATATTCCATGCCCAGCGGTCCGATCGCCGACACTTGGGTAATGTATTCACCGGACTTCGCCCAGTGGAAATGGGATGTGTTGCCGGGCAAAGCGATGACGGCACCGGGAGGATATGCCTGCAGTTTGTCGGCGTCGAATTCGTCACCAAGACCGATGTAGAAGACGCCGGAAATGACGGTGTAAATGCGATCCTCGGGATGCCGATGGGGCATGAGCTTGACACCATTTGGCACCTTGACCCTCACCGTATAGAGCCCAGGCTCGGAGGGCCTCCCCATCACAACCGCAAGGCGCGCCGAGGGAGGGAATGCGGCGAAAGCCTTCCACTCGATATCTTCGGAGAGAATTGCCTCAAAAACCCCTTCGTCTGCATGTGCTGGGCGCGTTTCGTTCCCCTGCTGTAGTGAAATGGGCTTCGCCATCGGTTGAGCCATGATTATCCTCCTGCCTGCGGCGAGAATGCCATGTGGAATGAGATCAACCGCACCTACGCCGCTTTAATTAAGCCACGAACCCAGCCGCAACACAATTGGACGATGGTATCGGCCGATCCCGATACTAACGTCTAATTGCCCGGCCCCCGACGTTGTGGTCTGATGCCGTCAGGCCCAATACATCGCACATCTGCACACGCGAAGGGTAAGGAGATGGAATATGAAGATCTTGATGGTGCTGACGTCTCATGACCAACTCGGCGATACAGGTCTCAAAACCGGTTTCTGGCTGGAAGAGGGAGCGGCGCCCTACTTCGTCTTCAGGGACGCCGGCGTCCAGTTGACTCTCGCCTCACCCAAGGGCGGACAGCCGCCAATCGATCCCAAAAGCGATCAGCCCGAAAACCAGACGCCCGCCCAGGTCCGCTTCAAAAGCGATGAGGCGGCGCAAAGAGCGTTCGCTAGCACCGTGCGGCTCGCGGATGTGAAGTCGAACGACTTCGACACGGTTTTCTATCCGGGTGGGCACGGTCCCATGTGGGATCTCGCGGAGGACTTGGTATCCATCGCGCTGCTCGAAGCATTCTACAACTCCGGTAAGCCAATTGCCCTGGTCTGTCACTCACCGGGTGTACTTCGCCATGTTCAATACAACGGCGAGCCGCTGGTAAAGGGCAAGCAAGTAACTGGCTTCACCAATGGCGAAGAACAAGAGATGAAGCTCACAAGCGTTGTGCCATTCCTCGTGGAAGACGAACTGCTGCGGCTCGGTGCCATCTTTGAGAAAAAGTCGAATTGGCAGCCCTTTTCCATCACTGATGGCCGGCTCATTACCGGACAAAATCCCGCGTCATCCACCTCTACAGCCCAAGCTCTTCTCAATTTCATGGCTGCCCAGAAGGCGGCTTAGATTCCAGCAGGAAAGCAGGGGGAGTACTGTCACGGGGACAGGCCGCGGCGATCAGATAGCCCTTCGCGGTGGTAATCAAGTCACATCATTCAGCAGCAACCATCACACCAAGGAGCATTTGCACTTGAAGAACAAACGACTCCCCACGCTCGCCGCCACTGGAGTAGCCATTATGCTTTTGATGCGTCTGACGCTTCCGGCGCAGCAGGACAGGTATGCGCTGAAGGTACCGGATGGACTCGCATTCTCCGAGTTCAAGGGATACGAAACATGGCGGACTATCGCGGTCAGTGAAACTAAAACCAGCGTCAAGGCGATCCTCGGAAACCCCACGATGATTGACGCCTACAACGAGGGTGTCCCAGATGGTGGCAGGCTTTTTCCCGAAGGGTCCAAGACCGTAAAGATCGAGTGGCTCAAGAAATCCAACGTAGAGTCGCCGTACTTCGTTGAGGTGCCGGATGTCCTGAAATCGCTCAGCTTCATCGAGAAGGATTCGAAAAGATTTCCGAACACACACGGATGGGCATATGCCAAGTTTGAGTATGATGCCGCGTCTAAGACGTTTGAGCCTTCCGTGACCGGCTCCGAATGCGGATATGCGTGCCACACGAAGGTGGCGTCGAAAGACTACATCTTCACCGCGTATCCAGTTAGATAAACTCTATTGGCGCTGGTGATCTAGCCACCTAAATAAGGAACACGACATGGACGCATTGCGGAGTGTTTTGACTCGTCTGGAAAAAGAAGGTGCAGCCCTCGGCCACTTCAATGTCTCAGACCTCGTTTTGTTGAAAGCGGTCCTTTCAGCGGCAGGTCAAATGGCTGTTCCGGTACTTGTCGGTGCGTCCGAAGGAGAGCGTGATTTCTTTGGAGTACGCCAGCTTGCGGCCTTAGTCAACAGCCTGCGCGAAGAATTCGATGTGCCCATTTTTCTCAATGCGGACCACACACACTCACTGCGCAAGGCGGTCGAGGCAGCGAAGGCGGGCTTTGACGCAATTGTCATCGATTTTTCTGCGCTTCCGTTCGCACAGAACGTCTCCAGCACGAAGGAAGCGGTTGACGCAATCAAGGCAATCAATCCTGCAATCGTTGCAGAGGGCGAGATAGGCGATATAGGAACTGGCTCTGAGATACATGCAACGGCTCAGAGCGAGTTCAGGACACTGACTACCCCCGAAGAAGCGAGTGAGTTCGTTCACCTCACTGGAATCGACATCCTCGCACCAGCCGTGGGCAATATGCACGGGATGGTGCAGAGTATGGTGGACGGGAGAACGAAGAAGCGCCTGAATATCGAAAGAATTGCTGAAATCAAACAAGCTACTCAAGTTTTTCTTACGCTTCACGGCGGGTCGGGAACCAGCGATGACGATTTTCGGAATGCAATCGCTGCGGGAATTAACATCGTCCACGTCAGCACTGAACTGCGGGTCGCATGGAGGCAATCCTTAGAAAGCAGCTTGGCGGCTCAGCCCAACGAAGTCGTCCCCTACAAAATTTTGCGCCCTGTCCTCGATTCCGTGGCGGAGGTCGTCCGATCCCGCCTGCAACTGTTCAATGAAAAACGGATGAGTAAAGCCGCTGCTTCATGATGATGGCGCGTTGCGCCGGCTATGGACGCCCCGGTGGCAGAAGCAACAAAGCTCGCTTGGAAAATGAGCGTCGATCATCGGCTCCGGCCGAACCTGGCTGCCGTTTAACCGGGTAGCAACAGAACAGAGGAGACTCGCAATGTGGCACGCCATCGAGAACTTCTTGTCAGCGCTCCGCGCGGCGGAATGGATACCGGCAACTGCCGTGCGCATCTTGATCGGGTTTTTCTTCTGTGTCTCTGGCGGGACAAAGCTGTTTGTACCGGCTAAATTCAATGCGATGGAGAATACGTTGCGGGAGTCGCACATTCCCTTTCCGCACGCTAATGCAATCTTCGTCTCGCTAATTGAGTTCGCCTCCGGCGCTGGTCTGGTGGTCGGTCTGCTGACGCCCTTGTCTGCGCTCGTGCTCGTAGTCGATATGATCGTTGCCATTGCTACCGACCGAATTCACAGCATCCAGGAGACCGGAATATTCGCCTGGCTCGATGACTTCCTTTACCTCCCAGAGGTTCTGTACGTGATGATTCTCGTCTGGCTGATCTTTTCGGGGCCGGGACCTTTCAGCCTTGACAACCTAATTGCGGGGTAGCCTCTGTTCAATATTGATTGCGATTCGCGCCTTAAGGTTGCCGCCGCCGAACTCATGCCCTGGGGCCAGATACGAAGAGGTTACCGGCCTCAGAGAAACGCAACAACCGGCCGACTTCGCGGGTGATGCCGATGCGCGCACTTTTGCTGATGCCCGCACTCTTCTGAACCGGGGTGCCGAGCCAAATCGGGCCTTCCGAACATAGATCAATGCCGTCGAGACGCGCGTCGACCTGCAATGCAGCCGCGAGCCGGCCGGGTCCTCTCGCCAGGTCAGTCAATTTCTCGGTTTTGCGGGTGCCGCTGCATTAGCTCAATTCCATCGAGCGGTTCCAGCGCGCGCAGCAGTACGCCGGCGCCAACCCCGGGCTGTTCCGCCGTCACGTTCAGCATGAAGGACGTCCCATAATGAAGTACACGTAAGCAAACCCGGTGTCCAAAAACAGCGAATGGTTGCGCGCCGTTTGTCCACGGTAAGCATGCCGCTCGAATCGCCCGGCGGGTAAGCCTCCGTCTCGACAATGCGGCCACTCATCCTGTTTGGCCCCAGGTTACGGACGATGGTTTTCCCAATGAGATAGCGGGCCAGCTCAGCCGTATCCGTTGGCAGGGCGGCGCGTGAGAGTCGCCGCACCTCGTACGCGAGATGATGCGCGGTATGCAATCCCTAACCTAAACAAGAGCCTGGGCGTCGTACCGAACGATTGCTAACCGAGCGTAGCGCATAATTGGTTTATTGACTGCCTCTACCGCAATCACCTTCGAAACACAGGTTTTTGCTGAAGAATGGCAGTACGTGGTTCTGAAAACGGTCGGCTACTGCGCTGGTGTGAGTACCGTGATAGATTTCAAATCCGTTAAGTATGCCATATAAATCGAGAACATCGTGCAGCTTGCCGGTGTCGACGCGCAATCCATCCTGGTCGCCTACATCAATTGAGATGGCTCGGTAGTCACGCAACCGGTCAACGTACTGATCTACAAAAGCTAGGGGCGCATTGGCGGCCCATTTCGCGATGATGTCTGGCTGCGGGACACCGTCCTTCGTGGGTAGGTCGAGATACAGCGGCGGATTCTTCGGATCAGGTGACCACGCAGCGGCGCTCGCCAGTTGCGCGCGTCCAAAGAACGACAGCTTGGCCGCGTCTTCTGGTGTCTTCACAGACTCCAGCGCTTTTGCCAGGTCGGAGGGACCGGACTGCCGGGCCGACAGACAGCAGGGACTCATAATGTACAAGCTCCCAAACACGTCGGAATGCTTCATTCCGATGCGCGTCGCGCCATATCCTCCCATCGAGTGCCCAACCAACCCGCGGCCTAGCCGCGCCGGTATCGTTCGGTAATGCGCATCAATGTAGGCGACCAAATCCTGCGAGATAAATCTTTCGAAGTCACCTGTGACGGCCGAACTTGAATACATCGATCCGCCGTACAGCGTCTTCGAATCCGGGAGAACCAGGATCATCTCCTTGGCGCCCTGAGCGAAGGCGCCCTCAATCGTCTGTGGCACGTGAATCTCGTGGGTCCACTGTTCGGCTCCAATGGAATAACCGTGGAGCGCGTACACAACGGGATAACGGCGATGCTCCTCCTTGGCGTAGCTCGATGGCAGAAACACGAAGACATCGCGGTCTACCGCATCTTTTTCCAGATTTCCTTCGAGGGACGCACCGTGAACCTTGATATGTTCAACCGTTACCGGCTTGGCGTTGGGGATTACCGGGGGCACCTCGGTCTGCACCTGCGCCGGGAGCGGTGACACCAGCAACGCCGTTACGGCAAACACTGAAAGCACATACCTTGTTCCGCGCATATCGTGATCTCTTCTCAAAGTCTCTACTATAAAACGCGCTTTGCGTTCTGCTCCAACGAACACTGCTACCTGGACGGCCTCGACCACCGCGTTTGCTGCTCAGCCCCGTCGGAGTCGAAAGACCCGCGCGAACAGAATGGCAGAATCGAATCGATGGAGCTTTCCACGCCGGCCGTAAGGATGACACACGAGGGTTATTTCCTACGTGTGCCCGACCGTGGCGTGTATGCGTTGACATCGGATGTGACCGATGACAAAGACCTGTTTCTCTTGGCTCATATGGGCCTTGCTGAGGTGGACCCTCAGAGTTGGATATTGCGAGTGAAAGGATTGGTTAGCAAGCCTGCGTCCTTCAGACTTGCTGATCTTCTAGCGATGGAACAGCACGAGGTCATGTCTGTGCACGAATGTGCAGGCAGTCCACTCACGCCTGCTGTACCCAAGCGGCGAGTCGGTAACGTGGTTTGGAGCGGAGTTCGGCTGTCCGATGTTCTCGATCAGACTAGTGTTGGGCCCGAAGCGGTGTTCGTTTGGGCGCACGGCCTGGAAAGAGGAGACTTCGCGGATCTGAAACAGGAGCCGTACGTGAAAGATCTCCCGTTGGCGAAGGCAAGTGCCCCGGAAGTACTGCTCGCGACCGGCATGAACGGCCTGCCGCTTACGCCGGGTCGCGGCGGTCCAGTGCGCCTCGTCGTGCCGGGCTGGTATGGCACGAACTCGGTCAAATGGCTAGGAGCCTTAACCGTTGCGAGTCATCGCGCCCCGGGTCCGTACACCACGCGTTTCTATAACGATCCAACACCAAGCGGCAGTCAACCGGTTTGGGGAATTGCGCCGGAGAGCATCTTAGTCTCCCCAGCTCCCGACAGTGCGCTGTGGGCAGGAGAACCCGTCCTGATAGAGGGTTGGGCATGGGCCGAATCGGGCGTCGCCAAAGTGGAGATCAGCATCAATGGGGATGAAAGTTGGATCACCGCGAGGTTAGAACCTCGTCGCGAGTTCAGTTGGCAGCGCTTCAGCCTGTCATGGACGTTTCCATCGGGCAAACACCGGTTATCCTGCAGATGCTTCGATGCAAGCGGCGGATGTCAACCGGAGTCCGGAGCCAGAAACGCAGTGCATGTAGTGACGCTGCGAGTGTTCGCAAGCTGAGACATTGCCACCACTCGAGCAGAGCACCATGGTCGAGCAGATCTCATAGACGACGCCGCCCTGATCGACGCATAGACCGGGCCTGGTTACTTTTGCCGCATGCGTGGCCGTCCGGAGGAGTGCATGGGCGTTGCGCGCGAGCCGGCGATGAGTATGTCCACGAGGCGCCGGGCGCTGGGCTCCCAGCCTGGTGATGCCGTGGTATGGAAGATGCCCACGAGGGCACGGACGAAGTCATTGGGATCGGTTTCCGAGCGAAGATCACCGCTGGCAATAGCGCGATTGACCGAGGCTACGAAGGCGGAGTGAATGAGCGAGCGGGAGCCTTCCACGAGCCGCATTGAGCCGCCTGCGATTGTGTCCATCGCCGGTATGATGAGCATTTTCCCGGCGACGTGGTCGATGAAGAGCAGCATCCACGCCCGCAGCGCTTCAAGCGGCGGCATGGAGGTGGCGAAGCTTTGTTCGGCTGCGGCGAGCTTTTCGACTTCGCTGCGGTAGACGGCTTCGATGAGGTCATCACGAGTTGGAAAGTGGCGATAAAGGGTGGCGTTGCCAATCTCCGATCGGCGGGCGATGTCGTCGAGGCTAGCGGCTGCGCCATCCCGCGTGAAAACCTCCTTCGCAACCTCAAGGATGCGTTCGCGGTTGCGCTCCGCATCAGCGCGAGGCTTGCGGGAAGGCGGGGGTGGTGAGAGCGTCTTTTTCGACATACGAACACTAGGTGGAAAACTTTCTGCAACCGGGGAGTCTCCCCGTTTATCTCATTTATGCGGGGACTATTTCCGTTTTATAAGGCGCAGGCCCGGATGTCAACTTTGATGCGGCCTCCGATGGACTGCGCCACCAACAACAGGAGGAGTGATAATGCGTGTATTTGTAACGGGAGCGACGGGATTCATTGGGTCGGAGTTGGTAAAAGAATTGATTGCGGCAGGGCACCAGGTCCGTGGGCTCACGCGCAGCGATGCCGGCGTGGAACAGTTGAAGGCTGTGGGTGCTGAGGTACATCGCGGGGACCTTACCGACCTCGACAGCTTGCGAAGCGGAGCAAGCGGGATGGACGTTGTGGTGAATCTGGCGTTCAACCATGACGACATGTCGAAGTTTGTGGAGAACGCGAAGGACGAGGTACAGGCGATTCAGGCGTTGGGCTCGGTTTTGGAGCCGGGCAAGTTGCTGGTGGTCACTTCCGGGATCGGGATCACGGCTGGTGCGGCGGGCCAGGTGCGCAAAGAGACGGATCCGCCCGCAGAGTCTCAGGCCATGCCGCGCAGGCCCGAACAGGCCGCGCAAGTAATCGCGGCTAAGGGCGTACATGTAGCGATCGTGCGTCTGCCGCAGGTGCACGACACACGCAAGCAGGGGCTCGTGACGTGGGTGATTCAGATCGCCCGCCAGAAGGGTGTTGCGGCGTATGTGGGCGATGGCGTGAATCGCTGGGCCGCTGCTCCGCTAGGGGATGTAGCGCACCTATATCGCCTGGCGGTCGAAAAGACGGCGTCAGGTCTAGCTACTTATCACGCAGTTCAGGAAGAAGGTGTGTCGCTACGGGATATCGCGGAGACCATCGGCAAGGGATTGAAGGTGCCTGTGGCTTCGATCCCGGCCGAAAAAGCTACCGAACACTTTGGACCGTTCTTCGGGCACGCCGCGGCGATGGACATGCCGGCTTCGAGCGAATGGACCCGCAAGACGCTGGGATGGGAGCCGACCGGAGCGGGGCTGATCGAAGATCTCGCGAATATGAAGTACTGACGATAAGTCGCAAGCGTCCTATCGGGTACGACTCGGAAGTGAGAACGCAGGAATGAATACCTGTTCGCAAGAGTGGATTGGGTTGATTTGACGCTATCTGGTCCTACGAAGCAATGCGATCGCATCTCAGGCAGAAGTGACGTGCTTACTCAGGCGAGAAAGGGTGACTACGAGTCCGAGACCGATTAGCCCAAGTGACGTAGGTTCGGGAACCGGTTCGGGGCTATTCGCCACAGCGGCGATTAGACCACTGCCGGTTCTTACTATTTGAAATTGCCCGCAATCGGCTTCCTCGCAGGCGTACTCAGTATCAGTGAATGCTATGTTTCCGTCCGAAGCAGAAAAGGGAACGCTTGGCGTGATCAGGAACAGAGAAGCGCCACTGGAAGTGGCCGGCGAGGAGAAAACAATTGCTGTATCGGACGGGGAGGAAATGTGAGAGACAGCTGTATAGGTTGCGCCGTGGAAGGCATAACCTTTCGTGGTGGAGAAGTCAGTGTTGCTGACCATGTGGGTGTCAGGGTCGAAGACGAACGAGCCTGTCACTTGGCCGCCGTCCTGCAAACTATTCTGTAGAAAGGTCCAGGTAAGTTGGTCACCGTAGGCTGAGCAAGCAGCGATTAAGCTAAAAGTGAGCACTAGAGGAAAACGTTTCACGATGACCTCTCCTAGATAGAGCCGGTTGTAACTACACTACCTTCTGCACCTGAGATCAAGTTAGTACACAAAGGTGAACCAATTCTCGCATGGAATTCGTGAGGTCAGTGCCATTTACCTGGAAAGATCGGTGCGCATGGAAGAGAAGCCGTACTCAATACTTCCGCGCATCGAAAACGTTCTAACTGTTAGAACTCGGGCGGCTGAGCCGTGAACTATGACGTATCCGACCGAGGTTGAACTTCTGGGACAGGTTTCCGACACTTTTCCCCAAAAGGCCCCGTGCATGACAATCGTATGTCGCGCGTGCATGTACACCTATTTGGAAATTCTGAGAGCTTCATCAGGGTTATTCACTCTGAACCCTCCCCACAGATGAGTTTAGTAATAGAACTCCCTTTGATCTACTCTGACGTCTGCTCCGTAGTTACTCTGTGGAGGGTAAATCCAAAAGCCAACAGTTGAGCATCGTTGTTATGCCGTGCCACAACCTGAAGGCCGCCCGGAACTACCAGCGCAGGGAGCCCTGCCAGGCTTATAGGTGTCGTGCAGCGCATGATACGCGATCGCTGTTCTGAGTAGTCGACACCCGACAACAATCGACTGACCGGACTCGCAGGCAACAACAGGTAATCAAACCTGGCGAAGAGATGTTCAATACGCGACCTGAACGTATGGCATTGTTCGCGAAACTTCGCGATCTCGGATTCTGCCAATCGGGCTCCCCACTCTAATCGTTCCCTGATGGCTGGTTCAAAATTCGCGGAGCGGCCTCGGTGCAGCACAGAGGCTTCACTCGCCTGTATTGCGGAAAAGATCGCAAACGATTCTTGCCAGAAGTCGGTTTCAAATTCGTTGCATTTATTGCCCAGCGAGACCAATGAACGTCGGCACTTGTCAAATTGTCTGACCACGATCGATTCGCACTCCACGATGAAGGATTCTGGTGGAATTCCAATACGTTGCGGGCCTTCCGGCTCAGGACAGGGGTCTATTCCGAAAAGCGCAGCAGCCAGTAAGGGTCCGTCGCGTAGATCGCGAAAAATCAGTCCGATTGTGTCAAAAGAAGAGGCAAGATGCCACGCTCCTCCCCAGGAACCACGTCCGAGTGAAGACCGATACCCAGCGAGACCGCATAGCGAGGCGGGAATACGGATGGAGCCGCCTGTATCAGTTCCTACCGCGGCTAGAACCGAGCCCTCTTGCACGCTTGCAGCCGCACCGCTGGACGAGCCTCCGGTCAGCAAAGTAGGGTCTGTCGGTTGCAGGCAATCCCCAAACCATGAATTCTGTCCCGTGATACCGTACGCCAGTTCTTGCATGTGACTCTTGCCCATGATTACGGCGCCAGACTGACGGAGGCGCCCCGCAACCCACGAATCCGTTACGGCCGGTCTGGAGGTTTCTGAGTAATAACGCGAGCCAAGCGTAGTTATTGACCCGGTCACGTCGAAACAATCCTTAACCGAGACCGGCACACCAAACAAGAGGGGACGACTGCTTGTATCTGGGAACCGCCTTCTTAGGTTTTCTGCTTGCTCGAAAGGATCTTGGAGTTGAAGGTAAGTATTCTTTCCAAGATTTGCATTGGCGCGTTGCGCTGCCTTGTCGAGACTTTCGACTAAGAGCTCCTCGTCGAGAGACATGCGTACTGAAAGTTTCCGAAGCGGAGAAGCGGAAAATGGCGAGTCATCAAGTTCCATGCTGGTCCGAAGTCCCGAATCTCGAGCATAACGAACGAGCTTGGCATGCAATCTGCAAGGGCGTTCCGAATGTCAACACGGTGTTTGGGTTGAAGAGGTGCGAAGAGCACTGTTTCGACGATCATTTGATCATCCACTCATTAAAGCGCTCTGGCAAGCAATCCAAATTGAGAAGCGGTCAGCGAAGTGTACGCGAAAAGCTACGTGTGAAAGGACGGCGCAACACGTTCAGTCTTCCGAACGGATTACAACCGATCGGCACAGATCGATACTCAACCCTTCCTGGAGAAGGCTGCTTTCCACCCGTTCTCAGGCAAGTTAGATCAGATGGACATCATTGGAAGCGCAGAGGTCGCCGAAATACTGCCGAACCATGGCGCCGCTAGCTAATCGATCAAACGTCGAGAAATTGCCGTGACAAGTGGATTGCTCGACGGCGGCGCGGCTCCCGCCCATCGAAGTGATATGTCTATAGGTTCAGCCAGACTAAGAAGCTTCGAAAAATAGCTCAGTGACTCGTTAGGAGAAATAATGGCTAATCACCCGCCCCAACCAGACGCTATAAGCCGCCGTGCACTCATACGGCTCGGAACGGCGAGCGCACTCGCAGTGGGCAGCGCGTCCGCGACGGAGCAGCCGAACACTGCAACTCCATCGGCGGCCAAGGCGGCATCGAACTCCGAGGCGCCGAACCTGCACCCGCCCGTGGTCCAGGTCAAAGGTGGAAAACTGCGCGGCTTGAAAAACGCGGCGGTGTTCACATTTCTCGGCATCCCCTATGCGCAGGCGGAGCGGTTCGAGATGCCCAAGGCGGTCCCGGCATGGGACGGCATCAAGGGCGCCCAGGTGTGGGGGCCGGTTTGTCCAATCCCGCCCGCAACCTCGGTAGGCCCCGACGATGTCGTTTTTCCTCACCGCTTTTGGGTGGAGAACGAGAACTGCCAGGTGCTGAATGTCTGGACGCAGAGCCTTTCTACCAACGCCAAAAAGCCAGTGATGGTGTGGATGCATGGTGGCGGGTTCACGAACGGTTCGTCCATGGAATCGTATGCCTATGATGGAAAAACGCTGAGCGAGTTCGGCGATGTCGTGGCTGTCAGCGTTAATCACCGGCTAAACATCATCGGCACGCTGGACCTTTCAGCATATGGCCCGCAATACGCCAACTCCCGGTACACAGGTATGGCTGATTTAGTGGCTGCCCTCGAGTGGATTCGCGACAACATCGAAACCTTCGGCGGCGATCCGGGAAATGTGACGATCTTCGGGCAATCTGGAGGCGGCGGCAAGGTGACTCGCCTCATGCAGATGCCATCGGCAAAGGGTCTCTTCCACAGGGCAATCTCTGAGAGCGGTGGTAGTCTCAACTACCGGGCTACCGATCCGGCCAAGAGCATTGAGCACCAGCAGGCAATCGCAGCTGCAACTCTGAAGAATCTTAACCTGAATGGCAGCCGGATTGACGAACTGAAGAAGGTTTCTTACCATGATTTGCTTGCCGCTGGCACGGCCGCAACACAGGAAGTAGCGAAACAAACCGGGACCCGCGGCATGGGTTGGGACGTGATCGCCGACGACCGATACGTACTGCGTGAGTTCTGCGACTGGGCAGCTTCGATTCCATACATGGCCGGAACCGTCATGAGCGAGTTCAACAGCAATCTCGCCAAGGGAGAGTTCACAAAAAACGATTGGAGCCCGAAGGAGGTAGACGATCGCTTAACGGCTGCGTTTGGGGACAAGAAGGACCAGGTTGTGGCCGAGTTCAAGAAGGTCCAACCGCATAAGAAAATCCAGGACGCGCTGTTCCTGGACACCATATTCCGGCCAGGCGCCAAAATGGTGCTCGCGAGAAAGCTGGAGAACACCAAGGCACCGGTGTTCAACTACATCTTCGCCTACGAATACCCGATCGATGGTGGAATTACGTCGTTCCATTGCTCGGAGATTGCGTTCGCCTTCCATGCTCTGAGCGAGCCCCACATTCACCTGGCAACTGGTGCAACACCTACAGGATTGGCTTTGCAGGATAAGGTCTCTCAGGCGTGGCTAAACTTCGCGCGAACGGGCAACCCCTCCCAACTAGGCCTTCCCTGGAAGCCCTATACCGTCGCTGGTAAAGACACCATGGTTTTCGACACGGTCAGCGAAGTCCGCTGCGTGGATGACGACAAGCTTCTCTCACTGTTGCCGCCACCTGCGTTCCGGTTCTGACGAGGATCATCCGATCGCCCAAGCCCGAGAAATACCGCGCCGGTGACGGCACTCTGCAAAGCTTCATTCATTGCTGTTCTTTGGTGCTGAACCAAAGTACTCGAATCAAACCGAAGTCGGCGCTAGCTCTAGCTCTTGATTGAATGCTCGTACGAAGTTAGCTTCGTTGATTCCCGCCTGACCTCGCAAGAAGGCCGCACGCGGGACCATGATTTCGTCCGCACCCGTTTCCAAAGCCTTCATCGTGCCTTCGATGAACTCTTCGAGGGCCTCGCCGGTGCAGTTGCTCTGCCTATGCCGGAGCCGCCGCCGGTAATGAAAACTGTATTCCCCTTCGAGTGCATAACTTTCTCCTTTTGATTTCTTGATGAATGTGGCGGGACGTTCTCAGGGCCGCGGTCGCGGATCGTCGTCGGATGGCCCATAGAGAGAGGGAGCTGTCGCTAGAAGCACCCCGCAAGTGCGGCGACAGCTGCCCTCGACGATGTATCGAATCGAAGCGGAAGAACCACAAGATCTCTCCATGTGCCATAAACCATCTCCAACTCTTGTTTGCGTGTGAAACCTCAAGCGACAGGACATACTTTTCGTTGAAGATCCAGCGCATCCGGGCTAGAACAGTGCAGGTGTTCTATTTAGAACTGGCCGTTGATGCCGCATTGAGGATCACATCCGCTACCTTCGATGGCTGCGCGAGCATAATGACGTGGCTGGAGGAGACAGTGGTAGTTGTCGCCCCAATCTTCTTTGCCTGAGCTGCTTCTAGATCGGGCGAGATTGCCCGGTCACGTCCGGCAATGATGTACCACGACGGCTTCGATTTCCAAGCCGGAGTCGTGACCTCACCCTTCATTGCACTAATGTTTCCAGGCACCTGCGTTGCTGTTAAGACCGCGATCTCTTTGCCGGGGAGGTCTTGCGCGAAATCCTCAGCAATTCCTTTGGGAGTCAGCATGAGGAAACCACTTTTGTCGGGACGTAACTCCGAACTGATAGGCGTCGGAACACTCGCGATGAGACCGAAAGTGGATTCTCCTGTGTCCGGCGCCACCGCCGAGACATATATGAGTCCTGCCACCTGCGGGTCGTTCCCGGCTTCCGTGATGACAGCCCCGCCGTATGAGTGACCAACAAGCAATACCGGCCCACGTTCTAGAGCAATGGCCCGCTGCGTGGCTGAAACGTCGTCCGAAAATGATGTTAGCGGGATCTGCACAGCTACCACGTGAAGACCCTTCGCTTCCAATATTGGAACGACCTTCGCCCAGCTCGAACCGTCCGCCCATGCTCCGTGAACGAGGAGAACCGTTTTTACCGTTGGAAGAAACTGTTCTTGTGCAGTCGCAGTGGCTGCAGTACTGGTGATGGCGAGCAGCGAGGCGCATGCGGCCAACGCATTCCGAACAGACGTGAAAGTTTTCATTGTTTATCTCCTTTGATGAACTAAGCGTCCGCACACGAATTGGAATTCTTCTCTCGTTTCGGTACGGACTGAGCTAAAGCGGAGAACAATTAAGGTGCTGTTCTCGCATCGGCTATGCTGTTCAACCTGAGAGTAGCGTTGGATCGGGGAACGCCTCTTGGCCGAAACAATCGAAAGCTGGCCATTTCTGCTGAACATGCCGAAGGTTGCTGCAATCGGAATGCACGGGCCAGATAACTACAGAATAGTTACATTCTGCAAACATGGGTACGAGAGTCTTGCGTGTAGACTAGCTTATTCAACCTCTATCTGTCGTGAGGCAGCGACATAGCGAGCACTGCAGCTTATGAGAAATGGGAAGTGTGACGTATCTGAGCGCCGTGGGCAGCTTGGCCGCTGTTCACGATCGCGAATCTTCGTATAGGCTGGCGTCTCTGCCGCTTGAAGGGTATGATCCGCGGACGCCACGAGTGGTCATCCGGCGCCAAAACCCTGGCGTTGATCCATGAATTCGTTTGAAGGCGCGGTTGAGTGCAGATTGATCGGCATATCCACACCCGACCGCGATATCGGTAAGGGGCAAGCGGGAATTCGTGATAAGATCCGCGGCCCTATCCACGCGACGTTCAGTTAACCACTTATGGGGCGGCTTCCGGAAGGTTTCCTTGAATGCCCGTCCAAAGTGACTTACAGACAGTTCGCATGCTTCTGCAACCTGCTGGAGCGCAATGTTACCGTCCAGATGAGCATTCAATAACTCTGTCGCTCTTCGCTTCTGCAAAGGAGAAAGTCCACCCCGTGATTTTCGGGGCGAGATCGTCACACCGCCATACGAGCTGACAAAATGACAGTTCAAAGCATTCAAGATATGGTCCAGAAAGATCTTCGGAGGGCGATGGGATTGCTCGAGAGAAGTGAGGAGGGTCTGGCCGAAGTGATGCACGACAGGGTCAAATGCGCCATGCTGCCAGGTCAGCTGTTTCAACCGGGGCGCCTGATGGGCGTAAGCAACTTCATCCAGAGTGGCTTGAGTGACATACAGCACCAATGCGTCAAAGGAATGTGGGACCAGGCATGCTGGCTCATCTTATAAGTTGATCGCGCTAACGGCCCCAATCGGGTAAGAGCCGCTGGATACTTTCTTGCTGCCAAGGAATTGCTCGATGAACGGTATAGCTTTGAGTTGCAACACCACAATGTAACCGTGCTCCCCGATAACTGGACGTGCAACTTCAAAGAGGCCTTGGCTGCTCTGAAGCCTGCCAAATGAAAAGGAGGCAAGTTCAGATAGCCTGACCTCCGCCGTAGGCGAATCCTTGAGATACATGGTCTCCGCCAACTGGTTCCAGACCGTGGGGATTTCGACGGACGTTCCCATGTACTCGGCTCCTGATCGTACCTTTGCGATGCGTGCCTGTCACTCACCGATTCACAATTCAGTTTTCTAAGTCAGTTCCTAGAACGAGGGCAGGAACCCTGTCATGAAGGGTCTACGGCAAGAGGCCACACGCTCTCTTGACAATCTAGAGCACATTGCTTTACTCTACTCTTGACTGTCGAGAGGACGGGTAGGTCGTTGTCCAGGAAAACTTCCCCAGGCGAAGAGCGCCAAAAATCCGGTGACCTGATTCAGGGTACGCTCGAGATGCTGCTTCTGAAGACGCTGGCGCTTCAACCCATGCATGGTTACGGGGTGGCACTGCGTATCGAGCAGATCAGCGAGGGCGTCTTTCGAGTCAATCCGGGTTCTCTCCTCCCCGCCTTGAGCCGAATGGAGCGCGCCGGACGCGTCAGGTCAGAGTGGCGCGAAACGGAAAACGGGCGTCAGGCAAAATATTATTCCCTCACGCCCGCCGGGAAGCGGGCATTGCATGAAGAATCGAACCAATGGCAGCGCCAGATAGCCGCTATTGCTCGCATCATGGAAGCTTAACCAAGAGATATGAATTGGCTAGGCAATCTCGCCTCGGGCCTCAGAGCCCTGCTTCGGAAAGAGCAAAGCAACCGTGAACTGGATCAGGAGCTGTCGCAGTTTCTGGACGCGTCGGCCGCGCACCACGAAGATTGCGGACTGTCTCCGGCCGAGGCACGACGGGCGGCTCTGGTTGAGATGGGCAGCGCGGCTTCTGTGCGTCAGCAGATCTGGGAATCGCGTTGGGAATCGGTCGTGGACAACTTTGTTCAGGACCTGCGTCTCAGCATTCGATTCCTTCTGAAACGGCCCGGATTCACGTGTGTAGCATTGCTATCGCTGGCTCTTGGAATCGGGGCCAATGCGGCCATTTTCACGCTTGTGCAGCAAGTGTTGTTGCAAGAACTGCCGGTCCGCGATCCTCAAATGCTAGTCAGCTTCGGTAATCAGGAAAGCGGCGGCATCGGAGGAGGCATCGACACTGGCCAGTCTGGGCTTTTTCCCTGGTCTTTCGCTCGCAAGTTGGAGCGTGATCCGGGACCATTTCAGGGCATTGCGGCGTTCCTTAGTTTCTCAAACAAGGCCGTCGTGCGCCGCGCGCCCTCCACTGATTCCGCCGCTGCCAAATCATCCACTGTTCCGGCGAGTCTTGTTTCTGGCAATTACTTTCAGGTGCTCGGCGCGTCGGCCCTGATCGGGCGAACCATTTCGCCTTCGGATGCTGCGGCTCCTGGAAGCGCGCCCGTGGCGGTCCTCAGCTACTCCTTCTGGCGTTCTTACTTTGCTTCTGATCCCGCTGTCTTGGGACAAACCATAGAAGTAAACAACGTGCCATTCCAGGTGATTGGCGTGATGCCGAAAGGATTTGAGGGCATGGCGATGGATACCGAACCGGTGGCACTGTGGACGCCGGATACGATGCAGCCGGCCGTACTCCACATGCCCTCACTTCTGACGCCCGACTCGGGTCTTGTCTTCCTGCACATGTTCGGACGGCTCACTCCTGCGGCGGCGAACAAAGCCCTGCGGCGGCGCAGCGAAACATGGCTGAATCTGCAGATTCACAACTCGATTCGCGAACACGAAGGCAGCGCCATTACACCGTCTCGAATGCGAGAAATCAACCGCGAGTTAGTACCACTGATTGATGCTTCGCACGGAGTGTCCTCCGTTCGCAACCAATACGGAAACCCGCTTCTTGTTCTCATGGCGGCAGTCGCTTTAATCCTCGTGATCGCTTGCGCAAATCTCGCAAATTTCCTGCTGGCTCGCGCCGCGGGAAGCCGGCGGGAAATCGCTACTCGCCTTGCCCTTGGCTCTAGCCGGGCACGGATTGTCAGTCAAGGCGTCATCGAATCGCTGGTGCTATCTTTGACCGGTGCGCTGCTGGGCTTGATTGTGGCTTTCGGATTAGCGCGAGGACTGATTTCTTTCATCAGTGAAGGAAATACGCTCACGGCACTTAGTCCCGTGCCGGACACTCCGGTGCTGATGTTCACTTTGGCAACGTCAATCCTGACCGGTATTCTCTTCGGCTTCGTACCGGCTTGGTTGGCCAGCCGCACAGATAGTTCGTTAGCTTCGAACTTCACGACGCGCACTTCGGAAGCCTCGAAAGGGCATCGTGTGTGGACCAAGGCGCTGGTCGCCGTTCAGATCGCCTTCTCTCTCGTACTCTTAATCGGCGCGGGACTGTTCCTTCAGACGCTACGTAACCTTCAAGGGGAAGACTATGGATTTAACCGCACTCATCTGTTGATGGCGGAGTTCGATCCCAGGCTTGCCGGCTATACACCGAGGCAGACGCCCGCGCTCTATAATCGCTTGCTCGAACGCCTTCATCAGGTTCCCGGTGTCCGCTCAGCGGCCTTGGCCATAACTCCGCCAATCAATGCAGGCGGCTGGAGTTCCTCAATCTCCATACCCGGTTACACACCAGCTCCGAAGGAAAATATGGTCTCGATGCTTAATCGCGTCTCCGGAGAGTACTTCGAAACTACCGGTATTTCTATCATTGCCGGACGAGCCATCACGAATGCGGACTCGCTCGGCCGGCTGAAAGTCGCGGTCATTAACCAGACGCTGACCAAACGATTTTTCCCGAAAGGAGACGCGATCGGGCGATCGCTATCCATTGATGGCGGTTCGGAGCTGGGTCCATGGCAAATCGTGGGGATCGCGCGAGATACAAAATTCAGCGACCCTCGTGATACGGATCCGGGACGGATGACATACATTCCGCTTGCGCAAATTGAGTCACTTGTGCCCGGCGGAAAGCAGGAAGCTTCCGACGAGAATCAGGATCGCTTCGTCTTCGTGATCCTTGTTCGCACGGCCGGAGACCCAACAGGCTCGATCAGTTCCGTCGAAGCGGCGTTGAGTAGTGTAGATCCGAATCTGCCGCTGTTGAACGTGTTAACTGTTCAACAGCAGATATCTCACTTCATAACACATGACGAGTTAATCTCGACTCTCACGACGCTGTTATCTATGCTGGCCTTGATACTCGCGTCAATCGGGCTATACGGCGTGATGAGTTACAACGTTGAGCGCCGCCGCGCAGAAATCAGTATCCGCCTCGCGTTGGGAGCACAAATATCAGAAATACGCTGGATGGTGTTGCACGAATCGTTCAGTTTGCTCGCAATGGGAGTTGCATGTGGTATTCCGCTTGCGCTCGCATTCAAAGATTTGTTCGGGTATCAACTTTTCGGTCTGAGCGCTTTGGATCCGGCAACATATCTCATCGCGGTCGCTGTGGTCGTGGCAATGACCGTGGTCTCATCCTTGCTCCCGGCCTACCGCGCAAGCAGGGTAGATCCCGTCATAGGTTTGCGGGCCGAATGAACAGGGAAACAGAACTAAGACCTTTACTAATCCATCGATCGATCATGATCGCGACAAGCGGTGTACTGCTTTGGTGATTTGTCACGCGCGCGATAGCTCTGGATAGCTCGCCAGAGGCTCGATGATGATCGGTTTCGCGCAAGGCTATGCAAGCACGCGGAAAACGCCCGCTTCGAGGCCCTCGCGGATCTGCAAAGCGAGGGTGCGTGCGTCCGCGCTCTCATCGCAGATCTCGTTTTGTGCTCTTCCTTCGAACATCGCGTAGAAGCTCTCATACCGGCCGTAGTCGGGGATTTGTCCTTCAATTCGTTCTGCAGCGCGCCTCCGGCACACGGGCAAACTGGGCCTCAGAATGACCAGGTCCAAGGGAATCTCTTTGAGAATCTTGCGAGCGGTATCGAGAAAATCGAGCGGGAACGAGAAGTCGAGTACTACCTCATAACCGGCGCGTGCGAGCGGTACCGCAGCCGCCGTCATCGACCGCATGATCAACCGAAATCGCCCCTGGCGAGGTCCGGGGTCTGGCTTGGCAAAGAGCGACCAGAAACTATCCCCCTCGAGATAACAAGTTGGAGACGACGCAAGGGAGACCAACTCGCGAGCGACCGCGGTTTTGCCAGCCCCGATAGGACCGGTCAGCATGACTACACCCATGGAATCACCTGCCCGCCAACTTGAGAGAGTTCGCCCCCGGAAAACAAAACGCTGCTCCTTATTATTTTGCCCGCAGTAGTTCTTGGACTCCCGCCTGCTAATCAACGGGGGCAGCGCCGGTCGTGTCCGGTTTGCACCTTCCTCAGCTCCTTGCGCCGGCCATAGCTAAAAGAATCGCTAGGGCTAGAAACACACAAAGTAAGTAGCTCACGATCTGTTGCGGACTAAAGCCGAGAGGTTGCTTCGTTTCGGCCCTAAATTCCGGGTCTAACCAGGCGGCTCCGGGGAACAGTGGTGAAAGCACCATCGAGACCCAATACAAAGACGCGACCGCCACGGCCACGAGAAAGAGTGGCAGTGTCAATGGGCGGAAGTAGAACAGGATAAACAGCGCGAGCGAGCCATTGAAAACGCCCATCAACATAGTCTGGCCATTGTGAAACTTCGCGTGAGGCGGCCACTTCGGGTTCCAGAGGTGTTGCCTTGCTGTGGTCCGAACAATCGCGTCAGCAAATAATCCACCAAAACAATAAAGGGCAACAAAGGCCGTGATCCATTTCGCAATTTCTATGAGCATAACCGTTACTCGCCTTCATGCTATGGCCGTGAGTGATCGAGTGGTATCGATAAATAGCTGTTTTCTTTCGGCGTGACGGATCAGGTTCGGTTGGCCCGGCGTGCGCTGATTAGCCACCTACGTCCGATCGAAAGCGTGCGCCGCGTTTCGAAGCGCTCCTGGCGTTACGCCAACGCGCTTCCGGAACGTACTCACGAAGTGCGCCGCTGAAGAGAAACCCGTCTGATCCGCGATTTGGTCTATGCGGGTCTCGCGCCGGAGTAGTAAACTAAGGGCTTTTTCGATGCGACAATTCATGACGCGAGCGTAGGGCGTCATCCCCTCGCTCCGGCGAAAACTCTTTATGAAATGGTGAATGCTGAGGTGGGCGGCAGCAGCAAGTTCGCTGACCGACAGCCCGGAATCGGAATCGGCTAGCCGTTCATCGATGAGCGTGTTAACGCGCCGCCTCGCTCCCGGTGACAAGCCGCCACCTTGAGACGGACACGTGGGCTGAAGAGCCGGTTGCGCAAACCGTGATGCGATGGACATCACGACCGCATCCAAGTTGAAACCACTCTGGCCTTCGGCCCCGCTGAGTGCCACCAAAACCTGTGCCGCCGCTGCCTGAAGCTGAGGCTTAAAGAAAGCGAGATCCGGCACAGCAGATATTTCACCCCTGCCGGACACGCATTCCATCAGCTCACGGCTGAAAAAGAAATGGAGAGTGTCGGCGCTTCCGAGAACCTCGACGGTGCCAGAATCGCCTGGACAAACGACAGCCACCGATCCTGCAGTGATCGACTGGCGAGTAGTCCTTTCGGAAGACCGAAGCTCCACAACTTGTCCGCCAGAGATATTGAAAATGAGCTGATACGTATCCGCCCCGCTGCGGTCCACCAAGCCGCCCCGGTGGCGCCAGCGAGCAACAGCCGCTTCTGCTGGACGGCCATCGCGAAAATGCATCTCCCGAAAAGCTTGCGGCGGCCCGAGAGCGCTTACGATTCGAGCCAGTGTGTTCATATCGCTACACTCAGCATCCTCTAGAGCTCGATCCAACATGTCTGCTCAGGGATGCACGCCTCGAATAAAGCATAGCCCCGTACGGATCGTATGCCAGCGGTCACCGGTTTAACTCGACGCCGCCGCCAGAGTAAGATAACTGAATTACTCCTTACTAACCTGTCATTCTGGTGCGCCGGTCGTTTCGCCGGCCAGCCAGTTTTACAAGCTCAGAAACCACTCAGGAAAGGGAAAGAATGGTTCTTTTCAGCACAAACGAGCCCCATGGGCGCCCCACTTGGGACGTGCGAAGGCTCCTAAACTCAGGTAAATATCTGCTCACGATCGCTGCTGTTGTACAACTCGTAAACAGCTACGCCTCGGGCCAGTCAGCCTCTGCGTTGACCAATCATGTCCGGGAGGCCACCCGTACCGGGAAAGCCAAACCTGTGGGGCAGCTTCCGTCGGATCGGATCCTGCAACTCGATATCGTCCTTCCGGTTAGCGATCCCGAAGGATTAGACGCGTTCGTTAAAGACGTGTCCGACCCCGACAGCCCCGTCTTCCGCCATTACCTGACGCCGGCCGAATTCACGCAGCGGTTCGGTGCCAGCGAAGCCGACTACCAAGCAACGGTTGAATTCGCAAAGGCCAACGGCTTTTCTGTAGTCGGTGGCTCGCGCGACGGCATGCTCGTCCAGGTGAAAGGGCCTGTCTCGGCCATCGAAAGCGCATTTCACGTCCGCATGCAGACCTATCAGCATCCAACCGAAAATCGCACCTTCTACGGACCCGACCGCGAGCCCACGACAACGCTGCCGTTCCCGGTCTGGCACATCTCCGGCTTGGATAACTACTCGATTCCGCATCCTCTGTTTGTGAAAAAAAGCGACTACGCGGCTGCTCACGGCATTGACGCCAGCCAGGTCGTATCGCACGCCACCACCGGATCTGGTCCCTCGGCTTCCTTTCTTGGCACCGATATGCGGGCCGCCTACTACGGAGGTTCCGCTCTGACGGGCGCCGGCCAAAACCTCGGACTTTGGGAGTACGAAGGCACTGACCTCGCGGACCTCACCACGTACTACAAAAACGTCCACCAAACCAACCAGGTTCCCGTCACGCTCCTGTCGGTCGATGGAACGAGCACCTCTTGCGTCTACTCCCGGCGGCACTGCGACGACACGGAACAGACCCTCGATATGACGCAGGCCCTCGGCATGGCCCCTGGACTCTCCAGCCTCGTCATGTACGTCGGCTCAACCGACACCGCGATCATCAGCGCCATGAGCACTCACAACCCATTGCCAACCACCATTGGCTGCTCGTGGGGCTGGACGCCGGCCGACCCCGGTACGCTGGACCCCTACTTCAAAAAGCTGATCTCGCAAGGCCAAACATTCTTCGCTGCCTCCGGCGATAGTTCCACTTGGTCAAGCAGGAACGAGGCTTGGCCCGCTGACGACGTGAACGTTGTCTCTGTCGGTGGAACCGACCTTGTCACCGCCCGTGCCGCCGGGCCCTGGAGCTCTGAGACTGCCTGGGTCGATAGCGGCGGCGGTATTTCGCCCGACAAAATCGCTATTCCCTCATGGCAGCAATATAGTGGCGTCATCAACTCCAGCAATAGGGGCTCAACCACCTACCGCAATGGTCCGGACGTTGCCGCCAACGCCAACTTTACCTTCTATGTCTGTGCCGACCAGACCACTTGCACCGCCAACGAATACGGCGGGACCAGCTTTGCCGCACCCATGTGGGCCGGCTTTATCGCACTCGTTAATCAGCAGTTGAAGAGCCAAGGCAAGTCGTATGTGGGCGCGCTCGACCCAACCATCTATCAGCAGAATGCAACGCTGGGCGATTACGGTACTGACTTCCACGACATCACCAGCGGCACATCCGGCAGCTATTCGGCCGTGACTGACTACGACCTGGTGACAGGCTGGGGCAGCCCCAAAGCCGGCCTTATCACAACGCTCGCACCCTGACCGCAGCTCAGTCTGAATATCTACGCGCGAGGTCCAGCACCTCGCGCATTTTTTTGATGCCCTCGACCATACGCGAGATTGACCGCCAAACCAATCGCATCCTTCCACAAGCTGGCCGCGCGAGAATATATCGTAATCATCTGTGGCCGTGGAAGAACAACTCCATCAACCCCGAACCAATCCAATTGAGGAATACAGTTCCCATGAAATTTGATAAACGAGTGCTTCTTGCATGGACGTTGGCGGGCGGTCTCAGTGCCGCGTTCGCACAAGGTCAGACGCCGGCTCCGCTGGCCGTTCATCCCCTGCGCGGCGGCGTTTCGTGGGTGGAAGGCGCTGGTGGCAATAGTGGTCTGATCGTCGGGAATGACGGCGTAATTGTGATTGACGCCAAGATCACTCCAGGGGCGGGCAAAGAGTTGGTCAGCGATGCGGCGTCCTTGTCGCCGAAACCTCTGAATACGGTGATCCTGACACACAGCGATCGCGACCACGTGAATGGCTTGGCGGGGTTCCCCGCCGGACTCACCATCATTGCCCAGGAGAACAACAAGAAGGAGCAGCAGCGCGCGATAGCAGGGGGAGGCAAGGACGCTCCGCCCGCGGACCGGTTGCCCACCCGCCTGGTTTCTGAAGGGAATGAACGCACCACCGTTGACGGTGTGCCTCTCGAACTGCTGCACTGGGCGCCCGCGCATACCACGGGCGACCTTGTCATCTACCTTCCGCAGCAGAAGATCGTTTTCACTGGTGACATCATCACGAATCGGCCCGATCCGCTGATCCACTTAGAGAAGGGCGGCTCCTCCGAAGGTTGGATTGAGACGGCGAGGGGCATCGTGGCGCTGGATGCGGATATCTTCGTACCGGGACATGGCAATCCGGAGGCGAAAGCAGACGTGCAACAGTATTTGACGCACGCGGAAGCCAAGCGGGCGCAGATCAAGCAACTCGTGGCGCAAGGCAAGTCTTTGGACGAAATCAAGACCGCGGTCGGCGACCAACCGGCTCCCACCGGGAATGGTCCGGGTTTTCCAACCTTCACGGAAGTCGTTTATCGCGAGCTAACAGGCAAGTAGATCGCAAGCTTCGAGGCTTCGTGCGTTACGCTTTTAGGCTGTGAAGCTCGCTCTGCTCCTCACCGTTCTACTCACACCTTGTCTGTCCGTCGTCGCCGCCGCCAACAAGTCGGTAGATACTTCGGACCCTGCCTCAGGCATGAATCCGGCACTCTTGGCCAAAATCCCGGTTCGCATGACGCAGTACGTGGAGGCGAATAAGACCGCGGGCATCGTCACTGTTCTTGCACGCCGCGGAAAGATCGCCAGCTTCGAGGCCGTTGGCTATCAAGATCTGGAGCAAAAGACTCCCATGCGCCACGACACCATCTTCCGCATCGCATCTCTTACGAAGCCGGTCACGTGCGCTGGAATCATGATCCTGGTCGACGAGGGTCTGCTCTCGGTGATTGACCCTGTCGAAAAGTTCTTGCCCGAGTTCAAAGGATTGCAGGTGAATGGCTGCGCCGGGCGTACCGGTTACGGATGCGAAGGCGTGCCGCCCTCACGCCCCATCGATATTGAAGACTTGATGGAACACACCTCGGGGTTGCCAGGCGATGTGCAAGCGCCCGCAGGAACAACCCCGGCCAGCTTGGCCGAACTCGCCTCCTTCGGCGCGAAATCTCACCTGCTATTCGATCCGGGAACCCACTGGAGTTACAGCAACGCGGGTTACAACATTCTGGGCCGCATCATCGAAGTGGTCTCGAAACAACCTTACGACGTTTTTCTGGAGCAGCGCATCTTCGATCCTCTCGGAATGCAGGACACCCACTTCTTCCTTCCCGCTGGCAAGAGAAACCGGCTCGCGACCCTCTACACTTTGACCCCCAATGGCCTCAAGCCCGAGCCGCCATCTGCACACGAATCGTCGATCCCGAAGCCCGCCGGCGGGCTGATGAGCACAGCACAGGACATGCTGCGATTTAATCTCATGATGTCGAACAAAGGCGTTCTTGACGGCCGGCGTGTTCTTTCAAGCTCCGCCGTTCAGCTGATGGCGACTTCACACACCGGCGACATGAAGGCCGGTTGGGCTCCGGGTGTCGGCCACGGCTACGGGTATGAGGTGGTCCGCAACGCCGAAGGAATGTTTCGCTATAACTCCATCGGCAGTTACGTCAAAGGCGGCGCTTTTCGTACCTACGAATGGGTGGATCCGCAAAAAGATCTGGTCGGCGTATTCATGATGCAGTTGACAAACGGCGGCGGTGACACAGCAGACGAAATAAACAGTTTCATGAGCATGAGTGCGGCGGCTGTCAACTCCGAGCCGTAAGCCGGCCGGCTCATCAGCTTTGTTTCACCGCCCGGATCCGAATCAGTGCAAAAGCGGCCGATAGCACCGCCAGCCAGGAAAACCCCGCTACCAGGGTAATGCGCATGCTTTCCACCCACCAGGTCGTAAGCAGAATCGCGACGATCGCCAGCGTTCCCACCGCCGACCCGGCAAGCTCGGTAACACTGCGTCCGCCGCGATACCGAAACCGCACGTGCGTCACGAAAATCACCAGCCACGCGTAGAGTCCTCCGAAGAGCGAAATACCAAATAGATACACGAACGCATTGCCTGGCGATAGAAACGAGATCAGCATCGCCGCCGCAAGACCTGCGGCGGAAACCAGCAGCGCCCGCAACGGCGTCCCTCGACGCGATACGCTGCCCCACGATACCGGCGCATATCCGCCCCGCGCGAGCGAAAACAACATCCGGCTGACCAGGTACAGATTGCAGTTCATGCTGGAGGCAGCCGCCGTGATCACGACGAAGTTCACGATGTGCGCGGCTGCAGGGATCCCCACCAGCTCGAAGACGCGCACGAACGGGCTTGCGCTCACTCCCGATCCGGGTTGAATCTGTGTCCACGGCACAACCGTAACCAGTACAGCCACCGCGCCCAGGTAGAAGAGGATCAAACGCGCAGCCATCGTACGCACGGCACGCGGTAAAGCAACTTCCGGATTCTCGGCTTCCCCGGCAGTGACGGCCACTACCTCCGTGCCCACGTAGCTGAAGATCACGAAGACAATAGCCATCCAGACGCCGCGCATGCCCGTAGGAAGGAATCCGCCGTAGCTTGTAAGATTGCCAAACCCGATCGCAGGCCGCGGCCCCAGTCCAAGCACAAGCCCCGCGCCAATGGCAATGAAAAGAACAATCGCCACCGCCTTGATCATCGCGAACCAGTATTCGAAGCTGCCAAAGTTCCCGACGCTGCGCGCGTTCACATACAGCAAGGCACAGGTGAACACCAGAATCCAAAGCCATTGCGGAGTGTTTGGAAACCACCACTGGCAGTAGATGGCGATCGCAGTCGCTTCACCGCCGATTGCAATGCACTGGCCGGCCCAGTAGGTGTAGCGAACGGTGAAGCCGGCCCAGCGGCTGACGTAGAGCTCTGCATAGACCCCGAAAGAGCCTGCCGTCGGATGCGCAACCGCCATTTCACCCAGCGCCAGCATAAGCAGCCACGCCACGCCGGCACCCATCAGATAAGTCAGAATTACCGCGGGCCCAGCCATCCGAACCGCCAGCGCGCTGCCGAGGAAGAGACCGGTCCCGATCGCTCCGCCTATCGCGATCATGGCCAGCTGCGGTGCGCTCAGTTCGCGATGGAGCCGCTCTCCCTCTTCCGCCTCCGTCAGACTCACTTCCGGACCAGCAGCTCGAGATTTGCTTCGAGCACTGCCAACGCCGTGTCTACATCGGAAAGATTGTTGTAGACGTGAAAGGAGAAGCGCACGCCATCCAGCCTGGATGACACGAGCACTCCACGCTCGCTCAATTTGTTCACCAGCGCCGCCGGATTGTGCGATCTGAGAACCACTAGCGGGCCGGCGCTCGTATCGGCGGTCTTCGAGTCCCCTCCCAATGCGCGAACACCCTGCAGAAAGGAACGTGTCAACTGCGCAATCTGGTCAGCCACATTTTGCATTCCAATATCCGCAAGCAATCGCAGACCAGGGCGCCCTGCGTAGATCGCCGGCATCGCAGGAGACCCTCCTTCAAAACGCCGCGCTTCGGAGGCCGGATCCAGTTTCTTTGTATCGAACGCAAACACATCGCGCTGCGCCATCCAACTCGTCAGGGGTGGCGTCAACCTCTCGATCAGCGGACGTCTGACATACAGAAACGCCAGCCCCGGCGGACCGAGTAGGTACTTGAGCGTGCCCGTCACATAAAAATCCACGTCCATGGCCTTCACATCGATCGGCCGCGTGCCGCAATCCTGATACCCATCGACAAAGACCAGCGCACCCTGCTCGTGAGCCATGCGCGTCACCGCACTCACGTCCGATCGAAAGCCATTCAGGAAGGAAACGTGCGTCAGCGGAACAATCGCAGTTCTCCCGTCGATGTTCCGTTGGTACTCTTCCACCGCGATCGAATCGTTCACGCTGCTCAGAAATTTGATCTGCGCCCCGCGCGCCTGCTGTGCCAGCCAGATCTGCCCCATGGTCGGAAATTCGTACTCGCCCATCACCACCTTCGGCCGCTCGCTGAAATCGATCGCGTTCGCGATGGCGTTGATTCCAGCCGACGCGCTGGTTAGCAGTGCGATCTCGTCCCGCTCCGCATGGATGAATTGGGCGAACTCGGTGCGCATTGCTTCGTACTCTTCCACCCACTCGTTCCAGGGCGCTCCGGAGTGCCGCCAGCTTTCTAAAAAGGTCTGCATGCCCGCTTCGGACGCATCGCTGAGCGCTCCCTGCGAGCAGTTATATAGATAGGTCTTTTCACGCAGTATCGGAAAACGCGAGCGCAAAGTGGAAACCTGTTGGTCGGAGAGCATCGAAGAGTAGCCAATAGTGTGCCACGCACCCCCTTCCTTCTCGCCCAAACAGGGAGGAAATCGCCGGCTCCGGTGTCTTCAATCCGGCGGAGCCCGCCATCCTGAAAAGGTCAGCTCCAGCGCACCGCAATCGGGCAATTGAGACCGGGAAGCGGTAGCGAGGCTGCTTCCGCCTCGACAGCGTCCCGTTCTGAGCGGGAGAGCCGACCCCACACCTCAATTGAAACCTCGGCCCCCGACCTGCGCCAGACCCCGACCTCCCCACTCAAGAGAAGTGCGCCGGGCCAGACGCGCGTCGTCCACAGCGCAGCGCGCGCGCCGGCATCGCGCACCAGCAGTTCACGATCGGCTCCCCACAGCAGGTAGTAGGCATCGCCGCTGGGAAGCAGCCTCGCACACGCGGCAGGTTTGGGCTCAGCTCGAAAGCCTGCTTCGTCGCTTGTGAGAATCCATCCCTCCCCGACTGCGCTTCGAACCGGGATCAGAGCTTCCCCGAGTGCAACGAACGCGGCGCGCGCTTCCCTTGGTCCAATCCCCGCCCATTTTGCATACGACCCGACCGTACCCGGACCGAAAATGTGTAGATACCGCCGCGCAAGCTCGATGCGTGCCTCTCGAGGATCTAAGTCGGGTGCCCGCGCGGTCCAGATCACCGGCTGATGAGCACCGTCCCAGTGCAGCCTGACTGTGCCGGTCGCAGTCGCGTAACGAAGACTGTTTGGCTGCAAGCCCATCGCCCGCCCCGCCTCGCCGAATGGCATGCGTCTCCCGTCGAGAAATGCGTGGAGCCGGGAAGCGATGTCGCGTGCCCGTGCCTGCCCGCGAAGGTCGTCCGGTAGCCGCCCGAGCGAGAAGATCGGCAAGTCCTCTGCGGCCACCACATAGTTGTTGAAACGTGGGCCCCAGAGCTGGACCAAAGACGATTGCTCACAAATCGCCGAACTCGTGCCCTCGAGTCGAGCATGGATCGACAGCAGCGCCGCCCGCGGCATGGAGTCCTGCAAACCAGCCCAGGCGGCGCGGCGCAGAGACTTCGTTCCGGCCGGCAGCCGCTCGTCCAGCAAGCCCGCCCGCTGCCTGAAAGATAGAATTTGCAATCGCGAGAGCTCTAGCCGGGAAACCTTGTTTGACAATGCTCTGCTGCTTCCCACGCCGCCCCGCTCCTACCCGAAATTAGCATCCAAAGTATGTCCCGTTTACTTTAGCTCGGTGGTGAAGTCTCCCGAGACCGGACTAGGCAGAAACTGAAGCCGCATCGCGAAAAGTGAGAGCATCGGCCCGCAAAAATGCTTTTTTGCGCACTCGGAGTTACCCAAAATCCGCGATTTGGCCGGCGGCTACCTATCCGTGACGAAGTGTGATTGCTGGGTCCACGCGAGCGGTGTTTAGTGCAGGTCCGGCAATGGCAGCTAAAGCAACGGCAAGGAGAATGGCGATCGTGATGGAAACGGTCGTCAGGTCGAAGGGACTTGTGTGATACAACAGCGAAGCCATCCACTTGCTGGTCCAGTACGAGCCCAATGCGCCAATTGAAATCCCCGTCAACACGGGCCGCAGGCTTTGAATACTCGCTACCCGAAAGAGCTCTATCGGCTGAGCTCCCAGCGAAAGTCGAATGCCGTAGTCATGCTTACTGGACGCCGTAACGTACGAAGTAACACCGTAGATGCCGATTCCAGATAAACAGAGTGCGACGGCTGCAAAACAAGAAAACAGCCAGGCTGAAAAGCGAGGCTGCCACGTGTTGTCAGCGATGAGATTCTGAAATGTTTGCACGTGGACCACGGCTTGATTGTCCATGGCCAAAGCGGAACGCAGGGCATTCCCCAGCTGTTGCGGATCGCCGAGTGTCCGAACGACTAGGCCGGTGAGGAACGGCGTCATGAGATCCTGCTCGAAGTTCAGGTAAATCTCTGGCTCAACCGGGTCGGCGTAGTCGAGATGCGGCGAGTCTTTTACCACGCCGATAACCTGGATGCCCTCGCTGCGTTCAGGGTCGTAAACAAAGTGACCGATTGGCCGTTCCCGACCAAAATACTTCCGGCGAAACGCCTCGTTGATTACACCGGTTCTCGCTTTGGACGCCGAATCGAATGAATCGAAAGTGCGGCCACTTAGCACCGGAATGCCCATCACGCGGAAGTAGTCGCGAGTGACTGCCTGACAGATCGGCATTATTGTTCCCCGATCTGCGGAAGCCATGAAATCGGGAGCCTTCAGGCGAGTTCGGGTGACGGTATGCGACAAGGGTAAACTGCTAGCCAACGCGGCCGCCTCTACACCATGCGTCCGCTGCGCTCGCTCCAGCAGCCGTAGATACTGCTCGAGCCGGGGTTGACTGCCTCCCGGTCCTGGATCGCTCGCATCCCAGGACCCCGTTGGTAACCGAAGCGTGAGGACATGGTCCGGCCTGAGTCCATGGTCGTCTGATATCAGCCGCGCCAGACTTCTTACTAGCAGACCGGAGCTTAGCAGTAGCAGCATTGCTATGCAGGCTTGTATCCCGACCACCCAACACAGGAAGCCGCGCGCTGATCGGCCCCCCGCCACCTTGGTGCCGGTCTCCCGCAAGCCTGTCGATAAATCAATGCGAGTTGTTAGAAGCGCTGGCAATAAACCGCAAAGCATTGCGGATAACAACGCGATTCCTGAAGCGAAAAGAACGCTATACGCACTCAGGTGAATGCGTGTAATGTTCGGGATACCGGTTCCGGCGCCGCTTAAGTAAGTGCGAATGAACTGTAAACTGACGGAGGTGAAGATACAGGCAATAACACAACCGACGCTGGCCAGAATCGCAATCTCGAGCAATGATTGCCGCATGATCTGCCCACGGCTTGCTCCGGTTGCAAGCCGGATCGTGTAATCACGGCTGCTCCTGATTCCTCGGGCTAATAGAATGCTCGCGACATTGGAACAGCCAATTAGTAGCGGGCCGAATGTCATGCCCATGGCAAGCCAGAGAATGTACTTCTGGCTCGATTCCACTCCCTCGTGCCAACCCTCACTGCGGAGGTATATCGGTCTGTGGTCCTGTCCGGCACTCGACTGTAATGAAGAAGCTAGTTGGTTGAGGAACCCCTTGACCCTCGCTGCAGTCACACCCTGTCGAACTCGGGCGTAGACCTGCAGCTTTCGCGCTTCGGGGGAGCCAAGCTCAGCCTGAGTCAAACGGAGTGCGGTCCAGAGAACGCCCGCGGTATTCTCGCCGGGTGCAACGAAGTCAGCCGGCAGGACGCCAACAATGGTGTAGAAGCGTCGATCGATCTCAGCCGTCTTGCCGAGCACTCCGGGATCAGATTTGAAGAGCTTCTGCCAGCCCCGAAAGCTGAGGAGAGCCACGCCAGGAGCTCCGGCCCGATCATCTGCCGGCAGAAGTAGCCGGCCCATGAGCGGCCGGGGAGCCAGCATTTTGAAGTACTGCCCCGATACGCTAAGACCGAATACTTGATCTGGTGCGGGGACGTGTGTGACCGTGAAGAGCTCGATACGACACCCCGCGGCCTCCGGGAAGAGATCGCCGCGCTGCTCAATTTGTCGAAAAGCGTCTGGCGGAATGGCATCCCAGTCACCACGTTTTTCGGCATACTGGACTGAGATCACTGAACCGGGGTTCGGGAAAGTCGCTGGCCGCAGAAGCACTGCATCCACCACGCTAAACACGGTTACGGCCGCGCTAATTGCTAACGCAAAGGTTACGAGTGCCGATACAGAGAAGCGTTTGTTTCTCGAAAGCGTACGAACTGCCCATCGAAGTTCGAGGTTCATTCTGAGTAAACGCAAATGCCGCGCGTAAACAGGCTATCGCAGCGACGCACGCTCACATTAGGGGCGATTACAAGGTGTACGAATGTCCTCAGGCCGCCCTTCCCGAAGCTTGGATTATTACCGCGAAAATCCGCCAAAAAAGGTCACTTTCGCCTCTGGTTTCGCCTCAAAAACCCTCCAGAAACGGCCAAAATTCGGCCTTTTTTGTACTTTCTTTCCTGCTCGATAATACACCCGACCCTGTGCGGAGCTAATTCCAAGAACGCTCCTAACCCACAGACTTGATTGGTACTTAGCAATTTACGATGTCGCGTGACTACCGCCCGGAAGCCTCCAGACACGCCAAAATCTCTACCGCCTCTGGACGCTTTTTTTAGTAGCGGCAAGAACCTCGCCGCCGTCCTCGCGCATCCACTGACTCTGGATCAGCTTTACGGCGCACCCAGGTGCCAAACAGGCTATGATCCTGAGACCGGAGAAACGCATGTCACGTCGCCTGATTGCGGTCAACGTCGCCCTTCCTCGAGACATTCAGTGGCAATCTCAAACCGTGCACACTGCCGTCTGGAAGCAGCCTGTTTCGGGCCGGCGCATGGTCCGGCGGCTCAACATCGACGGTGATGGCCAGGGAGATCTTGGCGGTCACGGCGGCGAAAATCGCGCGGTCATGGTCTACCAGTTGGAGTCCTACCGCTATTGGGAGCAACAGCTTGCCCGCCACGATTTCACCTATGGGCAGTTCGGCGAAAACTTCACCATCGAAGGATTGCCCGACGACGAAGTATGCATTGGTGATCGCTATCGCATCGGCACTGCTCTCTTCGAAGTGACACAGCCGCGCGTTACCTGTTACCGCGTCGGTATCCGGATGAATCAGCCGCAAATGCCATCCTTGTTGGTCGCGCATCATCGGCCCGGGTTCTACTTCCGGGTACTCGAAGAAGGCGAGGTCGGCGCTGGCGATGAAATTCAGAAAGTGAGCAATGGACCTGAGAACGTCACCGTCGCGGAGATTGACGCGCTTCTCTATCTGCCCGGACACCGCCGCGAGCAACTTGAACGCGCCCTGAAAGTCCCTGCACTGAGTCAGGGGTGGAGAGGCTCGCTCGAAGCTCTGCTCTCGCAGGATTCACAAGCGGGCAACGCCGGTTTAGCTCCTTCCGGCCCGCCGCCGGCCTGGCAAGGGTTCCGGCCCTTGCGAGTGGCGCAGGTGGACCGCGAGAGTGACGGCGTCCGTTCGTTCTCCTTCGGAAGCCCGGACGCAACGCCGCTTCCTGCTGCACTCGCAGGTCAATTCCTGGTGGTGAAACTTCATCCGAAACCCGACGGGCCTCCTCTGCTGCGCAACTACTCGATGTCCGGCAGTCCGGGCGACCGCTTGTATCGAATCAGCGTCAAGCAGGAGATGCATGGAGCCGCCAGTCTCTTTCTGCACGATCACGTAGTTGCTGGCGACACGGTCGAGGTAAGCGCGCCGCGAGGCAACTTTACCCTGGTTCCCGGAGACGAGCCCGTCGTTCTGCTCAGCGTGGGTATCGGGGCAACCCCTGTCCTCGCTATGCTTCACTCGCTTGCATCGCTGGACACGCCGGCCCGCAGCCAGCGAGAGGTTTGGTGGATCTACGGCGCTCGCAATCGGAACAATCATCCGTTTGCGCAGGAATCGCGAAAGCTCCTGGCCCTTCTTCCTCGAAGCCGGGCATACGTTGTGTACAGCCAGCCCGGGCCCACCGATCAGGTACGGGAAGACTACGATGCTCCCGGACATCTGAGCGTCCCTCTCATCGAACAACTCGGTGTGCCGCGAACCGCGCACTTCCATCTCTGCGGTCCCCCGGCTTTCCTGAAGGACTTTCGCACGGCTCTTGGCGATTGGGGCATCCCTGGCAACCAGCTCCACTCGGAATCTTTCGGTCCCGGCGAGTCGCTGCGGCCGGGCATCACCGGCGTCGTTAGCGGCCCTGTTCACGTGCCTGCTGGCGCCCCGGGAACCGGGCCCCAGGTTGCATTTGCCCGCAGCGGCCTGACCGTTCCTTGGAATGCCCGCTTCGCAAGTTTGCTCGAGCTCGCCGAGGCATGCGATGTCCCCGTCAAGTGGTCCTGTCGAACCGGTGTTTGCCACACTTGCGAGAGTGGGCTCATCGGAGGCGACGTCACATATCAGCCGGAGCCGCTCGATCCGCCGGCAGCAGGCAATCTGCTGATCTGCTGCTCGCAGCCTCGCGGCGACATTCAACTCGATCTATAAACTTCGTGCCTTCGCCCGCAACTTGTCCGTAACAACTTTGTGACCTTTTTGTCGTCTGGAACTGATAGATTAGTCCAGAAAATTGTTCCGGGGGGTTGGGGTGTTTCGTAAAGCCTTCGCAGCTTTGTCGCTGCTTGTGTGCGTTTGCACGGTCGCTGTTGCACAGTTCGAGACCGCTGAGGTATTAGGCACGGTCCATGATTCGTCAGGAGCCATCGTTCCCAAGGCGAATATCACTCTGTTGAACGAGCAGACCGGCGTCACAGAAAAAACGGCCTCCGACGAGAGCGGGCTCTACGACTTCTTCAACGTGAAAGTTGGAAGATATACCGTCAGCGCCGAACTGCCCGGCTTCGAGAGGTTCAGCACCACAGGCGTTACCGTAAACGTCAACGCTCGTCAGCGCGTCGATATCACCTTGCAAGTAGGAACCGCGGCCCAGACAGTGGAAGTGAAAGGCGCGGCAGCCGCCCTCGAGACCGATACCAGCGAACATGGGCAGGTGATCAACACCCAGCAGGTTGTAGACTTGCCGCTCAACGGCAGGAACTTCTCGGACCTTGCGCTGCTCTCGACCAACGTCCGCCGTTCACCGCTCGCCAACGCGAACCCGCCGCGCGAAGGCGCGTTCAACGCCAACGGGATGCGCAGCACCTACAACAATTTCTTGATGGACGGCTTAGACAACAACGCGTATTCGACGAGCAACCAGGGCTTCTCGAATCAGGTGGCCCAGCCGTCTCCCGACTCGATTGCGGAGTTTCAGGTCATCACCGGCAACTACAGCGCGGAGTACGGCCGCGTTGGCGGAGCGATCGTCAATGTGGCGATGCGCTCGGGCACCAATGATTTCCACGGAACCGCTTATGAGTTCCTGCGTAACACCGATCTAAACGCCATCGGTTACGTATTCGGACAGCGCCCGGCGACTTTCCAGAAGCCAACCTTGCAGCGCAATCAGTTCGGCGGCACCATTGGCGGCCCCCTCGTGAAGAACCGGCTCTTTTTCTTTGCCGACTACGAGGGCTTCCGCCAGCTCCAGCGGGCGTTGAACTACGATTCGCTCCCCAGCCTGAGTGAAAGGGCGGGCATTCTTCCAGTGGCCGTAACCAATCCTTTGACAGGAGCCACGTACGCAGCGGGCACGCAGATTCCTGTTTCAACTATCAACCCTTTCGCGGCGCAGGTTCTGAACGCCCTGCCGGCGCCAACCACTTCGGGCACCTCGAATAACTATCTCGCCACCTTGCTGACCCGCGATTACAGCGATAAGTATGACGCAAAGATCGACGGTCAGATCAACGAACGCATGACGGGGTCGCTGCGCTTCAGCCAGCGCAAGGACAACCAGTTTTACCAACCGGATATCCCGGGCCCGTCCGGTGGAAACGGAAACGGCTACGTCCGAACCCTCGACCAGGCGGCTGCTGCCGGTTACACCTGGACCATCACTCCGACCGCTCTGCTCGAAGCGCGCCTGGGCTTCACTCACATTCTGGGAGGCAAGTTTCCGGTCTATCTCGGAGGCCAGAGCATGGAGGAACTCTTCGGAATTCCCGGCGGACCCACCGCATCCAATCTGGCCGGAGGCCTCAATACCCAATCCGTTACCGGCTTCTCTCAATTCGGGCGCCAGGCGACTAATCCGCAGTTTCAGAACCCCACTACCTGGGATCCAAAGGTGAACTTCTCGAAAGTGCTGGGCCGGCATGCGCTCAAGACCGGATTCGAATTCGAGACGATCCACACCGAAGTTATGGATATCAATCCGGTTTACGGGTTGAACGCCTATGCCGGCCAGTTCAGCAAGCCGAAAGGCTCAACTTCAACGAATTCGGCGAGCTTCGATCTAGCCGACTTCATTTTCGGTTTGCCGAGCCAGGTGCAACTCGCGAATTACCTGATCACCAATTACCGGCAGCATCAATACTTTGCTTATCTGCAGGACGATTATCGTGTCAATGCAAAACTGACGCTAAATCTCGGTGTGCGGTGGGAGTTTGCGACGCCGCGCTGGGAGCGCGACAACGTGCTGACGAACTTCGATCCGGTGACCGGGACCATCATTCACGCCTCAAATGGCAGCCTTTACGATCGGACGCTGGTGCATCCCGATTACAAGGACTGGGCGCCCCGGGTGGGTTTTGCCTACAGCCCGGCAGCGAAAATGGTGGTTCGGGGCGGCTACGGAATAAGCTACGTTCATCTGAACCGGCTCGGCAGCGCGGACGAACTGGGCATCAATGGCCCGCAGGTGAACATCGCCACCGTGAACCAGACACCTCTCAACGCAAACGGGGCGCTGAACACGAATTTCATCCGTAGCTTTTCCGGCTTTCCGCCCGGCTTCGACAGTCCGGCCGCGTTCAATGCAGTGAACGCGAACATCAGCTACATCCCGGCCGGCACACGCTGGCCTTACGTCCAGACCTGGTTTTTCGGAGTACAGCAGGATCTCGGCCACAGCAACCTGATCGACATTTCTTATGACGGGAACCACAGCTCGAGGCTGCCCATCGTTGCCGATTACAATCAGGCGTTCCCGAACTTGCCCGGCCAGACATTGGGGATCCAGGCGCGGCGCCCTCTGCAGGATTTCGGAGCGATTACCTGGGTTGATCCGGCAGGCATCGGCACCTATAACGCACTCGCCGCAAAATATGAGCACCGGTTCTCCGCCGGACTATATCTGTTGAATTCTTTCACCTGGTCGAAGGCGCTCGGCAACTCGGAACAGCCGCTCGAATACTTCTCCGGCTACTATGCGGCAAATCCGCAGAATATCCGGAACCTTGCGGCGGAGCGGGGACCGTCGAGCTTCGACACGGAGTTCATCAACTCGGCGAGCCTGGTTTATCAGCTTCCGTTCGGCAAGGGGCGCCAGTTCGGCTCGCAATGGAACGGAGTTGTAGATGCGCTGCTCGGAGGCTGGGAGACAACTACGATCGTAACCGCAAACAGCGGTTTGCCGATCGACGTCGCGTACACCCCAAGTGCTGCCAACGATGTGACGGGACGGATTCCCGATTACCGGGGCGAAGCCATCATGCGTCCAAACCTGGTGGGCGATCCGGCAGGCGCAAGCGGACCTGACAGCCTAAACGCCTACTTCAACAAGGCGGCGTTCGCAATTCCCTCCCCCAGTTCGCCGTTCGGCAGCCTGGGCCGGAACTCGCTGCGAGGTCCGAACTTCGTGCAATGGGATCTGGGCGTAGATAAAAATTTCCGGCTGCCCTTCCGGGAAGGCATGGCGATTCAGTTCCGCTCGGAGTTTTTCAACGTGCTGAACCATACCAACTTCGGTTTTCCCGACGCTAACATTAGCGATTCGGCATTCAACACCATCCGGACAACCTTCCCGCCCCGCCAGATCCAGTTTGCCCTCAAGCTCCTGTTCTGACGGGCCAGCCGTTGTAAGTTGTGTGAATGGACACGTTACTTCGCGAACTGCGGCATGGTGTGCGAATGCTTACAAGCTCTCCTGGCTTTGCAGCCATTGCGATACTGACGCTCGCGCTCGGCATCGCTGCATCCACCGCCATTTTTTCCGTAGTGGATGCCGTTCTACTGCGCGCGCTCCCGTATCCCAATCCAGAAAAGATCGTGCGTGTGTGGGAACAGGCGCCGGACGGCCACCGGATGAATTTCGCCGACCCTAATTTCGACGATTTCCATGCACAAAACAACACCTTTGCCGCTCTGGCTGCATACAGCGGGGCCGAACCCTCCTCCGTTTCGGGCGGCACTGAGCCTGTACGCATCATTATAGCGGCGGTGTCGGGCGATTTCTTCAGAGTGCTCGGTGTGACGCCCTTTCGGGGGCGCGAGTTTGCGGCGGACGAACGTCGCCTGCATGGCGCGCCGGCTGCCATCGTCAGCTACAGCTATTGGCACCAATATCTTGGCGGCAGATCTGATCTCGCTGAAACTCGCCTGAGGATGGAGGGCGGTGTCTATCCGGTTGTGGGAGTGATGCCGGAGGGATTCGATTTTCCGGCAGGCGTCGGCGTCTGGATTCCACGCGAGCTCGATGGAGAGATTGCCAGCCGCACTGCGCACAACTGGCGCGGTCTCGGCCGCCTCCGCGATGGCATCACCGTCGCTCAAGCGCGCGCGAATCTCGGAGCCATCGCCCAGCGCATCAGAGATCAATACGGCAAAAAAGTTGATCTCAACGACGCTGCGGTTGAGACGCTTGCGGACGCAACCGTCGGAGACGTGCGGACCGCTCTGCTGACGCTTTCCGGAGCGGCTGGACTCCTGCTTCTGGTGGCATGCGCAAATGTCGCCGGTTTACTGGTGGCGCGCACCGTTGCCCGTCGCAAAGAAGTCGCGGTGCGTGCGGCGCTCGGAGCGGGGCGTGGCAGGCTTATTCAGCAGTTTCTTGCTGAGTCTTTTGCGCTCTCTGTCGCGGGAGGCGTATTGGGTCTTCTGATGTCGGTGTGGGCGGTCAAAGTGCTGCGAGCGATTCTTCCGGCGAGCTTGCCGCGGCAGCAAGGTATCGGGATCAACGTGCCGGTTCTGCTATTTGCGCTCGCGGCCGTCGTCGCGGTCGCGATTTCCTTAGGGCTCTTTGCTGCCTGGCGCGCCGGCGGAGGCGATCTTCTCGAAGCGTTGACTGCAGGTTCACGAAGTTATAGCGGAACGGGTGCCAGTCAGCGCCTACGCGGCCTGGTGGTCACCGGTGAGATTTCGATCACGCTAGTGATTTTGATCGGAGCAGGCCTTCTCGGGCGCAGCTTCCTCCGCCTCGTATCCACGAATCCCGGATTCAGGCAGCAAAATCTGCTCACGATGGAGTTCTCACCGCCCAATCCGCAAGGACAATCATTCGCCATGGATGAGGCAGCGATCGCGCGTCAAACGCACATGATGGACGAGCTGCTAACTCGGCTGCGCGCGATTCCCGGAGTGGAGAGCGTCGGCTTGGCTGGCGCGATTCCGGTCGCGGTGGGCGACGATCTTGCCGATGGGGGATTCCTGTTGCTCAACGGCCAAAAGCCGCCTGCCAATTTCGCCGAATGGGAGCGTATGGCGCAAACTCCTTCGCAAGTGGGGCATGCCCTCTACGCTGTTGCAAGCGCGGACTACTTCCGCACCGTGGGCGTCGCCCTAATCCGGGGCCGTATGTTCGGTCAGCAGGACGGCTGGAACGCGCGGCACGTCGCATTAATCAGCGAGTCACTGGCGCGTCAGCGTTGGGCCGATCGGGACGCTATCGGTCAGGTAATCGACTTCGGCAACATGGATGGCAACCTGAAACCGCTCACGATCGTAGGCGTTGTCGGGGATGTGCGAGCGAGCGGCCTCGATCGCCCCGCGAGTCCGATTATCTATGTCGATTATCGGCAGCGCGGTCTCAACACCAACTCGTCACCCACTATTCTTATGCGCAGCGCGACACCTGTGGCCGGAATCGCTCCTGCAGCGCGCAGGATCTTTCACGATCTCGCTCCAGATGTTCCCGTGAAATTTTCGAGTTTCGAAGCTGAAATGGGCGGCTGGCTGGCGAGTCGCCGTTTTCTCGTTCTGCTTATCGGCTGGTTTGCAGCTGCCGCTCTTGCTCTGGCTGCGGTCGGGATCTACGGAGTGGTGGCATTTTCCGTAACGCGCCGCACCCAGGAGATCGGGATTCGCATGGCGCTCGGAGCGAGCCGAAATCACGTACTGCGGCTGGTGGTTGGTGAAGGTGCGCGCATGGCGCTTTTCGGAGTAGCCATCGGCATCGCGGCCTCCTTCGGCATTACGCGCCTTCTGTCGAGTCTGTTATTCGGGATCAGCACCACGGACCCGATCACGTTTGTCGCCGTGGCCGTGCTCCTTTCGGCGGTTGCGCTGCTGGCCTCCTACATACCGGCCCGCCGCGCGATGCGCCTCGACCCGAATACCGCGCTCCGCTGGGAGTAGGTGACGACGTCGATTGGGTACTCTAGCGGGCACCTGCCAGAGCAAAAGCAACCAGCGTGTCGCCTGCCCCAACGGCAATGTATTGCTTGCCATCCAGTTCGTAGGTGATGGCGCCATTCGTCTGATTGGCTCCTACACTCGTGTGCCACAAGGTTTTCCCGGATCCGGGATCCAGCGCTATGATGTGGGCGGAACTATCTCCGGCGAACAGCAGGTTGCCGGCTGTTGTAAGTAGACCGGGGCCCATGGACCCGATATCGTGCGTCCAGCGAATATCGCCCGTCCGGTAATCGATCGCTTTGATGGTTCCGGGGAAATTGAGGAAGTCATCCCGGCCGGCGAAGCCTTCGGCCTTGCCTTCCGCAGTCAAGTAAAACACGCTGTAGCTCTGCGAGGCGACAACATAGAACAGACCCGTAGTGGGATTGAAGGCAGGGGCAAACCAGTTTGAGGCGCCGTTTGAACTCGGAGAAACGAGCGTGCCATTCCTAGAAGGCTCTTTCTTCGGATCGGGGATGGGCTGCCCTTTGGCATTGATTCCCTTAGTCCAATTGCTGTTGATGAAAGGAGTGGTCAGCAGGTGTTCGCCATTGGTTCGATCAAGCAGAAAGAAAAACCCATTGCGGCTGGCCTGCGCCAGGAGCTTGCGGGGCTGTCCTTTGAACTCGGCGTCGAACAGGATTGGCGTCTGCACCGCATCCCAATCGTGCGTGTCATGCGGAGACACCTGGTAACCCCAGGCCATTTTGCCGGTATCCACGTTCAGGGCGACGATGGAACACGTCCAAAGGTTGTCGCCTTTACGCGCGTCGCCCGCGTGTACCGGGTTGGGATTCCCAGTCCCCCAATAGAGCAGGTGCAAAGCGGGATCGTATGTGCCGGTCATCCAGGTCATCCCACCGCCGTGGCTGCGGGCGTCGTCATTGGGCCAACTCTCAGCGCCCGCTTCGCCTGCGCCGGGCTCAGTATTCCAATGCCACTGAACGCTGCCTGTCTCGGGATCACGCGACTCGAGATAACCTGGGTTATCAAGCGAGTCCCCGCCCACTCCAATAACGATGTGGTTTCCGACAACGAGCGGCGATACGGTGCAGAAATATTCGAGCTTCACGTCCGCGATCTGTTTCCGCCAGCGCTCCTTGCCGTTCTTAGCGTCGAGAGAAATCAGGTTGCAATCCGGAGTTTCAAAATACAGCCAGTTGCCCCACATCGCGACGCCGCGTTGGCCGATGTGACCGCCCTCATTCGGTGGATATTTGAAGTGCCAGATCTCACGGCCACTCCGCGCGTCAACCGCCCAGACATTATCGGGCATGGTGAAGTACAGCACGCCATTTACTTCGAGCGGCGTCGATTTGATGACCGAACCGAAGCCGCCGGCGCCGTAATTGGTGGCATGGTACACCCACGCGGTCGCGAGCGCGGAGACGTTCGACCCATTGATCTGATCGAGCTTGCTGAAACGACGGCCTGAGTAGTCGCCGTTGTATGTCGGCCAGTTACCCGCGGGAGCCTTTAACAGCGCGTCGGGAGGCAGTTGCTGCGCATGGTGAACCAGCGGCACAAAGAGCAATAGAGTGAATGCCGAAAGCTTCATTTCAAGGTCTCCAGATAAGCGAGGACATTGTGCATATCGTCATCCGTATAATTCGGCAGCAGGGCCTCATGCGCGGCCCTCGGATCCTGTATGCCCACTTTCGCCCCCTCGCGGGGAAAGGAGTGATACCAGCCGGAGGAGTCATGCAGGGAAACCGTGAACTCGTCTACGTGATCCAGTGTGCCGGAGACCTCCTCCCCGGAAGGTAAGTGAATGGTGACCTTCGTCGGCGCAGCTGGTTTAACAGCCTTCCCGAGGAATACGTCGATTAGGTTGGGCGCCGGATATAGCATACGCCTTTGCAGTTCGACAGCCTCGTATTTGCTCGCGATATGTGCGAGATCCCCAGACGGTGAGTGGCAGGTTTCACAGCGGCCCGCACCATTGAAGAACTCCGCGCCCTTCCTGGGATCACCGGTAACGACATCGCCGATCTTATAAGCAAAGCGGTTGGTGACGTCTGCTGCGCGCGAGTGCAGGAACGTCGAGATATCCGCGATTTGATCCGTTGAAAGCGGGGGGAATGCGGGCATACCCCGCTCAGGCCGCCCATTGTGGATCACCGGACCAATCGTGTCACCTTTGTTGTCATGCAGCACAAGGGCGGAGCGAACCAGGTCGGGGCCGCTCTTCCCGTGCGCATCGTTGCCGTGACAGAACCCGCACGTCGGGATAAAGACCTTCCGCCCACGCTCGACTGCCGCTTGGTCGAGCTGTGGACCGCCCATCAGCTTGGCAAGATCGTCGCTTGCCTTCTCCTTTTGCACGGGATCTTTTTTCTGCTGCTGAGCATTTCTTTCCTTTTCAGCGCCGGCCACTTGATCTGCCTGCCGCGCGCTGAGTGATCCGGCCAGCAGCAACACAGCTGCGACCCGGATGGAATTCGACACCATGCTAGTTCTTCTCCCCGGTTCAAGCCTGAAGATTGTTGAGGTAATCGTAATCTACCTTGATTGCATCCAGTGCGGGCATGTCCGTGAACGGAGGCTCCTGTTCAACGAATAGTCCACGGATCTGCCCTTTACGGGGAGCCGCAAGGACGTTTCGGTAGTCAATCGCACCCCTACCGAGTTCGGTGGGCACCGGCGCACCTGGCCCCTGCTCCATTAAGGTTGTTGTCGGCTTAAAACCTTTACGGAAATCCTTCATGTGTAGCAACCGATAGCGATCCGGATACCTGGTCAAGTACGCGACTGGATCATGACCGGCGACCGTCATCCAGCCGCAATCCAGCTCTAATTTGACCAAGTCGGGGTCCGTAAGGCGAATGAATTCGTCGTAGCCGGTTGTCGAACCGTACTGTTTGAACTCGAAATTGTGGTTGTGATATCCGAGCTGCAGACCCGCCTTCTTCACCTTCTCGCCAATTTTATTGAACTGCTCAGCATTCCATTTCCAATCGTCAAGCGTCAGACCTTGCAGCACTGCGAGAAAAAATGCCATCTGGCCGTCCGCGGGATCGCCCTTGAAACGCGAAGGGTCAGCCACCCACGGGACAGTTACGACCATGTACTCCTGCCCAAACTGTCTGGCTGCGTCTATGTTCTGCTCAAGCTTGGTCATGAGATCAGGCAAAAGGTAGTGCCCCGCCGGGTTCTTCAGCCCTACCTCGTCCAATCCCTTCTTCAGATCCGGCAGCGGCACGTTGGCTATGGGAGACAGTTCCACCGTCTGGTAGCCGATGGCCGCGATGTGCTTGAGTGTGCCGAATGGGTCTGTACCCATCTCTTTTCCGAGCGTGTAGAGTTGAAGACCAATGGGTGAAGTCATAGGATTTGCATTCGTGATTTGAGGCCTAAGGACGGCCGAAGTGGCAGCCACGGCTTTCAAGAACGATCTGCGGGAGGTAGTTGAGTTTTTCAATTTCTATAGCCTTGGCTGCTCGCAGGCGCGTATATCAAGAGGCGCCTCCTTTTTGTGAGGCGACGCGCCGTTTGGGCGCTTCAAGTTCGGCGTGGGCCGAAAGATCAGCCGCGATACCGTCCAGAATCCAATTCAGGGCACGTTCGAAGCCGTCGTCATCCGGGAGTTCGGCATCCATAGAAGCGAACTGTGCAACCTTCGGGAACTTACCGGTTGCAAGAACTGCGCGCGAAAACCTGGGCCGATTTGTTGAGCTGCGCCGGGTTTTGGAGGGGCGGGAACCTGCCTCAGCACCCTCGGCCGCTACGAAGCCATTCACAAACACGAACAGGACGCCCAGAGCGCGCGTTGCCGAGCGCATATCCAACCCGAACTCAGAGAGAGTTCTGAGAAGGTATTCCAAAGTTCTAATACATTGCGGGCCATATTCGCAGTCCCCTGCATGAAGCGCGCTTGCCCACGGATGCCGCTTCAATGAGCGCCGGCTCTCACGCGCGAAGTGACTCAAGGTTGCGCGCCAGTGTGGAAAGCTTTGCGACGGCCACTGAAACTCGGCATTGAGCGCGTCAAGTAAGAGATTCATGAGATCACGCTTGCTGAGTACGTGGTGATAAAGGGCCATCGTACTCGAACCAAGTTGTGCGGCGATTCTGCGGATAGAGAGAGCGGCCAACCCGTGCTGGTCTGCCAACGCGATACCGGCGGCCACGATACGTTCGCGATTCAGTCCAATTCGTGCATCCTGCTCAAAGAGGTTGTCCCACGTGGAGGGGGCCCGCTCTGACTCGTGGGCTACGGGGCGGAGATTTGTTTTTGGCAAGCTCACAACGCCTATTTGTACACTGTACACAAGCAACCGTACGATGTACAAAGAGCTCGAGTTCTCACGCTTGCAATCCTACGCGCGCCCATCGTCAAGATCGGTCCGTCGCGCGACGAAAATCAGTCCATTTCGAGTCCGGCCTTCTTCAACAGCCTGCGAAGTTCGGAAAAGCCTTTCTCGCCTTCGGCGGCAGAGGTCAAGTTTCCTTCGGATCATGACAATGTAAGTCGGAAAGAGACCGATTCGGTAAGGCTCGGGTATCTCGTTCTCAATTGTGAGCGCAATCGAGTATCGATGTACGTGTTCAGCAAGAAACATCTGCACCACGGCGCGCTCCTCGAAGACCGTTACACGACCACTCGCGCCGGAGATCGATGGTTCGCGCCATTTCGCAGCGGCGCCATCCAGAACAGCAGATGACTTCGAAGCCTGCTCATGTTGTCCGATCTTAAAGGTTCGTGAGATCTCAAACTCCTGATGAAAGCTCTTGAGGGCTTCTCGCTTCATGCGCCGATCGTTCCAGGTTTCGGTGACGCCCGTACCGGCACCGGTCGGTGCGGAGGTCAAGGCTTGGACAGACAAGAGCGAGAAGCAGAGGCAGGTTAAAAGGTGTATGAATACCGAGACTCGCGTCCGGTCCGGACATATGTTTTCACGAAACAGAGCCGGTACGGAGTCTTGCAATATCCCGTAGTGGAGGAGCCCCGAACAGCCGGCGATACTCGCGGGTGAACTGGGAAGCACTTTCATAGCCCACACGGCGGCTCGCAGCAGCGGCGTCGATAGACTCCGATAACAATATGCGCCGGGCTTCCTGGAGCCGGAGGTGCTTCTGAAATTGAAGCGGGCTCATGGAAGTGACCGCACGAAACCAGGTATGCATAGCGGAAGGACTCATCCGCATCTCGCGCGCCAGCTCTTCCATGCGTATCGGCCGGGCAGCGTTGCGCCGCAGCCATGCGAGACCAGCCGCCACGCGCTGGAGCTTGCCATTATCAATAACCATACGACGCAACAGACCACCCTCTCGCTAAGCAGTAACCGGTAGAAGATCTCTCGCCTGATCAGGGGCGAAAGAACGGATATTTGCTCAGGCTTTCTGAGCAGTTCGCCGAGCCGAGTCACGGCATCGAGCAGGTCGTCGTCCATCGAACCGATTGTCAGGCCAGAACGCAGGGGGGGTGAAGTCTCACATGGGAGGTCGGCTTCGCGCATAAGAGCTCCGATCTCGTCGAAATCGAGTACCAGGCTTACGCCGAGAAACGGCTTTGCACGGCTGGCTTGCTCGATCTGCCCCACGAGCGGAAGATCCAAGGAGACGAGCAGGTACTTGTTTCGATCGTAGACAAAGCGTTGGCCGTTGAGTAGCGTGCACTTCAAACCTTGCGCGACAACACAGAAGACTGCCCGATGAAGGGTGTTGCGGGGAACCTCAGCCGTCGAGAATGGGGTAAGGAAAAGCCCGTCGATTTTTGTCGCGTGAGAGCCCTCCTCAGGGCATTTGTCGGCAATAAGCTTTGCCAAACGATCCGTATCAACCATTCAAAGTGCCTCTTCCTTCTATTTGATTCGATGCCGAACCAGTTGCGTGATGCAGTGAATTGTTGGAATAGGCAAGAGTTCAGGCGGATCATGCAACCCGGCGGGAACGAGAGAGCCATCTAACCGACTAGCGATTTAAGTCAAGAAGGAGAGTTCATGGAAAAACTCGATGGAAAGATCGCGCTAGTGACAGGCGGTAGCGAAGGAATCGGCTTCGACACCGCGCGGGAGTTCGTCGACGAGGGTGCGTTTGTATTTATCAGTGGCCGCAGAAAGGCGCAACTTGATCAGGCTGTCCAGGCACTGGGTGAAAGCGCGGCGGGGATTCAAGCCGACTCGGGAAAGTTGGCCGACCTGGACAGGATGTACGCAGAGATAAAGGAGAAAAAAGGGAAGCTCGATGTGGTCTTTGCCAATGCCGGAATCTACGAGCAGAAGCCGCACAACCAAGTAACGGAGGAGTTTTATGACAAGTGCGTGGACATCAACGCTAAGGGAGTATATTTCACGATCCAGAAAGCCCTTCCATTGATGACTAAGACCGGGTCCATCATCCTGAACGGCTCTTTTATCGGCAGTACCGGTTTTCCGGGTATGTCTGTCTATGCGGCAACGAAGGCCGCGGTCCGTAGCTTTGCACGCAGCTTCACGGTTGAGCTGAGAGGCAATGGGCCCAGAGTGAACGTAATCAGCCCGGGTCCCATCCATACTGCGGGAAATGCGGCCACGCTCGCCGGCAACCAGGACGTCCTCCAAGCCGTTACAGCAATGGTCCCGCTTGGGAGGGTGGGCGAGGGAAGCGATATAGCCAAGGCAGCCGTTTTTCTCGCCTCCGATGATTCCAGCTTTGTGGCGGGAGTGGAATTGTTCGTGGATGGCGGCGTCAACGCAATCTAGAGGCACCACGGGTGAAGCCATGACTTCTCACCTTAGTGGAGACTGGCTTGCTGCTGGACCTTCAGTCCCTGCAACTGGGTCAGCAGGCGGACCCACGCCTTCCCATTCTTCTTGGTATCGAATGGTGCATCCAAATGCTGGTAGTAGCGCAGAAATTCGCTCCGGATATCAGGCGTCACGGTCTCGTAGTTCGTACGCGCCAGATCGTTCAACCATCCGGCATAGGCATCATCTCCGAGCGCGTAAGCCGCCGGCAGGGCTACTTTGCCGAGATCATAGTTCTGGTTTTCGAGCCGCAATGAATCGCGTGTCACCTGCTCCAGTTCGGTGCTGTAGTGATTCGCGCACCTTTCAAAGCTCTGCATGAAGAGTTTTTCGACATCCGGAGTGGGCATTTTGAAGCGTAACGCCCGGAGGGGTCCTAGCGGGGGCAGGAGACGCAGAGTGAAGGCAAGCACCCGATCGCCGGTCGTCGGGCCATCGTACTGCTTACCCCAGTCACGTTCGTAGCTGGACCGGCTCATCAAGTACACAAATTTTTCGCGGGTCATCCCAGGCCGGGCATTTTGAATATCTTTTTCTTTTTCGGCCCAAGCGATGCGAGTAGCTTCGGGGATGGTCCGGCTGACTGCTCTCCGGTAGGATCCGATCGTCTTGTCGAATTTTGGGAAGAAATCGGAGAGCCGTAAGCCGTAGGTATCTTGAAAGGCGCGGGCTAGAAGCGACTCGGCAACGTAGAATCCTATGAAGCCGTGGTACTCCTCAGGGGCGAAATCGCCCCTCGCGACTTCGAGGACGTCGAAACCAAATTCAGTTTTCAAGTGCGCGCTCGGGTCCTCCTCATAGGTGATGACCGGTCCAAACTTGCGCTTCAGTTTGGGATAGAGAATTGCTTCTCCAGGGTTGGTCGCGGACCGGTGTACCTCGATGTCGGAGGCGTAGTGCGATAAGGCGCCGAGCGCAAATGCATAGTCATTCAGATCGCGCGCTTCTGCGATTAAGGCGAGAACAAAGTCGCCTGTTCTCACGTAATGAGTCATATCGCTGAAGCGCTTGCTTCCGTGCGGGTAATACCCAAGGTCCTGAATGATGGATCCACCATATGCGTAGCCATGCGCGGTCTTAAGCTCCGCCGGGCTGGCACCGGGATAGCGGGCCAGCAGCAATGGTTGCAGCTTCACCTTCCACAGAGCGTCCACCAGAGCTTCATGCGAGAGCACCGAACACCCAAAAGACGATTGCGCGACCCATGCGGCGAACCAGAGTGCGAGTGACAGCTGTTGAGCACGGACGGATACAGATCGATGGTTCTGGTTCAGCACAATCCTAAGCGGATGTGGGGATAGGCCGTTACAATTCTCAGCGTTTACGTTTGAATCCGCAGCCACAGCCCGAGCCAGAAAGGCGGCCGGTACGGGGCACCTGTTGTTTTCCCATTGAGAATGTGTCATGCTCCTTTTGGCAACCCAATAAGGAACATGCGAGAAAACGGACGTTTCTTTAAGGAGCGCTCGCGCTGATGATGCTCAAGACCTTGGAGGTCTTGGCTCGTTACATGGCGATGGCGGGCGCGGCGGGCCCAAACGATTAGAGGCTGAAGCGCATGGCTGGGAACAGACGGGGGGCATCATGGGGCGGTCGTTTGGGATCCAAACCGGAAGATCTGAAATAAGGAGGTTCTGAGGTGAGAACGCTGAGGCGCTTCGTCAAGCGGTTGAGTTTCTGGACAAAAGCGGCGCAGGACGAAGAGCGACTGCGGGACGAGATCGAAGATCATCTGGCCCGGCAGACCTCCGACAATATTCATGCGGGTATGACGCCGATAGAGGCACGACGAGAGGCTGTGCTGAAGTTCGGAGCGGTGGAAGCGATGAGGGAAACCTATCGCGATTACCGAGGACTACCATCAGTGGAGACGCTGTTGCGGGATGTACGACACGCGCTCCGGCGGGTGGGAAAAAACCCGGCGTTCACCGTCACCACGGTCCTGACACTGGCGCTCGGGATCGGCGCTACCACGTCCATTTTTACATTGGTTTACGCCGTTTTACTTAAGTCGCTGGCTGTGGCAAATCCAGATCAACTTTACCGGCTTGGAAAGGAAGCACGCTGCTGCTACTGGACCGGGTACAGCCAGGACAAGGAATTCTCCCTGGTTTCCTACGATCTATACAAGTCCCTCCGAGACAACACCCAAGGCTTTATCGACCTGGCTGCGTTCCCGGCAGTGGAGCCGCTGTTCGGAGTTCGGCGCCAAGGTACGAGTGAAGCGGCTCAAAGTTATCCGGGTGAGTTTGTCTCTGGCAATTATTTCGCGACGTTCGGCATAAGAGCGTACGCAGGCCGCACACTTACGACCAGCGACGATCGAGCGGGCGCGCCGCCGGTGGCCCTAATGAGCTATCGGTTGTGGCAGCAGAAGTATGGATCCGATCCGTCCGTCATCGGCAGCATCTTTGAGATAGATAAGAAGCCCTTTGCAATTGCTGGCATTACACCGCCGGGTTTTTTTGGCGACACTCTGCGTCCTACTCCGCCCGACTTCTTTCTTCTGCTCAACACTGAGCCGCTGGTGGAGAGCGATGGCGACCTCTACAAGATCAACACTCATTGGCTGGAGTTGATGGGCCGCATCAAGCCCGGAGCGAGGGCAGCATCCATCGAGGCGCAAATGCGGGTCGAGCTCAAAACGTGGCTGAGCTCGCACTGGACCGAGATGAGCTCAAGCGATCGAGCTGAATTTCCCATTCAGACCTTATTTCTCCGTCCGGGGGGCGCGGGCATTTCGAGCATGCGCGAAGAGTATGAGCACTGGCTGCAGATTCTGATGTTGGTTACGGGATTTGTGCTGCTCATCGCTTGCGCGAACGTGGCCAATCTGATGATAGTTCGCGGTATGGAAGGCCGGCGACAGACCTCGTTGAGCATGGCGTTGGGCGCGCGGCCGTCACGGCTGATAAGGCAGGCGCTCACAGAAAGCATTTTGCTGGCGCTGATGGGTGGAGTGGCGGGCGTGGCCATCGCGTTTGCCGGCACGCGCCTGATCCTATATGTTGCGTTTCCCCGAGTCGGGGAGATGGCGAGCATACCTATTGAGGCTTCGCCCTCAACCCCCGTGCTGCTCTTTGCTTTCGCCATGTCTTTAATCACCGGAGTTGCGTTCGGCATCGCTCCAGCATGGATGGCCACCCGAGTAGACCCGATCGAAGCTCTTCGGGGAGCCGGCCGCTCTACAGCCAGAACGGGCTCGCTCGCCCGCAAGACACTGGTGGTATTGCAGGCCGCGCTCTCGCTTATATTGCTCTCATCGTCAGGGCTACTCACGACTGTGCTGCACAAGCTGGAGCATCAAAATTTGGGATTCGATCAAAACCGACGTATGGTCGCGAACGTGGAGCCGAGGCTTGCCGGCTACCGTCCCGAGCAACTCACGCTTCTGTATCGCCGCATCCGTGGTTCGCTGGAAAGCATTCCCGGTGTAGAGGCAGCGGCTCTCTGCACATACTCGCCGCAAAATATGAATCAGTGGGGGGGCGCCGTTTGGGTGGATGGACATCCCGCGTCCGGATCTGACCAAGACAACCTCGCTTTCTGGGATCGAGTCACGCCGGGGTACTTCGATGTAATCGGCAATCCTATTATTAGAGGACGCGGCATCTCCGAACAGGATACGGCGAACTCACGACGTGTGGCGGTGATCAACGAGGCGTTTGCCAGGAAGTATTTCAAGGATCAAAACCCGATTGGCAGGCATTTCGGACGGGGCGGCATCGGATCAGAACGCCAATACGAGATTGTGGGCGTCGCCCGAGACATCCGCAATTTGACCTATAGTCTCGAGAAGCCGACCGGCCCGTTCTATTTTCTTCCTGAGGCCCAGCATGATTTTCCCCCCAATAGCGGAGCCGGGGAGATCTCTCCGGGTTCGCATTTCGCTCATGACCTCATCTTTGTGACCAGGCCCGGAGCAAGCGTTTCACTCGCGCAGGTGCGGCGGGCCCTGGCAGCCGTGGATCCGAACCTGCCCGTTATTGCGATGGGCACGGTGGAGGAACAGATTGGTCTCCAGTTCAGCCAGCAACGGCTAATGGCTCGTCTAACGTCTTTCTTCGGAGTTCTTTCGATCATCTTAGCGTCGATCGGGATATATGGTGTTACAGCCTATAACGCTGGACAGCGCACAAACGAAATTGGTTTGCGCATGGCTCTGGGTGCGCATCGCCGCCAGATTCTGACGCTAGTTTTGGGAAGCGCATTCGCGCTCGTTCTTCTTGGCCTGCTCATCGGTTTGCCGTTGACCTTTGCAGCAGGACGGGTCCTGGGCAATCAGCTTTACGGAATGGACCCCTATAGTCCTACAGTGACGGCGATAGCTGTGGCTGCGCTGGGGTTGTGCACGCTGGTCGCGTCCCTTGTGCCGGCCGTACGGGCAGCTTCGATTTCACCGCTGGAAGCGCTAAGGTCGGATTAGAGGTGTCTTGCAGAGGTAATTGTTAACTTAAGGATTTCCAAAGCGAGGTTCTGATATTGACGTTTATCCAATCCTCTATAATCTCGTTGCTCAACCGGGGCGAACTCGAACGCGGTTGACGCGAGGCCAAAACAATGTTTGGACGAGAGGAAATGGGATGCGGAGCGGAGACGGTGAAGGTCGCTGTGGTCCAAGCGGCATCGATTGTATTCAATCGCGCCGAGACCATGAAGAAGGTTCAAATGCTCGCGCTCGAGGCGAGCGCACAGGGAGCACAGCTTGTAGTCTTTCCGGAGGCGTTCGTTTCTGGTTATCCGCGAGGGCTTGACTTCGGCGCAGTCATTGGTAGGCGGTCGGACAAAGGACGAGAAGAGTTCCGGCGATATTGGGAAAGCAGTGTAGACGTACCCGGTCCGGTAACCAACGAGCTCGGCGAAACCGCTCGGGCAAACGGCATTTACCTCGTGATTGGAGTCGTCGAGCGAGAAGGCGGCACTCTCTATTGCTCGGTTCTCTTTTTTGCGCCGGATGGATGCCTGCTCGGCAAGCACCGGAAAGTGATGCCAACCGGATCAGAGCGCCTGGTGTGGGGTTTCGGAGACGGCTCCACCTTGCCGGTATTTGACACTCCGCTGGGAAAGTTAGGGGCGGTTATCTGCTGGGAGAACTATCTGCCGCTCATGCGGGCGGCCATGTACGCGAAGGGAATCGAGATTTACTGCGCACCTACAGCGGACAGCCGCGAATCCTGGACGGCATCGATGAGACACATCGCGGTCGAGGGGCGCTGTTTCGTACTCTCGTCGAATCAATTTAGCCGGAGACGCGATTTTCCTCCTGAGTATGATGCGATTCACGGCGAAGATCCTGAGAAGATCGTGACTCCCGGGGGTAGCTGTATTGTTGATCCGTTCGGCAATTTCCTGGCAGGGCCCAATACTGATGGCGAAGTGATTCTCACGGCAGAGCTGGATCGCGCTCAAATTATACGCGGCAAGTACGACCTGGACGTAGTAGGACATTATGGCCGCCCGGATATTTTTCAGCTGCATGTCGACGAGCGGCCGAAGCGGCCTGTGACAAGCGACGCAGGCGAGGCCCAACCGGAAGATAAAACGCGGACGATCGCTTCGGCCGAGCGATGATTTTAGCGTTGGCCGCGATATGGCCTCAACCGCTTGATCCGCTTCACTCGCTCGCGATTTCGGCTCTGGCAGCTGCTCTACCGCTCATCGTCGTGCTGGTCCTCATGGGCGGCTTGCGGAAGAGCGGTTTGTTCGCTTCGACGTCTGGTCTGGTAACGGCCGCAGTACTCGCCCTTACGGTGTGGCACATGCCCGCACCTCTCGTGGTCTGGAGCACTGCTTACGGATTCGCTTATGCCTTGTGGCCGATCTTGTGGATTGTGTTCACAGCGTTGTGGCTCTACAATCTGACGCAAGACACGGGTCAATTTGAAATCCTGCGCCGCTGGATGGCCGAACACGCCTCCGGCGACGCCTGCATTCAAGCAATCCTGGTTGCTTTCTGTTTTGGGGCACTGATGGAAGGTACGGCAGGTTTCGGAGCACCGGTTGCCGTTACCGCATGTTTGCTGGTAGGTCTGGGGTTTGAAGCGCGCCGATCTGTAGTTGTATCGCTGATTGCAAACACAGCCCCTGTGGCGTTCGGTGGATTAGGTCTCCCTGTGGTAGCACTGGCGGGCGTCACGGGACTCAACCTCTCGCAAGTCTCCGCAATGGTCGGGCGACAAGTTCCGATCCTGTCTCTGCTGCTTCCGGCTTATCTGATCTGCGTGGTAGACGGGGCTAAAGGGTTTAGGAGTACCTGGCCGGCCGCGCTGGTGAGCGGCAGCAGCTTCGCATTCGCTCAATGGCTGGTTTCGAACGTGTGGGGACCTTACGTGACGGATGTTGTCGCAGCATGTGTCTCCATTGCTGTTATGGTGATGTTGCTTCGCGTGTGGTCTCCGGGCGGCCGGCAGCGGGCATTGCCGGAGACGAGATCTCCTGCTGGTCCCACCACTCCCGACGGCAAATTTTCGTCGCTCTCGTCTAAACAGGCCTTCACCGCGTGGCTACCGTGGGCACTACTGTCCGTTGTGATGGTTTTGTGGTCGTATTTGAAGCTGTTGGCCAGGTGGCAAATCACGACGCCGGTTCCGAGTCTGCACGATGCGGTTCGCATCACTCTATATAACAAGCTCTACGCAGCGCTCTATATCTTTCAGCCGCTTGGCCCGGGGACCGCTATCCTGGCCTCAACGATTCTGACAGCGCTATGTCTTGGTGCACACGGATCGGTAGTCTGGCGATCAGGAGCCAAGGCGTTCCGGCAGTCGCGACTGCCCGGCCTGACTGTCGTGGTGATTGTCGGGCTGGCCTACCTTTACAACTATTCGGGAATGGCCTTCACTCTAGGAGCGGCGGTGGCCCAGATAGGTCCGGCCTTTCCATTGGTGAGCGGCTTTCTGGGGTGGATGGCATGCTTCCTTAGCGGCAGCGATACCGCCAGCAATCTCCTGTTCGGCAACCTCCAAGTGGCAGCGGCACATCAACTCCATCTCAGCCCGGTGCTGCTGGCGGCTACGAACTCCTCAGGAGCGGTCGCCGGGAAGATGATCTCTCCGCAAAACATTGCTGTGGGCGTAACCACAGTAGGGTTGATCGGCGAAGAGGGCGGGATTTTGAGAGCTACTTTCTGGCATAGTCTCCTGCTCACCGCCGTGATTAGCTTAGTCGCGTTCGCACAAGCCTACTGGCTGAAGGGGATGATTCCGTAAAGAGGTTGAGACGCTGCAAACGTTGTTAGACCGCGGGTAAAAGCGAGGCTGGCTGTCGGGCTCCAGAGCGGCCGGCTCACGCAGCGTAAGATGCAGACATACGAACGCATATGCAATCAGGGCGAATGGTGTGGATACAGGTGAGGCAATCGACCGTCCCGATGGTTGTCTGCGGCCTGAGTGTCGGTCTCGTGATACTTGCGCAGCAGAACCCGCCCAGCAAAGGCCGGGAGGTGACGAAGCTTTACGCTGAGAACTGTGCCGGCTGCCATGGAACGGACCTGTCGGGCAGCACGGCATCCAGTCTTATCGATGGCGTCTGGCGGTACGGCGCGGATGATGCCAGCCTCACGCGGAGCATTGGAGACGGTCATCCTGATGCGGGGATGCCCGCAATGCGGCAAAAGCTGAACGACGCTGAAATTCGTGCACTTGTGATCTATATACACGAGCGAAGCGCGGCATTCGAGCGCGCACACACCAAGTACAACGCTCCCACTCCGGGCAGCATCGTACAAACCGAGAAAGAACGATTCAAGCTGGAACCGGTTATGGAAACGGGACTGGTTGAGCCCTGGGCCATCGCGTTCCTGCCTGACGGCCGGATATTAGCGACCGAGAGACCGGGCCGGCTTCGGATCATCGAGAAAGGGCGGTTGCTGCCAGACGCCGTGCGAGACACTCCGGCCGTGTATGGCGGTGAAGGAGGCCTCCTCGATGTAGCGCTCCATCCCAACTATTCCCAAAAGGGAAATGACTGGATTTATCTTTCGTACGGCGATAAAAGCCCGAATGGGATGGGTATGGCCGCGGTGATCCGAGGGCGCCTGCGCGACGGCGCCTTCGTCGACCAGCAACAGATCTTCAAGGCCGATTACGCTCTGTATCGGCCCGGAGGTCAGCGTTTCGGCTCGCGGCTGGTGTTCGACGGCAAAGGGCATTTGTTCTTCTCGGTGGGGGACCGCGCTCATCCGCCTGACGAGCAGGATCTGTCACACCCAAACGGGAAAGTGTATCGGGTCTATGACGATGGGCGCATCCCGAAGGACAATCCTTTTGTCAACCGGGCGAGCGCGTTGCCAGGCATCTGGACATACGGGCACCGCAATCCACAGGGGCTTGTTTTTCGTCCAACGACGGGCGAACTGTGGGAATCAGAGCATGGGCCGCGCGGCGGAGATGAGCTGAACATTCTGCATCGAGGGCACAACTACGGTTGGCCGATCATCACCTACGGCATGAACTACGACGGGACGCCAATTACGGATCACACTGCCCAGCCGGGGATGGATCAGCCGGTTACGTATTGGGTTCCCTCAATCGCGACGGGGCCGATCAGTTTTTACACCGGCAATTGCTTTCCGCAGTGGAAGAACAATCTCTTTCTCGGCTCACTGGCAGCACAGGAGCTGCGGCGCTTAGTCATCGAAGGCGACTCGGTTACACACCAGGAGATTCTTTTTAAGGGAATCGGCAGGGTGCGAGACGTCGTAAACGGGCCGGATGGCTACCTCTACATCGTGCTGAATCAACCGGACCGCATCGAGCGCCTTATGCCGAGCCATGAGTGAATCAGGTATTCATGAGGCAGGGGCCAGCGGGGTATCAGAAATTGTCCTGAGGTGATTAACGCGGCGTTCAAGGAAGCGGCGCTCAACAGCATTGGCGGTGAGCGGCAGAGCGCGACTATAGCTTTCGATGGCTTCGGCGTGACGTCCCATGCGGCGCAGCAGGTCCGCGCGAGCCGCGTGATAGAGGTGATAGCCGTCGAGTTCGCCCGAGGAACCTAGATGGTCAATGAAAGCCAGTCCCCGTTCGAGAGGTCCACTCATCGCGACTGCTACCGCGTGATTCAGAGATACAACCGGGGAGGGTTGCATATTACAAAGAATTGCGTATAAGGCGGCGATCTGCTTCCAATCGGTTTCAGAGGCGGTACGAGCTTCGGCGTGGACGGCGGCTATAGCGGCCTGTAGCTGATAAGGACCGGGATTGCGGCGGCCGAGCGCGCGCTCGACCAGGTTCACGCCCTCCGCAATCTGATCCTGACACCAAAGCTGGCGATCCTGCTCCTCAAGTGGCACGAGCTCGCCCCCGGCTCCCGAGCGAGTATCGCGGCGCGAATCATGCAAGAGCATCAGCCCCAGAAGACCGAGGTTTTCCGGGTTGTCGGGCATTAACTCAACGAGCGTACGGGCGAGGCGGATGGCTTCCGCGCAGAGGTCACGGCGAACGAGGCTGTCGCCGGAACTGGCGGAATATCCTTCGTTGAAGATGAGATACAACACGGTCTGCACAGCGGAGAGACGCTCAGCGAGGCGATCACGAGTGGGCACTTCGTAAGGGATGCGGGCCTGCTCGATCTTGCGCTTGGCGCGGACCAAGCGCTGAGCGAGGGTGGGTTCCGGAATTAGAAAAGCATGGGCGATTTCGGGCGTGGAAAGACCGCCGAGGGTGCGAAGAGTGAGTGCAATCTGCGCCTGCCGGTTGAGGGCAGGATGGCAACAGGTGAAAATAAGCCGAAGGCGATCGTCGGGACAGGCGTGACCGGCCTCGTCTTCAGTAGCAGCACGGCGCAGTTCGGTCTCATACTGCAGTTGAGTCTCATGAGTGGTGCGCGTGCGATCCCTGCGGGCATAATCGATAAGCCTGCGGTGAGCAGCAGCGGTAATCCAAGCGGCCGGGTTGTTTGGCACTCCTTTTACCGGCCAACTCGCAATGGCGGCAGCAAAGGCGTCCTGCATGGCTTCTTCGGCAAGATCGAAGGATCGGCAGAGCCGGATCAGGCCGGCGATGATGCGCCCTCCCTCGGTGCGGAAAACAGACTCTATGCTGGCCCGAAGATCATCCATTCACGGGCGAGTGTTTCGGAATTCATGGACGGGACGAATCTCGACGCATCCTGCGCGGCCTTTACAAGCAGTAGGGATTTTGGCCGCCCACGCGATCGCTTCGTCGAGGTCCCGGCAATCGAGGATGTAATACCCAGCCAGCTGCTCCTTAGTCTCTGCGAATGGGCCATCGGTGACCAGGATGTTGGCGTCATCTACGCGGACGGTGGTGGCACTGGCGGTGGGTTCGAGCGGATCGGCAGCAAGGAAGATGCCGCGGCGGCTGGTCTCGTCCATAACGGCCCGGTGCCCGGCCGCGATCGCACTCAACTCCTCCGGTGTCGCCGCTTCATTTTCCTGCGAGTAGATCAGCATCATGTAGCGCACGTCGAATCTCAGTGTAGCGAGTCAGGAAGAGCGCAGCGTCGGGTGAAGCGTTCCTGCCGCCGACGCAGCGTGAGTGCGATACGCCTGTCTTTGGCTCAACCCGTAGGCCGGGCGTACCTGCAGATACGGGAATGCAGAGCTAGGAAAAGGTCATGATAGGCCGGACTTCGATCGAGCCATAACGCGCGCCCGGTATACCCGTAGCGATCGCGGCTGCTTGGTCGATATTTTCGGCTTCGATGAGGTAATAGCCACCGAGTTGTTCCTTGGTCTCGGCGAAAGGACCGTCTGTAGTAACGGATTCGCCATTCCGTATGCGGACGGTCTTAGCAGCCTTCGTGGGCTGCAGAGCATGTCCACCTTTTATGACCGAGGCGTGCCCCTTGCCGAACGCGCCATATTCGGCGAATTCGGCTTCGTCGTATCCGGATGTAAAACGACTCTCGTCTTCATAGATCAAAAGCAGGTATTGCATCAGCTTGTCTTGCTCCTGCAGGTACGACGTGTGAATGACGCTCAATCGACAGCCATACCAACTTTTTTTGGTTTCGGCACCGGCCGGTCATGTACGGCGACGCTCTCCTTGACATTCTACACATCAGGACGCAATATGTAGAAAGACAAGGAGAGACATTGCCCATCGAAAAGTCGGAGCTTCTTCAGGGGACGCTGGACATGCTGATTTTGAAGATCGTCGCCTTGGGGCCGGTTCACGGATACGGGATTTCGCAGCGAATCAGGCAGATTTCGAAGGAAGCTTTGCAGGTACAGCAGGGCTCGCTATACCCTGCTCTGCACCGGCTCGAAAAGCGGGGATGGCTGGAGGCGGAATGGGGGGAGTCCGAGAACGGACGGCAAGCGAAATTTTACAAGCTATCGACTAAGGGGCGCAAACAGCTGGCTAAAGAAGAATCGAGCTGGGAGCGGCTAGCGGCAGCAGTGACGCTGATCATGCAGCAGGCGGCGGAGTAGCGAGGTCTTGTGGTGTGGTTCCAGAGACGTAAATACAGAGTCCTGAGACGCGAGACAGAGCTGGATTCCGAGTTGAATTTCCATCTTCGTGAACTAGTCGACGCCAAGGTCGCGGAGGGTCTTACGCCGGAAGAGGCCTGGAGGCAGGCGCAGGTCGAATTCGGTGGAAACGAACAGGTTCGAGAGGTCTGCAGGGACGTGCATCGGATGGTGCTGTTAGACAGCGTGCTGATGAATGTGAAATCCGCCTTGCGCTTCATCCGAAAGGCGCCGGGCTTTTCGATTACGGTTGCCTTAACACTGGCGCTCGGCGTTGGGGCAAACAGCGCTGTTTTTTCGGCCATCGACGCGATTATTCTGCGAGCGCTTCCATATCCGGAAAGCGACCGACTTGTGATCCTGCACCAGTACAGCGGAAAGGCGAAGGGTTCAGAGACGAACGTCGCGCCGCAACGACTGGAGGATTGGGACAGGTTTAGTCGAGGTTTCAGTGGGATCAGTGGCTACTACACACAGGACAGCTCGGAAACGTCAGGCATGCTTCCGGAGAAGCTGAGTGAAGCGCTGGTAGCTCCACGTTTCTTTGACGTGCTCGGGGTAGCGCCCGTGCTGGGCCGCGGCTTTTCGCCAGAAGAGGAGCGCTTTGGAGGACCGAATGCAGTACTCATCAGCCATCGCTATTGGGAGCGACGCTTTCATGGTGATCCGCAAGTAGCCGGTAAGAAGCTTCACTTCGGGCATTACGCAGCGACGATAGTAGGCGTAATGCCTGCGAACTTTGCTTTTCCCGATCGCAGCACGGATTTGTGGGCGGTCAGTGCAGCGGATGCACCTTTTGCGCAAGATCGTAACGAAACGTGGTTTTTTGCATTCGGGCGACTCGCGCCAGGGATAAATGTCGATCAGGGGCGAGCGGCACTCGCGACTGTCCAGACAGAACTGGGACGGCAGTATCCGAAGACTGACAAAGACACCCGAGTGGGGGTTCAGCCGCTCAAAGATTCCATTGTGGGCAGGTCAGAAACATCGTTATGGTTACTGTTCGGCTCGGTTTCTGTCCTGCTCTTGATCGCCTGCATGAACATTGCCGCCCTGTTGCTTGCTCGAACAACCGAGCGCGGGCGTGAAATCGCGATTCGTTACTCGCTCGGCGCGGCGCGCAGTTCGGTCGTGTTGCAGCTGCTCACGGAATCGTTTTTGCTGGCGTTGGCAGGTTCAGCGGCCGGACTGGCCGTAGCAGCCGGGGCATCACTGGCATTCCGATCGTTAGCCGCGGCCCTTCCCCGGGCAGATGAGATCAAGCTTGACTGGCGAATCCTGGTATACACGCTCGGATGCGCGCTGTTGTGTACGCTGCTTTTCGGGCTGGTTCCTGCCCTGCAGGCAACACGGAGAACACCGGGCAGGTCTTTAGCGGCCAACAGTCGAACACAAGTCGCGGGTAGCAACTCACTCCAGTGGATGCTGGTGGGCGTGCAAGTGGGTTTGGCAGTAACGCTGCTGGTTGGCACCGCCTTACTCTTGCGCAGTCTTCAAGCTCTGGGGCGAGTATCGCCGGGCTTCGACGCCACGCATGTTCTCACACTACGGCTGAGCGGAAGCTGGGGGGAGACCGCGGATATGAAGACGCTCATCCGGCGCGTGGATGGCGACCTGGACGCGATACGCAGCGTGCCCGGTGTAGCGGACGCGGCCACTTCGGCTACTCTACCCGGGGTCGCGACGGCTTATCCGGTGGAGTTCAAGCTTAGCGAAGGCGGAGCCGTCACAGATAGGATTGTAAGTGACGCGAAAGCGGTCTCAGACGGGTACTTCGAGACCATGAGTATCCCGCTCCTATCCGGGAAAGCATGCGAAGGTGGGAAGCCGTTCAGTACGGCCGTAGTGAATCGCAGCTTCGCCAAATCATTCCTAGGCGCGCGATCGCCGGTTGGTCTCCATTTGGAGCTGCTGCATGACGCGTTCTTCGCACATCCTCAAGAGATCATCGGAGTCGTCGGTGACGCGCACGAGGACGGGGTGCGGCGCTTACCTGGCCCCATCGTGTATTCCTGCATCAGCGCGCCCGATCCGAGCCCTTACTTTCTTGTACGAACGCAGGGTACGCCAGCTGCCGTGGGACTCGCGCTGCGGAAGAAGCTCCGGAATGTCGAGCCAGGAAGGTCGGTGTTCGACATAGCTCCGCTCGAGCACATTTTGTCCGATGCTTCATCCGAGAATCGGCTCAGGACGCTTCTTCTTTCGTTGTTCGCCCTAACAGCAACCCTGCTGGCGGCCATTGGTCTCTATGGGACCTTGAGCTACTTCGTAAATGTGCGACGGCGTGAGGTCGGTTTACGGATGGCTATAGGGGCGCTCCCCTCCCAGATTCTCAAGCGTTTCTTGCGCCAGGGTCTAGGCGTCGCCACGATCGGTTGTCTGGGCGGGCTCATACTCGCGGCGGCTCTTTCACGCCTGGTAGCAGGGCTCCTATACGGAACATCCCGGTTGGACGCAACGAGCTACATGGCCGTAGCGTTACTGGTAATCGTGGTAGCAGCCGGCGCTTCAGTAATTCCAGCCAGTCGCGCAGCTCGTCTAGAACCGATGCGTACGCTTCGCGACGAGTAGCCCGGCCAGTCTACTACTTACCGCTTTTTTCGCTGCTCGGAGGGACGATTCCTTTGAGCCTCAAATACGTCACCATGTTTCCGTAATGTTCATCCGTATGGGCAGTGTTGACAGACAAAACGGTGAGCTTAGCCATCTGATATCCCATCATCTTAACGATCGCGCCTGCCTGTGCATCCGTCATCCCGCCATAGGCTTTGCCGCAATAGGCAACAGCTCCTTTAAGAGCTTCGACCAGATCGGCTTTCGAGGTCTTGCTCGCCTCGATGCTCTTGACCGGTTTCTCCTCACCAAGAACGGTTGAGCACATACCGTATTGGGCGTCCGCTACGTGACCTACGAGCTGTCCGAAACTGCGCACTTCCGGAGTAGGTTTGAAGGAATAATCAGCTTCAGGCATCTTCTCGGCAGCGGCGATAACGGTGTGACTTACGATTCCGTAAAATCCCTTTTCTCCCGAGACGAGGGGATTAGCCGGTTGCTGCGCAGCAAGACCGATCGGGAGGGCAGCCAACATACCGGCCGCCAGGAATGACTTGGAAATATTCATATATGGACCCTGTGAGATGATGCCACATTTCCTGTTTCGGAGGGAAGTAACTATCGCCTCACGTCACGAGAGTAGTCAAGGTAATAGGCGGCCAAATGCTGCGCTCAAGAAAAGCTCCCTGCTTTCCTTGATTGTTACGTCCGCATGCCTCACTCGCTAGATACGGAGCGCCACAGATCAATCCCGCTATCGGTGGCATGAGCATCGATCCGTTTCAAATCCTCCGCGGTAAACGAAGTGTTTTTCAAGGCGTCTAACGAATCATCCAGCTGAGACACATTGCGGGCTCCAATCAACGCAGAAGTTACGCGCGAGTCACGCAAAACCCAGGCAATCGCCATTTGCGCGAGCGTCTGGTCGCGTGAAGCGGCGATTTCATTCAGGGCACGAATACGACCCAAATTCTCTTCATTCAGAAAGTCCTTGTCCAAGCTACTGCCTTGTAGCTTGGCGCGTGAGTTCGAAGGTACGCCGTTCAGGTATTTATTTGTCAACATTCCCTGCGCGAGGGGTGAAAATGCTATGCAGCCGACACCGAGAGACTCGAGAGTGTCGAGCAGTCCATTCTCGATCCAACGATTCAGCATCGAGTAGGACGGCTGGTGAATGAGCAGCTTGACACCTTCGGCGCAAAGAATGCGCGCGGCTTCGCGTGTGCGCTCCGGTCCGTAGGAAGAGATGCCGACGTAGAGAGCTTTACCTTGGCGGACAATATGCGCCAGCGCGCCCATAGTTTCGTCGAGGGGAACATCCGTGTCAGGCCTATGTGAGTAGAAGATGTCGACATAATCGAGGCCCATGCGGGCAAGGCTCTCATCGAGCGAGGCGATGAGATATTTACGCGAGCCCCCGATGCCATATGGTCCGGGCCACATGTCCCAGCCAGCCTTCGATGAAATAATCAGCTCGTTCCGGTGACGTTCGAAATCCTTCTTGAGGATCTGTCCGAAGTTTTCCTCGGCCGACCCGTAGGGCGGCCCATAATTGTTGGCGAGATCGAAGTGGGTCACGCCACGGTCAAAAGCGCGGCGAATCACGGCGCGGCCCCTCTCGAAAACATCATCTCCGCCGAAATTCTGCCAGAGTCCCAGTGAGATACGGGGCAGAACGATACCGGAGCGGCCGCAGCGGCGGAATGTGGCTTGCTCGTAGCGTGTCGGATTCGGTTGATAGCTCATTTATAGGTCTCTTCCACTCTATCGAGCCGATCTTAGATTGCATTTTCGTGAGAATACTCTAAGCTAGGTGTTTAGCTTCAGATAGGGTTTTCACGTTACGACTTGGCAGAGCCGCGTCCGCTCTCCATTCCCAACATCATTGGAGGTTCGTATGGTAAGACGCAGCCTGGCTGCTGTTCAGCTGGCGTTGTTTTTCTTTGCACTCGGAAGAGCGCAGACGTTCAGAGGAGGAATCTCCGGGACGGTTGTGGATCAGAGCGGCGCGGTGGTAGCGGGAGCTACCGTAAAGTTGACCGGAACCGACACGGGCCTTACACGCACGGTGCAAGTCACCAGCGCGGGCGATTTCACATTCCAGGATCTTCCGCTCGGCAAATACTCGGTGGCCGTTTCACAGGCAGGCTTTCAGACCGAAGACATAAAGGACATAAATGTCGAGGCCGGCAAGATCTTCAACTTGCAGGCAAAGCTGTCGGTGGCCAGCCAAGCTACTGCGGTTGAGGTTTCGGCCAACACGGTAGCGATCGAGACTTCGTCGTCGGCTCTCACCAGTGTGATTCCGACGAAGGCGATTTTGGACGTTCCGTTGAACGGGCGGGATTTCACGCAACTGCTGAAACTCAATCCTGGCGTAAACGCCGCCGGCTCAGTTAACGGTACGCGCACGAATGGGATCAATTGGCAGATCGACGGGGCTGATAACAATGACCAGTGGCACAATAGTGCGGCGGTAAATCAGGGCGGTGTTTCGGGTATCGCCGGGACCATTCTTCCGATCGACGCGATCGACGAGTTTTCACTACAAACCAACAATAATGCCGAACAGGGACGCAACAGCGGCGGCACACTGAACCTGATTATCAAATCCGGAACGAACGACTTCCACGGTTCGCTGTACTATTTCAACCGGAACGAATTCTTGGCGGCGCGCAATTGGTTCACTCCGGCCGATACGCCCGTGCAGAAGCTCAGAAACAATCAGGAGGGTGGGTCGCTCGGAGGTCCCATCTGGAAAAACCACACGTTTTTCTTCTTGACGTATGAGCAACAGAACTTCACGGCCGGCAACACGGCTCAGGGGACCGCCCCCAGTCAGGCCTGGGTGAACGCAGCCCAACAGGTGTTGGCCAAAAACGGCGTACAGGTAAGCCCGGTTTCACTGAATCTAATCAATACGCTCTGGCCGGCCAATTCGCTGACTGGCCCGGCAACACAGGACAACTTTTTCAGCACCGCGAATAACATTTCTAACAGCTATAACGGCATTATCAAGATCGATCACATCTTCAACGAGAGAAATAACATTGCATTCCGATACTTCGGCGGAACGGGATCGCAGACTGAAGCTGTCGGGTCGGCGATTCCCTACTACTACCAAGTAGCGCCGAGCCGGATGCACAACTTCTCGCTCGTATACAACGAGGTCCTTTCGCCGAGATTCGTAGCGCAGACGCTTGCGGGAGTGAACTATTTCAAGCAGGTGTTCAACGATGCCAACGCGGGGTTCGACATCCCTGCACTCGGTTTGAATACCGGTGTGACGAATCCAAGCCTTTTTGGATCGCCGGATATCACCATCAATGGTTTTGACGAAATCGGGCTCACTCCGCCTTTGGGCCGCATCGATACGACCGGGCACATCGATGAGACGTTTACCTACACGGCCGGCACACATCAGTTCCGGTTCGGCGGAGAATACCGGAGGGCGCGCCTGGACGTTTTCTACGAACGAAACAAGAGAGGCGTTTTCAACTTCGACGGCTCGCAAGGACCTCTAGGGGCAATCGATCCGACCGACACCTGGGGCACGGGGAACGCTTCGCTGAATTCTTTGGCGGATTTCCTCTCGGGCCGGCTCGGGGCGAATAAAGCGACGATCACGTACGGTGACCTGCAGCGAAATTATTACCTAAATGGCGCGAGCGGCTTTTTCCAGGACAGCTGGAAAGCACGGCCGAATCTTACGCTGAACTATGGCGTGAACTGGGTCTTTCAAAGCCCGATCTCCGACCCAACGGACCGGATTTCGACATTCATCCCGGCGGACGGGGGAATTACTTACGTGAACAAAATCGGTACGCTGTGGCCGCGTGACTGGCACAATTTCGCTCCGCGGTTTGGTTTTGCGTACACGCCGAAGTTCTCGAGCAAGCTCGTAATTCGTGGCGGATACGGAATCTATTACCAGGTGCCTAACGTGAACTACTTTGGAGACAACCGGCCCCCGAATCACGGGGCCACGGGCGTTCTTGCAAACCCAGGCGGACAGTCACCGGTTTACACACTTGCCAATCAGAGTCCGCTGCAGATCCAGAGTGGGGTTCCAGTCTTCGGAAGCGCGGATTTCCCGACCGGGCCCTTCGGAGCGTTCTCGGTGAGCCAGCATTTCATAACCGGTTACAGCCAGAATTCAAACCTCAACATTCAGTACCAAGTGAATCGGGCCACGGTGCTCGAAGTGGGATATACGGGCAGCCTGAGCCGGCATCTTCCGGTGACTCTCGACATCAATCAGATCCCGCTCGGAGCAAACAGCAATACGGCTCGTCCTTACTACGCGGCCTACAATCTAGCCACAATCAATGAGATTCAGTCGGTAGGCAACGGTTACTACAACGGACTGATTGCCTCTCTGCGGACATCTGCTTGGCATGGGTTCAGCACAAAACTCAATTACACGTACGGGCATTCGCGGGACGACCTGTCTTCTACTCGCGGGCTGATCCCGCAGAACAGCTATAACTTGCGAGGCGACTACGGCAATTCGGATTACGACATCCGCCACTCTTTCGCTGGCTTCATCAGCTATGCGGCGCCGACTCCATCTCATTTGAAGATGGTGCTTGGAGGTTGGCAGTTCAACTCTCTGCTGACGTTCTACTCCGGCGCGCCGTTCACAGTTCTCACAGGTACGGACACGAGTCTGACGCAAGAAAACAACGATCGCGCTGAGGTCGTCTCCAACCCGTTCCAGGGCGTGCCCGCGGACGTGAAGGGGTCGTACGCATATTGGTTTAATCCGGGCGCTTTCGCCTTACCGGCTCCGGGGACCTACGGAAATGAGGCGCGCAATCAGTTCGCGGGACCGCCGACTTACCAGGTGGATTTCTCGGTATTCAAGAACAACCGGATCACGGAACGGCTGAACCTGCAACTGCGCGTCGAGATTTTTAATCTCTTCAACACAAGGGACCTGGCGCTGCCGAACACCTCTGTCACCGGCAGCGGCCTCGGGCAGGTTACACAGACACTGGATGTGGCCAACGGCGCTCCGGGCATCGGAACTGGCGCTCCGCGGAACGTGCAGTTGGCGGCGAAACTAGTATTTTAGCTGGTCTCTGGAAAGGGTAGGACGACGTGAACTGCCCGACGGCTCAGCCAGCGTGACGGAGCAAAAGGACGGGTAGCAAAGAGGCTCCGCTACACTGGAAGTACCCGTACATGCTCTCAATAGTCATCCCCATTCACAATGAGGAGCCGGCCATCCTGCCTCTCTATGACCGGCTTACAACGGTATTGGAGACCTTACGCCGCCAGTACGAGATCATTTTCGTGGATGATGCTTCAACCGATCGGAGCTTTGAGCTGTTATCAAATTTGGTTGAAGTAGATGGACATTTGAAAGTACTTCGGCTACGCAGAAATTTCGGGCAAACGGCAGCGCTGGCAGCAGGATTTGATGAAGCTCAGGGTGAAATTGTAGTTTCGCTCGACGGCGACCTACAGCATGATCCGGAAGATATTCCTCTACTGCTCGAGAAGATCGAAGAAGGGTATGACATCGCGAGCGGCTGGCGGAAGGACCGGGTAGACAACGCGGTCACGAGGAAAATTCCTTCGCGCATAGCGAACTGGATGATGAAGAGCGCGTCCGGCGTCGACCTGCATGATTTCGGAACGACGTTCAAGGCATATCGCTCGGAAGTGTTGAAGGATGTAAATTTGTACGGAGAACTGCATCGCTTCATACCGGCTTTGGCAAGTTTCTACGGTGCTCACGTAGCGGAAGTACCGATAAGGAATATCGAGCGCCCGAATGGCACCTCGCATTACGGACTAAGCCGCACCTTCCGGGTGTTCTTCGACATCCTGACGATCAAGTTTCTGCTTCGCTATCTTACCCGCCCCATGCATTTCTTTGGAAAGTGGGGCTTGATCGGAATCGGGCTGGGTAGCGTTCTTCTGATCTGGATGCTGTTTGCGAAAGTGACCGGGCACGACATCATCGCCGAACACGGTCCCTTGCTAATCGCGGCGGCTCTGCTTTGGCTTTCGGGTCTGATGGCGTTCAGTACAGGCTTGATTGGAGAGGTCCTGATGAGGACTTACTTCGAGAGCCAGGGGCGCCGGATATACGCGATCCGTGAGGTTCGCACCCGTCGCGAGCATGTGGCCGATGGCGCTTGTTGATTCCTACAAGTCGATCATCTTCGATTACGGCGGCGTGCTGGTACGGCACCAGACCGATGCTGACCAAGCTGAGATGGCATCGCTGCTCGGGGTTCCGGCCGATCGTTTCACCGAACTCTACTGGGCGAAGCGGGCAGATTACGACGAAGATGCTTTGACCGCCGCGGAATACTGGCACGAAATAGCGAGCGAGGCGGGAGCGGAATTGGCTGCCGCAGTGCTCGAGGACTTAATCGAGAAAGACACAACGAGCTGGATGCGGTTCGACGAACCGATGTGGAACTGGGTCGAGGAGCTGCGAAAAGCCAAGAAGAGGGTCGCGATCCTCTCAAACATGCCACGCGAGTTGGGCGAGGCACTCGCGAGCAGGACGCAGCGGCTCGGGGCATTCGATCAGGTCACCCTCTCGTACCAGGTGCACGCCGCAAAGCCTGACCCTGCAATCTATGAGCATTGTCTGGAAGGCTTGGGCGCAAAGGCCGTGAGCACGCTTTTCCTCGATGACCGAATCGAGAATGTGCAGGGCGCGGAGCTACTCGGAATACGCGCTATACAATTTTTAGACCGCGACGAAGTTCTCTTGCAGATCGCGGATAGAGTAGCCGGGCAAAAAATATCGTGATTCTCGGGATGACGTTTCAGGCGGAAACGGCTTCGGGACTCATCTCAGCGGCTCCACGATTCCAGTAGCTCTCGAAGAGCCCGGACATCGCTTCCGCGAATCCGTTGTGTTCGAAGATGAGCGAGGTCCAGGAGGGTTTAGTCAAGACCGGATCGAGGAGCGCCACCAGACCGCACTTTCCATCAAACAACGCGAGCTTAAGCGGCAGTCGGTCGAGGAAACGAATCTCGACACCGGAGTGGCGGTAATCATGCAGCCGCTCGCGATGTTCGGGATCGATGGGACCTGCCTCGATAAGGAGCCGCGCGCAGACATCCCGGCCGGCAGCTTCCTTAACCAATTGTTCATCCAGAGGATCGACCGCGAATGGGGGACGGGAGAACTCGACGTACTGCTTGCTGACGGTGGTCAACATCCTGCGGTAGTGGACAGCGGTTTGGGTAGGATCGCTGACGAGATTGAGAAAGTCCAGGGTTCCCCGGCCGTCCTGGCCCTCGAGAAAGGCCGAACGGAGATCTTCGATCAGTCCGCTCGCGAGTCTTGCCTGCTCGGTCAGTTCATGCTGAAGAGCGCGACTGCGACGGGCAAGAAAGCTGGGGATGGCGACGCTCGGATCGACCGCCGAAAACAGTTTCGTTTTCTCCTGGACGACTTGCGCAAACCCTTTCTCGACGAGGCTGTCGAGGACCTCATAGATCTTTTGCCTGGGGACATAGGCGCGCGCCGCCAGCTCGAGAGCTTTGAAGCGCGGATGTCCCATCAAGACGAGGTATGAACGTGATTCATAGGCGTTCAGTCCGACCTGTTGCAGTTTGCGCCAGTTCAGCTGGTAGTCGGCCGCCGTTGCGTCCTGGCTCTTCATCGAATCGAGAACATATCACACCCGAAGACCGCCAACGTGCGATAAGCAAGCGTGCTCGAATTTACGCTGCTAGACTTGGACTGAAAACGATCCGCGAGTCTAACAATAAATGCCTCACTCCGACTTGCCCCGGACGCTGGGCGATCTGCGCACCAGCCGATTCTTCGATCAGCTTCAGCCTGGCCGAACGTTAAAAGAAGAGCTTCGAACCAATCTGTTATGCAAACTGGACCGCGGTGAAACACTGTTCCCAGGATTAGTAGGGTACGAAGACACGGTTCTCCCGCAGGTTGTCAATGCCGTCCTGTCGCGTCACAACTTCATCCTGCTCGGCCTGCGAGGACAGGCCAAGACTCGCCTCGCGCGCATGCTGACGAGCCTATTGGATCCGCAGATGCCGTACATTGCGGGATGCGAAATCCGTGACAACCCGCTGCGCCCGATATGCAAAGAATGCCGGGACAAGATAGAAGCCATGGGCGACGATACGCCAATCGCGTGGCTCGGTTCGGAAGACAGGTATGTGGAGAAGCTGGCGACACCCGACGTGACGATTGCCGACATGATCGGCGATATCGACCCTATTAAAGCCGCAAGGACGGGGCATGCAATCGGGAACGAACTGAACATCCACTACGGCCTGATTCCGCGTGCGAATCGCGGCCTATTCGTAATCAACGAACTGCCCGACCTGGCCGGCAAGGTGCAGGTTGGCTTGTTCAACATCATGCAAGAGGGCGACGTACAGATCAAGGGCTATCCGGTTCGCCTGCCGCTCGATGTGGCGTTGGTTTTCACCGCGAATCCAGAAGATTACACCGCGCGCGGCAAGATCATTACGCCGCTCAAAGACCGGATTGGCAGTGAAATTCGCACCCACTATCCGCTAACAGTTGAGCAAGGCATCGAGATCACGCGGCAGGAAGCCTGGACGACCCGGCGCTCACCGGTATCTGTGGAGATACCCCCTTATATTCACGAAGTCGTGGAGCAGGTTGCTTTTCTGGCGCGCGAAGACAAGCGCGTCGACAAACGATCCGGAGTTTCGCAGCGGCTGCCAATCACGGTGCTCGAAAACGCGGTCTCAAATGCTGAGAGGCGCGCGTTGAAGGCAAGGGAGAACGAGGCGGTTCCGCGGATCCTGGACCTTTACGCCGCGCTTACCTCCATCACCGGGAAGCTGGAATTGGAGTACGAGGGCGAATTGAAGGGCGGAGATGCGGTTGCACGAGAACTCATCCGCAGCGCTGTCGGCAAAGTTTACAGCTCGTATTTGGATGGCGCGAATCTGCGACCGGTGACGCAGTGGTTTGAATTAGGCGGCTCGCTCCGGCTGGACGAAGACATGCCGGCGCAACAAATGGTAGGCGAACTCGGCAAGATTCAGGACTTGCTTTCGTTCACCAGGAAGCTAGGGCTCGGCGAAAGCGAGCGCGATGCCTTGCGCGCCTCGGCGGGGGAGTTTATCCTCGAGGGTCTCTATGCGCACAAACGTATCAGCCGGAACGAAGAATTGGCGTTTGTCGCCGGGGAGCGCGGGGGACGGGAAGAGCGTAGCCGTGAGGAGCGCGAGGAGCGACGGGGCGGATTTGACCCGCGTGATCCTCGCCGAGGTCCCGGCGGCGGTGGACGGCGCAACCTGAACTAGCTGAGCAAGGATCAAAGCGTATGAGGCGGATCTCTTATTCGAAGTTCTCAGAGGAAGATCTCGGGATCGAGATGGACGATCTGCTGCGAGCGCTATCTGACTTTTTTCTGCAGAGCGGGTACCAAAACCCGTATATGCAGTTCAACGAGTTCGATGAACATACGCTCGAAAACCTGAAGCAGGCGATCGAGCGGGCGCTCGAGAGCGGCGATATGTTCGACCCCGAACAGATGGAACAGATGCGGGAGCGGCTGGAGCAGATGTCGGCCCAGCAACGCGAACAGCTCGTGCAGAAATTGGTGGAAAAGCTCGAGCAGGGTGGGTATATCAACGCTCAAAACGAGCCGCCGGATGATCCGTCCGCGCCGGGCTCTCAGGGCGGTCCTGAAAGTAAGATGCAGTTCGAAGTCACGGACAAGGCGATCGACTTTCTCGGGTTTAAGACTTTGAAGGACCTGCTGGGCTCGTTGGGCAAATCGAGTTTCGGCGCACATGACACGCGCGATCTTGCCACGGGGGTCGACGCGAGCGGGGGTCCGAAAGCATATGAATTCGGGGACACGATCAACTTGGATATCAGCGCGACGCTCTTCTCGGCGATCGGCCGGGAAGGTCTTGGTCTGCCTCTCAACTTGGAATACTCAGACCTTCACGTCCATCAGTCCGAGTATCAGAGTTCATGCGCTACAGTGCTGATGCTCGACTGTAGCCACAGCATGATATTGTACGGCGAGGACCGGTTTACGCCCGCGAAGAAGGTGGCCTTAGCGCTCTCCCACCTGATCAAAACACAATATCCGGGCGACTCCCTGCGTTGCGTGCTCTTCCATGACACTGCGGAAGAAATGCGTTTGTCAGATCTGGCGAGAGTCCAGGTCGGGCCTTATTATACGAACACCCGGGACGGTTTGATTTTGGCGCAGCGCCTTCTCTCGCAAGAAAAGAGGGACATGAAGCAGATCATCATGATTACTGATGGCAAACCTTCCGCGTTGACGCTCGAGGACGGCCGTATTTACAAGAACGCGTTTGGACTCGATCCGCTGGTGATCAGCCAAACACTCGAGGAAGTAGCACGCTGCAAGAAGCGCGGAATCCTGATTAATACTTTTATGCTGGCCAGTGATTTTGGCCTGATCCAGTTCGTCCAGAAGATAACCCAAATGTGTCGTGGAAAGGCGTATTTCACTACACCATACACGCTGGGCAATTATCTCCTGATGGATTACATGAACCGCAAGACGCGCACCATACATTGAGATTCTTGCGCCAGGTGCTCCGCTAAGAGGAGCGTGCGACACGGATTCGGCAGCGTTCGTGATTCCTCTCACCCCAGAAGTAAACCGATCCAAACAAGCCCCCGTCTAGCACTAGAGATGAAGACCGGATATGATTTGGGTGGGTGATGCTAGCCAACGATATGCCTATGAAAGCTGGAACTTAGAACGGGGCAGATCAATCTAAATTTTTTAATATGAACGAAATTCCGAGCGATAAGCTCCACAAGCACATCGCACCTGAGGAAGGTTCAGCTAAGCGGGCTAACAAATTCGTGCGCTCGCAAAGTTTTCGATACTACATCCACGATGCCGTTGCGTCCTGCCGGCTCCAGCTCATTGGTGAGCTGACCGAAGCGGAGGTGGAGGAACTTAGCGGTTGCTGGCGCACCGCGAAAACGACGTTGGGCGGAAGACCGCTGATCCTGGATCTGCATGCACTGAGGAATGTCGACGAGGCCGGTAAACAGTGGCTGGCCGGCATGGCGCAGGAAGGCGCAAGGTGCTCTCCGGAAGGATATCTGCGGGATTTGGTCGCCGGTAAGCACATGGCCGGCGAGGATAGCCCCGTAGCGGCGCCTAAGCAAGGATTCCTGAGCCGTGTACTCGGATTCCTGAAGAGTACCGGCGTCGAAGCGGCGAAGTAGTCAGACCAAAACCGTTAAGGCCGATTCTGTCCGCTCGACGGGCCGATACGTCGTGTCGCGCTCGACCGGCTCGCGGCCAGCCTCTCGTATGAGCCGCAGGAGGTCCTGACGCCGAAGGTGTTGGGCAGTAGTAGCTCCGGCGTCGTGATAAATCTTCTCCTCTACTACCGTTCCATCAATGTCGTTTGCTCCGAAACGCTGCGCGATCTGCGCTACGCCGGGCGTCATCATGATCCAGTAAGCCTTGATATGAGGAATGTTGTCGAGCATCAGGCGCGAGACAGCAATTTGTTTAATGTCGTTGAAGCCAGTAGTCTTAGGCAGGTGCGCCAAGGCGGTATTTTCGGGGTGAAAAGCAAGCGGAATGAAGGTAACGAAGCCATTTGTCTCATCCTGTACGGCACGCAGCTTCACTAGATGATCCGCTTGATCTTCGGCCGTCTCCAAATGCCCATACAACATCGTGCAGTTACTCTTTAGCCCAATCTGGTGAGCAATGCGGGCCGTTCCGAGCCACTCGTCGCCATCGATCTTGTGGTCGCAGATGATCCGCCTAACACGCTCGGAAAAGACTTCAGCACCGCCGCCCGGCATGGAGTCGATACCCGCCGCTTTCAGCTTTTCGAGCGTCTCGCGTATGGAGATTCGAGCGCGCTTGGCAAGATAGGCGACCTCGACCATCGTGAAAGCCTTGAGGTGCACGCCTGGATACCGCTCTTTCAAGCCGGCGATCATCTGGCAGAACCAATCCAGGCTTAATTCCGGATGCAGGCCGCCCACAATATGGAATTCCGTGACAGCTTCGGCGTAGCCCTTGCCTGCCACCTCCCAGACCTGTTCAAGCGACATCGTGTAGGCCGAGGGATCCTTGGCTTTCTTCCCAAACGCACAGAGCCGGCAGCTCGCAACGCAGACATCGGTGGGGTTGATGTGGCGGTTTACGTTGAAATATGTGACACCGCCATGCAAACGCTCACGGACGCGATTCGCCATGTAGCCGAGCGAGAGAATGTCGGAACTGCGGAACATGGCCACCCCATCCTCGTAGCTAAGCCGCTTACCCGCTTCTATCTTCTCGAAGATCTGTTTCAAGCGGCGGTCCTCGATCGCCGGCGGAGTAATGCTGTCGAGGAGAGTTTTCATAGGTTTAGGGTCTCAAGGAATGAAATGAGCGGTCCGCCAGGATATCGACGGCCCAGAATACAAATAACAACACGCTTACGTAGCCGTTTACCGCGAAGAACGCAGCGTTTACACGTGAAAGATCGTGCGGCTTAACCAAGCCGTGCTCGTATAGGAGAAGAGCGATAACGGCAGCCACACCTGTCAGGCTAAGTGCGCCTAGGTGAAACCAGAGGACAAGAGCCAGCAAGCAGGCCACCATAAGAATGTGGAGCAATGTGGCGATGCGAAGTGCGCCCGCGATTCCATAGCGTCGCGGAATGCTGCACAAACCCTCCACGCAATCAAACTCGAAGTCCTGACACGCATAGATAACGTCGAACCCGGCTGTCCAAAACATGACTGCAGCAGTTAACCACAAGATCTTGGGAGCGAGCGTGCCCCGCAGTGCAATCCAGGCCGCGGCCGGAGCCATGCCGAGGCAAAACCCAAGCACGAGGTGTGACAGGAGCGTGAACCGTTTGCAGAACGAATAGAAGAACAGAATCGCGAGCGCGAGCGGAGCCAAGGCAAAGCACACGGGCCCGAGTTCTCGCGCACACCAGAGGAACACCAGGCAGCAGATAGTTGTAAAGCCCCAGGCAAAGGAGGGAGAGAGCAGGCCGGCAGGCAGGTGGCGCTGGGCCGTGCGACCGTTCCGGCCGTCGATCTGCGCATCAAGCAGACGGTTAAAAGCCATAGCGGCAGAGCGTGCCGCAACCATCGCTATAACGATCCATACGAACCGCCGAGCCAAGCCGGGTACCTGGAAGCTGCTTTCACGCCACGCAAGGAGAGCGCCGGTCAACGCAAAAGGGAGCGCAAATACCGAATGCTCAAACTTGATCATGTCAAGCGTCAGGCGCAAACGTATCCAGAAGCGTCGCATTCGCTGGTGCAGTTACTATTTTAGGGGATGCTGCCGCAGCACACAGCGGCGCAAATAACAGCGACTGGCACTTCACTCCATGGATATTCAGGAACTTCAGCAATTACTTGAGAGAGTACGGGACGGCGAAACGCCGGTTCAGGACGCCGTACACAGCTTACGAGACCTTCCCTTCGAAGATCTAGGGTATGCCAAAGTGGACCATCATCGGGCGGTTCGTCATGGGATGCCGGAGGTCATACTGGGCAAGGGCAAGACGCCCGAACAGGTAACAGGGATCGCGAGAGCGTTGCTGGCAAAGTCGCAGAACCTGTTGATAACCAGGGCCACGGGTGAGATGGCGGCGGGCATCGCGGGGATCACGGACGAGAGCGAGTACTTCCCTGCCTCGGGCGTCGTGCGCGTGTGGCGCGACCGCAATCTTATCGGCAAGGGGAAGATCGTGGTAGTTTGCGCCGGAACAAGCGACATCCCTGTGCTCGAAGAAGCTCAGCTCACAGCGGAGGTGATGGGGAACCAGGTAGATGCGATTTGCGATGTGGGCGTAGCAGGCATCCACCGGCTACTGAATCAGCGTGGACGGCTCGCCGAAGCGCGCGTTGCGATCGTGTGCGCCGGGATGGAGGGCGCGCTTCCAAGCGTGGTCGGCGGTCTTGTGGGCTGCCCTGTCATTGCGGTTCCGACGAGCATCGGATATGGAGCAAGCTTCGGCGGCGTGGCCGCGCTGCTCGGAATGTTGAACAGTTGTGCGAGCAACGTGACGGTCGTGAACATCGACAATGGTTTCGGGGCCGGCTACGTGGCAAGCCTGATCAACCGCTCCTAGATCCGCATCACGGCTGATTGGCAATCATGAAGGTACGGGACGAGGTATAAAGACTGCCATCCGCCGCCAGCGCTCTAATCTGCAGCGTATGGGAGCCGTTGGCGAAGGGCGTGGTATCGAGTTCGTAGTTCCAGCCAACGTCTGGGCAGCCGCCGGCAGTCGAGTATCTGGCGCAGACGTCGCCCCGCACGCCACCATAATCCGTTATTCCATTGACCACACCGTCAACCAGGGCAATCACACTGACGATCTTGGGTCCATTCGTGTCCAGCGCCCATCCGCCAATTGCGGCCACCTGCGTAAGCGTCTGAGTAGCGCTAGGGACATCAACGCTCACCTTAACCGGGTTCGACGCGCCGTTCGCGACCTGGAACGTACCGGTAAAGGTAGAACTTTGGCCTCCTGCAGTTGTGCCGGTCACCGCCAGCGTATGCGTACCGTCAGCGAGCAGATTCGTATCGAGCGTGTAGTTCCAGCCGACGTTCGGGCAACCCGGGTAACCGGAAAACACGGCGCAGACGTCACTACGTGATCCGCCGTAAGATGCTGACCCAAGCGCGATATCGTCCACCGCCACGCTCACCTTCGTGATCGCTGCAGTTTGATCGAGAGCCCAGCCCCCAATGTTCACCTGGCCGGTCAGATTTCCCGACTGGGAGTTCGGATAGTCGATCGAGAGCTTCATGGGGTTGCCGGTGGTCCAGTTAGCAACAGCGAACTGCGCCGAGAGTGTGTTTTGCCCGGCGCCCGTGGCAGTCGCTGTCATGGTGTGCACACCATCAGCAAGCCTGGTAGTGTCAACCGAGAGCGTCCAGCCTACATTTGGGCAGGTCGTGTCGGTCGGGTACACCGCGCATACGTCATCCCGGGCCCCTCCATAAGTCGCCGTACCGTATGGGGCGCCATCAATGGCGATCGCAACCTTGCTAATCGCGGCACCGTTCTCGATGGCCCAGCCGGAGAAGGATGTCAGGCCGAGCAGGATGGAGTTTTGTGCGCTCGGGGTATCGATGCCGATGAAAATCGGACTGGCGCTCGACGAGTTTGCAAGACTAAACACGCGGGTGGAACTCGCGCGCTGTCCCGTTCCCGTGTAAGCGGTGATGCCCAGTATGTGGACGCCGCTTATCAGCGAAGTGGTATCAAGAGCAAAATTCCAGCCTACGTTCGGGCAACTCGGCCGGTTGGGATAGGCTTGGCAGACATCCTGGCGGTTGCCCCCGTATACAGCCGAGCCATACGCAATGCCGTCGACTGTAACGGCAACAGTTGCGATTGGAACCGCTGTACTGATGGCCCAGCCGCCAATATTGGCGACTCCGCTCAGCGCGGGGCTGTTTGCGCTGGGCTGATCGATCGAGAGTGTAATCACGTTCCCTGGATTGTTTGCGACAGCGAAACTGGCCGAAAGGGTGGAGTATTGACCGCCCGCAGTCATTGGCGTTACGGCGACCGTGTGGAGGCCATCTGCGAGCTTCGTAGTATCGAAGGCAAAGTTCCAGCCTACGTTGGGACAGCCTGCCTCACCCGGAAACGCCGTACACACGTCTGCTCTGGATCCGCCGTACTGGGCGACGCCGTAAGACACGCCATCGACGGCCAGAGCAACCTGCGAAACGCCCGAGAGTGCATCAATGGCCCACCCGCCGAAGTAGGCGGTCCCGCTGAACGCGGCGCTTTGGCTGTTCGGGACATCGATACTGAGCCTCATCGGGTTCGACGAGGTCCAGTTCGCGACATTGAAAGCAGAGGAGGCGGTGTAAACCTGGCCTGTTGTTGTCGTTGCGGTGACATCTAGCGTGTGAGGGCCATCGGCCAGCCGCGTAGAATCGAGCGGGAACGTCCAGCCAATATCCGGACAATTGGCACTGGAGTACACGGCACACACATCTGCGCGGACTCCTCCATAGGTGGCCGTACTAAAGGGCACTGAGTCGACCGCGATGACTACTGCGTTCACCGAGCCGGTGTCAGCCAGGGCCCAACCGGAAAACGTTGTAAATCCGATGATTGTGGAATTCTGGGCAGAAGGCGACTCGATGCCGACACGGATTTCCGGACCGACGGCCGCGCCGCCACCGCTCCAGCCGAACACGAGGTTCGAAACGTTCACGGAGCCTAGTCCGGTTGCGAGATCATAACCGACCCCAGCCTGGTAAGCGGCGGTGCTCGTGCTGTACCCGGTTTCACCCGGAACGGCGTTGTTACCGAGAGTGACGTCGTTGAAAATACAGCTCGAAGAAGGAAGCGATGCGGTGTTCGAAGCATTGCAGGAGGCAAGGGTCTGCCCGGCGGCCAAGCTATAAAGCCTCGTGTTCGCCTGTCCCTGGCGGGCGCCCGTACGCTGGACAACCAGCGCAATTATGCCCGCAAAAGAAGGTGTTGCGGCAGAAGTACCGCTCACCCCCGAAAACGAACTCCGGCCCCGACGCTCTGTGCAGGACCCATCGAGACACAACAAATAAAAGTCATGGCTAGCCGACGTCATAGACACGTCAGGCACATCGCGAACACCGTCGTCGGGAATACCTGCGACGCCCGCTTGCCACGAGGGTTTCGTGAAAAGGATACTCGCGCCGCCGCTCCCGGCGTAGATACCCGCATTGCTGCTTCCACACTCGGCGACAGTACAGCTCTCATTCCAGACGTTTTCAGGTATGTAGGACAGAGCTGACGAGTTGCTCGAGGTATTTGAAGAGCTCCAGTATGCGGAGTTGTCTCCGTTCTCGTTGAACTGCGTTCCCCCGACTGCAATGTCGTAGGGAGTAGAGGCAAGAATGTTAACCGAGACGGGCCCTGTGGCCACCGTTTCCGACCCTGGGTCATCGCAGCCTTCGGCTCCAGAATCACCAGACGCTACGGTGTAAGTAATACCTTGGGCGGCGGCTTGCGCGGCGAGTGCGGAATAGAACTGTCCCTCGGCTTGCGTGTAGTTCGCTTCGCAATCGCCATAGCTCTCCGTCATCACGTCAGCAAGATTGTTGTCTACGATGTACTGCTCCGAGAGATCCACGCCATCTGTGGTGTTGGTGGAAGCGGACACGACAAGCTTGATTGTGGCGTTCGGCGCCACAGCACCGGACCACGAAGTGTCGAGCACGGCTTCGGCCTCATCGCCGTTCCCAAGATCGCCGGGATCGGTGCCGTTGACCACAACCTGCGGAGGATTGTTAGGAAGCGAAAAGGCTGTGCGAAACGAAGAGATGTCCGAAAGATTGATGTTGGTCCGCGCAACAACCGCCACCGTCGCGCCGGAACCGTTCGTACCACTACCGTATACCGGGTTGATGTTGTAAATCGTCGCGAAATCACCCGGAGAAAGGGCGTAATTTCCGCTCGAAATGGTGTACTTGGGGCCGCTTTGGGCGGGGTTTATGGTTGCCACTTGAGACTTCATCGCCGCGATTTGAGGAGCTTTTCTGAAATTGTGAAGCGTGGATACACCGGCGACAACCGGCGCGAGTGCAGCAGGAATCTGTGGATCGCCCGAGTTCGCCCAATGTTCCTTGCCGTTGATGACGTACTTATGTATCTCGGTGTGGAAAGCTTCCGCGACTCGACCAGCCGTGCCGGAAAACTCGACAACAGTTCGGCCATTCGAAACGCCGAGGATCTGGAATCCATGTGATTCGAGCCACGATGTGACTTTCTTTATGTCAGCATCGGCAGCTCCAAAACGCTGCCCGAACTGCTCGGGAGTAAGCCACTTATGATACTGGGCGGAGTGTTTGTCCTGCTGGCTCTGGAGGAACGCTTCCAAGAGGCTTTGGCTCTCCTGACTAGGAGTGAGAACAAGCAGCATGCGTTCGAGATAGAGGTCAGACGGAGCCGGCCCGGTATCGTACTCGGCTCGAGCGAGGCGATGAGTATTTCTAGGCAGCCGCTGCAGCGAAGCCTCGTTTACTCGCCCCTTGATTCTTGCGACCGGCAACTGCGAACGTGCCGGTACGCTGGCTGACAAAAGCAACGTCGTTGCAAAGAGGAAGGAGTGAACACTCGTCGTCCTTCGGCGCGCTAGCCTACCCGGGATCTCGGGAAGTAGCAAACCTTTTAGAACTGGGGCCTGAAACATTGTTGGTTGAGACGTTTTTACAAGGCACAGGTTGCATCGGCGTACGAACCGGCCAAGTTTTCGTGTAAAGAGCCGCAACCAAGCATCTTCACCCGGTGAGGCGATTAAGGCGCTCCGCAGCTGCCTCCAACGTAGTCAGCTTCTTAGCAAAGCAGAAGCGGATCAATCGGGATCCGTCCTCCGGGTGGGAGAAAAAGCTCGATCCGGGGACGGCCGCAACACCGCCCACTTCGACCAGATGCTTACAAAACTGGATGTCATCTTTGAAAGGAAAGGACGCGGTATCGCAAAGAACGTAATAGGCGCCCTGCGGCACAAAGCACCTGAAGCCAACCTTGCTCAGGATTCCGACGATCAGATCGCGCTTCGTTTGATATAGCTCAGCGAGCTGAACAAAGTATTGGTCCGGCATCGCAAGCGCTGTCACACCTGCCTGTTGCAGAGGCGAGGCAGCTCCCACAGTGAGGAAATCGTGAACTTTGCGGATCGAAGGTGTCAGATCCGGCGGCGCAATTACCCAACCCACCCGCCAGCCGGTAACCGAGAACGTCTTGCTCAGGCTGTTTACCAGAATGCACCTGCCGCGTAAGCCCGGGAGCGTGATGGGCGGAGTGTGCCGCTTTCCGTCAAAGATTATATGTTCATAGATCTCGTCAGTTATCAAAAAACAATCGAACTCCTGGCACAGACTGCCAATAGCGGTCATTTCTTCCATTGAGAAGACGTGGCCCGTTGGATTATTCGGTGAGTTTACGATAACGGCCCTGGTCCTTTCGCTGAATGCGGCGCGCAGCTCGCGAAGATCGAAGGTCCAGTCTGGAGGACGGAGTTGGACGTAGCGGCAAACAGCACCACTCAGGAGGGAATCAGGCCAATAATTTTCATAGAAAGGCTCGAAGACTACGACCTCATCGCCCGGGTTGAGCAGGGCAAGCATGGTGGCGATCATGCCCTCCGTAGCTCCGCAGCAAACAGTTATCTCGCGTTCGGGATCGAGATCTGTAGCATAAAACCGCGCATAGTAATCCCGGATAGCGTTACGAAACGGTTTCGCACCCCAGGTAATTGTGTATTGATTTACGTCGTCAGCGATTGCCTGCTGGGCAGCGGCTTTGATTTCAGGCGGCGCTGGAAAATCCGGAAAGCCCTGCGCCAGATTCACCGCGCCTAGATTGAGAGCCATCCGGGTCATCTCCCGAATCACCGACTCTTTGAAGTTACTGATCCGCTCGCTTCCTGCCCGGCGGGACATTACGACCGACATGGAGTGATTGTAAACGGATGGCTATACGGGGCGCGGCCGTTTCCGTTTCGCCTTTCCCTTGGGCGGGGGTTTTGGATGATACGCCGGAACGTCTGGAACAGTGCCGGCATAGAGCTTCTGGTACACGTCGGCATTGCGGAGAACGATCTGAATATATCCGCGAGTCTCGTGAAACGGGACGGCTTCAATGAACTCGGCGGGCTCGCGAAAAGGGCCCCACGTCCGCCATAGATTGGCACGTCCCGGACCCGCATTATAGGAGGCCAGCGCAAGCTCGATCTGGCCGCTGTACGACGAAAGCAGATTATGAAAGTAGTATGTCCCGAGTTGCAGGTTCCGGTCGGCAGTCAAGAGCTGGGCGTAGTTCAGCCGGCGTACGCCAAAGTGACGTGCAAGCTGGCGGCCGTTCGCCGGCAGCACCTGCATCAGGCCGTAGGCATTCGCGTGCGAGATCACCTGAGGGTTAAACTCGGACTCCTGTCGGATCAAAGCGGCAACTAGAAAAGGATCCAGGCTTTGCTCATGGCTGTACCGGTCGATAGCGCTGCGGAAAGGCATAGGAAAAGCAAGCTGCCAGAACGCAGTGGGCGCCTGATCGAGCGGCATGAACAGGTAATTCGGTGCGTAGGTTTTGATATACCGCAAAGCCTGATCGGGGGCCTTGCGCAGGGCCGCGGATTTGGCCAGTTGATAGGCATATACATTCTCCTGCTCGCCGTCGTTACGCGCCCCGAACTTCAACTCGTTATCGGCCAGATCGGTGAGTCCAGTGAGCCCGAGGAGTTGCGCCCGCGTAATGCGTTTCTGTGCAGTTGCTCCGGGAGTAAAACTCGGAAACTCAGATCGCGCCGGCCAGTCGAGCGAGCGCAGGAAGGCAAGCATCCGGGGGTCCGAAGTTGCCGCCTGCATTCCGGGATCTTTCAGGCGTTCGCGGGCCACACCTGCAAAATATGTGTTTGGGAACCGGCCAATCAACTCCTCATAACAGGCGCGAGACTCGGCAAGCCGGTTCTTGCGCTCCTGAAGGCGGCCGAGAAAGTACAGGGCGTTGTTGACATCAGTTGACTGGGGATATTGCTCGATGTGCTTTCGCAGGGCGTCGTATGCGTCACTCGAGTCTGCGCGATAGCTCTCGTAAGCGACTCGCCAATCGCACCAAGCCGAGCGGGCATCTTGCGGAAACGTCGCTGCGCATGCCCGATAGAGCGGCAGGAAAGTAGCCGAGTCGTTCTCTACCCGGGCTTGGTCCGCCACAAAAACAAGAGCGTCCAACCGCCACAGGGACGTCGGGTGCTGCTGTTGCAGATGATCGAGTAACTCCTTCACCTCGGAATGGCGGTCCAGTTTTCGGGCGCACCGAATCAAATAGCTAAGACGCTCAGCGTCGGCATCACTCTCGTCGATCTTGAGCGCGTTCAAGTACTGGTAAGCAGCATCAGCGTTGCCACTCAGATAATCCACTTCGCCTAAGCGCACACGGGCCTTGTCCCGTTCGATGCCGCCTAGCTGGGGAATCGCCGCCGTGTATTCGATTCGGGCTTCGGCTGGACGTTTTGCGCTTATGAGCTTTTCACCGCGTGTCAGCATAGCATCCGGCATGGGAGGCGGATAAGCGTCAGCAAGCCGCTGCTTGATATCGACCAGCGCGTTAGCGGCATCGGTAGCTTCTTTGGCGACAGGAAAATTGTAGTAAACGCGCTGATAGTATTCGGCGGCTTGCACCAGGTCTCCGATCGCTTGATAGCTGCGCGCCAGAAGCAGGTCGCTTTGCGGTTGCGGAATGCGATCGAAATATTTCTTTACCAGCTCGAGTGCCTGTTTTGGATGGTCGCCATCCAGCTCTGCTCTCACCGCAAGGGCAGCCGCAGGTCCCACCAGAGGGGATAACGGAACCTGATCGAAGACGTGCGTCGCTGCCTTACCTACTTCGTCATAGTTCTTTAGCCCATATTCAGCTTCGGCGCGGATGTATTGTGCGTAATCGTCGAGGATTGGCGCCTTGTTCGAGGCCGACACAGCATAATCGGCGGCCGCCTGCAGATGATTTGCCTCGAGCTCGCGCTGCGCAATCGCGATCAGCCCGGCCGCGCCGACGACCTTGGGTGGCTGCGGTTTCGGAGTAGGCTTAGCTTTCTTTCTCGCCGGTGCGGCTGAGCGGCCCGAGAATGAAAATCCGGGAAGGGCGGCCAGGAGCGTCGCCACTACAAGCAAGCAGCGGCAGCAGCGTGCCTTACTCCAGTTGGCCAGGATAATCCACTCCCAGCTTCTGCTCGTCTCCGTGGGCCGCCGCAGCCACCAGCTCCAGGTGAAGGTAATCAATTTTCGGGGAAAGAGTCATGAACTGCCTTCGGTAGCTCTCACGCGCCTTGTCTATTTCAGCTTGCAAGAACATATATAGAGTATTTTGTTCCCGGCCCGCACGGCAAGCCTCTGGGCGGGCAAGCTGCATTTTTGCCACCGCAACACGTGAGAAACGACGGGCGTTGATGTGGAGGCTTCGCTCATGTTCACTCAGGTCAGCCCATGCCGGAACAGATCGCTTCTTCTCTATCTGCGGTGCGGAAGCCGGAACCGAAGGCTTAGGTTCCAATGCTTGCCCGGAAGGAGCGGGCGAGATCTGAGAGTGAAGAGCGGCGTTAGCGCGTCGCTCGAGAACGGCCGATGCCATGCCGGTAATAAGTTCGAGTGAATAGATGTCGAGCACGGGATTTTCGGCGGCGAAGATAACGGCTACTGTACGGCCGCCATTGGAGATCGGAAAGATGTGAGCACGAACATAACCCTGTGCGGTCCCGAGCAGTTCGCCGACTTCACCCGGCCTGCGTAGTGCAAGCACCGGCTCGCCCGACTCGGCAGCAGCACTGAAAGCGCGGGCCGACGAAAGCGGAATCGCTAGCTCTTTAGGAACATTTAAGTTTTGCTGCGCGCGAAGCAGGCAGACACCCTCTTTGCACGAAAAGACACCGAACTCGCCAGCGAATTTTGCGCTTCCATCGCGAACCGCCGCGACCCATTGCTCCTCGTTTTCGTAGTGACGGAGACGGCGGAAAATCTGATTCAGATCCGCTGTCCACTGCCGGTGAGCGACACCTCCGGCCTCTGACCCAAACGGAGGGCGATCGTCTCTGGATTTCTCCAAAGGTGTTCCGGGACCATGCATCATGTGCTACCGCAATTTTAGCTTTCGGAACAGAGCGGTTGCTTGAGGTGCGCGTTTGGGTAGTACGGAAACAGGATCGGCGTCCATGGCTCCGGCTAGCGAACTCACCAGATGAATCTGCCGGTCCCCGTGCGTTAAATCGACCAGCAGCTTGCCGTCGCTTTGGGTGCCACCTTCCCCGCTCCACTGGTCGCCGTCTTCGGAAGCTTGAATATTCGAGAGCCGGAGGTCGGGCCAGCCGTCCGCAAAGGAGAATCGAAACAGTCCGGAGGCCCGTTCGAAGTTGTCACTATCGGAAAGCGCAAGATTTCTCCCGGTAAAGGAGCCTCCGGCAATCAGGTTGCGCAGAATCTCGCTGCCGGCCCCGGTACTCGAGAACTCGCCTTCCGCGTCGAGAGAACCGCCGCTCCATGGATAATCCGAAGCTCTCGCTGAGAACTGCCACTGCGGAACGTTGGAAGCCAGATTTATGCCGCCTTCAGCTACAACTCGCCCGTGAGCCAAGCGCAGATCGATGCCCGTGAGTGAAACGGTTGCTGCCTGCCATAGGAAATGAGCTTTCAAGGATCCTAACGATTGCCCTTTAGCCAACAGGTGATCGACGGCAAGATCTCCGTCCAGGTCGCGCGTACTCAGCCAGACAGGATAAGTGCGCCGGAAGAAGCGGAGCCTGTCCCACAGGTTTTGTTTGCGATTGGCCGAGGAAAGCACCGTTTCAAGTTCCGCCAACTCGACGGCGGAAAATTCGATTCGTGCGTGCTCGGTATGTTTAGCCAGAAGGTTAAATCGGTAGGTGGCGTGCACGGTCCGCTCTCTGAGGCTGGCGGTGAGGTGAGTTAGTTCAAAATTCGAGTTGTTGAAGGCCACCCTTCCGCGTGCGCGCTCGAGCGGTACAACCAATCCGGGTATAGATATGGTTCCATCCTGTAGTTCCAAGTCTCCCGACCACAGCGGAGGCGCAGGGGTGCCAACCGCCAGGGCCGTCTCGCTGTGTGTATATGAGAGTTGGCCCGTGAGATCGCCATCCTGCATAGCCGAGAGCGCGTCGAGGCCTCCGAACCACAGCCTCGTCAGCGACTTCACTCCTGACACGGGAACGTTTGTTAGTCCGAATGAGGCCTTGGTCTGTTGCTCAGAGAAAGAGTAATCTCCAGCCAGCATGAGTGTTCCCCCACCACCGGCGTCGATGATCGCAGGGTCGAAATGCACCCGGTTACCGGCCAGGGTCACATTAGCTGAAGGCGCGCGCAGCGTGGGAGCTCCTTGTAAAGCAGCCTCGGCATCGTTGACGGTCAAACCTCCGGCCCAACCTGTTTCACTCGAGTAGCCAATTGCACCATTTAGCACGCCGCGGATATCCACGCCCGCAGGAACGGGCACTCCCATCCTTTCAGCGAGCGGCAAGACATTTCGAAGCGGAGCATCCTTCAATTCAGCAACTACCGACGAAGCAGGTCTCGCAAGGAAATTGCTTACTCGTAGATGCATCGTGACCGGAGCGGGCCGACCTTTGGAGGAGGGCACTGTGCGGACTTCGAACTGATGAGCCGGCAGATCCAGACCGCCGTTGAAGTGAACTGCCCAGTCTTCGCCGCTCGAAGGAAGGAGATCCCAGCGATGTACATCGTTAAGGCGTAGTTCACCTGCAACCTTGAGCCCTGTCGGAGGGCCCTCCAGCCACAGGCTCGAGCTGATCGTCCCGTGTACCCCGATGTCATGCCCCTCCACAAGCGTTGTAAGTTCGCTCAGATTACTCGGATCTAGATTCAGTTCAGCCTGGATCTGATTGCCACCCGCGCTCGAGGCATTCAGAAACCAGTTCACATTCGCTCGAAAGTGCCCGAATCCCATGCCGGCGCGGTCGGTGCGGGCAGGTGAGCCCGAGAAGCGGATATACACTTTCCCCGATCGCTCAGGATAAATGGACAAGTCCGATTCAGAGATGTACAACGTGGTCTTGCGGGTCCCGAACTTGAAATCGACTCTGCCATCGGAAACTTCGAAGGAAGGAAACAAACTCAGCAAGGCACGGCGCGGCGCGCTGAGGCGCTGCATGAGCTCGACGACGTTCCATTGCCCATCGCTTCTCCTGACAAGGTTGAGCGAAGGTTCCAGAAGGCGCAAGCTGACAAATTGGATTTGGCCTTCCAGTAGCTTATCGAGACGCAAGCGTGCCTGCAAAGTGGGCACATAAGCAAACGGCTCGATGCCGTATCGCGGATCCTCTCCAATTACAACTCTTTGAAGAGAGAATCCCGGACCCGAAAAGATGCTGAAATGAGCTTCCTCGAAATGGACTTTTCGGCCAAGCGACGATTCCAGCGCGCGCCGTATGCTGCCAGAGAAGCGTGCGGCATTGATCTGCGGGGCGATAACGCCGCAAAGGAGAAGCGCGGCCGCAGCCGCAAACAGCGCTCGGAAGACCCGCCGGAATCGCCTTCTCGTCAGTTGGTCCGTTGTTTGGGGAATGAGTCTACCTTCGGAGCTCCGATCTATCTTGGAAAATGCAGATCAGAAAGCTCGCTTATGTGCCCTGATTATACCGTCGAGCAGCGGTTTTGCTGCTCGGTGAAACCTAAGCGTTTTTCGGAAACTCCAGGCCGTCTTTGCCTTCGCTCGCCAGTCTCCGCAGGCGCGTGCGAAATCCTTTCATCTGCTCAAGATGCTTGTCGACCAATTTATGCGTTTGGCCCGTCGGGTTGGTATCAGCGACGTCGAGGTAGGCGCTTTCGGCAGATTCCTCCGCATCCGCGCATGACTTTAGCAAGGAGATGGCGGAATGGCCGCTGAGAGCGGCTTTGATGTCCATCCAACTCCGGTTGAACACGCCTGTCGTCATTCCCGAATCTGAAAGCCTACCGCCCATGCGTTCCAGTTCTTGCTCCAGTTCGGCTGCGAAGTGGTGGTGCTGGTCGGCGTACCCCATGAAAAGCGTCTGGAGTTCCGTATTCCTGACTTTATCGGCCGCAGCGCGATAACCGGCTTCGGATTCTTTGTTGACGTTTACAAGATGATCGAGTTGCCTGAATATCGTGTCGCTAGCCATGTTTTGGTTCGGCGCTCAGCTGATTTAGCCCGTACGCGGGGAACGCCAAATTCAGTTTATCCGCTGAGACACTCAGCTACCTAACTGGTCCCGCCCTGCAAAGCATCGCACACCGCCGCAGTTACCTCGCTTGTGCTTGAGTCGCCTCCTAAATCACGTGTGAGCACTGATCGGGATTCGGTCACACGTTCAAGGGCCGACATCAAACGGTTCGCACCTTCATCCTCATGGAGGTGCTCAAGCATCATTGCCGCGGTCCAGAAGCTCCCAATCGGATTGGCAATGCCCTTGCCCGCGATATCGAATGCTGAGCCGTGGATCGGTTCGAACATGGAGGGGAACCGACGCTCGGGATTGAGATTGGCGGTCGGAGCGATCCCAAGACTTCCGGCGAGAGCGGCCGCCAAATCGCTCAGGATGTCCGCGTGAAGATTGGTAGCGACCATAACGTCGAGGCTCTTCGGACTCCCCACCATACGCGTGGTAACCGCATCCACCAGCATCTTGTCCGTAGTCACCTCCGGGAAGTCCCGCGAAACCTCGAGCGCGATTTCGTCCCACAGGACCAAGCCGTGGCGCTGCGCATTCGACTTCGTGACTACGGTCAGAAGTTTGCGCGGCCTTGCCTTTGCGAGTTCATATGCAAAACGAATGATGCGCGTGACCCCGGCCCGCGTGAAGACCGCCGTCTCGGTAGCGACTTCTTCGGGCAAACCTCTATGTGACCGGCCCCCGTGCCCAGCGTACTCGCCCTCGCTGTTCTCGCGTACAATCATCCAGTCCAGATCTCCCGCTTTAACGTCATGAAGCGGACTGCTCAATCCAGGCAGGATGCGGGCCGGCCGCACATTGGCATATTCGTCGAAACCCTGACAGATAGCGAGCCGCAGGCCCCATAAGGTGATGTGGTCCGGGATTCCTGCGTCCCCTACGGCCCCGAAGTAGATCGCATCGAAACTCCGCAGGGTGGTCAGCCCATCTTCAGGCATCATGCGCTTCGTCGCGCGATAGTAGTCGGAACCCCAGGGGAAGGTCTCGACGCGCAGCCTGAAGTCCCCGCATCGGTCCTGAACCGCAGCCAGGACACGCAGGCCCGCTGGGATGACCTCCTTGCCGATGCCGTCGCCTGCGATCGCAGCGATTCGGTGTTCACGCATACAGCGGTCCCGCTACAGATTGCTTACAGGCAAAGCATGCGCTCTCGGGATTACTTCGAACCTGCGCCCTTGGCCGGGCGATAACCCGCCTTGACTGCGTCCTGTTCAGTCATGAACTTGCCCGCTTTGGTCGCGCCGTACCACTTATCGTCTTTGTGATAGACCTTAGTTTCGGTATTCACCCAAACCTTCCCGCTCGCCCGAGCCGCTTGAATATCGCTAGCCGATGCGGTTTTGGCGGGTGGAGTAACCGAAGACTTTGCTGCTTTCGGGGACGCAGCAGTTGGAGCCGCAGGTGCAGGAGACGCGGGCGCAGCAGCGGAGGCTGCCGGTTGCGCCTGCGTCGAGGTGTCCGTCTTCGCGCGGCGGTGATGGTGAGCGGATGCCGTGCTCGACGAATCGGTGGACGCTGCACTCTGAGTTCCAGCACTCGCAGTATCTGTACTGGTCGATTTCCTGGTCCGCTTCTTCTTGGCCGTCGTGCTGGTTGAAGCTGTACTCTGATCTGTGGATTGGGCGGAACTGTGCGGATATGCCGCTATTCCTGTTTCAGCCAAGAGCCCGATGGAACACGCAAACAGAATGACTGGCCTGATGGAGCGTGAGAGACGTAATCCTTGCATATCTGGTCCCCTTTTAGCGTGGTTAAAGAACTGCCGAGCTTTACTTCACAAGTTCTGAGAGAGCCTGATCGGCTGAAGACAAAGCACCGCGGTTTCAAATGCGGGCGGTCCTGGGTGTCGATTGTACCAGGGACATGCTGGAAGGCAAGGCCCGGCGGTACTACATCTGTGCCGCATTCTTCGCTTCAACCAAGCCCCATGCTATTCTCACCGCGTGAGCGGTCACGAAGCCCCTCTAGCTTTCATCTTCGATCTGGATGGCGTTCTGGTGCATTCCATGCCGCTTCATGTCCTTGCCTGGGAAGAATATCTGGCCGGATTAGGTATTCGTGTCGAGGACCTCGAGCCCAGGATGCATGGCAAGCGCAATGCGGAACTCGTCAGAGACTTGATCCGGGCCGATCTGCCCGATGATCTGGTATTTTCCCACGGCGCGGCCAAAGAGCAGTTGTGGCGGGAGATGATTCTGCGGGACGGTGTCGACCGCTATCGCGTTCCCGGCCTAACCGAGTTTCTGGAAAGGCATATGGACGTTCCGAAGGCAATCGCGTCTAACGCCGAGCCTCGGAACATCGATTTCGTGTTGCAGGAATACGATCTCCGGCGTTTCTTCTCGATTGCTGTGAATGGCTTTGACGTTAGCCGCCCAAAACCGTTTCCTGACATCTATCTCGAGGCCGCGCGGCGTCTGAGAGCGGAGCCGCAGAACTGCATTGTGTTCGAAGACTCGCCTACCGGGTTGCAGGCAGGCGTTGATGCAGGAATGCGTGTCGTGGGTCTCGAGACAAGCCCTGCAACGCTTAGCGGCGCCTCACTTACAGTAAAGGATTTCACGGATTCTAGACTGGAAGATTGGCTGGCCGGTCAGGGGTTCCGGCCATCGAGCGGTCCCCGCGCCACTGCTACAATCCCGGATGATGTTTACCGGCATTGAGCATTTTGCAATTGCCTCGCCCAACCCGAGGCGCCTCGCGGAGTGGTACGAGGGCACTCTTGATTTTGAAATCAGCTACGAATACGCGGGCAATTATTTTGTCGAGTCGCAAAACGGGGCATTAATCGAGATTATTCCGGCAGAAGGCGAGCGCGCCGCAAGTGAAGTTCGCTCACCTGGCATGAGACATATCGCAATTGCCGTCCACGACTTTGAAGGCGCGCAAAGCCGCTTGGCTTCTCAAGGCGTCAAATTCGAAGGCGAGCCTTACGAGAACCAAGGTAATCGCCTCCTATTCTTCAAGGATCCGGACGGCAATCTCCTGCACCTTATTCACCGCGAAAAACCACTGCCCTCTGCGCGGAATTCCTCCGCCCGTTAACAGTGAAAACATCACTGCACCTGGCGCGACAGACCGGCCAGGTCGGAATTCGGGAATTCACCGCTTGCTGAACAAGATTTTTCGGGCATTTCGGTATCCGGATTTCCGTTTGATGTGGTTGGGAGCCTGTACGTCCAGCATCGGCACCTGGATGCAGATTCTGGCTCAGAGCTGGCTCGTTTACCAGCTTTCGAACTCGTCTTTGTACCTGGGCCTCGACGCCTTCTTTGGCCAGATCCCGATATTCCTCCTATCCTTGTTTGGCGGTGTTTTCGCGGACCGCAAGAGCCGCCGGGGCCTCCTGCTCGTCTCGCAGATCATCCAGCTAACCTGTGCCTTTACACTGGCTTTTTTAGTCGGTATTCACGCGGTCAAAGTCTGGCACATCTGGTGCCTGTCGTTCAGCGTGGGCGTAGCGCAATCGTTCGGTGGACCGGCCTATTCCGCGCTCGTGCCCACCTTGGTCGAACGGGAAGACCTCCAAAATGCGATTGCGTTGAACTCCATTCAATTTAACCTGGCGCGAGTCGTAGGCCCGGCTTTGGGCGGCATTGCGCTTGTAAAACTCGGCGCGGTGTGGTGCTTCGCCTTAAACGGCGTCTCGTACCTCGCCGTGATTGCATCGCTCCTGATGATTCGACCGCGCTTCGTGCCCCCCAAGACGGAACAGTCGGTCATCAAAAGTATGCGGGAGGGCATCGATTTTCTTTTGGCGCGGGAGGGAATGACGAGCCTCGTCATACTGGCCTTTCTCGGAACGCTGCTCTCGTATCCGCTGATTACATTCCTGCCCGTCATGGCGCGCGACGTGTTTCATGGCGGTCCTAATGTCTTCACTTTGTTCCTCTGTCTTTCAGGGGCAGGCTCGGTTACCGGCGCATTGCTGGTCGCCGCCAGCAGCGCGAAAGCGGGTCAAGCTAAGAAATCTCTGCTCATCATGCTTTTGCTCGGCCTTACGATGGCTGGCTTCGGATGGTCGAAAAGCCTCGGATTGAGTTCTGCTCTGGTCTTCGCGGCAGGAGCTTCCCTCATGATTGTTTTCGCGTTCAACTCCTCACTCGTGCAGCTCCATGTAGAAGACGAAATGCGCGGGCGCGTCATGAGCGTTTACAACGTTGCCTTTCGCGGCGGCATGCCGCTCGGGAGTTTACTGTCCGGACTGCTGATCAAACAGGCCTCGGCTCCAGTCATCATGGCAGGGAATGGTTTGCTGGTCTTTGTCCTTGCGATTTACTTTCTGGTTAGTCAACCAAAGCTGACAAAGCTTTAAGCCAGTCTGTTCATCACAGAAATAGCGGCTGCGGTTCGAGGTCAGTAAAATCATGGTTTGACAATACGTTGCTCTAGAACTCCGCGGATCGCGGGTACCGCCACCGTACTTACTTTCTTCACACTATTCCTCGCTGCCGAACAAGATCCCGAATTGTCGAAAGCGCGAGACCAGCAGAACCTTCAGTTGCTGGACGGCATGGTCGCGCGCGATAAGAAAGCCGCGGATGCAAACGGGAGCTCTGCGGACGCGCAATACAATTCAGCGCTGGCCTATTCTTACGCCGCGGAGGTCGCTCAGGAGCTGCGAGACAAAAGGAAAGCGGAATCGTATGCCGTGGCCGGAATCGAATCGGCCAGGAAAGCGGTGGCCGAAAATGGCTCGAATGCCGAGTATCACCGTCTGCTTGGCTCACTCTGCGGTCAGGTCATCCCTTCCAATCCCCTGATGGGAGCTCTGAAGTACGGAAGTTGCGCGCGCGACGAGATCGACAAAGCTATCAGCCTTGACGGAAATCTCGCGCTCGCTTACGTGAGCCGGGGAGTGGGGAACTTCTATCTGCCCGCCCAGATGGGAGGCGGACTAGAGCTCGCTATGAAAGACATCGACAAGGCCCTCGCCCTCAATCCAAAGCTCGCGGAGGCCTATCTCTGGAAAGGCGTTATTCTGCGGAAGGCGAACCGCAACGATGAGGCGCGTCAAGCGTTTATGGAAGCTCTGAAGCTCGATCCCGGGCGCCTTTGGGCTAAACAACAGCTTGACAAGACGCCAGGGCACTGATGTGGCGCGCCCTCGTGGTGTTTGTCGGATTGCTGGTCATTGCATGGCTCGAATTCCAGTTCTTCCCCGGACACGACTACTCAGGACATGCCAGCCAGGTCTATCTTCCTATTCTTCAGCACTTGGCAACACCGGGCTATCTGTCTCGGGACCTGATCGCTGCTCATCCGAACGTCACCTACACCGCGTACGACGAAGCGACTCTCTTCTTGCATGCTGCGGGAAGACTATCGCTCGAGCAGGCGCTTGCGGTTCAACAGATAATTTGCCGCCTGGCGGGGCTGTTCGGAATCTTCCTACTTGCTCGTTCGGCAGGATTACAGGCATTTGCATCAGCCGCTGTCTCCGCGCTTGTTAATCTCGGCGCGTTTCTTCCCGGACCCGATATCAGCTTAATCAATCCTGAACCGATAGCGCGATCCTTTGCGGTCGGGTTCACTCTTTTGGCAATGGGATTCTTCGCTCGTGCGAAGCCGCTGCTGTCATCGTTGTTTGCGGGTTTAGCTCTGATCTATGACCCTGCCATCTCGTGCTTGTTCTGGATACCGGTGCTCTTTGCGTTTGGCGCGGACCGCCATATGCGACGACTGGTCAGGCCCATGCTGCCGGTCCTCTTGGTTTTTATGCTCTTGCTCGCAAACCTCGCCCAACTACAGCCTGGTACCCCGGATGAACAGCCCCTGTTCGCGCGCTTCTCGGACCACGTAGCCTCCATCGAGAGATTTAGGGCGCCCGAGCTTTGGGTAACAGTTTGGCCGCGCGGATCCGTCCATCTCTACATCGCGATTGTGATCGTAACGATCGCGGCGATTACTCGTTTGTGGACGATCCTGAACCGGCCGCTAAAATGGTTGCTGGTTTCCATGCCCATACTAGGGTTGCTGAGCATTCCTTTCTCCGCTATTTTTCTCGACCAGTACCGATTTTCAGCTCTTCTTCGTTTACGCCCGCTAGAGTCGGTGATTTACATAGCACTCATAGGCTGGTTCATTTCCGCAGTCGCGGCGGGTCAAGCCCTAAGGCGTCGGTCCAGCGTCGAAGCAGTCGCCTGGTCTGTCCTCTGTTGTCTTGTGCCTTTGCTTCATCGAACGACCTCTGATCAGCGACCCAATCGAGCTGTCCGGCAGCTTGCTTTATGGGCAGAAGGTAACACTTGGGGCAGCTCTATGTTTCTATTTCCCGACGCAGGCCGCGATTCTTATCCGGGAATGTTTCGCGCCGAGTCCCGTCGCGCCGTATGGGTAGATTGGGCAAGCGGAGCACAGATCGATTGTGACGTCGACTTGGCCGAGGAATGGTGGCGCAGGTGGCACGACACAATGGCTGTCCCGCTTTCGGGCAATCAGCTGCAGCTGATGCTTTCGTTGCCTATCGATTACTTTGTCTTCAGACGGAACGACGTTCTCGAGACCGATCTGGAAGGCAAAATCGTACCTGTGAAACCGGTCTTCTCAAATACCGAATTCTCGGTCTATGAGGCTAGCGGGTTGCGCATCATTCCGGGGCGGCTTGTCATTTGGCGGCATCAACCGCCGTCAAGAATGTAGATTGATACCCAATTTCTTCAATTCTTCAGCGTAGTAGCGCTTATGCAGAATGTCGTACTCTTCCCCGCCTTCTGCGATTTCGCGCTTCTGCGTCCGGATCTTGGCTCGCGCGGCGCGATCTACCCGATCCTCAAGCTGCAGTACGTCCGTCATCTCTTTTACTATTGCAAGGCGAAGCTCGTTTTGATCCTTGCGCACCCTGAACTCTCGCGATTTACGCAATGCAGTAACGATCTTATGAGATAAGTCGTTGACCTTGTCGCGTGAGAGTTTCATGGAGTCTCCGGTATCGCGGCCGGCGGCCCGGATCACTTTTCGCTGTGCGAGCAGCTGATTCTTTATTTTGCGAAACATTTCCTGATAAGAGACGTTCTCGCGGCGCATGTATTCGCTGTAATCGTCGAGCAAATCACGAACTTCATCGTTGAGCTGGTCTTCGATCGAGAGATCCTGCTCGATAATCTCAGCGATGGCTGCAGCTGCAACCGCCGGATTAGCAGTCTCAAAAAAGCGGGGACTCAGCCGGTCCACAAGCTGCCGAGACAAAAAGCCGATGAATTCCCGGGCTAATAGCATCCGAGCGCTAGTTTAACAATTTGAGAGATCCGAACTCGGCGGCACTGCCCCGCTATGCTCTCCAGCTTAGGAGCCACCCCGATGATTGGCCAGAAATTCAGTGTCAATCGATCGGCGTCCCCGAAATCCATCCTCCACATGGTGCCAGAAGGTTATGCCCGACTCTCCCAATTTCCAGCACAGATATACCTCCTGGTCGTGGTACTGCGTTGGGAAATCGACCAGACCAGCATCGATATCTTTGAGCTGGCACCCCGTATCGGCGAGCTTCTTGACGGAGGTCTCTAGCCCCCGCGCGCACGCATCTTTTCGGTTGCGAAGCTGGGCGATTTTGTCGCGCGGTGGAATCATCCCGCCTGTTGTCGCGATGCGCTGAAGAAGACTGTGCAACTCCCCATCAGTTCGCTCGTAGTCCTGCTTGAGCTGAATGAGGCTCCGAAGCAGTCCTTCAACTTCGGGTAGAAGACTTTCTGCTTCGATCAAATCGAAGAAGCGGGGCATACAGATGAACTCGTCACTTCTGGCGAAAGTATAGCAGCGATAGCTAACTGCTCGATTGCTTACTTCGATCGCATATCCTGTGGACTTGCGCATCGGTATTCACACGTCTACCGCAGGCTCACTCGAACGCGCCGCGATCAAGGCTGCGGAATTGGGCGCAAACACGTTCCAGATTTTTTCAACAAGCCCGCGCATGTGGCGAGTCAGGCAGCCCGACACGGAGCAGATCCGATTGCTGCGCGAGCAGCGGGCAAAGGCCGATCTGAAGCCTCTCGTGATTCACGACAGCTATCTGATCAATCTGGCTTCGTCTCCGTCAGAACTTCGTGAGAAATCGATAGCGGCCTTCACCGGCGAACTGGAACGCGCGATCTTGATTGGCGCGGAGCATCTCGTCGCACATCCCGGAAACTACAAAGGGCTGACGATAGAGCAGGGAATCCTGAATGTTACCGAAGCACTTGTGCTCGCGTGGCGGGCGGTCGATTCGTCGCTCAAGCTGAGTGCAAGGCTTTCCATTCTGCTTGAGAACACTGCCGGGGCCGGCACCCAATTGGGCGGCAAGCTGGAAGAGTTGGCCTCGATTCGGGATCTAGTTACTCCTTACCTCGATGTCCCGGTGGGCTTCTGTATCGACACTTGCCATTGCTACGTGAGCGGGTTCGATGTTGCTCATGAACACGGCTTGTCGGAGTTTATGGATGCGGCGTCGCGCACCATCGGACTTGAAAACGTTCCGGTCATTCATGCCAATGATGCCAAGACGAAACTCGGCTCCCATTGCGACCGCCACGCGAACATCGGAGCCGGCCACATCGGATTGCAGGGCTTTCGTCGAATCCTGAACCACCCGCAGTTGCAGGAGAAGGCATTCATTCTTGAAACTCCAGTCGACGAACCAGGTGACGATCTCCGGAACGTGCAGGCACTCCAAGCACTCGTGGCAACCCGGAAACCGGCGTTCAAAAAGGTCGTTCTGCGGCAAAGTAGGCTGAGATGAAATGATCTTCATCAGGATTAGTCGTTCCGTTTGCCTATGGTTGCAAGCACGCGGTGAGGCAGCGGAATGGCACGGCAAGCTCTGTTTGCTAACGTACTTGTGAGGCACCTGTGAGCACGATTCGAATAAACGACGAGATCGAAGTCGATCCAACCCAAATTACATCCGTGACGCTGGAAAAGAAAGGCGCGAAGATCAGCGCCAAGGTTGTCAGCGTTTCTTCCGGAGATTGGCAGGATCTCCGTGTCCCCGAGGATTCGCTCGTTGTTCGACTCAGTGACGGAGGAGAATTCGTCGTTCGCGGAGAACAGCAGGCACAGCGCGCTTGGGATCAGTTGGAGCAAAGCAAACAGCAGAGCAAGCTGGCCTTCGGGATGAGCGTCAACCAGGCAACCTGAACCGATGGAAGAGAGAGCGCTCTCTGAAGAGCACTCCCTCGAGTTCTTAGGGAAGGACCGTCCGAGCTACAGGCGCATGTACAACGCCCGGGGCGGTCTGTGGGCTCACGTATTTCGCAAGCGGATCCGTCGCAAAGATACTAGGGATGTCGGCTGGCGCGATGTTCTTTCCCAAGAACGTGCTCATCGTCTTTATGAATTCGTTTGCGATCACGCCGTAACCCGTGTTCGTAGGATGAATACCATCGAGCGAAAAAAGCCCGCCCAAAAAGTTCGTCGTTAGCAGCTGATTTCCAACCCGATATCCGTTCGTATAAATCTGATCGACCAGAGCGTGGATATCAACGACTACGCCGCCGTGAAGGATTGTTTCGAAAAAGATAGTCTGGTTATAGCTGGTGAGATAGGAACGAATGGTTTTAGCATCCGCCTCCGAAAGCACACACGGTAGCGTATCGACCCCCAAATCGGGCAGTGGCGAAGGACAGGCAGCAGGCAACGGACCCTGCATTTTCCCGACGAGGATCGCATCCACGTACGCCTGCGCGCTTGGCCTCACATAGTCGTTAGGCCCAATGCCCAGCATTGCCGTCACAGTATCGAGCGGAAGGCCAGATCCCTGAGCAATGGTCTGAGCGGAAGTAAAGTAGGCGACCTCCGTTACGTCCGGAATCGTAGCGGTGATCAAGCTTGCTCGTGTCTGAACCAGCGCGTCTAGCACCTGCCGGTAAGCGATCGCGAATTTATCCACAGGAGTTAGCGTACTGAGCTGTCCTGTTAACGCCGGGACGAGAGCATCGTTGTTTCCCAACCACTCGATCAGGGTCTTAGGATGCAGCGAAGTCGCCAATTCAATTTCCGTAGGGGCCTTTCCCTGCAGCAAGCTCGGAAACCCAAGCACAACGGTCGCCCATTGCTGTTCGGGCGAGGTGCCGGTCACACTCGGCCGTAGAGTCAGAGCTGTGCCTACGGTGAGCCCGGGAACGGCGATGTTGGTAGGCTGTACGCCAGGGTTGTCGCGGGGTGCCGTTAGACTCCCCGATGAGGGTTGAATGACAACCGGCGGTCCAACGCTAACCAGCTGAAGCACGTTTGGAACACCTGGGAATGGCACAAGAGGCAAAGTCAGGCTCCAACCGGCTTGCCTCGCTATAACGCTCGCGTAGCCGTTGGGCTGCTGAGTATCGAGGAGCGAAAAATTTTGAACTCCAGCCGATAGCGAGTCGCCCACCACAACAAGACGATCCGCTGGTGGAGGCGCGTTGCGTAGCGACTGCGCCGACCCTCCCGCGCACAACAATACAGATAAAAAGATTGACCTTACAATTTTCATATACCCCTCCGAAGTTCTATAAGTCTGTCTTATTTACTCGAAAGCACACAGATGGTCCGCCCTGATATCTGATCCTAGGCGCAGTTACATCCAGTTTCAAGTGTGGAAATACCTGAACAATACAAGCTTTAAGCTTTCATATGCACTTATATCCGCACTCACTCGCGTCTGCGCACGTAAATAGCATTATCTGAAACCTTGTACTCTTAGCCAATCCGCGAGGCGATCGGGCCAAGTTCTGAGGATAGGATCGTCTTTGGCTAATCCCACACCGTGTTTGCCCTTGAGGTAGATGTGCATCTCAGCAGGAACGCCGGCTTTCCGCAAAGCCAGGTAGAACGCAACGCTGTTCTCTACTGGTACCACCTGATCTTCTGTTGTGTGAAAGAGGAAGGTGGGCGGCGTTCGCGTCGTCACCTGCGTTTCGTTCGAAAGCGAACGCACCAGCACTGGGTCCGGTTGCTCACCTAGCAGCGCATGAAGTGAACCGAGGTGCACATATGGATCCTCCATCGTGATAACTGGATAGGCGAGTATCATAAAGTCCGGCCTTGCACTCTGCACTTCTACTGGATCCGAGCTGTGGGGATCGCCCTCATCGAAATGCGTGCCGGCTGTAGACGCCAAATGCCCGCCTGCAGAAAAGCCCCAAATGCCTATTCGGTCTGGTCTGATCTGAAACTCTTCCGAGTGAGCGCGAACGTAGCGTATCGCACGCTGAGCGTCCCAAAGTTCGATTGGGTATCGATACTTCGGCCCCAGACGGTACTGCAATACAAACGCAGAGATCCCAAGGTGGTTGAGCCACTGGGCAATTTGCGCGCCTTCATAGTCTATCGCTAGATGCGAGTAGCCGCCGCCTGGGAACACAATTAGGGCCGTGGGAATCTTCGATGCCGCCGGCGCTTCGAATATCGTAAACGACGGCGTGTCTTCCGCAGCGCTGCCCTGAGCTCCGGGTGCGGATTCAGCCCACAGCCGAACCGTTGGCTGCTCCGGGCTTTGGGCGAAAAGTAAGACCGGCAACAGCAAGGCCGCTAACAGGCCAACGGTTCGCGTCAAACTTTCTTACCTAAATACCCAGATCCCGCTTGCATATTGCGAACTGGTCTGCCGCAAATTCCAGTTCCTCCGGCTTGTGCGCAGCCGATACCTGAACTCGAATTCGAGCCTTACCTTGAGGAACTACCGGGAAGGAAAAGCCGATCACGTAGACACCTTTCTTCAGCAACGCATCGGCCATGCGGCTGGCAAGCGCGGCATCACCCAGCATAACCGGAACGATAGGATGCTCGCCTGGCAGCAGGTTGAAACCGTGAGCCGTCATCCGCTCCCTGAACAGACTAGTATTCGTAAAGAGCCGCTCACGAAGTCGATCGCTTTCACTAAGCAGTTCCAATACCTTGATTGATGCCGCCGCGATCGGCGGAGCAAGAGTATTCGAGAAGAGATACGGCCGCGAACGCTGACGCAGAAGTTCTATGATCTCTCTTCGTCCGCTCGTGTAACCGCCGCTTGCGCCACCGAGTGCCTTGCCTAGCGTGCCCGTAAGGATGTCGATCCGGTCGATCACATTGTGGTGCTCAGGAGTACCTCGGCCGTGTTTGCCCATGAAGCCCACCGCATGCGAATCGTCGACCATGACCATCGCCTTATATTTGTCCGCTAAATCGCAGATCTCCGGGAGTTTCGCGATGTAACCGTCCATCGAGAACACGCCATCGGTGGCGATTAACCGGTACCGCGCACCTGCTGCGTCCTTCAGTTTGGCCTCAAGATCGGCCATATCTCCGTTCTTATACCGAAAGCGTGCCGCCTTCGCAAGCCTGATCCCGTCGATGATACTTGCGTGGTTCAGCTCATCGGAAATAATCGCGTCTTCAGTCTCCGTTAGTGTTTCGAAGAGCCCTCCGTTCGCGTCAAAACAGGAACTGTACAAAATCGTGTCTTCGGTTCCGAGGAACTTGCTTAGCGCTGCTTCCAACTGTTTATGAACCGTTTGAGTTCCACAGATGAACCGGACGCTTGCCAGCCCGTAGCCCCACTCATCCAGTGCTTGTCGGGCCGCCGCCACCACCGCCGGATGGTTCGCCAAACCAAGGTAATTATTGGCGCACAGGATCAGAACCGGCTCGCCGCTTACTTTCACTTCAGCGCTTTGCGGCGACTCGATCGTCCTCTCCCGTTTGAACAATCCCGCGTCTTCTATGCTGGTGATCTTTTCGCGTATATATGGCGCTACGTTTCCAAACATAAATCAGTTCAACAGTCCTTCACATTCACAGCGAGCCCTGCGAGCGAAGTTTCTTTATATCTGGACTGCATGTCCAAGCCCGTCTGATACATCGTTCGAATAACCTGATCGAGAGACACTTTGTGCTCACCCGATTCTTGCATTGCTATCCGGCTGGCGTTGATAGCTTTTACCGCGCCGAATGCGTTCCGCTCAATACAGGGTATCTGGACAAGACCGCCAATCGGATCGCATGTCATGCCTAAATGATGCTCCATTCCGATCTCGGCCGCGTGTTCTACCTCCGTGTTGGTTCCTTCCAATGCTCCAACCAAGCCCGCAGCGGCCATCGAACAAGCAACTCCCACTTCACCCTGACAGCCGACTTCAGCGCCCGAGATCGAAGCGTTCTCTTTATATAGAATGCCAATTGCTCCCGCGGTCAACAGGTAGCGAAGCAATCCCTCGTCCGACGCCCCTGGAACAAAGTCGCGGTAGTAGCGTCCTACTGCCGGAACAAGTCCTGAAGCCCCATTCGTAGGCGCCGTGACTACGCGGCCACCCGCGGCGTTTTCTTCGTTCACCGCCATAGCAAAAATGTTCACGCAGTCCATCGCGCGCATCGGATCGCCCGTCATCTGCTCATCTAACTTGCGGTAGAGGCGCGGTGCTCGGCGCCGGACCTCCAATCCGCCGGGCAAAATGCCCTCGGTCCGGAGCCCGCGCTCGATACTGCTGTTCATCACCGACCAAATATGAATTATTCGCTCCCGTACTTCAGCCTCACCACGCAGGGCGCTCTCGTTCTCATAGATCAGTCGCCACACTGGCGCTCCCTTGCTCTCGGCCTGCTCCAGGAGTTCGGCGCCGTTCGAGAAGGGATGAGGAACCGGTAAAGACCGGCTTTCCTTTGCCGAAACCTCGCCTTCTTTGGCGATGAACCCGCCGCCTATCGAATAGAACACCCCGGCAGTCAGCGTTGCACCCTGCCCGTCGAATGCCGTGAATCGCATTCCATTCGGATGTCCGGGCAACACTAGATCGCCGTGGAAATGCAGATCTCGGGCTTCGTCGAATTGCACCTCGCGGAGGCCAAGCAATCTCAGTGTGCGCTGCGAGCGAATTTCATCCAGCTTCGTCTGCACTGCATCGGGTTCGACTTCCTCCGGCTTTTCGCCGGATAAACCGAGCAGGACGGCCCGATCGGTACCGTGCCCGATCCCTGTCAGCGCAAGCGACCCGTAGAGTTCGCTCTGGATGCGCTTGACCTTCTCCAGAATTCCTTCCTCTTGCAGCTCGTTGACAAAACGAAAAGCCGCTCGCATCGGACCCACCGTATGCGAACTCGATGGTCCGATGCCGATCTTGAAAAGGTCGAAAACGCTGGTCCTCATTAGAGCTCCGCAGCCGGCATTATTGCTAAACGTCATCCGTCCAGTGAAGAATTACTTTGCCGGACATGCCCGAAGCCATCACGGCGAATCCCTGCTCGAAGTCACGATAGTCAAACCGGTGGGTAATTACGGGACTTATGTCCAGTCCCGACTCGATCATGACGGTCATCTTGTACCAGGTCTCGTACATCTCGCGTCCGTAAATTCCCTTGATCGTAAGCATGTTGAAGATCACATCCCGCCAGTTGATTGCCATCTCTCCGGCCGGAATGCCGAGCATCGCGATTTTGGCTCCGTGACTCATACCGGCAATCATCTGCCGGAATGCGGCGGGATTGCCCGACATCTCGAGACCTACATCGAAACCCTCCTGCATGCCGAGCTGCCTTTGGACTTCTTCTAGCGACGTCTGCCTTGGGTCCACTGCCACGGTAGCGCCCAGCTTCCGGGCAAGCTCGAGGCGATAAGCGTTCAGATCCGTAACAACTACGAATCTCGCACCCGCATGCCGCACCACCGGAATCGTCATTAGTCCGATTGGCCCCGCACCCGTCACCAGAACATCCTCTCCTAATACCGGGAATGAAAGCGCGGTGTGTACTGCATTGCCAAACGGATCGAAGATAGCGGCTACTTCGCGGTTGACGTTCTCCTTGTGACGCCAGATATTTGTCATGGGCAAACACAGGTACTCTGCAAACGCGCCCGGCCGGTTCACTCCCACGCCGCGGGAATGAGCACAAAGATGTCTTCGCCCGGCGAGGCAGTTTCGGCAGCGCCCGCATACCACGTGACCTTCGCCGCTGACCACTTCGCCCGGGTGAAAATCGCTCACATTTGACCCGACCTCAACGATGGTCCCGACGAACTCGTGCCCGATCGCCATCGGTACCGGAATGGTGGACTGCGCCCAATCGTCCCACTGGTAAATGTGAAGGTCGGTGCCACAGATCCCGGTGTGGGTCACGCGGATCAAAACATCGTTTATTCCAATCTTGGGTTCAGGAATGTCTTCCAGCCAGATGCCGGGCGCACGCCGGGATTTGACGAGTGCCTTCAAGATCTACTGTCGCAACCGGCCAATCGTGTCATCCACTTGTATGTTAAATGACGCCCTGAAGCTTCCCCCAGCCACTCGGCGCAACATTGTCACTAAATCGCTGGTTGTCCCATCTACGATGGGGGAATCTTGGAAGCCTGATAGGCTAATCTGCGACACTCGCAGCGCGGCTTCCATCCTCTCAGCGACAAAATAACTCATGAAAGCTATTACGATTATCCCCGGTACGCCCAATTCGGCGTCTCTCAGAGACGTTCCCGAGCCGCCTCAAAGTGACGGGCCGATCCTGGTCCGGGCACTGGAACTGGGAATCTGCGGAACGGATTTTGAGCTCATCTCGGCCGAGTACGGCTTCCCTGCCCCCGGTGAAAGGTTTTTGATCCTTGGACACGAGTCGCTCGGTCGCGTCGAAGAAGCGCCGGCGGGCAGCGGATTCAAGGCCGGCGATCTGATAGTCGGAATCGTGCGCCATCCCGATCCCGTTCCATGCATCGCGTGTGCTGTTGGTGAATGGGATATGTGCCGCAATGGTAAGTACACCGAGCGCGGCATCAAAGAGCGGAACGGTTTCGGCTCCGAACGCTGGCGTGTCGAACCCCAATTTGCAGTCCGGCTTCAGGACAGCCTTCGAGACGTCGGCGTCCTTATGGAACCCACCACCATACTTGCCAAGGCTTGGGATCACATTGCTCGCATCGGCGTGCGCGCCGAGTGGAAGCCCAAAACCCTGCTCGTCACGGGCGCGGGTCCAATCGGTCTTATCGCTGCTCTGCTAGGAAAACAGCGCGGCCTCGAAGTTCACGTGCTTGATCGAGTGCACGAGGGGCTTAAGCCCGATCTTGTGCGCAGTCTCGGTGGCACCTATCACACGGGCCCGGTGAGGGACATTGGCTTCGTTCCTGACGTTGCAATCGAGTGCACCGGCGTAGCTTCTTTGGTCGCCGAAACCATGGCGCACCTCGGCAACGACGGCATCCTGTGCCTCACGGGCGTGTCATCCAAAGATCAGAACGAAACTCTCGACCTGGGCACTATCAACCGCACCATGGTGCTCGAGAATTCGGTTGTCTTCGGCTCCGTTAATGCCAATCGCAAACATTACGAGCTTGCGGAACAGGCACTTCTGAAAGCAGACCGCAAGTGGCTCTCCAGGCTTATCTCGCGCCATGTGCCAATCGCCAGTTTCGCGGATGCCCTCGAACGAAATCCCGATGACATCAAGGTTGTTATCGATTTCGCCGCAGATTGAGCCTCGATGGCACAACTGATTGAAGATTACGCTCTCATCGGCAACAATTCCACGACGGCTCTGGTCGGCCGAAATGGATCTATAGACTGGCTCAGCTTCCCGCGTTTCGATTCTGCAGCCTGCTTCGCCTCACTACTCGGTTCCAGGTATAACGGCCGCTGGATTCTCTCGCCGCAAGCCGAGCAACCTCAGGTGACTCGTCGCTATCGGCCTGGAACACTCGTTCTCGAAACGGAGTTCTCCACCTCTGACGGCACCATGGTTGTGATCGACTGCATGGATCGGCGTGGTGAAAATCAGGATGTGATCCGTTTGGTCCGGGGCCTGAAAGGCTCCGTACCAATGTATATGGAACTCGTCCTGCGATTCGATTACGGCACCGTGATCCCCTGGGTCCGTCGTCTACCCGATGGCAGGATCCAGGCGATCTCCGGCCCGGACCGCGTCACCCTCGCCACAACCGTACCTCTCCGAGGCGAAGACCTAATGACCCGCGCCGAATTCGACATCCAGGCCGGCCAGGAAATTCCATTCGTTTTGACTTGGTCGAACTCCTACATGAGCGAGCCGGCGCAGCCTGATGTTTCGACCGCTGTCGAACACATTACGCACGCTTGGGAAAAGTGGTCCGGTAAACACGCTCCCAAGGGGCCTTACGCCGAGGCAGTGCTTCGATCCATCATCATCCTGAAAGCGCTGTCGCATCACAAAACGGGCGGGATCATCGCGGCTCCTACCACGTCACTCCCCGAGGGCATCGGTGGTGTGCGCAATTGGGATTATCGCTTTTGCTGGCTCCGCGATTCTACCTTTACCCTCCTGGCTTTCCTCGAGGCCGGTTTCATAGAAGAAGCGAGGGCTTGGCGCGATTGGCTGATGCGCGCCGTCGCGGGCAATCCGAGACACATGCAGATCATGTACGGGGTTGGCGGCGAGCGCCGGCTCACCGAATTCGAGCTCCCTGAGCTCCCGGGTTATGAAGGGTCGAAGCCGGTCCGGATTGGCAATGCCGCCTCCGAACAGCTTCAGCTCGACGTCTACGGTGAAGTCATGGATTCCATGTTCCTTGCGCGCACTAAGGGAGTGGCCGCTTCCGACGAAGGATGGGATCTGCAGAAGGCGCTTGTCACCCATCTTGAGACAATCTGGTCCGACCCGGACGACGGCATCTGGGAGGTTCGCGGTGCCCGCCGCCACTTCGTTTTCTCGAAGGTGATGGCCTGGGTCGCTTTCGATCGCGCCGTCCGCACTGTCGAAAAGTTCGGCGAAAAGGGTCCCGTCGAGAGATGGAGGAAGATTCGCGCCGACATACACGGTGAGGTTTGCAAGCTCGGCTACAGCAACCAGATGCAGTCCTTCGTGCAATCTTACGGCAGCACGGAACTTGACGCGAGCGTGCTCATGATGTCCATGGTCGGCTTTCTACCGCCTCAAGATCAGCGCATTAAGAATACGATCAAAGCCATTGAAGATCATCTACTCGTCGATGGCCTGGTCGCCCGCTACAATCCCGCCAGCTCAGTAGATGGGGTGGCAGGGAAAGAAGGCACGTTTCTCGCTTGCAGCTTTTGGCTGGTCGACAATTACGTTTTGCAAGGCCGGTTCGACGAAGCTCACGTCCTCTTCGAACGGCTGTTAACGCTGCGCAACGATGTCGGGCTTCTTGCCGAGGAGTACGACCCCAAAGAACGCCGTCAACTCGGCAACTTCCCACAGGCCTTTTCGCATCTCTCTCTCGTTAATTCTGCCCACAACCTCGCCGCACATAGCGAAGGCAAGCCGGTCAGGCAACGCTCTCGCCGCTAGCTTCCGGGCTCACCAGCCGTTGCGCGCTCGTAGGTTTGAAACGTGCGCAAGATGATGCCGTCCGTGCCAGGCGTATAGCCCCAAAGCAGAGGCAAGCCTCACTGGCCCCAGTTGCGGATGGACGAAACTGCGGGCGAACTCCGCATCCGTCATGGAACGCAATAGAAGAACCCAGCGCCGGTGCAAAGCATCGAGCAGAGTCAGTGAAATGTCCACCTCCGCCGATTTCGCGTCCTCTAACTCCGCCCACGCAGCCTCTTCATAACCCTTGATCGCCGGAGTGTCTTCGGTAAGCGCCAGGCGAAATCTCGAGTAGCTGTTCAGGTGGCTGTCTGCAAGGTGATGAACTACTTGCCGCGCCGTCCAACCGCCTTCCCGGTACGCCGTGTCCAGCTGAGGAGCGTCCAGATCGGCGGCTATCTCCCGCAACTGTCCCGGCAACTGCTCCAGGTCGCCAATCCAGAGTGCGCGAAGGTTTTCGTCAATGCTTGCCGGAGGCCGAAATCTTCCTATTGGATACCTTGAATCTTCGGTCTTAGCTGTTTCTGCCATACTCCAAATCCACTCATGGCATTCTACAAGCACCACGCTTGAGTTGAAGCCTGTTCAGGAAGAGCGAAAATAAAAAATGGCCTGTGCCCCGGAAAATTAGTCATGTTGTCTGTTTTATAGGCATATAGCATGCGAGACGGCAGGCCACAAGGGAGATTCAACCCAACCCTAGTGCAACTCCCCAACAGAGCTCTCTTGTGGCCCTCGCTAAGCATCGCTCAAAGAGCCGACGGACTACGGACGCTACCGGCTGCGCAAGCCATCTGCCTTCAGTCAACGCGATAGATTTGCGGATTATAATCCACAAGGGGGTAAATGACGTCGGCAAAGGCTCTGAGCTTCGATAAGGCGGTTTGGGATGTAGAAGCAGCGGACGATTCTCCGCAATCCAAACTGATTCTCGAACTCTACGACCGCGAACATATCTCGCTTAGACGGTACCTGATCTGGCTGGGCCTTGATTCTTCTACTGCCGAAGAGACGGTTCAGGAAACCTTCCTTCGCCTTCATCAGCACCTGCTCTCGAAAGGTGATCGCACCAATCTCAAGGCTTGGCTCTACCGTGTTGCGCACAATTTCGCCCGCAATGTGCAGTCATCCTCCCGCGCCAGCAAGACCACCTACTTGGCCGATCTTTCTCCCGAATGGGACCCCCGAGTCGCGTCCGATTCCGCGGAGCAGAACCTGATTGTGCGCGAAAAGGAAACCCGGCTCCGCAATGCAATGGCCCAACTCAGCGCAGCACAGCGGAACTGTGTCGTCCTCCGTTCGCAGGGCCTCAAATACAGAGAGATCGCCGAAGCTCTGGGGCTCTCGATTTCTACGGTCGCGGAAAACGTCGCGCGCGGTCTCGAAAACTTGAAGGAAAAGCTATGAAGAGCTTGCATCACGCTAATGAGGAAGTCCTGGTCCGATATCTGGACGGCGAATTACCGGAACCCGAGTTCATCGCGCTGCGTTCGCATCTGGGGTTATGTACCGGCTGCCGCCAAAAACAGGAGGCTCTCGCCCGCCTCTCCACCGAGGTTGAAGAACTCATTTCGAGCGAGCCGGTTGACTACACACCGGGATCGCGAATCGCTCTAGCCGATGCGATCAGGAGAACCGACAAAGCTGTACAGATACAACAAAATTCCGGACGGGTCCTTCGCCGTTTCGGTTGGGGTATGGCCGTAGCGGCTACGCTCGCCTTCGGCATTCTTCTTGCACCGAAATCGACCAGGACTCCACAGCAGCGCCCCGCTGACAATCCTCGAAGGGCAGCCGCTTCCATCGATGTGAACGGCGAGACATTTATAGCGCTCCCCTATGGAAATCCGGATTTGCCGGTCAACGATCCTCGCATCATCGAAATGAGCGTGCCCGTTTCCTCCTTGGCCTCGGCGGGCATCATTCTCCAACCGGTTGCAAGTGACTCGGCTGACCCCACGGTGCTCGCGAATGTGTTGTTAGGAATCGATGGACAGCCGATCGGTGTTCACGTGCTCAGCACCGATTAACCGAGTCTATAAGCTATTCAGGAAACGTATAAATGAAAAAAATCAGACTTTGGGCGCTCGCGATTGCGGCGGTCGGCTACCCTGCTTGGGCTCAGACGAACGGCCCTGAACTTGGCCCGCCGCCGCCTCCTATGGGTCTAGGATCCGCTCCCGGTGGCATGGGTGGAGGACCAGGAGGCCTTAGGCCCATGGGCATGGGCATGCGCGGAAAAGTGGTCGCAGGTGCACCTTACTCCGCTGACGTCAATACGTCGATGACGCAGACGCTCGCAGACGGTAACATCATTAGCCACGCCAGTACCGGGCATGTGGCCCGCGATAGTCAGGGACGAACTTACTTCCAGCAGAATATCTCCGTCGGCCCATGGGCCGCAAAGGCGCCTACTTCCATCGTCTTCCTCTCCGATCCGGTAGCGGGATACACCTACGTTCTGAATCCAAATTACAAAACTGCCATGCGCCGGGAATTCAGATCGCGGAGTGCGGACGGTGCTCCCCGGCCACCAAGAGGAAGCGCTCGAGCGGACGACTCGAGGCAGCGTGTTGAGACGGATCTCGGCCAGCAGGATATCAGTGGATTGGCGGCTACTGGCAAGTCCATTACGAGAACAATCCCGGCAGGTTCGATGGGAAATGCGCAGGCGATCGTAGAAAAGAGCGAGGTATGGACCTCGCAGGAGCTGCAAGTGGTCGTTATGGCGAAGCACTCCGATCCTCGCTCCGGCCAATCCACTTACTCACTGTCCAACATCCAGCGGAACGAGCCCCCGGCCACTCTTTTCCAGGTTCCTGCCGGTTACTCCGTGCAGGATGCACCCCAGCACGGGCGCCCCTGGTAACCCTCTAGCTCCAAGACCGCCTCACCGGTTACGGCTCATCTCCCGGACCCACCGGAGATACTGCAACAAAGAGGCACGTTCAGCCCACAGGAACTGAAAGAAAATACCGCGCGTGATGCTTTCTGCCGGTATCCCCGAATACGTCTCGATGCGCCATCGCAGGTAGGGCGAGCGCCACGGGGTTGTTCGATAGCCCCGCGTCGCCACCCACAAAAACCTGCACATCAGGGATGCGGAGTCGAAGGAGGAATCAAAAAGGCCGAGCTCGCCGACTTACGATTTTCGGAGTCTGGCGTCGCATAATATCCTGAACGAGTTCTCACCACCGGCTTGCCCGGGGCGTCCACAGTTACTTTGATCTGCCGATAGCTTCCGTCTAGCGCCTGCACTAATGGCGTGTAGGCGATCGTATATTGACTGCGAATGTCGCGCGCCACTTCCACTGCTAGCGATTTCACTTCGTTCACTTCTTTCGGGTAAAACGCCAAGCCTCCTGTCGCCGTAGTCAGTTCGCGAAGCGCGCGCCGGGCTTTCGTCGCCTCATGCTTTTCTTCTTCCGTGAACAAGCCGATCGCGTAAATCAGCGTGTCGCTCTGGTTGGCTCGTGCCACAACCTTCTCTAGCGAAATGTTACTCGCGTTATCGTTCCCGTCGGTAATGATGAGGATCGCTTTCTTGTCCTTCTTCGCGTCCTTCCTGATGTAATCGAGGGAGGAGCTGATGGCATCCCGCATAGCAGTTCCGCCTCTCGAGTCAATGCGCGCTAGCCCTTGTTCGAGCTTGTGGATGTCGTTCGTGAACGGAACATCCAGAAAGGGATCGTCGTTGAAGTTGACGATGAAAACTTCATCCTGCGGATTAGAGTTCCGCACCATTTCGAGCGCGGCGGCTTCCACGCGGCTTCGCTTCGTGCTCATGCTGCCGCTGTCGTCGATCACAATGCCGAGCGAAACGGGAACATCTTCGTTGCGGAAAATCTTGACTTCCTGCGGCTGCCCGTTCTCAAACACTTTAAAGGAATGTTGGTTTAAGTTTGTGACCAGCTTGCCCTTCTTGTCGGTCACACTCGCATGCAGCACTACGAGTCGTGTGTCCGAATGAAACTGGGCTTGAGCGGCCAACGCCAGGATGCCAGCCACGGCTGTTGCTACCGCTAGGAAACCACAGGAGCGCACTCTCGTGCCGCCATCGCCCCTATTGAGTCGGTGCATAATACCCCAGCCGGAAATATGCCTTAAGCGGAGGTAAGCCGCGCGGCTGATTTAGTTTCACTTGTACCCGGCGGTATTTTCCGTCCCGCTCCCGATTTTTTGGCGTGTAGCCAAGAATGTATTCGTTCCGCAACTCAACACCGATCTTAGCGGCGATATCAGGCAGTTCCGCTACGTTCTCCACCGCATACTCGCGCCCGCCCGTCTGGTCGGCTAGTTCGTTAAGCAAACCCGGACCTGCCGCTTCTTCCGGAGTTCTGCCCCGGCTGCCCATGCCCTCAAAAATCCCAATTGCAAAAACCTGCACGTCTGCTTCCCTGACAGCGCTCTTGATCTCAGTCTCTGTATATCGGCTAGCGTTGTCGCCGCCATCGGAAATGATTAGCACCGCCTTACGCGGGTTACGGGCCTTCTTCATTTCATGCATGGCGAGATACACGCTGTCGAGCAACGCCGTCCGTCCTTTGGATTGGGTGAACATGAGAGTGCTCTGAATCTTGTCCGTGTCCGCCGTGAAAGGCACGCTCAATTCGGGACGATCATTGAATTGCACCAGAAAAAATTCGTCGGCCGGATTCGCCGTCTTGAAGAACTCGGCGGCCGCCTGCCGCGACTTCTGGAGTTTCTGTCCCATGCTCCCGCTCGTATCGAACACCAGGCCGATCGAAATCGGCGCATCTTCTGCCGAGAAATCCGTTATCTTCTGCTCGACCTTATCCTCGTAAAGTCGAAAATGTTCCTTATCGAGGCCGGTTACGAAGCGGTTCAAAGGATCCGTGACCGTTACGTTTATTAAGACCAGTGTCCGGTTCACCCGGATATCGACAGATCTAGAGGGAGTAGGCCCAGCCGCCGGAGTCTTGCGGCTCGCTACACTTACCGGTTCGTCCGCAACGGGAGAAGAAGGGCTCGCAGCGGTCTTGTTGTCAGGTGTCTCTTTTACCTGTGCATGAGAGCCGCCGGCCGCCAACATCCAGAGGACAGCCGCGGTAGCAGCCGGCACGAAAAGTTTGCGACAGCGTCGCGATCGGACGCAAGAGAGGAAAACACCGTGGATACGCGTCCGCATGCTAAACAACGCTTTCTGCCTAAATCATAGCATCGAAAAATGCAGCGGCAGCATCGTAGAAACTGCATCGAAAATGGGTTAGGCACCGCCTCGGCACGCCCGGGACGGCGCGGCCCTCACCCTCGGTTTCCCCTACTATTTAGCGCTGAATGCGAGCAGATCCGCCCTTCGCAAAGTTTTGAACCTGATCTAGCGTTGCCATTGTCGTATCGCCCGGAAAGGTCGTAAGCAGCGCGCCGTGCGCCCATCCGAGCTTGACCGCTTCGTCGTCCGGAGCCCCCGTAAGCAATCCATAGATAAGGCCCGCCGCGAAACCATCGCCGCCGCCAACTCGATCGTATACATCGAGTTCGGCCGTCGGAGCTATGTGAGTCGTTCCGTTGATCCACGCCACCGCGCTCCAGCTATGGCGATTAGTCGAATGCACCTCTCGCAGCGTCGTCGCCACGATCTTTACTTGTGGATGCTTCTTTCGAACGTTGTCCATCATGCTGAAAAAGGCGGTCGGGTCCAGCTTCGACTTAGCGGCAACCTCCGGCCCGGGGATGCCTAGCCCCTTCTGCAAATCCTCCTCATTGCCCACCAGCACATCGACATTTTTTACGATGCGGTCGATCACCTCAACGGCCTTCTTGGCTCCGCCAATCACATTCCACAGCTTCTCGCGATAATTCAAATCGAACGAAATTATGGCGCCCGATTCTTTCGCCGCCTGCATCCCCTCAATGATCACGTCGGAGGTCGTCGGCGAAAGTGCCGCGAAAATGCCGCCGCTGTGAAACCAGCGCACGCCTCCTTCGAAAATCGCGTGCCAGTTGAAATCCCCCTGTTTCAGCTTTGCAGCCGCTTCGTTGCAGCGGTTGTAAAACACGACAGGCGCCCTGACCCCTTGTCCACGGTCACTGTACACCGTAGCAATGTTCGGGCCCGAGACTCCATCGTGCTTGAAATGCTTGTAGAAGGGCCGCACACCCATGGCTAACACGCGTTCCGCCACAAGATCGCCGATCGGATAGTCGACCATGGCGCTCGCCACACCCGTCTTCAGGCGGAAACAATCGGAGAGGTTCGCCGCCACATTGAACTCACCCCCGCTCACGTGAATTTTGCACTCAGCCGCCTTCCGAAACGGAATGATGCCGGGATCCAGGCGATGAACTAATGCGCCCACCGATACAAAATCCAACGCCCCGTCCTGTCGAATATTCAATCCTTCACTCATGTTTTCTCCAATAACCGTAGATCAAAATCCGCCCGGAACATTTCCGACTGGATCACGCGTTGTAACTGCCGGAGGAAACGCGCCCACCGCGCCCTGTCCAGTTCGTGTGAAAGAACTCGCCGCGCGGCTTGTCCACCCGCTCGTATGTGTGTGCTCCAAAGAAATCACGCTGCGCCTGCAAAAGATTAGCTGGCAACCGCTCTGTCCGATAACCGTCATAAAAAGCGAGCGCCGTCGAGAACGCCGGTGTAGGCACTCCGAGTCGAATCGCATGTACGAGCGCATGACGCCAAGACTCTTGATACTTATTCAATACGGCACTGAAAAAATCGTCCACCAGCAGGTTTGTAAGCTTCGGGCTTTTGTCGTAAGCGTCTTTAATCTTTGCCAAAAATCTGCTCCGAATGATGCAGCCGCCGCGCCACATTAGGGCGATCCCGCCCATATTCAGATTCCAGCCTTGTTCCTTCGCCGCTTCGCGCAACAGCATGTAACCCTGCGCATAAGAGATCATCTTCGAACAGTAGAGCGCTCGCCGCACATCCTCTATAAATTCCTTCTTCTCGTGCGAATCCGGTCCCGATTTGGGCCCGGATAAAATCTTTGAGGCTGCAACCCGCTCATCCTTTAAAGCTGAAAGACAGCGAGCAAAAACCGCTTCGCCGATCAACGTCAGCGGCATCCCAAGGTCGAGGGCGCTGATGACCGTCCACTTCCCGGTGCCCTTCTGGCCAGCGGTGTCGAGTATCTTGTCTACGATCGGCTGGCCATCCTCATCGCTCTTCTTCGAAAGAATCTCCGCCGTGATCTCGATCAGAAAGCTGTCAAGCTCGCCCTGGTTCCACTCCGCGAAGACTTCATGCAGCTCATCCGCGCTAAGGCCCAGCCCGTCTTTCAGGAGCTGATATGCCTCGCAGATCAGCTGCATGTCACCGTACTCAATCCCGTTGTGGATCATCTTCACGTAATGACCCGCGCCGTTCTCGCCCACCCAATCGCAGCATGGCGTTCCATCCTCCACCTTCGCCGCGATCGATTGGAAAATGTCTTTCACGTACGGCCATGCTTCCAGATTTCCTCCAGGCATGATCGAAGGCCCCTTTCGAGCGCCCTCCTCACCGCCCGAAACGCCCGTCCCTATAAACAGGATTCCCTTCTCGTTGAGACTTTTCGTCCGCCGGTTCGTATCCGGAAAGTGGGAATTGCCGCCATCGATCACGATGTCGCCCTTTTCGAGGTGCGGAACGATCTGGTCGATCATTTGATCCACCGTATCTCCCGCTTTGACCATCAGCATCACTCGCCGCGGCTTCTTTAGTCCTTTTACCAGTTCCTCGATCGAGTGACTAGCTACTACTTCGGTGCCCTTCGCTTCGTTGTTTATGAAATCATCGACCTTCGACACAGTCCGGTTGAAAACAGCCACGCGGAATCCATGGTCGTTCATGTTCAGAACCAAATTTTGACCCATGACAGCAAGACCAATCAGACCGATGTCACAACTCTCGTTTTGCATGTATCTCCTGAACCTACAGAAGACTGTATCTCAGAGCTGCATCAGTTCTTTCAAACGCAAGTAACCGCTCCGGCTCACCGGAATCTTGCTTCCGTCAGTCAGAACGGCGATGCGAGTATCCTTCGTATACGGTTCGACCTTCGATATGCGCTCCAGATTCACAAGGAACGATCTATGGACGCGTACAAACCGGGAAGGATCGAGCGACACCTCGAGATTTGAGATGGTCTGCTGCTTCAGATGAGTTTTCCCGCGAGTGTGCAAGGCAACGTAATCTTCTTGAGCCTCCGCGTAATCGAGTTGATTAACGGGTACGACGTGCAGACTCGTCCCGTCCCTGACAACGATCCTTTGCGTATACTGGCCGGGCGGGGAAGCAGCCTTTCGCAGTTCGTTCACATCCAGATTCGGCCGCGCCCTGGTTTCCAGGCGCTGCCGTGCCCGGCACAACGCAGCCTGGAAACGCTGAAGATCAAACGGCTTCAGCAGATAGTCCACAGCCGACGCATCGAATGCCTTCGTAGCATATTGATCGTACGCCGTTACGAAGACCACAGCTATGTTGTTGCCGACGAGTTCAATCACTTCAAACCCGTCTAGTTTGGGCATCTGCACGTCGAGAAACATGAGGTCGGGTTGATGCTCCGCTACTTGCTTCACCGCATCGAATCCGTTCGCACACTCCGCCACGATCTCGATATCCTTTTCTCGGGCAAGGTACTCACGTAACAGGTGACGTGCTAGATCCTCATCGTCGACGATAATCGCTCGGATGTTCATGAGATCACCGGTTTCCGTTGCAGGTCCAGGGAAGCAGCAGCACCACACGGTACACCGAAGGCTGTACGTCGATGTCAAGGCGGCCCGCATCGCCGTAACGAGCGCGAATGCGGTTGCGCACTCCTGGTAATCCGAAACCGGTCTTCTGCGCGGGAGGCGCATCCGGATCGAAGGGATTTTCAATGGTGACCCGCAGCTGATTATTCCAGCGGTCGCTCACCACCGCGATCTCACCGCCTTCGGGCAACGTCGCTATTCCATGTTTGATTGCGTTCTCCATCAAGGGCTGCACTACCAGCGGCGGCACATCGCAATCCCCACAACCGTCGCCGAGACTCTGCCTTATCCGCAGCCGCCGGCCAAAGCGCACCCGCTCGACATCCAGGTAGCTCTTCGTTAGTGCCATCTCCTCCGAGAGCGGAATGCTCGCACGTTCTCCGAGCCGCAACGAGTTCCGCAAAAAGTCGGAGAGGGCGATGCACATCTCGCGCGCTTTCGCCGGGTCAATGCTCGTGAGCGCGCTGATCGAATTCAGGCTGTTGAATAGAAAATGCGGGTTTACTTGCGCCTTCAACGCCTTGAGTTCGGCTTCTCTGGAGAGAACTTCCGCGCGTTGAGACGATTCCATCGCGAGGATTAGGTAATGAATTACGATCGCGAGCAGATACACCAGTGAAAACATCCCGGCCAGCACCGGGATGCCGGGCCGAAACCTTGCTTCCAGATCCGCAAAGACATGACTCAGAATCCAGATCCAGAGATGCGCAATCCCCATCGCTATCGTGCTTGCGCACATTGCTGAGAGCAGAAACGTAGCTGCCAGTCTCCAGTCGGGCGTGCTCTTGAGATCCAGGGACCGGCAGATAAACCAGGCCGACAGCGAAACGATGGCGAGCACGGCGGTCACCGGAACGATGATCGCGAGCACTTCCAACCATGTCAGGCGCGACGATAGTCGGAGCGCGAACGCAAGCATGAACCCGATAGGAACGAATCCGCTCAAGTAGCCCGACAGCACTCGCCTGTTCTGGAGAATTGGCAGCAGCATGCAGAGGGCTGAAAACTAGTCTTCTATCTCCACCGAACTGAAGAGCGACAAGCCTGTGATAATCAGCGTGGGGGCATCCGGACCGGTATTCGGTGGAATCGTTTTATCCTCGAAATTTCCCAGGATCCCGGCGCCGCTCACGCTTACCCTCCAGCTTTGCGGCACTCTGATCTTTGCTGCGCCGAACACGGCCGTTACATTGAGCACCGCGGACCTCGCAGCCGGGGTGATAAGCGCGGGTCTTAGATCCACTTCTATGTTTCCGAAGATTGCCGTGAGATCTCCGCCTTGAAAATTGTAGGTTTCGAGCTTCCGTTTCAGCCCGCCAAACAGGACGAAGTCGTTCACCGTATTCTCGAAGCTCAGAGGCCGCGACGGTCCGGCTGCGAAGGCCCTCGAGGTGACTCGCGCGCTTCGAGACGGACCGATCACATTGAACAGCGCCGCGCACCCGGCGCCGATTAACAGTAGGGAAAGCGGCCAGCTGCCGTCATGCGAACGAATGTGAATCCATCCCAGGTTCAGCAGGAGGAACAAGGAGCCAAACAGAATCAGAAAGATCCCCCAGACCCGCGAGCCCGAATTCTTCCCGGTCACCATGTGGGCCACGCCTATTCCAATCGGCAAGGCCGGCCATAACATCCACACATTGCGAATGGGCAGAATGCCCAGGTTGCTCAGAAAGAGCAACACTCCGGCTCCGATCAGAATGACTGAGACAACAATACGAGCCGCATTCGACCTTTTTCGCACCATCAGGCGCTGTTCGTCCGTCAAGTGAGCGTATCGTATCCAGTTGTTCTGACCCCCGGGCTGGTCAGACACGCCGCGCTCCGTTGCGCGATTCTTGAGGGTATGTCGCTTCCTGTCCGGTCTCTTCACTGCTGCCGTTCAGGAAGTCGCTCAGCCCGATGAGTATGAGCGCCACCGGCCAGAGGTTTTGAATTCGGTCCAAAGAAAGGATCCCTACTCGATCGCCTCCAATTAGTATCAACCCGGTCAGCAGCAGGATCACGGGCAGGATCAAACTTTCGTATTCGGTTCGTTTCATGAACATCCTCAACCCGATACTAGGGGCTTTAGCCAGCGAGTTCATTCCCCGATCGGCGAATCGCCCATCATTACCGACGAACGGCGTTTACGGTCGACGAATCCTACCGTGCTGAGCTCGTCCGCTACAGTGGCCTGATGTTCTCTTACGCGCTGACCGCAGCCGCCGCACTTGCTTCTTGGATCCTGCAGGTTAGCCCAACCTCGGCAAGCTTGCGGGGGGTCTCGGTAGTCTCTCCCGAAATCATATGGGCCAGCGGATCGCAAGGCACTTGGCTCCTTACCACCGACTCCGGCAAACACTGGCAGACAGGAACTGTCGCGGGCGCAGCAGGACTCGATTTCCGCGATATTCAGGCCTGGAGTGCAAGTGAAGCGTTGCTCCTGTCAAGCGGTGAAGCCGCCCAATCCCGGGTCTACCGCACCGCTGACCGCGGCCGGCATTGGGACCTGCTCTTCACGAACCCCGACCCTAAGGGCTTCTTCGACGCCTTCGCGTTCTGGGACCGGCAACACGGCGTGCTGCTCGGCGACCCTGTTGACGGCCGGTTCGCGGTCTTCACAACGACGGATGGCGGCAAGTCTTGGAACAAGCAACTCACTCCTGTCGCGCTTCGGGGTGAAGGAGCTTTCGCCGCAAGCGGAACCTGTCTCACCGTGAATGGCAAAACACAAGCCTGGTTCGGCACGGGTGGTGGCGCGAGGGCACGCATATTCCGTTCAAGCGACGGCGGTCATACCTGGTCCGCTGCCATCACTCCCTTGGTCGCAGGTACGCCATCCGCCGGCGTATTCTCCGTCGCATTCCGCAACACAAGGCAGGGAATCGCCGTGGGAGGAGATTACAGAAAGCCAGGCGAAACGGCACGCACGCTGGCCTTCTCGCGAGATGGCGGCAAATCCTGGCAATCTCTCGCCGGCCCGGGATTGAGCGGATTCCGTTCCGCCGTCGCGTTCGCCCTTCTCTCCGGCGCCGCCGCATCTTGGATCGCCGTCGGTACAAGTGGTTCCGATGTTTCCCACGACGCCGGCCAATCGTGGAAATCCATTCCCGCAGCAGGTTTGAATGCCGTTGCCGCCGCGTCCGACGGTACCGCCTGGGCTGTCGGCGCTCACGGTCTCATCGCGAAAATAGCAACCAGGTAGACCACGTTGATAATAGACGTGTGCCCACACTTGGCCCGCGCTTATGACCTATCATGCAACCGGATCCTTCGAAGTAAAGCTCACTCCCGCCGTGCCTGTCGAAGATGCAGGCCCTGACCTCGGCAGAATGACAATCGAAAAACAATTTCAGGGTGATCTCGAAGCGGTCAGCCAGGGCCAGATGCTTTCCGCCGGCACGGGCGTAAAAGGTTCGGCGGGCTATGTGGCCATCGAGCACGTCAAGGGAGTGCTGCATGGAAAGACTGGCGCCTTCGTACTCCAGCACAGCGGCACCATGACTAGAGGCGCGCCACAGTTGACCATTTCCGTAGTCCCGGATTCCGGAGCCGGCCAGTTCACCGGCATCTCGGGAACCATGGCCATCCGCATCCAGGATGGAAAACACTTTTACGAGTTCGACTACTCGCTGCCCGAATAGCCCTGATCAGTTAAGTCGCAGGCCCGGCGCCGTTTACCCGTGGTGTTACCCTACCAAAAGCCGGGACGTCCATCCCGGACACCCCGTATGACCATCGCCGAAGTTCTCCTTCTCGATTTCGACCCCGAAATCGCCTCCACCCGCCGCATCCTTGAACGGATCCCCGAGAACGACCCGCAATGGAAGCCTGACGAAAAGTCGATGCCGATCGGTCGGCTGGCAGTCCATGTGGCCCGCCTCCCGGAGTTCTGCACCCGTATTATCTCTTCGGCCGAACTCAACATGGCGCACGAGAAGTTCCCGGCCTTCAACTTCGAATCCACCGCGCATCTCCTCTCTGAGCTGGAACGGACCGCAGCCGAAGCCAGGTTGCACCTGGTTGCCGCTTCCGATGATTGCCTTCAGGCTTGCTGGCGCTTGGCTTTCGGTGACCGCGTCATCCTCGAGGCGCCTCGCATGCTGCTCTGTCGGACGATGTTTCTCAACCACATGGTCCACCATCGGGCCCAACTCGGCGTCTATCTGCGCTTGCTCAAATTGCCCGTTCCCGGTCTCTACGGCCCGTCTGCCGACGAACCTTTTAGTTGATCCCCCGATCGTTTAACCGCGTGCCAATGCTTTTCAGTTAGCTCGGATCTGGCAAACTGAATGGCATGGAATGGACTCCTGGCGGCTCAAATCCTGACGTCGAAGATCGCCGTGACGAGAGCGGCGGTGCTGGCGGTTTTGGAGGGGGCGGCTTTGGATTCGGTCACCTCGGCATTGGCGGCTTCATTGTCGTCGGCCTGCTGAGCCTCATCTTTCACACCAACCTGTTCACCCTGTTCTCAGGCGCCGGCCCCGCTACTCAGCAGCAGCAAGTCCGCGCAGTTCCCAATCGGCAGCAGGACGCCCGTGAGGAGCCAGAAGTACAGTTCGTTTCCTTCGTTCTCAAAGACGTTCAGGATACTTGGGATCGCACCCTGCCTGAACAAGCCAACCGCGCCTACCGCCACGCCAAGTTAGTCCTGTTCCGCAACGCTTACCCCTCCGGCTGCGGTCTAGCCAAAGACGCGATCGGACCATTCTATTGCCCCGAAGACGAGAAAGTGTATCTCGACTTAGGCTTCTTCGACGAGCTGAAAAGGCGTTTCGGCGCTCCAGGAGAATTCGCGCAAGCCTACGTGATCGCTCACGAGATCGGCCACCATGTGCAGAAGATACTCGGCATTGAACCCAAGGTAAGGCGATTGCAGCAGGCTGAGCCGCAGGAAGCCAATCCACTCTCGGTCCGGCTTGAATTGCAGGCCGATTGCTTCGCAGGAGTCTGGGCTCACTCCACTGCCCAGCGCAAGATTATCGACGAGTCCGACGTCGAGTCGGCTCTTGGAGCCGCAGCGGCAGTCGGCGATGATCGCCTGCAAAAAATGGCTACCGGCCGGGTCAGTCCCGAATCGTTCACCCACGGATCATCCGCCCAGCGCACAGGGTGGTTCAAACGTGGCTTTGATACCGGTCAGATCTCGGCCTGCAACACCTTCCAGAAAAAGCAGCAGTAAACTACCCTACTTCGTTCCCGCAGGGAGCGCGAAAGCGTAAAGCATGTCGCCCCCACCAAACACCACATATTGCCGGTTATCGAGCATGTAGGTCATCGGGCCGTTAGCAATCGAAGCAGCCAGACCTGCGTGCCACAGGATCTTGCCACTGGCGGGATCGAACGCAATGGCATTAGCGGACGGATCCCCGGTAAAGAGCAGCTTGCCCGCGGTTGTGAGAATCCCCGAGTGTCCGCCGCTCTCGGGATACACATGCTCCCAGCGCACTTTGCCCGTCTGGTAGTCGATCGCTTCAAGCGCGGATTCGGACCAGACGCCGGCGTCACGCCCCCCGTACCCTTCCGGATTCTTACTCGTATCTGTCAAGTAGTACACGCTGTATGAAGGCGAGCTGCTGACATAAAACAGCCCGGTCTCGGGATCGAAGCTCGGCGGGAACCAGTTTGTTCCACCACCTGATGCCGGTATCACAAGTGCGCCATCCGTCTTCGGCTCTGACTCCGGATTCGGTATCGGTTGGCCCTTAGCGTTCACTCCTTTTGACCAGTTGAGCTTAATATACGGTTCGGAAAGTACACTCTTGCCATTCGTGCGGTCGATCACGAAGAAGTATCCATTGCGGGCCGCCTGCGCCAGCAGTTTGCGAGGCTTTCCATCTATCGTCCCGTCGAATAGCACCGGCGCTTCCACATTGTCCCAATCGTGCGTATCGTGTGGCGATGCCTGGAACGCCCACACCATTTTGCCGGTGCTCGGGTTGAGCGCCACAATCGAACAGGTCCAGAGATTATCGCCCACCCGCCCTTGACCCGCATGTACGGGATTCGGGTTGCCGGTTCCCCAGTAAATCAAATTCAGCTCCGGATCGTACGTCCCCGTAAGCCACGTCATTCCTCCGCCGTGCGACATGGCTTGCTCGTTCGGCCAGCTCTCTGACCCGGGCTCGCCTTTTGAGGGCTCCGAATTCCAGCGCCATTGCACTTTCCCGTCTTCCGGATCCCGCGCTTCCAGAAACCCGGGCACATCCAGCGAATCGCCGCCTACACCCACCAGGACGTGATTGCCTACCACCAACGGCGCCGGCGTCGAGAAGTACTGCTGCGCCAAGTCCGCAATCTCCACCGCCCAGCGGAACTTTCCCGTGTCCTTTTCGAGTGAGATCAGGTGATTATCGGGTGTTTCGAAGAAAACCCAATTGTGATAAATGGCCACGCCGCGGTTCCCGATGTGAATGCCGCCCTGGCTCTCCCACTTGTAATGCCAGATCTCACGGCCGGTGCGCGCATCCACAGCCCACGCATGATCCGGCAGAGTGAAGTAAAGCACGCCCTCAAACTCGAGCGGCGTTGACTTAATCTGCTGGCCGAAAGGGCTGCCGCCCGTGCCCGTATTTGCGTGGTAAACCCAGGCTAAGGCGAGATCTCGCACATTGCTCTGGTTGATCTGCTCGAGCGGACTGAATCGCCTGCCGGAGTAGTCTCCGTTGTAGGTGAGCCAGCTGCCTTTGGGAGCCTTGACAATGCTGGCTGGGTCGAGTCCTTGTGCGCTCAGCAAAAACGGCGTGCACAAGATGGCGGACAACACAAAACTGGCGGGTCTCACTTTAATGTCTCCAGGTACGCGAGGATGTTGTGCATATCGGCATTGCTGTACTGTTTCAGCAGTTCGGCGTGCGCTTCGAGCGGATCGGTCACCTTCACTTGCATTCCCCTTTCTTCCTCGAACAACCACGAATGGTGCTCTCCTGATGAGTCTGTAAGGGAGACACTGAAGTCGTCCATGTGGTCGAGCTTGCCGGAGTAGGACTGGCCCGACGGAAGAGTCACCGTCACAGTCTTCTCCACTCGCGGGTCCGGCGGCGGACCTGGCATGCCCGGATAATGCGACTCATGCGGATACAGAAAACGAGACTGCAGCGCAACCGGCTCGAACTTCCCCGCTATGTGGGCGAGATCGCCCGTCCCCGAATGGCAGTTCGCACAATGAGCGCTGAAGTACGCCTCGCCCGCCTTCGGGTCGCCCGTATTGATGTTCAGGATCTTGTACTCCATCCGGTTTGCAGCCGCTTGCGTTCGGGACAATAGAAAAGCTGCAATATCTTTGATCTGTGCATCGGTAAACGGAAACGCGGGCATTCCCTTGGCGGGCCGCCCATGCAACACCACCGGTCCGATTTGGTTGCCGCTCCCCTTGTCGTGCAAAACGAGAACAGATTGCACCAGGTTCGGCCCCCCATTACCGCCGTTTGCGTCGCTGCCATGGCAAAAAGCGCAGTTCGCGACGAAAATCTTTTGACCGCGTTGAGCCGCGGCCTTATCCGCCGGCGGCCCGATAGCTAGAAAATCCCCCGCCCCACGAGCCTGTGGTTTGTTCTCCGTCGGGGCGGCCGTGCGCTCTCCAGGTCCCGCCGCTTTGCCTGCAGGACCGGGCTGTGGACCATTCGCCGCGCCAGCCGGTGCTTCTGGGGGGGGCGCGTTTGTCGGAGGAATCTGCGGCTCCTGGCCACCGAAAAGACACCAGGTGAACGCTACGGCCAATGCGGCGGAAGCGGGAAAATAGCGGCGAATAGTCATCGTGGTCTATACCTGAATTCAAGTCGCGGCGCAGCCCAGGCATTCCTCGCCGGTTCCTTCTCTCGAGGGCTCCCGCGACAGACCGTCTGCAGCCGCCACAAAAAGCGAACTGTCTAACTTCAGTTTGATTATTACAGCGACGAAATAGAGCGCTTTTTGTTTTCGGGAAGCGCAAAGGGCGCGGATGCGCGCCGCCGAACAACAGAGTGACTCCTGCACTCTTCGGGTGACGCGCTTGATGCGACCGTTTTGCGCGTGTTTCTCAAAAGGGAACGTCGTCGTCCGTAATCTGCATCCCGCCGAAATCCTCGTCGGGAGCACTCGCTCCACCGCCGCCTGCCGTTCGCGCACGGTTCGGCGCTGCATTCCGCGATGCGGACTGGCCGCCTTCAAACCCGCCGGCATTTTCACCGCGCCCGCCTAGCAGAATTACTTCCTCCGCTACCACCTCGGTCGCGTAAACTTTTTTGCCGTCTTTGTCGTCGTAGCTCCGGGTCTGTATCCGGCCCTCTACATATACCTGCGTACCCTTAGTCAGATAGTTCGCGAGATTTTCCTGTCGCCAGAGAACAACGTTCGTCCAATTGGTCTCCTCTTTCCACTCCTGCGTCTGCTGATCTTTCCAGCGTCGGTTCGTCGCCACCGCAAAGCGCGTTACCGAAGTCCCGGACGGGGTGAACTTCGTCTCCGCGTCCCGTCCCAAATGGCCGATCAGAAGAACCTTATTTACACTCCGGGATGCCATGATCTCTCGCACTGTATCATGTTCGGCCCGGTTACTTGTTCCGCGTCTCGCCCGTCCTCGGACCTGAAATGCCCGCCGTTACAGACCCGCAAGAACCCCACTACGGGCAGTACTAGGACGGGGTTCCAAAAATTTCTAGAAAATATCACAATTGCTCGGCATCCTTTGAGGCATAATCATGGAACTAAGGGATTTGCCGCACGGCGCTCAGGGTGGGGGCCCGCTCGGTAGTGTTTATTTTGAAGTTGGGGGATGAATGGCATCGCGATTTCTTCGATCGTGTTCGCCCAAACCTGATGCGTTTCGGCCGGCTAACCCCGTTGACGGCGTTAACCACACTCTTATCCGATTCATTGCGCTAGCTGCGCTGTTCGCTACTTTCTGCGTGCTTCCTGCTCGCTCTCAAATGCTGCTCAAAGCCGCTGAGGCGGGCGACGTTCTGACGATTTTGCCCTCCGACATGGCTATCTTTGAGGCCAACCAGGAGCGTAAGGATCTTCCCTGCTCCGTTACCCAGCGCAAACCGGAACTCGGCTTCGACCTCCGCTTCCATGCAGGCTACGACGTCAGTCTTCCTTTAAACGAAGTTTCAGGCGATGGAGGAACGCTCACTGTCGTGTTCCGGATCTTCTCCGATGCCTCGCGCGAGGCCCCGGCATATTTCGTTCAGCATTTCTCCGTCCCGACGGTCGAGGAGAACGCCAAGGGAGACGCTTTGCTCCAAGGCGAAATCAATCTCGGTGAAGGCAGCTATCACGTCGACTGGCTGATGCGCGATCGCTCGGAGCGTATCTGCTCTACATCTTGGGACGTAGAAGCGGTGCTCAACCCAAAAGACCGCCCCATCGACCTTTTCATTGCTCCCAACAAGGTCGCCGAAGCTCCCATCCAGCCGTTCCTCAACGACACCGAAGTTCGTACACCGCCCTCCACCCGAGACGCTCTGAATATAAAGGTATTGGTCAATTTCGCACCCCAGGATTCCTTTTCCGCCGCGCTCCAGCGAACCGATACCGAAGCGCTCGTCAGCATCTTGAAAGCAATTCAGCGCGACCAGCACATCGGCCGCATATCCCTCGTCGCTTTCAACATGTCCGAATCGCGAGTCGTATACCGGCAGGAGACTTCGGATCAGATCGATTTCCCTGCCCTCGGGCGTGCTCTCTCGACCGTCAAGCTCGGCACCGTGACCGTCAACCAGCTCGGCGATAAGCAGAGCGAGACCAATTTTCTCGAGGGTCTCATCGAGAGCGAAGTCGGAGCCTCTGCCCACCCTGACGCCGTGATCTTCGCCGGACCTAAGGCCATGCTCAACGCCGATGTACCCAAAGAAGATCTCAGGCGCATCGGAGATGTAGAGTGTCCGGTCTTTTACATGAACTACAACCTGAATCCTCAGGCGGTTCCCTGGAAGGATTCGATCAGTCATGCCATTAAGGCTTTCCGCGGAACCGAGTACACCATTTCACGTCCCCGTGATTTGTGGTTCTCGACAAGTGAGATGGTTGACCGTATACTCCGCACAAAGCGCGATCGCATACTTGCCGGTGCCGTTTCCGGCGGCTCCCACTAGGCACTCTTCACATCCGGGCTTTTCATTCCCCGGAGGGCAGAGTACACTAGACGAAAAAGGGGAGCTTCGAGTATGAAGGTTGGAACTCTGGCTTGTACGATTTCGGCTTTCGCGTGTCTATTTGGTTCGGCAGCCTTTTGTTCTGCGCAGCAGCCAGACCTCGATCCCTTTACTAAGAAGCTCGCCCCGTCCGTCGGCTCACCGGAAAACGCCGTAGAAAAGATGCTCCAGGCCGCTAATCTCAAACCCGGCGAAACGCTTTACGATCTCGGTTGCGGAGATGGCCGCATCCTGTTGCGGGCTGCCAAAAAGTACAAAGTCAGAGCCGTGGGTATCGAGATCTCGAGTGCGCTCGCCGAAAAGGCCGCCCAGGATGTCAGGAAAAAGGGCCTGCAGGATCAGGTAAAGATCATTCACGGCGACTTCATGAAAACTGATTTGAGCGCCGCGAACGTAGTTACTCTTTATCTGGCGCCCGTCGCCAACAACACTCTCCGGCCGAATCTCGAACGCGAGCTCAAGCCGCAAACCAGAGTTGTATCCTACGACTATCCAATCGATGGATGGACACCGATCAACACCTGGGAGACTTCTGGACACCTTGGCGACACCCACACCATCTACCTGTACGAGGTTCCTAATTCCATCATCAAGAAGTAGAAGCGGGCTCACCCGGTGAGCCGGCCCTTCGATGTGCTCGGTATCGGCCTCAATGCAACCGATACCCTGCTCTTACTCAAAGAATTTCCTTCCTACGCCGGCAAAATAGCTTTCGATCGGGAGCTCTTGAGTCCAGGCGGCCAGGTCGCTACGGCCGTCGTCGCCTGCGCACGTCTCGGTTTGCGAACCCGCTACATCGGAACCATCGGCGACGATATGCGCGGCGAGATGCAGAAGCAAAGCCTGGCCGGAACCGGCGTCGATACCAGCGCCGTCATCGTGCGGCAAGGTTGCCCGAATCAAACCGCTTACATCCTCATCGATGGAAGAACCGGTGAACGCACCGTTCTCTGGCAGCGCGCCGATTGCCTGCGCCTCCAGCCATCCGAGATTCACACCGAAGATATCGCCTCGGCACGCCTCCTGCACATCGATGGCTACGACGTCGAGGCGGCCGCCTTCGCCGCTGAAACTGCACGTAACCACGGTGTTCGGGTCTCGCTCGACGTCGATACCGTCTATCCCGGCTTCGATTTGGTTCTTCGATCCGTGGATTACCTGGTCGCCGGCTCTTCGTGGCCCGGCAAATGGACAGGCGAATCCGATCCCTTCGAAGCTCTGGCGAGTCTGCACCGCGAGTATCGGAATTGCGTCACGGCCATGACGCTCGGCAGCCGCGGCTCCCTCGCACTCTACGAAGGTGCTTGGTTCTACTCCGCCGCCTTTGAAGTTCCGTGCGTCGACACCACCGGAGCAGGCGACGTCTTCCACGGCGCTTTTTGTTACGCCATGCTCGAAGGAATGCCCATGCAAGCGGCGCTCGAATTCTCAAACGCCGCGGCAGCGCTGAACTGTACCGCCATCGGCGCTCGTGGTCACGTCCCTTCGCTCGAAGAGGTTCGCGCTCTTCTCGCTCGGGAGCACGCCGGGAAGATGGGCCGCCGCGTCGCCGAAGAAATAGTCGATCAGCTCGCCTCGGCGAACTCGACTGCCGCACTGCGAATCTGAATGATCCCTCTTCGCGCGCTCCTCCTGCGAAACTCCACCCCGGTGATGACGCTCGCCCTCATCGGGCTGAACACCTTCTGTTTCTTGTATGAAATGGCGATGCCGCCCTACTTACGCGACGCCTTCATCCAGCACTACGCTTTGGTACCCGATCGCCTCTTCCTCCCGGCATTTGTCACCTCCATGTTTCTGCACGGCGGCTGGCTCCACCTGATCGGCAATATGTGGTTCCTGTGGGTCTTCGGCTCCCACATCGAGGACGTTATGGGTTCGGGCCGCTTCCTCGTCTTCTACCTCATCTCCGGAATCGCCTCGGCCGCCGTCCAGTTTATGATCAGCCTGGGCAGCCCGGTTCCCACCGTCGGAGCGAGCGGCGCCATTGCGGGCGTGATGGGCGCCTTCCTGATTCTCTATCCCAGGGTTCGCGTCGTCACCCTCATTTTCATCGTGATCTTCATCACCACCTACGATCTGCCGGCCGCGCTCATGTTGATCTATTGGTTTGCCCTGCAGCTCTTGAGTGGTCTCGGTTCTTTAGCCTCCGTCTCGCAAGCCCAGAGCATTGCCTGGTTCGCGCACGTGGGCGGCTTCCTCGCGGGTATCCTTCTGGTCCGGCTGTTTGTCGGAGCTCGTCGGCGCTACCGCTACTATCCATCCTGATTTTTCTCCATGCGCGACCCGAACGAGCCGTTTGAAAACCTGCGTCCGCTCGATATCCTGGCCGTCGCCGCCCATCCCGACGATGTCGAGCAAACTTGCGGTGGTACGCTCATCGGTCTGGCCGAACGCGGTTACCGGACCGGCGTTCTCGATCTCACGGCCGGTGATATGGGCACTCGCGGCACGCCCGAACTTCGAATCGAGGAGTCCCAGTCCGCCGCTAAGCACCTACTCCTCTCCTGGCGTCAGAATCTGCGCTGGCCCGATGCGCGCCTCGAAAACCACGTCGGCTCCCGCATGACCCTGGCCGGCGTCATCCGGCGAATCCGCCCGCGCGTCGTCGTCCTGCCTTATTGGACCGGTCGCCACCCCGACCACTACCGCGCCTCCGAGATCGGCTACGAAGCCTGCTTCCTTGCCGGGTTGAAGCGCCTCGAAGAAGACGTTCCTCCTCACCGCCCATTCAAAATCCTCTACTCCTCCTTGTACGCGAACGTTACACCGTCCTTTGTCGTGGATATCTCGCGCCAATTCGAACGTCGTATGGCCGCTCTCTTCGCATACGCCTCTCAATATGGCGAGGCAGCGGAAGGCTCAGGCCTGTTTCCCTCGCACGTGGAGATCCACGAACGGCTGGCCGCTGTGGCGCGCTTCTACGGTAATCTCATCGGTGTCAAGTACGGCGAGGGTTTTGTCGTCAAGGAAATGATCGCGATCGACGATGTCGTCAGCATGCCTGTCCGAAGCATCTGACGATCCCATTCCCCCGACGTGGAACGCCAGCAGTTTCTGAAACGCTTTCGGGTATCTGGCGAACCCTCCAATCACGAGCTCTTGCAGCCTCTCATTGCGCGATAGCAGCAGCATCAAGTCTGCCATGAGCGCCGGCCGGCGGCGGATGGTCCGGTGATCTCGTTCGTAGTCTTCCAATCGCCCCGCCTGGAAAGCTTTGGCCAGCGCCAGAGCCTGGCGAACAGCGAGTCCGATACCTTCCCCTGTAATCGCATCCACCGATCCCGAAGCATCGCCCACCAGCGCGACGGTCGCGCTCGACACTCGCTTCAGGCGTCGCATCACGGTTGTTGCACCCATCTCTCGCGAACTCACCGAGGCGCACCCGAGCCGCGCCTCTAACTCCGGTAAGCTCCTAATCGCATCCTCCAGCCGGTGCCGCGGATCGCTCGTCAGAAGCGCAACCCCGACCTCCCCCGTCGACACCGGCGTCACGTAAACCTGGCATCGCTTACCCCAGTGAACCTCGACGTGAGGGGTCCAGGGCTTCACCATGTAATGTCGGCGGAACCCGTACCGCCGCGCATACCGGGTCGAAGCGTCCAGCCCTGCAGCAGCGCGCACCCTTGAGTTCTGTCCATCGCATCCGACCAGCAGCCGCGGCTTCCACGACAGACTTCCCGCCCGAACACCCTCCCCCATGACCTTGACGCCCTTCAAACCCCAGCGAAGATCGACACCCAGCTCCTCCGCCCGCCTGACCAGCACGTCGTGCAGCACCGTTCTCCGGATGCCTATGGCTTTTCCACCCTGAAAATCTGCCTCGGCGCGCAGCCGACCGCGCACGAATGTCACCCCTCGGAAAGGAACGCCCCCGTGCCGTCCCAGTTCGACACCCATTTCCTGCAAGCCGCGCAGCGTATCGGGCATCAGCCCCTCGCCGCATGCCTTGTCGATCGAAGGAGTGTTCGCCTCCAGCAGCAAAACCGAAACACCGGTCAGCCGGAGCGCAATGGCCGCCGCGAGCCCGGCAGGCCCGCCGCCAACAATGCAGACATCCGGCTGCTGACCCATCTACTCCTGGATGATTCGCAGTTGCTGAAGGGCTACTTTATATCTCTGACGGTAAGTCGCACGTTACCGTAAGGAATGATCTCGCCCGTCTTCTCGTTAAATTCAACCGTGTCCGCGCTCAGAACCATTACTTGATGGCTCGCCGGCTTGGCCCTCGCCGACATCTCGACTTGCACATTCCCGCTCAGATGGACGACCGAATCATTCCAGTCCCGACTGATGCTCAACGCTGCGAACCGGACCGAATATCCGGTATCCGGGAGCGTGGTCTGGATGTGCTTTACTTCCTGCCCAGCCGTGCCCGCCGCTTCTTGTGATCTGGCAACCAGGGCGCCGAAGGAAGCGGCCACGAACAAAGCTGCAAGAAACGGTTTCATCGGATACTCCTCTGTTATGCCGACAAGTCTACCTCGACTCGGCCAGCCCTAGCGAAAGACTAAGCAATCATGCAATCGTTATTACGGGGGATTTGTTGAAGCCAACGATACCCTTCAGATATGAAGATTACGCCGGTGCTGGTGGTCGACGAAATAGAGAGTTCATTGCCCTTTTGGGTCGAGCGGCTTGGGTTCGAGAAACTCGTCGAGGTTCCCGAAGGCGATCGACTCGGCTTTGTTATCTTGGCTCGTGAAAACTCGGAGATTATGCTTCAAACCGCCGAAAGCGTGCGTAAAGACACCGGAGAATTTATGCCGAACCTCAGGCCAGGTGGAGTCGGCCTCTTCATCGAGGTTAGCGACTTTAACGTGATGCTCAAAAACTTGGAAGGATACCCAATCGCTCTCGGCTACCGCACCACCACTTACGGCATGCGCGAAGTCGGCGTACACGCCCCGGGAGGACACCCGATCATCTTCGCCGCCCAAGCCTGAGTGCCACCCCGGTTTGACACCTAAATTGCAGATTCGCTAGACTGAAGTGTTCGAGTTTTCGATCGGAGAGAAGAAGTCTGTCCATGCGTACTGAGTTTCCGTCCAAGCACGAGATCGTTCGTGCCTGGCACGTGATTGACGCGAATGATGCTGTCCTCGGCAGGGTGGCGAGTCGAGCCGCTATGCTCCTGATGGGCAAGCACAAAACTATCTACGTTCCGTCAATGGATACAGGCGATCATGTCGTCATCGTTAATGCCGCCAAAGTGAAGCTTACAGGCGGAAAAGAGAATCAGAAACTGTATCGCCATCACACCGGTTATCCGGGCGGTCTGGTCGAAACCGGCGCGCGCAAAATGCGCCAGACCCGGCCTCAGCGCATGCTTGAGCTCGCTATATCGGGCATGCTTCCCAAAACCAAGCTGGGTAAGCAGATGTATCGCAAGCTGAACGTGTACGCGGGCGATCAGCATCCCCATCAGGCGCAAAAGCCCACTGCTTTGGCCCTTTAGCTATACAACGAAAGGAAAATCAGCGTATCGGGTATTGGAAACCCGGTTTGTTCGGTAAAAGAATGCCAGCGAAGTTAGTGCAGCAATTAGGAACGGGGCGCCGCAAGACAGCAACTGCGCGCGTGTTCCTGAGGCCCGGTAAAGGCCAGATCACGGTCAACCACCGGCCCTTCGAAAATTATTTTGCCAACGAGTCCGCTCGTGCCTACGTCCGTCAGCCTCTGCTGGCCGCCGAATTAGCCGACCGGTTCGATGTCATGATTCTCGCCGACGGCGGCGGGGTTACCGGTCAGGCCGGAGCGGCCCGCCTTGGCATCGCCCGAGCCTTGATCGAATTTAACTCCGAATTGCGCGGCAAGCTGAAGCAACTCGGATTTCTCACGCGCGATGCGCGTAAACATGAGCGGAAGAAGTACGGTCAAAAGGGCGCGCGCAAGCGTTTCCAGTTCTCAAAACGTTAGTATCCGTTTTCGTTTCTGCAGGCAACACTCGCGAAGGTTGGTTTGCGTCCATCCTTCGTCCAACCCGAACATCCTCAGGCCACGCAAAATTCCGCTTTGGGCCGCGTGACTCCCTTGAGGCTCTTGTTCGTTTCCCAATCAAGGAGGCATATTGCCATCTATTTCAATGAAGGAATTGCTCGAAGCTGGCGTTCACTTCGGGCACCAGACCAAGCGCTGGAATCCAAAGATGAAGGAATACATCTTTGGCGAACGTAACGGTATCTACATCGTCGATCTGCAGAAGACCCTCAAGCTCTTCAAGGACGCGATGCGCTATGTTGGCGAAATGGCCGCGCAGGGCAAAACCGTCTTGTTCGTCGGCACCAAGCGCCAGGCGCAGGAAGCCATCGCCGAAGAGGCCACGCGTGCTAGCCAGTTCTATGTGAACCAGCGCTGGCTGGGCGGCCTGCTGACCAACATCACCACCGTGCAGCGCTCCATCAAACGGCTCAAAGAGCTCGATTCCATGGCTTCGGAAAATGCCTACGAAGGGCGCGCCAAGAAAGAAGTCGGGCGTCTTGAGCGTGAACGGAAGCATCTGCAGCAGAACCTCGCCGGTATCAAAGACATGAACGGCTTGCCGGACCTGCTGTTTGTGATCGATTCGAACAAAGAAGCCATCGCCGTAAAGGAAGCACGCCGCCTCGGAATCCCGGTGGTCGCAGTAGTCGATACCAACTGCGATCCGGACGAAGTCGATTACGTAATTCCTGGCAATGACGACGCCTTGCGGGCTATCCGCCTGTTCACCACCAAAATCGCGGACGCGGTCGTCGAAGGACGTTCGCTCGCAACCGAGCACGAGTTCGCTGCCGAGAAGATTGTCAGTGATGGTGAGGACGAAACGGCCGCGGAGCAGACTCCGGAAGAGTATACGCAATATCTCGATCCGAAGTACGCCGAACAGCTGATGTCGGAAAGCCTGAACGCCGGCAATGCCGCTACTGACGTGCAGGCCGCCACTGGTTCCGCGGGACAGGATGCGCCTCCCCGCAAGGGCCCGGCCAGTGAAGCTCCTGAAGAGGCCGTCACCACCACCGTTAGCGAACACTAAGCGGGCTCATCTCCCGTTCCAAGCGAGGGCGACCGGCTGTGATAAGTCAGGTCGCTCTACTTGTGTAAGGTTCAACCTGGAAGTTTTTGTTTAAGGAATTAATATGGCAGAAATTAGCGCACAATTAGTCAAGCAGCTTCGCGAGCGCACCGGCGCCGGAATGATGGAGTGCAAGAAAGCTCTGACGGAATCGAACGGAGATCCGGCGGAAGCCGAAGTCATCCTTCGCAAACGCGGCATCGCGGGCGCAAGCAAGAAGGAGTCGCGTTCCACCAAGCAGGGCATGGTCAGCTCCTTCATCTCCGATGACGGGAAGCTCGGTGTTCTGGTCGAAGTCAATTGCGAATCCGACTTCGTAGCGCGCACTGAAGACTTTCAAAGTCTCGTCGCCGACATCGCGGCCCACATAGCCCAAACCAAGCCGAAGTACGTGCGCGTTGATGAAGTTACCGAAGCCGAAAGGGCCAATTTCAAAGCCCACGAAGCGCTCTACGAACAGAAGTTCACCAGAGACGAAAACAGCACCGTTGGCGAGATCGTGAAGGCCAAAATCGCCAAGCTGGGCGAGAACATCAACGTCTCGCGTTTTCTCATCTACGCGATCGATGGCAGCGGCACAGTAGGTCAGTACATTCACACTGGTTCGCAGATTGGCGTGCTGCTCGAGATCAAAACGAACACCGCCGAGAGTTCCTCTACGGATGAATTCAAGACGCTGGTGCGCGATATCGCCATGCAGGTCGCCGCAGCCAACCCCCAGTTCGTCAGCCGTGAGGAGGTGCCGGCTCACCTGGTCGAAAAGGAGCGGGCCATTCAGCGGGATCGCGCCCTGCACGAAGGTAAACCCGAGAAGATGGTGGACAAGATCGCCGAAGGCCGCATGAGCAAGTTCTACGAAGAGGTCTGCCTCCTTGAGCAGCCCTTTATTCGCGAGAACACGATCACCGTCAACGACCTCATTAAGACCATCGCCGCCAAGATTGGTGGTTCAATCACCGTCAGCCGCTTCGTTCGTTACAAGGTCGGCGACGCGTTCGATGCTCCCGGAGTGGAACAGAGTCCTCTGCCGGTAACCGCCTAATCGCGACTAGAGAGGAGAAAGCCGCCCGGGTGTTGTGTGCTCGGACAATCCGATTCAGATGCCACAATACGCACGAATACTCCTCAAATTGAGCGGCGAAGCGCTGGCCGGGCCCTTGTCGTTCGGATTAGACCCGGATCGGGTCAAATCGCTGGCTGGCGAGGTAGCCGATGTGGCGCGAAAAGGCGTCCAGATCGGTCTCGTCTTAGGCGGCGGTAATATCTTCCGGGGCGTCGCCGCCGCCGCTCATCACATGGATCGCGTCACCGGCGATCACATGGGCATGCTCGCCACCGTCATCAACGCCCTCGCCTTTCAGGATGCGCTCGAACAGCTCGGCATCCCCACCCGCGTCATGACCGCTATCCAGATGCATCAGGTCGCAGAACCCTACATCCGTCGTCGCGCCATCCGGCATCTCGAAAAGGGTCGCGCCGTTATCTTCGCCGCCGGAACTTCGAACCCGTACTTCTCCACCGACACCGCGGCCACCCTGCGCGGTCTCGAGATTCATGCCCAGATCATCGCCAAGGCAACCAGTGTCGATGGCGTGTACGATAAAGACCCCAAAAAGTTTCCCGATGCGGTCAAATACTCTGAGGTGAGTTATACCGAGGTGCTCTCGAAGGCTTTGGGCGTCATGGATGCCTCTGCCGTCGCTATGTGTCGCGACAACAAGATGCCGATCATGGTCTTCGATCTCAAAACAGCTGGCAATATAATGCGAATGGCGATGGGTGAGCCGATCGGAACCATGATCCGCTAGTTCCAGCCGCTTACCCGCCTGAGCGCGACGAATTCCTATGAAACAAGAATCAACACCTGCTCCGAGTAGCAGCGACTCTAAAAACGTAAAAGAGATCGAATCCAATGCACGCACCAGGATGGACAAAATCCTGGCCGACCTCCAGCACGAAATGGCGAACATCCGTACTGGCAGAGCTTCTATCGGCATTCTTGACAGCGTGCGCGTCGATTATTACGGTTCGCCGGTACCGCTGAACCAGGTGGCCCAGTTGCACGTGCCTGAGCCCGCTATGATCACGGTTCAGCCTTGGGATACCTCCACCATCAGCTCTATCGAGAAGGCTATCCGCAACGCTGACCTGGGATTTAATCCCTCCAATGACGGCAAGCTGATCCGCATCCCTGTGCCGCCTCTTACGGAGGAGCGCCGCCGCGATCTCGCCAAGAAGTTGAGTCACATCGCTGAAGAGCGCCGCGTCGGCATGCGCAATGTGAGGCGTGACGCCAATGAGGACCTCAAAAAGCTCCTCAAAGAAAAGGTCATCAGCGAAGATGAGCAGCACCAGGCTCTCGATTCTATTCAGAAGCTCACCGATGCGCAAATCGGCAAAATTGACGCTGCCGCCAAAGCCAAAGAAAAAGAAATTCTCGAGTTCAAGTAGACCTGTGCCGGATGTGCGCACGTGGCCTTCAGATCCGGCGCCTTAGCCAATTGCCGGTTCTGCCTGCCTGCTCCGCTTCCCTTCCCTTACAATGGAAAACGCATGCGCTCCCCCGATCAGGCACTCGAAACGCTCCTAGCCGGTGTACGTCGCTTTCGCCGCGAAATCTATCCCCAGAACCGTGAGCGCTACCAGCGCGCTGCCAGTCAACCCCAGCAGCCCCACACTCTCTTCATCACCTGCGCCGATTCCCGCATCGACCCCGAACTCATCACCCAATCCGGTCCCGGCGATATCTTCGTCACCCGCAACATCGGGAACCTGGTGCCGGCCTATGGTCAGATGCTCGGTGGCGTATCTGCCGTGATCGAGTACGCTGTTCAGGCGCTCGAAGTCAGTCAGGTCGTCATCTGCGGTCATACCGATTGCGGCGCCATGAAAGGACTCCTCCACCGCGATAAGCTCGCCGCCATGCCCACCGTTAACACATGGCTGCACAATGCGGACGCTGCTCTGAGCGTCGTCAACGCTCGCGGCGAACAGGCTGGCGAGCATGAAAGATTGGGCTCCCTTATAGAAGAAAATGTGCTCCTGCAATTGAATCACCTCCGCACTCACCCCTCCGTTGCCGGCAAGCTCGCTCAGAAAAAATTGGCGGTTTATGGTTGGGTATACGACATCGGCAATGGCCATGTCCATATGTACGACCCCGGAACCGGTATCTTCAATCCTCTCGGCGAGGATTCGACTGCGGACCTTTCGGCCGCCAGCGCTCATCCGGCAGCCACGTAGTTTCTCGGGCTGCGATTCCCGCAACATCGGCTGGGGCCGCCGAATCGCATTAAACGATGGAATTTCGACGACTCGGCCGCTCAGGCTTCAAAGTACCGGTTCTTAGTTTCGGTACCGGCACATTCGGCGGCGGCAATGAGTTCTTTAAAGCCTGGGGCTCCACCGGCGTCGAGGAGGCAACGCGCCTCGTCGATGTCTGCCTCGAAGCTGGAGTCAATCTCTTCGACACCGCGGATGTTTACTCTGACGGCCTCTCTGAAGAGATCCTCGGCAAAGCGATCGCAGGCCGTCGCAATCAGGTGCTCATTGCCACCAAAGCGTCTTTCCCCACGGGACCGGGACCTAACGATAGCGGCAACTCCCGCCTCCACCTGATCGAAGCCTGCGAGGCCAGCCTGCGCCGGCTCGGCACCGATTACATCGACCTCTACCAGCTGCATGGCTTCGACGCTCTCTCTCCCGCCGAAGAAACACTCAGCACTCTCGATACGCTCATCAGAAGCGGCAAGGTTCGCTACATCGGCTGTTCCAACTTCTCCGGCTGGCATCTCATGAAGTCTCTGTCCACCTCCGAGCGCTATGGCTGGTCTCGCTATATCGCTCATCAGGCTTACTACTCCCTCATCAATCGCGACTACGAGTGGGAACTCATGCCTCTCGCCGTCGAAGAAAATGTCGGCACTTTCGTTTGGAGCCCGCTCGGTTGGGGACGCCTCACCGGCAAGATCCGCCGTGGCCAGCCGCCGCCCGAAACAAGCCGCCTGCCCAAGACCTCTGAAAGCGGTCCGCCCGTCTCCGACGAACACGTGTTCAAAATCGTAGATGCCATAGACGAAGTCGCTAAAGAAACCGGCAAAAGCGTTCCCCAGCTCGCTCTCAACTGGCTCCTGCAGCGCCCGACGGTTTCGTCTGTCATCATCGGTGCCCGCAACGAAGAGCAGCTTCGCCAAAATCTCGGCGCAGTCGGCTGGAACCTCACCGCAGAGCAGGTCGCTCGTCTCGACGCCGCCAGCTACATCACACCGTCCTACCCGTATTGGCATCAACGGCAGGTGAAGCGCATACCCCGTCCTGTCTAAGCGCTTCCTGCAGGCGCAAGAAGTCGGCCCGGCCCGCAGAACTTCGAGACTGTCGACCATCACTGAGAAGGGAGAGACAGCTTGGCACGAGCACCGATCGCCCGGCGAACATTTGTGCAAGAGCCTGGACGCCCTCGGTATGAGCGTCGCCGACTGATCCCGGCAGGTTGGCGTCCGGACGAACGGCATCACTGGCACATGCCAAAATCACAGCGTGCCGGCTGAAAAATTCAAAATTGAAATCCCGAAGGCCGTCTTGGCAGACTTGACGCATCGTCTTGATACCACACGCTGGCCAGATGAGCTCGAAACTGCCGGCTGGGATTACGGCTCGAACCTGGATTACATCCGCTCGCTGGCTGCCTATTGGCGCACTGGCTTCGATTGGCGGCGCGAGGAAGCAGCTTTAAACCGTCTCCCACAATTTCGCTTGGCGCTCGACGGCTTCCACATTCACTTTGTGCACGTCCGCGGAAACGGGCCGGCTCCTCTGCCGCTTGTTCTGACCCATGGTTGGCCCGGTAGCTTTATTGAGATGCGCAAGCTCATTCCGCTGCTTACCGACCCGGCAGCATATGGCGGCCATGCCGAAGATGCGTTCGACGTGGTTGTGCCATCCCTGCCCGGCTACGGCTTCTCTGATCGGCCTGCAGTACCGGGAATGGATCCGAAGAAAATTGCCGGCTTGTGGGCAAAGCTGATGCAGGAACTCGGTTACACACGCTTCGGCGCACAAGGTGGCGATTGGGGATCTACGATCTCGATCGCACTTGGCCTTTATTACCCCGAGTGCCTGATCGGCATTCACCTGAATTACATCGCTGGACGTTTTTTACTCGGAGGCACGCTGAACAAAACGCCGGAAGATGCGATGGAGCGGGCGTATCTCGAACAGCTCCGTGCCTGGTATGAGGCCGAGGGAGGCTACAGCCACGAACAGGGAACCAGGCCGCAGACGCTCAGTTACGGGTTGAACGATTCTCCAGTCGGCCTGTTAGCTTGGATCCTTGAAAAATTTAGAAGCTGGAGCGATTGTGGCGGCGACGTTGAACGCGTCTTTACACGCGACGAGCTTCTCACGAACGTGATGATTTACTGGGTCACCGGGACAATCGGTTCGTCTGCGCGGCTGTACTTCGAGTCAAGTCGGCGGCCCTTGAGTATCTCACCTGCCAACCGGGTGAAGCCTCCAGTTGCGGTTGCGCAATTTCCGAAAGAAATTCCCATGCCTCCTCGTGGACTCGCCGAGCGCGGCCTGAACGTCGTGCGCTGGACTGAGATGCCGCAAGGTGGCCATTTCGCTGCCTTGGAACAGCCGGAACTGCTTGCCAACGACCTTCGCGAATTCTTCCGCAGCCTTCGATAAAGCGATCGAGCCTCGCTGCCCTACTAGACACACAGGAAGCAAACCGTGTTAACCCACACTCTCAGGAAATTTTAGACTCACGCCGGACTCCCCTCCCGGCCAGGCCTCTCTAAACATGCTGCGTTACTCTTGTTTCCGTGGATCCGGATGTCGTTCCTCGCCAACTCGTAATTTCGGCGCTGCGAATTAACCTCCCTTACTTCGCGGTTGCCTGCGCGATTGCAATAGGCGGAGCCTGCTCACTTTTTCTTACACGGCTCAGATCTCGTGATCGCTTACTGCTTTGGGTCGGCATCTTTTCCATACTCTATGCGGCGCGCCTTTTCCTGCAAAACGAGCTGGTTCGCGATGCCTTCGACGCACCCGGCACAGGGTACCTGCCCTTCGCCTTGTCCATTACGTATGCAATCAACCTACCTTTCGCGCTCTTCGGGTTGGAACTTCTCGGACGCGGCTGGAAAGCAAGTATTGCGATTTGGGGCTGGCTCTGTGCCGCTTTTGCCGTGATTGCAATCCCGCTCTGCCTGCTAGTTCGTCAGCCGCATTGGGTGAGCGTTGCAAATGAAGTGTTGGTGGTCGGCGGAATACTATTGCTGCTCTTCCATGTGTTCATGGCGCGTCGTGTCGGCAATTTGCTAGCGGCATCTCTGGTTTGGCCTATGGTGTTCTTCGCCTTTTGCGTGGTGCTCGAAAATGAAGGTTTCAGAGTTCGCGGCCTGAGCGTAGAGCCCATCGGATTTCTTGTCCTGCTCATTGGGTTGGCCTCCGTTGCCGTGCGACGGGCACTCGCAACGCAGCGGAAGCTCGTTGCTGTGGAGCATGAGCTGGCAACCGCCAGACGCATTCAATTCTCTATCCTTCCCGAATCTGCTCCCAGTTTCGAAGGCCTGCAAATAGCAACGCGGTATCAGCCAATGACCGCCGTGGCTGGTGACTTCTACGACTTCCTGGTTTCCGGGCATCTCCTGACCATCTTGGTGGCCGATGTCTCTGGCCATGGTGTTCCGGCAGCTCTGCTCTCTTGCATGTTGAAGGTGTGCTTTGCGGCCCAGAAGACTAACGCCCCGGATCCCGCAGCTATTCTGTCCGGACTGGGGCTCATGCTCCGAGGCAACCTCGGCGGTCAGTACGTAACCGCCGCCTGCGCCACTATCGACAAAGAATCACGCACAGTCACGTACGCCGGCGCCGGGCATCCGCCAAGCCTTCTTGTTCGCGCTGAACAGGGCAAGGCGATGCTCTTAGACCAAAACGGCCTCTTCCTGGGCCCCTTCCCAAATGCAACCTACGAAAATATGCGTCTACCGTTTCAAAGCGGCGATAAATTATTTCTCTATACGGACGGGATTACTGAGGCTCACGGCCTTGACGGCCAAGAGTTTGGACAGGACAAACTGCGACAATTTCTCATTCAGTCGAATGGTGCCGAGCCGGGCTCCACGCTCGACCGATTGTTTAGGCAAATTACAATGGCCAATCCACAAGATGATCTGACGGCCGTACTAGTCCAGTTCGACTGAATCCTCGCTTCACCGATGGACCCAATGACACCGTTCAATCCGGCACTCCGGATGAGGTAGTTACTCGCGGAATGGTACAAGCCTGCATCTGTTCCGAGCCACAGGGTTCCATCTTTGCCACCGCAAACGCGTCACTTTGGGCCGGAGCATTGTTGGCCGGCCCTGCTATCCCAATTCAAAGGTTCACTAACGGCTTTGAATCGATAGCGAGTGAAGCCATCGCGCCGCCAGCGAACCAACCCATCGATGGATGCAACCCCAGAAAGCAACACGATTCCCTCTTCAAACTGTCAGTTAGCCGGAAGATATCCACTGGTCTTCCGTGTTGTCCATACTCGCTCGATTGTATCGATTGCATTGTTGCGAGCGACTTTTCAAAGCGTTTCAGTCGCTCTCTGGTCCCAGTAAATTCAATCTTCCCAGCATGTCGTAAAGGCGCGGGTCGGATCGAAGACAATCCATCCGGGTTGTACTTTGGCGAGCACGAGGAGTGGCTGGCGATAACGATACGCTTCTTCCAGGCATTGAAACGCCCGATCAAATTCACCCAGCAAACCATACATTACCGCCATCTGTGTCGAAGCCCCCTTACCGCTTCCCGTCAACTCCTCCAGTTCTCGCAACGCGGCCCTCGCCGCTTCCGTTTGTCCCGCCACAGCGAAAGCCTGCGCTAGAGCCCAGAGACTGTGACCTGTGTGGCCAACGTTTTCGATAAACTTCCGCGCCAAGGCGATGCCCTCTTTGAAACTTCCTTGCATTCCTCGTGCGACCGAAAGCGCCTGCAGCGCCTTGGAAAAAGAAGGGTAGATTTCGAGCAGACGCGAAAATTCCTCAGCGGCGCGATCAAAATCGCCCGCGAAGTAAAGACTGACGCCGTAAGTCCATCTCCCAATCAGATTAATGGATGGTCGGCGACGATTCGCCCGGTCTCTAGCACCGCTTCCTTAGTTCGTCCCAAAGGGATGAGATACCAACCGGAATAAACGATTCGTACGTACGGGGACGGATTTAGAGCGAGCGCTCTGTGAAAATGCAGTTCTGCTGATGGCCAGTCGTAATAAAGCATCGCCGCAACTTGCGCGAGGCAGGCATGTGCCTTGGCGTTGCTGTCGTTCAAGTCCAGCGCGTGGCGAGCCGCCTCAGCGGCTTTGGGGAAATTTCAGAGCGTTCGTTCAACTCGTGTTTTGTGCGATGCTGTAGAGCATGGCGCGAGCGCTTCTCAAGTACGCTATGGTCGCGCTCCTTGCGTTGCTCTCAACGCAAGCCGTAGTGCCGTGCCCTCGCATTGCGGCAGCGGTTGTAATTATCTGCACGTTCAAAGCCGATCAGCAGGTCGCTCGTGTACGCAGACCCACTGCGCCGCGTGTCTTTCTTCGTCCTCCCCCAGCTTCATACGTCTCGCGAACGAGACGCCAGCCCGAGGCCCCGGTTCTGTTCCAACGGCCTCCTCCGTCTTTCTCGCGCTTTTCCTAACCAGCCAAGCAACAAGAAAAGAAAGAAGAGGGGTCCGTGTCTCTAAAGGGACTACTGCGTCCACTCGGTCTCGTATTTGGTGCTGCCGCACGTCGCGAGATCCAGGGTGAATTACGCGCTGTTTTGGAACGCCGCCGGCAGTTATCAACACTCACAGACAGCGAACTGAAGTCCGCAGCGGCAAATGCACGCGCCTGTGCTGGCGTGATCGAGGTTTTCGCGGTAGCTGCGGAAGTCGCTGCGCGCGTGCTTGGCCTCGAGATGTTCGACGTGCAACTCGAAGGAGCGCTCGCGTTGCAGCGCGGGCACATTGCAGAAATGCAGACGGGGGAAGGAAAGACGCTGGCCGCTGTGCCGGCAGTAATCTGGTACGCATGTAAGGGCCGCGGTGTTCACGTACTGACAGCCAACGACTACCTGGCACAACGTGACACCGCTTGGATGCGGCCAATCTACGAGTACTTCGGCCTCTCCGTGGCTCATCTTGCTCAGAACATGTTGACTGAAGCGCGCCGCCACGCTTACAGCGTTGACGTGACCTACGGGACGGCAAACGAGGTTGGCTTCGATTTTTTGAGAGACGGGCTGGCGCGTCGTCGGGAAGAGTTGGTCCAGCGTTCGTTTGCCTTCGCTCTCATCGATGAGGCCGATTCGATATTAATCGACGAAGCCCGCACCCCGTTGATCCTTGCGGGTGGGAGCGGTGAAATGTCGCAGCTTGTGTACAGGGCTGACCACCTGGTCCGTCAGCTTCGTTTCGGCATACACTACCGGCTGGACGAGTTCGCCCGCAATGCTCAATTGACTGACGCTGGCATCTACGAAGTCGAACGAGTATTTAATTGCGAAAATCTGTTCGACGACAGCAATCTGCTGGTGCTGAGCTCCGTTCTTGACGCCCTGCACGCTCATGCGTTGCTGAAGGGCGACGTGGATTACATCGTGAAGAACGGCTGTGTCGAATCTGTGGACGAATTCAAAGGGCGAATTGCGGAGAACCGTCGCTGGCCTGCCGGCCTGCACTCCGCCATTGAAGCAAAGGAGCGGGTGCATCTCAAGGCTCAAGGCCGTATCCTTGCGTCCATTACGGTGCAGAATTTGGTCTCGATGTATGAAGGCATCTGCGGCATGACGGGCACCGCCGCGACGCAGGCTGAAGAGTTCCGGCGGATTTACAACCTGTGCGTGACTGTCATCCCGCCGAATCGTCCCCTGATCCGCAAGGACCTCCACGACCGAATCTTTTTCACCAAACAGGAGCGGAACCGGGCCGTTGTGGAGGAGGTCCGAATCGTGCACCAAAGCGGTCGCCCCATTCTCGTCGGTACGGCAAACGTTCAAGAATCCGAGGTGTTGAGCGGCCTGTTGCATATTGCTGGCGTGCGGCACTCAGTTCTAAATGCGCGCAACGACGAAGCCGAAGCCGAGCTTATCGCGCAGGCTGGCGCTCTCGGGGCTGTAACCATCTCAACGAATATGGCTGGCCGCGGCACCGATATTGTTCTCGGAGCCAATTCGCCCCAGGACCGGGAAAAGGTCACCGCACTTGGTGGCCTTTACGTCATAGGCACCACCCGCCACGAAGCCGCTCGCATCGATAATCAGCTACGGGGCCGTGCTGGGAGGCAAGGTGATCCGGGAACATCTTGCTTCTTTGTGAGCCTTGAGGACGATCTCCTTGTGCGCTTCGGGGTTGCCCAAAATTCCGACATCGACAGTGTTCAACGGACTGCGGAAGGCCAAAATCTACAAATCCGGGAGTTCCTGTGGAAGTATGAGGGCATCGTTGAGCAGCACAGGCGCGAGGTTTACAATTTTAGGCGCGAGATTCTGGTGTCGCCGCACTGGACTCTCCGCAGCAGAATACCCCCGGAACAATACGAAGACTTGACGCGGAGATTCGGAGAGCGAGCTCTGGAAGAAGCGGGCCGGGAGATTGCGCTGGCACTCCTCGAAGAACTTTGGTCTGATTATCTGGCAAGCGTCAACGAACTTAAGAGCGGGATACATTGGGTGTCTTGGAGTGGAGGCGACCCGCTGCACAGGTTCTTATTCGGAGTACAACAGATTTACGCTGATTTCTGGGATTTGCTTGACCGGGAGATTGCAGCAACCTTGGAGGCAGCTGAAGTTAGAAACGGTGAACTTGACTTCCACCACGGCGAGCGCTTCGATCGCGGTGCAACCTGGACATACGTCACCACTGATCAGCCTTTCGGGACTGCTACCGAGAGGCTGATTGCCGGCTTGCGGCGCCGATGGCCCGGGAGTGGGGGAAGCCCACGCGCATGAGCCACATTTCTCAAGTGACGTTTAGCGCACCACGGCTGCTCTCAATATTAGAGTGGAGTCTTTCAGGCTTTTTTTTGATTACTCCCCGCTAGCTCTCTGCTAGTTTGCACATGTACGAGCTATCGGCTCTCCTTTCGATTAGACGCCCGGCGGACTACGGGTGGGTCAGTGGATCTATCCCGCCTAGGTTGTACAAGGCGGAATTGAGCCGGGTGCAAAGGCGCCACCCAAGTTCTCCTGCCTGAAATCACCTGAGAGAGCTTGCTTTCTGTCCTACTAGTTGGTAGCCTTGTTGACGTGTCCGGTGAGACTGCGGAGCGCATCTTGAAAGCAGCCGACGAGCTGATGATCGATCAAGGATATTCGGCTTTCAGTTATGCCGATATATCCGAAGCGGTCGGCATCAGAAAAGCGAGTATCCACCACCATTTTCCGACTAAAGCAGGTCTGGCGATTGCAGTTCTCCAAGACCATCGCAGGCTGCTGTTGGAAGGAACAAAATCACTGGAGCAGCAGATCAAAAATCCTTTGGCTCGGATCCGAGCTTATGTTCAGCACTGGGAAGGCTGTATTCGCGACGGCACAATGACTTTCTGCGTCGCGGCTTTACTGGGCGCTGAGCTGCCTTCGTTACCGGAAGAAGTGCAAATGGAGATTCGCTTGCATTTCAAAACTCTGAGTGAATGGCTGGAGAAGACACTGAAGGCGGGCGTCAAAGAGCACGTAATCAAACTTCAAGAGCCTGCCACAACCGAAGCTCAATTCTTAATGGCCGTCGTGCACGGAGCGATGCTGTCGGCGCGGGCCGCCGGCAGCTGTGATGTTTTCAAGACCATCACCGATGCCGCTTTGAAGCGCATCTCTGCGTAGAGCTGGATTAACACCACATGTAAAGCACAACAAGGCGAGTTCCCTTTCTGTACCATCAAATCTACCAACTAGAAGATAGGACTAATATGCAACCAATCTCGATGGCTTCCAGCCGCTCACTGCGGAATCTTTACTTCACACGAACTTTGTTCCAGTTGATTTGGGCTGCGGCCGTCATCTCGAGTGCGTCAACCCAACCACGAGTCGCGGCAATGTTGCTGATCTTCTATCCCTTGTGGGATGTTGCATGCACGCTGTACGACTTCAAGACATCAGATCGGACTGGAGTTGCACGCACTTCCCAGATCATCAACGGCGCTTTAGGAGTAGCGGCCGCATTCGGAATTGCGCTCACGGTCTTCAACCAGCCTGCATATGCGATCGCGGTATTTGGTAGTTGGGCCTTGTGTGCCGGTCTGCTCCAATTGCTGGTCGGTCTTGCCCGGCGCAGGCAGTTGGGAGGCCAATGGGCGATGATTCTCAGCGGTGCACAATCGACTGCGGCGGGCTTCGCGTTTGTGCTTGGTGGCCTGAGCGGCAAGTTCGACATAAAAGGCATAGGTGGATACGCTATTTTCGGCGCAATCTACTTCCTGATTGGCGGTATCCTGCTCAGTCGGAAACTCTCGCGAGTCGGTTCTCTGGATGACGGAGCGGGTGTAGCCGCGTGACGGCCATGCTCTATCGCAGCCCGTCGTACCTGAAAAGCCGCGCACAGATGCGATCATGAACAAGCGACATGGCTATGTCACGGGAACAGAAGGTAGCACTGGTAGAAGCCTACTTGGATTGCTTTGTGAGCAAGAATGTGTCCCAAGTGCGCCTCGCCGAAGACGTCACCTTTGAGGGCCCTCGAATGCCAAAGTTGACGGGTCGGCAAACGATAACTGGATTCCTGGCGAGCGTCATGCCGGCGGTCAAGGGCATTAAGGTCAAGCAGCATATCGTGGAGGGAGACTATGTCGCGACTGTCTTCGATATGGAAACGGTGAACGGTGTAGATCACGTTTTCGACAGGATCCACGTTGTCGATGGCGAGATCAAGGGAGTGCACGCGTTTCACTATCCCCAGACACAGCCCTGATTAGCAGCACAGCGGTTGGGACTCTATCGCTTGATAGTAGGCCGTCACGCGATCGATCCTGACTGGGTCGAATAGTAGCGGAACAAATAGTTCGTCCTTACTCGGAGCCTGGAGCTTTCATATGTCCCTTCGCTGCCCTCATCAGGTGGATTGGCGTCCGCGGGGGAGTTGCTTCGCCGCGGCCTCAGCTCCCGGTGGTTCACGGAACGGTTCCACCGAAATGCGCTCGTAACGCACTTCCAGCACGGTCAGGTGTTCTGTACCACCTGGCGCTTGGAGAATTACACGATCGCCCGCTGCCGCCTTCATCAACGCGCGCCCGAGAGGCGACACCCAACTGATGTGCTTGCGGTTGAGATCGACTTCGTCGGTGCCTACGATGCTGACCACTCGCTCCGTTCCCGCAGCATTGGCATACCGCACTGTCGCTCCAAAGAACGCCCTCGTCGCCGCCTGCCCCGCTCGCGGAGTTTCCGGGTCGATTGATTCCGCGGATTCGATTTGCTTCGTGAGAAAGCGAATCCGCCCGTCGATCTGGCGCAGTCGCCGCTTGCCGTACTGATAGTCGGCGTTTTCACTGCGATCGCCATTGCTCGCAGCCCACGCCACCACCTCCGTCACGGCCGGGCGTTCCCTGGTGACCAGAAACCGGTGCTCATCTTTGAGGCGCTGCAGCCCGCCCGGCGTTATGTAATTCTTGCTTTGCGTCGCGGGTTCGTCAGCTTGCGGTTTTCTCGTAAGCCCTTTTCGCATATCTTAGTCTCTCGAGCGCAAATCCAGCGGGTGCCAAAGAGCTCTTAGGAAATGGATAGTGCGATCCCTCTTCATACGTTATCGCCTCGATTCAGCCCTGACATTTCTCGAGGGCGCTTATGAGCTTGTCTTTCTCGAAATCGATACTTGCATAGATAACATTGGGAGGAACCTGGCCCAGCACCATCTGAATTCGACGCTTTTCGTATTCCTGTGTGGGTCCAACTGATCTGCCGGAAAATCTGGATTTCTTACGCCCACCTCTTCGTCGCGGGAGCCAAAAGCACGGGCCGCAGCGACGAGTACGGATGTGCGAGAAGGAAAAGTCTTCGGCGCGCCGTGCTCCGTATCCATGGTTGAGAGTGTAAACCAGAATCGCAAGCCTTTTGGACTCCACCACTTCGCAAGCTGCTCCTTTTCGCTCCATGCCTTCCACACTCGATCGAGTGGCACTTTGTACAAACGCTTCCTTCTCGAACAATTCTTTGTTTGCCTTTCTATTACTGCTTGCGGCCCCGTTGGTTTCCTTTCTTAGGCGCCGGCCGTTCGGGTTCAAAGAGCGCACCCAGACGATTGAAGCTCTCCTCCCAGAGGCGTGGGCAGCTTTCAATCCATTGGGCGGCATCGGCAAACGGTGCGGGATTCAGGCGCACGGGGCCTGGTCACGCTCTAGGCCATTTAAGCTCAAGCTGCCACTCGATTGAGTTCGCCCCTTCAAAGAAGCAATTTCATTCTCACGATTTACCAATACAAACCAGATTGATGCCGGAATGCAGGATCAGGCCGCCATAGGCCTTCGAAGGAATTGTGCGCCGCGACTGCCCGTAATGGGTTTGCTTACACGCAATCAGCTGCCCTCCTAAGCCTGTGGCTGAAATCTCGGAAACGCCACTGCACTACACCGAACCGGCTGTTCCGAACCACGTAGTGAGTGCCTCCACGAGGCCGGGCTCGGCCGGGTCTCCCACCCAAGCGACATGTCCGTCGGGCCGAATCAGCACAGCTTCGGGAGCGGTGACCGCGCCAAGAGCCGGAAGCTCCCAGGCTCCGTCGTACTTCGCGTCGATCGACTTGACCCGGGTTGCCCATGGCGTGATGTCGAAACCGCTGTACCCGCCGAGGTTGAGGAGTATCGGGCGGGCATCGTGCAGCATGGTGAATACCCGCAGCGGGCCTTTATCGGTGATTATGTCGAGATCGGGCATGCGACGGCCGAGCAGCGGGTGTCCACTACCGAAATCGTATTTAATGTCGAGACCAGAGATCATAGCGACGTATCGCTTACGAGGCTCGTCCATTTGAAGCAGTTCGGACACCGTATCGCGTAAGGCCTCGGTACGATCGTCACCGCGGTCCAGCGCCGTGACCGCCATGGTGATGCGCAACACGCGGGCACCGACCGGGTGCCGCTCGGCATGATAGCTGTCAAGAAGACGCTCCGGTGATGTTGCATGCATCACTTGGGCAAGCTTCCATCCCAGATTCACCGCATCCTGCAGACCGAGGTTGAGACCCTGTCCACCGACGGGCGAATGCACGTGTGCCGCATCGCCGGCCAGAAGCACGCGCCCATTGCGGTAGCAAGCTGCCTGCCTTGCCCTGTCGGTAAAGCGAGAGATATAGGCGGCGCTGCGAATTCCGTAATCCGTGCCGTAGGCCGCAATGAGCGCCTCGCGCACGTCGCCTAAGGTCGGCTCGGCTCCCTCGCGAACGTGCCGTTCATTTAGGACGGTTCGCACGTGGTTGCCATCCTCGAGTTTCGCGATAGCATTAATACCCTTTTCACCACGGCGGATGCCACAGTCCGGCTCTTCGGAAGTCTCGATCTCGGCTATCAAGTAGCTGGTGGACGGATCCCATCCTGGGAAGTCGATCCCTGCTTTCTTACGGATGAGGCTACGCCCGCCGTCGCACCCGACGAGATATCTCGCTCGCAAGCAATTGCCATCGGACAGCTCGATCTCAACGCCGGCGTCGTCCTGTACGAGACCTGTCACCTCGTGTCCCCGATAGATCGGAACCGTCAACTCGCCGACCCACTTGGCCAGAATTCGCTCGATATGGGTCTGCCAGAGCGCCAGAAAGTAGTTGTGGCGAGTGGGAAGGTCACTGAGATCGAGAGCAATACGCGCAAAGGGAGCCCTGCGAGACACCTGCCCTTGCGAAACAAAGCGATCGGCGATTCCGCGCTGATCGAGTATTTCGATCGTGCGTACATGGAGCCCACCTGCACGCACGCCGGTGATGTCCTGCGTGTCCCGCCGCTCAACGATGGCGACATCTACCTGAGCCAACGCCAATTCGGCCGCCAACATCAGCCCCGTTGGGCCTCCGCCAGCGATGACCACTGCGTGCTCCGTCATCGCCACGCTCCGGCTAGCGTCATGTCAGGCGAGGCTGGCGCATCAGCGGCCCCGGCGGTCGTACGGGATCCCCTCAAGTCCGCGGCGTGATTCGGCCTCGCTCTGGCTCCCTGTTGCTGTCTATGGATAAGTACATAATCTCCAACTCGCGCCCCGCTCCCGTTTAGTTCTGGCATCGGTTGACGATTATGCACCACAACCCGGGTCTTGCAGCAAGATCCCCGTTTCGCGATATCCTGAAATCAGAGGGAAGCTGAGGCGGTTTCTTTCGCTGCCCCGCTCTAAAGCTTGCGCAGGCAATGCAGAGGGTCAGGCCGCGGACTACGTCGGCACCTTCTGCGATTCATTCTATCCACGTAAATACATTACGGTTGTGCATCTCGTGTAGCGCACTATCAGTTCTACTGACAGAATGCACCGATGTCTTAGCTTCTGTGTAGTAGCGGCAGGAATGCTACACCACTAGGCCGGATCTCTTCCTGATCCCACCGGCAGACGTTTGGGAATCGACCATCCGGCGTGCTTTGGCTGTGGAACTGGCCGCTCAACGTGGCGCTTTGCAGAAGTAGATCAGGATCTTCAAGTACCCCTTGATCTTCGACCTATCGGTGACGTACCCTGATGAGTAGAAGGTTGAGATATTGCCGTCATCCCGTTTTCCGATCCCGCAAGGAACGCTCGACATGCTGATTCTGCAGATCCTGTCGCTTGAGCCGGCGCATGGTTATGGTGTCGCTCAGCGGCTGGAGCAGATCTCGCAATCAGTAGTTCAGGTGAATCAGGGTTCGTTGTATCCGGCACTCCACAGGCTCGAAATCAAAGGCTGGCTGAAGGCGGAATGGAAGCAATCGGAAACGGGGCGTGAAGCGAAGTTTTATTCGTTGACGGCTTCCGGCCGCAAGCAGCTGGCAGTTGAAAAGAATAGCTGGGCTCGCCTGACGGGAGCGGTTCAATTGATTTTCGAAGAGGGTAACCGATGAGGAAATTGGTGAACTGGTTTCGGCGCAGAACGCTGGAGAGCGGGCTGGCCCGGGAGTTGAGCTATCACCTGGAGCGACGCATCGATGATTTGGAGCGATCGGGTTTGCCGGAATGGGAAGCGCGGCGTCAGGCCATGCTGGAACTTGGCGGGGTCACGCAGGTTCAGGAACAAGTGCGGGACGTGTGGCTGACGCGGTCGTTGCGAGACTTTGCCTATGATCTGCGGTTCTCGGCGCGGTCTTTTCGGCGAACGCCTTCCTTTACGGCGACCGCCGTGCTGTCGCTTATGCTCGGCATCGGGGCGACGACAGCGATCTATTCACTGGTGGATCAGGTGCTCTTGCACGCGCTGCCGGTCTACCATCCGGAGCGCCTCGTCCTGATTGACTGGAAGGGCGATCAGGTTGCGAACGGGTTCGGAAGCTGGAACCTGATGTCGTATCCGATCTGCCGCGATCTGGACGGGAAAAAGGAGTTTTTCGATGGTGTTTTTTGCCGTGCCCAGATTCCGGCGGATCTTTCGACAGGCGGCGATTATCAAGCGGCGGAAGTGGAGATTGTTTCCGGCAATTACTTTCGCGTGCTCGGCGTAAAGCCAGCGTTAGGACGAGTTCTGGACAGCGATGACGACGCGCGCCCGAGTTCCAACCCAGTGGTAGTGCTGGCGTATGACTTTTGGCAGAGGGACTTCAACGGTTCCCCGAACGTGGTGGGGCGCAAGTTGCTGGTGGACGGACATCCCCTGACGGTGATTGGGGTGGCTGCCGCAACGTTTCGTGGCATAGACGTGGGCCAAGTTCCCGCGCTTTGGATGCCGGCATCGATGTCCGCCGCAGCCATTCCCCGGTTCACTGGGCTGTTGAACCGGCGTATGCGCTGGATGCAGGTTTTGGGACGCTTGAAAGAAGGCATGACTCTGCGCCGGGCGCAAGCGGGGTTACAACCTTGGTTCAAGTCGATGCTGCACGATGATACGTTGCGGGCGGGATTCCCGGTCATCACGGCGGAGAGGCGGCGGAACTTTCTCCATTCATCGTTGGTGCTGAGTGCTGCGCCACAGGGTCATTCGGGTCTGCGGCGGCGGCTGGTGGAACCCTTGTGGGTATTACTCGCGGTAACGGCCGTGTTGCTGGGGCTCGCGTGTTTAAACGTGGCCGGGTTGTTTCTGGCGCGCGGCTCTGCACGTGAACGAGAGATCAGCACGCGGCTGGCCCTAGGGGCTTCAGGAGGACGACTAAGGCGGCAGCTTCTCGCCGACAGCCTGCTGATTGCCCTGACTGGCGGTTTGCTGGGCGCTGCGGTGGCCCCGCTGGTGGTGCGAGCTCTAATCGCTTCTGTTCCGGAAAGTAGCGCGGCTACTGCTTTGCACGCGTCAATTGATTCGCGTGTTTTGCTTTTCGCGCTTCTGGTGAGTGTGGCGGCGGGTGTGTTGAGCGGCCTTGCGCCGGCGTGGCAGACGGGACACCGGCCACTGGTGTCGTCGCTTCGTGAGCGCGGTGGCAGTTCGTTGAATGCTATCCGGCTTCGGAAAGTGATTGTCACGGCGCAGATTGCCTTGACTCTGATCCTGGTAGTGGGCGCGGCATTGTTTGTGCGGACTCTGGATGCGCTGCTGACAAAGGGACCGGGCTTTGTGACGTCGAGTCTTGTGTCCTTCGGTGTGGACCCTTTGCGCAACGGTTACTCTCCGGCGAAGTCAGGCCAGCTGATGCACCGCATCGAGGAAGCAATCCGGCAAGCTCCGATTGCCCAATCGGCGGGGATAGCGCGGTTTCCTTTGTTGACGGGCGGAAGCTGGAACAATCCCATGACGATTCAGGCACGGGAGCGGATCGCGACCGATCACGACATCAATCTGAATGCAATTACACCTCAATTTTTCCAAACTCTGGGTATTAAGATCCTTGAGGGTCGGAACTTCGACGAACACGATAACCGATTGCCGGGTGAGAAAGGAGTAAGCAAAGCGATCGTGAACGAAACTTTCGTGAAACGCTATCTGCCAGGGCAGAATCCGCTTGGAGTACTCATTTGTCAGGGTGCGGGACCGGACGCAAAGCCGGATACGGAAATTATCGGTGTAGTGTCGGACTTCAATTATCGCGGTCTTCGCGAGGAATCAGAGCAAGCGTATTTCCCCTTCTTCGATGGTGAGGGCCCGAGCGGTAGCTTTTATGTGCGGATTCGCGGCACATCGGCGGTGGCGTTCGAACAGCTTCGTTCGATTGTGCGTAAAGTGAATCCAACATTGCCGCTGACCGACTTCCGAACGGTGAATGAACAAGTGGACCGATCATTGACGACCGAGCACATGCTGGCCACGCTCTCCAGCGGTTTCGGGCTGCTTGCGTTGTTACTTTCCCTGGTTGGCCTTTACGGAGTGATGTCTTATGTGGTGACCCAACGCACGCGGGAAATTGGGATCCGGTTGGCGCTGGGCGCCAAGCGATCTTCCACTATCTGGCTGGTGCTTAGAGATGCCCTGGCGATGATCCTTTTGGGGATAAGCGTTGGTCTGCCCGCTGTCTGGGCTTTGGGCCGGCTGGTGCAATCGCAGCTCTACGATGTGAGCCCATCTGATCCAACGGCGATCGCCGGAGCCATTCTGGTTCTCGGCCTGGCAGCATTGAGTGCCGCCTTTGTTCCCGCACAGCGCGCATCGACGGTGAACCCGACCGATGCTTTGCGCGTGGATTGAGGCGCGTTGATAAGCCTCGCCGTTTCCTGCATATCTGCCTCGCTCATTGTGCTGCACTCAGGTCTCCGCTGTCGGTCCATGCAAACAGCTTTGTTTTTCGTTTGCTGCAACCCCAACCGGACGGGGCATCTCTTGAGTTCAAAAGTGAACTCAAGAGATGGCCAATACTAAGCATGGTCTGCGACAAGGAATGTCTGATTCTGCTCCATCGACTTCGTCAATTTCTGAAAATCAGCCTGAGAGAGTTGAGGAGGCAGGAAGTCTGTCCTGCCCTCCGGATGCATCGCATCCTTCATCATCCGCTCGTGGTGATACGTTGACACACTCAGCATGCGGCACGGATGCTCACTCTTGTTGAAGAATGTATGAGGCGCATTGGGCTGCACTACCAGGCTCTCCCCGGCTTCACACGCGTCCCACTCAGTGACACCCTGGTTGTTCCAATACCCGATCGACAAATTGCCTTCCAGTACGTAGAAAAACTCTGGAAAGGGGTGTCTATGAAGTGGAATGCCCATGCCCGGCGCAAGCGTGCTCTCGAAGATGGAGAACGTGTAGCCCGTGTTTTCTCCCAAAGCCCTCCAGAGCAACTTCATCTGCCCGACATCAAGCGCCGGGCCGCCTGTTTTGTTGTTCTTGATGACGTTGTGATGAATGACTTCTTCAAGCGGCGTGGGGAAATTCGACATATTTGACATAAAGGATCCTTTCTTAGAACGAAGATGATGCTCTGGTGCGAACGTCAGAGCTTGTGATTTGCGCAGCTAGCACTCCGCTAGTCCTGTGGAGTTCCACAGTTATCTGTCGCTTGAGTTTGAATCGCCTTCTCCGTAGCCAGATGCTCGGTTGCAAGAGAAAGGCTGGACGTGTCCGCACGCAAGATGCTGGTGTAGACGAGCAGTTTGACCTTGGCGGCAGCAGCGGCGTCGATCACATGCTGATGCTGTGGGAACCGCTGGCCGAGATCAGCGAGACGCTCTCTGTGCCCGCGAAAACAGTGCGTCCGCACGGTTGCCTCGATTCTCGCGAAAGCTCCTAGGTGGTCGTGACCGTCACTGCCTGACGAACATACCGGCTGCTTTCCAGTTGCTGCACCATGAAGGCTGCCAGATCGGGCCGCCCGATCTTGTGCGCCTTCTCGCCGCCCTCGGTGCTTAGCACCCGGATAACGCCGGTCTTCTCGCCGTCGGTCAACATAGGCGGCCGCACGAGCGTCCAGTCCAAGTTGCTGCCTTCGATCTCGGCCTCCATGCCCGCCTTGTCTACCAGCAGACCTCGCAGAAACGTTCGCATGAGCAAGTGCTCGTTGAAGAAGCCGGCGTTCTTGACGCTCTCGCCCGCACCAACCACCGAGATTTTCAACAATCGCCGCACGCCATTGCGTCGCATCGCACCCACAATATTGTGTGCGGCGGTCGTTTCCATCGTCGTCACTTTCCAGGGCGTCTTGCCGCCCAGCGCATCGATGACCGCATCCTGTCCGGCTACGGCAACGTCTACCGCGGCGGCATCCAGCACGTCGCCCGCAACAACCCTGACGTTCGCCTTTTTGTACTGCGCGGCACCACGCACGAAAGCCGTCACCTTATGCCCGGACGCCAGCGCCTCATTTACCAGCGCCTCTCCGCTCTTGCCCGCTGCTCCGATCACTAGAACCTTCATTGCATCCTCTTTCTTATTTGCCTCGTATTTAGCCGCCCATCAAAATGTGCGACCTGACGATTAGAGGCTTGCATAAAACCGTTGGTTGCAAATTACTCACTGGTTTTTCAAGGAGCAACGCAAGAGTGGCGTTTACGAACCGCAGATCACCCCTAGAGCTCTTATTGTCCGTGTCTCGCAGGGATACTTTTCACCGATTCGCTTTACGTGTTCTGAAGAGGCGATCCGGTGCTAAGAATCGGGAAAGGTGCCGCCCTTTTCGACGCTGGACCTTGAAACAGTCTGGTGACGAACACTGCAATCACCAGCAGATACCGGCAGAACGTGGATTGTCTATAGGTCAGCACCAGATGGGGATGGGAACGGTGATTGCGACGTTCTCGATTGGGAAGACCGAAGGATCGAACGGGGGCGGTCCCGCTTCTCGCGCGCACCATTCGATCTTCTGTAGCCTTCCAACGGAAACCCGGCGAAACGTGTGTCGACGTTCCCATTCTTGTTCTCATCGTGTCATGTGCTCACTGCATATGTGCCGAACGGGATTCCAGTAAACGGTATTGTACTCCGACCACTGGTTATAAACGAACGATTGGTCGAAAAGCGCTCAAAAGGGAGTAAGCTCATAAAGTGACATCCACATCGCCAAGTCGCCGGGTAGAACGTAAGGAGAGGCTGCGCGGCGAAATTCTTGCGGCAGCCAGCAAAATGTTCGCCGATCGCGGTTATGAAGCCGTGACGCTTCGCGCGATCGCTAAAGAGATCGGCTATACGCACGCCGTGATCTACCAGCATTTTCCTGACAAATGGCATATTCTTGCCGAGTTGAGCAGCGAGACAATCCAACTGCTGATTCAGAACTTCGACGCGATTGCCGCTAAACATCATGCACCGAAAGAGCGCCTTTTTGCGATTTCACGCGGCTTGATTCAGTTCTGCACTGCCCATCCACAGCAGTTCCGCAACGTCTTCTTCGGGCCGGAAAACCGCAACGGCATCCGCGCTGGACAATATATCAACGACATCGGCACGCCTTTGTTCCAACGTTTCGTGCAGCTCTTTTTCGATGTTGCCAAAGATGAAGAATTGCCAAGTAGGGACGACATAGTGATAGCCCACAGTTGGTGGTACACGATCCTCGGCCTCGCCACGCTCATGGTCATCCAAGGTGTTGTGCCCGACTTGCCTGAACAAACTCTCGTAGTCGAGCAAACGATCGCTACGCTTTGGGCAGGCGTTCAGGTTGTCCCGCGATTGCCGAAGAGCGCCGTCTCTAAGCGATCCGGCCGATCCAGTGCCTTAAAGCAATAACAGCTCTGTCTACTTAGGAGAGCCTTGACGTGGACAATGGCGAGCTGCAAGGCGTATGTACGCTTCCATATAAACTTGTGCAATGGCGCGCTCAGTCGTTCTGCTGCTCGCATTGAGCGGCTTTGTTTTGGCATCCCAGCAGTTATTAGGCTGCAAGCCGCACGAGCAAGAACCGCCTCAGAAAACCCAGCGCCCTCTCCGCGGGTCTACCAAGACGACGAGGTAATGATTACGATTCCCCCAGGATGGCGACTTGCGCTTGTCACCAATGATGTGACTGGCCGAAATGGAATCAAAAGAAAGCCTACCAACGGATCATCCGTCGTCCATCCCAATAAAGAATTGTGCTTCAACACGACTTTTATGCCTTCACACTGGCTTATGACACGAGCCATGCAGGTCCTGGCAGATTTGTTGAAGCATTTGGCATTCCTTGGCTTAATGTGATGCAAGCGTGGTCGTGCAGTAACTTTTTCGATCGTATTCCACAGCCCGCAAACGACAAGCTGCTGTTCGTAAACCTCGTACTTCGTACCGGAGGCGCGCAGCTTGACAAGGCTTGTGGAATCAGGAAGGGGTTTGGTGAATCGATTACTGCTGGGTCTCGATCTTACTTCGGAAGTGATCGCTGGTTTGCAGGCGTTTTCACTCCCGACAAGGGTACTTCTTTGCCTCCGAGGGGCAATCGTGTGGAGATAAAAGCTACACACTAACGACTGATGCCACAGTTCCCGAACAACTTCCACCACCGGAAGACCCACATTTACACGAAGTGATTTCTGAAGCGATAGCTATCGTAAATTCGATCAAATACAAACGGTGCGCTCCGCGGGGCAACTTATAGCCAGTTCCCCAATTCCACGTCAGGCGGATTGTCGGGCAAATGTCTTTGGGTGTCAGCCCGCACATACGTCCCGTCTTGTCGCCAAGGAGAGCGCTCTGTTCATGCCACTGCGTTTCACCCGGCTTGTCTCGATTACTCACTCGCAAGCTAGTGAAGACGGACGCTCGAATGGAAGAACGTTTTGCCCCCGTCGACTTCGGGGTCACCCTCTAGAAGCACCGGGCGCGCATCGACCGGGCGCTACTGAAACAACCATGATCGCCGAGTCTATCAGTGTGTCTGTTGCAGGACTGCGTTATCCGGCTGGCCAAGCTTTCGAGCTACGGCCCGCAGACAACACTGTTCTTTGCCAAAGATCACGCGCTTTTGATTGAGAGAGTTGAAGTTCGGTGCTCTCGATGCGATGCCCATCTCGGGGATGTGTTTGACGATGGACCTGGCTCCGATTCGAGCTTTCCGCGTAGCCGTTCCCCCGCCTTCAATCCCGATACCGCCGGCGATGGTTGGTAAGGCCAGACATCGCCGAAGTGAGTTCCGGTAAGAAATCTACTTACTCGGATCCCGGACCCCATCAGGCATTGCGATCAAAGTTGGTTGATCGTGTCACATGCTCCCACGCTGCAAACTCGGAGTGGATTGTCTCGAACTCCTTCTGCACGTAGTCGAGTGCGTCCGGTCCAAGCAGCAGATGCATAGGCGGTTCCGGAGAGGTCAGCAATTCCGCAACCGCTTTACCGGCTTTGGCCGGATCGCCCGGCTGACGGCCGCTTCTCTCTAGTCGGGTCTCCCGGATCGGATTGAAAGTTGTGTCGTAATCTGCAATTTTACGCTCGGAGCGCACCATAGAGCGGCCGGCCCACTCCGTCCGGAACATTCCCGGCTCAACCGCAGTCACATAGATACCTAGCGGGCGTACCTCTTTAGCCAGCGAAGACGAGATGCCTTCCAAGGCGAACTTGCTCCCGTGATAATAGGACAATCCGGGCATGGTCATCAAGCCGCCCATGGATGTCACGTTAACAATCCGGCCCTCGCGCCGGGCGCGCATAAGAGCCAGAACGGCCTTAATCATGGCGACGGCTCCGAAGACGTTCACCTCGAACTGCTGGCGCAGCTCATCCATCGAACTCTCTTCCAGTGTTCCTTCGTGCCCGTAACCCGCGTTGTTGATGAGCGCGTAAACCGGGCCAATGCTCTGCTCAATCTCGTTCACAACCTTGGCAAGCTGCCCCGGATCATCCGTTACATCGAGAACTCGTGCAAACGCTGCTCCGCTCTGAAGGCGCTCGAATTCCTCTGCTGCCTCCTGTTTCCGTACCGTGCCGACCACTTTGAAGCCGGCCTGCAGCAACGCCAAGGCAAATCCTCGCCCGAGCCCGCTGCTAACGCCAGTAACGATGACAATCTTGTTCATTTTCTCCAATCCGATACTCAGAGTATCGTTTCTACTAGCATACGATACCGGCGGTATCATTGGAGGTTGAGCTTTCTAGGTCAAGGAGGAGGAAACCTCATGGGGGCGACTGGGCGACCCCGCAGTCAGGCAGCGCACGATGCAATTCTCAACACTGCTTTCCGTCTGGTAACTGAGCGGGGTTTCCGGGCTGTCAGTATGAACGAGATTGCCGCAGCAGCCGGGGTTGGGAAAATGACAGTTTATCGGCACTGGCCGAATAAGGCTGCCTTAGTCATGGACTCGCTAGTGATATCAATCGGGAGTGAGACTGCCTTCCCGGAGGCGAGCAGCGCAGTCGAAAGGCTTCGCAGACAGCTCGACTTGCAAGTCGCTTTTTTTCGCAGTTCTCGGGGTAATCTCATACGCTCTCTCGTGGCGGAAGCGCAATCGGATCCGGAGCTTGCCGGCGCTTTTCGGGATCGCTGGCTCAATCCACGACGCGCAGGCGTTCGCCAGATCATGCAGGCGGCAATAGCGGAAGGCTCTCTGCGAACAGATCTTGATATCGATGCCGCGATCGATCTCCTTTACGGATCGCTGTACTATCGACTTTTGCTCGCCTCAGGCCCCCTCGACAAGCGCTTCATCGATCATGCCTACCGGCAATTCTTGGCCGGACACGGAACATCGGTCCAAGCCCAATCGAAGAGCCCTCGCCACCGGGCCTGACTACTCCCGTTTAAGCGGCGTCAGTATCCGATAGATTGCTCGAGCTTCATTCAGTCAGCTTCGCTGCGCGATCGCTCCTGCGTAGTCGCAACGGTTAAATAACCCCACGCGGAACGATCTGAAGCGGATAACGCTCAAAAGCCGGGCGGCGTGACGATCCTAAATTTGGGGACAACCAACCCGAATCGAGTTATAGACGAAAGTTGCCTGTGGGATTAGATGCGAACAGCGGTCACCTGAAGATATTGGTTGTGGATCAAGGTTTGACTGTGAGGGGCAGGAGAAACGTTTGCGGATGTCCATAAAGACTCCAGATCCGATTCAAGGGCGACTTGGCCAGCTTCATCGAGGCGACTGAAGGCCACGTGCGTCGGACCAAAATACTTGCGAAAGAAGGCTACCGCTCCGGCCGCATTTGTCGGTAAATCGAAGTCCACCGGGATCAGTTTAGTCTCAATATCTCGGAAAGAAGACCTTAGCCGCTCGCGAACGGTCGCCTCATCGCCCCAAAGCACCGGAGGGGCAATACCTTGGGGCGGCGGGACGTGATGGGCACTGACTCTGAACATCTGGCCTGAGAAGCTGTCGGGATTCCAATTGGCCATCGCAAGCAGGCCGCCCGATCTGAGAACGCGGGCGAACTCGGCGGCGACAAGTTCAGGCCGCGGAGCGAACATGGCCCCAAACATTGAGACGACGCAGTCGAAAGAAGCGTCGGCGTATGGGAGCTGTTCGGCATCGCCTTCGTCGAACCTTATAGTAAGACTCTCCTTAACAGCACGTTCACGAGCCTGGACGAGGAGATTCGGTGCTATATCAATACCGGTGACCACCGCACCAGCACGGGCCAGTGGAATGGCAAGATTGCCGGTACCGCAGGCAACGTCCAGCGCGTGCGTGCCGGGTGAAATCGCGAGACGCTCAATGAAGGCCTCTGCGCCCCCGCTGATTGTCTTGGCCACAACACCGAAATCACCAGCCATCCATGCACTGCGCATGGAGTCTTTAATCTGCTGTTTTAACGCTGACATGTTCTTGTCTTCTCCGCCTGATTGTGTCACGCGCAGCAATGCTTATTTGCTGCCATAGGCATGAATGGCTGATCTTCAAAAAAGCCGGATCACCGCAAACGCGCATGACGTCCGCCATTCTTGAAATCGATACACGCCGCCCTTGCACTCCCTGCTGTTCTGCACGGATGTGATGGTTAGCGGATACATTGGGACTTGCGGTACGTATCTGCCTTACAGTTCGCAGGTCAATGGGCCAACGACACCGAAAATCGGGGTCCTATGAGAAAGCGGTTGCAGAACGAATCGTCAATCCTTCACGACGACAAGGCGGGAACAAATGGGCGTCGATACTTCCCCGCGGTCACCACGTGCGACATTCGAGTTTTGATTTTCGGAGATGATAACGTCGCCATAAGGTTGCGACATTGCCTTTGACCAGAGCAGCGTCTATGCTGGACTGAGCTCGAGCGTCCTATGCTTGCTTTGGCCACAACATCAACGGCAGACACGGTCCTTCCACTACGCGTTCGCTATCGGCAGGAGATGAACGGCCAGATCGTGCACGACTCGATTCACCGGCGGGATGGCTGGACAGTGACCTACATCTTGAGTGTCAACGGTGTCACGGCTGGTTTCGGTTCGATCGCTCTGGCAGGCCCTTGGAAGGACAAGCCGTCCATCTTCGAGTTCTACGTGCTACCCGAGCACCGGGCACACGCATTCGAGTTGTTCGAGGCCCTGCTCACTGCCAGCAACGCACGGTTCATGGAGATCCAGTCGAGTGACGTCCTGCTCGCGGTAATGCTGCATGCATACGCTCGCGACATCTGGAGCGAGAAGATTGTCTTTCGCGATGCGATCACTACTTCGCTGCCAGCGAATGGCGCGACCCTTCAGCAGCTGACGTCTGATCAGGAGACCTGGAACGCCATCGCTCAGCGACAAGGCGGCGCAGAATACCGGCTTATGCTGGACGGCGCGACCGTCGCCACCGGCGGCCTCATGTTTCACTACAACGTGCCGTACGCAGACATCTACATGGAGACGGTCGAACCCTTCAGGCGCCACGGTTTTGGGTCGTATCTGGTCCAGGAACTCAAACGCAGTGCGTACGCGCTCGGGAGCATCCCGTGTGCCCGCTGCAATCCCGCCAACGTCGCATCACGCGAGACTCTTCAAAAGGCAGGTCTCGTCCCGTTTGCGCACATCCTCAACGGATCGATCGACGAATGACGCGCCATCCGACATTAGGCAATCGAGCGGGACTCTTCAGTACAAATCCCGCGCCGGTGATTCCAGATGCCGAGAAGCCGCCGTCGACGGACAACTCCACTGTAGTTGGTTGATGAGAACGACGTGAGAGATGACTTGATGCCATTGGTGTTGTGGAGCATCGGCAGGCGCCTCCCGTTCCTCATTTGCGGTTCAGAAGTCTTCGTCCCTGTTCAACGTTTTCGTTGATTGTATGGACCGTTTCGTGCGGTATCGGTCCTCGCCGGCGCCTGGTAAGAAGCCGTTGAAAGCCGTAGCCTCTGGCCAATAGGGCAGTGATCGTGGGGCAACTCTCCGACCGCCTCGCTCATCACGAGCTTGCGAAACCGATTGTATCGAGACGCAACATCCACGCTTTTAGGGGGCATGCGTTCACGCTTTCTCGGAGGCCCGTGCCAACGCTTGCGTGTCGACATACTCCCGGACTTTCGTCAATCTGCCATTTCGAACGGTAATGTCGAAGATCCAATGATCCTCGAACGTTCTATTCGTGGCTTTGATTCTCCCCGTAGCGAAGCCGACGACCAGAACGCGGTCTCCCTGCGCTATGAACTCGGGAGGCTTTGGGTAGGAGGTTTCCACCGTATCGTTAGCCTTCTGAACTAAGTTCTCCAGTCCCGCATGCCGGCGGTGCGTGCCGGCCAGTGGCCAGTCCTCGCCCGGAATGATCCACTCAATATCTTCGGCAGATAACGCCAGCAAACCTTGCTTATCGCGGCGGCTGAGTGCCGCGAGAAAATTCTTCACAATCTCGACATTCTCTTGTATGCTCATCGAATTTCTCCATTCCCTTAGACCGGAGCATGTCCGATCTGAGGGCGTTTTTGAATCGTTCTTTTCCGGCCAAATCACACCGTCGTAGATCGATTACTGCTTCTGTTTAAACAAATCCTCGAAGATGAGTGGACCCCAAGTGCGGCCGCGTGCATGCACCAGCGCGCCCCCTTCGTTGAGCTTTCCCAACTTGACGGGCGCGAACCCGAGCTGCTTGGCCAAATCCGCTACGGGAGTGATCGCGTCCTCGTCGTCGCTCGACAGAAAGACGACCCGATGGCCTCCGCCGACGTTCGGATCGGTAGCCACGGTGGCCGCAATCAGATGATTGAAGCCTTTCACGAGCTTGGCGCCGGGGAACGACTCCGCAACGAAGGCGGAGGACGGAAGACCGTCCAGCTCCTCAGGTGGAACTCCAAACGCGTTCATAGCGTCGATGACCGTCTTGCCTGTCCAAGTCGGCAGCGCTTTCGCTACCTCGCGATGTTGCTCGAACAGGACTGCCAAGATGATTATGTCGGCCTCGAGCGCATCTTGCAGTGACTTGGCGATGACTGTAGGTCCAATTGCCCGAGCCTGCGGTGCCAGCTCCTCGGGCGGCTTGCGGCTCGCGACGGTCACGTTGATGTTCTTACGGGCGAAGGCTTGGGCGAGCGCCTGGCCTATCTTGCCGAATCCTAAAATCGCATAGCTCACAATGCTTCTCCAATCCGTGTTGACATTGATTCGCCGGCCTTCAGTCGCGCAGATTATGCATTCCGATGCGTGGCGACCTTCGCGTAGACGTGCACCGTGAACAACTTCGCGCGACCCGAAGGTCAGCCACTCACCGAGGTCTGCAGACGTTAAATCGCTGACAAGCCGCCATCGACGGCCAACTCCACCCCATTCACGAAGCTCGAATCGTCTGAAGCAAGAAACAGCGCGACCGTCGCGATTTCCTCAGGTTGACCCATCGTTCCCCGCGGAATCAGGGATTCGAACATCTCCTTCGCCTCCTTGGTGAGAACTTGCTCCTGCATCGGTGTGGCGATCGGCCCTGGGCCTAACACGTTCACGCGGATCTTCCTGCCCTTCAGTTCGTTGAGCCACGTGCGTGCGAAGGAGCGCAATGCCGCCTTGCTCGCCGAATACACGCCGAAACCAGGAAAACCCTTCACCGAAGCAACTGATCCGGTCATGATGATCGATCCGCCATCGTTGAACAGCGGCAACGCCTTCTGAACCGTAAACAGCGTTCCGCGCGTATTCAGGCCGAAAGCCGCATCGAAGTGCTGCTCCGTAATCTCGCCCAGTGGTACGGCCTCGCCCGTGCCAGCGCTCGCAAACAAGACGTCGATCTTGCCCTTTTCTCGCTTGACTGTATCGAACAGGCGGTCGAGGTCACCGAGATTCGCCGCGTCACCGCGCACGCCGGTTACGTTCCTGCCAATCAGCTTGACGGCCTCATCAAGCTGCTCCTGCCTCCTACCCGTGATGAAAACGTAGGCACCTTCTTCAACGAAGCGCTTGGCACTCGCCAGCCCCAAGCCGCTCGATCCACCCGTGATGACTGCAACCTTACCCTCAAGCTTTCCCATAATTACTCCCTTCTCTAGATGTGTAGAATTCACTACAGAAGGGTAGATGTCTTTGGCGGTGGACAAGAGCTGATCGGAAGTCCCTAACATTTTGTCTATTCGTCCAAATAGAGAGGCTGCATTGGATCCAATAACCGACATCTTCAGAACGATGCACGTCACCGCTTTCGGTCAGCACAGGCTCGAAGCTACAGCCCCGTGGGGCTTAATACGAGAGAAACAGACCGAAGAACAAGTCACGTATTCCGGCAAAAAGACTTCACCCACTGATTTGGCGCATTTCGCCATGCTCTCGCGCGGCAACTGCTGGCTGAGTGTGGAAGGGATTCCCGAGCCGATTCCCCTCACCGGTGGTGATTGCCTTCTGCTGGCCCGGGGGACGTCGATTGTTTTGCGCGACAGCCCACGAACCCGTCCGCGGTGGACTTTCCGCGAGATCGGGGCCATGGCCAACAGCAATGTCGCTCATTATGGAGGTGGCGGCGCGCCCACGACAATCGTCTGTGGGTCCCTGAGTTTCGATCGCGCCAGCCTAAAGCCGATCACTCAGCTATTGCCGAGCTTCATTCTGATTAAGGCCGATCAGGCCCACACGCTTGCTCTTCACAACACAATGCAAGCGTTGGCGTCAGAAATGGCGGAACAGACGCCGGGATCTGAAGTAGTCGCGACTCGGTTAGCCGAGGTTCTATTCATCCAGGCGCTCCGGGCGCATATCGCGTCGGAAGTGGAATGGCGCAACAAAGGGTGGCTTCGTGCGATTTTCGACCCTCAAATAGGAACTGCTCTGAGTGCCGTTCACGACAGTGTGAATAAACCCTGGACGGTCGAATCCCTAGCGGCAGCGGCGGGCATGTCCCGCTCCGCATTCGCAGCGCGCTTCAAAGAGTTACTCGAACAAACACCACTGGAATATGTAACCGAGTGGCGAATGCAGAAGGCGATGCAATTACTAAAACAACGTGACAAGAAGCTCATAGACGTCGCCCGGTCGGTTGGTTACGAGTCCGACGCTGCGTTCAGTAAGGCGTTCAAGCGAGTTGTCGGGACCAACCCTGGTGAATACCTCAAACGTGGTTTTGAAGACTAGGGTAAGCCGGAATGACGGAAGCGTTTTGAAGCAGAGGATTCTACGTGAGGCTACTATGGCGCCTGTCGCATATCGTGCGAAGGTCGAAGAACGATATTAGGCCAATCCACTCATTGAAGATATTTTTTGCCCGACTGCCCTGATTGGTCCTCACAAACGCGGGTCATTCCGCTCATTGGCCTTGTGCCGGTTCAGTAGTTCGGCGGTTATAGCGGGACTTATCGTCCGTATCTGACTAACTCTTTCTACGGGCCCGTCCACAAGGGGCTCCTTATTTACACTTTTCTACTGCGGAAGTTGCAGCGATCATCCCGACGCCTCCTCGAAGGGACGTGCCCGAGGATCTTGGTCCTCTGCTGAACCCGGGTACTAACTTTCTCTAGTACGGGCAGTACCAGTTATGATGCGCAATCGATTTGTAACCGCATTACACTAGGCTGACTTACCAGCATGGGTGCCGAATAGCAGGCAAATAGTTCGGTAACAGAAAGGTTCGCATATGTGTAGCTTCGATTCAGAAGATAACAGTGCTCCACTTATTGGTAATCCGTCACACTCTGCCTCGGATCTTACCGGCGGCTCGCAGCCCGTCTTGGCAAAGCGCCGAAGGTTCCTGCAGATTGCCCTCGGAAGCACAGTTGGCGGCTTGGTGACGTCGGCGGGAATGAATGTTCTGAATCCAACCCCAGCTTTGGCTCAAGCCTCACTCACGCCCAGAATGGCGCTGAGGGAATTAGTTCGTAGCAATAAGCGCTTCGTGGCTGTACGACTGAAATCGTTCGAAGTGGACCTTGCGATCTTAAGGAATCATACAAGTGAGCAACAGCAACCGTTCGCGGCGGTATTATCGTGTGCCGACTCCCGGGTGCCTGTAGAGCTGGTCTTCGATCAGAGCATCGGCCAGATTTTTGTGGTGCGTGTCGCGGGCAATGTGACGACGGCGGAAAACATCGCCAGCCTTGAATACGGTACAGCAGTGTTGGGCGCGAAGGTCCTTCTAGTGATGGGGCACGGTATGTGCGGTGCAGTCCAAGCCGCCATAGACGGTAAAGAAGCTCCCGGACAAATCAGCGCCCTCTATTCGCACCTTCAGCCCGCAATCGACGAGGCGGGACCCGACGTCAACGCCGTCGCCAAGGCAAACGCTAGGCTGCAGGCCGACTTGCTTCGCAAGGCCTCGCCTGTTATCTCCGGCTTGATAAAAGAAGGGCAGCTCTTGGTGCTTTCTGCCTTCTATAACATTGCATCGGGCGAGGTCACTTTCCTGGATCGAGACATGGACATGAGTGACTCGGAAGGATAGAACGCGCAGGAGCTGACGAGCCTTTTAGGAGAGAGCCGCAGAGAAGTCATTGCTGAGTCGCGCTAGAGTAAGTAGCACGATTACGCCCACCACTCATATCGGGAAGACTTGGGCCTCGTCCGTGAAGCTTGTTCCCGTTCGAGTCAGGTACCACACTATATTCGCCGCGCCATCAACGCTTTCTGTTCTGGAGATCTTATGATCTATATCGGGCTGCTGCTATTACGACCCTTTTCGAATCAGAGTACATGACGCCCAGTTCGGGAAGATGAACCTTAATCCAACACATCGGCATTACTTCCGGATTGCAATCGTATGACGCCTTATATAGATCCACAGCTTATAGGGAACGATAAACGGCGCTGCGATCGGAAACTCTGGCGAGAAAAGCGAGGGCTTTTCCGCTCGCAAACAGGTGTTAATGGAGTGATGCGGCGAGCCGGCGATTCAGGCCCGCCTTCGGCGCCGCAATGCCAGGACGATCAGCGACGTTCCGCCGACCAAGGCTAATGTACCCGGCTCGGGCGCGGGAGCGATCACGAGTGTGCCTAACTGAGTTCCACTTAAATCGGGTATCCCGAATTCGCCCGACAACTCGCTTGCCAGTGCGTCGTCCAAAACAAGACGACCCGCCGCATTGTTGTAAAAAAGTGCAACATCCGTCGTGGGAACGCCAGTGTTGACGGCGACATCACCGGTGACCAATTGTGTCGAACTGTTGGCCACCAGATTAGTCAACCAAAGGACGCTGTCGACTCCCTTCGGCGTGGCTTGGCCAACAAAGTGAACGCCGCCGGCGAGGTTGTAGATGCCGGTACTGGAATCGCCGGTGGTAATTGGAATTTGAAAGTGCAAAACGTTTGGACTTGACGTGATCCGCTGCTGCACGGGCGCGGTACTGCCGAAGTCGAACCACGAGAACAACTGTGTAAAGGCGGGATCGTCAATGGCGATGTTTGTGAATCCGGCCGTGACTGGGCTGGCCGGCGACAGCGCCGGCAGAGCAAGCAAAGCGACAACTAAAGATGCTAGATACGTAACGATTTTTCGAGCGCGCGCTAGACTCAATTTGAGACTCCTTCCGTGCAGAGCGTCCTTTCGGGTGTAGCTCATAGTGCCCGAATCCCACTATCGCAATACGGGCACCTGCTAGGCAATCTCACTCGGAAACTTTATTTCGAACGGGTCCCGCTTAAAACAGTTCTCATAGTACCTTGCTCAAAACGGGCATCTGGGCGACGCTAGAGTTCATTGGTTGGCTTCGAGGATCTATGTTCAAGCCTTGTGTACTGTTCGTCCTGATTGGTGCTGTTCCCCTGGTGAGTAGCGCCGGCTCCACTACCAGTTACACAACTTTCAATGCCTGGAAGGGCGCCATACAGCAGGCGGGTCTTCAGCTTGTGCCAATTGCGAAGACTAATGCGGATGCGCTGTTCGTGGATTGCGACAGCACGTGCGTTCAATACAACTGGGGCAAGCAGGACAACTACGATAATGTGCCGAGGGACCCACGCCAATGGATCCAATTGCTGCCTGGTACGCCCATCTATGGCTTTGGAACTTTTCTTCAGCTGACGGACCCGGAGCAGGCAGGACTGGCTTTCGCGAGCGGCGATCCTCGGACCGGGCAGCCGGTAACTTTACTCACGACGCTCAACGGCGGAACCAATTATGACGGTTTCTACGGCTTTGTCGCGGATCAAGCGGTGAATGATCTTTATATCGGCTATCCGCACGGCACGACTGCATCGCAAACGTCTTCGGACGACACGTTTTCCATGAACAGCATCGTTTTCGCTGTTGTTCCAAGTACCGTGGCGTCCACGCCGGAGCCGGCGTCCCTTGCAATGCTCGGTCTCGGTCTTGGCGCTCTCGCCATGGTTGCGTTCAGGGCGCGGCTACAAGCCTTCTTCCGACGCTCACTCTCCCGCTGACTCTGATTTCGAGCTCCTGATTCTGTTCCGAGCTCTACGAACACAACTGACTTATATTTGGACACAACGCCCATCTGCACTGAAGTGTCGGATTGGGCCCAGCCACTCTGCGGCCTGAACTGTCAACTGTTGCCAATAGGCCAGCGCTCATTGAGACCGTTTTCCGCGTTCAACCGTTCGACTCAAAATCGGGAATGATATACGCCGATTGCAGATCTTATCGGGACTGCTCGGGACCGTTCTGGGCTCCAGCCGAGATGCCTCGTAAGAGTCGATGGCGAAGGAAGAAGCGCTGCGATTCAGACCCGTAGTATGTTGGCGGCATGGCAGAGCAACTGAATCCTGTCTTTCGCACAACTGACAACGTGCTGCTAATCGGCACAATGGCCACATATGATTCGCAGGCAGAAGCTTCTCAGCGCATCCCGCAGCAGTGGCGCGAGTTTTTGCGGATGCATCCGCCGTTCGGGGGTCGTGCAACGTTCTATGGCGCGTCACCCTGCACTGACGATCACAAGATTCATTACCTCACCGGGGTCGCGCAGGAAGCTTTGGAGAGTTCAGCGACGGGTGAGCGTTTGACCATTGAGGCCGGAGAGTATGCCGTCGTTCAAGTGAACGATACAGCCAAGCTCCGCGAGACCTGGAGATGGTCGCTGGAAGAGTGGCTGCCTGCATCTGGACACCGAGAGAAGCACGCGCCAGAGTTTGAGCGCTACACCGATATCTCGGAGGCAGGCACACCCATAGGACCGGTCGAAATCTGGATTCCTCTCGAATCTCCTGCAAGTAGCTGAAAAGTTTCGGCCCTCTGCAGCTTGGCTCGGCTGAACCTGATTCCCGCATTGCGTCTGGCTTGCGAGAAGGAATTTACCAAGATCAATGCTGATGTAGTGGGAAGGCTAATCTAACCGGAGCCGGAATGCACACGGTCCACGAATACCGCGCAAGCTTTTGATGGAATTATCACGTCCGGCGGTCATCGTTGCTGGAGCAAGCATCGGCTGGGTCGATGCCGTGGAAGGGGACATCATCATGGTCAATCCAGCGGAAATGCACGATGGAAGCCCTCTTCAAGAACTCCCGCGCCGTGGGCAGATGTTGTTCTTGAGCCGGAATCTGTTTATGGCTTCGTCGAAGGCAGCCAGGTAGATGGTGTCACTCTGAAGCCTAAAGCAGGCTTCGCCGATTAGAGCCGCATGACGCGCGCCTTTGTCAGGAATGTAGGATCCGCCCGTACGCGATCGGCGGCCGATCTACCTTCCCCAAAACAGCAATTTCGTTCAAGACAGAGCCTGACCATTGCTCAAGATTTTAACTATGATTCGACCATGCGAAGCACAGGATTTCGAGGCAATCTGGACCATCATCAATGATGGGGCAGAAGCATACAGAGGTGTAGTACCGGCAGATCGATGGCATGAGCCCTATATGACACGCGATCAGCTCCGCAAGGAGATTGAGTCTGGAGTCACTTTCTGGGCTGTCGTGAATGAGAATACGCTTCAGGGTGTAATGGGCATTCAAGACGTGCAAGACGTGACACTGATTCGGCATGCCTACGTTAGAACGAGTGAGCGTCGCAACGGGATTGGAGGCAAGCTGCTTTCTCATCTTCAGGCCCTTACCAATCGTCCGGTTCTAATCGGAACCTGGGCCGATGCGAGTTGGGCCATCCGCTTCTATGAAAAGCATGGGTTTAAGCCTGTCCCGGCAGATCTGAAAGACAAGCTGTTGCAGAGGTACTGGAACATTCCGATGCGACAGATTGAAACCTCCATCGTTCTGTTTCGGGGTGAACTCCCTCGTCAACGAGGATAGGTACCGGGAAATGCCGTTGTGAGCAGCGAAATTGTACCCCGGGCGGCAGCCGAAGTCATCCGTTCAAGCCTGTCGTCTAGCAAGCTCTCGCAGCCGTTCGGCCGCAACATACAGATTTTGGTGGCTGCGTGTAGCGACGTTCTTGAAGCGTCCGCAGTTAGTGTGGCATCTGCTCAGGTGGAGACGAACAACTTTGGAGATTACAGGCAACACTATTCTTGTGACTGGCGGCACCAGCGGTATTGGCCGTGCACTCGCCGTGGCGCTTCACGAGGCAGGTAACAAGATAATTGTGGCGGGGCGGCGGCAGAGTCTGCTGGACAGTATCGAGAAAAGCTACCCCGGTATCGTCGGCATGCAGGTGGACGTGGAGAACAGCGGGTCGCTGCAGAGCTTCGCCAAAGCGGTGCAGGAACGGTTTCCGAATTTGAACGTGCTATTCAACAATGCTGGGATCGCAGCTCTTGAGGATTACAAGGCCGACGTAGTCGATACGTCCGCAGCAAGACGAACGATTACAACCAATATCATTGCGGTGCTGGAGCTCACAGCGGCCCTGCTGCCCGCCTTACGCAAGCAGTCAAAATCGACGATTATCGTCACGACTTCAGGATTGGCGTTTGTTCCCTTCCCGCCCGGCCCGGTGTACGGCGCGACTAAAGCGTTCCTACACTCCTGGCTGGAGGCGCTTCGCGTGCAGCTACGCAATACCGGAGTTGAGGTGCTGGAGTTGGCGCCGCCGTACGTACAGACGGAACTGGGCGGCGCGCAGCAGGCGCAGGATCCACGAGCGATGCCACTCGATGCTTACACGAACGAGGTCATGTCAATCCTGAAGGATCCTGGCAAGATCGAAAAGGGTGAGGTTTTGACGGAGAACGTGAAGCCTCTGCGCTGGGCCGAGCGCGACGGGCACTACGAAAAGATACTGGAAACCTTTGCGAGTTTCTAGCCGAGCGACAAGTGAAGCGTCACGAAGGCCGGGCCATCCTGTCTTTGCCTTCGTTACTCTCCGCGCTTCAGCTCCGCTATTTCACAAAAAAGGCGACTTCTTGGTCATGATGGTTCGCTTGGGTGTTGCGCCAACACCCGAGGCCTCGCTGCCAGAATGCCAGTGCGTTACCTGTGGACACGAACCTGAACAACCCAACCCCCTTCCAACTTCCCGTCTGAAGCGCCCGCGTCTCTGACCTGTCGCCAAGCAAGAGCAAATCGCAAAGTAAACATTTTGCTGTTAATCGCGGGAAGGCCCAGCTTCCTGGAACCGGATCTTCTAGGGCGCTTAGTGCTTGGGAGTCTGGGGACGAGCTTCACAACGTGTTCCCTCGCGCCGATTGGATCGCAAAAACCCTTCTCGCCGCCGCGTCGCAAATGCCATCGCATACACTCAAACTCCATGCTCAACCGGGGCTATGCCTACACCACCATAATCAGCAGCAAGTACCATGGACAGAACCTGCTCTCCCACCTGGCAAGCCTTTATCCTCACTCAACCGCAGAAGCCTGGCAAAAAAGATTGAACAGCGGTGAGGTTACCCTCAACGGCGTCACCGCCACCGGAAGCGAATCGGTCACTGTGGGCCAAACCCTTGTCTGGAACCGTCCACCCTGGATCGAACCAGACTCCCCTCAGCACTTCGAAGTCCTGTTTGAAGACCCCCATCTTTTGGCCGTCAACAAACCCAGCGGGCTGCCCACTCTCCCTGGCGGTGGCTTCATGGAAAACACCCTCCTGCGCCTGGTGCAAAAAGTAGCGCCCAACGCTAACCCTGTCCACCGGTTGGGCCGAGCCACCACGGGCATTGTCCTCTTCGCCAAGACACCACAGGCGGCCTCTAATCTATTCGCAAACTGGAACACACCGAGAACTCAAAAAATCTACCGCGCGCTGGCTCAAAACTCTGCCCAGCATGACGCTTACGAAATCCTCACACCCATCGGACTGGTGCGGCACCCGCTCATCGGTTCCGTGTGGGCCGCCAACCCAAGTGGCAAACCGTCGAAGTCATTGGCAAAAGTGATCTCACGCACTACCAGCACCACAATGTTTGAGGTAAGCCTTAAGTCGGGCCGGCCTCATCAAATCAGAATCCATCTGGCGTCCATCGGCCATCCACTGGTAGGCGATCCTCTGTACGGCTTAACCGGCCAGCCTCTTGAAAATCTCCCCGACCTCCCTGGCGATGGAGGATATTTCCTGCACGCTCAATATCTGAAATTCCACCATCCCATCACCGGAGAACAAATCAATCTTGAGGCAGCTTCGCCGCCCGGATTCTCATTGCATCAGTTCACGGCGGGATTCATGTATAGACGAGTGATCTACAGCTTCCCCGAACGGAATGTCCCGCCAACTTCCGGATTGCCCGTCACAGGACAATAATCCAGGTAAATGTCAGACCACCGCCTCTACCTAGTCTTTATTACGTCAAGTTCAACGAGCGCAATCTCGCCAGCACCGCGCCCGCGGCAAACGCCATCGTCGTAATTCTCGGCAGCGAAGCAGGTTTGCTGAGGCGGCAATATCGCGGTGAGTGACGGTTCATGATCTCGTATTCAGCCACTATGGTCGAAACCCATACCTTGCCGCCCCAACGGTTCAGTCTATGCGCAGGGCGCTTTCGCTTTGTCGTTCTGCAACTTCCTTTATCAGCTTGTTGCGGCGCTTAAGCAGGGCTGCCATGTACCTTCTGAGATAGAAGCGGTTTGCAAAGTCGCCGAGAATGCCAAACGGCGATTCAAAATCAAAGACGTCTCGCATCAGGGTTCCTCCAGTGACTTCAACAAAGAAATGATCGTGATCGAAGCGCTTGAACGCGCCGCGCACCTGGGAATCTCTGAAATGAAACGGGCGTTGGTAGGCAGTGATCCTGCTCGTGAGTCTCTGGCGAATCCCGAAATGGGTTGCTTCCCATGTCACCTCTTCGTCGAGCCTGATTAAGCCTTTCGTAACACCTGCAACCGCAACTTCGCGGGTATGTGCCGTGGATTGGATGTGTAGATCAATGTCGCGAGACAGGTTGAAACAGCGGTCGATTGGCGCTCTATCCACGTTTTCAGATCGATGACGGGCAAGCATCCATTTTCCTCGACCTGCAATTGGAACGTCGGCAAACTGGACAGAACTCGCCTTGCGATCGATAGATCGTGTGTAGTCGCCATATGTTCACAAACCTGTGTTGACGCTAAGATCACTTTCTGCGGAACGATTACTCACAAACCTGCGAAGCTCTTTTCAGCTCCCAACAGCTCCTGCCCCAACGCTCAAACCAACCCGTAGTGTTAGTGTGCTTTGGTGACGTTTTTTGAAAGCGATCTGAAAAATCGCGTTCCAACGCTGCGAGAATGCAAGTTCCTTACGTGTGGACACGAGGCTGAACAACCCGCCTTTCCAACTTCCCGTCTGAAGTGTCCGCGTCTCTGACCTGTCGCCAAGCAATAGCAAATCGCAAAGTAGACATTTCGCCGTCAGGGTGGAACTATCCTGGCGTAGCGAGGTCCAGTTTTCGGTTATGCTCGTCCATCCGGTAAGAACAACAGCCCGCCATCGGGAATCCGAAGGACGATTCTTAAAGGGCTTGCATCTTAATGGGTCTCTCCTTGACCCTCTGTGAGAATGCAAGTATACTCCTCCAGACAGGCTAGGAGAGGGGCCTAAGATGACAAAAGACACCCCAATCGACTTGTTGCAGGGCACCTTGGACATGCTGGTGCTAAAGGCGGTCTCTCTGGGTCCCTTACACGGCTACGGGGTGCTGCTGGGTATCCAACAGATTCCGCAGAACCGCCTCGCGATTCCGCAGGGATCGCTCTACCCGGGGCTGTGCCGGCTGCAACATCAGCGCTGGATTGCGGGCGATTGGCGCCAGAGTGAGGACAAACGCCGAGCGCGCTTTTATCGTTTGATTGCTGCCGGACGGCGACTGCTTGATGCCGAAGCGAAGAAGTGGAACCAATTCGCCCACGCTGTTGGGGCCATCTCGAGCAGTGTTCCGGGGCAAACATGAGCCTGCGCAGCCGATTTGTGACTTGGTGGAAAGCAGTTGCGCGTTCTGGCGAGCTCGAGCGGCAGGTAGCGGAGGAGCTTCAGTTCCATATCGAGAGCCACGCTGATGATCTGAAGCGGAGTGGTATGTCCCATCAGGAAGCACAACGTAGGGCGCGGGCCGAGCTGGGCAGCTTCAGAGCCGTGCGCGAGAACTGTAGGATCGCATGGGGCACGCGCGTCGTCGACGATCTACACGGAGATCTTCGTTATGCCCTACGCACGCTGGCGAAGAGCCCTAGCTTTGCGGCAATCGCCATCGGCTCGCTCGCGTTGGGCATCGGCGCCAACACTGCCGTCTTTTCTGCCGCGAAACGATTGCTCTACGACCGGCTGGATGTTCCTCATGCCGACCAATTGCGCCTACTCGAGTGGACAGGCGATAACAGAGTAGCTGTGCATAGCTTCTTGGACAGCATTGATAGCAATGCCCAGGCAATCACAGCTGCGTCTTTTTCGTGGCCCGTGTACAGGGAACTACACTCGCATCATGCCGCGATGAAGAACCTGTTCGCCTTCAGGGACTTTCAAGCAAACGCGACCATTCTTGGAACCGCGCGGCGGGTCCAGGCCGTTATGGTTTCCGGCAATTACTACACTGCGCTAGATGTACGGCCCCAGTTAGGGCGATCAATAGAGATGCTGGACGATGCGCCGGCCTCAGGGGCAGTGGCCGTTATCAGCAACGATCTATGGGAACGAGATTTTGGCCACTCTTTGTCCGTGCTTGGCCAAACCATCATGGTGAACCAGACTCCACTAACTATCATCGGCGTCAATCCACCGGGTTTTACAGGAACCGCGCACGTCCGGCGCTCGCCAGACATCTTTGTGCCGCTAGTTATGCAACCGAAGGTATACGCGTTGGCGGGCTCAACGTCTGGATTCTCTAATTCGGATCTTTGGTGGCTGCAGATTATGGGTCGAGTAGAGCCTGGCGCGGAGAGTGCAACCACCCAAGCAGCGCTCAGCGTCGTATTGGCGTCAGCCGTGCACACGACCATGCAGGTTCAGCAGGGCGACACCATGCCACGCGTGATCCTTGCCGATGGGAGCCGTGGACTTCATCAAATCAATGGAATCAAGAAGCCCATAAGCGTACTCATGGCTATGGTCGTACTTGTGTTGATGTTGGCTTGCACCAACATCGCCAACCTGCTCCTGGCGCGAGCAGCGAAGCGGCGACAGGAAGTGGGTGTGCGGCTGGCGATTGGCGCCGGACGTGGACGCATTCTCCGGCAGCTGCTGACTGAAAGCATACTGCTTGCGGCGCTTGGCGGCGCCTGCGGCCTGACCCTGGGTTATCTCGGACGCAACGTGTTTCCCGACCTGTATCTCAACAGCTTGCAGGAAAGAGGAGTCGACGTTCATCTTGACTTGAGCGCCTTCGCCTTTGTAGCCGCATTAACAATGCTGACCGGGTTGGGTTTTGGCGTTGCTCCAGCGTGGGCAGCGATACGTGTCGAGACGGCCACAAGCCTGAAGGAGAACGCGCGCACGTCAAGGCATTGCAGAGGTTTCGCCGCAAAGTCGCTCGTAGCGTTCCAGCTTGCTCTTTCGACGCTGCTCATCGTGTCTTCCGGGCTTTTTGTGCGTACGGTCCTCGCGCTTACTGCCGTCAATTTGGGCTTTCGTCCCGATCACCTGATATTGTTCGACGTTAGCTCAACTCCCCAGCAGGACACACCGAAAAAGCAGGCGCGACTTTACCTGTCACTAGAGCATGACTTTAGGAACGTGCCAGGAATCGAGGCTGCAACGGTAATGTCAGTTCCCTACGTCGCCGACTACACTCTGACGACCTTTTTTGTCACCCTGCAAGAAGCGGCTGATCCACGAAGACGAGCGATTCACAGAGGTGGGGAACAATTTCTTCCAAGCATGGGCATTCGAATCCTTTCCGGCCGCGGCTTCGGACCGCAGGATAGAGAAACTTCGCCTCCAGTCGCCGTCATCAACGAGAGTTTGGCGAAGGCCCGATTCCCGCACGAAAACGCGATTGGCAAGTTGTTCAGATTCGGCGTTCCTATCCAGGACAAATGGGTTCAAGTGGTCGGTATTTGCGCAGACACACGATATACCACCCTTCGCGACTCTGCTCCGCCGCAGTTTTTTGTGCCGTATTCTCAGCGCCCGGAAGAAGCCGGAGGATTCGAGAGGATGACCTACGCGCTTCGCACTAACGTGCAACTGATCGCGATCCTGCCTGCACTGCGGCGCATCGTTCAGCAGTCGTACCCCGGTCTGCCAATAACGAACATTCGCACGCAGCAAGAGCAGATTGAGGACAATTTGCGCCTGGAGCGCACTTTCGCCACACTCACTACCGCCTTTGGTGCCCTGGCGCTGCTGCTGGGCTGCATCGGCATTTACGGGATGATGTCATACTCAGTTTCGCGAAGGACGAAGGAAATCGGGATTCGCATGGCTCTGGGCGCCCCGCCGGGGCTGGTTATGCGGAACGTACTTCGGGAAGCATCGTGGTTGACCGCCGTCGGCGTCGTTGCCGGAATGACCGGCGCTCTCGCGCTCGGACATACGATTGCCGCCATGCTGTATAGAGTCAAAGCTTACGATGCGCCGACGTTTGTAGCATCAGCTATGGTGCTTATCATAGTGGCTTTGGCGGCGAGCTGGATTCCGGCGCGCCGCGCGGCGTCCGTCGATCCCATGCAAGCAGTGAGGCATGAGTAGTCTGCGGGGTCCGGCTCTCCCGAGTGATGCTTCTCTCAATCGATCTGATAAGCAAACAGCTGACGCGAAGCTCTTTTCAGCTCCCAACAGCTTCTGCCCTAACGCTCAACCAACCCGTAGTGTTAGTGTGCTTTGGTGACGTTTTTTGAAAGCCTCTTACTCCTTCTTCTGGCTGCTATCGTCTTGTTACAAATCTCGCGGCGCCTTTCCCTTCCCTACCCGGCGATGCTGGCGGCCGCAGGCGTCGCTGTCGCCCTGATTCCTGGATCTCCGAAAATCTCCTTCGAACCCGATACGGCGCTCGCCCTGTTCATGGCGCCTGCCATCGTCGATGCTGCCTACGACTTCCCGCTCGGCGCAGCTCGTCGCTTTCGCACACCTTTGATCGCTCTGGCGGTAGTTGCCGTACTCGTGACTACGGCGCTCGTCGCCTGGATAGGTTGGGCATTTGTCGGATTGCCGGTTGCGGCCGCCGTAGCGCTCGGCGCAATTGTTGCGCCCCCGGACGCAGCCGCCGCTACCGCCATCCTCGGTTCCGTATCCATCCCTCGCAGCACCAGCGCCGTCCTAAAAGGCGAAAGCCTCTTCAACGACGCGAGCGCTCTTCTTTTGTTCAGCGGCGCCTTGGCCGTCCTTGATAACGGCGCGCCAACTCTCGGTGTCGGTTTGCGCGTCGCCTTTGCGATCCCCGGCGGCCTGCTGCTCGGGATCGTGTGTGCGATGGCCCTTCAACGCCTTAACCGGTTCCTGCGAAACACGCTCGGCGGCAACCTTCTCCAATTTGTGACTGCATTTCTGATCTGGATTCTAGCGGAGCACTTGCGAGTCTCGGCCGTACTCTGCACCATCGCGCTCGCGATGACCGTCGCGCGCACGGCAGACTTGAATGGCGGCACGCGCATGCGCGTACAGTCGTTTGCGGTCTGGAGTGCAGTCGTCTTCACTCTCAACGTGTTCGCTTTCCTGCTTATGGGGCTGCAAGGCCGAACCATCATCGCCCGGATGCCGCCGGAACACCTCCGAGAATCGCTGTTCTTTGCGGGCATCGTAGTGCTGGTGGTCATAGTCGCCCGGCTTGCCGTAGTCATCGGCTTCAATCGGCTTAGCGCGTGGTGGGAACGGGTTCATCGCAGACCGGAGCCGGCAACCTGGCGTCAGGCCCTGCTTGTAGGGTGGAGCGGGATGCGCGGCTTTGTGACTCTCGCTACCGCTTTCGCACTGCCACCCTCTTTCCCGCAGCGGGACCTGGCCGTCTTAACAGCCTTCTCCGTTGTGCTCGCCACGCTCGTTCTGCAGGGTGTGACTCTTGCCCCCCTCATTCGTCTGCTGAAGCTTGATCAGACTGACTCTATCAAGCAGGAAGTCGCCCATGGGCGCACCCGTTTGGCCACAGTCGCCTTGACCGCGCTTGAGCAACAGACTGGACCCGAAGCCGAAAATCTCCGCTATGCCTATCTAATTCAGCAGGTCGCCGAGGAAGAAGATGCCGAGGCTCACCCGCTCAGAAGAAGGCGTGAGCTTGGCTTGAATGCGATCATCGCCGAGCGCGAAGAGCTCGAGCGCCTGCGTAACGACGATTTGATCGGCGCCGACACCTATCTGCTCCTCCAGGAAGAGCTCGATTGGAACGAGCTTACCCTGCTTTGCGACGAGGAGCGGCGCATCGAAGAGAGTTGATATTTCGGAGTTATTACCTCGAAAATCACCCTTGTTTCGCCCCGGTTTCGCCTCCAAAACCCCTCCGGAAGCACCCCAAAAGCACTCGCAACACCCGTTTTTTGCCCCTCTGAACCCGCGTCCATTTCAGCACGCAGCCCGTTTGTACCTGCCGTTGGAAGTCGTGTACGTCGTTGATTGGACCGCTCAAAACACGACTTTCAAAACCTGTGACTGGCTCGGGGAGACCCCCAGAAGCGAGTTTTTTACATACCGATCGTGCAAGCTTTTTTATTAGCAGGTAAGTAAACCTGCCAATCGCTCACGCTTTTAACTGCATCGCGACCGCATCCCAGTACACGATCTTCTTGTCGAAGTAGCTCTGGTTGCACGCCACCGCCGGCGCCGCTGCTCTGAATCCGAATGTCGCATCTTCGTTCAGAGTCGCCTTCCCTCTCATCGCGTCGAAGAAGTTTGTGAAATGGACCAGGTGCTCGTCATACTCCTCCGGCAATTCGAACTTCTCAACCGGGTACGAGTGCTCTTCCTGTTCCGCCTTCGGATACTTTTCGTTGTACTGTTTGAGCAGCGCTTCCTGCATCGCCTTCGGATACGTGTCGAGCGCATCCCATCCACCGATCCCCGGTGCCTTTGACATCACGTGTCGCGCGATCGAGTAGCCTCGGAAACCCATCGCCATCACGCCTTCGCTTCCGACGTAATTCACCGCAGCCTTCTCGCCGTTCCCGCTTACGAAGTCCACGCGCAGCGTAAGCTGAAAAGCCGGATGCTCTGCCGTCTCCGGATAATCCATAATTGCCGTCATCACGTCCGGCACATTGCGTCCGTCTTTCCAATACGCAAGTTCACCGGAAGCGTAAATCCTGGCCGGTCCCTTTGACCCCGTTACCAGATGCACGCCGGAAAGTAGATGGACAAACAAGTCGCCTGCGACGCCCGTGCCGAATTCCCTGTAGTTGCGCCACCAGAAGAACTTTTTGTTGTCATACGGAATCGTAGGCGAGCCTGCAATGTAGCGGTCCCAGTCCACCGTCTGTGGCCCCGCGTCCAGCGGCATCGTGTATTCCCACGCCCCTAGAGCATCCTGCCTGTCGTATGTCGCTTCAATACAGTTGAGTTGCCCGATCGCACCAGCCCGGTATCGCTCGCACGCTTTTTGGAAAGCCAGGCTGCTTACCCATTGACTCCCCACCTGCATCACGCTTCCGGTGCGCTGCTGCGTCTGCACTACCGAATGCCCTTCTGAAATCTCCTTCACCATCGGCTTCTCGCAATAGACGGCCTTCCCTTTTTCCATCGCTTCCTTCGCGATCGTCGCGTGCCATTTGTCGCATGTCGAAACGATCACCGCGTCGATATCCGATCGGCCGAGCAGCTCTCGATAATCCTTCGTCGTCGCAATGTCATTGCCGTACTTCTCTTTTGCCGCCTCGAGCCGGCCCGTGTAGAGGTCGCAGACCGCCACCAGTTCCACGCCCGGAACCTTGCGCGCGGTCGTCACGTCCTTGTTGCCCATAATGCCGAGCCCGATGCCCGCCACTCGGATCTTGTCATTGGGCGATATCTTCTTCGGCTCCGCCGCTCCGATACTCGTTGCAAGCGGAACCGAGAGCGCAGCTCCTGCCAGAAAACTACGCCGGGATGATTCAATAGCCATATAGCTCAGGGTCTCTCCATGTAACGAAGTTGCGGGTTTCTTCGTTGAAGCGATCTACAACATGCCCTCACCGAGGCCGCAGAAACAATGGTATCCTCCGGAGAGCCGACGCGGAACTCTGGTCTCGGTAGGGCAGTTACACGCAGGTCAAAGGACCTGCTATTTCTAATTTCTCAGAATAAATAGCTGGCTTAGTTCAGCCCTGGCGACACGGATTCTCTCAAATGGCAGCTGCTTCTGAGTACGTGTTGGAGCAAATCCGCAACAGCGCGGAATTCACGCTTTTTCGAGCCCGGCAGCACGGCAACCCAGCGCCTCTTCTTGTAGTAGCTCCCTCCGCAGAACAACCGTTGCCCCAGAGTCTGCGACGCCTCGAGCACGAATACTCTTTGGCGGCTGAACTCGAGCCCGCGTGGGCGGTTAAACCTCTCGCGCTCACGCGTCATGAAGGACGGACAATCCTCGTTCTGGCGGACCCAGGCGGTGAGCCTCTCGATCACGTTCTTGAGCGTGAGAGGGAGCAGCCTCTCCATCTGGCGCGTCTTCTGCGCATTGCGCTTAATCTGGCGACAGCACTCGGCCATGCCCACCGGTGCGGTCTGATCCACAAAGATGTCAAACCCGAGAACGTACTCGTCAATGATGCCGGACACGCATGGCTCGCCGGCTTTGGCATTGCCTCCCGACTACCGCGCGAGCGCCAGGCGCCGGCGCCGCCGGAAATGGTTGCCGGCACCCTTGCCTACATGTCCCCGGAACAGACCGGGCGCATGAATAGATCGATCGATACCCGCAGCGATCTCTATTCTTTGGGCGTCACCTTGTACCAGATGCTTACGGGCGTGCTCCCCTTTTCTGCTGCCGACGCTCTGGAGTGGGTCCATTGCCACATCGCACGCCAACCGTTACCGCCCGCCGATCGCCGCGCGATCCCGGAGCCGTTATCCGCGATCACTATGAAGCTCCTCGCCAAAAATGCAGAGGAGCGCTATCAGACCGCTGTGGGTCTGGAAGCCGATCTTCGGCGCTGCTTGTCACAATGGCAGTCGCTTGGCCGCATCGATCCATTTCCTCTGGGCGCGGACGACTCGTCGGACCGGTTGCTGATACCCGAGAAGCTCTATGGGAGGGAGCGCGAAGTCGATGCGCTGCTCGAAGCCTTTGACCGGGTGGTGGTGAAGGGAGCCGCGGAACTAGTCCTGGTATCCGGTTATTCCGGCGTCGGCAAGTCGTCCGTAGTCAACGAGCTGCACAAAGTGCTTGTTCCGCCGCGCGGGCTTTTCGCCGCGGGCAAGTTTGACCAGTACAAGCGCGACGTGCCATACGCGACGCTGGCACAGGCACTTCAGATGCTGGTGCGTCAAATCCTGGCCAAGAGCGAAGCCGAGGTGGACCATTGGCGGCACGCCCTTCTGGAGGCGCTCGGCCCGAATGGCCACCTGATAGTCAACCTGATACCGGAAATCGAGTTCGTCATCGGCAAACAACCTCCGGTGGCAGAGCTGCCGCCGCAGGAAGCACGCGGCCGCTTCCAGTTGGTGTTCCGACGTTTCCTCGGCGCCTTCGCCCGCCCGGAGCATCCGCTGGCATTGTTCCTCGACGATTTGCAGTGGCTGGATATAGCGACTCTGGAACTGCTGGAGCGTATGGCTACCGATCCGGATGTGCGGCACGTGCTGCTGATTGGAGCCTACCGCGATAACGAAATCGATTCGTCTCATCCGTTGATGAGAACGTTAGCGGCGATCCGCGAAGGTGGTGAGAGAGCGCAGGAACTCGTGCTCTTGCCCCTCGGTCTCGACGATGTGGGCCGGCTCGTGGCCGAGGCCATGCGCTGCGAGCGGAAGACTGCTGCCCCCTTGGCTGAACTGATCTACGAGAAGACCGGCGGCAACCCGTTCTTCACGATCCAGTTCATCGCGGAACTGGAGGAGGAGGGCTTGCTGAGATTCGAGCCAAGCGCTGCGACCTGGCGCTGGGATGTTGATCGCATCCACACAAAAGGCTACACCGCAAACGTGGTCGACTTGATGATCGGAAAACTGAGCCGATTGCCAAATGCGACGAAGCAGTCCTTAAAACGACTCGCCTGCCTGGGAAACAGTGCTGATTTTGAATTGCTGGGGACAGTGTATGAGGACTCCGATGAAGAGTTTCACGATCAGCTCTGGGATGCAGTTCGCGCTGGTCTCATTTTTCGCTCAGAGAATGCATATCGGTTTATTCATGACCGAGTCCAGGAAGCAGCTTACTCTCTGATTCCGGAGCAAGAGCGCGCCCGGACACATTTGCGCATCGGCAGAATTCTCGCGGAGAACACGCCCCAAGAGCGGCTGGAAGAAGCAATATTCGAAATCGTCAATCAACTCAACCGCGGCTCGAGTCTGATCACTGATGTCGGCGAGCGTGAGCGAGCAGCCGACCTGAATCTAATGGCGGGCAAACGGGCGAAGGCATCGACAGCATACGCGTCGGCGCTGAACTACCTTCAGGCAGGCCGTTCGCTGTTAAGCGATGAGGATTGGGAGCGTAATTTTGAACTTATCTTCTCGATTGATTCGCTCATGGCCGAGTGCGAACTGCATACTGCGGATATGGTTGCAGCCGAAGGCCGGCTGACCATGTTGGCGCAGCGTGCCAAAGTCCGCCACGATCTCGCGATTGTGACGCGATTGCGGCTCACCCTTTATACGACCTTGGATCGCAGCGACCGGGCCATCGAAGTCTTTCTAGATTACCTTCACCGGAACGGCACGGATTGGTCCATGCATCCGGCGCGCGACGACGTCGTGCAGGAGTATGACCGGATCTGGTCGCTGGTCGGCAGCCGTCAAATCGAGGAGCTCGTAGACTTGCCGCTGGTCGATGATCCCGACGTCCTCGACATGTTCGATGTGTTCACAGAAATTGTCCATCCGGCCATGTTTTTCGACGAGAATCTTTCCACGCTCGTGGTTTGCCGCATGGTGAACCTTTGCCTGGAGCACGGTAACTGCGATGCATCGTGTTTCGGCTATGTCTGGTTTGGGATGTTCGCCGGGCCGCGTTTCGAGAATTACCAGGATGGATTCCGATTCGGCCAGCTAGGCTATGATCTCGTCGAAAAGCGTAACCTGACTCGCTACGAGGCGAGAACGTACGTTTCGTTTGGCACTCTGACGCCCTGGGCGGAGCACGCCGCGAAGGGACGTGAACTGATCCGTCGCGCGTTCGATGTCGCATATAAAGCAGGCGACCTTACGTTCTCCGCCTATAGCTGGCATGCCTTGATCACAAATTACTTGGCCGTGGGCGACCCTCTTTCGGAGGTGCAAAAAGAGGCGGAGAAGGGCCTCAACTTCGTGAAGAAAGCCGGTTTTGGGTTGGTGGCCGAGAATTGCGCGGCACAGTTAGCTCTCGTTCGTACACTTCGCGGCCTGACTTCGACTTTCGGAGGCTTCGACGCGCACGACTATAACGAATCCGACACCGAATATCGTCTTGCGAATAATCCGGTGCTGGCTCTGGCTGAATTTTTCTATTGGACTCGAAAATTGCAGGCCAGATTTTTCGCTGGATATTCAAATTCGGCTGTCGAGGCGTCTCAGAAAGCCGGTCGGTTGCTCTGGCCGGCGGCATCACAGGTGGAAACCGGCGAATTTCGCTTCTATGCTGCCCTGGCGCACGCTGCTGCCTGGAATTCAGCCCCTTCCGAAGAAAAGCCGGAGCATCTTGCCGCCTGTAAGGATCATCACCGGCAGCTCGAGATATGGGCGGTGCATTGCTCCCCTAATTTCGAAACTAAAACCGCGCTCGTCAGCGCGGAAGTCGCGCGCATCGAAGGCCGGATACTCGACGCTGAACAGTTCTATGAAACGGCGATCCGATCGGCCAACGAAAACGGTTTCGCACATTGCGAGGCGGTCTCCAACGAATGTGCGGCGCAATTTTATTCGGCACGAGGTCTTACGAAAGTTGCGCACGCCTATCTGCGAGGTGCTCGAGACTGTTATCTAGGCTGGGGCGCGGACGCGAAAGTGCGACAGCTCGAGGAACGGTATCCAAAGATCAAGGAGCAGAAGACTTCCTCCAACGCCACGATTCTGGCGTCCCATGACCAATTTGACCTGGCGACGGTGATCCGCGTTTCGCAGGCAGTATCGGGTGAGATCGAGCCGGAAAAACTGATCGATACACTCATGCGCAGGGCCCTTGAACATGCCGGGGCCGAGCGAGGACTGCTGATCCTGGTTCGGGACGGCGAGCCGCGCATCGAGGCGGAGGCCATCGCCGAACGGGATAGGATGGAGGTTACGGTTCGACAGATGTCTGTCGCCTCCGCCGACGTCCCCTATTCCGTGCTCCATTACGTGATCCGGACAGAAGAGGAGGTCCTCCTGGGAGATGCCTGCGCCGACATCGTGTGTTCAAAGGATGAATACGTGCGCCGGAAGCGCTCAAGGTCGATCCTGTGCCTTCCAATCGTAAAGCAAGCGAAGATGGTGGGCGCACTATATTTAGAGAACAATCTGACTGCGTACGCCTTCACGCCGGGCCGGGTGAAAGTGCTTCAGTTGCTCGCTTCGCAAGCCGCTATTTCGCTCGAGAACGCGGGACTCTATGCCGATTTGCAACGCAGCGAAGCTTTCCTGGCTCAGGGCCAGCGGATCAGCCAAACCGGAAGCTTCGGCTGGAATGTGACCAACGGAGAGATCTTCTGGTCCCAGGAAATCTTCAACATTCTTGAATACGATCCAGCAACCAGCGCCACGTTTGACCTGGCCTTTCAGCGAGTTCATCCCGCCGATCAAAAGCTTTTCAGGCAAACTCTTGACCAAGCGACCAGGGAAAAGACGGATTTCGACATCAAACATCGTTTGCTGATGCCGGACAGCAGAGTTAAATATGTCCACATCATCGGCCGCGCGGTTGATACCGGCAAGCTGGACTTTGTGGGCGCCGTGACGGACATCACTGCGGCAAAGAAGGCTGAGGAGAAGCTCCGCCAGAGCGAAAAGGAAGCCCGGCAGCTTCTTGATTTGTCGCCGCTGCACATCACCGAATTGGGGCCCGACGGGGCACGCCTATACAGCAATCGGGCTTCGCTCGATTACTACGGGATCTCTTTGCACGAATGGAAGCACGCTGAGGTGCAGCAAGCGTTTGCCGAGCTGGTGACCAATGAAGCGCTGGCCAACTTCCAGAACGGATCGCCTTTTGAGTACGAAGTGCGGCTCAAGAGGAAAGACGGACAGTATCGCTGGTTCCACTACCGCTTGAGTCCGATGTCAGACGAGCAGGGGCGCATCACGCGATGGTATGCCGCGGGTACCGATATCGACGATCGCAAACTGGCCGAGCAAAGGCTTCAAGAGGAGAATGTCGCGCTGCGCGAAGAAATCGACAAGGCGTCGATGTTCGAAGAAATCGTCGGAACTTCTGGGCCTCTGAAAAAGGTGCTCTCCCGCATCTCCAAGGTCGCGCCAACCGAGTCCAGTGTTCTGATTACGGGCGAGACCGGCACTGGCAAAGAACTGGTTGCTCGTGCGATTCACCGGCGGTCTCTGCGCTCCTCACGCGCTTTTGTCAGCGTGAATTGCGCGGTAATCCCGCGCGATCTGATCGCCTCGGAACTGTTCGGGCATGAGAAGGGCGCCTTTACCGGAGCCACACAGCGGCGTCTGGGCCGATTTGAGTTGGCCAGCGGAGGAACGATCTTCCTCGATGAAGTCGGAGAATTACCCGCCGAAACTCAGGTCGCTCTGTTGCGCGTCCTGCAGGAGCACGAATTTGAACGTGTGGGCGGGACCGAATCCAGGCAGACCAACGTTCGGGTTGTCGCCGCCACCAATCGCGACTTGGAATCCGCAATCGAAACGGGCAGGTTCCGCAGCGATCTGTTTTATCGGCTGAACGTCTTTCCTATTGATCTGCCGCCGCTGCGGGAACGAAGCGAAGACATCCCCTTACTTGTCACGTATTTCCTGAACCGCTATGCGCGAAAAGCAGGCAGGCACTTCACGGCCGTCGATAAAAAAAGCCTGGATCTGCTGCGGGCATACGCGTGGCCCGGTAACATTCGGGAATTGCAGAACGTAATTGAGCGATCCGTCGTTGTGAGCGAAACGGAGGTCTTTTCAGTGGATGAGAGTTGGCTATCCCGCCGGCCTTCGGCCAGTGATGTCGACGTCCAGAAGATCCTGTTCAACAGGCTCCCCGATCAGGAGAAGGCGGCCATTGAGGCTGCCTTGAGCGAATGCGGAGGACGGGTATATGGACCTTCAGGCGCCGCTGCCAAGCTGGGCATCCCACGGACCACGCTGGAATCTAAAATCAAGTCATTGAACATCAACAAGAATCGCTTCAAGGGTCAGTTCCTTTGAAAGGTAGTTAAGCTCTCGTCAATTGACGACGTTCGTCAACCCAAGCTACCGTCAACCCCTTTGGTTTGATTCGTTTCTTATTGGCGCTCGACCTGCAATCTACAAGGCAAGGAATGGAATGCTAAGAGTTCACAGGAAGGCGAACGGGGACGTTAATTTTCCTTCTGAACGGCCGGATCGACAAAGAGCATGTTGCCGAACTGGAGGTGCTCATTGGCGCGGAAGGAAAAGATCGTCCCATCATTCTCGACCTCGAAGATATGACTTTGACTGGTCAAGATGGCATCACTTTTCTCGCTGAGTGCGAAGCGGCGCCTATTGCCCTGGTTGATTGTGACCGTATGTCCGCGAGTGGGTCCCGAGACAAAGCAACGGAAGCGAGGTGTCATTATGATCGACTATTCTGATTTTCGGACGAAGAGGTTGGCGCTCAACCACGGACCCGGCTGTATGCCCGTACTGGGCTTCCGCACCCTGATCCCGGATGCAGCCGCAACAGTGAGTGCCACCAGGGACGCGCTAGAAGCTGGATTTCGACATTTCGACTGTGCGGAACGATATCGAAATGAGCGTGAGGTGGGTCAAGCCTTGCAGGCAGGACGCGCCGCTGGGAAGACGCGTGCGCAGGTGTTGTTGGCTTGGGCGGTACAGCGTGGAACGGCGCTGCTCACAACGCCTAGAACTGGGCGCGCGCACGCGAGAATTTCGACATCTCGCCCTTCCCGGAGACGCACTCGAAAAAATCAATCGCATTCAGACCAGACAAAGGTTCAACGAAGTGGTGAAGACCGGAAGCCCCGGGGTTCATTCCAAAAGGGAGTTGAGTATGCAAGACGAACAAATACACGAAGCTCTGAATCAACACCGGAAGGCGTCGGCAGCCGGTGATGCAAACGCGGAACACGACATTTACACTGACGATGCGATCTGTGACTATCCCCAATCAGGGGAACGAATCCTCGGGCGAAGCAATTTGCAGGCCCTGCGGAGTCATCATCCGGGCAAGCCGTCTGGCTTCAACGTCAGGCGGATTCTCGGGAAAGGTGACGTCTGGGTTACGGAATACACAATCACCTACGAGGGGCGGCCGGCGTACACAGTGAGCATCATGGAGTTCTGCAACGGTAAGGTCGTGCACGAAACACAGTATTTCGCGGACCCCTTCGAGGCTCCACCCTGGCGGAGTCAATGGGTTCAGCGGGTGACGTAACACAACGACGAGCTATGAGGTCGTGGCACACAGCCAACTTGTTACGATTTCCACGAATCAGCACCAGACTGTCCAAGAGTTCCGGGCCTCGGTGGGGCGCAATGGATATGAGTTGACACAGCAAAACCTACTCAAAGACTTGTGCACCAGGCTACTGAGTAGGCTTTGCTGTGTCGTCGTAAGGAGTTAGGGATTAATCCCCGCGAAGGAAACGGGGGGCGGATTGGCGGCCAATTCCGCCTGAGATAGCGTGGACATCGAGAAACTTCTCCAAGCTGTTTGAACGTATTTGAATTTGCCCATACCAATGCCGGGATTGTTTTCGATTCCGGGTGAAGTTGTCGACGGGTACGGGTCTGCACCCACCGCCAGCACGTAGCTGGCAATTGCACGGTCATCCACACCGCTCGGATTGTTCAGAATCAACCTTGCATCCAAAGTCACTACTAGACCACCAAAGTCAGAAGAACTTTCGCTGATACGGGGCCACGGTCCGTAGAAATGTGCTACTTCACCGCTCGCCGTATCAAACGATAGAGAGCCATCGCTTTCGTGACGAAACGGGATAGAGGTGCCGTAATCAACCGAGAACGTCTCGCTATAATAACCGCCGTCAATGTTGTCGGATGCTGACAGGTTATAGGCAGTCCATTTGCCTGTCGACTTGCTTAAGACCAGGGCCGAGAAATCCTTGACGTTTACCAGCGTGTTCGTAGCCGGATTTCCGTTAGGACCGACGTACAAGCCGCCCCATGCCTCAATCGCCGCCCCTTGTAAAGTGTTGCCGTCCACGAGAGAGGCTTGGAACCAACCCAAAGGAACCCCGTGAGGCTCTCCCTCGTTTGACCCCGACATGTCACTTGCGATTTGCTGAGCTAGGGATTCGGCTGAACCGCTCGCACCACCGCCGCTTCCTGTCCCACCACCCGTAGAAGCGGATGCAACAGTAACCTCCATAAAAGCTGTTGAAGACGAACGGCGACTGTACTTGGCTGTTGCGGTCAGGATATGAGTTCCAGCGGTGAGAGTTACCGAGGCATTAATCGAATTCTGGTAAGACACCTGCGTATTCGAGTTCCCATCCACGTACAAAGTGAAACTCGCAGGCGTACCTTCAGCAGTGGCCGAAACGACCGCGGGGGATGTAACTGTGGTATTGCTTACTGGTGAAGTGAACACGACTTTGTTCGCAGCGAAGGTATTCGCCGCCAAGAAGGAGAGGAGTAGAGGAATTCTGAGATTCATAGGTGATTTGTCGCTGCCAATATATACCACGTTTATAGGTGCATAAGTATATTAGTAGAGTATAAGGAAGGCCCGGTTGGGCAAAATGCCTGTCTTCCCTTCGACCGAGTCACCCATGAGCTCTGGTTGCTGAACGAAGCCGGGGTGTGAGCTCGAACAGACTGGCCGTAGGCATCGTCCAGAATCATCCTTTTGATCGATGGTTATAAGCGAGTCGGATTTGCGGTCGGTATCCTGATGAAAACAAATTTATGACTTCGTTGCGACTGGAGCTGATCTAGCTCAAGCGATTTCAAGTCTCCTCTCGATTACTGCGAGGAACGGCTTGAACTCTGGTCGAAGTCAGGTTCGCAAGGACCAAAAAGAACCGCTATACGGTCTTGGAACTATCTTACTTTTTGGAATTTCTGTTGCGCGCGTTTCAAGGACGCTGCCTCGATGCGCATAAAGAGAAATCAAAATAGCGAGGTCCTATGCGCCAACAAGCTCTTTTCTGTGATGTTGAGTAGCAACTGTCATCGCGTCTGCAAAACAGCATGCGGCTACGCTCGTCCTATCCAGTCCTAGTACACATATCTCTCTCAGGATGATATGCAACAAGCACTCGATCTATTAGCCTCGGAATAAGCTGATCCCGAGTTATGAAAGTTCACCATATTCCGCTCTATTCTTTCGTGTGCGTTCTTGCGGTTTTAAATGCTGTTCCGCTTCGCGCCGCGCAACCTGTAATGATGAAACTGTTGGTGGTGGCCGGCAGCTCGACTGAGTCCGGCTATCAGTCGATCACCGCAACTTTGAATCAAATTGGAGTGCCGTACCAGAGTCTCGTGCTGAACACGGTATCCAAGGATTCATCCGGCAATCGCCTTTCGAAAGTCTCTTTTTCGGATACCACAACCGGCGACGGTCTGTATCAGGGAATTATCCTGACCGACAGCACTTTTTCCGCTTGCGGCTCATCGTGTTTATCCACGGTGGATTGGACGACTCTCAATACATACGCGGCACAGTTCCAGGTGCGGGTGGTGAGTTACTATACTTTGCCCCAGGCGCAGTGGGGCTTAGTGGCCGCCGATTCCGGAGCTAACTACACCTCGTCGAATCCGTTGCAGGTGACGCTGACATCGGCCGGCGCCGCTGTCTTCACGTACCTGAACTCGGCCAATATGATCGCCGTCGGAGGCCAGGGCTCGGGCGTCATCAAGGCATACCGTGCTACCACGACAGCGGCGACCAACGAGACCACGACACCGCTTCTAGTCTCGGGCGCATACACGGTAGCAGTGACTCACACCACCGCTGATGGACGCGAGGTGATGGCGCTTACCATGGACAACGCATCGGGCCTGCTGCATTCGGAAGCGTTTGCGTACGGCATCGTGAACTGGGTTACGAAAGGCGTGTTCATCGGAGCTCGAAAGGTTTACTTGAACCCGCAGATTGACGACATGTTGCTCGGCAACCGCCTCTATGCTCCAACCCTGCCGGAGTGCCCAAACGCCGACACCTGTCCGACTCTCTATGCAAGCGGCCCGGATCTTCAGGCCCTAGTCAATTGGCAAAATAACTTGAAAGCCGACCCGATGTTTTCGACTTTCCATTCAACGTATGGTCTGAACGGAGTTGGTACCACCTGGTTCGCTAAAACCGACCCTGTATTCGCAGCTATTGCCTCTCTGGGCTCCAACTTTACCTGGCTGAGTCACACGTGGGATCATCCGAATTTGGACTGCTATGACGTCGATGCAAACGGTAATTGTATTCCCGCGACACTCGCTCAATCACTTTCCGAGTTGAATCAGAACATCTCTATTGCCCCGAGTCTCGGGATCACCCTTGACAAAACCAGCATGATTACACCTTTTGGCAGCGGCTTGACGAACCCCAACTTCATGGCAGCCGCGGCGCAGGTAGGAATCAAATACATCATGTCGTCGGCGCCGCCGGCTGATCCTCAGACTGGAGTAGTAAGTCCCGTTAACTCAGCGATATATCAGATCCCGCGCGTGGCACCAAATTTGTTTGATGACGTCTCTGTACCGCAGACAGGCGTCTATGGATCGTGGCCGGATGAATACAACGCTACATTTGGTCCGAGTGGCACGCAGCCGACTTACAACCAGGACCAGACCTATTTGCAAATTCTCGATCACGAAAGTGACGCCATTCTTCTGAATGAGATGCTCACCTACGACCCTTGTCTGCTGGCGTTCCATATCGACAACGCGTCGGCTTACGACGGTGCCCACTCCATGTACTCCGACCTAATGGATGCGAGCATATCGAAGTACAAGAACGTATTCACTTTGCCAGTGCTTACGTTAGACATGAAGGATCTCGCGCCAGTATTTATCAACCGAGCGAGCATCAAGACCTCCGGGGTAACGGGTGTCTATACGCCGGGAGTTAGCGTCATTCTCACGGCCACCAAGGCTGCGACAATCCCCGTCACAGGCGTATGTTCCCAGAGCACCTGCGGAACCTATGGCGGGCAGATACAAGACAACGTTGCTATTCCTGCAAACTCCTCGGTCACTTTGTCGCTCACAGCGAGCGAAGGCGTGACACTCTACTCAGTGACTGTGAATCCGACCACAGTTGTGGGAGGCACTTCCACTACAGGCTCGGTCAATCTCAGCGGACCAGCGCCGAGCGGAGGCATCGCGGTTACACTGGCCAGCAACAACCCGGCAGCCGACGTTCCTGGTACGGTCACGATCGGCTCCGGAGCAACAACGGCTAACTTCACGATAACTACGACTTCGGTCACTGCTTCGGCCACCGCGAATATCACGGCCGCGTACGCCGGTGGAACCAGAAGCGTTGCTCTCACCATCAATCCGGCTGTATCGTCAGCGTTGTCGTCCCTTGCAATCGCCCCGGCGACGATCAGCGGGGGATCCTCTGCAACCGGTACTGTGACACTGACCGCCCCAGCGCCGGCCGGTGGAGTACCTGTTCTGCTCTCGAGCAGCAGTGCGGCGGCTGGGGTCCCCACCTCTATCACAGTTGCGGCTGGAAGCACGTCCGCAAACTTTACCGTGACCACGAGCATCGTCGCTTCGTCTACGGCGGCTACGCTGACAGCTACGTATCAGTCAGTGAGCAAGACTGCTAGCTTGACGGTGAATCCATCAGCTGCCGCAGCACTCTCATCGCTTGCGCTAAGCTCCTCTAGCGTGACGGGCGGCACTTCGGTAACAGGTACGGTTAAATTGACGAGCGCAGCCCCGACAGGCGGGTCAAAGATCACGCTCGCAAGCAGCAGTTCCTCGGCTACTGCTCCTTCGTCGGTGACCGTCACGGCTGGCAGTAGCTCAGCGACGTTTACCATCACAACCAAGTCCGTCACGGCGGCGAGTTCCACGACGATCACCGCCAGTTATAACGCAACCGCCAAGACAGCGACGCTTAACATTGCTCCGGCTGCTGCTAAATTAGCTTTATCGGCGGTGGCGGTAAATCCGGCTACTGTTACGGGCGGACAGACGTCAACGGGAACGGTAACGCTTACCACCGCAGCGCCTCCGGGCGGGGTTTCGATTGAGCTTTGGACGACCGGCACTGCGGCATTCGTGCCGGAAAGCGTGACCGTCGCTGCAGGGGCAACCAGCGCAACCTTCAGCATCAGCACAATCCAATCGGGCTCAAACCTGGGCGACACTATCACGGCGTTCTACAACGGGGCGAGCAAAACTGCAACGATCACGGTCAACAAAGCTTTTTAGCAGATAAAGGCGAAGTTTAGAGGTGCAGGGCAGGTCTTCGAGACCTGCCCTTTTTCTTTATCTCCTCCGTTCACGGCCCTGCTTTCAACTGCTCGCCTAGTATCGCGACGTCGCGTGCGGACCTTCTACAAGCTCATTTGTTGCACGCCCAGAACATATTCGCCCTCCCGTTCGTTCTAGTACCCGGCGAAGCATTTCCCATGTTTCCTTTAAACCCGGTACCCCTGACTGTCTTAAGGTGTACATCGACCACTGCGCAGTAGTCGGTCTGGGACTCCTGTCTCGTATTACGGATGAACCGTTGTGTTCCCAGTAGATAGGAGTCCGGACTCCGTGACATAGCCGCCTAAGGCCTTTCCTACACCGGTTTTCGCGGACGGATATTGCGTAATTGTTAACGAGTCAGACGTCTGGCTTGTCCATTGATTGCGTTAGCCATAGAGTCAGCTTAACTGCGGTCTTTCCACTTACTTACGCCCTTGGCAAGTTGTTGACGCAGTCTACGGCCGCTGTTAGAGTCAGACCATAGCAAGCGCAAGGACGATACAACTGCCTTGCATAACTGAGGACGTTGCTTTTGTGAGACCGGGAGGCCGTAGTGGTATATCCTTTTGCCTCACTAACCGGCGCCCCGATTTCATCCTAGAAGGTTAATGTGAAGAAAATGGGCGAAGCCTGTCAAACCTTAGCGACACTACGAGAGCCAATGACTTCCTTGCGGTGTACCGAGGAACTGCAGTCACTGCATCCTTGGTTTGCGTTGAAGGTTCGCGTGGGTAGCGAAGCGAGTACAGTGCAGATCCTCACCAGCCGAGGTGTGCAATCCTATGCCCCGAGTCAAAAAGAACGGCGCCGTTACAGCGACCGGATGAAGACGGTCAACAAACCGCTGTTCCCCGGGTATGTATTCTGCTCCTTCGACTTTGAGAAAAGGCTACCGGTGATTAGCTGCCCTGGTGTAGATTACATAGTCGGCTTTGGCAGTGTTCCAACGGCTATTCCGGCAGCCCAGATTGAAAGTATCCGAAAGATCGTCGCCGAAGGAGCAGTTGCCTGTGAGCAGTTTTCTGCAGGCGATCGAGTTCGCGTGACGCATGGGGCGCTTGCGGGCGTCGAAGGCATTTTGGTTCAGGAGACGGCAGGAAATCGGCTAGTGGTATGCATCGAGTTGCTTAATCGAGGTGCGTCTCTATTCGTGAATAAGGACCAAGTGAGCCGTCTGCGTATTGCGGCCTGAGCGGATGCGCTGCAGCAGTTGCCAGAATGTCGGGCTGTCTGTGTGAGGCCAGAGGCTGAAATGCAAACTCGTGAGCTTCTGAACTTTGGGTAAGGAGTATTTCCGAATCGGGGAGCTCGCTAGACGGAACGGGTCTGTAAGCGTGTTTCTACTTCGCCGCGAAGCTACGTTGAAGGGAACTTCGCTCCACAATGCCAATGTTCCGGTGACCTACACATCTATCGTTCAGGCGGTCGCTAGTTGGAGGGGCTCACCCTATCAATCGAGAAGCAATCGCCTCGCTGCTCAGGGCGATATCGGGTGTAACGAATACATCACCCACGCCCTCGCTCGACGCTCACCAGTAGATCTCGGCCTTCGCACGCGAGGTCTGTTACCGGAGATACAACTGTTCAGTTACTGCTCAGACTTCCTTATAAGTTAAATCATATGAAAAGAATCCTCTTTTGTCTTGCAATAACCTCACTCGTCAGCCTTTCGCAGGCCGACGACAATGCACTGTTGTTGAAAGCGAGTTACACGCTCGCGCCCGACGACGGTCTCTCGATTAACGTCGTGGACCTCCCAGAAATGGACGCAAAGGCCCTGGGAACCGTACGGGTGGATCACCAGGGCAACATCCAGCTTCCGCTGGCCGGCCGAGTGCACGCCGCCGGTCTCACGGTGGAAGGGCTCGAAAAGGCGATCGGTGAACGGCTCTCGGGCGTCATGAACAGCCCCGAGGTGTCGGTTGCCATCGCGGAATATCGGAATCACCCCGTTTCGGTACTCGGCGCCGTCCGCAATCCGGGTGTGTATCAAGTCAGCGGGCAGAAAACGCTTTACGAGATTCTGTCTACCGCCGGCGGCTTGAATCCGGATGCCGGCAACACGGTCAAGATCACGCGCGAAATCGCGTCAGGGCATCTGCCGCTGCCGAACGTCATCACCGATGCATCGAACCAATTCGAAATCGGCGAGCTGAACGTTCGAAAGTTAGTCGAAGCGAAAAGCCCGGAAGACAACATTATTATTCTGACCAACGATGTGATCACAATTCCTAAAGCGGAACTTGTCTACATCGTGGGCGCGGTGAAGAAGCCGGGTGGCTTTCCACTGATCGAGAAGGAGCAGATCTCCGTTCTGCAGGCGGTATCGCTTGCAGAAGGACTCGACCAGGTTGCCGGCGCAAAGAACGCACGTATTCTCCGGCAATCGATTTCTCCGGGCGGTCCGCGTACCGAGTTGCCTGTGAACGTGGCTCGCATTCTCGACGGCCGTGATCGGGACGTGTCACTGCAAGCAAACGACATTCTTTTTATTCCAGTAAGCGTCGCCAAGAGCGCGTCGATTCGCGCAATTGAGGCCGCCGTTCAGGTTGGAACGGGCGTTGCGGTCTTTGGACGATAAAAGGCAGAAAACATGAATAACGAATTAATACTCAAACCCGAACCACGCATCGACATGCCGGCGATTGTGCAGCCGGCCATTTCGCCGCTTGAATATTCCGCGGCCCCGCAGACCGGCAGCGTGCTCGATTACTGGCGAATCATCAAGCGCTACAAAGTGCTCCTCATTGCCTTTGGCGCGCTGGGTCTTGCAGCCGGCCTCGGTTTCAGCTTCTTGCAAACCCCGATGTATCGGGCTACGGCGGCTCTCGAAATCCAGGACAGCAAGGACGACCTCCTAGCGACGAAGATCCTTAGCCAGACGAACGAACCTAACTCAGCCGATGCCCTGACTGACGTGCAAACGCAGATGCGCATTCTGCAGAGCAAAACGCTGATCGAGCGCGCTCTCAACAAACTCCACACGAAAACCGGTGGCGAGGAAAGTGAACAGGCATCTCTAGCGGCCTCGCCGCTTCGCTTCCTGCCTGGTGCGCACCGGACAAGGAAAGGCCAGGACCTGATCGATAGATTGACGAAGCAGCTGAAGGTAAACCAGTCTGGGCAAACGCGCGTGGTTGAGCTGTCATTTGAAGCCAGTGATCCGGTTCAGGCCGCTCATTTCACGAACGCCCTCACGTCCGAATTCATCCAGTCCAATATGGAGGCCAGGCTCGACTTGAGCCGCCGTACGACAGACCTCCTGCTCGGCCAACTCGATGACGTGCGAACTAAACTCCGCAGTTCAGAGAATGCGCTGGAGGCCTACGCACGCCAGCAGGGATTGATTTACACCAACGAGAATCAGAGCATCGCGGAGGAAAAGCTTGAGCAATTGCAGACGCAGCTTTCACAGGCCCAAGCTGAGCGCGTCGAGCGCCAGTCCCGCGCCGAGGTGGCCCACAGTGTGACGGCCGAAGCGGTACCGGACGTCGTTAACGACACGAATTTACGCGCCATGGAGTCGACATTAACCGACTTGCGTCGCCAGGAAGCAGACCTCCGGGTCGTTTTCAAACCCGACTATTCCAAGACAAAGCGCATGCAGGCAGAAATCGAAACCCTCGAAAGTGCGATCGCGACCAAGCGTGCTGAAATTATCGGCCGCGTGGATCACGAACTCACTGCGTCAAGAAGGCGCGAACAGCTGCTTACGGCAGCATACACCCGTCAAATGCGTTCGGTAGCCGACGACTCGGAGAAAGCAATTCAGTACGACTTGCTTAAGCATGAAGTGGATACGAATCGCCAAATCTATCAGACAATGTTGCAGCGCGTTAAAGAGTCAAGCATTGCTTCCGCAATGCGAGCCACGAATGTGCGTGTGCTCGATGGGGCCAATCCGCCGGAGCATCCATATAAACCAAATCTACCTCTTAACAGCGCCGCCGGCATGGTGTTTGGGTTGATGCTCGGCACCATGACACTTATCGCCAAGGACAGAAATAATGCGAACGTCCAGGAGCCGGGTGATCTGGGGATGCTGCTTGGAGTTCCGGAACTCGGCGTGATTCCCGCCGCCGAAGCGAGCCGAAGGCAGCTTACCCCGGTCGAAACAATGTTTTCCGGAGCGAAGCAAATCGAAGGACCAGAAATCGCAAGCTCCAATTCAGAAAACGCATCGTTAGTTGCGGACAGTTTCCGCTCTGTACTCGCTTCGATTCTGCTTGCTGGTCTTAAGCGGCGGCATCAGGTGCTGGTAGTAACCAGCGCCAATCCGAGCGAAGGCAAGACTACGACGGTAGCGAATTTAGGTGCGACTCTCGCCAACATGAATCGCAGGGTGCTCCTGATCGACGGTGATATTCGGAGCCCGCGGCTGCATCAGATATTCAAACTGGACAATTCGAGAGGGTTGACTTCTGTACTTAGGCACTTAGCACGCAATGAAACTGGAAACGTACAGACGCCGATTCACCAAACGGGCAACCCTAACCTGGATGTTTTGACGAGCGGGCCGGTGATCGAGTCGGGCGCCGATCTTCTCTTCTCGACCGCCATACCGATCCTGATTGCCCGTTATCGCGAGCAGTACGACATGGTCCTCATCGATACTCCACCCATGCTGCTGATGCCGGATGCCCGTTTTCTCGGCCGGGTATCGGATGGGATCGTGCTGATTGCTCGTTCGGGCCGAACCGGACGGGAAGCGATTCAGGCGGCCTGTCGCCGCTTCCTGGAGGATCACACGCCTATCGTTGGCGTGGTGCTCAATGACTGGAACTCCAAGATCTCGGGGTATCCGTATTACTCCAGTTACAAAGGCTCACCGGCAGGCCAACCCGGCGCTCTGGTCAACTTGGTCGGAGACGGGGCCTGAATCAAGCATGCTGCCTAACTTCGTCCTGTAAACGCCTGCTTTGCATTTATATGCGCGCTACAAACAACTCGCCAAGCCACGTAACCGCGGCGGTTCTCATCGACGAGCCGCCTGTGGATCTAGAAGAATGTGCAGAGGCTTGCGAAACGGGTCCGCAAAAAGCTACGAACACCAAGGTCCTGCTCTCGAACGTCGTTTGGATGTTGGTGGGCAACGTGGCGTATGGGTTCAGCCAATGGACGCTGCTGGTTGCACTTGCCAAGCTCGGAACGGTCGAGATGGTCGGCAATTTCGCGATTGCCCTCGCTATTGTGTTGCCCGTCATGATGTTCAGTTCACTCAGCCTGCGGTCACTGCAGATAACGGATGCGCTTCGCTCATATCGGTTCCTCGAGTACGGCTCGTTACGTGTTCTGACACTGGTCTTGTCTCTTGTCTTCATCGCTCTATTCGCGGTGGCTTCCGAATATTCGGCGGCGGTGTTCGTTTCAACGCTCCTGATTGGCGGTGCGAAGGCGCTGGAGTACGCGAGCGATATACTCTACGGGCTGCTGCAACAGGAAGAAGATATGAGCGGTATCGCGATCTCGATGATTCTGCGTGCCGGGTTATCGGTTGCGGCTCTGAGTGCAATCGTGTATCTGACGCATTCACTCGTTTGGGCCTCGGCAGGTTTACTCCTCTGTTCGGCCGCCGTTCTGCTCGGCTACGACATACCGAAGGCCATATTGGACCGAAAGACACAGTTGAGAGCAGAATTGGAGAGTTTACTCCAATATGTTCGGGAACTCGTCAATGTTGAAAAGCAAAAAAGGCTCTGGAAGCTGGCGTTAACGGGCTTACCAATGGGATTTGCATTGATGATGGTTTCGCTGAATCTGAACATTCCGCGCTATTTCATCGAACGGCGTCTCGGAATGGCGGAACTCGGAATCTTCTCTGCGATATCGACCTTGCTTGCGTCGGGTAGCGTCGCCATCAATGCGGTCGGCCAAGCGGCGGCGCCCCGCATGGCGAGTGCCTTTGCTTCGGGAGCCGCCCGCAAATTTGCAGGCCTCCTTGGCGCGTTAGTAGCAGCAAGCCTGGGATTTGGAGGGCTCGGCCTGGCGGGAGCTCTGGTGTTTGGAAAGCAGGCCATGACGCTGATTTATCGACCCGAATACAGCACCCACCAGGATGTGCTGATTTGGTTGATGGCCGCTTCCGGCCTTTATTATCTGGGTTCGACGCTCGGCTACGCCGTTACGGCCGTGCGCTGCTTCAGCCCGCAACTGCCGCTGTTCGTCATTGCGGCCGGTACAACGGCCATAGGCTGCCTGTTATTGATTCCGCACATGGGATTGCGTGGTGCCGCAATAGCGATTCTGATCTCCGCGTTTGTACAGTGCACCGGCAGCATTCTCCTTCTTTTTCTCGCTTTCCGCAAAGCAGCTCGAGGACGCATCTCCTTGCTGAGCGTAGACGAGCGTCTTTCTCTAGGTGAGGTCACGAGAGCAACATGGACAAGATAACGGTGCCAACTCTTGCTCCGGCAGCGAAACCCGCTCAGCATGAACCGCAGAGCATCTGGCGGCTCCGAAGCGCGAGTGACGAAGCGGTGTGGTTGTGGATCGCCGCAGCGTTCACGCTCTACTGGACTCTGTTTGTGGCGGGAGCTTTCCTGAATCACAAAGAACTTAATAGTGTTGGGGGCGCTTTCATCCTGGTGGTCCTTGCTTGGTTCGTTTTGGAGCGCTTGTGGGTTCGGCTCGATGCGGTTGTGATCGCGAGCCTCGCGGCGGCACTGGCAATCCCGCTGTTGCAGCTCATTTCAAACGAGACACTGTCCACAGAGGCAGTTTTCAAACACGTCTCGCTGTATCTGACAATTGCTGCCTCCCGCGTTTTGAATCTCACGGTCGCCTGCCGATCGAAGATGCGGCGGCTGCTACTCGGTCATGTGCTCACCATCTTGTTGATCTCACTAACGATTTATCGCGGTACTTCCTGGGATGGCGGGACGCGACATTCGGGACTGTTTGTCAATCCTAATAACCTAGCCTTGATCCCGTTCCTGCTACTCTTTCTGATCGATCCAGTACGCGACAAGCTGTTTGTAAGGCTCTCGATCCACGCAGTCGTCATCGCCGTGCTCGCGTTCTCCGGCACAAGCGGGGCGGTTCTTGCCTACGCGGTCGGGATCGCCTATAACTCACGAATGCTGATCCCGGCGCGCTGGCGGAAGGCAACGTATCTTGTCATCCCGCTTATCGCGGTGGCAGCAATCGCGTGTCTCGCCGGAAACGGTCTGTCACTGCTGCCCGAAACACGAATGACGAACCAGATATCGGTCATTGGCGGGCAGTTGCACAATGTTCTATCTGGTGGAGACGTTGCCTATTACCAGCAGGAGCGAGTACTTGGCCCGGGGAGCGCCTCCGGTATCTGGCGAGTTGCGCACTGGGTTAGAACGGCGAAGACCTGGGTGGACGGTAGTCCGCTTGAGCAGCTGATTGGTTTCGGTTTGGGTTCTTCGCCCCGCATGATGGGCAAGCTGCCGCACAACGAATACCTCCGCATGCTGTTTGAGCAGGGTGTCATCGGGCTGCTGCTGTTTCTGTTCGTCTGGCGACGCGTGATCGCCACGGCTTCGGCCCACGTCCGGTACATCGGTCTGATTGTCGCCATCTACTCGTTCAGCGAGAACAACCTGGATAACTACCCGTTTATGGCCCTTTTCGTTCTATGTCTCTCTGCGCGCGCCGCCGTGGGCCCCTTTGTTTCCGAGCCGGCCTCGTACGAGCGTGTCGCGGCCTGGCGTCCAGCGGTTCAGAGTGCCTAGGCGCCCCACCCACGAGGATCATACACCCGTGTATCCCGCACTTAAAAGAGGTTTCTAATCAGGATGAAAGTTGCAATAGTCAATAACTATTTCTATCTGCGCGGCGGCTGCGAGCGCGTCATGTTCAACGACGTGCAGGCGCTCGAGGCGGAGGGCATCGAAATAATTCCTTTCTCCGCGATAGATGAGGCGAACGTGTCGACCCCGTATTCCTCATTCTTCTCGGCGGGCGCTGACATTCGAGCAAGCAGTCCGTTGAAACGCATTGGGGCCGCGGTGGACGCGATCCATTGCCGAAAGAGTACTGAAGACTTCGCAAGGTTACTCGATAAGACCAATCCGGATATTGTGCACTGCCACAATGTTTACGGCCGGTTGTCGACCGCGATTCTGCCAGTCGCCCGAAAGAGAAATATCCCGGTCGTGTTGACCACACACGACTATAAAGTTGTCTGTCCATCGTATCTGATGCTGCGTGACGGGAAACCATGTGCCTCCTGCCTCGATGGAGGCTACTATCGCTGCGCGCTCAATCGCTGTCATAAAGGACAGGCGGCAGCATCAATCGTCTATGCGCTCGAAGCTTACAACGCAAAGCATTCGGGCAATTACGATGCGGTTTCGGCCTTCCTTTCGCCGAGCCGTTTCATGGCTGACCAGCTCCGAAAATCCGGTATTGCAGAGAATCGCGTGATTTATCACCCGAACAGCGTCGAACCGTCCGACTATCAGCCGTCTTACGCGGGAGATTATGTGCTTTCGGTAGGTCGACTCTCGCACGAGAAAGGTCTGCCGACACTGGTCGAGGCGATGGTGGGGACAAGAGTTCCAGTGCGCGTGGCGGGCACGGGCCCGATGGAGTCCGCATTGCGCGCCCTAGCGGAGAAAGACGGCGGATCGATCGTTCTCGAAGGCCATTGCGGAGGAGAAAAGCTTGCTGAACTGTACCGCAACGCAGCCTTCGTGGTAGTGCCGTCGGAATGGTACGAAAACGCGCCCATGTCGATTCTGGAATCTTTTGCATACGGTAAGTCTGTGATCGGGACACGGATTGGCGGCATACCGGAAATGGTCAGTGAGGGCGAACACGGGTACCTGGTGGATCCCGGTTCGGCCGAGCAACTGCGCGCCACAATTCTGGGCCTCTGGCGCGACCGGAAAGCGCAGAACGAGATGGGTCGCAAAGCACGCCGGCTGATCGAGACCCGGTTTGACCAGGGTACGCGCACGGCATCGCTGCTACGAATCTACGAGCGTATGTTGAACACGTACGCACCGGCGCCGGTCGGTTCTCAACAAGTATTCGGAAGTTCGACGGTTCGATAAAGATTGCTTGGGGCTTAACAATGCTGCTGCGATTACATGGAATTGCCCGTTGGTGCTATCTGCATCATGTCCCTTTGCTCCCGCGTCTTATCCGCGGGCTTCTCTACGTTCTCTTCAACTGCATTTTGCCTGCTGAGACCTCGGTCGGTGAGGGAACTACCTTTCATCACCACGGCTGGTGCGTTCTGGTTCACGAGAGCACCGAGATCGGCAGAAACTGCAATATCTACAACCAAATCGTTATCGGCGGTGGCCACGACGGGCCGGATGGTCCGCCGATTCGTATCATCATCGAAGACAACGTCAACATCGGGACGGGTGCTAAGGTGCTGTGCAAGTCGGGCACGCTGACGATTGGCCACGGAAGTACGATCGCGGCCAATGCCGTTGTGCTCTCCGACGTGCCGCCCAACTCGCTCGCACTAGGGATTCCGGCGCGTTCGCGAGCAAAGAAAACGCAAGCGGCGGCCTGAACTCTATCGTTCTTGCACCACCGAGGCTGTTTCTAGTTCGCGTCATCCGATTACGAGAAGTCGCTATTAACTCAAGAAGCCAGCACGACTGCGCTTGAGGTGTCGCTCCTCGGCGCGCTGATCATTTCTCGCCTTTCGCCCGTATATCGCTCGCTCAGGGAAGGTACTCATGAAGATAGATTTTCTGTTGACCAAGGATTTTTTTCACGGCGGCGGCATCGAGACGTACACGAGGGAAGTCGGGCGCCGGCTGGCTGGGCGTGGGCACCGGGTGACCGTCTACTCGACCCGCGGAAACCAGACTCCCGTCGAGGAATGGGAGGGTATGCGCTTCCTCTGGCTTCCTCGCGTAAAACCTCACTGGGCGGAAAAGTTCAGCGGCGGTTTGCTTGGTGCATATCTTGCGCTCCGACGCGAAGCTCCCGACGTTTATCATTTGCACAGTGTCGTGGCGGGCGCGTTCGCGCCGCTGCTTAAGTTAAAGCATGCTCCTTGCATTCTGCAGATGCACGGCATCGAATGGCAAAGATCGCGGTGGGGTCGTGCCGCGAAGGTTGTGCTTAAAACACTTGAGCGAGCATCGCTGTCCTCGGCGGACGCCATCACTGCTGTTTCGCAAACGCAATGCGCTTTCTATCAAGCAAAGTACGGAGCCGAATGTGAGTTCATCCCGACAGCAGCCGACGTTAAGCAGTTTGCGGCTCCGGAACTAATCCTCGAAATGGGCCTCGAGCCCAAGCAGTACGTTCTTTTTGCAGCACGACTGGTGCCTGAGAAAGGTGTGCATCACCTGATTGAGGGCTATCGACGATTACCCACAAAGTTACCGCTGGTGATTGCAGGAGAGGCGCCAAATGCAGGCGGCTATCTTGACCATTTAAGAGAGTTGGCTGCGAACGACTCGCGAATCCGCTTCATCGGACGCGTGCAGGGGCGCCTGCTCGAGGAACTGTTCTCGAATACAACGCTCTTCGTGCAGCCTTCCGAAATCGAAGGATTATCAATCGGCTTAATCGAGGCGATGAGCTACGGCATCCCGTGCCTCGCTAGCGATATCCCGGAAAATCGCGAAGTGCTCGGCGATGCCGGGTTGTGGTTTCGAAACAAAGATGTTGCCGATCTCGAAGGGCAGATGCGCTCAGCTCTCTCGGACGTTACCAGGGGCCGCGAACTAGGGGCCGCCGGCCGTAATCGTGCGAAGGCCTTATTCTCCTGGGAACGGGTTGTAGATCAACTGGAAGATCTGTATCGGCGTGTTCAGTCTCGCACCCGACCGCAGATCGTAAAACTCACAGTTCCACCTTCCGCGGCACCTTCGAACTCGTTTCCGAATTCGTTGTCCTAGTCTCGTTCGCTGCTCGTCGATTTCAATCACCGTTGTATTCCGGAGTCTGTCTGATGTTATCTATCGTCCTTTTGTTAACCGGTATAGCTCTTATTCTCTCTCTGTCCTTTACTCCAATCGTGCGCGCTCTTGCGCTCCGATGGAATTTAGTCGATCGGCCTGATGCCCGTAAGGTCCACAAGAAGCCAATCCCGAGGGTGGGCGGAGTCGCTGTTTCCGCAGCATACTTCGGATCCTGTATCCTAGGCGGCCTGCTGGCCATGAATTTTCTTCCGGATCTGCCGGTTGCATTTTCCACAATCAAGTCGATCGGACCCGCCACCCTGCTGATTTTTCTAATCGGACTCGCCGACGACATCCTGAATCTCCGTCCTTGGCAGAAATTTGCCGTCCAGATAGCAGCGAGTCTGCTCGTGGTCTCGGCCGGCGTGCATATGGGCGATTCCTACCTGTTCGTTGGGTTTCCGATACTGGCCCGCGTTGCCGCTGCCATCTGGTTGCTCGCCTGTACGAATGCAGTAAATCTAATAGATGGTCTGGACGGTCTGGCAGCAGGGATCGCGCTGCTTGCCACGACGACTACGCTCATCGCCTCGTTAATGAGTGGCAACTTCGAACTGACGATTGCGACGGCGCCACTGGCCGGAGCCTTGATTGGATTCCTCGTTTTTAATTCGAACCCGGCATCCATTTTTCTCGGCGACAGTGGGAGCTTGGTTCTTGGTTTCCTGCTCGGCTGTTTCAGCCTGCTCTGGAGCGCCAAATCCGCCACTTTGCTCGGAATGACAGCGCCGCTGATAGCGCTCTCCATTCCGCTGATCGATACCAGCCTCGCCATACTCCGCCGGTTCCTGCGGGGCCAACCCATTTTCCTGCCCGATCGCTCCCATGTCCATCATCGTCTGCTGGCGCTCGGACTCACCCATCGACGCGCCGTTCTCTTTCTCTACAGTGCCGGGCTGATTGCCAGTGTTTTGTCTCTAAGCTTGATTTGGGCCCGCAGTCACGGTGAAGCTATCATCCTGCTCGCGTTTGTTTCTGTCGCCGTATTTGGCATCGAGCGGCTTGGATATCCCGAACTGAATGCGGCGCGCAAGGTGCTTTTGCGCGGCGGCCTGCTACGTGAAATCGGAGCGCAGCTAGAAGTCCAGAGCCTGCGCGATAGCCTCCGAAAGGCGCAGACGGCCGAGGATTGCTGGGCGGCAGTACAGCGCAACTCCAGCCGGTTCGGTTTCGAAATCGTGCGCATGGGGGTTGCAAACCAGGTTTTCGGGACGATAGAGCCCGTTGCTCAACCTTCGCTTGTTCGGATTGCGATCTCCGAACGCGATTGGCTCGATGTTTCGCTTGATACGGATGTCGAGAAGCAGCCTAACATCTTGCTACCACTTGTCGCTACGATGCAAGACGCCATGGCCAAATACGGCATTACATCGGGGGAGCAGCCCGCGGCCGCGGCATTTCCCAGCATTTTTCACGAGCCCGCCTCTTCCACTATCCAGTAGAGTCGGCTGTCTCTTTCCATAGTTACTGTCGGGCTGCGGCGGTGTTTCCGCCAGCGCTTTATACCTGTCCAACTCTCCTTAGGTAATCCGATCTCCAATGAAAAAACAAGCCATTCTGCCTCTTTTCGCCCTTATGTTGATGCTTTCGGGAACTGCCACGAGGCTCGCGGCTTCGCCGCCTCTGGGCATGAAATTGCTGGTACTGGCTGCTAGCCAAAGCGACTCAGGCTACGTCGCTATCTCGTCTTACCTGAATCAGCTAGGTACGCCATATGATGTCATTTTTATAAGCGACCTGAACCCGGACGGCTTGGGAAATCGTTTTTCCGGTTTGTCGTTGATTGACACCGCAACCGGCAACGGTCGGTATCAAGGGATCATTCAGACGGACGGGAGCTTCACCGTCTGCACGAGCAACTGTCAAAGTCTGCTATCGACAGCCGATTGGACAAAGTTGCAGAGCTACGAAGCCCAATACAAGGTGCGCGTCGTCGCCTACGATACCTATCCGGATGCCGAATGGGGTCTCGTTCCGGCGGATTCGGGCACAGCCTATTCCCAGGCGAGTCCGCTAAACGTGACACTCACTCCAGCCGGTGCTGCGGTGTTTTCGTATCTCAACTCCACAAACCCGATTCCGGTGGGAGGAGCGGGCGATGCGAGTATCTGGGGCTATCGCGCCACGACAACTGCCGCAACGAACGAGACAACAACACCTCTTCTCATCACGGGCAATTACGTGGTCGCGGTCACCCACACCACAGCGGATGGACGAGAGACTATGGCGCTCACGATCGACAATTATCCGGGACTCATTCACTCAACCGCCCTCGCTTACGGAGTAATCAACTGGGTAACCCGAGGCGTCTTCCTTGGCTCGCGGCGAGTATATCTGAATCCGCAGATCGACGACTTGTTGCTCGGCAATCGACTCTATGCCCCGACTCTGCCGCAGTGTCCGAATGATTCGACTTGCCCCACGCTCTTCGCCACTGCGCAGGATCTGGATGCGCTAGCAACCTGGCAGAGCAATTTACAAGCCGATCCTCAATTCCAAAGCTTCCGCACAACTTTTGCATTCAATGGTATCGGCACAACCTGGTATTCAGCGTCCGACCCGATCTTTCCGGCCATTGTCTCTCTGAATCCACAGTTCCGATGGTTGAGCCACACCTGGGATCACGCAAACCTCGATTGCTTTAGCCTGGATGCGAATGGCGCGTGTGTGCCTGCCACGCTGTCGCAGTCCCTTTCGGAGCTGACGCAAAATCTGAATGTCGCGCCATCGCTCGGGTTCGCCCTCGACCGGACTAGCATGGTAACGCCTTTCAACGGCGGGCTAACCAACTCGAGCTTCATTCAGGCCGCAGCTCAGGTCGGCTTGCAGTACATCGTTACAGCCGACGATCCGCCTGGCCCAAATCTAGGTACGGCCAGTTCGATGGTACCGTCGATTTTTCTCATCCCCCGTCGCGGTAATAATCTGTTCGATGATGTTTCTACTCCACAGACCGGCGTATACGGGTCGTGGCCGGACGAATACAACGCCAAATTCGGTCCGAGTAGTACGACGCCACTCTACAACCAGAATCTGACGTATGAACAAATCATCGATGTCGAGAGTCAGCTGGTCTTTCAGAACAACATGGTGACGTACGAACCGTATCCGCTCGGATATCACATCGACAACTCATCGACTTACGACGGTACGCATTCCATGTTCTCTGATTTACTGGATGCGGCGATTAGGAAGTACAAGCAGCTGTTTACCCTGCCAGTCATCACGCTCGACATGAGTGAGATCGGGCCGCTGCTGATGAATCGCGCAGGCTACAATGCATCGGGCGTGGCCGGCGTCTATACGCCCGGAGTCGGCGTTACTCTCACGACACGGAATGCGGCGGTCGTTCCCGTAACCGGCGCTTGTTCAGAAAGCTTATGCAGCATGTACGGCAGCCAATATCAGGACAACGTCGCCATGAACGCGAACTCGACCATCACTTTGTCGCTATCACCCACCGAGGGGACAACTCTTGCATCCCTCTCGGTCAATCCGGCCAGCAATGCGGGTGGCAGTTCTTCGACCGGCACTGTTTTGCTGAGCAATCCTGCACCGCTAGGCGGCGCCAGAGTCGATTTGAGCAGCAACAATGCCGCAGTTACCCTTCCCGCATCGGTTACGGTACCGCCCGGCAGTACCACGGCTCCTTTTAATTTGGCGATCGCCTCCGGCGCCAGCTCTGGGTCGGTCACGATACAAGCGGCCTATCACGCTGCCAGCAAAGCCGCGATTCTTTCCATAACGTCTAATTCCATTGCACTCGCCTCCATTCTCGTAAGCCCCGGTAGTATCACGGGCGGGAGTTCCTCAATGGCCACGGTGACGATGAGTAAAGCCGCCCCAGTTGGTGGTGTAACGATAAACCTGACAAGCAGCACAGCGTCCGCTACGGTGGCAACTTCCGTCACGGTAACAGCCGGAAATACGGCCGCGAACTTTACAATTCAGAGCCAAAATGTCTCCACAACTACTTCGGCCACTCTGGCGGCGAACTATAACGGCGTCACCAAGACGGCGATACTGACGATTACACCAGCCGTGAGCGCAACGCTGGCATCGGTATCGGTGAACCCGGCGAGTGTAACGCCTGGCATGTCCCCCACGGGCACTGTAAGGCTCAGCGCCCCTGCCCCAACTGGGGGTATCACGATCGATCTGTGGACGAACGGCTCGCCCGCTTTCGTTCCGCCGAGCGTAACGGTTGCAACCGGAGCAAGCACGGCTACGTTCAGCGTCACAACGATGAATGTCACAAGCAGCACGCAGGGCACGATTACCGCCTTTTACAACGGAACCGTTCAAACGGCAACGATCATCGTCGCACCCGCTATGACGGCGAACCTTGTGGGTCTATCGGTTGGTCCAGAAAGCATAGCAGCTGGTAAGACATCAACCGGAACCGTTACGCTCAGCGCGCCTGCCCCGGCCGGCGGCATAACCATCGATTTATGGACGAACGGCTCGCCCGCTTTCGTTCCGTCGAGCGTGACAGTTGCCGCTGGAGCAAGCTCGGCTACTTTCACGGTATCCACGATTGGCGTGACGACAAGCACGCAGGATACGATCACCGCGTTTTATAACGGAAGTGTTCAGTCGGCCACGATCACGGTCACGCCCTGAGGCCGCGAGAGCCTTCACGCGAGAAATAAAGCCGACCGGCTTCTTTGACGGTGAGCTTCGGCTTGTCGCCAGGAACTCCCCGTACACCTCAAGCCGTCACTCATATCACCTAGGCGTCTGCTATCGGCCTCGGTATTCTTCGACCTCACCCGAATACTTTGTCCGAAGCCTCAGTGAGAGTACTCGTTTAGCGATCATGCAAGGCACGATAGAACGTAATACCGAAGTACTCACGCAAAGCCAGTTCCGAGTGGAAGAGACCCTGCGCTTGTGGTAAATAGTACTCCAGGCGGGACTCCGCCCAGGACGTGTCGGGATCGGAGGTTTGATAGGCGACGGGGATGGGTACCCGCTCAGCCGTACAGGTTCCGGTCAGTCGCATGACACGTGGCATGTGATAGGCCGACGTGACTAGGAGGATACGTTTCCATCGCATCTCACGGGCGAGTTGACAGATGTCGTCCGCTTCCGATCGGGTATTCCAGGTTGCGCTCGTAACCAGTAGCTTGTCTGCAGGAACGCCGCGATCCCGGGCTTCCTGCCTCAATAACTCGCCCTCATCCGGTCCGCCCTCATAGCGGTTGGGGCCACCGCTCAAGACCATCGTATTTGCTTTTCCAGCCTTGAGAATCCTTACAGCGCGGTCGAATCGCTCTGCGGCCTCATTCCAGGCGACGCTTCCGTCGGCACGATCTCGCGGGCCGAGCATACCTCCGAACACGAAAACCGCGTCGGCAGATGGGCAGGTGGTAATCGGGATGTACGGGTATTGACCTTCGAGCGACCGGAGCAGGCGATCAGCCGCAACCGGCGTGCTCAAAATTCCGAGAATCAGGAACGACGTAGCTATCAGAATGCGTCGTGGCCATCGAAGAGCGACCGTGAGCAGCCACAGCACAATCCCGAGCGGGAGAAAGAACAGCGGCAGCGTCTTATTCAGGTTCAGCGAGAACATGGAGTCGCGCATCCGGGAGCAACCCTTTCCCGGCTCATCAAAGGAAGTGCTCCGACGGCGGAACATGTCTCGCATCCGCCAACGAATCTCTTTCCTCCTTCGTTTTGATTCCGATGCTGAGTACCGACTGAGGTCGAGGAAAAAGTACTGCGTGTTCTAAGGAATTATCCGAAACTTGCAGTCTTGATTCTTCGCAAAGACGGGTAAGTGCTGCGAAGTGCAGGCTTTAACGGGGGCAGGTGACAGCTTCTTATCATTCAACGTCGTAAGCTACGGGTTTTTCGGGTGGATTGTTCTGGTCCCTTGTAAAGCGTACTCTGCAGTTACCCATATTGAATTCCGGCTTTTGAGGTGTTTGCGGTGAAAACGAAAATTAGAAAAATTATCAAAGACCATGCTCAGCTGCATGTACCTGTCGATTCCCTCGAAGACTCGAGCGATCTCTACAAGGCCGGCATGAGCAGTCATTCTAGCGTTGTCCTGATGCTCGCTCTCGAGAATGAGTTCGGCATCGAGATCCCGGCTACGCTGTTAAACCGAGCTGTGTTTGAAAGCGTTAACGCCATTGCAAGCGCCATGGATGAGCTGTGCGCCAAAGAGGTTCATTAGACATCTATGAGGACGCTACAAATTCTGCAGCCGCAGGTGGATGACGTATGTGCGTTGTCTGTTTTCGGAGAAGCTCTCAAAGCGGCCTCCGAGAATGCCGAAGACGTCGATCGCCGCAGTCGTTTTCCGAAAGAAGCGATCCGGGCCCTGAAAAATGCGGGTTCTCTCGGCTGGTTTGTGCCGGGCGGCGGCGATGTCCGGCTCGAGCAGCTCGCGCAGGCAACATTCGAACTCTCAAGGCGCTGTTCAGCCTCGGGAATGGTCTTCGCTATGCACCAAATTCAGGTCGCAAGCCTGGTGCGCCACGGCGGCGATTCGCCCTGGATACATGGCTACCTCGATCGTTTGATCGATGAACAGCGTCTGATCGCCTCAGCTACTTCGGAAGTCGGCGTTGGCGGAGCAATGCGCAGGAGCATTGCGAGCCTCGAAAACGAAGGCAATCGCTTTCGCTTCGAGAAGAAGGCGTCGACCATCTCCTACGGCGCACATGCAGACGATGTTCTCACGACCATGCGGCGGAGTCCGGAAGCGGACGCTGGAGACCAGGTTCTCGTGTTGACTCATTTTGACGAGATGGATCGTGAGCCGATGGGCGAGTGGGACACGCTCGGCATGCGCGGTACCTGCAGCCCGGGTTTTGTCATTCGCGGCACGTGTCTCCCCGAGCAAGTTTTGCCGATCCCGTTCGCAACGATTTCGGCGGAAACGATGGTTCCGGTTTCTCACGTCCTTTGGGGTCATGTCTGGCTCGGAATTGCGACCGAAGCATTCGATCGTGCCCAGAGTTTCGTACGTGTGCAGGCGCGGCAGAATCCTGGCGTAACGCCTCCGACCGCTCCGAAGCTGGCCGAACTGTCGGTCAAGATGCACCAATTTCGTGCGCTTGTCACGGCGGCTCTCGCCGAATATGTCAGACTTCTCGATTCGCAAAACTCCGCGCAGCTCTCTACCGTGGGCTACGCGGTTCGTATCAACAACTTCAAAGTGGCGGCTTCGGAAATGCTTGTCGAGATCTGCCAGGGTGCACTTCGAATCTGCGGCTTTCTAGGTTACAAGAATGGCGGTCCTTACTCGATCGGACGCCAGCTACGTGATGCGCATTCGGCGGCTCTGATGGTCGCCAATGACCGCATCCTGGCCACAAATGCTTCTCTATTGACCGTATATAAGGACACATTATGAGCGTCTTACTGGAAAGTCAAATCTCTACCCGCCAGGAGTTTTTGGCGCAACTGATTGAAAACAGCCTTATCATCCCGAGCGGCGAACCGGGCCTTTTCGGGCGTGGAATGGAGTTCGAGCGCGTCCGTACAGCCGTTGATTACTTAATCACCAGCCTGTCCGCTCAGGACTCACCGGAGACCCCGCGTTTTCCGCCTCTGATTCCACGGCGGACTCTCGAGCGGGCCGGCTACCTCAAATCATTTCCAAACCTGTGCGGTGCGGTTTTCAGCTTTAAGGGAGGCGAATCGGCAGCTCTCGATCTCCTCGAACGAGCGAACCGCGGAGGCGATTGGTCGATGCATTTGTCGATGACCGATGTTGTGCTGACGCCAGCTGCCTGTTATCCGGTTTATCCGGCTTTGGGGCTCCGCGGCCCACTGCCCTCGAGCGGGCTGACTCTCGATTTGGGCGCCTCGTATGTGTACCGGAATGAGCCTTCGCTCGATCCCGCGCGCTTGCAAGCGTTCCATCAGCGCGAAATGGTGCGCGTCGGGCATTCGGAACAGGTGCTCGAGTGGCGTGAACTTTGGATGTCGCGTGCCAAGAACATCTTTCAGTGGCTGGAACTCGATGCCATTCTCGACTTGGCTTCGGATCCATTTTTCGGTCGCGGCGGTAAACTACTCGCCAACAGCCAGCGGGCGCAGAGTCTCAAATTCGAGATACTGGTTCCGATTGCTTCAGACGATCGGACCGCAGTAGCTTCGTTTAACTACCATCAGGAGCATTTTGGCTCGTCGTTCGGGATCCAGCTTCACGATAACGCGGTCGCTCACACCGCCTGTCTTGGTTTCGGGCTGGAACGGATTACCCTGGCTCTGTTTCGCCATCACGGTTTAAAAAGCACTGAGTGGCCGAAGAGTGTCCGTGCACGCTTAGCACTGTAACGAAAGTCTGTATGCCCCAAGAGATATCCGCCACTGCTCGCACGGACTTCCGGACGCACCACTACTGGTTTCGTTCCGGAGAGCATTCAGTCCTCGCCCATCTCGACGTGCCGAAAGATTCGGCACGTGCGGGCTTGGTGATCGTCTCTCCTTTCGGTTGGGACGAGATTTGTGCGTATCGCCCACTACGATTTCTGGCACGTAGCTTGGCGGAACGCGGCATCGCGGTCCTGCGCTTCGACCTCCCCGGTACCGGCGACAGTTCTGGTAGCGCTCTCGATGACAATCTGGTAGCTGCCTGGACAAGATCCGTGCAGGACGCTGTAGCGCAGCTGAAAGCCGCCGCCGGGGTTGAAGCCGTATCAATCCTAGGCGTCCGGCTCGGAGCGATGCTCGCGATTGCGGCGGCTTCAGCAGGTGCGGCTGTTGAGAGCCTGGTCCTTTGGGGTGCCTCGGCAACAGGCCGCGCGCTGTTACGCGAGTTCCGAGCTTTCCGGAATCTGGAAGTGGCCGAGCTTGCTCCGGGCGAGTTCGCCCCAATCGCACCTTTCGACGGCCTCGAAGTGGCTGGCTTCCTTCTGAGCCCTGAAACCGAGAACGGTCTCGATTCTTTTAGTGTTCTAAATCTCGCTCCCCCAGCGAATCAAAGAATCTTGCTACTTACGCGAGATAGCTTTCCGCACGACAATAAGCTGGTGCAATTTCTGGAGAAGGCAGGCTGTCGGGTGACCCTCGCACCCGGGCCAGGCTACCAGGATATGTTGGCAGCTCCTCACGAGCCGCTTCCGTTTTCGGCGGACACGGAGCAGACGATAGTCGAGTTTTTGCGCCCGAATGCAAATACTTCTAGTACAGTTGGGCCAGAGCTATACAACTTCAATCCTTCTTGTCACCTTGAAGGTGACATCGTCGAGACTGCTGTTACGCTCCCGTATAAAGGAGAGTCGCTTTTCTCTGTACTGTCTAAGCCGGCCGCACCGGGCTCTGGTTCAGAATGGGGCCTACTCTTCATGAACGCCGGAGGTGTACGTCATATCGGCCCGAATCGCATGTGGGTGGAAGCGGCGCGGCGCTGGGCTGCACGCGGCCTTCCTTCGACACGGGTTGACTTTCAGCGTGTAGGCGAAAGCGACGACAACCAGCTCGCAAACATCGACAACTTACATGCCGACGATCTTGTCGAGCAGCTCGGCGTCGTAATGCGGACCATGCAATCCGAACTGGGCTGCAAGAAATTCGTTGCTGTCGGCCTCTGTTCGGGCGCATTCGCGGCTTTTCAATCGGTGATCCGGGATTCCGCCATCAAGACGGCTGTTCTCCTCAACGCACGCCTGTTTTTCTGGGATTCACAACTCGAGCCTCGCCGACTGGCAAAGCGCGTCGGTGCTGGCTGCGCCGACCTAAGCTACTGGCGGCGACTCGTGTCCGGTAAAATCCCCCCGGAGCGCATTGTGGAGGCCGCTCGCGTTGCTTTCCGTAATTTCTTTCGCGTGCGGGAGCGCTATATTCCTGCCGAACCGCTGGCGAAAGCCTGGCGGCAGGTGAAACGGTTTCAGACGCGGGTCACCCTCGTCTTTGCCGACGGAGAACCGCTTCTGGAGGAAATGTTACGCGAAAAGCAAATGCCTCCATCCGATATACCTTTCGTTCGTTGCGTTCGGGTTGGAAAAACCGGACATACTTTTCGAGCTCTATGGGCACAAAAAGTCATCCAGGACCTGATCGACGACGAAGTCGAGACGACGATCACGCCGCGCGTCAATGCTTCACTCGTGGCGCAGGAAGAACTCGCCCTAGCCTTAAAGATGTAATGTCAACTATGCTGGAGGGCCTTCAATCGGCCAGCGAAGATCCCGCACAGAATGTATGTCAAAGGAAGCTTCGACCGTGAATATCGATCAAAGAGTACGTATCCTCGGAATTTCGGGCAGCCTGCGCCACGGCTCCTTCTGTACCGGCTTGATACGGAGTCTGGCTCAACACGTGCCCGATAGGATTCATATCACCTTTCATGAGATCAGCGACATTCCTCTGTATAACGAGGATGTGGAGAAGGAAGGGACGCCGGCAGGAGTTCTTCGTCTGAGCCGGGCCGTGGCCGCGAGCGACGGCGTGCTGATTGTCACCCCCGAATACAATCACGGAATTCCTGGTGTTCTGAAAAACGCGCTCGATTGGGTATCGCAACCCTTTCAGAAATCCGTATTTCGACACAAACCAGTTTCGTCTATCTCTACGTCGGTGGCCTTTACAGGAGGAGTGCGCGCCCAATACCAACTGCGTGAAACTCTACATTCCATGCTCGCCATTGTTGTTCCGGGACCAGAGGTTGTTGTCGGCGGGGTGCACACCAAAGTCGCCGGCCATTGTTTGTTGGATGAAAAGACACTCGGCTACATGATGCGCACTCTCGATCTTCTGAGAACAGAGATTCTTGCGAGTGAATTACGCGCCGGGCTGGAACTGGCAACTAAGTAGAGCAGAACGAGGGTCTAGTTAGCCGTCCCAGCGATTGCGCTAGCGATAATTCTGTGACGCGCATCTGAGTAAAACCAGCAAAGAGGCCTGGCGATTCCATCGTAGGCTCGGATGTCTTAGCAGATCTTGCGCCCCAGGTCGACGACGGGGCTGAAGATGTTACGCGCAAGGCGGTCGTCGAGCACGATGTAGATTTCCTTCGCCCAACGAACATGCGGGACAAGGTCTGAGACGAAATGATAAACTGCTCGCTTGTTTGGCGCTTGCATGTTTTGAGCTGTATCTTCCCGGTTTTCACGTTCAGCGCGGCATATATCTCATCACGGGCACCCGGCGACCGGTTATTTTCGTCTGAGCGCGCCAAATCGATCGCTGGCGACAATCTGCGGTGCCGGTAGGTGCTTCCCAGGCTGAAAGCGGGTGGTCTGGAATGGGTTTCAAGTCAAGCGTAGGACGTCTGCCAACGCGGTCGAAGCAGGCCTGCGCCGATGCGCACACGAGGTCGGCGCAAATGGGCAACACAGTGGACGTGAGTGAAAATGATACGCAGTGGCGACGTTCGAACAGAAATCAGCCGCTGTTCGCGCTTAGGAACTGCCGTTATTTAGTAACTATGCGGCAAGCTTGGAGACCTCCCGGTTCTTCTGAAAGGGAGTCTATGTGAGGAAATCTGAAGTCTGGTCGGAGGTGCTCGTAACATTCTCCAACCGCTTCGCGAGGTGATCGGGAGCTTAATGCAGTGATCGCATAAAACCTGAGGAAATGACTTCTTCCCAAGCTATTGAAAACATGGAGCGGGAGACGGGGATCGAACCCGCGAATGAGGGATGGCTGCACTTCGTTGGCCACAGACGGTGATGAAAAGGGGCGCGCATGAGGGATAGTCAAAAGACCGCAGACGATGGAGACCGTTGACGGTCTGGCATTGTGAAGCCGTCCGCGAATGTGGTCCGGAACGCGTGGGGACAGATGAGTGAGGCTCGCACTGCAAGGTGGGAAGCCCGTTAAGGAAAGACCGATTTACTTTATAGCGTTCTTCGTCTCGCGATAGGAGATGGTGAAAGTGAACGAAGCAAATCGCCGCTGCTGCGGCATAGATATCCACAAAGACACGATCGTGATCTGCGTACTGCCAGCGATCGGCTGCGACGGCCAGGCATTGCGGAAGACTTACGGAACGTTCCGAAATGATTTGATTCGAATGCGGGTATGGCTGAAACAGCTCAAGGTCACCGAGATCGCCATGGAATCGACCGGCGTATATTGGCGTCCGGTCTGGAATGTTCTCGAAGACGAGGGTTTTCATCTTTTGCTGGTGAATCCCGCGCAGGTGAAGGCGCTCGCTGGACGGAAGAGCGATGGCCGCGATGCGAGGCGCATCGCGGAGTACCTGCAGGATGGCCGGCTGGATGGGAGCTTTGTTCCATCCGTTGAAGTGCGGCAGTTGCGCATGATGCTGCGACACCGCATCGCACTTCTGGAACAACGCAATGAGGTGCACAACCAAATTCGTGATCTGTTCGAAACGGCAAGCATCAAGCTGGCCTCGGTAGTGACGGATCTGATGGGTGCCACCGGGCGTGGCATTGTGGAAGCACTCATCGCCGGCGAGGACTCAGCAGAGCGATTGAGCTGGAAAGTGCGGGGCAGTCTGCGGAAGAAAGAGAAATTGGTGAAGGAATCGCTGAAAGGCTGTTTCAGCGAGTTCCATCGCACCATGCTCGAATCACATTACAAGCAATATCAGTTCCTGACTCAGGAGATCACATCGTTCGAAGAGCGCATTGCAAAGGCTATGGAGCCGCATGGCGCGCAGGTGGAGCTTCTGATCTCGATCCCGGGCGTTGACCGAATGGTTGCTTGGCATCTGCTGGCGGAACTGGGGCTCGACGTCACAGCGTTTCCCAATGCGGCGCACTGTTGCAGTTGGGCTGGAATGGTTCCGGGCGGAAACGAAAGCGCGGGGAAACAGAAGAGCACGCAATGCCGCAAAGGCAACAAAACGCTACGACGGGTTCTCACGCAGGCAGCCTGGGCCATCTCGCATATAAAGAAGGGTCATCTGCGAGCGTTTTACCAGCGCGTCAAAGCCAGACGAGGCTGGCCGAAAGCAATCGTAGCCACCGGCCACAAAATTCTGGTCATCGCCTTCCACGTGTTGAAAAACAGCACTCCCTACATCGAACCCGGGGGTGATTATTTCGATCGCCTGAATCCAGTCAGAACGGCCAGAAAGCTCGTTCAAAGGCTGGAAGCGCTGGGCCATCATGTTCAGCTGTCGCCGCTTACGGCGGTCTAATTCGTAAACCGCTCGAAATATGGTCGTTACGCGAGGTAGTTTTCTAAGGACGTCCAGCTTGGGAAGTTTGGCCTCAGTTGTGAAATAAGAACTTATGCACCCATGGCGGTCATCCTGATTCGTTAACACCCATGGAGTCTCAGGCACTTAGCTCAGATAGGTCGTTATTGAACTAATCTGAACTAATTCTTTCAGTCGATTCTTAAGCTCTCGAAAACCCACAAGACCACCTCGATTTTCTTTGCCAAACGCGCACCGGCCAACCGGTGCTGACGCGAGGTGAAGAGTGCAGGAAAGCAACAACCGACGTGTGCCCGTAGGGCACACCGTTGCGCAATCAGGATTTCAGTCGGCCGGCGCGGCTTTCAAACAGATGATGCCGGACTTGGTCGTATCTAAGCAAAAGCTCCGACGGGCCGAGGGCAGTTGCCTGGTCCGCATTAAACGCGAGGAGAAGAATCAGACTCTGGCATTTAGTTCCCGTCCCTTTGTTCTTTGCGGATTGCCTGTTCGCAGACCACCAAAAGGCGAGCTGCTATTTGAGCGACGAAATGGGAGCTTCGTCTTGCAGATTACCGGGCATCCACAGTTCGGCCTGCCGTTTGGCCAGGATCGTCTAGTCCCAATCTACCTGGCCACTTTGGCGGTTCAGCAGAAGAGCCAGACGGTTCGCTTCCGCAGCGGCGCCGAAATGCTGGAGACGTTCGGTATGCAGAAAGGAGGCAAGGAGTACAAGCGTCTCGTCGGAGCTTTCGAAAGAATCTTTGGTTCAACGATCTTCTTCGGGACAGACAGTATGGCTGGTAGGGCCAAGCTGGTGCAGCGATCGCGTTTCAACTTCTTACAAGAAGCCCAGATCTGGTATGACCGCAACTTGGATCAGCGCTCTCTTTCCGATGAGTTCGAGAATGTCATCGTCTTGAGTGACGAGTTTTATCGCGAGACGACGAGTCATCCAATTCCCACCGATCTCGAGGCAGTGAAGGTGCTGGCCGGAGCACCCGCAGCACTTGACCTTTTCATGTGGCTGTCGTATCGGTGCTTCGTCGCGTCAGGACAGGAGTCCATCCCGCTTTTCGGAGAGCGCGGTCTAGCCAATCAGCTTGGCTCAGTCGAATACTCGCGTCCACGCCGCTTCTGCCAAAAGCTGGGCCAATGGCTCAAGATGATTCGCATTCTGTGGCCAGACTGCCCTGCACAAATCAATCGCGAGGGAGATGCTCTCCTGGTCAATCGAGGTTCGGCAGTCAGGACAGCCGAGAGGACTCCAGCATGATGACCAAGAACTGGAAAGCCAATAACAAGCGCAGGAACGCTCTATTAAGTCAGCGAGGTTTCTCAAACGAGGAACCTCCCGCAGCGACAACTTTTGAACTTGAGATTCGGGTTCGCGGCAAAACCGACCATCTGCATCAGGAGGTTTGCAGCGGGCTAGAGGATGCGGTACGGATCGGGCAGAAATGGTTCAAAGCCTTTCAGTCAAGAAATCCGTGGTTTGTTCAAGATTCGAAGCGGAAACGGATCTTCATCCTTCTGGATCCCGAGACCGAGAGCCTTCTCCGCTCGTAACCAACTCGCTTAGCTCTATACTTCGCACTCACCGGCGATCTATCCACGTGGAGAGGTCACATTAACGAGAAGCGCCGTTATTCCGTCAATGTGACGGTCGATGGCTGAAGTGTGTCAGTGTGAGCCGAAACGCAGGTCGTGAATTGTGATTCTACGTGCTGACAGCTCGCTCAGCAACTGCTTCACGGCTGGTGAGATCTCAGTTTCTGCTGCTACGATCAGTGCCCATTCCAGATCTTCCCTGAAGGCCTCCGCTATGATTTCCCAACCGCCGAGATGACTGGGTGTTGTGGTTCCAATTTGAATGAGCGACCAGTGTCGAACTAGTGCGCATGCAACCTCTACCTCGGGCATCGGGCCACGAACAATGAAGTGATTGTCGCCATGTACGAGGATGCCCACCGTTGCGGTGTTCATGCAGAAAGCCGGGAATCGGGAACCGCATAACCGATTGCAAAATGGTACACAACTTGCCCCTGCTTGGGTGTGAGGTTGAGATACCGGTGCACCTCTTCGTCATAAAACGCGCCAATGCCGGTGGCTTCCAGACCCAAGGCTTCCGCCGCGACATATAGCCGGTGGCCTATAGCGCCGGCTTCAAAATGCACGTAGCGGTAACCACGATCACCATACGCGCGGACAGCACGGTAGAGATCGCCGATCATCGAAAGGGCGACGCATGCATTACCCGCCAGATCCTGCCCAAGGCTTAGACCAGCAGCAGCGACGCGCTGATCGCCAGTCCTGATCTGCTCCAGCTCACTACCATCGAGCCACACTCGGTATACACCTGGTTGCAGCCCATCGACGCGATGAGCGTACAAATAGAGCTGGATGAGACGTGCAGCGCCGAAATCAGACGCGAACGGGCGGCTTGCGACCGAGAGCATTGCCGAGAGTTGCGTCAATGATATCGAGCGCGTTCCACCTTGGAAGTTAAGCGCCGAACGCCGCCTTCGGACGATTTCGCCAAAAGGGGTCTGAGAGGAAGCGGTAAGTGGCAGCTTGATCTCCCCGGAGCTTTGGGGAGGGGGCTCGGGTGTGTAAATGCGTTCTTGCGCGTTCCGGTTGAGTTTTGTAGCGGTGTGAATCTCTTCAATAGCCGAGTAAACGATTGTCTCTGTGGAGATTTGGTTCGCGTGGCCGCCATAAAAAACCCGAGGGCAGGCTTGTTCGTTGCACACTGGGATGGAGCTGCCGCGCAGCTCGACAATGAGCATCGGCCACTCATCCTGAGGGAGGCCACAGGACTGGGAGGCTTCATTGTCACGGAAATGGCCGAATGCAAAGGCATCGCATCCGATGGCTCGCGCGGCTAATGCGAGTGCCTGCCAAGCGTGTCCGATATCGTGTAAGCAGTAACGATATGCGCGGTCACCGTACTTCCACGCCTCGCGCCAAGCAATGCTAGTAAGCACAAACGTAACTGGCGCGGAGCTATCGTTACTTCCCGGATTTAAGTTAAAATCTTCCACCCCACGCTGCTCAGCCATGTGCGAAGAAGGGCGGTAGTGATAAAGTCCTGCGGGCCACTTCTTCAGGCCCCGTGTGACGAAGTGGAACTCAGTCGGATGCAGATTACCAGAGGATGGGTTCACGCGTAAGGCGTACCGTTTCCCGGTGGACGGTACGCGCTTGGACGCGCTGATCGCAGCTGAATAGAACAGAAGTTGCGAAAGAAATGCCGGGCCATCACCAGCCGGAGCGCTGCCGGAGAAACCGTTAAGCACTGCGAGCGCCGACACGCCAGGAGATGGCGGATCGGCTGGAAGGTCTAGCACCGGCACGCCTTCATAATGACGGAATGGATCGGGCATGTTCGCCCAGTCCATGGAAGGCGTAGTTCGTCGGAGTGATTCAAGGCTGTGCTTCGTAAATTCGTGATATTCGCGCCAGGTCATGGTCTATGAACGGTATCGCTGAATTGAGATATCGGGGAATGGGGCGCTCGCCGTTAACACGGAAACGCGTCCAGAGCCAGCGGGCAAAAAGCTTGGCTCCGCGCAGCCTGCACACCGGCGTCGCGAGTTCGAGGGCGTTCGTTTGCCGGGCACTAGAACGACCCAGGCCTTGGCAAGGTGTTTATATCTTTCGCGAGTCACTCGGCCGGAATGTCGCCAACCCACCCTAGTGTTACTCTCTCCCCGCTGTAAGCATCACAGCTCAAGCGTCAAAACTACCATGGGATACGACGACCTCCAAAGAACCGCGATGTTGTGCAGCTAAGGCGGCTTGACCGCACTGTGATCCACTTGGTCGCGCGCGTAGTCGGCTCGTCGATCAAGTGGACTTGCCGACTACTCATAGGCAGTCCGAATGCATCGAGTAACGGTCCCAAAATTCAGGCGCGGTTCGTTAACAAACAGTACGCCGTCAGGCGCGGCCTACCTTTTTGCAACAGACCTTTGCGTTTGTGCGCAGAACCATCATGCGCCGGCGGGCTGGCTCGCGAAACAGGGCGATGTTTTGCGAAGCGAAAACATTGGGATCGATTTGCAACAGACTTCTGCAACGCTCAAACTCCGAGGTTTATTGCTCTTGCGGCATTGCAAAACTTACCCTTTGTGAAACGACTGGGCCGAGAGCGGCTTTCCACAAGCCGAAGTCCACACTGCTTAATATCCGGAAAACCGTCATAAGTTTTTAGCTGCGGAAAACTCATTAACGGATTCGGACGAAACCTGTCATAATTGAAACCCAGCACGTCCCTCTCCAAACGAGCCCATTTCCCTATGGACGCGTTAGCCCTGGGCGAACCTGCCTTGTGTAACCGCCCACGGGATCTCCAGGCCTTTGAGCATGACCTTGCGCATGCTCTAAAGCCTAACTACCACAAACGGGTTGAAAATGACTGCCACAGTACGTCGGCCAAATTACGATAGGCTCCCTGAGCTTCTTCTCGACGAGTTAAAGGATGTAGGAGCTTTTCTTATGGATACGGACCGTCGCATCACGAGCTGGAGCCCGGGTGTGGAAAGGATTCTTGGGTATAACGAAAGAGAGTTTATTGGACGGGACGGAAACACGCTCTTTACGCCCGAAGATCGCGAACAGAAGATAAATGAGAAAGAGTTTGACAAGGCGCGCGTAGATGGTCGCGCCCCGGATATGCGCTGGCACATGAAGAAGGACGGCGGGCGTGTCTTCGTTGATGGTGGGCTTAGATCCGTCGCGAATCAAGATGGGGTTCACGTCGGATATAGCAAGATCATACGCGACATCAGCCAAGACCATATCGGGGGCAGCCTCCTACATGCTATTCTCAACCGCACACCTGATGTCATCTTCGTAAAGGATCGCGAAGGTCGTTACGCTTTTGTAAATTCCGAGACAGCGCGGATGCTCGGCAAAAGCATTGAACAAATCGTTGGCCGCCCTTTCGAGGAGTTCTTCCCACCGCACATCAGTGGTCCAATCCGCGAAGACGATACAAGCCTCATGCACGGGGACAGTCCTCGCATCATTGAGGAGCGCATGCTTACGAAGGACCACGGAGAGCGCACATTTCTAAGCGGAAAAGGTCCATGGCAGGATTCCAACGGCAGCACTATCGGAGTCGTCAGCATTTCGCAAGACATCTCGTCCCGGAAGAATGCCGAGGAGGAACGCGAGCGTCTTGTGCGAGAGCTTCGCCGGTCAAACGATGACCTCGCACAATTCTCCCATGTCGTTTCTCACGACCTACAAGCCCCGCTTCGCATGGTCAGGAGCTTCACCCAGCTCCTTGCTCGGCGGTACGAGGGAAAGCTTGATAGCACGGCAGATGAGTTCATCTCGACTATTTTGAACGGCGCAGATGGCATGGAACAGCTGATACAAGCACTTCTCCGCTATGCACAGGCGGGCGAGGAAGCTATGAGCAAGAGGGCCATTGGTATGGATGCGGTTCTTGACGGTGCGCGAGCGAATCTGCGGCTGGTCATTACTGAGAGCGCCGCCGAACTGACGCATGAGCCGTTGCCGACGGTCGTGGGTGACCCGGTGCAACTTCTGCAGCTTCTTCAGAACCTAATTGGCAATGCCATCAAATACGCCCGAGTTGGAGTGATACCCAGGATTACGATATTTGCCCAGAAATTGGATACGGAATATCGATTCATCGTCAAAGACAATGGCCTTGGGATTGACGCGAAGAATTTTGAGCGTATCTTTTCGCCCCTCAAGCGCCTTCACGGGCAGGAGATTCCCGGGACGGGCATTGGACTGGCGGTCTGCAAAAAGATCGTTGAACGCCACGGTGGCCGCATTTGGGTCACGTCGGATCTGGGAAAAGGTTCAACTTTTTATTTCACGCTTCCCGCATAAGCCGCGAAGGGCGAAATCTACCATCTGTGCAACTGACGCTTTCAAAAGCGCTGCATCATCGAACAACCCGTTTGTGGGAAACCAGAATGGCGCTACTTTGCAACTGCGATCCTGGCGTAGGATCCGTTCCCGAGTATCCCGGACAAATGTTTGCGCAAGTTGCGCGCAAGCGGGGAGAAACCAGGGCAGTTTGACAGCTCCAGGAACCTCAGAGGTCCAAAAAACAGCCGAACTCGCTCAGCTCGCCCGCTCAAAAGACCACAAGCGCTAGAGGCTGAATTGGGAGCGTTCGCGGACAGCGCCCGCGATTACGCATTCATCACACTCGCTCTCGACAAACCGTCGTTGGCTGGAATTAAGGCGCAGAACTTTTGCTCGGATACTCCCTGCCCAGAGACTTTTGCCTCGATAGCAGTTCGTGACTCCGTTTAACCAAGGCCCTGCTTCTCTTGATCAGTTCGTGGGAAAGTTCGTTCACTGCCGCGCTCTGACGTTTAGCGTCCTGCGCCCTTTTGTAACGCTGTGCGGCATCTCTCCAACCGCTTCTACCCACTCCCTTAAACCAGGGAACAGTTGAGGAATTTGTTTAGCCTCCACGCCTCATCATCGTTCACCATTGGTGAAAAAGGTAGTTGCGGTTTTTACGATTGAGAAAAACCTCTTTAGCTATACAGCCGTTTGATTTGCCAACTAAGTTATTGCCCGAATTTGCCTGTCAACAGGATCGGAGTACCGCCCGCAATTTGTGTATAGAAGCCGACTTCCAGAGGCAACCCCGAGTACTTGCGGACGAAGTGGCGCGGCGACTCTCACCGAGCTACACCCAACACTGCAGGATTTTGGGACCGAAACTATTCTTGGGCACTGGCCTCCAGTGATGGACCAACCTTCGGGCCGTAACCGCAACTGGAGGCGGAAACGAGCACGCCCTGCCCAATGGCCTTCGCCCTTCCGCACGTTCCCGGTCCTTCGCTGGGCAACTCGCACGCTGCGATCGGACTCTGACCGGGTGTATACGCGATAGCGCAACTCTCCCTCGATTTCGAGATGGGCACCATTCTCAAGAGAGGCGGCCCAGATGGCGAGCTTGTTCCAGCACAGGATACTGTGCCACGCGGTGCGGGTTTGATACTCGTACCTATATAACACTGCGATAAAGCCGCTCAGCTGTTTGCGGGGACTCGTCAACAGCATCTGGATCGCCGGGGCTACATCAGGACCCAGCAGGTTGCGCAAACCGAACTGCAATTCCGCTTGTGCATCTTTCTTTCCGTAGACGAAACCTGCAATCGAAACCGTGATGACCAGCAGCGGTGCCAGGGATAAAAGAGTGTCGAAAGCCACTGACGCGCTCCAACGTGTAGCATTGTCTGAACTCCACTCTGCCGCTGTCCTTTTTAAAAGATCAAAGGGAACTGACCAGCGCGTAACACTGAGCGGCATTTTGGGTTTCCTCCTAACCGCTACCCTGCGCCTACTCCACAGTTCATACGCTGGCTGCCTGGGCACTCAGTCCTGAACCAGCATCTCTACAGTATGGCTTGTGGCAGCGCAATCGAGCTTAGCCGAGCGATAAGGCTCCAGCCCATTGCTCATGCCGCTGACCCCTCCTTTTAGCATCTGTTTGCGGCGATACCACCGACATCGCATGGCGGTTCGAATGCCCGGCCGAGCCGTCAAATCCGTAGGGTGTTGTCGACCGTCCGGTCTGGATTGCGACTCTCATTGAAGATCATTCGGCCGGCGGAAGTTGAAGTACCGCATGGGAAGGCCGTCTCACAGCCTGAAATGACGATGCAAGCTGTCGAGTTTAGTCCGAAGATCGTTCAGTTGCTGTTCAATCGAGAGCCGGTGGCCATCATCTTTGACTTTCGTGAGAAATCGCTCAATCGTGGCGTATCCTTCCTCTGACTTTGCTAAGGCGCTTTGGGCAGCCGCCCAGTCCTCAAGCCTAAGTTCTGTCGACACAAGATCTGCAAAGGTGCCGCATAGAGCAAGATCAGCCTGAAGAAATTCGATGAGATTTTGCTCAGTTTTGGCATGCATCTCCGATACGCTCGGCAAATCACTCATGCTCATTCTCCTGCTGCATGCATGGGAAGCGTGTCAGATGCCCCATCAACTACGCTTCGTTGGCAGCTTACCTTCCATCATAAGACCGTTGACCATACATTCAATTTCTTCAACACCAGCGACCGAAATCAAATCTTCGCGTCCGGAGTGGTCTTCGCGATAGGCGATCCCAGTCTCCTTGATACGCGTGCGGGGCATCCCGATCACGGTGCACACGTCCAGGCGGCCGAGTCGCGTAGAAAGCACGACATTCCGGTGTGTTGCTCGCTTGTGACGGGCTCTATTAACTGCCCGAATACACATCGTGTCGCGCCGTTACGTAGCTAGGCGAACCTCGACAGTGGTACCACCTCCCCGTCGAGAAATGCATTTGAAAACCGCGGCAACCAGACTGGCTCGTTCCTGCATACTCAAAGCCCGAGATGCTTGGCGGCGTCTACGGAATCCGGGTCAAATCCGGGTCCGCTGTCATGACCTCGCAGTTCGACATGGGAAGGTGCACTTCAACATGAACAGAGGCAGGAACGTTCCCGGCGTGTATCTGAACCTTCCGTAGCGCCTCCAAGCATATGCGGTAGAACGCCGTGGCCGCTTCCAATGAGATTGCAGGCTCATCTTCAACAGCTTTAAAAAGAACCGGGGCTGTTCGGCTGCGTGGTATTCGTTGCACAAGCTGCTGACAGCTTTCACTAACCCAAGATGCTCGATGATTGACGGATGGAGGCTATGCGAAATGTCGCGCCCGTCTTGGCACAAGGCCGCCGTTTGCTCTTGCAGGCCGGCGACTTCCATCCGCAGTAGACGCGGCTCTCAAGTCTGCCAGTACCTCTTCTATCTGTTCTCGGCGGACGAGCACAAGGCACAGATGAGGCTGCGTGTCGGTTTCCGTGAGCGATCTAAGGTCACGTTATGCCCAGTTCGCGCCAAGCGTATGCCAAGTAGCGTTCCCTGAACTCCCACCCCAACAATCACGATAGTCATGTTCTATACAAGAAGCCGATCACAGCCGGTGGTATGTGCAACAGAGCCTCGAGCGTGCCATTTTTTCGCCGGAATAAAATAAAGGATGCGCCGTTCCCGAGTGATACACCTGAAAACAAGGTACGCGAACGTCAGATGCCTGGTCGGTGCGTTGCCGTACGAAATACCAGACCAACAGCGTGAGATCATGCCCAGACGCCTATGCCGATAGCTCACAATCCCAGAGAGAATCTTCTCCTCGCGGCATTACCGGAGGTTGAATGGGTGCGTTGGCTGCCGCACTTGGAACCTGTAGACATGCCGCTAGGTAAGGCGCTCTACGAATCCGGCAGCGCCTTAACGCACGTTTATTTTCCAACGACTTCGATCGTTTCGCTGCTGTACGTCATGGAAGACGGAGCCTCGGCCGAAATCGCGGTCGTCGGCAACGAAGGCATTGTTGGGATTTCACTGTTCATGGGGGGCCAAACTACGCCGAGCCGCGCGGTCATCCAGAGTGCGGGCCGAGGATTTCGCCTAAAATCGGACCTGTTGATGCTAGAGTTCAATCGCAGTGGGCCGGTACTTCACCTGCTGCTCCGCTATACACAAGCATTGATCACCCAAATGGCCCAAACTGCGGTGTGCAATCGCCACCATTCACTTGATCAACAGTTGTGCCGCTGGCTGTTGTTGAGCCTGGACCGTTTGAATTCTAAGCAGCTCGTGATGACGCAGGAACTAATCGCCAATATGCTGGGCGTGCGCCGGGAAGGGGTAACGGAGGCTGCCGGTCACCTGCAGAAAGCCGGGCTCATCCGTTACCGGCGAGGCCAGATTACGGTTATCGATCGCGAGAAGCTCGAACAGCGCACCTGCGAGTGCTATGCCGTCGTGAAGAAGGAATACGATCGCCTGCTTCCTGCAACTCCAGCCAGTTAATCGCTAAATCCATTTCTTCCGCAGCAGCCAGCTTTTCATTGTCTGGGTAAGGACCACGTAGGCGAGCAGAGTGAGCATCAGGATCGGCCAGTACATCCCTGGTGGCCGCGTGAAGCCTAGCGAGGAAGCTAATGGCGAATACGGCAGCCACATCCCAAAAGCCATGATGATTAACGTCGTGAGCGTTAGCGCGAGGCTTGCCCGGCTCTGAACGAATGGGATCTTATTTGTGCGAATAACATGGATGATCAGAGTTTGCGTCATCAGCGACTCGACAAACCAGCCAGTCTGAAACAGCGGCGCGCGCGAGGGACTCCAGCATTTAAAAACCCACAGCATGACGAAGAAAGTAGAGTAGTCAAAAATCGAACTGATAGGACCAATGAAGAGGATGAAGCGCTTGATCTCCCCTATGTTCCAGGGGCGTGGCCGCGCCACTTGCTCATCGTCCACTGAGTCGGTTGGGATCGGAACCTGTGAGAAGTCGTACAGCAGGTTGTTTGTCAACACCTGGATTGGCGCCATCGGGAGAAAGGGCAGGAAAGCACTGGCTCCCAATACGCTGAACATGTTCCCGAAGTTGGAACTCGCCCCCATCCGGATGTATTTGAGGATATTGGCGAATACCTTCCGGCCCTCGGTCACGCCGCCCTCGAGCACCATAAGGTCCTTCTCAAGTAAGATCAGATCCGCTGATTCTTTGGCTATGTCCGTAGCCGTGTCCACCGAAATGCCGACGTCGGCGGCCCGCAACGCAGGTGCGTCATTGATGCCGTCGCCCAAAAAACCGACGACGTGCCCCTTACCGCGGAGGGCGCGTATTACGCGTTCCTTGTGAGCTGGAGAGAGACGGGCGAACAGCGCGGTTTTCTCCGCCGCCTGGGCCAGTTCGGCGTCCGCCATTTTTTCTACGTCTGCGCCCAGGAGCATGGGGTCAGGCGGGAGGCCCACGTCTTTGCACACCTTACGGCTGATCAGGTGGTTGTCTCCTGTCAGAATTTTTACAGCTATCCCGTGCTTGTGAAGGGCGTCAAGTGCTTGTGCAGCAGTGTTCTTTGGCGGATCCAGGAACGCCACGTAGCCTCTGAGTACGAGCGTGCACTCATCTTTCTTTGAGCAGGTTTGCTTTCCCGCAAGATCCTTGGTGGCGACAGCCAGCACCCGGAAGCCGTCCTTACTGAGGCTCTCGTACTCTTGCTTCAGGCCGAGCACTAGGAGCGGATCCATTGGGGACACCGTTCCGTCCCGTTCAAAGTGTGACGACTGGAGGAAAACCTCTTCCGGCGCTCCCTTCGTTAGAAGCATTGCTTTGCCTTCAGGATCCTCGACCAGGACGGACATCATGCGTCGTGTGAAGTCGAACGGAATCTCATCCAGCATCTTGTATTTCGCGATATCTGCTTTCGCGTGGAAGTCGGTGCTCTCCAGAATCGCCCGATCGAGCAGGTTCTTAAGACCCGTTTGGAAATGGCTGATCAGGTATCCATTCAGGAGCACTTCATCGCTTTCACGCCCATCCACGTTGCAATGCCGCATGAGGACGACGCGGTCCTCGGTGAGGGTGCCGGTTTTATCCGTACACAAAACGTCCATGCCGCCGAAGTTTTGAATGGAGTTAAGGCGCTTGACGATGACTTTTCTGCGGCTCATAGCCAGAGCGCCCTTCGAAAGGCAGACGGAAACGATCATAGGCAGCATCTCGGGTGTGAGACCCACCGCGACTGCCATCGCGAAGAAGAATGCGCCTTTCCAATCGTGTTTGGTGAAACCGTTTAAGAGAAAGACCAACGGCACCATCACTGCCATGAGCTGAATCATCAGCCATGTGAAGCGGCTAAGGCCCAGGTCGAAGCTGGTTTGTGCACGCTCCCCGGTGATAGACGTGGCCATGCTGCCGAAATAGGTCTTGGCCCCCGTCGTGACCACGACCCCGGTCGCGGTGCCGCTCTCGACACTCGTCCCCATGAAGCACGTGTTCTTGAGTTCAGTTGGTGCGACCGCTACTTGTGGTTCCGGTTCGTGAAATTTTTCTACCGGGAACGACTCACCCGTAAGGCTTCCCTGGTTAACGAATAGATCTTTCGAAGTCAGTACCCGTATGTCGCCCGGAATCATGTCGCCTGCAGACAGCTGGATCATATCCCCGGGCACCAGGTCCCGGAGAGGTATTTCCCCTGCCTTACCGTCCCGAATCGCCGTGGCGGTCACGTGGATCATCGCTTTAAGCTTTGCTGCCGCCGCGTCAGCACGGGCCTCCTGCCAGAAGCGAAGGCTCACACTGAGAACCACCATCATCGCCATCACCGTGCCCGCTCGCGGGTCACCGGTGGCGAAAGAGACCGCCGATAAAGTCGCGAGCAGGACTACAAGAGGATTGCGGATGATTTCCAGAAGACGGACGGGCCAGCCTTGCGGCTTTTCTTGCGCGACTTCGTTCGGGCCCGACGTTCGCGCCCGTTCTTCGGCTTCGGCTTGTGTCAGACCGCTCGGGGCGGTTCGCAATTCACGGAGTACTTCTTCGCCTTCCTTCTGAGCGGCATCGATTAATGCAGGCGAAACTCCAATCGTTTTACTCTTCGGATGTTTTTGAGTGGGTGGCTTGTCAAAGCCGAGCTGCGATCCGATGGCTTTAGGGGATGAGGCGCTAGCCCCGCGAGCCAAAGACCTGCTATCCGCGTCCGGTTCTATCATATTTTCTTTACCAGCCAAAGCTGCTATATCGTAGGCGATCCACAACGTTGGTCTACAACTGCGCGGCAACAGGAGCCAATTGACTTTGCCGACCCTCTTTATGATTCAGATAGGGTACGAGCGCGATGCCCAATAAGGTAGGTAACCAGAAAGAGAAGAGCCGATAGGCAAGCACAACGACGATCGCGATGGCGTTGGGAACGTGAAGAGAGTAATACAGGCCAACCATCGAAGCTTCAACGACCCCGACTCCGCCGAGAATTACCGTCAGTTTTCCGAGAAGCTGGGGGACCCCATATCCCGCTAACAGCACGAAGGGGCTGATACGATGGCCGGCAGCCGCAAAGAGAGATGCCAGTGTAAGCATGTCGAAGCCAGTGTTGAGCACCGCACCGGCCGCCGGCCCGCGCCAGCCACTTCGCAAGAACATGTCCCAGTTGTCCAATAGCTGATATCCTCTTTTCTCGATGGCTGCTCTGTCGATCTGGCTTTCGACGAAGATTGCCGCCCCAGCTCACCATTCGACTTATCAGAGACATGACGCGTGCTCGATGATTGAAGCCCCAAGCCAGAACTGATGCGACCCCGACGAGGGTAGCAATAGTCAAGCCCAAGGCCGCTGCCAATGCGCTCGAAAACTTATTCATGTACAACAGCACAGCAAGACCAGCCAGCGAAACGGCGGCTAGTATCAAGTCGTTCAGGAAGATTGGAAGCCATCCGCCGAGTCCCGCGGCTGCAACACTGACACCTCTACGCCGCAACCAAAGGAAACTCATTCCAGCGGTTCCTACAACACCCCCGCCGAGTGTTCCAACGCTATTCGCTCCAAGAGTTATCAATAGTCCATCGCATACGGAAAAAGGCGCGTTTTGTCGGGCAACAGTTGTCTTCAGTAAATAGCCACTCGCGACGTAACTGACAACCTGTGCTCCCACCGAAAGCCCGACAAAGACAGCTTCAGATGTCGAAGTACCAACAGAGCGTGCTCGATGGCACCGAATTGTGGCAAGACGAAATACAAGCTTAGACCCGCAAAGATGAGCATGAATGAATTACGCCTAAGCTTGTGCTTGAGAGGAATCGAAGGTGGTTCTTCGAAACCATCGCCCGCTGAGGAGTTCGGCGACGCGCTCACGGTCATAGCATCATTTCCCTTCGTCTCTCCGAGTTTGGATAGAAGATGTCGTGCGAGGGGTCGATGCGATAAGGGCCCGGCTGCGGTTTCGTGGGACTAAGGCGTCAAGGCCCAATGTCAATGTTTCGGCAGCGATGTACCCGGCGCCCAGCAGGGCGGTCATTTCATTGTTAACGACTCGCACTGGGATATCTTCAAGGATGTGTGACATCCTACCTTTGGCTCGAAACGAGCGCATGAATTCCGGCTCCTGTAACTTCATAAGAATTTTGGGAACGATGCCGCCTCCGACGTACAATCCTCCTGTCGCCAACACTTTCAAAGCGAGATTCCCCGCCTCGGACCCGTAGATCGAGACAAATATGTTGAGAGCCTGAACGCAGATTTCACAGGTGCTTCCAATGCCGTTCCTGGAAATGACTTCAGCGGGATCACCTTGCGCAAGTTCCCTGATGAGCCAGGGCGGCTCTATTCCACGGCCGCTATCACGCAAGAAGTCGTAGATGTTGTGCAGCCCTGGCCCTGATAGAACTCGCTCGTAACTTACATGTCCGAAGCGCCCGATCAGATATCGCAGCATTTCGATCTCTAGGTCGTCTCGCGGTCCAAACTCAACGTGCCCCCCTTCGGAAGGAAAGGGCTGTAATCGAGAGTTTTCAACAACAAGGCCCGCCTCCCCTAGCCCTGTTCCCGCAGAAATGAGAGCCTGGTTGCCCTCGGGCACCGGCTTGCCTACGTTTAGAAGAACGAAGTCAGACGGTTGAAGAAGCGCCAGCCCGTAAGCGTTCGCCTCAAGATCATTGATAATCCGAATCGAAGGAATCTCAAGATCACGCACGAGTTGTCGAGAATCGACAATCCAGGGCAAGTTAGAGGTTTCACATCGCTGGTTTTCCACCGGACCGGCGACACCAAAGCAAGCGATCGTGACCCTGATTCGATGCCGCTCAACGAACCCTCGAACGATCGATCGTAACCCGGTGTGGGCCTTGCTGGGAAACACCTCGAGGAAGCGCGGCTGTGACTGAACTGGGCTTCCTTCAAAGCAAGCTAAGCGTGTGTGTGTTCCACCGATGTCACCTGCCAAGATCATGGAAGTACCTCGTCCTTCGTCAAACACTCCGCTCTGCGGGTTTGCGGAACCGGCCAGATATGCATCAAGCCGCCATCATTTAGGGCTGCTCCCGCTGTCCGACTAGGGCCTCGAACCCCGAAATCACATCAAACAGTTCCTCGTCGATGCTGCCCTGACGCAGACGATGGAATGTGCGATGGAGGTTTTCGAGCAACTCGTTGATATTCTTGTCGGCACGCTCCATCGCGGCCAAGCGGCTCGCGTTCTCGCTGGCGAGAGATTCGGCGCACGCACGAAAAAGCGAGATGAAAAGGTATTCGCGGACAAAAGCCCGGAGAACGGTCATACCGCCGCCCATCACCTCGGGAAGGTTTGCGGTCGGCCAGCGTGTTTTGTGCAATCCTTCTGCCCATTGCGCGTCAAGCGGCAACAAGCGCTGGCTTACGGGTTCGTACAAGGCGCCGTATTGGGGGCGATTATGGAACACGTAAACGCGCGCATACTCACCGTTGGCCCGATGCGCTTCACTTTCGATTTGAATCTGTCCGACCAGGGGCGCGATCGCTTTAACGGAGTTCGGTACTGCGAAGAGTCCCATCAAGGACAGACCTGCGTCCGTCAGGCGCTCATGAACGCGCTCGCCGACAGCCCAGACTTGCGCCGTGCCAGGCAGGGTTGCCAGCGTCTTGATCGCATAATCGGCTACCACTTCGTTGAATTGCCCTACGAGTCCTTGATCGGAGCCGAATACGATGGCGCTGATCGGACCGGTGTCGATTTGTGCTTTCCCGTCCACCATCAAGGCGGTTTGTTGGCTCTGCCGGGAGCATGCCGCTAAACCAAGTTCCACCGTCCGATAGTAATCAGCTAAAGCGCGTACTGATTTTTCGTATTGTCCGATACTCGACGCAGCCACGGCCTTCATCGTGCGGACGACGGACTGGAGATCGCCTGCGCTGCCGATCTTTCGGCGCAAGCTGGCAGTGGTCTCGCTCATGGCTTCTTTTCAAGCGGCGCATTCGAATCGAGCTTGCGCCCTGCTTCGGATTCGGCCTTTGGCTGGAATCGAAGAAGTGACTTGCGTGTGATTTCGACAATCGCCGCATGATCTTCGTCGCCCAACTTTGCCGCGGTTTCGAATCGCTCGCGGATATCCTCGGGAATATTGGCGGCGGCCTCTCGCACCGCTTGTTCCGCGTCCGTCATCACCTCGATAGGAATCGAGTCGAAGAGCTCGGCCTTTAAGGCCAGCAGGATGCAGATCTGTTCAGGCACAGACACGGGTGCGAGTTCCGGCTGCTTGAGGCACGCACGGATACGCCGCCCGTGCTCGATGATCTTACGGGTGTTGTCATCCAGGCGAGCGCCGAAGCGAGCAAAGGTCTCCAATTCCTCAAATTGCGCGTATGCAAGCTTTAGAGCGCCCGCCACCGCACGGTACGTCGCGCGTTGAGCTTCGCCACCGACCCGAGAAACAGACTTGCCAACATCTACGGCAGGCAACACTCCTAACTCAAAGAGGGTAGGAGAAAGATAAATCTGGCCATCCGTAATAGAAATCAGGTTGGTCGGGATGTAGGCGGAAATATCTTCCGCTTCGGTTTCGATGATGGGAAGTGCGGTCAGGGAACCGCCTCCCCGTTCTTTGCTGAGATGTGTCGCTCGTTCCAGTAGCCTCGAATGGATATAGAAGATATCGCCAGGAAACGCCTCGCGGCCAGGCGGTCTGCGGAGTAAGAGGGAAAGTTCACGATAGGAACGGGCGTGCTGAGTTAGATCGTCATAGACGATGAGAACATCTCGACCCAGTTCCATGAAATGTTCGGCAATGCTAGTCGCCGCGTACGGGGCGATGTAGGACAGGCCCGGTGGATCATTACCCTCGGCGACCACGACTACGGTGTAGCCCATCGCGTCGTTCGCGCGCAGGCTGGCGACCGTCTTCGCCACTGCGGAGGCGCGCTGGCCAATTGCGCAATAGACGCATAAGACGTTCTTGCCGTGCTGGTTGATAATGGCGTCGACCGCAATGGCCGTTTTGCCCGTCTGCCGGTCACCCAAAATCAACTCACGTTGGCCGCGGCCTACTGGAATCAACGCATCGATAACCTTGAGACCGGTTTGGAGGGGTTCGGTAACGGCTGCGCGATCCATGATGGGTGCCGCCGGGCGTTCAACCGGTAAACGCTCGTCGGCTGTCAGCTGGCCGCCTCCGTCAAGTGGCCGGCCCAGCGGGTCGATCACACGCCCCAGCAATCCATCCCCCACTAACACGTCCATGACCCGTCCGGTGCGACGGACTTCGTCGCCTGCCTCAAGACGCGAGTATTGGTCGAGCAGCACGACGCCGATCTCGTGCTCGTCCACATTGAAGGCAATTCCAAGGCCACCGCCGCGAAACTCCACCAGTTCCTCGCAACCGACATTCGGAAGGCCGGCGACCTTGGCGATCGCAGTGGAAACATCAGTGACCGCGCCGACCTCGGTTGGAGTCAGTTGTGGCACAAAGTCCGTTCGCGCCTCATGAATCCTGGCGAAGGTACGGTCGAAAACACCCTGCAAGCTTTCCGTCGCAGAATTCATTAGCTTGCCTTAGCGAGGGATGTTGTTTGGTCTTTGGTCTCAACCGCGGGAATAGGCTTATCTTGATTTTTCAGAAGCTCTCCTACACTCGTTTCGAGTGATGCGAGGTACTCGGCGATGTTCCAGCTTAGTTTTTGTCCAGTCGTCGTGAGTTCGATTCCGCTGACCAGGTCCGGCGCGGTTTCGAACCTTATGTGAATTTCAGCCGAGAAGGTTTCATTGAGGGCGTTTTGTATCTCAGCGCGTTGTTCGCCCGGAAGGTCGAATGCACTGCGCAGCACTGCAGGTTGAGTCTCTGCTCTGAGCGCATCGCCGAGGCGCTCCTTCGAACTTTCAGCCATCTCTCGTAAGCGGCAGGTGAATACCTGGCTGATGCGTTCTTCCAGACTCGTGGCCGCGAGATCTGCAAGTGCTTTTCGCGATATCGCAAACACTTCCTCCTGTGTACGAAGGGTGAGGGCCTGGTTGAGGCGAACCGCACTGCTCCTCAGCGATTCCATTCTCGTAGCGCTTAAAGCGTCAGCCGTCTTTCGCGCTTCTTCGATGAGCCGCTGGCGCTCTGTTTTCGCTTCATCCGCAGCTTTGGTTAGAAGCGTGGCCCGCTCCCGGTCGAACTCCTCGTTCTTATGCTGAAACTCGTCGCGGTCCTTTTGCGCTTCCGCTTTCTTGCTGGCTGCATCTGCGAGTTCCGCGGCGATCCGCCCTTCTCGCGCATCAATGGCGTTAAGAATCGGCTTGTAAAGAAACCGTTTCATCAGCCAAACCAAAATGATGAAGTTGAGCACTTGCGCAACGACGGTGAACCAATCGATGAGCATCGGCTACTTCCCCGCTTTGGCTGCGATCACATGGTTCCAGAACGGATTGGCAAAAATTAGGATCATCGAGACCACGAAAGAATAGATGGCCATCGATTCGATCATGGCCAATCCGACAAACAGCGTTCGCGTAATTGTGGCTGAGGCGTCCGGCTGCTGGGCCAAAGCAGAAAGCGCGGTCGCGACCGAACGACCTTCGCCCAGCGCAGGTGCAATACACCCCACGCCGATCGTGAGACCGGCGGTGATGATTGAGGCGATTGCAATCAGAGTGATGCTGTCCATATATGTTTTCCCTAACTAGTTTCGTTTCTCGTTCACGGTTGTTGCACTTCTTGCAGTTTGGGCTGACGACTGCGCGTGGCGGCTGCAATGTACACAGCAGCAAGAATGCTGAAGATATAGGCCTGAACCATTCCGGTGAGCAGCCCTAGCGCCGTCATTACCACCGGAAAGAGGAAGGGCGTGATTGTTAGCAAGATGCCTATGATCATTCCGCCGCTCATCATGTTGCCGAACAGGCGGACTGCGAGGGCGAGAGTTCGCGAGAGTTCGCTGATTATATTGAACGGCAGCATTATGAAGGTCGGCTGCAAATAAGACTTGAGGTAACCGCCAACGCCTTGGTCCATGATGCCGAAGAGCGGCACCGCCACGAACACACAGAACGCGAGGGCCGCCGTGGTCGACAGCGAACCTGTAGGAGGCTCATAACCTGGAATGACCGTGCCCAGGCTGGCCATCGCGATGAATAGAAACAGGGTCCCGAGAAATCCAAGGTACTTCTCGGGATTGCCAAGGCCCACCTCTTTGATCTGTTTCTCGATCGCAATGACGACGATCTCCAAAAGGTTCTGCCAACGCGAACGTTTCAGATCGCTTGAAAGCTTGCTGGTGATTAGCTTCGAGCCGGCAGCCATCACGAGCATCAACGCCCAAGTGAACGCAATAGTACCGTTCAGTTTTAAGAATCCATGCTGCCAAAGGATCAGCTCATCAGAACTGAGGCGCATGGCTGCCCTCCAGTGCATTGCTCGTGAGCCGTGTCACCACTATGCGTGCCATGACAAACCCTAAGAGGCACAGCAGCAGCCGGTCCCATTTCCCGCTGGAGACAAAGTAGAATCCGGCCAAGACAATCGTCATCCGCACCAGCAAGCTAGTCAGGAACCAGAGCGCCGGTCTTGGCGAAAACAAGCCCCTGCGTACAGTCCAGCGAAGGCCCCCGAAGAAAGCGGTGCCGAGTGTCCCTCCGCCGATACAGGAGAGCATCAGCATCAACGATTCATTCATTGTTGTCCTCCCGTTCGCTTCGCAATGCGTGGTCTTCTTGGGCGACCCAATGCCAAGCGTTCAGACAGCCCACAATGAGTCCCGCTACCAGCAGTGCAAGTGTCCAGGCGTGCTTGCCCGGATAATGTTTATCCAACCAGAGACCAAGGGCTGCGCCGAGCAGTGTAGGAACGACGACGGACCAGCCGATCAGTCCCATCATGCCCAACCCGAACCAGACGCCCTGCTCGGGATTTCGTCGGGCCTTGAGCTTGCGATTCGCCTTCGCGCCTACCTGCTCAGCCAAGGTGGTTGCGGTGTTTCTGGCCTGTTTCTCATTCATTTTGAAAACTCGCCACGCGACGCAAGAATCCGGCTTCCAATTTCGCCATTACGGAGCGCGCACTTTGCTCGTGTTCGTCCAGCGTTAGAAACTCCTGTGTCACCGCCTTGCGCAACTGGCTCAGATCAGTTCCGGCTATCGCTCGTCGCACCGACACAAGAACGTCAGGGCCGGTTTTCACCAGCACACCTTCGTCCATTGCGACGTAAACCTCGTCCCGGGCTTCAATTTCGTAGACCAGAATCCCGGGTGCCAGTGCCGCCACACAGTCCAGCCTATGTGGCAAAAGTCCAAATGAGCCCTCTCGCGTCTCCGCCACAATTCGCGAGACCTTGGACTCCTCGACGAACAACTGGGATGGCAGCAGAATCTTAAGATGCATGAACGGCGGCATGTTCAAGTTCCGACGGAGGGATAGCGACAGGTTTCGGAGCGGGTGTGTTCTTGAAAGCTACGGCTTGGTCTGATTTCGGCTTTCCTTTCACTTCATCAATCCTTCCGATCATGTACAGTGCGCTCTCGGGGTAGTCCTTGAACTCATCCCGCAGGATTTGTTCACAGCCATCCAAAGCGTCCTTGAGGGTCACGAGCTTCCCCTTGATGCCGGTGAACTGTTCCGTGGTGAAAAAAGGCTGGGTGAGAAAACGCTCCAACCTTCGCGCACGACCGACAAGTGCTCGATCCGCGGGCGAGAGTTGCTCTTGCCCAAGCATTGCGATGATGTCCTTCAGGTCCGCATATTGCGCCAGTGTACGCCGAATTTCCTGTGCCAATGCATAATGCCGTTCACCGACGATTCCCGGAGTAGCCATCTTGGAATTTGACTGAAGCGGATCGATCGCAGGGTAGAGTCCCTCACTGGTTCGCTTGCGAGAAAGCACGATCGAGGCGGATAGATGTGAGAAGGTATGCACCGCCGCCGGGTCAGTGAAATCATCCGCAGGTACATAGACCGCCTGGATCGAGGTGATTGCGCCCGCAGCTGTGTTGGCGATGCGCTCTTCCAAACCCGAAAGCTCCGTACCCATAGTCGGCTGATAGCCCAAGCGCGACGGCATCTGGCCCATCAACCCCGAGACCTCGGATCCGGCTTGGATGAAACGGAAAATATTGTCAATGAGTAAGAGGACGTCGCGGTGCTCATCGTCACGAAAATACTCGGCTATGGTCAGGGCCACGTGACCCACTCGAAACCGGGCACCTGGAGGCTCGTTCATTTGCCCGAAGACCATGACCATCTTTTTCAAGACGTCAGCCTCTTTCATGCCCCGGTAAAGCTCCTCACCCTCGCGACAACGCTCCCCAATACCGCAGAAGATGCTCACACCCTCCTCGTGTTCAATCATGTTGTGGATCATCTCCGTCAGCAACACCGTTTTGCCCACGCCAGCGCCGCCAAACAGTCCCGCTTTGCCCCCGCTCTCCAGCGGTACGAGCACGTCGATGACCTTGATGCCGGTCTCGAAGATCTCCGACTTAGTGGAACGCTGGTCCAAAGGCGGCGGATCCCGATGAATTGTCCGCCACTGGACGTCTGGGGGTGGCAACCGGTCGATAGCGTTCCCGAAGACATCGAACATGCGTGAGAGGATTTGCTTGCCCACCGGAGCTTGAAGGGGGCCGCCCGAATCCCGAACGGTCATGCCGCGAGCGAGACCCTGTGTCGGCGTCAATGCGATCCCACGCACGTGGTGGGCATCACGCTGCGCCAGCACTTCAATCACGATCCGTCCCTGATCGCCGGCGTGGAGCACCGAATAGATTGGGGGCAGGTGCTCGTCGAACCTCACGTCGACGACGCTGCCCCGTATCGAAACCACCACACCCTGCTTTGATAAGCTCACTCCGCTCCTTTGCTCGCTACGCTGCGGATTTCTTCATACCGGGAAGATGTTGCCCTGTCTGGTTTTCCATGTCGGCGTGGTATTCGCCGCGGCGTGCAGCCCAGTTGCACTTGGCCCGATGGTGTAGCGCATGCTGAGCCTCCCCTGTGTTGGACGTCTCGCCTTTCCAGATTTCCAAAGCTGGCTGCTGGATGGCGCGACCGAATGAAAAGGCCAAAGCCCAAGGGACTCGCGCTCGGAACGTAACGTTCATGGCATTCAAGCGGGCTGATGCCAGTTCACTCGTTTGACCACCGGATAGAAACGCAATTCCTGGAACCGCGGCGGGTACGGCTCGTAAAAGAGATTTCACTGTAGCTTCGGCCACTTCGTCCACAGGTTGCTGCTTGGCGCAGCCCAATCCTGGAAGCACCATGTTCGGCTTCAGCAGCATCCCTTCCAGGAGCACCCGTTGTGCGCACAGTTGTGTGAAAACTGTTCGCAGGACTTCCTCAGTTGCGTCAGCGCATCGATCCAACGTATGCTCACCTTCCATGAGCACCTCCGGCTCCACAACAGGCACAAGGCCAGCTTCCTGACACAACCCCGCATAGCGTGCCAACGCCTGAGCGTTGGCTTCAATGCAACTCCGGCTGGGAATGGTTTCTCCTAGCGCAATCACGGCCCGCCATTTGGCGAAGCGCGCGCCCATCTGCGCATATTCACCCAAACGGTCGCGCAATCCGTCCAGACCTTCGGTGATTTGCTCTTCGGGATGAGCCGCCAAAGGCTTTGCTCCGATGTCGACTTTGATGCCGGGAATGATTCCGACATCGGTGACGGCTTTTATGAAGGGAGTGCCATCTCCCTTCTGCTGGCGAACTGTCTCGTCGTACAGAATCGCGCCGCTTATATACTGCCCGAGACCCGGCGTGTTTACAATCAGCTCCCGGTAGGATCGGCGGGCTTCCACAGTCTGTGGAATCCCGAACTTCGCGAATCGCTTGTTGCAGGTAGAGTTGCTTTCGTCTATCGCTAACAGACCCTTGCCATCCGCAACCAACGCCCGCGCAGTATTTATTAGAATCTGAGCATTCATGCTGTGTGGGTCCACTTCCAGGTCCGGATCTCTGGCATGTCCTCGCCGTGCTTATCGATGTAATGTTTGTGCTCGATCAACTTGTCTTTCATGCTCTGTTTCAGGTAATCTCCTTGGGCGTCAAGTTGAGGCAGCCGGTCGATCACGTCCTGCACCAGATGGAACCTGTCCAGGTCGTTCTGCACTCTCATGTCGAAAGGCGTGGTAATCGTGCCCTCCTCCTTGTAACCCCTGACGTGGAGGTTTTGGTTGGTCCGACGATAGGTCAATCTGTGGATCAACCATGGATACCCATGAAAGCCGAAGATCACATGCCTGTCTTTGGTGAAGATCGCGTCGTAGTCCGTATCGTCCAGACCATGCGGGTGCTCGTTCTTGGGCTGAAGCTTCATCAAATCGACAACGTTTACTACGCGAATCTTCAACTCAGGCAGATGTTCCCTCAGGATGGAAACGGCTGCCATAACCTCGAGAGTCGGAGTATCTCCGCAACAGGCCATTACCACGTCTGGCTCGCCACCCTGGTCGTTACTGGCCCAAGGCCAAATGCCAATCCCCTCAGTGCAATGGACCACTGCCTCTTCCATCGTGAGCCATTGAGGCAGCGCGTGCTTGCCAGCGATAACGACATTGACGTAATGCCGGCTGCGCAGGCAATGGTCGAAGACCGACAAAAGACAATTCGCGTCCGGTGGCAAATAGACACGGGCGATGCTTGCCTTTTTGTTGACTACGTGATCGATGAATCCGGGATCCTGATGCGTGAAGCCGTTGTGATCTTGCTGCCAAACGTGTGAGGCGAGCAGGTAATTCAATGAAGCGATATTCCGGCGCCAGGGCAGTTCCGAAGTCACCTTCAGCCATTTAGCGTGTTGGCTGAACATTGAGTCGACTATTCTGATGAACGCTTCATAGCTGTTAAACAGACCATGCCGGCCGGTCAGTAGATACCCTTCAAGCCAGCCTTGGCATTGGTGCTCGCTCAACATCGAATCGAGGACGCGGCCTGCGGGCGCAAGAAACTCGTCGTTCACTTCCTGTCTCGCATCCCACTGCCGGTTCGTTACATCGAAGACAGCGCCCAACAGATTTGAGACCGTCTCATCCGGACCGAAAATCCGGAAATTACGTTCCTCCTGATTCAGATTGGTCACATCGCGCAAGAAGGCACCCAGCACCTGCGTATCCTGTGCCTCCACCGCGCCAGGCGCTGGTACGTGCACGGCGTGGTCGCGGAAGTCCGGCATGCGCAGATCACGCAAAAGAGTTCCGCCATTCGTATGAGGATTGGCGCCCATGCGGCGGTTGCCTTTAGGTGCGAGCTCTGCTATTGCTGGCATCAAACGACCACTCTTATCGAAGAGTTCCTCCGGGCGATAACTCTTCATCCAGCTCTCGAGCTGAGCGACATGTTCGGGATGCGCTGAATTGACGAGCAAGGGCACCTGGTGAGAGCGAGACGTGCCTTCTACCTGTTTGCCGTCTACCTCCTTAGGGCCAGTCCAGCCCTTGGGCGATCTGAGAACGATCATCGGCCAACGCGGTCGCGTCGCCTCACCGCTAGCACGTGCATGGCTTTGGATGAGGCGGATGTCCTCAATCGCGGCGTCCAACGTCTTCGCCATCGCCTCATGCATCAACGCTGGCTCATGACCTTCTACGAAATACGGAGCCCAGCCACAGCCGCGTAGAAACTGTTCGAGTTCTTCGTGCTCAATCCTTGCCAGGACGGTCGGGTTGTCGATCTTGTACCCATTGAGATGCAGAATCGGCAGCACTGCGCCATCTGTGATCGGATCGAGGAATTTATTCGACTGCCAGGAAGTCGCAAGCGGGCCCGTTTCGGCCTCTCCGTCTCCGATCACGCAGGCAACAATCAGACTTGGGTTATCGAATGCAGCGCCGAAAGCGTGACTGAGCGAGTAGCCGAGTTCACCCCCCTCATGGATCGACCCGGGCGTGGTCGGCGCCACATGGCTCGAAATTCCGCCTGGAAACGAGAATTGGGTAAACAGTTTCTTCAGCCCGGCCTCATCCTGGCTGATATTCGGGTAAATTTCGCTGTATGTGCCTTCGAGGTAGGTATTGCCCACCAGCGCCGGACCGCCGTGTCCGGGACCGGCGATGTAGAACATGTCGAGGTCGTACTTGTTGATCACGCGGTTCAAGTGCACATAGATGAAGTTCTGACCCGGCGTCGTGCCCCAGTGGCCTACTACAAGAGGCTTCACGTGCGAGAGCTTCAGGGGCTCTCGGAGCAGGGGATTGTCGTAAAGATAGATCTGTCCAACCGATACGTAGTTCGCCGCGCGCCAATACGTATCCATTTGCCAGAGCAGTTCCGGTGTGAGCGTTCCTGTATCTGGTTCAGTAAGTGTCGTTGTATTTGTTTTCATGTTTCTCTTTCTTTCGTTCACGCGGCCAGCCCGACAATGTTGCAGACCGACCTGGCAATCATCAGTTCTTCATTAGTGCGAATGACGCGCACCGTCACCTGGCTTGCGTCCGTCGATATGATGTCTAAAGTCTCGGCATTCCGCTTTTCGTTCAGTTCAATGCCGATAAAGCTCAATCCGTTGCAAATCCGCGATCGGACGAGTGGTGCGTTCTCACCAATGCCGCCCGAGAAGACGACCGTGTCGATTCCTCCCAGTGCGGCGGCATACGCGCCAAGCCATTTCTTCGCCTGATAGCAAAACAGCGCTACTGCCTCGGCGGCAAAGGCATCTTCGGTTTCCCGTGCCAGTAACTCCCGCATGTCGGAACTACAGCCTGATACGCCCAGCAGTCCCGCCTCGTGATTCACCATCCGATCGAATTGGTTCGCACTCATCTGTTCACTTCGCGCCAGAAAGGAAACCAGTCCAGGATCGAGATCGCCGGACCGGGTGCCCATTACCAGGCCAGCCGCCGGCGTGAAACCCATACTCGTGTCAATGCTGCGTCCATCAAGCAGTGCCGCCATACTCGCACCGCTACCTAAGTGCGCCAGTATCACGCGGCCACTCGCCACTGCTGGTCCTCCCACACGCCCCAGTTCTTGGATCAAGTAGGAGTAAGACAAACCATGAAAGCCATAGCGTCGAACGCCCTTTTCCTCAAACCGGCGTGGAATGGGCAACAAGCGCGCTACGCGGGGCATATCGTGGTGAAAGGCCGTATCAAAACACGCAATCTGAGCCAGATTCGGGAAGCGATGCCCGAGAGCCTCTGCCAAAAGGATTTCTTCCGGCAAATGCTCGGGATCGAACGGACTCAACTCGCGCAATGCTTCGATCATTTCGCGTGTGATGCGTTGCGGTTCCCAATACTTCGGTCCACCATGCACCACGCGATGACCGATCGCGGTCAACGCTCCGCATTCGATTCTTTCCTGAATCCAGTCCATCAACAGACACACTGCTGCGGAATGGCTTCGAGCCGAGACCCGTCGCGAGAAGTTATCGTCTGGATCCGTCCCTTTCATCCTGAATTTACTTTCGGGACGGCCAATCCCGTCAATCTGACCGTCCGATATCGGCGTGAGCGATCTGTTCGACTCAAACAGCGAGAGCTTAATGCTTGAAGAGCCACCATTGATCGCGAGCACGCATGGCTTAGCTAGCTTCACGAATCCTCATTTCCGCGCCCGGAAACGTCAGCCCAAACGCGGCGAGCTTTGCTCGGGTGGATTCGTAATCGGTATGGTGAACCCCATGAATTCCTAATGATTCCGCGACATGGACGAACATCAGACGGTCGTCGATATAGACAGTCTGGTTTGCCGGTATCTGGGCCATGTCGAGCGCCATGCGGAACATGTCTACATCGGGCTTTCGAATATGAACAAAGCAGGATGAGACGAAAAAGTCCGTGAATTCGCCGAGTCCGAATTCTTGAATTCGGTGTGCATTCAATTCGCGAGCTTCGTTGCTCACGATAGCGATCTTCAATTCGTACCGCCCCTTAACTTCTCGAATCATCTCGAGCATCCTAGGGAACGATCCCGATTGGGCCGACATGAATGTCCAAAAGTCTTCATGCGTAAATGTGCGCTTGTGCGTAAAAACAACCAGGTCCAGGTACTCCTTCAACGTCAGCCTACCCATCTCGAACGTCTCGAAAGTGAGTCGATGGCCATCCTCTAACTCGACCGGATCAAGGCCAAACTTCTCAGCGGCTCGAGCGCGTGCTTCGTGGCCCCACGCGTCGGTGAGCAGAACACCTCCCACATCCAGAAACAATGCTCTGATAGGCATCAGCGTTGCCATAAAATTTGAGCCTCCTCCAAAGGAACAGCCACGCCGGCGAAGCGAGGAATCACGCGCACTGTGTAGTCGGCGGAGGGCCGTATGGCTGCAACAGGCAAGCGATAGTGATACCCGCCGCTCAGTTCGGCACCGGGACGAGTACGCTTCATCTCTTCAATCACTGCTCCACCGCCGTTAAACGGATTTGCGTAAAGCTCGACACACACCTCGTTCGGGTCGAGATCGTCCAGATCGAGTTCGATGTCAAATACGTGCTGCTTCGCGTCGCTAGTGACATTCACGTCACCGAACTGGAGGGACGCCCATTTCTCGACGAGGGCCTGAGTCCAATTCGCAACTTGCACGCCCATTGCGCCTTGTTCCACAGCGCGTGCGCAATATTTTGCTGCAGCTGGCAGGTAGTGCTTCTCGGTGTATTCGCGAACAGTGCGATCGGCGGAGAACTGCGGCGTCAGTTGGGCCATGCTGGCCCGCATCCGTGCGACCCACGCGGGTGGAATGCCGCTCTCGTCACGCGTGTAAAACTCCGGAATGACCTCCCGCTCGAGTAAGTCATAAAGCCTCTCTGCTTCGCTGGCGTCCCATGCCGGATCGTTCCCGTGCTCCTGGCCATCGCCCAAGGCCCAACCAACCTCAGGCGTGTACGCTTCTGCCCACCAACCGTCTAATTCTGAAAGGTTGATGCCGCCGTTCACGAGCACCTTCATGCCGCTTGTCCCGCACGCCTCCCAGGGCCGGCGCGGCGTATTGATCCACAGATCCACGCCTTGCACCATCTGTTCGGTCAAAAGCATGTCGTAGTCGCTGAGGAAAACAGCATGAGGGCGCAGCTCGGGTTGTCGAATGAACTTCATCCATTGCTGAATCAGATTCTGCCCGGCTTGGTCCGCCGGGTGCGCCTTACCGGCAATCATGAGCTGCACTGGACGTTGAGAGTTAGTTAGAAGTCGAAGCAGCCGCTGTGGGTCGTGCAACAGTAAATCGGGGCGCTTATACGTTGCAAAACGGCGCGCGAAGCCCAACGTCAATACGTTTGGATCGAACAAATGCTTCGCAACCTCAATGTCTTCAGACGACGCGCCGCTTGCAGCCAGTTGCCGCGACAGTCGTTCGCGGGCGTATTCAATTAGGGACTTACTTCCAGCAGTGCGAAGCTTCCATAGGCGCTCGTTAGAAATCTTGGCAACATCCGTTTCCAACCCATCCGAGATCCCTAGCCAGCGACTCTTCCCGCAAGAATCCGTCCAGACTTCGTCAGCCGACGCAGAGTCCCAAGTAGGCATATGGACACCATTGGTCACGTATCCGACTGGGATCTCATCCTCGGGCCAGTTTGGGAACAGGGGCATGAAGATCCGCCGGCTCACCTGGCCGTGCAAACGGCTGACGCCATTGACCGCTCCGCAGCTGCGGAACGCCAGGTACGCCATGTTAAATCGCTCCTCCGTATCGCGGGGATTTTGCCTCCCAAGCGCGAGCAAAGTCTCGGGCGTGATGCCGAGTTTGTTCTGCGCATAAGCGCCGAGGTATTGCTCGATCAATGCCGGAGCGAAACGATCAAACCCAGCGGCAACCGCGGTGTGAGTTGTGAATATGTTGCCCGATCTAGTAACTGCCAGCGCGACATGAAAGGGTTGCCCGGTCGCTTCCATGTAGCTCCGAGCACGTTCGAGGACGGCGAACGCCGCATGACCTTCATTCAGGTGACAGACTTCGGGCCGAAGGCCTAAGGCTGAGAGCAATCGCCATCCACCGATACCGAGCAGCATTTCCTGTTTGAGGCGTAACTCCGGTCCGCCGCCATACAGTTGGCTTGTGATTCCCCTGTGAGCGGGAAAGTTAGCCGCATCATTACTGTCGAGCAGATAGAGTTTGACTCTGCCGACCTGAACTTGCCAGGCCCGCAGCCACACCGAGTATCCAGGTAAGGCGATCTCTAAGCGCAGCCACGCTCCATCCGGATGGCGCAGCGGCGTAATCGGCAGTTGGCCAGGATCGTTATATGGGAAGAGCGCCTCTTGAGCACCGTCTCGATCGATTAGCTGCCGAAAGTAGCCTTGTTGATAAAGCAATCCCACACCCACCACGGGCACGCCCAGATCACCTGCCGCCTTGAGTTGATCGCCGGCCACGTTCCCGAGGCCGCCAGA
>CAVRRR010000005.1:0-2685000 GCA_963723645.1 Terriglobia bacterium
ATGCGATGCTCCCGGGAACTGGACCAAAGGTAGTTAGAAAATCCGACCTTGGCAGACTACCGAATGCCCGATTCACGGGCTTGCGGTGCAATGTAGAGACTCGATTGAGTGACTATTGTTTCCGGGACGGTTCGGTTTGGCGCTTCGGCCCGATGTAAGTGGTTTGTTCTGCTTGTGGGAGGCCGGGTCAAGGGCGGCGGAAGCCGGCGAAGCGAACCCTTGAGGCGGCTTTCCATAAGCGGTATCGAAGAGTTTCGGGGCGAGGCGCTCTCCACTACAGCGCATCGCCTCATCCTTCCAAAGTGCTGCGAACTCGCTGGGTGTGCGGTCGGCTAACGAGCTATGCGGTCTCGTACCGTTAAAGTCTTTCCGCCACCTGGCCAGCTTGTTCTGGGCATCGGTGAGCGAGAACAGGAGTTCCACATTTAGGAACTCATCTCGGAGCCGGCCGTTGAACGATTCGATGAAGCCGTTTTCGACCGGCCGTCCAGGCCGAATAAAAGCAAGCATCACATTGTGTGCGACGGCCCAGGCATCTAGGTGCTTACTGGAAAATTCGCTGCCGTTATCGACAGTAATGCTGTCTGGTAGAGCCTTTCGTTCAAGGCGAGCATGATTGAGAGCAGCGGCGACCTTGCTTCCGTTCATCGAAATATCTGCTTCTAGGGCCACACACTCGCGCGTGAACTGGTCCACGACAGTGAGTATGCGAAACTGCCTGCCCGTTGTCAGCCGCGCGCTGATAAAGTCCATGCTCCAGCGCTCATTCGGCCGACCTGCTGCTCGAGGAGTCACTCGCACACGACTGGCCAGCTTCTTGCGCGGCTGCGATCGGACACTTAACCCTTCTTCGCAATACAGCCGGTAAATCCGTTTGGCGTTCACCGGCCAGCCTTCGCGCTGCAGAAGCACGGCCAAACGCCTGTATCCATAGCGAACCCGATTGGCCGCTAGCTCCCGCAACCGTCTTCGGAGTGCCTCCTGCGAGTCTCTATGGCTGCGATACCGGACCGAACTGCGGTGGATTGTCATTAGCCCCGCTGCTCGACGTTCGCTCATTCGGTAGGTCTGCTGCGCCCACCGTGTCAGCTGCCGTCGAGCTCGAGGCTTCACAGCTTTTTTGCGACGATCTCCTGTAGAACGTGTTTGTCCAGCGACAAATCCGCCACTAAACGCTTGAGCTTGCTGTTCTCCTCGCGCAGCTGCCGCAGCTCTGCCAACTCGGCAATGCCCATCCCGGCATACTGCTTTTTCCAGTTGTAGAACGTCGCTTCGCTCATCCCCATCTTGCGGCACACCTCTCCGACCGACTCTCCGTGGCGTACCCGACTCAGTGCCTGTACAATCTGGTCCGGACTATGTCCTTTTCGTGGCATTCCCTTCCTCTCCTGCCCCTTCGGCAGATCCTGTGGATCGGAAAATACTCTAACAATCCCTGGCTCAGTTTCCGGGGTTTGGGTCAGCAACAATCGCATTCCTGATCGTCGTCGAATTTCTCGGGTCACTCCTGCTGAGTTTTTTTGGCATCTCGCTTCCTATCGTGCAAGTGAGTGGAGGCCTTGTCATCGCCGCAACAGCTTGGGCTCTCTTATTCGAGAAAGATGCGAGCGCGAACGTCCGGAATAAGCAAAAAGAAATCGGGGAGAGTCATTCTGCCGCTGACAACGATTTGGATGGAAAGATCTTTTATCCTTTCACTTTCCCCATCACAGCAGGTCCCGGAACGCTGGTGGTGATGCTGACACTCAGCGCACACGCTTCGATGCGGGACCCAGCTGCAAGCGTGGCGGCACATGCCGGGATCATGCTTGCATCTGCGGTGTTGAGCGGCTCTGTCTATCTGTGCTACGGGTACGCCCCCAGGTTGATTAAAGCAGTCTCCCCCTCGACTACGCATGGGATTTTGCGTGTCATCGCTTTCATCCTGATGTGTATCGGGGTACAGATCACATGGAATGGAATTTCGTTACTCGTCGTAAGTGTCGCAGCCCACAAATAGCACGGCTAGGTTGTTTCGTATTGGCCGCTGGTTTCTTCGGAAGCGGCACTTGATCATTGACTGGCGCGATAGAGGGACGCCCGCTCGTGTTGCGCCTCAAGTTGAGCCGGACTGAATAATCCGCTGGACCATGCCTGACCGATCAGCGATTCACTCGAATCGGGCTACCCGAGTGCTGATTTGCCGTAACCCAATATGATCCCGTTGTCGATGACATTGACAATCTCCATGAGCCGAATGCCGACGAGATGCCGATCGAAAGCCTCCGCTCCGAAGTGGTGTACGGGATGGCCCGCTTTCGTTACGTAGTAGCTGGTAAGTATCCTATTAGGAAAAACTTAGCTGGTGGACGGCATGGGGTTCGGATGCATGCCTAGCACGGATGATCAATAGTCTCGCCAACTTACGAACCGCTCTAATCTCTCAAACCGCACAAACGGCGCGGATTTGTCGGAAATCTGTCAAACCGCTCCGTTTCACCTCCTAAAACGCTGAAGGCGCCGCTAAAGCGGCGCCTTCAGCAAGAAAGGTTTTGGTGAAGCCGTGCGCGTCAACACGGTCACTGCCCCAAGTGTATCTGAAAGTGCCGGCAACCACGAGCAAAGGAATGCGTTAATCGTTCCCGGTTCCGGGATGTCTCGCCAGGACCGCCGGTCCAGTCTTGGATTGCACGTAGGCGACGCATTCAATCCCTTTAGTCTGTTCGACGGTGCGCTTGTGCCCTCGGAGATTCTGAGGAGTCCCGACCTGCTTCCCTCCGAGAAACTGGTGTTCGCTCGCCTCACGCAGTTTGCTGGAGGAAAGGGAAGAGCTTGGCCTTCCATCGAACGAATCGCGGAAGAGGTCGCGCTCTCCGTTCCCCAGGCTAGGCGCTGTGTTAGCTCTCTCGAAAGCAAAGGCTTCATCCGGCGCGTAGCGCGCTCGGGCCGCTCGAACGAGTTCGAGTTTCTCTGGCACGCGATGTACGAACAGGGACCCCGATTGCCTGTGATCGCGGTACCCCGGTCACCGGTGAGCGACCCACCCCAATCGTCCGTGATCGGGCCTGGGCAATCATGCATGATCGCCGGGGAGCAATCACCAAAGATCGGGCCAGAGCGATCATCGATGACCGCCAGAAGAGAATCAATTGAATCATCATCATCAGAAAAGATTCAATTTGAAAAGAATCAAAGGGGAAACGGCCGAGAACCGTTACCTTCGAAGAATTGGATTGATGATCTTGCGCACAGGAGAGGGGAACTAGATCCCGAGCAAGAATTCCTGCTTCGGCTGCAGGAACGCCATGGCGAGTCGGTGGATCGACACGCGATTCTGCAATGCATCACGGGCGATCTGAAGAGCTACTCAGATCTCAAAGCATTCCTCGACTTCGAGCAAAAACAAACAACCGCTCCACACAAGCTCAAGAATCCGGCAGGCCACTATCGGTGCACCGTGGGCAAGTTCTACGAGGCTCGCGCTAAGCGCCGGGATTGGGATATCCGGTCCCATATGAAAGCTCTCGAAGCTAAGATCAGCGGCTCAATAGGGGCATTGAAGGACTCGCGAACATGTTCCCTCGGGCACTGCAACGGCACCGGTGAGTGCTGGGATGAATGCGGTCTAGTAGCACCCTGTACCTGCGAAATCGGCCAGCAATTGCCAGCTAAAGTGCTCGCGGCGTTCGAGCAGATGAACGCCCTACCGCGAGGCTCAAATGGAGTTTTTCAATGAACTTTAAGCAAGGACAAACTCCTGGAGCTTCGCCCCGGCGCGTGACAAGGGAGCTGCCCTTCAGGTTTCAGGCGGTACCCCCTTCCGTCGCTCTGCTCCTCCTTCCCCCGAAAAAGCGCAAGCGCTTCAGCCACCCTTGCACTTGCCGCCCCAGTCTCGCCAGCGACGCCTCGGAGGTGCTATGACATCACCTCATCAAATATTTTCCAGCAACAGCGGAGAGCCTAAAGCAAGGGAGAAGCGGCGGCGACGTCGCACTGCTGACTCATTTTATTGTGCTGATTGCCTTTGCGGCCGGCCCTTCGAAATATCATCGCGCGAGCGGATCTGCCCTAACTGTCACCTGGGCATTGTCATTGACTGGGGCCATCCTGACATAGGAGTTCGGAACTGCCTGGCGCAGGATCATTCGCCAACGACGGAGGCTGCGTAATGGCAATTCCTCCTGAGCTCTTCGAGTACAGACAATGGGTTCTCTGGCGCCGCACCGAAGTAAACGGACGCATGTCCAAGATTCCCATTTCGGCTTGGAGCGGAAAAGCCGCCGCTTGCGACAAGCCGCAGACCTGGAGCACATATTGCCATGTCCGACACGTGGTCCGTCGTTTCCGATGCGACGGAATCGGATTTGTGTTCACCGATTGCGATCCATTCTGCGGCATTGATTTGGACCAGTGCAGACCCGCAAATGGAAATATCTCTCCCGAAGCTCTGGACTTAGTTAGACGAATGGGAAGCTACACAGAGCTTTCACCTTCCGGGACCGGTGTACACATTCTGCTCAAAGGAGGATTGCGAGAGAAGGGGCGGCGCGTCGGTAAAGTCGAAATCTACCACACGGGCCGTTATTTTACGGTCACCGGGAAGCAGATCTCAGGTACGCCGTTTGAGATTCGAAGCCGACAAGAGATGTTGGACCAGCTGATGGCCGAGCTGGTCTCACCTGCCGATCCCGCTTCCATGAGGGCGATCTTCGCTCGGCCAAATGCATCCGACCAGGAACTGATAGAGCGAGCCTTACGCGCACGTAGTGGAGACCGCTTCGGCCGATTGTGGGCTGGCAACCCTTCTGACTATGAGAACGATCATAGCCGGGCGGACATGGCTCTATGCCGCATGCTCGCATTCTGGACGGGTGGTGATCGCGAGCGCATTGACAGGCTATTTCGCCTATCGGGGCTGATGAGAGAGAAGTGGGACCGAAGGACCGGTGACGTCACATACGGGGCGTTGACCATCTTGTCTCTGTTTAGGCAAAAATCATCCGAACTGATGCTTTCAACTCCAGGAAAAGGACTCCCGGAGCACAGTAGATCGGAGGTGGAGACGCAGACTTAACCATCGGTTTCCCAATAATCCGAGCGATTCGTTTTTAGTGGATCGCTCAACCCAAAAACAGATTGAAGACCTTTGAAAGGGAGAAGGAATTTGAACTATCAATTGAACGAGAGTGAGCAAGAACAATTCACTCACAAAGTGACGCGCGTACTCGCCCATCCGGCGGTGCGCGGCGCTCTGATGTTCACCGGCTGCGCTGTACTGGCCTGTGCGCAAGCCAGTCCGTTTGGCCAGGTGGCAAGCGGCGCATCCACGGAAGCGGTCCTGATCGCCAAGTGGATCGGCATAATCCTCTGCATTTTTTGCGGCTTCGGCCTGATGGCCGGCGGCCCGGGAGCAATGGCAAAAGCAAGTGGGCTTTTTTTGGGGCTCATCTTCGCTTTGTTCGCAACGCCGATTGTTGCCTGGGTGCAGTCGTTATAACCGAAGCGCAAAGGTATTCACCGATGCAAACCGGATCTTTACGGCATGACGCGAACCCCACGGGCAAGGCGTTAAACAGACCGCAACTCATTCTCGGCATCGACAAACGGCTTATCGGAATGGCTTTTATCGGGGTCGCCCTGATCGGCCAAAACGATGGCTGGCAATTCAAAGCAGCCGCCATCGCGCTGTTTCTGGCCGTGGGGCTTGCGGGGCGGCTGGTGAGCCGTAAAGATCCGAAGTTTTTTCTGGTGATGAACAAATACAGACAGCAGAAGTCCTTGTACGACCCGTTGAAGCGTGAGCCATTTCGCCTGCGAGTGGAAAAGAGGAATCGATGATTCAGCTAAAGCCATTTTTGAAGACGTATAAGAACGCGGGCGCATTGAATTCCTTACTGGCGCCTCAGGCGTTTGTGGATGAGTACGTATTTCTGACCAAATCGAATCAGATCGGAGTGGTGTTTCAGCCAGCGGGCATCGACGATGAATGCCTCACGGAAGAGACCCTCGCGAATCACACCAAGCGCGTGAACGCCGCGTTTCGCGGCTTCTCGGAGCAGTTTCGCATTAAGCAGTATGTCGTCAAGCAAGACCGGGCAGCGATTGAGCAGGGAAGGGAATTCCACTCGGAAGCGGTACGCCGGACCGTCGCCGACCGGCGCGAGCATCTCGAATCGAAGGCCGGCGGGCTATATTCGCTGAAGCTCTACTTCGTGGTGCTCTATGAACCCTCGGGACTAACCGACCAGGGCACGCTCAAGCGCATGTTTTCGACCAAGAAGGTTTTGCGGTTACTCGCCCACGAGCTGGAGCGCAACCGCACCGTCCTGATGGGGCAGGCGCGTTCTTTCGAGCGCACGATCGGTGATTTGCTCGGGCTGAGATTGCTCGGCAAACAAGACGTTTTCCGCTTCTTCCGTTTGCTCTGCAATCTCGACCCGGAGCTGGCCGACTCCGAGCATTTGACGACCGACAGGCATGTCGATTACCACCTGGCCAGCGCCGCGCTGAGTTGCTCCGATACCGGCATCCAGTTGGGCGAAGCGGACATCGAAGTGCTCTCGATGCGCGATCCGCCCGCGCAGACGTTTCCCCACGTCTTACGCGACCTGCTGGCACTGCAAACCAACTTCATCTTGTGCAACGAATTCAAGCGAATCGGGAACGAGAAGGCAGCGACGCTGATCCGCACGGCGCAAAAGTATTTCTTTTGGTCGCAGTGGGTGTCGGACGTTCCTTCTGTGCTCAGCATGGTGCTGAATCGCGGCAAGCGCGAGAACGTGATTGTCGACAAAAGCGCATTGAACGATAAGAACGAGTTGGACGATTCACTGGCCCGCATTGTCAACCGCGGCGAATATCTTGGAGAGTTTAGTTTCACCGTCCTGCTTTACGGTTGGGGCGACAAGGTGAAGCTGCAGCGGGCGGCGGCCGATGTCGTGAAGATCTTCGGCCACCACGAGGGCTCGCTGTTTCGCGAGAGCTATAACGCGCTGAATGCCTATCTGTCAATCATTCCGGGCAATCATGCTTTTGGGCTTCGGCATCTGTATCTGCATTCGAAGAACTACGCGGATTTGAGCTTTATTTATTCGCCCTACACCGGCGAGAAGCGCAACCAGTTTCTGGATCGCGAGCACCTGGTCGTGCTGGAGACGAACGAAGCGCTGCCGTATTACTTCAGCCTGCATCAGGGCGACCGGCTCGGAACGCTCTTGTTCGGCGCACCTGGCTCCGGCAAATCCGTCTTAGCGAACCTGTTGATCGACCATTCGCAGAAGGACGAGCCGAGAACCTTCATTCTCGACCTGGGCAATAGCTACCGGCAGATCACCGAAAAGCACGGCGGCAGCTACTTGCACATGCAATTCGCAGACGGGAAGCAGTCGTTTCGCATCAATCCGTTTGTGTTGTCCGGCACACCGGACAACCTGCAATTCCTGAGTCAGTTCGTTCGGTTGCTGCTGACGAATTCCGGCTATCAGCCGACCGCCGAGGATGAGCGGCAGATTTTCGAAGCGCTTGAGGGTGAGTATATTCCGGGCGGCGGCCGCACTCTGAGTAGTTTTGCCGAGGGTTTACCGAAGCACTTAGCTGACCGGCTCCACGCTTGGACGAAAGGCGGGCAATACGGCTCCGTTTTTGACAACCACAAAGACACGCTCACCTTTGCACACTTCCAGACATTCGACTTCAGCGGGATGGACGAGATTTACCCGAAAGTGCTGGAACCGCTGCTGTTCTACATCTTCCAGCGGATCGCACAGATTGTTTATGACCCGAAGCTGCTGAAGACGTACAAGCAATTGTGGGCCGATGAGGCCTGGCGCTTCCTCTCGAACGAGACCTCGCGCAAGTACCTGGTGGCGGCGGGTAAAACCTGGCGCAAGCACAACGGCGGGATCGCGTTGATCACGCAATCTGCCGAAGATTTGCGGGCAGCGGGAATTCTGGAACTGGTCAATGAAATCTGCCCCGTCAAAATCCTGTTAGCAAATGCCGGCGCGGATCGCGCGGAGTATCAGCGGCTCTTCCGGTTGAACGACAAGGAAGTGGAGCTGTTCGCGAGCCTGAAGCCGAAGCAACAATTTCTGCTCAAGACGGAAGAACGCGCGAAAGTCCTAAACGTCAACCTGGACCGGCATGCATTCTGGCAATACGCCAACAGCCCGTATGAGAACGAGAAGCGGCAGGCGGCGATTCAGCAACACGGCTTCGCCAAGGGCTTAGAAGTACTGGCGCGCGAAGCGTCTTAATTCAAAAGAAGGAACGCCCCATGCAACCTATCCACCAGAAACTCACATTCGCCCTGGCGTGTGTGGGAGTCCTCAATCTACAGGCGGCCACTGTCGTCAAGCAGCCGCCGCCGGAGCCGTCGACCGCGAGCCGCATCATCGAGTACCACGACTCGGACATTGCGCCGATCTATTCGCAGATCCGCTTTACCACCTTGATCCAACTCCCCCGGCAAGAGACCATCACGGCGGCGAGCTGCGGAGATCAGGAGTTTTGGCGCATCAATTACATGGGCAATCTGGCCTATGTGAAATCGGCCAAAGTGGGCGCGCGGACGAACGTCAACTTGATCACGGCGAGTGGGAATTCCTACAGCTTCCTGGTTTCGGAAGTCTCGAATGTCGCCGATACGCACGCTGACCTGAAAGTTTTCGTCAATCCAGCCGACCGGGACGCCGTAACCGCCATGACGGACAAGCCGCGCTATGTGAGTGCCGATCAAGTCGAAGGCTATAAGAAGACGGCCGAGACCGCTACCGCGCAGTTGGAAGCCGAGCAAGCGGCAGCAGCGAAGCAATTAGAGAAAGCCAAGGCCGAGCTGCAGGCGAATTATCCGACCACGATTAAGCACGATTACAAGTACACGGTCGGCCCCAAAAATCCTTTCAACGTCACGGCTATTTTTCACGATGACCGGTTTACCTACATCGATGCGGTGCCGGAAGAAACGCCGGCTGTCTACGAGATCAAAGACGGGAAGCCGAGCCTGATCGAATACCAATTCAAAGACGGCCGCTACACCATTCCGAAGATCGTCAACGACGGCTTGTTGCGGGTCGGCAAAGCGGAGCTGAAGTTCAAGCGCGGCTAAAAGCAGCTCGGCCAAAAAGAGGGAGAAATTTGAGATGGACAACCAAGAGCAACCTCGCGAAGTGCCGCCGCTGCCGGAACCGGACAAGCTCCCCTCCGGGAACTTAAGCACCAAAAATAAGCGCTACATCTTTCTCGGGATCATGGGGGTTTTGGCGTTAGTCGTTCTGGGAAATTTGTTTCATTCGCCCACCGCGCCGACGGCGGCGAAGCCCTACGGCAACGCGAAAACGCAACAGTTGAATCCGACGCCCGCGCAAGTGAAGGAATGGGCCGACAACCTCGCGAATAATCAGGCGCAACTGAAAGCAGAGGCGGCGCAAGCGGAGGCCCTGGCGAAAGCGGCCCACGTGGAAGCGACTCCCAATGGCGACTATCTACCCACACAAGCAGGGCACAATCCGAGTCAGGGACCCTCGGCACAACCGAGCGAAGAGGAGCAACAAAGGAAGCAGCTCCGGCTAGAGCGGGAAGCCCTGGCGTATAAGTCGCTCTTTGCGGACAATATGGTCCACCAAGATCTTGTTGGCACGGCGGCGGCGAAGCCGGGGGCGACGGCAGGCGACTCGGCAGACCAGACCATAGATCAACCTCCGGCAAGCCCGGCGCGGGCAGCGAATGCGGCGCAAGTGCCAACCATTGGCACTGCTGCAGAAACCCCGGCAGCGTCGGAGCAGAAGACAGTCGCGGATACAACGGCCGCTGCGAACAAGCGTAAAGCGCTCGACTTCGATCCGGCAAAGCAACCGACCTTTTGGCTCCCCGAAGGAACAGTGATCGAAGGCGTTCTTACCAACAAATTAGACGGCAGCAACACCGGCCCCGTCAACATAATGATTTCCGCCGCAGTCTATTTGCCGGGTACGCGATTGCTCTTGCTTCCGCAAGGAACACGGGTCCTGGGCGAAGCAAGCAAGGTGTCGAGCTTCGGGCAAGGACGCTTGGCGGTCGCATTCCACCGCATCCTGGTTCCCGGTCTCAATACCTACTCGATACCGCTCGACAAATTACCTCCGGGACTGGCGCAAGCGGGCGAAGTCGGGCTCAGGGGAAAGGTGAATTCGCACTACGCTTCGATCTTCGGAGCGTCGCTGGCCGTGGGCGCGATAGGCGGCTTAGCGCAAATCGGCAATGGGACGAACGGCTTCGGGATTAACCCGATGTCCGAGTTTCGCAATGGAGTCAGTCAGTCAACAGCGCAATCGGCAGACCGTATTCTGGACCGGTTCTTGAACCGGCTGCCAGATATTCAGATCTTAGAAGGCACTCGCGTCCGGGTGCTTCTGACGGACGATTTGCAGTTGCCGTCTTACGAAGCCATGCACGTTCTGGATCGGGACTAAGGGGGTTCTAGAGATGTTCCTGAATCCAACGCTCTGGCAGGCCTTCTGGCTTGTTCTGGGCGGCAGCGCGATCGTGTTCGGACTGCCAAACCTCATCAGAAAAATCGTTCAGGGACTGTTGGCGATTCGACCGGAGTACAACGTAGAAGGGAGGACACACGCCATGACGCCGGAGCAAGAAAAATGGGTGTTCGACAGCATCAATTACCTCAGATCGCGAATCGATGGACCGCAACAGATGAGTGCGGATCAGGCGGAAACCAATCGCATGATTCGTTCTCAGATCCGGCTCAGTCGGCTGCCGGGTGGGTTTCTGCTCTTCCTGCTTATAGGACTCCCAGTCGGCCTTTTGTTGATAGGAGCGGTTGGATGGCTGCTGAAGTGGTTCGGTTTTTAAAGGATCGTTCAATATGAAAAAACAGTTTCTTGCTCTCTCAAAAGGCTCCCTGCGAAAAGCGCGGCGCCTCGCTTCTGAATTCGCCCAGTTCCCATTTTTCCAGAAAACTTTGGCGGTCGGATTAACCGGCGCAATCGCTCTGGGACTGCTCGCGCCGATACCCATGAAAGCCATCTTTGGCGGGATTGTGTTCGATCCATCGTCCTACGGCGTGCTCGGTCACATCTGGAAAGAAGACATCTCTACCGGAGCGAAGTTGATCAAGGAATATAACCAACTGGTCAAGATTTACACCACAAGTGCGCAGTTGTACGCGATGTCTGTGGCGATGGCTCAGATGGTCAGTCATCCGCAACGGATGGCCATGATGGCGGTCGTTCCGGCCTTTGTGAATAATGCAACCCAGAACCGCTATGGAGAGACGATCAACTGGCCAGTTGCGATGAATGGCCGGATCGGATTCGCCGCGAACTCCTGGAATCAATCCACGCTGGCGCTGGCCCCGAATCCTTACTTAGCAGCCGAACACCTCGGCAGCAGCTACCTTCTCGCGCGCCTGGCAAGTGTCGAGGCAACCGACGGAGCCTCGATTCGCTGCACGAAAATCCTGTCGCAGTACAACCTTAACCAGCAACAGAACGCAGGAGCCATCCAGCTTTTGAAGGCTGCCGGCATCGACGTTTCCAAGCCTATGAACGCGATGGTTGCCCAGCTAAACGTTGCCAATGCGGGCGCGCAACAGTCTCGAATGGAGCAGCTCTCGCAGGGGAATATCCAGACCTGTTTGGCCGAACAGCAGATGTTGTCGAATAAGCGGGAGCGCGATGCGGAGGTCGAAAACCTGAACCTCGTTGGGGCCGTTCAGAACTACAATCTGACTGAAAATGAGGATTGGACGGATGCCGTTTCGGGCTTTCAATCGTTCCGGCTGCCCTGAAAAGCGACCATGAACTTTCGAAAGATCGATTCGATCCTGAACCAGCCGCGCGTCACTCGTTGGTTTGGGCCGATACTCGTCGTCTATTCCATCTACACGCTTTGGCTGCTGGCCAACGATCAGAAGCGATTTACCCAAGACGCGCAGACCATTCAATCGCTACAAACGCAGCTCAAGGAGGTAAGCCGAGAGCGCAAATTACTCCGGCTTCAACTCTCGAATAAACAGTTCGACGACCAAGTAAACCAGTACAGCCGAGACCGGGCGGAAGCCCTGAAAGGACAGATGAAATGATCGGATTTCTCAACACAAAGCTACTCCTTGCGATTATTGCTTTGCTCGCTGCGATTGCGGCTTCAGTAGGCTATATCGCCCACGTAGAGGCGGTGAAACAACACACCGAAATGCTTCGGCAACAGCACGAGCGGGAGCTCATCGAGGCTATGAAGGGTGGAAGCGAAAAGGAGCGCAAGGAAAACCAGCAAGACCCCAAGGACGCAGAGAAAGCCAGGAAGTCATTTCGACTGCCATGACACGCAAACTCCTGTTCCTGTCACTCGTTCTTTCGCCCCTTGCCTTCGGGCAAGGGATGCAGACATACAGCACAACCGTGGCGCACGAAATTCTGACCCTGGTGACTTCTGGCCAGCCGGTTTTTATGGCTTTTGGCACCAAACTACTCACCAGTTTAGGCGTGATCATGCTGGTGATCTATGGCCTCAAGTGGGCACTCGCTAGCGCTTCCAACTACCACGGCCACTTCGATTTTCCAGGCATGGTTCACTTTTTTTGCCTGTTCATCATGGCCGAAATGATGCTTCGGTTCTACAACACTCCGCTGCCGTGGGTGGGGTCGAGCTTTAGCCAGTTGTTGCCGGATACTGGGCAAACGTTTGCCAATTCCATCAGCATGAGTGCGCTAACAACGCTAATTGGTCAGATCGGTAACATCGTCTCCAACATGAAGCCTCCTGGCGTCCTCAGTGGCCTCGACATCGTTGTCTATTGCTTCATCCTACTCGACATGACGGTCATCTCCGGGGTCTTGTTTGCCATCACGATTATCGGGTTTGTGGCTATCGGAATCGGCGCTCTGGTCGGCCCGATCTTCATTCCATGGCTAGTCGTTCCAAGGATGGCGTGGCTGTTTTGGAACTGGCTTTCGTACATGCTCCAGTACAGTTTTTATCCCGTCATAGCGGCGGCCCTAGTCTTTGTTTGGAGCAATGTTTTGGTGACGTTTGTCACTCATACTATCCACGGGGATTACACGATCGCGCATTGGATCAAGCTCCTCGTTCCACTCGGCTTGCTGAACATCGGGATGTTTGTCAGCATGTTCCGAATCCACTCCTTCATAAGCGATTTGTTTCGAGGTGGAGCAGCTGCTGGGGCAGCACTCAGCGGGAATTTACTGGGAATAGCAAAGGGCCTCTTTCAATGAAAAGCAAATTTCAATCCACTTCGCTGCCGCCTGCAGAGTTTGCGGCGGCTCAGCATTTCGAGTTCTACGGGTCGACGTTAACTACCAACGCGGCACTGAAGGTGACGGTCTTAATTCTAGCCGCAGTGATCGCGGTCCTTGCTTTTTGTGTGCTTCGGACGGCTAAGGCGGCGGCCAACGTCAAGCCCTTGATCGTCCGCATTAACGATGTCGGCCGGGCCGAAGCGTTGGCCTATTCGAGCTTCACCTACAAACCGCAGGCCCCCGAAATCCGCTACTTCCTGAGTCAGTTTGTGGTCGGTTACTACTCTCGAAACCACAAGACGGTGGCCCAGCAGTACGGCAATTCGTTGTACTTTCTCGACCGCTCTTTGTTCAACATCGTCGATGCGCAGGACCGCAAGTCCAACTGGATTGCCAAGTTCGCGATTAGCTCAGACGATGACGTTCAGGTCAATGTGGACAACGTCGTCATCGAGAACCTGGAGGCCGAACCATACCGCGCCCGAGTCGAATACAGCAAGGTGTTTATCAATCAGGCTGGTGGTGAATCGAGGCGCGAATCCTGGGCTTCTGAGTTCTTCTTTCGGATCAACCATGACGTTCCGAACGACCTCATTTTGCACAACCCGCTTGGCCTTTCTCTGACCTATTTCACGGCAGATCAGGCCTTCAAATAACCCCGAACGATCTTTGTTGCTTCTAGAAGAAAACTGACAAAAGGAGATACGAAATGAGCAAGCCAATCATAGAAGTTGAAGACAAACAACCCGATCAGCAACTAGCAGTTTGGATTCGTCCCGAAGTGGCCAAAGACCTCCGAGCGTACAGCGCATTCGCTTCGAGTTCGCAAGGACATATCGTGGCCGCCGCCCTGAAGCGACTTTTCGCGGCTGACAAGGGGTTTAAGAGCTTCCTGCAGGCGAACCCCGAAGCTGGCTCAGCGCTACAGGGCGAGAGCAAGCCGAAGGCAGATCGAAAGGGCAAAGCGGCATGAACGGCAAGCCTCAAAGCCGGGGCGTAACGGTGCTTTTAAGAGAGGTTTTCTTAACGGGTGGATCATGCCGCTACACTTCGTTTCGCGACATCCTTGTTCCACACGAGAGGTCACGCCTTTCAGGTTGCTCAATAGCAACTATCGATAAACATTGGTTTTCCCGTGCTGAAGTTGCTATCGAGCAACCATCCAGCAACCATTGTACGCTGAGGTCTGTATGTTAGCCACCTCACGGTCTAAGATACTGACGGTCTCCGTTACAGCCAAGCATACGTCAGACGAAGAAACCCGGATCAAGGAGACCGCAGACCGGGCAGGATTAACGGTGAGCGAGTGGGCCAGGCAGACTCATTTAGCCGCTATCTCGGTTTCGCCTGAGGCGCGGATGATTCTCGCCGAGTTGGCAGCATTCCGACAATTATCCGGCTGGTTTCAGCTCCAGCACCTACAGAAAAAAGCCTTCGACGCGAGCGCGATCAAGGAGGAGGTTGCGAAAGTCGATTCGCTCAAATTTGCATGGGCCGACGAGCGGATCGAGAAGTACTTCGCGATGGTCGCAAGTCAAACAGAGGACGAAGACGCCGAGGGCGACGAGACGGAGCCCGAAGAGGACGATGCGGCATGATGTTCGAACCGCAAAAACCGGCATGGCCGAGACGGCTCCTCACCTTCCGCATGCTCGGCTTACTCCTCGCGATCGGCAGCACGTTCTTTTGGGTCAAGCTGTGGAAGCACACCGTCAATCCGGTGCAGGCTTACTACCTCTGGTCGTATGTGCGCACGACGGTCTTTGCCGACCTTCCGAGCTTGCCCTCTCGAAGGCACAGCCTTCCTACTTTCCTTGTGGTCGAGACACAAGGCAAGCCTGTCTCGACAGCTTCTTACCTCTTGAATCCAACCGCGAAGCCGAGCCTTCGTGCAATGAACATGAAGCCCGCGTTCTTTCAAGCGTATCTGAGGAACCACATCTACGACGGGCGCTCGCTTTGGAGTGTGCTCTTCTGGCCCGAGGCGGCCTTCGGTCTGTGCCTCATCGGCTTCGTAGCGACCGGGATGAAACTGGACCGAAACCACGCGAGCAAAGGACGGGACGGTCGCCTCTTACGCGGCCCGTTCCTACTCAGCCGGTGGGCCTTCAACCGGGTCACCAAAGGCGATGGCTTACGCCTGCGCCTGAGTAACCGGAGGAACCCGCTGGAGCTGATAGCGGGAGAACGCGGGCGCGATCTGGTGATCAAGCGCGACCGCGAGGCGCATCACCTCCAAATCGCGGGCGACACCGGCACCGGCAAGAGCACACTGATCCGGCAGATTCTATACCAAGTCGAGGGACGCGGCGACATGGCGATAGTGTTCGATCCAGACCGCGAGTACGTCAAGGAGTTTTTCAACGAAGAACGCGGCGACTGGGTGCTGAACCCTTGTGACAATCGTTGTCCCTACTGGCCGATCAGCCAGGAGTGTCAGGATGAGGCGACAGCCACCCCGATCGCGATGGGGTTCTTTCCAGACGCACCGACGCGGCAGCAATTCTTCCTGAGTCACACACGGGCAATCTTTGCCTACCTGCTCGCCACCCACAAGCCGACAGTGAACGAGCTGGCCTACTGGATGGCGCACCCGGAAGAGATCGATATCCGCGTGAAGGGGACCGAGCACGAGCACACGCTCACGGCAAACGCAGCGCCGCAGCGGGCCGGTATCCTCGGCAGTCTAAACGAAGCCGGGAAACCGCTTCGCATGATGCCCACCCACCCGGAAGACGGAGGGCGTACCTGGACAGTCCGGCAATGGGCGAAGGAGCGGAAGGGTTGGCTCTTTATCACGTCGACCGCCGACACCATCGACGCCCTTCGACCCCTGCAGTCTTTGTGGCTCGACATGCTGATCCTGAAGCTGCAGAGCACGGAAGCGCGGGCCGGCCTGGCTAGGGTGTGGATGGTTTTGGACGAGCTCGCCTCGCTCAATGCGTTACCGCAGCTCATGAGCGCTTTGACCAAGCAGCGCAAGAGCAACAATCCTATCGTGCTCGGCTTTCAGTCGATGGCCCAGTTAGCCGCCGCGTACGGCGACAAACAGTCGGAGACCATCCTCAGCCAAGCGTTCACCAACATCTGCTTGCGCACCAGCGAACCGAGAGCGGCCGAGCACCTGAGCAAGCTGATCGGCAAGGCTCAGCTTGAGCGCATCCGCGAGTCAAAGCCGACACACTTTCTGAAGCGGACACAACAGGGCAGCTACTCGAGCGAGCGGGTGATCGATCCCGTGGTGATGGAGTCTCAAATCCAAGGGCTGGACGATCTGAACGGATACTTCGTCCAGACCGGGAAAATCGTACGGATTCAGTTCCAGCCATTCGCGCGGCGCGCGAGAGCGCCGGCACTCATCGAGCGAGTCATACCGACCGGACGGCGACTCGACCCGCAGAGTACCTCGCTGGCCGAGCTGACCGACCAGCTAGCAGGTGAGGGAGCCAAAGAGCCGACGCCCAAAGCGCCGCGCAAGCCAAGGGCTCCCAAACTGGCAATTGAGCAAGCGATAGCAGCCAACGGCCTAGGAGCGGGTGAATTATAAGATGCTCGACGTGTCAAAGCCCTTAACCAGCTCCAAGGTCCAGAGTTATTACCGCGCTGAGTATTCGGCGGCGTCGAACTCCTACTACTCGGGCGGCGGCGAGCTGCGCGGCGAGTGGCAGGGCAAAGCAACGGCGGAAGTCGGCCTGGCCGGAGAGGTGACAGCCGAAGCCTTCGACCGGTTGGCCGAAGGGCAGCATCCCTTGACCGGGGAGCAACTGATTCAGCACCGGCAAACCCTCAAAACGGCGAACGGCGAAGAGATGGGCCATCGGGCCGGATGGGACCTAACCTTCAATGCTCCGAAGACAGTCACCCTGACCGCCCTTGTCGGAGAAGATAAGCGCGTCCGAGCGGCGCATCAGCACGCGGTAACAGTCGCTCTGGACGCCACCGAAAAGTACACACAGGCTCATATGGGCGGGTATCGGGCACCGGAGACGACCGCCAACTGGATTGCTGCGAAGTTTGAGCACTCCAACGCGCGCCCAGTTGACGGATACGCCGCTCCCCACCTGCATACCCACGCCGTAGTTTTCAACATGACGGAAACTGCCGACGGACAAGCGCGAAGCCTCGAACCGCGCGAACTGTACCGCGTGCAGTCCTTCGCGACAGCGGTCTATCAGAACCAGCTCGAACATGACCTGCGGGCGCTTGGTTACTCTATCCAGCGCGGCGCAAACCATGCGCCCGACATCAAAGGCTACTCCGCCGAGTACCTCGCCGCCGAGAGCGCTCGTACCGCTCAAATCAAGGCAGCAATGGAGGAGAAAGGCTTAACCGGTCGTGGAGCAGAATCGATCGTCAAGCATCAGGTCCGCGAGGAGAAGTTGACCTTAACCCCGGAGGAGCTGCGGGCTGCTAACAAGAAATCAGCCGAAGCCTTCGGCAATCAACCGCAAGCGGTCGTAGCCGAAGCGCGCGAGCGCCACCGGCGCGAACTCTCGCCCGAGAAGATCGAAGCGCACGCGAAACTAGCCGTGGTTTCGGCCAAAGATGGATTGAGCGAGCGCACCGCCGTCTTCGAGCACTATGAAGTACTCCGCGATGCGCTACGCCATACCAACGGGCGGGCCGTGCTCAAAGACATCGAAGCTGAGCTGACGAAAGAGAAGCGCGAGGGGCGCTTCGTCGAAGTCCACCACCGGCGGCAGAATGCCCCGGAGTTTCGCTATACGACGCCTGAACTGATTCGGACCGAGCGGCGCATCCTGGAGCGCGTCCTGGAGGGGAAAGAGAGGGTGAGCCCGGTTGCCACGGCCCACTATTCGACAATTGTGGGCCGCTACGGAGACAAGCTGAATGAAGACCAGCGCCAAGTCGTCTACGAAGCGCTGGCCACACGCGACCAGATTTCCGGCTTACAAGGTCGCGCGGGAACCGGCAAGACCACCGCCCTTACGAGCGTGGTCGAGCTCGCCGAGCAAGCCGGATACAAAGCGCAAGGTCTCGCGCCCACCTCACGCGCGGTCAAAGGCTTAAAAGAGGCAGGTATGGATGCGACTACCATGCAGATGCACGCCATAGACCGGCGGCAAAGCGAGGACACGCGACCGCGTATGTACTTCGTCGACGAGAGTTCGCTCGTCGCCTCGAAGCAAATGCGCGAGTTTCTGGAGAGTATTCGACCACAGGACCGGGTGCTGCTGATTGGGGATACAAAACAACATCAGTCCATTGAAGCGGGCCGGATCTTCGGACAATTGCAGGAATCCGGGATGCGCACGGTCGAATTGAATCGGATCGTTCGACAGAAAGACGAAGGGCTCAAGCAAGTAGTCGAAGCGATGGCCGCCGGCCGAATTGCAGACGGCGTAGACCTCCTCACCGCCCAGAACCGAGTGCAGAGCTTTCCGGACCGCCGCGACCGGCTGGAAGCCATCGCCAAAGCGTACCTAGCGGCCCCTGCGGGAACCCTGGTGGTGTCCCCGGACAATGCCTCTCGGAAGGACATCAACGCCGCCATTCGCGCGGAAATGCTCAAAGAAGGCCTACTCAAGCCAGTGGGGTACGAGATCACGATCCTGGTGAACCGTCAGAATGTGACCGGAGAAGCGCGGACGATTGCCGATAACTACCGGGTCGGTGACTCGGTTCGTTATCTGCGCGGCAGCAACGTGTACGGCCTGGAGGCCAAAAGCTACGCAACTGTCGTCAAAACGGACGCCGAGCAGAATCTCGTAATGGTTAAAACTGCCGCTGGCAAGGCGGTAACGTACGATCCGCGCGAGGTAAGGGGCGTCACCCTCTTCGCCCCCGAAAGGCGCACATTTGCCGAGGGGGACCGCATTCAGTTCACCACGCCTTGGCGCGAGCACAGCGTCGCTACCCGAGATGTTGGAACCATTACCCACCTCGACAAGCACGGCAACGTCCGTGTCGCCCTGGACGATTCGGGCCGCACTATTGGCTGGAACCTCAAAAACAACCAGCACATCGACTATGCCTATGCGATGACCTCTCACGCATCGCAAGGCGCGACTGTGGACCGGGTTTTGGTGCACATCGATACCTCAGACACCAAGAGCAAGGCGCTGATCGACAAAACGCTCGCGTACGTCGCGCTGTCTCGGCCCCGCTACGATGCCCAAGTCTTTACCGACAACACGGACCAGCTCGCTAAGGCTCTCTCACGGACACAAGAGAATGCAACCGCGCTGGCACCCGAGCAGACCAAAGCTTACGCACGGCCAGCGCTAGCGACGACCTCAGATTACGGAATGGAAGTTTGACCGCATGCTCGAGAAGATACTGCCGTATTTGGAGCCAATTAAACACCTGCTGACAGACCCCGACATATCGGAGGTCATGATCAACGGCAACGGGTCGGTGTTCTACCAAGCGCATGGAAGGCTTCATGAGCTGCCCAACGTGCAGCTCGATCAGAAGATCCTGGAACACGCGGCCAAGCGGATCGCACGCGTACTCGGCAAAGACATCAGCGAAGCCAAACCGTTGCTCGACGCCCGGCTGACCGACGGTTCCCGCGTCAGTATCGTGTACTCGCCGATCAGTCATGGCGGCATTTCCTTCACCATCCGCAAGTTCCGCGCGAACTGGTTTACGCTCGCGCAGCTGGTCTACATCGAAGCCCTCCCAACCCACGTAGCGGACCTCTTGGCGCAAGCGATTATCGATCGCCAGACAATCCTCATTGTGGGCGCAACCGATACCGGAAAGAGCACCTTTGCTAAATCCCTCATCGACCTCATTCCCATGGAAGAGCGCCTCGGAGTGATCGAAGACACGATTGAGCTGAAGATCGATCACCGGAATGTCTTCCGCTTTGAAGCGCGCGAAGAAACGCGCGGACCGGAGGGTCAAATCCTAATGCCGGCCGTGACCATCCGGGATTTAGTCAAGGCTTCTTTGCGCAACCGGCCCGATCGCTTAATCATCGGCGAGGTCCGAGGCGCAGAAGCTTTTGACATGCTCGATGCGCTGAATACTGGTCATGCCGGTTCCCTATCCACTTTGCATGCAAACTCGTGCCTCCAGGGTTTGTCCCGCCTCGCAAGTCTCGCCTTACGGGCGAACGTCGAAATTCCGCACAACGCCTTGCGGGCAGAGATCGGGGATCTTATCAACCTTGTTGTCCACATCGAGCGGCACAACTTTAAACGTAGAGTCTCGGAAGTCATTCGCTTAATTGGCTTCGATCACCAACGAAATACCTATGACTTCGAGCTACTGTACAAGGCAAACAACGTCCTACCGATGCAAAGCGGCAACAGCATGAAAGCCGCAGCCAGCGGGCGGTAAGGAATCGAAGTTTAAACCGGCTTCCGCTTGTGTACGACTTGCCTGGAAGCGCTACGCGCACGTTTAGAAAATTTTCCTCCAGGGGGCTTTGCCCCCGGCGCGGCAAGGCCATTGGCCCTCCGGGTTTTGGTTCCTCCCTAAAGGGCACCCTCCAAAAAGCTTCGCTCCAAGACCTTGAACCTTTGCCGCCCCCACCCTCGCCGGTAGGCAGGGGTGCGCGGCACGCACCGCAAAGCCATTATGAAAACCACAAACACAGAAAACAGCTTTGCGTGAATCCATCAACTCTCCCCACTCTCCCGTTGGTCGAGACGCAACATTCCGTGTATTCCGCCGAGTGAAGAAACGGAACAACTTTAGGAGTGAACCCATGCCAGGATACGTAGCAGATTACGTCCGAGAAGTTCAGCGCGAAGCGGAAATGGATGCGCTCGATGAACTGATCCACCTTTGCGAAGAGAGATACGCGCCGGAGCCTTACGACGAAGAAGGACTCGATGATAACGCGCTTGAGTGCCGAGACCGAGAGTACGAGGCCCACTGGCAGTGCGCACAACGAGCTGCCTGGGAGGAGTTGAAGAAACTCCGGGCAGACTACCCAGGGATGAGCGCTCTGGAGTTACTCGCCTTAGTTGAGCGGCAATAAGAACGCAGAAAAACGCATGCCCCATTTCAATCAAAACCGGGGACCGGCGCAGCCAGCAGTTTCGCTCTTCTCTGGCGAGTGTCTTTGTGGGCATGCGTTCGAAACACCAGCGCGAGAATTTCGCTGCTCTTACTGCGGTCGTTTGATCGTGATCGAGTGGGGCCAAACCACCCCGCGCCAATTGGCGACGCTTCCAGCGTTGCAAATAAGTATTGCACTGGAAGATTGATTGGCAACACCTTTGTGCAATGCTGATCACTAGCCAGAACCTTCGTTGATAACCGTGATACTCCCTCCGGCTCCGGCGCTTCAGGCGGCTTGGTGCAAGCGCATCGACAGTGAGAAGTTCTTCGGCGCCGCAGGCCGAGTTATCGGCCTTGAGTCTTGAATGGCGGGACATCGCGACGGTTTCCGGCGTGCTTGCGAGCCAACGTACAGGGAAGTTAACACCCCCACTGTGCACCTTCATCCCCCGGCTAAGAATAATGTTGCCAGCCGTGTTTACCGCCGTGATTTGCGATACGGCCTTGTGCGAATTGACGCCAGCATGCAGCATGGCCTCGAACCTACTCCGCTGATATCGTGTCCTACTCACCAGGAGCTTGGTTCCCATAGTCGATTTGTCATTCTTGTGCACGTTTGACCGGAAGTGAGGAGCGCCAACGCTAGAAAGTCTTCGCACCTAAAGGTGTGATCCCAGTCAAAAAACATTTCTGCGGCTTCAACGTTTTTGGCAGATTTGCCCCGCTGTATTTAGAGGGCAAGCTCTCGAACAGGACACCCGAATACGCGATGGCTCATACAAATGTTCCCCAGATCAAGACATCGAGGGCAGGTCTGAAGACAGCTCTAGCGTTATTGTGTGTGTTCAGCTCCCTAGCTGCCGCGCAAGAGTATCCCGGAACGAAGAAAGGCCATGCAATTCTTCAGGATGCACTCCAGCACGCGAACTGGTTCAACTGGGCTGATGCGGCGGAAGAATTCCACCAAGCCGAGTGGGCCTTGACCGCCGAGCATGACCGGCGAAATGCTCTCTACGCCAGAATCGGCCTGCTTCGCGCGACCATGGAAGACCGTTCGTTGACCAAAGTGCAGAAACAGCTCGCACAAATCATCGGAACACCGGAAGTCCAACACGATCCTGAATTGTTGCTCTTTGCGTCGATTGCGAAAGCAGACGTCGATGGCGAACTCAACGCTCAAGACGCCAGAGAGGATTGGCAGCGCATTGAGCAATTGGCGAGATCTCAAAAGAATCAACAATGGGCCAATCGGTCGCTAGGCGAGCAGAGCTTTTCCGAGTTTCTGGTCGGCAACATTTCAAAGGGCAGAGTCTTGATCGCCACTGCGCTCGGAACCGCTCAAAAGACGAATGACATCGGTGGTCAGATTCGATACCTCACCGGAATCGGCGCGGCGCTCGATCAGACTCATCGCTACGGGCAGGCTCTTGACTACCTAACGAAGGCTGCCGATCTCGTGCGGAGCCACCCTGAAGCCGGGTATGCCTTCGTCACAAACGAGTACAGAATCGAGGCGCTGGTCGGATTGAACAATCTCGTCGACGCCGAGGCGCTCGCGACAGCAGTCATCAGCGAAGCAGCTCGGCGCGACAGGAAAGTGAAAGAGGCGCAAGCTCTGATAACTCTTGCCAGAATCCAGCAACAAACCAAGCGACCCAACGAAGCCGTCCAGACTCTCAACGCAGCGGAACGACTCACCTCGGGCGGCAATTTTACGCGTCTCTCGGCAGATATCCAGTTTTTGCTGGCCGACTTCTATCGTGAGCGTGGCGAGAATCAAACGGCCGAAAGCCACTTGTCCCGCGGACTATTCATCAGCCAGCAAACACCCGAAATTTGGCTCTTGACTGCTCGGCTCGAATCGCTTGCCGAACTCAAAACAGCCGACGGCAAGTATCGGGAAGCCGACGCGCTCTATCATAGAGCGTCCGATATCGTGGACACGCTCCTCGGCAGCACGACAAATCCCCAGGCGGAGCGCAGCTTGATCGCCGCCAATAGCGAGATCTTTGTGAAGCACTTCCAGCTATGTGTAGATCATCTGGGAGATGTTGATGATGCGTACCGAGGTATCGAGGAGGCGCGAGGCCGAGCCTCCCTCGATATGCTCCGCGGAGCTTTCTCGGCCAACAATGCAAAGGGCATTGCCATTGATCAGGCGGTGAGTCGCCTGAGGCAGAGACTGGTCCAGGAGTCCAGCGCCAACAAACGGATTGAGCTAAAGAATGCGATTTTCGACACCGAACAGCAGAGATGGACTACAGATAGCGTTGCTGGCGGCACAGGTCCCCGTGTGGCACAAATTATTCCCGTTCGGCGCGTACAGGCGCGCCTCGCGCCGGGCGAAGCCGTGCTCGAGTACGTCGTCAGCGAGCAGCGCATTTATTGCTTGATTCTTACCAACGAATCAGCAAAGATTGCAGCCCTGGGCCAGCGCGCCGCCATTGAAGCGAAGATAGATGCATATTTGGCAGACATCGCCAACAAGCAAGGCAAGACGGAAAACGGGCGCGCGTTGTACGCGATGCTCCTGGAACCGATTCCAGAGTTGGGCAGTAGGTCACATTTGATTTTGATTCGCGACGGTAAGCTTCACCTTCTGCCCTGGGACGCGCTGGTGGATCGTTCGAATCGATATCTAGTCGAGACAAAGAATATTTCCTATGCTCCCTCGGTGAGTTCCGCCGTTATTCTACGCGACAAAGCCCCTGTCGAGGCGGTTAAGACGCTCCTGGCTGTAGGAGGTATCCCATACGATCAATCCGGCGTCTTGTTTGCCTCCAGTCGCGGATCATACCCGGCACAGAAGCTGGGCAACCTTCCCGGCTCTCGCGACGAAGTGCGGGATGCCGTTAGACTCTTAAAGGCTCGTGAAACAGAGGTCGATCTACAACTTGGTGAGGACGGCACAAAGAACGCTTTCGAGCGAGCTATTCGAGAAAAGCACAGCATTGTTCATCTTGCCGTTCATGCGCTTGCCGACTCAAAGAATCCCGATCACGCGGCGCTCTTCCTCCTCAATGACAAACAGAGTGGAACAGACGGGATGCTGGACTCAGCGGAAGTACTTACGTTGCCCGTTCGTGCCAATATTGTCGTCCTGTCGGCATGTGAGACTGCGGTCGGCAGGCTGGAGGGACAGGAAGGCATCGAGACTCTGTCACGGGCCTTTCTGCTAGCCGGTGCGCGAACGGTGGTTAGTACTCTTTGGACAATCGACGATACCTTCTCTCGTTTTCTTATGGCCCAGTTCTATACCGGAATCGCAGACGGCCAGACGCCAAGCGTTGCCCTTCGAAAAGCAAAGTTGGACTTATTGAAAACGTTTGGCCCTCAAGCAGTTCCCTACCAGTGGGCAGCGTACACCCTGGAAGGTGCAGACAATTATGTGGTTCCCCTCGGATCGTAAACAATCATGAGCGCCGCCAGACAAAAAACACTCAATACAATCAAGACCCTTATCGCGACGAAGCACGTGAGTGTCGAACCGGATTCGTATGCGGAGTGGATTTCAAAGCTCGACCGCCTAGCGCCCGAGCTGCTCACGACATCTTCGATTAGTTTCCAGGAGACCATCCACTCCTCTTTGGCAAGTCTTCAGACAAGTCACACTGCTTTCTTGAAGCCGGACAAGGAAACTATTCCTCTGCGCCACGCTCTCTGCGCGACGACCCGAAGGTATTCGACTCCGGGTGGCGAACGTTGGATTTTTCAGGATGTAATTGAAGACGGACCAGCCGATCTGGCCGGAATCAGACCGGGCGACGTCCTCATTGCCAAAGACGGCGCGAACTTGTCTTGTTCTGACCACCCGCTGTTCGGCTTCGGCGGCACCTACTCTCTTGCGCTTAAGAGTCTGGCCGGCAATGAAACTAGAACTGTTTCAGTTAATGTGCCCAATAAACCAGCCAAAGATCGGCCACCGATGATCGAACCGAAAGCCCTCTCCTACAAGATCACGAGCGATCAAGTGCCGGTGATCAAAATCAGTACGTTTCCTGGCGCAGTCGGCTTGCCATTTGTAAGGAAACTGGACGGGGTTATCGCCCGGCTGACCGCCGGCAATCGCGACCGTCTGATTATAGATCTTCGCGGCAACATTGGCGGCGGCCTGGCATCTCTGCGCTTGATGAGCTATCTCTGCCCGGACCGCCGACCCATCGGCTACAGTCTGACAAAACGGCATCTTCAAAAGGGGACTAAACCCGAACAGCTTCCTAGAATCGGGAAACTGCCGGAATCAAAATTCAGACAGCTCGCGATGTTTGTGCGGTTCAGGTTTATTCACAAAGATCGGTCAGTCGTGCTGGAAACCGAAGGTCTCGGGCCGCGGCCGTTCCACGGTCGCATAGTAATGGTGATTAACGAACACACCCATTCAGCCGCGGAAATGGTTGCGGCATTTGCAAAAGAGAACCATCTGGCAACTCTAGTTGGAACGACTACCGCCGGAGAGGTGATGGGGGGGGCGAACTTCAGCGTCGGCGACGGATATCGCCTCCGCATTCCCGTCACTACGTGGCAAACCTGGAACGGCATGCATATTGAGGGGCATGGAATAGAGCCAGACATACCCGTCGACTTTTCCCCGGACGCCTCTGAGCAAGGCAAAGATCCACAGCTAGAACGGGCGATGCAGATCGCAATGAGTTTCAGCTGAAGTGTGAAAACAAGATGCTACGGCGTTTATCGGTCCTAATCTGTCTGCCCTTGAAGAAAGCCCTCCGCTCCCAGCAACTTGCGACCGCTTGCATGTAATTGAACACTGGTTCTTGCAAGAGGCAAGCGTCATGTCTTCAATGCCCGTTTGGGGCAAATCTCATCCTAGGCGACTTTACAGCGAGATAAATTTCCAAAAGCTGAGCGCCCATATTGGTCAGGATCTCTTGGCTTAATGTAAGCGGCGGCGCTTCCGCCGTTACAGGATTATGCGTCTTTGTATCGGCGAACCATGCTTGCGAATCCTTGCTCCTTCAATGGAGTGGGGCAATGGGAGCAATGGCGCGATTGGTATCATGCCAAACAAATCAGCGCCTTCAGTGAAGCCCGTCCGCAAGGCGGGCTGAAATGGTCATGCCTTTGAATCACATTTACGCGTTAACAAGCACTCCTCTCCCACTGTCTGTGCATGGGAAGGATGGGGAGGTCTCTATTCGCACGCTTTTCGATAGCGAGCGGCTCGCGATAGAGGATTTCTTCTTCGGGAACGACTCCAAGGTCACGTTGGATGCCGACGTGACAGCAGTCATTGTTCCTCAGGACCTGACGGGAGCGGCCGCTTTGGAGGACGCGGCGCTGATGGTCGAGTTTGGGTTAGCAGTCATAAGCGTTTCAGGTTTTCAGCCTGTCTCTATTGTGGCGGCGTTTGACGGTTCGAAGTGTATCCAAGCCGTGCCGCGTTCTGGGGGAAGTGTCCTTGCACCAGCTCCGACATTTCCAAGAAGATTGCTGAACGCCGCCGGCAGTGCTTGGATGCGACAAGTGCTTAGGGCGCGCGCGCAGACCAAGGACAGGTTGCATGTTGTCGCAGACAGATTCATCCGGTATTCGCGCTCGAATGACTCCTGGGACGCGTTGGTAGACCTCTGTATTTGCCTGGAAGCTCTAATCGAGAGTCAGACGGAGATCTCTTTCCGATTTGCAATTTGTCTGACCAAAATCTCACAATTGAAAGACCCCGAAACCGTAAGCGAACTGCTCTCGGATCTCTACGACCTGCGTTCCAAAGTGGTGCACGGCGCCGACCCAAGCAAAGAGCACAAGAAGGTGCAGCCAAGGTTAAGCCAAATTCGTTTCGTTGCTCGGGCTATTCTTTCGGCATATGTCTTATTTCTTTCGGGGCATACGAAGGACGATTGGAAAAAACACCTTCGGAGATCACCATTCCTGTGAGCATGAACATGAAAACGAGCCAAAAGGCTAAACGGCCCCGCACCAACTCCGAGCTGCCACGCTTTCCTGTTGTTCTTGGGCTGTGTCTCGGACACGAGGCGTATCGCGGCTTCGCTCCGCTTTCGGATCTGGCCACGATTTCGCGGGCCGATATCTTTGACCAGCAGAATAATCGATCGGGAACACAGCGGAATCTGAGCGTCCAGCACGCTCGCAAGGCTTACCAATACGTCGCAAACACTGAGCGGGCTTTTTACCCGGAGATGATCCTAAATATCCGTGATAAGTCTTACGTCACGTTTGAGCAGCTACAGAATGGGTTCGGATACGTTCGTTTCGTAAAAGACGCTGCGAAGGCGGGGAAGATTGTCGTTTCTCGCCTAGACGGCAATCATAGGCTGTGGTTTGCTGACGGTCGCGAAAAGGGTTTCGACCCAATTGGCCGATCCGTGTCGTTCTGCTTCCTAATGATCGAGGATTTGGATAAGGAACTCGAGCTGTTTCGGGACATTAATGACAACCAAATGGGGATGAACACGAGCCACCTCCAAAACATCACGGCCCGGCTGCTTGGAGACAAGGTGTTAAAGGTACGCAATCCCGCTCTTTACATCGTTCAGAGGCTCATGAAAGACAAGACGAGTCCACTCTACGGCAAGGTGCACCAAGGGGGGAAGGTCGAGAAGGGCGCTACGCTGTCTGGATTAACCATCGCAAATCTCACAAGTGGTGTGAACGATATGCTGACTCGGTCAACAAAGCTCGCCCAGTTTCCCGACGCGGACGCCCAGTATAAGGTCATCAAGAACTACTGGACCGCTGTGAAGAAGTGGTTACCGAAGGCCTGGAACAGCCCAAAAGACTACACGATTTTCAAAGGCGTGGGCCTCTATGCGATTTCATACGTGGGTATCGAAGTCATAGACCGAGCCCTACTGAAAGGGAAATATAGCAGTGAAGAGATGCTCGATTACCTGAAGCAAATGCCCTCCGAATCACTCGCAAGCGGTGGCACTGCTGCATATGCCGGCCGCGGAGGCGGACGGAAACTCGCTAACGATTTGCTGGCCAATCTCGAGGAGGAAGGTGGGGTGAACTTATCGAAGCTTCAGCAGATGATTCTTAGCGAGGCGTGAACTGATTCTGCTACCTGTCTTTGGAGCCGATCCTCGCGCGTCGGAGGTCCGTAAGACGGATGCTGAGAGCTGGCACGATTACGGTAAGCCGACCACTTAGAACGCGTGCGTCCGCGTCTTCGTTCTAACGGCATAGCATTTAGTTTCCGAATTGATCCTGGATAGTTGGCGATTCGGAAAGTGTAAGCCAGATACGGACCGGGAAGTCCCGTTCACGACGGCAGTCCGTCTGCGCCTGATGTCGTTGCTGATGCAGCGCGGCGCTGTTGGAAGCGTTGAGCGTCCTCTCTAGAGTAGATGTTGTTGAACATGACGTAATTGGGCCCGGGCAGGTGCGCTCCGGCGCGCAGCATGATTTCCAGCTCAGTCAAATCTTCGTCCGTGTATCGGTACCGATAGCCCGTTTTCCCATGAAGCCGCCAATACAATACATCCCCGAAGGTGGCTTTGGATTTGAATGGATCCACACAGTGGATCAGGTTATTCTCCGCACAGATATCCCGGATCAGTTCGGGCCGCCAGTCATCCCCTCGTGGCTCCCAGACAAAAACGCGGTTCTCTCGGTCAATCTGATGAAAGAATGTCGTCAAATTGCCTGTGTTCTCACGCGTTGGCAGGAAGGACTTCGGGCATTGAAACACAACAACGTCCGCCTGGAGAATTTGGGCTACCTCACGGGTTCGCTCCCATGCAAGCCAGACCTGTTCTGTGGGCCGGAAGCTACCGTAAAGATCTCGTTCTGTCACGCTGATTGCCGATTTCAAGCGGCGGTACGTCGGGCTTGAAGGCGTGTGCGTTACAAGCTGCCATGCCTTCAGGCAGAAGCGAAAGTCGGGAGGCGCCTGGGACTTCCACCGTTTGACCACAGCAGAAGGCGGAGGTTGATAGAAGGTCGTTTGTAGCTCGATCGCAGGAAAGTCCACAACGTAGCGAGCCTGTGCTTCGCTCCAGCCGCAGCAGCCGACGAAGGATAGATCTTGCGCCATTCTGACCAGCGTACGATCAAGCCGGACCAATTCACGGCCTTGGCCCCTTGAGGTGCTCTCGGGAAGAAAGCTGCTGCAAACTCGCCCTGCACTCTCGTCCGGCGATGTCAATCAGTTCCATGCCGGTACGATCGTTCACTGGCCGCGGAAACGCTGCTCGCAGCCACATCGAAACCCGCAGGAAACTCCGGGCACATCAGGACCGAGAAGTCCCGTTTTAATCGCAAACGGCGGCTCACGCCCGTGCCTCTGCCAATAGCGTCCCGGTGCGAGATGCTTGAGAATTGCAGACGATCTGGTTTTCGCTGCGGCGCTCCCGCGCACCCTCGTTCTCCTTTCTGCTTCAGGGAACCTTCATCCTACGCGGCACATTCGCCTGGTTTCCGTTTATACCGACAACGAGACATCGCCGTCGATCACGCTCCGCACGAGTTTTGGCCTCTCGCCCGCTTGCCAGCGAGCCGCGCTGTGGACAACGCGGTACCGCAGCGGGCCGCCATCCGGTGTAGGTGCGCTGGTTATCGGCCTTGGAATACAGACAAACTCGGTTGCAATCCTTTCTGCGTCGGCCGTCACGATCGCATAACCGTGTCCGCCCATGTCAACGAATTCAAGGTGTGGCGCATTGTCCGGATTGGTCTCGCGCCGCGCCGCTTCGATATCCCCCGACCGCGCATACTCGAGCGCGCTCTTCACCCCGCGTTTGAGCGTCAGGTTGATGGTGGCCTCGTGCCGGCCGCCTTCGCGCTCAGCCGTGAACAGTGGCCGCAGCGGATGACCCTTGAGCCCATGCTCCATCGCCTCGGCCAGTCCCGGTGCCGAGATTGAGCCGGTGATGAAGGTAATGCCGACTGGATCGAACCTGGCTGGCGGCAGCGCCTTTGCTGCGTAGCCTGCCCAGAAGCTGTGACGATCGCCCGAGACCGTGGCGAAACCGTCGATACCGGCCTCGCGCACTAGATCGTAGATTTCGGAGCGCTCGGTGAGCGCCGCGCTGAAGTCACCACCACCGAACGTAGCGTAGCCCTTGCCCGGCCAAGGCGTGGTTAGCCCGGCGGGTAGGTTTTGGGGGTCGGTGCGCATATCCAGCGTTCCGTTAGTCGCGGCCCAGATCTTCCATGTCGCTTTCGACTCAGCCAGCTTGCCCTTGAGCCAATCTTTTTGCTTACGGCCGAGCACCGTGAACACGGGCTCCGCTTTGCGGAAATTGGCAATCTGTTCATCGCCGAACGCGATCGTATCCGGTGCGCCGCCGCGATAGCTGCGCCCGGCTTCGAGTATTTCTGCTGCTTCCTGTGGGAACAGTTCGGGAAAATCGCGCGAGCTGAACGCTTCTGCCTCGCTGCGCGTCAACGGGTCTTGCATCGTGTAGCTGTGGAAATCAGTGATGATCAGTTCTACGCGTCGGCCAAACCGCATCGCGCGATATGCTGTCATGCTGGCAATCGCAGTACGATTGTTGGGCTCGTCGCCTAATCCGTCGGCATCGAGTTGCAAGATCGGCGCGACCTGCACCTTGGGCGGCTCAAACTGATCGAGCCCCGGCCCCGACGCCTTAGCCACGCGCGACGGGATAAATTCCCACCAAGCCTGGTTAGCCGCGACGCGCAGCGGCTGTGCGGGCTCCGGCCCGCCATCATACTTGATCGTGCTCTGCCAGCCCTGCCACGAGAATTCGTGGTTGTCGCCGATGCATACGAACGGGAACCAGGCGCGCGCGTCCTGAATGTCGGGGTCAGCGATGTGCGCGCGATAGACCATTCGGTAGCCGTCGAGCGTGGTCGGCACGTGGAATCCGCCGACCTTTCGTCCGTCAGGGATGCGGCCGATATCATAGACCGTGCGGTCGTAGCGACGCGCGATCTCCTCGGGATACTCGACGACCTCGTAGATAAAATCTCCGAGATGCAGCACGAAATTCAGCTGCCGGTCGGCGGGCGCGTGCCGGTCTTCCCAGACCATCCGCCGCCAGGCGTTCTGCTTGCCCTCGTTGACGCTCTGGCACGAGACGAACGCGAAACGCACCGGGCGCCCGTCGTCGAGTGAGGGTGCGGTGATCGTGCGGCCGACGCGGCTGCCGTTCCCCTCGTTGTCAACGAAGCGGTACCAATAGACCGTGGCAGGCTTGAGCTGGGCAGCCAGCACCCGGCAAGTCCAGTCGGAAGCGGCGAGCACCCGCGCATGCGCCGTTGCTACCATCTTGCGAAAATCAGGGTCGAGCGCGACTTCGACCGTAAGCATGCCCCGGTCGCCCGCGGCAAATGGCCGCCGAGTCCACAGGACGACGCTGTCGGGTTCCGGATCGCCCGACGCGACTCCTTCGGGAAACAGATCGCGGCGTTCCCGCCAGGCTTGCGCCTTCGCGAAGCCTGGACCCGGCCAGGCCAGTGTCGCCCCGATTGTGGCAGCGCGAGCGAGAAAGTCTCGTCGGATCATTGACCTGGTCCAATCCCTAACACCGTTCATGCCTCACCACGATATTTCTTTGAAGTTCGCAGCGCTTTGCATCTTCGCCGGCTCGAGATAAAGCTCATTGGCGATCGTCTCTGCGCAAGCGGAAATAACCAGTAGCGGACCATGATGAGGCCCCATTGTACGCCTCGGTTTTTCATTTTCTTGTCTGTAGAAACAGCGGGATCTACCCCCGAGCCAGAGTATTGTCGGCCATCTGCACAGAACCATTCTAGAGTCCGATAGATCCACTGTGGTTCGGAAGTGTAGATCATCCTTGCTGGTTCCGGTTCTTCCGAAGTGGACGGGGCCTCGCCAGATTGCCGACGAGGCCAGGCGTACGCGCCGGCCCGCTTGGCTACTTCAAATCGATTCTCCAATTGGTTCGTCTGCAAGGTTGGCGCCGATCGCAGCCGCCAAGGTGTTTGAGGGTTGCAAATCCGATCGAGTCTGAACTCTGAGCAGCATGCATCGCCAATCCTCTGGAAGAGGCGCAATATTTTGTTCGGCCCAAGCTAGGAGGACACTAAACGAGAGGGTAATTAGAAGGGCCTCATCGCCAGAACGAATCGCGACCGTTGAAGGCGACGGAGGTAGCTCAACCTCCATACCGGCCTTGATAGCCGTAATCATTTCCGTTGTGCGTACAGCGGAAATCACGCCGCTCTGTTCCAGCCACAGCTTAGCCTGATCCCAACCGACCGGCTTGGCGTCGTAAGTTGCTGTCGCCCTCGGTAAATGCTCCATAACGTAACGGCCCATTCCAGGAGTATACGTATAGCAGGTCGTTGCAGGTCGAGAGCGAAATGCAACCTAAATACATCGCCGTTTTGCAGGATTCTTACGATCGGTCAAACTGTACATACAGTCACGTCAAACGAATGAACAGGAACCACGGCGTCGGGCGGATAATTCTTCTGAATGGAACTTCAAGCGCCAGAAAATCAACGCTTGCAAAGGCACTCAGGCCAAGCCTTGAACCTCAATTCCACTACTACGCCTCTGATCTGCTTGCCGGTGAAGGCTTTAGGCCACTCGACAAAGAGGTCCATTATAAATGGAGACAAGCATTTTTCGACGGCTTTCACAGATCCATTCCCGCCTTTGCAAGTGCTGGAATAGATCTGCTGGTTGAGCACATTGTCGAGGAGCGAAGTTGGGCTGACGACTTAAGCACTCTGCTATCGCCTTTTGATGTATTTTGGGTCGGTGTTCATGCTCCTATCACGGAAATCGAGCGTAGGGAGCGTTTGCGAGGAGACCGCCAAATTGGCGAAGGCCTGTATCACATGAAGACGCATGGTTTCTGTCGCTACGATGTTGAGGTCGACACCATGTAATCTGTCGAGTTGAACGTCACCAGGATCATTGACGCTTGGAAAAATCGGAATCCGCAAAGGATGTAATGATGCTCGCACGTACTCATTCCACGCTCTACTTGGCGGATTCGAATTGGCAATTCGGCAGTTGGATGGTGCATCGTACCAACAGCCCACCCTAGTCAAGATGTGTTTAGAAATCTGTAATTGACGCAGATCACTTCGGCGGAAGGAGTCATTCTTCTAAGTTCCTAAGAGGTCTCCGCCCTCTCGCGCGTACAAGCCGTCCCCCCAATCTTCCGCGGCTTCGCTTGTGCAGACCTCCGCTGCGTTCCGCCCTTTCCACCTTCGTTTCAACGGTGGGGATACTCCTCGGCTTGCACTTGCTACCTCCCGCCTTCGCCAGGGGGCAGGGGTGCAAGTGCATGCACCCCGAATCCAATAAGCAGAACGCCAAGGGCTTTGGATTTCGCTTGCCAGAGAGGTGGGAAGTCCTTTCCACCCTCCGCCGGGGGTGCTGTTGGGAACAGCAGGAAGGCATCCAGGCAAAATGCAGCCTGGTTCTTGATGATAGCGGCTCGCTTACGCGCGCCGCTGAAAGGAAGGGAAGGCATGAAGACAATAGCAAAGATCATTAACATCTTCGGGGGCGTGAAGAACCTGTACGCTTCCATCGAAAACACACCCTACATGCGCCTCGTGATCGAGGGCATCGGGCTAGGCCCGCGCGGCCATCAGGCCATCAGCGTAGCGCATTACTTCACACAAAACGGCGATCTCTGCCAGGACCCGGAAGTGTGCTTCGAACTGATTGCGAAAGACGGACACGTGGCGTATGAGCCGTTTTCGTTTCAGCAAGCGATGCCGCCGGTCTACCAGGAGGTTTTCGAGAACGGTCCGGCTTCCGAGAATCACCGGTTGAAACGCCAGCTCACTGAATTTGCGCGGATGTGGGACCGAAATCTGCAGGAACAAGGTTTCGTCACTGCCGCTGTGCAACGACAAACCCAGACCCGGGAGGCGAAGGCGTAAGCCTTTCCTCTACCCAGACATTTGGCCGAAATGTCATTGCCTCTGACTGGCGGTGTTGCGAATGCATGTTCATCAGCTTTGACGGGTGATGGGGTGTGTCACGAGTACAACGGCCGGGACCTCAGATCGGGTTAGTAAAGCTTGAATCGAGCGACCTAATTGAAGCCCTTCCTGTGTGCTGCGATCGACGGTGCCAAGAACCATCAACTGATAAGGCGAGCGGCTTGTCTCTTTAAGGATCTCTTCCGCCGCATCCTCACCGAGTTGAACGCGCTCGATCGCTTTCACGCCGAGACGCTCGATCCGAAAAGCGACTTCTCGCAGCAAACGGTAACCGGACGCGAGTAGATCACGATGTTTCCGCTCTCTCCAGAAAACAGAATCCAGCTTTGAGTGTACGACCGTAAAAAGGACTAACTCGGCATTGTGCGCTCTGGCAAGGTAAGCAGCCAAATCAGCTGCCGACATCGAATGCTCATGACCGTTCACTGGGACTAAGATGCGGTCTATGGGAGAGGATGCTTGCGGATCTCGGACAACGATCAGGACATCTGATTCAGCCTGGCTGATGATTTGATCTTGAAGCTCACCAAACGAGAGAACCGCACTCTGCGTCGGAGGGTTGGCGGCGATCGCGATCAGGTTGTGCTTTTTCCCGCTCTCAAGGATGGCACCTAGACTGTCACTCTTCGTGACGAGCTCTTTGGTGAGTTCAATGTGTTCGAGTTCGCCGGCTTGATCCAGCGACTCCTCTGCTTGCACAGTCGCCGCAGGTTGGACCGATTCAGTGATACCGGCCTCGGTGGCTGTTAATTGCGTGATATCGAAGATCTCGCCTTCTATTTGCTTAGCTTGGGCAATCGTCTCAACAACGGCGGCAGCGATGGCGGGAAACAGCTCCGGGCTCATCGGAACCAACACTCTTTCAATATCGGGGAGATAGGCGCGCCGCCTAGCTTCCTCTCGATTCAAACGTTGCATTTCATGCTGAGAAGGCATCACCTTCTTTTCTAAGACGGCCACGAGCGTGGGAGAAATAAGGACAGTAAGAATAGCGACGACAGCATACATCGTATAAGTCTCGGTGGAAAGCAGTCCCAACTCCACGCCGAGAATAGCTACGATGACATCCGTTCCGCCCTTAAGATTCACACCGACACCGACCAAAAGGGACTCCCACCAACCCAGCCGGCCAAGACGAGCGCCGATAGCGCTAAAGCCTGACTTGCTCAGAGTTGACACCGCGAAAAGGGCAAGCAAGATTCCGATCGAGGAAGGGCTGCGGAGCTTAGAGATGTCTACCCGCATGCCGGCGAGAACAAAGAAAATGGGGGCAAACAAACCGACCGCCAGTGCCTGAATATTTTCCTTTAGAGGCATTGTTGTCCGGGGTGCCTGGCTTAGGAGCAGCCCAAAAGTAAACGCGCCTAAGAGTGGATGAAGTCCGAGCGAAAGGGTGATGCCAGCAGAAGCGAACACGAGAATCAAAACTAGGGAAAGCTGCCCAGCGACTACCTGCGTTAAATCGGCCGTTCGCCGCATGGCCCAGAACGTGAACCGGCGGCCGACAAATCTCATGAACAAGAAGAAGAGAACAACAAAGCCGATCGACTGAATTCCAGCAACAAACGGATTGCCCGATTTGGAAGAAGCGACGACGGAAATAAGCGGCCAGACCAAAACCTCGCTGGCCACTCCAGCGGCTAAGATGACTTGCGCATAAGCTCGGCGAAGCGAATCTCGTTCAATGAGAATCTTGGCAATGACGCTAACGCCCGTTACCGAAAGCACAATTCCCAGGAAGAATGCGCTCAAGGACGTCGCACCCAGCATCGATCGCCCGAAGACGGTTCCGGCTGCAACCGAAGCGCCAATGGCGAAAACAGCTGTGTAACCACCGGGCTTGGCGAGCTGCCGAACGAGTTTTGGATCCACCTCGAGTCCGGCAATGAGCAACACCAGAATCGCTCCCATCCAGGAAAACAGGGACAGAGCTTTCGCGACGCCCTCGCTTAAGAACACCGTGCGGTAGACGGATGGCAGCAACGCACCAAGGACCGAAGGACCAATCAAGAAACCACCAAGAAGTTCTCCGAGAACTTCTGCCTGGCCGAACCTCCTGGCAATCTCAGCGGATCCGCGTCCTACGACCAGGATCACCGCTATGGCTAACAGGCCGAGCAAAAGCTCTTGTTCCGACAACCCACCCTTCCATTTCCTGGACCAGCGTCCAATTCTTTCGATCTTTGAGACAACGATCGTGACTTTGGATTTCAGTGTTTTCTGGATCAGATCAGAAAGAGGGGCTGGCTGGAGTACTTGTCGTTTCCCGCGCCGATTGTCGGTCTTGCTGATTCACGCATCGCATTAGGTTGTGGCACCAGCAGATCTTGAGCCGTTCTAGGGCCATGCTCGAAAGCGCTGATCAAAGATAACTTACCAATGGCGCATGTCAGTCAGGCGTACCGGATCAAGTGTGCGGAGATCTGGGGAGGAATCGAAAACATCGGTGCAGAACTTTGCACAAACGGCATGGACGTCAGTATACATAGCCATCCGTCGAAAGGTATGGCGGGCGGAGACATCTACTACTTCTCAGTCTGCAATCACGATGTTCTTACCCGAATCCTCTTGGCGGATCTGCAAGGTCACGGAATAGAAGTTACGCAGCTCAGTCGTTGGACTTACGACATCCTGCGCGAAAACATCGACAATCCGGAAGGGCGATCCGTATTTTTTCGCTCAACCTTCTCTTGCATAGGCAGGGAGTGAAAGCTATTACTACTGCTGTTTTGGCAACGTTCTCAGCAGCGGACCTCACGCTTCGTTTCTCTAGTGCCGGTCACTCCCCCGGGCTCTTGAAGGCCTTCGATCTAAGCACGTGGGAGCCGCTCTCGTTAGTGTCGGCAACGGCACGGGCGAATTTGCCCTTGGGCGTGTTAGAAGCCATGTTTTACGACGAGGCGGTCATTCATCTAAGACGCGGCGATCGCTTTGTCTTCTACGCGGATGGGGTCACCGAGTGCGTGTCTCCGCAGGAAGAGGAGTTTGGAGAGGAGCGATTACTCTAATTTGGGCGCAATTCCGGGATCAGCCGGCCAGATCTTGAAGATCGACGTACCGCTTCTGTACTAGCGGCGCGAGAAAAGGCGGTTTGAAGCTCGCCTTTTGCTTGAACTTGGCCGTTGGCCTGCGCGATGGTCCTATTTTACAGTCACGCTGCGATCTTGCCAAAGTATGAGCGTGGACCCCGCGTTTGTTCACTGGGCTTGATAGCTCGAAGCGAGGATGTGAGGTGTGTAGCCAGCCGCTCTCTTAGGTCTTCCCCAAGACGGCCTGAGGATCAATGCGAATGGACAACGAGCTGCCGATTGACGCCATTCTCGAAGCCAGGGTGAAAATCAATATAATGATTACGAACCAGTGGTCAGCGAGTGGCGCATTGAGTACGACCGCGAGCCGCACGTAGTCTACGCGGTCGATGAAAATTTCCGGATCTTGCGATGCAATCCAGCTTGGGACACCTTCGCGCTCGACAACAACGGCAGTCAAGCGAGGCGTGAAAAAGTGCAGGGACTCCAACTGCTTTCCGTGATCCCAAGCCCGTTGTCTTCCTTCTACTTACAGGCATTTGAAACTGCCAAGCAAGGTGGGGAATGGCAGCACGTCTTCGATTGTTCTTCTGCGCGAATCATTCGCCGCCTACGGATGACCGTGACCCGTTTTGGGGATGGCTGGCTAACACGGAATGTCACACTGAAAGACACTCTCGCTCCACGATCCGAGTGCGATCCTCATTTGGCGCACTACGGCAGAGTGATTACGATGTGCAGCCACTGTAGAAAGGTCTGGAACCAGAAAAAGAACGTTTGGCAATGGGCGCCTGAGTTCATCGAGGACCGGCCAAAGGAAGTGTGGGATCGGCTTTGCCCGGATTGCTACTCATACCATTACCCGCAGAGCAAGGCCCAAGCAGGCTTAATCGCATAGAGGTGTCGTAAACTCCCCTGTCGAAGTGACGAGTAGGCAGTCATCCTACTTTGGAAAGCGGGCGTCGCCAATCCAGAAATATAGATGGGAAAGAGGCTAGGTACGCAACTTTCTTCCAGATTGGACATAATGAACAGCGTACCAAGGCATCCGGCTTGCCCTTCAGACCGTAACGATGCGATACGAGCACCGGACAGTCCTGTTCCTCATGGTCGGAGGCAATGAGTTCGCCGGACGGGAGCCCTCCTAACACACGGCTCCGGCGGTGCCGCAGGATGAGGATGAATGCCGCCACGAGCAGGACGGCGATAAGCCATGACGTCAATGCCTGCTCTCCATCAGCATTTTGGCAAGCCAGATGGCGAGTGCGGCAAGCGCCAGGATAATCGCCCACCAAACAGCTTGGGAACTGTTCGCCCTGGCGTGCCGCCCCGGCCCGTGCTTCATGAAACGCCTCTCTGTAAATCAATGCTGAGCGTCGATACGGATCATCGGCACTCGCATAGAACTGATACCATCGGCGGCAGCGGCGAAAATGTCCCTTTTCAAGCCCACATCCGAAGAGCGTGACACCTTAAAGAAAGCCGTCGCGAGATTCGCGCACGATCCCGTCAAATCTCAACTACTTTCCCGCCTTGACGGGGAGGATCCGGAATACAGTCGTGGCAGCGAAGAATGGAATCACCTCAAGTTCTGTGTCGAGCAGCACCACCTCCACGCACAAACTGAACTGCGCAGGGACCCGAAAAAGAAATCCGCAAAGCTCCACTTAGATGAAGCGGACGCCCTTGCGAGGAAGTTCCACCCCAACTTTTCGTAAAGTAGAACTGCTAGCCTCCAAACTTACCCGGTCACATTCACTGCGGTGCATAGTAAAACGGACCGAACCGTGTCGTGTAGCAGACGTGTACATTTCTATGTAGGGATGCAAACGTACTTCAAAAGGGTCGATCTATGGGGCAGCAGTAATGCGGTATTTCGCCTTGAGACGCAGGATCGCGGTTATGTCTAGATGCGGGTCAGCCGGACGACTATTGCAATGACGAGCGCGCGGTCATTGAAGTTGATGCCGAAAGTTTTTAGCCCTGTGGCGTCAGTCTCCCCGCAACCATGCCCCCGGTCAGATTAGCTGGCGCGCGGACCGAAAATACCCTGAGGCCGAGAGGCGCTTCGCACTCGGCGAGGTAAATCCCGTGCCGTTGGCGCAACCCCATGTGGTCGCGTATACCAAGAAGATTCCTGTTTATTCCCTGCAGCCCCTTCGGTCCGAAAATGTTACCTACGTCTAATCCGTTACCTATGGGTCCGGGCTGGACAGAGCAGCGATTGAGAAATTTGGCTCCCCGGTTAGGATTCGAACTTACGACCCGCTAGTTAACAGGGTCCAGAGTGGGTCTCGAAAAGAGCAAGGTTCGGCGACTTATTCTTTGGCAGGATCGGTGGTACGGACGGGAAAGGGCAGGAGTTTACCTGGCTGGGCGTGCTGCGGAATGGAAGCTGCATGGCGAAGTAAGAGGGGAGGTCCCAAGTGAAAGCTCATGCTGGCGGAAGTCTGGCGGCAAGTCAGGAGCCGGATTTCTTCTTTGACCGGCGCGTCCATTGGGCACCGCGCATTTTTGCCTTCTCCGTGCGTGATGGGAACGACTTCGGGTGATTTGCGCATGCCGGATTCTAGGCTGATGTGAGCCGGGGAAGTCCAGTCATGCCGAGCATTTTCTTGTCCGCTGAATCTTCCTGCGCCACCGTGTCTGACTTGCATTCCTGCTGGCCGGGAGTGATGGATGGAGTGGCCGCACAATCACTTGGCCAGAAAGAGAGCAGCGGGATGCCCGTTCATGTCATGAAAGAGGGACTTATTCATATGTCTGAAGAGGAGGGGAAGACAAAGGACACAGAGAGGGTCACGAGCTTCGAAGAATGGAACCAGACCGCAGGCGCCTGGCCGCTGAAGCGGCTGGTGGGGATCTGGAACGACGTTCCGGGCGTCGTACCCGTCCAGAAGTTCACTAGCCGGGAGATTGCTCTGCGCAGGATCTGGCGAGCCATTCATGCTCCGGAGCAAGCGACTCAGCGGAAAGCGAAAGAGCAGAGCAGGGTCCCGTTTCGGGAAGGCTCGAAAGCCGCCCAAGTGTATGCCCTGCTGTGCCGTCCGGAAGGAGCAACGGCTCCCCAGATCGGGGAACTGACCGGCTGGCAGCGGCACAGCGTACGCGGATTTCTCTCGGCGAGTCTCCGCAAACAAGGCCGGAAGGTGCGCTCGTTCACCCGCGCGGGAGAACGAGCGCACCGGCTCAAGAGCTGAGTCGGTCTTCGACGGCGCGGAACAGCTGCTTCTGCTTTTGCCAATCAACGATGCGGGCCAACGAGCGCACGTGTTTCTCGAGCACACGGTCAAAGCCCTCTCTCGTAGGCGGAAGGAAGAGCAGCTGTTCCTGAATCTCCGGGGCGAGATGGGTCAGTTGCAGGATCTGGCTGAGCCGCGCCCGGCTCACCTGTCCGGCCTCGGCCAGTTCCCGGTAGTTTTGACGGAGCCGTTCGACACCAAACCTTCGAAGTGAATGGCCAGCGCCATCAACCGGCTGATGCGAGGCGTGCGGCCCCGCGACTGACCCTTCTCTTCTCTCCGGCGCACGCCGGGACGAACCGGAACCGGTAGCGAGTATTCGAAGCGGCTCCCATCCTGCAGCTCTACGGAAACACGGCGGTTGCCGGAATGGTAAGACAGCGCGCGGATGAGGGGCTCTAAATCGACGCCAGGGACTGCTCCTCTACCTTCCAGGCGTTCTCGCAACGAGTGTTCGAGATCGAGCGAGAGAACGGGCTGTTGCGGGCAGACCGGCTCCCGTTTTTTCCCGGCACGGCATACGTAGTAGACGTGCCTGTGCCCGTGCCGGCGGGTAAAGCTCGCCGTCAGCAACCCTCCACAATGCGCGCACGTGACCAGACCCTTGAGTGGACTTGTGACCGGACGGTTCTTTCTGACTTCGGTACGGCTCAGTTGGCGCTTGGCATGGACGGTGAGCCATAGTTCGTTAGAAACAAGCGCGGGGTGCTCGCCGGGATACACGACACCCTTGTGTCTGATCTCACCGCGATACAAAACGTTCGTTACCAGAAGCCGCAAGGTGGACATGCTCAGCAGCTTCCCGCCGTGTACCCTGCCGCGCTGGCTGGTCCAGTGCTTGGCGGTCCAGCCGCGCGCCCGCGCTGCTTCTAGTGCTTCGGTCAGGCTGGAAGAACGGGCGCAGAGCGCGAAGATCTCGCGTACCCGTTCCGCTTCGGCGGCATTCTCGACCAGCCGGCCTCCGCCGGGCGCAACATCGTAGCCGAGCACCGGCCGGCCCCCGATCCACTTGCCTTTGCGCCGCGCCGCCGACAGCTTGTCGCGTGTCCGCTCCCCGATGATCTCCCGCTCAAACTGCGCAAACGAGAGCAGGATATGCAGCGTGAGCCGGCCCATCGAGCTGCTGGTGTGAAAGTCCTGGGTCACCGAAACAAAGCTCACGCCCCGCTTCTCGAACAGCGACAACAAACGTGTGAAGTCGAGCAGGGAACGGCTGAGCCGGTCTACTTTGTACAGCACTACGCAATCGATCTGGCGCGCTTCGATGTCGGCGAGTAACTTCCTGAGCGCAGGACGCTCGAGACTCGCTCCACTCCACCCGCCGTCGTCATAGAACGCCGGCACCGTGTGCCAGCCCTCCTGCCGATGGCTCAGAACATAGGCTTCGGCTGCTTCCCGTTGCGCCTGCAAAGTATTGAAGGATTGATCGAGCCCCTCTTCGGTCGACTTGCGCGTATAGATCGCACAGCGCGTGGCTCGCTCGCCTTCGCTCACGCCTGCCACTCCTTTCGCAACCCAAAGAAGTGATAGCCGTTCCAGCGTGTTCCGGTCACCTGCTGCGCCAGTTGGCTTAAAGAAGAATAGACTTTGTTCCGATACTCGAAGCCCGTAGACCGCACCGTGACGTCGATCGTGCGTCCGCCATACTCGCGTTTCAGAACCGTTCCCACGGGCGGCAAACGGGGATCGCGAGCCGCAGGAGGTGCGAGGCCGGCCGATCCGTTTTCCTGCCAGAACCGGCGTGGCGCACGCAGCCGCAGAGCCGCTTCCTCGGCTAGTTCCTGCGCCCGCTTCCGCGCCCGTTCGCTCAGATCTCCCTGCGCATTCGCCTGCAAGCGCCAAGCGATCCGCCGGAACAGATGCGCTTGATTTGAGGAGCGCGTCGCTTCTCCAAATAGCTCCTGATACCGTGCTTGCAAGCCCTTCGTCTTCAGCTTGCGTAAGCTCTCGATCTCGATCGCGAGTGCTTCCTTCACCGGGGCGTCTTCCTCCGAGAGCAGTGGCTCTCCCGACCTCCATGAACGCTCTCTAAGGGAGCGAAAGCAAGTTCGTCCAGAAACTCTCTGATGCGCAGCAGCGATGCCTGCCAGACACCGGCCGGAAGTGGCACAGGCGACTGGATTAGCCGTCCGATTTTTCGTCTTCGAATAGCGGCGGACGGCTTATCGGGTTTCTGGCTTTCGAGACCCTACCAGACCGCGGCCTCCGGGCTGGAATCCATTCGCCATTCTCGCCTGCATCCGGTATTCCCAGTCCTGTTCCTCTCCTCTGACCGGCTCGAGTAGTTCTCCCGTTTCCTCATGCCGGTTCGGCTTCACGAAGTGCACCGCGATTGACGGGGGTTTCTCCTGCTCTTCGAACAGCTCCGGTTCTTTCCCCTTCTCACTCCACCCGTCCCGCGTCTTCAGCCAGAACATTGTCGCGGCTGGATTCCGCCCCGATACGGACATTTCATACAGCGTCCGGCGCACCTTGACCGCCGCGGCCACCTGTCCTTCCAGCAGTTCCGTTCGAAAATGCTTTCGTAAGGTCACTGCCGAGTGGATACCGGCCAGACTCGCGATCTGCGCTTGTTTCATCCCCAGTCCCGCCAGCATCCTGACTTGTCGTCGCTGCTCTTCGGTCGGCACGAACCTACTCGGCATCCTGGTCCTTCCGAGTACAAAGAATCAACTCGATGTCTTTCCGTCCGCCAACCGCCTCTAAGCGCTCCTTCTCGGCTTCCTCTCGTTCCCGTTCCGCCCGCAAGTCACGATGGCACTTCTCCCAGAAGAACGTCATCGCTGGATACTTTCCCGAGGTCGCCATCTGCAGTGCTGTTTGCGCTATGACCGCTATGGCGTGCACACTTCCTTCTTGCAACCCGGCCCGAAAATGCTTCCGTAATGTCTTCTCGGACCGGATCCCTATTGCGTGGCAGATCTGCTCCTGTTGCATTCCTAAGATAGCCAGCGACTTGACCAGGCTGCGCTGCTGCGCGTTCGCTCGAAAACTGGGACCGCCCATACTTCTAAATGTGACCGAAACCCGCGTCCTCCTTCTCCCAAATTCATTTCCTTTGCGAGTTTTTCGGCCTTAGGAACACTGGACCTGTGCGCTAGAGAATTGCACCAAGGCGGAGTAACGCCTTTGAGCTCTATGACTTCCCTCGCATCACCCGTTGCCTTCCTGCAAATCGTTTAATCCCCAATCCTCCCTTTTTTTATAGTCGGTAAAAACTCTCTGAGACGGAGACCTGGATCCCGATCGGGGAGCCAAATTTCTCAATCGCTGCTCTGTCCAGCCCGGACCCATAGGTAACGGATTAGACGTAGGTACCATTTTCGGACCGAAGGGGCTGCAGGGTTTTCTCCTCGCGATCGACATACTCGAGGTCTTACTCCATAAGGTAACGAGCGATGGGGAAGACCTTCACGCCGTTTTCAAGCAGCCAGAGCGTTCTCGTTACGCCATCGGTGAAGACCAAAGATCCTGGGTCCACCAGTCAAGAAGATGATCCGGAAGCACATCTCAAAAGCGCCGCGGTTGAATTCTCAGCTACTGATTGGCTGCATCCCACGCGACAACCGAAGCAGGGAAACACGACCGCGACGTATATCGTCACCGATCAGCGAGACGACCTCAAGACCGTTTCGACAAGCTGTCCGACGGCGGAGATGGCGAGTTCCTGGTTGACCTTCGGGAAATGCCCTTTGGAAAGTACGGTCGGCTGACGGATCGCTATGGCGTGGAGTGGTTTTTTCGAGGAGAGGGCAAGACTACCTGATCTGAGACGCGCGCGGGCCGCAAAGAACCCCTTTGTCACGCTCGCTGTTTAGTTGTCGGCACAGCGCGCATGCACCCCTGCCAGCCGGGGAGGAGCAGAGGCTAGCAAAGGCAAGTGAGGGGGAACCACCCACGTTTCGAGCGAAGCGGAAAGTGCGTAGCGAGCGGAGGCCTGCAACGCAGTGAAGGCTGGCGGATAACTTGTCTGCGCGAGGAGGCGGGGCATCCTCATATCACATTGAAGCTCGCGGGTCGTTCTTTCGTATCGGGTAGGGCAAGCTGCGAGGCGCTCCGTTCTTCTCTTTGAAACCTCCCGACAGCCAGGCTCCTCTAATTCGCTTGGTTCCATGCCGCTTTCTACCAAGCGCGTACAGCGCAAGATTTTATAACGCCAATAGTAATTTAACTGCCAGCAACCTACTTGGTATCCTGTGTGCCTTTTTCAGGGCGGCAGGTATGCGTTGATTACTCCGGACACGGAAAGGGTTTAGAGTTAATGAACGTTCATCTGGTTAACCCGAGCGACAAGTCGTTCGGGACAGCGGTTATCACTCCTCGCTGGTTGTATGTCCTCGCCGCCGCTACTCCGGATTCCTTCGGAGACGCCCAGATTTGCGACGAGACGCTTGAACAACTTGATCCGTCCAGTGTCAACCCTGGCGATGTGGTGGGAATCGGAATCCACACTGGCAATGCACTTCGCGGCTATCAGATCGGCAGAATGGCCCGGGAGCGAGGCGCGTGGGTGGTTTTCGGCGGAATCCACGCGACTTTGTACCCAGAAGAAGCTCTACGGTTAGGGAGTGCTCATTCGGTAGTCAAGGGCGATGGTGATGTGGTTTGGGCGGACGCTTTGAAGGATTGCATGAAGGGCGGCCCGGCTGCAGTGTATGAGGGCGGGAGGATCGAATCCGATCGTTTTTTGCCAGCACGTTGGGATCTGCTTCCAGATGACAGCTATATGTGGGCTTCGGTTCAGACGATTCGAGGCTGCCCGAAACACTGCTCGTTTTGCTCGGTGTGGCGCACCGATGGTCAGCGTGCCAGGCAGCGGGCTTCTGACGGTGTTGTCCGGGAAATTGTCGAACTGCGTCGCAAGGGGTTCCGCTTCATCGCCTTGGCCGACGACAACTTCTACCCTGTCACATTGACCGATCTGCGATTGGCCGAGCGGCAAGACAATCAGCAGAAATTGAATGAGCTTCGGGCGAATCGTGAAGAGCGATTCGAGTTGATGGCGAGCTTGGCCGAACTGCCCTCCGACATGGTTTTCTACACCCAGATCACCATGGAGGCAGCCGAAGATCCGGAATTTCTCGATGCCATGCGGAGGGCGCACATCAGAGGCGCGCTGGTGGGAGTAGAAGCCGTCACACCTGAAGGCCTGAAGGCCGTCTTTAAGGATTTCAATTGCTCGGGTGAGAATCTGGTTGAGCGACTTCAGACTTTCCAGGCACATGGCATCCATGTTCTCGGCTCCTTCATTTTCGGCTTAGCTACCGATCAGCCAGCTACGTTTGATGCAACGGCAGAGCTCGCGCAGCGGGCGGGCATCACGTTCGCGCAGTTCGTCATGCTGACGCCGTTTCCGGGAACTGTCGATTTCGAGCGTTGGGAGAAAGCTCAGGCACAGACGGGAGAGAACGTCAACGGTATTCCTCTCACGCGCTACTGGTTGATACCAGCTGCGGAGAGGCCCAAGATGTTCACGCCGCATCCCTCTATGACATCGGACGAAATCGGGGAGCGTACGCAACGTGTCTGGGACGCGTTTTACAGCATGGGTTCGATCTGGAAACGATCTCGCTGTGTCACTTCCATCCGGGCCCGCCTGGCGTTCGTGTTCGTATCGAAACTGTACCGGCAGATGTATGCCGGTACCGGAATTGCTACAGACAGCGCCCGACAAAGCCGAGCCCGTCTCTGGGCACGCTTGCTTGCGATCCCTTGCCGCCGATTATTTCAAGGCAAGCCTTTGCCCGCTCTGGAAGTCCCTGAACGCAGCAATCGGCAAACGACCAATACGACGCAGCTAGATGTGAGTTCGAACAAAATTACCAGCGAAAGCGCCCTTCATGTGCTGAAGTAGTTTTACGGCGCGAGCGAGCCGGCAAGATCGACCTGCCAACAATTGTGGCTCGGCCGGGTGTTGCCCAGGGCAGATTACTCATGAGTAACGGCGAATCTCTAACAACCACATTAATCCGGCTCGCGGTAAACGAAGCGAAGGGCGTGACGCAGAAAGACTTGGTTCCCCTGCTAGAAGACTCGATCGCCCGCATGATGGCTGACTTGGATCCTACAATCTTGGGTATCGCAAAGAAGCTTGCGCTATGTGGGTTGCCTACTCGGCGGATACGCTCGGACGGTATTACCACACCGGACCCGTTATCTGTACCGCAACGCAGTGCTTGCAGCAGCGAAGGCGATTGGGGATCTTCGGAGTTATTACCTTCCAGTAGACTTTGAAGAGGACCCTGAAGCCATTTGGCAGGTGATTGAGCAAACTGGCGGGCTGGGTTCCGCGATCAGGGACATAGGCCAGGCAGAGTCTTTGAAGCGGGTCCAAGCCGAATCGCGGTCGGTTGGCCCGGCGGACTTGTATGACTCTGACATTGCCGTCTGACGCATGAGGACCGCCGGCAATAGGTACGAGCGAATCCTCAAAACGGCTGGCGAGAGGAAATCTCGCCGTAGCCGTCTTGTGCTTCGGCAGGGCATGAGCCCGCCAATGCGCACTCGCGAAGCACGAAACCAACCGGATTGCTGGGCGTCAAGAACTCCGGTTGCCAGTACAGGGTATCGAAGGATCGACCCTGGATCTGGACGGCTGCGTCGCCCGTAGAAGCCGCGACCAGCCGTCCGCCATTAGCCTGTGGAGAATCGGCGGCCGCAGGGCAGTTACTGGGCTTGCACGTCCCCTTGCCGTCTCGCGTCGAGCGCGAGCGCTGCGCACAGGATTCGCTTGTTTATACGATCTGGCATTCGCACACGACTCATGCACACGCAAGCCTGTTTCGGGAAGAGTAGCCAATCGAAAGTTTTTTCAGCGGAGGGCTTTTTTTCTGCAAATGCAACGCGAAACACCAGGCAGCGAGCGAGCGGCAACCCAGTCCAACTGATCATAGTTCCGGCCGTCCCGAACACCGACGCCCCCGGAAGGCACGGAGCACTCTTAGTATAGGTATTTCCGAAAAACCCCAATCACTCGAATAGCTGGCAATCTTCCCTCAGAGAGGTCGAAGTGCAGATCTCGCCCCGCGACACACGGGAGAAGTAGCACGCCGGGCACAGACCGCTGACCGAGTCTCGCTACCTTGGCACCGGGAGGTTGTGGTTTTCGATTTCAATCGCGGGTCCGGATCAAGCAATTACGGAAGTCGCAGCATTGGCACGTCATGCCGACCGTTCTCGCCGCCCCCGCTGGAGGGTACTGTCTCAATTTGAGCTTGAGGAGACGTGCTACACCCCACGCGTGACATGGCAAGTAGTACAGTCCATACAGTTTAATCGCAAGGTCGGGAGAGAAAGCCTCAGTTCAGCCGATCAGCTTCTGTACTTCAGCTCGTCGTCCTTCAAGCGGTCTTCGGTGCCCGTTCGAACATTAGGGCAAACAACGAAATCAGGATATTTGAGACCAGGAGAATGACCGGGACCATAGGTTGAGAGGGAGTGAAACGATTTGAGGTTGAAATTGGGACTCCAGTAATGACCGCCGAAGCCCCAATGGTTATGCAGCTTATGCTCTCTTGCTAGCCCGCAAGAGACCCGATTACCTGGAGAGTGCCCGCCAGACGGCAGACTTCTCGCTTTGTTACGGTATGGCTTGGACCATACGGATTACCCGACCCCCGATGAGACCCTGCAATTCCTGAGCGTGTATCTCCGCTTGCCCGGGCTCGTAGAGATGCTGATTTCGCAGCGGGATAACACTTGGACGCAACTTCTACGGTGCGTTCACTGGTACAAGGATCAAGCGTTACGCGAACTCTATCCCACGCGCAAATCATTGACCGGGATGCCCATGGAAATGCGCCAGCAGATAGTCAACTTGGCAATCAAAATGGCCATACGGGACAGCCGTAGCGGAGCTGACGTGCCCCCGATGGAATGAGTCGGAGAGAAAGTCCGAGTGGCTCACACCGTAGGGATATATGCCCAGAACCTTAGCCGAGCACTTAGCTTTCACGGACTATCTTCCCTTTCGTTTGTATGCAGAATCCAAACAGGGCGCAGCGTCTTCTACTCTGGCCAAGCGCTACTCGCTTCCCGTGCAATGGATCGAGGAGAGGCTGGAAGCGGCTCGGTATTGCTTCGAGCGGCAAGTTTGCATCAGGGATATGGAGTCCGAAAGGGCCGCGTGAATCGCTTTGGGGTCTGAACAGCGCGGAGCTCTGCCTCTGTGTATCTCCTGTCCGCATTGCGCAAAATCACTCAGTGAATGGGAGATACGCTCCATCTTGGGCAGGTTTGCCCGTCAAAGCAGTTGGGCAAAAGAGGGCCCGAATCGCTTCAAGAAAATGACGCCTGAACAACGGAGCGAAGAAGCACGGAAGGCCGCAGAAGCACGATGGGCTAAAAAGCGCTCTCCCGTTTCTCCCGCCACTCCCGAACAGACTGCTGCTTGACCGTCCAGCGCTCGTCACCCGTATGTACGGTTAGCGGCGCATCGCTGAATCACCGGAACATAGACCGGCGCTCAACCGTTTTTTCCGCCGCGTCGAAGAGGCTAGCTGCTTGGAGCGTTACGGCATGGATCTGGCCATCTTTACCCTTCATCTCGACATGGCAGCAACGCACCAGGACAGCGTCGCAGATATGCCTTTTCTTTGCTCCTGCGTTGCTAGTTGGTGAGCTTGCATAAGCGCAGGGGGATTTCTGCCAAAGTCTTTTGTCCGCGCGTTGACTTTGTAGGAGGGCGGTTTTCCCTTCTGTCACTGCGCGCACATCCGCGCATACAATCCGTTCAAGAAATCGACATTATCGTCCCGAATACCCGATTTCACAGCGATAGTGTCTCCGAAATCGAGATGCCGGTACTTAACGGCTTGGTAACGTGGCCACTCCGGTGAGGCGCCCGCATTTGGGTTGCCCGTCTTTGCAAATTGCACCCATGCCACGGCCATTGCTTCTGACACCAGGATGTCCTGCTGACTGTACTCACCCGCCGCCGTGGCGATGTGATCAAAGACGTACGGAATTTCGGTGGTATGGCCGCGCCGCCCCAGACAGCGGGTTCCCCGGGCTGACACGCGAAAACCGGTACACGTCGACGTCGCCTATCCTGGCGGCGGCACGCGCGGTCAGCATCGTGGCGGCCATGTGTAAGCCGCCAACGAGTTGCAAGGCGGCGGCCGGAACAGCCGCATCAGTTGGGGCTGGATAGTGGGCGACCACATCCTCATCGAACGGCGCAAAGATCCAGCCATGAATAAAAGGGCGGTACGCCTGTATGGTACGTGGCGCGTATGGCGCAAAAAACAACCCTTCGTCTGCGTTGCTCCCTATCAGGAGCGGCAGTTGGGTCTGCGCGCGCGTTCCGAACAATTGACCAGGATCATCCGGGAGAACCCAGCCATGATGACCGGAAAGTAATGCACCTCAGTGCCGATGAACGGAGTTGAGGGAATTTTGGTCATTACCTCGTCCGCACTCATCCCGCGGAGCTCACCACTCCGGAGCCCGTGCCGCGCAGACGGCCGTACTCTGTGGAAACAATGGACTCAAGGGCGTGACCCGGGAGCGAGAAGATTGCGATCGCGGACATGACAGCGTACATCGTTCGTTTCATCGTGATCTTCTAGTCACTTTAGGCTGATCTATAGGGCGCGCGCCCGACGGCCATTCTGAGGGACCCTAGCCGCCGAGAGTTGCAAGCTGCGGATGACTTGGGCTGCCTGCATAAGTTCCGCCCTTATTCTCCGTAAGACGAGCGCCTGTAGAGCAGAACTTTTGCTGATCAATGGGTGGCAACATATTTTGGGCTGCTTACGTCCTGGCCCAAAAACCTGTCCGGTTTTGCTTTTCATAAGGCCTGTCTTCCAGAGAATTCAGAATCTCCAATTCGGCTTGGCCGCAGAGGATCCTTTCCGGCCAGGCGGCGAGCATCATACTACGCGGCGCTTGGGATTCTGGCAAGCGTCCCGCGATAGTTCCACGGCATGCACAGAGACGGCTTCTGCTTCAACTCTCCTGCACGCCGCAACAAAGGCAGTCAGGTAGTCGAGCCATGCAGCGTTTTGTAGAAAGCTACAAACGCGGCCCAGTGTCTCGAGCCTAGCGGCATTCTTCCGGGAAGTTTTCCGCGCCCTCCACTATCTGCCGCCTTCCGTGCGCGAGACAGTTCGCCAGTAAGGTATTAATGCCGGCAAGCTTCGGTGCGTTCCCGCGAGAGCGCGTCACACATTTGAATCGGCGCTGGTAATTCACGGGCCCGCCGCTTCAGCACTTCGGCGATATTCTCGCCGCCGTGTTTAGGCCCGGTGAAAAAGAGCGCGATTCTATGCACGCCAACAATCGATACAATGCCGCTCGTGAAGATGCCTGTACGCTTATCGCCTGGATCGCGTGTGATGCGCAGAATCTGCATGCTGGTATCGTCGTTATGCAGTAGGCTGCCCGCGCAGCTTGCCAGATGAGTTCTTCGAGCACATGCCAGATCAGCTTTGCAGGGGCTGTCGGCAGGTCCCATTGTGTTGCTGCCGGCAGCGGCATCGCTAACTGACTCTCCAGTTTTTCGAGCCGCTTAAAAGGAACTTCCGTGCCATACTTCAACAACGCGATCATGGCCATGGCTGTTAAATCGTACTTGTCAGCGCCGGCGGATTCGGGGCAGCCGCTGTGAACACTTGCCCGCAAGCCATTGCAACGCAAGCGATCCATCTCGAGTACAGTCGTTTATAATGGGCGCTTGCCCCACCATCAGCGCGACCACCTGCGTGAACATCGTTTCGGACGACGAGAGCGGGTTTCTTATGCCTGGCACAAGGTAACGCGCTCTTTACTGAGAGGGTGAGAGGTGGCGATTACACCAAGCGAGAATCGCCTCAATGCGACGACGTTCAGGTTCGCTCGTCGCATTGCGCTCGGCTTCCAAAGCATATTTGTGTGCTTGGCCAAGCTGATCGAGCTTGAGGTACGAGTAAGACATCACATAAGGGACCACAAAAGCGTATATGGAGGGCACCTCTTTCAGATGTGAAAGCGCTTCAATAGCGGTCTTATACTGACCCGCCTTCGCTGCGATAAACCCGACTTGCACCTCGCGCTCGCTTTTTCCCGGATCGATCTGCTGTAGCGTTTCGAGCAACGGGAGTGTTTCAGCCCACGGGGCACCAGCGGCGCATTTCAACTGAACCAAAGTATCGAGAAGCGTCGTATCTCGTCCCCCACTCCTAACGGCCGCGGAGAAATGAAGGATCGCTTCGGCGCGACGGTTCTCCTGGATCGCAATGAAGCCCAGCGCCTCCTCCAAGTCGGGATTACCGGGCTGGTCCCTTGCCATTTTCTTTAGCTCAAGCTGAATTTCAGAGTTGGCTCCGCCGGGCTGTGGTAACGCAGCTAACATCAAGATGAGTTCTACGGGTGAGCAGCGTTCCACGAGGGGTGTGTAGGCAAACGTTTTGTTGCTGAGCTTCGCTTCTTGCACGCCCTCGAAGGCCCTCGTATCTCGCAGATGATGATCCAGGTCTGTTCGGACTTCATCGACGCTCTTTCCGTATACATGTTGCAACGCATCGGCCGGCGTTGCCGAAGTCTCTAAAGCGGCCAGAAATGCCCAAACTTTTTTCGAGTAAGCAGGGCTCGTCACAAGCATGTGGACCAGACCCCAACTTGTCGCATAAGTGGCCTCGCTTTCGTTCTCTCTCGTGTACTGATCTGAGTTCTGTTGGATCTGGAATAGCACGTTGAGTTGCAAGGGCCCTTGCGTCTTTAGAGACAGGGTATGTGCGCCGATTGACTCACCAAACGTCCACTGACCTTGATGTAAATGGAGGGACGAATATACCTCTGCCAAACCCTCCTCCATCCAGAGCGGAATCTTCAAGCCCGCCTGATGCACTGAAGCGTGGACCAACTCGTGGATTGCGACTTGGTCGTGCTCCGGGGTGAGATCGGGAAGAACGATATAAGCACCCCTCCAACTTAGCTGATAAAGGCCGCGGCCCGAAAACCTATTGTAGTTGTACTCCTTGGAACCGGCGAGATCTATAACTCGGATGCGCACATCCGATCTAGGTCTGAAAAGCCTCATGAGAAGTGACTCTGCGTCTTCTAATCGTTTCAAAAACTCGGTCGGAAGGTCTCCGGTGGCAGTTGTGTACAGCACAAAATGGGAGCTCGAGACCTTGGTCCATGCTGGTTCTGCCTGAGAGACTAATGTGATCACACTGAACGTCAGCGAGTAGACCCCAAACTTTTGCAATTTGAGCATCATCCAGATCAGGTATTTGCCAAGCGTCTCTGCCAAACGCGCGTCTGGCCGTAGAGATTCGAAGAACGGAAGTTCCATACCTGTCTTTCGGCGGACAAGTTGGATTCGACAAGACCAGAACTTTCCTAAGACGATTCGTCAAATTCGACCACTAAATCTTCAGATCTCTTCCAAAGGAGAACGGAACATGAAGTGGCCGCCTGCGCCGGTGCCCGTCGCTCTGCTTTTCCTGTTAGCTGGGTGCGGGCCCAAAAACAGCGCCATAGAGAGCAACCGCGATTCTTCCCACGTGTCCGATCTGAGTAAGACTGGGAAAAGCAAGAATTATCGCTTTTCAGTCGTTCCAGGAGGCGTTCACACAGCTGATGAACTGGAAAAGGCTCGGTCCACGGATGCCGTTGTCCGGGTTCATTATCAGGACCTCAGTTCCCGCTTCGTTCGTCTGGCAATGCCACATGCAGGGAACTTCTATGTCTCCTACCGAATCCAGAATAAGATTTACTGGACCCGACACCCAGCTCAGATTCCAAAGGGAGAGCCCTTGCTCACCGATGGTGAGCATCTGGTGCGAGTACGGTGCGGGAACCGATTGTCTATTAGGCCAATGGGCCCAATTCAGAACCGGGCCGAGCCAACCCCGACTGATCTGGACCAGCTTGAGCCTCTTATGGACTTAGCTTCGCCCCTAGAGCGTCAGAACTTCCCATACTTTTCTCCTCTTCTTGCTGATAGCCCAAACCTTTCCATGCCCAGAACGCATGCAGCAGTAGATGCCACATCCCACATGGCTGATTCTAGCCACGCCGACCAGCTAAGTCCAGCAGTTCGAGCACCGTTCGATTCTGAGGCAATGTATCCCGCGGGCAACGCGCTGTCGCGAAAATCCCGGCGCAAATCACGTGCTATTCAGATCACCACAGTGCCCGAACCCTCTGCGAACGGCCTTGTGGCGTCGGGCTTACTGGTCGCTATCCTCGGGATCGGCACACGTCGCGTGTGGCAGCGCCGGTACAAGAATCCGAATAGGGCCGATTGAAATTCTCCACCCTGGACTGAGTGTTACTGAGCGGACCGACTCTCGAAGTGAGGAGGTTCCCGGACCTGTTAAGGGGAAAACACGTGAGCGAAATACCAGAGCTAAACCCCAGGGATTCAGCATCCGGGCGATCAGCAGGATGACAGGATTTGATTGGAAGGCAGTCCGACAGTACCTGCGAGCCAAACGCAAAAGCCCGAGTATGGTCTGCGGCCGAAGTCGCCAATCATCTTGGATCGGCCATAAAGCCTTTTGCCTGGCGTTGCGAGCCGGCGTATTGGAACTTACGTATGTTGCTGTGTGCGCTCGCGAAGATGGTACAACGGCGCATACATGATTGTGACGGATTGGTTAAGCTCACAGCGACAAGCCGCAGGGAGGGTTGCGGTCAAGCGGTTCGAAACGCCGCCTGGACAGCAAGCGCCAGTGGATTAGAGCCATCTCCCAACGATCATGATCGAGGCGAAAAAGCACAAGCTCTGGAGTTGTAACCTCACGCTCCGTTACAGCCTTGATTTCGGTATTCTGGACTGAACCTCGATTTTGAGACACTTTGCAGTGGCACGCTTCGCATTGAAAGGAGCTGCAATGGCAAAGAGACGAGTGGGCAGATACTCACGGGGTATTCACCAGATGGTGGTGGATCGGCTCCGCGACAGTGACAACGTCGTTGCTCTTTCCGAAAAGCTGGGTGCTCATGGCGTCTCCTGTACGAATGGCGGAAGGAGTCGGAGCCTACTAAACCGGGCGGCCAAGCCCCTCCGGATACGCGGGAGTTTACGTTTGCGAAGGAGATCAGCCTGACCTTGCCCGACGGAACTGAGCCACTCTAAACTGGGTTTTCCAAAGCAACGGAAGTTGCAGAAGGAAGACGAAAGAGTGAAGAGCAGCAGGTTTAGCGAAGAACAGATCATCGGCATTCTGAAGCAGAGCGAAGCGGGAGCCAAGACAGGCGATTTGTGCCGGCAGCACGGCATCAGTGCGGCCACCTTTTATGGGTGGCGCAGCAAGTATGGCGGACTGGAAGTAAGTGAAGCCAGACGCCTGAAGCAACTGGAAGAAGAAAACAGCAAGCTGAAGCGGATCGTGGCCGATCAAGCGCTGGATATAACGATGCTGAAGGATCTGGCCGCAAAAAAATGGTAAGCCCGGAGGCCAAGAGAGCGGCGGTCGCGCATATGAAGCAGTGTTTTTGTGTCAGCGAACGTCGTGCCTGCGGGTTGATCGATCAACCGCGATCCACACAGCGTTACCAGCGCAAGCCCAAAGCTGACGATCACCTGGAGAGGCGCGTTTCGGAACTGGCCGCAGCTCGCCCGCGCTTTGGCTACCGTCGCCTGACGGCATTGCTCAAGCGTGAAGGTATTGCGGTCTGGCATGGTCGTGTGCATCGCGTCACGAAGGCGTTGCGATTGCAGGTGCCACGCCGCAAGCGCAAACGGTGGCTGCATTCCAAGCCGGTACAAAACGAGATTACACGGCCGAATCAACGCTGGGGGATGGACTTCGTCAGCGACAGTTTGGCGGATGGGCGTAGTTTCCGTGCATTCGCGGTCATCGATCATTTTACGCGCGAGTGCCCGGTCATTGAAGTGGATCTGAGTCTGCCAGGTGCACGCGTCGTACGTGTTCTGGAGCAACTGGCAGAACAGCATGGACTGCCTGACGCCATTCGTGTCGATCACGGCCCTGAATTCGTGTGCGATGCGGTGCGCAACTGGTGCCAGAAGAAGAAGGTACGACTCGACTACATCGAACCAGGAAAGCCAATGCAGAACGGTCACGTGGAAAGTTTTAACGGGAAGTTTCGAGACGAGTGCCTGAATGCACACTGGTTTACTACCTTGCGTCAGGCCCGCAGCATCATCGAAAGCTGGAGGGCCGATTACAACGACTTTCGGCCGCATAGCGCGTTACAGTGCGCAACCGCAAGCGAGTTCGCGATTCAGAGCAGCGCTTCTTTCGCCGTTCGGATCCTGAATGACACGACAGCAAAACCGGGTCAAGGCAACCCTGACGGACTCGCTCCGCTCGGCCTTGACCCGATCCCGCAGTCGTGTGAAGTGCGACCAATATGAACGGCGAAGGAAAACTACGAACGAAGCTAGTGAGAACCCGAATTCCTAGTTACGAATGGATCGGTTTCGACGGGCAGGTCAAGCCGACTCAAGCGCCTGCTGGCCGAGAAGGTGCAGGAGGGCGAGTTTTTGAAGGTGTCTTGCAGAAAGTCGAGGCTCGACACCCGCAGACCGAAAGCGCTGGCGCGAGGGCATCTATGACCAAATCCGGGAAGTGACGTCGGTGCCAAGGCCAGCTGAGTGTTGAACGGATGTGCGCTTTGGCGATGGTCAGCCGGGCCGGCTTTTATCGATCATTCCAACAGCGAGAACCAAGCGTGGAAGAAATGGAGCTGCGATCGGCGCTCGGAGCGGCAATGAAGCAAAGGGTTTGTACCGTAGCCAACCAAGATCGGGCGACATGACTTTCTTCCGTTGCAATGGCAGCCGCTGTACGGGGCCGTGGCAGTCAGCGGGTAGGCCACAGGGAAGTCTGGTTGCGGCGACGGACAGCACAGTCGAGATTTGTACAGTGCCCCTGGATATAAGTAACCGGAAGCGTTCATCTGAAAGAAGTTGGCTCGGCCATAAGACTGGTTACGAGGTTGTTGTTTGTGATCACGATCATTCAGCACTTAGGTTCCGTCCCCGACCGTCTCATATTCCGGTTGGCTCCCGGGATAACCGGTCTTCGCACGAACATGTATCGTGCTCTAACGTCTATTGCCCACGTATTATGGAGCAAATTATGGAGCAAATTCAAAGTGTGGCGATTACCAGCGCGAGAATGCCTTCGGATCGTCCACCTACTTCTGTTCTGCCATATTCACGAGAGCGGTGAGGGGAATTGTATACATCCCCGAGGAATGCAACGTTAGTAGGGCTTCGTATTTGCCTGATCGTTCGGGATTGAAACCGACTGTCAGCGCGCAGCCAGAAGCTGCGGGGACGCTACCCGCACAGTCAGTTGAAACAGTAAAGCTTTTAGCGTCCTTGCCCCGCAAGGAGATTTCTTTCAGCACAATTGGACCGTCGCTCACATTTGTGAGATGAATGGTCTCGGAACTTGCGCTGTTATTGCGGTTTTCTTGAACAAACCGAACTGTATTGGGCAACAATGTAATCTCCGCCGCAGCCAGACTAGAACCTGTGCCCGATTTCGCGCCAGCCTCAAAGCGCATCTGACCATTGATCAACTTGAAGGGTATGTTGCCGGTATTTAAAATCTGATATTGACGGTGTTCAAGAAGCTCTTCGAATTTCTCGAGTGGGCGAAACCCAAACCCGAGTTGGCGCACTTCGTGCGATCCTGACTCGGCCACGTATAAATTGCCGGAACCATCAAAGGCAATATCTTCAGCCCCGTCCAAGGACTGGTTAGCGACAATCGTTTTAATCACGCCAGAATCAGAATCTATTTCTCTGATAACTTTGTTCCCGTAATCCAAAACAAAAAGGTCCCCCCGAGCGTCTAGGAAAATTGATCGCGGCGCGTCAAGAGAAGCGGCTGTTGCAGGGCCTAAATCGCCCGAATATCCAGCAATACCTACGCCCGCGAGAGTTGTGATCAATCCCGAGCCTGAATGGACTACTCGGATGGCGTTGTGTCCGGTGTCTGCGACAACAATATCTCCGTTTCGCGAAAGGGCTAATCCAGTGGGCGAGTTCAATATTGCTTCCGTGGCTGGGCCGCCATCCCCCAGGCTACCTCCGCCGATGTCTTTGCCACCACCAGCGACGATCGCCAACACTCCGCCCTGTTCAACCGCGATTACGGTTCCATTGCATTTGTCGGAAACGTAAAGAGTCCCTGTAGGGCCAATTGCAAGACCACCCGGACAGTGCAGGTAAGGCGAGGCTGCTAGGCTCGAGGAAAAGCGATTTTCGTTAGCGTTCAAACCGTGGTAGTAGTCAATCCGGGTTAGTTTCTTTGTGAAGGTGTCAAGCCTGTATATAGCATTTGTATCCGAATCAGCTATGTACAGGTTTCCGATGGCGTCCACAGCAAGGCTGACCGGATGCTGAACGATTCTAGTAATTTCGGTTATCGCGTGCGTTTTGGGCGCTATGCTTCTGATCGTTTGGTTAATGGCATCGGCGACGTATACGGCGCCTGACCAATCGACTGCAACAGCAGTCGGCGACTCTAGCCCTGATAATAAAGGTCGTCCGCTTTTGAGCTTGCTAGAGGCATTATCTTCAACCTTAGCGTTGATTGCTACGAAAGTGGCCTGCGTACTCAGACCGTACCCATACACGGTCACTGTCGCAAGAATATTCTGATAGGAATCGCTAATTAATATTGCATCCATACGCAGACCAGCACCACTCGGCCCGAATGCCACCTTGACGAAGCATTTCCCCGAATCTTGGTTCGAGCAGTTTGAATCTTGAACCCGAAACTCTTTTCCTATACGCAGCGAAACTATTGTGGGGAAAGACTGAACAGGCAATTCGAATTCAACTGTTGCAAAGCTGAGAATGCCACTTCCAACGGTTGCGCTCCCGAGGTCGTGATAGCTCTCCGAAGCGCTGAGCCTGACTTGCGAGCAACTCAAAGAAAGAGCAAGGCAAGAGAGAGCCGCGGAAGGAAACAGGCGTTTTCTAATTGCTTTCATGATGAATAAACCATCCCTGCAAGTTTGATCGACCTCGGCGGCAACGAACTTTATAGTTGATCGTTTGACCCAAACTGACCCAAACCCCGGAAACTGAGCCAGGGATTGTTAGAGTATTTTCCGATCCACAGGATCTGCCGAAGGGGCAGGAGAGGAAGGGAATGCCACGAAAAGGACATAGTCCGGACCAGATTGTACAGGCACTGAGTCGGGTACGCCACGGAGAGTCGGTCGGAGAGGTGTGCCGCAAGATGGGGATGAGCGAAGCGACGTTCTACAACTGGAAAAAGCAGTATGCCGGGATGGGCATTGCCGAGTTGGCAGAGCTGCGGCAGCTGCGCGAGGAGAACAGCAAGCTCAAGCGTTTAGTGGCGGATTTGTCGCTGGACAAACACGTTCTACAGGAGATCGTCGCAAAAAAGCTGTGAAGCCTCGAGCTCGACGGCAGCTGACACGGTGGGCGCAGCAGACCTACCGAATGAGCGAACGTCGAGCAGCGGGGCTAATGACAATCCACCGCAGTTCGGTCCGGTATCGCAGCCATAGAGACTCGCAGGAGGCACTCCGAAGACGGTTGCGGGAGCTAGCGGCCAATCGGGTTCGCTATGGATACAGGCGTTTGGCCGTGCTTCTGCAGCGCGAAGGCTGGCCGGTGAACGCCAAACGGATTTACCGGCTGTATTGCGAAGAAGGGTTAAGTGTCCGATCGCAGCCGCGCAAGAAGCTGGCCAGTCGTGTGCGAGTGACTCCTCGAGCAGCAGGTCGGCCGAATGAGCGCTGGAGCATGGACTTTATCAGCGCGCGGCTGACAACGGGCAGGCAGTTTCGCATACTCACTGTCGTGGACCAGTTCACGCGCGAGTGTGTGGCCCTAGAAGCAGATATTTCGATGAACGGAAGCAAGGTCGCCGCTGCTCTCAATCATGCTCGCCTTGAACGAAAGGCTCTACCAGACAGCATTACTGTCGATAACGGCAGCGAATTTTCCAGTAAGCACCTAGATGCCTGGGCCGTCGCACACAATGTGATGCTTGCTTTTATTCGGCCTGGACGGCCGGTCGAAAACGGCTTCATCGAATCGTTCAACGGCCGGCTCCGAGATGAGTTCCTAAATGTGGAACTCCTGTTCTCGCTCACCGATGCCCAGAACAAGCTGGCCAGGTGGCGGAAAGACTTTAACGGTACGAGACCGCATAGCTCGTTAGCCGACCGCACACCCAGCGAGTTCGCAGCACTTTGGAAGGATGAGGCGATGCGCTGTAGTGGAGAGCGCCTCGCCCCGAAACTCTTCGATACCGCTTATGGAAAGCCGCCTCAAGGGTTCGCTTCGCCGGCTTCCGCCGCCCTTGACCCGGCCTCCCACAAGCAGAACAAACCACTTACATCGGGCCGAAGCGCCAAACCGAACCGTCCCGGAAACAATAGTCACTCAATCGAGTCTCTACATTGCACCGCAAGCCCGTGAATCGGGCATTCGGTAGTCTGCCAAGGTCGGATTTTCTAACTACCTTTGGTCCAGTTCCCGGGAGCATCGCAAGGCCTCGAATTTTTCAGTGACTTTTGGACCAATTTCGCGGGGCGGGTCAAGGCTTACTTGTCGATTGAGCGCTTTGTCAGTCTACGGAACTCTAGGGTTTTTCCTTTGAGGATTGCCTATCAAGTTTCACACTACACTCCCGATGACAGCTAGACGGGTGAGTGCGCTGGCAGTCCATTGTCCAGGAAGGCTCAATCGTTCTCGACGGAAACCATGGTGGATTCTGGTCACCGGCCTTGGTCTGTTCTTATCTTTGGTGAGTAGGACCCTAAGCGGTCAAGTGAGCTTTACAACCGTGTCAGGCTCACTCACAGAGTCAGATGGATCACCCTTTATTGGAACGCTGCAGCTGGGCTACGTGCCCAGCTCACTTGGCGCGTCCATAGATCCTCAACCAGCATCGATCCAAATCGATAATGGATTCCTATACATTCTTTTGCTCCCCACAACGGACGTTGGTTCGTACTATCTCGCTACCTACACGTCGTCATCAGGCGTTGTGGTGCGGCGAGAAGAATGGCAGATTCCAATCAGCACTGCGCCAGTAACCCCATCCAGTGTAGTAGTACCCGGATCAACAGGAAACATACCACCGACCTCGACCACAGCACAGACTGCAACTCTCCCTATATCGATTAGCGAAGTGTCGAGTCTAAGTTCTGATCTGGCTTCAATCAACAATTCTGTCGCCTCAATCAGCAACTCTCTCCTTCCAGTGCAGTCCACACTTCCAACGCTAAACACTCAACTGTCTAGCTTGCAAAGCAGTATCACCAGCTTGAGTGGTCAATCAGCAAGTCAATCGACTACGCTTTCGTCAGTCAACACGAACATCAGCGCCCTCTCAGCCAGCGTGGCCAGTATGCAAACCCAGTTTGGTGCTTTGAGCACGACCGTGAATTCCCTTTCGACAGCGTCCGCCACAAATTCGACCGATCTTGCGACTTTGAAGGGGACAGTGAATGCACTAATTACAACCGTCAATGGTCTCAATCAGCTAGCATTAAGCCTTCAGTCCTCGATTGTCGCGATAACGCAGCCGGCACGCTTTGTAGATGCGGAGGTGCCGCAGGGTACTACGGATGGTTCTAACTTGATTTTTTCACTGCAACAGTCGCCAGCCCCCGCCTCAAGCTTGTCTCTGTACAAAAATGGGTTGTTACTGAAACAGTCGAGCGACTATGAATTGAATGGCTCAACCATTAAATTTGCAACTACGGGCTTGACGCCGCAGATATCGGACGCACTCTCGGCCTCATATCGATATTAGGCTATTGGTGGGCTGGTCACCTTCCGTAGACTGCTACTCGGCTTGTTTGAAGTTCCTAGTGTGACTTGGCTCAGAAGCAATTCGGAAGGGTCTTGTTCTGGGCCGCAGCGAAAAGGAGCGCAGGGAGCTGAAGCGGAGGGCGCCGTGAGCAAGTTGAGTCACGTTGGCGGAGGCAGCATCTTCGCTTAGATGTCCCAGGAGCAAGAGATTGAGTCTGATCCAGCGAGGAGCGATCAAACCACCTAGCAACAGATCCTTTCGAGCTCGATGGCAGGTCCCCGCGCGGCAGCTCTTTTTAAGCGCCGAGACTCGGACGTTGAAGGGAGCGGCAAGGATCTTCGGAAAGCACCAAAGCTAGAGGAGGGGCATCAATGGCGCAGATGGCTCGAGATCTCACACGTCCCGTTCACGACGTTCTGCTTGGCCAACCATCGCTCGATGACACTGAGACGCGTTGTACAACATGGACAAATAGTACAAGCCTCAGGCGCGCAGACTCTGAAGCTGTAAGTTCGATCTCCGCACTTGAAATGCCGTGCCGAGCGCTATGTGCGCCGATCAAAGAACCTTGCCTGCATCGCGGCACGCTGTTCGGCGATGCAGGCCTGGGAATGTAACTACGGTTCAGGCATTGGAGTTGGCGCAAACTCCCAAGGCGCTGAGGGTGTAAAACACTTTGTGTAAGAAGCGTTCTCCGAGAATAAGGAGAACGGAATGGAAGAACAGACAAGCGGGTTGGAGCGAGCTCTGGATGAGTTGCTGAAAGGCAAGAAGACAGAAGAGATCGTGGGCCCGAACGGGCTGCTAAAGCAGCTAACGAAAGCGCTGCTGGAACGGGCGATGAATGCCGAGTTGACACATCACCTCGGCTATGAGAAGGGGCAGCCGGAAGGCCACGGCAGTGGTAACAACCGCAACGGCACGAGCCGCAAGACGGTGCAGGGTGACTTTGGTTCGACTGAGATCGCAGTGCCGCGCGATCGCAACGGAGCTTCGAGCCGCAGATTCTGCCCAAGCACGAGCGCCGCTGGACGGGATTCGACGACAAGATCATCTCGATGTACGCACGTGGCATGAGCACGCGCGATATTGAGGCACATCTGCGCGAGATCTACGGGGTGGAGGTCAGCGCCACGTTGATCAGCCAGGTCACCGATGAAGTGATGGACGAGGTGCGTGTGTGGCAAAGCCGTCCGCTGGAGCCGCTCTACATGATCGTTTATCTGGACGCGCTGGTGGTCAAGATGCGGCAGGAAGGGCGGGTTGAGAACCGGGCGGTGTTTGTGGCTATCGGGGTAATGATGGAGGGTGCGAAAGAAGTGCTGGGGCTATGGACCAGCGCGACGGAAGGAGCCAAGCTGTGGTTGCAGATTCTGACTGAGATTCGCAATCGCGGGGTGGCGGACATCCTGGTTGCCTTCTGGGAAGCCTTTCAAGCCGTCCACGCAGCCATCTCGACCGTGTATCCGCGAACGGAAGTGCAGCTTTGCATCGTGCACATGGCGCGCAACAGCTTGGCATATGTGAACTGAAGGAGCGCAGGGCGTTGGCCGAGGATTTGCGCGGCATTTATCGTGCTCCGACCGCTGAAGCCGGGAGAGAGCTTCGAAGAGCGCTGGAACCACAAGTACGCCGCTATCGGCAAGCTGTCGCGAAGGCACTGGGCCGGCATCAGTCCGCAGTTTGCGTAACCGGAAGAGATCCGGCGCGCGATCTACACCAGCAACGTGGTCGAATCGCAGCACATGACACTGCGCAAGGTGATCAAGACAGGGGCCTCTTTTCCAAACGAGGAGTCCGCGCTCAAGCTGCTGTATCTGGCGCTGCGCAACATCGCGCGACGCTGGCGTCCGGCGCCGAACTGGCGGACTTCGTTGAATCACTTCCTGCTGCTATGGGGAGACCGGATCGAGGCGGGCACGGCAAGGGGCGGCCGCTAACGAAAAGCCTCCACGCCTACGGCGCTCCGGCTTCTCGTTAGCAAACTTGGAAGAGCAAGTTTAAGATCACGAAGGGAACAAAACCGGAGAATAGCGACTTACACAAAATTCGGGACACTACCAAGGTGGCTCGGCAGCAAGCATGATGTATCGGGTGTGACAGGCGGCTGGCATCAAGCCGCACGGTTGGACTGCTACACGGCGAGCAATAATCCGGATTACGAAGAGAAAGCCACTGACATCATCAGCTTGTATCTCCATCCATCCACCGCAACACGCCGCCGTGTTTTGCGTCGATGAAAAGAGTGCCATTCAATCGCTGGATCGCCTCGGCCTGATGTTCGCACTGAGCCCTGGACACCCGGAGCGCTACGGCTTTGGGTATTATCGAGACCGCACACTGTCGCTTTCCGCGAGGCGCTCAACACCAAGACCGGGAAGGCTCACGGAAGGAACACGGTCCGTCTCACCATTCCAGACTTCGGGACCCTCTTGAGTGAGATCGTTACCAATTGCGTGGTGACAAAAAAATGAGAATCGTGCCTTTCAAGGACCAAGCTGTGGAAAAGTATCCCGGTAGCCGCGCAATGGGCCAAATGGGTCAGTTGGCTGCTTTCGGGATTGTTAGAGTACTGACGTGCTCAAGAAATTCAGGTATGATTTTCCCGCTCATGGTTTAACCGCTTTGTATGGATACCAGTTGGCCACTTTTCCAGGTGCCGTACTCTCATATAGCTCTTGGGCGTATGGGAAGGCGTTAAGAAGCGGTGGGCGGCTGGCGTGAGTGCAATCACCACAGGTTTGGTCTTTTGGGCTACCTAAGCATAATCCCCGGACCATTCTTGTTTGTTCTTGGCACGCGCGTGACGGGCAACGGTTGAGTCCGTCAAGTGCGAAAAAAAAGCGAAATCTCCTACGCTGTCCTGGTGCGATGCTGCCATGTGCAGATGAAGGGCAAAGCCGGCCAGATCCACGCCGTAACGCTCGAAGCTGCAAGCCTATTTAATGCAGCGGAGAAGGTGACCTTGCCCGACGGAACTGAGCCACTCTAAACTGGGTTTTCCAAAGCAACGGAAGTTGCAGAAGGAAGACGAAAGAGTGAAGAGCAGCAGGTTTAGCGAAGAACAGATCATCGGCATTCTGAAGCAGAGCGAAGCGGGAGCCAAGACAGGCGATTTGTGCCGGCAGCACGGCATCAGTGCGGCCACCTTTTATGGGTGGCGCAGCAAGTATGGCGGACTGGAAGTAAGTGAAGCCAGACGCCTGAAGCAACTGGAAGAAGAAAACAGCAAGCTGAAGCGGATCGTGGCCGATCAAGCGCTGGATATAACGATGCTGAAGGATCTGGCCGCAAAAAAATGGTAAGCCCGGAGGCCAAGAGAGCGGCGGTCGCGCATATGAAGCAGTGTTTTTGTGTCAGCGAACGTCGTGCCTGCGGGTTGATCGATCAACCGCGATCCACACAGCGTTACCAGCGCAAGCCCAAAGCTGACGATCACCTGGAGAGGCGCGTTTCGGAACTGGCCGCAGCTCGCCCGCGCTTTGGCTACCGTCGCCTGACGGCATTGCTCAAGCGTGAAGGTATTGCGGTCTGGCATGGTCGTGTGCATCACGTCACGAAGGCGTTGCGATTGCAGGTGCCACGCCGCAAGCGCAAACGGTGGCTGCATTCCAAGCCGGTACAAAACGAGATTACACGGCCGAATCAACGCTGGGGGATGGACTTCGTCAGCGACAGTTTGGCGGATGGGCGTAGTTTCCGTGCATTCGCGGTCATCGATCATTTTACGCGCGAGTGCCCGGTCATTGAAGTGGATCTGAGTCTGCCAGGTGCACGCGTCGTACGTGTTCTGGAGCAACTGGCAGAACAGCATGGACTGCCTGACGCCATTCGTGTCGATCACGGCCCTGAATTCGTGTGCGATGCGGTGCGCAACTGGTGCCAGAAGAAGAAGGTACGACTCGACTACATCGAACCAGGAAAGCCAATGCAGAACGGTCACGTGGAAAGTTTTAACGGGAAGTTTCGAGACGAGTGCCTGAATGCACACTGGTTTACTACCTTGCGTCAGGCCCGCAGCATCATCGAAAGCTGGAGGGCCGATTACAACGACTTTCGGCCGCATAGCGCGTTACAGTGCGCAACCCCGAGCGAGTTCGCGATTCAGAGCAGCGCTTCTTTCGCCGTTCGGATCCTGAATGACACGACAGCAAAACCGGGTCAAGGCAACCCTGACGGACTCGCTCCGCTCGGCCTTGACCCGATCCCGCAGTCGTGTGAAGTGCGACCAATATGAACGGCGAAGGAAAACTACGAACGAAGCTAGTGAGAACCCGAATTCCTAGTTACGAATGGATCGGTTTCGACGGGCAGGTCAAAGGCAATTGAGCGTTGGGCCATGTTGTGGTGGTTTTCGGGTGCGCCCATGACGATAATTCGGGCGAGGAACGCTGGACGGTCAAGCGGGATGCGGTTCGGGAGTGGCGGGAGAAACAGCGGAAGACTTCTTCGCGACGACCAGCCTCTCCGCAAAAACTCCGCAACAGCTGTGTACCACCTGCTGATTTATTGCTTACTTGTAGTGATGGGCTTCTTCGTTGTTCTCGCGTATCAATTCGATCAGCGCGGGTGGGCAGTTCGGCGGGTGTCGAGATTCCGCTAGTCAGCATTTAGCTGAATTCAACTCGACAATTAGTGGAGCTTTTGCCCAAAGGCTGTCACAATCGTGGATGTATGACTGCGAAGCGCCGGACTATCTCAGATGAAATCGCGTTTGCAGAAGAACAGGACAGGATTGAACAGGAAACACCGTCACTCATAGACGCTGATTCCCCGGATCGCTATACAAGCTGGGGATCTGTGCTTTACCTCCTCCGGTACATGAAGGAGCACGGTGTTCCGGATTCCTTGAGAGACAACGGCCCCGGAGAGATTTCGGCAAAGTCGGACACCTAACCGGAAACTGTTTGCTCCCATCCCGAGCAAGCCTTCAAAGCGGATGGACATGGGCCAGAGGTCCGAAACTTTCTGGCCCGTCTGCTCGATATCACCAACCTCACTACAACCAACCTATTTTGGGTTGACAGAAGCTCACATATAATTGGGATGTATGCGGATGGTGAGAGTCGAACTCACAATCCCTGGAAGGACACCGACGCCAACTCGAACGCAATGGCGGGAATGGATAAGGGCCGTCGTGAGTACAAATCGTAGAAAGAATGAAGCCCATCATCTGCAAATTGGCGCCGCTTGGCGTCTTGTTCTAGCTGATGAGGCCGCCGAGATCGAAAGGATCGAAGCGGAGATCGGCCGCACACAAGCGGCGGTTATACATGAGATGTTCTGTTTGCTGGATTCGGCCGAACACATACCGGCTTTCACCAATCGTCGGGGCACACTGGAAGCAAAGAAGCGATTTCTAAGGCATATTCACGGCCGTTTATCTACTGAACTTTCAATGTGTTCGCCTATCGAGTGTGCCCTGTCAGAAGATACGTTCCCGGTCAACCTTCACCAACCGCTTACGCCTCTTGAACGCGAACTCCTGGCGATTCTGCTTTGCGTTGGAGAGTTACTTAAGCCGGAAGCGCCGGGCAAAGCTCATGCGGCTGCGGTTAGATTAATACAGAAAGGCCTACAGCTTATTGAGGAAAAGGCTAACCACTCCCGTCCTCTCGATTCGGCCACTAGATTGTATAAGCGCCCAACGCTAGTAAAACCACAACTCCAACCTAACAAACCGTGAACGAATCTTACAGACCTCGGCCCTTACGGGTTAGGTAACGAGTATCCGAAGGCGGATCATTTCCCCTCCTCGTCAAAAGCGGACCTGTATCAAAGGAGAGTTCCCCCGGCCTTAGATCACGCCGGCGCAGGCCGAACCAAGAGCATTGCGGGGATAACAAATTAGTGCAATTCTAAGCAACGGGGGAGGCTTTTGCGGCCAAGAGCTGTTCAATCGTGGTTTTGCTTCGAGTACCCCTTTGCGCTCCTGGACTGCGCCTGTTGAGCAACGGCGTTTACCGCAGCGGCCAGCGCCCTTCCGGCTTCCAGGGTCGATTTGGCTTGCGCTCGTTTGCCGCGAGTTGTGGAGGCCGACCTTAGGCGTGTCTCGGCGAGGTAAAGCCATCCAAGCGCAGCGATGTCCACTCTTGTGTCCCAACGATAATGATCCATACTGAGCTATCGGTACATCCTGTCGGAATTAGAGATGAATCAAGAGCCAGTAGGGATTTTCCGGCTGTGACCTGTCGCATGGATGCTACCTGATGAGCAGGACCAATCTGTTGTCCCCTCGATTGCAGTCGCGCAGACCAGCGGCGGACCACACATTTCTTGGAGTCAGTCTCACCTTTCCGTCACTTCGCTGCGGCACCCTGAGGTTTCTCGACGGGCTTACTCAGAATCAGGGGATCTGGCATAAGCCATCTCTTCCGGCAGTTTTGAGAATTACGACGGCCGCGGAGTACTCCTCAGCATAGGCCGGTTTGAAACAGAGGCTTGGTCATGATACGAATCCGGGGGTGTGAATCGTCTCAAGTTGCTAGCTGTCTATGTGGCTTCCGTTTGTCCAGCGTTTCTCTCGCTGCGTCTGCAACGCGAAAAATCCCTGATTGTAGAGATGCTCGGTCCGCCCGTGGGATAGACTTCTTTCTCTGCCTGATCTGCCTGATAGCTCTTGTCATAGGATCTCCGCTCACGTACGGACAGACGGCGAAGATAAATCTCGCTACCCAAAGTCGTAATCCGGACTTCTCTGTGTTTCCGTTTACGCGCCCGGCGCCAGTGGGAGCAACGCTGCCACCGACATGTGAAGTAGGACAGCTTTTCTTTAATACTTCCGTAACGCCAGGAACAAACTTGTTTGGCTGTACGAACACGAATGTCTGGACAACCTTAACAGCTGGCGCAACTCCTGCCGTACCAGCTGTGGCCCTCAGCACCACCAGCTTGAATTTTGGAAATCAGACGGCGGCAACAACCAGCGCCGTCCAGACGATTACTCTGACGAATACTGGGACATCCTATCTCTCGCTCTCTTCGATTTCGATGGCGGGAGGTAACGCGAGCGATTTTCTTCTTTCCCATAATTGCGGAAGCACGGTGCCTTCGGGAGCCAGCTGCGTTTTGTCGGTGTCGTTCAAACCTTCCCTGGTCGCGGCAGAAACAGCTTCGGTGGTCGTCACCGGAAGCCAGCCAGGTTCGCCCACGACCGTAAGCCTCACGGGGACCGGAGTCGCAGTGATCACGAGCGGCGGTCTGATAATTACGCCTTCCGCTACTTCCGCCCGAGAGAACGGCATTGTTACATTCACTTCGAACAAGCCCGTAAACTGGTCACTTGCGAACGGAAGTTCGGGTTCGCTCGTTACAAACAGCAGCACCTCCGCCACCTTCTCTGCACCAACCAACATCCCGCCCCAAAATGTTGTCGGGAGTTGTCAGGCAATGCCGAACGATGCGGTTTATAACACGCGAATCGACAACCTTCCCCTTGAATCGCACTCGGCTACCTGGACCGCAAATATGGGTATAAACGGAGTCACCTTTTACACTTCCTGGGGCACGAACATTGCGGATGCCACAACACCCGTAAAGAGCATGTCTTTTTATTACACGACCGGGTACAATGGCCCATTCGTGATGCCCCAGTGGCCCGGGCTAAAGAGAGAGGGCGGAACGTTCACGACTCGTATGAACAGCAGCGATCATCACATTCTGACGGTGCGAAAGGATAACTGCCAGTTCTACGAAATCTACAACGATTACTTCGTACCGAATACCTGTCGCAATGGTACGGCCGGCTGCACAGCCCAGAGCGGGCTGACTTACAGCTGGAGCAATTACGCGCTTCCGACACAGGGCTCGACGGACGCAGCGGGACTCCCGCTTGCTCCTCTGACTCTGCATCTTGACGAGATCAAGGCTGGAGTTGTCAATCATGCCATGCGCTTCACAGTGGCCGGAGGTTATATCCAGGCGTTGCAGTATTGGCCAGCTAACAGCGGTAACGGCTGCGGCGGCTGTACTTCCAGCCCGCCCTACGGCGCGCGTTTTCGGCTGAAAGCCTCCTACGACATCAGCAAGTTCAGTGCGACCGCTAAGGTGCTCTTAACAGCCCTGAAGCAGTACGGTATGTTTCTTGCCGATGCCGGGACGGGCCCTACGATCACAGTAGGGACAGACGTCAGTGAAGACCCCGCAACAATGGGAGTTCTGGGCGAGATCTCGGGAGCTCAGATTGGTATGTCCAATTTCGAAGCCGTAGACGAATCGAGCTTCATTGTAAGTAATTCTTCCGCGCGGGTGAATCCGGCAAACGGATTTGAGACCCCGAGCTCATTTGCCGTGGTTAATGCTACCGACCAAACGAATGCTGCTTATCAAACCAGCTTCCCGGTTCCGTTGCAGAGCACGATCGTGGGTATACCCTCTCCGACGATGGTAATTATGGCCGGCATGACAGGTTATCAACTGACTTCATGGGTGACCGGAGTCAGCAACCCAACTACGACTTGGTCTCTCGTGTCCGGTGTCGGGACGGTAACTGCTGGCGGCTTGTACACACCGCCGGCCACGGTAGCGTCGCCGTCCCAGGCAGTTCTCCAGGTGACAAGTGCCGCTGAGCCAAACTCGTTTGCCAAACTCTACGTCACGGTGCTGCCTATCGGGACCAATCCGGCAGGGAGTATCCGTATCGATTCGGGCAATCCGTCCGGAACCACGGATGGCAATGGAAATGTCTGGTTGGGCGATATTGGGTTCGAGAATGGCGGGTATGCGCAAAAGGCTGGCGACTATCCGAATTGGCAGTCGCTCAACGGCAACGCCGAACGCAATGTGTATCAGAGCGCCGGGTACACTTATGGCAACGATATCGTCTATACGCTCATCGTTCCAAACGGCAATTACAAGGCCCGCGTGATGTTCGGGCAGATTTACAACGGCTGTAATACCAGCGCGTGTGTCAACTACAATCCGAATGTCAACGTAACTTCGCACCGGCCTCTCGATGTGGAAGCCAACGGTCAGATCGCGTTGCACAACTACGACTTCGGCCTGGCTAATAACTATCTGTACGCGGTACCAGTCGACGTATACATCCCGGCACAAGTAACAAACAACATTTTGTATGTTGCTCTGCGAATCAATCTGCCGGATGTTCCTACTTCCGCCGCACCGATGCCGATCATCAATGGTCTGGAGATTATCCCGGACTCTACTTCGCCTTACCTTACGATCGATACGCAGCAAAAGACGACAGTTTCGGCGGGCAGCACCCTCCAGCTGTACGCGACCGGCTGGTATATGAGCAATGCAGCCAGCTGGTCCATATCGGGCCCCGGTTCCATCGACCAGAACGGGCTCTACACGGCGCCTGCTACCGCAGGTTCCTCGGCACAGACTGTCACGATCACGGCCACAAGCAGCGTGACACCATCCATCAACACCTCGGCAACGTTCACTATTCCGGCTAGCGGGTCATAGTGCATGCGCCTCATTTCTTCTGAAAATCTGAGACATGAGAAGAGCTTAAACTTACCTCCCTGTTCGTCCGATCAAGGTGAAGCTCGTCATGATCAATAATCGCCGAGTTCCTAGCCCGCCTGCGGCCTCCGGGCGATCGCTACCGAGTGGGTCCTTAGCAATAGCTACTGTAGCGACGAGGAGGTGTAAGCGAGCTTTCGAAATCCTCAGATCGGCATAGAAAAAACCCTCCGATCGCGCACTAGTTCTTAAACATACCTTGAGGTGATCTATGCTTACAAGATTGAGCCCCCTCGTACTTGCTCTTGGTCTTCTCGCGAGCCAATCGGCGCAGTGTCATTTGCAAAGCTCTGGAACGGCAATCAACCTTTCTAGTCAGAGCTATAACGCTGACTTCGGAGCTTTCCCCGCTGCTAAGCCGATTACTGTCGCCAACCAGCTGCCCAGAGTATGTGAGGTCGGGCAAATCATTTTCGTCTCACCGCCCCTCAATACCTCGTTCCTATGGCTATGCACGTCCAAGAATGTTTGGACGGCCATGGCGACCACACCTCCGGCCAAACCGAATGCCCCTACCTCGCCTTAGCACCTGCCACTCCACTCCGAATCACCTCTGCAATTAAGGACATTGCCTTGTTTTCGGCAATGAGGTCGGCTGGAATCGAGACCACGCCGCTCTCTAAGCCCGTCATAAATCTGGTGATCAGCCCGTCATTCCTCTTGATTTTGTTTTTAGTACCGGGATCACCAAAGATCAAGCCAGCAAACGCGCCGGCACGGCGAAGAAAGTGTGCGCTGACACGACGATTGAAGAAGCTCGGTGAGAGGAGCCCCACGGAAAGCCCTTCTAGGCTGACCCTGCTTGAGGGCACTGAGCGATTCTAACCGAGGTTTGCCGAAAGCAATACGATCCGGCACGGGCGGGTTCACCGGATCACGAGGAGTTGTGATTACAAGTGCCACGGAGAAAAACCAAGGCGGTTGACGCGCTTGTAGCCAATGCAAACAGACCTTACGAGCTCAAACTAATGCCGATACTTGGGGCTTGTGCATGATGGCGATGAACGCCGCCTTCGTCTTTTAGCGATTGTCGAAAGTAGAGCGGGAGATGATGTGTCAGCGAACTGTGCTGCATCGGGGTACGCGCGAGTGTTACACCAATTGTCGGCAGTCGTAAGCTCCTGTATTCTGAGTCTTCGAGAAGTGGAACCACCTTCTCATTGGTCTATTCGACAGATGGGCAGCAGGTTGGACACTAATCCGGCAACGGTACCTCTCCGGCAGCACTCAATGCGTCTTGATGTTTGCTCTTGTTACGCGATGCGCTCTGCTTATGTTATTTGACTCTTGATTGTCGTCCATCAGAGCGCAATGACTCCCACAGGATTGCCGACCACGCTATCTTTGGCTGGCGTTTCACTGTGGTAGTAACAATGACTCACTAGGAGATTTCAAGGCAAAGGATAGCACGTAGCCTATGTATGACAGATACTCCCGTCGACCAGAGGGCCCTAACCCCAATTGGCCAGTGTGGCATGGAACGCCCGATGGCAACTTGCCTAGCGCTGAATCTCCGCCCTTTTCGGCGCCACCTTCGATCTCGACTTGGGAACCGCACGAATGCGTATTGTTCCATTGCGCTGAGCCTGATGCTGCTAGCAGGGCCCATATGTTCATCGGCGACCGCTACAGGATCAGATTCACAACCTGAATCGCACGGGGCAATGACGCCGCCACAAGTGATGGCGGTCGCCAACTCGGGCTTCTTCTATCCCAAAGGCGACTGTAAAACAGACGATACTGCGGCCATCCAATCGATGCTTAACATGCAAAGGTGGATGTTCTTGGATAAGCCCGCCGGTGGTTGCTACCTGGTGTCAAAAACACTAGTTTTGCTTCCCGGTAGTTATCTCTATGGGCAGTCCGCTAACAACCCCAACTACTTAGATGCAGCGGCAGGCGTAGTCATCAGACTCGCCCCAAATACAAACACCTCACTACTCAGGACAATTGATAGTTATGCGCCGCCGGGAAGCGGGAACGAGTATATGGCGCTCGAGAATATTGTATTTGACGGAAATGGATCACAACAGACGGCAGAACTCAAAGGCGCAGCACTCGTCGACTATCGAGGCACCTTTATTCAAACGTTCCTTCGCCACGTCGTAATCACGAACTCTTTCGGCCCAGCGCTTTATACGGGATCGACCGAACTCGATAACCTTTGGATCATAGCAACCACGACGTCCGACCATGCTTGGGTGCATAATCCGGGTCAAACTGGATTTGGAGCCCTATCGGTGAATCAGGTGTATGTTGAAGAGACAATGAAGCCGCTAGGCGGACGCTACAATTCTCCATGGAGCGGGGGTGTCAATGACCCCTCGCAGTACGGGCATGCCATCTTGTTTAACGGGCTTCAGTCGGCGACGATAAACCAACTTCATTGCGAGTCAGCCGCCACTTGCCTGGATTTCAACGATATTCAGACACTTACCATTCATGGGATTAGCGGGACGAGAATAGGAAATCCAATGTCGGCGGATATCACGGACCAATATCTCATGAGAGCCTTGAATACCAACATTGGTAACTTTACGTTCTCGGCAGCATATTTCGACCAGAGTGGAAGTCAGTATACTGGGGCGTTTCCTAATTCTCGGGTTTTTGGGTTAGCAAATGGATTACAGACGAACGACATAATGGAAACGGCAGTTGGGCGAACGGTTTGGCCGTTTTATACGTGGGGACAGGTGAACCAGGGTTACACGGGAGCGCCGTTCCTCGGGGAGCGACCGATTGTAGCGAATGAATTGTTCATCCAGCAGGTCGGCAACTACAGCCCGAATCGCTTAAATTTCTTTGATGGGCCATGGGAGACATCGACTTATTCGTTCATTGAGAGAAATGGCCCGAGTCTCAAGCTCGGTTACAGTCCTGGCCCACTTAACGTAGCGGAACAGGCAATGTTCAGTGTTAATTGGTTTGGAGTGAACAATCCTTCGAACAGCGTGCAAGTTGATGAGGGAAGATTGCAGACGGGGCGACAAGAAAACACCGACCTAGTTGGCAAGTTGTCGGTGTCCTCGGAACAGTATGTTATGTATCCGTTTGCACACAGTTACGCGGTTAGTCCTGTATGTACTGTCACGCCTGAGTTTGATTTGGGTTCTGGAAACCGTCTCTGGGTCACTTATTCGGGATCTAGTTCGTTCGAGGTACATTTCAGTTCACCTGTTTCTGGAGAACTGTCCTATCACTGTATAGGCAGAAGCTGATATGGCAGTTGATCACTCGCGGAACGGCTCGCAAGCGATCGCGGATAGACGCTGGGCGGCCGGGCCCCGGACGTATGGCGGAGTCGTAATCGATCCACGGTCGGTTCTGCAGGTGTGGGCCTTCCTATTCGTCGGGGGCCCAATAGCCCCCGGTAGCCGCGGATCGTCTCCCTGCGGATGGGCGCCTCGATCGGCCGCAAGGACCGCCAAGAGGGCCCATGCAGTTACTTCCTGTTTCTTGTCTCCTCTCAAGGCATCGCTCAGGTCCTCGCAGCGTACGCAGTGCGACAGATTCACGTCCTGAACCAATCCGATGGGCGGGTTTTAGGTTTCGCCGAGATCAATGAGCATTCTGCGCTCATCTCTCTTCGACATCGCCCCGGCTTGCCGAGCTAAGGCGCAGGGAGCGCCATCGATTGTGTTAACTCTGCTTTTCTGTGCCTCGCAAACTCGAGGTGCTTTCGCGTTTCGCAATCCGTTGTAGTTCTTGAAAATGCAAGCACTCTCCACGTCAGCGGGTGAAGCTGAGAGATACGGTCACATCAGGCTTTTGAGTCCTGCTCGCCGCTTGACATCACCCTTGCAGCGCTGCCAATTCTCCGTTCGGCAAAGTGTCAAGATTCGATGGTCTCCCTGTCCGAAAAGTATCGAAGCATTCGTCGATCAGACAGACCATGTGCGAGAACCGGTCATTCTCAAGCGGGCTCTAAGCGCAACTGAGATTAACAAGGCCGAGAAGCACTAACGGAGTGATGCAACGATTATGAGCTTCCCCCATAAGCTTCTGATTATCACATTGGCCATCGGCGTAGTGGGCTGCGTACCCGGGCGGGCAGACTTCTTACCCATAGCACAACCAAATCAGCCGTACATTTCGTCCACCCATGTGATCAGTTTCGAAGATCCGGATTACAGGGACATCACCTCCGTGTCAGACGGGTCTGAAATGCTGACCTATAATCTCCCGCTGAACGAGCGCAGCGTGCCGGAGTCGTGGACTACATGGAATAGCCCGCCAGTCGTTAGCAGCGCCTTTCCTAGGGTAGCTTCGACCGAAGGGACGCCCTATCTGCTGATTGGGCTATCTACACCAGCCTATGTGTTAGGCCTCGAGATCGAGCCTGACTTGCCCGTTACAGAAGAGATTGTTGCGGATTTCTACACCTCGGATTCCCTGGCAGGGACGATTGACTTACGTCCGAACGGAAACGCTGGTGCGCTCCTGTATGCCGCCTCAACCAATACTGAGCCTTTCTCTTATGTCTTCCTTGATAACGTCTCAGGCGATGATTTCGCAGTGGCGCAACAGCGATACGGTCTCTCTCCGATCGACTCCGTGCCGGAACCTGCTACAGCCGGCACATTACTTTGTGCTCTTTTTGTCTGGACTTTTGGCGTGAGATTCCTGGATCCTGTCCGTCGGGCCTGTCGGTTGTTAGTGTTCCCGTTTCTTGAGCGGAACGGCCATGAATGATGCCGTTGCTTCAGACCTGCGACCGCTTCAAACCATTCTAGAGCTTCAGGAGAGAGGCGCTGAAAGCCCAAAACAAGGTAGCGGGATGGTCAGTTAACAGTCGAAGCAATAGCTCGGTGCGGATTTCGCGCCGGCTCCTCAAGGCATTCCGGCGCATACTGCAACCGAGATTTAGGCCGACTTCGAGTAATGCGTGCCCGCGTGAACCGTGACATAATTAGGCGCTTATGCGATGGAGGAACTGCGGTCCAATACTATCCCACCTCGCTATGTGCCTGAGAACTGAAGATGGTTCCGATTTTCTGTCCCTCTTGCGGGTCGCCGGCCACCTCGACAGTTCCCAGTTCTATTGATGAAGCGCCACCGCTTATGAATTCCTGATCATCGAGGAGCCACGGTCCAGGAACGCGAGCGGTGCTCAAGCAGTTCACCAAGGGCCTGCTGAACGGGCGACGGAGTGGAGCTTTCTGAACTGCATCCCGGAAACTGGCCTCACAAGAGGGACTCCAACAGGGCAAAGGTTACGGTAAAACCCGGGGAGAGTCGGTTCCGATCCCTTGGTAATAAAGCTTCGCCAGTACCAGCATGAATCGCCTTAGTAGATTGGGTCCCGAAAGTACTTCCGGTGGCGCCATGATCCACTCCAATCGGGCCGCGTTTAACGCCGTTCTTAGAGTTACGGAAGCACGGCAGATCAGATTCGGGCCCATCTTTGATGCGGCGCTTGCTGGCCTTGTACGAGTTCCAAGCCCGTCTGGATGATCCGCGTGCGTTCGCCTCGTCTTGCAATTCAACGTGCCAGGATCCCCCCGAGCAAGATTGAAGTTTACTTCGGAACGTTCCGCAGTGGATTGCACTTTAGCTGACATCTTTGCCAGGATACCCGACCGTAACTACCCGTGTAGTTTCCCGCGATATCCCAAGCGAGTGGGAGCGGCCTGCCAACACCGCTATTAAAGCGGGAGCGACTTTCGATCGCGTTGCGGCAATCCAGGCTACTTGCCCAAATAATTCTTCACTCAGGGCTGCGATCACGGACGCATTGGCGGTCAGGGCTCAAGGTGAGGATCTCCTCAAATTGCCCGACACGCGCAAGGCCCATCTGAGGATGATGACAGAGAACTAGAGGTGCACAGCATGGGCTCTGCAATCTGAACCAGGGGTATTCGGGAAACCCTTCTGGTAGCGGAGAGAATCTCTCGTCCAGCTCCACTTCAGCAGTAACAGTAGTAACCCTCATGGATGGCCATCTCTGTTATTGGGATGGCCTTTTCTGCTTTCCTCGATCTTCTGATCGGGGACAATTAAACTTCCGGCGGGGACAATTAGAGTTCCCGAGGCATAGAGGAAGGGAAGCTATACAAGTCGAAGGCGACTTGTATGGTGAGCGATCGGAAGGTTAAACGGCTGTGGCGGCTGGTGCAGAAGCTATCCGTAGAGGCTGCAGCGGCAAAGTCCGGGATGGACTCGAAGATGGCGCGGAAATACTTGCGCGATCGAAGACTGCCGAGCGAGATGCAACAAAAGCATACGTGGCGGACGCGGCCAGATCCGTTCGCGGAAGCGTTCGAAGAGATTCGGCAGTTGCTGACGGCGGAGCCGGAGCTGCAGCCGAAGACGCTGTTTGAGCATTTGCAGAGAACGTATCCCGGGCGGTTCCAGGACGGACAGGTGCGGACTCTGCGGCGGCGGATCAAGTACTGGCGGGCAACGGAAGGACCACCGCGCGAGGTTTTTTTCGCACAGGAACACCGTCCTGGTGAGCTGTGTCAATCAGACTTCACACATTGCCGGGACTTGGGTGTCACCATCAATGGGCAAACATTTCCGCATCTGATCTATCACTTCGTTCTGACCTACTCGAACTGGGAAACCGGGACTATCTGTTATTCGGAAACGTTCGAGAGCTTGAGCGAGGGGTTGCAAAATGCGGTATGGGAGTTGGGGGGAGTCCCGCTCGAGCACCGGACGGACCGGCTGAGCGCCGCGGTGAACAACCTGGTTGACACTCGAGAGTTCACACGAGCATATGAAGGGCTGTTGCGGCATTACCGGATCCAGGGTCAGAAGACTCAGGCCGGACACGCGAACGAAAACGGTCATGTGGAGCAGCGGCACTATCGCTTCAAGAACGCCGTCGATCAGGCGTTGATGCTGCGCGGTAGTCGCGACTTCGGCACCGTGGCAGCATATCAGGGATTTCTTCAACGCTTGTTCAAACAGTTAAATGCCGGCCGTCACGACCGCCTTGTCGAAGAGGTGAACAGACTGCAGCCGTTGCCCGAACATCGCCTGGAAAGTGTGCGGCGAGAGCGCGTGCGAGTCAGCCCCGGCAGTCTGGTGACGGTTCATCGAAACACGTATTCGGTGCACAGCCGTTTAATCGGCGAAATGGTAGAAGCCAGGGTGCTGCCCGACACGGTTGAGATCTGGTACGGCGATCGCAAAGTCGAGGAGTTGCCGAGGCTGCGCGGCCGCAGCAAACACCGCATCGACTACCGGCACATCATTGATTGGCTGGTTCGCAAGCCGGGCGCCTTTGAACACTATCGCTACCGCGAGGATCTGTTTTCAACAAGCTGGTTTCGGCTTGCGTACGATGCGCTGCGGGAAGAACATGGGCCTAAGCAGGGTTCAAAAGAATACCTGCAAATCCTCGTCTTGGCTGCCAAGCGCGGCGAGTCCATCGTCGAAGAAGGCGTTCGCGTCCTGCTCGGCCAGCGCGATTCCGTGAATGCCAACGCTGTCGCACATCTCACCGAACAAGGTGCTCCGTCGCCGTTGACGGCAATGGAGGTCGCTCCGGTGTCGCTGTCCGTGTTTGATGAGTTGCTGTCTAACGAAGGAGCGGCTGCGTGACCACCCCAGAAGTCACAGATGTGAAAGCGGCGCTCACGACCGGGCTGACGGAACTCCGGTTGCCCACCGTTCGGCACTGTTATGAAGAAACGGCTCGGCTGGCGGAACGGGAAACGCTCAGCTATGAGCGCTACCTATTACAGTTGGTCACACAAGAGTGCGAGGACCGTCAGCGCAAGCGCATTGAGCGGCTGCTGAACCAATCGCGCATCCCGGCCGAGAAAGCATTATCGAACTTCAGCCTTAAGCGGCTTCCGCCGAAAGTAGCCATGATCACGAAAGCACTACTGGAAGGCGAGTTCCTGGATCGTCGTGAAAACATTTTGGCCTTCGGCAATCCTGGAAGCGGAAAAACGCACTTGCTCTGTGCCGTCGGTCAAGAGTTGATTGCACGAGGACGCCGCATCTACTTCACCACTTCGGCTTTGCTCGTGCAAGACCTGCTGGTCGCCAAACGAGATCTCAAGCTCAGCCGGTTCATCAAACGGCCAGCTGCCTTCGAAGGCCTCATTATCGATGATCTCGGCTACGTGCAGCAGAGCCGTGAAGAGATGGAAGTGCTGTTCACACTTTTGGCAGAACGCTACGAACGCGGCAGCGTTCTGATCTCCAGCAACCTGCCGTTCTCCAAGTGGGAAGGTATCTTCAAAGACCCGATGACGACGGCTGCAGCGATTGACCGCCCGGTGCACCACTGCGTCATCCTGGAGCTGAACATCCCGAGCTATCGCGTCGAGCAGGCCAAGAAAGCAAAAACGGAAGCCGCGGCCGAGTAAAAACCTGGCCTGTGGAAATGACGGACTGATGGAAAGCAAACACCGCTTCCCACAGTCCTTGGAAATCGCTGCGCGATTCCCACATTCCACACAGGCCCGACGACGAAGCGGATGGGAAAGTGGAAAACCAAAAGCAGGTTTCCCACTTTCCCACCGCACGATTCCCCCTCTCCAAAACAGAACAACCCGTGCTCGGCTTTCAGCCTCGCTCAGAAGACTCCGTCGGGAAAAATAGTTGTCCCCGAATGGAAAAATACTTGACCCGGATACTTGATGGAGAATCAATGCTGAAGCACCACATTCGAAGCACATACGTCTATGTGCAGGCTGGTTCACAGTTGAGCGCCTTGCCATGGCTCGATCTGGTGAAAGCTGCGCCGCGCCACTAGCGCTCTTCTTCCAGAGTCTCCGATTACAGTAGCGCCCTAGCGGTTCACAAAGGCGTGGTGTCTAGTCCGGTGCCTTCTATGCACAGCTGAAAATATTTCGATTCAGAGCTCTTACTTCGGTTCCGCTGCCGATAAGAGAGTTATTCATCTCGATATCTGTTGAGGAACAATATGAACTCGGTTTCGCGGGCAATACGCGACGGCGCTTTATATGAATGCTACGGCGCCAGGGAGATCGGAGTGGTGTATCAGCACGCGATGACACCCGAACTCCTGACGGTAATCCAGAGGTTTCGCGGGGCGGCCTACGAAACTGAGGGACCCGTCCCAGGAGTGGTAAGTGGAAGGAATGTCAGCCCGGACGATGTGTCGAGCGATCACATCCTCTTGATTGAAGGTGACAATCTCATCGGCTGCGCGCGTTACACGCCTAAACGACCGAAGACGAGTATAAGCTGCGTAGAACTTGGTGGCTTTGTGGTAGCCCATTCCGTCCGTCAAGGGCGCGCGACTTTACTGATCGTGAACAAGGTCCGAGAGCTCGCATCGTTACGCGGCGACCTGCGTTTCATTGCTCGCGCCAGTGTTCAGTTCGGATCCGCTTCTATCCTTAAGAAGTTTGGTGCGCGCGTTCTGTCGCAATACTACGAACCAGCCTACCGTCGTGATGCGGAACTCCTTGAAATTGTACTTGGAGCAGAAACGGAGGTACCATCACAATCAACTACAGCTGGGCTGCGTAATCTATGGGCGGCGACTGCGCGTGGGTTGGCGACCGAGCCCAGCACTGCGGTGCATGAAAGTCATTGCTGAACCGATTGAATGGCTGCATTCTGTTACACGTCTCAGAATGCGTGGCAGTGCCTTGACCAGAAGATGCATCGCCAACCATCCGCATACGGGCATCAGTTCTGGCTTTTGCACGCGTCCTCTTCCGCGTTTTCCCTCCAGTCCGACAAAAGTTGGAGTAGTTCAGAATCGGTAGGGTCTAGGTGGTTCCAATCCGTAATGATAAATCGCCACTCGCCAGCGTTCTCCATATCGAGTAAGTAGTCTCTTGAATACCATCCGTGAACTCCGATTTGCCTTACGACTTGAGCCTTATAACCTATCCCGCAAATCCTCAAGCGATATCCTCACCAGTATGTCGTACGTAGGAACATATGTAGGACATAGCTCCAGGGTGAACTATTGCTGACCCAATTAATCAAGATTCAGTATCTCTCCGTTCGTATCGCCTGATTGACGGATCTGAGCAGAGTACATGTGCGTGCAAGACCGACTATACGATCGGTATCGAGGAGGTTAGACCATCCTTGGACGGAACCATAAACGTCAACTGTTTGCCGGAATCGCGAACAGTCCGCCTGCTCGTCGTACTGTTCTTTTCTCCGAGTTTCTAGATCTAGCGTTCTCTCACTGTTCTGTCACTTTTCGGTTCGTGGTGTCAGGGGCGCGCGTCTTGCGAGGGTACTCTCACCATCCAGATCGGCTTGGCCCACTCCGGAACCAACTAAAGCTGTGCGGTGAACCAGCCTGCTGGATCGCGGTGCATTGCGTCAGGGTAATAGACCGCGCTTAGTCAACTCGCGTCATGGCGCAGTTGGTTGATGAACCGCGATCTCGCGGAGACTGGAACCGTTCTCGCCGTCGACTCAGCCCAAAACTCGGCGAGGACCTTCGTCGGTCAAGACCTTGCGCCTGCAGATCCACCCTATCTTCGCCTCAGTACTCGATATTCCGTGTCAGCCGATTCGTTTGCAGCTTTTCAGATGATTGTCAGTAGCCGCCATTGGCGATTACCTGGGCGCAGATTGTAATCTTCCCGATGAGTCCTTTAGCTACTGCTTAACGGATTCCTTCCAGTAGTTCAATTTCTGCTCCGTTGACAACGCCTGGTATCTCGCTAACATCGTGTGACCTGTCGTCCTCCAGACGTCAAGGGCGCCACCGCTTCTTGATTTCATTGGCGTGCCCGACAGAGCGCGCAACAACTTCGCCTGGCCGCCCGCGATCTAGCAGTGCGCATCGTTCCTAGCGTCCTCCCTAACGTTGACTCTAGTTTGCTACACCGGCTTTACTGTGGAAAGGAAGCATTCTGAAGGGAACAGCCACAACTGCGAGCACCCGGAGAAAGCGATTCCGATGACGTTGATATCGAGGCTGTTGCGGCTCCGGCAAAGACGCCAAGATTCCTGGATACGGCTCAGTCGTCAAGATGATGGGCGGCGGCTCTATCTGGGCTGCCTGGACAAGCAACGGCCTGACAGCACTGGCCAGTCCCCTAAACTTCTTACGGTAGAAGGCGGGCCGTTTGTGCTGCTTAATCAGCCGGCAACCTACATCGCAAAAACGCTTCAACTCGGGACCGGTCGCAAACGAAACGTTTCTGTAATCTGCGGTCGGGAAGAGCGGTACTCCGTGTGAGTCAGAAGTTGCCTGATCCGTTCTCGGGAATTCCTGATGGACCCGTTGGGGACGGTTGCTTGAAATTACCGTCACGAGAACGAAACTTGCAGCGATCGCTGCGTTCACCAATTTAGTACGAGCCCAGCCGCTGCTTCGTGGTGCTCGCGAACCCATTCTGTGCCCATGTTGACAGATACCCGAGCGTCTATCAATCATTCGGGGCAAGGTTATGATGCTGTCCGAGGAGTGCGACTGCGGAGCGGAAATGTGTTCTCTATAAAGGGCCTCTAAGCCCGCCTGAACATCAAGCAGTCGAATGGGTCGTCGGAGGCCAATCCGGACGGCATGGGACGCAGTATCCTGCAACCAATCCAGACATTCTGTCGCGCCCAGTTCTTTGGCTTTCTGTTTCAGATCCTCGCCAAGTTCCTGGAAAATCTCTGCGTCAATCTCGTTGAAACATCCAGACCACCAATCAGGGCGTAGTTGCAGATGCAACGTATTCCTAGAGGTTTCGCACAGAAGCACTCCTATCGTTTGGGTCACTCCAGGAACATGGGCTTCAAGCAAAGCCCATTCCCCTGCTTCCGAAGGATCAACGCTCCCGAAGTCAAGTTCATCGCTCATCATGCGGGTATCAGTTCCTACAAATTCTCATCGGCTATAAGTAACGCAAATTTTAAGATTAAATGAGTAGGCCAGCAGTTTATAACAAAATACTCCGAAGTCGATTCGGGATATCAGACTGTAGCTAGATGCCACATGTAGCTACATGCCACGGGAATGTTCAACAAATTACCGCCTTTGCACGATACAGACATTTAGCACGCAATAGCGTTTTGCCAGACTTGCCACCAACCAACGGTTCTGGTATGTGACCAGGCAGCCCACGGTTCAGTCTGGACCATTCGTGCCACGACATAAAGCGAGTTTTGTAGCGCCGCAAGCCGATGCGCTTTCACCGGTGCCCGACCGAACCGCCCATAGGACCCCAAGGAACCTCGAATTTAAACACGTGAGAAGCGAAATAGTCGATATCAGAAGCATCATCCGACCTATGCGCGGTGGCTCCCAGGCTCGTTTGGTCGAAGGAGATGACGGACGTTTTTACGTAGCGAAGTTCCTGGGAAATCCTCAAGGCAATCGCACGCTGATCAACGATTGGATTGGCAACCGGCTTTTACGGCAACTAGGTGTATGCACGCCAGAAATGCGCATTTTGCGGCTGAGTGAGTCTATTCGCGCCGGTTACCAAGACCTTTGTTTCTCGATCGGAAATAGGAACACTCCAGTCACAGCCGGCCTTCATTTGGGCTCACAATGTCCGGTTGACCCGGAAAAAATAGCCATCTTTGATTTCTTACCGCGAAAGCTTCTAACTAGAGTTCTCAACCAAGCGGACTTTGCAAGCGCGTTCGTTTTCGACCGCGTTATGGGTAACGTCGACTCCCGTCAAGCTATCTTCGTCAGAGAGAAAGGGGAGGAACTCAACTTCCGGGCCTATTTCATCGATCACGGAATGATTTTTGGTGGAGCTCGGTGGGTACTTCCTAAATTGGCGCCCACCCAGGGTCTGTGTTTCGACAGGGGAATTTACTCGGTAATAAACATGGATACTCTCTGCGGGCATGCCGTGCGACGTCTCGCTGCACTGAGCAAAGACGCCCTGGACTCTGCTGTGGAAGGGATCCCCTCCGAATGGTTTGCTCCTGGAGATCATCTTGCAATAACTCAACTGGTCGAAACGTTGCATGCGCATCGTGCAGAAAGGTATTCTACGGTTTCTCGTCACATTGAGGAGCTTGGACTTCGGACAGCAGGCAGATCTGATAGCACGCCAGACACACCGAGGCAACTCGATGCGCATCCTGCAACTCACCCGTTCGAACTTACGTTACGATTGGCACAGCCAGCGGCCTTGTAGGTGGGTCCCGCGACGTCCGCGTTTGTCTGATTCCTCCCTACACGGGATTCTGCGTTGTGTGCGGCCGTGTGGATGGCGCCGTACGGGCCGTGCGCTAGGTTAGCTTACTATCAACGTCGAGGGCTTGTTTCTCATTCGCCCATGGATTAAGCTATCATGCAAAGCTGGATTCTGCTTGCGATTATCCAGTATCGGTCCCCTGCCTCGGGAATCCTTTCTCAGGAGGCACAATAATGAGCAACTCGGCATTTGAAGACGAAGGGCAGGCTGTACAGCCCAGGAAGCCTGTTAGGGCCCAAGAGCCTACAGACGCAAGGAGCATCGGAGAAAGCGTTCAAGCCAGTATTGCCAACCTGGCTTACGCGCTTTGGCACCAGCGGGGATGCCCGGCAGGATCTTGCTATCGGGATTGGGAAGAAGCGGAAAGGCAAGTGTTAGAGCAACTCGGTGGCCCCAAGCGCCAAAGCTAGGTTATAGCGGCTATGATTTCGGGTCAGAGAGCACTCGAGACGCAACACCGAACGAGTTAAGATGCTCCAGTTCGAAGTTCATGGCGGGTCCGATTGCATTTACATCGTGTCAGCCCCTCGCTGGCGCTACGAGGATCTGCACGGCCGCTAGCGCGTAAGTGCTAGCTTTGTCAGACACGTAAAGGACGGTGAGAGAAATACCAACGAGGTATCTATGAAGGTCCTAACGTTTTAGCAGCCTCTGCTCTGTGATGTGACATATGCACAGGAGAAGCTCGGCATTCCCTCCGCTGCACATCTCCACGGTCCGCGCCGAGGCACTCCCGATCAACGCTAACGACTACGCGTTCGTAATCGTGGCTTGCGGCGAGCCGGACTGACGGTGCCCAGCTAGCAAATCGAGAAGTGGGACGCCACCGCGGTTAACTGTGATCCGATCACATCGAATTCCACTGACATGGGAGTTCGGAACTGAGTCAACCAGTGCTGATCGGCGGCCGAAGGCGGGTGTAGCCGACGCCGCGTGGGCGGTAATTCGCTTTCTGCGCGTTGCGAGTGCCTTCGCGCAGTAAATTCGCGGCCTGATCGCAGGGGCCCTGGCGACCGAGGGTGAGTGCGAGCGAGGATTGCGCGCGGATCGTCTCGCGACCAATTGAACCGAACGTGCGGACCAGCTGATCGAGAGCTTCCTACTGGATCACTTCTGCCTCCTTGCACCGGTACTGCTCGTAGACGTCCTCACCCAGATCCAGCAAAGTCGTCAGAGTATCGGTGTGATCGGGACCAAGAACCCGGCGCTGCACGGCGAGTAACTCGCGGTGCAGTTTTCCGCCCGCGGGCCTGGCTCGGGTTGGAGACCCTGAAGACGCCAGTCATGAATTTCCCAAGGCGGTCTGCGCGGTCAAGCTCGCGAGTGTTGCGACGCAACTGCACCAACCTGTGCGATCGCGAACTCGACCAGCAACACCACTATCGCGGCTGCGCCCGACACACCCATCCGATGACGCCTCTCGTTCCAGCTTTTCAACAACTTCGATTCTCGTGGCAGAGAGCTGAAGCGGACTTCTTGTCAGCAACCGCCGAGACGGTCGCGCTCTACCTAAGTTCGCAAGTGGCGCGATTTCGACCGTCGACTCTCGAGCATCATCTTTCGGCGATCGCCAAAGCACATGAACCGCGGGCTATCAGTCCCACCGAGGACAGCATTCTGATTGCAGAAACCCTCAATGGTATCAGGCCGACACACGGAACGGCTCATGAACAGAAGTCACACATCCTAACCGAAGATCTGCCGCATGTCGCGTCGACAGCTACCTGACAATCTGCACGGCGTACGGGATCAGCAATACTGCTTGTTGGCTTCGCAGACGCATTTCGTCGTTCAGAGCTGGCCGCCTTGGAGTTTTCTGATTTGGAGCTTAAACCTGAGGGGCTACTCGTGAGTTACGGCGGAGCAAGACTGATCAAGAAGTAAAAGGCCGCTCGATCGCCATTCCCTATCGCTCAAACCCTGAGACCTGCCCCGTCGGGAGCCTGCGTGCTTGGCTGCAGGTGGCAAATATCGATGGCGGTCCGGTATTTTGGCCATTCGCAAGGGAGGCCGCCTATGCAGCACAGAACTAACCCGCCATGCGGTTGCGTGTCTGGTAAAGCGATGTGCGGAGACGGCCGGCTTGCCCGCCAATCTTTTCTCCGGTCACTCGCTGCGTGCTGGATTCGTCACAAGTGCAGCTCGGCCGGGAAGCCAGAGCGCCGTAACGGTGCGGCAAACTGGTCATGAGTCGATCGAGATGGTCCTGCGGTAAGTTCGCCAGGCAAACGCCGTCAGCGACAATGCCCTGAATTCACTGAACCTCTGGCGAATCTGTCAGCGGCCCGTTGTCGCCCATTGCATAGACCCTCGGCCATGTTGCGAACAGCAAGGGAGCGGCTCGCCACACACTTCACCTCCTCTCTCTTCGAGCGATCAAGCCCAGTGAACAAATGCGGGGTCCAGGCTCATACTTTCGCAAGACCAGCCGATGAGGCTGATGTGACCATCGCTAAGAGTCGCCCAGAGCCCGCCGTTATCACACTAATCTCCGCTGATTCTGTGAGCGAGAGAATGAGCGGGCTATGCTTTGTGAAACACGTGCAAGGAGATCGGCTGATCGTGCGGTCTCAGAGACGGCCGCGGGTGCCTTCCACCGTACGTGTGGAATACCGCGACTTGCTGCTCATCGGCGAGACTGTTAGATCTGTTCCCACTTCAAGCGGTTGGACTTCGGAGATTCTTGTTGGGCAAATCCAGACTGGATCGCAAAGCTTATTGAATCTTGGAAAGAGTCTGCTCGGCTACGATGCACGTGGGCCTCGCTCCCTCGATGTCTCTGTTGTCGCCCCGGGTAAGGGCTCGAGCACGGGTTCAGGAGAAGGCGTGCTAACAGAGGGCACCGCACGTGCGTAGCTCCAGGGTACAACTAGACGGAGTAAAGTCATAGCTATTGATCTTTTTGCCTTCGACAATTGGCATTTCTGAAGGTAAAACAGATCCTTAATGTACGGCTAGTGCGTTAAACGCTCAAGTGACTGCAAGTAGCTATAAACAACGTAAACTCAGGGCCAGCTCCTCTGACATGCCTCGCCGATGAGAGGACCCGAAACTTCGACGGCTCCGTACTGTACGCTAACAAACATGTTTCCCGAGCAGTCCTCACTCAGTAGAGATTTGGCCGATTTCTTAAATAACTATGCCGAGGAAGAGAGGGCGTTCGGTTACGACAGTTCAGGAGAGAGCGGGAGCCGAAGTCAGCTGCCCGCATTGGTGGACGTACATGGAGCACGATTGACCGGGCATCTCTCTATTCCGATGTGGGAAGGAACGTAAGCGTCAGAGCAAACCATCTATCGGGACAAGCCTGTTAGTGATGAAGTTGAGGCATGAATGGGAAGCAGATAGAAGGAGTGCGACGGCGGCGGAGCCGGACAGAAGCCGAGCGATTGGTGAGTGAGTACGAAGCGAGTGGGTTAGGGCGGCAGGAGTTTTGCAAGAAGCATGGATTGTCCCTGTCTACGCTGAACCGTCACCGAAAGCAGAAGCAATTCGGGCAGGAAAAGAAAACGTCGGCCCGCCGCTTCCTACCGGTGGAGATTTCAGCAACCAAGGTGCAGCCTTCCAAGGCGAACAGCGGGGAACTGCTGGTGTGGTTATCGAGTGGCCGCCGGATTGAAGTGCGGGGCGGCTTTGATCCGGAAGCGCTCAAGCAGTTGGTGCGTGTGTTGGAGCAGGCTTGAGTGTTCGGGCTTGGGCCGGCAACACGGATCTATCTGGCAGCGGGTGCAACCGATATGCGGAAGGGTTTTGACGGCCTGTATGGTCTGGTGCGTGACCGGCTGTTATGCGATCCGCTGAGCGGGCACATTTTCCTGTTTTCGAATGCACAACGAAACAGGCTGAAGCTGCTGTTTTGGGATGGAAGCGGGCTGTGGGTCTGCGCAAAGCGATTGGAGCGGGGGCGTTTCCGGTGGCCCGTGGTTGAAAGCGAGCAACAGAAGGTTGTGTTGACTGCGGAAGAGTTGGCGCTGCTGCTCGGTGGAATCGATCTGTCTCAGGCCGAGCATCGACGATGGCATCGTGTACTTGCGAATGCCGAAGCAGATAATCACACAAAAAGCAGTTAATCAGTTATCGACAGCTTGCTTGTAAGTCGAAGGGTAAGTTACGTTTGGATATATCCGCGCGTGACGCCTTCGCCGCTTTCCGAGTCCGAGCAAATCGAACAGCTTAAGAAGCAACTGCAGTGGGCAGAGCTGAAGATTAAAGTTCTCGAGGAGCGTCTACGTTTGCAGTTGATCGCGAAATATGGGCCTGCCAGTGAAAAGCTGAACGACGCGCAACTGGAGTTGTTGGAACTCGAGCCCGGAGTCAGCAACGCGGAAGTACAGGCTGAGAGTGAGCGCCAGCCGGAACCCACCCAAAGCAAGCAACCTGCGAGGCGTAAGCATCCCGGAAGGCAGGAATTGCCAGCCGATTTGCCGCGCCGGGAAAAAGTCCTACGCTGTGCACCGGAACAGTGCAGCTGCCGAACCTGCGGCAAAGAAACGACAGTAATCGGCTACGAGCAGAGTGAGCAGTTGGATGTGGAACCGGTCAAGTATTTCGTGTTGGTCACCAAACGCGAGAAGCGCGCCTGCGGCTTCTGTAAACAAGGTGGCGTTGTCGCGGCGGCATTGCCGGCACGCATCATCGACAAGAGCCTGGCCAGCGATCGGGTGGTCATTGATACGGTGGTCGCCAAGTATAGTGATCACCTGCCGCTGTATCGCCAGAGTGCGATGGTGGAGCGGGAGACCGGCGTTGAGATCAGCCGCGCCACGATGGACGGATGGGTGATGCGGGTGGGCGAGTTGCTCTCGCCGATTGCGACGGCCATAGGCCGGGAGTTAGTGAACGGCACATACATTCAAGCGGATGAGACACCTGTCGGCGTGCAGATGCACGATGGACGCGGCAAAAATCATCAGGCTTACCTATGGCAATACGGCACGCCCGGCGGCAGTGTGGTGTTCGACTTCCGGTTGGGCCGCGGACGTGAAGGCCCGAAGCAGTTCCTGGGACCGTTTGAAGGCATTCTGCAAAGCGATGGCTATGCGGCTTACGAGCAAGTGGGCGGGCCGAAAGTCGTGCACGCCTGTTGCTGGGCTCATTCGCGTAGAAAGTACATTGAAGCGCTGAAACTCCATCCGGAGGATCGCACCGCGATGCGCATTGTGGCGCGTATCGATGAGCTGTTCGCTATTGACGCCGAGGCTCGTTCAGCGGATCTCGATCGCCTCGCTCGTCACAACTTACGGCTCCAACGATCGCGGCCGCTACTGGAGTTGTTGAAGCCGCAGATCGAATCAGCACAGGCCGAAGCTTTGCCCGCCAGCGCACTGGGCAAGGCCGCCCGTTACACGCTTGCGCTCTGGCCCAAGCTCGTGCGTTTTCTGGATCATCCGGAAATCGAACTCAGCAACAATCTGGCAGAAAATTCCATGCGTCCACTAGTCCTCGGACGAAAGAACTGGATCCATGTCGGCAGTCAACAAGCTGGCCCGAAAGTGGCTGCCATTCTGTCCACTATTGAAACCTGCCGTCGCCTGAAAATCCCAGTTCGTGACTACTTGGCCGGAGTTCTGCCAGGGTTGGCCAATCGCCCGATGCAGCACATCAAACAACTCACGCCGGGTGCGTGGGCTTCAGTCACCGAAGCCGGATAATGTCAGTGGGGTTTTCGGAATGGGTCTCGGCATCGAGCTACAAGACGAATGGGGCGGCAAGATTGATGACATTTATGATCCCAAGAACTTGCTCGGCTCTCTCTTCTCCGATTTGGACGGGAAATCACACCCGATGCTGTCGGGCGTTGATCCATACGGCGATACGATCTTCAATCATCTTCAAATGAAATGGTTCCTGCCAGAGTGGGCAGAAATTAGTCGTAACATTCAAAGTGCCGAACAGCAAGCCCTTGTCCTCGGTATCGAGGCTCTTGCCAGGCGCTGCGCCGAAGACGTTCACACTTATCTGAAGTTCATTGGGGATTGATTGTTAAGACAAGCAGCGGATCCGATCACCGGCTTACCCGGTCACCATGCCCTTCCTCTGACGGATACGAAGGAACCAGCCCGTCTAGTGGCGATACTCAGCTGCTTGAGAACGATTTCCGTGATCAGCAAAGAACACTAATTCGACGTATTCAACTAAATTCCTGCAGCGAATTTCCGAGCTGTTCGGTCATTATTCCTTCGCTCGGGCACAAATTGTGGGTGCTTGAATGCATCAGTGCGATCTCGCGCCAGTCGATCTTTTCCGATGCAATCCGGAGGGATTGCAAGGTCAGTTGCGAAATAATCATCGTCCAAGACGGGAGCGTTACGGAACGAAATCATCACCTAACAACTTATGAGGACCCTACCTTTGGTGAGGACCTTAGTCACGAGGCCGAGACACTACCTCGTGGTGTGAAACTGCGCGTTATTGAATTGTCCAAGAACAAGGGGCGCTCAACTGCGCGCAACATTGGCGCACGATTTGCAAGTGGCAAGATTCTGATATTCCTAGACAGCCGGATGCTCTTAGATGTTCACACGTTAGGAGAAATCTTGGTCCGGCACGCTGCATGCAGTGATAGCGCAGTGCTGCTGGGTTTTAAGCAGAATATCAGTGAGCAAGATTATTTTTTTCATCGCCATCGAATCCGACGGCATCACCTCCGGCCTGCAGTTCTTGATGGCCGCTCCGGCGACTGGAAGGTCCGCCGTGAACTGAAGAGCGAACATATCACTTCGACTGAAAAACTATGGTGGCGCGATCACACGCTAAAATCCACCGTCAACTTCATGGAAGAAACAGATTGGCTGAGAAACATGAAGGGAAGCGAGCAGGTCGGAGTACGTAGCGTTGGACACTTTCTATCAACTGCCTTGGTCACCTGCTCGCGGTATCTTTTCCAATCTACAGGCGGCTTTGACGAGGTAATGCAGGACAGCTGGGGCCTTGAGGACAGTCTGGTCGGAGTACGTCTGTTTAGGAAGGGCGGCAAGCTCATTCCTTGTCCCACTGCTTCGGCATTCTTATTGGACCAGCCGGCGGTAGAAGGTGATGATCGTCGCCAGGCGCTTATGCGGAACGCGACGTACGTTGCTGAACAACTCGCTCGCCCCGCCTCTGCTAGACCTGCATCATCCTTAGATGTACCAAAGGCCAATCTGCCGATTCGGAGGCAGCGCAAAATCGATGGACAACCTTTCCTGCCTATAAGGTTTATGCAGCCCCTGCCGCAAACGGGCATTGATTTTGACTACACGCCTGCGTCTTCGGAGCTATTTGAAAGCTATTTTCTTAAGCTAATGACGGACTGCAGGGATAATAAGGATCTAGCGTTCACAACAGAAACGCAGCATCTTCCATTCATCGGCCGCACACTTGGACAGCAGAGGACCCGCCACAAAGACAAGCTGGACGCTAGTTCGTCAGAATTCCACCTTTATAAGCTGCGGCACCGATACAACATCTGGGATGAACTGGCGAAAAAACACCAAGTACGCATCATTCTTGACGAGCAAACGCTCAAAAGCTACTTTGCGATCCGGAATCAAAACGTTACTTCAGGTTCGGAGGACTATTTCGACGAACTCGGTCGCTATATTCAGGCATGCCGGATGTTGATGCTAAGCCGAGACTTTCCTGGTCTCCTTCGTCTTTCGGAAACACCTGTCACTGAATCTGTTTTTCACGCAGGTGATTACGAGCTCGCCTATTTCAATCGGTTGCCGAGCAGAATTATGCGCGTTCGGGATACAGACCGCAAGGGACTGATACGAACGGTTGGATCAGCCGGTCAGAAACGGGTTGAAGCTAGGTGGAGCCAGGCTAAAGGCTCGGGTGCAGCTGAGCACCTCCTCGCTGCAGTTCGCGACAGTCTGCGAGAGCAGTTGCTAGGACGAGTTTTGCAAAGGTCCAATCATCTCGAGACCGTCTTCCTCAACCGTATCGGCTTAGGTGAATGGCGCTGCGTGGCCGCTGAGTCTAGCCCCGCATCTAACCATGGCTATCAGGATGCCGCAATCGGTAGCGACGGAAGGCAATGCTGGGTAGTTTGCGACGGCGTAACGCCCACTTCTGCCATAACTGGGGACCTTGAGAGGCATCGGTCGGCAGAGGTTAAGGAGTTCGTGGACAAGTTGGCTACATATATCGTCGGTGTTGTGACTGAATCGTCTGCACCGATCAGCATCGTGCAGTGCTTGCTTAGCGCCAACTCATGGGTTTCGCGAATACAATAGTGCGAGTGAGTTTACCTATACGCGGTCAGGCCTGCAAACTCCATTCGCGGCAACGGTAATACTTGCAATAGCCACGGCAACCGGTCTGGAGTGGGTTTCACTGGGCGATTGTGTCACAGCTGTGCCTGTGGGTGGTCACTGGAGGCAGATAAATCGCCACCAGACCGAGGATGTAGCGGCCGCGATCCATGCTGCCGAATGCAAAACTCCCCAGGAACGCATTTCGACTGTAGCCCAGCTCCGCAACAGCAAGACATGCCGGATCGGAAACCAAGTGTTCCGTGGCTTCGGAGTGCTTAATGGTGACGAGGACGCGGCGCAGATGATGGAGTCAGGATCATGCGATGGGCCCACAGTGATACTCGGCTCGGACGGCATTCGGCCTGCCTTGTTCAACTTAACCAAGACCGACTCAAGCTTGCCGCCAAAGCCCGATGAGCGAGCCGTCGTTAGATGGTTTCACTCTCCACAGGTCGCTGCGACTACAACGGACGATAGAACGCTCCTGTTATTAGTCCGACAATCTCGGGTGAAGTGAATCCTGAGAGTTTGTGAAGCCATGACTGAATAGCCCTAGTATTGCCCAGCCTCATCAGGGCGCCTCAGTGAGGGAGACAGCAGTGTTGATTGTCAATTTGAAAGACCATAGATCTTCATTGATCGCGATGGTAGAGGAAACCATTTGGACGTATAGTCGGCTATGCGCGGAAGTGCGTAGCAGGTGCAGGCGTCGACGGTGATTTCGGTATTCTGATGTGGTCCAGTTCGGAAGTTTGTTTTGGCCCACCCTCTTAAACGAATGGGTACTCTGATGCGGGCGAGAGCCCGTAGCGGAGGGACTCGTTGGATTGGAGAGCAAAGGTGGAGTTGTTTGAGGAGATCCGCAGGGAATACGAGTTCGGCGTAGGCACGATTGCCGGGGTGGCCAAGAAGCTGAAAGTACACCGGCGGATGGTGCGCGAGGCAATCGGCAGTGCGCTACCCAAGCCGCGGAAGAGCACCGAGCGTCCACGCTGGAAACTGGCGAGTGCGGCCGCATTTGTGGACGGGATTTTGGAAGCGGACCGGAAGGCGCCCCGCAAGCAGCGCCACACGTCGCACCGCATTTGGGAGCGAATGCGTGTCGAGTTCCCCGAGTGCCAGGTGTGTGAGAGAACCATCCGGCTGTATGTTCGTAAGCGAAAGATCGCTTTGGGGCTGTTGGTTCACGAAACGTTCGTGCCGCAGAGTTATGAGTGGGGCGTAGAGGCCCAAGTGGATTTCCATGAGCCGCACACTTCTGTCAACTCTTTTGTCGTAATTTTGCGTCTTGCGTAGATTTTTCTTATGACCCGACTTCCATTCGCATTCTCGATGTGGCTGTTGATCAGCCAGATGCACATTGGGGTCCGAAAAATAAGTCGATGCTGCCAACTGGTAAACGGTCTCGAAGACCCAATCCACTTTCGCAGTCACCGAGGACAACGATCTCTCAGCCTTAAAACCCGTTCCTGATTTCAGGGACTGAATGGCTACTAGATCGGCGTGGTCGATTTGTGATTCAGCCGGAAAAGGACGATAGCGTTCCCGCGTGACCCAAAGCCGATGAAGCAATACCGACAACTTTCGTGTGACTGCGGTGATCGCTCGCTTCTTCCCGTTCTTTCCCCCTCTGTTTGCAAGACGAAGACCCCACTGTCGCAGGGCTGTATCTGGCCCCAGGGGACCGATGATGTAATGAGCACATTGGACGAGGGTTTTGCGAAGGTAAGAGTCCCCGGCTTTTGTGATTCGGAGTTGTGGATCGCAAGCGCCGGATTGAGAGCGCTTGGGACGCAACCCGAGGTAAGCTCCCACATCCCGACTCGTTCCAAATCGATCTTTGTTTCCGATTGTGAGAACAAATGCAAGGGATGCAATCGGCCCGACACCAGGCACAGTTCGAAGAATCCCTGCTTCTGGATATTTTTTCGTGGCGATCTCCTCGACGCTCGCATCGTAGGACTTGATGCTTTTAGTCAGGTCTCTAATTTGACCGAGCAACGGCTGAAGCATTGTTCTCAGCTCTGCGGGTAGGGCCGGCTGGCATTTATCGGCAAACGCGTCTGCAATGCAACGTGGAAGTCGAGATCCAAAGCTCTTCACAGTACTTCTCACTGTGTTTATAAGTGTTGTGCGAACTTCGACTAATTTTGCCCGTAGCCGAATAACGGTCAGATCGATTTGCTTATCCTTGTCGCGGTGCGTAATAGGATGCAAAAGCTTTGGATCGAACCGAGCGAAACGCGCCAGGTTCTCGGCGTCGTTCGCATCCGTCTTTTTGTCGCTGCCTGTAATAGCCGGAATCTGACCGGCGTTTGCGACGATGACATCGTGTCCTAAAGCTGTCAGTAATTGGCTGACCCAAGCCGAATGCGTCCCGGTCTCAAGGGCAACCCGCATGTTCGGTAGTCCTTCGAAATGTGCAGCCAATCCTTCCCGAGTCGTTCTGAAGCGACCCTCCTCTATCAACTGGCCTTCGCTCCCAAGAAGACAGTAATGACTGAACTTGTCTCCCAAATCGATCCCGACAGTTTTCACGAATGTGGACGGACTCACCCTGTTAGCCGCTGTTCGTTTCATAATGATCACTCCCTTCTTTGAAGATATTGCTCCTGAAGTACAGCATTGTTCCGTAGTTAGCTAGCGGCTCATCCCATCTGGTATGAGGCGTACGCGGATGTAGCCGGCGAGCGGACGAAGCTGCAGGTGTTCGCGATGCGAAGCATGGCAAGTGGAGCAGCGTTCCACTGCGCCTTCGCCCACGCCACGCAGCAGGCGTTTTTAGAGGCGCATGAGTTGGCCTTCTGCTTCTTTCACGGAGTCTTTCGCAAACTCCGATACGACAACCTAACGGCGGCCGTGAAGAAGATCTTCCAAGGCTATCGGCGGGAGGAGACAGCTCGCTTCATCGCGTTTCGTTCGCACTGGCGATTCCACAGCGAGTTCTGTACGCCGGCGGAAGCGCACGAAAAAGGGGGCGTGGAAGGCGAAGCTGGATACTTTCGCAGGAACCATTGGGTGCCGGTTCCGGAAGCCTCTGATCTCAGCGATCTGAATAGGCAGTTACTCGCAGCTTGTCACCGGGACGAGGGACGCTGGATCAGCGGACGCAACCAAAGTATCGGTGCGGCCTTGTTAGTGGAGCGGGAGCATCTGCTTCCTTTGGCAACGGAAGGAATGGATCTGGCATGGACCAGTTTTCCTGTCGTAAACAGTCTGGGTTGCGTGAAGGTTCTCACGAACTGCTACTCGGCACCGTTGCAGGCTGGCACGCAAGTGCAAGCCAAAGTGTATGCCCGGTTCGTCGAACTGTTATATGAGGGGCGTTGCGTGGCACGCCACGAGCGATGTTACGGGCGCCACCAGCAAGTGCTTGATCTGGAACATTACCTGGATGTGCTCTCACGAAAACCAGGGGCCCTGGCCGGCTCGCGCCCCCTGGAGCAGCAACGCCGGGCTGGTCTGTGGCCAGACAGCTTCGATCAGATCTGGCAGTCGTTGATGATCCGTCACGGCAAGCAAACCGGAACAAGAGAGATGGTGGAACTGCTCAAACTGACCCGGCAGTTCGGTCAGGAACGTTTGCGTCTCGCCATTGAAACGGCGCTTGAGACCGGCTGCACCGATGCAGCTGCGGTGCATCATCTCTTGCAGGCGCAGGATCTGAGCCGGCCGACTTGCGAGGCAATCGATATCGGCAGGCTGGAGCGATATGGGCGGCCGATGCCGGTCATGAATGAGTATGACAACCTGCTGACCTTAGGCGGCGCGAGATGAGCAACCAGCTGACTGAGTTGCAGGACGCCACCATCAAGCAACAATGCAAAGTGCTGCGCATGCCAATGATGGGATCGCAGTTCAGAACTCTTGCCGAGCAGGCGATTCGAGAGAAGAAGACGCATCTCGGCTATCTCGAAACTCTTTTGACCGCTGAGGTGGAGGAACGAGAGAAGAACACCATTGACCGGCGTATTAAGGAAGCACGTCTTCCGCGACTGAAAACACTCGAAGAGTTTGACTTCAACCAATCGCCTCAAGTCTCGGCTGCGAAGATGCGCGAGTTAGCCGATGGCGGATACATTGACCGGGCCGAACCCGTCCTTCTAATCGGCGATAGCGGAACAGGTAAGACCCATCTTCTGAGTGGACTGTGCGTCGCCGCTTGCCGGCAGAAGCGGCGCGTCCGGTTCACCACGGCCGCCGGATTGGTGAACGAACTGGTAGAGGCGAAACATCAACTTCAGCTGCGGCGAGTGATGGCCCGCTGGAGCCGCTACGACCTGATCGCCATCGATGAGGTGGGTTACGTACCACTGGCGGAAGTCGGTGCCGAGTTCCTGTTCCAGGTGATCGCCGAACGCGCAGAACGGATGGCTGTGGTCTTAACCACGAACTTACCTTTCTCAGAATGGACGCAAGTGATTCCGAATGCCCGGCTTTGTAAAGCCCTGCTGGATCGCATCACCGACCGAGCCCACATCCTCGAAACCGGAACTGAATCGTATCGCTTTCGCCGGACGCTCGAGAGGCAGAAGAAAGGAGCCAAAGCACAGTAAGAAACCAGCCGTGGAAATGCCGGCCCGTGGAAAGCATGGAAAGCCAACTTCAGCCTTTCCACCCTTCCCACCGTCCGTGAACATCCCGCAACACCGGCGGGATGCTCACATTCCCACCGCTCCTACGATTCGTCCTTATATAAAGGTCAGGCTCAAAACCCTGTCCTAAACCTCAATCATGGGTGGGCCAGATTAAATTTCCGAAGTGGGCCAAGTGCAGTTGCCAAAAGCATGTGGATCGCAAGCGCCGGATTGAGAGCGCTTGGGACGCAACCCGAGGTAAGCTCCCACATCCCGACTCGTTCCAAATCGATCTTTGTTTCCGATTGTGAGAACAAATGCAAGGGATGCAATCGGCCCGACACCAGGCACAGTTCGAAGAATCCCTGCTTCTGGATATTTTTTCGTGGCGATCTCCTCGACGCTCGCGTCGTAGGACTTGATGCTTTTAGTCAGGTCTCTAATTTGACCGAGCAACGGCTGAAGCATTGTTCTCAGCTCTGCGGGTAGGGCCGGCTGGCATTTATCGGCAAACGCGTCTGCAATGCAACGTGGAAGTCGAGATCCAAAGCTCTTCACAGTACTTCTCACTGTGACGTGACCCCTGTTTCCGTCCATTAAGTTATACGACGATGCGGAGCATAATTTGCCGCATCGCCTTCTTGATTGGATGCTTGACCAAGTAGCTGGGACCGGGTCAAGGCCGCCGCAGGCGCCCGAAGGGCTTGGCCTTGAGGCGGTTTCAGCGGAGTGGTATTCGTACAGGCTGAAGGCGGTGCGGCTTGCGCCCAGTGGTGTGCAAACTCGGCTGGTGTTCGATAGCCCAGTGAGGAATGTGGGCGCTGAAGGTTGTATTCCATTCGCCAGCAAGCAATTTTGCGCCGTGCGTCCCATACATTCCAGAACCAACTCGCGTTCAGGCATTCGTCACGAAATCGGCCGTGGAAGCTTTCGATGTGCCCATTTTGTGTCGGTTTTCCGGGCTGAATGTGAATTGTGCTGATGCTTCGCTCGACACACCAGGCGAGATAATGGCGACTGCTTACCTCGGGCCCATTGTCGGACCGAAGGAACTGTGGCATACCCCGTTGGTCGACGATTGCTTGCAGCACTCGTGTCACGCGCTGGCTCGGCATGCTGGTATCAGTCTCAAGCGCGAGGCATTCACGCGTGAAGGCGTCCACCACACTGAAAACACGCAGACGTCGCCCGCTTGCCGTCACATCGCTGGCGAAATCAATCGCCCACTCTTGGTTCGGTTCTGTCAGGATGGGCGGCGAAACATAACTGCGTGTCAGTCGCTTGCGCCGGATGCGCCGGACGCAGAGCCCGGCGCCGCGGTACACGCGCTGCACCCGTTTGTGGTTGATCCGCTGGCCCGTACGGCGCAACAGAATATGAAGCCGCCGATACCCGAAGCGAGGCTTCTCGTGCGCTAACTTGATTAACTGCTGCCGCAGCGCACTATCATCCCGCCGGCTTTCATACCGGCAGCTCGATCGCGGAATACTCAGGAGCCCGCAGGCGTGCCGCTCGCTGGTCGCAAACTCCGCTCTCAGCCGCTGCACTTCCGCCCGTCTCTCTACGAGCCCAGTGAGTTTTTTCGGATCACCGATTGCAGCATGTCTTTATCCAAGCTCAGATCGGCCACTAACTTCTTCAACCGAGCGTTCTCGTCGCGCAATTGCTTCACTTCTTGCGCTTCGCTCACCTCCATGCCGCCGTACTTCGCTTTCCAGCCGTAAATCGTATGCTTCGACACTCCGTAGTGCCGACCCACTTCCTCCACGCTCCGGCCTGCTTCCACCTGCTTCAGCGCTTCGATCATCTGCGCTTCCGTGTGCTTCCCTCTTCCCATTCCATTCCCCTTTCGTTCGTCACAAATCGTACTTCGATTCGGACAGTTTCGGGGGGTCACGTCAACTGTGTTTATAAGTGTTGTGCGAACTTCGACTAATTTTGCCCGTAGCCGAATAACGGTCAGATCGATTTGCTTATCCTTGTCGCGGTGCGTAATAGGATGCAAAAGCTTTGGATCGAACCGAGCGAAACGCGCCAGGTTCTCGGCGCCGTTCGCATCCGTCTTTTTGTCGCTGCCTGTAATAGCCGGAATCTGACCGGCGTTTGCGATGACCCAAACCCCGGAAACTGAGCCAGGGATTGTTAGAGTATTTTCCGATCCACAGGATCTGCCGAAGGGGCAGGAGAGGAAGGGAATGCCACGAAAAGGACATAGTCCGGACCAGATTGTACAGGCACTGAGTCGGGTACGCCACGGAGAGTCGGTCGGAGAGGTGTGCCGCAAGATGGGGATGAGCGAAGCGACGTTCTACAACTGGAAAAAGCAGTATGCCGGGATGGGCATTGCCGAGTTGGCAGAGCTGCGGCAGCTGCGCGAGGAGAACAGCAAGCTCAAGCGTTTAGTGGCGGATTTGTCGCTGGACAAACACGTTCTACAGGAGATCGTCGCAAAAAAGCTGTGAAGCCTCGAGCTCGACGGCAGCTGACACGGTGGGCGCAGCAGACCTACCGAATGAGCGAACGTCGAGCAGCGGGGCTAATGACAATCCACCGCAGTTCGGTCCGGTATCGCAGCCATAGAGACTCGCAGGAGGCACTCCGAAGACGGTTGCGGGAGCTAGCGGCCAATCGGGTTCGCTATGGATACAGGCGTTTGGCCGTGCTTCTGCAGCGCGAAGGCTGGCCGGTGAACGCCAAACGGATTTACCGGCTGTATTGCGAAGAAGGGTTAAGTGTCCGATCGCAGCCGCGCAAGAAGCTGGCCAGTCGTGTGCGAGTGACTCCTCGAGCAGCAGGTCGGCCGAATGAGCGCTGGAGCATGGACTTTATCAGCGCGCGGCTGACAACGGGCAGGCAGTTTCGCATACTCACTGTCGTGGACCAGTTCACGCGCGAGTGTGTGGCCCTAGAAGCAGATATTTCGATGAACGGAAGCAAGGTCGCCGCTGCTCTCAATCATGCTCGCCTTGAACGAAAGGCTCTACCAGACAGCATTACTGTCGATAACGGCAGCGAATTTTCCAGTAAGCACCTAGATGCCTGGGCCGTCGCACACAATGTGATGCTTGCTTTTATTCGGCCTGGACGGCCGGTCGAAAACGGCTTCATCGAATCGTTCAACGGCCGGCTCCGAGATGAGTTCCTAAATGTGGAACTCCTGTTCTCGCTCACCGATGCCCAGAACAAGCTGGCCAGGTGGCGGAAAGACTTTAACGGTACGAGACCGCATAGCTCGTTAGCCGACCGCACACCCAGCGAGTTCGCAGCACTTTGGAAGGATGAGGCGATGCGCTGTAGTGGAGAGCGCCTCGCCCCGAAACTCTTCGATACCGCTTATGGAAAGCCGCCTCAAGGGTTCGCTTCGCCGGCTTCCGCCGCCCTTGACCCGGCCTCCCACAAGCAGAACAAACCACTTACATCGGGCCGAAGCGCCAAACCGAACCGTCCCGGAAACAATAGTCACTCAATCGAGTCTCTACATTGCACCGCAAGCCCGTGAATCGGGCATTCGGTAGTCTGCCAAGGTCGGATTTTCTAACTACCTTTGGTCCAGTTCCCGGGAGCATCGCACAAGGTCGGATTTTCTAACTACCTTTGGTCCAGTTCCCGGGAGCATCGCATTGCTTTGGAAAACCCAGTTTAGAGTGGCTCAGTTCCGTCGGGCAAGGTCAGTACGAGCAAAACTCGCCGACAACTGGTCCAGAGTGCGCCGATATCACTAATGATTAGTGCAATCGCTACTGCGAGCAGTTGAAAAAGAGCAAGCCCAACTAAAGCTGAGTTGAGCGTAAACCTAAGTGCTTGAAGAAGGTCGGAGGCCGCCGTAGCGTACCACATCGATCCGCGCTGCCGGAAGAACCAGGTACCAAAAGAGAATACCGGAAGGACGTAGACACACTGTAATACAAGGCAGGCAATACTCAACTCGACGTACTTAAACGACCATCGGCGAAGACCGCAAAGTAGGGCATGCAGCTTTGAAAGCGGAGCGCCCGGGCATTCTGGACAGACACGGCTCGCGCGGGCGAGCATGATTCCCAGTTCGCGTACGGACCTAAACGTTACTTCACCGTACCCATTGAAGCTTCGCTCAACGTCGCTCTAATTTATCTCGACAACTTCTGCCTCGAGCTGTGAGCTCTGAACGGCTTCCGAAACTTCTGATTCAAGGAGTCCTGGACTTTGACGTCCAACGCCGTGGATAGTGAGGATAAGTAGAGCCACAATACTTTAGAGCGATTCTATACCGGTCACTGGAGACGTACGCTTACGTTAAGCCAAGCCAATCCGATTTGAATTGACCGCCACGCATCGTTGCCGCTCGGAGAAGGATAAGTCAGATACGGAACGAAGAGTCGGCTTCCGTCTGCCGAACCTGGGACCTGGACGTATAACGCGCTTCGCGCGGATTCGATTTACTCAGACGGTCCGGAAGTCGACATCTGGTACACAATCATGTAAGCTCTGCGGTTGGCCATCCCAGATCTGATCGGCGTTTGTCGGGATCTATGCTGGAATGGCGAATAAACCCTTTCGCGACAGATGCTTAGGGATACGTGCAATTATCCAGGCGCCGCGTCTTGCTGAACGGCGGTTTGGAATCCGGGAGCGACGGGACGAGTTGCGAATTGAATGCATAGGCGAATTCGAGTTACGAGCTGCCGGTCGAGCGCTTTGACGGACATCAAATCAGCATCACCGGCTGTGCACGGCGCTGGTTAGGTTTGCCTTTAGCCACGATTCGCGGTAGGAAGTCGGCATGCTGGATGCAATGGCGCAATATCTCCACAGCACGATGTCAACAACGGACGCAGGTTCACCGACCTGGCGGCTGACGGTTGCGCATAGCGCTCCAACGGTCGGAAAGCCAAATTCGGATGCGAGGCGCATAAGATGTCTGTCGGGCTTTGCTACGTCGATGCCGAGATTTTTCGCAAGGTGGTAACTCGTCACGGGACCTATAAATGGCAATCGTTGCAATTCGCGTAGAGGGTCCTCGCGGATACGGGACGACAGACTGTCGAAACCGTGCTCGTGGACGTAGCAGCACACGCGTAGAATGGCGGTAATCTTTCTGGCATTCCCGAAAACTGTCATTGCCGTGGATGTGCATCTTTCGCCGCAGTTAACTATGTGATCCGCAGATACCCAGTCACAGAAGCACAAAGAAATCGCATCGAACCGCCGTCGAACGACGCTCTCACGAAATCCTGAACACAAGATCACCCATGCGGCCTCGCGGAGGAACTGGTCTTCAGAAAAGCTCTGATCGAGTATCCGTTTCTGCCATTCGCGTTCAGGCCCGAAAGAGGCTGAGACTGCGTGCAGCGCGGCGTGATAGAAATTCTCAAGATTCGGGTCCATGGCTACTCATCCGAATGTTGTCACGCCACCAGAGTTTTAGCCTCAAAAGCCAAATTGAGGCCCCGGGTTGTTTGTCGAGAGCCTTGCTGATTTCTATCTTAAGCCGGTGAATTTGCTTCAGACGGGTAAACAGCCGATCAGGCAGAGCAATGGTGGCGGAACCAATCCCCTCATATCGCTCTCGTATACCGGCAAAAATCGCCTCGATCTCGCGGTCGCCCGGAGGAAGGCATTTGATCCGTCCGAGTTGATGCTTGATCGACAGGTACGACTCGACGGCGCGGGCGTGGAGCGCACCCCGCCCGTTCCAGTCCATCTTCATTTGCAGCAGAGAGGCGATAAAGACTACTATCCCGGCGAGGCCAACCACAACAGGTGCGGGGACTCTAGAAGGCAGTAAGAGCTTGATGACACTCTGATCTACGAACGTGAATGCTGCGACGAGCGCCCCGCCTATGAGCAAGCAGGCATCGACAAATCGGGCTCGAAATTGATATCGATCACGAAGCGTTGAATGAGCCGTGACCATCAAATCGCTTACCGAATACATTCGATCAATCTCGTCACTTAAGGTTCCCGGCATTCTATCGTCAGTCTTTTCCAAGCAGCTTTTGCCAGAGCTCAAGGGACCGAGATGCTAGAGCATTCTCCATGCGCCTCCCAAGTCTCTCGTACACGTGGGCCGCGTCCTTGCGTGCGGGACTATTCTTGGGCCCGAGGTATGTATCCACATGGACTGATTGTCCGGTCCTATCCTTGATTGGTTCGAGCAAAAGGGTGGGCATCCGTCGGAACAGGTGCGGCAACATCGCGGAGAGCACACGAGGCCCTCCATACTCTCGAAAAGCGGCTATCGCGAGCGACTCTATGTGATATCCCGTGAGTTGATGCTGCTCTTGCAGCGTGGCGCTAATCGCTTTCGCGAGTTTTATCGTCGGTATCAGCTTTCCGCCACACTGCTCATTTCTTTTTGTCAGCGCGGCCGTAAACCGCTCTGGATTTATTTCTGCCCATTTGTTTCCTTGCCACGCGGGCACACGGAGTCCACCTGTGGCTTTAACGGCGGGTATGACTTGGACTTCCATACCGTCCGCATAGGTGATCGTCAGAGCTATACGGCCGTGTGTAACCGTAGCGTCCGCTAGTCGTAAGCTCAATACTTGCGTAAGGTGCTTAAGAATCGCATTCGGGGTTTGGTAAGGGTCGTCTTTCAACACCAGCAGCGTATCCACGTCACTCAAGCCGTCTACGTAGGTGTGCTTTTCCACCGATCCGCCGAGACGCAGTTTGAACGAGGAGTCCAATTCATCACTCAGGTGATCCTCAATGTCGTCGAGGCAATCATTGAGGCGGTCGACATCGCGGGTGTTGATCGCGGCCAGTTCGTTCGAAAGAAATTCGTTCAGCTCCGGACCGAAACTGCTCTCCGCGAGCTCCAGCTCTGAATTCCGAATTTCAGCCTGTAGTTCCTTTGGGCTCGACGGGAACGAGCTGCCGCCACTGCCTCCCATCAGATGTCTCCCAACTTTGATCTCAGAGTTTCAAAGCACTCTTTGAAAAATGGGCTGTGCCACTTGAACGCGTTGAAATCGCCGGTGGTTACATACCGGCCCATCTCGGCTTGCATCCTTGCCATGTAATAGTAGTTGTTGTTCCACGTTTGCGCGTTCAGCTTGTAATCGTCCACGTGAATCCCGGTATCTAGAGCGCCAAAGTGATACTTATAGATAGTATTGCCGTCCCGGAAAGCGTACCGGAGCCATGTCAGTCCGTCGAAAATGTCGGCGCCCGCCAAGAAGTAGAGCGGGGTAGATATCGTATCGAGGCTACCGAATACATGAATCGGTATTTCGAGATTAATCTCCTGTAACGCACGACGCACTCTGGCGATGGCGATCATGCGTTTCAGCAGGGAGGCACCAAGTTCCTTCTCGGTGAAGCCCAAGACGGCGAAACTAGACAGTTGGTGCCGGTACCGGATTATCTCGTCGACATTCACATAATGCTGCTCTCGCGATTCCGGCTTGAATAATATTTCGTGCGCCGCCTCGGGATAGCGGCGGAACAGAGACGTCGCTTTTTCCAGCTGAATCTCTGTCCCCCGACGAAGGCTCGGGTGGTCGTAGCTGACGAGCACGGTTGGTGTCGAGAGATCCCATCGCGCTATAGCCGCGGCATGCATTCTCATGGTCCATTTCTGCGGGACTCGGGCGAGCGGTCTCACATCCGAAAGGTCCTGATCCTGAGATGCTTCGTAGCCACCGCTATCCAAGAACACGAGCGAAGGGAAAGTTAGCTTCGTGGGTATTCCATGGTAATGAATGTCGTATGCGCTGACGAGTACTTGCTCAGTAATGAGTTCCTGAGCGAAGTGCAAAACGTCTTTAACTTTTTCGCGCTCAAACGCTTTACTCGAGAAAGATGGCACCAGTGCCGGTGTCTTCTGGATGAGGTCTCGTCCCACCCGGATTGCGCGAACGCTGCTCAGCAATTCAATGCCTTCCGATCCCGACAAGACAAGCAAGTTCCACATGGTGGCACGGTGCCTCTTTCGCAGCTGTACGAAAGCCCTAGATCTAGCTGTTCTGATTGCGCGTAGGTGACGACGTGTTGCTTCGTCCAGTGCAGAAACGGAGCAACGACCGACACCGTGCCGCTAGTACACTCGGCAATAAGGCGATTTGCCTGTTCCAAAAAGACTGGTGAGCAGTCAAAATAATCCGTGCCGGCGTGGATACCTAAGGCGATGAGCCGTGAACCACGGGTCAAGAGTGTTGCTGACGCCAAAAGGGCAAGATTGCGCGCGGGAATCTCGCCAGCTTCAAAAGATCCGTATTGTGCCGAACCGATCCGGATCACGGAGTTCTCGATTCCCAGCCAATCGCAAACTCTCTTTGCCGCAGCCGCTTCCGGGGCGGCAGCGGGCTGCCCAAAATCGACGAACAGGCCCGAAACAGCGAATTGCCGAGTAAGTAAAAAGTGGGCGCAGGCGAACGAGTCTATTCCGCCGCTCAGAAGTACGACCGCGCGTTGATGTACCCCGTTTGAATCCTGCACGGCAAAAAACATTGTATAACCGCAATGTTTGAAAAACATTTGCTGCGGTATCAGCCGGTTTGTTCGCTCCTCATCGCAAACAGAGTCGGCTTCCTTTACGCGCGCGCGACATCCACGCTCGGTGACTGGTGGCGCCCCCGCCTTCTGTTCGAAGACGGGACGGGTACCAGAACACCACGAACCGCCTCCAGCCAGGATTACTCCCGAAAAGTCCGGCTGCATCCACCGAAGTGGTAACCCGCTGATGGACGGAGCCAGGCGCGTTTTTCAGGACCTAAATCAATCCGGTAGTGGGCCGTCCACATTATCCTCTGCAGGCCATGGGACACTAAGGTTCGCGGACGGCGTTTTGTCTCGGTGCGTGGAACAGCTCGACGAGGCGAAAAACATTCTACGCTGTAGATGTTGTGGTTGTCCATCCGATTGGGAATGGTCTGCCGACCTGCCCCCTCACGTAGTCCTGACCGAAGCAGAGGTGCACGTTTGATCAGGGCGAGATCCACTCAAGCGAACGTTTCAGCGATCAAGGGTTAAATCGTAGCTTGAAAGAGTTCCTCAAGCTTTTTGACGCCTCCCGGAGAGCCGCTTTACCCGAGATCGTGGCTTTTCTGATTCAGAGGTTTCGTACGATTTGGGCGAAGGCTGGTGACGTAGACGGGCAAAAAGCGCTGAAGCGTTCCTCATGCTGCTGTATGCAGTCGCAGCCGCCCGAACTCGGCCTTATATGCAAGCGTTCTGACCTCCTCGTTGCATTAAGCCGAGGCCTCACTGACGCAAATCAAAGTCTTCTCGTTTGGGCTTATCGGGGGATCAAACCAGATCGAATTCGGAAGCGACTTTAGCGCTGCCGTCGCGTGTAAGCGTGCGTTACGAGAACATTATCGTCAATTGCCGCACTCGGCTGTTCCTGTTGGTCCACGATCTCGGTCGCGAGCGGCCCCGAAGATGTCAACTGCGTCCTCGTAATTACGAAATCTTCTGTGACAGTCGCTGTACCGCCAGTTGCCAGGAAAATAGTGAGTAACATCTTGCCGGTACCGTCATTATTAACCGAATAGGTTCCCTTAAAAACGAGGTGACTGGTTTGCCTTGTTCCGTTGGGCCCGGGCTGATTCACCTTTGCCGAGCCAGTTAGGTTTCCAAAGCCGTCGAAGTTTTGGACCCCTAGCGCTCGCGCTACATTGGCACCGTAAGTAGCGACCACCGCGTATTCTCCGTGGATGCTATCAAGATTGTATTTGGTAACACTGTGATCACTGTTTTCCTGAGCAACGGCCGGTGTTCGACATTCAAAGAATAAAGTAAGGACGACTAAGATGACAAGTTGAAGAAATCTGGCTCGGTTTGACATAGGCTCAATCTTATCGTTTTGCTGGATATTCAGGGAAAGGAACATGCGCGCGCACGGTGCCGGTTCCGCTCTGAGTGGAGCAGATGCTTAACCGCTGGCTGCCGGAAGCCCCTCAGGAAGGACCTTTATTCCGAACGCGGCGCAAGGCCGGCGGGCTCACGGCTAGGGTTCAGCCGATGAGCCAAAATTGGTGTACACGCTTGTGCTGTAAGAGCAGCGCTGCCATCGACCGTCCCACCGAAACCCCGCTGCCAACCTAGGTGCGCAAGGAGCGCAGAGAATGGCTCTTGCGGTCTACCGATGATCAACGTCACGCGAAGCGTCAGGTAAAGCTGACAATCTGAATGTCAATCCCTGGTCGCTTGTAATGGCGCAGTGTTTATCATGAGCGGGCAGCACCAGTTAATTGGAATCGTATCAGGACTGTAAGCCACATACGGACCGATAAGTCCCGTTTTCGTCTATAATCCATTCGGTTTTGTTGTCCCACAACCAAGCGAGGATCGTGATGGCGGAATCAGAAAAGGATCGGATCGCGCGGCAGACTGCCGACCTAGGGGTCACCTTTGATATAGCGCTTTCGAATAAACGGAAGTATCCGGTGACGGAGTTCAAGGCCTTTGTGCAAAGCGCCCGGCGCTACATCGAGATAACGGCTGGTGATTCGATGGTTCACAGGAGCGTAGTGCAGGCAGTGAATGGCTTGCGGGAATTCCTCGAAGTAGAACGAAAGCGAATCCCTGGCGACATCTTGTTCGAGGCGGACCGACTGGAGTGCCAGCTCTTCGCTGGCTACGATCCGAGCTTCGACGGCGATGAGCCTCCCGACTTATGAGCCGTGTTCACATAAGACTGTTGCGCGCTTGATTGATAACCCTTCCTGACTACGCATGGGGTAATCTCCTCAACGCCGTTCTCGCCCGCTTTTGCTCTCCGCGTAATTCAATCTAGTTCGCTACCCACTGCTCTTCAATCCAAACAGGGATGACAAACGCGCTACTCGCGCCGGGGCGCGATTGATCCCGATAAGCGGGACCGATCCGGATGACGCCAGTGGCGTTCGCCTCTTCGTATCGGTTTCTGTACGTCGCTTGCCCGATAGAGCCGTTACCCACCTCGCCCCCGATTAGTCGAGACCCCAAACGGGTGAGTGTGTCGCGAACATTCTCCTGCATCGCCTCCAGGAGCATCGGCACGCGGAGTTCATCCACCGCCATATGAAGGCGAATGCCTCGGGAGTTCCAAACCCCATGGTGGCCAGCCGCATTCTCACGGCTGCTGCTAGATTCAACAATGTGGCCGAACCGTTCAAGGCCAATAGTTGGATCGTGATTCGGATAAACTTGCTCTGACGCTCGGCGCTAGCGTGACCAGTCGTGTGCTGCAGGAGGAAAAAGAGGCTATAGCTCCAACGGCTACGACCGCCATCACGTGTTTCGCCGCAAGCTGCATGTGCGAATGTTAGCGCTCAGTCGACTACCATCGCAACTTCCGCTTTTCAATTCGATTAAACGTGAGTAACGGCGTGTACTCTCACGAGTTCACTGGCCGGCACTACTGACGATTTCAACTCAAACGCCATACGACTCAAAGGCTCGCCGTCTAACCTTTCGGGCGGAACTCAGTCCGACCCAAGCATCTCTCCGGTCATAAGATCGACCATGATTACTATTTCGAACTCCCTCTTCAGGGAGCGGGACACTCAATCAGGGTATCGGTGATTGACTTCACACCATTCGCCGTTCCGAGCTATCCCGCGTACGAACCGACTTCTACTGGTGGCTGAAAACTCCTCTGCTTACGCCACATCCAAAACAGACTCACTGCCAGCTTGCGCGCCATGGCCACTTTTGCGATCCGACGTTCACGCCGCAGCGCCAAGTGAAGAAACTTGCTGCGCCACTCGGGATTAAAACGCGCTGCGGCTTGTGCTGCCTCCACTAACAAGAACCGCAACAGAGAGCTACCTTGCTTGCTGATGTGGCCCATCCGCCGATGAACACCGCTTGAGGATTCCTCAGGAATGAGCCCGATGTAGCTGCCGATCTGTTTTCCACATTGGAAGCGCTCCGGATATCCAATGATCAGGACAAAAGCCAGTGCTGTCACCGGGCCGACCCCAGGATGTGTCATCAGGAGCTGAGCCGCAGGCAACTTCTCCGCTTCTTGCTGAACGGCTTTGGTCAGATCTTCAACGCTCTCGTTTAGCCGGTCGAGAAGATTCAATAGATCCTGGCGACGTCGGTTTGCCCAGCCTGCCAGTGGTAACATTTCTAGCCGTTCCCGACCTGGCTTGCTCCGTAATTCGCCTCTACGCTGCAAGCCCTCGCTCATGGCGACCGATTGCAGCTGATTCATGATCCGCGTACGCATCTGCACCAGCCGATGACGATGCCAAAGTAGCTGCCGCAGATCCCGATTCTCCGGGCTGGGCACCCACACTCTGGGGAACCGATCCTACAACAACAGCTTCAACAGAAACGCAGCGTCTTGTCGGTCCGTTTTCTGCTTCCTGACGCGCATAGCAGTGATCTGAGCCGCATCTCCAATCCATAACTCGTAGCCCAGTTCCGCCAGCAGTCGTTCAAACCATCGCGTGTGTCCCGTGGCCTCTAACCCGACTCTCACGTCAATTCCCCTCAGCTTCAGATCGCGGTAGAACTTCTCAGCTTCTCCCTCACTGTGCTTTAATCTCTGCTCGCCGCACTCTCCCGTTTCCGTATCTATAAAGGCGATTTGCTGCACGAAGGCGATTTGCTGCACGCTCGGGTGATAATCACAACCTATAATCAGCATCTTCAACTCCTTTCTCCCGAGCCTTCGATCGTAGGCTGCTACAAGTCTAATTTCGCCGTTGTTATGGAATCAGGATAGAGTAGCGTGTTCAAGCAAGTTTCAACGCATCATAGACGGAGCAAGCTTTCGCTCTCCGGATCAAGAAGGATGAAGATGCGCCTTCGTTTGGAATCTTGAACAAACCAGGGATTTCTGGTTTGGAAGGCTCGGAACCACTTTTCGCCGATACGGATCGCATCCTCAAGTCCGCTGCAGACTTCCTCATGTAAGAAGTCGCTTCGCCCCCGTATCTGGATACTGAGGGAAAAGTCCTTTTTGACAGGAGACGCCTCAACCGAAACAGCCTTTCGATTGACGAGCACGTTCCTCCGCTTTTTGTCGACTGTTGGCTCGCAAGCTCTCATGCGCCGAACCTCTCTACCCCTCTAACGGCCGAGCCTCGGCTGACGAGAAGAGCATCGCCACTTCGATTGATTTGTGCAGGACAGTCTGGCCACAAAAGGCGAATCATCTTGAGCCATTGCTCCAGCTTTTGGCAGAAGCGGCGCGGGCGAGAGTATTCGACGGAACCGAGCTGATTGGCTAGCCCGCGTTCTCCGAACAGCGGAATGGACTCCTGCCCTGAAGCCACGAAGCACCGATAGGATAACCACATGAAGAGGTCGAGTGCTGCGGGTGCTCCGGCCAGGACCTTCACTGCTTCCAGATCGGTGGGAATGGGATGACTGGTAGTCTCGCGGAAAAACTCATCGCTCAAGACGATGACGTTCTCGAACTCATCGGAAAGAGGGTGCTGATCCAGTCCGGTCGTACCAGATTTGAGCTTCCTGTAAGAAGTTGAAGCGCGACCGCTGCACCAGCTTGGCCTTGCCAGCCATGCTGTCCGTTCCGAAGAAGATCGTAGAACCAAAGATTCTTTCGAAGGCTCCGACGAGACGCTTGTACTCCTTGCCTCTTTTCTGCATACCAAAGGTTTCAAGCATCTCGGCACCACTCCGGAAGCGAACGGTTTGACTTTTCTGTTGCACAGCCAGAGTCGCCAAGTAGATGGGTACTAAGCGATCCTGTCCAAATGGCAAGCCGAACTGTGGATGTCCGGTGATCTGCAAGACGAAGCTTCCGTTGCGTCGCTCAAAGAGCAACTCGCCTTCTGGTGGTCTGCGGACAGGCAATCCGCAAAGAACAAAGGGCCGGGAACCGAACGCCAGAGTCTGGCTCTTCTCCTCGCGTTTGATGCGGACCAGGCAACTGCCCTCAGCTTGCCGGAGCTTTTGCTTGGATACGACCAGCTCCGGCATCAGCTGTTTGAGAGCCGAGCCGGCCGGCTGAAATCCTGATTGGCCTACTGTGTGCGCTACGGACACACGTCGACGATCGATATTTCGCACTCTTCACCTCGCGTCAGCGCCTCTCTTCGGGCGCGCTTTGGCAAAGAAAATCAAAGTGGTTTTGCGGGTTTTCGGGAGCTTAAGAACTGACTGAAAAATTAGTTCGAATTAGTTCGATAAGGAACCATCCGGGCTAAGTGCCTGAGACTCCATGGGTGCTAACGAATCAGGATGACCGCCATGGGTGCATAAGTTCTTATTTCACAACTGAGGCCAAACTTCCCAAGCTTGATACGGGGGTTCGACTCCCCTCTCCCGCTCCATACTTTCAACGGTTTGATCCCTTCGGCCCCGCTATGCCAGCCGCTTAACGAACTAATTGAACTCGGAGTGGCTTACGTAAGCTCTTGTGAACACAGCGGAAGAGTTGATCGACTGCCACTGCAGCAGGCTGGCATTCCAGGGGATTACTGGCCGCGTTGGCAAACGGATAGCTCAAACCTTCAAAACTATTCGCGAGTGATTGGCAGAGTCTACTCGTCGTGAGTTGAACGACACATAAATCGCCCATTGCGGAAGCAGGTTACCACTATGAGCGTTTTAGCGACTTTGGACTCAGGCTATCCCGTAGACCGGAACTTCTCGAACTTCATCGTGTGGGAGGTTCAATTGCCTCGGGAGCATCTAGCAGTGCAATGACCGCTTGGATTACCTCGGAACAATCCTGACAAACGCGCAGGTGCTGCTCGACGCCCTTCAAGTCGTCGGGGAGCGGGCCTGTTCCGGAAAGCCGAAACTCGACATAGCGGTGCACAATCGCCCTGGTCTCTAGGCAGTTCAACTCTTCCTCGGCGGTGTCAACCGTCCAAGCGAGTAACTTGCGCAGACTATCGTCAGAAATGTTCATCAAAGTTCGTACCGTTGAAGGCTACCCAGCTAAGACGGACCTTACTTCTTCCTCGGTAATTCCTTTCGCCAGCAGGGCGCGCTTGAGTTTTTTTCGGGCATCATGGACCATTTTGTATAGCGCGTTCGAATTCGTGTTCAGGTGACGAGCAACCTCCAGAAAGGGCACCTTCGCCAAAGCGGCTTCTATCGCGAATTTCTGCTTATCCGTCAAATCGTTTTCCAGGGCCTCCTTCAACGCGGCGAATACTTTGTCACGCGTGGTATCAGCTTCGGCGTGGGTCGCAGCCGTAGCTGGTTCATGTCCGCTCGCCGACCGATTCCTTCCAGTTTGCAGAAGCTCATCGAATGGAACGTCCTTCCAGTGAGCGCGCCGAAGTTCGGAGTAAGCGGCGTTGAAAGCCACCGAGGTAGCCCAGGTGGTGAATCGGCTGTCGCTCTTAAAGTTCGGCAGGCCCTTGAGGATACGTAGCGTGGCGTCCTGGGTGACGTCCTCGACGAACCCCGCGTCGCAGTCTCTTCTCCGCCCGAAACCGCGTTGGATCACCCGGTGAACAAACAGCTGCAGATTTACGATTACCTCGGTCGGTGCGGCCTCGCCTTCCGTGAGCAGTTTGTCCCACCAGCGATCACTCGGCGACGAAGGATGATCCGCACAGCTTGAGGGAACATCTTCGATCGAATTGGCATCCTGCGACTGCACTAACCTGAGGGTAACGTAAGCGCGCTTGCCTCGCATGCCAATTCTTAACGTTCAACCATTTAGCCGGGTCAGGCTTGCGGCACGTTGTGACACGACTTCATCCGAGGCCCAGGTGGGACGCGGCCTGACATCCGGAAGAAGTTCGTGAGCTTATCTGTCGATTGCAGAAAATGATATCTGGTGGCCTTGGAAAGGGTAAGGTTTTGGACCATCAAGCGACAGATAGGGCATGAGAAGGACGCACCGTTAGGATCAATCCTGAAGACGGCGACACCCTTACTCGGAATCTGCCATGACATCACATCGCTACATCACTGTCGACGGAGTTGACATCTTCTACCGTGAGGCTGGGAATCCACAAAACCCAACGCTGGTCCTATTGCACGGCTATCCGTCGTCATCGTTCATGTTCCGCGACCTGATCAGAAACCTGTCCCATCGGTTTCATCTCGTCGCTCCTGACTACCCGGGATTCGGAAACACCAGTACGCCTCCACCAGCAGAATTCAATTACACATTCGATCACCTGGCTGAGATCATCGATCACTTTCTGGAGGCTTTGAGACTTGATCGTTACAGCCTTTACGTTCAGGACTACGGAGGACCGATTGGATTTCGCATTGCGGCTAAACACCCGAAACGGGTGCAGTCGCTGATCATTCAGAACGCCAACGCCTATCAGGAGGGCTTCACGCCCGCCTGGAAACCTTTTCAGGCTCTATGGCAAGGTCGCAACAAGGAGACGGAGGCCACCATTTCGAGCTTCTACGCACCAAAAGTCACCAAGTTCTTCTATGTCCAGGGAACACGGGATCCCGAGGCTCTAAATCCGGACAGTTGGAACATGGATCAATACTTTATTGATCGCCCGGTGAACCAGGCAGCCAATATGGAGCTGTTTTACGATTACCGTAACAACCCGCCGCTGTACGAGCACTGGCACCAATATTTTCGCGACCACCAGCCTCCGACGCTGATCGTTTGGGGCAATGGTGACCCCTTTTTCGGGCCTGAAGGAGCCGCGGCGTTTCGAAAAGACTTGCCCAACGCAGAGGTCCACATGCTGAACACCGGGCATTCGGCACTGGAGGAGGACGGCGAAGCCATAGCAAGCCACATTGAGAGCTTCTTCACCCGGCATGTGTCTGCTGAACCTGTCGATCAGGCAGGACGAACGACCAATATCGGGAGCTGAGCGTCTTACTCATGCCTGCCGCAGGGGCCGATCATTTGCACCGTCGCTGATCTCCTTGAAGAAGAGTTGAACGGCGGCCAACAGCGAGAGCCCAACTTGGTCGCCGCTGGAAAAAGACGAACAGAATGCCGAACTCTAGGCCGGTAAATCACAAATCCACGCAATAAGAGCACCGAGACCGACGAGAATTCACGGACTCGAATCTAAATCAAGATTGAGCGGTGAAGTTTTTTTGGCTTCTAGCGCAAATTGCGGAATAGCACTCAAGACTCTCCGGCGTAATACGGAGTGGAGCAATCGAGAAAAGACTCGTTTGCCTATGGACGGTCATGCATAGGGCTGAAGCGGCGAGAACCAGCGACATAAGGAGAATCTCAAGAAGGCGACGTCATGACTTTGCAAAAGTCAATTCGAATTCTGGTCGTTGAGAATCATCCGGTATTCCGGGAAGGTCTCAACACCGTCCTAGCGTCTCAAACCGATATGGCCCTAGTCGCGCAAGCGACGACATCCACCGAGGCGATGGAACAATTCCGAGTCCACGAGCCCGATATTACCCTAATGGACCAGAGACTTCCTGGCCCCACCGGGACGGATACTCTGGTCGCTATCCGTGGCGAATTCCCTTTCGCGCGCGTCATCATGCTAACGGCCTGCGATGGGGATTTGATCATCCAGCGCGCGCTTCGCGCGGGTGCTTCTGCCTATGTGCTTAAAAGCGCTCCTAAGAACGAGTTATTGAAGGTCATTCGTTCAGTTCACAGCGGGCAGCGATACATCCCGGCAGATGTGGCAGGTCGACTGGCGGAACACTTCAGTGCAGACGAACTCTCCCCTCGCGAACTGGAGGTGCTGACATTGATTCGGGACGGACATCGGAACAAGCAAATCGCGTATCTGCTATCGATCGCTGAGACAACCGTCAACTTCCACATCAAGAACGTTGTGGATAAGCTACGGGCAACTAATCGATCGCATGCCATGGCAGTCGCAATGCGAAGAGGTCTCCTCGAAGGGTGATCTCACTTTTACTTCGGCGCGCACCGTGCCACACCGGCCTGCTCGGCCTTGGCGTAAAGTTCGCCGGAGTAGGAAACTTCGGCGCGCATGCGTTGCTGGAGCCCTCAAGAAATAGATAGGTGGTAGACAGTGGTTTTTGTGCGTTCCAGTATGGAATCAAAGAACAGAATGAAGGCAACACAACTATGGGCTCTTACACGGCCGTTGACGAGATTCGTTTGAAAGAAACTGCTTCGAAGGCACACACTCTCGGAGTTCTTATACTTCGTTATGGACTGGTGCTGGTCATTGCCTGGATTGCGGCGATGAAGGCCACCGACTATGAGGCCAAAGGCATTCAACCCCTCATCGCGCATAGTTTACTGCTCAGTTGGGGTTACAAGATCTGGACTGTGCGACATTTCGCCATGCTGATCGGAGCTGCCGAGCTGCTCATCGCCATTTTGATCGCGCTGCGTCGGTGGTCTCCGAAGGCATGCGCCATTGGCAGCGCGGGAGCGGTTCTGATGTTCCTGACCACGCTCTCCTTTCTGTTCTCGACTCCCGGGTGGGAGCCCAGCCTGGGAGGCTTCCCGGCACTCTCGGGCGATGTCGGAGAGTTTCTGATCAAGGACATTGTATTGCTCGGAGCGGCGCTATGGTCGCTGGGCGAATCCTTAGCTTCCACAGACCAGCCACCAAGGTTTAAACCCCAAATCTAATAAGCCACTCCACGAACAAATCTAAGACCAAGAGGCAAACACGGTGTCCGAACTGTCATTTCTGACATGGTTGCCGGCGGAACAGAGCATCAAGTTATGAGTATGCTCTTGGACCGCGCAATCAGCTATGAGCAAGAATGGAAAGACTTCCTACAAGTCCATCGCAGCTCTGTGTTTCAGACGGCTCTCCTGCTGTCGGCAGACGGTCACGTGGCGGAAGCGGCGCTGGCCGATGGCATCAACGACCTGGATCTTTCAAAACAGCCTGAGATACACAGCCTCGAGATTTGGGATAGAGCGGTAATGACGAGAAGCATCGCAGCGCGCGAACCCGCCTCATCTAGTGAAGGTTCGATGGCTCGAACTATGCTTCAGTCTGGCCTCTGGCCGGTTATCGAGATCGAACGCCTTCCCCGCATCTGCTTTGTCTTACGCGTCTTGCTTGGCTATTCGGCTGCGTTCTGCGCACAGACGCTTGGTATAGCGGAGAGCGAAGTACACACGCAGCTGCAAAAGGCGCTCACCGAACTCTGCCGTATCAGAGCGGCCGCCTGAAGAAGACTTTAGTGCTGCGGCTGTCGCCTTCAGTGCGGTAATGAAGTCGGATACAAGCCAAAGTGGTCATATCTCGAGCTGGAGGCACTCTCATGGAGGAGGGTAATTCCTACTGCGCCGACCCTATCCGGCGGGCACAGGAACTCGCGTTCGGGAAGGCCTCGGTGGCTTAAGCGAGGCCAACGCCGGCCAACAAGGTTCAGTTCGCGCGGCCAAGCCGATTACCAGGACCGGCAGTTATGTGCAAGGCGCATCAGTTCGGCGGACGTCTCGAACAATCGGACGCAAAGCAGGTCACTTAAAGGAGATGTAATGGCAACACCAGTCGATACAGTTCGTGATTTCTATTTCGCAATCGCAGCGGGCGACACCGGGAGGATGGTTGACTTGATGGCTGCCGACATCGAATGGATCTCGGTCGTTGATTTCGGTGTTCAAGACAAAGGTCCTGCAGAGGTGATGAAGAAAGTGTTCGCTCCGCTAATGCAGGAGTGGGAGAGCTTCTCGCCGGCTCCTTCGGAGTTCCTTGTCGATGGCTCGACAGTTGTATCGCTGGGTCGATTTGCAGGCGTGCACCGCACAACGCACAAACGCGCCGATGTCGCATATGCGCATGTTTGGAACATCCAGGATGGCAAAATCAAACGTCATCGTCAGTACATCGATAGTTTGGCACTCGAAGCCATCAGGCGTCCGTAAGGCATTCAAAGGAAGCTCTTCACGCCGATGCTCGATGAGGTTGCGGGCTCGAACGTCGTGCCTTGGCCATCGGGTTATTGAGCGGCGCAATTCATTTAGAAAATAGGCCGCCGAACCAGAGTGGCGAATACACTCGGAGTCCACTTCTCCGGCTGTGTTGCCCGGTTTTTGCAGCGGACCATTTATCTCAGTAAATCGCCCCACTTTGAAAAGGGGGTCAGGGTAGCTTTCCATTGCACTCTCGACCTGCTATCCAAAAAGGATGTTGTGCCACTCTCGCCTTGCGCGCCGCGAACGTCTCGCGCACGCGAGGGGACGAACACACAAGGGAAACGGCCTCCGACTCACATACCTAACGAAATCCACAGTGCTCTAACTGTCGGATTGGCGGTGTGATCACGTCTGAATCCCGGCACAGTGGGAGATGAGAGTAGGCCTCGTCGCCACACTCATAAGCTCTTTCGCGGAGCGAAGCGAACACACAAGGAGAGTTAAATGGTTAGTAGAATCCGTAACATAGTTGCGGTGGCTATTGGAGTTGTCGCTGCCGCGACAGCGCAGTCCACCGCAGCCGGGAGTCTCGCGGCTCAAGCACCGGCACAGAGCGCTTCAACGCCACCCACCTCGGGACGTAGTTCTTTGATGGTGCAAACTCACAAACGCGCGCAACCACAAGTCCCCGAACTGGAAAGAGCGACGGCTTTGAACTTCAATGAAACGCAAGGCCCAGGGCCGGGTCCGATCGGCCCCGGTCCAGGTTGTAACGTATTCCCTGCGCCGGCCAATATCGGAACGAAAGTAAGCCTGTCATATTTTGGCCCGTCTCCATCGACTGATAACCCGAGTCTGGTGGGACCGGAACAACTTTTGAAGTCCGGAACAGTTGATGCGCCGAGCGGGACGATAACGATACCCCTCTATCTCGGCTATATGGCCGGCACTAAGAAAAAGGTTTGGTACATCTTGACGGACGTTGACGATCAAGGCGTGGCGGCTGAGCTTGGACTGAACTACTCCGCAAAGTTAACCTTCGCTGCCAAGGGTGCGAGAACAGCGAACTTTGATAAAGACAACAACCTAATTTTCGATGAAGGCACTGTTGATTTCAGCCCGATTCGCAAGATTGTTCCGGGTCCATCCGGTTCCGAGTTCCCGCCCGTTTCCGCACAGCCGGGCTCTATCGGCGACAAAAACTACAGCCCTTTGGTTCGTGTCTTAAACGACGGGGGAACCATCTACAATGCATCCATTGTGGCTTTTGGGGTAGACGCAGATCAAATCGACTTCCCAAATGGCAACGTCGATTACAGCAAAGTGCACGACCAGGTCGTAGCTATCGACCCAATTAACATGACTGTCACGCTGAACCTGATCAACGGATTTAGTTTTGGTCGCCCCGTCTGGTACTTGTCGATGGATGCGAGTATACCCCTATCGGCAGCTATCGAACACAGTACGTATGCTCCACTGCAAGCGACTCTCCCGTTGGGAGACGACGACAGTTTCTCGAGTCCTATCGAGCGAATCTTCATCGCGACGAACGGCGCGGAACAGGATGGCTGTGACAATCCGAAGAGACAGGGGCTTTCTGCAGACCTGGCCAACGGATACCGCCCTAATAATACTCTCGGCGGAATTCCGACAATCGCCCTTGACTACAGTCCTATCTGGGACGCCAATCTCTATGAATGGACGCCCGATGCAATCAGTAAGGGCTACCGCGAACAGCTGCGAGAGGAATTCCAGATTCTCACTTTTGTGAACGATGGGTTGTTGACGGGCCCCGGGGGTAAGCCCTTCGGCAGCGCCGGATTTTCTATCAATTGTCCCATTGTCATCCGTCTGGACTGAGTTGCATCCAGGAATTGGCCTTCCGGGTAATCGGAATCATCGAAGGGCTTCTCCATCGATCTCATCATTAGGAGACGAGATCGGTCGTCTACACCAAAAATAACTCTCGGGGCAGGCCCGGGCAGCGACATTGTTTCGGGTTCAGGTCGAGGTGGCGTCTGCCACCTCGATGCCATCTCGTGCCATCCTCGATCTGCACCTCGAAACGCTTGTACGCACCGCCGCAGGGAACGGACACATCGGAAGCGGTCTCCGGGTCACACAGCTACACAACTGAAGAAAACCACAGTGCTTCGACTCTCGGATTTGGAGGCGTGATCACCTCGGAAACAGGTCACAGTAGGAGACGTGAGTATGCTGTCAAACGCGTACTCATCAGCTCTTTCCCAGAGCACACCAAAACGCAAAAGGAGAATCATGACTTTGATTAGACATTTCGCCATCGCTGCGGCCGCAGTCAGTCTGCTAAGCGGCGTCGCTTTTGCCCAGAACGGCAACATCGTTGCAACGGGCAAGTTCCATGGCGCAGCGCACAAGACGTCGGGTCGTGCCACCATCTATTCGGTTGGCGGAAAAGAGACGCTTCGCCTCACTAACTTCAAAACGTCTAATGGACCGGACGTACACGTGGTGCTGATCGCGGCAAGTGATGCACAAGACAACGAAAACTTTCTCGACAAGAGTGTAGAACGTGTCGAACTCGGCAAACTGAAGGGCAACGAAGGCGACCAGGACTACACGATACCCTCTGGAACAGATCTGACCAAGTTTATGGCGGTGTCCATCTACTGCGAGCGTTTCAACGCAAACTTCGGGGCCGCTCCTTTGGCGAAGTAAGCACGGTGAGGGGACAAAGCACCATGAGCAGCAGCGCAAACCGGCTCTCCATCTGGCGTAAATACCGCATCCTGGTCATCTGTTTCACTCTGTTGGTGCTTGCTTGCTTATGGTGGCTATTTCGTCCGGAACGGTTGTTCATCAACATGCGCGTAAACGAAGCGGCGCCCGGCGGCATCGCCGCGTTACAGCCTGTTTTCACCGGAGAGTTGCACGCAGTCAGTGGTGCGGCCGCGACGCACGGCCGGGTAAACATCTTTAAACAGGGAAGCAGCCTGCAACTGCGATTCTCCAATTTGGAGAGTACGGCGGGAACCTCGTTTACTGTTGCGCTCACAACCAAAGCTGGCTCCGAGTCCGGCGCCACAAGTCTCGGTTCCGTCACAATCTCGGGCCATGAAAAGTTGACGATTCCAATGGGGCTTGATCCGGGCAGCAACAACACGGTCCTCTTGATTGATCCACCGCATCAGTTGGTTGCAAAAGCGACTCTTGAGTCGTTTTAGTGCCCGCTCGAAAGCAAGGATCCAGGTAAGTTACCAATGGCGCATCAAAAGGAAGCCTACAGAATTAAGTGCGCGGAGATCTGGGGAGGAGTTGACAACATCAGTGCAGACCTTTGTACGAATGGCATCGAAGTTAGTATCTATAGCCAATCGTCGGAGGGTGTGGCGGGCGGAGACATTTACTACTTCTCAGTCTGCAATCACGATGTCCTTACCCGGATTCTCCTGGCGGATCTGCAGGGCCATGGAATAGAAGTGACTCAGCTAAGCCGCTGGATTTACGAAATCCTGCGCAAACACATCGACAATCCGGAAGGGCGATCCGTGCTTACGTCACTCAATCTTCTCTTGAATGAGCAGGGACTCAAGGCTATGACGACGGCGATTTTGGCAACGTTCTCAGCAGCGGATCTCACGCTTCGTTTCTCTATCGCCGGCCACTCTCCCGGGCTCTTCAAGGCCTTCGATCTGAGCATGTGGGCTCCGCTTTCACTGACGCCGGCTACGGAACGGGCAAACTTGCCGTTAGGTGTGTTTAGAGCCATGGTTTACGACGAAGGAGTTATTCATCTGAGGCGCGGCGACCGTCTGGTCTTCTACACGGACGGAGTCACCGAGTGTCCATCTCCACTGGAAGAGGAGTTTGGAGAGGAGCGATTACGCGAGGTCCTTGCGAAGTCCAGCGCCAACATCACGTTGGTCCGGGATCGGCTGCTAGCCGCCCTGCTTCGGCACGCGAAGGGCAACCTCACTCACGACGACACGACATTCATACTCGTCGAAGCACGTTGAAGGAATCGCTTATCAATTCGTCAGAAAAGATGAAAGCTATCGGAAGGGCGAATTCAAAGCGTTCACAGAATCCTTCATGCACGTCATCGGGATATGTACTAAGGAAGAAACTCACATGACTACGTATCAACATGCCGCCATCCAAGGCCACAAGATCTTCTACCGCGAGTCGGGCTCAACAACGAACGCGACCATGGTTCTGCTTCACGGCTTTCCATCCTCGTCGCACATGTTCCGGGAACTGATCCCACATCTCGCCAACCACTTCCACGTTGTTGCGCCTGACTATCTCGGCTTCGGCTACAGCGATGCTCCCGCGGCAGCTGACTTTCGATACACCTTCGACAACATCACCGCACACGTCGAGGAGCTGCTTTTCACAACACTGAACCTGAAGAAATTCAGCATCTACGTTCAGGATTACGGCGCGCCGGTCGGCTTCCGCATTGCCTCCCGTCATCCGGAAGCGATCGAAGCCATCATCGTGCAGAACGGCAACGCCTATGTGGAAGGCATCAGCGCCGCTTTTGAGCCGTTAAAGCCTTTCTGGGCGAATCGGAACGAGGAGACGGAGAAGGCGCCCCGCACTCTGCTGACCAGGGAAACCACAATCTTCCAGTACACGCATGGTGCGAACAATGCGGCGGCGGTGGGCCCGGACGGCTACACCTTCGACCAGGCCTTGCTCGACCGACCCGGTAATGACGCCATCCAACTGGACCTGTTTCACGACTACCCCTCGAACGTGGCGCTCTACGACTCGTGGCACGAATACTTCCGCAAGCACCAGCCGCGCACATTCATTGTCTGGGGACAGAACGATCCTTTCTTCATCGTGCCGGGAGCGCAGGCGTTCCTACGCGATTTGCCCAAAGCGGAACTGCACCTCGTCGAGGGTGGCCACTTCCTGTTGGAGGAGCACAGCGAGCTCGTCGCAGACGAGATCATCAGCTTTCTAGCAAAAGGACAGAAAGCGGAGGAGGGTGAGTGAACGCCTCTGCGCTCAACCCGACTCTTGAGAGTGAGCCTCATCCGGCAGCGCGCACCTTGTCCGTCTCTCGCGCCATTCCCTATGCCACGCTGGTGGTTGGAGCCTTCGATGCAGCCGATGGCGTCGTCTTCCGCGGTTTGCAGGGCCAAAATCCGATCCAGGTGCTGCAGTACATCGCAAGCAGTCTGCTGGGCGCACGGTCTTTCTCGGGCGGGCTCGCAACTGCGGGACTCGGCCTCGTCGTGCATTTCGCCATCGTGCTGGTAGTCGCAACGATCTATATCCTTGCGAGCCGACGCGTCGCTGTGTTGCATACCCAGTGGGTGCTCCTGGGACTGCTGTATGGCGCTGCCGTGTGGGCGGTAATGAACCTGCTGGTATTGCCGCTGACAGCGGTCACTCCCAGCGCAATCACGACCGCGGCGTTGGTCAACGGCGTCGTCGGCCACGCCCTCTTCGTCGGCCTCCCCAGCGCGTTCTTCGCGAAGAAGGTGAAAGCGGCATGAACGGCATTGTCAAGCGCTACCTTCCCGACTCAATAGGAACATCCCAGTGAATCGCTTACTGAAATACGTTCTTGCCATGCTTCTTGCAGGCACGCCACAAGTGATGCCACTTCCTTCGACCAACGCTACGACCATCTATCAGCGGGTGGAGGTCGACGGTATCAGTATTTTCTATCGGGAAGCCGGCCCTGAGAACGCCCCAACCATCGTGCTCTTGCATGGCTTCCCGTCGTCTTCGCGTGAGTTCGACACGCTCATTCCGTTGCTCGCGACAAAGTATCATCTGATCGCTCCGGATTATCCCGGATTCGGTCTGAGCGAAGCGTCCTCGCCGACGGCGTACACATCCACGTTCGATCATCTTGCCCAGACGATGAGCGATTTTCTGGCGAAGCTCAACGTCACGCATTGTACGATGTACCTTCACGATTACGGCGCACCGATAAACTTTCGCATCATTGTGGAGCATACCGATCAACTGCATGCGCTCCTTATTCAGAACGGCAACATCTACAGAGCGGGCCTTGGAGCCAAGTGGACCAAGATTGCGGAATACTGGGCCGATCCAAAGGGTCATCCTGAGGTGCTCAACGCTTTCCTTTCGTTCAACGCAACCAAAGATCGGCACATCGCTGGAACGTCCCATCCGGATCGCTACGATCCAGATACCTGGATAAACGAGTATGCTGATCTGTCGCGGCCCCATCAGCGCGAAATCCAAGGTGAACTGCTATACGACTATCGGACCAATGTCGCGTCCTACCCGAAATGGCAAGCTTGGCTCCGTGAACACCAGCCTCCGACCCTTGTGGTTTGGGGTGAGAACGATCGTTCCTTCATCCCGGCGGGTGCAGAAGCTTTCAAGCAGGATCTACCGAATGCGGAAATCCACCTGCTCGACGGTGGGCACTTCGCGCTAGACGAAAAGACGGACGAAATTGCTGGCCGGATTCTCCAATTTATGGCCAAGCATCCCGGATGAGGGCCGAGGTTGCCAACTCGAATACAGTCTCAAAATGTGGAGTAATGACAAATGACAAACCCTGCTGAAATCGTTCGCAGCTTTTACGACAAACTGCGGGTAGGAGATGCCCCCGGCGCGTTGGGTCTAATGGCCCACGATATCGAATGGATCACGATGTGGCATTACAAGGTGAACGGCCGTGGTCCGGAGCGTGTCGCTGAGGGCTTATTCAAGCCGCTAATGGCGGAGTGGTCGACTTTCGCACTGGAACCCACCGAATTCATCGTCGACGGAAACATCGTGGTATCTCTCGGTCGCTTCACCGGCGTGCATGGGAAAACCGGTAAGCAGGCCGATGCCGCCTATGCGCATGTCTGGACGTTGAAGGACGGCAAGATTGCGCGCTTCCGGCAATACATCGATACGCTGGCAATCGCCGAGGCGCGCGAACTCGGGTTTTGATTCGCAGTTCGACTCCGCCGGACTGATAGGACGGCGCTTCGCCAGCATCAAAGAACCATCCATCACCGATGGCTGGCCGCAAGTATCGCGGTCAAGGGGTCGTCGGCCTCACAATCAGCCAAGGTTGAGCGATTTGGGTCGCTGAGCAATCCATACGCTTTTCCCAGGTCAACCTCTAATCCCAGGAGACGTGTCATGTGTAACTTGCTTTTTATCCAAGCCTCCCCCCGGGGGATGCAATCGAATTCGATCCAGATCGCGGAGACATATCTCTCCGCCCTGCGCGAGCAGAATCCAGACCTGAACATCGATGTCCTTTCCCTGTGGGATCTGGACCTGCCTGCGTTCGACGGCGACAAAGCTGCCGCCAAAATCAACGTCATGTTAGGCCAGGAGCACAACGCCGTGCAGAAAACAGCTTGGAATCAGATTGTTGAGATCGCCAACCGGTTCATTGCCGCGGATCGGTACCTGTTCGCCGTTCCAATGTGGAATAGCGGTGTTCCCTACCGTTTAAAGCACTATATTGATGTGATTCATCAGCCAGGCCTGCTTTGGGGCCTCAAGCCAGAATCTGGCTACTTTGGCCTGCTTGAGAACAAGCACGCGACCTTAGTGCTCACATCGGGCGCTTATGCGCCTTCTTTTCCCTCCCCGGCGTTTGGGGTAGACCATCACTCTACCTATCTGCATGCTTGGCTGAGCCAGGCCGGAGTAACAGCAATTGACGAAGTTCGGTTTGAGCCAACGTTACTGACACAAGATCCGGCGGGCGACTTCGAACGAGCTAAGCGTACTGCGTCGGAGCTCGCACACACACACGGCCGCATAGCGCCTTGTGCCTCGGAGTAAACATACATGAAAGGTCAGAACATCACACTATTGACCGAGTTTGGCTATGCCTGGTCAGGCGGCTGCAATGGAAGCAAAGCAGAGAACTGACGAACACACTCGTTTCACCACCCGGCAATCTGCGGAGCCTACGGATATGAGCGAGCCGCAAGAGGAACTAACTGCAGCAGCCGAGGCTGTGTCACCGCAACCGTCTAGTTCGTCGAGCGCGAAGGTTGCGTTCCGCCTTGATCTAGCCTTTCCCTGTTTGGGCGAAAACATTCTTCACAGACTTGAGGGCTATGGACGAGAGGAGTCCGTTCCGAAGAACACTTGCCTGTACACGTATGGTGATCGTGACACAGACATGCTTGTTGTTCTCTCAGGGGAGGTCGAAAGCCGACTATTAGTCAAAGACGGTGGATCAAAGCTCTTCCGCTTACTGCGCGCTGGCGATTTCAGTGGCGAGCTGAATCTCCTAAACTCGCAGAGATCTATTGCCGAAGCACGGACGACAACTGCCAGTCGGCTGCTGCGTATCTCACGCAAGAACTTGCGCACGTTGATGCGTGCGGAGGGCGATCTAGCCAACATCATTGTTTCGGCCTGCATATGGCGCCGTATTGGCATGAACGGCGATCCTTCAACTGGGGTCGTCCTTCGGGGGCCGGAAAAGAATCCAGATCTACTTGAACTTCGCCGCTTCCTTGTTCGTAACTACTTTCCGCATCGGATCGAGAACGGGGGACTTAGCGATGAACTTGACGAAGGTCTCGCTCCCGTTCAGACGCCTGCGGTCGAGCTGCTAGATGGTCGTGTATTGGAACGCCCGACCATTTCTGATCTTGCTGACGAGTTGGGCATTACCGAATCGCCTGCCCTCGATACCATCTATGACGTCGCCATTGTCGGAGCTGGTCCGGCAGGGCTTGCTGCCGCGGTCTACGCGGCTTCCGAAGGCTTGTCCACGATTGTGATCGAAGGGATTGCCCCGGGAGGACAGGCGGGTACTAGCTCGAAGATTGAAAACTATCTCGGATTTCCTACAGGAGTCTCAGGAGCGCAACTGGCGAGCCGTGGCCACCTCCAGGCTCTCAAGTTCGGTGTGCACTTCGCCATCTCCCGGGAGGTCGTAACTGCAGCACAAGGAAATGGCGTGCACTGGTTGACCCTTGCTGGTGGCGTGACTGTTTGCACTCGTTCCGTTGTGATCGCGAGCGGAGCGCGATATAGACGAGTCGAGGTGGAGAATCATCCGAGTTTCGAAAACAGGGGACTCTACTACGCCGCGACCGCCATGGAATCGCTGCTGTGCCGGGATGCAGAGATTATCGTTGTAGGGGGTGGGAATTCCGCTGGGCAGGCTTCGGTCTTCCTTTCGGAGTCCGCAAAGCACGTACATCACATCATCCGAGGTCCTTCTCTGGAGAGCACCATGTCGCAATATTTGATCTCTCGTATCGAGCATTCGCCGCAGATCACTCTCTATACAGATACAGAAATCGTCGGGCTTGAAGGGGAGACGGCACTTGAGTTCGTTTCTTGGAGAAACCGTAACACCGGCGACTCCATTAGGAAGCAAATCTCCAGTGTCTTCGTGATGATCGGAGCGGAGCCGAATACTCGTTGGCTACAAGGCACGGTCAAGCTGGACGGCAAGGGATTTGTTCTTACTGGTGGAAGCAATGGATTTGAGGTAACACCCTACGCGACTAGTGTTTCTGGCATCTATGCTGTCGGAGACGTGAGAGCTACTTCGGTTAAACGTGTTGCATCGGCCGTCGGAGAAGGTTCTGTGGTCATATCTGACATCCATCGCTACCTGGCTCAGAATCGCATCGACTTGCCGGAGCAGGTTGCACTCGATTGAGGTGAGTCTCGGACTTGAGCTGACTACTTCGGTTAGATCTGCTTTTACGTAACCAAGCATGCCGTTGGGACACGATTTCCCACTCTCGAGTGAATCTGATTGCGACGACTCGTGCCGTCTCTGGATTCCTCCTTCCGGGGCGGCTCGCCAGAGCGTACACCAACAGCTTTCGAATCCGCTCCGCTCTTCGAAGAGCGCACTAAAACGTTGCCACGATTGAGAGTCGACTGGTCCAAACCGGAGTTGCTCGACTCTCATATTGTCTGATGCGCTCTGCTCTTTTGAGAAAATACTCAAGAGTGAAGGCGCAGTGTAGATTGACGCGTCCAGGCAAGCTTGTGACCTGCACGCATCAAAGGCGGAGAAGGCTTTCGCTCTCCGGATCGAGAAGGATGAAGATGCGCCTTCGTTTCGAGTCTTGAACAAACCACGGATTTATCGCTTGGAAGGCTCGGAACCACTTTTCGCCGATACGTATCGCGTCCTCAAGTCCACTGCAGATTTCCTCATGTAAGAAATCGCTTCGCCCCCGAATCTGAATCTTGAGAGCAAAGTCCTTGCCGAGAGGAGGCGTCTCAACCGAAACAGCCTTACGATTGACGAGTGCGTTCCTCCGCTCTGTGTTGACTGCTGCTTCGCGAGCGTTCATGCGCCGATCCTCTCTGCCGTTCTGACGGCCGACCCCCGGCTGACGAGAAGCGCATCGCCAGTTCGATTGATTTGTGCAGGGCAGTCTGGCCACAAAAGGCGAATCATCTTGAGCCATTGCTCCAGCTTTTGGCAGAAGCGCCGCGGGCGAGAGTATTCGACTGAACCGAGCTGATTGGCTAGCCCTCGTTCTCCGAAGAGCGGAATGGACTCCTGCCCTGAAGCTACGAAGCACCGATAGGATAGCCACATGAAAAGGTCGAGCGCCGCGGGTGCTCCGGCTAAGACCTTCACGGCTTCCAGATCCGTGGGAATGGGATGATTGGTAGTCTCGCGGTAAAACTCATCACTTAAGACGATGACGTTCTCGAACTCATCGGAAAGAGGGTGCTGATTCAGATTCCGGTCGTACCAGATCTGCGCTTCCTGTAAGAAGTTGAAGCGCGATCGCTGCACCAGCTTGGCCTTGCCAGCCATGGTGTCTGTTCCGAAGAAGATCGTAGAGCCGAAGATTCTTTCGAAGGCTCCGACGAGACGCTTGTACTCCTTGCCTCCCTTCTGCATGCCAAAGGTTTCGAGCATCTCGGCACCACTCCGGAAGCGAACGGTTTGACTTTTCTGTTGCACAGCCAAAGTCGCCAAGTAGATGGGTACTAAGCGATCCTGTCCGAAGGGCAAGCCGAACTGTGGGTGTCCGGTGATCTGCAAGACGAAGCTTCCATTGCGTCTCTCAAAGAGCAGCTCGCCTTCTGGTGGTCTGCGGACAGGCAATCCGCAAAGAACAAAGGGCCGGGAACCGAACGCCAGAGTCTGGCTCTTCTCCTCGCGTTTGATGCGGACCAGGCAACTGCCCTCGGCTTGCCGGAGCTTTTGCTTGGATACGACCAGCTCCGGCATCATCTGCTTGAGAGCCGAGCCTGCCGGCTGAAATCCTGATTGGGCGACTGTGTGCACTACGGGCACACGTCGACGATCGATATCTCGCACTCTTCACCTCGCGTCAGCGCCCCTTTTCGGGCGCGCGTTTGGCAAAGAAAATCGAGGGTGGTCTTGGGGGTTTTCGAGAGCCTAAGAACCGACTGAAAAATTAGTTCAAATTAGTTCATTAAGAGACCAATTTGGCTAAGTGCCTGAGACTCCATGGGTGCTAACGAATCAGGATGACCGCCATGGGTGCATAAGTTCTTATTTCACAACTGAGGCCAAACTTTGCGACGAGACGCTTGAACAACTTGATCCGTCCAGTGTCAACCCTGGCGATGTGGTGGGAATCGGAATCCACACTGGCAATGCACTTCGCGGCTATCAGATCGGCAGAATGGCCCGGGAGCGAGGCGCGTGGGTGGTTTTCGGCGGAATCCACGCGACTTTGTACCCAGAAGAAGCTCTACGGTTAGGGAGTGCTCATTCGGTAGTCAAGGGCGATGGTGATGTGATTTGGGCGGACGCTTTGAAGGATTGCATGAAGGGCGGCCCGGCTGCAGTGTATGAGGGCGGGAGGATCGAATCCGATCGTTTTTTGCCAGCACTATCAAGAACCCAACGCCTAATGGCTCTGCCCTCGCGCCCGCAAGACCAGGGGCCTCCGGTTTCGGGAGGTGCCCCTCCCGCTTCGCTCCTTCCCCGAAAAGCTCCGCTCCCCGATCTTGTCCGGTTGCTACCCCGCTCTCGCCAGCGAGGCCTCGAGGGTGTTGGCGCAACACCCAAGCCAACCATTGAAAACCAAAGGAGCAAGTCTATGTTTCTCAATCGCATCACCCTGATCGGGTTTACCGGCCAGGAGTCCAAGACATTCGCCACACAGTCCGGCAAAGAAATCACTCGTTTGTCGGTTGCCACAACCAGACGCTACCAACAAGACTCGGAATGGAAGGAGAAGACGCAGTGGCATGATTGCGTGGTCTACGGCGGCGGTGCTCAATATGCAGCCAATCTCCCAAAAGGAACGCACGTCTTCATCGAAGGAGAGTTGATCTACCGCGAGTACAACCGCACCATCGAATCAGAATCGGGACGCCTCAACGTGCAATGGCCCGTGGCGGAGATTGTCGTCGAATCCATTAAGGTTCTCGATCGCAAGAGGAAAGAGAACAACGAAATGGAGGGAGCCGCTTAGCGGCTCCTTTCTTGGTATTACAACTGGAATCGCAGAAGTGAACGGCGTTTTTCAGTACCTATCTGTGCTGGAACAAATGACTAGCGCGTTGCACGTCCAGGTGGAAGGGAAACGCCGCTCTACTCTTTGCGACTCCTCGTTCGGAATCCCAGTTCCGGATTGCCCACAAACAAAGACACAAAGGGCGCCAAGATCAGCACGATTACCCATCTCGCCGGTAAATACTATGTTCGAAGTAGCGGCTGCTTGTGGTATGCCACAGGAATATTTTCGAGTCGGTCGCTTAGGTCGAGATCGCGCCGGCGTTCCGCTACCGTGCGAACGTAACCCATATATCCGCCTGCATCGGCTTCAAGGGCCTCAATTTCGCTATGATTCTGCGGCGCGATAATCCTGTGCCAATCCAACCAGACTCGCCAGCCGTCGCGCATCGTGTCTGAAAGTTTCACTTCCACTGCCCCATTCCGACCCCAATGCTTACTCCACCAGTCGGCGGAGTGCAAGCAGTTTAGGTCAGCTGTCCACCATTTCGCCAAATGCCCCGGCAACGTTCCTTGTATTTCTCTTGTCAACCCGGCTCCAGCAATCCCCAACAACCCGCCTGAACGTAGGAACCGCGCCAAGTAATTCAGATACAGATCGTCCGTACCGTAGTAGGGAAACGAATCGATCGAAATCACCGCATCAAAGAACTCCGTTGCGAAGGGTAAGGAAAGGGCGTTGGCGCGAATTGGAAAGACGTGATTATCCGCCCCGGCATCCCGAATTCTATGCAGATTCTGAGAGGCGCTAAACCAAAGATCCACTGCCCAAACCTCGACGCCAAACTCGCGATGTAAAAAAATAGATGAACACGCTTGGCCGCATCCGAGATCCAGCACACGCATGTTGGGCCGCAAGTCCATTGCCTCGCAAAGCCACTCCGTCATCCACAGCGGATGAGCGGCGCCGCTTACGCCGGCAAGCACCCAATTCGGATTGTATTTGTGCGAACGAGCAAACTGGCTGCCCGTTTGTTCCGCGTTTGCTTCCAAACCGCTAACCTCGAATCTTTCCAAGCGTTAAAGCCTTGCCGACTACCCTTGAGGAACGTGGGCCTACCAATCCGGTTCTCACTCTATTGGGAGATGTCGTCTTACGACCGAATATTCCGTTTACTTCCGCATCCGTCGATTCGCGCCACTCACTAACTTCAATTAGTGACAATGCCTAATTTCCCCGGTTCAGTGGATGCGGTTCGAAGGGCGACAGCGCGTTTTTGCTGGATTTGGCTTCCTTCCTTGTGCCAAGTTCGCGTAACAGCACAGCCCGAGTTGCGCCGCGAAAGAAATGTGACTTGAAGGGTCGGATGGGCATCTTCCGTCGAGTGCTACGGATGGCCCAGAGTTGGCAAATTACGAAGAACGGCGAAACGTAGCTGACGTTACTTCCAAGTAGATGTTGTCGCCGACAAGTCGTGCAGAACGCGAGGCGCTCACGTCTGGGCCGTAGCCGATCAGATATTTTATCGTTTATCCGATCCAACTACGGCGCAGTGCGTCAGCACCGGCAGCCCCGTTTATCCTTCCTATTGCCGCTCGTCTGGGCGGTCCTCCTCTGCGGCCACTCCCGAAACCGTTCCCGTAAATTCGCCTGTAGCGACGGAAAAGGCGGGCTTTCCAGCGGCATCGGCCAACACTGGCTCCGCCGTCTCGGTCAACGTAAGAATGCCGGATGCATCCTTGAAACGACGGGTTCCACCGGTGATTTGAAAAATCCTGGTACAGTGGGCCACCCGAGCCACGAAATCAATGCAATCGAATCCTTCCGTGAGATTGAGCTTCAATAGACTTCCGTCCTGGAAGCGAAATACGCCTGCGCCGGCGATGGTTTGAACGTAAACCTGATTTGCCGGGGAAGTGCTGGACTGCTGCGGGAAGTCTCCGTTTGCCTCAACATTACGAAAAGTGAATGAGCCTAGGGTACCGTTCCCAGCGAAATTGAATTCGCCGGTATGTTTGTCGCCAGTCTGTGGATCCGGGATTTGTAGATCGATCCCGCTGCGCCCCTCAGTTCCCGAAAACGTCATCTTTACGGGCTTCTGATCTGCGTTGAGGCTTGCAATACTAAGATTGAGCATCAGCGCCATTGTTGTTAAGTGTTTCATGTGTGCCTTTCACTTTGAGGAGACATTCAGAGAGTTGTTCTCCTTCCGCTTGCAGCTTAACGGTGGAGGAGCGGCTCAGTCTTTCAAAATCCGGCTGACTTTTTGTCGAATGTTGCTCAGCGTGACCTGGTCGATATCAAATAGGCGCGGAACTCTTTTGGCGTAGCGCCAACGTGCGTGCGGAAAGCTGATGTGAGGTGGGATTGCGTCGCGAAGCCGCAACTCTGAGCAACGTCGGCGATAGCGAGATGACTGTTAGTCAGAAGCCGTTTGGCCATTTCGATGCGCTGTTCGAGGACATACCGATGCGGCGTGAGACCAGTGCTGGCCTTGAATTGACGGGCAAAATGGAAAGGGCTTGTTTGCGCAATGCGCGCCAGCGCTACGATCGAGAGTTCGTTTTCCAGGTTTGAATGTATAAATTCCATGATCTGCTGCAGTCGCCCACACCCTCTCACAGGCCTCGGCCCTAACCGGTTTTGACGCTGGTTCAAGTGTTCTAAAAGGATGACGGCTGTAGACTCAGCGTGCAACCGAGTGATCGGCATTCCCACGCTGCTCACCTCAAACAGGAGTTCTCCTAGGTGTTGCAGGAATGGGTCGCTTTCCCCGTATATGCCCTCACCGGTCCACTCGCGGTTCGTTCGAGGTCCACTCTCCAGCAAATCAGTCGCAATCGACATCATCACAGCTCCATGAATTTCACTCCATTCCATTGAGTGGGGTTGAAATGCGGGAGTGATGCAAATCCCTGCCCCCAAGATACGCTTTTCGCACTTGGACCCACTATCGGTGACCCAATGCGCCTGCATAGCGCTGCGCCGGGAGAGGAATGTGACTTGAATAGTTGGATGGGCATGTTCCGTCGAGTGCCACGGACCGCCCAAATGACCAGAACCGACGGAGTCGTCGATGCGAACGGAAGGGCCGTAGTAAAGCGGCTTAAATGTCGGTTCAATCCGCTGTTCGCGCACTGGAGTCACCTCGCTCGCTAATGATATGCCAGATCAATACTCTAGCGGTAGGCTCCGAATAGGGGCGCTATGAGTTGAACGCAAACCGGATCTCATGCTTGCGGTTCAGAGTCATAAGCGGCGGGCGGCATTCTAAGGCGAGCGCCCAAGGCCTGGACATAAGATTCTCGGTTGTAATTGGATGACGGTCAATCCGGAAGCTCGAATGCTCGATGTGGATAGATTGTGTGTGACGGCGAAGGTAGAGCCCCATCTGCTTTGACGCGAAATCGGCATCGCTCCAGGTGGTCCCCGGATAGATACCGAGAAGCGGGCAACTGGCTCTATGCCAGACAGGTTGGTGAGGAACGGGGGCGGAGAGATGATGAATAACGCTGGCCGGATGACAGCTACAGCCCGCCGGGACATTGGTGCTTGTTCTTTAAGCCCGACCGAGAAGCGTGGGTCCGAGGTTTGCGTACAGATGTGTGATGACGTTCGTCCCTAGGACGACGATCTCGATTGGGAGTTTGTTTTGTTTCGCACCTTGGGCATCCGGGCCGGTAAAGGGTAGGAGGCTCAATGGCAAGAAAAGGCAAGAGAAGGTGTGATGAGTTACCGGTGTTGCACCCCGATGCAGCCGGAATCGACATTGGCGCAAGCGAGCTGTTCGTCGCAGTCCCAGTAGAACGGGACGCAGATCCAGTTCGCAATTTTGCAACCTTCACGCAGGATCTCAACGCGCTAGCCGATTGGCTTCAGCGTTGTGGAATCAGATCTGTAGCGATGGAATCCACAAGCGTTTACTGGATCCCGGTGTACCAGATCCTGGAGTTTCGCGGCTTCGAAGTTTACTTGGTTAATGCACACCATGTAAAGAATGTTCCTGGGCGGAAGACCGACGTATCCGACTGCCAATGGATTCAGTATCTGCACTCGGTTGGTCTCCTGCGCGGTAGCTTTCGTCCCCCTGCCGCCATCTGCGCCATTCGATCTATCTGGCGGCATCGCGCCAGTCTGATTCAGATGGCGGCCGAACATGTCTTACACATGCAGAAAGCGTTGGACCAGATGAATGTGCAGATCCATCGTGTTCTCAACGACATCACCGGTGTGAGTGGCTTGAAGATTATCGACGCGATTGTGGCTGGTGAAAGAGATTCGCTCACATTGGCGCGCCTTTGTCATGGCGGAGTCAAGAACAGCGAAGACACAATCGCGAAGTCCCTCGAGGGCGACTATCGTCCTGAACACCTCTTTGCGCTCCGCCAATCTCTCGGCGCGTTCCGCTACTATCAGCAACTGATTGCGGAAGTGGATCGCGAACTCGCCAGTCATCTTGGTGACTTTCAAACAGCTGCTACGGCGGAAATTGAGCCACCGCAGCGAACGAAGCGATCGCACTACCAGCGACGCCGCTATGAGCCGAAGTCATTCGATCTCAGGGCAGAACTGTACCGCATTTTTGGTGTCGATCTGACCAATGTTCCCGGAATCAGTGCCGTCACGGCACAGACCATATTGTGCGAGATCGGCACGGATGTGTCGCAGTTCCGGAATGCTTCTGCGTTTGCATCTTGGTTGGGTTTGTGTCCCGAGAAGAGGATCAGCAGAGGAAAGGTGCTGAATACCAAAAGCAGACGCGTTCGCAGCAGAGTCGCCACTGCGTTGCGAATGGGTGCGCAGTCTCTACATCATGCCAAAGATTACCTCGGGGAGTTCTTTCGGCGCGTCACGCGCAAGCTCGGCAAGCCGCAGGCAGTTACCGCAACTGCACACAAGCTGGCACGCATCATCTTTCACCTGCTTAGCACGAGAGAACCGTACAGCGAAGCCGTTTTCCACCAATGTGAGGAGGAGACGTTAAACGAGCGGAACTGCGGCTCAGGAAGCACGCAGCCCTACTCGGATTTCAAATCGTCCCGGCCATGAACGTAACTGCGTAACTGCGTAACTGTTCCTTGGGAGTCCCATACCGGCAGGATGGCTCGACAGCCGTTCACGATGCCATCATCTTCCTATTCCGGGATCAGCCTTAGCTTCAATGCCCGAACCTTTTCTGCGACGGACAACTCCGCTTCAGGTGATGCGGACAGACCCATGCGTTCTACTGTGACCTGCCGCATATATTCGGCGATCTCCGTTGCAGGGGCCGCTCGCAAAGCAAATTGGAAGACCTGTGGCAAATAGCCCTGATATTCGTCACGCGGGGCATCGTCAAAACGAGAGACACCAATAGGATCCCAGTCGCACCACAGGATCTCATCGATGCCTCGATAAAGAGCGAGTTGGTCGGACGGTAGCTTCAAGCCCATCGGCACCACTACACCACAGCCCTTCGTCCACGCGTTCAAGCCACCCGACACTTAGGATTGGTACCGGAAAGTCCCCGTGTGTCCGTTTTTGCCCTACTTCACAATTACATCCTTCTCATGCCAGGTTTCGCCTGTCTTCCGGAACCGGAATTTGTATTGTCCAATCCGCACCTTACGGAGATCGCCGCTCACCGGAACTGACGTGAGCCCATCTTTAATCAAAGCGTGCCCCTGGACACGCCACACTGTTTGGCCGCCCTGCGAAACCATCTCCAGATCATAAATCCCTTCTTGGCTACCCAGTGGCAAATACACCGTAAGGCTCAACTGATTCCGAGGAAGATGCTGCACACCGGAGCTCGGTCGAGACTGCTTTTCGCCGGGCTCTCCGCGGAGTTCGGATCCGTCCTCGAAATTAAGAACCGCGGCCTCGCTACGATTTGATGCGACGGCTCTTTGCTCACTTGTTCGGCTGCGCTGCCAAACGTAGAAGCTTGCCGCGAATGCCAAAAAAACGAGTACGATCAATCCTGTTCGTGTCGCCCTGCGGATATCACGCTTTCGTTCTTCCTTGAAGAGCTCCTCGCGGATCTCGGCAAATTGGCAATAACAAGGCGAGCAATGCTCGATGTGCTTCCAAACGGAATCGTCAAAAGCAATCTCGCGGCGTCTCAATGCCTCGAAAGTAGCGGAATCTGGGCAGCCGATCCGCTTCGGATTCGGGTAAGCAGTTCCTCGTAGTTTGTCAATCGGATCATTTGGCACCGTCGCAACATTATCACTTGCCGACGGCAATCTTCCGCAGTCGATTCTTCGCCAGGTGGTAACGGCATCTTACTGAAACTTCGAGCATCCCCACTTCGGTGGCGATTTCTTCGTATCTGAATCCACGACTGCGCATGGTGACAATCTTATGGTCGCGGTCGTCTAGCCTCTCCAGAAGCTGCCCTATTTCGATTTCTGCCAGGATGGCCGACGAACAACCCCGTTCCGCTTCCAGTGACTCGATTTCTGGTTCGGAGAACGAAGCCGTCTGCGGCTGCTCCCAAAAGTCTCGCTGACTTTGCCATGCGATTCGCCGCAAAACGGTGGAAGCATATTCTTCTGGCTTTGAGGCACCACCATCGGCAAGGACTCTCGCCACACGGGCAGCTCCCAAGATAAGGTGATCGATATTTGCGTCGGGAATCGTTACCGCTCGTTCGAACGCTCGCATCACAGTTGCCTGAACCGGTTCGGTGACCTGCCGGCCCCTTCGATCGATCAGTTTTGACTTAAGCGGTTCGAACGACATTACGTTTTCCCCATAGCCAACGGCGATAACGCTAATCCTACACTAAACGAGACGACAATAACATTTGAACGGCTTCAACATTTTGGCTAAATTCACCCCGCTTTACTAGTGAGAGGATAAATTCTCAGAAAGGGAGCGGAAATGCAATGCAGCAAGCGAATCCAATGGAAACTCAGCCGCAGAACCTAGTTCGAAACCGAGGCACTCTGCGGCTAACTTGGTTCTCCAACCCAAACTTGGTTGACATCATCAGCATGCTCGTAAAGACGTAAATTCGAGGAGACCTTTTGAACACCGCTCATGTCGAAAGCTGGCTCGGATCAGGGAATCGCCTAGAATCCGAAACGCCTACCAATCCCCCGGCATCCTCACTGGAACCGCACTACTCGGTGCAGGTACTCGCAGAGCTTTGGCGGCTGGACGAGTCGACCATCCGCCGCATCTTCGAAAGCGCACCGGGTGTCCTTCGACTGGGCAAAGAGAGCCGCCGAAGCGGAAAACGGGATTACTTCACCTTGCGAATCCCGGCGTCCGTAGCCGAACGGGAGTACCAGCGACGAATCGTTTCCGCTACGAAGAAGGGGGCGTAATTACGCTTGTCTGATTTGTATCTCGTGCGCCTTCACTCCGACGATTGTCCCCACCGCAAGAAGGGACAAAGCTTCCTGAACTGCAAATGCAGCATCGGAGTGGATGGTGAGCTAAAGGGAAAGCGCTACCGCAAATCGCTCTCTACTCGAAGTCTCGACAAGGCATATCGCAAACTCGCCCAACTCGAACGGCCTGATTATCAGGAGCCGAAGTCGATACAAGATGCGGTCGAAGCCTTCAAATCATCCAAGGAGGACGTAGGCCATGGTACGAAGCGAAACCAGCGGAGGGCTTTAAATAACTTCCTTCGGATTGCAAAGACAGCCGGAATCTTAAAGCTTGATGACGTCGAGATTGAGACCGTTGACCTCTTTCGCAAAAAGCGACCCATCTGTGCTACGACGTGGACGAAAGAACTCGCGATCCTGCGAAACTTCTTCAGCTTCTGCGTTACTCGAAAATGGATGCTCTTCAATCCGGCCAAAGAGGTTAAACCCCCCGTAGTCAGGCCGAAACCTAAGGAGCCCTACACACAGGAAGAGGTAGTTCAGATTGTATCCGCTTGTGATGAACTCGGGCGTGGGTCCTATGAACGTGACAGGGCCAGAGTCATGGTTCTTCTCCTTCGCTACACAGGTCTGCGGATAAGCGATGTCGCAACACTGGCCCGCGATCGCGTACGACAAGATCGAATTCATCTCTACACCATGAAAAACGGCAAGCCGGTTTTCTTGCCGATACCAGCGTTCCTTCGGGAAGCCTTGGACTCACTTCCGACACCTAAAGGCACCGAGGGGACCTCAAAGCACTTTTTTTGGAGCGGCAACGGAACAACCCGCGCTTTCATTCGCGGAGTGACTCGGACCTTAGCTCGCGTGTTCGAAATTTCAGGTGTTGAAGGTGCTCATGCGCACCGCTTTCGGCATACCTTAGCAACTGCGCTGCTGGAAAAGGGCTGGACTACGGAGGATGTGGCAATCGTCCTTGGCAGCACGCCCGAGATCATCCGGCGACATTATGCGCAATGGACTACTCAGCGGCAGGAACGGATTTCGAGCCTGGCGCAAGACGTGTGGAATGTCAGGTTTTTGTCAGGTTCAAAAATTTTGGCTGTAACTGCTGATTCTAAAGCAGATAATCTGGTGGACGGCATGGGGTTCGAACCCACGACCCCCACGTTGCGAACGTGGTGCTCTCCCAACTGAGCTAGCCGCCCAACCTCGATATCGCAACCACCGGCGACCCGGGGGTGCAATGCGGTATGCGCCGCAGCCCTCAATATAACATCGCGCGTGCTAGCATGGCTGTTCGCCCGCGCATGGTCCTCTCCGACGTCGATATCCGCCGCTATCTCGATGCTCAAAAGATCCGCATTTCACCTGCGCTTCCTCCCGAACAGCTGGGAAGCTGCTCGGTGGATTTCCGCCTCGGCTCGGAGTTCAGTGTGTTCGAACATAGCCGCCACGCCTATATTGACGTGCGGGAAAAGAGCGCGATTCAAGACATCATGCGCACCGTGCATGTGAAGCAGGGCGAACCGTTCATCCTGCAACCGAGGGAATTTGCTCTTGCGATCACGGAAGAGACGCTCGAATTGGACGACGATGTTCTGGGACGCCTGGAGGGCCGATCGAGCCTGGGCCGGATCGGCATCATTGTTCACGGCACCGCAGGACTTTTTGATCCAGGGTGGCGCGGCAAGGCAACACTCGAACTCAGCAATCTAGGGATCATGCCGGTAGCACTCTACCCGGGAATGCGGATCTGCTCCTTCACCTTCGAACAGCTATCCTCGCCCGTTTCCGTTCCGTACTACAAGAAAGCGGGCAACAAGTACGCAGGCCAGACGCAGCCGCTCGCGAGCCGGTTGACAACGGAAGCAAAACGGGACTGAGACGGCTAGCTAACGGCCTGACGACCCGAAGCCCCCAACGCCGCGCACCGAATCTGCCAGTTCGCTTTCTTCCCAGTCGACAGCTTCGTAGCGGGCGACGATCATCTGCGCGATGCGATCGCCTGGTTGTACCTCATACGCGGAAAGCCCTAAATTGAGGAGAATGACTTTCAACTCACCGCGGTAACCGGGGTCGATGGTGGCCGGCGCATTCGGGAGCGTGATGGCGTGTTTCAAGGCCAAGCCGCTTCTCGGCCGCAGCTGCACTTCGTAGCCGCTCGGGATTTCGAGCGCCAGTCCGGTCGGTACGCATTGCGGCACGTTTGGCTCGAGTGTCGCGCCCGCAACGCAGCGCAAATCCATGCCGGCATCCTCGAGCGGGCCGTGCGTATATTCGGGCAGATGAGCGTCCGGATGCAGCTTTTTTATTCTGATTCGCATGGGTGAGACAATCTGTCATGATCCCATGAGTGCTCCCGATCCTGCTTCGGCGACGCCTGCTAAACGCGTTCTTACCGTTGCTCCCATGCCGCCGGAGAAAATCGCTTACGCTCTGGCGCGATACAGCCGATCCCCTGACTCGATTCGCGATTCTCTCGACTGGGTACGCACGCACGATTCAGCCAAGTTTCTCGAGAGTTTCTATTTCCAATATGGACACGCGTCGATTGCGGACCTCGGCCATGTAACGATCTGCTTCGAGGGCGTGTCCGAGCTGGCGGGGACTGAGATCGAGGACGAGCAGCTCTGGGATGGGCAGGCCCGCAGTTCCCGCTATCAGGATTTTTCGAAGTCGGGAGTCGTTATCCCGCCGGAGCTGACCTTTGACGAGCGCTCCGTTTACAACTCCGCGGCGGAAAGTCTGTTGACTGCGTATCGCACCATGCAGGACAGTGTGTTCGAGCACCTCACGGGGAAGATCTCCAAACCCGAGGATATGAAGCCGGACGCGTATCGGCGAAATTTGTCCGCCCGTGCGTTCGATGTTGCGCGCTACCTGCTGCCTTTCGGCGTTTCGACCGGGGTAGGGCAGGTCACCAGCATCCGAACTCTCGAAAAGCAAATACGGCGGCTGAAGGCTTCCGAATATCAGGAACTGCGAGAGATAGGCGACGAACTTGGGCGCGCGTGCGCTGAATCGGCGGAATGCGTTTGGGAGTATAACGGAGACTCCGAGCCGATCGCGCCGACGCTCGCCCGTCACTCGCAACCAGATGAATCCGCCCGACGCTTACGCGCCGATGTAGCGGAGTGGGCGGCGGACCATCTTCCGAAGGGCGACACCGAGGCGTTCACCGCGGTCGATCTGCTGCAGCCAACCGATTACGAAGCCGATATTTGCGCGACGATCGTGTACCCGGTCAGCGACCGGCCTTATCGCGAACTGTATGAGCTGGCGCGCAGCTGGCCGCCGGCGCGGCGCCGCGAACTATTCGATGTTGCGCTCGGAGCCCATGACAGAAGGGGAGAGCTTCCGCGCCACTTTAGAAATGCGCCCTATGTGTTCGACATCGTGATGGACATCGGCGCTTACCGCGATTTTCATCGCCATCGCCGATGCCAGCAGTTTCGCCAGCAGTACACGAACCGGCTCGGGTATGAGACGCCCGAGACGGTACGGGAGTGCGGTTTGGAATTGTCCTACGGGACGGCATTGAAGCAGGTAGACGAGGCTCTTGCCAGGCTGCCCCAACCGGCGGCACAGTATCTTCTGCCGTTCGCTGCGCGCTCGCGCTTTCTTTTCAAGATGGATTTCGCTGAGCTCGAGTACATTTCCCGGCTGCGAAGCGGAGTGAAGGGCCACTTCTCCTACCGCAAAATAGCGTGGCAGATGAAGCAGGCTTTGGAAGCGCTCGACCCGGCACTCGGCGCACTGGTTGAAGCCACGCCGCCGTGGATCGAAGATCCGTTGAAGAGATAACTAGTCCAAGTTTAAGGTCTTGCGGACGGTTCCCCGTTCCGCCTGTATTTTTTCCTGCAGCAACATGATGGAGTAGATCAGCTGCTCAGGGCGAGGCGGACAACCGGGCACGTATACATCCACGGGAATGACCTGATTCACCGGAACCAGCGCATAGTTGCTGAAAACTCCGGTCGAAGTGGCGCACGCGCCCATCGAGATCACCCATTTAGGCTCAGGCATCTGCCGATACAGTCTGCGGATCACCGGCGCCATTTTGTTCGAGACGCGCCCGGCGATGATCATGAGATCCGATTGCCGTGGCGAGCCGCGCATGACTTCCGCGCCAAAGCGCGAGATGTCGTAACGCGAGGCCATCATAGACATCATCTCGATAGCACAGCAGGCCAGGCCGAAGCTCATCGGCCAGATAGAATTTTTGCGCGCCCAGTTTAACGCGTTATCGAGCGTTGTTGTGACCACGCTCTCTTTGATGAGTTGGGTATCTTCCTCGTCAATGCGCGCGTATAGCTCGGGTGGCTGGCTGATTTCAAACTTCTCGGTGTCGCCCACGTCTTAATTATCCCACTGCCTCTAAAATCGAATTGAGCATGCACGCACATGAGATTCGTTTCGAGCCAGCAGTAAATTATGACGATGCACTGTGGCGCGGAGCCTCTGAATCCGGAGTGGATACGAGCTACTGGGATATCTTCGGACAGCAGCATCATGTAACTCGGGAAGCTCTACAGACCATCATGAAGTCGCTCGGCTGGGCGATTGAGAGCTTTGAAAGTCTCGAGGCAAGCCGGCGAAAGCATTACGCGAGTGCCCTGGAGTGTGGCCTGCCTGAGACCTGCGTGGTCAGCGAGAATGATAAATGGGTCCCGGTCTCGATACTCGCGGGGCAGAATGCGTCTTTGTGCTGTGAAATCGGTTTTGAGACCGGTCACTCGCTTCGGATCACGGTTGAAACATCTCAGCTTCGTGAGACTCGGCGGCACGTTTTGGATGGCCGCGAGTGGTCCACCTTTCGTCTGGACCTGCCGGCCGAAGTGCCGCTCGGGTATCACACCATCACACTGACGACCAACGATCGGGCACCCCGCTCGGCCCATCTCATCGTTTGTCCCGATCGAACCTACCTGCCGAGCAATCTTGCCCAGGGCGGACGCACGGCCGGCTTCAATGTCGCTCTCTACGGGTTGCGATCCAAGCGGAACTGGGGCTGTGGCGACTTCGAAGACCTGCGGGTGCTGATTGGCTGGGCGGCGAGTGAGGTCGGATTCAGCTTCATAGGTTTGAATCCGCTGCACGCGCTGCATAACCGGACGCCGTACAACACCAGTCCTTATCTTCCGCTCTCGATGTATTACAAGAACCTGATCTACATCGATATCGAAGGTGTCCCCGAGTTCAAAGCATCATCGTGTGCCCAGCGACTTTTCCGTTCGGAGCGCATTCAACGGCTGATAGCAGAGCTCAGGGATTCCGAATTTGTCGAGTATGAGAAGGTTGATCGTCTGAAGCGGCGCTCTCTGAAAGCGCTCTACCGGCAGTTTCGAACCTTGGATAGAGGCGGAGACCGGGCGCGAGATTTTGCGGGTTATTGCGAGCGCGAAGGCGACCTGCTGAGTAAGTTCGCGCTCTATTGCGCACTCGACGAAGTGCTGCACAAGCGAGATCGGAACTTGTGGACGTGGCGCGATTGGCCGGCTGAGTATCAATCGCCCGACTCCGCTGCGTCCCAGAAGTTTGCTCGCGAACATGCGCGGTTGGTTGAGTTTTATAAGTACATTCAATTCGTTATCGAAGAGCAACTCACTAAGGCCCAGCAGGCTGCCAAAGATGCCGGCATGTCGATCGGGCTGTACCATGACCTCGCCGTAGCAACCGACAACTCGGGGTCCGACCTGTGGTCGATGCGCGGACACTATGTGGAGGGATGCCGCGTCGGAGCTCCGCCGGATGACTTCTCGCCGCAAGGCCAGGATTGGGGATTCCCGCCCCCGAACAAAGAAGTCCATCGGGCGGAGGGTTTTCAGCTCTACCGCGAAAGCATTCGGAAAATTGTGAGGCACGGAGGTGCGCTGCGGATCGATCACGTGATGCGCCTGTACCGGCTATTTTGGATTCCGCAAGGGACGGAGCCTTCAAAGGGCGCCTACGTCCGTGATTATGCCGAAGACCTGATGCATGTGCTGGCGCTCGAGAGCGTCCGGAGCCGAAACATCATCATCGGCGAGGATCTAGGCACCGTAACGGACGAGATGCGCGCGCTGTTTACCCGTTTTGGAATCCTGAGCTACCGGCTGTTTCCGTTTGAGAAGAATTACCAAACTGGTAAGTTCAAGCATAGCTTTGAATATCCCGCGCAAGCCCTTGTTTCCTCGAGCACTCACGATCTTCCGACATTGGCTGGCTTCTGGCAGAATGGGGACATCGAAGCACGCAAGCGGGCTGGCTTGGCCGACGATGCGGGCTACTGGAACCAACTCCAAGATCGCACCCGCGAAAAGCAGCGCATGCTTGACCTCCTGCGTTCAGAGAATCTACTGCCTCACAGTTATCCTGCCGACGCTTCCCAAATTCGAGAGCTGGACGGAGAACTTCATAACGCCGTGATCGGCTTCCTGGCCCAGACTCCGTCGGTTATTCTGCTCGCGAATCAAGAGGACTATACGAAGGAAACGCAGCAGCAGAACCTGCCGGGCAGTACTAGCCAGTATCCCAATTGGCGTCGCAAGATGGCGCGTGCGGTGGACGAGCTAAGCTATTCCGACGCAAAACCATATAGCGAAATGTTCGCGTACCAATTGAACCGCACGGCACGCGCCGGCCGGTAAGTTCCCCCCGCAAAATAAGATCCGGAAACCAGTGTCTTGCCGATTTCTCTTGCATCAGATTGCAATCTGCTATATACAATTAGCAGATTGCTATATGACGGTTGCCGAAAAAGTCCGCTACCTCAGGGTTGTCGAAGGGCACCTACGCGGGCTCGACCGGGAGATGACCCAAAAAGAGATCGTGGATGCAATCCGGGTCGAGATGCAGAAATCCATCAGTCAGCCTTACCTTTCCCAGATTGAGAAAGGCCAGCGCCGGCATTTGACGAATACGACTCGGTTGCTCCTCGCGAAGTTTTTCCGAGTGCATCCCGGTTACCTGGTGGATGATCCGGAAGGGTTTCAAACTGAGCTGCTGACCGATTTCCGCGATCAGGAAGACAAGCTCGACCTGTGGCTGGTTGCCGGTGCGGAGCGATTCCGGAAAGATCCGGCGTTATCTGATGCGCTGTTGAAAGCGGCGCGCCACGACGAGACTCGCAGGTGCTTCCTGCTGCTTGCGGCGATTCTCGAAACGCCGAACCTGATTGATCGTTTATGGGATGTCTTGCAGCCCAAGGAGGAGGCGCGAGATGAAGTCGCCTGACATTTACCTGTTGTGTTTTGCAATCGGAAGCGTTTGGAGTCTGGCGACGCTGCTGCTGGGCGGAATGCACCTGGGACACGGGCACAGCCTCTCCGGCCACCATGGCGGACACGGTCACAGCGGTCACAGTGCCCATGGTCACGGGCACGCGAACGGTTTGGCGCATTGGCTCGGCGCTATGACGAACCCGAACAGCTTGGCCGTTTTCCTCGCCTGGTTTGGCGGGGTCGGATTTCTTCTGACACGCCATACGGGACTGCAGTTCTGGGCGGACCTGGCAATTGCTTCCGGCTTTGGTCTGATTGGGGCCTGGCTGCTGGCCGCCTTTCTGAAGTTTTTGCAGGCGCGCGAGAAGCCGCTCGACCCCGCCGACTACGAGATGGTCGGCGTGTTGGGACGAGTCTCAAGCCCTATCCGGCCTGGCGGCGTAGGGGAGCTGATCTACGTGAGAGACGGAGCGCGCAGACCGATGTGCGCCCGCAGTGAGGATGGACTTGCGATAGCGCGCGGAGAAGAAGTAGTGGTAACGCGCTTTGAAAAGGGTGTTGCGTATGTACGCACCTGGGACGCAATGCTAACCCAGCCGGGCGCTTCAGCCCTGGAACCATTGCACAAGGAGACAGGAAATGCCGAGTGAAATCGTAGTGATAGGCGTTGTGGTGGTGCTCGTTTTGCTATTGGCGATGAGCACCATGGCTACTCTGTTCAGGAAAGCCGGACCGCACGAGGCTCTGATCGTCTACGGCCTGCGCGGAACGCGCATCGTGAAAGGCCGGGGCACGGTCATCTTCCCGATGGTAGAGACGTTCCGGCAGCTTTCGTTGCAGCTTATGTCGTTCGATGTTGCGCCGCAACAGGATCTGTACACGAAGCAGGGTGTTGCTGTGACCGTAGAGGCGGTCGCTCAGATCAAGGTGAAAAGCGATCCCGAATCGATTCAAACCGCGGCCGAACAATTTCTGACCAAGACCGATCAGGCCCGTGAAGGCTTGATCCGGCTTGTCATGGAAGGCCATCTGAGGGGCATCATCGGCCAGTTATCGGTCGAGCAGATCGTAAAAGAACCCGAGATGGTAGGGGATCGCATGCGCGCCACTTGCGCCGACGACATGAGCAAGATGGGGCTCGACGTCGTTTCTTTCACCATCAAGGAAGTGCGCGACAAGAACGAGTACATCACGAATATGGGGCGGCCAGACGTGGCACGGATCAAGCGGGATGCTGACGTGGCCTCCGCCGAAGCCGAGCGTGACACCGCCATTCGACGGGCGGACGCGTTGCGCGCTGCTGCCGTCGCCAAGTCGCAGGCAGACCAGGAGCGTGTGCTGGCCGAAGCTCTTTCACTTGCCGCGCAGGCCGAAGCGCAACGCGATCTGGAAATCAGAAAAGCGCAGTACCTCGAAACCGTGAAACGGCAGCAGGCGCAGGCCGATAAATCTTACGACATACAGTCGAACATCATGCAGCAGCAGGTTGCGGCTGAAGCCGTCAAAATCCGGCAAATCGAGAAGGAACAGGAAGTCAAGGTTCAGGAAGCTGAGATTCTCCGCCATGAGAAAGAGCTGATCGCGACCGTTCTGAAGAGTGCCGAGGTGGAGAAGCAGCGGATAGAAATGCTGGCGTCCGCCGCTCGCCAGAAGATGACGATCGAAGCCGAAGGTCAGGCTTTTGCAACGCGTGCCCAGGGAGAAGCCGAAGCCGAAATCATCTTGAGAAAAGGTGAGGCTGAAGCGAAGGCAATGAACGTCAAGGCCGAAGCATACCAGGAGTGGAATCAGGCCGCGGTGGTCGACAAACTCATTACGGGTCTGCCGGAGGTCGTAAGAGCGATGGCTGCGCCGCTCGCCAACGTAGACAAAATCACGATCGTCTCGACTGGCGATGCGAGTTCCACGGGGATGAGCAAGATTACGGGCGACATGACCAAAATCGCCGCCCAGGTCCCTACGCTGTTCGAGGCGCTCTCCGGAATGCAAATGTCCGACCTATTAGGAAAGGTTCGTGGAATTAATGACCGCCCTAACACTCAATCGAAGCCAAACGGTACGGATTCCCAGACTTAGAGGAGGCTTTATGCCGTTATTGGAAAGGGTGGCCACCCTCATCAGAGCCAACCTGAACGATCTGATCGATAAGGCCGAGAACCCGGAGAAGCTGCTCAAGCAGCTTCTCCTCGATATGCAGAATCAGTTCATGCAGGTCAAGACACAGGTCGCGATCGCGATCGCGGATCAACACCTGCTTGAGAAGAAACATCGGGAAAACGTCGAGGCGCAGGCAGATTGGGTACGTAGAGCGGAAGTGGCTATCGAGAAGAATCAGGAAGATCTTGCCCGCGGTGCGCTCGAGCGCTCGTTCACTTTTGAGAATGCGGCAAAGAACTTCGCGCAGCAGCTCGAGGATCAGGGATATCAGGTCCAAACCTTGCGTGATGCGCTGGGACGCCTCGAGCAGAAAATGACCGAGACCAAGACCAAAATAGAAGTCTTGATCGCGCAGCACCGGCGAGCACGTCTGGCCATGGCCATCGGTTCAACCAACCTGAAGGTCCTCGAACACGATGCGGAACTCGATCATGCGAAGAACAAGGTCCTGGAAGCGGCAGCGCTCGGAGAGGGACACCAGATCGCGGCGGCCGAACCCAGTCTCGAGCAGCGCTTCGCGCAACTGGAGAAGTCAGACCGGGTGGATCGCATGCTTGCTGAACTAAAGGGAAAGAAGCTGGCGGCGGGTTGAGCCGGATCCGCCTCAGGCTTGCCAATAAGTCTGATACGTTTCGTTACCGATTTCGTAGAAGGGGCGCAATTCAATCGCGCCCTCCCCGCTTCCACATACCCAATTTCCGGCGGCAGCTTCTCTGATTCGCTGCGTTAAATTCGCTTTCCCAAGCGTTTGCTGAGCTTGAGAAATGGCAAACAAGACGAGCGGCCCGCGCACGATGGCGACCTGATCGGGAGTCTGAGCGTCGACCGCACGCGTACCGATCCGCTGATCCAGTTCGAGCTGTACTGTGTCGCCGGCCTTCCAGTTTCTTCGCAGGGACACGAATGTGGCGGGCGTGAGTGCGCCAACGCGGCGCTTGCCGTTGATCGAGACGGACGTGTTTGCTCCTGCCCAGCCCGGAATCCGCAGGTAGATCGAAAACTCGCGCGAGGACGATGGGTCCACGTGCAGCGTGATCAACCCGCTCTTCGGGTAGGCCGTGTCCACGGTAAGTGCGCAGCGTGTGGTGCTATCGATCGCCCAGGTCAAGCGGGAAGGAACGTAGAGGTTGACATACACGCCCTCCTGACTGCGCGCAAAAGCGCTGATCACGTAGTCCGCTGTAACTTGCGGCAAAGTTCCTGAGCAGCACGGCCAGCGTCCGTCATGGTCCCAGGGCCAAGGCGAATCGGCGACGACGCGGTGGTCCGTTTTATGCGCCGAATGGCCGTAATCGGAGTAGTAGAAGCTCCATCCGTCCTCACGAATCGGTTTAGCTCCAAGCACGGTGTTATACAGAACCTGTTCCATGCTGTCGCCGTAACGCGCGTCAACGGTGAGAGACAGCAGATACCGCATGAGCTTGAAATGCGCGTAAGCGCCGCAGGGAGTTTCAAAGCTGCGATGAGTGGTCGAAAGACTGGCGCCTAATCGTCCCTTGCCGGGCTCGACAAAGCCCTCGTTCGGCCCCCATCCGCCGGTTGCAAAGCTCTGATCCTGCCAGATCCACTCGACGGCGTTCGTCACGGCAGTGAGATATTTGCGATCGCGCAACTTGAGATAGCCTTGCATGCCGGAGCTGAGAGCGTTCACGTGGCTGTAGGCATGCAGGCCCGGCAAAACGTTCTGCCCCTGTGAAAGCGGATCGAAAAAAGTGCGATCCAGCAGGAAGCGCTTTCCCATGTCGAAGTATTGCTGCTTACCCGTTCGCTCGTATGCAAGAAAGAGGTTTTCGGCGAGCGTGTACGATTCGTCCCAGGTATACGTTTCGTCTTTATGCGGACGCGTGTGCTGTTCTTCCTGTGTAAGCGCACGCTCCGGCATGTGGGGCTGAGCCGCTCGCGTGGTTGCATCGAGGACCGCGAAAGCGGACTGGTCGCCGGCCCAGGAATGCGCATCGATCAACCCGCACACGAGCTTGTCATACGTGTACGCCGGGTAGCGTAGATCGACGAAGAACTTACCGTTGGGATCTACTGTTTGTGCGTAGCCGGCGACGAGCCTTTTCACCTTTGCGCGGGTGGCTTCGGAATTGGTCGCACCAGCGAAACGGGCCAGAGCAGACAGGTATTGTCCAAAACTCGCGCCGGGACAGAAGTTGTCGTACCAGCCGCCCATGTCCTCACCAGGCGCTGGTAGCCCTACTCGCTGGCGGTAGATCTTTAGAAGCCGATCCTCGCTCAAGTTGGAAAAGAAAGTATGGTTCTGATCGAACTGACTCTTGAGAGGTCCGGGGAGCAGCTGGACGTGACCATAGGGGAAGAAAGTGAGCCTGTCTTCCGCAGGGTCAGCTGCAGCACCAGCCAGCTTGTGACCCGCCGCCACAGCCAACGCGCCGCTCACAAACTGTCGACGGGACACAGTCGCTGGGAAGCTTCTTCTCATTTGTTCTTCCGGCTGCTATGCGGGCGAGACCCACACGGTAAGTTCATCTCGTCCAAGGACCCGGGTACACGAACATCATATATGCAGGTTGCCGGCGACCTGTGGATAGGTCCGTTCGATACCATCGCAGCATGAAGGCTCTCCTGCTCTCTGAATACAGCCGCCTGGACGTGGTGGAGTTACCGATGCCCCGGCCGGGTCCCGAGGATGTTCTGGTGAAAGTAGAGGCCTGCGGGATCTGTGGAAGCGACGTTCACGGTTATGACGGATCATCGGGCCGCCGCATTCCACCGCTCGTGATGGGTCACGAAGCATCCGGCGTGATCGCCGCAACAGGGGCGAATGTCTCCGATCTGTCGAACGGAGAGCACGTAACATTCGATTCGACGGTCTATTGCGGGCAATGTGAATACTGCGTGCGCGGAGAAATGAATCTCTGCCTGCACCGCCAGGTGCTGGGAGTTTCGACGCCGGACTTCCGCAGAGAAGGGGCATTCGCCGAGTTTGTCGTCGTCCCGAGGCGGATCGTTCACAAGCTCCCGGAAAGTCTGCCGTTCAGCGATGCTGCCATGGTGGAGCCGCTTTCGGTAGCTGTTCACGCCGTTGCCATATCTGAACTGCCCCCCAAAGGAAGCGCGCTTGTGGTGGGTGCCGGAATGATCGGATTGCTTGTTCTTCAGGCCTTGCGGGAAGCGGGGTGTTCAACCGTGCTCGTGTCGGATATCGACGAGAGCAGGCTCCAGCTGGCTATGGATCTGGGGGCAACGGCTATCATCAATGCCAAAACCTCCGACACGGTAGCAGAAGTTCGCCGGCATACCGGCGATACGGGCGTGGACGTAGCGCTCGAAGCGGTGGGCAGCACACCCACCATAAAGACGGCAATCGAGAGCGTACGAAGGGGCGGAACCGTCACCCTGATAGGCAACATTGCTCCAACGGCCGAAATTCCCTTGCAGACAGTGGTGAGCCGGCAGATTAGATTGCAGGGAAGCGCCGCCTCCTCAGGCGAGTATCCTGCCTGCATCGATATGCTCGCAAGCGGAAGAGTGAACCTGAAGCCTTTGGTCAGCATGATCGCGCCTCTGGATGAAGGCGCGGAATGGTTCAGCAGGCTGCATGCGCGCGAAGCCAGGCTCATGAAGGTGATTCTCACCCCAACTCCGATCGAAGCGGACTCCGGTCAAAACCGCGAGGATTGTTAAGACGCCGGCGGTTCGGGAACCGGCTCGATCCTGCCGAGTAGGAACAGGTATCCGCAGATACCGAGCACCAGAATAACGGCAGCTGCTGCGAATGCGCGCGCAAAAGAATTCGTACGTCCGGCAAAGTACCCGGTGGCGATCGGAGCGGCAATCCCGGCTAGCTGGTTTCCAAAGTTCAGGATGCCGCCCACCTTTCCTACACTGTTGCGGGGTGCGATCAGCGATGGCATGGACCAGCCCACAGGCGCGGCCGCGGAGAGGCCTCCAAGCGAGATGCTGATCCAGAACGCTGCCAACATCGGGCTCTGTGTGAACATAGCTCCGGCAACAGCCAGACCAAGAATGGTCCCGCCAACCAGTACCCCTTTCCGCACCGCGCTCTGATCGTGACCTCGGCGAATCAGCGTATCCACCAGCCAGCCGCCGACAACCAGATCCGTCAACGTGCCGAAGAGCCAGGGGACGCTCGTGAACAGAATGGAGTGGCGCAGATTCATGTGGAGCGCTGAGAAATAGCTTGGCAGCCAGGTAAGAAACAGGTAGAAGCAGTAATTGTAGGCGCCAAAACCGATCACGAGCCCAAGCACCTTCGGTTGCTTCAATAGATACGTGAGCGGGGCGGGGCTGTCCTCGGCAGTGTGGACCTGATGTTGTGAGTCTGCTTTGCGTATGTACTGCAGTTCCTCGGGAGTAAGTTTGGGATCGCTCTGTGGATCGCGGTAAACGAAGTAGAAAGCGACGAAGTAGAAGAAGCTGAGGAGGCCGGTCAGCGCGAAACTGATTCGCCAGCCAAAGCCGATCAGAGCAATCCCGATCAGGGGCACGCCGATCGCAGAGGCAAACTTTGCCGCAGCGTCGAATAAGGCGGTGGCCATGCTTCGCTCGTGACTGGGAAACCAGTAGCCGATCGCCTTCGCGTTCGCAGGAAAGGTGGGCGCTTCGCCAATCCCGAGCAGGAGCCGTGTCCCGAAGAAGCTGCCTACACTCGGCGCGGCCGCTGCCGCAAAAGAAGCAACGCTCCACAGGAAGGCGCTGATTCCGCCGACGAGCCGGACACCGAAGCGATCGAGCAATACTCCTACCGGCAATTGCGCAGCCGCATACGTCCATACGTAAGCGCTCAACAGAAAACCATAAGTCTCGTTTGAAATTCCAAATTCGGCGTGTAGAGCGTCGTGAGCTACCGAAAGGTTGACCCGGTCGAAGTAGTTAATGAGCACGCCCACAGCCAGGAGTACGGCAATGCGCCATCGTCTTCGCTCCCGCATGCGCGCTTTTACTTGACTCCTACGAAGACGTCCACTCGTCCGCCTGGATCATTGTTTTCGTCGATCCCATGATGCACTTCGAAGTCGGTCTTGTAGGCGCGATCGATCCGATGGGCGTCTTCGAGATCCCAGATCCGGTGCCAGAGCTTAAGGATGACGTTCACGGCGGGAGCGCCAGCGCCCGTTACGGTCGCATAGTCGCCCGAAGGAACCTGTCGCGAGACCATCCCCCGGGGAACGCTTCCGCTCGAACTGACTTTTGCACCGAAGAAGTAGGTGTAGGCTCCATTCCTGTCGCTTTGGTAGTTCGTGTAAAGCGCGTACGTATTGGAGCCGACCCGGTTTCCAAGCTTCTTCAGCAAGCCATCTTTTTGGACGCGCGCTACAAGCTCGCCAATCTTTCCTTTCGATCGCATCTCGAGCTCGTTTGAGGTGCGAGCTTCGAGGCCTACTACGTAGAAGCCGGTGACGTGTTCCTTTCGAAAACCGGGCTCATCCGCATTCAAAGCACACAGGGCTGTGAGCAGCAGCAGCGGGATCAGTCTCAATCTAGTTGTGGCCGTGAAGTTGTTTGGGATGATCTGCATCTATAGGAAGGGTCCGCACTCTGGCCCGGCCGGAAAGGGATTCGATACCGGTTCGCAGAGCGGTCGGCAATCTCGGCAGGAGGGCGGTCACTAGCTTATAACGCCATCCCGGAACGACAAAGAGCTTGCGCCGTTTTAAGCCATCGATGGAGGCGTCCACCACTTCTTCAGCAGTCATCCACCAACCCGGCCCGGCAACCCGGTAACGCTCCATGCCCATTGCCTGCTGAAACTCAGAGTAGGTGAACCCGGGACAGAGAGCCTGCACAACCACGTTTGAACGAATCCCTCGCAGCTCGATGTAGAGCCCCTCGGTAAAAGCTGTCATCCAGGCCTTCGACGCAGAATAGCTGGTGGTTCCGGGACTGCGGATGAAAGACGAAACCGACGCTACGTTGACGATGCCGCCAAAGTCACGCTGAACCATATTGCGCAAAGCTGCATGACTGAGGCGCACGGTAGCGAGGACGTGAAGCTTCTGCATCTGCTCGAGACTGGAGACTTCCGCTTCCCAGAAGCGGCCTTTGATGCCGAAACCCGCGTTATTGATAAGCAGAGACAATCGGCGCTCGCCTGCGAGCCGGTCTGCCGTCAGCTGCAGGTCGTGTTCCTCCGTCAGGTCAGCCTGCAAAATTTCGGTTTTGGTTCCGAACTTATGTGAAAATTCGTCTGCAAGAGTTTCCAGGCGGTCCCTGCGTCTCGCAATCAAAAGCAGGTCATGGCCGGGAGCTAATTTGCGGGCAAAAGCCTCGCCTATGCCGCTCGAGGCACCCGTAACTGCAACCACGGTTCGATCCAAATCGACCCTCCCCAAAGAGTAGAAAGGCGTCCGTCCCACCGGCGCCTTCTCTAGTGTGCACCCGAGGGTTTCAAGGTTGGTGCTGTGAATGGCTCCGTCGTCGGTTTACTTGGCCGGCACCGCCGGAAAGCGGATCGTGCAGAATTGCGAATTGAAGCCCTTTGCCGGATCCAGCAGACAAGCGCGGGAACTTCCGTCGAGCGCAAATGCCAAGGTCCGCAGCGATTCCGAACTCCCGGCGGGCGGCACGATCTGGTAAACGCGGCCGCACAGAAGCCGGTGTTGGCCCAACTGCTTCCGAAGAGCGTCTTCTGCTTCGTCGACATATCGCGCCTCGACTGTGTTGCTCCCCCCGAGACGCAGAACGAGCGTGCCCGCTTCTGTCGCTCCATCCTGGTCGCCGGACTCGTGAGTCCGGACTTTGTAGGTGTGCTGCATAGACCCCGAAGTCACTATCGGCAGCCGGCGCAAAGGACTGTAGTGGCGAGACGTTCAGCAAGTCCGATTTGGGGGTCAAAACGGCGACAACGAGTCCATGAGGGCTACTGCGAGCTTTTTACCTGGCCATAGTAAGCTTCGGCGCCGTGCTTACGGAAAAAATGTTTTCGATGCTGCGCCTGCGAAAGCGGTTGGGATTCCGCGTTTATGGTTATCGTCAGGAGTGCCATATGGGCAAGTTCCTCGACGATGGCGGCCGTGTGAGCGGCGTCCGTCACCGTCGGTCCCCAACAGAAGGGAGCGTGTCCTGAAACGAGCACTGCCGGAGTCGTTAGCGGGTCGAGCGCCGCGAAGCGCTCGATGATCACGTGCCCGGTGTTCAATTCATAAGCCGACTCAACCTCTTCCGCGGTCATCGGACGCGTGAGCGGCAACGGGCCATGGAAGTAGTCGGCGTGGGTCGTCCCGAAGCATGGAATTTCGGTCTGCGCCTGCGCCCACGCCGTTGCATAACGCGAATGCGTGTGAACGACTCCCGTGACGCCCTTCCAAGCCCGGTAAAGAGCGAGGTGCGTGGCGAGATCGGACGAGGGCCGCAGTGTTCCTTCCACAGTCTTGCCCTCCAGATCGGTCACTACCAGGTCCTCCGGCTTCAGCTGTTCGTAAGGAACCCCGCTCGGCTTGATCACCGCGAGCTTCGAGGCGGGATCGAACCCGCTGGCATTGCCAAATGTGAAAACAACCAGGTCGCGCCGCACCAATTCGAGGTTCGCCTCGAGCACCTCTTGCCGCAACTTCTCCAAAAGCATTCTTACTGCCTCACTTCCGCAGCAATCCTTCTCAGTTCCGGCAAGACATCCCCGAGCGAAACCGGCTTTGCATCCCGCTGGCCGAAACCGAAATAAACCCGCCTGTACATCTCGTAAAGTTTCTCGTACACGTCACTCTGCGCGGACTCCGGTTCGTAGATCTTGTGCGGCGGGCAAAGTGCGTCTTGCGCTTCTACGATGGTCTCGAAAGCTCCGGCCGCCAGAAATGCGAAAACAGCCGACCCGAGGCTGGTCACATCGCCCTGCGGCACCAGAATCGGTTTCTTCAAGACGTTCGCATATACCTGATTCAGAAGTTCGTTTTTCTTCGGTATCCCGCCGCCGTTGATCACACGGCTGATCTTCACCCCGTGCTCTTCCATGCGCTCGAGAATCACGCGCGTATGCAGCGCAGTGCCTTCGATTGCGGCAAATAGTTCGTCGGCCGCCGTGCTCGTGAGGTGCCAATTCAACGTGATCCCGCCGAGTTCCGGATTCACCAGCACGGTCCGGTCGCCGTTATCCCAGGTGAGCCGCAGCAGTCCCGTTTGTCCTGCGCGGTAGTCTGCGATGTCCTGAGATAACTCGGAGACACTGGTGCCCGCGCGTCGGGCGATGGATTCGAAGATGTCTCCGACCGCGGAAAGGCCTGCTTCGATGCCTGTCAACTTGGGGTCGACAGATCCAGGCACAACGCCGCAAACGCCGGGCACCAGCGTGGTCGTCTCCGCTAAACCGATGATGCAGGTCGATGTGCCGATCACATTCACCATGTCGCCCAATCGAGCGCCCGCGGCAATGGCGTCCCAATGAGCATCGAATGCACCCACCGGTATCAGAACACCAGCCTCGAGCCCGAGATGTTCGGCCCATTCTGCTGTGAGTCTGCCAGCCAATTTATCGGACGTGGCGTAATCGCCAGCCAGTTTGTCGCGCACACCCGCAAGCAGCGGATCAACAGAAGCAAGAAACTCTTCAGAGGGCAGACCGCCCAGCGATTCGTTCCACATCCACTTATGGCCCATGGCACAGATGCTGCGCTTCGCCTTAGAGGGTTCTTCGATGCCGCATAAGACCGCGGCGATGTAGTCGCAATGCTCGAAAGCGGAACTGAACCGTTCGCGCTTTTCAGGATTGTGCCGCAGCCAGTGCAGCAGCTTCGAGAAACCCCATTCGGACGAATACACTCCGCCGCTCCACTCGATCGCCTGCAGGCCCGATTGGTGCGCTTTGCGGGTGATCTCACCGGCTTCTCTCCAGGCCCGGTGATCGCACCACAGATAATACTCATCGAGCGGCTGCATCCGGCTGTCGACCGGAATCACGCTCGACCCAGTGGTGTCGATGGCCAACGCCTTCACCGCGGAACCTGGAACGCCTGCGGTCTCGAGCGCTTTGCGCATGGCGGCGGCCAACGCCGTCGTATGGTCCTGATGGCTCTCGGTCGCGTAGTCCGGGTCGTTCTTCTTACGATGGAGAGGGTACTCCGCAACGGCCGCGCCGAGTCTGCCCCTTCCGCTGTCGAAAATCGAGACGCGAACACTCAACGTACCGAAGTCCGCACCCGCAACAACTATGCTCATACCTATCGCTTCTTCGGGAAGAATTTGATTGTGTAGATCAGACCGATAATCAGCAGGACAGCGCCCCACCAGATCCCGGCATGCAGGTTGGCAAGAACCACCGGATGTTCTGGCGGATAAAAGAATTCATAGATGCCGCTCGATGTGATCAGCACTCCGTAAGCCGTCAACAACACGCCGATGAAAAACCAGATCGAAATGAACCCCGGTCCATGCATATGGGTGACCTCTACCAGAAGATGACGTTCAGAGCGACGAACACAACGAGCACCACGCCAGTCCAGAACAGAGGTTTCTGATAGAGGGCCAGCCCCGTCTCCTGTGGAATTACTGTCGCCCCGTAAACCAGGCCTACCAGCTCCGAATCGGGCTTGGGCTTTGTCGCCATGCTGACCACCACTGTTACGACCACGCATATCAGCCATGACCAGAGCGCCCGATACATGTTCTCCGCCATGTCCTTCGCGCGGGGCGAGATTGCGACGTAGGCCAAAGCCGTGGGATCCAGTTTCACCCATGCCCACATCGCAATCGATGAAACCGTTCCCGCTAACAGACCCCAGAATCCGCCCGCGGGTGTCGCTCGCTTCCACAACATGCCCAGCACCACGGTTCCAAAGAGCGGAGCGATGAAGAAGCTGAAGAGCGCCTGCACGTAATCCATGATGCTGAGGAACTGCATCACGAGGTACGCTGTGCCGATGCTGATCAGCACCCCGATTACCGTGCACCACCGTCCCATCGCGACGTAATGCGAATCCGGCGCTTGCTTGCGGATCAGAGCGCGATAGATATCGTAGGTCCAAACCGTGGCGAAAGCGCTTACGTTCCCGGCCATGCCCGACATGAATCCCGCAATCAGGGCCGTTATTCCGAGTCCGAGCAGGCCCGGCCCGCAGTAGCGCGCCAGCATCAGCGGCAGTATTTCGTTGTAGCTGTGCATGCCCGTCGCGTTTGCCTGTGCTTCGCCAACGAGCTTCTCCGGCAATACCGCTAGGCCAAGCAGACCCGGCAGGATGACGATGAAGGGAACCGCCATTTTAAACGCCGCTCCGATCACGGGCGCCATCTTTGCGCTCCGCAGATCTTTCGCTGTAAGCACGCGCTGAACGACGAGGAAGTCGGTCGTCCAATACCCGAAGGCGATCACAAAACCTAGGCCCAGCACGATGCCCGTCCAATGAATGCCCATCGGATTGTCTGAGAACGCTCCGAGGCCCTTCCACAAATGCGTGTAATCCTGCCCCGGGAAGTTATGGTGAATCCGCTGAACCATCCCGTTCCAGCCACCCGTTTCCACCAGTCCGATAATCGAGATCAGAATCGCGCCGAGCCAGATGAGAAAGAACTGCAGCACCTCATTGAAAATCGCGGAGAGCAGGCCTCCCAGAAACACATAAGCCGCAACGGTCAATGACGAAATCCAGATACTGAACGAGATGTCCCAGCCCAGAATGATCTTCATCACCAGTGCCATCGAATACATGTTGATGCCGCTCATCAGCACCGTCATGAACCCGAATGTGACGGCCGAAAGTGCTCGTGACGGCTCGCCGAAACGCAGCTTGAGGTATCCCGGCACAGAGTGCGTTCGCGAAATGTAATAGAACGGCATCATGACGATGCCGAGGAACAACATCGCCGGTATAGCGCCGATCCAATACCAGTGCGTGGCCAGAATGCCGTATTGATACGCCGCTGCCGCCCAGCCCATCAATTCGAGCGACCCCAGATTCGCCGCTACGAAGCTGAGTCCCGCTACCCAGGCGCTCATGTCGCGCCCCGCCAGGAAGAACTCCTCGCCCGTGTTCGTGTACCGTTTCAGGTAGAAGCCGATACCGAGACACATCACAAAGTAGAGCGCGATGACAATCAGATCCACCGGACTCAGCGAGAGAAGTTTGGCCGGTGCAGCTTGCAACAACAGCGGAGCGAAGAATAGCGACATGGGCTCTTTCAACGAACGACTGATTTCGCGAGGACCCTACGGACTGAGTGCATCGTCTGAATCTCCGCGATACGATATCGGTTCGATGGATTCGTTTTCAGCGTAGATGGTAACAAAGCAAGTGCGCTGATACGGATTGCTGTGTGCGAAACGGGCGCGCTCCCGTAAATATGCTGGGGCCGCGCACGCAGGTCCATTTCCATTGACTTTCGTACCCGGGGACGATATAACGACTTTTCCTGACCCGCCTCTTCCAACATGTCGAACCAGCTTTGCTCACGACGAACATTTACCTCGGCCCTGCTCTCTTCTCCGCTTGTCCTGCGCGCCAGACCTTCTTCCAGGGAAGCGCGAATCAAGATCGATACGGAACGTGTGATCGGTGAAATCGATCCCAAACTTTACGGCAACTTCACCGAACACCTCGGCCGATGCATCGAGGGCGGCATCTTCGAGGAAAATTCTCCGCTCTCTAACGCCAACGGGTTCCGCAAAGATGTACTCAAAGCGGTCGAAGATCTTCACGTCACCTTTCTTCGCTGGCCCGGCGGCAACTTCTCATCGAACTACAACTGGCGCGATGGGATAGGGCCGCGCGACCGGCGTCCTGCCCGCCTGGAAATGGCTTGGGGCACGGTTGAAGACAATCGCTTCGGCACGCACGAGTTTCTCGATTACTGCGAGACGATCAAGACCGAGCCCTATGTTTGTGTGAACTTCGGCACAGGATCCTGGGATGAAGCTCAGCAATGGGTGGAGTACTGTAACCTGCCTGGCGGCACGACCACGTCCGAACTGCGTCAGAAAAACGGCCGCAAAGAGCCTTGGCACGTGAAATATTGGGGTCTCGGAAACGAGATGGATGGCCCCTGGCAAATGGGGCATCGCACGGCCGACGATTACGGCAAGTTCGCTCTCGAGGGAGCGAAGCTGATGAAGTGGACCGACCCGAACGTAAAGCTTGTGGCAGCTGGTTCTTCTAATTTCGGCGCCGGTGCCGATTGGATTAACTGGAATCGCACTGTTCTCGACCATCTCAAACACCATGCCGATTACCTGTCGCTGCATATGTACGTCGGCAATCCCGAAAATAACTTTTCCGAGTTCATGGCCAGTTCGGTCGAATTGAGCGAACGCATCCGCATTTCGGAGGGCATCATCCGCGCCGCCATGTCAGACACCGCGGACAGGCAGATGTTTATCGCATGGGACGAATGGAATGTCTGGTATCGCGCTCGCGGAGCAAAGGAACGTGGCCGCGAGATCCTAGAAGAGCACTACAATCTTGAGGATGCCCTTGTCGTGGCAACTTTCCTCAATTCATTTCTCAACAATGCCCACATAGTGAAAATCGCGAATATGGCTCAGCTGGTAAACGTCATTGCACCGATCTTCACCAACAAGACGGGTCTTTACCTGCAGACGATCTATTACCCGCTTCAATTGTTTGCAGCCAATTCCTCCGGTACGTCTCTGGAACTCTTTGCCGATGGCCCCACCTATCAAAGCGAACACTCGAAAGTTACTCCTCTGCTCGACGTCTCAGCTGCGTACGATCGCGGCACACTCGTGCTCAACGTAGTAAACCGGAGCCGTGACGAGCCGATCCCCGCAACCTTCGAACTGGAGGATAAGCAATACTCAGGAACCTTCGAAGTCGCGGAGGTCAACGGGCCTGACATTAAATCGGAAAACAATTTCGGCGCTTCGCCCGTGAAAACCACGCGCAAAAGCGTCGAGTCTTCCGGCGCGCGGCTCAGGTATGAATTCCCACCGCATTCGTACACCATGCTGAAAGGAAAACTGACTTAGAAGCGCGCAGGATCCAGTCAACAGATCATGATCGATTTCAAAGCGCTGGAGATCTGGTTCGTCACGGGGAGCCAGCACCTTTATGGGGAAGAGACCCTGAAGGAAGTCGCCGATCACTCGCGAGAGATCGCCCGCGGCTTGGCGGATCTGCCCCGCACGCCGGTCCGTGTGATTCCGAAACCGGTCATGACTACGCCCGAGGCCATTCGCGATCTGTGCCTCGAAGCGAACAATGCGAAAAACTGTATCGGTCTCGTTGCCTGGATGCATACCTTCTCACCCGCGAAGATGTGGATCGCCGGCTTGAAAGCGCTTGCGAAGCCGTTCGTCCATCTCCACACGCAATACCATCGCGACCTGCCTTGGTCCACGATAGACATGGATTTTATGAACCTGAACCAGGCAGCCCACGGCGACCGGGAGTTCGGGTTCATCGGCAGCCGCCTTCGCCTCAATCGCAAAGTGGTCGTGGGCTTTTGGCAGGACGAAAGCGTTCGCAGCGAACTTGCTACCTGGACTCGCGCGGCGGCCGCCTGGGACGATGCTCAAAGCCTGAAGGTCGCACGCTTCGGCGACAACATGCGCAATGTAGCCGTCACCGAAGGCGACAAAGTAGAGGCGCAGATCCGCTTGCGCTATGCAGTGCACGGCTACGGCATCGGCGATCTCACGGACCGGTTCGCGCACATTACCGAGGGGCAGATCGACCAGCTTACAAAGGAGTACGACGAGACTTATACAGTTGCAAAGTCTCTGCTCCCCGGCGGCACTCACCGCCCGGCTTTGCGCGAAGCCGCTCGCATCGAGCTAGCCCTGCGCCAGTTCCTCGACGAAGGCGGATTCAAAGCGTTCACCGACACGTTTGAAGATCTTCACGGGATGGCTCAGTTGCCGGGCATTGCGGCCCAGCGGCTCATGGCTGACGGTTATGGTTTCGGCGGGGAAGGGGACTGGAAAACGGCTGCCCTGGTGCGGTCCATGAAAGTGATGGCAGCGGGCCTTGATGGCGGCACTTCCTTCATGGAAGACTACACATACCATCTGAAAGAAGGCCAGGTGCTTGGCGCGCACATGCTGGAGATCTGTCCGTCGATCGCAGCCGGCAAACCTGCCGCCGAAGTGCATCCGCTTTCGATTGGCGGGAAGGGCGATCCGGTCCGGCTCGTATTCACAGCGGCCCCGGGACCCGCCGTAAACGCTTCAGTGGTCGATATGGGCGATCACTTCCGCATGATTGTCAACCAGATCAACGTCATCGCGCCGGAACATCCGCTTCCTAAGTTGCCTGTCGCTCGGGCTCTCTGGATCCCGGAGCCCGATCTGAAGATCGGAGCCACAGCCTGGATCCTGGCCGGCGGCGCGCACCATACCGGTTTCAGCCGTGCCTTGACTTCGCAGCATCTTGAAGACTTCGCAGAAATGGCGGGCCTCGAATTTGTCATGATCGATCGCGAAACCACCATCCGGAAGTTCAAGCAAGAGCTCCGCTGGAACGATCTGTACTATCGGCTGATGAGCTCTTAAGAGCGCGTGCTACGGCGCCCCGTGCGTCATGGTTTGCAGCGCCGTTTCAAAGGCTGTAGGCTGAATTCTTACTGCACCGCCATACGGGCCGTCGATATCCGCGATTGTAACCAGCACAAGCGAGATCACAAAAGTAACGCCAACCACCTGTACTACGTGCATCCGTGTTGCTTCAATATCGAAGAGGCAAGTATAAGCTACGCACATCACACCACCCACGATGAGAACCAGCCAGAAGATGCCGGGCAGCTTGGACCGGCTCTGGAGATGCCGGATGCGGCGATGCTCGGTCATGCTCGTCAGATCCGAAAGCGCGTGTTCGAACGAAGCCTGTTCGCTGCCCGTTTGCGTTCTTATCGACATGACTGTCTTCCATAGATCGGATGTGGTCTGAAAGCCATTTGTACTGAACGTGCCACGCGTCATGGCCGGCCACTCTTCCTGTATCATCGTCTCGGCGTAATGCCTGGCAAGCTGCGGTACGTGGACTCGCTGCGGCTCGGGCAGCCCCTCGGAAACCCGGAAAACGTTCACCAGCGCATTAGCTTCCACTTCCGTATTAGCTTCTGCGTTCTGATAATTAGCCCAGACATCCGAAAGCATGAAAGCGATGATCACCGCGTATGTGGTGCTGAGAAAGCTGATCTGCCAGCCGATCACATCATTGTGTTGATGGCGCGTTTTCGGCAGCCAGAAGCGCCGTGAAAGAAGAAGCAGCACGAGTGCGGCGAAGATACAGCCCGCTATGATCAGAAAACTCTCGATGGCGCTGAGCATGTGTTAGACCTGGACTGCGGATCTGTGGCGCGAGAACACTCGCGTTGCCAGCTTACAAACTATCAGCCCGAGTGCGGTGCCGCCGATGTTGATCAAAACGTCTCGCACCGCTGGGTCGCGATCCGGGAAAAATCGCTGTAGAAGCTCGCTGCAGGCACCCACACTCGCGCCCGCCAGCAGGATGAGCAACCATTTGCGTCCGCCGTGCATTACCGCCAACCAGAGTAAGATCGCGAGAACGCAGAAAAGACTCACATGGAAGCCCTTATCGGCGAGCAGATGCACAATCCCAAACGACGGCGAGTCAGGGTGCAATCCGCTCAGGAACTCGCTCGAAATGAAATTAAACAGTCCCTCAGCCCATTTGGAGGCGAGTGAGGTAGAAGAGAAAAAAATAACGCCGATCCAGGCGACAACGGCCCAAATCCAGTTGTTAACTCTGCCGGCGAGCATGCAAACGATGAAATTTGGTCTTTTCCAGATTAGACATGTCCTGATGTCAACGCGAAAGCGAAGAGCTCAACTCGATCTCGTCGTACGAAAGATCGCAAAGAAATCAGCCTCGAACGGCCATGTAATCCGGTCTTTCAACATCTCTGGAATCTCTTTGTCTGCACGATAGACTACGACAGAATGCTTCGTGTAATCGACTTCGACAACGGCATTGGTGCCCGCTTCCAGATATAACCCGATTTTCTGTAAGCGACGAGATTTGCGTTCAGATGGTGAAATCACCTCAATCACGAATTCAGGATGACCTTGGAAGTACTCACCCGATGCAGCGGCCTCCTCGTAATCTTGTCGCCGGATTACCATGAGGTCCGGGCCAGGAACGCTGTCGATGCCATCGTCGGATCGGAATTGCCAGCCTGTTTCCCGGGCGACTTCCATCTCTGGGAACTGCTGCTTGAGCAAGGATTGCAGGTTGTCGAGCACCACGGCATGTGAAAACTTAGCCATTGGTGACAAGACACGTTCTCCTTCAATAAGTTCATCCTTGCACCCGGCAGCCTCCGGAAGCCTGGTATACTCCTCGACCGTTAGTTTGGGACCCAGTCCTTGGACGAGAACACCCATGGGTTCATTGTACGAACGAGTTGAGCGGAATGACTAAGGCGCTGAAGAGAGGAGCTGCTTCTCAGTAAAGATGGAGCCGCTGGAACCGGCCTAATTGAGGGATTTGGTACGCCCGAGAGGATTCGAACCTCTGACCTTTTGCTCCGGAGGCAAACGCTCTATCCAGGCTGAGCTACGGGCGCGTAGTGATTCAACTTCCTGTTTTACTGCTCCTGACCTGAGACGATAACCCGTCCTGCTTAGCCGCCCCGCCCTTCGTCGAAAGCAGCTGCTCGATATCCTTGCGGATCACGTCTTCTTTCATCAACTGATCCCAGGTCGAGTCCTCCGTCGCCGGAGTCTGATAGTGGATGAACCCCTTCCGATCGATCAGCACGAGCTGCGGAACCACATAGCGCCCCGGAGAGAACCCCATAAAGGTCGTCATCGTGTCGCTCTGGGTCCACCCCACCGGAAAGCTGACCTGCTGTTCTTTGGCAAAGTCATCTACCAGAAGATCGGCATTAGGATTGACCGCTATATCTATGACCTGCAGCCCTCGAGCCCCGTACTCGTTTTGCAGCTTAGTCATCAGATGTGAGGCCGCTTTGCAATGCGGGCACGTCGTGAAGATGAACTCGATCGCCACCACTTTGCCTTCGTACTGGCTAAGCGTCTTTTGCCCTTCACTCGGGATTGTGAACTTAAGCTCCGGGGCCTTCCGGACAGATTCCAAACTGCCGCCCGGTAGCGTTCCCGCCAGGAGACCGATCGCGGCAAATAGGATCGAGACGTTCTTCACGTAAAAAACTCCAGACTTCAGTTTAGCCTAGCCTGACCATCGGCTTACGTATCTCTTTGATACCGCTTCCTGCCGGCCAGTTCGGCCTTTAGACCTGCCCAGGTCGTTGCATCCGATAAGCCTTCCACACTCACCATCACATCGCCGCGCAGGTGAGTCACAAAATACCCGCTGTCGCCGCTTCCGGCGAACACTGATTCGGAGTCGAGCGACGCATCGCAGCGCCTCCACTTTCCACTCAACACCTTCTTGTACGCGGCGAAGTAGTCGGCCGCACTTCTCTCCGAATCCCATTGGGAAACATACTCGAGAACGGGCTTAGTCCCTTTGCGCAGCGCCGTCAACCGGAACTGCGCTCCCAGGAGGTGCGGCGCGAGCGCCATAGCCCTCGGTCTGCCAACGTATTGCCACAGCAGCATCTGCTGATCGAACTCACCTACCGAACCTTCCGTCACTTCCTCGTCCGCCCTTCCGAGGTCCAGTTTCGGCAGCTCCGGAGTGGACGGTTTCAGGTGCGCAAAATAGCGGTCCGGGTGAATGATTTGCGAGGAAGACAAAGGCGCGCTCTTGAACACGGCGCTGAACGCCGGCTTGCCCATTTTTCGGAATACAGCCTCAAAAAACTTGGTGCCTTCCGAATAAGGGAACAGAAGGGATTGTTGTATATAAAGTGGCGACGCCTTGAGCACAGGGTAGTCGCCGCCTGAAGTATCGCTCGAGTCTTCGACAGCCTGCAGCATTTCCGGTGTGGGTTCCGGCGCTTTCCCCGCCGCCGCGAGATTGTAGGCAATCATCAACCAGGAAGCCTGTCCTTCAACCACCGCCGTGTGCGCCAGGTTTTCGTCATCGTTGGCCGGGCTTTCGTCCATGAATCGCTCCAGGTCGAAGTGCTGATCGGCGAGCGCGTGAGAGAGTTCGTGCGCCAGTGTTGTAGTCTCTTCCTGCAAGGGAGAGTCTTCGAGCAGAAATAGCTTCTTCTCGTCATAGTCGTAGAAGGCTGCCGCCTGCTCCGTCAGCAGATCTATGGTGGATTTCTTCAGGTCGAAGTCTCTGGGCACCAGGCCGAACATCTTCAGCGCAAGCTCGTCCGCGCGAATCTCGTCCGGTTTGAGCGTCTTCCTGATGCGCTTGACAAGAAAGTGTCGAAGCTGTTTCTTGGAGATGCTGGCGTAGGGGACAGCATGCTCTTCCGATAACCCCGAAATATCGGAGAGCGTGTGGACGATCGAATCGATCTGCCCGAAAACCGGATCTTTCTGCTTCTTTCCTGCTACAACGAGCAGCGGAATGGCAGCAAGCGCAAGCAGAGCGGCGAAGATTCGTCGGCCCATTTGGTTATACGGGGTCGTCTTTCCCGGTTATCCGGATTGCTGTTCGACGAGATCCCATTCTTTAAGCCTACTGGATAGTCCGGTACTGCTCGATCAGATCGTGAATGCCATGCGTGAAGATTTGAACGCCTATACACAGCAGGATGAAGGAGGCCAGCCGCACGATTACATTCATGGCAGTTTGCCCTAAAAAACGCGCGAGCCGCTCGGCAAAACGGTAAGAGACATAAATCGTGACCACCACGAGCGCCGGGCCAATCAGCGCGGCTATAAAGCGGATCCACCCGTTCTCATGAACTCCCGTACTCGCACCTAAAGTGAGCGCGACCGAGAGCGAGCCCGGACCTACCGTCAGCGGCAGAGTTAAAGGATAAAATGCTCGATCCGAAATGTCCTGCTGGCTGACCTTCTTCTGTGCGTGTGCCTGTTCCTGTTCAGGGTCCTGTTGCAGGAGAGTCCATCCCGTCCACATCACCACCAGGCCGCCGCCAATCTGAACCACCGGAATAGAAATCCCGAAGAACCTCAAGATATGGCTGCCGATGAGCATCGAGCCGATTAGGAGCCATAAGCTGTTCAGCGCTATCTTCCGCGAAAGGATGGTGCGATCCTCGGTCGAGTAGCCGTTCGTGAGCCCGAGAAAAATCGGGATGTTCCCAAGTGGATCGACGATGGGGAACAGCGCCGTCAGGACCACCAGACAGCTCTTCACCACATCGAGGATTGGACTGATTGACACGGGCTTATCTAGCATAAGATGCTGGACTTCCAGAACGTTGCCCGATGCTATTCTGAAATCGCCTCCCTGTATTCTTCCGATGGATTTCTTTGCAGGTCTAAACCCGCAGCAGCGCGACGCTGTTGCGCACGTCGAAGGTCCGCTCCTGCTGCTTGCCGGCGCGGGCAGCGGCAAAACTCGCGTTATCACCCACCGCATTGCGCACCTGATTGAAGATCAGCACATACCCGGGCCGGCTGTCCTTGCCGTGACCTTTACCAACAAAGCGTCGAAAGAAATGGCGGAGCGGGTAAACAGGCTGCTCAGTGACACTACGGCTTCCAAAACGCCGCTCGTCTCTACCTTTCACTCCTTCTGTGTCCGCCTCCTGCGCCGCGATGGCCAATCGCTTGCCGAAATACGAAACGGTTTTACTCGCCGATTCACTATCTATGACGATGATGACCAGGTCTCTTTGTTGAAAGGCATCTATCGGCAGCTTGGTCTCGATGAGAAATTTATGCCTTACCGCGGCGCGCTCTCGCGCATCAGTCAGGCGAAGAGCAACGGTGAAACACCGCAGGATTGGTACAAGGCCGCCACCGAACCCAAACTGACCCGTTTGGCCAAAATTTACGAGACATATGGGGAGCGTTTACTGCAGGCGAACGCGCTCGATTTCGACGATCTCCTGCTCGAGTCTGTACGCCTGCTGCGCCATGACGACGCGCTGCGAACCCTCTACAATCGGCGCTACGAATTCGTCATGATCGACGAGTATCAGGACACCAATCGCAGCCAGTACGAGCTCATGCGGCTGCTCACTGAGCTGCGCCATAACGTCTGCGTCGTGGGCGATGAAGACCAATCGATCTACGGTTGGCGAGGCGCCGATATCCGCAATATCCTCGACTTCGAGCGCGATTATCCGAACGCCGTAGTCATTCGCCTCGAGCAGAATTACCGCTCGACGAAGAACATACTGGAGGCAGCGAGCGCAGTAGTCGCCAACAACAAGCAGCGCAAAGGAAAGTGGCTGTGGACCTCCTCCGATGCAGGGTCGAAGATCGGCTATTACGAAGCGCCGGATGGTGAAAACGAGTCGTTGTTCATCGCCGATACGATCGAAAAACTGCTTTCGAAGAATCCTGCCGAGCGCGTCGCCGTACTCTATCGAACCAATTTCCAGTCCCGCCAGATTGAAGAGGCGCTCCGGCGGTATGGGCGCAAGTATCTCGTGGTGGGCGGCTTCAGCTTTTATCAACGAGCTGAAGTTAAGGACCTTCTCTCTTATCTAAAAGTCTTGCTCAGCCCGCACGATTCGGTCAGCCTCCTCCGCGTCATCAATACGCCCGCCCGGGGCATTGGCAAGAATACCGTCGAGCAGATGGAGAGCTACGCGCTCGAGCACGGGCTCAGTCTTTGGAACGCTCTGCCAAAGATGCTTGAAGAGAAGGTGTTTCCATCCCGCGCTGAATCGGCATTGAAGGCGTTCGTGAAGTTAGTAAATGAGATGACCGAGCTCAGCGAGGATAAGCCCGTCCACGAGATACTCCGCGTCATTCTCGATAAAACCGGCTACGAAGCCATGCTGAAAAGCGACATCTCGCCCGAAGCAGAATCGCGGTTGGGAAACCTCGAAGAGCTTGTGAATGCTGCGCTCGAGGCCTCGGAACGAGGCGAAACGGCTGCCGATTTTCTCGACCACGCGGCGCTCGTTGCCGATGCCGACGCGCTCGATGAACAGGCTGCGGTTTCTCTGCTCACCATACACAATGCGAAAGGCCTGGAGTTTCCGAATGTGTTCCTGGCCGGCCTCGAAGAGGGCATCTTTCCCCACAGCCGGTCACTCGTTTCGGAGGCGGCCATGGAAGAGGAACGGCGGCTCTGTTATGTAGGCATGACCCGGGCCGAAAAACGCCTCTATGTCACTTGGGCGCGCTATCGCCGCCGCTTTGGGGGCGGTCAGCCTGAGGTGTGCTTGCCATCCCGCTTCCTCAACGAAGTACCTGCGGGATTGCGGGAGCGGCTCTCGCCCTACAGCGAACCTCGCACCGAAGAAGTCGACTTGTTCTCCGAACAGAATGACGTGCGGGAATCGGTAAAGCGCAACCTGTATACCGGGCGAACCTATAACTCGGTCGAAAACATCGCCCAGTTTTTTGCCGAGCGAGGCATGCCTCCGCCTTCGGGATTCACACGGCGTCCGGATCCTCCCGCTAAAAATGCTCCCTTGCCTGCCTCTCGAGCCACGCAACCTGAGAACGGGGCCGCACCGGGGTCACGCGCGCCTGCTCCGGCCTCGGCCGCAGCGCCTCGGGGCGCAGCCCAGCCAAATCCGGTACGGCCGGTGACCGCACCCGCGCGTACTGCAAAAGCCGGAAAGCCGGGCGGATTACGCTCCGGATCTGTGATCGAGCATCCAAAATATGGCCGGGGAACGGTTCTCCGCCGGGAAGGCGATGGCGAGGATGCGAAACTAACTATTAGTTTCCCGGGTTACGGGCTGAAGAAAATTGTAGAAAAGTATGCAGGGATAATAGTTCACGAATGAATACGAAGCACGTTGAAGATGGCACAGAACGTAAGAAGCTGAAGCGCGCCGCGCGAAAGAAAGCCGCGCCGAAAGCCAAACGCGCTTCCGGTGAAGCGCGCGGGTCCAACAAAAAGAAGATCCGGCATATGACCAAGGGCCAGCGTAAGCGTTAGGCTGGCTCACTCGCAGATCTTGAGCGGAACTCGGTTGCCTCAGGCGCGCCGGGCTCCGCTTCTCGTTTCCTTTATCCCGATACCGGGGGTCGCGATGCGGAATCCCACCCGCTCCATGCCGCTCTGAACGTATTGGTTCAGCATGAACCAGCGCCAGACGTTACCGGTCATCAGGTTTTCCATGCTAACCAGCGATATCCCCACGTCGATGCCGATCACGTCCTGGTTGACCCAGAGTTTTCGATCCTTCAAATTGGGATTAAACGCGTCGGTAAAGCCGTACCGCTGAAAGATCTTGTCGCCGTAGACTTTCTGCATCTGGCGCAGGACCGGCAGGCAGATATCGGGCGTAAACATCAGGGATCCGGCGGCCGCGCACGGCACCAGCGTTCCGTCGATCGGGCCAAGATTCGGCGGCCCGCCCCAGTTCACATAACCAGAAGCGCTATCCGAAACCGTAATGCCCCACATGTCGGGGCCGTAGTCGGAGTAACTCGATTGCAGGCTGATGCAAAAGTCCCGGTGGGCGTACGTCGCCACCTGCGAGTTGAAGAAGTAGTCCGTTCCGTTGGTATCCATCTGGTGGCGGAAGTTCACCCAGGCATGGGAGAACTGGTGCGTGAAAAGCGGTCCGCCGCTGATGAACTTCCACTTCTCGTACTGAACTTCCGGGCGCACCCAGCTATACCAGCTGTCGGCCGTGATCCCGTTGCGAGGCGCCCCGATCCCCAGCAGATATAGGATCGAAGCTTCGCTGTAAACATCCCAGCGCGGCTTTAGAAATCCTGAGCCCGGCTGAACGCCATGCGAGAGCAGATAGGGATTGCCATTCAGCATCCAGGCGAAATCCACGCGTTCGAAGATCTGCTTCGCAAGCTGGCGTATTTCGTGGTCGGAGCCAAAGTAGCCTTGCGCCGTGAGAACACCGGCGAGCAGAATAGCCGTATCGACGCTCGAGACCTCAGAATCCAGGCTGCGAGCCCCCGTCCTCGCGTCCATGAAATGCAGGAACCAGCCATGGTCGTGAAAGGCATGACCCCAAAGGAAACGCAAGGTTATCAGCGCTCGACTCCGAGCCTGTTCACGAGAGACCCAGCCCCGTTCGGCCCCGATGCACAGCGCGGTTAGCCCAAAGCCGGTAGCCGCCGAACTCGCCACTTGGCTTGAAGCCGTTCCGTCCATCCGTGCTCGATCCAGAAACAGTCCGGTCCGGTTGTTCCACTGCTCCCAAAAATAACGAAAGCAGCGCTTCTCATAATCATCAAGAAATTGCCGGTCTTCAGGCTTGAGATTGACTTGAGGGTGGTTACTGACGTGATGCGCTGCGGTTCGCGGAGCTGAGAATGCGTCGCGCGCGGCTAGGAGCCCGCCTGCGCTTGCAGTCAGAAAAAGACGGCGCGAGATCTCGACATTCGGGCGGCTGGACACGCGGAAGACCTCTGGTACTCCTACTTACCATTCTAGATGTCTGGCCCGCTTTGGGCGTTGCCTTCATCTTGAGAAATAGTTATGCAGGTAGTGGTCCAACCGCCCGGGTCGTCTCCCTAAAAGCTGAATCGTACCTGCAATTCGATGATGCGGCCGCCCAAAGCGGTCTGCGCCTGACCGAAAAGCGGGTTGCTGGTCGTTCCGTCGTAGCTGATCACGTTGCTCGCCTGTGAGACGCCGCTCGAACCGAGCGGGCTGAGGTTGAGCTTGTTGAAGATGTTGAAAAAGTCTCCGCGCAGTTCCAGATGCGCATTTTCGCCGAAAATCGGCAGTTTCGGAAGTCCGATGTTCTTCTGAAGGGTAGCGTCGGTGTCGAAGTATTGAGGACCGCGTAACGGATTGCGGCCTACTGCGGGCGCAGGCGGAATGCCCGTGGTCGGGTAAGCGGGAACGGAGAAGTAGGCTAGAGCACCATTCGGAAAGTTGCCGTTCGGGCGCTGAAACGTGGAATTACTGCTATTTGTTCCGAAATTGCCAACCGAAGCATCAGGTCGGAGATTGCAATACCCGCTATTCGGATAGACCACGTTGCAGCCTGTGTTGCTGTAGAGCGGTGTCCAGGGAAACCCGCTATGCCAGTTCATGATCCCGCTGATCTGCCAGCCGCCGAGTATCCGGCTCATCCAGCCGTGGCCCTTGAAAAGAGTCGGAGTGTAAACGCCGTACAGCTTTACGTTGTGCGTAACGTCGAAGTCGGCCGGCCCCTTCAGGTACTGCAAGCCATACGGATACTCGCCGATGTAGTAATCGTTCGATCCGTCGTCAAGCGTTTTACTCCAGCGGTATTGGAAGTCGATCTGGAAAGACTTGGCGAACCGGTGCTGCAGTTCGGTGAGCAGCGCGTTATAGTTGCCGTTTGCATCGTTGGTGAAGTAATACAGGTGTGCAACCTGCGGGTTCACATTCGGGTAGTAGAGCAGATTTTCGTTGTTCTGCCGCGTATAGTGCCTGCTCAAGCTCCCCTGATAGCCGAGCTTTGCGACCCAGTTCCCGCCCAGGTCATATTCGGTCTCGAGTGAATCACGATACGTAACCGGCGTTTGAAGGTTCGTCGGAAATCCGGTCAAATCGATCGCTGCACCCGTCGTTGGCAAGCCAGTCGTCGGGCTGAAGGAGAGCACGGCCGAAGAGTTGACGGGCCAGCCGTAGAACTGGTGAACGTCGTTTGGAACTTGGTAAAGGATGTTTGAGCCGTTCAGCGTCAACCCCGCGACCAGCGGCGGATTGCTGCGGCCATTGAGCGTGACGGCCTCCTGCATGCGGTTGTAGCCCACGCCGAAACCGCCGCGCACAACGAAGCGTTGGCTCGCCGGGTTCGGGCGCCACGCGAAGCCGAATTGCGGCCCCCAGTTGTTAGTGCTTGCGTTGTAAAGATCGCCTCCTACCTTCAGTCTCAGGCCGGTGAGCGGGTCTTGGCCGGTGCCCAGAATCGGATTGCTTATGTTGCCGTATTTCTCGCTTACCGGCGAAAAATATTCCCAGCGGAGCCCCAGATTCAAAGTAAGATTCGGTCTCACGCGCCAGTCATCCTGTATGAAGCCGGCCCAAATCGAGGAACGAATGTAGCGGGTGTTGCTTGTGGGCTGCCCGGTGACTGGATTGAAGTTGCCGGTCTCCTGGTACGGCGCGTCGTTTACAAGATCCCAGATGTTACGGAACGCGTATGTCGGGCGGGCGCTTCCGACTTCGTTGTCGTTGTCCTGCTCCTTATACACATCGATGCCGGCCTTCAGAGAGTGATTGCCCTGGACGGTGCTCACCGTGTCCCGAATGTTGTAGGTCGTTTGGTTGAACAGACCTGGACCAGGCGCGCCGAATGGTTGCACGTTTGCCGAGCCCATGTTGTCGATGGTGGCCGTGGGAAGTCCCCAGGGTTCCTGGGGATTGCTGGCGATTTCGTTGAAGTACCACCGCGTGACATTGAAACGCGCTTCATTCAGCCACGCGGGCGAGAAGGTGTGATCCCAGAGCAGGGCAGCCGCCTCGTTTACACGGTCGCTGTGCCAGAAATTCGCGGCGCGCGCGGCCCCGTTGTAAAAGGTCTGGTTGTTCGGCACATAGTAGCTCGTGAACGAGATCAGATCTTTGGAGGTGGCCTGGAAATCCAGCCGTCCGTTGTACTGCTGCGGGGCGAGATTGAGCGGCGTGGTGGTCTGGACATACATGATGTCGGGAACGCCATCGAGCTTGTTTCCTACACCTGGAGTGCCGTTGCTGACGTAGCTGGGATCCTGCTGGCCCAGCCCGATCCTGAGCGGAGAACCTATGTCCAGGCCCATGTACTGGCCGCCTGAGAAGATAGCCTGGCACTGCCCCGGCGCGGTGAGACCGGCATCCGAGCAGGTCTTGGGGACAATCGCATTGAAAGAGGCGCCTTCGCCCGGATACCCCAGGATTTTCGAAGCGATGCTGCCGGCCGGTGCGCTCGAGAGTAGCTGCGGCGTTTCGTACCAGCCGAGCGCGGTCGAGGTTGAGCTATCGCGCAAAGTCTCGTAAGAGAAGAAGAAGAACAAATGATTCTTGATGATGGGCCCGCCGAGGCTGCCGGCCCATTGGTTATAACGGTCCGTATCCTTCTGTACCGGGTTGCCGTCGGGTCCGTTCCAGCGCTGATACGAATTCAAACCAGGCCGGTCGAACTTCATAAGAGCGCTTCCGTGAAAATTATTGGTTCCATTTTGCGAAACGAGCAGCACCTGCGCCCCGCTGTTTCGTCCGTTCTCCGCGCTGTAGGGATTCGATTGAACCGTTACTTCCTTCACCGACTCCTTATTCGGGGTGATCACGGCGGCTCCGCCCCACGCGAGGCTGTTTACTTCGACGCCGTCGACCTGAAAACTGTTCGAGCTGTTGCGAGTGCCATTAGCCGAGATCTGGACCTGATTTTCGGTCTGGAAGATGCTCGAGGTGCCGCTTGTGCCGCCGGGCCCCGCGCTACCGGGCAGATTTTGAGCGCCCGTGCCGCTTGCCGAGCGAGCATTATCGCCGAACGTGCCGGGTGCGAGCTGCGCGACCTGAAATGGATCCCGTCCGAAGGTGGGCAGCGCCTGAAGTTCGCGGTTTGAAATCGTAGCTCCGACGGTCGCGTTTTCCGTATCGAGGACCGGACCTTCGTTCGCGTTCACCGTAACGGTTTGCGCGGTCTGCTGCCCCACCTGCATCTGCACGTCTTGCGATTGCGACTGCTCCGACGCCAGCAGCACATTATTTAAAACCTGATTGTTGAACCCGGTCTTCTCAACTTGCAGATTGTAGTGCCCGGGAGCAAGGCCCGGTATCGAATACACGCCGTCGCCGTTGCTGGTCGTCTCTTTGCTGACTCCCGTTTCGACGCTCGTCAAAGTAACCTTGGCATCGGGAACCACGGCCCCCGATTGATCGGTGACAGTGCCTTGCAAGCTGCCGCGATACTGCGCCACGGCAGTGTGGGAAAGGAAGAAAAAAGAAGACAACAGCGCCAGCGCGAACAGCAGCCGGCGTCCTATTGTCGTCGAGGACATAGAACGCATAGCAACCCCTTTAGTGGGTGACCAAGTTGAGCTTGGAGGCACCGGAGACGAGTATTATCCCCAACGTTATGCGATGCCCCGGTGACTGTCAAGCTAGGAGCATTGCGGAAACCGTTATACTGACCGCTTAAAGATGATCCAGCTTCTCCGGACGAAAAACATCGACGAACTAGTCGAGGAAGCTCAAACGGAAGGCAAGAGCTTAAAGCGCTCGCTAGGGCCCTGGAGCCTGATCGCATTTGGCATCGGTGCGGTGATTGGCGGCGGAATCTTCACCGTCACGGGGACCGCCGCCGCCGGTCAGCGCCTCGCCGTGCCGTCCGTGTTGAATGCTCCGCTGCTCGATCTCATTCTGCACGGCAGTTCTGCCGCTTCTACCATCGGTCGCCCGGGAGCCGGGCCAGGATTGAGCCTCTCCTTTATCCTTGTCGCCATAACGTGCGGTTTTGCGGCGCTCTGCTACGCGGAGTTGGCGTCCATGATTCCCATTGCCGGCAGCGCTTATACCTACGCGTATACGACGCTCGGGGAGATCTTCGCCTGGATTATAGGGTGGGACCTGATTCTCGAATACGCAGTCTCCAACATGTCTGTAGCGGTCGGCTTCTCGGCTTACTTCAACGTCATGTGCGACTACCTGTTCGGAGCGCACTTGCCCAAATACCTCTCGGAGCCGGCTATCGTTGACGGGCGATTTACCGGCAGCCTTTTCAACGTTCCGGCGCTGATCATCGTCATGGTCCTCAGCTGGGTGCTCGTGCGGGGCGTGAAGGAAAGCGCGGGCGCCAATAACGTCATGGTTGCCATCAAGCTCGCGGCCATCCTGCTTTTTGTCTTCGGCGCGGCGCGGGCGGTGCAGGTGTCGAATCTGCATCCTTTCCTGCCAAATGGTTTTGGGGGCGTTCTCAGCGGCGCGGCCATCGTTTTCTTCACCTTCATCGGCTTCGATTCGGTCTCGACCGCCGCCGAAGAGTGCAAGAGCCCGCAACGAAACATGCCGATCGGCATCATCGGAACGCTGATCGTCTGCGGCATTCTCTACACGTCAGTCGCATTCGTCTTAACCGGTATAGTCAGCTGGAAAACTTTGAACAACGCCTCGCCGGTAGCTAACGCGCTCCAGGCAATCGGCATGAACAAACTGCGGTTCACTGTAACGGTAGGGGCGCTGCTTGGGATGCTCTCTTCGCTGCTGGTTTATCAATACGGGCAGGCGCGCATCTGGTTTGCTATGTCGCGGGACCGGCTGCTGCCCGGTATCTTCTCGCGAGTTCACAAACGATTTCAGACACCGCACGTCAGTACCTGGCTCGCGGGACTTGCGGTGGGCATTCCGGCGGGTATCTGGGATATCGGCACATTCGCCGATCTTTCAAATATTGGAACCTTATTTGCCTTCATTATCGTTTCTTTCGGTGTAGTGATCTTGCGGCGCAAGCAGCCCGAGCGCCCCCGGTCTTTTAAAGTGCCCTTTTCCCCGGTGACGCCGGCCATATCGGTCGTCTGTTGTCTGGGCCTGATGGTGGGCCTGCCCCTCGAAACCTGGATCCGGTTCGTGGTCTGGCTGATCATCGGATTGGTGATCTATGCAGCCTATAGCCGAAAGAGAAGTCCCCTGTTCGAGCCCGCGGTCGAGGAGAAGGTTCAGCAAATCTAGCCGCCCTTAACGGGTGCATGCGGGCGTCATGGTAGAGAAACAACCTCTTCAGCAGCTGACTCTCGGGCTGCTGCTCCTCTGGGCGCTCATCGCACAACTGACTTTTTCGGGCTTCCTGATTTACCTTCAGGCGAACTCCGCGCGCTATGCGCAGGTTCCGTTCTACACCAATCCTTTCTCCACTGTCATTTCGGACATCCCGGAGAGTTACAGGGGCAACGGACTCGAGGCCGGTGACGACGTTCTGGCACTCAACGGACGGCCCGTGGAGGGCGAAGAAGAGTTAGACCGGGCCCGCTTCACCTCGCATGAGGGAGACACCCTGACAGTCAGGGTGAAACGCGACGCTAACGGGCAGTCCCGTCCGGTGAACATTGGCGTAATTCTGCACCGCGCCGCCCCGCAATGGACAAGAGTGCTGGTGCTGTCGGTCTTCCTGCCGTTCAGCTGCCTGTTGGTGGGTTTTTACATCGCGTTTTCGCGGCCCCGCGATCCGGTTGCCTGGATTGCCATGGCCATGCTCGCATCCTTCGGGCAAGTGGTCGGCAGCGGTGTCTCGTGGTATATCTCCTCACCCTGGCGCGAGCTGCTGTTTGTGTACCACGCCGTGCTCTCGAATTCATGGCCGCTGTGGCTGCTGCTCTTTGCGCTTTACTTCCCGATTCCATTCCCGGGCTGGAGAAAATTCAGCTGGCTGAATTGGGTCCTGGCGGCGCCTTCGATAGTGCTGGCCGGCGTGGACATCTATGGCGACTTCAGAGCCGGTACGCATCTCCGCCACCTGCGCTGGCTGGCTTCTTTCTACGACGTTACACATCCCATCCTGAACGTTCTTTTCACGCTCTTTGTCTTCGGTTTTTTCATTCTGCTCGCCTTCAAGAAGCGCATGCTGAGAACCCCGGATGCGAAGCGCCGGGTGAACGTGATGAGCGCGGGCTGTTCGGCGGCGCTGCTGCCCTTGCTGCCGGTCGTCTTTCTGAAGCCGCCGATGTGGCTCACCACCATCTGCCTCCTGATGGTGGTTTTCTTTCCCATCACCATGGCTTACGTAATCGTGGTGCAGCGCGCCATGGACGTGCGGATGGTCGTGCGCAGTGGAGTTCGCTACGCTCTGGCCGCGAACGGCATCAAGGTTCTCCGCCTGGTCCTGGTCGCCGCGCTGGTGCTGGTTACGATCAAGCTGGAGCAGCAGAGCGCCTATCGCTGGGAAGGCGTTCTGATCGCTGTGGTGGGTGTGGCGCTGATTGTGATGGTGGGTCGGTCCGCGCGGTATCTCAGCCGGTGGATGGACCGGCGTTTCTTTCGCGAGGCCTACAACGCGGAGCTGATTTTGACGGATCTGGGCAGCTCGGTCGCCGGCATACGGGATGTGAAGATGCTCCTTGAGACAGTGACTCGGCGCATCGCTTTCTCGCTGCACGTGGATAAAATCGTCGTGCTACTCGAGCGGGGATCACGCTACGAACTGGCGTTTGCTCTGGGAATGGAGAGCGCCGCTGCGCCGATCGTGCTCTCGCACGAAGCGGCCACCATCCGGATGTTGCGTCAGGCGCGCTCGCCGTCGAAGATTTACTTCGATGATCCGCAGTCCTGGATCCACGGAACGCCGGAAATTGAACAGCGGACGTTGCGCGGTCTGGGTTCACAGCTTCTGCTCCCGATGCTGCTGAATAACCGGCTGCTCGGATGCATCAGCCTGGGCGCAAAGAGGTCGGAGGCGCCTTACTCGCAAGGGGATTTGCAGCTGTTGAGCGCGGTTGCGACCCAGACCGGACTGGCCATCGAGAATGCAGAACTCAGCGAGACCATTCGGCAGGAGATTGCGCAGCGCGAGCGGCTCGATCGCGAGCTCGAGATTGCACGCGACGTTCAGCAGCATCTGTTTCCGCAGACTCTGCCGCGAGTTGACGGGCTCGATTTCGCGGGCTACTGCAGGCCGGTAGAAGGAGTGGGCGGCGACTACTACGATTTTCTTCGTCTGCCTCCCGCTTCACTCGGGGTTGCGGTCGGCGATGTATCGGGGAAGGGAATCGCTGCTGCGCTCATGATGGCAAGCCTGCAGGCATCTCTGCGCGGGCAGACCATCCGGCCTTGCGAAACGCTGGCCGAGATGATTCAGAACATCAATCGCTTGGTGTACGATGCCTCCTCAGACAGCCGCTACGCGACTTTCTTCTACGCGCAATACGATCCCGCGAGCCGCATTTTGCGGTACGTAAATGCCGGGCATAATCCGCCTATCGTGTTTCGCAAAGGTGATCAGGTAAGAGATGTGCAGCGGCTCGAGGATGGTGGGACAGTGGTGGGGCTGTTTGCCGATTGCCACTTTGACGAAGGGCGCGTCGAATTGCAGAGCGGCGACGTGCTCGTGGCCTTCACCGATGGCATCAGCGAAGCCATGAATCAGTTGGACGAAGAGTTCGAAGAGGAGCGGTTGATCGAGGTCTTGCGCGGGCACAAAGCTCGCACCGCGGCCGATCTGATCTCAGAGATCCTGGAGCGAGTGGATGCCTTCCGGGCCGATGCGCGGCAGCATGACGACATGACGCTGGTCGTCGTGCGGGTGCAGTAGGGAAGCGCATTAATACCGCGAAAATGGGATCAGTTTCGCCTCACTTTTGCCTTGGAAACCCCGATTTTCGCTGCCCATTTGTACCAAAATCATGCCTTTTCGTGCCCTCTTTCCTGCGTCTAGAATTGCAGAAGAGCGTTTATCGGCGATGCCGATACCCCGCCTAAGTGCCTGCAACCAAAAAATTTACCAAATCTTGGAATCGTGTGACTGGCGTTCGAACGACGCTTCGGACCGCTCCGACCGGACCTGCTGACGCTTCTCTTTTTTTGGTGAGGTAGGAACTTTCGAAAATCAGCCGCTGCGTTTTGGGGCGGCTGGTGGGATTTGAACCCACGACATCCAGAACCACAATCTGGCGCTACTACCGACTGAGCTACAGCCGCCGCAATCACCCGATTCTAACATTCGGTTCACATCGGGACGGTTCACATTAAAGTGATCGGATCCACGTCGATCACGAGCGCAGTTGCCTTCCACTTCTCTCCCTCGGCAAGACTCCTTAACTTGCGCAGCACCTCTCGCAACGTGGTTCGCTTTGCAGCCTTCAACAGAATCTGGTAACGGAACTCGTTTCGCACACGCAGCACCGGAGCTTCCGCCGGGCCCATCACGCGCACGCCGTCCGGCGGCGGATTGAGCAGATAGCCCAGTTCCGTCGCCATCCGCAAAGCCTCTTCCTGCTTCTCAGCTCGCACCACGATGCTGGCTAATGCAGCGAACGGCGGATACCGCAGCCACTTTCGGAATTCGATCTCCTTGCGATAAAAGCCCGGATAATTTTGCTCAGCCGCAAACAGCACCGCATAGTGATCCGGATTGAGCGTCTGGATGATTACTCGCCCGGGGAGGTCGCCGCGCCCGGCACGTCCCGCCGCTTGCGTCAGGAGCTGAAAGGTCCGCTCCGCCGCCCGGAAGTCCGGCATGCTCAGCCCGATATCCGCCAGCACAATGCCCACCAGCGTGACGTTCGGAATATCGTGCCCCTTGGCAATCATCTGGGTGCCAACCAGAATGTCGATCTCACCCTCCCGGAAGCTATGCAGGATGCGCTCGAAAGCTCCCTTGCCGCTCGCGCTGTCGCGATCCAGCCGGGCGATGCGCGCCGTGGGGAGATGCGAATGCAGTTCATCCTCCACACGCTCCGAACCGGTGCCCAGGAACTGAATGTAATCGCTCCCGCACGCCGGGCAAGTGGACGGAATCTTTTCCGCGTAGCCGCATAGATGGCACAGCATCCTGCGGTCGCGCCGGTGATGTGTAAGCGTGACCGAGCAGTTTGCGCACTGCATCCGCTCTCCGCACGCGCGGCAGACCAGAAAGCTCGAAAACCCCCGCCGATTCAGCAGGAGCATCACCTGTTCGCCCTGTTCGAGCCGCTGCGACATCTCGGCGAGCAGCTTGCGCGAGAACGTGGACTGCTTCTTCGCCTCGAGAAATTCCAGCCGCATATCGACAATCTCGACCTCCGGCATCGGCCGTTTGGCAATTCGTTCCGGTAGCGGCAAAGAAACGTACTTGTGCTGCTCGGCGTTGTACCGCGTTTCTATGCTTGGCGTTGCCGATCCGAGTATGGCGACCGCACCCGCCTGCTTGGCCCGCACCAGCGCAACATCCCGGCCGTGATAGCGGGGCGTTTCCTGCTGCTTGTAGCTTCCGTCGTGTTCCTCATCCACCACCAGCAGGCCCAGGTTCTGTACCGGCGCAAACACGCCCGAACGTGTCCCCACCACCACCCGCGCCTGTCCGTTGCGTATGCGCCGCCATTGATCCGCGCGCTCCGCATCTCCGAACGCGGAGTGCAGAATTGCAACCTGCTTTCCGAACCGGTGGAAGAACTGGCCCGCCACCGCCGGTGTCAATGCAATCTCTGGCACCAGTAGCAGGGCGTTCTTGCCCCGTTCGAGCGTGGCTTCTATGCTTCGCAGGTAGACCTCGGTTTTGCCTGAACCCGTCACGCCTTCGAGCAGAAAGGCCTGAAACTCTCCGGTCGAGAGTGCCTCGTTTATCCGGTCGAACGCGGCCTGCTGGCGCGTGTTCAACACAGGTTTGGGCCGCTCGAATCCGGAGCGCGGCTGCACCGTTTCCGTCTGCAGCGTGATCAATCCGCGCCGCGCTAAGGCGCGCGAAGCCTCGCTTGCCTGCTTGAGCGTTTCCCCCAATTCAGCTACGTTGTGCGCGCCGGGGTGCAGTTCGAGATACGCCAGCAGCTCTCGTTCACTCTTCTTTAATTTGATCGCCGTCAAAGGACGAGCTAGAAACGTCGCTTCGAGGCGTTCCGCCTTCGCCCGCAGCGGATCCCGATCTTCTTCCCGCTCTTCGGCTGCGATCCAGCCGCGCTTGATCAAACCTCGGAGCGCAGTCTTTGCGCCCTCCACCTTCGTCGCCAGAAAATCCGTCGACCGCGACCGCTCCTCGAGCAGCATCAGAACCTGTAATGCCGCATCGCCCTGTGATTTTGCGGTGAGTTGCCGGGCTACGTCGCGGCCCACTTCTGTAAGCGAGTACTGCGTGCTGCGGCGTGTCTCACCGCTCAGCGGCAGCATGCCCTTCAGCACCTCGCCGATCGGGGCGCAATAGTATTCGGCTATCCAGCGCCCCAGCTCCAGGAGTTCGGTATCCAGCACCGGCTCAGCATCGCGCAAGCTCAAAACTCCCCGGGTCTCATGCGCCGGTCGGTCGTTATGCACCCGCAGCACCACCCCGGTCAGCTTCCTCGATCCAAAAGGCGCAACCACCCGGCAGCCCGCCATCACGCGATGACGCAAGGTCAAAGGCAGCTCATAGGTGAAAGACCGATCCAGAGGAACCGGAAGGGCGAGATCGCAAAAACGATAAGCGGAGTCAGCTGTCAAGCTCGGCTATGGCTCCGAAAACGTCTCTTAAAGCCGGGTAGAGCGATCGGTATATCTCGTAACGCTTCCCGTAGAAAACGGCAGATGCGGCCCCCGGCTCCTTGACGTTCACTTCATGCACGGCAACGCCGCAGACTTCCTGTGCACTCGCATATTCGCCCGTCCCGACGGTTGCGAGCAGCGCGGCTCCGAAAGCCGAACCCTCTTGCATGGCAAGAGTCGTCACCCGCTGATCGAAGATGTCCGCGAAAAGCTGATGCCACAAAGGACTCTTTGCCCCGCCTCCCGACAGCCGTGTCACCTTGGGCGGCGCACCGAGCTCCGCGATGATCTCCAACCCGTCCTTCAGGCTGTAGCAAACCCCTTCGAGAATGGCTCGTACCAGATCGCTCCGCTGGTGCTTTGCAGTCAACCCGACCCAGGCTCCGCGTGCGTTCGGATCCAGGTGCGGTGTCCGCTCTCCCATCAGGTATGGCAGCCAGAACAAGCCATGCGCGCCCGGGGGAGCCAGCGAGGCATCCGCCGTCAGTTCGTCATACAGGCAATCCTGTGCAAGCCGGTTCCGATACCACTGGAGGCTCAAACCCGCGCCCTGCGTGACTCCCATCACGTGCCACGCTCCCGGTATCGCGTGACAAAACGTATGCACCCGGCCGCCCGGGTCGTAAGCAGGCTTCGCGAGATATGCAAACACCACGCCCGAAGTCCCGACCGTACAGGACACGGTGCCTGGTTCGACGATGCCGTTGCCGATCGCGCTCGCAGCCTGATCCCCCGCGCCCGCAACTACTGGAGTTCCCCGCAGCAGGCCGGAGTCGTCCGCCGCCGCGCCCAACACCCTGCCGCTGATTTCGCTCGATTCGTAAGCCTTGGGCAGAGTCGCGCGGTCGAGATGCAGCTCATCGATCATTGTGTCGGACCATTTACGGTGCAGCACGTCAAACAGGGCTGTGCCGCTGGCATCCGATACGTCGGTTGCGAACTCTCCTGTCAGCTTGAACCGGATGTAATCCTTTGGCAGGAGAATATGCTTCACCCTGTCGAACAGCTCAGGCTCGTTGTCGCGCACCCACAGCAGCTTCGGAAGCGTAAACCCGGTGAGGACCGGATTCGCGATCGCCCGAACCACATTCTCAGCTCCCACCTTCGAGTTGATCTCATTCACCTGCCGCTGGCTGCGCTGGTCGCACCAGATGAGCGCCGGCCGAATCACTTCATTCTGTTCATCCAGCAGGACGAGACCGTGCATCTGCCCTGAAAGCCCGATTCCTTTGACGGACGAGCCGTCGATTCCGGCCTGCTTCAAAACACCTTGCACCGCCAGCTGAGAGGCGCGCCACCAGTCGTCCGGATCCTGCTCCGCCCAGAGCGGCTTCAGCATGCTCATGTCTTCATGCGGTGCGATGAACGAAAACCGGACAGACCCGCCCGCGTCTACCAGCAACGCTCGGGATCCGCCGGTGCCAACGTCAAGGCCCAGCCAGTACATATTCTTCAACCCTTTCCGGCAAGGTGGCAGATCGGCAGGTAAGCAGCGCCGAAAAGGCCGGCGTCCGCCCCGAGCAAAGCCCTCTCAACCCGTGTGCCCGTTCGCGAATAGGTAAACGAGCGCCTGCTGATCTCGCCAAACATGAACGGCCCGAATAAATCCCACGCCGGCAGCGGGCCGCCGCTCAGCAGGTAAAGCGGAAAGTTGAACACGTTGATGAGATTCGCCAGCGCAATTCCTAACGCCCGGCCCATGCACTCAAATACGAGCTTCGCGCGTTCGTCGCCGGCCACCGCCAGCTCGTAAACGTCCGCGGCGGATGTGATCTGCTTGCCAAAATGCATCATGCGGCCCATCGCCGCGATTGCGGTAGCCGAGGCATGCTTTTCGAGACAACCGTTGTTGCCGCATCCGCAAGGATTTCCGTCAGGCACAACCGTCATGTGGCCAAACTCTCCAGCCATGCCGCGAAAGCCGTGCAAGACCCTCCCATCTGCGATGATGCCGCCGCCGATACCGGTCCCGAGCGTTAACAGAATCAGATCCCGCACGTCTTTTCCCGCACCGAGCCAAAATTCACCGAGTGCCGCCGCGTTCGCGTCGTTCTCGAGAATGATCGGAATCCCCAGATGCTCCTGGATGCGATCGCGGATCGGGAACCCGATGAATCCGGGCAGGTTTACAGCGCCGAGAACGACGCCTGCCGCAATGTCTACGTACCCGGGAACGCCGATCCCGACACCCCGCAATCCGTCAAAACCGATCTTTTCGCGGACGCTGGTAGCGAGTCTTGCTATCTCGCCCGCCACGTGCTCGGGGCCCGCTTCGAAGTTTGCCGGCTCCGAAACTTTAGCTAGAAGTTTGCCTGTTTCATCGACTGCTGCCGCGCGAAGATTGGTGCCGCCTAGATCGACCCCGATCGAATACGCGCTCATGCGCCTGAATCATAACAGACGGTCTGTTTAGCAGTGTTTTCCATCCGCAGGTGTAGGAGACTTCAACCAAAACTCAGCAGCAGAACGAATCGTGTGGAAGAAAGTATCGAGGTCGGATGGCTTCGAGAGGTAGCAGTTCGCTCCCAAACTGTACGCTTCGCGCATCAGTTCTTCCGCATTCGAGGTGGTAAGCACGATGACCGCCACGTTGCGGAGTTCAGTGCTCTCTTTGACGAACTGAAGAACCCTGCGCGGATCCGTTTTTGGCAGATGGAAATCCAGAAAAACCAATTCCGGCCTGGGCGCGTTGTCGAACGGTGTCGAGCGGCTGAGGAAATGAAGCGCCTGCTCGCCGTCGGAAGCAACATGAATGTTTGGCGGCGGATCCAGCACCCGTAGAGCTTCCCGTATGAGCCGCACGTCGGCCGGGTTGTCTTCGGCGACCAGTATGTCGGGGATTTGAGCCACGCTGAACCGTTCCTTTGTAGATGCTAACGCAAGTCTAACTGCGATGCGTCCGGGCCGTGGAACTATTTGAGAGACAACCTGCGACAATGACAGGCCAATGGCGAAACGTCTCCTCTTTTTAAGTCTGATTTTGGGCTGCTGCGTCTGGGCGCAAACCGTGGCAGCCGACAGCAAGTTCGCAACAACGATTAGGGGCGCCCGAAGGCTGGACGGGTTCATTCCCATGTACTGGAATGAGCAAACCGGAAAGATGTGGCTTGAGCTGACTCGTTTCAACCAGGAATTTCTCTATGTGACAGCCTTGTCCGCCGGTGTCGGCTCAAACGACCTTGGGCTTGACCGGGGCCGGATGGATGAACCGAAGGTGGTGCAGTTCGAGCGTTCCGGACCCCGCGTGCTGCTCGTCGAATCGAATTACGGGTTCCGCGCCAGCAACCCCGATCCGGCAGAGAAGCGCGCCGAAACAGATTCGTTTGCCAGATCCACTCTGTGGGGCTTCGAGGTAGCTGCCGAAGATGGTTCGCGAGTGCTGGTCGATGCAACCCCGTTCTTTCTGCGAGATGCGGTCGGCGTTGCAGAATCGCTGACCCGAGAGAAACAGGGAACGTATCACTTCGATCCGAGCCGCTCCGCCTTTGACTTGTCCTTGACAAAAAACTTCCCGCGGAACACGGAAGTCGAAACCATCATTACCCTCACCGGAGAGCCGCAAGGCAAGTTCATAACCGAAGTTACGCCGACTCCGGGCGCCGTCACTGTCCGGGAGCATCAGGCTCTCGTGGCTCTTCCGGAGCCGGGCTACAAACCCCGGCTGCAAGATCCGCGCGCCGGGTACTTTCCGGTCGCCTTCATGGATTTCTCGGCCCCTATTGACCAACCGGTCGTAAAACGGTTCATTGCGAGGCACCGGCTCGAAAAGAAGGACCCGAACGCGAAAATCAGCGATCCTGTTCAACCTATCGTGTACTACGTCGATTCCGGCGCGCCCGAACCGGTACGCTCCGCTCTTGTCCAGGGTGCGAGTTGGTGGAACCAGGCGTTTGAAGCGGCCGGGTTTCGCAATGCGTTCCAGGTTAAATTGCTGCCGCCCGATGTAGATCCGATGGACGTGCGGTACAACGTTGTGCAATGGGTCCATCGCTCCACGCGAGGCTGGTCCTACGGCAACTCGCTGGTGGACCCTCGCACTGGCGAGATCATCAAGGGAATAGTGACGCTCGGCTCGCTGCGGGCGCACCAGGATTTCCTCATCTTTCAGGGTCTGATGGCGCCTTACGCTCCCGGCGCAGGCGGCGTAGAGCCGTTGGACGAAACTGTTTACGCGAGATTGCGGCAACTGGCTGCACACGAGGTGGGACATACGCTCGGACTGGAGCACAACTACATCGCGAGCACCCAGGGGCGGGCCTCAGTCATGGATTACCCGGGTCCAGAAATTGGCATTCGCTCCGACAACACCTTCGATCTGTCTAAGGCTTACGCAGTTGGGATCGGCGAGTGGGACAAAGTGTCCATCCAATGGGGCTACTCACAATTTTCGTCCGGCGCGGACGACCCTGTGGCACTGAACAAGATTCTTACTGACGCCGCGAAGCGCGGGTTGACGTTTATCACGGACCAGGACAGCCGCCCGCTCGGAAGTGCGCATCCAGAAGCGCATCTCTGGGATACGGGATCGAACGCAGTCGAGGGCTTGAAGCATGTTCTGAAGGTTCGTTCGTTGGCGCTCGCGCGTTTCGGCGAAAACAACATTCCGGTCGGCGCACCATATGCAACGCTCGATGACGTGCTGGTCCCGCTGTATTTCATGCATCGCTATGAAACGCAAGCTGCGGCGAAGGTGCTCGGAGGGAACCAGTACACCTACGCGGTGCGCGGCGATGGGCAGCCGGTTACAAATATCGTTCCCGCCCCCGCCCAACGGCAGGCATTGCAGGTTCTTCTCGAGACCCTGAAACCGGCAACTCTGGAACTTTCCGAACGTATCCTGAACCTGATCCCGCCCCGCCCGCCGGCTTACGAGCGTACCCGTGAAACTTTCCCGAACAGAACCGGAGTGACGTTCGATCCGGAAGCGGGCGCAGAAGCCGCAGCGGACTTGACCCTAAGCTTGCTGTTCAACAGTCAGCGAGCCGCCCGCCTGAACGAATATCACGGCCGAAATAGTGAAAATCCGGGCTTCGATGAAGTTCTGAAAGCCGTCGAAAGCTCAGTTTGGACACAGCCTGCCATGCCATGCGTGCGATACGCCGTCATCAATCGCGCTTTGGCGCTTGCCGTTGACGGCTCCGCGCCGCCGCAAGTCCGGTCCCAGACCATCGGCTGGCTCGCAACTTTGAAGAATAAGCTCAATGACCCGTACTTAAACCAACAGTTCGGTGTTCTCGAACGAGATCCCAAGCAATTACAGCTACCGGAACCGGTTGAAGCGCCTCCGGGTCAGCCAATCGGTGAAGAGGATGCTCTGGGACTCTTTTGAGCCACTTGACCGAGCGCCAGATCAGCAATGGTTTCGGCAAAAGCAGGCGTCAGAGGCCGGTGATCCGCCATCAGGCGGAAGTAGAAGGGACCGTATAACAGGTCGATAAACACTTCGAGATCGATATCCGGCCCGAGACGCCCCTCTATTTGGTGGCGCTCGAGAACCGCTTTGGTTTGGGCCCTGCGTGGCTCGATCCAGAGTTTCCGGAAAGCGTCAGCGACCTCGAGGTCGCCCTGCGCCGCGGCGATAAATGCCCGGAAAATGCGTCCGCGAGGCCCGGTGAGAAGCCGCACAAAGTTGCGCAATTGGAGATGCACATCCTGGCGCAGATCCCCGGTATCGGGGAACGGCAACTCGATGGCTGTGGCTTCCCGCAAGGCTTCGATGAAAACTGCCGCCTTGTTGGGCCACCATCGATAGATCGTTGCCTTGCTCGCCCCTGCCCGTTCGGCGATGGCGTCGGCGGTGGCGTTCACCAGGCCGATGTCTTCGAGAACTCCAAGAGCTGCCTTCAGAATCCGCAACTTGACTACCTCATCCCGCGGCCGGCCGCGCGTCTGGGAGGTGAGCGCGGAGTCAGTCTCCTTCGTCAGCGTGGCCATCTAATTCCGTTCTTGCGCATTTGCGTGTTCATACATGAGATGTGCGGCACCGTGTAATCGGGTGCACATTTTCGAAACTTCGCGGTATCGTAATTACATCAGAAGAACTGAATGTGGATCGTCCGAGTTGCTCTTTCGCGTCCGTACACCTTCATTGTTCTGGCGCTGCTGATTTTGCTGATTAGCCCGATAGTGATCCTCCGGACGCCGACCGACATTTTTCCAGACATCAACATCCCGGTAATCTCGTCAATCTGGACGTTCAACGGCCTGAATCCGGAAGAGTTCGAGGGCAGGATCACATCCGTCTACGAACGCGTTCTGACGGCGACCGTCAACGACATCGAACACATCGAATCGACGACCTTAAACGGTACGGCGGTTGTGAAGATCTTTCTTCAGCCGAATGCCAATGTGACGACCGGGATTGCGCAGACGACCGCCGTCTCGCAAACCATCCTCAAGCAGATGCCCGCGGGCATCACGCCGCCGATTATCATCAGTTATAGCGCGTCGAGCGTTCCGATTCTGCAGCTTGCTTTGTCCGGGAAGGGCTTACAGGAGCAGGATCTGAACGACATTGCTCTCAATTTCCTACGGACGCAGCTGGTCACCGTTCCCGGCGCGGTGGTGCCGTATCCGTACGGTGGCAAGCAGCGGCAGGTGATGATCGATCTGAACCCTGCCGAGCTGCAGGCTAAAGGGCTCTCGCCATACGATGTGGTCACGGCGGTGGCGAACCAGAACCTGATCCTTCCATCCGGAACGGCGAAGCTCGGCCAGTTCGAGTATGACGTAGACATGAATTACAGCCCGAGAAGGATTGAGGAAATCAATCAGTTTCCGGTGAAAGTGATCGGTAATTCGACCATTTACGTGCGCGACATCGCGAACGTGCGAAACGGGTTCGCTCCGCAGACCAATATCATTCGCCGGGACGGCCAGCGCGGCGTCCTGGTCAGCATCCTCAAAGCGGGCAGCGCTTCCACGCTTGACGTTGTGGCAGGCATCAAAAAGATTGTGCCGCGCGTGGCCGCCACGCTTCCTCCACAGCTGCAGATTCAGCCGCTGGCAGATCAGTCGATTTTTGTGCGCGCTTCGATCAGCGGAGTCATTCGCGAGGCAATCATTGCTGCTTGTTTAACAGGCTTAATGATCCTGCTCTTCCTCGGAAGCTGGCGCAGCACACTGATTATTGCGATTTCGATCCCACTATCCATCCTCAGTTCGATCATTATCCTCAGCATGCTGAAGGAGACGATCAACATCATGACGCTCGGCGGGCTCGCGCTCGCGGTGGGCATTCTGGTGGACGATGCGACTGTGACGATCGAGAACATCGAACGTTTTCTCGAGGAAGGATGTGAATTGCATCAGGCAATTCTGCAAGGCGCGGCGCAAATCTCGGTGCCGGCGCTCGTTTCGACACTTTGCATCTGTATCGTCTTCCTGCCCATGTTCTTCCTGAGCGGAGTGGCCAAATTTTTATTCGTACCACTCGCTGAAGCGGTGGTTTTCGCGATGCTCGCGTCCTATGTTCTCTCCCGAACGCTTGTACCGACGCTTGCGATGTACCTGTTGCGCGCCAAACAGCATGGAGGCAGGACACGGAACCCGCTGGTGCTGTTCCAACGGGCATTCGAGCGAGGCTTTGAGCGCGTCCGGACCAATTACCAGGCGATTTTGACTACGCTCGTCTACCGGCGAGTCGTCTTCGTGCCGGTTTTTCTACTGCTGTGCTTGCTGGCGATGGTTCTCGCGCCCTTTCTCGGGCAGGATTTCTTTCCTACGAGCGATGCCGGCCAGTTTAAATTGCATATCCGCATGAAAACGGGTAGCCGGATCGAAGAGATGGCTCGTATGAGCGATCTGGTAGACGCGGCGATCAGGCGCGAGATCCCGAAAGACGAAATGGGGACAATCATCGACAACATCGGTCTCCCGTACAGCCAGTTAAATCTTTCCTATAGCAATTCCGGACAAGTTGGGACGGCCGATGGCGACATTCTCGTGAATCTCAAAGAGAAGCACCGGCCCACAGAAGAATATGTACGGGCCCTCCGAACCAAGCTCCCGCGCGAGTTTCCGGGCATGACCTTTTATTTTCTGCCGGCCGACATCGTTACCCAGATTCTGAATTTTGGCCTTCCTTCTCCGATCGACCTTCAGATTATCGGCAATGACGTCGAGGCCAGCCGGGCTTTCGCGAACCGCGTTCTGCCGCAGCTGCAGCGCATTCCCGGTGCGGTCGATTTGCATGTTCATCAGCTCTTCGACGGGCCCAAGCTTCACATTGAGGTGAACCGCACGAAAGCGGCGGAAAGCGGTTTCTCGCAAGTAGACCTTGCGCGCAGCTTCCTGACATCCTTAAGCGGCAGCTTTCAGACCCAGCCGACGTTCTGGTTGAATCCGAAAAATGGCGTGAGCTACAACCTGGTCACGCAAACGCCGCAGTACCGTATTCAGACGCTGCAAGACTTGCAGAATATCCCGGTGAGCGGTCCCGGGCAGAAGCAACCGGAGATACTCAGCGACGTCGCAGAAATCAGCCGCACGAACGAACTGGGCGTGGTGACGCACTACAACATCCGGCGGACGGTGGATATTTACGGGTCGGTGCAGGGAACCGATCTTGGTTCTGTAGGCAGCGCAATCAACAAGGTACTCGACCGTAACCGCAAATTCCTGCCGCGAGGGACGGAACTGATTCTGCGCGGGCAGGTAGAGACGATGCGTACCTCGTTCATAGGGCTTTTCGGTGGATTGCTTGGCGCGATCGTACTCGTCTACCTGCTCATCGTTGTGAACTTTCAATCGTGGCTGGATCCCTTTATCATCATCACGGCTTTGCCGGCGGCGCTGGCCGGAATCGTCATATTCCTGTTCCTGACGCACACGACGCTGAGCGTACCGGCGCTTATGGGAGCGATCATGTGCATGGGCGTGGCAACTGCGAACAGCATTCTTGTCGTGAGTTTTGCGAAGGAACAGTTGGGTAAACACGGCAGCTCGATCGAAGCTGCTCTCGAAGCGGGATCGACGCGCTTTCGTCCGGTTCTGATGACCGCGCTCGCGATGATCATCGGAATGGTGCCAATGGCAATGGGTCTCGGCGAGGGCGGTGAACAGAACGCCCCCCTCGGACGGGCGGTTATCGGGGGCTTACTCTGCGCAACGGTTGCCACTTTGTTCTTTGTGCCGACTGTATTCAGCCTTTTGCACGGAACGAAGAAGGACCGCGACACAGCAACAGCAGTTGACGTGAGGAATGAGCCAGCACATGTTTAAAGGCGGCGTGTATACATGGAGAACGAAATGACAATAGAGCAAGAAGAGAGCGTGGGAACACCGGTAAGCCCGGCGCCTATCGCTACGCCTGAAAAGCCTGCCGGAAAAGCTTGGCGCGGGCTGTTCTTCATATTGCTTGCCGCAGCTCTCGTGCTGGGCTACGCAATCTACAGCGGACTCACGTCGCGTGCCAAAGCCAATACCGCGCTGGAGCGGGAGACCCTGGCCAACTCGGTCCCTAGCGTTACGGTGGTTAAACCGGGGGTAAGCGCAGGCGCGGAAGAAGTTGTGCTTCCCGGCAACATGCAGGCATACGTGGATACACCGATCTGGGCCCGGGCGAGCGGATATCTGAAGACCTGGCACGTCGATATCGGTGCTCACGTAAAGCGTGGACAGCTGCTGGCTGAAATCGAATCCCCGGAAGTGGATCAGCAGCTCGAGGGCGCCAAGGCGAACCTGACAGTTGCGAATGCAAATTTGAAGCTCTCGCAAATCACGGCCGAGCGATACAGCGGGTTGTACAAGACCGATTCAGTTGCGAAGCAGGATGTAGATAACGCGGTGCAGGATGCCGCGGCCAAGACTGCTACGGTAACCGCGGATCAGGCCGCAGTGGCGCGCCTGCAGCAGCTTGTAGCCTATGAAAAAGTCAATGCGCCATTCGACGGCGTCATCACGGCACGCAACGTAGACGTGGGAGCGCTGGTCGATGCAGATACAAATACGGCGGGCAAAGAGCTATTTCATCTCGCGTCCACGTCGACGATGCGTGTGTTCGTGAATGTGCCCGAGGTTTATTCTCGCGCCGCTAGGCCCGGTGTCACTTCGTTTCTGACGCTCACGGAGTTTCCGGGGCGGCAGTTTCGCGGAACCATCGTGCGGAACGCGGATGCAATCGATGCAAATTCGCGCACGTTGCTGGTGGAAGTGGACGTGAAGAACCCGAGCGGTGAATTGCTCCCGGGCTCATATGTTTCTGTTCATCTCAAGCTGCTGTCCAAGGTGGAGGCCGTTACTGTACCCTCTAACGCATTAATCTTCCGCTCGGCTGGTTTACAGGTCGCTCTCGTGCGCAACGGCCGAGCCGAGCTGGTTCCGGTAATTCTCGGCCATGACTACGGCGACAGCGTTGAAATTCTATCCGGGGTCAGCCCTAACGATCAGGTGATTGTCGATCCTAGCGACTCGATCGCTTCAGGAGAGCAGGTGCAAGTCGCTCGATCGGGCGGCGCCAGGTAAGTAAGAGGGAAGTGGAATGAATCGGCAAGTTGCCCTCATCGCAGCGACCGCGGCAGTGCTGCTGTCGAGCTGTACGGTAGGGCCGAATTACAGCAAGCCGTCAATACCGGCAGCTCCGGCATATGGCGAGCAGCCTCCGGCAAGCTTTGAGCAATCGCCCGGTTGGAACCCGGCGCAGCCAAGCGACGCTGTCTTACGCGGCAAATGGTGGGAGGTTTTCGGCAATCCCGATCTCGACGCTCTGGAAGAGCGAGTTGAGCCCGCCAACCTGAGCCTTCAGGTGGCTGCGGCAAACTTTCGCCAGGCTCGCGCTCAAATTCAATTCAACCGTTCCAATCTTTATCCGACGGTCACGGCCGGTCCGCAACTCACGAGCAACCGAATCTCAGGGTACAGTCCGACCGGGCTGCAAGGCTACGAATACGGGTTGTTCACATTACCGATCAGCGTGTCCTGGGAGCCGGACTGGTGGGGCCAGCTTCGCCGAAGCATAACTTCCGCCAGAGAACTGACGCAGGCGAGCGCAGCGGATCTGGCGAACGTCAAACTCGAGCTTCAGACTGAACTGGCGGTCGATTATTTTGAGACGCGCAGTCTCGATGCGGAAAAGAAGCTGCTTGATGACACCGTGGTGGCTTATACAAGGGCGCTGCAACTCACGCAAAACAGGTACAACGGCGGGGTGGCTTCGAAGGTGGAAGTGGAGCAGGCCGCGACTCAACTCCAGCAGACGCAGGCTCAGGATATCGAGTTAGGTGTGGCCCGCGCCCAGTTCGAGCATGCCGTTGCTGTGTTGATCGGACGCAACCCCGAAGGATTTCATCTCGGGACGCAACCACTGACTCAAACGCCGCCGCCGATTCCACCGGGTATCCCTTCGCAGTTGCTCGAACGCCGGCCGGATATAGCCGGCGCCGAACGCAGGCTCGCTTCCTCCAACGAACAGATTGGCATTGCCAGGTCGGCCTTCTTTCCGGAGCTGACCATCAGCGCAACCGGCGGCTTACAGGCAGGCAATATCGTCAACTGGTTCAACTGGCCGAGCCGTTTCTGGGCGGCAGGTCCGCAGATTGGGCAGACCGTGTTCGATGCCGGAAGACGCCGCGCCTCCCTGCGCGGGGCAGAAGCTGCTTACGACGCGAATGTTGCGAATTATCGCCAGACCGCATTGACGGCTTTTCAGGAGGTTGAGGACAACCTCTCCTCACTCCGCATTCTCGAGCAGGAGTCCGCGAAGCAACATGAGGCAACTGCTTCGGCCGAAAGTTCATTGCAACTTTCGCTAAACCGTTACAAGGGCGGTCTGGTCACGTACCTGGAAGTCATCACCGCGCAGAGCATCGCGCTCACCAACGAGCGCACCGATGTGGATCTTATGCGCCGGCGGATGGCTGCGAGCGTGCAGTTGATTCGCGCACTTGGCGGCGGTTGGAACACAAGCCAGCTTCCAAAAGGCTAAATCTGGGCAGAGTTCGCTTTTCATTTGCAAACTCTGTACCCAGTCTCTATACTACAAAGTACTTCACGGACTTAGTGGAAACCATGAATGCTTTCGACCTCCTATTCCTGTTGCTCGTTCTAGTAAGCGCGATCGCGTTCGTAGCGGCTTTGTGGTTTGCCGCCAGCGGTCAACGCAGACGCGCGATGACGATTCTGCGGCGCTGGCTAATCGGCGCTGCCGGATACTTTACCCTCGTTATCTTGGTCTCGCTGTTTCTGCCGAGGCGTGAACTGCGCCCCGGTAAAGCTGATTGCTTCGATGACTGGTGCATCTCTATCGATGAGGTACATCGCACCCCGGGCGCGGGAAGTGTCCAGTATGACGTCAGGACCCGGATCTTCAGCCGCGCACGCCGCGTGGAACAGCGCGAGAGAAACCTGGCACTTTACGTGACCGATAGAGAAGGCAACAGATTTAATCCCATTCCCGCGCCTGACGCGACGCCATTCGACGTTCTACTCGCGCCTTCCGAAGCAGTGGTTGCGGCGCGCCGATTCGAAGTGCCCGCAACTGCGCAGGATTTAAAGCTGGTGATCGCACATGAGGGTGGGTTTCCGATCACCTGGTTTATTGTCGGGTACGAGAGCTGGTTCAGGAAACCGACTTTTCTGCGCCTGGCGCCGACCGTGTGAAGCGCTGAGTCGAAATGGCTCGGTCCAAGGCGATGAATACCAATCCTGTGCAGATGAAGACAAGGATCAAACCGGCTACGTTGGCCGCGAACCTCGAGAAGCCCAGTTCAGCGAAATTTACAAACGGGTACGGGAAGAAGCCGTTGATGACGCCGCGCGCAATGGAGTAGAGAAGATAGCCGAACGGATAAATCGTCCACGACCAAACAATGGCATAGCGGAGAGTGCCTTTGGGTACGGCCAGCAGCCAATACAAAAGGTATCCGATCGGCACGATGTAGTGCAGGATGAAATCGGCTGCGAGATGCAGTCCCGACGGGCTCCATAGTCTGCGGAGCGCCACTTCATAAACACAGCCAACGATCACGATGTAGGTAGCGACCGCGGTTTGCGTGGCCGGTTTCAGAAGGAAAACTGGTTCGCGGCCGCGCCGATGGACAACACGCGCAGTAAAGACAATCGCCACGACTATGTTGGTAAGGATCGTGAAGTAGCTGAGTACGTTCAAAACGCCAATGCATACAGGCGTGCCTTTCTCGAGTGAAGCTCGCGCACCCCAGTAACACTGCGCGAGCACCGCTGCCCAGCTAAGCGTTGCGAGAAGCGATGCGCCGACCCGCACGACCGAGTCACTCACAACGCCTCGTTTTACGAGGACAACCGTATTGCCCTTCGAAGACAATGAAAGATCTTACAATAGATACTTCTGGCGGATGCGCCAGATATCCCAGAGCGCAACAAAAAAATCGCTCGGACGAACCTTCGAGCCGGCTACGTCGACCCAGGTTTCGAGCGGGTACTCGTAAATGACCTGCCACAACTGTCTGTGATCGAGGCGGAAAGACCGCTGGTAGCGCGCCAGGATCTCGACATCGAAGACCCAGCGGGAAAGGAATGGTTCGGCGAAGATTGAGCAGGTCTCGGTGCGGACACGAAACAGTTTAGCTCCGCATTGCGTGTCGTAGATGGGCAGCTTAAGAACTGCGGAAACGGTGGTGGCGAAGACACGCCCAAGATAGTGGCGGGCAGCACTCCGTTGAACGCAACGCCCGAGAAGCTGGACGCGAGCTCCGAAGACCATCTCGATTTCGGGCCGTTCGGACAAGACTTGAAGGAACCGGGGAACCGAGCTCAGCGGCGTTGCGAGATCGGCGTCCCAGAAGCCAACGACGGGCGGAGCAAATTTCTGAAGCGCCAGGGCGATACCCTGGCGGACCGCTTCTGCCTTCCCCTGGTTTCGCGGCAGTCGAAGGAGTTGTGTTGAACTCGCGAATCCGGCACACAAGCGAGTGAGCACGCCGAAGGTATCGTCTGTACTTCCGTCGTCGACGAAGAGCAGCAGCGTATCGGTTTCGGTCTCGAGAAAGTTTTTGAAGTTGGCTGTATCCAGGCGCCGGGCTTCGTTGTAGCACGGAACGACCAGGCAGAGCCGACGTTCAGTCATTCAAAGGAAGCTGAACGGTTTTGCCGGAAGCGGCAGATCGCCGGGCTGCGTCGAGAATCTCACTGACGAGGACGTTGGTCTCGAGCGATGAGAGGTCGCCGTCTTCAGAGATCTCGCCGTGGATTATCGCAGCGAGGTAATGCAAAGGATCGTCGTATGGCGGCGAGAGATGATTAGCGTCGTTTGTTTTCGCCTCGTGCTCGCCCTTGCGGCGCACTTCGATCCGATCGCGCAGCACGGTGGTGGCATACCCGGTACGGCCGTAAACGGTCATGTCCTTGCGATCGAACGGCCAGTTCCATGAACCTTGGAGGATAGCGACGGCAGACGGATATGTGAGGATTACGTTGGCTTCGTCATCGACTTTCGGGTAGATGTCGGGCTGGAATTGCTGCGTCACCGCAGTAACGGTTTTCGGTGCCTGGCCTTTCATGAGCCAGGTCATCAGGTCCGCACCGTAGCAGCCGAAATCGTACAGTGCGCCGGCGCCGTTGAGCTTAGGGTCCGTTAACCAGGCAAAGAATTCAGGTGACACGTGAATGAGTTTGGGACCAGCGTGACCATCGTGCACGACCACTTTGCGCACTTCACCGAGAGCGCCCTGCATGAGGAGATCGTGAGCCGCCTTGTTACTCGCATACCAGCTCGTCTCGTAGTCGACGAGCACATGGACGTTGCCGGCGCGGGCGGCCTTTTGCATGGCAAGCGCGTCGCGGTAGCTGACGGCCATGGGTTTCTCCATGAGGACATGAACGTGCCGGCGAGCGCACTCTTCGACCACGGCAGTATGGCCGAAGGTGCTTGTGAATACGAGCATGGCGTCCGGGTGAGCATGTGAGATCAGGTCGCCGACCGTCGAAAAGTAGAGGTTCGGTGCAAAGTGCTCCTCGCGGCTGTACTTATCGAAGAGGCTGCGATCGGGGTCGGTGATCCCGACGATTTGAATATCGGAGCGGTGGATGGCTCCTCCGGCCGGTACGAGCGCACCTCCGTTCAGAAAACCTCCGACATGCCCGTGCGCAAGGCCGGCGATGCCCACACGAAGAGGGGCCGAACTTGCGGGCGGAGCCAACAGGCAACCGCCAAAGACCAAACTGAGAAGAAGAGTGAACAGGCGCATGGTCCCTCTCATTATGCCCGCATGATTTTTCCGTCAACGAGCAATTAGTCAGAGCCTTGAGCCGGTGTGTTCAGGAGATCGCTCGTTCGCCCATCACATCCACGGGCAAAACGTCGCGAGGGTGCGGTTTCGTCACAGATTACTGACGGAAACGGGGCCCCGCGACGCCCACCCTGTGCGGGCACTCATTCAGCCGTGGTGGATGGAATTAACGACGGCTTCGATCACGAAAGTCCAGATAACGAAGGACGGCAGGACGCCCAAGAGCAAGGGCTTGAGGGAAAGTGTTTGGAACATATAAGAAAGGTCCAGGTGGGCAGTAATCCTCTCAGATAAATCCGTCCCTTTTAGCCGACCGCTTCTCGTTCGCGTCTCCCTTCCAATCGATTGACCGGAGCGCAACACGAAACAAGTTCAAACGCGTTGAGACGGACGTAGTAGCTTGGGCTATCGAGATGCACGAGAGCGGAATCCATTCGGTTGAAATCGTATTCCTTATCCTTCTGGCGTTCATCATCGTTTTCGCGAACCTGGCGAGACGGTTGGAGGTGCCTTACCCGATCGTGCTGGTCATTGCGGGTCTATTTCTGGGATTCGTTCCCGGCATGCCGGCGGTTACTTTGAACCCGGACCTGATCTTCTTCGTGGTCCTTCCTCCGCTTCTATACGCAGCGGCCTGGATGACGTCCTGGCGGAACTTCTCGTACAACCTCTCCAGCATTCTGATGTTGGCGTTTCTCATGGTTGGAGCTACCGTTCTGAGCGTTGCGGCGGTCACGCCGCTGCTTTTTCCAGGTTTTGATTGGCAGACGGCTCTTGTGCTAGGGGCTGTGGTTTCGACAACCGACGCTGTTGCGGCGACGTCGATTGCGAGGCGAATCAGATTGCCTCAGCGGATCGTCGACATTCTCGAAGGGGAGAGCCTGGTTAACGACGCGACTGGTCTTCTCACGCTCGAGTTCGCTTTGAGCCTGCTCGTAACGGGTCAACATCCGACGTTCGCCTTCGGCGTTCTGCGGCTCCTCTACCTGATCGGAGTAGGCGTCGGCGTGGGCATCCTGATAGGCGTGTGCGTGAAGTGGTACGAAGGGCTCATCGAAGACGGACCGATCGAAGTTACCATCAGTGTTCTTGTCCCTTATGCGGCCTACCTGGCAGCAGACGCGCTGCAGGCGTCAGGGGTGCTGGCGGTTGTCACCTGCGGGCTTTATTTGAGCTATCGCAGGAGCGAGTTTCTGTCCGCTCCGGTGCGGCTGCAGACATATTCGGTCTGGAGCTCGCTTACGTTCCTTTTCAACGGTCTGGTGTTCGTGTTGATAGGGCTTCAACTACCTTATGTTCTGAAGGGAATACAGGGCTACAGCACCGGAGCATTGATTGGCAACGCGGTCCTGTTCTGCGCATTCCTGATTGTGGTACGGCTCGTCTGGATTTACCCCGGCGCGTTCGTGGGGTACTCGATCAGGCGCCGTCTATTGAAACAGAAAGAAAGCATGCCTCCGGCGAAGTATGTGTTTGTGGTGGGTTGGACCGGCATGCGCGGAGTGGTTGCGCTGGCCGCTGCCATAGCGCTGCCCGAGGCTCGTGCGAACGGAATCCCGTTTGCGCAGCGCAATCTGATTCTGTTTCTGACCTTCTGCGTGATTCTCGTCACTCTAGTCGTTCAAGGCCTTACATTACCTGTTCTGATTCAATGGTTGGGCCTCAGCGGAATCGAGGACGTGAGCGCCGGGGAGGCGCGGGCGCGGCGAGCAATCCTCGAGAGCGCGCTGCAGTACGTAGAGCGGAAACGCGCGTCCGCGCAGGATATCTCCGCTTACGAAGATGCGGAGACACATTTGCGCCGCCGGCTCGCACTGATCAGCGATGAAGCCATCTCCGAACGCGACGGCCTTGCACAGAGCTTTAGGGAATACTGCCAGCTGTCACTCGAATTGATCGAGGTGCAGCGAAAGGCGGCCATCGAGTTGCGGAACGAGGGGCGAATTAATGATGGCGTGCTTCGGATGGTGGAGCGCGAACTGGATCTCGAAGAGAGCCGGTATGCCGAAGGGTAAAGCGGAGCTTACGCCCGCCACGCCCCTTTTGCCAGGCCGGTGAATGTGCTCCAGACGTTGCCTGGAATTTTCTGTACGTCTTCGAGCACCTGCTGCATGGCGGAGAGGAAGTAATCGAGATCGTCTTTGGTAACGGTCAGAGGCGGAAGAAATTTGATGACCTCGGTGTGATACCCGGCAACCTGGGTGAGAATGCGGTGACGATGGAGCAGTGGCATGATCAGCATCTGGCTGAAGACGCCAAAGTTCAGGGTGTGCAAAGTATCCCATGCCGCTTTGAGTTTCAACGAGTTCTCGGGCCGCTTGAAGTCGATGCCGAACATAAGACCGCGGCCCCGGACTTCCGAGACAAAAGGACAGGTGCGGCCGAGATTCGTCAACTGCGCCATCACGTAAGCGCCAAGCTGGGCCGCGTTCTCGACCAGATTGTCTTCTTCCATTACATGCAGTGTGGCGAGGGCGGCAGCCATGGCAAGATCGTTCTGGCCGAATGTGTTCGAGTGAACAACGCAACGCTCCATGGTATTGAACACACAATCCATGACTCTTGGATTCGTGATAACCGCACCCACAGGAACGTAGCCGCCAGAAAGGGCTTTGGCGACGCACACTACATCCGGCTCTACTTCGGGCCAATGTTGATAGGCAAACCACTTACCGGTCCGGCCCAACCCGCACTGCACCTCATCGGCGACTAAGAGCGCTCCGGCGCGGCGGCAAAGCCTCTGGGCTTCGGCCAGGTAGCCGTCCGACACGACTTCGCAGCTTTTGCCCTGCACGGGTTCGACGACGAAGGCCGCTACGTCTTTGCGATGGAGAGCCTGTTCGAGCGCTCCCAAATCGTTGAAAGCGACAGCTTCCGTACCCGGCATGAGATCGCCGAAACGCTCCTTGAAGAAATCGGCGCCATTCAGCGACAGAGCCCCGGTAGTGAGGCCATGGAACGCGTGATCGCAATAGACAATACGCCCCTTGCCGGTGAAGCAGCGTGCGAATTTGATAGCTGTTTCGATGGTTTCCGTGCCGGAGTTGCAGAAGAACACTCGCGAAAGCTCCCGGTCGTCGGAGGCCGTATAGCTGGTGAGCTTTTCCGCCACCAGACCGGCCAGGAGTGAGCAGTCCATGCGGACGAGATTCGGCATCTCCCGTCTGAGAACCTGCTCGATGATAGACCGGATTCGCGGATGGTTGCGACCCAGGGCGAATACACCCCAGCCGGTGAGCATATCGAGGTAGCGATGACCCTGCTTGTCGAACAGGTAGGCTCCCTCGCCGCGGACATATTCTTTATCGAAGCCAATAGTTCGAAGCATCTTCACGAAAACCGGATTGATATGCTTCGCGTGCAACTCGTACTGCCTGCCCTGCTGGTTGTCGAGCCAGCCAAGGAAATCGTCGCTCAGGGGGCGGTCAGCCGCCGTAAGCGGCGCAGGCTCGTTCAAAGGGATCTTTGCGCTGCCGAAACTCACAGGCTCACCCATCGGGATGCTGTAACCGGTAGAAACACCATTACATGTAGATTGTGCCACGCAAGGAAGACGGGAACGCGCAGCGGGGAAAACTCGTATCCTGGACGGATCGAGACGCCGGTTAATGATCGAGTCTGAATCCGCTCCAACGATAGGCGCGGTGAAGCGCACCGAGCCGCCTCGCCTCCTTTACATCGATAACCTGCGCTGGAGCTTGATCATGCTTGTCGTGAGCATGCACGCGGCGGTGACCTACAGCACCGTCGGCAGCTGGTATTACACGGAGAGAGAAGCGATAAGCACGCCGGTCCTCTTTGTGTTTGTCACCTATCAGGCATACCTTCAGGCATTTTTCATGGCGCTGCTTTTCTTCATCGCAGGTTATTTCGTTCCGGCGGCGTTCGACAGGAAAGGTGGGCGGGCGTTTCTCAGGGATCGTGCATACCGGCTCGGATTACCCGTACTGCTCTACATGTTCGTCATTGGTCCTTTGACCGAATACTACCTTGCGAGATCATGGCGGCCTTCGGAACCCTCGTCCTTCGCGACTGAATGGATCAAACACATCAGGAACGGCGAAGTTCTAGGCGAAACGGGACCCCTGTGGTTCTGCCTTGCTTTGCTAACCTTCTCGACCGCGTATTCGGGTGTCCGTCTCATACCGCGGTCGCGTTCTATGCAGCGCCCGTTAGCGTTTCCGCACACCCTACAGCTGTTGCTCTTCGCGTTGCTGATCGCCACTGCCACGTTTCTGGTCAGACTCGTTCAGCCCGCCGGTACCGCTTTCTTCAATATGCAGTTGGCCAACTTCTCGCAATATGTCGCTCTATTCATCGCCGGCATTTTCGCGCGACGTGGTGAGTGGCTAATGAAAATTCCTCACGGGATCGGAATGAGGTGGCTTTCTGCGGCGCTCGGCGGCGGCTTCGTGTTTTGGGTCTTGATCTTAGCAGCAGGCGGAGCATTCAGGGGAAACGCTGCCACGTATTCCGGGCGTTGGCACTGGCAGGCCGCGGCATTCGATGTGTGGGAATCGTTCGTGTGCGTTGGACTCTGCCTGGGTCTGCTTGTCCTTTATCGTGAGAAATACAACCGGCAGGGCACGGTGGCAAAATTCCTGTCGAAAAACGCCTTCAGCGTCTATGTGTTCCACCCGCCGGTTGTGATTGGCGCTGCATTGATTCTGCACGGAGCCTCTTGGCCGCCGCTCGTGAAATTTCTACTGGTGACGTTCTCGGGTATAAGCATCACCTACGCAGCGAGTGCTGCCGTGTTTCGCAAGCTTCCAGGGCTGCGCGCCATTCTGTGATCGCGGCGCCGCTCACTTCGAGAGCGGTTGGAACGAAGTGATCGAATCCAGGTATTCATAGCGGTTGCGCAGTTGATCGGGTACGGCGTGCGGTTGCACCGTGAGATGCATTACCTGATATCCGTCGTCTTTTTGATACGGAGGCCAGTGCGGCAGGCCATTGCTGTTGGGATTGCCCGTCCTTGCGAAATTGATCCAATAGCTGGACATCATGTCGGAAAGGCGCTTATCCTGCGAGCTCCACGGCAGATGTTTTGACGCGAGGTCTTCGAAGACGAACTCGATCTCGGAAGAATGGTAGGCGCCCTTGGATTCAGCTTTGGGGTCGTAGTTCGGAGGCGCCTCCTCGAAGCGGTAGCGATAGACCGGTGATGCTCCCGTTGCGCTCTGCATTTCGATCCATTTCCAGGTCGAGTAAGCAATGAACTGATCGCTCGCCATATCCTGGGCGGCTCGTTTCACCTGTTCGTCATTCGCGGCGGGGTAAACCTTGAGCATGGCATCGGCTTTGTCTCCGAAGAGCTGCTGCAGGCGCGCGGTGTAATTCTTTACCGTTGGCGGCTCGTTCCGCAGAATACTCTTGTAACTGCCTTCGTCAGCGTTCCAGCCGGCGAGGAGCGGTACATGCTGCTGTTTCCCGGCAGCATAGATCGAGTAAACATCCTCCGGGAGGAAGTAGCCATCGATGTTTGGTGCGAAGCGAACATCGTGCTGCTTGCCGGCCGCTTGCAAGAGCTCCGAGGCCGGTTTCGCTCTCAATTGCGCAAGCGAAGCAGCGTCGATCGACCGAGAGAACTGAAGATCGGCAGCTTCAGATGCCGCTAGGGATTTGGTTGCCAGCGTCGTGCTGAAGTAGGCTCCGCTCTCCCCGATCGCGCGTTCGAAGAGGCCGCCGCTAAGAGGAGAGGCCATCAGGGCGCTCACCGAGAACGACCCGGCCGATTCACCGAAGATGGTGACGTTGTTCTTGTCACCCCCGAAGGCTTCGATGTTGTTCTGAACCCAATGAAGGGCCGCGATCTGATCCAATAAGCCGTAATTTCCGGCGGAGTTCCTGCCCGACTCTTTGGCAAGTTCCGGATGAGCAAAGAACCCGAACACGCCAAGGCGGTAGTTGAAGCTCACCAGCACTACACCCTTTTCGGCAAGATGCTCCCCATCCTGCCTGGGCTCCGAGGCCGCGCCGGCAGCGAAGCCGCCGCCGTAAATCCAAACCATGACGGGATGTTTAGCGCCAGCCTGGGGCGCCGGTGTCCAGACGTTCAGGTACAGGCAGTCTTCGCTAGGCCCTTTGTCGCGGAACACCATATCGGGATAGACGTTTGCCTGCATGCAGCGAGGCCCGAACCCGTTTGCCTGCCGAACTCCGTCCCAATTGCCGAGCGGCTGCGGTTCTCTCCAGCGAAGATTACCCACCGGCGGCGCCGCAAATGGAATGCCTTTGAAAATTCGGACCTTGCCGTCGGCGCTCTGGGTCCCGGCAACCGGGCCGTTGGCGGTCTGAACGGGAGTAGCCGCGGACAGGGTCAACGACGAGATGAAAAACAAGACCGCAGCTGCGGCCGGCAGCCGGGAAGGGAAATAGGTAAGTTTTCGCATGCTAGCTGGCGACGCCGCATCCAAGAGCTTCTGGCGCCACCAATACTTTACATTGCACGGTTCGCGTCTACCGCTCCAGCAGAAAGCCCGCGGGCAAGTGTGGCTGTTCGCCCGCGTGCGCGTTTGGTTATCGAAACGACGAATATGGGTGAAATTGTTCGGGAGGAAGCGTGCACTCGAGCGGGGAAACGTCCCACAAGACACGACTTTTTCGCCTTTCGCTGGAAGCCCGGATCTTTGTCGAGGCGGCATGCGTCTTGTCAGTGTGAGCACTGTGGAGCTGATCAAAGGAACTGAGTACCAAGGCAGACGCTCTCGCTACGAGCTTGCATTTAGACAGTTCGCTCGCGCAGTAGAGTGCCTGCATGATTTGGAAGAGACCGGGGCTGCGGACAGCCAGGTTCTGGAAGCGCGGAAACAGGCGGAGTGTGCCCATGGCGAGTACTTACTCTCCCGCAACCTGCTCGCAGACTATCTCATGGTCCGGCGTCAACGATGCGGCGAAGTGCAGTTGGAGTTTAGCGACACTGTTCGCTCGGTGCCCCCCGCACAGATCCGTAAGGCGGCGTACTTTATCTGGGAGAAGGAAGGGCGGCCGGCCGGTAACGATCAAGCCGACTGGTTCCGAGCCGAATCCGCCTCTCAGGGCTGCTGCTGAACACCCACTACTCAACAGTTCACTCCGGGCGTCCGTACCGCTTTCGATTTAGAGTGCGTCGTCCGATTCTCGCGCATCCTCCTGCCCAGGAGCTTTTCCGATCTTCCCCTCTTTATTCCTGGTCTTAACTCCTGACGTGGAGGTGTCAACCTTGTGAAGAATGCTGATTCTCGCTTCCGCTTCACCGCGCCGCCACGAATTGCTGCTTGCTGCGGGAATCGATCACATTGTGAGACCGTCCAGTGTTCTCGAAGCGCGCAAGGCGAATGAGCATCCGACCATTTTTGTCCGCCGTCTCGCCGAGGAGAAGGCTCGCGGAGCTCTCGCGGACTCCGGCGACATAGTGCTTGGGGCCGATACGATAGTCTCTTTGGGAAACGACGTTCTAGGGAAGCCGAAAGACGAACACGACGCTTGCCGCATGCTGCGCCTGCTGTCCGGCAAGCAGCACTGGGTCTACACCGGCATCTGTTTGATAAGAGGCAAGACCTGCATTGTAGATCTCGCCAGTACTGAAGTGTCTTTTGGGGAACTCAGCGAGCAAGAGATCTGGGAGTACACTCGGAGCGGGGAGCCTGCTGATAAGGCGGGTGCATACGCCATACAAGGATTGGCGTCGAAGTTCGTCCAATCCATAAATGGATCGTACGGGAATGTAGTGGGTTTGCCTGTTTCGCTCGTGTATCGTCATCTGAAAACTCTGTCGTTATGAAGAGCTCGGTCAAGAGCGCTGGCTTCGTTGCAGCGTTGTCAATGCTGTCCGGTTGGTTCGCACTCCGGGCACAGAACTCTTCGCCCGCTGCCAACCGTAATTGGAGAGATGAAGGCATCACGTATCTGGACGGCTCGCTAAATGCAAGGCTGCATACAGTTCCTGTACAGGCCGTTCACCTGGGGGAGGGATTCTGGACCGCCCGGCGCAGAGTCACCACCGAACGAAGTTTGCCGACACTGCTGCTCGAACTCGAGGATCACGGGGTTGTAGACAACTTTCGTCGCCTAGAGGGGCACTCTGATCTATCTCGCAAGGGACGTGTTTCAACCGATTCGGACCTGTACAAGTGGATAGAAGCTGCTGCCTGGGCGCTGGCCTCCAACGAGACCTCTCCCGCGGAAAAAGCAACACTTCGTGGGGATGTCGAATCACTAATCTCCCATATTGTGGCAGCGCAGGACGCAAACGGGTACCTCAATACGTTCTTCGTGGGAGACAAGGTCCATCTCCGTTTCACGGATCTCGCTCACTCGCACGAAGACTATTGTTTGGGCCATCTGCTGCAGGCGGGGATTGCCTATTATCGGGCTACGGGAAGCCGGCGGCTGCTTGATCCGGGAATCAAGTTCGCGGACTACGTAGTCGAGAATTTCGGACCTGATAAGAGACCGTTTATCACCGGCCATCCGGAGCTAGAAATGGCTCTGGTCGAGCTCTACCGGACGACCGGGAATGCCAAATACCTCGATTTCACGCGCTATCTTTTCAGCGGCGTCGAGCGGGATCGCCTGAAGCTGAAGGACGCCGATACACGTTACATGTTCAGCGGGAAAGCATTTACCTCCCGTTCCGAGCTGGAAGGCCATGCCGTGCGGGCTCTCTATGCCGCGGCCGGCGCTGCCGATTATTTCACGGAGGCGGGCGACCCGGCCTACAAGAAAACGCTGGACTTGCTGTGGACAGATCTCACGATGCGAAAGATGTACATCACGGGCGGAGTGGGGTCAAAGGCAGCAGGGGAGAGCTTCGGAGATCCCTATGAGCTGCCGAGCGAATCGGCCTACGCGGAGACTTGTGCCGCCATCGCGAATGTGATGTGGAACTTCCGGATGCTAACGCTTACAGGCGATGCCCGATATGCCGACCTCCTGGAGAAAACGCTGTACAACGGAGTCAACGTAGGGATGTCCCTCGGGGGAAATCTGTACTGCTACCGAAACCCTTTGGCCTCCACCGGCGAAAAGCTCAGAAATCCATGGTATGACACGACATGTTGTCCGCCAAACATCGAACGCCTGTTTGAGTCGCTGCCCGGCTACTTCTACTCGATCAGCAGGGACGGCGTTTATGTCAATCTCTACCAATCGTCCGAACTGGATTGGCAACTGCAGGACGGTGTTGGTGTGAAAGTGAGCCAAACTACCGACTATCCCTGGTCGGGGACCATTGGACTTAAAGTAGCGCCAGCGCATGCGGCAGAATTTACGCTCTATCTTCGCTGGCCGGCTTGGGCGCCGTCCATGACAGTCGAGGTGAATGGAGCGCCCTTCACACTGCCGGTGAAGCAGGGCGGGTCTTACGTTCCCATTTCGAGAAGATGGGAGGCGGGAGACACAGTCGCGGTGACGCTACCCATGCAGCCAACCTCGACGGTTGCGAATCCGCGGGTAGCGGAGGATTACGGGCGTGTCGCTATTCAGCGAGGCCCTTTGGTCTATGCATTAGAGCAAACGGACCAGAATGGCACGTCCATTGCAGATATTTTCATTCGAACGGGTAGTCCGGTCTCAGTTGAGGTGAGAAAAGATCTTCTGGGTGGCGTCCTTCTTCTAAAGACGGCCGGGCAGGCGGCCGAAAAGGCTTTGGGAGAGGAGCCATTGTATGAGCCGCTTTCAATAGCGGCAGGGCGAGCCAAGCGTCCTATAACTCTTACGTTTATTCCGTACTATACCGTTGGCAACCGCGAACCGACCCCGATGGAGGTTTGGGTTCCGATGGGCAGACCGGATTCGCCCAATGCGCCGGTGGCGGCGAACGCACTCGAACGGCGCTCGGACAGCCGGTGAAGGCTAGGTCGCGTCAGGGCCAGAAAGTTAGTAGAATCAGGATATTGAAGACAAAAGTGGATTTTTTGAAGCCATGAGAAAAATGACTTCGAGACAGCACGTATGGTTTGCCTGGGCCGGTTTATGTTTAGGGCTATCCCTCGCGGCGTTTGCGCAAGAAACGCCGGTATCGCCACCCTCGATTCCCGAAGTTCCGCAGAATCGAACTCCGCAGGGGCAGGCCGGACAACCCGGGCCGAAGCCCACGGACGACCGGCGGCAACCTGGGACGACCTCCGGGGCCAACGGACCGGGTGAGCCCGTCAGTTCAACTTCCTATAAGATCGGACCCGCCGATGTCATCAACATCCACGTCTGGAACGAGGGGGAGTTTTCCGGCCCCCAAATGGTTCACGAGGATGGAATGTTTACTTTGCCGTTGGTGGGCGACCTAAAGGCCGGAGGGATGACCCCGCTGCAGGTCGAGGAGGAGGTCACAAAGGCTCTGGCAAAGTACGTGCGTCAGCCTTTGGTGACGGTCACCGTACAGCAGGTGGGAAGCAAACGCTATTATATGGACGGGATGATAGCCCGCCCGGGCGAATATCCTCTTGTGGTTCCCACTACGATATTAGAGGCCGTAAGCAAAGCCGGAGGCCTACAAGCTTTCGCGAATGGGAAGAAGATATACGTGCTCCGGGGAACCACCCAGATCAAGTTCAACTACAAAGATGTGGTGCATGGCAGACACATGGAGCAAAACATTGAACTTAAGCCAGGCGATCACGTCGTAGTTCCGTAGGTGGACAGCCCGTCGTTTCTGCTGAATGGCGCATTTCGGTATCAGAAAAGTTAATTAGGATGATTCATGCTTGACAGAGCCTCAGTTCCTCGCCGCGCATTGGATTTCGAAGATTACATCTCGATCGTAAGGCGAAATTTCCGTTGGTTGCTGGGACCGCTATTTGCCGGCTTGGTGGTAAGCACAGTTGTGGCATATCTCTGGAAAGACACTTACGTCTCTCAGGCGCTGATCCGGATCGTGCCTCAGACGATTTCGCAGGAGGTCGTGCCTGACATAACGGCCCAGGATATCTCAGATCGCATAAACGGTATGGCGCAGAATATCGAGAGCCACAATACGCTGTCCACGATCATCACGTCCTTCGGTCTCTACCCGAAAGAACAAAAGCGTGAGCCGATGGAAGACGTAGTCGCCCAGATGAAAGGCGCTATCCGGATCCGGCCTGTCGAGGGCGTGACCAACATATCGGGCAAAGAACTGCCTGCGATGCAGGTTGCCTTTTCCTACGACAACGCATCGGTCGCGCAGAAGGTCTGCGCGGATATCGTGTCGCGGTTCATGGACGCCAACACCCACGAAGCGTTGGATATTCAGCAGCAGGCTGACACTTTCATCAACGACCAATACAACCAGGCGAAGAAGGATCTCGATGTAATCGACCAGAAACTGGCTGATTTCCGAACGAAAAACGCCGGGCGTCTCCCTGATGAAGTGCAGGCCAACCTGGCTCAGATGAACGCCGTCCAGCAGCGCGGATCCAGCATCTCGGATGCACAGGCGAGGCTAGACGAGCAGCGAATGATGCTCAAGTCCGAATTCGACACGGCGAAAGAACGCCTGCGGGCGGTTCAGGCGAACTCTCCTCAAACGCAGGCGCAAAGTCAAAAAGTAAACGAGTTGGACCGCGAAATCGATGCGCTCGAGAGTTCGATCGCCAACATGAAAAACCGCTACACAGACAGCTATCCGGACCTGCAGGCGGCAACCGATAGGCTCTCGCTATTAAAGAAGCAGCGGGAGGAAGCTTTTAAGGATAAACCTAAGCCGGCTGATGCAAACTCGCCGGAAGTTACCGCGCTATCGCGAGAGCGCCAGGATGCGGAAACGGTTGTGAAGCAGTACCAGACGCAACTCGATGCAAATGCCATGGAAGCCAAGCGGCTGCAGGGCCAAGCCGGTCAGGTAAATAGCGCGTTAGCCGGCTTTCAGGCTCGCCTCGACACCTTGCCGGCCGGCGAGAAGGAATACACCGAGCTTATGCGGGATCGCGAGATTGTAAAGCAACGGTACGATCAGCTTTCAGTCCAGAAGGAGAAATCGGCCGCTCAGATCAAGCTCAACCTTCGCAAGCAGGGCCAAAGTCTCGAGGTTCTGGATTCAGCTTCTCTCCCTACCACTCCGAGCCAGCCTAAGCGCTACATGATCATTCCGGTCGGCGCGGTTGTCGGGCTTGTTCTTGGGCTCGTCGTGGTGGGCATGCGCGAGATGAAAGACACGTCGCTGAAGAGCCTGAAGGACGCGCGTATGTACACGCAGCTTTCGATTCTCGGAAGCATACCGCTTCTTGAAAACGATGTTGTCGTTCAGCGCCGGAAGCAAGTCATGTGGGTGAGTTGGGCGGCGGCAACGGTCGCGGGTTTAGCTGTTATGGCGCTCTCGGTAGTTCACTATTACATGGGTAAGGCATAATCAATGAGCCGAGTTCACGACGCGCTGCGAAGGGCAGCACAAGAGAAGGCCGAGGCGGTGCAACCCCCGGCGCCGGCACGTGCTGCCGTAACGGAGGCGCTGCTATCGGAAACCGGATCGGTCTCCAGTTCGCGCCCCGAACCGGCCGGCTTGCCCATGTCTGAGCAGAACGCGGTCTCGGTTGTCGCCGCCAATGCCGCCTCCGATCTGGAAGCGCTCGAGGAAATCATCAGGCATGCCCGGTCCATCCCTTTTGCCCCGGCGGAAGATGCTTTGCTGGTTGATCCCTCTAAACCGAGGGATGCGCCATCGGAAGAGTTCCGCAGCTTGCGAACCAGGCTCAATCATCTTCAACGGTCGCAGCCACTTCACACGTTAGTCATTACGAGTGCCTCGCCAGGGGAGGGCAAATCCTTCACGGCAAGTAATCTGGCCATGTCACACGCCCAGCTGGCAGGCAAACGCGTTCTGTTGGCGGACTTCGATTTCCGCAGGCCGAGCATTGCGAAAACGTTCGGGATGACCGAAACAGCCGGCGTTACCGATTACCTGCTGGGCAAAGCTGGTGTCAGCGACATTCTTCGCCGGGTGGCGGATAGTAATTTATATGTGATTCCCGCGGGCGAAACCGTTCCAAATCCGCTCGAACTGCTGAACCTTCCGCAATGCGGGGCGCTGCTCGAAGCTCTGCGCGATCACTTCGATTGGGTGATTCTTGACAGTCCGCCTCTCCTATTCGCGGCAGACGGCAATCTGTTATCCACCATGGCCGACGGGACGATTCTGGTCGTACGTATTGGCACGACAACCTACGATTCCGTTGCGCGCGCGCTGCAATCGCTTTGCGAGAACAATGTGCTTGGAACGGTTGTGAACGGAGCTCACCGTGGAGAACTGTACAGCAAGTATTCTTACTATCACAATTACTACTACGAACCGCAAAACCCGCCGAGCACTGGTGTCGGTGCGGACACCACGGTAGACGTAGAGCCTGTCGGCACCGGCCAGGCCTGATAGGCGGTCCGCACCTAAACCAGTTCCTGCTGCATCGAGAAGAAGGTAGTTCGCCGAAGCGCTAAACGGCGGCTCCACTTGGGAGGCACTTGAGCTCGGCTACTGGCACAGCCATTCACTTCGATGGGCCCGACACGAAGCGGGAAGCGGATATGCCGCTTGAGGTTCACGATATTTTTCGTGCGCGCTGGAGTCCTCGCGCGTTCGCAGACCGCCCGGTTTCGGATCGCGACCTGAAAACGGTTCTCGAGGCGGCGCGGTGGGCGGCTTCTTCAAACAATGAACAGCCCTGGCGGTTCCTCGTTGCCCGTAAGTCGGACGGAGATCGGTTTGAGAAGATCCTCAGCACTCTCGTACCGTTTAACCAATCATGGGCGAAATCCGCCCCGGTACTCATCATCACTGCGGTGAAGCGAACCTTCACCCAGAGCGGTGCGGAGAACCCGCATGCGAAGCACGACGCAGGCGCGGCCCTGGCACACATCGCGTTGCAAGCGACCGCTCTCGGGCTCCACGCACATGCCATGGCTGGGTTCGATCCGGCTAAGGCTCGCACGGAACTTGGAATCCCTGACGACTACCAGCCCGTGGCCGCGGTTGCCGTTGGGTATTGGGGATCGCCCGATGATTTGCCGGAACCGTACCGCTCACGAGAACTTGGAGCGCGCGAACGGAAGCCGCTGAAAGATCTAGTGTTTAACGGGCGCTGGAACGAACCGCTCGGTTTTTAGAATGGCATACGCGAGAAGCCGCGCTGCTGAGGCTCGGCTTCCCGGCCGCCTTCGCTGAGCGTTGCTCGAGGCGGCGCTCCGCTGAAGTTGAGATCGGAAGGTTCGAACGTAAGGGACCGATCTAATACCATCTCGACCGTGGACCCTTTGGTTAAGACCGCTTCGGGGCCCCGGGTCAATAAGACGCCCATCAGTCCGGCGGCTGCTCCTGCACCGGCGCCAATGCCGGCGCCCATTCCCGCATGACCCGCTGCGGCGCCAACGCCCGATCCGATCACGGTACCTGCTGTACTAGCACCTACTACGGTTCCGGTGTCGCCTTTCTTATCGCCCCCGCTCTTCACCTTGCTGCCTTCGCGTTGCAGAGTCTCGTCGCTTCTCGCATCGACCGCGCCCAAATCGGAACGGAAGTTCCGGCTCACGCCATTCGGCAAAGTGAGCGAGTCAAAGTGAACCTGTAGGGAACCACGCCCTTTTACTCGACCGGGACGCTTGACTTCGGTGATCGTGCCGGTCACCCAGCTCCCCTGCGGGATTACGATGTGACCGCTCACGAGCACAGGAAACGCGGTCTCGAGATAGATGCGGTCCCCGATGACGGCCTGTTTCGTACTCACGCTGTTGATCATGTTCAGCAGGATGTGTGTTCCCGCATCTACCTGCAACGCGTCTTTGGACGGTTCCGACCCTTGCCGCTGCTTCAGGCCATCCTGGGCGAAGGCTGCCCCGAAGCTGCAGAGAAAAAGTAGCAAAAGCGCCTGGCAGCGAACCATATGATTACTCAGTCTAACGTGAATTTTCAACCTGCTACCCCAACCTGCCGTTCTGCGCGTTTGATCAAGCGCTCGGCCTTTCGGGCAACGGTACTGACCGGGATAGCGGCGAGGGAGGCAAGCGCGATCCAGCGGCAATCGCCTGGTTCGGCGGGCGGTTCCGCTTGGGTTACCCGGAAACGGTACTTGTGGAAGGTAATGCCATGGCGGAATGCGCCGAGCTCGCGCCCGGACTCAACGGCAGGCAACTGCGCCGCCTCGGGCAGTTCCCAAAAGCCCGGCATCAACCGAGAGTCTGGCGGACGCTGCCAGAGCAGGAGATAACCGGCCCGTTCGATCCAGAAAAGCAGCCGCTCTTCTTCGGCGGTCTTGGGACGGGTGAGCTTGATCGGGAACTCACGCTGTCTTCCGGTTTGAGCCGCCCGGCAGTGGCGGGACACGGGACAGACCAGACATTGGGGTGCTTTTGGAAGGCAAACTGTCGCTCCGAGTTCCATCATGGCCTGATTGAAAGCGCCCGGCCGGTTTCGGGCCAGCAAGTCCTGTGCGACCGCCGAGAAGTGTTTACGTCCCGCCGCCGAACCGAGGTCCGTACCGTCGGCTAAAACGCGGCTGAGCACGCGCAGAACATTGCCGTCCACAGCCGCGAACGGAAGATCAAAGCCGATGCTGGCAATCGCGGCACTTGTATACTCTCCAACACCCGGCATGGATCGAATTTCCTCATACGTCGAGGGAAACCGGCCTGCGGTAAAGATGCTCTGGGCGGCTTTTTGCAGGTTTCGAGCTCTGTAGTAGTAGCCAAGGCCGGCCCAATGGGCGAGCAGATCCGATTCGGAGGCTTCGGCAAGCCGATGGACGTCCGGGAACCTCGCCAGAAATCGCTGGTAGAAAGGGATCACCGCCGCTACACGTGTCTGCTGCAGCATAATTTCGGAAATCCAGATCGCGTACGGGTCGCGTGTTTGCCGCCAGGGCAGGGCGCGTTGGTGGCGGTCGAACCAGGCCAGGAGTGCGCTCCGGAACTCAGTCTTTTGGTCTTGTTCCAGCATCTATACTAGTTAGCGAGCCTCTCCACCGCCTGCTGTTTTTGCTTTCATGCCGGAAAACCACAGCTTACATTCTTGTGAACTAACAACTGAGCAGGAGGTCGCTTCCGCTGCGAAACCCATCCTCTCAATCCGGGGCGCCCGGGTCCACAATCTCAAGAATGTCAGCGTAGACATTCCCCATAACCAGTTGACCGTGATGACCGGCGTTTCCGGGTCGGGAAAGTCGTCGCTTGCCTTTGACACAATCTACGCTGAAGGACAGCGCCGTTATGTGGAGTCGCTGTCAGCTTACGCCCGGCAGTTCCTCGAACGGATGGAAAAGCCGGACGTTGATGAAATTATCGGCATCGCGCCGCCGATTGCGATCCGGCAGAAGAACCAGACTCGCAATCCGCGCTCCACGGTTGCAACTGCGACTGAAATCTATGATTTCATGCGCCTGCTCTGGGCGCGCGCAGGACGCACCTTTTGTCCCAACGACGGAACGCGCGTGCAAAGCGAGACAGTCGACTACGTTGCCGAGGCGATGCTCGCCCAGCCGGAGGGCTCACGCTGGTATGCGCTTTTCCCTGTCCGCCACGAGGGTGCAGCGGAAGCTTCCGTGCTGCGTGATCGTTTGTTTGAGCTTCGCGGCAAAGGTTTCAACCGGCTCTTCCAAAAGGGTCAAACGTTCGAATTTTCCACACCGGAATCCCTTCTCGAGATCGATTTTGCGAAGCCCGTGTTCGTCTTGGCCGACCGTCTGGTCATCAATCCTGAGCTGCACCAAAGGATCGTGGACACGGTCGAAATCTGTTACCGCGAAACGGGCGAAGTATTTTTCGAGCAAGCAGGCGTAGCCGACCCGGAGACGCTCCACTTCAGCGAGAAGTTTGCGTGCAAGGTCTGCGGGCTTATTGCATCCAAGCCCGAACCGACGCTGTTCAGCTTCAACAACCCGATGGGTGCGTGTTCTGTCTGCCAGGGATTTGGGAACACGATCGACTACGATCCCGGTCTGATCGTTCCCGATCCCTATCTCTCGATTGAAGAGGGTGCGATCGATCCCTGGACGAAACCTCAATACACCTGGTATTACGACGAGAAATTCAGGCCCAAGTCGCGCGGCAAGGCCCGCCTGAATGTGCCGTACGCGGAGCTGCGCGCCGAAGAGAAAGAGTTCGTCCGGACACACATTCAGAAGTTCTTCGCCGAAGTAGAAAAGAAGAAATACAAGGTCCACGTCCGGGTGTTCCTGAGCCGATACAGAGCTTATACGGAATGTCCCTCTTGCAGAGGAGCAAGGCTCAGGCAGGAGGCGCTGTGGGTGCGGATCGGAGACTACACCATTGCGCAGGTGTCTCGTATGAACATTGCGGCGGCACAGGCCTTCTTCGACGGTCTGGAGCTAAGCCCGGAAGAGACCGAAATTGCTGAAAAGATACTGGACGAGCTTCGACAGCGCTGCAAGTTTCTGAACGATGTCGGTCTGCAGTACCTGTCGCTCGATCGTCTCTCATCAACCCTTTCGGGAGGTGAGGCACAACGAATTCAGCTCGCCACTTGTCTGGGGTCGCGCCTGGTAGGTGCGACCTATGTGCTCGATGAACCGTCGATCGGTCTGCACAGCCGTGATACGGCGAGATTGATTCGCATTTTGCACGATCTGCGGGAACTCGGCAACACCATTATCGTGGTCGAGCATGACCCGGAAATCATGGTCGAAGCGGATTATATTGTCGATCTTGGTCCGGGGGCGGGAGAGAGCGGCGGAAAAGTGATCTTCTCGGGTACATACGGCCAGTTGCTCCTGCCGAACGCCGGCGTAGACCGTAACACGCCTTCTCTGACAGGCAAGTATCTGCGAGGGGAGTTTTCTGTCTCACGTCCGCGCGAGCGACGCAAAGTAAATCCGAACCGGACGATACGGTTTGTCGGCGCGCGCGCAAATAACCTGAAGAACATCGACGTTGACATTCCACTTGGCCTGATGGTGGCAGTCACGGGGGTATCTGGTTCCGGGAAGTCCAGTCTCGTCCATGAAGTCATCTACAAGGCGCTGGATCTCGAGGTGAATAAGGATCGGCAGGGTGGGGCCGAACCGGAGGAAGAAGTCGGATCGCGTAAGCTGCCCTTGAAGCGCGTGGATCGAACCAACTTGTTGACCGCCGTTGTAATGGTGGACCAATCCCCCATAGGCCGGACGCCTCGTTCGAATCCGGTTACGTATATCAAAGCCTTCGATCTGATACGAGACCTGTTTGCTTCAACTCCAGAGGCAGAGCGGCGTGGATATACAGCCGGACACTTCTCCTTTAACATTCCAGGCGGGCGGTGTGAGACGTGCCAGGGCGATGGAACAGTGACGGTCGAAATGCAGTTCCTCGCCGATGTAGAACTGGTCTGCGAGGAATGTAAAGGAACACGCTACAAGCAAAGCGTGCTCGATGTACTTCACAAGGGCCTGAACATTCACCAGGTTCTCCAGTTGACGGTTCGTGAGGCGCTGTCCTTTTTTTCGGCTGCTCCGCGACTGGCCGCGAAGTTGAAGGTTCTCTCGGATGTAGGCCTTGGATACCTGCGATTGGGTCAGTCCGCGACTACCCTGAGCGGCGGCGAAGCACAGCGCGTGAAGCTGGCCGCTCACCTGGCGCAGGCAAGCTGCCAGGGAACGTTGTTCCTATTCGATGAACCGACTACCGGCCTGCACTTCGACGACATTGCGAAACTGTTGCAAGCCTTCGAGCGGCTGATTCAGAATGGCGGAAGCATACTGATCATCGAGCACAATCTGGATCTGATTCGTGCCGCTGATTGGGTGATCGATCTTGGCCCAGAGGGCGGGGAAGCGGGTGGCCAGATCATTGCGCAAGGTACGCCCGAAGCGATCGCGTCGGTACCGAATTCCTACACTGGGCAGTATCTGAAACAGGTGCTCGTGCAGAGCGCCATCGCCTAGCCGATGAGCACTCTTCGGGACCTGCCTTCTGTGGACCAGGTGTTCCGGAACGTCGGACCAGTCCGCGGCTATCCCGATGAGATCGTCAAAAATGAGATCCGCGCGATTTTGGCAGAGAAACGAGACAAATTGCGCGAGGGCCGCGCACTCGCGGACTCGCCTGTCGAGGAGGAAGTAGAGCTCCGGCTCGAGGAACTCGGGCGATTGTATTTACGCCGCGTTATCAACGCGACCGGAGTTATCCTCCACACGAACCTTGGCCGGGCTCCGCTGCCTATAATCGAGCTCACCCCGGGTTACTCGAATCTGGAATTCGATCTCGCGACCGGTAAGCGCGGCAGGCGGGATGACCAGATTGCACCGCTGTTGCGAAGACTGCTCGGGACCCCAGCAATCGTAGTGAACAATAACGCGGCGGCTGTATTTCTGGTTCTGAACGAGCTCGCAAATGGCGGTGAAGTTATCGTTTCGCGAGGCGAGCTGATCGAGATTGGTGACGGATTTCGCATCCCGGACATCATGACGCGCTCGGGCTCAGTTCTACGTGAAGTCGGAACGACGAATCGCACGCGGATCGAAGACTACCAACGCGCGGTCAGCGACCGAACCCGGCTGATCATGCGTGTTCATCCGTCGAACTTTCACATCAGCGGGTTTACGTCTCGGCCTTCGCTAAAAGAGCTTGCAGAGCTGGGGCGTGAACGGGGAATCCCGGTCTACGAAGATTTGGGCAGCGGTTCGCTGGTCGACCTCCGGGTGACCGGCATTACTGAGCCGCTGGCGACCGAAAGCCTGGCGGCCGGAATGAGTCTTATTTCCTTCAGTTGTGACAAGCTGCTGGGCGGTCCGCAAGCCGGGGTGATCGCAGGGGACTGGGAACTGGTCGAAAGAGTGCGGCGCAATCCCTTGTATCGCGCCTTTCGAGTTGACAAGCTCATTCTGCAAGCACTTCAGGCCACGCTGCAGCATCATCTGAAGCGCGAGTGGCAGTGTATACCCGTCCTGCGGATGATCCTGACTCCACTCGAGGAGCTCCGCGCTCGTGCGGACCGGGTGCGACTCAGACTGGGAAATCTGACGTGTGAAATACGGCAAACAGAAGCGGTGATTGGAGGCGGCTCTACGCCCGATCAGACTTTGCCCACCTGGGTCCTTGACGTGACCGTGCCTGAAATCACGAGGTGCGAGAGGCGCCTTCGCGGCGGAACCGTCCCGGTGATTGCGCGAATCGCTGGGGATAAGTTGACTCTCGATATGCGAACAGTGGCGGACGAGGAAGAGTCTACGCTGGTCGATTCTCTGCTCGCGGCGGTCGGCTAGCTGTCGAAACGCCAGACGATCTTTCCGCCGACGATGGTCGCGATAGGACCGCCCCTAAACTTATGCCCTCCGAACGGCGTGTTGTTGCTCTTGGACGGCGATCGTTTGACGTCGTAGATCCACTCGTGTTCCAGTCCAAAGATCGTGACATCGGCGGGTCCGCCTTCGCGTAGACTGCCACTCGCTGGGAGAACGATAGCCGCCGGTCCTTCGGTGAATAACCGGACAAAGTGGGAAAGGCTCGTCTGGCCGGTGTGATAGAGGCGTTCGAGTCCGAGGCCGATTGCGGTTTCGAGGCCGATGATCCCAAACGGACAGCGCTCGAATTCCCGCATTTTTTCGGCGCCCGCGTGGGGGGCATGATCCGTGGCTATGGCGTCTATTGTTCCGTCGAGAAGACCTTTCACAACGGCGGCGACGTCGCAGGATTCACGAAGGGGCGGCTTCATCTTGTAATTGCTGTCGTAGGGCCGCATCTCCGAATCAGCGAGCGCGAAATGATGCGGCGTCGCTTCGGATGTCACTTTCAGGCCTCGTCGTTTCGCTTCGGCGACCAGTTGGACGGAGTTATGAGAGGAGATATGGGCGACGTGGTAGCGCGCCCCGGTGAGTTCGGCCAGGATAATGTCTCTCGCAACCATGACATCTTCTGCACTACGCGGAATCCCACGCAGACCAAGCCGGGTTGAGGCGAGGCCCTCATGCATATCGCCGCCCGCGCTAAGATGCAGGTCTTCGCAGTGCTCGATCAGGGGCAGATCCAACGCGTTTGCGAATTCCATCGCACCCCGGACCACGCGTGCGTTCATGACCGGCCTGCCGTCATCTGAAATGCCAACGATACCGGCCTGCTTCATGGAGGCGATTGCGGCCAGTTCTTCGCCGGCGCTGCCTTTGGTGATGGATCCGATCGGATAAACGTTTACGGTCGCGAACCGCCGGGCCCGGTCCACAATGTAGCTGGTGACAGTAGCGTTGTCGTTGACCGGTTCCGTATTAGGCATGCAGCAGACGGAGGTGAAACCGCCGGCTGCGGCCGCCCTGGATCCGCTCTCGATCGTTTCGGCGTGCTCAAAACCGGGCTCGCGCAAGTGAACATGCATGTCGATGAACCCGGGCGCGACTATCAGACCGGAGGCATCAAAGACCTCACTGCCGGTCGAGTCGAGTTCGGCGCCGATCTGCCGGACGAGGCCATCCTCCAAAGCAAGATCCGCCAGGCGATCGATGTTCTGCGCCGGATCGACGATCCGGCCCCCCTTGATGATGAGGCGGCTCATGCGGCGAGCACTCTTTCGAGCACCGCCATTCGCACGGCTATGCCGTTTTCGACCTGGTTGAGAATGGCCGAGCGCTGGCTGTCGGCTACCTCAGAGGAGATCTCACGTCCCCGGTTAATCGGGCCGGGATGCATGACGATAACGTCCGGGCGAGCGAGTTCGACATGTTCCGGCCGGAGCCCATAGAACTGGAAATACTCGTTGACGGGAAAGGAGATCTCGTTTTGCCGCTCGAGCTGAACGCGCAACATCATGATGACGTCTACTTCCCGAATCGCTTCTTCCATATCGGTGGTCAACTCGATACCCGGCGCCATCTGGCTCATCTCCCGGGGCAACAGGGTTGGCGGGCCGCAAAGGACGACTTGGACACCAAATTTGGACAAAAGAAATATATTGGATCGTGCCACCCGGCTGTGAGCGATATCGCCGATGATGGCAACCCGAAGCTTCTCGAGAGTGCCGCGGCGATCGAGGATAGTGCGAGCATCCAGAAGCGCTTGCGTGGGGTGCTCGTGGGTGCCGTCACCCGCGTTGACGAAGGGGATCGGCAGGTAGCGCGATAGGAAATGCGGTGCGCCCGAAGCCGAGTGCCGCATCACGATAGCATCCGGACGCATGGCGCCCAGGGTATTGAGAGTATCCACCAGCGATTCGCCTTTAGAGACGCTCGAAGCGGAAGCGGTTATGGAGATGATATCGGCGCCAAGACGCTTAGCAGCGATTTCAAAACTCGTCCGGGTGCGCGTGGACGCCTCGAAAAACAAGTTGACGATCGTCCGGCCCCGCAGCAGATCGAAACGCTGAAAGGGTTGGCCGGCGGGCGGCTGAAAATCTCTCGAGCGAGTCAGGATTGATTCGATATCCCCGCGTTCGAGAGTTTCGATGTCGAGAAGTCCGCGCTGTTTCATGTCTCACGCCATGAGCGGTTCTGCCGGATCGTCGATTACCTCCACCAGGAGCACTTTCTCCTGGCTGTCGATCTCCTGAAATTTGACTTCGATGATTTCCTTGCTGCTTGTCTGGACCATGCGGCCGACGTAACGTGCTTCGATGGGCAGCTCCCGGTGGCCGCGGTCGATCAGAACGAGAAGTTGAACGCGGGCGGGTCGGCCATGGTCGAACAGCGCATCGAGCGCGGATCGGATGGTTCGGCCAGTGTACAGGACGTCGTCCATCAGAACGACATCTTTCCCGACAACCGGGAAATCGATCTGCCTGTTGTGCACCACGGGCCGTTCCGCAACGGTTGAGAGGTCGTCGCGGTAGAGGTTGATGTCCAGGAATCCAACCGGAATTTTCAGGCCTTCAAGACTGTGGATTTTCGCTGCAATCCGTTCCGCGAGAGGCGCGCCTCTGCGCTTTACACCGATAAAAGCGAGCTGCTGGAGGTCGGTTGTCCGCTCGAGAACTTCATGCGCAAGGCGCACTAGAGTGCGATCGATCTCCGACGCACTCATTAATTGTCTTTTTTCGCGAATCGCGGGCATTGAGCTTCAGGAAGGTTGCTGTCAGGCAGGTTAACACGCATACATAAGAGACAAGCCACCGACGATTCACGATTTGAGCCGGCCGCGAATGCGTTTAGCGAGATTTTCAATCTCTTCGGTCTTCTTCACGGAGCCTAACGGGACGACGAATATGCCAGCGCGTTTCAGGTCGTCCCGCAGATCCTGCGCCGCGGTCACGAGTTGGTCAGCATCCTTCAAATCCTGTTCATGCTTTTGCTTCGCGATTGCGTTCTTTTGCGACTTGCCGTCCGGAAGCCGGGGATCCTCATTTAGATCGGGAAACTTTGGCCTGCGCTCATCCGGAGTTTGCTCCTCCTGTGTCTGGATGATACGCGGGTTCGATGCCGACAAAACCGAAGCGAACAAGGCGCCGAGGACGCTTCGCCGCGAGCGCCTCCAGAGCATCGAATCGAGGGTGAGGCGTCTCATCTGGTTGCTATCATAAGCCACTTATGACGATTGGCGGGACACGTAACGGATGGAGGTGACCGTTGGCCTCATAGGCTTGGGAAACGTAGGACTTGGAGCTCTCGAGATACTGACGGAGAATGCGCGAGCCATTCGAGACAAACTGGGCTTTCCGCTACGTGTCAAGACTGTTTGCAGCCGGAACGTGCAGTCAAAGAAGCTGCCGTGCGCGCAGGACGAACTCGTTCGCACGAGCGACTGGCATGAAGTGGTCACAAATCCGGCAATCGACATCGTCGTCGAAGCTGTAGGCGGCACCGCGACGGCGAGGCACATAATCGAGGAAGCGCTGCGGCATCGCAAGTCGGTCGTAACCGCAAACAAGGAACTGATCGCGCTCAAAGGATCAGAGCTCTGGGAACTGGCGAATACGAATGGAGTGAACCTGGCGATGGAGGCGAGTGTGGCGGGCGGTATCCCGATCCACACAGTTCTGCGCGAGGGGATTGCGGGTGATCGTGTAGTTGAGCTCTACGGCATTCTCAACGGTACGAGCAACTTCATCCTTACGGAGATCGAGAAAAGCCATGCGAGTTTCCAATCCGTTCTAGCGGAAGCTCAGCAACTCGGGTATGCGGAAGCGGATCCGTCAGCCGATGTGGATGGTTTGGATGCGGCGTCAAAGTTGACGATTCTTTCTGCGCTGGCGTTCGGCGAAAAGCTGAGACCGGAAGATATTTACACAGAAGGTATCAGGCGCGTTATGCCAATCGACTTCGAGTACGCCCACCAGTTGAAGCACACCATACGGCTGCTGTGCGTGGCGCGGCAGAATGAGCGGGGAGTGCTGCTTTCGGTGCGCCCGAGTTTGATCCCGCAAGCGGCGATCCTAGCTCAGGTGCAAGGGGCGTACAACGCGATCTGGATTCGGGGCGCATACGGCGAAGACACCTTCTACTATGGGCGGGGCGCAGGGTCAAAGCCGACGGGTGTGGCTGTGGTTAGCGATCTGATGAGGGTTGCACGGGAGATCCGGTTCGGCAGTCCGGAAAGGGTGAGCCCGTTTGCGCATGAGCGTCTCGGCGAGCATAAACCGCAACCGATTACGAGTCTGGAATCGCCCTATTATCTTCGCTTCCGGGTTGAGGATAAGGCCGGCATCATTGCGACATTAGCGACGGTTCTGGCGAGTCATCGCATTGGCATCGATGCGATTCTGCAATTGCCGCGAGAAGACTGGCGCGACCTACCTTTTGTGATCACCACCGAGCCAGCCCAGGAACAAGCGATCCGGGATGCGTTAGTCGAGATCAGGGATGCAGAGTTTCTGGTCGATCCTCCGTTTGCAATGCCGATGGAACGCGGCTTCTGAGCGTCCCGCGGAAGGCAAACTGCGTTTCCATGCTACGATTTTGGAGGACTTGCTCAGGCTGGCGCGGACTCGATGAGTCCAGCCGAATCGCTTACCGGGAGAGGTGGCTGAGTGGTCGAAAGCAGCGGTTTGCTAAACCGTCGTAGTGTCAAAAACGCTACCGGGGGTTCGAATCCCCCCCTCTCCGCCAGATTTCACAAGTTCGTACCTCACCAAAAAAAGAGAAGCCTCAGCAGGTAGGCCCGTAAAGCTTCCCGAGGGGCCTGCGGGGCCGGTCACGTGCGTTTGCAATTTCGTAAGTGCGTTCCCTTTCAGCTGCGTACGCGGGGTCGGAGCGCTAGCGCAAAGCGCGAATCTGCGATTCTCGATGCAGGAAAGAGGGCGCGAAAAGCATGATTCTGGGGCAGTTTTGGGGCGAAAAAGAGGGTTTCTGAGGCAAATGGATAGCGAAAACGGGACCATTTTCGCGGTAATAACCAGCCTTTTGCAGCGGGCAGCGAGGGCGTATCTTGACAGCGCATGCGGCAGAGGGGAGCGGGCAATTTGAAGAGCTTGGCTCTTTGATATCCTCGAAAGTTAAGAACAATTTGAGGTTCTCTGATGTCCGGACATAGCAAGTGGGCCACGATCAAGCACAAGAAGGCGGCCCTCGACAGCAAGCGCGGAAAGACGTTTACGCGCCTGATAAAAGAAATTCAAATCGCAGCGCGCAACGGCGGCGATCCCGATGGCAATCCTCGTCTGCGCACCGCGGTGCTGGCAGCGAAGGCGGTTTCAATGCCGGCGGAGAACATCAAGCGTGCGATTATGCGCGGAACCGGCGAACTTGAAGGCGGGCAGATCGACGAAATCCTTTTCGAAGGGTATGGGCCGGGCGGCGCCGCTGTGCTGGTGAACGTTGCGACAGACAACCGCAACCGCACAGTGAGCGAAGTGCGGCATATGTTTTCGAAGAACGGCGGCAACTTAGGCGAGCAGGGTAGCGTTGCCTGGATGTTCGAGCGGAAGAGCCAGATCATTGTCGATGCGGAAAAGGCATCGGAAGATCAGCTGATGGGGATCGTGCTCGATGCGGGAGCCGACGACCTGCGGGACCAAGGCGGCGCGTGGGAGATCATTTCCGCTCCGGAAGCGCACGAAGCGGTGCTGAAGGCGCTTGAGAAAAATAAGATTCCGACAGAATCGGCCGAAATTGCGATGGTGCCCAAAAACACTGTGAAGCTCGAAGGCAAGAACGCGCAAGCCATGTTGAAGCTTTACGACATTCTCGAAGAGCATGACGACGTGCAGAACGTTTACGGAAACTACGAAGTCGATGAGGCGGAAGTAGAAGCTCTGACTTAAGTTGCTGCCCTAACCTCAAAGCCTCAGTCCACGGCTGTTGCTGGTTATCATCAATGCGAATAGCTGGAATAGACTGCGGAACTGAAAGAACGGGATTCGGAATCATCGACACGGACGGCCGGTCACACCGCTTCGTGCATGCGGGCGTCATACGAACAAAAGCAGCCGATGCGCTGGAGCGCAGGCTGAAATCTATTGCCGCCGAGCTTCGCTCGATGCTGGGCGATTTTGCGCCCGATGTCGTGGCGGTCGAAGAAGTTTTTCACGCTGTAAATTCTAAATCCGCGCTCAAACTGGCGCATGTGCGCGGAGCGGCGATGCTGGTTGCGGCGGAAGCGGGTCTGGAAGTGAGCGAGTATTCGCCGCTTGAAGTGAAGATCAGCGTGGTCGGTTACGGGCGAGCCGAGAAACAACAGGTGCAAATGATGGTCCTGTCGCTTCTCGGGATCAACCAGCAGTTTGCGTCGTTCGATGCAACGGATGCGCTGGCGGTAGCCATCTGCCATGGAACGCGCGCCGGTTTTCCCGTGGCGGCCGGAGCGCGAAGGTGAAGGCAGCTCTCCCTGCTCTGCTTGCGATACAGGTGCTTTACGCGAGTGGATCGCCGCGATTGATTTATACGAAGAGCTTCCCGGGCAGCAGTCCTGAATACCTCCGGTTAACGGTTGGTTCCGATGGCGCGCTCGAGTACAGCGAGGCTCTCAAAGACGACCGGCCGCTGCGGGCGCAGCTTCAGGCAAGTGACGCGGCTTCCCTGTTTGAAATGGCAGGTAAACTGGACGATTTCAAGACACCTCTTGAATCGGGACTGAAGGTGGCGAACACCGGGAAGAAAGTTTTTCGATATGAGGATGGGAACGGCGCCGGTTTCGAGACTACCTTCAATTACTCGGTGAATCCGATGGCGCAGGAATTGTTGCGAAAGCTTGAGCAAATCGCAGGCAGCGAGCGGGCTTACCTGGACCTGGACCGGACGATTCACTTTGACAAGCTTGGTGTGAACGACGCGCTGGCGGAGATCGAAGAGCTTTGGCTGCACAAGCAACTCGCTGCTCCCGAACAGTTCCTGCCTTTGCTCACGCGGGTTGCAACGCACGACTCCTTCATGCACCTGGCGCGTGACAGGGCGGCCCGGCTGAAGGATGAATTTGCAAAGCCCGTTGCGAGTACGGTGAGCGACTCCAAAGAGAGATGAACAGCTCTCCTCGTGCTTTCGAACGGGTGATTTGGATCGTGCTCGACAGCGTAGGGATCGGGGCCATGCCGGATGCGCCGCAGTTCGGCGACCTGGGGAGTGACACTCTTGGCAACATCGCGAAGAGACAGCGCCTTCATCTCCCAAACCTGAGCCGATTAGGACTCGCTAACATTAAACCGCTTTCGGGATTGACAGCTGCGGAGCATCCGGCCGGGTCGTACGGAAGATGCCGACTGGCTTCTCCGGGCAAGGACACCACGACGGGGCACTGGGAGATGGCGGGCATCATTCTCGAGCAGCCTTTTCCGATTTACCCGCATGGTTTTCCCGACGATGTAATAGAGGCTTTCGAAGCCCGGATTGAGCGAAAGACTCTGGGGAATAAGCCCGCATCGGGCACCGAGATTATCAAAGAACTCGGTGAAGAACACATGCGGACTGGATGTCCCATCGTGTACACATCCGCGGACAGTGTCTTCCAGATCGCAGCGCATGAGCAGATCATTCCGCTCGCTGAGCTCTACCGCATGTGTGAGATTGCACGCAATCTCTTGCAAGGTCCAAATCAGGTGGGGCGGGTGATCGCGCGGCCATTCGAAGGCGAGCCCGGCCATTTCGTGCGTACGGCGAACCGCCGCGATTATGCAGTTCCACCGCCTTCGGGCATGCTGCTCGACCGATTGCAAGAGCAGGAGGTTCCGGTTTACGCGGTTGGCAAGATCTCGGACATCTTCCTGGGGCGGGGAATCACGCATTCCGTGAAGACGAAGAATAATGCCGACGGCATGAGCAAGACCAGCGTTGCAATGAGCGCTCAAGACAGCGGCCTCGTTTTTGTAAACCTGGTTGATTTCGACCAGGAGTTCGGTCACCGAAATGACGTAAAGGGTTATGCGGCGGCGCTCGAGCAAGTAGACCGGTGGCTGCCGAGCCTGGAACTGAAGGACGGCGACATGCTGGTGTTGACGGCGGATCATGGATGCGATCCGACCACTCCCTCGACCGATCACTCGCGTGAGTACACGCCTTTGCTGGTGTTTGGAAAGCGCGTGAAGCCGGAAGTGAATCTCGGCACACGCAAGACGCTGGCTGACATCGGCCAGACCGTGGCAGAAAACTTCGGTACGACTATCGAGGCCGGGACGAGTTTTCTCGGCGACATTCGAAAGGATAAGTAGACAGACTCGGGCCATATGAGACGGCGTATTGCAGCAGCGAACTGGAAGATGTACAAGACTGCCGCGCAAACGGTGGAATTCATGATGAAGTTCACGCAGCTTGCGGACGGTGCGGACAATTGTGACATCGTTCTCTTTCCCCCGGCGCTCAGCATTCCGGCGGCAACGGAAGCTGCACGGGGAAGCGCGATACAGATAGGTGGGCAGAACATTCACTGGTGCCCGGAAGGCCCATACACGGGCGAGATCTCGGCAGACATGATGCTGGCGGCGGGCGCCACCTGGGTGCTGGTAGGACACAGCGAGAGGCGTCACCAGGTTTGTCACGAGACCGATGCGGACGTGCTTCGAAAAGCGCAAGCTGCGCTGGCGGCCGGGCTTACGCCGATCATTTGCATGGGCGAAAAGCTGGAAGAACACAAAGCGGGGAAAGCGCCGGAAGTGCTGGTGCGGCAATTTGCGTGCGGAGTCGCCGGCTTGACGGAAGAGCAATTCGCGCAGGTGGTGATTGCGTATGAGCCGGTGTGGGCCATCGGCACGGGTCAGACTGCGACACCGGAGATCGCTTCGGAAGCGCACCAGCTGATTCGGTCCGAGGCGGACAAGCGCTTTGGCGCAGAAGCTGCTCAGGCGGTCAGGATCCTGTATGGCGGGAGCGTGAAGCCGGAGAACATCGCCGGGCTGATTCGAGAGCCGGAAATCGACGGTACGCTGGTGGGCGGCGCGAGTCTGGATCCTGATTCATTTTTCAAGATAGTGAAGGCATCGTAATCGGGTTGTGCGGGCGCCCGGCGTACGCCCGAGAAAGGGACATACGGTGGCCGACATCCTCCGACAGAATAGCCGAGCTTGCACCTCCAGACCCGCTTGAGCACGGCTTTCGCGGGCGTCTGCGTTTGATCTTGGTCATGGCCGCCTCGTGTAGTTACTCGGCCCTGGTCAGAAATCATCGGCTTTGTGCGGGGTAGTCGCGCAAGTTACGCTGAATGTCCCGGGCAAGACCCTTGGCTCTGTCGGTGCGGATTTCGAATCTGGCTATGTTGCGAATAACGGCAACACTATAGTCGCAGTGGCTCTGAACGGGTCAGCAACTCGGAGCTGTCGGCCAGATACGGAACGACAAATCGGCCTCGTGGAAGCAGTTTGCGCGTATTTCGGTTGAACTACTGGCGTCTGACAGCCACGACACAGCCACTTGACCAGACAAGAGGAAGTAGCACGAATTCAGGCAGTTTGCTCAGTTTCTCAAGCAGCGCTGGAATCTTGGCGGCATGCTCCTCAGGCCAATCTGATTGTGGAAGCATGTCGTCGATGACGTAGAACCCACCCACCTTCACCACTTCCAAAGCATGTTCCAGTCCCTCGTACTTGCCCGACATGGCATCTGCGAAAACCAAGTCGAAAGACCGTGGCCGGCACGATTGAAGGAAGGCATACCATCTTCGAGGCAGAGAGTCAGCCTTTGATCCGACCCCAGCACCTGCTTTGCGACCTGCTGAACCGTTGCGTCTGTGTCAACGCTCGTCAGGTGAGAAGCGCAATCCATCCCGGAAAGAAGCCAAACGGTTGCGATACCCGTTCCCGTACCAAGTTCCAGGAATTGCCCAGCGGGCTTGGATGCTGCAAGCGTTCTGAGAAGACACCCTAACAGTGCTTCTGATGGCATTCCAAAACTAAGGCTGTTGCTCTTCTCCATGACCTCGGCTAATTGCGCTGGCTCGGTGAAATAGAGGACGTTTCCATGAACACAGATTAGTTCTTGAAGTCGGTGTTGTGTTTGGGATGGGCGTTTTCCTGACTCGGCGATGCCTCGCAAGCGAAAGCCAATTCAGCGAGATGCGCGTTTCCCGGCAAGTTGATGGCGAACATGTCCAGTTTTCGATTTGGCCGCCCACTCGCGAACGGATCTATAGACCGCCGGCCGTAGCGGACAAACTGCCGTTGTTAGCCAAGCAATGGCGGCTTTTGCGCGACTAACGTTCGTCAAACGAGCAGTTCAATTGAGCGAAGATTATTGGTAGTTGATGGTGCAACCGCTTATCCGACGACCGCGGCTCGAAGAGCACAATTCTGTTCGAGCACTCGTCCAGACCCGCGTCGACGAGGTTTATGGCGGAATTTGGGCTGCTCCTCCGCTCCGATTGATGGGGAGCACTGGCATTTGTCATGGATCGCCGCATTGGACGCAAAGATTGTCGGCGTGGTTCTCACAGGTGAAGAGTGGTTGGATGATTTATAGGTGCTTTGCGAAAACAGGGGGTATGGAGTTGGCCATCGTCCGCTCGAGCAAGGAGAAGCCGAAATAATTGCGCGTGGCCATCCAATATTGCGCCTTCGCGTTGTGAAGTCGAATACAGCGGCCACAGAGTTCATCACCGGCATGGTTGGCGAATCGCTCAGGAGTTCCCACACGAGAAATTTCCGATAACGACAGTGGAAATGTTCAAATCAGTTCGGCGTCCTGCAGATTCGTTTTAGATCGGATGCTTCCCGTTGACGTGCTCAGTACACTCCTGGAACCAGTCGCTTGGTCGCACGACAATATTCGAGATAGCTCTCGCCGAACGCAAGCACCAGAGCTGTTTCCTCAACGCGAATGCGATGGAGCACTGCGACGGTGGGAGGCACCACCGCGACTATCAATGCAGCCCAAGCACCGGAATGTAGCCCGATTGCCACGAAGATTATTTCCAAACCCAAATAAGAGGGGTGGCGCACTAGGCTGTACAATCCGCCTCGTTGTAGCTGCTGCTCTGGTTGTGTGACGACGTTCGCCGTGAACCACCGCCCGAGCGTCGCGATAGCGGACGCGCGGACGGCAATTCCGAAGATCATAAGGATTAGACTTAGCGGACGCAGCCAAGCTGCATGCCAACGGAAAGACGCCGGCACTAACGCTTCCAGAATTCCGGCGGCATTCAACGACAGCACGATTACGAACCAGAGCAGGACTTGGGTTCCGCGATCCTGGCTCTCTTTAGCATGACTGCGCCGCCGTGTGCCAATGGCGATGACGATTTCACCGGCTACCCAGCCGAGATAAAGCAAGCGCCAGATTATGGACAACCATTCACCTCCGAACTTACACACACTGTAGCGAAAGGATTGCCTCCCCGTTCTTTCGTCCTGGTGGGCTCGTATAGGGGAAAACCCAATCAATGGAACGTTGTTCGAGACATCTTATATTTCAGGTGATCCGCTGATGTCCGCGAGCGTATCACGAGCAATCTGGAAACCGAGATTACCGATCGCGAAGCTGACAGCCCAAGCTAGATCATCTGCTTTCGAGTTGACGAAAAGTCGGCGTCCCGCTGACTGGAAGGTGCGGTCCGCATATCAACGGTTTGCACGTTTTATGGCAAAGCGGAAGCCGAACATCGCTCTACCTTCGCGACTACTGGCGGCTTATCGACTTTAATTGGTCCGGCTGGCCGGATGACCACACGCTTATGGCACCGGCTCGAGATGCCTTAAAGGATCAGGGTCACGTCGAGATTGGCGTGACCCATGTTGTCCCGCACAGCTTCCTTGTTCTATGCAATCTGCGGCCTTCGCGCAGCGCGTCGTGGAATGCACGGCGCGGGAGTTCCGAGAATGTGCCCTATCGCTGGAATCGGCCGGGTCCGAATCTCTGCGAGGAGTGGTTGCAAGCATTCGTGGGCAAAATGGAATGCGGGTGTGTACGTGCGAAATCTGCCATCGAGAGGTCGCATTTTTCGTGCGCTGGGGTTGCCAGAAAGGCGCGGATCTCGCCCGCATGCGGCCCGCTGAGCACCGTTGCCATACCCGAGATCTGTCCGCGCTCATTAATATTGCTAGCCGAGATTATGAAGAGGTTGGAATCCGCGGGAATTAGCGTGTTAAGGTCGGTCATCACACCGTCCCGCCAGATGAAGCCGTGGGACCAGTTGAACTTGGAGTCAAAGTCGTTTCCCACCACTTCGCCCCGGTTGTTGATGCCGGTGGCAAAGGCGGCAAAATCTCCCGGCAGAGCGCCAAGATTTGTGACTGCGCCGTCTGCGCCGTCCTGCCAAACCGCAGCATAGAAGGTGGTGCCATCAGCACTGCCGACTTGCCCGACGATTTGGCCGCGGTTGCTAATGGCGTAGGCAAAATTCGAACCTTTACCTCCGAGATCCTGAAGCACGAAGGCAGTGTTGTCTTTCCACATTACGGCGTGAGTCGCCGTGGTGCAGTTTCCCGAGTAGCCTACGGCTTGGCCTTGATCGTTAATCCCGTATGCGAAACCGTCCGGATCGTTACCCCCCAAAGGAAGAGCTTCGACGTTGCCGCTTTTCCACAACGCCGGCAACGCAATTCGATTGTTAGTTGTGCCGGCTCGGCATGTGGAGTCCACGGCACCGTCTTCGGCAAAGCCGACGACTTCTGCGCGGTTATTGATGGCGCTGGCCTGCCCATTATTTCCGCCGAGCGTCGGAAGAGCGATCATATGGCCGTCCCGCCAAAGAAACGGAACGCACGTAAGGTGTGTGCCGAAGCCGCAGATGTCTTCGCCGTTCGGATCTGGATCAGCTGTTTCGGACAAACCGGCGGCTTGCTCACGGTCGTTGATCCCGCCCCAGTTGATCCAACTGTTGCCGTCGGGTTTTCCAAGTGTGCCCAGGTCGATGTTGAGTCCGTAGATGCTTATCACCGCGCGACCCCTTGAAACCGACGTAGACGTACTATTCTCGGGAGGGTTCACGAACCCATCCATGTTCTCTGTCCACCCCTGATTATTGAGGCCCATGGCCATGCTGAAGTTGTCCTTGCTCTTGTTAACGCCCAAATCAGTAATTGTGTAGCTCTGTTGAGCGAAAGCATTGCTGAAGCTACCCAGAACAATCGTCGCGATCCCCGGTATCCAGAAATTACGCAACCGTCTTACTACGTTCATATCTTCTCCTTTTCGTTCGAGAAACATCTCTGCGCCAAGATGATTGCGAGTTATGTCAGGTACCACTCGGCGCTTCGGCAGTTAGTGTGCAATTGAGAGCAGAATTAACTCTCAACTTCACAAACTCCCGCTGAGTGAGAACTGAGAGAGCATTCTGTGTTCCATCTTCATAACGATTACGTGACACGACAGGCCTAATGTTTGAGAGTTCCAAAACGAGTGGTGGCCTAACAACCTCCCGGGACCATCCGCAAACGGCCAGAGCGAGGAGTTCTCCGCTTTTTCATATTGGAACGGCAAAACGCTACCAACTTCGAGAAGGTCAGCCGCCAAAACTCAGGTTGACCAATTGTGATTGAGCATCGGATGAGTTAACATACAAACCAGTTGGTATGTTAGGCAGTCCAGAGAAGAAACCAAGGCTCCGTGATCCAGAGGGTACACGGGGACGATTGCTGCGGGCCGCTTTCCAGACGGTCTACAGATCTGGGTTCCAGAGTGCCAGCGTTGATGCGATTCTAGCTGCCACCAATGTCACTAAAGGGGCACTTTACTACCATTTCGCCAGTAAGGAAGATCTTGGACATGCCGTTGTCGACGAGATCATCGCTAAAATCACCTACGACAGGTGGTTGGTTCCTCTGGAACGAGCCAAGAATCCTATTGATACTTTGATCGCCATTGTCCGGGGGACGTCAGTTCGGCCGAAAGATATAAAGTGCGGTTGTCCCCTCATCAATCTGGCGCAGGAAATGTCTCCTCTGGATGAACAATTCCGCAAGCGATTGGAGAAGATCTTCAACGATTGGCGAGAAGGCATTGCGACTGCTTTGCGAAGGGGACAATCTCAAGGGACCGTCCGCCGCGACTTGTCTCCAGAAGAAACTGCCGGGTTTCTCATCGCGATGTACGAAGGCTACGCCTTGTTAGCAAAGAATGCTCAAGATCCGAAAGTGTGGAATGTGGGAATCAGAAACATTGTGGGGTGGGTGAATTCTCTTCGCGGGCCGGGCAACCGCAAGCGGAGATGATTGCATCGGAACCCGTAACGTGGGGTAACTCGGAATGAAGAACGGAGGATTAGAATCCATTGGGTGTTGTTTCGGTGCGCAATCCAGCTTTCCGCCGGCCGTGAGCACGAGGCAGAAGTGATTTATTCAGAAGTGTGCACCCGTCAATCTCACTTCGGGTAGCAGGAAGTCGAAAAGAGAGCAAAGGGTTTCGACCATGAACGCCCGCGAGATTCAGAATCAGAAAGCCACTGCACGTGGGATGTTGGTTCAACAAGCTGCTTACGCGAACGCGGATGTCTCAGGCAGCACGCCGCAGGGAGCTACGATTTGCTCTGACAAGAGGGGACCCGATTACACGCCTGAATCGACAGCGGACGAGGTTACAGGTGCATCGTTGCTTCCGTTCACCCGACTGAGCGGCCCAAGTCTCACGCTAGCGTTGCAACAGTTGGAGGTTATCGCAAAACGACAGGCACCGCGGATCGCTCTCAAGGCAAAGGGTAGCATCTTTCTCTTGGATTTGGTTGACATCTTGGCAGTGCAAGCCGAAGGCAATTACGTTTCGTTGCGACACCGGCGGAAGCCTTATTTGGTGCGCGAATCCCTCTCGTCCATGGCGGAGAAGCTCAGACCCTACGGTTTCATTCGCATCCATCGTTCGGTCATCGTTAATATTGCCGTGGTGGAGGAGATTCAATCTTTACCGACGGGTGAGTGCAGGCTGCGTGTAAAAGGTGGGCAGGAATACCTGGTAACGCGTAAATATAAGCACAACCTCAGAGATCTGGCCCAATTATGGGCGGGCTCAGAGCCGCCTTGCGGCTAACCTGCCGTAACAGACTTACCTGCTTATCTCGTCCTAACATTCCCGATCGTCTCTTTCGAAAAGTCACCCGCTAAACAGCCCGACAGAATGAACCGCAAGCAGCAAAGTTTGCTGCGGCCGGCTTCTGAGTGCACGGGGAATTGAGAATCGGTGCACTCGGCCTTCCACAAGGCATGGCCTCGGCGATCGAGATCCATTGGGCCCCGTTATCGCCGAATGACAGTGATTGAACCGGCTGTTACGCCCGATCACGGTAATGCTTCGTCCAAGTGGCAGCGGCCCCTGAGTCGCACCTTCTTTTTGCTGCTGACCGCATAGCTAAGCCGTGAGGCCCATTCAACAGTAGTCGGCGGTAGAATACGCCGAAGAGTCATTCTGGAATGCGCGAATCTCCCGGTGCGGTCACTCAGTTGTTAGTCGAACTAAAAAAGAGCAAACAAGAAGCGGCTCCCAGACTGTTCGATCTGTTGTACCAAGAACTGCGCCACATGGCGCAACGCTATCTCCAGCACGAATCCCAGGAACATACGCTGGAGGCCACCGCTGTGGTTCATGAGGCCTATCTTCGCCTCGTCGATAATAGACAGGACTGGCAAAACCGTGCCCACTTTTTTGGCATAGCCTCCGCGGCAATGCGCAGAGTTCTGGTTGATCATGCTCGAGCGAAACACGCGGCCAAACGGCCCAGTTCACAACAAAGAGTGGACCTTGATTCGGCTGCGGTGCCAAGCCACAGGCCGTACGATGACATCATTGCCATTGATCGCGCCTTGCAACGACTAGGTCAAATGGATGGCCGCCAAGAACGTATTGTTGAACTTCGTTATTTCGGAGGACTGACCGAACAAGAAACTGGAGAAGTCTTGGGTATCTCCATCATCACTGTGCAACGCGATTGGGCGGTGGCAAAGGCTTGGCTTCGGGGTGAAATCACGGGCCGGAGAGCAGCGCCATGACAGCCCTGCAATGGGAAGAAGTTAAGGACCTTTTTCACGATACCCTTGCCCTTCAACATGAATCTCGGGGCGAATTCTTAGCGCGGCGCTGTTCTGACCAGATGGTTCGCGCCGAAGTCGAAAGGCTTCTGGCAGAGCATACGGCTGCGGGAGACTTTCTCATGCAGCCGCGGGATGTGCTTAATCTTTTCGAGTCCGAACCTCCGAGAAACCTGTGTACCGCTGCACGGGATGACGTTATCGGGCCGTACCGGCTCATCCAGGAGGTGGGACGGGGAGGCATGGGTGAAGTTTGGCTCGCCGAACAAAAATATCCGGTGCGGCGAAGAGTTGCGGTCAAGCTGATTAAGTCAGGAATGAACACGCGTGAAGTAGTAGCGCGGTTTGAATCGGAGCGCCAGGCCTTGGCTCTGATGGACCATCCCGCCATAGCTAAAGTTCTCGATGCCGGCTCAACCGTCGGAGGCGGCCCGTATTTCGTGATGGAATACGTTGCCGGTATTCCGATTACACATTATTGCGACAAGCACAAGCTGACCACAAAACAAAGGCTGGAGCTATTCATCACCGTTTGCGAGGGAGTGCAACATGCGCATCAAAAGGCGATCATCCATCGAGATCTGAAGCCGTCTAATATTCTCGTCGCCGAAGTGGATGGAAGGCCGATGCCCAAGATCATCGACTTCGGCGTTGCGAAGGCGACCGCGCAGCGGCTTACTGCCGAGACGATGTATACGCAAGTCGGGGCGATGATCGGAACAATGGGTTACATGAGCCCGGAGCAGGCCGAATTGTCGCGGGAAGATGTCGACACGCGTTCGGACGTCTACTCGTTAGGAGTGCTGCTGTACGAGCTGCTCGTCGGCGCTTTGCCGTTCGACTTCCGTAGGATCGCGTTCGATGAAGCCCTTCGGCGTTTGCGCCGGGAGGATGCTCCGAAGCCGAGCACAAAGTTGCGCGCACAAGGTGCGGAAGCGGCGACAACGGCTAAGAACCGCGATACGGATCTACCTACCTTGGTCCGGCAAGTGCGGGGCGATCCGGATTTTATCGCGCTCAAAGCTCTGGAAAAGGAGCGGGGCAGGCGGTATGGCACGCCTGTGGAGTTAGCAGCGGACATCGCGCGATATTTGCGGCATGAGCCCGTGACGGCACACGCGCCCAGTGTCGCTTATCGAGCACAGAAATATGTGCGGCGGCATCGGGTAGGAGTTGCGGCCGCCGCGACTATCGCTTTTGTGCTCATCGTGGCAGCAACGGTAAGCATTGGGCAGAGCATAAGAGCTAATAGAGAAGCAGCGGTTGCGCACGCTGTCGATGATTTTCTGCAAAACGATATGCTGGCCCAGGCGAGCGCTGCCAACCAATCCGGGCCGGCAACCAAACCAAATCCGCACCTTGAAGTGCGTACCGTCTTAGATCGTGCGGCGGCACGAATCGGCGGAAAATTCAATGGGCAACCAGAGGTGCAAGCGGCCATTCGCAGCACAATCGGGCAAACATACAGCAATCTTGGTTTGTACCCCGAAGCGCGGAAACAATTCCAGCGAGCATTGGGCATATATCGCGAAGCGCTGGGCGCAAGAAGCCCAGAAACGCTCAAGACAATGAGCCTACTTGGGGATCTTGCCGAAAAAGAGGGCAACTATCGGGAGGCCGAGGCACTACTGACGAAGGCGTTGAATTTGCAGCAACAAACTGTAGGCCCACACTATCCCGAAACGCTCAAGACTATGAACAATCTGGCAATCGTTTATGAGGACGAAGGCAAGGATGCACAGGCTGAAGCGCTCCTTAACCAAACGTCTACGATTAAACGACGCTTGTTCGGTCCCGAACATCCCGACACACTTAAGACCATGAACAATCTGGCACTCGTGTATGAGGACGAGGGCAAGTTTGGACAGGCTGAAGCGCTGTTTGAACGAACGTGGGTGACGGAACGGAGCGTGCTCGGTCCAGAGCATCCCGACACGCTAGTCTCCATGAGCAATCTGGCGCTCGTGTATGAGGACGAGGGCAAGTATACGCAGGCTGAAGCGCTGTTGGAGCAGAATCTGGTTAGTGGAGGGCGTGTGCTCGGTCCGGAGCACCCTGACACGCTGCTTTCCATGGGCAATCTGGGAATCGATTATGCGAACGAGGCCAAGTACGCGCAGGCTGAAGCTCTGCTCAAGGAGAGCCTCGAGGCTGAAGGCCGTGTACTGGGTCCCAGACATCCCTCGACCCTTTTGTCTGTCTCCTATCTTGCGTGGATATACCAAAAGGAAGGTAAGTACGATTTGGCCGAGAGCTATGCCACGCGAGCTTTGGTGGGGCAACGGGGCGCGCTCGGCTCGGAACACCCGGTCACGATGGCATCAGCAGCCGGTCTGGCGCTTGCCTTGATCTCGCAGCGGAAGTTCGCCGAAAGTGAGCCAGTTGCGCGTGAGAGCTTCCAGTTTTTTCGCAAGGACAATCCGGATGATTGGCAAACATTCCGCACCGAGAGCTTGGTTGGTGCTTCGCTCGCAGGGCAGAAAAAATATGCCGAGGCGGAACCGTTGCTCGTCAAGGGCTATCAAGGAATGCTTGCTCGGAAAAATCGGACAGACGTCCCAGAGTGGTATCACCTAGACCGCGCCCATGATTGGGTTGTGCAGCTCTACCAGGCCTGGGGCAAACAAAGCCAAGCGACCGAGTGGGCCAAGAAGTAACCGTCTAGACAGCCGAATGTGAGAAGGGTCGGGCCCAATCTGTGGTCCTGCAGACTCGACAACACCTCTCTTAGCGGGTTGGTTGTGAAATGCGTCGCCTTGCTCAAATTCGGCTTCGAAATCAGCAAAACCAGCCTGAGCAAATGCCTGGTCCATTCCAAAAGACACCGGTCTTACGGTACCAGGCACTTGATCGCCGAATAATTCAATTGGACGGGTGATGGGCCTTCCCTGATTTTTCCGCGTTAATTGTTGACGCGTGCTAACGCGTGCAAAACAACAACTTTACTTCAATCAGGAGAATGAGATGTCTTCCATTAGAAATGTCCTCGCCACCCTCGTAAATGGAGCTTGGGTTGCGCTGATGATATCCACTCAAATGCCAGGCCAGTCGCTAGAGCCAGCACCGCCGTATGAAAAGCTGGGCTTGGTATCGGACACCACCATCGGGACGTCCGCCATTACAACCCTCGTTACAGGAAGCTTTCTTTTGGAGCAAGGCGACCACCGCCTTCTAGGTCGCGCGGAGATCACGAGCACCAGTAGCGTTTACACACAAGCCTTTATCGGATGTACTGACCCTGATGGAAAATCTGTTGCTCAGCAAACAGGAGCTGCGGAGAATCACCGGGGAAAGGATGCAACCGGGCCCAACTATCCGGTGAAGGGCCATCTTGTCCTTCAGCCGTTGCTGTTGTTCACAGCGCCTAAGACGGGGACTTACACGTGTCAGCTTACGGCAACGAAAGGCACCACGGGAGACCCCGCCCCCGGAGTCCACCTGACTGCGCTCGGGAGAGTCAATGGTGATCCCACTACCTGGTTAGAGGTTAGCGGAAAGGCGGCAGACACCGGTAGGGCATTTCAGGACCCATCTTGCGACGCAAACGGCGACACGACACCAACAGCGGCGAACGACTTCTCCGCGTGCCTATATTTGGCGGGAGCCTCTAATCTGAAGCAAATCTACGTATTTGACAATGGTAGCGATGGTGACGGCAGCGAGGCACAAGTTTGGTTCGCGCCGCCCGAGACTGCTTTCGTGGACGCGAGCGCAAGTATTATGCTCACCAGTTGTCATTACAAGACCAGTTCCTGCCCATCCGACGACTCGCAGAGTCTTTGGAATTACCTTGAGGAAGCAGGTACTGTTAATGGTGGCACCGTCGACACCCACCTGGAACTAATTCAGCTGGATCCTGACGGGAAACCTTGCATGACGAGCCAGACTCCCGAAGAGAGATGGTTTGTCGGAAATGTGGCTCACCATAACATGCACTACTTTTCCTTGTCGAATGTGCCGGTCTACCCATGCAACGGATCGCGCCAATTCAAAATGCGGATTTCGGTCAAATACGTTACCGGAGTTCCCCTCAAGTTAGACGGCTACAGTTGGACCCATGGCTTCGTTGTAACCAGCGCTACGGGAACAGCGTCGCCTGTACCCTACTTAGTAGGTCTACAGGAGAGCACCGCGGCCAGCGCCATTACAAAGGCTGGCTATGATCTCTCAACGGTATCCTACGTTCTCAACAGCGCGCCGCCGGAAACCGTAATTGACCAGTCTCCTTCAGCCGGCGTCATTGAAAATCCCGGTTCGCAGGTGACACTCACTCTATCAACCGGTGGTTCGATTGTGCCCAACCTTCTCGGAGCGCCCCAGAGCAGCGCGACGAACGCTATAAGGGCCTTGAGTCTTACTCCAATCGTAGGTTACTCTCACGCGTGCATCAACCCCGGCGAGGTATTAACACAAAGCCCACTGGCTGGAACTCTGCTTGCCTTCGGATCCACTGTCACGCTCACCATCGATAACGGCACGTATAAGACTTGCGGCGTTACCAAGTAACACTGGCACCGGTTGTAACGACAGGGTGCTAACAGCCGCAATCGGTATTGGGGAACGGTCGCCCGTTCCTCCCTGCCAAACAACCGGTGTGAATCACCAGAATGGCTACACGCGAATTCCCCGACCACTTCCAACGAATCGGCCAATGAGCGCTTGAGTGAATTTTACAACTCTCAACGTTAGAACGGTAGGTGAACAGGGAGAGAAATCGCTGGCGCTGAATACTTCAGCTCGGGAGCCACCTTACGCCGTCACATAGCGTCACTTTCGCCAGTCGAATTCTAACAGCCGAGATAAGGGAGGGCGTGTTCCGCTCCGCCGAAACGGCCGTTTCGGATAGAGAGCCCACATTTTACGAAACGTCTGACGTAGAAGCTGCGAAAGACTTCGGCCAACACGTCGACGGTCGATCTGGCGCTTGGCTACAACGTGACACCGGTCGGCCGTTTTTGGGAGCTGTTGCTCGTGAGGATGGAGGAGAGCTGCCAGGTGAGTTGCGGCGAGGCAGGTGGATGATCAGAGGCCGGGGAGTCGCTGGCGCAGCTCTTTGGCCTGGCGTTCGCTAACGAGCAGTTCGGTTTCATCGGGATCGGCCATGACGAGCATGAAGGTACTCCGATCGTAGAGCTGAATGGATTTGACGTGGCTGAGATTGATGAGGCACTCGCGGCGGGAGCGAAAGAAGAGATCGGGGTCGAGAGTTTCTTCGAGCTGAGCCATCTGATAGTTGACCCAATAGGTATCGGTCGCCGTGCGGGCTTTCACGATGCCGCCATCGATGTAGAACCAGAGGATCTGTTCGGGTTCGAGGAGCACAATGCTGCGCCCTTTGCGGCAGACGAGGCGCTGCAGACGGCGGGTGAAGGCGGCGGATTGAATGCGCCGCTCATCCTCGACGCGCTCAGTATCAGAGACGAGAAGACGGCGGGCGCGCTCCATGGCAGCGGCGAGGCGAGCTGGTTCGATCGGCTTGAGGAGATAGGCGATGGCGTTCGCCTCGAAGGCTGCCAGCGCATGCTGGTCAAAGCTGGTGGCGAAGACGATCAGCGGGGCGGCAGGGGCGGGGGGCAGGGCGCGCACGACACCGAAGCCTTCGAGCTCGGGCATCTGGACATCGAGGAACATCAGATCCGGCTGGAGCGTGTCGCAGAGATGCAGGGCTTCGAGCCCGTCCCCGGCTTCGCCCACAATCTCGGCGTCGGTGTGGACGCCGAGCATGCGGACGAGGCGGCGGCGCGCGGAAGCTTCGTCGTCGACGAGCAGGATTCTCATCGAGTGGGGTCTCTCGGGATGAGGACCAAGGCTTCGGTACCGCCTTCCGAGCGCGACCGGAGGGTAAAGGAGGCGCGATCGCCGTAGGCGGTATGTAGGCGATTTGTGACGTTTTGCGAACCCACACGAGTGCTGGGACGATCGGAGTGGGCGCGCCGGGATTGGAGACCGACGCCATCATCGGAGACGGCGATCGATACCCAGCGATCTACGATCTCAGAGCGAATGGTGAGCTCGCCGCCTTCGCGTTTGGGAGCGAGTCCGTGCCTGAGGGCGTTTTCGATCAAGGGCTGCAGCAGAAGCGTCGGGATCGCCTGGTCGAGGGTAGCCGGATCGATGATGAAGCTGGTCTTAAGCCGGTCGCCGAACCGGGTTTGCTCGATATGGAGATAGCTGTGGGCGAACTCGAGCTCTTCCCGGAGAGAGATGAAGTGCTTATCGGTATTGATCAGGATGTAGCGAAAGACAGCGGCGAGGCGCAGTGTCATTTCTTCGGCTTGGACGGGGGCAGTGGCGGTGAGATCGGCGATGGTATTGAGAGAGTTAAAGAGGAAGTGAGGGTTGACCTGAGCGCGGAGGGCACGCAGCTCGGCGTCGGACAGTTCCTCGCGAAAGAGGGCCTCGCGGCGGAGAAGCTCAGCGCGGCGGAGCTCGGCGAGGAGGGTGCCGAACCTGATTTGGATGTGACCGGCGACGCGCTCGACGAAGTCCATTTCGAGAGCGGTGAGGGGCGGGCGAATGAGACCGAGGCTCAGCACGATCTGGTAATCAGCAGCGCCCTCCAGGGATAAGGCGAAGACGATGTCGCCGGGGGCTCGCGGGGTGTGGGCAAGCGGCGTATTGAGGGGCGGTGGCGGTGAGGCTTCGGGCGTGGAAGGCAAGTTCCGCTGGTTTGTTGGGGAGGGAAGAATGCGGACGAGGGCGAGCGATAACGAGGTCTGGAGGAAGCGTTCAGCGGCGCGGAAGACGGCATCCTGCGTTTCGAGCTCGCGGAGCACGCGCCAGATGGCAGGGACGGCGGCCTGAAGATCGAGCTGTTCAAAGACCCAGCGATCAACCCAGAGATTGAGCCGGTGCGTGGCAACGGGCGTGGCGGCGAGGGCAAAGCCAATGATTGCGAGACAAGCCGCACCTCTGGCGGCGGGGCGAGCCGGAGACGCGAGGGAGCGCGCGACCAAGAGCCACACGGCGACGCTGACGAAGGTCCAGAGAACGATCCGCAAGGCGCGTTTCACGATGACGTCGGCTAGACGGACGTTCGCGAACACGAAGATAACGCCGCATAGGAACACGATCAGGCTCGCCGTATTGATGGAGGTAAGGGGAAGCGATTGACGGATGCGAGTGCCGGTCCAGGCGCTATAGCCGTTGGTTACGGCGAGGGCGAGGAGGCTCGAAATCGTGCAACCGGCAAAGAGCAGCAGGGGCCGGCGCCGCACCTGGAGGTCACGGTAGAGCAGGATGCGGCTGAGCAGCAGGGCGGCAATCAGAACATTGGTGAGCGAAGCGCTCACCATAGCGCCGGAACGCTTCTGGAGTCCGACGGCGCAGAGGATGGCGGCGAACCCGAGAAGCGCGGCCGCGATCATAGCGCGCTGCAGCCATGTCCAAGGCCGGGGTACGGGACCAGCGGCGGACTCTCTGGGCAGGAAATTGCCGGAGACAGCTACGGGAATGCCGACCACGAGAACGAAGGCAGTGAGTAAGGAGAAGACATCGAGCCACAGGGGTGCGGGTCTCGAGAACCATTGAGGAGCAAGCCAAGCGGCGCGCGAGAGCTGCATGGCAACCAGGATCCAGATAATCGTCAGGAGACCGGGGAGCGATTCCCCGGTGCGCCGGAGAATTAACAAGGCCCGGAACAGGATGGCCGTGACCGCGCAGCCCGCCGCTACGACGGCGGTATGGAGTAACAGGACCTCGCCACTGGTGTCTTGCGAGAACAAGGCAGGTTCGGCGGCGTGCATTTCGAGACCCTGGATGGTCAAGGGCATTATAGATGCTTCGGGTGGGGTGTAGCTCTGAGGGGGACGGACATCTCTGCCCACTGGACGGGCTTGCGCGACTGATTGGTGCGCTTGCTCTTGGGGCAGAGGTGTCCGTTCCTGTTGTTGCTAGTAGGCGCAGTCCAGGGTGACAGGTGGGGGGACGTATTGGCCTTCTTCTACGATGCCTTGCGGTCCGTAGAAGCGAAGCATGAGATTGAAGTCGCGGGGCGGAACCGGCAGGTAGTTTGCCACGGGTACTCCGTCCGGCTTTTCCGTTCCGAAGTACAGGGTGAGGGAGCCGTCGGGGTTATATTCCAGGTTGGGCGTGTAACTCGCGACATTGTACTTATTGAGGGAGTTTGGCACAAGTTCAATGGCGTGCGGAGTGTACGCCGTGATGGACCAGAAACGCTTGGCTTGCGGTGGCTGGTTGGGCGGGAAGTGAAGGGTGTAAGTGCGGCCGTTTGCTCCATTGAGAGGTTTGCCTTCTGCATCGACGAAGACATGGAAGTAGGCGGCGGATTTAAAGTCATTTCCGTATTGCAGGAACTCAGTGATGCTGTCACGGTCGAGGTCGTTGCCGTTCCAGTTGCCGATGTTCTGGAAACTGATCCAGCCAGTTGCATCGCGGTGATCGCGATAGTTCCGGATGATCTCGCGGTGGGCGGCTTGGGCGCCGGCTTCCAGTTCGGGGCGGAACACTTTCTGGGCGAAGAGTTCGTTGAAGTGTTCTGACAGAGCAGCTTCCGAAGTATTTAGCGGCGGTGTACGTGGGGAGGCGACGGCTTCTTTCAACTGATTAAGGAAGAGCAGCGGAGTGTTCCTGATCTCGGTATCTGCAACTGTCTTGAAGGGGAACGCGAAGGTGAGCTGCGATTTGATCTTGGTTTTGGCGTCGGGTGGGGTGGGCAGCAGGTAGTTGGAGAAAGACTGCAGCTGGAGGTCGCGGCGGAAAGTGTCGGCTACGCTTGTCAAGTTCTGACCGTCGGGAGCATACTTATCCGCGCGGAAGATGATGGTCGGGTTATCGACCGGGACATGGATCTCGGTTGCGCCCACGGGCAGGGGACCTTGTGAATTGTCATAGCCGGAAGGGCCGACGAACGCGTAGACGCCGGCGGGGAAGCTGGTGTTGAAGTTATAGATGTCACCGTAGGGAGAAAGGACCAGCACAGAGTAAATGGTTGTCGTGGACGGGATCGTAAGGATGGCCGGATTACTCGGGGACAACTGCATGAAAGCGCTCGCGTAGAGCGTATCGACATTGATGGCGACCACGACGTGGTATAGAGGCGTAACACTGTTTGGGCCTACCAGCTGGTCGGGGGTGGACGGTTTGGACTGTTCGTAATTGAACCAGAGTGGATAGAAGGCTGTGACGTACTGTTTAGCTGTTTTGTAGGCGTCGCTTGCGTATTGGTTTGGCTGGTCTTCTTCGGTGCCAGATGCGTTCTGTGCGCGAAGGAGATTGGCATTCGCAGTAAGCGTGAGTAAGCCAAGGGCCGCGAACGCGAGACTGAGCTTGCGGACGGGGAATCTTTGACGAGATAGCTGCTTCATTTGTACTCCATAGGTTGGAATCTGTGTTTCGGTACTTAGCGATTCGGGACGAGCGGTATCGTTATCGCGACAGGCTCACCCGGCTTCCCGTGAGTATGCGGCGGCGAAGGGGAGATCCGGCGGGATAACTCGCGGGCGCGGGTTCGACGGGATAAACGCGTGAGAGAGCCGGGTGAGCGTGACCCAAAAACATCTCAGCTTAGAAACTCCGGCTACTACACTCACGCGTGCATCTGCCGCTTCGGCTTCGTTCAAGGCTCTTGCTCTTGTCCGTGATCTCGGCCGATTTTCGTCTTTTCTCTTCGAGCTTCGGACAGAATGAGCCCCATTGAACTTGGTTTCACCATGCGCCGCCGGCCAGCGACCTCAAACCGGACCAGTCCTCGACGGTTCGCTTCCTCCCAGATGGGAAGCTGCGGATGGGATCGCCGCCATACCGACACGGCTTGATTGCAGGCCGGTTCTCGCTCAATCAACCAGTCGACGAAATCAAGAAGAACAGTCTCCAGGGTGGGCTCCGGTGCGCGGTCTCCCGTTTGACTTCGACCACCCTCATGCGCACCGTGCGAAAACATCAGGCGGCAGGCCGAATATTTTGATTCACGGATAGAAAGTTACCCGGATCGTACTTCGCTTTGATCTTAGCCAGGCGCTTGTAATTATCCCGGTAGGTTGCCCGGATGCGCTCCTCGCCTTCATCCATCATGAAGTTCAGATAAGCGCCGCCCGCTCCAAACGGATGCAGTGCGTCGTAATACGCCCTCGCCCACTCAATGATCCTTTCGCAGTTCGCCGGGTCTGGATCGACACCGACGATTACCTCGCTCCAGACAACATCGCGATAGCTGAAAGCCGTTTCGTCTTGCCCCACCCGATTCACTTTTCCGTTCACTGGGTACAGGTGCATGCCGGATTGCCAGGTAGGCATCGCAGACGCGTACTCGATGTGCTTGTCGATCGCTTCATCACTGAGTTCCCGAAAGAAATCGGCTTTCCAGTACCATTGCAGACCCGTAGGGTAGATTCCGTCGAACAGTCCCTGCAGCATCGGAAACGGCATGGGCACGAAGAACTCGAAAGCCGGCGGCCGATAGCTGCGAATTGGCTCCAGTAGAGCATTTGCCCCTTCCAGCGATCCTTGGTAGCACCACACGATTCCGCACATCTTCTGCAAGTGCAGTGCTTCCGGGAAAGGTGGCCCAGGCGGCACGCTCAACATTGCGAAAAATCCGTTCAATTCTTCGGGCGCATGCGTGATGAATTCCCGGTACCACCTCATCACGTCCGCTGCGTCTTCCAACCTCCAGAGCATCGGGCCAGCGCACACCGTATGAACCGGGTGCGCTTGAAACAGGAACGAAGTCACGATGCCGAAATTCCCGCCCCCTCCACGCACGGCCCAAAACAGGTCCGGATTTTCCTCTGCATTCGCGACCACAAAGCTTCCGTCCGCGAGGACCACATCCACCGAGAGAAGATTGTCAATCGTCAGACCATAATTCCGGGTGAGATGTCCCATGCCTCCGCCGAGCGTGAGTCCGGCGACTCCGGTACTGGAGACGATGCCGGACGGCACAGCTAATCCGAAGGCATGTGTCGCGTGGTCTACATCGCTCCATCTGCATCCTGCGCCCACAAGAACCTTACGGGCAGACGGATCCACACGAACATAGTTGATATGGGATAGATCGATCACCATGGCCGCGTCGGAGACGCCCAGACCTGCTGCATTGTGGCCACCGCCGCGGACGGAAACATGAATTCCGTTAGTTCTCGCCATCGTCACTGCGGATACGACATCGGCGACATCTGCGCATTCGACAATCAGGCGCGGCCTGCGATCGATCATGGCGTTATACACTTTTCTCGCTTCTTCGTAGCCGGGCTCTTCAGGCTCGAGCACCCGGCCGCGGAACAAACCGCGAAACTCGGCGATCGCTTCTTGCAATGACATGACTAATCTCCTTCAAGTGTGGACATTCAATATATCCCTTGCTGCAGTGTTAATTTCGACGGCATGGCTGTGGATTACGAACCGGCCGATGAGAGCATTTAACTTGTTTGTGCCAACAGTGGAAATCGAACTGTGCTCATTGAAATTCGTCTCCTTTCGATCAGCGTTCCGATTCAGGATTTCGGCCGGCGAATGACTGACACGAAACGTTCGGGTGCCAATTCACGAAGGCGCCATTGGGATTTGCCTTCCACGCCCAGACATGCAGCGTGTAGAATGGCGGAAGTCCGAAACGATTTGGGCTCTCCCAGTAGTGGAAAAGCTGTCCCATGAGCTCCGGTGGACTCTTATGGTGCGCGTCCCACGCACTCGCGATAAGCAAATAGTCGGCACCGATCAACTTCAGGCCATCGCCTGGAAGAGGCTCATAGATTACAATCTGGGGGCGAGTGGCGTCGAGCACACCCTTGTTCACCAGATCTGAGTTGACGTAATGCAGACCCATTGCGCCTGCATCGGGGCCGGTGACACATCCGAATTGAAGGGCATACCCCTCGTTCTCGGCTACTGTCACATCCTTGAAGCGTTCGGTGGACTCCCGGACGATCTTGATCAGGGCGCCCAGCCTGCTCTTTTGCTCCTGCGTTAAGTCGTGTTGTTCCGGGGTGGGTGTGTGCAAGTGATCCGTTTGCGCCAAGGCGCGTGAGGAACAAACGCAAATAAAAGCGAGCGCCATAACGCAGTACTGCAGTTGCGTTGCGAATCGTCGCCAGCTCATGCTTGGGGTGAAAAATCTCGATTTACTCATGGGACTCCTTTGCAGCTTGGTACTCATCTCCGATTGCGTCATCCCTGGCGGCCTCTGCGGGCACCCGCATTCTGGTAGAATTCGCTCTGTAGAAAGCGGATTGCCACTGTTTGCGTTGAGGGAAGGGCTCAATGAAGTTCTGAATCCCTCGTCTGGCAATTGCAAAGTAACAGGCATCTGAAGGCGAAGTAACGAAAAAACGCCAAAGAAAAACCAAAGATAATGGCGTGTAAGCTGCTCGACTTTGCTGAAGGGGAGCGCGCTTGGACACGAAGTCCGTCACCTATCAATTCGGCGAGTTTAAGCTTGACTTGCTAAGAGGGTGCGTATTGAAGGCGGGCGAAGAGATCAAGCTTCGCCCCAAGGTGTATGAAACCCTCAAGTACCTGGTGCAGCACCCTGGGCAGCTAATCGACAAACAGGAATTGATGCGGGCAGTGTGGTCCGATACTGTTGTCACCGACGATTCACTGGTGCAATGCACCCTCGAACTGCGGCGCGCCTTGGATGATCGCAGTCAGCAGCTATTCAAGACTGTGCCTCGACGCGGTTACCTGTTTACGGCGGAGGTGACTGCGCAGGCGACGAAGCCGGATGCTCTTTCGACGAGCGGTTCATTTGATTTGCCCGACGGTCGCGAACTGCCCTCGCCAAAAGCTACAGGCAGTCGGCAGAATTTGCCTGCCGCGCGTACGTCGCTCATTGGACGGGAACAGCAAATAGCTGAGATCTGCGATTTGATTCTCCGACCCGATATCAGACTAATGAGCCTTACTGGTCCCGGAGGTGCTGGAAAAACGCGGCTCGCCGTTGCGGTCGCTAATGCCGTTGCGGGCCGCTTTACCGCGGGTGTCCAATTTGTGGGTCTTGCTTCGATTACAGATCCCGATCTGGTCGCGGCCGCTCTGGCAAGTGCGCTCGAGATCCGGCAATCCGCCAACCGTACCGTTCCCCAACTTATCAGCGATCAACTAAAGAACTCGGAACCATTCCTGCTTCTGCTCGACAACTTCGAACAGGTGCTCCCTGCCGCTACGGTGGTTGCCGAAACACTGGAGGCCTGCCCATCTCTCAAGATCCTGGTCACCAGCCGATCGTCGCTACGTGTATACGGTGAACAGGAGTTTCCGGTAGCGGCGCTTGCGCAGAGCTCGGCCATGGAATTGTTTGCGCAACGCTCGGCGGCCGTGCGGCCCGACTTTGCAATCACCGACGAGAACGCACCTACGATCCGAGAAATTTGTTTGCGGCTGGATGGGCTGCCACTCGCCATTGAACTAGCGGCTGCGCGCATCAAGGTGCTATCGCCTAAAGCCATTCTGGATCGGCTTCAAAGCCGTTTGCAGTTGCTGACTGGCGGTGCGCTCGACGTGCCGGAGCGTCAACAAACCCTGCGTAGCGCCATCGACTGGAGTCACGATCTCTTAAGTGCCGCCGAGGGCAAACTCCTGCGCCGGCTTGCGGTATTTGTGGGCGGTTGCACATTGGAGGGAGCGGAAGCGGTCTGCGATACCAGCCGCGATCTTGGCATCGATCTCTTTGAAGGGCTCTCGTCCCTTGTGGATAAGAACCTGGTGCAGCGTGTGGACCGGGATGAGGCCGAGCCACGCTTCTCGATGCTGGAAACTGTTCGCGAGTACGCCTTCGAGCGCCTCACCAAGAACGGTGAACGGTCAGGGGCACAGCGGGCGCACGCGGCCTATTGTCTCGTGTTGGCAGAGGAGGGAAATCCAGAACTGAGCCCGGCCGATAGGGATCGATGGCTGACGCGATGTGATCTCGAGATCGATAATTTCCGTTTTGCACTCGATTGGCTATTGGGGAACAGGAACCTGGACTGGAGCTTGCGTTTGTGTGTAGCACTATTTCGGTTCTGGGACATGCGGGAACATCTTACCGAGGGCCGGGGCCGCCTGGCCGCTGTTCTCCATCTGGCGGGCGGCAGGTGTTCCAAAGAACGGGCCAGGCTGCTCCATTTCATCGGGGCATTGGCAGCGTCTCAGGGCGACTATCCAGCCGCCGAAAAACATCTAAAAGACGGCCTTTCTCTTTATGAGGAACTCGCGGATGAGCCGGGTATCGGCGCCTCTGTGAATGCTCTGGGAATAGTGGCGCGCGATCGTGGTGACTATCCTGCCGCTCAGAGTCATTTTGAACGCAGTCTTGCTTGCTGGCGTATGCTGTCCGACCGGTTGGCAATTGCGCGTTGTCTTCATAACCTAGCCAATGTAGTTAAGATCCGCGGCGATTATTCACGTGCTCGATGGGCTCTGCGCGAGGCGGCGGATTTATTTGATGAGCTCGGAGATCGAAGCGGCCGCGCCTGGTCTATCAACCAGTTGGGCGACATAGCGCGAGCACAGTGCGATATGGCTGGCGCTCGAAGTCTGTATAGAACCGCGTTTTCGGCTTTTCGGGAAGCCGGAGATCCGTGGGGGGCCGCCCGGTCTCTCACCGACTTGGCCTACGTCGAGTGTTCGCAAGGAGATCACGCTGCTGCTCACACCGCCTGCCAAGAAGCTCTGGGGATCTTTGCGGGTCTGCGGCATCGACGTGGAATCGCGCGGGCACTCGAAAGCTCTGCTTGTCTGGCGATGGCGCAAGGAGACTCCGAACGTGCGCTGAAGCTCGCCGGGGCGGCCGCGCATTTGCGGCGGTCAATCAGGGCTCCGCTGCATCAAGCGGAGCAATCCAAGCTCGATCAGATGTTAGTACCCGCCTGGCAAGGGGGCAGCGAGGCCGAAGGAAAGCGTGCGTGGGAAGAAGGGTCCGCGCTAAGTTTGGAAGACGCTATTCTGTATTCTCTAAACCAGACCGGGCGAGCTGTTACGGAATGTCTACAGGATTAAGCAGACGGCGCACTGCGGCAACCCGATCGGCCGGAAGACCTGACCTTCGCGCATGCTCCCGAATGGTGTCCTCGTCCGGCGCCAGGTAGACGCAGTACACCTTGTCTTCCGTGACATAACTGTGCAGCCACTGAATGCGAGGTCCCATTTCTTTCAACTTCTCCAATGAAACCAGCGCGATACTGCGGATCTGGGCTTCTGTTAAACTTCCGGCGCCAGGAATTTCGCGTTCGATTACGAATTGGGGCACAATGCTAAGACCTTAACACCAACTGTCACGGATCAAAGAACGCCGATTCTGCCAAGGGCAACAGATTCGCGATCGTCGCGAGTAAGCGGCCGCCCGGGAAAGGTAGTCGGGTGCTGTCAGAAAGTGCCAGCCAAATACGGAAGGGTAAGTCCGCTTGAGTCCCCTTCACGTTGCACATTGTCCGGATTGCCCGTTATCCGCCCTCGGACCCTTCCCGCAATCACCAAACTCTAAGTCGACGAGTCGCTCGGCCAAAGCTTCAACGACGAAAGCGAAGCGCTCATACATACTGCTGTTCGTCTCCAAACGGTTGCCTAGCTGACTCGGCTCCAACGGCGTTCCCGCACGGAGCGCACCTTGATGCGGCGTAAAGAAGCGAGTAGGGCCAAACTGACCAGAGCCGATGAAGTGGGCTCCGGGACTGGGGTGGCGAGAAAGCCATGCTCCGTGGCATGCACGCCACCAAAGATACCGACAATCTGGCCGGCATCGTTAATGCCGTTGAGTTGTGTGTAAATGGCCCCGGCACATCGAACTGAGTGAGCGAAGAACCCGAGAGGACATATCCATCCTGCCCCGTATCCAGCAGAATCTCGCCGGCATCGTTAATGCCGTTGAGTTGTGTGTAAATGGCCCCGGCACATCGAACTGAGTGAGCGAAGAACCCGAGAGGACATATCCATCCTGCCCCGTATCCAGCAGAATCTCGCCGGCATCGTTAAGCGCGACGGCTTCGGTGTACCCAGCACCCGGAACATCAATCTGGGAAAAAGAGGGACCCGATTTCACGAAACCGTGCGACGCAAACGCGCCCACAATCTGGCCTGCATTGTTGGTTCCAGACACAAATGTCGACACAGCTCCCGGAAACACAAGGGCAGAAGCGTGGACCGTTTGCGTGTACTGAGGAAGCCGAAGTGGCGGATGCGCACAAAGCCTGGTGGCAGGACATGCAACAGGAAGCGCCGCAAGAACTCGTCCACGTGCAGAGTCATAACGCGCTTCTTATTGTGGTGTGCTGAATCGCGCCAACGGAAAGTCACCTGATCGTTGGCAAACGACACCAGCCGATGGTTCGAGATAGCGACCCGATGCGTGTAGCAACCGAGATACCGCAGAGCGTGTTCCGGTCCGCCAAACGGCCGTTTCGCATAGACAACCCACTTCTTACGAAAGGTCTGTCGTATGAGTTGCGCGAAGACTTTGGGCCGTCCGAGCGGCTTCATCAAACCGTGAAACCCGAGTTCTTCGTGCGCGAAAGCTTTCTTCAGCGCTTCGGTGAACTTACCGCGAAAGACTTCGGCCAATACGTCGACGGGGAGGAAGAACTTTTGCTGAGACGGGATCCAATGCGTGCGATCTGGCGATAATCCGCCAGCCGGAACGACACAGTGGATGTGGGGATGGTGTTGGAGCTTCTGATTCCAACTATGCAGCACACTGAAGAAGCCTATGTCTGCACCCAGATGCTGCGGATCGCGAGCGACCTCTAGCAATGTCTCGGCACTGATTCGGAAGAGCAAGTCGTAAACCACTTGCTTATTCTGCAAAGCGAGTGGCGCCAGTTCATGCGGCAGAGTGAAAACAACATGTACGTATCGCGTGGGCAGAAGTTCGCGCTCGCGTGCTGCGAGCCAACGATCCCGCGCATTCGCCTGACACTTGGGACAGTGCCTGTTTCTGCAGGAGTTAAATGAGATGGCACGATGTCCACAGCGCACACACTCATCGAGATGACCGCCGAGCGCAGCAGTGCGGCAACGCTCGATCGCGGTCAGTACTTTTAAATGGAGCCGGTTCAGCCAGGAACGATTTCGTTCGATGAAGTTCCGGCCCGCGCTGCGAACAAGATCGGCCATCTCGAGCGATGGCCGGTTCATCTACTCGTCGTCTTGAGCGAGAAAGGCGGCTAACTTCAGATTGATCCAGCGGACTGGCTGTCGCACTCATTCGGGCATTAGAAAGATGCAGGTAAAGCGTGGTCTCTTCCAGATCGCGATGACCGAGCAGCAGTTGGATGGTGCGAAGATCGGCACCTGACTCGAGCAAATGAGTCGCGAAGCAGTGCCGAAGCGTGTGCGGATGGATCTCATCTCCGAGCCCCGCGCGTGTCGCAGCCTGGCGGCAAGCAGCCCAGATTACCTTTGTGGTAATCGGCTTGTTGCCGGTGTGCCATCGGTTGCCGGGAAATAACCAGACTTCTGGTTTTTTTCGAAGTCCGCGCACATAAGTCTGCAGCTCCTCCAGCAGGATCCGGCTGAGCATGACATCGCGATCTTTACGGCCTTTTCCACCTTTAACGTGTATGACCATTCGTTCACTATCGACGTCACCTACCTTCAAATGCGCCAGTTCGGCACGTCGCAATCCGGTCGCGTACAGGGCCATCAAAAGAATGCGGTAGAAAAGAGTGGGAGCGGCATCGATCAGTTTCGATACCTGCTCCACGCTGAGGACTTTGGGCAGCCGAAACGTCCTTCGCGGGTAGGGCGTTTCAGCAATGGTCCATGGTTTCTTGAGCGTCGTCACGAAGAAGAATCGAAGCGCAGCCGTTCGCTGGTTGACGGTGTTGGCAGCCAGTTTGCGCTCACGGAATAGATAGGCCTGATACTGACGAAGTTGGTCTGGGCCGAGTTGATCCGGTGGACGTTTGAAATAGCGCGCTAGGTCGGCGATCGTTTTGACGTAGGTGCGTACAGTACTCTGAGAGTAATTCCGAAGCTCGAGTTCCTCGAGCATCATTTTTCGTAACTGGGTCACAAGGGACCTCCTTGTGACCCAAACTATCCCAGCTTAGAAACCGCCGCTACAACGTCCACGCGAGCGTCTGCCGCTTCGGCCTTAAGTCGACCTGCGTGAACATAGAATCGGACAAAATGAAGCCATGCTCGCTTCCGCGACCTCCGGCTGTGAGCTGACCGAAATCTCCTACAGCCTGCCCTGCGTCGTTGATGCCCTGCAGTCCTGTGAACGAGGCATTAGACACGTTAACTGCCGTGAAAGAAGAGCCTGTCTTAATAAAGCCAGAGCCGCCCTGCGGGTAGGACACGACAAAAGATCCGGCAAGCTGGCCAGGTGTCATTGATTCCCTCGAAATAGGTGAACTGCGGGTTTCCTGGATAATCAACCCAAGTGAAGGAAGACGCTGAACCGACAAAGCCGTGGAATCCGGTTGCATCTGAAAAGGTGCCTGCGATTTGGCCAACGTTGTTGATCGCCTGAGGGTAGGTGTCCATCGCCCCCGGCACAATAATCGGGGTGAAGGTATACATGGGGCTGGCGTGGACCAGGCCGGCTCCGGTGACCATGAAGAACCAAACAAGCAAACCCGTCCATGACTGCCGCAGACCTTTGAAAGACATGTAAGGGGTTCCAGTGCTGTCGTGTCGCCAGTGCCTTTTATACCAGAGCAGGCCTGCTGTACACTCACCCGTGCGGTGTACTGGGACAGTCCTTTGAGACTTGCGAATCCGCGAAGCCGGGCCTATAGAAAGAGTCGGTAGAGCTCTACCCCAGCAATCTCCATACAGAGCTTCTTGCCTTGCAAATACAGTCAGGCCGTACGCGCTTTTGAATGAAGGACAAGGCAATCTTGATTTGACAAGGAAACTCTGGGAGGAAGCCAGACGTCTTTACGGCTCACTCCGGCTTAACGTCGGCGTTTCCGAACGCGAAGAAGATATCAGCCGACTGAACAATCCTAACGCTTAACTTGCTCGCTTCCAACCTTCAATAACTCGGTCAGAAAGACGGTTCTATGCCGCTAAGTACCGGTTTGGTACATTTCGCACCGGAGCCTTCGTGCCATTTAGCTTCCGGTACAGATACGCAAGATTGCTGAAGATATCTACTTCGCGCCGCTGAAATTGTTTGTGCAGGCCGCACTGCGTGTAGGAGAGTAAGTCACATCGAATAGCACCGTCTCCCAGGCAAAGCCGCTGCCCCACACCAAACCCTTCAATCGCACATCCAACTTCGCGCCAAGCTTCGTTAACAGCTCCATCGTCGGACGACTATAGTTTTCATGACTGTTGACAGTGTGGAAAATTGGGGTGTGCCCGCCGAAGCCATCAGTATCGACGGCAGCCCGCGCATTCACGTTTGCCCCAGCCTTGACCAGGGCCGCCGCACATTTCAATGAGTTGTATTCCGCGCAAATGTGTAGCGCCGTAGCACCTTTCAGCGGAGTGAAAGTGCAATCCAAGTCGAATTTCCTCTCCGTCTTAAAGCCAGGCTTCTTCATCAAGTGCCGCAGCAAGATGACATCGTCTAAGAGTACGGCCTGCAGAACCGGGTCTTCAATCACTGCGCCAGCTTCGAGCATCACTCGTACGCAATCCCGAAAACGCGAAGAGCGCAGGTACATTTCGATTAAGCACTCCATGGGAGTCTTATCTTTGATCGGCTCGACTGGACTTTGGCCCTGTTCCAGTACGGCCCGGATTGTCTCTGGGGAATGCACCTCAAACGCTCCCAGCAACTCGCCTTCAAGTGACATCCTGCCTCCCCTGAAATTTTACGTTCTCGGACTGTAAGTCGCGCCCCGCATGCCGCCGCGAGGCCGGAGTTGTTAGTTCCGCCGGTGCCTTCTTATTGGATCCCAGAGGTGCCGGTCAATTTCTCTTTGAGGCTCGGTAGACATACCGGAGCAGGCGATTCTCGCGTGTGAGGCGTGAGACGCAGCTCAAGAAGCTCTGCAGCCCTTCGTAGTTTGCCTCGCCTTCTATGTCAATCAATCGAGCGGCGTGTGCCTCTCGCGCCATGTGCCAGCGTTCGGCGATCAGAGCGGAGTTGGGCGTTGTGTCCATAACGGCCTCCACATCAAATCCTGCTTCTTCGAGTAGCTTCTCGTTCTTCCCGGGCGCGGTGAAGACATAGAGTCCGATGGAGCTTCGTATCGCAAGCTCCTCATTTGTAACGAGTCCTCCGATGACCAAAGCATCACTGAACAGAAGCTGTCCGCCCGGCTGCAATACCCGGCGTAGCTCCTGCAAGAGAGCTGGGCGGTCAGGCACATGGCAGAAAACGTCGTTGGAAAATGCGGCGGTGAAGCGATTGTTTTCAAACGGCAACTTTTCGGAGACATCCTGCTGGCGAAATGTTACCCGCGCCTCCAAGCTGCTCTGACGCGCCAGTTCGCTAGCTGTAGCTACGGCATGTGGATTGATCTCCAGTCCGGTAATGCGGCAGCCTGTTGATTCGGCAAGGTGAATCGCATAGAGACCTGAACCGAATCCGATCTCGAGCACTTCGGAGCTGGCCGAAATTTGAAGAAGACGCGGGATGGCATCCGATTCTTCCGTGGTCACCCAGCTTGTCTGCCCGAAGTCGCGGCCGTACGTCGCCAGACGAACCTGGCGGTAAACGTCTGATTCGTGACCCCGGTACGCATTGTTGTAAAGATCGAAAGTGTCAGACACGGTGTACCAGGAATTCTAACGCGATAGGAGTGCCCAGTTTTTCTTGGAGGAGGCGACCCGGCCGGCACTGCGGTGGAGAATGCGCCCGACTCAGTCATTTCGAACTGGAAGACGTCGAGGTTCATTAAGTGGTCGTTCATCGGCTACTCGGACACTGCTGTCCGGGTACCCCGTCATGCTGGCTGTATAAAATAGGGCCATCCTCGTGCGGCTCGTTTTCGCGTTGCTTATGTCGATGCATCTGTTCGCGCAGTGTGACGACGTCGCAATATCCACCAAGGAAACCAAACGCGGCTCCGACGTTGTCTTTCAGGGCGTCGTCGAGGGTTTCAGAGACGCCGGCAAAGATCGGATCGTCATCTTTCGTGTCAGCCGTGTTTGGAAGGGACAAGTAGGTCGGACGTTCGAGATGCCAGCAATCGAAACCACCGGCGGACTTTGCACTGCGTTTTGGGAAGGGCAGCTTGGATTAGGAAACGAGCTGGTGGTTTTCGCATCACGCAATCGATACCGGTCAAGGGAAGGCATTGAATACCTTCCCTTGCGGCAAAAGAGCGTGCTGGTTCGCAAATCAACGGATCTTAGCGCCTTAGGCCGAGGGCATAAGCCGAAGGGGCCGCCGTTTAGAACCGCTGATTTTCAATAGAGCCATCCTGAAAAGAAGATTGCTACTGATGTTCTGGGACCAAAGTGTCACCTGGTCTCGAGTCATACAAACCCCGCTAATCGATTGCGAGAGCGCTGGCGCGAGCGCGTGAGGCGTAGGAAACGAGCGGGATGCCAGTACGTGCGTATTGTCAAGAGCAGAGCCTACGGCTCGCGATAGACCTGATCTATTCCCAATGCAGGGCCGTCATCGGTTCAACGCCCATCGCTCGCCACAGCGGGATGAAGGTGGCCAGAAGTGCTGCTACGGCGAGCACAGAGATACTGATGAACAGCGTCAGCGGATCGCTCGCGGTAACACCAAATAGCAGGCTTCGTAGCGTGCTTGCAGATAGTAGTGCCAACGGTCCGCCAATGCTCAGACCGACCAGCACCAGAATCATGCTCTCACGTCCGAACAACGCAAGAACGTTGGCTCTTTGCGCACCGAGCGCGTACCGGATTCCGATCTCGCGCGTGCGACGAATTATCACGTAAGCGAGCACCCCATACAAGCCAATGCCTGCGAGCAGTGTGGCAAGTGCGGCGAACAGCGTCGAAAGATATGCCAGAATTCGTTGGGGCGAGAGTTCCGCTGCGACGTTCATGTCCAGTGTGTGCACTGAGAGTATCGGCATGCGCCGGTCAACACTTTCAACAATGCCAAGTAAGGACGGAACGAGGCGGCGGGGATCGCCCGCGGCTCTTACCAGCAACGTGAATTTCGAGCGTGGGCCTTGCTTTTCAGGGACGTATACAGTTTCGTCCGGACCGCTTCTGATTTGCTGATCCCGGACGTCTGCTACTAGGCCGACAATCTCAACGCCCTCGCCGTCCAGCCGGAACTTTTTCCCGACAGGGTCCCGGCCGCCGAAGTAATGCCGATCAAATCTCTCATTTACGATCGCAACCGGGGCACTCTTCTCACTGTCTTGTCCATTGAAATCTCTGCCACGCAGCAACGGTTGTCCCAGAGTCTTGAAATACTGCGGACTGATGAAATTAAAATTGACAACGAGATCTCCTCGAAGCGGTTTCGCTGTGTACCCGGGCACCTCAACGGGCATTGACATCGAGAGAGACGTCGAGTCGTATGGTGTGGTGGCCGAGAGGCCGGCTGCCTTCACGCCGGGGAAAGCTCTCGCACGATTTAGTAGATTGTCCAGGATGGTTGAGGCCTCAGCATTGGAGTGGCCGCTGGCCGATGGATCGACGTTCAACGCGATCACGCGATCCGGTTGGAACCCGAGATCCACAGTCGCAAACTTTTGCAAAGTTCGCGTCAGCAAACCTGCTCCAAACACGATGACCAGTGACAATGCAATTTGAATCACAACCAGGCTCCTGCGTAACAGAGCACGGCCGCCAAGGCCACCGGCAGTTTGTTTGAGGAAGGGCAGAACATTTGGCCGCGTAGCCTGCCACGACGGAAGTAGTCCGAACAGAACAGCAGTCGAGAAGGTCAACAGAATGGAAAACGCAAGAACATCGACATCTGGCGTCACGTGGAATGCCGATATTGCGGAATGGCCAGTGTTTAGAAAGGCAAGTAAAGTCTTGAGGATCCAGATTGAGAGAGCCACGCCGACAACACCACCCGCCGCGGCTAATAACAGGTTCTCTACGAATAGTTGACCGGTAATTCTGCCCCTGGATGCGCCGAGAGAAAGGCGAATGGCAAACTCCCGGGTGCGCTCCTGCGACCTGGCAAGCTGCAGATTGGCGAGATTGGCACAAGCCGCAAGCAAAACCAGAGCAACGATTCCCATAAGCACCAGCAACGGGCGGCCAAATTCCGATCGAGTGGTGTTGAAGCCTTGACTTCCATCGTCTAAACGCAACTGCATTCGCTTTCCTGGATCGAGCTGCGAAGACAAGAGCTGCAACCGCTGCTGCGCCCCGGTTTTTGTCATGCCAGCCTTGAGCCGGGCCATTGGAATCAGCCACGATATGCCTGAATCGTTCGGGATGCCGGGAATGAAATCTGCGATGCGAGTGGCAGGAACGGTTACATCGATAACCTGTTGTAAGTCGGCGCCGTAAAAGCCGCGCGGGGTCACTCCGAGAACACGATAAGCGTGTCCGTTTAGAAAGATATTCCGCCCGAGTATACGAGGATCACCGCCGAACTCGCGCTGCCAAAGGCCATAGCTGAGGATGCACACTGGATTCGCCTTTGCATCTCGAACGTCGGTCTCGTTCAACAATCTTCCGACAGCCGGCCCCACTCGCAAGGTTCGAAAATACTGACCTGTAACGAGCGCGCCGTTGACCCATTGGCTTCTATCCGCTCCCGATAGAGTGATGGGCCGCGTTAACCACCCAAACACACCGTCGAACAACGAATCGTGTGTCGCCAGCTGATCAATGGCTCGCAGTGAATAGACTACGCCCGACCGTTCTCCACGGTAGGTCTGGCCGAAGGTGACCAATTGGCGCGGCTCAGAGACAGGCAGCCGTTTGAGCAGAACAGTGTTTACCAGGGAAAAGATGGCCGTGTTCGCGCCGATACCAAGCCCGAGCGAAGCGACAGCTATCGACGTGAAAATCAGATTCCGCCGCAAGCCTCGAAAGGCATGCAGTGCATCCCGGCTGATCCAACTCAAATTGCGGACACTCCACATCACCCTTACTTTAGGTCAAGAATGCCGAGCGGTCTCGCTTTGATTTTCGGTGAGGCGATAACGAATCGATCGCGACGGGCTCTCAGTCGTCCTTGCCCGTTTCGTCTTTGCCCAGTTTGGTGCCCGGCAGGTCGAACGGGTTTTCATGCACTTTCTCGCGGATACTGGCGTTGAGAGTCTTCGCTAGGGAGATGCTTGCCTCGCCGAAGCGATTGCGGATGTGGTCTACGGAGCGGAAGGCGTTGCGTAGACGTGCCGTGTGGGCCTCTTCGAGCAGACTCATTTGACCTTCCACGTGCTGTAAGTTGCCGGCGTGAACCCCTAAGAGGCGCACCGGCGTCTTCCTGTCCCAAGCCTCCCGGAAAAGGCGGATGGCGGCTCCCGCGACTTCACGGTCGAGCTGGGTGGCGTGGTCGAGCGAACATGCGCGCGTAATGGTTGAGAAGTCTTCGGATCTCAACTTGAGTTGGATGGTTCGCGCGTAGAGACCGTGTTCGCGCAGCCGCTTGGCAACCATTTCGGAGAGCTTCAGAAGAGTGGTTTCGAGGCGATCCTGATTGGCCGTATCTTCGCTATAGGTGTTTTCATGGCTGATCGATTTCGGATCTTCATTCGCTCCGATTTCGGTATCGAACCAGCCGCCGGCATCGGCGCCGCGCGCCTTGCCGGCTAACGCGAGGCCCCAGCGTCCGAAGCGTGCGGCGAGAAAAGACTCTTCCAATCTCGCGAGATCGCCGACGCGGCGGATGCCGAGCTTGTGAAGCGAAGCCTCCATCTTCTTGCCGACACCCGGGATCTTACGCACTTCTAGGGGAGCAAGGAAACGCGCTTCCTGGCCCGGAAGGATGTAAAGTGCACCGTTCGGCTTGGCCTGATCGGATGAAACTTTGGCGACCAGGCGCGAGGAGGCCAGGCCCAGGGAGCACTTCAAATTTGTTTCGCGCCCGATCACTTCGTGCAAGCGATGAGCGGCTTGCAACGGCGGCCCATGCAGCCTTTCGGTACCTGTGAGGTCGAGATAAGCCTCATCTATAGAAGCCATCTCGACGAGGGGAGAGAAGTTGTTCAGAACGGAGAACACCTTTTTCGAGTAGTCGCGATACCGCGCCGGATGGCCATCGACGAAGATCGCCTGCGGGCAGAGCTGCCCGGCGGTTCGAAGCGGCATCGCGGAGTGCACTCCAAAACGGCGGGCAGCATAAGAAGCTGCGGCGACGACGCCCCGCTGATCAGCTTTACCGCCCACAACGACTGGTTTCCCTTTGAGCGAAGGATCGTAGAGTTCTTCAACCGAGACGAAGAACGCATCCATATCGACATGGCAAATCAGGCGCTGCATAAAGAAGGACGGCTATTTGCGCAAGGTTGCTCCCAGGACGCGGGGCCATCCCGCCAAATCCGAAACTACTTCAATATCGATCCAATCGGGCGACAGCATTTCGCGCACAGGATCGAGGGAGCGAAAGCCGAGTTCCATAAGGAGCCGCCCCCCGGGGCGCAGGGCGAGCCGAGCCGAAGCAATCAGCCGGCGATACACGTCAAGGCCGGAGTCATCGGCGAACAAGGCGACGTGAGGCTCCCAATTCCGCACTTCCGGCTGCATGTTCGCGGCGTCGGCACCGGGAACGTACGGCGGATTTGAGACCAGCAGATCGAGGGAGGAAGCTTCGATCGGATCGAGCAGATCGGCGCCCAAGAAGCGCACCGGCGCCGCGAGGCCTTTCGCGTTGCGTTGGGCAACCGCAAGCGCATCGAGCGAAATGTCTGAGGCGAGCACAGCCCGCTTAGTCTCGAGCGCCACGGTAACGGCTATAGCTCCCGACCCTGTGCCGAGGTCGAGAATGTTGGCTACGCTGTGGCCATTTAGGTGAGCGAGTGCGGCCTCGACGAGATGTTCGGTTTCAGGCCTGGGGATGAGCACTCTGCCGTCGACATAGAAGTCGCGGCCGAAGAACTCCTGGCGATGGGTGATGTACTGAGTGGGTTTGCCTTTGAGACGCTCATTGAGATAGCGGCCATAGTGGATCCAGCTGAGCTCAGTCAACTCGTCCGTCGCGTGGGCGTAGAGATAAGAGCGATCGCGCCCGAGAGCGTGGCAGAGGAGGACCTCGGCGGTGAGCCTCGGAACGCCTACGGCACTCTTCTCGAGGAGTTCGGCACCCTGATAAAGCGCGGCTTGGATGGTGAGGAACAAGGGGCGTGCACCGCCGCGCGAGTGAGTGACTAAGCGGCTTCGCCTTCAGCCCGCAGGCGTTCGGATTGGTAGTAGCTGGTGAGAGCGTCTACCACCGGTTGCAGGTGCCCTTCGACGATGAGATCGAGTTGATGCAATGTAAGGCCAATACGGTGATCGGTGAGGCGATTCTGCGGGAAGTTATAGGTGCGGATCTTCTCGCTGCGGTCGCCGGTTCCGACCATGCTCTTGCGCTCTGCCCCGATTTGCGCCAACTGCTTTTCCATCTCCATCTGGTAGAGACGCGAGCGCAAGACCTGCATTGCTTTGGAACGATTTTTGATCTGCGACTTCTCGTCCTGGCAGGAAACAACGGTGTTCGTGGGCAAATGCGTGATGCGGACGGCGGAATAGGTCGTGTTGACCGACTGTCCGCCAGGGCCTGAGGAGCAGAAGGTATCGATACGAAGGTCTTTGGCATCGACCTGCACATCCACCTCATCGGCTTCGGGCATGACGACGACGGTGATAGTGGAGGTGTGAACGCGGCCTTGTGTTTCGGTGGCGGGGACGCGCTGTACCCGGTGCACTCCACTTTCGTATTTCAGGCGGCTGTAAACCTTTTTACCGCTGACCATTGCGATGACTTCGCTGAGGCCGCCGACGGAGGACTCGCTGAGCGAGGTGACCTCGACTTTCCAGCCCTGCTCTTCGGCATAGCGGCCGTACATACGGAACACCTCAGCCGCGAAGAGTGAAGCTTCATCTCCCCCGGCGCCCTTGCGGATTTCAAGGATGATGTTCTTCTCGTCATTGGGATCTTTGGGCAGCAGGAGCAGCTTGAGGTCGTTTTCGATCGCGGCCACCTGAGGCTCCAAGCGAGTAACTTCGAGCTCGGCCATTTGCCGCAGATCCGGGTCATCCTCGGCCAGCATTGCGCGGGCGTCCAGCAACTCCTGTTCGGACTTTTTCCAGTCGCGGAATTTGGCCACCAGCTCGGTCAATTCGCTCTGGGCTTTGGTTACCTTGCGGTACTCTTCCTGATCATTGAGGATCACCGGATCCGTCATTTTAGCTGTCAGCTCGTTGAACCGAGTTTCAGCTTCTTGTAAGCGATGAATATATTGCATGGGTCAGACGGAACGAGAGGTGCTCAGGCGATGACGAGAACGCCGCCCTGCGCCTTTTCGAGTTCCATGGCACGCTCGAGGGCGTGAATGGCCACCTCGGTCTGGCCATTAGATGGTGGTTGAGTAGTGATTCGTTGCAGCCACAGCCCGGGGCGAGTCACCCACGCTATGAGACTGCCCTGCCGGCGGGCCGCGAAGCGAATGATTTCGTAACTGATGCCCACGATGAAGGGAAGCAGAGCGATGCGTGCCAGGAACTTCAACCAGAAGTTATCAATGGGCAGAAAGGCGTAGCAGATCATCGCAATGATGAGGACCACAAACAGAAAACTGGTGCCGCAGCGAGGATGCCAAGTAACGAAGCGCTGCGCATTCGCGACGGTAACCGGCTGCCCCGATTCGAAGTTGAAGACCACTTTGTGCTCGGCGCCGTGGTACTCGAAAACCTTCCTCATTTCTTTCATGCGCGACAAAAGCAGCATGAACCCCAGAAAGATGGCGATGCGAAGCGTGCCGTCCATCATGTTAATGGCGAACCTGCCACCTACGGCGGAGAAGTGCTTTCCGATGACCGTGGCGAGATAGAGCGGAACGAACTTGTAAAGCCCGATCATGAAAACAAGGGACGTGACGATCTGCAAAGCCATGGCGCCCGAGCCCACTTCCGTCTTCCGAACGGCGGCGGGAGAGGCAGCATGTTCCTGATCAGGCTTTCGGCCGCAATCGAGGGCGCACTCGGCCGAAAACTTAAGGGCTTTCATGCCCAGCCACATCGCATGGCCGAGCGTACCCAGGCCGCGAAAGACGGGCAGCTTGAAGATCGGATGCTTATCGGACAAACGGGGTAGCGGACTCTCTTCGGTAACGATCTCGCCGGACGGTGTTCTGACGGCCACGCAGTAGCTGTGAGGAGACCGCATCATGACGCCCTCCATTACGGCCTGCCCGCCAACCAACGTCGTTTCTTCACCGTTTTCGAGGACGGGAAGCAGCTGTATGTGCGTAAAAAAACGCACAAATCCACGCAAATTCAAGGGGATCTCCCTCATAAGTATATCTTGGGGCGCACGGATCTTCATAGCCGGGCCGGTAGGAGATTCTTTGCTTATTTAACAAACGTCGAAGAGCCAGGATGCGGCAGTGATAAAGAAGTTGACGAGCTGGCGACAGCTGTGCATACTGTATATACACAGAGCGAATGGGGAATGTTGACTCTGTGGCCCGTCCGACGAACACGCTTCCAGCTTAGGATCCTGGAGCACGTCAAGCGGGCGGCACAGGGTGAGGGAACCGGTAAGGGTCACTGATTGAAAGGAAATTCTATGTACTGGTTTTACCTCGCGTACTGCCAATTGAAGGGCCGCCACATCAAAACGACGCCGCGTCTGGAACCATTCGCCTCTCGCATGGTGCGCTCAGTTAGCGTGCGCCCGCGAAATAGTTTGAAGGGCTGCGCGGAACTGTATATAGCGAATGTACTCAGATGCCGGGGATGCTGATTCTATCTCAATCGGACAAGCGCCCCATTTATCTCCAGATCATGGAGCAGATCAAGCAGCGGATTGCGGTTGGCGACTGGGCGGAAGGCCAGCCCATACCGTCTATCCGCCAGCTTGCGGTCGAGCTCGAAGTGAGCGTGATCACTGTCAAGCGCGCCTATTACGAACTCGAGCGCGAGGGCGTAATCGTTACGCAACAAGGTAAAGGTTCGCGAGTTTCTTCGACGCCGGGTCTGGGCGCGCGGCTGCACGAACTGGAACTGAAGCAGTATCTGGAGCAAGCCGCGCGCATTGCGGCACAACTGGGATTGCCGCCGAACGAACTGCAGCACAGGCTGCGCGAGGCGGGGGAACGTGTTGCTGAAGCGGAAAAGGAAAAGGAGGCGATATGACAGAGCTCGCCACAGATTTTGCACTCCAACTGCGCGGAGTCACCAAAAGATATCGTTACTTCACGCTGGACAAGGTCAACCTCGAACTTCCGTGCGGACAGATCATGGGGCTCATCGGAGCGAATGGCGCAGGCAATTCAACGACGATTCGCATCTTGATGGGGCTGGTTCACCAGGATGCGGGCGAAGTGCGCGTGCTGGGCAAGAGTATGCCGGCCGAACAGGTGGCCGCGAAACTGGACATCGGTTTCGCGTCGGAGGACATGCGGCTCTATGAGTCCATGACGCTTGGCTGGCACATGAATTTTATACGCTCGGTTTACGCGAGCTGGGACGCCGGGTACACGGAGCTGCTACTGAAGCGTTTCGGACTACGAGCGGAGCAGAAGATCAAAGGCCTCTCGCATGGCCAGCGCGTGAAATCGGCGCTGCTGCTGGTGCTGGCGCGCAAATCTAAACTACTCGTCCTGGACGAGCCGACCACAGGTCTCGATCCGGTGGCGCGCCACGAGGTTCTGCGGGAGTTGACCGGCGTGATGGCTGACGAGGGCCGGAGCATTCTGTTCTCGTCACAGAACACGCAGGACGTGGAACAGATTTCCGATCGGATCACCTTTATCGATCGCGGACGCATCATCGACTCGATGGATAAGGAGCGCTATATCGATCGCTGGCGGCGGCTGCGGTTAGAGGTTCCTCGCGGGATCGAACTGCCGGCGCTACCCGGGATCATCGGCGTGCAGCGCGAAGGGAGGCTGGCGGTGGCCACCTCGAACGCCTTTGCGCCGGATCTGGCGAGCGCGTATGAAAGCACCGGAGTGCGCGTTCAGCGCGTTGAGAACATGACGCTCGAAGAGATTTTCATCGCCAACGTAGAACACAGCCGCGAGGAGGTGGAAGCATGAACCCGGTGATCGGTCATTTGATTCTCAAGGACTGGCGGCTCAGCCGTGTGCTTATCTTTTTCACGCTGGCCGTCGGCCTGGTTGCGCTTGTCCTGGCGCAATCGGCGGCGGAAACGCCTCGCTTACTCGGAGCCGTGTGGTTCTTTGTGGCGCTGTGTGTTCTCGGGAGCATGTTGCCGGTGTCAGCCATTATGAATGAACGAAAGAAACAGACGCTCGCGTTCGTGATGAGTCTTCCGGTGTCTGCGGTCCAGTACTCAATCGCGAAAATCATCTCGGTCTGGGCGATGTTTCTGGTTCCGTGGCTCACGCTGCTGATTTTCGCCCTGGTCGCAATCGAGACACGCCAGACCATTCCGCATGGAGCCATCCCGATGCTGTTCATCCTGGCGATGCTTCCTTTTATTGGCTTCTGCCTGATTTCGGCTGCCGCGCTGGTGGGCGAATCTGAAGGATGGCTTATGGCGGCCACCCTGGTGTGCAACTCCTCTTATTGGTTCGGCTGGTATTTGCTGGCCCGCATTCCGTCGCTCACCGCCCAATGGACGGGACCAGTGGCCGTTTGGAGCGCCACGGCGCGGGCGGTCTTGTCCGGAGAACTCGGGGTCATTCTGGTGACCCTGGGGCTGACGTTATTTCTCCAGTCCAGAAAGCGCGACTTCATTTAGTTCGACCGCCTCAGGCGTGTGCGTAAAAGGAGATCCTATGCGATACGTGTGTCTATTCGTGGTGGTAACTTCGCTGCTCCATGCTCAAGATGGAGCGGCAATCTACAAGGAGCGTTGCGCGTCCTGTCATGATTCGCCCGCGCCGCGAGTTCCGTCATTGAGCACGATCAAGACGATGAGCGGGCAAGCGATTTACCAAGCGCTGACGCGCGGTGTGATGAAGACCCAGGCGGCGGGGCTTTCGCCCGCGCAACTCCTGATTCTGATCCATAACATCGATCCCACGGGCCAGGGCCAACCCACCGCTCCCACAGCGACGCACACGTGTAAGAGCCAGCCAGCATTCCCGGCGGGTGCGAACGCCCCTGCATGGAACGGCTGGAGCACCAGCCTTAGCAATTCGCGTTTCCAAAATGCCGCGCTCGCCGGTCTCACCCCTGCAGACATGAACAAGGTGAAGCTCAAATGGGCGTTCAACCTGGGCGCGGTAACCGAGGCTCGTTCACAGCCCGCAATCATCGGAGATTATGTATTCGTCGGCAGCGGTACGGGAGCGTTCTACGCGCTGGATTCCCGTTCCGGCTGCACGTTTTGGGAATTCCGCGCTGCCTCTGCGATTCGCGGCGGTGCTGCTATTGGCGATGCCGGCGGCACACCAGCCATATTCATCGCCGATACGGGTGCAAATGTGTACGCGCTGGGCGCGCAAACGGGCCAGCTGCTCTGGAAGGTGCGCCCCGCGGATCATTTGACTACTCTCGCCACTGCCACGCCGCGCTATTACAAGGGCATCGTGTACCAGTCCTTTTCCTCATTCGAAGAAGTGATGGCCGGTGATCCCAAGTATCAGTGCTGCACGTTTCGCGGCAGCGTTGTGGCGCTCAAGGCGGCTACCGGCGATAAGCTCTGGCAGACTTTCACCGTCGCCGAATTACCAAAGCCGACCGGCAAAAGCCCCGCAGGAACTGCAGCGTATGGGCCATCCGGTGCGGGCGTATGGTCAACGCCAACTATCGATGAACAAGCAGGCGCGCTTTATTTTGGCACCGGAGATAACTATTCCGACCCTCCAACCGGCACGAGCGACGCCGTTGCTGCGCTAGATCTCAAAACTGGAAAATTACTTTGGTCGGTTCAACTTACTCAGAATGACGCATTTAATAATGCATGCGCGATACCGGTTCCCGGAAATTGCCCGGAGACGCACGGCGCCGACTACGACTTTGGCCAGCCACCTATTTTGGTTGACGTCGGCGCCGGCAGACGCATCCTGGTGATCGCACAAAAATCCGGCATAGCCTACGGGCTCGATCCGGACGCCAAAGGCAAGATACTCTGGCAGACTCGTCTGGGCAAAGGGGGGCCGTTTGGAGGCAGTCAATGGGGCTCGGCATCCGATGGCAGCAAGGTTTACGTGGCCGTCTCCGATCTCGGAGTTGGCGCCGTCCGGGACGAGAAGTCGGCGAGAGGCTATCGATTGATACTGAACCCGAAGCAAGGCGGCGGGCTGTACGCGCTTGATCCGGCAACTGGCACGGTTATATGGAACACGCCGGCCACGCCTTGTGCCGGCGGAGGAACGGACTGCTCGCCCGCGCAGTCCGCCGCCCTTACTGCGATTCCGGGCGCGATCTTCTCAGGCTCGGTAGACGGTCACCTGCGCGCATTTGCAACGGGAACAGGCAAAGTCCTTTGGGACACCGACACTGCGCGCGAATTCCCCACGGTCAATGGGCCGCCTGCGCGCGGCGGCTCGCTTGATGTTGCAGGCCCGGCTATCGTGAACGGCATGATTCTCGTGAACTCCGGCTATGGCCAATGGGGCGGCATGCCGGGGAACGTACTTCTAGCGTTTTCGGTTTTCTGATCGCGGGGCTCAGGTTGAGGCCGCGGGTTCGCCGAGGACGGCTTCCGCTATCGGACCGGTGGGACGAGGAAGGTGCCGCTCCGGGCGTCTCTCACACCTGAGCAGGCGATCGGGTCCAAAGCAGGACTTTTCGCCAGGCAAATCTCGACAGCGTTGAGGTACCGGGTTCGGAGTTGAACCGCCATCCCGGAGTCGTTCAGTTGAGGATTCGATTTCTCGAAGGCGTGTTTCAGCTGTGCGGAGGAAACGGAGAAGCTGGCGCCTGGAGCGCTGAACTGCTCTGGGATTTTTACGGATGCCCAAGCTTTTCGGATGAGCGCGAAATACGCGTCGCCGCTCAACCCGCTGCAGGTTCCATGCGTTTGCCACTCGTGCCGCACAATTTCGGCAGGCATGATGCCGGACATTGAAGACGGATCGGATGGCGCGGGTTGATCGGTACGGCAGTTCGACGGGTACGAACCATCTTTGTTCTGGGGCCACAGACCGTGAACCACGAAACCCTTATGGGCCGAACATTCCGCGGCACCCGGACGGCTGTAACAGAATTCGGGACTCCAGGAGAGAACCAGAAGGTAGAAATCGAAGACTCCCGACTGTCCATTTTGAGCACGGCTGTGGCGATGAGACGAAAAGCAGGTAAGAGAAAAGATTAGTAACACGCCGGTGACTTTCAAGAATTTCATGAGCGTGTTACTAAGTTAAGCCTCAGACGAGGAACTTCTGACAGCTCCAGAGCGGACAGCAAGAAAAAATTGCCGTATCTGAGGAGCTGGCTCGCACGCGGCGAGAGAGAGCGAACAAAACTGGTTTGCGACTGTAGCAATTCCCGGTAATTCTCGTCCACAGCTTGTATAGAGTTTCCAAGGAGGAAAGATACATGGCAACGACCAACGATTCCACGGTGGTAGCAGTTTTCGACGACGCGGAAGAGGCGCGAGCTGCGGCAGCCGATCTAAAAGCGGCGGGCATCAGCTCGGACAGGATCTACGTATCGTCCGAAAACGCGGGATCGGCAACCGCTGGCACAAGCGGGACCACCGGCTACGCTCACCACGAAGGGGGCATTACAGGCTGGTTTAAATCGCTTTTCGGCGGAGAAGAGCACGAGCACACCTCGGGCTACCAAACCGCTTATTCGGGCGGCAAGACCATTGTCAGCGTAGAGGCTGAAGAGTCCAACGTTTCTAAGATTGCTGACATCCTGGACCGGCACTCTCCGGTTGATGTTCATACGGATGACTATGGGACGGCAAGAGGCGTCGGCACACCGAACACCTACGATGCAGGTTACCAGGGCAGCAAGTCAGACGTGCTGAATGCCCGAACCGAATTGGCGGGCGCAACCGCAGGGTTGGGCGCTGCTGCCGCAAGGGGCGCTGCCACTACGACAGGCTCGGCTGGAGTTCCAAAGGGGACAACCGCGGGGGCTGGCACGCAGGTGAATCAACAGACAGCTCAGCAGACAAGCCAGGCGATTCCGGTTGTCGAAGAAGAGTTGCAGGTTGGCAAGCGCGCCGTGCAGCGTGGCGGAGTTCGTGTTTACTCGCGCATCACCGAGACGCCGGTTGAGGAGCAGGTTCGGTTGCGTGAAGAACATGTTCGCGTAGACCGCCAGCCAGTGAACCGTGAAGCGACGGAAGCGGATTTCCGTGCCGGCCGCGATCAGGTCATCGAAGTGACGGAGTACGCTGAGCAGCCGGTGGTTGCCAAGCAGGCCCGGGTGGTTGAGGAAGTTCGTGTCGGTAAAGAAGCTACCGAAAGAACCGAGACGATCCGTGACTCGGTGCGACGAAGCGATGTAGAAGTCGAGAATTTGACCGGGAGCACTAGCGGGCAGGGTTACGACGATAGTGACTTCCGCAAACACTTCTCGACCGCCTTTCCTGGCGGAACCGCGAAATATGATGACTATGCCCCGGCGTACCGGTACGGTTATGAAGCGGCCAACGATCCTCGCTATAAAGGCCGGGATTACAGCCAGATCGAATCGGACCTGCGCTCGGACTATGCCAAGCGTTATCCGAACAGCACGTGGGATCGAATGAAGGATTCCGTTCAGTACGGTTGGAACAAGGTCACGGGCAAGACCTCCGCGGCCTCGAATACAACGCGCTAAGGTATGAAACCGGACGAGGGTGAAACTGTAGTTCCCGTCATCCGGGAGGAAATGCATGCGAGCGCCGTGCCGGTTCAAACCGGCGGCGTTCGCATTACCAAGAGTCTCGAGCACCACGAGAAGTTACTCGAGCAAGAACTGCGCAAAGGTCACGCCGATGTCAGGCGTGTTAAGACGAGCCGGGTGGTTGACGGTCCGCAAGAGCCTCGCCGGATCGGAAATACGCTGGTCATTCCGGTGGTTTCAGAAGTTCTGGACGGCTGCGAAAAACGGTGGCAAGTCACGGAGGAGATACACGTGACCCAGCGAGAAGAGACTGAGGTTTTGCGGCAAAAGGTGAATCTAGCCGAGGAACGCGTTCGAGTTGAGCGATTCGACGCGCAGGGCAACGTCGTCGCTATTGAACCAGAATCCGTCCCTACGACTGCCGTCGAAGCGGTAAGGCCCGAGACCCCGGTGAAATCGCGATCGAGGCTCGGATCGTCCTCAATCATTAACCGGGAAGAAGCTTCTGCGGACGCGATCGAAACGCCGGTTGCGAAGAAAGTCCTTTCTACGCGGAAGAGCATCCTGCAAAGATCAATCAAATCCGATAAGCCATAAGTTACCGAAGCGGTGCGCTACCGGCTGGGGGCAGCAGCGCGGCGCCGGACGATGGGGCTGTGCCGGGGTTCTGTTTAGCGCGCGGAGAAAGTGCGGTGGAACTTGCAGTCTTCTCGCCTCGCAACCAGATGTGCAAAGTGGCGGAAGGCGGAACCGGATCCGGCAAATTGATCTGGAGAGATTGTTTGAGGCCTTGGCCCTGAATGGGTGCGGGCAGGCCGGGGACCGGAACCCCTTCCAGTTGATCCCACCCAACTTTTTCAATCATCTCGAGATTGCGGCCGGTGAGCACGTAGGCGCGGTTTCCATCCTGCGGGGGCATGGCCGTGCTTTCAAAGCTATCGATCTGCGGCAGCCGTATGATGCGCGCCAGGGTAAATGGCTGCGAGCGTCCGCTCGTCCCATTCTGAACGGTAGCCTGCAGCGAACACCCCGCAGGAAACTCTGCCGTGTCGATCGACAGAAAGAGCTGATCGTGCGAGAGCTGTTGCAGACTGTAGTTTGAGTTCTGCTGACCCACATGCAGCGATACCGGATCTGCGACCTCTTCCGAGCAGGCTAGTGTAAGGACGCTTCGCGGTTCGACGTTCCTTACATCGAGCATGGCTGTCAAATTGTAGCCAGCGGGGAACTCGTCCGCGGGTAGGCTGATGGCGATGCCGTTCGGCATCGACAGATGAGAGCTTGCAATAACGGGCAAAGGACCAGTGATTTGAAGCGCGTCAGGCAGTGTCATGGGCTCACTGCGGTCTGCAACGTCAACCTGAATGGCGAGCGCGGTGCCGGGTTTGAGATCGGATTTGAGCTGAACGGTGAGGCTTCGGTCGGAACCTGCGGGCGAAGCCGGACCCATTTCGAACACTGCGCCGGGGGCCTGCAGCTTGGAGATCAACTCGAGCCGCTCACCTTTTAGAACGTAATGCTGAGCGGACTCTCCCTGGTTCGCGAGGATTGGAAGGTTCTCGATTTTAGGCAGATTGGGGAGAACGCTGATTTTGACAGGATGACTTTTCCCGTCCTGTTGCGAAAGCAGCAACTCATACTTGCCGGGATCGAGATTCGTGGTGTCAATCTGCACGTCGGCGTGAGTTTGCGGTCCTGCGCGCAGACCCTTCGGCAGCATGAAGCGCGCGGCTTCGGGCACGGCAAACTCGTCGCCTGATTTCTTCAGTTCGACTTTGGTCAGGAATTCGAAATCGTCATTCGCCAGAGTGACCGCGACCTTTCCTGAGCGGGCAAGCAGGTGATCCTGAGACGCCGCCTCGAGTTTTGCGGCGTTGAAGTCACTCAAGGGCTGGACGTGTACTTCGCCGGAAGCTTGGAAGCGATTCCAGTCCCAAAAGCCGGAGAGGTGGTAATCTCCGGGCGCGACTGCCGCTTTTGTGAGGTCCAGTTCGAGGGCTTTCTGATTGCCTAACTTCAAAACAGCGACCGGAGTTTTTTGACCCTTATTGTTCTCAAGGGTCCATTCGCGGGCTCGCTGAAGGTACTTCCATTGCACATCAGGCATTTCCACTGGCAGCGGGCTCTTCTGGCCCGCGGGGATAAAATCGGCGGCGCCTATTTTGATGGCCGGTGAGGGCGTATTCGGAATGCGAACGGCCCAGATGAATGCGACACGAGTATGCGGGGGAGCAGGGGTGCGCTGGCCGCAGAGGTTCAGGCCGTCCTTCGGAAGCGGCGGCGAAAAGCTTTGTGCAAAGGAGGAACGAAACTGTGTACCCGGGAAAGCTATGTAGCGCAGGTCGAGCAGCATGGCGGTTCCGCCTGCAGCCAAACCTATTGGACTGCCAAAGAAAAGGGTCGCCGCAGCAGTGGCGAGGCTCGCCGTCTGTCCCACGCGTTCGGCGGTCGAACTGGATAACGGGTTATAGGTTGCGAGCTGCGGGTTCATGGTTGCGAACAGAGTCTGAGCTTGCACAGCAGGGGGAGCGGTTTTGTCGATTTGCACCGACAAGCCGTACTGCGAAGCGAAACCTGCAAGGGCGGCGTTCACGCTCGCCGAAGAACTGCCGGCATCTGAAAGCGCCTCGACCAACGCTTCCGTTTGAGCTGTCTTCTCCGCGTAATCGGCAAGCTGCGCGATAAGCAGGTCATCTTGCGATAAGAAACCTTCTACTTTCTTCTTGCTGAGATCCTGCGGGCCGTAAACCAAGGCAGCGAGCGACACCGTTTGCGGAACAGTCCATTTCTGTGGCTTGTCTGCCGGTTTCGGATCGGTGACGAGCAGGGCGGGTTCCTTCGGCTGGTGCTTGGCGGGAACCATCACGAGAGATACTTCCCCCGGTCGTTTCTCGCGATTACGCAGGATCGGGGAGTAGAGGACCGTATCGCCTTCCGAGAGATGATTGATGGTCGCGAAGGGCAGGCTGTTGGGGTTCGAAGAACTCTGAACGCGCAGTTGCACCGCGCCGATGGGCGCTCCCGCCGGGCAGGAGATCGGGGGCGGGGTAGAGGTTGAGTCTACAGCCGGGGACGCGTCGGAACTGGGAGCTGGAGGAGCACTTTGAGCGAGCGACAGACCACAAGCGAGCGATGCTGCCGCGATAAATCGAACGCCAAAGATTTTCGTTTTGTAAGGAGTTAAGCTAAATCGCAAATTCCGCCGGAACGCAGCGGCATGCGTTCGCCGGCCGCCTCCCGGAAGCGCCAGGACCATCCTCCTGTCAGAATAGCGTGCTGAGAAACCTCGAAGTACTAACCTGTAAGAGCGGCTGAAGCCTGATGACGCAGCGGACCCTTTAGCTCACTTGGGGTCGATTGGGCAGTGCTTCGCCGGATGCGGGTGGGTTCGAGATAGAGTATCGTGACTTCGCGTCACAAGGTTCCCTGAAACTAGTCCAACGAGGAGAGAAAAACGTGCCAACCACAGAAACACAAACGCTAGAAGATCTTTGTATCAACACAATTCGGTTCCTTTCGGCCGATGCTGTGCAGCAGGCCAACTCGGGACATCCCGGGATGCCGATGGGGGCGGCCGCGATGGCATACACTTTATGGACAAAGTTCCTGCGGTTCAATCCGAAAGATCCGCAATGGTTTGACCGTGACCGTTTCGTATTGTCGGCTGGCCACGGGTCCATGCTGCTGTACAGCCTCTTGTACCTGACCGGCTACGATCTGCCGCTGGAGGAGTTGAAAAGGTTTCGGCAGTGGGGAAGCAAGACACCGGGTCATCCCGAGCGCGGGCACACAGTCGGCGTGGAAGTCGCAACAGGTCCGCTTGGGCAGGGTTTCGGGAACGCAGTGGGGATGGCGATCTCTGAAGCGTGGTTCGCAGCGCGTTTTAACCGGCCGGGGCACACCATTGTCGACCATTACACGTATGGCATTTGCGGCGATGGCGATCTGATGGAGGGCATCAGCCAGGAGGCTGCGTCGCTGGCCGGGCACCTGCAACTCGGCAAACTGATTTTTCTGTACGATCACAACCACATCTCGCTTGCCGGTGGAACCAGCCTGTGCTTCACCGAAGATGTCGGAAAGCGCTTCGAGGCGTATGGGTGGCATATCCGGCACGTCGCGCGGGGAAATGACACGGAGGATGTCGAAAAGTCGATACAGGAAGCGCGCGATCAAAAGCACAGACCTTCGCTGATTCTGGTGAGAACACACATCGGGTACGGAAGTCCGAAAAAACAGGACACGTTTGAGGCGCATGGCAACCCGCTCGGAGATGAGGAACTGCAGGCGGCTAAGAAGGCCCTCGGGTGGGGCAGCATGGATAAGTTCTATTTGCCTGAAGACTCCGTCAAGTTCTTCCGGCAGGTCGGCGAGAAAGGCGCGGCAGAGCAAAAGAGCTGGGGGGCTAAGTTCGACGCTTACAAACAGGCGTTTCCGAAAGAAGCCGCCGAATTAGAGCAGATACTCAGCGGCAAGCTCGCACCGAACTGGCAGGCGGACCTGCCGAAGTGGAAGCCGGAAGACAAGCCTATCGCGACGCGTGCGGCCGGCGGGCAGGTAATGAACGCTCTCGCCAAGCACATTCCGAACCTCATGGGCGGATCCGCGGATCTGAACCCGTCTACGAATACTGCGTTGAAAGGTGAAGGCGATTTTCAGCCGCCGGAAGCAGAAGGGCCGAGCACGCAAGGAGCGGTGGGCGGAGTCTGGGGATACGCGGGCCGCAACATCGCTTTCGGAGTTCGAGAACATGCGATGGGAGCGGCAGTAAACGGCATGGCGGCGCACGGTGGTTTGCTGCCATTCAGCGCGACGTTCCTTGTCTTCTCCGATTACATGAAGCCATCCATACGGCTCGGGGCTTTGAGCCAGCTGAAGGCGTTCTACATTTTCACGCACGACAGTGTGGCGGTGGGTGAAGATGGCCCTACGCATGAGCCGGTGGAACAGCTTGCCGGACTTCGTGCGATACCAAAACTGAACGTGATGCGTCCGGCTGATGCAACCGAGACGGCAGAATGCTGGGTAGCGGCGGTAGAACATGACGGACCGACTCTGTTTGCACTCACGCGGCAGAATGTCCCCCATCTGAGCCGCACCAGCGTCAAGGGCGGTGTGAGCCAAGGCGCCTACATCCTGTCTGAAGCCGAGGGCGGGAACCCGGAGGTGATTCTTATTGGTTCGGGGTCGGAAGTAGCGCTTTGCATGAAGGCGCAGGAGAAGCTGAAGGAATACGGCGTCAGAGCGCGTGTAGTGAGCATGCCTAGCTGGTTCTTCTTTTCGGCGCAGGATGAGGCTTACCGTGAAAGTGTTCTGCCAAAGGCCTTGAAGAAGCGTGTAACTGTAGAGGCGGCTTCCACCTATGGATGGGAGCGCTGGGCCGGGGATGAAGGCATCATGATCGGTATCGATCACTTTGGGGCCTCGGCTCCGGGGGATCAAATTATGAAGCACTTCGGATTCACGGCCGAGCACGTCACCTCCGCTGCCTTAGATCTGATGGGCCGGCACGAAGAAGCGCAGAAGGAATTTGGCGGGGACACCACCAACGTCGCGCCGACATCTCCGCAGGAAGGACATTCCTGAGTAGCCGTGGTCGAGAGGGTAGGGCGAAGCATCCCTACTCTCTTGACCAGTTCTCTTAAAATTGGTCATGGCATATCGACTGAAGGCAGATGAGGCTGTACCGGAAGGCATCAGACGAATCGTCGCCGAAGAGATAGAGTCGGCAACTCAGCTTCTCGGCGGAGCTTCCGGGGGTCAGCGGGACGAGGCGATTCACGAGGCGCGCAAGAGCGTTAAGAAGATCCGAGGCGTGCTGCGGTTGATGCGGCCTGAGCTTGGAAAGACGTACAAGAAAGAGAATGCCAGTTTTCGAGGCATAGGGCAGCAGCTTTCGGAGCTTCGCGACGCCGCGGCGCTGCTCGAAGTCTTCGATCAACTAGACAAAAAGTCTTCAGGCGCTATCGAAAAAAAGGCACTAAGCGGGATCAAGCGCGGCCTCGAAGACCAGAAACGAGAGACCGAGCAGCGCCTGCAGCCGGACAAAGTAATCCGCGAAACAATTAGGACGTTGACCTCGGCTGCGCAAAGATCAGCCACCTGGCCCTTGTCAAAGGATGGCTTTGATGGCATAACTCGCGGCTTGGAGCTTAGCTATCGGGAGGGTCGAAGAGCACTCAAGAGAGCGGAGAAGCGCGAAGATCCTGTCTTGTATCACAACCTTCGAAAACGCGTGAAGGACCACTGGTACCACGTGCGGTTGCTCGAGAATCTGTGGACAGACGTGATGCAAGCGCACGAGAGCAGCCTGAAAGACTTGGAGACCTGGCTTGGCGACGACCATAATCTCGCTGTTCTTCGAACTAAGGTCGAAGAGAGCCCCCAAAACTTTGGCGACCAAAGTGGGATCGATGCTTTTCTGGCGCTCGCGGCGCAGCACGAGCAGGAACTTCGCAGCAATTCGATAGCTCTGGCCCACCGCGTCTATGCCGAAAAGCCCCGGCTGTTCGTGCGGAATCTCAGTCAGCTTTGGAAAGCCTGGCGCGAAGAACCCGCTCCGCCCAAACCGTCGGGCAAGGCAGCAAAGCGTGAACCGAAGCAGTCAGGTCGAGCAGGCAACAAACGGGCTAGGCGGGACGCTGCTTAGGAGTAAATTTCGGCCGGATAACGCGGCCATGTCATGAACTCCGCAAACCGGGTGTTGACGGGGAGCATTCGAGCTTTGCTCCTGTTCGACATTGCGGAAGAGATCGATCTTACGTTTCTGCACAACGTTCTCGGAACCGATCCGGGTAAGCGTGAGCCGGCTTTCCGGCGTCAGACTCCGGAATACGTGAGGTTTGAGCGCACCCCGGTCGGCGAAACGCTGGGGCAGTGCACAGAATTTGCGGGTGCGCCTTTGTTCGGCCGCATTCGCTACTTCGACTATGGGATTGCGAGCGTCGAGCTGCAAACGACATTTGAACGGTCTTGGGAAGGTTTGGTAGGTTTAGCCAACCAGTGGATCTCTTCCCCTGAGCTCGAACACCGCGCAAGAACATTGTTGGAGACCCGCCTGAGGCCATTCACGGGCGGTCTTCGCAAGCCGCATCGGGAATGGATCTGGGAAGACTACTATGTGGTTCAGCTGGATCCGCTGTTGCAAGATGACGAATCCACGCTGACAGCCGAGGGCCTGACACGGCAGTACCGCACGCAAATTGCCCAGATCGTTCGTGGCGAAGAGTCGCCGCTTTCACCGCGCGAGGAGCAAGAGGTTTTGCAGTCGAGCATGTCTTACTACCCGACCGACCTCCTGGTTGTCGGATGGGTGGCCGCCTTTGTTTATGACACGTCTTTCCTCGCTTCACCGACGATTGAGCTTTTGGAATACGCCAACACGCAGCTTCTCGAGTTTCGTTACTACGACGAGGTGCTCACCAGCGTGTTGGCGGACGTTTACAAGCGCTTGGAGACGCGCCGCGGCATGTGGAGACGGTGGCGTCTGGCGAGGCAGGCGGAGGATCTGAACACGATCCGTCTAGACTACAGGGAACTTGCCGAGCGAACAGAAAACGCCATCAAGTTTTTGAGTGACATGTTTTACGCGCGTGCATACCGCCTTGCGGCTTCGCGCATTGGGGTGAATGACTATCGCGCGCTGGTTACCGAGAAGCTCACGACGGCACGGGAGTTATACGAGTCAATGGTGAACGAATTTCATCAGAGCCGAACGTTTCTCCTCGAGTTGATGGTTGTCATCATCCTGCTGATCGAAATCGTGATGCTGTTCCGGAGCAAAGGGTGAAGAGTTCCGAAGGCATGCTCCCTTTTCTTCCGTACCGGCGAAAATACTTCATTGCTGCTGGAACCAGGGTTCGGAAGGAGTCATTCTTCTTAGAAGGCCTAACCTTCTCTGCCTAAAGCACTTACTAAGTCGCGATCGCGGGATGTTATCTGGCCCGGAAAGTGCTTGTACAGATTGGGAGGAGAACGTTAGCACATGCTCTGGTATACCTGGGTGTTTTTGGTGATCGCGATTATCGCTGCGGTACTCGGATTCGGTGGTATTGCTGCCGCCGCAGGATCGATTGCAAAGATTTGTTTCGTGATTTTCCTGGTCTTGTTCTTGGTGAGCTTGATAGCCGGACGACGCGGAGCAGTCTAACGCTGAGTATCAGCAACTAAGTAAGCAAAAGATCCCCGCTCGAGACTGATCTCAGGCGGGGATCTTTTGCGTGTTTACTCGTTTCTGGTATTTTCAAGGCGCCGACTGCATTTGGGCGTGAGAACTGTCACGCCCCGGGTAGTTTCCGCGAGTAATTAGCTCTAGCTGGTTGAAGTTCTGCGCTTCGCGATAGCCACGGCCAGGCAAGCTGCCCCTGCGCCTATTGCCAAAGCCGTAATTGCCGGGTTTACGCTTGCCGCAGTGTAAAGGCTGCGACGTATCCCGGATTGACCTCCGCGAACTTCCCCGTCCTGTCCAGCACGCCATAAGCTATCGGCTTTCGGCTGTGCGGGCTCAGACTTAAGCTGCGATTTGATCAGAAGGCTGGACGTGAAGTCGACGAGTGCTGGGGTGAGCCGGCTGAAAATACCAAGTACTTTTCCCGCGCCTCCGACGTGTAACGCCCGGCGCGGATGCTCAGCGGCAAACAGGATTGTGCGCGCAACGTCCTCGGGTGCGTATATCGGAGGTGGCAGTTTAGCCTCTTGCTCGTTGTAATTCTTCGCATGCGCAGGAAACGGCGTTCCAATCGCGGCGGGCTGGATCAGCGTTACCGAAACGGGGGCGTCTTCGTCGGTAAGCTCGCGGCGGAGCGCGTCGGTAAACGCCTTGATCGCGTGTTTACTGACCGAATACATACCTTGAATCGGGAACGCGAAATCCGAGGCGACGCTTCCCAGGTTGATGAGCGCTCCACCCTTTTGCTTCAGATGGCGAACCGCGGCAGTGGAGCCATAGACGACCCCCCAGAAGTTGATCTCGAAGAGCTGCCGGTGATCGGCATCGGAAACCTCTTCCAGACGGCCCCACAGCCCGAGACCTGCGTCGTTTACCCACGTATCGAAACCGCCGAATTTGGCAATAGCCGTGGCTGCAAGACGCTCGATATCGTCGCGTTTGCTGACGTCTGTTACGACGTAAATCGCCTTACCGCCATTGGCTTCGATCTCGGCGACGATTTGCGAGAGAGCTTCCTCGTTACGGGAAGCGAGAACCACTTGAGCGCCTTGCGCGGCAGCGGATTGAGCCGTCGCAAGGCCGATACCGCTGGATGCGCCTGTGATTACGATGGTTTGTTCGTGGATGGGTTTAAGCTTGACGTGCATGAGTGAATTTGTAGTCCAGGAGCAGTCGGGATCGTGCGCGGGTTTGAGAATCGGTCCCGTGTCCCGGCTGCACTCAGTAGATCCTCGCCGGCGCAGTGAACGTTTCCCGCGTTCTGCGGCTGAAAGGACTGGCATTTCATCTGGTATTGTTGCTTCGACCTCAAGCCGGTAGCACTTGAGACCGGTTCCTTCATGTCTGACGAAGTTCTCAGCGTCCGAAACATCCAAAAGAGCTATGGCGGTGTCCAGGCTCTCCGGGGCGCCGCTTTTTCGCTCGCCGCTGGAGAAGTGCATGCAGTCATGGGCGAGAACGGGGCAGGCAAAAGCACGCTAGCCAAAGTTATCGCGGGCGCGGTCCGTCCGGACCGCGGGGAAATGCTCGTCCATGGCCAACACGTCGAAGTGACGGGCCCGCTCGAGGCACAAAGGCTAGGCATTGGGATGGTCCACCAGGAACTCGATCTGTTCCCCAATCTGAGCGTGGCGGAGAACATTGTCATCGGTAACCGAGAGTTTCCTGAACGGGGCATCCCGCGCTTTCGGGAAATCAATCTTTTTGCGGGGGAGTTTCTGAGCCTTGTCGGTTTAGCGGTTCCGCCTGATCGCCGTGTGTCCAGCCTGAGTATCGGCGAAATGCAATTGGTGATGGTTGCACGTGCATTGAGCATGCGCACCCGCATTCTCATCCTCGACGAGCCGACTAGCTCTCTCTTTCACGATTCGGTGGAGCGATTGTTTTCGCTGATAACGAGCCTGAAAGCGCGAAAGGTCGCAGTTGTTTACGTCTCCCACAAGATGAATGAGATCTTTCGAATCTGCGACCGTATGACGGTTATGCGGGATGGTGCAACCGTGGGTACGCGTAATCGGAATGAGGCGTCCACAGGTGACTTGATCAGCATGATGGTCGGGCGGCCCTGGACGGCCAGTGAACGCAAGAAAAAAGATACGGTGCCGCTCGAACCACTGCTCTCTGTTTCGGGTTTGACCACGGGCAAGCTGAATCAGCTGAGCTTTTGTCTTCGGCGAGGGGAAGTGGTGGGAATTGCCGGCCTGGTCGGGGCTGGACGGAGTGAACTCGGAGCGGCACTGGTGGGGCTGGATCAATGGAAGCAAGGAACGATGACGCTGCGCGGTCAGCCGGTATCACCGGATTCGATAACGAAAACGTCGCAGCTTGGCATGCGTTTGCTCGCGGAGGATCGAAAGCTTGACGGTCTGATGATGCAGATGAGCGTGCTTGAAAACGGTACGATTGCGGATCTGCCCAGGCTTTCTCGGGCCGGTATCACGCAGCCGCAGCGGGAGGCGCAAGCGATGGCGCCGATTCTTCGCAAGCTGGCGCTCAAGAGCTCGTCGCCCAACGCTCCCGTAAGTTCGTTAAGTGGCGGAGGGCAGCAGAAAGTTCTGTTTGCCCGTTGTCTGCTGGCGGATCCAGACGTGTTATTCCTTGACGACCCGACCCGCGGTATCGATGTGGGCGCTAAAGAAGACATTTACCGCATTATCGAGCAACTCGCAGAGCAGGGGAAGGGAATCCTGTTCGTAAGTTCAGAACTTCCGGAACTGTTGCGGTGCTGCGACCGCATTCTCGTCATGCGAGAAGGGAAGATCACGGCGGAACTGGACGCCCGGAACACCAGTCAGGAAGAAATCATTTCGTATGCCACGAGCGCGGTGGTTTCGCCGGGGGATACCGCTTGGCGGAGTTAGCAGCGAGAGCAAATCACTTCTGGCGTGAGTCCTCCGGCGAGAGGCGCGATGTCCTGCTGAGCCTGGCTGCGCTCATCAGCATCATTCTGCTTGCCATGATCATCAGCCCGACTGCTTTCGATGGTACCCGCATCTTCCTTGAACTCGGCAATCTGACCGACGTCCTGCGCCAGGTTGCAATCGTCGGCATAATCTCGCTCGCGATGACGTTCGTCATCCTGACCGGCGGGATCGATCTGAGTGTCGGCAGCATTCTGGCGCTCTCGACATCCATTGTCGCGATGATTCTTACGCGGTGGCATAGCGGATGGGGCAATCCGGCATCTATCGTAATGGCCATCGTAGCCACACTAGCGATAGCCGCGTTGATGGGGACCATTCAGGGCGCTGTGATCGCGGTCTTCGATATTCAGCCTTTTGTGGTCACTCTGGCGGGAATGATCGGAATTCGAGGCCTGGCCAAATGGCTCTCCAACAATGCCAATAGCGATATAGGCTTCGGTAGCGATGTGGCTTCCGTTTTCGCGGAGATCTTTCGCGGGAAGGCGATCACCATAGCTTTCTATGGCGGGCTTGCGATCGTGTTCTGGCTTCTACTCAGTAGAACGGTTTTTGGAAGACACGTCAGGGCCATCGGCGACAATGAGCGGGCGGCGCGTTATGCGGGCCTGCCGATTCGCCGCGTCAAGATAATTGTGTACTCGCTTTCTGGACTGCTCTCCGGTGTTGCCGGCGTACTCTACGCGGCAGAGAATCATCAGGGCAACCCCAATTCCGGAGTCGCTTATGAGCTTGATGCGATTGCCGCGGTTGTGATCGGAGGAACCCGGCTGTCGGGCGGCAGAGGCTCGGTCCCGGGCACGATTATCGGTACCCTGATGATAGGTGTTCTCACCAATATGCTGCGTTTGAACAACGTTGATAGCAACGTCGAGATGATGGTGAAGGCCGTGATTATCATCCTTGCCGTAGCTGTCCAGAAGCAAGGCCGAACGGTCGCATGAAAGCGGTTGGGCCCGCTTTCATACTTATCGCCTCGCTGGTTGCCGCAGGCTGCAGCAGGGGCATTCAAACCAGAAATGGCAAACGCCAGTACGTGGTAGCTTTCAGCCAATGCAACAACGCTGAACCTTACCGCGCCGCCCAGAATGCACTCATGACGAAGCGATTCGCTGAAGCGGGGGATGTGAGATTGGTGATTGCCGACGCCCAGCAGGATAACAGCCGGCAGGTTGCGCAAGTTGAAACGTTCATTCGAGAGCGGCCCGATCTCCTCATCGTGGCCCCGAATGAACGGGCCGCTCTGACGGCCGTAATGGGCGATGCCGCTGAAGAGAAGATCCGGGTAATCTGTCTCGAGCGTGATATTCTTCGTCCCTACTACACGACGTATGTGCACAGCGATAATGTCGCGATCGGGCGCATGGCGGGAGATTTCATCAAAGACTATCTGGTGTCGAAATATCACCAGCCGAAGGGGAACATCGTGGAGATCCGCGGTTTGCTCGGAGTGGAGGGCGAGGTGAGCAGGCATAACGGCGCCGCGGAGGTGTTCGCAAAATTTCCCGGGATTCGAATCGTCGCAGAGCCGGTCGCCGACTGGGTGCAGGCACGAGCCAAGGATAGAATGACCGAAGTGTTGCGCGCGCAATCGTCGATCGACGTAGTGTACGGCCACAATGACCCAATGGCCGTGGGCGCCTTTCTAGCCGCGAAAGAACTGGATCGCGAAAAGCAGATGATCTTCGTCGGGGTCGATGGCTTAGGCGGTCCTGCCGGTGGCATCAAGAAAGTGCTGGACGGGATTCTCGCCGCCACTTTTGTTTATCCGCTCTGCGTCGATCAAGCGGTGCAAGTGGCATTGAAGATTCTGCGCGATCCAAGCTTTAGGCCGGCGAAGGAGTATTCGGTTCCGTCCGAAATTGTAACCCGGCAAAACGCAACCCAGCTTTACAATCAACTGACAATTCAATAAAAACATGAAGCGTTACTTCGTTTCGACCGCGGCTCACTGCCTGCTCCTTACCCTTGCTGCCGCGCAGTTCGCGTCCGCCGCCGATCTCAGACCTCCGGCAGTTCCCCTGGTCGCCCACGATCCGTATTTCAGCATCTGGTCTATGACAGACCACTTGACCGAGTCATCGACGAAGCATTGGACGGGCACCGATCAGTCGCTTTGTGGCTTGGTGCGGGTGGACGGCACGGTCTATCGCGTGATTGGGAAGGATCCGCGCGGAGTTCCAGCCCTCACTCAGACGAAGCTCGAAGTTTTCCCCACGCGCACGATCTATCACTTCGAAGGCGCGAACATCAGGCTCACGCTGACGTTTCTGACGCCGGCGCTTCCAAACAATCTGGACGTGCTTTCGCGTCCGGTCACTTACCTCACCTGGAGTGTTCAATCCGCCGACGCAGGAATTCATAAGGTGCAGGTGTATTTCGATGCCAGCGCTCAGATCGCGGTGAACTCGATGGAGGAGCGGGTCGCCTGGTCGCGTTACCGCCTCGGAGACATGCAGGTGCTGCGCATCGGGACCGAACAACAGCCCGTGCTCGAGAAATCAGGGGACGATCTCCGAATCGATTGGGGCTACCTTTATGTGGTTGCACCGCCGCTCACCGGAACTTCCGAAGCAGCGACGGTGCGGCCGGAGGCCATACGATCGTTCAGCAGAAGCGGCCAGGTTCCCAACTCGGATGATCTGCTGACTGACCGGCCTTACGCGCAGGAGTTGCCCGTTTTGTCAGAGTCTTTCGATTTCGGCAACGTGTCTGCGACGCCAGTTTCTCATTATCTGGTTGTCGCTTATGACGACCTTTATTCCATCGCGTATTTCGAAAGGCGCCTCAGGCCCTATTGGCGAAGGAATGGAATGGAGATTGAAGATCTCCTGCGCGCCGCTTTAGCCGACTACCAGAAATTGAGCGATCGCTCAAAGAGTTTCGACGAAGAACTTCTCGCCGATCTTCGAAAAGCCGGGGGTGAAGAGTACGCGCAATTGGCCGCCTTGGCCTATAGCCAGACATTCGCGGCGCACAAGCTGACGGCTGACATAGATTCCACGCCTCTCTTCTTCTCGAAAGAAAACTTCAGCAACGGGTCCATCGACACGGTTGACGTGACCTACCCTAGTTCGCCGTTCTTCCTCCTGTTTAATACGGCGCTGCTCAAAGCACAATTGAAACCGATCCTCGACTACGCTGACCTTCCACAATGGCGCTTTCCGTTCGCACCTCATGATCTCGGCCGATATCCGCTCGCCAACGGCCAACAATATGGGGCGGGCGAAGCCTCCGAGCGCGATCAGATGCCGGTTGAGGAGAGTGGAAACATGCTGCTCATGATCGCAGGCATTGCGCAGGTCGAGGGTAATGCCGATTTTGCGAAAGGGTACTGGCCAACTCTGACGAAATGGGCTGAGTATTTGAAAGAGAAAGGCCTCGATCCTGAGAACCAGCTTTGCACGGATGATTTCGCCGGGCATCTCGCGCATAACGCGAACCTGTCGATCAAGGCCATCCTTGCTCTGGGCGCATACGGGAAGCTGGCTGGTGAGCTGGGCCAGCACGAGGTCTCGACGCAATACCTGACCATGGCGCAGGATTTCGCGAAGCGGTGGATAGGATTGGCGAACGATGGTGATCACTTTCGGCTGGCGTTCGACAGGCCGGGAACATGGAGCCAGAAATACAATCTGGTTTGGGATCACCTGCTCGATGTGAATTTATTTCCAAAGGAAGTGGTGCAAAGGGAACTGGCGTTCTACAAGACGCACCAGAATAAGTACGGACTCCCGCTAGACAACCGCGCGGACTACACGAAATTGGACTGGCTTGCCTGGACCGCTTCACTCAGCAACTCGGAGTCTGGTTTCCAGGCGCTTTTCGATCCTGCATATTCCTTCGCGAACGAGTCGCCGAGCAGAGTTCCCTTATCGGATTGGTACGACACTAAATCCGGTAAACAGGTAGGCTTTCAGGCGCGGTCCGTGGTGGGCGGCATTTTTATCCAGATGCTTTACGATTCGGCCATCTGGAAAAAGTACGCTGCACAGGCGCGTGGAAAGTGAGCATACATTTCTCTCGAATTCGCTTTCAAAGACTCGCAAAATATCTGTCTTGACCGCCTGAACTCGCGACGGTAACGTCATAACAGTTACTCTCGGTTGCTTAGTGCCGCAGCGTTTGCGATGTCTCGCTGAATAAAGGTTTCCTCGCTGTTGGCTCTCTCCCGCCAGGGTGAGAAAGGGGGATTCTTTGGTCAAGTTTCATATCTGCGCGGGTAGTGTGCTCACATACCTGCTTCTTTCTTCCGCTGCATTCGGGCAGCTATACACAGGAAATATCAGCGGTGCTGTCAGAGATCCGTCCGGAGCGGTGATTCCGAATGCCACGATTACAGTCACCGACCTCAGTAAAGGTTTTAAGTACAGCGCTCAATCCGATGCCGGCGGGATGTTCACGGTGAAGAATCTCCCACCCGCTACTTACACGGAGCGCGTGGAAGCGCCAGGCTTTACTCCATTCGAACGCCCGAACATCGTACTCGAGGTGAATGGAAACGTGAACGCAGACGCCACAATGAGTGTTGCGTCGGCCGGCCAGACCGTGACCGTTACGGAGTCGGGCGGCACCCAGCTACAGACGGAGGACGCGGTTACCGGACAGACCATAAACCGGCAGTTTATTCAGGACATTCCTTTGGTCGGACGGCAATTGACGGACCTCGCCTATCTCGCACCCGGCGTGTCTCCTCCTCCCGGCAGTACTTATGGAAGCGTCGGTAATAACTTCGGAAATAACTTCGTCTCCGCAGGTGAGCGAAACGCACAGTCGGACATTCTGATCGACGGTATCAGTTCCACAAGCTATGAACAGAATACGGGTTTCGTCACTCCGCTTTATTTGCCGAGCATCGAGGCTGTACAGACATTTCGGATCGAGCAGTCGAACTTTTCGGCCGAGATCGGATTCAGTGCCGGAACGGTAATCAACCTGGTTACTCAATCGGGAACGAATCAGTTCCACGGGGAGTTGTATGACTTCTTCCGAAACACCGTGCTTGACGCAAACGACTTCTTCAGTAATCGAGCCGGTATCCCGCGTTCGCCATTCAAGTTCAACAATTTCGGCGGGACAATCGGCGGCCCGATTCTAAAGAATAAGCTGTTCTTCTTCTTCGATTACGATGGCACACGACAGATCAGTCCGGGCACTCCCGGTTCGATCGGCGTACCAACGGCAGCGGAACGAACAGGGAACTTCGGCGAACTCTGCGGAGACAAGGGCGGAACGTTCAACGGAGCCGGCCTCTGCTCGGTTGCCACGGGTCAGCTTTGGGATCCCTATAGCGCAGTCCAGAACAACACTTACGGCAACGGAGGTTTGCGGACCAGCTACATTCCGTTTAACAACATGACTACGTATGCGAGCGCCGGGAATCCATTGGCGCCGTCCATCACACCAAATGTCGCCGGCAATCTGATCAATCCGATCACACAAAAGGTTATGTCCTATTTCCCCCTGCCTAATCAGGGCGGAATACCGGGAACAGCCAGCTACAATCCTTACGCCAACTACTATGCGACCACCTCTAATGTCGCCAATAACAATCAGTACGACATCAAGCTGGATAACCGCTTCTCGGATAATGACCAGCTGAGCATACGGTTCTCCCAGCAGTGGGGCAATTCGCAGATCGGAAATCTTTTTGGGAACGCCCTGGACCCCTACACTCAAGGGCCCACTACTGGCATAACCTATTCGGGCGCTGTGAATTATACGCACATTTTCACGCCCGCGACGCTGCTGACAGCGACCGCCGGTTATGATCACAACTGGGCGCACACCGTCGGTAACGCGGCCAATTTCCCAAGCACCACAATCGAGTCTCTCGGCTTCTCTCCGCAGGTGGCCGCACAGTTGCTGCAGTCGGGCTTCAACGGTCTTCCAGCCTTCCGCTTGAGTCAGTATTCGCAAGCCAACGGAAACGCCGCGATAGGCGGACAGCCCTTTTCGGGTCTTCTTTATGGACGTGATGTTTACCACTTCCTCGCGTCTGTCTCGCATACGGCGGGTAATCACGAATTGCACATGGGCGGCGAGTATCGCGTCCACCGCATCAACTTCGCCCAGTTTGGGGAGCCGAACGGACTCTTCAGCTTCAATCAGGGCGGCACTTCGCAATACCAGCAATATGGCGGTGACAGCATGGCTACCTTCCTGACGGGCTTCGCCAATGACTGGAGCGCCTACGAACTGACCGCTACACCTGCGACCCAGAATCTCCAGTTCGGCGGATTCGTCCAGGACAACTGGCACGTGAACGAGCGGCTCACGCTGAACCTTGGCGTGCGGTATGACGTCGATCACCCGCGCACCGAGCGCTTCAACAACATGAGCTACTTCGACCCGAATGCGCCTTCGCCGCTCGCTGGAGTTCCCGGTGTTCCTGCCACCGGCTCATTTGAGTACGTCTCGGCCAATCAGCGGAATCCCTATCAAACTGCCTGGGGCGCCGTAGGTCCTCGCGTGGGCTTCGCTTATCGCGCAGGTGAGAAGAATACTGTGCGCGGCGGGTACGGGATCTTTTACGATCCTTCAAAATACGGCGCAGCCGGAACCAGCAGCGGCGGCGCGGGCTTCCAGGGATTCGATCAGCAGACCAGCTTCTCGAATTACAACAACAGTTTTAACTGGGTTCCAAATCTGATCGTAGGACAGCCGTTAGGCATCCAACCACGCGCTGGCAAGTCGCAGGGTGTGAATACTCAGCTTGGGAATCAGTTGAACGGCATACCTGTCTACACGTTCAGCCAACTCCCCTCCGAACAGACCTGGAGCTTTGGTATCGAGCGTCAATTGGGATTCGGCGTCTTGCTCGATGCCGAATACGTCGGCCGCAAAGGTACACATTTGTACTTCGGCGGCGATACGTATGCTTTGAATCATCTTTCCGAGTCGACAGCTGACTCGTTCCGCGCAAATCCCGGAGCCTTCAATGTCTTCGTCCCGACGCCAACCGCTCTGACCAACGCCATCAAGGCCAGGACACCGGCTTACTCGAACGGATTCTGGGGCGGCACGTGGCCGGCCTACGATGCCTACCTGCCGTACCCTCAATACCCGCTGAACATCTATGGATCGAGCGGCCTGCAAAACGTCGATCCACCAACGGCGAACTCGATCTACAACGCGTTCCAGTTGAGAATCGAGAAACGCATGTCGCATGGATTGCAGGCGCTCTTCACTTACACAAATCAGAAGAGTATAGATGATTCTTCGGTGGCCGGTTCGAACGTTTACATCAACGGCTACTCCGGCTCCACGCTCGCGACCATTCAGGATCCAAATAATCTGAAGGCGGAGCGATCGCTCTCGCAGTTCGACATCTCGCAGATCATCCAGCTGACCGCGTTATACGAGTTGCCGTACGGTCACGGTAAGCAATTCGGCGGGAATTCCAACTGGTTCATGAACGGTGTCTTCGGTGGATGGCAAGTCAATGCGATCTACCGTTGGGATACCGGGCAGCCTCTGATCCTTGGCTTAAACGGCGGCGTTTCTCTTCCGACATACGGAGGTCAACGGCCGAACCTGCCGACCCGCTTGCAACTCTCTGGAGTAGTAGGGCCCGATGCCAATTACTTCTCGAACGCCGCGGGCGCGCAAGCTTCGCCTGTTGCGATTGCTGAGCCCAATGGATACACGGGGCCCGTTTGTTATTCCGATCCGTGGTATCCGTGCCAGTATGCCGATGGAAATGCGCCGAGGACACTCCCCAACCTTCGTGCTCCCGGAACGAACAATCTCACGGCGTCCATTTTTAAGTCGTTTCCGTTGGGCTTTCGTGAAGGCGCTCGGCTTGAGTTTCGAGCCGAAGCTTTCAACTTGTTCAATCGGGTCCAGTTCGCTGCGCCGGCTATGACGGTGGGCCAGCAGAATTTCGGGCAGATTACCAGTCAAGCCAATGCTCCGCGCGAGGCGCAACTCGCTCTGAAGCTATACTTCTAGCATTAAGCCGAATCGTTCGGAGGGCGGTGTATAAAGCCGCCCTCCATTCGCGTTCGAGGCTCTCCCGAGCCCTTGCGTATCCCTGAATCGCAGCGCTATGAAGACCTGGCCGCTTGCCGGTTTACTTCTCCTTCTCACAAGCAGCGTGTCTGCAGCCGACCCTTATGATGAGGCGATTGCCGCGTTTGAACGGGGCGATGTTTCCGCTGCAGAATCTATCCTTACGCCATTCCTTCAACTGCACCCGGACAATGCCGCGGCGCTCGGCTTGTATGGCGCGGTCCTGGATGCAGAGAAGAAACTTCCCGAAGCCGAGCAGGCCTACCGGAAGGCTCTTCACATAGACCCGCACTCGGCAACGCTTTTGAACAATTATGCGAACCACGAGCTTGCTTCGGGCGACTTAAAGGGCGCCCGTGCCACGTATCTGAAGGTCCTGGCTCTCGATCCCGGCCGTGCCAACGCCAATCTTCAACTTGCCGCTATGGCGGTCGAACAGAAGAATGGCAATGAAGCTCTGCGATATCTCCAGCACCTGCAGCCCGCCGATCGCAATGAGGCTAGTGTGGAAATCCTGGAGATGCAGGCCCTCTTCGTCGCCGGACACGATAAAGAGGGCATGGCTGTTCTCGACCACTTGAAGTCTGCGGGTTCGGGCGATCCGCGCCTCAATTTTACGGCCGGGTTGGCGCTGGCAAAGGTTGGGATGTTTCGTGAAGCGGAGGCGCTCTTTTCTCGCGCTCTCGAAGGAGCCCCGGCTAACTTCGATGTACTCTACAACCTCGGTTTGGCCGCTGATCACGCCGGAGACTTGGATCGCGCCCGCGATGTGCTGCAGGCCGCGCTCGTGCAGCGCCCGGGTGACATCGACACCATGTATAGCCTCGCCAATACGGAGATCCAGGCGAAACAGGGCGGCGCCGCACTCGCGCTTTTGGCTGAGGCCGCGCGCATAGACCCATCCCGCGCAGATGTTCAGCTGGCACTCGCTCAAACTGCGAGTTCGCTCGAGTACTATGGCGACGCCCGGGTCAGCTACCAGAGATACCTCAAACTGATGCCTGGAGACGAGTCCGCCCAACGCGAATATAGATTCATGGTTGCGGCGACTGACCAACCCCAGCAAGGCCTCGCCGCGCTCAAGGAATTCGTGCGTTCTCATCCGGCGGACGCGACGGCGCGGTATGAGATCGGTTTGCTCGAAGTGAAAACCGACCCTTCAGACGCCAGCTATCAGTTCGAAAAGGCGCTCGCTTTAAATCCCGATTTTGCGCCTGCTCGCCTGGGCCGTGGTGTTTCGAATCTCATGCAGGGAGCTGCCGCTCAAGCGCTGCCTGATTTGCAGTCTGCAGCCAAAGCTTATCCGGACAACGCTTCCGTCCTGGACCGGCTCGGGGAAGCCTACCTTGCTCTCAACCGTCCAGCGGATGCAATCGAGACACTGCGGCACGCTTCGCAGCTCTCTCCCGGAAACGCGCGCATTCTGATGCATCTCAGCCGTGCCTATGCCAAAGCTGGGCAGACGGAGGAAGCACGAACAACCCTCAATCAATTTCGTGTTCTCGGCGCGGGAGCAGGAACGGCCGTGCAGCCGGCGGGCGTAGTCGATTTTCTCGGTCTTGCCCCAGAACAGCAGCAGGCGAGATATCGCGCCGCAGTCAAACAGCGCATGGCAGAGCATCCCGACGACCCGGATATCAGCACGCGCTATTTGAGAGTGCTTATCGAGGAGGGTCGGATCGCTGAACTGCCCTCAGCGGCGGCGCATCTCCTGTCCCTCAAACCGACTCCTTCCCGGGCTGCCGACGCTGGTCACGCGCTCGTTTCCGCGGGCCGATTTCAAAGTGCTCGATCTCTGCTTGAGTATGCGGTCGTCGCCGCCCCTACGCCCGCTGTTCAGCTTGATCTGGCAATTGCCGTATTTCGTACCGCCGGCCCCCAAGACGGCTTGGCGCGGATGAATCAGATACCCGAGGCGTATTGGTCAGCCGACTACTATTTGGCCCTGTCCGACATGCTTGATGCCGCCGGGCATTCCGACCAGGCTTACTCCGCGCTTGAGCGTGCTATCGCCTCAAATCCGGAAAGGGCTGACCTCTATGGGCGAGCGGCCTCCTTTCTTCTGTCGCATGGCCGCACTAGCGATGCGGTTCTGCTGCTCGACAAGGCGGGTCGAGACTTCCCCAACGATCCGCGAATCCTACTCCTCCGCGCTGAAACGCTTGACTCGGCACAACATGCCGAGGAGGCCGAACAGCTTTTAAAACGCATTGAGAATCGGTGGCCCGAATGGGGGCCTGCCTACGTCACGTATGCTTCTCTACTCAAAAAAGAGAATCGCTCAGGAGAGGCGAAGAAGCAATCGGATATCGCTATCGCTCTCGGAACGGAGCCGGGTATCGCAACCCCTAAGTAGATCTTACGGGGGGCCGCTGAGCCGCGCCTTCTGCAGACGAAACAGAATATCTTGGGGGTTCCACTTCAGGTAGAGATCTAGGGTAGACGAGGCCTCTCCGAAGTTTTGCTCGTTGTCGTACAGTCGCGCCAATTCCATATAAGCCTGCTTAAGTGACGGATCAAGCTCAATAGCTCGTTTGAACTGCCGTTCTGCTTCAGCCGAATCTCCCGACCGGCTCAGAACCATGGCGTAGTTCATAACCGCCTTGGCACTCTCCGGCTGCAGACTCACCACTCCCCGGCCAAATTGTAATGCTGCGCTGAGGTCTCCGCGCTGCAGGAGCGCTCCCTCGAAATCTGAGAGAACAGTAGCGTCGCGATCACGAAGCTGCTGCGGAATCTGATCGAGAACACGAAGGCCTTCATCGCCGATGGCCGGCAGATGCTTTGAAAATCCGATGACTACTTTTGCCACACCCAGATCCCGGGTTCGAACTTCCGGCCGAGGTTCCCGCCACGCCTTCACGGTCTCCGTCAGAGGCTGCGGTTTTGCAGGTGCGTCCGAAGATACGCGTAGTATGCGGTGATCTGTAATCGCCGCATGAGCGATGTCGGTAGTAGCGCTTCGCGGCATGTGGCAGCTGGTGCATTCTGAAGGCGCAGCAGAATGAGCTGCGGCCGATAACGTAGGGTGGCAGGAAACGCAAATAACCCGAATCTGATGGGGGCGGTCCTGTACTGTGCCATGCGGATCGTGACACGTGCCACACCACAACTTGCCGTTGCTGCCAAGCGCGCATTTGCTTTGAGCCAGCTGCTCAAAGTGGGTAACAGCTTTCACATTCGCAGCACTCCCGCCTGTAAGGAGGTAAGTGACGAACGTGCTTTCGGTCAAGCTGCCCACCTGAAAGTCGCTCCAGTTCTTGCCATTGTTCAGCACACGGGTTGCGCCTTCCAGATGACATTGCTCGCAGATGCTGTTGCGCGTGGGACCGCTGAGCTTTGCTGGGTTGATGATGTTCTTCGATGACGGGCGCCGGACGTGCTGTTCCGCTGAGCCGTGGCAGCGCTCGCAAGTTATTGGCTTCAGATCCGTACCGGTAAGACGCCGGCCGTCTTTGTCGGCGAAGCGCGTAGAACCGGTATGGCAGAACAAGCACTGCTCTTCTATCGGTCGATCGAAATCGATAAGCGTCTGATGCGCGTACCCTGGGGAGATATCCCAACCGTAGGCGTTGAACCACGATAGCGGCGACTCGAAGAGAAAACTGCCGATTTGTACCATGTATGTTCGACCTATCAGACGCCCGCCAATCTGATACTTCACCGGATAAGCCGCGGTGAGCCCTCGTTCGGAGAGCGAATGCGTCATCCGGTCACCGCGATACTCAGCCGCCATTACACTCTCCGAGGCGGCATGATCCACCCGGCCATCGGGCAGAGGCGCGGGTTTCGCCACCGAGTTGGCCATCGCGCTTGTCTGGTAGCGGGCTGTCTCTCCCGGGTGACAGGTTTTGCAGACCGGGCCGGATGCGCCGGAATCCGCACGGCAGACGCTCAGAGCCGAAAGTAGCCCCGTAGCACAAAGTACTTGCCCTATGTGGTAACGCTTAGCCATCGCATTTGCTGAACATGCTCAGCAAGGTTGAAAAATGGAATTCATTGCGCGCTGTACGTCCGTCGATCGGTTGAACCATCTCCAAAGGTTTCCAGAACGCAAGTTTTCCGCGCTCAGCAACGTGATTCCGATGTCGATCCCCACTACGTCCGGATTCGCCCAGCCTGTGATCGGCTGAAAAGCATCGCAGAAGCCGTAAGGCCCATAAATCAAGTCGGCGAAATGCTCGTGCATATACCGTAAAGCGGGCAGGCAAATCTCGGGCGCAAACATCAGCGAGCCGCCCGCCGCCGCTGGGACGACTGTTCCGTCCAGATAACGTCTAGATTGCGGTTCACCCCAGATTACATAACCGATGTCGCTGTCGGAAGGTGTGACGCCCCATAGATTCTCGTTGTAACTGGGATAAATGCTCCTCAGACTGTTCCAAAGAGCACGAAAGGCATAAGTTGCCACCACCGAATTTTGGAAGTAGTCGATCTGCAACGGCGGGCCGTCCCGCAGATTGGAAAGATTCAGCCAAACTTGAGAGTACTGGTGAGTGAAGAGCGGGCCTCTACCCGCAAACCTGTACCCGTAAAGATTCATCTCTCCTCTCCGGAACGAATACCAGCAACGGTTGCTGACCGCATTCGTTGGCGAAGCGATTGCCAGGATGGCGAGGATTGCGTTTTCGTCGTAGTCTGTCCATTCCGCCCGCAGAAATCCTGCTTCGGGAGTCCAACCCATTCGAAGCCGGCCTGTCGAGTCGTCGAACATCCAGGGAAAGTCCACGCGGTCATATATGTTCGCCGCCAGCTGCCGGATCTCGGAATCGTCACTGAAGTATTGCTGGGCGGTGATCACGCCTCCTAGAAGGTAAGCAGTATCGATGGTTGATACCTCACTTTTCCAGGCACGCTCCCCGGTTTTGCGATCTGCGAAATGGTAATACCAGCCCCGTACATTCTGCTGATCGTTGAGAAGATGGCGGAGCGCCCTTCGCGCTCTTTCCCGGCAGTCGTCCGGCTTTCTCCAGCGCCGCTCGGCGCCGACGCAGAGAGCACTCAAATAGAAGCCCGTCAGAGCCGTGCTTGCGATCTCAAGATTGCGGCCAGGCACCAGCGTGCCATCGCAGCGCGAGCGATCCAGAACTAGCCCTGTGCCAGGATCGGTCTGCTCCCAGAAATAACGGAACGCGCGTGCGGAAAGGTCTTCGAGGAATTCATGATCCGAGCGTGAAAGAGAAGGTTTGGATCGCCGTAGCGAGGGCAGGGAAGCGAGCACTTCGAGAAAGCCCCGCCGTGACAAAGACATTCCTCTCTCATTCTCAGACACGTGGCTCACGATCGCGGTTTCGAGCTCACGATATCTTGGTCTTGTTCAGACACACTTATGCGGATCCTCCTCGCCCTGCTGCTGTTATTGCTTCCATTCCGTGCTCGAATCACTGCCCAGGAGAGCGCTTCCTCAACCGACCAGCGATCTGTACGCGTGCATGGTGAGTCGATGATTTCCGCTGAACCGGACCAGGCAGAAATGGATATCGGCATCGTGACGCAGGCGCAGACGATGGACGCGGCGACCTCCGAAAATACACAGCGCGTGAAAGCCGTGGTGGAGGCGCTTCGTTCCCTGGTCCCGTCGGGAAATATCAAGACTGTCAATCTCTCAATCAACCCCGATTTTCGTTATCCGAAAGAGGGAGCGCCAGTCATTCGCGGCTATACGGCAAACAATACTGTTCGCGTGACTGTTGATGATTTATCTAAGCTGCGCGCCGTCATCGCGGCAGCGACGAAATCCGGCGCGACCAGCATCAATCGACTTAACTTTACTTTGCGGAGTGCCACTGAAAGAGAAGTGCGCGCCAACGCTCTCGGGGAAGCGGCTCATCAGGCGGAAGCGGGCGCTCATGCTCTCGCCGCCTCCTTGAAACTGAAGCTCGGCCGCGTCCTCCACGTGGAAGAAGGTCAGCCCGTAATCGTTTCGCCTGCGCCCCAAATAGAACTCGATCGCGCGCGCAGTTCGGATATTACGCCGTTATCTCCCGGCTACATTCAAGTGCACGCAAACGTAAACCTTATTTACGAGATCCTCGACGGCAGCGCACCCTAGGGAAGTCTAACCGATCCCAGCGACCGCCCGTCGCATCTTGAGCGCCTGCACCGGCTTCGGATTGAGCATTTTCAAATCGGACAAGTCATAGGAATCCGTGTGTCCGCTCGAACACGTAAGCTCGCGAAGATTGCTCCCGAGGTTTCCATCGTCTTCACCTCGTGAGGGCAGCGGGACTAAAACCAAGTTGCCGCAGACTTTGCATTGAAAACTGCTGTAATCTCGTTCCATACTTTTTATTGGTTTGCTCTTTTGTTAACCCTCAAGGCCGACCGGCTTTTGAGACGTAGTTGAAAGGCTGCCTCTTTTGATATAGCGGGAGCGAAAGCCTGATTTAGTGTTGCTCGTTCTTTCACCACCGACACGTGGGAGGGAAAGAGCTGGTTAGTACCTGAAGTCCTCCTCGTAGGACGACGGGCTCTCCAATTCTACCCCCACGGCGTAAACCTACCTGGCGGTAAGGTTCGCACAAACCTAGGCCTCTAGGGTAGCCCAAGTCTTCGACCGCCAGAGGTTTAGGGTGTTCGTGCGCAGATCCCGGCGACGATTTTGGCGCTTATGGCCGCCGCATTCCACCCAAGGCTGAAGTCGGTAGCAAACGCCATATCTTCTCTGCGGCGGCTTTTTCTTCCTCTTGTATCGAACGAGCTAGTGCAACCGTATCGCTGTCACCCGCGGCCTCGGCAAAATTTGCAATGGCTTCATACATCGCCAGTTCGCTGTTTTCAACCGCAAAGGCAGTAATCAGGTTTTGCGTTGTGCGCTCCTGATCGTCGAGGCCGGTGTGACCTGCCTTTGTGCTCCATCCGAGTATGTGGGCGAGAAGACTTTTCACGCCCGACGGGCTTTCGCCCAGGTTTCCCAAGCGCGCGGTGAGCCGCTCGTACTGGGTCCGCGTCTCGCGGGCGTGTTGATCGAAGACTTGCTTTACAGTCGGGTCGGTCGCCTCGTTCGCAAACGTCTGCAACTGAACTTCGAAGGTTTTTTCTGCGGCTATTGCGTCCTGCACGTATCGGTTCACAACCTCTACGCTCGTTTCCGCCATAATGTTTTTTGCCTGTGTCGAATTTTGAAAAGTCCGCTAGTTAGATAAGCGATGCTGGCTGGCGGTTTCGGAGTTCGCACCAATAAAAAGGGCAGGCCATCTGGCCTGCCCGAGCTTTTCTGTTTTGACCCTTGAGTTAGCGGCTTAAACCGTGAGCGGGATTATTAGCCCAGGGCTTGGGTTGATACGTCCAGGATCGCGTCGAGTAATCGCTAGCAGTAATCAGGATCATGATGAAGAGCCAGACCAGACCAGCCACCACAAACAGGCGCGTGAGTGTTGTAACGTAACGGACGCCCATGAATATCCAGACTACGAGCGACGCCTTCGTCACAGCGATCAATAGCGCCACTACGATGTTCCATTCGCCGACATCCACGTACGAGGCGGCACTTGTCAGCCCCGTAAGCACGATCAAACTGGCCCAGACGCTCACCAGCGTCCCGACTTTCGGAATGTGTGCGTGTGCGCTCATCCTCTATGTCCAATCAAGTAAAGTAACGGAAACAGGAAAATCCAGACAATATCGACGAAGTGCCAATACAGACCGATCATCTCGACCGGGGAGTAGTAATCGGCTGTGAAAATCGACCGCCTTGCCTGAATCCATAGATAAGTCAGCAGCCCGAGACCCACAATCATGTGGACCGCGTGCATTCCGGTCATACAGAAGTAGAGAAAAAACAAGATTTGCGCGTGCTGCTGGTAGTAGGCCGGCTCGTAATGGAAACCAAAGCCTGGCACCAGATGTTCAACCCATTTGTTGTGGTATTCGAAACCCTTGATGACCAAGAAGATCGTTCCGAAAATCATTGTCAGCACGAGCATATTCATCAGCTCTTTGCGCTTGCTGAGCTGAGCTGCCCGGACTGCCAGCGCCATCGTCAGACTGCTGCAGATCAGGACCGCAGTATTCGATCCTCCGAGAATCACGTCCATGTATCGGCTCGTGCTCGCGAACGCATCCGGATACATGTTCCGGTAAATCGCGTAGCTCGTAAACATTCCGCCGAAAAATAACACTTCGGTGATCAGGAATGTCCACATGCCCAGCATGGACGCTTCCATCTGTTGCTCCGCCGTCGCGAAATGATGGCGGAGGTGAGTTAGTTGTGCTGTGGGTTCTTCATGACCCACAGGTACGAGTGTGTCAGCCAACGATCTCCTCCAGCTCCCCGTAGTCATAAGCTTCTTGCGTGACGGTAGGGGTGGTGTCGAAATTAAAGGTGGTGGGCGGCGACGCGATCTGCCATTCGAGACCGGTCGCATTCCACGGATTGCTTGTCGCCTTCGCGCCATACTTCAGCGACCATAGAAAGTAAACCATCGGGATCACATAACCGATGCCGAGAATGGAAGCTCCAGCAGTAGAAAGAACATTGAGCGCCTGGAACTCGGGCGGATACGCGTGATAGCGCCGGGGCATGCCCAGGTAGCCCAAGATGAATTGCGGGAAGAAGGTCAGGTTGAATCCGATGAACACGATGAGTGCGGCGAACTTCGCCCACGCTTCGGGATACATGCGCCCCGTCATCTTGGGCCACCAGAAGTGCAACCCGCCCATGAACGCCATCACCATTCCGCCGACCATGACGTAGTGGAAGTGTGCCACCACGAAATATGTTCCGTGTGTTGCGACGTCCATGCCCAGCGAAGCCAGATACAGACCGGTTAAACCGCCGATCGTGAACAGACCAATGAAACCAAACGCGTAAAGCATCGGCGTGTCGAAGGAGACGGAGCCCTTGTACATCGTCGCCGTCCAGTTGAACACCTTGATAGCTGAAGGCACCGCAACCATGAAGCTCAGAAACGAGAAAGCAATGCTGATATACATGCTCTCGCCCGTTACGAACATATGGTGGCCCCAGACTACGAAGCTCAGAACGGCGATCGCCATGCTCGAAAACGCGATGAAGTTGTACCCGAAGATGCGCTTCTGTGAGAAGCAGGCCACAATCTCACTGATCACTCCCATGCCCGGAAGAATCATGATGTAAACGGCCGGGTGCGAGTAAAACCAGAACAGATGCTGGAATAGAATCGGATCTCCGCCGATATTCGGGTCGAAGATTCCGACATGAGCGATCCGCTCAAAGGCCAACAGCAGCAGCGTGATGGCGAGAACCGGGGTGCCGAGGACTTGAATCAGCCCTGTTGCATAATTCGCCCAGACAAACAGCGGAAGTCTGGACCAGGTCATGCCCGGCGCGCGCATCTTGTGGACGGTCACAATGAAGTTCAAGCCGGTCAGAATCGAAGAGAATCCGGCGGTAAACACTCCAAACGCCGCGGCCAGCACATACGAATTCGAGTACGTGCTGCTGTAAGGCGCGTAGAAGGTCCAGCCAGTGTCTACGCCGCCGCGAATCACCGCATACAGCGTGAGAATCGCGCCGATCACATAGATGTACCAGCTCAAGAGATTGACCCGCGGGAAAGCCAGATCCTTGGCCCCGACCATAATCGGTATCAGGAAATTGGCCAGTGTCGCGGGAATCGAAGGCACCAGGAAAAAGAACACCATTACGATGCCGTGCATCGAGAACAGCCGGTTATAAGTCTCAGCCGAAAAGATTCCCTCCGGCTCAAGCAGATTGATGCGGAACAGCACCGCCATCGAGCCGCCGACGAAGAACATCAGCGTGATCGAGATCAGATAAAGAACGGCAATGCGCTTGTGATCTGTAGTGAATAGCCAGCTTTTCCAGCCGTGCTCCACGTTGAGGTAATTTACCTCTTCGCCGGATACCTCCGGCGTGCCGTGTATTGGTGCGATTGTTGCCATATTGATTCCTTACTGACGTGCTCCCTGCGATGCCGTCGTAGTTCCGTTAGCGGGCATATTGACCGGCGAACCTGTGCTTCCCGTCGTAGTGACGATCGGAGCCTGCTGGCTGCCCTGCTGGGACTCCGGCGTAGTTGGGGAAAGCGACTTCACATAGGCGATCAGCTGAATCACGTTCTCTTCACTAAGCTGTCCCTTGTAAACCGGCATGATATTCGGCTCGAACCCCGCGGCAATTTTTGCGTTCGGCTCGAGAATCGATTCTCTGATGTAAGCATCGTCCGCCGACACCGTACGCCCGTCATTTAAGAGTACCGGTTTGTTATAGAGACCACGCAAATTTGGACATCGGCCCTGCTGATCGAGCAGATGGCAAGTGGAGCAGCCGTTCTGCAGAAAGATTTGCTGTCCTTTCGTTGCCAGATCGCCTCCGCCCCCAGCGCCGCTCGCCCAATTCGCATAATCACGCGGCTCCATGGCATCCACCCACCCCACCATGCCCGCATGCTGATTCCCGCAATACTCGGTACAGAACAAATGATAGTGGCCCGCCTTAGTCGCCGTAAACCACAAGCTGTTGTAATGTCCCGGAACTACATCGTGTCTCACACGAAACGCCGGAATCGAAAAACTGTGGATGACATCTTCTGACGCCATGGTCAGCTTGACGGGTTGTCCCACCGGCACGTGCAGATAATTTATTTCGCGCATCCCGTCGGGATACTGAATCTTCCACATCCACTGCTTGCCGGTCACGAAAACTTCCATTGCGTCCTTCGGCGGATTTTGCGCCGAGAAGTAGATTCGCGCTCCCCACCAGAACATGATCAGCATGACCAAAAACGGAAGGATGGACCAGGTAAGCTCGAGGCCCGTCGAGCCTTCGATCTGTGTCGCCCGGACGCCCCGGCGTCGTTGATACTTCCAGGCAAAAATCACCACACCGGCGAAAATCACCAGCGTCATCACGGCCGACACAATGGTCAGAAACCAGTAGAGTCCATCGATGGACTTTGCCTGCTCAGACGCAGCTACCGGGAAGAGCTGCAATTCGGCGAGCAATCCGGCGTTAGCCCACATGGTGCGCCTCTTTCCATGCTCTCGGCGTCTTCTTGTTTTTGTCGTCTCGCATTAGTAGATAGATAAGCCCGGCCAGCAGCAGCAGAGTCAATCCGCCCGCGATCTTCAAAACATTCACGATCGCCAGCGTGTACTTGCCTTGTGCGGCATCATAGTGGAAACAGAATAAGAGTACGTAATCGACCGGTGAGCCAATCTTGTGCTGCGAAGCATCCACAAGTGCCATGCGCAAATCGGCCGGCGCATAATCGATTCCGTAGAAGTACCTTGATAACTTGCCGTCCGGTGTCGCCACCATAATCCCGCCGGCGTGGATGAACTGCTTCGTCTCTGCGTCCCACCGGTATTGGAATCCGACGGCGTTCGCCAGCTTAGAAATCGTCTGCTGGTCCCCCGTGAGGAAATGCCAGCCCGCATCGTAGCCCGTTCGGTTGCCGAACTGAGCTTTGTATTTGGTTTTCGTCAACTCCGCCTCATGCGGCGTATCGTGCGGATCGATGCTGACCACCACTACGTTGTAATCGCGCCCTGGCTCGAGCGCCACACGCCGCAGACTGGTCACCGTTTCATGCAGGCTCATCGGGCAAAGGCTCGGACAATTGAAATACACGAGCGAAACGATGACCGGCTTATCGTGAAAATACTTCCAGAGCGCCACCGGTTGGTTCGCTTCGTCGTGAAAAACCAGATCGAGCGGGATCGGCGCATTGAGTTTCTGCTCGATTGTCACGCCCTTGGTGATCTTGGGGCGGGCATACTGTGCCTGAAGCACACTGGCTGTCACCAGTGCCAATCCGGCGGCAATATGTATGCCCCTGTTACTGCGCATGCTTCTGTATTTCTCCTTGAATCGCCGGAGCATGGTATTGCTGCGGCATGTCCGCGAGGCTGCCTGCGAAAGTGCGTCCGCCGCCCCCGGGCGTTGTCAACCCAAGCGGGGCGTTCGGCTGAATTTTCAAGCTCGAGACCACTGTGCCTACCGCATCGTTGATCGGAATGTGGAAATGACCCGCCGCATCTCGCCCCGAAGCGTTGAGCACCTGATCCTCTTGCGCGCGAAGCTGCGGCAGATCTTCCCAGGGCTGTACCTGCAGTTGAGGAGCAGGCGGAACCACGCGCTCGGGCGCCAGCGGGCTCGGTAGGTTGCCCTGCGGTGTCCGGTTCTGGATATACTTCTGGATCCCCACCGTCATCGCGAACACCACCACCAGCGTCAGCCCGATCACCGTAAGCGATCCGACCACCATGCCGGCACTCGCGTCGCCGCCTTCGTAGTTCGTGCCGTGATGCCCTAAATGCGGCTCGCTGTGCTTCTCACCCTCTGTGTGAACCAGCTGATTTGATCTTTCGTGTGGTGATTGTGCGTTCATAAGGCGGCGGCCTCCGGCAAAATGGCTGAATCCGGCAGCGGCGAGCTCACCCGCGGATCATGCAGCGGCAACAGCGGCCGCCGTCGCAGCTGTCCCAGGAAAACGTAAAGCCAGATCCCGCCCACGCCGATAAATGCCGCAAAATCCGTCCAGTAAATCGTGAACCCGCGGCTCGTATGGAGGAGGGAACTCGTCGTCGCATTTCGAAACGTAGGTATCACGATCCAGTAAACGTCAAGAGCCCGCGCCACCAGCAGCCAGATCGCAATCTTGATCAGCCGCCGGGGATCGCGTTTGCGTGCCTGTGAAAGCAACGCCAGAAAGGGAATCGCAAACATCGAAAGCGCAATCGCCAGAGCGATCCACTTCCAGAACCCATGCACCCGGTCCAGGTACCATACGAGTTCCTGGGGCAAATTGGCCGGCCAGACAATTATCAGTTGCGACGCGCTTAGATAGGTCCAGAAAATCACGAACGCAAACATCATGTTGCCCAGATCGTGCAAAATCTTGGCGTTGATTCGTCCGCCGAAACGGTCGTCCCGTGAGCTCAAGATCATGACCACAAGCGTGAGAGCGAACGTCTGTACCACGTCGCCGATGATAATCATGCCGCCGTACACGGTCGAAAAAAACTGTGCATCCGCCGAAAGAATCCAGTCGATGTAGGCGAAAGTGGCCGTCACCATGAAGAGCAGCAGTCCCGGCGCGCTAAAAGCCCGCATCCGCTCGCGGATTGCAGGGTCGCCCGTGCGGTCTTGCAGGTCCGACATCCTGTTCACTCGCATTCCCCAGAACAGCCAGATCGCGAAATAGATGAAGACGCGTGCAATGAAGAACGGAATGTTCAGGTAGGCATGCTTGTGCCGCAGCACATCGCTATGTGCCACTAGGTCCGCATGCGTCCACACGTAGAGTTCCTTCAGCCCCAGGCACAAAATGAGCACGAAGACGAAGATCAGCGGCAGGGTTCGCATGGCTGCTTCAAGAAAACGTCTTGCTGTAACACCCCACTTGCCCCCGACCGTGTTGTTTAAAAGTAGGATTCCTAAACCGCCGAAAGCGAATCCACTCCAATAGATAAAGGCGAAAAGATAGGACTGGAAGAACTCTGCCCGGTTCGCGAAGAACCCGGCCACGCACAGCAGCAGCCCGAGACCTCCGACTACGCCCGAGATCCGTTCGATGCTCGCCGCTTTCGGCCCCAGTCTGAATTCCGGTACGGGAATGTCTTCCCCGTGTCCATGACTGCTCACTTCATTCCTCCCGCGGGGCCGCCGCCCCTGGTCGTTGCCACGGCGGGGTTTCCGCCAGTCTTGTTTTCATATTGCTGGGCCACTTGCGGAGGAGCATCCTGGCTCATCTGCAAAGCACGTATGTAGGCAGCGATTCGCCATCGGTCATCGGCGGCCACCCGCGACGCATAGCTGTACATGGCTCCATACCCGTTTGTCATCACGTCGAAGAAATGCCCGATCGGTGCATTCACCAGGCGCGGCTCCAGGTAATTCGGCGGCTGCCTCAAACCACGGCTCACCACCATCCCGTGCCCGCTTCCTGTACGTCCGTGGCACGGTGAGCAGTAGATGTTGAATCGCTCCTGCCCGCGCACCACATCGGCGCGTGTAATCTGAATCGGAAAATAGTCGACATCTCTGCCGTTCACCTTGCCGGTATAGCGAGCCTGATCGACTCGCAGTTGTCCACGAGCCACGGTGTCCGGTATCGTTGGACGCTCAGAACGTCCATCGCCAAAAAACTCCGTTGCGGCCAGCGGTTTGTAGCGCGGCTGGTTGTGCATGTCCTGACGGCAGCCCGCTGTCGCGAGCAGCATCCCGAGTAAACTCGCACAGGGCAGAACGCTAGCAAGCTTAGGCCGGAACAAGCGACACCTCTTTTCCTCCGAGATCGCGCAGAAACTCTAAAGTGTCCTCGACCCGAAACTTCGGATCGGAGGATTCGATACACAGGAAAAACTTATCCACTGAAGCTCTTTCAAAAGCGGGCACGTTGAAGACCGGGTGATACGGCCTCGGCAGCCCGTTCATTCCAAACATGCTGATCATCGCCGTCAGCGCCGAAAACAAAATCATGCACTCAAACGTAATTGGTATGTAGGCAGGCCAGCTGTTCAGAGGCCTGCCGCCTACATTGTGCGGATAAGCGATCACCGTGATCCACTCGAGCAGGCCCAATCCGAAGATCACGCCGCAGATACCCGCTATCAGAACGCAAAAAGCAACCTTGTTCCGCTTGAACCCGATAGCTTCGGCCAAGCCTTCGACCGGCAGCGGCGCGTAAGCATCCATGCGGCGGAATCCCTCTGCATAGGCGCGCTCGCATGCGCCTATCAGTTCCTCTGGAGTGTCGAACTCCGCCATCGCCCCATGTATATCGGGCAGCGGATTCAGCTGAACATGGCTCATCGTGAGGCCTCCGTCAGTTCGCGCCGCTCATGCGCCTCGTGATGCACGACTTCCCGCACCTCGAAGATCGAAATAGAGGGCAGCATGCGGACAAATAGGAAAATAAGCAGCATGAAGAATCCAAGCGTTCCCGCATACGTGCCCCAGTCCCATTTCGTCGGAATGTACATGCCCCACGAGGAAGGCAGAAAGTCGCGGTGCAGACTCGTGACTACGATCACGAATCGCTCGAGCCACATACCTATATTGACGACAATCGAAATCAGCCAGACCAGAACAATGTTTCGCCGGACCTTCCTCGACCAAAGCGCTTGTGGAATCGCGATGTTACACAGAATCAACAGCGCATAAGTGAATCCATAAGGTCCCGTCATGCGGTTCCAGTACATGAAGCTCTCGTACTTGTCTCCGCTGTACCAGGAGAAAAAGGCTTCCATCGAGTAGCCGTAGGCAACGATCAATCCCGTACCGAGCATCAGCTTAGCGGCCGATTCGATGTGGCGCATGGTGATCAGGTCGCGCATGTTGTACCAGGCGCGCAGCGGAATAATCAGCGTCAGCACCATTGCAAAGCCGGAATAAATGGCGCCTGCCACAAAGTACGGCGGGAAAATCGTCGTGTGCCATCCCGGCAGAATGCTGATCGCGAAGTCGAAGCTGACGATCGTGTGAACGGAGAGCACCAGCGGTGTCGCCAGTCCTGCCAGTAGCAGATACGCTTTCTGGTAGCGGTGCCAGTGAATCGCAGATCCGCGCCAGCCGAGTGCCAGAATCCCGTAGATCTTCTTCTGCCACATGTGCGGCGCGATGTCGCGCATCGTCGCTAAGTCGGGAACCAGCCCGATGTACCAGAAGACCAGCGAAACCGTTCCGTAGGTGGAGACCGCAAACACGTCCCACTCGAGCGGGCTGCGCGGTTGCGGCCATAACCACATCGAATTCGGATAAGGGAAAAGCCAATATGCCAGCCACGGGCGGCCCAGGTGCAAAATCGGGAACATTCCGGCGCAGGCGACAGCAAACAGCGTCATCGCCTCCGAGAATCGGTTGATCGACGTTCGCCAGTCTTGCTTTAGCAGAAAGAGCACCGCTGAAATCAGCGTCCCGGCATGGCCGATACCGATCCACCAAACGAAGTTGATGATCGCGAAACCCCAGCCAATCGGGATATTCACGCCCCAGACTCCGACGCCTCTGGTAAACAGCACATAGAGGCAGAGCATCAGCAGGTTCACGAAGCAGAACGCGATGAAAGCCCCGACCAGCCACTTCTTCGGAGCTTTCTTTAGCGGCAGGTAAACGACCCCCGCGATGCTGTCGCTCACCGAGCCGTAAGTATGGCCAGGTCCGAGAATGCGGTCCGGACCCGGGTCTGGAATTACTGTTGCCGGTAACTCAAACTTCTCTGTTGCCACGCTGACCTCTTAGCGCCTCATTGGAATTTCTTACATAACCCAGATACTGCGTCCGGGGCCTTGTATTCAAATCGTCGAGCAGCCCGTAGACCCGGGGGAGAGCCTGTGACTTCGCAACTTTGCTGCTCTTCTCGTTGAGATTTCCGAACGTAATCGCCTCTGTCGGGCACACCTGCTGGCAGGCAGTCTGAATCTCGCCGTCCCTAACCAGCCGCCCCTCTTTATCCGCAGTAATCTTTGCTTCCTGTATCCGCTGCACACAGTAGGAACACTTCTCCATGACGCCGCGGCTGCGCACCGTTACGTCCGGATTCCGCACTCCATACAGACTCTGCGTGTTCCAGTCCGAATACAGGTAGAAGTTGAACCGCCTCACTTTATAAGGACAGTTATTTGAACAGTAACGGGTGCCGACGCAGCGGTTGTACACCATTTCGTTCAAGCCCTCGTTGCTGTGCACTGTCGCCGCTACTGGGCAAACGACCTCGCAAGGCGCATTCTCGCAATGCATGCAGGGAACGGGCTGGTTATACATCACCGGCTCATCCAGATCGCCGCTGTAGTAGCGGTCCACGCGAATCCAGTGCATATGGCGGCCCCGCGCCACCTGGTCCTTGCCGACCACCGCAATGTTGTTCTCCGCCTGGCACGCCACAATGCACGCGCTGCAGCCGGTGCAGACGTTCAGGTCGATCGTCATGCCCCACTTATAGCCGTCGTAATTCCAGTGAACATCCTTGTAGAGGCTGTCATTGTGCGCCAGCGGCTTCTCTTCGGCCGTTGGGAAATTCGGATGCTCACGGTACTCCGCAAGTTCTGCTGCCCGCACCGGATCACGTCCGGCCATCGTCTGCGTTTCCTGCGTATCGGCTATCCGGTACTGCTCGCCTGTCTTCTCGATCGAACCGCTTGCCGCATAGGGCGTCGCTGCATTCTGAATCGCATAGGCGTTGTACCCGATCTTATTGCCGACTCTTCCCGATCCCTCGCGCCCATATCCGAAATGAACCGTTACCGAGTCCTCCGCGTGCCCCGGCAAAATCCAGGCCGGTCCCACTGTCGTTTTCCCGGCAACCGTCACCTTCAGCATGTCGCCTTTATGGACGTTCAGCTTTCCGGCGTTCCGCGGACTGATCGAAACCACGTTGTCCCAAGTCATCTTGGTCTGCGGCTTGGGACACTCCTGCAGCCATCCATTATTCGAGTAAGTGCCGTCACTGATCGTAGGATCCGGACGGAACACCACCTCCAACCCGCTGACTTCCTGCTCTGCGAGCGTAGGCAGCGCCGTCGCCTTCCCGCTGATGGGTCCGATGGCGCTTCCGGCCACCAGTCCATCATGCAGGCTGGTCTGCCAGAACGTATCGAACATGCCGGCCTTCGTCTTGTCGTTCCAGTAGGTCTTAACTATCTCGTGCGCACTCTGGTCCGGCCGTCCCAGCAGGATCGAGAGCACCTCGCTTCCGGTCTTCCCGTTGTAAAGAGGCTCCACCAGCGGCTGCTGGATGGTTGTCGTCCCGTCGAACGCCCGGGCATCTGACCAGGCCTCCAGATAATGCGCTTCCGGAATGTGCCAGTGAGCCCAGCGCGACGTCTCGTCGAAGAATGCGCCGACCCGCACCACCAGCCGCGCCTTGCGCATCGCCGGCTGAAAATTCATGGAAGCCGGGGCCGTATAAACCGGATTCTGGCCGATGATCAGGAGCGTCTCTACCCGGCCGCTGTTCAGGTCGTTCACCAGTTCTTCGAGGGAGTGCGTATTCTCGGGCTCTACTCCTTCGAGCACCTGCACTGTCTGGCCCACATTGCCCAGCGCCGCATTGATCGCATACGCCGCCAAATGCACGCTCTCCGGCTGGAACTCGCCCGGAATAACCACGCACCGGCCCTTGTTTTTTTGCAGGTCCTGCGCCACTGCATTGAGCCAGTTCGGCGCCGTCCCACTGGCCGCAGGTGCGTTTACGCCGCACGCCGCGGCCAGCTGATAGGTGATGCCCGGTATGGCGCTGCTCTTCACTGCGAAATGGTTATCTGCCAGCGACCCGCTCACCGTCGGCCCCGATTCGATCGCGTACAACCGGCACGGAGTCTCGCCGTTGTCTACATTCCGGCGTTTTGAAAATTGCTTCGCGTACTTGATCGCAGCTGGCCCGAAGTTCAGGAAATCGCTTTCCAGGCTGACTAGTACATCCGCCTTCGACAAATCGTAAGCGATGAACGCATTCCGGCCCGCAATCTTCCGCGCCGCGCTCGCTATCGCCGGATTTACAGTCGGGTCGGACACATACCACTTAGCCGAAGGCATCTGCGTCGCCAGCGTCTTCATCTGATCGATGAAAGTCGGCGAAGTCGTCGGCCCCATCAGCACCGCCAGGCCCTCGCCTTTGCGTGTCGCAAGTGATTGCGCTTCCGTGCTGAAGCGGCCCGTAAACTCGCCCCACGTGCTCAGCCGCCCTTCGTTCAGGACAGTCTCGGATCGATCCGGATCGTAGAGGTTCAGGATCGAAGCCTGCTCAAAAATCGTGGTTGCGCCCAAGCTTGCCGGATGATCCGGGTTGCCTTCCACTTTAGTCGGCCGGTTCAGATGGCTCTCCACCAGCAACCCGCGCGCATAGCCGCCCGTCGTCATCGCCGTCGCATAAAAGAGCGGCACGCCGGGAATCACGTTCTCCGGCTGCCTTACATACGGCACAATGAGCTCTCGAGGCTGCTTGGTGCAAGCTGCGGCGCCGGCCATCGCAAGCGACGCCGCCATTACCTTAAGCAGATTACGCCGGTCCACACCCTGCGGAATTTGTCCGGAAAGTCCTGGAAATTCCTGCTCTACGTATTCAGTTAACTCCTCCGATTCAGCCGCCTCTTCAAGCGTTCTCCAGAATTGAGGACCCCGTCCCGCCGCTAACTTCTCCCGCAGCGTTTCGATGTCCATCGCTCGCTTTCGAGGCCCTTCCAGCAGCGACTCCACAGAGATCAGCCCGCCGTTTCCGGCATGGCCGCCCTTCGAGCTATGCGAATGATGCAAAGAGTCTTTCATCGGTGGCAAGTTACGCAGTCCGTCAAAGACTGAACGTGATACTCCTTCACGAGCTGGCGGCCCAATTCCGCCTGATTCGATGGGTACTTGTAATCAATATTGAAAACCTCCGACCGCGGTCTCACATAGCGTGCCGGATTCCTGTGACAATTTAGGCACCAGTTCATGTAAAGCGTGTTCACTTTGTACATGAGCGGCATCTCGTTCACCTGCCCGTGGCACGTCGAGCAGCCAATCCCCTTGTTCACGTGAATGCTGTGATTGAAGTAAACGAAATCAGGTAGATCGTGCACCCGGGTCCAGGGGATCGATTTGCCGCTCGCCCAGCTGTCTCTGATCGGCTGCGTGATGTTCACGTTGTTCCAGATCTGCGAGTGGCACGACATGCAAGTCTCTGTTGGAGGAAGCCCGGCGTATCCGGACGTCTCTACGCTCGTGTGGCAGTAACGGCAATCGATACCGTCATCTTTCACGTGATGCTTATGGCTGAACATGATAGGCTGTTCAGGCGCATGCTGCACCCCTGTTATCCAGGGCCCGCGATCCATGATGTAGGCCACGGCAAGCGTGGAGCCAGCTAGGAGAATCACGGCTGCGATCGAGACCTTAGCGATCGTGTTCGAGCTGGGTCGGAAAAGTTGTGCCATAAGGAAGCTTTACTGCAGAGAGGCATGTGCGTGACTCACACAGGCCCAAGGCAAAGTATATAACGGTGCATTTGAGAAGCTTGCGCTTTGGCAGGAAAGTTTCTTGCCGCGCAATAAACAACGCTGGATTGCGTAGTCAAAATGACTACGTCGACCGTCCGGCAACTAAATAGGCCTTAGTGGGTGAGCGATTGAGAACACTCGGGAAACGGTGCCAGTGCCGTTTGTAAGGGCGCTTTCCGAGCGCGTCTGGGGGGAGACGGAAAGGAGAGTCGAGACCAACAAAAAAAGGAAGAGACCCGAGAGCCTCTTCCTTTTGTAACCTTGTAGAGCTTGTAAATTTAGCGCGCGCGCTGACGCCTTACGAACCACACGGAGCCGATGAGACTCAAGGCGATCAAACCCGCAGTACCAGGTTCAGGCACTGCCGCAGGGGGATCGAAGAAGGCGAAGTGTGAAACCGCATCCTGTGTGCCGGCCCAGGCCTGTGAGAAATACTTGGCCCCGAGATCGTTACCGCCTACCAGGCCGAATTGGCCGCCCGGGTCGAAGCTGTACGTTCCGTTCGTCGAGTTCGGATTCAGCCAGTTCACAACCCCAGGCGTCGCCATGGAGTACCAGCCGATCTTATCTCGCCCCGCGGTTACCTGTACATCGACGTTCAGGATTACTTGTCCCTTCGACGTAAACGTCACATCGTTAGTCGATCCCGTCACGCTCGTTGAATCCGCCAGGTACTTCGCCCCTGGATCGAGCGCATTGCCGCCATTGCAGCTCCCGCCGCCGTAGATACAGTAACCAACGTTGTAGTTCACACCGTCGAGCGACGAGCGATTCCAGAAAGGCATCTGACTCGTCCCGAGTGTCGGCTCATTAAACCACTTACCGGTCGATGTATTCAGATTCAGACTGCCGCCGGAAAGAGAAAATACCACGTCGTTGTAGTCGTAATCGAGACCGTTGATATCTTCCAAGCCGGCAAAATAGGTGCTCCCAAAAATCGGTGTTCCCAGCAGGAATACCGCCCCTGCAAGCACCCACTTGTTAAAACTCATTAACCCTCCCAGGTCAGGCGCCAGCGGTGTCCAAATAGCATTGGTACACGTGTTGCCAACCGTAGAGTAAGCCACATGGCGCTCCGCCGTAAAGACCTGGGGGTCGTGGTACCAAACCGCGCCGTCCTGGGTGTTCTTCGGTGAAACCAGCCTCATCGCAGGTCTCGGACTTTCAGGGATCTCGTTGAAAATACCCGTGTTCGCCGATCGCCTGCCATCCCGTCCGGCAAGACGAAATGTCTACGCGGCTACCGCCCCAAAGTGGCCTCGCCCGCTATCATGGCCGGATGAAGACTTCTCAGAGCGGGATCTTCGCTCTTGGGACAGCATCCCATGTCTACCTCGAATTCGACCTCTTAAAAGGACAGGAGCAACAAGCACTAGTTGCCGCCATCTCCTCCTTTCGTGAGCCCAGAACGACCATCGGCGGTGTCAACCTCGTCTCGGGCTTCCGTCCCGAACTCTGGAGCAAAGTGGTCCCTGACGATGCCCCTGCGGGTGTCCAGGGCTTTAACAAAGAAATCAAAGGAATAGAGGATTTCGTCATGCCGGCCACCCAGCACGATGCCGTTCTCTGGCTGTCAGGGTCTGCCTATGATGTTGTCTTCGATGTGGCGCATCAAACCATCGCCGATCTCAAGGAACTCGCGTCCGTGGCGGAGGAAACATCCAGTTGGGCCTACCAGCACGATCGCGACCTGACCGGTTTCATAGACGGCACGGAGAATCCCACTCTGGTCGATGCCCAGGAAGTCGTGGTTATACCGGAAGGTAATCCGGGCGGCGGTGGGACTGTGCTGCTTCTACAGAAGTGGGCGCACGATACCGCCCACTGGGAGTCGCTCTCCGTTCAGGCTCAGGAGCGGGTGATGGGACGCGTGAAGCTCGACAGCGTCGAAATCGAGGACAAAGCGCCGGACTCCCACGTCGCGCGAACCGACCAGGATGAATTTGGCAAGGTGTTCCGGCGCAACATGCCCTACGGAACCGTGACAAACCATGGAACCATGTTCGTCGGCTTCAGTGCCGATCAGCAGCGCCTTTCCAGAATGCTCGAAAGTATGGCGGGACTGGTGACGGGCGCCCGCGATGCGCTTACCCGTTACACGCGGCCGGTCACCGGTGCTTATTATTTCGTTCCTTCAACCCAGCGGCTGCGCGACTTAGCTGCGCCCGAACCCGCTTAAGCTGCCCGTCATGCCCCATCGGCCATTCGCATGGCGACCGGATCCCATTTCACTGCCCGTTTCTCAAAGTAGGAGACGTTCGACATCAGCGCAGGACCCGCGGCTCGCAGCCCGAACACCGCATCTTCCACCACCGGCATACGTGTGCGCACCGCATGCAAAAACGTCTGGTGATGCGCAACCTGTTCGGAGTAGCCTTTTGGTAAAGGAAAGCTCTCTTCGGTAAACGTCTGCAGGCTCTCGGCGGTCTCCGGCCGCTCCGGATACTTCAGACGATGCGCGGCCAGGATCTGCTCCGCTTCGGCCTTCGAAAAGGTCTCGGCGGTAGTGCCGGGATCGAGTTCGCGCGGGCGTTTCGAAATCGAAAGCGAGTTGCCCACAGAGAGATTGAGCACACCTTCGGTTCCGATGAACCGGAAAGCTTGCGAATCTGCGCCCTCCCCGCTGCCCGCTTCGAAGTTGACGCTGAAATTGATCTGAAAGCCGGGATGAGAGGCGGTCTCTGGATAGTTGTAGAGCCCGGTCATCAGATCCGGCACGTCGCGTCCGTCTTTCCAGAAATAAGTGCCGCCGCTCGCGAATACCCGGTCCGGCCCAACGCTGTCCATCACGAAATGAATGCCGGTGAAGAGGTGAACAAAGAGGTCACCTGGGATCCCCGTGCCGTAAGCGCGGTAATTGCGCCAGCGGAACAGATGTACCGGGTCGAACGGGCATTGCGGAGCCTTGCCCAGGAACTGCTCCCAATCGATTGTCTGCGGCGAAGCATCCGGAGGAATCGAATATTGCCAGGCCCCGAGCGACGAGTTGCGATTGATGTAAGCCTCGATCAGATGCACCTGCCCGATCGCGCCGCTGCTGATCAGGTCTTTCGCCTTGGCGTACAAAATCGAGCTGACGCGCTGGCTGCCGACCTGCAGAATTCGCCCGGTCTTCTTCTGAGCCTCAATAACCATGTGGCCGTCCGCAACTTCCCTCACCATCGGCTTCTGGCAGTAAACGTCTTTGCCGGCATGCAGAGCATCCGTAGCGATGCGGCCATGCCAGTGATCCGGTGTCGCGACGATCACGGCATCCACGTCCCGGCGGTTCAGCAGTTCACGGTAATCGCGCGTGGTGAAGACCTGCTTGCCGTAGCGCTCCTGAGCCAGTGTGCGCCGGCCATCATACACGTCCGCGACGGCGACAATTTCAACCCCGGGTAGAGCCGCCTCCGTCTTCATATCGCCCTGGCCCATGATGCCGAAACCGATGCAGCCGATCTGTACTCTGTCATTGGGCGAGACGGGCTTGGCTGCTTCCTGCGCTGCGGCCTGCGTTACAGCGAGACTTGTGGCGGCGCCAGACGTTTGCAGAAAAGTGCGACGGCTGATAGGCATATGTGGATATTGTCCCTCGCCAGGGATTCAATTTCGTGCGGTTCGCGGGCCGCGGGCGCCAGGACGTCAGAAGAGGCGGTCAATCTATTCCCTCGGACCTCAGAGTGACATCGTAAACCCGCCGTCCCCGATCGCTTCTTGACAAGTACCAGACCCGCTCATCAAGCTCAGTTAGAACGAGACCCTCAAAGCGAACTGGATAATTCGTGGATCGCTGGCGAGCGAAGTGATGCTTCCGATTGCCGCCGAACTCAGGTTGTTATTAGGTTGGCCGAAGATAGGCGTGTTCGCAAGGTTGAACACCTCCCATCTAGCTTCAAGACTCGCGCGCTCACGTAGGCGAAAATCGCGCATAACCGCAAAGTCAAACACCGTGCTGTGCGGCCCACGCAGGATATTTCGGCCCGCATTCCCGAATTGCCCGACCGCCTGCTCGGCGAAAGCATTCACTCCGTTGGGATCGATAGCCGTACACGATTTGTTAGTGGACGCGTAGAACCAGCAATTGATATTGCCTACGATCTGCGGAGTGCCGATCACGTTTGGAACCGCCGTAGCCGCGCCGTACAGATCGATAGCTGTCGAGTAGGTGCTGCCGGAAACAACCGTGAAGGGTCGGCCGCTCGCGAACGTATAGACGCCCGACGTGCGCCACCCGCCCAGAACCGCCGCTCCAAACCCGCTCGAAAGCCAGGGCTTGCCGTGAGCGAACGGTAGTTCAACCACGTAGCTCGCTACCAGCCGATTGGGAAAATCGAAATCGCTTGGCCCGCGCCAGGAACTCTGGTTGTACCCGTTCTGTGATCCGCCCGAGTTTGTCTCTAGCTCCTCAGGGGTGTTGTCAATGCTCTTCGACCGCGTATACGCCACGCTCAACGAGACGCCGTTGCTGAAGCGCCGTTTCAGCGATGCCTGCAAAGAGTGATAGATGCCGTTGCCTTCGGCGAATTGCGATTCTATATATCCAAAATTCGGATAAGGCTTGACTCCGTTAATCAGCTGATTTTGATCGGTGAGGTAATTGAGATGTGTCGATTTCGTGCCGATGTAATCCAGGCTCAAGATCGTTTGCCCTGCGAGCTGCTGCTGGATCCCGAAGCTCCATTCCTGCACGTAGGGAGTACTGGAATTCGGCTGGACCGCACGAACATGGCTCAACTGGTAATTGATGCTTGCCGGATCGAGCCAGGAAGCGGGAAATCCGTCCTGCAGCAGGAACGCTGGAGTTGTGGATTTCACCGGCATGGATGCGGTGGTTTGCACGAGAAAAGGCGGATTGAGCCCGAGCTGATCTTCGCTTCCGAATCTCTCCAGCAGCAGATAGTAAACTCCGTAGCCGCCGCGAACAACCGTAGTCTGCCTGGGAGAATACGCCAAGCCAAAACGCGGAGCGAAGTTAGTCTTGTTTATCTGAACGAGCGAGCGGTCGCCTAGTGATCCGGAGCTCGCAAAGACCAGCGACCCGCCATTGGCCGGATCGAAGTTGGCCAGCTTGTTATTGCCTGAATACTGCGGCGTTCCGAAGTCGTAGCGAAGGCCGAGGTTCAGAGTGAGTTTGGGAGTGACCTTCCATTCATCTTGCACAAAGCCCGAGTACATCTGAACGCGCTGATCGACAAGGTAAACGTTCGCGAGCGTTGCGCCTTGCACATATCCGGTCAAAGCGTCCGCATACGGAGAGCCCGTGTACTGTCCATTGAACTGCAGATTTCCGTGTACGTCGGCTTCATCCTGAAAAATGTTGCGCATGGGAGCGAGGATATCTACGCCGAACTTTACTGAGTGAGCCCCTTTCGTCCAGGAGAAAGTGTCCACGAACTGGTATTGCTGCGGATTTTGCTGTTTTGGCAGAAAATCCGGAGAGCCCAGGAATGTCAGGTTCGCGAAGGTAATCGCCGGTAAGCCGCCGCCCGTAGAGGGTACGTTAGGAACTCCCGGAACATACTGGTTCGTCGGGGCCAGGTTATAGGAAAGCTGGAAGTCAACCGCCGTGTTCCGGGAAAAGCCGATCCTCAGATCGTCGACTAACGTCGGCGTAAAAACGTGTGTCCAACCGATTGCGCCATTGTAGGACTTCAAAGTCGAGTCTCCCCAAGCCGACGTACTCGAGCCATCGGCCAGGCCGCCGAAAGTTCCCGGCACAATCCGGGAGCGATTCGAGCCGGTGTACCGCGCGAACACCAGGTCTTTGTTTCCTGCGTTCCAATCAACCCGCGCGTCGATAGAATCGTCATCATCGCTAAGCGAACCCGTGCGCGCATAGTTGTTCAACTCACCCGGCAAATTTGGAAGAGGAAAGACGTTGAGCAGGTTGACGCCGTAAGGGTCAAGAGCAGATTTCGGAACGGTGTTGTTAGGGAACGCTATGCCGGTAGCGGGATCGACAATGGTTGGGTACTTCGTCCCGTTCGCCGTGGCGGCAGCTGGACTGAAGTCTCCCAGCCGCTCATTAGCCAACGGCACCGTGGAGATGCGCGTAATACCGCGGCGTATTCGCGTGCCCTCGTAATCGAAGAACCCAAACAACTTGTTCTTGAGGATCGGCGCGCCCGCGTTGCCGCCAAACTGATTCTGAACATTTGCCGGTTTGGGAAGACCAGAGCGATTCGAGAAGAAATCGTTTGCATCGAAGATGCGGTTGCGCAGGTATTCGAACAAAAGCCCGTGCACCTGGTTCGTCCCGCTCTTTGTGGAGACGTCAACTACCGCACCGGGGCTGCGGCCGTATTCCGCCGTGTACGGATTCGAAATGACCTTGAACTCCTGGATCACATCCACCGACGGACGTGTTCCTTCCGCGCTCAGCTCCTGTACGTTCTCCGAGAAAGTGTTATCGTCGATGCCGTCGAGCAGAAAATCATTCTGTAGCGAGTGGACGCCATTTACCTGGAAATCCCCTGTACGACCTGACGCGGTTGCACCGCCCTGCTCCGTGTATCGACTCTGCTGAACTCCCGGCACAAGACGGATCAGATCGTCCCAGTTGCGCATCAACAGCGGCGTGTTCGCGATAACAGGGTTTTCGACCACACTTCCAATCGAAGCGTCGTCGTGAGCAAGCTCAGTTCCCGACGACTTCACCTCCACTGAAGTGCTGGTTTCTCCCACCGTAAGCCGGACATCGACTCTCGCTTTCGCCGAAGGGTCGATGTTGACCTCGCTGGTGGCGCGGTCAAAACCCGTCTGGTCTATAGAGAGCTGGTATCTCCCAATCGGCAGACTCGGGAAGTTATAGTATCCGGCCGAATCCGTGACACTTTGTCGAGAGAATTGCGTCGCCTCACCGGTAATCGAAACCTTGGCGCCGGCGACTGCTGCGGAAGTCGGATCTGTGACGAGCCCCGTCAGACTGCCAACGTCACGTTGTGCTCGTAAGTTTACTGCTGAGATAAGGGCAAGAGACAGAACAAGAGCTGATTTGGTGTTGTTCCACATGCGAGATATCCGCGATAGTAACTTCTCAGTTTGTAAAACGCGTTTCAAAATCATGGAAAACTAGTGACAGTCATCTGACAAGCCTGGACCGGCTCCTCCCTCTGAGGCTGCTGGTCTTGGTCGGCAACAATCCCGACCGGCAATAAACTTGCCTTAACTTTCTCGACCTACAAAAAAGGAAGTGGCAATACCATGCCGGAGTCCGTAAAAGATCGAAAGCGGCGTTGGTCGGGACTGGTGAAGTTCGCTAAGTCACCAAGTCACCTGTATCCGTTAACCTTTTTGCTCGCGTACGCTGTACTGTTCGGCCTATACGATCTGCGCCAGGTGCCCAAACAGCGAGCCGCGATCCTCGAGCAAAGCTTTCGGCGTCTTGCTCTCGCATCAGACCAGATTCGGTCCCGCATGGAGAACATCACGCAGGTGATGCTGGCGGAAGCAGACCGCATAAGCGCTCAAAAACCGCAACCTGGATCTCATGTCAGCAGCACGCGCGAGTTCCTCGCCTCCGGCAACACCCGCCCGATCAAAGATTTCTTCTTCGAACGCTGTGAATCCAAATCTCAATCGCAGGAGGGGATCAGCTTTCAGGTCCTGCCCGGTGACAAACCCGTCATTCTCGCAACTCTGAACAGGGGTGCCGTGCTTCTTTGCGGTCAGAGCCCGCTTGAGGCGACAATCGAGTCGGCTACCCGGGACCTGGTGGGCACGGGATTTGAAGACGTGGCCCTCATCACTTCGAGCGGGCGCGTCCTCTATCAAAATCAATCGAGCGCGCTGCGCCTGGCGACACTCGGGGATCTCCCCGCCGCTATCAAGAGCGGAAAATCCCCTGCCGACGACAAAGCATCCGATGCCGGTGGGAAAGTTGCGCCATCCGCACTGGCCGGTGTCAACTATAGCCGCGTAACGGATCTGTCTTTCGCTGAACGCAACTACAAGCTCCTCCTTCAGCCGGTCGGAGTGCTGGTGTCAGACGTCGCCCAGACCTCGAATCCCGAAAAGCTGCCCGGCCTGGAATTGGTCGGTATCATTGACGAGGCAACCCTCACCGCCGCGGCGCGCAGCCTGCCTTACGATTGGCTGATCGATATCACCGGCTTCCTGCTGCTGGCCCTCGTGCTCACCTGGCCCGTCCTGAAGATCTTGAAGATGGGTCCGGCTGAGGGTTTCCGATCACGGGAGACGCTTGCCTTTGGCTTTTCCATGATCGCCGCCGCTATGCTTGTGACGCTGCTTGCCTGCTACAACTCGCAGGTGTTCAGCTTCGAATCGACTGATGACAACCTGAAAACCGTCGCGCACTCGATCGACACCAATTTCAAAAAGGAGATAACTGCCGGTTTACAAACCCTCGGGCGCGTATCTGCAAGCGCCGACGTCCGAGACGAGCTGCGGAGGGCTCTCGAGAGAAAGGAAAGCCTTCGATTCCGCGCGCATCCGGCCGTGTTCGCGAAAGAGAGCTACTTTCGCAATGACACTCGCTTCTCGGCATACCGGTGGTTCGATCAGATTTTCTGGGCTGATGAACAGGGGAATCAGATCCTCAAATGGAGCACGCAGGCACAGGCCACCGGGCAGACAAAAGTATCCGACGAGGCTTGGTTTCAGAAAGCTGTTCAAGGCCGCTACTGGACGTTGCAGTGCGTAGATGCCAAACCGGCATCGTTTGTCCTCGATACGGTCTATTCACCCAATACCACCGACTACTTCGGCATGCTCGCTCAGGTGCAGGACGTCGCGGGCAAAAAGATCGTAGCCGCCATGGTGATCCCGTTTGTTTCTGTGATGAACCCGCTGTTATCGCCGATGGACGGCTTCGCGATCTTGGACGAAAAGGGAGTGGTGCGTTTTCATTCAGATGTGGCAAAGAACTTGCGCGAAAATTTCCTGAATGAGATCCGCCCCTCGAATGACGTGAGATCGGCCGTCGACGCGCGAATGCCCGCTTTGCTGACGGCCACCTATAACGCGAAAAGCTATCGGATCGCCATACAGCCGATCTCTTTCGATGGCAATGAAGCCTGGACGCTCGTCGTCTTCCACGACCTCACCCTGCGCCAGCGCTTCTTCTTGAACGTGCTTGTCCTGACCATCACCTACACCGCATCCTACCTGTTCACTTTGGCGGCGTTGGTAGCCATCGGTGTGTTGCTCATTCGGGCAGTCGCATCCTGGATGAAGCTACCTCTAAAAGAGGACTGGCTTCGGCCAACTGCAAATGAACGATTTATAGTCTGGGCGTTGGTCGCGCTCTCCGCCCTGCTGCTTGTTGTGTTCCGGTTGTTGACGGGGCCCGATCATCGCCAGCTGCAATACCTGGCAACGGTGCTCCTGTTGCCGCTGGCCGGATTGCTGGCCTTCTACTTCGGACTCCGGTATCCGTCTGCCCTGGGCTGGCTGCATCGGGCAGGCGCAGCCAAGCCTGTCGTATGCAATCTTGCGCAGCCCGGGTGCGCTGAACGCAAAGCAGCGGCCTTCCGCGCGCGCTGCCGTATAGGAGCGGGTAGCGTGCTCGGTATCGCGCTCACACTCCTGCTCACTCTCGTCTCCATTTTTCCGGCCACAGAGTTCTTTGAGATGGCTTTCAACGATTCCACCGTCCCCAACATGGAAGACATGCAAGTCGGAACCGCGCGCAACGTTCTTGCACGTAACAACAGGATCTATGCCTACGTTCGTACCATACCGACGGAAACGGGTACTCCGCTTCAGCCCGATCCTGCACTTCTCAAAGCAAGACTATCGGAAACGCTCGACAGGTACACGCTGCCGGTGGCTGCCAAAGGCAAAGTGAGGCGCACGAAGCTCGATTGTTGGTTACCGAATCCGACACGCAATCATTGGCCGGATGTGCAAGCGGGGCCGCGCGTGAGCTGGCTTTTTGCAAACACGGCAGGCGTCCTGAAAGACCTGCTTCCGTTTCCCGAGGCAATCCGTGACGGTCGGGCCGTGGAAGGCTCATGGAGATGGCGCGAGAACGGTGCGGTACTCGAAATGCAACCTCCGCAGCCGGATCCGCAGGATCTGGCGCAGCAGAGCAACAAACCTGGAAGAGCGAGCCCCGCCGAAGCCGCGCTATCCACCTTCCCTATAGTCAACGCGCTGCCCGCCTTCCGCCACCAGAACAAGTGTGGCTTCGTGATCCTCGCGCTTGTGTTCCTGCTTTTCTGGTTCACTCGCTACACCGTGCTGCGCCGTTTCGGGCTTGATCTACGCCCGTCGAGCGATCCATTCCCGGAAGCAAGTCTGCCCGATCTGGCCAGGGACTCGAGCCGCAACGTACTCGCCTTGAACTTTCCGCCCAGCGCCAATCCTGAGGCCGTGGCCTCGATGAACCTGCCCGCGGCCGTGCAGGTGTTTTCGGTCGACGAATTACTCTGCGCTGCCGATTGGAAAAGTCTGGTTAAGAACTGCACGGAGCTGATCGTTGTGTTGTGCTTCGAGCTGGGTATCAAAGATCCGCAGAAGAGAACGAAAACCTTGGAGCTGCTCGAACAAATTGTCGACGACCCCAAGCGGAAGCTTCTCCTCGTGTCCACTCTTGACCCCGTCTACCATCTATACTCAGGCCGGCTGCGCGATCTGAAAAAGATGTCCCAGGCCGAGCTGAAAACCTATTCCCGCTGGCTGAACGTACTCAATTCGTTCGAAACGCGTCGCGTGCTTCGCGCGCCCGATACCGTCTTCACCCGGGAAGACTGGCATACGCTGTGGGACGCCTGCTCGGAAAGGGAGCAGATTGCTCTCTGGCAACTCGCCCGATACTGCGTGATTAACCCCAAAAACACCGGTGCTGTCGAACATCTCTACCGTCGCGGAATTCTGACGTATTCCGAACAAATCGGGCATTTCCGTGTCTTCCAGCAAGGGTTCAAGGATTTCATCGTTTCGGAACTGACCGGCCGTCAGATGGAGTTGCTGATGAGCTGTCACAAAGACACCGCATGGAACGGGTTGAAATCCGTCTTGATCATTACGGGCCTTGCACTGCCCTTTTTCCTTGCCTTTACAACGGCCGACTTCTGGGATCTCGGACTGGGGAAGCTCATGACCATCGGCTCGGCAGGTGCAGCAGCCCTTCAGACGATTACAAAGTTTGCCGAGATGGCCGGCGTAAAGCTCGCCAAGGAAGACTCCGCCGAATAAAGCGCATAATTCTGTACAGCTACGTTAAGCGCTCTGCGGAGGCATGGCTCACCCTGGCTTGCGTCCCCAGTTCGCCGTCAAGGTAATCACGCTCGTCCAATAATGCGGGTCCTGATAGCAGGCGTGATGTTCCTCTAGCATCTGCTCGCTCACTTGACCGGATTTCAGCAACGAGGGCGCCAGCTCCCGCACCGTCTCGATCCAGTACCTGGCCCATTTGGACCCGCCGTTGAACTGCGCGGTCGTCCCTTCACCCGCCACGCCCTGCAGCCCCAGCGAGTCCAGCCAGGCAGGAATCTTTCGGCCGACAAAGTAATCGATTCCCGCTCCCACCGACCAGTGCAGCCATCCTTGCCAAAACGTGCGCATCGAATCCGGCTCCGCGACAGTACAGGGCAGCATGTCCGGTTCCACCGAAAGAAGCAGCCCTCCGGGCTTCAGCGCCGCAACCATTCGCTTCAATGCCTCCCGCGCCGGCACGAGATGGTGCAGCAGAGCCCGCGCCACCACCAGGTCATACGACCCTTCCTCTATTTGATCGTTCAGAACATCGATCCGGCGAACTTCGAGACTCGGCAATTGAAGATCCCCGATATAGCTCAGCTCGATATCGCTGGCCACCACATGACCAGTCGGCCCCACACGCTCAGCGAGAGCCCGCGCGATCGATCCATTGCCAGACCCGAGCTCCAGACACCGCCACCCTTCAGACACGCCCAGTCGCGCAATGTGACCGAGTTCGATCGGATCCAGCAACTCTGACATGAGCGCCAACCGTTGTTGTTCGCCCGGCAATTCGTGGCGCAAAGCGTATTCACTCATTGACGTCGCCTTTCCCTGGGACTGCGGCCTTCTGAGGCTACCTATTTTCGCAGCTGCTCGCTTGATCCTTAGTCCGCGTGTGTGTCCGCTGGGCTAGCGTTTACCGCGAGCGTCATATTGGAAGCATTGATCAAGCGGCACGCCAAGCGCGATTGCTACTTTGAACGCGGTCTCGAGCGAAGGCGAATACTTGTCTTGTTCGATAGCGATCACGGTCTGTCGTGTCACGCCGATCTGGTCCGCAAGCTCCTGTTGCGTCATCTCGCGGGCCGCCCGGAGTTCTCGAATCTGATTGCGAATGGCGGGCATCAGAGCGCCTTCCGGTAAGTCAGGATCTGCGTGACAGTCTTCGTGATGTCCGCGATGACCAGCATCCCGAAGAACACGCTCAAGAAATGGAGTCCTAGCATCCGGCTGTCCATTCGAAGATGGTCGAAAGTCGCGTGAAACCACAACATGCCAAGCCCGAGCACCATCAGTGACGCGAGTGCCACGTAACCGGCCCGATAGCCTCGCAGCTCGATCAAACGATCGCGCTCATCTGTCACACGGTTCCGCGTTAAGGCGGCAATAATCGACTGCAGGATGATCTGCAGCACGATGATCGCGACAATCATGCCTGCAAGATTGTTGACCGAGGTCTGCTGGTGCAGGAAGAAGTAAGGGCCGTACACCATGAGTTCCGCCACAAGCGACGCGTAGAGCGTCTTCTCTCGGTAGGAAAGGCTTGTCAGCATCGAAATCGCTCCATGTCAAAGATATTTGACATCCATAAACATAGCGCTTTGCGCTGACCTATGTCAAATATCCTTTACATTGGTGGAACAGTCAGCCTATGGCAATAACTCACTCGGAGTGGTTGTTGCCGGGCCGGCCGCAGTTCACAATTGAGTCTTCCTAGCGATCGGATTGAGACCGGGCCACAACTTAAAGGCGTTGGCTCGCGAGAAAGACCGAAATCAGCAAGAATATGAAAAAGTCGGAAGCCATGGCCATGAGCTCCTTCGCATTCTTTTCTTTTTGGCCGATATGACCTGATCCTGCGAGCCCATAATAAAGTGCGCCGACAACACCCGCTGGCACAATCCAGCTCATCTGGAACAGGCTGAGTATGCCGAGAGCGCCCATCGATAGATTCGCAAATCCCAACTCCCTTACGATTGGCAGGGGCTCGGTGCCCTGAATGTGAAAGATCGCCTGTGCTGTGAAGCGCGGCTGCGTCACTTGGCGAGCACCCGCCACAAAGAGCCGAATCCCCACGCCCCAGAAAATGAACCATTTCCCCGTCAGAGACATCAGGCCGGACGGATGGTGCATAAAACCAACTTCGATACCGATACATGCTGCGGGAAACACCAGAAGCAGCAAAATGACTGTTGCGAAGTACATCGAGATTCACAATCTCCTAGGCTGCTCCCAGCCTGCTTTTCGGGCCGCGTAGAAACAGGTCAGCGAATTGTCTGTGCTGGATCTGTTCGATCGCAAACCGCTAGGGAGACTCGGTCTGATCACAAGCCCTATTTCCTTTCCTTTGGCGGATACTTATCGAACGCTTTCTTGACCATGGCGTCCAGCTTAGATTCGATTTTGCTCGGGTCGTTCTGATCGTCCCGGGCGATACAGCGCCAGATGAGCGACTGGGTCGCGGGATTGCGTAAATCGATAATGAGTGTTCCTTCCGTGTAAGGAACCTTCACGACACGCGAGCCCCAGCCCCGCCAGCCCGCCGGGTAAACTTCCGTCTCCACGCGACGAGGCGTGCCGAGCGTGTAGCGGACCCTGAGATCCGGTTGTCCCGAGGTTGCTTTCGTCAGGCCTTTCGCCTCGAGGCATCGCTCGACATCCGCGTCCAGCTTCTTCCTTATAAGATCGTTGTTCAGCGAGGGATTGTTGCTTCGGATGTGCCCGGGCTGCAGGGCGAAAGTTTTGAACTTGCTAAAATCAGTCCCGCCATCGAACTCGGTCTGAACCTTCTGTCCGAACGCAGCAGCAGCGTAGACCACCCCGCCGGCGAAGACAAGCAGCAGCTTCCGTCTTCCTGATCGAAACTGTCGAATCATCATCTTGGATCTTCCTTTTGCGTCGAGGGTTCGTTTCCCCAGATCGAGCATCACGGCCAAACCATCATAGACACTGGGGGGAGAGTTCATCGTCCAGCGAGCCGTTGCCTTGTAGACCTGCGCGCCCGCTGCCTGCTTGTGGGACGTCAGCCCTGCGAGAAGAGCCTGCTGCACCGTGGCATCGAATAACAGTACTGAACAGATCTGGCTGCATGCTTGCCGGCGGATAAATTTGCCCTTGACGTTACAAAATAGTCACGTTACAATCGAGTCACATAGAGCAGGAGAAACATACTCGTGACCATCGATAATTTAACCCTCGATACAACACAGACCATCGATATCAAGGCCGATATTGGAGACGTCTTCCACAGCGTCCTCCACCGCTTGGGTGAGGGCTTCTCTAAGCCGCCGGAAGGCGAACCGATGCAGATGACTCTCGAACAATGGCCCGGTGGCCGCTGGTTCCGTGATCGCGGCAACGGCATCGGCCATCTTTGGGGACACCTGCAGGTCGTCAAGCCGCCCGTGCTGGTGGAACTGAGCGGCCCTTTGTTCATGTCGTACCCGGCCCTGAATCATATCGAGGTGAAGCTCGAACAGCGGCCTGGAGGTACCCACGTCGAATTGCGCCACCGCGCTCTCGGCCTGATTGACCCGGCGCATCGGGAAGGTGTTTCGAGCGGCTGGAAATACTTGCTTGACAGTGTTGCCGGGGATTGCTCCGCGAAGGTCTCCAGGCAAGGCACCTGAAGTGCCCGGCGAGGATTTGGACGACGTGTGGAAAGCTCTGTCCGACAAGACGAGACGCTCGATTCTCGACCTCTTGCGGCAAGGTCCCCGCACGACCACCCAGCTCGTCGAGGCTTTTCCGCACCTCAGCCGCTTCGGAGTCATGAAACACATCGATGTTCTCCGTGACGCTGGCCTCATTCACACGCGTGAAGAAAGCCGGCAGCGTATCAACTCCTTGAATGTGGTCCCGATCCGGCAGATTTATGAGCGTTGGGTGGGCCGCTTCGAAGAGCTGTGGACGAGTCACCTGCTGCGTATCAAAGAAGACGCGGAAGAAAAGGCTGCCGGGGCCCGGGTGGCCGAGGCACAAACGAACAAGCGCTCCAGAAAAAAGCGCTAATCCTTGACCCCGCACGGACCGGTGACGAACCCGTTTACCCGTGCATAACTCTCTTACGTAAGAAACAAAGAAAGGAAAATTCAAATGACTGAAGTTGCCATGAAAACTCCCCCGATTGTGTCGCAGCAGGACTGGGAAGCTGCCCGCCAGCAGCTGCTCATAAAGGAGAAGGAGTTGACTCGCGCCCGTGACGCACTCGCTGCCGAGCGTCGCCGCATGCCGTGGCTCGCTCTCGACAAGAAGTACGAGTTCGACGGACCCGCGGGAAAGGCGAGCCTGCTCGACTTGTTCGATGGCCGCCGTCAGCTGATCGTCTACCGCGCCTTCTTCGAGCCCGGCGTGTACGGCTGGCCGGACCATGGCTGCAAAGGCTGCTCTTTGGGCGCCGACCAGGTCTCTCACCTCGTCCACCTGAATGCCCGCGACACCACACTTGTGTTTGCCTCCCGCGCTCCGCAGCCGGACATCCAGCGTCTGAAAGCTCGCATGGGCTGGAGGATGCCGTGGTACACGATAACCGACGGATTCGACGCTGACTTCGGTGTCGACGAGTGGCACGGCCACAACGTATTCTTCCGCGATGGCGAACGCGTCTTCCGCACCTACTTCATCAACAACCGTGGGGACGAGGCCACGGGGACGGTCTGGAGCTATCTCGACCTGACTCCGCTCGGCCGTCAGGAGGAATGGGAGGACTCGCCGGAGGGCTACCCGCAGACCCCGCCTTACAAGTGGTGGAGATGGAACGACGAGTACGCCGCTGCCCACGATCCAAAGTGGAGCGACGTGTCGGACGCCTCCTTAGCGCTCATGCGTGCTGCTGATAAGAAATCGCTCAATGCCACCGAGTGCTGCACCCGCGAAGAAGGTGTTTGATGGCCGACCAGCGCTGCAGCGCACCGGGCTGTTCTTGCCCGTTGTCCGTGGTTAGAAAAGGAGGCGGACGGACCTCGGTCCGCTTCGCCCGCCGCCTCTCTAGCGCCGCCCCTTCGTGGGTGCCCGGGGTCATGCTGGTCTTCCTGCCTAAATGCCCGTTGTGCATCGCTGCCTGGCTGACCGCCGTCACTGGTATCGGTTGCTCAGCAGCTGCGGCTGCGTCGCTGCGTGAGATCCTCGTGATCTTCTGCCTTGCGGCGATCGCGCTCGTTGCGGGACGGATAATTTGGCGTCGCGCGTGGGCCGGCCAGGCACGGTCCGAAACGCTCGGCAGAACGCATTTTCGTCTGCTTTCGAGTGACACTATGGCCTCACAACGCGGGACTGCGCCCTAATTAGCCGCAGCACAGTCGCGGAATTCGACGACCCTCGTTCTTCTTTCGTTTAGTCGCGCTAAGAAGCTCAACCACGGTGGCATAACTGCAGTAAAGTGATCCCACTGTCCTGGAACTAAATCGCTCGCACCGTCGTGCGTCATCTCTTCCTCCGTGTGGAGGAGGCTAAATCCAGAATCGACCAGACCGTTCAGCAAGGTACTGAGTACGTGACGGTACTCGCGTGGGTCGTGTGGTCTCGCGACGGAAGAATTGGTTGGAAACACCCAAGGCTCGTCCTTGTACTCCAACTCTTCACCTTGTATATACAGTCGAGTCACTTCATAAGCATGGCCATTCCAGGAGTGCGTGCCCATTCCAGCCGCAAACGGGTTGGCTGCCCAGAATGAATACAAGCCTCCTTCTCGAAGAATCCGAGCAACCCCAGCAAAGACTTCCCGACAGTCTGGTACGAAATTGAGCGAGTATGGCTGGGCGACGATGTCGAAAGACTCAGACCTGAATCTGCTCAGGTCCCTCATGTCTCCCTGCAAGAGTGATACCGAATAGCCATAGTGCTGGGCAGCATCCTGATCGCGCTTTAGTTGACCTTCCGAAAGATCGAACACCGTCACGTGAGCTCCGTTGAGTGCAAACGCGACTGCTTGCTGTCCCCCGCCTCCGGCCAAACATAGGACATCTTTCCCATCCAAGCTGCCGAACCGTCCGGAAGGATCCACTCGCCGAAGGGCGGACTCTTTCGTTTCGTCAAGCCACGGACGACTAAAAAGTGCGTCGGCCTTTACCAGCGTTTCCCAGCGCTCTTTGTTGAATCGGTATACAGAATCCATTCGAGCCGTCTCAAACCAATCTTATTGGCTGCTGACAGCTCGCGAGTGTAGACGCACACAAAGTTGAAATAAATGTTTGGTGCATCTGGCAGAGAGAAGCCGGCTTTCGCCGACGGATCATTCGCCTCCAGAAGCAGTGTAATCACAGACGAGAACGGTCAGATCGTCGCCTTGTGAGACGGACCATTGCTGGACAGTGGCAATGATGCGATCTGCCGTTTCTGTAGGTATGAGGTCGGCGGTCGTTTGCAGGAGAGCGACGAGTCGCCCTTCACCAAACTCCTCGTGACCGGAATTTGCAGCCTCCAGAATGCCGTCTGTATAGAGCAGTAGTCGGTCACCCGGAAAAAGCGGGTGCGACACCGTTGTGTAACTAGCGAAGGAAAAGGCGGCGAGCATGAGACCGTTTTCAACGATTCTAATCACTTCGCCGTTCCGAAGCAGCAACATCGCGGGGTGAGCCGCGGCGGAATAGTGAAGCTCCCTCCTTTCGGCATCAAGGTAGACGTAGGCGGCAGTGGCGAACTGTTTCTGTGTGTTGCCTACAAGAGTAGCGTTCAGCCCGTTCAGGAGGTCTGAGGGGCTCGTTGCATTATTCATTTGCGCCGCTGCAGCAAGCTTGACCATGGAAGCGATCAGTGCCGCCGGAACTCCATGCCCGGAAACGTCGGCGATCAATATGCCGGCGTGTTTGTCGTCGGCCAGCAGAAAGTCATAGAAGTCGCCGGCCACAGCCGTCATTGGAAGGTAACGAGCCGCAACCCGAAAGCTGGCCGAAGTCGGGAATTCAGACGGAAGGATCGAGATCTGAATACTGCGTGCGATCTCGAGTTCCTTTTGAATATTGCTGAGCTCCTGCTCCTGAGCCAGAGCCCGACGCCCCGCCACCATCCCCAGGCAAGCAAGTAACACCATGAAACTGAAAGGCTCGATGTTGTAGTAGTGCGGGAAAATACGCACGATGTTGTTGTAGAGAGCGCAAGCGCCAAAGAAGAGCACGCCCCAGCGAATGATCGCGACGTCACGATCGCCGTTCCTTACCCGCAGGAGAGCGACAACTAGAACAACAAACGCCGCGATCACGAGGTAGTTATTTACTTCGTCGATAAACTTCCTGTAGCCCAACGCAAGGGTCAGGATCGCGAGACTCACTGCGATGGGCCAAACAGCGTTTCGAAGAATTCGGCCCACTTTGCCAAGCAGGTTCAAGGCTTCAAAAAAGAAGAACGCGGGAACCGGGACGAGAAAACCGATAGCCAAACCGATTCGGCTCAGGGCGGGCGCCTGGACGCCCAGGCTCCAGAGGGGCTGGTACTCTACCACCATATGAGCGCCGTAGAGCCCGGCGAACGCCGCAAACCAAAGAAGCAAAGGATCGAGCCGGCGACGCAAGAGGGAGAATGCACCGGCAAGTAGACCGACAGTTGTGATCGCTGCCCCCAGAAGTAAGAACACTTGGCTTTGATTAAAGACGCCGAGGAAAACACTTCTGGGAAATTGCGGGTCAGGAACAATCATGGAATGTCGCAGCCTCGTCCAAAGGGATGGCCGCGCTGTGCAAAGTCTGTGATGCGCGATCTCCTTCGACTTCGCCCCTTCGCCGCCAGAAGTAGAAGGCCATGAGGATCGAAACCAAGAGAATACCAGCGCCGAACTCGTTGGCGACGTAGTTTGTCTTTTTGTTGTGAACGGTTAGCGGATCGAAGAAGGATTGAATGAATGTGTTGTGTGAAGCGTGCAGGATCACGCAGGGCCAGATACTGCCCGACTTGAGGCGCAACCAGGCCCAGACAAAGGTGAGAAGCGGCAGCATGATTGTCAGGAGAGGGAGATAAAACCAGACTGGAGTATCGCTCTTATAATCGGCGAAGAGCACGATTGGATAATGCCAAACGGCCCAGATGAGTCCGGTTATGGCAGCCGTTCCGGCAAAGCTCCGATTCCTCGCGAGTTCCGGAACGAGAAAGCCCCGCCACCCAATTTCTTCACCGATGACAGTCGCGGTATCGCGAATGACAGCAAACGTTGCGGTGAATAGGAAGTAGAGGGTAATGCTGAGCCAATCGGGCAACGCACCGAGTCCGAACGACTGCGTGACCTTCGCAATGAATTCCTTATTGAAGAACGTTCCGAGCCCGGTAAGCCAGACGAAGCGGTAGATCGCTGCAGAATAGCCCAGAGGAATGAAGTAGGCGATTGTTTCATAGCGTCCGCTGCCCCAGCTCCAACCAAGCGTTCTTAGATTGCGCCCGAGCAGCCTACAGGTGAGCAGCGCAGCAAAACCCGGCGACCACATGAGGCCGGCGACGTAAGCGCCCCATCCGCCTCCCATGTGACCGGAGCGAATAATCAAAAAGTAGAAGACCGAGCTAAACAGGAGTGTGAGGCAAAGGAAAAGGGTGATGGGGTGACGGTTCGTCGATCCTCATTTGGCAGCGTTCGATGCTGTTGGCGCTCACAGCATAGCAATTGAAGCGCACTTAAGGTAGATTGCCTTATATGGCTTCGTGAACAAGACTGAACATCGTTCCCGATGCGCTGCGTTGTCGTGTCACCAATACGAGAGCGGCCCCCAGCACCATCCAGACAAGCAGTGCAACCGCGCATCTTTTGTTCAGAAACATAGAAATGGAAAATCCTCTCTTCAACTCTTCGGTGGTAAAAAGCTGCACAGTTCGAGCAATTAGTCTTTCAAGACGTAGCGTCGAAAGCATATCCCATATAGGGGCGGATGGTGACGCATTCGCTCAAATTACCTATCGGCCGGTTTCCTGCGGCACGCACCAGATTTTCGCGGTCATCAACCGGGGCTTGCCGGCGGAGGTTATTCGAAGGGCTCCTGCTGTACGTACGGCTTGCGCAAACATACCGTAATAGCCAACCTACTAGCAGGGCACGACATCACGTTGGAGAATTGAGGAAGAACAGACTGCAGACGAGTTTGTCACGCGCGAGTGCTGGTTTCCGTTCAGTCCCGTCTGTCCGCTCCTTTGTGAGATACGGTCTCGCTTGCACCCATCACACAACGCGCATGGACATTTCCAAATCCCCGGCCAGCGGAGCGGATACGTAGTGTTGTGGATCGGAACGCTCCGGTCTAAAAACTCCGGGCAGCGGTTCGCATCATCGGCAAGGACGAGCGCGCCCGAACGCAGACGTGCTTCGACGCGATACATCGAGCGCCTTGCAGGTCCCTATTCGCTACCGGGTTCTCGCCGGGAAAGGCCCAGTAATCCCAAGCTAGCCATATAGCCGCTCGAGCAGAAGCGCGACGTTCGCCCCGGGCCAGCTATAGACGGTAGGCACGCTCGCGGCTATTGAAGACCAACATTCAGTACGACGGGCGTGCACGCTTACACTGAACGCCGCGCAAGCCATCGCTCAGTTTGGACGAGAAAATTCTTGTCGCCAACTCGTGTGTTGCGGAAACCAGCCCAGATTGAGCGCACGTTTGTTAGAGACAGGTCGAAGCGGGATGGGCGCGGGATCACTGGCCGCAGACGGTACTGACGCTCCTAGCCATCGCGCATAAATAGGCAGCCAATCCGTTTCGGGAGCGGCATCACCGTCCACTACGTTCACAACGCCGACCGGCCAATGCAAGGCTAGGAGTGCCGCTCGCGCTGCATCGGAAACGTGAACAAAATTCGTGATCTGGTTTGTACTCACCACCTGGGCTCCGCGCACCTGATTCGCGAAACTACCTTCGCGGTCATACCAGGTACCTGGGCCGTAAAATATTCCGTATCGCAGCACCACATGCTCCGGGATCTCCGCAACTGCAGACTCTAGCGCGATTACGCCTTGCACTGTAGTAGCTCGCGGCGGCTGGGCTTGGACGTCGAGAGGGGTTGATTCGGTTGCTGGTTCGGTGCCTGGCTCATAGATCCAGGCAATACTCTGTGCAACAATCCGCTGTACCTCAGCCGACTTTGCGGCATCCACTAAGTGGCGCGTTCCCAGAATGCGTATGCGGCTGTTAGCGGCCAAGTCTCTCGCTTTGAGATCGGTCAGTTGGTGTATGACGCAGTTCGGGCGCTCTTCTGAAAGAATCTGAAACACCGACTCGCGATCGAGAATGTCGAGGCCTCGCCATCTCATCCCATCACGAATTTCGGATGACGGGATGACCGGGGCTGTGCGGCTGACCGCCACCACTTCGTGGCCTTGCTCTATGAGTTGTGGCAGGAGTACACGACCAACAACACCGGAGGCGCCGGCAAGCAGGATTTTCATTTAGCCTCAAGGAAGAGAGTCTCATGGTCCTTCTCAAGCGAGCACGTCACCCGATAGCTACTCGGTAGTCCGAGTCCTGCATGCTCAGCTATTCGGGCAGACTTGTGCTCCTATCGGCATAGATCGCGGAGTGTCGTTCGGCGACGCTAATCCGTCCCATACGATTACGTTCAATGCCGATCTTGTCGTTCACAGCCAATCGGAGCTTCTGGTTGCAGCCGAGGTAATGTTCCGCTGTCTGGATTGACACGTGAGCGCGGAGCAATTGGATTTAGTCCGATCTCACCGCCGGCCAGATTGGCACAGACGCGCACATGTCCGTCGCAGATCGGGGGGCGCTGGGTCATCGATTCCGGCGGCCGCCGCTCGTCTCCTCCTTCGTCAGTGTTTGGGCATTTGGCCGGCCTCTTGCGCCGCCTCCGTCAGAATTGCCCACAAAGTCCATCCCGCGCCGTTACGCACAGCCGATACAGCTCGCTGGAACTCTGTCAAGATCTACAGCGTAAACTATGCCGTACCCTTCGAAGACTGATCGAAACTCCATCCTTCTCGCGGCGGTTAAAGAGGTCTCTCACTCAGGCATTCGTGACCTGTCATTACAAAATCTGGCATCGCTACTGAGGTTAGCGCCCACGGCGCTGTATCGATATTTCTCGGACCGGGCTGAACTGAAGGCTGCTCTCGCCAATGAATGTGCATGGCGACTTGAAAATGTGCTCAGGCATGCCGTTTTCGGCGCCGACGCCACGGAGGCGCTCCGGCGCATTTCCTCGACTTACGTCAGTTTCGCGCGAGAGCATCGCAATCTATATGAGGTAATGATGAGCTCCCATCCCCCAAAATATGATTATTTAGCCAGGCAGAGCCTCTGGAGATTCACGACCGAACGTGTAGCTCTTTTGTCGGGTACCAGCAAGGCGCCTGAGGCAGCCGTGGCACTGTGGGCCTTGCTGCATGGAACGGTAGCTCTGGAGACGACGCAGGTGCTGGGTGAAGATAGACCGGCGAGTGGCTGGGGTTTTATCTTCGAAGCGTGGCTCTCCGCGGCATGCTCCGCATCTCCGGCACACCGAGCTGAGAACGACGCGATTCAGAAGAAAGCGCGGCATCGGAACAAGAGAACAGCATCTTCTAAGCTCCGCTGATCCAGCTGGGGATTCAATGATCATCCCTGAAACATGAGTTGCGGGTGGAACCCGAGCAGCCGCCATGTGAGCAACAGCTCGAATTTAGCTAAGGAGGATTAGCAAACAGTTCGCCGTTACCCATGATCTATGCGGCTAACTGCGATCAGTTTCCGCTTTGCCCGTCATTCGCCCAAAACCTGTCGATGAGTGATTTGGCCATTTGGCCGTAGAACGAGAACTCTCCCGGCGACGTGCGCATTTAGCGGGAATGCCGTATTCCGCGCTGGTTAGACCCGGCAAACCACATATCGAGAAGGTTTTGGAGCCGTGACTCTTAGAGAATGTTGGCTAAGGCGGCCGCCGCCAGGCGCCGCCGCGAGACCGCCATTATCTACGGCAAGGGCGCAGGCACAACCTTCAACTTATACACCGATATCGGACGCCAAATTTGGGAACTTCTCGCGAAGAGCTCCAGTCATCATCAGCACCGTGCAATTCCTGGAGTACCTGCAGGAACATGGAATTGGTCTTGAGGTGGGTGTTTGGAATGGGACTTCACGAGGCTCCGGTACTGCCCGCAGGGACTTCCTTCGCCCAAAATCTCCAGCTTGATTGGCCTCTCGTGCGACCAGAAGGGCTACGGCCTTGGAAAAGTGGTTGCTTCTGGTAGTCCACGGGCATCCTCCAACAACTCCTAAGTAGACAGAAGCTATCACTGCTTTGTAGCACTGGATCGGCCGGATCGCTTAGAGATTGCGCTCTTCGGCAGTCGCGGAACAGCCTGAACGCCCGCCCAAAGCGTAGCGATCGTTTGCTCTACCACGAGAGTCTGGTCAGGCAAGTCAGGAACAACCCCTTGAATAACCATGAGTGTGGCGAGACCAAAGATCGAAAACCACCAAGTGTGAGCTACCACTATGTCATCCCTGTTTGGCAATCCTTCTTCCTTGGCAACGTCGAAAAAGAGCTGCACGAGACGTCCGAACAACGGCGCGCCAATGTCGTTGATATATTGTCCAGCGCGGACGCCGTTGCGGTTCTCAGGCCCGAAGAAGACGTTACGGAACTGTTGCGGATGGGCAATGCAGAATTGAATCAAGCCGCGTGAAGTCGCAAAAAGACGCTCTTTCGGTGCAAGATGTTTAGCGGCAATCGCGTCGAAGTTCTGAATCATCAGCTCGATCGTCTCGCGGCTCAACTCAACAAGAATGTGCCACTTGTCGGGGAAATGCTGATAGATCACGGCGTGCGTATAGCCGATCTCTTTAGCGATCTCGCGAAGCGTCACGGCTTCGTAGCCGCGATCGGCAAACATTTTGCTGGCAGCCGCAAGGATTTCGCCCCGCAACCTCTCCTTGCGCTCTACGCGCCGACTTGGTGATGTGGATGTCACGTCAATAGCTTAATCCCTTTTGATGTTTTTTGCGACCGCATGTTGATTCCTAACCATCGATAAGAAACCATTGATTGTTCTGCAACCTATGGTTATTCTACGCCTCTAATGGTCAGGTCGCTCATTTGGATGGGCGGCCGAACAAGGAGAAACGAGCATGTATTTAGTCATGGGTATTACTGGAAAAGTTGGGGGCGCCACCGCGCGGCATCTGCTGAAGCAGGGCAAACAGGTGCGAGCACTTGTGCGCAATCGCGAGAAAGCGGCGAAGTGGGCAGACCAAGGCGTGGAGTTGGTCGATGGAGACTGGAACGATGCGACAGCCATAGCGGCGGCGCTCAAAGGTGTCGAGGGCGCGTTTGTTATGTTGCCGGCTGTATGGGCACCCTCGCCTGATTACAGAGAAGCAAAGGACGTGATTGCGAACTATGTCGACGCGCTGACCACGGTAGTGCCCCCGCGGGTGGTAGCGCTCTCGTCAATGGGCGCGAATCGAACAAGCGGGCTGGGGATGATCACTGCCTTATCGCTTTTGGAGCAAGGTTTTCGCAGTCTGACATCTCCGGTCGCATTTGTGCGCGCAGGCGGATTTTTCGAAAACTTTCTTTTCGGCTTACAGGCCGCCCAAGGCGGAACACTACCGGTCTTCTACAATCCTACAAGCCGGAAATCGACAATGGTCGCGTCAGATGACATCGGCGCAGAGGTGGCAAAGCTTCTGACCGGGCCGGCGTGGTCAGGGCATCGCGTCATCGAGCTGGGTTCGATGGTAAGCGCGGATGAAGTGGCCGGACAACTGGGTGAAGTCCTCACACTCGACGTAAAAGCCTTCGCAGTCCCGCGTGCAGGGTGGGCGGAAGCGTTCGAGCAGTTTGGCGTCCCGAAGGGCCGCACTGGACCTGCCGAAGAAATGTTTGAGAGCGTTAACGCGGGATGGATGGACCTCGGAATCAAGGGTACGGAGCACGTAGCGGGTACGACGTCCGCACGCGATGTGTTTGCGGCTGCACAGAACGCCGTCAAGGCGTAAGTCCGGGGCAAGCTGGATCAGCCCGGTTCCTTGGAGACTGCGGCGCTAACGTCAAGAAGGACCGAGGTCCAAACATGAAAGTTCTTGTTTTGGATGCAACGGGGCGAAAGGCGATTCCGTCGTGGCCCTGGTTCGCTCGAAGGCGAGCGCCGATCTGCCGGAAGTAGACATGATCGAGGGCGATGCTCGTGACGAGGGCACCCTCACCTGTTCTCTTATGGTGACGGGTGCAGAATGCCCTCGTTTGATGCACGACCCGGAGGCCGTCTCGCCCATGCAGCGCGTTGATTTCAGTCGCGTACAAGAGCCGACTTGTTGCAGGACGGTTTAAACCATTTCAACCGCAAGAAGAGGATCGCTTTTAATATGAAAGCTGAACACACAATAAATAAACCCGCGCGGGCAGGTCGAGCAACTCAAATCCCCGCGATGGTCATAACTGGGCTTGTTGCCTTCGTCTGGGTGTACTTCGGACGGTTATATCTAATTCGCGATCCGGACGAATGGAGGATCGCCAATCAGCAGCTCGGATACCCGCTCTATATCATTCCTCTGATTGGCGTGACCCACATCCTTGGTGGCGTGGGCCTTCTGATTCCCAATGTGCCCCGATTGACGGAGTGGGCTTATGCTGGTCTCACGATCAATCTTTTACTCGCGTTCTATTCACAACTGAATGGCGGTGGCAGTACTTGGGATAAATTGGATCCGGTTCTCGTCATGGCGTTCGTCTTTGCTTCGTATGTATTAAGACGCTGCATGCGCGCAAACAGGTGGTCGATATGAAGAACGCGCTCGGGCGGGCAGTTTTACTTTTCTTCAGTCACTTTCAGAGACGTGGTGGCGGCGTTCACGTAAGCCATACCGTCCTCCATCGGTCACGCGAGGTTCGCGACGGACACTTGCAAGCAGGTATGGAAGCGGGAACTCTGCAGATGTTTGAGCGACTCGATGAGCAGGCTGCGAGAATGGCAGAAAAGTCAAGCTCTGCCTAACCGAGCGGCTTGGGGGTAGCGTTCAATCTTATTCCCGCCCTACTTGTTTCCGAACCGATCTGCAATGCACTTTGGTGCGCTGTGTCGCCATGACAGCTCAATCATGTTACGAAGCTCGCAAGAAGAGATCTTGGACAACTCCCTCCGGAGACCCAGAAACTTGCCGTTACGCCAGATTTCTTCGTGAGCGTTCGGGTGTGACACTGCGATTGCTCTCGCGTCTCGTTCCGCAGGACTCAGCGTGATCGTCAAGCCGCCCTGTTCCAGACCGAGAAAGCTCTTTCCGGCGACTTTAAATGCCATTACCCGCCGCGCCGCAGGTACCGGCGGATCCTCCTCCACTTCGGGAGAGCCCATTGCACTTTCGCGAAGCTCGTCCGGGGTGATCATCGCTCGTCGTTTGTGCCTGGGTTGATTGTATCGCTTGACAAGTGCTTCAGCCGCGATTGGGCATAGCGAACTGAACAAGATAGATCCGCCCTGGTCAGCAACGGTTTACGAACGCTCGATCATACATCTCGAATTGTGCCAGGATCGCGGGTAACTCAACATGGTCAAATCGAATCAAATCCGCGGCCATGCTCAAATCCATCCAACTGCCTCCGCCGGGAGCGACGTCCGCCGCCCATCATTGAATCGCTCAGAGTTAAACGGCTTTATGCAGCGGGCTCCCTTTTGCGGATCCCAGGACCAATTGGGCTAGTGCGGTTGAACCGGGCGTTCAACCACTCGACCATTTCGCGCTCCCAATCCGGAACATTCGGTAATTTGTGCCAACCACCGGTTCCGTGCTTTCCATCGGGTATGCGTATGATGTCGCAGCGAACTCCCACTTTGCGAAGAGCGGTCTGCAGATTCGTGTCCTCTGTATAGGGGATGTACTCATCCTCGTCGCCCTGGATCAGCAGGAAGGGCGGCGCTCCCGCATGAACGTAAGTGATCGGAGAGGCTTGCCGCAGCGCTTCTTTCTCGCCAACCCTGGCAATCAAGGAATCGAGCAACGCGTGAACATCTTTGTTCAGCGGAACCGTGGCAAAGCTGCTCTGCGCGTATAACGTTACGACAGCGTCAGGGCGAGCGCTTTCGCGATCTACCGGATCGGATCCTCTCGGATCGCCAGGCGCATCCAGAAGCCCCACCATATTGCTAAGGAAACCACCCGCGGAGCCGCCGATCAGTGCGATCTGACGCGGATTCGCATTCCATTTTGCTGCGTTATGGCGCAGGTAGCGAACAGCGCGTTCCACATCGTGGACCATGTACGGGTATGGATATTTGGGTGTTAAGCGATAGTTAATCGAAAACACTGCGTACCCGGCGGGCGTCAGGAAATCGGCGCAGTACGCCTCACTGCCACTTTTGCTGTTGCCGCGTTGATAGCCTCCTCCGTGAATGATGATCGCGATGGGATGAAGACCCTTTCCGGCCGGAGCATAGTAGTCCATGGTCAGACTCTCGCCGCTGGCTTGTCCGTATTCGAGACCCTCCTTAGTGGGAGTGCGAACGTCTGCAGCAGTTGAGACAGCAGAAGCGAACACTAGAGCTGTGAGCGAGGTCACCAGAAGACGCATGAAAGGAATATATCGTCAAAGTTCCTTTGAACTCGCTCGCGGCCCGGTTTGAAACAATAGACACTGCCGGATGCAAAACACTCTCTATCGTCAAAGATTCACAAGACGCGCCTTCGTGAGCACAATGGCCGCAAGTCCGTTGCTACTAAGCGCGGAAAGTCGTGATGGATGGACTGATTTATTTGACGGCCACAGTCTGGAGGGTTGGAAGCCCAGCGAACACAAGAGTTCGTGGACGGTAGCGAATGGCATGCTGACCGCCAACGGCGCGCGTTCGCATTTGTTTTACACCGGGCCGGTGCATGGGGCGAACTTCAAGAACTTTGAGCTTGAGGTGGAATTGATCACGCAGCCAGACTGTAACTCCGGTGTGTACTTTCATACGACCTACCAGGAGAGCGGCTTTCCGGAGAAAGGCTTCGAAGTTCAGGTGAACAACACCGCCCGTGGTGACGGGGGTTACCTGGAACGAAAGAAGACGGGCTCGCTCTACGGAATCCGCAACATGTACAAGCAACTGGTGCCGGACGAGAAGCCGTTTCGCATGGCGGTGGCGGTCCGGGGCAAGAATGTACAGATTCACTTGAATGGCGAACTGCTCGTCGACTATGTAGAGCCGACTCCGCCAGTGATCCCGGCGGGCGGCGAGAAGTATCGCTTTCTGGACCGCGGTACATTTGCACTCCAGTGCCACAACAACGGCTCCAGGGTCGCGTACAAAAGCGTGCGTGTGCGCTTGTTGCCGGACGATCTGCCGGCCTATATAGGGCCCGCGCCGTTGGTGGATGAAACGTACCGCGAGATCATCAACATCGGCCGGCATAACTTGCCGATGGTCGACTTTCATGTCTATCTGAGACCCGGACTGTCTCTCGAGGAAGCGCTGCGGAAGTCGCGGAAGGATGGTCTTCAATACGGGATTACGGCGGCGGCGAACACATTGAAGAACGACGGCGCCGCTGACCAGTGGTTAGCACAGATGGCGCATCAACCTGTGTTTTTCGCGCTTGCTGCGGACAACAGCACCTGGACGCAAAAATTGTCTCAGAGCGCCGCGCGTAAGTTCGATTATGTGATCGCCGATGTGCACGGCGCCAGTATGGACACGGTGCTGGCTCGTTTGAAGGAGCCAATCGACATTCTGAGCGGTCTCGGTCCCGTACCGAAGGAGCGAGAGAGAGATTTGATTTCTGTGCTAGCGGAGAATAAAGTTGCTGTCGAACTCAATACGGTGCGCCGAATGCCGGGTAAGGAGTTTATCCTGCATGCAAAAGACGCCGGATGCAAGTTTGCGTTCGGTACAGCAAATGCAAACGCGGCTGAACTCAAGCGTTGTGAATATGGACTGCAGACCGTGGAGACCTGCAAACTGGATTGGAATAACTTCTTCACGCCGGGCGGTTGGTGGCCGAAGGCGGTGGATCGGCGCTGGTCTTAGAGTGACCGCATTATCGGAAGCTTGCTCTCATTTGTCCGTACAGCTGGCTTATTCAATGGTCTGTTTTGAGTAATGCACCCTGGCTCAGTGAACGCGCATCAACTGGCAAGGAGTAAAAAATGTACTTGATCACCGGCGCTACCGGGAATACCGGCTCGGTAATTGCAACGGGCCTCTTAAAACAAGGCAAGAAAGTGCGAGTCGTGGCTCGCGGCCAGGAAAAGCTGAAAGAATTGGCGTCCCTCGGAGCTGAGACGCTTATCGGCGATATCACTACCCCAGACATCGCCCATAAAGCGTTCGCCGGCATTGAAGCCGCCTATCTCATGATCCCGCCGGCTATGACCGATCCCGATTTTCGCGGCTACCAGAAAAAGCTCACAGAAGTTTATGGGTCTGCGCTGGAAGCGAACACTTCGGTGAAGCATGTCGTCGTCCTCAGCAGCTTCGGTGCCGAAAAAGATGCTAAGTCTGGTGTGATACTGGGCCTTCATTTCCTCGAAGAGCGCCTCAAGCAGATCAAGCCCCTGAACTCCCTCTCTCTCCGTGCTGGTTATTTCATGGAGAACACTCTCGGACAAGCCGGCGTGATCCGTCAAATGGGTGCGGTGGTCGGCCCGCTCGAGCCCGATCTCAAACTTCCTCTGATCGCAAGCGTCGATATCGGCAACGCCGCCCTCAACGCTCTTCTCCAACTCGACTTCACGGGCCATCAAACCCGCGAGCTTCAGGGTCAACGCGATCTGACGTATCCGGAAATCACAACCATCATAGGCGTCGCAATCGGCAAGCCTGATCTCAAATACCAGGTCATCTCGAGCGAGCAATTTGCAGGGATTATCGAGCAAATGGGATGGGCTAAAAATGTCGCGGCGTTGATGGCCGAAATGGTGGACTCTCAAAACGCCGGCCATATCCGCTGTCTCGAGCCGCGCTCAGCGAGCAATACGACGCCCACAACTTTCGAGCAGTTCGTCTCCGAAAAGTTCGTTCCCGCTTATAAAGCGTCTTAAGGAGGCGTCTGACTGTGTTGGCTCAGGCCCCTGAGAAGGCCGGCGTCGTCAAGCACAGACTCGCTCCCGAATGTTGATCGTATGCGCCCACCGCGACGGACGCAAAGAAAACCGATCCGGCAACGAGTGAGCGGCACCTTACGACAGATCATCCCTGTTGTCGAAGTGGCCCGTGCCAATGCTTTTCACCGGGTGAGAACCACACAACATCGCCGGGCCGGATGCTTGCGAGCCAGCTCGTTTGATTTCCATGTTGGTCCCTTCATTTACGTAAGGAGCATTGTCTTAATTGCCCGGCGTTCGTCCATTGCCCGATACCCTTCGGCAACCTGGTCCAGCGGCAGTGCCAAATCGAACACTTGTCCCGGATTGATCTTTTCTTCGAGCACAAGATCGATCAACTGCGGAAGGTACCGCCGCACCGGCGCTGGGCCGCCGTGCAGATGTACCTCAGCGAAGAACAAGCCTGTTCCATCGAGTTGAACTCCGTGCGGGACCCCAACGTAGCTTACGTGCCCCCCAGGACGAGTGGAACGGATCGCCTGCAACATGGATTCCTGCGTGCCCACACACTCCAACACGGAGTCAGCACCGATTCCCTTGGTTAGCTCTTTGATTCGCGCGATACCTTCATCACCGCGTTCGGTCACAATGTCGGTCGCGCCGAACTCGCGCGCAAGTTTCTGCCGTGAAGCGTGGCGGCTCATGAGGATGATGCGTTGAGCACCCATTTGCTTGGCTGACAGCACGGCAAGCAGGCCGACAGCGCCGTCGCCCACCACAACCGCCGTTTTGCCCGGTTTGACATTGGCTGCGTCGGCCGCAAACCAACCGGTGCCCAACACGTCGGACGTGGCAAGCAGGCTCGGAATGAATTCTCTCGAAGGAAAATCACGTGTTGGTACCAACGTGCCGTCAGCCAGAGGAACCCGCAACAGAGGAGCCTGCGCGGCGCTCATAAACTCACGTTGAACGCACGAGGACTGATAGCCGTCGCGACAGATAACGCAAGTGTTGTCGGATGTCGCAAACGAGCCGACCACGAATTGGCCGGGCGTAATGTTTCTGACCTCCTTACCAACCTCTTCCACCACGCCGCAGTACTCGTGCCCCATGGGGGTCGGCGGTTCTGAGAAGTTATCGAGGCCTCGATACGGCCAAAGGTCCGATCCGCAGATACAGGTGGCCGAGAGGCGAAGGATCGCATCTGTCGGTTTCGTGATTGTAGGGTCGGGCCGATCTTCGAAACGAACATCGCGCGGCCCGTAGAGCATTGTTGCTTGCATTTGTAGACTCCTTATCGAACTCTCTTGCTGAGCGCCGTCACAGCACCGTCCACCGTCAGGGCGTGACCCACCACATAGCTCGCCCCGGGACTGCAAAGCCAAAGGACGGCGGAGGCGATCTCCTCAGGCCTGCCCGCGCGGCCAATAGGAACGTGTTTCGCTATATCCGCATACGCCTCCTCGTTCCCACTGACGACGGCGCGGGCAATCTGCGTATCGATCAGGCCGGGATTGATTGCGTTCACACGAATGCCGTGCTTGATGTATTCCAGAGCGGCCGTCCGCGTTAATCCGACAACGCCGTGCTTGGAGGCGATATAAGAACTGATACCGGGGTTGCCGGAATGGAGGACCATCCGTGCTTTCGTCCTGTCCTCTAAACCCAGTCTAGCGGCCACCGTAAGCCTCGTCACTAGCAGAAAGCGCCGAAGACCTCGCAAGAGACGCCATCCGAAGCAGCATGCTTGGTAAAGCAAATGGAGGAAAGATTGGGGCCCCTGACCCTGTGCGCCGATACCAAAAAGCGATAGCGGTAGGCTAAAGTTTTTCGCCATGAAGATCCATCGCCTTCGAACCGCGCTGCTCGCCCCGATACTCTGCGGCGCGCCCTGCCTTTTGTTCGCGCAAGCACCGGTTGTGCCCGAATGGGCGCAGCCAGGTTCGCCCACCCATAAACAGGTGCCGCCCCCGGCAGACTTTCACCGCGCGAGCAAGAACTTTGATACGCCTATCGGCCTCTTCGACGGCCAATCTGACATCGGTGCCGCGGTCGTGCCTGGTAGCTCCGAATACGATGCGGGCACGAAGCAGTACACCATCACTTCTGCCGGCTACAACATCTGGTACTCGCGTGACGAGTTTCGTTACCTCTGGAAGAAGATGTCCGGAGACGTCTCACTCGCGGCGGACGTCACCTTTCCGAACGCCAACGGCTACGGCGATCGCAAAGCAGTCCTGGTCATACGGCAGAACCTGGATGATGACGCGTTGGAGGCCGTCACCGGCGAGCATGGCACAGGCATGATTCATTTAGCTCAGCGTCCCGAGCGAGGTGCGCAGATGACCGATATGCAATTCCGCTTTGGAGGCGCCTTGGCAAAAGTGATGGCTAAACGCATCGGCATTGAGAAGCATGGGGACGAGATCGCGATTTTCGTCAGCCTCGAAGGCGAGCCGCTGCACCAGTTTGGTCCGCCGATTCACCTGCACCTGAACGAACCGTTTTACGCGGGCATCGGTTTTTGTTCGCATTTGCCCGACAAACCCGACACGGCTGTGCTCTCAAACGTGGTCCTTGAAAACTCGGCGGGTAAGGTGAACTAAGCCAAGTCCGAAGCCGGGTTTTTACCGCCGATTTGGGCTTAGTTTCGCCCCGCATTCGCCTCGAAAACCCCCGTTTTCAGTCCCGATTTGCGTCAGAATCATGCCTTTGTCCCCCTCTTTTCCTGCATCAAAAATCGCACAGAGGCGTTTTGAGCCAGCAGTGATAGTCATCCTAAGTGTTTGACTCTAAATGTACTTAGAATCTTTTCACGACGCGTGACCGAACGCGCCACCCGGCTTCGAAGCCGCCTTCGACCTACCCGACCGCGACTCTATTTTTTTGGTGAGGTACCAACCCCTTGACTTTTCTACGCACCTCGATTAACGGAGTATTCTAGTCTCTGCGTTCCTGAAAACCGAGAGTGCCCGCCTCACCACCAGAAACACCGCCGCCCGACGACACTCGTGCCTTGTTTAGCGGAACCTTAGAATCCGGCGCAGTGCCCGGGGCTGGAGTTGGCCCCTATCATCTCCTTGAGTTGATCGGCAAAGGCGGCATGGGCGAAGTCTGGCTGGCCGAGCAGAAGCACCCCGTGCGCCGGCGCGTTGCACTGAAGCTCATCAAAGCCGGCATGGACACGCGTGAAGTGGTGGCGCGTTTCGAATCCGAGCGCCAGGCGCTCGCCTTGATGGATCACCCTGGTATTGCCAAAGTCTTTGACGCTGGCTCCACCCCGCACGGCAGACCGTACTTCGTGATGGAGTATGTGCGTGGCCTTCCGATCAATGCCTATTGCGACAAGCACCGGCTGACTACGCGCCAGCGCTTGGAGCTCTTCATGCAAGTGTGCGGCGCTGTGCAGCACGCACATCAGAAAGCAATCATTCACCGCGATCTCAAGCCTTCGAATATTCTCGTCACCGAAGTCGACGGCCGCCCCACTCCAAAGGTCATCGACTTCGGTGTCGCCAAGGCCATATCCCAGCGGCTCTCGAACGAAACCATGTTCACGCGGCTCGGAGCGATACTCGGCACTCCGGAATACATGAGTCCCGAACAGGCCGATTCGAGCGGTGAGGACATCGACACCAGGAGCGATGTCTACTCGTTGGGTGTGGTGTTGTACGAGCTGCTGGTCGGCGAGCTGCCGATCGATCTCAGACAGTTGTCTCTAGACGAGATGCTGCACAAGTTGCGTCTCGAAGATACTCCGCGGCCAAGCACCAAAATTCGCGCGACAGGTGAACAGTCGATTACCAACGCGCAGAACCGGCGCACCGAACCCGCTGCGCTGCGCCGCCAGCTGCGCAGCGACCTCGACGCCATCACGTTGAAAGCTCTCGAAAAAGAGAGGGCGCGCCGCTACGATACGCCTTCCGAGCTCGCCGCCGACATCGGCAGACATCTGCGCAACGAGCCCGTGCTCGCGCGCCCCGCCAGCCTCGGCTACCGAACTCGAAAGTATGTGCGCCGTCATCGTCTCGGTGTTGCTATTGCGGCAGGGCTGCTGCTGCTTCTTGCCTCATTTGCGATTGTGCAAGCCGTCCAACTCCAGCGCATCACGCGCGAGCGCGACCGTGCCGACCGCGTCACAAGCTTCATGACGAGCATGTTCAAAGTGTCCAACCCGGGTGCGGTACGAGGCAATAAAGTCACGGCTCGTGAAATCCTCGACAAAGCCTCGAAAGAGATTGGCACAGGACTCGCTGATGAGCCGATCCTGCAGGCGCAGATGATGAACGTGATGGGCACGGTTTACTTCAACCTGGGACTCTACGGCGAAGCGCATCCTCTTTTTGCGCGCGCTCTCCAGATTCGCCGCACCGTTCTCGGCGTGAAACATCCAGACACCCTGAATTCCATGAACGATCTCGGCACCACCTTTGACGAAGAAGGCAGGTATCCGGAGGCGGAGAAACTACATCGCCAGGTGCTTGAGATCCGGCGGCAGGTACTCGGGCCCGAGCACGCCGACACTCTGGCATCCTTGAACAATCTCGCGAACACATTGGGCGAACAGGGGCGTTACGCCGATGCCGAGAAACTCATTCGGCAGGCGCTCGAGATCGAACGCCGCGTCTTTGGTCCGGACAATAAGAACACCGTGGGTTCGCTCGATAACCTCGCCATCACGCTCGACGAGGAAGGACGCTTCGCCGAAGCGGAGAAGGTCGAGCGCCAGGTTATCGATACGCGCCGGCGTATGCTGGGCGCCGAAGATCCGAACACACTTCGTTCGATGTCCAATCTCGGTTCGACTCTCGGGCATTTGGGCCGGTGGGCGGAATCGGAAAAGCTGGAGCGCGAAGTTCTCGAAATCCAGCGCCGCGTGCTCGGGCCGCAGCATCCCGATACTGCCGGCACTACCTATAACCTGGCTTGCATCGCCGCCCACATGGGCCGCCGTGATGAGTCCCTCAGGCTGTTGCGGGAGTCTATCGATGATCGGCTCGACATCGAGACTATGCAAGGCATTGAAAAAGACCCGGAACTGACATCGCTCCGCGGAGATCCGAAGTTCGAGTCGGTCCTGGCCTATGCCCGCCAGCGCGCCGCAGTTCCTGCAGAAAACCCGAGATAGTGTTCCGCGTTGGGATTTATCGTTTGTGGCTCTTCATGAACTGAGACAAGGCTTCATACTGGTCGGTCGCGATCAGGTTGACTCCCGCGTCGATGGCCGCTTGCCAGCGCAGCAGCACTGCTTCTTTGCTGCCGAAATTGTAACCGGAGAGCCAGCCGTTCGCGCGTCCAAGTTGCGGGTCGAATCCGTCCAGCGTGTAAAACCTGATCCAATAGCCCATATTGTGCGCATGATCCACCAGGCTGTGTAAGCGCGCCGCATCGACCGGTGTCCAGGCTCCTGCTTTCGGTTGCCCGCCCTCCTCAACCTCATGCCAGGAATTGTTCCACCATCTCCGATAGGTCGTGGGTTTGTCTGCGAGCAACTGCTCGGGCGGCAGAGTAGCGGCCAGGTGATCCAGTTCCGCCGCGCTTTTGTTGTCCGGCAGGTTCGTATGCGCCGAGCCAAAGAGCCGAAGCTTCGAGCCGACAGTACGTTCGTCAAAGAATACTTTCTCCTGCGCATCGGAATCTTCTGTCAACACCAGAATCGGTTTGCGATCGAACCCGCTGAGTTCATGCGGATCCGAGGTCTTGGGAGCGGTCGTGATCCAGCTCTCGTATTCGCCGAGCAGATCCCACACCGCGCGCAGCAGAGGCTCTTGTTGATCTTTGAAATCGAAGTGCAGAATGATAACGGGCCAGCTCGAAGTGTCGTTGCGAGCCAGTTCCTTTTGAATGATCGGTCGCACTCTCTCGAAAAAGTAGGAACGCTCCTCCGGATCGGAGGCGGAGGTTTTGGGCGAGTGACTCACCACCACGCGGCCTTTTCCCGAAGCCGGATCGACGTACCACGCCAGATCCTGCTCAATCGCGACGGGAAATCCCGTTCCAAGCGCTCGCTCGACGCGATCCGACCAGCGGCCGTCATAGGGATAACAATTATGGGCGTCCAGGACAGGACGGTTACCGTTTAAGAAATTCAAATCGGCCGGCTCGGCGATTGCCGGCGTCATCAAATAGAGAAGAGTCCACAATATCGGCACCGCGGCACGACACCCGAACAAGCGCATGCAGCCAGTATGCAGGATTGTCTCCGCTGCTATGGCTTGCCATTCGCAAACGCAGGCACGTTCCGTGTCAGCTTGCGCGAAAAGAACTCACGCAGGACGTTTCCTGCCGCTCCGCCGCCGGTAATGATCAGCCCGTTCCGAAACGTCAGGCTGGCTCGCCTGTCCTGCGGAGCTCGATACAGGTTTGAAAAGCCTGCTGCGGCGAAACTGCCGAGCACGTGAGAGTAGTTGGGTTCGAGCGTCCCGTTGTCTCCTCTGCAGATAACAGTTGAGAGAAGGGCGTAGAAAAGCCGCGACCGCGTACCCCCTGAACCTCGGTAGAAGTAGCGCGGGTCCTGATGCAGCAGGACCGGGAAAACAGCGCTCCCCAATAGCCTGCCCGCCGCCATATCCGCATACGCAGCGCCGTATCTCTTGCCATATCCATCGAAGCCTTGGCCGTAGCCCGGGAACGTCTTGTGAGCCTGCTCGATGCCGGCGGTTCCGGCCGCCACCACAAACCTGGTTGGATCGGTCACGGCTCGAAGTGCCAGCTCGAACTTAAGCGTCCGGCTCATCGGCACGGCATCCCAGATGTAACTCGTATAGAAATTTGGGAAGAAGCCCAGGATCCGCTGCTGTTCTTCCTGTTTTACCTGGGCCTGTGCAACCTCTTTAGCTGTCGCCACAACGTCGACGGTCGTGGTCTTCGTTGCGATGCGCAGGTCAATAGGTAACTGGTGTTGCTCGCCGCCCGCGACCAGGATTGCAGCTGAGGCGAACGGTTCGAGACCGGCAACATTGACCTTCACCTGATAGCTTCCCCGGGCCAGATCGGAGAACAGGAAAGCTCCGTTGTCATCCGCCGTCACGACCCGGTCACCTGCTTGACTTTGGCCGGAGAGCGTAATTTCAACGCCACCAAGAGGGCTGCCCCGGGCGTCTCGAACTGCTCCTGCGATGCTGCCCAACGATCGTGCTCGAGCGCCTTCAGGCGCTTGCATCCCTTGAGCGGGCAATTCCGCTGCACAGCCGCAGCACAAAACTATTCCGGCAACGCCGAGCCTGAACGAACTCAAGCGGCGATGCACGACTGTGGGGTACTCCTGTCGGTGAGTGGCGCGGTGTCCTCGGTAGCATTATGTTCTTCCATTCTGAAGAAGTCATGAACCCCCGGAGGAATCCCGGCCGGCCGATGCTGCGCGAACTTTCCGGTCCGCTTGTTTAGTCTTGCGCCAACGCCTGTACCGGGGAAACTCGGGCAGCTCGGTTTGCAGGCAAAAGACAGGCGGCCAGTGCCACTGTTGCGATTACGCCCGCAGCGCTTGCAAGAATTGCAAAGTCGAGAGGCGGCACATGGAAGAGAACCGTTTTCATGGCGGTGCCGGTTAGCCATGCGCCAACCATGCCAAGCGTAGCGCCCGCCGCAAGCAGGCGAAGGCCAAGAGACAGAAACTGGCGGCGAATCTGTTCCGGGCGCGCGCCGAGCGCGATGCGCACGCCAATTTCACGGCGGCGCTGCGTGACAGCGTAACTCAAAACCCCATACGCGCCAACACCGGTCAGCAGCAGCGCTACGGCAGAGAAGAGCATGGCCAGCAGCGCGGGGGATCGGCGGGCTACAAGACTGTCGGCGATGCGGGTATCCATCGAGCGAAGATCGTTCACCGGCAAGTCACCGTCGATCTGCCGAACCGCTTTCCGAAGCGTCAGAGCTATAGATTCTGGTACGAGGCTTGCGCGGACGGCGGCGAAGAAATTGCTATCGGGGCGATCGATATAGGGATAGTAGACCGCACCTTGTGCCTCGTCATCGGTGAGATTGGATTGTTTCGCGCTGCCCACCACGCCGACAATTGTGAAAGCTTCGGAGTCTTTTCCTTTCTGTGAACCCTGGAACAAAGACTGGCCGATAGCGCTGCTGTGAGGCCAGTAATACCGGGCGAAATCCTCGTCTACAACACAAACTTTTTCCGGTCGGCGTGAATCCGCGGAAGTTAGGAACCGGCCTGCCCGCAAAGAGAAGCCCAGGGCGCGGAAGTAGTCACCCGTCACCCCATACGAGTAGTGGCCCCGGGCCGATTCACCGGGCCGGAGAACATGGCCTTTGACCGTAGCGGCGCTCTTGCCGCTGCGGCCGCTAAAGGGAAGGTTCGTGGCGATGCCGGCAGCTACAAATCCCGGCTGACGACCGAGTTCTTCGAGCAATCGTTCCGTAAAAGTGAGGCCGGCGTAAGCCGAGGGATATTTTCCGCCGACCAGTGAGATTTGCCCCGTAAGAACGTGATCAGCCTGGAATCCTGGGGAGACGGCCATGGCGCGTTTGAGACTGACCCCGAGTAGTCCGGCGCCGGTTAGTAACACGAAAGCAAAGGCAATCTGGGCGATTATGAACCCGTGGCGCAGGGTTTGAGCGCCCCGAGTTGCCGTGCCACCGCGCGTTCCGGATTGGAGCGCTTCAGCGGGATCACGACGGAGATGCAACCACGCAACAGGCGCGGCAAGCACCACCCCGATCACGATCGCGGCAAGCAAGCCTTCGAGCGCCAGCTGCAGGTTGAAGCCTATCTGAGTTCCCAAAGGCAGGCGATCGATTCCAAAAATAGTTAGCAGGCGGATGCCGCCCGCGCCGACGCCGAGGCCGAGCATCCCTCCCAACAAAGTGAGCAAAGTCGTTTCGACCACCACTTCGCCCACGATATGCAAGCGGCTTGCGCCCAGCGCCTGGCGGACACCCAATTCTTTGAATCTTGTGTTGCCGCGAATGAGCAGAAGATTCACCAGGTTGACTCCGCCGATTAACAGCAGAAGGATTACGCCGGCCTGTAAGAGCAGAAGAGTAGGACGAATGGAGGCGACGTGATCGGCGTGGAGTGGCACGACAAGAGAACGGAAACCGGCATCGGCGATCATTTTCGCCTGCGGATCATCGGTTTCGAGAGTTTTGTTCTGTGCGTCGATCTGCGATTGAGCCTGCGCGAGTGTTGCGCCCGGTCGCAGGCGGGCAATCATCTGGATGACATTGCCGCCTGAATGCCGCTGCAAAGGCATGCGATCCTGCGGCCGCGATGCAAGAGGAACGTACAGGGGCGCATCGGAGGAGAGAAAACGAAAGCCGGGAGGCAGCACCCCGATGACGGTATCCTCGAGGCCGTCAATCCTGATTCGCCGGCCCAGAACGCGGGGATCGCCTCCAAAGCGGCTACGCCAATATGTATCGCTCAGGATGGCGACGTTGTTGGTTTGAAAGGTAGTTTCAGCTTCCGTGAAGGCGCGTCCCAACGCAGGTCCGCGACCAACAGTGGAGAGAAAGTCGGGGGACACTTGCATAAGCTGTTCCCGATTGGTTGAGCCGGACTCGCCGACAATCGCGGTGCCGGAACGGTAGATGGCAAGCGAGCTAAAGGCGGGAATGTGGCCGCGGCGCTCGTAGTAGTTTGTGAGCGAGGAACCGTCACGATCCACGCCCGCCTTCGGGTAAGTATTGAAAATGGTTACGAGCCGGCCGGCCTGGGGAAATGGCAGGGGCCGGAGCAGGATGGCGTCCAGCACCGCAAAGATAGCGAGGTTCGCGCCGAGGCAAAGTGCCAGCGTCAAAAGAGCCGTGAGAGTAAAGCCGGGCGTTTTGCGCAAAGAACGAGCGGCATAGCGGAGGGTTCTGCCGAACTCGTCGAAGATTTTCACACCGCGAGCTTCGCGGCACTCTTCCTGGATCGTGTTCAAGCCGCCGAGTTCGACCCGGGCACGGCGGCTGGCCTCCTCGGCGGACATACCGGAACGCATGAGATCGTCCGTGTACTGGTCTATGTGAAAACCTAATTCGTCGGTCATGCCTTCTTCGAAGGAGCGGCGCCGGGCGAGCACGCCGAGAATGGAACGGAAGCGCTTGATCACTTCACACTTCCTCCGACGTGCTGCTCAAGGCTGCGGCAATTGCAGACGCGAGCCGGTTCCAGCCGGCGGTCTCCTCGCGCAGCCGACGCCGTCCTTCAGGCGTCAGCTTGTAGTACTTGGCGCGGCGATTATTGTCACTCTGCCCCCATTCTGCAGTAATCAGATTCTGGTGCTCGAGACGGTATAGCGCGGGGTACAACGAGCCTTGCGGGATCTCGAGGGCATCGCCCGAGATCTGGCGGATGCGCAGCAGGACGCCATAACCATGAAGCGGCTTCAGAGAGACCGCTTTCAAGATAAGCATGTCGAGTGTGCCGGGTAGAAGGTCCGCGGTTTTGCCCAATTTTGGAAGTCTCCTAGTCTGCCTAGGAGTTTAGCTGATCTTTCCTAGGTTGACAAGGGGAGCGGTGTGGAACATCAACGGTGCCCACCGCGGGCAATGCGATCAATAAGAGCTTTTCACGGCATGTTGCTGGGTCGATAAACGAGATAGTCTAAATAGCGGATTTAGCTTACAAGCTTTTTGTTGGTGCCGGAGCTACTGACGGTTCCAACGATGAACGGCGAGTAAGTCGGGCAGCTTACGGTCGAGACTACCGTCGCGTATAGTCTGGCCCCGGGAGCGAGGTTAGACAGAACGGCATACCACGTGCTTGGCAACACATACCGCTGGTAGCCATTCAGGAGGAGGTCCGGCCATGTATATGGATAGCCAGAACCGCCAGTTTGGCGCCTGGAGGCTGGATGATCAGGCACAATCGAGCGCCGTCCGCTTTTCTATTTTCATTCCCGACCGGAGCAAGGATCCACAACAATATGAAGCTGCACGGGACGGGGTAGCGGATTTCGGCGATCCCAAGGTTCAGGGGATCTGTGTGGCGGGCGGTTTTCAAGCCTCTCTCGGGCAGCAGAACTGGACGCCGGATCCAGCCAATTCGATGCAGCGTATCCCGCATCCTTCGGGTTGGGTCTGGACGTACACAACGGCCGCAGCTTTACCGGCCGGATTCTACGAATACAAGTACATCGTGAGCTTCGAGAATGCCGAGGTCCGCTGGGTTGGCGATCCTTGTTCGCGCTACGGTGGACAGGATGTAGTCAATCAGAATTCAGGGTTCGTGGTAGGCCCTAGTCCCGTTCCGACGACCACGCCTTTGCCCGGCCTTCGCAAGGCTCTGCGCGATCTGGTTGTCTACGAACTGAACGTAGATGACTTTACGGATTCCTACCGTTACTCGGATGCATCTCTTGGCCACCGGGCGGCCTTCGACGCCGTTGGAGAGAAGCTGGATTACTTGGCGCAAACGTTAGGGATCACGGCGATCCTCTTTATGCCCTGGACCGCTTGGGCGAACGATCTATACAGCTGGGGCTACACGCCGTATCAATATTTCTCGGTCGAACACCGCTACACGAACGACGTGACGGATACTTCTCCGAATCACGAGAGCAATCAGTTATCGAGACTGCGAGATTTGATCAGCGCGTGTCACGCCCGGGGCATGCACGTGATTATGGACGGTGTATTCAACCATGTCGGTCCGGACACAAACACGAGTTTCTTAGGCTTTCCGTACCGCTGGCTTTACCTCGATCCGGACGCGTGCCCATACACCGGAACATTTGGCGGCACCTTCAAAGGACTGCAAGATCTCGATTATCACAACGGATGCACACAGCAGTTCATCGCAGACGTCTGCTTCTACTGGATGGACGAATTTCAAATCGATGGAATTCGTTTTGATAACGCAATTAACTTCTATGTCGCAGGGGACAACCGCGGACTCCCCGAATTGCTGACGGCCATCAAAGATCACGCGAACGATCCTAACTTTTCATTGACTGTCGAGTATCTGGACCTCTCCGCGGCTTCGGTCACGAACACGACGGACGCAACCAGCTACTGGAACAATGCGCTGTTTGAGAACGCCTTTGATTGTCTGTGGTCGGGCAGTTTGGATGCCGGCCTGATGAATGCGTTGGACAGCCACGCAGGGTTGCAGGATGGCAAGGTGGCGACCCTTTATCTCAGTAATCACGACCACTCGCATGTGGCGTGGCAAGCCGGGGCGCAAGCGAATCTCGGATCTATGAACTGGTTCCGGACGCAGCCATATGCGATTGCTCTGTTCACGGCGCCAGGTGTGCCTCTCCTTCAAAACGGTCAGGAGTTTGCGGAGGATCATTGGATTCCCGAAGATGACGGAGGTACCGGGCGCCGGGTTGACACGCGGCCTTTGCGTTGGGAGTTTACCGACGATCCGATCGGAGCGGCTACGCTCAGCCTCTACAACAAATTGATCCAGATTAGAGACGCTCACGCGGGGCTCCGAAGCGATAACTTCTACCCGGCGGGATGGCCGGAGTGGCAGACCCAATTCAACTCCCAGGGTTATGGAATCGATTGCTCGAAACAGGTGGTTATCTATCATCGGTGGGGGAACAATGAGGCAGCGCTCGAGCGGTTCATGGTGGTTCTCAACTTCTCCGCGGTTGATCAATACGTAGACGTGCCGTTCCCGGCGAACGGTATTTGGACCGATCTTTTGAACGGACAAGAAGAGAATGTCGACGATTTCCTGCTAGGCGGATGGCTGGTCAGTTCAAATTGGGGAAACGTGTTCTATCGCCAGGACTGAAAAGAAAGGCCCTATGCCAGAATAAGGGGATTCCGCAGTATGAGTAACGAGAATTTTGATCCAGCTGTTCCTGCCGAAGAAGGTTTGCGGGAAGAGTCGAACTTTGGTGACATCCTTTCCAGTTTCGAGAAGCAACATCGTGAGAGCGCCGGTGCTGAAACGATTTCCGGCACCATTGTGTCGGTTCGGGCCGACGGGATTTTGGTGGATATCGGGCGAAAGATCGAGGGGGTGCTTCCGCTTGCGAAGTGGATGCAAACCGAAGAGGGAGACCCGCAGGTAGGCGCGACGATTCAGGTTACAGTTGGGCCGCGCAACGAGGAAGGCCTGTACGATTTATCGACCGTAAAGGTGGTCCGGCCGAAGGACTGGAGCGGTCTGGAGGCCGCGTTCGCCGAAAAGCAGAACATCGCGGGCATAGTCGCCGAACAGGTCAAGGGCGGGTTTCGAGTTGACATCGGCGTTCGTGCCTTTATGCCGGCGTCCCGAAGCGGTGTGCGCGAAATGGCAGATATGGCGGGGCTGGTCGGACAAGAGATTCAGTGCCGTATAACGAAGCTCGACGTCGAGAAAGAAGATGTCGTGGTGGATCGCCGGGTGGTTCTCGAGGAAGAACAGAACAAGCGCCGCCACGAGATCTTTTCCGATCTGAAAGAAGGCGCGGTGGTCCGGGGCACGGTACGTAGCCTGATGGACTTCGGCGCTTTCCTGGATCTGGGCGGTGTAGACGGCCTGCTGCATGTGGCTGACATGGCGTTCACCAGGGTCAGCAAAGCGAGCGACGTGGTGAAAGCCGGCGACGAGCTCGAGGTCAAGATACTAAAGATAGATCCGGCCACGCAGAAGATTTCACTCGGTCTAAAGCAGCTGCAGGAAGATCCGTGGACGGTGGCGGCGCGCACCTTTCATGTAGGTGATCGCGTGTCGGGGACGGTTTCGCGCCTGGCCGATTTTGGAGCTTTCGTCGAGCTGCTGCCCGGAGTTGACGGGCTGGTTCACGTATCCGAACTGTCCTGGAACAAGCGGGTGCGGAAGCCCGGTGACCTGCTGAAACTGGGTGAGCGGGTAGAAGTGGTCATCCTGCAGATCAGTCCGGCGGAGCGGCGTATCGGGCTGGGCTACAAGCAGGCGCTAGGCGATCCGTGGGACACCGCACCTGAGAAGTTTCCGGTCGGTTCGGTTGTCGAGGGTACGGTGAGCAACATCACTCAATTCGGGGCGTTCGTCGAGCTCGGAGAAGGGATCGAGGGAATGGTGCACATTTCCGACATCACCAACGAGAAACGGCTGGAGCATCCTCGGGAAAAGCTCGCCAAGGGTCAGACAGTCCGGGCAACTGTGCTCGAAGTGGACCGGGAGAAGCGCCGGATTCGAGTCGGTATGAAGCAGCTCGAACCGACAACACTGGACCATTACATTCTCGAACACCAACCGGGGCAGACGGTTTCTGGCCGCCTGGTCGAGGTGCAGGGTAACCGGGCTAAAGTTGAGCTCGGCGAAGGAGTTATTGCAAGCTGCAACCTCAAGTCGCAGGAAGAGAATGCTCCAGCCGAATCGAGCGCCCGAACGTCGGATGTAGGCTCACTTAGCGCCATGCTCGCCGCGCGCTGGAAACAGGGCGCCGGTCAGAGCGAAAAGGGCAAACCCACCGCCCGCACGGGCGAGGTACGCTCGTTCCGCATCTCAAATCTGGATCCGGGTAAGAGATTGATAGAAATCGAATTAGCGAGCTGACTGGGCTGCCTCGAACTGGTCCGGCGACCCCTCCCCTAAGTTTTGACCGTAGCAAGACCAAATCGCCGGTGAAACGTCCATCCAAGTGGTGGAGACTCGAGCCGAAGCAATTGGAACCATAGCCGTGGGTGGCGCAACCGAGCGTACCGACGAACGATCTCTGATCCGTGCGGCCCAGCGTGGAGACGGGGACGCGTTCGAGCAATTGGTGCGTTCTTACGACGCAAACGTTCTCCGGATGGCATATAACCTCCTCCATTCGGAAGAAGACGCGAGGGACGTTTACCAGGAAGCCTTCCTCCGGGTTTACCGGAAACTGCCAGAGTTTCGGTTCGATTCCGCCTTTTCGACGTGGCTATACCGGATCGTGGCAAATCTGTGTCTCGACCAGATCCGGAAACGCAAGGTTCGCAAGGAGGAGGCTGCTTCTGTGGAAACCGAGGCCGGCGAGATGGACCGGCTGCAGCTGATCCCGGAACGACGGGCCGATGTCGATCCGCAGCGACAGCTGATGAGCACAGAGGTGAACAACCGTATTCAGGAGGTTCTTAATGAACTTTCGCCCCGGGAACGCCTGGTTTTCGAGATGCGCCATTACCAGGGGATGCGGCTGCGAGCCATCGGCGAGTCGCTGGGCGTTACGGAAGAAGCCGCAAAAAATTGTCTTTTCCGAGCCACACAGAAAATGCGGGCAGCTTTAGGTGATTTCGTATGACCTGCCACGACGTTCAGCTTCAACTGTCTCTTTATCTTTACGGCGAACTGGACTTTGCCGCTGAGGAACGCGTAGAGAACCATTTGAGCGAGTGCGCGTTCTGCCAGCGGGCTTTCGCACGAGAGAAGACGTGGCATACGGCCGCGAGCGCCGAGCATCGCGATGTATCGCTTGATCTGCTTGCGGAATGCCGGCGGGAGTTGCGGACCTTGATCGCGACTGAAGCTGCGGCCGGGAAAAGAAGCTCGAGAAAGAGCTGGCAATGGCCTTCGGCGCTGCGGGTTTCGTTCACGCCCTGGTCGTACAGATTGGCGGCGGCTTCGTTTCTCGTTTTCGTTGGGTTTGCCGCGGGCCGTTTTGTACAGGGCCTCGGATCGGGGTCTGACATGAATCTCAACCAGGCAGGTATGTTCGACCCTTCGACTCGGATTCGGGATATCCAGGCGGATGGGCCGGGCCGCGTGCGTATCGTGCTGGATCAGGTGAAACAGCGCGAGGTGGTCGGGAACGCAAACGACCAGAATGTCAGGCAATGGCTGCTGGTGGCGATTCAGGATCCTTCAGACCCGGGTATTCGAGTGGATTCGATGGATATGCTCAGCAAGCAGACGGGAACAGATGTGCGGGATGCGCTGCTTGGGCGGATCCAGCGCGATCCGAATGCGGCTGTTCGTTTGAAGGCGCTCGAATCGGTGCGGCCATTCGCGAGTGATGCGACGACGCGGAGCGTGCTGCGGTCGGTGCTCGAGCATGATACGGACCCGAACGTGCGTTCGGAAGCGATCGATGTGCTGGCGCCGGTGAATCAGAAACCAGAGCTCACTCCGGAGCTCGCAATGACGCTGCAGAATCTCGTTCGCTCGGAGAATGATGACTACGTACGCGAGCGATGCCTGCAGCTGCTGCGTGCGATCAATGCGCCTACCGACGTTTACTAACGGCATGGGCAGGACGTGTCGAGTCATAGCGCTGGGCGTATCCGTTCTTCTGTGCAGCTCGTTTTACCGGCCTGCGGGTGAGCAGGGCAGCTGGCGTTTTCAGCAGGTGCAGTTTTACTCCGGTGGGAGCCATTTGGGTGTCGGGCTGACCGACATCGACCCGGACCGGGCAAGCATCCTGCGCCTTGGTGAGCCGAGAGGCGCGGAAGTGCGAACGGTCCAGGAAAACAGTCCGGCGCAGGCGGCCGGTCTTCAACCGGGCGATGTTCTGCTCACCTACAATGGCGAAGACATTCTCAGCGCCTCTCAGCTAGGACGGCTGGTGAATGAGACGCCTCCCGGCAGGAGAGTGAATATCCAATACTGGCGAGGGGGTAAGACGGCGACGGCAAGCGTCGTGCTATCCGCTCCGGTGCAGACCTCCAATGATGAGCCGAGGCAGCTGCAAAGGTTGCCTTCCTGGGGTGTGCCCGATTTTCCGAGGATGCTGATGCTCTGGGAAAACGTCAGTCTCGGGATCGAGTGTGAGCCGCTCGACGAGCAGATCGCGGGGTATTTCGGAGTTCAGGACGGGATCCTGATCCGGAGCGTCGCAAAGGGCTATCCAGGTGAGAAGGGTGGCTTGAGGGCAGGCGATGTAATTACAAGTATAGACACGCGAAGCGTTGCGGGGCCTCGCGACCTGATCTCCTATCTCCGAATGCAGCACACGGCCAAAACGCTCTCGATAGCGGTAGTTCGCGACCACAAGACGCGAACGCTTTCGATCGCCCTTAACGAGTAATCAGCGGCGCGCGGTTCTGGCGGGACCGGACGTGGGCGCCAGCGCAGCCCGTCTGGTTGGCCAGCTCGCCTCCAGTGAAAAGCGTAGCCGGGAAACGGCCTGAGACTTCAGTTGGGAGATGCGGGACTCATGCAGGTCGAGAACCTCGGCGATCTCTCGCAGGTTCATTCCTTCGTAAAAGTAAAACGTCAATACGTTTCGCTCCACCTCCGGCATTTCTGCCACAAATTCGGCAACCAGCCGCGCCAGTTCCGAACGTTCGAGGATCACGGAAGGCCATTGCTCTTCGGAATCAGAAACGAAGCGCAGTAAGTCCCTCCCATTTTCTTGCGATCCGGCGCTTTCGAGGCTGCCGAGCGTAAGGCTGCGGCTTCCGGCCGACCAGCTGCGATATTCATCGAGCGAAAGGCCCAGATCGGCGGCTATTTCCTCCTCCGTTGGTAAGCGTCCATGATGTTGTTCGAGCTTGGCGGTCGTGTTCTCTATGGCGCGTGCACGCTTGCGCTTTTCGCGAGGCGCCCAGTCGAGCACCCGGAGGCTGTCGAGAATCGCGCCGCGAATCTTGTATTCGGCGTAGGTCTTAAGTTTGACCTTGTGGCTGGGCTCGTAATGATCGACGGCCGAGATCAAGCCGACGATTCCCGTGGAGACCAGATCCTCTAAGCTGACCGATGCAGGGAGACCCTTATGAATGCGCCTGGCAATCAGATTCACCTGTGGCAGGTGTTCGAGGATCAACGACTCTCGCGATTGCACCGGCAGTGGTGTTGGCGCGACAGGTATTTGTGAAGCAATCATCAGGACCTCGCTTGCGCCGGACCAGGCGCTTACGAGATCATTCGGCTTTTTTTCGCCCCGGCAATAGATTTCGCCGAAATAGTCTCAACGGAAATTTTCTTAAAAAAAGACCGGAGTACGATCGATAAGTTGGGTAGATCAGATAAGACTGAAGGAGATCCGGTGAGAATAACGGAGAGTTATTTATACAGTCCGAGCGGTACGGTTCGAGCCGCCGTTCCAGCTCCGGCGCGCGAAATACTAAAATCGGATCCCGGGTTCGAGACGGATTCGACTGCCGGAGTGGCGGTAAGTCCGACGGCTGGCAGGAAGGAGCGTGTAGCTGAGCTCCGCCGGTTCGTGCAAGAAGGCAGATATAAAGTGGATGCCGAAGAAGTAAGCCGGAAAATTGTCGATTCGCATCTCGAGAGGTGAAAACGCGAGCGATTTACCACCGCTGATGGACGTGCGGGGCGATCCTTTCACGGTAGATCCGTTCCACCGCTTCGAGAGTCTCTGGCGAAAGCGGAGGCAAATCTGAAGCGTCGCAGTTATCTTCAACCTGTTCAGGACGCTTAGCGCCCGGAATAGCGCAGCTCACCGCATCGAACATCAGGATCCAGCGCAGGGCGAACTGCGCCATACTCTCGCCTTCCGGGAGGACGTGACGCAACTCCTTGACGGCCTCGAGTGCGAGATTCAAGGGCACTCCTGAAAACGTCTCGCCGACATCGAAAGCTTCTCCCCGGCGATTGAAGTTACGATGATCATCGGCCGAGAAGGGCGTGTCCCGAGTGATCTTGCCGGTTAGCAGGCCGCTGGCCAGCGGCACGCGGGCGAGTATCCCTACCTGTCGCTTAGCCGTTTCCTGGAACAGGACCTCCGAAGGTCTGAGGCGGAAGCAGTTGAAGATGATCTGAACCGACTGGACATTTGGATACTCGATGGCTTTGAGGGCCTCTTCGACTCGTTCAACGCTTACGCCGTAGTAGTGAATCTTGCCCGCGGTGACGAGATCGTCCAGAAAGCCGAAGACCTCGGGATGGTAGTAGAGGTCGGTCGGAGGACAGTGCAGCTGGAGTAAGTCGATGCGCTCGGCTGCGAGACTCCTGAGACTGTCTTCTACCCATGATGTGAGATTCTCGCGACTGTATCCGTCAACCGTCTGGGTGGGGAGGCGGCGCCCGGCCTTGGTCGCGACCAGGATCTGCTCTTTCCGCTCACGCTTGAGCTGCGCAATCAGGCGCTCACTACGGCCCATGCCGTATACATCGGCGGTGTCGATAAAGTTCACACCGCAATCGACAGCGCGATTCAGCGCAGCCAAGGATTGTTTGTCATCGACATCGCCCCAGGAGCCACCGATCGCCCAGGCGCCGAAGCTGATCTCCGAGACCTTCCAACCCGTACGGCCTAATGTTCGATATTGCATGCCAGTCCTATGATGCCGGAGTGGAATTTCCGGATCGGCCGGCGCGGTTTGGAAGGCCGAAGCTCAGCGATTCTTCACGGGCACTGGCAGATCTATAGTTTTGGCGACGGGCGAAGGCTGCGACGGGTCTTGATTCTGGGGACCCAGGTACTGGAGCTGGTAAACTCCACCGGCGTTCTTCTTCAGCAACGAGGCAGGGAAGTAGAGGTACCCGGCGGTGGGATGCTGCGCCTGGAGAGCGGGAAGACTCTTGTCCCAAAGTTGACTTTCGAGCAATTGCCGGTCCTGCGGGTAACCGCCGGGAGACGGATAGCGCGGCGGACCAGGGTCACGGCCGGGCGCGATGGCGACTTGCGTGTCCGTGTAGGTTCCATGTACGCGCTGGCCGGTGTACGGGTCGCGACCCGATTCATAGCCGACCTCGGTGGAAGCGACAACGGGGCCCGTGTTCGAGGCGGGCTTGGGGAGGTTCTTCTGCTGTATGACGGATGCCACGGTCACGGAGTCGGCCGAATGGGCAACGTCGCCGATACGAGGCAGCTTGACCACGAAGCCCTCTGGATCAAGTTTGACGGCCGAACCGGTTCCCGGGTAGACCGCGACTTCAAGAACCACGTACGACCTGCTGATATCGAACGCAAAGATATGCTTTAGCTCCTCGGACGGAACCACTGCCGCACCGTAAGTGACGCCATCGACGAGAACATGGGCAGGGTAATCGGTTGGCGCGGAGCGTGCGGGAACGCCCTTGGGCTGCGGAGGCGGAAACTGTTGCGAGAACGCGGGGGCGGCGGCGAGCAGAAGGACGGCGGAGCCCAAAGTGGAGACCAGAGAAGGCATAGAATACCGGCGCAGAGAAAACATGCAGAGGCTCCTGTGTAAAGGGTAGCTCAAGAATGACGGCGTCGGAGCACGACCAACCCGGAAGCCTTTTTGCTAGTGCGACAAAGGAGAGCCGGGGACGGGCGCGCCTGCTAGCGTCCGGCGCAGCAGTTCCTCGACGTCACCGATTTGGTCTCCGAGCAGGTTTAGCTTTTGAGCCAGACCCTGGATCTCCACTTCAGACCGGCGATTGACGTCATAGTCCAATTCGCCCCGCAGCCGATCCTTCTTGTCCTGGCGGTTCTGGCTCATCATAATGACGGGAGCCTGAATGGCGGCGAGCATGGACAGAAAGAGATTCAAGAGGATGAACGGGTAAGGATCCCAGGCAGAACGGCCAAGTGAAATGTTGATCGCGGTGTATACGCCGAGAACGACTCCAAACGAGATAATGAACGCCCAGGATCCGCCAAACTGAGCGACGGCGTCTGCAATGTTTTCACCGAACGTAGCCTTCTCTTCGATCACTTCGTTCGGATTCCGACTGGCTCTGACGCGGACAAGCTGCTGGGCGGCGTGAAATTGACGGCCGAGTACCGCGAGCATATCCATTCCTGCGTGTGGCTTCTGCTTCAACAAAATCAGAATGTCATTGCGGTCTACTTCGATGCAGACGCTTTCTTCGAGCGCCGCTGCGCTGGTCTGATGGACGGTCCCGTCAAGCATGGAAGCGAACCCGAAGAACTCGCCGGGTGCGGGTTGATCCACGAGCACATCCTGGTGATCTTCGTCGACCGTCGTGACGCGAACGTTGCCGGAGACCAATACATAAGCCCTACCGCCGGGATCACCTAACTTGTAAATGCGCTGCCTGGGTGCGAAGGTCTTGACTTCCACCTGGCTCGCCAGCACGGCGGTCTCCTCCTCGTCGAGCAGCGCAAACAAGGGGACGTTCTTCAACACTTCTGGTGTACACGGCATGAGGGTTCTCCGGAGCGGCGCGAGGCGGCCGTCTCATTCAGAAGCTAGGATTTCACGAAAGGAGCGACCGAAACAAGAGATCGGTGAGGGAACAGCGCTACGTCATCGAGGGGGCGGGATCGCGGCGGAAAACTCGCTTCAGCGATCGCACCAGCCATCTCATGAACAGTACCGAGACGATGACTGCGACCAGAACAATGCCGATCAATACGGCCGGATGAACGGCCATCAGCAACGTGCCACCCAGCGTGACTGCGTCACCGAACAAACTGAGCAGTACGTTCGAGAAGGGTTCAGGCGAAGCGTTCGCGGCGAGCCTTGTTGCCGTCTTCGCTCCGTGTGAACTCAAAGCGATACCCCCTCCCAGCAGCAGTGCGACGAATCTGACTGTCGGATCAAAATGGGCAAAAGCCGTGGCCGCAAGAATGGCGCCCGCCGGAACTCTGATAAAGGTGTGAACGATGTCCCAAACTGAGTCAACTGCAGGTATTTTGTCGGCTATGAACTGGAGCGCGTACATAATGCCTGCGACGGCTAACACCCAGGTGTGGCCCAAGTAGCTCAGATCGCCAGGAAGATGCGCAAGCTGGAAGCGCTGCAGAAGCCCGAGAGTCAAGACTGTGACGTACAGGTTGATCCCGGAGAGCCATGCTGAGCCCATCGCGAAGCCGAGGGTACCGAGATCCATGAACATCTCTTACCACGATTTTAGGTGCACCGCAGGGTTGATCTGTCCGCACGGGAACGTGTTCCTGTTTATACTTACTTGTTAAACCCGCGTCCGAATAAAAAACGTTTCCAAAAACATTCATCTGCTTATTGCGCAATAAATAAAATCAATGGTAGTATGCGCACAGTAGCTGGTTTAGGCCAGCAGTGACCTTTTGGAGCACACCATTCGACGCTTACTTTTCGTTTCCATTCTGGCCGGGCTTCCCGGCTTACTCACGGCCCAGCAGCCGACACTCGGCGGGTGCCAAGTTTTCCCTTCCAACAATGTTTGGAATACGCCAATAGATAATCTGCCGGTGGACGCTAGTTCAGCAACTTATGTCAGCACCATCGGGCCAAGCGACCCATTACATCCCGACTACGGAGCGGGAGGTGGAATTCCCTATACTCTGGTTCCGGGTTCGCAGCCGAAGGTAAATGTGAGTTTCCGCTACCTAAGCGATGCCGGCCCATATCCGATTCCCGCCAACGTAGCTATAGAACCGGGCAGCGATGGGCACGCTTTGATTGTCGATACGACGAACTGCGTGTTATACGAGCTCTTCGCGTTAGCGCGCCAATCGGACGGTTCCTGGACCGCCGGGTCGGGCGCGATTTTTTCATTGAACTCAAACCAGCTCCGGCCCGATGGATGGACATCAGCCGACGCGGCGGGACTGCCGATGCTTCCGGGTCTGGTCCGATATGACGAAGTGATTTCAGGCCATATCGGTCACGCGCTACGCTTTACCGCTCCCCAAACTCGTGACAGCCATATATGGCCGGCACGGCATGATGCCTCAAGCCTCACCGGAACTCAGTATCCGCAATTTGGGCAGCGCTTTCGACTGAAAGCAGGTTTCGATATCAGCAGTTTCCCGCCGCACGTGCAGGTCATTCTGCAGGCTCTGAAAACGTACGGCATGATTCTGGCCGACAACGGGACGTCGTGGCATATCGGCGGGGTGGGAGACCCGCGCTGGGATGATGACGAGATGCATCAGCTGACCAAGCTGGTCGGCGCGGACTTCGAGGCCGTTAACGAAACCAGTCTGATGGTCAACAACAGCTCGGCCCAGGCGGGCGGGCAAGTAGCTCCGCCGGCGGTCCCGACCGGGTGGGTCAATATTGTTTCCAAGAACTCAGGCAAGTGCCTGGACGTCACGGGCGGTCCCGCAGGGACCTGGGAAGGCGACGGGCTCCAGCAATGGGCCTGTCTTGGGGAAACGAACCAGGAATTTCAGCTCAGCGCCGTCAACGGCGGGTACAAAATCACGGCGCGGAACAGCGGTCTGCAACTCGACGTTCGGGGAGGGCCTGCGGCTCTCATCGATGGCGTCTTGGTCCAGCAATGGCCTTACTGGGGCGGCGCGAACGAGATCTGGTCGGTTTCACAAAACGCCGACTTGAGTTTCTCGATCGTGGCTAGGAGCAGCGACAAGTGTTTAGATGTACAGGGTATATCCACTGCCGACGGAGCACTGATCCAGCAATGGAGCTGCTGGGGTGGGGACAACCAGAAGTGGACCTTTGTTCCGGCTCCTTAGGAACCGATAGGATCGGTGGGCACGGGCGTCGTGAGCGGCGCCCATGCTCATTGCTTCGTTTAGCCCTCTCTAGATTGCCGCGGGATTGCCGCTCTCTCGCTCGAGCACCCATTCGAGGCGCTGGATAGCATGCGAGATCTGTTCGGCTCTTATCGCAGCCTGGCTCGCAACTCCCCACTCCCGGCCGAGGCGTAGCACTAACCCATCCATCTCCGCCCGTAAGGCGGCCAGCTTGTATGTCAAAGGTGTCCGGGCCTCGCGGGTGATGGTGAACTCGCGCTCTCGCAGCTCGCCCGCCTTTCTCATTTCCACTACTCGAGATGCAGGCGAGTCCGATCGATACAACATTGTCTTGCTCCTTATCAAATTTCTTCCGGTTGCAGTGAGCGAGTAATAAATCGAGCACTGAACGCGTGGTTTTTTCGAGCGCATCCGCACAGCGCGCAGATGTGCCGGGTCAATTTAGCTTGAAGATGCGAGATCAGCTTGCGAGAGGTGGGGAGCGGCCTGAATGGAAACAGCCCGCATCGAAAGCAGCGGTGGTAGGAACCACATCAGCTTTTGTCAGGTCTCGAATCTGCGGAACCGCCGGCCGCACAGAGGTGGAAAAAGGAAGATACTCAACGCGGGACCGTCTTCCGCCTCGTGAAAGCGAATGTCTGCCGGATACTTGATTCTCTTCGAACAGCATCCGATCCGACTTCCACTGGACGGCGGCCAGAGAAGACTCGGCCGTTGCAGAAATCGAAACAGGCAGCGCAATGCGAGCACCGGAAAAAGAGTGAGCGCACGCGAGCGCCGTGATACAAAGCGCCAGGCGTACTATCGACTCCATTGCCATTCGAATGGTAAGACGGTAACATCGGCTCGCCCGTTTACGGACATTTTTCGGAGAGCCCGAGAGACTGGGAGCAGTACAGTTCTATTTGAGGAGCGTAGTGCTTAAGATTAGCTTCGCGATGGTGAAATAGATGACCAGACCACTCACATCCACGAGGGTTGCTACGAACGGGGCAGAAGCGCTCGCAGGATCGAGGCGCACGGTTCGCAAAATGAAAGGAAGCATCGAGCCGGCCAACGTCCCAAATAGGACAACCCCGATCAGGCTGAATGCCACCGTGAGGGCGACGAGCAGGAAGTGGATACCGTATGGGTGCCAGATGGCTTGCCAGATCATGATGCGGCTGAAACCGATGGCAGCCAGGAGGCTGCCCAGCACAAAGCCGGTCGGCAACTCGCGACGGACAACTTTCCACCAATCCTTCAGACCAACTTCTCCGAGTGCCATGGCGCGAATAACGAGAGTAGTTGCCTGGGAGCCCGAGTTTCCTCCGCTGCTGATGATGAGCGGCACGAAAAGCGCCAGTACAACCGCTCGGGCAATTTCGGTTTCGAAGTGGCCCATCGCAGTTGCGGTGAGCATCTCACCGAGGAAAAGAATCGTGAGCCAGCCTCCGCGCTTTCTCACCATGTCCCAGAAACCGATACGCATGTAGGGCGCGTCAAGGGCCTCGAGGCCTCCAGCCTTCTGGATGTCCTCACTCGCCTCCTGCTCGACAACATCAACGATGTCATCGACCGTGACAATGCCTCGCATGCGGCCACCTTTATCGAGCACCGGAATGGCAAAGACACGAAGACGGCTGAACAGCCGGGCCAGGGCTTCCTGATCCATGTCATCCGTCGCTGCAACGAACTTGGTACGCATAACTTCGCTGACCAGCTTCGAGCCTTCGGAGGCAAGAAGCTCGCGGAAGCTGAGTACGCCGAGCAGCTGCTGTTCTTCGTCCAGCACGTAGGCGTAATAGAACACGTCTACCTGGGCAGCTTGCAGCCGCAGGTACACAATTGCTTCATCGACCGACATGTCAGGGCGGACCCGGGCGAATCGTGGACTCATAAGGCCGCCCGCGACGTCTTCCTTGTAAGCGAGCAGCGCGCTTACTTCCTTACGCCCGGTGTCATCCAGTTCGGCCAGTAACTTCGGGCGTTTCGCTTCAGGAACAAGCTGAATAAGATCGGCCGCATCATCCGGGGGAAGCAGGCGCAGCCAAATGCGCTGCTCATTTTCGGGCAGATGCTCGATCAGCTCCAGCTGATCGGTCGTGCCGAGAGCAAGAAACACATTGTCTGTTAAACCTCTGGGCAGTTGATTGAACGCTTGTAAGCGCTTCTTGAGCGATAAAGAACTCCAATCGTGAATGAGATCGGAGGCTGTGCTCTCGGTTTGCATGTTGTTGTTTTCGGCTCGCGTGGCTGTCGAATCGTAATTTATTTCAGCACGAGAGACGTAGACACAAAGAGCCGCCTACCCGGCGTACACCGAAGCGGGTAGGCGGCTCTCGAGCGATCAATGTGCTGGAGCTTACGCAGCTTTGCTGATTATGCCGTGCGGGTCGAGCACGAATTTCTTCGCCGCGCCCTTATCGAAATCGGTATAGCCGCGCGGCGCGTCTTCGAGCGGTATCACTTCGACGTTTACAGCTTTCGCGGGATGGGTTCGTTCGTGGAGAATGGCCATCATGAGCTGGCGGTTGTACCGCATGACGGGACACTGACCGGTAGCGAAGGTGTGCGATTTAGCCCAACCGAGCCCGATGCGGATGCCGAGCACCCCGCTCTTCGCTTTTTCGTCCGTGCTGCCTGGGTCGTCGGTGACATAGAGTCCGGGTATTCCGATTGCTCCGCCTGCCCGCGCCACCGTCATGAGAGAGTTGAGGACCGTGGCGGGTGCCTCATCGCCCTTCTCCCCATGTGCCCTGGCTTCGAAGCCGACGCAATCGACCGCGGAATCAACTTCAGGAACACCGAGTATCTGCGCGATCTGGTCCGAAAGGTTATCCCCTTTCTGTAGATTAACCGTTTCACAGCCGAAGCTTGCCGCCTGTTTGAGGCGCTCTGTGTTCATGTCGCCGACGATCACGACAGCGGCACCGAGCAATCGGCACGCTTCCGCACAGGCGAGACCGACAGGACCCGCGCCTGCCACATACACCGTTGAACCTGGACCGACTCCCGCCGTGACTGCGCCATGATACCCGGTCGGAAAGATATCCGACAGCAGCGTAAGATCGCGAATTTTCGCCATGGCCTGGTCTTTATCGGGGAACTTCAGTAAGTTGAAGTCGGCATACGGAACGAGCACGTAATCGGCCTGTCCACCGATCCATCCCCCCATGTCCACATAGCCGTACGCGCCGCCAGGGCGGGAAGGATTCACGTTCAGGCAGATGCCGGTCTTGCCTTCCTTGCAGTTCCGGCAACGGCCGCAAGCGATGTTGAAGGGCGCCGAGACAAGATCGCCAACCTCGAGGAACTCGACGTCGTTTCCTTTCTCGACAATTTCTCCGGTGATCTCATGACCGAGAATCATGCCGGATGGCGCGGTTGTGCGCCCGCGCACCATGTGCTGGTCGCTTCCGCAAATATTCGTTGCGACGAGTTTGAGGATCACGGCGTGTGGGAGTTTTCTGCCATTGTGCTCCAACTTGGGGTAATCGATCGGTTTGACCTCGACTTTACCTGTTCCGATGTAAGCAACTCCGCGATTTCCTGCCATACTAATTTCTCCTTTCGACAACGGCCGCGGTGATCAGAACGCGGCGGCTCCGGCTTCGGCGACCGCCTGGTCCTGCGCACCCAGCCCACCGCTGACACCAATTGCGCCGACCACTTTGCCGTCGAGCTTCAGAGGGATACCGCCGGCAAAAATCATAATGCGTCCATTATTCGAGCCATGTATGCCAAAAAATTGACCGCCGGATTGAGAGTTCTTCGCGAGCTCTATCGTCGGCAAGTCGAAAGCACGAGCGGTGAATGCCTTGTTGATAGAAATATCTATGCTTCCGATCCAGGCATTGTCCATGCGGACGTGTGAAACCAGGTTGCCTCCCTCATCCACAACAGCGATGTTCATAGGTTGTCCAATTTCCTGAGCTTTTTTTTCCGCTGCGGCGGTGACTCTCCGGGCGTCTGATAACGTCATTTGTTCTTCTCCTCGTTCACTTGAAAGTGGTTTCAGTTCCAGGTAGAAGACTATCGCAACCGGTTCCGGTTACGGGTTTTCGGGCGTTTTCGCCGGGAGGTAAGTTACGGGACGTTTTGGCTAGACTGCAAACTGGAATGTTAGCGGGCCTTGAGGAATAAGAGTTTCGTATCGGAGGCGCCGCCATCTTGCAGACGGCGCCTGAAGACTACGTTCGAATCAGTTTATTACTTGCCGCGTAACCCGATGTCACTGCCTACGCCGGTGCAGAAATCCCATCCGAAGGTGGAGAAATCGCCCATGTTCAGACCGCAAGTGCCGTAGAAGACGTCGCGAAGCACGGGTGGGTTGTCGACCTCTCTGTACAGCTCATTGTTCTCAGCCTGACTCGAAGCATTGAAGCTACCAGCCGCGTTGATGATGCCCGCCAGAGACGGCGCCGAAACACTCGTGCCCCCGACAATGTACCAACCGGGCCCCGGTTTAGCGTTACTGTCGTAAACCCAAACACCTGTGGCAGGGTTAGCATCGAAGGAGAAGTCCGGAGTACCGCGGTGATTGCCTACGATCCTTTGGACTCGGTCCTGGAATGCCGGCCGCGGTTCGATTACGCTTGGGCCGCTTCCTGCGTTTTGCCAAGTGTCCTCGAGGATGAACTGACCAGTTACGCTGCTGCGAGAAATCGAGGTGCCGCCGGCAGAGACGACATTTGGAGAGACGCTTGGGTAGGACGGACCGGGAGTGTCGCCTGCGGATGCAAGGTAAACCACTCCGGGGACACTGAAAACGGAATCAATATCGGTCTCTTCTGCAAATTCAGAACTTCCGAAGCTCATCGAGACTTCACCGCGGCCGTTCTCAACGACCAGGTTGCTGGCTAGCGTGACTGCTGCGTACAGGTTAGTATCGCTGTTATCCGCAGCTTCTACGAGGAAGATCTTGGCGTTCGGCGCCATGGCGTGCGCCCACTCGATATCGAGCGACTCCTCGATTTCCCACCCTCCCGTGGGGTCTTGGGCTGGTCTGGACCCTTGGGCATAGATAACCTGGAACTTAGCCGCCGGCAGTCCAAACTGATGAGAAAAGTATGCAAGATCATCGGCTGCATTGGGATCATCGTACGCGTCAACCAGCGCGATTGCACCACTGCCTCCGGACGGATTGATGGTCGTTTCATTCGGATTACAGCCCGGCGTAGTCTGGCTCACGAGCCTGTAAATGCAGGCAATCGAGGCGGGCGTTTCGTAGACGTAGCCGGCATATGGAGGTAATTCGCTCGGGCTCCCAGCGGCTTTCAACGTGCCGTCACCGCCCGCGTAAATCAAAAGATGAGTGTGCGATCTGATCCCTACATCCCCTTTTCTCTCAGTGCTTGACTCCGGACGAATGACCTGGCCACTCACGCGTGTTTGCGACTGCGCACTTTGTGAAGCCAGTAGTAGCAACCCGATCGGCGTTGCATAAAGACATTTTTGAATAATTCCCATTCCGCTCCTTTTCTTCTAGAAAGAAGAAGTATTGCATTTTATACAAAACTAAACGCGGAGAATATACGCACTTTTACGAAGAGGAACAGTTTAAGCATTTATTTAATAGCACTAAAAAAGGCTATTGGGAAAATGATCCTATTGAAAGTCGGCGGAAGCGAGGCGCAGTCGCTCAAATGGGCGAGTGGATGTACACAGAGAGACTGCGATTCCTGCCAGCATATGCGGCAGCTTCGCAGGACTGTCGGTGCTCATGTTTACCTCTCGGTCGAGCGACTCCACCGTTCTCTCAGGACCCGAAGCTCGATGGAGTATCTTGTCTGAGGATGCGATGCCTACGTCTTTTTTTTGCCGTGATCGCGGGTTGTTTGCCGCTCTTAGCGGGCGCGCCTCCCACAGGGCGAAGCGACCTCGCCCAGACGCCACCCATGGGATGGAACAGCTGGGACTCGTTTGGGCTAACTGTCACGGAAACAGAGTTCAAAGAGAATGCCAGTTGGTTTTCGGAGCACCTGAAGACGTTCGGCTGGCAATACGTAGTTGTGGATGAGGGCTGGTATCTGAAGAATCCTCAAGCTAAAGCCGGCCAGTTTCAGTTTTCGATGACCGCTGACGGGCGATACACGCCTGCGCTCAACAGGTTTCCTTCCGCGGGCCAGGTGGCAGGATTCAAGCCCTTGGCAAATTACATTCATAGCATCGGCTTGAAATTCGGAATCCATATTATCCGCGGAATTCCGAAGGAGGCAGTCGCCCGGAACCTGCCAATTACCGGGTCATCATTCCGCGCTTCGGAAGCCGCGGATAATATGGATACCTGTCCATGGAACGCGGATAACTACGGCGTGAAACCGACACCTGCAGGGCAGGCTTACTACGATTCCATCGCGCAGCTCTACGCCGGTTGGGGTGTCGATCTGGTGAAGGTGGATTGTATTGCCTCACATCCCTACAGGGGAGGCGAGATTCGGATGGTCTCGGAGGCATTGCGCAAGACGGGTCGGCCGATTGTGCTGAGCCTTTCGCCCGGACCAGCGCCGCTCGACAAGGCCGACGAACTCGAGAAAGAAGCGCACATGTGGCGAATTTCCGACGATGTATGGGATCACTGGGCACACGATCCGAAGATGGCGTTCTCTCAGAGCGTGTCGCAGCAGTTTCCGGTTGCGGCGTCTTGGGCGCGCTATGCCGGAGGAGGTCACTGGCCTGACGCGGATATGTTGCCAATTGGGTACCTCGGGCCGCGTCCCGGGGAGGGACGCGCACGTGAGAGCCAGTTGACACACGACGAGCAACGGACCTTAATCACGCTCTGGTGCATGCTGCGATCTCCTCTGTTTATGGGGGGCAATCTCACGAAAACAGACAAGTGGACCGGGGGCTTGCTGACCAATCCGGACGTGATCGCGGTCGATCAGCACTCGACGGGCGCACGCGAAGTGAGCCATGAGGGCGGCAGGATTGTGTGGGTAGCGAAAAGCGAGTCGGGGCAAGGCGCCTATGTGGCGCTGTTCAACTTGTCCGATGCCAAGCAAACGGTCGAGTATCCGCTGCAGAGTCTGGGAGCGCGTAAAGTGTCCTTTCGCGTGCGGGACCTCTGGTCGCAGCGCGACATGGGCGAGGCTGACCGTCTGAAGGCGGAGGATCTGGCTCCGCATGCTGCAATGCTGTACCGGGTGCAATAACGATGCGGAGTCAATAGACTAAGACCATGAACAGGCGTGATTTTATGCAGGCTGGGAGCGCCGCTTTGGCTTGGAACACCGCGGCAGGTTACGCGCGCGCGCAACGCAAGACCCGGAGAGTTGGGCTGATCGGTTGCGGGTGGTACGGCAAAATTGATCTGTTTCGATTGATTCAGGTGGAACCGGTTGAAGTGGTTTCGCTGTGCGATGTCGATAAGCAGATGCTCGCGGAGGCGGCGAGTATGGTTGCTTCACGGCAGGCCTCGAAGAAAACTCCACGTACCTACGGCGACTTCCGGGAGATGCTGGCCGCGAAGGATCTGGATCTGGTGCTCATCGCACCGCCCGACCACTGGCACGCCCTGATCATGATCGAGGCCGTGAAAGCCGGGCTCGATGTTTGGGTTCAAAAGCCGATCAGCCGGGATGTCCTGGAAGGTAGAGCGATGGTCGAAGCGGCTCAGAAGCATGGCCGTGTGGTGCAGGTCGGTTTGCAGCGTCGGAGCACGCCGCACCTCATTGAGGCGAAGGACCGCTTCATCAGCGAAGGAAAGCTGGGCACTATCGGCTTAGTCGAGATCTATTGCTACTACCACATGCGCGCTACCGAAAATCCGCCGGATACCGCGCCTCCTCCGAATCTTGATTACGAGATGTGGACCGGACCCGCTCCGATGCGGCCCTATAATGCGCTGACTCACCCAAGACGCTGGCGCGCATTTATGGAGTATGGCAACGGCATCGTGGGCGATATGGCAGTGCACATGTTCGATATGACGAGATGGATGCTCAATCTGGGCTGGCCGACACGCATTTCATCGACGGGCGGGATCTTGATCGATAAGGCAAGCAAGGCCAACATTTCCGATACGCAGACGGCCGCCTGGGATTTCGACAATTTGCGAGTCGTGTGGCAGCACCGGTCGTGGGGGGAACCGGCGGACCCGAAATACCCGTGGGGCGCAACATTCTACGGAGATAAAGGAACGCTCAAAGCAAGCGTGTACGGCTACGATTTCATACCTTCCGGAGGCGGTCAGGCGGTGCATCGCGACGTCACGTACGAGCTGGAGCAGTATCCGGAAGACAAAACGGAAAAGGACCTGGAGCGGCATGTTGCGCCGGCCGTTCGCTATCACATGAAGAACTTTCTGCATGCGATCGACACGCGCTCGCGGCCGGTATCGACCATTGAGGAAGGCTACATTTCGACTGCTTCCTGCATTCTCGCGAATGACGCAATGCAATTGGGACGCACGTTGAGCTGGGATGCAAAGCAGCAGCGCATTACCGGCGATGAGGAAGCCAATCAGTTGCTCGCAAGACAATATCGAGGACCGTGGCAGCACCCCCGATTAACTAACACTTAAGTACGACAGGTTATCAGCAATTATTCAGCCACTTGAATTTTGCGAGTAAATCAGGTATTCTTCAAATAGAAGATTTAGCGCATAGCCGTGAATCTTCTATCTTCCTCTCCGTTGAGTATTACGTCGGCCGAATGTTGTTCGTCCGATTCATTCATTTGAAACGGCCTTGATGACCGTTCCACCTTTCTAAGCAGCAAGAATAATTGTCATAGTTAGACCGACTACTAACGGCTTCCGACTCGTTCCCAAGCCAGGCCGGTGCTCTGTTCGCGCCTTCACTCTTACTTACTTCTGAAGGAGAAGAACAGTTATGAAAACGAATATCTTGAAAATGGCAGGTCTCGTTAGCGCACTAGGTGCGGCGAGCTATGCGAGTGCGGCAGAAGCTGCGTATTACCTGCATGTGAATGTTCCGTTCGCGTTTGTTGTCGCCGGCCAACAGTTTGCGGCAGGCGAGTATGACATTAAGGAAACGAACACAGGGATCATTACTGTGCAGGGCGCAGGCGGTGCCGCGGAAGTTCTCAGTACTCCGCTGGAAGCGGCCAAAGAAGGTGAGCATTCACGCCTTCGGTTCACGACTACCGAGAGCGGAGCCCATCTGGTCAGCGTGTCTGTGGAAGGGGAGGGGACGCGATCCGTTCCGGCGCATCTCGGCCAGGAACGTAAGCTAGCCTTGGCCACGCACTAGAAAAAGACGTTTGTAACAAGAGCCGGCCCAGTGAGCCGGCTCTCTCATAATCTTGTGCTGGATCTGCTTACTCATCCTTTATCGCAGCGCGAACTTTAGCGAGAAGATCGTCGGGTATATCTTGAATCCCATGTTCTTCTCGGGCGTGTTCCGCGGTTTTTGTGAGAACTTCCTCCTCGTTGTTGCCTCGAGCGACAAAGTCGCAATTCATGCCGACATCCCTGCACCTGAGAGTTTTGTCCATGATGCCTCCTCCTGTTATGGCAGGAAAAGTCTATCATTTCCCGGAGCTCTTCGATCTGGCCATACTTAGTCGAAAAAGGGTAGCCGCTGCTGATTGGGCGGCTTCGCAGCGCGCTCGCTTAGAGATCTCTGCTGATTGCGCAACATGCCCGCCAGAAATTGCCATGTGGGGCCGGGAGTCTCACGCCAAGGCGCCGGCACGCTCACGCGGCAATACGTGTTATAGGTGGGAGCGAAATGGACCAGCGCTCCTGAACCCGCCAAGGTCAAGCTCCGCTCCTGCTCTGTGAAGTTGCCGATTTCGATCAGCCCGCATTCGACGGGTATCTCAAACATCTCGATCAGTCCCTTCAGGGATACGAAATAGAACTCGTTCGAATAGCGTAAGCCGATCCGGCGTTTCAATGGCTGCCTCATCTCGCAGAGAAAATCGGCGCGCGATGTTTTGACTTCGTAACACACACGCTTCATCGATGTGTGCGGGAGGCAGTTTAGAGCAAACGCGTCGAGACGCTGGGCGGCACTCCCCTGAAACCCTGTCCCCACCCGTAACTCACGAAAGAAAATCCACTCTGAGGATCGAGCATGAAAGCACGCCGCAATGATGTCGATCAATGCCGATGCTTGCCATTCCTGCGGGTGGGTCTGCCGCCGGTCTTCGAGCGAGATGCTCAACGTTTGTGGGTCCACGCCGGCGGGTGCAGCCATAAAACTTATTTTCAACCAGAAGTAAGGCGCCGCGGTCGCTAATCTGGCAGAGCACCAAGGTATCTTGAAGCTGCTCTACTGGGTTTTCTGCTACCCTTAAAACGCTGTTGGTGCACGAAGGCTTCACGCGAGCTCAGTGCCTAAGAGGGAATCTGGTGAAAGTCCAGAACTGCCCCGCAGCGGTAAACAGGAACGAACGCCTAATCAAGCACTGTCCGACAGATTCGGGTGTGGTCTAACCCGAAGGGACGGGAAGCTGGGCTAGTAGGAGATGTCCAGCCTGTAAGTCCGAAGACCTGCCACAGCCCGCTCCAGAGGAGCGGAACTATTCTCAGCCTCGTGGGAGGGCGGACGTTGCTTTTCACTTTTCTATCCAGAACAATTTTCTCTGTCCTATTGACTTGCGGTCTGGCCGCTGCTTCAGACAGAGGAGCCGTTAAAGGATCGGTCACTGACGGCTCGGGCGCGGCTATTGCGGGTGCTACGGTCAACCTTCACCAGATTGCCGGTTCTGCGCTGCTCACTACTAGCTCAGACCGAAGCGGGCACTACGCTTTTGACAATGTTGCCGGCGGTGAATACCTGATCGACGCCAGCGCGCCGGGGCTGATTGCGGCGCATTCGATTACCGTTTCCATAAAGCCGGGCGAACAGACCACTCTGCCGATCGAACTCACCGTATCCGCCGTTAGGACACAGGTGAGCGTTACAGCCGCGAGCGAGCCGGAAGCGGTCGACCAGGTTTCGAAGGCGCTCGACATCGTGAGCGTGCCCCAAACTGAACTGCGGGGATTAATCTCGGTGCCGGAAGCGGTTCGTTTTCTGCCAGGTCTGCTGATAACCGCGAGCGGTGGACCGGGAGCGCTTACCACGATCCAATCTCGTGGCCTGCCGCCGGAGGACACCGCCGTGCTGCTCGATGGGTTTCGGTTACGCGATCCCACGGTCATCAAGGGCGACGCGAGCGCGCAGATCGGCGACCTCCTGCTAGTCGACTCCTCGAGGATTGAGGTGCTGCGCGGCTCCGGTTCCTCCCTTTACGGAACGAATGCGGTTGCTGGCACCGTCAACATCATCACGGACCCAGGCGGCACGGCCTCGAATGGAGACCCGATACATGGCGATCTGGATCTGCAGGGCGGGGGATTGGGACTGTTCCGGGGAGTGGCGAGGATCTCTGGCAGTGCCTGGAACGATCGGCTGAGCTACTCGGCGGGCCTGTCGAACTTGACGGTCACCAAGGGCGTCGATAACGTGGGCGCCGTCCGCAACTGGAGCACGCAGGGAGGCGTGACTTATGCACTTAAACCGAGCATGCGGATTGGCGGGACTGTGTATGCCAAGACCGGCTACGTGCAGGAAAATGTCAGCCCCCAGCCGACCTCGACGGCGCCAACTGTAGGCATCATTCCGGCGGTGCCGCTGACTTCGGCGCAGATCCGTCTCGCCGATGCGGGCTTGCCTTATGACCCGGGGAACGCCACCTTCGTGCCATCACTCGGCGATCCGGACGCGCGCGTGAATTCTCATTTCGCCGATTCGATTTTTCGCTTCGAACACGAGGTGAACGCGCGCCTGAGCTACCGCATCGCCTATGCCCTGATGGACTCAGTGCGGGATAACTGGGACGGTCCCGGCGGTCCCGGATTCTTTCAACCACTCTTCAACACGTCCTCGCGATTCACAGGGCGGATCGGGACGCTGCAAGCGCGGTTGAACTACCTGCTCGGAGCGCACCAGGTGATCAGCGCCGGTTACGAGTACGAGCAGGAGCACTATCTTGAGCTTGATACAGATGAAAACCCGAATCCCGCACAGCGTGCTTACTTCCGCACGGATGCACGGCAGCGCACAAACGCTGCTTTTGCCCAGGACGAGATCAGGCTTCTTGAGGGCCGGCTGCTTGTGCTCCTGTCCGGCCGTTACACACAGGCGAGTCTCGATCAGCCGAAATTCGTAAATGCGCCATCGGCCTATGCCGGCCTGCAACTGCCCTCGCCTCCGGCCGCCTACACGGGCGACGCGTCTCTCGCCTACATGCTGCGAAAGAGTTCGACCAAGTTGCGGGCGCACGTCGGGAACAGCTTCCGACTCCCGTCGCTTTACGAACGGTTCGGCGAATCGGTCTTTGACGGGTTTGCGTCGACGTACGGCGATCCGCGTCTCAGCCCGGAGCGAACCGTTTCGGTCGATGCCGGCTTTGACCAGTACCTGCTGCATGAACACCTGAAAATAAGCGGAACCTATTTCTATGCTCATCTGCAGCAGGTAATCGGATTCTTGGATTTCCCGCCCACCTATATTGATCCATATGGCCGGAGTGCGGGTTACTACAACACCGGCGGAGGAATTTCACGCGGTGTGGAACTGAGCGGCGAATACAGGCCGACCACGAAGACCACCGTCACCGCCTCCTATACGTACACCAACGCGCTCGACAGGACCTCACAGTACTACACAGGACTCGCGAGCTCGCCGCTGCAAAGCGTTCGCATAGAGCCGAACGTCGTGAAGGTCGTGGCTCTCGAGCAGGTCGGGCACCATGTGGATCTGGCGCTGGATTTCGAGGGCGGCAGCGATTTCCTCTTCCCGCTGTACGGCTATGCCTATCAGTTTGCTGGCCCCCGTCAGTTAGGTTTGGCTGCTGGCTACTCAATGAATCTGGGTGAGCGGACCTCGAGCCGCTTCTATGTGCGAGTCTCAAATGCGCTCGATCAGGAGTACTACGAGAACGGCTTTCGAACGCCGCAGCGCTGGGCGGTGGCGGGGGTCCGATTCGGCTTCTGAGCCGCCGGACGCTCCCGTCTCTTTGCCAGGCAAAGCACTTCTTTTCGGTTATACTTGGGCCTATGGCATTCGCGCAGCCCGCCCGGACGACGCTCCGACCGGCCATTCCGATCGAGCGACGTGCGGCGGACAACCTCCGCTTCATTCGCGACACCATGGAACGTGCCGGATCCTTCACGGCGGTTCCCGGCTGGGGAGGCGTGGTAATAGGATGTACCGCCGTCGCGGCGGGTGCTCTCACGGCCGATCTTTCCGAGCGGCGAGCCTTCTTCGCGTGGCTCACGGAAGCGGCGGTGGCGCTCGTGCTGTCATCCATCGCCGTCAGGCTGAAATCAAAACGCCTGGATTTGTCGTTGAAGTCGCCGGCCGCTCGCCGTGCGTTGCTCAGCTTCATGCCTCCGCTGATTGCGGGCGGAGTGCTCACCGCCGTTTTATTTCGATCGGGAGACCTGGGCGTGCTTCCCGGGCTCTGGCTGCTTCTCTATGGAGCGGCGGTAGTCACCGGCGGAGCTTTTTCCGTGCGCATCGTCCCCGTAATGGGATTGTGCTTCATGTTTGTCGGCGCGGTGGCGCTCGCCTCGCCCACCATCTGGGGAAACTGGTTCCTCATCTTAGGATTCGGACTGCTGCACATTGCGTTTGGTGTCGCAATAGCGAGGAGGCATGGTGGCTAGACCCGCGATGGCACGTGCCGTTGCCGATGCGGCGGAAATTAAAACGGTCTCAGGCAAGACTCCGCAAACCGATCAGGAAAAGGTCGGCAACGCTCTCCCGCACCTGGACCGTATCATTCACGAGCGGATGCGGCTCGGAATCGTGAGTGCTCTCGCCGTAAACGAGTCGCTGACCTTTAATGAGCTGAAGAAGCTGCTGCAGACTACGGACGGCAATCTGAGCGTGCATGCACGGCGTTTGGAAGAGGTGAACTATGTCGAGTGCAGCAAGAGCTTCGAAGGCCGTATGCCACGCACCGAGTATCGCCTGACCGCCGCCGGGCGCAAAGCTTTTGAGCGCTATCTGGACCACATGGAAGCGCTGATTCAGGCGATGCGTGAAGGGGCGTGAGCACGCGTTCCGGGGCACGTGAAGTCTCCCTGATACAGTCGTGTGCATGGATCGTCGTCAGCTGCTGGCGGGATTGAGTGCATCGGTCCTTATGAGTGGTGCAAGCCCGGCCGAACAAGAGCCCAGTTACCTCGAATTGAAGCTTTGGCAGCTCCACAATACCAACGAAAATCAGACCTCGCGTGTTTCCGAGTACCTGCAAACGGGGTTAGCGCCAGCGCTTTCGCGCGCAGGGGCGAAACTGGCCGGCGCGTTCTCGACCGTCATCGGTCCTGAAAGCCCGACGGTTGTTACTTTGACGCAGTACTCGTCGCTCGCCGCCATGCAGGACGCGTTGAAAAAACTCGCCTCGGATGCCGAACACACACGCGAACTCGAGAAATTAGGCGCCGGTTCGGGCCTGCCGTTCGTGCGGGTCGAGAGTAGTCTGTTGAAGAGCTTCGACGTCATGCCGCAGCCAACGATTCTTGCCAACACGCCGGGCCAGGCGCCTCGCATTTTCGAACTTCGGACATACGAATCGCAGACCTTCGCCACGCTCGTGAGAAAAGTCGGGATGTTTAACTCCGGCGAGGCCAAAATATTCGAGCGACTGGGATTCCGGCCCGTCTTCTTCGGGGAGACGATCGTCGGCCCGAAGCAGCCGAATTTGAAGTATATGCTCTCCTATGACGATCTTGCGGCGCGCGACCGCCTATGGAAAGAGTTCGTCAATGACCCCGAGTGGAAGAAGCTGAGCGGGCAGCCGGAACTGAAGGATGCCGAAATCGTGGCGAATATCAGTAACGTGATTCTTTCTCCGCTTGGCTTTTCGGAAATCCGTTAGCGGCACGCCCGTGGTCGTTGGGCTGGTCGTGTGTTACTCTAGCAAAAGGTTTCCAGCCAAACTTGGGAGGTGAGGGTGTGCGTGTTCCGCCCGAGCCGTTCGGACCAATCCTATTATGAGTCACAAACCAGGTAAGAAGTATGAAGCTGCGGCCAAGCAGATCGAGGCGCGTCCGTATGCGCTTTCTGACGCCGTGCCGCTCGTTCAGAAAATAAAGTTCTCGAAGTTCGACGAAACGGTCGAAGTTCACATGCGCCTCGGAGTGGACCCCAAGCATGCTGATCAGATGGTCCGCGGCACCGTGGTCCTGCCGAACGGACTCGGCAGATCCAAGCGTGTTCTCGTCATCGCTTCCGGGGATAAAATCCGCGAGGCGCAGGAGGCGGGCGCTGACTTCGTAGGCGGAGAGGACATGGTCAACCGGATCCAGGGTGAGAACTGGACCGATTACGATGCCGTGATTGCAACGCCCGACATGATGCGCTCGGTGGGCCGTTTAGGTAAGGTGCTCGGCCCGCGTGGCCTGATGCCGAATCCGAAGACCGGCACCGTGACCACCGATGTCCGGAATGCTATCGGTGAAATCAAGGCCGGTAAGGTCGAGTTCCGAGTCGATAAGACGGGCGTGATTCACGCGCCGGTCGGGAAAGTGAGCTTCGAGAGCGACAAGCTGCTCGAGAACACCAATAGCCTGATCCAGGCGGTCATCCGGGCCAAACCTGCTGCCGCTAAGGGCAAGTACGTCAAGAGCGCCACCATTTGCTCGACCATGAGCCCGGGAGTACAACTGGACGTAACCGCCTTCAACGCGAAGGCTGTCTAAAGGCGTCGGAAGGCGAAATGAAGAACAAAGACGACAAGAAAAAAGAGCTTGACGAGCTGAAGAAAACCATCGCGGACAGCCAGAACATGTTTGTGGCTGGCTACGAAAAGATGACGGTCAGTCAGGATTTTCAGCTCCGGAAGACGATCCGCGAGGCTGGCGGAGATTATCGCGTTGTAAAGAATAACCTAGCGGCTAAGGCAAGCGAGGGAACCCCGGCAGCCGACGTTCTCGGCGATCTGAAAGGGATGACTTCGCTCGCCTACACGGCAAAAGATCCGGTGGCGCTCGCAAAAGCGCTCAGCAAGTACGCACGCGAAAACGCCGCTTTCACCTTCAAGGCCGGGCTCGTAGAAGGCCGGGTAATCGACATTCAGGCCATCGGCGAACTGGCCTCTATGCCGCCCAAGGAAGAGATCTATGCCAAGCTGCTGTTCCTGATCAATGCCACGGCGACGCGCCTGGTGAGCTCGGTGAATGGCGTGGGCCGGAATCTGGCAGTCGTGCTCGATCAGGCCGCGAAAGAGAACAAGTTTCAGCAGTAATGAGTATGTGCGCGCGCCTGGCAGGATGCCCGGCCTGTGCATGAGGTGTGGAACAGCGGTCCATCGCTGATCAACCCGGAATTCAAAGACATCGTAAGGGAGTAGGAAGAGAAAAAATGGCGGATATCAACGCAATTTCAGAGCAAATCCAGGGTCTGACCCTGCTCGAGGCGTCACAGCTCGTGAAGCTGCTCGAGGAGAAGCTAGGTGTTTCGGCGGCGGCAGCTTCGGTCTCCGTAGCGGCTCCGGCAGGCGGCGGCGCTGGTGCGGCCGCGGCGGCTCCGGCCGAAGAGAAAACCGAGTTCACCGTGGTTCTGACGGCTGCCGGTGCAAACAAGATCAACGTCATCAAGGCTGTTCGCGAGGTCACCAGCCTCGGTCTGAAGGAAGCCAAAGATCTGGTCGATGGCGCGCCCAAGCCGATCAAGGAAGGCGTCAACAAGGACGAGGCCGAGACTATCCGCAAGAAGTTCGTCGACGCTGGCGCAACCGTCGAAGTCAAGTAGTCGTCCAGCTCAGGAAGTTGGCTAAACCGCTGTAGGGACTGGCATCCGGCCAACCCGGATGCCTGCAGCCGGAACCAGTAGCACTGCCGCGTTTGGGCAATGCAAGGGGGTACCTATCCCTGTTGAAAGATGTGTTACTATAAATAAGACGTCAAGCCGTGGCGGCCCAGCATAGGATTTAAGAGACTAGCTTCTAAGATTTCCCGCGACCTGGTATAGGTAGGCGGGGCTTTCGCATGCCCGGTTTTCTTTTTCGGCTATCAGGTCTTTCCTTCGTTGATTATAGACTCAAAACCGTTCGAACGATCTTTTGGAAGATCTCGAAGAACTCAGTTCTTCTCGCCTGCGTTATTTCTCACAGAATCTTTATCTCGGATCGCGTGCCCGCCTGCGGGGCCGTTCCGAGATGTACCTGATCGAACACCCGGTTTGCGGCCGATGGCTGTAGCTCGTTTGAGCCGCGGCCAGTAGTTCGTAGCGTGTTGTTAATGTCGTCACTCAAGTCAGTGTTGTTGTTTTCCTAAAGGACAAGCGTAGATGCCCAACGTGTCAAATGGTTCTCTCCGCGAGAGAGTTGACTTTTCGAAGATAAAAACTTCGATACCAATCCCCAACTTAATCGAGGTGCAGAAGCGCTCGTACGAACGTTTTCTGCAAATGGATCTCCTTCCCAAGGAGCGGGAAGATGCAGGTCTGCAAAGTGTGTTCAGCTCCGTATTCCCGATCTCGGATTTTCGCGGCTTGAGCCAGCTCGAGTTTGTGGATTATTCAATTGGAAATTGGGAATGCAAATGCGGCAACCTGAAGGGGCTTCACCACCTCCGCACGATTTGCCGGAATCCGAATTGCGGGGCCGAGATCCGCACCGATCCGTTCCACGCAGGCGATGTGCTTTGCCACAAATGCGGCACATTCAACAAGAACATCGTCACCTTCTGTAACCGTTGCGGCGATCCGGTTGCGCTGCAGCTGAAATACGACGTTCCCGAGTGTGAAGAGCGCGGCATGACATATGCAGCTCCGCTAAAGGTAACGATCCGGCTGACGGTGTACGACAAGGATCCCGAGACCGGCAACAAGACCGTTCGCGACATCAAAGAGCAGGAAGTTTTCTTTGGTGAAATCCCGCTGATGACCGATAACGGCACATTCATCATCAACGGCACGGAGCGCGTAATCGTTTCGCAGCTTCACCGCTCACCCGGTGTGTTCTTTGAGCGCGTTCAGGCGCAGGGCTACTTTCTCGGCAAGATCATTCCATATCGCGGCAGCTGGGTCGAGTTCGAATACGACAACAAGAACCTGCTCTATGTGCGCATTGATCGCAAGCGGAAATTTTATGGAACGGTCTTCCTTCGGGCATTGGGCCTGAAGACCGATTCCGACATCATCCGAGCATTCTACAAACTCTCGACGATTTCGCTCAAGGAAAACAAGCTCTTCTGGGGCGTGAACGAGAGCCTGATCGGGATGAAGCTTTCACACGCGATTCTCGGCAAGAATGGCGAGCAGGTGGTTCCGCAGGGCCGGAAAATCACAAACTCGGTCTTCCGGGAGATCCAGAAATCCAAGATCGAGCGCGTGGAGGTGGCTTCAAATGACCTCGAAGGTGCTTATGTGGCCACCGATGTCATCGATATGTCCACCGGCGAGGTGCTCATCGAGGCTAACCACGAGTTGACCCCGACCGCCGTCGGCAAACTCTCGGAAGCGGGGATCGAAAACTTCGAAATCTTCTTCCCGGATCGCGATGAGGCGGGTAATGTCATTTCCGCGACCCTGCGGAAAGACGCCGTCAAGAGTCAGAATGACGCGCTGCTCGAGATCTACCGTAAGCTGCGTCCTGGCGATCCGCCGACCCTCGACACGGCTACCCAGCTGTTCCAGGGCATGTTCTTCGATCCGCGCAAGTACGATTTCTCGCGCGTTGGCCGGATGAAGTTCAACATCAAGCTCTACGACAAGGCCGATTCCACTCCGCTCGACAAGCGCACGCTCGACCAGAGGGACTTCGCCGATACCATTCTTTACCTGCTGAAGCTGCGCCGCGGCATTGGCGTGGTCGATGACATCGACCATCTCGGAAACAGGCGTGTCCGAGCGGTGGGTGAGCTGCTCGAAAACCAGTTCCGCATTGGCCTCGTTCGTATGGAGCGTGCGATCAAGGAAAAGATGTCGGTCTACCAGGAGATGTCGACGGCCATGCCGCACGACCTGGTAAACGCGAAACCGGTGATGGCAGCCATCCGCGAGTTCTTCGGATCAAGCCAGCTGTCGCAGTTCATGGATCAGACCAATCCGCTGTCCGAGATTACGCACAAACGCCGTCTCTCGGCGCTTGGACCGGGCGGTCTTTCCCGCGAGCGCGCGGGCTTCGAAGTGCGCGACGTCCACCCGACTCACTATGGCCGCATCTGCCCGATCGAGACGCCGGAAGGTCCGAACATTGGCCTGATTTCGTCGCTTTCGTGCTTTGCGCGAATCAATGAGTATGGCTTTATCGAGAGCCCGTATCGCCGCGTGCGCGACGGTTCGCTGGTCGATGAGGTCAAGATCCTGAATCCGGGTGCGACCGACTACAAAGTCGGGCAGGTGATCTCGCGAGACGAACTCGACGGCGCCAACAAGGTGCTCGAAGGCAAGAAGCAGATCGCCGAGTTCGAAGCGTACTCCGATTACCTTTCCGCCTGGGAAGAAGACAAATACATCATTGCCCAGGCAAATGTCACTATCGACGAGAACAGCAGGATTGTCGATGATCTGGTGAATGCTCGCCAGGCAGGCAACTTCGTGCTCAAGCATCGCGACGAGATCGAGTATATGGACGTCAGTCCGAAGCAATTGGTCTCCGTGGCGGCGAGCTTGATTCCGTTCCTGGAAAACGACGACGCTAATCGTGCGTTGATGGGTTCGAACATGCAGCGCCAGGCAGTTCCTCTGCTGCGTGCCGAAGCGCCGTATGTCGGAACCGGGATGGAGCGCGTCACCGCGCGCGATTCGGGTGCGGTCGTCATTTGCAAGCGTGCCGGCATCGTTGATTCGGTAGATAGCGAGCGCATTATCGTCCGCGTGGAAGGTGGTGCGCACGAAGGTCAGATGTCCCGTGAAGTGGGCGCTGACATCTACCAGCTCACGAAGTTTAAACGCTCGAACCAAAACACCTGTATCAGCCAGAAGCCGATCGTGCACCAGGGCCAGAAAGTCAAAAAGGGCGACGTCCTCGCCGACGGTCCTTGCACCGAAGCCGGAGAACTCGCTCTCGGCCGCAACGTTCTGGTGGCTTTCATGCCATGGCGCGGCTACAACTTTGAAGACGCGATCGTGGTCAGCGAAAAGCTGGTGAAGGACGACTACTACACCTCGATTCACATCGAAGAGTTTGAGATCGAGGCGCGCGATACCAAGTTAGGGCCGGAGGAGATCACTCGCGATATTCCGAATATCGCCGAGTCTTTCCTGCGCAACCTGGACGAGAGCGGGATTATCCGCGTCGGCGCAACTGTGAAGCCGGGCGACATCCTGGTCGGCAAAGTGACGCCGAAAGGCGAGACGCAGCTGACTCCGGAAGAAAAGCTTCTTCGGGCGATCTTCGGCGAGAAAGCGGGCGACGTGAAGGATGCATCGCTCTACTGCCCGCCCGGTATCGAAGGAACCATCGTCGATTGCAAGGTCTTCTCCCGCAAGGGCGCCGAACTCGACGAGCGGTCCAAGCAGATTCTGCAGCTGCAGGAAGAACGGCTGCACCGGAATCTCGAAGATGAGAAGCGCATCCTCAGCGACGAGCGTGCGAAACGTCTGGAAGAGCTGCTCAAAGGCAAAGAATTGCTGGCAGATCTGCACGACGAAAAGACCAACAAGAAGCTCCTTTCAAAGGATCTGCCGCTTACCCGCGACGTTCTCGAGAAGCTGCGCGCTCGCGATCTGAAACGCATGCGGCTCAACACGAAGGATGTCCGCCTCAACGAGCAGATCGATGAAATCGAGGAAATGACTTCGCGTCAGATCGCGGTGCTTGAAAAGATCACCGAAGAGAAGATCGCGAAGCTGCGCAAGGGCGACGAGCTGCCGCCGGGCGTCATCAAGCTGGTCAAGGTCTATATCGCAATGAAGCGCAAGCTCTCGGTCGGCGATAAGATGGCCGGCCGGCACGGGAACAAGGGTGTGATCGCCCGTATCGTTCCTGAAGAGGATATGCCCTATCTGCCGGATGGAACTCCGGTCGAGATTGTGCTGAATCCTCTCGGTGTCCCCTCCCGTATGAACGTGGGTCAGATTCTCGAGACGCACTTGGGATGGGCAGCCGCTAAGCTGGGCCTGCATTTCGCTACCCCGGTTTTCGACGGGGCGGCGGAGTCCGATATCAAGGCTCGTTTAGCCGAGGCGGAACTTCCGAGCTCGGGCAAAATTGAGCTGCATGACGGAATGACGGGAGCTCAGTTCGAGCAACCGGTTACTGTCGGCTACATCTACATGCTCAAATTGAGCCACCTCGTGGACGACAAGATCCATGCGCGCTCGATCGGGCCGTACTCTTTGATCACCCAACAGCCGCTCGGTGGCAAGGCGCAGTTCGGCGGACAACGCTTCGGCGAAATGGAAGTCTGGGCGCTCGAGGCTTACGGGGCCGCTTACATTCTGCAGGAACTGTTGACGGCAAAGTCGGATGACGTATACGGTCGCGCCAAAATCTATGAGGCGATCGTCAAAGGCGAAGCTGCGGCTGAGCCCGGCGTACCTGAATCGTTCAATGTTTTGATTCGCGAGCTGCAGAGCTTGTGTCTCGATGTCGAGCTGATGAAAAAAGCTCGCGAGATGCAGGATCTGGCCCACGCTGCGGACTGACGAACGTAGTATTGGCAAACGGGATGTGCCGGTGCCCCCACATCCCGTTTGCGAAGTAAGAAAGGGCGCGTTGTCTGAGTTGGGATGAGTCGATGCTAAAGAAGGCCAAGACTCAAATTGATTTTTTAAGGACTATTCATGTATCGTTCCTCTCCGTACGACAGAGCCAATCTCATAGCCGACTTCGATTCGATTCGAATCAGTCTGGCCGCCCCGGAAAAGATCCGGAGCTGGTCCCATGGCGAAGTGACGAAGCCGGAGACCATCAATTACCGCACATTCAAGCCCGAGCGCGATGGACTGTTCTGCGCGCGCATCTTCGGCCCGGTCGCCGATTGGGAATGTCTTTGCGGCAAATACAAGCGGATGAAACATCGCGGAGTGATCTGCGATAAGTGCGGCGTGGAAGTCACGCTGTCCCGCGTTCGCCGCGAACGCCTGGGCCACATCGAGCTCGCAAGTTCGTCTTCCCACGTCTGGTTTTTCAAGGGCCTGCCGAGCCGTATCGGCTACCTTCTCGACATCACGCTTCGTGAACTCGAGCGCGTCCTCTATTACGAGGCCTTCGTCGTTGTGGATCCGGGTGAGGCGACCGGTCTCAATCTCGGTGAAGTGATCAGCGACGAGCGGAAACGGCAGCTCGATCAGGAATTTCCCGGCAAGTTCGTCACCATGATGGGCGCCGAGGGCGTAAAAGAGCTTCTCAAGAAGATCGACATTGAAGGGCTGTCACAGGAAATCCGCGAGCGAATGCGGACTGAGACGTCCGCCCAAAAGAAGCTGAAATATGCCAAGCGCCTGCGCGTTGTCGAGAGCTTCCGCAAGTCGGGCAATAAGCCCGAATGGATGATTCTGGACGTCATCCCCGTAATTCCGCCGGAATTACGTCCTCTCGTGCCGCTCGATGGCGGACGCTTCGCTACTTCCGACCTTAACGATCTCTATCGCCGTGTCATCAACCGCAACAACCGGCTGAAGAAGCTGATGGAGCTGCATGCTCCTGACGTTATCGTGCGCAACGAGAAGCGCATGCTGCAGGAAGCAGTCGATGCTCTCTTCGACAACGGCCGGCGTGGACGTGTGCTGCGCGGCGCGAACAATCGCCCCCTCAAATCGCTCTCAGACACCCTGAAAGGCAAGCAGGGGCGCTTCCGGCAGAACCTGCTCGGCAAACGCGTCGACTATTCCGGCCGTTCGGTAATCGTCGTCGGCCCCGAACTGAAGCTTCACCAGTGCGGGCTGCCGAAGAAAATGGCTCTTGAACTGTTCAAGCCCTTCATCTATCACCGGCTCGAGCAGCGCGGCCATTGCACCACCATCAAGCAAGCCAAAGAACTGGTCGAGCAGCAGGATCCCGTGGTTTGGGACATCCTCGAAGAAGTTATCAAGGATCATCCCATCCTCCTGAATCGCGCTCCCACCCTGCATCGCCTCGGCATTCAGGCGTTTGAGCCCGTACTCGTCGAGGGAAAAGCGATTAAGCTGCACCCGCTGACCTGTACCGCGTTCAACGCCGATTTCGACGGCGACCAGATGGCCGTTCATATCCCGCTCTCTCCGGAAGCGCAGATCGAAGCTTCTACCCTGATGCTCGCTTCGAACAATATTCTGTCTCCGGCGCACGGTGCTCCGATCGCCATACCGACCCAGGACATGGTGCTCGGTCTCTATTACCTGACGAAGATGCGCCCCACTGCGAAGGGCTCGGGACGCACATTCGCTTCGATGGAAGACGTTCTCATCGCGCTCGAAATGGGCGAGGTGGAAACGCTGACCGCTATCAAGCTCCGCTATACGGGCAAGGTCATCGACCTCACCAAGGCGTTCGATAACCAGAACATCATGTATACCGAGCCGATCGAGTTCAACAAGCAGTACATGGACACGACGGTCGGCCGGGTGATTCTGAACGACGTTCTTCCAAAGGAGATGCCGTTCATCAACGGTCTGCTCAAGAAGAAGGGCGACGGTCAGCTGGTCCAGTATTGCTATCTGAAGTTCGGTCTGCAAACGACCGTTCAGATGCTCGACGAAGTCAAGAAGCTCGGCTTCCTGTACGCGACCCGTGCGGGTATTTCGATCGGCATCGACGATATGGTCGTTCCCGAAGAGAAGGCCGGTCTGGTCCGCGACGCGGAAAGACAGGTGATCGAAGTCCAGCAGCAGTATCAGGAAGGCGCGATCACGCAATCCGAACGCTACAACAAAATCATCGAGATCTGGTCGAAGGTTACGGAAGCTATCTCGGACAAACTCTTCAAGAACCTTGAAGAGGACGACCGGACGGGCCGCATCCTGAATCCGATCTACATCATGGCGGACTCTGGTGCTCGTGGTTCAAAGCAGCAGATCCGTCAGTTATCCGGTATGCGCGGCTTGATGGCAAAGCCGTCCGGTGAAATCATCGAGCAGCCGATTACCGCTAATTTCCGCGAAGGTCTGGATGTGTTGCAGTACTTCATCTCGACCCACGGCGCCCGTAAGGGTTTGGCGGATACGGCTCTCAAAACGGCCGACTCCGGTTACCTCACCCGTCGTCTCTGCGACGTGGCCCAGGACGTCATCATCACTGAAGACGACTGCGGTACGACCGACGGCATCTACGTTGAGCCGATCATCGAATCCGGCGAGATCATCGAACCGTTGCGCGATCGCATCGTCGGCCGTGTGGCGCTCGAAGATCAGCGCGATTACGAGAACAACGTGATCGTGGGCGTGAATCAGGAGATCACGGAAGAACTGGCAAGCGCGATTCAGGCTGCCGGTATCGAGCGGGTCAAGATTCGTTCCGTGCTGACATGCGAATCGAAGCGCGGGGTGTGCCGTCTCTGCTACGGACGCAATCTGGCCACCGGCCGGATGGTTGAACGTGGTGAAGCGGTGGGCATCATCTCGGCTCAGTCGATCGGTGAACCCGGCACTCAGCTCACCATGCGTACGTTCCACATCGGCGGCGCGGCGACTCGTGTCAGTGAACAGTCGACCCAGGATGCCAAGAGCGACGGTTACGTCCGCTTCAACAACGTCAATACGGTTCGCAACAACAAGGGCGAACTGATCGCAATGAACCGCAACGGTATCCTCATCATCGTCGATGAAAAGAACCGTGAGCGGGAGCGCTATCCGGTTGTCTACGGCGCAAAGATCAATGTCGAAGACAATGCCCCGGTAAAGGCGAACCAGATCCTGCTCGAATGGGATCCTTACACCTTCTCGATCCTGACGGAAGTCAGCGGCGTGATTCATTTCAAGGATCTGATCGACGGCGTAACCACGCAGGAGCAGGTCGACGAAATCACAGGCAATATGCAGGTGGTCGTTACCGAATCTGCGGACGAGAAGCGGTTTCCAACCGTGATCATACGCCCAGAGGGCGGTGGTCGCTCTGAGGAAAAGCGTTACCTCATGCCGACTCATGCTCATTTGATGATGTCGGACGGAGAGCAACTTCACGCGGGCGACGTCATCGCGAAGATACCGCGCGCTACTACCAAAACGAAAGACATCACCGGCGGTCTGCCCCGCGTTGTCGAGCTGTTCGAGGCTCGTAAGCCGCGCGAAACGGCAATCATCGCTGAGATCAACGGCACCGTAAAGTACGGCGAAGTCAGCAAGGGTATGCGAAAGCTTTACATCACTGGCGACGATGGAGTGCAGAAGGAATACGCAATTCCTCGCGGCGTTCACATCAACGTTCAGGAAGGTGAGCGTGTTCGCTCCGGCGATCCGCTGATGGACGGCCCCCGCAACCCGCACGACATCCTTGCCGTGCTCGGCGAAAAAGAACTGCAGAAGTACCTGGTCAACGAAATCCAGGAAGTCTACCGTCTGCAGGGCGTTAACATCAACGACAAGCATCTCGAAGTCATCTCTCGCCAGATGATGCGCTGGGTGCGAATCGAGGATATCGGCGACACCGAGTTTCTGCCCGAAGAAGTCGTGGACAAGTTCAAGTTTCGCGAAGAAAATAATCGGGTCATTGACGCGGGCGGACGTCCGGCGACTGGCAAGCCGATTCTGCTCGGTATCACGAAAGCTTCGCTTTCGACAGACTCGTTCATTTCAGCCGCCAGCTTCCAGGAGACCACGCGTGTGCTCACCGAAGCCGCCATCAACGGCAAGGTCGATTACCTGCGAGGCCTGAAAGAGAACGTCATCATGGGCCGGCTGATTCCTGCCGGAACAGGTATGGAGTTCTACCGTCGCGTGAAGATCGCGGGCGAGGATGTGGTGGAAGAAGAGGCAGTGCCCGAGCAGGAAGTCTCGTTCGCAGACGGCCTGGGGGACTACTCAGACGACACTCCCGGTATCTACACCGGCGGTTTGTCTGAGGATTTGGGCGCCGAAGAAGCGCTCGCAGCGCCTGAAGAAGTCTAAATACCAAACCAATAGAGGTAAGAAGTGGTGGGCGGCTCTCGAGCCGCCCATTTTCATTAGGGAAGGAAGAGGATGATCAAACGCGTAAAATTTCTGGGTATTTGCGTGAGCGACCAGGAACGGGCTTTGAAGTTTTATACAGAGAAACTGGGCTTTACTGTGAAGACCGATCAGCCCATCGGCACTCAGCGCTGGATCGAACTGGAAATCCCGGGCGCGCAAACCGGTATCGTGCTGTTCACTCCTCCAGGTCAGGAGAACCGGATTGGCAGCTTCGTGAATACATCGTTGGAGTGCGAGAACCTCGATGCGACCTATCAGGAGCTTACCAGCCGGGGAGTTGAATTTGCTAACCCGCCTCAGGACCAGCCCTGGGGGCGCTTCGCCATCTTCAAGGATCCCGACGGCAACAGTTTTGTGCTCAGTTCGGCTACCTGATCTCCCTCAGTGAACGTTCTAAAGAACGTTCATTTCACAATAAAGATTCCAATTATCGTGGTTTCGAAATCCGTTATTTGGAGTATGATCGAGACGTGAGCGGTCATGAGGACCGAGCACGACTGGCGTTCACCCCGCTTAGCCGCGACCCGGGCATGGCTGCTTAAGACCGGAAGGAGGTCTGCCATGTCTGTGGACCGATTGGAAGTCCGCGTTTCGATCACTAAGCTTCTTCTTGCTCTGCTAATTATCATCGTTCCGTTGAGTGTCATCGGGCTCGTTCTGACTCAGCGCAGCGATAGATCTCTCGACAACGCAGTGGGCTCGAATTTCAAGACTATGGCTGAACTGTATGCCAATCAGTTGAACCAGTCGCTTCGAGAGCGTATCACTGACGTTGGCGAGTTGGCGAGTAATCCCTCTATCGTCAGTGCGGTTTCCGGAACCTCATCAAAGCCGCAAGTCGATGCCGACGCGTCAGCGCTTTTGCGCCAGCACAAATCGTTGGATCCGCGCTTCCTCTCCATCGTGGCTACCAACGCGAATGGCAACGTTGTAGCTGCCTCCCAACGGCCATCGCAAACGTCATACGCGCAGGACGCGCAATGGCAGGCGATCTACAACAACGGGCAGGGGACGACGCGAATCAGCAATATCGTGGACGATGCTTTCACGAAAGCCTATTACGTCAACATCGGAGTCCCTGTAACTGACGCCTCCGGTCAGACGACCGGTGTGCTTAACGCTGCGGTTAACATCTCGGACCTGCTCGCCCCGTTCCGGCAGGATCAGGTTGCAAGCGGAGCCCGGCCTGCACTGGTACGAGATGACGGCTACATTGTAAGCGGCCCCAACGCCGATGTCTTCGCGCGCATCAAGTCCCAGGGTTTCGACTACGTTCGGGACGCACTGGGCTCGACTCAGGGCAGCCAGGCAGGTTGGGTCATGGCTGATCTGGCCCGCGGTCCCTATATCGTCGGGTATGCAGGCACTGGCTTGAAGCAGCACTTCCCGAACCTCGGCTGGATCGTCACCGTCACTCAGGAAGAGCATGTCGCGGCCGCTCCTATCCGCCAACTCGAACATTTCGCGCTGGCCATGGTGGTTCTGGCGCTCTTCATGCTCACGCTGTTGTGCGTTTACTACTACCTCCATCGTGCGCAGCGGTTCTCCTACATCGAGGACGATGTAGCTGCCGAGAACGTCCGGAGCGCTGCCGCGTCCGCCCGCTCCTGACCCTCTCCTTTGGCTAGCTTGCGGGCACCGCAGTGCTCCGACAGGCTAGCCGTCGAAATCTTTAGCGCAACCAACCCGCTCCCGGTGTTGTCCAGAGAAGGACGACACTTATGGCAATCGACACCCAACACTTCAAACAAGTCCTGCTCGCCAGAGAACAGGAACTAGGCGACGAAATTGGCAGGTTTGAGCAGAACATCAAAGACGGGCAGGTCGCCGACGTGGAAGATCCCCTGGATGCGGTCACCTCTTCTCAGACGAAGGCGGCTGCGGCTACCGAGACAAGCATCGCTGCGGATATGTTGATCGCCGTTCGCGCCGCCCTGCAGCGCATCGATTCGGGAGAGTACGGAATCTGCGTGGATTGCGATCGCCCGATCGGCGAAAAGCGTCTCCAGGCCGTCCCCTGGACGCCCTATTGTATTGAGGATCAGGAGAAACACGACCGCGAAGAGGCTCAGGCCACGCCCATGGATTCCGTCATTCGCCTCTCTTAGTATGCTTTCGCGATAACCACGCGTTGCGCGACCGGCTCACCAGTAACTACGCATTTTCCGGCGCCGTCCCAGGCGTCTGTCAAAGGTATACAGCGGATCGTGGCCTTGAATTCTTTCAGGCGAGCTTCACTCCGGGGATCGTCCTTGAGATGCGCGAGGACAAACTTGCCGCCACCCTTTTCCGCTGTCACGTCGCTCAGTATCTGCTCTACCTCTTCGATCGAATCGGCAAGTACACAATTCTCCTCCAAACGCTTTCTCGCCGAATCGTATAAGTTCTTCTGAATTTCGTTAGACGTTGCGTCCAGCTTCTCAGCTACCGCGGCTTGGGGAACGATCTCCTTCGCCCCTGTATCGCGGCGCTTTACAACGACGTTTCCGGAAGCCAGGTCCCGAGGTCCAAGTTCGATTACTATTGGCACGCCGCGGCGCTCCCAATGAAAGAACTTCGCGCCAGGCGTTTGCCCCTCTCGATCGTCCAGCTTTATCTTCAAATCCCGAGCGATCTTACTTGCAGTCTCGAGCACCGGGCCTCGTTCTTCGTCCTTCCGATAGATAGGAACCAACACGGCCTTGTGAGGTGCAACCTTCGGCGGAAGGATCAGACCCTTGTCATCCGAATGTGTCATGATCAGCCCACCGATCAATCGCGTGCTTACGCCCCAGCTCGTTTGCCAGACGTAGTCGAGCGTTCCCTCCTTGGTTTGAAATTTCACATCGAACGCCCGCCCGAAATTCTGTCCCAGATCATGGCTCGTGCCGGCCTGCAGCGCTAGGCCGTTCTGCATCATGGCTTCTATCGAGTAGCTGCGCAACGCGCCTGCGAACTTCTCGCCCGCCGTTTTCATTCCCTTGATGACGGGCATTGCCATCACGTTCTCGGCCACGTCGGCGTAAATGTCCAGAATCCGTAGCACCTCTTCAACCGCCTCTTCATGCGAGCTATGCGCCGTGTGTCCTTCCTGCCAGAGGAATTCACTCGTACGCAGAAACATCCGCGTGCGCAATTCCCATCGCACCACGTTCGCCCACTGGTTTAGCAGCAGCGGCAAATCGCGCCAGCTCTGAATCCAGCGCGAGAAGAAGTGGCCGATGATCGTTTCCGAAGTCGGCCGGATCACGTAAGGTTCTTCCAGCTCCTTGCCGCCCGCGATGGTAACCACCGCAAGTTCGGGTGAAAACCCTTCCACATGCTCTGCTTCTTTATGCAGGAAGCTCTGGGGAATCAGCAGCGGAAAGTAAACGTTCTGATGTCCCGTCTCCTTGAATCGGGCGTCGAACTCGCGTTGCAGAGCCTCCCAGACCGCGTATCCGTTGGGTTTAATCACCATGCAGCCCTTTACGATCTCGGCGGGCTCGGCCATGTCGCCTTCGAGCACAACGTCCTGATACCAAGCGGCAAAGTCCTGACTTCTTGGGGTAATTCGAGATTCAGCCATTCGTCCATTCCATTGTCTCGGATGAGATCATGCTGGTTGAGCTTGTGTTGCCAAATCCCGGCATGGCCCCAATAAAGATAGCTGTTCTCGACGATTACCAAGATGTGGCATTGAAAATGGCCGATTGGTCAGAGGTGCAGCGGCGCGGGGAAGTCACTGCATTCCACGATCATGTCTCGGATCCGGACGCCGTCCGGGACCGTCTTGCGCCCTATGACGTGCTCTGCGTTATGCGAGAGCGAACTCCGCTGCAGCGCGCGCTTCTCGCCGCACTTCCAAATCTGAAGCTGGTGGTCTCGACGGGCTCGCGCAATTCCTCGATCGACGTGGCGGCGGCCAAAGAGCTTGGCATTAAGGTGTGCGCGACCGGATACCTTGGACACGGCGCGGCCGAACTTACCTGGGCTCTGATCCTCGCCGCCGCGAAATACATTCCACAAGAATACTTCTCTGTCCGAAGCGGCGGATGGCAAACCAGAATCGGAAGAGATCTCAAGGGCCGCACTCTCGGCCTTCTCGGTTTAGGCAATCTGGGCTCGACCGTGGCCGCCTATGGACGTACCTTCGGCATGAACGTGATTGCCTGGAGCACAAATCTCACCGAAGCCAAAGCGAACGAGCGCGGCGCGCGGCTGGTCACCAAGCAACAACTCTTCGCCCAGTCGGATTACCTCAGCGTTCACCTGATTCTTAGTGCGCGCAGCAAAGGTATTGTGGGAGCGCAGGACCTGGCGCTGATGAAGCCGGATGCCATTTTCATAAATACGTCGCGAGGCCCGCTGGCCGATGAGGACGCTCTCGTCGACCTTTTGCAGCGGGGCAGCATAGCCGGCGCCGCGCTCGATGTGTTCGCAGAAGAGCCTCTGCCCCTCGACCATCCCTTTCGAACGCTTGAGAATGTAATTCTCACGCCTCACGTCGGCTACGTCACCGAAGACACCTACCGCATCTTCTTCCGTGACACGGTGGAATGCATTCTGGCTTGGATGAACGGCACTCCCGTTCGCGAGATGAACTGATTTGCTATTTCACTTAGCGTTCGGGCTTTGAGGATTGGGAGAGGGCAGCATATTTCGAATGGCGGCAATGCGCCAGTCGCCGCCGGTACGCTTCATCAATAGCGTCGTCCACATCTTCCTCGCGTCTCCGGTAGTCGCGTTCAGGGTCTGATACCGGCCATCCAAGATCGCCACGCTCGGTTCGATGAACCGGATCGATTCCACAACGATTGAGCTCTTCGGTGCTTCCTTCCGAGAGCTGGCCATCGCGCCCTTTGTGAGCGCATCCAAGCCTTTTCGCCATTCGCCGGTAGAAACGAGCTGATCCGCATCCTCCGTGAACAACGAACGTGTTGCTTCTGCATTCCCCTGGTTTCGCGCGTCGACATACGCCTGCACTACCTTGCGAATGCCGGTCTCGTCTGGGTTTCCGGACGACACCTGCCCCGCAGCTGGCAAGCCTGTAAGCATGCAAATGAGAACAGCCGGAACGGTGACCAGATGCATGGTTATCGCGATGACACCGTATATTGAACCAGCACTCCGTTTACGAAATCGGCTTGAATGTTGGCATCCTTGCTCAGGTATGTGCACGTGGTGATCTTCAAGCCTTCTTGTGTTCGATCGTGTGTCTCTGTAGGCGTCCCGTAGAGTGCGTCCACCTGATCTCGAGTGAGTCCCTTTTTAAGGGCATTCGCCGGTGCCGGTTCAGCCGCCGCCGCGGGTTGCCCTCCAGCAGCTGCATCGGTCTGCTCAACAGCCAGGGACGGGCCGTGATTCTCGGCTCCAAACGATGCCGGCGGAAATGTAACGTATGGATCAAGTGTTGTCATGATGCTCTGTGCGGTAAACGGGCCGCCCGTGTCGCCCTTCTTGAACCGGATGTTGAACCTCGAGCCGCCTTGCAGCCGTCTGGTTTGAACTTCCTGCCTTTTTATATCTGCTGCTTCCCGCGCTCGGGTAAGGTCTCGCCGGTCCCGCCGCTCGCGTTCCGACCTCAAATCGTCCACTTGCCTCTGCAGTGAGCGCCGCCGCGCCGGATCCTGTTCGGCGTCCAGCTGGCGTTGCAGCTCCTTCTCGCGATCGCTTTTGTCGGACGGCGTGAAGTGGACAGAAGAGTCTGTATCGTCGAACGCAGTTCCGTAACCCCCGCCAGCCAATTGAAACTCAATGCTGTTGTCTTTGACTTTCACCTTCGTGATCATCACCGAGTCCCCATTCCGGACCGAAATGCCAAACTGCTTCAGCCGCTTTGAGTAGCTATTCACATCAAGCGGCTGCGGCCGCTGCGGATACACGTCCACGCCCTGCTGCGTTGCCGGCATGTCCATCTTGACGACCACTTGCTTGCCTTCGAAGAACTCGCTCAGCGCTCCCGTAGTTTGCGCCTTGAGCGGCGTCAGCAACACGAGTGCCAGCGTACAGCGCGCCCAAAATCCCGGTTTTGAGCATCGCAGAAACAATCCTGAAGCCCTGTTTTCAGATAGCTTGACAGGAATCCGCATCGGTTCGGATATTATCCCTCAGATTCTGCCCCGGAGTTCCACAACGTGTTTCGCCGTTCCCGCAACCCCTCCTTCCAGCTTCCGAAGAGCGGTGCTTGCAGCGCTCGCGCGTACAGCTCAGGACTCTGCTCGTCGCCCCGATAGAGCCGCACCACCTCGGCCACGCTGATCGGTCTAGAGGGCCGCTCGATCCTCTCTATCGAATCGCCCGCCTCCAGTTCTCCTTCCGACACGATCGAGAAGTAAATGCCCGATAGCCCGCTTAGCCAAAACCGTTTCACGATGTCATTCCGGTTGAACCGGATGCCCAGCTTGAAGCACGGCATACGCGGCTGCGTAACTTGTAAAACTGCCGAGCCAACCTGATATCGGTCGCCTATGCATACGTTCTCTTCATCCAACCCTTCGGTCGTCAGATTCTCGCCGAACATTCCGAACGGGAGATCCATCAGAGGCAATTCCTGCCTCCAGTAAGCGTAGTGTTCGCTCGGATAGCCATACACCGCTTTATACGGACCGCCATGCACCGAACGGTCCGATTGTCTGTCGGTCCCAATGTTGTAGCCTCGAGCTGCCACCTTTCCCTGGATTGGGCTCTTGAAGATACTCGTTACGACGCTTTTGTTCCCGAAGTTCACCTTGGTCGGTGAACCCACATTTATAGAGAGCACTCGCCCGGGGTGCGCCACTTCACCAGTGAGAACTGCGTGGGAACTCATTGCTCCATTCTGCCCGTTTCGCAAAACTCACGTTTCACAGCACGTGAGAAAGCGTCTCCGCGATAATAGCTCTAGACCGTTTCATGTTGCTTGCCTGTTCGGGGCTCTTCTCCTGGGTCGAGAAGAATGCTACCGTCGTCACACCGTCTCGACTTTTAGCCGGCGTTGCTTATCAGCAATTTATTACTCGTAAGCTCAGCCAAGGCCAGGAAAGCTGGCAGCGTCCGCGGATTCTGAGCCTCGGAGCCTGGCTCACTTCCTGCTGGCAGGAAGCCCGCTACGCCTGTCCGGATACTTCTTCTCTCTTGTCGGCCGCGCAAGAGCACATGCTCTGGAAGCGAGTCATTGCCAAAGAGACGCCGGACCTGTTCGATCTCGACGCCATCGCCGCTATGGCTCGCCGCTCCGCCAAAGTACTTGCCGAGTGGGAGATGCCAGTGGAATCCGGCCATTGGAACGACGGCAGCGATGCGCTGCAGTTTCAGCGCTGGATGAAGCTCTTCCGGCACACCTGCCGGGAAAAGGGATGGATCACACTGGCTGACGTTTGGCGGCTTCTGCCCGGCTGGATCTCGCAAGAAGCCTGCGCCCGCAATGAAACTGCCGTCGTGTTCCTGAACGACGGAGTCAATTCGCCGGCACTCACTCGCCTGATCGACACATTAGGAAGCCGCGCCGAGCTACACACGTGGGACCGAAAAGGTCCCGCAGCTATATCTCCGGCAAAATCGTTCGAGGACCTCCAGCAGCAATTCGATTTCGCTGCGCGCTGGGCGCGTGAGACGTTTGAGAAAGGCCGCTCGCAGTCGGTCGGCGTGTTCATTCCGGGCCTTTCTGCGCATCGCAGCAGCGTTGAAAGAAGTTTCACCAGTGTTTTCTATCCCGGCGCTTGCCGCGCGCTCATTGACGAGCGTGCACGGCAGCTGCTGAGCGCTCCCAAAGTTTTTAACATCAATGCAGCTGGATCGCTCGCCTCCGAACCGCTCGTCAGTGGCGCGCTGCTTTTGCTTCAGCTTGCTCACCCGAGAATCGCGATGTCAGACGCGGGCGCTATTCTCCGCTCGCCTTTTGTTGCGGGCGCTCGCACCGAAGCCAGCCTGCGATCGCTCGCCGACCTTGCCATCAGGGAGCGTCGCGAACTCGACATAACCTTACAGGACATCGCCAGCTTCTCCAATGGCAGTCCGCTGCTCGCGAGAATCTGGCTGGACATCCGCTCCGTCGTAGAACGCAGGAGTTCGTCCGCCACCTTTGCGGGATGGAGCCGGTTTATCGGCGATCTGCTCGCCTCGGCGGGCTGGCCCGGTGACGAAGAACTCACCAGCCGCGAACAGGAAGTCGTCGAGGCGTGGAAAGATGCCCTGTCGCAGCTCAGCGCGTTATCGCTTGTCGCCGAACCAGTCCCGTTCGAAGTAGCTCTCGAAGAACTCCGCCGCATCCTGCAGGCGCCCTTTGAGCAGGAAAGCCTCGCGTCTCCGGTCCAGATCCTTGATGCCAGCGATGGCCCGGGCCTGCACTTCGAAACGGCTCTGCTCGTGGGAATCTCTGAAGAGTCCTGGCCGCCTCCCTCAATTCGATCTCCGCTGCTTCCGCTGAAAATGCAGCGCGAGCATCACATTCCTGGCAGCTCTCCGCAGACGGCTCGCAGCACCCGCGAAGAAGCGACCGCTTTTCTGTTCAGCACTGCTCCTGACCTCACAGTCACGTACTCGGGGCGTCTTTCCCCATTGGCCGAGCCTTACCTTGCACCGGATTCTGAGGCCGGCAAGATCTGGTCGGGCAAAACAGCTTGGGAATCCTTCAAACCGGCGTTGCTAGAGGAGAGAAACGACGGCCAGGCGCCCCCGTTCGAAGCGCACGCAAATGCGCGCGGAGGTGCCAGCATCATCAAGGCTCAATCGCTCTGCCCGTTTCGTGCCTTCGCCGAATTCCGGCTGCAAGGCCGTTCACCCGAAGAAGGCTGCCTGGGTCTCGACGCCCGCGAACGTGGCGGTAATCTCCATAAAGCTCTCGAGTTTGTCTGGCAGAAACTACGCACCCGCGATAACCTTCGTGCCACACCCGACGCGCAGCTTGAGAAGTTAGTTGAATCGGCCATACATGAGGCAGTCGGCATTGGCACGGCCAGTTCCTTCGGCCGAATCGTTGGCCGCGTCGAAGCGGAACGGCTAAAGGCTCTCATTCTCGAGTGGCTGGGCATCGAACGCGAGCGCGAGCAAATGTTCACGGTTGAAACCGTCGAACAGGAACAATATCTCGATCTCGGCGGACTGCGCCTGCGCTTGCGTCTCGATCGCATTGATCGTCTCGCGAACGGCCAGCTCTTGCTCATCGACTACAAGAGTGGCGAGCAGAAGCGCAAGAAGTTAGAAACATCCCGCCCTGAAGAACCGCAGCTTCTTGTCTACGCCGCGGGTCTCGGCAGCGCCGTCGATGGCGTACTCTTCGCCCAGTTGAAACCGCGTGACGTTCGCCCCGTCGGCTTTACTCGGGAGAAGCACTTTAAAAGTAAGACCGTGGATGTCGAAGGTCGGAATTGGGACGCCTTCATCCAAGCCTCCACTGAACACGTCGAACGGCTTGCCGAAGAGTTCAAGTCCGGCAACGCGAGCCTCGATCCTCTGAAAGGCGCCTGTGACTACTGCGCTCAGAAGCCGCTCTGCCGGATCACTGAGAATCGTGCCGGGGAAGAATCGGATGACTAATCACGGCGATGAGTCCGAGCGCGCGGAAGCCCTTGACCCTTCGCGCTCCTTCATCGTTCAGGCCCCGGCTGGCTCCGGCAAAACCGCTCTGCTTGTGCAGCGTTATTTGAAGCTGCTTTCCGGCGTCGAGAAGCCCGAGAGCGTGGTGGCCATGACCTTCACCCGCAAAGCCGCCGCTGAACTCAAGGAACGCATCGAGGAGGCACTGCTTCGCGCTCGGACACAAGCTCGTTCAGATTCCGAGCACGACAGACGAACTAGCGAACTTGCCGCGGCCGTTCTCGACCAGGACAGGCGCAAGCAATGGGACCTTCTTCTCGACACCTCCCGGCTTCAAATCCAAACTATCGATTCGCTCTGTGCCATGCTCACGCGCCAGATGCCTGTTGTCTCCGGTTTCGGCGGTGTTGCGCAAGTCGTCGAAGATGCCACCGCGCTCTACAGGCTTGGCGCGCGCTGCACGCTCCGCGATCTGGCCGAGGGTTCTGACGACGACCGCCAGCTGCTTACTCGCTTAGGCGTCTATTTCGATAGCGACTTCGGCTGCCTCGAAGACCAGATCGTGCGCATGTTGGCTCAACGCGACCAGTGGAGATTTGCCGAAACCCATGGAGACGCGCAAGTGCGCGATTTCTGCCTGTTACTGAACCGCGCGGTCGGCAGTCTCACAACCGTCTTCCGCGAGCAGGGCACGGTAGACTTCACGGCCATAACGCAATCCGCCATTCAGGTGCTTGGTTCTCCAGAGCAGCCAAGCGATCTGCTCTACGGTCTCGATTACCGCATCCAGCACGTCCTCGTGGACGAATTTCAGGACACCTCCTTCGCCCAGTATGAGCTGCTCAACGCACTCACCGCGCAGTGGTCCGACGGTGATGGCCATACGCTCTTTCTCGTCGGCGATCCCATGCAAAGTATCTATGGCTTCCGCGGCGCTGAAGTCTCACTGTTCCTGCAGAGTTGGGCCGAAGGAGCACTGAAGTCGGTCAAATTGCATCGCATCGCCCTGCGTACGAACTTCCGCTCCACGCCGGAAATCTTGAGTTGGGTCCGGCGTCACTTCGAGCCAATCATGTCGGATGACGCGGCCGGCTCTGTTGAGTTCCGTCGGTCGGAAGCAGCCCGGACGGCAGGTGGTAAGCCGCCTCTCCTTACGGCATGGATCGATGACTTCACCGGAGCGACGGAGGCTGAGCATCTTGCCACCCTCGCCAAAGATGCGCGCCGGCGTGGTAGCGTGGCCATTCTGGTTCGAAGCCGGAATCACCTGGCAGCCATTCTTCCGGCGCTGCGCGACGCAGGTCTGCCCTACGAAGCGGTCGATATCGACAAACTGGCTGAGCAGCAGCATGTCGAAGACCTCATATCCCTGACGCGGGCGCTGTTGCATTCTGCTGACCGGGTCGCTTGGCTGGCCTGTTTGCGCGCGCCTTGGTGTGGACTGACGCTAGCCGACCTTTCCACTCTCATCGAGGGCGAGCGTGACCGAACCGTGATCGATGCCGTGCGCGATCCCGCGAAAATCGTTGCCCTCTCGCCCGAAGGTCGAGCCAAGGCCATTCGGGTCGGTGAGATCCTGACCGCCGCATGGACGGAGATCGGACGCACGCCCTTCCGGACCTTGCTCGAAGACACCTGGCTGTTGCTCGGCGGCCCCGCCATCCTTCGCGAGACTCAGCATGGGGAAGACGTGCGTGCTTACTTCAGCCTCATTGAGGAGGTCCAGGATGGCGGCCTACTCTCTGACCTCACGGTTCTTAATCAGCGCTTGGATTGCCTGTTTGCAAGGCCGGCGAAGGGCGAGAACCACATCCAGGTCATGACCGTTCACCAGGCGAAAGGCCTGGAATTCGATACTGTTTTTATCCCGCAGCTCGGCGGCGGCTCCCGGCCGTCCGAACGCGAGTTGCTCCTTTGGGATGAGGAGATCGATGAGAACGGCGTGAGCCGCCTCGCCGTTGCCGCCCAGCCGCGCAAAGGAGAAAGGACCGAACGGTACGATGCCATCAAGAAAGCGCATACCGCCAAAGAAGAACATGAGCTCAAGCGGCTTTTCTACGTAGCCTGCACCCGCGCCAAGAGCGAACTCTATGTGTCGGGAAACGCGAAGCGGAAGAAAGATGGCCGCGGCGTCCAAACACCTTCAAACAGCTTTCTCAAATTAATTTGGGAGCAGGTCTCGGACGAATTCGTCGGCGTGCTCCGCCGCTCTCCCTCCCAAGGCAATCTGTTCGAGATGGAGAAAGGTTCGCCGAAAACGGTTCTGCGCAGCCTGCCTGTTACCTGGCAGGCGCCCCGCTTCGCCCGTTCCGTACAATGGCAGCCCAATTTCCGGGAAGCCACCGCTTCCGCCCGTAAAGTCAGCTATGAATGGGTCAGTGACACGGGGCGTCACGTTGGCACCGTTGCTCACAACGTGCTCAAGCGCTTGACCGAAGCCGGTGGTGCGGATTTCGCCGCTTTCCGGAATGCGAATGTCTCTCCAATCATCAAATCCGAGCTGCTCCGCTTGGGTGTTCCAGAGTCCGAGGAGCAGGCCGCTTCGGCCCGAGTTGTGCGAGCCGTCGAAAACACTCTCTCGAGTGACCGCGGACAGTGGATCCTGGCCCCGCACGCAGAGGCTCGCGTGGAGTGGCCCATCGGCGGCAAGATCGGCGATCGCCTTGTCAGCGGTGTCATCGATCGCATGTTCCGTGATGAAGAAGGCCGCTTTTGGATCATCGATTTCAAAACCAGCGAGCATCAGGGCGCTCGCCTCGAGAAGTTTCTCGACGAAGAGCAGCGCCGTTATCGTCAGCAGCTCGAGAGCTACGGAACCTTAGTCTCCCGCTTCACTCCCGGTCCTGTCTGGCTCGGCTTGTATTTCCCGCTTCTTGACGCTTGGCGCGCCTGGGCGTTCGAAGAGGCTTCCGCACTCACTGCCCGGTAAGCTGGAAGCATGCCGACGAAGTTGACCGCTAACGTCAAAGCGGGAGGATGCGCCTCAAAATTAAGTCCCACGATCCTCGACAGAGCGCTCAAATCATTGCCGAGACTCCCGAACGAAAGAGTGCTCGTCGGTTATGACAAGGCTGACGATGCAGGCGTTTATGACCTCACCGAGCCAGGCGGCAAGCCGCTCGCGATGGTACAGACGGTCGACTTTTTCACACCGATTGTAGACGACCCGTACACCTTTGGTGGCGTCGCTGCAGCCAACGCGCTTAGCGACGTATACGCCATGGGCGGCCGTCCGGTCACAGCACTCTCGCTTGTTGTCTTCCCCGCGAAAGGAGATATCCACGATCTCGAAGCGATCCTGAAAGGCGGCGCCGACAAGATTCACGAGTCGGGAAGTACCATCCTTGGCGGTCACAGCATCTCCGATGACGAAGTTAAATTCGGCTACGCTGTTACGGGCTTGATCGACCCCCGGCGCATCGTGACCAACGCGGGCGCTAAGCCGGGCGACGTTCTTGTCTTCACAAAGAAAATTGGTACGGGCGTCATCTCGACCGCGCTCAAGAAAGGAATTGCTGAACAGATCCACGTCGATGGCTCGGTCCACCAGATGCTAACCTTGAACCGCGCCGCTTCCGAAGCGATGCTCAAACACCATGCTCACGCCTGTACGGACGTGACAGGCTTCGGAATGCTCGGGCACGCCCGCGAGATGGCGCTTGCCAGCAATGTGACCCTCGAAATCAGTGCGAGCGCGATCCGCTACCTGCCCGGTGCGATCGAGTATTCCCAGGCCGGCGCGCACTCGGGTGGATTGAATAACAACCGCGAGTTCGTCGAGAGCTGCGTGTATCTGTCCGCCGCCATCCCTGCCGAGATAGAGGCGCTCCTTTACGATCCCCAAACCTCAGGCGGCTTCTTGATCTCGCTGCCCGAACAAGAGGCCGCCGGACTACTTGAAGAGCTTCCGGGCGCTTACCTCATCGGACGTGTGACAGAGCGCAAAGCAAAACCCTTGGAGGTGAAAGGCTGATGCTTCCAGATAATCCGCTGATCATCGCGCTCGATGTCGATAACGCGGAGCAGGCGTTATCACTCATAAAAAAGATTGGCGATGCCGCTGGCTTCTACAAGATCGGAATGGAACTCTACGCTGTCGGAGGTATGCAGCTGGTTTCTGAGGTCAGCGCGCTCGGCAAAAAAGTCTTCCTGGATCTGAAACTGTACGACATCGGGGAGACTGTAAAGCGCGCCACCCGTCAAATCTGCCGGAACGAGTCGGTACATTTCTTGACGGTCCATGGAAGCCGGGCTGTGATGGAGGCGGCAGTGCAGGGAAGAGCCGAAAGCTCTACCAGGCTCCTTGCCGTAACCGTGTTGACGAGTTTTGATCGTGAAGATCTCGCCGACCTCGGTTATCCGGTTGAGGTACGTGAGCTTGTCGAATTGCGCGTCAGGAAAGCAGTTGAAAGTGGCATCGATGGTATCGTCTGTTCACCGCTTGAGGTGTCTCGGGTCAGGGAGATAGGCGGTCCTGATCTGAAGCTGGTCACTCCTGGTGTACGTTCGCCCGGTGCCGAGCAGGGGGATCAGAAGCGAGTGGCGACGCCGCTGGAAGCGCTTCGTAGCGGCGCGGATTTTGTAGTCATCGGCAGGCAGGTCACGCGAGCCGCCGATCCACGGCTCGCATGTGAAGAAATACTTAAAGAAGTTTCGGACACGCGATCACTCGCGTCCCGCTGATCGCCCTTACTTTGAATTTTGCTTGAGAAGGTTCAGCAGCGCCGTTCCGTTCGGGGTGCCAAGGCCGGTGCAGCAGTCCCATCCGGTTTTTGCGTGGAAGCTTCCGTTTGTGCCGGAAGTGATATCGTGCAGCCCCTTGTGCTGTGCAACCGTGCCGTATAGAGTCGGATGAAACCAACCGAGGTTCTTTCCGAGCTGCTCGTTACATAACGCAATCAGTCCAGCCCACAACGGTGCTACCGCACTCGTGCCTCCAACTACGCTCGCTTGTCCGTCTACGAAAACTTGGTAGCCGGTTTCAGGATCGGCAACCCCCGCCACATCCGGAACGCCGCGGCCGCTGGCATTCGCACCGCCGCTCGGCTTGGGTATCGGCAGACTGGCCTGGTAACTCGGTTTCGAGAAATGCGAACTTACCCCGCCGCCCGTCGCTCCGCCCGCAGTCCCGTCATGCCAGACAGTTTCCGCTTTGATCGTGCCGTTGCTCCCCACCAGGCGAGTCCCGCCGCACGCGAGCACCCATGGGCTCGAAGCGGGAAAGTCGACGTGATCCTTGCCATCCGTCTCGCCGTCAGTTGAACCGTTGTCGCCGGATGCCACGCACACCGAAATGCCCAGCAGCGCCGCATCGTGAAATGCCGCGTTAAATGCATCCATTGATTGAGCGTTCCATTCGCTCTCCGCTGATCCCCAGCTGATAGATATCACCGACGGTTTGCGAACACTATCGTGAATCGCCGCGTTGATTGCGTTGAGGAATCCAGCGTCCGTATTCGGCGCGAAGTAAACAGCTATGTTTGCGCCCGGCGCAACCCCACCCGCCACTTCGATATCGAGAACCACTTCTCCATCGGCGCTATCGGGATCGCCCACCGGAGCATTCTTCGCACCGTCGACCGCTACCGATGTAACTTGCACCGGCTTGAGCCCGAGCTGCTTCCAGTAACTGCTAAGGTCGCTTTCGTTGTAACCGCCGCCCAGCTCTATCAGCGCAATCGTCTGACCATCGCCCGCGTTTTCGGGAAAGTTGTACAGCTTCGCAATCTGAGTTGGGGTGTACGAAGTCGCTTTGAACGCTTCGCTGCATAATCTACGGTCCGCTCTTACGGCCGGACGCTCGTCGAATCCGAATACGCCCACTACCAGGTCTCCGAGACTCGCCGGAATCTGCAGCGAGCCCTGTCGCGTTCTGACCGCGTCGGCACCGATTTGCGATAGCCGGACGTCTGCTTTAAAAAGCTCCGCCAGCGTACCAAGCGGGCCTGCAATATCGATGGTGCGTGCAGCTCGATCTACTTTGACCACGGAAAGGCGATGCTCTCCCGCGAATGCGGCCACCGCCTCTATGTCGGTCGAGCTTGCGCCATGCACGTCAGCGAAAACCTCATTCGAGAGGTGTCTGTCTATCGACTCCGGCGTGGGTGGCTCCTGATTCCGGCGCAGCACCACTTTGATCTGGATATCCTGATTGAGCGCGAGTGGGCCAGCTTCTACCGACTTCGTTGGATGCTGGCGCGCGCTGCCTGTTAACTGTTTATGAGAAGGCATGTCTTCTTGCTCCCGCCCGAGAAACTAGCGCATGCTTGATGCGAAGTTGTTCAAGTAGCACGTTAGAAGTGGCCTTGCAAACTACTACAGTCGATAGATTTACCTCTGATTTTCACAGCTTGCCAGAAGCTGTGACCGGCGAACCACGCGGCCCGTGTGAAACAACAGGTCGAAACTCGTTAGTCTGGTGAGGTAAGCATGTTTCAGACTCTTAAGGCCTGCCTTGTATATACGTGTCTCTTAGCGCTCTCCTGCGCCTTCCTTCCGGCTCAGTCGTTGAGCAGCATGATGCTCGGTTCTCAAGCCAAAAGCCCGGCAGCGCCTGCCACACCCCCTGATCCGTTAGGCCGAACGAGTCCTCGAAGCACCATCTATAGGTTTCTGGAGGCATGTCATAAAGGCAAGTACGACCTCGCTGCGCAATACCTGGATCTCACGAAGCTTCCGTCCCAAACCCGTGCTTCCGACGGTCCGGAGCTTGCCAGACAGCTCGGACAGCTTCTCGACCGCAATCCCAAATTTGAAGTTAGAAAGCTGAGCGATTCTGAAGAAGGAAATACAGCAGATGGCTTGGCGGCCAATGTCGAGACGCTCGCCGAATTCGATGTTGAGGGTGCTGCTGTACCGCTCACCTTACAGCGTCTCGATAGGCCGCCTCTAATTCACCTCTGGCTTGTCTCGTCTCAAAGCGTTTCGCAAATCCCAGAGCTTGCAGAGTCCGTCGAGCAGAGCAGCCTTGAGAAACACGTACCGGCCGCGTTAGTTACGACAACACTTCTCGGGACACCGGTTTGGGTCTGGCTCGCCCTGGTTCTCGTCGCCGTCGTACTCTCCGTCACTTCAAAGTGGCTTACCCGCGCCTTTATCGCGATCGCCAAGCCGATCACCAAACGATACGCGAAATCCTTTCAGACGCAACAGCTCGAAGCCCTTACTGAGCCCTTGCGGCTCGTTCTTTCCGTCATGGTGTTCCGCGCCTGTATGGCGTTCATCGCCCCCAATGCTCTGCTTCGCGATGAGATCCTCAAGCTCCTGACGCTTCTCTTCATGTTGGGTGCCGCCTCGCTCTTGATGAGGCTTGTGGACGTCGTCTCTGACACCGTGATCTCCCGCCTCGATCACCGCGAGCGAGCTCTGACCTACTCGGTGTTTCCGCTTGGCATTCGCTTTGTAAAAATCCTGATCTTCTGTTTCGCCGTTCTCATCGTCCTGCAGCAGTGGGGTTATAACACCAATGCAATTCTCGCCGGTGTGGGCGTCGGTGGTGTGGCGGTAGCTCTCGCTGCTCAGAAAACGATCGAGAACCTGTTCGGCGGCGTTTCCCTCATTAGTGATCGCCCGGTACTTGTAGGAGATTTTTGCCAGTTCGGAGGGCAGGTCGGCACCATCGAGGATATCGGTCTTCGTTCTACCCGCATCCGAACTCTCGACCGGACCGTCGTCACCGTCCCTAATTCCCAGTTCTCGACCATGACACTCGAGAACTTCTCAAAGCGCGACCGTATGTGGTTTCATCCTACGGTCCGGCTGAGACGTGACACTACCCCGGACCAGGTCAGGCAAATGATGGAAGCCATCACCCAGATCCTCAATAAGCATGAGATGGTTGACGCCTCCGGTGTCCCGCTCCGCTTTTCCAAGATCACCGATCAAACGCTGGACCTCGATATATTCGCCTACGTTTTAACGGCGGACTTCAACGAATATCTAAAAGTTCAAACGCAGTTACTGCTCCAGATTCTCGAAGCCTCCTACAAGCTCGGCATTGGTCTCGCGGTACCTCTGCAGGAAGAGTACAACGTGTCGGTCGATTCGCAGCAGAAGGATCCGCCGCACCCCTTCCTTGCCTCTCAACGGAGAAACGACAACTCCGATACCGATGGAGTCGGTCCTGGAATAAAGAGGCCAGCCCAGATCCGCCCGTAGCGCGACGCAAAAACGGCTGTTGCAGTACGGACCGAGAAGTCGGTCACCGCTTTGCATAGAAAATCTCGCTGAGCCGCCCCAACTAGTTACACCGGTTTCACCCCTCGTCGCGTTCGGCCCTCCTGCTACGTTTCGCGCAGGAGAGTAAAAATCCACAATGGCCAAAACCCGCGCCGAAATCAACCGCGCCAACGCTCAAAAGTCCACCGGTCCGAAAACACCCGAGGGCCAGGCCCGCTCGTCTCAGAACTCGTTCAAACACGGACTCTACGCGCGCGAGGTTCTCATGGATTGCGAAGACCCGGCCCGCTTCGACGCGTTGCGCGCCGACCTCCGCCGCGAACACCAGCCCCTCAACACCACCGAAGAGATCCTGGTCGACGAACTCGCCCAGCACTACTGGCGTCTCTGCCGCTTGCGCCGCTTCGACGTCCAGGCCTGGACGACACATAACTTCGACGAAAAGAAGAGCGTCGCCGAGCTCAATACCGAAAGACTTCACCAATTCATGAACTCCGGCATGCTCGAACAGTTGCAGCGTCTTCTTGCCTCTGCCGAGCGCGGCTTCCACAAAGCACTCGCTACTTTGCGCCAGCTGCAGAAGGATCGTGGCTTCGTTCCCTCAAAACAGGCCGAACCCGCTGAACCCGCTGTCGCTTCGGCCGAAATCAGCACCGAACCCGACGCCGCTGCCCTCCTGACCACACCCGAACCGGAAACCGAACGCTTCTCTGTACCCGCGGTTGGCTTCGTTCCCACAATTCCCGAAGCCCTGCCCCTCACTCCCGAAGAAATTGCGCCCGACGCCCCGCTCCCCTTCGCTCGGCCCGGCGCAAAGGCCGCCTGACCGCTCCCCGGCAGCACCCTTTATCGCTTCGCACACCGCGAAGCTAGCGCGAACTGGACATTGACTTCCTTCGCGCACCAGTTCCTTGAAATCCGAATACCTCTTTCCGCCTCACTCCCGCCCGGAGTGTCTTTCGGGTGAAATGCCGCTGGCCTCGGCCCCCTCTCGGCTGTTCCCACCTCGAGTTTAGGCCACAATTTTCCTAAACCCTTTCGCCCTGTCTCCATCGGGGAGGCCTGCCGATGATTCCTGTGTCGGGCCGTCAAAGGTAGCTAACCTTTCATTTCAAGCGCGTCCGGCCCAGGAGATCGCCTTGCCCGTCCGTGCTTCTTTCCTCGCTTCGGCATCGGTGCTTTTGACACTCTGTGCCGGGTTATTACCCGCCAACCCCGCTGCTGCTACTCAACCCGCTCAGCCGGAAACTCCGGCAGCCGAATCGTTCGTAGTGCCGGCCCGGCCACACTCGCCCCGGACTCTTCTCCTGCTTGCGGTAGCTAAAAACCAGAGCCTCTACGCAGCGCTCGAATCCTTCGTCTGCCGCGAACAGATCGAACGCTTTAAAGAAAAGCCCAGCTCCGGAGCAGCAAAGCATCTCGATACCGTTACGGCTATCGTCTCTCTTGAAAACGGTACAGAGCAGTATTCATCCATTCTTCGCAAGGGCCGCAAGCTGAAAGATCTGGCTAACCTCGAGGGCGCCTGGTCTGAAGGAGAGTTCGGAACGCTCCTCAAGCAAACCGAGCAGCTTCTCACCACTCAAAGCGCGATCTTCGAACGGGAAGAGGATCTCGACGGCGCCCGGACCGCAGTCTACAGTTTCACCGTCGACGCCGGCGAAAGCCCCTGGAATCTTACCGTCGAGGGCCAACACTACCTGCTTCCATTTCGCACCAGCTTCTGGGTATCCGAAGCCTCGGGTTCGATTCTGAAGATCGACCGGACATCGACGGAAATCCCGGACGCTCTCCAGATTTCCGAGATCAATTGGAGCGTCAGCCTCCGGCCGGTCGATCTGAACGGCCAGTCCTGGCTGCTGCCTGCTGACGCCGAATATCGTGTCGTCTACCGCGACTCCGGGCGTCACGAATGGAACATCATGCAGTTTTCCGACTACCACCGCTATGGTTCAGAAGTGGCCCTTCGATTCAACTGATACTCGAGCTTATTGGGCTCCACGGCTGAGCAGCATCACCTTAATGGTGTGGAAAATAATATAAAAATCGAGCGCCGGCGCAATATGCTTGATGTAATACAGGTCGTATTCGAGCTTGATCATGGCGTCCAGCTGCGTGTCGCCGTACTTGTGGTTGATTTGCGCCCAGCCTGTAATCCCGGGCTTCACCGCCAGGCGCTGCCGGTAATACGGAATTTGCTGCGCTAGCATCTCGACGAACTCCGGCCGCTCCGGGCGTGGGCCCACGATCGTCATATCCCCTTTGATTACGTTCCAGAACTGGGGCAGTTCGTCGAGCCGGAGGTTTCGCAGCCATTTACCGACCGGCGTAATACGCGGGTCATCCTTTTTCGCCCACACCGCTCCTGTCCGTGCCTCGGCATCCAGGTACATCGAGCGAAATTTGTAGAGAGTGAAGACATGGCCGTCGAGCCCCACGCGCCGTTGCCTGTACAGGATGGGGCCTCTGGACGACATTCTGACCGCTAGCGCCGCAATTGCCATGAATGGCAGGGTAAGAACTGCCCCCACCACGCCCAGGACCAGAGAGTAGAGCTTCTGAAACGCAATTGCCTGAAACCGCGGCCCAAGCATAGACGAAAAGATCAGCTGCGAAGGCTGTATCTTACGGCTGCAAACGCGGTGCATTGCCATCTCGTAGGTATCCGCCGCGTCCTCGATCCGGACACCCCCAAAGCGGATTTCGAGCAGGTCCTGCACCGGCAGCCTGTTCCTGCGCTCCGCCATGCCCACCACAATGCGCGTCGGTTTATATTCCGCGCACACGCTTCGCACGTCGTTCACCTGCCCGAGGCACGGCACCGGGAAGTCGCACTCCTCCTCTTCGCAGAGGTAACCCAAAATCGAATAGCCGAACTCGGGACGATCGAGAATCGGAGTGATGATCTCCTGCAGGATGCTTGAATTGCCCATCAGCAGCACCCGCTCCGAGCGCAGGCCGGCCACAATATACTTCCAGAACGCCATGCGCCAGAGCGGCAGGGCGATGATGACCAGGAAACTGCCCAGGATCATCAGCCACCTGCCGAGCAGCACGTCCGGTTTTAGATACCCGACGAATGCCATCAGCAGCAGGGCACAGCCCACAGCTAGGCAGACTTGCTGCACCAGCACAACCCGCGAGGTTATTCGGAGGCTGTTATAGAGATCTTGGAAGTACAGCAGCAGGATAATCAGCCCGGTGACGACCAGGATCTTCCAGTAATTGTTCTCGCCAAATAAATAGAATCCAGGATCGATCCCCAGTATCAGCAGCGAGAGGCAATAACAGGCGAGGACTAATACGATTTCCGAGATCAGCAGTGCAACGACGCTCGCCGGAATAAATACACGGAAGAGTCGAATCACGAGGGCTTCTTAGGAAAAGCGATGAGGTTGTTATTTATCACGCAACTCTACAGGATACTGAACCTGCGATTTCAAAGGTTACGCCCGCGCCTTGTCATCGGGCCGTCACAAATGCTTGATTATGTGGCACATGAACCCGTTCGAATCACCTCGGAACGTGGTATAACGAAGTAAGATCCGATTGGTCTGGAATCCTGATTCCTTTGCCTCGGCGTACGAACACCTAAATGCTTCGGCTCACAAAGAAGGCAGATTACAGTCTGATTGCTCTCAGGCATTTTGCAGCTCGTCTCAGAGAGAGCGGCGGGGCAGTAAGCGCGAAGGAAGTCTCGGATGCTTGCGGCATTCCGCTTCCGGTGCTTTCGAAACTTTTGCAGAAATTAGGTAAGACTGGGTTCCTGGTCTCCGAGTACGGCACCAATGGCGGGTACCGCCTGGCGCGTGACCCTCGCCGGATCTCCGCTCTCGAGGTCATTCGGGCGGTGGATGGACCCATCGTTCTCGCCGATTGCTTCACCGAAGGCGTACACTGCGGGCACGCTGTGCGGTGCACCGTCAGGCGGCCGCTCAGGAAGATACACGATGGGATCATGAGACTTCTCGATAGCGTTAGCATCCAAGATATGTTGCAGGAATCGGATGAGGAGCGCCAGGAGTCTTTCCCGAGTTCCCTCGTAACCCTGAGCAGCGCCCCCCAGGCTCACGCTTCTCAAACTTCTGTTAGGAAATAGCTATATGAAATTGCCGATCTACATGGACAATCACGCGACCACCCAGATGGACCCCAGGGTGTTCGAAGCGATGAAGCCGTTTTTCCTCGAAACGTTCGGTAACGCCGCCTCGAGAAACCACAGCTTCGGATGGGAAGCCGAAGAGGGCGTCGAGCGGTCCCGTAAGCAGATCGCCGAGCTGATCGGAGCTACGCCGAAGGAAATCGTCTTCACCAGCGGCGCCACCGAATCGAACAATCTCGCTCTCAAAGGCATCGCTGAAATGTATGCCGAGCGCGGCAATCACATCATCACTCAGGCGACTGAGCACAAAGCCGTACTCGACACCTGCAAGCGCCTCGAAAAACAGGGCGTGCGCGTCACCTATCTTCCCGTCCTCGCCAATGGCTTGATCGACCTCGACCAGCTGCGCGAAGCCATCACCGACAAAACGATCCTGATCTCGATCATGTACGCCAATAATGAGATCGGAGTTGTCCAGCCAATGGCCGAAATCGGCAAGATCGCGAAGGAAAAGGGCGTTCTGTTCCACAGCGACGCTGTCCAGGCAGTTGGCAAGATTCCTTTAAACGTCGTTGCCGACGGCATAGATGTCCTCTCGCTCACTGCCCACAAGCTCTATGGGCCGAAGGGCGTAGGCGCCCTCTACGTCCGTCGCCGCAACCCTCGCGTGCAGATTACCGCTCAAATGGATGGCGGTGGCCACGAACGCGGAATGCGATCCGGTACCTTGAATGTTCCTGGAATCGTAGGCCTTGGCCTGGCATGTGAGATCGCCCGCAAGGAAATGCCCGAAGAGTCCAGACGGCTCAGCTTCCTCCGCGACAAGCTCAAAGATCGCCTCACACGCGACCTGGACGAAGTCTATATCAACGGCACAATGGAGCGCCATCTGCCGAATAACCTCAACATCAGCTTCGCCTACGTCGAAGGGGAAAGCCTGCTGATGGGCATCAACGATATCGCGGTATCGAGCGGCTCGGCTTGTACTTCAGCCACACTCGAACCGAGTTACGTTCTCAAAGCGCTCGGAGCCGGCGACGATATCGCCCACTCCTCCATCCGCTTCGGCCTGGGCAGGTTCAACACGGAAGCCGAAGTCGATTACGTCGGCGATAAGGTCGTTGATGTCGTGCGCAAGCTGCGCGAGCTTTCACCGCTCTACGAGATGGCAAAAGAGGGCGTCGATCTTACGAAAGTCGCCTGGACCGCCCACTAATTTATTTCTGGCACCGCTACACTGAAAGAAGGGGACACAAATGGCTTATTCCGATAAAGTCTTAGATCATTATCAAAATCCGCGGAACGTGGGTTCAATGGACAAAAGCAGCCCGGACGTAGGAACCGGCATGGTGGGAGCGCCCGAGTGCGGCGACGTCATGAAGTTGCAAGTGAAAGTGAACCCCGCAACCGGCATCATCGAAGATGCCAAATTCAAAACCTTCGGCTGCGGCAGCGCGATCGCCAGCTCATCCCTCGCTACCGAGTGGCTGCGCGGTAAAACTGTCGATCAGGCGCTTGAAATTAAGAACACCGACATCGTGAACGAACTCGCTCTCCCGCCGGTTAAGATTCACTGCTCTGTGCTGGCCGAAGATGCCATCAAAGCAGCCATCGGCGACTACAAAGCGAAGCACGGTTCGAACGTTTCCAAATCGGCCGAAACCGTCACTGTTTAACACGGTTCTCCGATGAGCGATTTGACTCAGCTTGATGCCCCCGTTTCGGAGCAGCTGCAAGTGGCTACTCCGAAGCAGGTCCACGTCACGCCTAAGGCAGTGGGGAAGATCCGGGAGGCCTTCGCGCGTGAAGGCGTCGCCGGTGGTCTGCGGCTCGGCGTTCTCGGCGGTGGCTGCTCGGGACTTAGTTATCAGTTCAAATTCGCTCCCGAACCGCGCCCCCGCGATCATGTGTTCGAGTTCGAAGACGTCAAGGTCTTCGTTGATCCCAAGAGCATGGTCTTCCTCGACGGCATGACTCTCGATTGGAAAGATTCCCTCATGCAGTCTGGTTTCGTCTTCGAAAATCCGCACGCCACCAAAAGCTGCGGCTGCGGCACCTCCTTTTCGGCCTAGTCTGCGCCCCTAAACGGCCGCTCAAACGCGCGCGTACCCACGCGGATATGTCCACCTTTCCCAGAAATTACTACGACTTTTTTGAGTTCGAGCGAAAGCTCAACGTCGATGAATCCACACTGCAGAAGCGCTTCTATGAGCTTAGCCGGCGGTGGCATCCGGATCGGTTTACCCGGAAGGGCGCAGCCGAGCAGGCCCAAGCCCTAGAAGCAACCTCGATTCTGAACGACGGCTACCGCACTCTGCGTGATCCCGTGCGCCGCGCTGAGTATCTGCTCACCGAAGAAGGCTTTCCGATCGGCGAGCAGCGTTCGAAAGATGTGCCTCCGGAACTGCTCGAAGAAGTCTTCGAGCTGAACATGATGCTCGAGGAGTTGAAGAGCGGCGACGATTCGGCCCGTTCACAGCTTGAAGGTGCCAAAGCAAACTTCATCAGTATGCGCGACGGCATCGATAGCGAGCTCAAGGCGCTCTTTTCCAGATACGATGCCGCGGAACCCGAAAGCGAAACGGCCAAACAGGCGCTGCACGAAGTTCGCGGCGTCCTGAATCGCCGTCGGTACATCGAAAACCTGATTCGCGATGTAGATCGGGCGCTCAGTCCTGTCGCTGTCTCGAACACACCCGTCGAGGATCTTCTTTAAAACCATGAGCACTTTCCAAATCGACTTCGGTGAGAGCCGGCAATCCAAAATCGTCGGGATCGACCTCGGCACCACGAACAGCCTCATCGCGTATATGGATCTCACCGGGCCCCGTATCGTCGAAGATCCGGAAGGTCGGAACATCGTCCCGAGCATCGTCTCGCTCTCCGCAGACGGCCAACTTGTGGCGGGCGAAGCGGCGCGCGAACTGCTGATCACTCGCCCCGACCGCACGGTCTATTCAGTCAAGCGGCTCATGGGGCGCGGTGTCTCGGATGTCCAGAACGAACTGAAGCTGTTTCCATTCCGCATCGCGAAGGATAGCGAATCGGTTATAAAGCTCGAGTTGGGAGGCCGCACCTTCACGCCCCCTGAGATCTCGGCCGCGGTGTTGAAGCAGCTCAAGGACAATGCCGAAGCCGCTCTCGGGACGCCGGTCACCGAAGCCGTCATCACCGTTCCTGCCTACTTCAACGATGCTCAGCGGCAGGCCACTAAAGACGCCGGACGTCTCGCCGGTCTCGAAGTTCTCCGGCTCGTGAATGAACCGACTGCCGCATCGCTCGCTTATGGGCTCGATAAACGCAAGGACGGTGTGATTGCGGTCTACGACTTTGGCGGCGGCACCTTTGACGTCTCGATCCTGCGCCTCCATGACGGCATCTTCGAAGTGCTTGCCACGAATGGCGACACGCACCTTGGCGGTGACGACATAGACAATCTTCTGCTTCAGATTGCTCTCGAGGACCTGCAATCCGAGTGGGGCACTGACCTTTCACAAGACGGCGAAGGCGTTCAGCGTCTCCGGCGCGCCGTGATCCGCGCCAAGGAAGAGCTCTCCTTCGTTCCTGAAACCAGCATTGAACTTAGTTACGTCGGAAAGCACTACGCGCGCGCCATCGACCGGACCCTGTTTGATCGCCTGATCGCGCCCATCGTCGAGAGAACCCTCGAACCCTGCCGCGCCTCTCTCGCCGACGCTAAGCTCACGCCCGAGCAAATCGATGATGTTGTCATGGTGGGCGGTTCCACTCGCATTCCGTTGGTGCGCTCAGCTGTCGAACGGCTCTTCAAAGCCAAGCCGCATACCGAATTGAATCCGGATGAAGTCGTAGCCCTCGGAGCCGCCGTACAGGCTGGTATCCTGGCCGGCGACGTCGAAGATAAGCTGCTCCTCGATGTCACTCCTCTCTCGCTCGGCATCGAAACCATGGGTGGCGTCGTCTCGAAGCTGATTCACCGCAACTCGACTATCCCTGCGAGCGCCACCGAAACGTTCACGACCGCTGTCGACGGTCAACGCAACGTGCTCATCCACGTACTACAGGGCGAGCGTGAGCTGGTGAAGGATTGCCGCAGTCTGGCCCGGTTCGATCTCAAAGACGTCGCGCCCATGCCCGCCGGTTTTGCCCGCATCGAAGTCCGCTTTCTCATCGATGCCAACGGCATTCTCAACGTGACCGCCCGTGACGCGCGTACCGGCAAGGAGCAAACGGTCGAAGTAAAACCCTCCTACGGTCTCTCGGAAGAACAAGTCGAAGCCATGATTCAGGAGAGCTTCGAGAAAGCCGAAGAGGACCTTCGTGAGCGCCAGGTGCGCGAAGCTCGTGTGGAAGCCGACAACGTTCTCGCGGCTCTAGCCAAGGCCCGCGTCAACGAAGCTTGGAATGCTCTCGCTCCAGCCGAACGCGAGGAAATCGAAGGGGCAAAATCAGCTGTTGAAGCCGCCTATCACGGCAGCGATTATCAAGCCCTCAACGCCCGGCTCGAAACGCTCAATCGCGTCACCGTAAACCTGGCCGAGAACATGATGAACACCGCCGTCCGCGGCGCTCTCAAAGGTTCGAAGATCGACTAGAAAACGAAGGCGACCCCGCCCGTCAGCCGCTGTTCCCGCAGTGGTCCGGCGGGATGGTTTGCTTCGTAGATCACCCTGACTTCGCTCGAATCGCCGGAGTTGTCGATTGTAATCGAACGGCCGACGAAGTTTGGCTGGGGACTCAGTGTCTCGCGCCAATCGATCTTGCCCATCCAGTGCCGGCTGAAGCGGTATTTGACGCCGCCGCCGTATTGAAACCCAAACTGAAAGACTCCGCCGCCGTCGAGCGGAGCGTTGTTTGCGAAATTGTAAGCCGCGAGAATGAGGCCCACATTCTTGAGCCCGACTTTGAAGATTCCGCCAGAAGATTTGAACGGCGCATCGGTGATGTGAAGCAGTTGAAACGCAAGCCCGGCAGCTACAAACGGCCGAAAGCGCTTTGTGCGCGGGCGGAGGTTCGCCACAAAAGCATAGCCGAACTGGTTGGTGAGAAAGCCGGTCGTCTGCTCCTGATAGCCGATCGGCTCTTGTCCCGGGAACCCGCTGAACGATGCTCCAAGGCGATAGCTGCCACGCTGGTAATCGAAAGAAAACTCGTTCGAAAAGTATCTCCACGAATTAAGCGTGACCGACGTGCCAACTGTCCAGCCATTGTGAAGCGCGTCCTGAAATCTCATCGTGAAAGAAGGAACCTCCGGAACCTGCGAGACGAGGCCCAGGTTTGTGACATCGAGCGTACTGCCGAAGCGAAGCCATCCGCCCTCCAAACCTAGTTCGAACAACGCGGGCTTCTCTTCGTCGTTTGGAAGGGCTGGAGGCTCTGGCAGATCCTGCATGTCCGAGCCGACCCTGACAGCCGGCGTCGCGCTCGTCCCCTCTTCCGGTTCGACATCCGTATCGAGCTTCATGATGTTCCCATTGGAGTCCGCGGGCGTTGCTACGGTCGGGTTGTTCTTTCGCTTGAAATATCGAATGCCCATCCGGGTTCCTTCGTAACCCTGGTAAATCAAGTTGCCTCGGTAAATGTCATTGCGCGTGATTAGAATGCCCTGCCGGAAGCCTCGCTCCATTGGATTTCCGGTAACCGTTTGGTCCGGTGCCGCTTGCATGTTCACCGGATCTCGTGGATGCAGACAGTCATTGAACTGCAGCACTGCCACCCTTCCGTCCGTAATCAGTTTCTCTCCGGTTGCGTTTTCCGCGCCGGCGGTGATCCAGGGCCGCGGATGCAGATCGGCTGCCTGTATGCATCCGGTAAAGATGAGGTCGTTTGAGATCTTTGTCCGTTCGTTGTCGATGTCGGTGTCGATAGTGTGAATGAACGTTCGCTTCTTTCGCGAAAGCGCTATGCCGATGTCTTGGGTTGACGAGGCCGTCATGACCATCTGCCCTCTCCACCTCTCCAGCCGCAGCCATATCCGTACGTGGTGTCTTTTCGAAAACGTGTCGAGCGATTTCGAAAATGTGAAGTAAGGCCGCTGTTCATCCAGCAGCAGCGTGGACATCGGTGCGCTCTGGTAGCGCTGGTTCTCCGCAATCGACCGCAGCGTGAGGAAGCTGCTGATCGAATTCAAGCGATCCGATTGCACCCAACCCGCTGCAGCGAACGCTCGCTCGATCGCGCCAGGCGAACCGAGGAAGATCAGGTTGGTGATGTCGGACGGTACGTTTGAGTTGGCCGTCATGGTCCGAAATGGCAGCTTGCGGATCAATCCTCCGAGCGCGGCCTGGTCCTCCGCCGTAGCCTGGATCGGAGAAATGGCTGGCGTGAAACTGTGCGGCACCTTCAGAGGCGCTACCAACTTCACCGAGAGTTCCGTTCCCATAGGGAACCAGATCTCCGGTTCCGAGAAGCGGAGCATGCGCGCGGCCGCGACGTTGACGTACAGGTAAGCGATCGGATCGAACATGGCGAACCCGGAAATGAGATTGTTCGCGCGATATCCGAGCGTTGCCGTCGAACGGATCCCATTCACCCGGCCCTTCGCATCGACAGATTCCCGCGAATTATCAATTTCCGTCACCTGCGTCGCCAGTGCCAATTCCGTGCCATCCCGAAGAGTCAGATGATTGAAGTCGATGATGATTCGGGCGGATTCGTGGATGAGCCCGAGCCCGACGCGGCGCACGCTCTTTATCGTGCCCCTCACCTTGGAGCCCAGCGGAATAAAAACTAGTCCTTCTTGTCTGACTGGCGCAATAACAACGCCCTCCACCTCACCGCCTTTGCTCGACGAGAAGGAGGCAAGCGAGCGCGTCAGTCTGATTTCCATAATCTTGCCTGCAGGTAACTCGTCCGTCGAGGCATTGAGAAGACCGGCAAATACCACCAACAGACCCGCGCAGCTGAACAAGAACAAGCTGCTGCGGATTGACGCCCTGGGCATCCTACGAGGTTACTAGACGTCTGCCTGCTGACACGATTTCGTTCCGTTCATATCCGGCTGGGATCGTTCTAACCATCACCGATGCTCCGAACGCGTCTCCCCTACAATGGAAACCATGGCCGGACTCACCTGGGATCACACCGAAGATATTGCGCTGAGCCTCCATGAAGCGCATCCCGACACCGATCCAACCCACATCCGCTACACCGATCTCCATCAATGGATCACCGAGTTGCCGAACTTTAAAGACGATCCCAAAGCTTCCACAGAAGGAAAACTGGAAGCCATACAAATGGCGTGGGTTGAAGAGTACCAGGACAACCAGTAATCGGCTGCTATAATCGCTAGAGCAGTTCCGCTACCAGGCCGGCGCATGCTTGCGAGGCCGCGGTTCTCAGGCGAATTCGCCGATCACATAAAAGTAGGTCAGACAATGCCCAAGTTGAAGACACATAAGGGTGCGTCCAAACGCTTCAAGAAGACCGGGACAGGCAAGATCGCTCGGCGGCACGCCTTTGCCCGCCATATCTTGACATCTAAGCCGCGCTCCCGTAAACGCAAGCTCGGTCACAGCGTCATTGCGGACGAAACGGATCAGCCCAAACTGCATGTCATGCTGCCGTACTAAGTTACGGTAGCGAATTTTTCGATGAGAGTGGAAGTAAGTGCGCTGCACGTGCCTGCTGTCCCTCTCAGTAGCCGTAAAAGGCGCAATCTAGAAAAGGAGAAAACGTGCCAAGAGTAAAAAGAGGAACTCACCGGCGGGATTACCGCCACAAAACCCTTCGCCGTGCGAAAGGTTTCTTCCTTACCAAATCAAAGCTGAATCGCGCTGCTCAGGAAGCGGTTGAGAAGGCGCTGCGCTACGGATATGTCGGGCGCCGCCTTAAGAAGCGCAACTTTCGCTCGCTCTGGATCGTGCGCATCAACGCCGCTTGCCGCGGAGCCGACATCTCCTACAGCAAGTTCATCAACGGCCTTAAGCGCGCTGGGATTGAGCTCAACCGGAAGGTCCTCGCGGACATCGCGGTCAACGATATTGCCGGCTTCACTACGCTCGTGCAACGAGCGAAAACAGCCCACCAGGCGCAGGTTCAATAAACCTGAACCGGTAGAGTTAAAAATAGAGAAGCATGGAAGCAGTTCACGAGGGAATCGATACTCTAGCCAGCCTGGAGGAGCGGATCACCCGCGCCGTCCAGGCTATCTCCGCTCTACGTAGCGAGAACAGCCGTCTCCAGGAGCAGCTTAAGACTGCGGAGGAGCAGGTAAACTCGACCCGGGCCGAACTCGACGAAGCACAGGCGCTCTCGACTGAGTTTCAAAAAGAGAACGGCGAGCTCGAGCAGAAGATCAACCAGCTTTCTCAGGATCTTGAGACGATGAAAGGTGAACGCAAGCAGGTCAAGTCGAGAATTGAAAAGCTCTTGAATCAGCTCGATCTGCTCAGCGCAAGCTGAAATCGGTATGGATGCACCGGACCCGCATAAACAGATCGTCCGGATCACAATCTTCAACCAGACTTATACGGTGTCAACCTCGGGCAACCCTCGCGACACCGAGGAGCTTGCACACGAGATCGATGAACTGATGTCCTCCATCGCGCGCCGGGCCGGCAATCTTGATTCCACCCGTACCGCCGTTCTCGCCTGTCTCCATTTGGCTGATCGCCTCCGCACCGCCGAACGTGAGCTGGGCTCTTTGCGTGAATCGGTCATACACAAGAGCCGGGATTTCGCGCTGCTGCTGGATCAGGCCTTCGCTGCCGAAGAGAAGTAAAGCGCATCGCCGTAAGCGCTAGTCTTAGCCCAACTCTCGCTCCCTTTTCCTTCCTCGATATCATGCTCCTGTGAAGATTCGCCTCGGAGCCGCTGCCTCCTTTATGTCGCTGCTTGTCGTCCTGTCTGCAGCTCAGTCCCCTCGCGGCAACGTCGATGAAACAAAGGTAGGCGCCTACACACTCCCGGATCCGCTGTTATTCGCAAATGGCCAACGAGTGCGCACAGGCACCGAATGGGCGCAAAGGCGCCCTGAAATCCTCGAGCTGTTCGCCGAGAATGTGTACGGGCACAGTCCGAAACCGCACGGAGGCCTGGCTTACGACGTCTTCGAAAAGCCCACGCCCGCGCTGAACGGCAAAGCTATCCGCGAGCAGGTCACTATCTATTTCTCGCAGGACCGCAGCGGACCCAAAGAGAATGTTCTGATCTACTTGCCCGCTGCGCGCACGGGTCCTGTCCCGGTAATCTTGACGCTTAATTACATCGGAAATCAGTCCGTCATCGACGATCCCGGCGTCAAGCTCGGTACGATATGGACGCCGAAAACTCACGAGCGCCAACTTGCAGCGGAAAGTTCGCGCGGCCGCGACAAGGAGTTTGCAGTCGACAAAATCCTCGCTCGCGGGTACGGTTTCGCCACGATTTGCTATCAGGACATCGAGCCGGACTTCAAAGGAGGCCTAGAGTACGGGATTCGGCCGCTGTTCTTCAAACCGGGTCAGACCGAGCCCGCGCCGGACGAGTGGGGCGCCATTGGCGCGTGGTCGTACGGGCTGAGCCGCGCAATGGACTATCTCGAAAGGGACGGAGCCGTCGATGCCCACCGCGTGGCCATCATGGGCCACTCTCGCTTGGGCAAAACTGTTCTTTGGGCCGGCGCCATGGACACGCGATTCGCCATGATAATCGCCAGTTGCCCCGGCGAAGGAGGCGCCTCGCTCGAACGGCGTAACTACGGCGAGACCCTGGCCGATCTCATCAAGAACTTTCCCTATTGGTTCTGCGCCAACTTCGCCCGGTTCGCTGGAGATCCCTCGCGCCTGCCCGTTGACGCGCACGAACTCATTGCGCTGCTTGCGCCCCGGCCCGTCTACATAACGGGCGCTGAAGAGGATCAGTGGGCGGATCCCAAAGGCGAGTTCCTGGCAGAAGTGGCCGCAGGTCCCGTCTACTCGCTATTCGGCGCGCAAACGCTCGGAACCGATCGCATGCCCGGGATTAACACGCCAATCATCCACACGCTGGCTTTCCATATCCGCTCAGGCAAACATGAAGTCACAGCGTTCGATTGGGACCAGTTCTTGACCTTCGCCGACAGCAACCTGCGCGGCAGCTCGCAAAAGACATGACGCTCAAAACTTTTCTTCAGTTCTCCGCACTCTCCGCCGCGCTCGTCTCGGCTGCACACGCCGAAGTACGTCTTCCTAAACTCCTCGGCAGCCATATGGTGCTGCAACGGGAAAGACCGATTCACATTTGGGGATCTTCGGATCCCGCTGAGAAGGTCTCGGTAACGCTCGCCGGCGCAAGCGCCACAGCCGTAGGCGACCGGCTTGGTCACTGGAGCGTTTCTCTGCCGCCCCAGCGTGCGGGCGGTCCGTTTCAGCTCGCGCTGCAGGGCACGAACCGCATCGTGCTCGATGACATTCTCATCGGTGACGTCTGGTTTGCCTCCGGTCAATCCAACATGGAGATGCCGCTCGCCGGCTTCCCCGCTTCTGCCGTCGTCAAAGATGCGTCCCAGGAGATAGCCCGCGCCAATCATCCGAACATCCGTTTATTACTGGTCAAGCGCAAAGCCTCCTCGTATCCCCTTGCTGACGTCGAGACCGACGCGGGCTGGACCGCTGCTACGCCCGAAACCGCTGCCAAGTTTTCCGCCGTCGCTTACTTCTTCGGCCGAGCCATCACGGAACAGGAACAGGTTCCCGTTGGGCTCATTGACTCTACGTGGGGCGGCACACCGGCTGAAGCCTGGACGAGTCTCAACGGAATCGCTGCCGATGCCGGTCTCATGCCCGTCTTCGCAGCGCGCGCCGAGATGATCGATGAGGAGACAAATCTCGATGGGACGATTGCCGCCGAAAAGCGCGAGGATGCCGAGGCTCGCGCGAAGAATCTGCCTCCTCCAAAACACTCCTGGCATCCCGGGTTGGATCCATGGGATCCGTCGTGGCTCTACAACGGCATGGTCGCGCCCTTTACATCCTTTGCTATCGGCGGTGTGATCTGGTACCAGGGCGAATCGAACTCCGGTCCTGCCCGGGCCCCACTCTACGGCAAGCTCTTCCCCGCCATGATCGCCGATTGGCGTAGCCATTGGAACCAGGGCGTGTTCCCGTTTCTCTTCGTCCAGATCGCAAACTTCAATGCGGGCCCGAAAGAGAACTGGCCGCTCGTTCGCGAGGCGCAGCGCCGCACCCTGTCGCTCGCCGGTACAGCAATGGCCGTCACCATCGACATCGGCGATCCGGAGAACGTTCACCCGTCCGATAAGCAGACGGTAGGCGCGCGGCTCGCTCTCGCCGCCCGTGCTCTCTCATATCACGAGGATGTCGAATACTCTGGCCCGGCTTTCCGCGAAACGAGTATCGAAGACTCAGGCATCCGCGTGTGGTTCGATCACGCAGTCGGACTTACAGCGAAGGGAGGCGCTCCTCAAGGCTTTGAAGTGTCCGGCCCCGACCGTCATTTCGTTTCAGCGACCGGTCGGATTGAAGGCGAGAGCATTCTCGTGGCCAGTCCTCAGGTCGAGCACCCCGAATACGTTCGCTACGGATGGCAAAACGTGCCCGCGGTCAATCTCTACAACTCGACCGGCCTGCCTGCTTCACCTTTTACTTCGGAACCGTCCTTTGTTCCTTAGAGACTCAGGTTCTACAGATGCCGCCGCCGCGAGTGAATCCGCGGACTGAGATGCGTCGATCGATTGGATTCCGTCCAGTAGCCGGCGATGCCATCCGGCTCTATTGAAGTCACAACCATCTGGATGGAATTTGCGCCGCGATTCGAGGAGATCCAAAGAGGCTCGTTTATCTTCAATTGGTGGTGCGCGTACCATTTCCGCCCGACGGAAACGTAAACGTCATAGAGCCTGTTTATCGTGTCGGTGCTAATCAGTTTAATCTTGATTGTGCCAAGCAATTGGGACTTTGCGTTTTTCCCAACACTGAAATCGTGTTTACTGCCGAGCTGAGCTAAGTCGGGCGTCTTGACCGGCGCCGGCAAACTCGGCGATTGGGAGAGGGCGTTTCCGTGTGTTGCTGCGAGTGCCGCAGAACTAGCCGTCGCCGTTCTGGGAATCAAGTGCGGCGCCGCCTGTTCGTTGACCATTACATTTGCATGGCCATGGTCGTGCAATACCAGCACAATGAACGCGAACACCCCGCACAGTGCTGCCAATGCGGTAGCTGAGACCGCCAGACGAACCCGTCTCGTAATCCTGAAAGCCTGCATGCTCACGGTCGGAAGGGACTGTCTGGCCATCGCCATACGCTTCTGATATAGTCTCAAGCCGGAACCGATGCTGCAAACTTAATTCGGAATCGTCCGTAAAAAAGGTGCAAACTTAGTCTAGGGCGGACAATTTAGCCTGGTTTGGGCGTCTACTTAAGGAATCATGCGGATACGGTACATTGCAGTAGCTCTCGTTCTCATTGTCGTTATAGCTTTAGTCGCTGTCGGCATTCTGGCCAGCAACGTGGACCGCTTCCGGCCCAAGGTGCAGGCCGAACTACAAGAAAAACTCGGCCGGCAAGTTACTATCGGGCATCTTGGCCTTCATCTCTTCCCGCTCTCGATACGCGCCGATAGCCTGAACGTCTCTGAAGCGCCGGGCTTTTCGTCCACGCGGCCGTTCGCTGTTGCCAAGGCTCTTTACGTAAGCGTTGGCCTCTTCTCACTGATCGGCGGCAACCCGGAGGTGAAAGATATCATTCTCGACCAGCCCCAGATCGAGCTGATTCAGAATCCTGCAGGCGTGTGGAACTACTCGACGATTGGCAATTCGGGCGGCGCCAATACGGCTTCGTCCGGCAGCAGTAGCAGCAATTCGGTCTCGCTCAACAAATTGCAGATCAATGATGGACAGGTCGCGATCACCGATCAAAAAACAAATCAGCCCCGCTCCGTGTACGATCACATCGACCTGAAGCTCACCGATTTCGCACCGGGCAAAAAGTTTGGTGTCGACGCTGGCGCTCACTTCCCCGGAGAGGGTAAACAGTTGCTCTCCTTCAAAGGGAACGCCGGCCCGCTCAATCCCGCTAATTCAGCGGCAACGCCGATCGACGGCCATGTCTCGATTCAGGAGTTCTCTGTCGCCGGGCTTAACCGTCTTGTGCCGAGGACAGTACCCCCGCAGACTGACAGCACAGCCTCGGGCGAGGCTGACGTTACCTCGCAGGGCGCTGAGCTCTCAGCCAAAGGAAATCTCAAACTGCAGAACACAACCCTGAAAGGCTCGAAACTCGATTTCCCGATCAACGCTAATTACGATCTCTCGAGCAATCGCGCTCAGGACACCATTCAGGTCAAGTCCGGGACTCTTGAACTTGGATCCACGACATTCACACTGTCTGGGAACGTGGACGCTCATGCCAAACCCGCTAACCTGGATGTCCGCCTCAGTACCAAAAGCTCTTCTCTTACCGAGTTGGCCAAACTTGCCGGCGCCTTCGGCGTCGCCTTAAATCCCGCTTACCAGGTGAAGGGTTTTCTGACCGCAGACGTTGCGGCAAAAGGTCCAGCTACTTCTCCGCAACTCAATGGAACCGTATCAGGCAAGCAGATTGAGGCCAGCGGCGGCGAAATCAAGCAACCCGTCTCGGTGCCGGAAATCGACATAGCTCTCGCTCCGGACACCATCCGTTCCAACACCTTCACGGCGACGAGCGGCGCCACTAAGGTAACCGGCAATTTCGCTCTTGCACAGTACTCCACTCCGAATATGAACGTCGATGCAACCTTGCAGACAGAGGGCGCGAACATCGCCGAGTTGCTCAACATCGCGAAAGCTTATGGCATCTCGGCCGCCGAGGGCATGTCCGGTAGCGGCAACCTTTCTGCGAACATTCATGTGAAAGGGCCCGTTTCTAAATCGTCCGAACTCGCATACTCCGGAAACGCCAACATTTCCAAAGCCAGTCTTACTTCTCCGTCTCTGAACAAGCCTCTTTCGATCACGTCGGCGAACGTTCAGTTCTCTCAGAATTCGGTTGCGATCACCGGCCTCAATGCGGCGGTCGGCGCTACCGGCGTGCAGGGAAATCTTTCCGCGAAGAATTTTGCTGCTCCGGAAGTGCAGTTCAATCTCTCCTCGGATAAGATTGACACGGCTGACCTCGAATCGCTCACCTCCCCGTCCAAGCCTGCTCCCAAGAGTTCAGCCGCAGCCAAGGCCCCTGCCGCCCCTCCTGCTTCCAATCAGCCGCCTTTGATAGATACCATCACCGGTTCCGGCACTCTGCATGCCGGAACCATCAAGGCCCAAGAGATAGTTCTCACTAGCTTCCAGGCGAACGTCAAGTTGAATCACGGCGTTGTCACACTTTCACCGCTTACCACAGACATCTTCGGCGGCAAAGAGAATGGCACTCTCACGGTTGATGTCAGGCCCGCTACTCCGCTCTGCGCGGTGAATGCGAAGTTCGCTGGAGTCGATACTAACGCTCTGCTCTCCGCCGTGAGTTCGGCGAAGAACACTCTTTACGGAAGCTTGGCCGCCCAAACCAATCTGCAGTTTGCCCTTGCCTCCAGCAACGATCTGCCGCGTACGCTGAATGGAACCCTCAACTTTGACGTCACAAATGGCCAGTTGAAGAATGTAAATATCCTCGGCGAGTTGTCAAAAGTGGGCAAGTTCCTTGGCGCCGCTCCCGGGCAGGGTGGAAACTCGACCGCGCTCAAGAAGTTCGCGGGCACGCTGAATATTGTGAACGGGGTGGCTTCTACCAACAATCTGACGGCCGCTCTCGATGCCGGATCCCTGGCTGCCAACGGTACAATGAATCTCGTAAATCAGGGGCTGAATCTGCACATGACTGCCGCGCTGGCTAGCGGCACGAGTAAGGCGGTAGGCGGTTCTCAAGTCGGTGGATTCATGAACACCGCGCTTGCAAACAACAAAGGCGAACTCGTGATCCCGGTGCTTGTCACCGGCACGATGGATCACCCCACCTTCACACCGGATGCACAGGCGCTCGCCAAGATGAAGTTGAACAATTTGCTCCCTTCCGTCAGCGATCCGTCCAAACTTGCCAGTGGCATCCTGGGTGGAAAGGGCGGCGCCGGCGGTATCGTGAATGGTCTGCTTGGAGGGCAGGCGGCTCCCGCGCAACAGGGCAAGGCGCAGCCTCAGCAGAACAATACGCAAGACAGCATCAATTCGCTGCTGAACCAGTTCGGCAAGAAGAAGAAAAAACAGTAGTATCCATTTCTATAGGGGCATCGGCGTCGCGCGCCGTCGGATTCGCCTCGGTACACTTGCAACTGATCAGCAGATGTCTTACCGGCAGACGATCGGACGCCGCACCTATCTCTTCGATAACCTGCGAACTCTGCTTGCGAAGGCTAGTCCGGCCCGTTCCGGGGATTTTCTAGCCGGGCTTGCTGCCGTGAGCGAGGAGGAGCGTGTGGCGGCCAAAATCGCATTAGCCGACGTGCCGCTCGACCGCTTTCTCGAAGAGCAACTGATCCCTTACGAAGCCGATGAGGTAACGCGCCTCGTCGTGGACACGCACGAGGAGGCAGCCTTTGCATCGATACGGCACCTGACGGTCGGCGAGTTTCGCAATTGGCTGCTCGAAGAGGAAACCACCACGGAAACGTTAGCCGGGGTTGCGCCGGGCCTCACTCCGGAAATGGTTGCGGCCGTCTCAAAGCTGATGCGCAATCAGGACCTGATTCTCGTTGCCGCTAAATGCCAAGTGGTAACGCGCTTCCGCAACACCATCGGCCTTCCTGGCCGCCTGTCGGTTCGTCTGCAGCCCAATCATCCGACGGACGATCCGAAAGGGATAGCGGCCTCGATCATCGATGGTCTGCTCTACGGCTGTGGCGACGCAGTGATCGGCATCAACCCCGCAACCGATCAGATTCCCACGGCCGTCCGGCTTCTCCGCATGCTCGACGAGTTTCGCACGCGATTCAGTGTACCTACGCAAAGCTGCGTGCTGGCTCACGTGACCAACACCATTGCGGCCATAGAAGCCGGGGCGCCGGTCGACCTTGTCTTTCAATCGGTCGGCGGCACGGAGGGAACGAATTCCAGCTTCGGTGTCAACCTGGCTCTACTCGCCGAAGCGCAGGATGCATGCCTGAGCTTGCAGCGCGGCACGGTTGGGAACAATGTCATGTACTTTGAAACCGGGCAGGGAAGCGCATTATCCGCCAACGCCCATGCGGGTGTCGACCAGCAAACCTGCGAAGCGCGCGCTTATGCGGTAGCGCGCCGGTTCCGGCCGCTTCTCGTCAACACGGTCGTCGGCTTCATCGGCCCCGAATACCTCTACGACGGAAAACAAATCATCCGCGCCGGTCTCGAAGATCATTTCTGCGGTAAACTCCTGGGCCTTCCTATGGGGTGCGATGTTTGCTACACCAATCACGCGGAAGCCGACGGAGACGACACGGATACGCTGCTTACGCTGCTTGGCGTCGCCGGTGTGAATTTCATCATGGGCGTGCCCGGCGCGGACGACATCATGCTCAATTACCAGAGCACGTCATTTCACGATGCAACGTACATTCGGCGGGTTCTCGGTAAAAAGCCAGCGCCCGAGTTCGAAGAGTGGCTGGCCGTAATGAGCGAGGACGGGCGGCTGTTCCCTCAAATTATGGCCGCTCTCGAGTCAGCATGACTCGGTGGGCCGGGCTCAAGCGCTTCACGCCGGCTCGCGTTGCGTTAGGCCGGTCGGGTGATAGCCTTCCCACGGCTGCACTGCTTGACTTCGAACTTGCGCACGCACAAGCCCGCGACGCCGTTCATGCGGCGCTCAATGTAGAGAAAGTGGAAAGCGAACTGCAGTCCTCCGGCTGGCAAACTCTTCGTGTTCACAGCGCAGCGCGCGATCGTGCCGAATATCTACGCCGGCCGGATCTGGCGCGCGAGCTGTCGCCCGGGAGCGTGCTTGCACCGGGTTCGCCGGCGCCGGAACTGCTCTTCATCGTTGGCGACGGGCTATCTGCGCTTGCGGCGCAAACGCATGCAGTTCCGTTATTGGCCGCTATCCAGCCCCGGCTCGGAAACTGGCGCGTGGGCCCGGTCGTCATTGCCACCCAAGCTCGGGTCGCGCTCGGCGACCGGATTGGAGAAGCTTTATGTGCCCGAATCGTCGTTATGCTGATTGGTGAACGCCCTGGCCTCAGCGCGCCCGACAGCCTCGGTATCTACATCACTTATGACCCGCGACGCGGCCGGTCAGATGCTCAGCGAAATTGCATCTCGAACGTACGAGAGGCCGGCCTCACCTGTGATTTGGCAGGGTATCGTCTGCTCCATCTGCTCGAAAATGCACGGCGATTAGGGCTCACCGGCATCGGCCTCAAAGATGAGAGCACCGCCTCCCTGCTACCTTGACTTAAAAGATGCAGCCTTTCCTCCTCTTGCAAAAAGCCGCTCGGATCGCTTTCTCCTTAGTGTGCGCGTTCGCACTCGCCGCACAGGATAAGGTTCCCGGTGAAGATTACGTCAAAGCTCATTACACGAAGTACGAATTTCGGATTTCGATGCGCGACGGCGTACATCTGTTTACGAGCGTTTACGTACCCAAAGACCAGTCACAGCCCTGGCCGATTCTGATGGACCGCACTCCCTATTCGGTCGCTCCTTACGGCGAAGACATGTACAAAACCGCTCTTGGACCGAGCGACGAGTTCGAAAAAGCAGGCTATATCTTCGTCTATCAGGACGTTCGCGGCCGCTACGAGTCGGAAGGCAAGTTCGTCGAGATGCATCCTCATATCGATAAAAAGTCCGGGCCGAAGGATGTCGATGAGTCCTCCGACACTTACGACACGGTCGAATACTTGCTTAAACACGTTCCGAACAATAACGGAAAGGTGGGTATCTGGGGGATTTCGTACCCGGGCTTTTACACGTCGGCGAGCATCATCGATTCACATCCTGCAATCAAAGCTGCGAGCCCGCAGGCTCCCATGACCAACCTCTTCATGGGTGACGACGCTTACCACGGGGGCGCCTTCATGCTTGCCGCCAATTTCGGTTTTTATACCGCCTTCAAACCGATGAGCGAGCCTGCGAAACCGCCCAAAGTAAGTGTGCCTTACAACATGGGCACGCCTGATGGTTACGCGTTTTACCTCAAAGCCGGTCCGACCTCAAACCTTGACAAGGTTTATTTGAAAGGTCAGAACCCGCTCTTCTCCGATCAGGTCAATCACGATACGTTCGACGAGTATTGGAAGGTGCGCGACCTTTCGCGCCATATGCACAACATTCACTGCGCCGTAATGACGGTCGGCGGGTGGTATGACGCGGAGGATCTTTCCGGCCCCTGGCGAACATACCGGGCGATCGAACAGAACAATCCGGGAACACCCAACACCATCGTCGAAGGACCCTGGGTGCACGGCGGGTGGGCCCGGAGTGACGGCGACCGCCTCGGCGACGTTGTGTTCAACGCCAAAACGGCCGAGTTCTTTCGAAAGAATATCCAGCTTCCGTTTTTCGAGTTCTACCTTAAAGGCAAATCGGAGGCGCCTCCGGAAGCCTACATGTTCGAAACGGGCACGAACGTCTGGCGCAAGTACGACCTCTGGCCTCCCAAACAGGCAGCGCCTAAGATGCTCTACTTCCAGGCGGGCGGAAAATTATCGTTCGAACCTCCGGCTGAGGCAGCGGCCTACGATTCTTATCTGAGCGACCCGGCTCACCCGGTGCCGTTTTCCGAATACACAACCGATACCGTGCCGCAGCGATACATGGTGGACGATCAGCGCTGGGCCTCGCGCCGCCCCGATGTCCTGACTTACGAAACCGAGCCGCTGAAAGAAGACCTGACCATCGCCGGGCCCATTTCCCCCAAACTGCGCATTGCCTCGAGCGGCACAGATTCTGATTTCGTCGTGAAATTGATCGACGTTTATCCCGAAGATTATCCGGACGCACCCGACGCAACCTCCGGTAATAAACGCATTCTCGGTACACCACCCCTTCACATGGGCGGCTATCAACAGCTGCTGCGCGGCGAACCGATGCGGGCGAAGTTTCGCAGAAGCTGGGAGAAGCCCGAAGCGTTGACTCCGGGCAAAGTGACTGAAGTCGATTTTGAGATGCCTGATCTTCTTCACACATTCCGCGCCGGCCACCGGATCATGGTGCAGGTGCAGAGCTCCTGGTTTCCCTTGACGGACCGGAATCCGCAGACCTTTGTCGACATTCCACACGCGACGGCAGAAGACTTCAAAGTAGCTAGCGAACACGTTTTTCGCAGTGCAAATGCGTCTAGCGGTGTACAGATTGTCGTCCTGCCCCAGCCTTGATGTACGGGTTAGATCGCCGCAAAACTGATACCGTACCCTTCATACAGGAGTAAGGCCCTGTACTCCGGAAGCAGCGCGCCCGATCTGAAGAAAGTAGTGCGGTTTCCGCTTTATATCCGTCCGCCACTAGGGTACTGCCGGTCCTAATTCACGTTGAGCTAAGCGGTTTACCACGAAAAACACGCTTAATTTTCGTCAGTACCGGTAGCCCGGGCATGCCTTGCGGGCTTTTCTTTTACGACCGAAACTGCAGTCATGCACGACACAAATCGTGCTGATTATTCGGAGGCTAAAAAGAAATGCGTTTTTCTAAATCTCTTATTTTTACAGCTGCGCTGGCCGTATTGCCGGTTCTTAGCCACGCTGACCCAGTCACGTCGAACCCAACATTGACGACCGGGAACTTGAGCTTCGGCGGGTTCTCTTGCACTCTGAGTCAGTATGGTGCGGCAACTCCTGGCAGCTGCAACAACATCGACGTGAGCACGATCGCTAGCCCAGGCAACGGCATCAAGTTCGTCAGCGGCTTTAGCGCTTTCGGAAAAGATGCTTATACCGATGCCCAAATCGATTACAACGTGAGTTCTACCACGGGAATCAGCAAGGTCGGGCTTTTCTTCAACGGCGATTTTTACGGTAAGGCGATTGCCGCAGTCACTGAAAGCATCTACAACGACGGCGCGCAAGTAGGTTTTGCCGAGGTTGCGTGTGGCGCTGGCGAAGCTGGTTGCACTCAGAGTGACGAAATTCAGCTGAGCGGTTCCTACTCGAACCTTTCCGTTCAAAAAGACATCTTCCTGGCCAGCTACAGCGGTAACAGCGGTTCTTACGCCAGCTATATCGACCAGACGTTCAACGATGCGACCCCTACCCCCGAGCCAGCTTCTATCGCGATGCTCGGAACCAGTCTTCTCGGTGCCGGCCTGCTCCGCCGTCGTGCGAAGCTCGCGGCCCAGAAAGGCTCCAACTAAGCGCCTACTCGCCACCCTCCTATCCCCGTCGAAGGCCGCCGGCGTAAGCCGGCGGCCTTTCGTTTTGAGTGCTCAATCCCACTGCTATACTTCGGTTTCATTTGCACATTTACAGGAGTGAAATGCGAAGGAAAGTAACCGTTGTCGGCGCGGGAAACGTTGGCGCCAACACCGCCCAGAAGATAGCCGCCAAAGAACTCGCGGACGTTGTGATCGTTGACGTCGTGGAGGGCATTCCGCAGGGTAAAGGGCTCGATATGCTCGAGTCGGCTCCGGTCGAAGGTTACGACGTCAGCATCGTCGGCGCAAACGGCTATGAAGATACCGCGAATTCCGATATCGTCGTGATCACCGCCGGTTTTCCCCGGAAGCCCGGGATGAGCCGTGATGATCTGCTGCTCGCGAATTATGAAGTCGTAAAAAGCGCCACTGAGCAGGCGGTGAAACATTCTCCGAACGCTATTCTCATTCTCGTCACAAACCCTCTGGATGCGATGTGCTGGACGGCGCTTAAGACGTCCGGCTTCCCGCGCGAGCGAGTCATTGGCATGGCCGGCGTGCTCGATACTGCCCGCTTCCGGACCTTTATTGCTGCCGAGCTGAATGTTTCGTTTGAAAATGTCACTGCGATGGTGCTGGGCGGTCACGGTGACACTATGGTGCCGCTCGTTCGTTTCACTAATGTCAGCGGCATTCCTCTCTCGGAGCTGACGGATCAGGAGACTATCGATCGCCTCGTTCAGCGCACTCGCGACGGCGGCGCCGAAATTGTTAAATACCTCAAAACCGGAAGCGCTTATTATGCGCCCGCAGCCTCCACAGTCGAAATGGTGGAGTCCATTCTGAAAGACAAAAAGAAAGTTCTCCCTTGCGCGGTTTATTTAAAGGGCGAATATGGTCTCGATGAACTGTTTGTCGGTGTGCCCGTTAAGCTTGGCCGGGATGGCGTCGAGAAGATCTACGAGATTAAGTTGGAATCGGCTGAAAAGGCCGCTTTGCAGAAGAGTGCTGATGCTGTCAAGGAACTCGTCGCGGTTCTGAAGCAGAAGATACAGTAATTTTCACCTCCTTCCGGCATGCCCAATCTTAAGCCCCGTAAAAGCGCTGTTGCCAAATCCGTCCCTGGGAAAGAGGCAGGCGCCAAACCGGAACCTCCCCGCGTGGACCCGAAGCGCGCGAGCTTCAAGCTCAATCTGGCGCCGTCGAAGATACACCGCTGGGGCGTTTACGCGGCCGAATCCATCCCCGCCAATCGCAAGGTCATCGAGTATACCGGCGAGAAGATCAGCCGTACAGAGACCAAGCGCCGCGCCGAATCAACCGATCTCATTTATCTTTTTACTCTGGACTCGTACTGGACCATCGACGGGGCCGTTGGAGGTTCCGGCGCCGAATACATCAATCATTCCTGCGAGCCCAACCTGATCGCCCGCATCGTGAGGAACCACATCATATATGTGAGTTTGCGGCCCATCAAACGCGGCGAAGAACTCACTGTCGATTATCATTTCGACAAGAAGGTCGAGCGGATCGAGTGTAAATGCGGCGCCCCAAAATGCCGCGGGACGATCAACCTGCTTAAGTAACTGTGAGGTCCGGCTGTTTCGACTCAAACGGTAGCCTCTCCTCGGCTTGACTCCGAATTCCATCTCTCCCTATTTGAAATCTTCGCTTTCAGCTAAAAGGCCCCCGGAAAACGTCTGGGATCGAGAATAAATCGCGCTACTCCCTACTCCAGTCCTAGAGCAGTTGTGTCGATAAGGAGTGTGGGCAACCGATGAACGTGGAACTTGCAAGACGCAAAAAACTGGTTTCCGTATGTGAAACCCAGCCGTTGACTATCTATGGGCTGGAACACCTATTGAAGTCTACGGACGATCTTGATTTCGGGTCGTCGCATGCTTCTCCTTCGGATTGGATGGTCGCTCCGAACGCAGAGCGCACCGATATCCTGATCATCGATAAAGGCCTAGGCGCAAAGGTGGTCATCGATGCCCTGCACGAATTGCCGATCGAACATGGGGCTAGCCGCTCCACTGTCCCGGCGGTAGTTGTTTGGGGCATGTCGATCACAGAAGCCGAGGCACTCCGCTTCCTGCAGGCCGGTGCGAAAGGTATTATCCGCAAATCCGCCGACAATCTCACTGTCTTAGCCTGTCTGCGGTGTGTAGGTCAGGGCCGGAGCTGGATGCAGGATTCTGTCTTCCGTGACGGCTCCCTTCAGGAAATGCAGATCCGCACGGACCTGACCCCGCGTGAACATCAGGTTATGGAACTCGTGGAACAGGGTTATAAGAACCGCGAGATTGCCCAGGAACTCGGAATTCGCCCCGGCACGGTGAAAATTCACCTTAAACATATCTTTGAGAAGACCGGTGTCCGCGGTCGTCACGGGCTTGCCCTCAACGGGTTGCGCCAAAAAGGGGTAATTTCACTGCTCGCTTCCTGAAAGCCCACTTGACCAAAGGCAAATAAAAGGCGAAACTGTTGCCGGGGCATCCTCGTGCAACAACTGGTCAAGTTAACCGGAATCGCCAGACTCGCGGCAGAAAGCTCACTGCTTTCCGAGAAGCGTCGAGTCGAATATCGAAGTCTGCCCACGCGGCAATGGCTCAATCGGTGCACGTCTAAGCGCGTATTTTTCCACTGGACGATCAATCCCTACCGGGGCTGCGAATACGGCTGCAAGTATTGCTACGCGCGCTTCACGCACGAGTTCATGGAGCGATCCGAACTCGACGCCTTTGAAACCGAGATTTACGCCAAAGACTGGAGCGAGCTGAGCTTCCGGTCAGCGTTGCGCCGCGTGAAGGAGGGCCAGGTAATCGGCATCGGAACGGCCACCGACCCTTATCAACCCGCCGAGCGCCGCTTCGGGCTCACTCGTAGAGTGCTCGAAAACCTGATCGGGTTGCATGGCCTGTCCATCTTCATCACCACGAAGTCAGACCTAGTGGCGCGCGATGCAGGTCTGCTCCGGGAGTTAGGGAAGAGCAATGAGGTCAGGGTCACGGCCTCAATCACGACTCTCGACTGCGAGTTAGCCCGTCTTATCGAGCCCTTCGCGCCCAGGCCCGACCTGCGAATGAGAGCGGTCGCGGGACTCAACGCAGCGGGGGTGAGCGCGGGAGTGATCGCGAGTCCGGTGCTGCCGCTAATTACCGATGGCGAACAGAATCTGGAGGCCGTGGCGCAAGCCGCTAGGGTGGCCGGAGCCGATCAGTTTGGAGCGAATGTTCTGTTCCTGAAGCCGTCCGCTCAAAAGGTGTTCTTTCCGTTTCTCGAAGCCAGATTTCCCCAGCATCTCGCCCGCTATCGCCAAAGCTACGCTTCCGGCGCTTTCCTGCGAGGCACATACCCGGAAGAGATACGGCGCCGCCTTGCAGAGATACGCAAGCGCGTCTCAATCGGCATGCGAGACCTTGCCCGCACCAACCCGCCCCGCCCTCCGGGCGCACAGTTGCTTCTTTTCTAAGACGCGATGGCGAGGGGTATGCGCCATCCTCGCGGCTGCTTTGCTTCATCCGTCTCGATCGTCTCGAGCAGGGCGATCGATTGCGGCGCTGCATCGCAGCGTTTACATCTGAGCCGGTCGAGGAATGTCTTCAGCTGGTAATTGCCGGCTCTCTGTTCCGCCATGGGCTTCAAAGAGTACTGGCCGGAGTAACCGCAGCGGCACTTGAGTTCCAGGAAATATCCGCCCAGCTCAGAAACACGCGCCTCGAGCAGGACTGCCTCCGAAGGCTGTGATCCCATCCCGACATTTTAATAAAGTAGGAACGACCACAGGGTATCGCCGGTCGCTGCAATCACATATTGATGCCCGTCGAGCATGTAGGTCTGCGGTGGGTTGGTCACCCGGCCGATACGCGTATTCCACAGCGGCTTTCCGGTCGCTGCATCGTGGGCTACGAGGCTGCCCGCACCGTCTCCGGCAAATAGCAGCCCGCCGGCCGTCGTAAGCAGTCCGCCGCCCCCGCCTCCCCCGCTATAGTAAGGCCGGCGCCAGGCTATCTTGCCCGTCCGGTAATCGATTGCCGTCAGAAACGTGCCGCCCGTTCCGACCTCCGCTTCTTCTTTGCCTCCGAGCCCCATTGAGCCGCGTGGGTCCACATCGGTCAGGTAGAAAAGCGAATACGTATCGTGCTCCGCTACGTAGAGCAACCCGGTTTCGGGCGAGTACGCCGGCGGCTCCCAGTTGATCGTGCCGTCTGAGTTCGGCGAAACCAGCGAGCCCGGCACGGTTGCGTCTTTTTCGGGATCGTATTTCGGACCTCCCGTTTTGTTCAGGCCGGTTGCCCAGTTCGTCAGCTCACCGTACTTGCTCGTAACGAGGTGCTCACCCGTGACCCGATCCAAAGTGAAGTAGTAGCCGTTGCGTGTTGCCGTGAGCGCCAGCTTTCGCATCTTGCCCTTGAACATCGCATCTACGAGCACCGGCGTCTGGGCCGAATCGTAGTCGTGCATATCGTGCGGCGATGTCTGGTAGTACCAGGCCATCTTGCCTGTATCGACGTTCACCGCAATCAGGGCGCAGGTGTACAGATTGTCTCCGGGGCCACGCGTGCCGGTAGTAAACGCTGGAGTCGGATTACCGGTTCCGAAGATGTAGAGCTTCGTCTCCGGGTCATACGCTCCCGGGATCCATGTTTGTGCGCCGCCGTGCCTGGCCGCATCCAGGCTCGCCCAGCTCTCGATCCCAGCGTCGCCCTTTGCCATCGGAACCGTGTAATGCTTCCACTGCAAATCTCCGGTCTCGGGATCGAATGACTGCAGGAAACCCGGAGCGTCGATATCATCGCCCGTACCCACGAGCACATGATTTCCCACCACGACCGGCGCCGGCGTCGAGAAGTAACCCGCATCAAGATCGGCAATCACCTTGTGCCAGCGCTCTTTACCTGTCTTCGCATCGAGCGAAACCAGGTAATCGTCCGGCGTCTCCATGAACAAATAGCCATTCCACATCCCGAGACCCCGGTTCCCGATGTGTGTGCCGCCCTTCGTCTTCCAGAAGTAATGCCACAACTCGCGTCCGTCGCGTGCATCCACCGCCCACGCGTTATCGGGCATGGTGAAGTACAGAGTGCCATCCACCTGGAGCACTGAAGCCTTAATAGTTCCGCCGCGAATCGCGATATCGCCCGGCCCCTCGCCGCCCACAATCAGCTTTTCCGGCTGGCGGTTGCGCCTTCCTCCGCCCTCTCCACCGGTGTCCGTGCCGGGCGTTACGCGAGTCATCCATGCCAAGGTCAAGTGCTTGACATTCGATCGGTCTACTTGTTTGAGAGCGCTATAGCGTTTGCCCGAGTAATCGCCGTTGTAAGTCGGCCAAGAATCCTGCAGCGGTTTCAGCAGGTCGGCCGGCGTAACTCCATTGCCCTGACCGAATGCCATAGCTCCCGCCAGGAACCAGAGTGCGCCGGGCAGACGAGTCGTGAGTTTCATTTCAAGGTCACCAGATACGCGGTCACGTCGTGAATGTCCTTGTCCGTGTACTCCTTCATAAGCTCCCGGTGGCCTTTCATCGGATCGCGCACCTCAACCTTCGGCACGTCGCCATCCCTGCGAAAACTCCGGGTCGTGCCATCGGCCAATTGGACGCTGACCAGAAAATCGTCCAGATGGACCAGCTGCCCTTCTACGCTCGGACCGGACGGCGGAGTGACGGTTGCCATGACGCTACGCGGGGTCGGCACGGCGGCCGGAGTCTCGAAAAGCTCGCTTCTTTCGCCGCCCGCTACCCAGGCTGTCTGCAGGGTTTTCGGGTCGGCTATCTTCGTTGCGATCCCTTGCAAATCGCCGGTCGCCGAATGGCAGCTGCCGCACTTTGCCGCGAAATAGGACTTGCCCTCGCTGGCATTGCCCACCAGAATGCTGGGCGCTTCTCGCCCCGCCGATGGCGGCGTGCCCTGTCGGCCGATGGTTGCGACCACGCTGCGTATGTAAGCAGCCACCGCTCTGGCATCCGCCTCGCTGATACCGATCGCGGGCATGCCCATGTTCTGCCGGCTTCCCTGTATGACGGGCAGGATCAGCTCGCCGCTCTGGTCGCGCAGTGCTACCTGCGACCGCAGCAGGTTTGGCCCTCCCAGATCTCCCCCGCGAAGATCGGCGCCGTGACAGCCGCGGCAGTTGATCTCAAACAGGGTCTTCCCGCGTGTTACCTGCGCCGGATCCTCCGGCGGGCGCTTCTGGCCTGGTACGAAGCCGCCCACGCGCTGGCCGGAGTTTCCGTTCTGTCCTTGCCCTGGAGAGGCCTGCGCGGCTCGCGGCGGCGGCGAGGGGATGGGTGTCGCCGGGGCTTCCTGTGCCCTCGCCGGAAATTGCAAAATTAAAGATATTCCCAACACAGCGGCGGCTTTGCCGCCCTCGATGTGCATTCTCTTGACTCCAATTCGGACGCAGTGCGTATGCTGCACGATTAGCTCGGCGCCCGCCGCCTTGCACCTTCGCCGTTGATCAGACCCTCGGCTGAAGCGCTGTTCGAGGTAACGCTGACTGCTGAGCGGGACGCAGGCCCGAATTAGGTATTGTACGCGTAGTCACTTACGCTACTGCTTTCTCATCCCGCTTCCCGCCGAATTGGCGGTAGGGTTGAGAAGGAAGGTGTGTGGCTCACTGTTCCGCTGTCTGCGTAAAACGATCGTCAGGAATGCTGGCAGGTTCATCTGACCCACCATTCGACACGGGCGCGATCTCCTTTGCGATCGCGGCGTGTAATTCTTCCGTTCGGAACGGCTTTGACACCGATGGATCAAACACCTCCGTTCCTCCGGCTACCGATTGGCCTCCGTATGCTGTGATGTAAACGATCGGGATTTGACGGGCTTCGCGGATCTGACGGGCCGCTTCCAAACCGTCCATCGGACCATCCAGATGAACATCCATCAGTACCAGGTCGGGTTGCAGTCGGTCGGCTTTGCTGATAGCTTCCTCCCCGCGGGAGGCCACTCCCACCACTTCGTAACCTAGCCGCTCCAATCGGTACCTCAGATCGAGCTGCACAATACTCTCGTCTTCTACTACCAATATCCGCCCGCCCACTATTCTCGAGAATCCTCTCCGCGGCTTGCCTGAGAAAACAGGATCGCTACGCTGGTGTTCCTTTCACTTCTCACGACCAGTTCTCCCCCGAGCTGACGCGCGAGTACACGTACAAGCTTCATGCCTAGCGAAGAACTCTCGTCTATGTCGAATCCCTTTGGCAGTCCAACACCATCATCGACCACCTCGAGAACGCAATGTTTGTCCTGGCAGTTCAGCGACACCCGAATGGTACCCGACCTCCCGTCTTGGAAGGCATGCTTCAGGCTGTTAGTCAGCAACTCGTTGGCAATGAGGCCGCAGGGAATCGCCTGCACAATCTCCAGCCTGGTCTCGTGTGGCTCGATGGTCAAATTGATGCGCTTGGAATCCACGCCATAGAACGTGAACAGGTTCTCGCCGAGACGCCGCAGGTAGATGTCGAACTCTATTCGAGCCAGGTCGGGGGACCGGTAGAGCAGCTCATGCATCTCTCCGATGGTTCTGACACGATTCGAGGCATCGTCGAGCACCGAGCGTATTCTGTCGTCTCCCACCATCTCGGCTTGCAGCGAGAGCAGGCTGATGATCACTTGCAAGTTGTTCTTTACACGGTGATGGATTTCCTGGAGCAGGACTTCTTTCTCCTGCAGGGAACGCGACATCTGTTCTTCCGCTTTTCGACGTTCCGTCTCATCCCGCATCAGCTTGGCGAAGCCGATTAATTCACCCTCATCCCGAATAGCAGTAAGTACGCCGCTTGACCAGAAGCGCGACCCGTCTTTGCGTAAATGCCACCGGAAATCTTCAGCCCGGCCTGTGGTGGTCGCCTCGCGAATCTCTTTCTTGTCCTCGCCGGACGCGACATCCTCGGGCACGAAAATCCTCGCCGTAAGCTGGCCCAAGATGTCAGCCTCGCTGTAGCCGAGTACCCGTTCCGCCCCGCCATTCCAGCTCGTGATGTGACCCTCCAGATCGACTTGGAAGAGAGCGTAATCGCGCAGATTACTGGCGAATAGGCGGAATCGCTGTTCGCTGCGCCGCAAAGCCTGTTCAGCTTCTTTCCGCTCGGTAATGTCTACGCACGCGCCCGCCAGTCGCGCAGGGCGCCCCTCCTCGTTGTAGAACACCTCGCCTTGATCCATCAGCCAGCGCTCGGTTCCATCAGGCCGGATAACACGGAACTCGGTGTCCAGGTGGATCCCTTCCTTGCGCGTCTGATCGAACGCAGCTCGCACTCGTTCCTCATCCTCCGGATGCAGCAGCGCGAAGAACTCGTCGATCGTGTTCACTGCACGTTCGGGAGGCAGTCCAAACAAGGCGCGAAGGCCGTCGTCGAGAATCTGCTTATCTGTCTCGATCTCCCATTCCCAGGTGCCCATGCGGGCAGCATGCAGGGCCAACCGTAAACGTTGCTGGCTCGTGCGGAGCCTTTCCTGCATCGTGCGCCGGTCCGTCGCGTCTCGGATAATCTTGGCGAATCCTGTGAGAACACCTTCGCTGTCGCGCATGGCGATCAAAGTTCCCTCCGCCCAGTAGCGCTCCCCATTCTTTCGGACGAGCCACCGCGTATTGTCGGCCGTGCCCGTGCGCCCTGCGGCTTCCATCTCCTCCTCGGGAACGCCTTGATCTCGATCTTCGGCGGGAAACAGAAGGGCATACGACTTGCCCACTATCTGTTCCGCTGTATATCCATTGAGCTTTTCCGCTCCTTCGTTCCAGGTGCTGACCTTGCCTTTGCAGTCAATGGTGAGAATGGCGTAGTCAGGCACTCCGGGCGCCATCGCCTCAGACTGTCCGTCTGTTTCCCACTGTTCGTGATCCCGTGGCGCTCGCTTTGTGTCCTGCTTGTAGAGTGCGATCTGGATCGCCGCTGCCAGTTCATCCGTTCGGACCGGCTTTTTAAGATATGCGAGCGGATGTGTGTGCTGTGCCCGGTCGAGTAACTCGCGATTCGAGTGCGCAGTCAGATAAATTACAGGAATACCCAGTGACCGCAGCTTATGTGCCGCCGAGATACCGTCAGTTCGACCAGGCAACACAATATCCATCAGCACCAGGTCAGGGCGGTTCTTCAACCCCTGTTTAATTGCCTGCTCGCCGGAATCGGTCACGCCGATCACGTCAAATCCCTGCTCTGTAAGCGTTCGACGAAGGTTCTCGGCGACCACAAGCTCGTCTTCGACCACCAATATGCGCTTTTTATCCACTCTCCGCTCTCTTCCTGCCCTTCGTTCAAGCGGGGTGACGTGAACCGGGGCAACGGTAGACAACGGGTTCTAGCCACTTCTGCGCTCTTTCGCCCTGCTCACCAATCAGACGCAAACAGCCGGCGAAAGAAGCGGGCGGATTGACCGGAAGTTTTTCTGTAGCTGACAGTTTGAAGTAACTTAGCTGACGCTGAGGTGATTTAGCTCACAACAGCATTCGCAGAATCCGGCTCTTGCTTCGGTATTACCCCGAGTGTAAGGACTCACAATTCCTGACGTCTCACTGAAAGGTACAATGCTGAACCGCGGGCCGAAGAGACATGCGAGTTAGATCAGAGGCGAGATTATTTTGGGTCGGCATCCTAATCGCCTCACCAGTGTTCACGCAGATTCAAAATCAACCGGACGACGGCCAGTGGACGATGGCTCCCAAGAATTACGCGAGCACTCGTTTTAGCACCCTCGGCCAGATCAATACCGATAACGTCAAGAATCTGAAAGTCGCCTGGGAGTTTTCAACCGGCACCACACACGGCAATGAGGCTGCGCCTCTCATCGTGAACAACACGATGTATGTCGTAACGCCGTTCCCGAACACACTGTACGCCTTGGACCTGACTAAGCCCGGAGCGCCTCTGAAATGGACCTATCAGCCTCATCCTGATTTGGCCGCCCAAGGCGTCGCCTGCTGCGATGTCGTCAATCGCGGTGCCGCTTACTACAACGGACGCATTTACTACAACACGCTCGATGTACACACCGTCGCAGTGGATGCCAATACCGGCAAGGAAGTGTGGAATGTAAAGCTCGGCGACATCAACCTGGGTGAAACCATCACCATGGCGCCTCTCGTTGTGAAAGGCAAAGTGCTGGTCGGTAACAGCGGCGGCGAAATGGGTGTTCGCGGGTGGTTGACTGCTCTCGATGCCAATACAGGCAAAATTGCCTGGCGGGCTTTTGCGGCCGGTCCAGATAAGGATGTCTTGATTGGCCCTAACTTCAAACCCTTCTACCAGAAAGATCGGGGCACCGATCTGGGTGTGAAAACCTGGCCCGGCGATGCGTGGAAGATAGGCGGCGCGACTGCCTGGAGCTGGATCTCGTACGATCCCGAGCTCGACCTTATTTATTACGGCACTGCCAATCCTGGCCCCTGGAATCCCGAGCAGCGGCCGGGCGATAACAAGTGGGCTTGCACGCTTTTCGCGCGTCGCCCCGAAACCGGAGAGGCGATCTGGGCTTATCAGATCTCTCCTCACGATCTTCATGACTACGACGGCATCAATGAGAACATCCTGCTCGACTTGAATGTTGGCGGCAGACTGCGCAAAGTGCTTGCTCATCCGGATCGCGACGGTTATCTCTACCTCATGGATCGCGGAACCGGCGAGGTGCTCTCAGCCGAGATGTTCGGATATACGAATACGAGCTTCGGTGTAGACCTCAAAACGGGCGAGCTGAAGTTAAATCCTGCAAAGAAGACCGGCTTCAACACCGTTCGTGATGCCTGCCCGGCGCCACCTGGCGTGAAAGACTGGACTCCCACTGCGTTCTCTCCGCAAACCGGACTCCTTTACATCCCACACAACAATCTCTGCTACGAGACGCAAGGCGTACAAGCCAACTACATCGCAGGCACGCCCTTCGTCGGAATGAAAGTGCGCATGTACCCCGGTCCCGGCGGTAACCGCGGCATCTTTTCGGCTTGGGATCCGGTGAAAGCAAAAAATGTGTGGCATGTCGATGAGCAGTTTCCTGTCTGGAGCGGCACTGTGGTTACCGCCGGTAATGTCGTTTTCTACGGCACCATGGATGGTTGGTTCAAAGCGCTTGATGCGCACGACGGAAAACTGCTGTGGCAATTCAAAGTGGGCTCCGGCATCATCGGCCAGCCCGTCACGTACAAGGGCCCCGACGGAAAGCAATATGTCGCTGTCCTTTCAGGTGTCGGCGGATGGGCCGGTGCCGTTGTCGCTGGGGGCCTGAACGGTGTCGATGGTACAGGAGCTCTCGGTTTTCTGAACGCCATGACCGATTTGGGAAATCACACCACAAAGGGCGGAATGCTGTATGCCTTCTCGCTTCCTTAGTCTCCTCTCACTTGCTACTCTTTCCTGCTTTGGAGCCCAGGTGAAAACTCTACGAGTGTGCGCCGACCCCAACAACATGCCGCTCTCAAACGAGGCGGGACAAGGACTCGAAAACAAGCTCGCCGCACTCACCGCCGCAACACTCGGCTACAAGCTCGAATACACCTGGTGGTCGGAACGCAAGTCGTTCCTTCGCCAGTCTCTCGGCGCGGGTCGCTGCGACGTGGTGATGGGCGTTCCCTCCACGCTCGATTCGGTGGACGTCACCAAGCCTTATTACCGCTCCTCGTATGTATTTGTTTCCCGGGCCGATCGCCTTCTGCACCTCACTTCTCTCGCTGATCCTCAATTGGCCCGCCTGCGTATCGGCGTGCATGTAGTGGGCGACGACCTTGCCCCTCCCGCTTTCGCGCTGGCCCGCCGCGGCATAACGCAGAACGTTGTCGGCTTCAGTCTGCTCGGAGCCTTCGGCGAAGAGAACCCGCAACGAAAAATCATCGACGCAGTCGAGCGCGGTGAAGTCGACGTCGCGATTGTCTGGGGTCCGCTGGCTGGCTACTTCGCCAGACAACCCGGGTCTAAGCTCGACATCCAACCTGTTTCGCCTCCCGTCTATCTCGGAATCCCGTTTACCTATGAGATTTCGATGGCGGTGCGCAAAGGCGATGGCGAAATGGAAACGGCGCTTAATAATGCGCTCCAATCCGAGGCGTCTGCTGTGGGGAAGATCCTCACGGAGTATGGCGTGCCCCAAGTCCCGTGAAGAGGAGAATGAAAGTGCGAATCGGTCCGGTTATCCTCGGCTGTTCGCTCCTGCTGCTCGGTTCGTGCCAGCGCGAGAAGCGCGATATTCAGCCCTCCCCCACTCGCCTCGCCGTCTATGGCGACGCCGCTCGCGAAAGCGATCTTCGTCCCGGCGGCCCCGTTAACCCGCAGCCTGCCGTAACCAACCCTTACAACGGCAGCGGCTACGATATTTCGGAAGGGCAACGTCTCTTTGATTGGTATAACTGTTCCGGCTGCCACGCGGGTGGAGGCGGCGGCATGGGGCCTCCGCTCATCAAGAAGCATTGGATCTACGGCGGCGAGCCCGCCAATCTCTTTGACACCCTGGTCAAGGGCCGGCCCAATGGCATGCCTTCCTGGGGCGGCCGCATCCCCGAATACCAGATGTGGCAGATCGTCGCCTATATCCGATCGCTGAACGGAGAGCAGCCTACCTCTGCTATGCCGCTCCGTTCCGATACCATCGAATCCGATCCGTCAACTCTTCAGAACCGCACTAACGGAGCCACCAAATGACTGGCGCGCCCTGGTCAGGTCTATCGGGAAGGCTCCGCGCCCTGCTGCCGGCTCTGCTCTCGCTTGTCTTGACCGCGTGCGCTACTCATCAGCAGTCCTCGCTCGACCCGGCCGGGCCGCAGGCAGGCAAAATCGCTTGGCTCTGGTGGTTCTTTTTCTGGCTGTTCTGCGCCATTTTCTTCACTGTGATGGGCTTCATGCTGTGGACCCTGACGCGCCGCCATCGTGCAGCGGAAAGCCAGCAGCAGGTGGAGACGGAACACTCCGGGCCCCCCGACAAGGAAGCAAAACTCCGGCGCGCAGTCACCACCGCAACTGTTGCCACCGTCCTCACTCTCTTCGTCCTGCTTATCTCGAGCGTCGGCACCGGCAAGAGTATCTCGGAGCTGCGCGAGAAAAAGAACCCGCTTGCCATCCAGGTGACCGGGAATCAGTGGTGGTGGCAGTTTCAATATGACAACGCCGACCCGAGCAAGACCCTTGTAACCGCTAACGAGATCCATATCCCTGTCGGGCGGCCCGTGCTGATTCGCGGCCTATCGAATGATGTAATTCATAGTTTCTGGGCGCCTAATCTGAATGGCAAACGAGACCTCATCCCCAGCCGCGTCACTACCGAATGGATTGAGGCCGACCATCCCGGCATCTTCCGCGGCCAGTGCGCCGAATTCTGCGGTCTCCAACACGCTCACATGTCCTTCTACGTTATTGCCGAGCCCGAACAGAAATTCGAGAGATGGATGAATGCGCAGCTGCAGCCCGCCAGCCCGCCTTCCGATCCCGTGCTTCTTCACGGACAACAGGCCTTTCTGAATTACGCATGCATCTTCTGCCACCAGATTCGGGGAACCACTGCAGCGGGCCAGAATGCTCCGGACCTAACCCACTTCGGTTCGCGGCTCAGCATCGCCGCCGGCACGCTGCCGAACAACTTGGGTAACCTGGCAGGCTGGATCGTCAATCCGCAAAGCATCAAGCCCGGAAATCATATGGCCACGATCGCCGTTCACCCCGATGACCTCCAACCCTTGATCCAGTATCTGGAGAGTTTGAAATGAACTCCACTGAAGATCTCCTGCCTCGCATCGACAATCTCAGCACGGAGATTGCTCTGCTCGATCGCGCCTGGCGTCACGCCAAAGGCGTATTCGGCTGGCTCTCCTATTCCACCCATCAGGCGATCGGCCTGCGCTACATCGTGACCGCCTTCACCATGCTTATCATCGGCGGCATCGAAGCGATCCTCATGCGTACTCAGCTTTCACATGCCAACAACACTTTCCTCGGCCCCGATCGCTACAACGAGATTTTCACTACCCATGGCACCACCATGATGTTTCTCTTCGCCGTTCCCATGATGGAAGGAATGGCGATCTACCTCGTCCCGCTCATGTGCGGTACCAGGAACGTTGCTTTCCCGCGATTGAACGCATTTGGTTTCTGGCTCTATCTCGGCGGCTGCATCTTTCTCTACTGGGGCGTGTTTTCCAACTCCGCCCCCGACATGGGATGGTTTGCTTACCCGCCGCTTTCCGGACCTCAGTTTACGCCCGGCAAACGCACCGACTTCTGGGCGCAGATGATCACCTTTACCGAAGTTTCCGCGCTCTGCGTTTCCACTGAAATCATCACCACCATCTTCAAGATGCGCGCGCCAGGCATGTCCCTGAACCGCATTCCGCTCTACGTCTGGTCGATGCTGATCCAGTCCTTCATGGTCATCTTTGCCCTGCCGGCGATCGTTCTGGCGAGTTCGTACCTGCTCGCGGATCGTACCGTCGGAACGCACTTTGTCAACCCTGCCGAAGGCGGCGACCCCATCCTGTATCAGCACATCTTCTGGTTTTTCGGGCACCCGGAGGTCTACATCATCTTCATTCCGGCGCTGGGGTTTGTCTCGGCAATCGTGGTCGCGAGCGCACGCCGGGGACTTGTCGGCTATACCGCTATGGTGCTCTCTCAGATCGCCAACGGCTTCGTCGCCTTCGGCCTCTGGGTCCACCACATGTTCGCTACCGGCCTCCCGCAGATTGGCGAAGCCTACTTCACCGCTTCGAGCATGATGATCGCAATCACCAGCGGCATTCAGATCTTCTGTTGGATTGCCACCCTCTGGAGCGGCCGCATACGCCTTACCGCTGCCCTCCATTTCGTCTACGGCTTCATATTCATTTTTGTGCTCGGCGGACTCACCGGGGTTATGCTTGCTTCGGTTCCCATCGACCTCCAGGTGCACGACACCTATTTCGTTGTCGCCCACTTCCATTACGTGCTCATCGGCGGCGCGCTGTTTCCGCTGTTCGGAGCTTTCTATCACTGGTTCCCTAAAATGACCGGCCGCATGATGAGTGAGAAACTCGGCAGAATCAACTTCTGGTTTTTGTTCATCGGTTTCAATCTGACTTTCTTTCCGATGCATATTCTCGGCCTGAAAGGCATGCCGAGGCGCGTCTACACGTACGGCCCTGAGATGGGCTGGGGACCGCTGAACCTGCTTGCTACCTGCGGCGCCTGGATCATCGCGATCGGCGGCGTTCTGTTCATCGTCAATGCCATCTCTTCCATGCGCAGAGGCAGGCTTGCAGGCAATAACCCCTGGGACGCCGACAGCCTCGAGTGGGCTGCTGCTTCACCTCCTAAGAACTACAATTTCGAGTACCTTCCCGTCGTCACTAGCCGGTATCCGCTTTGGATTCCTCCGGCTGATCGAACCGTTGTTACCGGACTCCGCAACGACCGGCGTGAAGCGCTCGTCACGACGCTCATGGACGCCGAACCGCATCACCGCTACCCGCTGCCCGGCGATACCATCTGGCCTTTCATCACCGCCGTCTGCGTAAGCATCGGCTTTGCCGGCTCCGTATTCAACGCCTGGTACATCACTTACGGCTCCGTGCTTTCGGGCCTCGCTCTGATCGGCTGGTTCTGGCCGCGTCGTCCTCGTGAAACGGAATCCTGATGGAGGCTGATCAGGCATGCACGATGTGAAAACGCTCGACGTCAGCCATCTTCCGTCGTACGCTGTTTCGTCCGACGCACCGCTCTGGTGGGGACAGCTCTGCATCACCTTCATCGAAGGCATGATGTTCTGCATCTTGATGGCTTCTTATCTCTATACGCGGCTTCGCGTCGATGTGTGGCCGCCGCCGGGTGAACAGTATCCGCACCTGCTGCTCCCGACCCTCGCTCTCATACCACTGCTCGCCAGTGCCTACGCAAGTTACATCGCTAGCGAAGGCGCTAAGGAAAACAACCGCCGGCGCATGATCTTCGGACTTGCTCTCAACCTCGTCCTGGCGACGGTCGCCTTCGCCATGCGGATCGTCGAGTGGCATTCGCTGAATTTCAATTGGAAAACCGATATTAATGGATCCTACGTCTGGTCTTTCCTCGGTCTCCATAGCTTTGACTACATCGCCGACTGTGTTTTCACGCTAGTGCTCCTGGTCGCGATTCTTGCCGGGCGCGATGGCCCGAAACAGCGCATCGGAGTCCACGTCGATTCCGTCGTCTGGTACTTCCTCGTCGGTATCTGGATTCCCATCTACCTCCTCATTTATTGGGGCCCGCGCTTTCTGGAGTCCCAGCAATGAACCGGACCTTAGCGCTATGGATAAGCGTGCTCGCCGGACCTATCGTCTGGCTCTGCACCTTTCAGGCGAGATTCACCTGGGTACCGTGGGCCTGCACCTTTCAGGCAAAGCTCGTGCTGTATCTGATCGCGCTGCTCGGCCTGCTTTTGAACGGTGGGGCGGCGCTGATGGCCTGGCGCCAGTGGAAAGAAATGGGCGCGGTCGTTCCGGGAGAAGAAGGCGGAGCGCTCCCGCGCAGCCGCTTCATGGCTCTGACTGGCATTGTCTTCAGCGCCGCTTTCTCGCTCGTCATCGTGGCGCAGACCATTCCCGAACTCATCCTTGGATCTTGCGAGTGATGCGCCGCTTGCTCAGTTGCTTGTTGCTTCTACCCGCGCTCGCACTGGCCCATGCCGGGGAAGCTCTGCAGCCTCATGATCTCTGGTCCGCGTGGGAATTCGATTGGGGCGTCGTGATCCCGCTCGTCCTCTCTGCCGGATTGTATGCGTCGGGATCGCGCAGACACCTCGGTCTCACGCGCCTGCAACAGCTCTGTTTCTGGTCAGGCTGGATCTCGCTGGTTCTCGCGCTCGTCTCCCCGCTTCACCCGCTTGGCGAGGTTCTCTTCTCCGCCCACATGGTCCAGCACGAGATCCTCATGCTGATCTCTGCGCCGCTGCTCGTTCTCTCGCGCCCTCTCGTCACTTTCCTTTGGGCTCTTCCTATCGGCTGGCGCAGAAGCCTCGGCCGCTGGTCGAAGGAAGACTACGTGAAACGGTCCTGGACGTTCCTCATCGATCCCTTGAGCGCGTTCTGGCTCCATGCCGCCGCAATCTGGATCTGGCACATCCCGTTCCTCTTTCAGCTCACGCTCAGAAGCGACCTCGCCCATACGGCTCAGCACATCAGCTTTTTCGGGTCAGGCCTTCTCTTCTGGTGGGCCATCTTCTATACGAAGGGCCGGCGCGCGTACGGGGCGGCGATCCTCTACGTCTTCCTCACGGCGATTCACACCGGCATTCTCGGAGCGTTGCTGACGTTCTCGCCGCATCTCTGGTATCCGGCCTATGGATCCGCCGGCGCGTCCTGGGGTCTCACGCCGCTCGAAGATCAACAGCTCGGTGGCTTGATCATGTGGGTGCCCGCCAGTCTCGTATATCTCGCTGCAGGTCTGGTTCTCTGTGCCGCGTGGCTCAAAGAAAGCGATCTCATGGCAGACAGGATCTACAGTGCAAGGTAGTCGCGCAATCCGATTTAGTCCTGCAATGCAAGTAGCGCTCGTCTGCGCGCCGCTTCTCTTTCTGCTCGGCTGCGGCTCGGATGCTCGCCAGGAGCATATTGCGGAAGTGACTACCGGAGGCGATGTTCATCGCGGAGCCGCTGCGATCACACGCTACGGCTGCGGCTCGTGCCATAACATCCCCGGTATCTCAGGCGCTGTGGGTCGCGCCGGACCGCCGCTCTCCGGCATCGCGGATCGCATCTATCTGGCCGGCGTCATGCAAAACACCCCGCCGAACATGATCCGCTGGATTCGCAACCCAAAAGCCATAGACGAGAAAACGCTCATGCCCAACCTCGGCGTGACGCCCAACGATGCGCGCGATATCGCCGGCTACTTATATACCTTGAAGTAAAAGCTCGCTACCGGAGCATCTGGTCCGGAGTGTAGCCCGCGCGCGTTCTCGCAAGCAGCACGCCCTTTTTGCGTGACGTCACTTTTACCTGGACCATGCGGAACGCGGAACTGGGCTCCGTGCTGTTCGGCGAGTACCCGAGCGTGTACTCATTCCGGATAACTTGCGCTATGCGTTTGCAGTTGCTCGCCGCCTGACCTGGCCGCGCCGGAAGGAACGCCTCTCCGCCGCTCACAAACGCAATGCGCTTCATGAACGCCGGATTAGTCTCGTCTTCATACTTTCCGAAAAGCCCGATTGTGTAAACCACCACCCCCGAGTTCGCAGCGTCCGCCAATACCTGGTCCATCGTGTGGCTGCTCGCGTTGTCCCCGCCGTCGCTGATCAGAATAAGGGCCTTCTTGTCCTGCCTGAGTTCATGCAGGTGCGCCAGCCCGGCTTCGAGCGCGTCATAGAGAGCGGTCTTTCCGCCTCCTTCAGTGGCCGGCAGCGCACGTTCCAACTCTCGCTGATTTGCCGAAAACAGCTGTTTGCCCAAGCCCAGCTTTACCTGCTCGTTGAAGCTCACAACAAACAGCTCATCCCGGGGATTGCTGTTCTTCGCGAACGCCTTCGCCGCGGCTACCACGGCCGAGTGCTTGCGTCTCATGCTGCCGCTGTTATCTACCACAAGTCCAATTGCAACCGGACTGTCGTCATGCCGGAACAAACCCAGCTTTTGCTCTCTGCTCCCCTCGAAAACCTTGAAGTCGTTCTCGCGGAGACCCCGCACCAGCGAACCTTTCCTGTTGAGCACGGTCGTCTGCAAAACTACGATCTGGACGCTTGTCGAAAAACGATATTGCTGGTCCGCCGCACTCGGAGGAGGAGGTGCGGCGGTCTGCGCATAGCCCGAGGCGGCCAGCCCCAAAGCGAGACACAAATGCCACGGCCGTTTAAACAATTTCATCGACGCTCCAAGGATAAGAATGAGCCAGCAAAGGCGAGGTAACGCCTTCTTATTACACCATTCTTTCAGTCTCCGTGCCGTCCACTGCATGGGACAATGGGTATTTCTGATTCTCTATCGACAATGCCTACTTTGCGCCGCAAGCTCCTGAACTAATGCCTGCCCAAGAGACAGCTCTGACATTCGACGCCGTCATCGTAGGATCCGGTGCTACCGGCGGCTGGGCCGCCAAACAACTCACCGAGGCCGGTATGCGCGTCGCCGTCCTGGAAGCCGGGCGTCGCATCGAGCCTCGTGAGTTTACCGAACACAAACCGGTCTGGCAACTCCCCTTCCTCGGCCAATCGCCGTTGGTCTCGCGAACTCGCCCCATCCAAAGCACCTGTCCCTCCTGCACTGAGTACAACTACAAATGGTTCGTGAACGATCATGAGAACCCATACACGCAGGAGAAGCCATTCACCTGGATCCGCATGCGCGTGCTGGGCGGGCGCACTCTCAGCTGGGGCCGTCAGTGCTACCGGTTGAGCGATCTCGATTTTAAGGCGGCGTCGCACGATGGCTACGGCGAAAACTGGCCAGTCGATTACGCCGAAATGGCGCCTTATTACGATCGCGTTGAAGAGTACATCGGTGTCAGCGGCCGGCGCGAAGGATTGCCGCAGCTGCCCGACGGCCAATTCCAGCCGCCCATGGAATATACCTGCGGTGAAAAGCTCTTCAAGCAAAAAGTCGAGCAGAAATTCAATCGGCGAGTCACGATCGGCCGCACCGCCAATCTCACGCAAGCCCACAATGGCCGTCCCGCTTGCCATTACTGCGGACCCTGCTATCGCGGCTGTATCACGCGCTCGTATTTCAACAGCCCAGCCACCACACTGGCCGACGCCGAGCGAACCGGCCGCCTCACTATCTTTACCGATGCTGTAGCCGCGCGCATCCTTATGAGTGAGGGCAAAGCCGCTGGCATTACGTTCGTCGATGGCCAGAAGCGCGATCTCGTCGATGTCAGGAGCAAACTTGTCCTGCTTTGCGCTTCTTCTCTAGAATCCGTCCGGCTCATGCTCAATTCCGGTATCTGCAACTCGAGCGGAGTGCTCGGTCGCTATCTGATGGACAACATGTTTCGCGGCGGCGCCGACGGTTTCCTTCCTGCCGGTGAGGCGCGTCCCTGGAGCGGCGCGCCGGCCCGGCCAAACGGCATCTACATCCCGCGCTACCGAAACGTCACGCAAAAAGAAACGGACGGCTTCATTCGCGGCTATGGCTTTCAGGGCGGTTGTACGCCATCCTTCGACTTCGCTGCATCTGGTTTCGGCGCTGAGTACAAAGAAGCCGTGCGCAAAGGCAATTGGGGCATGCGTCTCAATCTCTACACAGAGTGCCTCGCGCGGAAGGAAAACCGCGTGGAGATCGATCATTCGCGCGTCGATGCCTGGGGCGTTCCGATCCTGCGCATGAACATGACCTGGAGCGACAACGAACTCAAGCTCTTTGCCGACGCCCAAAACGAAGCCCTTGCCATGCTGAGGGCCGCGGGCGCCGAGAACATTCAGCTCTACGATGAACGTTCAAAACCCGGTGCTTCCATTCATGAGACCGGTGGAGCGCGCATGGGAAACGATCCCCGCACCAGCGTTCTCAACCGCTTCAACCAGACTCACGATGTGGAAAACCTGTTTGTCACTGACGGCTCCTCCTTCGTGACGAATGGCTGCCAAAATCCCACCCTCACCATGATGGCGCTCACCGTTCGGGCCTGCGACTACATCACGCACGAATACGCGAAAAAGCTGGTATGAGCGGCGCCGCCGAAAAAGAGCTTCGCATCGCGCTGCTCGGTCAGGGGTTCATGGGCAAAGCGCATTCGAATGCCTTCGCCCAGGTCCGGCGCTTCTTCCACGTCCCCTTTCGCCTGCGCCTCCAGGTGCTCTGCGGCAGGAATGCCGCCTCGCTCGAGCGATCGGCGAACGACTGGGGCTGGGCGGAAACCGCCACCGACTGGCGTGCAGCCATCGAACGTCCCGATATCGACATTGTCGATATCGCCTTGCCCAACCACCTCCACGCCGAAGCCGCAATCCTCGCAGCACGCGCCGGCAAAATCGTTTTCTCCGAAAAGCCCCTGGCCAACTCAGTGTCAGAAGCCCGCGCCATGGTCGAAGCCGCGGCTCACACCCTCACAATGGTCTGGTTCAATTACCGTCGCGTGCCCGCGGTCGCTCTCGCTAAGCGCCTCATCGAAGACGGCGCACTCGGCGCTCCCTTTCATTACCGCGCCCGCTACCAGCAGCAATGGGGCCCTGATACCAACCGGCCCGCCAACTGGAAAATGGACCCCGAACAGGCAGGTCACGGCGTTGTCGGCGATCTCCTTTCCCATGCTGTCGATCTCGCTCTCCATCTCAACGGCCGCATTGACCAGGTCTCCGCCCTTACGAAGTTCTTCGCGCCCGGCCGCCGCGTGGAAGATGCGGCTGTCTCGCTCGTCCAGTTCTCGAACGGCAGCATCGGTATGCTCGAGGCCACCCGCTTCGGCATCGGCTATCGCAACAGCAATGCCTTCGAGATCCAGGGTGACCGCGGTATGCTGCGCTTCGATCTCGAAGACCTGAATTCACTCGAATACTTCAACGCCGATGATCCGCCGCCGCTGCAAGGCGTCCGCAAACTCCTCGCAACCGACCCCCAGCATCCTTACGGAACCAACTTCTGGAAGTCGGGGCACATCATCGGCTACGAGCACACCTTCATTGCGGCTGTCGGCGATTTCCTCGGCAGCCTCGCCCGCAATGAACCGTTCCACCCGAACTTCGAAGATGGGTTCCGCGTTCAGCAAGTCCTCGAGGCAGTCTTGAAGTCCGCCGGATCTCGCCAATGGGAGACAGTACCAGCATGAAATTTTCCAGACGCACCTTCGCAGCCGGCCTCGCCGTGTCGCCTCTCGTTCGCGCACGACCCTCACCGGCCGTCCAGCCCGAAGCAGCCGAAAAAAGCGTTGTTCCAGCCTTTGACCCGCAGTTCTTCGACGCTCATCAGCTCGAAACCGTGGCCGTCATAGCCGACCTCATAATCCCGCGCACCGACACGCCCGGCGCACGCGACGCTCTCGTCCATCAGCACCTCGATAAAATCTTGTCCGAGAATCGCGCCGACGTCCAAAGCGCCTTTCTCGAAGGCCTCTGGTGGCTCGACGGCTACTCTATGCGCGTTCACGCGCACCCTTTTCTCCAAGTGAATTCGAAGGTTCAGATTGCCATGCTGAGGGACCTCTCGGCAGCAGCGTCTCCGGATTTAAAGCCCGGCAAAGACTTCGTCGCTAATGCCAAACGCTGGACCGCCCGGATCTACTATTCAACCGAGATCGGAATCGCCGAGTTGAACAAACACAACCGCGTCCCGCCAGCCTACTCAGGCAACTGCAAAGTGTCTTAATCTACCAAACCGATAGACATAGTTGACATTATCGCTCGTGCTGTATGACCCTGAGAGCACGATGGCCATTCTGCGCTCTACAGTACGCCTAAGTAGGCTAGTTCACGCTCTATTGCTCCTGCCTCTACTGGCCCTTCCTGCTCTCGCCCAATCCACCGGGCGCATCTCCGGTACTGTCCTCGATGCCAGTGGTGCAGTTATCGCCGAAACTTCAGTCACCTCCATTAACGAGCAGACCGGACTCAACCGCCAAGTCCAAACGAACCAGGACGGCCTGTTTGTGTTTCCTGATCTGCCCATAGGCAACTATCGTCTCGAGGTCAGCCATGGCGGATTTGAAACCCAGAACCGGACAGGATTGGTGTTACTCACAGGTCAGGAGTTAAACCTTCGCATCACTTTACCCGTCGGCAGCGCAACGCAGACCGTCGAAGTAAACGAAAGCGCGCCTCTGATCCAAAGCGAATCCTCGAGCGTGCAGACATCCGTCACCGAGCGCCAGATGCAAGACCTGCCTCTGAATGGCCGTAATGCTCTCCAACTCACGACGCTTACGCCCGGCACCGTCCTCACCAACGTCGGAACCGAGTCAGGCCAGCAGGACAACACCGGGCTTTCGGTTAACGGCCTTCGCGCCACACAGAACAACTTTCAGCTGGATGGAGCCACCTACACCAATCGGTTCTTCGATTCCGTCCCCACCATGCCGGACCCCGACGCGCTGCAGGAATTTACCATTCAGTCCTCGAACTACAGCGCGGAGTTTGGCGGTGCGGGAGCTCTCATCCAGTTGTCCACCCGCTCGGGCACGAACTCGATTCACGGCACCGCGTTCGAGTTCCTGCGCAACACCGATCTGAACGCTCGCAACTTTTTCAATCTGCAAAAACCTCCGTTCAAGCTGAATCAGTTCGGTGGTACCGTCGGCGGTCCGATCATCAAGAACAAAACATTCTTCTTTTTTTCGGCACAAGACACCCAGCGCCGCTCCGCCCCGAGCCCGATCTCGATCACTGTCCCAAGCGCGGCCGAACGCAAGGGCAACTTCTCGGCGATCTCAACGAAGCTGATCAATCCTGCTAGCGGCGCTTATTTCCCGAACAATCAGATCCCGGTCAGCCTCTTCAACCCGGTTTCAGTAGCCGTTGCGAATGCGCTGATCCCGTTGCCCAACAGCGGAACTCAATACGTGTCTTCCGCCAACCAGAACCTCGACGACACGCAATACCTTGCTAAGGTCGATCAGATCTTCAGTGACAAAGATCATCTGAGCATCCGCTACTTTTACGACGAAAACAATTTCCAGCGTCCCTTCAATGCCCCGAATGGCTTCTATGCGCTCAATCTGTTCCGCAATCAAAACCTGACCGTCAACGAAACGCACGTTTTCAGCCCCAGCTTCACAGCCGCTTTCTACGCAAGCGCAGCTCGCTTCGCACGTACCCAGATCCCGACCGATCCCGGCCTCCAGAGCCTGCAGAGCTTCGGGCAGCAAGTGCCGTTGGGAACCGCCGTTCCCATCTTCCCCGGCATTCGCGTCAACATCTCTGGCTTCGTGAACGTCTTCTCAGGCGGCGCGCTCCGTCAGGACCCGACTACCTTCGATTACCGCGCTGCCGCCACGAAAATTTGGGGCCAGCACACATTCAACTTCGGCGCTGAATTCGAACGTACCCGCATCGATGCCAACGATTACTCCTATACCCCGGGCGACAACACTTTCAATGGTCAGGTCACGGGATCGGCTCTATCGGACTTCTATCTCGGTTATGAATCGCAGTTTTTCCAGGACAACGGACGCACCTTCTATTTGCGCGAGGACCGTCCGTCGGTCTATGCGCAGGACGACTGGAAGATCACTCGCAGCCTGACACTCAACCTCGGCGTGCGCTGGGATCCCTGGCTCCCGCCTGTTGATCTGAACGATTCGCTCACGGGTTTCTTGCCAGGTGCCCAATCGGTGGTTGCGCCGAATGCCCCGCGCGGATTGCTCTTTCCCGGCGACTCCGGCATCGGTCAGTCCGTTTTCCACCACAATTGGAAAGATTTCGCTCCGCGTGCCGGATTCGCTTGGAACGTGGGGGCGGACCAGCGCACGGTTGTGCGCGCCGGCTACGGCATTTTCTATAGTTTTCCCGAAGGTCTTCTCTACCAGAGAACTGATGCTACCCAGCCCACCGATCTCTACCTCAACATCCCCGCGCCGCAGAACTTCACCGATCCATATCAGGGGTACCCCGGCGGCACTCCTTTCCCGCGCGGCCATATTCAGCCCTCTCAGTTCTCCACTTACCAGTTCCTGGCGCCTGTCTCGGGCGGCATGCTCGACCCCGCTTCCCGAGTCGGCTATACACAGAACTGGAACTTTACAGTCGAACATCAGTTCGCAGACAACATCGCCGTCTCGGCTGCCTACGTCGGCAATCACGGTGTCAACATCATGGGTTCGCGGCAGTTTAATCCCGCCATCTTCGGCCCCGGTGCAACCGTCGCCAATGAGAACGCACGCCGCCTCTACCCTGGGTTGGGCTCCGTTGAACTGGCCAGCTCATATGTCTATGACGAGTACAATTCGCTGCAGCTGAACCTGACCAAACGCACCCGTAACGGCCTCACGGTTCTGTCCAATTTCGTCTGGGGCAAAACCATCGACAACTCATCCAGCGCCACAGAAGGCAACACCGGGCCTCCCAATCCCTTCAACTTCAGAAGTGCGCGAGGGCTCGCCGACTTCGATCAGAAGTTCCGCTTCAACCTCTCTCTGGTCTACGACCTTCCGAAGCTCCACGTCGGGGGCATTCGTAACATTCTGCTCAATGAGTGGCAGCTGAACACGATCACCAGTCTCTATAGCGGCCTGCCTTTCACCGTCCTCAGCGGCACCGACCGGTCTCGCTCCGGTATAGGCAACGACTACGCCGACGTGATCGGCAACCCGAATCCTCCGCCTGGCTCGAATCAAGTCGCCGAATACTTCAACACTGCGGCATTCACGCAAGCCGCCATCGGTACTTTCGGCACAGTCGGCCGAAACACGCTACGCGGACCCGCTTACTTCGATGTAGACGCTTCACTCTTCAAAGACTTCCGCTTGACCGAACGAACGCATCTCCAGTTCCGCGCCGAAGCCTTCAACCTGGAGAACCGGCCCAACTTTAACAATCCGAACTCCACTGTCGCTGCCGGCGTAACCTTTGGCCGTATCACCACTGCGCTCGACCCGCGCGTTCTTCAGTTCGCCCTGAAGCTCTTCTTCTGATCGCCAATTCGTTCTCTTACGTATAGTGAGAGGAGAGGAGGCTTCCGTTGGCCGGTAACGGCATAGTTGGGCAAGTTGCGCTCATCACGGGCGGCAGTGCCGGAATCGGCAGAGCGGCCGTGGAGCTCTTCGCAAGAGAGGGAGCCCGGGTCGTATTCGCAGCTCGCGGCGCGAATCGTGGTGAAGAACTAGCCGAAGCCTTACGCGCTCAAGGCCGTCAGGTTCTGTTCGTCCAGACAGATGTCTCCAACTCCACTGAGGTTCAACGGCTTGTAAGCAAGACTGTCGAAACCTTCGGACGGATAGATTGTGCCTTCAACAACGCTGCGGCGCTGGGCTCGATTCGACGCTCTGGGGACTACAGCGAGACGGAATTCGACGCCGAAGTTACAGCCAATCTCAAAAGCGTTTGGCTTTGCATGAAGCATGAGATCGCTCAGATGCAGAAGCAGGAGCCTTCCGGCGGTGCGATAGTCAACACGTCTTCTGTGAACGGCCTTGGCGGCGCTGCCGGCGCATCGCTCTATTCCATGGCGAAGGCAGGAGTGCTGGCACTCACCAAAGCTACTGCCCAGGAATACGCAGCGAACGGAATCCGTCTGAATGCTCTAGTGGCTGGCGGCTTCGATACAGATATGCTGCATAGCGCAATGGAGCAGATTGTCGGTAGCGACGCCGCCAAGATCGAAGAAGCGTTGGAGGGACTTACCGCTCGTGTGCCCCTGAAAAGAGTCGGACGCCCGGTCGAAGCCGCTCAGGCAGCGCTTTGGCTTTGCAGCAGCGCTTCGTCTTACGTCACAGGCCAATCCATGATAGTCGATGGCGGATTGACGGCCTGGGCGCGCTAAGCCTTCATCCGATCGGATCATCGCGGCTTGTTCAATTGCCATTCAAGATGAACTCGCACGGTCGGCCACTCCGAAGCGATGATGCTGTAGACACATGTGTCCCGCAGCGTTCCATTCGGCGACACTGCGTGACTTCGCAGAATGCCATCCAGCTTCGCACCCAGGCGTTCAATGGCGCGACGGCTCTGCTGATTGAGGAAGTGCGTGCGAAACTCGACAGCAATGCACCCCAGCGTGTCAAACGCATGCCCTAACAGAAGCAGCTTGGCCTCTGTATTCAGCCCGGTCCGCTGCACCCGCCGTGCATACCATGTCGATCCAATCTCTACCCGCCGGTTCGGCGAATCGATATGCATATAAGTCGTCATTCCCACGATCTTCCCCGTGCTCCGGTCGACAACCGTGAAGGGCAGCATAGATCCCGACTTATGTAACGCCAGCCTGCGCTCAATCTCCGCCCGCATCTTCGCAGGCTCCGGAGCACTCGTGTACCACAACATCCAGAGCTCACCGTCTTCCACCGCCGCAACGAGCCCGTCGTGGTGATCCATCGAGAGGGGTACGAGCTGAACGTGCCGGCCCTCAAGCGTGGTCGGCTGAAGTATGTCTGTCTTCACAACCTCAAATATATGGTGCACGTCGTCCTTCGCTTGGCGCGCGTTACCAAGCCATGGGCGGCATTTGCGGAGAACTCGTGCGAAGCATATTTGCGATCCAATCGACAAAGGGCAGGCCGCATGAGGAGAGTGCCTTCAATTCCTTGTCGATTTCGTACTCCACTCGTCGAATCGCAGCAACACCGTCCGTCACTAGCAGGTAAGCGGCCCGCGGGTCACCATCGTACGGGAGGCCGGCACTACCCGTATCGACGAGAACTTTCGGCATCCCATAAAGCGCGCGGATAGAAGGCCGGTGTGTGTGTCCATGCACCACGATTTCCTGGCCCAAAACACCGTACGCAGCTTCGAGCTCCGCCGCCGCTTCCGATTGCGGAACTCGCCAACGGTCGTCAGGACTGGCGTGAACCAAGCCTAATTTGTCCCTTACTTGAGTTGCCGGTAGCCCGGACAACCACGCTAGTCTCTCTGCACCCAGCGCTTCTCGCGTGGCTTCCGCTAGCTTGCGCATCACCGTCCAGAGAGACGCCGGTGCGGATGACTGACTCGCATACTCCTCGAGCGATTCGGGACGCACGAGCATCTCATCCGTGTTTCCCATTACGCCCGGCCAGCCGAGGTCATGAAGCCTGTCAACTGTCTCCCGTGGACTCGATCCGCTATCCGCAATGTCACCACCATGCAAGACCAGATCAGGGGAGGTCCGGCGGAGGTCAGCTAGCACCGCCTCTAGCGCCGTCAAATTTCCGTGGATGTCGGATACGATCGCGAAACGCACACCGCACTCATCACAATCTTTCGAATCAAACCGCCAGACGTTTCCTCAAGAACACCGTGGCCTGCGGATTATCGTTGTACCGCGCGCACTCCTGATACCCTCGCCGCCGGTAAAGGCGCAGAGCATCGCGGAGATCATCCTTGCTATCCAGGTAAATCCATTGCGCCCCGATCAGCGACGCGTACTCTTCCATCGCTGCGAGCAGTCGTTCCGCAATGCCCCGGCCCCTGAACTCGGGTCGAACGTACAGGCGTTTGCATTCATATGCCTGCTCCGTTGCCCCCAGCGGACGAAGGGCAACACACCCGGCCGCCTTTCCTTCTACATAAGCAATCCAAAATCCCGAGGCCGCATCGGAGAGATAGCTCTCAATGTCTTCCGGCGCATCTCGTTTCTGAACTTTGATTGCCTCGTAATACTCGTGCAGCAGCAGCTGAGCGTCCGCGAGCTGAGCCGGAGAAGCGCGGACGATTTGCATCGCAACTCTATTTCACGACGCGAAACTCGTTTCCCACTACCTCGTCCGCCGTTCTCGCCCGCTCCATTTGGTCCGAGCCTTCATTGCGCGAGATCGGCAGCAAAGGAAACAGATGCTCGGCCACCCGGTACGCTTCTTCCAGGTGCGGATAGCCTGACAGAATAAACGTCTCTATCCCGAGATCCGCATACTCGAGCAGTCTCTTGGCAACCGTCTCCGGATCTCCCACCAGCGCCGTGCCCGCCCCGCCGCGCACGAGTCCTACGCCCGCCCACAAATTCGGGCTGATCTCGAGCCGCGAACGGTCTCCCTGGTGCAGCGCAACCATGCGCCGCTGACCCTCCGAATCAAGTTTCGCGAGCGCCTTCTGCGACCGGGCAATCGTGTCCTCGTCCACATACTGGATCAGCTCATTGGCTGCCTGCCAAGCCGCATCGTTCGTCTCGCGCACGATCACGTGCAGCCGGATGCCGAACCGCATTTGCCGCCCCGCCGCTTCCGCTTTCCGCTTCACATGCTCCACCTTCTCGGCCACCAGGTGAGGCGGCTCACCCCACGTCAGATATACATCTACCTGCCTCGCAGCCAGCTCAATGGCGGCCGGCGACGAACCGCCGAAGTACAGCGGAGGATGCGGTCTCTGCAAAGGCGAATAGATCACCTTCGCGCCTTCCACATGGATATGCTTGCCTTGATAAGTTGTCGGCTGCCCTGAGATAGAGCTCCGCCACACGTTCAGAAACTCGTCTGTCACCTCATAGCGCTCGTCGTGCGATAAGAAGACGCCATCGCCCTTCGCTTCCTCCGGGTCCCCGCCCGTCACCACATTGATAAGCAGCCGCCCGTCGGAGAACCTGTCGAACGTCGCCGCCATCCGTGCCGAAAGCGTCGGAGACATCACTGCCGGCCTCACTGCAACCAGGAACTTCAATCGGCGCGTAACCGGCACCAGCGTCGAAGCCACCACCCATGCGTCTTCACAGGAGTTGCCTGTTGGCAGCAGCACACCTTCAAATCCGAGTTGATCGACCGCCTGCGCAATCTGCTTCAGATAATTGTGATCGGTTTGCCGCATGCCCTGGGTCGTTCCCAGGTAGCGCCCGTCGCCTTGTGTCGGTATGAACCAGAAAAGTTTCATGTGCTTTCCAATCAATGCTCGCCGGTAATTTTAAACCGGTTCTGCCTCTCCGAGCGGAATCGGCCGTAGACCGCCGCTGATCGCGAATAGCCCGATCGTTCCGGCTAAAGGCATAATCGCAGCTAAAGCAAAAACGGGCGAGTACGAGAAGTGATCCACCAGAAATCCTGTCAGCAGTGGAAACAACAGCCCCGATAATCCGCCGCAGATCCCGTGCAGTCCCGTTGCCCTGCCTACCGCCTGATCGGGGAACATGTCCGGTACCGCTGCAAACATGTTCGCGGATAAGAATGTGTGTCCGAAAAGCACCACCCCAATTACAGCCAATGCTTGCCCCACGCTGGGAACGAAGTAAACCGCAAAGCTGCCAAGGCAGAGGAGCGCGCCGAAATACATTGTGATCTCGCGGGCGTGCTTCAAGCTGAAACCTCGCTTCAACAAGAGCCCTGCCACCCAGCCGCCCGATATGCTTCCTAAATCGCCCATCACGAAAGGTATCCAACTGAGAACCCCGATGTCGCGCAAGCTCAGCCCTCGCACGGTGTACAGATAATCGGGCATCCAATACCAATAGAACTGCAGCACCGGCCCTACCAGAAACCGGCACGTCATGACAGCCCACGATTGCCGGTACCGTAGCAGTTCCCAATTCCGGCCCGCCCTCGCGGTCGGTTGCGCCACCGAGTCGTTCTTCTCCCCGGAACGGTAGAATCTCCACCACAGCGGCGCCCAGCATGCGCCCAGAATCGCCGGCACCAGAAACGCATACTGAAACCCATACCGGCGCGCCAGAAACACCACCAGCGGCGGCGCGATGATAGACCCGATCATCGAACCGCTATTGAAAACCCCGATCGCAAACGCACGCTCGGCCTTCGGGAACCACTCGTTCACCGTCTTTACGCCGCCCGAGAAGTTGCCGCACTCCCCGGTTCCCATCCAGAACCGCAATGCGCCTAAATGAAATCCCGAGCGCGCAAACGCATGCAGCCCCGTCGCTGCCGACCACCACAAAACCGCGCAGCCGAGCCCCAGCCTGACACCCCAGCGGTCCATCAGCCAACCCATCGGGAATTCACCCGACATCATGCCGAACTGGAACGCCGCCACAATCCGGCCGTACGCTTCGTGTGAAAGATGCAGCAGCTCGCGAATCCTCGGCGCCAGCACCGATAGCGTCTGCCGGTCTATGAAGTTGATGATCGTGATGCTGAGCAGGAATGCGAGGACGATCCATCGTCTGGGATGCAGCTCGCCTTCCCCTTCGGACCGCGCCGGAGCTGGATTAGACGCCTTCCCGGCCGCTATCCCTGACATCGTTGCGTTCCGAGTCTACCATGTTGATCGAGATTCCACCCCAGCCGCTATCCTGATGGCAACACATGTTTCAAATTGGCTGTCAGACAAACGCGTGGCCCGTCGACCCCTTTCGCCCTGACACCTTCTTCGCTGCTCTGCGAGCCATCAAGGGTCTCGGCTTTACTGGTTTTGAAACCGGCTTCCGCAACATTTTGCCGCTCGTTGCCGAGCCCGTCACATTCAGAAAGCATGCGCAGGATCTCACCTTCTTCGGCGCGCACATCTTTCTTCCGGAATATGACAATTCCACTTTGATCGCCCCCGCGGACCTCGCCCTCCAAGTGGCGAAAGGCGCTGCTGCGCTTGGTGCGGAGCGTCTGATTCTGAGCGGTGCGCCCGCGCTAGCCCGCGGAGAGTTGTCTGTCGATTTCATTGGGCGGAAAGCGGCGGCTCTCAACACGCTTGGGCGTGAAATAAGCGGTCTTGGATTGTCTCTTGCCTATCACAATCACGGCCCTGAAGTAACCGGGCCGCATCCCGAAATGGAAGCTCTCCTGAACGAGACTGATCCCGAGTTGGTCTCCCTTGTGCTCGACGCCGGGCACGCCTTTCGCTCCGGCATCGATCTTCGGGCGTTCCTTCGCAGCCATGCTCCCAGAATCGCCGGGATCCATCTGCGCGACTTTCGGGGCGGGGAACAGGTACCTCTCGGATCTGGCGACTTTCCCCTCGCGTCTGTTGCTGCCGTACTCGCAGAACAGCAATGGAGCGGATGGCTGCTCGCCGAAGAAGAGCGCGCCGATGGATCAAAACCCGCGGAACTGGCGGCGCGTCCTGCTTACACGGCGCTTACCCGGACTTTCAGTCATCCCAAAGTCCCGCATCTTTAGCATTTCCTTAGCGGCCTCTGAGGCCTTCCTTAGGCCGAAAAACGTATCGTCGAATTTGTAGGGGGCAGAATCTGGGCAGACTTATGATCGGCAGCTACGAAAATCGCCGCGCAGAGGAAGGGGAAGCTAGGCCGCTCACATCGTCGGCTGACCAGCCCGCGCCCCTCTGTATAACAGTGCTGTTCACCACGGTCCCTGCCACTCTTCAAGCACTGCGCCAGGCCGCGCATCTCGCGAGTGAACTCGAAGCCCGCATTAACATCCTGTTTGCTTGCGTCGTCCCCTACCCGCTGCCGTTGAGCAGCACCGGTCCCGTTCCCGAACTCCGCATGCGCCGCTTCCGCACTGTTTGCGAGCAGCAGGCCATCGACACGCAAATCGATATCCGCCTCTGCCGGGATGTACGTCAGTGCATTCATGACGCGCTGCCCCCTCATTCGGTGGTTGTGCTGAGCGCTTCGTCGAATTGGTGGCCTTTGACCTTTGAGCGGCATCTCGCCCGGAGTCTCAAGCGCGCCGGACACCATGTCATCTCCGTCCGCCGCAGGAAGTCAGTCAAAGCTCAATCAGCCCAATAGCTTTTCGCCCCGGCTACCGCCAGATCGAACGCCAGCGCCGAATCCGACCAGTGTATCGGCTCGTCGCGCATCAGCATCCGCGTCATGCAGGCGCCGAATTGCATGTCGAGAAACAATCGCAGATTTGTTTTGCGCGGCAGTTCACCGGCATCTACCGCCTGCTGGGCCACGCTCATCATCTCGGCTGAATGCGGCACATAGAATCTTTCGGAGAAGTGTCGCCGCAGTTCAGGGTCGTCCTGTATCGCAGAGAGCAGCCGTGCAGCCACCAGTCCATCTTCCCCTTGTAGAAATTTTCCTCCGGCGATAACATGCTCCCGGATCCGCTGCAGTGGTGAACCCGTCCCCAAAGGAGGTACCACTCGACTCTTCGCATGAAGAAAAGCATCCACCAGTAACGCCTCCTTCGTCGGCCACCAGCGATAAACCGTCGCCGTACTGACGCCCGCTTTTGCCGCAATCTGCTGGGTACTGATATCCGCAGGCGAATACTGTTTCATCAGCCCGTAAGCCGTCTCAAGAAGCGCAACCCGCGATACTTCGCTGCGCGGCCTGCCGGTCGCGGGAGGTTTCGCCGGCTTTTTACCGGCGGAAGGGGTCGCCTTAGTCGCCCGAGATCGTACTCCGTTACGTCTAGCTGAAGCGGACTTACGAACTGTCATCTCGGATACCTTACCTCACACGAATAAAAAAAATATCAACAATTACGAGATTCTGAAACGAAACGAATAGTTTCGAATCGAAACAGGCAGGAGACACTGGCTTTTGCCTGACACCAATTCAGCCGAAAACTGGAAACCCAAGTTCAACCCCTGGCTCATCGCTGTGGTCGTTGCGCTTGCGGCATTCATGGAGATTCTCGATACCAGTATCGCGAATGTGGCCCTACCTTATATATCGGGTGGTTTGGCTGCCAGTCAGGACCAAGGCACGTGGGTTCTGACAACCTACCTCGTCGCCAACGCCATCGTCCTACCCATCAGCGGCTGGATGACAACCATCGTCGGCCGCAAACGCTTCTTCCTGATTTGCATCGCACTGTTTACCGGTAGCTCTGTGTTATGCGGGATCGCCCCGAGTCTTCCGATCCTCCTTATGGCGCGCGCCTTTCAGGGCATCGGTGGCGGCGGCCTGCAGCCTATGGCGCAAGCCATCATGGCGGACGTATTTCCGCCCGAACAGCGCGGCTTGGCATTTTCCGTATACGGTCTGACGGCCGTTGTTGCACCGGCGCTCGGTCCTACCCTTGGCGGCTGGATCACGGATAACTACAGCTGGCATTGGATTTTCCTCATCAATCTGCCTGTGGGTCTACTGGCATTCGTTCTGGTCACGCAGCTGGTAGAAGACCCGCCCTTCCTGACGCGCAAGAAGTTGAGTGAGAGCCGCTTCGACTATCTCGGATTCTCCGCTCTCGCGCTGGGCATTGCGGCCCTGCAAATCGTGCTCGACAAAGGGCAGGAAGACGATTGGCTCGGCTCACATTTCATCACCATTCTTTCAATCACGGCAGTGGTTTGTCTTAGCTTTCTAGTCATCTGGGAGTGGTTCGAAAAAGACCCCATAGTCGACGTGAAGCTGTTCAAGTACACCAACTTCATGACCTCGTTCGTGATGATGCTTATGATCGGAGTCGTCTATTTCTCATCGACGATCCTCATGCCGCAGTTCCTGCAGGTGCTGCTCGGTTACACGGCCGAGAAAGCAGGCCTTGTTGTTTCACTCGGTGCGGCGCTGCTACTGGTCGAACTTCCAATCGTCGGCATACTGACCAACAAATTTCCCGCAAAGTATCTGATGGCCTTCGGCTGGATCATGCTCTCCGGCGGCCTCTATTATTCGGTCAAGCTCGTCAGCCTCGAGATCAGTTTCAAGACTGCAGCGCTCATCATGGTCATGCAGTACCTGCCGCTTGCCTTCCTGTTTATTCCGGCGACAACTGCCTCCTATATCGGCGTACCGCAAAGCAAGAGCAATTCGATCGCCGGGTTAGTTAACTTCGCCCGTAACATCGGCAGCAGTATCGGTACATCCGTTGCCCAGACTGTGCTGGCGCGCAAAGCCCAGTTCCATCAGGAGCGCCTTTCCGCTCATACCGGGACCGGCGACAACAGTTTCGGAAGCCTGCTGAACAGCCTCACGCATTCTCTGCAGGCGCAAAGCGGTGTGGGTAAGGCGGATGCGCAAAACGGTGCATTAGCCCAGCTCTACCGCACCCTGCAAGGCCAGTCTTCCGTACTCTCCTACATGGACGCGTACTTCCTGCTTGCTTTGGCGGCCGGTGCTATGTTCCTGCTCTCGTTTGCGCTTCGGAAAAATGATCCAAGGACTACGCAGCAACATGCCGCTCACTAACGCGGCCAGCTACTCAATGAAAGTGTTCACGATGAGGGATCTTACTTTACTTCGTTCTCGTACCCTGAGTATTTCGAAAGCTCTGGTTTCGCACATGTGCCAATCCGCCCGCCCGCTGGCGATCGCCGCATCGGTGGTTTGGCGGACCTGGCTTGCGAACCTGATTCTTACAGTTCTGTTATTTGGCCAGCAGCAGCCGGGAACATTGGCGTCGCAAAGCAGCCAGGCCACGCAATTACCGGTCTCCGGACGCACGTCTCAGTCCTCCGGCCTCGTCTCCACACAGCAGGCAACCGGGGGAGGGCAGGGCGCAAGCGTCGTTCAGCCGTCCTTGCAAGTGAACGGAATCTTTTCCGGCAGCACACCGGGACCCGAACTTCCGCCCGGACAAGTCAAATTGTCACTTTCGGATGCCGTCAAGCGCGGCCTCGAGGTAAACCTTGGCAGCATCACCGCGAACTCGTCCTCGCAGACCGCACGTGCACAGCGTGCGCAGGCATTGAGCCAGCTCCTGCCCCAAATCTCAGCCAATCTCGGGGCCACCGAGACACAAGTCAACCTCGCCGCCTACGGTTTTACCTCTATCAAAGGCTTCTCAGGCATCCCAACCGTGGTAGGCCCGTTTCATTACGTGCAAGCGGAGGGGACCGTGAACTGGAACGCGCTGAATCTCACCGAGATTCGCAACTATCAATCGAGTAAGGAACTCGAGCGGGCGGCCGGTTTCGACCTCCACAATACACGCGATCTGGTTGTGCTCGCTGTCGGTGGAACCTATCTTCAGGTCATTGCCGATGAAGCACGCGTAGAATCGCAGAGAACTCAAGTGAAATATGCGCAGGCTGTCTATGATCAGTCCGTCACGCAGCTTTCTGCCGGAACCAATACGCGTATTGACGTCTCTCGAAGCCGTGTTCAGTTGCAAACCGAACAGGAACGCCTGCTCTCGCTCGAAGCCGATCTGAAACAGCACCGGATAGCACTCTCGCGCCTCATCGGCGTCCCGCTCGATCGTGAGTTGGTCCTCACCGAACCATTCGGCTACCACGAACTGCAGCCTGTCGATCAAATGGGAGCCTTGCGCGACGCCTTGGCGCATCGCTCGGATCTGCGTTCCGCTGAAACACAGGTCAATGCAGCCGAGAAAACACTCGCTGCCGCACGCGCCGAGCGATATCCGACGGTCACTGCGGGCGGCGATTACGGGGCCATCGGCGTTTCTCCCGACAACTCACACGGCGTTTTCACTGCCACGGCGAGCGTCAATATACCCGTCTACACAGGCGGCCGCACGCGTGCCGACATCCAGCAGGCCGAAGCCGCTCTCCGGCAGCGCCAGTCCGAGTATCAAGATCAGCGCGGCCAGGTCGAGCAGGATGTGCGGAACGCTCTCATCCAGTTGCAAACTGCCATCGGCCAGACGCAGCTTGCCGAAAGCAATCGCAAATATGCCCTTGAGACTCTCAACCAGTCCCGCGACCGTTTTGAAGCGGGAGTCACCAACACCGTGGAGGTCGTGCAGGCGCAGCAGCAGGAATCTTCCGCCGAGTCGGATTACGTATCCAGCCTCTATGCATTCAACCTTGCGCGGCTAACGCTCGCCCGCGCAACCGGCGAGGCCGAGACAAGTATCGGCACTCTGTTCACAGGCACGCACCCATAACTGAATATCAATCTTCGGAGACGAGATCACATGAGTAACACGACCGAAATACAAGAACCGCAGACAGACCTGCACTCCACCGGCGAGGCAAACGAAAAGCCTTCCGAAAACAATAAAAGTGCGGCGAACGGAAAAGATCAAAAGGAGCAAACGCCCGCGGAGAAATCCAAGCGTGGACGTGCCTTGCTGATCTTCGGCGCCATCTTGCTCGTTGCCGCCGTTGGAGGCCTTCTCTACTGGATGCACGCCAGGAACTTCGAAGATACCGACGATGCCCAGATCGACGGAAATCTGAGCCCGATCGGGACACGTATCGATGGCAACATCATCAAGGTCTACGTCCAGAACAATCAGACAGTCAAAGTCGGCGATCCGCTGGTCGATCTCGACCCGCGTGACAACCGGGTTTCGCTCGATCAGGCCGAGGCGCAGGTCAGAGCGGCCCAAAGCATGCTCTCCTCTCAGCGCCCGAACGTGCCGATCACCCAGATACAGAACTCAACCAACATTCTCTCCGCGCGTGCCGATGTCGTGAGCTCGGAAGCCGCTATCGCAACCGCCGAACGGGATCGGGATCAGGCCGCCGCCCAGGTGGTTCAGCAAGAGGCCGCAAATGCCAAGGCGCAGAATGATCTCAAACGCTATCGAATTCTTGTCGACAAGCAGGAAATTTCAAAAGCGGACTTCGATCAATATGAATCGACCGCCAAACAGGCAGCGGCAAACCTGGTCGCCATGCAGTCCGCCCTGCTCGCCGCCGAACGAACCGTGGATCAGAGACGCGCACAGCTCGATCAATCGAAGAGCAAACTCGTGCAGAACGAGCAAACCGCGGTACCCCAGTTGTTGGTGCGCCGGGCTACCGTGGAACAGCAATTTGCCAGCCTGAAGTCGGCCGAAGCGCAACGCGAGCAGGCGATGTTGAACCTCGATTACGCCAGAATCAAAGCTCCCGTCGCCGGCATCGTGATGAAGCGCTCGGCACAAGTCGGCGCTCGTGTTCAGGCCGGCCAGCAGTTGCTCACCATCTCTGAAATAAACGATCTTTGGATCACCGCCAACTTCAAAGAGACACAATTGTTGAACATGCGTCCCGGGCAGCACGCCACCATCCACGTCGATTCCCTGGACCGCGACTTCAATGGCTCAGTGGAAACGATCGGCGGATCCACCGGGTCCGTTTCGAGCACCCTTCCTCCGGAGAACGCAACCGGCAATTACGTCAAAGTAGTGCAGCGAATCCCGGTTCGGATCGCGTTAGACCCCAATCAGGAAGCCGCGGATCGCTTACGACCCGGCATGTCGGTCGAGCCAAAGGTTCGCGTTAGAAACTAACGCCGTAACCTGGCCAGCCGTTACCTAATTAGCCTTTACGGCTACATCGCTCGGCAGGCCCCATTGCTGCTGAAGGCTCGGCGCTGAACTGCCGCCCGCGGCGTCGCTATACAAAACGAACCAGGTTCCGTTCCATGGTCGCCAGACTGTGAAGTCGGTCTTGCCGTCGCCGTCGAAGTCGCCAACCAGCGGCACATCGCCTACCAATCCCCACTGCTGCTCAAGACTCGGCGTGGGATGGGGGCCAGCCGAGTCGCTCGTTAGAACGAACCAGGTTCCGTTCCATCCTCGCCACACCGCAAAATCACTCCGTCCGTCTCCGTTGAAGTCACCTACTAACGGCACATCGCCCGTCAATCCCCACTGCTGCTGAAGGCTCGGCGTTGGATAGCTGCTTGTTCCCCCGTTGTATAAAACGAACCAGGTCCCGTTTGATGGTCGCCAGACTGTGAAGTCGGTCTTGCCGTCGCCGTCGAAGTCGCCAACCAGCGGCACATCGTTCGGCAGACCCCACTGCTGCTGGATGTTCGGCGTCGGATAGTGACCCGCCGGACCGTTGTACAACACAAACCAAGTCCCGTTCCACGGCCGCCAGACGGCAAAATCAGCCTTCCCATCAGCGTTGAAGTCGCCCACCAGTGGCACATCGCCGGCCAGGCCCCACTGCTGAATAATGGGCACTCCGGGATTTGTGCTTGGAATGATGAACCAGGTGCCGTTCGAGGGCCGCCACACCGCATAGTCGACCTTGCCGTCCCCGTCATAGTCACCCGGTACAGGGATGTCGCCTTTCAAACCCCACTGCTGTTGAAACGTCGGGGCTGGGTAGGTGTTTCTTGCGCCACTCTCCAAGGTGAACCAAGTCCCGTTTGACGGCCGCCAAACCGCGAACGAGGCTGCTTGGGGAGCAGCGAGCCCCGTTTGCTGGACTGCGTATGTCAACCCCGCGATGTTCAAGTATCCGGACCGGGACGCTGACGAGCCAGTCACCGAGAACTGTATGGCGGCTGGCCCGCTGCCAGACGCGTGCGTGACACTCAACCATGACGAATCACTCTGAACCGACCACGGACAGTTTGCGCCCGTTGTCAGGTTCACCGACCAGCTTCCGCCGGCCTGGTTGAAGTGTGTGGTGTTTGAGGAGAGTTGATAGCTGCAACTCGCATCCGCCTGATTAATCATGACCGCCTGATTGCCGACGCTAAACGATCCGGACCGCGCCCCGCCTAAATTGTCGCCAACATAGACCGTAAACTGGCCGTTGCCATCCGCCGGGCTAGATAATAAAAAACTAAACCAGCTGTTGGCGGGTGCCTTTGGGATCCAGCTGCAATTGCTCGCCACGCTGAACACCCAGGACGAAAACGAAGGGGGCGCGTTGATCGAGCTGGGCGAAACAGCAAGCGTACAACTGGGCAAAGACTCGGGTGCCTGGACGGTGTATACCGCGTAGTCGGATAACAGCCCAGATGTGCTGTCCGCTTCAGTAATTGCAAACAGCATAGATTCCGCAGAGTTCCAGAAGAGGTAACGGCCATGACTCGCGTAGCTCGTGCCGTTATTCGAAAAGCCTGGCATCGCGGTCTCCTCTTTCAGCAGTAAATTGCTGCTCGCGTAGATCTGAAGCTCGGTATTGGAAGTCGTCGCGGCGGGATCATTCAGAATCGCGATCTGCTGTTGCACCTGTGAGTCTGCCGCCCAATCGACAGTGGTTGCCCCGTTCAGCTTCCCATCCGGCTGAAGATCTTGCGAAGGAGCCGTTGACGTGAAAAATACGCTTCCAGCCGACTCGATCAGCCTGTTACCATCCTCGCTCAGCCAGATGTTTCCGCCAATCGTATTGAGTGATTCAGAAACCAGCGCAGCAGGCCCAGCGCTGATACTCAGCTTCGAAAAGCCTGTTCCGAGGCTGCCGACGTACAAATAATTTCCGGAGGCATCGAGGCGCGGAATATTGCCGTAATAAGTGTCTTGTAGCGGGGTCAGCATACCCGTAGAGAGTTGCACTGAGTTGATGGCGCCCCAGCTGTAAGTTTGGCTGGGAAATGTATAGACATATCCGTTTTCCGCAAAAGCTATACCGCCGTTATCCATATCCACCGGTATCGTCGCTGAGACAGTATGGAGCAGTAGGTCCACAATCGATATCTCGCCGCTATGCCCGACCGCGGCCTCCAGGCCGTCCGGCCGCAAAGCGAGACTGAGCGGAATGTAGGTTAGCGGCACAATCTGGTCAGCCTGCGTGACAGGGTCGTAGATATGCAATTCATTCGGTGACGCGCTCACCATCACAATCTTGTCGAGCGCTTTGTCGTAAAGCGCTGACACTGGCTTGAAGCTCAGCGGATTGAGTGAAGATGCGGAACTCGTGGCATCCTGATCCACGGTGAAGGTCTGCGTACCTATGCTGATGGTCCCCGATCTGGCAGCTGCCGACAGATTCGGGCGTACAAGGTACGTGAGAACTGTGTCGCCGGATCCGTAGTAGCCGGAGGCCAGGGTGATCCAGGACGCATTGCTTACTGCCGTAAACGCGCAGTCCTCGCCTGACTGTATCTGAACCGTTGCGTACGAACCGGCCGCGCTCGCCTGCGCAAACGACGTTTCAAACGTTGCTCCGCAGGAGTTCGCATTCGTAAGATCTACTTTCTCGATCGCGTAATCCTGCAGCAAACCGGCCGTAGCGTCGGCCTGCGTGAGGATGAACATGGCGGTAGACGACGAGTTGTAGAACGCCCAGCGCCCGTGAGCTGGATAAGTGATCGAGTTGACACGGAACGGCGTGGTCGCGAACTGGCCCACAGAATTGAACGAAGACGAGGAATACAGGCTGACAACCGTGTCGATGAGCGGCGCGGGTGTTTCCGCGAAAGGTTGAACCGTCGATATTAGCGCGATCTGATGCAAAGAATTCGACGTGTCCAGGCTTTGGGCATTGTTAACGCCCGGCAGCACCCCGACATAATGCATGTCCTTGGTTGCATCGTTGGACGCCCGGTACACCGGGCCGCAAGCAGAGTATATGGTCGCGCCGTCGTGCGATAGCCAGAGTGGGCCGCAGACGCTAAAAACGTCGAAGTAATTGGATGGCTGGGTGGTATTGCTGCCCAGCACTCCATTGGAAGTGTCATACCGGCTTAGAGTGTTTGGAGAAAGTCCATTCTCGGTACTGTAGATAGCGTTCGTTGCAGGGTCAAATGTGCCACCCGAGGCATAGGTAAATCCAGCGCCCGTCGTTATCTGGCCTGTCGCAATGTCGATCGAACTTGTGCTGCCTACGTAGCTCGGAAAAACGTAGAGATATCCCGACCCGCAGATCACCTTTCCTGTACCTACCGCAAGGTTGGCAAACGTGTTGCTAATCCTGGCGCTCTGGAGATCTACATAGACCACTGCGCTTGGGAATGCGACGGCCGCATGCGTTCCGTCAGGACTGAGGCTGACATTCTGTGGCACTGCCGGTAATGCAACGGTCCGGTCCGAGAGACCCACCGGATCGTAAATGTGCAGCTGGTTCGGATTCGCGGATATCAGAACAACCTTGTCGAGTACGAGGCTGTAACTTGCGTCTATCGGACGGAACGTCAGTCCTGTAACTTGCGCCTCGGCCGGCCGGCAAGCGAATAGCACCACGACAAGCGTCAGACCAAAAGGTATCGGACGAGGGAATGTTTGCACGAGTAAATAGGATTCGGCCGTAACCACGCGCTCTCGAGCGCGCGGCCTTACACTTATCCAATTACAAGTGGAGAGTGATGCCTGAAAGTCTCAAGCGATAGACGATGATGCGCGAATGACTATCCGAAGCCTGTCTAGAACCTTCCTGATTGACCAGCTGACCACACTCGTCAGGAAAAAGACCACCGCAATCCAACCGGCGCGGTGCGCAATGCTGTTCACCACCGTGTCTACCGGCAGATGCACGTCGAACAATCGTTCGGCGATCCAGCCCGCCGATGCGAAAGCCGCAAACAGCGCGCCGCCGATCCTCACCGACGAATAAGCACGTGTGCGGCGCACGGTGGACCGCAGAGACTTCGAAAGGTATCGGTTAGTGGGCCGCCGTCGTTTCGCATACTTGCGGCGCCTAGGCCGTGACTCGCCGCCCGCATTGCATCCACAACCACATAAAGCGGCTCAGCCTCGCACCCTACAAATCCGCCGGATTGCTCGCATCGTGGCGCTTCACCACTCGCCGCTCAATACGCTGCGCCGCGAGACCGCCTCGGAACTTCGCCATGTGCGCCGATTGAAAGTGAGCCGCCAGAGCTTGGTCGCTTTCCCATAGCTCGCTGAGTTGGAAGCGATTCGGATTGGTAAGGTCCGTCGAGAAGGCGTAATGAAGACAGCCTGCTTCCTTTTGCGTTTCGCTCATCATCTCCCGCATCAGTTCCCCGACCGCTGTAGCGTCTTCCGCATGAACGTCGAACTGTCCAATAATCGCGATTAAGCCCATGCACCAGATACTATCGGACCTGTGGAAGCCGTGATTCTCTTCGAGCGCGGCTATCCCTCCAAAGGCTCTCCCCCAAAACTATTTCTCCTAGTGAAGTGCCTGCAGCACGCCCTCGAAGAAATCGGTGTCACTCACGACCGCAGACCCTGTGGGTTTCTGCTGCGCGCTCCAAACCACAATGACCACGTTCTGTTTGGGGTTCACATACACGCTTTGTCCGAAGATGCCAAACGCTCGAAAGGCTCCGTCGGGTTCGCTCCACCACATGTACCCGTAGGGAAGGAGCTGACCACCCACCGCTTTCGGCTGCCCTGCGCTTGGAAACCAACCCTCTGGAACCACCCGTCGGCCTCCCGCCAGTCCACCTTGCAGGACGAATTGTCCAAATCGCCCATAATCTCGCAAGGTAGCCGCGAAGCCGCTACCCCCGAACTCGACTCCTCCCGCGGATTCGGTCCACCAGGTCGCGTCCTCTTCCATCGCGAACGGAGACCAGATCTTTTCAGACAAATACTGCGATAGCGGTCGCTTCACCGCTGCCCGCACGAGTGCACCCAGAACGTATGTTTCGCCAGTGTTGTAGTTCCACTCGGTACCCGGCCGCGCGGCCCGCGGCAGCGTCCCCATAAATTTAAGAAGCGCACCCGGGCGCTGTTCCAGCTGCAAATCCAGCATCTTCCGCCGGTCCGAGTGCGCATCCGTGTAAGTCTCGTTCCATCGCACTCCAGACGCCATCTGCAGCACGTTGCGGATGGATGCACCATCGTAGCCGCTCCCCCGGAGTTCAGGCAGATATTTCGTGACAGGATCATCCAACCCGCCAATCAGCCCGTCCTGCATGGCCGCTGCCGCAAGCGTCGACGTGATCGATTTCACCACCGAAAACGACACCCAGCGAGTCCGGGGCGTGTTGCCGAACTCATACCGCTCCAGCGCCACCTGCCCATTCTTCAAAACCAGCAGCCCGGCCACGCGATTGAGCCGCAGGTAATCGTCTAAATGCAGCAGCCTCCCTGCGGACTGGAACGTTAAGTCATGCAGTTGAGTGCCGCGCGGCGCTAGCCGAAACACGTCCGCTCCATGCTTCACGATCGCTGAAGGAAATACCCGGTCGATGTGCCGGAACGTGTTTACTTCCACGGCGAGCGGTAGCGTGCCGTCGTAGGTATCGCGCACCGAACCTGTTCGCTCGTCATTCACGGACGCGAATGCCAGCAAACCTACCCAGGATGCCACCGCGATTCTTAAAGAAACTGCCGCGTGCATGTACAGAAATTCGAGTCTTACGCTCGCTCGCCCGGGCCTCAGTCCCGACGGATCGTTCCGCCCCTCGTCGCACGCGGAGTTTTATAGTTCAAGCTCGCGTGCTGAGGGCTTGGATGCCGCACCTTAGAGATGCGGCCGCTTTCTCGCATGCGTTTGTCCGCTTCAGCCCAGGTCACCAGCTCGTCTTCTACCTGACTCCAATGCGCAACCGATGCCTCATCGCACCAATCGAGAAGGTGCGGCATCGCGGCCTTGTGCGGCCCGGTCGTCATGTATTTGCGCATGCTCTCCTGACTGTCCCATCCAGTCATCGTCCAGAAGGTCCAACCTCGGTCTGCGAGCAACGCGCCCGTAAGAAATCCCGGCGCCTTCTTCACCTGTCTGAGCGAGCCCATCGTATGAAATGCAAATAGCGGGACAAAACGTATGGATCGGATCCTCAATCGCGTCAGGCTCACAAACATCGGAAGTAATTCAAGCTTAAGCCACACCTCCGGCCCAAACCGGCTTACGGCGAATCCGGACCGCCAGTCGCGACGTCGTTCCGGCCTCAGTTCAGTTGGAAACTATGAGCGGCGGAACTGCAATCCGTATCGAACACAGAGATTCCGGAGCCGGATCACGAATGACCTGATGCCGTGGAGCACCGCACTCGCTTTTTTCTCGAGGGCCCTCTTGTCCATACCTCCGCCCACCAGCGTCAAGATCGCTTGGCCGCTCCGAACACGCACAGCCAGAAACCGATCTGGCCCCAGACTCTCTTCTGGGACCCGGGCCTTCTCATCGACCGCAATATAAACTGCGCCTCGGTGTAGCTGAGCACCGTTGCCGCCGCGCTGTGCTCCTTGCAAAATCCGATCAGCGCCTCCAGGCTCCCCGTTCCATCACCCGGCCGCGCTTCGAGTAGCCTGACATTGCTCTTCACCGCCACGCTCCTTACCGCCGTTTGTACGTCCGCACCCCCCGCACTCGATCCGCGTTCCTTCTCCTTCCGGCGAGAAAGTGTTGCCAATCACGAGGGGCATCCGAACGCGCTGCACGGGCTGCATCGTATCCGGATGCAGAATCGTTGCGCCCGCCCTTGCCGGCTCGCTCGCTTCCTCGTACGACAGACGTCGAACCCGGTACACATCTTCGAGCAGGCGCGGATCGCACGTCAGCATTCCGTCCACGTCTTTCCACACCTGAACTTCCTCCACATTGAGCGCCGCCCCTACAATCGAAGCCGTTAAACCGGACCCGCCGCGACCAAGCGTGGTCGTCCGTCTTCCGTGCTCCCGATGAAGCCTTCCGGTCACGACAAGCCTGTTCTGCGCAGCTAGGCGGAAAGCAGGTGTGGGGTTTCTGGCCTATCTACGCTGCATCCGCTTGGATCGCCGGTTTGATATTGTAATTCACTTGGAAAAAATTTCCAGCGTCGTATTTCTGTTTAATCGCACGCAGCCGGGCCAGATTAGCCCCGAAGGCCGTATCGATCACTTCGTCCGATTCCACATCTAGCGCCGACGAAAGATGCGCATTTGCCGAATATGGCATCAAGGCCTGTTCGCCCGCCCGCGCCCACTCCCGATGCACCGTCTCCGCCGGATCTGTCCACTGGGCTCCGAAGATGACATCCCAATGCAGATCCCGATGCGGATACGCTGTTGCATCCCTCGCGACCCGCCCCGCCGCGCCGCCATAACGCTCCACTACTAGGAACGAAAGTGGCGACTGCATCCGGTTCCCATGCTCCACAATCCTCGCAATCGCATCATCGGGCAAACTCTTCTGCAACGTCGATTTCCAGTAGTTCTGATTTCCATCCGGAAACGCCGCCGCCATCATCGATTGCATTACCGGAAAGGGCAGCGGCTGAATCGCATCCACCACTGGATTTCCAAACTTGCGCAACGGCGCCAGTACTCGCTCGCCTTCCTTAAGATCGCCACAATAGCAAGGAATTACGCCAACAATCGGGCTACCGTCCAGCCCATGCAGCAGCGCGGCATATACCGTCAGTTCATCGGGAGCCGTCTCCATAAAGTCGCGATAATGCCGAATCACATCACTCGCCGCTGCTCTCGGATACACCAGCAAGCCACCTAAAACCGTATGAACCGGCTGCCCTTGGAACTCGAACCAGGTGACGACGCCAAAATTCCCCCCGCCGCCTCGCAGAGCCCAAAACAAATCCGGCTGCTCTGCTTCACTAGCTGTCAGCACACGCCCATCCGCTGTCACAATCTGGCAGGAAAGCAGATTGTCGATGCTCATCCCATACTTGCGAATTAGCCAGCCAACCCCGCCTCCCAACGTCAGCCCGGCGATCCCTGTCTTCGGCACAATACCGGACGGAACAGCCAAGCCGAAGGCATGCGTTTCACGGTCCATAAGTCCCAGCGTGACGCCGCCCTGTACCCTGACACTCCGTTTGGATGGATCCACATACACCCCGCGCATCGCGGAAAGATCGATGACAAGTCCGCCCTCGCAAAGCGCTCGGCCGCCCACATTGTGCCCACCACCACGGATCGCTGTTAAGATTTTGTTCTTGCGTCCAAAATTAATTGCCTCAACCACATCCGCCAACCCCGAGCACCGCGCAATCACACGCGGCTGCTTACTCACACTTGCATTCCAGATCCTCCTAGCATCTTCATAGCCCGCATCGGCAGCCTCGAAGACCTGCCCGTGAAACGCCGATCTCAATTCCTGACAACCAAGTGCCGTCATAGTCCAGACATTATAAGTGGTTCCGATGAAGCAACGGACAGCCCTCCAGCAGTCCGTAAGCGCCAGATAGAAGCGTGTCCTTCAATACCAATCTTGGAAAACAGGCTCACAGCCGAATTGCGCCAGGATTACGGGCGATCCGGAAACTGAGATTTTTTCATTCGTGGTTTGGAGACCGAGCGCAGTGACCGGACGTCACTTTGACGGTGCGTCGGCGTCACTGGGATTGGACGGTGGCGCGTGAGAGCCCAGCGCCTGAAAACCAGTTACAAAGACCCGTGTCGCCGCATTCCAATAGCGACGCAAATCCACCCCACGGTCAGAAACACGCACGACACCGCTAAAGCCGCGAATACCTCCGATATGCCCCCCAGAAGCATCGGTACATCAAACCCAGGGTGACGGCTCAGGGCTTTGGCGCCGTTCATAACTCCTAAGGCGCCCGTGCAGAAAGCCGCGAATATGCCCGCCAAAGTGAGCGGGCGCATGTACGACAACTGGCGTTCGCTGGGTCGGATGGCGAACCAGATTCCGGCCAAGGTCGGGGTGAAACAAACCAGCAGTCCAAGCACAGCCGCATAGCTAATACCGCGAAGTGGATTCATAGAAACCTCCTACACTTGGATAACGGTGTAGGGGGCCGAGCGTGACATTGTCACGAATCGCTTGGCGCTGCGTTATTGGTGAGATGGACCGAGAGGTCGAGTTATCGCTAGTGCGCCGTTTGCTTGACGCCGACACAGGTGCATTTGACCAGATCTACAACACCTTCAATACCCGGCTTTACAATTTCCTGGCGCGATTGTCCGGCAGCCGCGACGTCGCGGAAGATCTCGTGGAAGAGACTTGGTTGCGATTGGTTTCCGCAAGCGCAACCCTGGACCCTGATACGCACATTGCTCCCTGGCTGTTTGCAGTCGGGCGGAACCTATACGTTAGCTACTGCCGCTCAAGAGGCCGCGAGCAATCTTACACGTCGGACCTTCTCCTTCTGTGGCCGGACCGACTGTCGCCCTCGCCGTTCGATTGGGCTAGCGCGAAGGAGTCCGAAGTTCGTTTGAACGCAACGCTGGCTGCTCTCCCGGTGAAGTACCGCGAAGCGCTGCTGCTCGTCGGGGTGGAAGGACTCCGGCCCGCAGAAGCCGCTGCCGTATGCGGCATCAGCCCGGAAGCCTTTCGCCAACGGCTCAGCCGTGCGCGCGCGCTCATCTCAGAGCAGTGGTGCGGCGACGTAAAGGAGGCAACTTTATGACCCCAGACGACTCCCTTTTAGATGCTCTGGCCAGTTTGCCGGAATGGTTGCCAAGCCGGCGCCACGAACACGCTTTGCGGATGCGATGTCACGAAGAGCTCAGGTTCCGCGCAGAGACACGAGCCCGGGCAGCGGAGCGACAGCGGCTCATTTGCTGGTGCTTAGATGCGGGCGCCGGGTTGGGAGCCTCCGCCTACGCCGCAATCGTACTGCAGGCAGCCATACGGCTTGCCTTGGGCGGGTGACGTGGACACGCCGCTGCATCTCTCTGCCTAAATGCATACTCAGCCCCGAGCCTCAAAGCTTCAGTGAACTCGGTACCTCGACTAGTCGGCATGTCGCGGAACTGGACTTTGCCCATTTCTCGGCAGTAGTCAGGAAGGATCAAGTAATCTGCAGAGTCCGAGGCGCGCCGCTTTAGATCGCACATGGCCGCTAATCAGCGAGGATTCACATTTGCACAACATCGTCAGTGCGGATGAGCCCCTACATCACTGGTGATTCCCAGTCTAGACAAGAACTTTAGGATATGCTCGGCGATCTGTTCGCCGTGTGTCTCTAGCGCAAAGTGTCCTGTGTCCAGCATGTGTGTTTCGACATTCTTCAGATCGCGTGCATAGGAGTGGCTGCGCCTTCGGACGGGAAGATATCGTCGTTCTTCCCCCAAACAATCAGAGCCGGAGGCTGATATTCCCGAAAAAACGCCGGGAACTCGTGATAGAGCGGAACATTGGTTCCGTAATCGTAAAAAAAGATCCAAATGAATCTCGTCGTTGCCCGGACGGGCCAGCCCAAGCTGATCTAGTGTCCAGGTGGACGGGTCCAAAAGGCTGAGGTCGTGCACGCCATTCTGGTATTGCCACCGGGTAGCTTCCGGCTCACGCAGGAAGCGAAGCGCCTGCCGATTCTGCTGTGTCGGATCGTTCCAAAGCTTCTTGATCGGATCCCAAAATGCCAGCAGCCCTTCGAGTTTGCAGAATTAGGTCTGCTGCCCCTGTGTAGTCAGGAAGGATAGATCTACCCTTCGCCGTTAATCGCGATCAACTTCATACAACCGGACTTCAGGCCAAATTCCGGTTTGCGCGTCATCCAGCAGCTATCCGGACGGGCACATACGAGCTGGCTGCACAAGTGGGCAATGTACTCGCGGATGTCTTCGGGACCGAGTTGGTCTGTCGAACGGTGGAAATATTGCGCCGACTACACGCCGATCTCGTCACACCATGGCTGCGAGCGCCTGTCGCATGATCAGCCGATCGTCCTTTCCCGACCGTGACCTTTTGGAACTTCGCGCGGCACGTGCAGAACGCGGAGCAATGTGCCCAGGGGAGCGCCGTGGCGGACTCTCTGGCGCAGGCGGCAGATCGTTGGTGAAAGGTGAAGCGCAACAGGGAGCGCGGCGCGGTCAGCGCAACCGCACCCAAAAACTGATATGATCTGACGTTTCGCCGCATGCCGGGAGGCTCTGAGTGCTTAAAACCACGTGGAAGACCGAGTATAAAGGACATGTCTTCGAGTTGGAGAATCGGGTAAATCTGGAGCGGCTGATTGTCGATGGACAGGAAGTCGCCAGGCAGCCAGGCGCCACTTGGGAACCGCGCAGCTTTCAGGCGACCATTCCCGACGGGAACCGGTCTATGAAGGTGGACGCCAACACTCGTTTTTCAAAAGGTCCGTGGGGACTGCGATTCACCGTATCTGTGGATGGCAAGGAGATTTATAGCGAGGTGAAATGGCCGCCCCGGTGGTATCTCCCGTTCGCGGGTGTGGGCCTGATGCTGGCGCTCGCGGTCCTTCGGCTGGTAAGTGAATGAGTCTATCCCACTCCCTGGCCGCGGACGTCTTATCGCGAATATCGTCGAACATGCTCAATAATCCGACAGAATCGCTCTGGTCGCGCCGGAGTGATTCCGCCGTTTCTCTGGTTCCGCGCGCGACCAAAGCCCCCACGATCCGGCGTTCTTAATCAAGCAACGCTGGCGCTCGTTGCGCTCAATCTTGACGGGTATTCGACGCCGCAAGACCCCGTTCCAGCGGCTGGTCTCGATCGATGTCAAATCCGGCGTCGAGAAGCAACTCGCCACGCCGGATCCGCCGTCGAAGTCCATCTAGGCCGGGCGCATCAGCCGTCAGTCATCCGGACGGTAACCGACTCGCCGTCTCGTTTGTCCCCCAGCACGGCAAGATCTACATGCTCGAAGGCTTCGACGAATCCACATCCTGGCTCGAGCGACTGATGCGGTGATTCTAGCGGGCCGGAACGGCAGTGGTCCGGATGATCGGCACTCCGGAAGTTGCCCGAAACGGCTTCCCCGGACATCACTCTACCCTGGTCCGGAAGTGTAGAGGAACACTCAGCCTTCAGGTTCGGGGCAGATTAGCAAACGCTAGGCCGTCACTGGCGGGTTATGCGGGGAGCTGCGTACACGAGGCTACAGATTGTGGTATTCGCCGCGATCCCAGCGCCAAGGTCAGCACGTCTAAAACTATTCGTAAAGCCGGCCCGACTAAAGATGCAACGGCAATCAAAGGTCAGGCTTGCTCAGTCTTTCCATTACTGAAGTGATCTTGGGGGGAGTCAGCGCACGCTCTTCCCAGTCCTTGTTCGTACCGCCCGCGCCTTACAAGATCGCATACTCGAGCCTGTACTCTACTCGTGCTTACCGCCTGTACGGTGAAGACGTGAGACGTTCTCGACCCTTAGTGATAGTAACTCTTCAATTCGTTTCTCGATGACTTCGGGTCTTAAGGAATTGCCATCTCCCTCACGTGGTGTCTGATAATGTATGACCCCATTACGGTCAATCAATACAAGCTGAGGTACTACGGGCCGTTCCGAAAATCGCATGTAAGTCATCATTTGTTCGATCGGTATCCAACCTACGGGGAATCCGACCTGATAGGTTTTCGCGAAGTTTTCGACACGTAGGTCTGCGTTCGGATCAATTGCCACGTCGAGTGCCTGAAAACCTCGCGCTCCATAGCGCTGCTGAAAGCCCGTCATCACCTTCGATGCAGCTTGGCAGTGCGGGCAAGTCGTAAGTATAAACTCGAGAGCAACAACCTTTCCGCGATAGCTACTGAGTAGCTTCTCTCCTTGGCCAGGGACATTGAAGGCCAGTTCGGGTGAGCTATTCAGCTCCGACTGGGCGGTTGCGGGCACGGCGCAGACGAACGCAGCTATAGCGAGAGCAGTCATTACCGTCTTCATATGTAAGTTCCTTTCAGTGAGAACGAAAGTAGCGTTATCGGTTGGTTAAAACAGAAGGCCAGGCGTATGAGGGCCGGCCGTCATTTCGTGAGAATCCTCATCGGAGCCTCTTGATTGTTAATTGATACGCACTGCTCACAGTAACCATCGGCTACCGGTAAGAGCGCTATCAAAACAGCAAAGGCGATCGTCGCCAATCGAGCAAGATACGGCACAGGTCGTCCAACCTGATAGGCGAGAATACGGTCGAAGCGAACTCCAAGTTCCGATCCGCTTGCGGTGCTGACGCCTGCCACATCGCCAACGAGATGGAACTTGCAAACCTTGATCAGTCCCAATACATAGACCTGCGGAGCTATACCGGAGTTCAATACGACCTCATCACAAGCTTGTTCCCGTTCTGCAAGCAATTGTTTTTCAACGAACCATAGCAGTGGGTGGAACCAAAATAAACAGACAAGGCAGTGCACCAGGGTACTGATGAGATTGTCGTAACGACGCGCATGAGCAAGTTCGTGCAGCAACACTGCTTCCAACTCGGCTTCAGAGAGCTGCCGCGAGAGGCCGTGCGGAATAACTATCCGCGGCCGAACGATACCAAGCAGTGCAAGCTCACTCCGCCCTTCAGTGCAGCGTAGTTCAATGGACGCGGCAAACCCGAATTTACATTTGAGACGATCCAGGGCGGCTTGTTCCTCTGACGATGCACTGACCGAGTGCTCGGAGCACTGTCGTAATCGCAGAAGCCACAAAAGCAAGGACCCAGCAAATCCGAGCAACCATACGGAAAGCGCAACGCGGGTGAATAAGGAAGTGCCTTGCATTCTGATCGAATTTGGAAGCACTCTGGAGAGACCTGCGAGTAACAGCGAGAGCCTGACAGCAATTGCTGAAATCCAAGCGCTTGCCGGAAATACAAATGCAATGCGAGCGCCTGCGGTCGCCAAGAGTGCGGTGGGAATTGCGAATTTGAGTAGGCTGATGAACCAAACGCAATGGCGCAGTGCTGCCGCTTGATGACGAAAGCAGCACGCAATCAGGCTAAAAAATAGGCAGAGCAGGGTCGCCCCTAGGAGATGCCGAAGGAGCACATCGATCATGATTCGCTTTCCCTTTCTAACTTCTCCTTTGCGGCGAGCCTCTTTTCAACTTCCTTGATGTCGGCAAGAGTCAACTTTCCGGCGTCTACAAGATGCGAAACCACCGGAGTTGCACTGCCTCCAAACACATTGAGCAGATCGCTAATCAGACGTAGATGCACGGCTTTGCGGGTGATTGTCGCCTCAAACATATGAGCATTGCCGACTTTCCTGACTCGTTTGACTGCGCCTTTTTCTTCGAGCCGATAAATCATCGTCTGAACAGTCGTATAAGCAGGTTTGTCCTGGTCCGGTAGGTTTTCGAGAATCTCGCGTACCGAGCAAGGACCGAGGATCCAGAATTGCTCCAGTAGCTGAAGCTCAAAACGGCTGATCCGCAGGTTTTTCAACGATGCTCCTACCTATGTGGTCGACTCTACTACAGTATTAGGAGGAACGCAAGATTATTCTTCTAGAGTTCCTATTGTCTTTACCAGGGGTAAGTTTTTGACGTTTGCGCAGTGATCGGAGTGGCCCGGCTCCTTAGATCCGTCTGGAAACGTGTATCGCCGATCAGCCTACACAACTCGTCTGGCGGCATAGCTCCGCCCTGGTCCGGAAGGGTAGATCTACACATCGCCGTATTCCGCGAGTAACGTGCAGGATCTTACGCACGCCGATCGTCCCGAAGGTGAATCACGCTGAATATGTCCACGCTAAAGATCCGACCGATCAGCTTTGGAGCCCTCATACCCGCTCTCCAGTTATCAAGACAGGCTACTTTGCAGGTACTCGTAGTGCCTCTGGACCAGCTGTTACCTGCGTGTTCTGAAAGGAGTTCAACAGCCATCGCCCTCCTTCTTTGCTCAATACAAAGGTGCCTCGCGTCTCGGTAGGCGGACCATCACCACGACGATCAACATTCGTGGTGATAACAACGGCTACATCAGAACGAACAAAGCGGATCTTCTCAACAATTGTGCGTCTCGCCACATCGTGGAAAGGGCCGGCTTGGAGATTACCCATGATCGTAACGAAATTGTTCAAGCCTTTGGTCCATCCTCCAAAGACGTTAATGAAATCTGCGTCTGGGACCGTAGTTTGCGGGTTGGTGAGCTGCTGGGCGTTATGCCGATTCCACGCAGCGTCAGAGTCAGCAAAGAATGTACGGATTTTTTGCTCCTCGTCGCCGGTCTGAGCGCCGACATTTAGTGTCATGACCACGATAAGAACAGGAAGCGCAATTGTTCTGAGTTGCATGCGTGGCTTACATCTTACGCTGACCGGCTACGCGAAGAGGTTTCAAAACGGACGCGGCAGACTGCCCATGCCAATAGATCCGCCCTGGTCCCGAAGGATTAACTAATCTGCACGGCGCGGGTGATATTTAGATCTCCACTGCGACGTTCTGTGGAGGTGTCCGGCGACGAACACCTAGATTCGCATGTGAACACCCTGAGACAGTAATTGACCGGCAATCGCCTCTCCGGAAAAGGGGATTGCCGGGTTCCGAATGGTTGTCGGGTGGCACGCCACGTGCTTCATCAGCGGAGCCGCTTCTGTTTCTTTACCATTGAGGTGAACGTTGCAAACCCTTGCTTTCCATCTTCGCTACACCCTCCGCATGCTGCGCAAGAGCCCTAGTTTAACTGCTGCGGTGCTGGTCAACCTTATGTTAGGAATCGGGGCGACCACTGCGGTGTACACCGTCGTCTATGCTGCCTTGATTGCTCCGCTACCATACCCGCAGCCACAGCAACTGACCGTTGTATGGTCGCGTGTAAGCGGGCATCGCAACGGGATCTCGGCGGGTGATTTCTTGGACTGGAAGGCACAGAGCACTTCCTTCCAGCAGCTCGCCGCTTGGACGGGTCATAGCTTCAATTTAGCGACCCGCGATCAACCTGAGCAGGTTGCCGGGCGGCTGGTCACACCGGGTTACTTCAACCTACAGGGTTTCTCCTTTCTCGCTGGCCGGGACTTCCTTCCTGAAGAAGGTGTGCCAGGCGGAGAGCACGCCGTGATCCTAACGCATCAACTCTGGAGCCGGTTGGGAGGGGATCAGGCCGCCGTGGGAAAGCCGCTGCGAGTGGATGGGATTCCCTATACGATTGTGGGCGTACTTGCACCCGGAGTTGCTGATCGGCTTGGCGTAGAGCTGATTGCGCCTTTGGCTTTCACTCCAGACCAGATCAACCACAATTATCATTGGCTGCTCGCGGTCGGGCGTCTAAAGTCGGGTGTTTCGATCGAGCAAGCGCAAAGAGAAATGGATGGGGTGACGCAGCGCATCGCTCAGGCATACCCTACATCGAACAAGGGATGGGGTGCAAGCGTTGAGCCGCTTAAGGACGACTTTCTTCCTCGTGAACGCGTTCGCAGTCTCTGGCTTTTGCTAGGCGCCATCGGGTTTGTTCTGCTAATCACATGCGTAAATATCGCGAATCTGCTGCTGGCCCGTGGCGCTACACGACAAAGGGAAATTGCAGTGCGCACCGCGATGGGTGCTTCCCGCATCGCGATATTCGCGCAGTTTCTTACCGAGAGCCTCTTGCTTGCTTGCGTTGGTGGTGCATTGGGAGTTTGGCTGGGTGTTGGCCTGCTACGTGGAATCATCAGTCTTGTGCCGGAGAACATCCTGCCCTCAGAGGCCAACTTTTCGCTCGATAGACACGTACTCTTGGTTGCGGTCGGGATGACTATGCTTTCCGGAATAATTTTTGGCTGTGCGCCTGCCTGGTATGCCTCGCGCGTGAATCCGGCGGAAACACTGAAGAGTGGAGGACGCGTCGGCATGAGTTCAAGCAGTCACCGCCTGCGCCGATTTCTGATTGTCAGCGAGTTCGCGCTAGCACTCTCGCTCCTTGCCGGCGCAGGACTTGCCATCGACAGCTTCTGGAAGCTGACCCGTGTTGATCTAGGCGTCCGTACGGAGCGTGTTCTCACCTTTCAGTTAAACCAGCCTAAACAACGTTTCGCAAACGCTACCCAGATGACCTTATATGTACAACGAGTACTGCAGGCGATACGCAGCATCCCCGGGGTGCTTAGCGCCGCCTCCGCAACCGGCATGCCGCTTGAATACTTCAGCGATGGGATGGGATTCACTATTGTGGGCAGCGCAACAAAGACGGACCACTCGCAGCTGCCTGATACCGGGTTCCAGTCCGTATCACCGGATTACCTCAAGACCTTTGGGATTCAGCTTTTGCGAGGGCGAACATTTAATGACGGAGACACCGCGGCTAGCGCGCACGTCGCAATGGTGAACCAAGAGTTCGTGAACCGGTACTTGAAGGGACTCGATCCGTTGAAGCAGCGAGTTCTTATAGACGAAGTTGTTCCCAACTCACAGCAGATCGGCCGACCGATCGAGTGGCAGATTGTGGGTGTCACACACAACGTACTTTATGGCGACTTCCGCGAGCCCGGGCTCGAAGTGAGTGTGCCCTTTGCTCAATCACCCTTAGCAGATATTACGATCGGAGTCCGCACTGCGCCGGATTCGTCCAGCGTGACTCATACGATCGCGGCGGCAGTTCACTCGATTGATCCAAACGTGGCGCTCGCCCATGTCCGGACCATGGACCAGGTAAAGACGGAGGCACTCGGCGAGGACCGCTTCACGATGCGCCTGTTTGCTGCATTTGCCAGCCTTGCTCTGCTACTGGCTGCTGTGGGCTTGTACGGATTGATGAGTTATAGCGTTTCGCAACGCACGCGCGAGATTGGAGTACGTCTAGCACTTGGTGCGCGCCGGCAAGGTATAACAAGCCTCGTATTGCGCGAAGCGCTGCAGCTTTCCGCGCTTGGGCTGGCACTTGGATTAGGCGGCTCTTTTCTGGTCGGACGTGCAATGCAAACGACCTTGTACGGAGTCGGAGCACTGGATCCGTTGGTGACTGTTACGGTAGCTGCCCTGTTGCTCTTGACGGCTTTGATCGCTTCTTATCTTCCCGCGCTCAGAGCTGCTGCAGTAGACCCGATGCAAGCACTTCGTAACGATTAGCGTTCTGCGAAAGCTGTTCTGACCGGGAATAGGCCGGGCCGAGCATCAGGCTTGCTTAAGCTTCCTGATGTGCGCGTCGCACTCGGAAACGCCCGCCTCCACTCGCACGGATCTATAAAGTTGTCTGGCTTCTTCCCAAAGCTCTGATGCCGGTCCCAGGGCTCCTGATTGTTCGTTTAGAAGCGCATACGGCCTGAGTGTATTCGCGAGGTCCAAAATTTTCGTACCGAGGTTACCGCGATAGAGTTCCAAGGCCTCCTCATACAAAGGCTTTGCTTCCTCGAGATTGGATTCTTGGCTATAGATATCTGCAATGTGACGGATGGCGTGAGCGTACGCCAGCGTCTGGTTCTCATCACGGTACATCCTGGCAGCTTCGGCGTAGTGCGCACGAGCCAGGGCAAAGTTGCCGTCGTTACGGGCTTGCCGGCCCTGTGTGATGGCTTCCGTCGGTGGTGTCACGCGATTCATTGCGCTTTCGACTGTCTAATTATCTCTGTCCGAAAGAATTTCATATCCCGCTCGTGCCGGGCGGCTCCGCGTTGAAATCATGGATAGAGCCGATTACCCAAATATTGAGACTTGTTTGCTCACTAACGCCCGGGGCGTTTCGCCAGATGTTATTGGTTTCATACACGAAATACAACGCCCTTCCAGGATTCTATCCGTGCCTCGCTTTGAATCCAACCGATCAAAACCAATTCTGCTTTTTCTATCTACGCGATGTCGAAGGCCAGTTGACGATAGAGGTCTTCTTGCACTTGGTCTTTACCTACAACAAAAACTTCGTGTTCTTTCGGTAAGAGTGCGTTGAACAGATCGTACTGCAACTGCGGTGATCGCTAAGACCTGCTCCTGTCGAACTGACACCAGACACAGGCGGGAGAAGCCGGTCGGATCCTTTTAGTATTAGAGGACCGCAGGTCAATCAGTACGCCTCGATGTCTTGCTGCCCCTGGATATGCTCACGAGGCTTGTTCAGGAACTCTCCGATGTATCGGTCCCCTTCCAGGGAGTTCAGCAGCGGGCCGTGGACACGTTTGGTGAAGAGCAGTCGCTGGCCATTCGGGAAATAATGATGGATCAGGTCGTTGTATAAGGGCCTGCACGCGTCATCCAAGCCGCCTGCGCCAAGCAGTACAGGAACGTTGCTGTAGTACGGCTTCTTGGTAGCGTCGTCTATTGGCTTTACTCGCCAGGCGTCACACACTGCGCTGTAAACATCATTGACATGAAAGCCGGCCAGCCAAGGCATAATGGCTTCCTGCTGCCTGATGATAGCTGGATCCTCAAAGGCCATCTTGTCTGAGCAATAAACGGACAATCGCATGCCCGATATTGAGCCGCTCCCCGAAACCACACCATCAAAATATGCCTTGACGTAGGGCTGCTGCCGCCCATCGATCATGTCGTTGATGATCTGAGGCAATTCTTTTATCCCGTCGTAGTCCTCCACCTTGTTATGGAGAATGCTCAACAGTTCGCGGCGACCGTAGTCTAGAATCGCGGTCTTGCCGTCCTTCAACTGATACTCGATAGTGAACACCCTGCCGCCGAGGCCGCTGAAGTAGCTGTGAAATCGGTCGAGAAGAGCGCCGTCGTTGCTGCCCAGAACCGATGTCAGTGCTTCATTGAAATTGGCTAATTCCTGTTCATCGATGTTCACAAACTCCGGGAGGGGCGAATCCAGAATCAACGAGCGGATGTGCTCGGGATACTTTTGAAGGACTGCCATCATCAGACCACCGCTGTAAGAAATGCCCAGGAGGTTCAGCGAATCGATGTGAAGCAGGCGGCGAAGGTCTTCGATATCTGCTGCACTTTCATCCGTGTTATACGCGGAGAGATCGATACCTTCCTTGCTCAGCTTTTCCCGGCATTGTCTTACCGCTGAAAGTACCGCATCGTCTATCGACTGATGTTTGAGGTAAGCCTCTTGAATCGTCCTTTCTTCGCCATCACATTCGAGGTTCGGCTGTGCGAAGTGAGTTCCACGTTGCTCGAATGCGATATAGTCCCGATTACGTAGGAGAGACCGCCGGGCAATCGAAGTGACTGGATGCAACGAACTGAGACCCGGGCCGCCGCCGGTGTACAGGACGGGGTCAGGGCTCCTGTCCGCGCTATTGCTCTCTACATAGATAAACGGCAGCTTGATCGTCCGGCCCTGGGGGTGATGCCGATTTTCGGGTACGATCAGATAGCCGCAGTGGGTTTTGTGGAGGCTGTCCGCGTTGTAGATGCAGTCGCTCGACTCTATACGAGGAACACTGTCCTGTTGTGCGCCGGCAGCAACGAACAATGCGACGAGCAAAGAAAGAAGGAGAGGTCTGATCATTAGGTTTTCGCTTACGCTCTTCGTGGGGCGGATTGCATCGTCCCACTTCGCACGATGATGGCCAAGCGTATCGCGCCTTCAACATCGCCGTCGGATCAGCGAAAGACCAATGAATCTCGTAATAACCTTCCGCGTTTGCCGCCTCCTGATGCAGGGGAAGATACGCTGGAAGTTCGATGACTGTTCAGAAGCGAGCGGAATGCTCCCAATAGTGGACAGGGCCGGGGACGAAGGGATATAAGCCTGCCCGCCTCATTTTAGACCCACTCCGTGCTTGGCCGAAAACGTCTTTCGATTTTGATCTCTTAGAGACCCGTTTTACGGGAATTGGCGCGATGTCCGATCCAGCACTGGCGCAATTTCGCGCCCGTGCCGACCTGGGCTCAGCCCGACTCCTTTTCGCTGACCGGACCCATGACGAAAATCGTATTGCCCGACGGGTCGAGCAGATCAAACGTTCGCGCACCCCACTCCTCGTCTCTCGGCGCTCGAAGCACATTTACTTTCGCAATCCACTCGCGGTAGTACGCATCAGCGTCGTCCACTTGAAGGCAGACGCAGGCGTTTCGACCATGACCGTCCATCGGACTGTCGAGAGTGATTCGTATCGTCCCCCGTTCGAGGCCAACGATTCCCGCATGGCCGTCCTTAGAGGCCTCAAACGTCACCTGGAATCCGAGTCCACTGACATAGAAGTCCTTCGCAATTGCGAGATCTTCGGCAGGAAGGATTGGTACTGCTTGGTCCATAGCCTAGAGCAGTGTAGCATCCATCTGGACTTCTCTAGTCGGATGTCTATAGATAAACGTGGCATAATATTGAGTAACAAGGCTTTTACATATGGACATTCTGCAAGGAACGTTGGATCTTCTGATTCTGAGAGCACTCGAGCTTGCTCCCTTACACGGAGTCGGAGTTGGAGATCGTATCCAGCAGGTAACCCGAGGAACGTTCGTGGTGAAACCCGGCTCACTCTTCCCCGCGCTGCGCCGTTTGGAACAGAAAGGCTGGATAGTCGGAGACTGGGCTGTGTCGGAGAACAATCGACGAGCTCGGTATTACAAACTCACGCGTACCGGTATCGCGCAACTAGCTGAAGAAAAGCGCAATTGGTATCGCATGACCTCAGCGATGAACTGGATGTTGGAGTCGGAGGGATGAAGGTGATCCGTGTTTAGAGAGGGTTTCGCTCGCTTGGCGCATCTCCTGAAATCGGTCCGGCGTCGCGCCGAAATACACCGCTGCCTCGATGAGGAGTTGCAGGCCAGCTTCGAAATGTTGGTAGATCGGCGCGTCTCTCAAGGCCTCTCGTGTTCCGAGGCCCGTCGCCTCACACAGCTGGAGTTTGAGGGTCTGGAGCAAGTGAAGGAAGAAGTGCGCGATCGGATCGCTGGGGCTTCGCTCCAGAGCTTCCTTCGTGACCTGCGCTATGCATGGCGGCAAATGCGCCGGGAGAAGACATTCACTGTTGTCGCGGTACTCATGTTGGCTTTGGGTATTGGCGCAACTACCGCCATCTTCAGCGTTTTTTATGCCATGCTCCTCCATCCACTGCCGTACCAGAAGCCGGAACAACTCGCCGTAATCTGGGCCAATTTACGTTCGGCAGGCACCGGGCGCGCACCAGTCTCTGGGGCGATCATTCGGGAACTCCAGGATCGTAGTCGGGCGTTCTCGGGAATTGCGGGCATCTGGACCGTAACCCGCGCCATTCGCGGTGATCATCCCGAGCAGGTAAAAGCGGCGATGGTCACTGTGAACTTCTTCGATGTCCTGGGAGTCAGGGCACAACGGGGGCACACATTTCAGAAATCCGAAGAGAACACTTCAGCTACCGTCCTCAGCCACGACTTGTTCGAGCGGCGTTTCGCCGGCAGTTGGAAGCTGCTGGGCCAGAGCCTTCCGCTCCAGGATGAAGCGAACACGTTGGTAGGAGTTCTGCCACCAGGCTTTCTGCTGCACTTTGCACCAGATGCGAACGTACCGCCCGAGATACAGATGTTCAGCGCCTTTCCTGCCGGAGTCTATCAAGGCCGCGGCCAGTATTTCATCCGTGCGATCGGGCGCCTGAAATCCGGGGTCTCCTTCGCCGAGGCCCGGCGAGATGTAAATCGTCTGGCGAACGAGATTCGTGCCAGGTATCCCGAGTACGAACGCGACGGTCTGCAGTTCGCGATCACAGGTATGCAAGCCGACGCGGTCCGGGATATCGCGCCCGCTCTAAAGGCCCTGCTTGCAGGCGCGGCGTTCGTGCTGTTGATCTGTTGTGTGAACGTGGCCGGCCTGCTGGTAGCACGCGCTGGTAATCGGCGGAAAGAGATCGCTCTTCGTCTTGCGCTCGGGGCCTCTCGGGGGCGGCTTCTCCGGCAGTTGATGGCCGAAAGCATTCTGCTTTGTACATGCAGCGGCGTCCTGGGCTTGGCGGTCGGGTGGACCTGCTTCCGGGGACTCTTGGCAATCCGGCCCGAGCGCCTCGCTCATCTGGATGAATCGAGTCTTAGTTGGCCGGTGCTCTCTTTCACTGTCATTTTGTTGTCTTCAGCCGCCTTGCTCTTTGGGTTGGCGCCGGCCCTTGAGAGCTTTCGAATGGACTCTCTCACCACATTGCGTGCCAGGGCAAAAAGCTGGTTTACTCGTTTTCACAAACGGTCTGGCCATGCGCTCGTTGTTGGCGAAGTGGCTCTGGCATTCGTATTGGTGAGTGGGGCTACGCTGATGGCGCGTACGCTATTTCACCTCGAGCAGGTGCATCCCGGATTTGAGCCCCGCGGCTTACTGACTTTTCAGGTGGGCGGCCTCAAGTTCAATGAGGTGTCCGGCTGGGAATCGCAGCTTGCCGCCCTTTCAGGTGTCGAATCCGTAGGAGCTACTTCGCATCTGCCCTTCGATACTGATATCCCGAACTGGTACAGCCCATACAAACCGGAAAACGCGTTGGCAGCTCAAGGCGCAACATTTATTTCCGATCTTCGTTGCGTGACTCCCGGTTACTTCAAGGCCATCGGTGCGCGCCTCGTGGCAGGTCGCTACTTCAACGCGCAGGATCGCGCCAACGCGCAGCCAGTCGTTATTGTGGACGATGTTGTGGCGGAGGCTGCTTGGCCAGGACAGCCCGCGCTCGGCAAAAAACTTCAGGCCGAACATGTTACTGATGCAGGATTCAGGCCCGTTTCGAGCGTCGTGGTGGGCATCGTTCACCATGTGTACAGTCATTCCCTGACGAAGGTAGTGCGCGGTCAAATCTACCTCCCTTACGCGCAGAGCCCGAGGGATCCTCTCACCTTTGTGCTGCGCGCAGGAGTTCCGCCGCTCTCCCTGCTCCCCAAGGTTCGCCTGCTATTGGCCGCGACCGATAAGAGCGCTGCCATCGGGAAAGTGGAGCCGATGAACGACTACGTGACGCGCGAGATTGCTCCCTCGAACTTCGTTGCAATTCTCGCGGGCGCTTTTGCCGCCCTTGCGGTGCTGCTGGCCGCGGGCGGGATCTATGGTGTGCTGCATTATCAGATATCGCAGCGTATGCTCGAGATCGGAGTTCGGATGGCATTAGGAGCGACCGCAGCCGAACTGGTCCGGCAAGTGTTTCGGGAAAGCCTTGCGCTGATGGCTATCGGTTTGGCATTGGGCGCTGCCGGAGCTCTGCTGACATCGAGCTGGCTCGCAGTTATTGTCTACGGAATTTCGCCGCGCGACCCCTGGAGTTACGCGCTGGCCGCCCTGCTGCTTCCTATAGCTGTATTCGCCGGCTCCTTGCAACCCGCTTTGCGCGCCGGACGAGTGAACCCGGCTGCGATGATGCGCGCAGATTAACTTCGGAAGTGAAAAACCAAAAGGAGACCGTTCTTCATGCATCTGTGGAAATGGCATTCGATCGCATTGATCACGCTTTGCCTCTCGAATCTTTTGCTTCTTGCACAGAATCAGCCGTCGGGCCGTTCCGGCGGCCGAAGTCCGGACGAGATGAAAGCCCTCTATGCGGCTCACAAGTCGGATTTCGATTACCTGTTGGGAGACTGGAAGTTCACAGCAGAAAGCCGTGATTACGGGAAGTTCGGAGGCCGCTGGAGCGCGGTGCGGCTGGAAACCGGTCAGATCCTCGACGAATACCGTGTAATGGGCAGCAAGGGCGAGACGTTCTACCTGACATCGACCATTCGTTCTTACAATGCAGCAGCCGATCGCTGGGAGTTGATCGGAATGACTGACGGGAATGGATTACAGGACTTCGGTACTGGCCACCGTATCGGAGCCGAGGTGCACATCGAGCAGAAATTTGGGGTGGTCGGCGGGCATCCGACAACTCTCAAAATCAGGTATTACGATATACAACCGGATCACTTTTCTTGGGTTGCCGACAGTTCGAAAGACGGGGGACAAACGTGGGAAAGGGCCTCTCAACGGATAGATGCCCGTCGAACAGGCCCCCCGCGATGAGATACCCCGGAAAGCAGTACCCTGTTCACGGGAATCGTGCTTCGCTTACCACCATGGAGGAGCAGGAACACGACGGAACGAGACTCGCCAGGTTTCCGTAAGGTGTGAAGAGTGTCCTCGACCACCATTGTGAGAAGAAAGAAGAAGCAGCCAACCCGCATTCTTTGGCTCTGGGCTATTTGGATCCTGCCTTGTCTTGGTGTAGCGAGCTACGCGATCATTCGATACCTGATCATGCCGCCATCCCAAGGCCATTTCTCACAGCGTTTACTATTGCTCCAGGTTCACGCGAGCGGCGGTGCCTTGGCACTACTCACTGGTCCTTGGCAATTCTGGCCTTGGCTTCGCAATACGCACCGCGAGTGGCATCGCTGGTCGGCCGCACATTCCTGCTGGCAGTAGCAGCTTCATCCATCGCAGGATTCACCTTGTCTTTCTATTCAGAAGAAGGATGGGCTACTCACTCGGGATTCGGATTGCTGGCGATTGTTTGGTTTTGGACCGCTTGGATGGGCTACCGTACGGCACGCATGAGGCGATTCCAGATTCACCGCGAATGGATGGTCCGTAGCTTTGCCTTGGCCCTCGCTGCCGTGACGCTACGGGTTGAACTGCCGCTACTTCTTCTTGCGCACAACTCTTTTCATGCGGCCTACATCACCGTTTCCTGGCTTTGTTGGATTCCAAACCTGATTCTGGCCGAGTGCTGGCTTAGACTAAGTATTCGCAGGCCTGCAATTACGATGAGCTACGTACCCGGGAATTAGATGACTCGACCGGTAACACGCAGTCTCGGTCATCTAGAAACGGTACGAAAACCCTGTTATTACCGCGAAAATCACCGTTTCTTCGCCTCAAAATGGTCAGATTTAGACACCAAAACTGACTCGAAATGTCACTTTTTGCGTCATTCATCCCTGTGCGATTATTGCCAGACACCACATCCGAACACTCAGTCCTGCTCAAGCTAACATCAAGAAGCTAAAAGGCAAAAGGCGATTTAAAACTTCTGTGACCGCTCTGAACACGGGGGTCGAACCGCAAAGTTTACGTACCTGCAGTGCCAGCTTTTTTATTAGCAGGTAGAAAACCCAAACTTTTTCGCAAAAAATATCGATTGTGCCCCGGCGGATAGTCTTCGAGTTCGCCGAAAACCGTGTATCCGAGCTTCTCGTAAAACCGCTTAGCCTGGAAGCTGAACGTGTCCACCCAGGCCTTCCGGCAGCCTCGCTTCAGCGCTTCGTCCTCCGCGGCCAGCATCAGGCGGCTGCCCTGACCTTGGGATCGCGCCCGCTCGTCTACCCACAGCAGTTCGATGAATAGCCATCCGTAGGAAACGTGCCCGCTGAGCCCTCCTGCGAAACTGCCGTCTTCCGCCAGCAGCGTAATGAGGATCGGCACGTGACCTTTGTCCGGAATCTGCGACCGGTTGTATTTTGTGAGGCCCTCGCCGACTCGCTGGACCTCCTCCGGGGTCGGATTCGTGCTGCGCTCAATCGTAAAGTTTGCTTCTGCCATGCCGAAGCGCGCTAAGCCGGGGTGGCGAGCGTTGACTCTACGAAATCCACTTCAAAACCCGAATGATGCCCATCTTGGCGCCTTTCTTGTGCGCCGATACATTGCTTCGGTTTTCAATCTCCCGGCGATTGTTTGCGTAGTACTGATAAGCCCGCCACAGCATCTCGTCATTCGTCAGAGTCGGGCGCCACCCGAGCTGGCGTTTGATCTTCGACGTATCAAACCGGAAGTTCTCGGCGATCATCTTGTAGTGATATGGTCCCAGTGGAGACACACGCAGCAGGTGCGCGACTCTCATGCTGAGCAGGGTTGGGCCTTTCGGCAACGAGGCGACCTTCGAACGACTGCCTGCCCGTCGAATCACGTAATCGTAATTGGCCCGCAGCGATTCGACATTGTCCGAGCCGATGTTGAACGTATCCGATTGGTTGTAGCTTAAGGCGCGGATACAGGCATCCGCCAGATCGCCGGCGTAGATAAATTGGTACCTGTTCTCGCCTGAACCCACCACCCAAACCTTCCGGTGATCATGAATGAATTCGAAGAGGATCGACAAAAGTCCAAGCCGCCCGAAGTCGATGATCGTCGGGCACCTGATGATGATCGAGTGGAAGTCCCCACTGTATTCTCGAAGGATTTCTTCACCTTCGAGTTTCGATTTGCCATATACTTCGATCGGATTCGGCTTGTCCTCTTCCGTGATCGCTCGCGAGACGCCTTCTCCCCAAAGGCAATTCGAAGACGTGAAGATCATGCGCGGCACTTTATACTTTTTGGCCATTTCGGCCAGATTTCGCGTGCCGTCCACGTTCGATGTCCACAGTAACTTCTCGTCGATACCTCCGTGCGCCAGAATCGCCGCGATGTGAAGTATCGAATCGAAGGAATGCTCCGCGAATGTGCGATCGAGCAGGTCCCGGTCTCGGATATCTCCCCGAATCGAAATGAGGTTGGGGTGAACAGCGTCATCTGCGAGCATGTCGAGGTTGACGCAGCGATACCCGTCGTCGAGTAAACGTTGCTTGAGCAGACTTCCAAAAAAGCCGGCGCCGCCGGTCAGTAAAACTGTTTTCATAGTAAATTCATGCGCGGAACAGTACGACTCGTCTTGCGTTCAGCAGCGTTCGAGACTTAAATTTCCAGGCAACGACTCCGGTGCTGAACCCTGTCAATCGAGTCTCTTGTAGAAGATCTGCGGCCGCTGCTTTTTAGGGTCGGCAGGCTCGGTGCGTCCGGCAATCTCCCATCCTTCGGTGTTCGCCCACCTCGGCACATTACAAGCGACGATCCATTTAGCTCCTACGCTCCGAAAAGCGTCCATCACGCGGCGTTTTGCTTCGGCATCGCTGCGCCAGTAAGCCTCCGACTTTTCGTTCGAACGCGTTTGGGTGCGGCCCAACCTTCGATCATCGAATCCGATTGTTTCAGGAACTGCGGCTACCGTAGTTCCCCCGACGAGACTGAGCCATGCCACGCTGATTGAGTCGCCGATCAGTGCCACACGGTCGCCGGATGCCAGCCCAGCTCGTTTCAGGTTCTCCGCAACTTTAATCTCGTTGATCTCGCTGGGATCGCCCTTGCCGATGAGGTCTTTCACAAAATCTCGTGGGGGCCGCACGTAATCGCCCGTCCGCCCCAGACACGCGATCACGACGAGCGCAGCCGTCCCGGCTGCAATCGCGCGCGGTAGCCTGACCCGCCAACTTGAGGCGATCAGACAAAAAGCTATCAGAGAGAAACCGCCTGCCAGATAACGGTTCAGCGTGTAAACGAGACAATACAGGCCAAGCGCAGCAACGCCCGGCAGCCAAACAAACCAGCTCTCGCGAAGCACTCTCGTCATTCGCGGCGCTCCTCCCCAGAGTGCGCAAACGATCGCAAGGATGAGAGCGGGGCAGAGTGCGAATCTTGTTAGACAGAACCCGATGTTACTCCGTAGAATCATCAGCTGTCGGGGCACGTTGAGCGAAGCCGGATAACCCTCCCACCACCACGGTGGATCGTAATGCACAGGCGTCGTTCCTACCATGTGAGACTGGAATCCGAGTACTCGGGGATGATCCAGCAGCCTTGCGATAGGATGCCGGGCTTTCTCTCCAGGCCAGTAGGCATTCTCCTTGTATCCTTCGAGACTCATGCCGGTGACCTGCGCCGAATAGTTGAGTTTGCCAGTGTCGCTGATCACAAACCGCCCCTTTGCCGCCGAAAGCGCAATGATGAAAGGGAGGGGAATGAGAAGCGCTAGGGCGGGCGCGAGGTACAGACGTCGATCCCGAATGGTTCCGAGCAGAACCGCCGCTTCGATCAAAATAAGCGGAATGAGCGCTTCAAATGCAGCCTTAGCCAGGAAACCTACGGCCAAGGCAACACCCAGGACCACAAAGTCGGTCGTAGTTGCGGCGCCGCGGCGCACACGCACAAGGATGGCCGCAACTGCAATCGTGAGCGCGAGAATCTCCATGTCCGGCGAAGTAAACCCGAGCGTCACGAGGTGCAAACCCGCCCAAGTGATAACGGCGAACCCGGTGATTTCGATCAACACCCGATGCCGCGGCGGACCCTGCCAGCGCTCCCACTCGCGGAATAACCAGTTCCAGGCATACAGCGCTCCTGCAAAACCGAGGAAGTTGATTACGTGTGCAACCAGCATCTCCCACCGGATGCTTGGCCGGAAAACTACATACCCAATGGCCAGAAGCCACGAGTACAGCGGGCTCCAATAACTGTTTAGAGCGTTATGCCAGTCTCCTCTGAGATAGGCTTTTGCGATGTCGGAATAAGAAATGCCGTCAGGATCGAAAATGCCTTGAGAAACCCACATTTGCGCGAAGGCAAGAAAGAGCGCGATCGCGTTCAAGACGTGTCTCAGCTGCATTCGCGTCGGTGTGCGCTTGTTCTGCACCGGATGCGAGATTTGGGGACTCTGATCGACAACCGCGGAAGCGGAGTTTCTCCCAACTGCTCTGGAAATATCCAATTCTTTGTTTCTCAATCCTGTTACGTCGAATTAGCGACACGGCTACTAATAGTCTCTCAGCCAAACTATGGACTCTCACGCGTAATCTGAGTTCACTGTAAAGACTGCGGTACTGCGAGTTCTATGGGTTTGCTGCGGGAAAACTTGTCAGACAGGGGCTTCTTTCGAATCCAAAAGCCGGTGATGCCGCAGTTTACAATCCGGGTATGCCCGTCGTGAATCAGGTCGACTCGCTTCCGATTGGGACACAAAACGTTGCTCGCCAGCGTGTACGGACCATCTCGCGCGTATGCGTTCTCTCCTTAGTTGTCTGCCAACTCTGGGTGGGTCGGTACGTAATCGACACAGATGGTACGGGTTACGTGGACATCGCGCGTGCGTGGCTTCAGCGCGATTGGAGCCTCGCGCTCAACGCCTACTGGAGCCCACTATACCCTTTGCTGCTCAGCGCAGCATTTGCGATCTTTCACCCCTCCATCCACTGGGAACTTCCTCTCGTTCACGCAGTGAACCTGGCCGGTTTTATTAGCGCTTTCGCCGCTTGGGAATGGCTGACTAACGAATGGGAACGTTGGCAAGGACCGTCCTCGCACCCGATGTTGACCGACTTTACGGGGTATTGTGTGCTGCTGTGGGCGGGTCTGCGTCTGACCGGTCTGTGGCGCTTCAACACTCCGGACATTTTTGTCATGGCTTGCTTGATTGCCGCGGCCGCGATCGTCGTCCGCGTGCGGCGAGGGGCGTCCGGCACTAGGGATTTCGTTCTTCTCGGTCTTGTGCTCGGCGCTGGATTTCTGGCTAAGACTGCCTTTTTCACTGTGATCCCGGTTTTCCTCGTGGTCTTGGCTGTGCTCCTCAAGCACTCGCTGGACCGGCGCATTCTGATTACGGCCTTGACGACCTGTGCCGTCGCTGTTCCGTTCATTGCTGCCATATCGATCGCTAGCGGACGCTTCACAATGGGAGACAGTGGACGGCTTAATTATTCCTGGCACGTAACCGGCCTGGGTGTTGAAGGTTACAAAGAGAGTGCATACTTACCAGGTCCTGAAATCAAACATCCTATCCGCGTCTTGATGGATCATCCGCGCGTGCTCAGTTTTGACCAGCATGTTGCGGGCACCTACCCAATTCACGTCGCGGTCTCTTGGTGGTGCACGGGATATCCGGTCCGTTTCGACAAAGCGAGACAGTTGATGATTCTCCGCTCGGACCTCCTGTTCTCGATTTATGCGTTCCGATGTCCAGCCCTTCTGCTGTTTCTGCTCGGCTTGTTGTATGGCGGACGTCAAGTTCTCAGCCGCCTTGGGCGGCCGTGGTTCATCTGGGCGCCCGCGCTCTTTTTCGCAGCGACTTACTTGCCGGTTTACTCGGACTATAGATACCTGGCCGGCAGCTATGCCGTAATCGGGTTCGCTCTTATCGCGGCAGTTTGGCACGTGCGGATACCGCAGCGAATCGCGCAGCTTTCAACGTGGGCCATTCCGCTCCTAACCGCTGTGTTTCTGATGGGCGCGAACTTCCGGCAGATGTTTCCGCAGCTTATCCTCGAAACGGCTGGAAAGAAAGCACCGTGGAGCTATGAAAGCGTGCAGGTTGCCGAAACCATGCGCGAACATGGGCTGGAACCCGGGCAACGCGTAGCCTACATCGGATTCGAGTCCGCGGCCGCACACGTCGGCTTGGAAGGCGCTCACATTGTTGCCGTGATTCCCCAACGCGCAGCGCACAACGACAAAGCATGGGGACGCCCCTACGTCATCACGTTCGGCAAGCCGGACGAGTTCTGGCGCAGTAGTCCCGAGACCAGACAGCAAGTCCTTGATGCGTTTCGGAGTGTTGGCGCAAAGTGGGTCTTTGCCGATACCGTACCGAAATCGGCGAACACGGATGGATGGGAGGTGGCCGGACCTTCACCCGAGTTTAGGGAGCGCGATCGCCCTTACACGTATTTCAAGAGACTGCAGTAAGCGGCTTGAGAACAGGCTCTAAGCGTCTTACTGGCTGCGTTCACCTGAGGCTTCGCGCGGCATCGGTGCCGGGTGCGGGGGTTGGGGGAACCACGAAAATGCGCGCGTACTCGTTTGATACGAGCGGTGTCCAACCAGCAGCCCAGGTTGGATTCGCTTTCCAACCCCGGTCAAGATCCTTGATGACCAGCGCCGAAATTCCGAGCCGGCTGCAAAGTTGCTGTATGTAGGCAACCCCAAGCTGATCCGGGTGGTTGAACATGGACGAGAGTACAGGAAAAAGCTCGGTGCACATGTGCGGATCGCCCCCGAACTGCGCACCGCATGTCGGGTCATAAGCAGCCGTCTGCCGGTCCGCATACAAACCGTAGAAGTAGTCCGTGTACAGCCATTGAGGGTTGTTCTGGACGACGGCATTCGCGGGGAGCTGGCGATCGAGCATTTCGTAGGCGCGACGCAACGCAAACGTGCGCGCCCCTAGATGCCGGTCCGGAACGAAGAATGTGGGAAGGACACCCGCATCCGTGAGGATGGCGTTTAGGCGCATCATCCCGAGCTCCCACAAAGTACCGCCGAATCCAAGAACCAGCAGGACGGCCCACGCGGCGGCGGGTAGCGAGCGCGAGCGCGAGCCACTTTGCGAAGAACGACGATCCGCCCGCCAGGAATCTATAAGTTCAGCTGACCAAAGCAGGAGCACGAACTGTATAGGTAGAAAGCCACGCATCCCTAGATCGTTCGCGAGGATGACGCCGGACCGGACGAAGGTGCAAATGCACAACCCTGTCAGGAGAAGCAAGGACAGAATTTTCGTCGGCTCTGTGAAACGCCGATTCCGCCATAGCCGATATAGGTACGCTATTCCTGCCACGAAAAAGAATCCAAGTTCGAGGAAGTAGTTTACCGGCGTAAAAACCAGACGAAGTAGCTGCGCCGCCGTCCAGCCCAAGCCGCGGCTCGCGGCGTAGTGATCGGGAATCCAGAAATGCCGGATCGAAAGCTTGAGAAAAGTACCGCCGCCGCCGGGCCCCGTCAGCGATTTCAGGTACGGAACAACCAACGCGCAAGCGACGATGCCGGCGATGAAAAGCACCAGAGTTTGCATGCGATCCCTCCGCAGCAAGACCCACGCAGTCCACAGGACAAAGAAAGCACCCATGACTACGCCCACATAAATCGAAGTTCCAACCAGCGTGGCCAAGGCAATTCCCGCGAGTATGGCGCAGCCAATTCTCTGCCGCATGGTGATCCGCGAGACAGCGTCAAGGCAGAGAAGAAGCGCGACCAGTCCTATAACCAGTCCGGCCGTGTGATGCGGGACCCAGAGAACTGAGCCAAACCAAGAGGTGACCTGGGTCTCATTCCACCATTCCATTTCGGGGTAAATGCGGCGTTGCAGCAGGAGATAGAGAGTCGGCAGAAGATCAAGTCCGGTAATCGTGAAGAGAGCGATCGTTATGTAGCTGCGCCTCTTTAAAGCAGCGCCTCTCAGGTTATAGAGAGTTCGCAGAGACAGCACAGCGACACACAACAATCCCCACCCGCACCAGACAACGCTCGCGTTGATAATGTTGCGAGCACCCACGAGGCCCGCGGTAGAAAAATTCAACAGTCCGCAACTGAGAAACCAGAAGTAGTGATAGCGGAGAAGAGTAGGCCCCGATAGGAAGTAGAAGGGATTGTCCGGCCGGGTTCCTGTGCGCGTGATGGCCTCGGTGATAGCGGTGCGAACACTGTGGTCATAAACCGAGACCGAAAAGTAGAGACGGTCCCCGATCTGGAGGTCGACTAAAGACAGCAGCGCAATGCACAGCCATAGAGCGGCGATGGCCCATGCCCCGTACGGGATTGTTCTGAGGGAGTGCAGCCATTCAGACGGCCGCTCATGTCCCCAGGCTCCCGCCAGCAACGATACCCAGAATGCAAACACGACAGCGAACAAGAGACTTACCGCAGTCCAAGCCATCAGAGTGCCGGCCCAGTAGATCGCGATGGGCGTCAGGGCCATGGAAAGAGGAATGCTGACCAGTTGGCGCGAGCGAAACGACAGCGAACGGAAGTCAAAGCACCGAGTCATCCAACCAGCGACATAACCAGGGACGAGTAAAAGCGGAAGCAGCAGAAATGCAGCGCACAGGGAGCGCGCGAGATCTGACAAAGTGTAATTGACCATTAATCCTAATGTCCCGGCCGCTCTGTCAATGCGAATCTAAGCAGATCGCTGGCGTCGTAGTCGAAGACGTCGTGCGGCGTGAACTGGAAACGCCATTTCAGCTTACCTGTATCCATGTCGAAAGCCAAGACGCAGAGGCGCACAGGGTCATCGTAGGGGTCATTTGTTGAAGTCATGAATAGCGGCCCTCTGCTACGAGCGGCGTGCCTTCCAGGATATTCGAATCAGGAGAAGATCGGAAGGCGGCAGGTCGAGGCGGTTGGCTGCCGCCGGTTGGTCTCATCAGTGTAGACTGAACCTTCTGATGAATGCCAGAGGGCCAAATTTTTTCGAACTTGAGGCCTGTTTGCCAGCTTCGGCAATGTTCAGGAAAGTTCGTCAAGTCAGGATTGTGTAACTGAGAGATGAAGAAAGTCATCGCTGCCATCGCTTTTGCGACGCTGCTATGTCTACTGCTTTCGTTCAGAGGCGCTGCGAGCCCACCGGATCCGACGAATGTCATTGATGGCTTTCGACTGGTTGAAGTCGCTTCCGTAGCGGACGCAATGGAGCAACTCTACGGCAAACGGGCTTATATGGGTCACGAGATGCGGCCCTTGAACCCGGCGAAGTTTGCGGGTCCGGCAGTGACTGTTCTGCTCAAGAAAGAGGAGAATCACGACGGAGCTAGAGCGCTGCAGGGAATGCTTGACACGATTGACGAATCGGCGGCCGGCTCGGTATATGTGATGGTGCTGGAGGACGGCCTCGATTATGCCGGGCTGGGCGGACTGATGAGCACAGCCATGAAATACCGCGGATTAGCGGGGGCAGTAGTTGACGGAGGCCTCCGGGATACACCGCAAATCACGAAACTTCAGTTTCCTGTTTTCAGCCGGAGCGTGGTGCCCTCCACCACAGTCAATCACTATCGATTCGCCGGAAAGAATGTGCCGGTGACCTGCGGAGGAGTGGAGATTCGGGCTGAGGACATCGTAGTCGCCGATATGGACGGAGTTGCAGTAGTACCAAAGGAGCATGCCGAAGAAGTGCTTAAAAAAGCCCAGCAGCTCGATGAGAGCGAGCATGGCATGTTTCCGTTCATCGAGAGATACAAATCGATCCGCGAAGCTGTGGCTAAATTCGGACGGCTCTGAAACTGTGTCTAGTGGAACGCTATTACCCTGCGTAAGGCTGAACCAGATGCCAAAGACGTCGTTCCGAGGGATTTAGGCTAGTAGCAGGTTTCGAAAAGGCTTGCAAGTAGAGTACCGATGTTACTGATGGCAGGTCACCGTTCCTTGCGTACGGGAATCAAATGCTCGTGATCCAGTCGGCAGACGTTTTGCGGGGCTTGCGCTCACAGTACAGGCCCTATGATTACTCACCTCGGTGCGTTCGAAAGCACACAGATGTTCGGCACAGACGAAGATGTCCTAAGCACGACACGGCACCTCAAGCTCTGGCGTGAAGATCTGACCCTTCTCCATGATGCAGGCATTCGGGAGCTCCGCTATTCGGTTCCCTGGCACCGCATCGAACAAAGAGAAGGAGAGTTCGACTGGCGCTGGATGGATGGTCCTATGCGCCACATGCAGGAGACGGGGATGCAGCCCATTGTCGACCCGCTTCACCACACTTCGTTCCCGACCTGGCTGACGGACGGGTTTCTGAACCCGATGTTTCCGCTCCTTTATACGCGTTTTCTGGAGCGCTTTGCGGAAAGATACGAGTGGATCGAGCGGTACACGGTCTTCAACGAGCCGTTGCCGACGACACTGTTTTGCTCGTACACGGGTATGTGGTACCCGCATCGGGCGTCCGATCGCGATTTTGTCGCGATGGTTATACAGGCAGGGAAGGCTATTTGCTCGGCGAGCGCCCTTCTCAAGCAGAAGAACGCAAGCAATCAGATCGTGTATATCGATACGGCGGAGAGCCATCGGGCGCTTGACCGGAAGTCAGTCGAATGGGTTAGATTTGCCAATGCGCGCCGGTTTGCGATTCACGACCTGGTGCTGGGGAAAGTGGACCAGGACCATGCGATGTACAGATATTTCGCACAGCACGGCTTGAGCTTGGAAGATATCGCCTGGTTCCAGGAGCACGCGGCCAGCATAGATGTGCTCGGCCTAGACTACTACTTTCACTCGGAGATGGAGTGGTTCTGGAACAAAGAGGTTGGGAGAACGGATATTCGCGGTCCGGTCGCATCGCCGCGGGGCTTCGGGGCCGTGGCAATGGATTATGTCAAGAAGTTTCAAGTACCTATCCTGCTTTCCGAGACTAACGTGCGGGGCACCATATTCGACCGCCTCAGCTGGTTGAAGCTGATGGAGCAGGAGTGCGAGAGGCTGGTGCTGAACGGTGTCGATTTCCGAGGGTTTTGCTGGTACCCGTCAATCGATTCGACAGACTGGTCGAACTGCTGCACAAAATGTACGAGGGCAGTTGATCCGCAAGGGATCTGGTGGCTGGACGAGCATCGATGGCGGCGGCACCGGTCGGAATTGTCGGACGCCTACTCACGCCTTGCGCAAGGAAAGATGATGGCCAAGGATTTACCGGCTTATGAGTGGGAATGGCCGCTAAATCAGCAGCTGCGAGGCTTCTTGCGATTCACGAGCGATTGGAAGTGGGTAGAACAGGTAGCCGCTTAGGCGAGGACCTGCCGGCGGATGTGAGTCTTAGGGGTCGTAAAAACCAGAGCGAGCGTGTTCAGATCAGGATAATAGCGGTCCTGGACTTTTCAGCCAAGTTGATACACTCCATCACGACTGCAATCGTTCCTGCGATTTGAGAATATGAGGTTGTGAGGACGCTCAGTTGCTTCTTGCTTTGGTTGGGTGTAGCGTTCGGCCAAGGGCACGGAGGCGATTTCAACATCCGCTTCGATCCAACGGCTGCGCTCCAGGCGAACGTTCCCATTCCGTTCGCGATTCACGTCACAGACGCGCGACATATCAATTTGCCGAACGCTAAAGTCACTTTGCAGGTCGAAACGTCCCAGCATACGGATGTCACGGTATTCCGGGCGGCAGGAACAGACCCGGGAATGTACATCGCCAAACCCATCTTTCCTGCTGCCGGTGAATGGAGTGTGTACGTAGAGGTACGCCAGGGAGATCGGGTGAGCGCCCGGACAATCGAGTACAACGTACCGGAAACGATCACTCCTTAGAGAACGATCGACTGAAAGCCAAAGGACCCGGATGAGGAGCACTCACCCGGGTCCAACTGTCTAAGTGAACATGTAGAGCGGCGTGCCAGCGCTGGGCGCGGACTCTTCGAGGCCGCCTGCCGGAACAGGCTGACCTTCGAGGTCGCCACCCTGGCGGCAGTAGATGCCGTTTTCGCCGAGATAGACGACCAAATCAGCCGGGCGGGGAAGCGTGCCCTGGATCAAGGCTTCCGACAGCGGGTCCTCGATATACTTCTGCAACGCGCGCCGTAGCGGCCGGGCACCGTAGCTGCGGTCGGTACACGTTTTGTCGAGGATGTATTTCGCAGCATCAGGTTCGAGGCGGATCCGAATTTGCTTTGCCACCAGGTTGGTGTTCACCTGGTCGACCAGGAGGTCCATGATCTTAAGAAGATCCTCGTCGACAAGAGAGGTGAAGAGGATGACTTCGTCCAAGCGGTTAAGAAATTCAGGGTTGAAGGCACGCTTGACTTCGCCCATAACCTGCTCCTCGACTTTTTGCGGAATGCCGGTGAGCGATTCGGTGGAAAACCCGATCTGACCACGTTTATCGAGGAAGCGTGCTCCCAGATTCGAGGTCATAATGATGATCGTGTTCTTGAAATCGACCGTATTGCCGAGCCCATCGGTGAGCTGCCCGTCTTCGAAGACCTGCAACAAGATGTTGTAGATGTCGGGGTGGGCCTTTTCGATCTCATCGAGCAGGATGATCGAGTAGGGAGCTCGCTTTACACGCTCGGTAAGCTGGCCGCCCTCCTCGTATCCAACGTAACCGGGAGGCGAACCGATCAACTTGGAGATTGAATGTTTCTCCATGAACTCGGACATGTCGAAGCGGATGAGCGACTTCTCGCTGCCGAAAAGGAAGTCTGCGAGTGCCCGGGCGACTTCGGTCTTACCGACGCCGGTCGGGCCCAGGAAGAGGAAGGAACCAGCGGGGCGCTTGGGCGATTTCAAGCCAGCGCGTGAGCGGCGGATAGCTCTCGACAGCGCGGAGATAGCCTTTTCCTGGCTGATGACGCGTTTGTGGAGCTCTTCTTCGATTCGGAGAAGCTTGTTAATCTCTTCTTCCTTGATCGAGGTCATGGGAACGCCGGTCCAGCGAGCAACGACGTCCTCTATGTCGTCCTTTGAAACGACGCCGGTAGATGTGTCGTCGAGGTTGTACTTCTCGCGAAGGACGCGAAGATTTTCTCGTTCCTTGCGCTCCTCGTCGGAATAGAAGCGGGCCTTCTCAAATTCGTGGTTAGCGATCGCGTTCTCCATGCGGTGCACGATGAACTTGATGCGTTTCTGGATGTCGGCCACTTCGCTCGGAAGAGTGGTCTGACGGAGCTTGACGCGGGCGCCGGCCTCATCAATGAGATCGATAGCCTTGTCCGGCAGAAAACGATCCGGAATGAAGCGCGTGGACGTGTATACAGCCGATTCGATGGCTTCGTCGGTGTAAGCGACGGCGTGGAACTTCTCGTACCGTTCTTTGATGCCGAAAAGGATACGGATTGCATCCGTCTCACTGGGCGGCGGTACCTTGACGGCCTGGAAGCGGCGTTCGAGCGAACGATCCTTTTCGATGGACTTGCGATATTCAGCGGGTGTAGTGGCGCCGATACACTGGATTTCGCCCCGCGAGAGGGCGGGCTTCAAGATATTGGCGGCATCGAGGGATCCCTCGGCAGACCCAGCTCCAACGAGGGTGTGCAGCTCGTCGATGAAGATGATGGCGTTCTGATTGTCCATCAACTCTTTCATGATGGTTTTGAGCCGTTCTTCGAACTGGCCGCGATACTTGGTGCCGGCGACGATCAGAGAGAGATCAAGTGCCAGGATGCGCTTATCGGAAAGGAAAGACGGCACATCGCCGTCGGCGATGCGCTGGGCCAAACCTTCAACGATGGCGGTTTTACCGACGCCCGGCTCACCGATGAGCACCGGGTTGTTCTTGGTACGGCGGCAAAGGATTTGAACGACGCGGTCAAGTTCGGAGTCGCGTCCGATAAGCGGGTCGAGCATGCCGTCTACGGCAGCCTGCGTCAAGTCGCGGCTAAACTCGGCGAGCAGGGAGCTTTCCTTGGGCCGGCTAGCGGAAGTTTTCTCGGAAGCGGAGCGGGCAATCTCTTCCCGCACGGCCGAAAGACGCAAGCCTCGCTCGTGGAGGATCTCTGCGGCAAAACTTTTCTCTTCGCGCAAGAGGCCGAGAAGCAGATGCTCGGTCCCAATGTGCTTATGACTGAGGCGCTCGGCTTCTTCCGCCCCATACGCCAGTACCCGCTTACACTCATGGCTGAGTGGCAGGTCAACGGAGGTCGACACCTTTTCTCTAGCAGTTGTGTGCGCCTCAATCTGCTTTCGGATCGATTCAATAGCCGCGTGCGAACGAAGAAAGCGGTTCGCCAAGGCTTTGTCTTCCCGCAAAAGACCCAAGAGCAGATGCTCTGTTTCAATGTACGGGCTTCCGAATTGGCTCGCTTCGTATCTTGCAAAGAAGATAACTCTGCGCGCTTTTTCGGTGTATCGTTCAAACATAAGTACCACCGCCAAGACGGGTTGCGTCCTGTACAACTCCGATTCCCTGCAGTTCCAGCGAGGACGGCTGATGCAAGGAACCCTTTTTTAACTCTAAAACCCGATCGCAACGACCTGCGAACGAAAGATTATGGGTAACGAAAACAGATGTCAGCTTATAGCGTGCGTGCATTTCGGTAACCAAACTGATAATCATCTCCCCCGTTTTAAAATCCAGATTCCCGGTCGGTTCATCGGCTAACAAAACCTGCGGCTCGGTAACCAGTGCCCGAGCCAGCGCGACACGCTGCTGTTCGCCACCCGACAGCTCACCCGATCGATGGCGAAGCCTGCTGCCGAGACCTACCTCTTCGAGACAGGCAGCAGCCTTGCGACCAGCAATTGCGCGGGCGACACCACTGATGAGCAACGGCATGCTCACATTCTCCAGAGCCGTAAATTCAGGCAGAAGAGACGGGTTCTGCCAAACAAAACCTAAGTGCCGGTTACGGAACTCGGCCAGCGCTGAATCGCTCAGGCTCGCGATATCGCGCCCTTCGAAATAAATCGCCCCACTTGTAGGACGATCCAAACCGCCAAGCAGGTGCAAAAGGGTGGACTTTCCAGCACCAGATTCTCCGATAACGGCGAGGAGTTCGCCGCGGCACACTTCCAGAGAAAGCTCATGGAAGACCATAACTTCCGTCTCTCCCGAGCGAAACCTCTTAAAAAGAGACTTAGCCCAGATGGCACTCTCCGTGCTCAAAATCCCGCCTTCCTCTTAGCTTAGAACAGATTGGGCCAGAGACCTCTAAGTTACAGATGGGAAGGGTTCGGTAAACATCAGGCGTGCTGCGCTAAAGGCTCGTTTCCGAGAATTTAGGATTTGACTACGATATTTACGAGCCGGTCTGGTATGACGACAATTTTGATGACCTGCTTGCCAGAGAGAAACGGCTTCACCTTTTCGTTCGCAAGCGCCTCCCGCTCCAAATCAGGAACGGTCGTACCAAGCGGGACATGGATATGTCCACGCAGCTTGCCGTTGACCTGTACTGGTATTTCGATCAGGTCCTGCTTTGCCAGTGCGGGGTCGAACGCGGGCCAAGGCTCCCGGAAGGCGGGAGTTTCATGGCCGAGCGCGGCCCAGAGGTCCTGAGCGGTGTAAGGCGCAAAGGGCGCCAGCAGCAACGTTACATCTCGACAAATATCGTTCAGAGCGGCTGCCGAGAGCCCGGGTTCGAGTTCGAGCATTCTGTTGGTGAGTTCCATGAGTGAAGCAATGGAGGTGTTGAAGTGCCAGCGGCTGTCGAAATCGGCAGTGATTTTTTGGATTGTCTGGTGAAGCGCCCGCAGGGCGTCGCGATCGCCTTCGCCGGTCCCGGCCTCTGAGCGGCCGGCGTTCCGAGTGACAAAGCGATAGATGCGGCTGAGAAACTTACTCACGCCGGAGAGGCCGTCTTCCTGCCAATCGAGATCGCGGTCAGGAGGCGCGGCGAAGAGTGAATACATGCGGGCAGTGTCGGCACCGTATTGGGCCACCATGTCGTCGGGCGACACGATATTGCCCAGGCTTTTGGACATCTTCGCGCCGTCTTTGATGACCATCCCCTGAGTGAACAGGCGTTTTACTGGCTCATCGTTAGAGATGACACCGATATCGCGCATCATCTTAGTCCAGAAACGCGAGTAGATGAGGTGCAGAATGGCGTGCTCGACGCCGCCGATGTACTGATCGATCGGAAACCAGCGGGCGATGACCTCCGAGTTGAACGGGGCTTGCGCGTTGTGGGCATCGCAGTAGCGATAGAAGTACCAGGAGGAATCAACGAAGGTGTCCATGGTGTCGCTCTCACGGCGACCGGGGCCTCCGCACTTGGGACAAGGCACGTTGATGAACGACTCGACAGCTTCGAGGGGCGAGCGGCCCTGGCCGGTGATCTTCACGTGGTCGGGCAGGCGAACCGGAAGATCCGTTTCGGGAACCGGGACCGCACCGCAATCGGTGCAATACACGATGGGAATAGGCGTGCCCCAATAGCGCTGGCGCGAGATGCCCCAGTCTTTCAGGCGATACGTAGTCGACGGGCCGCCGAAACCATGATCGCGGGCGTAGGCGGCCATCTTTTTGCGAGCGATGTCGCTAGGGAGCCCCGACCATTCGTCGGAGCTTTCGACGATGCCGTACTCCGTCAAGGGCTCAGTCATGGTCGAGGGATCGGGCAGCGCGCCGTCTATCGGGCGAATGACGGGAGCGATCGGTATGCCATAGGTCCGGCAGAATTCGAAGTCGCGCTTATCGTGGGCAGGAACAGCCATGACGGCACCCGTGCCGTAGCCCATAAGAACGAAGTTGCCGATCCAGATGGGAATTCTCGCACCACTGAAAGGATGAATAGCGCAGTCTCCGGTAAACAGGCCGAGCTTTTCTTCCCTGTCAAGTTCCTGACGCGCGGTGGCATCAATCATCTCCTTGACTTTGAGGCGCTCGGCCTCGTCCGTTACGAGTGTTTCGACACAGGGATGTTCGGGAGCGACGATCAGGCAGGTCGCGCCGTAGATGGTATCGATGCGGGTGGTGAAGACACGAATTTTGCTGCTCGAGTCTTCAACGGCAAAGTCTATTTCAGCGCCTTCGGACCGTCCGATCCAATTGCGCTGCATGGCAAAGACGCGCTCGGGCCAGCCACCCTCAAGCTGTTTCATGTCGTCGAGCAGATCGGCCGCGTAGGCGGTTGTCTTGAAGAACCACTGCAGCATGGCGCGCTGCTCGACGGGAGTAGTTTCATGACGCCAGCAGCAGCCGTTAACCACTTGCTCATTGGCGAGAACGGTGCAGCATTCAGGGCACCAGTTGAGGAGTGCTTCCTTGCGGTAAGCGAGACCGCGCTCGAACATTTTGAGGAAGAACCACTGGTTCCAGCGATAGTATTCGGGTTCGCAGGTGGTAACCTCGCGGCTCCAATCAAAGCCGAAGCCGAGCCTCTGCATCTGGGCTTTCATGTGCGCGATGTTGCGGAGCGTCCATTCACGGGGATCGCGGTTCTCTTTGAGAGCGGCATTTTCGGCGGGTAAGCCGAACGAATCCCAACCCATCGGGTGGAGGACGTTATAGCCACGCATCCACATGTAGCGGGCGAGTGCATCGCCGATCGAGTAATTGCGCACGTGTCCCATGTGCAGCTTGCCGCTCGGATACGGAAGCATCTCAAGGACGTAGTACTTGGGCCGCTCAGGAGCATCGGCTGAGTAGAGCGACGGATCGTCGATCCACTTCTGGTGCCACTTAGGCTCAATTTCTTTCGGGTCGAACGCTTTCTCGGGGATGGCAGCTCCTTCCAGGCCGTGATTGTACAGAGATTGTCAGCCGGTTGATCGACGGGAATCTCGAAGCGACAGGGGGTGTCGATCGCGCTTCCAGCGGTACGGAATGCGGCCCAGCTCTCTTTTCAATATAGCGGGCCAGAGAACGTTGCCGAGGAAACCTAAAAGCTTGATCCAAGATTTATGGGTGAGTGTGTTTAAAACCATGCCATGGCGAGCATCGCGATCAGACCGATGGCCACGATCGCGCAGGATACAAGTGTCAGTTTACCGGTCACGGGCCATTGCCTAATCTGCTGATGCAGAAGCGGCAGATTGGAAAGAGCACTGGTCATGGAAGTTAATGCCGTGGCGAGGCCGGCCGTCTGCATGTCGATTTTTGTGGCGCATGGCGAGGGTTGCGGCGGCGCCTGCGGTGCTGGCGCTCGACACAAGACCGCCGATCACACTGACGGCCAAGAAGCCAAGGTGACCGAGGTATCGCTCGGCAAGGTTCCCGACCACTTCGATAGCTAAGAAGATAACTCCGAATCTGAACACCCTGGTCAGTTGAAGCGGCGACGAGAGTTGCAAAGGCCCCACGCCTGTCTGCCTATGCTTTCGCTGCCACCATAGAAATACGCCAACGGCCAGCATCATTGCCAGCAAGGGAGCGGCTGCGGCTCCAACGGCAGCACGGGCGAAGAGGGCCAGGATCAGCAGATTGCGGAGGAACATTGCGACCACCGTCAGCAAATCGATGGTGATCGCGAGCGGCCCTACGTTTTCGCCTTGGTTCCGGAGAGACCCCGATAGCTCTGCAATCGTAGCCGTGCTGTTTACCAAGCCTCCCAGGATCGCCGAGTAGTAAAGTCCGCGCGAATTGTAGATCTTGAGAAGGACGTAATTGACAAACCCGACCGCCGCAATGGCGACAATCGTGAGCCACGCTTCTTGCGGATTAACGAGTCCCCACGGGTCAACGGTGTGATCCGGGAGAACAGGATAAATCACAAAGGCAAGGAGACCAAGTAGGACTGCCGAACGTACTTCACTGACGAGAAGACCGCCTGCAAAATGCGTCAGCGCTGGTTTCAGAGACAGCAGCATGGTAATCAAGATGGCGGCAGCAACCGGGGTGTAACGATGACCTTGCCCAACAAGAACTCCGAGCACAAACATCACAATGACCGCTGCCGAGGTGGTCGTCTCGATCGGTTTTCCTTCCCGCAGGTTTCGCAGACCCGTTAACAGTACGATCAGCAAGACACCGGCGAGTGTGATGTATGCAAGCGATGGTCCCGCAAGGATGCTCAGCGTGCCTGCAATGGTTACGATTGTGAAGGTTCGCGTTCCCAAATCTTTCTGGGACCACTCACGTTCGAGTCCCACGAGCATTCCGATTCCGATTGCAATCGCCATCTTGATCGAGATGTCCAGTGGAAGAAAAGTCATTTTCGAGTCAGGTGCGCTCGACCGCTATTGTCTTAAACTCGCGCCGTATTGCTCGCGATGCTTAGAAATCGAGCAGCAAACCACCGGGCACTTCTGCAGCGCTTGGGAGCGATCGCCGGTGACATTTGATGCTGTTGAAAGACTCTCGTAGGAGGGCTGGTTCTGCTAGGTCGAGCTTGATTCGGGGGTTCAAAGATTGAGCTGTGCGGCCCGTCTCAGCCGCGAGGCCACGTTCTTACCAGGAGATTAATAGCCGTACGACTTTGACTAAGGCAGTACCGAGTGTCGCGTGTTGATCCGCATCCAGATGTATGCCATCGACCAGGCTCGAAGTGGCGATAGTTTTCAGCGTCGAAGCAAGCGCAACGTAGCTCCAAGTACACACGCATGTAGGCCTGCGCTTAATTGTGCAGAACAACTCTCACGTGAAGTATTGGTCATCCCGCGGTTCGGATCCATGGTTCGCCTTCCGCGGGCGGCGTCACGGTGGCCCAACGCTCGGCGATCTTGTCGTCTTCAAAGCGCCATTGCACAAAGCCGTGGAACTGCATCTGTTTGCCGGAAGCCGGATCCGTCCAATGCCAAACGTTCCGGCATACCACCTTGTCTCCCTCCGCGAGGATGTCTTCGATCTTGATTTGAAGATCGGGCATCAACTCATACATGCGCAACATCATTTGTTCATCACCCTCAATGCCGGTTGGCTTCCCGCCGGGGCCATCGTGGTCGTAGAAATCGGGCCTCATGTTGTTGCGAATGACTTCCGGTTTTCGGTTGTTCACAAAATCGTCAAAATGCCGGGTGACGAACTGCTTCATTTCGGTGGGACTCAGTTGGGTGGGCATACGTTGTGGCTGGTTCAGATCGAGGGTAGCATCGGATTGGAGGCTTGGGAAGTACTCACATTTTTGTAAGCCCGTTGCCCTGGAGGAGAAATGAAAGAGCATTTTGGATGCCCGGTGCAAGCTACTGCAAACACCATTGCAGGGAAGTGGAAGGTACTTATTGTCTGGCACCTCTCGTTCCGATCAAACCGGTTCAGCGAGCTGCGCGCATTACTGCCGGGCGTCAGCGAGAAGGTGCTGACAACTCAGTTGAGAGAGTTGGCGCGAGACGGTATTGTGAAGCGTGATGCCGCCGATGAAATTCCGCCGCGAGTGGATTACAGCCTGAGCCCCGCCGGCGAACAACTTATTCCCATCGTGGAAGCCATGTGCGTTTGGGGCAGCGAACATCTCGGTGTTCTACCGACGCTCCTTCGACGCCCTGCTTTGGCAGAGCGGGAGAACGGCAGTTTCGACGTGGGCGAGAACTCGCCCCACGCGGAAATGCAACGATGAGCGACCGAGAGCATCGAGTGGCTATTACGGACAGGACGCGATGAAAAAGAAGAAGGCTCTTGTTGCAGGCGCGCTGGGTATTACCGGGCGCAACCTGGTGAAGCACCTGAGCGGGCTGGAGGATTGGGACGCGGTCGCGGTGTCGAGAAGGGCGCCCGACTTCAAGACGCGCATTCCTTTTCTTTCCGTGGATCTTCTGAACCGGAACGACTGTGACATAAAGCTAAGGGAACTGGCCGACGTTACGCACGTTTTCTTTGCGGCATATACCGAGCGCCAGACGGAAGCCGAGCAGGTGATTGCGAATCTGGCGCTGCTGTGCAACCTGACGGAGACGATCGAGAGGTTTGCACCTATCGAGCGGATCGTGCTGGTGGAAGGAGCGAAGTACTACGGAGCGCACCTGGGGCCGTATAAGACACCGGCGAAGGAATCCGATCCGCGGCACATGCCGCCGAATTTCTATTACGACCAGGAAGATTACCTGATCGAGAAGGCTGCTGAAGGACGATGGACGTGGGCGGCGCTGCGGCCCTCGGGCATCTGCGGGTTTGCGGTGGGGAATCCGATGAATATCAGCATGGTGCTAGCGGTTTACGCCGCGATTTCGAAGGAGCTTAAACTACCCCTTCGATTTCCGGGCAGACCAGGCGCGTACCGCGCAGTAGCCGAGATGACGGATGCGGAGCATCTGGCGCGCGCGATGGTCTGGGCTGCGAGTGACGAGAAATGCGCAAACGAGGCGTTTAACATCACAAACGGTGATTACTTCCGCTGGGAAAACGTGTGGCCGGACATTGCAGAGAGTTTCGGGATGGCTTACGGGCCGCCGCTGCAGCTGTCGCTCACGACGTTTATGCGAGACAAGGGTGCTTTGTGGAAACGCATGGTGCAGACCTACGGTTTGCGGCCGTACCGGTTCGAAGAAATTGCGGCTTGGGGATTTGGCGATGCGTTGTTAAACATCGAATACGACGTGATGTCTGATACGGGCAAGGCGCGGCGGTTTGGATTCACCGATTCCGTGGATACGGAAGAGATGTTCGGCAGGCTGATCCGCCAGTTTCGCTCGGACCGCATTATTCCCTAGGAATCGTTATCCAACTGTGACTACGGCTGCGCCGTCGATGGAATCCTGCTTTACGGCGAGCAGCGCTTCATTCACGCGGTCGAGGGGAAAGGTCGTGATCCGGGGCTGGAGGCGAATTGCGTTTGCGATCTCGAGGAAGTCGCGGGCATCGGCACGGGTCATATTGGTGACGCTGCGCAGTTGGCGTTCGCCCCAGAGCAGGCGATCGTAATCGAACTCGGGCATGCGGTCCAGGTGGATGGCATTGATGGCGACGACGCCGCCTTTGCGCAGGCTGGCAAGGGCTGCGACGACAACATCGCCGCTGGGCGCAAAGGTAATCGCGCGATCGAGTTCGACGGGAGGCTTATCGTGTTCGGCGCCGACCCAATCCGCGCCGAGGGAAGCAGCCAGGCTGCGGTGCGAAGCACCTCTTGTGGAAACGAACACTTCACAGTTCCATGACCGAAGAACAGCGATGGCGAGGTGGGCGGAGGCGCCAAAGCCGAAGAGCCCGACACGCTCATTGTGCTCGACGGCCGCGACGCGTAGACTGCGAAAACCTATGATGCCAGCGCAGAGCAGGGGAGCAGCGTGCAGATCGTCGAGCTCGGCGGGAAGCGGAAAGACGAAGTCGGAGCGAACGAGCGTGTACTCGGCGTAGCCGCCAGGAACTGTGTAGCCGGTGAAGGTGGGGGCGTCGCAAAGATTTTCGAGACCGCGGCGGCAGTAGGGGCATTGGCCATCGACGCCCCCGATCCAAGAGACGCCGACGCGGGTGCCCACCTGAACAAAAGGCGTTTCGCCCGCGACGACGGTACCCACGATCTGGTGGCCCGGCGTGATGCGCGGCCTGACAACAGGGAGTTCTCCTTCGACGATATGAAGGTCTGTGCGACAGACGCCGCATGCGTGAACCTTCAAGAGAACGTGCCCGGCCGTGAGTTCGGGCACGGGCAGCTGCTCGATCTGTAACGGGCGAGATTGGATCGGTTGGGGAGAGGATAGGACGGCTGCTTGCATTCTGGTGTCCGGCGGGGCTGAATAGTGAATGGAAGAGTTGGATTCGGGAGCCTTTACTTAGTTGTCTCACGAGAGTAGGTTGCGGGGCGGTTTGAAAGAATAAGGGCGATGTTCAAAGAGGTGATAGCAATTGCGAGCGGAGACCTGCGGCTTTCCGCGAACCGGGTCTGCTGGCCCGCACAAGAGCGAGTGGAAGAATCGGTTTTCAATGCAATTCAAAAACTGGGCTTCGAGGTAAGCAGGGCGCATTCCTTCGACCCAGCGAAAGGACACGGCTTCATCGATTCGCAGAAGCGGGGCATGGAGGTTTTCCGCGATATTCCGGAGGATGCGCCGCTTGTGGTGATCGAGGCCGTCTGGCAATACAGCCATCACGTGCTGCCGGGATTAACGACTCACCAAGGACCGATTCTCACGATTGCAAACTGGAGCGGCGAGTGGCCCGGACTGGTAGGAATGCTGAACCTGAATGGTTCGCTGACGAAGGCCGGAGTGAGGTACTCGACGCTGTGGTCGATTGATTTTTTGGACGAATACTTTCTTTCTCGGCTCGAGGCCTGGTTGAAGGGCGGGGAGGTAACGCATGACACAAGCCATGTGCGAGCGCTCAACGGATTGAGTTTGCCGGAGCAGGCGACTCGGGTGGGCGTGGCACTGGCGCGCCAGCTGAAAAGAGAGAAGGCGATTCTCGGTGTTTTTGACGAAGGGTGCATGGGCATGTTCAACGCAATTGTGCCGGATCACCTGCTCAACCCCACCGGTGTGTTCAAAGAGCGGCTGAGCCAATCGGCTTTGTATGCAGCGATGCGGGACGTTCCGGAGGAAGAGGCGAAGGCGGTTCGCAGATGGCTGGATGAGAAAATGATGAGATTCGAGAACGGCCCCGAACCGGATACCGATCTTACGGAGGGGCAAGTCCTTGACCAGTGCCGCATGTACATCGCGGCTCTGCGGATTGCGGATGAGTTTGGGTGTGATGCGATCGGGATTCAGTATCAGCAGGGATTGAAGGATCTGGCTCCAGCTTCGGATTTGGTCGAGGGTTTGCTGAACAATTCCGACCGGCCGCCGGTGAAATCGAGTGCCGGGCGTGTGCTTTATGAGGGGGAACCGCTGCCGCACTTCAATGAAGTAGATGAATGCGCGGGACTGGACGCGCTGGTGACGAACAGAGTGTGGAAGACTCTGGGCTTGCCGCCGGAGACTACGCTGCATGATTTGCGATTCGGCGAGGAGTTTGGGGGCGAGTTTGTATGGGTGTTCGAGATATCGGGCGCGGCACCGGCAGCACACCATGTGGATGGGTATGCAGGCTCGGTGAGTGAACGGCAGCCGCCGATGTACTTCAGATTGGGAGGCGGATCGTTAAAGGGGGTCGCTAAGCCGGGCGAGATCGTGTGGAGCCGCGTTTTCATCGAAGACGGCGAACTCAAGGCAGATCTGGGACGCGCGAAAGTTGTGGCCCTACCGAAAGAGGAAACGGAGCGGAGATGGCGGATCACGACGCCGCAGTGGCCGATCATGCACGCGGTTCTTTACGGCGTGACGCGCGACCAGATGATGGCGAAGCACAAAGCGAACCACATTCAAGTAGCGTACGGTGCGGATGCGGAGAGCGCGAACCGAGCGCTCGCGGCCAAAGCGGCGTTCTTCCGCGAGGCCGGTATTGTTGTGAATATCTGTGGGACAGAGACAGGCCTCTAAGATGCGAGTGGGGCTGCTGGGCACGGGCTCGATCGCGAATAAACATGCGCAAGCCTACAGGAATATCGGTTTCGAACTGGTTGCGTGCTCGAACAAGAGCGAGGCGCGGGGACTCGAATTCGCGGGGCGATGGGGTGCGGAGTTCGTGCGCGATTTCAAAGATCTCTGCCGGTATCCGGGGCTTGATTTCGTAGATGTCTGCACCTTTCCAGACTTTCATCTCGAGCCTTTGGAGGAATGTGCAGCGTTCGGGCGTCCGATTCAGGTTCAGAAGCCGATAGCGACCAACCTGGCGACAGCTAGGGAGATGGTGGAGCGCGCAAGAACGGCGGGCATTCCGTTGAGCGTGGCGAGCCAGCACCGGTTCGACGACGCGACCATTTTTTTAAAGCGCGCTCTACCCGCGGGCAGGCTCGGGAAGCTGCTACAAGCGGACGCCTATGTGAAATGGTTTCGCGACGACACCTACTACAGCCGACCGATTAAAGGCAGCTGGCAGACGGAAGGCGGCGGGGCCTTGATCAATCAGGCGATTCACCAGGTGGACTTGTTGCTATATCTGATGGGCCGGATCGACACCGTGTATGGGATGTGGCAACTGGGGGCGGCGCACAAGATCGAATCGGAAGACATCGTGAATGCGCTGCTCGCTTACCGGTCAGGCGCAACAGGAGTCATGCAAGCGGCTACGGCGTTTTGGCCGGGATACACTGAGCGGATCGAGATACACGGCACCAAAGGGACGGCCGTCATATCGGGAGATCGCCTCACCACGTGGGACGTACGAGAGGACATGGACGCTAATGAGCGCGACCCGGCGCCGGTAGCGGAGAACGTTTCGTCGGGAGCCTCGGATCCGATGGCAATCTCTGTCACGACGTTTGAAAGGCAATTTCTGGACTTTGAGGACGCGATAAAGGAGCGGCGGGAGCCATTAGTAAACGGCGAGGAAGGATTGCGCGCGTTGGAAGTCGTGCTCGGGATTTACGAGTCGTGCCGGGGGCGACGTGCCGTTTCGCTAGAAGGTTGAAGCGAGACCGGAGTGCCGGGAGCAAGCCTAAAAAGCGTTCCGGAAGGTTATAATCGAAGCGTTAGACCACGTTGTCTACGCAGCCCGACGAGGCTGCGTCCGTACAAATGCCCCCCACCCACACTGACCGCTCCGTCAGGGTTCTCCCTCCTCCTCTTCTTAAGTCGCATGCAGATCAATTGGAGATATCGACGCTACAGGAGTACTTCGGTAGTTCGCCAGACCCGGAACGCGTACGCAAGTACTTCGACGAGTTCGAGAGGCGAAATCCACAGGTATTCGATAAGCTGCTGCATGCAGACGACGAGCGGCTGCGCTGGCTCACGTGTGTGTTCTCGGCGAGCCGATTTCTGTCTGACGTGCTGTTAAGGAATCCCGACTGGATCCTTGATATAGGCGATGTCACGTGCGTGTTATCGCGGGAGGATTACTGCGAAAGGCTACGCGGTTTTATGCGTGAGCTCCACGCGAAGCCGGGTGCGGCCGAATTAGCCCTCTTCCGGCGGAAAGAGCTGCTGCGAATTGTGGTCCGGGATCAAGCAGGGGCGGGCACGTTGTCGGAGATCACAGAGGAACTCTCAAATCTGGCCGATGCGATTCTCGCCTGCGCGCTCGAAGAAATTACAGCCGAGCTCGCGCCGAGATACGGCCGGGCGATGGAAGAAGGAAACGGCACGGCGGCCACTTTCACCGTGCTTGCTTTGGGAAAGCTGGGCGGCAGGGAACTAAATTACAGCTCCGATATCGACCTGATCTTTTTGTACAGCGCGAATGGGGAAACAACGGGGCAGCAAAATATCACGAACAAGGAGTTTTTTAAGAAGGTCGCGAACCAGCTGACGGGTCTGCTGTCGACGTATACGCCGGCAGGGCAGTGTTATCGGATCGACTTGCGTTTGCGACCGGAAGGGAGCCATGGGGAAGTCTGCATGTCGCTTCCGGCAGCGAAAGATTACTACGCGAAGCGGGCGCGGGACTGGGAGCTGCAGATGCTTTTGAAGGCTCGCGTGACGGCGGGTGAGGAACGGCTTGGGCGGGAGTTGCTCGAATCGGTGGAGCCGCTGATCTATTCGACAACGCTTGATTTCTCGACGGTGGAGACGATGTCGGAGACGCGCGAGCGCATTCGCGAAAAGATTGCCCGCAAGCTATCCCGGCGAAGCGAGATTGATGTCAAGCTGACGCGAGGAGGTATTCGGGACATTGAGTTTCTGGTGCAGTGCCTGCAGAGGTTGCATGGCAATCGTGAAAGCTCGATAAGGGACCAGGGAACGCTTCCGGCGCTGGCACGGTTGCATGCGAACAACCTGCTTTCTGCAACCGAATACGCGCGGCTCATGGATGCATACCGGTTTCTGCGAGGCGTGGAACATGCGTTGCAGATAGAGGATGACCGGCAGATTCATGCGCTGCCGTCCGATGCGGCGGAACTGGAGCGTGTCGCGCGCCGGGTATTGCCATTGGCGCACGACCGGCAACCAGAGATGACGGCTTCGGTGCATTTGCTGAGAGAGCTGAATCAGCATCTGGAGAATGTGCAGGCGATTTATGAGCGGATCGTGCATGCGCAGCGGCCGCTTTACTACACATCGTCGGCGGCACCGGATTCCTTCTGGGAAACATCTTCGAAGGGGGAAGAAGGCTACGGAAACAATCCTGGCGAGGGCGTTCGCCGCCCGGTGAAAGCCATAACGCCCCAACTGGCCGAAAGAGTGCGGGCGGAGGGCACAGCAGCGCTGAAGAACGGGCTGGCGAAATTCATGGAAGGTTTGCGCGCGCGGCCGGCGGGACTGGCGATGCTTTCGCAAAGCGCGGTGCTATCGGGCTGGACAAACGAAATCTTCGAGCTTAGTCCGACGCTGGCAAATGAGCTGATCAGAAATCCGGAATTGCTGGAGGAGATGCGGCGAGTGGCGAGCCATCCCGGGCGTCGATACGCGCTCGAAGGCCTGGCAGCGCCGTTGAACGATATCGAAGGACTCCGGCGGTTCTTTCGGCGCGAAATGTTTCGCATTCAGGCGGGCAGCGTATGTTTGCCCGAACCGGTGTTTCAGACCCTCGACGAGACGTCGGCGTTAGCGGAGTTTGTGATTGCCCGCGCTTATCGGATCGCGCTTGAAATGGCGTTGAATTATGCCCGCACTCACGCCACCGGTGAGAAGCCGTTCGAAGAGCCGCAGAGCGAAATGATGGTGGTGGCGCTCGGCCGGTTGGGGATGCGGGAGTTCGATATCGGTTCGGATGCTGATCTTCTGTTTATCATCCCGGATGGCGAGGCGAGCCGACAGCGTTTCTGGACGAGAGTTGTCGAGCGGCTTTTAGATATCCTCTCCGGTTATGCGGAAGGCGGACCGATCCTGTCGCTCGACACACGGCTGCGACCGAACGGGCGTGAAGGGATGCTTGTGCAGTCGGAGTCGAAATACGTTGAGTATCTTTCCAACAAAGCCGAGGCGTGGGAAGGAATCGCTTACATGAAGGCGCGCGGCGTAGCCGGGGATACTGATCGCGCGACGAAATTTCTTACGCAATTGCAACAGGTCGACTGGCGGCGATATGGGCAGGGAGGGAGGTCGAAACTCGACTTACGGCAGATGCGGTTACGGCTGCAGCGGGAGCAAGGCCCGGCGGCACCGCTGAAGGCAGGACAGGGCGGGTATTATGACGCCGACTTCATTCTGATGTACCTCCGGCTTAGAGGCGCGGGCATGTTTTTCAAGAGCCTCAATACGCCGGAGCGCATCGATGTGGTGGAGAAAATGGGGCACCTGGAACGAGCGGATGCCGAGTTTCTGCTCGAAGCTACGACTTACTTCCGGGCGCTGGACCATGCGCTACGGCTAGTAACGGGGCATGGGGAAGGCAAGATACCGCCCGCAGTGGAACAGCCGCAGATGATCGCGGAGCTCGTGAATCGTTGGACGACGCACAAATCTCGAGCGGAGAGCCTGGAGTCGGATCTGCTCAGTCTACAGACGAAAATGCACCGCCTCTTTGAGCGAGTGTTCGCACAATAAGTGATCGCCGCCGGGGGCGGCGAACTACTCTTCTTCGTCTACATGCATGTGCGTCTTGGCGGCAGCTATGATTTTTTCCGCCTGAGGCGCGGGCACGTAGTCGTAGTGGTCGAATTCCATATGGAACGAGGCGCGGCCCTGTGTTTTCGAGATGAGATCGTTTTGGTAATTCAGCATCTCCGCCATGGGGACGAGAGCACGAATGGTTTGGAGGCTGCCGTTCAGATCCATACCTGCCACGCGGCCGCGGCGTCCGTTGAAATCGCTCATGAGGTCGCCGGCGAAGTCGGCGGGGGTTTCGACTTCTACCTTCATGACCGGCTCGAGAAGCGCGGGCTTCGCCTGTTGCATAGCGGCGCGGAAGGCTTTGCGACCGGCGAGCTTAAACGCCATTTCAGAGGAATCGACATCGTGGTAGGAGCCGTCGTAGAGAGTGACACGGAAATCGGTGACGGGGAACCCGGCCATGAAGCCGTGTTCGGCGGCCTCGAGAATGCCCTTCTCGACTGCGGGAACGAATTGCCGGGGAATGGCGCCGCCGAAGATGTCGTTGACGAACTGGAATTTTTCGCCGCGGGCGAGCGGCTCGATTTTAATCCAGCAATCGCCGAACTGGCCGTGCCCGCCGGTCTGCTTTTTGTGGCGACCCTGCACGCTGGCGCTGCCGCGAACCGTTTCACGGTAGGGGATCTTCGGAGACTTCAGCTCGACGTCGACACTATACCGCCGCTTGAGGCGGCTGACTACAATCTCGAGATGCTGCTGACCGTTGCCCGCGAGTAGAAATTCTTTGGTCATGGGATCGCGATAGAAGCGAAGCGAGCGATCTTCTTCGAGCATCTTGGCTAAGGCCGCGCTAAGGCGGTCCTCATCGTTGCGAGTTTTGGCGGATATGGCGTACGCAATGGAGGGCTCGGGGATGCTGACACCACGATAAACGGCGCAGTTTGCCTTATCGCAAAGTGTGTCGCCGGTCAACGTGTCTTTTAGCTTTGCTACAACGCCGATGTCGCCAGCGCGGAGTTCGGGTACCGGCTGAAAGGTCTTGCCGAAGGGAGTCGCGATGTGGGCGAGACGTTCGTTGACGCTCGACCGCTGGTTGGTGAGGTGAGCGTCTTCTTTCAGAGTGCCGGACATTACTTTGAAAAAGGACAACCTGCCGGCGAAGGGATCGGCTGCCGTTTTGAAAACAAAGAGAGCAGGAGGCTCGGCGGGAAAGACAGGTTTTGTAATTTCGGCGCCGTCGCGGACGGCGGCCATGCCGGGGCGTTCGAGCGGAGAAGGAAAGATCTCCGCGATGAAGTTCATGAGAAGATCGGACCCGATATTCTGACTGGCAGCGCCACAGAGTATGGGGAAGATACGACGTTCGCGCACGGCCTGCTGCAGACCAGTGAGGATGTGCTCGACCGGGAGCGTGCCGGTGGCGAAAAATTCTTCCATCAATTCATCGTTGCCTTCGGCGATCATCTCGACGAGCGCCTCGTGGGCGGCTGTGGCGTTTTCCTTTTCGGATTCCGGGATTTCGCCTTCGGTGCCACGGCCGTTTCCACCGGGCTTGTATGAAAGGCACTGCATGCGGATTACGTCGATGATGCCGGCGAAGTTTTTCTCCAAGCCTAACGGCAAATGAATGGGAACAGCCGAACGGCCGAAGCGCTCGTGGATGGCGGTCACGGCACGGTCAAATGAGGAGCGTTCGCGATCCAGTTTATTCACTACCAGAGCGGCGGGCAGCTTGAATTCTTCCGCAAAGCACCACACTTTTTCGGTGGAGACTTCGATGCCGGCAACGCCATCGAGGAGGACGATAGCGGAATCGGCAGCGATCAGCGCCGACCGGCTCTCACTCAGGAAAATGTTATAACCCGGGGTGTCAATCAGATTGATTTTGATCTTTTGCCAGGGGAAAGCGGCGAGAGACGCACTGATGCTGAGCTTTCTCGCGACTTCTTCTTCATCGAAATCCGTTATTGCGTTGCCCTCGTCCGGCTTGCCGAAGCGCTCCACGGCACCGCTGGTGTAAAGCATGGATCCGGTGAGGGACGTTTTTCCGCAGTGGCCATGCCCAATCAGCGCTACGTTCCGTACGCCCGAACTCTCAAAAACCTTCATACCTGAACCTCCAAGTACAGCCGGCAACGTGGCCACGACGTGGCCCGAAGCCGAGAGCATATCAAACTGAAATGCGGAAGGTTACGGAGGTGTAACTGCGGGCGCGAAAGGAGGCGAATCAGGCGGTCTGGCGCGACGCAGCGGCGTCGCTTTCGACGTCGATTACCGGATTGTACGTGAGAATGCGGCCGCAGCTCTCGCAAAACATGATCTTGTCTCCGCGGCGCAAGTCCTGAAAGAACTGGGGGCGAAGTGAGATCTGGCAGGCACTGCAGCGCCCGTCAGTGGCGTCAGCTATGGGGGTGTTTTTGGATTTCTTGCGAATCCGTTCGTACTCCGTATAGAAGGCGGGAGACATTTCGGCAACAATCGTCTTGCGATCTGCCTGACGTGCGGCAAGCTCTTTCTGATCGATAGTGGTGCGTTCGCGAGCGTGCGTCTTTTCGCGTTCCACATGCTGCCGCTCTTCCTGCAGATGAACCTCAGCAGCTTTGACGTTCCTTTCGAGCGGTTCGGATTGCTCCATCAAATCGAGAATTCTGTCCTCGGCTTTGCGTGTTTCGCCTTCGGCGTAGGATATCTCGTTCTGAAAAGCCTTATATTGCTCGTTGGTCTTGGCGCCGAGCATCTGATCCTTCAGTTTGGAGATTTTCTGATCGTGAACCTGGATGTCGCCCTCGAGCTTCTTGCGATCGCGTTGGTTGGCAGCGAGGGCGGCGCGGTCAGCCTCCAACCTGCGAGTATGTGCCTCAAGCTTTTTCTCGATCTCGGCGATATGTTTGGGAAGGGTCGCAATCTCAGTCTCGAGACCAGCGATCTTGCGATCAAGCGCCTGAAGACGCAGCGCCAGAGCAAGTTCTTGCATCATCAGACTCGGATTCTAGCATGTGCGCTGCCGTACAGGTCCAGGAAGTGCGCGATGGTTCTGATCCCTTCGTAGTAATTGGAAACCCGATATTTTTCGTTAGGTGAATGGAGGCCGTCGTCCGGGAGGCCGAAGCCCATGAGGACGGTGGGAATCCTCAGATGTTGAGCAAATTCACCCACGATAGGTATGGAACCGCCGCTGCGGATGAACACGGTGGGCTTCCCGAGCATTTCACCGAAGGCTTCGGCTGCAATGTGAATGGCCGGATGATCGGGGTTGACCGAGATGGCAGGACCGGCGCTCAGAACGCGAACTTCGGTTTGAATACCTTTCGGCGTGCTGGCTTTGATCCAGTCGGTAACCGCTTTCTGAACCTTGGCCGGGTCCTGGTTCGGAACAAGCCGCAGGCTGACTTTCGCAACGGCTTTGGCCGGGATAACCGTTTTTGCGCCGGCGCCGGTAAACCCGCCCGCGATGCCGTGCACCTCAAATGTGGGCCGAGCCCAAAGGCGCGCTAAGACCGATTGGCCGGGTTCTCCCGTGAGCGCAGTGGATCCGACCTCGTCTTTCAGGAACTCCTGCTCGTTGAAGGGAAGATGCTTCCAGCTTTCGATTTCGGCAGCAGCAGGTGCAGAGACGTCATCATAGATTCCGGGGATAAGAATGCGGCCGTCGGCACCCTTCGCTTTGGCAAGCAACTCTATCAAGCCGTAGACAGCATTGGGCGCGGCGCCGCCATACATTCCGGAATGCAGATCGCGCGCAGGTCCGCGAGCTTCTATCTCGAGGTACATGAGCCCACGGAGCCCAATGCAGAGGGTAGGTACGCCGTCGGCAAACAGCTCGGTATCGGAGACTAGAGCGACGTCGGCCTGGAGCTTTGCTGTATGCTCTGCTACATATTTCGAGATCGATTCACCGCCCACCTCCTCCTCACCTTCGATGAGGAACTTCACGTTAACGGGAAGCTTGCCGCCGGAAACTGCACGCAATGCCTCGACGGCTTTGACGTGCATATACATCTGGCCCTTGTCGTCGCAGGCTCCGCGGGCGTAGATGTTGCCGTCGCGAATCGAAGGTTCAAAGGGAGGCGTTTTCCAGAGATCGAGCGGATCGGGCGGCTGCACGTCATAGTGGCCGTAGCAAAGCACGGTCGGTTTGCCGGGAACATGCAGCCAGTCTGCATAGACGAGCGGGTGCTTAGCGGTAGAGATGACCTCGACGTTTTCCATGCCCGCACGCGTCAAGGAGTCTGCGACAAAGTGCGCGGCGCGCGCGACATCGCCTTTGTGCTCGGGCAACGTGCTGATGCTTGGGATGCGCAAGAACTGGAGCAGTTCTTCGAGGTAAGGCCGCTCGTTTTCCGTTACAAACGCTTCAACTTGGGAGGGCAACTGGTTTGATCCTTCGCTTCAAGTATACGGACGGTTCAATCGGATGCTCGAATGGAAAACACCGCAACTTCAGCCAGGAGATTCGGGAAGCGGTGCACTTCCTTGTCGCCACTCAGGAACACTTGCCTTTCGATCAACCACCCCTGCGCCCGGCAGAGCAGGATGAAGTCGTCGACAGTGAGAAAGTGCAGGTTAGGGGATTCGTGCCAGTCGTGCGGAAAGAGCCTGGTACGCGGCGCGCGTCCGCTGATGAGATGGGACAGGCGCGTGGTCCAGTGGCCAAAGTTCGGGAAGGCGACGATGCCGTGCTTACCCACGCGAAGCATCTCGCGGAGAACCTCTAACGGGTAACGAGTCTCCTGCAGAGTCTGGCTCAAGATGACGAAATCGAATGTCTTATCCGGATAATCGGTCAGACCATGATCGATGTCGCTTTGGTAAGCGGAGACTCCGCGGGCAATCGCGCGGCGAACTTTGTCAGGGTCGATTTCAACGCCACGCGCCGCCACCTCCTTCTGTTCCTGAAGAGCGGCAAGCAACTCTCCTTCGCCGCAGCCGAGGTCAAGAACGCTCGCGCGCGGTTCAACGAGCGCCGCGATCATGTCGTAGTCGGGGCGTTTGCTGAGAGAGCGCTCGCCAGGAGAAGCGAGATGGACCGGCCTACGGACGGTGGCGTCCCCGTCACGAATGGCGCTGGCGAGAAACCCGGTGATCATCTCGGTTTGCTCTTTGGTTTCGACCAGAAAGGCGTCGTGTCCGTAGCTCGAGTTGAGCTCGCAAAAAGCGACGTCGATGTTGCGGCTCCGTAGGGCGCTTACAGTTTCGAGCGACTGATAGGTGGGATAGAGCCAATCAGAAGTGAAGCTAAGAACGAGGAAACGGGCGCGCGTCCGATCGAATGCGGCGGCGAGTGACTTTCGACCGGCGGAGAGATCGAAGTAGTCCATGGCCTTGGTGATGTAGAGATAAGTATTCGCGTCAAAGCGACCTACGAACTGGCTTCCGCGGTACCGGAGATAACTCTCGACTTCGAAATCTACCGAGAAATCGAAGCCGAAAGCATCTTTGTCGCGCAGCCGGCGGCCGAATTTCTCGCGCATGGAAGCATCACTCATGTAGGTGATGTGACCGACCATCCGGGCAATCGCAAGACCTCGGCCTGGGGGTAAGGAATCGTAGTAGTCGCCTTCGTTCCAGTCCGGATCGGCCATTACCGCCTGCCGTCCTACTTCGTTGAATGCAATCTGCTGAGCACTGTGCCTGGAAGTAGCCGCAATAGGAATCGCGGCCGCAACGGACTCCGGGTAAGCAACGGCCCACTCAAGAGCTTGCATGCCGCCCATCGAGCCGCCCGCGACAGCGAGCAGCCGTTCGATTCCCAAATACTCGACAAGCATCTTCTGGAGCCGCACGATGTCGCTGATTGTAATTACCGGGAAACGCATCCCGTATGCTTTACCGGTAGACGCATCAATAGAACTCGGGCCTGTGGTGCCGCGGCATCCACCGAGGACATTCGAGGAGATGACGAAGAAACGATCGGTGTCAAAGGCAAGGCCGAGACCGATCATTTGGGACCACCAGCCGGGCTGGCCGGTTTCCTTACTGATTCCCGCCGCGTGCGCATCGCCCGAAAACGCGTGGAGCACAAGTATGGCATTTGAGCGCGCGGCGTTCAGCGTGCCATACGTTTCATAAGCGACGTCGACTTCGAGCAGCGTAACGCCACAATCGAGAAGGAGAGAAGAAAAGCGGACGATTTGTGTTTCGACTATGAATTCAGTCTCGGCCGCAGTAGACATGGAAGGCAGAGGGGGCGCCTGATTTGCACGATAACATGTAGCGGGGGTCGATCTTGCTTGTACTTGCTTTGTTCGCCATGGCATTTCTGCCGCCAACAGCGCAGCCTGCCGGTCCTGGCGATACGGTTTTTGCTCCGCTGTGGCTCTACAACGGAACCTGGCAGGTTACGAAGAGCGGAGGGCCGGCAAAGCCCGACGTACTCGAAAACAAGTGCGCCCTGGTGGGCAGGTACTTCACTTGCGAGCAGACGGTGAACGGCGCAGTAACTGAGTTGCTCGTCTTCATACCAACGAAGACGTCAGGCAGTTACTACACGCAGTCGATTATGCCGGACGGCCGCGCGGGGGGAAGAGGAGACCTCAAGATCGAAGGCGCCCACTGGACTTATTCGAGTTATTGGAATCAGGGCGGCAAGACGACCTTTTATAAAACTCTAAACGTCTTTACGGGTAAGACCCGGATCCATTTTGAGCAGCAGGAATCGAATGACGATACCGATAACAAACTTTGGAAGACGACGGGTTCGGGCGACGAAGTGCGGACAGCTGCGGGCCATATGACTACAGCTCATTGAGCGTCCGTACGAGCGGCGACCGAGGCAGTTTCCGGAGCACGGCGAGACGCACGCAGCACAAGGCAGAGTAGAGCCACTACGAGGCTCACGCCGAAGCCAGCGACTGCATCCGCTGCGTAGTGATAACGTCCGTACACGGTAGCAACCGCGACGCTGACGGCGTAGAACAGCAGTCCCCATGCAATGCCTTTCCGCCCGGGCAAAATCAGGAACATGCCCCAGGCGGCGGCGAAGGCCGAGGAGACGTGCGCGCTTGGAAATACGCCTGAATGGATGGTTGCTTTGCGGAGAAGGAATAGATTCAGAGTGCGGAAGACGTTGTGCGCTACGGGAAGATCCATTTCTGGAAAAGCGATACGGGGTGGACGAGAAGGGAAGTAGGGGAACATCGCGTACGCGAGCAGTGTTCCTGTCAAAAGAATTACGTAAAAGCGATCGACGGCCCGGCGCTGGGTCTTGATCCAGAGCACGAGTACGCAGAAGGCGCCAAGGCCGTAGACGAGCAGATAGCAGAGCTCGAGGTAAGTGGGGATCACACGCCCAAAAGCTTCTATAGCGCGTTTGAGCCCCAGCTGGTTAAGCAGGACGTCATCCCAGCGGACCCAGGCGTTCTCATAGCCGGCATTGTAGTGGCTCGGAATGAAAAATTCCATTTCCCGAAAGGCAAGCAGGGTGAGCACCATGGGCGTCCAGTCGCGGATCATGCTGACGGCAACCGCGAAGCGTGTTTTCTCCGCCCGTGCAAGGCTCAAAAGCAATAGGAAAACGCCCGCGAGAACAGCCAGGGGCTGGCTGTGCAGCGTTGGCCGGTCACGGAAGAATGGAATGAGAAACGCGACGTAGGAGAAGAAGGCGAGGAGTGCCCACTCAGACTTCCGAAGTCCCAAGCGGGTCATCGTCGCGGTTTCACGCAGCGGCTTTGTCGGACTTAGAGCCGAGTTGAAATGGCAGGGCAAGGCCCGCGAGGATACCTGCCCAAACAGCCCACGGCGTAAGTAACTCCCGATTGATCATGATGCCGGCCAGTACCGGCGCGGTGATCTGAGCTACGGAAGTGAGCGATTGTGTAAGGCCGAGAATAACGCCCTGTTCCCGTTTACCCGCCTTCTGGGTAACCAAGCTGGTAAGAGCGGGACGCAGACCCGCTCCGCCGACCGCTGAGAGGGCCATAACCCATAGCAGCTGCCCTATTGTGTGCGTGAACCCGATCGCTGCGTAACCGAGCATGGATGTGAAAAACCCAACCTGGACTACTCGCTTCTCACCAATGGCTTTCACAAGACGGCCAACCATTCCGCCCTGCATGATGATTCCGATGAATCCGTTGAACGCGAAGATATACCCGACTTCGCGGACACCTACCGGATGGCCGTTCCAGAGATAGCGGCGTTCCGCAAATAGAGCGAAGCCGGAGATAAACGTGGAGAAGGACAGAGCGAACAGGAGCCACTGGATCAACAGGCGGGAAAGCTCGCGGTCGCGAAAGTACTTCCGATACTCGCCCCAGGAGAAGAGGGTGAGGCGCTTCCCGCCGGGTCCGGGATCATCGGCACTTGCGCTGGCCAAATGGTGAGTCTCCCGCCGGGGCAGCAGAACAGAGGTGAAAACGATGCTGGTAAGCGAGAGCGCCGATGCCATGAAGATGGGGGCGTGGTACCCGTAGTGGGCAAGGAAACCAGAGATCGCGGGGCCAACCAGGAAACCGAAACCGAATGCCACACCGATCAGGGCGAAAGCTTTGGCCCGGTTCTCTGGCCTGGTGACGTCGCTGATATAGGCTTGGGCGATGCTGAGATTTCCGGCCGTAGCACCATCGACGGCGCGGGAGAGGAACACCATCCAGATTTGGGTAGAGAAGGCGAGGAGAAGAAAACCGGCGAGAGTTCCGGCCTGACTTATCAGCAACACAGGGCGGCGCCCGACGCGGTCTGAAATCTGCCCCAGGATGGGACCAGCGACAAGCTGGCAGGCGGCGTAAATGGCGACGATCAGTCCGACTACTGTAGGTGAAGCGCCCAACCGTTCTGAGTAGAACGGCAATAAAGGCAGAATGATCGTGAAGCCAAGAATATCGACCAGAACGATGAGGAAAATCGCGAGCAGAGGTGACGGAGAGCGCCTCCCGGAGCCACCCTCGGCAGCTTCCGGCTGCGGAGCGTTAGCCAGCGGGGAAGGAGTCACATTCTGATCTTAACGGGCGAGGCAAAACAGCGGATATTACCGCGGACTATGACCTGTCGTTATGGGAGGTGCAAGCTGCAACAAATACGAGTGTGCCGGCGGACATTGCTGACTGGTGCGATTGAAAATGCGAGACTTAATTTTGGACAGTATCGTGCTGGAGTCTTAGCCTTATGAATCTGAAGAAGTACCTTTTGCTGGCGTTAGTGCCAGCTTTTCTATCGGGTCAGGAGCCCAACCCAATGCAGTCGGTGGGACAACCGCAGCCGGCTGCGAACTCACAGAGCAATCCAATTTTCCGGGTGCAGGTTGTATCCCGTTCGATAGCCGCGGTGGCATACCGCGATCGGAGCGGCTGGACCAAGGTGGATTTCCAGGGCACGTCGCTTGCTCCACAGGCAAAAGGCAATGCGAACGTTCGAAGCCAGTCAGGTTATATGCAGGTCAAGGTGGATATAAAGAATCTGCCATCAGCGCGGAATTTTGGGGAATTGTATCTGACGTACGTGCTGTGGGCGATCACGCCGGATGGGCGCCCTTACAATTTGGGCGAAGTACTGGTTGATTCGAACGGTAACTACAGCGGACAAATGACGACGCAATTGCAGGCATTCGGTCTGATCATCACCGCCGAACCGTACTTCAACGTGCACCAGCCGAGCGACGTTGTGGTCATGGAGAACATTATTCGTCAAGATACGCTGGGGAAGCGGCAGACAATCGATGCGAAGTTCGAATTGTTGCCGCGCGGACAGTACACGTATCACGTCCCTGAGAGCCAGCTGAAGCCAGTGGATCTCAACTCCAACAAGAAGAGCCCGCTTGAGCTTTACGAAGCACAGAATGCAGTGCAGATAGCGCAGTATGCGAAAGCGGACCAGTTTGCGAGCGATATCTATCAGCAGGCGGAGAGTCTGTGGCGCCAGGCGCAGGATTACCAGGATCGGAAACAATGGAAACCGGCGATCATGACCGCGAGAGAGGCGGTTCAGAAGGCAGAAGACGCGCGCACCATTTCTTTGCGTAAGCAGCAACAACTGGCCTTGCAGAACGAGCGCGAAGAAGCAGCCGCACGCCAGGCTGCGGCGCAGAAACATGCGGCCGAAGAGGCTCAACGAGCACAGGAAGCTCAGCAGCAGGCGCAGCTAGAAGCGCAGCAGCGCGCGCAAGCAGAAAAGGCTCAGCAGGAAGCAGACGCGGCACGAGCACAGGCTTCAGCCGAAGCACAGAAGGCGCAACAGGCAGCTAGCGAAGCCGACAGGCTGCGCAAGCAGGCCGAAGCGGATAAGGATCAGCTTCGCGAACAGCTCCTACAGCAGTTCAACTCCGTATTGCCCACGCGCGAAACGCCCCGCGGTCTGGTGGTCAACATGCAGGATGTGCTGTTCGATACCGGCAAGTACAGCCTGAAGCCGCAGGCGCAATTGGCTCTGGCCCGGATAAGCGGGATCGTTATGTCTCATCCCGGTCTGAATTTACAGATCGAGGGATACACGGACAGCACGGGCACTATGGAGCTGAACCAGAAGCTTTCTGAACAACGCGCGAACGCCGTGCGAGATTTTCTGCTCACCCAGGGAGTGAATACGAACAATATGACTGCGGTCGGGTATGGAGATAACTACCCCGTGGCATCTAACGACACGGCAGCCGGCCGGAAGCTGAATCGCCGGGTAGAATTAGTTGTGTCGGGGGAGGTGATCGGAGTCAAAATCGGAGTGCCTCCCAGCCAAGCTCCTCCGACGGGAGTTGCTCCCGGGTCGTCCGCACCACAGCCGCCCCAAAACTAAGCTCCGGTTGTAAACAAGGCCGTGTCACGCCGCTCCGCCGTGGGCGGCGTTTTGTTGTGCTAATTGACGGACAGTCGAGGGGCAGCGGTGCGTTTGACGAGAACGATTGTGAAGTCATCGTTGAAACTGCTGCTGCCGTGAAAGGTTCTGAGATACTCGATCAGTTCAGGGACAAGTTCGCTGCAAGGCTGTAATTTTCTTTCGCTCAGGAATGCGGCCAAGCCGCTTTCACCGAACTCTTCGCCTGCGGGACTACAGGCCTCGGTTACGCCGTCGCTATAGAGAGCAAGCATGTCGCCAGGATCGAGCTTGGTTTGACGCAACTCATAGGGGCTATTCGGAAAGAGTCCCAGGACCATGCCTCCGCCGGACAGTTCTTCTATTCGGCCGTCCGCGCGCAGCAGCAGCGGATAGTTGTGACCCGCATTGCTGTAGTTGAGCAAACCCGTCGCCGGGTCAAGAAGAGCGTAAAAGAATGTGATGAACTTGCCGATAGGGCATCTTTCGGCTAAGTTGCGATTGAGTAAAGTAACAGCGGAGGCTGGATCAGGGCGGGACTCCCGAAGCATCTGAACGCGGGCCTGCAAGCTGGACATCAGGATCGCAGCAGGCATTCCTTTACCGGAAACGTCGCCCACCACGAGTGCGACGCGGCCATCATCATAAGGAACGAAGTCAAAGTAATCGCCGCCTATAGTTCGGCAGGGAAGATTGTGACCGGCCAAGTCGTACCCGGGGTATTCAGGAGCCTCGGTAGGCAGCAGCATGGCCTGGATCTCGCTGGCTTGCGAAAGTTCGAGTTCCATCAGCTTCTCGGACTGCTCCACTTCGATTAGTCGCGCTTGCTCGATGCGGATGGCGGCTACATTCGCCATCACGGTAAGCAGGTCGAGATCTTCCTGCGAGAAAGGCCTGAGGATGGCTCCGTTGTCGACATAGATGAGGCCGATTACGCGATCGCCTGTTTGCAAAGGAACGCCCATCATGCTACGCACCCGGTGCATCATGATGCTTCGCTGCTGGCGCAAGGCATCGTCGAGTTGGGCATCACTGATGACAAGCGAACATCTCTGGCGTAGGATGCGGTCGCGCACGGCGGTGCTGATCGAAAAGCCGTCGCCTTCGCTGGCGCGAACGACAAGTTCGTTGTCTTCGAGGGTCATGATGACGCCGCGCTTTGCTTCCATGGCGGAAAGCGAAAGCTTGAGAATGACCTGAAATAATTCCTCGAGCGGCCGATGTCCGGCAAGTTCCTGGCCTGCTCGAATGAGAGCGGCGACGACGCGGGTGGTGTTCAGGGTAGCGTCACGCTCTACCTTTAACCCTGCGGCCGGACTCTTACCCAGCAACTTATCAAGGCTGGTAACAATAGTTGCTTCGCGCGTGATTCTCTCTTCTTCCTGGGGAACAAAAGAGATAACAGGCTTGGGCGTTTCCCGAAGCGTTTCGCGGACTTCAATGGTCAAATGCCCGACGTAAATGCGATCTCCGGCGCGCATCTTGTGAGGCTCTTTCAGGCTTGCGGCATTGACGACCGTTCCGTTGCGGCTGGCGCAGTCCTTTACGAACCAGCTTTCGCCGTGTTTTTCAAACGTTAAGTGATAGCGCGAGAGCCACGGGTCGTCCGGGTAAGCCAAATCGTTATCCGCGGACCGACCTAGAGACAAGGTCGGCTTACGCAGTTCGATGTTAGTCGATGAGCCTTCCGGCCCGGCGATAAGCAACTCCATGATCGTCCTTCTAAACCTAACATTCCTAGCATCTCAGGCGAGAGATGGGTCAGGTTATCTTAGCGGCGGAATACTTTTCCGTGTCCTTCACGGAGCTTCTGGCGGCGTCGCCAGTGATCAGACGTGCGCCGCGATCATAGGACAGATAAAGAAAACCCCACTCGATGAAAACAAGGACTCGGCTCTGAAACTCGACGATATACATGAGGTGGATGAATAACCAGACGAGCCAGGCAGGAAAACCTGAAAGGTGGAGCCCGAAGACGTTTGCGACGGCGGCTGCCCTGCCGATCACGGCAAGGTCACCCTTGTTGAAGTAATGAAATGGCTTAATGTTCCGTTTGCCTTTCAGACGAGCAAGGATGGTCTTAGCTGCGTACGATCCGCCTTGCATGGCGACTTGTGCCACGCCTGGAACCGGCTTGCCGTCGGGTTGCTGGACGTAGGCAAGATCTCCGATGACGAAGATGTCCGGATAGTTCGGGACGGTGAGATCGCCGGCGACTTTAATTTGCCCGGACCTTTGCGTATCTGCGCCCGTTCGAGTGGCCAACTGGCGTCCGAAATCAGAGACCGCTACGCCGGCCGCCCAGATCACGGTGTGAGCAGCTATATGCTCTTCTGCTCCGGACTTGCTTTTCAAAGTCACTCCGGTTTCGTCGACCTTGGTAACTGTGAGGCCGGTACGGACCCGAGCCCCAAGCTTCAAAAGTTGCCTTTCGGCTTTGAGCGAGAGGTCCGGTGGATAGTTTGCAAGAACCCGCGGCCCGGCGTCCACTACCAGGATTCGCGCGTCTTCCGGATTGATGGAACGGAATTCATTCCTCAGCGTATGATTCGCTATTTCGCCCAAGCTGCCCGCAAGTTCTACGCCCGTAGGTCCAGCGCCGACGATCACGAAAGTCAGCCACGCCCTGCGGTGGTCCTGATGGACCTCGCGTTCAGCGGCCTCAAAGGCCATTAGAATCTTGTGGCGAATCGCAGTCGCGTCCTCGATGCTCTTCAGTGCCGGAGCCCAGCGCGCCCACTCATCATGCCCAAAGTAGCTACCCTTCGATCCGGTTGCGACGATCAGGGAATCATATGGAATGTGAGCGCCGTCGCGCAGGATGACTTCCTTCGCTACGGGATCGATATCCACGGCTTCGCCGAGCAGGACGCGAGTATTTTTCTGTTTGCTCAGCACGGCCCGGAGAGGTGCGGCGATTTCTCCGGGCGAAAGGGAACCGGTTGCTACCTGATACAGGAGCGGCTGAAACAGATGGAAGTTACGTCTGTCGATCAGCGTGACATCAACAGGCGCACGCTTCAAGGCCTGGGCAGCATAGAGGCCGCCGAAGCCTCCGCCGAGAACAACTACACGCGGTCTGTCAGGTGTCTGGTTCACAAACCATTGTCTCGCGAGAGTACCCCCGGCTCCGCGTGTTCGTGAATGAGAGGTGCCCTGTTTCAGGCCAAGAAATCAACGGCAGACAAAAACCTGGGCTTCGCGCGCGCCTTCCGCAGCTGCTCGAAGGAGTAAGCGATTTTAATCAGCTTGGGCTCGCTCCAAGCTTCGGCAAAGAATGAGATGCCGACAGGTAAGCCAAAAACCGACCCGGCGGGCACGGTGACGTGCGGATATCCAGCCACTGCGGCCGGGGATGCGCACCCGCTATCCACGTGATCTCCGTTGACCCAGTCGGTCACCCATGCCGGGCCTGCAGTCGGACCAACCATTGCATCGAGATTATGCTTCTTGATCAAGGCGTCGATGCCCTCCTTCCTAGAAAGACGGCGATTTTTTTCGAGCGCGTTTTTGTACACTTTGTCCGTAAGCGGACCTTTGTCCTGTGCTTGCAGCATGAGTTCCTGCCCGAAGAAAGGCATTTCCTGCTGCTTGTGCGCGTTGTTGAAGACTATGCAATCGGCCAGTGATTTCACTGCGGCGCCGCGTCCAGCTAAGTAGGAATTCAGATCCGCTTTGAACTCGTAAAGTAAAACTTCGGTTTCGCTATCACGCCAGGCCTCAGGCTTCGGGAATTCGACCGGGTCGATAAGAATCGCGCCAGCGTTTTTCAGCAGGGTGATGCATTCTTCCATTAGGTTGTTGACAGCAGGCCCAATTTGAAAATACTGTCGTACGATGCCGAGCCGCGCGCCGCGTAGGCCGTTCGGGTCGAGAAAGTTGGTGTAATCTTTCTGGGAGTTTCCTAAGCTCGAGGCAGTGGCGGAGTCGCGAGGATCGGTCCCGGTGAGCGCGCCTAGCAAAGTAGCCGCATCCCTTACGGAACGCGCCATCGGACCGGCTGTGTCCTGGCTGTGGGAGATCGGAACAATACCCGACCGGCTAATCAATCCTACAGTAGGTTTGATGCCGACGATGCCGCATATCGAAGAGGGACAGACTACTGACCCATCAGTTTCAGTGCCGATTGCTATGGCAGCTAAATTGGCTGAAACGGCAGTTCCTGAACCAGAGCTCGAGCCGCATGGATTTCGGTCGAGCACGTAGGGGTTTTTCGTCTGGCCGCCACGGCCGCTCCAACCGCTTGAGGAATGTGTGGAGCGGAAGTTGGCCCATTCGCTGAGATTTGTTTTGCCAAGGATGATGGCGCCGGCGGCTCGCAGGCGCTCCACTACAAACGCGTCCCGGGCTGCCGGCCGCCCGACCAGAGCTAATGATCCTGCAGTGGTTTGCATCTGGTCGGCAGTATCGATGTTGTCCTTGATTAGGACCGGCACGCCATGCAAGGGTCCGCGGGCTCCTTTCGTCTTGCGCTCCTCGTCGAGCCGCCGGGCGATGATGAGGGCGTCAGGGTTCGTTTCAATTACAGACCGAAGCTCCGGACCGTTGCGATCTAACGTGTTAATCCGTTGCAGGTATAGCTCCGTGATCCTCTCGGCAGTAAGTCTCCCTTCGGTCATGGCTCGCTGTAAGTCAGAAACGCCGATTTCTTCCAGGGGAAAGCGGGCATCCTGGTGCGCACCGGTTTGTTCATTTGATGTACGGGCGCGAGAGAGTCCGGAAACGGCAGCGTTGAGCGCGGCCGAGGATAAGAAAGCACGTCGATCCATGACTGGAAGTTTCAATTTACACTGGCGTGATGGCAAGCACACTGGCTCCCCCCCCATTACGGTTGAAGAGCTTTCGCGATTGCCAGGTGAAGGAGATTGACATGAATGTTACTGAGGGAGCTTTGATTGCGGTGCGGCCGGCAAAATCTTCACTGCAGAAGCTGGTTATGTACTCTGCCAAGACTCGCTTGCGATTCGCCGGTCCCACATCTCTTTTTTGAGCAAGGGCCGTATAGCTTCGACGCCGCCTGACAGCTATTTCGAGATGCTTCCGAGTTAGCGATCAAAATCGTGTCACGGCTGAGGCCTGGAACTTAAAGCCGAGCAGCATTTTCAGTCGGGAGCACAAGAGGTATGGATTTTCCGAAAACGAAAACATTCATGTGTACCGGCGGGCGAGCGTCGAAGATCCTGAACCGGCGTGATACATTGCAGTCCTAGATGTGATGCCTGGTTTCGTGGTTAAAGTCCCCGATTTTTTTCAATGAAAATCATGCGACTGCATAATGGCGGCATCGCGAAAAGTTAATTCTTCAATGTCGGCCGCCTTAACGGCGATGACGCCGCTTATGCTTTGTAGAACCCCTTTGACTAACACGTAAGGAGCCGTCGTGCAGGCTTGCCGTCTCAGATTGAAGAGAGGAGGCTGAACGATGATGTTCACGATTCCGGTTTCGTCCTCCAGGCTTAAAAAGACGAAGCCTTTAGCGGTGCCGGGGCGCTGACGTGTAATTACACAGCCTGCAACCTTCAGAAGGAGTCCATCACGTTGAGCTTTGGCGGTGACGGCATCGAGAACACCTATTTCTCGCACGCGGCTACGAAAATGCGCCATAGGATGTACGCCAATGCTCAAGCCGCTATTGCTGAAATCGGCAAATGTGCGTTGGCCGAGCGTCATGGGCTCGAGCGGGGATGCAATACTGTCGTCCGCCGCCGGCTCGAGTAAATCTCCAACCGGCCGCAGGGCCAGTTCCGATTGCCACAAGGCACCTCGACGGTGCTGGTCTGACTTTCGTTTTGGTAGATTATTCAGCGCACCCAATTCCGCCAAAGCTGTGATTTCATCTTTCTGCAACTCCGGCACACGGTGTATAAGATCACGCAAGGATGAGAAGGGATACTGTTTCCGTTCGTGTTCAATTAGGCGCGCCGTTACACCATTCAACCCGCGAACGTAATTCAATCCCAGGCGTACATAGCTGGCTTTTCCATCTGCTTCCAACGTGCACCGGAAATTGGACCGCAGAACATCGACCGGCCGAAAGCGCAAGCCATGCCGCTGTGCATCTTTGACCAGCGTGGCGGGCGAATAAAAGCCCATCGGCTGATTGTTCAGCATGGCCGCAGTAAATGCCCCAAGGTAGTGACACTTCAGGTAAGCGCTTGCATAGGCAAGGAGCGCAAAGCTGGCCGCGTGCGACTCCGGAAAGCCATACAGGGCGAAAGACGTGATTGCCTGTATGATCCGATTTTGCGTTTCGCCCAAAATACCGTTACTCTCCATTCCTTCACGAAGCTGCACTTCTACTTCGCGCATTCGTTTTTCGGAGCGTTTAAAGCCGAAAGCGCGCCGCAGTTCTTCTGCTTGGCCGCCACTGAATTTAGCCGTGATCATGGCGATTTTTATTAGTTGTTCCTGAAACAAGGGAACACCCAGTGTCCGCGCAAGCACCGGTTCTAGAGAAGGATGCAGGCAGACAGGTTCTTCGACACCTTGCCGCCGCTTCAAGTAAGGATGGAGCATCTGGCCCACAATCGGGCCGGGCCGGATGATGGCTACTTGAACCACGATGTCGTAGAAACAAGCCGGTTTCAATCGCGGCAGGCAAGACATCTGTGCACGGCTTTCTACCTGAAACAAACCGATAGTGTCTGCTTTTTGCAAACACGAGTAAACGGCCTTATCATCTTGCGGCAAATGCGCCAAGTCTATTGTTTGATGGTGATGATCGCTGATGATCTGGATAGTGTCTTCGAGCACCGCCATCATTCCTAACCCGAGCAGATCGACTTTGACAATCCCCAGATCTGCGCAATCGTCTTTATCCCACTGCACGACTACGCGATCCGGCATGGATGCCGGCTCGAGGGGCACTATGAAGTCGAGCTGCCCCTGGCAGATCACCATTCCTCCCGAGTGTTGCCCGATATGACGAGGCAGTTCCAGGATCTCAGTGGTTAGCGAAAAGAATTTCAGTATGCGCGGGTCTGCCAAATCGAAGCCCTGTTCACGGAAACGGCGCTCCAGACTGTCTTTCGGATCTTTCCACTCAAACGTATTTATCTGGCTGGCAAGCTGCCCGATTTCCTGTTCGTCGAAGCTGAGCGCTTTACCGATGTCCCGCACGGCTGACCGGCCTCGATAAGTAATTACGTTTGCGGTCATAGCAGCGCCAAGGCGCCCGTATCTTCGATACAGATACTGGATGGCACGCTCGCGCTGATCTCCGCTGGGTAAATCCAGATCGATGTCCGGCATCTCCCCGCGCTGTTCGGAGAGAAAGCGCTCGAACAGTAAACTCATATTTACGGGATCTACTGCTGTGATACCGAGCGAATAACAGACGGCGCTGTTGGCAGCTGAACCGCGACCCTGCACCAAAATCTTTTCACGGCGGCAGAAATCGACGATGTCCCAGACAATCAGAAAATATCCTGCTAGGTTCCTCTTTTCGATGAGGGCTAGTTCCCGCTCCACCTGCTCAAGTGCTCTGTCGTGATACGGCTGGTAGCGAATACGCGCGCCTGCATCTGTCAGCTGACGCAAATATGAAATTTCACTTTCTCCTGGCGGGACCGGATAGCTGGGAAACCGATAGCCCAAATCTTCGAGGGTGAACTGTAGGCGCTCTGCCAGTTCGTGTGTGTGCGCAAACGCGTCCGGCAGGTCGGCAAACAGCCGGGCCATCTCACGTGAGCTTTTTAAGTGCCGTTCGGTATTGCGGGAGAGAAGTCTTCCCCCTTTCGCCAAAGTCGTTTTGTAATGAAGTGCTGTCAGAACGTCCTGTAAATCGCGTCGTTCCGGAGTCTCTTGCGTAACTCCGTTCGTCGCTAACAAGGGCAGCTTCATGCTTCTGGCGACTGAGATCAGGGCCTGATTGCGTTTTTCCTGATCGCAGCGACAATGCCGCTGTAATTCGACATAGACGCTCTTTGCTCCAAAAAGATGGACCAATTGCTCGAGTCTGGTTCTTATCGCCAGTTCCGCCGTTGGCCCATTGTAATCTTGAAACAACCTAGCTAAGGGGCCTTCGTCACCTCCTGTAAGACAGACCAGGCCTGTCGAATACGCGGCCAAATCAGCGTCTGTTGCGTATGGATTCTCGACTTTTCCGGGTAAGTCAGCGCGAAACTTCGTTTTCGTAATCAGCCGGCACAGATTTTGGTAACCGCTTCGACTTTCCGTGAGTAATGTGAAGCGCGAACCGTCAGCGGCATTCACTTCCGCGCCGATAAGCGCTCGGATACCTAATTTTTTGGCGGCTAGGTGAAAGCGTGGAGCACCATACACGCCATGCGCATCCGTAATCCCCATAGCCGGTTGATTGAACGCGGCGCAGCGGGATGCCAAATCTTCGGGGAGAGAGGCCCCCTCTAAAAAGGAAAACGCTGATCGCGCATGCAGCTCAACGTAAGGGGATGCCATGTCTTTGCCGAGACCGATGGCCTCAAGCTAATAGTTTAGGCGAATAAAAGGAGAAAAGTGACTATTCGCCGTTGTGGCGGTATAGGACCCAATCGCGTGACTCACCAGCCTCATGAAAGTGGCTCTTGAGGTAGGGACCGTAGATCCGCGGCACATTGGCGTCCAGAGTTGGATCGGAAGCGTGCTTGGGCACAACAACAAGATCTGCTGAACCGATCAGAAATGCCGGCGTGGGTTTGAATCGGTCGTTGAACGTGGTCCCAAACTGAAAAACAGGAGTGCCGCCGTATGCAGGCCGCATACCCAAACCATAGGAGAATGGATTGGTGAAGTCGAGCGACATGATTGTATCGTTTGGTCTTCTGTGCGCATTCACCAACGGCACACCGTTATTTACGAGTTGAGCGTACCAATCGTCATCCGGGCCGGTGGTGAAGCCATCGAGCCTCGCCATACTGAAGCCTGCCGAATAATGCGGCAGGACACGTTGAGCTAAGGCGAAAGCCATGCCAAGGCCGCCCGAAACCCACGATCCGAGAACCAGCGCTGAACCGAATAGCAGCACTGCAGTCTGAAACAGATCGAAACGGTTGGGCGTTGCTGGAATGCGCAACGTCACCAGGTTCAGAACAACAACGGCGAGAAAAACGGCCATCGGAAACCCGTTCTGCTCATAATTTCCCAGAATCATGACGCTGCCGGAGAATGCAATAACCAAACCGGCCAGAGCAACAGCCAGGCCACTCCGGTACTCTTTGTAAGCGGCGAGTAACAGGGCTGCCACAAGAGCAAGCGCCAAACTGACGATGGCGCCCCCGAGCACGCCATCCACCATGTACCAACCCAAACGGATGTGCTTGCCACCTCCGATGGTGATGAGATCGTGGATCAGAGGTCCGATGTGAAATTTGTAATACGCGCAGGCGGCGAGCGTTATGCCGAGGCAGCCAACGACGATACCGGCCCAGCGCTGTTTCCTTTGCTCTCGACAAGGGAGCAGCGCGACGAGGAAAAACAAAGCGAAAGCGAAATAGGTGATCTTAAGAAAGAATAGAACTGCAAGCACGGCTCCGGTGGAGACTCCGCCGCCAAATTCCTCTTTGGGCGCCGGGATTTGAGCTTGCTGGAACGCTTCGACGAGGATCAACGCCAGCAATGCATAGCCTTGCCGGTTGTAGACCATGCCTGGTGTTGGTTTCATCGGCGAGAAGCCCAAGGCGAAGGGAGCCACCGCCATCAGCACCACGCTCACGCACAGTAGAGTCAACGGAACATCGGCCAATCTTCCTCGACATAGAAAGTAAGCCCAAAACCCAATGAGCAGCCCGACTATAGCCTGTCCGTACCCGAACCCCCAGGCAGTTCCGCGCGAAAGAAGAAGCCCGATTTCGGTTGGCAAATACGTCAGAAAACCCACATGACTGTAGAAGTCGATATGCGGATGCTGGCCGTTGAGCATTCGCCAGGCGCCATCGAGCAGCATGAAGGCGTCGTGCGAAAAATCTCTGGATCCGATCAGGCCTATGTACGCCCGAATGACGCAGAGCAAAACAATAACGCCGAAGAGAAGGAGCTTTGCGCGCAAGCTTCGCAAGATCGGCTTTTGCCAAGCCGCTGTGAATGCGCCTGCAGCATGAGTAAAGGTTTGGATCTCTTTATCAGGACCGGCAGTAGGGAAGGGAGGGACCGATTCGATGGAAAGGGAGCGCTCCAAACTTTACCCAAAATAGCAGAGTCTCGGAGCCGGGCAGCGCTTCAGCTAAGCGCAAATCATCCCAGCCTTCGTTTCACTAAATCGCTCAGTGCCTTGCCGTCCACTCGCTTGCCGGCGAGCCGAGCCTGAGCCGCTTTCATAACCGCGCCCATCTGCTTCGGAGAGTTCGCCCCGGTTTCCGCGATGGCTGTTGAAACAGCTTCTTCGAGTTCGGCTTCGGCTGGCTCGGAGGGCATATAGCTCTCGAGAATTACTACCTCGGCATCCTCTTTACCGGCCAGATCTTCACGCCCACCCTTTCGAAACATTTCGGCCGACTCCCGCCGCTGCTTTAATAAGGTGTTCATCACTTGCATTTCGGAAGCTTCGGTTGCAGGCTTCATGGAGTCGATCTGCTGTTTTTGAAGGGCCGCCTTTATCATCCGCAAGGCACTGAGCCGAGTCTCCTCCTTGGCCTTCATGGCCGCCACCATGTCTTTCTGAACTCTTTCAAGAAGGGACATGGCCAACATTGTAAGCGCGGCGCTCTGGTAGGGACAACGTGAGTCTTTCGCAACCCGGACGAAACCGATCACGTCACACCCGCTGATATACTGAGCTAGCTTGGCAGCCTATCTGCGTGTGGCGAAGTTCATCTTCAGGCTGTTTGCCGCGCCATGTCGCATTGCACCCGCTGCCTAGCTGCTACTCATTGCTTTTGGGGCTCTAAGTTTGAGAAAGTACACTGCGGTTTCTATTTTCCTGTTATTTGCCTTTAGCCTGCGGGCGCAAAATTTCGTTAGTGGTCAGGCCGCTCGGGCTGAGTTTGGCCAGTACACCTTCACTTTTGGGGGTGCGACGCCCGGCACAGTCCAAACGATTCCCAACCAGCAGATACTAGGCGGCGCAAGCGGACTGGCGTGGGCCAACGGGGTCTTATATGTCGCGGATTCGAATCGGGTTGCGGCGGTTCCGCAAGATAACCGAGTGCTCATGTTCGACACCAACCTGATTCCTTCGCCGACAGCCGATCTGACAAACGCGAAGTCCTATTCGACTTTTCAGTGCAACTTGTGTGCGTTTCCTGCCTTTCTCCAAGTCGGGCAGAGCGGTTTTGGCGCAGCCCAACAGGGAACTACTGCCAGCCCTGACGCTTTCCCTCCCGGCCTGAACAATACAGCAACTACCTCTAATATGCAGACGCCGACTGCGGTTGCTTCGGATGGCACAATCCTCGCGGTAGCCGATACGGATAATAATCGCGTTCTGATCTGGAGCTCGATCCCTACCAGCATGAACCAGCCGGCGAACATTGTGTTGGGGCAATCCGACTTTACTCATTCGACGGTGGTCTCTCCACCTACAGCAAGTTCGCTCCGGGGTCCGCAGGGCGTGTGGATACAGAACGGCAAGCTGTATGTGGCCGACACGCAGAACTACCGCATTCTGGTTTGGAACAGCATTCCCACCGCCAATAATCAGGCGGCGGATCTCGTGCTTGGTCAAACAAATTTCAGCACCGGCACTCAATCCGCCTGCGATCCGACCAAGTTGAATTATGTAAGTGCCGCCAACGAACTCTGCAATCCGGTTTCGGTTACCTCCGATGGCACGCATGTCTTTGTCGCAGACCTCGGATTCAACCGCGTTTTGATTTGGAACAAGATTCCCTCGAGCAACGGGCAAAGTGCGGACGTGGTTATTGGTCAACCCGACATGGTTAGCGCGGTCGCCAATAACCCCGCGGTTTGCGCAAACGGCACCGGTACGCAGGTGCAGTGTGCGAATAACATGAATTTCCCCAGATATGCGCTCTCAGATGGAACGCGATTGTTCGTTGCGGATGGGGGAAACGATCGTGTTCTTATCTTCAACTCCATTCCGACTGCGAACGGTGCGGCTGCGGACGAGGTTTTAGGACAGCCGAATTTCGGAGTGGATAACGTTTCGAGTACGAGCATTAGTATCGCCAGTACGGCTGTAGACAGCACGAGCGCGGTTGACGTCACTCCCAGCCCGACGTCGCTGGCTTTCGATGGCCTGAACCTCTACGTTGCCGATCCATTGAATAATCGGGTCCTGGTGTTTACTCCAGGCAATACGCCATTGCCAGATAGTTCGGTAGTGAATTGGGCGAGCGAGATCATTCGTCAAGAGGGTGTCCTTACAATCGCGGCTACTACCATCACTTCCGGCGATACAGTGGCTGTCACGTTAGGCAGCAACACATATACGTACACTGTTAAGAGCACCGACACAAACGATACGATCGCCCAGGGCCTTGTTTCTCTGGTCAATGCGGGGAGTGGAGACGCTAACGCACTTGCTATCTTTGCCGGAACCGGAACAGGGGCCGTCTATTTCAGTTCCAAAGCCATCAATCTTGCATACGACGCGATTGCATTCTCCGTTACTGCTTCCAACACGGCCGATATCACGGCCACGGCGTCCGGCAACGGCTATCTAACAGCAGGTACTGCTGCAACTGCTGCGCCCGGCATGCTAGTCGAGATCAATGGAACAAACCTATCTGATCTGCCTGCCAGTCATCCGGCCGTCGCAAGTTTAACGGGCACCATCCCTACTTCATTGGGGGGCGCTCAGGTGTTTCTGGATGGTGTAGCTGCTCCCGTTTACAGTGCTTCCGCCAACCAGGTGGTTTCGCAGATTCCATTCAACTTCAACGCGAGGAACAGCACGAGCGTCTATGTGCGGACGACACATAGCGATAGCTCCGTGACAATTAGCAACGCTACTCCGGTTTATATCGCTCCGGCGAACCCGGGCATCTTCAACGCTCCAGCAACTGCTGCTCAACCACGGCCATGGCCAGCGGCCGGAGCCTACCATCAGCTCGGAAATCCCCAGGCGGTTGTGGATCTAACCGGCACGGTGACCGCGGGCAATGTTCTAACCATCACGGTGGTGAACAAGGCTTACAGCTACACGGTGCAGAGCGGCGACACGCTGACCAGCATTACGCAGAATCTGGCACAAGTGATCAACAGCGCTAATGACCCCTATGTAACGGCGGTGCAAGGAGGCGCGTTTAATCGAGTGGTTCTGGTGGCTCGCCAAAGTGGTTCTGCCGGGAATGGCATTGCGGTTTCCACCAGTACGAGCAGCTCAGCCGCTATCACTTTGACGGCGTACACAAACGCGACCTGCTGCAATGTGGTTAACAGCTCGCCTATCACTTCAAATAATCCTGCCGCTCCTGGTGAGACTATCACTCTTTCCGGAGTAGGCCTGGGTACAGTCAGCGATTTGAGCGGCAATGTTCTAGGCGACGTGCCGATCGGACAGCCTTTCACGTTCGCGCCCATTAACAGTGCGACTTCGTCGGTCAGTGCGACTCTCGGCTCTGCCACAGCCGAGGTCGTCAGTGCCGGACTGGCTCAGGGGTCTTACGGTATTTATCAGGTTCAGCTCATCATTCCACAAGGCCAACCAACCAATTCTGCAACGCCCCTCTTCATTGCGCAAAACGCATTTATCAGCAACACGGTGACAATACCGGTCGGCCCTGCTAATCCAAATCCGAATGTTATTCCGAGTGGTAGCGGCAGTATTCTTATCGACATCGACTCCCCAAATGACCGGAGCGCGGCTCTAAGCGGGTCCACGCCGGTCGACGGATGGGTCGTCGGCAGCGCCGCCGCGATCAGCTCAGTGCAGGTTTCAGTGGATGGAGTCGCCGTCGGAAGTGCGAGTTATGGAAGCAGCCGACCCGATGCGTGCCAAGCTCACCCAACCTATGCTAGTTGTGCGAACGGCAACACGGGTGTTGGTTATAGCTATGTACTCGATACCACTCAGTTCGCCGACGGGCAGCATTCCCTGCAGATCACGGCAACAGATGCAAACGGGGCGCGTCTGACGACTGCCCAAGGTTTCACGTCTTCGAATTACCGAGGGTCCAATCCCACGGCGATCTCCATTGATAATCCCGGCGGCGCAGGCGGTACATTCCAGGGCATTACCACGTTCAGCGGATGGGCCATCAACACCAGTTCCGTTATCGGGACCGTTACAGTGTCTGTTGATGGCGTCTCAGGGGGTAGCGCCACCTACGGGCAAAGCCGCCCAGATGTTTGCGGCGCTTATTCCAGTTCTCCAAGCTGCCAGGGCGGCAATGCGAATGTGGGCTGGTCTTATCAGATCGACACGACGGGGCTATCCAACGGTGCACATGCGTTTGCGGTAAATGCAACCGCGCTCGACGGCGCCCGGTTGATTCAAGCGCATACATTTACCGTCTCGAACTGGACCACATCCAATCCAATCATTGCGAGTATCGACAAGCCGAATTCACAGAGTGCGCCCCTGAGCGGTGTGCAAAACATCGGTGGGTGGGCTGTCGATCCGTACTCAACCATCTCGTCGGTCAGTGTAGCCGTCGACGGCGTTCCTTTGGGAAACGCGGGTTATGGCGCGAATCGTGCCGATGTTTGCGCGGTTTATTCTTCCAGCCCCGGTTGCCCGAAGGTGGGTTGGAACTTCAGGCTCGATACGACGCTCCTGCCCGACGGCAATCACACTCTGCAGGTAACCTTCATACCCGTAAGCGGGCAAGGCTACACAGCGACGGTTCCTTTCCAAATCGCTAACCTGGGCTCCTCGTCGATTGCGACGCTCGCCTCGATCGATACTCCAAATGCCTCGAGCGCGCCTGTCAACGGATATGTGGCTGTCGGCGGTTGGGCATTAAACAGCAGTTCGCCGATATCCACTGTCCAGGTACTGGTCGACGGGATTGCCAATGGCTATGCAGCGTATGGCGCTAGCCGCGGCGATGTCTGCGCACGACACCCCGGTTATGCCGGATGCCCCAATGTGGGGTGGAACTATATGCTCAATACGGCATCGTTGACCAACGGGCCGCACCTGCTCCAAATCACGGTAACCGCTCAAAATGGGGAACGCGCATCTGCAGGGTCCACCTTCTCGGTCTCGAACTCCGCGGGGACGAGCCCGACAACAGCTACGATTACTGAGCCAAGTTCTCAGAGCAGCGCCTATCAAGGGATGGCGTTTTTCTCCGGAACGGCGATCAGCACGAGTGCAAGTATCACGAGCATTGCAGTCTCAATCGACGGATACCCATATGGCGCGGCGACCTACACCGCTGCGGGTGTGAATTCTCCGATGAACTGGACATACTCGCTCAACACTGCACAGCTGGCAGACGGATCCCATACATTCGGCGTGACTGCTGTGGCAGCAGACGGAACCTTCTCGATTACATCATCGACTTTCTCCGTCGCGAACTGGACATCGCCCAGTCCGACCCGAATCAGTATTGATGTTCCGAACACGTCGAGCAAACCTTTCACTGGTGAGGCGCCGATCGGAGGCTGGGCTATCAACACGAATGCCCCGATCAGCTCCGTCTCGATTTCGGTTGACAATGTGCCGTACGGGGTTGCTGTCTACGGAGGTACTCGCGCCGATGTTTGCACGGCTTATCCCAATCGACCTGGTTGCCCGAACGTAGGTTGGAATGCCGATCTCGATACTACCGCGCTCGCGAATGGAACTCACACGCTGGCGGTCACAGCGACCACCGCTGCCGGTCAGAGTACTACCATCACCTCCAGCTTTGTTGTCGCTAACTAGCATGCCAGGACGGCGAGGCCGAGTGCCGCCGTCCTGCCCGTATTTGGTATCCTGAGGGTTCCACGAGGTCTCTCGAACTCTGACGTGTTTCGGAGCTGGACGTCAAATCCTTGGCTCCACTAGAACAGCGAATGTGCTCCAGAGTTCGACGAGTGTCAAATCCCAATGCATATAAAAAAGCAGCGACTTCTGACTCCTGGTCCGACTCCTCTCTTGCCGTCGGCGCTTCACGCCATGATGGGCTCGGACATTCATCACAGGACGGAGGACTTCCGCAATCTTTACAAGCAGGTGCTATCCGACTTGAAAGAGGTGCTCGGTACCAGCAACGATGTGCTTGTCCTGGTCTCGTCGGGTTCAGGCGGACTTGAAGCAGCCACTCAAAACTTCTTTTCGCCGGGCGACGAGGTGCTCGTCTGCTCCGCGGGTAAATTTGGCGAGCGATGGGTGGAAATCATGAAAGCCTGGGGCATGAAGGCTACCGTTCTTACTGCCCCGTATGGCGACGCCGTGCAGCCGGCTAGCGTCGAAGATGCGCTTGCTAGGAATCCAACCATCAAGGGCGTCTTCGTCCAGGCGTCCGAGACCTCTACAGGGGCACAGCATGACGTGAAGGCCATGGGCCTGACTGTTAAAAAGACGAACGCAATTTTTGTTGTCGACGCTATTACTGGCATGGGCACCATGCCACTCGATATCGACGCTTGGGGCCTCGATGTCGTGATTGGCGGATCACAGAAGGCGTTCATGATCCCGCCCGGTCTCGCGTTTCTGGGGATCAGTCCTAAAGCGTGGGCGTTTGCCGATTCGGCCAAAGCCCCGCGGTTCTACTTCGACCTCAAGAAGGAAAGAAAGAACGCTGTCAACGGGGAGTCTGCGTGGACTCCAAACACGGCTCTGCTGCTCGCCCTTGGCGAAGCATTAAAGTACATCAAGTCGTTAGGCATGGATAAGCTTATCGAGAATGCGGAACTACTTGCCCGCGCTACGCGAGCAGCCATGGAGACACTCGGTCTCGAGCTGTTTTCTACTTCCCCCGGTTCTTCCGTTACGGCGGTTCGCGCCCCGGCGGGAATGGATTCGGGCGTCATCATCAAGGAGTTCCGCAACCGCTTCAACGCAATCATCACGAATGGACAAGGTTCTATGAAGGGGCAGATCTTTCGGTTCGCGCACCTCGGCTTCTTCGATTTCCATGATCTGTTCGCAGTTATCGCGGAGCTTGAAATCATCCTCGCGGCAAATGGCTTGCCTGTCCGTTTTGGGTCCGGCGTTGCCGCTGTGCAAAACGTCTACGCGGAACTGGCTCTTCCAAAGGAAGCCTTAGCGCTCAGCTAAGTTTTCGGTTCACAACTTTTCTCTTTTTCATGAAAATTCTAATTGCTGAACCGCTCGCGCCAGCGGCGGTCGAACTTCTGCGCGCCGAGTCCGGTTGGGAAGTCGTCGTGTCCGACCCGAAGAGCTACTCAGCTCATCTGGCCGATGCAGATGCTCTTGTCGTGCGCAGCGCCGTGAAGGTGACCAAAGATGTCTTGGCGGCCGCCCCGAGACTCCGGGCGATAGGTCGCGCCGGCGTAGGTGTGGATAACGTCGATTTGCCTGCAGCTACGGACGCGGGAGTACTTGTGATGAATACTCCAGGAGGCAACGCTGTTTCGGTTGCCGAGCACACGCTGGCGCTGATGCTCTCGATGGCACGATCTGTGCCGCAGGCAAGCGCTTCCACGAAATCGGGGAAGTGGGAGAAGAAGAAGTTCCTCGGCAATGAGCTGCGTGGGAAAACGCTTGGAGTTGTCGGTCTGGGCAGCATCGGCCGTGAAGTCGTTAAGCGTGCCCGACCCTTCGAGATGCGCATCATCGGCCATGATCCATACATCAGTTCGCAGAGTGCCCGGGATCTGGGAATCGAGTTGGTGTCGCTCGCCGACCTCTACAGGCAGAGCGACTACATTACGCTACACGTCGCCCTAACGCCCGAGACCGACCGCATGTTGAATGCTGAGGCTTTCGGGGAGATGAAGGACGGCGTTCGGATAGTAAACTGCGCGCGCGGCGAACTGATCGATGCCGGGGCTCTTGAAGCGGCGATGGCGAACGGAACGGTAAACGGCGCTGGGCTCGACGTGTTTGAAGTGGAGCCACCGGCTGATAGTCCGCTGCTTAAGCTCGACGGTGTTGTCGCGACCCCTCACATCGCAGGATCGACCGAAGAAGCTCAGGAAATCGTCGGGATTCGGATCGTTGAGCAGCTCATCGAATTTCTGAAAAGCGGTGTTGCCCTGAATGCGGTGAACATGCCTGCGCTCACGCCTGAGCAATATCGAGCACTTGGGCCGTATGTGGAGTTGGCTGAACGGCTCGGGTTATTTCTCAGTCACATCGCACGGGGAAACGCGCACACGATCCGGCTAGTCTACTTCGGGCGGCTGGCCGAGAACAATACGCAGCTGCTCCGGAACGCGGGATTGGCGGGCGTCCTGAGCCGTTCGATGGAGTATCGCGCCAACCTCGTCAACGCCATGCACATTGCCACTCAGAGAGGTTTTCGAGTAATCGAGCAGCTCGAGCCAGGGGAAGCCCGTATGGATTCTATCCGCATGGAGATCGAATCCGAAGCCGGTTCGTTCTCCGTGGTTGGGGCCGTTGTGCTCGATAAACCCAGACTGCTCCAAGTGGAAGGAATTTCCTGCGAAGCCACTCTCGACGGGAATCTGATGTACGCGAAGAACGAAGATGTCCCCGGTGTCATCGGATACCTTGGCACAGTTCTTGGGCAAAACGGAGTAAATATCGCGAGCTTTGCTCTGGGCCGGGAGGAGGGTGTGCAAACGAAGGACCAGCCGCTCACCGCTATCTCAATCGTCGAAACGGACGCCCCGGTTGCTGATTCGCTGATTTCCCAGCTGCTTGAGAACAAGGCCGTGAAATTCGTGCGGCGCGTGAACCTCACGCGCTGAGCAGCGCAAGGACGGCCATCGCCGGCGCGAAGCTGGCAGCTACTCTGAGCTCTCGCTTTGACTTTTACTTAGGTGGTCGAAGTTGAGTATCGCATTGAAGACCATTGCGTAGGTCCCGATTGTCTCGCCGCGGTAAACCGGATTGTTTGCGAACAGCAGCACGTTGCCTTTTCCGAGGTGCGCGTTCACTACAATTGCGCGCTCGGCTATGGGATCGCCCCCGTCTAAAAGCCCGGAGAGCAACAATCCTTTCTTATCCGCAAAACGAAAGATCACATTGGGTCGGTAGGCCGGCGGTATGACGAAAGGATTGTTCCGCGCCTCCTCTTCGTTAAGTGGCGTGGGTTCCCAGGGTTTGGGTGACGGCAGAGGTGCAGGCTGCTCATTTGAGCGGCCCTCAGGTGCATCTTCTTCTTCGGCGCCACCTCGGCCAGTCGGTCGTTTGTATTCCTTCTGCGTTAAAACATTTCGGTTTACTACCATATTGCCGACCGTGAAAGCCAAACCGTCTTGGCTGTAAACGGCGAGCTTCTCGCTATAGCCATAAGCCACCGGTTGCTTCTTATCGACGAGAACTGCGCCGAGCACGCTGCCGTCCACCTTTGTACCTTTCAGAGGGGCCACAAACACACCGGGCGCCAAGCCTTCTTCTATCGCAAATTGTGCAGTGTCTTCTGAAGTGATCAGCAATCCGCCTTCTTCCACAAAGGTTTTCAAATGGGCTACTCCATCAAATCCCAGCCCGGGGCGCATATCCGCAGTCTGGTCCAGCTTGCCGAGGTTCGGCGTAAGCTCTGTCTTCTTCCACGGCAAAGCATTCCCCCACATGGGCAACCCACCTACTATCTGAGATGGGGAAACGTGCGCGACGGGAGCGAATATGATGACGTCGTATTTGGAACGGAGGCCCGCATCTTGCGCCGCAGTCTGCGTGTTGATGTAGTCATACGGCACGTGCAATTTGTCGAACGCCATCCGCCACCAGCCCTCGGTCTGCGTGTACAGCCAGCTATGCATGAATGCGATGCGCGGGGCCGCTGCGGGGTGAGTGTGGACAGCCGGGCGCGCTCCTAAAGCGTAAGCCTTCAGGTCTAATGCCCTTAGGGCGGTGCGCAATGCTTCGGGCTCCACACCCTCGATGAGCATGGAGCCTGCCTGGAAGTCATGCCCCCCGCTCTTAAAGCCCTCGTCCGCAATGACAATCCCGGACGGCTTCAACCCGTACGAGAGCGCCAGCAACCCAATTTGCCCGGAATTATTTATTGCGTACAGAGATCCCGATCCAATTACGCCAGTCGTGCTTTCCGCCGGATTTTCAACTCGCTCCATAGCCGTGGACAGAATGGATTGATCCGTCACTCTGACCGCTCTTGCGTTGAAAAGGTCCCCGAACGACCATCCCGTATCGTCGTACGGATGCTTCTGGGGATCGTCGGGCGACCAGTACTGGCGGTCCAGCAACGCATCCGCGACGCGCGAGAATGGTTGGTCCATGCGTATCACCCAGCTGCCCATACCGAATGTCTCTGAAGTTTTGGCCGGCGGCTTGGTCTCTGTTCCATCCGCATGTTCATCGCTGGTCCGGCGCTTCGGTTCCTGGACCTGTACCGTCGCGGTCTGCGTCAAGCGCGAAATCTCGACATGCTGAGACGCGAGCACTTTGAGCAGTTGCAACTGGCGGTCCAGCGCACCTTCATCGGCCGGCAGCACGTATGCCGCAGGTCCTGAATTCTTCGGCTTTTCAACGGAGCGCTTGCTCTTCAGGTAGAAGTTGTCCAGAAAATGCCTGCTGTTGTGGGCGAAGTACGACAGAGTTGTCAGCAGGGCCGTTTCTTCGTAGTTGTTGTTATCTCTCTGTGACCACGTCACAATCGGGTACGGCGGATTTGGGCGATACCACGTCCGGGAGTATTCGTCAGGCGTGAGAATTCGCTTCACGGTATCGGCGCCGCCATTCCCGAACGTCTCGTAGAGACGGCTGATCCCGTTGTGCATGGCCGCGAGAAACATCAGGTAACCGGGGCTCCAAGTGTCGAAGTTTCCGTGGGTAAAAGCGCCCGGCATTCCGAAGCTTTGTAACTGCTGCACGTTGTTCCACCCGAGAGCCGCCCACTCGTCGGCGAGCATCGGATCCACCCAGGCGTTGTACGGGCCATCTCCAACCGTATTGTCGTAGATAAAAGGCACGGATTCATGCAGGTCATGCAGGACCTGAGCATGCCAGCTCAGGTATGTATTCAAAACGTTGTTGGTGAGTGCAAGAGTCATGCCCATGGCGTCCCGATTGTTGTCGTGTGCCACGTAGTGGCCCCAATATAGAAGCCGGGGCCAATTCTCTCCCGGATGAGCTTTGTGCCATCTGTAGATATCGACCATGCGGTCTCGCCCGTCCACTTCGACGACGGGCGTGATGAGGACGATCACGTGGGATCGAATGTACTGGATATACGGCGAATCGTCGACAGCCAGCCGATAGGCGAGCTCCATCAATGCTGTCGGGGCACCAGTCTCGGGTGAATGAATGGTGCCCGTTATGTAGTACACAGGGAATGACTGCGTGGCCAGCTCGGACGCCGTTTTGTCGTTCAAGCCGATACCGCGAGGGTCCGCCAGTTTTGCGAGGCGGCTATCGTTCTCTTTCGCTTTGGCGAGTAGGGATTCGTCCGCAACAGCAGCGGCGATCATTTCGCGACCTTCTTCCGTATGCCCGATGCTGAAGACCTTGACGCGGGGTGTGCTCTGCTCCAGGTTGCGGAAATAGCGATATACATCCTCAGCGTAGGGAAGCATGTCTGGCGCACCTGAGATGTCACCCAGCACCGTTTGTGGAGTCGGCACGCGCTTGGATGCCGGCAGGTAATTAGTCAGAGGCGAATTGAGCGCCGGAGCCGTCGTATACTTTTGGATCCGGTTCGTGTAGTCCTGGTCGACCGCTTGTTTCGGGTCGCGCGAAAACTGCTGCATTCCCAAACCGGGATCGCTAGTCTGCGTTGTTGCGGAGCTTGATAGCGCTAACGCGGCTGCTGCCGCCAACAACAATCGCGAGTACGGTTGCCTCATGCTGTAAGCACAACAGGATAGCAGGACGCGTGTGTCGTCAGACATCGTTCTCACTACAGCAACTTGCCTCGCCTAGAGCTCGGTGCAGGCTATCTTAGATGTTGAAACCGTCTCGCGCCGGCGTCCATCTTTTTAGCTAAGCATTTTGATGCGCACATACCTCAGGTCCGTTTTAGTCGTCGCTGCTTTAAGCCCAATGTTGCTCGCCGGCTTTGCTGAAGCGGTCAGCGAGGACCCTGCTCAGTGGAGTTCAGGCGATGTCTATCAGATTCTCAACAATTCGCCCTGGACCAAGAGCGTGAAGATAAAACTTTCGAGTGCGTCCCTAGCTGAGCCGGGTAGCCAGAATGCAGGCAGGGGACCGAACGACAATTGGGGTAACAGCAGTCCTGCGCGGACCGTAGGCGGTGTTCAGCGCCGCGGAATGGGCGGTGGCCGGTCAAGCGGCACTTATGGTTCGGGTACAAACGAGTCGACCGGCACCGGCCAAAAATCTCAGCCAACCCTGGTCACCATCCAATGGCAGAGCGCCCTGCCAGTACAGATCGCAGCTGCCAAAAAGAGCGGAGCCAAGATTGACCTCGCGGCGGTGAAGCCACTCGAAGACTACGTATTAGCCGTGGTCGGTCTGCCCGATGTGGCTGTCGGGGGTCGTGCTGCTTCGGCCGACTCAGAAAATACCAACGACTCGGATGACCAGCAGAGAATTGCTCAGCATGTGAAGAGTTCCGCATCACTCCTCCGTGCAGGGCATGATCCTCTCGTCCCTGTAAAGGTGGAACTTGATCAGGGCGTCGATGGGAGAATGCTGATTTACTTCTCAAAGAAAGAAGCCATTACGGCTGAAGACAAAATTGTCGAGTTTCGACTTGCGATGGGGAAGGCCGAGCTTCGCAAGAAATTCCCGCTGAAGGCCATGGAGTACAGAGGTCGTCTGGAGCTGTAGCTGTCAGTCTGCGCTAACTGCAATAGGCATCGAGCTGGCGGATTGCTCTTTCTCTTGCCGGCCATTGCAGATTTTTAGGATCTTCAATCTGGCTGTTAAGGAAATCGAGAACTCCGCGAGCTATTTCCCGCCAGCTTTTCGGAACTTGCCCGTCAGCGAGCTTCGTGCCGAGCGCAATTTCATCAACTGCGTGGCCGTGCGTGAGTTTCCCGACTGCGTCCACCAACTCCGGCGCCGTCGAATACGGGACTAACTTCCCGGGTCCTCGGTAGTGTCCTGCAACCTCGCGCAATAAAGCCGAGTCGCGTGCAACTACGGTACGGCCATAGCTGAGACCTTTCAGAACCGGCAGACCGAAGCCCTCGTAAAAGGACGGGAATACGATGCAGCGAGCGTTGGCGAAAAGCGCGTCGACCTCGGCGGTTGGCACACGGCCACTTTGAACGACATGCGTCCGGGGGTTGCCGTGCGTTCTCAAGCCCAATACCTTAATCTCTTGAAACGGAAACGATGAACTGAGAAGATCGACGGTCGGCCCAAGATTCTTATGATCATACTCGTTGCCGATCACGAAAATGTATTCTCCGGGGTCCGACAGACCGAGAAAAGATGGCGCAGTGTAATCGTCGGGGTGAAAGGAATGGTGAAAAACGAATTCCTGTCTAGACCCGGCTAGGGGGAAGCGCCGTAGGACATGATCGCGTGTCTCAAACGAGTTGTAAAGCAACCCATCTGCATACTCCGTGAGAAATTCCCAACAAGCTCCAAGTCCGCGCGGAGCCTCATACAGGATGTCCCAGGCGATCGTGTCGAGCATGGCGTAGAAATTCAGCAGCGCCGTGCGATGTAGTTCGATTATAGTGCTGAACTGCCAGGGCTGCGAGGGCCGGAAAGCGACGCTGAACTTATGACCTGCGTAGTCAGTCAGAAGCGGCCACCCGCCATAACGCTTATCCAACTGGTGATGCTCAATCGATGCCGGCTCTGCTAGGAGTGAAATATTCCACTCTGTCACGGTAGACCTCAGGCCATCGCAGAGCGCAAGCACAGCTTCGGCAGTGCCGTTCATGAATTTCGGCACGCCTCTGATATCGAGAAGCAGTGTCTTGCGGACCTCCGTTTGAGGCGAGAACAGCCGCCCAAGAAGGCTTTCACGCAAATGGAGCGACTCGTCGGCCAGTTCAGCCTTGGCTTTCCCCGCGTCTGGCTGCGTGGTATGCAGCTTGCGGGTGTCGGCCTTCGAAACCAGGGGATTTCGGTCAGCGTTCTGGTAAGCGACAGGTACGCCGGCGTTATTGATGACCACTGTTCTAAAACCAGCCCGCCGAACCCGCGAAAGATAATCCTGGACTGCGCCCGCGAGCGTCTCATAGCTCTCGTCGAGCCCTGGCAGATTCGAGACAAGAAGATCTCGAACCAACACGCAAGGCGTCAGAATCTCCGGGAGTATGTAGTACTCCGGAATCTCGCCCAAAATGCGCCGCGAAAGCGTGGTTATCTCCGGATCGCCGAGATCCGCGGCGACCTTGAACAGCTCGCCGCTGGCGGCACTAAGCTGGCGGGGGACGCTGACCCCGAAGTGTGGATCGATATCGAAAACGTGTAAGAGTGTACCGAGAACCTCACTGCCGACCGTCGCCGGACCGAACAGAATCAAGAGATGACAGCGCGAATCCGCCGCAAACTGCATGGCGAGTTCAGCGTCACGGATCGAGCTGCCGGACTTGAACAGCCACTTTTCCGAAGACGGGACCTTTTCGAATGATATGTGTGTGGGAAGAAGAACCGTTGCGTTCTCGATGACGCCGCCCAGCGAGTCTTGTGATGTCAGGCTTGTCAGGAAATCTGCTGCCCCGTACTGATTAAAGCCTGAGGAGGTCAAGTCCAGTAAAAGGTGAACCTTCACCATTAGACGCTAGCAGTGGACGAACATGCGGAGATGGTAGAAAGCACTTTTTGAAGAGGCGCATAGACTGCTGCGGCGGAAAGCTGGTCCTCAATTGCCTTTGCATCTTCGTCTGTGAACCAGCGGCTTCGGATGTCCTTGAGGATTCCTATAACATTTTGATGAAATTCGAACCAGTCGATCGCAACCGAGCAAAACGAGGCCAGCTTTGGGGTGAGTCCCTCAACGCCGGTCGGCCACGTTACCAGCGGTCGCAGAAAGCTCAAAGCTTCCAGCGTCTTTACCTTTAGGCCTGTGCCGGCGACCGCTGGATTGATCACCACTTTAGCCTGTGCGTAGAGCGGCGCGAGGTCCTCAACCGACCCAAGAAGCTTAATGCGGGGAGAGGTGGCGCGTACCGAGCCACAGACTTTGCCAGCGATCAAAAGTTCGGCTTCCGGAACAGCCTGAGCAATAGACGGCCACGCAAAGCGGATGAAATCTCGCAGTCCTTTTACGTTCATCGAGTTATCAGACCCAACGTAGAGAATTGTCTGGCCCGGCGAGTCGTCGAGTGTGTGCGAGAGCGGAAAATCCACACCGACCGTCACCACGCGTGCGGTTCCATCGATCAGCCGCTCGAGAGCGTCCTGCTCTTCGGGTTGAATGGCGAGGATTAAATCTGCCCTAGTAAGCAACTCGCGTTCTTGCGAATCACTTAGGCTCAGACCGTCTGAGATCCCGTAAGCGACTACCTTTTCCCGCTTCGAAGAGAAGACGTCGTGCGTGTCAATCACCTTCAAGATCCCGGGCTCGAGCAGCGCCAAGAATCGTGACATGAACACGTATTCAGCAACTACTATGCATGGCTTCCGCGCGGAAGCAAGCTTCAGCAGGATATGAACTAAAGTGTCGTGACAGAAGGTTCGCTCGATATTTAGAATGTTGAGCGCTTCCGGATCGAAAGCTTTGTTTTCTCCGAGTTGTATGGCGTACTCCGGAACAGCTGCGCCCTCCTCGGCCAGCAAGGCGCGCATATCAGCCTCGTTGAGACTGCATAGCACGGTTCCGTCACGCATACAGAAAACTGCGTCTCCGAATTCTTGCGCTAATTTGCGCACTTCGCAATGTGAGACTGGTTCCCCAGGCAATAGCGAGATTACCGGGAGTACATCGTAACCGTTCGCCTTAAAGGCATGGAGCAGCCGGTTGATGCGGTACTCGTTTCCAGCACGGGGCAGATACGGCGACACATGGCTTGCGCACAGTACTGCCGGCCGGCCACTCAGAATCCGTGCTGGGGCATCGTGATCGTCGACGTTCTGGACGCGAAGGATGATCTTGGAAGACGCCGACGGTGGAACGCGTTCGAGTCGGTTGTGAGCAGGGCGATCCGCACCGATGAAGTGTACGAGCGGATTGATCCCAAGTTTCCTGATTTCCGGGTGCTCTTTGAGGTAGTTAGACGTGCTGAAGTAAGCACTCGGGTCGCGGCCGTCCTCCGCGCCTCCCCTCACGAGATAGTGTGCCAGAGGATTTATTCTGCCTTCTCTGACCTTGGGGTTTTTGCGCAGATAATATAGGGAGTCGAAGAAAGGGCTCGGCGCTCTTCCCTCGAGAGCACCCGCCTCGATGTAGTGCACCAGCGGATTTTGACCGCCCAGTTCGACGTCAGGATATTGTTTGAGATAGAACGCCGTGTCAAAGAGCGGGTTCGGATTCGTTCCGGCCTTGACGCCTTCCGTCAGGTAATGGACGAGTGGATTTTTGCCAGACTCGGCGACTTGCGGATAATGTTCCAGATAATAGGACGTGTCGAATAGTTCGCAGGGATCGGAGCCAAGCTCTGCTCCTTGCTCGATGTAGTGTCGAACAAGATCGCCGAATTCAGGAGCCAGGTTCGGGTGCTGCTCGAGATAGAAGCGCACGTCGAATAACGGATGGGGGCTTAAGCGTCGCTTGACTCCCGATGCAAAATAGTGGGCGAGCGGATTGATCGTTCGCGCCGTTGCTTCGGGGACCTGCCGGGTATAGTAGAGCGGATCGAATAGGGCGTGGGGGCTGCGCAGTTCTGGTCCGCCAGACAGAATGTAATGGATAAGCGAATTTGTATCCGACTTAGCAACATCGGGATACAGCTTTGCGTAATACGCGCAATCGAAAAGTGCGTTCGGATTCCGATTCACTTTGAACCCGTCCGTCACGAAATCCAGGAGGGGATTGATCTCTCGCTCAACGAGCTGTGGGTTCATCCGCAGATAGAAGTCTGTGCTGAATAACGGATGCGGATCGCGGCCCTCCTTGCAGCCGGTCTGGAGGTAATGTACCAGAGGATTCACTTGCCCTGAGGCAACGTCCGGGTTGTTTCCGAGGTACCACTTATTGTCGAAAAGAATGTGCGGATCGCGCTGTTCGTTTTTGCCCGTTCGTAAGTAGTGAGCTAGTGGATTTTCGCCCAAGAGAGCGTGCCCGTTCAGCTGAACATATCGACTCACATCGAAGAGGGGATGGGGAGAGCGGCCTTCCTGCCATCCACTCCGCAGGAAATGCACGAGCGGGTTTGTGCCTCTGCTCGCCACATCGGGGTTCTGCATCAGATACCACCGCGAGTCAAAGAGCGGATTCGGGTTGTATCCCTCACTGGCGCCCCTCGTGAGGTAGTGCCGAACAGGATCCGACTGCGCTTCGGACGAGTGCCCGTATTCTTTTCTGTAGAAAGCAACATCGAAGAGACCCGAAGAAGCCACGAACCGGTAGTCCCGGGAAGCTCGTAGATTGCTGCGTAAACGCCCCTGTGCAGCCCAAAGAATCAGTTTCGCCGGGAGCAGCGCGTAGCGCTTGCCATCGATGTTACGCAGCTTCGAGGCGATCTCTGTCATGCACAGAATTCACATAAGTGCCGTCCGAAAGGTCGTCTCATCAGCACGCGCATCTTACGCGCTAAGCTCGGTACACCTGAGAGAACGATGTTGCTTCAGGCAGGATCTTCTGCCATCATACCTGACACAATTGCCGCATCCGCGAGTAGCGCTAGGATGCCGCCAGGTAGTTGCCGTATCCGATGATAATGGTGGAGCCAAGCAGCACGGCGAGTCCGATTATCAGGAGCCGGATCGAAACTTTGCTCGCGCCCTTCCACTCTTTCAGTCCCAAACCCCACAGGGTGCTGAATATGACGATGCTCGCCATGTGGAGAGTCCAACTCGAGAATTTGTAAGCCCCCATTTTGGTCTCGCCCATCGAGTAGAAGAAAAATTGCATGTACCACGTTACCCCTGCCAAGGCGCAAAGAAAGTAATTCCGGAGCAAAGGAACCTGCACTGTCTCTCGTATCGTCATCGCGGGTGCGTGAGTGAGGACGCTTGCTGTTGGGCCGGTCAAAGCTGTTTCTTCGATGGGTTGAGGACCCCTCGTAGCTGAGAAAGAGACTGGCAGCTCAGAAGCTAGATATTCATGGCCGGTCTTATTCCGGACATTCAGGTAAACGGTCCAGACGAAATTAGTCGCAAAACCGCCGAGCAGGACAACCACGAGGACAGGAAGTCCTTGCCATAAACCGGGCGTGCCCGCTCTTATAGTCAAGCCTTTGATCGGGTCTCCAGCAGCCAATCCGTAAGCGAAACAGGCACTCATGACGCCTGATAGAAGAGCTACTAGAAAGCCTTTCTTTAAGTCGAATTCCTGGATGACCGAGTGCTGCGCGGCATCAGACATGGATCGTTCCTTGTAGACACCTGCCAGGCCCGCAATAGCAATTCCAACCAAACAAATAAAGATCCCGAACAAAATGATGCGTCCTGACGTTTTACCGAGAACCTGGCTTACAAACGTGCCGTTAAAGATCGGTGGCATAAGCGTACCAAAAGCAGCGCAAAGTCCCATCACAATCGCCATACCGAGTGAGAGACCCAGGTACCGCATGGTCAGGCCGAAGGTAAGGCCGCCTACTCCCCACAGAAGGCCAAAGAAAAAGCACCAGAAGAGCGTTGCGGTAGGTGTGGCGGCCAGTACCGCGGGAAGGTGCCTGGTCAAAAGTGAGGCGAGCAGCCAAGGCGCCACAATCCAGGAGAAGATGCCACCGACCAGCCAATAGGTTTCCCAGGACCATCTCTTGACCCCGCGATATGGAACGTAGAAGCTGCCAGAAGCGAGCCCTCCCAACCAATGAAAGAACACGCCTAGAGCGGGATTTGGAGTCATTAGTTTTTAATCTTCGTAAGGTGGAAGACCTCTTCGAGAGGCCTCATCGCTCTATCGGCGGCGCCCCCTTCCGGGTTTTCGAAAAAAGGCGCCATTTCCTTCTGCCAGCGATCATTTACATCGCGCTGAGCCATGGCGGCCCTCGCGCCCTCGAAATCTTCAGTCTCCAGATAGCCCACGAGCAACCCATCTTCTCTGAGGAAAAGTGAGTAATTGTGCCACCCGGTTTCGGTGAGAGCATCCAGCATCTCGGGCCAGACAACCCGATGCCGCTGCTTGTATTCAGCTATTCGGTCGTGCCGCACTTGAAGAATGAAGCAGATGCGTTTCATGCGGTGAACCAGCTATCTGAGGAACGCTTCCGGCAAACCGCCGTCCACCGGTATGATGTGGCCGGTCGTCTTGGCGCTTTCGTCTCCCGCGAGCCACACAATCGCATTGGCACAATCCTGGGGGAGGATCGGCTTGCGCGTAATCGTCCTCTGGGCGTAGAACTCGGCCAACTTCGTCCGCAGATCCTCAGTTGGTTCGGCTTCGGAAAAGTCGATCTTGTACTTCTTAAGTGACTGCATGACGCGGTCGCGCGGGAACATCGTCGACCCCGCCACCACGGTAGCTGGCGCGATTCCATTCACGCGTACGAGGGGCCCCAAGCCTACCGCGAGCTCGTGGATCAGATGGTTGAGCGCGGTCTTGCTGACATCGTAAGCTTCACTACCGGCCTTGGGGACAACCGCGTTTGCGGAACTGGTCAACACGATCGATCCGGGAAGTTTCTGATCTTTGAAAATCCAGGTGGTCTCTCTAGCCACGAAGTAGTTGCCTGTTACATTCACGAGGAATGTCTTGCTCCATTGGTCATCTGTAAGCTGACTCTGAGGACTCGCTCCTACCGGGAATATAGCTGCGGTGTTTATGATGCCGTCCATTCCTCCAAATTCGAGAACGGTATGCTTCGCCGCATCCGCAACGCTCGATGGGGACGCGATGTTCAGGCACACATGGGAAATCTGGTCAGAAGAAGCAAGTGCTGCGGCTTCCACAGCCACCGACTTGGCTGCTTCTTCACTCATGTCGGCAACTACGAGGTGTGCTCCCTTTTTCGCAAGAAGCAGAACTACTTCACGACCGATACCGCTACCGCCGCCAATTACAAGCAGAACCTTCCGGCTAAACTCAGCTTCGGCAGGCATGCGCTGCAGCTTCGCTTCTTCCAGAGCCCAGTATTCAATTCGAAACGCTTCGGACCGGGGCAGCGCAACGTAGTTACGGCACTTCACAAAGTCTTTTGAACTCTCAGGTCGTCGCGCTTGCGGGTAGGGATGTTCGGTGTCACCTTCCTCAAGCGCGTTTGCCCCTGCCATGACGCGAATGGCGTTCAAAAAGAACTCGGTTGTGATCCGAGCTTCTTTCTTGTTTCTTCCGAAGCCAAACAAGCCCAACCCTGGAACGATCACTACCGACGGATTGGAGTCACGCAGCTTGGGCGAATCCGCTTTCGCCCAGTCCTTGTAATAAGCGGCGTACTCCTCGCGATATGCACGCGCTCCGTCTTCAAGACGCGTTTTTAAGGTGTCGACTGTCTCCTGCCCCGGCCGCCACTCAACAAACATCGGCCGGATCCTGGTTCGAAGGAAATGATCCGGGCAGCTGGTACCCAAGTTGCTGAGTTCCTTCGTCCACTTGGCGCCCGCAAAGGTAAGGGCGTCTTCGTGGTCGGTGTAGTGCGCGATCACACGTCGATTGGAGGATGCTATCCCTCGCAAGGTCGGCAGGACCGCGGCTGCAACAGCTTGCCGATCCGGAGCTGGCTCTACGTCGACACCTCCGAACAGAGGCCCGTTCTTCGCCTGATGCTCTATGATGAATTCACCCATTTGGTCGATTGTCTGAATGCTGCTCAGATAGCACTCACGTTGTGTGTTTCCCCAGGTGAACAGACCATGGCTGCCGAGCAGTACGCCATCGCAGCCCGGATTGTCGGTCACCGCTTTTTCTAATTGCAGAGCGAGTTCGAACCCGGGTCTCTGCCACCCCATCCAAACAATTTTACGGCCGAACTTGCGGTTGAATTCATCGAGCTTCTTCTTTCCATTCGCGCTTGCGGCTATGGCTATCGCCCAGTCCGGATGAAGGTGATCGATGTGCGGGAAGGGAAGTAGGGCGTGCAGCGGCGTGTCGATCGAAGCGGCTACCCGATTTTGGCCGAATGCCGAAATTGGATAGTAGCTAACCATATCGTCTTCGAACTGTTCGCCCCGGTAGAGGGTCTTTAATTGCTCGAGACGGTCGAGATACAGGATCGCGAACCCCGAATCCTTAATCGAACCTAAGTCGCCTCCGCTTCCCTTAACCGCAAGAACCCGCACGAGTTTGCCGGTAAACGGATCTTTGAGCTCAAACTTAGAGCTTGTATTACCGCCTCCAAAGTTCGTGATCCGAAGATCCGCACCGAGAAGGTTTGAGCGGTAGCGAAGCAGTGCCATAGGATCGCCTGCTATCGCGGAAACCTGCTTTTCATCCCAGAGATCTTTCAAATGCACTGTGTCGGTTGCTTTAGGCACGATTTACCTCGGTTTCTCCTTGCAGCTTGCCACACCCCTCATGCGTAGGAAGAGATGCTCGACATGTTGCGTGACGCACGGTCGAGCGACACGCGCTCCAGATAGCCGCTGCTCAGGAAGTCTGCCATCGGGTCCGCCGGAAGCCCTTTGGACTGTCTCCATTCCCGGATCATCGGTCGAACGTCGGTTTCAAATGCATCCTGTAGGCAGGATTCCGCTTTAACAAGGTCGCAACTCTGCTGCGCCGCGCTGAGACGCTCATAGTCCACCAGAGCAGCCTTCGAAAAGAGACTTTGCGCCATCGTCACGGTCTGGATCATCGCCTCTATCTTGCCCTTCAAGTTGTGGCTCTGGTCGATCATGAAGGCGATATCTGGCGCAGCGCCCGTTTCCCACTGGAAAAATAGAATCTCATTGAAGATACGGAATACCTGGTAGGGATCGATCGAGCCCAGTGTCAGATCGTCATCGGCATAACGGCGATCGTTAAAGTGAAAGCCGCCAAGCATGTTTTCCGAAAGCAGCCAAGCCACGATCTGCTCGATGTTCTGCGACTGGTAATGGTGTCCGGTATCGACAAGAACCTTGGCTCGCGAGCCCGCCGCGCGCGCAAACAGCAGAGCCATACCCCAGTCGGCTATATCTGTGTGATAGAACGCGGGCTCGAACGGCTTGTATTCCACCAGCATCCGTTGCTCAGGCTGAAGCTGTTCGTGCGTTCGTAGGAGACCCTCTTCGAATAGCTTTTTGCGCTGCCGAATGTTCGCGGTGCCCGGATAGTTCGAACCGTCGGTAAACCAGAATGAGATGTCCCGGCTTTTGAGCTCCCGCGCAATTTCTAAACTCAGCTTTGCATGCCTCAATGCTTGTTCACGAATTCCCGCTTCAGGATTGGCGAACGAGCCGAACTTGTAGATCTGATCCTGGAAAAGGTTGGGATTGATCGATCCCGGTCGCAGGCCGTTTCGTTCTGCTCCTGCAGCGACGCGGGGAACATCTGCAAGCCCGTTAGGCAAGTCCCATTCAACGTGAAGCGCAACAGTCGGGCAGACACCGGTGAACGCTTGAACCTGACCAGCGTCGCTCAATTTCTCTTCGATAGTGCTCGCAGCCGCAGCCTGTATAAATTTGCCAAAACGAGTTCCGGTGTTGGCAAATCCCCAGGACGGGATCTCGATGCTGAAGTTATCCAGAGCACCAAAGGCAGAATCGCGCAGCTTTACATCCATATGGGTCTTCGATTCGACTTGTTGACATCTTATCTGTCTGTGGGTAGCCGAAGAAAACTTTTCTGGCCCGCTCGCACGATTTCACAATGCAAAACATCAGCTGGCGTTCGGCCGAGGGTCTTCCGGCAAAGGCGAAACCGTCCACTGTCTGGACTTCATCATCTCGGCACTTTTCGGGGTTATTGCGAAGCGTGCCCCGTTTCGTGTTGCGAGACGGTGATAGAATCACCCCAATCTCCTCCTAGTAGAGGCAAACATGGATTTCGATACTCCGGCCCGAGACCCCTATCTAGTGAAGTCGGTCGTCCACTCTTCCAAGCTGCTCTCGGCATTCCGCAGTTCGGGAGAAGCGCTGCCATTACGCGAAGTGTCCGTGAGGAGCGGTTTGCCCAAGACGATGGCCTTCCGCCTTCTCTACACCCTTGAGAAATGCGGGATGGTGGAAAAGGTTGGCGAGAATCTCTATCAATCGTGTATTCGCCCCTTCAAGCCTAAGCTTTACCGGGTAGGATACGCGGCGCAGGGAACCGATTACCATTTCTCGCAAGACGTCTCGGAAAGCCTTCAACGCGCCGCTCAGGCCGAGGGTATCGAGCTCATCTCGTTCAACAATCGCTATAACGCGAAGATCGCACAGCGGAACGCGGATTTGCTGGTTAGGGAGAAGGTGGACCTTGTTATCGAATTTCAAACGGACGAGAACATCGCACCCGTAGTGGCGGCCAAGTACGCGGAGGCAAATATTCCGCTCATCGCGATCGATATTCCTCACCCAGGCGCGACTTATTACGGTGCAAACAACTACGAAGCTGGCCTGCTTGGCGGCCGGTACCTGGGACGGTGGGCGAAACAGCGATGGCAAGGCGTTGTCGATGAAATCATTCTTTTCGAACTGCCGCGAGCAGGCAGTTTGCCCAGGATGCGCTTGACCGGGATGCTCGCCGGGATGAAGGAAACCCTACCAGCCCTCGAACACTGCCCTACTGCTTATCTCGACGGCGACGGAAAATTCAGCGACAGTTTCGAGGCAATGCGCAAACACCTTCGGAACAGCCGGAGCAAGCGATTGCTCGTCGGTGCTATCAACGACGCGAGTGCCCTGGGAGCACTGAGGGCTTTTCAGGAGGCGGGTCGAACCGATTGCTGTGCAGTTATGGGGCAGAATGCTTCTCCGGAAGGCCGCGTAGAACTGCGACAGTCAGGTAGCAGACTTATTGGCTCAGTTGCATTCTTCCCTGAGAAGTATGGCGAGGATCTTATTCGAGTGACGCTCGATATTCTCAATCGCCGTCCCGTTCCGCCAGCGGTCTTTGTAAAGCATCAACTCATTACTCCCGCTACGGTGGATCATTTCTATCCGAATGATCAGCTCATTCAGGGTACTGCCGCTAGAGCGATGTCCCACTACGTCTGACCACGATAACGTCGAGCGTTCTCGGCCCGTGCACTCCCTTCACGCGTGTCATTTCAATGTCTGACGTGGCGGATGGGCCGGAGATCGTAGTCAGGGGCCGGCCCGCGAAAGCGGCCATCCTCTGAATGCCTTCGGGCACAGTTTCTACGATCTGGTCTTCGATGACGATGCAAAGGTGGTAGTCCGGAATCAAGGTGAGCGCGCGACTACCTTCTTCGGGCGAGTGTGCAATCGCTATAGTGCCCGTCAGGGCGATTGCCAGCGAGCAACCCGTGATTACGCCTTGGGCCTTGTCTATGTCCTCGAGACTTAATCCGACAGCAGTCGAGAACTCGAATCCGGATGGCAGCCAACTCTGATGAAATCCCGGAGGTACAAGCACCTTCCGCTTTGCGCGCTCGTTCAGAACGCGGCTGATCGTCTGGCTCAGACCCGCTCTATCGCAGGTGAATACGCCGCAGCCATAATCACGCAGGCGGTCCGCGAATAGATCCGGTACCTCCGCTTTTCGGCACGCGCCTGATTGAGTGTAAGTACGGACAATCGCGGCATAATCCGCGGTCGGGCTACTCACTGGATTTGAGCTGACGCTCCTTATACGTGCCAGGATATCTTCCCGGGCGCTACTCATGACCGAGTTCAGCTTTCGATTCTTCCCACCACTCGCGAAAGGACTTTTCAGGGACAGCATCCAAGTCGCGAAATTCAGTCCAACCGGCCAGCATTCCCGGCAGATGGTGGAGTCTTCCGTCGCGCTCGAAAGGTTTCTGCGCAATGCGGGTGAGCTTCTGTGCCGCGCCTAGCCGGGATCCATCGGCCAGTGCGAACGCCGCTGCCTTCATCGCGAGGCGCTCGGTAAAAGGCCCGTAGCCCTGGCTGACCGCTCTGGCTCTCAGGTGGATCAAAATCTCAGGAATATTGATCTTGACAGGGCAGGCCTCATAACACGCGCCGCAAAGAGAAGAGGCATAGGGCAGCGACTGAGAGTGCTGCATGTCCTGCAACTGCGGAGTCAGAATAGCGCCAATCGGACCGCCATATACCGAGCCGTAAGCGTGACCCCCAGTCTGCTGGTAAACCGGGCAGGCGTTCAGACAGGCTCCACAGCGAATGCAGTCTAAGGTTTCACTCGCGCTCTTATCCGCCAGCACACCCGTCCGGCCGTTATCGAGCAAGACAACATGAAATTGTTGCGGACCATCGCCGGGGCGGACGCCGGTCCAGATCGAGTTGTACGGATTCATGCGCTCGCCGGTGGCTGAGCGGGGAAGCACCTGTAAGAAGACCTCCAGATCGCGAAATGTCGGAATCATCTTCTCGATCCCGGCAAGCGTGATCAGAATGCGGGGAAGAGAGACGCACATCCGGCCATTGCCTTCAGATTCCACGACTCCGACCGAACCGGTTTCCGCAATCAGGAAGTTCGCTCCGCTGATGCCAACTTTCACGCGAAGGAACTTCTCGCGAAGATAGCTGCGGGCAGCGGCGGCGAGGTCTTCAGGCGCCTCTCCAAGTTCCTCCAGATGCATCTCCCGCAGGAAGAGCTGCCGAATCTCCATTCTGTTTCGATGTAGCGCCGGGACGACGATATGCGACGGCTTGTCGCGGCCTAGCTGCACGATCAAGTCTGCCAAATCAGTCTCGAAAGGCGTGATGCCAGCGGCTTCGAGAGCCTCATTCAGGCCCGTCTCATCGGAAGTCATAGTCTTCACTTTGATGACTTCCTTCTCCCGATGACCTGCGATGATCTCGACGACAATTCGATTTGCCTCGTCGGCATCGCGTGCCCAGTGCACTTTCCCCCCCGCCGCAGTGCATGCAGCTTCGAACTGCAGGAGATAGAAGTCAAGGTAACGGAGACTGTGCTCTTTAATTTCGTGGGCGGCGTCGCGAAGCTGCTCCCAATCCGGCAACTCCTCGACCACGCGCGCGCGTTTTCGCCGGATGACATCGGTCGCGTGCCGGACGTTATGCCTGAGCTGTGTGTTTCGAACCAGTTTTCTCGCGGCGTCTGGAAAACTGGGAGCTTGCGCCGCCTGTCCAACCCGGATGCTCATGTTTAGATTTTCCGGTCCGTTTCCGACAGTATTTCGGCAAGGTGGAGGCATTTGACGCCGGTGCGCTGCCGGCTGAGCGCTCCTCCGATATGCATCAGACACGAATTATCTACGGCCGTGCACACCTCGGCCCGAGTGTTCAGTATGCATTGCGTTTTGTCAGATAGCATGGCTCCTGAGACCTCCGCATTTTTGACTGCAAACGTGCCTCCGAAACCACAGCATTGTGCCCGTTCCGGCAGTTCTATCAGAGTCAGGCCACGAACGCTCTCGAGCAGCCGCTCCGGCTTTCTTCCCACATGCAAGGACCGCAGCGAGTGACATGAAGGATGCAACGTCACGGTGTGCGGATAGAACGACCCAACGTCCGGAGTCCGGAGCTTATCTACCAATAGTTCCGAGAATTCGAAGACGCGCTCGAGCAGGGTTCTGACGCGATCCTCGATTAAAGGGTCCGCTAGTTGGGAGGCCATTTTCGGATAGTGATCGCGGATCATCGCAACGCAGGACGAGGAGGGTACGCAAATCACCTCGGCATCATCATAAACCTCGAGAAAGTGCTTCATCAGCGGAAAAGCTTCCTTCTCGTACCCTGTGTTGTAATGCATCTGCCCGCAGCAGCTCTGGGCGGGGCGGAATTCTACCGAGTGACCCAGCCGTTCGAGTACGTTTACGACTGCTTTACCGGTCTCGGGGAACAGAGTGTCGTTATAGCATGTGATAAATAGGGAGATCTTCAAACCCTCATTCCAGCACAAGCGTGTGGAAGGCTGCCTAGTAAGCGTCCTGGAGTAAACAGATGATCGTCACCGTTCAGCAGCACCTGTTACACGAGCAACAGCGGTTCCCGAAAGCCCGCGGGCAATTTTCATGGCTGCTATCGGGGATCACGCTTGCGACGAAGATGATCGAAGCGCAGATCCGGCGCGCCGGGCTGCTCGACATGGTCGGATCCGCGGGAGCGATGAACGTGCAAGGCGAAGCCCAGCAGAAGCTTGACGTCTATGCAAACCAGGCTCTGCTGCACTGTCTCGGGCTGCGCGACAGCGTTGCGGCGCTCATTTCGGAAGAAAACGAGGAGCCGATCACGTTCGACAGGGAGGCCGGAACCGGGGAATACGTCATCGTCTTCGATCCCTTGGATGGCTCTTCGAACATTGACGTTAACGTGAATGTGGGGACGATCTTCTCGATCTTTCGCCGAAAGTCGGATGCTAACGACCTGCAAGGAACGGTCCTACAGCCCGGAAGCCGGCAGCTGGCGGCGGGATACGTGGTGTACGGCCCGTCCACGATTTTCGTTTATACAACCGGGCACGGAGTTTTTGGATTCACGCTTGATCCCGCGATAGGCGCTTTCGTCTTGAGCCACAACAATCTGTGCATGCCTCACCAGGGCAGCATCTACTCGGTGAACGAGGCTCGCGCCTGCGAGTTCCCCGCCGCGTATCAAAGTTATCTGGCTTCGCTGCGTGAAGGGCACCTCGGCCGCGCATACTCTTCCCGATATATCGGCTCTCTGGTCGCGGACTTCCACCGTACTCTGTTCAAGGGCGGGGTGTTTCTTTATCCACCCACCGCCAGCCATCCGGAGGGTAAGCTCAGGCTTCTATACGAAGCGAATCCTCTGGCTTTCATCGCCGAACAGGCAGGTGGAATGGCGACTGACGGGCGGCGCAGAATTCTCGATATAGAGCCAACGGATATTCACCAGCGAACCCCTTTCATTACCGGCAGCAGGCAGGAAGTCACACGGCTGCAAGACATTTTGGCGGCGCAATCTAAGAACTAGCAATTCGCAGTTTCGCAATGCGCAACGCTGCTTGGTACGCTTGAAAAAGTTGCCCGGCTCGCGCCGGGATGCTATCCAGATCGTAAGCCAAGATGTTCGATTTGCGTTTGCGGTCAGCGATTCTCCCGTTGTTTACTTTCCTGGCCCTGCTTTGCTCTGCTCCCTATGTGACCAGCGGAATGCAAGATCAAGGCGCGGCAGAAGCGGTTTCTTTGCGGTGTAAGGTTCTGGAAAATCTGCTCGGGACTAATGATTCGCACCCGCGTTTCTCGTGGGAAATGCAAGGTACCCGGCGGAACGCGTACCAGATTTGGATTGGCACGACGGCAGATTCCGTCGCTCTTGAGACGGGTGAGCTCTGGAACAGCGGAAAGGTGACTTCGGCGCAGTCGATCGGTATCGGTTACGGCGGTTCTCAACTGCGGTCGGGCCAGCGTCACTACTGGGCAGTAAAGAACTGCGATGGGAACAGCATAGATGAGATCCTACCATTCGTGCCCCAGCCGCGCATTTATCATCGGACGAGACGGGGGATCGTATATCGGACACGGCTCACAGACCTTGATTTCCATCCGGAGGAATCGGAATCCGCGTTGCGCAAAGCTGCCGGAGACGGTACATGAACTTTAGTAGAAGACAATGGCTGCAGCTGACTGCGGGCGTTGCAGCCTCAACGCTGACCGGCTGGACGAAAGGCGCCGAGGCCTCACCGCTTTTCCTCGAAATCCCGACGTCGGCGAGCGGCATCGAGTGGGTGCATGACAATGCGATCTCCAGCGAGCACTACCTGCCCGAGACACTGGGCCCAGGGTGCGCTTTCATCGACTTCGATAACGATGGCTGGATGGATCTCTACTTGGTGAACAGCGGGCCCTGCGACTTCTGGAAGCCTTCCAAGCCCATTCGCAACGCTCTGTACAAGAACAACCGCAATGGAACGTTCACCGATGTAACCGAAAGGGCGGGCGTTGCCGGCGGCACGTTCGGCATGGGCGTTGCGGTCGGAGATTTCGACAATGACGGCTGGCCCGACATGCTTATCACAGCCTACGGGAACTGCATTCTCTACAAAAATAATCACAACGGTACCTTTACCGAGGTAACGGCGAAAGCTGGTTTAACGACTCCCGGTTGGACTACGAGCGCAGTCTGGTTCGATTACGATAACGATGGCCGGCTCGATCTGTTTCTGTGCAGCTTCGTTGATTATTCAGGCACCCACAAGTTTGAGTGTGGCGATAACAAACTCGGCAAGCACTACTACTGCATTCCGCGGATTTTCAAAGGCACCACGAGCTTCCTATATCACAACAATGGCGATGGGACGTTTACGGATGTGACGAAAGGGACTGACATCGCCAAATCCATCGGCAAAGGTCTTGGCGTGGTCGCAACGGACGTCAATAATGACGGCCGGATGGATCTCTTTGTAGCAAACGACACCGTGCAGAACTGGCTGTACGTTAACCGGGGCCCTGGTCCGGACGGCACTTGGAAATGGGAAGAAGTCGCGATGCAAGCAGAAGTGGCATTCAGCGATAGCGGCCAGCCGCGATCCGGCATGGGAGTAGATGCCGCAGACATTGACGAGGATGGCTGGCAGGATCTCTTTGTGGCGAACGTGGATCAGGAAATGTTCTCCGTTTATCAAAACAACAGGGACGAGACGTTTCGAGATGTAGCGCACGTGGAGGGCGTAGCGCAAGCGACTCGCCTGCTGAGCGGCTGGGGGCTCAAATATTTCGACTACGACAATGACGGCAAAGTCGATTTGATTCTCGCCAACGGCCATCCCGATGACATGATCGACAGTTACTCTGCGCAGGTTCGCTATAAGGAGCCCCTTCTTCTGTTTCACCAGGAGCCGGATGGAAAGCTGCACAATGTAAGCCAGCAGGCCGGCCCGGCATTCCAACGCCCTCTCCCGGCGCGCGGCTTAGCCGTTGGCGATTACGACAATGACGGCGCGCTGGATGTAATCGTTTGTAACAACGGTGGGGCTCCGCTGCTCCTGAAGAATAATGCGGCCCGCGGTATCGGCTGGCTCGGAGTAAAGCTGGAAGGAGTGACCTGCAACCGCGACGCGATCGGGGCCAGGATCTACTGGACAGCTGCGGGAAAAAAGCGCTTCCGCCTTAAAAACAACGGAGGCAGTTACCTCTCCTCCCATGACCCGCGAGAAGTTCTGGGCGTCGGTAGTGCGGAAAAGTTAGATTTACTAGAGATCCACTGGCCGGCGCCTAGCAGCCACGTCGACCGCATAGCCAATCCACCGATGAATCGATATGTGCGGATTGTCGAAGGAAAGGGCGTGGTTAGTTGATCAGTGATGGCCTGCCTGCTCCGAAATCCAGCGATTGACCTCTGATTCAAGAACATCGAGTGGCAAAGGACCCTGCTCGAGAACCGCGTCGTGGAAAGCTTTGATATCAAACTTCGGACCTAACCTCTGGCGAGCCTCTTCGCGAAGTTTGAGAATCGTCATCTCGCCGAGCTTGTACCCGAGTGCCTGCGCAGGCCAGGCAATGTAGCGATCCACCTCGGTCTGGATGTTCTGATCGTCCATAGCTGTGTGCTGATGAAAAAAGTCAATCATCTGTTGCCTTGTCCAATGCTCGTTGTGAACCCCCGTATCCACGACGAGGCGAATGGAGCGCCACATAAGATTTTCGAGCCTGCCGTATTCGCTATACGGATCCTGGTAAAAACCCATTTCATGACCCAGCGTTTCGGCATAAAGTGCCCAACCTTCGGAATAGGCGTTGTACTGGGCGAACTTGCGAAAGGGTGGCACGTCAGGCAGCTCCTGGGCTATTGAAAATTGCAGATGATGGCCCGGGATGCCCTCGTGATAGGCAATCGCCTCCACATTCAAGAGAAGCCGGTGGGTGGGATCGTACTCATCGACATTGATGCGGCCAGGCCGCGAGCCGTCGCCGGCTCCAATCGAGTAGTCCGCCGGCGGCGCTTGCGGCGCCCGATACGCCTCCATGGGCACCACCACTAACCTGTTTTTAGGCAGGCGCCCGAAATACTGGGGCAGCTTGGCATACATCTGGTCTGTGTACTTTTTGTAGAGCGCGATAATTTGCGCTCCTGAAGTTCCATACAGCTGCCGGTCTTGGATGATGTGGGCATTGAAAGACTTTAAATCGGCGTAGCCCTTTGCGTGCGCGATGACGAGCATCTGGGTCTCTATTCGATCAACCTGTTTGAGGCCGAGCGCGTGCAGAGTCACGGGATCCATATCGGTGGTCGTCATCTCGCGAATCGCTTCACGATAGCGTTGGGGCCCATTGGGCAGCGACCAGACGCCGTATTCTGTCCGGCCCTTGGGCGCGTAGTCCTTCTTGACGAATCGAGCGAAGGCTGCATAGGCGGGGAGCACTTGCATACGAATGGCCTCCTGGATCGCAGCCGTAAGCTTTTGCTGTTGCGGTGCCGGAATAGCCGGCGGAAATGTTTTGAGCGGCGAAGCAAAAGAGCTCTGATCGGGCATCCGTGTTGCAACATCGTCGGCTTCCGCAGCGACTTTCTCGAGCAGGTAGCGGGGCGGCATCAGACCGTCCCGCATCCCGAGCCGTATGTCCTGCATGAGTTGCGCAAAGACGCGGGGAAGCGCCCTCAGCCTGCTGAGATAATTTTCGTAATCCTGCGACGTACGGAACGGCATTTCCTGCGCCATGCCGGCGTAGCCGAGATGTGGCCCGTTCATCTGGTTTACCGGCATCTCCCAGTTCTTGAGGCGATTGCCGTCCAGATCGGTTTGAAGCATGCGTGTGAGCAGCGTACGGTTTAGCTGGTCCTTGCGATCGAGCGCACCGGAGTTGAACTGTCGCAGACGCCTCAGCACTTCACCGTCATGCTGCATTTGCCGCGCGAATGCCTCAGGCGAGTAGTCGGTTAGCAGTCCGTTGTACCTGTTGTCTCCGATGGCGGTCGCCTGTTCCGGACTGGCCCGCAGCTCGTATTCCCATTCCTCGTGAATCAGCGCAGTTAAGCGCGCGTGATCGTCGGTTGGCTGTGCGAAGCCGGTGAAAACAAAATTGCACATCGAGAGCACGATGAAAGCGAAGATGGCCGTTCGCGCCCGCAGGAGATGAGATTTCATTTGCAAGTTTTAACCACGCTACCAGAGCTGACCGAGGCTATTCGATTGACCCCCTTGGGAGCAGGGGACATGATCAAATAGGTATCACTGAATGAAGCTGCTTTTCAAATTCAATCTGATTTTTCTCCTTGTTTTTGGGGCGGGCATGATTCCCACCGGGCTTCTGTCCTATCGATTTCTGCTAACTGAAGCGCGCGACGAGGTAATCGCTCAAGGCAGGCTGATGATGCAAGCGGCCACATCCACCCGACACTATACGCAGACCCAGATTAAGCCTCTTTTGGAAAATCGGACCGAGTTGCTTAGACGCTTTCTGCCTCAAACCGTGCCCGCATACTCGGCCACGGAAGTTTTTAATGATGTCCACGCTGCATATCCGGATTACGCTTACAAAGAGGCAACATTAAACCCGACAAACCTGCGCGATCGCGCATCCGACTGGGAAGCGGACGTGGTCAACACGTTTCGCAATCATCCGAATCAGAAAGAGGTCATTGGCGAGCGCCTCACTCCCCTCGGAATGTCTTTATTTTTCGCCCGGCCGATTCGAATCGTAGACCCCACCTGTCTCGAATGCCATAGCGTGCCTGCAAATGCGCCAGTATCGATGATTAAACAATACGGGCCCAATAACGGATTCGGCTGGCAGGTAAACGAAGCAGTCGGAGCTCAAATTATCTCCGTACCTGATTCGCTGCCGGCCAGGATCGCGGATCGCGGCGCAAGAACGCTGGTGACCTATCTGGTCTGCATCGCCATAGCCACGCTGATCGTGCTTGATCTCGTGCTCTACTTCAGCGTTCTCAGGCCGGTGGCGCGGCTCTCCGCGGTCGCTGACGAGATCAGCAAGGGCAACTTCGATGTCGAGGAACTGCCGGTCAAAGGAAGGGACGAAATCTCGGTGCTCGCGGCCTCCTTCAACCGTATGTATCGAAGCCTTGCGAGAGCAATGGATATGCTGAACCGAAACGAACCCGAAGAAGGTTAATTCTTCGGGTAGCTTGCCAGGAAACGCTCCCGTTCTTTGCCGGCCGGGATCTCCGGTGCAAGCTGAGAGTAAAGTTCCTGCCAATTGCGAGAACGTTTTGCAGCCCGGTCAACAAGCACTTTCGCCACCGGGCCGATATGTTTGGCCAATTCCTTACGAACGCGTTCGAGACCAAGCGGGTCGAAATTTACGGGACTAGGCGTTGGTCGTGAAGTGACAAGTGGATCGGACGTCGGTCTGCGGCCAGGAACCGAGGTTCCATAAACCGGAGTCGCTTCTCGCCTGGGGATACTGCGCAAATCCGGTTCGGTGGCCGCAAGCTGACTGGCCAGGATCGAGTGCAGAACTCCAAGCAAGTCTTCGCGGAACTCGGCGGCAGTCTGATAACGATCCTCCGCGTTCTTCTCGAGAGCTCTCAGAATGATGCGAGAGAGTTCGCGTGAGACCCGACTGTTCACTGCAGTAGGATCCGGTGGCGCCTGCGTTAATTGCGCCTGCAACACGTCGGCGGCGCTGGCACCTTTGAATGGGCGCTCCCCCGTAAGTGCCTCAAACAGCGTTACGCCGGTCGCGTAAAGGTCAGACCTGCCGTCTACCTGATCTCCGCGAATCTGCTCGGGCGACATGTAGTACATCGACCCGATTGCAGCTCCCGCTTGCGTCAGATGGCCGTGATCCGCGAGCCCGCGCGCAATGCCGAAATCCATCAACTTCGCAACCCCATCTGGAGTGATCATCACGTTTGAGGGTTTCACATCCCGATGGATGATCGTCCGGGAATGCGCGTATTCCAAGGCCGCAAGCACCTGAACGGCCATCTGTAGCGTCTGCAGTTGGTTCAGTGAACCGCGCCGGACGACTTCTCCCAGAGTCTGGCCATCTACAAACTCCATGACCATCAGAAGCTGGTTATCCACCCGGAGCGCATTGTGCAGCGACGCGATGTTCGGATGACTCAAGCTGGCCTGCAATCGAATCTCGCGCACAAATCGCTCAGCCAGGTGAGGATTGGATTCAAAATCTGGCAGCAGGATCTTCATCGCTTCGATACGATCCGAGATAAGATGGCGAACCTGGTACACCGCGCCCATCCCTCCCATCCCGAGCATGCCGATTACCTGATAATCGGAGACACGGTCCCCGATCCGTAAACTCACTTTTTCCCCCGCGTAACCAAAGCCCGGAAAAGACCCTCGCGCTTCAGAACTGCCAATGTTAGTGATCTCACCCTTGCCTTCTCAATGATAACGGCTAAACATCTGGTATTCAGCTGAGCTGCAGCGTATCAGTTGCTTGCTCTGCTCAGCCAATTCAGCGTGAGGACCGAGTAGTTGGACACACAAATAGTCAAACAAAGGGACGTGTAGCGCGTCCCATACATGGGTAGTCCCAGGATGTTACTACGCCACTTATCGGCTGCTTCGGTCGCCGGCATCTTGCTTTTTTGCGGCATCGGTGATGGACGGGGCTCCACGCCTGACGTTCAGCGGATCATTCAACGGTCTGTCGAGGCGAACCAGCGTGACTTCCAGGCTGCACCCCAGTTCTCGCACACAGAGCGTGACCGAACTGGCAGCGGCTCGAAGACTTACCGGGTGCTTATGATTGAGGGTTCACCTTACCAGCAGCTGGTCGCCGTAAATGGTAAGCCGCTTTCTCCTCAAGCGGCTCAAGACGAAGTGCGAAAACTGCAACGAGCCAAATCAGAAAGAAAAGCTGAATCGAGCGACGAACGAAAGCGCCGGATCGATAAGTATCAGAGCGATCGCCATCGCAACAACGAGATGATGCAACAGCTCACGAAGGCTTTCGATTTCACTTTAGTCGGAGAGGGAAAGCTCAACTCGTTCAAGGTTTACATTCTCCGAGCGCGCCCCAGGCAAGGCTATCAGCCGCCTAATCTGGAGACCCAGGTCTTGCCGGCCATGCAGGGTATGCTCTGGATCGACGAGGCGACTTATCAGTGGGTTAAGGTGACTGCGAAGGTGATACGCCCCGCCTCGATAGAAGGCTTCCTGGCGCAGGTGGAGCCTGGCACGCAATTCGAATTGGAGAAAATGCCGGTCGGAGATGGCGTTTGGCAGCCAAAACACTTTTCGATGAAGTCGGAAGCCAAGGTCCTCTATATGTTCAGTCATGACTCACAAGAGGAAGACGTGTTCTCCGATTATCGGAGGGCGAACTGAGCGCCTACCGCTTACGGTAGGCGAAAACACCGCGGGTAAGTTTTCTGTCCGTTGAGTTGCCGCACCTTGTATCCAAGGCCGTAGTCTCGCTAAGATACAATGGCCGCGTCTGTAAGATCAAGACCGCCGTGCTACAACGGTCGTTCCTTGCTGCTGGAACGATCTATGCGGATCGGGCAAGTTGATCCGAACAGCGCTCGCCGTATCCCGTTCACACCTGAGAGAAAGAGACATGAAACGTATTCTGCTCGCGCTTACTATCTTTGTGCCCGTGCTGGCATGGGCTGAAGCTCCTACTAAACGCCTCGACGAGGCAGCAACTGTACTCTCGGAGGTGATGTCTGCCCCCGACAAAGGGATTCCGCGAGATCTGCTCGCCAAGGCTCAGTGCATTGTGGTTGTCCCGGGTGTGAAACAGGCAGCATTTATCGGCGGCGCCAAGTATGGCAAAGGGTTCTTCTCTTGCCGGCGCGGAATGGACTGGTCGGCTCCGGCTTCCATTCGCGTGGAAGGTGGGAGCGTCGGTTTTCAGATCGGTTTGTTGGAGACCGATATGATTCTGCTTGTCATGAACCGCAAGGGTGCGGACCGTCTGCTGTCAACGCAGTTTACCTTGGGCGGAAATGCGGAAGTGGCGGGCGGGCCAGTCGGGCGTTCAACAACGGCACAGACGGACGTGAGTCTGCGGGCCGAGATCCTGTCCTACTCGAGGGCCCGCGGGGCTTTCGCTGGCATTTCGCTTCAGGGCGCAACTCTACGCCAGGACGTAAGCGATAACGAAGAGATCTATGATTCACGCTTGACTAACAAGGAGATCATCCATGGCACGACGGCATGGCCGCAAACCGGCAGCGAGTTCCATAGCGTACTTGTTAAGTACGCCAATCGGGCGCGACGGCACAAACAAAGGTCCTGAGGGCACGTCTCTGCGCGAACTTACATCCGAGTCCTGCTGACCTAGTTTTGAGGCGTTCTGCTGCAATCGAACGCCTCAGCTCACTCGAATATGCAAGAACTCATGAACGCACCCTTTCTCATCTTTGGTCTTTCGCTCCTCGGACTCTTAGGTTCTACTTGGATCGGCGCCAATCTGAGGAAGCGATACCCCGCTCTCGAGGCAGATGGCGCGAATGATTTTGGCTTGATCCTGGGCGCTACGCTAACGCTGCTCGGCCTCATCATCGGATTTACTTTTTCCATGGCGATCGGCCGATACGAACAGCGCAAGAGCTACGAAGAGGAGGAGGCAAACGCTATTGGTACAGAGTATATCCGCGCAGATCTGCTGCCGGGTGATAAGGCACGTGAAGTGCGGAGGCTCCTCGGCAAGTATCTGGATCAGCGGATTCTGTTCTTCGAGGCCCGCGACGGGCGAGAGTTGGCGCATGTCAATGCGGAAATGCTGGAGTTGCAGAACGCGATGTGGTCTGCGGTGTCCTCGCCCGCTTTGGCGCAGCCCACACCGGTAACGGCGCTCGCCGTCAGCGGGATGAATGATGTTCTGAATGCGCAGGGTTACACGCAGGCCGCCTGGTGGAACCGAATCCCAGTCGAAGCTTGGTGGCTCATGGGTGCGATCGCAGTCTGTTCGAACCTGCTGCTCGGTTACGGTGTGCGTCGGGCCGGCGCGAAAGGCATCTTGTATGTTGTGTTGCCGCTGACGCTTTCGATTTCCTTTTGCCTGATCGCGGACATCGATAGTCCCCGGGCGGGTCTCATTCGGATTACGCCCCAAAACCTTCTGAGTCTCTCGCAGTCGCTCCAACGGTAGATGGGTGACTGCACCTCTCGAGAATGTCTAACTTCCCAACACCCGCTTCTGGTCTTCTGGGCTGAGCTCATCGAAAAGGCGTGTAAACACCGCATTTGTCCAGCCGAATCCTGCCTGGTTCGCGCTGTACCCGAAACGAATCTGCGACTCGACGTTCGAGCTGCTATGCACCACGTCGTATTTCTCAACGATGAATCCGCGCCTCACGAAGTCATGATGAATAAGGGAAAGCCACTTCATCGAGATCCGCTCGGCGTCATCTTTGTATCCGTATCGTCGCAAGCCTTCCACAGCGATCATCTGTAGCGGCGCCCAACCGAAAGGCGCATCCCACTGATTTCCACTCACATTGGTGCTCGTCTGCAGTCCGCCATCCCGCTCAAAGAGCGCCAGATTCTTTTCGACGCGCGCTGCGTGTTCATCTGTCGCAAAACCCGCCCATAGCGGATAAAAGGTCGTCAGAAAAGGATAGTGCCGCACCCGCTTGTTGACAAAATCATAGTCGTAATACAACCCGTCCTTGTCGTCCCACATCAACCGGTTTATCCGCTCGGCTCGCTCCTTAGCCCGTGCGCGCCACGTTTCCGCTTCTGCCGATCGCCCCAGTTCCACCAGGATGTCGGCGGTTTGTGTCTCAGCGAGATAAAGTAGCGAGTTCAGACACACCGGATCGTAATGAATGATGTCGATGTTGAACGGCCCGAACCTGTCGGAGGGATCGAAACCCGATTCCCGCATTGAACGGTCTCCTTTGTAAAACAGTTGAGTCAGGGTGTCGCTTGCACGGTCGTAATATTGGTTAACATCGTAAGCGGTTATCTGATGTGTCTTGAAATAATCCTTCACCAGGTCATAATGCGTCAGACCCTGTGCATTCCGTTCCGCTGAAACCACCTCCGGCGCGGGGCCCTCGCCGAAGTCCCAGTAGCGAGCCAAACCGGATTGCGGTGTCAGATGCGGTTCGCTAGACCACAGCTTGTAATACTGCTCGATCTGCGGTAGCGCTTCGCTTAACCAATGCTTATCGTGGGTTTTCTTGTAGACGTCGAGCACCATCTCCGTCAAGAACGGCGGCTGCGAGCGGTTCAGATAGTAGGTCCGGTTAGCGTTGAGCACCTTACCGCCGTAGTTCTTCACCTGGTACAGAAAGTTATCCGCCATGTCCTTGGCATGATCCAGATCGCGGTCGCGCAGCAGGCCCACCTCGATGAAATAACTGTCCCAGCCATACATCTCGTTGAAGCGCCCACCCGGCACCACGTATGGTTTCGGGAGATAGAGCAGTCCCTGTTCGGTGATGGTTCGAATGTCTGCCGGAAGCGGCCGGAGCGCAATTGTCTTCAATCCCGCCTCTGGGATTTCACTCTTCAGCTCCTGCTCAACCTTGTGAACGTCTTCAGTCAGCGGAATGTAAACGGGCCAGCGCCCTTGAGCGTCGGGGTGAAACTTCGGATCCACCGCTGCGAGCGGGAGGGTCCTATTCGAACGCCGCAGCACCTTCCAAGTTTGGTCGATGTACTGCAGGATGTCGGTGGTTTGTGCCTGGGGCGATTCGTTTTGCGCGACGGCGACCAGAACGGTGAGCGCTGCCAAAGCGGTGTAGAGCAGCTTGTGGAATGTACTGCGGAACCAACTTTGAACCGCAAAACGTTGTGTTTGGAACCTCGTAAAACCCACTCTAACCTCCAAAGCTTGTGTTCTGCGGTGCTCGTTTACCCGTCCAAGCTAGCAGACACTCGGTACTTCAAAACCGAAAGCTCACCTTCTGGGTGCGATATCCATCGCCCTTCGGCGCCTCTAGATGAAGCATCCCGTTTGCGAGTTTGCCGCCTTCCGCTGTAGCGCGCGGCCGGTTCAGTCGAACTTTCAAATCGTATGCCATTCCACCCCAGGCTGCAAACGTGAAGTTCGCCTCGTGGGCGTTGTAGTTCTGATCCAGCACTTTGAGCTGACGCGTCTCGCTTCCCGGACCGGGTAAATCGGCCGGAATCGCTATCTCGACGGGGTCGAGCGCCACGGTAATCGGTTGTTCGCCGGAGACTTCCACCGTCATATGGTCCCCGGCTCTCCGGTATTCCACGTCGACTCTCCGAGTTCCCAGTGGCACGTTGCGTAAGGTCGCGTGATCCCAATCAGCCGGCAGATGCGGATGTACGTTGAGCTTTGCGTGAGGCGCATCCCACTCGAGTCCGAACAGGCCTCTCAATAGCGGTGAGATCACCATCGCGGAGGACCATAGCTGATGCGAGCTGCTTCTGCCTAGCGGCTGATAGAACTGTCCGGAGAGTAGCTCAGTCACCGATCCGAGGTCCTGTGCCCACGTCAGGCCGGAGTTCTGCATCAGATGCGCGTAGCCGGAAAGCGATCGTCCGGCCCGGTACTCCGCGAGCGATACCCAACCGGTGAACAAAGGCCAGATGGAGCCCTGGTGATAGCTGATCGGGTCATAAAACGATGTGAGCTCGCTGATGTCCCGTGTTCCCCAATCAGCCGAGAATTCGGCCGACGCCCATCGCGAAAGCATTGGCCCCGCACTCTTCAGTTTGAGCGTTCCATCCCACCACGCTACCGCCGGATAAATGCTCGCAGTATGGTCGAGCGACCCGTCCGGATTGCGGCTGAACGCATAGAACTGATCCGGGCTGGAATAAAACTCCTGTTCGATCTTGGCAGCAATCGCATCCGCCTTTGCCTTGGCACCGGAAGCGATCTCGCGTTCTCCGACGGCTGAAGCGAGCTGCGCCATAGCCGCCGCCGATTGCTGGTCGACGGCTGCCTCGTAAATCTCCTCTTTGGGCATGCCGCTGGGCCACGATTCCACCCAACCCGTGCCCTGGCTATTCGCGTAGATGCCATCATCTGCCACATTGGCCTGTGTAAACTCGTACGCCTTACGGATTTCATCCCAGTGTGTTTTCAGATACCCTGTGTCTCCGCTGGTTCGAACGTAATCCCACATTGCCATTAGCAGGAGGGGCGTTGAATCCGCTGAAGCGTAGAAGTAAGGCGTCTGTTTCCAGTCGAGGGCGTCGGCCGATTGCGAATACTCGTGCATGATTTTGCCGTCTGCGCGCTGCCGCTTAAACAAAAAGTCGAGCGCCCGCCGCGTAAGTGCAAAATCGCCGTAGCTGTTTATGGCGTAGCTGGTCCAAAGCGTATCGCGCCCAAAGAACCATGCATATCCCGGACGCGCCGAGTCAGCTGATTCGTAATAGCCGGCCACCAGTCCAGTTTCGCCCTGATAGTTCACCTGCGCTTGATCGATCGCCAACTCGGCCCATCGCAGCGCTTCGTTTAGCCGATGATCCGGCGTCTCTGCTGTAAGGCGCGTATCGAAGAAGTGTGAATAGTAGTCCTGCGTCTGACGATAGAGCTGCGGCAGGGCTCCCAGAGACTCCTGTATCTGCGGCCCTGGCGCGTCGGTCTTCGCCAGTGCCATCAGTAGGGGATAGACCATTCCCGAGTCCTTTTTCGGGTCGAAGGAAAGCTTTAACTCGAGCGGATAAGTCTGCGGGTGCTCCTGGTACGGAACCAGTATGCCGGGTCGTGTATGCGGCATCGCGACCACGCCGGAAAAATGAGGATCGTCCGTGTGGAGCACGTAGAACCCACCCTTCGAGACCCACTCTCCGCTGGGCCTTCCGTAATTGGGCGCAGGCCACATCGGCAGCATGTCGGGCGTAAACGAAAACGTAATCTCGATCGGTCTTGCGGCCTGGATTTCGAAGAAAACCCCTGTTGCCGCGGCAGGTGCATCGGCGCTTCTCCCCGCGAACATGTGCTGGCGCACTGTGAACGCCGCGTGCGAGTACGTGATCGTCGTCTCCGCCGGTGTCACTTTGATTTGTGCCGCCAGAGCGTTGACATCGATTGGAACAGCGTAGTCGGCAAGTTCCGCCCGGATTCGAAAGCCGCTCAAGATCTTTACTGGCCACTGCCATGCTTCGAAGTACCCGTTTTGCCGTCCGAACAAAGCCCCATGCTCCCCAGCCACCGTCCATGGCATGCTCGGCACGCACGGCGAAACAATCGCTAGCGAGCTGGCGCCCGTTGGGAAATCGGAAGTGGATTGCGCTTCCGCCGCCAGGCCGCTTGCAGCAACACACAGAATGAGCCATCGCCGGGTCAACATATCTCATCCATGCTAAACCTGATTTGTAAACTCATTTGTCCAAATGCAAGCAACTGTTCAGCTCTCGCTCGACTTAACCTTTTTAGATGAGGCCCTTCGGACAGCGGAGATGGCTTTGCGCGCCGGCGTTGACTGGCTCGAAGTCGGGACGCCGCTTATCATTGCCGAAGGAACACGGGCAATTCGTGAACTGCGGTCTCGTTATCCGCAGACGCCCATTGTGGCCGATCTCAAGATTATGGATGGCGGCTGGTTGGAAGCGGAGATGGCAGCCAAAGCGGGCGCGAATATGGTTGTCGTAATGGGCCAGGCGCAGGAAGAGACGATTGAGCTCGTTGTGAAAGCGGGGAGGGATTTCGGCGCTAAAACAATGGGCGACAACATGGCGATGCCCGATCCGGTCGCCGGCTCGCGCCGTCTAGAAGAACTCGGCTGCGATTACATCGTTCATCATATTGGATATGACATGCGCACGCTCCGCAAACAGCGAGGCCAGCACGCGCCCACACCACTAGATCAGTTGAAGCAGATTGTGCACGCCGTTTCGATCCCAGTGCAGGCCGTGGGTGGCCTGACGCTCGAGCAGGCAACCGAGACTCCGTCGCTGGGTGCGCCGCTCGTTGTCATTGGTGCGCCGCTTGCCATCGATGCTCACGCGTTCCGCACTGCGGCCGGCGATCTGGAATCAACGCTCCGCCTTATCTGCGAGAAGGTTCATGCTTTCGGAGATATAAAGGTTGGCAGCGAGGTGCTCGCATGAGCACCATGCCGGCGCTTGTAAACTTCGCGCGCGAGCCGTTGTCCGTCGAGCTTCGCGAAGTTTCGGTGCCCCTCATCGGCGAAAAAGACGTGCTGCTTCGGGTTGGCGCAGCAAGCGTGTGTGGCAGCGACATCCACCAGTGGCGCGGCTCGCACAGCTGGACGGTCAATTACCCTTGTATCCTTGGCCATGAGTTCGCCGGGACCGTGGCCCAGGCGGGTTCCGCCGTCACGCTCTTCAAGGAAGGCGACCGAGTGGTCAGTGAAACGGCCGCCGTGATCGACGAATCTTCGCCGCTCAGCCGTTCCGGGTTGTACAACCTCGATCCCACTCGCCGCGGATTCGGCTATGGTGTCGATGGCGCTATGACCGAGTACGTTCGTGTTCCCGAACGCTGCCTTCACGCGCTGCCGGCCGATCTGCCCTTCGAGAAGGCCGCTTTAACGGAGCCGTGCTGTGTCGCTTACAACGCTGTCTGCGTGAACGGCCGCGTTCGGCCCGGCGATACCGTCCTGGTCCTTGGTCCCGGCCCTATTGGTCTGCTTTGCGCCAAAATGGCCAAGCTGAGCGGTGCAGGCCAGGTGATCGTTGCGGGATTACCCGCTGACGAACGGCGCCTCGAAGTTGCTCGCCGATTCGGCGCTGATGTCACGATTGACCGTGACGTCCTTGAATACGTCGCTCAGGTGGGCGACGGGCTCGGCGTGGATGCAGCCATCGATTGTTCTGGCGCTTCTGCGACCCTGCGTCTCGCACTACATGCTGTCCGGCCTGCGGGTCAGATTATAAAGGTGGGCTGGGGACCGCAGCCGCTGCAGTTCAGCCTCGACCCGCTCGTCCAGAAGAATCTCACGCTTTCCGGCAGCTTCTCCCACAACTGGCCTGTTTGGGAGCGTGTTATCTCGATGATCGTCTCCGGCCAGATCGACCTCAATCCGGTGATCAGTCACGTTGGGTCGCTTGAAGACTGGCACGAATCGTTCGAAAAGATGGAAGGCGGCGAATATGTCAAGGCCGTCCTGACGCCTTGATGCCGCTCAAGATTGCGGCTTTTCCGAAGTGCTATCTCGAAGCGATCTCTAATGGCGAAATGTCCGTTTTTGAGTGGATCGGGATGGCGAAACAGCTCGATGCGGACGGTCTCGAGATGTATTCCGGCTTTTTCACCAGCTTTGAACCGGGTTATCTGGATCGCGTGGGTGATGCGATTGCGTCGGCTGGATTTGCCATGCCCATGTTTTGCTGTTCGCCTGATTTCACCGCACCGCAGCCCGAGAAGCGCAAATCAGAGATCGAGCGTGAAGCGCAGATGATCGCTGTCACTCGCCGCCTCGGTGGCGCACGTGCGGTCTGCAGAATTCTGAGCGGACAGTGTTACCCGGACGTTGCCTGGGAGCAGGGAAGGGATTGGGTTCTTGAAGCGATCGAGAAGCTGCTGCCGGTAGCCCGCGAGCACGACGTGGTACTCGGAATGGAAAATCACTACAAGGACGGTTTCTGGAGATACCCGGAGTTCGCCCAGAAAGCCGAGCGCTTCACCTCGATCGTCTGTGCTGTTGAGGATCGCAGCCATTTTGGTGTCCAGTACGATCCCTCGAACGCCATCGTTGCGGGAGATGATCCTCTCGCACTGCTGCGCCAGGTGGCAGACCGTGTGGTAAGCATGCACGCGAGCGATCGTTATCTGACAGGTGGCGCAACCGTCGAGTCACTCCGCGGGAGCGATGGGACGCTCGGCTACTCTCCGAACCTCCTTCACGGAGTGACCGGCAAAGGCCTGAATGACTACCACGCGATCTTCCAGACCCTTGCTCGAGAGAACTATTCGGGTTGGGTCAGCATCGAGGACGGAATGAATGGAATGGCTGAGATGGCCGAATCGCTGGCGTTTCTTCGCAGCATGAGCGCCCGCTACTTCGGATCCGTCTAAACGGGCTGGACGCTCTCCATCAAACTGAAAAGCCCTTCCGCCATCGTCGGATGAATGTAAATCGCGCCCTTGAGCAAGGTATACGGTTGATCGGCCAACAACAGCGTGCTGATGATCTGTACCACCTCGTCACCTGAACTGCCGAGGATGGCGGCGCCGAGCACCTTATCAGTCTCCGCATCGACCACGAGCTTCATCAGCCCTGCCGTTTCCGCTTTCTCGAGTGCCCTTGAAACGCGTGTCATCGGTACTTTGCCCAGCTTCAGCTTGCGGCCCTGTGCGCGCGCCTTTTTCTCGGTCATCCCCACTCTTCCGAGCGGTGGATCGGTGAACACGGCATACGGAACCAGCCGCGTTTCCGTGCTCAGATTCTTGCCTTCATATAGATTGCCGTAGACAATCTGATAGTCGTTATACGAGATATGTGTGAACGCCGGACCGCCAGTTACATCGCCCAAGGCCCAGATACCGGGAGCGGATGTTTCGAGGCGATCGTTCACCACTACGTACCCGCGCTGATTTGTTTCCACGCCGGTTTTCGCCAGATCCAGATCCTTTGTCTGCGGCGTACGGCCAGCCGCTACCAGCAAATGCGAGCCCTTGACGGTCTGCTGTGCGTTGCCGAAGGTCAACGTGATTTCGCCTCCGCGTTCCTCTACCTCCGTCACTTCTTCACCAAGATGAATCCGGATGCCTTCGGCTTCGAGCACTCTTTGCAGCTCAGCTGCGATGTCTTCGTCTTCTTCCGGCAGGATCTGCCTTGAACGCTGCAACACCGTCACTTCGCTGCCGAAACGCCGGTACATTTGCGAAAACTCAAGGCCGACGTAGCCCCCGCCCAGCACCAGCAGATGCGACGGTTCCTTTTCGAGTTGTATGAGCGTCACATTCGTCAGGTACGGCACCGTGTCAAGGCCCGCGATAGGCGGAATCGATGGTGTCGAGCCTGTGTCGATGAAGATTCGCTCCGCTTGAAGACGTTGCCCGCCGACGGCGAGTTGCTTAGGGCCGATGAAACGCGCCCGGCTGCGAAACAGGTGCGGCTCATTTTCTCCGTCTACGCTCTTCTCCCATCCTTTACGGCCTGCTTCGACGCGCTCCTCTTTTCGCTTGAGAACCGTTTGCATGTCTACGCCGGAATAGCTTGCCCGAATACCCCAACGCTCTGCATTTCGCGCGTAGTAAGCGATTTGCGCACTCGCGATCATTGTCTTGGTAGGAGTGCAGCCCGTGTTGATGCAAGTTCCGCCGAGCTGATCCGATTCAATCAGGGCCACGCGTTCGCCGCGTTTGGCGAGCGCCACCGAGAGTGGATTCCCGCCCTGCCCCGAACCGATCACAATCGCGTCGTATTGCAAAAATTCATCCGCCATGAAATTAGCCCACTCCCCGAACAGCGCTGTTTGCTACACGACGTAGGGTAACCTAACACGATCCTCGACCTTTTACCGGGCCGCGAAACCTTGTAGGCTCCGCGAAGTCAAATCGCTAAGTCTCCAAGTTCACAAATGGCAAGCACTGGACAGATTCCAAAGCGGCAATTCGGCAAAACAGGTTCGAAATCTCGGCATTGGGCATGGGCGGCCATCACCTCGGAGATGCAAAGGACCAGAAAACCGTGACTGAGATCGTTGCGCGAGCGATCGACGGCGGTGTGAACTTTTTCGATAACTGCTGGGAGTACCATCGCGGCAAATCGGAAGTCTGGCTCGGTGGAGCGCTAAAGGGAAAGCGCCAGCAGGTCTTCCTGATGACGAAGGTTTGTACGCATGGCAGGGACAAGGATCTCGCGCTGAGAATGCTGGAAGAGTCCCTGAACCGTTTACAGACGGATCATCTGGATCTCTGGCAAATTCACGGTGTGTCGTTCGAGACTGACCCGCAGCGCTTCATCCGGCCAAATGGAGCGGCAGAGGCGCTCGTGCAAGCGAAGAAAGAAGGCAAGGTTCGGTTTACCGGATTCACGGGGCACAAAGACCCTCGTCTGCATCTCGCGATGCTTCAAACTGGTTTCCCGTTCGATTCGGTGCAGATGCCGCTGAATCCTTTCGATGCTACCTTTCGCAGTTTTGAAACACAGGTGTTGCCGGAGCTGGCGCGGCGGGGCATCGCTCCGTTAGGCATGAAGCCACTTCAGGGCGCCGGTCCGGCGATCAAGAAAGGCGTCTTTTCGGCCGAGGAGTTATTGCGGTACGCGATGACTTTGCCTGTTGCAACCACGATCACGGGCATGGAGACGCTCGATGTGGTGGAACAGAACCTCAAAATTGCGCAGGGATTCGAGCCGCTTGCAGCGGAAGAAATGACTGCGCTGCGCGAGCGAGGCCGGCGGTATGCCGATGGCCGATTCGAACTCTACAAAGTCTCCTTGAAATATGACAATCCCGAAGCGCGATTGGCTAACGATTACCCCTTGGACATGCAGCAGAAAGAAGTGAAAGAGATGATACACGCTGTCGACAATACCGGAAAGCCGTTTGCGCCAGCGAAGTAATATGCCGGATTCAAGCGACACTCGTCGAAATTTCCTTCAGAATACAGCGCTTTTAGGAGTCGCAACCGCCATGGCCAAAGGAGCAACACCGCCCACATCATCCGTACCTAAGCGACCGTTGGGCAACACCGGCCTCGAGGTCTCAATCATAGGCGTGGGTGGTTTTCACATCGGCTCGGCGGAGAGCCAGGATGCAGCGAAATCGATGGTGCAGCACGCGCTGGATTCGGGGATCAACTTCTTTGACAACGCGTGGGAGTACCACGACGGGCAGAGTGAAGCCTGGCTCGGCTACGCACTTGGCAATCGCCGCAATGAGGCGGTGCTGATGACGAAGGTGTGCACGCATGGCCGCGACAAAAAAGTTGCCATGCAGATGCTCGAGGAATCGCTACGGCGCTTGAAGACGGATCATCTGGACGTGTGGCAACTTCACGAGGTGATCTACGAGAACGATCCGGATCTCATTTTCCGGCCGAATGGCGCCGCGGAAGCTCTCCTAGATGCGAAGAAGCAAGGAAAAGTGCGACTGATCGGTTTCACAGGGCACAAAGATCCTGCGATTCATCTCAGGATGCTCTCGCACGGATTCCCGTTTGATACGGTGCAGATGCCGCTGAATGCGTTTGATGCCAGCTTTCGCAGCTTCGAGCAGCACGTTCTCCCCGAAGCACGCAAGCGGGGGATGGCGGTGTTTGGCATGAAGAGCCTCGGCGGAAGCGGCGAGATGATCAAGTGGGGCGGCATCACTCCCTCCGAAGCACTCCGTTACGCGATGAGTTTGCCGGTTACGACGACCATCAGCGGCATGGATTCGATGGAGGTGCTGAGGCAAAACCTGGAAATCGTGCAAAACTTCTCGCCAATGTCGGAGAAGGAAATGGCGGAGGTGCGCAGGCGATCGCAGCCCGAGTCCGCGAATGGACACTTGGAGTTGTTCAAAACGACAACGAAGTACGATGGAAAGATAGGACGCGAGCAGCACGGGTATCCCGATGTCGAAGAATTACCCGCCTGAGTAACCTCCTCTAAGCTCCCGCTCGTCTCATCCAAGTTGCACGTAGTGTCTTCCAATCTCTAAATGTGGATAGTCCATCTCGCTCTTCGAAGGCCTTATACCTTTGTTGTAGTTTCTGTTTTAATTCTGATTCTCGGTTCGCTTTCCGCCGCTGTAACTGCGAAAGACATCTTTCCCTATATCAACATCCCAGTCGTTAGCGTGGTCTGGACGTATACCGGCCTAACGCCTGACGAGATGGAGAAACGGATCGTCACCGTGTCAGAGCGGGCCATGACGACCACCGTCAACGACATCGAGCACATGGAATCTGAGTCGTACACGGGCGTTTCCGTGATCCGGCTTTACTTCCAGCCGAAGGTCAAAGTGGAACTCGCGGTAGCGCAGGTCACGGCGATCGTCCAGACCATCTTGCGGGTCCTGCCGCCGGGTACCTTCCCGCCGAATATTCTGAAGTATGACGCTTCGAGCGTTCCGATTCTGCAGTTGGGTCTTTCAGGAAAGGGGTTGACCGAACAGGATCTTTACGATCTCGGGCTCAATTTCATCCGCACACGTCTCGCTACAGTGCAAGGCGCGTCCGTGCCGCTGCCTTGGGGCGGAAAGACTCGCCAGATCATGGTCGACCTTGACCCGTCCGCGCTCTACGCCAAACATCTCTCACCGGCGGACATATCAACGGCGTTAAACGGGCAGAACATCATTCTGCCGGCGGGCACGGCCCGAGTCGGGAACATCGAATATCTGGTGAAGACGAACAGCAGTCCCACGGCTGTTTCGGCGCTGAACGATCTGCCCGTTCGTGCTTCGAACGGAGCCGTGGTTTACATGAAGGATGTCGCGCAAGTGCGCAACGGCTACGCAGTGCAAACCAACATCGTTCGTGAGGACGGGCAGAGGTCGGCGCTGCTCAGCGTGCTCAAGAACGGACAGGCATCAACGCTCGATATCGTTAATCAGATCAAGGCCGCGCTTCCTCGAGTGAAGGCAGATCTACCGGCCGCGCTCCGGATTACGCCGTTGTTCGATCAATCCCTTTTCGTTCGGGCTTCGATCAACGAAGTTTTGCGGGAGGCCGGCATTGCTGCGTTCCTGACAGCGCTGATGATTTTGCTATTTCTCGGCAGCTGGCGAAGCACGCTCATCGTTTGTGTTTCGATTCCGCTTTCGATCCTGACTTCTATCTGTGTTCTTGCAGCGCTCGGAGAAACGATCAACGTCATGACGCTTGGCGGGATGGCGCTAGCAGTCGGCATCCTGGTGGATGATGCGACTGTCGAGATCGAAAACACGCACCGCAATCTCGAAGAGCCTCACAAATCGCTCGTCCACGCTATCCTCGATAGCGCAAGCCAGGTGGCCGCGCCGGCGCTGGTCTCTACGCTTTCTATCTGCATCGTCTTCACGCCGGTGCTACTTCTGACCGGGGCTGCCAAATATCTCTTTACACCGCTGGCGGAAGCCGTCGTGTTCGCCATGATGGCGTCGTACTTTCTGTCGCGCACGCTGGTGCCGACCATGATGCACTATCTCTTACCGGCCGAAGTTCCTCTTTACCAGCGTGAAGAGGGGCAGCCGGAGCCGGAAGAGGCGCAGAACTGGGTCTGGCGAATCCATGAGCGCTTCGACAGACGCTTTGAAGCCCTCCGGCACCGCTATCACGGCTGGCTTGGATGGTCCCTGCATCACCGGGCTATCGTTCTCGTACTGTTCGGCGTGTTCGTGGGTGGGTCCTCGCTGCTGGCGTTTTTGATTGGGCGTGATTTCTTTCCCTACGTGGACTCGGGCCAGATGAGGCTTCATGTACTACCCCCGCAGGGAACGCGAATTGAACAGAGCGAAATGATATTCGCGGCAATCGAGGCCGACATTCGCAAGATCCTGCCGGCTGACAGAGTCGATCTCATACTGGACAACATCGGGTTGCCGAACGGCGGCGTAAATCTGGCCTTTGGCAACAACGCGACCATCAGTAACTCGGACGGAGACATTCAGATTTCTCTCAAGCCGGGGCCTAGAAGAACGCTTGAATACACTCGCCAGCTGCGCCAGAAGCTAACGGCAGATTTCCCGGAAGAAACATTCTTCTTCACGCCAGCCAACATGACGAATCAGATCCTGGACTTCGGCTTACCGGCGCCGATCGATCTGCAGATCGTAGGCAGGAATCCGAGTCAGAATTTCCAGGTTGCGCAGAACCTGCTGCGGCAGGTACAGGCGATACCGGGAGTTGTCGATGCTCACGTACACCAGGAGATTTCGTATCCGACGGTTCAGGTGAATGTGGACCGGACCAAGGCCGAACAGCTTGGGCTGCGGCAGACGGATGTGGCGAGCAGCATGCTGATTTCACTCTCGGGCACAGGCCAGACTGCTCCGAACCAATGGCTTAATCCGCAGAATGGAGTCAACTACCAGGTAGTTGTGCAGAGTCCGCTGTATCGAATCGATTCATTCGAGGCTCTGCAGCGCACACCGATAACTGCCCAGAATGGCAACAACAGCCAACTGCTCGGAAATCTCGCGACGCTCAAGCGAGATGTGTCGACGATCGTCGTGGATCACTACAATATTCAACCGACCTACGACATTTACGCGGACGTCGATAAGAGAGATTTGGGCGGCGTATCCGATGCGATTCAGAAGATTATCAAGCGTACGACCAAGCTACCAACCGGGACATTCCTCGATCTTCGGGGCGAGGTTTCTACGATGGAGCAGTCCTTCAACCGTCTGGAATTGGGCATTGGGTTCGCGGTGATCATCGTGTACCTGCTGATGGCGGTTAACTTCCAAAGCTGGATGGATCCGTTCATTATCTTGATGGCGCTGCCAGGGGCGTTCTCGGGCATTCTCTGGATGCTTTACCTGACGCGGACGACGTTCAGCGTGCCTTCGCTGATGGGATCGATCATGACCATCGGGGTGGCTACGGCGAACTCGATTCTGCTGGTTGTTTTTGCGAACGACGAACGAGCGCAAAACAAGAATGCGCTGGACGCGGCTCTCTCGGCCGGCTTCATCCGTTTGCGTCCGGTCTGCATGACTGCGCTTGCGATGATAATCGGTATGCTGCCCATGGCGCTGGCTTTCGGTGAAGGCGGTGAGCAGAATGCCCCGCTTGGCCGCGCCGTTATCGGAGGACTTCTGGTCGCGACGATCGGCACGCTTTTCATTGTCCCGATCATGTATTCTCTGCTGCGAAAGAAGGCTCCTGTGGATTACGACGAAAGGATCGACAAGGAGTACAAGGGTGAAATCACGCCTGATGGCCAACCCGTTAACCGGCCCGATTCGAATGGCCGGCAGCAGCCGCAGCGTTCATAGAGATGGCAACTACCAACGAACCCTTGACTGACGTGCCTGAAAGATCCGAGCCGAGGCGGAACGATGACGGCGACCGGGGACAGGCGCCTCACCATAAGCATTCGCTTGCTTATTGGGTTGTGTTCGCGGTGCTTGTTCTTACAGCGGCCGTGCTGATCTATTTCTTTGCCTGGCTCCCTCGCCATAAGCAGACGGAAGAGATCAATAAACAGGCTCAGACTGAGCAGAATGCGTTACCGCGGATCCAGGTGATGAAGGTTCGCAGCGCTCCTGGCGAGAGTGAGTTACAGGTGCCCGGGACGACTCAAGCTTACACGGAAGCTAACATATATGCGCGGGCTTCCGGGTATCTGACGCGGCGTGTAGTCGATATAGGAGATCACGTACACGCTGGACAGCTGCTGGCGATTATCGACGCTCCTGACCTCGACCAGGAGGTAGCGCAGGCCAGATCGAGCTTGCGCCAGAGCGAATCGAATCTGGCGCAGATGGAGGCGCAGCTTCATCTCAACTCTCTCAACTGGGATCGCTACAAAGTGCTGGTAGCAAGAGGCGTGCTATCGCGGCAGGAGGGTGACACGCAAGAGGCGAATTACCGAGTTGCGGAAGCGAACGTTAGGGCTGCGGAAAACACGGTTCAGGCCAATCGCGACAGTCTGGAGCGCCTGGTCGTTCTGCAAGGCTACGAGCGTGTCACGGCGCCCTTCGATGGTGTGGTGATTGCGCGGAATGTGGATGTTGGAACTCTCATCACGGCGCAGGGAACGGGTGTTGCGAGTTCGTCCGCAACCTTGCCGGGCACAACGCAAGCGGGCGCCGAGGGAAACAACGCCGGTTCTTCCGGTAACGTCACGTCGGCAACTACGCCTTCAACAGGCGGGTCGCAAGGCGGTGCGATGTTTACGATTGCCGACACGAGTGTCTTTCGCATTCTTGTTTCAGTTCCCGAAGCGTACAGCTCGCTGGCGAGGGTGGGACAGTCCGCGGCGCTCATGTTTCAGGAAGTACCGGGCGAGCGCTTTATGGGTCGCGTGACCCGGACCTCTTCGGCGATTGACGCGAATACTCGTACCTTGCTCGTCGAAGTACAAGTCCGCAATCACCGAAACCTTCTCATGTCGGGGATGTATGCGCAAGTGAACCTGATTCAGACGAAGACTGTTCCTCCTCTGCTCATCCCGGGCGAAGCGATCGCGGTGCGCAATGGAAACAACGTCGTTGCGCAGGTTGAGGGGCAGGTGGTCCATTTTCGGCCGATTGCGATTGGCCGCGACTACGGGGACCAGACTGAAGTCACGAGCGGGCTCAAAGCGGGAGATGTGGTTGCGCTGGACGTAACGGATGCTGTGCAGGAAGGAGCAAAGATCCAGCCAGATTTCGCCCCCGAGAAACCGCAGACACAGACGCGGGGCGGGCAGTCGGATAATCAGCCTAATACAGAAGGGCAGTACGGGAATCAGAACCTCAGTAATCAGGGTGCACAGAAGGGCGCAGCGGGTAAAAGAAATCCGACCCAGAAGGGCGGTGGAGGCCCGGATAAGAGTAACTCGGGCAAACAGGGCAGCTCAGCGAGACCGACCAAGCAATGAGATTTGTTGTGATCGCAGCGCTTCTGTGGCAGCAGCTCGCTTCAGCGCAGGCTTTGCCGCCGACTCCAACGAGCAAACAGACACCGGGCGACCCAGGATCGGTTCAGGATCCGTTGAGACAGCAGGCCGCCGGCACGCCTACTCCGAGCGGGACGCAGGTTGCTGCCGGGCAGCCAACACCGTCTCCGGTTCTGCAGCAAGTGGAGGCGAGTAAAACCGAACCGAAAGACGAGAAGATAAACGCCGTTCCTCGCTCTTCGGTGCTTGACTTCATCGCGCCATACCGGCGGCCAAGCACCAGCCCGTTGAAGTTAGGGCCGGCCGATCGGGCCCGTTCACTAATTCGCAACGGGTCGATTTACCTGTCGCTTTACGATGCAATCGCACTGGCAATCGAAAACAACCTGGACGTTGAGGTAGCGCGCTACAGCCTTTCGATATCGGGCACCGAGACGCTGCGCGCGAGCGGTGGCGGAGATCTGCGAGGCATCGACTTTTCGGTTGCGGAGAGTCCAACAGGTGTGGGAGGGCCGGGGAGTCCATTACTGAACAGCGCCGCTTCCTCGGTGACGCCAAGCACGCCGACTATCAACGACCTGACTTCGCTGAATGAGCTTACGGAGACTCAGACTGACCTCTCGGTTCAGGGACCGGCCGGGTATGCAGCGGGGCCGACTATTCCGACGTTTCAACCGACGTTCATCGGGCAGAACACGTGGTTTCAGCGTTCGAATACGACGCTGCTGACCACAACGAGTCCCGGCTCCACGGCACTAGCGCAACCGGGAACTTTAAACTTTGTCACCGCAAATTACGCGCTGGTAGAGGGGTTCAGCTACGGTACGCAGGTGGAGGTTGATTTGAACAACGCAGCCTCTGTTCTATATAACCAGGCTTCGCAGTACAACCCTTTTTCGACTCCAAATACATCGCTGACGGTGAGCCAGCCTCTGTTCCGAGGTTTCGGAAGGGGTCTTAACCTGCGCTACATCCGCATCGCAAACATCAACCAAAGAATTTCGCGACTGATCTTCTACCAACAGCTCATCAGCACGGTGTACGGCGTGGCGCGGCTCTACTATGACCTGGTCAGTCTTAACGAGAACGCCGAAGTGAAGCGTGAGACTCTTGCCGCGGCTCAAAAGCTGTTTGAAGACAACAAAGCGCAGGTAGAGCAGGGAACTCTGGCACCGCTCGAGTTGACCCGGGCTCGCTCGCTTGTGACGTCGAGCGAATTAGACCTGATTCAGGCGAACGGATTGGTGCATCAGGAAGAAGTGATCCTGAAATCGCAATTGGCACGGCGCGGAACTGCCGATCCCGTGTTATCCAATCTGCCTGTGGTTCCTACTGACCCGATCAATATTCCCGCGAACGATGAGCTGCGGCCGCTCGATCAGATGGTGACCGAGGCGCTTAGTACCCGGCCCGACCTGATTCAGGCCTCGCTGCAGGTGCAGAGTGGGAGGGTCGCGCTCGAGGCATCGAAGAATGCTACGCTTCCTGAGCTCGACGTGGTAGGGAATTTTCAGACGCGGGGAAGCACTGAGATTCCTTTCACCAACCTGGGGACCCCCGGCACCGGATTGATTACTGCGCCAACGGATCTGGGTGTGGCCGGTTTAAGGACGTCGCGCATTTATCAGGCGGGAATCCAGCTAAACCTGCCACTAAAGAATCACGTTGCGCAAGCTGACGCAGCACGGGATCTGCTGCAGGTTCGCCAGGCGGAAGCGAGAACACAGCTGTTGGCAAATCAAGTCCGGGAGCAGGTGGAGAACTCAGTGATTGCTTTGCAGACGGCTCGTTCTGCACTGGCAGCCGCAGTCGAGAGCAGGAGATATCAGGAAGAACTCGTGGGAGCTGAAAGGGACAGATTGTCGGTGGGAGCTTCGACGAATTATCTTGTGATTCAGCAGGAGAGCTACCTGGCGCAGGCGCGATCGACTGAAGTGGCGGCCCGCAGTGTGTGGATCAAAGCTCGGGTGGCACTCGATCGGTCGATCGGAGACTTGCTCGAGAGGAACGGGATCACTTACGAGGATTCTCTCGAAGCGCAGGTGCCCGCTCACCATTAGTGCTGGCGCCCCAAGGATCGCGGGAATGGAAAGGGAGCCGGAAACCGGCTCCCGATGTCCCAGCAATGCGCAATGCCGGCAAGCGACACTCGGGTTTTCGCATTGACTGATGCGTCGAAGGCTCTTTTCCAAACACACTCCGGGCGGGAGTGAGGTGGGAAGACATATTCGGATTTCAAGGAACTGGCGCGCGAGGGAAGCTACTTGTTCAGTTCGCGCTAGCTTCGCGGTGCGCGAAGCGGTAAAGGGTGCTGCCGGAGAGCGGTCAGGCGGCTTTTGCGCCGGGCCGAGCAAAGGGGAGCGGGGTTTCGGGCGCAATTTCTTCGGGAGTGAGGGGCAGGGCTTCATGAATTGGGGGAACGAAGCCAACCGCGGGTGCAGAGAAGCGTTCGGTTTCCGGTTCGGGTGTGGTTGCGAGGGCAGCGGCGTCGGGCTCGGTGCTAATTGCGGCGGAAGCGACAGCGGGTTCGGCGGGTTCGGCCTGTTTTGAGGGAACGAAGCCACGATCCTTCTGCAGCTGGCGCAGGGTGGCGAGTGCTTTGTGGAAACCACGCTCGGCAGAGGTCAGAAGACGCTGCAACTGTTCGAGCATGCCGGAGTTCATGAATTGGTGAAGTCTTTCGGTATTGAGCTCGGCGACACTCTTCTTTTCGTCGAAGTTATGTGTCGTCCAGGCCTGGACGTCGAAGCGGCGCAAGCGGCAGAGACGCCAGTAGTGCTGGGCGAGTTCGTCGACCAGGATCTCTTCGGTGGTATTGAGGGGCTGGTGTTCGCGGCGGAGGTCGGCGCGCAACGCGTCGAAGCGGGCGGGGTCTTCGCAATCCATGAGAACCTCGCGCGCGTAGAGTCCGTGCTTGAACGAATTCTGAGACGAGCGGGCCTGGCCCTCGGGTGTTTTCGGACCGGTGGACTTTTGAGCGTTGGCGCGATTGATTTCGGCGCGGGTTTTGGCCATTGTGGGTTTCTGCTCTCCTGCGCGAAACGTAGCAGGAGGGTCGAACGCGACGAGGGGTGGAAACCGGTGTAAGTGGCTGACGGAGCTCAGCGGAATTTATTTTTTAGATCGGCGACCGCGGTTCGAAGCAAGAGCGCATGACACGCGAGACCGTGTGCCGGGCCCCGCGGTTATTCGACGCGCAGGGCGGCTGCCGGGTCGATGCGAATGGCACGGGCGGCGGGAATAGAAGAGGCGGCGAGGCATACGAGGGTGAACAGGATAGCGACGCCGGCGAAGGTTTTGGCATCGGTCGTGCTAACGTGAAACAGCAGGTGCTGGATGACGTGCGTTAGGAGAAAGGCGGCACAAAGCCCCACAGCGACGCCGGTACAAGCCAACGCGAGCCCCTGACCCAGAACAAGGCGCAGAACGTCGGCGCGGCCGGCGCCCAACGCTCTTCGGACACCGATTTCGCGGATCCGCTGTTCCACCGTGTACGAGACGACACCGTAGATCCCAATGAGCGCAAGGAGCAGGGCCACACTCGCGAACCCGCCAAGCAGGTTGACGATGAGACGCCGCTGACCCACTTCCTGTTCGAGGAGGTCATCCATGGTTTCAACGGCCGATATGGGCTGGTTCTTATCGAGTGTCCAAACCTGCCGGCGAACGACGCTGCTGAGGCTGAGGGCATCGCCGCGGGTTCTGACGGCGAGCATGGCCGAGCCCTGCGGCGCCTGTGCGAAGGGTAAGTAAACGGTCGCGGGCCAAGCGGTGTTTTCCAGATTCTGATGAACGTCAGCGACGATGCCCACCACTTGCACGGGCTGCCGGTTCAGGCCGCCGACCAGAAGCCGTTTTCCGATGGGGTCCTCACCATGCGGGTAGGCGGGCCAGAAACGGCGGGCGCAGGATTCGTCGACGACGGCCACGGGCTGCGAACCATCCCGGTCGCGGATGGAGAAGTCCCTGCCGCGCCGCAAAGAAACTCCGAGAGTGTGGAAATAATCCGGCGCGACAATCAGGAGAGTCACGATAGGGCGTTCGTTGAGTTTCAAGCGGGGTTTATCGGCGTCCTGCGCGGGGCTTCCCACGAAGCCGGTCATTGGTAAGAACATGGCGGCGGTGGCACTTTGTACACCAGGCGATGAGTTTACGCGGGCGAGTAAGTTTTCGAAGAAAGAAGATTTTTTCGAATCGGTGTCATAGCGGGACGGCGGCAGAGAGATGCGCAGCGTGAGGAGACCACTGGAGTTGAAGCCGAGATCCACATGCCTCAGATGGGCCACACTTTCGATCAGGAGTGTAGCGCCGACCAGCAAGACTATCGAGAGCGCAGCCTGACCCGCTACGAGAGCGGAACGCATGGTGAAGGGAGCGGGACGTTGTGTGGCGGAGCCGGAGGCCGCGGCTCCGGCGCTTCGCAAAGCGGCCATGAGATCGGGCCGGGAGCCAGCGAGAGAGGGCAGAAGCCCGAAGAGTATGCCCGTTCCCACGGAGAGCGCCGAAGCGAATAGCAGCACCGGCCAATCGAGATGGATCTCGCCGGAACGCGGCAGCTGGAAAGCAGTGATGGCCGGGATGGCACGCACGGCCGATGCGGCGAGCAGGAACCCGACGAGTCCGCCGGCGGCCGACAAAAGCAGACTTTCGGCGAGCAGTTGCGCGACGAGCCGGGAGCGAGCAGCCCCGAGCGCGGCACGTAGAGCGAACTCACGGGAGCGCGCGGCAGTTTGTGCGAGGAGCAGACCCGCAACGTTGGCGCAAGCGATAAGCAAGACGAAGCCTACCGCGCCGAAGAGCATCCAGAGCATGGAGCAAACATTGGCTACGAGCTGCTCCTTCATGGGCCTGAGTTCCTGGGGTGACTTGGATTTGGCGTCGAGCATGGCAGGGTGAGCAAGCGCGTATCGATGACGAAGCAGCACCAATTCGGCGTTGGCCTGCTGCAGCGGCACTCCTGGCCGGAGGCGGCCGAAGACCGACAGGAAGGGACTCAAGGCGCGGGATTCGGGCGCAATGAGCGACCATTCGGCGGGGGCTGTGAGCCAAACGTCCACCTTCGGGTAAGGAAATTCGAAAGCCGGCGGAAGAACACCGATGACCGTGTACGATTTTCCCTCGAGCGTCGCCGTTTTTCCAAGGATTCGGGGATCGCGATCGAAGCGCTTTCGCCATAGCTCGGCGCTGATCATCGCAACAGGTGAACCGGCCGCCGAATCCTCATTCGGGGAGAAGCTGCGACCAAGTAGGGGAGCGACGCCCAGTATCTGCAGGAAATTCGCGGAGACGCGCGCGCCGGTGAGGACCTCGGGCTCATGCGGTCCAAGGAAGGCGAGGTTCTCCTGACCGGTGAACGCGCCGACTTGGGCGAGAGAATGTGCGCCGGTTTTGATTCCGTCGAACCGCAGCGGGGTAGCGCCCCCCGAGATATTTACCAGGCGTTCCGGGTCGCGATATTCAAGCGGCTTGAGCAGCACCGCATGCAACACCGTGAACATGGCCGTGTTGCCACCGATAGCAAGGGCCAGAGTGAGGATGGCGGTAGCAGCGAAGACAGGACTCTTGCGGAGAGTTCGGAGCGCGTAGGAAAGGTCTCGCGGGAGAGATTCGAGCAGAGCATGGGTGCGCATGATCTCTTTCGAATTTCTCACAGAATCACGATTGATGGCGCCAAGTGTCGGGCCGTCAAGCGAAGTTCCAGCATCGGGAATGCGGACGCAGGCTTTTTGCCCGTGCCGCGTTTCCTTGGCCCTTTCCGTTTTCGCAGCCGGCTATTGGAGCGCGCCGCCGTTGAGAGACTTGGTCCGGTCGCTCGGAAACAATACGGTCAAAGTCTTGCCGCGATCAGCCGTTGCCAGCAACGACTTGTCGGACATGATCAGCCATTCATGCTGTGCATCCAGAAAGGCTGTCATTGCGCGGAAAAGGCCGAAACCAAGAACAGTCGCGAGAGCACGCGGCCGTGAAAAGAAACTGATAGCTCGTTCACCTCAAGTGGTGCAAGGCAACATGACCTTTTCCTCTCCAAGTGATCCTTTTGCGATTCAGACTATCGATCATCGGGCAGCGGATGCTTCGCCTGCCGGTCAAACAGTGCTACATGTAAGTTATGGCGCGTTGGGTGCAAATGGTGGTGCTTGTGGCGATAGCATCGCTGCTTGCCAACGGCCAGTGTTACGCACGCTGTCTTGTCCATTCGAGCAAGACTTCCTCTAAATCTCATTCCGCGTGCCATCACTCTTCCGATTCGAAGGGAAGCGGCGAATCGCAGTGCCAGCACCGGCAAAGCGCGGACACAGTTCTTACGGAGGCACGCGTCGATGCGGCCAAAGTCCCTGCCGTCAACGCGACGGTATCGGCGTTGTCTGCGCCTAGTGTTTTTCAACTTCGGCTAGTGAACTGGTGGATGAATACCGGGGATCGATCCGAACGGGCATTCTCTCCGCCAGTACCGCTTTTTCTCGCTCTCTCCGTTTTCCGAATCTGATTTCGTTTTCAATACATAGGCGCCATACCGCAGTGTTGTTGCGGGGCGGTCGAGTTCTGTTGACCGCAGGTCAGCAGATTGGTTTTCAAACAAGATTGGAGAAGAAAAGTGAAGGATCGCCGCAGGTTTTTCGGCAAGGCTTTTGGATTGGGCGCTGGAGTGTTTACCGCATTAAAGAGCGGTTCGGCTCTGAATGCGGATAGGATGCAGCGGCAGAAGGAAGCGGCGCCCGTCGAGACACCCGATGTTGCCGATTTAGCGTTCACGACCGACAACGGCGTTAAGGTTTTCCATTTGATTGCCGAACCAGTTAAACAGATGGTCGTTCCGGGCAGAACGTTCGACTTGTGGGGATTCAATGGCAGCGCGCCCGGGCCCACCATTCAGGTTACGCAGGGAGACCGCGTACGCATCATCGTGGATAATCATCTGCCCGAACCGACTGCGATGCACTGGCACGGATTCGAGATTCCTCATGCCATGGATGGCGGACCGGGGATCAGCCAGGATCCGATTCCTCCGGGCGGGCGTTTCGTTTACGAATTTACTCTTCATCAGGCAGGAACGTTTTTTTACCATTCGCACATGGCAATGCAGGAAATGATGGGTATGCTCGGCGCATTCATCATGCATCCGAAGACGCCCTATGCGCCGCATGTGGACAAAGATTATGTGCTGCTGCTGCAGGAATACGCTGTGCTGCCCAACAACACCGTCCCGAACAGCATGAACATGGAGTTCAACTGGCTAGTGCTTAACGGAAAGGCGGGTCCCGCGACAACGCCGCTAGTGGTGCGGCTCGGCGATCGGGTGCGAATTCGGATGATCAATCTCGGCATGGATCATCACCCGATTCACCTTCACGGGCACACCTTCCATACGACCGGCACCGAGGGAGGGCGCATTCCAGAAGCAGCGTGGATACCCGGTAATACGGTTCTGGTGGGCGTGGCGCAATCTAGAGATGTCGAGTTCGTGGCCAACAATCCAGGCGACTGGATGCTGCACTGCCATCTGCCCCACCACATGATGAACCAGATGTCCTCTAATGCCGGACCGATGTCTCGCACGGGGACGGGGATGCCGGCCGGAGTGGATATGAACCAAGGGATGGGCATGCTCAACGGGTCTCCGGGTTCGCCCTTGGGCGAAGATTACGGACCGAGTCTAGGGCGGGGGCTGGGTGTGGGTTCGACGAACGATCAGCCGGTTGTGAATGGGCCGCTGTCTGCCGACAAGGCCGCTTCGGCGATGCAGGGGATGAATGATCACGATATGCAGGGCATGAAGCACGGCGGCGGAATGATGCAAGGCGAGGTGGCGAAGAATGCAAACCAGGTGCCGGGATTTCCGCAGGACGCTTACATGGAGAGCCCCATGATGGCAATGGATAAGGCAGTCGAGCGGCCGCAGAACTACGGCCTGAAGCCCGGCTGGAGCGGCTTCATGCAAGGAATGATGAACTTCGTTCGGGTCTTGCCGCCGGACGAATACGACAAGGTGATGCAGCAAGTGCGGCAGGACGAACCAATGAAGATGCCCGGTATGGAGCATCACTCGTAGAGGCGAGGCGACGGACTCAGATGGACAATCAGATTGCTCTCGTTTCGGTTTTGACGATCGCCGGGTGCTTTGGAGCCGCAGCCGGACAAGGTGCGCAGAGCCAGATGCAGGGCATGCAGCACGACATGGGAGACATGCAGAATGGGCCCGCACAGGTGGGGAATCCAGCGCTACGAACGGTGACGAGCCCGCCCGTCCCAGACCTGCTGAAGGAAACCACGGGGCATCAAGCCATGGATTTGCATCAGTTCGAGCAGTTTGCGCTGGCCGCGAACCCGACCCTCAGACAAGCGAACGCGCTCGTAACGCAATCGGCCGGGCTGGCGCGGCAAGCGGGTTTATATCCGAACCCGTCGGTTGGTTACGAGGGGGACCAGATTCGGGGAGGTGCTTACGGAGGCGGCGAGCAAGGCGCGTTCCTGCAACAGAATATTGTGCTCGGCGGGAAGCTTGGCTTACGAAGGAATATCTATGAGCAGCAGCGCCGGGCTGATGAGATCGGGGTCGGTGAGCAGCGCTATCGAATATTGAGCGATGTGGGCCAAAGCTTTTACGCAGCACTGGCGGCGCAGGAAGTTGTAAATGCGCGAACCAAGCTGCTGGGTCTCGCGATAGATGCACTCGAGACCGCTCATCAGCTGGCGAATGTGGGGCAGGCAGATGCGCCGGACGTTCTGCAATCGGAGGTGGAGGCAGAACAAGCGAAGATCGATTACGTCAGAGCGCAGCGCATGTTCATGCAGGCATTCCGCAGTTTGGCCGCACTGGCCGGAAAACCTGAGCTGCCGTTAGCACCCCTGGCCGGGAACCTGGAGAATCCGCCGGCGGTGGACGAAGCGCAAGCACTCGATCGAATTGTGACGGACAGCCCTGCGGTGAAGCGGGCGCAACAGGATGTGACGCGCGCACGAGCAGAACTAAAAAGCGCCAGGCGCGAGTCGATTCCCGACATACAGCTGCGGGCCGGCGCGCAACAGAACTTTGAGCGGCTGGCAGAGGGAAGTCCGCGGATCGTAGGTGCACAGGCATTTGCGACGGCTCAAATCGCGCTTCCACTATTCAACCGAAACCAAGGAAACGTGGCTGCGGCGCGGGCAGAGCTGGAGCGAGCGCAAGGAGAAATCAATCGCGTGCAATTGTCGCTCCGTCGAAGTGCGCAGCCTTTGCTGCAGGCCTACCTTGCGGGCCAACTGGAGGCATTGCGGTACAAGAACGAGATGATTCCACGCGCCCTGCAAGCGTACCGGTTATATCTGCAGAAGTATCGGCAGATGGGAGCCGCCTATCCGCAGGTGCTGGTTTCGCAAAGGACGTATTTTCAACTGCAGATTGGATACATCAACGTGTTGCAACAGCTTTGGAGCAATGCCATTGCGCTCGAGAACTATACGCTGAGCGACGGGCTGACGGATAGCATGCCTTCGGGCGTCATCGGCCCGACTGTCAATCTGCCGAACGGCGGCGGACAGTAGAAGCGGAAGGATGAAACTTGCTACGCCAGTTTGGGGACCACGAAGGGCTTGCGGTACTCGGTTCTGGTGAACATCTGGTTTGCCTCCGAGTCTCCCGTGCAGGACATTGAGGCCGCATCGAAGTGCACCGAACGTCCCAGGCGGTACGAGATGTTTGCGAGATGAATCAGGACGACGGACGGAACTGCTTCGCTTAAGGGAGCATTGAGATCGGATTGCTTCCGGCTGCGGACCGCCTGGATGAAGTTGGCCCAATTATTCCCGCTCTCGTCGCCAGCGGCTTTGGGGCCAGGCTGGTGATCTTTTCCGAGGATGGTTTCGTAGCCATCCGCCGTGCTGAGGTAGCCTTTGGATCCGTAGATCACGTTACCTACTGTGGCGTGGGTACCGGCGGCGGGGCCGGACATCTTGTCTGCTATCGAAATTATGTCAGCTTCGCTGTTTGTGATCCAATGACGGACTTCGAAGACTAAGATTTTGCGCACGTCTCCATCGAACTCGAAGGTCGCGACCATGGTGTTGGGCGTTTCCTGATCATCGTCGAACATAAAGTGACCACCGGTGGCAGTCACTTTCGACGGGTATTTGACGCCAAGGAGCCAGCGGGCGATATCCATTTGGTGGACACCCTGATTTCCGATATCACCGTTGCCGTAGTCCCAGAACCAGTGAAAGTTGTAGTGAAAGCGATTGCGGCTGAATGGGCGTTTGGGGGCGGGTCCAAGCCAGAGATCGTAGTCGACGCCAGGCGGCACGGGTTCGACTGGTGTGCGCCCGATGGTGTCGCGCCACTTGTAACAGAGGCCGCGAGACATGTACGGAGTGCCGATTACGCCATCGCGGACTTTTTGCACCGCCTCCTGCATTGTGGGTGAAGAGCGAGCGTTGGTCCCGTGCTGAACCATGCGGTTGTATTTTCCGGCGGCGGCGAGAAGCTGCTGAGCTTCGAATATGTTGTAGGCGCATGGCTTCTCGACGTACACGTCTTTTCCGGCCTGGCAACCCCAAATCGCCTGCAGGGCGTGCAAGTGGTTCGGAGTGGCGATGGAGATCGCGTCGATGTTCTTGTCTTCGAGCAGCTTGCGCAGATCTTTGAAGGCAGCGGGGCGTTTGCCGGTGAGGTCCTCCGCATTCTTCAGCCGCATGCTGAGGACGGAGTCATCGACATCGCAGAGCGCGGCGATCTCGACATTCGGCATCTTGGCGTAGGCCTGAATGTGGCTATGGCCCTGGCCCCGAACGCCGACGCACGCGACACGGACGGTATCGTTCGGACTGGCAATACTGCCACGGGCGGAGGCCATCGCTCCTGCCGAAGTAACTAAGAAATGCCGCCGGTTCATAGATCCTCTTTTCGTAACTTAAGTTTATTGCGTGGTGCCCGCTGACCTGTTCAAGAGACGCCAGAGAGTTCCGCTGAAGATATTGGCCTGCACTTCGAGAGAAACGCCGCAGGCGTCGAGCATGTGATGATAGCGCTCCAGCTCGCGGTCGAGTTCGCCCAGATCGCCTTCGAAGACATCCGATCCAAATACCAGTTTTTCAAATGCCGGAGAATTCGATTTGGGAGTGTGGGCGCTTGCGACACTCGTCCACCAGAAGATCGACTTGAAGAAGGGATAGTCGTCCTGCTTCTTGATGAGTGTTGAACCGGAGACATCGAACCAGACATTCGGGTTCCAGCGGGCGACCTCGCCTGCCCAGGCGTAATCGGGATTGCCGAGGTGGGCACCGATGATGGTCAGCTTCGGGAAACGGCGGGCGATCAGATCGAGTGTGGACACGCGCATGCGATCGGAACTGACGTCCGATGGTGTTTCGGGATTGGTGCGATTGACGATGCCAGTGTGGAAGAGGATGATCATCCCGTACTGCTCGGCGCGTTCGTAGACGGGCCAATAGCTCCTGTCGTCGTATGAGTACTGAGGCTTGGTGAGCTCGCCGAGGCCGCGGAATCCGGCTGCGTGGAACCGATCCACCGTTTCAAGGACGCCGGGCGCGTCGAGCTCTATCTGGCCGAGGCCAACCAGACGGCCCGGATGACTCTTCATAAAAGCTGTGACGGAGTCCAGGTCGGCAGGCTGAACGATCAGCAATGCCATAGCCTGCAGGCCCTGGAGCTTGGCGGTGAGCTTGTCGAGAAATTCCGGCGAGCCGTTGTGGTGCACGTGGCAATCGATCAGCTTGGGCTGAGCCTGCTGGGACCAGCAGAGGCAAAGAGAGGCGGCAACGGCGAGTGCAAGCCGAAGTATTTGGCGGAGTGCGGCAACCGGCAAGGCTGCGAGAAGGCCACGAGAATCAAGGCTGGAGCGCATATTCGCTATAGGCAGCGGCGAGTTGTGCGGCCGACCACTGGCCATCGTAGATCAGGACACGATATCTAAACTCGAGCGAACTGCCTTCGGGAATGGTCCAGCTGCCGTCTTTATTCGGGTCGGCGGTAAATTCGCGGGCTCCGAAGGGATTTGCCGCAAGCAGCCCATAGCCGCGAGCGTGCCATGTTGTGGGGTGACGAAAGCTCTTCGGGTGGTCGAAGACCACTATGCCCACCTGGCGGCCCGAGGTTGTGCCAAAGTAATCGACCCAATCGGCGGGTTTTCCCCAAATGTTTTTCTCGCCTTCAGCCCCGTGAGAGTTGATCATGTGCCCCAGCGGAGCGCTTAGATCCGGGCCGAGACGTATGCCGAAGGTTCCTTCCTTGGTGTCACCCATCGTGATCGGGCCGGCGTTCGCCTGCAGGATGAAGTCGCAATCGATGATGCGGCGGCTGTCGTCGCCCGAAAAGACGAATGCTTGAATTTCGCGACCGATGACCCGATTGTTCGCGTCAGCCAGGGCGAACCTTGCTCTAAGTGTTCCCGAAGCCTGCCCGGAGTGCACCTCTTCTATCTTGGAATCCGTCATGCGGCCATAGGCCTGATGCGAATGGGTTCCGTAGTATTTGTTGAAGGCGGGCTCGGCCCAGAAGTTCAGTCCATCGATATCGCCGTGGGCGAAGTAGAGCGGGCGCTGGTGAGGTTCGAAGGAGGGGGCTTTCGGATCGCCCTTCGATGCATCGTTGCCAACGGGAAAGGGGCGGCTGATAATGTGTCCACTGGCCGTCTGAAGAGGCATTAAGTAGGCTTTGGCGGTTTCCGGTCCGAAGTAGTACGTTGTGAACGGCTTACCTCCGATAGAGACTTCGACGCGACCGGCATCCTGCTTGAGCTGCACGCTTGCGCCTTGAACAACCAAAGGCGGGAAAGCGGACGTCAGGGTGGCATAAATCAGCAGTGTGTAGCGATTGAGCATGATGGAGAGTTGCTGGAGCCTCAGAACATGAGCTTCAGAGCGAACTGTAGAATGCGCGGGTTACCTGCAGCTGTGATCTGGCCCGTTGAAGAAGATCCGAGATAGTTTTGCGGGTTGGCAAAATTGACGTTATTGAAGACGTTGAAAAATTCCGCACGGAACTGCAGGGATGCCCGTTCGACGATAGCAAAGTTTTTAAGCAGACCGAGATCGGTGTCGAAAAAACGAGGGCCGCGCAGGATATTTTTACCGGAGCTGCCGAAAGTGCCGATGGCATTGGGCACAAATGCGGAAACGTTGAAAGCCTCCTGAATGAGTTCTCCGTGAGGACGATTCGGATCGAGGGCGGGACCGCCGATGTAGTCGGCACGATCGGAGCCGACGCCGGTTAGGGAGTTGTCGACGTTGCTGAAAACAGAGTACGGAATGCCGGATCTCCAATTGGTGATGGCCGTGAGCTCCCATCCATTTACGATGCCGGCAGAGAATCCGTGCAGCGGTGCTTGAGGGATTTGCCACGTTGCGGAGAAGTTGAAGACGTTCGGGAAATCGTCGTTAGAAACGCCGTAATCGAATCGACGGTCGAAGGGATCGGTGCGGCCGTTAGCGCCGTTGGCGCTGAGATCGTCGAGCAGGCGGGAACGGGTGTAATTGGCGAGTAAGGAGAGTCCGCGGCTAAACCTTTTTTCTATATTCAGGCGGAGCGATTCATAGTGCGAGTTGTTGTCGGACGAGAAAAGGCCCACGCTGCCGAAGAGGGGATTGAGCCGGCGCTGCTGCGTATTTGCGACGCTGGAGGCGCCTGGGATATAAATGGCCGGATTCTGCTCGTTGAAGCCTAGGACGCCGCTGGCCAGATAGGTTCCTTTGTTGCCGGCGTAGGAGGCTCTGGCGACCCAGGACTTGCCGAACTGGTGCTCGAGATTCACATTCCAGGCGGCAAGTTCCGGCATGTGCCAATTGTGCTGAAAGGTTCCATAGATGGAAACCGGCAGTGTGAACTGCACGTTCGAAGCGGGAGATGCCGTGGCGTACTGAGCGGGAAACGGATTGGGAATGCCAATGCTCGAGTAGGGATTGGCGAAGCTGACTACGCCGGTGTAGTTGAAGAGCGGGCTGAAGGGCGCGGTATCCACCATGCCGTTCGAATCGTGATTGCCGGGAGGAGTGTAGTAGATGCCGCCGCCGCCGCGCAGAACCGTGTTCCGGCCGAGCTGGTACGAGAAGCCGAGGCGTGGAGCGATGTTGAGGGTGTCGGGCTGCGATCCTCCCTTGGGGCAACCCGGGTCGCCTCCGAAGAGCATGCCTTGGGGAGCGTTGGGAAAGCGAACGGATCGCGATTGTGTGCCCGGGACGTAGCAAACAACGCGCCCTTTTTGTTCCGTGTACGGGAAGTAAGGATCCCAGCGCAGGCCAAATTCGACCTTGAGCTTCGGAGTGACACGGATGTTGTCTTGCGCGTACAAGCTCCATAGAACCCCGGTGAGATTTTTATATTCGCCGCCGCCCTGGGTGAAATTGGACGCAGTGCCGAGCAGGAAATCCGAGATGTTGCTGCCGGACAAGGCGCTGCCGAAGGTGAAATTTCCGGACATGTTGTAGGTGTTGACGAGAGTGTTCGAGATGTGGAGGGCCTCGCCACCGAGATGGATTTCGTGCGCACCGCGTTCGAGCGTAACATCTTCGCGGAAGGAGTAGTCGCCGCGGTTGAAGACACCGAGGTGATTCGTTGCGACCCCGAAGTACCCGTTGACATACATTGCAATTTCGGGAGGAACGGGAGCGGCGATCTGGACGCCAGCGGCCGGGAATCCGAACGGAGCGCCGGAGAGGGAGCCGCCGGTTTGGGACGTCCAGCTGAACCAGGTGTTGAAGAGCAGCCGGGGCGAAGCGGAGAAGGTGTCGTTGAGGGCGAGGTTTTTCACCGTGACCTGATTGCCGTTTCCATCGGCCGCAATAATGTTCTGGTTGCCGATTGCAACGTCCGGCGGTTCGTTGAAACGAGTCCAAAACCAGCTTCCACTCACCTGATTTTTACCTGCGATCCAGTTGGCCTTCAACAAGTACTGATCGTCGTTCTGGATGACATTCGCACCAGCAAAGGTTAATTGTCCGCCGGGTCCATTCGGCAGGGGAATGTGGTTGAGGAAAAACTTCGCGGGAGCGCTCAGCTGTCCGGCGGGGATCTGGTCGCCCGCGAAGGGTAGGCCTGTAATGGGATCTTTGACAGTGATGCCGGAACCAGAGAAGTCTCCGGCGCGCTCGGCCGCAGTTGGAACAAAGGCGACGTTACCCTGGGCGGCGCTACGAATTTTGGTGCCCTGATAAGTGCCGAAATAGAAGAGCTTGTTTTTGAGGATGGGACCGCCGATCGCGCCGCCGTACTGGTTGCGCTTCAGAGTGTCTTGTGTGGGTGCGAAGAAGTTTCTCGCGTTGAAGTCACCGTTCCGAACGAATTCGAAGACATCGCCGTGAATCTGGTTGGTGCCGGATTTTGTGACCATGTTCACGACGGCACCGGCACCGATGCCGTATTGAGCGGAAAGATTGTCGGTCTCGACGTTGAACTCCTGCATGGCGTCGGGGTTGGGGAAGGGAAGATTGGCGTTGAGATATGTGTCGTTGTGACCACCGCCATCCATCTCGTAGTTGACTCCGCGGGGGCCGGCGCCGTTGACATTGGCGTCCTGCTCGCCCGGGTAGACGCCTCCCTGGCAGTTAACCAGACAGTAGTTCCCGGTTTCGTTTACCGTTCCAGCGGCAAGGAAGAGTAGGGCCTGAGGTTGTCGACCGTCGAGCGGCAGGTCTACGATCTTTTTGCTGTTGATGAGCTGGCCTACCGTGCCCGATTCGGTATTGACGAGTTCAGCGTCGCCGGTCACGGTTACCTGCTGCTGCACGCTGCCGAGTTGCAGTCTTACGGGGATGTTGACGGGCTGATCGACGGTTAGCGTGATACCGGTCTGAACAAACCTTGAGAATCCTGGTTTGTCGACGGTTACTTCGTAGTTTCCCACCGGCAGCGCCGTGAAGGTGAAATTTCCAGCAGCGTTCGAAGCGGAGCTCTTTTGCAAGCCGGTATCGAGATTTCGGACGGTGAGCTGAGCATCGGAGACGGCGGCGCCGGAAGCGTCCACGACCGACACGCCCAGGGCGGAGGTGGTGTATTGGGCGGAAGCGGGAACAGCGAAACAGACTGCGGCAGCGGCCAGAGCCGCCCAGGAAAACAGGCTTCGAGGTGCAATTGACATGAGAACCTCCCTGATTGGGGCGCAAAGACGGCAGGCATCCGAGAAACGTTTCTCAGCCCGACCTGGGGGAGGATGCACGCTTGCGCCAGACGTTATCGGTCAGTGAAAACCGTGAGGGCAGTATAGGAGATCCAGAACAGCAGGTCAAGACGCTTTTATCATTTATGTGAAGAATCCTGAAAGAATTCCGGCAAATGAGAAAAGGATCCGGAGGAATCATGATAGACTTTCCGTCAAAACGCGAGCTGTACGAGACAACCGGCGCAATCGCGCGATCCCCAGTCCGGGGTCACGCATAGAACGATCGAGCAAGGCTGTGTAGCGGAAGGACCAGGAGAAAGGTGCAAATCGCATGGGATCCAGACGACGTTTTCTGCAGGGAACTTCAGCCGCTCTAAGCGGGCTGCTACCGGGGCTGAGTGGCGGGCCTCTGAGGGGAGCGGGTGGAGCCGCTCAGGACAATGCAGCCCAACGCGATTACTGGAATGACTTGCCAAACCGCATGATCGAAGAAGTGAATGCGGCGCGGAGCAAGCGTAAAGGTGAGCTTGCCCAAGTGAAGACAACGGCGGCGGCACAGGAGCGGACGATATGGATTCGCGAGAAGGTTTGGGAGCTGGTAGGTGGGAAACTCGAGCGCACGCCGCTAAATGCGAAGACGACGGGAGCCATAGACCGCGCCAACTATCGAATCGAGAAAGTAATTTTTGAAAGTCAGCCGGAGTTCTACGTCCCAGCGCATTTATACATTCCGAAGGCCGGAAAAGGGCCGTATCCGGGAATTCTAGCGCCGCTTGGCCATACCGCAGAAGGTAAGACGTATCGGAGCTACCAGACTCTGTTTCAGAATCTGGCGCGGCAGGGATTTGCGGTGCTTACGTGGGATCCGCCAGGCCAGGGCGAGCGTCTGCAATACCTTGATGCTGCCACGAACAGGTCGCCTTACGGACCTACCGGTGAACACGACCGGTTTGGCTGGCCAGCGCTGCTGATCGGATCGAGTACCACGCAGTTTGAGGCCTGGGACGGCATACGTGCGCTCGACTATTTACTAAGCCGGCCAGAGATCGATCCCAAGCGGATCGGATGCTGCGGCCACTCCGGCGGCGGAACGCAGACGATGTTCCTATGTGCCCTGGAGCCCCGCATACAGGTGGCGGTCGTGGTGGAAGGACACACGGAGAACCTGGCGGGAGCGGATTATCAGCCGCCGGGTGCTTATGCGGATGCGGAGCAGAACCTCATTGGAGGGCTGAGGCTCGCTCTGGACCGAGGCGATCTGCTCGCTGCATTTGCACCGAAGCCGCTGCTGATTTGTGTGACTCCGATCGACGGCGGTACAACTTACTCGCCGCACTACATTGCAGGCACAGAGGAGATCGTAAGCGAGTTGAAGAATGTTTACAGCGTTTATGGATCTGAGGAGAAGATTGGCCTTTTCCGTTCCACACTGCCGCACGACTATGATTACTTTCATCGGCGGGCAACGTATCAGTGGGTTCATAAGTATCTACTAAGCGGGAAGGAATCACGTGAGGAGACAGCATTCGAAGATGCGCCGGAATCGAGTCTGTGGTGCACGTCGACAGGACAGGTGCTTACGTCCCTTGGAGGGCGGCCGGCCTACCAGGTGAACGCAGACAGGCTGCGCATGGGGACGACGCGATGGGACGGCAAAAGACAGGAGAAGGAGCAAGTTCGGAAGGAGCTCCGTGAACTGCTGGCGCTTCCGGGGCAGAAGAGCCCGCTGCGCGCCCGCACGCTATCGACGAACACGCAAGACAGTCTGCTGATCGAGGAGTTCGAATACGAATCGGAGCCGGGCATTCGGGTCCCGGGCTGGTTTATCAAGCCTACGAGCGGGGCATCGCCGTACCCGGTGCTGCTGCTGCTGGAGGATCAGGGAAAAGACGCGCTGTTTGACCGGTGGAAGTTAGTGGAGAGTAGCGCGCGGAGTGGGGTGGCCATCTGCAGCGTCGACCTTCGCACGAGCGGAGTAACGCGGCCGCGCCTTCCAGCACAGGGACCGGCCTTCTATGGATTCGGCGTGGAGCTGGCGTATTCGCTGGTGAACTTAAGCCTCGGCGCGCCGATCGTAGGACAACAGACGTGGGATCTGCTGCGGTGTCTTGACTATCTGGAGAGCCGGACCGATGTTGCCGCCAAGCCGATAGCCATTTACGGAAGAGGGACAAGCGGGCTGCCGTGTGTCGCCGCGGCGGTGCTTGACCAGCGCTGTCAATCTTTGCTGCTCGATCGGACAATAGTGGATCTCGCATGTATCGTGACGGCAAGAGACTACGAACTGCCGCTCTCTGCCGTAGCTTTCGGAATGCTGAAGAAGTTCGATTTACCTGAGCTTTGCAGTTACCTGACGCCGCGTCCGCTGTGGCTGGTCAACAGCGTAGGGGCGCAAGGGACGGGCCTTGCCGTGAGCGAGATACAGGCGCGATACGAAACGGCCGAGCGAGCTTACAAAGGCGCTAACCAAGCGGACAAGTTTGTTTTGCGGGTTGAGCCAGGCGCAGCAGACCAAACAGTTTCCGATTGGCTGCGACAAGTTGTCATTTAGATGACCGAATAAGACCCAACTTCTTACCGTCTGCGACAACAAGCGCAAGCACGCGCGAAACGGCCCACGAACTGCAATTGACTTTGAGCGCTGGAACTGAAAGAATTTCCTCACTCCAAATTGGCTCTATGCTCAAGACAATCGATGTTCTGATCGGCTTAGCGGTGGTCATGCTCCTGATGAGCATGATCGTGACTGTTATCACGCAAGTTGTTACGAACCTGCTCAACAGTCGCGGGAAGCATCTGTGGCAGGGGGTGGCCGACATCCTGCAGCAGATTTCTCCCGATATGAAGCGACCGATCGCTGAAGAGCTTGCGGGCGCAGTGCTGTCGCATCCTTTGATCCGGGACGTGAAGGGACGATTCGGGGGTGTGATCCACCGTGAGGAGCTTACCAAGCTACTGCTCGAGCTAGGGTCGGGCGAAGGGCCGCAGAGGATCTCAAGCGATGCTCTGGCCACTCTGCATAAGACGCTGGTGGCAACGGGGGTTTGCCAGCCCGGCAGTCAGGTAGAGATCCAGGAGCAGATCAAGGCAACTATAAAGAACATCGGTGCTCTCGCGCTTCAACTTGAAGCGACTCATCCGGAGCTGACGAACAACGCGCGTGCGCGAATAGCGATACTGCAGCAGGCCGGGAGCGGGTTCGTCGCCAAGATTAATCTCTGGTTCGACCAGACAATCGACAGGATTTCAGATCGCTTCACATCTCATACGCGGATTGTCACTTTCGCGTCAGGACTCCTGCTGGCGCTGATTATCCAATTAGATACTTCGGCGCTAGTCAGCCGGCTTGCGAGTGATGACGCGTTCCGCAACTCGCTGGTCTCTGAGGCGCAACCAACGGCGAAGAGCGCGGGCCCAAGCCTGGCGCTGAATGAGACGGAGTTACAGAACTTACACGATCTGCAGACCAATAATCTGGTGGGGGTTCCGGTAAGCGTATCGGACTGGGCTCACCGATGGTCGAGAGATAACGCGCTGATGAAGATCATCGGCATTCTGCTTTCATCGGTGCTTCTCAGCCTGGGCGCACCGTTCTGGTACAACGCGCTGCAGAATCTGCTGCGGCTGCGATCGCTGGTCGCGGTGAAGGATGACGTCCAGCGAAACGAAAGGCAGCTTTCAGTTCCCTCCGCAACGGCTACGGCCGTGGCAGCGGCCGCGGCGGATGACCGGACGATCATCACAGACGAGCGCGGCGATCTCGCGATTGTTGCCTGAGGCGTTATGCACAAACAATGGATTGGCTGCTCTCCCACAAACTTTGTGGCAGGCCGCTCCGGATTTGCGCCGGAGGCGATCGTCATCCATCAGAGTGGAGTATCGCTGGCCGAAATCGACGCTCGCTGCGTAGGTGCAAAGACGTACAACTCGGTCCACTATGCGGTGGGCGCGGCAGGTGACGTTCATCAGTACGTAGAGGAGAAAGACACAGCTTTTCAAGCAGGCGTAGTGGTGAATCCGACCTGGAAGCTGATCAAGCCAGGGAAGAATCCGAACCTGTACACGGTTGGGATCGAGCAGGAAAAGCTTTCGCCAGGCCAGCCGGCAGATGCGCAATACCAGGCGCTCGCGGGACTGATTCTCGAGATCAACGGGCGTTGGAAGTTTGAGCTCGACGGCGATCACATTGTGCTACATAGCGAAATTCGCGCGGGAGCGGGCTGTCCTCAAAACGGCTTCGACCGGCCAAAGCTTCTGAAGCTGATTGCCTCGAACGGAACAAACGGCCCCAAGAGTATTTCGCTTCCGCGTGAAGTATCAGTTCTTAAGGACACAAACGTCCGCGAGTGTTCGAAGACGGAGAGCCGGATAGTACGGGTGGCGCGGGCACATACGTCTGAAGGAATTACCGGGTGCGACGAATTCGGTGAGAGGATCAACGGAAATGCGACCTGGTATCAGACGGAGGACGGAAACTTTGTGTGGGCCGGAGCTACGGACAGGCCGAATCCGGTGGCGGTGTCGATGCCTCGAGCGACCCCGCTTCCAATTGCTTCCGTACAAAGTAACGGTAATGGTTCGTCAGGACAGGCCGCGGAGTCAGGCATTGCGGGGATCGATCAGCTTCTGTGTGGCGGGCAAGCGCCGGCGATCTGCGAAAAGGCGGATGCTGAAGCGATCGGCGCTGTTCAGGATCTTCTCACGGGGCTCGGATTCAGCGGACTTCCGACTGTTCTCTCGAGCGGCTACGGAAGCTGGAGCGCCAAAACTCTTTCGGCCATTCAGAGTTTCCAGAAGCAAAGCGGATTGCCGGTAGCCGCCCAGATCGATCAACCGGCGTTGAGGAAGATGATCGCAACACCAGCGGTGGATGCGCGAGCATCTCGGGCGTACCTGACCCTAGTGCACCGTTCGCCGTTTACCGGCCTCCACAAAATCTTGAGCTTGGTCGCGCAGATGGAAGGGGCAGGAAGATTTGCTGCCCTCAATCGAAACACGGACCGCGCTGGCGCATCGTTCGGATTGATTCAGTGGGCACAGAAACCCGGCCGGCTGGCAGAGGTTTTGGAGGGCATGTCGGCGGCTGCCCCGGAACAGTTCACGACCGTGTTCGGAGCAGGGAATGCGCTAGTGGCAGAAGCGCTGCTGACACACTGTCGCAAACAGTTTGGAGGGCTGAATCCGAAGACGGGTGAAACGCTGAATCCGGCGTTCAATCTGGTTGAGGAGCCTTGGATTACACGTTTCCGGCAAGCTGCCGGCTTGTTTCAGTTTCAAGTCGTGCAGCTGGAACTGGCACTCACGGCATTCAGTAAGTCGTGCGCTTTGATTCGACAGTATGCGCGCGAACTGGTCTCGGAGCGCGCGATCGGGTTCATGCTTGACGTTGCAAACCAGTTCGGAGACGCGGGCGCACAGAAGCTATATAACCGAGCTCACAGAGACGGTATGCGCGAAGCAGATGTCCTCCAAGAGATCTCGGAAGAGTCGATCGCGGCGATGGACGATTCACTGCAGGCCGGAGTGCGTGTGCGCCGTGAACGCTTCCTCGAAACCCGATATTTGTCAGGGGAACAGGTTTTTGGAACGTAAGTTGCAATCGCTGAGGGCTGAACAACGTAGTTTACGAATCAAAGGAGTAAGACCATGAGTAAGCGGATTGCTTTCTGTTGCGACGGCACCTGGGATAGTGCGGCCAGCAAAACCAATGTGTATAAGCTTTACAAATCGCTGCTGACCAGCGGCGAGCAAATTCCGTTTTACGATGACGGCGTAGGCGCGAACATGCTGCCGATCGAGAAGTTAGCGGGCGGCGCGTTCGGAACGGGCGTATTTCAGAAGATCAAAGATGCCTACAAGAAGATTGCGCATGTGTACGAGGCCGATGACGAGCTGTTTCTGTTTGGCTTCAGCCGGGGCGCGTACACGGCTCGCAGCCTGGCCGGAATGATCACGGCGTGCGGGCTTCCGACAAAGAATTTTACGGATGATCTTGTGGATGTCGCATTTAAAGCGTATCGGGATAAGGACAACCGCGCGAAAATACTCCAAGGCCTTGCGAACTGCAGCATGTACAAGGGCAAGATCAAGATGGTTGGCGTCTGGGATACAGTTGGTTCGCTCGGGATTCCATCGGTTTTCGGCGCAGTGGAACCTGTTCTGTACGGCTTCCTAGACACATCGCTGAGCCCGAATATCGAGAATGCGTATCATGCGCTCGCGATAGACGAGATGCGCATGGAGTTTCCGCCGACGCTTTGGAGCTCCCAACCGGCACCGGGACAGACCTTGGAGCAGGTTTGGTTCTGTGGAGTTCACAGCGATGTGGGAGGCGGCGAACCGGACGACGGAGATGGGAGCACCGCCTTATCTGACATTACGCTGAGCTGGATGATGGACAAGGCGGCCGGTCTCGGCCTCGTCTTCGATGAAGCTATGCGGGCACAGTATTCGGTTCCGCTCGATTCAAAGTATGCGCTCAACAAGCTTCACACCTCGTGGACCGTCCTCACCGGGATTCCGAAGAGGCGATCGATCCCGAGTACTGCCAATTTGGCAAACAGCGTTGCAATCCGGCTCGATGGGGACAAGACATGGAAACCCGAAAACCTCATCTTCAAGAACGGTGCGCTTGCCACCGATTACGTGTTAGTGAACGTCCTGCGAGCCCCGGTTGCCGTAGCTGCCAGCTGACTTGAAAGGATCTCTGACCGAGCGCTTTAGAGTGCTTCGGTCAGAGATCATTCAGAGTGATTTCAGATACTCGATGAGGGCTTTCTTATCGGGCGCGGTCAGCGTTGTGCCCCAGAGATGACCGGCATTGCTGTTTCCGGGCTCGCTCGTGTCGTAACGGAAACCGACGCGCTGAGCCTCAGAGCCCTCGGTGACGAACCCGACTTTCTCGGGATCCAACACATCGTATCCACGATAAAAGACCTTCGGACGGCTAGCGGGATCCTCTAAGAGGCCGGCGAGATGCGGCACGGAACCGTTGTGCAGATAGGGAGCACGTAACCACACGCCCTCGAGCGGCACGTTTACGTAGCCATTCTGCTTCACGAAGCAGGAGAACTTCCAGCTATGGCCGCTGCCATAGTTGTTGTAAGCCGTAGCGGCGCTTTGAGTCCACATATCCATGCGGTGGCGATCCGTTTGCAGCATCGGGTTATCGAGAGGCTCGACCTGGCCTGTGCGGGCGCCGCCGGGGGCATGACACATGGCGCATTGGGCATCGTAGATTGTTTTTCCGCGCGCCGACAAGGCAGCATCGATGGGAAACGGAAACTTGGGCGGCTGGACCTGGCTGATATAGTTCCTGATCCGTTTGAGGCTAGATTCCGATTCGGATTTCTTCCAATCCGTGTCCACCCAGTTCGGCGGAGTGCCGTCGCCGATGGCAGAGGTGATTACAACTTCCTGCAGTGTTTTGTTGAGGCCGTCCCAATGAAAAGAATATCCCCGATGTGCTTTGAGATTCCAGAGCGGAACCATGTCGGAGTTGCCGATGCTGCCGTCCACGGGTTGATTCAGGACTCGATACTTTACGGGATTGAAAGGGTCGATACGGCCTTGTCCCCAACGCGGAAGATTCTTCATCCAGCCGTACTGCGTCATCTGATTCTGCTGCTGCAGGAGAGTGATCTTGGTAAACGGGATAAGAACAAAACGGTAAGTTAGCCGGTCGAGTAAGGAGAGGCGATAATTGCGTGCAATCTCGGCCATGATGGTGGACGAGTTAAAGCGGGGATCGGCAGCGCAAGCAAACAGAAAGCGCAGGTAATCCTGAGGGCTGGTTGTGTTACTCGGACCGGCGGGTGCAATAACAGGTTTATCGGAAGAAGACTTGCGGTAACTCGAAGTATGGCAAAAGGCACAGTTAATGCCGACGCGTTCGATCCCGATTGTCTGTTTGGAGAAGCCGACTGGCAGCTCACGGCCCTCGCGAGTCACGATCCCAAGTGAGGCGTAACCGCCCGGATAGGGAAGCTTGTCGGGGAAGACTCGCGGAAGCACGAGCCAGATCCAATAGGGAACGCCGGCAGTGGCCTCGGTGCCGATGGAACCGTAGAGAAAGTGCTCCTCGTCGGATGCGAAATAGGGCGGCGGGACGGTGCGGAAGAACTGATAGTAAGTAAGCGTGGCGCCCAATAAGACAAGCAAGACTGCGAGAGCGGTGACGCGAACCTTTGTGGAGCCGCGAGAAGGCGGCTGCGTTTGAGGCGGCAGCTTCGGCTGGAGCCGAACGGCAAGCGTCAGTAACAATGCTTCGGGTAACAGGAACACAAGATCGAGTAAGCCGAAGAGCCAGTAATGGCGGTTGAAGCCGAAAAAGAATGCAACGCCTGCCAGGCGGGCTCCGACCGCGAACCACGAAAGCGCAGGATAGTAGAGCGGCCTCAAAGCCGCCAGAACATAGAAAAAGCTCAGCAGGATCAGGAGCCAGGCTGCGAAGCTTGGCCACATGGTGGGTGAAGCGGAAGGCAGAGAAATTAAGGCGATCATCTGATCGGGCATGAAAAGCGTGGGCACCGCAAGGGCGAAGTTTGCAAGAATGCCGAGCCAGACTACGCGCGCGAACCAGACCGCATATTTGTTGACTGTCATCGCCTCTCTCCGCCGTTAGAGCGTTTTCATAAACTCGATCAGGTCCTGCTTCTGATCTTTGGCAAGTTTTGTGCCGAACAGGTGCCCCTGGTTGCTGTTACCGGGTACCGCAGTGTCGAAAAGGAAGCCCGCGCCATGTGCCGCCGAGGTGTCCTGGAAGAATCCGACTCGCTGCCCGTCGTAAACGTCGTAGCCGCGTAAGAACTGCTTCGGCCGGTCTGCCGGGTCTTCGAGGAGATCGGCTAAGGTGGGCACCGAGCCGTTATGCAGATAAGGAGCACGGGCCCAAATGCCATCGAGTGGTTGGTTTGCATAGCCGTCCGTCTTGCTGAAGTGGGTGAAACGGTACTGGCTCTCGGGATAGAGCGCGGCTTGCGCGGTAGCAAAAATGTAAGTGTACGAGTTGAGCCGGGCCGGGTCTGTGCCGACGGATGCGAGATTCTCGACGGTACCTGTCTTGGCGCCTCCAAAGGCGTGGCAAGAAGCGCACTCCCGGTCGAAGACAATCTTTCCGCGGGCGCTCCGGGCGGAGTCTATGGCAAATGGGTATTGAGGAGGCGGCAGGGTCCATATCCAGTCATGGACACGCTGCAGACTCGGGTGATCGACGGTTACGGGCGTGACTCCGGCGCCGAGAGATGCGCTCAGATTTCGCTCGTCTACCGAGGTATTGTTCCCGTCCCAATGCAGATGCATCCCTTCCCGCGGTTTTTGATTCCAGAGGGAAGGGAAGTCGGAGGCACCGATGAGTTCGCCGCGGGGAAGATCGTCAATTTGCCAATTGAACTGCACCGCCTTGTACGGGTTGAAGGTATCAACGCGCCCCCGGCCCCACGCCGGCAATGAGCCGTTCAAGAGGGGACCGATGCGGTTCTGGAGCGTTAGGGTCTGCAGTTTGAGGCGCTGGATCAGAACGGTCTTCAGCAGAAGACGCTGCATGAGGCTTACCTGAGTGCCCGAGGCTTCCGCCTTTGCGATCACATTTTCAGCGGTCACGCGATCGTCGAGACTGCAGGAAAGCTCAAACTGAAAGAGCCGTTCCAAATCGAGCTGGTGAGCGGGCATGCCGAGTACGATGGCAGGTTGGCTGGAAGATGTTTGCCGCACGGTGCCCGTATGACAGGCGGCGCAGTTCAGACCCACCTGCTCCACTCCGAGCCGCCAGCGCCGTGAGACACCGATTGGGCTGTCGTGCCCCGGCTCAAACACGAGACCTAAGGAAGCATATCCGCCGGGCAACTTATCGGGGCAGATTGCAGGCAGCGTTTTGAAGACCAGGTAAGGCGGGAGAACGCCCCCGACAGGCGTAAAGATGGTGCCGCCGGTCTCGCTGCCGATAGAACCGTATTTGAAGTGTTCGCGGATATCGGCGTAATTGGCGGTGCGGTCCGAAGTGAAGTACCAGACGAGATAAGCGGCGACCACAGCAATCAGCAGCAGCGGAACAAGGATCAACCATCTCCGGAAGCTGTGCTGCCAATGATCGACGGGACTCGAATAAATTCGATCGACCAATGCTCCTTCGGCCGTTTTGACGATCATTTCGTTGCGCATAACTTGCTTACTGGACCTGAGCGTCAGAGAACTGCGAGGGGTGAAAGACCTGCATGATCCGAGCGGTCATCTTGTCCTGATCACCGTCGAAGCGGCGGACGTCGTAGCAGCCGAGAGGATTGGTGATTGCGTTTACCAGGCAGCGATTGCAAAACGAGCATGGCTTTTCAGGCAGATCCTGGCCGGATTCGAAGACCTGAGGCAGATCGCGATTCGCGACCAGGGGACGAGCGATCGAGACCGCATCCGTATAGCCTTCGGAGATAACGCGCCGGATGACTTTTGCATCCTGGTAGCCGCCCGTGTTGATGATGGGTACGCCGACGCTCTTCTTTACTTCTTTGCAGTATTCGGAGCTGACGGCTTCCACTGGATGGTCCTTTTTGGTGCGGCCCCAGAGGGCACTGAAGATAGGGCGCAGCACCTTGAAGTGGAACATCGTGTAGTTGAAATAGCCGCGCACACCGCTCGAGATCATGGAGCCATACCACCAGTTGAGTTCGTCAGGTGGAAAGCCGCCCGGCGGAAGCAGCGGGTGAGGAAAGATACTGCCTATCGAGACGTGGATCGCATCAACCCCGGCCTCTTCGGCCCACTGCGCAACCTGTATACCCTCGGCGAGGGTGTTGCCTTTCTTCTCCCATGGATAAAGCGCATTAGCGAAATCCACGGCGTTCAGTTTGGCCTGCAGATGAAAATCGCTTCCAACTTCTTTGCGAATCGCCTGGATGATCTCGAGGAGAAAGGCCGCGCGGTTGCGAAGCTGGCCGCCGTATTCATCCCTGCGGTCGTTTATAGCTGAACTCAGGAATTGAGTGATGAGATAACCGTGGGAGGCGTGTAACTCCACTCCGTCGAGCCCGGCTTCCCGGGCACGGCGCGCACCTTGCGCGAAGTCATCGATTGTCCGCCTGATCTGGCTCAGCGTCATGGCTTCGCAGAGCAAGCCGTGGAATGTATCCGATTTGTTGGTTGACGACAGCCCTTTCTGTTTGAAGTTCTCAATGCCCGGGTTGTCGCGCTGCCTTCCCGAGTGGCTTAGCTGCATGATGAATTTGCAGTCGTGCCGGTGAACGGCCTCGCCGACCTTGCGCCAGAACGCAATCTTGTCGTCGGCGTCGATCATCGCGTAGTTCGGGAGGATCCTGCCTCGTAGTTGAACAGGAACGAAAGACGAGATGATGGCCCCGACACCACCCTTCGCAAATGATTCTTCCCAGTTGATCCGTGTCTGCGTGCCGGAACCGTCGTAGTTATCGAAGCGGCCCGAGATGTTAGACCGGAAGAGCCGGTTCTTCACGGTCAAGTTACGGAAAGTCAAAGGCTGGAAGATGATGTCACTGAGCATTTTAGAAGCTCTTCATGTATTCGATGAGCGCACGCTTGCTCTCATCCGGCAGATCCGCGCCGAAGGTATGCCCGTGGTCTTGGATGAGGTCGGGCGATTGACTCATGCTCAGCAGTTCGGGAACGAACTCTTTAAGCTGGCTATCGTAGCCGCCACGGTTTTTCATGACCTGCACGAGGCGCACGAGACGCTGTGGATCGGCCAGCAGCTTATTCAGCTGATCGAGGACCTGCGGAACCTGGAGAGCCTTGTGCACATTGATGTTTGCTAGCAGATCGACCGGCGTTCCGGCGGGGATCCGGATCTCGATGTCGCGGATTTTGAGGACGGAATCGGTGCCCGTTACCTTTACCGTGGATAATCCAGCCCTCTTCTCAGGCCAGAGTAGTTTCTCGCATGCATCCTGATACGCGGCAAGGCGGCCTTTGACGGATGGGTCTCCCGTAAAGGTGCCGAGCATGTTGTTGTGGAGGAAAGGCGCGGTGGCCCAGATATTGATCAGCGACGGCGTTCGGTAGTAGCCTCCGCCACCCTGCGGGATGTCAAACGGTATAGACTGTCCGGCATCAAACGGATTTTCGAGCAGCAGTTTTCCGGGCGACGGCAGCTGCTTGTAAGTGAGAGAAGAGAAGTTCTGCCAGATATGACCTTCGTCCGGATTTGTTCCGAGCGCGCGGTTAGCGTTCGTTTCGAGGGCTAGTTTGGGGTCCGGTGAGACGAGCGGATAGCGTTCGTCATCAGAGAGGTAGTTCTTCGCCAGGAAGTCGCTGGAATTGACCAGCTTCAGCCATGCGCTCTTGGCTTCGGGAGAGTGCTTGCTCAAGCCAGCCTGCGACAGTTCCGGGGGCAGCTTGCTCGAGTGACAGCGTGCACAATCCTCGGCGAACGCCCGTTTACCGAGATCCATTACGGCCGGAGTGGCGTTCAGATAGCCGTCACCGCCCGGCGCGGACTTCAGCGAATAGGGCTGCACCGCATCCAGGAAGTTCGCTGCATCGCCCATGCGAGCCGCCGTCAACTGCCAATCGACACACTCTTTTTGCGCCTTGTCGAGGCTGAAGGGATGCTGGGCGGTGGGGTTCTTGGCATCTGACGAAAGAGGAGGATGCCGCATTATGCCGAGAAAACTGTCCTCCAGGCTGTAACGATAGTCCGGGCAAGTGCCGATGTTGACGTAAACCCGGAGCGCAGCGCCGGCAGGGCCGATCGAGTCGGATCCGTCCTTGAGAATGTGCGGCACGTTCTTCGTTGTTCCGTCATTCATCACTTCGGAGTGTGTGGGCCGGGCAGAGAGCAGGTACCAGATAGAATTGATCGCGTTCGGGTTATTTACGAAGTCGGTACTGATGCGGCTGGTGTCTGAGGTGCCGGCCTGCTGCGTATCGAAGACCCAATAGACAAAGTTGCTCGAGGTCAGACGGCCTTTGAACATCTCGCCTTCACGGATGTATTGGTTGCCGAGGGCCGGCGCTAAGTTCTCCCATTGCGGACTTTCGGGATCAGCGGGCGGCTTTGCCGGATTGAGAGCTATGTGACAGAACCCGCAGGTAAGTCCGGTCAAGTAAGGCGGTTCGATACGCGAATCGACGTTGAGGAATTTGTTGGCGTCCCAACGAGCGGGATCGAACTCAGGATTGGGATAGATGCGCAGACCCATGATCCCGGTCGAGTAAGGATCTTCACAGGTGTCCAGCATCAGACCGTAAGCGTCCGGTTTGTTCGCCTTCTTGCAGCCAGGATCATTGATGACGCCAAGCTTTTTGAATCGCTGCTCACGAGGCGTACCCGTGGCGTAACGCAACATGTTCACATCAACCGGTAGATCGAGGGTATTGGCGATGGTCCAGAGCTTGCGTTCCGCCATCCGCCAGAACCGGGGATTGCCCCGAGCATTTTCCGGTGGGCCCGCCGTCCTCAGCGGATCTCCGCCGGGCCACAGGTACCATGTGCACGCGCCGCGCTTCTGGGCATCGGTGAGGTAGTAGCCGTAATGATCGGGAAGATTGCCTGGAACACCGTCACAGGTCTGGGTGTAATTCGCGAATCGTGCCTTAGGATTCGGATAAGTGGTCTTGCTGCGTTCGGGCGGGCAGGCCGCGGCGAGTAGACAAAGAGGGATGATCAATCCGAAGACACGACGATCTCGCCAGCTCTGTACAGTCATAGTGGAGAACGCTCCTTCCCGAGCGAGTAATAACTTCCATCTGTGCGCCCTTCCTGAGCATTTCAACGGCCAGCGATTCAGGTTATGCGAGAACTGATGATATCTTCAGGCATGTTACTTACGCAAGGAGAACTTATTGAGTTAGCTATCCAGAGAGATATCTCGTGAACAATTGGGTTAAGGGTCGCCCTCACGATTTAGCGGCGGCAAATTGCGGCAATATAGCTGGGTTAAACGGTAGACTTGGCCGGAATACGTCGTCATGACGCTATATGTAAGACCAGTTACTCGCCAGGCATGAGCTGGCGCGCACCGTACGGGAGTTCCGTCGAAAGACGAATTGGACTCTCAAATGCGGCAGTTCGACGTCAAGATGACGAGTTCAGACCTCATGCGAGTTCTGAAACGCACCTCGGAGGCGGCTTATGAATGAGAAGGCGAAGCCAGATAGCGATCGATGTCTATCCTTCCTCGATGCGCTTGACGAAGAAGACCGTGCGCTCAGCGGGGAAGACCGCGAAAGCGAGCCCGATGCCCAAGCCTATGAGGCGGCGCGGGCCGCGTACCGCTCTGCGCGCGATGGAAGCGATGCGGCTGAACCGACCGTAGCCGAAACAAATTTCCGGAAACTGCTCTTCGCGCGGCTTCATTACCGGCGGCGGACTGCGCTGTGCTTTTCGGGAGGCGGAATACGAAGCGCCACGTTTGGCCTCGGCATTCTGCAGGGGCTTGCGGCGCGTTCGCTGCAACAGCCGGGTGAACGCCCGGGCTTGCTCGGTGAATTTGATTACTTATCTACGGTCTCCGGCGGAGGGTATCTCGGGTCATGGTTTTCGGCTTGGGCGACCAGACTTGCGCGACCCACTTCCAACAAGCTGACCTGCTGCGAACAAGAAGACGAGGCGGATGGGCCGGCTGAGGTTATTCGACAGCTTGCAGAGAGCCCGGATTCCACGTTTGAGCCTGAGCCTGCGACAGTGAAGCACCTGCGCACTTACTCCAACTATCTTGCGCCGCGCGTCGGAATGCTTTCGGCAGATTCCTGGGCGTTAGCCAACACGGTGCTGCGAAACATCATCCTGAACTGGTTCGTCCTGCTGCCGCTTTTTGCCGCTGTGATCCTCATACCGGTGCTTGCATGGCGAATGCTTTGGCTGAATCCGAACGTCATTCTGCCGCCTACGCTCTGGTTTCTTCTCATTTCAGGTGTGCTCGCAGGAGCCATATCGACCGCATTCGTCGGCTTCGATCTACCGAATGCTGGAAATGCCCGAAAACCTGTGAAATGGTTTGTTTACGGCAGCTTCCTTCCGCTGTCGATCGCCGCGGTGCAACTCACTCTCTTCTGGGCCTGGCTCCCGTACGGCAATTCACACGCCCAATGGTGGAATCTCGTTGCACTCGGAAAGCAAGGGCTGTCGTGGTGGCAGTTTGGCATCGTCGGAGCACTCATGCATGGCGGCGGCATGGCTGCAGGTCTGGCTTTTGTGGACCTTCGATATCACCGGCCGCCGAGGCACATCGGTATCGCGACGGCACTTTACGCTGCGTTTACTGGGTTCTCGGGCGGTCTGCTTGCTGACGCCATCACTTACCTTGCGCCCTATAGCCCGACCGGGAAGCTGGTCTTTACGCGCCTCTACGCTTCGCTTTCCTTTCCACTCCTGATGGGCGTGTTCCTCGTTACTGGCATGCTCCTTGTGGGTTTCACGAGCTACATCACCGAAGACGAAGACCGCGAGTGGTGGGCCTTCGCGGGGGGACGGTTCCTGGCGGTCTGTCTGGTTTGGGCCGCAGCAGCGGTAGTAGTGCTCTATGCCGGTTACGTTCTCCAGTGGGTGAACGGGGAACTCAGCGCCGTTTTTGCTGCCCTCACGGGATTGAGCGGGTGGACCGCGGCCAAGCTGGCCAGCAGTCCCGCCACACTTTCCGGCTACGATGAAGTGAAGTCCGGACCGCCGAAACTCCCGCCGCTTAGCGTGCTTAAAGAGTATGGTGCCCGTATTCTCTTACCCGTTTTCCTCATTCTCCTGACGATGGTGATGTCCGCGGTGAATTTCAGCCTGCTGCGTTTGCTGAACCGTCTGCCAGAGAAGGTTTCCTCTCATTGGCCCGGGCTTGTGAAACCATTGGGCGACGCGGGTGCGCATGTTTTCTGGTTAGGCCTGTTCTACGTTGCGGTTTGCCTTGTCGCGTCATACTTCATCAACGTGAACAAGTTCTCCCTGCACGGCATGTATCGCATGCGCCTGATCCGCGCTTTCCTGGGCGCCTCAAACGCAAAACGGCGATCGGATCCTTTCACGAACTTTGATAGCGCCGATAACATGCCGATGTGCACGCTGACACAGTACAAGCCGCTGCATGTAGTAAATATGACGCTAAATCTTGTTGGGGGCAAGAATCTCGCCTGGCAACAGCGCAAAGCGGAGCCGTTCAGTTCGACACGGCTGCATACAGGAAGCTGCCGCGTGGGTTATCGGCCATCCTCGTTGTATGGCGGCCGGTCTAAAGATGATCCGAAGAAGCTGCCTATCACATTAGGGACGGCGATCACGATATCGGGAGCCGCCGCGAGCCCCAATATGGGCTATCACTCCTCCGCGCTACTCGGTATTGTGATGACGCTTTTCAACGCGCGGCTTGGCTGGTGGCTTGGCAACCCGAAAGCGCGCAAAGGTTTGTGGAAGCGGCCTGGCCCGCGGTTTGGGGTTCGCCCATTCATCAATGAAGCCCTTGGTCTCACTAATGATGAGGCGGACTGGCTCTATCTTTCCGACGGAGGGCACTTCGAAAACCTCGGGCTCTATGAGATGGTTCTGCGGCGTTGCCGGTTGATTGTAGTCTCCGATGCGGGCGCGGATCCGAAGTATGCATACGAGGATCTCGCGAACTCGATTCGCAAGATTCGCATCGACCTCGGGATTCCAATCGAGTTCGATCCGCCGTCGCTGCCTATGTCGCCCACAGGATGGCCTACGGACAAGTTCTCCGGCCAACACTGCGCGATCGCCAGCATCCTATATAGCGCGGTAGATGGTGACGTACAACCCGGCTGCCTGATCTATATCAAGGCCTCACGAAACGGGAATGAGCCCCCGGATGTGAAGCAATACGCGGCCAGTAATCCTTCATTTCCTCATGAGTCCACTGCCGAGCAGTTCTTCAACGAATCGCAGTTCGAGAGTTACCGCAGGCTCGGGCTGCATATCATTGAAGAGATATGCGGTGTGAGATCCGATTCCGCGCCGCAACTAACGCTCGAGAGCTTCCAGAATCTCGTGCAAAGCTATGTCCGCCCGGCACCCTCACCGGAACGGGTGGACCCGCCAACACTGTTTGAGTTGAAAACGGCGGGGTGACATTCATTCCCGCGCAAGCGCCACGTCCATCTGGTAGAACTTGAACGTGTTCTCGTCCTCCGGGGTATTGCCGGCGACTCTCCGATAACGATCGAGAACGTCTTCGACAAACGCCGGCTTCTCGGGATCCGGTAAGCATCGCGTCCATTCGGCCAGCATCACCGAGCTGAATTCGCGGAACGCAGCACGGGACCCGAAGTCCCAGGCCTTCGAGGCTGTGTGTATGCTGAGAACGCGGAAGCCGTTTCGCTCCGCGGCCGCGCGGTACTGATCAGGCGTGAGATGAAGGTATGGATCGTGAAAGCCTAGGAAGTAGGTAGTCCATCCCGGTGACGAACGTGTCTCTTCGATAACGTTCTCCAGACTTCTTCGTTCGCCCGCTGGAACGAGACGAAATTGGGCGCGCCCGCCGGGCTTAAGCGCCCGGTGAATGGAGCGAAGCGCCTGGTCCTGCTCGGGAATCCAGTGAAGGGCGTTCAGGGAGATGACCAGGTCGAACTGCTGGTCGAAAGGCAATTCACGGGCGTCGGCAACCTGGAAACGTAGGTTCGGCTGAACCTCCGGGCCGAAGTGGCGGGAGGCGAAGTCGATCATGGCATGCGACGGATCCACGCCTACTACTTGTGCACGGGGAACGCGGGCCGCGACTTCCGCCGTGATCTTGCCGTTTCCGCAACCGACGTCGAGAATCTGGTCCGACCCATGCAGATCGAGCAGCGCGAGCACCTCTTCGGCCATGGCTCGCTGCAATCCCGATCGTTTGTCGTATCCCGCTGCGTCCCATTCAGTCATGGTGTTTACTCCGAGCTTAAGCAGATATGTTGAGTAATTTCAGATTCTCCCACGATGAGTGCAACTGGCTCAGCTGAGCTTCTCTTGATTTGGCAGCCTGATTGTTGGAGCCTCGTAAACGTTCCGTAAAAGGAATGAGGGCGGCTCCGTGCTCGAGCGAGTATCTTCCGGAAAGCGGGTAGAATGTCAACTGCAATGCAAACTATTCTTGTCATCGACGATGACGAGAGCTTGCGCGACACCATCGGCGTGCTGCTCGAGCGGGAAAATTTTGTTCCCATATTTGCGTCCGACGGGAAGGACGGCTTCGATAAAGCCGTCACTCTCAAGCCGCATCTCGTATTGGTCGATTTGAGATTGCCGGGCATGAGCGGATCCGAAGTCTGCAAGCGGCTGCGCGCCGACCGCATCCAGACTCCCATCATTGTTCTGAGTGCGATCGGAGAGGAAATCGACAAGGTACTGCTGCTCGAGATGGGCGCGGATGACTACATCGTGAAGCCGTTTGGAACGCGTGAGCTGCTGGCCCGCATTCGAGCGCTGCTCCGGCGAACCACTGCCGACACAAAAATCCTGCAGTTCGCCCAGGTTGAGATCGATGTGGACCGGCGCGGCATCACAAATAAGGGCGTTGAAGTAAAGCTCACGCCGGCTGAGTACAATCTGCTTCTCTACTTCCTGCACAATCCCGACCGCGCGTTAACTCGGGACGTGATACTTAACTCGGTTTGGGGGTACGAATCTTACCCTAATAGCCGAACCGTGGATGCTCACGTGGTGCGATTACGGCAGAAGCTTGAACCGGACCCCAGCGTTCCGAAGCACTTCATCACTGTGCACGGCGTCGGATACCGCTTTCTGCCCTGAGCCCGCGGGCCCTTCCTGTTCAGACGTGCAGCAGTTCACGCCTGATACTAACTAGCCAGTATAGAAATCTTTCTAGGCGTAAATCCGACATTCTTCTGCTTCCATAAAGAAGCATGTCAGCTAGGTTCAGATCCCTGCGGCAAACTCGCTGGAATATATCGGCCGACGATACGCGAGAGTGCTCGGCGAGCCCGCACGTGAACTGGCTGGCAAAGAGAGTCAATGCCGCAGTACTTCTCGCGCAGCGCTAACACCTTCGCGCGGATGACACTCCTCATGCTCGCTTCGGGAGGAGTCGCAGCGCTCGGGCTTTCGTACCTGATCGTAAGATCCCACTACGAAACGATGCAGAACGTTCCGCGTGAACAACCTGTACCGTTCAGCCACGCGCACCATGTCGGAGGCTTGGGGATCGATTGTCGCTATTGCCACACGAGTGTGGAGAAGTCATCTTTCGCAAACATCCCGTCTACGAAAATCTGTATGAACTGTCATTCAGAGATGTGGGCCTCTAGTCCAACCCTCGAACCGGTTCGCGAAAGCTACCGCACGGGGAAATCCATTGAATGGACCCGGGTGCATGACCTGCCTGATTTCGTTTACTTCAACCACAGCATTCATGTCGCAAAAGGTGTTGGCTGCTCAACGTGTCACGGCCGGGTAGACAAGATGAATCTCACCTGGCAGGCGCAGCCGCTCACCATGGAGTGGTGTCTTGACTGTCACCGCCATCCGGAACGTTACGTCAGGCCGCGTGAAGAAGTTGTCGCGATGGACTACGCATCCCCGCCTGACCAGATTGAACTTGGGAAAAGGCTCGTCAGCGAATACCATATCCAAAGCCTGACGAGCTGCTCGACCTGTCATCGATGAAGCTGCCAGCCAATCACGGTTTTGTTCCTTTAGAAGCGCTAACGGCTCAGACGCGGGATGACGACGCGTACTGGCGCAGTCTCGAAGAAGCAGACGCAAGCCACGGACGGGCAAGCGAAGATTCGGAGAAGTTCGACGAAGAGGGTGTTGCTTTATCGGAAGCAAGCCGGCGCCGGTTTGTGCAACTGATGGCAGGCTCGCTTGCGCTGGCAGGCTTGACCGGCTGTACGCGGCAGCCGACCGAAACCATACTGCCTTACGTGGAACCACCGGAAAACACAATTCCCGGGCGTGCAAAATATTACGCAACAGCGACCGTCGAAAACGGTGTCGCTCAGGGCGTAATCGTCGAAAGCCATCTGGGCCGTCCGACGAAGGTCGAGGGAAATCCCGCTCACCCGGCGAGTCTTGGTGCGTCTAGCGTCCACTCGCAGGCCTGTCTCATGGATCTGTATGATCCGGATCGGGCCAAGGAGATCACGCGGCTTGGCATCCCAACTAGCTGGGACGCCTTTCTCATCGCGATCGACGAAGCGCTTCGTCCTGTCCGCGCAAGCAAAGGCGCGGGTTTTCGGATCCTCACCGAGACTGTCTCTTCTCCCACCCTGGGCGCTCAACTCGAGGCCGTGCTGAAGGCGTTCCCCCGCGCGAAGTGGCATCAATATGAACCGACCGGCGGGCATTCGGCACGCGCAGCCGCTCAAGCCGTCTTCGGAAAGCCGGTGAACACGTATTACAGATTTGCGGACGCGGCTGTCGTAGTGTCGCTCGATTCGGATTTCCTGGCGTGCGGCGTGGGATCGACTCGCTACGCGCACGACTTTGCCCTCAGGCGGCGTCGCGGCGATCGCCTGGACATGAACCGGCTGTATGTCATCGAGAGCACGATGACAAGCACGGGCGGTAAAGCGGATCATCGTTTGCCGCTGCGCTATGCGGAGGTTGAGCAGTTCGCACGGGATCTGGCTCATGCAATCGGTGTTGGCGGCTCAGGGGCGCAGCCGGCCCTTCATTACGCGCCGCAGATTCACGCTATTGCGCAAGATTTGAAGTCGCACGCTGGCGAGTGTGTCGTGATTCCAGGTGAGTCTCAATCGCCGGCAGTCCACGCCTTGGCGCATGCAATCAACGCTTTTCTCGGTAATGCCGGCAAGACAGTAATCCAGACAGATGCGATTGAGGTTCGTCCAGTAGATCAGATTGCTTCCCTTCGCGAACTAACGACAGATCTGCACGCCGGCGATGTGGAACTGCTTCTCATGCTGGGCAGCAATCCGGTATACGATGCACCCACGGATCTGGCCTTCTCCAAAGCGCTGCAAAAGGCTAAGGCATCCGTTCACGTTGCGCTTGGGTTCAACGAGAGTTCTTCGCTGATGACGTGGCATATCCCGGCGCCGCACCTTTTAGAGGATTGGGGCGATTGCCGGGCCTTCGACGGCACGGTGACTATCATTCAACCGCTCATTGCTCCGCTTTACGATTCTCATTCGCCTCTCGAGGTCTTAGATGCAATCCTGTCGCAGCCGGGGCGTCCATCCTATGACATCGTGCGTGCATCATGGCAGTCGAGAATCCAAGCGGCTGAATTTGACCAATGGTGGCGTCGCTCTGTTCACGACGGCTTCGTAAGCGGCTCAGCGTACGCCGTAACGCCTGCTCCTATCAAAGGCGGGTGGGCGAACGACCTGAAAACGCCGGCGCCGGAAGCAGACGGATTAGAGGTGGTGTTCCGGCCCGACGTCTACATACAAGACGGCCGCTACGCTAACAACATCTGGCTGCAGGAACTGCCGCGCCCGATGACCAAGCTGACCTGGGACAACGCTGTTATTGTCAGTGTCGCGACTGCCAAACGGCTCGGGCTCGAGAACCAGCAACACGTGGAGTTGCGGTTGGGCGAGGAAGCTGTGCGAGGTTCAGTCTGGATCCTGCCTGGACATCCCGACGATTCGGTAAGGGTCGATCTGGGTTATGGCCGAACGCAATCGGGTCGTGCGGGTAACGGCGCGGGGTTCGATGCCTACCTGCTGAGGACCTCTGATAAGTTATGGGCCGCTTCGGGAGCCACACTGCGGAAGGTGGACACCAACTATCCCCTCGCGACCACTCAGATGCAGCAATCGATGGAGGGCCGGGACGTCGTAATCTCGAACACCGTCGATGGCTATCGTGGTGACCCTGATTTCGCGAAGCAGAAAAATCACCCGCCCAAGGACAACCTCACACTTTATCCGCACTGGCTCTACACCGGCTACAAGTGGGGCATGTCGATCGACCTCACCGCGTGCGTGAATTGCAATGCATGCGTGGTGGCATGCCAAGCCGAAAATAATATCCCGGTCGTCGGCAAAGAACAGGTACTCGCCCGGCGAGCGATGCACTGGCTGCGCATCGATACTTACTATAAGGGCGATCCCAGGCTGCCCGAAGCCGTTTACCAGCCAGTTCCGTGCATGCAGTGCGAGAACGCGCCCTGCGAGCTGGTCTGCCCCGTGCAGGCTACTAATCACAGCAGCGACGGGCTGAACGACATGGTTTACAACCGCTGTGTCGGCACTCGCTACTGTTCTAATAACTGTCCCTATAAGGTTCGCCGCTTCAACTTTCTGCTCTATCAGGATTGGAAAACGGAAACACTGAAGATGCAGCGCAACCCCGACGTATCGGTGCGCAGCCGCGGCGTAATGGAGAAGTGCACATACTGCGTGCAAAGAATCAGAGAGGCGGAGATCGCGGCCCGAATCGAGGACCGTCCTGTGCGCGACGGGGAGATCCAAACCGCATGCCAGCAGGCGTGCCCGACGGAAGCCATCGTCTTCGGAGATCTGAACAACCGTGGCAATCGCGTCGCTAAACTCAAATCCGAAAAGCTGGATTACGCCCTACTCGCCGAGCTGAATACTCGTCCCCGGACCACCTACCTTGCGGAACTTAAGAATCCTAACCCGCAGCTGAAGGACGGCGCGACTGTATGACGGTGGAGGAGCGGCAGCGTCATATCGGCCGGGAACCAGATCCGAATAACGATCTACCCGTCCTTGCGCCGAGCCAGACGTTCGAAACGGTAAGCGCTCAGATCAGCGATATCGTTCTCTTTCGTAAAACGCCGCTGGCCTGGTGGTGCGTCTTCGGGTTCGGGGCCTTTCTGTTTGTGGTATTCGGGGTTGCGGTAACGTACCTGGTCGGTAAAGGCGTAGGCATTTGGGGGGTCAATGTCCCGGTGGCCTGGGGCTTTGCGATCACAAACTTCGTCTGGTGGATCGGAATCGGGCACGCCGGCACCTTGATTTCGGCGATCCTGCTGCTCCTGCGCCAGAGCTGGCGCAATTCGATCAATCGTCTGGCGGAAGCCATGACCATCTTCGCAGTGGTGTGCGCGGGCATGTTTCCGCTGCTTCATCTCGGCCGCCCATGGCTGTTTTACTGGCTACTACCGTATCCGAATACGATGACCGTCCAGCCTCAGTTCCGAAGTCCGCTGGTGTGGGATGTTTTTGCGGTCTCTACGTATGCGACGGTATCGGTCTTGTTCTGGTATCTCGGTATGTTGCCCGATCTCGCCACACTGCGCGACCGATCGAAGGGAGGTTTGAAATACGGATTCTACGGTGTGCTGGCGCTCGGGTGGCGCGGCTCATCCCGGCACTGGAGGATGCACCAGAGTGCGTCACTTCTGCTTGCCGGCTTGGCAACTCCACTCGTTCTTTCTGTCCATACCGTGGTCAGTTTCGATTTCACAATCGCCATCCTTCCCGGCTGGCACTCCACCATATTCCCGCCATACTTCGTTGCAGGTGCGATCTACTCGGGTTTCGCCATGGTGCTCGTGCTCAGCATTCCACTGCGTGCTGTGTACGGTTTACACAACGTGATTACCGAGCGCCATCTGAATAATTGCGCGAAGCTGATGCTGGCTACCGGGCTGATTCTTGCCTACACTTACGTCATCGAGCCATTCACGTCCTGGTATAGCGGCAACGGGTTTGAGATGTACACCGTGCACAATCGCGCCGTAGGCCCGCAATCGTGGAGCTTCTGGCTGGTCATCCTTTTGAATGTCATCATCCCGCAGGCGCTGTGGTTTCCAAAAGTGCGGCTGAATCCGAAGATTCTGTTCGTCATCGCTATGGACGTTGTCGTCGGGATGTGGGTAGAGCGTTACATGATCATCGTGACCAGCCTCGACCGCGACTTCCTGCCTTCTTCATGGGCAAACTTCGTCGCGACCTTCTGGGACAATGCCACTCTTTACGGCTCCGTGGGCCTGTTTGTCGTGCTGTTCATGTTGTTCGTTCGCTTTTTGCCCATGATTTCGATGGCTGAGGTGCGCGAATTACTGCCCTTATCCAGACCGGGCGGGGGAACTGAAAAATGACGGATTCAGCGGACGTCTACGGTTTGGTCGCTGAATTCGAGGACCCGACGGCTTTGCTCGAAGCCGCACGCAAGGTCCGCCAGGCAGGCTACAAGCACTTCGAGGCTTACACGCCCTATCCGATCAAGGATCTCGCCGAGGTTGTTCCCGGGCGGAACTATGTACCGCTTATCGTCCTGCTGGGAGGCTTGTTCGGTGCGGCTGTTGCCTGGTCGATGCAGTACTACATCGCAGCGATTGATTACCCGATCAACGTGGGCGGCCGGCCGCTCTATAGCTGGCCCGCTTTCGTGCCGATCCTCTTCGAGCTCACCGTCCTCCTTGCCGCTTGCGGAGCGTTCTTCGGAACATTGGCGCTCTGCGGGTTCCCGCGCCCGAATTTTCCGCTGTTCAACCTTCCCCAATTTGCACAAGTCACGAGCGACCGCTTCTTCCTTTGCGTGGAGGGTCAAGATCCGCTGTATGAGAAGAGAACGACCGCTCAGTTGCTGAATGATCTGGGGCCTACCGGAGTTTGGGAAGTTGAAAGGGATTAGCACAGTTGTGGTCCTCGCTTCGAGCGTCCTGCTCCTGACGGCTTGCCGCCGTGACATGCAGGATATGCCCAAATACAAACCGCTAGGCGAAAGCAGGTTCTTCGCTGATGGGCGCGCTTCCCGGCCGCTGCCGCGGGGCGTAATCGCACGTGATGAGCTCGACGCGGACGACGTTTTCCACACCGGCGATGAGAAAGGAAAGTTTCTTGAGAGTATTCCTGAACCGGTGACTGCGGCATTGCTGAAGCGCGGACGCGATCGCTTCGACATCTTCTGCAGCCCCTGCCATGGCCGGACCGGAGATGGCAACGGCATGGTACACCAGCGGGGATTCTGGGTGCCTTCCAATTTACACACGGATCGTCTTCGCGGTGTGCCGCCAGGGTATATCTTTCAGGTGATTTCAAACGGATACGGCGCCATGCCGGACTATCGCGACCAGATTGAGGCCGGGGATCGTTGGGCCATTGTGGCGTATATCCATGCTTTACAGCTCAGCAGGTACGCCACGCCCGCGGACGTCCCGCTGGATGCACGCGGCCAGCTCGCCGGCGAGACGAAACCGGCGCGAGGTTCCAAATGACTTCTGTCTTTGCGCCATCCCCTGAACTTCAGTCCGACTTGCGGCGTCTCTTCACGCCTGCACTCTGGTTAGGGATTTCGCTATCGATCGTTTCCTTGATCGGCCTGTTCTTCAGTCCGGGCGATTTTTACAGATCGTACCTGATGGGTTATCTCTTCTGGCTTGGGCTGACGCTTGGCTCGTTAGGCATCGTAATGATGCAATATCTTACCGGCGGAGCATGGGGTGTGATGACGCGGCGGGTTCTCGAATCCGCCACACGAACGCTGCCCTTGCTTGCAATTCTGTTCGTCCCCATTGCGATCGGCATCCCGCACCTGTACGACTGGGCGCATCCGGACCTGGTACAGCACGAATACGTGCTCAAGCACCGGGCCAGCTACATGAATCCCCCAATGTTTCTCCTGCGCGCCGTTGTTTACTTCTGCATCTGGGGCGTTTTCGTTTACCTGCTGAATAAGTGGTCGGCAGAGCAGGACGAGCACGGCGGTTTTGAGAAGCGGATGGCCGCCCTGAGTGCGCCAGGATTGATTCTTTACGTATTTACAGTGACTTTTTCCACCGTCGATTGGGCGGAATCGCTTGAAACGGACTGGTACTCGACGATTTGGGGGTTCCTGTTCGTAGCGCGTCAGGGGCTGAGCGCTTTCGCCTTCACCATCATTGCGATGGCCTTGTTATCGCGCCGCGAACCCCTGGCAAGCAGATTCAAAGCTTCTCACTTACATGACTTAGGCAAGCTGCTGCTGACGTTTGTCATGCTCTGGGCATATTTTGCCTTTTCACAACTGCTGATCATCTGGGCCGGCAATCTCACGGACGAAATTCCGTGGTATCTGCGGCGATTTGCAACGTCATGGGGCTGGCTGGGCGTTGCGTTGATTCTTTTCGAGTTCATCGTGCCGTTTTTGCTTCTGCTCTCCCGGCCGCTTAAGCGAAACGTTGTCGCGCTTTGTTCGGTGGTGGGTCTCATCATTGTCATGCGCTTTGTCGACCTGATGTGGATCGTAATGCCCGGCTACTACCAACACGGATTACGCATTCACTGGCTGAACTTCTCGGTGCCGCTCGCGCTCGGAGGCCTGTGGATCGCCGCCTTCACGCGTCAGCTAAAGAGCAGGCCGCTTTTGCCGGTCAACGCGCCGAGTCTGGAGAAAGCTTTGCACCATGAAGACGACTGAGAGAGGTCTGCTCACATCGCTCGCTGCATCCATCGGCAAGCTCGCCGGTTCCGTGGAAGGGACAATCGAGAGCCTGAACGACACGGCTCGCCAGGAGCGTAAGCCGGAGCATCCCGATACGCATTTCGAGAAGACTGATATCAGTGGACGCGGAGTTTTCTTCACCGGCGCAGGCGTCCTCCTGGGCGTTTGGATTGCCACGGGCCTTCTGTATTTTGTCTTCACCTACTTCACCCACGAGCATGCACGCACCAGTCCGCCGCCCCTAACTGCCGCAGGTCAGCCCGAAGCTCTACCGCCCCAACCGCGGTTGCAACAATCCCCACCTCGCGATTTGAAGGCCATGCGAGCGCGCGAGGACTGGGAGCTCAACCACTATTACTGGATCGACAAGCCCGGCGGCAAAGTGGCGATCCCGATCACGCGCGCCATGCAGCTTGTGACGGAGCGGGGAATACCACCACAGCGCCTGGCTCCAAATGCTACTCTCACTCCTCCGAAGGACGGGACGCGGCTGACCGGTTTTGAAGGCAAGGTGGAGCCCGAACCAAGATGATCCGAGCCTCCGCCAGATGCCTCTCGTTTGTTTATATGGTGTTCGCGGCCGCGACATGCATTTCCGCAAGTTCCCAGCCGCTCAAAGTGCCATCCCAGTTGAGCGGCATTCGTTTCGATCAGAAGCTCGAGGCGCAGGTTCCGCTTTCGTCCACGTTCCGCGATGACAAGGGTGCGAGCGTAAACCTCAGCAAGTATTTCCGCGGCAAACCCGTCATTCTGGCCGCGGTCTACTATCGCTGCCCGATGTTGTGCAGCCAGATTCTCAGCGGGATCGTTCGCGGACTGCGCCCGCTTTCACTCGAGCCCGGCCGTGACTTCGAAGTTGTGGCGATCAGTATAAACCCGGCGGAAACTCCGCAGGAGGCTGCGGCGAAGGAGGACCATTACTCGCAGAGTTACTCCAGGCGTACGGGCCATGCGGGCTGGCATTTCCTGACCGGTTCGGAGCCCTCGATCAGATCGGTTACGGACGCCATCGGTTTTCATTATCGGTACGATCCGGCCACCAAGACTTACTTCCACGCCAGCGGGATCACTGTGCTCACGCCTGAAGGCAAGGTCTCCCGATACCTGTACGGGGTGGATTATGAGCCCAAAGACTTAAAACTCGCGCTCATCGAGGCTTCGCACGACCGCATTGGCTCACCGGTCGATCAGATTCTGCTGTTTTGCTATCACTATGACCCGAAAACAGGCAAGTACGGCGCGATCGTCGTTAATCTGCTGAAGATCACGTCCGGGCTGCTTCTCGTGTTGTTAGTTGTCGGTTTAACTCTGCTCTGGCGGCGCGACCTTCGCCAGTACCGCGATCCAGTAGGGAAAGCCGGACGCCTATGATTCCAAGTGTTCAACTCTTTCCTGACTCGGCGTCTTCAGTGTCCGGTGAAGTGAACTTGTTCTTCATATTGATGGTGGTGCTGTGTACTACCGTCGCAACCTGTATAGCGGCCTTTCTCATTTACTCAGCCGTTCGGTACCGCAGGAAACATGAGAACGAGATGGGTAATCAGAGACGGAACTACATTCCCGCCGAGGTCGCCTGGATCGCGCTGCCGTTCTTCTTCTTCATGGGAATGTTCGCCTGGGGAGCCAAGTTGTACTTCGATATTGAGCGGCCGCCGGACAATACCATCAACATGTACGTGGTCGGCAGGCAATGGATGTGGAAGATTCAGCACCCCGAAGGGCAGCGAGAGATCAACACGCTTCACATTCCAGTCGGCCGCCCTGTAAAACTCATCATGACTTCGGAAGACGTCATCCACAGCTTTTACGTGCCGGCTTTCCGTACCAAGCAGGACGTACTGCCTGACCGTTATGAGACCACCTGGTTCGAAGCCACCACCCCCGGCAAATACCATCTCTTCTGCGCTGAATACTGCGGGACCAAGCACTCCGGCATGATCGGATGGGTTTACGCAATGACTCCGGGCGACTATCAGCGCTGGCTGACAAATGGCGCCGCCGAAGGGTCGCTCGCTTCACAAGGAGAAAAGTTTTACCACCAGTTCGGGTGCTCCAACTGCCATCATTTCGACAACCAGGGCCGCTGTCCCGACCTTCGCAACCTCTACAACCATCCCGTTGAAATAAACGATGGGCGCACCGTGCTGGCCGACGACTCGTACCTGCGGGAATCGATTCTCAACCCGAATGCCAAGGTCGTATATGGATTCGCACCGAACATCATGCCGAACTTCACGGGTCAGATCTCGGAGGAGCAACTGATTGCTTTGATCTCCTACATAAAGGCACTCGCCCCCGCTCCAGGCACCGAACAGCCTTCGAGCTCCGGAACCGAGCCGAAGAACTACGGCACTCAGAAAGGCATAGCAGGACCCGGAGCAACCTCGATTTCCGGATCGCAAGTGGAGGCGCGCTGATGATAGTCGAAACTGCAGGAATACACGTCAGGAAAAATTACCTCACTGAGAAGCAGGGCCTCCTCTCCTGGTTCTTCACTACGGACCATAAGCGCATTGCCATCCTCTATACGGCTTCCATCACCGCGTTCTTCTTTCTGGGCGGATTCTTCGCTCTGCTGATGCGATTGAATCTCCTGACGCCCCGCACTCAGCTCGTGACGGCTGAAACTTACAACAAGCTGTTTACGATGCACGGCATCATCATGGTCTGGTTTTTCCTGATTCCATCGATACCGAACACGATCGGTAACTTTATCATCCCGATGGCAATCGGAGCGAAAGATCTCGCCTTCCCGAAACTGAACCTTTTCAGCTGGTACGTATTCATGCTCGGCGGATGTGTCACGGTTTACGCTTTGTTTCGGGGCGGAGTGGATAGCGGCTGGACCTTTTATACGCCCTTCAGCACAACGTACTCGACCACCTACGTAACTGCAGTCGCGATAGGCATCTTCATCAACGGGTTTTCGAGCATCATGACGGGCCTGAACTTCATTGCGACCATCCATCGCATGCGCGCCCCCGGCCTTACCTGGTTCCGGCTGCCAATTTTCATCTGGTCGATGTACGCCACCAGCATCATTTTCGTACTCGCCACGCCGGTGCTCGCAATCACGCTCCTCATGATTGCGGTCGAACGTATTTTCCAGGTTGGAATCTTCGATCCAGCGCTCGGCGGTGACCCCGTGCTCTTCCAGCATATGTTCTGGTTCTACTCGCATCCGGCCGTTTACATCATGGTGCTGCCGGGTATGGCGGTTGTCAGCGAAATTATTCCAGCGTTCGCTCGCAAGCCCTTGTTCGGTTACAAGGCAGTGGCGTTCTCGAGCATGGCAATTGGCGTCCTCGGATTTCTTGTCTGGGGGCATCATATGTTCGTCGCCGGAACATCTATTTACTCGGCCCTGGTCTTTTCCCTGCTGAGCTATTTCGTTGCCGTGCCGTCCGCGATCAAGGTTTTCAATTGGACCGCCACGATTTACAAAGGGTCAGTCTCCTGGGACACGCCGATGCTCTATGCGATCGGCTTCGTCGGGCTCTTTACAATTGGCGGCATGACGGGGCTCTTTCTTGCCGCGCTCGGGCTTGACGTGCACGTCACGGACACGTATTTCGTCATCGCGCACTTCCACTACATCATGGTGGGCGGCACGGTCATGGCCTACTTAGGAGGCGTGCATTACTGGTGGCCCAAGATCAGCGGGAAGATGTATCCCGAAGGCATCGCGAAGCTTGCCGCTCTAACGGTATTTCTGGGATTCAATCTCACGTTCTTTCCGCAATTTGTGCTGGGCTATCTTGGCATGCCGCGCCGGTACGCCGCCTATCCCGAAGAATTCCAGATGTTGAATGTTCTTTCTACCGCCGGTGCAACCATTCTCGGCGTCGGCTACGTCCTGCCCTTGTTCTATCTGCTCTGGTCCTGGAAATATGGCCCGGAAGCCCCGCCGAATCCCTGGCGAGCTACTGGTCTCGAATGGAAGACGCCGTCTCCCCCTCCAAAGCACAATTTTGAGAAAACGCCTGTTGTGAACTACCGGCCTTACGACTACGAGGCCATGAAGGAGGAACTCGGCCTTGTCTGAGCCTGCAGTAGCGGTTCACGAAGAGCGCCTGGACCTGCGCGAACAGTTCGCCACGCCCGAGCAGCAGAAGCAGACTGCGAGCATCGGAATGTGGGTGTTCCTCATTACCGAAGTGATGCTCTTTGGTGGATTATTCACCGCCTTCACGGTATATCGCTTGAGCCATCCTCAAGGCTTCGATGAGGGGAGCGCTCATATGGAGATCCTCCTCGGAGCCATCAACACCGCGGTCTTGATCTGCAGCAGCTATACGATGGCGCTCGCCGTGCATAGCGCTGAGAGCGGGAATCAAAAGCTGCTCGTGCTGTTTCTGATGGCAACTATGGTAATTGGTGCTATTTTTCTCGGCATCAAATTCACCGAATACTACGACCATTTCCGGGATCATAAAGTCCCGGCTCTGTGGTTCGAGTATGCAGGCCCTCACGCGCCCGCAGTACAGATGTTCTTCGTCTTCTACTTCATAATGACGGGTCTGCACGCGATTCACATGACGATCGGCATCGGAATACTCTGCGTTCTTACGTTCCGCGCTCTGCTCGGGAGTTTTTCCGCTGAATACAACACGCCGGTCGAAATGGGCGGCCTCTACTGGCATTTCATCGATATCGTCTGGATCTTTCTATATGCGATTTTCTACATTCCGGGATTGCACATGAAATGAAACAACCCACGGTGTCACGCAGAACTTATACCTTCACGTTCCTGTCGCTGCTGGCGTTCGCGCTGGCGACAACGCTCATTGGATTTCTTAATCTGGGTCCTTTCAGCATGGTCATCGCGCTCACCATTGCAGCCGCGAAGGCTATTTTGATTGCGGCTTTCTTCATGCATGCACTTTATGAATCGAAGGTGGTTCGGGTGGCGATAGCCGGGGGCGTCATCTGGTTTCTGATCATGGTGAGCCTGACGCTCGGCGATTACATGACACGAGGCTGGGTATCCCCGCTCGGCGGTAAGTGACGTTCTCAAACCTACAGTCACTCGCGGTATTCCGAGGCTGAAGCGGGAAGCAATTCAGCATCAGAAGACCGGGGGCCGCAGATATCGCCAATCCAGACTTGATCGGCAAACCGGTTAGCCGTGCCGATGCTCGCGTCAAAGTAGCGGGCGCGGCGCTGTACGCCGCAGAAAATTGGTTTCCTGACCTGGCCCACGCCGTGATCGTCCAAAGTGCGATCTCCCGCGGCCGTGTGACTGAAATCGATACGGCTGCCTCGCAGGCCGCACCCGGCGTCCTCGATATCGTCACTTGGCAAAATGCTCCCAGGCTGCATCCGTTCGAGGCAAACTCGGAGAACCGACCCGGTCAGACTTACCTCGTGCTGCAAGACGACCTGGTCCGCTATCACCGGCAGCACATTGCCGTGGTGGTTGCAGAGAGCCTTGAACAGGCACAGCATGCGGCAGAACTGCTCAGCATCGAATATGCGGAAGAACCTGCCAACACGGAACTATACAAGGTTCTGGACAAGAGCTTCAAGCCGGAACGTATCACCGTAATCGACGCGCCGGCGGTCGATTCCCGGCGCGGCTATCCGGAAGCGAACTTTTCAGCGGCACCGGTGCGTTTGGAATTGACGTACACCACCGCGGTCGAGAACCACAACGCGATGGAGCCGCATGCCACCGTGGCCTGGTGGCGGGATGATCACCTGCTCCTGATCGATTCGACGCAATGGGTGCTCGGAACCCGGAACATGGTGGCCACCCATTTAGGCATTGACCACGATCGCATCCGGCTCCTGTCGCCGTTCGTCGGTGGGGGCTTCGGGTCCAAAGGCAATCCCTGGCCTCATCCGACTCTCGCGGCTGTTGCCGCGGCGCGCGTAAATCGCCCTGTAAAGCTCGTGCTCGCGCGCAACCAGATGTTCAGTCAGGTCGGCCATCGTCCCGCGACACACCAAAACATGCGCATTGCGGCCGATGCAAACGGGCGTCTCCGATCCCTTTCGCATCACGTACTTTCCGGTACGTCTCAATTTGACGACTACGTGGAGTCCTCCGGAACGACCTCACGGGTCGCTTATTCGTGCCCAAATGTAGAGACGACCCACCGCATCGTCCGGCTCGATGTAAACACGCCCTGCCCGATGCGCGCCCCGGGTGAGGCGACCGGCAATTTTGGCGTCGAGTCAGCGATCGACGAGCTTGCGTATCACACGAAGCTTGATCCCCTGGAACTCCGGCTTCGCAATTACGCAGAGCGAGATGAAGACCGGAACAAACCGTTCTCGAGTAAGTCTTTGCGCGAGTGCTACGCCGAAGCAGCGGAGAGATTTGACTGGAAAGGTCGAGCGCCTGCGCCCCGCAGTATGCGGCGCAACGGTGTGCTGGTGGGCATGGGCATGGCTTCGGCTATCTTCTTCGTGAAGCTTTCGGCCGCTTCAGCCCGCGTCCGGGTCTACAGTGACGGCGGCGTGGTCGCATCGAGTGCGACTCACGATATCGGTACCGGGACCTACACTTCACTCGCTCAAGTTGCTGCCGCCGAACTCGAATTGCCACTGTCTCGAGTGCGCTTTGAGTTGGGTGATACCAGTCTGCCTGAAGCACCAGCATCGGCCGGTTCGCAAACCTCGGGATCGGTAGGTTCCGCAGTGGTTCTGGCGGCGCGCGCAATCAAACGCGAGTTGATTGCCCTTGCAACCACCCATCCCGAATCGCCGTTTTGTGGTCTCGAATCCGTTCGCGTGCAAGTCAAGGGACCTCTGCTGGTTTCGAGCGACAATCGAAACATAAGCATCCCTTGGGCGGACCTGCTTGCAAAGAATTCGGGTGATGCGCAAATACTCGAGGCCGAGGCCACCTGGATGCCCCCGAGTATGGAAACCCGTACTTGGTCCGGCTGGTCCTTTGGTTCCCATTTCTGCGAAGTTGAGGTGGACGAAGAACTCGGCCACGTGCGTGTTCGCCGCTGGGTGGCCGCCTTTGCTGCCGGCCGTATCCTGAACGAGAAAACAGCCCGCAACCAGCTGACCGGCGCGATCATCTGGGGCATCGGTCAGGCTCTGCTCGAACGGACCCTACACGACCCTTCGGGCAGAATAATCAACCCTAATCTTGCCGAGTACCTCGTCCCGGTCCACGCAGATGTGCCGGCAATCGAGATAATTCTGCTTGGCGAAGCGGATGCGCTGGTCAATCCGCTTGGGGCCAAAGGCTTGGGCGAACTCGGTATCTGCGGCGCGCCCGCTGCTATCGCGAATGCCATTTTCCACGCCACCGGGCGCCGTTTCCGCGATCTTCCGATCACGCCAGACGATTTATGAGGACTTGATGAACGGCACGTAATGCTCGAAGAAATCCCATCTCCGGATTTTCGAGATCCTGGCGTCTCACGCTCAGGAAACAGTATGCCAACATCTTCTACAAAACAGTTAGCCGTTGTAACCGGTGCTTCGAGCGGGATCGGTTACGAACTGGCCAGGCAATTTGCACAGAACGGTTTCGATCTGCTTGTCGTCGCAGACTCTGACAAGATCAACACGGCAGCATCTGAGTTCCAGAAACTGGGAGCGAACGTCGAGGCGGTCCAAACCGACTTGGCCACCCACGAAGGTGTTCACAAGCTTCTATCCGCAATCCAATCGGCCGGGCGGCCCGTTCAGGCAGCCGCACTCAACGCGGGAATCGGAGTGAGCGGACGCTTCATCGAGACGGACCTCAGCCAGGAACTGAAGATGGTAGACCTGAATGTCGTCTCCACTCTTCACTTGGCCAAGTACATCGTGAAAGACATGGTCGCGCAGGGCGCTGGGCGGATTCTCTTCACGTCGTCGATCGCCGGTACTATGCCGACGCCCTACGAAACTGTGTATGGCGCAACCAAGGCGTTCGTGCGTTCTCTTTCGCAAGGCCTTCGCGAGGAGTTGAAGGATACCGGCGTTTCCGTCACCGCTTTGATGCCCGGCGCAACGGAAACAAACTTCTTCCATCGTGCCGACGCGGATGACACCAAATTAGGCGCGAGCGAGAAGGACGATCCTGCCGAAGTTGCCAAGGAAGGGTTCGAAGCGTTGATGGCCGGCAAGGATCACGTAATAGCCGGCTCGTTCAAAAACAAGGTGCAAGCAGTTGCCGGGCAGACCCTGCCGGATCCCCTCGTAGCTAAGGCACACGCAAGCCAGTCGGCGCCGGGTTCGGCGAACAAGAAGTAAAGCTGTCACGAGCCGTCCCGCCCGCTCTCTTCACGCCAGAATGCAAGAACTCGCGCTCGAGCACCATACGGCTGAAATCGGCGGGCTCCGGATGCATTATGTGGAAATGGGTCAGGGGCGGCCGGTATTTCTGTTGCACGGCTTCCCCGAGACTTGGTTCTGCTGGCGTCATCAGCTTGAGGCTTTGGCGCCGCACTACCGCTTGATTATCCCGGATCTGCGAGGTTACGGCGAAACACAGAAGCCGGCCAGTGGTTACGATAAGCGAACGATGGCCGGCGATATCTACGCGCTGATGCATCACTGCGGATGTGCCTCGGCTGCCATCGTCGGCCATGATCGCGGAGCCCGGGTCGCGACGCGCTTGGCAAAAGACCATCCCGAAGTTGTTGACCGCCTGGTCGTGATGGACAACATCCCGACGCGCATTATCTTTGAGTGCATGAATGCCGAGATTGCGCGGGGGCACTGGTTCTTCATCTTCAACAACGTGCCCGACCTTCCGGAGGCTCTGATCGCGGGCCGGGAAGAGATTTGGCTGCGGTTCATCTTCTCGAGCTGGTGCTACAACCCGGAACTCTTTACACCGGAGGAAATCGCCGTTTATGTGAAGTCCTACTCTCAGCCGGGAGCGCTGCGAGGAGCTTTCAGCGATTATCGCGCCGGCAAAGAAGATGTCGCGCAGGATGAAGCGGATAAGGACACGCTGATTCAATGCCCCACGCTTGCCCTGTGGGGCGAAGAGTTCGCGCTCGGCGGCAAGATGTGGATTTTCGCGAGGTCTGGGCCAAGATGGCGACGGATATGAGTTACGTTTCCATTCCTCAGTGTGGCCATCTTCCTCACGAAGAGAGGCCCGATGTCGTGAATCAGGAACTGCTGAAGTTCTTGCAACCGTATGGGGCCGCGTAACCGCCGCGCATTGTAAACTGATGCTGAAGGGCCGACATAGCTCAGTTGGTAGAGCGGCAGTTTTGTAAACTGCGGGTCGGGGGTTCAAGTCCCTCTGTCGGCTCCAACCTAAATATTGTCCGAACCGGACACATAGGTGACAGTTCGTTCCTAAGACATAGGGAACACTTGGAACCGCTCCCCTTCCTGATGTCGCGACCTCGGTTGAATCTTCCCTAAGTGCCGCGATCGCAGTGATGCACGAGACCGGGACCTGGCTGCCGAACCGGCAATGGCACGGTTCATTGCGGTGAAATGGCTAGCGGGTGTGCAACTTCCGGTCTAGCGCCCAGCCCATAGCGAATAGAGATCAAGCGACATCGCGAGATACACAAACTCGCGGCCGAGCCGTATATGGTGATGTCGGACACCCACACTTGATCGTCGTGCTCAATCGCCCATATTGCACAGATTCGGATAGACGGAGAAACGGTGCTTGCTACTTCGTTACGGCGAACTGCGTTTACGGACCGTCAATCAGTCTGGTCTTGAGACGTCATACTGAGTGTCGCCACAGGCGTGCCGAACCTTCTTCTGTTCACAACATATAGGGCCGGTTCTTGCGAGCTACTTTTCTGCTGGCCTCCCGCAAGTACCATCCAGCGATCAGAACCACGGACGTTGACCAAGCTGTCACCGGTTCGGGCACAGGCGTGGCTGAATTTACATGTAACGAATAGTGGCCGGTACGCTCGATGCATGGGTTCACGTCCACCTGCCAGAAAGCCCCGCTTGCATTGCACGCCCCGGCCGTAAAGTTTCCGGCGCCGGCCTCACTGAACCCGTCCCCGAAATTGCCGTTTGGCAGATTGTAGAACTCGCTGAGCACCACCCGGTAGCTGCCCGCCGCCACACGTTGCGACAAATATGCATCGTCACACATGCCGGTGGCAGGATCCTTTATAATCCCATTCGAGCAACTTGCGTCGCCGCCGTCGAAGGTAATATAGTTGCCCGTCGGTTGATCGAAGAGGGATATAACGGGAACGAATCCGCCGCTGGCATAGGAGGTCGTATAAGCAGCCAGTGTGGTCGCGACCGGCGTTGTCCAGGTCAGCTCGACGAGTTGATCATCGGAGCTGAAACTGCCGGTCAGCGTTGTTGCTCCAACGCTCTGCGCGCTTGCCAGCGCCATCGTGATAAATGCAATGACAGGATAAATCGAACGTTCAGACCTGATCATAGTTCTCCTCGTATAGAACTCAGTTGCGAGCGGCTATGAGCGACGGCGCTGTTTGCCGCGACGTGCCCTGCTGTGCCTCGCAGCTGCGAATCAGCTTCACGTTTCCCAGAAGCACATTGGTCTGCATTAGTAGCCGGTTATCATTTCTTAGCGGAATCAGCCGTACGAGATCCGCGAAGACTTTCAAACTGGCCAGACCCGACTCGACATTTCCATCCTCAAACCGCTTCTGCGCAAAGGAAAGGTTTGAAAGCAGTGGCTGCTCGAGGTATGGCTCTAGATGCAATTCTTTTACGTAGGTGGTCATCGTTGCCACCTCTTTTGCGGGATTGATCATGACATTGGCTGTGATGATGCCGGTCGTCTTGGGCAGCCCCTCGGGCTCGCTGATGGCGTAGATCGTATGCGGTCCGCAGCGCTCTGCGCGATAGTTGACCAGATGTTCCGTGCTGCCGTCCGGCTGGATAGAGTGAATCGCCTGGATATCGAAAAGCTTCCCGCCATGCGAGGGGTCTCCATCGAAATACAGAACCGTTGAGCCGGGAAAGAAATCGCCGGCGGTGAACTTCGCGATAAAGTGCGTTACCTTGTCCACCCGGAAGTTTCTGGACTTCAGGCTCAAGTCGATCGAACGCAGTGCCCCTTGTTTCGGCGTGGTCTCGACCCGCGCGTGAGCCGCTTCGGGTTCAGTGGGCGGCGGCAGCGCTTTAGCGACGTAGAAGGGATGGTTTGCGGCATAAAATCCCACGTTATTGCTATGTGCCTGCACCGGGATGTCCGTTATATTATTGAATTGCTTTCCGACGAAGGAGGCAAGTTTCACGCCGTGGTCGGGTGTTTCGCCGATTACATTGCCATTTGCATCTTCGATCCAGGTGACAGCCCAGAACACCACCTCCGAATCATCAAAGCCGGTAGTATCGAAATTGACGCTTGCGAGTCCCCAGTTGGCCGCCCCGGTTGAGTCGTGAAATCCTGAAATCGACCCGATAACCACATCTCCGTCGCGCCCGCTTCCACGAATCTGAAACGCCTGATTCGGACAAAGATCAACCACTTGCTTGTCTCCGTAAATGCCGCTGCATCTTTTCTGCCCGTAGAAACGAACGTGCACCTGAGAGCCTGCGTTCGCCTGATCGGTCGAAACCAGGCTGAAGTTGTACACGCGGGCTGTCAGCCAGATAGACTGGCCTGCCGGCACGCTATTGACGGTTCCCGCGCCAAGGCCGCCGGAGCCGTTTGACGGTCCACCTGTCGTGATGAACAGGCCCTTCATGCGATAGAAGGATTGGCTGATCAGTGGATTGTCGGCCGAGGGAGTAACAGCGAAGTTGAACGACGCTTGGTTCGAGGTATCCACGTCCCATCGGTCGGGATGATTGAAACCAACATCCGGCTGATTGTAAGCGTCTGTCCAGAAGCTCTTTCCGCCGGCCTCGCCGCACTGCGTTCGCGGGTCTGCCGTGAAGCCGATGAACAGCGGCCCGGTCGTGGTCACATCTGAGCCACTTGGCAGGAGTGTCGAGCCGGCCTGGTACGTTGGCGTCGAGCCAGCGGTTCCAAAGACGTAGTTCGTAAAGGCATATGCGAAGTTGCTGCTTGCCGTTTTATCGAAAGTGGGAGTGGTCAGAACGACAGCTTGATTAGCCGTGGCTGTGTCTACGGATTGGTTCAGTGCTCCCCAAGCCTGGCTGCCGCTGATATCGGTCTCCTCGAAACCCGTTATCTTGACCCCTTCGCCCAAAATAGTCTCACCAGCCGAGAGAGAGGCGCTGGCATTAACGTTCTCCGATACGGCATCCGTCCAACCGCTCTTGGTCTCCTCCCCACTCCGATTGGCCCAACTCACGGAAATCGCTTCGCTGGTGCTTCCAACCGCCAGGCAGCCGGAATTGGCTTGCTGCGAAATCGTCCCGGGCTGAAACTCTGCTGCGAGTGCGTCGGACGACCACGGATAGCTCAACACATTGCCGGGTTCATGCACTGGCTGATACCAGTCGAGCGTAGAGCCCGCCGCTTCTCCTATTTGTACCTGGCTCGGAAAGGAAAAAGTGGCGTAAACCGGGTCGCCGTTGTTGTCGACTTTCCCAAGCACCGGGTAATTATAAAAATTTTGCGTTTCGGCGGTAAAGAAGACAGCGTCATCAAACCCCGTTTGGGTGGTCAGGTGCTCAGTCTTGGAGCTGTACTGCGAACTGTATTCGCTTGTGGAGCTGTTGTAAGCATTTCCGATGCTGGTCTTAAGCTGCGCCTTACCCGAATATCCGTCGGGAACTCCAAATTTCGCCTTAATGCCAACCGTTTCTTTTGCGCCAATTCCCCAGCTAAAGGTGCTTTGGCGGCTGGTGGTTGTGCTGTCACTTCCCGTAAGAGAGAACGTGCTGCTGAAAGCGTCCGAGCGGTTTGCGTTGACGGCGTTTGGGGCGACGTCCAGATTCAAAGTGCACTCCGGCTGACCACCAATACTGGAGCCGGTCTGACAGCTTTCCCCAGTTCCTCCGAAAGGCTGCAGCCAGTCCACATGCATAGGCGGCATGCCCAGTACGAAATTTGGCTGGATATGACCTATTAAGCTGACCTCCTCCGGCGTGCCCAACCGCTCGGACCGGCCTTGCAGATCGCCAGTCACAAAAACAGGAGTCGAATATAGGCCGTTGTAGTTACCCAGATTCGGAACCAACTCCGTCCTCGGTAGCGAATCGAGCCAGTTGGTAGCTCCGGCGGCCGGGGCTGCTTGAGGAGAATTTGCCACCGCGTCCGGCACCGCGATATTGCGCATTTCGACGTACAGTGAGGGGCTATCGCCAAAGGGCGGAACGCATTGCGAGCCGCTGTTGAAATTCTTAAAGAGCGCAATCTGCAAATTGGGATTGATATTTCCGGAGCTGTTCAAATTGTTGAAATTGCCAACGTCCATCCCCAGCAGGCAGCCCTCGTAACCGGTTGCTTCCTGCAAGTGAAAGTTGTAGCTTTTGCCGAACGTTCCGATCAGCAAAGCGTGCCAGGAATCGTATTCGTACGCCAGGCCCATAACGAGCTGCTCTAGATTGGTTTCGGGTTGCGTTTCTGTCGGCTTTGTCGTGAGGTACACCGAATAGAGCGGCGCGGCTTGCGCGAAAGCACGAACAAACACTGAGGAGTTAAGGTTGGGAACGGAAAATGTGCTTGTAACGATCGTCACAGAAGGGTTCTGTGGGTTGGTGATGGGGTCAATGTAGTCGACCGTGATCTGCTGGCTTCCCTGCTGTTGTCCTATAGCGGCGAGCACGACCGTTGAGCCGGTGTTGAAGTGCCCCGCCGCCAGAGTCGGATTGGTCAGAGCAGCGGGCAATTTGATCGTCTGCCAGGATGCGATCTGCAGAGTCTTGGGGTTAATGGTGTACAGCAGGATCGTCTGGCCGTCTCGCAGGAGTACGCCTATCTCAGCGACTCCATCCTGGTTGAAATCGCCCGCCACTATGCTCGTGCTTACCGGGGCTTGCGAAGGAGATACGCTACCGGAGATCATTGGGCCGCCCCCGTTGGGGTCGATGTCGTCCACCTGAGAAGGATCGACTGGGGCGACGACATTCATCTGCCAGGTCACGTTGCTGCCGAAATCGGACTCGGTAAACATGAGCGCCGATTGCAGGTTGTTGCCCTGGAAATCGCCCATTACGACCTTGGCAGTGTTGATCGAGGTAGATCCCGGCCCTGTACTCTCATTGAGGAAAAATGAACCAAGTCGCTTGCCATCGCCCGGGTTCCAGTACGAGTACGCCCACTGGTACCCCGTGCCGTTAAATTGCTTCCCGAGATTCATGACCACGTCGTTCCCGTTGTTGAACATTCGGCCGGAAGCGGAATAGCTTTCTACACTGGATAGGTTTGTTGGCTGCTGATTCAGCAGGCCGGTGTTGACCGATGGCTGCTGCTGAAAGTTCGAATTCTCGCTGTTGAGTGGTATGAACACTGGTTCGAAGTTCTCGTTGCTCTGGACCAGCAAACCGGTGTCATCTTGCGACAGCAGCGTCGTCTTCCCATGAAGCGGATCGGCCACGTTGCTCATAGCCGGGCTGCGATCTCCCAAACTTGACTGAAAGGGCGTCTGGCCATATCCGGGCCGGATGAAGGCTGCCACACCGAGCGCCAGCAGACCCCTCGACAGGTTGGGTGGAAAGATCCTCTTCATGAATGTTCCTCGCCTCAGAAGGGTAATCCGGATTGCGAAACAAAGGCAATGTCAGCCGTTAGGATTCGGAGTGAAATCGATGTGAAAAGCTAAGTAGATGAAAATACGGAGGAACGGGATAGGACTTCTAAAACTCGCCACCGTGCTGCCCAGACGGTAAAATCATCTTCGGTTTGCAAACCGCTCCTAAAATGTATAAATTCGGACGCAACGAGCTGGATCTTGGGCGTTACGAATTGAGGCGTGGAGATCGTCGTCTTCCACTCTCTCGGATGCCGATGGAGCTGCTCATCCTGCTTGTTGAGCACCGCGACCGGTTGGTGGAGCGCGAGGAGATTGCCGCCCGGCTCTGGCCAGATGCACGTGTCGTCGACGTCGAGCAGGGCATCAATGCCGCCATCAAGCGCCTTCGAGCTGTGCTTAACGAGGACGTGGCAAAGCCGCGCTTCATTCAAACTGTAGTCGGAAGGGGATATCGGTTCATTGCCGACGTCGAAGAGGTCGTTCCTGAAACCCCTTCGCTCACCGCCGCCGTAAGCGAACCGCCCCAGGATCCACCAGCCCTGAACGAACCGGAATTGGTCGTTCCCGTACGGACGCCACGTAAACAGCTGCAAAGGTCAGTCTTCAGCGCCTCCCTGGTCACTGTCGCGCTCTTACTCGCACTCGGCACTCTGGTCTCGAACTTCTTCACGCGGCGTCATCGTACTGCGGCCATGGAAAAGCCAATCTTCCGGCAGGTCACAACGCTGATCCCGGAAAACCGCGCTACCGCGGCCGCGGTGTCCCCGGACGGCAGTCTTACCGCTTACGCTAACGCCGACGGTGTATTTCTTCAGACCAGCGATGGCGAAACAACAGCGCTGCACGCGCCAGCCAACTTCGTATGCGATCAGTTAGCTTGGTTCAGTACCGGTACAAAATTGGTAGCGAGCGGCTTCTCGGACCGCACTCATGCGCCTGCGATTTGGCTGGTTTTTGTAACGGGCGGAGCGCCGCGCCTGCTGCGCATGCATGCCAGTAACGGGTCTCCTTCCCCGGACGGAACGCGGATCGCATTCGTCAGCGAGGATCGTTCCTCCATCTGGATTATGGGTGTCAACGGAGAGCAGCCCCAGCGTGTGCTCGATGGCTCGGGACAGGACACGTTTCCGCTGGTTTTCTGGCCCTGCAATAAACGTCTTGCTTTCCAGCGCCGCCAATATGCTCCCAGACACCGGCCTCCGGACTCCTCCGCCGCCGATACGCGTTGGGACGTCTACTATGACCGGACCTATGAATCACTCGAGCTCGCAACCGGCAAAATTGTGGCTCGCGTGCCGGACCTTTGGATTGAGTCGGCGGCAGCATTGCCGGACGGCGTGATGATCTTCCTGCGCTGGAACCCCCCAGGATCCCGTTCCCTTCAGTTGTGGGAAGTGCGGACCGATCCGGCAACCGGCGTTTTTCTCGAAACACCGCGTGAAGTGTTCACCCTGCCCGAACACGATGAACGCTTGTATATGGCCGGCATGAGCGCCAGTCGCGATGGAAAGGAAATTCTGGTGCTGCGCCAATCCAGTCAATATGCCGTTTTCGTTGGGGACTTCAGCGCAAATCCGCCGCGCATCAGCGACCGCCGGCGCCTCACTCTTGACGAACGCACCGATTTTCCACATGCCTGGACTCGCGATAGCCGCGCCGTGATCTTTGAATCCGACCGGTATGGCAATTACCGCATCTTCAAACAAGAGGTCGACAGGCGCACAGCCGAGCCAATTGTGAGTACTGCGCAGCAGCCCGAAGTTCTGCCCCAGATGTGGCCGGGAGGCGAGTGGGTGCTATATCGTACCTGGGCTCCAGCCGAAAGGTATTCAAATAGCAAGTTGATGCGGGTGCTAGTCGAGGGTGGGACCCCTGAGGAAGTGCCTATAGGAGGACCCCTCGACGAATTTCGGTGCGCTATCGGCTCGGGAAGCAGATGCGTGCTCCGAGTCACCATTCCTGGTGCCTGTTACGTGTTCTACGATCTGAACCCAATTACTGGCAAAGGCCGCGAACTTGCTCGCACAAAATGGTTGCCGGGTGTCCTGGGAGATTGGGATATTTCGCCTGATGGCCAGGAGATCGCAATTCCAAACCACAGCTCCCGCGACGCGCGCATCCGACTCATAAGTCTGCAGCCGGTTCCGCGCGGACCGCGCGAGCGCGAAGTGCAGGTTGCAGGCATCACCAACTTAAGCAGCCTGACTTCGGCGGCGGATGGAAGCGGCTGGTTTGTCCCTCTCGATACCTCCGTGGGAAGCCGGTTACTATATGTCTGGCGCGATGGCCGGAGTACCTCGCTGGGCGACATCCCGGGCTGGGCGGTCCCATCTCCGGACGGCCGCCGGGTAGCGTTTCTGAATCAGATCATGGCCGCGAACGCCTGGTTATTGGACCGATCAGCGAAAGGCTTTTGAATCTGCTGAAGTCGCTATGACTGGCACAATACCTATCGCCTGAGCCGAGGATCACGCAGGACGCCGCGTCACACTTCAGGGCACACCTTCCGGTAAACCTGACTGGAAACGTAACCGGTAGGCGTGCATCCAGTTGAGCGTGACACAAGGGCCATGGTTTGAGTTCATCGGTCCTGAGCGAGGCCCGATCGTCGTCTTTGTGCATGCTCTCGGCGGCGACCGCAGCATGTGGGACAAGCAATTACCCACAATCACGGCCTCCTACCGCGTGCTTCGGTATGATCTGCGTGGACACGGGAGCGCACCGGACCACGCGGGTCCCCTCACTCTGAAAGATCTTGCTGCTGATCTTCTAACATTGCTGGATGAGCACGGTATCGACCGCGTCCACTTCTGTGGTTTATCACTCGGTGGTCTGATCGGCCAATGGTTGGGGCTGAATGCTCAAGATCGGCTCCAAACGCTGACTCTGGTGGACAGTGCACCTACGATGGGGTCCGTTGAAAGTTGGAACGAGCGCATTCAGCAGATTGAAAACGCCGGTATGTCCTCCATCTCGGAGGCCACGATGAGCCGCTGGTTCACAGAATCCTTCCGCCGTCAGCAACCTGAGGTCGTGAGTCGCTTCAAAACGGTTCTGGAAACTACATCGCAGGCTGGTTACGTCGCATGCGCCGAGGTTGTCCGCGATGCGTGCGTACATGGAGCCAACCTCGAACGGTTCGCCGCCGTTCAGGTGCCAACATGTATCGCCACGGGTCGCTTCGATTCAGCGGCGACACCCGCAGATTGTCAGGCGATGGCCTCCCACATCCGAGGTAGTCGGTACCTCGAACTACCCGCCGCTCATATATCTCCGGTTGAAGCTGGCGACGCCTTCACTGCCGCATTCTTCAGTTTTCTCGAAGGCTACAACCCGGCTTGAAACGAAGTGCGGTTACGCCTGGTGACGAGAAAACGCTCCGGACGGGCTCTGCTCAGAAACTGCTTCGCCTTCTTTGAGATCCATTCGTTCGATTAGGCCGTCTGCGATGGTGTAACCGTGCCAGACCTCGCTCTCTGAAAGCATCTCGCCGGCAATGCTTTTGACTACCTGATGCACTCGGACATCGATCTTGCCCGTTCCGCGGCTGATCACCTCAATCGGTTCGACATGAGGATCAAACTGTTTCCACTGGCGGCTCCAGTACGCACGAATTTCTTCTTTCCCAATTACGCGCCCGCCTTCCGATGCTCTCGGCCAGCTGACGCCCTCACTCATCAGCGCCAATGCACCATCGATGTTCCGCTGGTTGAAAGCAGAGTAGATTTCGGCAATGAGCGTCTGTGTGTCTGCCATACGGCCCTCCTTGTGAAGGCTCGTAAGCCTGCATGACCATGATAGGGCCGGCAAAGTTCAATCGGCCTTCGCACAGTTGAGGATCCACGAGATGCCAAATGAGTCGTCGCACATGCCGAACCGTCCGAAGGGCATGTCGCTTGGCGGCACGGTGACCTTGCCGTCTTGCGAGAGCGGCGTGAACAACTTCTCAAGCTCGCTGTTTGAACTGCAATCGATGAACACGGAAAAGCTGTTGCCTTGACTTGAATTGCCCGAGCCCGGTGGGTAGTCCGACGCCATCAGCAGCGCTTGGCTACCCTGGGCAATCATGCTGTGCTGCACGGGCGCGTCCGGATCCGTGTTCGGTTTCCCGGATGCATCGGGATAGGCCATGAATTCGAGCTCGCCGCCGAAACACTGGCGGTAGAAGGCTATCGCAGTGCGGCAGTTTCCGTTGAAGTGCAGGTACGTAGTTGTGCTGTTCATGATGTGCTCCTTGGTGTTGTTTCTTGGCTGCGTTTAGTAGTTTGAATGATGAGCGTGGTTAAGCGTGCCCGCTCCGTTCGGCAAGCAAGGCGTCGAGTTGGGGCATCGCTGCGCGTAGCCCTTGTTCCATGCCCGGTATCGTTTGCTCCATTGCTTCAACGCTTGAGAAGCGCGTGACGACCGTCATGCGCGAACCCGTAGGCGTGGTCTCGAACGTGAACTTCATCCCCGCCGGCATGTTCTCGTCCTCAGCGTTATCTTCGCCGTCGCGCGCCTCGAACGAGCTGATTGGATTCACCGCGGTGAACTTCCAGGATCCGCTCCACCTTCCTCCGTCCGGCAGGGCGAGGAAGTACTCGGCACGACCGCCTACTTTGAAATCGTGACGCGTGAAGGTGGCGGGCGCGAAGGGTGGTCCCCAAAAGCACTCGAGTTGGCGCGGGTCGGCAAAGGCGTCCCACAGTCGTTGTTGCGAAACGGGATAGTCGCCCACGACCGTGAGGGTGAGCTTGGCGGCGTCTTTGGTGACAAAGGTAAGAGGCATAATCATTCTCCTTTCGGCTGAAGGACATCGTCGAGCTGCGCCATCCGCTGGCGCCAAATGGCTTCCAGTTGTTCGAGTAGCTCGGTAGCGCGCCGGAGCCGCGCGCGGTTGGCGGAGACCAGTTGCTCACGGCCGTGCGCACACTTCTTAATGAGACCCGCGCGCTCGAGCACGGCGACGTGCTTTTGCACTGCGGCGAAGCTCATCTCATACCGCGACGCAAGAGCGGACACCGACGGCGTCTCTGTGAGCGACCGCGCCAGGATGTCACGTCGCGTGCCATCGGCCAAGGCACGGAAGCCCGAGCGAGCCATGTCGGTTTGAAGCCGGAGTTTTTTCCGTCTGCGAGACGCCATTCGTCGTGCGGCTAGAATGTAAACTTTGTAGTTAGTGTCGCTGATGGAATCGTATACTTGCCCCTCGCGGGAGGAATGATGGCGTCAGGCGACTCGGCAGAAGATAGGTGGGACTGCGACAAGCTCTTCAGCGAAATGAGATTCTGGCAAGCCCAAATCAGCGGAAACGCTGTTGCCATACGCAGTGCTCTCGATATGCCAGATTCCCAAAACTTGGTTGCACGAATGGCTTTCGACAACCGAGTTTGCTGTTTTTATGAGCCCACGCAGGACGTTCGGCTTAGCGGCTTCGCGACGCTTGCCGAGAAAAGCTAGCAACCGACCCTAGGCGATGAGGCACGCCCGGAGCGTCCCCCGCGCTACAGCTTCGTCCAAGTCGGCTTGCATTCGCCGAGATCTACGGTGCCGTAAAACGCAATCGCGCTGATGTGACAGCCGTTTTGCGACGAGCTGGAGGACAAGGAATGAAAAACGCCGTCTAGTCATGTGATCTTTTCACTGGCGGCCGTATTGTCTTCCGGCGCTTTTCCGTTCGACTGGCACGCCGTGCCCCCTTCGGATTTGAAGGGAAGATAGGGTAGACCAAGTCGGTAAGCGACCCGTCAACCAGATTATAAACTAGGGTGGAAGTAATTCGAAGCAATCTAATTTCCTGGCCGAGTTAACGCCGATGCCCTCAACTTACTCTAAGTCCCGAGCGAAAGAACTTCTCCAGACCGACAGGGCGAAATTGTTCTTTTTAAACCTACGGGCAAAGCTGGCTACGCTTCCCAACGCTAGTGTCCCCCTCTATCAGGGCGGCGTTAACAAGCACCATACACCTGAATTAATCGGCACAGGCTTTGCGCTCCATCTCGGAACGTACAAAATGTTGATCACAGCTGGGCACGTGACCGATCTTCTCCGTGAGAGACAGTTTTATGTGCCCAATAGTGGTCAACTGACGCCGTTCAGTTGCAGAATGACTCGGCTAGGGCACGCCGGCGTTCCGCGCGCCGAAGATCCCATTGATCTTACGATTATCGATCTAGACACAGATCAGGCAGCACGGCTCTCTACGTACCACTTCGTAGGACTCTCGGACATTGAATGCGACTCAGTCATTCACGACACCACTGCTTACAACGCCTTTATTGGTTATTCCGAGAGCAAGAACCGCAGCCAATTCAAAGCCAACTTCGTCATACCCCGTCTGACGCCATACGTTGGAGTGCAGATCCCGCTGGCTCAACATGAGGAGTTGAACCGACCTTATCAAACGCATTTGGGAATTCCGTTTGACAAAAACAGCGTCGGGTTTGACGGCAAACCCATCAATCCACCAAGCCCGAAAGGTCTTAGCGGCTGCCCGGTGTGGGCGCTCGGGAGAATCCCCGAAATCGTTCATGGGTCACGAAAGCCGCTATTCGTCGGTATGGGACTCGAAGACAAACCCGGCGCTCTCATCGCAGTTCGAGCGTGGCTCATTGTGCAGATCATCCGTCAGCTTCACAAAGACTTGGACGACATTATCGAAGCTTTTCCGAACGTAAGGCTGGAACGTCCCGAACAAGTTCCCGAGACCAAGCTGATCCTGACAGGTCAATAAACGTATTGCCAAGCCGAGCAGTCGTGTCTGGACGGATGACGCGCTAGATGGACGAAGGGCAATACAAGTTCCGCCGAAATTAGGAACGGAAAACGCCCATCACATCTGGAATACACCTGAACGGTGGCTCGAGTTCCATGTCTCGAATTCACTGCAAACCGTTTCAATACCGGTCGGTGACCGATTCAACAAATAAATCTCGCTGAGCCGCCCCAACTAGTTACACCGGTTTCACCCCTCGTCGCGTTCGGCCCTCCTGCTACGTTTCGCGCAGGAGAGCAGAAATCCACTATGGCCAAAACCCGCGCCGAAATCAATCGCGCCAACGCTCAAAAGTCCACCGGTCCGAAAACACCCGAGGGCCAGGCCCGCTCGTCTCAGAACTCGTTCAAGCACGGACTCTACGCGCGCGAGGTTCTCATGGATTGCGAAGACCCGGCCCGCTTCGACGCGTTGCGCGCCGACCTCCGCCGCGAACACCAGCCCCTCAACACCACCGAAGAGATCCTGGTCGACGAACTCGCCCAGCACTACTGGCGTCTCTGCCGCTTGCGCCGCTTCGACGTCCAGGCCTGGACGACACATAACGTCGACGAAAAGAAGAGCGTCGCCGAGCTCAATACCGAAAGACTTCACCAATTCATGAACTCCGGCATGCTCGAACAGTTGCAGCGTCTTCTTGCCTCTGCCGAGCGCGGTTTCCACAAAGCACTCGCCACTTTGCGCCAACTCCAGAAGGATCGTGGCTTCGTTCCCTCAAAACAGGCCGAACCCGCCGAACCCGCTGTCGCTTCCGCCGAAGTCAGCAAGGAACCAGCCGCCGCTCCCCTTCTGACCACACCAGAACCGGACCCCGAAAGCTTGCCTTCACCCGACTTTGGCTTCGTTCCTCCATTTGATGGCGCTCTGTCCTTGACCCCCGACGACATCGTGCCTCCGAACCTGCTGGACGAGATGTGGGAACGCACCGTGATGGCTCCGCGCTGCGCCATTCTTCGTTCTAAAAACTCTGTGTCTGAAACCGCCAAAGACTAACCTCTCCGCGCGCCCGATCTTTGATAACCGAATATGCGTTACACAACTCGGCCATCGGAGGAGTGTCTCTTGCTGCGACGCTCCAGACCTGCCCGGCTCGAGCCTTTGATACAACGGCTATAGTGCAATCAACTATTGGAGATTTGCCGGCTGGTCGCACAACTGCGACCGACAGGCGGCGAATCCTTGTGATCGACGATGAGATAGACATCCGCGAGAGCCTCGAATTACTGCTCACCGGCGAAAATTATGACGTAGACCTGGCCGAGACAGCCACGATAGGGCTCCAGAAGTTTGAAGCGGGTTCCTACGACCTGATTCTGCTCGATCTGATGCTCCCGGACCGATCCGGTATGGAAGTCCTCGGCGACATCCGGCAGCGCGATTCCGAGACTCCTATCTTTATGCTCACCGCCTACGGCTCTATTGAAGTCGCAGTCGGAGCGCTCAAGGCGCGAGCCAACGATTACTTCTCCAAGCCCTGGAACAACGAGAAGCTCCTCATCGAGATCGACCGCATGATTTCGAAAGGGCGTCTGGAGCGCGAAAACACGCAACTGAAGCGAGCGCTCAAACAGCGCTATGCCTTCCCGAATATCGTAGGGAAAAGCGAACGCATGATCCGCTTGCTCGATCAGGTCGCACAAGTCGCCACCAGCCGCGCCACCATCCTTATCACCGGCGAGACAGGTACCGGCAAGGAATTGATAGCGAAAGCCATTCATGCCAACTCGACGCGTGTGGATCAACCCTTCATTCCCGTAAATAGCGGCTCTTTGCCCTCAGAGATGCTGGAATCGCTTTTGTTCGGGCACGTGAAAGGCTCCTTCACCGGCGCCGTTGCGAATCGCAAAGGCTACTTCGAATCGGCCAATCGCGGCACAATCTTCTTCGACGAGGTCGGTACCATCGGCCCCGAGATCCAGGTCAAGCTGCTGCGTGTCCTGCAGGATCGCGAGTTCATGCCCCTCGGCTCGAATGACAGCGTGCGCGTGGATGTCCGCATCATTGCCGCAACCAACGCCGATCTGAGAAAACTGGTCGAAGAAGGTAAGTTTCGCGAGGACCTTTATTACCGGCTGAACGTAATCAACCTGAATCTTCCGGCCCTGCGCGACCGCAAGGATGATATCCCGCTGCTCATCGAGTTTTTCTTCACGCGCTTCTGTCGCGAAAATGAAAAGTTCCTCACCACCGACGGCCGCTCGACGCTCAGCTTCGAGCCCGAAGCCATGCAGATCCTGCTCGAGCACAATTGGCCGGGCAATGTGCGCGAATTGGAGAACGTGGTGGAACGGGCGGTCGTTCTGGCCACCGCTCAGTTCGTCCCTGCTCATGTACTTCCGGATTATCTGCAGCAGGCGAGCGGAATGCGCATCTCGCGCGATAGCAGTGGCGCTCTCGCCGTCGACGCATCGTTGTTTGAAATCGTCGCCGATTTCGAGCGCAGAAAAATTATGGAGGCCCTGGAGGCCGCTAACAACAGCCAGACCGAGGCCGCCGAGGCCCTCAGGATCCCTCTATCCACTTTGAATCAGAAAATTAAGCGCCTCAGTATCGAGGTGAGACGGCGGCCCTCAACGTGAGCCGGCTAAACTGCCGCGACATTCCTGCCGATATAGGTATCAGGACTGCCGGAGTTTCCTTCGGCGAGCGCCATCGCGAGGAGAGCCAAAGGGGTATGGAAAGTCGTTCAGTCGCAGAACCGGTGTCCAGGGAAGCCGCTGAAGAGGTATTGGCGGGGCTGATCACGTCTGATGCCGAGGCCTTCGTTGCCCTGTTCAGACGCCTGCGCCGAACCTACCCTCGCGAAGTCCTCCGAATGGTTGTCCGTTACCTCGGCAACAATCAGGAAACTACTGCTTTGAGCTCGGAGATGATCGGCTGGCTGAAGATGAAGAACTACTTCGAACTTCTGCTCGATCCGGACTTCCTGGCCATCGATCAGGCAAGGAAAGTTGCGGAAAGGCTGCGGGTCGAAGACTCCGCTAATTTCTTCTTACATTTCAGTCGCTTGACGACCGAGACCGATTCACGGGAGAAATGGCCTTTGCTCAGACGGGCTCTCGCAATCCTCGAAGGAGTAGGCGAACATGCGGTCCTGTTCTCCTGGTTGCGAGGTCTGACCACTTACCCCGATGAACAAGTCAGGTCGAAAGCCGTTAAAGCCTTTTGCCAATTGAAATCAAGTACCTTGGTCGTCCAAAGCCAGCTCGTTTCTCCCGACCCGCGCGTGCGAGCTAACGCAATTGAGGCCGTTTGGCGCTTGCAAACCCCTGAAGCCGAGCAAGTACTTCGCAGTGCCGCTCTCGATCCCCATCACCGGGTCGTCATGAATGCGTTAGTAGGGCTGCATTTTCATCGGGATGCGATGGCTTGGGCCAGATTGCTGGAGTATGCTGAGCACGCCTCTGAAGCTTTTCGGCTGGCTGCGGTTTGGGCGCTCGGCTACCTCTCGGAGCCGGCTGGGGTCCCGGTGCTCGAACTCATGGCGAAGCAGGATAGCTCGCAAATGGTGCGCGAAAAGGCCGGGCGAACGCTCGAGTCTCTAAGACCAGCCCTCGGAGTAGCGGCTCAGGTCGCGGCGTAGGCAGCCGGCAATCTTAAAAGTTGCAGCTGCTGTAATAATCGACGGTATCTCCCGTCCTTAGTGCTGAAAAGGGAATGGCGAGATATGCCGCAACTGGCAACGGGAGAGTTCACCGTTCTGTCCCATCGGACCGACTTCAGCAAATTGTTCGACGAATACCACGGTCTGGTCTTTCGTACTGCTTACCGGATTACCGGGAGCGCAGCAGACGCCGAGGACGTCCTGCAGACGATATTTCTGCGGGTCATACGCCGCACCTCCGATCTGCAGGTCGACAGTGGGGAAAAATATTTCCGGCGCGCTGCCATTAACGCGTCCCTCGATGTACTCAGGGCCCAGAAGGCCGACCCCACTTTGCCGCTCCTCGACGTGGCCCGTTCGAGCGATGAGCCCGACACGCAAGCGATGCGGGACTGCCTGCGCCGGGCCCTTGCAAAGCTGAGTCCGCGGTCGGCTGAAATATTCGCTCTTCGGCACATCGAGGAGCTTTCGAACCAGGAGATCGCGCGCATGCTCGATATGTCTCAGGTCCTGGTCGCGGTAACACTGCATCGTACGCGCCGGCGGCTGCAAAGAGAGATCCGCTGCGAGCTTGGAGGAAAATCATGAATCGGCAGAGCTTGGATGAATTGACGGCCGCGATCCGGAGCGAACGGCCCGAAGACCATGTGGTTGCGGCTGCGGCAAAGCGCGTGTTTCGAAACGTCTTTGATTCCGCCTTTGTCGCTGAGCCCGTCGGGCGAATTAAGAATTGCTCGGACTTCCAGAACTTGATGCCCGCGTACCGCGACGGCAGCTTAGGATCTGCTCGCGTAGCACTGCTCGAGGATCACGTAGTCGGGTGTCCCGATTGCCGGCGGGTCCTGCATCAGGCCGATGCAGGAGAGCAGGGAAGGGATCGCCGGAACATCCGATCTTCGGCATCGCGGGCGAAGAAGCGCCCGGCGATTCTGCCGTGGGCCGTGGCCGCTACCCTTGCGGCAGGCACTGCGGTGGGCGTTACCGGCGCATTTCAGGGCCTTCTCCCGGGCCAGCACGCCGTACGTGCCACCGTCTTGAGCGTAGAAGGAACGCTCTACCGGGTTTCCGATCTCGGCTCCTCTCTGGTCGAGGCAGGAGCGGTGATCAGGAATGCAGAGGAGTTAAGAACCGCCAAAGGATCCCGCGCGATTTTTCGACTCGTCAGCGGTGCGCAGGTTGAAATGGGCGAACGCTCGGATGTCTCTGTTTCCAGAAACTGGAGCGGGACCGCGGTCGACGTGGAACGCGGGCACATCATCGTGCAGGCGCTCGGCGCCGGCGCCAAACAATTCCTCGTTGCGGCCGGCGATGTGCGAGTCCCGGTCCGGAATGCGGTTCTTTCAGTGAATCGCGGGATCAAAGGATCGCGCATTGCGGTCGCCAAAGGCAGCGCCACAGTGCAAGACTCGGAAAAGACCTTTGAGCTCAGCGCAGGCCAGCAGTTAGGCGCCGATTACCGTCTCGTCAATGCGTCAATGGTTTCCGAGTTTGCCTGGAGCAAGAATGCAGACTACTATCTCGGGCTCCTGAACGAACTGTCTACGCTGCAAAAGCAGTGGGAGGCCATTCCCGCGCCGCAGCCGCGCTTCTCCCCTGAGCTCGCCAAATATCTGCCGGACAACACGGTTTTGTACGCTGCTATTCCGAACCTCGGAGACAGTCTTAGCGAAGCAAAACGTATCTTCGACGCACGGCTCGCTGAGAGCCAGATCCTGCGGGATTGGTGGCAGCAGCAGCCCGCGTCCCGCAATGGCGACTTGGATAAGGCGCTCACGCAAATCAGTTCTATCGCCGCTTACCTTGGAAACGAGGTGGTCCTGTCGGTAAGCCTGCTCGGCCCGCATCGCTACAGCCAGCCTGTCTTTCTGGCTCAGGTCCGCCAGCCCGGCTTACGTGAGTATCTGGAGCAGAATGTCCCGACTGGAACCGGATTGCAGATTCTCACGCCTTCGGCTGCGGCAGTTCCGGCCAAACCTGGCTCTCTGTTCGTATCTGTCAACGACAATCTCGTGATTGCGTCAACTGATCCAGACGAGCTAAAAAGCTTGTCCCAAGCTGCTTCGAACCCGGCCGCGGGTCATTTCACGCAGACTCCTTTCTTCAATAGGATTTCGCAGTCCTACGGTGTCGGGGCTGGCTATCTTTTCGCCGTCGACATGGAACAACTGGTCGCCAAATCCGTAAGTACTGCCAAGGAAGTGCCGCCTGGATTCAATAATGCCCGTTACCTGGTTCTCGAGCGAGGCGAGAAGGCAGGCGATACCGAGATGCGCGCTTCGTTGTCATTTGCTGGTGCGCGTGAAGGAATCGCCTCCTGGCTCGGCGCTCCGGGACCGCTCGGCTCAATCGACTTTGTGTCTCCGGATGCGACTCTTGCGGTCGCGGCAGTCATGAAAAACCCGCTCACCATCGTGCAGGAGTTTATCGGATACGCAACTAATGCCAATGCGAACTCCAAAAATCAGTTGAGCGATGCTCAGCATCAGCTTGGTATCAAGCTCGCCGAGGATGTTGCTGCTCCGCTCGGAGGCGATGCGACGTTTGCTCTGGATGGGCCGCTGCTGCCAATCCCATCCTGGAAGTTGGCCCTGGAGGTCGATGATTTCCCTCGCTTGCAGCAGGCCATCTCTGCGCTCGTCGATTACCTCAATCAGCTACCCGCCCGGAACGGCTCTAAGCTCCTGCTAAGTAGTGAGGACGCAAACTCCCGGACGTTCTATTCGATCCACAGCGACAAAATGCCGAACCTAGCTGTTTACTATACTTTCGTCGATGGATTCGTCCTCGCCGGAAACAGCGAGGCTAATCTTCTCGCAGCAATCCACAACCGCGAAGGCGGCTATACTCTCGCGAGTTCTTCCGGGTTTCGAAATCAGCTTCCCGTGGACAACAACACAAACCTCTCGGCGGTCGTTTACCACAACGCGGGTAAGTCGCTCGGAAGCGCAGCCGATCAGCTGAAGGCTTCCGGTGCGCTCTCGGCCAGTCAGCAGCAGGCACTCTCGACTCTCATCTCGAACGGAGCGCCCGGCCTGGTGTGCGTGTATGGAGAGCCTGACCGCATCGTTGCCGCGAGCAAGGGCTCCTTCCTCGGGTTCAATCTCGGCACGCTTATCGGGATTGAGCAGGGCCGCCCCTTATTGCCGCTCATCGTTCCCGGTGCAAATCCTCCTGCAGCGCAGCCCGCTGCCAAAGTTGCGCAACAGCGCTTTTGACCGATGGTGGAATGAGCCGCGTGGACACAACAGCAATAGGAGCGCCGAGTAGTTCGGCGCCTCCCAAACCCGTTGCCGATATCGGGGCTCCACCAATCGCCTTAGAGGGTCTTTCCGTCCGCCTCGGTTCGCGAGAAGTTCTGCGCGACATCACTTGCTCCTTCTTCGGCAGAACCATCGGACTTCTCGGACCGAACGGCGCGGGCAAGTCAACCTTGATCAATACTTTGCTGGGATTCTGGCCGATCTCGGCCGGCTCAGCACGGGTTTTTGGAGCCGATATCCGGACAGACGCCAAAAAGATCCGTGCGCTTATCGGCTACATGCCGGAAAACGACGCCTTCATCAGCAAGATGAGCGCTGTGTCTTTCATCCGCCTCATGGCTGAGTTATCTGGCTTGCCGTCGGAAATGGCTCTCGAGCGCGCGCACGAGGCGCTGTTTTACGTCGGGTTGGGCGAGGCTCGATATCGCAACCTCGGCACGTATTCACTCGGCATGAGGCAGCTCGCGAAGCTCGCGCAGGCGATCGCTCACGGCCCAAAACTTCTCATCCTGGACGAACCTACCAACGGCCTTGATCCTCCCGCGCGGCAGCGCATGATCCGTCTCATTCAGGAAATGCGCGACAGCCGGGAGATGCATATCATCCTGTGCTCGCATTTGCTTCGCGACGTGGAAGAAACCTGCGAGGAAGTGGTGATCCTGAAGCAGGGGCGCGTTGTTCACTATTCGAATCTCGAGGCCGAACGCCGCTCGAATCGCCGTTTCCTCGAGTTGGAACCGCAAGGGGATACGGACCGCTTCATCCAGGCGGTCGAGGAACTCGGTTGCGAGTCCGCGCCTGGCGCCTTGAATCGTATAAAACTGGTCCTCGCGGATAACGTGGAAGTATCCGACATCTACCGGATTGCCGCTGAGCAGAATGTGCAGCTTCGTCGCTTAAATTTTCGGCGCGACACCCTGGAAGACATCTTCCTGAAAGCCATGGAAGGGACCGATGGCGGTCTATAAAAGAACATATCGCGGTTACTCCGGCGTGAATACTCCCACTTGGTCGCGATTCCTCGTACTCTATCGCTTCTCTCGCAAGAGCCTCTTTGCTTCGAAGTTCCAAACCGCCTTCTTCGTTTTGTGTTTCTTCTTTCCCGTGCTTTGTCTGCTTGGCGTGTATGCGAACGCGCATATGAGCGCCTTCGCATTTCTCGGGAACCGGACCACACCTCTCCTGACCGTTAACAACACCTTCTTTCTCATGTTCATGAGTGTTCAGAGCGGGCTGGCGTTTCTCTTTACAGCTTTCGTCGGACCGGGGCTGGTTTCTCCCGACCTGGCGAACGGAGCATTAACACTTTATCTCTGCCGCCCAATCTCGCGTGCGGAATATGTCCTCGGCAAGATGTCTGTGCTGGTTATCACGTTGTCGTGGATCACCTGGGTACCTGGCCTGGTGGTCTTCGGTGCACAGGCCGGCGTTTCGGGATGGCGCTGGTTTGCGGACAATGCATGGATCGCGAGCGGTATCGTCCTGAGCTCCTTCATTTGGATCCTTATTCTCTCGTTGTTCTCGCTCACGTTGTCGGCTTGGGTCAAATGGCGGATTGTTGCCGGAGCCGCGCTGCTTGCCATTTTCTTTGTCGGGGCCGGATTTGCACAAGCTGTCAATGCAGTCCTCGGAACCTCGCAAGGTTATCTGCTCGATGTCGGGCAGCTGATTACCGTGGTCCAGCATCATCTCTTCCGCGAGAACGCGGCTCAGATGCCGGTATCCGAGGCCTGGATCGCCTTGCTCGCCATCTCGGGCCTCTGTCTGCTGCTCCTGATGCGGAAAGTCAAACCGAACGAGGTCATTCAATGAACGATGCCATCGTCTTTCATGACGTGTCAAAGTTCTACGGCGACGTCCTCGGCGTGAACGGCGTAAACCTTTCGATTCCGCCGGGCATCACCAGCCTGGTCGGCCCGAACGGATCCGGCAAGACTACCCTCATGAACTTGATGACGGGCTTGATTTTGCCTTCAAGGGGTTACATCCAGATACTCGGCCTGACTCCGCAGCAGCCGGAAGAGTTATTTCGGCTCGTTGGTTACTGTTCGCAGTTCGACTCGTTCCCCAAAGGCCTTACCGGATACCAGTTCATCTCTTCCTATCTTTCTTTATTCGGTTACGATCGCGCTCTTTGCGACGAGCTTGCCTGGCAGGCGATAGACCGGGCCGGTTTGCGCGAAGCTGCGCATCGCAAGGTGGGCGGCTACAGCAAGGGCATGCGTCAACGCATCCGTCTCGCTCATGCGATCGCGCACAACCCTCGCGTACTCATCCTCGATGAGCCGCTGAACGGCCTTGATCCTCTGGTGCGGGCGGAGACAATCGCGCTTTTCCGGTCCTTTGCCGCTAAAGGCGCTCACGTCCTCCTTTCGAGTCACGTACTGCATGAGGTGGACATCATCTCCGATCAGGTCATCCTCATGAACGGCGGCTACGTCGTTGCCGAAGGAAACATTAAGGGCGTCCGAAGCGAAATACAAGATCACCCGATGCAGATCCTGATCCGATGCCAACATCCATCCGACCTGGCATCGCGCTTCTTTCGTGAGGAGCACGTGGTCGAAGTCCGGCTCCACCGTGACAGGCGAGGACTGCTTATTAAAACGAGTGACCCCGAGCGATTCTTTCTGTCCATGAACAAAATCGCCGTGAACGGTATCGGCATCGAGTCGGTTGCGCCTGTTGACGACGACGTGAACTCGGTTTACGAATACCTCATCGGAACGGAAGAGGCGACACGTTGAATCCGCTCTGGTGGACACAGATTCAGGCGGTCTTCCGGTTGGAAATGCGGAAGACATTTCTCGCAAAACGCGGATTGTGGATCTATTTACTTGCATTGGCGCCGGTAGCTCTGTTTCTTACAAAATCTCTGGTTGACATTCACTTTCTGAAAGCGGGCCGCCGCGGCATCAGTCTGGCCCAGGGAAACTATATCTTCGCCGGTGTCTTTCAGTTCTTTTTCATTCGGCTCGCTATCTTCTTCGGCTGCCTTGGCATCTTCATGAACCTGTTCCGTGGCGAGATGCTCGACAAAAGTCTGCACTTTTATCTACTCGCGCCGCTCCGGAGAGAAGTGCTGCTCGTCGGCAAGTACGTCGCAGGACTGGTTGCTGCAACAGTAATCTTCACCGCGAGCGTCGCTTTGCAGATCGCCGCCTTACTCTGGGAGTTCGATTCGAACACGATCGCCAATTATTTGTACCTGAATCATGGATTCTCCGTGATCCTCGCCTATCTCGGCGTGACAATACTGGCTTGTGTCGGCTATGGAAGCGTTTTCCTTGGCGCCGGACTCCTCTTCAAGAATCCGATCATCCCGGCCGCTTTCGTAGTCATCTGGGAGGGCGCTAACCCGATTCTCCCGTCTCTGCTGAAGAAAATCAGCGTCATTTACTACCTTAAATCCCTCTGCCCCATCAACGTTCCGATCGATCCTGGCATGCCGCCGCTGCTCGCCTTGCTGGTTTCAAACGCAGAGCCCGTATCGGCTTATCTTGCCGTGTTTGGGTTGTTCGCTGTCTCAATCGCTGTTCTGATCGCCGCGATGGCGCAAGTCCGGCGGCTTCAAATCAACTACACGACCGAGTAGTTTTTCTAAATTTGTCTTGCAAGAATGTTGCACACGTGTGCATAATAAGGCGGAGGACTTTTTGCTATGCAGCCGGTCTTGGATAGTCAGCCTCTGCGAGAGTTGGACGAGTGGGATGATTTCGTAGCCACACGTTACAAAGAAGGCAAAACGGAGCAGGAATTCCGGAACTACAAAGAGGATGCCAACCCTCACGTCACCGAATTCTACCGCCAGAACCACCGTTTCCAGACTCTGGACTTCGTCCGCGAGAAAAAGGCCGAGTACTGCGGTCTGACGCGCGGCAAGAAAAGCATCTGGGAGATGGCGGAGTATCTGAACACGCTCGTCGACGACAGCGATCCGGACACGGATCTGACCCAGATAGAACATCTGCTGCAGACATCGGAGGCGATCCGAAGGGACGGGCATCCCCGCTGGTTTGTTCTCACAGGGCTGGTTCATGATCTTGGAAAGGTCCTCTGCCTGTACGGCGAACCGCAGTGGGCAGTTGTTGGAGACACGTTCCCGGCCGGGTGCGCTTATTCCGATCAGGTTATCTTTCCCGAGTTCTTTACGGCTAACCCCGATTCTCAAGTGCCCGAATATCAAAGCAAGTTCGGGATCTACGAGCCGAACTGCGGGCTGGACAACGTACATCTCTCGTGGGGTCACGACGAATACATCTACACGGTGACTCGCAACTACTTGCCCGAGCCGAGCCAGTACATGCTTCGCTACCACTCGTTTTACGCGGCGCACAAGCATCACGCTTACGGCCATCTCATGAATGCGCAGGATGAGCGGATGTTTGAGTGGGTTCGCAAATTCAACCCGTACGATCTCTATTCGAAGGGTGCGACGCGTCCGGATTGGAAAGAAATCCGGCCGTACTACGAGGATCTGGTCTCAGAATTCTTTCCTGACAAGATCGACTGGTAACGAGGCTCTGCCGTCGAGCCGCGCAGCACAAGTTGACCTCCGATCAGGATGCTCTTTTCAGCACCCTCTTTACGGAGCAGAGCAAGCATAAGGGCCAGTGCGCTGCGACCGAGTTCCTTCATCGGCTGCCGCACTGTAGTCAGCGGCGGCCAAAGATAGGGCGCGAAAAAGATGTCGTCAAAACCGGTGATGGACAAATCATCGGGAATGCGAATGCCTCGCTTCGTTGCCTCCGACATGACTCCCAGTGCGGACATGTCGTTGTAGCAAAGAATCGCCGTCGGCGCGTCGCTGATGCCCAGCAATCGTTGGGCTGCTACCTGTGCCCCTTCCGGCTTGCCGTCGCCGTGCGCGACAAGCTGGTCATCTAAGGAAAGGCCGGCGTCTGTCATGAGGCTTGAGTAACCGCGGTACCGTTCCGCGTCCGAGTGCAACCCGAACTCATCGCCAAGGTAAGCAATTCTCTTGTGCCCCAGTTCCACCAGGTGCTTAGCTGCCTGATAAGCTCCAGCTTCGTTGTCGAAGCTGACCGAGTGCACGAACTCGCTTGGATGCTGGTTGTTCAAGAGCACGATGGGAATCTTGAGCTCTGCAAGAAGCGTTGAATGCAGTGCCCCCACTCGCGACGAAGCGACCAGAATGCCATCCACTCGTCGTGCCTGGAAACTTCGGACAACGGCAATCTCATGCTCGGGATCGCCTTGAGAATTCGCCAGGATCACCGTGTACCCGTGCTCATTGGCAAGTTCCTCTATCCCGGCTACTACCTCGCCGTTGAACGGATCCGCAATCGATGTGACGACAACGCCGATCGCGTGGGTCTTGTTGCTCACTAGACTCCGGGCGATAGCACTAGGGCTGTAGCCTTCCCGAGCCGCGATCTCCTGGATGCGCTTGGTGGTTTGAGTTGGAATCAGCGGGCTGTTGCGAAGTGCGCGCGATACAGTCGAGTGCGAAACTCCGGCCAAACGCGCAATGTCTTTGATGGAGACAGCCATGTTCCTTCGCTGATTCTCAAAAGGTCACTCCTCATGGGAGCACAAACAGTTTCGCCGCGCTATCTCTCCGTGCGACTCTTAAGCTTATGCCGCAGGAAAGGTTCAAGGTTCTTCTCAGCGATATCGGCGGCGTGCTTGGCACGAACGGTTGGGATACAACGGTTCGCGAGAAAATCTGCGCGCATTTTGAACTTGCGCCCTCTGAAATCGCCGCAAGGCACCGGCTCATGTTTGATAGTTACGAACGCGGATACATGACATTTGAGGAGTACCTGCGGCAGGTGTTCTTCAACGAGCCAAGGCCGTTCAGCTTGGAAGGAATCCGGGATTTTGCCTACGCCCAATCGATTGCGTGGCCCGAAAACATCGACTTTTTTCAAAAAGTAAAGATGTCGAATCTTCTGAAGTTAGGCCTTATCAGCAACGAAGGTGAAGGGATTACGGAACACCGGGTGGGCAAATTCAAACTGCGGGAACTGGCAGACTTCATGATCATCTCTCATTTCGTTCATATGAGAAAACCGGATAAGAACATCTGGCAACTGGCTCTCGATCTTGTTCAACTCACAGCCGATAAAGCCATCTACATAGACGATCGCGCTATGTTTGTCGACATTGCCCGGGAGATGGGCTTCAGCGCCATTCACCATGTCACGTTGCAAGATACGGGGGCTCAGCTGCAGGAGCTAGGTCTTTCAATTGAGTGAGGCCGAAGATGTACCATCGGCCTCACTCCACTCGGCTACTTTAGTTGCTTGTTGACTTCATCCCAATTGACCACGTTCCACCAGGCTGAAATATACTCTGGTCGGCGGTTTTGATATTTCAAATAATAGGCGTGCTCCCAGACATCGAGACCGAGAATCGGCTTCTTGCCTTCCATTAAGGGACTGTCCTGATTGGCGGTTGAGATAATCTCGAACTTTCCGCTCCCATCTTTCACGAGCCACGCCCAACCCGATCCGAAACGACCCGCGGCAGCTGCGTTGAACTTCTCTTTGAACTTTTCGAAGTCGCCGAAATTCGAGGTGATGACGCCTTCGACTTCGCCCCTGGGGGTTCCGCCACCGTTCTTCGACAAAAGAGTCCAGAACAGAGAGTGATTGGCATGTCCGCCTCCATTGTTGCGAACGGCGGTCTTAATCGGCTCAGGGACAGCTGCCAAATTGTTTGCGAGCAATTGTTCCACCGACAAGTTCTGAAGGTCGGGAGCTTGTTCCAGCGCTTTGTTGAGATTCGTTACGTATGCTCCGTGATGCTTGTCATGATGGATCTGCATCGTCATCTTGTCGATGTGCGGCTCCAATGCATCTTCAGGGTAGGGAAGTGGCGGTAGTGTAAATGCCATATTGTTCTCCAATTAACTCTCTTCGATTTCGAGTAGAATGATCTGCTTTAGCGATGCCGCAGAGGTGGGCTCAGTCGCAATAAGACTGGCCGGACCTTTATCCGGCACAGGCTCACGCATTGTAGACAGAGACTCCGCTCACTATTGTTTCCTGCACGGACAAGGTTTCGGTCGCATCATCCCAGAGGAAGCGTATCAGGTCTGCTTTCTCGCCCGGAACCAGTCCTCGTAGACGGCCTGAGATTCGCCCCACCCGCGCTGGATTCGTGGTGGCCATCGCAAGGGCCGCGGTTAGCGAGATGCCGCCCATACGAATGGCCTTCGTTACGGCGACATCCATCCGGAGAGTTGAACCGGCGAGTCTTTCGCCTTCTCTCATTACTACGCTTCCATCCGGACGAAGGACTACATCTACCTGGCCCAAACGATAAGGTCCCGGCTCACACATTGCAGGCATAACGGCATCGGTGACGAGAATCGCCCGCTCGACACCCTTGGCCCGGACAGCCGCCCGAAAGAACGAACCAGGAATGTGAATGCCATCCACGATAAAGCAGGCTGCCAATTTATCCTGAGCGAGCTGATCCCAAATGTAGTTCTGCGTTTTGGGCAACACCGGATGGGCCGCATTGCCGACATGAGTTGACATGCTTGCGCCCGCAGCGATTACAGCTTCGATTTGATCCTGGGTGGCCTTCGTATGACCAACGCTTACGACTACACCCGATCGAACCAAAGCTTCCGTGTAAGCGGCCGCTCCAGGCCATTCAGGCGATATCGTTACCAGCCGAATATTTCCGCGAGCACTGTCCTGCCAGCGCTTGAATTCCTCGATGTCAGGCGGCCGGATATGCTCGAGCGGATGAGCGCCGCGCGGCCCCGTCTCGGGCGAGATATGCGGCCCTTCTACATGGAAGGCTTCCAGGGCGTATGCTTCGGGTCGGCCGTTGTCTTGCAACTCCTCCTTTGCTCGCGCAAGGTTACCCAAACAGCCGGTGATTCGCTGTTCCGAACCGGTGATGACGGTTGCGAAAAAACGTGTCACGCCGGTTGTGAACATGGTCCCGATGGACCTCGCAATCGCCTCGACGGAAGTCGACGGATCGTTGTAGTCTACACCGGCGAAACCATTCACCTGAAGATCGATCAGACCGGGCGCGATGAACTGGTTTCCTTCCCAGGGCCCAATGACATCGTCTACCGCGCGGACTGTATCCTCATATGCAATTTCGACTGGAACCCCGCTCGAGACCTTTTTTCCAATCAACTTTCTGATGGGTGAATTATTCATGATCTAACAAAGCCACTCGTCCTTGTTTTATCCACACTTTGCGCACAGGCGACTATTCATAAGTGTGCTTTGGTGCAAGAGATAAAAGATGTTGAAAACGCCTTTATACTTTTCCGATGTGCTGGCGCTCTCAGCCCATGGTAGGCGAAGCTGAGAGAGATCCGGCGCGAACGCCGGGCTGGCAGGTAATCTCGGGGGAGGTGGCTGCGAGTCTGGAGTTCGCGCCAGGACCGAATAACGTGGTGTGATTCCCATCTCAATTGGGCGTCTCGTCGAGACCGCTCAACTCAGCGGAGCAGAAATCAGAGCGCCCGATTATCCGCTGGTCGGTTTCGCTCGGTTTCTGCTCCGTCAGCCTCCCGCTGTTTGAGCCTAAGGCTTGCTTCGAGTGCGCAGTCTCTTCCAGAGCCGTTTTCCAATGGAATTATAGCGGCACGGCGACACGGCGGCGACCCCACCGGCTGTAGTGGTACATTCACCGAGATGGTCGTCTCGAACTACCCTTATTGGCCTCGCATCCTGAAACAGGTTGGACGGCTTCTCGCAACGTTATTTTTGCTGTCTGTGGTCAGTGTTTTTGTAGATCGCCAGCATCTCTTGCGCTACATAACGATTCCGGAGATGGCGGTGAGCGTTCTCGGCGCAGCGCTCAGCATTCTGCTGGCTTTTCGCACCAATTCAGCTTACGGACGGTGGTGGGAAGCACGCACTCTCTGGGGCGCTTTAGTGAACAACTCACGGTCGCTCTCGCGACAAGCCGTCTCCTTCCCGAGGCGCTCAGGGAATGAAGTACTCCAGGCAGCATCTACGGAGTTCTCCCGCACGTTCGTCTACCGGCAGATTGCATTCGTACATGCTACCCGGTGCGCTCTTCGCCGCGAGCCGCCCTGGCAAGATATTCAGCCGTTTCTGGATGCAGACACGATAAGAGTGCTCAAAGAAAAACAGAATGTTCCAGCGGCTTTGTTGGTCCAGATGGGGATTCAGCTTACGTGCGCAGTCGATCAGCAGGTTCTGAGCGAACTGGAGCAGCATCGCATGGATCAAACGCTAAGCGAGCTTTCGAATGTTCTCGGCGCCTGCGAACGCATCAAAAACACTCCGCTTCCACGACAATACGATTATTATCCCGAACTGTTCATCAAAGTCTATTGCGTCACGCTGCCCTTCATCATTGTGGACGAGGTCGGGATCCTGACGCCTTTGATCACGCTTGTGGTCTCCTTTGCTTTTCTCGTGATGAACAGGATCGGCAAAAATCTCGAAGATCCATTCGAGAACGGGCCGTATGACGTGCCGATGACGGCTCTGTCGCGCACCATCGAAATCAATTTGCGGCAGACGCTCGGTGAGGAGAACGTACCGCAGCCGTTGACGCCGACCGCCGGAATCCTGATGTGAGGTCAAGCTTCCCCGAAAACGTGCTCAAATAGCAACTCGATCGCCGGTCGCGGAGCTTCGATCTGAGACCTGCCGGTCAGAACCGAACAGAATGGAGTGATAGATGGCGGTCAAAGTTCTGTCGTACGCAGCAGGTGAGAAGTGCTCGATCAGGCGCTGATGCGCCCGCTCGGCAAACTGCCGCCCGAGTTCAGGGTCGTCTAACAGCCGGGCTATTGCGGCTGCGAGTTCAGCCGCATTGCCGCCCGGCACAACGAAGGCGGTTTCGTTGTCGGACACGATCTCGCCCACCCCGCCGACCAGCGTCGCTACCACGGGGAGTTTGGCTGCCATGGCTTCTAGAAGAACGTTGGGCGAACCCTCAGAGAGCGACGGAAGTACCAGGATATTGCTAGCGGCGAAGTAGGGCCGTACATCACGCTGCTGTCCCGCGAACAGAATGCGCGATTCAAGTCCCTTGCTCCGCACCTCGGCTTCCAGGGTCGAACGAAGGGGCCCATCCCCAATCAGAATGAGAGAGAACGCGCGCCCGGTTTGTTCGACAATTGAAACTGCCTCGAGTAAGACAGCGTGACCTTTTTCCGTCGAGAACCGCCCGACAGAAAGCAGAACGAGGCCGGCCCCCCCCTCGGGCAGACTCGCGCGAATCCTGCCTGCTTCTTCGGCCAGTTTTGGTGCCTGTGCCCAAGACGGATCGAGCGAGTTATGCAGGACATGAATGCGGGCGGGCGAGACGCCGTAGCCTGCAACGGCGCGAGCGAAGGGCCCGCACACCGTCACAACCTGCGACGCCCGCGGTAGGCTGAAGCGATCTATCAAGTTAAACAAACGAACCTTGAGATCCTCGTTCGTGTAGCCGTGATGGAAAGCAAGCCAAGGGAGCGCGAGGTCCTTTCTTGCCAGTGAGAGCAGGAAATGCGATTTGAGCGAATGTGTCTGAATGAGGTTAGGTTTTAGCGCCCGTATGCGATCCGTTAAACGGCGGAGCACAGCCGGGTCGAATCGCCCTCTCTCCCAGATCACGGATACCGGAATGCCCGCGCGGCGAGACGCATCGATGAATACATTCGTTTCGCGCTCCGCAGCTGCGGCCGACTTCGCGCGTACATAGGTAACAAAGTGGAAGCTGAACTGGTCCCGATTCGCGGTAGCAAAACGGATCAGATTTTTAGCGGGTCCGGTGATAGTCCTGGCTTCTACTACAGCGACGACCTGCGGGGTCATGCTGTTCTGGCGCTGGAAGGTAAAGTGAGTGTACAGCGAGGCGCGCGGGACGTTGCCGCTAGCCAGTGTTCGAGAACCAGGAGATGCCAAACCTGCTTCGGGACGCTTCCTTCGGCGCTGCGTGAGTTTATCACTTGGCGCAGGCGTTGACCATCGATCCATCCTTGCTCAGCGATGAGCGACCGCGGGCCGAGCAACTCCAGACTGCTGCGCCAGCGCTGCGCGAGCCAGCGTTCTATGGGTATCGTAAAGCCTCGTTTCGGGCGATTAGCAACCGAGGCTCCGAGGTGCCTTCGGGCCAATTCACGCAAAATCGCTTTCAATTTGCCGCCGTGCAACCGGACCTTGCCGGGTAAGGAGAGCGCCAGCTCAGCCATCCTGTAATCGAGGAAGGGCGAGCGCGCTTCGATGCCGTGAAATAGAGTAGTGCCATCGATTTTTGGCAAGTACTCTCCTCGAAACACGGTCTTCAGATCGTAGAGTACAAGTTCGTCAACAAGGTTTTTACCAGATGTCAGGGATTGCTCAATGTAGCGGCTTCGCACTGTACGTCCTTGAAGGCTCGGCCCGAGGAGATCGTTCTGTTCGAAGAAGGGAAGACCGTCGTGCGTGCGGGTAACGGCTCCCAAACCGCCCGTAGCGTAATCCAGCAGGTGTTTCGGACGCCTCAAAGCTGATATGGAATTTACGTTGGGACGAACAATGGCCCAAAGAGAAGCCGCGGCCGCGGGTAAACCGCGCGCAATGGTTTGGGCGAGAGTCATCACTTTGTGATACGGATATCCGAGGAAGAAGTCGTCACCCCCATCGCCTGTCAGTAGCACCTTGGCATGCGGTCGAACAGCGGCGGAGACCTCAAGCATCCCGAGCGCCGAGCTACAAGCAAATGGTTCGCTGTAGGCGGCCGTCAACGTATCGAGCGACACGGAATGATCTCGTGAAAGCTCCACTACTTCGTGGTCGATGCCGAGTTTCCGGGCAGTTTCGACGGCTCCGGCCGTCTCGTCGGACGGCTCCCCTCGAGTGCCCACCGTGAAGGCATGGACGTTGGAGTTTAGGTGTGTAAGAGCCCAGCAAACCAGCGCGGAATCGATCCCGCCGCTCAACAGAGCCCCTACGGGTACGTCCGCGATGAGCCGAACTCGAACCGCATCGAGCAGCAGCGCTTCCGTTTCCTCAACGGCTTGCCCAAAACTCAACCGTCGGGGAGCGATTTCCTCTGGTTGCCAGTAGATATCTGTTGCAATCCGGCCGCGATCCCAGGTCAGAATTGTGCCGGGCGGCAACTTGTCAAGACCGGCGTAAATGCACCGGCTATCAGTCGGCCAGCCGAACTCCAGCACCTCAAGAACAGCTTCAGGGTCGTATCCACCGGTTAAACCTGCTGCGTTGAGAGAACCCGCAGTCGATGCAAAAGCGATCCCGCCCGGAAGAAGCGCGTAAAGCAGAGGTTTTACACCCAAACGGTCTCGGACGAGCGAGAGGACACGACTGCGAGCATCCCAAACCCCGAATGCGAACATACCTTGCAAGCGGCGACTCAGCCTTGAGATGCCCCAGGCCCGATAGCCGTGAAGCAAGACCTCGGTATCGGAAGACGATCTGAATTTGAAGCCTTCAGCTTCCAGTTCGCTTTTTAGCTCTAAGTAGTTGTAAATACAGCCGTTGAAAACGATGCCAATGTCGCGGTCAGCACTGCACATGGGCTGGTGACCGGCGGAACTCAGATCGATAATTGCAAGCCGTCGATGTCCTAAGGCTGCACCCCGCCAAATTTCCACTCCGGAACTGTCAGGACCACGGCGTGATAGCGCTTCTGTCATCACCTGAACGCGTTCGGAGAGCTCGGCCGCATCTCTGTCCGCCACATACCCGGCAATGCCACACATCCGCACCGTATTATATCGAGATAGCGGAACTGCAGGAGGAGGGCGCGTTGAACGGATTGGAGGCGAGCGGGTTTACATAATAACTGTTATCGGACATTCCTTAGGGGAAACGATACCCCGGCTTCAAGTCGCACCGGTACAGCTTGGTACGGTCTGCCGATACTTTGACCGTACACGTGCCCCAGGAAACGATCAGGTCCGGCCCGAGCGGAAACACGATATTCCTGCCGTTGAGCTCGGCTTCAATGCTTGGACCTTCTCCGGTGGCGGGCAGCGTGAAACTCATACTCGATCCGAAGATCGCGGGAAAGGACTGCCGTATGACGTTGACAACAATCGTTTGGCTCACCTCCGCTTCCAAAAGAAACGTCGCAGTGTCTGACCAATTCAGGACCGAGATGGCCAGGCGCTTGCCATCGGCTATTACGGTCTGCGGTTCGATTCGCGTGAACGGGCACGGTCCCGCAATACAGGATAGTCGAACGTTCCGGAACTCCTGTCCCTCACCTTCCACCGTGAAAGAGCCGATGCTGGCCTTCCATTTACCGTCGGGCGAACAAGGCAGCTTTGCAGCGCAAGGAACATTGCCCTTGTTGTTCACTTCGAACGTTTTTACGAGGCTTCCGGTGTTATTTGTCGTTGACGCCTTCTCCGAGTATCGGACCCGGATGTTGGCTAGCGACAATTGGGCGCGGCTTTCGGGCAAGCTAGTTTTGGGCGCCGCGGAACTCAGATAGGCGAGATAGATCTGGTCACCCGTTGCGATGTTCAGGGCATATGGAAAATAACCCGCATGGGTGATCTGCAGGTTGGCGGTCTGGGGTTGTTGTTGTCCGGCGGACGGCGGAACGGTCAGACGAAAAAAGCCAGAGGCGTCGGACGTTGTTCGCAGAGTTGTATTCTGTGTCCCGGCAGTGATTTCGGCATCGGACACTGGAATTTGTTTGCGGGGATCGCTGTCTCGCACCAGCACAACGCCCGTCAGGACCATCGGCTTGAGTGGGGGCCGTGGTCGAATAAAGAAGAGCGAGAGGCCGCCCGCGATCAAGATGGCGACGGTCAAGACTGCGGCGACCCAAAGTGCTATTTTCGTTTTTCCGGTCATTCTCTGTTTCTGATTCGTGACGGTGAACAATATCCAGCTTAATCAGCGAACTCGCCGCAGCCTTCTGCGACGAGTTCTTGCAGCTGCAGGCCTGCCGGCGGCGATGCAAATTCGAAAGAGCTTCGCGCAAACACCCGCGGGAGGCGTGATTGTTTCGCCTGAGTTCTCTTCGGGCAATCTTTCGAAGGAGGACGATGACTTTCTCGAGGAGCTGGAGAAAGCGAATTTCCAGTTCTTCTGGGATCAAGCTAATCCCGTAACGGGGCTGATTAAAGACCGGTGCAACGTACGGCAGCCCGATCACGGAATCGTGGCCAGCATCGCGGCTACGGGGTTCGGCCTGACTGCGCTCTGTATCGGCCAGCAACGCGGTTTTGTTCCCTTGGCCGATGCCCGTGAACGCGCCATCACGACCCTGCGATTCTTGTGGGACAAAATGCCGAACCACCGCGGGTTCTTTTACCACTTTGCGAATGCCGCAACAGGCGAGAGGATCTGGGACTCGGAAATATCGTCCATCGACACTGCCCTGCTGCTTTGCGGCGTTCTTACATGCCGGCAATTTTTCCGAAGCCCTCAGGTGAATCGTCTTGCCTCCGACATATTCAACCGAGTGGAGTGGACCTGGCTCTCCGAAGATACCAGTCTGCTGCCGCACGGATGGTCTCCGGAAAACGGTTTTCTTCCCTATCGCTGGGATTACTACAGCGAGCTGATGATGATGTATCTTCTCGGCCTCGGTTCGTCACGGTATCCTCTTCCGCTCGAGGCGTGGAAGGCCTGGAAAAGGACAACTTTCGAGTATGAAGGGCTGCGTTATATCGGCTCGTATGCTCCACTATTCGTGCATCAGTATTCGCAGGCCTGGTTCGATTTTCGGGGTAAACAGGACGAATACATCGACTACTTCAAGAATTCGATTGTCGCTACGGAGGTGCACCGGCGCTTCTGCCTCGAGCTGGCAAGGCGATTTCCTGATTACAGCGAAGATCTCTGGGGCATCACGGCATCGGATTCCGACAGCGGTTACCAGGTTTGGGGCGGCCCGCCTGAGATTGGACCTATCGACGGAACGGTTGTGCCAAGCGCAGCCGGCGGTTCCCTGCCCTTCATGCCTACCGAGACGCTGCGTGTCTTGAAGAATATTCGGACTCGCTACGCGCCGAAATCCTGGAGCCAATACGGCTTTGTGAATGCGTTCAATCCGTTGAAAAACTGGTACGACACAGATGTGATTGCCATCGATACGGGGATAACAATGCTGATGGCCGAGAATCTGCGTACCGGTTTCGTGTGGGATGTTTTTATGAAAAACCCGGAGGCGCAGCGAGGCCTGGAGCGCGCCGGCTTCGCGGCGTTCTAAGCAAAAAAATGCCGCTCCAACCCAGTCATGCAGGCCGGAGCGGCTGAGGGAACTTTGTAGACTTAGCGGTGGTGGCCGCCGCCTCCGCCGCCCGAGTGACCGCCTCCGGAGCCCCCACTATGGCCGCCGCCGCCGTGAGAGAACCCACCACCACTGCCATGCGATCCTCCGCCGGAGGGCGCGCTGAAATGCTCTGTGCCGGGACGCGAACTTGGCGCACTATAATGCTGCGAGTTGTAACTCGGCGAACTATAGCTCGGCGCGCCATTACGGGGTGCGGTATAGCTGGGTGAGCTATAGCGTGAAGCGCCGCCAGCGGCCGGAGCGTATGAGCGGGGCGACGAAGCCGGCGCGTTATACCGGTAGGGCGCTGCATTGGTTCGGGAGCCGCTTGAATAGGGTGACCCGCTCGAGTAAGACGAGCTTCCACTCGAATAGGGTGAGTTTCCAAACGACCTTTGCGGCTGGCCAAAGCTGTGCCATCCGCTCCCTTCGGCTGTGCCGCTCGAGAAATTCTGACGCAGCGCTCCTCCGTTGCCAGGATCCCCAAATCGCTGCCATCCTCCTGCGGACGACCTGCTCGCAGACTGTGAACCACTTCGAACAGCATAATTGCTCGAGATGTTGGGCGGGACGCCATGATTGCCGCCGTAGCCTCCCGCAGTGCGGTTTGTAGCTGCATTCGGTACGCTCCGCAGCGACTGACTGCGGAATTGGGAGCTCCCGAAGAAGCGCTGGTTTGAGACGGATGCGAGCCTCGGGTTGGCGACCGCGCCTCGCCCCGAGAACGCATAACTACCGCGACCGGGAGCCAGCGGCATCTGACCTCCCCGAAACGCACTTGCGCCTGTCAACTGGCCTCGCGTAGCGGGCGCAAACCGCTGGTGCGGGCCGCCAAACCCGTTGTAAGCGGCCGTCATTGCACCGCCCCGGTATGTCGCATTGCGATACGTCCGGGCGATATCGACGTTTCTCGCGAAATTACCGTAACCGCCATACCAGCCGCGGCCACCAAAGCCGTAGCCACCGCGACCATACCAGCCAGGTCCCCACCAGCGGTGGAAAGCTTCAAAGGGCGCGAGCGCAACCCATCCGAGTCCTCCGAGGGCCAGCCCGACCCCGAATCCGCCCCAACCAAAGAACCCAACCAGCGCCGGGCTCCAGAAATAAGAGGAATGAACCGCTCCCGGCCACCAGCACCAGCCATAACCGCCGTTGTAGAACCAGCGCCCGTAGTGATACGGGGCCCAACCCCAGGGAGCGGAGTCTACCCAGCTCCAGCCGTAGTAGTCTTGCCAAGCCCATTCGCCCGTGCTGTATGGTGACCACCCCGCCGGCTCCGACTGCGGAGCCCAAACCTGCCCATATTGAGAAGGAACCCAGTTACCATAGCGATCCAGATCGTCAGCACCTGCGATATCCGGGCTGACGTAGTTATAACTCTGAGAACGGAGCAGCTCGGAGTCTCGTTGTGCGCTCCAATCGTCGAACTGGTCTCTCGCAAGTTCGTATGTGTTGCGAAATTCCGGATCTGCTGCACTGCCCCGGACTAAAATCGTCTGTCCGGCCGGCACCTGCTGCGACCCGCGCGGCCCGAAGATCTCCGCACGCCCTGAACGCGCCGTGATTTGCACAGTACCGTCTCCCATCACGGAAATACGGAATTCGCCTTCGCTCAAAGGCCGGAAGCCGACGCTTGGCGTGTCCACTTCCACCTGAGCGTCGGAGTTCCGTAAAACTCGGTAGACGATTGTGCCGGCCCCCAGCTGCAGTTGATAGCGATGGTATTCGACATCCGCAAGACCGACATCGGTGTTGGGCGCAAGCCTGACCAGGTTTGCGTAGTCGAGTTCGATTTCAGCGCGGGATCCATCGGCCGTCTGAAGACGGTCTTGCGTCACCAGGGGAGCGTTCGCAGCCGCTGCGACAAGTTCTCCTGTATCGCCACGTTTTACGTTTACGTCGCCTTGCGCGACACTGATCCGGGCGACTCCGTGCTGCTGATCCGAGATTGCATCCTGCTGTGGATTACCCTGCCCGTTCGAATCCAGCCCAGGTTGGGCGGTTCCATCAGGCATCTGCTGAGCCGAATCTTGCGCCACCCCCGGGTATTGACCAGATTGAGACTGCGAGGCGGACGGCCAACCGGATTGCGCCGCCACCGTGGGGGCGGTCGAAAACAGGGTGATGGCAAAAGCCACCACTATTGCTAAGAGGCTGCGAAACATACTGCAGCCCTGTTGTATACACGCCTTGGTCCAATCGCTAAGTGGCTGAGCTATATGAGCTTAGTGCTTAGCAAACAAAGTGCCGACTGGTTGAAATCCACCAGTATGAATCTGTTCCACCATCACCTCCCTCACACTGGCAGCGTGAAAGTCACTCTTGAGCCGTGTTCGCCATCGCTTTCGACCCAGATTCGTCCGCCATGAGCCCGCAAAATTTTACGGCAGATTGCCAAGCCAAGTCCGCTGCCCGGAATCTCTTTCGGAACAAGCCGCTTGAAAGGCTCAAAGACCTTCTCGTGGTATTCAGGTCGGATGCCGACGCCATTATCCTGAACCGAAATCGTGTGGAAGTCCTCGCCAGTCTCACTTTCGATCTCAACTTCCGGTGGCGCCGCGCTGCGGTATCGAATTGCGTTGGTGAGAAGGTGCTCGAAGATGGTCACCATCTGTTTCTCGTCGGCCAATGCCTCCGGCAGTTCACCGCAGCGGACGTGTGCTCCGGATTCCTGGATCAATTTGGTGACATTGTAGAGGGCCCACTGATACGGCGCATTCAAGCGCATCAATACCGGTTCGGATACATTGCCTGTTCGGGAGTATGTCAGCAAGTCCCGAATGAGGGCGTTCATTTGAGCTGCGCCCTCAATGATGACGCTTGTGAACTCCCTCGCCCGCGGATCGTTCGGGTATTCTCGCTGGAGAAGCTGGGCGTGAGTTCCGATCCCACGGAGCGGTTGTTGGAGATCGTGGCTAGCGGCGTACACGAAGTATTGCAGCTCATCCTGCGCGGCGCGCGCGGCTGCGGCACTCTCCTCAACTTCGCGCCGTAAGGCTTCGATTTGCTTCAGACAACCCGCATGGGCGTTCCTGAGCTCTTCGATCGCTTCATCCCGATGCGAAGAGGAATCGCGGTCACCAATGCTCACCGAATCCATCCTCTAACGGCTCACGGTCAGGCCGTTACCTCCTCCTCAAGCAAGCCGAGCCGCTCCAGCAAAGCCCTGGCGTCCGGGTCGCGGCCCATAAAATCGCGATAGAGCTGAACCGGGTCCTCACTGTCGCCTCGCTCGAGAATGCGCTGCCGGTAGTCCCCGCCCGTCTCCGCGTTGAAGATGCCCTCTTTACGAAACCGGGTAAACGCGTCCGCATCCAGAACCTCAGCCCACTTGTAAGAGTAGTAACCCGCGCCATACGCCACAGGGCTGGCAAAGAGGTGCGTGAAGCTGGCGATCATGCCGTAGTAGGGCGGTAACTCTGCGGGTGAGTAGTCCGCAGCGACTTGCCGCGCAAAGGTCAGGACATCCTCAGCAGCGTCCGGATCGAATTCGCGGTGGAGCTTCAGATCGACCATACCCAGCCCGATCTGCCGCATTTGCATATTGGCACTACGGAAGGTACGAGCACGACGCATTTTTTGGAACAGGGCTTCAGGAATAGCTTCCCCGCTCTTATGATGGCGGGCGAACAGATGGAGGGCGTCCTGTTCCACCGTCCAGTTTTCCATGATCTGCGACGGAAGTTCGACGAAATCCCAGGGAACGTTCGTTCCGGCGAGGGTGCGAACCGGCACCCTGCTTAACGTGTGGTGGAGCAGATGGCCGAACTCGTGAAAGATCGTCTCCACTTCGCTATGTGTCAGCAGGGATGGAACGTCTTCCATGGGCGGTGTCAGGTTTCCGCAAATGACGCCCGTGTGAGGCCGGTCCTCGTCGGGATTGCCAGTCACCAGGGAATCCATCCAGGCGCCGCCACGTTTGTTCTCGCGAGGAAACCAGTCGCTGTAAAAGCTGCCGAGCAGCTTGCCGGAAACCGCGTCCTCGACTCGGTAATACTTCACAGCAGGGTCCCATACGGGGACTCCAGACTCTTCCACAACCTTGATTCCGAGTAAGCGGCTGAAGATGTCGAACATTCCCGCCACTACACGGTTAAGCTCGAAATACGGGCGCAGCTCCTCATCATCGAAATCGTAAAGCGCCTTTCTCTGCTTTTCGGCAAGGTAGCTGAGATCCCACGGCTCGACGACCGAATACCCGAGTTCTCGGGCTAGCTCACGCAGGCTCTGGTTCTCACGCTCGAAGTGCGGCCGCGTCTTATGATCAAGCTCCTTGAGAAAGTTTTGAGCTTGGGCGCCCGCGTGTGCCATGCGCTCTTCCAAGACCAGATCTGCGAAATCGCGATAGCCGAGAAGGCGAGCCTTTTCGCGTCTCAATCGCAGAATTTCAACGATCAAGCCGCGGTTATCGAGTTCACCCGAAGTTGCTCGTCTATTGAAGGCGTCCCATAGTTCCTGCCTCAACGAACGGTCATCGAGATAGGTCATGGCAGCGATATAACTCGGCGCCTGTAAAGTGAATCGCCAGCCTTCCCTGCCCTTCGATCGCGCACTCTCACGGGCGGCCATTACCGCCGATTGCGGAAGGCCGGCGAGCTTGGCTTCATCAGTAACGGTGAGCTCGAACGCATTTGTTGCATCAAGGACGTTTTGGGAGAATTTAGTCGTAGCTTTTGTAAGCGCGATATTCAGCTCTTCAAGGCGTTGTTTTCCCGCTGCGTCGAGCTCGGCCCCGGCTCGGCGAAACCCACTGACCGTCTTTTCGAGGAAGCGCCGGTGCACGGGTGACAACTCGTCCGTCTTGACACTCCGATTGACCGTGTTCACGGAATCCCAGAGGTTTTGGTTCAACGGGATCGAACTGTAGAACTGGCTGACCGGCCCCTGCACGGAGTTGTATGCTTCACGAAATTCCGGATAAGTTGCTACCGATTCCAGATGTCTGACCACGGACATTGCGAAGTCAAGCGGCTGGCTCAGGGTGTCGAGCCCTAGCAGGACATTATCGTACGTGCGCGGAGTCGCTGAACCTCCGAGGTCATCGAGGCGATGGTTCATCTCTTCGAGCAGGACTCGTACCGCAGGCTCGACATGCTCTGCCCTGACCTGATCGAATTGAATCGGCAATCGCTCCACGAGGAGCGGATTATCCTTCACGTCATTGCTCATAGAATGCGCCTGAGTTGTTCCAATTGATCACCATACGCGACATCCTTTTCCCTTGGCGACATACATCGCGTCGCTCGGCTTGCAACCGAAAGCCTGGTTGAACTCCGGCATATTTTTCACGACGCCATTGGCGCGGAACCGGCCTGGCGAGTGCGGGTCGGTTTGGGCGAAGAAGCGAGCCGTTTCGGGCGTCACGTTTTCACACCAATCCTGAGCGAAGCCAATGAAAAATTGCTGGGCCTGTGTGTAGCCGTCCGCCTTCTCGCTCGGAGGGATACTCTTTTTGGCCAGATCATCCATCAATGCCATGTATGCCAGACGAATGCCGCCGTTATCGGCAGTGTTCTCTCCGAGAGTCAACTTTCCGTTCAGCTCGACGCCAGGCACTGGGCTGAAGCTGCCGTATTCGTTCACCGTGCAACCGGCGAGTTTGTCAAACCGTTCCCCATCTTCCTTCTGCCACCAATCCCGGAGATTGCCGCCGCCATCGAACTGCCGCCCTTCATCGTCGAACCCGTGAGTAAGCTCGTGGCCGACGATCGCTCCTATTGCCCCGTAGTTAACGGCATCATCCGCCTTGTTCGAGTAAAAGGGAGGTTGGAGAATACCGGCGGGGAAGTTGATGTTGTTCTGTGTCGGGTCGTAATAAGCATTTACAGTAGGCGGAGTCATCTGCCACTCGCGCCGATCGACCGGCTTACCTATTTTCGCCAGTTGCCGCTTTACTTCAAATTCATTTGCGCGGTAAGTATTGCCGAAATAATCATCGGCTTGGATGTTCACGCTGGAGTAATCTCGCCACTTTTCGGGATAGCCGATCTTATTCGTTACGGCATGCAGTTTGGCTAAGGCCTGCTGCTTCGTTTGGGGGCTCATCCAGGTCAGAGATTCGAGATCTTTACCCATTTCCTGCTCAATTTCGCCAACCATCTGCAGGGTTCGCGCCTTGCCTTGCTCACCGAAGGTCTTTTCCACATACTTACGCCCGAGAGCGTCACCCAATTCCGAGTCGGTGGCAGAGACACAGCGTTTCCAGCGTGGTTTGAGCTCCTTTGTCCCGAGCAGAGTGCGTTCGTAGAAATCGAAATTAGCATTCACGAAAGGCTTTGTCAGCAGCGGCGCGCTGTCGTTTATGTAGTGCCAGCTTAGGTAATCCTTTATCTCGCTCATGGGACGGGAAGCAAGAAGCTGGTTCAGTTCTTTGATAAACTCGGGGACCGCGACGTTGATCTTTTCAAACGGCGGAGCATCCATGCGCGTGAAGAACTCTGTGAAATTGAACTGTGAGCTCAGCTCGTTCAATTGAGCGCTTGACATTTCGTGAAAGAGCTTTTGGGGGTCTCGACGGCTGGTAACGTCGAGTGAGGCCTTTGCCAGGTCGGTTTCAATCGACATGACCGTAGCCGCCTTCTTCTGCGCCTCCGCTACCGGCACGCCCGCCATCGTAAGCATCTTGGCTACAGTGGCAACATACTTGTTCCGGAGATCGACCGACTTCGGATCTGTACGGAAATAGTAATCCTTCTCCGGCAAACCCAGACCTCCCTGGTCGATCGCCGCAATCATCATCTTTGCGTTCTTCAAATCCGGCTGGGCCCCGAAACCAAAAAACACGTTGATTTGCCGCTGCTGCAAACGTGCAATCTCGTCGAGCAGCTCCTGCTGACTTTTGAGATGCGCGATGCGGTCGAGCTCAGGCTGGAGCGGTTGAATTCCCTTCTGCTCGATGTCGCTCTCATTCATGCACGATGCATAGTAGCCGCCAATCTTCTGATCGATGGGAGAGCTGGCCTGATTCTTGTCAGCGTCCTCTAGAATGCCGCGTAAGACGACCTGGTTTCGCTGATTCAGCTCATTGAATCTTCCCCAACGGCTTTCGTCCGCGGGAACGGGATTATTCTTCATCCATGTTCCACACGCATATTGATAGAAGTCCTGGCAAGGATCGACCGACTTATCTATTGCGCTTAGGTCCAGTCCGCTAGCTGATTCAGCCGGGGACTGCGCCCAAAGGCCCACGGCTAACAGCAAACAGCTGAGACAAAGCCTCAGAAACCAATTCGACATGCACCTTAAGTGTAGTTTTTTCAATCGGGGATTTACCAGACCCGGCAGGCATCCGCTTTCATCATCGGCTGCCCAACGGAGCATCCGAAGGCTTTACCGAAGTCCGGCGTGTTCTGGATGACGCCTATGACGCGGAACTCGCCCGGAGAATGCGGATCGGTTCGTACGCTCGTACGAGAGTATTCCGGCCTCGCATTCTGACACCAGATTTGGGCATAACCCAGGAAAAACCGCTGCTCCGGCGTATAGCCGTCAAGCTTCTCGAGATTCACCTTCCCGTTTTCCTTTGCGCCCAACAGAGCCATGTAGGCGAGCCGTATGCCTGCATTGTCCGCGCCGTTCTCTCCGAGCGTAAGTCTGCCATTTAGATTGGCGTCCGGCACTGGTTTGAAGCTGGAGTACTCGTTGACCAGACAGTCTGCGCGCTGTTTGAATGCCTCTTCATCCTGTTTCTGCCACCAGTCCCTGAGGTTCCCGTCGGCATCGAAGCGGCGGCCCTGATCGTCGAACCCGTGCGTCAGCTCATGGCCGATGACGGCCCCGATTGCTCCGAAATTCACCGCCATATCGGCTGAGCTCTTGTAAAACGGTGGCTGCAGGATACCGGCCGGGAAGTTGATGTTGTTCTGCAAAGGGCTGTAGTACGCGTTGACAGTTGGCGGGGTCATCCCAAATTCCGCGCGGTCCACGGGCTTTCCGATTTTCAGGAGGTTTCTGTGGAGCTCGAACTCGCGTGCATTGCGCACATCGGCAACCAAGTCACCCGGCGAAACGGAGACACTCGAATAGTCGCGCCATTTATCCGGATAACCAATCTTGTTTGTGACACCTTTGAGTTTGACCAGGGCCTGCTGCTTGGTGGCGTCGCTCATCCAGGTCAGCGACTTGATGTCCTTCTCCATCTGCTGTTCGATGGTGTCGACAAGCTGCTGGGTCTTCTCTTTCGACTGGCCGCCGAAAGCCTGGGCGACGTACTTTTGCCCGAGCGCCTCACCAAGCGCGTTATCGGTCGATTCAACGCATCGCTTCCAACGGGGCTGCAGTTCCTTGGCGCCTGTGAGGTAACGCCCGTAAAAATCAAAGTTGGCCACGACGAACGGCTTGCTCAGATCTGGGGCATAGGCCGACACATAGTGCCATAGAAGATAGGTTTTTAAATCGTCAAGGCTGGTGGAAGAAAGCGTGTTGTTCAGGCTCTTGAAAAAATCCGGTACTCCGACGTTTAGTTGATCGAAAGAAGGCGCGTTCCGGGCAGAAAAGTAACTAGCGAAGTTGAAATCAGCGGTGAGCGCCTGAAGATTTGCAACCGTCATCTTGTGGTGGGTGAGGTTCGGGTCGCGGCGCGCCACGCGGTCAAGCGAGGCTGTAGCGAGCTCCGTTTCTATCTTGAGAACTGCTTTCGCGCCTGCATCAGCCGCAGGCGGCTGTTGCCCGACCAACTGGAGCATCTTCGAAACGTGCCCCACATATTCGGCCCTGGTTTTTTCATCCTTTGCGCCGATGTAGTAGCTTTTATCCGGTAATCCAAGACCGCCTTGATCGACATCCGCAATCGTCATTTTCGCGTTATCGGGATCAGGGCTTGAGCGAAAAACGAAGAACGCAGTGACGCCCTGATTTTGCAGGCGAGCGACTTCGGCGGCGAGGGCGGCCTTGTCCTTCAAGTCGAGGATGCGACCAATGCCCGCTTTGATCGGGGTATAACCTGCCTTGTCCACGGCGCTTTCGTCCATACAAGCCGCATAGTAGGCTCCGATCTTTTGATCGATTGGGGAACGATCCTGATGAGCTGCTGAGTCCTCGAGAATGCCCCGGAGCACCTCCTGATTCCTGTCCTGAAGTTCGTTGAAGCGACCCCAACGAGAATATTGTGGAGGCACAGGGTTCGCCTTCACCCAGCTGCCGCATGCATATTGGTAGAAATTCTGGCAAGGGTCAGCGGTCTTGTCGATAGCGCTCAGATCGACTCCGCTCGAAGGCGCTCCTGTCTGCGGCGTCGCGAGCGGCGATAAGGACAGGGCCGCCGCTAATAGAGGAACCATACGCGAAACTTGCATGTAACCAGGATTAACAGATGCAGGAATTGCGAGATTTCAGGATTGACTGCGACGCGTCTTGATCAGCCACACTGCGGCTCCAAGGGCGAGCGCGAGACCGGTTGCGAGCAAAGAGTACTTGTGAAAGGTGGCGGAGGTTTGGTGCCATTGTTCGCCCACCATATAGCCGAGTGTTAGGAACGTGGCGACCCAGAGAGCGGCGCCCGAATAGGCGGACAGAGCGAAGACCCGCCACTTCAAGTCCGTGGTTCCGGCGACGAGAGCTGTAAAGTGTCGCACGCCTGGAACAAAGTAGCCTATCGCGAGCAGCCACCTTCCCCAACGCGCGAATCCCCGGTGCACAAGGTCGAGGCGCTTTGCATTTAAACCGATGTACCGGCCATAGCGATGAATGACCTTGTTACCGTACACCCGGCCGAGCAGGTAGCTGAAGGAAATACCGCACAAGCTGCCACCGAAGCCGGCGAGGAATGTGCCGAGAGGGTGCAAACGGCCCTTCCAAATCAGATACCCGCAAAAGGTCAGCAGGGTCTCATCCGGAACCGGCAACCCGACAATCCCGAGGATAAGTAAGCCGAACAAACCGGCGTAACCGTAATGTGAGATCCAACCTAAGACGGCCTCCATCTCGCTCAGCAGTCCAGAGCATAGCAGCCGCTCGCAAGTTCGAGCGCAGCCGAGGATTGCGCTACGATTCCGGTATGGCGCGCGGAAAAGGTCAATTGTTTGAAGTTAAGTGTCCGTGTTGCGGATCGAGTCTCCAGATTGACACGGAAACACAACTCGTCATTAATCATCACGAACCGGAGAAGAAGCCTTTAATCGAGGACCTGCATAGTGCCGTCCAGCAGCTTAAGGGAGATGCGGACCGCCGCAACGACGCGTTCGAAAAAAGCTTTGCCACGCACTTAAGCGGCGATAAAGTGCGTGAGAAGCGATTCGAAGAACTGTTGAAGCAGGCCAAGGAAGATAAGACTGGCCCGCCGCCTAAGCGGCCCTTCGACCTGGACTGATCCCAGCTGCGTGCACTGTAATTCAGCTGGGTGGTGCTGACCTCGCCTGACGCGAAACAGTAGCGTTCTGTACAAGCAAGCCGAACTACGCGCGGTTTTTGCAGCTACTTGCTTACGACCAGGATTTTGAATGTTCCGGGGACCACTGACGGCCGCGGGTGAGGAGTCTGCGCTGAAGGAGCAGGAGCAGGGCCGTACTCGGCTGAGGACAGGTACACCTTGTGTGTCTCGGTATCCAGGGCCATGGTGCGGGCACCCTTCGCCGTGGGCACATTTTCAACTACCGAGTAGTCGTCCCTGCCGTTCTCCCGAATCACCGTAAGAGTTCCTTCACCATTGGACGAGAACGCAAGTTTGGTACCGGGATCAAACCCGGCAGCGTCTGGCCCTTCTCCGATTTCAGGAGTGGCTACTACTTTCCCGGTATCGGCATCGACAACCGCCATCTTCTTTTCGTCGCACACGGCAAACAACCGGCGGCTTTCTCTATCTATGGCTAATCCGGACGGTGATTCACAGGGGGCCACTGACCAGTGTGCCTTTACTTGGAGCGTCTTCGAATCGATTTGGACGATTTCATTTTTATCCTCGATGTTGTCGTAAACGTTCCCCTTGCCGTCGCTCACGGGAAACTCGGGCTTACCACCGAGTGCGATCGTGCCGGCGACCTTTCCGGTGGCAGCATCGATAGCGGTAGCGTTCTGGCTGCGCCCGTTGAAGGCGAAGACTCGCTTCGAAGCGGGATCATAAACAATCCCGTCCGGATTTGTTCCCGCCTTTACCTTATCCTTGACCTTCAAGGTTCTGAGGTCGAACGATACAACTTCATCTGTCCCACCATCGCTGATGAAGCCGGTATTCAAATCGTTCGCGATCGCAATACCGTGAATCCGGCTCATCCCTGAGATCTTGCCAACAGGCTTCTCAGAAGAGAGATCGATGACTTCTACATCACCCGCATGAGATACATACAGCCGGTGGTTTTCGCTGTCCGCAGTCAGGTAGTCCCAACCCCCGGTCCCGCCGATAGCGATGGACCCGGTCAGTTTGTAGCCTTGGGCTAATACTACTTGAGCGGTAAGCGCGACACCGAAGATAGGCAACAGCAGTTTGCAAGAGATTTTCATGAGGGTGGTATATGAACAGGGTGACCGACGATCGAGTTTAGGCCAGAGACCTGAAGAATCCCTGAAGGTGCCAAGTGTGCGAACGGGATTCAAACCACGGATAGAAGCCGAGGCGGTCGACCGCTTCTTCGCTGCACCCTGTTCATACCAACAAGTTTCGGCTTACTCCTGAACGTGCCACTTCTCGCTAGGCACGCCTTTGCAAGCTGCGAGAACGATTGCTGCACCCGGCTTATCCGCTTCAGCTTGCAAACAGTTGCCGGAGGACTGCTCCTTGATGGTTCCGTCCCGGCTTACTATGAATCGCTGATTGGCCTTGAAGTGACAGGCGTATAGCTGAACAGGCGCTCCGGGCGCAGTCGAAGAACCGCGAACATCCAGGCAATAACCGCCCACACCGACGATCGCCGCGCCTCGTTCCGCAGACGTCGTAATCGTCCACCGCTGATTTTGCCCCTCGTGACAAGGCAGCATGTAAACCTTGGTGCCATCCGCTCCCCTGTTTTCCTGCGCGCCCGTGCAGAAATTGCCCTTCCCTGAGGAGGACATAATCCTCATGTGCAACCCGTCTGTCTACTGCGACTGCGCTTTAACGAACATCGGTATGAACAGCAAAGTAGCAAGAATAAATACTGATCTCATGGTAAGTCGACACTCGTCACCTCACTTCGGTTTCGCTGAGGAAGATTTAGTGCGACGCGAAAAGCGTTCGTTCACCTGCCCTGAATCCTGTTCAGAGCCGCAGTGAGAAGTCTCCCCGCGCCAGGCGTCTGATGAAGTCGAGATCGCCTTCGACGAAATCCAGACTTGGCAACTGAGGCAGATCTACCCAGCAGATCTGCTCGAAGACGCGAGCATTTGGTTCACCGCTAAACTGAGGTACCGAAAAAAAGAGCAAGTGAACGCGGCTTCCATTCGGATAGTCGTGCTGGTACCGCGCCAGTTCCGCCCCGACCGTAGCCCGGATGTACAACTCCTCCCAAAGTTCCCGTATGAGAGCTTGCTTGGGAGTTTCGCCATATTCAACTTTCCCGCCCGGAAATTCCCATTTAAGAGAGTGCCGGTCACCTTTTCGGCGCTGGCCAACGAGGACTTGACCGTCGCGGTGAATGATGCCGGCAGAGACCAGCAGCGGTGGCCGTATTCTCATCAGTCCGGCAGATCAAGCAAGAAGGGACGGAGCCTCTTGCGCAGTCATCAACTGGCGGAGAACATAGGGAAGGATGCCGCCGTGCCGGTAGTACTCGGCCTCCTGCGGAGTGTCGATGCGGACCTTCGCCTCGAACTGGTGGTGCTTGCCCTTCGCCGTTGTGGCGGTTACGTAAACAGAGCCGCCCGCGGAAATTGCTTCCGACACGCCAGTCACGTCGAACGTCTCCTCACCCGTCAAACCAAGCGTCTCGTGTCCTTGGCCTGGCATAAACTGGAGCGGTAGCACCCCCATTTGCACCAGGTTGGAGCGGTGAATCCGCTCGAAGCTCTCGGCAAGAACGGCACGAACTCCCAGCAGCAACGTACCCTTTGCAGCCCAATCCCTCGACGAACCCGAACCGTACTCCTTGCCCGCGACCACGATCAGGTCAACGCCTTCCTCCTTATATCTAACGGAGGCATCGTAAATGAACATCTTCTCGCCGCCAGGCATGTGGCGCGTCCAACTGCCCTCTACACCCGGAACAAGTTGATTTCTGAGCCGGATGTTGCCGAAGGTGCCGCGCACCATGACTTCATGATTTCCTCGCCTTGCACCGTAGCTGTTGAAGTCGGCCGGCTTTACTCCGAGACCGATAAGATACTTGCCGGCTGGGCTGTCCACGGCTATCGACCCTGCGGGTGAGATGTGATCGGTCGTTACCGAATCTCCCAATACCGCTAAAGCGCGCATCGCCTGGAAATCGCGCACGAACGTTTCCGGATCCGCAACCGTATCGAAGTAAGGCGGACGTTTTATATAGGTTGAATGCTCGCTCCACTCATAGAGGCTGCCCCCATGAACCTTCAGCGAATTCCAACTAGCGTCACCCTCGAAAACTCCCTCGTATTCCTTCCGGAAAAACTCAGTGCGCGCGGAAGCTTTAACTACCGCATCCACTTCTTCGGAAGTGGGCCAAACGTCCCTCAGATACACTTCCTCCCCTTCCGGAGTCTTGCCGAGCGCATCCTTAGTCAGATCGAGATCCACGCGTCCGGCGATTGCATAGGCAACCACTAAAGGAGGTGAGGCGAGATAGTTGGAGCGAACCAGCGGATTAACGCGCCCTTCAAAATTCCTGTTTCCGCTCAACACGGCCGCTACATTGAGTTTGCCATCCGTAACCGCGGCGGCGACGTTCTCCGGAAGCGGACCGCTGTTCCCGATACAAGTGGTGCACCCGTATCCAACAAGGTGAAAGTTGAAATGTTCGAGCGAGGGCATCAATCCGGCATCATTCAAATAGTCGAACACCACTTTCGAACCGGGCGCGAGCGATGTTTTCACCCATGATTTCGGTGTTAAGCCTTTTTCGGCGGCCTTTTTCGCGAGTAACCCCGCAGCCACCATCACCGACGGATTCGAGGTATTCGTGCAACTCGTGATGGCGGCGATTACAACGGCTCCATCGCTGATCTTCTCCTTGTGGCCGTTCACCGACAGCTTTGTTGTTTTTTGCGAACCACCGAGCGACGATAGAAAGTTCTCTTTTACGTCCGGCAGATCGATCCGGTCCTGCGGCCGGCGAGGACCGGCAAGTGACGGAGTTACTTTCGAAAGATCAAGACTTAGGGTGTCCGAGTACACGGGATCCGGTGATTCGGTTGAGAGGAAAAGCCCTTGTTCCTTTGTATAAAACTCGACCAGATTCACATGCTCGGGCGTACGACCCGTCAAGGTGAGGTATTGCAGAGTAACATCATCAATCGGGAAGAAACCAATCGTTGCTCCATACTCGGGAGCCATGTTACTAATAGTTGCCCGGTCAGCGAGCGAAAGAGCGCTGACGCCGGGCCCATAAAACTCTACGAACTTACCGACTACGCCTTTCTTCCTCAGCATTTGGGTGACAGTCAAGACAAGATCGGTCGCCGTGGCGCCTTCGAGAAGGTGGCCAGTAAGCTTGAAGCCCACTACTTGAGGGAGCAGCATGGATATTGGCTGCCCGAGCATACATGCTTCGGCCTCGATTCCCCCTACTCCCCAACCCACAACTCCGACTCCGTTGATCATGGTCGTGTGGGAATCAGTTCCCATCAGGGTATCGGGATAGGCTTGCCTGACTCCGGCTTTACGGCCTGTAAAAACGACGCTTGCAAGATACTCCAGGTTGACCTGGTGCACGATGCCGGTGTCCGGGGGCACCACGCGAAAATTTTGAAACGCCTTTTGTCCCCATCGCAAAAAGGCGTACCGCTCCTGGTTCCGGGAAAACTCCAAGAACGCATTTTCGGCAAACGCCTTGTCGGATCCGAACGCATCCACCTGGACCGAGTGATCAATCACAAGATCGGCCGGAATCAGAGGATTTGCCAATTCAGGATTGGCATTCAGCTTCTTAAGAGCGTCACGCATGGCAGCTAAATCGACCACGCAAGGAACGCCAGTAAAATCCTGCAGCAAGGTGCGCGCCGGGCGAAACTGAATTTCCTGCGCCGCTGTCTTTGGATCCCACTTGGCTACGTATTCGATGTCGCTAGCTCTTACGGTCCGCTCATCTTCGAAACGGAGCAGATTCTCGACCAAAACTTTGATCGAGTACGGAAGGCGGGACAACTTTACTCCGGTTGCGGCCTTTTCGAGCGCGTCGAGCCGGAAAATCTGGTATTCATCTTCGTTCACCCGCAGGCTCGCGGCAGCACCAAACGTGTTCTTACTGGCCATTTGCTTTTAGTTTAGATCCCATGTTCATTTGCTACATATATGCGGGTTGCTCGATCCCGAGTACGCCCATGATCGAGAGCAGCTGGTCGCGCACGTATTGAGTGAGCCACAGGAGAGCAGCCCGTCTCTGCGCGTCCGGTTCGGAGATAACCGAGTGCTCATGATAGAAGTTGTTGAAAGCTTGGGCAAGTTGAAAACCGTACTTGGCCACATGTGCGGGTTCGCCCGACGATATCGCTCGCTCCAGTACGTTATCAGATTTGGAGGCAAGCAGGAGTACCTGCCACAAGCTGTCCTCGGAGAGAACCTTGGCGAGCGACGTCAGATCCAAGACGTCTGCAAAGGCCGGAAGCGGCTGACCACGATCCTCATACTTCCGCAAAATGTTGCCGGCACGCACGGCGGCATATTGGACGTACGGTCCCGTGTCACCTTCGAAACTTAACGCCTCTTGGAAGTCGAAGGCGATAACGGAGGTGCGCGTGAACTTCAGCATAAAGTAGCGCAGGGCGCCGATCGCAATCTGAGTGGCAACGCGCCTGCGCTCAGCGGGATCAGCTTCCGAATGCCGATCTTCTACTTCCCGCAACGCTGTCTCGATCAGCTTATCGATGAGGTCATCCGCCTTGACTCCCAGGCCCTTACGGCCGGAAACCTCAACATAGGAACGTTTTTTATCTTCGTCGGATAATTCAATTCCGAGATCCAGGCACGTCCTCGGCGAGAGCGCGACCATCTCATACGAAAAATGCGTTGAGGCGTCAGCCTGTTCGTTGTAGCCAAGCGCCCTCATCCCTGCTATTACGACATCCTGCAAGTACGATTGGCGCGAGTCGATCACGTTGAAAACCTGAGAGGCGTGCCCAAATGCCGGAGCCGTTTCGATCGCAGGTCTATCGGAGGTCACCCAGACCTCTTTGCCGTCAGGATAGACCGACCACGGACGATAGTAGAAATCCTGTCCCAGGAGACCAAACTTCCAAAGTTGATACGCGATGTCTTTGCCTACGTAAGTGACTGTGCCGTTCGAACGAACGATGACCTTGCTGTCGTCCTCGCCGGAATTCTGCTCCTCATCCCCCGTTGATCCGGACAGGCGAAACGCGGACGCGGGCATCACCCAGCAACCCTTGTTTTTTCCTTGCTCTTCAAAGTAAATTGCCTTCCGCTGCTTCAGGAGCTCGAACGCAGTCGTCCAGAATTTGAGGTAGAGAATCTCACTCTCCCGTGGCAGTAGCTGATATTCAACGCCCAGACGATACATGGTGCGCAAATGCAGCCGCACAATTGCGTCTGCCACCAAGGCGCCGATTTCGGCGAGGGTTCCCCGCCCGCTTTCAATCTCGTGGAGTGTTTCGCCGCGCCATGCCAGCGCTGCCGGATCCTCTTTGTAGTAAGAAGATATGCGCGCATACAGATCCCAGCAGAGATAGTCGAATCGAATGTCCGAATCCTCAATCAAGGCCGCGACTTCTACAGGACCGCGCCGCTCGAGACGGTGGAACGCTACCGCCACGTCCGCTACTTGTACCCCGGTATTGTCGATATAGTTCTGCACCTCTACTTGTCGTCCCCGCTTGCGCAGCATCCGGACGAAGGTGTCGCCCAAAACAGCGTTTCGCAGATGTCCGATATGCGCTGCCTTGTTTGGGTTTATATTGGTGTGTTCTACGATAGTCTTCCCGCTGGAGGCGGTATGACCGTCCGCAGACGGCTGTAGCAGTGTACGGGCGTATTCTCCCCGGTTAAGCCGCACATTGATGTATCCGTTCCCTGCAATCTCGAACGATTGGACACCGGAAATTTCAGTTAGCCCTGCCGCGAGTTCTTCAGCGATCTGCCTCGGAGCGCGCTTCAGCTGTCGCGCCAGTTGAAAGGCAACCGGGATGGCAACCTCGCCGAACGAACTTTGCTTGGGCTGTTCGAGTGAGACCTTCATGGTCAAGCCGAAATGCTCTTGCAGACGCGTCTCAACAGCGTCTGTAATCTGATCTTCAATCTCCTGGAACACTGAACTACAGTATGCAGGAGCGCTTCGCACCGCGCTTCCTGCGCTCATCATTCGAATCGAAGAGTCAGCTAGTTTGGGTCTGAATCGTACAATGAGTTGTGCCGAAGGTTACCTTTAAGCCGGAAAATAAGACAGTAGAGTTTCAATCCGGCAAGCTTCCGTATAGCGATCACGGAAAACGCGAGTCATTGCTCGACATAGCGCTCAATCTGGGACTTGATCTTGAACACGCGTGCGGCGGAAGCTGCGCCTGTACAACTTGCCACGTCATCGTACTCGAGGGCGAAAAGAACCTTTCCGAACCGGAAGACGACGAACTCGACCGGCTTGAAATGGCGGCGGGCCTGACCCTTCGTTCAAGGCTCGGATGCCAGGCGGTTGTCAAAGGCGACGTAAGTGTCGAAGTCCCTTCCTGGAATCGCAACTACATAAGCGAGGGCGGAAAATCCAGGCTTTAAGCTGACCGATCTCAGAACTCGCTGTTGATTCGGTTGAAACTAGCGGCCCGAGCAAGCAGCTGATCGATCAAGTCCGACGGTAAGTCAGCGTGCACGTACACTGCTTCTTTGTCTCGCCTCACTTGCATAGAGTTATAGAGCCGCAGCAGGTCAGTTGCACTCTCTTTCGTAGTCAACCGCGCCAGCCCCAGCCCGGCGCGTAAGGCGTCGTCCACGCGTTTAGATCCTGCGCTCGACACGCACTCGACTTGCGCCTCGAAATGCATGCCTGTGTCGACGGCTATTCTGGCGGAGGTCCAACTCACATAACCCGCAAAGTTCGAAAGAATTGAAGCAATATCGGAGTGCACAGGCATATCCGCGAAAGGCAGACCGCTGCGGCTGACCAGCCAGAGTTGGTCTCGCTTAGAGATATGCAACACCGCGCTAGCGAACTCTTCCGCGACCTGACCCGTTCCTGCTTTCTGGATGTCAATCACGCTCTTTACAGCATGCATCTTGCCCGCTAGCGCCACTTCAGAGTTGAGAAACGTGATAGCACTACCGGAACTCCCAAGTAACAGCTGTTGCTTGTATCTGGTCTGCTGCCCGCCTTCTCTCAACCTTTGCTCGATTCCATCCTTTGCGAATCGCCCTTTCGCAGCGACGATCAGGTTCTTTCCGTTCCAACTGATCAGCACGTCCGAAATGTCGCGCCGCGGATCAAAGCCGAATTCCCGAGACACGCTATCCAGCAAGGGGATATTCAGTTCGTAGCTCCGGCTGGAATAGTACGGTGTGACTTTCAGCTTCTTCACATCGATACCGGCGAGAACCGTCGCGTCGGGCGGAACCAACTTCGCTAAAGCGGGATCGATCGATACTTCACTCGCATTCTGGACGCCACAACCCATGCCCGCTGCAAGAAATACCAATGAAATCGCGCTTGATAGTAGGCGGCCATGCATCGTGTACCTTTAGGATACGAGCCGACTGGCATTACCGGTTTCTTCAGAGGCGGCAGTCCTGTTTCTACACATGCGCGCATTTTACTGGTTAGCAATCACCCTGTCGACGACCCTCGGCCTCCCTTCTCCGGCCTTGGCTGCTCAGGACAACCCCGCCCAGGATAAATCAACGCCGGCTTCTCCCGACAAAACGAAGGGGGGACAAAACCAAAACGGCCCGGGTTTGTCCCCGCAACAGCCTGCGACGCAGCAGCCCCTCAAGACTACGGTCACAGTCAACGCCATGATCTCGAGCGAGGTTCCCGCTTCCATCACCGTACTGACTAATCAACAGCTGCGCCTTATTCCCGGCGTGGAACTCGATGACCGCTTGCGGCAGATTCCCGGCTTCAGCCTCTTTCGTCGCTCCTCGAGCCTGGTAGCCAATCCCACAACGCAAGGCGTCTCTTTGCGGGGCACCGGTTCATCCGGTGCAAGCCGAACGCTTGTGCTTTGGGACGGGATTCCGATTAATGATCCGTTTGGCGGATGGGTTTACTGGGACCGCATCGATCCGGAGTACATCAGCGAAGTAGATATCAATCGCGGCGCTTCCACCAGCATCTTTGGTGACCGTGCGATGGGCGGAACGATCTCGATGTTCTCTCCCGCGGAGCAGCACGAGCATATCGATGCCGGTTTCCTCATTGGAAACGAAGGAACCGAAGACGTCTCGGCAGCCTACTCGAACCTTTGGGGTCCGTGGGGACTTTCGGTACACTCGCGCGCGCTGACGACGGATGGCTATTACATCACCCCGCAATATGCCCGCGGGAGCGTTGACACGAAAGCTAACGTTCGATTTGCTATGGGCGATGTTCGCCTGGACTACCTCGGAGTCGCCGACCGCATTGCTATTCACTTCGATGTGCTCGCAGAGGAACGTCAGAACGGCACTGTCCTCACGCATAATTCCACGGGACTCGGCACCGTGGGCCTCACCTACACGCATTCCTGGACAAACGACCAAATCTCTTTTCTGGGCTTCCACACCGAAGAGCAGTTCCATAGCACCTACTCGAGCGTGTCTCTGAACCGGAACAAAGAAACCTTAACCGCCCGGCAAACCGTGCCGGTACAGGATACGGGAGGCGCCCTTTACTGGCGCCACCACGCTGTGCGTTGGAACACGATTGCCGGAGCCGATACGGACGACACACACGGCATAAGCAATGACTATTCGTACAGCACACATATCCTGACCAGAAGTGGAGGCACTCTTCTGGAACATGGCCTCTTCGGCCAGGGTGATCTTACCGTTGGCCGGTTCCGGTTCTTCGCTGGTATTCGTCACCAGTTCACCGGCCAACACGGCCAAACCTTCGTTAGCCCGAATGGCGGAATTGCCATGGGTTTGAAGCAATTCCGTTTCAGAACGTCGGCTTACCGGAGCTTTCGCGCTCCCACTCTCAACGAGCTCTATCGAAATTTCCGCGTTGGCAACGCTTTGACGTTGGCGAACGCCGCGCTCGTTCCCGAAGGATTGGTCGGCGTGGAAGCCGGCGTCGATTGGAATGCCGAAAATACCAGCATCGCCCTGACGTTGTTCCGCAATCAGTTGAACAATCTGATCGATAATGCAACGCTGAGCACGTCACCGACGCTCATCCTTCGCCAGCGCGAGAATTTCCCCAGCGCGCTTTCACGCGGAGTCGAAACGAGCATCAATCATCACTGGCAGCACTGGGTTGCTCAGGCGGGTTACCTTTACGCGGATGCTCGTCTCGCAAGCGGCCAGCGCATCCCTGAGGTGCCAAAGCAGCAAGGGACCGCGCAGGTGACGTTCAGCGCAAAGAAGACTCTCATTTCGGGCGGCATCCGAAGCTTCGGCCTCGTGTTCGACGACGACCTGAATCAGTTCAAGCTGCCCGGCTATGCTTCCCTTCAGTTGTCGGCTCAGCAGCGTCTCACCAGCAAGCTTTCCGCTGTCGCTTCAGTGGATAATCTGCTCGATCGCAGCTACCTCGTTGCGCTTACTCCTTCTCCAAATACCGGAACGCCGCGTCTCTGGCGCATAGGGCTTCGCTGGACCGGACCCATCAAGTAAGTTCCTCGTATGTTCACCAGTGTCACTTCCCATCTCGGCTGGCGTCATGCGGGTGATGGATTCAGTAGCTCTGCCAGAGTATGAGGTTGTTTCACTCGAGAACGTCGCGCCAGGAATAAGCGGGCTGCGCATTTTGTTTGTTAATGCCTACGCGATCAACGATGGCCAAGCAGGCTGGACTTTGATCGACTCAGGACTCCCCCTCTCCACCTCCAAGCTCAAGAGCTGGGCGGAAGCCCGCTTCGGAAAAAATCGACCGCCCCGTGCGATCGTTCTTACCCATGGGCATTTCGACCACGTCGGAACCATTGAAGATCTTCTCAAAGAATGGAACGTACCCGTGTACGCCCATGCGGCCGAGCTTACCTACCTTACGGGAAAAGTGAAGTATCCGCCCCCGGACCCGTCCGTCGGGGGCGGCTTGATGGCGGTCATGTCTCCGCTTTATCCCAGATCGTCAGCCAATATCGGCGACCGGGTTCAACCTTTACCTGCCGACGGTTCCGTTCCCACTCTTCCTGGCTGGCTTTGGATTCACACGCCTGGTCACGCGCCGGGACACATCTCGCTCTTTCGGGAGGCAGACCGAGTTCTCCTTCCCGGAGACGCATTTTGCACCACCGACCAAAACTCTTTCCTTGCCGTGGCCCAGCAAAAACCGGAGCTGAACGGACCTCCCGCTTATTACACTCCCGACTGGGATTCCGCGCGTGAATCCGTGCGCAAACTCGCAGCGCTTCGTCCCTTGACCGTAGCACCGGGACACGGAATGCCTATTCGTGGCGAGGAAGTTGCTGACCAGCTTGCGCAACTGGCTGCCGACTTTGACCGCATCGCAAGACCCGAGCATGGCAAGTACGCTCGTCCCGGAGAAGCCAGGGCGACGTCTTCGTAAGTTGATCCGGGTCGGCGAGATCTGACGAGCAAAGGAAAGAATTACCCGGCGGCGCGCTCAGCATGGCTAATTCTTCGTACTGAAATCGAGTAACTCCGCTTCAAAGGCAAATTACAATCCTGCGAAGTTATCTAGGGTCAGTCCTTTACCGGCACTCAACGCGATTATTCGGGTAACGGCCCTTCTTTTGCATCTCCAGGTTCTGTCGAAGGAGGAACATGAAGCGTAGTTTGAGGTCGATAATATCGACTCTGGTGTTTGGCGGGGCGCTGCTCGCGTTCACTGTCGGCCCTGTGATGGCGAATGCTGCGATACCGCAAGCGCCTGATAACACCGCGGCCAACAAAACCGATCGGAACGCCAACGTACCGACGGCCGACAACGCCAAGAACGATATGTCGGATCGGACCCTGATGAAAAACATTCGTCGGGATATTGTCAAGGACAAGTCCCTGTCAGTAGAGGGTCACAACGTCAAGGTCGTCGCACAGGGCGGAAAAGTCATCTTGCGTGGACCCGTCCACTCTGAAGACGAGAAGAAAGCGATTGAGGAGCACGCAACTAAGTACGCAGGTGCGGGCAATGTAACTAACGAACTTTCGGTGAAGGGTTCTTAGCCAAGTCACGAAGTGGCAATTGGAGAAAAAGAGGAGAATATGGCAGGGAAAAACACTGTAGCTTACGGCATTTATTCGACACGAGAGATGGCGGAGAACGCCGTCGATCAGTTTCTGGCAGCCGGTTTTCGAAACGAAGACCTTTCGGTGCTGCTGCAGGACAACGCAGGAACCAAGGATTTCGCGCATGAGAAGGCGACGAAAGCTCCGGAGGGCACCACTACAGGGGCTATTACTGGTGGCGCGATTGGAGGAACCCTCGGATTGCTCGCCGGTATCGGCGCGTTGGCCATACCGGGTCTTGGGCCTTTCATAGCAGCCGGCCCGATCATGGGCGCACTCGCCGGTATCGGATCCGGCGGCGTAGTAGGCGGGCTCATTGGTGCGCTGGTAGGTATGGGAATCCCTGAGTTCGAAGCGAAGAGGTACGAAGGACGAATCAAGTCGGGGGGCATCCTCCTGTCTGTTCACTGCGACAGCAGCGATTGGGTGAGCAAAGCCAAAGACGTGCTGAAGCGAACTGGCGCTGAAGATGTCTCGTCCACCAGCGAAGCTTCTGCAGATTACGCGGAGGCCGACAGACCTCTACGCCGTTCCACCACATCCATCACGTAGGCTAGCCTGGTGATGCCGCCGCCGGTTCCGACTGGCGGCGGTTTTCTTATTTCCAGTAGTGTTTCGTTTATCTCCTGGCGTTATGATTCGAGAGGAGCCGAAACAAAAATCGATGAAGTCTGACGGAGTATCTAGACGATATTTCTTCTTTGGCAGCATCCTGGCAGGAGCTGTTCCATTGTCCGGGTTTGGCAGCGAACCTTCGCTGAAAGCCCTCGGGTACAAATCCCCGAACGAAAAGCTCAACATTGCGTCGATTGGAGCCGGAGGCAAGGCACGGAGCGATATCGCCGGGTGTGCTGAGACCGAGAACATAGTCGCCCTTTGCGATGTGGACGAAAAGTCTGCCGCAAGAAGCTACGACCTATATCCGCACGCGCCTAAATTCAAGGACTACCGCGACATGCTCGATAAGCAGGCGGATGGCATCGATGCGGTGATTGTTACAATCCCCGATCATATGCACGCGGCGGCTGCTATCCATGCGATGTCGCTCGGCAAGCATGTTTACGTGCAGAAGCCGCTGGCGCACACCGTGTGGGAATGCCGCGAGTTGTTGAAAGCGGCCGAGAAGTACAAGGTTGCCACACAAATGGGCAACCAGGGCTACTCGAACGAGGGTACCCGGCAGTGCGCTGAAATGATCTGGTCCGGAGTCATCGGGAACGTTACCGAAGTCCATGCCTGGACTAACCGTCCTGTCTGGCCGCAAGGTGCGATCCCTGCTCCCACCACAATGCCCGTCCCTGGGACTCTGGAATGGGATCTGTGGTTGGGCGTTGCCAAGGAACGGCCGTATAGCGATGCTTATCTTCCGTTCACCTGGCGCGGTTTCTATGATTTCGGTTCCGGTTCTCTCGGCGACATGGCTTGCCACATCCTGGGCGCGCCCAACATGGCGCTTCAGCTTACCGCCCCGACCTCGGTCGAGTGCGTCAGTCTCGAAGGCCGGAGCGATATCTTTTTTCCAGCGAAATCCGTAATCCGCTTCGACTTTCCCGCCCGCGGCTCTATGCCGGCGGTCAAGGTCTTCTGGTACGACGCAAAACGGGAGGATCAGCCGGACCTGCCGAACGCTCCCAAGGATCAGATCCTGGGTGATCTACCGTATAACCGAATTGGAAACCCCGAAAGCAAGGTTCAGCCGAAAGAACGCCAGATCATAGGCGAGGTCTTCACAGATCAGTTCTTCTCTCCCAAGCCCACCCCTCCTCCTCGCCAGCGACCTGCCAGAACTGCGGCCGAAGAAGCAGCCATGACACCGCACGATCGCGAATTGGCCAAGTGGATGAGCCTCATCGGCAAAGGCACAAACGGGAGCCTTCTCGTGGGTGACAAGGGCATGATCACCACCGGGACCTATGGCGAGAACACCCGCCTGTTGCCCGTCGAGAAGATGCGCGACTACGAGTTTCCTCCCGAGTTCATCCCTCGATCGCCTGGCCACTACCGCGATTGGATCCGTGCCTGCAAGGGTGGCGTGCCGGCCTGCTCCAATTTTAGTGTTTCGGCTCCGTTTACTGAATGGATTGCCCTCGGAGCCATCGCGGTCAAGTTGAATTGCAAGCTCGAATGGGACGCCGAGAAGATGAAGATCACCAATAACTCCGACGCCAATGATCTTCTGAAACCGGAACCGCGCAAAGGCTGGAAAATAACATAAGCGGAAAGGACTCGATCGGTGCTCGAGGCCGATCGAGTCCCTGGCAACTGATTGCGTTAGTGCAGCGGAGCGCTGGGCATTATGTGCCCATGACTACTTGCTGATAATCTCCGCGAATCGCTTCTCCAAACCAGCTTTTATTTGCACCGGCAACCTATAATCGAATCATGAATCGCCACGAGTGGATTGCACCTCGTCTTAACGATCCGGTCCGCACCCAGATGCACTACGCTCGCAAAGGTGTCATGACAGGCGAAATGGAGTACATCGCCCGGCGAGAGAACCTGACGGCTGAACTGATCCGGGATGAAATCGCTCGTGGGCGCATGATTGTCCCAGCCAATATTCATCACACACGCCTGGAGCCCATGTGTATCGGAGTTGCCTCGGCATGTAAGATCAATGCCAATATTGGCAACTCTTCCACTACCTCGAATATTGACGAGGAGTTGGCCAAGCTGCAATATGCAGTTAAGTTCGGTGCGGATACCGTGATGGACCTTTCGACGGGCGGTGACATTCCCCGTATCCGTCAGGCGATCATCGATGAGTCACCAGTCCCGATCGGCACCGTCCCGATTTATGAGGCGCTCAGCCGCGTACGGCGAGTGGAAGATCTCAACATCGGCGTTCTTCTCGAAGTGATCGAAGAGCAGGCCGAGCAAGGCGTGGATTACATGACGATTCATGCCGGTGTCCTCGTCCAATACGTGCCTCTAACACGAAACCGCATCACAGGAATTGTCAGCCGCGGCGGCGCCATTCTGGCTGAATGGATGGTGAAGAACCACAAACAGAATCTGCTCTACGAACACTTCGACGAGATCTGCAAGATCTTTCAGAAACACGACGTGAGCTTCTCACTAGGCGATGGCCTTCGCCCCGGCTGCCTCGCCGATGCGAGTGACGCAGCCCAATTCGCCGAGCTCAAAACTCTCGGTGAACTGACTCGAAAGGCCTGGGAATACGACGTACAGGTCATGATCGAAGGCCCCGGCCACATTCCGCTTGACCAGATCGCTTTACAAGTAGAGAAAGAACGGGAATTGTGCTTTGAAGCGCCGTTCTACACCCTCGGGCCGCTCGTAACGGATATTGCACCCGGTTACGATCACATCACTTCTGCGATCGGAGCAGCCATGATTGGCTGGCATGGAGCATCCATGCTTTGTTACGTTACTCCCAAAGAACATCTCGGCTTACCGAATCGCGAAGACGTCAAACAGGGCATCATCGCATACAAAATCGCCGCCCACGCGGCAGACGTCGCTCGACACCGCCCGGGCGCTCGTCGCCGTGACGACGAACTGTCCCGCGCCCGCTTCAGCTTCGATTGGAAGCGGCAGTTCGAACTCAGCCTTGATCCTGAAACGGCTCAGGCCTATCACGACGAAACCCTGCCGGAGGAAGGCTTCAAAGATGCTGCTTTCTGTTCCATGTGTGGACCGAAGTTCTGCTCCATGAATCACTCGGCCAAAACACAGGAGTTCACTGAAGCCGAGGCCGCGGCTATCGCTTTGGAATCGGCCGGCGATCCGCTCGTGAAGCTGAGCAACTCCTGATCTTGATCGCACGCCGTCTTCGGTGTTCAGCCTCTGAGGATGACCAACGGGTTGCTCACGCCAAATCACCAGGGCTCCTCATGACCCGCTTCGTCAAGCGAGCGGTTAAAGCGATTAACACGAGTAAGAGGCTTACCAGCAGAGCATAGATTGCAGAGACCGGCGCTAGCCCTACGGTTGCTAAGTCTCGGCTGGGATGGGAGGTCCAAAAGCTCCAAATCATTCTGAAGTTAGACCTTGTCAGAGCCGCCCCGTAGTAGGGTAGTAACTTCGCGATGTAAGTCATTGTGAGAATCCACGCCGTAGTGAGGGAGAGTGCAGCCGCTATTCCCCGTCCCACCATGCGGCGGCCCGAGAGTCCTTTACAACAAAGAATCACAACAACGCCGATGACTCCCTGCGCGTACCAGGGCTCCGGATACGTGGACTCGCCATGCGTATGAACCCAGGTGACACATGTCTGATAAAACAGGGCGCCCGCGAATGCTCCACATCCAAGCAGTACCCAGAACTCGGCGGGCTTGATACGCCGCCGTAGCAAAAATGCGTAAGTCCCGGCGGCGCCGAGCAGCAGCACTAGCTCGATCCACAGTGTGGCCTTTGAAAACGAAAGGAAAGACCAGTTTCCCGTCCAGAGAGACCAGAAGGCGAAATCGGCCGCGCTGTTGTACCAATTTATGTGGCGCATTGCGCCCAGCGCCTCGCCCAGCCCAATACCCGCCACGCTCTGCTGGGTTCCACTCAGGCTGTTGTAGAGCAGCAGATTCCGGCCGTACCATGGCCCGTCAACAGCCAGTACAAGGAGAGCGCCCAAAACCGCCGTTTGCACGGAGATTCTGTTTTTCAGAGTCAACCAGACCGCGAACCCTGCTAAGACCGGTGTGAACGCCAGGAAATAAGCTTTCGTCAGAAGGCCTGCTGCAAAGATTGCGGAGAGGATCAGGACGTTCTTCGGAGTGCCGTTCTCGGCGGTTATCGCAAGCCAGGTGAAAAACCAGATGGTAAGTGGAATAGCAAATAGATCGTTGCCAATGTGCGCAACGGAGGCCCAAAGCATTTGCCCTTCCACTACAACGGCAATGGCTATCAGCCGGAACGCTCCCGGAACTGCAAGAGTGAACGCGAGCCGTTCCAGGCCCCAGAACAGCGCAAGCGTGGCCATCACCGTTCCCGCTATTCGCAGCCAAAGGACGCGCGTAGGCAACGAAGCTCCCGCGAGCACCCGGTATAACGGCGCAAAACCAACGTACGCGAGCGGCGCCTGTTGGGCCTCATAGTTGATGATCCCGCTGCCCTGCTTCTGCATAGCGCGGGTAAGGCGGCTTAACTGCGCGCGGCGATCTGCCTTCTCTTGTTCGGTTAACTTGGCCCACGCTTCGAAAGAGATAGCTCCGGCAATTCCGCCGCTCAGTAACCGGCTTATCGGCACGGCACGCAGCGAGCTGCGAATCTCCTCTGAGATAGCCGTACGATTCATCAGGGGGAGCTCGTATGAGTTCCCCACTGTTTCTATGTATCCGTAGTGAAACGGCTCGTCAAACCCCTCCCACAACGGCAAGGAACAGCAGTACAGAATTCCGTTCAGTAAAGCGAGAATCAGAATAAGGGCGCGGTCTAGTCGAATATCGGCCTCACCCGCATACCGCCCCGGATCTCGGCATCGGGCGGATCCACGATCCGGTCAGCCACCCGGTCGCCCAGTTTCAAACCCGAAAGTATCTGGACATTATTGATGTCACTGATGCCGGTTCGAACAGGCGTCCACACGAGCGTGTTCTCATTCAGCTTATATACGCCGTCCCCGTTCCCCATTCTGCGCAGAGCGGCTTTCGGGATGATCAGAGCATCATTCACTACTTTCGAGATCACGCTCGCGTTCACTGAAACGCCCGGCAGCAGATCGTGGTCGGGATTATCTATCAACGTGCTCACTTCCCCCACGGTTCGCGTATTCAGCGGCACTACCTCGGTAGGTAGCTTGTCGACCCTCCCATGCCACTTCTGCCCAGGGCGGGAGTCAGAGGTGATGTTGACCGGCATATTCAAACCGATTCGGCCCAGATCCGGTTCATCCACGTAGATGGTCACCTTTACCTGATCTATGTTGCCTACCAGGCCGACAAGTTTGCCTGGCTCGATATAAGCGCCCACTTTGACATCGAACTGATAAAGCGTCCCGGCCATGGGAGATCTCACGGTACTGAGAGCAACCCGCCGCTGCGCCAACGCGACTGCCGCTTGCGCATCTTCGAGCCTGGCTCCTGCGACGCTCTGATCGCTTGCCGTAACCGCCGTCTTCTTCTGATTCTGCAGCGCCGCGAGATTGAGCTTGGCACGTTGCAGAGCATCCGCGTCAGTCTGTACCTGGAGCTTAGTGGCGGCCTGTTGCTGCTCCAGTCGTTTGTCGGAATCGTAAATTCTTTGGGCGGTTCTAATCGCGGTCTGTGCTGTTTGAATGCGATCGTTCAGATCAGCCACGGCCGCAGCCCGCCCACCCTGCCGCAGGTTGCGGATTTCCACCTGTGCTTCCTGTTGGCGAGCCAGCGCAGATGCGAGATCGGAACGCGCGGCGGTCGCGTCCAGGGTAATCAAGCTCTGCCCGGCTTGGACCTGCTGTCCACGTTTCACCAGGACCGCGCGAACTACTCCGGAGACCTCGGCTGTCGCTGCCGACCACTGCGCCGGTTCTACTTTCCCATTTGTCGGAACAGAACTCGCTAGCGCGCCTCGTTGAGCGGTCGCAAATTCCACGGTTACTGAAGATCCGCTCCGGCTCAAAGCCCACCACAAAGCCAGTAGCGCTGGTAAGATCAACAGCCACCAATATCTCTTCATTTAGTCGGATCGTGTCTTGAGGCATTCTCCGGACACCTCAACAATTGTGACAGACCTGATCAACTGCGACCTGCTTCGATGCCCCCCGGCAACTCCGCGTTAGACTGTTTTCTAAATGCCCCAGTATCGGATTCACCGTATGAAGGACATGCCTCGTGAAAATTTTCGCTGGGCTGCTCACACCGGTGGCCTCGCTATCCTGAAAGCCAAAGACTACGAGCCTGGTGAAGAGATCACCGCTGGCAACCCCTATGAGTGCTGGCGGACCGCGCTAGAGGCAGGAACGCCCCTTCGCCCGGGAGATGTATTGCAACGCATAGCCGCCCCGGAATCGGGCTTTGAAAGTTCTCCGGGTGAGCTGCTGATTGCGAAATATATCGGGTTTGAGCCGGCGCAATGGTTCGTTCCCGAGCCTAAGCTGTCTGAGCTCAGGCCGGATGGGCTCGCAAACCCCGGATCGCCGCTTCCTAAAGTCGCCGGCACAGCTGAAAATCTCTCGCTCTAACTGCTACGATCTTTCCATCAAGGGTCGAATTCAAACACGTGGAGCACCCGCTCTCTAGTAGCCAAGCCGGTTGGGGATGGTTTGCTCTGGTCTGTTATGTACCGGAGCCGCAAAAATCCTGCCTCGACTCGCTGAGGCAATCCATTCCCGGGAAGCAGCTTCCGCCTGCACACATCACCGTTCTGCCTCCGCGCCCGCTCAGCTTTTCGATCGAGCACGCCTGCAGTCAGGTCGAGGCGCTTGCCCAAAGCCTCTCCGCCTTCCAAGCCGAGTTGTCCGAAGTCAGATGCTTTGAAGACACCGAGTTTCTCTACCTGGATGTCTCGGCCGGCAACCAGAGAATTCGGGCGATACACGCAGAGCTGAACGCGGGCCAGCTGAATCACCCCGAAACTTACGAATTCCGCCCTCACGTGACCTTGGGTGGTCCCGTTCCCGCTTGCTCGCTCTCCTCCGCCCAGGCGAAAACGGCCGCGAGATGGAACTCACTCGGCTGTCCCCGATTGATGGCCATCGAGGAGCTCGTCTGCCTTTGGCTCGATCCCGAGTCCGACGAAGGTGATTGGCAGAGGTACCGATCTGTGCCCCTACACCATGACCGGATTCCGATGGCCGCGAACGCCGCCATCAGGAATCAAAGATAGTCAGCTGCTGTCCTGCCGCCTCTCGTTTGGTGTCGTCCTGCTTAGCTCGCGCTAGCCCCGGCCCTCCCACAACTCCTCTCAGCTCCGTACCGGTTAGCGCCAGTCGCGGAATAAACACCCGCTGCCTGGCGGCTCTTGCCTGCGGCGGAACAATCAAATACCCGGTAGTGGGCCATTCGAGCAGGTTGTGTGAAAGGATCCCGTCGAGCAAACTGCCGTCGCGAAATGCGAATCGAGTCCAAAGCCCCGGCACTCTCGGGCGCCGCTCGAACAAGCTGTGATCTGTGAAGAGATCTGCCTTCCCGTCCTCAGACACAAAGCAAACCGCTTTGCAGTCGTCCAGCAATAACACCTGGAGCCTGCCGTCCAGCGTCATCCATTCGATTTGACCGTCCGATAAATAGCCTGACGGATTGATAATTCCATATTCCGGTTGGCGGTCCCACCGGTAAAACACGATTCTTTTGGTAGTACTAGCTAGCACTGGAGACTTTGTTAGTGCTTTGTTTCAAACAAGTTGTCGAATATTGTATCATTGCAAGAATGGTAGAAACGGCCGCATTCGAGCAGCAAATTCGCTCGTACCTGTATTTCTGCCGCACCGAAAAGAGTTTATCTGCTAACAGCTTGGACGCTTATCATCGCGACTTGATCCGATTCGGGCGCTTCCTCGAACGTAAACCACTTAGCTCTGTAAGCATAGATACACTCCGCGCCTACCTCGACCACTTGCTCGAAAAGCGGCTGTCCAACCGTTCGGTTGCTCGCCACGTCACTACTCTTCGCGGTTTCTTCGGATTCTTGCTTGAAGAAAATGTCGTTAGCGTCGATCCTACCGCCCTCTTGGCTGCTCCAAAGATCGGCTCCTCGCTACCGAAGTTCCTCGATCTGTCGACCGTCGAAGACCTTCTCGTCTCGCCCGATCCGGATTCTAGAACCGGTCTTCGTAACCGGGCTATGCTCCACTTCCTTTACGGCGCCGGCTTACGGGTGAGTGAGCTCATCGGTATCCGCGTCGCAGATGTCGATGCGTCCGCTGGCACTGTGCGCATCAACGGGAAAGGCAACAAACAACGCATAGTTCCCATAGGGCGCGATGCGCTCGCGGCCCTGCAGAATTATCTGAGTCAAGAGCGCCCCTGCCTTTTGGCTGGACGTATCAGCCCGTTCCTCTTTGTTACTGCCCGGAGCGGTTCCATGACGCGCCAGGGATTCTGGAAACTGCTGAAAGGTCACGGCAAGAACGCCGGAATCTTCCGTTCGCTGAGTCCCCATGTTTTGAGGCATACTTTCGCTACTCACCTGCTTGAACGCGGCGCAGATCTGCGCAGTGTGCAGGCAATGCTTGGACACGCCGACATCGGTACCACCGAAATCTATACCCATGTCATGCGTTCCCGTCTGAAACAAGTGGTTGAGGCGCACCATCCGCGTGCGCAACACAAACGCGGGGGTTCGTCCGGATAGGAGCTTATGAGCGATTACATGTTCATGCTGGACAGCCATCTGAACGGTGAGCAAAGTAAGGCGCTGGCCGAAGTTCGGGAGGCTGCCGAACAAGATAATCTGAACCTTTTCCTCACTGGCGGAGCGATGCGTGACATGATGGGCGGCTTTTCCATCCGCGATCTGGACTTCACCGTTGAGGGTGCCGCTCTGAAATTTGGTAAGACCGTCGCACAGCGGGCTGGCGCCGAAATCCTGTCAATTGACGAGACTCGCAAAAGCATAGAACTTCGCTTCCCCGGAAATGTGAGCGCCAGCATTTCCATGGCTCGGCAGGAAAAATATAGCAAGCCGGCCTCTAAACCTCAGGTCCAACCCGCCACCATTCACGAGGACCTCCGCTGCCGCGACTTCACCGTGAATGCGATTGCTCTTTCGCTCGGGAAAGCCTCCCGTGGATTGTTGCTTGACCCTGCTAACGGTCTCGGAGATTTGAGCCGCAAAGAGCTCCGCGCCCTTTCGAATTACACTCTTTACGACGATCCGTCCCGTATCCTTCGCATGATCCGCCTTCGGGTGCGCCTTGGATTCACCATCGAGGAACGAACCCTGAACCAGTACCGGAACGTTCTCGAAGCTGGGCTCGAAAGCAAGATAACCCCTGGAGCCTGGGCGCACGAATTGCAGCAAATCGCGAGCGACCCGCTGGCTGGAGATATCCTCAAAGCTCTCGAAGAAGAGAACCTGACCCGCTTCGTCTCACTCGCGCTAGCCGGACCGAAGCTAAACCTCGCCGGCTTCCAGAAGTTGCAGAAAGCTCGTCAGTCGCTGCCGTTCGGCACCGACCTTAACGCAAACTTTCCCGCTCTCTTTTTCTTTACGCTGTTTGAAAAGCTCTCGCCTAGAGAGCGCTCCCAGCTCGTCAAGACCATCGCACTCGAAAAGGATCAGCTCGAAGCTGTTGCCAAGCTGGAAAGCAAAGCCGCCAAAGTCGAAAAGGAGTTGGCCACTGCCAAGCTGACCCGCCCGTCAGCCTTGTACTCTCTGCTCTCGAAGGTACCCGGCGAGATACTCCTGTTTCTGCTCGCGCGTTCCGGGCAGCGGCTCGTTCTCGATCGCATCAAAAACTATCTCCAGAAGTATCTTCCCGCTGCCCAGGAGATTACGGATCAGGACGTCATTGATAAGGGTGGCGTCCCTGGCACGCCCAAGTTTGAAAAGCTCCGGGGCCAGGTCATTGCCGCCCGACTCGATGCAAAGCCAAAGAAGGTAGTCGTCGAGGAACTTCCCCCGGTTCCCTCCGGCCCGGGGCGCCGCTCGATTAGCATTGCTCGTTGACCCGGTCCGCGCGGCCCGTGATTAAGGCTAGATGAAAGTAGCAAACGCCGGCCTGCTGGCAGCATCTCCACAATAAGCACTGACGAACGGTCAGTCCTAAGCTAGCTTGGCGTAGGCGGGGGAGTTGCGAGCGGAGGGACTCCCCGGGCCTTTATGGAATGCCGCTAATCCGCGCCAGGCACCGCATAAACTTTCGGGAATTCGGGTTATAGCCGCCTGCTAGTTAGCTTCGTAAACGTACTCGTTCTGCCGTTGGACGAGACGCCCTGCAGGGCTTAAATCTACTTTAGGGCTGATCCGGTTCATAACTTCCATCACCTTCGAAGCGTAGGTTTCATCCGGATTGTAGAGGTGAAGCTTTCCCACTACATCGTGGTTACGATAGAGGGGACTCCGACCCAGCTTGAAGGCCACAAGGTTCAAACCTGCCCGAATCGAGGGGAAAAGCCATAGGCCGTTGATTCCCCATCCAAAGATATTGTTGTTCCTGTACGCCTTACCGCCGCCGGATTCGATGACGGAAATGCTTGGCAGCAAGCGCCAGTCGAGATGGTTGTCGTCCGCGGCGTGCACGAAGTCTTCCGCCATGTTTGATACCGGGCAGTGAAGGGAGGATAGATACCGCTGCAGTCGCGTCGTCCGCGGATCGGGCATAATTCGCGCGGGTTCCGGCGTGCCAGGAACCGGATTAGCAGCAGCCCTCCTTTCAAACTTGCCGGCTATCGGAAGAACCAAAAGGCCCGCCGCCATAGCAAGTCGCTTGACCAATGCTGACCAGCTGGTCCCTATGCACATATAACAAAAGCGCATAGCGCCATACTACCAGACTATGGAAGGGGGTATTTCGCCAGGCCCTGTGGCCCTACTGGCCCACCGAAACCGGGGGAGCAGCTATAGGGGGCCCTTGTCCGTCGGGGAAAGTGCGGCTTCCTTCGGAAGAATTGCCAGTGAAGTCCTCGGGAACGCGAACTTGTGCCCAAACTCATCAATCAGGTTTACCTGACACTCATACTGCCCGGGCTCAACCGACCCGGTGGGGAACTGCAGCCACACGGGAAGGGTGTTCTGTCTGTCTTCGCTGACCGTATTAGCCCTGACCGCGGAACTCTCGAATACCTTGGCATTGCCCCGGTACAGAGCAACGGTCGCCTCCACATCAGCCCGCCGCAAGTTCTCAGGCAAACTGTCGGGCACCTTGGGATCGTACACCTCGACATAGGCAATCAATCTCTCGCCCGGTTGAAAAACCCGGGTCACATTGGGAACCAGCTTTTGCCCGTCCGAGATGAGCGGATTTTGCGAAGTTAGCTTGCGTGCGTTTTTAACTCCGGCAATTTGGGTACTGGCCGCCTCCCGCTGGTTGCTCAGAACGACCGAGCTCACCTTTAGAGCTTTGCTTGCGTCGAGATCCGGAACCGTGAAGGGCGCCTCGTACGTACCCACCTTTCCCTCTCCGTTCTCTCGCGCAACGAACCGCAGCTTATAGCTGCCCGGCGTCAGGGTCACTCCCGTGTCGTACTGAATGCTCTTTCGAACTACCTGGCCGGCTAAATCGGTCGTTACCTTCAGCGGGATTGCGTCTCGGACCGTCGCTGCCGTGCGCCCCCGCGCGTCCCGCATCTCAGTGATGAAATCGAGTTGGGTTGCCTGCTTCGAACCCTTCTTCTCAAACGCCAAAGCAGAGCCCGGGATCTTGACTGTAATTGGAACGAAGTATTTGTCTTTCGCGACTCTGAAATAGTCCGCTTCGACGGCCATTGGCAGGTCAGTGATGGGATTGTCCGACAGCAGTGCTTGCGAGAGTTGAGCTTCCTTGTCTTCTTCTCGCATATGGCCAAAAGTTGTCGGCCCGTAATACCCCTGCCGGTACTCCAGCTTCGCCCGTGGGACAGCTGAGTTCGGCGCCAGCTTTACCCGGATGCTCCGGTACTTGCCATCTATGGCTCGATTCCCAGACACGTAGGTCAGGACGTAGTAACTTCCGAAATCCTGCTGAACCTGCCGCATCCCATCCGTCAGATCGTTCGAGTCGAGAAGTGCCTTTCCACCCGTATCGAGGGCCAGTGTGGCAAGAGTTTCCTGCTGATTGTTGAAGTTGTTCTTGAGATTATTTTGCCCCGAGCCACTGTACAGACTGTTTCCGGCGGCTCCGGTTTGGGTGGCGTCGCCCCCGGGCACCAGGACTGAAAGTCCCCGCGCATCAATCGGATAAAAGGCTACGTTCGACCGGATTGCTGTGTTGACCGTTGCCCGCAACTGGGCTTGGTTGTCCACCCCGTTCTTCTGGATTCCGCTCGAGATATAGACCAGGGCTTTTTTCTCCGGATATTGCGAAAGCTGGCGAGCCGCATCCTCTAGTGCCGCCAGTTTCAGATCTGCGTTGAAAATGTTGAACTCGGTCTCATCCGCCGTAAACTGCCCGCTCTGATCCTGCGCGTCCGCGCCTTCGTCCGCGAAGGCCGCATTCTCGCTCGAATCTCCGGCTCTGAACTTGTTAATCGTGTTGATCAACAAGTCTCGATCCGAAGTGAAATCCTGGACAGTCCGCAGCGAGCTGCTGTATTGCATCACTGAAACCATGTCGCTCGCCGTCATCTGCGTCGATAAAAATTTGATGGCAGCCTGTTTGGCCCTGATCTGTTCAGCTGCCTGCATGGACGAGAAATCGAACAGCATCACGATAAGCCGTCGATCTTGGTACTTCGATGCCAATTCGCTTCTAGCTGCCGCACTCTCGGCCTGCGGGTTGTAGCCCTTCGCCTCGGGCGGTGTTCTCCGGGCAAACGTCTGGTCGACCGGAGGCAATGGCGTGTGGTTCAATCGTTGCAGATCCACAGCCTGGAGCGTCTGCAACTTTCCGTCTTCATACAGTTGAAAATCCTTGGCCGTCAGCGTCTCGATCAGCCTTCCATCCCGGTCCCGTACCGTTACATCCACAATCACAACGTTCGTGGTTGTCGAGAAGGTCGCTCGTTGCGCAAACAAAGCCGACAACAGAACCAGCAGCAGCAAGAAGATGGCGATGATCCTCAAAATCGAAACCTCACGACTGCATCGACTGTACGCATCGCCCCGGCCGCGCTGGGCAATCCATAATTCACCGCGTTGACAACTGTGTATAGGTTCGTGTAATTGACGTTGTTCAGCACGTTGTTAGCCTCGAACCTAAACTCGAGTCGTCTGCGCTCTGCGAAAGTGAAGGATCGCCCGAAAGCCAGGTTCAAGCTGAAGAGCCCCGGCCCCGGTATCGTGTTGCGCCCCGCGTTTCCGAACTGGTTCGGCGGGATTACCGCCGTGAAAGCGTCCAGGTTGAAGAATCCTGGACCCGCATCTACCGGTTCGCCGGTTGCTTCCGCCCGTCCTTTGCCAATGCCACCCGTTTGCGCCAATTGCTGCGTGTTACCCAAAATTCTTGGTGTAAGCGGATTCCCGGTCTGCGCCGTGATGCCTCCACTCAACTGCCAATCCTTTAGAAATCGTCCGGTCTTACTCTCCGCCGCGATATGGGAACCCGGTCCCGCTACTGGCGAGGTCCACAAGAACGTGCCCGAAAATTCGTGCCGCACATCGAAGCTCGACAGCCCGCGCTCTGCCGAAAGATCCAGCCAGTTCTGTGCAACTGTGTTTCCTGCCCCGCCGAAAGTAGATGAATCGTCGATCGACTTAGCGAATTGGTAATAGCCGCCAAAAGATAAACCGTGATTAAAACGGCGATTCAGGCGGATCTGTAGCGTGTTAAATGTAGAATTGCCGTCCGACTGATCGTAAGTAAAGCCCGACGCATTCCCGAGTTGGTTCGCTGGCGTCGTGTCTCGCGAAGTTCCCGGGGGCGGCTCGTTGGGCAACGTGCGAACATCCAAACGCGTTCCCTTCGTTCCGAGATAGCTGATCTCACCGAAAAAGCCGTCCCCAAACTCATGCTGGATCGATAAGTTCCATGTCCCGGCATATGGCGTTCGATAGTTCCGGTCCACGGCAAACGTATTGGTCACCTGCGCCTCCGAGGTAGTCAAGAAGCCCTTCGCTAGCGTCAGAACATTTTGGGCGCTTGTGTTTACACTATTCGAAGTCGCGAACGGCGGCTGATACGCGAGTAGCGTTGCGAATTGGTTGTAAGCCTGCCCGTTGTAGTAGATCCCGTAGCCGGCGCGTACGATCGTGGATCGCTTGGACCACGGTAACTTCCACGCCAGACCCACGCGCGGAGCCCAATTGTTCAAGTCCGGATTGATGAGCCCGCTCGGAAAGGGACCTGAATAGGGACCCGCCTGGTTTGGGGTCGCTACGCTAACGGCTGTATACCCGGGCGCGATGTCCAGATTTGCCAGCCGCCCGTACTTCTCTGAGAACGGCGAGAAATACTCGTATCGAACGCCCGCCAGAATGGTGAGGTTTGCGCGCGCCTTCCACTCATCCTGCGCATAGCCGTTCCATTGATTTGCACCAAAGTATTCGTTAAAGCCGCTGTACTGAATGGAACTCGACTGTGGAAGGCTCAGCAGAAAGTCGGCGAGGTCGTACCCTGTCCCGGGCACTACTTGCCCCCTGGCGTCTAGTTGGCTCGTCGCTATCCCGGTGAAGTTGAAAGTGCCTCGTCCATTCGGGTCTGTACGGGCGCTCAGATCCGCCCGCGTGAATCCGCCTCCCACCGTGATGCTGTGCTTGTTATGCAGCAAGCTGAGACTGTCGCTCAAACCCTGTGATTGATTCCGATTCAGGGTCGCCACTGAGTCCGTCAAGGAAGCAAAATTCGTGAAGTTCAAAGTGGGCGGCCCGTAATCCAGCGGATTCGACGACGTCCCCGGGATACCGAGTTGCGCCGCCACGTCCCCTCCTGACGCGAAGAATGGTGTGACTTGAGTGTAGTTACGATTGAAGCGGATCTGAGCATTATTTAAAGCTGTAGTTGAAATGTTACGCGTCCATTGAAGCGTCGCATTAAGGCCGTATCCGTTGGTGTCGTCTGAGTAACCGAAAGGCTGCGCAGTCGTCCCGTTCCGGTCCTGATATTGGAAGTTCAACGAAAGCCGGTCCAAACTCGTGATTTCACGTTGAATCCGGAACCCCAGGTTGTCTGAATTGCTCGCCTGAGCGGTCTCGAATTGGTAATTATTGGCGTTGCCGGCTTCGTTGGGCAGAGGATAAAACCTAAGCAGCCCCATTGCGATCGGATTCACCATGTTTTGGGGAATCAGGTTATTCGCAAACGGTTGATGCGTCGCCGGATTGAAGATCGTTACCGGCGCATTTACCGCCGATGTGCCCAGCGACTGCGTAGCCTGCGAAAAGTCGCCATTCCGAAACGCGACTGTCGGGACGGTCTCGGTGAACAGCTCGGGTGTTTTAGCCCGCGTTCCGAAGTACGTCAGAAAAAACTGCGTTTTTGGATCTTTGACAATCTTCGGAAGCACTAGGGGGCCGCCCATGACGAAGCTAAAACGTGTTTGAGCGTAAGCCGCCTGCGGAATGTCGAGGCCGTTCAACGAAAAGGGCTTCGCATTGAGAGCGGAATTTTGAATAGTGAAAGAGGCCTGCCCGTGAATCTGCTGGTTGCGCCGCCGCCGGTTCCCAAACTGTGCACCTGCTACTTGGCCCGGACGTCTTCCCCCGGGCCCGCCGAAGCCGCCTCGTCCTCGGCCGCCTCCGCCACCGAAACCTCCCCCGCCGAAGCCGCCCCCCCCGAATCCGCCGTTCGAACTCTGGCCAAAGCCTGGCGCATTACCGCCGCTGGCCGCCGAGTTTCCGCTTGACGCATCTAGTCCCGCGCCCCCAAAGCGGACATCAGGGCCCGAATCGGACTGCGCGCCTTGGGCCAGTCCTGGACTGAGACTTCCTGATATGAGGAATGATTCATTGCTGGCTGTCCCAGTCCCGGCAGCTGGTCCGGCGCTGACTCCTGCACCGGCAGCTTCGCTTTGTCCTGCGCCCGCTATCGCTTGGTTGGACAAATCTGGCGCACCCAGGGTTCCCGCGGTCGATTGGGCGCCGGCCGCAGCGGCCCACTGTTGCAGCCGCCGAACAGTCGCCGATTCTTTCAACCGAATATCGATATTGACCGGCCCTTTAACTGCCGCGTAGTCCGCCTGTTGTGCCAGCGGCTCAAAGCCGAACATCTCGACTGAAATGCTCCAGTTCCCGGCAGCCAGCGGCGGAAAACCGTAGTGCCCGTCCGCATCCGTTACCGTGCTGAATTTCTGGCTGCCTTGCGTCGCCGTCACCGTTGCACCTGGTATCGGCTGGCCGGCCGAACGCACGAATCCGCTTTGCGCCTTTCCGGCACGCACGCAGAATAGACAAAACACCAATATGAGAGTTAACCGCCGCAATAAGACTTCCTGTCCTGAAGGCCTGCATGAAACGATGTTGTGGCGTCGGCTTAGGTTACTCCGGGCTTCCGGACGCCTCTTGGGCACTTGGCGCCCTTGCCTTCGCCGCCCACAGCATCTTTCGCGCAATCTGATAATTTGAAGCGAATGGCACAAGATCTTGAGAAGTTGCGCGCTGAAATTGAGACGTTCGTGGATCAGGCCAGCCTCACAGTGTTTTACGGATCTCATCGCATGCTCGATGCCTTGCAGCAGGTCTCATGGGATACCGAGCGCCGCCCCGATTTCAAAGACTTCCTGCGTACCGCGACCGCCGCCGGCGCGAAACTGATCGTCTTCAATCAGCAGGCATTCTCACTCGATCAGATCGACGCAGCGCTCGATCAACTCGAGGAATGCGACTTTACCAGGGAAGAAAAACGGCAATACGAAAGCCGTCTCCGGCAATTGCAAACCTACGAAGGCTTCACCTCCGCCCTTGAACTCTCGTTCGCTCTCGAATCCCGTGTCTATTTATTCGAAGTACACACCGATTGGTACGAAGCGTTCACCGACATACTAGGCGAACTCGACGCTGCCGCTGAAGAAGAAGACGTCAGCGAAGATGGTTCGCTCGGAGGATATTTCTCCAACAATTGATGGACAATCCCGTAAGCGCGGGCAGCCCTGGGCGGTTTGCATCCAGGTGGCTCCTGCCCGAAAACCATTCGGTTACTGTCCGCGCTCTTCAGGAATCGCTCGGCCTCGACCGTCTCGTCGCGGCCGTTCTCGCGCATCGTGGCTATGCCGATCCTGCTGTCGCCCGCAGCTTCCTTGATCCCGCGCTCGAAAAGCTCCACGATCCCCTCCTCATGCAGGACATGGCTCCTGCAGTCGCTCGCATCCGGGAAGCCATCGCCTCCCGCGAGCCGATACTGCTGTACGGCGACTACGACGTCGACGGCGCCTGCTCGATCATCGTTCTTAAGAAAACCATCGAAATCCTCGGCGGTATGGCCGAGTTTCACGTGCCGCATCGGGTGAAAGATGGTTATGGGATGCGGTCCGAGGTTGTCGCGCAGGCGGCTGAATCGGGCATCCGTCTCATCGTGAGCGTAGACACCGGCATCCGCGCCGCCGAAGTTGTTCGCCACGCGAATGCTCTGGGAATCGACGTCATCGTTACCGATCACCACCTGCCCGAGACAGAATTGCCTCCAGCTCTGGCCGTCTTGAACCCGAATCGTACGGACTGCTCTTACCCCAACAAGAATCTCTGCGGCGCTGGCGTCGCCTTCAAACTCGTTCACGCCCTCCTCGCCGCGAGCAGTCTGCCTGAAGTCCGACGGGCGGCTCTCCTCGATTCCTTCCTCAAACCTGTCGCGATCGCCACTGTGGCGGATATCGTCCCGCTTACAGACGAAAATCGGGCGATCGTCAAACGAGGCCTTTCCGGTCTCCGTCAGGTCCGCAATCTCGGGCTCCGTGAGCTTTTAGCCGTCGCAGGTTTCGATGAAGGTGAAGCGCCTTCCGCCCATCAGGTCGCTTTTCGTCTTGCTCCACGTATCAACGCCGCCGGACGTATGGCCACCGCGCGCGACGTTATCGAGTTGTTCCTCACCGAGGACGTCAGTCGCGCCCGCCAGCTCGCCGCCCAGCTGAACGAGTTGAACAGCGAACGTCAGCGTGTCGAAGCCGAAATAGTCGAAACCGTTCTTGCCCAATGCGAGACTTGCACTTCCGATGCGGAACGCTCCGCCATGGTCTTCGCCGGTTCAGGATGGCATCTTGGCGTCCTCGGCATCGTGGCCAGCCGGTTAGTCGAACGCTTCAACCGCCCCGTCTTCGTCCTCAGTGACGCCCCGGACTTGGACGCAGACGGAGAACCCTGTTTCACTGGATCGGGCCGCAGCATTCCAGCATTTCATCTCCTCGAAGCGCTCGAAAGCATGCCCGAACTGTTCCACAAATTCGGCGGACATCGTCAAGCCGCCGGTCTACGTCTGCGCGCCCGCCACGTCGAGGACTTCCGCTCCCGGTTCGACCTCTTCGCAGCCGGCAAGCTGACCGCGGCCGACTTCGAGCGCCAGTATTCGGTAGACGCGGAGGTGAGCTTTCATGAACTGACAGACCGCTGCGCGCACCAACTGCTCTCTCTGGGACCTTTCGGCTTCGGGAACCCGGTCCCGCTCCTGCTCTGCCGGCGTGTCGAGGTGGCCGCTCCTCCACGACTCCTTAACTCGGGTAAGCATCTCACCGTAGCGCTTCGCCAAAACGGCCGGACGCTGTTTTGCAAGGCCTGGAATTTTGCCGACCGGGCACATCTCTTCGAGCCAAACCGTGTTCTCGATCTTCTGCTTAATCTCGATGACGACCCTTACTCCCGCAAGCGCGGCTATGGTTCATGGTGTCTGTCGCTGAAGGACATCAGGCCGGCCCAAACCTCTTGCCCGACCTCCTGATTACCATCACCTTTTCCTGCCTATTTCTTTTTTCCTGATGTCGTCCCGGACGCTCCCTGTATGAGCGGTGTCACGTTTCCTATCCCGAGATTTGCCGATTCAGCGGGTACTTTCACGGTTGAACCCGGTAGTTTCGCAACACTTGTTTTAGCGCTGGCATTCGGCGGCGCAGTTGACGGATCCCCGTAAAGTACGATTACTGAAATTCGCCTGTTGGATGGATCGCTCGGATGCTGCACATTCCTTGGGCTTTGGTCCGCATAGCCCCGGATCTGTTTGATCTGGTCCGAGCGCACTCCGTTAGCTTGCATCAATCTGCGTGCTTGGTGAGCGCGGTCGGTCGAGAGCTCCCAATTCGTATAGCCTTCCACTCCAGCGTAAGGCACAGCGTCGGTATGCCCCTCCAGTACGATCGCGTTCGGCAGTTGATTCAATTGTGTGGCAAGCAAGCCAATCGCTTGGACGCCCAGCGCGGTCGGCCGCGCATTACCCGATTCGAAGAAGACCCCGTGCGAATCCTCCACGAGTTCGATCCGCAGCCCCTCACCGGTGATGGTCATCGTAATCTGGTTTCTCAGCTTCTCGACCGCCGGAAGCGAACGAAAGGCTTGCTCCAGTTTTGCCTTCAACTCCTTCATCTCCGAGATCGAGACAAACATCGATTTACCGGAACCCGTCAGGCCTCCGCTTCCTACTTCCTGTTTGTGTCCCTTCGGATCCAGAAAGTACGCCGCGATCGACTTCTTCACCTGGTCGCTGCTGGCCATCAGCCAGAGAACGATGAACAAAGCCATCATGGCCGTTACGAAATCGGCATAAGCTACTTTCCACGCTCCACCATGATGCGCCGCATGGTGAGCCGCTTTTTTGCGTATGATGATGACCGGTTGCGATGGGGTTTGTGCCAAAACTGTACTGTTCCTGTGTATCCATCGGCGCTGCTGTGCTCGGAACTTTAATCGCTGGCCAAGAAAAAAGATACAGGAAACTCTGAGCGAAATTCCCTGCCTCCAGCACTTGATCAAGAGGTCTCACGAATGGCTACTTCCGTCCAACACCAGCTATCGCTCTCAGTTCCCCGTGTCTCGACCATCAAAAACGTTGTCCTTCGAGTTCTTTGGGTCGCGGCGGCTACTCTCATAGCCTGCTTGAGCTGCATCCTGTTGTTTACCCGCGGGGCAGACTAGCGCGACGCCGCGCTCCTCTCCCCTTGCTCAGTTCGGTTTCCGGATGGGTACCCCTAGCGGGACCGGCCTTCCGAAATCAGGCGTCCCGTCCGCCTTCCACGTGAATGGTTGTGCACGGGGCGAACGCTCCGCGCCACAGCCCTCTCCCGTTTCCGGATTGGCGTGGTAGATTATCCAGTTCTGCTTCCCATCCCTCGATACGAAGAACGTGTTGTGACCCGTTCCGAAAGCATGCGCTGCTGCTGAGCCGGATAAAACCGGGTGCTCTACCTTCTTCCACGATTTCGGATCTAAGGGATCACTCCCCGCGTTCGCCACCAGCATCCCGAGCGAGTAAGAATCGGTCCAGCAACCACTGGCCGAATAAATCAGGAACAGCTTGCCATCATGCTTTAGAATCTCTGGTCCTTCGTTCACGTCCACGTGCCGATGCTGGGACGGCAAATCGCCGATGGTCTCCCAGCCGAATTGAGGCGTCGATATCCGCACGCGCCGTCCCTCGACTGTCCAGGGGTTTTTCAGACGCGCGATGTAGATGCTCTGCCTTCCGTCGACGTCGTCCTCCCAGCCCGACCATAGGACGTACAGCTTGCCTCGATTTTCAAAAGCCGTCGGATCGATCGCCCACTTGTCCGTCGAGTCCGCCAGTTCGCCTTTCATCACCCAGTGCCCTTCGGTCGGATCCCGTGATCCGTTTTGGATCACCCACAGGCGATGGCTTTGATTCGTACCCGCGTCCGCGCAGAAATAGATGTACCACTTGCCCTCGACCCTGTGAAGCTCGGGCGCCCAGATGTCGTGTGAATAGGGTCCAGCCGCTGGCGGCGTCCAAACGACCTTTACCTCGGCATCCCTTAGATCGGTGATGTCGCGAACTTTCCAGATCGTCAGATTCCTGCCCGTCGTTTGCATGTAGTAATAAAACCCGTCGCTATACGCGACGGACGGGTCGGCGCCTGACGGCAGCAGCGGATTGGTGAACGTCCCGCTCGGGTTCTCGGCAGCGCCGCAGAGGCCCGCAAACAAAACAAGAGCGCTTACAAATCTCAACCTCGTTTACTACCACGAGACACTTGAGACTACTTAGAATCGCAGGCGCATCTCCAGCTGCACGGCGCGCGGAGAGTCTATCGTCCCATTCACAAAACCGAAATTTGTCGAGACATTGTTCGGTTGTGGATTGAGGTTAGAAGGTTGCGCAAAGATGTGCCGGTTCGCCACATTGAACGCGTCCGCCCTGACCTCAAGCGAGATCGTCTCAGTGAAGCTGAACCGCTTGGACAGATTTACATCTTCGTTGTAGAAGGGTTGCATGCGGAATCCGGTCACGCGGGAAAGCTGCCCGAACGAAATCGGCGCATTCGGGTTTGGATTGGGATCCGCGAAATAGTTGTTATTCAGGTACGGCGTGTTTAGGGGATTGTAGCCCGGCTGGTTGACCGCCGGGTTGTAAACGGGTTGCCCGGGAACGGGGTTAAAGCGGAAGCAATCGTCCCATCCCGGAACTCCGGTCGCGCAGTAGAACGGCAGCGGCTGGCCGCTCTCGTAGCGCAGAATAGAGCCAATCTGCCATCCGCCCAGAACAACGTTGCCGATCCCGTGATCGAAGAAGCGCTTACCTTTTCCAAATGGCAGCTCATAGATGAAACTGCCGACGAAGTTTTGCGGAATATCCTGGCTGCTGATCGATTTCTCCAGCTTGAGGTTATATGGATTTTGATACACTCCGCCACCCGCGTTCTGGCCGGGCAACAAGCTGTCCGCGTCACTGATCGTCTTGGACCACGTATAAGACAACTGCACGTTCAGTCCGGCATGAAACCGCCGCTGCAACATGGCCTCGAGCGCGTTGAAGGTAGACATACCGTCGTTTTCCAGGCAGCAGTCGGTGTTAAACCGCCGGTACTGCGGATAATGCCGGAGAGCGTCCCCAACGGATCCCGTGAAACCCGGGTACGGTGCCAGAATGCCCGCCGCATTCGCCGCTGCGGATCCGACGCTCGAACTCAGAAGATTCTGCCCGAGCGAGAGATCCTGCAAGGGAAAATTGTTGTAGCTACCCGCTGCCGCTGCGGAGCGCAGATTCTGCGCCTTGTTCCCGACATAACCCAGGCTTACGATGAGATCCGTTGCGAGCTGTTGCTGCACCTGAAAGCTCCAGCTCTGCACCATGGGCGGTTTACCAAACCCGGGAGTGATGTAATCCACGCTCGAGTTGTTACGAATCGCCGGGTTCAGCACCGGCGCGGCTGGATAGGAAGGAAAGCCTCCCGATAGATTGAACGCCGGATTGAAACCGTCAGGCGAAACTGGATTCGGCGATGCGGTGTAACCCGCATTCGTGCTATTTCCGAAATCGGCGTAAAACAGCGGGCCATAGAAGATGCTGTAAGCTCCCCGTATCGCCGTCTTGCCGCTGTTACCCGGAGAGTAAGCAAATCCGATCCGCGGGCCGAAGTCATCATAGAAAGTTTTTGCCCAGGCCGTGTTACAGCCCTGGCAACTCGAAGCAAATACTAACGCCCCCAGCCGTCCCGGTGCGCCTGGATTCGGGATGGAGGAGTCGAAGTTAGAGGTGAAGTTATCCGCCTCTGTGCGGGGTTTGTCCACTGACCAGCGCAGGCCGAGATTCAATGTAAGGTGCTGGCTAACCCTGAAATCGTCCTGCACAAACAACGCGTAATAGTTTTGCGTAAATCGCGGGTAGTGAGCGAAAGTGGTAAGCCCCGCGTTGTCCACTTGGCCCAATAAGAAGCTCGCGAAGCTGTAGCCACCCTGGCTCGCCAGAACACCCGGTCCAGCGGCGGTCTCTGCATTCGAGAAGTTGTAGAATCCGCTGTTGGAATCCTGCGTCAGGTTGTTGAGCTGGATCCATCGGTAGTTTCCGCCGAAGGTCAGTGTGTGGCGTCCCTTAACCCAGGTCAACGTATCTGATACGTCTGCCAGGTTGCTGATCGTGTCGTCCGCCCGCTGCTGTCCCAGGCTGGGAAACCCGCTGCCGATGTTGAACTGCGGAAACGGCAGACCGCTCACGTTTGCGATGCCAAGCTGCGCCGGCCAGTTGATTCCCTGATTCGCCGCGGCGCTGTTGTTGATGCTGTTCCACCGGTCGAACCCGAGGTTCAGATGGTTGAGCAGTGAGGGGCCGAACGTGTGATCCCATCCGAAACGCCCATAATGCGTGATGAAGTCCTGATTCCAGGTGTTCGGATCGAGCGGCGCCGGTAATGCCGGCGAACCGCCCGTCAGCAGTGTGTTTTCGCGTGAGTCATACGAGGCGTTGATCTTGTCGTAGGTGCCCAGGTTCTGATCGATGCGAACCGTGTAAGTCGTATTCGTTGTCGGAAAACTTTGGCGATAGTTGAAGTTGTTTTGCAGGCCCGGCAGATTTGTCGGTGGCAGATAGCTCAACGCCTTCAACGCAACCGCATCAAACCGGTTCCCCGGAATCACATTGCCCGGAAACGGCGTTGTGCGGCAGGGAGTGCCACTACCGCTCGTGGTAGTCGACCGTGGGTCGAAGATCTGCCCCCCATAAACCGCCGCTCCTGTGCAGGGATTCGTACCGATCTGGCTACCCGTGAGGATTGCTCCAAAGTCACCTCCACGCTCGGCCGCGGTCGGCAGCGAGCTCGTCACCACTGAACTTCGCGGCCATCGCAGTTGCTCCCACCCGAAGAAGAAAAACGTCTTGTTCTTGATGATCGGACCGGCAAAAGTCAAACCATAATCGTTCTTGATGTCCTTCGGCGTTGCATATAAGCTCCGGCAAGCCGCGTCCCCGACTGCACACGTGTCCAGACCCAGGCCATTGAAGTAAGTATTCGCATCGAGAAGTGTATTCCGCAAAATGTCAAATGCCGTGCCGTGAAAACCGTTCGTCCCCGAACGCGTCGTAAAACTGCGGATGCCGCCGGTCGTACGCCCGTACTGCGCCGGAGGCGTTGCCGTCTCTACCCTGAACTCCTGCAAGGCCTCGACAGAGGGCGCCGTCTCATCGAACGTCGAGTTGTTGTCCGGGCGCGCCGCCGTTGAACCATCGAGCAGCACGTCATCCCCGAAGTTCTGCCCCCCGCTCGTCTTCTGAATGTAAATCCCATTCGCGTTATTTGCGGTTCCCGGCCCCACTACCCCAGGCAACAGAAATTCGAATGCCTCCGGCGACCGAAACGCTCCTACGCCCCCGAGCGAAAGCGGCAATTGCTCCACTTGCCTCGTACTCACAACCGCACCAATGTCGGAACTGGTCGATTCCACCGTAGGTGCGTTTGAGACCACCGTGACCGTCTCCGCCTCTGTGCCTAAAGTAAGTTGCACGTTGAGAACAGTTGGCGTGTTGATTTGGACGATCGTTCCCGTTCGCTCTTCCTTCTTAAACCCCGGTGCAGTGAAGTTCAGATTGTAATTCCCAACCACGACTTGAGGAAAGCTGTAATCCCCCGACGAAGACGTAACGGTGTTGTACACCGTCCCCGTATCCACACCTGTCGCGGTCACTGTTGCATTTGCAATGCCGGCCCCGCTGGGGTCGGTGACGGAACCGGTTATGGAGCCGCGATTGGTCTGTGCGCTAAGGGTCTGTGCAACAAGTCCTAACGAAAGCAGGGAGAGCTTAAGGAAATTTCCAGGTTTGTTCATACGGCTTGGTAAGAAGGATGAGAGAGCGGGTGTGTGCCCACTCGTTGATAGCTACTTTGCTCGGAAATGTTACCTAACATCGAGCTTGCAAAACTGCGGGGTAGCGGTTCTCGCAGGACCTGCGCCGCTCAATCGGAGAGGGATGGCGAGTCGCGAGCCGGACTGTTACTTTTACTGCCAATCACCGTCTAACCGTCGTGCAGCCAAGGTATTGGATACTAGCCACGTTTTCAGCTTTGCTGATCCTGCAGGCGTGCGGCCAGAGCGAATCGCCCCAGCAGCGGCAGATAGACGCAAACTCAGCCGCTGGCAAGGCCGGGCAAGCTGCTCATAAGGTAGCGGTGGAGGCTCAGAAAGCCGGCCACGTTGTGGCTCGCAAACTGGACAAAGCGGCACACGACGCACACGAGGGCTGGAAAGCAGACGCCCGCAAAGCCCAAACTTCGCAGTGAAACAGAAGCGCCCCGATCGGGTTCTGACAAAAACCTGACTAGTATCTACTTTCGGGAAGAGGTCTCGGCGCTGACTTCGGGAGACTGCGCGCCGGTAGTTCTTGGGTCGACGCGTATCAGCCCCATCATGCCTCCGTCTTCGTGCTCCAAAAGATGGCAATGATAGATGAACGCTCCTACCGCGTTCGGATCGCGGAAATCCATTCTTACTTTGACGCTCGGGTAATTCAGCGCCCTGTCGGTTAGGTAAGGGACGTTTACGGTGTCTCGGAGAAATGGCTCATTTACCGGTACTCCGAGATAATCGAGCAACATGAAATGCAGTTGATGGATGTGGAACGCGTGTAGTTCTCTCGACCGGTTCTCAATGATCCAATCCTCTACCGTCCCCTCCCTCGCGACGATGTTTGGTCCCGATCGTGGATCGAACAGCATAGGGGTTTGCCCATCTACGGTGATGTAGAACTCAACCGCACTCGCCGCATTATTCGGATCGAGCAGCTTCTCCGAAAAGTAGAGTCTGCGCGTGCGCACCGGTGTGACACTTCCCAGCCAGGGCAGCGTGGGCGGGGGTAGCTGCTCAGGCGAGGCCGTCAGCTTCGAACGTAGCTCTGGAGCACCCGCCGCCGCTTGTATGGTGGCAAGCGCCCGGTTAGGATCGTTCTCACCGCCAGGACCCGTGTCTACCGTTCGCGTGACCAGAAGTCCCGGCACGCCCAAACCGGGTCCCTTCACAATGAACTCGACCCGCGAGCCCGGCGGAACTCCAAGGTGAGTCTGCCAGCTGATCGCATCTCTCGAACTCCCGTTCTGATTCAACGCAACCCCGTCGAGTGCCACCAGGCCCAGCGGTTGAGCCTTGCGGTTATACAGAACCGCCAAATTCAGGTACGTAACCGACGAGGCGTTTAACACCCGCCACAGTTGGCGCTCCTCGGGTTTCATCTCGATCGAAGCTGGCGGGTAATCCGGATAAGGCACCGGTACGAAATTGAGCGAGAGATCCTTTGCCGGTTTACCGAAACCCGTGCCGTTGTTCGCCGCGTCTCCATCCCGATCGATCAGCATCTTCGGCAACACCGGTTCCGATTTCGAAGGCGGCGCGTTCGGGTTGAGTACGTCTTGGTCGCGCACAATCAACACTCGTTCCGGCAGTCCCGCCACTTCCTTGTTGGCCCTCTCGACGCCTTCGATGATCATTGCTCCGGATGCTCCGCCGAGTACCTGCGTGTTTGTGAAGCCGTGCACGTGCGGGTGATACCAATACAAACCTGGTGGCTGGTTCTCCGGAATACGGAAACGGTACTCGAATGGTTCGGCGCCCGCGCCTACCAGGGTATTCAGAACATCGTCTTGATGGCAAACGGGAGGAACCGTCAACCCGTGGAAATGAAGATTGGTCGATGTCGCTCCCATCGAACCGCTGCCGCACGCTGCCCTTTGCTTCCCGGTCGTCATATGCTCGTGAATCTTCGTTACGGATGGACGACGATCGATATCTGCCAGATTGTTTTTCAGATTCATCACGAGAAGATCGCCCGGCTTGAGTCTTAAGTTGGGCGCCTGGTTGCCGTTTCGATCCACGTAGCAATAGACCGTTGACCCGTTCGGCCCGAGATAGTTATGAATGCTCAGATCAACTCGTAACTCGCCATTCTGGCTTCGCAAATCCACCGGTTCCGGAACGCTGCTTCCCGCCTGAGGCCGGACACACGCGCTGCTGCCTGCTTCCTGAGCCCAAATGTCCAGGTGCATCTGTGAAAAGAGGGTAGCGATCAGGACTAAAAACAGTTTTTTAATAAGTTGCCGCAAGTGATCGGACTCGTAAAAGGAACCTCGCGCCGGGCTCACGGTCAGCGTCTGGCTTGGTCCCACCGGACAAGCATCATCCACCCCACGTGGTTTCGGTCACCGGGCGATCACCTTGGAGCCTAACAGCTGAAAGTTTCAATCACATTGCAAACCGCTGTCTGTCCCGATTCACTCGAACGGCATTGCCCATTCATTAAACAGACACCTTGGGCTGATAAAAAACGTGAGGTACTTTCACCCGGACTAAACAAAGGAACTCATGCAAACAGAAAGAAGGACAGATGTCAGTTAAGCAAGTTGCAACAGATGTTGTTCACTGCTTCCGCATTGGGCTGGTGTCCCTCGCGCTTTTTCAACTCGCTATCGGTCAGACTCTGGCCAGTCCACCACAAGCAATCGCCGACGAGCCTTCCGGCGCGAATGGACGTGGATCGGATACGCAAACTCCTATAAAGCACGTGATCGTGATCATCGGTGAAAATCGCAGCTTCGACCATGTCTTTGCAACCTATCAGCCCAAAAGAGGAGAGAGCGTCTGGAACCTGCTTTCAAAAGGAATTGTGAACGCGGACGGCACACCAGGACCGAACTTCTCGCAAGCCGCACAATCAGCCGCTATCGATGAGAAGCCGGACACGTTTCTGCTTGATCCCCCAAAACATTCATTCCCTAACGACGTTCTGCCGCCGCCGCTCGTCGGTGGGCCAAAAGACTCCTATGTAGCTAACGATAGTCTCGAATTGGCGAAACAATCCGAACTGGGGCTGCCCCCGGATTATTATCAATATCTCGTCTCTGGAGGTACCGGGCAAACGTCGAAAACGCCCGATAAGCGTATTGCGCATGTCGACGCACTGCCCGCTGGTCCCTTCGAATTGACTAACGGTTCCAGCTTTACTTACAACTCGTACGCGGCGAGCCCGGTTCATCGCTTCTACCAGATGTGGCAACAGCTGGATTGCAGCGCCGACCGCTCCAGTGCGGACAATCCCTCCGGTTGCGACGCCCGCTTGTTCCCCTGGGTTGAAGTGACTGTCGGCGCCGGCACCAATGGCCTCGATCAGCCCTCGACCTTCAGCACCGAATATTCGCCAAACGCCACGACAACTGGCGAAGGCTCGACCGCTATGGGTTTCTACAACGTCCAGAAGGGCGACGTTCCCTATTTCAAGAAGCTTGCCGACGAGTTCTCGATGAGCGATAACTTCCACCAATCTGTCGATGGCGGTACCGGCGCGAATCACATCATGTTTGGACACGGCGATGCCATTTGGTTCAGCGATGGCAAGGGACATCCCGCAGCCCCGCCCAATGGAATCGAAGTTGCACCCGGAACCCCCAACGCAGGTGTCGTGCATGAAGTTGAAAACCCGAATCCCGCAATCGGTACCAACAACTGGTACAAGGAGGACGGTTACGGTGGAGGTTCATTTGGGGCGACGTCATACGGCGGTGGCTCCTATACGAATTGCGCAGACAGATCCCAGCCCGGTGTCGCGCCTATCCGCAGTTATCTTGAGTCGCTTCCCCGCCCCATTCGTTCCCACTGCGAGCCAAACCACTATTACCTGCTCAATAACTACAATCCCGGTTACTTCGGAAATGGCAAAAATGCGTATACCGATACCAACCCCAACAACACCGTGTTCACCATCCCGCCTTCTTCGGTTCGAAGCATCGGCGACACGCTGCTCGACGCGAACATCTCATGGAAGTACTACGGCGAGCAGTGGGATAACTATGTGCCCGATCCATATCAGCTAAATTACGGCGCGATCGGTGCAAAAACAGACGAGTATTGCAACATCTGCAACCCGTTCCAGTACGACACCTCGATCATGGCCAACCCTGCCATCCGGACGGCTCACATTCAGGACACAACTAATCTGTATGCCGACATCAAGAATGGAACACTGCCGGCCGTGTCCATCGTTAAGCCGAGCGGACTGGTGGACGGCCACCCGTCCTCCTCCAAGCTCAACCTGTACGAAGGCTTCACGCAAAAAATCGTGCACGCAGTGCGTGAGAACCCGTCACTCTGGAAAGATACGGCAATCTTCATCACCTTCGACGAAGGCGGCGGGTACTACGACTCCGGTTATGTTCAACCGCTCGATTACTTCGGTGACGGCACGCGCATCCCGCTGATTGTTGTCTCTTCCTTTTCGCGTGGAGGTCACATCGCTCATGACTATTCCGACCATGTCTCCATTCTCAAGTTCATCGAGAGAAACTGGAGTCTGCCGCCCGTCACAACACGCAGCCGGGACAATTTCCCGAACCCCATTCCGGCTTACAACAACCCATACACGCCAGTTAACGGTCCCGCGATTAGCGATCTGTTTGAACTCTTCGAGTGGAACCGGTAAAAGCGTGTGAATGCGCGGGCGCTGTTTAAGGCCATGGCGCTTCACATCTGAAGACGGACGATGTCCGGGCGAGGCGAAATCGTCAATGCGGTTTCGCCTCGCTTTTTTATCTCTTGGGGGCTTAGAATGAAACCGGTCTTAACTAACCGGGTAGAACTCTCGATCCCGCAAGCGCCCGGGCCGCCTTCCATTAAACTCGACCTAGGAGCACCGATATGTCAACAACCGCTGAACCCCTCACCACTCAACCGCTCACCGAGCGCCCGGCGTGGAAGGAACTCGAAGCCCATTTCCAACAGGTTCGCCACCAGCATCTCAGAGAGTTGTTCGATAGCGATGCTGAACGCGGCAAACGGTTGGCCGTTGAGGAAGCCGGTCTCTACTTCGATTACTCCAAGAACCGCATCACGGACGAAACACTTAAACTGCTTCTCTCACTCGCCGAAGAGTCCGACCTCAAGGGACGGATCGACGCTATGTTCCGCGGCGAAAAAATCAATATCACTGAGAATCGCGCCGTACTCCACGTGGCTCTCCGCGCCCCGCGCGAAGAATCGATCACCGTGGACGGCCGGAACGTCGTCCCCGATGTGCACGCCGTCCTCGACAAAATGGCCGATTTCTCGAACCGCGTTCGCACCGGCGCTTGGAAGGGCCACACAGGTAAACGCATTCGCAACGTCATCAATATTGGTATCGGCGGATCCGATCTCGGCCCCGTCATGGCCTATGAGGCCCTGAAGTTCTACACCGACCGCTCGATGACCTTTGGCTTCGTCTCGAACATCGATGGCACCGATTTCGTGGAAGCAGTCCACGGCCTCGATCCGGCCGAGACGCTCTTCATCGTCTCTTCGAAAACCTTCACCACGCTTGAGACCATGACTAACGCGCACAGCGCTCGCGACTGGTCACTCAAGGGTCTCGGTGGAGACGAAAAATCGGTCGCTAAGCATTTCGTTGCCGTCTCGACTAATGCAAAGGAAGTCTCGAAGTTCGGCATTGACACAGCCAACATGTTCGAGTTCTGGGATTGGGTCGGTGGCCGTTATTCCATGGATTCAGCCATCGGCCTCTCGACAATGCTTGCGATCGGCCCGGATAATTTCCGTGCCATGCTTAGCGGCTTCCACGCCATGGATGAGCACTTCCGCACGACCCCGTTCGAGCGCAACTTGCCCGTGCTGATGGGTCTGCTTGCCATCTGGAACAACAATTTCTTCGGTGCAGAAACCGTCGCGGTCCTGCCCTATGAGCAATACCTGAAGCGCTTCCCCGCCTACCTTCAGCAGCTCACCATGGAGAGCAACGGCAAACATGTCACTCTCAACGGCGCCGTCGTCAACTATCAAACCGGCCCCATCTACTGGGGTGAGCCGGGGACCAACGGCCAGCACTCGTTCTACCAGCTCATTCATCAGGGCACTCGGCTCATCCCGTGTGACTTCATTGCCTTCAACCAATCTCTCAACCCGCTCGGCCGGCACCACGATATGCTGCTTGCCAACGTCTTCGCGCAGGCCGAGGCCCTCGCATTCGGCAAGACGAGCGAGCAGGTCAAGTCTGAAGGCACCCCGGATTGGCTCGTACCTCATCGTGTCTTCGAAGGCAATCGCCCATCGAACACGATCCTCGCCGACAAGCTCACACCGGAGACCCTCGGCAAACTTGTCGCACTTTACGAGCACTCCGTCTTTACGCAAGGCGTAATCTGGAACATCGATTCGTTCGATCAATGGGGCGTCGAACTCGGCAAAGTGCTCGCGCAGCGCATCATCCCTGAATTAGAAAGTAAGGACGAAGGCAAGCTCGACCACGACAGTTCCACCGCCACTCTGATCCGCCGTTACCGTAAGTTCAGGCAATCCGCCTAACCGTCGCGTCTCATCCTCGAACTGCCGCGGCCGGCCCAGAGCCTGCCCCGGCAGTTCCCCGTGTCGCAGGAGACAACTCATTTGAATTACATTCTGGCGCTTGATGCAGGCACCACAAGTTCCCGTGCCGTTCTCTACGATCGCGATGGCACGCCGCACAGCCTGGTGCAGAGGGAATTCGAGCAGCTCTACCCGCATCCCGGTTGGGTCGAGCATGATCCCGAAGAGATTTGGGCCTCGCAGATGGGCGTTGCCGTCGAAGCGCTCAGCCGCGCCAATAGCCGCCCGCGCGACATTGCAGCCCTGGGCATCACGAACCAACGTGAGACCACGGTAATTTGGGAACGCAAAACCGGCAAACCCGTCTACAACGCAATCGTCTGGCAGGACCGTCGGACTGCGTCCATCTGCAACAAGCTGGTCGGGCAAGGGCTGGAGGACACCATCAGGCACAAGACCGGCCTGCTCATAGACGCGTACTTCTCTGCCAGTAAGATCATCTGGATTCTCGATAACGTGCGCGGTGCGCGCGAAAAGGCAAACGCCGGAGAACTCGCCTTTGGCACGGTGGACAGCTGGCTGATCTGGAACCTCACGAGTGGCAAGCTGCACACCATCGATGCCACGAACGCCTCGCGCACCATGCTCTTCAATATCCACGACGGCAAATGGGACCGCGAGCTTCTCGATGCGCTTCAAATCCCGGCTTCCCTGCTGCCCGAGGTGCGCTCCTCGAGCGAGATTTACGCTCCCGCTTCCACCAGCCTTGCCCTCGCCGGAATCCCCATAGCGGGAGTTGCCGGCGACCAGCAGGCCGCCCTGTTCGGCCAGGCTTGCTTCCGTCCCGGCATGGCCAAGTGCACCTACGGCACCGGCGCGTTCCTGCTGCAAACTCTGGGCGAGGAGAGTAGAGAATCGAAAAACCGGCTGCTCACCACCGTCGCCTGGCAGAGAGACAACAAACTCGAGTATGCGATGGAAGGCAGCGTCTTCGTGGCCGGTTCCGTCGTTCAGTGGCTCCGCGACGGATTGGGCCTCATCCGCAACTCCGAAGACGTTGAATCCCTCGCACTCAGTGTCCCGGACAACGGCGACGTCTACGTCGTCCCAGCCTTTACCGGTCTCGGAGCGCCGCACTGGGACCCCCATGCACGCGGCGCCATTATCGGAATTACTCGCGGGACTAAATCCGGCCACCTGGCGCGAGCTTCCCTCGAAAGCATCGCTCATCAGACCGCCGATCTCATTGTCGCCATGCAGGGGGATTCAGGCATTCCCATCGATACCCTGCGCGTCGATGGCGGAGCCGCTCGCAACGATACTCTCCTCCAGTTCCAGGCGGATCTGCTCGGCATACCCGTCGTACGCCCCGCCATCACGGAAACCACTTCGCTCGGCGCCGCCTTTCTCGCCGGGCTCGCCGTCGGTTTCTGGAAGAACACCGAAGAAATCCAGACTCAGTGGAAAGTGGACAAGAAGTTCCAGCCCAGCATGCCCGCGGATGAAGTCGAGCGTCTCCGCAACCGCTGGCATGATGCGCTCGGCCGCTCCAGAAATTGGACCGCACCGGACGAGAGGACTAGCTCACCACAATGACACGCCCCGAAATGCTCAACCGCCTCCATTCTCATCAGGCCGAGTGGGACATCATCATCATCGGCGGCGGAGCAACCGGCGTTGGAGTCGCAATCGACGCTGCATCCCGCGGTTACGACACGCTTCTCCTCGAGGCGAGCGATTTCGGTAAAGGCACCTCCAGCAGAAGCACCAAGTTGGTCCATGGCGGCGTCCGCTACCTCGAGCAAGGCAACATCTCGCTCGTAATGGAAGCGCTCAAGGAACGTGGCATTCTGCGCCAGAATGCGCCTCACCTTGTCAGCGATCTCGCCTTCGTAGTGCCCAATTATGACTGGTGGGAAGCGCCCTTCTACGGCCTTGGCCTCAAGGTCTACAACATCCTGTCCGGCAAGTATGGATTCGGTCCGTCGAAAATCCTCTCCCGCGAGGAAACGCTCGAGCGCCTGCCAACCATCAACCGTGACGGTCTCCGTGGCGGCGTCGTCTACTACGATGGCCAGTTCGATGATGCCCGCTTGCTCATCAACATGGTTTCGACTGCTGCCGAGCAGGGTGCCACGCTCCTCAATTACTGCCGCGTCACCGGTCTCGCGAAAGATAAGGACGGTTTCGTCAACGCCGTCGCAGCCCGCGAACAGGAATCGGGTGAGGATTTCATCGCGGCCGCGAAAGTAGTCGTCAATGCCACCGGCCCGTTCACCGATGCCGTCCGCAAGTTAGCCGATCCATCAGTCCAGGACATGATCTCTCCGAGTCAGGGAATCCACCTGGTCTTCGACCGTTCCTTTCTTCCGGGAACGTCGGCCATCATGGTCCCTCACACGAGCGATGGCCGCGTGATGTTCGCTATTCCTTGGCATGGCCACACCCTAGTTGGCACCACCGATACCGCCATTCCGGAAGCCACTCTCGAACCTTCGCCCAAAGAAGAAGAAGTCGAATTCATCCTGAAAACCGCCGCTGAATACCTCCACAAAGCTCCCAAACGCTCCGATGTCCTGAGCGTCTTCACCGGCATTCGTCCGCTCGTCAAGGCAACCGGCTCCGCCAATACCGCTGCCCTTTCACGCGACCACACCATACACATCGATGAGTCTGGCCTTCTCAGCATCGCCGGCGGTAAGTGGACCACCTATCGGAACATGGCGGAGGACTGTGTAAACCACGCCGTCACTCTGGGCAAACTGCCCGAACGCGAGTGCTTCACACGGCAGCTCAATATCCACGGCTTTCATCCTCATGCCCAGCAGTTCGGCCATCTCTCCTTCTATGGTTCCGATGCGCCCGCCATTCGGGAACTGATGCGCAGTGAGCCGGAGCTCGCCGAGCCGCTCGCCGCGGCGCTGCCATACGTAGCCGCCGAAGTCGTTTGGACCGTTCGTTACGAGATGGCGGAGACGGTCGAAGATGTTCTCTCACGCCGAACCCGCGCCCTCTTCTTGAATTCGACCGCCGCCCGTGAGGCAGCTCCCAAAGTCGCCTCGCTGATGGCCCGCGAACTTGGGCGTGACTCAACCTGGCAGGCCGAACAGCTGGCGGATTTCGAACAGGTCGCTTCGCACTTCACCCTCGAAACCAGCCCAAAGCTCCCATCTACGCCTACCAGTTCGTGATAGAGCCGTCCGGCCGGAAATAAGTCTGCGCGCGGCTCGTCACCGGCTGCGTGATTTCCGTCACAGGCGTCAGGCGCTTCATATCAAGCTCCACGCCCAGACCCGGCCGGTCATTCGGATACAATTTGCCATCCTTGAAGTCCAGGCAAACCGGAAGGTGCGGCAGCGTTCGTCCTTGATAGTTGTACTCCATCAACACCGGACCCGAAAATGTTCCGAGCGAATTCACCAGCGCCGCTGTAGCGATCGGCCCCGTAAAGTGCGGCACAATTCCCACGAAATGTGTTTCGCAAATCGCCGCGATCTTCATCATCTCGGTTATTCCGCCGACGTTCGGAAGCGTAGCGCGCACGTAATCGATGTCGTGGTTCTCCACCAGCTTATTGAAATCCCACCGATTGCCCCACTCCTCCCCAGCCGCGATCGGCACATCGACTTTCTTTCGCAGAATAGGAAGATCCTCCTGGAATGCCTCCGCCCTCACAGGATCTTCCACAAAGAACGGCGCTTGATCCTTGATCAGGTTACAACCGCGAATCGCGTCCGACAAGTCGAATCGTTGATGGAAGTCCACCACCCAATCCCCGTTCTTTCCCACTCCTTCCCGCGCCTGAACGCAGTCTTCGTATAGCTGGTTCAGCCGTTCACGGGTGTTGTAAGTCGCGTAAATCGGCCTGTCCGCTGCACCCATCCGGAACGCGCGATAACCGGCCGCGATCGTAACTTGAGCTCGCTCCCTCACGCTCATGTCGGGATGCATGCCTGGAATAATCCCGGCCGTGTTGTAGCATTCGCAATAGTTCCGGACCATCCCGCCCAGCGCCTGATGCACCGGCATTTTCTGCACTTTGCCTTTGATGTCCCACAGTGCAAGGTCCAATGCACCCAATGCATCTTCCTTCTCTCGGCCCGGTGGATAGAAAAACGCGCGCGACATATCCTGCCAAAGCCGTTCGATCAGCAGCGGATCTTTGCCAATCAGCCGCCCGGCGCACTGCTCGAGCATCTCCTTCGATCCACCCTCGCCGATTCCGGTTATGCCCGCGTCGGTTTCGATCGTCACTACGTGATCGCTCTGATTGAAGAGCGGATTGGGGTTCGGTGGCGTGTACACGCGTACCCGCGTGATCTTCATCCCGCTCGACTCCGATGTTGCCCTTGCATGCGTCCTTGTCCCGAGGACCGGCAATGCCCCAAGGCATTTGAGTACTGTTCTACGATTCGTCACCTGAGAAACCGCTCAAGTATATCGCCGCGATTCGCGGATTAAGCAGTCTCATCGACGGAGTAAGCTGGACGAAGATTGCCCAACACTGCACAGCCGTCGCCCCTTGTTGTCACCTTCGGCGAAATCATGTTACGCCTCTCGCCGCCGGGCTTCGAACGCTTCCTTCAGACCTCCCAATTCGTGGCAACGTGGGGCGGAGGCGAGGCCAACGTAGCTGTTTCGGTCGCCCAACTCGGGGGTTCCAGCCGCTACATCACCGTCCTGCCCGACGCCAACCCTCTCGCAGATGCCTGCATCGGTGAACTGCGGCGTTTCGGTGTAGATACCGCGCATATCGTCCGCGGCCCGGGGCGTCTTGGAGTCTACTTCGTCGAAGCGGGAGCGAACCAGCGCCCCTCTAAGGTCGTCTACGATCGTGCCGGCAGCGCCATCGCGGTCGCAAAAACCGGCAGCATCGATTGGCAGCAGGTTTTACTCGGCGCCTCCTGGTTCCACATCACCGGGATCACGCCCGCCCTGAGCGAATCGGCGGCTGCACTCGCACTCGAATCCCTCGACGCCGCCAAGGCCATCGGCTCTAAATCTTCCGTTGACTTGAACTTTCGCGAAAATCTTTGGAAATGGGGCGCTCCGGCGCGCCAAATCATGCCGGAACTGGTCAAGCGCGCAGACATCTGTATTGCCAATGAGGAAGACTGCCAGAAGTGCCTCGGCATCGACTCCGATCTTAACGTCGAAACCGGCGTCCTTGCCCACGAGAAATACAAAGAGCTGGCCGAGCGCGTCCTCGAACGCTTCCCTGCTCTGCAGAAGATTGCAATCACTCTGCGCGAATCGAAGAGCGCCTCCCACAATGGCTGGTCAGCTTGCCTTCACAATCGAAAGGAGTTCCTGGTCAGCCGCCAGTATGAAATCACCCACATAGTCGATCGTGTCGGCGGCGGAGATAGCTTCGCTGCCGGTCTGATCCACGGCTTCCTGCATCTCTCTTCCGACATCCAAGCACTCGAGTTCGCCGTCGCTGCATCGTCCCTCAAGCATTCGCTTCCCGGCGATTATAGCCGCTTCACCGCGGCGGAAGTTACCGAGCTTCTCCAGAGCGGTGGATCGGGCCGGATTCAGCGCTAAACCCTTGCTTCCCGCTCCCGACTCGTTTTCTGACTGTAGAATCTACGAAGGACCCTAACTATGAAACGACGCTACGCCCTTTATGCTCTCCTGACCTTGACGCCGGCCTCTCTTCTGCTTGCGAAAGTGATTACCGATTACGACCATCAGGCGGATTTCAGCCGCTATCACACCTATTCCTGGATAAAAGTGGAAGCCCAGGACCCTCTTTGGAATAGCAGGATTAAAAGCGCCGTCGAGGCTCAGCTGACCGAAAAGGGCTGGCAGCAGGTCCCATCAGACGGCGATACCGACTTAACCGCCATAGGTTCCACCCACAATCAACAATCGATGCAGACTTTCTACAACGGGATGGGCGGCGGTTGGGGCTGGCGTCGATTCGGTGGCGGCACTGGCATGGCTACTACAACCGTGCAGAATGTACCCATTGGTCGCTTGCTGGTCGACGTCTTTGACGGCAAATCAAAGCAACTTGTCTGGCGCGGCATATCGACCCACACGCTCGCCGGCGACCCTGAAAAGAACGAAAAGAAGCTTCGGAAGGGTGTCGCGGAGATGTTCAAAAAGTTTCCACCACCATCCAAAGGATGACGAGCCTTGGTCGCGAAGCACGGAGCCCTTTACCTTTACCTTCCTACCCTTACAAAGACCTAACCCACGGCTGAGAGTTTTTCTTAGCCTCACCTACTACTAAGGCATACCGCTCAGCGTCGCTGATTTGCTCCGAAAATGCGGCGCGACCCCGGGAGAGGTCAATCGGCAACCTCCAGATTACTTCTCCCCTCCTTTTTCATCTACCGCCAGTTTCGCCTTCGCTGCCTAACATCCGGGCGCTCACCACAACGAAAAGTGCAGCCGACCCATCCTCGATATTGCTCTTTCCCACCACCACTTTTTGACCTTCCTGCAGATCCACGTTCGTGCTCAATGACGTCCTTCGACCTTCTCCGAGAAAACCGTTGAACTGGAACTTATCAAGATGAATGGCTGTGCGGGGCTTACCACCGGGATCGGCCCGCGCTTCGTAGCGCAGAGTGTACATCTGCGGATGCTGGTCCGCCGAATCGGCTACGTGGCGCAGCGTACCATCCGTGCTCGCTTCCTCCCCTTCCCGCGAGCGCACCAGCATCGTGTCTAGAACCTCATAGCCGGCGTAAGGAAACACGCTTTTCAGCTGCTTGATCACTGGTTCCATGGCGCCCGGTGTCGAACTTTGAGGCAGCGTCTTCTCGGAAGCAGCGATTACGTAAACGGTTACTTCAACGTCGCGCGACGAACCGGAGGCGGGCTGGTCGAGTTCGCTGATCAGCCGCAATGCCTCCGCCTGCCTCTCGGGCGTTGCGCGCACCACCACGGCTCGCATGGCGTTATCCCCGCGCATGTTAAATCCGAGCCCCCCGATTACATCTACTATGTGACTCGCCTGAGCATAGTTGAGGCGGTACAACTTCGTTGTATCGGGAACATGACTCGGCGGCATGGCCATGTCCTGCTGCCCTCTGCCCAGCATGGCGGACATCGCAAAAAGAAGCAGCGCTCTCTTATTCATCGATGTTTTTCCTTTCATCCGCTTCGAGAAGAATGATCACATTCGGATCCGCCGTGGTGAGCCGTATTAGGGCCGCCCTGCCTGGCGGGGTGAGCAACGCCACCGTGCGCAGTCCCGGAGATCTATTGGCACTTTTTTTCGGCCCCGTTATTTTTGCCCGCGCGAGTAGTGGCTTCGGCCGCTCCGGATCAGCGACTGCGACCGGCTTCGGCCGATTCACCGCGTGTTCCACTAGTTTGGAAACTGGCCTTTCGCCGGCCGGCCAGTACAGAACCGCAGCTGCGGCACAAGCCAGCGGCACCGGCGCCCATTGCCACCATCGCAAGCCCGCCCGCCGCGAAACACGGCACATGACGTGCTCACGCACATTTCGCAGATCTCGCCCGAGCGGTTCGCTTTCACACGAGGCTAACCATTCGCCCGCCTCACGCAACTCTTTGGTGACCGATTCGCAGGCCGCGCATTCCGCCAGATGCTGCTTCACCAGCTCCGCCTCGTCGCGCAGAAGATCATTGCCGGCGTATAGTGCGAGTTGTCCTTCCGCTGGATGTTCCTTCATCTCGGTCTCCTGAGCTTCATCGCGAGGAATTGCTTGATCTTCACTCGTCCTGTAGATATCTGCGATCGAACCGTGGCCTCCGATGACCCGAGAATGCTTGCTGTTTCCGCCGTACTGCAGCCTTCCAGGTCTCGCAGCACGAGGGCTGCCCGTTCCTTGGGCGAAAGGCTTTCGAGAGCCGCGTGCAGCATGGCCTTCTGCTGGGCGGTGGCCAGAGCCTCTTCGGGATCGGAGCGTTCGTCGATCACGTCATATGCGTCGCTGGCCGCGGCAGGTTTCCTGCGATGTGTGTCCAAACAGATGTTGATGGTCACTCGGTACAGCCAGGGCACCAGTTCACGCTCCTCCCCTAATTTCGAAAGGCTCTTGTACAGCCGGAGAAATACCTCCTGCGCAGCATCCTTGGCGTCTTCTTGATTAGCGAGCATTCGTTGTGCAGTCCGTAATACCAGCTGCTCGTGAGCCCGCACCATGTGCTCGAACGCAGATGCGTCGCCGGTCTTTGCTCGCTCGATCCAACCGCGAAGCAGCGCCGGCTCGTCTCTTTCGGGCATGAAGGGGCCGGCGCCTGCCAGGGACATATGGGCTCGCACGAACACGGCCATTTCTCTCTCCGCCGTTTGACCTTTCCAACCCATATACGCAGACACCCCGCAAAACGTGTAGAAGAATCGTGCGGGCGTTTCTCGGGGAATCTGTTTCGACGCCTTCTCCCGCTTCGGTCAATCTCGCAGCGAAGGAGCTGGAGCAAGACCTCTCACCCCACGCGTCGGCCAAGTGCGCCAGGATCCTGACTTGATTGCATTCCCCGGCCCCGGCAGGCGCAAACGGGAGTCTCTATGCCTGTGTCAAAAGAAGAAACAAATTACTCATAACGCAGCGCCACGTTCGGATTGATGCTCGCCGCGCGCCGCGCCGGTATTGCGCCTGCCACCAAAAGGACAAGGCTGAGCAGTACACCCGCCCCAAGGAAAGCTGTGACATCCCATGGAGCGATGCCGAACAGCATCGCGGAAGCAGATCGCCCCGCAAGCAACGCCAGCGGAATACCAATCACAAGGCCAAGAATGCCTAAACCAACCAGCTCTCGAAGAACGAATCTCAGAATAGTGCTCCGGTCCGCCCCGAGCGCTATCCGTATCCCGATTTCCCGCGTCCGCTGTGTAACGCCATAAGAAATGACGCCGTACAGCCCCACACCAGTAAGCAGAAGCCCCAAGATCCCGAGCGTAGAAACCAACTCTGCAGTCATCTGATACGGTCCGGAAGAGTAAGCCACCAGCTGCCGCTGCGTAGTGATCATAAAGGGATCGAGTTCGTGGCTGAGCGAAATCAATTTGCGCCGGATAGGTTGGGCGAGAGCAGTCGGATCGCCATCGGTTTCGATGACGAACGTCATGCTGTCGGTGGGATTGCGCCAGTAAGGCAGGTACAAATAAGGCTCACGCGGCTCGCCGATCTCATTGATCGGCGCATCCTCCACGATTCCGACAATACGGTAATCCCGGTCCCCGGCAATCTTCAAGTGAACGAGTTTGCCGATCGGATTCTCTTGTCCCCAAAAGCGATGGGCCATGGTCTCGCTTATAAGCGCAACGGCAGGCCCGTCGGTCTGATCTGTCTCGTCAAACGCCCGCCCGTTGAGGAGCCGGGTGCCCATTACATTCAGATAATTCGAGCTGATGCTGTTGTATTTGATCTCGATCGGTTGACTGGCCGTTTCGGGTCGCGACGGAAAGGTGACCAGTTGCGACATGCCGCCTTCCGACAGGCTCAGTGGGGCGCGAGACGCAAATGCAATCTTTCTTGCGGATGGCAACTCCCGCATACGATCCAATGCCTCCCGATACAACACTGGCGCTTGCGATCGTGAAGCCCAGACCCAAACGTCCAGCAGCGGTTTGCGGCTGATACCGTAATCAAGCGTGCGCGTGTTTACGAAGCTGCGAACCATCAGCCCTGTCCCCGCCAGCAGAATCAGGGAAACACTGATTTGACTTATGGAAAGCCAATGCCGCGGTTGTAAGCGGCGGCCGGTCAAATCTGCGGAAGCTGTCCGCTCCTTCAGATCGGCTACCAGGCTCAGCTTCGATGTACGCCACGCAGGGACGAGACCGAAGAAGAATATTGTGGCGAGCGAGACCAGAACACTACAACCAAGAACTCGGAGATCGAGATGAAAACTCAGCTCCGGCTGAAGCGCGGGAGCCTGCACCAGCATGGCGGGCAGCAACCGGATAAGAGCTACTCCAAGACCCAGCCCGCCCGCCAATCCAGCAAAGCCAAGTGTGATGTTTTCTGTCATGAGCTGCCGGACGATGCGCATCCGGCGTGCTCCTAGCGAGAGGCGAACCGCGATTTCTCTCGCACGGCGTGCCCCTCTTGCGAGAAGCAGGTTAGCAACATTTACCGCGGACAAAAGCACAAGCAGCAGCACAGCGGAAAGCAGGATCAGCCCGTTCGTCCCCGCCAGCTCCAGCCGGTAACTGAGATCGGAAACAACGCGCGCGTTCCTTCCACGGTTGGTCGACGGCCACTCGTAAGCGAGCCGCCGCGCAACGATTTCGACCTGTGCATTCGCCGCGCCGATGGAAACTCCTGGTCGGAGGCGGCCAAGCACCCGAAACCAGCGAAATCCACGGTCCTGAAGCTCGCCGGCGCCGGAGAGGCGCAGCCACGATTGAGTGGGCAGCCAGATATCCCGGTCCGCGCCATTATCGGTATCGCGAAAGGTCTCGGGCAACACGCCAAGCACCAAAAACAGAACCTTTTGGCTTCCGCGCTGGAATTCGATTTGTTGCCCTACAATGCCGCGATTACTTCCAAAATGGCGCTTCCAGAAACTATTCCCCAGCACAGCGACCGCTTCGTAATTCAGGAGTTCTTTATCCTCCGGCATAAATACACGCCCCGCGAGCGCCTTGACTCCAAGCACGCGAAAAAAGTTTTCGGAGACGACATTGACCGTCTGCAGCTCGGATGTTCCGTCCCTGTTTGGTATCTGTATGCCGCGTCCGCCCCGCGCGACGAGGCCCTTAAAGCCATTTGCCTGGTCTTCCAAAGTACGGTATTCGGGATAAGAAAACGTGTCTTCAGGATTCTGACTAGTGGCCGAAAACAGCCGCACGATCTCGGTGGCCCTCGGTACCGCCATCGGGCGCATCCAGAGACCATCCAGGAGGCTGAAAATTGACGTGTTGGCGCCGATCCCCAGCGAGAGAGAAAGCACGGCAGCGGCGCTGAACGCCAGATTCTTTTGCAGCAAACGAACTGCAAAGCGCAGATCTTGCCAAAAGCGCTCTAAAGAGGTCCATCCCCAGATTTCACGTACATCTTCTTTCAACAGGGTCTCGTTGCCCAGAACGCGCTGAGCCTTGTAACTAGCTTCTTCCAGCGACAGTCCACACTCGCGCTGCTCTTCAGCTTCCAGTTGCAGATGCGAACGAATTTCACGGTCCAAATTCCGTTCACGTTCTTTTCTCTTGAGCCAGCGCATTTCACCTTGGAAGATCCTGCACGGATCTCTATAGGCATTCTACCCAGATCTGGTTCAAGTGGGTAGACAATCGACCCTGATGATTACTGAAATACTCGGCTAGCCTCCGCCAGCTGCCAGCGCACGCGAAAATGGAACCCGCTACCAACTCGAGACTCGTTCCGTTCGATTTGAAGTCTCAGCTCGGCGGCTCATTGAACCCGCGCCCACTCAGGATCATCGGCACGCACCTTTCCGCTCGTGCTGCTCTGGTTTCTGCCTGCTTCGCAGATGAGACGTGGAAGATGTATGACTTCCTCCGGCCCGGTGTGAGCGTTGCGAATGCCGACCTGAGAACCGCGTTGCCATCCAGCCTCCTCCGCAACTCCTCAGGAATTGGGTACTCTGAAGGTTTCTTGCCCTCTACTCTCTTCCCGGAATCCTCCAATTTGATGGCCTCATTGAGGTAGTCCTTCAAGGTCGATCGCAGAGTCGCAATTTCCCGAAGCGAGGTAAATTTAATCCATCGCCCGGCCTGCGTATGCTCTCCAATCCTTTCGAGAATTTGCTTTGGATCTTTGAGCAGTGCTCCCTTGAAGAACGAGAGGGCGCACGACTCCTTGAGCGGGATCACGATCGCCACGTTCTTCTTGAGATGGGTGAAGCACGGTTTCCCCCACTTAAGTTCCTCGGTCAGGTCGCAGTCGAGTGCGATCTGGCGTAGCTTATCTGTTTCGTTCTGCCACTTCTTCGCATAGGGAACTTTCATCGTTCCAGGCCCTTTTCCAAGATTGCTGAATGCATTCAATTCTGCCAGAAGATGCAGTAAGCTTGTCTCGCTGCGCAGTGCTTTGCTCCACTGGTGTCCAACTGAAGGACGGTCTTTCGCCTTCTACATGGAGGCAAATGGTCATAACATCGTGCGCCAGTAGAATTCAAAAAGGCATCTAGAACCCGGATACCAGCATCTGTGAGATGTGTTCTGGCGTCATCTACTGGCAAACGACCTGTAACTCTTTCCGAACGACAGAGAAGCGTACGGTCGTAACATTGTCGCGTGGCACAAACACATCTGATTCCTGCTCGTGGAAACCACGGCCGCCGACAGATACGGTGTACGATCCGGGAGATAGGAATAAATCAGCCGCGCCGTCCCGCGCAATAAGCGTATAACGTTCCGCCGGATGGCCGGCCCGCCCTTTTACCGAAAAGACAATGCCCGCTAAGGACCCACTAGTTTGACTGGAATCGGCAGCGCGTAAAGATAAATGCCCGGTCTGGCTTAGCTGATAGAATTGATACGATATCGACGGTGCGTTGCAGCTTGAGGGCTCGTTAGCGGCGCCAATGGCTATCTTCATAGCTGGCGCAGGTTCCTTCTCAGTTACCGTGACCGCCTTACGAAACGGTTTGAATCCCTGAGCAATAACAACGAGAGCGTAGTTCCCGAGGGGGACCTTTCTGAAAACGAAGTCTCCGGAGGCATCGGACTCCGTCGTCAAAACCTGCTCCAAGAAGTACAGTCGTACCTGCGCCGCTTGAATAGGTTGGTTCGTCGCCGCGCCTTCTATCTCAGCAGTAACATGCCCGCTGATTTCACTCTTGGCCTGATGATAAAACGCAAATGCCAACCATAGTGCCAGGACTTGCGCCATATTTAATCCTCGCATCTTCCCAAAGCTTCTTTGCTGATTCCCTCCAGTGGCGAGCGCTCAGATCGATACCGCGCCTTGCTCCGCCACACACCATCACCCACCCCTGACAAACCACCTGTACAAAAATCGTAGGAGGTGTATCTCAGCGAGCTCTTTCGATCCTTCCGCCCGCTCCACAACCCCATCGGCTTCGGCGTTGCCGATTTTCTGCTGCTTGGAATAACTCTGGCGATGGCCGCCGCCATACTTCTACGCGCCGCTCTCGCTCCCTACATTGTCCGGATTGCCGGCCGCACTGCGATCGCCATGACCGTGCTCGCCGCTTTGCCAATTTTGCTGAGGTTGGCCCTATTGCGCACATCACCCGTTCCTATCGCCGCCGGGGCCGACGACTTCTCTTATCTACTCCTCGGTGACACCCTTCGCCACTTCAGGCTTGCCAACGCGATGCATCCGCTGCACGAGTTTTTTGAAGCCGTGTTTGTGCTCCAGCAGCCCACCTACAGCTCCATCTATCCTGTCGGCCAGGGCCTCGCGCTCGCTCTAGGCCGCATCGTGTTCGGAAGCTCTTGGGCGGGTGTCTTGCTCTCCGTCGCCGCACTCTGCGTTCTTTGTTATTGGATGCTGCGCGGCTGGACCTCTCCGCGCTGGGCATTCCTCGGAGGGCTCCTTGCTGTCATCGAATTTGGACCGCTAAATCAGTGGACCAACTCCTACTGGGGAGGCGCGCTCTCCGCCTGCGCCGGGTGCCTTGCCTTTGGAGCGCTCCCGCGACTCGAGCAATCCATCGAAAACAGCGATCGCGGACTCCGAACGCGATACGCAATCCTGCTCGGCAGCGGCATCGCTCTGCAATTCATAACGCGTCCCTACGAATGCCTGCTGATGATCGTCTGCGTCCTGCTCTATTGCCTTCTCCGCCTGCACGGCCGTCCTGCGTGGCCGCATTGGGCGCGAGTTGCCGCACTGGCGTCCCTGGCCGTCTGCCCTGCTATCGCACTCACTCTAATGCAGAACAAGAGCGTGACGGGAAGCTGGACAACCCTCCCCTACGCGCTCAGCCGGTATCAGTATGGCGTGCCAACAACCTTTACCTGGCAGTCCAATCCGGTGCCGCACACCAACTTAACACCGGAACAGGAGCTCGATTACCGCGCCCAAGCCGCCATCCATGGCGCCCAACCCGAATCACTGAAAAGCTATCTGGCCCGCCTCGTCTTTCGACTGCGTTATCTCCGCTTCTTCTGGTTGGCGCCGCTCTACTTTGCGGCCGCGCTTTACCTGCGTTCTTTCAAACAACGAAAGTGGCAATGGCCGTTGCTGGCGACGGCAGTCTTCCTCGCCGGAACAAATTTTTATCCTTACTTCTACCCTCACTACATCGCGGCACTCAGCTGCGTGCTGCTGTTGATCGTCGTGAAGGGTCTTGAGAGCGCGCCTCGCGCGCGTATCGCTGGCACACTCTTGACACTTTGCGGAGCTCACTTCCTCTTCTGGTACGGTCTCCACCTTTCCGGCAGCGAGCACCCTCTCGAGGCGGCGGCCTATGAGACTTGGGACTACGTGAACCCTGACGACCCGGCCGGCCGGAGAACTGTCCGGCAAACGCTCAGCGACGCGGAAGGTAGCCAATTGGTTTTCGTCCGTTACTCCGCCGCGCATCGTTTCGAAGAATGGATCGGCAATGAAGCCGATATCGACGGCTCAAAAGTCGTCTGGGCTCGCGATCTGGGTCCGGACGAAAATCAAAAATTGATCAGATACTTTCCCCACCGAAAACTCTGGCTGCTCGAACCGGACATCCGGCCGCCCAGATTGAGCGTGTACAGCAAACCGGATGATCCGTTTGAGTCGCTACACTGAACCTGTTCCTTGCTTCTTCCCGACACTCAAACTGATCCCGGCACAGTGATGTTGAGACAAATGGCGCAAGCCACCCGTTTCAATCGCTGGATGGCCGAGAAGATAACGCCGTTTCTGGGCCGTGAAGTCCTCGAAATCGGGGCCGGCATCGGCAATCTCACCGCCTTACTGAGCGAGGGACGCGTCCGCTATCTCGCCACCGATCCAGATGAAACGCAGCTCAGAGAATTGCAGGCGCGGCTTGGTGACAGGCCTGAAGTGCAGACTGCCTTGTGCGATGCCGCAGAAGCCCAAAACTTCTCCGCGCTGAAAAACTGCTTCGACACCGTCGTCTGCTTGAATGTGCTCGAGCATATCTCGGACGACGACCAGGCGCTCGCCAACATCTACAGCGCTCTGCGAGCGCAAGGAAGGGCGGTGGTGCTCGTTCCGCAGGGAGCCGCTGCATTCGGCAGCCTGGATGAGGTCTTACTTCACAAAAAACGCTACTCCGCGCGCGAACTGAGAACCAAGTTAACCCAGGCCGGTTTCCACCTGGAAACCATCCTGCCCTTCAATCGTGCCACCTATCCCGGCTGGATTCTGAACTCGAAAGTCCTTCGGAGACGCACCCTCAGTACGCCTCAACTCCGGCTCTTCGATCTGACCGTTCCTCTTTGGAGGCGCGTCGATCGCTTCCTGCCCTGGCCCCCGACGTCCCTGATCGCCGTTGGCGTTAAGGGGCGGCGGTAAGCACGAATTCGAATCGGTCGCAGCCGCCTTAAGGAATTCGGCCGTGCGCTTCGAACGCGGTCCCGGAGCTATCTCCGATCGCCAATACGACGGGGTGGTCCACCGACGGGCGCCCCGAGAGAGACGCCGTGAACTTGTACCGGTCGCCGCTGAGCGGAGTGATCCGCGCGTTGCCACGCGGCCTCGTACCGTCATAACTATAGAAGCGTTCGGATCCTTCTTCCATTAGCCGGAAGGATCCGGGCGGAAGCTTTATCGTGTAATCGCCCACCTGCACTGTCACCTCCTGGTATCGCGGATCAAGACGGGGACTGCCGATCCCCGGCATAAACACCGCTTCCACCTGGTAGTAGTATGGTGGCCCTGTTTGCCCCAGGCTCACTCGAAATGACGCAAAGGGTAATGTCGAACTGAGCTCATAGGCGCCCATCTCACATCCTTTTCCCACCGGACGGGGTGCCCCGCGCTGGTCCTTCCTGACGGCATTTCCATCGACACCCGTAAATTGATCGGCTGGGATCGCGTCCACGGCTGGACTGGTGGGCAGCAGGGCAATGGTCCGTGTCGATCCGCCGTGGACGTCCAGACCGTTCGGATCCAGATCGGCCGGAGTGCTATTGAGGTCCCCGGTGTTGCTGAAATGACATGTATCGTCAGTCGAAAGGTTATAGCCCAGGGACGTGAATTTGTGGCCGGGGGAGCCATCGGAAAAACAGTTCGCTTCCGCGTTGTCGGCCAGGATGGTGCTTTTGACCTCAGCAGTGGCCCCCATGCGCAAATAATTTTCAATGCCACTCCCGCTTTCCGCGGCAGTATTGCCGGCGATGGTGCTGTTGGCGATCGCGAAGCGGTAGGCGAAGTTGTATATGGCGCCACCCTTCGGCGCCGAGTTGCCAGAAAACGTACTATTCGTGATCTTCACACTCCCGTTGTTTGTGAACAGGGCTCCACCCATTCGAGCAGCCTTATTACCTGAGAAAGTGCAATCGGTCACCTGGAGAGTGCCGGCCCAATTAGTGATCGCGCCTCCTTCGTCGGAGGACTCATTCTCCAGAAAGGTGGTATCTCTCACTGTCATCCGGGCGGACGTTAGTATGCCTCCCCCGGACTCGTCGTGGCCGTTCTCGAGAGTGAGGCCGGAAATCGTCACGTTTATATCGGCCCCGGGCTCGCCTTTCAGAAGATTACACGCAATAAATATCCCCACTCTCTTCTGCCCGCTGAGCGCTATCCTACCGGCTCCGGGGCCCTCTATAGAAACACTTACAGCGCCGCACAGATTCAGAGTGCTTTGGAGGAGAATGGTGCCCTTCAGCTCGGGCTCGAAATCGATAGTGGCGTGCGTGAATGGGTCTCTGGCGCTCTGCTCGATCGCATCCCGTAACGACCCCGGGCCGCTATCCTCCAAGTTACTCACCGTGGTCCTGTTCTGTGCCTGCGCTCCCGGCCCACACGCAAAACAGCCAAATACCATCAGCACCGCTAAGAACGTTCGACGACACACCTTCCTTACGGGCCACCAGCTGTTTAGCGATACTTTCATGACTCTCCTTCGTCTCCAAGACGGTCTTTCAAAGTCGGCTGCTCACACCACTTTGAGCGAGAGCACCCGAGCAAAAACTGCCATGCGGCGCAAATTTTTTGAGACTATCAGCTGTGCTGGGCGCTGTAGGCCCTGCTCACACCGTCCGAGTCTCGATGGCAGAAGGCCGGCACGCGATCACAATCTTGGTTTACGATCGAGGCATGTACGTCCCGGTCACCGTACAGACTGTCCACCCCCGCACGTTAGCCGCAGTACGGCGAGAGGTCGTGCCGGGCGCGGTTGGCTCGGCATGGGGGCCGGCTCTTGGCAAGGTCTGGCCGTTCGTTCGCAGTAAGCCGGGCCTGTGGACTAACGGCCACAACATTTTTCTGTACCACCACGCAAGGCACTCGGCCGCGCCTACATTGTGCGACTTCGGTGTCGAAGTCACCCGCACATTCGAAACTGCGGGCGAGGTGTACGCGACCCAAACGCCGGGTGGCGAGGCCGCCGTCGCCTTCCACAGCGGCCCGTACAACCGCATGAACGAGGCGCACGACGCGATCCGAAAATGGATGGCAGCGAATCAGAGGGAGTCCGCCGGGCAATCGTGGGAGATATACGGAGATCCAAGGCCCGATCCGGCCGACACTGAGACGACGGTCCTGTACCTCCTAAAGTAGCGTGCGCGCGCTTTGGAACAAAACGCTTATCGCTGTCCAGCAGCTCATTTGCTTCACGGCATCGGCTGAGTCAAGGGTACAAAGTTCTACATCTGGTCCAAAGTCATCGCAGTACCAAAACTGTTCTGGAACCTCAGCCGATTAGGTGCGACAAAGCGGTACCCATTCCTGTTATCTGCTCAACAAGCGAACTTCAGCGGGTGGCGATGCTAACAGCGCTCGCACGTCACGCATCGGAGACTGGCCGAAGTAGCGGCTGTACTCGCGATTGAACTGATTGATGCTCCCATACCCTACCGCGAACGCGACCGTAGTCGCGTCCATGCCATCTACGAGCATTCGTCCCCGCGCCGCCTGAAGCCGCAAGTTCTTCTGATACTGGAGTGGGCTCATGTTGGTCAGAACACGAAAGTGATGGTGGAAGGTGGAGACGCCCATCCCTGCAATTACAGCGAGATCATCTACCCGGAATGCCCTCATGTAGTTGTCTTTGATCCAGGCTATCGCTTTCGCTGTCCGGTGGCTCTGGTCACCCAAAGTGGCAATTGAGCGTAGACGAGCTCCTTCCGGTCCGGAGAGCAGCCTGTAGATGATTTCCCGTTGAATGAGGCCGCTCATATAAGGAGCATCCTGAGGCGTCGCCAATAATTCCAGAAGCCGGATGCACGCGCCGAGGAGTTCCGCTGTGACCTCTCCGGTCACCATACCGGGACTTTCAGAAGGCGTGTTGCGAACATGAACTTCTTCACGGCTCAGCAGCTCGCGGACTACCGGCATGTCGAGTTTCAGCCCTAGCGCAAGCATCGGCTCGTCTTCGCTTGCCTCTACGATTTGGCTCACGATCGGCAGGTCGATGGCTGTCAGCAGGTACTTTGACCGGTCGTAGACGAAGCTAATCTGTCCGAGGTCGACTCGCTTTGCCCCTTGAGCAACGACGATCAGGCCCGGTTCGTAGGTGCTCGTGCATGGCTCGGTGGGTGCAGTCCTGCGTACAAGCAACAGTCCCGGTATTTCGGTCATGATTTTCTCTGAGGAGGCGGTCAAGCTGGCAATCTTTCGCTTAAGCTCCTGTCTGAGGCTCTCGACCCTGGACCCGATTTGATTTTGCCCATTTCTTTTGCTTTTCACGCTGCACCCTCCCCGTCATCGTACCTTCCAGCTTCTCGGCGTGGAAGAGCCGAGGCTGTAGCCTCAGAGGAATAGGCAAAAAATCGGTAGGATCGGGCTCGCGCGATCTCCGCTGATTTCCTACCCTGATGAAGGGCAAGGCAAAAGAGGAACAAATGAAAAAACGACTACTTGGGAAGAGCGGATTGGAACTGTCGGCACTCGGTTTCGGTTGCATGGGCCTCAGCTTCGGCTTTGGACCGGCGACGGAAAAGAACGAGGCAATCAAGGTCATTCGTGCAGCGTTCGACGGTGGTGTGACGTTCTTTGATACCGCCGAGGCATACGGTCCCTTCACCAATGAAGAGCTTGTCGGCGAGGCAGTTGCGCCCTTTCGCGACAAGGTTGTGATTGCCACCAAGTTCGGTTTTGCGAATGGAGTTCCTAATCAGGGCGTGGATAGCAGGCCGGATCGCATCCGGCAGGTCGCGGAAGAGTCGCTGAAACGGCTGCGCAGTGAGGCGATCGACCTCTTTTACCAGCACCGCATCGATCCAAAGATTCCTATGGAAGAAGTCGCCGGAACAGTGAAGGACCTCGTCCGTGAAGGCAAGGTGAAGCACTTCGGGATGTCGGAGGCGGGTGCTGCCAGCATTCGGACCGCACATGCCGTTCAGCCCGTTACGGCACTACAGAGCGAGTATTCGCTCTGGTGGCGGGAGCCGGAGCAGGAGATCCTGCCCACCTTGGAGGAGCTTGGCATCGGCTTCGTTCCTTTTAGTCCACTTGGGAAGGGCTTCTTGACCGGTGCCATCTCCTCGAAGACAGAGTTCGCCAAGGACGACTTTCGCAACGTCGTTCCACGCTTCACGGCAGAGGCGCGTGAGGCCAATCAGGCTCTTGTGGTTGCCTTGGGAAAGATCGCCGACGAGAAGAAGGTCACCAAAGCACAGGTAGCGTTAGCGTGGCTCTTGGCGCAGAGACCATGGATCGTTCCCATTCCAGGCACCACCAAGCTGCACCGTTTGCAAGAAAACCTGGGCGGAGCTGCCGTCGAGCTGACAGGGAAAGACCTTGAGACCATCCACGATGTCATTTCTCAGGTCGAAGTGCAGGGCGAGAGGTACCCCGCTCAGATGCAAAACCTGATTAATCGTTGAGTTAACCATCGAAGTCATTCAACCAGAAGAAGACATGAGAAGAAAGCCTCAGGTCATTGCTTTCGTGGTGAGCTTTGTATTCGCACACTGGTCCCAAGCACAAAGCGTAGACCCGCTCTTCCCAAAAGGTGAACTATCCACCGCTAAGAATCACACGGGAAATATCTGGCTCAGCGAGCTGAATATCGGAGACAGCACGTTTGATCCCAGTATTGCTGTAGCGACCTATGATGCCGGTGCAAAGCTTGATTGGCATGTTCATCCAGGCGGTCAGGTTCTACTCATCACGTAAGGCACAGGCTTCTATCAAGAACGAGGCAAGCCGATGCGAATCGTTCATAAAGGGGATGTCGTCAAGTGCTATCCGGGTGTAGAGCATTGGCACGGCGCATCACCGAAAGGCAGCTTTGCCTATGTGGCGGTTACCCCGACTCAAAAGGGCAAAACAATCTGGTTAGAGCCTGCGAGCGACAAAGATTACAGCAGCGTAAAACGGTGACGACCTGCGTCCCGGTCTTCGCATGGAAAAAAATCCTTCCCTCTAATGGTGTCACCTGCCCCGCATGTGCGCTAATCCGGAATCAATCCTCAGTCCTGCCGGAGCGCGGACATTGGATCCTTTCTGGTTGCGCGGCTTGCCGGAAGCCAGCAGGCCAATGCAGCAGTGAATAAAACTAGACAAACAGCGATCCAAATGGGCACGATGCTTCCGGTCCCGAGTCCCGCGACCACTCCATGAAGTGTGCGGATAACAACCAGCGCAGAAACGAACCCAAGTACCAGGCCCGTGACAACAATGAGGAACCCTTGGCGGAACAGTAGTCCGTGAATGCTGCCGGAACTAGCACCGAGCGCCATACGGATGCCGACTTCCTGAGTTCTGCGCGACGTCGTATACGATGTCACGCCGTAGATGCCGGCCAGAGCCATCAAAAGTGCCAGGCAGCCGGTGATAACTAGAAGGCTTACGACAAACCGCCGATCGGCGATTGAGTCTGCAAGAAGAGACTGCATTGAGGCAGTAAGTAAGACTGGCTGATTCGGATCCACGCCGGCAATGACGCGCTGGATGGCTTTCCTTAGCTCTCCGATGGGCCGCTGTGTTCGTACGACCAGGAAAGCCGCGCTCTCCAGGGCTCCGGCTGATAAATAAACAGTAAACCCCGGCGGAGCATCCAGATCTGCATGACGAACGCTGGATACAACACCAATCACGCGCTTCCAATTTCGTGGGTTTTCTGGTGTGCAGTTTACACACAATGCCTTTCCGATAGCACTGCTGTCCGGCCACAACTGCCGTGCAGCATTGTCGTTGATGATGGTCGCCTCGCTCGCCGGCTTCATTTCTTCTTCACGAAACCACCGGCCCGCGACAAGACGAACCCCCAAAGTTTGCAAGTATTCTCCACCGGCGGCATCTATCTCCGCAATTGATTGATTCTTTGCGTCTGTAGGAGCAGCCTGGTTTGCGGAAATAGATCCGCCGTGATTTTCTCCACTGAAGGGCAAGGCATCGACGGTTCCAGCATTTGTCACTCCGGGAATGGCACGAACCGCCTCGAGAAATCGTCTATAGATCGCACTTCTTTGCTCGGGAGTTTTATATCGCTCCGGCTCGGGAAGCACGACGGACGCAATGATCCGATCAGCTTGAAAGCCGGGATCCGTTGTAAGCAACGTAATGAAACTCCCTAACAGTTGTCCTCCGATCAGTACCAACGCAACCGTTATTCCGACCTCTGCCAGGATGAGCGCGGAGCGCGTGTGATCATGCCGCCCGGATGCAGCCCCGCGAGCTCCGAGATCCCGCAAAGCAGTTGGAGTGGCTGAAGCGGAGGAGCGCAGGGCGGGCGCTAGCCCGAAAAGTAAGCCATTTCCCAACGCTGCAATCAGTGCAAAAACAAGGATCGTCCAATCTGTGCTTGCTGCCGCCAAACGGGGAATGCTGACGGGCACGAGGGCCGGTAAGATCCTCCATGAGGCTGCAGTGAGCGCATATCCGGCCAAGCCTCCCAGCGTTGCCAAAATGCAGCTTTCTGTAAGTAGTTGCCGAATGATCCGCGGCTTTCCTGCGCCGATCGCCATGCGCACTGACATTTCGCGCTGCCTGGCCATACCGCGTGCCAGAAGGAGATTAGCGACGTTGGCGCACCCGATCAGCAAAAACAGCGAGGCATCTGCCATTAGGAACCAAAGCGCGGGCCGGGCATTTCCGACGGTGCGATCCCACAAAGCGCCCGCCGTCAGGGTGCGCTCACGATTTGTGGCAGGAAACTCGCGCGCGAGCGCAGTACCGATGGAAGCTAAATCCTGCTGTGCTTCGGCCAGGGAAGCGCCGGGCCGCAATCGGCCAACGGCGCCAACGGCATCCTCAGCGTCAATAGGAGAGAGTCGTCCAGCCTTTATTGGCGCCCAAAAGTCCACATACGGTACCGGAGTGTGTGCCGCACCTCTTCGGAGAGGAAAGTCGAAATCTCGAGACATAACCCCAATCACGGACGTATCGTGGCCATTCAGTCTCAGCTTCCTTCCAACAATGGTCGGATCCGAGTGAAAGCGCCGAGTCCATAGACCGTAGCTCAAGATCAGCTCATTAGGACGGCCGAACTCATCCTCTTCTGGACGAATGTTGCGCCCCAACATGGGCGAAACGCCGAGCGTGGGAAAGAGACTTGCAGATACTCGCAGGCCGTAGAGTGCTTCCGGCGCGTAAGCGCCGCCCCCAAGGTCAAAGACAGCATTACTGTAAACGCCGACCGATTCCAAAGTTCGCCTGCGCCGGATCACCTCCTGCGTATCGTTCCAGAAGACCCAGTCAATATGGGACTGCCCCGCCACCGCGAATCTCGTGCGAAGCTGGACGAGTTCGGGGACGCGCGAATAAGGAAGCGGCTTAAGAAGCACGGCTTTGACGGCGGTGAAAACCACCGCCGCCGCGCTGATACTTAAGGCGGTTGACATAAGAGCGATTATTGTTACTGACGGTGTGCGCCGCAAGAGTCGCAACGCGACCCGAGAATCCTGAAGTAAAGTTTCAAACCAGACAATCGTACTTGCTTCGCGCGTTTGTTCCCGAATCGCAGTAAGATTGCCGAACGAACCTAAAGTCTGGCTGCGATGAAACTCAAGCTCCTCCCGAATATCAGCCTCAAGCCTCTTACGCCGAAACAAATTCATGAATTTACGGAGCATTCTTGTGCCCTCTCACGCGAATTTCAGAAACGTTGCCGCGACTGGGTATGCGATTCCCAACTGTGTGTCTTTTATGCGTGTGGCGTGCCCCGCGCCAAGGTTTGCAGCACTGTTAGATCAAGGGTGCCTCGGAGTGTATCTCTGGGCATCAAATGCGCTTCCTAGATGTCTAGGAAAGTATAGCGCGGGAGACTTTTCGCCGCGGTTTAGGTCGGTGACGCGCAGAAATCAGATCGTCTTCCCAACGCTCCTGAACCGCACCGTCTTCTGGATTGATAATGTTGGCATGATTGAATTCACTGCCGACGACTTTGCGAGCCCTTGGCATTCTTCATTCTGAGCGCATTCAGTGATGGTCCAAAGAGGTGAGGTGGCAACAAGCGACGTTCTGGTTTTGATTTCGGAAAGGAGCGCGTCGTGATGTTCAATAAGATATCCAGGCCTCTGCGTCAGTTCGCCAGAGATCCTGGTTTTACCGCAGCTGCCGTCTTGACTCTCGCGCTCGGTATTGCCGCCAGTACATCGATGTTCAGCATTGTGTATGCCGCCTTCCTTCGCCCCTTGCCTTACAAACACGCTGATCAATTAGCGGTACTTTGGGCAAGCGCACCTGAGAAAGGTATTCCCGCAGACTGGACCTCGTGGCCAACAATTCAGGACTGGCGTAAACAAAGCAAGAGCTTTGAGGAGGTAGCGACTGAGCTTCGGATCAATTCCGCGACACTGGCCGGCCAGGACGAACCTGAGCAGATCAAGGTCGGCCGTGTTTCGGCAAACCTATTTCCTTTGCTGGGGGTACAGCCTGTTCTTGGTCGAACCTACACATCTGAGGAAGAGGTTCGTCGGGAAGCTTTGGTTGTCATTAGCTCTCAGTTTTGGAGAACGAGATTTGCGTCCTCACCTTCAGTAATAGGGAAGCAAATCGAAGTGGATCACAGAAGAGCGACCATCGTTGGCGTTATGCCGCAAAGCTTCGCATTTTCGTCCGCTGATACCCAGCTCTGGCTTCCGCTGAGCTTCGTTCCACAATGGACCGCATTCCTCAACGCCAGACAGTCCGATGGTTTCCGAGCGATCGCACGGCTCAGATCCGGTGTAACTCCGAAGCAGGCACAGACCGAACTGAACGTCATTGCTCAACGTCTCGGAAAGCAATATCCGGATACCGATGCTGGAAAGGGCATAGCTCTAATTTCCCTTGCGAAGCAGTTGACCAACCCCCAGGTTCGAACTGCTCTCTGGATGCTCTTTGGCGCAGTTGTGCTCGTTTTCCTCATCGGGTGCAGCAATGTTGCGAGTCTGACACTCGCGCGGGGCACGATCAGAACTAGGGAATTCGCGATTCGAGCAGCTTTGGGCGCGAGTCGATCAAAGCTAATTCAACAGCTTATGAGTGAGAGCTCGGTATTGGCAGCACTTTCCAGCTCGCTCGGTTTGGGAATTGCTGCCCTCGTGTTGCGATTGCTCCCGAATATCGTTCCGTCAGATCTGCTTTCCTACGCACAAGTCGGATTGAGTCTACCCGTCCTTCTTTTCGCGATGACCCTTTCCGGGCAACTGCGATGTTCTTCGGCTTTGTTCCAGCCTGGCAGTTTTCGTTTGTAGAACCGCAGAGCGCCTTGAAAGGCGATCCCGAACGCAAGCAGGGCAGAGAGGGCATACCCGTATGCGATCGGCTCTGATCGTGAGTGAATTTGCTTTAGCTGTAATCCTCCTCTCGGGAACTGGGCTCCTCATTCGAAGTTTCATTTTGCTGCAGAAGGAGAATCTCGGGTTTAATCCAACGAATCTGTTGACAGCCAGTATCAATTTACCGATAGACGGTTCCACGCCGGCAGAATTTAGGTCTAGATTCTTGGATGACGCCCTGAAGCAAGTACAATCCGTGCCGGGCATAGCAGAAGCAGCCGCGACTGCGGGCTTGTTCAGCGATTACACGCCGAACACGAACGTGATCACCGAAGAATCAGAACACTCCTTACTCAGTGTTCAAACTGCGCCGAGCACTCTTGGGATTGTTAGCCAAACCTTCTTCAAAACCCTGGGGATACCACTTCGCCGTGGTCGTTCATTCTCGAGGTACGATGGTCCGGGTCATCCCGCGGTTGCTGCAATCAACACGGCCATGGCTGACCAATTCTGGCCTGCGAAGGATCCAATCGGTAAGCGTTTCAAATATGGATCGCCCGGTGCGATCGAGCCAGAATGGCTGACGGTGATCGGAGTGGTGGGCAACATGAATCCGTATGGGGCGGGGAGTAAGGTGCTCTCGACCTTCTATCGCCCTTATGCTCAAGCTCCGGGACCGCCGATCATCGATTTTGTCGCTCGATGCAAGACTCACAAGTGTGCCGCACTGGGTAGTGATTTGAGACAGGCAATCCGGTCTGTCAATCGGCAGATTCCGCACGTTGAGGTGCAAACAGTAAGCGGAATCCTTGCGCAGATGTCTGCGCCTCGTCGCTTTCAGACTTGGCTGCTTGGAGTTTTTTCTGTGGCTGCGATCTGTTTGGCCGCGGTTGGCGTCTACGGGCTTCTGAGCTACCTGGTTGCGCAGCGAACCCAGGAGATCGGCTTGAGAATGGCGCTTGGGGCGACAGCCTACGACGTACTCCGATTGGTCCTTGCATCTGGGATTAAGCTGGCCGCAATCGGAATTGTGTTGGGACTCACTGCCTCCCACTTTCTAATGCGCTTTGTGAGTCACCTGCTATTTGGAGTCAGCACGAGTGATCAGCTCACAATCCTGCTGGTCTCAATGACGCTTCTTACTGCTGCGTTCACCGCCAGCTATGTCCCCGCACGTAGGGCTACGCAACTGGACCCGCTCGCTTCAATCCGATATGAATGAGGAAGATCGAGATGACTTGGCCGACACGCAAGCGAACTCCGCACGTCGTCCAGAACCTTCCTCTTCGCAACGCTCCTGAACCGCACCTTCCTTTGGATTGATAATGTTGGCATGACTGAATTTAATGCCAACGACTTTGAGGGCACCCTGGAATTCTTCATTCTGAGCGCATTCAGCGATGGTCCAAAGTCTTTGGTCGAAATTCAGCAGCGCGCCCAGTGGGCAGAACAACTCTTAGGTTTGGCTACCGCACGTAAGGCGACGCGGGATTTTGGCTCGATATTTACGGCATTGGAGAGATTGCAGCGTGAGGGATGCCTTAAGCGTGAGCAGGTGGGTGCACAGCCCAGCCCAGAGGTACTTTACTCTCTAAGGGAAGTTGGAGAGCAGCGGCTGAAACAGGAACGGGCGCGGCGGCATTCGATGGTTTCTCAGTTCGTTGAGGATGCCGAACTGGATCACTCATTTCGAAGATTTCTGAATCGCAAAGGTCCACTTGGGCCTTACTGAGTTGCGCCCCACATCAAAGGTTCTGAACTGCGGGGCTAGCGCGCCATGCCCGACAGCCTAGTTGGATTTGGCGCGGCAGATTGGATTACTGCTAAGTACCTGAATGCCTCCTGACTCATTCTGGGCCCATACCGAATCGCGGGGCGCCCTGAACGGAAATGGCTCCCGAGCGAATTGTGACCTCTAGGGGGCTTTGAGTGCCATCGACGCGAATACCTCCTGAAGTGGTGAGCGCCTGTATTTGACTGTCCCAAGGCACTTGGACTTCCAGATGCATTGACACGCCGTCGAGCACATTCGGATATTTCGGGTACCCGACGCGGATGCGGTTACCCGCCTGCTCGACGGGCGGATTCTGCTTGAGCGCCCGGATGTTGGCTTCTGTGCGTGCTAGATCGATGAAACCATATTCTGCTTTCGGAACGGCATGAATCTCAATCGAGTCGAAAGAGCCAACCGTCACCGACACACCCCGATGTCACTGCGGATATCAAGATCGACCGGGCCTCGAACAGAGAGCGTGCGATCGAAGGTCCGTTGCCCGATTGACAAACCCATGCACGCGCTAACCGCGATGAAAGTTCAGGCAAAGATCAAAAGTCAACGGGATTATTTGTGGAACATTTCACCATTGCCGTTGACATGCCCCTCTGCCCCGGTTTCTTGGAAACGACATACTGGCTATAGTCGATGTCTAATTCTGACCTTCCACCCAAAAATCCTTTTGATGTAGCGCGGCAGTGTTTTGGGAAAGAGAGCCCGTCCAAAACTATGTACTCGCGTTCGATGAACGGCCGGCCTGTCCAGAAGGACGGGCTGGCCGCTGGCCTGCCTTCTATCCGAAGCAGTGAAAAATCTGCGAAATCGACCCAGGCGGTTCCGTCGATCAAAAAATACTTGTGCTTTCGCGGATGAAGTTCAACCACGTAACACTGCTTGCCATGCAATCGCTGAACGCCGTGCACTTTCATGGAATAGTTGGCCGAAGTCAGAACCGCTTGCGATTTTTCGGGACTGCGGCTTAGGATCGCGTCCTCGTTCAGAATGCGGTTGATCACATGTTCCTGTAGAAATCCAGAACCCTTCCGCCACAGGATCTGATACTTCTTGCCACTCTCTTTTTCGTAGAAGACTCTGGCCGCCAGCTCGGCAGATTGCTCGAAATGGCTGTTGCGAACAGCGCAGTGTTCCACTCCGGTATATCTGGTCAACGTCTGCTCTCGACTCTGTTGTGCTTTGTCAATTCCCGAAATCACGTCTTCGGATTGGAGCGCTGCCGCTTCAGCAGGCGGAGGACCAGTTGCCATGATCAAGGTGAAGACGGCGAGCCCGCGGTATCTGAAGAAGTGAAAACAACCGTGGTGCCGGCGAGCATTGTGGAAACAGAGAGGCAAACGATTTCGCCCGAGAGAACTGTGGTCCTGCTTCAAGCTGCTTTTCCGATCCAACTTACAGTACGTGGAGCAGATTTTTCTCGACATGAGAAGAGTGGGGCGCTTGCAAATCAGGCATCGGTTTGGCCTGGAATAAGCGGAGGCAGGGCTTGGCGAGCCAACGAGCTAGAAGGTTCGCCCGGCTTTTGCGCGCACTATCGGTTGATATTCCGGTGCTTGCATACATCTGCCTATAGAGCTTCGAAATGAGCAGAAACGCCAATCGACTCCGAATAGAAGAAACGCATTGAGACCGCTTCCAGATAGATCGTAAGCTGTAAAAACGATCCCAGACCTCCTGTGTCCGCTCCCGTATTTCGTTGGGAGTCATCGATGGATGAGGCATAAACATCTTCGGTCGCGATCGAGATGGGATCAACCAGTACCGAGTGACGGGGATGCCGTTCACGCTCATGATGTCTCCCTTCTGATTCTTTTCCCAACGCTCGAAATCGACCGTCCCTGGAAAGGGAGTCAACATCACAAATTGTGCAAAAGCGATTGCAGCCTCCTGTGCAAGAGCGGCCGTCGCCGGAAACGTGTCTTGGGTATCCGTGGGAAGACCAAAGATAAACGACCCCAACACATGGACGCCGTGTTCACGGAACGTTTGTAGTTGTCGAACCAGGCGATCTCCCGAATAATTGAAGTCTTTAAACACCGCTTTCAACCCCTCCGGCGTGACGGCCTCCACTCCGACGAGCGCGCCCTTGATTCGTGCCTTCCTCATGGCTTCCAAAAACTCTGTATCCTCCGCGGCCTCCATCGTGACTTGAGTAAAGAAAACCATGTCTTGCGGCAACTCGGCCAGGCGTTCCATCAGAGCAAATCGTTCCTCACGAATCGACTGCAACTCCGCAACCTTTGCGTGATTATTCTGCCGCTCAGCCAGGCGCAGATCCGTCAGCGTGACCGGGTAGAAATTGTCATCAGCCAGGGCAATGAAACGGAAACCCCTGCGCCGCAGCTCCACAATCTCTTGCACTACACCGTCGGATGCGCGTTGCCTCGGCCGTTGGCCATCGGTACGCCATACAGAACAGAACGAACAATGTTTCGGGCAGCCGCGAATCGTCTGAACGGATGCCCACATATACTTATCGCTCGGCATCAGGTCCCACCGCCCCGGTAGAAAGCGCTCGGCTTCAATCCTGCCACCTTCATACAGCGGTTGAGGATTACCGCTCGTGCAGTCCCTCAGCACTTTGCCCCAAGCGATGTCGCCGTCACCCTTTACGACGGTGTGAGCTGCACCGAATTTGAAGGCCTCTTCGGAGTACAGAGTGGCATGTATGCCGCCAAAGACGACCCAAGCACCTTTGTTTCGGGCTATCTTTCCGACTTCATACCCGCGGAGGGCATTTCCCGTATGTATTCCAATTCCCACGACATCGCCGGGGCTAATACAAGCCGGATCGATTTGATCCAGAGTCTCATCAACGATGTGGGGATCGCTGAAGGAGCTTGGAGTGGCAGCGGCAAGCACATATAACCACCGGGGAGTGATCACCGCTGTTCCGAAAGAAATGTCGCTCGGGTTCACGAGATGAATAGTCATCAGAAGTATCCATTCCTTTTCTTGATTGTTGTAAGCTTCAACGAACAGCTGAGATGCACAATCCCGGCCGATCCAATCGGATGTACGCGAAGCGTGGGGATTCCTCGGAATTCGCAGGTCTGTTGCGATATTCATAGAAATCGAGCGCAGAATGCGTTAATCCAGAGACGTGGGACCTGACATCGGTTCGATGTTTGTCGATGCAAGGCTTCGAGAGGAAATTAAACCAAAGGAGGAGACGGATCGGAAGCGTGCGGACGTGATCGCATGCAGCCGCACGATGCAAGTACTTCCCGGATCTCAAGCGTAGGCTCCGCATTCACGAGAACTCGTGAAGGAGCGGAGCAGCGCACGTCTAGGGAAATTGCTGCATTATCCAGGTGATGCTGCAGGGACGCTGACGCGGTATTCTTTTGCAGGAGCTGCGGACAATCGGGTACTCTGTCCAAAACAGAAAAGAGAAAGCACAGGCATGTCAGCAGTGCGATCCATCTTCCGCATTTGAAGAAAGTATTCAGGGCAACTCTTTCATAACCACTCTAACGCGAGGCTCCAAAAGACCCGCCAGAGAATTCGTCCAAGTTCTCATTTGCGCTCTAGCCCAATCGGCATCGCCGCCGGGCGGACGGGATGAGTTCCAAGAGCAAATCGTCCATCGCCTTCCAGCTGTTCATTCCCGCTTGCCGATTATCCGGTGCGGCCGGAGGAAATCCAATTCTGCAGACGCGACCAGTTGCACCGTAATCAACAATCATTTCGCCAGCAGGTATCAGAAACGTCTCTCTCTCTCTCTTCAGCGCAGGATCGTACTTTGCACGCTTGTGCAGTGTACATTCAAAACGAGGCTAGCACCAGGTTCGCCGCTATGCTGAACACGACCGAGATCATCTGTTCGGCCGCTTGCTCAACTCCACTTTGAGCAGCCTTTCTGTTCTGAACATTCCGATGAAAGCCATTACGCACCGAGGCAGAGCACTACTGCTGATTTCTTGTCTACTCGATGCACAGACGATCACTCAACCGATACCAGATGCAAATCCCGCCCAGCCAACGGTATCCACGCCAGCAACGTTAACCCCTGTTGGCTACCTGCAGTTTGAAACCGGGTCACTCGGCGCGACCAAATCTCCGGGATTCGACACGCGCATTGGCATCGATCAGGTTACCAAGCCCACTGTGCTGCCCCGCCACGAAGTGTTTATACAAACCGAGCTTATATTCACAGCGAATTGGGCAACGACAGAGAGATCCATCCCGGAGAGGTTTTCGTCGGTGCCCAGGCCGTACTCGTTCGGGCCGATGGCGCGCGACCAACAATTGCAGTGAGCTATGTTCCGCGGCTCTATGAAAGTCCGGCGCCGAAACTTGACCTAGGGACGCTTCGTGAAAGCGGAACACTTCTCTTGAGCAATAATTTTGCAGGTTTTCACTACGACGCTAATTTGTCGTGACTGAAGAGACACAAAGAGGCGTACGGAGGGCTCAAACGGCGCAAACGCTTTCCATCTTCCACCCGCCGAAAAAGTTCACGCTGTCAGGTGAGATCTGGCATTTTACGCAGCCATTCCTTAGGTGGTCGAATGCCGTTGGGAATCTCTGGGCTTTATCCTACCCGCTACGTGGAAACCTGGTGATCGACGGGGATTCGATCGCGGTCTGACCGTTACCTCCACACACTGGGAAAGATTCATTGGCTTCACATATCTGCTCCGCATCGGCTCTGGACCAAACAATGAGCGAAGCGCTTAAAGATCAACGTCAATAATCTTCGATGAATAGCCCAACATAGCAGGACGTTATGCTTGACTGTAAACGTTCCCATCACCACTCGAACAATGGATCTTCGGAAGGAATCCTTTCCGCCACCCTCAAAAATTCCTAGCGCGCTATGCCTGATAGCGTAGTTGGATTTGGCGCGGCAGATTGGATTGAGTTTGTCCTCGCAGGACTCCTTATCCTCTCTGCTTATCTATGGACGTCCAAACTGAAAAACTGGGCAACTCGGTTTGCCGCCAGCACCCGGACCGTCATGATCTGCCTCTTCGTCGCGCCAATTGCGCTGCGCCTGTTGCTCCTCCCCAATCATCCGGTTCCCTTCCCCAACGTATACGACGAGTTCAGTCATCTGCTCGTCGCCGATACCCTGCTGCATCTCCGGCTCGCCAACCCCGTCCATCCCATGCACCGGTTCTTCGAAACCTTCTTCGTTCTGCAGCAGCCGTCCTACAGCTCTATCTATCCCTTGGGACAAGGCATGATGCTGGCTTTAGGCCGCGCTGTTTCGGGTAATCCCTGGACCGGCGTACTGCTCTGCACCGGTGCCTTCTGCGCCTTCTGCTACTGGGCGTTGCGAGCCTATGTGTCACCGGCCTGGGCGCTCCTTGGCGGATTGCTCGCGGTGATCGAATTCGGGCCTCTGAATCTCTGGACCAACTGCTACTGGGGAGGCTCGTTGCCCGCGTTTGCCGGCTGCCTGATCTTTGGATCCCTGCCCCGCCTCGGTGCTGCCTGGCGCGGCGCTGTTCCAGGTAGACGCCGCGATGCGATTGCTCTCGGTGGCGGGCTCGGCCTGCACATCCTGACACGGCCTTTTGAATCATTGCTCATCGCCGTCTGTATCGCGCTCTACTGCTCATCGTTCCTCTATCGCCGCCGCTGGAAGGTGATGCTGCGCCCCGTTGCAGTCGCGATCGCAGTCTTGTGTCCGGCGCTCCTGCTCACGCTGGCGCAGAACAAGCAGGTCACCAAATCATGGACAATGCTCCCGGAGCAGCTCAGTCAATATCAGTACGGAGTTCCAACCACATTCACGATCGAACGCCCGGCCAATCCTCACCTACAGCTCACACCGCAGCAAGCACTCGAATACAGATCGCAGCTTCTCATGCATGGCCCGCAAACCGATTCACTCGGCCGTTTTCTACTCCGGCTCGAGTATCGGATCCGGGACTACCGCTTCTTCTTTTTGCCTCCTCTCTATCTGGCTGCCTTCGCGTTTCTCTTTTCACTGCGGCGCAGACTTTACGTGTGGGTTGCGGTGAGTCTCCTGGTGTATGCGCTCGGAACCAACTTGTTTCCGTATCTTCTCGTGCGCTACCTGGCTGGCGTAACCTGCTTCTTCATCCTGGTGAGCATCGTTGGGCTCCAGCAAATTGCCCGCTTGCGCGTTGGCGGGGTCGCCGCAGGTGAAGAGATCGTCCGAGTGATGCTTCTCCTTTGCGGAGCTCAATTCTTACTCTGGTACGGCCTTCATCTTTTTGAAGCTGTCAGCGCTCCGTCGCAGCTTCTGCAATATGAAACCTGGGATTCCATCAATCACCGCGGCCCGGAGCGGCGCATCGACGTCGCACGAAAGCTCGCCGCGATCCCAGGGCCGCTGCTCGTCTTCGTTGACTACACGCCTCACCACATCTTCCAGGAAGAGTGGGTCTGGAACAGTGCCGACATAGACCGCTCGCGGATCGTAATGGCGCGAGATCTGGGGCCCGAGGAAGATGCAAAGTTGACCGCCTACTACCCCGCCCGAAAAGTTCTGCGACTAGACCCGGATGCAGAACCGCCCAGACTCACTAACCTCTCAGGCGAGGAGCCCTAGCCTTGTCCTCCTCGGAGTGGCTGTCCGAAATCGCGTTCCGCGTTCGAGGCGGGCCGTTGAAAGCCTGCACCTGGGCTCTCGACCGTCTTCTCGACGCCCGGCAAGACCGCCGCTTCGGGATATCCTCCGCCGAACGACGAAGCTCACGTGAGTTGGGACTGCGCTCGCCGGAATTTGTTGAGTATCAGGCCGTAAGTTACGTCGACATGCGCCAACTGCTTGCGCAATTGCCGATCGCTTCGGGCGATGTCTTCCTCGACTACGGATCGGGGATGGGGCGAGCGGTTTGCCTTGCAGCCGTCTACCCGTTTTCACGAGTCATTGGCGTCGAGATCTCACCTGAACTCTGCCGGATCGCGGGTCAGAATATCGAGCGCGTCCGCCACCGGCTCCGATCTCCCGACGTCCAGATCGTCCAAGCCAGTGCCCTCGAATACCTGCCGCCGGAGGATGCGAACACCTTCTTCCTCTTCAATCCATTCGGCGGGACCGCTCTCTCGCGAGTTCTCGAAAACATTCGCACGTCCGTGAGCCACTCTCAAAGGAACATCCGCATCATCTTCTACGGAACCGTCTCGACCCGGCGCTTTCAACTGGAGGCCGCTACACAAAACTGGCTTCGCCTAGAGTCCGAAATTGTCCTCAAAAGCGGTGCCAAAGCCCTGTTGTACGTCCGCGCTCTTTAGCTGTTATTACCGCGAAAATAAGGTCACTTTCGCCTGTAGTTTCGCCTCGAAAACTCTCTTTTTCGACCCCTATTTGTGCCAGAATCATCCCTTTTCGTGCCCTCTTTCCTGCATCGAAAATCGCACATGGCCCGTTTAGGCGCCCACCTTGATTCCAGGTAAGTAGTTGAAGCAAAAGCCACTTAGAATCTTGCAGGCACTCGTGACCGACCGCGCCGGCCTGCTTCGGACACCCCTGAACGTACTCCGTGCAGCTTCTCTTTTTTTTGGAGAGGTAGGAACTTTTAAAAACCCGCGGCCAAACCAAACACCGTTCACGCCGGAAGTGCTTCGCGGCGTGAGGAGGCCGGAGATATGGATCGCATGCTTGCGCCGGGGAACTCGAGCCGGAAACGCGTGCCCCGCCCCAGCGTGCTGTCGACCTCAATGATGCCTTGATGCTCCTGCACGATCCCATACGTAATCGAGAGTCCCAGCCCGGTTCCTTTTTTCGGGCCTTTCGTGCTGAAGAAAGGATCGTAGATGCGAGTGAGATGCTCTTGCGGTATCCCCTGCCCTGTGTCCGCGACTTCGATATGAGCGAAACCGCTTTCCGCCCACGTCCGCACGGTCAGGGTGCCTCCTGCGGGCATCGCATCTCGAGCATTGATGAAAAGGTTGAGGAAAACCTGCTGCAGCTTACCTGCGTTGCCGCGCACCGCCGGCAAGCCATCGGCCAGGTTCAGCTGAGTATCCACACCCGTTTTCTGAAACTGATGCTCGACCAACGACGCTGTTTCGCGAATAACGCGGTTCACGTCTAGATCTACATACTCGGTGGGCGAAGTGCGGGAGAAGTTGAGCAAAGAATTGACGATCTCACTAGCCCGGAAAGTCTGCTTTGCGATCTTCTCGAGTAATCTCGATTTGCCATCGTCCTCCGAGACCTGTTTGGCGAGCATCTGGGCATACGTCGAGATGACCGCCAGTGGCGTGTTCACTTCATGAGCCACGCCGGCCGCGAGCAGACCGATCGAGCTCAGCTTGTCCGCCTGCACCAGCTTTCGTTCGAGTTCATCGCGATCGGTGATGTCATCAAAAATGAGGAGCCGGCCAATCTGCCTGCCTTCCCTCGAAAAGAGCGGCGCGATTGCCAGGTTCACGATCGATTCCCGTTCAGGCGCGGCAACCTCGGTCAGTTCGAGACCGTTCCGGCTGGTTCTTCCTGGCTCCGGCTGTTCCAGAGAATGGGCTTGCGAGCGCCTTCGCAGCGGAGTCTTGTAGAGGTCGCGCACTCCTTGCGCCTCGCGGAATTCGTTGAACCGCTCGCACAGCTCCTTTGGAAAAAGATCCGACAAACGTTGCCCTAAGGCTTCCTGGCGCGGTATGCCGGTGAGGCGCTCGATCTCGGTATTCCAGCTCTCTACACGGTCATCGAGACCAGCCGCCAGAATGCCGACGTTGATCGACTCGACAATGTTTTCGCTGAACTCCTTCAGACGCTCGTATTCGTCCACCTTGCGTTGCAGTGAGCTGTACAGCCTGGAGTTTTCGATCGCAATGGCAACGTAATTCGAGAGCGTTACCAGGAGCTCCACATCGTCTTTAGAAAGAAAGTCGCCTTCAGTCGTGCGGCTGACTCCGAAATACGCAATCGTCTTTCCGCGTGACCGGCACGCGACGTAGTACGTAAAGTCGAGCTCGCTGATCGTCTCCCGAATGGTTGCCGGCCAGGCTCGCGAGACGATATCCCGCAGGTGCTTCGGCTGTTCGAAGAATAAATAAGGAGTGTCGGACGAACTCTCGAGGAATCGCAGATCGAGCTGATGAACAGGATTTCTGCTGCCGCGGCCGCTCTTCTGGCTGATCGAATGGAGCTGGAAGGCCCCGGCGGCCTCGTCTCGCAGGAAAAATCCAATTTGCTGAATAGACAGGGTGCGTCGGAGCCGGTCGGAGACTTTCGCCAGCATCACGTTCCCATCGGTTTCAGAGCTCAGTTCTCGGGCAAATTCGATCAGAGTGACGCGCGCATCGTAGCGATCGCGATAGAAAAACCAGCGGTCCAGCTGCTCCTGGATCCACTGCCGGATGGGCTGAAAAACGAAGGTTGCAAACGCGATCAGAACAACAAAGGCCGGCGGCGTGATGGTCTGGGTATTGAATATGAGAAAGATTAGTCCGTAGAAAGTGCCGATGACCGCGAGAGTCGCGAGCGTGTAGACGTAGCCCTGCTGAAAGATGATGTCCACGTCCATCAGGCGGTAGCGCGTGATCGCGTAGGCCCAGGTAAGCGGAATCAGGCCCATGCACAAGACGCTCAAATCCATGACATGACTGGGCATGAAGCCTGCAACGTAGGGCAGTGCGTAAAGCAGGGCGAAGGGCGCCAGACCGAGGAAAGCTCCATTCCGCAGATACTTGAGCTGGCGGCGGGCCATAGGGTCTTCGGTATGCGCAAACTCGACCGCCAGGGCAAGCGCTCCGCAGAAATAGAGGAGTACCGAGAATCCAAGAACAACGCGATCGAGCAGCCAGCGTACTTCGAACACCGGCGTCTGGAACTTCAGGATCCCGAGGCCGGATGCCGCCACCACGGCGAAAATGAGGGTTGACGGGACGTACAGAAGAAGCCAGACACCTCCGGCCTTCAGCCACTTGGGCGTATTTCGAAAGGTAAGGCAGAAATGGAGGAAGATAGCGGGCGCAAACAGATTCGCCGCTAAATTGCTCCAGTAAATGAACTCGTCGAAGGTGTCGAGCTTACCCGAATAATGAAAACAGCTTGCCGCAAAAGAAGTAAGACAAAGAATGTAGAAATGCCGCGACTTGGCGGCGCTCGTCCGGCGGTAATAGACGAACAACCCGATGAAAAGATAAAAGCTGCCGACCAGATATTGATAAAAAACCGAAGTGTCCCGGGAAGCCGCGCTGATGTAAATGGGACCTTTCTGAAACTCAATCCCATTCCGGCGCAGAGTGTAGCCGGTCTGGCCCATGATCTGGATGCCCCATAAAACCCTGGGCACATCGATAGCTTGACGGACGGGCTGCCCGCCAATGGCTTCTAATTGGTCGCCAACGCGAATGCCTGCATTGTCTCCGGACTTGCCCGGCTCGATGTAGCCGGCGACCACGGCAGTCGCTGCGCCCCGCTTGCCATCCACCCACGTGACGCCGTCATCGTGGAGAGGAAAGCTCCGTAAATCCTTGAAGCTGAAGATGGCAGCGACAACGGCCCCGACCGTTACAAAGAGCAGCAGAGTCCCGACGAGCTGGCTTCGGAACTCGTTCAAGAAACACCCTGGTTTTTGATTTGGCTGTCGGTCACGCGGCCCTACACAGGAATCTGGTGACTTGCACGCTGAAGACCAAATATGCCGGCGCCGGATTGCATGTCAGGTGCACATTTCAACGGGTGTTTAGCCTATTATCTTCAAGGGAAATCCCTCAATTGGGAACGCCGATACTGATTATCGTAAATAGTTGTGGCTGGAACACACTCGAATCCAGTGTACGGGTTCAAAGCTGCGACCCTCAGCGACATCCCGCTTAGCCGATAGAATTGTAACGGTGGAACTGTCTTATGCGTCCGAGGCGTTGACGTTGAATCGAAACACACTTAGACTTAAGTTTGTAGTCTCCCAGCCTACAAAGGTGGTTTTCTCTTTATGAAGTCTTCCTCTGCCTTCCTGCGTTTCTTGGTTGGCACCGCAGCTGTTTCCCTTGCTGCCCTTATTCTTGTTGCCCAGGACAAGAACACGTCCTCTTCAAGTTCGACCAATGAGACTGTTTCCAAACCGCTCACCAAGAAACAACTCGCTAAAAAGCAGAAAGAGCTCGAGAAAGAGATTCAGGGTCCCTGGAAGAAGTGGCTGAACGAAGATGTGGTGTACATCATCACGGACGAGGAGAAGCGGGCGTTCAAGCAGTTGAAGACCGACGAAGAGCGACAAAGCTTCGTTGAACAGTTCTGGCTGCGCCGGGATCCCACGCCCGATACCGAGGAAAACGAGTATAAAGAAGAGCATTACCGCCGCATCGCTTACGCCAACGACCATTACGCGTCCGGTATTCCGGGCTGGAAGACAGATCGCGGAAGGATTTACATCGCCTACGGAGCGCCGGACGAGATCGATTCGCACCCCTCTGGCGGCAGCTATGAGCGGCCGATTGAAGAAGGCGGCGGCGAAACGTCCACTTATCCTTTTGAAGACTGGCGCTATCGCTACATAGATGGCGTGGGCACGAACGTGATTATCGAGTTCGTCGATACCACGATGTCCGGCGAGTACAAGATCAGTCTTGATCCGGAAGAGAAAGACGCCCTGCTCTATGTTCCGGGCGCGGGTTTGACGATGTCCGAGCAGATGGGCACGGCCGACAAGACGCAGCGGTTCCAGCGAACGGACGGAACCCACCTGGGCACCGGCGGTCAACCTTTGCCTGAGAGCATGAATGAATTCACGCGGCTCGAACAGTACGCGAACCTGATGAAGGCGCCGTCGATCAAGTTCAAGGATCTCGACGCGGTAGTCAAGTCCAACATTCGTTACAACACGCTGCCGATGATGGTGCGCGTGGACTACATTCGCGTAACAGATGCCACCGTTTACGCGAACATCTCTATACAATTCAAGAACAGCGACCTCAATTTCGCGACCAAAGACAAGATCTCGAAAGCTACCGTCAATCTCTACGGGCGGCTCACAACGCTAACCCGCCGTTCAGTGAACTGGTTCGAGGATACAGTGACGGCTGAAGTGCCGGTCGAGATGCTTCAACAGGCGATGAACGGTTCGCAGATTTACTCCAAGCGGGTACCGCTTGCCCCCGGCACGTACCGCCTCAATGTTGTTGCAAAAGACACCGTCGCAAATACGGTCAACAACTACGAGGCGGCGGTTGTGGTTCCCCATTATGATGACGAGCAGCTCGGCTCGAGCACCGTCATCCTGGCCGACGAACTCGAGCGCGTTCCGACCAACAGCATCGGCACCGGCCAGTTCGTAATCCGGAGCTCGAAGGTGCGTCCGCGCATAAACGACACCTTCAAGCAGAACGAAACGATGGGCATCTACACCGAGTTCTACAACTTCGGTATGGATGAGAAGACCAAGAAACCCGAAGGTACGATCACTTTTGACGTCGTGAATTCGGACAACAAGGTAGTTCTCTCGCAAACAGAGGACCTGAACCAGATGCAGAACGCATCGGCATTCCTGGTGACGGTCGAGAAGAAACTGCCTTTGAAATCTCTGAATCCGGGTAAATACACGCTGAGAATGAAGGCGACGGACAAACTGAAGAATCAGAGCCTTACGCCATCTGCGCAATTTACGGTAACATCGTAGTTTGGTGCACGGGTCCAAAGGGTAGACTTGACGCCGGTTTTGGCCAGGGGAAAACTCGTTGTAGTGATCGCAGCCCTAGGTTTGGTTGCATCGCTCAGCCGTGCCGAACCCGCCGATCTCTCGCTGCCCGTTTCCGGCGAATTGCTTGGAACCGTAGTAGATAGCGCGGGTATACCGCAAATGGGAGCTTCTGTGGAGCTCCTGAACAAGTATCAACGCTCGATCGCGCGAACCATCACGAATGTGAACGGGCGGTTCGCCTTTGCCGATCTCGCGGCAGACACCTACTCTATACGAGTTTCTCTGGCCAGCTTCCTTCCAGCTTTCCGTAATGCCGTTCTGGTGAAGGTGGGCGTAGACAGTGTTCTCCAGATCCACCTTGCCACGTTCCTCAGCAACGTGGAGGTCAGTTATAGGGTCCCGGATGACGCGATGTCGGAGGAGTGGAAGTGGGTCCTCCGCTCGTCCCCGGCTACCCGGCCCATCAATCGCCTGGTAGAACTTGAGCCCGCAGCGAAAGAGACCAAGTACCACCCGCATATCTTCTCCGGAACGCACGCCATGCTCGCGGTCTCGGGCGGAGACGGCGGGCTAGTTGACTCCGATGAAATCGCAGGTGACATGGGAACGTCTTTTGCGGTTTCCACCAACGTGTTTGGAAGCAACCAGGTGCAGGTGGCCGGGACTTTCGGTCAGAATGCGGAATTCGGGCCGGCTGCCATGGCGTTGTGCGCTATCTACAGCCGGACAGATGACGCTCTTTTCGGCGCGCCTCCTGAGGTTACGCTGAACATCGCACAGCTCGGCGGAATCGGCTCTCAGCTGAACGGCATTCCTGTGAATGGAGCTAACGCGGGCAGCGTGGCTTTTCCCGTGTTGCGGACCATGTCGCTGAGTGTTTACCAGGTTGCGGATCCACTCGACAACGTTCACATCGAGTACGGAGCCACGGGTGAGTCGGTGGAGTATGGCCAGCATGCAAGCCGCCTGAGTCCCTTCGCTCGAGTGACGGTCGATCTCGGAGCCAAAACCTCGATTGTCGCTGCCTACAGCGATGGCGGACGGCCGGACGAGCTGATTGCGCATCAGCAGTACGAGCAGGCGAAAGTGGATGGATCTGGAGACGATCTCAGTGAGCCGCTCGACAGCCTTTCGCGGTTACCCCAGATTGGGAGGTCTAACGGACGTCTCGAGCTGGAGCGCACCCGAAACTACGAGTTAGGGGCTTCCAAAACCGTCGGATCCAGAGTATTCGCCGTAAGCGGCTTTTACGAAAACGTTTCGAATGGCCGGATCAACGTGGCGGGCGATTTATCCGATCTGGAACCGGGAAATCTTTTCTCAGACGGCATTTCGACTACCTCTTTCTACAATCTCGGCAGATATCAGAGACGTGGGTATCTCGCCTCGTTCACGCAGCGCCTTGGTTCCTCGCTCGAAGTGGGTATGGCTTATGGCCGGATGGGTGGTTTCGCTGCGAACTCAGGGGCCGATGGGAAGACCCCATGGAGCGCGTCGAGCTTTCTCGAGGATAAGAGCAGCAATCTTGCAACCGCGAGTGTCAGGGCGACAATACCGCATGCCGGAACTCGGATTTCAGCCGATTACGGCTGGATTGATCCTCGAACGGCAGTTCCTATTCACGTGTATACGACCCAGAATGTTGTCGCACTGCCCGGATTCAACATACTGGTTCGACAGCCGCTGCCTTCGCCATTTGGCATGCCGGGGCATTTCGAGCTGACGGCGGATCTGCGGAACCTTCTGGCTGACGGCTACACGCCGGTCAACACCGGAGATGGACAGCGGATGCTGGTTGTAGAAGCTCCGCGAGCCATCCGCGGCGGCCTGAAATTTACCTTCTGATCTATCAAAGATGTCTGTCCGCTTAGCACGAATAACACTCAGCCTGACGTTCGTCTTGGTGCTTGGCCGGAGCGCCGAAGTGCAAACTGCTCACGTCACGGACCTGACGAAGCGCCCGGTGGATGTGTTTGCTACGAAAGGAAAGATACAGGTTCTGGTCTTTGCTCGTAGCGATTGTCCGATCACAAAAAGGTACGCTCCCGAATTGCAGCGCATCTCGCATGAGTTTGAGAAGGATCAGGTCGTATTTTGGCTCGTGTTTCCGGATCCCGCCGAGACGTCTGCGGACATACGAGCGACGGTCGAACAGTATCATTTTCCCGGAACGCCTGTGCTCGATCCAAAACATGAGCTCGTGCGAATTGCGCGCGCCACGACGGCGCCGGAGGCAGCCATTTTCGATCGGGATGGCAAGTCTATCTATCACGGCCGCATCGATGACCTCTACGTGGATATCGGGAAATCGAGAGCCGCGGCCCAGGTTCACGATCTCGAGGACGCAATTGCGGCCGCGCTTGCAGGCAAGCGCGTCAGGCAGTCAGAAACGCGTGCTGTGGGATGTTCCTTAGCGGACGTGGAGTAAACCGGCCGGCGAAACTCGCCTTTGTAGCGCTTCTCGCTGCGACCGTTCTTCCGGCACAACCTGGCCGGGCTAAACTGACGACGTTTGATCGGGATGTTGCTCCCATCATTTTTCAGAATTGCTCGGTCTGCCATCGACCTGGTCAACCCGGCCCTTTCCCGCTGTTGAACTATGCTGACGTGAAGCGGCATGCGAGACAAATCGTCGCCGTCACCCGAAGCCACTATATGCCGCCCTGGCTTCCCGAGCCGGGTTACGGAAAATTCGAAGAAGAACGCCGGCTCACAACTGAACAAATCCAAACCATCGCCGATTGGCTTGCGGCTGGAGCCATCGAAGGATCTAAAGAGGACCTCCCTGCCGCGCCTGAGTTCAGTGCCGGATGGCAGCTCGGGCCTCCGGATCTGGTGGTGACAGCCGGCTCAAGATTTACGGTACCGGCTTCGGGCGGGGATGTTTTCTGGAATTTCACATTTCAACCTGACCTCAAGACCACCCGTTATGTAAGAGCAATAGAGATCAGGCCTGCCGGATTGCCGGATCCGAATTGCTCCTTCTGCCGCGAACTAATCGACGCTTCGCGGGTTGTTCATCACGCGAACATGCTGGTGGACCGCACAGGTTCTACGGCTCGTATCGAAGCGAAGCCGGGGGCGGGGTTTCCGGGAATGGAGTTGAATCTCGACAGGAATCCATTCGACCCGGTAAGCCATTTTCTGTTTTGGAAACCGGGCAGTGCGCCATACAGCGAGCAGGACGGCTTTTCGTGGCGCCTCGATCCAGGCAACAGGCTGGTTCTCAACACTCATCTGCAACCCTCCGGAAGGCCGCAGAGCCTGCGGCCGGTTATCGGATTGTATTTCACAGATAACGCGCCTACACGATTCCCTCTTTTGATGGAACTCGAAAACGACAATGCGCTCAACATACCGGCGGGCGACAGGAGTTTCCATGTAGGCGACGACTTCCGCCTCCCAATGGATGTGAGCGTTCTTGCGATTTACCCGCACGCTCACTATCTGGGCAAAGCTCTCGAAGCGTATGCCACGCTGCCCGACCAGAGGCGCGTCTGGCTGATACGTATACCCGACTGGAACCTGAATTGGCAGGCCGTCTACCGCTATTCCGATCCTGTGTTTCTGCCCAAAGGCACGGTCCTTTCGATGCGGTTCACGTATGACAATTCGGCTTCGAACTCGCGAAACCCGAATCAGCCGCCACGACGTGTCGAGGCTGGTAACAAGGCGTCGGATGAGATGGGGCATCTGTGGCTGCAGGTGCTTCCTGTCGGGCGCGGGGACCGGCGGCGTGAACTGGAAGAGGCCCTCGTACGCCATCGCCTGGAGAAAGCCCCCAATGACGCGCAGGCGCACCTGAATTTGGGTGCGCTGATGATGTCGCGGCTGGAGACGCAGGCTGCGATATCGGAATTTGAGACAGCAATCAAACTGAATCCTGCTCAGCCCGAGGCGCACGACATGCTCGGATCCGCGCTGCGCAGCATTGGGCGATCCAACGACGCGCTGACAGAGTACCGGCTCGCGCTTAAATTGGATCCTTCCTACATGGATGCGCGCTACAACCTGGCAACGACGCTCGCCCGCCAAGGCAGCTTCGGCGAGGCGGTCCCAAACCTTCGGGCAGTGGTAAACGCGTTTCCAAACAGCAGCCGTTTAAGGAACGAGTTGGGCGAGATTCTCGCGAACAGCGGTGATGTCGCCGGTGCTCTTTCCGAGTTCGATCGTGCGCTGCAGCTGGATCCGGCGAATTCCTATGCTGCAAAAAATCGTGAGTTTGTGCTTCGCGAAAGCGCTAAGTAAATCGAGTTGTCTCTCGCCCCCGGCATTTGCCCGTGCTGGTCGGACGTTTGGGAGCCTGCTGCTGTACCTCTACTACATGGAGAACAAACGATGAAAGCAGTTGTTTATAAAGGCAAGAATCAAGTGGCTGTCGAAGGTGTTCCAGATCCAAAATCGAGGGGCCGACTGACGCACTCACTAAAGTAACCACGGCTGCGATTTGCGGCAGCGATCTGCACATGTACGAAGACCGGAGTTCGGCCTCCCCAGGGTGCGTGTTCGAGCACGAGAACCAGGGCGTGGTGGAAGAAGTAGGTGAGGGGGTGACATCCATCAAGAAAGGCGATCGCGTCGTGCTGCCTTTCAACATCGCTTGCGGATTTTGCTTCAACTGCACGACGGGCTGGACGAGCGCTTGTCTGACGATGAACAAGAAAGTCGCGGCCGCCGCTTATGGCTATGCCGACATGGGCCCATATCGGGGCGGCCAGGCAGAGTACCTGCGCGTTCCTTACGCGGATTTCAATGCTTTGAAACTGCCCGGCAACCCGGCGACGAATTTGAGGACGATTTTGTTCTGCTGGCCGATATCTTCCCGACGGGATGGCATGCGGCTGAACTCGCCAATGTAAAGTTGGGCGATCCTGTTGCTGTCTTTGGAGCCGGACCGGTTGGTCTGCTCGCCGCTTACAGCTCCCTTATCAGGGGCGCAGCTGAAGTCTACGTAGTCGATAAAGCTCCAGAGAGACTCAAGAAGGCGCAGGAAAATCGGAGCCATTCCAATCGATTTCACCAAGGGCGATCCAGTGAAACAGATTAAGGAATATAGGCAAGGTGAAAAAAACCTGCAGCAGTCATTCCGGCCGGGAGAAGCGGAGAAACTCTCAGGTGTTATGTGTGCGATCGATGCTGTGGGATACCAGGCTCATGCCGCTGAGGGCGGTAAAGAAGATCCCATGCAGACGGTGAAGTGGGCAAGTCAGATCCTTAATCCGACCGGGAGTCTGATGATGATCGGCGTTTACTTTCCGGCGGACCCGGGCGGACAGAATGAGGCACAGAAGAAAGGTCTTTACGAATTTCCTCTCGGCGAGCTGTGGAGCAAAGGCATATCGATGGCTCAAGGGCAAGCGCCCGTGAAGAAATACAACGTGTACCTGCGCGACTTGATTGTTGCGGGAAAAGCGAAACCGAGCTTCATTGTGAGCCATCGATTGCCGCTCGGAAAAGCTCAGGAAGCATACGAGCATTTCGACAAGCGTGGTAGCGGCACCGGTCAGGATTGGACGAAGGTGCTTCTGAAACCGGAGTTGGACCAAAACTCGAAAGCGGCTTAGGTCTCGCTATTTCGTACGGGTCCGGAGAATAGGATGTATCTCCGGACCCGGGTTTCTTTACCGCCTTAGTGTGCACCGGCGGCTGCCCCGCCTCTCGCTTGCACCTTCTTCAAGCCCCATACAAGCGGCACGCAGCAGAAGCAGGCAAGGGCCATGTAGCGGAGATCATCTATGTAAGACCACAATTGGGCCTGCTGCCCCAACACCCTTCCGATTTGCCCGAAAGCCTGAGTTTGAGCGGTTGAATGACTTGCGTAATTGGAAAAGGTCTGCGTGTAGTGCTGTAAATTCTGTTGATAAGTGGGCGACATCGGCGCAACATACCGAACGAGGTCGTTTCGATGAACTTGTTCATGCCTTGCCAGAATCGTTTGCACGATAGATATCCCGATGCTTCCACCGATGTTGCGCATCAGGTTGTATAAGCCACTGCCATTGCCCACCGATTGAGGAGGCAGATCGCCGAGCGCCGTGACCGATAACGGTACGAATACAAGACCAAGGGCGAAGCCGCTGATCACAATCGGAACTGTCATGGACCATGGCGAAATCTGCAGCGTCAAAGTGCCCCAGATCAGGCTGCAGACTCCGAACACACCGAAGCCGCTCGATACCAAAACACGCGTATCTATTCTTGAGACCATGATGCCGACCAGAGGCATGGCGAGTATCGAACCAAGGCCGCGGGGAGCGACCGCCAGGCCTGCCCACCAGGCGGAGTAGTCCATCATCGACTGATAGTAAAGAGGCAGCAGGGTGACGGCCGCATACACGGATCCACCGAACATAAAGATCAGCAGACAGCCCATCGCAAAATTACGGTTCCTGAAAATCGAAAGATCGACCAGAGTCTTCTCGCGAGTGAGCTGCGAGATTACGAAGAGCACACCGCAGACGATCATGATCCCAAACGCGTAACGGATCCAGGTGGCGCCGAACCAATCATCTTGCTGGCCGCGATCGAGAATAATCTGCATGCAGCCGAGTGCTATGGCGAGCAGGCCGAAACCAATGCTGTCCAATTTACCGGGATTCGCGTTGGTGATGTAGGGCGGATCCTTCACATAGCGCATAATGAGCAGGATGGCGAGGATCCCCACCGGAATATTGATGTAGAAGGCCCAGCGCCAGGAGTACTGGTCGGTCAACCATCCGCCGAGCGTTGGTCCGAGGACGGGGGCTACGACTACGCCGAGGCCGAACATGCCCATGGCTAATCCACGTTTTTCGGGTGGAAAACTTTCAGTCAGGATCGCTTGGGAGAGCGGCTGGAGACCGCCGCCGCCGGCACCCTGGACCAATCTCGCGATTAAGATGACGAGCAAACTATTGGCGGCTCCGCAGAAAAATGAGGAAACCGTAAAGATCACGATGGACGCGATGAGAAACCGGCGTCTGCCGAAGCGCAAAGAAAACCAGGCGCTCGCGGGCAGAACGACGGCGTTAGAGAGCAGATAGAAGGTAAGAACCCAGGTAGCTTCATCGTTCGACGCAGAGAGGCTTCCGGCGATGTAGGGGACGCATACGGACGCAATCGAAGTATCGATTACCTCCATGAAAGCCGGTAAGATTACGGCCACCGCGATGAGCCACGGATTGGCTCCCGGTTGCATATTTTGCTGTGAAGTATCTTCTGCCATTAGTAGTTTGGATAAAAGATTTCGATCCAGCTCATACAAATTTGCATGGCCAGCAAGTTCAGTCTACTGTTACCCTTTAGGCTTTGAATGGGGACGCAACGACTGTATGATTCAGCTGAATAGAGCTTTGATACTTCTCGGCCTGCTGGGCGGTACTCGAATGTTCGCACAAACAGCGATGTCCGCCGATGCGCGATTTGCCGCACTGGAAGCGGCGGCAAAGTCAGCACAGATGGCCGGCGACAACGCCTGGATGCTGACGAGCGCTGCACTGGTGTTAATGATGACAGGTCCTGGTCTCGCGCTCTTTTATGGCGGGCTGGTAAGGCGAAAAAATGTGCTGGGCACCATGATGCATAGCTTCGCGTTGATGGCTGTGGTCACGGTGCTCTGGGCAATTTACGGTTACAGTCTTGCCTTTGCTCCGGGCAACGCTTTCGTTGGCAATCTCAGTTACTTGTTCCTGCACGGTGTAGGTTCCGCACCGAACGCGGATTATGGCGCGACTATCCCGCACCAGACGTACATGATTTACCAACTCATGTTTGCGATCATCACGCCCGCACTCATTTCCGGCGCTTTCGCCGAGCGCATGAAATTCAGCGCGATGCTCCTGTTTACCTGCTTGTGGCTGACCTTGGTTTATCTGCCGATGGCACACATGGTCTGGGGGAAAGGCGGGCTGCTCAATGCCTTTCTCGGAGGTACGATACCGTGTTTTGATTTCGCCGGCGGCACGGTCGTTCACATCACTTCGGGAGTGAGCGCTCTTGTGTGTGCGTTGTATCTCGGCAAACGTGTTGGCTTCCCGCGAGAACCGATGAAGCCGCATAACCTTGTTCTCAGCGTGATCGGGGCATGTCTTCTTTGGGTCGGCTGGTTCGGATTCAACGCCGGTAGTGCGGTAAGCGCTTCAGCACTCGCGACGAGCGCCTTCGTGGCAACTCATTTTGGCGCAGCTGCCGCGGCCCTCGGCTGGATGTTCGCGGAATGGGTGCGGCATGGCAAACCTAGCATGCTCGGCGGCATTTCCGGTGCGGTCGCAGGATTGGTCGCCATTACGCCCGCTTCCGGATTCGTACAGCCGTTCCCGGCGCTTCTGATCGGTTTCCTTGCGGGCATCGTCTGCTTCCTGATGGTGACAACTGTAAAGAATAGGTTCGGCTACGACGATACGTTGGATGCTTTCGGTGTTCACGGCGCGGGAGGCACGCTGGGTGCGATACTCACTGGCATCTTTGCTACGAACCTCGTCAACGACGGCTTAAAGGATGCGTCCGGCAAGACGCTTCCGCTCGGCTGGATAGACGGCAATCCGCACCAGGTGTTAAATCAGCTCATTGCAGTGATCATTTCCTGGATTCTCGCGATCGTCGGAACTCTTATCATTCTGAAAATAATCGATGTTACGGTTGGAGTTCGGGCCTCTGCCGACGAAGAGCGGGAAGGTCTGGATCTCGCTATGCATGGTGAAGAAGGTTACAACTTTGAGAGTTAGCCGCATCGCTCGACCGGCAGCCCTGAACAGCGAGAGGATTCCGCGCTCATGAAGAAAATCGAAGCTATCATTCAGCCGTTCAAACTCGAAGAGGTGAAAGAGGCGTTGAAGGCGATCGGTGTCGATGGACTCACAATTACGGAAGTTCGAGGCCACGGCAGGCAGAAGGGACACAAAGAGGTTTATCGTGGAATGGAGTACGAAGTCGATCTCCTGCCGAAGATCAAGGTGGAAACCGTGGTGCCGGATGCACGGCTGGATGAGATAACGAGATCCATCATGACCGCCGCGCAAACCGGCAAGCTGGGGGACGGCAAGATCTTCGTTTACGAGGTGCTCGATGCCGTGCGCATCCGCAATGGCGATACAGGGGAAGCCGCTCTCTAAAGAAGGATTGGACCCTAGCGATTTTCCGAGAACGGCCGCCGTTGACGCCATCGTGGTGTCCGCGGCCGAACGATTTCTCACGACTCAAACCGCAGCGCCAGCCGCTCTACTCGCGGTGGGAGGCTATGGGCGGGGAGAACTGTTTCCGTTCTCGGATGTCGATCTGGTCCTGCTCTTTGAACACGAACCGGATGCGGCCAGCCTGAAAGAGCCGGTAAGCCGGTTTCTGAGCGCTCTCTGGGATGCCGCCGTTAAAGTAAGCCACTCGGTGCGTACGGTAGGCGAGTGCTGCCGTGCAAACGAGAACAACATACATCTTTCGATCAGCCTGCTTGACGTCCGCCTCTTGTGGGGAAGCGCGGAGCTGTTTGAGTCCCTCACAAAGGAGCTCAGCCGGTTTTTCGCGAGCCAGTCCCAAGCGTTGTTGCGCGGCTTGGCCGACCTCACGACGGCCCGGCATGCGAAGTATGGCAACACGGTTTACCATCTCGAGCCGAATATCAAGGAAGCTCCGGGGGCGATCCGGGACGTCCATTTCCTCCGCTGGGCCGCTCTGCTTGCCCCGGAAAAGGAACCGCTCCGTCATGCGGCAGCCGACTCTAGCCTCGCTCGCGATTTTCTGTACCGGCTGCGCTATTTTCTGCATGAGAGATCGGGCCGCGACAACAATCTGCTCTCCTTCGAACTCCAGGACGAAGCCTCTTCATCGCTGCCTTCGCAGCCGACGGTGCCCGAGGAGTGGATGAGAGAGTACTATCGCCATGCGCGATCCTGTTTTCAACCCACCCGGCACGCACTGGGTTTCATTTCGCGAGGCGCGACGGGCTTGGTGCGTCAGTTCTTTGAGCGCCGCGACAGGCTCTCTACGGCCGAGTTTACCGTCTCGTACAACCAGGTATTTCTTCGAAATTCCGCCGTCACACTGCATTCGCTTCCGTCTGTGTTTCAGCTCTTTTCGTTTGTTGCGAGACACGGTGTGCCCCTCTCCTGGGACGGCGAGCGCCGTGTTCGTGAGCGCGTTCCTTACCTGCAGGCGCCGGATAACGACCCGGCACTCGCCCTACGCTGGCGCGACTGGTACACGCTCTTGTCGCAGCCTTTTGCGGCGCTCGGGCTACGTAACATGCAAGAGAGCGGTGTGCTTGCGGCGGCGTTTCCTCAATGGAAGAGCGTCGAGAGCCTGGTCGTGCGCGATTTCTACCATCGCTACACCGTAGACGAGCACTCGCTCGTGGCTATCGAAACCGTCGATAATTTGCTGGATGATCAGCGGCCGGCAGTGCCTCGTTTCCGTGAGTTGGCGTTGGAGGACGATAATCTGGCACTTCTTCGCATGGCGCTGCTTCTCCACGATGCCGGAAAGGGCGTAACACCCGGGGATCACGTCCGCGGTTCATCTGAAGTTGCGTCGGCTTTTCTTACGAGCCTAGGCACTCCGGAACAGGAAAAGAACACGATAGAGTTCCTGATCGCGCGTCATCTCGATCTGTCGACCGTCATGAACGGTCGTGATCTCGACGATCCGGCGACGGCCCGATTCTTGAGTTCCCGCATCGGTACGTATGAGGATCTCCGGAAGCTCACTTTACTTACGTACGCCGATGTCTCGGCAGTGAATCCATCCGCCATGACGCCGTGGCGTGCTGAGCAACTCTGGCGGGTGTATTCGGTTGCCGCTGCTCAGCTCACCAGAGAGCTGGCTTCCGAGCGAATTCATCAATCGGCCGAATCGCCCGTGACAACTCTCGCGCGGCCGGAACTGTTGCACTTTTTGGACGGCTTCCCGACAAGATATCTGCGCATTCACTCGCAGGAGCAAATCGAGCAGCACTTCCATCTGGACCAGTTGAGGCTGCGCGATGGTGTGGCGCTCGATATCCGCCGTGAGCCCGGAGCTTATGTGCTAACCGTGCTTGCGGACGATCGACCCGGGCTCTTCGCTTCTCTCTGCGGAGCGCTTGCCAGTTTCGGCATGAACATTGTCAAAGCGGAGGCTGCGTCGAACTCGAGCGGCGCCGCGTTTGACGAGTTTCGTTTTACGGATCCAGCTCGAACTCTTGAACTCAATCCGGAAGAAACGGACCGCTTACGTTGGACGGCCGAGTGCGTCATAAGAGGTGCTATCCAAGTTGAAGACCTCTTGAAGCGGCGCCGCGCCCTGCCCCGCCCGCATGGTACGCTGCATTTCGCCCCATCCATTCGATTTGACAACGAATCTTCTGACGCCTCGACGCTGCTGAGTGTGGTCGGCTATGACCGGCCTGGCCTCTTATTCGAGCTGGCGTCGATACTGACGGGGGCTGGCTGCAACATCGAAGTCGTTCTGGTCAACACGGAAGGCCATCGCGCGATTGACGTCTTCTACGTAACGCAGAACGGCGGCAAACTTGACGTGCACATGGAAGATTCTCTGCAGACAAGACTGGTTTCCAAAGCCTCCTGAGCAGGCGGCACCGATCTACGTAGTATCCCTAAGCACTCTCACCTGGTAACACTGCCGTTCCGATCCTCCATCTACTTCTCGAAAGCCAAGAAACATGTCCAACCTGGTTCGCTGGCCGGGCCGAATGAGCCCGGTTCTTATTCTGTGTGCAGCATCAGTTTTGCCGTGCCTTAGCAAGACCGTGGTGTTTTGGCAAGACGGCTTCCCGACTGTCGATAGCCAGCCGATTTCGAAGCCGGTTCTCGAGCGAGCGCTTGCCGGGTCGCAACTCTCCTTCGCCTCGATCGATGAACTCGCTTCCGGCGGCCTTCTGCAGAACTCCGACCTGCTCGTGCTGCCTTACGGATCGGCGTTCCCCGAACGCGCCTGGAAGAGCATGCACGAATTCCTGCTCGGTGGGGGTGACTTGCTCGTACTAGGAGGCCGACCCTTCCGAGTGCCTGTTCGCTCGGACCACGGCTTTGCGCAGGCTCCGCCGGAGGATGCATACGCCCGTGAGATCGGCTTATTGCACACTTACGAAGCACCGTCCTACGCCAGTTTCAATCCCGATGCGGCGAATAGAGAACCAGGCGGCCAGACTTCTCAGTTCGCTTGGCGCGAGGGATATTCCTTTCTGCCGAATCTGCATCTGCAACCGGAAAAGGTATTTGTTCTGGAGAGCCGGCATTTGGACGGGCTCGGCTACATGATCAACTCCGAAGGCGAGAAGAGCTCCGCGCCCGTGGTTGTGGTAAATCACCTTGGTTCAGCAGCGGGAAATAGCGTCGGTTCGCGTTGGGTCTTTCTCGATTTCCAACCTGCTCCCGGTTTCTGGGAAACGCCGGACGGCCTATCGCTACTCGGAAGCGCCGCCGGGTACGCCCGCGCCGGGGCCCTACTACTGTCGGTCGAACTGCAGTTCTCCACTGCCAAGCGGGGCGAGACACCGAGCGCCGTTTTGCACTTCGATAATCCGCACGCTCGCGAGCCGGGTGCCAAGCAGTCAGGCCAGTGCACGGTCGAGCTCGCGTCCGGAAATTCGGCCATCGCCAGACGCATGATCGATTGCACCAGCTCCTTTGTAGACCAGGCAATCGACTTCCCGAACTCACTGGCCCCGGGTTTCTATAATGTCCGCGCGACTTACCTGAATAGCGCCGGTAAGCCCGCGTCAATTTATCAGAATGGATTTTGGGTAGAAGACGAGAACCTGTTGAAATCCGGTCCGCAGTTGGGGGTCGACAAAGATTTCCTCACTCGCGACGGCCATCCCTTCTTCCCTTTCGGCACGAACTACTTCAGCACAGAATCGAATGGCTGGGACTTTTCCGGACCCCGCAACGCGTACGTGTGGGAACGCGATTTCGCAAACATGGAGAAGCACAACGTGTCTTTTGTCCGTACCGGAGTCTGGGGCGGTCAAATGAAGATCACTGACAGCCCTGACGGCGGCGTCAGCGAACGTTTTCTGCGGAACGTCGAAGCATACCTGCTTTGCGCGAACCGCCATCACATCGCGGTCAACTTCACTTTCTTTGCATTCGATCCGCAGTCCACGTTGCGAGTAGGCCAGAACAATCCGGTGATGCTCCTGCCAGGATCGAATCCGTACCTCGATCCCGTGACGATACGCGCCGAGCAGAATTACATGTTGTCCATCGTGAACCGGTTCAAGGATGTGCCGTTTCTCAGCTGGGACCTGATCAACGAACCGAGCTTCTCTAACCCGAAAGCGCTCTGGCACGGGAACACGCCGAGCAACGATCCTGCCGAGTTGCATGCATGGCACGAGTGGCTCCTCAAGAAGTATGGGGAACCAGGCAAGCTTGCAACGGCGTGGTCCTTCACGCCCGATCAGCTTGGAAGCTTCGACTCCGTCCCGCTTCCCTCGGCCGCAGATTTGTCCGCGGACCTCGAAAACGGAGATGCCGGAATGGTTCGCGCCTTCGACTACAACTTGTTCGCACAAGACTCATTCAGCAGATGGGTCCAACAAATGGTGAGCGCCATTCGCGGTACAGGCAGCCAGCAGTTGATCGACGTGGGACAGGACGAAGGAGGCGTGGAGAATCGGGTTCTGAACCAGTTCTATGCCCGCTCAGGCATTTCGTTCACAACCAATCACACGTACCGGCAGAACCAAGCGCTTCTCTGGGACTCCTTCGCCGCAAAAGCACCGGGTGTCGCCAGCATTGTGGGGGAGACAGGTTACCAGCCAATTACGTACCCGAATGGGAACTGGCATTTCGATGAATCCTCCGGCTTCTCTCTGATCGAGCAAAAATGGGCGGCGGGTTTTGCGTCTGGGACGAGCGGTGCACTCTCCTGGGATTGGGATCGGGAGATTTACTTCGGGATTGAGCGTAGTGACGGATCGGCCAAAATTTGGGAGCCGCTGATGCGCGACATGGGCGATTTCGCAAAGAAGGCCGGGCCATATGCGACAACGCTCGTCGCTCCGGATGTTGCCGTGGTACTTCCGCAGTCTCTCCAGCTTTCGGTTTTCAACCATCTATCGATCGAAGCTCAGCAGAAGTGCCTGCGGGCTCTGTACGGATACGCTCGCACAGATGCGTATGCAGTAGGCGAGGACCAGATCGATTTACTCGGTCATCCAAAACTTATTATTGTCCCGTCGCCGTGGGTTCTTGAATCACATGCGTGGGAAGTTATCGTAGGGGCTGTAAAAGCGGGAGCGACACTACTTATCTCCGGCCGTTTCGATCTTGATCCACATTTCCGCGAGACTTCCCGGCCTTCCGAAATCGGGATCGCGTACGAACCGCGGATGCTCGATCTCGTCGAAAACCGGCTCGCCTGGCCCCAAGGCGCTGGTGAACTTGAATATGGGGAACAGAAGACCAACTACCTGCAGCGTGCTGAGCTCCCGGATGGACAAACGTTCGTGCAGAAGCAGATTGGCAGCGGAACAGTGCTGTTCTCTGCCCTGCCGCTCGAAGTGAACGACAACCTAAAGGCGGTAGGCGAGGTTTATAAGTACGCGCTGAAAGTGGCGAAGGTATCTGCTGCTTACTCGACCGACATGGGCGACCCGGCTCTTTCGATCTGCCCGACTCGTTTCCCACACGCGACGCTATACGTCCTCAGCTCGCAATCCGACGCGGGTGAGGTCTCGTTCGAAGATGCGCGGAGCAAAAAGCAGTTCAATGTTCGTCTGCTCCCGGGTCGGGCCGCACTCCTGCTGATCGGCGAGGATGGAAAAGTGCTCGCGTCCTATAACGCGCTCGGCCATTGACCTTTTAGCCGGGGTGAATCAAATGCAGCTGGTATCAGATTGCGCGTGAACTGCCGTCTGAGTTACCTGTTCTAGATGGCGAGGACGCCCTACGAGGACCCAAGCCCCGATCGCCATCTCGACTACGCAGAGTGTTCGCGTCAGCAGGGGTCGTTCGGCAAACGCTTCGAGGATATTATTCACGACGTCAGGCCCGATTTCGAGCTTGCGTAGATACTCCCGCGGCCAGACCAAACCCGCCAGCCCATCGCCAAGCAGGATGAGGCCTGTCCAACGCTCTATGCCGCGACTTTTCATATCTGCAACTGTTTCCGGCTCTATTAGATCAGATAGCAGTCCGGCTTGAAAAGCGGCCCCGGATGAGAACATATAGGAAATGTCTGACACTTTCCGGCTGGACGGCAAGACAGCCCTGATTACCGGAGGCGCAAGTGGGATCGGCCTCGCGATTGTTAACAAGTTTACAGAAAGGGGCGCTTCTATTTTTATCCTGGATGTAGATCAGAAACGAATCGAAGAAGTCGCCCGTTCGTTCCCCGGGGCCAGGATTTTCGTTTGTGATCTGACGAATCAAACCGAGGTGCAGCAGACTTTTTCGAGCCTTTCGCACTTGGATATTCTGGTCAATTGCGCCGGCATAGGCCTCGTCGGCAACGTGATTGAGACAGAACTGGTCGATTTCCAAAGAGTTTTGCGCGTAAATGTTGAGGGCACGTTCCTGGCTACCAAAGCCGCCCTGCCGCTGCTCCTGAAGGCGCGGGGTTCGATCCTCAATATCGGTTCGGTAGCGGCTATGGTCGGCATTAAGCGCCGTTTTGCGTATTGCGCTTCGAAAGGCGCGGTTCACGCCATGACGCGGCAGCTTGCGGTGGACTACCCGACCGAAATTCGTGTGAACTGCATTGCTCCAGGAACGGTCGACACTCCGTTTGTAGAAGGATACCTCGAAAAATATCATCGCCATGAGAAAGACAAAGTCCGGGCGGAACTGAATCAAAGGCAGCCTCTAGGGCGGCTTGCTCAGCCCGAGGAGATCGCGGACCTGGCGGTTTACATCAGTTCGCCGGCCGCGGCTTTCATGACGGGGTCGGTGGTCACCATCGATGGCGGGCTCACAGCCGCCTGATCCGGCGGGGAATTTAACTCTTGCGAAATCTTTTAGTTGACGGGAGCAATCGAACTACATACCATGTAAGTAATTTCGATTGCACTATCTTGATCTGGCTTCGTTCCCTCTGGGTACGGCGAGTCTGGCAGTTTAGTTGCACAGCATTGATGGGTTACTTATTTCATTTCGAGGGGATTGCGGCATGATCCGGCATCCTGGCTCTCGCTATCGAGCATCGTCGCTGGCGATCGTTTCCATCGCTTTGCTGCTGGGTGTATCCCCGGCTCTGGCGGGGTCGGCAAGCGCGACTCCCGTCACCAAGCGGCATCGAGCGAGACGGCATCGAACTCTCGCGGCGGCGAACGCAGGATCAGCTTCGGCATCGGCCAGCCTGGTCGGCACCCGGGCCGCCGTAATTCACACGAATTCAAAATCCACGCTCCGAGCTGCAACGGCGCGCCGCCGGCTCCGGGGCCGCCGAGTGTTCTTCAATCCCTGGACGGAGCCTACGTATGCCGATTCCACAGTGGGCGACAACGTAGATGGCGAGGATCTGGTGGTCCGTAAAGCAGCCGTCGATGCGCTCGGTCCATATAACGGAAGCGTGGTGGTTGCCGATGCCAAAACCGGCCGGCTCCTGAGCATTGTCAATCAAAAGCTGGCGCTAAAGGGCGCTTACCAGCCCTGCTCCACCGTAAAGGTTGTTGTTTCGCTTGCTTCCCTGAAAGAACAGATTGTGGATCCTGCGTCTACGGTGCGCATATCGCGGCGTTCCAGGATGGATATGACGAGAGCGCTCGCGATGTCGAATAACCTGTACTTCGCGCGCTTAGGCCAGGAACTCGGGTTCGACCGGGTGACAAAGTACGGAAAACTCTTCGGATTGGGCGAGAAAGCCGGGCTCGATATACCTGGCGAAGAGGCCGGTTATCTCGCAAATGAGCCGCCCGAAACAGGTGTCGGCATGATGACCAGTTTCGGCGACGGAATCCGCCTGACGCCGCTCGAACTGACGAGCATCGTCTCCGCTGTGGCCAATGGCGGGACCATGTACTATCTGCAATACCCGAAGAACCAGGATGACGCGCAGAAGTTCGTGCCGCGGATCAAGCGCGACCTCGAGATCGCCGATCTCATCCCGCAAGTGAAGGCGGGTATGATGGGCGCGGTCGAATACGGCACCGCCCGCCGTGCAAGCTATAGCAACACCGACGAAACCATCCTTGGAAAAACGGGCACCTGCACCGACACGGCGCAGCCCGGAATTCACCTGGGCTGGTTCGGCTCGTTCAACGATGTCGGTGACAAAAAGCTGGTTGTTGTTGTTTTGCTGACGGGCGGCAGAGGCGTAAGCGGCCCGATCGCGTCAGGCATTGCGGGCAACGTTTACCACAATCTTTCGCTGGAGAATTACCTTTCACCTGGCCAGCCGGCGTTCATTCCGACAACGTTCAACCCCTCTGAGAGCAGCTTCGCGCAATAATCTCGGCGCGTGTCGCCAACCCGAGGCCCTCTAAGTGGTTCTGCCCACAACGTACGCTTCTGCTTTCGCCCTGCTCCTCCTTTCGCTCGTCTGCTTTACGCTTTGGCCTAATCTTTACAAGCGAGTGGAAGCCAGATGGCGTTATGAACTGTTCGCGCTTGATTTCGCGCTGACTGCTTTCGTGTTCGCGCTGGTAGCTGCATACACATTGGGCACGTTTGGTTCGGAGATGTCGTTCACGGATCGGATGCTTGTGGCGGGTAGGAGCGCGGAGGTGTGGATCATAGGCGCCGGGGTGATTTTTGCGTTCAGCAACCTGATGCTGCTTGCGACGATATCTCTCCTCGGATTGGCCGCCGGGGAGTTGCTTACGTTCGGCACGGCCCTGGCACTCGTCGCCCTTTTGCACCTTAAGTCCGGTCAAGGTGCTGTTTTCTCGGCCGGCATCGCCCTGCTGTTGCTTTGCATCGTGTCCGCAGTATTGGCCAGCAGGCCGTCTGGTGCGAACGAGGCGAAACCTCGCTATCGGAATCCTCGGGCGGCCCGCACGAAAGGAGCGATTCTTGCCGTTCTAGGCGGCCTCACACTCGGTGCCACCGAATCTGTCCTGCGGCTAATCGCGGATCCGGAGTTCGGGCCCGGTCCGTATGCCATCCTGCTCATGTTGTCGATCGGGCTACTGGTATCGACTCCGCTTTTCAACTTCTTTTTTATGAACATAAAGGTTACCGGCGATCCGATCAGTTTTCGGAGTTACAAAGCCGGGATCTGGCGGCAGCATGCGCCCGGCGTGGTCAGTGGGCTCCTGTGGTCCATCGGTGTTTTAGCGGTCTTGCTCGCCATGAGCGTCACCGGCGATCAGGCGCCGGGCTCGGCATCCATCCTGGTGTTTCCCTTCGGGTCTGTCCTGATTTGCTCGCTACTGGGCTGGCTTTACTGGAAAGAGTTAACCGGTAAACCTGGAATGGCTTCGATGTGGCTGGGAGCGGGTCTCGTTGCCTTTGGTGCCGGCCTGGTTGCCCTCGGCGCCGGGTTTCAGTCAAGATAACCTGCTGCTTCCCGGACGGGTTGGCGTGCATCTGGATAAGAGAAAATGAAGCTGATGTCTTTGCGTGACCATATTCGTGCCATCAAGCGCGAGGACCCGGCCGCTAAGAGCAGCCTGGAAATTCTGCTGTGCTATCCGGGGCTGCATGCGGTCCTGTTCCACCGTGTCTCGCACAAGCTCTACCTCCGAAAGTGGTACGTTCTCGCGCGGTTGGTTTCGCAACTCGCTCGCTTTCTGACGGGCATCGAGATCCATCCGGGCGCGACCATCGGTGAACGCCTGTTCATAGATCATGGTCTGGGGGTCGTCATCGGGGAGACGGCCGAAGTAGGGGACGACGTGCTGCTCTACCAGGGCGTAACGCTCGGAGGCACCGGAAATCAGCGAGGCAAACGGCACCCTACGCTTGGCAATCGGGTGGTTGTAGGCACGGGTGCGTCCGTTCTTGGGAGCATCAGGCTTGGCGACGATGTGAAAGTGGGCGCCGGATCAGTTGTGGTGCATTCGGTCGCGGACGGAGCTACCGTGGTCGGCATACCCGGTCGTGTTGTGAGAGCACGAGGGGAAGCTCTGGGCACTCTCGAGCATGGGCAGGTGGCAGCCAGCGGCGAAACAGAGCCGGCTGATATCGAGCAGCTTACCGACCGTATCCGAGAACTCGAGGCCCTGCTGCGCCTGCTACTCGACGATCGCGTCGGCCAAGCCCGGGGTTAGGCTTGTCGGGACCCGCTTTGAAAGCGGTATTTCAAGCTATTCGCGGCCAGCACTTTGATCTCCTCGCGTGAGAACCCGAAGATCTCGGCAGCCAGTTTGTATTCGTGCAGCACGTTCGTAAAGAAAAGGGCTGGGTCATCGGTGCCAAGCACTATCGGAACACCGGCTTCCCACAGGCGCCGTAACGGATGGCTCATAAGGTTCGGCACTGCACCCGTACAAACATTGCTCGAGACGCACACTTCGAGGGGGATGTCCCGCTGCTTTAGAAGAGCAAGCAGCTCCGGATCCTCTACCGAGCGGATTCCATGCCCGATGCGCTGCGCTCCTATGTCGATCGCGTGCCGGACGCTCTCCGCTCCTGACAATTCACCGGCGTGGCAAGTAAGGCCCAGGCCGGACGCTCTAGCCTGCTTATAGAGTTGTTCGAACCACGAGGCCGGGCCGCGCTCCTCGTCGCCTCCGATCCCGATTGCTACCACGCCATCTCTGGCGCATTCACTGGCGATTGCGAAGACGCGGGCGGCAGGATCTACGCCAAACTGGCGGATCGCGTCGAATATCCAACCTACCTCGATGCTACCAAATTCACGGACTTCTCTCCGCAGCGCTTCGAAGATCGGCTCAACCTTCTGTTCTTTCCAGAGAATCACTCCAGCGGAAAGGGTGATCTCGGCATAGGTGACGTTTTGAGAAGCTAATTTCTCCAGCAGCCTTCGCGCGGCAAGCGCATAGGCCTCCGGTGAATTCAGCCGCTGGGAAACCCAGACGTAGGCTTTCAGGAAAGCTGCGAATCCCGAATATTGCATTTTCGCGCGAATCTCGTCGACGGAAAGTGCCGGATCGAGCTCGCGGATCGTCTCAGGTTCTACTGAACCCTCCAGGTGAACGTGAAGTTCGGCCTTCGGAAGGGAGTAAATGAAATCCTGCAAATTCAATCCGGGATTATCCACGGACTGGGGAACCGCCGCCGCCTGTCATCTTTTCCAGTTCGCCTTGCATTCCTTTGGCACGGCAACCTCCCTTGCCATAATAAACGTGCGATGACTGAGCAAGAGTTGGAAGCAATTGCAGGCGGATACCATGGCGACGCATTCGCCATTTTGGGACCACACGCGGCCGGTACCGATGTTAAGGGCCCCTGGGAGGTCAGGGCTTTCAATCCGCAGGCAAGCGAAGCTGAAGTCTTGCTCGACGGTACCACTGTCGCCATGCAGCGCGTCCATGCAAACGGCGTCTTCGTCGCTCGAGTGCCCAGCCGGCCGGAATCTTACAGATTTCGTTTTACCGGGTATCAAGGCAACACATGGGAATCAGAAGATGCGTATCGTTTCCCCCCGGTGATTTCCGATTTCGATCTGCACCTCCATTCCGAGGGCACGAACTTCGAAGAGTACAACATGCTAGGTAGCCACTTGGCCACTGTTGAAGGCTTCAAGGGGACTCGCTTCGCAGTCTGGGCCCCGAACGCAATCGTGGTCAGCGTAATCGGCGAATTCAACAACTGGGATACACGGCAGAATCCGATGCGCGCACGAACTGGGGGCGTCTGGGAAATCTTCCTGCCAGGAGTGCAGGCGGGGACACCGTACAAATACGCGATTCAGTCCCGCTTCCGCGGTTACAGCCAGCAGAAGGCCGACCCGTTCGGCTTCGCGATGGAGTTGCCGCCAAAGTCGGCGACCGTGGTTGCCGACCTTTCAGTGCACGAGTGGAACGACCAAGAATGGATGGACCGGCGTGCCCAAACCAGTCTGCTCGATAGCCCGATGTCGGTCTACGAAGTGCATCTGGGCTCCTGGATGCGGGACGAGAATAATCAACCGCTCTCTTACCGGGGGCTGGCAGACAAACTGGTGGCGTACGTCAAGGAGATGAGTTACACGCACATCGAACTCATGCCGATCGCCGAGCATCCTTACTCGCCTTCGTGGGGATACCAGGTGACGGGATACTTCGCACCGACCTCGCGCTTCGGGCCTCCGGAAGACTTCATGTACTTCGTTGACAGGTGCCATCAGGCCGGCATCGGAGTCATCATGGACTGGGTACCGGCGCACTTTCCCAAGGATGCGCACGGACTGGCGTTCTTTGACGGCACGGCTCTCTATGAGCATCAGGATCCCCGTTTGGGCGAGCACCGCGATTGGGGCACCCTCATATTCAACTTCGGCCGCAATGAGGTGCGTGCGTTTCTCATCTCGAATGCGATGTTTTGGCTGAAAAAATATCATATCGACGGATTACGCGTGGATGCCGTGGCTTCGATGCTCTATCTCGACTACTCCCGTAAAGCCGGCGAATGGATTCCGAACGACTATGGCGGAAATGAGAATCTCGAGGCGATCAGCTTTCTGCGCAAGACGAACGAACTTGTACACCAGGTGCCTGGCGCGGTGACGATCGCGGAGGAATCCACTGCTTTCACAGGCGTTTCGCGCCCCGTCTATTTGAATGGACTCGGCTTCACAATGAAGTGGAACATGGGCTGGATGCACGACATGCTGCACTACTTCGAGCATGATCCCATCTACCGGCGCTATCACCAGAACGAGATCACGTTCAGCATGGTCTATGCCTTTACGGAAAACTTCGTGCTGCCGATCTCGCACGATGAAGTTGTGTATGGGAAGCGCGCGTTGCTCGATAAGATGCCGGGCGACGAGTGGCAGCGTTTCGCTAACGTGCGAGCCTTTCTGAGCTACATGTATGGCCACCCGGGCAAGAAGCTGCTCTTTATGGGAAGCGAGTTCGGCCAAACCGCGGAGTGGAATTCGGAAAGCCAGCTCGAGTGGTGGCTCCTTCAGTTTCCGGTTCACGAGAAACTCCGTGCGTTCTGCAGCGCGATCAATCGCCTGTATCGAAGTGAGCCTGCGCTTTACCAGATTGACTTCCAGCCGAAAGGGTTCGAGTGGATCGATTTCCACGATGCCGATAACTCGATCGTGGTGTTCGTGCGGCGGGCACAGCGCCCGGAGGATCATGTGGTGGTGGCCTGTAACTTTACGCCCACTCCGCATCCGAAGTACCGGATCGGTTTCCCCGAAGCAGGCGTGTACAACGAGATATTCAATTCCGATTCCGAGTTATTCGGCGGCAGCAACATGGGGAATGGGGGCGCCATTTACGCCGAAGAGAAGAGTTCACACGGCCGGGCGGCATCCTGCGAAATCGTCCTCCCGCCGCTGGGTGTTGTAGTCTTCAAACCAGCCCGGCCTCTACCGGCTTTGACGGAGCCGGCTGCTATCCCTGCGTAGACTTCAGAGCGCCGCGGCGCCCTCAAGGCTGCGCCAGAGATACCAGCTGGCCACGGTGCAATGGGGGTGCCAGGCGGCCGAAATGTTTGCAAGCTCCACGGTGGTGGGTAAAGCCGCCAGACCATATGCCTTTCGAACTGCTTGGCGAACGCCCAGATCTCCAAGGGGCATCACGTTCGGCCGTTCGAGGGCGAACATCAGGAACATCTGCGCCGTCCAAACGCCGATTCCGCGCACCTGGCAAAGCAGTGTGATCACTTCTTCGTCGCTCAAAGAGGAGAGCTGTTTGAACCGGATCTCGCGTCGCGCAATCCTCTCCGCGAGATCGGTCAGGGAGGCGATTTTCTGCTTGGATAGACCGCAGGCTCGCAGCTGCTCGGCAGACAGCTTGAGGAAATTACCCGCTGAAAATCTCTTTCCGACCGCTGCCTTCAAACGCGCGAAAATTGCGGCGGCCGCCTTCCCGTGCAACTGCTGGAACGTGATCGATTTGGCCAGCGTCTCAAAGGTCGGCTCTCGCCCGGCGATAGTACATGGCCCGACCCGTTCGATGATCAATCCGAGCACCGGATCGGCGGAGCGAAGATGTCGCGTCGCAAGTTCTGCCGCAAGTTCCATAGATAGTCAAATTCCGAGCTGGCCCTCGGCCCGAGCGAGAAGCCTTCGAAGAACCTGGAGATAATCGTATCGAGATGAGCAGTTCGCGTCACCAAATTGCTTACCGCGGCAGCACCGCACTCCTCGCTGGAGCTTTGGCCTGCAGCCTTTTCGCTTCTCCGCAGGCACCCGGCCCCGAGCAGGATCAGGCGGCCCCTCAAGCGCCCACCATTCGGGTGGGGGTCGACCTGGTCAATATTCTTTTCACCGTCCGAGCGAAAAAGGGTGGTCAACTGATCCCCAATCTCGAGAAGAGTGATTTCAAGGTCTCCGAAGACGGAAAAGAGCAGACTATTCAGCATTTCTCGCGGGAGACCGATCTCCCCTTGACTCTCGGCTTGCTAATCGATATCAGCGCGAGCCAGGAACGTCTGATTGAAATCGAGCGGGAAGCGGCATCTCAATTCTTTTCGAGCGTAATCCGCAAGAAAGATGAAGCCTTTCTGATCTCGTTTGGCAAGAACACGGAGCTGCTGCAAGACTACACAAGCTCTCCTCGTTTGCTCGATGCGGCGCTAAGGGATTTGCGGGGCGATGGCCAAACACCAGGTATGGGGCCCATTCCGATCCCGAATGAAGGGCCCGTACCTCAAGTGGGGACGCCGAAAGGCACCCTGCTCTTTGACGCGGTTTATCTGGCGGCGAATGAAAAGCTGAAGAGCGAAGTGGGGCGCAAGGCCATGATTCTGATTACCGACGGCGACGATCAGGGCAGTACCTACAACATCAAAACGGCGATCGAGGCAGCCCAGAGGTCGGACTCGATCATTTACAGCATCTACTACGTGGATCGCGGTTTCTACATGCGCGCGGGCATGTTTGGAGGCGGCGGTGAGGGCGACCTTCGCAAGATGTCTAGCGAGACCGGCGGCCACGTCTTTTCGGTAGATGGGAAACATCCGCTGAGTGAGATCTTTCAAGAGATCCAGGACGAGCTTCGCAACCAGTACTCGATAGGGTACGTTCCGACGAATTCTAACCGTGACGGCAGCTTCCGCCACGTCGAGATCAAAGTCGATCAGAAGGACGATCGAGTTCAGGCCAGAAGCGGCTACTACGCTACGCCGAACGATGCGCAATGACGTGCTTGCGGGATTCGAGGTAGTCGCTCACAGCCTGCCGAAGCGGCGGCATGGGTGCGATCCCGGCTCTTTCCAGCTTTTCATTGCTTAGAGCAGAGAACTTGGGCCTCCTTGCAGCGGTACGGTACTGCCGCTCGTCGCTCGGGTGGAGGTCCGGTGAAATGCCCGCGAGCTCGAAGATGAGCTTTGCAAAGTTGTACCAGGAGATGGCCTCGCCTCCGCCCATGTGAAACACCCCGGTCGCCTTGCGCTCAACCAGATCGGCTGTCCGCGCTGCAACGGCGGGTGCATAGGAGGGCGAAGCGGCATGGTCCTCTACGACTCGAATGGGGTTTGCGCTCTTACCCAGCCGCAGCATCAACTCGACGAAGTTGCCGCGAGGCGTAAACATTCCCCCGGGCCCGAAAACGCCAGACGTTCGGATGATCAAAGGACTGGAGAGATAGGCCTGCGCATATAGTTCGCCGGCTAGTTTCGATACCGCATAAGCGCCTAAGGGATGGGTGGGATCGGTTTCCACGTACGGCGTTCCCTTGGTTCCATCGAAGACGTAATCCGTCGAGTAATGCACGAGTTGTGCATCCGATTGCCGGCACGCCATGGCTAGGTTCCTGACCGCAAGGGCGTTGGCGTTAAAGGCCGCCAGGGGCTCTTGCTCCGCAATATCTACCTGGTTGTATGCCGCAGAGTTAATAACAATGTTCGGATTAGCCTGCCCGATCGCCTCCTCGACGCGAGCGCTATCCGTGACATCGAGCGATTGCCGGTCGAATCGCTTGACCACCCAGTTCCGATGCTCGAACTCGCGGCATAATTCGACCCCGAGCTGCCCGCCACCTCCAAATACGACAACCTTTTGCTGCATTCTTTAGCAGCATAACCGACCGTCTTACGCACAAACCGGCCGGACACCGTTCCCCACCCGCGACTCAACGCTTTCGCCGAGCAGTCGAGCGCGCAGATTCATCAAGCTTTGTAAGCCAGTCAAAACTTGTTCTACGTAGACTTCGGCCCGCCACGATCCGTTCATCGACTCGACCGAGCCGATCACCTCGCCCAGAAAAAGGGCATCATCGCACTCAACGCTCACGGCCGCCGATACCGGCGGACGCTCCCGTGTCTCTAGAATCAGCCGCTTGCTTTGCATGCCGTGGCAAACACAAGCTATCTGCTGTTTCTGACCGCCTGCGGAAGATCCCAAAACGAGAACTGCGGGTTGTATCTTTGAATCGGATGAGCTGTTCACAACAGACTCATCGGCCTTCCCGCCTGAAACATTAGGTACAGCGTTTAGGGGCGGGTAGGGGTTAGGTTAGTAGTGAAGGTCGATCAGGAACCACAAGGAAGCCCCGATCGCGACAGGCAATAGAAACTCGAGCCAAGTCCGGACTGAGCGCAAGCTCGACCATCTGCCCGGGGTCTGCTCCGGCTCGGGCTGCTTCGAGCGCATCGTATCTACCAAGCGGCACCGGATATCGCTTCGGCGGCCCTGTAACGCGCGTACCAGCTCTTCCCTGCCCCGCTTATCGGCAATCAGAATCGTCGCAGAATTGGCCCCGCGAGTCGTTTCCATGAGCTTCCGGCGCAACTCCGCGGGAACCTCTTCGACGGACCGGTAAACCTGCGTTGCATCGCGGTTCGCGATGAAGATGGTTGCGCTTCTTGCCGTCAGAATCGCCATTTATGGTGTTTGCTCCAATTTCTTCGCCCCGCAGCGCTTTGCGGCTTCCCGGTTCTAAGTCCCAGACGCTCGTAGCCGATGTTCTGCTACAACTCCGATTTGATGCCCGGCATTCACCAGAGTAACTTCGATAAAACCAAGTGCCGCCTTTGACAAAGATTTATCGCGCCGGTAAATCAATCCTACACGCCGCATCATGAGTTCGGGCCCTAAGGAGACAGCCGACAGTTTGTCGGCGTCCACCTCCTCGCGGCAATGTGAGGCAGCGAGGAACGAAACACCCAGCTCAGCCATGACGAACCGCTTAATCATTTCGGTGGAATCGAGCTCCATTGAGATATTCAGCTCTTCGATTACCGGATCGAGCCACGCATTCAGGCGGGCGCGTGTAGTTCCTGATTTGGGCAGGAGCACCGGCTCGCCAAGCAAATCTTTCGGCTGTACCCGCTCCTGGGAAGCGAGCCTGTGCCGCGCCGGAACCAGCAGCTTGATCTCATCCGAATGAATGTTGACGGCTTGCAGCTTCTTCTCCTGGACTGGCAGCTGGGTAATACCGAAATCCGCCTGATTATCGAGAACGGCCTGCACAACTCGTGTGCCGTAGGAGCGATCTACCAACAGCTGCACGTTGGGAAAACGCTTTTTGAACTCGGCAAATACGCTTGGAAGGACATAGATGCAGGTAGCCTCGTTCGCGGCGATAACAAGTTCCCCGCGCGGAACCTTTTCCAGTTCGTTGATCGCGTCCTGCGCCCGCCGTCTGAGCGCGAGAATCTGCTCGGCATGTTCCGCAAAAATCCGTCCGGCTACCGTCAAAGAAATCTTGGTGCCGAATCGCTCGAACAGGGTTGTGTTCAGCTCCTGCTCCAACTGGCGGACCTGAGCGCTAATCGCCGGCTGCGTTCGATAACAGGTCTGCGCGGCTTTTGAGAAGCTCTTCAGCCTCACAATTTCCAGGAATGTATGTAGCTGATCGAGATCCATGGATCGGCGCGCGAGGTATCAATTCAGACGTGGAACTGACTGAGAACAAATTGTACCAGCAGTTTGCGCGCTGTGCTCTCGCGGCGCATTTGCCCTAATCGACTTTCTTCAGAACTTTGGACCCGGGGGGTAGTTCAAACGTTTTCGGCGGGATGCTGACGTTTGCCTCCACCTTGTCCGCGAACAACTGATAGGTCTTGTAGCCGTTTCGCTCCCGCTCAATGCTGTAAGGCCACATAATGCCTTGGCCTATATCCCGATACTTATCAAAAACGGAAACCTCTTCGTTTCGCTCCTTGGTCTCGGGATCCATCCAGGAGTAGATCTCCCGGATGGGAAGCCTGCTGTTGTGATCAAAATAGACTCGAATCGTAAGACCGGCCGCATCTGTGATGTCGACGATTTCCACATGCCGGCTCAGATAGACTTCACTGCTGACGTAGTCGAAATCGAGGCCCGGCTCGTTCCGCCGGGTCCTAAGCAGGTAGAGAATGTCGTTTTCGGTTGTGCGGACGTACCGCGCCCAGCTTTCATCCGGTATCGGCCGCGCACCGCGAAAGGTAACGTCCCACCCCTGGTCCGAGAGAAAAAGATAGGAGTAATCCCGCTTTTTGCCCAGCAGTTCACGTTCCCGTATGGCCACTCCCTTGGCCGGTTTCGCACCGGTGTATTCGGTGTAAATGGTGGCCAGATCCAAGCCGCTCAGGTTGTCGTGAAAGAACGAGTAGATTCGGCCGCTCGCCATCCTCGTCTGCATCTGGAGGAACTTGTCGCCTCCAAGTGCGGCTACGGAGGCGTCGACCACCTCTTTGCCCCTCTGATCGGAGGGTGCCTGCGCACAAAGGACACAGCAGCAGAGCAGGACAGTCAAGATCGTTTTCATTGTTCTTTTTGCAGCGGTCTATGCACAGACTATGGAACGAACCCAAGCCTCTTCGGGCGAACGTGCGTCCGCTAAGCCGCTGTGAATCGGCCGGTCCAGATGGCGCAAAGATCCGCTCCTTCTTCCATTTAGCACTGACTGGATCTCCGCTACCACAGAGAGCGCTACCAACTCGGGTCCATGCCCCCCTAAATCGAGACCCATCGGCCCATGCAGCGAGGAATCCATGGTTCCTTCTTCGAGTTGGAGGTCGGCGAGCAATTGCCGGGTCCTTTTACGCGGCCCGAGTACGCCCAAATAGCGCAAGCCCCTTCCGGCGAGCATCGCCACCACTTCGCGGTCCTGGCTGTAACTGTGTGTCATGGTAACGGCCACCGTCCACTCGTCGATTTCGGGCGCCGGTAACCCCGCAGCCCGAACCTGAACGCAGTCCGCGAGGGGAAACTTCTCAGCTCGGGCGTAGTGCGCTCGTCCATCGAAAACCGATACCCGCCAACCCAGATAGTGCGCCAACTCCGTGAGGGGTATAGCATCGTCGCCTGCGCCAAAGACCAGCAGATGCGTAGGCGGTGTGATCGTCTCCACAAAGAGATCAACTGTCGGCAGATTGAGATCACTTGCGCGATCGCCATCGATGAGGAAACGTTGTCCGGCTGCCTCGGTGGAAAGTGCATGCGCCACCGTCGCCACACGCCGGGACCCGTTTACCTCGCCAAGGATCGGAAGCACTGAAGGCGAGTTGGTAGTTACGCGCTCGAGCAGAACGTGAATCACACCATTGCACCCGAGGCCGTAGCCCTCAGTTGCCAGTTCGCCATCGGGCGTCGTGTCGTACTTGCGGATGATGGGGCCGTTCGCAGTCAGCCACCAGGCGCGTTTCAGGATGTCGTCTTCGAGACATCCGCCGCTTACCCCGCCCGCATGCCGGCCATTCGGACCAAGCAGGAGGCGCGCTCCAGGGAGGCGATAAGAGGATCCCTCCGTTCGCACAACTGTAGCCAGAACTCCGGCTTGGCCTGATTCAGCCAGAGTACGCCAGAGCTCCAGAATTTCTCTTCGTTCCCGCATTTTGCTGACCGCTTGTTACCAGAGTAACGTCAGAACGCGTTACTCCGGGAACCTTCCAAAGTTGCGCCCGCGTTCTTTTGGGAGGATCCAATCATTTGGCCGGCAGACCCGTCCAAAGCTACAGTAAGGAGTAGTGATCCAGTCCACACCGGTAACATTTTTTTGGCAAGTGTCGTCTTCATAAACAATTGACTTCGCGGTGCTATGTGCTTGAAAGCGCAATCTCGAAGTCCCAATCCTTGTCACCCGCCGTCTGCATATTGAGGAGAAAATGGCTATTCAGCCGCCCACGCCCATAGAATCACCCGTCCCGGACCGTCACCAGGAGGATCCACAGCTGTTCCACGCCGGCCTCCACGGACAAGCCCTGCCGGATCTGGACAAAGATACCTCGACGCCCTCCAAGAACCGCTGGTGGGTTTGGCTGCTCGTGTTCGCCCTGATTGGCTACGGCTGTTATCGCCTTTATACCTTTGAGAACGGCAAAAAGGCAGCCGCCAGCTCCATGCGCGGAATGATGAGGCCCCACAACATACCAGTGGTGGCTGCGGTTGCACATACAGGCGACATGCCGGTCTACCTCGAAGGCCTCGGCACCGTTACCGCCTTCAATACCGTCACCGTCAAGCCCCAGGTGGATGGCCCGCTGATTCATGTGGACTTCAAAGAAGGACAGTTTGTGAACAAAGGCGACGTCCTGGCCGAGATCGACCCTCGTCCGTTCCAGGTGGCGCTTGAATCGGCCCGAGGAACTCTCGCGCAAGCGCAAGGCACCCTGGCCAAAGACGAGGCTGCCCTACGTGATGCCCAGGTAAATTACGTGAGGGACCAGGAGCTTTTCAAGCAGAACATCATCGCTAAGCAGCAACTCGACACCCAGTTGGCCACCGCGGACCAGTCCCGAGGTGGGATCGAATCCGATAAGGCGGTCATCTCGGCGGCCCAAGCCGCGATCGACAGCGCCAAGCTCAACCTTACCTACACCAAGATTCTGGCGCCTATCAGCGGCCGCATAGGGCTTCGCCTCGTCGATTCCGGCAACATCGTCCATTCAACGGATGCGACGGGGCTCGCCGTGATCACGCAGCTACAACCTATCTCTGTTCTGTTCAGCATTCCTGAAGACCAGCTCCCACCCGTGCTGCAAAAGCTACGCCAAAGTGCAAAACTCCGTGCCGAAGCCTTCGACCGCGACGGCCGGACAAAACTTGCGGACGGTACCCTTCTAACCGTCGACAACCAGATCGATCAGACCACCGGCACGTCTAAGCTCAAAGCTGTCTTTCCGAACACGAACTACGCGCTCTTTCCGAATCAGTTTGTCAACGTAAGACTCTGGCTCGATACGCGCCGGAACGTGCTTATCATTCCGGCAGTGGCGATCCAGCGAGGCCCGACCGGCACGTTTGTTTACGTCGTTCGTGACGACAACACGGTTGCGGTTCGCTCGGTGAAGATGGGCCTCTCACAGGGTAACGACGTCTCGATCGCGGACGGTCTGCAGCCAAACGAAAAAGTGGTCGTCGATGGCGCCGAAAAGCTGACAGAGGGCATGAAAGTCACACTGCGCCAGCCAAACGGCTCTAAGAACGGCGGCGCCTCCAACTCGGGCATGCTTCCATGAGTCCTTCCCGGCCGTTTATCATCCGGCCTGTTGCCACGTCGCTTCTTATGGCCGGCATCCTAATCGCCGGCGGTATCGCATATAAACAGCTGCCCGTTTCGGCGCTGCCCGAAGTCGATTACCCGACTATCCAGTGCACCACGGCCTATCCCGGCGCGAGCCCGGACGTGATGGCCTCTTCCGTAACTGCGCCTCTCGAACGGACCTTCGGCCAGGTTCCCGGGTTGAAGCAGATGACTTCGACGAGCTCTTACGGGAGCTCGATCATCACCCTTCAATTCGATCTCGATCTCAACATCGATATCGCCGAACAGCAGGTACAGGCTTCCATCAACGCGGCGGGCACATATCTGCCGCCCGACCTGCCGAATCCACCGATCTACAGCAAAGTCAACCCGGCCGACGCGCCCATCCTTACGCTTGCGCTCAGCTCGACGACGGTTCCGCTCACCAAGGTTGAAGATCTCGCGGATACTACGCTCTCACAGAAAATCTCTCAACTCCCCGGCGTCGGCCTGGTCACCATCAGCGGCGGCCAGAAACCCGCAGTTCGCATCCGTATCAACCCGACCGCTCTTGCCGCGTACGGCTTGAGTCTGGAAGACGTCCGCACCGCGCTCGGGCAGACCAACATCAACCAGGCGAAAGGCAACTTCGACGGTCTCCGCCAGGCGTACACTATCGGCGCCAACGACCAGATCCTGACCAGCTCCGGTTATCGGCCCGTGATCATCGCATATAAAAATGGGGCCCCGGTCCGCCTGCAGGACGTTGCGACGATTGTCGATGGCGCCGAAAACATCCACCAGGCAGCCTGGATGAATAACACTCCGGCGGTGATCATCAACATCCAACGCCAGCCGGGAGCGAATATCATTGCGGTTGTAGACCGGATCAAAGCGCTTCTTCCGCAGCTTCGAACCTCGCTTCCCTCTGCGGTTCAGGTTGCCGTTCTTACGGATCGAACCAATACCATTCGCGCTTCCGTTGCCGACGTCCAGTTCGAACTGATGCTGACAGTCGCTCTCGTGGTGATGGTTATCTTCCTGTTCCTGAGAAATCTTGCGGCCACCATCATCCCAAGCGTCGCCGTTCCGCTTTCGATTGTCGGCACCTTTGGGATCATGTACCTGCTCGGTTACAGCCTGAATAACCTCACTCTGATGGCGCTGACAATCTCAACCGGCTTCGTCGTCGACGACGCGATTGTGATGATCGAAAACATTTCGCGTTATCTCGAAGAAGGTGAGACGCCCCTGCGTGCGGCGCTGCGTGGCTCGGAGCAAATCGGGTTCACCATCGTTTCGCTGACCGTATCGCTCATCGCGGTACTGATTCCGCTGCTATTCATGGGCGATATCGTCGGGCGGCTGTTCCGGGAGTTCGCGATTACGCTTGCGATCACCATCCTCGTTTCGGCGTTTGTTTCCTTGACTCTGACCCCGATGATGAGCGCCAAAATCCTCAAGCACAAACCGGAGTCGGAGCAGACCTGGTTCTATCGGAAGTCCGAATACGCCTTCAACTGGGTGATCGCCCGGTACGGCACAACTTTGCAGTGGGTGCTCAGGCATCAGCGGCTCACTTTACTTGTCACGGTCGCGACCCTTGCAGCCACCCTTGTGCTGTTTCTCATCGTGCCGAAGGGCTTCTTTCCGGTGCAGGATACGGGCGTGATCCTTGGCGTCTCCGAAGCACCCGAAGATGTGTCGTTCGACGCCATGTCGAACCGGCAGCAGGCGCTCGCGAAAGTCATCCTCCGCGACCCGGCGGTCGAAAGCCTGTCGTCATTCATCGGAATCGACGGCATCAACACCACTCTCAACAGCGGCCGCATCCAGATCAATCTCAAACCTTTCGAGGAGCGTTCCGGCAGCGCCAGTGACGTGATACGCCGGCTGCAGCCGAAGCTAGCTCAGGTGAGCGATATCACGCTCTATATGCAACCCGTTCAAGACCTGACCGTCGAAGATCGCGTCAGCCGTGCTCAATATCAGTACACGCTCGAGGATACGGACGCCACAGAATTAAATACCTGGACAAACCGGCTCGTGGCAAAGCTCCGCACTTTACCGGCGCTTCGCGACGTTGCTACCGACCAGCAGAACGGCGGCCGCGAAACCACACTCGTCATTGACCGCGACACGGCAGCCCGACTGGGCATTGCTATGCAGCAGATTGACGATACGCTCTACGACGCCTTCGGGCAGCGGCTCGTCTCGACCATGTTCACGCAGCTCAACCAGTACCACGTGGTGCTGGAAGTGGGACCCGGTTATCGCAACGATCCTGCCGACCTGCAGAATATCTACGTTAAATCCGCTTCCGGAACAGTCGTTCCGCTCGGCTCATTCACACACTACGAACAGGCTTCCGCTCCTCTTACCGTGAATCACCAGGGCCAGTTCCCGGTTGTGACTATCTCCTTCAATCTGCCTCCCGCCGAATCGTTAGGCGGAGCCGTCAAGGCAATCAGGCAGGCCGAACAGGAGATTGGTCTGCCGCTCAGCATTCACTCGAGCTTCCAGGGGACAGCGGCGGCGTTCCAGAACTCACTGGCCAATGAAGCGTGGTTGATCCTGGCGGCGCTGGTGGTTGTCTACATCGTCCTCGGCGTGTTGTACGAGAGTTACATCCACCCGATTACGATCCTCTCGACTCTGCCTTCGGCGGGTGTGGGCGCGATTCTCGCTCTCTTTATCTGTCACCAGGATTTTAACGTCGTCTCGCTGATCGGCATCATCCTCCTGATCGGCATCGTCAAGAAAAACGCCATTATGATGATCGATTTCGCGTTGGAAGCCGAACGCATCGAAGGCAAGCCGCCGATTGAAGCGATTTATCAAGCCTGCCTGCTGCGCTTCCGCCCCATCATGATGACCACCATGGCCGCTCTTTTCGGCGGTCTCCCTCTTGCACTTGGTACGGGCGTCGGCTCCGAACTGCGGCGTCCGCTCGGGATCACCATTGTCGGCGGCCTGATCGTCAGCCAGGTTTTGACGCTCTACACCACTCCGGTTGTTTATCTCTTCTTTGATCGCCTGGCAAAGCGGCTCACTCACCGAACTGTGCGGGAGGTATCCCGTCCTCGTCTTGGAGAACCCGTGCATGCCGATTGACTCCGCTTCGGCTAACTCTGCGCTGCGCTACGAAACATGAATCTCTCCGAACCGTTCATCAAGCGCCCTGTCGCGACGTCGCTGCTCACTGCCGCCCTGGCATTGGCGGGTGGTCTGGTCTTTCGTCTTCTGCCCGTCTCCGCTCTCCCCGAAGTCGAATTTCCTACGATCGTAGTTCACGCGAATCTTCCCGGGGCTAGTCCCGAGACCATGGCCTCAGCGGTCGCAACGCCTCTGGAACGGCAGTTCGGCCGCATTGCAAGCATCTCGGAGATGACTTCTTCGAGCCAGCTCGGCAGCACGTCCATCGTTCTCCAATTCGACCTCAATCGCAATATCGATGCTGCCGGCCGCGATGTGCAGTCCGCCATCAACGCCGCACGCGGCCAGCTTCCCGCCGACCTGCCGAGCAATCCCGGTTATTGGAAGGCCAACCCTGCGGATGCGCCGATCCTGATGTTTGCGCTGAGCTCCGATCTGATCGGGCGGCCTCAAATGTACGACTTCGCCGATTCCATCCTGGCCCAGAGAATCGCGCAGATCGAAGGCGTAGGCCAAGTGGAGGTTTGGGGCAGCTCGCGTCCGGCTGTTCGGGTCCAGGTTAATCCCACACTCCTGAACAACATGGGCTTGGGTATCACGGACGTAGCGACAACTCTTCAGAATGCCAACGCTCACCAGGCTAAGGGCGCTCTCGGCAACAGCCGCTATCGCTGGCAGATCAACGCGACCGATCAGCTCTTCACAGCCGCGGAGTATGCACCGCTAATCGTCACTTACCGCAACGGCGCTCCCGTCCGTTTAGCCAATCTCGGCAACGTTCTCGATTCCGTTGAAAACACGCGCAATGATGGCCTCGATAACGGAAAACCGAATATCCTTCTTGCCGTCACCCGCCAACCGCAAGCCAACATCATCAACACCGTAGATCGCATCCGGGCGGTAATGCCGCAGATCCAGGCCTCCGTACCGCCAGCGATGCATCTCAAAATCGCTCAGGATCGCACGGACACGATTCGAGCCTCGGTTCGGGATGTCGAGTACACGCTGCTCATCGCTGTTGTTCTCGTAATCCTGGTAGTCTTCGTCTTCCTGCGTAGCGTCTGGGCGACAGTCATACCTGGCATTGCCGTTCCGCTTTCGCTCTGCGGCACCTTCATCGCCATGTATCTCTGCGGGTATACACTCGACAATCTGTCCCTCATGGCTTTGACTGTGTCTACCGGCTTTGTGGTCGACGACGCCATCGTAGTCATCGAAAACATCACCCGCTATCTCGAGGCCGGTTGGACTCCGGTAAGGGCCGCTCTCCAGGGTGCAAAGGAAATCGGCTTTACCGTTCTTTCGATGAGCCTGTCTCTCGTCGCGGTGTTCATTCCGATTCTCATGATGGGCGGTATTGTCGGACGCCTGTTCCGGGAATTCGCCATCACCTTGAGCGTCGCCATCGGCGTGTCGCTGATCGTCTCGCTCACCACAACTCCCATGATGTGCGCCAAATTCCTGCGCACCCACACGGAGCAGCGACACAACTTTCTGTACCGGGCCAGCGAGCGGAGCTTCGACGCCATTCACTCGCTTTACGCCAGAACTCTTAAGAGCGTTCTGCGCCACCCGCAGCTCACGCTGATCATTACGCTTGTCACCATCGCAATCAGCGTGTATCTCTACATCATCGTGCCCAAAGGTTTCTTTCCTCAGCAAGATACCGGGCGCATCGGCGGCGCTATCGTGGCCGATCAGGACATTTCGTTTACCGCGATGCGGGAAAAGCTGCACGAACTCCTGCGCATCGTTCAACAGGATCCGGCGGTCGACGATGTGCAGGGATTTACAGGGGGCGGGACGCTAAATGTCGCCTCGATGTGGGCTCAGCTTAAGCCCCTGGATCAGCGAAAAGCCTCAGCCGATAAGGTGATCAATCGGCTTCGCGGCAAGCTCTCCCGCATACCTGGGGCGACACTCTATATGCAAGCCGCACAGGACATCCGGGTAGGCGGCCGAGGCGGCAACTCTCAATACCAGTACACGCTTCAATCGGACAAACTAGCCGACTTGAACGAGTGGGCCCCGAAACTCCTGGACAAACTTAAAACAGTGCCCTCTGTCCTCGACGCCAATAGTGATCAGCAGGTGCACGGCCTGGAGTCGCGGTTGGTTATAGACCGCAGCACTGCGTCCCGGCTCGGCATCAATCCGCAGGCCATTGACACAACTCTATATAGCGCATTCGGCCAGCGTCAGGTCTCGACCATGTACACGGGCATCAATCAATACCACGTGGTGCTCGAAGTCCTGCCCGAGTTTCAAGAGAATCCCGCCTCGCTTAATTCGATCTACGTCCGCACTAATACCGGGGCACCGGTTCCGGTCTCGACCTTTACGCATCTCCGGACCGTTCTTGCTCCTCTGACTGTTAACCACCAGGGGCAGTTCCCGTCAATAACTTTGTCGTTCGCTCTGGCGCCTGGGATCGCTTTGAGCGAAGCGGTGAATTCGGTGCAGCAGGCCGAAGACGATATCGGTATGCCCGCCAATGTGCACGGCTCCTTCCAGGGCACTGCAAAAGTCTTCCAGGCTTCCCTGAAATCCGAACCGCTGCTGATTCTGGCAGCCCTCGTTGCCGTATATATCGTGCTCGGGATGCTGTATGAGAGCTACATCCACCCGATCACAATTCTTTCGACGCTTCCCTCTGCTGGAGTAGGCGCTCTGCTGGCCCTTCTCATCACGGGAGAGGACCTTACCGTCATCGCGCTGATTGGGATTATTCTGCTCGTCGGAATCGTCAAAAAGAACGCGATTATGATGATCGATTTTGCTCTCGACGTTCAGCGCAAAGAGGGCCTTTCTCCCAGGAACGCCATTTACCAGGCATGCCTGCTACGCTTCCGCCCCATCATGATGACCACTCTTGCCGCCTTGCTCGGCGGTTTGCCGCTCGCTCTTGGGACGGGCACCGGTTCCGAGTTACGCCGCCCGCTCGGCATCACGATCGTAGGGGGTCTGATGGTGAGCCAGCTGCTGACTCTCTACACTACGCCGGTCGTCTACCTTTACCTTGACAAGCTTCAGCAATGGTTCGGATCCCCGCGTCAAGTGAGCCCACGCCTCAAGACGATGTTGACCGATGGACCCGGCTTAAGTACCGCTTACTCTGGCGCGAGCGCCCTGCCTAAGCCACGTTAGAGACAGATCGCGCACTTCGCGTTCGACAACGTGATCTTCTGCAATGGGATACCGTTGCGGCCAGAGTTTCACAACCAAAGTCATCGCCATTAATGTCAAAATCCACTGGATCGGATACTCATACCTTGGCGTGAAATGAACGAAGTAATATGGCAGGCTGTAAACGAGAAGAAGCAGAGCTAATGTAATCCCCGTGGCCTTTTCTCGTCTGAACACTTTAGCTAATCCGAGGATTCCCACAATTGTAATCATCCAGCCCAGAAGAGTGCGCGTGGCTTCCAAGACGAAGACCGGCAGTCTCGCTCCTGACCGGGGAATATAGCTATAAAACCAGAAGTAGCGCACGCGGGTTGAAGTAAGCCGGATGAAGTGTTTGGGATGACTCCTGATCCAATAGAGGGCTAAACTCATTTCCTGCTTGTTGTAGGCTACTTCGCCGAGTTCCCGAACCTTCATTGCCTCGTACGCATTCAGTAGAGGATGCAATTTGGCGAACGCACCGTTGGCTAAAGCGGCCCGCTGATCTGCACCGGCAACATCATTATTCGAAACGCGCAGCTCCAAACCGAAGTTACTCCGGGTAGCGATGGGCGTACCCAGCGCCCGGTAATTGCGCACCATCCAGGGTGTCAGGCAGGCGGTAGCAACCAGCACTTCCAAAGTTGCAAAGATGAGATAGCGCCGCAACTGATGATCCCAATAGAACTGGAGTCCGGCGACTATGAGGATTGCTAATCCTGAAAGCAAGGCTGGAGCAAAGAGCAGCGTGACTCCCCAGCAAATGCCGTGCACCGCGGCAGTTCGCAACGTAAGTTTCTTATTCCAGAGCTGAACCGTGAGAACGGAAACCAGCATCAGTGCCAGCTTCGTGTACGGTGATTCCCAGTCGCCATCGATCTGGACGGGTGAGAGGGCACCAATGAACCCGGCCAGAATACCGGCCCTGACGTCGAGACGCAAACCTCGCGCCACGCTCGGCACCAGCGCACACGAGAGAGCGGTTATCCCGCAAGCAAGTATTTGCTTGCATAATTCTCCAGTGGCGCCAGTTCCAAAGATTTTAAAAATGGCCGCGAGAATCAGCGTGTAGCCGGGTGCTACATGGGCTGTCGGGCCGGTCGGGATGCGGTATGGATTGCCGTACACCCCTGTCTGAGCGAGCGACAGGGCGACTCGTTCCAATTCGTAATGCGAACGCTGATCGCCTGACTTGTGGAGAAAGACTATGGCAAGTCTCAGCAAGAACGCAACAGAGAATAGCAGTAAAGCGATTTTGAACTGGCTTAATGCTAATAATCCGCGCCACGCGCGCTCAAAAAACCTCAGCAATCACCGCCCGCATTTTGTGTTTTTCTGACTAATCTTATTCCAATCCTGCAGAGAAAAACAAGATGCGGTTTGTATTGCGAAACGAGGACCGGCTCATCGCGCTTGCCTCATGCTGAAATTCGCGTCTACGAAATCGCCTCCGGAAGCGGAGGCAGCGGCGGTTTGTTGGGTGCCGTGCCGTGCCGACGTTAACTCCCAGAAGCGGAGGTAATGGTTTGTTAGGCGCTGGGCTGTGCGGAACAGCCGGTAACGTGTTCGAAGGTATCGGAGGCAGGCCGGAAGACCCGACATGCTTCGCCGCAAAGTCCCCTGCGTGACCCAGTTCAATGCGCCGGCGCCTTGGTCCTTCGCGAAAATCATTTGCTTCGAAAGGCATCCTTGTCGATCGATGGGCGCGGACCCTCGCCCCGTAGTGTGTCCCGTTCTTCAAATCCTTGCGTCCCTCGGTCATGTGCCTGATGCAGCCGAAGCACACCGCTTGGCTAGGATCGGGTTGCAGTTCGATACCGTGAGTGGCAGCCATGCGCGTATTAGCGAGATAGCTTGTGCAGGTCCGAATCCAGTTCCAAAATTGATTTCCTCCGCCCTGAGGCAACTGGATCATCACCCTGTAGCCATGTGAAAGCGCCATGGCGATCGGCATGCCCTTCGAAGCCCAATCCGAGTAAGCTCCGCCTTTCCCGATGATGAGGCCGCCGTAGTACAGAGTCGCGAAGATGTTGGTGATCATCTGTTGCGCCGGCCCGGTCTGGATCGCACCGTATCATATGGCGACGTCCCATTTCGCGGTCTTCCTCGAAGTAGTCGAAAGGGCTGTTATAGTTTGTGAGATCGTTGTAAAGCGCCGTCGTCTTTACCTGTTTCCATGTCGGCTTTCGAGCCGGATCATTCATGGGTTAAAACGGCGAGATGACGTTTTGATACTCCGCTTGGCCATCCATATTGTTCAGTAAACGTGGCATGATTTTCTTCCTTCAGTCGCGCATTCCGGAACAGCAACCCATGCAACACATTGGCCGTCGTGCCATTATCTGTCTAAGACTCACAATCGTATTGCAGTCGTTCTGCCAAACCGCATGAGCCAGAATCCCAAAGATTCCCAAGAGCCCGGAGAGTTTACCCGCTTTTTCGGAAAAGGGGACGCTCCGGCGGATCGACCGCCCTCCCAACCCGCGCCGCCGGTTGATCCAGCCACCGCTCCTGCAGACGAGACAATCGTTTCACCACGGCCTCCCAAACCGAACGATGTCACGCGTCCCTCCCAGCCGAAATCTCAACCCCAACGTCCGGAGCGAGCCGCCAACCTGCCGCTTCTTGATCCGCTTCTCGGCGCGAGGCCGGGCGGCTCCGGTGAGTTCACACGAGTCCTTCGTCCAGCCGCTGAACCCCCAAAACCGCCAGCTCCCGTTGTCGATAAGCCGCCCGCACCCGGCGAGTTCACGCAATTATTCAGTGCGCCTGCGGCTCGCACCGGTCAGCCTTCTCCAATCGAGCACGCCCCACCTCCAAAGCCCGCGCCGCCCGCTGGTGCGCAATCCGCTTCGGGGCCGCTTTCGCGCGATGCTCCACTCAAAAATGCTTTGCCAAAAAGTGACTCGGAGTTCACGCGATTTTTTCAAGCGCTGCAGCTTCCCGAGGGCCATGAGGTGAATTGGAGGGAGGTGGAGACCCGGCCCGCTCCTGAACCCGATACAAAGGCCAGCGGCGAATTCACTCACCTTTTTGGTAAGGCAGACACGCCTTCCGTCCCGGAGCCTCCTCCTGCTCCCGTTGGCAAAGAAGCTCTGCCCTTCCGGGCCGCGCCCAGCCCCACACTGTCACCATCGATTCAATTTGACGAGTTTGCGAAGGTAGTTGCGCAGCGGCGGGTTCCTGAACCAACTCCGGCTCGTTCCGCTGCAGGTGCACCGCCCGCTCCAGTCACGGCGCCTGCGAATCCCGGCCGCAAACCGGCTGGCGCGCTGTCTCCCGCGATGCTTGCCCTTATCGTGGCCACCGTGCTGCTGTTGGCAATCTGCGCGATTTATTTCGTCGTCGTTCGAAAGTAGACGACGAACGCTATCAACCCGCTCAAGTCTCGATTACGACCAGCAACTCTACCGCCGGGTCAGGCAGTTCACCGGGGATGTAGACCCCAACGCGTCGAGCCTTTTTGATGTGTTCCCAGCACGGCCCCGTTCTAGCGATCAGAAAGTGCTGCGTGTCGGGGCTGCTTGAGACGGCTGCGGGCGGACTGGGCATGTGTGTCAAGACCAGCCCCGGCAGCGCCCGCCTTACCAGCTCCGGCACAAATGGCTCCGAGCACACCTTCACCAGCCCGGGGACCTTGGCCATGACGTCGATCTCCGCACCTCCGCCACAAATCGCCAGGATCCAGGAGGAAGGCCCGAAGCAGCGCTGGTCCACCACCTCGCCCGCAAAAAAGTAATCTCCTTTTGAGTCGAGCGGGATGCGCAGACAATTCTCGGGAATGATGATTTCCAGATGCCGCCGGATATGCAGGTCCAACGCATCGAAGCACTCATCGAGCCGCTGATGATCGTAGAGGGGCAACGATCGCGGGTGGGAGTCGAGCGAGAAGGTGCAGAGTGCGCCTGCCAGCCGCGACATCTCCACAAACAACTCCTCGGGATGGCCGCGGCGGCCGGTGTACAGGTGCTTCAACGGTGCTAGCGACGCGTTGATTGTGTGCAGAAACCAAAAGCGCGTCAGCTCTCTTGGCGCTTTGCTCGGCTGCTCGCCAGCCGCGAGACCGAGCGAACTGGCGCGGTCTTCTAACATTCTGATCAGCCGGCCCAGCATCGCGATCAGCCGAGGACTCGCCGTAATGTCGAGGCACGGTGGAATAAATGCCGGATCCACCACGAACCTGCCCGAGCCTGAGCGCATGATTCTGGCAATCGGCAGCCGTATCGATTCTCCCGCGTCTTCCGTATCAAGTAGCAGCCTGATGTTTTTGCGCCCCAGAGGAACGGCGCGCTCATCCCTTCCTGTGGTTTCGTCGCACATCGGCTTGCTCTCGGCTATGAATCTCGCCTCGGCAGCGGAACTTCCATCAATCGCGTAATTTCGTTGGTCGACCCGCTCCGGCGGGATCGCGAGCGATAGCGTCACCTTGTTTCGCGTCGGGGGAAACCTTTCGGCCAAGTCGCGGGCCGCCGGGGTAGGATCGCTCTCCGGCATTTCGAATGGCAGGCCGTCCGGAAACACTCCACGCGCGTGTACGAGCAATGCCTGACCGTTCTCGAGCGCCTCCGCGCTGAGTTCGCACCCGATCACACCGTAGTTCTCGAACCACAACGCCGACGTCACGAACTGAATCGAGTCTTCGAAATACCGGTTCTGGGCCTGAAACTGATGCGGCCCTAAATGCATCCCTTCAAACCAGACCACCGGCGACAGCGATTTCATAACCTGTTCCCTAACCTGACCAACATCTCTTACCGCACCGGCAGAAGAATGACCAGTTCAAGCTGTGGGTTCGGAAAATCTTCAGGAACGTAAGCGGCCACGTTGTGCGATCTCACGATGGCCTCCCACGCCAATCCCGTCTGGTTCAGGCTGAAATATTTATAGTTGAGTTTCACCGGAATCGAAGCCGGCGGCGAAGGCGTATGCGTCATCGGAACGCCCGGCAGCGCCTGACGAACCAGATGCTCGATGTGATTGGCCGAGCAGATCTTGACTAACCGCGGCACTCTCTCGATAAGATCTGCCTGATTCATCTCCGAGTGGATGGCCAGATACATGCGCGTATTCGCCAGATACTTTTCGTCGTCGAGGGCCGTTCCGTAAATAGAAGGCTGCACGTTCCGCAGCGCAAGCGCCACGAAGTTCGACGGGACCACCGTGTCGAGCAGTATTCGCAATTTCGATTCAAGTTCGTGGAAGCAGCCGGATAAATCGTCATGATCATACTTCGGCAGATCGCGTGCCTGGATTTCCTTTGAAAAAGTGGTCAACGCCCCCGCCAGCCCCAGCATCGCCGAGAAAAGCTGTTCCGGATGACTGCGCTTCCGTTCGAACAGATGATTCAAGCGCGGAAAGTAAGAGTTGATCGTGTAAAGGAGCCAGAAATTCGGAATGTCGGACGCCGTGAAGTCCGCCAGCACCTGGCTCTTGTGGCGTCGCTGATCCGCGAGCTGACTGCTCTTGGCCGCTAAGATCTCAACCAGTCTGCGCGCCATCGAAACCAGATACGGGCTCGCATGGATATTGAGCAGCGGCGGCACGAAACCCGCATCGGCCGAGAAGTCTCCTGAAGGTTTTCTGGTCACTCTCGCCACTCGAAGGGCAGAGTACCCTTCGCGCAGTTCGCTACCCGCCAGCAGCCGGAAATTCTTTCGCGCTATCTGGACGGGGCGCTCTGACAACCCGGTTGTCTCATCCCGCAGCAGCACCGTTTCCGCGCGATAGCGCGAACTCGCATCAGCCGCCGTCGAAACGTTTAGTCCGCGCTCCTTATGCTCCGGGACCGCCAGGTACAGATCCACTACATCCGTGTCTTCTTCAAATACTTTCTCCAAGGGCTTCGCAGCCGGCAGGTCGTCCGAGTCCGGCGTCTCAAACAAGAGTCCATCGGGGAAGACGCCCGAAGCCTGCGAGAGTGCAAAGCTGCCCGAAGCCAGCATCTCCTGGTCGATACTCAGGCTTTGAAAGCCCCACGGCCGGAACGTCAGCGCGTCCAGACGGAATTGAAGCGAGCTCTCGAAAAATCTGTCCTGACTTTGCAGATGCTGTGGTGCAAGCGCAGTTCCCTTTGACCAAATGATCGGTTGTAAGCGCTTCATGTTTTCAGCCAGCTCGGCATGCGTTATCTGGCGACCTCCGCCACACACGTTAGTTCCCTGAAATAGCCCTTCTGGAACACGGGTGGTGCTCCCAGCATGTCGACATTGAGATGTACCGTGATCGGCTGGTTGGTGAGCGGTGAGGTCACCGGTTTGTCGCTGCGGCCGGCCTTCAACATCCATTCCGGACTTGGCAGCGGCTTATCGGCGTCGTCGAAAAATTCGAACAAGCCCCATGTTCCGTCGTAGTTCGGATACGTAAAATCGGTGCCGCTCTTCGCCACCAGTCGTACGCCGCCGCCATTCCCCGGCCAGCTGAACTGTTTGGATCCCGAATGCGGCTGCAGATCGGCGCTCTGCCCATTGATCGTAACGGCCACGCTTTGGATATCGGATGAAAGTGCCGGTTCGAGCGCAAATACAAGCTTAGGTTCCTGCGACGTGCCGTTCGCGTAGAGCGCGTTTGAAAACCGCGCTGCGTTATTGAAAAAGTTTACAAACCGCCCGGTCACCTCAGGCTTCTGCCCGGCCGCCGGAACATATGTGCTTCCCTGCCTGATCAGCATCTTGCTGAGCTTTGCCTCGTAGAACTGCCATAAAGAACCCTGCTGCGGTCGGAAGACCGCATTCACGTCCTCCAGACTGGCCTTCGTCTTGGCGTTGGGATCGAACGGAAACTTGCTGCTGAGCAGATGATACTTCGAGCAGAAATCTGCACCGGCGGCGTTCAGCGGCGCTGGACTCGCTCCGTTTGGCTTCACCGCCTCGACGTAGGTGATCGGATCTGTCAACAGCTTCTGCATCGTGGCTTCAATGTGCGCATCTGCATCCAGGCCAAGTGTCAAGGCAGTCTGCTTTGCTATCAGCAACGCTGCGCTCGCTGCGTTTCCGGTCTGATCTGCCGCCGTCTGGCTCTGGTCGGGCGGCAGTTTCGATGCCTGGTCGATGGCACTCTGCAATGTGGTCAAACTCGTCATGTAATTCGCATTCGTTGGCCCGACATATTGATCCACACTCGTCGGCGGCATCAGAACATGCAGCGGCTTGAACGCCTGCTGCACCGCGGGAGCCGCCACATTCGTGTTCTGGCTTGCCAACCAGAACAGCGCCAGAAGCGGTGATTGCGGGCTCGATGTCATGTTCAGCTTTCTGACCGCGTCACCTAAACTCGCATACCGGAGCACGATGCTCTTTTTCAGATACTCACGCCACGCGTTGATGTAATCCTGGTCGTAGAGGGTCTCAATCTGACCGGCAAGGTTGGGAGTGTTCGCTGCCATCGATCCCTGCTCACCCAGCACCCAGCGCTCTCCCGTCACAAACTGCGCGGGATTCTTGATTGCGTTTTCTACAAAGGCAAAGCCGGGCTTCGTAAAGGCGCCCCTCACCTCCATGTTGTTGAGGATCACCGCCGACGAACCCGGAAACTGGCGATTGAAGATAATCGGCTTAACGTTTTGGTTCGCTTCAGTCAGCATCGCCTGATATACCCTTGCAATACCGGCAAATTGCGCCAGGTACTGCCGCGCCTTTGCGACTGCCGCGGCATCCGTGCTCACCGAGTAAGGGTTTTCACGCATCAGCTCCGAAGTGTAGAAATCGAACTGCCTTCGCGCCAGCGCAACTTTATTCGGATCGACCGTTCCTGCGCTTGCCCACCGTTCCTGCAGGAGCGGCGGCAAAAACTGCATCGTAGCCTTCTCGTGATTCGAAGTCGTCTCGAGGTATGCCTTCAGCGTGTTGTATGCAAAACCGTAGTTCGCCTGCGCGCCCGGTGTCGCCGGCCAGCTGCGCATTGCTTTTAGCAGACCGCCTTCTACGTCATTAAAAAGCAGCGTCCTGAAACGCGCAAAATAGATTCTTCTCGCATCAGGAAGAACCTCGGAACCTGTGTACAATCCCCACCGTAAGCTAAGCGGCGGATGCGTACGCTGATAGTCCGTTAGCTCCACTAAAGATTCCCGCAAGGAGTCCAGCTTCATTAGCGAATCGATCGGCGCCGCTTCCGCAGTAACCGTTTTGTCCGACGCCACGCCTGCCGCTGCACGTTGGATCTTGTTCAGAAGCTCCCGGTTGCCGAGGTAAGAAAAGAAAGTAGCGATCCCAAGGAGCAGGCAAAGCGCTGTTACGCACGCAAGCAGCAGCCGGCGCGGAAAATTTATTTTCGTGCTCGATGCGCTCGCTGCCAGCCCGCTTCGATCGCTCAGAACAACATCTCTGAAGAAACCGGGAAGGAATACCCATTCAGGCACTCTGCGCTGCGTGGCGCGGAACGCAGCAGGCTCCGGCTCGACTTGCAGCGACGATCGTTGATAAGTGAAAATGCTGGTCGCATCCGGGTTCGCCGACTGGCCGCGTTTGCCTTGCGCGGCCACGTCGAGCTGAGTCGCGATCTCTTCGCTCACGAGCACCGGGCGCACCCCCGAAAAATAAAAACCGCGTAGGAACGGCCCAATATTCAACTGGCTCGGGCGGCACACTTCGAGCAGAAATTTCACTGCAGCGGCGCGCAGCTTGCGAAACTCTCTCGGAAACTCGTAGGCCGAAAGGATCACCTCGCTGTCGCCTTCACGTGTAAGCAGTTCCGTGCGCCGGTTGCTCAGAGAAACCGTCAGCTCCCCGAAAGCCTCCGTCAGCCGCGCCGCTTCGCGTTCACCGTACACTCCGCTCGGAGCCTTTTCGGAAGTAAGCGTAGCGCCCAGAATTTGCCTGGTTTCTTCCCCGTCGAAGTTCCGAACGAAGTCGAAAAAGAACGCAACGCGGTCGAGCTTCGTGAACAGAACATACACCGGCAGGTTCGAACCAAGTCCTTTGGAGAGCTCATACAGCTCGGACCGGATCGCCTTCCCGGCTTCCGCTGCCGCCTCCGTCGCGCCGGGCTTCAGCAGATTCTCACACTCGTAACACACCACCACGGCCCGCGGGACCGCTTCCGATTTCCCGATGGCCGATTGGAGCTTCCCCGCTTGGATCTGCCGTGAAATGGTGTGCCAGGTGTGCGGGTCAGCTTGAATGCCCGGGCCAATCTCCAGCAAGACTGCATTCTGCGCGAGCCATGCGTTTCCGGCGGCGGTCGGGACCACTAATCCGTCCTGGTGCACCTGTCCCGCCAGCAGCTCTGGCTCGAGGCCGGATTGCACCACTGTTGTCGTTTTCGCTGAGCCGTTCGACCCAATGACAAAAATCATTGGCATCTTACTGAACCGCGCTCCTCTGCCGAGCGCCGATGAAGCTAGCTTTACTTGTGCTTCTTTAAGTACGCTTCCGATGGGCACCACCGGTTCGCTCGCGTCGGTTCGGATTCTTTCCTCAGGTGCTTGCTGGGCCGGTTGGCGACGCTTGAAGTACCAAAACACCACTGCGCAAATCACCAAGCCGGCGAATGTGAGAATCAGCTGCAGGGCGAGCGTCTTGTGCGGCGTCAGTTTCGCAAAGGGAGGGAACGCCCAGGCCAGAACGAGCCAGAATGCCGCGCCGACCCCTATAGCCACCGGCATTCTCATTGACTCGCTCCAACCTCGGCGACCTTTGCTATTGATTGTGCCCCTGACTGCAGCGACAATTTGTAAAAACCAAGTAATAACATCATGACTATCACGCAGCCGATCGTCGAATAGAGCAGCGGCTTCAGCCACGGATCCGTCCCGCCCGCTAAATTCGGGTCAACTGCCGGCCGCCAGTGCGGAGAGAGCTCCGCGGGTCTTGCGTGTATGCGCCGTATGCGTGAAAAGATCGATTGCTCCAGGCTCGCCAGTTCACCACGTCCAGAGATACTGTACCTTCCCGCGTATCCGAGCGTCAGGCACAGAAGGTAAACCTCCAGAACATCGGCCAGGTGTGCCGAATCCGGCTGCCGCATGAGACGCTCCAGGTTCTGGAAAAATACTTCACCTCCCATGTGAACGCCGAACAGTTCCTCCTGCAAAGGCTTTCGCGCCCAGTCCGAAAACGCCCGGCTCTTCAGGTTCAGCACCGTCTCGTCCAGAAACGCAACTACTGCAAATCGCGCATCCCGGGTCTCTTCCTCCGTGTAACCCCGCGCCCGTGCCTCCTCGTTAGCCAGCTTTAACGCTTCGATGAACTGCTGGCGAAAATACTGCGCATCCGTTACTGTTTGCCGGTTCGCCTTTAGCCGCACGATGGATGTAAGTGTCTCTTGATAAGCCAGTGCCAGATTGCCTGCAGCTGAAACATGAGAAGAACCTGTTTGCGCCATAAAATTGGGGCTAAATTAGCGTCGGACGGTTTACCATTCTAGCCAAAAGCATCTTTGTCCCGGCTTTGCGCTCAAAAGGAACTTCGCGTGCACTAGTCGCGGAGTAATCACGAATGTTGCATAAGCACGAAGCTCTCCAAATCTCTTCTGCCTTACCATTTTCTGCCAACGCAATTCTTGTTATCGTGAGAGGTCAGCATGGCGGTTAATCTACGCGCACTAATCGGAAAACTCGACGACACCACCCGGAGCGCACTCGAAGGGGCAGCCGGCCTGTGCCTGGCGCGCACACATTACGATGTTGAAATCGAGCACTTCCTTTTGAAGTTGCTGGATTCGCCCGGCTCTGATTTCGCCACTATCCTGCATCACTTCGGAGTCGATACCGCGCGCCTCTCAGCCGATTTGAATCGCAGCCTCGACCGCCTCAAGCGAGGCAACGCCCGCACTCCGGCTTTCAGTCCCACCCTGGTGCAGATGTTTCGAGAGGCCTGGACCTTCGGCTCCCTTGAGTACGACGCGCTGGTCCTCCGGAGTGGCTACACCGTTATGGCGCTGGTCAGCGTGGATGAATTATGCCGGCTTATCAGCGACGTTACTCGTGAACTCGGGAAGATCGAGCCGCAAGCCCTCAAAAAGGATTTCCTCACGGTCGTCGCCGGATCCGATGAGGAGGCGCAAAGCGTCAAAACCAGCGGTGTCGACGGAGCGTCCGCCTCGCGCCCCGCCGGCGGCGGTAAAACTCCTTTCCTCGATCAATACACCGTCGACCTCACCGAAAACGCCCGTGCAGGCAGGATCGATCAGGTCCTGGCGCGCGACTTCGAAATCCGGCAGGTCGTAGACATCCTCACCCGGCGCCGCCAGAACAACCCCATCCTCGTCGGCGAGGCAGGCGTGGGCAAAACAGCCATTGTGGAAGGATTCGCGCTGCGCGTTGCCAATGGCGATGTGCCCGCTCCGCTCAAAAACGTCGCTGTTCACACCCTTGATCTCGCCCTCTTGCAGGCCGGCGCCGGTGTAAAGGGTGAGTTCGAGAATCGTCTGAAGGGTCTCATCAGCGAGGTGAAGTCATCTCCCACGCCCGTTATCCTCTTCATCGATGAAGCACACACCATGATCGGTGCCGGGGGCCAGGCCGGACAGAGTGACGCCGCTAACCTTCTCAAACCCGCTCTCGCCCGCGGCGAACTGCGTACGATCGCCGCTACCACCTGGTCCGAATACAAAAAATATTTCGAAAAAGATCCCGCACTCGCGCGTCGCTTTCAACTAGTTAAGGTCGAGGAACCAGGCGAGGTGCAATGTGAACTCATGTTGCGCGGTGTCGTACCCGCACTTGAGAAACACCACAACGTCCGCATTCTCGATGTCGGTCTGTCGGCTGCTGTGAAACTCTCACACCGCTACCTTCCCGACCGCCAGTTGCCCGACAAAGCTGTCAGCGTGCTCGATACCGCCTGCGCCCGCCTTGCGCTCGGCCAGAGTTCATCACCCGCTGCCATCGAAGACGCAATCCGCACCCTTGAGGATCTTGCGGTGCAAACTCGCGTCCTCGAGCGTGAATCGGCCGCCGGAGCCGACCACTCGGAACGCCTCGCCGCGATCGCGGAAACGAAAACTGCCACTGAAGAGCGCCTCGCGCGAATGAATGAGCGTTGGGCTGAAGAGCGCAAGCTCGTTGATCAAATCCGCCACATCCGGACACAGCTTGAGGATCATCACGCGTCCCAGAACGGTGCTCCGTCTTCCGAAGCAGCCGAGCTCCGCAGCCGCTTGGCCGTTCTGAATTCCACTCTGGAAGCGCTGCAGGGCGAGAACCCGCTAATGCGCGTCTGCGTAGACGAACAAATCGTCGGCGAGGTCATTTCGGGCTGGACTGGCATCCCTGTTGGCAAAATGCTCAAAGATGAAGTCAGCACGGTCCTGCATCTTGAGCAGAACCTTGGCCGGCGTGTCATTGGGCAGGATCACGCCCTGGAAGCGATTAGTCAGCGCATCCGCACCTCACGCGCGCGCCTCGATGATCCCAATAAACCTGTCGGCACGTTCCTGCTTGTTGGCCCGAGTGGTGTGGGCAAGACCGAAACCGCCCTGGCGCTCTCCGATCTCCTCTACGGGGGCGAAAAGAATCTAATCACTATAAATATGTCCGAGTTCCAGGAAGCCCACACCGTCTCTACCCTCAAGGGTTCTCCTCCCGGCTATGTCGGCTATGGCGAAGGCGGCGTTCTCACCGAAGCCGTACGCCGCCGGCCTTATTCAGTCGTGCTGCTCGACGAAGTAGAGAAGGCTCACCCGGACGTTCTCGAACTCTTTTTCCAGGTTTTCGATAAAGGCTCAATGGAGGACGGCGAGGGCCGCCAGATTGACTTCAAGAACACGATTATCATACTTACCTCAAACGCCGGAACTGAGACGCTTGGTCGGTTATGTGCCGATCCAGAGACCACGCCCGCCGCGACGGGCCTTGTCAAAGCACTCAAACCGGAGCTCGATAAAATCTTCAAACCAGCCTTCCTCGGACGCCTCGTCATTACCCCTTACTTTCCGATCCGCGACGAAGCCCTGCGGCGCATCGTCGTATTGAAGCTTGAGAAGATTCAGCGCCGTCTGCAGGAAACTCATAAACTTGTTCTGACCTTCAGTCCCGAGTTAGTCGATGAGGTTGTAAAGCGCTGCACCGAACTTGAGAGCGGCGCTCGCAACGTCGACAACATCCTGACCAATACGCTGCTGCCTGATATCTCGCGGTCTCTGCTGGCCGCGTTTGCCGAAGGCGAGAAGCCGTCCTCGATTGCGGTCAGCGTCGGGGAGAACGGCACCTTCGTTTACAACTGAAAACTCTTTAGCGGAAGCTAGGAGATACTACCGGACATGGGAATGCCCGCAGCTCGCATAGGGGACATGCACACCTGTCCTATGGTCACCCCCGGCGTCCCGCCCATACCTCACGTTGGCGGCCCAATCCTGCCGCCCTGCGCCGTTACCGTTCTGATTGGCAGCATCCCAGCCGCGCGCGCCACCGACATGGCCTTGTGCGTAGGACCTCCCGACGTGATCGTCAAAGCTTCGGCTACCGTCCTGATCAATGAACTCCCGGCTGCCCGCATCGGTGACATGACTGCTCACGGTGGCGTGATTGTGGTGGGCCTCCCCACTGTGCTCATCGGCGGCTAAAAGCCTTCGCGCATCTGAGATCACTTTTTGCCGATCCTCGCGTACCGTCACTTTCACGAACAATCGAATGTCGCGGCCGTCCTTACTGTCGCTCTCGCCGAGTCTGGCCTGGCAACTTTCGAGCCCGAGCTCCGCGGCCAGGAGCTCGAGCTTCATGGCATTCTGCAATCCGGAAGCTACGCCGAAGGCCGAGGACTCTTGCTCTCGAATGCAGTTCGCTATCTTCGCAATCGAGGCATGACATGCCAGATTCTTCACGACGCTAGTCGCACAACTGCCCTCTCGCAGCGCCTGACCGTCGAACGCCCTGATTTTCAGTTCCGATTGCTGGCTGATTTGCAAGCGTTCGCAGCCCAGCCCCTTGTAGTCGACTGCCATCTGGTTCCCGGCAAATCTCTGGCCCTTGTCGAAGCTCGTGCCGGTCTCGGTCGTCTTCCTTTGCACGTTCTGCTGGCCCGCGTCGAGGAAAACCAAATTCAGATCATGAACTCCGATACCGGGCAAAACCATGCCTGCTCGGTCGAGCAGTTCAAACGTCATCTTGAATCTCCCGTGCACTTCGGCCCCACGGCTTTCGCCGGATGGCTCTATCTCTACACGGGCCTCGCGATCAGTCTTTCACTGCCCGGCGATAGTCTGTGATACCTTACCCTTCGGTGTCCGGCGGATTCCTAGATCATTGTCTGGAGCGATGCGCTTGTATCCGCTGGTAATCGGCCAGACGTCTCATTTCGAGATACTGCGCCGTGCCTTAATTGATTTCGCCTACACAGAAGGCTCCGTGTGCAGCCGTTTGGCGCTGCCCTCTATCTACGATTTCAAAACGCTTCGCGAAGGCCGGACCGGCCGTTCCGATATCACTGATCCTCTCGATGCACTCATCAGGCTGCTAATGGATCAGGAAGCGGTAGAAGAATCAATCCTGGCTGCGCACCTCGGGGCGCAAACGCTCGCCGCCATGCAGGAACTCGGTCTCACGCAACGTCTGACCCATCATCCTTCCCGCATTTACGCTGAGGCCGTCTTGTATCCTCAGGAGCGTCTCTTCATCGCGTCGGACCGCACCTTCCTGGTCGAGAACCATAGCGGAGCTTCGCTACCGGAAGATATCGTGTATGCCTCTATTACCAGGAACACAGGCCGCTTTGTTTCAGCTCTTCCTGGCGAAGTCTGCGAACAATGCCTTGAAATGTGCTCCGGCACGGGGATCGGAGCGTTGATAGCCGCAGCCCGCTATGCCCGGCGCGCCTGGGCCGCCGATCTCAGCGGTCGGTGCACTCATTTCGCAAACTTCAATGCGCACTTGAACGGCATAGAAAACTTTACGGCTCTGCAGGGCGATCTCTACGCAGCGGTTCGAGGCATTGTCTTTGATCGCATCGTCGCCCACCCTCCGTACGTCCCGGCCGAAGACCAGAAGCTTATGTTCCGCGACGGCGGCACAGATGGTGAACAGGTCCTGCGTGGCATCGTCGAAGGTCTTCCTAGGTTTCTAGCACCTGGTGGCCGGTTCTATGCTCTCACTCTTGCCACTGATCGCGAGGGCGAAACGATCGAGCAGCGCGTGCGCAAGTGGCTCGGCGAATCCCAGGCTGAGTTTGATGTTTTCCTGGTGTTTAACGAGGCCGAACGCCGCCCCAATACTATTCTTCAGGCCGTCGTGGAAGCCAAGGGTAGACTGGGCGATTTGGGCCCGCGTAGCCGCATCTACGAAAAGCTGAAGGTGGAAACGATCCTGTACGGCGTTCTCGTCGCGGAACGCCACCTCGCTCCACGCGCTCCCTTGACTGCGCGTTGCCAGAAATCACGCACCGCCGGTTCCGAGGCCATTGAATGGTTCAGACGCTGGCAGATCTCATCCGCCGCACCAGACTTCGCGCAGCTCCTCATGCGTTCCCGGCCGTTCCTTGCACCAGGCATGTTTCTCGTTGTCACTCACGCAGTCCGGGAAGGCCGTCTCGAGCCCGTCGAATTCCGCATGCGCACCGACCGGACTCTCAAAAGCGACGCCCGCACCGAGCCCTGGGTAGCATTCCTGATTGGCGCCTCCGACGGTTCGCGCACTGCGGCTGAACTATTCGGATATCTAAAAGAACAGGATGTGATAACCGAACAATTTAGTGAGGAAGAATTTTGCGGAGTTATCAAGCTGTTGATTGAGAGCGGCTTCCTCGAAATCGCCGAATTTCCGTTACCATCACCGCCGAAAAGCGCCGCTGAGAGTTCGGCAATACTCGTGCAATAGAGATTGGCGTGATAACGTTGAGCTCGAAATCAAAAGGAGTGTCCGGCCGCCGGTCGCTTTACTCCGCTCGGAATTGGTGTTATTTTACCCTCCACAGCCTCATGAGTTGCCCTCCGCAGCATGTGCGGCTAGTCACCGGGTCGTTATAGCCTGTATTTGGAGTATTGATGCCAGAGAGCTTACAGCACAAACTTGATAGAGTCCGCTCCCCCCGAGTTCACATCACCTACGATGTGGAGACGGGTGGGGCCATCGAAAAGAAAGAACTGCCTTTCGTCATGGGAGTCTTTGGAGATTTCACCGGCATGCCGGAAGAACCGCTCCCTCGCTTGAAAGATCGAAAATTCGTCGAGATCAACCCGGACAACTTCGATTCGGTCCTCGCGGCCATGAAGCCTCACCTTTCCTTCTCAGTCGAAAATAAACTGAGTGAAGATCCGGAAGCCGGGCAGCTCAAAGTGGACCTCCAGTTCCGGAGCCTGGACGATTTTGAGCCGACGAATGTGGCTCGTCAGATTAGGCCGCTCAAAGAGCTCCTTGATCTGCGCACCAAGCTCTCTGATCTTCGCGGAAGCTTACAGGGAAATGACAAACTCGAAGAGTTGCTGCAGGAAGCGCTCCGAAATACCGAGAAGTTGGAAAAACTGAAGTCCGAGATCCATGCCGGCGCTGGAGAAGGAGCACATGAGTAGTCAACCTACAGCACAGCCGAAATCCGCCGCGGCTGCGGCAACTACAGAAAAGGGACTGCTCGATCAGATCGTCGAGCAAGGCCGGCTTGCTCGCGATCCTGAAGCGCGTGAGCGAGGCCGCGACCTGGTGAAGAACTTCGTCGCCCAATTTCTTGACGGCTCTATGACGCTTTCGCGCGACAGCGAAGCGATGATCAACAGCCGCATCGCCCAGATAGATCATCTGATCTCGCTCCAGCTGAACGAAGTGATGCACAATGCAGCCTTCCAGAAGCTCGAGGCGAGCTGGCGCGGATTGAAGTACCTGATAGGCCGCAGTGAAACCGGAGAGCAGTTGAAGATCAAAGTTTTCAATTGCTCGAAAAAGGAGCTGCTGCGAGATCTGCAGCGTGCGAGCGAATTTGACCAGAGCTCGATGTTCAAAAAGGTCTACGAAGAAGAATTCGGCGTCTTCGGCGGCCATCCCTTCGGCACTCTCGTCGGCGATTACGAATTCGGCAAGAGCCCCGAGGATGTTGAACTGCTGGAGAAGATTTCTCAGGTCGCCGCCGCTGCCCACGCGCCTTTCATCGCCGCTGCCTCGGCCAATACTTTTAACCTCGATACTTTCACCGAACTGGGCGCGCCGCGCGACCTCGCGAAAGTCTTCGATACCACTGAATACGCCAAATGGAAGAGCTTCCGGGCAAGCGAAGATTCTCGCTACGTCGCTCTCACCCTTCCGCACGTGCTCATGCGCGAGCCATATGGAAAGGCCACCAGACCGGTTGAGGACTTCGATTACGAAGAAAACGTCGACGGAACCCAGCACGATAAATATCTTTGGGGCAACGCTGCCTGGGCTTTAGCGGCGCGCATCACTGATTCTTTCGCTCGCTATAACTGGTGCGCCACCATCCGCGGCGTCGAAGGGGGCGGCAAAGTGGAAGGCCTCACCGTGCACAACTTCGCGACCGACGACGGCGATGTTGCGATGAAGTGTCCGACCGAAGTCACAATAACCGATCGGCGGGAGAAAGAGCTGGCGGACTTGGGATTCGTTCCTCTCGTCCACTGCAAGAACACTGATTACGCGGCCTTCTTCAGCGTCCAGAGCGCCCAGAAAGCCAAGGTCTACGACACCGACGCGGCAAACGCCAACGCGCGGCTCTCGAGCAATCTCAGCTACATCCTGGCTACTTCGCGCTTCGCGCACTATCTCAAGGCCATGATGCGCGACAAGATCGGAAGCTATATGTCGCGCGGCGAATGTGAGACGTACCTCAATCGCTGGATCTCGGGTTACGTCGTCGATACCGCCACCGCCGTGCCTTCAATGAAAGCTAAATATCCTCTCGCCGAAGCGCGGGTGGACGTCATGGAAATACCCGGCAAACCCGGCGCCTATCGCGCGGTCGCTTTCATGAAGCCTCATTTCCAGCTCGACGAACTCACGGTCTCCATGCGCCTCGTTGCGGATCTGCCGCAGCCCGCTGGAGCGTAATTTAGAAATCTACTCCGGCCTCGACGCTGTTTGTCTGTGGCCGGGCGCCTAAACTTGCAAGTCGCCCGACGCAGGCAGTCGGGGTCTGTAAATTCATCACCGATAAGGAGTAACAATATGGCATACGATGCATTCATGTGGCTGGAGGGCGGTGCGCCTCCAGCTAATGGCGAAACCACGGACGACAAGTACAAAGGCAAGAATGCCTTCGAGATCTACAGCTTCTCCTGGGGTGCGAGCAATCCGACCACGATTGGCTCGGCCACCGGAGGCGCGGGTGCCGGAAAGGTCTCTCTTTCGTCTTTCAACATAATGAAGAAAAGCGACGCCGCTTCTCCCTCTCTTTTTGCGAACTGCTGCAAGGGAGAGCATTTCGACAAAGCGCACGTTGTGCTGCGCAAAGCTGGCGGCACTGCGCTCGAATATCTGAAGTACGACTTCGAAGAGGTCTTTGTCGAGAGTGTTCAGTGGTCCGGTTCCTCAGGCGGCGACGATACACCCAGTGAATCCGTCTCCTTCGCTTTCGGTAAAGTCAACATCGAATACGAACCCCAGAGCGCCAAGGGAGATCAGAGCAAGAAAGTCACCGCAGTCTGGGACCTCCGCGCCAACAAGTCGGCTTAACAGCGAATCGGATGAACCCCAAAGAGTTGCTCCGCGCCGGGAAACTGAACGAAGCCATTCAGGCTCTCGGCGCGGAGGTCCGTGAATCGCCGACCGACGTCAAGCGCCGTACCTTTCTCTTCGAGCTGCTGTGCTTCGCCGGCGAGTATGACCGAGCGGCGAAACAGCTCAACGTGCTTGCGCAGGACGGGTCCGATGCGGAAACCGGCGCTCTTCTTTACCGCTCGGCCTTAGCTGCCGAGCGGAAGCGTCAGGTGTTTTTCGAAAGCAGCCAGTACGTTACGGCTGCGGCTGCATCTTCCTCCCCGCCCGGAACGATCAATGGGCGCGCCTTTCAGACCCTTGAGGACTCCGACCCTCGCATTGGCCCGCGCTTGGAGATCTTTGTTGCCGGCGAATACGTCTGGCTTCCCTTCGAACATATCGGTGCGGTGAAGATCGAGCCCCCGCGCCTGCTGCGCGACCTGCTCTGGGCGACCGGACAAATCATCTCAGGGCCGGCCGCAAACGGCCAGGAATTCGGCGAAGTGCTGCTCCCCGCTCTTTACCCGGCTTCCTCCCGGCACTCCTCGGACGCCGTTCGGCTGGGACGTGCGACCGACTGGCAGCAGACCCAAGACAACAGCGAAGTGCCTTTCGGACAGAAGCTCCTCATCGTGGATGGCGAGGACGTCATACCTTTCCTCGAAGTTCGCGAACTCTCGTTCATCGCGCCTGAGCTTGCACCAGAGATCGATCAAAGCGCCTCTGCCTAACTTGCCATGGCCTTGCGCGACGACCTGCTAACCCCGATTCCCGGCGCGAATCCCAGCGGCCTCGATCTGCGCTATGACCCTGTCATCGACAAGATCAGAGAAGCTCGCCGCGAGGAACTCGAAGCTCCGCAAGGAGCCTGGAAAACGGCTATCAAGGTCGCCGACTACCCACTTGTCATAAAACTAGCGGGCGAAATACTCGCCACCAGATCCAAGAATTTGCAGATTGCCGCTTGGCTCGTCGATGCTCACGTGCGGCGTGAAGGATTCGGTGCGCTCGCATCCTGCTTTCGGTTTTTGCGCAGCCTCTGCGAGGAGTTCTGGGACAGTCTCTACCCTGAAATTGAGGACGGCGACCTGGAGATGCGCGCCGCACCTCTCGACTGGCTCGGATCGAAACTGGATGAGCCTATCCGGCTTGTCCCCATCACGGCAAACGGGTTCACCTGGTTTCGCTATAAGGAGTCCCGTGTCGTCGGTACGGAAGCCGAAGCCAACACCAACGACAAACGTAAAGCCCGGCAACAGGCCATCACCGATGGCAAGCTCACCGCTGAAGAGTTCGATGCCGCCGTCGACGAAACACCCAAACAATTCTGTGAGATTCAGCTTGCCGCGGTAGAAGAAGCGCGGGCTGCACTCGAGGAGTTAATCTCGTTCCTCGACGAAAGCTTTCGCGACGTCTCTCCCAGCTTCACCAAAGTTCGCACCGCTCTTGAAGACAACGCTCACCTCTTGAAGGGTTTCATCAGCCGCAAAGGCGGGCAGACGATCGTCTCGTCCCCTGAGCCGGCCGCCCCTGAGCCGGTAGCCCCACCTTCAGCGGCTGCGCCTACCACCCGGATATCTGACGCCCCTGCGCCAGCCGTGGTCCCGCAAGCCGCGCCTGCTCCCGTTCAGTCCCCAACCGCACAGCCCCCGGGTTCGCTCTCCGCCGAACCCGTCGACTTCGAGGATGCCGTCAAACGTGTCGCCGGCGTCGCGAGATTTCTGCGTGCGAAAGACGCTTACGACATCTCTCCGTACCTGATACTCAGAGGCCTGCGCTGGGGCGAGATCCGCTACAACGGCTCGGATATCGACCGCTCCATGCTTACCGCGCCCGACGACCAATTGCGCACGGATCTGGCTTACAATCTGTCTGCCGGGCAATGGGACAAGGTGCTCGCCCTAACCGAGCAAACAATGGAAACCGCCTGCGGAAGAGGTTGGCTTGACTTGCAGCGCTATACAGTGAAGGCGCTCGAGGGCAAAGGCCAATGGTTCGCGTCCGTGGCGCAAGCAGTTCGTAGTGGCGTGCGTGGTCTTGTCACGGACCTACCGGCGCTGCTCGACATGTCGTTGCGCGATGGGTCTCCGGCCGCCGATTCCGAAACCCGCGCCTGGATCGAGACCGAAGTACTGGCAGGCGCCCTGCTCAGCCTTCAGCCGCCTGCCGCACCCGCTCCGGTGCATGAGCTGACGCCCGAGCCCGCCGCACCTGAGCCGCCTCCACTTCCGCCCCCGCCCGTTCAGATTCCCGCGAAACCGCCGCAGATCGAATGGGAGAATCTCTCCGACAGCGCTCCTTCCGATATCTTCGACGAGGCCCTGATTGCCGCCAAAGCTGGAAATGTGCCGGAAGCATTGCGCATCCTCAACCGCCAACTCGCCTCCGAGCGCTCCGGCCGCAGCCGCTTCAGGCGGCGCGTACAACTGGCGCATCTATTAATCGCAACCGGTCACCCCCAGATCGCCCAACCCGTACTCGACGAAGTGGCGCGCGAGATCGATAGCCGCAAGCTCGAGGAATGGGAGGAAGGCGATGCTCTCGCTTACCCGCTCTCGCTACTGCTGCAATGTGCCAACGGAGATCCGGAAAGGAAGAGCCGTCTGTACGCGGCAGTCTGCCGTCTGGATCCGGTTCGCGCGTTGCAGATCACCGTCTAATCGAATGCCCCCGTCCGACGTCGCACGTAATGTTCAGCTCAGCTTTCTCGATCGCCTCATCGACGATCGTCCGGACCTGAAGACCGACCCCTTTCTTTCCCGCTCCGAGTCGCTCCGCCGCTTTCGCCGCGCTATCAAGCGCGATCTCGAATTCCTGCTGAACTCAGTCCGCAACGTTGCCCCGATTCCGGATTCCTATAATGAGGTGAAAAACTCGCTGTACCTTTATGGCCTGCCCGACCTCAACAGCGTCACCCTCGACAGTCCACAGGACGAAACTCGCCTGCTTCGCTCTCTAGAAGAAGCCATCAGCAACTTCGAGCCCCGCCTCTCGCGCGTTCGGGTCACCTCCTACGAGCGTCTGTCAAAGAAAAAAAGTGCGCTCTTCTTCCACGTCGAGGCGCTTCTGATGATCGATCCGGCGCCCGAACCGATCTCCTTCGATACCGTTCTCGAAATAGCCAAAGGCACCTATTCGGTGAAGGAAGGCCAGAGTAGTGCGTGACGAACTGCTCTTTTACTACGAACGCGAATTAAGCTTCCTCCGTCACCTCGGCGGCGAGTTCGCACACAAATATCCAAAAGTCGCCGGCCGCCTGTTGCTCGAACCCGGCAAATGCGAAGATCCGCACGTCGAGCGTTTGCTGGAAGGCTTCGCGTTTCTCGCCGCGCGCGTTCACCTCAAACTCGATGATGAATTTCCCGAAATAGTCGAAGCACTGCTGTCTGTCCTCTACCCGCAGTACCTTAGCCCGGTTCCCTCCATGTCAGTCGTGCAGTTTCACCTCGACCCCGAACAGGGTAAAATCACCAGCGGCCTCACCATTGCCCGCCAGACAGCTCTCAGTTCCGGACCGGTGAATGGAGTTCCGTGTCATTTTCGCACCGCTTATGAAACCACTCTGTGGCCACTGCGCGTAGCTTCGGCCGCCTGGAAACCAGCTGACCGGCTCAACCTCGCCACCCGCGTGCCAAATATCTCCGGCGGTTTGTCTTTGCGGCTCGACTGCTTCGCGGATGTCACATTCGACAAACTGGACCTGAAAACACTGCGCTGTTTCCTGCAGGGTGACGGCACCCTGGTTCATACTCTTCTCGAACTGCTCTGCAACAAATGCGTCCAGGTCATCGTCAGAGAGACCGCGCCTGGATCCAGGAAGCAAGTCGTGCTGAGCGCCGATGCCGTCCGGCAGGTTGGCTTCGCTCCGGATGAAGATGTCCTCCCCTACCCGCGCCAGGCTTTCGTTGGCTACCGCTTGCTCCAGGAGTACTTTAGCTTCCCCGAAAAGTTTTTCTTTCTGGACATCGCAGGGTTCGATCAGGTAGCCGCCGCCGGTCTCGGTTCATCGGTCGAGATCGTCTTCCTCATCTCCGATTTTGATCGTCCTGACCAGCGCCAGGTGATCGAACTGGGTCTCTCCGCTAAGACTTTTCGCCTCGGCTGCACGCCGGTCATCAATCTTTTCCCGCTCATCGCTGAACCCATCCGCCTCGAGCAAAAGAAGTATGAGTACCGCGTTGTCCCCGATGCCCGTCGCGAACAGTACCTCGACATTCATTCCGTGCAGGAAGTCACGGGCATCTCTGCCGATTCGCCCGAACCCGTCAAGTTCCGCCCCTTCTATTCCTACCGGCACGAAAACATGCGCGATCCCGCTCACGCCTTCTGGCACGTCAGCCGCCGTCCATCCGGATGGCGTTCCGATGGTGCTTCGGATCTGTACATTACCTTTGTCGATCTGGGCGGAAAATTAGTCTCGCCCGACCAGGACACCGTCACTCTCCGCCTCACCTGCACGAACGGCGAGTTGCCCTCCCGCCTGCCCTTCGGTAGTGAAGACGGCGACTTCCAAGTGGAAACAGCCGGCCCGGTCTCGAAGGCAGTTGCGCTCGTGAAGCCAACCGAACCGCTACAGCCGCCCGCTCGGCGCGCTGTCTTGTGGAAGCTCATCTCACAGCTTTCTCTCAATTATCTTTCTCTCGGCAGTGAAGGCTTGGATGCCTTTCGGGAGATTCTTCGTCTCCACAACTTCAGCGATGCGGTGGCCCCTGAACGGCAGATCAAAGGCATTCTCTCACTGCGCAGCTCCCCGCACTTCACCCGCCTCCTCTCGGCCAAAGGCATCACCTTCGCTCGCGGCACCAAGGTTGAAATGGAGTTCGATGAAGAAGAATTTGTAGGCGCAGGCGTTTACACTTTCTCGGCCGTGCTAAACGTCTTTCTCGGGCTCTACTGCTCACTGAACAGCTTCAGCCAGCTCATTGTTCGCACCCGGCAACGGAAAGGAATCCTCAAGCAATGGCAGCCGAGGGCAGGCGAAAAACCGATCCTGTAATCCAACCTCGGCTCGCCGAGAACCTGCGCAGCGAACCCTGGACCTTCGACTTCTTCCAGGCCGTCCGTCTGCTCACCCTATTTGGGGCCGATCGCGAGGCCATCGGCGAGTTCTCCCCGCCTCGCACGGAAGCTGTTCGCATCGGCGCTCACCCGTCTTTGTCTTTTCCCGCCAGCCAGATTCAATCCCTCACCTGGAGCCCCGATACTCAACCCTCTCTCCGCATCAACTTTCTGGGTCTGGTCGGACCTCTCGGTCTGCTTCCCACGCCCTACACTGAACTCGTCATCGAACGCCAGCGTGCCCATGACACCGCGCTCGCTGACTTCCTCGACATCTTCCACCACCGCCTCGCCTCCCTGTTCTACGCGGCATGGGAGAAGTCTCATTTTCCCGTCGGCTTCGAGCGGCAGAACGATGATCCTCTCACGCGAGATTTCTTCTCCCTGCTCGGCCTCGGTACCCCGGGCCTCCGCCACCGCCAGGCCGTCCTTGACGAGACTTTCATTTTTTACAGCGGGCTCTACGGCATGGCGACGCGTCCTGCCGTCGCCCTTGAAGCCATCCTGGCCGACTACTTCGATGTCCCCGTTTCGATTGAGCAGTTCGTGGGCGTGTGGCGTCGCCTCGATGAATCCGATTGCAGCTTTCTTGATTCCGGTCAAATGGAGAATTATCAGCTCGGCGTCGGCGCCGTGGTCGGCGACGAAGTTTGGGATCAAGGCTCTCGCGCTCGCATAAAGATCGGCCCCCTACCTGTTAACCGCTATCAGGACTTCCTGCCTGATGGCTCAGCCTACGAGCCCCTTCGCACTTTGACGAAAGCTTTCTCCGGCGACGAAGTCGAATTTGAAGTTGAGCTGATTCTTGAGCGCAAGGATGTGCCTGCCTGCGAGCTAATCGATCCCGAAGCCGCCGGGCCCCGGCTCGGCTGGCTGACGTGGCTCAAATCCAAGCCGCATTTTGATCGTGATCCGGGAGATACGATTCTTCTCCTCTGAATCCGCTTATGGCTTCCAACATGCCGGATCCTATGGTTAAATCGCAGAGACAGAATCGCACTACGGTCTGACCTGCAGGAACGAGGACTCTTCTTTTGTTATCCCAGCAAAATCGCCCGATGCAGATCAAGACCCAGCTCGGTGAATCCGAACTGGTGCTGCATAGCTACGTCGGCCATGAGGCGATTTCCAACGTATTCGAATTTCGCGTGACCATGCTCTCCGAGGATCTGCAGCTCGATTTCGAACCACTCCTGAAAACCAACGCAACCATTTCGATTGCTTTGCCCGATGGCTCCGCTCGCTACCTGAACGGAAAATGGCGCCAGCTGAAGCACGTCGAGGTCGGAAAAGAAAATCTCGCCGTTTACGAGGGCATCCTTGTCCCCTCACTCTGGTTTCAAAGCCTCATCTCCGATTGCCGCATCTTTCAGAACATGTCCGTGCCGGATATTGTTTCGAAAGTCCTCAATGGTGCCGGGCTGACCGACATGGAGTTTAAGCTGCAGAAGTCGTATCCGCAGCGCGAGTACTGTGTCCAATACCGTGAAACCAATTTAAACTTCGTCTCCCGCCTGCTTGAGGACGAGGGGATTTTCTACTTTTTTGAGCACGCTTCCGGCAAGCATACGCTCGTCCTCGCCGACGACCCTTCCGCGGTTCAGAATTGTCCCGGCCAGAGTGAGGCCTACTTCTCCTTACACCCTCGAGGTGTGGCCGACGAGGATGGCGTCGAAGCACTCGAACCGCGTGCTTCGGTCTATACGGGCAAAGTCACCTTAACCGATTACGACTTTGAAAAACCCTCAACCTCGCTGCTTGTGAACGTAGGCAGTAATAGTGAATTTTACGATTACCCCGGCAAGTACACGACAACATCGGACGGCGATCGCATTAGCCGCATTCGTCTCGAACAGGAGGAAGTGCAGCGGACGGCCGTCGAAGGAAAAAGCCGCTGCCGTGCTTTTTTCTCCGGTTATAAGTTCAAGCTTCTAGAACATTTCCGCCGCGATGCGGACATCGAGTACACGCTGGTGTCGCTCGTACATCAGGCCGTCGATAACACTTACTTCGCTGCCGATAAGAACGAAAAGCCTTTCTCCTACTCCAACCGCTTCGAAGCTATTCCTGCCGCCACTCCCTACCGTCCTCCGCGTCGCACGCCCAAGCCCGTTGTTCACGGTGTCCAGACAGCCGTCGTGGTCGGCAAATCCGGCGAGGAGATCTGGGTAGACAATTACGGCCGCATAAAAGTCCAGTTCTTCTGGGATCGTCTCGGAAAAGATGATGAAAACAGCTCCTGCTGGATTCGTGTCTCGCAAATCTGGGCTGGCAAGGGCTGGGGCTGGGTGAGCCTCCCCCGCATCGGCCAGGAAGTCATAGTCGACTTTCTCGAAGGCGATCCCGATCGTCCTATCGTCACTGGCCGTGTCTACAACGCCGAACAGACAACGCCTTATGCGCTGCCCGGCAATCAAACCCAGACCGGCATCCGAAGTCGCAGCAGCAAAGGTGGGGGCACCGCAAACTACAACGAAATTCTGCTCGAAGACAAGAAGGGCAACGAGTTGCTCTCAATCCACGCCGAGAAGGACATGGACACCAGTGTCGAACACGACGACACGCAATTGGTAGACAACAATCGTACGGTCACCGTCAAAGGTACTCATACCGAAACCATCACTAAGGACACTGCCATCGAAATCACTCAGGGCAATTATTCGATGACCATCGATACCGGCAACGAGACCCGCACCATCAAGCAGGGCGATCAAACCACCACGCTTAACATGGGTAACATTTCCGTCAAGTGCGATCTCGGCAGCGTCACTGTTGAAGCTATGCAATCTATCACCCTCAAGGTCGGCAATAACAGCATCACCATCAGTCAGCAGGGAATCAATGTCAGCGGGCTGATGATTCAAATCTCCGGGGAGACCATGACGCAGGTCTCAGGCGATGCCATGCTCACCTTAAAGGGCGGCATTACGATGATCAACTGATGAGAGCGCGCACTTGACTACTGCCGAAATTGTCACTGCAGCTAAGCTGAGCGAGGGCGCGAAAAAGCTGCTGGCTCCCGAGTTGGGTCCGTCCCGCTTCGTTAACCTGCTTGAGTCCCGTGAGCTGTTCAAAGATGCCGTGCAATTCTTATCGCACGGTCTGCCTATTGAGATTGCCGTAAAGTGGGCCTGTGCCTGTTCTCGCGAACTGCTTCCGCCCGCGCTGCTCGACAAATCGAAAGAGGCTCTCGAATCCGTAGAAGCGTGGCTCTACAGTCCCGACGACGCTGCTCGGTGGCGCGCACGCCGCGCCGCCGATGAATCGGACATGTCCTCCCCCGTCGACTTCGTTGCGATGGCGGTATTCCTGAGCGGCGGTAGTGTCACACCGCCCGAGGCGCCCATCACAGCTCCGCCCCCCTTTGTCGCAAGCAAGATGGTGGCTGGCAGCATACAACTCGCCGTACTCGCCCACACCCCGGAGAACGCCGCCCTGCGCTTTCGCAAAACTTTGCAGTTAAGCCGCGATATTGCCCGCCCCGCTCGCAAGTAGTTTCACGGGTCGCCTTTTGCCTGAAACATACGATTCGGAATGGCGATTGACACCACCCCTTTAATCGACTAACATTCAATTCGATTTCCTAATCCATTCGTCCTATGCCTAAACGACGGTATTCCCACTGCGCTTTCACTACGGGGTCTCTGACTCTCCTCCTGTTTGGTTCCTTTGCGGGACCTGCGCTCGCCGCCAACCAGGCGGGATCTCCTGTTTCCCCTCGCCAAATCGTGACTTCCATCGATGAGGCCAAGTTAGTCAGGCTCGCCGGGAGTACCCACCCGCTTGCTCTTGCCGCATACGACCGGGGCGCAGTACCGGACAGCTTTCCGATGGAGCACATGTTCCTTCAATTGCGGCGGAGTGCCACGCAGGAAGAGGCGCTGCAAACTTTCATGCGTGAACTGCAGACTCCACAGTCAGCCAACTATCACAAGTGGCTCGCTGCCGATGAACTCGGTAGAAATTTCGGTCCCGCGCAGCAGGACATCGACACTGTCGTCGACTGGCTAGGCTCGCACGGGCTGCAGGTCAACCAGATCTACAAAAGCGGCTTGACGATCGATGTGTCTGGCACAGCAGGGCAAGTCCGCGATGCCTTCCACAGCGAGATTCACCACTACAACGTAAACGGCCGGCAACATATTGCAAACGCCAGCGAGGTCCAAATCCCCGCCGCCCTCGCGCCTGTCGTCGTGGGCGTGGTCTCGCTGCATGATTTTATGCCTAAGCCGCTGATCCAACGGCCTAAAGCGAATTTCTCTTTCCCTTGTACCGGCTGTCCTGATGGCTTTAACAACACAGAACAGTACGATGAAGCTCCCGCGGATTTTGCCACCATCTACAACGTCGAACCGCTATATAAGGCGAATAAGCCGATTACCGGCAAGGGAGCCACTATCGTTGTCCTCGAGGTTACAGACGTCAATCCTGCCGACGTAGCGACATTCCGTTCCGCGTTCGGCCTCTCCGCCTATTCTGGAACCTTTGCTCAAATTCATCCAGGCGCCGGCTGCAGTGATCCGGGCACGAATGGCGCCGAAGGAGAAGCTGCTCTCGATGCCGAGTGGGCAGGAGCGGTGGCGCCCGATGCGGAAGTAAAACTGGCCTCTTGCGCGAATAGCGCCACTAACTTCGGCGCGTTCATCGCCGCCCAGAACCTCCTGGACCTCGCAACCCATCCGCATATCATGAGCCTCAGTTACATAGGCTGCGAAGCAGGACAGGGACCTGGCGGCAACGCTTACATTGAGGGCTTGTGGCAACAGGCAGCAAGCGAGGGAGTTTCGGTGTTCGTCTCCGCCGGTGATGGATCGGCCGCTGGCTGCGATGACTTCGATACCTCGTCCTATGCGATATCCGGCATTGCGGCTAACGGGCTCGGCTCCACTCCGTACAATGTCGCTACGGGCGGCACAGACTTTCTGGATACCTTCGAAAACGTTAACAGCGTTTATTGGAACAAAACCAATACTCCGGCCGGGCGATCGGCGAAGTCGTACATCCCAGAGATGCCCTGGAACGACTCGTGCGCGAGTAGCATGCTTTACGAATACTTTGGATACACGAACGGCTTGGCGTTTTGCAACAGCACCAAAGGCTCCTCATTCCTCGACATCATCGGCGGCAGCGGCGCTCCCAGCTTTGTGTATTCCAAGCCCTATTGGCAAGCCGGGCTTCTTGGCGTTCCAAACGACGGCAAGCGTGATTTGCCGGATGTGTCCCTGTTTGCCTCGAATGGGTTCTGGTCACACGCGATTCTCTTTTGCATGTCCGACACCAAAGAAGGAGGATCTCCTTGCAACTATGCAACGCCCAAAGATGCGTTATTCAATAGCGCTGGGGGCACTTCTTTTACAGCGCCTCAATTTGCAAGTATCCAGGCCTTGATTAATCAAAAAGCGGGTGGCCCTCAGGGCAACCCGGATCCGGTCTTCTACGACCTTGCCAAGGCCGAGTACGGCAGCCCCGCAGCCCCCGATACGGCTAAGCTCGCCGCATGTAATTCCTCTAAAGGCAACGAGGTGTTATCGTCCTGCATCTTCCATGACGTAACGGTCGGAAACAACGATCTTCCGTGCTACGGTACCAACAATTGTTACGATCCTTCAGGATTCAGCTACGGAGTGCTCTCCAAATCCGATAGTCAACTGAAGGTGGCCTATCCAGCGCACACCGGCTGGGACTTTGCAACCGGCGTGGGTACAGTAAATGTCACCAACTTGGTGAATAACTGGCCATAACTGGCGTCACTCGATTAGTTCGCGCCCGAGGCTTCATTCTTTTCAATCTCCCGGAGTACGAGTGTCCGGTCCAGGCGAAAAGTCAATGTCGCCTCGGCCGGCACTACGATCCGCCCTCCCCGCGTAAAGAGCTGAGTCAAAGCTCCGCTTCCCCCACCGGCGAGCGCTCCGATCCCTGCTCCTCTGCCGCCGCCGAATACTCCTCCGAGTAGCGCCCCCAGACCAGAGCCGCCGCCAAGAAACACCGCGGTCCGTCGATTCGAACCGATCGAATCTCGTCCATGTCTCACAACGTTTGTCGTCAGCGTTCGGTATGTTCGGTCGCCGGCTCTCACGGAATACAAATCCAGAACGAGCTCCGGCGGCGATCCTCCGTCAGACGGCAAGGCGCGCACAACCAGCTTGGCCGGACTACCACTCGGGATCGCCGTGGCGCCTCCCTTGTCTCGCACGTCCCCGCCGATGGTCGCCGCGAATAACTGTCCGTCCTCGGCCGACTTGGAATCGATTCGCTCATTTGTGGTAACCGTAATTTGCGTTCCTTCCGGTATCACCTTTGCAGCCTTGTCTCGAACCACATGAGTGTCGGGCTTCGCTTCGGCCGGATGCGCTTTGGGTGTAAGAACGAGCGAGGCAATGTCGCTAACCGGAAACCGGTACTGGACTCCTTCCGCGCCCGCCAGAGTCAATTCCTTTTCACCCGTGTAACGCCCGGTATAATTCTTTCCGCTAGTCAAAGTAATCGTGTCTGCCGTCGGCGTGAATACCAGGGATTGAACATCGGAGGACGGAAACGTAAAACCGACCCCGTCGATCCCGGTGAAAACTATATTCTGTTTACCCAGTTGGCCCGAGTAACTCGAGCCATCCTTGAGAATCACCACATCCGCCGCTAATGGTGGGGCCAGGTAACAGGCGACAACGAAAATGCCTAATGCCAGAGTTTTCATCGTTCGGCTATCCTCGCCGTTTACTTGTCGCTTACCTTGGTGCAAGTTGACTGCATCTTCCCTGCCAGGGAGTCCGACGACAGATTGACTCCGCCGCCAGCCTCCCACCACGTGTACTGCTGAGCCGTGTAGCGCGCCCCGGAACCTGACATCACATTGGAGAAGATCAGCGACTTCCCGGACAGAGGAACCACAACCAGGCTATTGCCCGCACCGTTGAGGTACTCGACAGCAAACGCACCCGCGGGAACGCCTATCTTCGTGCCGCTCGCATCGCATTGGTAGCGGACGCTCTTGCGCGAGATCGAAGCATCTCCGGGCAGATGAATGGTCAGATCGGTTGCCGAGGCCGCCATTGCCGAACAGAGAAATACGGCAGCAGCATACTTCGCTGTCCTATGCATGCCTTCGGCTGCCCCATCGGATCGCCGCAAACGGGTAAATATCATTGAGAATACTCCCTTTCATAAAACGCTCGAATTGAATTCTTCACTGCCTTTCAGCATCGGTATCGTACTGCGTTTTCGGGTACAAACGCGAGCAGAATCCTCGAAATGCCACGATTCCACTTCAACAAGTGACCTTGTTAACGAATCCTGCGTCTTAGCCTCCACACAAATAATCAAATTGCCTGTTTTTTCGGCCACCACCCGACGTGCATTCACGAGATAACCGGTTTAACTTTTTCGATAACCGGCCGCGTTCACGCGTGCGAAACTTACAATCGTGATCAGGTTTTTCCATCCTGAGAGTGCGCTGCTTTATGGAACTCTGTGTGCTCTGAACAACCCCAGAATGGTGCGGACGCTTTGCCAACAGAGCGGCTTTTCGGCGGCATGCCCCAACCGTCCCGGTAACGCTCTCCGAGCCAACCGGCAGAGAGAGTGCTGAAACATGCCCAGCGTTAAGGGCCGCTATCAGCTGCTGGATGTTTTGGGCCAGGGCGGAATGGGTGTTGTTTACCGCGCACTTGACAGCGAAATGCGCCGTGAAGTCGCGCTCAAAACGATCCGCGACGCCATGGACCGCAATGTCCTCGACCTGTTCCGTCGGGAATGTGCAGTCCTGACCTCCCTCAATCATCCGAACATAGTCGATATCTACGACATCGGGGAATTTGAAGAGAATAACTCCTGCAAGCCCTATTTCGTAATGCCGCTGTTGCCCGGGGCGCCCCTTTCGGGTCTTCTCACCAGTCAAACCCAGCGGCTTACCCCCGAGCGCGTCGTCGAGATCATGACGCAGGCTCTACGAGGTCTGCAGGCTGCCCATGAGAAAGGTCTCGTTCATCGCGATCTCAAACCTAGTAACATCTTCGTCCTCGAGGACGATTCCGTCAAGATTATCGATTTCGGGGTCGCCCATCTGGCGAACACCCAGTCCACTGTCGGTCTCAAAGGAACCCTGTTCTACATGGCTCCCGAGCAACTCGAGATGCAGCCCGCCACAGCTCTCTCAGACATCTTTTCCATGGGCGTCGTCTGCTACGAGGTCCTGACACGTCGCCGCCCGTTCACCGGCGCCACGCACGAGGAAGTCGTCGAATCCATCCGAAAGTTCATTCCGCCGGCTGTTTCTGAATTCAACTCCGCGGTCAACTCCGGAGTGAGCCAGATCATCCACGCGGCCATGGCGAAACAGCCCTGGCACCGCTTTTCCAGTGCCCGCGAGTTTGCCGACGCCCTGCAGCGCGCCCTCCGCAACCAACCCATTGAACGCTTCGACCCTTCGAAAACCGAGGCACGTCTTCAGCGCGCGCGCGTTGCGCTGGGCGATTCCGAGTACGAATTCGCCAGCGAAATCCTCAATGAGCTCGAATGCCAGGGCTATATTCATCCCGAGATTCGCCCGCTCCGTAACCAGATCGATCAGGCTACCCGCAATCGAACCATCCGGCAGCTGCTCGACAGTGCCGAACGCCGGTTGAAAGACGACGAGTATCAGCTGGCCCTTGAGAAGATCCAGCAGCTCTTGCAGTTTGATCCCGATAACCCGGAAGGACAGCGACTCAAGACAGTAATCGAGACGAAGCGCAGCTCCCAGCAAATTGAGAACTGGATGCGCCTCGCCTCCGAACACCTCGATAACTTCTCCTTTTCGCACGCCCGCGAAGCCCTGCAGAAGGTCATGCAGCTCAAACCTGCCGATGCCCGCGCTTTGCAGCTGCTCGATAGCATCGACCGTAAAGAGCAAAACTACATCCGCATCAAGAAAGAGAAGGAACAGCGCTATCAGGCCGCCATGTTGTGCTGGCGTCAGGGCGAAGTGACCTCTGCCCTCAGTCAGGTTGAGCGCTTGATGGATCTCGATCGCGAAGCCCCGGACCGCAGTGACGTTGAAAAAAGCGCCGCCTACCAGGAGCTCTTCAACAAGGTCCGCTCCGAACACGAGGAATTGCGTGACGCCTACGAAGAAGCGAAGCAGCATCTTCAGGAGGGCCATTACTCAGCCGGGCTCGCGATCTGTGAACGCTACCTCGAAAAGTACCCTCACCACGCGCTCTTTCAATCACTCAAACTCGACATCGGCGAAAGCCAGCGCCAGGCCCTCTCCGCTTTCGTCGCCAAAGTAGATCGTGAAGTACAGGAAGAGCCCGACCTCGACCGCAAGGTAGGTATGCTCCAGGCCGCATTGGAGAAGCATCCAGCGGATCCTCATTTTGAACAGGCTTTGAAAGCCGTCTCGGCGCGCCGCTCTCAAATCAACGCCATCGTCGCCCGCGCGCAGAACCTCGAAGAGCGCGGCCAGTATGCCGAATCCCTCAACCAGTGGGAGATGCTCCGCGCCGTCTATCGGCAATACCCGGGGCTCGATTTCGAGATAAAGCGCCTCGAGCGCCGGAAAGAACTCCAGGCGAAAGCCGACCGCAAAAGCCGCGTAATCGAACAGGCCGACGCTGCCCTGAAATCGGGCGATTTCGGTTCTGCTCTGCGCATCATCCTCGGCGCTCAGAATGAGCTCCCCGACGATCCCGAACTCGCACCCATGGAGAAACTGGCTCGCGACGGTGTCGATCGTCTCGCTAAAGCCGAAGAGCTCATCTTCGAAGGCCAGGGAAAGATTGCCGATAATCAGTTCGAGGAAGGCTTGAAGCTCCTCGAAGAGGCCTACGCTCTCGACGAACGCAGCGGCTTCTCGCGCGCGGTTCTCCTCGAAGCGCTTCTCCAGCGCTCCTCTGCTGCGCTCGACAGCAATCCGCAGCAGGCCGATGCTCTGGTGCGCCGCGCCCTGACACTTGACGTGGGCAGCACTCGCGCCAAAAGCCTCCGTCTCCTCATTGCGGATCGCAAGCGCGAATCCGCCATCGGCGAAGCATTATGCAAAGCGCGCCAGTTACAAGCCGGCGGAGATGTTAAAGACGCCGCCCTCGAAGTGGATCGAGCTCTCGTTCAACACCCTGAAGAATCCCGGCTTCTGCAACTGCGCGGTACCCTTCAGCAGGCTCTCGGCGAAACCAGCCGTTCCACCGAGCGCCGCCAGGATCTCCAAACTCTGAAGGAGATCGAGCAAAACGCCTCCGCTGCCTCGGCCGGCCCCATCTCGCGCGAACTCTACGACCAGACACTCTCTCTCGCGCAGAAATACCCTGATGAGTCGCCTTTCCAGGACGCCCTCCGTCAGCTTGAAGAACGTTGGAAACGGGAGCAAACAGCTGCTTCTGCCGCAAACCAGGCACTACCAGCGGAAGACGTCGGCGCCACCCGCATGCTGTCCGCGACGGCCAACGGCCACCCTCGCGAAAGCGTGCTTCCGCCGCCCTCGGTTCCCGCTCCTGCTAAATCACCGTCCGCAGCCACGAAAACTCCGCCGCAAAGGACTCCACCGGCCAAAAAGATTGTACCGGTGGGAAGTAAGCGGCGACCTGCGGTGTTGGTTGCGGGCTTGCTTGCGGCACTGCTCGTAGCTGGCGGCCTGGCAATCTTTTATCCCCGCAAGAAACCCGTTCCCGCCCCTGTTCGCCCAAGCTCGACCGCGGTGAGTTTTGCAGCGAACGTGCCTGATGCAAAATTCGTTCTGGACGGATCCCCCGTCCACTCTGCAACCGCCAACCTGGCCCCCGGCACACATACGTTAATCGCTACTTCGGATGGCTATCGCTCCGTTTCGAAAACCTTCACGGTTGCCGCCGCAAGTGCAAGCCCTCTCGCTATCGACCTTCACCTCGATCTTCTTCCGCCCGAATTGCACATCTCCTCCGATCTCGCCTCCGGCCAGGCCTTGCTCGATGGCAAGTCCTCCGACCTGCAAAGTGGGAGTTTTGTCTTCAGCGATCTCACGCCCGGCGATCACACGGTAGCCATCGTTCAGGACGGTAAACAGCTCGTCTCCTTCGGATTTACCGCAAAGCCGGCAGCTCTGGTCGACGTCACCGGCCCGATTGTTGCCAGGAACGTTCCCGCTGTCGTCATCAGCGTCTTCGGAAACTCGGCTCGTATCTGGTCGTCCCCAGGACTAAAAGGCGGAAGCAGCCCCGCAAACCTCCAGCCCATCTCTCCGGAGGGAGTTTCGTTATCCCAGCTCGCAGCGGGTAACACCTTCCTGATTGACGATGGCCGAACTCCTGTTAGGGCTCTACCCGTCGAACCAGCTGCTGCGCCTGCGCTTCGCATCGAACTCGGCGCGCAACGGCAGACCGGCACCATCGTCGTGCGCTCCAATGTGCCCGACGGCACCGTCGTGGTCAGCGGTTTCCCTCTGAAACAGCCCATGAATAACGGCGCGAAATTTTTGACCCTCGAGCCAAAGCTCTATCGGATCAGCGTCACTCACGCCGGCTATCAACCCGCCGCCGAGCAGTCCGTCGATCTGAAGAAAGGCGATTCCAAAACTTTAAGCTTCGAACTCGTGCCTGCCGTCCGGAAAGGCACGCTCGTGCTCACCAAATTTCCTACCGAAACTGAGGTTTCCGTCGACGGCGCTTCGCTCGGCGTCACTGGCGGCGATGGCGCTCTTACGAAAGAAGTGCCTGCCGGTGCCCACACCTTCACGTTTGCGAAGGCCGGCTATGACGACGTGACCCTAAAACGTGATATAGGTCCCGACAGCGCACTTTCGCTCTCAGGCGAAACACTCATGCCTGCTCCAGGCACAGTCGTTTTCAAGAGCACTCCACTCAACGCTCGTCTGATCTATAGCCGCGACGGTGAAGCTCAGACCCACGAAGCGTCAAACGGTCAACCACTCACTCTCCAGCCTGGCAACTACCGCGTGTCCGCCGAAGCCGACGCCTTTCAGCAGAAATCACAGCCTTTCGTTGTTCAGGCCGGAAAGTCATTGGCGCTTGAGATCGCACTGTCACCGCTTGAGAGGCCTGTCACCGACGTTGCCCTCACCATCAAGAGCCTGTGCGAAGATCCTGCCCAGTGGTCTCTCTTAAATGGCTGGTGGCAGCATACCGGGTCCGGCTTTGGCTGGTTCTCAAAAAATAAGGGCAGCTTCAGCTTCGTGTTCCTGAAACAGTCCTCCAAAGTTTTCTTTAAGAACAAGACCAGGCGGCTCGAATGGGCCGTCGACTCCCAACCGAACGGCGATCGTGTAGACTACGTCCTCGACGACCACATGCTGCATCGGCAGGTGATCTCGAATGGCGTATCGACGGAAGCCAGGTTTCGACACGGCATGGAAAATGCCAGCCAGTTCCGGGTGAACATCGAGATCTCACCCACCGATATCATCACGCGAAGCGCTACTGGGCAAACGATTGACGATTACAAGCGTCCGCACCCCGAAGCGCCTCTCGGCAAATTCGGCTTTCATGGGCAGGTGGTTCTCGCTCCCACCATCCTCCGCCAGTAGAACGATGCGCTCGGGCGCATGCCGCGGCTACTGCTTCGTCATCCGCAAACCGCTGACCGTCAGATCGGTGTTGTGAGCGGCACGTATGCCGTACACGCCGTCAGTGGATTTAAGCTTCCCGGCGGTCACAAGAGCGCTCTTGTCGTAGGTGGCAACTACTGCCCCGTTGATGGAGCACTGTACCTGGCCGCCCTTCACCGAAAGCGCGATTTCCTGACTGACCGGTTGTCCGGGACCCGCCGCTTTATGCACGGCCGCGTTCTCCTCGCCTCGTCGCCCGTTCATCTGAAACGGCTCCGGACCGAACCCGCGCACGATGAACTCACCATTTCCATACGCCGCGCAATACAAATAGCTCTGCTGCGCCGTCCCCAGATCATTGCCGGCAATGAAGATCCCATACGGGTGCGGATGCGTATTCAGGCTCATGTACTTTGGCTCATTGAAGGTAGCCTTAACCGTGTAATCGCCGCTTGCCGTATTCGCCGGATTCCAGTACGTCACTGCTGGTCCCGTCGTAACATGCAACGCATCTCCTTCCTGACTGAGCTTGGCGTCCTTGATTGTCTGTCCAGCCGCCTCCGCTTTTGAGTCGATCTTTCCAGTCCAACCCTCTACCGAAATCCCGCCTCCCTCGACCGACCGCGAGGTCTCTCCTTGTCCCTGGGCTTGAGCCGCGAGCGGAGTCAAAATGAAGAGGGTAGTTGCCAAAATGCGTAAGTAGACAGAGCGCATAAGCTTCCTTTCAATATCTTCAGCAGTTCGATTATATGCGTTTACGGCCTCACTCTCGCCGCGGGGAGGGCGCAATGCACCGCAAGACGTGATTTTAGGTAAGTTGCTTGTGCAAGGTGCAGCGGAGGCCATCACGAGCGATGCTCTCTCTCTCAGGTCAAGTACGACCGAAACCGTAAGTCTATACCGGGCCATCATCGGACTTCACCTCACTCCGCCGAAAGCCCCAGCAAATTCCAGCCGCAGATCCGGCTCGCCTCCATCTTGTCGCCCGCCGGACCCGGCCAGTGCGTCTCCAGACTCAAATATCCGCGGTAGCCGTCTTTCATCAACTCCGCGATCTGCTCCTTCCAGGGCACGTGCCGCGTGCCTAACGGCCCCCACTCCGGCTTCCCTGCGCGCACGTCGCAATCTTTCGCATGCACGTGAACCACGCTGCCCTTTGGCAGCCTGCTGTAACCTTCCGGAAACGGATCCTCGCCAGCCACCAGCGCATTTGCCGGATCCCAAACAATCTTGACGCCCGCGTCCGGCATCAGCCCCAACACTCTCGCCGTCTCTGCCCCGGTCGCCACATTGCAGGCATGTTCGTTTTCGAGACCGATTGTCAATCCCTCGCGCTTGGCTGCCACCGCCAGATCGCCGAGTGCCCGTGCAATCGCGTTTTCACAACGCTGCGGCGCAACCGTTCGCCAATATGAGAACACTCTAATGACCGGTGCTCCGAAAAATTTGGCTACCGCGAACGCGCGCTCCGCTAACCTCGGCTGATCGGCCGCTGTGTGCTTCGACGCGAAGACGTCGCGTTCGAAACGGCTGTCAAGCTCGCCGCCGTTTTCCAATACGCATTTCAGCAGCGGCGACGCAATCGCAACCACCCGCATCCCCGCTCGCTCCAGGGTGTCTTTGGCCTTATTTAGCTCACCGTCGTCCAGATCGAGAATGTTCTTGCCATCGATGACGCGCAGCTCTGCGCCAGTCATGCCGATCTCTTTCATCGGCCGCATAGCCGCATCGAGCGACGCCGAGAATTCGTCGGTAATCGCAGCGATCGGCAACCGAGGAGTCATCGCCCCGCCCCTGCGGAAAACCGTCTTCTAACAGCAAAAATGGCTCGGTCTGGGGCGCAAATGCCTTCAGTTTCGCTATGCATTCCGCCTCAAGTATACGCACACGCCTCGGCTAAGTAGGTGCACCGGCGATGGCGGTTTTGGGTGCTTTCCAGCGTAATAAGCCACTACCCTTTTCGTCTCGGGTTTGGGCCGGTAAAACACCCGGTCCGCGCCGGTGACCTCAAACTCCCAAGCACCCTTTACGCTTTCCCTTTCAGTGGGAAGACTCGGCCCGGAATGCGCTGCATCGGGGACTCGATAGGTGGGTCCGGCAGTGCTCCATATTCCTTGGCTTTTTCGAACAAGTCTTGCCAAGCAGCATCCAGTTCTTCCCAACTGCTGTCTCGCACCGCGTTTCGGTACGCTTGCATAAGTTCCGATCCAAGCTGCTGTCTCTCTTCCTCATCGAATGCACAAATCCACTCAAACTCCGGACCCAATGTCCCAGCCCGGGTGAGTGCATTCCAAATAATCTCGGCCACCTGTGTGGCGTACGCAGCTTCTTTTTCCACTTGGAAGCGGTTTCACGACGCATCAAGGCGAAGCTTTTTTCGTTTCGGGCGATAGTTACGGGTCCTCTTGACGCTTTGTTTAGCACTTCTCCGGAGCCGCGATTCACATCTGTCGCGTAGCTGTTGAAAGTACCAAGCATTGGAAGTTGCTGGCCTCGCTCTAAACTCATCGGAGAGGCAAAACCCTCTCTTCGTTAGCTACCACTTATCCTTAAACTATGTTCTTCCGCCGCGAACGTCCCAAGATCCCAACCTTCGCCGAACGCATCGATCTCCTAAAGAACGCGGGCTTCGGCGCCCAGACTCTTCCCGATGGTCGTGTGCGCATCACTAAGCACGGCGTCGGTGCCATCGTCGGCGATGAAGTCAAGAACCAGCCCGATATCGAAAAAGCCGGCATCCTCGTCGGCTCCGAAGTCGCCACGCTCTTAAATCGTGGTTATCAGATGTTTCTCGAAACGCCGAGCGGAAAGCGCCTCCCGGCTCACGCCGAACAGCTGCACGCACTTCACGAATTCGAAGATGACATCAAAAAGGCCCTCGATCTCGTGAACCTATACAACACTTCGCTCGGCACGACCACTCCGAAGCACATGTATGATCGCGTCTTCAAGCGCGACAGCGGTCAGCAGCCCAAGCCCTGGCTGAAAAAAGACAACCGCATTGCACCGCCGAATACCAAAAAAGACACCTACGGCGTCTGACCGAGCAGGGTTCGCAGTTCATTGAATGAAACTGCGTTGTAATAGTCACTCAAATCGGGAAGGAAGGGCTGAACGGGAATCTTCTTCGCTTCCTCTTGCTTGCTGGCCAATCTGAGCGAAGCGGCCAGCATCGTTCGCGCTCGTGGGTCCGCTCCTCCCGATTCCTGCTCTACGTGCCTCCAGGCATCCCCCGCTTCCGCGTACATGCCGTGAAGGAAGAGCGCGTAGGCCCGTAGAAGCTCTTTCGCCCGGCTATCCGTGATCGCATCCAGATTCGAGCGCCACGTCTCAGCCGCCGGTCCCTCGGCCAGCAGGACTGCGACTGGATTGCTCCCGGTGGCCGTCTGTTTCGCTGCATCGTAATGCTTTGCGAGCAGCTGCCACACAACGGCCTGCGCCTTGGCCGCAGCTGCAACTCGCGGGTCTTGAAACTGAGCCTTCACGATCTCGCCGACCGCACCGTCAACGCGCCCGGTTAACGCCTGCCACGAAGCCCGCAAAAGCAATTTGGCATCCGGGTTGGGAACGGATTTTACAAACTTCTCAAATGCGTCGTTCGCTCGCTTTTCATCTCCCTCGAGAAGAATGCAAAACGCCAGCTGCGGCAGGATCGCCTGATTCGCAGCCAGCGTGTTGAGAACCTTTTCCGCCTGCCGGAACTGTCCGGTTTCGATCAGCCCCACCGCCAGTTGATCCCGCAGATTTGCATTCTGCGGGCTGAGGCTGATAGCGCGCCTCATGAAGCGCTCCCCGTCCTTTCCCTTGCCGGCGAGAAACAGATTCGATCCCAGCAGCGCTAACGCCTCGCTGTTGTTTGGAGTCACCTTCACCACCGCGTTCGCCGCCCCAATCTGCTCCGCGACAGGCGCGTGCATCAACTGGCTTCGGATCAGCTCGAATCGGGCCTTATCGAGATTCGTGAACGATTGCACGTGCGCTTGGCCTTGGTCGAGCGCCGCCTTCAACTGCGGCCCGTTTTCATTCGAAAGAGTCTCCGCGAGGACAATGTACGCCAAGCCAAAAGAAGCATCCGCCGCAATCGCCGCCTCCACTCCCTGCACCTTCGATTGCACGTTCGGCGAAGCCACAGCCAACGCGAATGCCTCGAGTGCACGTTCATTGCGTGTTGAGAACTCAATCGCGTCTGAATCGATCTGCTTAGCTAGTCCGTTGAGCACCGTAATCAGATGGGGGCCCTGCGCCGAAACCACTCGTTGGTTCTTCTGAGTCGCAAGATCCGTGAGTATTGCCTCGATGCTGAACCGCCCCGCTCGCCAATCCACGTTCGTGCGTAACACCTCGTCGCCCTCGAGTTGATAAGCGGCCGAGTTGTTTTGAGCCAGCAACGCGATCAGGCATTGGGACGCCGCCAGGTCCTGCTCGAGCACGATCGGGATGGCGTAACGCTCCCAATCCGCTGACGCTTCCGCCACAAGCACGTTGGCTGGTAGAATGGCAACTCGTGTAAGCGAGCGGTTCGGTTCGCGCGAACAGCTCCAGATTAGTAGCAGGACGGCCCCGATGGCGGTCCTACGAGCGAAACGCAGCGGTTCCTCTACAGCGGCTTCGGATTCTCGGCGATGAGCTGCTTGAAATCTGCATGAGTCTTGAGGGCCGCGAACTCAGGCATATCCGGAATCTTGTTACGATCCTTCACGCCTTCTTCGAGCGCCTTCCGTAGATAGATTATCGCGCGATCGTCCGCACCCGACTTGGCATACATCTTTGCCAGGTACAAATGAAACATCGCGCGCTCTTCCACCGTCCGCTCCTGCATTAGTGTTCCGAAATTTCCGTGGTGTTCGAACACTTCCGGATCCAGCTTCAGCGCTTGCTCATAGTACTCGGAAGCGAGCTTATAGTTCTTACGGGCGAAGTAAGCCGCCCCGAGGTTTGCATAAATAGAGCCCGTCGGTGTCGAACAGCGCACCGCGCGCTTGTAATACCCTATCGAGCGCCGGTAGCTCTTCTCCGCGTAGTAAATCGTTCCCAGATTGTTGATCGCTTCGCCGTAGTTCGGATCGAGCTTCACCGCTCGCTCATAATTCTTCTTGGCAAGATTCAAGATCAGCAGCTGATGGAACGCGATACCAATCTTGTTCGCGAGAATCGGCGAGTCCGGCGACCCCTCGCGATACATGTCGATCGCTTCCCGGTACATCTTTCGCGCCATGTAGATATCGCCTCTAAGCTCCGGCGAAATCTTCGGATGCCCAACATCTACCGAGGGCGGAATCGATGCCGCAGCCCGAAGTCCAGGGCTCGAGAGAGGGGTTTGCTGTTGCCCACAGTATCCGAGCGAGGCCGCCCAGATCACTGACGCGCAGCAAGTAAGACGAAGAGCCGGAGAAAAGATCATACCGATCCCCCTATTTGGTCTTACTATATACCTTTTTTGCTAGGTCGGATAGGCTGATCGATTTACTTGAAAATGTTCTTGAGCTTGTCCAGAATCCCGTGCTTCTTCCCGTTCTGGTTATTTTGCTGCGCGTTTTGCAAAGTTCCCGGCGGCACGCCCGGGTTTTGGAACGTGGGCGCGCCCGGCAGCGAGCCTGCAGGAACCGCATCCCAACCCGCGATCTCGGTCGCACCGCCCGGATGCAGAGAACAGTACTGAACGGGTTGCGTGCCCAGCAGATAGTACCCCGTTATCACACGCGGACATAAAGTAGTAGCAAGCTGCCCACTGTCGGCATCAACCTGCGCGCTCACCACACCCTCGGGAACATCGAACTGCGTAACATCACGATACGCCCGGTGCCGGTGCGCGCGTTTCATGAAGTCAGTCCAGATCGGCAGCGCAGCCTTACTGCCGTCCATCTTGATGTCCTGGTAATCGTCGAGCCCCACCCAGACTACGCACAGCAATTTGGTTGTGAACCCTGCGAACCACGCATCGTGCGATGTTCCGGTCTTGCCGGCCGCCGGTAGCGCAAAGCCGCGTGCCCGCACCCCGGCGCCCGTGCCGCTCCGCAGCACTTCCTGCATCAGGTCCACCGTTAAAAACGTGATCCGCGGGTCGAGTATCTTCTTCGTGTGCGGCTCGGCTGACCACACTCCCTTGCCATCCTGATCCACGATCCGCGACAGGAACTGCGGCGTCACCTCCACACCCTTGTTCGCAAAAAGCGTGTACGCTCCCGCAATCTCGAGCGGCGTCACACTGTAAGCCCCTAGCGCCATCGCCGGCGTCGCTCGGACGTCTGCCAGCCCGGCCTTGCGAGCCAGCTGTGCTACCGCGCCGTATCCGGTTTGTTCCGCTACTTCCACCGCCGGAACGTTCAGCGATTTCGCAAATGCGGTTCGCAGCGTCACATCTCCTAGCCACGCGCTCTTGTGGTAATCCGTCGGTTCGTAATCCTGCCCGTTGAACGTAAAAGTTTGTGGCTCGTCCGGAAAAATCGTCGATGCCGTGATCGGATTCGGATTGTCGAACAGCCCCGTCGTTAGCGCCGCCGCATAGACAAACGGTTTGAAAATGCTCCCTGATGGCCGCTTCGCCACCGCATGATCCAGCTGGCTGACCCCGTAATTCTTGCCGCCGATCAGCGCCTTCACCTCACCTGTGTGCGGATCCAGGCAGATCAGCGCTACCTGCGGCGATTCGAGTGCCACGCCTTCCTTGCGCCGCTTCGCGATCAGCGCGTCGACCTCACGCATCCCGCTCGCTACTGCTTCAGCTGCATCCCGCTGCAGCTCCGGATCGATCGTCGTGTAAATCTTGGAGCCCGATTCCTGGAAGTCCTTGTCCTGGAACTCTTCGTTCAGCTTTTCACTCACAAGGTCTACAAAGTACGGCGCATCCGCCGATTCGATCCCCTGCTTCGTCACCACTACCGGAGTCTCGCTCGCGGCCTCGAACTGGCTCTTCGAAATGTACGCGTTGTCCAGCATCTGCTTCAGCACCACGTCCCGGCGTGCTTTTGCCCGCTCCGGCCAGCGCACCGGATTGCGGTAGCTCGGCTGCTGAATGATGCCGGCCAGGGTTGCCGCCTCCGGTAGCGAAAGCTGGCGGATCCCTTTACCGAAATACGCCTGCGAAGCTTCTCCAAAGCCCCGGATCGCGAACGACCCCCGGCGTCCTAGCGGCACCTGGTTCGCATAATACTCAAAGATCTTCTGCTTGGTAAGCCTGCGCTCCAGGTGAATTGTAATTAGCAGTTCGTCGAACTTGCGCGCGAACGTCTTGCGCGAATCAAGCCACAGCATCTTCGCCAGCTGCTGCGTCAGCGTCGATGCGCCTTCCACTTTACGGCGTTCCCTCAGATCCACCCAGACCGCCTTCACCATGCGCGCCGGATCGAATCCCGAGTGCTGGAAAAACCGCTTGTCCTCAATCGAAAGGACCGCCTCTACCAGAACCTGAGGAATATCGTTATAGTGCACCAGCCGTCGCTTCTCACGGTTCTTGTCGTAAAGACTGCTAAGCAGCTGCGGCTCAAGTTCATACTCGGTCCGGGGCGTGTTGTCGCTCAGCGCGATGATCGATGAGATCTTGCTCGCCTGGAACCGGAGCACGCCAGGTTCGGAAGCAGTCAGCGATTTATCGCCCGGGAAGATCTCTATCGCATCCGGCCGCAGGTGATACCAGCCAAGCGTATTCTCGCGCGCATCTTCCCCATACCCGCTTTCCCGTAGCCGTGCCGCGAAACTCAGCGGTGTCCCGGTGTCTCCCACGCCCACCGTCTCCGGCGCGGCATACAGGAGCGAGGAATTTGGAAACGGGCCCTGGGTCAGCTTCTCGTCCGTTAAACGCGCGTACTTCGCGTAAGCGAATGAGACCCAGATCAAAACTGCGGCGAAAACGGCAACCGCTCCGCCCAGAACGTAAAGGCTGATGCGTCGTAAACGCGGGGATGTCGAAGCGCGGGACTTGGTCCTGCCTGGAAGTTTGATACGTATGGGCAATAGTCGAGCCTGGAAGTCCTGTCCGAGGACTTGGACGCCCAGCTGCGTCTTAAGTTACTTCTGGGCTTGGTGGACCGATTCTAACTCTTTCCATATATTATCGTCATGCGGCTGCCAGTCGGGTGATTGTCGCCCCGTAATCTGCAGCTCCTCGATGCTCAACGTGCCATGCCCGAAAGGACAGATCCATTCCGTCTGAGGGCGTCCGAAGACGACCATGTTGCCCCAGGAACCGCGCGCGATTGGCATGATGAGGGGGCGGAGACACGTCCTGCACCGTCGGCGCTGATCCCGAATAATCGCAAACATCAAACCTGCGCCCACCAGCCACACCCCGAGCGTGGCAAACGTGAACAGCATATCGTGCATAAACAAGGGAGGCGTAGGCCCGAATCTCTCCAGAAGTTTGGGCGGTTCAGGATAAAGCCGGATAAGTGCGGTCTGGAGAGCAAGAACTACCCCCGCGCCGAGCAGAAGCTTGGCCAAAAAGTAAAGCCAGTACTTCATTCTTCCTATTAGACTCCTTCGGCCGTGAGCTGGTTCCTCATGGCCAATAAGCATGCGTTTCATAAGTGCCCCGAGACTCTGCAGCACCTTATCCTCCACTCTAGCTACGAACTAGATTCTTGGCCAGGAAAAGAAGATTCGCCGGACGTTCTGCCAGCCGTCTCATGAAATACGGGTACCAGGCATCGCCGTACGGCACGTAGAGCCGCAAATTGAATCCCTGCGAAACTAGTTCCCGCTGCAGGTCCCGTCGAATCCCGTAGAGCATCTGAAACTCAAAACGATCAGCCGGTATCCTTTGTTCCTTCACAAACTTCACCGCCTGATGCACGATCCTTTCATCGTGGCTGGCAATCGCCGGCTCCCTGCCTTCGACTAGCAGCAGCTTCATCAGCTTGAGGTAATTTGCGTCCACATCCGCTTTACGCGTGAACGCGACATTGGGCGGCTCCCGGTATGCCCCTTTGCACAGCCGGACCGGAATCCCGCGCTCCGAAAGCATTCGGATATCCGCTTCACTCCGAAATAGATAAGCCTGGATAACGGCCCGTACGTTGCCGGGATAACGCTCCTGTAGCCCGGTCACCATCTTCAGCGTCCGGTCGGTGTAAGCGCTCGATTCCATATCGATTTCGACCCGGCTCTTCATGCTCCGTGCTCGCTCGACCAGCGCCGCTACATTACCGCTGCAGGTCGGCTCCGACAGTTCTAGACCGAACTGGCTCAGCTTGATCGATACGGTCGCAGGTAGAGCCGCCTGCTCGATTTCGGCTTGCGCTGCCAGGTATGAAGCCTTCGATTGCGCCGCATCCTCCAGCGACGTCACATTTTCACCCAGGAAGTCGAGCGTCCCCTTCATTCGTTCGCCCGATAGCGCCTGCAGTACGCGGACGCCTTCTTTGAGGGTCTGGCCGGCTACAAAACGCGACGTGAGCTTCTGAGAAACAGACGAATTCTCCATCCAGTGGCGAAGCCAGGTCTGCTCGGAGAGGTAGAGGAGCGTGTGACGCAGCAAGTTGATTACTCGGCGCTGGCGGTTACCAGGCCACTACCAATATAAGTGCTCTAAGGTGAGCGAAGCGATCAGCGAAAAATTGAATGGCTTGCTACCGCCAGACCCGAGCCGAGTAGGGCGCCCACGACCACATCACTCAGGAAATGCATCCCGAGAAGTATGCGAGAAATAGCAATGCTGAGCGCGCAAAAGAGTAATGCCGGAAACAGGGCCGGATAGAACTCCGAGAGCCCGACCGCCACCGCGAACGCCGTTATCGTGTGCCCGGACGGAAACGAAAACTGGTCTGGTGGAAGCAGCTTTGCCCAACAGTGCGGCTCGATTTCACAAGGCCGGCGCCGTCCCGAAAGATTTTTGAGGACCTTGAACACCCCGATCCCCACCAGCGCAGCCGATCCGGCGCAAGCAATTGCCGTCAGGCGGTTATCCCCGCCCAGCAGAAGGACCGCTAAACCGGTCAGATACCACAACCAACCATCACCAGCGCGGGTGGCTGCTATGGCCCACATCCGAATCCACTTCGGTGCCGGCCACTTGTTTACCTTGCGCATCAGTCTGAGGTCGCGCGAGGCAATAAACTGAAGCATGCTTTGGTGGGCGGTCATAGCCGACCCCCTTCAAACAAGTAGTTTACGAAATTAAGCACAGTTCTCACTGGGCTCTGTACCCTTTTTAACGTCGCACTCATTACGTCTCCATGACGAGTCCGAGAATCCTTCGTGAATGCGACGTGCAAATCTCTTCGGGACGAAAACTGTGCCCGGGATCTCCGGCAAGGCCAGTAGGATGGGTAATTGCGCAATCGACAGAAGCTCGATTTTATCTACTTCGATGCAGGCGGCGGTCATCGTAGCGCCGCTCTCGCACTGCAATCCCTCATCGCGAGGCTCAATTACAGCTGGGATGTCCGGCTGGTCAATCTGCAGGAAGTGCTCGATTCGCTCGACGTCTTTCGCCAGTTGACCGGCATCCGGCTGCAGGATATTTACAACCTGGTTCTCGCGAAAGGTTGGACTTTGGGTTCCACCTTCCTTCTCCCTTGCATGCACGGCGTTATACGCCTCTATCACCGCGCTCAAGTCAAGCTGCTTGCGAAATTCTGGGATGCGCATCGCCCTGACCTGGTCGTCTCGCTCGTTCCTAACTTCAATCGCGCGCTCTTCCAGAGCCTGCAGACTGCTTTACCCGCAACTCCGCTCATTACAATCCTCACCGATCTCGCCGATTATCCGCCCCACTTCTGGATGGAACGGCAAGCCCAATATCTGATCTGTGGCACCGAGCGCGCCCACTGCCAGGCAAAGAAAATGGGATTCGATGAAGAGCACGCTTTCCTTACCAGTGGAATGATCCTCCGGCCCGAGTTCTACGATGTTCCCCCGGTAGATCGCATCGCCGAGCGGATCAGGCTAGGTCTCGACCCGCACCTCCCAACCGGCTTGGTTCTCTTCGGCAGCGAAGGATCGAACGTCATGTTCCGCATCGCCGAGCGCCTCAGGAACAGCACTTCCGGCGTCCAGCTAGTGATGCTCTGCGGCCGGAACAAGGCGCTGCTGGAACGCCTCGCGCGGCTCGAGTCCAAAAACAAAATTGTGCTCGAAGGCTTCACCAAAGACATCCCGCGCTACATGGCGCTGGCCGATTTTTTCATCGGCAAACCTGGGCCGGGCAGCATCTCCGAAGCCTTGCAGATGAACCTGCCGGTCATCGTCGAGCGCAATGCCTGGACGCTTCCTCAGGAGCGCTACAACACGCAATGGGTCGCCGAAAAGGGCGTCGGCATCGTCCTGAAAAACTTCAGCGAGATTGAACGCGCGGTCGGGCAGTTACTCCAGAAAGACAATCTCGCCGAGATGAAGAGTCGAATCGCCGCCATGAACAACCGAGCGGTCTTCGAAATCCCCCCCCTCCTCGAACGCATCTTGGAGAAGCGTTCCTGACCCTATTCAGCCTTCCCGCCAGGATCCTTGACGAATCTGGGTGGAGTTGCTTCGTCCGTGAATTGCCAGGCGGACAGATACGCCAGCCTTAGAATCTTCGCCATCTTCACGTAATCGATCTTGTCCGCCGTATCGGTCACATGATGGTAGTCGGGATGAAAGCCGGTGAACCACCAGAACGCCGGAACATTGTGCAGCACGAACGGAAACTGGTCGCTTCGAAAAAACACGTTCAACGCCGATTCATGGTCGAAGCGATAGTCAAGCGTGAGACCTACTTTCCGGTTCTCTTCCTGCACGGTGCGGTTGTAATCCGGACTGTACGTTGCCCCGATCAGGTTCAGCCGGTTCGTCGTATCTGCCGGAACATCGATTAGTCCCTTCGTTTGATCGCTCGGCGTTTCATCCCGCCCGATCATGTCGAAGTTGATCATGGCCCGCGTCGTGTCGAGCGGACGCAGCGGATGTTGCGCTAAATAAAACGACCCCAGCAGTCCCCGCTCCTCCGCCGCAAACACCACGAAGAGAATCGAACGTTTCGGCTTCGTGGGATTCGCTGCAAACGCATGCGCCAGTTCCACCACCCCTACCGTTCCCGAGCCGTTATCGTCCGCCCCGTGCCAGATCTGGTCCAGGCTCATACCATCGTGGTCATGGTGAGCACTGATCAGAATCGTTTCCGCTTTCAGCCCCGGATCGCTCCCTTCGAGCAACCCCACCGCGTTGTAACTTGTACCCGACCTCGTAAACAGATTACGGAAGTGCAGAGTCACGCTGGTCTCCGGCAGCGCGCGCGACTGCGGCTTGAGATCATGATCGATTGCCTTCTGGAGGTCCGACGGACTCGTGCCCGCATTCGCCAGCAGTTCTCTCGCTACGGCGTCGGAAATGATCGCGGCTGGCGTATGCAGTTCGTCGTCCGCCAGCGCCTGCGAAGGTAGTGGCGTGGCCCGCGTAGTGGTTCCTCCGATCCGCGCCATCCGTTCCTGGTTCGAAGGATGTTTTCGATTCGGCTCTGCGACGATCAGCACTCCCAACGCGCCATGAGCCTGCGCATTCAAAACCTTCGCCCGGGTGGTGGCATATCGCGTGTTGCCGGTGCCATTGAAAACCGAGTTCGCGTCGGTCTCTTGCGGCTCATGATCGAAAATCAAAACGATCTTGCCTTTTGCATCGAGCCGCTGGTAATCGTCATAGTTGAGCTCTGGCGCGGTAATGCCGAATCCGGCGAAGGCCACCTCCGCCGTCACGTCCACATCCCGCGGAAACGTCCCGTACGCGTCGGGAAACTTCCATTCCTTCACTGCCCCGTCCCGCTTGAGCGCCACGTAGCTCTGCTTCCGGTCTGCCCGATACTCGATCAGCGGCACCGGTTGCTCGTATCCGCCATTCACAAGCGGCTGCAAACCGGCTTTTGCAAATTCAGACGCCACCCAGCCTGTCGCAGCATCATCACCCGGCTCCAGAGACATTCGCCCCTGCAACGCATCCGAAGCCACGAACCCGAGGTCCGCTTTCAGGTCTGCTTCCGTTATCGTTTTGTACCCGGTCGCGATGCGCTCAGCTATTCCCGCATCCTGGTTCGAAGCCCCGCGCGACAGCAGCGTCCCGCCGCAAAGGCTCAGCACCATCACCGATCGGCGCGCAAAAGAGCTGAATCTCATTTATCGAATATAGCCGGAGACTATTGCGGCATCTGAGCCGGCGCACGAATGCCTTGCCAGCCTTCCCCGTTCAGCGCTCGCAGAAACGCAAGGAGATCCCGTTTCGTCTCCGCGTCCATGTAAAAGGGCGTCAGCCGCGTGTCCAGGTGCGGGTTCGGGAGGCCGCCCTTCGCGTAGAAATCCAGCACTTCGTCCAGGCTTTTGAACCGTCCGTCATGCATGTACGGACCGGTCTCGGAAAGATCGCGCAGCGTCGGAACTTTAAACTTCCCGAAATCGCCGCGCTTCTTCGTTACCACCATGCGGCCCGGATCGGGATGCGCCTGATCCATACCGATGCCGAGATTGGCGAACTTTTCGTCTGTGAAGTTCGGACCGGAGTGGCATTCCGCGCATTCGCCTTTTCCGTTATAGAAATCGAGACCCGCCTTCTGTTCTTTCGTAAGCGCATTCTTTTCGCCCGCCTTGAATCGGTCGAAAGCCGAATTGCCCGACACAATCGTCCGTTCGAATGTGGCAATCACCTTCGTAACACGATCAAAGTCGATTCGGTCATCTCCAAACGCGGCCGCAAAAAGCGGTGCGTATCCCCGAATCCCCTGCAGCGTCTGCACAACTTTATCCGCCGTCATGCCCATCTCATTCGGGTTCGTCACCGGTATGATCACCTGCGCCTCAATTGTCGGTGCGCGTCCGTCCCAAAACTGCGATTTACCCCAAGCGCGGTTGATCAGAGTCGGCGTGCGCCGCCCTTCGAGCTTTCCGTTGACCCCCGTCGAGAGCGGTACGCCTCCAGAGAAGCCATGCGCCGGCTGATGGCAGAATGCGCAAGAGACCTGCCCGTTCGCCGAAAGCCTGCCGTCAAAGAAAAGCGTTCTTCCCAATTCCACCTTGGCCGCGGAATACGGATTATCGGCTGGCCATTCGACCGGTGGAAGACCGAGCGGCGCTGCCGGACCGTCCGCTACAGCAGGCTTCTTCTCGGCCGCGAAACTTGTGGAAAGGCACATCGCCAACGCTAAAAGCACGCGCATCCGCATCTCGATCTCAAGCTGAGGGTTGAACGCCGTTCGGTCTGAAAATGTGCGGCACACGCGGAGTAATGAACCGGAATCGCCGCCCGATAATCATCTTCACGAGCAGGTGATCTGTGCTGTGAGTTATCCCCACACCAACGCCGAAATTGAACTCCCAGTTCGGCCCGAAATCGTAATCGATCGAGGGCACAATCTGCTCCTGTTGCAGCCGGAACGGGTCGAAGCCCGTGATTGAGCCGAGCGATCCGTAGTACTCCAGTCCCGCGCTGAATTTCCGCGTCACAGAATACGCAGCCTTGAAATTCGGCGCGAATCCAATCCCTTCATGCACACTCGCCCCGTGAAACGATCTCTCGAGCGCGGGGTTGAAGGCGAGGTACCACGGCCCCAGCGTCTTGTCGATAATCGGCCTTATTTCCCAGGTCCACGTATCCGTAGAGAAAATAGGCCGCTGATATCCGATCTCGGTTGAAAGACTCACTCCCACCGGCCATCGCCAGCTTTCCGGTACACGCACACGCGGCCGTATGTGATCCCCCACCCACTTGTAGCCTTGGTTTGGTCCGGCGCTCGTGAAGATGTAAAACCCGGTTTCAAACCAGCTGTTCCAGCCCTGCGTAATCTCCACAGTCTCGTGCAACTGATGCTCGTCCGGCAACACCCCGCCTACCGTATCCTTGAAACCTTCGATCGTAAAGTTGCTGTGTAGCTCCACCATGGTTCGCCCGGGCGCTACGGTGTCTGACCCGTAGACCTGTATTTCGTAGTTGCCTTGCCCCCATAAAGGCGCCGTAAGTAGGCCGGCCAGCACCAGAAGATTGATATTTCGGGCTTTCGACCGCATCCAACTTAGACTGTAATACGGCATGGAAAACACGATCGCGGCAGACGAAAAAGATGAATTGATTCGGCAGGCTCGCAGTATCGCCGAATTCGCTTACGCGCCTTATTCTAAGTTTCGCGTGGGCGCCGCGGCGCTCGGCGAGCGAGGAATTTACACCGGAACCAATGTCGAGAACGCCAGTTTCGGCCTCAGTCTCTGTGCGGAACGCTCAGCGCTCTCGGCCGCCATTGCGAAAGACGATCGCTACATTCGCGCGATCGCGGTCGCCTGCATCGATGCAAACCCCGAAGAGCCTATCCGCGCCCAGATGCCCTGTGGAGCCTGCCGCCAGTGGATTTCGGAGCTCGCGCCCCATGCAACCATTCTCATTGCAGGCCGGGACGAAGAATTCACGACCGGAGATCTGCTGCCCCATGCCTTCCGTCTTACCTAGTTCGCTTACCGCAGCCGTGCCGTGGTGTCCGCACCGCACTTGCTTGTCTCCTTCAGAAAAGGAAATTCGGTGATCCGCAACTTTGCCGCTCCGTAGGGCACCAGCGTCAATTTCTGCAACGAGCCGCTCGTACTTACGGGACTCATCGGCACCGGGCCAGCCGAGTTCTCGTTCACCGTCCACTGCGGCAGCTGACTTCCCTCCACACTCAGCGAAACCGCGGGATGCTGCACATCGAATGGTGTATCTCCAACTGAACCTTCACGCACTTCGGCATCGCAAGGACCGAGCGCCAGGCCGAAGTTCCACGATTTCACTGGCGTGATCTGCCAATCGCCGGATTTTTCGGCGTACTTCTTGAGCTCATTCCATTGCCCATCGAGCGGCAAAGAAAATACCAGCGGCCCTCGTTCGAAAACGGCGGAATTGTGGAACCAATGCGTCACGCGCGGCTCCATCGGAAACGAAATCGTAACTGTGTCCCCGTCCTGCCACGCACGGCGGATCGGGAAAAAACCGCTCGGGGCATCCGGCTTGCTCACCGTCTTTGCCGCACCCCCATTCACCTTCACGCTCGCGTTCGCGGCCCACTCGGGAATCCGAAGCAACAACGGAAACTGCCCTGCGCCCGTCGCGTGAACCGTGAGCTTCACATCTCCTCGGAAAGGATAGTCGGTTTCTTCGTCGATCTTCACCTCGTTGCCTTTCGCCCGGAACCGCACCTCGCTTGGAGCGTAGGCCGCCACCGCTGCCCCACCGTCCGGAGTCGCCATCCATACGCTCGAAACGAACTTCGGCCAGCCTTGATGCAGGTTCGCCGTACAGCAGCCGAAATTAGGAGCTAGCCCGAACAGGTTCGAATCGTCCCCGTTCGTCGACCATTGCCGGTGCGCTCGTGTACAGGCGATCTGGTTCGGCTGCTGATCGTATTGGTGCGACCACATATCGTTCGAAAGTGTCCCCGGAAGGGCGTTATAGCTGACCCGTTCCAATCGGTCCGCCAGCCGCGCGTCGCCCAGAATGCCAAATGCATCTTCGAGAGAAAACATGCTCTCGACCACCGCGCAGAGTTCTATGCCTTGCGAAGGATCCAGTCCCGCCAGATGCTCGTCTCCGCTGAACATACCGTTCGGCAGGCCATGATACCGATCTAGCAGCGCCAATTGACGATCGAGTGCCCCGCGATCGGCCGCCTTTCCGCTGACCAGCCACCATATTGGAGCCACTTTGAGCGCCATTGCATTGTTCACGCCATGCGTCTGCATTGCCGCCTCCGGGATAGGGCCTTTATCGCCTAACCCGAGCCTCTCGCGTGTCTCTTTCGTCGTGTACTTGAAGTTAGCGAACTGCGCTTCCCAGTCGTACCCCTGATCGTGAAGTAGTTTTGCCAGTGACAACAGGCTCTTGTCGCCCGTTCGATTGTAGAGCCAGATCACGGTGTACACGTTGTCCTGCCAGCGATACTTACCCCAATCCCTCAACGGCCGATTCGGCAATTCACGCAGCTCATAGGCGAAGTACTTCTCAAGGAACGGAACCACGCGCTTGTCTCCGCTCACTTCCGCGTATTGCGTCAAAACCTTGAGCATCACCATGCGCGGCCACCAGTCGTCGTTCTTCGCCGGGCCGAACTGGCCATTGGCGGTTTGCGAGTTCAGGCTCCACTCGACCCAGCGCTTTGCTTTCGCTATCAACTTTTGATCGTTCAGCTGATAGGCGAGCGGCAGCAGCCCGTCCAGATAGTAAGGACCGCGTTCCCACGACTCGCCTGTACCCCCCAGCCACCCGCTATTCGGCCCGACATCGTTCCAAAAATCGTCCAAATGGCCGGTTAGCCCTGACGCTTGGATCTGTTCCTGCTTGAGCAGCCAGCCATGCGGCCGCACCGCCCCGAGCGGCAGTGCAAGATACGCATTAGGCTGTAGCGGGGCGCGGTTCTGGACCGCATCGCTTAGATTTGAGGATTGTGTCTGCCCGAAGGCAGCCAGACTGGAAGCAAAAACGGCGAGAAGGCAAACGGGGCGTTTCATCTTTTGCGGTACAAGGCGCTTATTTCATCTTCGCGCAGCGACGAGAAACCAAGTGATTGTCGCGAGCAGCGCAAAGGCCGAGCCGGAAAGCAGCGCCACATACCAGCCGAAACTCTGTACCAGCACCGGTACAAGAAGTGTCGAGACGACCCCGCCGAAATTGCCCGCCAGGTTCATCAGCCCGCCCGCCGCCCCCGCGTCTTCGGGCGCCAGATCGATCGCGGTTGACCAGTATGAGGACTCGGTGCTGAACAGCAGGCCAACGCTCAGCGAGATACCCGTCATCGCCACTGCGATACTGCGCGCGCCCGCTCCCACAAACATCAAAAGAGCCGCCAGAACCAGGCAGACGGCAGCCACTAGGCGCCTCGCCTGAAGTCGCCCTATTTCTTCGGAAAGGCGTCCGCTCAGGTACCCGGTCGAGGGAACAGCCACCGTCGCCACGATCCACGGCAGACTCGTGGCCCATCCACTATTCACGATGCTGAGATGCCGTACGTCCACCAGATACTTGAACAGCCAATAAACAAATATGGAAATCGCGTAGCAGTAAAGAAAGTAGCTCAGGCACAGAAAGAAAATGTTCTTGTCCCGTGCCAGAACCCACCAGTTGCCTGTCCGGTTGATCGCGCCTCCGGCCGTATGCCGAAGATGACGTGTCTGCCACCACCAGAAGCCCGCGAGTAGCAGCGGCAGTAACGCTGTCCAGTAGAACGTCGCTCGCCAGCCAAGCGCATTCATGATGTGCGCAACCAGTGGCGGAGCAAAAGCCGATCCGAGCGTTGAACCTGTAAAGATGATCGCGTTGATGAAGGCGTGCTGCGAGGGTTGAAACCAGTCTGCGACCGCGGTCATCGCGACCGGGTACGTCGCAGCTTGCCCTATTCCATGCAGGAAGCGGAGAACGATCAGCGAGCCCAGCGCATACGCTATGCCCTTGAGCAGCAGCCCCGGAACAAGGCCGGTCAGCAGCGTCGTTGCCGCCCAGCTAAGGGCGGAAAGTGCAAGCACAATGCGCGGCCCGAACCGGTCCCCAAGTACACCGGCCGGCACCTGAAAGATCGTGTAGCCAATCAGAAACGCGCTGAAGACGTAGCCAATCTGAATGTCCGTAAGCGCGAGCTCGCGAGCCATGTACTGCTGCGCAACCGCGATATTGGTGCGTAGCAGATAGCTCAGGAAGGCGAAGCCCCAAAGCGAGGCGAGAAGGCTGGCACTGGTGCGCGCAGCCTGCTTCGTTGTCGTCGGCGTTCCCATATCGAACGGAAGTCCCGCTCGGGGAACCCGCTAGATCATCATCGCAGCCGAACTAAGATACGAGCTTGAGGACTTACCGCCCGGCTCTGCGGCGATTGGGAGCGCCGCCGAATGTACGTTTCCTGGGCGCACCGAACTTACCGGATTCCTCAGGCTTGCGACCGTGATGCGCGCGCTGTGCGGCGTGAGCCGGCGCGGCATTGTACGGAGCGGATTGGGCAAGGGACCGCTCGGCATGTTCGGCAGCATCGCTCGCCACCTCAACCGCCACACTCTGCTGAACCAGACGCACTTTGCACTCGCGTTCGATTCGGCGAATCTCATTGCGCTCGGAACGAAGGCTGAACGTGGAGGCCGTCCCTCGCTGACCGGCTCTGCCCGTTCGCCCGATCCGGTGTATGAAGTCGGAAGGCGCCTGCGGCAGATCGAAGTTGATCACATGCGCAACGCTGTCGACGTGTATCCCGCGGGCCGCCACGTCCGTGGCAACCAGCACCCGGTAGCGGCCGTCTCGAAAACCTGCCAGAGCCTGATTGCGCTGGTTTTGCGTACGATCGCCGTGCATCGCGACGGCGCGCAGCCCCGAAGTAGAGAGGCGCCTCGCAAGCCGGTCCGAACCATGCTTGGTACGGACGAAAACCAGAAACGAGCCGTCTTCCTTCGCCAGCATGTGGCGCAGCAGGCCCACTTTCCTGTCGTGTTCGACTTCGTAGATATGCAGGTCGATTTGATCGGGCGCCTTGGCTGTCGCACCAACCGCAATCCTCACCGGATCCTTGGCATGACGGCTGATCAGGCGTTCGATGGTCTTGTCCATCGTGGCCGAAAAGAACATACTCTGGCGGGCCGACGGGAGAACGCCGAGAATCTTTTCGATCGCCGGCAGAAAGCCCATGTCGAGCATGCGATCCGCCTCGTCGAGCACAAGCGTATCCACCGATTTGAGATCGATCAGACGGCGGCTCAGGAAGTCTTCGAGACGGCCCGGCGTCGCAATGACAAGATTCACGCCTCGTCGAATGGCATTGAGCTGAGTCTGTTCGCTCATACCCCCCACGACCACGGCCGCACGGAGGTTCGTGTGTAGCGTCAGATCGGAGAAGGCGCTGGCAATCTGGATGGCCAGCTCACGCGTGGGCGTCAGGACCAGCGCGCGAATCCCATTCGGTTTGCGATCTTCCTTTCCCTCGGACGCTTTGAGCAGCTTCTCGACGATCGGAAGCAGAAACGCCAGGGTCTTGCCCGTGCCGGTTTGCGCGGTGGCCACCAGGTCGGAACCCGCCAGCGCGGCTGGGATCGATTGGGCCTGGACGGGGGTTGGTTCAGTAAAGCGATTACGGATCAGGTTTTGATGAATCGCCGGAGACAGTGAGAGTTCAGAAAATTGGTTCATTTGTTCGTTAAAGACAATGCCGAGTACCGGCTGGACGTCCTTAAGAACGAACCAAGCTTCAAATCCTGGAAGCTACGGGACGGGAGAGTGCGCAGACTGCACTACGAAAGGACGAATGCGGGCAGAGGACCCTCTTACTATAGCAGAAAAGCTCGCCTGCCTTGCGAAATTCCACTCACTGCGTCAGCAAGAACTCAACCGACCAATGCGTAAGTGAGCGAAAAAAGGGCGGCCGCCAACAAAAAAATGCGAACACGATGTAGGGAATCCCACCTTCGGTGAGCTCCCTGCCAGCCAGGTTCCGGCGCCGCTAAATCCAAAGATGCGAGGCGATCGTTGATGGGTACAAGCATCCGGACGCTAAACACGATAACGGCCACCCAGATCAGTGTCGCCGCAAGCAGAGGAATCAAAGCAGCCTCGTGGCGATGGAGGACCGACTCAAGGGCGAGTAGCACCAGACACAAACCGTACCAGACAGGCATCACCCGCCCCAGCGAACGAGCGAGACTCGATGCGCCCTCCGCTTGCGAACTATTCTCCAACCGCCAGAGAGCAGGATTGATAAAGGCCGAAACAGCCACTTCATTCCCCACCATCGCACCTACTACGGTAATCGTTATCGTATCCAGAAAACGCATATTTGACTCTGGCTAGGTGACTCGATTCAAGCGGGTAACGTCGCAGGCATCTGTACTGACTAATTTGTCAGCGTCAGGCTGATAATTGGAACCAAATGCCTGCTTCGAAGAAAGAGGTTTCGTCGTGTCCCATCGATTCGATGCTGTCTGTCATCGATGGCCGATGGAAAGGCACGATTTTATGGCGGTTGTTCGACGGACCGATGCGAACTGGCGAATTGAGGCGAAGCATACCGGAGATCACGGAGCGAATGCTGATCCGGCATCTGCATGAAATGGTCGAGGACGGAATTCTTTCGAGGCACGAGAGAAAGGGCCTTCCACCGCACGTCTGCTATTCAATCTCGCCGTATGGATTAACGCTGGCGCCGGTGCTCCAGAACATCTGTGATTGGGGGCGGAAACATCAGGCCCGGCTCAAGATCAACAAAGCCGTCTAGCTTGCATTGAACTCTGCGCCAGTTTGGCGATGTGAACGCTATTTGGAAGCTAGCTGCATTGGAAGCTAGCTGCGCTCGATCAGTTCGTTTGCTCTGCGCCCAGATCAGCATCTCAGGCAAGTCCAGTCGAAAGAGATGCCTGCGAGGATGGCGTCAGCTGGCAAACCTTCTCGCAGCTGAAGACCCATGCTCGTTTGGAAGGCGAGTTCATGGGAAAAGCAAGAACAGGCGAATTGAGGAGCTCTTCGGAACCGCAGGTGCCTGGACCTATGTCCGACCTGAGACATCGATAGCACAACGTTCCGGACACGAAAAGAATTGGCCGGGGCGAGTGGATTCGGACCACCGGCGCAGAGGTTGTATACGGTCCCCGAGCCGACCCGCCGACGCATGTGTAAAGCTGCCTGTTGCTCTTCTGCAGCACTAACCTCCTTCTACCCCTTGAGACACTAAGGTCATCCACCGCGCCTGATGAGCCGCCGTGAGCAAGCCGAGAAGCTGATTCGCCGAACAGTCGAGCCGACCGTTAGGTCTTCGGTGCGGAATGCTGCTGGCGCGCAATGCTCTGGGCGTCGCTTTAGCCCGTGAGGAGCGCCTCCCGGAAGCAGAGAAGATTTAGCGCGAAACCCTCCGTATCCAGACTCGGGTCCTCGGTCCGGCTCACCCGGACACCCTGCGCTCTACAACCTTGCAAACGTCATGCGGTGGCAATACCGTCCTGGCGAAAAACAGCACCGCGAGTTGCTCGCCGTGCCGCGCCGGGTTCTTGGTCCCGATTACACCGGTACTCTGACGACTTTGCTGGATCTGGGCGAGGACGTCTTCGACGAGTACCGGTACAAGGAGGCGGAAGTGATCCAGCACAAAGCTCTCGATCAGCTGGTCCGGACTTTCGGCCAATGGATCGCGAGACGGCCGCGCGCAACCCTCGTTCGCATTCACCCTCGGTGGCGAGGGCGCCTACGATCAGGCCGCAAACCTACTGCCCCAAGGCACTCGCAACGCTCAGAAAGCGATGACCGCCGCTTACTGGGCGGCGTCGCGCGGGTCGGCGCTTGTCTGGGATGATCGCCGGACATCCCCATGCCGCATTCTTCACCCATCTACGAGGCTGCGGCGTTTTCCTATGGGGGCCCAGGGAACTAGACGCGGAAGAGGACCTGAAGCCCGTCCACATGGATCCGCGCTATGCCGCCTTTCACCGTCGAGTCGCCACGCAGGGAAGCGGAGCCAGCCGCCACCGCGAATGATCATTCGGAATCGCACGCCCCACATACAAACTCCGGAGCTATGATCGACGGCAAGAGCCTTCTTCGCGGAAACTCCGATGACGGCGCGGCGACGACCCGTAGAAAATGTTTTGAACAGTTGTTGAACACCGGCAGCAAAATATATGGTTCACTGCGCGGCTCCCGGGAGGCTGAATACCTACCTCTAAGTAGTTACGTCTCCCGATATTGATAGGTCGGACTGCGCCTTCAGCTAACCGAAACAGCGCCTCGAGGCGGCGGGTCCGAGCTCTCGACCCGCGTATTCCTGAGCCGCCCGTCAATCGTGATACTTGGGTCGGCCGCGACAACATCGTACTCCGAACCTAATTGAGGCACCATCACAGTGGTAGTTCCACGTTGTGATCTTTGACGCAATCCCAGCAGCGCAAGGGCAAGCCGGTCTTTGGCGCCGGTCTTTTGGAAGAGGCGAGACAGGTAGATCTTTACCGTCCCCTCAGTTAAGCTCATCTCTTCCGCTATCTCGCGATTCTTCAGCCCTTTTGAGACCAAGAATACTAGCTCGCTCTCTCGCGGTGACAACTTGATGTGTCGTGTGGCGAGCAGCTCGGCCGCCAGCTTACGCTCAAGCCAGACTTCTCCCGAAGCGATTACCTTCAAGGCCAAAAGGACTCGATCAGCCGTCGCAGTTTTTCGCATAACACCACGAACTCCAAGGGCTAATGCTGCACCTGTGACCTCAATCGGAAGTTCACGAGCCCAAAACACTATGAGTGTCGAGGGATGCTCGCGTCGAACCTGTGATGCCGTAGCTATAGGATCACAGGAGGCACAGTCAATCACTAGTATCTCGAGGTTGCGCTCCAACTCGGAAAGCAGTAAATCCGAATTGTCTGCGCAAATCCACTTACATGTGAAATGAGATTCTTCGGCGATGGCTTTCACGAAACCTTCCGCCGACAGGGGCTCGTCCGTGTAAAAAGCTATCTTCACATCTAACCCATAGACGCAGTGAATACTATATCTCCGCGCTACTCCCTACCAGCACAAGGCTCGTATAAAGGGAAGCTCCAGCCTAGCTCGATTCCTCATGTAAGTCTATTCTCCTCAAGCGTAAATGTACTAAAACTTACAAACCAGACTAACGTCAGTTATCAAACGGTAGCGTCTATTTGCAACTTTCGGATCACACGCTGTGGTGGTTAGGATCGAAGGCACGCTTATGATTCTGCAAACGACAACTCGGATCCCGATTGTCTTGAAAGCCGAGATCGACGAAGGCATGGCCGTAGCCCATGAACCGCTCGCACGATCAAGGTAAGCCATGACTAAATCAGATTGGAGTGCGACGTCCCCCAGGAGGACGAGGCTCCCCAGAACGGCTACAGCTTCCTTTTGATTTTTCGAACTGCCGCTCGCCTAGGATGGCACTCGGCGATGTTCCGGATCTCAAACCAAACTAGTTGCCACGGAACAGGGCTCATTCAAGAGCTTCTGATCCGAATGCACGTGGACGCTATGCAGTTTGGAGACGCTTAAACATCGGACTCAATAACTCGCGGGTTTGCAGACACGCGCCATGTAGATCATTGATGAATCACGAATCCTCAAACACGATCTTATTGTCGGTTCCGCATATGAGCGGACACGAGCAGCAATACGTCCAGGATGCATTCGACTCGAATTGGCTCTCCACCGTTGGACCGAATCTTACTGCTTTTGAAGATGAATTTGAAGACTATGTTGGTCTCCCATCAGTCGCGCTCGCGAGCGGCACTGCGGGAATCCATCTTGGATTACGCCTGTTGGATGTTGGTCCAGGAGATGAGGTGCTCTGTCAGACATTGACGTTTGTTGCCAGCGCGAATCCCATTCTGTATCAAGGCGCCCGGCCGGTTTTCCTCGATAGTGAGTGCCGTAGTTGGAATCTCGATCCTGAGTTGTTGAGCGTGGTACTAAGGCGGAAAGCCGATAGGAATCGCTTACCCAAGGCAGTGATCGTCGTTCATCTCTTTGGCCAATGTGCAGATATGGATCCGATTGTGTCGGTGTGCAACCGCTACGAAGTTCCCGTCCTTGAGGACGCCGCTGAAGCCCTTGGGGCTACTTACAGAGGCCGCCGTGCTGGAACGCTGGGTACCGTCGGAGTGTTCTCCTTCAACGGCAACAAACTGATTACAACCACGGGGGGTGGGATGCTCGTCTCGCCGCATCGTGAATGGGTGGAAAAGGCGCGCTTCTGGTCTTGCCAGGCGCGCGATTCGGGTATCGCTTACGAACACAGCGAAGCCGGCTACAACTACCGGATGAGCAACGTACTGGCTGGAATCGGACGGGGACAACTGCAAGTGGTGGAGTTGCGTGTGGAGCAACGACGCTCGATTGCTTTCCGGTATGCCAGAGCGTTAGCCGATGTTCCCGGCATCAGGTTGATGCCGCAAGCTCCCTACGGCTTACATACGAACTGGCTGAGTGTGTTCGAGATCGACGAAGCGGTGTTTGGGTGTTCGCGGACTCAATTGATTGCGCGGCTCGGCTCCTCCCGCATCGAGTCTCGCCCGGTTTGGAAACCGATGCACCTTCAACCGCTGTTTGCAGGCTGCGAATACGAAGGCGATGGTGTTGCAGAGGGAGTTTTCGAGCGTGGTATCTGCTTGCCAAGCTCGAGCAGCCTGACCATTTCTGAACAGACAACCGTCATCAACGCTATTCGACACGCCGCCGGCTGCGAACCGATAGCGGTAGAGGAAAACGTAACAGAGTCAGTCCCGATCTGTGAAGCGAGTTTTGGCACAAATCCGGAAGTCCTGGCGTTCAGATGAGAAACCTGAGAGAGCGTTCCGAGCGCGCCATCTTTGCGTTTGCTCCGCGGGCACGACGTGCCCTGTCCATGCTTATGCGCGATGCCGCGGTTGCTGTTCTTGCCGGCACGTTGGCATTCCTGCTGCGATTCGATTTTGTGATTCCACATCGCTATCTTGTCGACTGGCTGGTCGCCACGAGCATCTGGGTTTTGGTCAAGCCAATTATTCACCTGGCTGGAGGATTTGATCGCAGCCCCTGGAAGTTTGTTTCCGTGCCAGACGTGAGCGCCATCCTTCGCTGGACCGGATTGTCTAGCTTGCTTTCGTTGGTTGTCATTGCAACGCTCTCGTCGTCAGGTTTTCCCCGGTCCGTTTACTTTCTGGATTTTATTCTCTTCCTCGCCGCTGTCGTCGCTACTCGCATTGCTGTTCGCACATACGCTGACCGGCGCAGAAACCGCGGTCCGCGAAAGGTACGACGTAAGGTCCTGATCTATGGCGCGGGCTTCAGCGGAGCCAAACTAATCCGCGAATTCCAGCAGGATCTCTCGCTCGGATATTTGCCCGTCGGGCTCATTGATGACGACCCGAGGAAGACCGGGACAGCCATTCATAGAGTTCCAGTGCTTGGGAAGGGGCTCGAATTAGCCCAACTGGCGCAAGGTTTCAAGGTTGATCTCGTTTTGATTGCGACTCCATCGGCGAGCGCAGCCGAAATGATGGCCATTGTGCAGCACTGTAATGACGCGCAAGTACGGTTCAAAACGATCCCTGCGCTGTCGCACCTGATCTCCGAGGAGCACTTCGCCGGGCAGCTGCGCGAGGTCTCGATGGATGACGTACTTGGCCGCCAGCCGGTATCGCTCGATCACCGCGGACTACTCTCGCTCATTGAAGGCAAAGTCGTGCTAGTCACTGGAGCCGCGGGTTCGATCGGATCCGAACTGTGCCGCCAAATCGGGCGACTTCATCCAAGCAAACTCATCGCCCTCGATAACGCCGAGACCGCATTGTTCCATTTGGGCGGGGAGATGCGTACGCGATTTCCGGAGCTAACGTTCGTCAGCATTGTCGGTAACGTCCAAAGCGAGCTGCGACTGCGCGAGGTATTTGAGTCCTTTCTTCCTTCTGCCGTCTATCACGCGGCGGCGTACAAGCACGTCCCGCTCATGGAAACTAGCCTGTTCGAAGCGGTCGAGAACAATGCTTTGGGGACTTATAATGTCGCGCTCGCCGCTGAGGCCGCCGGAGTGAACCATTTCGTGCTCATTTCTTCGGACAAGGCTGTTCGGCCAGCCAATGTGATGGGGGCGACCAAACGGGTGGCCGAGTTGATTGCCTGCAGCATGCAGCGGCAATCCCAGACCAAGTTCGTGTCAGTACGTTTTGGCAACGTACTGGGCAGCAACGGGAGTGTCGTTCCCACTTTCCTGAAGCAGATCGCGGCTGGTGGTCCAGTAACCGTTACGCATCCCGAGATGCGCCGCTACTTCATGACTATTCCCGAAGCCTCGCAGCTTGTCCTTCAAGCTTCACTGCTGGGCGAAGGCGGCGAAGTGTTTGTCCTTGATATGGGCGAGCAAGTTCGAATCGTTGACCTTGCGCGAAAGCTGATTCTGCTCAGCGGGCGGAGGCTGGATGAAGACATCCAGATCACTTTTACCGGGACGAGGCCGGGCGAGAAGCTTTACGAAGAGTTGAATTTAGAGGATGAGTGCACAATTCCCACGATCCATCAGAAGGTACGCAGGTTTCAAGGAAACTCGACGTTGTCCGATCTGCACGGCCAAATGACGCATATTTCCAATCTGTGTAGGCGTCGCGATCACGTCGCATTGTTGGTCGAGTTGCGAAGACTCGTTCCGGAGTACGAGCCGGCGCTGGAGTTGCCGCTTACAGAAACAATTGTGGCTCCCTCACCAAAAATCACCGCTGCTCTTGTGACTGCAGGTTGAGACACAACATGGGGGGCAATTATCTGAAGGGCGTACTGATGCTTACCGGGCTTCTTGCATGCATGGCAGGAGCTCTTTCAGCGAGCGAGGGTTACCTGATCGGTAGGGACGACGTCTTGTTGATCCGCTCGGCGCAAATTCATGAAATCGATGAGAAGCGCGTTACGGTGTCAAAGGACGGCAGAGTCGATCTGCCGATGATCGGACAGCTGGAAGTGGGCGGAAAATCTGCGTCGGACGTGGCTGCAGAATTGGGGACTCGTTTCAACCAGTTTTATTACAACCCGTCTGCGGCAGTCGAGATTTTGGAGTACCACAGCCAACCAGTCTCGGTTCTGGGCGAGGTGCAAAATCCCGGCATTTACCAGCTAGCCGGACAAAAGACGCTCGCGGAGCTTCTCTCGATGGCTGGAGGATTGAGGCCGGATGCTGGCTACCTTGTTCATCTGAGTCGTCAGGAGGCGAACGGCAGCGAGCACGTGCTGTCCTACAAGCTTGCCGATCTGCTGCGGGGTGGCGATAGTCAAAAGGTTCTGCTGCAACGCGGCGACACGCTCACCGTACCCAAGGCACAGCTGATCTACGTCCTCGGCGACGTACGAAAGCCGGGCGGCTTTGTGCTCGGCCCAGAGGGGAAAACCTCAGTGCTCGAAGCGCTCGCACTTTCTGAAGGAGCACTGCCGACCGCCGCGCTTTCACGCTGTACCCTTCTGCGACCCTCGACCGGCGGCCCCGGGCATACGGCGATCCCGATGAATGTGAAAGAAATGGAAAAGGCAAAGAGCGGGGATGTGATGCTCACAGCGGGAGATGTGCTTGTTGTTCCATCCAGCACGGCTCGCAAAGTCGGAGTCAAAGCTGCGGAAGCCGCGCTGCAAACTGCTTCGGGTCTCGCAATCTGGGGACGTCTATGAGTCTCTTACCGGAAAGGCAAACGAAGTTTGTGGCGAACGCCTACCCGCTGGAGATGGGGAAAGCTGGACCCTCGGCTGACGGTGAAGCGCCGCTTGGGGTACTTGACTATTTAGGCATAATCTGGAAGTTTCGATGGCCATTTCTGCTCGCGTTGGGAGTGATGTTGACGCTCTCACTGCTTCTTACTTTGAGAACCAACCCGACATACAGGGCCACATTGAGACTCGAAGTACAAGACCTCAATCAGAACTTCATGAATGTGCGCGACCTTGATCCCGCTGGCGAGTCGAACCCCGCGTCGCCCGATAGCTACATACAAGTACAGGCGCAAACTCTTCAAAGCGAAGCGCTATTGAATCGAGTTGTCGATCGTTTGCGACTGGATCAGAGGCTTGGCTACACCAAACAGAGCGTTACAGCGGCCCGTAAATGGGCTGAAAAGTTGCACATCGAAAGCCTGATCAGATGGGTTGGCAATCCGCAACTCGCGGCAGTGCTGCGCAAGGCTTTCAATCTGCCGGCGCCCGAACTGGAGACAGCTCGCGTGCGCGCACTGGAAGTAGCAGCCTCAAATCTGAAAGTGAAAGCTGCGGCCCAGAGCTCCGTTCTGGAGATCTTCTACACCGCGCCCGATCCGAAACTTCCGGCAGAATTCTTGAATGCTCTTGCCGAGGAGTATGTGGCGTTCACCATGGAATCGCGTTGGGCGGGAACGGAGCGCACCGCCACATGGCTGAATGCGCGGCTCGACGATATGCGCCGTAACCTGCAGGATTCGGAGCAGAAGCTGGAGGCGTATGCGCAGCGTTCGGGAATGGTCAACAGCAACGATCGTGAAAGCATCCCGGAAGCGCGTTTACGTCAAATACAAAGCGATTGGTCGAAGGCGCAGGCCGACCTCATGGAAATTCAGGCGAAGTACGAACGCGCGAACAACAGTTCAGTAAGTGAGCTGCCCGCGGTGCTGGATGACATGGTCTTACGCGAATACGCCACACGCCTGGCCGACCTCGAGAAAGAACGCAGTCTGCTTTCGGTTACGATGCGCCCGGAGCACCAACAGCTGCGTGCTGTACAGGCGCAGATCGACACGATCCAAGGTCTCATAAAGTCAGAAACAGCCAACGTATTGGGCCGCATGAGGAACGAATACGACAGTGCCAAACGGCGCGAGGCCCTTCTTGGTATCGCCTATCAGGAACAGAATCGGAGGGTTTCCGATGAAGCAGGGGCATCAGTGCGCTACCGGGTGCTGCAGCGCGAAGTTGAGTCCAAGCGCCAGTTCTATCAGGACATGTTGCAAAAGGTCAATGCAGCCGGGGTGGCGACCGCGATCCGGTCTAGCAACATTCGCGTGATTGACCCGGCGAAACTACAGATCTTGCCTTACCGTCCCGACCCGGCCCTCAATCTCGCCATAGGTGCGGTGCTCGGTGTGCTGCTCGGTGTGGCTCTCTGCTTCCTGCTCGAAGCCTCAGAGCGCCGCTCGCTTAAACTGCGGCGTCCCGGCGATGCGCATCGTTATCTTCAACTGCGGGAATTCGGTACCATTCCTAACATCAAAACGCCCCACGTGCGCAAGTCATGGCTGGGAACGGGGAAGGTGGATTCCGTGCAGCCAGCCCCACAAAGCACTGCATTGAATGACTCTTTCCATGGAGCTCTGGATGCCCTGCTGTACCAGATGAACGAAGCGCAAGCGCCAAAAGTCGTCGCCGTTGTGAGTGCAATCCCGCAGGAAGGAAAGACCACCTTGGCCGCAAGTCTGGGACTCGCGCTGGCCGATCTCCAGAAGCGCGTGCTGATCGTTGATGCCGACATGCGCAATCCCTCGATGAGTCAACACTTTCATCTTGGTCCCGGGCCCGGTCTAACGGCACTGTTGTCTGCGCAAAGCATCAAAATCGAGCAGATGAATCAGCTTATCCAGCCGACCGTTGAGAAGAACGTCTCCATTCTCCCGTGCGGCGAGACGCCGGCCAGCATAGCGCGATTGCTTGCTGCCGGTCATTTGAGGGAGATCTTATCCGTTTTGCGCGATCGCTACGATATCGTGCTGATCGATACAGCGCCCGTGCTGCTCTTCCCGGAAACACGGATGATCGGGCGGAACGCGGATGGCGTAGTTCTCGTAACGCGCTCGAACAAAACCTCGGTCGATGTTCACCGTCAGGCAGTGAAGGTGCTCGCCGAGTCGGGAAGCAAGATTCTTGGCACGATTTTGAATGATTGTGATGAACCAGTGCGCGCCGGGGCGTCCCGCTATTACGAGAATGTCAACTCGTGACGCTGCGATAGCCGCACTTCCGGAGCTGAGAAGCACCGCGGCGCGCGACACGCCATTTGCTACGGCATCGAGCCTGCGATCAGGCTTTCTTTGGACGGCTGGCGCCAACGTTGTGTATGCCGCGTGCCAGTGGGGAATGTTGACCACCCTCGCGAAGACATGCGCACCTTCGGAGGTAGGAGCCTTCGCCCTGGGACTTGCGATCGCATCGCCCGTCATTTCATTTACGAGCCTGCAACTGCGATCGGTGCAGGCGACGGATGCTGCCCACCGCTATCGTTTGCGTGATTACATCACCCTGCGTATCTGGACGACGCTCCTGGCCTTGGTGATCATCGCCGTTATCTGCGGCCGTCAAAGAGCGTGGGGACTGACGGCCTGGGTAGTGGCAATCATTGGGTTCAGTAAGGCTCTCGAAGCAATGTCCGACGTGTTGCAGGGTTATTTACAGCAGCAGGAGCGCATGCAGATCATCGCTCGGTCGCTGATTATTAAGGGCATCTTAGGGTTCTCGGCAGTGGTGCTGGCCGTCTGCTATTTTCGTAACGCTTTCAGTGCAGCGCTGGCCTTGGCTTGCACAGCCGCGTTGGTTCTTACGTTTTATGACTGGCCCGTGACTAAGCGCCTGCGGGCTGCACTGGGTCCTCAAGCCGGAGCGATGCACGACGACGCCTCACCTTGGCGCCGCCGCAAACATCTCGCTTTGTGGGCCTTGCCGCTGGGGGTTGTACAGGGCCTGGTTTCGCTCAACGCGAACATACCTCGGTATCAGCTGGAACGCTCGGCGGGCTTAGCGGAGGTCGGTATCTTCTCCGCGCTCGCTTCGCTCATCGTGGTGGGCCAGACGGTGGTTGCTGCGCTCGGCAATGTAACTTCGCCACGCCTCGCAAAACTGTACATGCAGGGCGAGGTGAGACGTTTTGCCGGGCTGCTTGGAAAGCTCATCGCTGTGGGTGCGGCACTGGGTCTGGCCGGCACACTATTCGCCGTAGTAGCTGGGCGTCAAATACTGACCGTGCTGTTCCGGCCGGAGTACGCGCAACACGGCGATGCCCTGGCTCTCGTGATGCTTGGTGGCACCGTTGCCTACGTCGCATGGTTTGCTGGCTTCGGGTTGACCGCAGCCCAGCTTTTCCGAGAGCAGGTCCCGCTGCTGGCGGTTGTGTGCGCTGTGGCTTGGGTGGTCAGTTTCGTTGCGATTCCCCGGTTTGGCATCAATGGCGCGGCCATAGCTTTCTTGTGTTCGATGGGTGTGCAGGCCATTGGTGCGCTGGCATTGCTATGGTGGGCGCTATCTAAAAACCGCCGGACGCGACTGAGTGTGGCGTTGTGATCGGAAGCGGCCCCGTGCGCATATTGCAGGTGCATAGCGATCTCAAGTGGGGAGGCGTGGAGCAGTGGTTGTATCAGGTCGCTGAGCGCGCTCCGCGGAGGGAAGTTCAGTTGGACTTCTTCGCAGCGTCGTGGAACTCTCCATGGGAAGCACTGATTGAACGCAAGGCGCTGCGGCTTGTTCCAAGCCCCCGTCCGCGCAAACCGTTTGCCTATGTTCGTGCGCTCCGGAGAACTCTAAGGCAAGGTCGCTACGATGCGGTCCATTGTCACTTTGTCGATCATAGCGGGGCAGTACTACGGGAGGCCAAGCGTGCCGGCGTGCCGTGTCGAATTGCGCACTCTCATATCGATTTAGCGCCGATGCAGCTTTCAACCATCGCTCGGGCCTACATCTTTGCTCAGCACAAAATGGTTCATCGTTATGCAACACGCGGAGTGGCAGCCAGCAGCGCTGCGGCCCGTTCGATGTTCGGACATCAGTGGGAGGCCGACTGCCGCTGGTCCGTTCTGCCGTGCGGTGTCAATCTCGACCCTTTCTTAGAGGGAACAGCCCAGCGCCGAGCCGTGCGGAACGAATTGCAATTAACCGAGCGGGACATCGTCTTCGCACACGTGGGGCGGTTCATGGATCAGAAGAACCATGGTTTTCTGGTTGAAGTCGCTGCACACCTTTCCGCTGCACTACCCCAGGCACGATTCGTTCTGCTGGGCGAGGGCCCGCTCGAGAACTCGATTCGAGAAGCGGTTCGCAACGCAGGTTTGACCTCGTCGTTCCGTTTTGCCGGTCCGCGCCCCGATGCCGCCCACGTTCTGCTCGCGGCCGATGCCTTCCTGTTTCCATCGCGCTACGAAGGTCTCGGGCTTGCGCTGGTGGAAGCGCAGGCGGCGGGCCTGCGTTGCTTTGTTTCAGATACCGTACCCGAAGAAGCGACTGTGGCAGCACCTCTGGTGATGCGTTTGTCTTTAGAGCAAGCGGCCGCGACATGGGCCTCACGAATAGCCCTGCAGATGGCTCAATCAGTTTCGATGGCACAGCCCAAGGCGCTTGCCGCTGTTCTCGCAAGTCCCTTCAATATCGACCGGAGTGTGAGCAAGCTCCTGGAGATGTATCATGAGCACGCTTAGTCCTTCACTCGCGCGCGTGGGTCAGGCCCCGGACGCTCAGCCTCTTTTTCCGGCCTGGTTTCGTGAAGAATGGTTTCTCTGGATTGTGTTTGCCAGTTGGAGTCTGCTCCCTTCCACCAAGAATCCGGTGTTTGAGATCGGGCACGGTATCCGGGCACTCGGCGCTGAGTTAGCGCTCATCCCGCTTTGTGTCATCTACCTTTTACCGCGAGTCGTGGCACCCTGTACGCGCGGCGGGCGCGGGTGGCATCTGGGGCTCCCGATAGCCTTGATCGGAATCATGACCTATGGCTGGCTCTCGACGTCCTGGTCTGGCATCTCCCCCCGCGAGACGACCGGAATGCGTTACACCATGTTGGTTTCGGCAGCTTCCGGCTTATTTGCTTATGCCGCCATCACGTCCGTATCGGACGTCCATGGCTTTTTGCGGCGACTGGCGATCGCCGTATCAGCTGTTTGCTGTCTTTATACGGCACAATCTTTCCTCGGCTTGGGTCTGCGAAGCGCCGAAGCGGTGCACACGAACGACTTTGGCATGGATCGCGTGCGTGGTCCACTCTTCGAGTCGAGTACCGGATACTTCCTGATTATCCCGGTGCTCGCTTTCATTCTCGGCGAGACTTTGGCAAACCGTTTACGGCCCCTCTATGGCATTTTGTGTTCATTCTCGCTTGCGATTGCGCTCGTGGGGATGGGCTCTCGAGCGGCTTACGGCATATTCGCCGTATTTGCGGCCTCTTGCACCTTTCTCCTCAAAGGACGGCAGCGCTCCGCAGCTATCGCCGTACTCACAGTTGTCGGCTGTGCAGGTGGTTTGTTGATATTCAGCAAGGCCCGTACCGATCGGCTGACGAACGGAGCGAAAGATGCGCGCACTCTGACGCATGAGGCTGCCTTGAGCATTGTGACTCATCGCAGCGCAGTCGACTCAGTGACGGGCTCCGGGCTCGGCTCGTGGTGGCCGTGGTACGCGGTCGACTCTGACGCGGGTGACATCTATACTACCGGTCGCTTTATCCACCGGACCCAGTACGGTGTGCTGCTGTACCATCCGCACTCAACTATTCTGATGATGCTGGTAGAACTCGGCGTGCCCGGAGCAATGTTTCTGTTGCTGCTGCTGGGCGCCCTTCTCCTCGCGCTGCGGCGAGCATTGCTAATCGGGCAATACACACTGCTTGCCTGCGGCTTGCTGGTATCGACTATTTCTTTCGATTTCGATCTCTTTCTGGTTCGCAGGCCGACCCGTGACGTCGTGTGGTGGCTCCTGGTTTTTGGGCTGCTTATGTTGCTAAACAGGCATCGCCTCGAAGGTCGCTCTTGGCGGAGGGAGCTGACATGAACCCGCAGGTAACAATCGGCATCCCGGCCTGGAATGCGGAACGGACGCTGAGGGCGGCCGTCTGTTCGGTACTGGCGCAATCATTTGAGGATTGGAAGTTGCTCATCCTCGACGATGGATCCGCAGATCGGACTGCAGAGGTGGCGGCGGACTTCGATGATTCACGTATCGTCCTCGTTAAGGGTGAAACCAACCAGGGATTGGTGAAGAGGCTGAATCAATTGGTAGATCTGACTCGGACTCGTCTGTTTGCCCGGATGGACGCCGATGATCGAATGCACCCTGAGCGCCTCGCTCGGCAAATAGAATGCTTTCGCCGCGATCAGGAGCTTGTTATCTGTGGCACCGCCGTCTACGTGATGGATGAGCAGGAACAGATATACGGCATTCGTGGTGATGACGAGCGACGGCGATCGGTGGGGATACGGGGCGGCTTCGTGCATCCTACGGTGATGGGTCGCACAGAGTGGTTTAGACGCAACCCTTACGACCCCGCATATGTTCGCGCCGAGGATTCGGAACTTTGGTTACGTGTAGAGGCCGACACTCGGTGTGAATTGCTCCCCGAGCCCTTGTTGTTCTATCGCGAGCCACTCTCGCCGCAGACTGCAAAATATCGTACAAGCTGCCGAACGATGAGGAACATTGTCCGGCGTTACGGACCTGAGCGTCTTGGCTCGCTCCGCACATTCGCGGCGCTTGCTGGTCTGCATGGGAAAGAGTGGCTCTATCTTGCCGCTTCCCGAACTGGTTTATCGGAGAGACTGATCGCCATGCGGAACCGGTCTTGCACACCGGAGGAACAAGAGAGGGGGAATGCGCTGCTCGCAACACTCAGGCAGCACGAGAAAGAGATACACCATGAATACTCAGCTTGAGCAATCGCTCGCACCCGGTGCGGCCGGGCAAATCAAAGAGAGTGGCTGTCCACGCGTCCTGATGGCAGCCACGATCGGCATTTCTGTGCGCGGCGGCTTAACACCTTACTCGCGGTATTTCCGATCCTTGGGGTGGACGGTCGATGGAATGGCGAACGGGATCAAAGATTTCCCCGAATGCGCAGAGAGCTTTGACCGTATCTGGAATGTATCTTGGTCGCGCAATCCGCTTGCCCGCGTCAATTTATCGCGTGCAGTCTCCGAGGTGCGGGCCGCTGTGCACGAACGGCAGTACGACATTGTTCACGTGCATACGCCAGTGGCTGCTTTCGTCATGCGATTCGCGTTGCGTGGTATGCGCGGCAAAAGACCGGTAGTCATTTACACCGCGCACGGGTTCCACTTCTATCCGGGAGGAAACCCCGTGAAGAATCTCGCTTTTCGATTGCTGGAGCGCAAAGCCGCACGCTGGACGGACTATATCGTTGTCATCAACCACACGGATCAGGCCGCATGCCGCGAGTATCGGATTGCACCACGTAAAGCGGTTCGCTACATGCCGGGAATAGGCATCGATACGCGGCGCTTTTCCAAGGCCGCGAAGACGGACGCCACAACTCAGCGCGTCCGAGATGAGTTAGGGGTCCCAAGCGAAGCAAAACTCTTCCTCATGGTAGCCGAGTTTCAGCCGGGCAAGCGGCACGTGGATGCCCTACAGGCACTCTCGTATCTGCAACGCCGGGATATCTATCTGGTGTTTGCAGGCCAAGGCAGGAAACTCGACGAGATCAGGACGCTCGCGACTCGTCTCGGGCTACAAAGTCAGGTTCGTTTTTTGGGTTTTCGACGCGATGTCGACACGCTGATGGAGGCATCGACGGCGCTGCTACTCCCGTCCAACCGCGAGGGCTTACCGCTGTGCATTTTAGAAGCGATGAGCATAGCGCTTCCGGTGATCGCAACCAATATACGAGGTTCTTCCGATCTGATTGGCAACGGCTGCGGGCATTTAGTTCCACACAGCAACCCGAAAGCACTGGCGGCGGCAATCGCTCATGTTGCGGATCACCAAGGCGAGGCGCGCAAGATGGCGCAGGCTGCTGCCCAGAGCGTGGCCCAGTACGATCTCGAAAACCTGAAACGCTTGCACCATGATCTTTATCGGGAGGCACTTGCTGAATGATCTATCGGAGTTTTGGGAAACGCGCCTTCGACCTGTCTCTCGCAGCGGTACTTCTGATTCTGTTTGCACCTCTGATGGCGGCGGTGGCAGTTCTCCAACTATTGCTTGTTGGTCGGCCTGTACTCTTCACCCAAAGGCGTCCGGGCAAAAACGAGTGTCTTTTCCGTATCTTGAAATTCCGAACACTCGGCCCGGCCACGTCTTGCGACGGCAAACGGCTCACCGATGCCGAACGACTCACGCGGCTGGGAGCCATCCTTCGCGTTACGAGCTTCGATGAATTACCTCAGCTATGGAACATCGTCCGTGGCGACATGAGCTTTGTCGGACCTCGACCCTTACTCGAAGAGTATCTGCCGCTTTATACCGATGAGGAGCGCGAGCGACACTCCGTCCCCCCGGGGATCACTGGATGGGCGCAAATTAACGGCCGCAATACCCTCGAAGCGCATCGCCGTTTGGCGCTGGATCTGGAGTATGCCAGGAACGTTTCACTCAACTTCGATATGAAGATTCTAGCTGGAACTGTGATCGCCGTATTTACCAGGAAAGGGGTCGAGATTTGTCCCGATCCTTCGGCAAATCCTTTACTGCGTCGCAAGCCGAAACCGGCAGCAGGAGAAATTTTATGATGACGCCGCACCACCCGGAGGTTGAGTTTTGTTCTGCAGTTGCCGCCGATGTACCGGCAATGACTCACCAGCTTGTCGGCATCCAAAACGAGCAGACGCTACCCCTGACGATCTGGTCATCCCCAAAGGTGGAGCAGTTTGTCTATGACGTCGTAGTGGGCGAGAGACCGGATCTTGACATGAGGTTCTTTGTGGCGCGTTACCGCGCCGAAGTGCATGGCGTGATCTGTGTACGGAATGTCGGTGGAGCAGTATTTATCGACAACACCTACATCAGCCCTGAACTGCGGGCAATGCAAACAGGGGCGACCTTCAACATGTTCGCGACACGTACGTTCGAACTCGAGCAGCTGCCCGGCGCGTCTGCGGCAGCGTGGGATGTGTGGTCCTTTGAGCGTTCAATCATGGCATGGCATAAGCGCGTCGGAGGCGTGGAGCAGGGCCGCTCATCCTGGTACGCGCTACCGGCGTCCGCAGCCGCTGAAACCGCCGGTGTCATTGGCCTCACCCAAGCCGCCGAAGCACAACACGCGCGCTATGGGTTTTCCATGTTCGACGTCGTGACTGACTCGGGGGCTTACAAAGTCGGAAGGCTTGGTGCGCACGCCTTTCGCATCACCAATCGTCAGGCCGCCAAAGACCCGCAGCTGCTTGCCTCTTTAAGAGAGCTGGATCCCGAACGAAGTACTTATGCTCTGCTCGATGCACAAGATCCAGACATATCGATGACGCCAATCGCCACGTCGGTTCATTTCCAGGCATCGCTCAGCAGGCTATACCCGCGCCTGGAAGCTCAGATACCGAAGACGTTTAAGAACCAATGAACATCAACCTGTACTCACGAGACGAAGCCGCTGAATGGGATGCCTCGCTGGCGGGGATTACTCACGACATCTATCAAACCTCCGGCTACCACATCTTTGAGTCTGCGAATGGCGAGGGCGAGCCTTTTGCCTTCGTGGCTGACGATGGAGGAGAACGCCTCGTTTGGCCATATCTTCGCAAGCCGGTTTGTCTTCCGGGCGATGACGAAGAAATTGCCGGTTCCGCGGAAGTTCGATCCTGTTACGGCTATCCCGGCCCCGTCTGTACGCCGGATCCGAGCAGCGGGTTCCTTGCCGAAGCATCCCAAGGCTTGCTGGCTCTTTGGCGGGACGAAGGCGTCGTAAACGCATTCACCCGCCTCCATCCAGTGCTTCAAAACCATCGTCTGGTGGAAGCGATGCCTGCATTCCAGACCCGATCGGAAACTGTGCGCCACGGAAAAACCGTCTCCATCGACCTGCGCCTGGATGGCAAAACTAGATTTTCGAAGTACGCTGCTTCGTTTAGAAACGGTATCCGGCGGAATCAACGTGCTGGCTATCAAACCATTCTCGATACGTCGTTGCGCTACTTAGACGTCTTTTACCGCTTCTATCAAGCCGCCATGGATAAGAATAATGCGTCAAGTTACTACTACTTTTCGCGAGACTATTTCGAACGGCTCATTTCACACCAAAGAGGAACTGTACATCTATTTGTCACGCTTACGGGCGATACTCCTGCTTGCACGGCCTTGTACTCGGCGCATCAGAAGCAAATGCAATCGTTATTCATGATGAACAATCCGGACCTTCTCAAGATGGCCCCGTCGAGAACTCTCATCGAAGATGTAGCCGCTTGGGGCCAGGCGAACGGATTCGTCGACCTTCACCTGGGAGGTGGTCGCGGCGGTGCTGAAGACAGCCTCTTTGATTTCAAAGCCAGCTTCTCTGACCTGCACCGTTCGTTCTACACGCATCGCTTGGTCGTCGATGAGAGGGAATACCGGGACTTAGTTGCCGCTCGTGAGTCGCTAGAGCCGCTCTCGCTTAACGAACCCTACTTCCCAGCTTGGCGCAAGCCGCTCTCGTTGGTCGCAGCAAGCCAGTAAACTCTTCAGAGACTGGACGAATGATAAGGCACATCCTATCCAGAAGGGCGCTGCTGGCCGCAGGTTCGGTCGTACCCTGTCTGCAAGGCGCGTCTCCGCCCACTTCCGGCGATAGCACCGCACAGCTGCAGGCGGCCATCGATACACTTCCCGCGAAAGGTGTGCTCGACGGAAATGGGCAGGAGCACGTCGTGACTCGATTGAACCTAAAGTCCGGGATGACGCTGCAGAACTTCCGCTTCAGAGCTAAGGGAACAGCTAAGCCGTTAGACGCGGTGGTGACGATTGACGGCAATGACCAACCGGCGACCGACATCGTTATCCGTAACGTGCACATCGATGGCAATCGCGCTGCACAAACCAATCTACGATCAGCAGAGGATGGCGGGCGCGACGGTTTTCGCATCGTGGGGCGCGCCGAGCGTATCTACATTGCGGATAGCTCAGCCGTAAACTGTGCAACGGACGGATTGAAGATCTTTTCGGATCGATCGCTGAGTCATGACGACAGGGTCCTCAACTTTCGCGATATCTTCATATCCAATTCTCGCTTTCTGAACAATCGCCGCCACGGTGCTTCCGGGGATTCACTCAACAACGTCTTTTTCATCGATTGTGAATTCTCCGGCAACGGAGTTGATGTCGCTGGAACGGCAGAAGGCTGTCGCGGAGCTCTCGACAACGGCGCGCTGTACGGCTCTGGTGTGGACATCGAAGGCTATGGCGTCGGTAGTGGAGTCCGCGGTCTTTTCTTTCTGCGCAGCAAGGCATACCGGAATGCACGATTTGGATTTCAGTTCTGGGAACCTACATCTCCATCCGCCCGGCACTTCGTACCGCGCTCAAACATAGTCTTCGAGAGTTGCTCGATCGATGGAGGCGCGAGCCCCCGCCACGGCCATCAGGCACTCGAGATGTCGCAGCCGCAAAGTGTAAGGTCCGAATCTGCGCCCACCTATAGCGACGTGACTATTGTGAATCTGGAATGCTACGGCACCGTCATCCTGAATGGAGTACAAAACGTAACCCTTTCAGGAGGACACATCCATAGTCCGTACGTCGGATTTTGGGGGATTGCGCGCGAGTGCCGCAATATACGGGCGATTGGAGTAGACGGCGCTGGGAAAGTCCTGTCGACCATGCCCTATTCCTGAACCAGCGTTTGTCGTTTGTAATCTCGCGATTGTTTCCGGTTGCCAGCCCTTATCCAGCAGCGATGCGTGTTGCCAGCCCGGATAAGCCATAAAGCCAGACCACGAGCGAGATGATGGAGGCTAGAGTCGTCATCGAAACGGTGGACGCTACCATCATTTCCTCGCAGCGATACTCTCCCGCAAGAATGTAGACTGTTTTGGCGGTGGGCACTGCGGCGCAAATCACGGCCGCAATGGTGTAGAGGGGGTCGAGCCTCAACGACATGCTCAATCCGTACACGATCAGAGGCATGATGACGAGCTTGACGCCCGAGAGCAGCGAAGCTCGCCCAATATTGGCGCGCAATCCATCGATCGACAGGCCCAGTCCGATGGCAAACAGAGCACAAGGCGTGAGCGCATCAGCCAAGATGCCAAAATAAGCGGTGACCGGCCCGGGCATGCGGAGATCGAGGATAGAGCAAAGCATGCCAATCAGGGTTGATATCACCATCGGGTTAAGCACGACATGCTTAACTGTGGCCATTGGGGCGGTGCGTGAGCCATGCGCATCCCGCTGGCCAAGTTCGAGCAAGATCACGGCTGCTGGAAACATCACAACGGCCACGAACACCGTGGCGATCGCCGCCGGCAACACGGCTCGCTGACCATAGATCGCCTGCAGGACCGGTAAGGCGACGAAGCCGGTATTGGTCATCGATGCCGCCATGCCATACATCGTTCGGCTTGCGAGACTGCGGGAAACATGAATGCTCGTTATGCCGAGCACGAGGATGAAGCAGAGGAGGGAGCCACCACCAAAAGCAACAAGAAAACGCCAATTGATGAGTGAATGACTTGGTTGTTGTGCAATTGTGACAATCAACAATGCTGGCATGGCGATGTTGTAGGCGAAGTGAATAAGTGCGTCAGACAACGCCCGGGACAGATAGCCCGTATAGCCGACGATCCAACCAGTTACGATCACTGCAAAGACAGGTAAAATAAGATCAGCTACCCGCACCGAGGTTCCTCAGGTTGATCCTCCAACAATTGCATGCGACCTGCGGCCGCTGATAGGTGCTATGCGACCTCCGCTTCGATTACGCTGAACGGCGACTTGGTCGGCACGATACGCAACAGGCGAAATCCAGAGTCGGCAAATAAGTTACGCCATTCCTGCTCGGTCCGTTCGCGGCCACCAGGGAAGAACAGCATCTCGATATCGATGATCTTCGACAGATGCGGCTGGTTCCCGGGCGGAACCACAAACTCCAAGAGCACGACCTTACCGGTCCGGTTTCCATGGCGCTCGCTATCCAATGCGCGGCGGCAATTCCGCAAAATCGTCCTCGCCTGCTCGTCAGTCCAGTCGTGCAGTATGTACTTCATGAAGTAAACGTCCCCACCTTCTGGAACAGCTCGAAAGAAATCGCCGAAGGCCGTTCGGCAGCGCTCTTGCAGTCCACATTCGCGAATGCGCTCTTCGGCACCGGGCACGATGTCTTTCAAATCAAAGAGGACACCCTGCATTTGCGGGTACTTCTTGAGAATCGAGCAGATCGCGAAACCGTGGCCGCCGCCGACGTCCACGATGGTACTGAAAGACGAGAAGTCGTAGGCCTCGAGCGCGGCACCAACGGCCATCGCGCTCGAATTAGTCATGGCAAGATGAAACCGATCAAACTCCAGCTGGTTGCTTGAGAAGTACTCGAATGCCGGCTTGCCGGTGACGTGCTCGACAGTAGGCTGTCCGGTGCGCACCGAGTGCAGAAGTTCGGCGGCGATGTTGAAGTGGAACGGATCGGCCAGCCACACAACGGCGTCGCGCATGGATTGGGGATGGTCGGAGCGCAGCAACTCAGCGGGCGGCGTGAGGGAAAAATGGCGAGAGTCGCTCTCACTGAAGATGCCCATCATGGCAAGTAGGCGCAGAATGCGGAAGAGTGCGTCTTCGTTGGTGCCGGTTCTCCTGGCCAGCTCAGCTACCGGTTTCGAACCGACGCCGATCAGATCGGCAACTTTGAGTTCCGCGGCTACCCACAGAGCGGCACAAGGAACGTAAGCGGTAGTGAAATGAAGTAAAACTTGCGCTGGGTCGGCAGCCGGCGGCGCTGCGGACGGAGTCTTACCCTCGACGAGAGAAGAAGTATCTGGCATTTCGGTCTCCCAAAACTTGGTTTGAAGCTGATACCGGCTCGTGCTGGAGCGAGCTAGCCTTTACACTATATGCAAATCCAAGCTGCTGAATTGTGCCGCCTCAGAGAACACGAATTCGCGTGCCCGTCCTTCCGAAAATCGAGTGTGATGCAGTTCGGGATTCCACGACAAAACCGTTGTGGCTACCAACGGTCGCCGGCTCTGCCACTCGGCATCAAGCAAGTCGATGACGGCATCTGGCTGGTTAATGTTATGAACTATGACGTCGGGTATGTCGATCCCGAGGACGAACACTGCAGCCCTCGACGATCCCTTCGGCAGAAAGTGTTAACTATGTGTCCGGTCCGGACAAACAAATACTTGGTCGGGGCGAGTGGATTCGAACCACCGACCTCCTGGTCCCGAAAAGTGAAGATGACGAAAGCCAATAACTTAGCGGGATTACGATAAGTCACTCGTCGTTGCTATAAGTTGCTCGCGCCATGTAAGTTACGGCGCTTTCCGCGGTTTTGTGCACTAGCGCCGAGCAATGCCGAAGTGCACAGGGTCGTCATAGTTTTGGGCATAGTTTGTGCGCACGACCAGTAGCAATTTCGCGCGATCGACTAAGAATCAAACTTGGCGGTGAGGTGCCGTGGACCATACCGTCGGTCATCTTACGCGTGAGATGGGCGTGCGAGAGGCTTCGTTACCAGACGCTGGCGCTGACTAGAGACCAACTGCCATGTTGAACTAAGAGCGCGAAGCTTGGACGTAGCAAAGGGGCCGACAGCCCATGGACGTTTTCCTTACATCGGCAGTATCAACGCGGGCCGCTGTCGGAGAAGGAATAAATCAGCATCGTTGTTTATTGGCTGAGCTCTCGGTCGGAGAGTTCGATATGCTGATGCCAAGCAGGCTCGAGACTCTCCCACCTCTATGAACATTGGATTTGAGCCCGTACGAGACAGGATCCGATGGTGATACGAATACCGCAATCACAAATCACAAACGGCTTTGAACGACGCGACCCGAGGTTTAGGGCTCTCAACTATTTCTAGTTTGGCGGTGACGAGGTTGATCTTATTACGAATGCGGTTCCCGGAGATAGTAAGAAAGAAAGAATGCACAGCGTCTTCCTGCTGAGGGGGATTGCCGCTTACCTTGGTACTGGGGCAGCGCGCTTCACTCACGAGCAAATGAAAGAGGCCTGTTTGCACTACGATGCCTTCGATGCCGGCAATTTCGCAGTCTACTTCAAGAGCCTTTCCGGCGAAGTGGCAGGGACGAAGGGCACTGGGTACACGCGGACACCCAGGGGGCTGGCTAATGCCACTGAGGTCGTGAAAAGCCTCATTCAATCATGAAGGCGAGGCGGCTCGGGTTGCTGTTTGCGCGCCGCTCGTGAAAAGCTCACCGTAACATCGCCTATGAGTCTTTGTGACTCGTAAAGCGCCTATTGCCGCGTTTGGCACAGAAAACAGAGCGCACGTTCTGCCCCTTTCCCTCTTGTCAGTCTTGGTCTGCGGAACGGCCCGGAGCAGTCAAGGCCGCGCCGGTATTGCGCGGCGGAGCGGAGCCTTGAGGGTGAGGACCCTTCTGCAAAATTTCGATTGATGGAAAGAGCTTGGCGGGCTGTTCGCGGCGCTCGGCGGATCGTGAACACGGACCTGCTTCGCGGATATTTCAGGCTCGCTCGCGACTAAATTCCTGGCCAACTTTTGCCGTGACGGAGCCAGATTTGGGCGCGTGGAACTCGCCGAACGAGCTGTTTTGGTCCGAAAACTCAGAGATCCCTAGGGATCCCTGAAGTGCAAAAAGCCAATAAATACGCATGGGATCCCGGCAGATCCCTGAGAGGGGTGGACTTTCGTCAAAATGCATCCGGTGCGCAGCACCGTTACCGCCAGCGGCCACTTCTGCCTCAGAAAGAGAAGCGAAATTCAAGCGATTTCTGAGTCGGAACCTGACTCGAAACTGCACCGAATCGCTATCCGCGTGCGGTCATCTGCAATTGCAAAGTTGGGTTGTTGACGTGTTCGTGGCAATACAGCTCGTACAAGCGAAAAGCTCGCTGCGTTGAAAGACTTGAGTGCGACTATGAACAGGGTTGGATCACGCAAAGCGGACATCAGCACGTTGCATGGGAATCAGTCTTACGCGCCTGGTGGAGCAACTTCACCCGAACTTTGCGTTGCGGCCGACCTCAGCATACTGATGCACGGCAAGAAAGTCCGCCTTCTCGAGGTCGGGATGTCGTCCAGTATCTCTTCCTTTGTCATGCCGGCTCCGAGCCATCCGAGCACGCCCCATGCACTGATGCGAAGTCCCCGGATGCAGGGCTGACCGCTCCGCCTGCCGGGTTCGATCGTGATCCTGGTGCTGATCGACGACATGATCGCTCCGTTTCCAGTCTGGCATTCTGGGGGGGAGCGTTCCTCAGGCACGCCGTGTCTCTAAGCAACCGCGGTATTCCAGGACGATTCGTTTCGCGTCATGCCGGTTTGTAGAAACGGACATTAGCACGATAGGCTTTGAGAAGGAGCGCGCGTGTCGATCACAATATCGGATGAAATCTTGGCTTCGTCGGGTCTTACCGAAGAAGAACTGAGGCGCGAGCTCGCCATAGCACTTTTTCAGGCTGAGAGGCTTACGTTGGGCCACGCTGCAAAACTCGCGGACCGCAATCGGCCGCGTCGATCTTCTGAGGAGCTTGTATCACGAGCTCGTGATTCCGCCTGCAGTCGTAATCGAGTCCGGGCACAGGGCGAGATCGGACAGAGTGCTGATTTCCGTAACGGCGCCAGAAATTTCGACTCATGCTCGCTTTTCCTGTCAGATTTCGCCGCCAAAACCCTCGCTGACTGTAGAGGCCGTATTTGCCCTCGATCGGGTCGGAGAAGGTACGGAATGCCAAACCTGATGACGGAAACCGAAGTCGCGAAACGACTGAACGTCAGCCTTGTATCGGTACGCCGGTGGCGGCTGGAGAGACGTGGACCTGCATTCGTGAAAGTTGGCGCGCTGGTGCGGTATCGCCCAGAAGATTTGGATGCCTGGCTGGGCGAGCTTCCCACTGGCGGCTCGGTTAAGATCGCGCACAACGGGCAACAACCGCCCTGTGCGCTTGGAGTTCAAAAGAGCCCGAGACGCTATTGGGAAGTGGCTGGCGGCTGATCAGGATCGTTCGCTACGCCAGTTGCACGATCTTGGATTTCCGAATGCGGGAGTCGCGGGTTAGGAGCGGAATATTATGCGTCAGACTCGTTGCCGCGATGATTTCGTCCGCGGGATCTGACTGGAAGTCGAGCGCGCGGAGATTCACGCCCACTTGGCGCGTAATGGGCCAGACATGCACCTGATCCACCGCAGCGGCGAACGTTTCATGGTCGAGTCCGTAGGGCAGCCGTCCGAGCTGATGCAGTTTCGCGATCTCCCACAGCACGATGGCCGAGATACTCCATTCAGGATCTTCGGTGAGGACGTTTCGTTCGCGCGGTGTGAGACTTCCCTCGAACGCTTTGATCAGAATATGAGTGTCCAGATTCAGCATGCCAAGCAACTCCAGTCGAAAAGAGATCGTCTTGTGGATCCGACGCGAGGCCTTTCATGATTCCAATGAGGTCGGAGCAGGAGGAAGGGACGGGCGTGACCTTCGCCACCGGCCGTCCGCGTTTGGTAATGAGAATGCCATCCGTCGGCAGGCCGTCTAGCAGTTGCAGACACTGCTCCCGAAAATCACTGACGTTCAACGTCTTCATATCTCAAGTGTACAGGATGTTGTACATTTCAGCAAAATCGCTCAATATAGCTAGGCAGGCATTATGGTTTACAAACAAAAAATTCGAACCGCTGGGGGTACAAGTTCGTCTGGAACGGCGAGCTGATTCGAGAGAGCACAAAGCAGACGAATAAGCGAATCGCCGAGCAGATGGAAGTCGCGCACAAGGCGGCGCTCGCAAAAGGTGAGGTTGGGATTCGCGACAAGGTTCAGGTCTCCACCCTGGCTGATTTTACGGCAAAAGATTTCCTGCCGTTCATCAATGCACGTTTCGTGGAAAAGCGGAACACATTGAGCTTTTACCGAAACGGAGTCAAGAACCTCCTGGCATTTACGGCTCTGAGCCAAGCAAAGCTCGACGCAATCACGAGCGACAAAATTACGGCCTACATCGGAAGCCGACGACAAAAGGGATTGCAGGTCGCCTCGATACCGTGAGCTTCAAGTTCTCCGGCGCATGCTTCGCCTTGCTGTCGAATGGGGAAAGCTCGAGAAAGTTCCTCCAAAGGTGGAGTTGCTATCGGGCGAACGGCGTCGGGATCGCGTTCTCACATCTGATGAGGAGCGAGACTATTTCAGAGCCGCCCAGATGCTCGGTGAGGACATCGAAAATGCCTATAGCCGTGCGTTAGAGGGCATTCGAGCCATGCGCGGACAGGAGCCGATCAAACCCGGAAGACCCGTTCCTCCTCCGCGATCTCACCGCGTTGCTGATCGATTGCGAACTCAGACCCGAAGAAGCCTTCCGTCTGCGCTGGGACGAACTGCGAGACGGCGCAGTACACGTCGCATATGGGAAGACCGTAAACGCCCGCCGCCGCGTTCCTCTGACGGTACGAGTCTTGGCGCTGCTCGAAATGCGGCAATCGTCCGCAAGCTCAGAACGGGTATTCTCGTCTCACACTGCGAGCGGCCACGCCGAGAAGTCCACGCCCAAGAAGCAACACAAGCGCGCCTGCCGACTCGCAAAGGTTCAGCCTTTCACGCTCTACACATTCCGTCACAACTGCCTGACGCGCTGGGCAGCGCACATGGACCCGTACACGCTCACCTACCTTGCCGGCCAGCGACTTCGGTATGACCTGGCGCTACGTTCATCCGCAAGCCGAAACGATCCGCGCGGCGATGGATCGCGCCCAGGCCGCGAGTGGGGGTGGTCATAGTTTTGGGCATAGTGGCTTGAAACCAGACACTACGGCTTCAGGCCCAACTCGCAAGTTGTTGACTTCAGGAGGGATTTTGGTCGGGGCGAGTGGATTCGAACCACCGACCTCCTGGTCCCGAACCAGGCGCTCTAGCCAGGCTGAGCCACGCCCCGAATCTCCTAGTGTAACCCGGCTCCTCCCGCTCCAGTTATTACCGCGAAAATTGCCCTATTTTCGCCACGGTTTCGCCTTGGAAACCCCGGTTTTGGCTCTCGTTTCGCGCTCAAAACTGCACTTTGGAACCGCCTTTCCCCGCAGCGATTTTGCCAAATCCCATGCTCGGGCTGCTGGGAGAACGGCGCGTATGTCATTTACAAATAAGGCATTTATTGAATTTCAAAAGCGTGTGACCGCGCCCACCGCCCGCCCAGGCGCGCTCGGCAGGCTACTCCCCGTGCGCTCTATTTTTTTGGTGAGGTAAGAAAAACTGTCGCCCCGAACCGCACTCCGGCTGGAAGGCCCTGTCAGTCTACGCGCTTCAGCTCCTGCTGTAGCCCGCTCATGCCCTTATGCCGGTAGATGTCCGCCAGCCGTTGCTGTTCCGGAGAAGAGGCCAGTGCCCGTCGCAAAATCGGATCGCTGGTCGCTTCCGTGATATCGACACGGCTCGGAATCCAGACCTTTCCGTCTGAAAACTCCACGTTATTCACGAACGCCAGCACTGCGTCTACCACCATCGGTTGGCCGCTCGGATGAGAAAACCGGAGCCTGCCCGGTTGCGTCATGTTGGCTGTCTCTACCGGCGCCAGCTGCATCGAGGACGCCACTGAGCCGGCCACGAAATCACGCCCCGTGTCGTCGCGCACGATCCACCCCACTTCGAAATCCTTCACCGCTTTGCTCGACGTGTTTCGCACCGCGAGTTGCGACGTCCTTAGCTCGTTGCCCGATATCTGCGCGTTGCCGCCGAGCGGCTTGATCGGCGAACTCGGAAATGCCACCGCTCCCACACGCATCGGCTGTTCTCTGCCCGTTGCCCTACCCGGCCCGTGAAGCAGTTCCAGGCTGAGCTGCGAAGGATTTAAGTCCTGCAGCCCAAAGTTAAGCTCTTCGCGCAGTTCGGCCAGCCTTCCCGTCTCGAGTAGCGTATTCAGATAGCGCCGGTCCCGCCGAGCCTCCATCTCATACACCATCAGCATGCGGCGAGAGTGCAGCTTGTCCGGCCCATACGCCGAAAAGTCGGAGAACAGCGCGCAGTCGAGCGAAACCTGCATCATCGCGCCTCTGCCCTTGCTCATGTTGAGAGGCCGCGTTAACTGCATGTCGATGCGTACCGGAAACACGGCCCCGGGTTCCGCATGCAGGCTGGGAACACTCACCGACCCTCTCCCCGAGGGATCGAGATCGGGCGCTTCCACCATCAAAGTCAAGCCTGACAGCGGCTTGGCTCCGGTATTGCGCAACAGTAGTGAAGCGTGCAGGTCGATCACGATCGATGCACCCCGCACGGTTGCCGTCGTAGGCGCGGGCTCCTGCAAAGTAAAGTCGACCGGCAGCACAGGTGAGTCGTGCGGAAACGCTACGTCTAGCCACCGCCCGCTGCCGTCTGCGGCCAGAAGCGCCATAGGCAGCAGGCACAAGGCGGCCCACACGTGGACGCCTCTGATCAGACTACTGCCCATATACGTTGGTGATCGTTACCTGGCCGGTGTCTTCGTCTACGTAGCGCGCTTCAACGGAGGAACTCCCCGAAAGGGAGAGCATCGCCGTAGGCGGATGCAGGATCGTCAGTGTGACGCCTTGTGAGCGCACCGCAATCCCGGTCGGAGTCGTTTGCAGTACGTTTGAAAGCGCTAGGGGCGGCTGCGCCTCAACCATGCGCGAAAGAGACGCGGCGAGCCGTCTCGTCTCCTCGCCCGGGATATGCGTGAGCCACCCGGCGACAAATAAAACAGCGAATCCTGCCACTATCGAGACACGCGGCAAAACACTCCGGGTTCGCCCTACTTTCTCAATGCAGCGCGCAGCTGATACTCCAACCGCGATGTTCCCGAGCATCTCCCGCTCCAGGCTGTTCCAGTCCGCAATCGCCTCGAAGGCTGTAAGAGTCTCGGTAGCCGCTTCACGTTTCAACTCGCCAAGGGCTGAGCTGAAGGATGCAATTTGCTGTTCGCAGGACGCGCACTCCAGCACATGCGCTTTCACTCTGAGCCGCGTGAGAAGTCCGAGATCGCCGCGCGAGTAAAGCGCCAGAAGTTCAGGCGCCGGATGAGAGCTGGTAGATTGCGACACGAATGCCTACTTTCTCTCTTCCAGATAGCGCTTGAACTTCGTTCGCGCGTTTGCGATGTGCGAACGGACGGTTGCCATAGAGCAGTTCATCTGTTTTGCGACCTGGTCGGCCGGCAGATCTTCGATGTCGCGCAGAATCAACGCCATTCGCTCGCGCTCCGTCAGCACGGCTAAACCGCCATCCAGATGCAGCTTTCGTTCCCCATGTAAAACCGATTGTTCCGGATCCGCCCACGGAGTCGCAAAGCCGGCCAGTTGTCCGACGTCGGTGAACGAGAGTTTCTTCTTTCGGCGCAGAAAATCTATCGCGGTGTTTGCGGCAATGCGCGAAAGCCAGTGGTTCGCCCGCTCCAGATCTTTCAGTTGTCCCTGGCGCTGCAAAGCCTTGATGAAAGTCTCCTGCGTCAGATCCTGCGCGTCGTCCACGTTCCCAACGATCCGATAGATCAGCAAAAAGATGCGCCGCAGATTCTGCTGGACAAAGTGTGATTCAGTGTCATCGCTCGCCTGCAGCTGTGAGGACGACAGAGGTGAGGAAGGATCGCTCACACCAACCCCCACGTCGGTGACAAAGCCTTCGAGCCCGACCGCTTCCGGTACGCTAATGGACCGCCCCATTCCTCTAAAAAGGATTGACGGGGCGCGATCAAAAACGTGCAGGAACGTCCGGCCATCGACGCTATTTTAGAGTATATGAGACCTGTTGCGGTTGTAGGGATTGGTAAAACTGCTTTCGGAGCTTTTCCGAATCGAGACCTCCAGTCCCTTTCCGTCGAAGCCATCGAGCACGCTCTGGCGGACGCCCACGTTCCTGCCCCGACGGTGGAAGCCTTCTACCTCGGTAACTTCGCAGGCCCGTCTTTTGTCGGACAAAACCACCTCGCCCCCTACGTCGCTGTCGCCGCCGGCCTCGAAGGCATCCCGTGTACCCGTTTCGAGAATGCCTGTGCCTCGAGCGGATCCGCTTTCTTTCACGCCTGGCAAAGTGTGAGCGCCGGACTTTATGACACGGTCCTGGTAGCTGGCGTCGAAAAGATGACCTCCCAAAGCACTCCCCGCGTTACCGAAATCCTGGCCGGAGCCGGCGATATGTCTACCGAAGGACGCGCTGGCGCTACGTTTCCAGCCCTGTTCGGCATGATCGCCAGGCGGCACATGCACCAGTTCGGCACCACACGCGAACAGCTTGCCGCGGTCGCTGTCAAGAATCACGCCAACGGTGCGAAGAATCCCCTCTCACACATGCGCAAAGTGATCACGCTCGAGCAGGCTCTCGCCGGCAAACCGATCGCTGAACCGCTCACCGTCTACGACTGTTCCCTCATCAGTGACGGAGCCGCCGCCCTCGTCCTTGTGCCGCTCGAGAGGGCCAGAGATCTCAATCCGCGCTTCGCTCGTGTCCTCGCCGTTGCGCAAACTTCCGATCGCGTTGCGCTCGACAGCAAGGCCGATATTACGGAGTTTCCCTCTGTCAAGGCAGCCGGCCGAAAAGCCTATGCCCAGGCCCGAATCGGCCCTTCCGAGATCGAGGTGGTCGAGTTGCACGATTGCTTCACCATCGCTGAAATCGTCGCCAGCGAGGATCTTGGTTTTGTAGAGAAAGGCCAGGGCGGCCCCTTCGCCGAGGCTGGTTGTACAGCGCTTACCGGCCGCATTCCGATCAACACCAGCGGCGGCCTCAAGTCAAAAGGGCACCCCGTGGGCGCAACCGGAGTGGGGCAGATTTGCGACGTCGTGATGCAACTTCGTGGCGATGCAGGTGAAAGGCAAGTCCCGCGTCATAACGTTGGCCTGGCGCAAAACCTGGGCGGCTCGGGCGCAACTTGCGTCGTCACAATCCTCGAGGCCGCTTGAAATGAACGAATCAGGTTCCCGCGACGGAGTCGTCTTCACCGAAACTGTCGTTTACGCCCCGCCCGAGCAGTTCGCCGCCGATGTCCCCTACCAGCTGGCCATCATAGATCTCGATGCCGGGCCCCGGGTCACGGTCCGCGTTCTCGGCAAGACTTCCGAAGAGCGCGCCCGAATCGGAGATCGCGTCACATTTGTCGAGGAACGCGACGGCGTGCCCTACTACAAAAAAGCGGAAGCCGGTCATTAAACCGGCTTCCGCCTATTGGTTTTGCCTGCTTTATTGAGGATTGGTCGAATTTGGGCTAGATGTATTCGGGCTTGACGTTGTCGTCGAAGCCGGATCGCTTGTTTCCGCCGGATCACCGGTATCGGAAGGCCGCCGCTTTAGCTTCGGACGGTCATCCTCGTCTCCCTTGGACTTCTTCGATGGATCGGTCTCGTCCTCGATCGGGGTGTTCGAATTCGGATTCCGGCGCAGGGTGGGTTTATTTGGATCATCGGCCGTCTTATCCGGTCGGCGCTGATTCTCGAGCATCGCGAGCCGCAGCTTCACGTCGTTGAACTCCGAGGTCGTCACCACATATTCCGGGCGAGGCTTCAGGTCGGCGATTTCCTTCTGCGACTTCGTAATGCGGTCGTCTGTCGGCGGGTGGGTGGCAAACAGCTTCGACATCGTGCCGGGTTTCCGCTTCTCGAGTGTCTGGATTTTCTCGAAGAAATCGACAAACGCGGTCGGATCGTATCCGGACTTGTACATGTACTGCACACCAAGATAATCCGCTTCCGACTCAAAAGTCCGCGAGAACTTCAGGAACGACACCGGAATGATCAGCCCGGAAGCCTCATAAATCCCATAGGCCGCCGCGCCGCCCATGAAAATCAGTGGGATCGTTGCCAGCTGAGCGATTTCGCCGCGCGTTGCCTGCCGCGTTCCGTGCCGGGCCGCAACATGCGCGATTTCGTGAGCCATCACCCCGGCAAGTTCAGCTTCGGTGTCCGCCTTCAGGATTAGCCCGGACTGCACAAAGAAAAAACCGCCGGGCAGCGCAAAAGCGTTTACAGACGGATCTTCGATCACCTTGATCGTAAACGGCACCTTCGCATCGGAGTTACGAACCAGGTTCTGGCCCACCCGGTTGACGTACTCGGCCACGATCGGGTCGTTGATCACCTTCGACTGCCGCTCTACCTGCTGCGCCATGCCTTTGCCCAGCGCGATCTCCTTCTCCAGCGAATAGAAATTCACTTTGCCGGCGACATTACGGTCCCCAATGGCATCCGGGTCGCTCTTGTCATTGTTCTTGTCGCCCGGGAACGCGGGAAATGGCGCCGCCAAAAGCAGGGCCAGGGCAAAACTCACAGCGGATCGTAAGAAAACTAATCGCCGCATCGGAACTCCTTTACACCACAAATGCAATCAGGCAGAGAGCGCGGAACAGAGAGGGACTTCAAACCATTCTTCAGTATAGAGCGAAAAGGCGGCATCAAGACTCAGCAACTCGGGTCCTGGCGGCGCTTTTTGTCGCTACCGCAGTCGAGCCGATTCGTAAACCCGCTCTTGCAGCCGCCGCCGGGTACAGGAGAACTAGATCAGTTAACGTATTCTCTGAAGCATGGGTTACCAAAATGTCGTGCAGCCGGCCCAAAAATCCTCGGCCGCGCTTCACGAGCGTTACCGCCATCAGTTTCCGGTAGCCGAGCGCCTGATCTATCTCAATCACGCGGCCGTCACTCCGCTTTGCCGGCCCGCCGCTGAAGCCATCAAGAACCTCGCCGAAGACGCCTGCCAGTTTGGCTCGCTGCACTACAGCGATTGGCTCGCCTGCTACGACGGATTGCGCGCCGCGGCCGCCCGTCTGATCAACGCCTCGCCAGAAGAAATCGCTATTGTGAAGAACACTTCCGAGGGGATCGCCATGATAGCTGCAGGCATGAGCTGGAAAGCGGGCGACCGGGTAATTGCGTTTCGCGAAGAATTCCCGGCAAACTACTACCCCTGGGAGCGCCTCCAAAGTCGCGGAGTCGAGATCACCTGGCTGTCCATTTACACCAGTCTGGATGAGATTGCGAATGCCCTTCCCGGCGCCCGGCTGCTCGCCATCAGCTATGTGAACTACCTGAGCGGATACCGCGTCGACCTCGAGGAGATCGGCAGACTCTGCCGCCTTCACAACTGCTTTTTCTTCGTCGACGCCATTCAGGGCATGGGTGTTCTACCCGTCGACGTAGAATCCTCCCACATCGACGCGTTAGCCGCCGACGGACATAAATGGATGCTCGGCCCGGAAGGTAACGGGCTGCTCTATGTGCGCCGGAGCCGGCTCGATGAGATCGAGCCCGTCGAATTTGGATGGACCAACCCGGCCAACTACAACGACTACAGCTCGAGGGATATGACTCTCCGGCCCGACGCCGGACGCTACGAATGCGGCACCTTGAACACGGTCGGCTGCTTCGGCCACCGAGCCTCCCTCGAGTTGCTGCTCGAGGTCGGAATCGAAAACATCGCCCCCGCCGTTCTAGCCTTGGCCCAGCAGATCGAGGAAGGTGTTTGCGAAAAGGGATATGAAGTCATGGTCCGGCGCACGCCCGGCACAGGCTCGGGCATTGTGAGCTTCCGCCACCCTACCCTCGATTCTCGTCTGATTGTCAGCGACCTCAAACAGCACGGCATCACAGCTGCGCCTCGCCAGGGGTGGGTGCGCACCTCGCCGCATTTCTACATCAGCCCCGACGATATCGATACTCTGCTCGGCGTCCTTCCAGCAATCAAATGACTCGAAAAACCGTCCTCGGCCTCATCCTTCTCGCACAAGCAGTCTCAACTTTCGGCAAAGATGAACAACCGAGAGTCTGGACCGCAGCTCAGTGGATCGCTCCGCCGGGCGCACCTCCGCAGGACTACGGCGTTTACCACTTCCGCAAAACATTCGATCTTCCGGCAAAGCCGGAGCACCTGGTCGTTTACGTCTCGGGCGACAACCGGTTCCAGCTCTTCGTGAACGGCGTTCGCGTGGCATGGGGTCCGGCGCGCGGCGATCTTACTCACTGGCGTTACGAGACCGTAGACCTGGGCCCCCAACTCCACGCGGGGCGGAACCTGCTTGCTGCCGTCGTTTGGAACGAGGGCGAAGCCCGGGCAGTTGCGCAAGTCACAAACCGGACCGGATTTCTTCTGCAAGCCGCCGAAACAGACCAGGCTCTCGTAAATTCCGATCGCTCCTGGAAATGCTACATCGATAAGGCGTACACCCCTCAGCTGCTGCCGCGGGACCAGTCCACCGGCTACTACGCTCTCGGTCCGAATGAAAGAGTAGACGGGCAGCTTTACCCATGGGGCTGGGAACTCGGCTCTTTCGACGATGCGAATTGGCCTTTGGCCGAAGCCGTGAGCCGCGCTGCTCCGCGCGACGCGCAGGATGCTCCCAACCGCTGGATGCTGGTACCGAGCGAAATCCCCCTGGAAGAACAGAAGCTCGAGCGCCTGGTCAGCGTTCGACGTGCGGAAGGCATTGACGCAGCCGACGTATTCCTCGGCGGCCGGGCGCCGTTGACGGTGCCACCCCGGACCGCCGTAAAGCTTCTGCTCGACCAAAGCTACCTCACAACCGCCTACCCCCAACTTCAGGTCAGCGGTGGCAAAGGCGCCGCAGTGAGCCTTCGCTACGCCGAGACCCTGTTCGTTTCCAAAGGCCATGGAAGCGCATTCAACAAAGGAAACCGCAACGAAATCGAAGGAAAGGTGTTTGTCGGCCCGTTCGACACCTTTCTCGCCGACGGAGGCTCAAAAAGAATCTATCGCCCGCTCTATTGGCGCACGTATCGCTACATCCAGCTGGAAATCCAAACGGCCGACCAGCCGCTCACGATTGACGATTTCTTCGGAACCTTCACCGCCTATCCATTCGAGCGGAGCGCCCAGTTTCGCGTGGACGAGAAAGCCGCGGACGGCGATCTGCAGCGAATCCTTACAACCGGCTGGCGAACGGCCCGTCTTTGCGCTCACGAAACCTACATGGATTGCCCGTACTATGAGCAGCTTCAGTACGGTGGTGATGCACGGATTCAAATGCTCGTCTCGCTTTACATGACAGGCGATGCGCGCCTGATGAAGAACGGGATCGGGCTCCTCAATTCGTCTCGCACCGCTGAGGGCGCCACGTATAGCCGCGCTCCTTCCTACCTGCAGCAGTACATTCCACCCTTCTCGCTATGGTGGATCGGCATGGTTCACGACTACTGGATGTACGTTGACGACCCGCAGTTCGTGCGGCAAATGATGCCGGGCGTTCACGCCATTGTTGAGTTCTATTCGCAATATCAAAAGCAGAACGGGTCTCTCGGCCACATGCCTTGGTGGAACTTCGTCGATTGGGTAAAACAGTGGTCCGGCGGAGTTCCGCCGGCGGATGCATCGGGAGGCTCATCTGCCGCGCTTGACCTCCAGCTTCTGCTTGCGTATGGCTGGGCGCAAGATTTGGAGAGGGCATTTGGCAGCGCGGCCGTTGCCGGCGAATACCAGACTGCAGCCGGACGCTTAAAGGCCACGATAAGTGCCACGGACTGGGATCCGGCTACACAATTGTTCGCCGACCAGCCGGAGCACAGGACCTATTCACAACAAGTCAACACGCTAGCAATCCTGGCCCATGTCGCGCCTCCCGATCAGGCGCGAAGCGTCGTTGAAAAGATCACGGGCCTATCGCAGCCAAGCTCCACACAACCCGAACTCGCCCAATCGTCCATTTACTTTCGCGCTTACACAAACGCCGTGCTGCGGGAAGTAGGTCTCGGGGACAGATACGTCGAGATGCTAGGCCCCTGGCGCGAAATGCTCTCAAGCGGTCTGACCACCTGGGCGGAATGGAACGGGCCGGATAGCCGCTCCGATTGCCACGCCTGGGGCGCCAGCCCTAACTTCGAACTCCTCCGGACCGTGGCCGGCATCGAATCTCTTGCACCCGGCTTCCACCGCGTGCGCATCGCTCCGAACCCCGGCACCTTCAAAAAGGTATTTGCCCGGATGCCACACCCCCGCGGCGCCATACAGGTCGAATTAGCCCGTGATCACGGATTGGTTGCCGATATAGATTTGCCGGACGACACCGATGGCGAGTTGGACTGGGCCGGCACGCAGCATCCCTTGCATTCGGGAAAGAATCACGTGCGGATTCCCTGAGGCAGCGATTGGCGAACCCTCGCCTTATCCTTGCTTGCAAGACGATAGGCGCGTCGCTCGGCCGCTTCCTCATAGCGGCGCTTCTCGTCTTCCGTCTCTGGAACCAGCGCAGGCAAAACCACCCGGTTCCCGGCTTGATCGAGCGCTACGAATGTCAGATAGGCCGATGAAGTGTGGCGCAAGCTGGGGGACTGCAGATTCTCCACCCAAACTTTGACCCCAACCTCCATAGAGGTCCGGAACACACGGTTAACCTGTGACTTCAGGCGCACGAGTTCACCGATATGGATAGGGTGCAGGAAGGTCATCTGATCCACAGAGGCCGTCACAACCGCGCAGCGCGCGTGGCGCATAGCCGCGATAGCGCCGCAGAGATCTACGAGATGCATCACGTGTCCGCCCAGCATGTTGCCTAACGTGTTTGCGTCGTTCGGCAGACAGATCTCGGCATAATCGGATTGCGTCTCACTAACGCTGCGCACTCCGCCGTCTGTAGCTGCCTCAACCACCATCGCGCCTTGTTCCATACTCGCCATTATCGAGCCCCGGCACGCATGCCTAATCAACTGCCGAATCGCCGCAAATAACTCTTGCAGAATGCAATCACTTGGGCGCGCGCACAAGCGTCGCTCAAATCCGGTTCTACGGTCCCCGTACCCGGGCTGTAAGTAATCGAGCGCCAGCTTAGGGGAGCATGGTCACTTTCGTCAACCCTCAGAATTTCCAGATGGTCCGATGCTACGTTGATAACAGTTAAGCGCGTGCAGGAACGCAAATCTCCCGGCGGAAAATGGACGCAGGAATCGCGCGAATAGCCGTGGTTACAAAATCGAAATCGTAATTCGCCCGGTGCCGGGAAAGGCGCGGCGGCGGCGTGACAGATCCCGTCGTATTCATCAAGCAACGGGAGCCGGGCCCGTGGGTGCTCTGGATCGGCCGCCATCTCGCGCGGCTCAAAGAAGGGGCACGGCATCATGCCCAGTATAGGATTTGCAGTTTGGGGGTCCATCAGAAGCGAAACGGGCCCCGAGGCGGCCCTGACCGTTGGCGCACACTGCGACCGCTGCCTGAATGTTCTATATTTGATTACGATTGACCAACCTGCCCAATATTTTGACGCTGGTACGTATCTTCCTCGTCCCCTTACTGGTGGCGGCGCTGGTGCAGCACAACCTGAGCATTTATTGGGATGGAAAAGTCATCATCGCGAACGACTTTTTCGCGTTGATGGTTTTCCTCGCAGCCGCATTGACGGATCTTCTCGACGGCTACCTCGCACGCCGCTGGAAGCAAGTAACGACAGTGGGAACGTTGCTCGACCCGGTTGCGGACAAGCTTCTTATCTCAGCTGCTCTCATTTCGCTCGTCGAAGCTCGCCTGCTGCCGGGCTGGCTGGTCATACTCATCATCAGCCGTGAGTTCGCCGTTTCCGGATTGAGGAGCATTGCCGCAGCCGAAGGCTTCACGGTGAAAGCCGGGGAACTCGGAAAATCTAAGATGATCCTGCAAGTGGTGGGAGTGGTTCTGGTCATGCTTTCGACACGCTGGGTTTCGCTCCGGCCGGTCGGCTTAGCAGCGATGTGGGCGGTCGTAATTGTCGGGCTGGCTTCGGCGGTTGACTACTTCCGCAAGTTTTGGCGCAAAGTCGATACAAGCGTCAAACTTCGCCGCCGGAATGAACTCATTACTCTCGAGCGCCAAAAAAGACGGTTACAACGTGGGGTTAAAGTCCAGGAAGCAGCTCACGGTCCAAAGGAAGCTTCAATCCGGCGTTCTCTGTGAAGTGAATCAGAGGGATTCGTGCGACCGGCTGCAGAACCTGATAATCGTTCTTGGTAAACAGCACCGTGCGTACTTGCCCTCGGGCCCCCAGAGCCCCAAGCGACTTACCATTGAAAACCGCTTCGACACCGCCGGCGTTCCCGGTTCGAACCCGGGCCGTACGATGACCTTCTAGGATTTTGGTTTCAGCCCGCTCCAGAATGCCATTGAACGACTCTTTGCCATCAGTGACAATCGAGAGCCATGCAGGTTCCGTGGCTGAAAGCTCGAGGGTAAACCCATTAGCATTTGCCGCACTCGCACCGCTCACCTGCGGCAGACCGGATTCGCCGGACTGACCAGCTCGATCTGACACTTTTTGCTCAGCGGCCGAACCGACTGTCTTTGAAGGGCCGGCCTTTGCTCCGACCATACGCTTCCACTCGACAGGAACGCCGAGCTTTGCATTCTGCCAGACAGCATAAATCCCGGAACAAGCGACCAGCACCGCTCCAAACGAGACAACAGAGTACATCAAACGGGCACTCTTGCGGCGCCCCATCCGCAACGCGGGTATCTTGACCGGATGTGCGCTGCCTTCCCCCGGGATCAGCGGAACAGGCATGGTGTCGCTAGTGCTGCGCACTGAGGAATCGAGTTCGGCGTAATCGAGTCCCACAGCTTCGGCGAACTGCTTTACGAAGCTTCTATATAGGAAGGCCGAACTGACACAATTCAAGTCGTCAGCTTCGATGCCTTCCAAAACTTTTACAGCGATTCTGGTGGTCGAGTTTACCTGCTCGAGCGTCCGCCCTTGCGTCTCTCGCGCGTGGCGGAGTTTCTGTCCGACAGACTGCATAGTTACCTGACAGTTGAGATTTCAGTGCACGGTTATAATACTACAGTCTCGTTTATACCTGAATTAAGAGACCATCCCGGCACGGCAAGCCTCGCCCCGATGAAACGCCTTTCTTTTATGCAAAACCTGTGGCCTTCGAAGCCAAATTTCTTAGCTCATTGTGCGCTGCTGCTTATTATTTTCAGCCCGGCACTGATGGCCACGAATGCGCCGGGGACAGCCGTAAAGTTTCGCGGCTCCGCGGCATTGGCGTACACGCGGCGTGCTACATCGTTCGGCGAACGGGCTTCCGGTTCTGAAGCGTTGTCGCAAACCCGCGCTTGGATTGCCAGTGAACTGAAGCCGCTGGGCGGTGAGCTAAGTTTCGACCAGTTCACCGGGAACACACCTGCCGGACCAGTGCCGATGCAGAACATTCTGCTCAAATTTCCCGGAACGTCTGGTAAGACCGTCGCGGTCACCGGGCATTACGACACGAAGAAGATACCGATGGTTCACTTCGTCGGTGCAAACGATGCTGGTTCTTCTACTGGGTTCCTGATTGAGTTCGCGCGCGTTGCTGCCGCGATGAAGCACTCGGACGACATCCTACTCGTGTTCTTCGACGGCGAAGAAGCACTCGGCGAATGGACCGACACTGATAGCCGCTACGGAAGCCGTCATTTGGCCGAAAAATGGGCAGCGGACGGAAACCTGGCGCGGATCAAGGCTCTGATCAATGTGGACATGATCGGCGACAAGGACCTGGATTTATCAGACGATTCCAATTCTTCGGGGGCGCTGCGCGCGCGGGTCGCAAAAATCTCGTCCTCGCTCGGCTACGCTAAATTCTTCCGCACCCAGGAAGGCGCGATAGATGATGATCACAAACCCTTTACCGATGCTGGGGTAAACGCGATCGACATTATCGATCTTGATTACGGACCGAACGGCTCGTTTTGGCACACGGCGCAAGACACCATGGACAAGCTCAGTGCCCATAGCCTGCAGGTGGTTGGAGACGTTGTGGTGGCGCTTGTCGAGGAACTGGAACAACAGGCCTAGTTGTTACGGCCCACCACGACAGGCTTGCCCGGCTCCAGTTCGGCCGTGAAGATTGGTTTTAATGAGTCCAGAACGATCGGCCCGTTGTAGCGCTGGCCGTTGATGAAAAGAGTTGGCGTTCCCTCGACTCCTGCATGATCCCCATCCTGCACATCCCGAACTACCGTCTCTCGCACAGCTGTGGAGTCAAGATCCTCTTCGAATCGCTTCATATCGAGGCCGTTGGCCTTGGCAAGATCGAGGATATTACTTCGTGACAAATCGTCGTGATGAGCGAACATTGCGTCGTGCATGGCCCAGAACTTCCCCTGTTTCTGGGCGGCAATTGCCGCGGCAGCCGCCATATCCGCATGCGAATGCATTTCGAGCGGATACTGCTTGAAAATTAGTTTGACCTGGTTGGGGTAAGCCTTTAACACCGCATTGATCTCCGGAACCGCTGCCGCGCAATAGGGGCACTGAAAATCGGAGAACTCAACGATTGTGATGGGTGCGCTCTGCGGGCCCATGGAGGGAGAACCGGCAACGGGGATGGTGACCGGGTCGCCGAGTAGCTTGGTTTCCTGAGTGTGTCCCCACTTGGAGGCGATCGCTGCCGCTTTCGCTTCCTCTTCGGTTTTGCCGTGCGCAATCGCATCGACAACCGCGGCCGCCATGCCCGTACTGTACGAGCAACTCGGATCCACTACGCGGCATTCGGCCAGCCGCATATTGCAGCCGCACGAGCACCCCTCACTCCTCAGCACTTTCAAGACACTCTTTTTCTGCGCGGCCGACAAATGACCGAAATCGACGCCTGGAAGCGAATCGGCGGTTTTCCAAGCCTGCCCGAGCAGCAAAACCGAGGAGAAAAGCAGGTACACGCCAGCGCCCGCTAAAGCGCGCCGGAGCAGAATCATCATTCTTTGATTGTAGTGGGGTTCCGTCGCCGGTCGCTTCGAATTGCCGCCGGATTGCATCCAGTAGCTATGAAGATCGGCTTTATCGGACTTGGAAGCATGGGTATCGGGATGGCGCGTAATCTCATGCGTGCGGATCATACGGTAACCGTTTACAACCGCACCCGCGCCAAAGCGGAAGCGTTGGGTAAAGAAGGAGCTTCTGTCGCAAACACGCCGGCGGAGGCTGCCCGTGAGGCAGAAGCGGTGTTCACGATGCTGGCCGACGACGCCGCTGTCTCGGAAGTGGTGTTCGGCCCGGATGGGATTGCCTCGGCTTTACCCACCGGATCGGTTCACCTCTCTGGCAGCACCATCAGCGTGCTGTTTGCTCGGAAACTGGCACAAGAGCATGGGAACCGGAATCAAGGCTTTGTGAGTTCTCCGGTCTTTGGAAGGCCGGATGCCGCCGAAGCGAAGAAACTTCTCGTGATACTCGCGGGCGACGAGAAGCTGATTGATAGATGTCGTCCGCTGGCGGAAGCGATCGGCCGCCAAACCTTCGTTTTGGGTTCGCAGCCCTGGCACGCAAACGCCTTGAAGCTCTGCGGAAACTTCATGATCGTAAGCATGCTGGAGGCGTTCGGAGAGGCGTTTGCCGTGATGCGCAAGGCGGGCATTGAGGAACAACACTTCTTGAGCGTCATGGCCGAGTTATTCGGTTCGCCAGTCTACAAGAATTATGGGACAACTTTGGTTGAACGGAAGTTCGAGCCAGCCGGATTTGCGCTAAAACTAGGGCTGAAAGACGTAAGGCAAGTTCTCGAACTAGGAAGCGAGGTGGATGCGCCTATGCCGCTTGCCAGCCTCGCGCGCGACCAATTCGTTTCGGCCCTGGCGCATGGTCAAGAGAAACTTGACTGGTCGAGCATCGCACTGGTCGCCGCACGAGCGGCGGGACTCGACACAAAGGGCCCGGCCTAGCTCCGGAATTTCACGATTGTCCACTTCTGCGCGCTCGGGTCGTAGGCGAAGGAGACACTCGCATCGTACTCTTTCGGGCTTGGCCGGCCGCCACACAGGAGAATGTGATCGAGATCAATGGAAGTGGGATGCGAACTCTGGTCCGGCAGTTCCAGAGTGTAGTCGCAGGCGGCATTTTGCTTTCGCACGTACTTCAACCAGTCCTGCGCCTTATTGTTGAAATGCAGCAGGGCACCGGCTTCTTGCGGGGTTAAAGCAGGCGCTGCGGGCTTCGGCGGAGGTCCGCAAGAGACGAATAACAGAAGCAATCCGAAGCACGCGTATCTGGTCACTCCAGACATGGTAATACTAAGGCTGCTTTAGTGACTGGCTCTCGCGCGGAAGAGCCGCACAGCGACTGCGCCGAATATATTTCTGCTCACGGAGTTCTTCAGAAACATCGCTTCGAGCAATCGAATTGAAGGCGGCGTCTGCCAGCCTGGATCCCTCTTTTGACGCCTCTCGATGATGCCAGTGAGTGTCTCCTGCGGCTTTGTGCGGAAATCGTCGAGCAGCGCAGTCTGGTGGACACAAGAAATCGTGCAGAATGGAGCGCAGCCTTTTTTTCGGCTGCCTTCGCGCTGCAGATCCTCCCGCGAGTAGCGTGCCAGCGGTATAGCGGGAGACCCGCGTTGCTGGGAGCAGTAATGCACAAGTCCGTCTTCGCAGATGTAGAGGAAGCGTCCACCCGCCGGACAATGCCAGGGATTCGGAAGCCCGCGAATCGTGTTTTGCTGAAAAGCGTCCAGATGCGCGAACGAAAATAAACCGGAGCCGAGCCCGAGTATCCGGTCGTAGACTGTCTTCTGCCGGCTTTGCAGTGGAGCCAGCTGTCCACTACCATCGTGAAGAATACCTATCGTGCTGTTGAAGCCGAGTTCGCGCGCGCGCGCCGCGATGGTATATGCGTCTTCGGGAGTTGTGATTTCGCTGCCGAGAACTGAGTTGATGGTAACGTCGAAGGTCGCGTATTCGGCCAGCCAGCGCAGCTTCTGATCCAGCACTTTGAGGCTCTTCTTCGAGACGTCATCCGGCTGTACGTTGTCTATGCTGATCTGCAGGTAATCCAATCCCGCATCGTTCAGGCGCTTGATGCGGTCCGGCACCAGGAAATACCCGTTTGTTATTAGCGTGGCGATCGCATCGTTTTCGCGAACACGCCGTATTAGCAGATCCAGATCCGGATGAAGTGTTGGCTCTCCTCCGCTGAATGTGATTATGCTGGTTCCGAGTTCCCCGAGCGTGTCGATCCGCCGCAACATTTCATCAGTGGGCACAGGCAACGAATCCTTGTCGTATTCGTTGCAATAGGTACATGCCAGATTGCAGCGTCTGATCGGCACGATTTGCGCCAACACCGGGTGATGTGCCGACGCCATCGCTCGCACAAACATTCGCGCCTCTCGCCAGCGCCGATCGATTTTGCGCGCTGATGGCATCTTCTATATGGACGAAACCAATTGGGTAGTCGATTCAGCATTCGCGCCGGTGTTGTGATAATCACGAACAGAAGCATGCACCGCGACCCTGGATTCTTTAGCGAAGGTGAACTCGACCTGATTTATATGGCCCGTACTCTGCGCGACGCTCTCAAGCTGGAAGGTGTTCTCGACGCAGCGGAGATAGACTACCTCATCGAAACAGGGCCTTATACGGCAGGTTTTCTTATGAAGCGCGAACTCACGGGCGCTTTCTTCTACGTCCCTGCGCGAGATGCAAATCGGACTCGCGCCATACTTATCGAGAATCGCTACCGACCGTATCAGCCCGGCTAAGGAGCAATCCAGAACTCAACGCACGGGAAAGCTGACTGTGTTGCTGCCATATCCGTTCTGCGCTACAGAAAGCGATGCCAAGGTGTTCGGTTCGAGCGCTTGCGGCAGAGCAATCTCGATCTGGTATACGCCGGTAGCTCCTTCGGGCAGTTTGGCGGAAAGAACCTGCGCGGGTTGGCCATTGACTTGAGCTGAAGGTTGAATCAAAACCTGAGCAGCAGGGCCGTCAAACGGGACTCCGGCGACGGCGGACCCGTTGCTTTCACCTTCCGAAACTGCTCCTAGTCCGGCAGCCCATATTGTGATGACTTCGCCCGGCCTTGCCGGTATCTCCTCCGTCACAGGCGATCCTCCCTGTGTTTGGGAAACGGCGCTGTGCAGCAAGATCCCACGGCGAGGTTCAGAACCGGTAAAGGCAAATAAGCCCGGGCTGGCCGGAACGATCTTGACCTCCACGGCGGTAGTAACCGAAACCACGCCCCCGGCGTGTTCGGTGCGGAGGTAGAGACTTGCGGCGCTCTGGGTGCCAAAATCGTAAGGCGCCTGTGCCTGTGCTTCGGTCGGTGAGACGGAGAGCAGCGGCAAAGCCTGACCGTTGAGAACTACTTCTACGCCACCCAAGCGCTTCGGTAAAGGGTGGCCTGCAACCGCATCCGCGGATGCCGAGTCTTCACTCAAAGCGGTTCCGGCAACCGTTATCAGCGTGCCCGGAGCGATAGCGCCTGTGACCAAACTGGCGGAGTTCACCACCGACCCGGCGGGTAGCGCTCTATCGCCGGGAGAAAAGACCAAGATACGACGATCCACCGCATCGGCAACGAACAAGTTGGTTCCGTCTGACGCCATGGCGGCCGGATCTACGATCGAGTTTGGCTCAGGCGAGTCATTTGCATTTGCCGCATTGAAATCAGGTTGGCCAAGTACCACGTCGGCCGGTTGGTCATCGGAAACCGGAAACGAATCCCAGACGAGCACCCGATGCAGCGCCGCGTCTCCAACAAAGACACGCTTGCCGTCCAGGGCAACCGAAACAGGGTTGACCAGAGTGCCCGCACTCGTCGACGATTCGGTGGCTTGCCCGAGCACAATGTCCGGACGTGGAGACTTGGAGTCGCGCCAGAGAAGGACCCTGTGGTTCGAAGGATCCGCGATGGCAACGCTTTTGCCCCAGACACTCACGGTGGCGACACCTGGCATCACAGATTCGTTGGTTTCAGACACGGGTGCGAGACCGCAAACGCTGCATCCATTTGCCTGGCGCGCCGCAAAGTCATCCCTGACATCTGGCAGCTTCAGCAGATCGAACGTGAGCACACGGTGCGACGCGTCGGCCGCGTGTAAGCGCCCGTGCTCGATGACCATGGAACTGACTTTCGGCCCCGGATCACGGGATGTGAACGAGGTCTGATCGAGAACCGCATATGCCGCCTGGCCGCTTTGGAACTCCGCGCCGAAGAGCGAAGCGCTGAATAGCAGCAGGATTACAGCTCGAAGTTTCACCCTTTCCTACCCTTTCCGCGCCGACCCTGAATGCCCGGCCGCCAGTTTATCGCTTCTTGCTCTGCCGGTAAACAGCTGTTACCCGCGTGGTGAGCCCCCCTCGAGCGGCGAAATTCCCCACTACTGTGGCTTCGACAGGATCCGTTGCTTTCACTACATCTTCCAGCACGCGATTCACAACGTTCTCCTGAAAAATACCCAGGTTCCTATAAGCGAGAGTGTACATCTTTAGCGACTTGAGTTCCAGGCAGTGCTTGCCGGGCGTATAGATCAGCCGCAGTGTTCCGTGATCCGGCAATCCGGTTTTCGGACACACTGAAGTAAACTCAGGCATCTCAATCTCTATCTCGTACCCGTTGTACTGGTTGGGCCAAGTTTCGATGGCGGGTAGTTCTGCGTGCACGCCCGCCTCGGCGTGCTCGTCCGTATACTGGCGATTCTTCTTCATTTCGTATCTAACTTTTTTGCCAGGAGATCGAGGAAGAGGCCCACATCTGTCACAACACCCAGGGCATGACCCGTTCCGCGATCGGCAACCTTCGTGGGAACCGCCGGATTGATATCCACGCACACCACTTTGACCCAGGCCGGCAGCATATTGCCCGTGGCGATCGAATGCAGCATAGAGCTGAGGCACAGTACGACGCCAGCGCCTTTCAATTGCGCGGCATACGCATCCTGGGCCTCGTTCATATCAGTTAGCACCCCCGGTAAAGGACCGTCATCGCGCAGGCTGCCTGCAAGCACAAACGGCACACCAGCTTTGACGCATTCGTACATCACTCCGCGGGTAAGCCGGCCCGAGTCAACTGCGCGTTCGATCCCGCCAGCATGATAGATGGCGTTGATGGCCCGCATGTGATTGCGATGGCCGTGTTCTTCCTGACGCCCGTCCGACGTTCTGACTCCGAGTGAGGTGCCGAGCATAGCGGCTTCGATGTCGTGTACTGCCAGTGCATTTCCGGCAAGCAGGGCGTCTATCCACCCGTGCCGGATCAATCGCCCGAATGGGCCAGTCCCGCCAGTGTGGACCACAACCGGACCCGCGACAGCGACAATCTTCTTGCGGTCTCGCCGCACCTGCTGCATGATGGCGGCCGTCTGTTCTACTGCTGTTTCGACCTGCCGCTCGGAAGAGATATCGTTGCTCATGAACGCGAAGGATTGCCGGTCTCGCTCTTTCGCTTCCGGCATAACCCGGATCCCGCGCATGCCGACAACCACCATGTCGCCCGCCTTCACATCGCGCAGCCGCCTGCACGTGGCGCTTCCGTCACGCACTACGATCGCCGCATCCATACGCTGATTCTGGGCTTCCAGCCACTGAGCCTTTTGACGAATCAGAGTCCGCTGATTGGTTGTGGAATAAAAGTCCTCCGGCGCGCAGCGATCACATTCGGCCGCCTTCAGTTCTGCTTCGCCGGGATCAGCGAGCGCGCAACCGAGCCCGATCAGCTGGTTCATCATCTTTTCCAGCTGTTCTTCTGACGGGGCTTCCACTCGAAGCCGTAGCCGCGAGGGGTCACTGTTGGTGCGACCGATCGAGAACTGTTCTACTTCGAACCGGCCGCTGAACTCAACGACCGTGTCGAAGATCTGCTCCATGATGTGCGAATCGACCAGATGTCCTTGCGCTTCGACCACCTCGCAAAACGGACTCTGTTCATTCGTTGATAACGCTGCCATGCCTAGGGATGTGAAAGGAGTAGCGGCATGCCTTCCTTGCTGGTGTAACTCGGCCGGTACCGCTCCTTGTTGTACATGTGCTCCACGTCCAGATGGCGCGGGCCGTCCTTTGGATCGGGTATCGGAACCATGGCAAACTTCCCTTCAGAGATAGAAGCCATGAGTCCGTGCTTGTGGGACGTGATTGCGTCGTAGGCCATGGTCCCAAAAGTTGTGGCCACCATCATGTCCAGAAAATCCGGCGCTCCACTGCGCAGGTCATAGGTCAGATCGCTCACCACCGTCTCCGCACCGGTTCGCGCGATCACCTCATCGCTTAATGCTTCCGCTACGCTAAACTTTTTGCGATGCCCGAAGGCATCGGGCTCTCCGTACTCCTTCGTTTGGTAACCTTCCCACTGCGCGCCTTCGGAAAGGATCACCAGCGCATAGTTGCTTGGGTTGTTTCTTTTATCGGTCATCAGGAGATCGATCATGTGCTCCAGATTGAACTTGTACTCTGGAATGCCGCACCTAATCGACGTCACGTAGGCGGTGTAAAGAGCTGTGTACCCGGCATCTCTGCCAAAGACTCTGAAGATTCCGACGCGCTCGTGAGAACCGACCGTCGTACGCTGCCGCTGGATAGAGTCATTAGCGCGAGAAACGGCGGTCGCAAATCCGATGCAGTATTCGGTATTGCGAACGTCGTTGTCCATCGTCTTCGGAATCCCGATTACTTTAAAACCCTGCTTGTCGAGAACAGCTGCATAGCTCAGCGTGTCATCTCCGCCGATGGCCACCAGATGATCTATCTCGAGCTTCTCGAGATTCGACAAGACGCGTTTCGTGATGTCAAAGGTCTTCGTGCCGTCTTTACCCGTTGCGGACGGGAAATCATCCGCATTGAGGAAGTCCGGAACCTTCTTCATCTTTGAAGGATTAGTTCGGCTCGTATGCAGAAACGTTCCGCCTGTACGATCAATGCGGCGGGTGTTCTCCCGGGTCAACGGGAGCACATACCTTGCTACGCTTGCCGGATCGTCGAAGTTGAGATCCGTCAGACCCTTCCAGCCGAGCCGAATACCCGTGACTTCGTGACCGTCTGTGGTGGCTCTGTATACAACGTTCTTGATGACTGCGTTCAGGCCGGGCACATCGCCGCCGCCCGTCAAAATGCCGATTTTCCTTCCCGACATGACTCTCCTAATACCCAAAAGCTCTGGTTGATTGATTTGCTCTTAATTGTAGCTTTGCCGGTAAAGAGAACAGCTGCGGCTCGCAACCGCGCTGTAACGCAAGGCCGGGAGCCGCCCGGAGACGGAGAGTTGTCAGGTCTGGAGAGCTAAACCCACCAGGGTGCTGCGGGTTGCTCCCGAATGATGATCTCGTTTAGAAAATCGGCAGCTTTCGTTAATCCCTCATCAGGAGACATGAGGGTGTCCTCGTGTTCGATCGAGAGAACATAATCGTAGCCGTACATTCTTAGCGTGGAAATGAACTCTTTCCACCAGCCGTAAGGATGTCCGTAGCCGCAGGAGCGGAAGATCCAAGCCCGGTTACGCTCATCTGTATATTTCTTGGTATCGAGCACTCCGGTTTTCGGCAGATTCCATTCGTAGATCTGAGTGTCTTTCGCGTGCACGTGGAAGATTGCGTCCCCGAGCACGCGCACCGCTTTGATTGGATCGATGCTTTGCCAGAACATGTGGCTCGGGTCGTAGTTGCAGCCCACACTGTCACCCGCTATGGATCGAAGCCTGAGCATGGTCTCCGGACTGTAAACGACAAAGCCGGGGTGCATCTCAATTGCGACCTTAACTCCGTGCTCGCGAGCAAACTTGCCGTGTTCGGTCCAATAAGGAATCACCTTCTTGTCCCACTGCCACTCGAGCACATCCAGATACTCCGGCGGCCACGGACAAGTCACCCAGTTGGGGTACTTCGCATTGTCGCTATCGCCCGGACATCCCGCAAAGTCGATTACAACCGGTACGCCCAGCTTCGCCGCAAGCTCAACTGTACGTTTGCTCGTCTCGGCATAGTTTTTCGCCATTGCCGCATCCGGATGGAGTGGATTTCCGTGAGCACTCAAGGCGCTGATCGAGAAGCCGTGGTCGTCCAGCTTCTTTTTGAATTCTTTCAGCTCCTTCTCGTTCTCGAGCATGGAAAGGCTGCAGTGCGGATCGCCCGGGTAATTACCAGTGCCGAGCTCGACCGTATTTATGTTGAGGCTCTTGAGCTTTTCAAAAACTTTTTCGAGCGGAAACTGTGACAGCAACGCGGTGAAACATCCAACTCTCATCAGCGAAAGAGTATCACAGCGGTCTCGTTTTTAAGCTAGCGGATCACCGCTGCCTGCGAGCATCTCCAAACGAGCCATGCGAAGGCGATCAACCACCCGGACGACGCCTTGTATTCTTCATTTTTGCGATACAAGGACCACGTAAATTGGTGCTCGCTGCCGGGATACCGGGTCCCCGGCCAAAACCTGTTCACGCGCTGTGCATACTGCGCGTAGTCGCTGAAAATCTCGCGCAGATGCTGCTCTTCGAGTTCGACCGCCGGCAGATACACAAGAAAGAATACTGCGGCAAAGAGGACCGCCAACCACACATTCCGAGCGGCAAGCACGATGCCGAACGCAACAAGCAGCGTGCCAACATAGAGCGGGTTTCGAAGATACGCGTAGGGGCCCGCTGTCGCTAACTCGCGATCCTTTGCCAGATGACCGGCGGCCCATCCGCGTAGCGCGAGTCCTGCGAACGAGATCGGTACGCCGATCACCATCGATCGGGGCGACGGATGAGCGACCCAGGCAAACGTCACGAGCAGAATGAATCCGCCGGCAACCCGCAACCGCTGCACGAAGTCGGCGTATCGTTTAGGAAACCAGTACCGGGGTGCTGTTCCCGGTTCCACCTGGTTCACGAAGTCCGGCCTACCGTTTTCAACTGGTCCGTCTCCGCGCGCAGCGAGCGCATCAGAGCTTCTTCAACATGCTTTACGGAGATTCTTGCCATACTTGCATGAACCGCGCTCTCGCGCTTGTAAGTGGTCTCGGCTCTCCCGTCGCGCAACACAATCATAAGACTGCGGAACGGCCCGGTTTGCGCCGGGTCGGTGGGTCCAAAAAGAGCAACGCCTGGCTTCTTCAATGCAGCGGCCAGATGCATCGGGCCGCTATCTACACCTAAGACGGCCGCGGCATGTCTGGTCGCATAAATCAAGCCCGCTAGCGAGGAGCTATGTACGTTCATGTACCGGAAAGAACTTACTTCGTTTTCTTTGTCCGGCGGAACATTCACCACCAGTTCCAATCCCTCTTTTTGCAGACGCTCGCCCAAGAGGTCATACAACTCCAAAGGCCATTGCTTACTGTTCCACCCTGCAAAGGGGCTCGCTAAGACGTAAGGTCCAGAAGGCAGTGCTCCTTCCGGAACACCTTGGGGAAGCCACGTCTCCTCGGTTAGACGAGAAGCACCCGCTGCCCTTACGAGCTGCAGATTTCGTTCGATGCGGTGCGGACCGCTGACGGGAACACGGTCGGAGTACAACATCGAGGCCAGCGGTTCTCGCGCCACCGCCCGGTCGAAGCCAAAGAATCGGGTCGCACCGGCCATGCGTCCCGCCACCGCCGACTGCACGAGTCCCTGTAAATCCACGGCCATTTCAGGCTTCAGAAGTCGAAGCGTTTTTCTCAGCTCGAGGAACGAACTTAGCCCTGTGCGATCAAACGGAATCAGCTCGTCGATATATGGGTTTCCTGCGAGCAAGGCCAACCATTTCCGTCCCACCAGCCACGCCAGCCTATTTTGGGGGAAACTCAGCTTGAGGCTAGCCACAGCCGGAAGCGCGTGCAGAATGTCACCCATCGCGCCCAGGCGGATTACCAGCATGGTCTCGGGATTTCCAGGTTGCGTTTCGATGCTTGCCAGCTTCATGTCAGTACTTCCGCTGATCTCTGACGATCCAGAACGAATGCGGCGAACGCGTCTGAACGCGCGCGCTCGGCAGCTGCATCGCGGTAGATGTGAACTTGCGGAAACCGCGCAAGGACCGGCTCCCACTCCGCAGGGTTGGCGATAGTGACTACCTTTGTCTGCCGTAACGCTGCGACGAGCGCTGCGCGCGCATAGGTCGAGAGTAAAGCTCGGGAACTTGGATCGATGATAACGAGTAAGCTGCGACCGTCCTCAGCAGCCTCGGCCAGTCTCTCGGCCTGTACCAAAGTGAGTGGATCGAATAGGCCGGTGACGACGGCCCACTTACCATTTTCGAGTAGCCCCGGTACTGCTGCCAAATCGATGAGTTTCTCGCGAGTATCCACTGCCGGCCAGTCTCTCTCCTATTGTGTTTTACCAATCTCGACTAGCTCGAGAGCGGTTTGAGCGACGGTGGCTGCCGAAACGCGTGTCATGCAGCGGTGATCGATGGGGCACTCTCTAAGCAGGCAGGGGCTGCATTCAACAGGTTCTCGCACCACCCGGCTCGTTTCGCCGGTCGGTCCCGTTGCAACATGATCCGTTGCTCCAAAGATGGCAACCGTTGGTACGCCCAACGCCGAAGCGATATGCATCGGTCCGGAGTCATTGGTGAGAAAAATATCACACGCTGCTGCAAGTTCGATGAACTCGCCGAGAGTTGTCGCACCGGCGAAGTTGATGCAGCGGTGCCCGGCAGCCTCCGCGATCTCGCGTACGGTTTCGCAGATGGGCAGCTCTTCCTTCGAACCAAATACGGCGATGCAAGCACCGCGCTCCTTTGCAACGCGGACTGCCGCTTCAGCAAATCGTTCGGCTAACCATCGTTTAGCTCCGCCGTAAGCAGCGCCCGGGCTGACCCCGACCACAGGCAGTCGAATGGAAGCAGCCGCGAACCGTTCGCGACCCATTGTAGCTGCATCGTTCGCGCCGGACAGGCGTATGGAGCGCGTTGTCGGATAGTCCGCGATGATTCCGGCTCGCCTCAACAATTCCAGGTATCGGAAACGCTGATGCGGCGGTGTCTCGCTACGCCGCGGGACCGGTATCGACTGCGTGAGCAAAGGACCTCTTCCGTCCCGCGAATACCCGACGCGAACCGGAATCCGCGCTATCCATGCGATTGCCGCTGCTTCAAACGCATTCTGCAAGAGCACGGCGCAATCGAATCGCCTGGCGCGCAACTCCGCGGCGATGCGCCATTTTGAACGCAGACCGCGCCATCCTTTCGACGCATCGTATGAGATCAACTCATCACAGAAGGGCTCGCGCCCATACAGGCCCGCCACCCAGGGCTTGGCAAGAATCGCAATGTGAGCCTCCGGATATCTTTCACGCAGCGCCTGCAAGGCCGGCACCGACATCACCGCATCGCCAACCCAGTTCGTCGCACGAACCAATATCTTCATCTCTCTCATCGCTAAAATGTATTCGGATGGCAAAATTCTTCAGCCGCTCCGAGCTGGTCGCCGAGCGCCATCTTTGGAAGTTGCAGGGCAAGAAGGTCGTTTTTACTAACGGCTGCTATGACATTCTCCACCCAGGCCACGTGCGCCTGCTCGAAAGAGCACGTTCGCTCGGAGATGTACTTATTCTCGCACTCAATACCGATTTGAGCGTGCAACGCTTGAAGGGTCCGTCGCGCCCGTTTTTCGACGAAAACACCAGGGCCGCACTTGCGCTGCACCTTGAAGCAGTAGATGCGGTGACTCTATTCGACGAAGATACACCTCGGGAACTCATCGCCGCCACGCTGCCAGACGTGCTTGTGAAAGGGGCGGACTGGGCTCATTTCATCGCCGGCCGGGAAGAGGTGGAGGCGGCAGGCGGCCAAGTGCACGCTCTGCCACTCGAACCCGGTTACTCGACCACTGATATCGCTGCCAAAATTCTTGCCTCGCGATGAGCGTTAGCGCCCATCGCCTGCCAGCCCGCGCCATTCAGCACCGGACATGACTCATCCTGCTACTCGTGACCTCTTCCAGTCAGCGGCGCGTCAGGCCGGCTTCCAGTCTCTCCTGCAACACCTCACCCGCGGCGAAAGCGGACCCTTCTCTGTTGCCGGTCTCGTCACCACCGCGAAAGCTCTCTACGTGGTGCTCCTTTTCCAGGCTACCGAGAAACCACTTCTCGTTCTGGTGGATGGGAACAAGCAAGCCGAGACCCTGCTCGAGACGATCCAGGTCTTCTTTGACATGCTCTTCGACGGCCGGAATTTACCCCCGCCTCAGCTCATTCCTGCTCTCGATGTTCTGCCGCACCAGCGCCTTTCACCACACAACGAAATCGCGGAGAAGCGCGCTGTCGGCCTCTGGCGCTTGTCCACCCACAAGGTTCCCATCACGGTTGTACCTTTGGCCTCCGCCCTGCTTCGCACCGAAGCAGCGAACTTTTACAGGCAGCTTGCGCTCACCCTGCAAGTCGGCGAAGAAATCAGTCTGGAGGACCTGAAGCAGCACCTTGAGAGCGTCGGCTATCAACGCCGGGAACCAGTCGAGATGGTAGGCGAGTACTCGATTCGCGGCGGTATCTTCGATGTTTTTCCCGCCGAGGCGTCGCGCCCCGTGCGGCTGGAGTTCTTCGGCGACGAGATCGAGTCCATCCGCCAGTTCGATGTCGAATCGCAGCGTTCGGTTCTCAAAGTGAATGCGGTGACTCTGCTGCCGTTGGCTGAATACCCGCAATCACGGCCCTTGCTGCGCGAGCTTGCAAACGCGGCTGACGAGCTCGAGATCGATCTTTCCAACCCCGGCGAGATTTTTCCAGGGTGGGAGTATCTGGTCCCCCTCGTGCGTCCCCGCCATCACAATATCTTTTCCCTTGCTCCTGAGGCGCTCGTGATTCTTGACGAGCCAACTGCCATTCAGTCCGCCGCGGACCGCCTCTGGCAGCGGCTAGACCATCCGGACCGCCCCGCTCACATCCAACCCGAGAAAAACTTCGCGCGCTGGGAAGAACTCACCGAGGCGCTCTCCGCTCGCACGCAAATCAGTTTTCAGGAGCTCGAGTTGATTGACTCGACACCGCTCAACGGAAACCAGCGCTTTCATATTCCAACCCGTCCTTCTCTGACCTTCAAAGGAAATATGAATGTTGCGGTATCGGAGGCTCAGAATCTGGTCCGCTCCGGTAATCGCGTAGCCTTCTTTGCCGCCGCGGTGGGTGAACTTGAACGTCTGGCCGACGTTCTGCAGGAATACTCCGTCCCCTATCAACTTGGGCTCGAGTCCACCGCCGGTGCGCGTCCGTCGCTGGCCGAGCGAGCCTATCACGCAGGTGCAATCGCCAGCACGTACCTGATCAAAGGGTGCGTCCGCCGCGGCGCCGTGCTGCTCGATTCGGAGTTGGCCATCCTTGGCTCGGAAGATCTGTTCGAAACGTCGGATCTTATTGCGCGCCAACCGACGAAATCCCAGCTTGCCGCTTTTGCAACCGACATCGCGGATCTGAAGCCCGGCGACTTCGTTGTGCATGCAACGCACGGCGTGGGCCAGTTCCTCGGTGTTCGCGAGATCGCACAGGGAGACCAGAAGGGCGACTTCATGCTGCTCGAGTACGCAGGTGATTCGAAGCTCTACGTGCCGCTCACGCGCCTGGATCTCGTTCAGAAATATCGCGGCGCTGGTGAAGCCAAACCGCATCTGGATCGCCTGGGTGGGGCAACTTGGGAGAAGACGAAAAGCCGCGTCAAGGCCAAGATGCGCGACATGGCCGACGAGCTGCTCAAACTGTATGCGCAGCGCCGCATGAGCAAAGGATTCGCTTTCTCGCCCGATAGCAACTGGCAGCGTGAGTTCGAAGACGCGTTTGAGTATTCAGCCACCAAAGACCAAGTAAGTGCCGTCAGCCAGATAAAAGCCGACATGGAAAGCGAACAGCCAATGGATCGGCTCCTCTGCGGCGATGTCGGTTTCGGCAAAACGGAAGTGGCCATGCGCGCCGCCTTCAAAGCGCTCGGGGACGGAAAGCAAGTGGCCGTATTGGCGCCCACAACTGTCCTCTCCTTCCAGCACTATGAAACGTTCAAGCGCCGGTTCGCCTCTTTCCCCGTTCGTATTGAACTCGTGAGCCGCTTCCGATCCGCCAAGGAAACAAAGGTGGTGCTGGAAGATCTGGGGGCCGGCAAAGTCGACGTCCTGATCGGCACTCACCGAGTGCTTTCAAAAGACGTCGAGTTCTCTGACCTCGGCCTGCTCATCGTTGATGAAGAACAACGCTTCGGAGTCCGTCATAAAGAGCGTCTGAAGCAGATGAGGCACAACGTTGATGTACTGACGATGAGTGCAACTCCGATCCCGCGCACGCTGCACATGTCACTTCTGGGGCTACGCGATATGTCGGTGATCGAAACGCCTCCTAAAGATCGCCTATCGATCAACACTGTCGTCGCACACTTCAACCCGGATCTCATCAAAACCGCGATCGAGCAAGAGCTCGCGCGCCAGGGGCAGGTCTACTTCGTCCACAACCGCGTGGACACGATCTTCATGCGCGCCGCCTTCATACAGGAGTTGATTCCGCAGGCTCGCATCGGAGTCGGGCATGGGCAGATGGGCGAATCCGAGCTCGAGAAGGTCCTACTCGGGTTCATGCGCCATCAATACGACGTGTTCGTCTGCACAACGATCGTCGAGAATGGACTTGATATTCCTCTCGCTAACACGATTGTCATCGAGAACGCCGAGCGCTATGGACTCAGCGAACTATATCAGCTGCGCGGCCGCGTCGGCCGTTCAAATCGGCGTGCTTACTCGTACCTGCTTGTTCCCGCCGATACTCAGCTGAGCGAGGTCGCCCGCAAGCGGCTCGCCGCCCTCAAAGAATTCAGCGACCTCGGCGCGGGTTTCAAGATTGCAGCTCTCGATCTTGAACTTCGCGGTGCTGGAAACCTTCTCGGTGGCGAGCAGCACGGCCACATCGAAGCGGTCGGGTACGACACCTACGTGCGTCTGCTTGAGGAGAGCGTACGCGAGCTGAAAGGAGAAGAAGTTCCTCCCGAGATTCACGCAACTCTCAATCTGGGGCTCGAGATCCGTATTCCCACTACCTACATATCCGATGAAGCGCAGCGGCTGCGCTCCTATAAGCGCATCGCGGACGCGGCCGACGAAGAGCGCGGAAAGCGCATTGTCGATGAGCTCGCAGACCGATATGGGCCGCCGCCGGAAGAGGTTCAGACGCTGGTCCGGTTTTCGCTGCTGAAGAGCATGGCGGAGCGTGCGGGTGTCGAATCCATCGATCGACGCCAGGGCTTCGCGAACATCAAATTTCATCAACAGTCGAAGATCGATCCGTTCAAGCTGATGGGGCTCGTGCGCCGCACAGCGGGCGCTCAGTTCACTCCCGCGGGCGTACTACGCCTGCCGCTCGAGGCTTCCGCCAAGCCAGAAGAGTTACTAGAGGAACTTCGCAAAACTCTGTCGGAACTCGCGAACGAAGTGCCGGTCGCCGTGCAATAAAGGCAGCTAGAGCGGCAATGGACTGCTTCCCATCAGCGACTTGTCGATATGATGGGCAGCCTGGCGTCCTTCGGCGATCGCCCAGACTACCAGCGACTGTCCGCGTCGCGAATCGCCCGCCGAAAAGATGCCCGGCACGGATGTCCGGTAGGTATTGTCGGTCTCGATGTTGCCGCGGTTATCGAGCGCAACAGGCAACTGCTCGAGTAAACCGTTCCGCACCGGGCCCGAAAATCCAATGGCGATCAGGACCAGATCCGCATCCAGATAGAACTCGCTGTTCGGGAGTCGTTCGAGCGCGGGTTTGGGCCCGACCCGCACACAGTGAAGCTTCTTCACGTTGCTGTGTTCGTCCCCACTAAAGTGTGTTGTCAACACGCTCCATTCGCGAACTCCGCCCTCTTCATGAGCCGCTTCCACCCGCAGTTGAAGAGGCCATTCTGGCCAGGGTGTGCTTTGATGCCGGTCTTCAGGCGGCATGCCGTGAATTTGCAGCTGGTGGACAGAGGCGGCTTTCTGACGATGTGCCGTGCCCAGACAATCCGCACCGGTATCTCCGCCGCCGATGATGATCACCCGCTTGCCGGTCGCCAGTATCTCCTCGTGGCCCGTCAGCCGGTCGCCGGCTCCGCGCTTGTTCTGCTGAGTCAGGTAATCCATGGCGTAATGGATCCCTTTCAGCTCGCGCCCGGGGATCGGAAGATCGCGATGAGCCTCCGCTCCAATCGCAAGCAGCACTGCATCGTGATTGCGGATCAGGTCTTCCGCCGCCATTTTCTGGCCGATGTGGACATTTGTCCGAAACTCGATGCCCTCTTCGCGAAGTTGATCGAGACGGCGGTCCACTACCCACTTCTCCATTTTGAAATCAGGAATGCCGTACCGCAGTAACCCACCTGGCCGGTCCTCCTTCTCAAACACCGTTACGAGATGTCCGGCGCGATTCAACTGCTGCGCAGCCGCCAACCCGGCCGGCCCTGATCCGACAATTGCCACATGCTTCCCGGTACGCCGGCGTGGTGCTTCCGGCTGCAGCCAGCCCTCCTGAAAGGCGCGGTCTGCAATCTGCTGCTCCACCACGCGTATCGTCACGGATTTGTCGTTGATCCCCAGCACGCATGAGGCTTCGCACGGCGCCGGGCAGATGCGCCCCGTAAACTCCGGAAAGTTATTGGTTGCATGCAAAGAGCGGCTCGCCTCGCGCCATCGGTCCCTCCACACCAGATCGTTCCAATCTGGAATGAAATTATGCACCGGACAGCCCGTGTGGCAGAACGGCACTCCGCAATCCATACAGCGGCCCGCCTGCTGTCTGATCTGGTCTTTCGGAACGTCTTGATAGACCTCAAACCAATCGTTGGCCCGCTCCAAAACCGGACGACGCGGAGGAACTTCACGCGCGTACTCGAGGAAGCCTGTGACTTTGCCCATAAGCTTACCGAGCCCTCTCGGCAGCCAGTGTGCTTGCCTGGGCATGCGCGACGTATGCCAGCGGCTTCTTTTCTTGCAGCGGCTTGCCGAGAGCAAGCACCCGCTTATATTCGTGTGGCAGCACCTTAACGAATTTGCTGAGACTCTCACCCCAGTTCGCAAGCAGGCGAGCTCCGAGCGCACTGCCGGTATGCTCCACATGCTTGCGGATCAGGTTTTCAAGCAGCGTGACATCCTCACTCTCGAAGAGCGGCTCGAGATCGACGCCCGCCGTGTTGCAACGCACGCGAACAAATTCGCCCGTCGGATCGAAAACGTACGCGAGTCCGCCGCTCATGCCCGCAGCAAAATTCCGCCCGGTCGATCCGAGCACCACCACAACCCCATTTGTCATGTACTCGCAGGCGTGATCTCCCACGCCCTCGACGACCGTTGTTGCACCCGAGTTGCGCACCGCAAAGCGCTCTCCGGCAACACCATTGAAAAAGGCTTCCCCGCTGGTCGCGCCATACAAAACTGTGTTGCCAACCAGAATGTTCTCCTCTGGCGCGAATCGGGACGCTCTGGGCGGATAAACGGCAATTCTGCCGCCGGATAGACCTTTCCCCGTGTAATCGTTCGTGTCGCCTTCGACCGTCAAGGTCACGCCCTTTGCTAGAAATGCTCCAAAGCTCTGCCCCGCCGAGCCAGTCAAGCAAACTCGAATCGTGTCATCAGGCAAGCCCTTTGAACCATGACGCCGCACCACCGCTCCGCTCAGCATCGCACCGACGGTGCGGTGCACATTCCGAATCGGCATGTGAAACTCGACCGCTCGCGCCTCCTCGATCGCCGGCTTCGCCTGCTCGAGCAGCCTGTGATCCAGTACTTCTTCGAGTCCGTGGTCCTGCCCGATGAGACAACGCCGCCCTACGCGCCCGGGAACTTGCGGATTGTGGAGAATCGCCGAAAAATCCAGGCCGCTGGCCTTCCAATGCTCGATCGCCGGACGCATCTCCAGCATGTCTACCCGCCCGATCATTTCGTTCAGCGTACGGAATCCTAGCTTCGCCATCCATTCCCGCACTTCTTCGGCAATGAAGAAAAAGAAGTTTATGACGTGCTCAGGTTGCCCATCGAACTTCTTACGCAGCACAGGATTTTGTGTTGCTATACCCACCGGGCACGTATTCAAGTGGCACTTGCGCATCATGATGCAGCCGAGCGCCACAAGTGGAGCCGTCGAAAACCCGAACTCTTCGGCCCCGAGCAGCGCCGCTATCACTACGTCTCTCCCGGTCTGCAGCTTGCCATCGACCTGCACACGAATTCGGCTCCGAAGATCGTTCATCACCAGAACCTGCTGCGTCTCGGCCAGTCCAAGCTCCCAGGGAATGCCGGCGTGCTTGATGGAGGTCAGCGGAGCAGCGCCCGTCCCGCCGTCATAGCCGCTTATTAAAACCACATCCGCGTGCGCTTTTGAAACACCGGCAGCCACCGTGCCTACGCCCACTTCGGAAACCAGCTTTACCGAAATACGTGCCTTAGGATTCACGTTCTTGAGGTCGTAGATCAACTGCGATAAATCTTCTATCGAGTAGATATCGTGGTGCGGGGGCGGCGAAATCAAACCGACGCCCGGAATCGAATGTCGAACTCGCGCAATCTCACCGTCAACTTTATGTCCCGGCAGCTGACCGCCCTCACCTGGCTTTGCGCCCTGAGCAACTTTGATCTGAAGTTCCTCGGCATTCACCAGGTAATTGGTCGTGACACCAAAGCGCCCCGATGCCACCTGCTTGATCGCGCTGCGTCTGGAGTCGCCGTTCGGTAGAGGAACGAAGCGAGCTTCATCTTCCCCTCCCTCACCCGTATTGGAACGAGCCCCGATTCGGTTCGTCGCAATCGCGAGCGTCTCGTGGGCCTCCGCGCTGATAGACCCGAACGACATCGCGCCCGTCGCGAAACGCTTCACGATCTCGGTTGCCGGTTCCACCTCCTCGAGTGCAATCGGCCGCGGAACCGTCTTCAACTGCATCAGGCCCCGGAGCGTGTAAAAGTTCTCGTTCTGTTCGTCCGTGAGTTTCGAGTATTCCTGGAAAGTCGCGTAGCTCTGCTGCCGCACGGAGTGCCTGAGTTTGCTCACAGTAAGCGGATTCAGCAAATGCCGTTCGCCGCTGATCCGATATTGATAGTCCCCGCCTGTGGCCAATTCCGTCTCGGCGTCCGACACCGGTCGAAACGCGAAATCGTGCTTTGCAACCGCTTCTTTGGCCAGCACATCGAGCCCCACACCCTCGATGCGGGAAGCTGTACCCGTGAAGTACTGCTCGACCAGCTTCTTATTAAGGCCGATTGCCTCGAAGACCTGCGCTCCGCGATAACTCTGAAGCGTCGAGATGCCCATTTTCGAGAACACCTTAAGCAGCCCCTTATTCACCGCCTTGGTGTAGTTCTTGACCGCTGTTTCAGCCGTAATTGTGTTCGGAAGATCGCCGCTTGCAGCCAGTTCTTCCACTGTCTCGATCGCGAGGTAAGGATTGATTGCACTCGCTCCGTAGCCGATCAGAAGGCAATAGTGCATAACCTCGCGCGGCTCGCCGGATTCGATGATTATCGCGACACCCATACGCGTTCCCTCGCGCACCAGGTGATTGTGAACGGCTGTTAGAGCCAGCAGCGAGGGGATCGGCGCAAACTCCTCATCAATACCGCGGTCCGAGAGGATCAAAACTGTATAACCGGCCTTGATCGCAAGCGATGCGCGGCGGCACAGACCATCGAGCGCTCGCTTAAGCCCGACTTCGCCATCGTGCACGCTGAACGTGGTCGGCAGCGTCGAAGCGAGCAAGTCACCGCGCGACACGCGTCGCAGCTTTTCGAGGTCCCGGTTGGTCAAAACCGGGTGCGGCATTTTAAGCGTGTGGCAATTCTGCGGAGTCTCATCGAGAATGTTCCGCTCAACGCCGATGTAGCTCGTCAGTGACATCACCAGTTCCTCGCGTATCGGATCGATTGGAGGATTGGTGACCTGCGCAAATAACTGTTTGAAGTAGTGGAAGAGCGACTGCGGCTTGTCCGAGAGGCACGCGAGCGGCGTGTCAAGTCCCATCGAACCCACCGCCTCCTGCGCTTCCGCTGCCATCGGCTTTAACAGCAGTCGTACTTCTTCTTCTGTATAGCCGAAGCATCGCTGCCGCATCAGTACCGTCTCATGATCCGAGCTCTGCACCCGATTCGGCTCAGGCAGGGCTTCGAGATTGATCTGATTTCCCTTCAGCCAGTCGGCATATGGTTGTCGCGAGGCCAACTGATGTTTGATCTCTTCATCGGGAACGATGCGCCCCTGCTCGAGATCGACCAGCAGCATCTTGCCCGGCTGTAGACGCCCCTTATACTCGATGTCTTCCGGCGCGATCGGAAGCACACCGGTTTCTGAAGCCATCACCAGCAATCCATCACGGGTAATCAGGTAGCGCGCCGGGCGCAAACCGTTCCGGTCAAGCGTGGCGCCGATCACGCGTCCGTCCGTGAACGCAACCGCTGCCGGACCATCCCACGGCTCCATCAGAGACGCGTGGTACTCGTAAAAGGCGCGCTTCTCCGCCGGCATCGTAGTGTCGGCATCCCAGGCCTCCGGGATCAACATCGCCATCACGTGCGGCAGCGAACGTCCAGACATGGTCAGGAGTTCCACAGCGTTGTCCAGTGCAGCCGAATCGCTCACATTTGGCTGAATCACCGGGAACAATTTGCTGATGTCTTCAAATTTAGGAGAAGACATCATGGACTGGCGCGCATTCATCCAGTTCACATTGCCGCGCACGGTGTTGATCTCGCCGTTGTGACACAGGTACCGGAATGGATGCGCAAGCTGCCACGTCGGAAACGTGTTGGTTGAAAATCGTTGGTGCACCAGGCACAGCGCGCTCTTGGTTTCGGGGTCGAGAAGCTCGTTGTAGAACTCGCCGATCTGGTGTGCGAGCAGCAGGCCCTTATAAATGATCGTCCGCGAAGAGAACGACGGGATATAAAAGAAACTCTTGTCCCGCACCTCAGGCGAGCCCGCGACTTGCGCCTCGGCACGTTTGCGAACAACGAACAACCTGCGCTCGAACTCTTGAGGAGCCATGCCTGCCGGACAACCGGCGAAGAACTGCTCGATGTAAGGTTGAGAAGCCCGGGCGACGCGCCCGATTGCGTCCACTTCCACCGGAGTATCGCGCCAGCCGAGAACGTGCAGACCTTCGTCGCGCGTAATCCGTTCGAGCAAGCCCTCGCAAAACAGGCGTTGCTGGCGCTCCACCGGAAGAAAACACATCGCAATTCCGTATTCGCCCGCTTGCGGAAGCGTGAAATCGCAGTTAGCCGTTTCGCGTGCAAAAAATGCATGCGGGATCTGAATCAGAACTCCCGCGCCGTCACCCGTCTCCGAGTCGCAGCCGCACGCTCCGCGGTGCGCAAGGCTCTGCAGAATCTCCAGACCCTTCAGCACAATCTCGTGCGAGGCAGTGCCGTCGATATTGACTACAAAACCGATCCCGCACGCATCATGCTCGTTTGCGGGATTATACAAACCTTGCTGGGTGGGGAGTTGGTTGCCTGAACCGTACGGATACACTTCTCGCTCCTCTGCTGACTTGGAGAGATGAGACTCAAGTATAACCATGCTGCCAATATGAGTCAAATCGAATGTAGAACCTATCAATATCGATTTTTCTTATGCTAAACTCTTCTGCTTGTGACCTTGGCGAATCTCCGTTTGATCCGCGATGTTGCTCATTTCCGTAGCGTCAGCAAGGCTGCCCATGCCAATGACGTTAGTCAGTCTGCCGCCAGCCAGACTGTGACGGAACTCGAGCGTGAAATCGGAGTCACGTTGTTTGACCGCTCCACCCGCCCGCTCACCACCACCTCCGCCGGTAAGCTTTACGTGGAGTTTTGTCGCGATGTACTGCGCCGCCAGGAAGAACTACAGGCAGATCTCGACGGTGTGCGCAAGAAGCTGAACGGCGTAGCCCGGATCGCCGCCATTTACTCCGTGGGCTTGTCCGAAATGTCCGAAATCGAGGCCCGTTTTCGGAGCCGCTTTCCTGAAGCGGAACTCGCCATCTCCTACCTGCGCCCGGAGCGCGTCTGGGAAGCTATCGAGCGCGACGAAGCCGATCTCGGGCTGATGAGTTACGCTGAGTCCTCCCGCGAAATCGTCGCCCTTCCCTGGCGCAATGAGGAAATGGTGGTGGCCGTCGCTCCGCGGCATGCCCTGGAAGCCCGGATGGCCATTGAGGTAACAGCCCTTGAGGGTGAGCCTTTCATCGGTTTCGACGATAATCTTCCCATCCAGGGCCAGATCACACGCTACCTTCGCGATCACAAAGTGAATGTCGAAATGGTCCTTCACTTCGACAATCTGCAGATGATCAAAGAAGCGGTAGCCCACGACGCGGGGATCAGTATCCTGCCCCGGCGCGTAATGCTCGACGATATCAGAGCAGGTAGGCTGGTCGCGTTGCAGCTTGAACCGGCTGAACTGTTCCGCCCCCTCCACATTATTCATCGCCGCCGCAGAGTCTTCAACGCCGTTACATCCGGTCTCCTCGCACTCCTCAAAGAGCATGATCGCTCGAACGCCGCGTGACACGCTCACGCCGACATGCGTAAGCTTTAACTAGTAATTCTTATGGCCGACCTTTACATCGGGCAGCGCCAAAGGCGCGGCAGCATCGTCTTCATCGTTGTCCTGCTGCTCGCCTTATTGCTCTGTTCGCGCTACATCGCGGAATCGTTTATCGCCTATGCCTGGTGGTCTGAAATGCGTCAGCTCGACACCTGGCTCAATCTGCTGCTTTACGGCACCGGCCCGGTCGCACTGGCCGCCTTACTCTTCTTTGCCGTTTTTTTCACTGCCTTCGAAACCGGGTTCCGTAAGAGCGGAAGCCACGCTCCCCTGTTCGGCGTTCTGAAGCGCAAGGTGGTCACGCGCATCGCGCTGGTGGTTTTCGCCTTATTTGGCATCTTCGTTGCGAACGCAACCGTCGACAGTTGGACAGTCGTGCGCTACTTCGGCGGCCTTCGTCTTCCTCCATCGGCAGCCGAGTACGTGGACCCGATCTTTAAACGCCCGCTGCACTTCTACTTCTTCACGCTGCCGTTCTACAACTTGCTTCTTCAGGCAATTCTCGTGGGAGCCGTCTTGACTCTGCTCATCTACTGGGCCGCCATGAACGCCGAAAAGCTAAGCCAACGTCTGCCCTCCTACTCCGCCAGCACCGGTTCCTTTCAATTCGATTCGGTCACCTTCCGGGATGCCTTCAATACCGGCTTTGTTCGGACCATCGCTGTTGTCTTCCTGCTTGCCCTGGCCGTGAAGATCTATTTCGACCGCTACACTCTCCTGCTCGACGATCACGGCCAATATCTGGTAGGAGTCGATTGGGTTGCAGACCACCTCATCATCCCTCTACAGTGGATGCTCATCCTCGGCGCAATCGCAGCTGCAGGTCTCGTGCTCGTCCGGCGCGGACGTTTGGCACTACTCCTGTTACTTCTCCTACCCGTGCGTTTCTTCGTGCCGCCGCTGATTGCCGGCCTTTATGTACGTCCTAATGAGCTCGCTCTCGAGCGGCCTTACATACAGCACCACATAGACGCCACCCGCTCCGCTTATGGCCTTAACATCCGGGTGAAGGAAACCGCGCTTCAAGCTGAACCTGAGACGCCCATAAATTACGCCCGGCACGAGGCTGTTCTAGCCAATGTCAGGCTTTGGGACTGGCGCGCCTTCCACGACACCATCTCCCAGATCCAGCCGCTGCGCCCATACATTTACATGGATACGGACGTCGATCGCTACACTATCGACGGTCGGTTGCGCCAGGTTCTGGTGGCGCCGCGCGAGCTCGATACGCGCCAGTTAGGTTCCGCAAGCGCCCGCTGGATCAACACTCATCTCATGTACACCCACGGCTATGGAATCGTGATGGCCGAGGCCAATCGCATCACTGCCGACGGTCTGCCGGTGTTGTTCATCAAGGATGCACCGCCCGTCGTCGCGGCGAAAACGCTGAAGTTCACCCAGCCTGAGATTTATTACAGCGAAGTCTCGAACGAGCCCGTCTACGTCGATACCGCTCAACAGGAATTCAACTACCCCTCAGGCTCGGAGAGCAAGTACACCAATTACGCCGGCACCGGCGGATTCCCCATCTCCTCCCCGCTGATGCGTCTCGCGGCAGCGGTTTACTACGGCGATTTCAACGCCATCCTGACCTCCTACCTTACAAGCCACAGCCGCATGATGATCCATCGTCCAATCCTTAATCGGCTGCACAGGCTCGCCGGGTTTCTCAGCTGGGATTCCGATCCTTATCTCGTTCTAACTGATGCCGGGCGCCTGGTCTGGATCGTTGATGGCTACATGTCGTCCGGTGCGCATCCCTATTCGCGCGAACTGACTATCGGTGGCGACGAAGGCACGAACGTCAACTACCTGCGCAACTCAGTGAAAGCCACCATCGACGCCTACTCCGGCGAAACCAATCTGTACGTCTTCGATCCGAAAGACGTCCTCATCGAAGCCTATGGACGGCTATTCCCGACTCTGTTCAAGCCTGTCTCTGCCATGCCTGCCGACCTCCGCCGCCATGCCCGCTACCCTGAAACGCTCTTCAGCGCACAGGCAGAAATCTATCGCACCTTCCACATGCAGGATCCGGAAGCCTTTTACAATCGTGCCGATCTGTGGGATCTCGCCAAAACGCCAAGTCATCAAGGCGAAGGCGCCGGCGCCGTGTCACCCACTTATGTGGTGGCGGCTCTTCCGGGCAGCGATAATCCGGAGTTCATGCTCATCACCACCTTCACTCCCGCCAACAAAGACAACCTTATTGGCGTGATGTACGCGCGCTGCGACGGCGAGCATCTCGGCGAACTCCAGTTTGAACAGCTATCGAAGCAGAACATCATATACGGGCCCATGCAGATTGACGCTCGCATCAATCAGGACCAGACAATCTCTAAAGACCTTTCCCTTTGGAATCAGCAAGGTTCGCAGGTGCTGCGCGGCCAGACCCTGGTGCTTCCGATCGACAACAGCTTCTTGTATGTGGAGCCTATCTATATTCAGGCCTCGCAGACGAGCATGCCGCAACTGAAGAAGGTAGCTCTTGCAATGGGCAATCGGCTCGCTTATGCCGACACGTACGAACAGGCCCTTACACAGCTCATTCAGCAACTGAGCGGCAACGCGGATGGTCTCGAAACGGTGAACGCGCAAGGGACGGAGCCTTCGCAGAGCGCTCCTCAAAATTCGCCGGTCTCACCGACTGCAGCTACGGCGCCTGCCCCCAACAATCAGGCAGTTACAACTCTTTCGCAAATCAGAGATCATCTTCGCCGCTACCGTGACCTCAGCGCACAAGGTAAATGGGCCGATGCCGGCAAAGAGCTCGACGAAATCCAGCAGCTCGTGCAGAAATAACCGTCAGGACGCGCGGCTTCGGAATCGCGAGTAGAGATAAGAGGCAGCGAGCAGCAGAATGCCCAGCGCAACGAATGCCGAAATCCGGTAAAAGCGGTTCAATTGCCAGACATCCCACAGGTAGAGTTTCGCGATAACAGCTCCCAGCAGTCCTAGACCCAAAGCTCTGTCAATCGCCGATCGCTTCGTCATTCCGTAAACCAGCATCACCAGGCCGTAAACGCCCAGGAGGAACGATTCCAGTGCGCTGATAACGCTGTAACGGTTATCGGGTGAGCTGCTGTCGCCTGCCCAAAACGCGACCATGCGAATACCGGCCAACAGGAGACAGCCGTGAGCCGTGAGATACACGAAAGGAGTCAGCTTCTCATCGCTGCGCGTCCATCGCATTCCCGCGAAATGCTCACCCGCCAACACAACCAGAAACACGGCAAATGCGACCGGGTGTTTAGAGTAAGCGAGAACACCGGCACTTAAAGCGGCAAGTGCGGCCAGTCCCGGAATGAGCAATGGCCATCTTTGTCGCACAGCTATGAAAAGGGCAGTCGCGCCCAGCACTAGTAGGTAAAGGAGATCGAACCACCATGCCGTCGCCTTGTTGTGCAGAAGCATCGGCGTGAGCAGCCCGCTGACAAACCCCAGTCCCGCAATGGCGGCGCTTGCATAGCGAATCGACAGGATGACCGCAAGAGCCGAAACCAAAACGAGTAGCGTCCAGCCCGCGAACGGCACGATCAGGTTGTAAAACCCGAAACAGGCGTAGAGTGAAACATAGATCGTTGCCAGACCGCACCCGGCAATGCCCTGTGCAAAGACACTCTGGTCTGCCCCTTGCGCCTGTGCTGCTCCTTCTCGCCTGCGCATCCACTCGGCGGCCGCGAGCATCCCTATTCCCGCGACCACCCCAACCGTTACGCGTCCTTCCGCACCGATCCACTGGTTATCCGCCGCATACTTTAAGAAGAAGATGATTCCGATCGCAAGCGTCAGAGCGCCAGCACGGTTTACCAGTGTCAGGCCGAAGCGTGACTCGAGCTTAGGTGTCGCGTTCGCCGCCCCAGCAGCAACCGCAATCGCACTCGGCCCCGACCGCTCCAGACTGGCCACCCTTCGCTCGAGTTGAGCGACTTGAGCGCTCAGCTTCGAAACGTTCTCTTGAAGGGTTTGGATTTCCTGTTCAGGCGAGGACGGCGTCCAGGGATTCACGGGCGGCAATTCCATCTCTTCCATACCGCCGCGCTACGTAGTTGTCCAGAATATCGCGAAATTCAGCGACAATGCGATCGCCCCGCAGCGTGGTGGATAGCTTCCCGTCGACATACACCGGAGCCACCGGTGTCTCAAAAGTGCCCGGCAGCGAGATACCGATGTTGGCGTGCTTCGATTCGCCGGGCCCGTTTACTATGCAGCCCATCACCGCCACCTTCATCTCCTCGACACCCGCGTACTTCTCGCGCCAGATCGGCATCTGCTCTCGCAGGTAGGTCTGAATCTGATCGGCCATGTCCTGGAAGAACGTGCTGGTTGTCCGTCCGCATCCAGGGCAGGCGGCCACCTGCGGCGTGAAGCTGCGCAGCTTCAGCGCCTGCAGGATCTGCTGGCTCACAACAACTTCATCCGTGCGATCCCCGTTCGGTAAGGGAGTGAGCGATGCGCGGATCGTATCACCTAAGCCTTGCTGCAGCAGCACCGAAAGAGCCGCCGTAGTCGCCACGATTCCCTTCGATCCCAAGCCCGCTTCGGTCAATCCCAGATGCAGCGGATACTCGCAGCGAGCTGCCATCATCTGGTACACCGCAATCAGATCCTGCACATTGCTGACCTTCGCGCTCAGGATAATCCGGTCGCGCGCCAGCCCGTATCGCTCGGCGTTTTCAGCACTCCGGATCGCACTCTCAACGATGGCGCGCCGCATCACCTCGCTGGCGTCGAGCGGCTCCGGCAGCCGCGAGTTCTCGTCCATCATCTGCGTCAGCAGAACTGAATCGAGCGAGCCCCAGTTCACGCCGATTCTCACAGGCCGATCGTATTCGATCGCCGCCTCGATCATCACGCGGAAATTGTCGTCCTGCTTGCGGCCGATATTCACGTTGCCCGGGTTAATGCGATATTTCGCGAGTGCGCGGGCGCATTCCGGATACTTCTTCAACAAAATGTGGCCGTTGTAGTGGAAATCACCGATGATCGGCACGTTCACACCGAAATCGCGCAGCGTATCGACAATCACCGGCACGGCGCGTGCGGCTTCTTCGGTATTCACTGTCACGCGGACCAGTTCGGAGCCGGCGCGCGCCAGCTGCAACACCTGGTTCACCGTCGCACTCGTGTCAGCCGTGTCCGTGTTGGTCATCGATTGCACCACGATCGGATGCGATCCACCGACGACCACCCCTCCCACTTTGACAGCCACCGACTTACGGCGCGGCGAAGCGGCCATTTATCGAACCTCCAGAATCATGGACACAATGCTTCATTGTATCAACGCGAGTACCTGTAAGTGACTGTCATGCCTTGTCTTTCACTCACTTGAATTGCGTTACTATCGAATCGTTGCTGAGGAGAGAGGTACTACCCTGCCGCTTGACCCGAAAGCTCTCGAAGGTTCGTTCACTACGCTGAGTGGAGTCACCGTAGACCCTGTCTACGGCCCCGAAAGCCTTAAAGACTTCGATCCTGCCCATGATCTGGGCGCTCCCGGTGAGTTTCCGTACACCCGCGGCATCCACCGCGACATGTATCGCAGCAAGCTGTGGACCATGCGTCAGTTCTCCGGCTTCGCCACCCCTGAGCTGACGAACGAGCGTTTCCGCTACCTGCTCGATCAGGGTCAGACCGGCCTTTCCGTCGCCTTCGATTTGCCTACTTTGATGGGCTACGACGCCGATCACGCGATGAGTGAAGGCGAGGTCGGCAAATGCGGTGTCTCCATTTGTTCGCTCGACGATATGGAGACGCTTTTCCGGGGCATACCCCTCGACCGGACCTCCGTCTCAATGACCATCAACTCGCCTGCAGCCGTGATCTGGGCCATGTACCTCGCGACCGCCGCCAATCAGGGCGTAGCTCTCGAGCAGGTCTCGGGCACGCTCCAAAACGACATCTTGAAGGAGTACATCGCTCAGAAGGAGTACATTTTCCCGCCCCGGCCGTCGATGCGGCTGGTAACGGATACGCTCGAGTTCGCGGCCGCTCACACGCCCAAGTTCAATCCCATCTCGATCAGCGGCTATCACATTCGCGAGGCCGGGTCTACCGCTGTTCAGGAACTCGCCTTCACCTTGCGAGACGGAATCGAGTACGTCGATTGGGCTCTCGAGCGCGGTCTTGCCATCGACGAGTTCGCTCCGCGTTTGAGCTTCTTCTTTAACTCCCATAACGATTTCTTCGAGGAGATCGCCAAGTTCCGCGCCGCACGGAAGATCTGGGCTCACGTAATGCGTGACCGTTACGGAGCCCGCAATGAGCGCAGTCTGAAACTCCGCTTCCACGCTCAAACGGCCGGCTGTTCGCTGACCTGGCAGCAGCCGTACAACAATGTAATGCGAACTGCCTGGCAGGCCATGGCCGCGGTGCTCGGCGGTGCCCAGTCTCTGCACACTAACTCCCTCGATGAGGCGTATGCTCTACCGAGTGAGAACGCCGTCACCCTTGCCCTTCGTACACAGCAGATCCTCGCGTACGAAACCGGCGTCCCCAACACGCCCGACCCGCTCGGCGGATCCTACTTCGTCGAGCAACTCACCTTGCAAACTGAATCCGAAGCGAACGACTATATTCGCCGCATCGACGAACTCGGAGGCATGATCCCGGCCATCGAAGCCGGCTTTCCGCAGCGCGAGATCGCCGCCGCCAGCTACAAATATCAAAAGGAGATCGAAACGGGCGAGCGCATCGTCGTTGGCGCCAACCGCTTCCAGTCGGAAGACCAGCCGCTCGACCTTCTTCACATCGATACCACCGCCGAAACCACCCAACGCGCGAAGCTCGCCGCGCTCCGCTCACGGCGCAACAATCGGCTTGTCCGCAGCACGCTCGAGGCGCTCAGCCGAAGTGCTGAGGGCACCGAAAACATGATGCCTTACATTCTCGATTGCGTGCGGTCATACGCCACCCTCGGCGAGATCTGTGATGCACTCCGAGAAATATTCGGCGCCTACACTGAAACCACTCACCTGTAAAATTCAGTCTCATGGAAAATGCCTTGGAAAACTGATGAAGGAGAAAACATGAAAACAACATCAAACCCCGGCGTAACGGGAGCGGTCCTGATCGGATTGGGCGTTGGCCTTACCGCGGCAGGTCTCGTTTTGGTGATACCTGCCTGCCTGAACTGGTCGGCCGGCCTTATGGAACAGGCCATTCGTAAAGGCCGTGAAGGTGTCGGCACCGCCGCAGCCTCGCTCGGTGACTTCGCCGGTCATGCGCAATCCCGTTTCGGAGAAGCCGCTAAGACCGCTAAAGCGACGACTTCCAAGGCCGCCGGTATCGTCGAAAGCACCGCGCGCCAGATACGCGAGTACACCTCTTAAAACAGAAAGGCTTCGCCATGCCCAGTTCGGAAACAGATCCCAAACCAACCGATAAGCCCACCGAGAAAGACGCCAAGGCCACCAAAGAGGAAGACAAGAATCTCGACCACGACGGACGCGAACGCCAACCGAACCAGCAGACGAACAACAAAACGTAGCCGTCTCATCTGTTAGTGCGGGATGCCAGAATGTGAACGATGGCTACGAATCGCGTCGATATTCTGAATCAGATGCTCGCCCAGGATCCGAATAATGCCTTCGCTCGCTACGGACTGGCCATGGAGTACTCCAAAAGCGGCGAACTCGAACAAGCGGTAGGTGAGTTTAAGAATCTGCTCACAAAGGACGAGAGCTATGTTGCCGCTTACTACCACGGTGGACAGGCCTTAGAAAAGCTGTCTCGCCTGGACGAAGCCAGAGAGATGTATGAGAAAGGCATCGAAGCCTCGACTCGCAAAGGCGATCTTCACACTCGCTCTGAAATCGAGGCCGCGCTCAGCCTGCTTCCTATTTGACGCTTTCTGAACTATGGACATTAGAGGTTGGGACGAGCGTTACCGCGTCCGTGAGCACCGCGCCGAGGCGCTGGAAGCAGCCCCAACTCCTGTCTTGGTCGAGGCGGTGAGCATTCTTGCTCCCGGCCGGGCTCTTGACCTGGCTTGCGGTGCCGGACGCAATGCACTGTGGCTCGCCCAAAAGGGTTGGCGAGTAACGGCCGTCGACGGAGCACCCGCCGCGATCGCCTTACTCCGCGATCGTGCCCAAAGCGCCGATCTGCCGGTAGACGCGCACGTGGCGGATCTGGCGGCCGGCGCCTTCCCGATCGAACCGGCTGCCTACGATCTCGTCACCATTTGCTATTACCTCCAGCGGGATTTATTCGAACCCGCGAAATCCGGCGTTGAGCCGGGCGGTCATTTGCTGGCGATCGTGCATATCACCGAAGGCGCTGAGAAGGCCACGGCGAGCCGCTTACGACCGGGTGAACTTCAGAACTACTTCGCTGGTTGGGAAATCCTTCACCACTTTGAAGGTGCGTCCAGAGATCCGGCACATCGCAGACCCGCCGCCGAAATCTTCGCCCGGCGTCCGGCGCCTTCCCTCAACTGAGCTTGGCCACCAGCAGCGTCATGTCATCATGCTGCGGCGCGTTGTTTGTGAACTGATCGGCTGCCCGAAATACGTCGTGCAGAATGGTATCGGCCGAATCGTCCATCGAAGTCTCGGCGGCTAAGATCATGCGTTCTTCGCCCCACTCCTCGTCATCAGCCGTCATGGCTTCGCTGATGCCGTCGGTATACCCCAGGAGCAAGTCGCCCGGTTCCACAATCAGGGATTGCTCCTCATACAGCGCGTGCGGCAGCAATCCCACTACCATACCTCCCGCTTCGAGTCGTGTATGCACCACACTCCCGTCTCCGCACTTCCGGAGAAGAATCGGTGGGTTGTGGCCGGCATTCACGTAGCTAAGAGTCTGCGCGCCCGGATCGTAGATCGCGAAGAAAAAAGTGGCATACCGGTTCACCCCCGATGCCTCATACACCAGCTGATTCATCTTCTGCATGAGCGTCGCGAGGTCCATCGATCCCACCAGCGTCATGGTCCGCAGGCACGCGCGCAAACTCGCCATGAGGAGCGCTGCCGAAATGCCCTTGCCCGAAACATCGCCGATCGCAAGTCCTAGCCGTCCGTCCGGCAGATCGATTGCGTCGTAATAATCGCCTCCTACGCCCTGCGCGGGGCGGCAGAACCCTGCCAGGCTGATGCCGGCAAGCGAGGGCATGCTTTGTGGAAACAGTCTTTCCTGCACCTCATGCGCGATCTCGATCTCTCGATCGATACGCGCCCGCTGCGCCGCTTCCTTTGCGAGCGAATGCGCCAGCTCGTCTACTTCCAGCGCCAACCCGGTCTGTGTCGCCACCGATTGCAGCACCCGCAGGTCCGTCGGTGTGTACGGCTCTTCCGATCTCTTCGGCCCGAGAGCCATCACTCCCATCAGTCGGTCTCGTCCCGGCAGCGGCAATAGAACTTCCGCTCTTACTTCGTTCAGCAGCAATCGTTCCTCAGCACCGGCTTCACTGAACCACTCTTCGGGCCTGTCCTTGTAAACCGTCGCCGGCCGATTGGTCAGGGTGAGGTTCTGCACCGTGGCCGAACTCTCGGCCAGCAGCACAGGCAGAAGCTCTTGGAAGCCGATCGCCTGCTGCAGGTAGAACGCGTTGCTCTGCCTCAGCCAGACCACAACCTGGTGCACGTGCAAAACTTCTGAGATTCGCCGCGACACCGTGTCGACCAGCGGGCCTTTCTCGGTCAGCTTGCGCGCATGTTCGGAAAGTTCGCTGAGTACGAGCTCCGCGTCATACGCCTCTCGAAAAAAGCGCGTGTCTAACCATCTTTGCAGCCTGCGGCTCAGGCCGTTCCGTGCAGTAAACACCCTCGCGAGCAAGGCGATCACGCCTGCGAGCACCAGAAGATCTAACGCCTGGTGCTGCTTTCGCTCTAGCATCGGCAGAATGAATCGAATGATGACGAAGCCCGCCAGTGCGAATTCGACTACCACTAAAGTCGCCTTAGCGACGAGGTATTTTGTCCCAATGCGGAGCAGCACCCGCAAGTCCATTGCTCGCTGCACTACCACAACATAGGCGAGCGTCAAAGGAAAGAGCGCCACGAACGGGATCACCACTTCGAAGAGCGATCCATGGTGGGGATCGAACCCGAAGAGTGGCAGGAGCGTGAACATAAGCACTATTGGACCTAGTGAAAGCGCGCTTCCCACCGCTAAAGCTCGTAGCCTCCGCTTGGCATCCGGCGTCGAAGCAGATCGCAGTTTCTCAAAGATCGCAACCAGAAAAATGGCAATACACGCCACTTCCGTGTAGCTGACAACGCGATCTCCTAAATCTGAAAGCCCTCTGTATTCGGCCCAGCTGCTCGCTTCAAAGCTGTAGACATACTCTCCTCGGAGCACGAGAGCAGAACCAATTGCCTGGGTCCCGAATAGGAGCCACTTAGCCCGGGGAAATCGGATGTCGAGCGGTGAGCGCTCCGGAAAATACAAGCCAAACCAGAGCAGGGCCGGTAAAGCCAGTACTTCTACACAAGCTCCCCAGACTGCAAACAAGATGTAGCAGCCGCCACCCCACCAAGTCGGCGCAATATCGCCGAATGACACTTCCGGAAATGTCAGCAAGAGCAGAACAAGCCAGGCGAGCGGATCGTTCGGACGCGCGGTCACCACCCAATATCCGACGAGCAGGCTGAGCAGCGATACTCCGAGAAGTGGAGTCAGGTACGCGATAAGACCGCCTACGCTGAAGCCCGGCCCCTCGACTCGGACCAGCGGAACGGTAGCGCTCTTCAAACGGCCTTCACGATCGCGAACGCTGATCGCCGCCAGTTCACCCGGCGAAGTGTGTGCCTCGTAAGTCGTGACCTGATAATCCCCTGAAAAACGCTCTCCATTGAGCGACACGAGCGTGTCACCTTCCGTGATGCCTGCCGCGCGCGCTTGCCTTTTCAAGGTGAAGATTGTTCCGTCGTTGTGCAGGTAGAACGGCAGAGTTCCGCGCGTCGTGCCATAGAACCAGTGTTCAACAAGCGCAGCCGTGCCGGTCACGTAGTAGCCCATGCTGATTGCGGCCCAGAGAAAAAGCAGGATGTACGGGATTGCGGCCGAACGGCGAATCATGAGCGAATCAGTGCTTGTACACCATCCCGCCCTTCATCACGAACGCAACCCTCTGTACGGCGGTGATGTCCTGAATCGGATCGCCGCCCACCGCAACGACATCCGCGTAATAACCGGGCTTCAGCGCCCCAATCTGCCCCTCCCATCCGAGCACCTTTGCGCCATTCAATAGGTCTGCTTGGAGAGCCTCGGCCGGTTTCATCCCGTACTTCACCATCAGCACGAATTCCCGTGCCTGCGTCCCATGCGGGAAGGGTCCAACATCCGAACCCACCGCCATCGGTACACCGGCCGCCAGCTGTTTTTGAAACTCACGCGCGTGAAGATCGAGCACCTCGCGTTCGCGCCCCGCCATCGCCGGTGACGCCGCGTGCTCCGCGAAGTACTCCGAAATCGTAAACGTCGGTACCGCCGGAATCTGCTTCTCCCGCATAATGCGCATTGTCTCCTCACTCAGTTGATCCGCATGATCCACGGACTCCACGCCTGCTCGCGCCGCATACCCGGTCCCCGGCTCGCCCGTCGCATGTACCGCTACCCGTTTCCCTACGCGCGACGCTTCATGCACTGCAGCTTCCAACTCCGCCTGCGTATATTGGTACGGAGTCGAAAACTTTCCATCTCGCACGGAATCTCGACCCGTCTCGTACATCTTGATGAAATCGGCCCCGAGCTTAAACTGCTCTCGAATCACTTGCACGATCTGCTGACCGTCATTCGCATACGTTGCATTCGGCAACACGTGTTGCTCCGGATTGAACCGGTTTGCGTCTTCATGACCGCCTAGAATGTCGATGGCATTACCGCTAACCCGCATACGTGGGCCGGGCACCAGACCCTTGTTGATTGCATCTCGTACTGCGCTGTCTGCCGCTCCAGCCCCCTCCGTCCCCATGTCGCGTTCCGCCGTGAAACCCGCCATTAGATCATCACGCGCCGCGAGCAGCGCCAGAATCGTGCGCTGCGGAACCGATTCCTCCACCGTCTGCAAATCTTCCGCTCCCGGATGCAGGAAAAGGTGAACGTGCGCATCGATCAGCCCCGGCATAAGTGTCGTATCGCCGAGCTCGATCACCTTTGCTCCAGCCGGCCGGCTCACATGCGTTCCCGCTTCTGCGATACGCTCCCCTTGCACCAGCACTTCGCCGGGCGCAATTGTCCGTCCCGCCTCGATATCGAGCAGCCGCGCCGCATGCAGTACAACCGGCTCTTGAGAACTCTCCTGTCCAAAAAGGCAAACTCCGCACAACAACCCGAGCCAAACGCAAGTGAACCTGTTTCGCATGCTGAATCTCATTGGCTGTTTGGAACGGCATCCACAAGCTTTGCAACTGCAGGCGCAATCGGCAGAATCAGATCGCCGATGCGCTTATAAGCAACCTGCCCCACCGAGGTCTTCGCATGCTCCTTCCAGCTGCCGCCAGGCTTTGCATTGCCTTCCAGATAGCTCAGCGACTCAATACCGGTCCGGCACAACATCTCCAACCCGTCCGCAACCGGTATGTCCTCGACGAGCAGCGAGTTGGTCTGGCCCATCGCGCGCACCTTCATGGCCGCGTCAGCCCACTTTGCTAATTGCTCGCGCAAAAGCGCACTCCTCTGTTGCCGCTGTTCAGAATTCAATAGGTAGGCGTCCACCGCTTGGCGAAACTCACGCGCCGCGTCGCTCTCCGGACTAATCGCATCTACGAGCCGGTTCAGCGGCGTCGCGCTCGTGTAGGTCTCGGCATTTCGTGAGTAGCCCTTTGTCGATTCGATTACCGAAGCGAAAATATCTAGTGCCTGATACGGCTGCTGACCCGCCAACCGTTGTCGCATCAACTCCAGATTCGAACGTTGCGTCAGCCCCAGCCACTCGAGCCAGTTATTCGTGACGTATAGGCGCCTGTACATCGATTGCACATCCGTCACCTGCTCCGGCGACCAGAATCGTTCCGCAATCGCCGCTAGACGTGGCCACAATTTCGCATCCAGGTTCTCCGGCGTTGCTAGCTCATCCCACATCGCCGCCTCGCCGCCCAGGATCAACTTCATCTGCGCCTCTGTTAACCCTGAATCCGTTCCGGGCTTTGCCGCATCCGCATCTGCGGGCTTGGCCTCTCCGCCATGCCCGGGCGCTGGCGGAGGAGCTTTCATCGGATCGATCGAGTAGTGATAAGACGCCGGATACATCAGATCGAGATAATATCCCGCCGACAGAATGCCTTGAAATCCCTCCCGGGCTCCCTGCCACAACGAAGGCTGCCCGCGCCACGATTGCACCAGGATCGATTTCGGCAAATCGGGCTGCAGAATCTCGTCCCAGCCCTCCATGTGCTTGTGATGCTGGGTCAAAATCTTCAACAGACGCTGGTTGAAGTAGGTGTGCAAAGCCTTTGCATCCGCTAGCCCATGCTTTCGCATGAAGGCTCGCACTCGGGGATTATCGTTCCACTCCTTCGGATTAACCTCGTCCCCGCCAATATGGAAATAATCGTCTGGGAACAGCTTTGCCATTTCGCCTACGAAGCCATCAAGGAAGTGGTACGTGTACTCTTGCGTGGGATCGATCAGGTCAATTGAAGTATCGAAGCTCCGGGCAATTTCAAATGATCCACTGCGGCTACCCAGCTTCGGATAACCTGGCAGCCAACTCGTTGCGTGCCCGGGAATGTCAAACTCGGGAACGATCCTCACGCCGCGATCACGCGCGTACGCCACAATGCTCCGAATCTCCGTCTGCGTATAGAACAGCCCGTCCGATCCGTACTCCGTCAACCTGGGATATCGTTTGCTCTCCACCCGAAACCCCTCGCTGTCCGAAAGGTGCAGATGAAGCACATTCAGCTTGACCGCTGAAAGCCCGTCAATCGTCCGCCTCACCGTCTCGGGCGGCATAAAATGGCGCGCGACGTCGAGCGACAATCCGCGCCATCCGAACCGCGGTTCATCTCGAATCGTTACTGCTGGAACCGAGAAGCCGGGCGATCCCGAGCCGCTTACCGCTTGATTCTGCTGCACCAGTTCCAGTAGGGTATCGATGCCGCGCACCACTCCAAGCGGCCGGTCTGCCGACAACCTGATGCGGGTCCCCGATACTTCAAGCGAGTACCGTTCGTCGTCGCCCAGCCTTTGCGGAGCGCGATGATCCCCCTGCTCGACAATGACGCTCAACGTTGCTGCCTGTCCCGCACCCGCTAAGTGCCGCGAAATCGGGACGTCAGTCTGCCGGCTCAGCCTCTCCAACAGGCGATTCACTGCGCTGCTGACACGCGGATCTCTGGACCCCTCTCCCGAGACCGCGACGCTGAACGCGCTATCAATCGCGACCGTTCCATCGTCCTTGGCCACGCTCGCCGGCCATGGCATCAGCGAGAGCCCCGGTGCCGCAGCATCCGGTGCCTGCGCTGGCAGCATCGAAGCCATCACGGCCCCAAGAACAACAAACCGCAAAAAGCTGATAACTTGTTTCACCAAGCTAATTAGCTTAACGTGCTCTCCCGGATCCTTTAAGGTCGCGGCACAGTCGCGTTTGTTGTTGTTGAAACTCCATTCGGATAGTGGAGCGCTCGCAGAATCTCCACGCCCCTGTGCCAGTCGAATCCATACTGCAGCGTCACCGAGGTACTGACGAACACATAGTGATTCACCTCGGCCGCCTGATCCGGCACCACCTTGTTCTGGTAGAAAAACGTCTCCACCTGCGGCGCGAACATCAGGTTCCCCCAGACCGGAACCTTGAGCGCCACCGTGAAGTCCTCGTAGTAGCGCGTGTTGTAAGTCGTATCGTCAGCCTTGCGGTCGAACAGCTCACTGTAGCTGTCCGCCACCAGCTGCAGCTTGCTCCTCCAAAGCGGCGCCACCGTGTGGAAATCGGCAAACCATCCCGCGACTTGCTGATTCCGCACTCCCGGAACGATCTTGCTCTGGTTCGTGAACAGCGGGTCGCTTGCCACGCAATTGCTCAGAGTCAGTCCCTTTACTGGCTGGCACTCGAAAGGCGTGTTCCTCGCCGGATCCTCCAGAGAATATGTAAACGGAGTATCGACGTTTGCCCCATATTGCCTACCCGCCTCAAACCAGCTCTCGCGATTCTGTATGCGTACGCCGAGCCTCGTCATCACGAGATAGTTCTTTGGCAGAGTGAAATTCGTTAGCGTCGGCGCGCCGTTCGAACACGGCAGCGTGCCGCACGCAAGCGGCGCGGCCAGCTGTTGAAACGGCGTTGTCGGTTGAGTAAGCACATTCTCAGATGCAAACAGCCGAATCGGAATCCGCTGTGTCAAAGGCTTCGTGATCAAGCCCGCTTCACTGCGCAGCAAGTTGGTTCCCAATGTCAGCTGGTACTCGCCGAAGTTTCCATTGCTGATGGAACTCCGAACAGCCAGTCGTGCATACCTGACCTCCGCCGAGCCGTAGAAATCCACAAATCTGGGAAAAGAGTATCCGCCGCGCGCTCGTCCCCACACGCTGATTTGCGACGACTCCGGCGTCGAGAGCTGCGAAAAGGTGTTGTTCCCGGAAAAGTTCCCCGGAACGCTCTGGTCCGGTCCCTTGATAAAGCTCAGGTTGTACCCGAGCGAGGCGTTCTCGAGCGTAAACCACCACAAACCACGCCTCTCGACCAAGTTCTCCGGCGCATCTGTCTTCCTCGCCGTAAATGTCGTGACGTTCTGCTGCCGCTGCAACGGATGCGTTACCCAATGCCGAAACGCGAGCCAGGGGGGTTAGCCCGCGACTCGTATCGAACGGCCGCTGCTCGATCGCGCTGAAGTACTCTGCCGCTGGTATTTCGTCTGTCTGGCAGCTTCCCGCCGTAGAAGCCGCCGGTAGTTGCTCGCATGCTAACCCCGTCACCCTGTTCAGCGCCTTCAAGAAAACCAGCCGCACCACCGGCTCGACAGCCTCCGTCGAAAACTCCGGGTAGCCGGTATTGCCGAATGCAAGGTAATCCGTCATCGCAACGCCGTACAGCCGGTTGTCCTGAACCGGTTGCCCGCGCACGGAGGGTTCACCCGTAGTGGCGTCGATCTCGATACCGAGAGTGCTCAGACCCCGCCCCTTCTCTACGGTCATCGAAAGATCGTCCCGGTCCTGCTTCTCGTATTCCGCCGATTCGCGCAGCACCTTCTTCAGCGTTGAACCCTGTACCGGCACACAGAACGCGAAGTCGCCCTTCCATAACGTTTCATCCAGCAGCTGCTGCGGTGATGCTCGTAGCTCGGTCGGCCACAACTCCACCGCCTTCGGAAACGCACCGAAGACGTCCCGCTGCTGCAGCAACGCAATATCCGATGCGCAAAACTTCTGCATCGCGCTCAAGGCAAGCTGCTCATATGCCTTGGCGGATGCAGGTCCGGCCGGCTGGGCCGTCGCTTTCGCCACCTCTGCGCTCAGGGCGCAGGTCCGGCAAGGCTCTTTAACATGGCTCGGCAGCGTCACGTCGTAAATCTGATTCGTCACGAACTGATCATCGGCTTCAACGTAGTAATCGGCCCGTCTTAGATTCGTCCCCAAAGGTTCGTCGCGGTTCGCATCGAACGTAATCCCAGGTGTCAGCAGATACGGACGGTTGTTTGCTCCTCGGCGATGGCTGCTCTCATCCCCCGTTGCATGTTCCTGATCGGGTCTCGCGATCACCATGTCGAAACTCTTCAATTTAGCCGCCAACTGCGCCGCCCGGTCATTCGGCATTTGCGCCAGCAGAATCTTCCGCCTGCCTCTGCAGTTGCTGTCCGAGTCGCACAACGTCAGCGCCTCGCGCAGCGCTTCCACTGGATCCGTGACCTCTGCACGGGTATCGAAACGCGTGTCGGTATTCACCCATACATCGTTCAATTGGCCGATGTATCCGACAAGCGCAGGATCCAGCGCTCCGAAGACCACCGCACTCCCGCGATCTGCCGGAGCGAAGTAAGGGCCTGCTTCAAAGAATGGATACTCCACGCTGAAGAGTTGGCAGTGTGACGTTCTCAGACCGCCCGTTAAATACACCGCACACAGGGCATGATTGCTACCGGCTTGTAACGATCCCGCTCCGAACCCCACCACTCCTTCCTCGGTCTTGCGTAGAGGAGTGCACCGGCTCCCCACTGCGAGCGGCAGCTGGAAATTCCGCGGATCCGCCGGGTCAGCCAGACAGTCATAAACGTCGGCGTTCCGCTGCTCGCCCGTTGCAGTCACTGTTCTCAGCCACGGCAGCACTCTGGAGGGCAGGTCGAAGCGAACCGGCGCGTTCTCTCCAAGCGCCTGTTTGATGTCAGCCGGCAAAGCATTGTCTGGTCGCGGCGAACCTCCGTCTCGAAGAGAAGATCCGATCACCAGGTTCGCCGATATCATTCGCACGGGCCGGTACTCCCCCTGCGCCGGCATAGCCAGAAAATTCGCAATTTGCCGCAGCCGTTCGGGCCCGTAGTAAAAGTCCTGCTGCCCTGGAACGATCGCGTCGAACTTCATCAGGCGCAAGAAACACGCCACGTTGTCTGAGGCGAGTTTCCCCTCCTCCCCTGAGAGCACATCCTTACTGACCATCTCGCCGTAATGAGGTGTGCCCGGCGTCGTATTCTTTACTGCTCGCGCCAGCAGTTCCGGCGCGAAGTTTTCACCCATCGAGACAAGCGACTGCCGATCCGCGCGCATCCGCTCGAGAGTCGCTCGAAAAAGCTCTACCTGTCGTGGTAACGGCGTTCTCGCCGGATCGGGGCATCCGCGATCTCCGCTGGTCTGAATGTCCGGAAAACGAAAGTATCCAAATAGCCGGCCCGTGTAGATTACCGAATAGGCTGGATTGGCCCCCGCCGGTGGCCCCCACGTCTCTCCCTCAGCCGCACTCGTGAGAAGAGTGAGCGCCACCAAAGCGGTCCGGGCCAACACTCAGAACGGACTCTTGCCTTGCGCCGCCGCAGTCAGTCCTATTGCGAGCGCCGCCGCACTTGAAATACCGATCAGCCAAATCATCGTGCGCTGATCCGAAGGCAGCCTTTTGTGCGCATACCCGTTAATGGCACCCGCAGAGCTTGCTCCGCTCTGCTGAAACGACACTCGTGTCCCGGCGATCACGTTTGTCAGCATTGCCCCTCCATCGCTGACACTCAGGCTGCCGCCCAACGACGCTACCTCTATCGTTTTCTCCGTGAGACGCAGCACCGCTTCTGCACCTGGGTCTGCCGCCTGAATCTCAAACTGCTCCACATTTACTGTGTAGCCGCCAAAGTGGGCCACGTGAGCCGCTCCGTCCTTCAGCACCAGGTGGTCGCTGAATACCGTGCCCGCCGCTCCAGGTGAAAGCCGCACCCTCACCCCGCTTACCAGGCTGACATCGCTTGGTATTGCTGCGGTCGCCAACTCCGTTCCCTCCGTCACTACGATATTTCCAGTCGCTGAGCCGATAACAGGAGCCGCTCCATGGCAGGAACATGCCCCAAAAACCGTCGCAAAAACGATTATGGTCCGCATTGAATGGACCGCCTCGCGGCGATCCATGGTCGTACGAACCTAGTAGAGCATGGCCCGCCTATCGGTAGCCAGCCGCCTGTAGCTCGAACAGCTCGGAGTATTTTCCCCCTAAAGCCACCAATTGGCTATGTGAACCCTGCTCTGCAATCCGGCCTTCTTCGAGCACCAAGATCCGGTCCGCCATCCTTACCGTCGAGAAACGATGCGAAATGAGCACCGCCATTTTCCCGGCCGTTAGATCTACAAACCGCTGATAGACTTCGAACTCCGCCCTTGCGTCCAGACTCGCCGTCGGTTCGTCCAAAATCAGGATCTGCGCATCTCGCATGTAAGCACGCGCCAGCGACATCTTCTGCCACTGGCCTGTCGACAAATCGACTCCGCCTTCGAACCGGCGCCCAAGCATCTGCCCATATAGCTTCGGGAGCCCCCTAATTACCCCTGCGGCCAGGCTCTTCTCCGCGGATCGCACAATTCTTTCCTCGTCATCAAGTTTCTCGATTCTTCCAAACCCAATGTTTTGAGCCGCTAAGGCGTCATATCGCACGTAGTCCTGGAATATGACTCCGATTTCTTGACGTAAATCTTCAACCTGATACTCTCGAAGATCGACGCCGTCGAGCAGGATCCTCCCGGCTGTAGGGTCATACAAGCGTGCCAGTAATTTTATTAAAGTAGTCTTGCCTGCCCCGTTTTCGCCGACAAGCGCAATCTTTTCACCCGGATAGAAGCGAAAGCTCACGTTCTGCAAAACGTTTCGCGATGACCCAGCGTACGCGAAGGACACATCCTGAAAATCGAATCCGTCCTGTATCGGCCGAGGTGCAGGTAAAGCGTCCGGATTCGAGTGAATTGCTGGCTTCGTTTCGAAAAACTCAAATAGGTCTTTGATAAACAGCGCCTGCTCCGATATCCCTACTAATCCGGACACCAGGCCCTCCATGATGCCTCGCGCTCGCGAGAACGCTCCGACGAGTAACGTAAGGTCACCCACGCTCAGCACCCCTGTTAGTGCCCGCAAGATGATCAGTACATACGCAATGTAGTAAGCCCCTGTGGGAATCAGGTTCAACAGAGTGCCATGCCATGCCCGGTGAATCGCCAAAGCCTTGTTTTCGGCATAGAAACGTTCGAAAAGCGCTCGCGAACGGTCGACCAGATATCTGCCTATGCCGAATATCTTGATCTCTTTGGCGCTCTCGTTACTGGCCCCCAGGTAACGCAAGTAGTCCAGCTCACGCCTCTCCGGCGTGTATCGGTAAAGCATGGAGTAGTTCAGCATCGCGAAATGCGTTTCGCCCAGGAACACCGGGAGCGTTGCGGCCGCGAGTAGCAGCAGCAGCCAGGGATAGTAGAAAAGTACTGCCGAAAGCAGCGAAATTAGAGTTAAGAGCTGCTGCGCCATCCCTGCCAGTCCAGCGAGCATGCCCAACCGGGCCGTCGTCTGCCGGCGAGCGCGCTCCATCTTGTCGTAAAAAACCGGGTCCTCAAAGGATGTCAGGTCGAGAGAGGTCGCGTGCTCCATTAGTCTGATGCTCACGTGGTTTGTAAACCGGTCGCCAAGCAGGCTGTCTACTAGCGACACAAAGCGCCCCAATGTATCCGACCCTACCGCGAGTAAAAGCTCTAGCACCAGCAGCTTCCAGATGTCGCTCCTGTGGTAAGGCTGGTGACGTATCGCCCTCACCACCAGGTCTACGATCAGTTTCGAAACCCACAATGTCGCCAGCGGAAACAGCGCCGATATGCACCGGAGCAAGATGGTTGAAATGGTCAGCGGCCTGCTCGTCTCCCAGACCATCCTGAGAAGAGGCGGAACGTTCCGCAGAGCATCCAACCGTTCCCGCCAGGTTTGCGGCGCTTCCGTAGGTTTGGGCGGAGGTGGCCTCATGTCCCTCCTTAGATGCGGGCTAAGTAAAAGAAAATGCTCATTCTTGACGAATGAGCATCGTTCTTCCTGTTATCAGGCCCCTGGCCGCAGCCAGGGTTACGTTTGATGGGAGAATCAGATTCGATGGCATCGCAACCATCAAAACCTGTTTGTGATTGGAGTTTAGGGCGGCGGTCAGGTGAAGTCAAGCGCATTTTTCCGGCTTCTCAGGGGAGACTGTAAGTACCATTCTACGAACCATTTACAGCGAAAGATGTTTTTCGGTTACAACGGCCTCTCGACCTGATCGGCTGTGGAAAACGCCTCTCGCCATGCGGGTAACTAGCTTGAATTGCCGCTATTTACAGTCTTTTCTCCCAGCCTCGTCGAGCGTGCGCTCGGCCTGCGGTTTCCTCCCAAAGGCCGCCTGACACCTTTTTCGGCGGCGGTTCTACAGGGTCGCGAGTGCTCCGGCTACTCTGGAGTGTGATGGGTTTGCTTTGATGGATTTCGTCACGATTGACTCCTGGCCCCCGACGGACCGCCAAGATTATCGGCCGGTTCTCGAAGCCGGAAATGTCCTCTACTTCCCGGCCACTCCGTTCTCTTTCCCGGTCGAGTCCCAGGAGTTCTTGCGCGGTCTCGATTTTGCAGGCGGAGCCGTTCACAAGAATATTGCCTACCGCCCCGCCAGCGACCGCGTCACCGGTATCGAACGCGAGACTGCTCAAAACGAACGCCTCCTCGCGATCATGCGCGACTACTCAAACACTGTCGTGCATTTCGTAAGCGAACTGCTCCCCGCCTACGCTGCGTCCTGGAAACTTGACTACGCCAGCTTCCGCCCTCTCGAAGAACAAGGCCGCGACCTGCCCCTCAACAAGCGAAACGACCTTCTGCATACCGACGCTTTCCCCTCTCGGCCCACCAACGGGGACCTCATTCTGCGCGTCTTCACCAACATCCATCCCTCGAAAACGCGTAATTGGATCACCACCGATCCCTTCCCGGTTCTTGCTATGAAATACGCGCGCGATGCCGGACTCGAAAACATCGCGGCCGGTTCTCACTCCGCCGCCGGCAAAATACGCACGCATTCCACCCGCTTCTTCAAAGGCATCGGCCTTCCCGTTATCGACCGCTCCCCTTACGACCGCTTCATGCTTCACTTCCACGAGTACCTGAAACGAAATACCGAGTTTCAGGAGAACTGCCCCAAGTACCGCTTCGACTTCCCTCCCGGTTCCACTTGGCTTACCTTCACGGACGTACTTCCTCATTCCGTTCACTCCGGCCAGCACGCCCTCGAACAGACCTTTATCGTCGCCCGCACTTCTCTCGCAAACCCAGCCAACGCCCCCATCGGCGTTCTGGAACGGCTGTGCGGCCGTCCCTTGCTCAACATTCAGGAGCGTCTCTAAAAGCTTCAGGACTCAAGCATCGCTCCGGTTCTGCACATAGTTCATGCTTCCGACCCGATACCACCGGTACCCAAACCCTTCAAGCAGAATGCAATGCTTGCCGTTCTCATCCGCCAGGCTGTGATCTTCCGACAGCAGATTGATCAGCCAGCGTTCTTCTCCCTCACCAACACCCGGGTCGAACCGCACCTCGCGCGGCGTACCCCCGAGGTTGTGAATCACCACCACCGAATTATTCCGCCATTCGTAGCGCAGCGCCAGCACTTCCGGCGTCCCGCTCTGCACCACTGCAAAGTCTCCCCAGCCAATCTCGGCCACCTCTTTGCGCATGCGAATGAGCCGCTCCATCCAGTTAAGAAATGAATTCGGATCCCGGCGCTGCTCCGCTACATTCACACGCTCGTACCCATATGCGCCACCGCTGATCACCGGCGGATGCGGCTTCGCATTACTCGTGAATCCACCTTGCGGTTCGAGTGACCACTGCATCGGTGTTCGCGCGCACTCCCGCTCCGCCAGCTGAAGGTTATCTCCCATTCCGATCTCATCGCCATACCGCACCACCGGCGTGCCCGGCAGCGTCATCATCAGGCTATACGCCAATTCCATGCGCCGCCTGTCTCCGTCGAGCATCGGCGCGAGCCGGCGCCGGATCCCCCGTCCATATAGCTGCATCGTCGGATCGGGTGCAAACGCCTCGAACACTGCCTCTCTCTGTTCATCTGTCAGTCGCCCGAGATCGAGCTCGTCGTGATTGCGCAGGAACTGACCCCACTGCGCCGTCGGCGGCCTTGGCTTGGTAGCCTTCAGCGCCTTTGCCAGCGGCCGCGTGTCCGCCGTCGCAAGCGCATAGAACAGATTCTGGTTCACATGGAAGTTGAACATCATCTGTAGCCGCTCGCCCTCTTTGCCGAAATACTCCATGTCCGTCTTCGCAAGCACGTTCGCTTCGGCCAGAATGATCGCTTCCCCTTCTCGCCAGCTCACAAACTCGCGCAGCTGCCGCAGGATTTCATACTGCTCGATCGGCTGCTGCGGCGCGTCGGCCCCTTTCTTCGCGATCACGAAGGGCACTGCGTCCATCCGAAAACCCGACACGCCCAGCTGGATCCAAAACCCCATGATCTTGTAAATCTCGGCCTGCACCTCGGGATGCGCCGTGTTCAGGTCCGGCTGGAAATGGTAAAAGCGGTGAAAGTACCACTGCTTCGCCGCTTCGTCATAACTCCAGGTCGATTTCTGAACGCCCGGAAACACTACCCCCTCGTTCGCATGGGCCGGTTTCTTTTTTGACCAGACATACCAATCGCGGTAGGGCGAATGCGGATCTTGCCGCGCCTGTTGAAACCAGCTGTGTTTTTCCGAAGTGTGATTCACAACTAGGTCGATCAGCACACGCAGACCGCGCTGCTTACAACCTCGTGCAAACTCGACAAAATCCCCGAGCGTGCCGTAGCGCGGATCTACGCCGTAATAATCCGCGATGTCGTAGCCGTCATCTCGGTACGGCGAAGGCTGAAAGGGCATAAGCCAGATTGCCGTCACTCCCAGCCCTTGCAGGTAGTCCAATCTCCGCATTAGGCCCTTGAAATCACCGACGCCGTCGCCATCGGAGTCCATATAGGTGCCAACCGAAAGGCAATAGATGATCGCGTTCTTATACCAGAGATCGTTGATCATCTTAAGACTGTCACCGCGCCAGCCACCAACGCCGGAAGGTGAGCCATTGTTCTCCTCCGGCTGATTTGATCAGCTTCTTCGCATTCCAGAACGCAGCCTCCCATCGCAGCGTCGCCGCGTCTCGCCCCGCAAATTTCGCCGCTAGCTCCGCCGGCGAACTCCTCCGGAGTCCAAAACGCCCGATCACAACGCAGCCCTCAACGCACGAACACCGTACCGCCGGCTCCGAGTTAAACAGTGCTTGGATCCCGGCCTTTGAGGCAAACTCCGCCACTCTCCTCGAATAAAAGCCGCCCGGCACAGATGCTGTCGTTATCCCCTGCCCCAAGATGTCCTCGAGCTTGTGAATGCTTTGCGTCCATTCCTCCCCAAGTTCCCGATCGCTCAAATGTGAGAACCGGCACGGGTGCGAGCAAGAATGCGATCCGATCAGGTGCCCCCTCGCATGAAGCTCGCGGATATCTTTCTCGCCGACAAAACCGCGTCTTCCTATGAAGTCCGTAGTGACAAAAAAGTGACCTTTCCAGCCGCGCCGGTCGAGCAGATCGGCCGTGGAAAGTGCGCTCGCCCCGCCATCGTCGAAGCTCAGGAACACCGGCGTGTCCTCCTCGCGCACTCGCCCGTCGAGCAAATCGCACACTGTGTGCCGCGGCACGTTCCTGGTCGCCGCAATCGCTTTTAAATGTTCCTCGAAATCTGCCGTCGAAAGTTTGTAAATGTTGGCGTCCGCGCTCTGAAAGCCGCTGTCCGCCTCACATTCCGCTGCTGTAACGTCGTGGTACAGCAGCGTCACGGCGTTCATCGCGAGGCGGCCGCCGCGTTACGCTTCCATGCCAGATAGCGTGTTAGCCAGGGCTGTCCCCAAGCCGCCGATTCCCGTCCTGCCGTGGGTATCGCAACAGCTTCGCCCCTATAGATCTCTTCAAGCTTGGCGCGGATCGCATCTAAATTTTCAAACACTACGCGGTGCTGGATAATGATGTGCGATTCGTTTCGCTCGTCGTATGGATAATTGAAATAGCCGAACACGGGCCCCGTATCCACTCCTTTATCGATCCGAAGGAGCGTCATTCCGACCCGCTCCATGTCACGCCGGCTCAATGCCCAGAAGCAGCCGTGCGCATTTCGGTACTCGGGACAAATCCCCGGATGCATGACAAATGTCCCGATCCGCGGAATCGTAAAAATTCGCTCGTTCAGCAGCGTCTTACAGCGTGCAATCATCAAGTCCGGTCCGGCCTGACGAATGAACTCCTGGCTCTCTGGCGAGTTTGGACTCACCGTGATCAACTCGGGCGCGCTCGAAGGCGGAAACTGCGCTTCTACCGCCTGCAGCAATCCTTCTTCTGCCTCGGCATCTTTTCGCGCCAGCTTTAGCTTGTAATACAGGCGGAAGGCCACGACATCGAGGAAGCGTGCCATCCCGATTCGCTTGATCTCCCGGCGGATTCTCGCTCGCATCCGCCCGCCTTCTTCGCGGATGACCACCACACCCGCCAGCTCTGAGAAGGAACTCAACCAACGCGCCATACCGGCGCGATTCAGCTTATCTTCGGAATGGCAAATCAACACGGTTCGCATTCGCGAGCAGTCGATAGTCAGGACAATTGCTAGGTCTCATGCATCGACCCAATTATTCTAGCCAAGCGCCCGCGATTTCGCCACCGGGTTTGGTTAACTGGCGCACGGGGCCGTTATATGTTCGACCAAGCCGGTTCGGGCCATACTAACGCTATGAACAATCGGTCAGTTCCCACTGCCACCCTGCTTCCCCAGGTGGTTTACCGGAGCATCACGGAGGCTTGTGACTGGCTTACCAGGGTCTTCGGATTTACAGAGCATTACCGCTACGGTCAACCGGTCAGCGGCATTCTTATGCATCTCGGCGACGCATACATGATGCTGCATGGGCCTCGCGAGCACGCCGAAAGCCCGCTTGAACTCGGATTTGGAACCCAGATGCTCACGGTCATGGTCCCGGACGTCGAGGCTCACCACACAATTGCAAAGCAACAAGGAGCGACTATCTGGGAGGACCTCCACGAAACCATCTACGGCGAAAGGCAGTACGGCGTCGAGGATTTGGATGGGCATCGCTGGCTCTTTTCGCAGCATGCCCGGGACGTAAACCCACAAGAATGGGGAGCAACCCTCGCTTAGCTCAATACGCCGCAAACGCTAAACTTGCCCTAGAAAATGCTGCGCACTGTTCGTGCTACCCGCTACGTAACACCCCTGCGCGAAGGCGGTTCGCTCCCGGCCATTGCTGAAGCCGACGACCTTGGCCTTTACGTTCTCAAATTCCGCGGCGCCGGGCAAGGCCCGCTCGCATTAGTCGCTGAACTTCTCGCCGGCGAAATAGGACGTATTCTTGGTCTCAACGTTCCCGAACTCGTTCTCATGGAAGTGGACGAAGCCCTCGGCCGCAATGAGCCCGACGAAGAGATTCGCGATCTGCTAAAGGCCAGCCTCGGCCTCAACCTCGCTCTCGACTACCTGCCCGGGTCCGTCACCTTCGACCCCGCCGCCGGCGACCACGCGGATCCGCAACTCGCTTCCCGCGCCGTCTGGTTCGATTCCTTCGTGACCAATGTGGACCGCACCGCCCGCAACCCCAACCTCCTTCTCTGGCACAAGACGCTCTATTTCATCGATCATGGTGCCGCGTTGTACTTTCATCACAACTGGCAAAGCGCCGGACAAATGGCAGCCACGCCATTCGCTCTCATCCGTCACCACATACTGCTGCCGTGGGCGTCCCGGATCGAAGAAGCAGATGCTTCGTTACGGTTCCTGCTGACGGAAAAGATTTTCGCGGATCTGACCGCGCTCGTGCCGGACGCCTGGCTCTCCTCCGCCGGTAACGGCTTGCATCCCGCCGAAAACCGCTCCGCCTACGTCGATTTCTTTTTGCGCCGCTTGCAGGCAGCTCCCATCTGGGTCGAGGAGGCCATGCGTGCGCGCACTCAGCTCGTTTGATTACGCCGTGTTCCGCATTGTGCCGCGCGTGGAACGCGAGGAGTTCCTCAATGCTGGGGTCATTCTGCTCTGCCTTGAGCGTGGCTTTCTCGGGGCACGCCTCGAACTCTACGGCCCACGTTTACGAGCGTTTTGGCCCCACCTCGATCTCGATCTCGTCCGCTCTCACCTCGACGGGTTCGCCAAAATCTGCGAAGGCCGCACCGATGGAGGTCCCATAGCCCTGCTCTCAAAACGCGAGCGCTTCCACTGGCTGGTTGCCCCTCGCAGCACCGTCATCCAGGTATCCCCAGTCCACAGCGGCCTTTGCGACGACCCCGCGCAGAAGCTCGATCACCTGTTCCAACAACTCGTGCACGTGCGCCTGGAAGCATAATCGACGCTCAGCCCTCTTCCAATATGTCCCGCTTCGGCTTGTACCCGAGTTCCCAACCATACTCGAGTAACGGTTTCGCCGACAAGGCAAACTCGCAAATCACATCCACCAGTTCCGGCGAACGAATCTCCTTAGGCGCAAGCGCTCGCGTCGTCACATAAGATGTTAGCCGGAGCGAATCGGCAATCTCACTATCGGCGAAGCTGTCGTATCCCCGCGGCAGCCTCGTCAGCCGGCCCTCTTCAGATAACTTCAGCTGGCCTTTCGCCAACAGCTTCACTACTCGCAGGAACTTCCCTGGATCCTTCGCCATTGATTCCCGCCACACCTGTAAGAATGGCCTCTCGGGCATCCAGAAACCCGCCGCAACAAATGCCCCATCCGGCGCGATGTGTATATAAATTTCACCACGCCCGGCCTGCGCGCTTCTCAATCCGGCGCCTACATGCGACTTGAACGGACTCTTGTCCGGGCTGAATCGAATGTCTCGATACACTCGCATCACCGGATTAGGCTCATTTGCCGCAATCGCCAATCCCCGCTTCCGGCAGCGCGCGGCGGCCTCCGTCACCAGCAGCGCCATTGGCCGGTCGACGTTCTCCAGATAAGCGTGTTTTCTCTCCCGAAACCAATCGCGGTCGTTGTTCTCTTTCAACTCCCGCAAAAACTTCATCCCTGCCTGCGGGAACCCGGAAAACGCCTCCGCCCCATTCCCCGAAGGCTGTGTTTTACGTGTTGCCATAGCTCATGAGCTAGCGTAGTGCATCGCCGCTCGTGGCTCTGAACCGGATAGAATTCCTGGTACTAGCTGTACCGTGAACGAGTGCCCGCTTAAGTAATGGCGGCTTCCCCATTTCGCCGCACGATGTCCCACCGAACCGTACTGCTCGTCCTAACGCTCTATCGGCTGGCCTACTTTCTAACACGCCGAGCCAAGCTTCCCTGTTATTCTCTCGCCGCCTAAGCAGTATCTTTTCCAGTTACATCTGCGCCTGGCCGCGTGTCACGCTTGGACCGGTATAAACCTCTGCGCCAAAAAATGTGAAACCTGGCATGCCAATCTATGCGCGTACTCATCGCCGATGATTCCCGCGCAATGCGCGACGCGCTCCGTGCGCTTGTAAACGAACTTGGTTCTGAAGTCGTCGGCGAAGCTCGCAACGGCGTTGAGGCCTTGGAAATCTTCGGCCGCCTCCAACCAGACCTGGTCTTACTGGATATTTCAATGCCCATCATGGGCGGGTTCCGTGCCGCTGTTTTACTTCGCCTTCGCCGCCCCAGCCTCTCCATTATTTTTGTCACTCAACAGTCCGGCGTTCTCTTTGCCGATAAGGCCTTTCTCTGCGGAGCATGCGGCTACGTCGTCAAAAGGGGTGCCGCGCGGGAACTCGCAGGCGCCTTCGAAGCTCTCAAAACAGGGCTGCTCTTTCGTTCGCCCCTGATCGCCGCTTAACCCCCCGCGAGCCTTTTTCCCCAGCCTGAACGCTGTTAACGAATCTCCTGGCTTGCTCCCGAAGAAACCTCCGCCGCCGGCTGCGATGACGACGTATTGCTTGCCATCCTTACCCAGATATGTAGCCGGCGTTGCATGTCCGCTTGCATCGAGCATCGCCGACCACAACTCTCTGCCAGTCCTCGCATCGAAAGCGCGGAACCGGCTGTCATTCGTCGCCGCAACGAACACGAGCTGTCCCGCCGTTACAATCGAGCCGCCGATGTTCGGCGCCCCCGTGTGATGCACGCCCCTCCTCTCTAGTTCGTCCGTGACTCCCAGCGGCACACGCCAGGCGACGTCACCTGTATTCACATTGATCGCGGTGAGCAAACCCCACGGCGGCTTCTGGCACGGCCACAAATTCGCATCCCAGAACCGCGCATACTCACCGGTGGGACTCCCGCGCCGGTAAGCCGTCGCACTACCGTCCGGCTGCTTCACCATCTGGCCGATCGCCCCGATCTCGTTCGTGTTCACGTACATGTATCCAAGCTCCGGATCGAACGACATGCCCGACCATGTCGCACCTCCAAGCGTGCCCGGAAACACCACCGTCGGTCTCGTACCGTATGGCGTATATCTTCCGTTATTCTCGAGCTGCGCGAACATCGCTGCACACGTCGCGTGTGCTTCCGGCGTCACGTCTGTAACATCGTCGGCCGTCATGCTCGATCTCGAAAGAGGAAGCGGCTTGACCGGTATCGGCTGCGTCGGCCAGGACGCTTCACCCGGAACATCGCTCTTCGGCGTCGGTCGTTCCTCCACCGGAAAAAGCGGCTTTCCATCCCGCCGGTCGAGCACAAAAACTAGTCCCATCTTCGTCACCTGAATGACCGCAGGTATCTCGCGGCCTTCCCGATGCACCGTCGCCAGCACCGGCGCCGCCGGCGGATCGTAGTCCCAGATATCGTGATGCACCAACTGGTAATGCCACACTACTTTCCCCGTTCGTGCATCGAGCGCCGTCAGGCAGTTGCCGTACAAGCCCGCACCCTTCCGGTCGCCCCCGTAGAAATCGAACGCAGGTGAGCCGATGGCCAGGAAGACAAGTCCGCGCTGCGCATCCACCGTAATCATCGTCCATACGTTCACGCCCGTCCGGTCCTTTCGGCCGTCGCCCTCCCATGTGTCCGCGCCCGCTTCTCCGTCCTCCGGCACCGTGTGGAATATCCAGGCCAGCTTGCCCGTCCGTACATCCCACGCCCGCACATCGCCACGCGGTCCACGCCCCGGGCTCTCGGGTACTTCAGCCCCGGTGATCGCCAGGTCCTTCCATATCGCCGGCGGAGAAGTCTCCGCATAAACAGCATCCGGAAATTTGTCTGCCACCCCGGCTCGCAGGTCAACTTCGCCTTCTCGCCCGAATCCCGCCACCTTCACTCCCGTCTGAGCATTGAGCGCAATTAGCCGTCCGTCTAACGTCCCGAATAAGATGCGTGGTGGCATATTCTTCGCGCCCGGCCAGTAGGCTACTCCGCGATGAGCCCGATACTTGAGTTCACCGTTCGAGTTCGCCTGCGGATCGAATTTCCAAAGTTCCCTCCCCGTTGCCGCATCGAGCGCGACGATACGATTCGCCGGCGTCGAGAGATACAGCACGCCATCGATGGCGAGCGGCGTCGTTTCAAATGCCGTTTGTCTCTGCCCGCGTGGTCCTGAGACCGGCGGCTTCTCGCCCGTGTGATAAGTCCAGGCCTGTTGGAGATGCGACACGTTCCCGATATTGATCTGCCGTAGCGGAGAGAATCGCTGGCCGCCTGCGTCATGCCCATACACCGGCCAGTCGCTCTGCGCCAAGGCTCCCACCGCAAACACAAGGCAAGTCACAATCCCCGCTATCCGCACAACCTGGATTATAAGGATGGTTTCAACCGAAATCACCGTGCACATCGCGGTGCGTGATATACCAGCCTAGAAACAGCCCATGCGCACGCTATCGAAAAAGAAGCTTCTGCTCGCCCCGTTTTTGCTTGGCCTCTCTTCTGTCGCCCTGTCCCAATCCGTCCTCACCGCGCAGCTCGACGACCCCAAAGCCGTACACCTCTCCGCATCCGAATTCGGCGTGCACGCCGATGGACAAGCCGACGACACCGCCGCCATTCAGGCCGCGATCGACAAGGCTGAAGGCAACGCGCGCGAAGGAATCGTGTTCATACCCGCGGGCCGTTACCGGCTCTCGCGAACTATCTACGTGTGGCCGGGCGTCCGTCTCTTCGGCTATGGCGCAAAACGCCCCGTCTTCTTCCTCGCCCCGCACACGCCCGGCTTCGACAAAGGCCTGGGTGTGATGGTCATCTTCACCGGTCCCCGTCCCGGCGCCCATGCGGGGGACCAATCCGCCCCTGCAAGCCGCGTTCCCTTTCCACCGCCCGGCAGCGTCCCCCCGAACAACTCGATTGCCGATGCCAACTCCGGCACGTTCTACTCCGCTATGAGCAACATCGATTTCGAAATTGCTGATGGTAACCCCGCCGCTATCGCCATCCGCTTTCACGTGGCCCAGCACGCCTTCCTCGCCCACATGGAGTTCCATATCGGTTCCGGCCTCGCCGCGCTCACTCAGATCGGCAACGAAGCCGAAGATCTGCATTTCTACGGTGGCAGTTACGCAATCCTCACCGAAAAAACTTCGCCCGCCTGGCAGTTCACGTTGCTCGATTCAGTCTTCGAAGGCCAGCGCGAGGCTGCCATCCGCGAGCATGAAGCCGGACTCACTCTCATTCGCGATACCTTCCGCAACGTACCCGTCGCCATCGACATCGACCCGCACTACTCCGACGAACTCTGGGTCAAAGACTGCCGCTTCGAGAACATCCCGCATTCCGCTGTCACTATCAGCAACGAAAAGAGTCCTCTCACCGAGATCGGCTTCGAAAACAGTGTCCTGCAGAACGTACCGGTCTTCGCCTTGCTCCGCGAAAGCGGGAAGAAAATCAGTGGCAAGGGCTCCCTCTATCGTGTCGGCAATTTCAACTACGGCCTTATCGTTCCCGGTGAGGGGGCTATGGGCGCTATCGGAATGCTCTATAAAGCCGCACCTCTGAGCACTCTCCCTGCACCTCTCCCGCCAGCCATCCCGCGTTTGCCGCCCACCGGAGACTGGGTGAACGTCCACACCCTCGGCATCGTTGGCGACGGCCAAACCGACGATACGCCCGCCATTCGTAATGCCATTGCTGCCCATCGCGTGCTCTACTTCCCGAGCGGCCATTACGTCGTTCGCGACACCCTCGCTCTGCGCCCGGACACGGTGCTCATCGGTCTGCATCCGACGCTTACTCAGATCGATCTCCTTGATCGCACGCCCGGATACGAAGGGCTCGGCGCCCCGCACGCCGTCATCTCTGCGCCCGAAGGCGGCTCGAACATCCTCAGCGGCTTCGGCGTCTTCACCGGCGGCATCAATCCTCGCGCGGTCGGCGTGCTTTGGTGCGCGGGCGAAGCGTCGCTGATCGACGACGTGCGCTTCCTGGGCGGCCACGGCAGCGGCACCAATCCTTATAACAACAACCACACCGCCGATCCCGATCTGCATAAGCGCTGGGATAGCCAATACCCCAGCCTCTGGATTACTCGCGGCGGCGGTGGCATCTTCGCCGATATCTGGACTCCCGATACCTTCGCCCAGGCCGGATTCTTTGTCTCTGATACCAAAACACCGGGCCACGTCTACGAGCTCTCGAACGAGCACCACGTCCGCACTGAGATCAAATTCGATCACGTCGAGAACTGGGATATCAACGCGCCCCAAACCGAAGAGGAGGCCGGCGAAAGCCCTGACGCCCTATCGCTCGAACTCGATTGGTCGCAGAACATTACGGTCGCGAACTATCACGCCTACCGCGTCACCCGCTCCCGCGCGCCGTTCCCCACTGCTGTTCGGCTCTATCACTCCGCCAACATTCACTTCCGCAACGTCCACATCAACGCGGAGAGCGGCTACGCCACGTGCGACGAAAATGGCTGCGGTACATTCCTCCGCGTTAGCAAATTTCCATATGAGAATGCGATCGAGGACATCACGCATCACCTCACAGTGCGCGAACGCGAGTTTGCCGCCCTCGATGTCCTTCCCCAGCCCAACGCGCCCGCTCCCGCCGATGCCTCCGCCGTGCTGCAGCCCGGCTCACGCATCCAGAAACTCGAAGACGGCTTCTACTCCATCTCCGGCGCCGCGGCCGATGCTAACGGCAAGCTCTATTTCGTCGACGGCCACGAACAGCGCATCTACGGCTGGTCTGCCGCCGAAGGCCTTACCGTTGAGCGCGACAGCCCGCTTGATCCCGTCAATCTCGCCTTCGATCGCTCGGGCAACCTGCTCGTGCTCTCTTCCGCTGGTCCCGCCGGAACCGTCTACTCTTTTCGCCCCGGCTCACCCAAGAATGAGATGACTGTTCTTCCGCTCGAGACCGCGCGCCCGCATCCCGATGCCGTCGCCGTTTTGCCGATGAATTACTGGAACAACGGCGAGTTCCAGGATCAGCTCAACGTCGACACAATGACCTTTGAAACCCTCGCGGACATGTTCGCTTACGATGTCTCGACCCCGAAAACCAAGGAATACGTCTCACCTGATGGCAGTCTCTTCCTGCCCGCCGGGCGCGTCTTCCAGCAGGGTCCATTCGATGCCGGCGGCTGGCGCTTCTCTGACAATCTCGACACATACGGCTTCATCGCGGCGCATCCGGGCACCCGCATTTACGTCAGTAGCGAATCGGAAGACGTCACCTATAGCGCGTCTGTCACCGCCGACGGCACACTCGGCGATCTCCGGCCTTTCACAAACCGCGGCGGCGAAAGCGTCGCCGTCGATAGCAAAGGAAACGTATACGTCGCCAACGGACAGATTTTCGTCTACAACCCGGCCGGCCAACAGATCGCCCGCATCGACGTGCCCGAGCGCCCGATCGACATCGTGTTCGGTGGTCCCGGCCGCGGCACGCTCTTCATCCTCGCCCACCACGCGCTCTTCGCAGCCAGGCTGCGCGCTGCCCAGTAAGCGAAGCGGTCACTCCTCTCGCAGCAGCCTTGCGGGGTCTAGCGAAAGCGCGCGCTGCGCCGGAATCCAGGTAGCCAACAAGCCCAGCAGCGCCATCGCGAGAACAACGGCCGCCAGCACGAACGGGTCGCGCGGCGTCGCCGAATATACGATCGCAGCTAGTACCCGGCTCGCCAGCAGTCCCAGCACCAGTCCCCCGCCCGAACCAATCGCCAGCAGTTTGAATGCACGCCCCAGCGCTGCTTGCAGCACTTCCTTACGTTGCGCGCCGAGCGCCATACGAATTCCCAGCTCCTTCAGCCGCTTGCTCACCGAATACGCCGCCATTCCAAAGATGCCCGTCACCGAGAGCATCGCGCCCATTACGCCCAGCACGCCGAGCGAAATCGTCGCCAGACGCGGGCCAATCAGAGCCGCGTCCAGTTCTTTGTATCGCGCCGAGATGTAAACAGGCAGCCTTGCATCGAGTTGCCGCAGTCTGCTCCTTATCGAAGGCCCCAGATATTGCGAATCGTGCCCCGAGCGCAATACTAACCACGTCTGGCCCGCTGATGGCCATTGCTGGATCGCCAGAAACATCGCCGGCTGTGCCTCTTCGGTCAGAGTGTTGTATTTCCCGTCTTCCGTAATACCCACCACCTGTACACGAGTTCCATCCGGCATCTTGTAATAACCGCCCAGTGCTTTCGCCACCGAGCCAAAAATCTTGCGCGTAAACTCCCTGTTCACTACCGCTACGCGTGGGGACTTTTGGTCATCGTGCCAGGTGAATGTTCTTCCAGTGAGTAACGTAGTGCCTTCGGCCTGCAGGTATTCGGGAGAGACGTGGTAGAGACTCGCGTCAGCCGCCGCATTCGCCGCCCGCAGGTCCGTTGTCTTCTCGGTGAACACCAGCGAATCGCCTCCGTCATCTAATACGAGCGCATCGCCCAGTCCCACGCATTTCACGCCGGGAATCGTCCTCACAGCATCGATCATCCGCCTCTGCATCGCGAGTATTTGGTCGCCTTCGTATCCGGCCATATGCAGGTCGGTATCGACCAGGGTTGCGTTCTGCGGATTGAAACCGAAGTTGCTGTGCAGTGATCGTGCGAGCCCGCGCACGGCGACCATTGAAGACGTAACCAGCACCGCGCAGATGGCAATTTGCAGCGTCAGCAACAGGTCTCGCACCGTGATTCGCCGTCGGCCAGTCGTTCTCGTTCCGGACTTGACAATCTCGTAAGGATCGGTCCTGAGCACCTGCCGCAGCGGAACAATCCCAAACAGCAATCCGCTCGCTAAGGTCAGCAGCAGAGCTACAGCATAGACACTCGCGTTCGGGCTCACCGGCGCATGCACGGGAAAATTTCTCGGGAATGGCTGCCACAGGCTCAGCGAGCGCAATACGATTACAGTGCCGCACAGCCCGACTGCACCCCCGAGCAGCGCAATCAGCATGGCTTCCGTGAACAGTCCGCGCAGAACGCGTGCGCGGCTCGCTCCGAGCGCTAGCCGCAGGGCAACTTCACGAGCGTGGTCAGCGGCTCGTGCTGCAAACAAGCTGCCCAGGTTGGCGCACGCTGCCAGCAGAATCAATGCCGAGAGCAGCATCAATCCCGCTAGAAACGCCCGCACCGGACCGCCGAGACTATCACCCAGAAGACTCGGCCGCACCATCGCGAAGCTCATCTGAACGTCGTCCTTGGGATAAGTCTTCTCGAGATACGAGCCAACCGCGTTCAGATCTGCGGCCGCCTGCGCCGGAGTGAACCCGGGCTTTAAATGGCCCATCGCCATAAACAGCCAGCGCTTCCCGCGCGCGTTCAAGTCACTCTCCCCTTCCACCTGTTCCCGGTTCACAACCGGAACAAAAAAGTCCGGCGAGACAAACAACAAAGTTCCTTGGAATCCCGGCGGCGTCACACCGAGGATCGTGAAAGGATGCCTGTTGATCTCTACCTTGCGACCCACCACCCCACGATCTTCTGAGAAATGGCTGTGCCAGTACGCGTAGCTGAGCACCAGGTAGGGGGCGCTGTTCGCGCCGTGTTCATCGGAGCCATGGAACACCCGCCCGAGATATGGTCGAATCCGTAAAACGTCGAAGTAGTTGCCGGTCGCTTCTACGCCCCACACGCGAGCTGGATTCCCATCGGCGTCCAGCGCCGCTTGAGCAATGTCATAAGCCGCCAAACCATCGAAGGTGCGGTTCCGATCCCGCAAGTCGAGGTAATCGGGATACGATTGCATCGGAAGCTTGTCTTTCACGCGCTCGATGCCGTACAGGCTCTCCGCCTGCGGCACATTCAGCGGGCGCAGAATCAGGCCATTCATCACACTGAACACGACTGCATTTGCCCCAACCGCAAGCGCCAGCGTCACGGCAGCCGCGAAGGTGAAGCCGGGAGACTTCTGCAGTACCCGTAGAGCAACACGCACATCCTGCATGAGCGTCTCGAAGAACACGCCGCCCATTTGTTCCTGGCTCTCTTCTTTGAACCGCACTTGCCCGCCGAACTCGACCCGCGCCCGCCGCTCTGCCGTCGCGCGATCCAGCCCGGAGCGTTCTAGATCGTCCGCCCGGTGCTCGATATGCGAGCGCAACTCCTCCTCCATCTCATCGGCGACCTGAGACCCACGAAAAAACTTCGCGCCCAGCGAACGGAAATATGCCAGAATCCTCACGCGCGCGTCCCTGAAAATACCTGAGTTTGCCCGGCCATGAACACTCCTAACCTAATAAGGAGAAGAATAGGACAGACATCCCCAAACTGTCAAGGAGAGATAGTCAGTCAGCCGAAAACGCCTGCGGCACTCACCGCGAGGGCCAGATTGTAAGGGTATTGAGCCTAGTTACTGGTATCGGGGCGCAGATCGAAGGATGCCCTCGATAATTTGCGCAACACACGGAGTTCGCTGCGGCGAACACGCCGCTTGGTTCTTTTCTTATCCGCTCGTGCTCGGTCGCCGTTCTTGAATGACAAGAAATCCTCCGTATCTAAATGCCGGAATGCTGGCAAGGTTGAAAGAAGGTTGTGAACGAAGGCGGGCGGTCGAACCTAGTGACGACAACCAGACTGTCTCAAGCAGAATTACTTGGACAACCCTTAGTATACGTACCAATTAGCGAGTGCGTGCGAATTCCGCCGAAAAGACTCGACATTTGCCACCTGGGGACGTGAAAGCCGCCGGGCAGGAGAGCGGTCCTGGTTGAAGTCCGTTTCCTCAGCCTTTTTGCTGAACGCGAAAGACTACCGGCTTCGTTCAGCGAATGCCGTAATCTTCCGAATAGGTGCTAAGCTCGAGGCCTCCCTACCCCAACCCGGTTCCGAGAAGAAACGAGGAACCGAGTGACACGTTCCGTCAATGGCCTTTCTGCAGAAGCAAATGGCTTAATTGAGCTGTATACGCGTCTGCTTGTAGCGAACAAGCTCCCCGACTCCAAAGAAAATAGACCCAAGGCTCGGGCGTCCCTTCCGCTGGTCGCCGTCGATGTTTGACGGCACCGAAGCCATCCTGCAGACTTCAGACAAGCGATCCGCCGAGAACGAGGCAGAGGCGGAAATTACAAAGCTCGCGCTTCAGCTCGAGAGGGCTCGCGTGCTGGAGGCTGAGTTCCGTGCCTTTGCCGACGGAGCCCGCGACTACGCTTTCATCACGCTAGGGTTGGACAAAAACGTCATCGGTTGGAACAAGGGCGCAGAACTGCTTCTCGGTTATTCGCAGGAGGAGATTTTGGGCAGACCCAATGCTCTATTCTTCACGCCGGAAGACGTTTCGCGGGGCGAACCGGAACGGGAAACAGCTACGGCTCTCCGAGAAGGCCGAGCAGAAGACGAACGCTGGCACATGCGGAAAGACGGTACCAGGTTCTGGGGGAGCGGCGTGCTCACACCTTTGCGCGACACCTCTGGCGAGCTCCGGGGATACGCCAGAGTGATGCGGGACCGTACCGAACAGCGAACGTTCCAGGAAACCATACGCATCCGGGAACAGCGGCTCCGTCTTTTGCTCGAAAACATTCGGGACTGCGCTGTTTTCGACTTAGACCGGAACGGGCGGATTTGTAGTTGGAACTCTGGCGCGGAGCAGATATTCGGGTACACCGAACCGGAAGTTGCGGGTGTGGACGGCATTGAGTTCTTTGCCGCGGTTGGATATTCATCGGAGGCGTTCGGGCAGGAGTTGCAAACGACGCTCGCGTCCGGTCGTACTGATAGCGAGTCCTGGCTGAACCGCAAGGACGGGACGCGCTTTTTCGCCCGATGGATCACCAATGCCGTGCATTCTGATGACGGAAACGCCGTCGGTTTCATCAAAGTACTACGAGATGAAACCCTCCGCGAGCAAACCCAAGACCAAGAAAGGCGACGCACGGACTTCGCTTGGGACTTGCTCGAGCAGCAAGCGCGGCTGACCAGTTCGAGGTTGGGCCGAACACACACGGAACTTAAAGAAATCAGTCGCCAATTGCTCAACGTGCAAGAAGAAGAGCGGCGGCGGATTGCCAGGGATTTGCACGATCACCTTGCCCAACGACTTGCCCTGCTGGAAATGGGACTCCATCACCTACGCCAGGGCTTGCCCGGAGATCTGGCGCAATTGCAAGCGGAGATTGCCAAATTGCAAGAGCACACCGCGGCTTTGTGTCAGGACGTGCGGGACATCTCACATCGTTTGCATCCGTCTATCATCGAGCATCTCGGGCTGATCAAAGCTCTCGAAGCGTTGTGCGGCGACTATCAGCGCAGCCGAATCGCGCCCATCGCATTTGAAGCCCCTGAAGACGGCTCCGCTATTCCCCTCGAAGTGGGCACGGCCTTTTACAGAATTTGCGAAGAGGCGCTGCGGAACTCCCAGAAGCACGCAGGAGACGTTCCCATCTTCGTACAACTTCAGGTCGCAGGTACAGAGCTGCGGCTGCGAATTCAGGACGAGGGACCTGGCTTCGACCCGGATGGCATCAATGCCGCCGAGCACCTCGGGCTTCTCAGTATGCGAGAACGCGCGGGTGCCATCGGCGCAGTTTGCAAGTGCATCTCACAGCCGGGTAAGGGCACCGCAATCGAAGTTGTCCTGATCAGCTAATGAAGAGAAATCGCCATTCCGCCTAAAGAGTTTTCGCTTCCTACCGCTCTCGATGAGATTTCGCATACGGCAGCACATGTTGCCACCTACCGCTTGGCAGTGTGATTCTTGCGGCTGGGCCGGCACAAAAGATCGCGCGCGGTGGATTGAATGGCTTGGAGTTGCCACAAAGCAGCGCCTGATCGCAACCACGAGTTGGGTGGCGTAGGTCAGCAATGGCTACATAATGCTGACGTGATTGCGTTTACTTGCTTATCTATTCTGAACCGCGGCCTCGAGTGTCTCATTGCTTCGCACCAAGAGATCTCCAGGGCTGAGCGTCATACTACCTGATTGAAACTCTCGCGTCGCCTTCCGTTCGATGTCTTTGTTGTCTTAAGTCGCGGTCGGAGTTGGGAGTTCGGTCCAGCCACGTTTTCGCCCTCCAATCCGTCTACGCTGCTCGCGGTCGCCCAGGCCCCCCAATTCATCCCCATTTCCCTGCTAAACCTTTCATTCCAGCTACACTAGTAGTAAACCTGTCCAAACTATGCTCGATGGTACGCTCGCCAAGGTATTTGGCACTAAACACGATCGCGAAATCAAGCGGATTCGCCCGCTCGTCGCCGCGATCAACGATCTCGAGCCCGGGCTGCAGCAGCTGTCTGACGCCGATCTATCCGCGAAAACGCAGGATTTCAAACAGCGCTTAGCAAACGGGGCCGCTCTCGACGACATCCTGATAGAAGCCTTCGCCGTTTGCCGCGAAGCCGGCCGGCGCGTGCTGAATATGCGTCACTTCGACGTGCAGCTGATCGGCGGTATCACCCTTCACCGTGGCCGTATCGCCGAGATGAAAACCGGTGAGGGCAAAACGCTCGTCGCCACGCTCCCCAGCTATCTCAACGGTCTCGCAGGCAAGGGCGTCCATATCGTCACCGTGAACGATTACCTCGCTCACCGCGATTCCGACTGGATGGGGCGCATCCACCGCTTCCTCGGTCTTAGTGTTGGCACCATAGTTCACGACCTCGATGATTCCGAGCGCCGCGCAGCCTACTACTCCGACATCACCTACGGCACCAACAACGAGTTCGGCTTCGATTATCTGCGCGACAACATGAAGTTCCGCTTGGAAGATTACGTCCAGCGCGATTTCAACTTCGCCGTCGTCGACGAAGTCGATTCCATCCTCATCGATGAAGCCCGTACACCTCTCATCATCGCCGGCCCGAGCGAAGAATCCACCGACAAGTATTACCGCGTCAACCGCATTATCCCGGCTCTCGTCCGTGGCGAGGTGATCGAGGGCAAAGAGCCCGGCCAGTCCTACACCACCGGCGATTTCACCGTCGATGAAAAGCACCGTACGGTCGCTCTCACCGAAGACGGCGTCCTCAAGGTCGAAAAGCTCCTCAATACCGGCAACCTCTATGACCCGGCGAACATAGAGATGAATCATCACGTCCAGCAATCGCTGCGCGCCCACATCCTCTATATCCGCGATCGCGATTACGTCGTCCAGGAAGGCCAAGTCATCATTGTCGACGAGTTTACCGGCCGCCTCATGCCCGGCCGCCGCTGGAGTGATGGCCTCCATCAGGCCGTTGAAGCCAAAGAGGGGGTCAAAATCGAGCGCGAGACGCAAACCCTCGCCAGCATTACCTTCCAGAACTTCTTCCGCATGTACAAGAAGCTCTCCGGCATGACCGGTACGGCCGATACCGAAGCCGCCGAGTTCAGCAAAATCTACAATCTCGAAGTTACGCAGATCCCGACAAATCGGCCCATGATTCGTCTCGAGAATCCCGATATCGTCTACCGGACCGAAGAAGAAAAATTCCGCAACGCCGCCAAAGCCATCAAAGAACTCCACGAAAAAGGTCAGCCGGTTCTCGTGGGCACAATCTCGGTCGAAAAATCCGAAAAGCTGTCGGGCATCTTGAAGAAGATGGCCGTTAAGCATGAGGTCTTGAACGCCAAGAATCACGAGCGGGAAGCCCACATCGTCGCCCAGGCCGGACGCAAGAGCGCCGTCACCGTGTCCACCAACATGGCCGGCCGCGGTACCGACATCCTGCTCGGCGGCAACCCGGACGTCTTGCTCGAAGATCGCCTCACAAAACTTGGCAAAACGCCCGAAACCCTCCCGCCCGGCGAGATCGATCAGCTCAAAGAGCAGATCAAAAACCAGATTGAAGCCGAGCGCAAGGACGTGATCGCGCTGGGCGGCTTGCACATTCTCGCCACAGAACGGCACGAATCGCGCCGCATCGATAACCAGCTGCGCGGCCGCGCCGGCCGTCAGGGCGATCCCGGAAGCTCCCGCTTTTACCTCTCGCTGCAGGACGATCTGCTCCGCATCTTCGGCGGCGAGCGCATGCAGAACCTGATGCTGCGGCTCGGCATGGAGGAAGACGTACCGATCGAGTCGAAGCTCATCACACGCCGCATCGCCTCCGCCCAGGAGGCCGTCGAAGCCCAGCACTTTGCCTCCCGCAAACACGTCCTCGAATACGACGACGTCATGAATAAGCAGCGCCAGGCTGTCTACGGCATGCGCCGTCAGCTGCTGGAAGGCGAGAACCAGAAAGAGCGCATGATGGAAATCGTCCACGGTATCGTGGGCGGCTTCATTGACCAGTTCTGCGCTGAAAATGCCCGCTACGATCAATACGACCTCACCGGCCTTCAGACAGCCGTGCTCAATCAGTTCGGCGCGAAAATCGAACTAAGCGATCTCGAAGGGCTGAGCCGCCAGGAAATCGAAACTAAAATCAACGAGCTTCTCGCCGCCCGCTACGACGAGAAAGAGCGCATGATCGGTCCTGAAAATATGCGCCAGGCCGAGCGCATCATTATGCTCAACGTGGTCGATAACCAGTGGAAGGATCACCTCCTGTCCATGGACCACCTCAAGGAAGGCATCGGCCTGCGCGGCTATGGTCAGAAGGATCCCCTCATCGAGTACAAGAAGGAATCCTTCCAGATGTTCCAGGACATGATGGATCGCATCGAAGACGAAACCATCAAGTTCCTGTACTTCATGCGCATCGAAACCGGTATGGGCGCGCCTCCTGTGCCGTATCCCGACCCCGACGAAGACGAAGAAATCTTTGAAGGCAGTCCTACAGCGAACGCCGATGCCCTGCCCGCTCCTCCGGATGCCAAGCGCCTCGAGGCCGACCGCCTGCAAGCCGAAAAGGAAGCCCAGCGCGAAGCGCAAAAGTCAGTTCTCGATCTCACTCGCAACATTCAGCGGAAGAAGGATCGCGAACTCGCGGAGCTTCAGCTCACCGGCAGCAATGGAACCGGTGAGTCACATGCGGTGTCCAACAATAAGGGGCCGAAGGTCGGCCGCAACGATCTCTGCCCGTGCGGCAGTGGAAAGAAATACAAGAAATGTCATGGCGCCGCGGCCTAGCTCGCGTTCTCTCTTCTTTCGCGCTCCTCTGCATCCTGTCTGCATCGCTCTTTGCCGACGACGCCGCTCTCTGGCGTGAATACGGTTTAGTCCACACCAGCACCTCTCACACGGGCAACCTTACCGTCACCGCGTATCAGACAAAAGATCCCACCGGCGCGCTCGCCGCCTGGGAATGGATCCGCTCGCCCCAGGGCCGCTCCTGCACTCTCGCTGCGCTTTGCAATCAGGCCGGCAGCCGCACCGTCATCTCCGATTACAACTACGTCCTTGTCTTCGATGGAGGTTCTCCTACAGCCGCCCAGCTCACGCAAATCTGGCAGGGGCTTCCCGGCAAAGTCGATAGCTCGCTGCCCCCCATCCTGACCTTTCTGCCTCAGGGGGGCCTCGTTCCCAATTCAGCGCGCTACGTTCTCGGTCCAGCGTCGCTTGCCGCGTTTGCTCCCGAACTCCAGTCCGCCAAAGTGGGCTTCGATAAGGACGCCGAAGCCCAGGTAGCCTCCTACCAGCTGAGCAGCGGATCCGCACCGGTTCGCCTGGCCATCTTCTATTACGCGGCCCCGGACATGGCGCGCGCCCATGCGTCCGATCTCAAGCATCTCCCCAACATTCACGTCAAACGCTCGGGTGTCCTCGTGGCTGTCGTCCTGCCGCCCGCTACCGCCGAACAGAGCGATACCCTCCTCAGCCGCATTCAGTATGAAGCGAAAATTACCTGGAATGATGTGCCTCCCCCCAGTCCCATCAAGCCGCTCTACGCCCTGCTCGTCAACATCATCTACTTCAGCATCGCGCTCACTGCTCTTTGCCTTGTCGCCGGCCTAATCTATGCAGGTATGCGTATCTATCGCCGCCGCTTCGGAACACTCGAATCCGATGAAGCCATGACCACGCTCCACCTCACAGGCGACTAAGCCCGGCGCGTGCCTGCCGCGAGTTCCCTGATGTCCGCGACCATCCGGTCTTTGCTCGAAGGCGGCGACCGGCGCTCGCTCGGAAAGGTGGCTGAGCTTGTCGATCATGTCAGAAAGCATCCGCAGCAAACTAACGCTCTCGTCGAGTGCCTGTACGACCCCGATACTCGCGTTTCTATGCGAGCAGCCGATGCGCTCGAGAAGCTTTCTCGTGATCCGGCCGTTTCCCTGCAATCGCACAAAAATCTGCTCTTGAACTTGCTCGCCGAGACCACTCAGCAGGAGCTGCGCTGGCATCTTGCCGTGATGGTTCCACGTTTGCAGCTTTCCGGCTCGGAGTGCCGCTCCGTAGCCGAAACTTTAGAGTCTTACCTGGAGGACCGTAGCTCGATTGTAAGGACATTTGCTATGCAGGGCTTGGCTGACCTGACACACCAATATCCCTCCTCGCGCCCCGCTGTCACAGACCTGATCCGCTCGTTCGCACGCTCGGGAACACCCGCCATGCGGGCGCGGGGGCGCAAGCTGCTTCAAGTCCTCGAACACCGCAGCGACTGACTGCCCTCGACCTTTACACGCTTTGAAATTCACGCTACTTTGTCCTGGTGGCAAAAACGTTTGTCGTAAGCGCCCGTTTACTTCCGGCTCTGCTGGCGCTCGGCCTGGCAGCACCGGCGCAGCAGAGCGATCGCGAGCAAGTCCGGCGGGTGCTAGAGAACCAGACATCCGCCTGGAACCGCGGCGATCTCGTCGCCTTCATGCAGGAGTACGAAAAGTCGCCCGACCTAACCTTTTTCTCGGGAGATACGATCGAGAAGGGTTGGGACGCGACTCTAGCGCGTTATCGCAGACGCTATCAGGCAGCCGGCACATACATGGGTCACCTGAGCTTCACGGAAAATAGGATCGACATGCTGGGACCCGATGCCGCACTCGTAACCGCCCGGTGGCATCTGCTTATGCCTGACGGCAAGCAGTTCGAAGGCCTTACTACGGTGATCTGCAAACGAACGAAGGACGGCTGGAAAATCGTCCACGATCACTCCTCCTGATGCAAGCTGAGCGGGCTCTTTTGAAGGGAACGGCTTAAAGAGTACACGGCTCACCTCCATAAACTCGGGACACTTCACGGACACGCGACGCCAGCCTTCTTGTGCCCGGCCATCGACTGCAGATATTCGACGATCACCTCGATATCTGTCTGCGGCAGCGCACTGAAGTTCGGCATCCTGCTCCCCGCTCGAACACTCGCAGCGTTTGCAATGAAGTGCCTCAGCAGGCGCGGATTCCAGTATTCCGTTACGCTGCAGGGAGAATTCAGTTCCGGCCCGAACGTTCCTCCGACGCCATTGATGGCGTGGCACTTTAGGCAATGCGCCACGAACAGCTCATGCCCGTGCTTCGCGCCCTCGACCTCCAGGCCGGCCAGGGCGTCTGATGCGGACACCAATTCGACAGCAATCATCTGATACGGCCATGGGTACTCTTCGGCGTCCCCGGCAGGCGAAACCCACACTAAGTAGCTGGGCGCGGGACTTGAAGAGGTTCCGTTCTCACGCAGCACCTGCCAATGCTCACCTTGTGGTGCGTTTACGTCCCGGATCGCGATCAATCCCTTCCCGCCGAGGGCTTTAGCCAGAGGCATGATTGGAAGATACCCGTCCTTACAGCGGAAACGCACATAGAGGTCGCTTTCCGATTGACGTTCCTGAGCTAAGTCTTTCAAGACATCGCTTAACCAGATACCCTGATATCGCTGCTTCCGTTTATAAACAGGATCATCCACCTCGGCCGAAGCGAGCGAATGCTTCTTGAGCATCTGCGCGATTGACTCTTCATTGATCGGGAAGACCGCACCCGGACTGCCCGTCGCGCCGGCACAGCACTCGACGATCAGCAGACACACCAGGACCATCCGGCCAAGTGGCCTTTGAGCCAAAATCAAGAAAAGTTCTATAGATTGCGCCCCGATTTGGCCGAAGCGGTCGCATTTGAGCGTTGACGCCACCGTGCACCCGCGCCGGCCAGAAACGCGCCGAGCGATGCCAGCAACAGAGTCGACGGCTCCGGAATCGGGGTGTATTGGAATTGCGTCACTAATCCAGTCGCGAAGGGACTGCCCGAGGCCGCGGAGATATCAGGGGCATCGACATGCGCCGTAAATGGATTATTCGTCTCCGCGTCAAAGGGCGCGGAAATTCCCCCGCCCGATTCGATCGCCCTCACATCCAGCAGCAGGTTGCCCGCGCTCGGGTTATAAATGAAAGGGCTCAAAGAAAAAACGGCGGTAAAATCTTTTGGGCCTCCAGCCGGCCCGGTAACCGAATCGTGTTGGAATACAGAGCTGTTGAACACCGTCTTGTCGTCCGCTCCGACGTTACCAGCGAATGTCGTGCTCAAAGTGGTGGGTGTGCTGCGCGTCGTAGAGAGATCTATTTGGACGCTGTTGAAAATGATTATCAAGGAAGGGTCGGTAACCGAACCATCAGGTCGGAAAGCGATCTGCGTGATCTCGAGCGGTCCTGCGGTCGAAGGAAATTGTGAGGCCGAGTAGACCTGCTGATAGCGGACAGAATTGTTAAAGAAAGGACCCAAGTTGCTGTCGTTGCCTTCCGCTGCTGTCGAGCTGTTTGGTACGACAACAGAGGCAGCCCTCGCTTCTCCTCCGGCGAGTGCCGCCGAAAGTGCCACCGCTGTTACTGTAGTCTTCAACGCATTCGAAAACTGAGCTTTCATCATCGCGCGCCTCCCCTTCGAATCTCAGCAGCAGCGCCTTGCTGGCGTCTTGCGCCGGTTGAGTATATCAGGGTACGGCGGGTTCCCACAACACTTGCCTGAAGCGTCGGCGCAAGGTTCACGTTGAGCGTAGCCATTCGTACGCTGGCGTCCTCGCGATCCGTTTAGCATGTGACACAAGAGTCCGTAAGGAGCTTGAATTGCCAGAGGGTGAGTAGCCGCGAACCATGGATCGAGGTACCGCAAACTTTCGCTGCACCAGAATCACCGCCCGATGCGGATAACTTGACCTTCGCAACGGAGATCAATAGACAAACGGAATCAACCTGCGTGTTCGCGCCGCATATTCATCGAACGCCGCGCCGTAGTGAGCATGCAAATGCGAATCCAGCATTGGAATATTGGCAAAAATGAATCCGGCAAGCATGATTGCTGGAATCGCGGCTGTGATCCAGCGGCCGGCAATCAGGCAAAGTCCCGAGAAGGAAATCAGATCCCCGAGATAGTTTGGGTGTCTCGAAAACCGGAAGAGACCGTACGTGTACAGGCGTCCATGATTCTCCGGACGCTTCTTCCATACATGGCGCGTGTACTCCGCATATGAGTTCATCCAGGAACCGAGGACGAACAACACGATGCCGGTCGCGCCCGCCCAGCGCATGGGAGCGAGATTTGTGCCGCCGGCAATCGCCAGCAGGAAATAAATGCACAGAACCCATGACACGATCGAAAGCACCTCACTCCAGCTCACCCTTCGCCTTAAAAATACGAATTGAGTAAAAAGCAGGCGGACGAAATAAACGGAGAGCGTCACCGCGAGGCACAACCGCCGTGCTTCTGTGCCAGGGTTCCACGCAAATCCAAACCACGCGCCGGCGTGTTGAAGTCCCCCAGCGGCTAAAAGCCACCAAGCCATCCCGGCACATGCGGCAACCGTTGTTGTCAGAGCAACACGCTGCGGCGCCGAGCGGCCGTGCGTCGCGTAGATATCTCTCATCGCATCCCCCCGCACACGTTCCAATTTTGCGCCGGAGTTTGGGGTTGCCGACGCCCTTTGTTGATCTCAGCACCGGCGACGGATCACAACCAAGCAGCCTCAAATCGCCATGTCACGTCTTGACACTCGCATAGGAAAACGCGGCAATAATCAGGCTGAGCAGAAGCAACACCGTCGATGCCAGGAACCACCGAAGAGTTAACCTGTACTCCTTCAGGATTTCATCTTCTGGCTGTAGTGACCTCCAAAGCGCAACCAACTCAACCACCGTTGCGATCAAGAGCACCGTCGCAGCAACCACGGATGACGCCGTCCATTCACCCGGCAACTCAAACACCCAGGATCGAAAGAAGAGTAACGAGAAGCCAAGCATTACCGTGATCGCGGTGATCACGCCCGAGCGATACCCCGACGGTAGACACGGCTCTCGCCCCTGAGACGACGCAATTTCAGTGTCCGTAGGCTTGCTGCTCTCGTTCATCGGCTTTAGTTCTCCAATTCTTGGAGTGGATGTTTATCACACGTCGGCGCGTGCCCTTCAGGCTAACATCCAGCCTGCGGGCAACAGAGTTTTTCCTGGCAGCTAAGCCTTGCAGACCTTCCCGAAACCACTACTTGTAACTTGGGATTTGTCCAACTCCACGAAGCCGTTGCAACTGGTCGACCCGGTTACGGCTTACACTCGCATTGCTTCTGGGTTTATCCGTATTTCAGAGTCGCGGCGTTCCTACCTCGAGCAGGTAGATAACTGGATCATTCGACAGTTTCCGAACGACGCCCGTTCCATGTTGGATGTTGGGGCCGGTGATGGAGGCCGCGCCGAGAAAATTGCGGCATCTTGCGGCATCCGGCGGCTGGTTCTGCTCGAGCCTAGCATCGGCATGCGCGAACTGGCGGCGAGGCGAGCCGAGACTTGGCCCATCCGTGCCGAAGAACTGGGCGACGTAAAGGATCAGTTCGATGTCATCACGTGCTTGTGGAATGTCATCGGTCATGTCAGTTCAAGGCAGCGTCGCGCCGAAGTGATCAGCCACTTCTCGCGTCTCCTGCGGCCCGGCGGAACGTTGTTCATGGACGTTAACCATAGATACAACGCCTCTGAGTACCGTATACTGCCCACTCTGCTGCGGTTCCTGAAGGACAAGCTGCGGCCCGACGAACGAAACGGGGACGTAACGGTCCAGTGGCGTCTCGACGGCGTGACCTGGGCAACCAACGGCCACGTATTCACCGATAGAGAAGTTCGGACGCTCATCAGGCAGGCCGGTCTCAAGGTACGGCAGAGAGTCGTAATCGATTATTCTTCCGGACACATTCGGCGGCGTCCTACCGGGGGGAACCTGCTTTATACCGCCGTCAGGGAAGACATCGCCTGACGAAGCGCGCGACAGACTTCAATGATCTGCTGTGTACGAAGTTGATTGAAGAACGGGAGCGCCAGTGTTCTGCCGGCGAGGTCGTCCGTCAGTGGGAGCGCTCGCCCTGCATACTGTGCGTAAACTTGCATCTTGTGAATGGGAGGAAAATAGGCACGGCACTGTATTCCAAGGGCGGCCATCTTTCGGATGGTCAAATCACGCAGCTCGCCTGTAAAGCCGGAAGGAAGCCTTGGTACGAAGACAAACCATGAGATACGCCCGTCGCGGATACTTAGTTGCGGTAGCTCAACTTCTGGGCAGTGAGCCTTCAAATACTCACCGTATTCCCTCGCAAGCGCATCACGGCGCGCGAGGATAGATTCGATGCGGGACAACTGCGCTATCCCCAGTGCACAACTCATCTCCGGAAGCCGGTGGTTATAGCCGAGCAGGGAATGTTCGCTCCAGTTCTCTGCGTCCGGTCGGCCTTGATTGCGAAGAGCTCTCACCGTCGATGTTAAAGCCGCATCGTCCGTGACCAGTACTCCGCCCTCGCCAGTCGTAATGGGCTTGTTGGGGTAGAAAGAGAAAACGCCAAACTTACCCTGTACGCCCACCTTTCGCCCGCCGTACTCAGCTCCGAGCGCTTCGCATGCGTCTTCGATAACGTACAGACCGTGCTCGCCCGCAAACTCGAGCAGCGCGCCGAGGTCTGCAGGACAGCCAAATGTGTGGACCGCCATGATGGCGCGGGTGCGCGGGCTGACAGCCCGTTTGACGCCTTCCGGGTCAACATTGAGAGTGACAGGATCGATGTCTACAAAGACCGGAGTGGCGCGTACGTAACGAATGGCATTTGCGGCGGCAACGAACGCGAACGAGGGCACAATCACTTCATCCCCTTCTTGGATACCGAGAGCCTGTAGCCCCAGACAGAGGCCGGACGTTCCGGAACTCAGACCCACAGAGTGTTGCGCGCCCACATAGTCCGCGATGGCTCTTTCAAACTCCTCGAGCTTCGGGCCCAGGCTGAGTCTGGAAGTACGCAGCACGTGCACGACGGCGTCCACTTCTGCTTCGCCTATGTCGGGCATCGAGAGCGGAATCGTAATTGGTAACGATGTCACGAGTAGGATCTTTTCATCAGGAGCGGTTCGCCAAGAGGCACCGATCCGAGCACTTTGACAATTTTTTCTGACGCGCAGCCGTCGCCATACGGATTTTCCATACCGGTGAGTCCGCAGCGGAATTCCTCGCTGCACGCAACATTGATTTTCTCCAGAATGGCCGACGCCTCGGCCGGAGCGTCCAACACATTTCGGCCCCGTTCACGGCCTTGCTGGCGAATTCCCACGTTCACGACAGGTTTGCTAAAGGATGCCGCCTCCATGATGCCGCTGCTCGAATTTCCGATGAGCAGCTGCGCGTTGCTCAACAGACTCCAGTACGTGATTGGGTCCAGGTTGATAAAGATCCTTGATTCCGGCCGCGTTCTACCGAAGGCTCTCGTACGTTCCATCAATTCGCGGCTCCCTGCGTCCGCATTCGGATAACAGAAAAAGAGTCGTGTGGGCGCCGCGCCCAGCGCTTCGAATAAAGCACTCGCCTCGCGAGTTGTGTCACGAGAGATCGTTGTCGGGTGATATCCAACCAAAGCGAAGGGCGCATCTAAGCTCACTTGAAGTTCGCTCTCCAATTGATGGCGAGTTTTAAGCCGGCTCCGGCGAAGATGATCAAGCGAAGGGCTTCCAACTCGATGGACACGCCAAGCCTCTTCTCCAAAGGAGATGACCCGGGCGCGAGCGGTCTCGGTGGATGTGAAGTGGACATGGCTCAGTTTTGTCAAAGCGTTGCGAATAGAGTCGTCAATGGCTCCCTCACTGACCTCGCCTCCTTCGATGTGGGCGATCGGGATCCGTAAAGCGACTGCCACCGTTGCGGGCGCCAGCATCTCATACCGGTCAGCGATAATCAACAAAAGATCGGGCCGCATTTGGCCTAGGCAATCCGCCAGACTCAAGGTAGCCAGACCAATAGTCTTAGCCATACCTACGTCAGTATCGGAACTGAGCAGGCATTCAATACGGGCGTGAATAGAAAACCCGTCTCGCTCGATTTCACGGACAGTGGTGCCGAACTCGGGCGACAGGTGAGGACCAAGGGCAATGAGTAGGAGCTCTATATCAGGCTGCAAGGTGAGATCTCGCAGAGGCCAGTAAAGATGGTTGTAGTCAGCTCGCGACGTTGTTACCACAGCTATCTTCCTCGCCACAATCAGAGCTTTCCCGGAGCTTGCACTCGACTCGACATGAGCTCGCTCGGCACATACTCTGGAACGCTCGACCTAAGCAAATCTAGCGCGGCACACAGGTCTCGTTTAGCGATACATGCCACCAGTCCTTGAACCAACTCTCCGCACTCGGCGGGAAGCAGTTTTGGCGTTCGGAGCGCAACGGGAGAGCCTTGAAACGCCTCGTCCTCCGTTTCATTCGGACCCACAATGTCTTCGCTGACTTTCTCGCCCGGCCTCAGGCCGACAACCTCGAACGGGTAAGCACCGCGGCCATTAACTAGGCTCCTAGCCAGATCGGCAATTCGGACCGGCGGCCCAAAGGGTGGTATCAGAATACGGCCATCGAGCCGGCACACCGCCGCGGCGAGAATAGCTGTAACAGCCCCATCGAGTGACATAAAGCTGCGGCTGGCATTCGGATCCGTGATGGTCAGTGGTTTCCCTCGCGCTATTTGTTCGAGAAAAATCGGTATGACGCTGCCGGTCGAGCCCCTGACATTGCACAATCGAATCACATTCATTCGAGACTCCGGCCGGCTGAGCGAAACCGCAACCAGCTCTGCCACACGTTTAGATACGCCCATAACGCTGTGCGGACGTACAGCCTTGTCGGTGGAAATCAGAACGAGCGATTCGCAACCGTGGCGAGCGGCCGCCTGCGCGAGGGTGAACGTGCCCACGGCGTTATTCAGCAAGGCGGCAAAAGGATTGAGCTCCATCAGCTCGACATGTTTGAAAGCCGCGGCGTGGAAAACAATTTGTGTTTGGCATTCGCTCATAACGGAATCCATCAGCGCAGAGTCGTTAACGCTTCCTACAACGGTCCGGTGATACATACCCGGGAAATCTGCATTCAAAACGCCCCGCACTTCAAAAAGGTTGCGTTCGGAGAGATCGAGCAGCGTAAGAACGCGCGGACCGGATGCCGCGATTGCCTTAGCCAAAGCTGAACCGATATAGCCGCCTGCGCCGGTAACGAGAACGTTTTTTCCTGCGCATTCCATAAGCCGGTTCATGCTTTAAAGTAACCGACGGCCGATCAGTGGACTCAAACCAGAGCGTCTGCGCAACACCTACTTGAGCTCTGCTCTTCGGTGTGAACACAATAGGTACATCCGGCCTTGTGCAGCTGACCACACAGTCTTGGATCCGATTCATCTTTCTCGCGATTGCGATGGCCATTCTGCTCTTTGCGTTCGCGGGAACAGTTCGATTCTGGCAAGCATGGGTATACCTGGGCGTTTTCTTCGGCGCGTCATTCCTCATGACTGTCTATCTCCTTGAAAAGGACCCGGCGCTGCTGGCACGCCGATTGAGCGCCGGACCAGCCGCGGAGAACGAGAAAACGCAAAAGATCATCATGTCGTTTGCATCCGTCGGGTTCATCGCCACGCTGATTGTGCCGGCGCTCGATAATCGGTTCTCGTGGTCAACGGTGCCTCTTTATGCAACGATCGCTGCCCACGCATTAGTAGCGCTATCTTTTTTCCTGATCTTTCTTGTCTACCGGGAAAACACTTTCGCTTCCGCTACTATCGAGATCGCGGAGGGGCAGAGAGTCATCTCCGCGGGTCCCTACGCTCTGGTTCGCCATCCTATGTATGCGGGAGGGCTCCTGCTATTTATCTCCACGCCACTTGGGCTCGGGTCGTACTGGGGACTTGTTGCATTCCTGGCCGTATTCCCTGCAATAATATTTCGTCTCTTGGACGAAGAAAAGTTTCTTTGCAGGCACTTGCCCGGGTATGCCGAGTACTGCGCGAACGTTCCTTGGCGTTTGCTACCAGGAATCTTTTAGCGATGCATGATAATCGCAGCCCGGCCTCACCTCCGTCGATACAGGTGGATTTCTGTGCTCGCGAGTAAGGCAGTGAGGACCGCAACAATCCGCTCCGTCGTGCCGACCGCCATGAGCTACTCTCCATACGAATGTCCACCATCCCGCGGCAATACATCCAAACCACGAGGAAGCAATGAAATTTCTTTTGTTGTCGCTCATGCTGGCAATTTCGGTTCAGGCGCAAAAGACGGACCCGCTCGCAGGCTTGTGGCAGGGATACGACGGAGAGTGGGCCCATTGCTCGCGGCAATTGGTTGAACTCGTCGACGCCATACCGGCAGACAAGTATGCTTGGCGGCCCGCCCCGGGTGTGCGCTCGACGAGTGAAGTGATCATGCATATCGCCATCGCCAACTTCGGGCTGCTGGCAGCAACTGGAAAGTCGCTTCCACCGGGATTGAAGGAAGATTCGGAGAAAACAGTCACCGATAAGGCGCAAGTTATCGATTGGCTGAAACGGTCCCTGGAAGCAGTGAAAACAGCACATCTGCAGGCCACGCCCGCCGAGCTGGCCCTGCACGTGAAAATTGCCAATCGCAATGCAACCGTCGACGGCATCTATCTCCGGATACTCGTACACGCAAACGAGCACATGGGACAGTTAATCGCGTACGCCCGGGTCAATGGAGTAACGCCGCCATGGTCGGAGGAAAACAAAAAGTAAGCAGCCGCATCGTCGTGGCATGTTTGTGATTCAGCAAGCGTTTTGCGCGCAGCCGATCACGTGCGTGGTGGCGTCCATTTCACCTGAACAGCTCTGTGCCAGAGCGAAAGGCTTTACTCGGAGACGGCGGCAACGGCTCGTTAGCTTGCTGGAGGTGGCTCAGGTCGTGAACAGCGGTTAAGCGACAAGATTCTTCATCCGTCAAACGGCCGCGCTGTGCGTGAACGCCGCAGTTTAATCGGTTCTAGCCCTGTGATCTTTCCGCTTCCTGCTGGATGCGGCCCAGGAGGATTCCCCAAAGCGTGTTGCATTTGTGGTGATTGGGGTCTTCTCCGGAGCGCTCACGATGAGCAAGTCGGAGATGAGTGCGGGATTTGTCCGTATCGGAGAACGTGAAGATCACCTGACTGCCTTTCGCATTGCCAGGGCCTTCTTCGCAGCTCCATGTGATCTCGTCGTTCGAGGCATTCACGACGCTCCAGCGGAAGGTAGGGCCATCAGGGTAGACGATAGTCCACTCATGGTCGCGGCCGGTAACCTTTGCCTGGCTCCATCGTTCGAGAGCTGGCAGGGTTGTCAGAGCTTCAACGACCTTCGCCCGCGATGCATGTATCTTCAGCTCGTGCTGAATTTCGGCCATCAATATCTCCACACTTGAAGGACAGAAGGTATAATCTCGAACAGAATACGCCCGGTGTTCCGTCTGATAAAAAATAATCTATCAACGACGATTACAGGGTTGCAGAATTCGAATCTATCATAAGGCCTTCGATGCGCGCTTACCAGGACTTCCGTGAGTTTCTCTCCGTACTGGAAGAACAGAAGCAGCTTCTTCGTGTTTCCGAACTCGTGAAGTTGGAACCGGATCTGGCGGCAGCCTCTGCAGCTGCAACAAAACTCGGCAATCGCAGCCCCGCTTTGATGTTTAACAACGTGGCCGGCTTTCACAACGTACAGATCGTCACTAACGTACATGGCTCATGGGCGAATCATGCTCTCGCTCTCGGCATGGGACCCGACGCGGGTGTGAAGGACCAGTTCCTCGAATTTGTACGCCGCTATCGAATGTATCCCGGACAGCTGGAAAGGGTGAGCTCAGCGCCCTGGCAAGAGGTCGTGATTGATAAAGATATCAACCTCTTCGAGATCCTTCCCCTCTTCCGCTGGAACCAGGGCGATGGCGGCTTCTTTATCGATAAGCCATGCGTCATCAGCCGCGATCCCGATGACTGGAACAACGACGACGTCGAGAACGTTGGCGTCTATCGTCTGCAGGTGAAAGACAAAAATCACCTTGGCATTCAGACAGTACCGCAACACGACATTGCCATTCACCTCGCACATGCTGAGGAGCGCGGCAACGATCTCCCGATCGCGATAGCGTTGGGAAATGAGCCGCTCATCACCCTCATGGCAGCGACGCCCATGCTGTACACGCAGCTCGAATATAAGATGGCAGCAGTTATGCAGGGTAAGCCATATCAAGTCGTGCAGAATGAGAAGGGCCTCGATATCCCATATGGGTCTGAGATTGTCCTCGAGGGCAGAATACTGGCTCGCAAGCGGCAGCCCGAAGGACCCTTCGGCGAGTTTCCCGGCTACTACTCCGGATGCCATCAGTATCCTGTCATCGAGATCGATCGCGTTCTGCACCGCAAGGATCCGATCTACGAGTCGGTGTATGTTGGCAGACCTTGGACTGAGCTCGATTATCTGCAGGCGCTGACCACGAGCGCTCCGATCTTTGATCAGGTTAACTCTACGTTTCCCGAGGTCCAGGCGGTTAACGCCCTCTATACGCATGGTCTCGTGCTCATCGTATCGACAAAAGTGCGCTATGGCGGTTTTGCGAAGGCCGTCGGGCTACGTGTGTTGAGCACTCCGCATGGACTCGGCTACGCGAAAGTCATTATTGTCGTGGATACAGACGTGGACCCATTCGATCTAAACCAAGTCATGTGGGCGATTTCGGTCAGAGTAAATCCTGCAGGTGATGTGCTCATGCTTCCCAATCTGGCTGAAAATCTACTTGACCCTGCCTGCCAACCCAGCGGTATGGTCACCAAGATGATCATTGACGCCACAATGCCGGTTCCTCCCGATGTCAGGGGAGACTACGGAGAGATCCTCGAGAGCCCGCTTGGTACCGACGCATGGCTGCAGAAGCTCGAAGCGCTGACGAAGGAGTTGCAGAAATGAGCGTAACAACGGAACAAGCAAGGCTTTCTGTGTGTCCGAGGTGCCGATCGAACAAGGCCGGTTTACGTGGTTCGTCGCCAATCGAAGGTGTCTGGACAGTGTACGGCTGCGACATCTGCTTCTATACATGGCGCAGCACGGAACAAGAGGAAAATACAAACCCTGATAAATATCCTGCGGTCTTTCGTCTCAATCCGGAAGATCTGCCGAACCTTCAAGTAGCTCCCGTAATTCCGCAGCTCCGAAAGACAGCCCCGAAGTCGTAAACGGCTGCCTCCACAAAGCTCATCGACGCGTGCCGAATTTGGCAATTCGCTGCATGCGATCAAAGACGCCTCGATAATTATGTTTTGGAAATCAATGGAACCCGGAACCCCGCGCTGACCTCCGGGCCTTTTCAGTCCGCATGACGCGCATGCGTTCGGACAAATCGCTCACCAAACGGTTCCCAAACGATGTCAAGTCTGCCGTTCGCCGCGCCAATGGCTGAATCGAATGGACACCCCTTCGTCCGAGAGAAACTGAAGGCTGAAGGAGATGACGCATGTTGAGTTCGGCCGGTCGTGTCGAGGAGATTCGCCTTCCGGGCATTGCTTTGCGCATCCTCATTGATGGAACAACAACGGGCGAGTCGCTAACAATGTTCGAGATGGACGTGCCGCCTCGAAGCGGGATGCCGGTGCCGCACCACCATGTCGGCTTCGACGAAGTCGTATATGCCATTGCCGGCAAACTGCGAATGACCGTCGATGGTCAAGTCTTCGATCTCAGCCGGAGCCAGTCCGTGTTTATCAGGCGCGGCGAGATCCACGCTTTCTCAAATCCCTTCGATGACACGGCAAAAGTTCTCTGTGTGCTCACACCCGGTATTCTCGGTGCGCAATACTTCCGCGAAGTGCGGGAACTACTGACGGCAGGTGGCCCCCCGGATCCCGCAAAGATGGGCGCGATCATGATGCGACACGGCCTCGTACCTGCAAAGCCCGCCTAGCCGCTCGTCTAAGACACGAACCGATGGGGAACGAAAAACGCCCCTGCATCCATTGAAATGCACGCATGCAAATGTGTAGCATCTTCTATATTTCCGTCTAGTAGAATTCCTACTGATATACTGGTTCGCGAATTGCCGGATGAGAAGAAAGCAGACGAAAGACGGACAGGTTGAAATCTTACAGGGGACACTGGACATGCTGATTTTGCAGGCGATCGCACCCGGTCCGGCACACGGGCACACAATCGCGCATGTGATTGAACGCCGTTCGGAAGACACTCTACTGGTGGAGCATGGATCGCTATATCCGGCGCTGCAGAGGTTAGAGATGCGAGGATGGATTGCTTCGTTTTGGGGAACGTCTGAAAACAATCGCAAAGCGCGCTATTACCGGTTGACAACGGCAGGGCGCAAGCAACTGCACGTGGAGATGAGCCGCTGGGATCTCGTGGTGCGAGCGGTGAATAGGGTCTTACGGCCGCCAGTGGAGGAGTAAGCAGGGATGAGGTGGCTACTGTTTCTGCGACGAGATTATTGGGACCGCGAGCGGGCCGGCGAGATTGAGAGCTATTTGGAAATAGAAACGGCAGAGAACCTTGCGCGCGGCATGACGCCGGCAGAAGCATTGGCAGCAGCAAGACGAAAGTTTGGCAATTCCACTTTGATCCGTGAGGAGATGTACCGGATGAACACGATTTCGTAGCTCGAAAGCGTTTGGCAGGATTTGCGTTATGGCGTGCGGCTATTCGCGACGAGTCCGGGATTTGTGCTGGTTGGGATTCTGTCGCTAGCGTTAGGGATTGGCGCGAACACGGCGATTTTTCAACTACTGAACGCGGTGCGGCTCCGCAGTTTGCCTGTGGAGAAACCGCGGGAGTTGGCGGAGATCAAGATTGTGGGCGGCCACAACGGCATGGGAATGAGCGATGGCTACGGCTCACTTACTCGTCCCATGTGGGAGGAACTGCGGCGCAATCATCCTGCTTTTTCGAGGATGTTCGCCTGGAATACGGCGAGCGGCTTTGTGGGTAAGGGCAGCGATCCGGAAGTGGCAGATTTTCTTTTCGTGACAGGCGACGCATTTCGAACGCTTGGCTTGCGCCCGTGGCGCGGACGGCTGATCGGCAACGAGGATGAACATGCATGCCCCGAAACCGTCGCGGATGTTAGTTATAACTACTGGCAAACCAAGTTAGGCGGCCAGCCGATTGATGGCAACGCAAAGCTGCTGGTGGACGATCTGCCGTTGCAGATTGTCGGGGTGACGCCGCCATCGTTTTTCGGGTTGGCGGTAGGCGAGAGCTTTGACATTGTGCGGCCACTTTGCAAACCGAAAGAGCTCGTACGCAACTGGTTCAACATAGCCGTGGTGGGGCGGTTGCAGCCTGGATGGACACTCGCGAAGGCGTCGGCGCAAGTCGCGGCGGCGAGTCCGGCCATTATGGCGGTTACACAGATTATGGGGTATGACGGCGCTACGACTCGAACGTACCGCAACTTTAGGTTAGGGGCTTATGAGGGAGGAGCGGGAGTCAGCTATTTGCGAAGCGAGTACGATTCTTCGTTGAAGATGCTGCTGGGAATGACGGGATTGGTGCTGTTGATCGCCTGTGCCAACTTGGCGAATCTGATGTTAGCGCGGGCGAGCGCGCGTGAGCGCGAAATCGGCGTTCGTTTGGCCTTAGGCGCGGTCCGCACTCGCTTGCTGCGGCAGTTGCTAGTTGAAAGCGCGATGCTGGCGGTCACCGGGGCCTTGCTGGGCATTGGTTTGGCTAAGTGGCTGAGCCATGCGTTGATTTTGTCCCTTGGTACGGACATCAGCAGTGTAAAGCTGTACACGCCGCTCGATTGGCGCGTAATGCTTTTTACCGGGGGCGTGACGATGTTGACATGCTTGCTTTTTGGGCTTGTGCCTGCGTTTTGCGCTTCGGGGATCGATCCGGTTACGGCGATGAAGGCTGGCGGCCGCGGGGTAACGGCGGGCCGCGAGCGTTTTTCTTTTCAGCGTGGAATGGTGGTGACGCAAATTGCCATTTCGCTTGTATTGCTGGTGGGAGCGTTCCTGTTTGTCAGGAGCTTCTACAACTTGATGACTTTCAGTCCGGGGATGCGAGAGGAAGGAGTTACCCATGCATTTTTTGGGATCCAGAAGGCGGGGATTTCGCAAGAACATTTGGAGGAGTTTAAGCGGGAGTTACTGACTGAAGTTCAATCGGTGCCGGGGGTTCGCTCGGCGGCTTTGACGAGCTTCGTCCCGCTCACTGGCGGTTCGTGGGGACATCAAATCACCATCGGCAAAGCGGAGGGGATAGCGAGGTTTTCCTGGGTAAGCCCCGATTATTTCCAAACCATGGGCATCCGCGTGCTTCGCGGGCGCGCGCTGATGGGGCGCGACACCGCTACTTCACAGCGCGTGGCGGTGGTGAATGAGACGTTTGTGCGACGTTTTCTGAAAGCTGGGAGCGGACTGGGAGAAACGATGCGCACGCATCCGGAACCGAGCTACCCGGAAACCATTTATCAGATTGTGGGCGTGATTCCAGACACGAAATACAACGATCTACGCGACGAGACGCCGCCCATGGTGTTTGCTCCTTACGCGCAGTTTCCAGACCAGCGGCGTTGGGCTCAGATGATGATTTACTCAACACTGCCTTCGGCAGTAGTTGCCGAATCAGTGAAGCAGCGCATCGAAGAGAAACATCCGGAACTGATTGCGCGTTTCCGCGGATTCCAAGCCCAGATTCGCGATGGGTTGGTGCGCGAGAGACTGATGGCGATGCTGTCGGGATTTTTTGGCTTGCTGGCGGCGGTATTGGGAATGGTGGGTTTGTATGGAGTGATGTCATATATCGTGGGCCTCCGGCAGAACGAGATTGGAATCAGACTAGCGCTTGGGGCCGATCGCAGGCAGGTGATCGGGATGGTCATGACGGAAGTGGCGCTCCTCCTGGCCGTGGGCATGGTGATTGGGGCAGCGTGCGCGCTGCTGGCAGGACAGTGGGCCGATGCTTTGCTGTTTGGTGTGAAGGCTTACGATGCGGGAGCGTTAGGCGGCGCAGCGGCCCTGTTGACCGTGGTGGGCGGTGCGGCGGGGTTCTTGCCAGCCCTTGCGAGGATCGACGACCGATGCCATAAGAGCGTTACGGTGCGATTAGAGCGTACTTAGAGTTGTCGACGCTCTTACGATTTTGCGCAGTTAGTACAACCGTCTACGCGCGGCGTAAGCAGTCGCGACTGCTGATCTGCCATGCTGCGACTAAGTTTACTTCCGCGCACGCAGATTCCCTGCAATTCAACTGATGGCCAATATCATGCCGCTGCACCCGGTTATTACCTCGAAAATCAGGTCAGTTTCGCCATCCATTTGCCTAAATAAGGCTACTTTTGGGGGCTTTTGTATCGAATTTTGTCCCTTTTTGTACCATCGTTTTCTGCTCGATTATACGCATATTCCGAATCCGCACAACACGTTTTATCCTATCTAACTAATTGCAAATATTACACTTAATCAAATGATAAACTCGCGTGACCAAGCGGAAAGCCTACCCTGAACCCCCACTCTTTCGTACCTGCCGCATATGCTTTTTTTTTAGCAGGTAGAAATCTAGACCGTCAATGATTGTAAAAAACTCCACAGTACAGTAAACTCGGTCATTGCAGTTTACTTCCTCGAAGCCTGCCCAGGCTTTTGGAGTGGTATGGCAGCAGCTGTTCCGGCTGTTCCCATACAGTCCCGCTGCAGAATCAGGCGAACCTCCATCCTCAGCCTCACCCCTTGCCCGCCTGCGCCTCGCCACCTTCCTCGTCGCGCAAGCAGCCGTGCGCCGCTCGGCCAGAAGTCCTGGATTCAGCGCGGTCGTTGTCATCGTCCTCGCTATCGGCATCGGCGCAAATGCAACCGTCTTTCTGCTCCTCGATGCGGTTCTGCTCCGTCCTCTCCCCTACCCCGATTCAGCCCGTCTCCTGCACATCACCGCTCGCGAGCCTGGCCAGGATAACCTTTCCGGCTGTCTCTCCTACGCACACTTCCTTGCCTTGAGTCAGCCCAACGCCGCAGTCTCCGGAGTCGCAGGCTACGTCAACGAAAGCTTCACTCTCACGACCCGCGGTGCTCCCGCCTTGCGCCTTGAAGCCGCCCGCATCTCCTCCAATTTCCTCTCCGTTCTCTCTGTCCATCCCCTCCTCGGACGCGCTTTCGTGCCAGCCGAAGATAAGGAAACCAACAACGCGGTTGTCATGCTCGGCGAGCGTTTATGGAGGCAACGCTTCGCCTCCGATCCCGCCGTCCTCGGCCGTCCCGTCTATCTCGACACGAAGCCCTACACCGTCGTTGGCATCATGCCGGATAGTTTTCAGTTCGAACCCCTTGGCACGAGAGTCGACGTTTGGGCGCCGTCGCTAAGAAACTTAAGTCTTCTCTCTCCTCAGCAGGTCCAGGCCGGTGCCTGCTATCTCAATGCCATCGCCCGCCTCGCACCAGGCAGTTCCGGCGCCGAGGCAAGGGCTGGACTCGCTGTCTACCAGGCTCAATTCCTCCACGAACGCGTCGGCGCCGGTGACGCCGATCCGAAGCGAACCCTCGAAGTGCTGCCGCTCTCCGAGAAGCTGCGAGGCAACTATCGGCCGCTCTTCCTCACCTTTGCTGCAACCGTCTTTTTGTTCCTCATGATCGCGGGCGCAAACGTTGCCGGCTTGTCACTGGCCCGCGCCATTGAACGCCGGAAAGAAGTCGCCCTGCGCGTTGCCCTCGGCGCAACCCGCCTTTACTTCGTCGCGGACCTGATGGCCGAGAATCTCCTTCTCGCTCTCGTGGGCGGCCTCTTTGGACTCGCCCTCAGCCTGGCCGCCGCAAACCTTTCCCGCGACCTCCTCGCCACCGCGCTTCCCGAGCTGCATAGCGTGTCAAACAGCTTCAGCTGGCGTCTCTTCGGGTTCAGCGCGGCCATTTCAGCGTTTACTGGTATTGCCTGCGGCATCGCGCCCGCCTGTCACTTTGGATACTCGGACTTGAGCGGCGCCCTCCGCGAATCGGGTCGCGGCGCCATCGGTGGCCGCTGGCATAATCTCTCGCGCAATACCCTCATCGTCGGCCAGATCGCGATCTCTGTCCTGCTCCTGATCGCCGCAGGTCATCTCACCCACAGCTTCCTTCATCTGAAGAACCAGCCCTTGGGTTTTGAATCGCAAAGCGTCCTCACCATGAACCTCACTCTGCCGCAGGCGAAATACCCTAACCCGGACCAGATGAGCCGCTTCTTCTCGGCCGCCCTTGCCCGAACCGATGCCCTTCCGGGCGTTCAAGCGAGCGCCGTCTCCTCGGCCCTTCCCGTCAATGAATCTCGCCTCGCTCATGTGCTCGCCGAAGGGCAGCCGCCTTTGCCGGTCGCTCAACGCCGCCTCGTCGCACTGCAAACTCTCTCGCCCTCCTATCTGCGCGTATTCCGAATCCCGCTCGTCAAAGGGCGCTTCTTCACCCTTTCCGACACCGCTACGTCCAACCACGTAGCCGTCGTCAACCGCACTTTTGCCAGACTCTTTTTTCGGGGCCCGAACCCGATCGGCAAACACATCTGGCTCGGCAAGCTCCCCACTCCATGGGAAGTGGTTGGCATCATCGATGACATCAAGAACGTCAGTCTCTCCACTGCCACGCAGGCCGAACTTGATCTTCCCTTCTCTCAGCTCCCCTGGCCGCAGATGAACCTTGCAATCCGGGCCCGCACTGCCGCCCAAACCTCCCTGCTCGCCGGATCCGTCCAGAGCGAGCTCGCCAAACAGGATAGGGAGCAGCCCGTCACCGGCGTTCAGACACTCGAAGAACTCCTGTCTAGCTCCCGCTCACAGCCGCGCGTGGTCATGGCCGTGCTCACCGTCTTCGCCGCCCTGGCGTTCCTCGTCGCCTCGATTGGAATCTACAGCGTCGTCTCCTACTACGCCGCGCAGCGCATGCCGGAGTTCGGTGTCCGCCTCGCTCTCGGTGCCTCACGGCCTAACGTCGCGCTCGTAGTTCTGAAGCAGACGGTCCAAATTTCGGCGCTCGGGATCGGAATCGGGCTCGTCAGCGCGTTCGCGTTGACTCGCGTTGCTTCAAGCGTCCTCTATGGCCTCAACGAATTCGATCCGTGGTCTTTTCTTCTCGCGCCCGGCTTGTTCTTCATCGTGGCGCTGCTCGCCACACTCTATCCCGCCCTGCGTGTCACGCGCTTGAAACCAGCCGACGTTCTGCGCGCCGCTTGACTGTTCTAAAGTAGTGGGCGGGTGAGAAAAGCGTGAAGGTGACCCGGCGTCGCTTATTGGATTTGGCCATCCGAGCGGCCTCGCTGCCGGCTTCGGCAGCTTTCTTTTCGAATTGGCTGAATGCGCAGCACAATCATTCTTCCGATGCACCGCCTGAGCCCTCCTATTTCGCCGATTACCAGCCAAAATTCTTCAATCCCGAAGACTTCGAAGCGCTGGCGGCATTTACCGAAATCCTCATCCCCACCGACGACACCCCCGGCGCGCGCGACGCTCACTGCGCGGCTTTCATGGACTTCGTCCTGCACGCTTCCGGCACCTACGCGCCCGAAACGCAGGACCGTTGGCGTCAGGCTCTCCGCACTCTAAAAACAGCCGGTTTCCATGCGGCGAATCCCGCGGGCCGCGCCGCTCTGGTCGACTCCATCTCGAAGCCCGAGCGCGACGGTTCACCACCTGGCCCAGCCTTCGCAGCCTATCGCCTGATTAAAAGGGAAAACGCTTTTGCCTTCTACACATCTCGCGAAGGCATGATTTCCTGCCTCGACTATCGCGGCAACTCCTACAACCTCGTCTTCCCGGCGTGCACGCATCCGGAGCACCATGTCATTTGACGCGATCGTGGTCGGCTCGGGCGCCTGCGGCGGATGGGCAGCCATGGCTCTATCGCAGGCCGGCATGAAGGTCCTGCTTCTCGAAGCGGGCAGTCCCATCAGCGCGGCTAAGGACTTCCACCACACCTTTCTCTACCAGCTCCAGTTTCGCGGACAAGGCCGTCCCGGGTTGCTTCGCCGTTATAGCGGCAGCGAACGCAACTACCGGATCATGATCGACACCGAAGAGAATCCCTACACGACCTCGCCCGATACCGTCTACAAGTGGGGCCGCTCCCGGTGTCTCGGTGGCCGCAGCCTCCATTGGGCCCGCGCCAGTGATCGCATGGCCGATTACGAGTTCAAAGCAGCCTCCCGCGACGGCTACGGCATGGATTGGGCCATCGGCTATGCCGACCTTGCGCCCTACTACGATCGCGTGGAAGGCTTCATCGGCGTCAGCGCCGCCGCTGCAGGTTTGCCCCAGTTTCCTGACGGCAACTTCCTGCCGGTCATGCCTCTCAATTGCGCCGAATCGATCTTCACCGCCGCCTGCAAAAGTCTCGGCTGGCCCTCCACTCACCGCCGCCTCGCTCAATTGACGCGCGCGCACAACAATCGTCCCCCGTGCCATTACTGCGGCAATTGCGTGAACGGATGTGACGTTGGCGCTATGTTCAGCACCATCTCAACCACTCTGCCGCCGGCGCTGAAAACCGGCAACCTCGAACTCCGTACCGATTGCGTCGCCGCGCACGTCAGGATGAATTCCGAAAACCGCGCCTCTGGCATCACCTACGTGGAGCGCTTCAACGGTAAATCGGTGGACGTCGATGCAAAATACGTTGTCCTTGCCGCCTCCACGCTCGAAAACACGCGCCTCCTCCTGCTTTCGCAGAAAGGTGGCCTGGCCAACTCCAGCGGCACTCTCGGGCGTTACATGATCGACCAGGTCAGCGGCGGCGGAGTGAGCGGCTTCCTGCCCAAGCTGAAAGGTGGACCGAGCCGTCTCGATGACGGCAAATCCGCGGGGATCACCATCCCCAATCTGGTGAACATCGACGCCAAAACCGCCCGTCACGACTTCATCCGCGGCTACGTCATAAACGCCACCGGTGGCCAAAGCGAGTTTCCCTTGTTCGCCTCCCGGCTACCCGGCTACGGGTCCGAATGGAAGCGCGAAATCAAAAGCCGCTACGTAGCCCAGGCCCGCGTCTGGATCGCTGGCGGCGAAATGCTGGCCCGCAAAGAAAATTTCGTTGAACTCGATCCTGAAGTGAAAGATCACTGGGGCATCCCGGTCCTTAAAATTCACTTCACCCATTGCGATAACGACCGCAAACTGCTCGCGCACTTTCAGCAATCGGCCGACGAGCTCTTCCGCAAAGCCGGCGGCGAGACCATGGCAGGCATGGGTGGGAGCGGCCCCATCGGGTTTCCTGGCGCGCCCGGCTCCCCCGATGCCGGTCCGCAAAGGGCAGTGGTCGATTCGGGACCCGCCAGAAGTGCAGCCCGCGAGGGTGACTCAAAAACCAAACCTTCGCAGCCGGACGCCCTCGGTGGAGCCATTCACGAAGTCGGCACAGCCCGCATGAGTGCCGACCCCAAAGCCGGCGTGCTTGATTCCTATTGCCGCACGCATGACGTCCCGAATCTCTACGTGTTCGGCGGCAACGCCTTCTGCTCAACCGGTGATAAACACCCGACTCTCACAATGATCGCCCTCACCGCGCGCGGCTGCGACCATCTGCTTGAGAACGCCCGCGATACTCGCGCCTGACGCGTTTTCGCTCAAGCTCGTGCTTGCGCGTTGGCCATCTGCAGCCAGCTCCGCATCTGGTCCCGACGCACGAGCCCAGGCTGCTGCATCACCACATTCCCTCCACGCAGAACCACGAAATTCGGAATGCTCTGCACCCGGAAACGCGCTGCCAGATCCGGCTGGCTCTCGGTATCCACTTTGAGCACAATTGCGCGCCCGGCCATCTCCTGCGCGATCGCGCTGACTTCCGGCGCAGCGGCCCGGCACGGTCCGCACCAGGCGGCCCAAAAATCTACCAGGATCGGCACCTTGGCCTCACGCACAATGTCGTCGAAAGCGGCTGTGTCGACCTCCAGCGGCTCACCCGTTGGGGGTAACGCCGACTTACACACCCCGCACCGCCCCGTATCCGCCAGATGTTTCGCTGAAACACGATTCCTTGCGCCACAACTCGCGCAGGTTCTAACGGCCGAGTAGCTCATTTGGGCCTCCTCACTTCTTCCAGCTTAATTCCAGGGAGGGATTCAACCGCTTGCTGGGTGGAAAGGCTTGTCTGTTTGGCCGGAAGTCGCCGGTTCCGGACTCTCCAGATCGAGATTCACTACAATCGGGTCCTGCCCGCTTCGCACGACCACCGCTTCACATGGCTCATCCGGGCTGGCATTGATCTCCTGGTGCGGAACGTAGGGCGGCACATAAATGAAATCTCCCGCTGCGGCCTCATCGCTGAACTCCAGGCTATCGCCCCAGCGCATGCGTGCCCTGCCCCGTACGACGTAAAGCACCGTTTCCAATTCACCGTGATGATGCGGGCCCGTTTTGGCGTCCGGCCGAACCACGACCGTGCCGGCCCAGAGCTTCGAAGCACCGGTCCTGGCATTTGTAATCGCCGCAGCCCTGCTCATACCCGGAGTTTGCGGCGTGTTGGTATCGAATGTGCCCGCGCGTACGATCTTCACGCCCTGCTCTTTCCAATCCATGGCTTAGAGCTTACACGCGCGATCTGTCAAGCGTGCTACGCCGCAAGGTGACAGGCTTCGATCACGGTTATGTCGTCGGCCTGATCGCCGCGCGAGATCGCCGCGTTGGCCAGAGCTCCCGCGAGTCCGGTCGATTTCTTCCGGTGAAGTCTTTCAATTACCTCGACCGTCCAATCACTTTCGTCGTCATCGTCCAGGCCGGCTTCCGATAGCCCGTCCGAATAGAGGAGCAGCCTGCTTCCTTGCGAGAACGCAGCCTTCCCCTCCCGGAATTCGCCTCTCTCGAATGCGCCCAGAATCATCGCGTTCGGATCAAGAATCTCTCGCGTCCCGTCTCCCCGCAAGAGCACCGCCGACGGGTGCCCGCAGTTCACGTATCGTATCGATTGACTTCGCGCATCGTAAACACCGAAGAAAAGCGTCGCAAAGTGCTCCGGCCGCGTTGCTTCGAAGAACTGCTGGTTCACTTTGCTCAGCAGTCTCGACAAATCGTCAGCCAGGTCAAGCTGACTGCGGATCGTGGCCTGGAGTGTCGCTACCAGCAGCGCCGCCCCAAGCCCTTTTCCGCATACGTCGCCCAGCAGGAAAGCCACTCGCCCGGAATCCAGCTCAAAAAAGTCGTATAAATCTCCTCCTACATCGCCTACCGGAAGAAACGCGCAGCTGAACTCCAGCCCCGCGCCTGTGAAATGAGGCGGCGGAAGAAGTTTTCTTTGTATACGGCGCGCCAGCGCGAGATCTGCCGAGTGCGGATCAGCTGGTGCGTCATGCGTCGGCGCATTCATGTGCCTTTCGAACATGTCGAGCACCGCGCGAACATCCCATGGCTTGGTAATGAAATCACGCGCTCCGTGTTGCATCGCCTGCACGGCCAGTTCAATTGTGCTCCATCCCGTCATCGCAATAACCGGGACGTTTCGCTTCAGCACACGAAGCCGGTCGAGAAGCGCCAATCCCTCCTGGCCTGAAGTGGTGTCCGAAGCATAATTCATATCGATTACGATCAGGTCGGGATCGCACGCCGCTGCCGTCGCGAGCGCGCTTTCAGGGGAGTCCGCCATTTGAATCGCATATCCGGCGCCTTTGAGCATCAGCCTTAGCGCCTCCCTCACGTCTTCCTGGTCGTCGACGACCAGTACGGTCCGAAGAGCGGCCAGCGGCATCGGTTTCCTCATTTGGGTCATGGTCACGCTAAGTCTCAGTTGCTGCAAACGTGTGGCCACAAAAAACTGAGCTTCAGCCACTATACTTTCAACTATTTGAAGAGGAGCCGACCAGGCGCGGTGTTCGGTTACGAACAGCGAATTTGGATTCCGGCACAGTCTTCTACTGCGCCTTGAGGATCTCGATCGACCCGTTGTTGTCGGCCAGGTGCATCTCGCACCGCCCACTCCCCAGGGTTCCCGTCACATCATCGTTCGAGATCGATCCGGACACGCTGAGCGGAAAATCGGAGCGCACCTTTCCAAAAGAGGTTTTGGCCGAAACACGATAATCGGGGCTCGGCTGCAAACGCACCCGCAAAGTGGAAAAGGATGTGCGAATCGCAATCGGCTGGCAGCTTCCGCGCAACGTGCTCTCTGCATCCACCGCCCCATTCTGGTTCTCAACTTGAATCGGGCCGGTGATACCACCCAGCGACACCGCTCCGAAACTTGTCGTGACCTGCGCGCCCTTCGAGTTGACGGCTTTCACACTGCCGTTTGTATTCTCAACGGAAATCGTGGAACCAAGGTCACTCGCATCTACCATACCGAAGCTGGTTTTGACGCTGGCTGTCCCACCGATCTTCGAAATCACAACATTGCCATTTCCCGATTCGATATGAACATCATGCTGTACGTTTCTGGCTTCGGTCGCGCCGAACGAGTTCACGATCGTCAGCGAGCCGCCCACGTTCTCGCCCGACACTCTCGAATTATTGCTCCTGATCGTCAGTTGGTGACCGATGTTTGAGAACTCAACCGCTCCGAAAGTTGTCCTCAGGTTGGCCGAGCCGGTTATATCGGCGGCCGTGATTCTGCCATTCGTGTTGTTCACGCCAATATCCCCGCGGTAACCGCGAACCGAGACGTCACCGAAAGAGTTCTTGATGTCCCCGGGTCCGCCGCAGTCTGCTACCTGAACTGCCCCGTTACTGTTTGAAAGTTCAACCCCGTTAGATACCCGCGATACATTCAGGCTCGCGAACCTGTCTCGAATCGTAAGTGCACCCTTTACGTCAGCAGCATCCACCGCGCCATTGCTGGTCTCGATCCTCACATCTCCTGCGTTATTAGCGACCTCGACTCGGGCAAACGAGTTTTCGAGCCGCTGTGTTCCGCGTCCGTCGTGAAAGATGAGATCGCCATGCGAGGTGGTGATCTCGGAGCTTGCCTTCGCGCCGGTCACCGACACAGCCCCAAAGGAGTTGCGTACCGCCAGCGGCGAATTCTCGGGAACCGTCAGTTCGTAACGAACCGAGAACGAAACATTCGACCAGTGCATGCCGAGAACGGACCTCTCGGTATCCGGATAACGTGTGCGGACAGAAAGTTCCGAAGCGGGTTCTACCAGGATCTGAACCCGGTCGGCGTACGCTTTGGCTTGATTTGAATCGGCGGCCGAGACCCGAATATCCGCATGGATAACGACATCCTGTTGAGGATGCGTGTGAATGACGATATCGCCAAATTTATTCTCGACCAGCACCCGCTCCGCGCTCCTGATGGATAGTGTCTGGTCGAAATGGCGCACATACTCATCGCGCGCGAAGCCATTCGCCGCGCCTATCAACGCGAGCAAAACAATACTAGTTTTTCCTGTCATGTGCGAGTAGCTCCTGTAGTGTTTGCTGCTTCTCCCGATAGAGACCGGCTAAGGTCATCTGCAGGCTCACGTTGAAGCGGTTGGACGCGACATTCGATCGAGTATCGGCGATGGCCGAATCGAGCAGCAATAGTTTCTCGCGCACACTGGCCGCCGCCGGTGACGCCGCGCTCTCCAGCTTGGGTTCTGCAAGACGGGACAATTTGTCGATCGATTGCCGGTAAGCCGCTTCGTTCTTTTCGACTTCCTCCAGCGCCTGTTCCGTCAGAAAGTCCTGGTTCGCGAGTGTTGCTTTGCCGGCCTGTCCCACAAGGGAAATAGCTGGTCGGGACGAGTGCTGCGCGAACCTGAGAGGTACCAGGATCGCCAGGGCAAGAGCGGCCGCCGCGAGCGCGTACAGTCTGGCATCTCGCCACCACCGTCGATCTGGTCTTTTCTCGGCCTCGAGCGTCTGCCGGATCTTTGGCCAAAGATGCGCGCTGTCCCATTCCTGATGCAGTTCACGGGCGCTGCTCGAAATTTCGGTCCACAACCGATACTCGCGCCGGCAGGCTGCACACGTCTTCAGGTGCTCCCTCGCTTCCGGCATAAGATCGGACACAGCCAGAGCCCTTTCGAGATCGCCGCACTCAAATCTCATTTCGCTCTCTCCGTCAGCAGGCGTTTCAGCTGCATCTTCGCCTCAAACAGCCAGCTGCGCGACGTTCCTTCCGGGACCTCTAAAATGGCCGCAATCTCGGAATGCTTTAAACCTTCCACTTCAAACATGAGGAACACAATGCGCTGCCGGTCGCCCAGCGAGTTGATAGCGTGCTCGAGCGCAATCTTCAAAGGCAATTTTGTATCTGTGGCGAAATCGACCGGCGCCGCCGTTTCGGATAAGCGCTGCCTCTTGCGGAGCGAGTCGTAACAGCAGTTGAGCAGTATCCTGTAAATCCACGTTGAGAGCGACGAATGCCCTTCGAAAGTGCGGGCAGCGCGATGCACCTTTAGAAACGTCTCCTGCACCGCGTCTTCGGCATCGGCCCGAGTGCCGAGTAAGTGAAAGGCCAGGCTCTTCATACGCGCAGCGTGCAAAGTGTACAGAGATTCGAATGCACGCAGGTTTCCCCGCTTGCAGCCCTCGGCAAGTTCAGCGTCAGTTGAGTTGTCGGACAGACTAGCGGCGAAGTGGAGCGGCAATCCGATCTCCCACACCATATTCCTCTTTTTCGCGCCTTAGACGATCCTCGGAGGGCAAACGTTGGGAGCCGCGCCAAAAAAGATTTTTTTTAGGCAGGCTTCTCAGGCCACGCATGCTTCGGATACCGGCGGCTTAGCTGGGGCCGGAGTTGTGGATAAAGAGTCTTCCAGAAGCTCGAGAGGTCGGTTGTGACCTGAACTGGACGGCCATTCGGCGCCAGAAGCTGAATCACGAGCTGGACTGCGCCGCAAGCCACGGTTGGGGTCTGCTGCAATCCAAAGAAATCCTGCAGACGGGAGGCGACTGAGGGCGGCCGATCACCGTGATACTCGATAGGAGCGCGCCGGCTGCTGGGTAGCACGATGTAAGCAGGCGCAAACTCGTTCACGACACGCATAGGCAGTTCGGACTCGAGGAGAGCGAGTAATGCGCCCTTCCCCGCCGCCGCTCGCAATTCCGAGAAACTGGTAAGCCCCCGTGCGAGTTCGCGGAGTGCCGATTCGACCAGATCGCCCGAGACGGCGACACTTGTGTACTTGGTAGCAAATTCGACGCGCCGCAGGAATCGGTCGAGCTGTTCTTTGTCGGTGAAGTGCTCTATTCCGGCGCTTATCGCTTGCGATGCGAGCATATGAGACGCCAGGTCCGGATCCGAGGGAGGACCATTGGTTTGATCGAGCGCAAGCCCGTCGTAGATCAGCGAATTGACTTGCTCGACACGTTCAGCGGCACGATTCCAGACCAGTTCTTCGTGCGTCTCTATGCGTTCCGGGAAAGCATCGAGCAGCCAATCCGGCTGAATAGGGACCGCCAATCGAACTAAAGGAGAAGACTGGTCACTCCGGTCATCTACATCAAGCGCCAGCAGGAACTCACCGGTGTCGCTGCTCTCTCGATCCAGCCGGGCAGAAACTCGTCCGCAGAGCAGGAGAGTATCGCCGCGGCGGCGAGCCACCCGGTCCGGATAACCGGACAACAGTGCTTTCTCGAGAACCTCAGGTCCTGTTTTGTTGGACCCCGGGCTGCGAGGAACCGCATGTAACAGGCGGGCTCGGAGGCGCCTCGCCGCGTGCGATGGATCAACTGCGAGAACCGCGTCGAGGTCCGAGCTGAAATGGCGGTCGGAGTCTCCGAATCGAAAACTTCGTTCTTCCGATAGACGCGCGGCCAGATCACAGGCTTCCTCACGTGCGCCCTGCTCAGATGCCGCAAGCACGAATCGCGCCAAACGTGGATGCAGCGGTAAGCGCGCCATTTTCCGTCCAACCGTTGTCGCAAGCCCCCGACTATCTATTGCCCCCATCCGGTAAAGAAGCTCTCTCGCCTGATCGAGAACAGCGGGCAGAGGTGGGTCGAGCCACATCAGTTCATCGAGTCGCCAATCGTTCGCGAGGAGGAGCAGAACCAGCTCTGATAATTCGGAGCGCAGGATCTCAGGCGTGAGATGCTCGGGCCGGCGGACGAATTCGGCTTCGCTGTAGAGACGGATGGCCACTCCGGGTTCCGTTCGACCTGCTCGGCCGGCGCGTTGTATCGCCGAAAATTGGCTGATCCGCTGCATTTCGATGCGTGAAAAACCGCTCCAGGGCGAGTGAGTGCGGACACGTGCCAGACCGCTGTCTATCACCGCTGTGACGCCATCGATAGTGACGGAACTCTCGGCGACGTTGGTAGAACAGATGATTTTCCTGCAAGAAGCCGGGGCGACCGCGCGATCCTGCTCTTCGGGCTGAAGATCGCCGTACAGCGGAAGAAGCTGAGCGCCGTGTCTCGCGGCGATTGGCTCGGCCGCCCTCATCACCTTTCTGATCTCCGCAACGCCCGGAAGGAAGATAAGAACATGTCCTCGCCGCTGGTCCAATGCTTTGGGAAGTGCGGCGATTGCCTGTTCTTCGAGCGGCGACGAGGAAGCAGGAGTGTAGTGCGTTGAAACCGGAAAGACTTTTCCCGCAGCTTTGATGAAAGGCGGATAGCCTAACTGTTCCGAGAGACTGTCGCCCGCAAGCGTTGCCGACATCAGCAGCAGCCTGAGATTGCGGTTGTCGACTTGCATTTGGCGCAGCAGAGCAAGCGCTGCGTCCGTCTCAAGATGGCGCTCATGGAACTCATCGAGCACGACCACGCTGATTCCCGGCAATGCCCTCTTCGAGAGAAGCATCCTGACAAGGACACCTTCCGTCAGATACCAAAGTCTGGTCCGGCTGCTCGAGACCTCCTCGAAACGCACGCGATATCCGGTCGTCTGGCCGGTAGACTCGCCCATTTCGAAGGCAACCCGATCCGCGGCCATGCGAGCGGCGAGTTTGCGCGGCTCGAGAACGTAGATCTGCCCTTCGCCGGTACCGAGAAGAGCGGGCGGCACACGCGTCGTCTTCCCGGCACCGGGCTCAGCCTCGAGCAGCGTAAGCGGATGGCTTGCGACCGTTTCGACGATCTGAGGAAGCAGTGCATCGATCGGTAGCGAACGTTTGGGCATCGGCGAGGTGCTTACTCTCTATAGTGCGAGATGATCGAAACGAGACATGTATTCTCTCCATTTGACCTGCGCGGAGGGCGAAGTCGATCTGCTTTCGGGCGAACTTTGGGATGCCGGAACAGTGGGGATTCGTGAGTGTGACAACGGCTCGGGGCAGGTTGAGCTCATAGCAGGGTTTGAGGTGGAATGGCCGCGCGAAGATCTCCTTCGTGATTTCGCATCGCATCTGCCGCGTTGGGAACGGGAACAAGAAAAGGATTGGGTGCAGGCAACCCAGGCCGCGTGGCCGGGACGATCTGTCGGTTTGCAGCTCTTTCTTGCGGCGCCATGGTGCAGCGATCCCACGCCTGAAGGGCGGCTCAGAGTCATTCAAAACCCCGGTCTGGCCAGCGGAACAGGCGAACATCCATGCACGCAGCTCGCTCTCAAAGCGCTTGAAATAACCATCGCCAAAGACTGTGTGCTTGCGGATATCGGAACTGGGTCCGGCATTCTTGCCATAGCGGCTCTAAAGCTTGGCGCTGCCCTCGCCATCGCCACGGATCCGGACGACTCAGCCCTCGAATCCGCAAAACAGAATTTCGAACTGAATGGATTCGCGCCAAACCTGATAGTAGGTTCGGCAGACTGCATCCGGGAACGCAGCATAGATGTGGCGGTTGCCAACATCAACGGAAGCGTACTGCTGGCGATCGCTGACGACCTGCTCCGGATTGTGCGGCCAAAGGGCAAGCTGATTTTGACCGGCTTTCCCGAAACCGAGTGGCACGTACTCGAGCAGGTGTTTCCGTCCGAAACCGTTTTGAGGCAAGACGGGTGGAACTGCGTTATTTCGCCGATTTCCTCGGCCGCTTAGCGGGTTTCGAAACGGCGGGTTGGCTCAACGTCCCGAGTCTCGCGAGTGCATCTTCCAGTTTTTGGCCGCCCCGCAGCACGGGTGCGAATAGATCACCCACCTTCCTGAACCGTTCCACGCTGTTCTCGATCCGGAAGTCGTGCGGTCGCAGGCCAGCTTTGACTTCTTTCCAATCCAGCGGAGTGGCGACTGGGGCGCCGTCATATGCACGAACGACATAGGGCGCAGAGATTGTCTTGCCGGTTCCAATCTGCAGGTAATCGAAATAGACGCGCTCCTTCTTGCGCTTATCCACACTCCTCGGCGTCGTAAACAGGTCCGGTCTGCGATCGATCGCCAGGTGAGCGATGATCTCGGCAAAGCTGCGAACCTGATCGTAGCTGTATTCGGTCTCGAGAGGCACGTAAACGTGCATACCGTCCCCGCCCGTAGTTTTTGGATAGCCCTTTAGTCCCAGCTCCGAGAGCAGCTCTCGTACCAGGAGTGCAGCTTCGATGATCTGGTCAAAAGAAGTTTCCACCGGATCGAGATCGAGCAACATCCAGTCCGGCTTATCCAGACTTCCGACACGGCTCATCCACGGATTGTGATCGATGCATCCCAGGTTAACCAGATAGAGGAGACTGGCGGTGTCGTTAGCCAGCGGATAATGGTTCAGCTTTGTGCCGCCATGCTCCGAAATAGGCTCGCACCGCATCCAGTCTGGAAAGTGATTGCTTGCGTTTTTCTGAAAGAAGAATTCTTCGGCGATGCCGTTCGGATATCGCTTGAGAGAGAGCGGCCTGTCCTTGAGATGAGGCAGCAGCCACTCCGAGACGTCGCTATAAAAACGCAGCAAATCACGTTTCTTCCAACCGTCCTTCGGGAAATAGACCTTATCAAGGTTGGTGAATTTAAGCCGATGCCCGTCTACCTCAACGGTCGTCTCTTTGCCGCTTAGATTCAGCTGACCGGAATCGGCAGGGGGATCCGATGCCCGTTCCGGTTCCGGATCCCGTTCCAGTTCCGGTTCCGGATCGGGGGAAACAGGCTCTTCCCGGGTTACATCGCGAGCCAACTTGTCTTCCCGGAGCGCAACGAACACGGGCGCGCGCAGCACACCGTCTTTTGTCCATTCGAGGAAGCGAACCTGACAGACAACCTCAGGCTTCACCCAACTTACGTCCTTGATCTTCGGTTTGGGCGTCAGAGGGCTCGTCTTTGTAATGAGCGGCTGCAGCCGTTCATAGATCGCCTTCATGAGTTTCTGATCGAATCCGGTTCCGACTTGGCCCACATGCCGAAGTTTGCCGTTTTCCTGCACTCCCAAGACAAGAGCGCCAAAATAGTCGCGCTCTCCTTTCGTAAAACCGGCGATCACGAACTCCTGCTCATTTTGAACCTTGATCTTTTGCCAGCGTGTCGAGCGCGTACCTTCATAAGGGCTGCGGCGGTCTTTCGCGAGGATACCTTCCAGGCCCATCTGTCGCGCCGCCTCGAACATTTGATCGCCGGCCGTATCGAAAGTCTCCGAAATACGGATCCGATCGTCCGGGACGACCAGCATGTTGAGCAGCTTTCTGCGTTCGTCGAGCGGTACCGCACGCAGGTCGTAACCGTCCACGTAAAGAATGTCGAAAAGAAAAAGGGTGGCCGGCGACGTCTCCGCAAGCCGCTCGACGGCATTGATATTGGCCGTGATGCGCGGCTGGATGTTCTGAAAGCGCGCGCGTCCCTGCTCGTCGAGGACGCAGATCTCTCCATCGAGCCACGCCGCTTCTGCGTGGATGTGCTCGGGTAAACTTCGAAGTTCGGGATACTGCTGTTCACACCTGTTTCCACGGCGTGACTCCATCTTGAGAGCGCCGTCTTTGACCAGGCAGAGGGCCCGCACACCATCCCACTTGATTTCGTACAGCCAATTCGCGCCTGACGGAGGCTGCGTAACTGCTGTGGCCAGCATCGGCGCCACGCTGGCAGGCAGAGGCGTCTTGCGCGCTCCCGGAATCTGGGAAATCTGGGGAGGGCCGATGTTCTCCGCGATCTCGTCCTGTGTGCGCTTGGTGGAGACGCTCCAGGCGAACTGATCTACGTCGTATCCCGGAACCGCATGCTCGTCCTTCTTCTTGATGAGCAGCCACTCGTTCCCCTTTCCGGCATGCTTCATATGGACGATCGCGAATGAGCCGTTGAGTTTGGTTCCGTGAAGTTCGAACTTGAAGTCACCGCGCTCCAGTTGCTTTTCGGCAGGAAGGTCGCCGAGCACATCGTATGTGCCTGTATCCCACAGCATCACGCTGCCGCCGCCGTAATTGCCCGCCGGGATATTGCCTTCAAACGTTCCGTAGTCGAGCGGATGATCTTCTACTTTCATGGCGAGCGCCTTACGCGTGGGATCCAGACTCGGTCCCTTAGGAACAGCCCAACTCACCAGAACACCTCCCACTTCGAGACGGAAATCGTAATGGAGACGGGTGGCATCATGCCGTTGAACGCAGAAGAAGCCGCCCTGTTCGCCCGGATGCGGCTTGGCTTCCTTAGGCGGCGGCTCCGGAGTTACTTTGAAATTCCGCTTGCGTTCGTATTCTTTGAGGCCCATTGCCTGCCGCCATTATGGCAACTTCGCAGGACTACAAAGTGATCTCAAGGCTGGTAATCTGGAACCAACTCCCCCGGAACTTCGCTTCTACAACCGCGTTTGAATGAATTTCGCCGAGGAACTGAAGAGTCAACTCAACATAGTTGATGTCGTACAGCAGTACGTATCGTTGAAGCGGCAAGGCGCCGGACAGCGCTGGAAAGGTTTGTGTCCTTTTCACTCCGAGAAGACGCCCTCCTTCAATGTGGACGGCGGTCACCAATTCTACAAATGTTTCGGGTGTGATGCGCGAGGCGATGTTTTCAGCTTTGTGCAACAAATTGAGAGCCTGAACTTCACCGAAACACTCCGGTTATTAGCCGAGCGATATGGCATTGCAATGCCAGAGCGCCAGCGTAACGACGATCCGGAGGCGCAGCGGACGGCGGCGCTGCTCGAGATTCACGAGCTGGCGGCAGGCATCTTCCAGGACAACCTGCGAGGGGCGTCAGGTTTGGACGCGCGAGCTTATCTGGAGTCAAGAGGCGTGAGCCAGGATGCCGCGAGGGAATTTCGCCTCGGCTTGTCGGACTCTTCCGGACAGCAGCTGGTTCAACGTTTGAAGAAATTCGGCGAGACACTGCTCCTCGACTCGGGACTGGTAGCGAAGCGGCCTGAAGGCGGCGGCCTTTACGACCGGTTTCGCTCGCGTCTGATGTTTCCCATCCATGATGGAGCCGGAAAAGTTATCGCGTTTGGCGGGCGAGCGCTGCGGCCGGACGACAAGGTCAAGTACCTCAACTCGCCTGAGACGAAGCTGTATACAAAGTCGACTGTTCTCTACAATCTTCACCGGGCACGCGTACCCGCGCGCAAGAACGATCGCATGATCCTGGTCGAAGGATACATGGATGTCATCGGAGTGTATTCAGCGGGCGTTCAAGAAGTAGTTGCGCTATGCGGTACCGCTCTTGGACCCCAGCAGATCCGTGCCATGAAGCAGGAGGCGTCGTACCAGTCCGGCAAAGGTCACGTCATATTGAATCTCGACCCGGATACTGCCGGCAGCCGTTCCACGGAGAAGAACATCTCGCCACTATTGGCACAAGGGCTCAGAGTTAAGGTTTTGGAAATTCCTGGCGGTCTCGATCCGGACGAGTATGTCCAGACCAGCGGTGCGGATGCGTATCGACAACTTCTGGAAGTCGCGCCCTCGTACTTCCATTGGTTGACCGATCTTGCTCGAAAGAAATTCAATACGCGGACGGCGGAGGGCCGGGTCGATGCCTTCAAATTGATTCTGCCGGCCATCGAGCAAGTCCACGACCGCATCGAGCGGGCTGCGATCGCAACCGAAGTGGCCGAGCAGCTTGGGGTGGATCGCGAGACTGTCCGGCAGACTTTGCGGTCGAAAACAGGTCCGCAGGCTTCGCCACAACGGCGCGACCTATCCTCGGCTGTACCACCGAATGAGAAACTGCTGCTGGCGTGTATGCTCGCGAGCGCCGACGCGCGCGCGGTAATCCGTCACTATCTAAGTCAGCCAAATACGCTCGAGATGTTGGAGCTCAGAGCGGTGTTCGAAGCTGTTCTCGCGGCAGAGTCGAGCGAAAATCCGTTTTCACTGCCCGCCATAATCGACACACTCGAGCCGCGCTTCGAGCGCATTCTTTCGGAAATCGGTTTCTCCGAATCGGGCGTGGCCGAAGAGCATGCGGCGGAACAGGCGCTCGATTGTTTGAAGCTGCTCGATGCGAAGTCGAAGCAGGGGAAACGCGAGAGCTTGAAGAGTCGCATCAAAGAGGCGGAAACTCAAGGGAAACTCGATGAGGCTCTGCGCCTGATGACCGAGTTAGACGGCCTGGGGCGAACGTCCGCCAAAGTTTGAATAGTTGTAATATGAGGAGTCAAGGAACCATTCGGGGGGGGCCTTGGCAGACACCCGGGTAAACCTGGAACGGCTTGCTTCAAGCGGTTTTCTCGCAATAGATGACAAGGGCAGTTGATGCAAGACAGCAATGATAAGGGCTTTGCACTGTACGACGATCTAAGTGGATCGGTACAGGAAGACCTGACGAACGGGGGCGATTTGAATGACCTGTTCTCGGATCTGGAAAGCGCACCGGTCGAACTCCTGGAGGTGGCCAAGGAGTTCGAGAAGAGAGAAGATGACATTGAGGGTCTATCAGACCTCGATCTCACTCCGGGTGCTCTCGATAAGAACAATGACTCGGTCCGCATTTACCTGCGGGAAATGGGTATGGTGCCTCTGCTCACTCGAGAGGGTGAGATTGAACTTGCCAAACGGATCGAACGTGGCGAGAATGCGATCGGGAAAGCACTGTCTCGCTCCCGTCTGGTAATTCAAACCATTCTCGATACGCGCGACGCACTACAGCGCGGCTCGATCTCCATTCTCGACATACTGCAGGCTCCCGACCCCCACGCGGTCGAAGAGGAACAGGATGCGAGCCTTCAGCTTCAAACCGAGTTTGTCGGAGCGATCGACGAAATTGAACGACTCTATCTGAAGGCACAGCAGACGGAAGCCAAGCTGATCGCCACTTCGCGAAACCTGAAGGCAAAGCAGCACCGCAAGCTTCGTTACGAGTATGCGAGGTTGGCCGTCCAGATTTCCCGCCGGATTCGAAGTCTGCCATTCACTTCGCGCTATCAGCGGTTCTTAGGCAAGGCGCTTAAGGACATTGTCGAACAGCTGAAACCGCTAGAGCAGGAGATCGCAAGAGTACAACGGAGACTCGAGCAGCTGAGTCCTTCGGAATCGGCCTCGGCTCCCGCATTGCGCAAGGAACTTAAGGGTCTGTCGTCGCAACTGCAGGCACTCGAGGACCGCTCGGGAAGCGCGGTCAGCGAACTGCGCCGCACTCTTCAGATCGTCGATCGGGGTGAACTGGAGTCCGACACGGCCAAAAAGCGGCTTATTGAAGCTAACCTGCGCCTGGTGGTTTCCGTCGCGAAGCGTTACACCAATCGCGGCATGCAGTTCCTCGATCTTATCCAGGAAGGCAACATCGGTCTGATGCGGGCCGTGGATAAGTTCGATTACAAGCGAGGATACAAGTTCTCCACCTATGCCACGTGGTGGGTCCGCCAGGCCGTCACGCGCGCGATTGCGGACCAGGCTCGCACAATTCGAATTCCGGTCCACATGATCGAGACGATCAACAAACTGGTGCGACTGCAGCGGATCCTGCTTCAGGAACTCGGCCGGGAAGCGACCACCGAGGAACTTGCCGTGCGCATGGAACTGTCGCCGAACAAGATCAGGCGCGTGCTGCGTATCGCGCAGGAGCCGATCTCTCTGCAGACGCCGGTCGGCGAGGAGGAAGAGTCGAACCTCGGAGACTTCCTCGTGGACAGCAGAATGGTGTCACCGTCCGAAGCCGTCATCAACCTGAACCTCCGCGAACAGACTGCGGAGGTCTTGAAAACCTTGAGTCCGCGCGAAGAAAAAATCGTGAAAATGCGGTTTGGACTGCAGGATGGCAGCGAGCACACGCTCGAAGAGGTGGGGCAGAACTTCGCGGTTACCCGTGAACGAATTCGCCAGATTGAGGCGAAGGCGCTGCGGAAGTTGCGGCACCCAAGCCGGAGCCACCGCTTGCGTAATTTTCTGGACAACGGCGCGCCGAACTAGCCGTTCAGGTTCATAGCAACTCTACGGAGTGATGTATGGTTTTACTGTTTGTACGGCCTTGTTGTCGAAGATCTTGCCTAGTTGTTCCTGCCTGTAATTGAAGATTCCAAGTAATTGGCTGCGTACCAGGAATGCGTGTGCGAGGGTTCCCAGCGGACCCAGGGGCAGCGCATACTCCACGTGGTCCGCAACCTTTGTTCCACTCTGCGCGGGTTCGAAAGTATGCCGGTGTCTCCACAGCCTATAGGGTCCTTTTGCCTGTTCGTCGACGAAGAAGAAAGGCGGCTCGTATTCGCGGATGATCGTCGTCCAATGCAGCGGCACCCGCATCCACTGGATCGTGTAATTGATCTCCGCGCCTTTTCGCATTTCTACTCGGTCTGTCGAAGTCACCTTGAAGTTGAGCGATGGCGGCGTGATCTTAGCCAGATTATAGGGATCTTCGAAGATCGCAAACGTCTCCTGCAAAGAAGATTTGACTAGCATTTCGCAGCGAAGTGTATACGTGTGCACGACGGACCCTTATAATTCAGATGCGGTCTTGTGTGAAGCAGGCGCAGAACCTGCGCGCTGCGCTATCTTGGTGCTTTCGTTATGGCAGATACCGAAATAGCTGTCCCAACTCCCGTCCATCCGGTCACTCCGCCCCGAAAAGTTTCGAAACCGAAGAACACAGGGGAGCGGCGGGCGCGGCTGCAGAAGATCTTTGAAGAACTCGATAAGCTCTTTCCGCAGGCGACTTGCGCCCTTCACCACAAGAATGCCTGGCAGCTGCTCGTTGCGACGATTCTGTCCGCCCAATGTACAGACGAGCGAGTGAACAAGGTGACGCCGGACCTCTTCAAAAAATATCCGACGATGCAGGACTTTGCAAATGCCTCGCAGGACGAGCTGGCGCAGGACATTCGCTCGACAGGTTTCTTCAACAACAAGGCGCGCTCGGTGATTGGAGCTGCGCGCAAGATCGTGGGTGAGTATAAAGGCCACGTGCCGCGCTCCATGGATGAACTGCTCGGCGTACCAGGTGCAGCCAGGAAAACGGCTAACGTGGTGCTCGGAACTGCCTACGGTATTGCTTCGGGCGTGGTAGTGGACACGCACGTCGGGCGCATCTCACAGCGCCTCGCTCTCACGAAACACACGGACCCGGTGAAGATTGAGCAGGACCTGATGAAGATCGTTCCCGCGGAGAGATGGGTCTTGTTTGCCCACCAGGTGATTCACTTTGGACGTCAGATCTGCATTGCGCGAAAACCGAGGTGCGCGTCCTGCCCTCTGGATGCTCTCTGTTACGCCAAGGATAAAACGCTCGCATGAAACTTGATCGGCCAGGAGCGCTTCCGGGGCGGAGTGCTTTCCTTCTGATTTGAGATCCGGAGCGGCATTGGATCGTTTATACCTGGGAGTCGACGGCGGCCAATCGAGCACGACTGCGCTCGTTGCACGTGGCGACGGCCAGATAATCGGGGTTGGCAGAAGCGGTCCCTGTAACCACGTCAGCGGTTCAGAAAGACGTGACAAGTTCGTCGCAGTGCTCAGAGATTGTCTCAACCAGGCCACTAGCGGCCTGGACCTCACGGCGAACACAGTTGAGTTTGCGGCGGCCTGCCTTGGATTCAGCGGCGGCGCAGAAGACAAAGCGGAGTTTTCCGCCGAGGCCCTTCGTACCGGGCTGCTGAAAGTGACTCACGACGCCGAGATCGCGCTGATCGGCGCCACGGGTGGCGAACCCGGAATCATAGCGATCGCGGGAACCGGTTCAATCGCGTTTGGCCGCAATCGAAGCGGCAGCATGAGGCGCGCCGGTGGATGGGGCTACGTCTTCGGCGATGAGGGGGGCGCATTCGATATCGCTCGCCGGGCGTTGCGCGCCGCTTTGCAATTCGAGGAGGGTTGGGGCCCCGCCACCGCGCTACATGCTTTGCTGCTGTCGAAAACGGGCGCGGAAAGTGCCAACCGCCTCATGCACAGGTTCTATGCCGACGGGCAGCGGCACGAGATGGCGGAGTTGGCGCCGCTCGTAACCGGGGCCGCCGAGGCGGGCGACGAGACGGCGAAAGAGATTCTCGCTCACGCGGCGCAAGCGCTCGGCTGGTATGTGGCAGGCGTGCATCGAAACCTTTTCGCAGCAGAGGAACCAGTCACTGTAGCGCGCGTCGGCGGTGCTTTTCGAAGCGCGCCGCTGCGGCATGCTTTCGCCGAAAACGTCATGCGACGCATCGGCTGCCAAGTCATCGCCCCGAAGTACAGCCCGGCGGCCGGCGCACTTCTCGAAGCGCTGCGTCTGGATGGGAATGCGTCAAAACTCTCGGGAATTCCGGAAACCAAATCATGATCCTTACTCGTACTCTTCCCTGCCTGCTGGCCCTTTGCTCGATCAGTGCCGCCACCGCTGAACCCGATTGGCCGGTCGTGGAAGCTCACGCTGTCAGTCTTTTGCAGCAGTATGTCCGGATGAAGAGCGTAAACCCGCCGGCAGACACCGCGCAGGCGGCGCAATTGCTGAAAAAAGAATTCGCTTCCTACGGACTTGAAGCCGAACTCTATCAGAGCGGCGCAAATGGCAAGACGAATCTGCTGGTGAGGCTTTCCGGTAAGGACCGCTCTAAGCGCCCCCTGCTGCTGCTCAATCACATGGATGTCGTTCCGGCGGACGCTACGCGCTGGAAGCAGGATCCATTCGGGGCCCAAATTGAAAACAATGAAATCTGGGGCCGCGGAACGCTCGATATGAAGAGCACCGGCATTATGCAGCTGACTGCTCTGACGCTTCTCAAACAGCTTGGCATCGTTCCTCCGCGCGACATCCTTTTTCTCGCTGTCTGCGATGAGGAGACCGGCGGAACCGAGGGTGCAGCCTGGATGATCAAGAATCACTGGAACGAACTGAACCCGGAGTATGTGCTCGACGAAGGAGGCGTCGGCTCAAGAGATCTTTACGCGCCGGGAAAGCTGGTGTTCGGTGTCTCGGTCGCTGAGAAGCAAGTGCTCTGGTTGCGATTGCGGGCGCAGGGTACCTCCGGCCATGCGTCTCAACCGATCGCAGATAACGCCAACGACCTGCTGGTCCGGGCAATTGAAAAGGCAAAGAACTTCCCGCCTTCGCAGAAGAAGAACCCCGTTCTGGAACAGATGCGCGGCGAGTTAGGAACCTTCGCAGCGAATAAATTCATGAATGCAGTTGGGCAAAATACCATGTCGGTAACGTCCCTGCGCAGCGGAGTGGGCGATCCGCCGAAAGCAAACGTCATTCCCTCAGTTGCCGAAGCAACCCTCGATTGCCGTTTGCTGCCCGGCGAGAATGCTGCCGAGTTTGTTTCCGAAATCCGGGCGCGCATAAACGATCCACATGTCACGGTCGAAGAGATTTCCCGCAAGCCCGATGACGCACCGGCAAGCAGCACCGCGACTCCGCTGTACCGCGCCATGCAGGCGGCTTTCCGAAGAGAGGATCCCGGCGCGTCAGTCGCCGCGATTATCGTTCCGTACGGCACGGATGGTCAGAAATTCAGAGTGCGCGGCGTACCCGTGTACGGAACTATTCCTATGATCGTCGACTTTTCGGTTGTCAGCACAATGCATAGCGACAGCGAGCACATCCCGCTTGATCAATTCCGCAAGGGACTGCACATCTACTTCGACATTCTGCGCTCTCAGTATTAAGCTGTCGAACTGGTGCTTCAGGATCGCGAAATCTTGAACACGTAGGCATACTCGCCCGATTTGTTGGCAGGCAGTTGCAGGTGAAGCCCGTCTGGAGCTCGCTGCCATTGAACCTTGCCGGCCGACCCCAATAGCTGAACATTGCCTACCGTCACATCGCCGCCTGCCGCGCCCGATGCCAGGGACTTGATCGTAAGCTGGCCATCCGCCGGCCAGGCCATCGCGATCGCGTACAGGGTGTCGCCTTTCGACGTGAAGCGAATATCCTGCGCCTTGTATGAGCCTGTAGCAGTATCGTGAAATGCTCCGCCCTGCACCTTCGTCGGCCCTTCGCCGTACACCTTCCAGGGCCGGGTTCCATATATGGCCTCGCCATTCGTGTTCAGCCAGCGGCCCATGTCGAGCAGAATCTTCTGCGCTTCCTCGGGAATCGTTCCGTCCGGCTTCGGTCCTACGTTCAGCAGCAGGCAACCGTTCTTGCTCACAATATCTACCAGCTGCTGGATCAGCGATTCGGGAGATTTGAAGGTATCGCCTTTGATGTATCCCCAGGACTTCACGCTGATAGCGGTGTCTGTCTGCCAGAGCAGGGGACGCGCCGCATCGAGCTGACCACGCTCGATGTCCAGCACCGCCGCGCCCTCGGGAAAAGCGGTGTACTTGTAATTGATCGCCGCCGCGTAGCCGTTCTTTGTAGCGTCGTTGTAGTAAAAACTCGCCAGTCGCTGCAGGTATGGCTCGAATTCCTTGGTGTTAATCCACCAGTCGAACCACAAAACCTCCGGATGGTACTTCGTGACGATCTCGGCGGTGCGCGCCAGCCAGTCGTTCAGGTATGCCGGGTCTGGGTGTGCAGCCCACTCAGAATGATTCTTGTCGGTGACTCCGGCGTGCGCAGGACCGTAAAAGGCTGCATACTTCGGGTCGCGAACGTCGGAGTCGAACTCGCGCCCCCCATTCATGAAGAAGTAATGTTCTGCCCGATGACTTGAAGCTCCAAAGTGCAAACCGGCCGCGCGAACGGAAGTCGCCAGTTCACCCACCACGTCCTGTTTCGGACCCATCTTGGCGGCGCTCCAGTCGCTCAGGCCGGTATCGTACATCGGGAAGCCATCGTGGTGCTCCGCTACCGGGACTACATATTTCGCTCCCGACTTACGAAACAAATCGGCCCAGGCCTTCGCATCGAAATTCTCCGCTTTGAATTGCGGAATGAAATTCTTGTAGCCGAAAATCGATTGGGGCCCGTAGGTCGCCACGTGGTGATTAAAGGCCTTGCTGCCCTGCAAGTACATATTGCGGGGATACCATTCGCTATCGAACGCAGGAACCGAATAGAGTCCCCAGTGAATGAAGATTCCGAACTTCGCGTCTTCGTACCACGTCGGGATTTTGTACTGCTTCAGTGATTCCCAGTTAGGCTGAAAGGGTCCGCTTCGCGCCTCACGATCCACCTGGTCGAGTATCGATTTGCGCTGTCCGTCATACTTCTGAATCGCCTTCTGCCATACGAGATCGTCCGCATTTGGCGTCTGACCCCACGCGGCCGCCCAACTCGCCGCCACCACCACCAGGACTCCTGGTAGCGCCCCCCGCACCTTCATCCGCTCCACTCCTTAACCGTCAAAGATCATATCAGTAAGCGATAACTCTACCCATTCCTGCGAATGCCTGCGTGTTGTAGGCTAACGGGCAAACTCGTCAAAATTCATTGATTCTCCCCGCTCCCTCGCGCCACCGGGCGTAACTGTAACGGTACCTGTTGACACGGTGGAGTTCGGTGTGACAAGCTTGCGCTTGCCAAGATGCTGTACAGAACTCTGGGCAACACAAATCTTTCCGTCTCCGTTCTCGGCTTCGGAGCATCCCCGCTCGGCGATGTCTTCAACACAACCGACCCGGCCGAGGGTAAACGAGCGGTCCGCGCCGCGATCGACGGCGGTATCAATTTCTTTGACGTTTCCCCGTATTACGGATTGACGCTCGCTGAAGAACGTCTCGGGCAGGCGCTCGCTGGGCACCGGCACAACGTGATACTTGCAACCAAGTGCGGCCGTTACGGCGCGTCCTCCTTCGACTTCTCGCGTACAAGAATTCTCGCCAGCATCGACGAGTCCTTGAGCAGGCTGAAGACAGACTACGTCGACCTGCTTCAAGCGCACGATGTCGAGTTCGGAGATCTTAGTCGGATCGTAGAAGAAACGATTCCCGCCTTGCGCGAGGTGCAGCTGGCTGGCAAGGCGCGCTTCATCGGAATCTCCGGCTTTCCCCTCCCGATTCTCCGTGACATCATCATGCGGAAGGACGTTGACACCGTCCTCTCCTACTGCCGCTATGACCTGCTCGTAACCGATCTCGACGCCGAGCTTACGCCTGTCGTGCGCGCCAAAGGAATTGGGCTGATCAACGCGTCTCCGCTTCACATGGGGCTGCTCGCCGATCGGAGCGCACCCGCATGGCACCCCGCTCCGCCGGAAGTCAAGCAGGCTGCCGCGCAAGTCGTCGCACTATGCCGCGAGCGCGGATTTGATCCCTCGAGCGTAGCGTTAAAGTTTTGCCTTGGTTATCCGTATGCCGCCTCAACACTCACCGGAATGCAAACACAGCGAGAGGTAGAGATGAACCTGAAAGCCATGAAACTCGACCTCGATCCCCAACTCATGCGCGACATCGAACGCGTTGTCGCCCCGGTTAAGAACATCGTCTGGCCCTCCGGCCTGGCGCAGAATCAGAACCTCATCGGGCAAGAGCGCTCCGAAGTGGAGGCATCCACGTGAGAGCGCTTCAGGTGCAAGGCCCCGGCGCCGTCGAGCTTGTAGACGTTCCAGCCCCGCGTCCCGATCCGGGCGATGTCCTTTTGAGAGTGCGCATGGTCGGCATGTGCGGTTCCGACCTCAATACCTTCCGAGGCAAAAATCCGCTGGTCACTTATCCGCGAGTGCTCGGACATGAAATCGCTGCCACCGTCGAAAGTGCGCCAAAAGCTATAGACACTCAACTTGTTCCCGGCATGAACGTCACCGTCTCTCCATACACGAGCTGCGGAACCTGCGCATCCTGCCGGCGCGGCAGACCGAATGCCTGTCAGTTCAATCAGACTTTCGGAGTGCAACGAGACGGAGCGCTCACCGAGTTCGTGTTGGTGAAGCCGGAGAAAATTTATCAGGCGGACGGGCTGGATGTCGAAGAGCTCGCACTCGTGGAACCCTTAACCATCGGCTTTCACGCCGCGGCTCGCGGGCGCATAGCAGCCACAGACATCGTTGCGGTTTTAGGCTGCGGCGGGGTTGGTCTCGGAGCTATCGCCGGCGCGGCTCGCAGAGGCGCAACCGTCATCGCGGTAGATCTGGATGACGCAAAGCTCTCGCTTGCCCAGGCGGCAGGCGCTCGATGTGCCGTTCACTCCGGACGAGAGTCACTGCACGATCGTCTGGCTGAACTCACCGGCGGCAATGGACCCGACGTCATCATCGAGGCAATCGGCACTCCCGCTACCTTTCGTGCGGCGGTCGAAGAGGTCGCCTTCACGGGCCGGGTCGTATACATCGGCTACGCGAAAGAGCCGGTCAGTTACGAGACGCGGCTGTTCGTTCAGAAAGAACTCGATATCCTCGGCGCCCGCAATGCCGATCCCGACGACTTTCGCGCCGTCATCGCCATGCTTCAGGAAAAGAAGTTTCCCGTCCGCGCAGCCATCAGCAAAATTGTGCCTCTCGCGGAAGCCGGAGCCGCCTTGGCAGAGTGGAGTGCGAACCCGGCCACCTTCAGCAAGATCCTGGTTCGTGTAGATGGGTAAACAAACCGTCACGCGCGCGACGGGCGAATCTTCGAACCTACAAACGCGAAGTACGCGATAAAGATGTAACAGGCCAGCGGAATCAGCATCGCTTTCGCCATGCTCCCGATTGCCTCCGATAGCAAGCCCATCGCCGGCGTGAAGACTGCCCCACCGATGATCGCCATCACGATCAGCGAGCCGCCCAGTTTCGTGTTTGGCCCCAGCCCTTTGAGCCCGAGCGCAAAGATGGTCGGAAACATCAGCGACATAAAGAAGCTCGTGAGAAAAATCGCCCAGAGGCCAATCCAGCCCGGCAGCAAAATCCCGATAACAACCAGCAGCGCGTTCGCGATGCTGTACACTCCCATCAACCGGTTCGGCGCAACCAGGCGCATCAGGTACGTCGCCGCGAATCGCCCCACGGCAAAAGCCACCAGGGTGCCCGTCAGAAAGTACCCGGCTACTTTTTCCGACTGGTGTGTGTATTCCTGGACGTACTGGATGAAGTAGCTCCACGTGCCCACCTGCGCCCCCACGTAGAAAAACTGCGCCAGCACCGCCTGCACGAAATGCGGATACTGCAGAAGGTCGCGAAACCTTCCATGGCTCGCGCCTGCCTGGTGATCGTGCTCCTCCCCGAGTTCCGGGAACCGCAGCTTCCATAGAAGGAAAGCCCAAAACAGAGCAAGACAACCGAGCACCAGGTAAGGCGTCGTCACTCTCGCGGTCTCATGCTGCAGATACGCACTGTACTGTCCCGCAGCCTTCATGCTCGCTACCTGTGCCGGCGTTAACTCGACTCCCGAAAAAATGAACGCCGTGCCCACCAGCACACCGGCGATCGATCCCAGCGGGTTGAACGCTTGAGAGAAATTCAGTCGGCGTTCCGAGGTTGCCGGATCGCCAACTTGCGCGATAAACGGACTCGCACCCGTCTCTAAAAACGCCAGGCCGCTGGCAATCACGAACAGCGCAAATAGAAAAAACCAGTAACTCTGGGAAAGCGCCGCCGGCCAGAATAGAAAGCTTCCTGCCCCGTAAAGAATCAAACCCGTCACCAGCCCTGACTTGTACCCGCGGGCCCGCATCAGCAGTGCCGCGGGCATCGATAAGAGGAAGTACCCGAGGTAAAACGCGGATTGCACAAGCCCGGCCTGAAAACGCGAAATCGCGAACGACTTCATGAACTGCCGTATCAGGATGTCATTCAGGTTATTCGGTATGCCCCACAAAAAGAACAAAGCCGTGACCAGCACGAAAGGCAGCAGCGTCTTGCGCGGAAATAGCTCGTGCCGGCCGGAATCGGAGTAGTTGACGCTTGTCGAGGGGATCGAACCGGGATTGATCATGTGCGTTCTCTTTCAGCAGGTCGGCTGCAAAGACTTAATCCAATCATCATCACGCCGATTCAAGAATCAAGTTCGCATATTGCGTTGTATCTCCGGTGCGGATCAAACCAATCGCCGCCGGAACGCGCTTCTTCAGTTCAAGATGCGGTTCGAACGACACGGGAATCCCATCCAGGGCCGCCATAAACTCCTCGTATGTCCCGGCCGCATTCGCCGCCTGGAACTCCTCCGCTAAAAAAACGCGTCCGATAACGAAGTTCGCTCGCACCGCCCGCAGCACGTCCCGCACCCGCGGAATGTCGTCTACTAACGAAATGTCAACCGTCTCAATCTGCGGCCAGAACGGAAAGCCTCGATCCGCAATCACAACCGTGTTCGTGTGCCGCACTCGACTGAGTAACGAGTTGATATGCGGGTTGAGAATCCCTGCCCTCAGCATGACTGCGCTACTGATTCACTCCCGATGCCAGAAAGCCGCCGTCCACCACGATGCACTGCCCGGTGATGAAGCTCGAAGCGTCAGAGGCAAGCAGGATCGCGGCTCCGGTCAGTTCCGGTATGCTGCCGAAACGCTTCATCGGTGTACGCAGCAACAGCTCGCGTCCTCGATCCGTTCCATCGAGCAGGCCCGAGTTAAGTTCCGTGCGAAAGACTCCCGGAGCGATCGCATTCACATTGATGCCTCTCGGCGCCCACTCCACCGCCAGGCTGCGCGTCAATCCGAGCACTCCAGCTTTTGAAGCCGCATACGCTGTTACTTCAAGCAGGCTTACGTATGAATTCAGAGAAGCGATGTTGATGATTCTGCCATGGCCGCTGTCTCGCAGCGCTTCGTAAAAGCTCTGGCATGCGCGCAGCGTTCCGGTAAGATTCACGTCCATCAGCTTGTTCCAATCGCCCTCGCTGATGTCGATCGTCGGCTTCCTGAAAATCTGCCCGGCAGCATTCACCAGAATGTCCGTCCGCCCAAATTCCTTGAGAACAGCATCCCGGAAAGCATCGACCGATTGTCGGCTCGAAGTATCCACCGGCTGCCGCAAGCTGCGCCGTCCCGCCTTCTCGATCGCGTCGGCCACCTCATGAACCAGGGCTTCCCGCCGCCCGGTTGCGATAACATCTGCTCCCGCCTCCGCCAGCCCGAGTGCCAGCGTCCGCCCAATCCCGGAGGTTCCGCCAATCACTACCGCAACGCGTCCCGTCAAGTCGAATATCTGTAGCGCCATCTCTCAGCCGCCTATAAACAACGGCTTAATGTGACGATCGTAGAGATTTTCTGTTACGTTCTTCGCGATGGTTGCCTCGTTCGCTTCCAGCAGCTCTCCGTAGCGAGGCCCGATCTTCGCCGCAACCTTGAAGCCCACATGGAGAAGCTGACGAATGCTGCTGTTGTACGCCGCTGACTTCGGATCATGGCGCAAAGCAGATACGAACTGCTCGGAGGACCACCCGTTCACTTCTTCAGGTCGCGGCAGTTTACCGGGATCGATATCGATCACCGCCGCGTAGGGGCCGCACAACTCTTCGCGATGCGCATAAGCCTGCGCGTAAATCTCTTTCGCCAACTCGAGCGCCGCCCCGCCCGCTTCCGCTAAGCCGATCAGCTCTTCGAGCCACGTTGTCCCGGCGGTCTTGAGGTGCACGCCGGCATCAAATCTCTTCAGCGTGCGGCGGATCGGCTCATAGATCGAAAATTTGTCGCTGCCCGAATGCACACTCAACTTCAAATTCTTTGGCAATCCGTACTGTTGCACCGCGAAAGCAATCACCGCGAGATCGTCCGAAAACTCCTTCGTGAATTTGGCCAGGTCTCCCGCGTAATCCACACCCTTGTTGAAGCGGCCCGTAAACTTCGGCGCAATCGTCTGAATCGGGATGTCCTCATCCGCCACCGCAGCCAGAATGACAAGCAGCTCCACAGGCGTTTGCGGAGCATCGGTCTCATCCATCGAAACTTCAGGAACGAAATTCCCCTTCCCTTTCTTGTCCTCGATGTAGCGATAGATCCGGCCCGCCTCCTGCACCGCCTCCAGATATTTGTTCGCGACCTTCAGTACAAAAGCGCGCTCGATCCGCAGCGGCTCCTCTATGCCGCTCACGCGTATCTCTCCCACAAGCTCGGGATGGCGTTCTGCGAAATCTTCAACGCTCGCCTTCTCAGCGCGTTGACCAATCCAATCGGCCACATCGAGCGTGTAAAAGTCGCACGGCTCCAGAAATCTGTCCACCGTTTTTAAGTTGATGTGGTCGGCATCGAGGAAATAAGGCTTCTTCCAGCCAAGCGCCTTCACGGCTTCGTCCGCCGCCGCTCTCGTCTCCGCTGGATTGGAACCGATAATCGTATGCTCCCGGTTAGATTTGTTCCAGACCGGGATCACCTCCACGCCTTTCTCCAGCGCCTTTAAACAAGCTTCGAGCTGCGCCTTCGCCTGATGCGCAAACCTGTCGCCAACTCCGAACGAATACTTTGGAAGCAAGAGTACATCTGTCATCGAAATGCCTCCCTGCCCGGCAAGAGAGCGCTGTCCCGCTGCACCTCCAGGCCGTACACACGAACTGCGGTCCCGCCAAGAATGGCTGCCCGCTCACTGTCGCTCAGTGCTGCAATTTGCCGCGAAACCACATTGAACCAAACGCCATATGGCGCTCCCACCAGGCACACGGGCCAGTCAGAACCAAAGATCAGCCGCTCCGGTCCGAAGCTGTTAAGCACCATATCAAAGTACGGCGTCAGGTCTTCCTCCGTCCACGTTCTCCAGTCGGCTTCAGTGACCATCCCCGAGATCTTGCAGTACACGTTCCGTCGTTCCGCAAGCCTCCGCAGATTTTCTCCCCATGGAGAAACGGCGCGTTCGCGGATGCGCGGCTTCGCGATGTGATCGAGCACGAAGACCTGTTCCGGATGGCGATCCACGAATGTGAGCGTCTGCGGCAGATGCCGTTCAAAGATCAGAATGTCGTAGACAAGTCCGAAGTCCCGTAGCGCATCGATCCCGCGATTGAAATCATCGCGCAGCATATACCGCTCGTCGGCTTCCGCCTGCAGAACATGCCGAACTCCTTTGAGCCTGCGGTCCGCCGCGAACTCCGCAATGATCTCGCTGATTTGGGGAGCAATCAGCGGAACCCAGCCGACCACGCCGCCAATTATTGCGTGCTCTGAAGCCAGCCCCAGAAGCCAGCGGGTCTCCTCCAGCGTCTGCCGCGCCTGCACGGACACAACTCCGTCGATCCCGCACGCGCGCATCTCAGCTTCCAGATCCTCGGGGAGAAAATCCCTCCGGATGACCGCCATCGATTCATCGATCCACCCGTACTCTTCCGCAGTGTATTTCCAGAAGTGGTGATGAGCGTCGATCCGTGGCACCGATGACGCGCCCTCGACCGGCATGTGCGAGCGCTCCCTTCAACAGAACAGGGCAACTTGCGTCCTGACGTGGTCAGATGCTCTTGCCCGGTGCAATTGAACTCCTTTTTTACCGCTCGCCTCAACTTTTATCCGAAGAAGAAATGCGTCGCGCCGCGCCCCGAAGCGGGTCATCCGCAGCTAGGATGTCTACTCTGGAACCCGCAAGCTCTAAGGAAGCCGCACCATCGTGAGCCAGAAGTCTTCTATGGATCGAACTTTCTCGATGAAATCGTTCAGGTCGATAGGCTTGGTCAGATAGCAGTTTGCATGCAGCCCGTATGCCCGGTGCACGTCCGCTTCATCTTCGGACGTGGTGAGAACAATTACCGGAATCCTCCGCAACGCCGGATCTGCCTTGATCTCTTCGAGGACCTCGCGCCCGTCCTTCTTAGGCAGGTTCAGATCGAGCAGAATAACGTCGGGCTTTGGCGCAGCTCCATACCGGCCTTCCCTTCGGACAAATTCCATCGCCACCGCGCCATCTTCAGCCAGGTGAATGCTGTGCCGGAACACTGCGTCAGAGAACGCTTCCTCCACAAGTTCTGCGTCCGCCGGATTGTCTTCAACTAGTAGGATTTGCATTGCCCGGTTCATGTCTTGATCTGCAAGCTTCGATGTTCCTCATGATTTGACTTCAATGGTGCTGCTCCTGCCCCGTCGCGAACCTCACCATCCGCAGCCGGTAACGTGAACGAAAATGCCGAGCCCACGTCAATCTCTGATTCGGCCCAGATCCTGCCCCCATGCGCCTCCACAATCCGCTTGCAAACCGCTAGCCCTATACCCGTGCCCGGATAAGTTCCCACTTGATGCAGCCGCTGAAACACCAGAAATATGCGCTCTGCGTACTGCGTATCGAAACCAATGCCGTCGTCTCGAACCGAAAAGATCCAGTCCTGGCCAAGACGCCATGCCGAAATGTGAATCGAAGGAGATTGCTCCGGCTTCGCAAACTTCAATGCGTTGCCGATGAGATTCTGCAGAACCTGCCCTAGCTTGCCTACATCGCCCTGCAGCGTCGGAAGTGGGTCGTGCGTGATCCTGGCACGGCGCTCGATCACGCCTACCCGCATGCTCTCGAGAACATCGTGCAGCACGCGCTCCAAATCGACAGACTCGAATCGGATCGGCTGCGTTCCCACTCTCGAATAGGCCAGCAGATCCTGCACTAACGTCTGCATCCGCTTCGCCCCGTTAACCAGGTGTTCGATGTACCGGTCCGCCTTTTCGTCCAGTTTTCCTTGATATCGCCGGCCCAGCAGACCCGCGTAGCTGCCAATCGTGCGCAGCGGCTCCTGCAGATCGTGGCTCGCCACGGAGGCAAACTGCGTCAGATCCCTGTTCGAACGGCTCAAGCGCTCGTTCGCTCTCTCCAGCTCAGTCGTACGCTCGTGAACGCGAGCTTCCAGGTGCGCATTCAGTTCCCACACCTTGGCCTCGGCACAATCCCGCGCCGCCGCATACTGCTGGATCAGGTGATGTCCCCAATAAAGAAGAGCCATACTGATCAGGATGCCGATCGCGAAGCTCGAGCCCACCTCCATTTCAGTGCTGCGCTCCGCTTGCGTCCGGATAGTGAGCAGTCTCCTCTCCTCTTGCCCCATTCGCTCGCACAGCTGCCGGATCTGCGCCATCATCACGCCCCCTTGACGCATCGCCGCAATTGCGTCTTGGTCGGGCAGCCTGCCTTCCAGCCTCAGCGCCAGCACGCGTTGCATCTCGCGTATCCTTGCATAGATCAGCGTCGTAAGTTGCAGGACCCGCGCTTGTTGGCTTGGGTTGTCCATCGTAAGTTGGCGCAAATTCTCCAGCCTGCGCGGTATGCGCTCCTTTGCCTCCGCGTATCGTTGTCTAAAGGCTTGGTCCCCGGTGAGCAGAAAGCCCCGTTTGCTGCTTTCCGCATCCGTGATGGTAAGCAGAAGCTCCTGGATCGCCCCCGCCACCGTTTCGGTATGCAATACCCAGTCGATACTCGTCCGGTACTGCTCTCCAGCCCAGAAGCTGATCGCCCCGAGAAAAAGCGGGATCGATACCATCCAGGCAAACAGACGAGTAGTGCGGCGTTGAAAAGATCTCTCCACGCTTACCTTCCGCTCTGTTCGAACGGCAGCAGGAGGAGAGAGTCGCATCTCGCAAGCCAGCCGGCCGCGAGCCGGGGAAACACGTCGTTACTGAAGTTGAAAAAACGCTGCCCGTAAGCCCGATGCGCTTCCCGGAGGCAGCCGTTCCATCGCCTGAACAGGCGCTTGGTCGTTCCGCTTATCAGATCAGTTTACTGCAGCACACAACGGAAACCTAACGCCCTTACGTGTCGGTAGTGGCTCAATTTGAGCATAAGATGTTCCATAGATGGATGGGCTACACTTGTCCCGTGAAAAGGAGCGTTGATGAAAAAGCTTTCTTTTGTAGCCTCCCTCCTGTTGTTCGGCACTTCCGCCTGGGCAGCACGTCTCAGCTATACGCTTGTCTCAGCCAGTGGCGATATGGTCAACTTCTTTTCCCCACAGCAGCCAACACCGATGCCCTGTACATTTTTGAGCAGTTGTTTTAGCATCTCACCGAACTTCCTGGCTCTGGATAACATCGAGGTTGGCAACGCAATCGTTAATTTTTACCAGAGTGGAGGCTTGACTATCCTTTCTGGCCGCACGCTGTTAGTAAACAATGCTGGCCCTGCGTTGTTCGTTGGTGGTCTGTCCCCTACTCCAACGCTTCAGACTTTCTCTAACCTTCGACTAGTGCAACAGTCTTACGGACATCCGCAATACGACGATGCATTTACCTTAACTGCCAGTGTCTCTCCCTCCAGCAACACTCCTGAGCCAGCCACCTGGGAACTTGGTGCGTTAGCTGTTGCTCTGTTCATGTTCGTTCGTAGCCGCAAAATCCATTGACGGCTGCTTCTATCTGAGCGTGCGAGCGGCACTGATAATGCAATAGCCAAACATTGTCAAGGCGCGGCTTTTTCAAATTGAGCCACTGCCTCCGTGCTGGGCATGCAAGAATTACACCTCCGCCATACCTTTCTTCGTAATCCAGTACCAAAGTTTGTGGATAGAGTGGCACGGACTATCACGGGGACTCAATCAGTTACGGACCTTCGCCGTCTCCAGGCCAGTTGGCCGCTAAGATGCCTGAAAAGGGGAAAAGGAATTTAGCATTGATAGAAACCATTTCAAGCAATAATCGCCAAAAATCTGAATCCAACCGTCTGAAAAGCTCTCGAGTGCGTCAGCTCTCGACCGCCGGATTCGGCCCGGCGCCGCTGAACATGCCTTCTTCTCGCGTCGCCTCTGAAGACCTGCACTCTGCCGACGAAATGCAGGCTGTCTTGCAAGAGCACGTGATGGATTGCCGGCACTGCTTGGCTATGGCTTTGTTTAGATCCGAAACGCTCGCTGAGGTTGGCTGCGAGGAGTACAAAGACCTCCTTGCCAGCATTCGTTCCCTTTGCCGTGTGCAAGGTTTCCACTCACCCGCTAACGCCGCACTGAACACGGCGGACGAACACTCGTACGAATCCGTTCTCTCGCATTGAGAAAAGCCGGCCGAGGCCGTGCAGCGGAGTGGTACTAGGACCGGTATAACCAAAGACCACGTTGGGCCTTCGTACCCGCTTGAGGCGATCCCGGGGTCGCGCGCCGCTACTCAGCCCTGTCGCCCTCCCGCCTCAAGCCCAACTCAGTTTGGCCGCAGTTAGTACCTCTGTTACATTTCATGTTCTACATACTCATTTACCGCTAGGGCGTTCATGTATAAGCCGAAACCTCTGCTATAGTGGTTGGCAATACTAACTCGCCGTCCTGCATGAACGCCGCTGATCATCCTAAACCGGATACCCAAAGACGTCCGTTGCGAATCTGCTTAGTACTCGACACCATAGGCTCCGACGCGGGCACAGAAAAGCTGGTCCCCGAGTTAATCAGGCGCGTTGACCCGGATCGGTTTGAACTCCATGTTTGCTGCTTCGAAAACAGCGTGCGCCTGGCCAATCTCCCCGCCCACATACGTACGGAAGTCTTTCCTTTAGTCCGCCTCAATTCGCCCGACGGCATTACTCAAATCCTGCGATTCCGGCGCTATCTAGAGGAAAACGCAATCGAGGTCGTTCACGGCTTCATGACTAAGTCGAATATCTTCGCCGTCTTAGGCGCAGCTCCTTCCCGCGGTCGCGTCATTGTAACTACCCGGTTCAATATTGGTTATTGGTATACACCGAAACTGTTACTGCTTTTCCGGTTCTTAGACCGCTTTACCACTCACATTCTGACGAACTCCGTGAGTGCGAAGAACACCACGGTGGCAAGGGAAAAGGTCTCGCCTGAGAAAATCTCAGTCTTCTATCCTGGCGTGGATTTACTGCAATACGGCACAGCGTACCGGGATCCCCCAACGCCCGACTCTCTCGGCATCCCGCCGGCCGCACAGGTCGTCGGTATAGTCGCAACGTTTCGGCCCGTAAAGGATCTGCCTCTTTTCCTTCGCGCTGCACGTATCGTGCTATCTGCATTGCCTCAAACGGTTTTTCTCCTGGTTGGGCATGGGCAGCAGAAAGACGAGCTCGAAACCCTGGCAGCCGAGTTGGGCATTCGGCAGAACGTCTTCCTCACCAATGGTCAGGGCAGCGTTCCAGACTACCTGGCGAGGATGTCCGTCGCTTGCCTCACCTCGCTCAGCGAGAGTCTCCCGAACGCCATCCTCGAATATATGGCCGCCGGTTTACCTGTTGTTGCAACCGACGTGGGCGGCATCTCCGAACTGATCCAGGACGGAGTAACCGGTTACCTTGTTCGAACCCGTACGCCGGAAGCGTTGGCCGGTCCTATCATTCGCCTTCTCACCGACGACGCTCTCCGCGCCAGGATGGGCCGGTCTAGCCTCGAGCGGGGCAGCACCGAGTTCGATCTGGACGCCGCTGTCAAGCGCCTCCAGGATTTTTACAGCGGAGCCGTAGCGGGCGTCGGCGGTCGATCCGGCTCCCTAACTTCGGCCGATCAACACGCGTCCTCTGTCCACCGCACCTACTGAGCGGAAGTAAGCGAGCGTCGCCGGATCGTAGAAGCCCAATTCCCCGTACCTCTCTGCATCTTCGTTTAGGTCCAGCAGAAGTCTCCCGCCCTCGCGCAAATAACCCATCGCATCTTGCACGAAGAAGCGCCACTCGTCCACGCCCCACGAGTCCGGCTGCCGATGGCGGTTAAAGCAGATCCAGAACGCAGTAATCAGATCGTAACGCTCGTCTCCAAACGGCAGCTTGGCAAACGGCTCGATCAGGAGCGGAGATACATTGCGGCTGCAATGCAGCGCTTCCAGAAGCTCGCTGTAAACCCTCTTCTCCACTGGCGTTTGGAACGAAACCGGCGCATCCACGCCGTATGCTTCGTGCCCGAGCGTCCGCGCCACCGCCAGGAAGTACCCCGGACCGCACCCCAGATCCATGATCCGCAGCTTCGGGCCTGACTGTAAACCCAGTTTCAAAGCACGGTATGCATTTAACAAGAGCCAATAACGGCGATCGGCATACTTGGCCGCACTCGTCGGTTCCTTCCGAAAAGCGGGCTTCATCTCTGTCCAGAGCCGTTCTATTCTCGCTATGTCCGCCGACTCCTCCACCGAGGCAAGCAGGTCCTTGACCATCGACGGTCCGTACGGGCGCAGCCGGCCGCCCATTCGGTACAACTCAAGCCGGCGCGATACCGCGTCCGGGATGATTTCAGCAATCTGCAATAACCTGCTCCTTACACCAGTTTCTTGACCGCATCAACTTGGTGTCCTACCCATTTTGCCTCATCGGCTGAGCACCGGCCCAGTTTTCCCGAGGCCGGCAAACTATGTGCCGTTGACAGTTCACCCGGACCTGTCGCACGATACCGCCATGGCCACCATCCCGTCCTGCGAGAACTTGCTCTTTCGCATCCGAAAAGTAATCTCGATGGTAGGCGAAGTCCCGGAGCAAGATGTGCAAGGCTGGGAGGAACAGCTGGTCGCTTGCTATCGCCGAGGCAAAATCACCGAGGCGGAATTCGAACAAGGGCTGAACGAACTTAAGCAACTGGCGCCAGAACCACGCCTCCGCCTGACTGCCACTCGGGTCTCTTGAGCGATTCCCCCGCGTGGCCGTCTGCCGGCGGGGGAGACGTAGACAACCCGGAACATCGATTCTTCGTTTCCGTCGACCTTCGCGCTACGCCCGGCTCAATGCCCTCTAAGGCGAAATGGGGTCGCGCTGCTCAACGCTGTACGTCCACGAATTCACGCACCAGCGCCGCGATCTCATCGGCTTTGGTATCGAGCGCGAAGTGCCCTGCATCCAGTACACAAATCTTCGCCGCCCTCACATCCTTGCGATAGCGTTCCGGCTCACCGGGATCGAACGATAGATCGTGTTTGCCCCACAGCACCAGGAGCTTCGGCTGGGTCTTCTGTAGCCACGCCTGCCACTTCGGATAAGCATCCACATTCGTCCGGTAGTCATAGAACAGATCGCTTTGAATCTGCGCTTGCCCGGGCGAGTTCAGAAACGCGTACTCATCCGTCCAGAGATCCGGATCATAGAGTTCGACGCTCGGATCGTCTCCAACGTGCCGCGTCCTCGTCGCGGCCAGCGAAAGCAGGTTCTTCCGCAGCGCTTCTTCATGGGCCGGCCGGTCTGCCCAATAGGCCCTGCGCGTGGCCCAGTTCGCACCGAGGCCTTCGTTGTGCGCCACCGCATCCTGCACGATGAGCGCCTGCACGCGCTCCGGATGCGGCAGCGCCATGCGGAACCCAACCGGGCCGCCGTAGTCCTGCATGTAAAGCGTGTAACGTGACAAGCCAAGTACCTGCGTGAACTCGTCCATCAGGGAAGCAATATGGTCGAACGTGTATTCGAACTGCTTCGGATCGGGCCAGTCACTATGCCCGAAGCCCGGATAATCGGGCGCAACCAGGTGGTAGTCGTCCGCTAACCGTGTCAAGAGCGGCTGAAACATCCGCGACGACGAAGGAAGACCATGCAACAGGAGAATAGTGGGAGCATCTTTCGGCCCCGCCTCTCGGTAGAAAATTGAGATCCCATCCACCTTTACGTTTCGGTAGAACACTTGCTGCATCACTTTCTCCTTTTTCCGGGAATCCGCGGTCAAGGCGGTGCCGAGCAGAACTGCGATGATCAAACCGCATTTCATCAGCCCTGTCTATTGTGCGACTTCAAAGATGACGTCGAGCTCTATGGGCATCCCCAGTGGAAGACTGGCAACCCCTATCACCAGCCGCACCGCCGCTTTCTCAGTGCCAAAGACATCTCGAAAGAGATCCGAGACTGCATCCGCAACCTTCGGCTGCTCGAAGAAGTCTCCGCTCGTCGCTATGAACACTCCGAGCCGGACCACGCGAGTCACTAAATCGAGCGAGCCCAAATGCGCCTTGGCCGCGGCAAGAACACCCAAACCCGCAGTGTAGGCGGCGTCTCGTCCAGCCTCAAGGTCGAGTTCCTTCCCAAGCCGGCCCACATACTTCGGCTTATGATCGACAACCGGCAGCATCCCGCTGAAGAAAAGCAGATTGCCCGTCTGCACTGTCTCCACATACATTCCGAAAGGGCTCGGTGCGGCCGGCAGCTGAATCCCAAGCTGTTTGAGCCGGCGCTCCGCCCCGCTCGGCTCTGAGATCTTACCGTCCACCATCACCTCCATGCCTCGCTCTCATACCTTACCGCTTTTTTCCCCGCATCCGGCTGCGTCCAAGCACTCCTTTCCGGGTACTCCACAATGGCGCCTGGCGCGCTGGCGAGCAATCCTCGATACCTAGAAGAGTAGGTGGCGCGTCTATGGTACGATCAGCCCATGAGCTCAGACGTTCATAGTTTGCGGAGTCCGAGCGACAACCTTCTGGGAACCTTACAGCTCCTGATCCTCAAAAGTCTCGAACATGGCCCCAAGCATGGTTTTGCTGTCACGCTCCACATCCAGACTGTCTCCGATGGGCTCCTCCGTGTCGAAGAAGGATCTCTGTACCCCGCATTGCATCGGCTCGAACGCGCCAAGCTCATTGCTGGCAAGTGGACGGTGACCGAGACAGGCCGCCGTGCTCGCGTCTATACTCTGACCGCTTCTGGAAGACGGCGTCTGGCGGAAACTGAGACCAATTGGGCAACTGTTTCGGCCGGTGTCGGGAAAGTGCTGAAGTTCGCATGACCCCCTTTTGGCGTCGATTGCTTCCCCGTCGTCGCGAGTGGGACGAAGAACTCGAATCACATATCGCGATGCGAAGCGAATGGAACGAGCGGAACCTCGGCCTCACTCCCGAGCAGAGCGCCGGCTTGGCCAGGCGGCAGTTCGGCGGCAAACTCCGCACCCGCGAGTCCATCGAGGATGTCTACGGCCGCCGTGTGGTCGCCGATTTATTGCAGGATCTGCGCCACGCCCTCCGGCTCTTCCACTCCTCCCGCAGCGTTGCTCTGACGGTCGTCGCGACGCTGGCAGCAGGCATCGCCGCGGCTACGACGGTCTTCAGCATCGTGGACCCGCTTCTGTTTAGAAATCTCCCGTTCCGCGACGACAGGCAGCTCGTCTCGGTCGGCGTCTACGCCCCGATCGATTCGAACGAATTCGCCATGGGAGGCATGTACCTTGCCTGGCGCGATCACCAGACCGTGTTCTCCTCCATGACCGCCATGCGGCCGGGCACTCAATGCAACCTGCAGGTTGCGCAAACCGAACGTGTTCCCTGCGCCGCTGTGCAGCAGAACTTCCTGCCCACCCTCGGGGTCGCTCCCGCAATCGGCCGGAACTTCACCCGCGAGGAGGATCTGCCGAATGCTCCGCGCAGCGTCCTGATCTCCCATCGTCTTTGGCGCGGAGAATTCGGATCGCAGCCTGGCATCCTCGGCAAAGTTTTCAAGCTTGACGACGGAGATGCCCGCATCGTCGGAGTGTTGCCGCCAGACTTCGTCCTGCCTCAAGGCAGCGATGTGGATGTTCTGCTGCCGGCGCAGCTGGATGAACGCTTGATGCGCAACCCCGCGGCCACCATCTTCCTGCGCGTCTTTGCCCGCTTGAAACCCGGCATAACCGCACAGCAGGCCCTTCAGCGCATGGCGCCGCTGTTCCAACTGAGTATCCGGACGGACGTTCCTGTCGAAGTGCGGCATGAAGTACGCCCCGTCATTCGCTCACTCCGCGACCGCATCATTTCTGAAGCGAAGCTGGCGTCTTTTATGCTGCTCGGAGCCGTCGCTCTGCTTCTCCTCATGGCCTGGGTAACCGTGACAAACCTGCTCTTGGCCCGAGCGCACGCCAACCGCGGCGAACTCGCCATGCGGGCCGCCCTCGGCGCAAGCCGGAACCGGCTGCTCCGCCAATGCCTCACCGAAACCTTGCTGCTTTCTTCCACCGGCGGCGTCCTCGGTTTTGGCTTGAGTTGGGCCTGCATTCGCCTGCTCGTCGATGCCGCCCCGGGTGGATTCCTGCAACTCGAAAAAGTGCACGTTGATTGGCGCGCGTTTGTGTTCGCCTCGGCGGCAACGCTTGTCGGCGCCGTCGTCTCCGGACTGGTCCCTGCGCTGCGCCGGCCGGACAGTCCAGGCGCTCATAGCTCGCGCGTGACGAACGTCGGAAGTGCTCGCCTCCGGCAAGCGCTCACAAGTTTGCAGCTGGCTTGTACGATCGTCTTGCTCAGCGGCGCTTTGCTGTTTACCCGAAGCTTGACCCGCCTCGAATCGGAGCGGCCCGGCTTCTCGCAGGATCGTCTCACCGCTGTCACTCTTCGCCTGAGCGGCGCGCGCTATCGAACTCCGGAGCGCATCACCGCCTTCGATGACGCGATCGAGGCAAAGCTGATGGCGCTGCCCGGTGTCCAGTCCGTCGCGCTAAGCGACTCCATGCCGCCCGCGGGTTCGGTGCTTGGCCGTCCCTTGGGCAACATCAAACTCAAAGGCAAGCCGCCGCTCACCGGTGCAACCGGCATGGTGATCCTTCGCTACGTCACGCCCGAATACTTCCGCACTCTGAACATCCCTCTTCTGCGAGGCCGCACCTATACGGACGCTGAACGAAACGAGCCGGAAGATTCCGTTGTTATCAGCGAGACCCTGGCGCGCCGTCTCTTCCCCTCAACCGAACCACTCGGGGCCACGATCTCTCTCAATGGCGGGACACATTGGGTCACTGTCGTTGGCATTGTTCGCGATGTCAAAAACAACGGCGTAAATGCTCCGGCTGCGCCCGAATACTACCGTCTGCGGCGCAAAACCGGGGAGGGGCTTGGACTCACAACCGTAGCCTTTCTCCGCTCAGGGCTCGACGCCGCCGCGCTCGCCCGCTGGGTGCAGAAAGATGTCGCCGCGATCGATCCCACCGTCACCGCCACCTTCGAACCCATGCCGGAACATCTGCGCCGCCTGAGTGACCGGCCTCGGTTCCTGACCTTCGTCCTGCTCATCTTCGCCGCCGTCAGTGTTCTCCTCGCTGGCACCGGACTGTACGGTGTGATCGCATTCCTGGTCAGCGGGCGAACTCGCGAGATCGGTATCCGTTCCGCCCTTGGCGCCACTCGCCTCGACATCGTCATCATGGTGCAGCGCCAGCTGTTCTGGTGCGCTGTCGTCGGCTTCGCATTGGGCTTATCCGGATCTCTGGCTCTCGACGGACTCGTCAAAGGACTTCTCTTCCGCATCAGTCCGCACGATCCGCTCGTCTTCGCTTGGACGCTAGCCTGTTTCTTCGCCATGGCAGTCTTCGCCGGCTGCAAACCTGCGTGGCACGCCGCACACATCGACCCGGCCGTCGCCCTGCGCGTGGATTGACAGTCGGTAAACTTTTTTTCGGCGCTTGGCTGCCCGTTTTCCCGTATGACGCGCGAGATGCTCAATAGCCGCTATGACGGTTTGAAAAGCGGCAGCGTGAAACCAATTTCCGGTGACGAGGTTAAGGCCTACTTCCGCGAAAAGAGTGCCGCCGGGCGTCGTTCGCCGTCCGGTTCATGACCGGCTACGATTTTCACCCGGAAGCCCGTTCCGACCGTAATCAGATTGGTCCCTTTTTCGGTCAGGACCAGACGCCCGGACCTCACCTCGACCCCACACGACCGGAGCCTCGGCAACGGCTGATATGCCTGGCGCGAATGGGAAAGAATTTTTGTTACGAGTTCCCGAGCTTACATGGGGACCGTTCCGGCTGAAGAATGCCTTGTTTGTCTCCCGCCCTAACGAGACATTTAGCCTAAAAACTTTCGAAACGCCTGGCCCAATTATGGGAGCTCTCGGAGGGAACGTGCTCAAGAACTTCCGTGTTGAGATCGACTACCCCCATGGGACAACCTACCTGGAGCAGAGGACGGACGAGCTCGACGGCGACATGAACTCTGTGGGACTGGTGCTGGATGTTGATTCCGTGAATAATCTTGTAGTCCGCGCAATATCCGCCACCGCTGCAGCCCTGACCAAGAGTAACGTTCACCCGGGCGACCAAATCATCGAGATCAACGGCAAACATGAACTGCCGTGGAAAATCGTCGATGCGTCCAATGCGCTGTCCGGCCCTGTCGGAGAGATAAAGCGGATCATCTTGCTAAGGGACCGCAAACAGGTTCAGACGACCGCCGTTGTTGCTCGGCTTGTATAGCTGAGCTAAATATTGACTCTTTAACGCGTGCTGGAAGCCGCTTTTCCAGGTAGCCGGAAGACCTTGGGGCTGCTGCAACGACGTTGGCCAAGCCAAAATATCTCTCATCAAGCCTCATCTACCCAGCTTAGGAAAAACATAACACTTTTTCTCTGTTTGGTCATCTGCGACGATCCGAACACCTCATTGTTTCGATTCCTTTGATGACGTTCTCAATAACTTGCACAGAGGCGCTCTACTCATCATGATGGGTCACAATATTCGCTCGGAGTCGCTGTCCTACTACTTCCGCTTGGAAGACCACATTCCCGAAGATCATCTCCTGCGACTTGTCGATCGCCATGTCGACTTCGCTTCGTCCGTGAAACGTTGAAGGCGAGCTACAGTCATACAGGTCGTCCTTTGATCCCGAAGTGCTCCTGCGCATTCTGTTGATCGGCTACCTGTAGGGCATCACCCGTGAGCGCCGCCTGGTCGAGGATGTCGCGATGCATCTTGCCTATCGCTGGTTCACTAGTCTCGGCCTCGATCAAGAGGTCCCGCATCACTCGACATTCTCCAAGAATCGATACGGACGTTTTCAGGAGTCGCCGATCTTCCTCAAATTCTTCGAGCGAATCGTTCAGCAGTGTATGAGTGTCGGACTCCTGAAGGGTGCCGATTTCTCAGTAGACAGTACGCAGATTAGCGCCGACGCCAGTCCTGATCGTACGATCACTCGTGAGCAACTACCGGAAGTCGCAAAAGTGAACCGCACCGTGCGTGAGTATGTGGAGCAGGTCGAGCGCGAGAATGCTAACGCCCAGCCGGCGAATGGCTTGCCGGTGCCGCGCCGGAACCCGCAGCCAGCGTTGACGCGCATTTCCGGCTACTCGCCATTCATCCGTTTGCAGACGGCAACGGGCGCACCGGGAGACTACTGATGAACCTGCTTCTGCTTCGCAACGCTTATCCGCCAGTTGCCGTGCGCCTGGAAGATCGGAAAACTTATCTGGACGCGCTTGAACATGCTTCCATGCGCAACGACCTCACAGCGTTCCAGACCTTCAAGCACCAGCGACTGGACGCTACTCTCGGGGAGTACTTGAGCGTCTTGCAAGAGGCGCTCCCCACCGAACCGAACCGCGATCGACCGGATGACGCAGAGCCAAAGCCCTGATCTGTTGAAGGGCACATCCTACCACCTGTTCGTCTTCGACACAGCCAATCGCCCCGTCCTGGTTTTCCACGACGGCGTCGCTCTAATTAGCCGCGGTTGCGTCGTTGATTGGTGTTCAGTTGCTTGAAGCCGTCGGTTGTTCCTGAAGCGAGTTGTTACCGCCAAAATCCGTCAAAAACGGTCACTTTCGCCCTCAGTTTCGCCTCGGAAACCCCTCAAAAACGCCCTCGAACTCGCCCTTTTGTGCACTTTCTTCCTCGCTCGAGCATACGCCGAGGAGGGTTTCGGCTAGCTTCTTGAAAGTTGGTAACCTATTGCAGCTATTACTACTTAGCGGTTTTCAAGTGCGCGTGATCGCCTCGCCGGGCCCCTCCAGCAGGCCCAAAACCGTACCGCCCGTGAGCGCTTTTTTATAGGCAGGCACAAACCCGCGAACTCACTCCGCCAACCCCCGCCTGCTATCGTTTCGAAGAGCCAGCCAGGCCCGCCACTATGCCACCCGCAGCCCACGGAGATCCGTCCCGCCTGTTCGTCGAACTCGGCTGCGCGATCATCGGCCTCGCCATCCTGGCCCGCATGGCCAATCGCTGGGCCTTCTCGGCCATCCCCCTCTACCTCCTCGCGGGTCTCGCCTTCGGCAATGGCGGAATCGCCCCTCTTCACCTCAGCGGAGGATTCATCCACGTAGGCGCCGATATTGGTGTCCTCCTCCTGTTATTCATGTTGGGTCTCGAGTACACCGGCCGGGAACTGTCGCATCAGCTCCGCACGGGCTTGCTCGGCGGTGTAGCCGACTTCCTGCTCAACTTTCCACCCGGCTTTATCACCGGCTTACTACTCGGTTGGCATGCGCTTCCCGCTGCCCTGCTCGGCGGCGTTACCTACATCTCTTCCTCGGGCATCATCGCGAGAGTGCTGAGCGAACTCGGTCGCATGACCCAACCCGAAACGGCGCCCGTCCTCTCGGTACTCGTCCTCGAAGATCTCGCCATGGCGCTTTATCTTCCCGTCATCGGCGCTCTGCTCGCAGGCGGAAGTTTCGCCGGCATGGCGGTCGCGGTTGCTGTCGCGCTTGGGGTCGTCTTCTTTGCCCTCTTCGTCGCCGTCCGGTTCGGCGATCGCATCAGTGCCTTCGCTTCTCACGAATCCGAGGAGATCATCCTGCTCACCATCCTCGGCACGGTGCTTCTTGTGGCCGGCATCACCGAACGCTTCCAGGTCTCGGCAGCCATCGGCGCTTTCCTCGTCGGCATCGCAGTCTCCGGACCCATGGCTGAACAGTCCCACCGTCTCTTCAGCCCCCTCCGTGACCTCTTTGCCGCTACCTTCTTTTTCTTCTTCGGCCTGCAGATCGATCCTGCGACGCTGCCTCGTGAGCTGCCCCTTGCCGGCATTCTGGCTGTCGTCACCGCTTTAACAAAAATCGCTACCGGATTCTGGGCAACCCGCAACACCGGTGTCAACGTCAAAAAAAGAGTCTGGGCCGGAGCGGCATTGGTCGCTCGAGGTGAGTTTTCCATCGTGATAGCCGGCCTGGGTGTCGGCCTGGAACCGCGCCTCGGACCTCTTTCAGCCGCATACGTTCTCTTGATGGCGGTCCTCGGGCCGCTTCTCGCCCGTCTCGCAAAGTAACTACTGTGGCCAGCTTGGCGAATACTCAAACGGCGGCGGAACACACCCGCGGCGCCCGCCGCTTTCAACCCCAGGATTTCGCTTGGCTTCTGTTCGTCGTTGTCTTGATCGCGACCGCGCCCGAGACCAACTACAACCAGCGCATTCTGCTGATCCTCATCGGCCTGTTCCAGATCATCGAGCCTCGCCTGAAGCTGTTCTCTTCATCGCGTGGCGAGATCGCTTCGGTCGCCCTCAAACTGCTCCTGAGCTATCTTCTCGTCGGCTGGACGCACGGCATCGCGAGCAATTACTACGCAATCTTCCTGATCCCCGTCGTCTCTGCCGCCACTCTGTTCAGCCTCTCCGGCGTGATCATCGTAACCGCCCTCGCCTGCATCGGCTACTTCTCATTCCTGCTGCCCATCTTTGTTGATTACTCGATCGTTCCCCCCGAGTTCTTGCGTGTAATGGGCTTGCACGCATCCTTCTACGCGATCGTCGCCATTTTGGTTTACCAACAAGCCAAAGCGAAACGCGATGAAATGCAGCGCACCCAGGCCGCGGCTGCAGGGCTCGCCGCAGCCAATCAGGAGTTGCATGAGGCTCAGGCGTCACTCCGCCGCAGCGAGCGTCTTGCCGCGCTCGGTCAGTTAACAGCCGGGCTCGCTCACGAACTGCGCAATCCGCTCGGAACCATCAAAGCTTCCGCTGAAATGTTGATGAAGCCCGCCGCCAAAAACCGCCCCGAGCTCCGCGACGAAATGGCTGGCTTTATCAGGAGCGAAGTGGACCGCATCAATGGGCTCGTATCGAGCTTTCTCGATTTCGCGCGCCCGCTTCAGATCCATCCCGTGATGGCCGATCTGCGCTCAGTGTTCGAACAGGTAGAGAGGTCGCAAGCCGGCCTCGCTGATTCCAAAGGCGTCCGCTTGTCGATCAAACGGTACGCCGGTGATCTCGCATTCCCGTTCGATCCCGATCTGCTGCGAGTCGCTCTCACCAACCTGACCGAGAATGCGATTCAGGCAAGTGCGCCCGGTCAGGAAGTCGAACTCCGCGCCGACGTGGATGCCAGAAGCGTCAACATCCTCGTACGAGACGCAGGCGAGGGAATCGCGCCTGAGAACATCGAAAGCATCTTCAACCCGTTCTTCACTACCAAGCCGCAGGGCGTTGGTCTCGGCCTCGCCCTGGTGGCCAAGATCGTGGACGAGCATGGCGGCCGGATAGACGTTCAGAGCGAGCCAGGCAAGGGCACCGCCTTTGCCATCGCCTTACCGAAACACGGCGCCGGGATCTAACGCTGAACGGCCCAGGCCAGGCCGTCCGGTTCCTTCCCGGCATCGATGTGACCCGCCACCGACAGCGTTGCGAGATCGATTACCGCGACATAGCTGTCCGGCGTACATGCCACATACGCCCTCAGCCCGTCGGGCTGCATCTGGATGCCCGCAGCGCCGTGGCCTATCTTGACACGCTTCACCTCTCCCCGCGTCGCCGCATCCAGAACGACCAGATCCTCACCGCCCAAGTTCGAGATAAACACGCGCTTTCCATCCGGTGTGAACTTGAGGCGATTGGCGCCCTGCACATTGGGCATCAGCGTCGCCGTAACATTCTTGGCAGCAAGATCGACAATAGAGACCGTTCCGTCGCCCGCATTCGCCACCCACGCCTCTTTCCCGTCCGGAGAGATGTCGAATCCTTCCGATCCTCTGCCCACCGGCACCACAGTCTCGCTCCAATCCCCTCCCGAAGGACCCATTGGCCGGCGATGTGCGTTAGGCGGAGGCGGATGGGAGCCGCCGCCGTTTGGACCACCCGGCGGTGGACCCTGGCGTGGGCCTCCTGCGGTCTTCTCAATCAGGCTCACGGTCGCCGAACTCACGTTGGTTGTAACAATGCGCTTTAAATCTTCAAACACGAAGATCATGTGCGTTCTGTCCTGGCCTGTACCCATGATCCAATCCACTTTTTTCGCTTGCGGATCGTAACGCCCGATCGCTTTCGCGGCCTCAGCCGTAAACCAGAGCTTTCCGCCGACAAACGCCAGCCCGTGCGGCCCCCGCAGCGGGCCAAGATCAATCGAAGGCAGCGCCTTCTGATTCACCAGATCCAGAACCGAAAGCGTATTGTACGCGCCGCCGCCGTAGATGGAGGCATACGCGAACTTGCCGTCGCTTGACGCGATCACCTCGTGCGGATCTTCTCCCACCGGCATGCGAGCCACTACCTTCAGCGTCGAGGGATCCACGATCGCGAGCGTGTGGTCGCCTTTCGACAGCACCAGAAGGGCTTTCTGCGGTGTGCTCTCAGCCAGTGCAGACAATCCGAGCAGCGCCGGACAAAGCAGGACGAATGCGAGTCTTACCATAGTCTTTCAAGTATGAGTGCCGGACGAATTCTGGTTGTCGAAGACGAAGAAAAGCTGCGCCGGGTTATCCAGTTGGAACTCGAATCGGCCGAATATGAAGTCGATGGCGCCAGCTCAGCCGAACAGGCGCTCCCGCTTGCGACCGTTGCCGATGTGATCCTGACTGACCTTCGTCTGCCTGGCATGGACGGCCTTCAGTTTATCTCTGAGCTCCATGCGCGCGGCGTCGGCGCCCCGGTCATCGTCATGACGGCGCACGGTTCTGTCGAAGCGGCCGTCGGTGCAATGAAGCTCGGCGCGGCGGATTTTTTGCAGAAGCCTTTCTCGCTCGATCACCTCACCACCGTCGTCGGGAAGGTCATGTCCGTGCAGTCGCTCCGCACCGAAAACCAGCGCCTGCGCGAACAACTGGACCAGCGCTACCAGTTCGATAACATCATCGGCCGCAGCGCCGCCATGCGCGAAATCTTCCATACCGTGGAGCGCGTCGCGCCTACCCGTGCGACCGTGCTCCTCGCCGGTGAAAGCGGAGTCGGCAAAGACATGATCGCCCGGGCCATCCATCAGCACTCGCCCCGTAAAAACCACCCGTTCGTCAAAATCAACTGCACCGCTCTGCCCGAGAACCTCATGGAAAGCGAGCTCTTCGGCTACGAAAAAGGAGCGTTTACCGGCGCCACCACCAGCAAACCCGGCCGTTTCGAGCAGTCCGACAAGGGCACCGCCTTCCTCGACGAAATCGGCGACGTTCCGCCCCACATCCAGGTGAAACTGCTGCGTATTCTTCAGGAACGGCAGTTTGAACGTCTGGGCTCGAACGTCACTCGCAACGTAGACGTGCGCATCGTCGCCGCCACCAACGTCGATCTGCGCGCCGCTCTCGAACAGGGCCGCTTCCGCGAAGATCTCTATTACCGCCTGAATGTCGTCCCCATCAGCGTGCCGCCCCTGCGCGAACGGAGAGAGGATATCCCGTTCCTTGCCATGGCCTTTGTGCGCAAACTCGGAACGGAGTTGGGCTCGCCTGTTAAAGAAATAAGCCCCGCCGCCATGGACCGCCTCTTGGCCCACCCCTGGCCGGGAAACGTGAGAGAACTCGAAAACACAGTCGAGCGCAGTCTCGTTCTCGCGTCCGCCGAAATCCTGCAGCCGGCGGACATCCGGATTGAGGCCCCGCGCAGTTCCCTGCCCTCCGCCTCCGCCCAGCAGCAGCCACTTCTCCCGGAAGGCGAGACACTTGAGCACTGGGAGCAGATGATGATCCGCGAAGCTCTGCGGCGCGCCAATGGAAACAAAAGCCAGGCTGCGCGCATCCTCGGTCTTACCCGCAACGCTCTCCGCTATCGCCTTTCCCAAATGGGCCTGGACAGCGGTGCCGAAGAACCCGAAACGGCATAGCATGATTTACATGAGTGCCCTGCTCGAATCCGGGAAGCGTTGGATCGACGAACTCACCCACGATCTCGCATATGCCATCCGCCTGTTCCGCAAAAGCCCCGGCTTCACCTTGGCTGCAGCCCTCACCCTCGCCTTGGGCATGGGCGCGAATACGGCGGTGTTCAGCGTTCTGAACGCGGTTCTGCTCCGGCCGCTGCCTTATCGTGAACCGCAAAAGCTCGTCGTTATTTGGGATAAGATCATGCGCGGCAGTGAGCCCGCCCCGGTCTTCGACTCCTTCGCTGATTTCGTGCAGATTCAGCGCTACGCTCACAGCTTTTCGAAAGTCAGTGCGGCCACTTGGGCTGCTCCCGCCCGCGTTTGGACCGATGGCGGACTGCCCAGGACTCTGCTCGCAATTCCCGCGACGGCCTCCTTCTTCGACACTCTGGGCGTCGGCGCCGCCCTGGGCCGCACGTTTACGAAGCACGATGAGCAGCGCGGCTGTACGGTGGTCCTTTCGCACGCATTCTGGCAGGAAAAGCTGGCCTCCAAACGCGACGTCGTGGGAACCGATTTGAAGCTGGACGATATCGCCTGCACCGTGGTGGGTGTCATGCCCGCGAGCTTCAGCTTTTATCCAAAACAAGCGCAAATGTGGATCCTGGCCGGCCCGAACTTGCGGCCAAAGCGCGAAGACCTGATTGTGGGTATCTTCGCCCGGCTCAAACCCGGCGTTTCGATCGCTCAGGCACAGTCTGAAGTCACCGCCCTGCACGATGCCTTGCACCGCGCCGATGGACATGAGCGCGATACCAAACCGTTCGTCTTCAACTTGCAGGATCAATTCACTTTTCTTGCCGGACGCACTCTCCGCGCTACCATGTGGCTCACCGCCGGAGCTGTTCTGTTTGTCTTGTTGATCGCCTGTTTGAATGTCGCTAACCTCCTCTTGGGCAGATCGTTCAATCGGCAGCGGGAACTGGCCGTGCGAGCGGCGTTGGGCTCCGGCCAGGCGCGGTTGGTTCGCCAGCTTCTGACCGAATCGCTGCTTCTGGCCTGCGCCGGCGCCTTGCTGGGACTCGGGTTTGCTTTAGGCGCCGTGCACTACCTGCAGCAAACAAATCCGATCGAGCTTCCGGTCGGAGCCCGCCTCACAATGGACTTCCCGGTCTTTGTCTTTAGCGGACTGTTAACACTAGGGACAGCTTTCGCCTTTGGCCTCCTGCCGGCTTACCGCGCTTCCAGGATCGATCTGAACCGAGCACTCAAGACGGCAGGCAGGAGCTCCGCTCAGCAGTCGTCGCCGCGGGTTTTCGCGAAAGCCATGGTTACTGTCGAGATGACGCTTTCTGTCGTCCTGCTCACCGCAGCCACGGTACTGATGATGAGCCTCTCCCGAATGAGCAGCGAGCCGCTAGGTTTCGATCCGCACCATCTCATCTACACCGGAACAGCCCCTAGAGGTTCCCGGTATGCTACCGACGAGAACAAAATCAGGTTCTACGGCCAACTGTGGCGGAAGCTGCAGGATTCCATGCCTGCTGCGCAGTTCGCTCTGGGATCAACTTTGCCGGTGTACGGCGGCGGCTTCGACGCACTCGACATTGCCGGCCAGACACCGAAAGCAGCGAACGCTCTTGGTGATATCGGGCAGCAGCGCGTGAGTCCCGGTTTCTTTTCTGTCCTGAAAACGCCTCTGCTCAGCGGCCGTGATTTCGACGAACGCGACCGTTCAGGCGCGGCTCGCGTCGCCATTGTCAACCAGACGCTCGCTCGCGAATACTTTCCGCACGGCAACGCGCTCGGAAGCCGTATTCGCATACCCGGCGAAAACCACGGCGATCAGTGGATGACCATTGTCGGGGTGGTAGGCGATGCCAGGCACAGCGAACTGATGAAGGAGATGAGCTGGGTGACCACACCGGTTGTTTACGAACCATTCCTGCAGACGCCGCCGCCCTCGATCTTCGTCTTTATCCGCACAAACAATGCGGCATTGGGCCGAACGGCTCAAAGAGTGATCGCAGCAGTCGACGCCAAAGCGCCCGTAGACGAGGTTACAGCCATGGATTCGAATCTGTCGATTCTCTTATCTTTTGCTCGTTTCCGGGCCATCCTGATCGGAGCATTTGCCGCCACCGCTATCCTGTTGGCCGCAATCGGACTCCATGGAGTGCTGTCGCAGCTCGTATCGCAGCGCATACCCGAATTTGGGATCCGCATGGCCTTGGGCGCGAAGGGCCGAGACCTGATTGTGCTGGTGGCAAGCCAGGGCGGCATACCGGTATTGGCAGGCTTGGTTCTCGGAGGCCTCGGAACACTCGCTTTTAAGCGTTTCTTCGCGAGTCTCGTAACCGAAGTTCCTGGATACGACCGGCTGGCGCTTCTTGCCGTAGCTGGAGTGTTGGTCATCGTAGCCGGCGCCGCCATCGTCATGCCCGCAAAACGTGCCGCCGGCGTCGACCCCGCAGCGGCACTCCGAAGTGAATAGCAGGCTGCGGACCCGCAAAACGCTCCAAGATGCTGACAGTCAGTCGATTCGGTATCCGGTGCGCGAGTGCGCCGTCGCGCCGGGCACATTCACTCTGATCGCAATCGAATGCTCGCCTGGAGTAGGCGGTTCTGGTGTGTAGCTCAAGACGTAGGTGCTGCGTAGCGCGCCACCCATTGCTATAAGTGCATTTTCCAATTCATGTTGCCTGCGGAAGTGAATCGACATACCTCCGGTCTGGGCCGTCGCAATGGAGAGTGGATCGGCGCCGGCCACGCTTCGGGTGCTTCGCTTAAGCGCAGGCCCCATTTCCGTGACCTCCACCGTCGCTATATAGCCGCCCTTAGTGCCCTGGCTGCCTAAACCCTGCAGAGTAAACGTATCGGAAATGAAATTCTTGCCGAACATTGGAAATACCAGCGCGTAGACTGATACGTTCTCCTGTTCTGCAGACGTCAAAACACCCGCCAGGTCATTGGAACTGCCCTTGTCGAACTGCTGGCCGATGATCAGCAACACCTTGGATCGTGAAGCGGGTCGCTGGCCAAGGAGCGCTATTGCCTCCATTGCCGCATCGAAGAGGCGCGCCTTCTCACCGCCTGCCGATAGGCCCTGCAAAGCCGTTTCGATATCGCCGCTTCCGAATGGCTTGAGTACCGTGACCTCGTCCTCAAACGCCAGGACAGCCGCCTCGCCGGTCTCGGCCACGAGCGAGTTGTCGAGTGTATTCCCGATCTTGGCAACGAACGGCAGATAAGCTCGCACGCTCTGACTCGTCTGGACCGCTACGGCTATTGAGAGCGGGGATACCTCAGTCTCGAAACGAAAGCTCTGCGGATGGCCGTCATCCAACAGCTCGAAGTTTTCCTTCTCGAGTCCGGGAACGAGGTTGCCCGCACGGGAAAACACAAGAGTCGGCACCGTAACAAGCCGGACCGGCACCCTGATGGTAGGCACCTGCGCCAAGACTGCATAAGCTGTTAGCCCGGCGGCTAAGTTGAGCAAAAACCGATGCCGTCGCGCTGGCACTTTCCGATCAGACGCAACGGCCCGGTCTGGGTTACAGCTTGACGATCTTCTCTGACCGGAAACCCTTGAGCGCGTGCCGTGTGTCCACGATTAACTTCGCCCGATCGATCACAGCCCGGTAATCCACTCCGGTATGATCCGTCGCAATCACAACGCAATCCGCCGCTTCGACCGCCGGCAGAAGGTCTTGCGCGTCCAGGTAATTGTCTTCAATGCGGATTCGAGGCACATAGGGATCCGAGAACGTAACGATGGCGCCCATTCTCTGCAGCAGAACCATGATGTCGAGCGCCGGAGATTCGCGGACATCGTCGATATCGCGCTTGTAAGCCGCTCCGATCACGTGGATGCGGGATCCGCGGACGGGCTTGGTCGCATCGTTCAGCGAGTGCTGTATCTTTTCGACAACGAACTCCGGCATCCGCGAGTTGATGTAGCCGGCTAGCTCGATGAATCGTGCCTCCATCCCCGCTTCTTTACTCTTCCACGACAGATAGAAGGGATCGATCGGAATGCAGTGGCCGCCCAACCCCGGGCCCGGATAAAACGGCATGAATCCGAATGGCTTGGTGGCGGCCGCGTCGATAACCTCCCAGACGTCGATCTTCATGCGATCGCACATGAGCGCCATTTCGTTTACCAGCCCGATGTTGATCATCCGAAAGGTGTTCTCGAGCAGTTTGACCATTTCGGCAACGCGCGTCGAGCTTACCGGAACCACCGTTTCGAGCGCCTGCTGATAAAAGAGCGCGCCCATCTCGGTACAGGCCGCAGTGATTCCACCCACCACTTTCGGGATATTGGAAGTCTGGTACTTCGGGTTCCCCGGATCCACGCGTTCCGGCGAAAAGCACAGGAAGAAGTCCTCCCCAACCGTGAGACCGCTCGCCGCCAGTTTCGGTAGCACCAGTTCGTCCGTGGTTCCGGGATACGTAGTCGATTCGAGCATCACGAGCAGACCCGGATGAACATGTTCTGCGATCGCGTCCGTTGCGGCAACAACGAAACTCATATCGGGGTCTTTGGTTTTTCTAAGCGGCGTCGGCACGCAGATATCGATTGTGTCCAGTTCGCGGATGACGGAGAAATCGCTCGTCGCGCGCAGCTTACCGCTCTTCACAAGTGGTGCAAAAACGTCGTCCTTTACATCTTTGATATACGAATGCCCGCTATTAAACTCGTCTACCTTGGACTGCTGGACATCAAAGCCAACGACTTCGAAGCCGGCCCGCGCAAACTCGACCGCCAGCGGCAAGCCGACATAGCCGAGCCCAAGCACGCCAACACGCGCCTTTTTGGTCGAAATCCGATCTCGCAGCTTGTCAACTGCGCTCACTCGTTCTGTTGGCCGCTGAAGAATTTCAGAGCTCAAGGAAGAATCTCCCTTCACCGATTAGTTCCGCCGGTCCTGTCAAAAAAACACTATCCGCGCATCTCAAAAACAGACTTCCGGCTAATGTTTTTATCTCAACAGGGCTTTCGGATACACCCCTGAGAATAGCAGCGACCGCCGCCCCGGTCGAACCTGTGCCCGAACTCCTGGTCTCGCCGGCGCCCCGTTCAAAAAAGACTACATCGACTGCATGCCTGTCTAAGGGACGAACAAACGAAACGTTCGTTCGCTGCGGAAATCGCTGGTCCCCTTCTGCTTCGCGCGCTATCGCCAGCCAGTTCTCCGGTAGCTGATCGACAAAGATTGCGCATTGAGGGTTTCCGACATTCAGGATCGTGGCATCGAAAACTCGACCGGCGAGCGGCAGCCGCGCGTGCAGTTCCTCGATCCTCGGCTCGCCCATATCCATCTCAAATCGAAACTGGTTCCCTGCCCTGCTAATCAGCTGCAAGTGCTTTCGGCCGGCCGCTGTCGTGATTACAACCTCTTTGCGTGACGCTTCACCCTGGAGAAAAGCGAATGCGGCGGCGCAGCGGGTTCCATTGCCCGAAATCTCCGCTTCGCTTCCATCCGAGTTAAACAGCCGCGTCGCGAGCCCGTGTTCCAGGCGCTCGATCAACATCCAGCCGTCCGCTCCGATCCCCGTGGTCCGCGCGCATATTCTCCTGGCCATCGATGCGAGATCGGCATCTGCCGGCACATCGGCGCACCAGGTCAGCAAAAAATCGTTTTCGGCTCCGTGAAGCTTGGTGAAAGGGATTGCGGTCATGGCGCGGTCCTTTCGAGGATATGCAATGCGGGACTGTATTTGCTCGTGGTAATCGAGCAGACTTGTCCATAGGGTGCCGAGGTACGCGAAAGGGCGTTTGAAAGCGAGTCCCCCTCCTGCACAATCGACCAGAGGCTCGGATGAAAGAGATCCGGGCGCGTCGTGGCGAGAAACCAGCTGGGGCCGTTTCCGATGTTGAGGGTTTCCGTGAGATGGATGCCGGCGCGACGGTAGATCCCTGTGACATCCCCTGTAGACGTCAGTATTCCTTGGCCGCTGCTGTAATTTGCGCTTAGAAACCGGGCTGCAGCATCTGTCCAAGCGCGACGATCGATGGAATTGACCTCAGATTCCTTCCAGCAGATCCAGCTTTGGGGAGAAGGATGCATGACCCAGGGTGAACTTGCGATGAGCGGAATCAGAAATGACCACTTGCGCCATGCGACCGGCAAACGAAGCACGATGGCGCCCGCCGCAAAGGCACAGAGGGGCACAACAGCAATCCCGTAGCGGCTGTTGTAGTAACTATGCGGCCACAGCGAAGGCAGATAAATGGGCGTACCGCCAGAAGAATGCATACTCAGGATGTAGAAGAATGGCGTAAGCGCGAGGAAAGATAAAAGCGGGTATGCGCGAGATCGGCAAGCACATACGGCGCCGACGATACCGAGGGAAATTAGGGCGATGCCGGCACACAATTGCCCCGCTGTCCCGTAATAGTGCAACGCGGCAAGCCAATCGTGGTAGCCCGGATAGGGATGGAGTCCCTGAATTGCTATTGGCGAATAGGGCCCGTTATAGAAATCGAGGGGATGCCCGGTTTCCCACCAGTTGTGCGCTATCCAGTACAACGGCGCGAGCGAAGCTGCAAACCCGAACGCTACAAAAAGGAGGAATCTGTTGCGCCGGGCGGTTGCCGCGAACCAGAGAGCGGCAAACGGCACGAGGAACCAGCCGTCGTAGCGAGTCAGGCTCAGGACCCATGAAGCCAGCACGCCGGCTACAACCCAGCTGCTTCGCCGGGACTTGCGGAATCCCAGAATTACCAGCAGCAGTACTGAGAGGGCAGCCAGGAAAACGACTTCCGTCATCGGGATAACGGCCAGATAGAGAACATTCGGATTCAGTGCGAAGCAGGCAAGAACAGTCCATGCAGCCGGGATGCTGCCAAACACTTCGTGGGCAACCAGATAAAAGCAAGTCCCGGCGACGATAAAACACACCGCTACCGGAAGAGTTCCCGCGAGACCCGTCGACCACAGCCAGTCCTTGCCGACGAAAGGTAAAAGAATGATGTGCAGCACGGGTAGCCAGACGGTTCCCAACTGATCGTAGCCCGGTGTTCGCGAGTCAATCAGCGCCCGGCTGATGTTAAGGTGCGACTCAGCGTCACCGTAGTAGAGAATCCAGCCGTTTCGAAAGCAAAACCACGCCGCGGCCGAGACGATCCCCGCCAAAAATGCAACAACTATCGCGAGAGAAGCAGCGTTTCGACGATTGCTCCCGGGATCAGAAGGCTGTGAAACGCCGGAACTCGTCAAAGCGTTGATCGATTTCTTTACGGGTGAGGGTTTTGAAACGTTCGACACCGAACTGTTCGCAACAAAAGCTGCCCATGACAGAGCCGTAAATTACGGCGCGATGCAGTTCGTGCAGATCGAATTTTCCATTGCGAAGATCGAAACTCCGCTCTGCGAGGTAGCCGACGAATCCGCCTGCAAAACAGTCGCCCGCTCCGGTGGGGTCGAAGATGTCCTCGAGCAGATAACCCGGAACCATAAACAGCGAGTCCCGCCGGAAAAGCATGGCCCCGTATTCGCCGCGTTTGATCACCAGGGTGGTCGGGCCGAGATCGAGAATCTTTTGCGCCGCTTTGCGAAGGTTACTCTCACCTGAGAGCATGCGCGCTTCACTGTCGTTGATGAGCAGAAAGTCCCAGTTTCGGATCGCCTCCAGCAATTCCTGACGGTAGTCACTGATCCAGTAGTTCATCGTGTCGCCGCCTACGAAGCGCAAATTAGACATTTGCTGCTGGACATCGCGCTGGAGAGCCGGCTGGATGTTGCCCAGAAACAAATAAGGCTGGCTGGCGTAAGAAGCGGGCAGTTTGGGCTGGAACTCGGCGAAGACATTCAGATCCGTTTGAAGGGTTGTGCGGTCATTCATGTCTTGCGAATAAACCCCCTTCCAGAAGAAGGTTTTGCCCGGGACCTGTTCCAGTCCTTCCAGATCGACCGATTTCTCGGAGAGCAACGCACGATCTTCGCCGGCGAAGTCTTCCCCCACCACACCTACGATGGAAGCCTTGGTGAAATAGCTCGCGCTGAGCGCGATGTAGGTGCAAGCTCCGCCCAGAGTACGGTCTCGTTTTCCGTGCGGCGTTTCGATGCCGTCGTAGGCAACGGACCCAATGACAACTAGCGACATTGCTTTGCATTGTAACCGGACCGAATACAGGGAACGGTAAAACTATACGTAGTGCGTTTTTTAATAATCAGCGACGCGCATGCCAACCGGCATGCGCTCGAGGCCGTTTTGGCGGATGCGGAGGGCAGATATGACCAGGTGGTGTGCTGCGGAGATCTGGTGGGATACAACGCCTCTCCTGGAGCAGTGCTCGATTGGACGAAGGAGCATTGCTCATCGGTAGTGCGAGGCAATCACGACAAAGTCGTCGCCGGGATCGAGAGTCTCGACTGGTTCAACGAGGTTGCGCAGACAGCGGCGCGCTGGACGGCGGCGGCACTGGACGAAGAACAGCTTCGTTACTTGGGCAATTTGCCATCGGGACCGTTAAAACTGGAGCATTTCCACATATGGCATGGCGCGCCTCGCGACGAGGACGAATATGTCACAGGAGCACGGGAAGCGGCGCCGGCTTTCGAGCAACTGCAATTGCCGCTCGGATTCTTTGGACACACTCACCTCCAGGGCATTTTCTTCTCGAAGCAGAGGCGGCTCGGAGTGGTGCCGGCAGTCCCCAAAAAGACCAATGAGGTTGCCATCGAGCTAACGCCGGATGTCTTGTATCTGGTCAATCCGGGATCCGTGGGCCAGCCTAGGGACGGCGATCCACGGGCCGCTTACGCTTTGTATGACACCGATCCGCGCACGGTTTTTCTGCGCCGAGTTTCGTATCCGGTGGAAGCGGCGGCAGAGGAAATCAAGCGTGCGGGGTTGCCGGACGTACTGGCACAGAGGCTTTTCTACGGATTTTGACGGCACTTCGACAAACGGGCCATCTCTTGGGCCGCGTGAGAAAATGATACTTTGCGTATCATTCCAGACGGCATCTACTACGCCTGTGCCCTGACACTTCTGGGGCTTGCCCTGTCGTACCTTCTGAATCCTTGGATCGCCGTGCCGCTCTACATTCTGGCGGTGTTCTGCTTGTACTTTTTCCGCGATCCGGAAAGGGTTCCACCTGCCGGTAATGTGATGGTGGCACCTGCCGACGGCAAGGTGGTTGCGATTAAGGAATTGGAGAATGGGCAGACTAGAGTGAGCATTTTCCTCAACATTTTCAATGTTCACGTGAACCGCACGCCGATTCCGGGCAAGATCATGGCGGTGGTTTATCAGAAAGGTCGCTTTTTGAACGCGGGGCACGAAGCGGCGTCGTCCGAAAACGAGCAGAACACGCTCATCGTTGAGGGGGAGAACACGCGCGTGACGTGCCGCCAGATCGCGGGGCTGATCGCGAGAAGGATTGTCTGCTATAAACATGCCGGTGATGCGGTCGAGCAGGCAGAACGGATCGGATACATCAAATTCGGATCTCGTGTAGACCTGATTTACGGTCCGGAATGGCATACAACAGTCCGGCTTGGCCAAAGAGTCTCCGCAGGGACAAGTGTTGTGGCAAATTGGTCTGCACCTGAGGGGGCAGTCTGAGCGGTTTGCCTAAAAAAAGGCCCAGACGCGCGGCTTATGTGCTGCCTACGTTATTTACGAGCGGCAACATATTCCTCGGCTTTATTGCGCTCGTACAGGCCTTTCAGGGCGCCATTCAAGCCGCGACAGGCGACTTTGGAGTGAATGGGCACTTTGCTTTGTCGGCGAAGGCTCTGGGATTTGCGATTTTTTTCGACGGTCTGGACGGCCGGATTGCGCGCATGACGAATACGACGAGCGATTTCGGGCGGGAGCTCGATTCGCTCGCGGATTTCATCACGTTTGCCATTGCGCCGGCCATATTGGCTTTCGTGTGGGGAGTGCGATCCGTTTCGCTGCCCTACGACGCACCTTTAGAGAGCCATTTGTTGCGTGCGGGTTATCTGGTGGCATTCCTGTATCTGCTGTGCGGCGCAGTCCGGCTGGCGCGCTTCAACGTGCAGACGAATCCGATACCGAAGAATCCGGGACGGCCCGACCGTAAATACTTCGTAGGGATGCCGAGTCCGGCGGCGGCGGGGCTGGTCGCAGCAATCGTATTCTTCGACCCTACGCCGGTGCGTTCTTTCGCGTTTTCGATTGCCTGGCTCGTGCTGGTCGGACTGACGGGCCTGCTGATGGTGAGCACGTGGCGGTATCCGAGCTTCAAGCAGGTGAGTGTAACGAAACCGCGAACGCCGCTGATTGTGCTTATCGTAGGCGCGGTGGCATTCATGATCTGGGAATGGGCGCAGCCTTTTCTGCTGGCGGCCTCGAGCACGTACGTGCTTAGCGGGATCGTAATACGCATAGGGGGCTTTCTGAGACGCCATCGAAAGATTCGCCCCAAGGCGTCGTATCCGGAGCATCAAATTGGCTAAATTCGAATCGAAGACACGTGTCAGACTGGCGCTGGTGGGCGGCGAAACACTTCTCGGCAAAGAGCTGGAGGACGTTCTGGAAAGCCGGCCGGCGGGCGCCACGATCCTCAGTTTTGCGGCAACGGGCGAAGGAAATTTCGGCGAAGTAGAAGGGGAAGCGATATACGTCGAACCGCTCGAGGAGAAAACGATCCACGACGTTCGGGCATTACTGATTGCCGGATCTCCCGAGGGAGCTCAAAAAGCGTACGAGCTGGTTAAGAACGCAGGCGGCAAGCCGCCGGTAATCGACTGCACAGGCCAGCTGGAGAATCAGCCGGAGGCGCGCATCGTCGCGCCATTGGTCAGCGACGCGCAAGCCGGCCGGAGCTGGCTGCTGGTGCTGGCCCATCCTGCGGCGAGCGCCCTGGCACTGACGCTGAAGAGACTTGCGGGTTACGGCAAGCTCACACGGGTCATCGCTCATGTGTTCGAGCCGGCGAGCGAACGCGGCAAGCGCGGCATATCCGAACTGCACGAGCAGACAGCGAACCTGTTATCTTTCAAACCGCTGAAAAAAGAGGTTTTCGATACCCAGCAGAGTTATAACCTGCTTTCGGAATACGGCGAGGATGCGGCAGAGAAGTTGTCGGTCGTCGAGCAGCGCATCGAGCGGCATCTGGCTACTATTTTCAGTAGCGACCGTGCACTCACGCAGGCACCGATGCCGTCTTTGCGAGTAATCGGGGCGCCTGTATTTCACGGATACAGCCTTTCGTTGTGGGTGGAGTTCGAGAGGGACGTGAACGCCCAGGAGCTCGGTGAGGCGGTGGCTTCGGCGCAAATCGAGGTGCGCGGGCCGAAGGATGAGCCGCCGGACAACGTGGGAGCGGCAGGCCAAAGCGGGCTGCAGGTGGGGGACATACGGGTAGATAGAAACAACTCGCGCGCAGCCTGGTTCTGGATCGTGGCCGATAATCTGAGGCTAACTGCGGAAGCGGCCTCGGATCTGGTGAGCAACCTGGAAGCGGAGCCGGCTTGATCAGACGTTTGCCGATTGCGGCCGCCGGCGCTATTCTAGCCGCGACGCTTTCTTGTGGATATCACGTCGGCGGGAAAGCGGATATGGTGCCGAAGAGTATCCGGACGATCTCGATCCCGCCTTTCACGACACTCACAACGCGCTATACGCTGACGGACGAATTGCCGCGCGAGATTGGGCGGGAGTTCAGCGCGCGAACACGCTTCGTGATCGTTAACAACCCCCCGGAAGCCGATGCGGTGCTAATTGGAACCATCAACTCGGCGTTCGCGTCGCCCGTCATTTACGATCCCGGCTCCGGCAAAGCTACCACCGTGCAGCTTGTAGTGAACCTTTCCGTCAAACTGCTGGACCAGAAGACCGGGAAGGTGCTTTATTCACGGGTCAATTGGGGGATCCGGGAAGATTACGAACTCGCAGTCGATCCGCATCAGTTCTTCAACGAGAGCGGGCCTGCGCTCGACCGGCTGAGCCGGGATGTCGCGCGTGATCTGGTGAGTTCGGTAGTTGAGAATTTCTGACAGGGCATGACACCGGAGCAGTTTCTCGCCAAAATCGCTAAGCAGCCGCCCGCGCCGGCGTACCTGTTTCTTGGGCAGGAAGGCTATCAACGGCGGCTGTGCAAGGATGCATTGATCAACCGTGTGCTGCCTGGCGACGCCAGGGTCGATGGGCTGAATACGATCGATCTGGACGATTGTTCGATAGCAAATGTGCTCGATGACGCACGGTCGATGTCGCTGTTTGCCACGGATCGCGTTCTATGGGTAGGCAGCGCGGAACTTGCTTTGCCGCGCCGGCTCACGGCCGCGAGTGAGAAAGACGAGAATGGGGGCGAGAAATCGCCGGAGACGGCCCTCACGGATTACCTGAGGTCGCCAACCGCGGGAACCGTGATCGTTTTCGAGTGCAGCCGCTACGATTTCGGGGGTGATGACCGGCCGAAGCTCGAGCGCGTGCAGAAGTTCTATACCGCGATTCCGAACGTGGTCGAGTTTCGGCAGTATACGCCGGAAGCGAGCCGGTTTCTTGCCCAGGAACTGGCCCGAAAGTACAATTTAAAGCTCGGCGGAGCGGAAGTGGCGGCTCTGCTCGAAGCCGTAGCTGGTGATGCGAGTCGATTGGCTGCCGAGATTGAGAAGCTGTCGCTGTTTGTCGGGAACGAACGCAAGGTGACGGCGGACGATCTGCGGACGCTGGTACCGAACGCGGCTCAGACGACAATTTTCGCGCTGGTCAATGCACTGGGAAAAGGCGACCGGCCGGCCGCGCTGCGTTCGCTGGACATTCTGGTACGCGAAGGCGAGTATCTGCCCCTTGCGCTAACGTTCCTGAGCACGCAATTTCGCCTGGCGCTGGCGGCGAAAGAGGCCAAAGTTGTCTCGGCGCAGCAGGCCCAGGCTTTCTTCACGAAGGCGGGGGTACGCATCTGGCGAGAACGCGCCGAGCAAGTGATCGCAACAGCGGGCGCATTCACGCGGGAACGGCTGGCTAAAGCGGTCGCTACAATTTACGAAACGGACAAAAAGTTCCGCGAAGGTTACCGGGACGATCGAGTCGTTATGGAGACGCTGGTCCTGGCGTTGACGAGCAAATAGACTCAGGCACCGGCTCGCTTTCGCCACTCGAACAAAACCACACCCGCCGCGACAGAGACATTGAGGGACGAGACCTCGCCCGCCATGGGGATTCGGACGAGCACGTCGCAATGCTTCTGAACATTCTGGTGGAGACCTTTGCCTTCAGCGCCAAGAACAATCGCGCTCGGAGCCGTGAACGCAATCTGATCGTAAAGCTCCGATCCGCGCTCGTCGAGGCCATAGATCCAGAAGCCACGTTCTTTCAGGAGTTCAAGCGTTCGAGTGATGTTGGTGACGCGCGCGACGGGCAGATATTCGAGTGCGCCGGCAGCTGCACGTTCAACGGTTTCGGTGAGGGGGGCGGCACGCCGCTCCGGGACGACGACGGCAGCGGCACCCGCGGCGTGGGCGGTGCGGATGATGGCTCCGAGATTATGCGGATCCTCGACGCCGTCAAGGATGACGAGCAGTTTCGCGCGTTCGAGAAGCGGCTCGAGTTCGGCGTAATTGTGGGCCGAACCGAAGGCGACCACACCCTGGTGGGAGGCGCCTTTGGTCGCCCGGTCGAGGGCTTCGCGAGCTTCGAAGCGGACGGGAACAGACAAGTCGCGCGAGAGATCGACGATTTCCTGGATGCGCGGGCCGGAGGCGCCTTTGGCGATCAGAATTTTGTCGAGGGGGCGACCGGCCCGTAAGGCTTCCCGGACCGGATGAACGCCGGCGACAAATCTGCTCACAACTTAAAAGCTACTACGTAGTCTCCTAACGGCTGCGTTCCGGCGGGCTGATGGCTGCCGGCAGAGATCACGAGGTATTGGCTGCCGTCGGGAGCGCGAAAGGTCATGGGTGTGGAGCGGGCGCTGGTGGGCAATTCGCCGCGCCAGAGCTGCTTACCGGTCTCGAGGTCGAAGGCGTATAGGGCGTTATCGAGGGTGCCGGCCTGGAAGACCAGGCCGCCGGCGGTGGCGATCGGGCCGCCCAACACGATGGAGCCCCAGGCAGCGGGTGTCGATGGCTTGTTGTCCTTGCCGGCGTACAACAGGCCGAAGGGCGTCTCCCACTTCTTCTCGCCGGTACGGGGGTCGATGGCGAGAAGCGTGCCCCAGGGCGGAGCGGTGCAAGGCAGGCGCTTGGGGCTGAGCAACAAGCGGCGCATCATGCCGTAGGGCGTGCCGTGCTGAGGAGCAAACTCCCAATCGCCGTTCAGCCTTCTGCCGCGCGAGTTGAAATTGCTTTCGTATTCGCTGCGGGGGATGAGCCTGATTTCTCCAGCAATGTGATTTTGAGGCAGGATGAGCAGATTCGACACGGGATCGTAAGCCATGCCGCCCCAGTTCTGCCCGCCGATGTTGCCGGGCAGGGCCAGCGTGCCTTTGAGAGAGGGCGGCGTAAAGATACCTTCGGTGCGCAACTGGCTGATCTCATCGCGGCACCATTTCTTGTCGGCTTCGTCGACGCCCCAGGCATCGGCGGCGGTCATGCTCTGGGGAGTGATGGGCGCGGGCTTCACGGGGAAGGGCTGGGTGGGGGAAGCGGTTTCGCCGGGGACATCGCTCTGGGGAACAGGACGTTCCTGAACACCGAAGACGGGTTTGCCGGTCTCGCGATCGAGGATGAAGAGATTGCCGGTCTTCGAACCGATGGCGATGGCGTGAACGGTGCTGCCGTCTTTCTGCATGTCGAACAAGAGCGGTGGAGTGGCGACGTCATAGTCCCAGAGGTCATGGTGGACGGTCTGGAAATGCCAGAGAAGCTGACCGGTATCGGCGCGCAAAGCGACAACGGAATTGGCGTAGAGATTGTCGCCCAAGTGTTCGCCGCCGTAGTAATCGGGACTGGCGCTGCCGGTGGGAACGAAAACCATGCCACGCGCAGGATCGGCGGCAATCACGGACCAGGCATTAGCGGCTCCTGTGCGCGCCGCACTTCCATTTTTCCAAGTTCGATACGCGGGGTCATTCGATTGCTGCGGGATAGGATCCCAACTCCACTTCAGCTTGCCTGTGAGGACGTCGAATCCGCGTACCTCGCCGCTCGGTTCATCGGTCCAACCGTTGTCGGCGATGGCGGAGCCGAGGATCAGCGTATTGCCTACGATCGCGGGCGGCGAGCTCTCTTCGTAATCAGCGTAGCTGTGGGGAGCGAGACGAAGCCCTTTGCGCAGATCGACGATGCCGTTATCGCCAAAGCTCGCGCAGGGATTGCCAGTGATGGCGTCAAGCGAAATGAGACGAGCGTCAATGGTGGCGATGAAGATGCGACGAGAGCCATCGACCGGCGATGTCCAAGCGGATACTCCGCGATGCGAATAATCGCCGTAGCCGGCGTCCTTGTCGACGTGCGGATCATAGGACCAACGCTCGCGACCGGTAAGCGGATCGAGTGCGATCACGCGGCCGAGCGGCGTGCCAAGGAAGAGCGTTCCCGCTAGATACAGAGGTGTGGTTTCGAAGGCGGTGGGCTTGCTGTGCGCGGGTTGATAGGCATCGCCGGTGCGAAAGGTCCAGGCGATCTTGAGCTGATTCACATTCGTGCGATTGATCGATGTGAGGGGCGAGAAGCGTTGGCCGCCGGGATCATGACCGAAAGAGGGCCAGTCTCCTTCCCCGACCGGAGCGCGGTTGGCGTACAACAGGCAGGCAAGGCCAGCGGTGACGGCGAGCGCGAATGGAAGTCTCATGGGTAGAGTATGCGGGTTTGCGGCCGCCGGGGCAGCAGATTTGGGACGAGCGGGATTGGGCGCGGGACGAGATGTGCGAAAGTTCCTACCGCCTTGAAAAAAGGACTCACGGCAGGTACGCAAAAGGCGGCCAGGCAGGGGTGCCAAACTGTCAGTCACAGACCTTTAGAATTAAGGTTTAGGCAGCGTTTTCAAGTACTTGGAGTACCTTACAGGAGCCGCTTCAAAGCGGGAATGTGGCACGATGGAGGCGGAAGAGACAGAGCAAAAAAGCGCAAAAAGGGGCAGAAAAACATGCGAAAAAGGGGTTTCCGAGGCGAATGCATAGCGAAACGAGGGCGATTTTCGCGGTAATAATGCCGAAAGGTGAGGGTTGCGCGCCATGACTTACTGCACGGCGATTCGCGATACGCTGACTGATCCTTACAATCGCGAATATCACGATCACGAGTACGGGTTTCCGATCAGGAGCAATGAGTTGCTCTTCGAGCGTCTGATTCTCGAGATCAATCAAGCGGGTCTTTCATGGCTCACGATACTCAAGAAGCGGGAAGCTTTTCGCGCCGCGTACGCAGGGTTCGATCCGAAGCGGGTGGCGGCATTCAGGGAGAAGGATCGCGAAAGGCTGCTGGCGGATGCCGGAATCATTCGAAACCGGCTCAAGATCGAGGCTGCGATCGGGAACGCCAAGATCGTGTTGAAGCTGGCGGAGGAACACGGCTCATTCGCTCAGTGGCTGGACGCAAACCATCCGGCGGACCTGCAGACCTGGAAGATTCTGTTCAAGAAGACCTTCTTCTTTACGGGGGGAGAGATCGTGCGCGAGTTTCTGGTGAGTTCGGGTTACCTGGCTCCGGCGCACGATAAACATTGCCCGATATACAAACGCATCGTCAAGCTCAATCCCCCCTGGATGTCGGTTCGAGAAAAGGAAAAGCCTGAGAAGCGCTGAAGCCTGGCTTGACGCTGCAGTATTATTGAGCAGCCGGTAAAGAATCAAGACTCGCGAATGTCGGAGACACTTAAGCGCGGAGAGAACAAACGGAAATCTGCCGGGCGACCGCGCTGCTTCGACGAGGAAAAAGCACTTGATCAGGCGATGCTCGTTTTCTGGGAGAAGGGTTTCGAAGGCGCTTCACTCGGCGATCTTACGAGTGCGATGGGGATCAAGCCGGCAAGCCTGTATGCGGCGTTCGGCAACAAAGAGGCGCTCTTCAGGAAAGCGCTGGAGCGCTACAGAGCGCAGCAACTGCCGTTCATCTACGATGCCCTGCAAGAGCCCACGGCGTTTGCGGTAGCAGGCCGAATGCTGCGCGGGTGCGCGATGTTTCTGACGCGTCCGAACTTTCCGGCGAGATGTATGACAATCGAGACGCTCGCAGCCTCGGAAGAAGGCTTGGAGATTTGCAAGGACCTTACCTCGGTGAGGCTGGACGCGCAGAAAGAATTACAGCGACGCTTTGCGCGAGCCAAACGGGAAGGCGACCTTCCGCAAGAATGCAATCCCGGAAGTCTCGCCCGCTTCATCACTGCCGTGTGCCAAGGGATGAACATCCAGAGCGCGAACGGAAGCACCCGGAAGGACTTGCTCGATCTGGCCCAAACGTCCATGCGTGCGTGGCCGTATGCGAGTTGACCGGCCGAGTGAAGGCGCGGCAGCACATGGCTACGGCGGACACTGTTCCAGAATAAGCGTCAAGGCGATATGGCACGCTACGCTTCTGGTGCTGCTCGCTCGAAGCGTGCTGGCGCTTGATCCCACCCAACCCGCAGACAGCTATATCCGAACATCCTTCACGGTTGAAGATGGATTGCCGTCGAACGTGGTCAATACGATTACGCAGACCTCCAATGGCTTTCTATGGATCGGCACCGACGAAGGGCTGGTGCGCTTCAACGGAAGGCGTTTCGCTCCCGTCGCGTTCAGGGGCCGGGAAGTAACCACGCAAGGGGTTGTGAATGTGCTGGCCGTGAGCCCGGCAGGAGATTTATGGATCGGAACAGGGACGGGTCTCGTGCGCGCGCCACGAGCCGCTCTCGACCGGTTAGAAATGTCTCCTCTGGCGGCTTATCACCTGGGTTCGGAGGAGAGCGACAACATAAGATGCATTCGGTTCGCTCGCGACGGCGCACTGTGGATTGGAACGAATCGAGGCTTATACCGGCGGGACGGAGCACGGTTTGTCTCCGTTGTGCCGGGAATTTCAGTGAGCAGGCTGGAAGAATCTTCGAAGGGCAACATCGAAATCATCAGCGACCAGGGGTATATCGAGTGGGATGGCGCCAAGCGCGTCGAGCATCCCGGGTTGAGAGAGCGGCTGGGCACAAGGCCGAGGGAGATTTTCCACGTTTACCCGGCCCGAGATGGCTCAGTCTGGTTCTGCACGGGGATCGGTGTCGGGCACAGCGTAGCAGGTATCCTCAGGCCGCTCTCACCGTACGGCGCGCAGGGCCAAGGCGCTTACAGAGCAATGGAAGACCGGCAGGGCAGGCTGTGGGTATCGATGAGCAGCGGATTGTTCCGAGCCGGAGAGGGCGTAATGGAACCGGCGGCGCCGGGCGTACACACACGATCGATGTATGCAGACCGAGACGGCAACCTCTGGGTGGGTTCAAACGGCAGCGGTCTGATCCGCTTCAAAGATCGAGCGATACGGATGTTCGGCGAAAAGGACGGACTGCCGAGCGACATACCCATCAGCGTTCTGACCCGGCACGACGGTAGTTTATGGGTGGGCAGCTCCTGCGGCGGTATTTCGTCGTTCGACGGAAGCCGCTTTACCGCTTACAGCAAGGGGCTCAGCAACTCTTGCGTATACGCTCTCGCCGAAGACGCGCACAACGATCTTTGGGTTGGGACCTGGGGCGGCGGTCTGTTCCGATTCAGAGATGGCACGTTTACGCAGTTCGGGCCACAACAGGGTCTTGCAGGCGAAGTTGTGCTTTCAATCGCGGCGGCGCGAGACGGGTCGCTGTGGCTTGCCACAGAGCACGGAGTCAGCCACATGGAGAACGGGACATTCCACACTTACACGACTGCCGATGGACTCTCCAGCGACCGAGTATTCAGTGTTTACCAGGATCGCGGCGGCAGGATCTGGGCGGGCACGAGCAGAGGCGTCGACCGGCTGGAGGGCGAGCGTTTCATTGCGCTGCGCTCAGACCGCAAGATCTTCGATGCGCCCGCAAGCAGCCTTGCCGAGGATTCATCGGGCGCACTGTACACGTTTTCGGCACCGAAAGGAATAAGCCGCGTGGAAGGAGACCGTCTTCGCACGATCAATGCAGATCTTGATCTGCTCGGAATGGTCGAATTCGAAGGGCGTGAGTTGTGGTTCAGCGGCGGAAACGGGATCGTTCGCGTCCCGGCCGAATTCGTGAGGCAATCAGGGCCGGGCTACGAGACGCCTATCGACTACGAAGTATTCGGGAGAGTCGACGGGCTCAACTCGGCCCAATGCACTATGGGATCGCCCAACATGGCGATTACGCCCGACCGAAAGTTGTGGGTGGCAACGGTGAAGGGCCTGGCTCAGCTCGATCTCGCGCGGCTTTCGCGCGCCAAACGTAAGCCGGTTGTATTTGTCGACGAGATAGCGCTCGGAAGGAGCAGGATGCCGGCAGGGCCGAAACTCGATCTGCGGCCGGGCACTCGGCATCTGGAACTCCACTTCGACGCAATAGAGTTTTCATCACCGGAGAAGATCCGCTTTCAGTACAGGCTGGACGGTGTAGATCCGTTCTGGCTGGACGCCGATATCAACCGCACGGCGGTTTACACGAGCATTCCGGTTGGCGTTCATTCGTTTCACGTTCGAGCGTGCGACGTAAATGGCCTATGGGATCGGACGGGGATAGTTTACGCAATCGAGCAACAGCCTTACTTCTACGAGACAAACTTGTTTCGTGCACTGTGCGGGGCAGCGATCACCCTCGCGGTCTGGGCCATCTACCGACGCCGCCTGCGTCACATGGTACAGCTGCTCAACATGCAATACGACGAGCGGCTGTTCGAACGGATGCGGATAGCACGGGCGCTGCACGACACGCTTTTGCAGAGTTTCCAGGCATCGATATTTCATTTTCAAGCGGCGCGAAAACAGATTCCGAACCGCCCGGCCCAAGCTATCGAGACGCTCGATGGGGGGTTGGAGAGAGCCGATCGCGCGATTGACGAAGGGCGCAAAGCGATTGAAGGTTTACGCACGGCCGAGCCAGCCGAAAGCGATCTGATAAGAACCCTGGCGGCATTGGGCAAGGAACTGGCCGCGCTTCCGGCAGGTGAAACTGTTCCGAAGTTTCGCGTGGTGCTGGAGGGCACGCCGCAGCGGCTGCACCCGATACTCGGCGTGGAAGTGGAGCTTATCGCAAGCGAGGCGGTCCGAAATGCGTTCCGGCATGCAAAGGCGAAGCAGATCGAAGCGGAAGTGCGGTTCGAGAAACGGCAGTTTACGATTCGGATCCGGGATGACGGGCGCGGCACCGACCCGGAGTTCTTCAGCGGCAGCGGGAAAGCGGGGCATTGGGGAATCGCGGGCATGCGCGAGCGCGCCCGGAATATCGGAGCGCATTTCGAAGTCTGGAGCGAACAGGGCGCGGGAACCGAGATCGAGTTGAAGATACCTGGCTCGATTGCATATCAGGGTGCAGCGGCCGGCTCGAGATTCCGACTATTTCGGAAAGCTGCGAAGAATGTATGAGCGGGTGGTAGCCAGATCGATCGAAGACTCTTGTTAACGGAGGAGGTTGTTGCGCGTTTGGGTCTTGTGGTGGTTCTGGTGTTGTTTTTTGGATCGGGCGTTAGTACGAACGGTCGGCTTCACGGGAGTAGTAAACACTTCCGGACTACTCGAGCTTGATCCGCTCATTTCTGATTGGCCCGTACGTCGGCCGGCAGAAGCTGTCGTGAAATTTCGTAGGTAACGGACGGAACCAGCTTAATTGAGGGCAGCGTACTCCGCCTCCGCCTGTTGCAAGATTGGAATATCTTGATCAGCATTTTTCCACAGGGCAAGAAATTCTTGATAGGCGGCCCTGGCCCGAATACGTGATCCCGCCACGCTCTGCGCTCGTCCTAACTGCAGTTGCGCCAGAGCGCCTATAGGATCGGCAACTACGATGCCCCGATGCTGCAAGATCTTCTGGAATTCCGTCACCGCTTCCTTCCCTTTGTGCGCGCTTAGATATGCCTCCCCACGCATATAAGCAGGATAGAGCGCTCCGAAGAGACCATTGACCATTGATCGGGGTACGCCAGTCTCGTTCGGTATTGCCGTCTGCAGCACTTGGATGGCTTCCTCTGGCTTATTCCGATTCAGAGCGAGGCGCGCCTGTAGAACCGGTACGTAACTGAATTGAACGCAGGTGTCATGCAGATAAGTCCTCCGCAGGTTATCCACGATTTGCAAAGCGCGGGCGTCGTCGCCGGATAAAGCAAACGCGAGAGCTGCGCCATATTGCACCTCACGGCTGTTTGTCATACGCAAAGCAGTCGCCGCTCTTTGTCTTGCTTCCGCATGGTTTCCGAAAAACGCTTCCCGTACCGCAGCATTGGCTTGCCATAACCCCGCACGTTCCTTCTGCGAAGCGAACTCCGCCTCCATCATCGCCCTACGCAGAATGCCGCGCGCAGCCTTTAGACGCCCTTCATAAGCCAGCACACATGCCTGGCGGAATGACAGCCACGTTTCTGAGCCCGGCCGTGCGTGTGCCTGCTCCGCCTGCCGCGCCATCTCCCTTTCATCCTTCCGCAGAAACGCCAAATCATAACGCAACATCACCATTTCATCGTTTTCTAATCCGCGCGCACTGCCTAGCGCTAACGCCGCCTCAGCTGTCTCGAAGTGTTCGAGATAGGCGTAATTTACGGCCACGTTGTAATACCCAATTCCAAAATCCGGCTCCAGCGAAAGTCCCCGCCGCGCTTCGGTGATGCCATTCTCAAAATTTCCAAAGACCTTGTTCGGCATACCGGACAGCACGAAGTGAGGAGCGGCTAGCCGTGGATAGGTCTGGCTCCACAGCTCTGCCGTTTGCTTGGCCTGTTGCAAATTTCCAGTTACGAACAGCTCGTAATTCGTGTCGATGAAAAACTTCTCCTGATCGCTCGCATGTTCCTTCAATCGCCACGCCTGCTGTGTATTCGTCATCGCCTGATCTGACTCGTCAACATCGGCGTAAACGCGCCCAAGCCACGCATATGCCATCGCGAAATGATGATCCAGTTCAGTCGCGCGGCGGAAGTGTGGCAGAGCGGCAACAGCGCCAACTGACCCGAGTATTTTCCAACCGTTGCTATAGGCTTCAAAGGCCTCTATAGAGGATGTCGTGGCGTCAGCCAACGAAGCGTCATGGTCATGCAATCTCTCCACGGGTTCTCCGGCGGCCTTCCGGAAGTCTCTGGCGAGCTCGCTTAGCGCACTGGCTACGTTGTCTTTTTGTCTTACTTCCACTTGCTGATGAAAAAGCGAGTCCCCGTTGTCGCACTTGCTCGCATACAAGGCAATCGAAAAATTGCTGCCGCTACGACGAATCCTTCCCTCTAACACGGCGCTTCCACCCACCAGTTGGCAAACGTTGCGTGCTTCCCGACCGACCAAGAGCGTGCTTGAAGGTAGGCCTCGCCTGCTTAGGATCAGCCGCACTTGCCGTTCCGAAATTAGATGTAGATACGACGATTGCTCAAGCAGTATTGTTAGTCCCCGCCCTAGCGTGCTGTTAAACACAGGGTCGCCACTATCATTAGCGAAATCGGCCACCAGGATGTCATCCGTTTGCTTCAACTTCGGCGTCGTGCGCCAGTGCACCTCAAACAGGGACAAGGCGGCGACCGTGCCAAGGGTCACCGCGGCTAATCCGAACCACCTCCGGCCTGAGGCCTTTCCCTCCGCTATCAGCGAGGGCGGGGATTCGGTGCGAGGTTCCGCCGTCTCCTCAACTTCCACCTCGGCCCGAAATCGATACCCACGCCTCGGCACCGTCTCTATAAATCTAGGATTGGACGCCTCATCTCCCAGCAACTTCCGAAGGACCGAAATATTGAAGGCGAGATTATTCTCTTCGACAAATGTCTCTGGCCAGACACTGTCCATCAGCACCTGCTTATCCACCACCTTGCCACCCTGTTCCACCAGGATCTTGAGCACTTCCCAGGCTTTCGGTGAGATAGCAACCGGCTCCCCATCACGTCTGAGAATGCGCTCACGTGTATCGAGCCGAAAGCGATCGAATCGATAAATCCTCAGAGGTGTCAATGAGTTACCGGCTCTCATGGTTTTCTCATCGAAATTCTAAAGACGCCAATGTCACGCTTCGGCTAAGTATAGCTGCGATATGACACTTTCTCGACAACTTCTCATCACTGCAGCTTGGCTAAGTTTTTCGCTTACCTCACTGGCAGATCCTCTCTTCTACGTCGTCACGGGATCACCCACGGGTGCCGGAACGTTTGGGGTGCTCAACAGCACGACCGGCTCGTTCACGCGAATCGGCGGCGACCTTCCCGGAACGCAGGGCTTAGTGCCGACTTCGGACGGATCGCTTCTGACACTTACCTTTGCTGGTGACCTTGCGAGAATTAATCCCACAACCGGCGCATTCACGGACATCGGTCCCACCGGCTTGTCAGACTGCTCGGTTCCCGGCGTATCGCCTTGCGGACCGCGCTCTTCGTTTTCGATTGCTGCCGTCGGCGGGCAAGCCTACATCACTGATTTTTCGGGCAACCTGTATCGGCTGAACACTCAAACCGGGACAGCCGTGCTGGCAACTGCCACTGGCATTCCCGCTCTGCCCTTTACGCCCGGTATACCGATGGACGCTGATGGGAGTTTCGGCATAACCGATCAAGGACTTTTCGGAGCCAATGGAAAGCTGTATTCGACATTTGATGTTGGTGTCTTCAATCCAACAACGTTGAAGTTTACATCCGTAGTCGACCCGGTGCTGTACCAGATTGATCCCGCCAGCGGGCAAACAACTTCCGTTGGGACTACCTTGAGCGGAATCGGCGCAGTGACAGCCGACGGCGGATCTTATTATGCGTTCAATGATCTGGAAAGCAAGATCTACACTCTGGATCTCGGGACCGGGAACACAACGTTTGTTTCCGGTTTCGATCCGGCAGTCGGAGTTGTCACCGGAGCATCCATCGCTACACCGGAACCTGCAGGGTTCACTTTGACCGGAGTCGCCTTTGTTTTTCTCGTCCTCTGCATCCGGCGCCGGATCCGCCACGTGTCATGCTCCTCTTCGGTCGCTCCCTGAAGACGACGCATGCCGCATCGCCAAAAATGATCTGACCAATTGTCTGCGAGGTACGCGACGGTTGGCCAGTCTAACGCCGAGAAAGACGGATGGATTGAGATTTGACGGCCCGGGTGTGGATTCCCCGCGCAAAACGACCGAGCGTTTAGGTATTCTTCCTTCGGCGTAAAGGTGGGAATTGCTCTACCTAGCCGACTACTCGCGAGCCGCACTCGGAGTTTATGTGCCCGACACAGTGACACGGGGCCGGTAGTCTAAAACAGGCCGTGCCTTTGCGACAATTTATCCCGCCGCTTCCGCAACAAGCTAAAACGGAGTTCAGCATCACGCATAGGCAACCCATCCGCGGAATGCGAAGCCCGCGTAGAACAAGCTGACCTGAGAAAATCCGGCTTCACGCAACATGGCCTCGTCTTGTTCAGGAGTGAGAATGTTCAGATGCTTGTCAACAGCGAGCGCGGCGCTTTTCGCCTTATCTGGCTCCACGCCAGACGACATAGCGAATGCCGAATACCGCGAGAGCCATCTCGTTCGTTCTCCTTCGTCTTGCGGAAAGCTCATATGTGCGACTACAAAGGGGGCGCCACGCTTCAGGCGGCGATGTACTTGATTCATGGTCTGACGGCGTTCGTCATCCGTCAGAAAGTGAAGCGTCAAAAGGCAGGTGCCTCCGTCGAACGGTCCGTCCGGTGCTTGATGGATATAACCTTGTCGCAAATTGACGCGTGCAACAAGTGGGCCTAACGTATGCTTGGCCAGGTTGAGCATCTCACCCGAGGGATCGACTCCATCGAATTTCCAGCCCGAGTGAGCTCTAGCGAACGCCCTGAGTTCCAGGCCGCCACCCGCCCCCAAAACTAATAGGTGACCATCCTCGGGCACATTTTCCTGCAGAAGGATGGTTGCCATGCGCTGCAGATCAGCAAATCCTGGCACCTTACGAGGAGGATCTTGGGCATATGCCTCTATTGCCTTAGCATTTGAGAATGGATCCCGCGGATCAGCCACAACTCCACCATACGGCGCCAGAAGGGCGGGACAACGCGCCGCCTTCAGATCCACCTTGATTCGACTTAACGGCCAAGGGCTTGCCTTCAGAATTGATCCTCGAGGCCGGTTATCCGGAAAGTGTGGTGGAGTTTACCCCCATGAAGCGATGAACTGTCCTTGCACACACGGGCCAAGCGTCCGGGAGGAAATGCTTTTGTAGTGACCGGCGCTTATGCTCCGCTCGGCTTGCTTCCTGGTAGCCGTGATAGTCGGTAAAACCTTCGCGACTACCGAGGAGGAATCCCTTGGAAGTTGTGCGAATCTACCCAGGGCGTAAATTGTTGATGGGGGCTGTTGCCGGCAATGAGGAGACAAGAAGTGATCGCGAAACCCACCAGCAGAAAGTGAAGGAGAGCTTGGTGGCGAATCTCGAAGGCGCTCGCAGTTACGTGCTTCGCTGGTGTTCGGATTCGAGCGTCACCGAGGTGTGGGGGCCGGAGTGGGTTGTTCTTCGACCGAGACATCCGAAAAGAGGACGGTTGCCGTTGCATCGGGCTGATGTGCGCAGACGGCAAGCCCGACCAGCACCGGGTTCTGGAAGGTCACTTCCGTGTTTGCGATTTTGACGGGTTCGGCGTCGCCCTTGCCCACGTACATGTACATTTTGACGCCGGTGCGGACCAGCTTGATTCTGTAAGTGCCGGGGCCCTCCACAGGCAGATCGAAGGTATTGACGTTTTCGGCTTGCTTACTGCGCCACTGGAGGGCAGCCATTCCGCTGCCGTGAATCATCACATCGGCAAAGGCAGAATCGGGATCGAGCGACTGGCGGATCATGATGCCGCCCTTACGGTGCTCGACGCCTTCGCCCAGGATGCGCATGATGGCAGCGACGGTGACGTTACCGGATATCTCTCGCCAGACGTATTGAAACTGATCGTGCTTGCCCCAGATGTTGGCACCGGAGCCGGTGACGCGGTATTCTCCGTTCGAAAACTGAGCAGAGCCCTTGACCGCCGGCGAACCGATGTCGGCGGAGTTGGTGAAAATGCCAAGAGCCAGGTGTGCCGCATCGGATGCAGGCAACTGTTCCACAGAGACGTTCGAGAACAACACTGTGTTCACGGCCTTGTCGGTATGCGAACTGACTCCGAGGCCAACCAGGATAGGGCTTCCCAACTGGTTCATGGTGGTTCCCAGTTCCTTGAGCGGCGCGTCATTCTTTGCGATCCAGACCGCGATGTTGGCGCCATCGCGAACGAGCTTTAGCTTCCAGATGCCTGGTCCTTCGATGGGGAAGTCGACGGTATTGACGTTGTCGGCTTTGGTATTGCGGAACTGGACGGAAGGCGTGCCGTCGCCATGGATGGCGATCTGGACAAAGGGGGAATCGGTGTCGAGGCTCTTGCGAAGCATGATGACTGCTTTGCGGTGGCCGATGCCCTCGGTGAGGAACTTGGCGGTAGCCGTGACGGCGAAGTTTCCGGACATTTCCCGCCAGACGTAGTGAAACTGATCTGCCTTGCCCCAGATGTCACTGCCGGATCCAGTGACCTTGTACTGCCCGGTAGTGGCGTCAAAGTCGGCCGAGCCCTTGATGGAAGGTGCGCCAACGTCGTCGGAGTTCGTGAAAGTGCCGTACGTTGCGATTTGCGAGAAAGCGGACGCAGCGCAGAGGCAGCTCAGCACGAACAGTTTATGCACGTGAGGATTGTATCGGACCTTACGCGCGGAAAGTTGCGAATGCGCCACAAGCTTCGCCATGATCGGCTGACCGAAAAGCGGAAAATCCGGGGTTTGGGGCGGAGTGCCTCTAGCCGGCAACTTAAGAGTTTGAAGGTTTGCTTGAGCCGGTTTCTAACATAGAGCTACTTTCGACGGACGAGCACGTTCATCCGGGTTCCTAAACATTTCCCGACTACTCGCGATTTCTATCCAGCGGCTTCAAAGCTGTGTTCTTCCGGTAAGTGACATGCATTCACAGCGGAAATATGGAATTGGAGTTTAGAAAGCAACAAAAGAGGCCACGGCGTCCGTGTTTACTCAGCAGTTAACGCCCGGCGAACACCTTCATCAGGATCGTCGAGGAAAGCTTTCATCACCCGATAGTGCTCCGTCTCTGTATACGCAGTTGTGCGATACCCGTGTTGGTCTAAGGTCAGGATCAGGGCATTAGGATATGCAAGCAGAATCGGCGAATGTGTAGCGATAATGAATTGCGAATCGAGCATCGTCAGTTCGCGTATTCGGCGCAGCATCCGGAGTTGGCGCATCGGAGAGAGGGCGGCTTCCGGCTCATCGAGCAGATACAACCCGTTTCCGCGAAAGCGGTTCATCATCAAGGCGAAGAAGCTTTCCCCGTGAGACCGATTGTGTAGACCGACCCCACCATACGCGCCAATGATCGGAGGACCTCCCGGCTCTCTATCAAGCGCTTCAATTTCAGTCGCTACGTTGAAAAAGCTCTCAGCGCGCAGGAAGTACTTATCTCTTGGGCGGGACCACGAACGAACCACTCGCAAATGCTTCCACAATTGGGAGTGAGAAGCACTAGTGGAGAAGTTAAAGTTTTGACTGCCTCCTTCTGGATTCAATCCAAGCGCTACCGCTAATGCCTCAAGGAGAGTGGATTTGCCAGTTCCATTCTCACCGATGATGAACGTGACATCAGAACTGAACGCAATTGTCTGAAGAGTTTTTACCGCAGGAATCGTGAACGGGTATTGGTTCTCAGCGAAAGGCTTGTCTCGTTTCAGCGAGATCTCTCTGAGATAGGGCCTGCTTAGCGCAACCGCTCGTGCCCGTACTCCCCTGCGTCGATCGAGCATGCTCTTGATCGTAGGACATCGCCACATCGGGGCTACCGAATACAGAGGCTATGCGGTTCCACGCCAACCCCGTTCAGATAGATCATGAAATACGGCGAAGGATTTGCTAATCCGTCTCGGGCCTGACAGCCGATTCTTCCTCTACGCTTCCTACTACACGGTCGTAATCTCATTCCGAGCAGCATGGAGATAGACGGCACAATTACAACGAATACCCTTGGGAGCGTAACCGCAGACAATATTGTGGTCTGGGCGCTCACCTTCTCCGTTGCAGGCAAAACTCCGTGGCAGTTGGAGTGACTAATGTGACGAGGAAGCCAGCGGTGCCCGCCGTGAATTCGTAACTCCTGGACGCCGCGGGGCTGGATTGGGTTGAAGCGCGCCCCCTCCCGTTTGAGAAGGTGGTTTCTGTTTCAGAGCGGGTACGAAATTGAGTGCGGTGCTGTAGGAGAGTTCTACGTTGCCGGTCAATCCGAGCGGGTCAGTGTAAGTGTTGCCAGAACCATCATTGAGTAACAGCCATAGACTCTGATCCGCGGGCCTCCCTACGGCGAAATCCGCTAGACCATCACCGTCGAAATCTCCTGGTATCGGACTGTCCCCCGGAAGACCCCACTGCTGGACGTACGGCCCGCTCGAGTTGTCGTTCGGCATGACCCACCAATTGCCTTCCGACGGCCTCCAGACGGCAAAGTCGGCGATCTGGTCTCCGTCGTAATCGCCGGTGACCGGTATGTCGCCGGGGAGCCCCCATTGCTGCACATTTTCACCGCCTGAAGTGCTCGAGATGAAATACCAGTTGCCCTCTGAGGGCCGCCATACAGCGAAGTCGGAGATCGCATCGCCGTCGTAATCGGCGGGTACGGGTATGTCGCCCGGCAAGCCCCACTGCTGCTGATATGTGTTCCCGTTCGCGCTCGATATGTAATACCAGGTGCCATTGGAAGGTCGCCAGACGCCGAAGTCCAATAATCCGTCCCCATCGTAATCGCTTGGGGCGGCCACATCGCCCGGCAATCCCCACTGTTGCAATAAGGGCTGCGAAGGATTGTCCGTCGGGATCACGATCCAGTTGCCTGAGGAAGGACTCCAAACAGCAAAATCGACAAGCCCGTCGTTATCCCAGAAACCATCGGCGCGAATATAAACACCAGCCGCATATCCTTGAACCTTAAATTTGGTTGAGAGAATGCTGGTTGCTGAAGGAGCTTGGATGTTATATGGCTGCCGCGCGTCGCTGCTCGGCAGGATGTAGACATTCTGGTTGTCCGGACGCCAGACTGCAAGATCCGTTCTGCCGTCGCCGTCGTAGTCGCCCGGAACCGGAGTATCGCCGGGCAGCCCCCATTGTTGAACAACCGGCGCGCTCGGATCGGAGCTTGGAATGATCCACCATGTTCCCTCGGAGGGCCGCCAAACTGCGATGTCCTGGATATTGTCGCCATCGAAATCTATGCTCACCGGGATGTCGCCCGGCAATCCCCATTGCTGGATATAGGGATTGTTCGAATTGCTGCTGAAGACTACGTGCCATGTCTGGTCTGATGGACGAAAAACGACAAGGTCGCTCTTCGCATCTCCGTCGAAATCACCGGTAACCGGTATGTCTCCCGCTTGTCCGTTGGCTTGAGTGATTGGGACGCCAGGGTTGCTGCTCGGGATGATGTACCAAATTCCATCCGAAGGACGCCAGACTGCAAAATCGGTTTTCCCGTCGCCGTCATAGTCGCCAGGGACGGGAACATCACCGGGCAGGCCCCAGACCTGAGTGATGACTTGTGAAAGATTGCTGCTCGGAGTGACATACCAGGTGCCGTTCGAGGGCCTCCAGTCCGCTACATCGAGGTTGCCGTCGCCGTCGAAGTCTCCGTTGACGCGAATGTCACTTGCCAGCCCGGGTGAATTGACTTGCGCGAAAACAGTTCTCTGCGATAGGCCGAAGAAGGACGCTGTAAGGAGAAACAGGCAAGCTGATGTAAGGCTGATCGCTGATTGAGAGCGATGACAAAGACAAACGGAGGCGGGGCGTAGCAAACCAGTCACTCAGATATCCTGACATAACTCTATCCGACTCTTTCGGCAAGTATTCCCAGTACGGTACCGTCAGGGTCAGGCAACTAATTTCAAAGAAAATCGTGAGGTGTTGCTGTCAGTTTCGTTAGAGTAGCAGACTCGCGAATGCTGTAAGTATCTGATTCTTTCCTGCGGAGTCTACTCATTCATTAGAACTGATTTTCGGAGCTTGACATCGAGGTTGTCTCAATAGTGTACGGCGGCGTGTAGCGGCGGAGAACTCGTCCGTTCTTTGGCCGGGAACTCGTCGCCTCAGCTGCTGATCGATTCCGTTCCCCGGACCCTCACCTCGTTGCAAATCGGGAGGATGTGACGGCGTCTCACATTGCGGATGCCCTTCGTGGATAATGCATGAACTGAAGCCCGAGCCAGGAACCAAGACCAAGCATGCGGCGCCCGTGATCGCATAGCAACCTACAACCACAGCGACCAGTACAGAGGCAAGACAGCCCGGCAAGAGCCGGAACTCGGCTGCGTTCAGAAGACTCTACAATGTCTAAGTTTGCCCTTTCCGGTGCGGATTCGTGCAAACCCAACAGCGGACGACACGCGCGTGTGGTGCCATCTTTCAGCACCTCAATAAGTTCGTAAAACTCAACATAAGTGCGTGGCCCAACATGTGGCTTCAGATCACGTGCCAGCTCCTCGGCTCTGTTTGTGAATCCCTTTGGATCAGCTACAGATTCACCCGGGCGCATTCCGTCGAATTCCGCCTGCCAAGCCTTAAACCGTTCTATAACGCCTGCTGATAAGGAAAGGTCACAGTAATCGACCATGCCGCCGGTAACGCGCGATCCAGGATAAGGTGGAGCCGATATTCCGCTGCTACCCCATTCGGGCCACACACGCAGGAAATTGTCGTATACGGAGAAGAAGTGCTCCTCCATGGTGATCCAAACCCGCTGTGCTTCACTCAGTGACAAGTGCGGGAACGAAGTATGAAACTCGTCTTTCTCGCAGATGTCAGTCTTCCAGAAGAGCATCCACTCGTCGAGGTGCGCTGGGCTGAAATCGGCATTCGCACCGGTGAGTACCGCAAACTCGGCCGGCGAGAGCATCAACTCCCTAACCCGTTCAGGACGTTCGGAACTGGGCTGCCAAACGACGTCTGCTTCTGGTCGCTCATGTGGCGTACTGTTGCCGAGTCACCCGGCCTTGACGCATCATTTCCACGCTCTTATGAAAAGTGCTCGAGCACTTTCCAAGCAGCAACGTCTTGGGCTTGTAAGTCACGAACCGTGAACCCGTGTGTATTCCAGCCCGGGCCTGATTCGCGCTGTTCTATCCAGGTCGTGTGATGCTCGCCGTCACACAGGATAACCTCACACTTAGCAAACGGAGACTGTGGGGATCCCTCGTCGAAAGGCCATTCAGGGAACTCCTTACCGTAAGACACCATTTCCCAGTGTGTGCTCCGGTCGTCCTTCTTGGGCAAGCCTTCGCATTTACGTAAGTCGGCGCCTCCCATAACTGCGCGCAAGTAGACCAGCGGGATAGGTCGACCTGCATCTCATGCCAGGTTTTATCGATTGGAGCAGCGTACCCGTCTGTCCAGATGAAGGAGTCGCCGTCTTCGGTGGTGGCTGCTTGTGCTCGATTACAACAATGGGGAGGTCAACCTGCCAATGAAGTGTTTCACCGGCACGCAACTGGCCGAATAGACGGTACATGTCATCGTAGGTGTACCTCGTATGGACCGAAAACTCGCCGGCGGCGAAGATCAGGCAGCCGATCGATAGTAGTAGTTCAACATGCCACCGAGCCGTTCGCGGCGGCAAACGACAGGAGTTAAGCGTAATTCGAGGTTTCGGGCCATACGAGTTGACATGAGGCATTCATCCCGGAACAGGCTGTTAAAGCTTTTGATATCGGGTGAGCACAACTTAGGTTGTGCCCACCCCCAAAAGAGCGCGGGAACCGTTTGCCTGCGGTATAACGATTGAAGGTTTACGGTTGAATGTTAGTGACGCAGTAGTTCACTTCTTTAGCCGGGCTTCCATTGGGCGCCTGGAAAGGCGAATAGCTCATGTTGGAGTAGCCGTACAGAAGCATGGGCGGAAAATTCAGATTGTTCTGCTGAATGTCTTTGATCGTAGAGGTTCCCGTCGTAGTCAGCAGGTCCGAAAGCGTCTTGGTCACGACCTCGTCATGTGTCGACGCAACGGGCTTTTCGGCAAATACATACAAGTCGTATTGCGTTGCGTTACTGCCGATGCTGTTGTAAGCAGCGTAGCTGGCGGGGTCGGCGCCGTAGTACAGGTTGTAGCAAGTCTGGTAATAGACTTCGTAGACTCCGTAGTTCCCGGGATTATTGCTCGGACCGTTGAAGTACTGGCGAATTCCATAAAGCTGCGGCATGATGTCCAGCCACAGGGCTCGCGCTGCGGCGTCTTTAAGTGGCTCTTCCAACTGATTTGGCGAGAGTTGGCTTGGGAAGTTCCACGTTGAGTTGGTGTCGAGGGTGAGTGCTGAGATGGTCGAAAGTTTACCAGAGTCTAGCAGGATATTATTCATCGCTCCCTCATAGCCGGTCGCCAGGTCTCCCGCATAGGTTGTGTAATCATTCGACAGATTGGTCAGGCTGGTATCGAAGACGGCCTGCGGCGAGGGAGGAGTGCTGCCCATCGAGATAGACGCCGAACCGACACGCAGACCTCCGGCTACCACCCCGAAGATCGGACCAACGACTGGAATGGCCGAGCCGATTCCGACAATGCCGCCGGCCAGATTTAGAACTTTCGAGAGGCGTGCATTGGCATTCGCATTTCCGGCGCCCGAATAGTCGCCGCTGATAGCCGTCGCCATGCCGGTCATTTCGCTGAAAATGTTCGAATTTGCACCCGCCATCGCGCCTTCGATGCCAGCGGGCCCGAGATAACCGTAGACGCTGAGGATCTGTTGCAGCTCGGCACCGATTTGCTGGCGCGCCGCCGTGAACTGGGCCGGAGTGGCGTTGTCCCAAGGTTGAGCCGTGAAGGTTTGGGCGGGAGGTTGGGTTGGGGTACCTATCAGATTGTTCTGCAGAATGCTGCCCAGCTCGCTGTTGGTCAAGAACGACGAATCGGAGTAGAAGTAGCGCACATCATAGAGCCGCGACCCTGTCTTGCCCAGTCCAGCTAAGATCTGGTAGCTCAGATCCGCGTAGGCTTCAATGGGAAACGCGGTATCGACGAGGGGCCAGTCCTGCCGCTGGCTCGAACTTACATATTCGAAGGTGTAGTCGATGGGAGATGCGAAGCCGCTTCCATCGCTGTTCGGTATCATTTGGGCGTTGCTCGCCACCTCGTAAAGGCCATGTTGACTGCGCGCCAGAAAACCTTGCACCGAGCCGGATTGACCATTGGCTGAGAACGCGCTGGAGGAGAGAGCCACTGGGTCATTTAGCGGATGCCAGTGGTTTCCATCGTTTACCGTAACCAGGCTGTAGTTGCACGGGTACGGAGCGGGATTCTGCGGGTTCATCGAATTCACCGCGTAAGGAACTCCCCCGATGCTGTGCAGAACGTCCGCTAAAGCCGACTGCATCTGGTTCGGGTTAGTAAGCGGGCAGCCCTGGGCGACCAGAAAGATCAGATCGTGCGCATTGCTGAGGCTGTTCAGCTCGTTCGCCAGAGCGGCGCCACCGTCCGCATCGACCGTATACGCAGCCCCACAGCTTTGATTCGTTGCGGTGGTATTACAGTTCTGAAAAGCATACGGAGACCCAGCATAGTAGTTGACCGGCGTCAACGTTTCCTGGTCGAGCACGAGCAGCCAGAAAAAGCCCTCTTCAGAAGAAGGCGGAGTGTACGTGTTGTTTTCCACCGTTATGTACGATCCGGTGTGGCTGCCGCTGTGCGCCTGGAAGCCGGTATCTCCACTCGGGACGAAGTTGTAATTGTTGTATTGATCCTGCATCAGCGTCCCGTTCAGGGACGGCTGGTAGGGTGTGCTCGGGCGGTTGGGCGCCGTAGGGATACCGAAGCTCTCATACGCCGTTCCAGCGGCTGCGCCGGGAACGCCGATCATGATGTAAGCCTGCGGATACTCGCTGACGGGTGTTTGGGAGAAATTGGTTCCACCGAGGGGTGAGGCGTCGAATCCGGGCGGAACCGTCTGGCCTGGCGCCGTGCCCATAATGACCAAGTCTTGGCTGCCTAAAGGCCGGCTGAATTTGGCCTGGAATTGTGCCTGAAGGTCCGAGATGCTGTCGAAGCACGCCCCCGTCTCCACATTTTGGTCGTCCGGTCCGCCCAGATACGGGTTTTGGCGGCCGAGCACGTAGGCTTGAAAGGTTCCTCCAGTGCAGGTGAAGCCCAGGCTGATATCCGGATAGGGAATCGTGACCTTTGTTAATGTCGTCGGTTCGTGCGTCTCCGGGTCAGGCGGGCCGGGCAAATTCGGGAAGGCATACGCGTCCGCTGTCGCATTCCAATCGGCCGGGTAGCCGCTCGTGAGCTGCATCCACGGCGTGCCTGCCGAACCGCCCCCGCCCGGTATGGTAGTCAGACCGAGCGATACCGGAGTGTAGTAGTTGATCGAGTTGTAAACCCCGCCCCCCAGGCCCTCGAAGTAGTCGAACCTGGTGTGCGCGATGAGGACAGGCGTTGCGGACGAAGCGTTTCTCCGGGTGGGCTGGTACAAGCGGCCGGCGAGTGTGGCAGACAGCTGATTTTCTCCCACGCGTAGTCCGTCCCACACGGTCAGTTTGCCGGTTATGGTGCAGGTAGCCCCTTCACAGGACTTCCTTAAGCGGCCGTGGTTCACCGTCCGTCCGTTGAGTTGAAGTTGTATCTTAGGATCCTCGTTGTGGGTGATGTATTGCAGTTCGACTTCTACCTGCCCAGTTTGATAGCTGCCGAAACCGGGGGACAGAATCGCGAAGTCGGGAGGAGGCTGATTGTATGAATGTTGCCGTGGGTCCGCTGCTCGCGTCAAGCCGGAAGAACAAAGAAGAAGGGCCAGCAGGGAGCAAGCCATTGTGATGGTCCGTTGCCCGCGGGGTTGTGAACTTTGAGGGGAAAGATTCATGGATGGTCCTTTCGTGGCTTCGTCGGCGAGATAGTAACCAAGCACCAACGTCAATTGCCCTGAACGGAATCGATTATGGCTGAGCAACTGTGCTGCGGTCGATATCTTCTTTGTGCTTTTCTTCTGCTTTTTCCGATATGCAGCTAAGGTTATGAAAAAACGACGGTTGACGGAACGTATGCGCGCCTGTCCGTTTGGAATGGAGGCGGAAAGCGGCGATCGCGTTGGCGATCCCCAGAGATCTCTTTTATCCTTCCAGCATTGTGAACACTACTCGCGTGACTTGCCTAATTACAATTTTCCGCGCGCTATCACTGTTGAGCGCACATAGCGCTGCCGATACCCTCTTCGATTTCGAAAGCAACGCACCGAACACAGCCACGCCGTTCAGGGATACTGTGAATGGGCTTTCGGCAATGTTCGGCGGCCGGGCGTCGGTTTGCGATTCCTTTGGGCTGTTCCAGTCATTACCGGGCAATGTTCTCGTTCAGAGCTTCTGCGGTCCAGCTACGGATCAGGCGCGTTGTCGCTGTCGTTCTCTGGCAACCTCCAAGGGATTGCCTTCAATTTTGCGACGGTAGGTGGTCCGGGAACACTGACATTGTCCGCCTTTGAAAATGGGACCGCAGTGGGCACGGCGAACTTCACCGCGTCAGTGCCCACAGGGTTCTTCAATGGCGAAGGAGTAGCTAGTTTTTCAGGAACGTTCGATTAGTTAACGGCGACAAGTAGCTCGTTGCTGGCGATTGACAATGTCGATGCGCGAACAGCTGCAATGGTTCCCGAGCCAAGCGCTTTCGGTTCACTTCTTCTTGCCCTCGGTCTGCTCGCGGCTTTCGTGCGCAAACAGAGGAGGGCATAATAGCGGAACTCCCTACTTGCGCCAGAAATTGTTAGCAATCATCCACTCGTAGCTTCGATGCTCGAGTTCGGCTACGAAGAGGGCGCGGCCTTCCCGAGAGAGGCTCATGCTGCCTTCAACGGTGTTTCCAGTTCAGGAGCGACACTGGTTCGCTTGCCTAGTCCGAGTTTGTCTGCCGTCCGTCCGTTCCTGGTGCTAAGAGCATCGCGTGTTGCTGTCTTACATCGAGTACAGCCGCCCTTCCCCAAATACGCGAGATCCCTACCGCGACAGAGGGCGGTGTACCCTCGGCGAATGCCGCTGGCGACCGGCCTCCCTTCTCTTTCTGGATCACGATTGTGGCGCTTTGGGATACGTTACGCAACGTTACCGAGCCACAATAAATGCGCACGTAACCCGTTACAGCTGGCAGGTCTGGCCGGCACAAGCCAATCATTGTATTGACTTAAGAGTTTTGAGGACCTACCCACTTAGCAATTGCTGGTTACACTTTCAGTCATGGCTATGCCGGAGCACCGCGCGTCGAAAAGTTTTCCTTCTCGCACATCCATACTCGTCGCCGCGGCGCGTGCTTTGGGTTCTCGCGACGAAGACGTGGGCGTAAAGAATCCAGACTTTCTGGCAGACCAGTCGATAGGGCCAGGCGAGCTGTTGCTCATTGATGATCATCCGTTCAAGAAAGCTCTGGAGCAGCCATACGCCGAAGCAATCCAGATCCTGGAATCGCTCGGTTTGCAAGCTTGATGATTTTGCGAACTCGTTTCATTGATGAGGCACTAGAGCGCGCAGTCGAGAACGGTGCGACCCAGATCGTGATTCTGGGAGCGGGGTTCGAGAGCCGGCCGTATCGAATTCAAGACCTTCTGAAATGCTGTCTCGTCTTCGAAGTTGATGCCGAACCCACACAGAAAGACAAGAAACAGCGAATTCAGACGGTCTTGGGCCACGTTCCTGCCAATGTCGTTTATGCAAGTATCGATTTCGAGAAGGACAAGCTCATGAGCGCCCTGGAGGCTGCCGGCTTTCGGAAACGGGCGAGATCATTTTACATTTGGGAAGGTGTGAGCATGTACCCGCCGAGGAGCAGTGTCCGCGAGGTGTTGCGAATGGTAGCTACGCATGGTACTCCTGGCAGCTCCATCGTTCTCGATTATGCGAATAGTCTCGCGATCGAGATTACGAATCATTCTCCACACGGACCGGCAGCGATCCCGGCATCTTGCGGCGAACCCTGGATATTCGGTGTTCCGGGCGCGAATGGCGAGAACTTCTTTCGAGCATTGGGTTTTGATCCGGGCGTGACGCTATCGATGCATAGTCAAGAGGTTTTGAAGCGCTATGCAGTTCGACGCGGCGGTACAACATACGCTGCGCACGTGCTGAAGAAGATGAGAGCCCAAGCGGAGGAACGAGTCAAGGCCGGCACAGCTGTTCCTTTGCCTCCTGGCGCTCTCGAAGCCCAAAAAACTATAGCGTCCGCGGGTGGTGTTTATTGGCTTGCCGAACGAACGGTCGAAGCTGACCCGCGTGTGCTAAATAAGGCAGCTATTTAGCATTCTTGCTGAGTCAGCGAGTGGGCAGCAATCGAAGGATATCAACCGCGAGGCATAGACCTACGCTGCGCGACTACCCACGGGTAATCGGCACGCCCACCTTACCGAGAACCCGACACCAACTGGTCAAGGCGGATTACACGAACGTGCGCTCGCGACTCGTTTTGCCAAGGGCTTCTGATACTGGTGCGAAAAGGCATGAGGATCACTGGATATCAAGAACTTGGGGATGTCGTTGCCGAACTTCGCATCATGGTTAAACAACACGTAGCGATATGGGCACGGAAGCGGGGGCTTCTTGTAGCTGTTGCACGATCCAATCGCTAGTTGGATGGAATGTCACGTTGAAGTGCAGAATGCGCTCTGTGCTCAATCGCTAAGAAGCAATATAGGGTGCGGAACAAAAGAGTCGGCACAGTAAAGAAGTCGAAAGCGGCAGCACCTCGCGATTGTTGTTTAGAAAGGTGAGCCACTGACCGGGTTTGCTTTCCTCTGGAATGCGCTTCAGGCGTCGCAGATAGCGTGACACGGTAGGTTCGGAGATCCCGAAGCCGAGTGCTAGCAACTCGCCATGGATGCGGCGGCGCTCCCCACGTCGGATTCCCGCTCTTCATCCGGCGGATCAAGACCCGGATCTCTTAGCTTACCTTCGGGCGCCCCGGTCGCCGTCGGGATCGCCACTTCCAGAACAGGCGGTATCCGGCGCGATACTAAGGCACCACCGTTTCGGGCCTGACGAGAATCAGTGCTTCGGACCAATTGGTCCAGATCTGACGAACGATTACCCAAAACAGGCGATCGAATCGATTCAGCTTAGCCGCGGCTGCCTGCGCTTGTAAACAGCAAGTTGCTGTCGAAGGGCAACCGCCTCCAACGCCGACCCATGCCGCGCCATCAGAAACGCTCGCACGTACGCCAGTATTCCCAACAGAGCCGTCATTCGCGCGTGATCCTAATCGCTTGCCCAGATCCGAAGCCTTTGGTTCGCAAGCCAATTCCAGTTTTGATGAACCACAAGTATTCCACTTCGGGCGAATCGTGGGGTGCACCTCACGCGCGTGCTACAGCTCGTAAGTCGAATTCAATCTCCCCTCAACATGAGGTGCTAACAAATGCTTCACAACGCCCAAACATGCTTGCAGAGAGCAAGACAGCAGATTTGTTTTGAGGGCATTTCCGGAGAACGGCGTTAGCCGCCGTCCCCTACTCACTGTCAGCATTCAGCTTGCGAACAGTCAAGCGGTTGTAGTAACCGCTAAGCAAATATTCAACAATCTCCTAAGAGTCCGTAGAAGAGTTTCGCGACAGAATCGTCGCTCTCCAGTACAGGAGCACTAGCAAACCGAAGCCTAGGGACGACAGAGTATTGGGTTCAGGAACCGCGGAACTTGGCCCCACTGTGAGGTTCGCTCCGATCAGGGAAGAGACCGCCAGCGGATTGCCTTGTGAATCGCCCAGCGCATTCACCGAAAGGGATAGGGCTGCAACCCCGGTTGACGTCCCGCGTAACGTGATCTCCGCTATCGCAAACGAGCCGAGTTGCTGACTATCCAGGAGAGCCGCCGAGTCCTGACTGATTTCCTGGAGATGGAGGTCGCCGGGAGTCGGTTGAGCCACGGCTGTAATTGGTCCCGCACCCGAAAGATCGAGCTGGTTGAACGGCGCCGAAGAGGTGCCGAACACCGTCTTTGCTATAGACAGTACAGAGGAGTCGAACAGGAACTCTAAATCGAAGGCGGAGAGTGAGGGAGCGCTCCTATTGCCTAATCCACTGACCGTCAGCTCTACTTCCGTGGTTCCCCCTACCGCAACGCTCGACTGCAATGGGTCTACAGTGAGAGTGGTACCGGCGGCGGACGCCGGTATCACCATAAGCGCAGATCCGAGGAGAGCGCTTACTAAACGCTTGTGATGCTTCATCGTTGATTTCTCTCTTTCCTAGTTAGTGCTTATTTACTGGCCGCGCAAGCGCTTCCGCAGATCAGAACGAGTTTCCGGATGTCGAGCACTGAAATGACGCCATCGCCGTCCAGGTCGCAGGCTGTTCCGCACGCGCTATTCAAAGCCCAATTGCCGACACTCTTCATCTCTTCGTTCAGGTCCGCCCGATCAATGTTGCCATCGCGGTTGACATCTCCGGCGCGCAAAACGTCCACATCCAGACTGGCTGTGTTATCGCCCTTCTGCAAATCGTTTGCCTGCTCAAGTAACTGGGCGTAGAGCTGATGCGTGCCGGCGGTCTTCGGAGTCCAAGTGATCCAGATGTGGGATCCCTCGGCTCCGTTGTTTCCCGGGTGTACAAGCTGATCGGCGATTACTGGAGCTCTCTCCGCCGGATTGCCGTCGAAGATCCGCAGCCTGGTGCCGAGCGGATGAACACTTGAGCTGAATACAGTGACCCGCACCCGGAGCGGCCGGAACTGGACTGCTTTCACGGAGTCCACTGTCAGCTTACGTCCTCCGAGCCCCACAGCCTGCACCGAATCCGCCTTCAGATAATCGTTGATTGCCTTAGACGCGCCTAACTGCTCATTCGGTGCTGTAATAGAGAAGACACCGTAGCCCTCGTTATTCTGACCGGGATTCAGAAGCGTGGCGGCTCCCCCTCCCGCGTAGTCGGCCACCCCGCGAAGAGTGCCGTTTAATTGAAAGGTCGTCGGACTTACGACGGTTACCTGCCAGACAGCGTTTGCATCCGTTAGGCCTTTCACCTGCCCGATGGTTACATAATCTCCACTTTCCAGACCGTGCGGCGCACTGGTGGTTACGACCATCGGTTGCGTATTCTTGATGTCGGTAATGGGGACCGGAACGCCATCAGAGCCGTAAGTTTCGTCTGTTGGGTCCAGAGTGACATAGATCCGATAAGTAGCCGTACCGGACTTCGGCCCCAGGCTGGTGGTGTCCCAATTGATGAAGGTGGGAGCGGCACACCCGGTAGAGTTTGGATTGTCATCCGTGCCAGAGAGACAGGTAAACTGAAGCGGATTTAAAGGCGCGGTGGTGGTCGAGCCGATCGTTGTACGTGCGGAATCCGGACAGATCAGACCTCCTGTATCCCCGGGATTTCCGTTGATCGGCGCTTCGCAGATCTCGCTGTCGGTTGAGCTATCGTACGGAATCGCCTTGAATGTGACCCGAAGACGGGAAGCCATTTGAGCGGTGCTGTAGTTGTAGACGCGAGCTTCCACTCGTACTACGTCGCCAGTAGTTGCGTTCCCATTCAGATAGTCATAGTCGTTGTCCGTGGGATTGATCCTGGCACGGCGGAAAAAAAGGCCTCGCATCTTCTTGCGAATCGTGTCGGTCTCGGGCGTCCATCCGTTCTGAGTTCCGTTTTGTGAATATGCTGGTTGAAATCGTCTCGGCAAGTTAAGCGCGGGATCCGGCTTGGTGCCGAAACGTTTTGCCCAGTGTTGCTGACTTCCGCCGACTGTTGCCGGGTTTGGTACAGCGAAGCTCATCTTGATTGTGCCGTCGGTAGCCGCATAGAGCACTGGGAAGAACTCATAGCTCTGATCCGGACTACCAGAAGACAAATTGATACTCATCGAAGTATCGGTCGTCAGGCTGTTGTCGCTAGTTTGCGAGCTTCCCCAGCTGTTACTGTTATGAAATTCGACATCTCCACTAACCGTTGCACTCTCTTGGGCGGTGGCGATCTGGGCGCTCGCGGTGGCGGAAGCCTTTACATCCAGGCTTTCTCCAAGGGTATTGGCGTAATCGAAGCTGCTACCAGACGAAACCGTCGACGAATATCGCAATGTTTGCGTTTGAGCAATACCGTCGAAGCTAAGTTGGCTAGCCGGCACCAGCGGCTCACTTACCGCGTCACTATCTGCACCGACTTTAAAGGATCCCAAATCAGACGGAATATATGGATTGTTTGGATCCGGCCCGAGCGCCGAAGGGTAGGACAGAATGTTTCCGTTTTCGTGGATAGGCTGGTACCAGTCCGCATCTAAGCCTCCCACTGAGCTGGACAAAGAGGGGCCCGGTAAGACAATTTCATAAAAGCTGTTCGAGTTGGGAGCTTTTTGCGTCACCCCATATGCGCGATAGCGCCAAACATCAAACAGCTGGCTCCGATAGTTTAAATAATCATCGAGCTCGGTTGTTGCTGTTACTTTGAGATCACGAGTTTCGGAGTTACCATCGTAGCTCTGTTTGTTCTGGTTGTAGTCGTAGCCAACTTTCCCGGTTACTGTCACCGAAGCCTCTAAATCGCCCTTAGCAATACCGAAATTTGCACCGGCCTTGAACGTTCCTCCGGCCGAGGCCTCGACTGAGCCACCGATGGTCCAGGTCGAATGATCGGTGCTCTTATTCGATGTTGTGCTGGTGGATTCGTTCGAATAAGAGGTATTGAATGTCGCGTAGCGGCTTACCGTGTCCACCTGTTTCGCCGCATTATCCCAGTAAGCCAGACTAGGCGGTTGTTCCAAGATGTAATTGGTTCTGGTCGCATTGCTGATGGTGATATGGACGGGTGCGCCGAGGTAAACCGAGTTTCCTTTCCAATCGCCGGCCACCAGCGGAAGTCGTTCGATCTCGTCAACCCGCCCGGTAGAGTAGGAGACTGAGTCCTTCACTGTTAATCCGCCTGCACCTATCGCAATGGTTTTAATCGAGTAGATACCCTGGCCGGTGCTGCTCCCCGCCCAGGCGCTCAAGGCCAGCGAGGCTGTCGGGCTGTTGATGTTGCCGTTACCCATAAAGCCTCCGGCCACAAGCGAGAATTGCGGAGTGGGATCGGTAAGCACGAACAGCGGATTCCCAATCTGATTGACAGTTTGATCGTTGGAGAGATAGTAAGCCTGAAGATGAATGTTTGGTGGCTGGTCATAAACGTTGCTGACATATGAAGAATCATTCCATGCAATTACCAGCTGGTGCTGACCAAACGGGTATTGGGTGGGCTCGCTGTTATTGAACAGGAATTGTCCCGAAGCTAACTCGACCCGGGTGGAGGGCGGCTGCGGTACCTGCGCTTCCTGCACGACTGGCATTTCATGGTGAGTGGCAGTTAAAGCGGCCTGGAGATTCGTGTCGAACTTTAGAATACTGAAGCCCGGTTCGCTTGCGATAATAAGCTCCCCAAGTACAGTGGAGCCGCCTACCGCATAGCCGACGGCCAGTTCGTCAAAACCGACTCCCTGGAAATCGCCAACCTGCAACGAAACAGTGGCAAGCGGAACTGCGGAATAGATAGTGTTGGAACCACCCATGCTGAAATTGAAACTTGAGGGAGTGGGCACGAGGGCAGAATTAGCCAGCTGGATAGTGCCGCCACCCATGTTGTCGGTCGTGTAGCGGTATATCGTAACAGTGATACCGCTTGACCCTACGTAAGCCAGCGCAATTTCGTTGTTTCCATCGTTATCGAAGTCTCCGATAGCGGCCGCCAGAGGATTATCGGACGGACTTACTCGAGAAGACTCTGGCACAGGTACAGTTAGAGATGCCAGCGCAGCCTTTGAATCGCCGTTGGAGAAATTCAGTACTGTTAAGTTGATCGTTCCAGCGTTGCTAAGATAAGCAACCGCAACTTCGTCGTGGTAGCTATGTTGAGAATCCAGAGCTCTGTCGAGATCCCCGGTTGCGATAGCAATTACGTCGATGCCGTTGCTCCTGTCGCCGAGAGTATTTGTAATGATGAAGCTGTTGTTGTGCTGTTGATAGAAGGTCTGGACGTTGAGCTGGCTGGTGCCCGTTACGCGGCTAGCGGTGACAAGGGTGTCGCGATCCGGCTGGATCACTCTCCCAGACGATGCAACTATGGGGTCCGTGTACGGCGAAGAAAAAAGCAATTGGGATTTCCCGAGGCTTAGATTGGCATCGTAGTCAGTTTGAAAGAGACGCGTGTTGATGGCGCCGTTCGGGCCGTCAGGCGAGAAGGAGAACAGCTCATCGTCTGGAAACAGAGTCAGGCGCTCTGGGCTAATCGGACTCGTTTGTCCCGGCTGGGTAGTTTGAGCGGCCAGGCTGCCGGCCATTATGTTGCAGCAGGCCAGCGACAGACAGAAGATCGGTAGAACGTTTTTGGGGCGCGCTCGCGCGCTTGAGATTTTGCAATACATCAAATTTCCTCCGAGGGTTTACTTAAGCAGCCGGCTCAAAAGCATCCTTACTGCGCGCGCAGGCGACGACAGTCAGACAAACATCGCGGCAGGTAAAGGTATCAGTGAATGCGGTCAGCTGCATGCGGGTTCAATCGTGTGTTCCAGACCATGCGGCGGAACTACATGTACAGGGGCGAGCGAGGCATCAGAAGTGATCAGGCACAGCGATCTTTTTTTTCAGCATTCTCTGTCTGCCACCCGGAACACTTTTAAGATCGCCGAAGCCCGCTCCTAAACCAGTCCTATCTGGCTGATAAAGATGAGCTAGATCCTCTGCAACCCTCACCCTGAATGGCTTTCGACTAGACTAAAATTGCGTGGTGTCTCCATCCGAACCGGAAGCGATCCGCTTGCTAATGGCAGCCTATCGTGGCGGAGATCAGCAGGCGGGTGGTCAGCTTTTGGAGTTGTTTTACCCTGAACTCAAGCGCTTAGCCGCGCGCCAGATGCAGGGCGAGCGCAGTGGAAATAGCTGGCAGCCGACTCTGCTGGTTAATGAGCTTTACTTACAGCTTGTTCGCGTAAAAGCCCTCGAGCCCGCGGAATCTAATGCCGTGAACGATCGCGGTGCCTTCTTCGCTCTCGCGGGCCAGATCATGCGCCGCCTCCTGATCCATCACGCTCGGCCTCTCGCCGCAAAAGCGGAGAAAATGCCATTGGTCGATGAGTTGCCTGGCAAGGAAGAAGCTTGTCTTCTCGAAACAGAGATTCTGCTGTCGCGTCTCGAAGCCATCAAACCTGTCCTTAGGCAGGTCGTGGAACAAAAGGTGTTTGAAGGACTGACTGCGGAAGAAATTGCTTCCCGGCTCGGCTGTTCCACTGTCTCGGTCCATCGCTATTGGCGATTCTCGCGGCATTGGCTGGCGAATGAGCTTTCCACGCGGTAGAGCAACCGACACGCATGCGCCGGATGTTAACGGACGAGCAGTGGCAACTCGTATTAAGTCTCTCTGAAGCGGCGGCCGACCTGCCTCCGCAAGCGCGCATCGCTTTTCTGAATGCTTCGGGAGCGCCCGCCGAGGTCATAGATCAGGCGCTCACCGTTATCAGCGAGTTTGGCGAAAAAGCCTACCCACCCGACCGGGTCGGCCAATCTGTCGGCCGCTTTCGGATCCTCGAATACTGCGGCAGTGGCGGCATGGGCGATGTTTACCGTGCGCACGACACCGAGTTAGACCGCACCGTTGCCTTGAAATTCCTGCGTCCCGCAGCCTTGGAGCAATTAGGCGCTTTCGATCGCTTCATTCGTGAGGCGCGAACGGTTTCCTCTCTGAATCATCCCAATATCGTCACAGTGCATGAGGTCCTTCGCTCCGATGAGGCTTTCGCCATCGTAATGGAATACGTGGAAGGTACGTCGATCCGCGCAATCTGCAAGACGGAAGTTCCCCTCAAGCAGGTCGTCGCGATCAGTTACCAAATTGCCCTCGCCCTCGCAGCTGCTCACCAGCGCGGCATCGTTCATCGAGACATCAAACCAGAAAATGCCATTCTTCGCCCCGATGGAAACGTTAAGGTACTTGACTTCGGGCTTGCCATTTCCCTCTCGCGGATGGCTAACGACGCCAGCATTTCTGCCTCCCATCTTTTCGCCGGAACGTGGCGATACATGTCGCCCGAGCAGCGCCGTGGCGAACTCATCACAGCCGCTAGCGACATCTTCACCCTCGGTTTGGTTATCTGCGAGTTGGCTACCGGTATTCCGCCCAACGGCACGTTGCCAGACCTGACTTCAAACCGTAAGCTCTCCCTTCCCGCTCCGCTCCCGCCAAACAGCATTCCGCGCAGCCTACGATCCTTGCTCCGCGCCATGCTGACCGCACCGCCAACCCAAAGGCCATCCGCGGTCATGGTTTGCGACGAATTGTCGGAAATTCAAAAGTCGATTTCGACAAAGTCCCGCCATTCATTGTTTCTTGCTCTGGTCGCATTGGTGGCTATCTGTCTCTGCGTAGGCGGTTACTTTTTCTCGAACACCGATGGCCCGAGAGACTTCCTGGCCTCTCCCATCTCTGTTGAACCCGGCTATAAGTATGGATTGGCTTTCTCACCTGCCGGCGACCGCATCGCTTACTCCTGGGACCGAGATGGAAAACCACGTCAAATCTATATTCAGGCAATAAATTCAAAGACCGGAGCCGCGGCTCGGCCGGTTCGCCTGACGCGCGAGGGTTTGGAGGAAGACCTTCCCGCATGGTCGCCGGACGGTCGCACTCTGGCGTTCACTCGAAAAAATGGCGCCACTCAGTGGAATCTTGTCTTTCGCGACTGGATCACGGGACGCGAAAGGATCGTAACCTCCTTTGAGGGCCGCTCCTTAACCTATAGCAGGGATGGCCACTGGCTGATCGCCGGCTCCGGACACTACCTGAATCACTCGGTAGTCTTGATTTCTCCCGCCGACGGCAAACAGGTGCCTTTAACAGCTGCCACCGGCGACCTGGATGACGATAAACCAGCGCCGGGGCCGGACGCGGAAAATGTAGTTTTTTCTCGTTTCTTTACTGACGCCCACAGCCGTTTACTAACCGTGCCGCTTCAGCGAGGTTCGTCTCTCGTTACTCCGGCTGTGCTTTCATGGCCGAATTTCCAAGCGCGCCTCGTGCGCAATCCGGTTTACAGCAGCGACGGCCACGACCTCTTCTTCATCGCCGAACTTGATTCGATTGCCCGCCTCTACTGCAGTCACAATGGACATAAGCCCGCTGTTCTCGCAAATCTCGGAGAACGAATCCGCGATTTAGCCATACCAGCTCAACGCAACCGCATTGCTTTTTCGCGGAATCTCGACGACACCAACATCTGGAAACTCCAGCTGCGGACCGCCCATGGTTCTTCCGCAGGTCAGTTGACCCGCGTGATCAGCTCTCTCCGCATGGATCAGCGTCCCGCTGTATCGCCAGACGGCACGCAAATTGCCTTCGAATCGGATCGCGACGGATTTCCAGAAGTCTGGCTTGCAAACCTATCGACGGGCGACACTTCACCCTTAACCGCGTTGCGCAGTCAGGCGGGCTCTCCACGTTGGTCACCAGATGGCGGATCGGTCGTGTTTGACGGCCGCATCGGCCTCTCCTCCAGTGTGTTCCGTGTTCGGGCGACTGGAGGTGAGCCGCAGCGCCTCACCTCCGGCGGCGCATTCGAGGACTTAACACCGGTAGTCTCGCCCGACGGACGATGGGTTTACTTCACCTCGAATCGAGCCGGCCGCTTTCAAATCTGGCGCATACCATTCGCCGGCGGTGAAGCAGTGCCACAAACGAACACCGATGGCGTAGCGCCGGAGGTAAGCGCCGATGGGCAGTATCTCTATTACCTTGAGCGGCTCTGGGCACCCAGCCAGCTTTGGCGGAAGAATTTGACTTCAGGGCGCACTTCGCCCGTCGCCAGCGATGTCTTTTATCGAGGTTACGGCGTGGGAAGGAGTTCCATTCTGTTCACGCGCCAGTCGCCTTCCGGTCTGAGCCTTATTTCCGCCTCTCTCGACGGGCGTCATCCCACTCCTCTGGCAACATTGTCTTCCAGCACAGTTGGTGGTCTCTCTCTCAATCCCAAAGAAGACGCCTTATACTTCGGCCAGCTGGAAAGCTCGGGTGACGAACTCATGATGGCGAATAGTTTTTGAATTCTTGCGTACCGGCGAGCTGGACCTCGTATGGTGCGAAAACCAGATTGTGATAGATCAGGCGGCCGCACGATAGTGATAGTTCAGCATTCCTCCCAGACGTTCGCGACGAGGCACTGAACCTGCAGCACGCTGATGTATGCTGGCGGCAATGAAGCGATTGCCGATTCCTTGATGATTCCGCTCATGGTGATAGTGGGCGACGAACTCGTAGATGGCCCGACGGAGCGAATGCTCTCCGAACAAGATTAATCGATTTAAGCAAGATTCTTAAACTGATCTCACAAAGCGTTGTCGGTCATCAAAATTGCTAGGCGTAGTTTCATGCCGCGATGTGGACACGATTCGGGACGGTAAGGATTAATGATTTTCGACGAGTCGCTCGTCAGGAGTATTCTTGTTTAGCCCTTTATGGGTGCGATCTTGATGGCAATAAGAAAGATACTCGCGCCCAAGACGCCGAGGTGAGATTCATTCAATGGGATGACGTAGTCGAGTAATTCACGACGCGCACTTCCCACCCAACGCTCTGCTACTCCTGTGCTGCGCAAAAACTCTCTGAAGCCACGTTCTGTTTGCTGCATTGGCCGAGTTGTGAATAAGTCAGGCGGCGTCGGCCCACCGGTACTCATGGTGTGCATACCGCAGAGTATCGATTTCTCAATTATCTGTCTTCGGTTAGACGTGATTTTCCTTTTGTCGCTAGTAGGCAACTTCTTCGCAACTTGATCGGGAATACCGGGACCTAAGGACTGATGAGGACGCCCGCTAATTGTAATGCTTCACCCACTCACGAAGCGTGCGCTTTGGATGAGATTCACTCAGGGGTATCACATAATCCAAGCACTCTCGACGGATCGTCCCAATTAACCGTTCGCAAAAAGCATTCGCTGTTGACGCATCTGGCGGAGATTTCAAGACTTGATGCCCCAGTTCGCGACTTCTTCCTCCAAACCAACCGAGAAGGTCTTGTCTCGATCGTGAAGCAGGAACTTGTATTTCCGATCTCCCCGTAGCGCCTGACGGAACTGTTGTAAAGTCCACTCCGCCATCGGATGTTCGGGCGCATTGAAATGAATCAGTCGTCGCGAACCGATCTCCAGCGCCACAAACACATAAACCATTCGAAAGCAGGCCATCACAACGGTGAAGAAATGGCAAGCTACGATTGCATTTGCGCAATTCTTTAAGAAGGTGGACCAGCGCTGGTCTCTTCATCCGCGCGGTCGGGGAAGCTGCTTGATGTACTTGCTAGCGATGCGCGGGGAAAGCTGAATCCGCAGTTTCAGCAACAGCTCATCTGCAATGCGTTGTTCTCCACAGGTTGGATTCTCAGTCGCTAAGCGGCGAACCAAGTCCCTGACTTCGACAGTCACTCGCGCCTCCCAACCGGTCTCGACTTCCAACGCCAGGAGATTCGGAATCCGTTCCGATGCCAGCCAATCAGAGTCGCTGGTTTGACGATCATCAATGCACCACGCTAATCGAATCAACGAGCCAATGTGGAGAATACAATCTGTCGGCAGGAGTGGTGGGCTTCGCTTTCTTCTCCCGTTCCCGGAATAGAGCCAATTGCTTGCGCAAGAACAGATTCTCAGCTGCCAAAGCCGTGCGACCGCGCCAGAGGCGGACGAGGAAGCTAAACCGTCACTGACGATCGTGCACAGGTTCGGAACCAAGCGGGAAAGCCCAGTGAAGACATTGAACATCCTGCAATCGTCTCACGCTAACTCTGTCATTTCACGCGCCGATCGGACTATTGCGTAGCACAGCGGTCGCCCCGCAGGGCAGGAATATTGCCCATCTCATAGCAGCTTGTCGCCACATGTAGTGGCAGAATTGGTGCATGCTCGGCAAGGCGGTCTCCCGGGAGGTCAGATCTAAAATCCGAGTCATCGTTTTGGCACGGTGGAACCAATTGGCGTAAAGGATGTGCCCGAAGCCGCAGCCGAATACGACGCCTATATCGGCGATGTCTTCGAGCTGCTTGAACATTAGGCTTCTGAAGCGGAGCTTGCGGGATACTTGCGGCAGTTAGAGATTGGACGCAGGGCGTTGGTCGACTAATCCGGGAAGCCTCTGGTGCCGGACGGATGGCGCAACGCGGCCGGGGGATCGCTCATGAAACTTTGCTCACATTTTAGGTAATCGACGGAAACTCGGTTATCGAAAACTCGCACATGAGGATAGATCGCGCAAAACGGCGCAGTATGGATCTGGGCTTGATCCGCGGCGAAATCCGGATTACGTGACCGTTCCTGTCTCCCCCTCGGGATCCACGGTACTTCAGTGCGTATCGCCCGCAGAATTACGCTCGTCGGCTTTTCTCGCACCCTCGACTGAGTGAAGCGTGTTGGGGGCAAGTGTAAGTGCTGCCCGGAAGGCACGCGTCGCTTCCTCTGGTCGATGCTGTTTCAAAAGAAGACTTCCTAGCAGCTCGGCAGAAGGTGGATTCAAGACGTTGGGGTAGTCTACAGGATGTTGCTGCTCGAACCCCACGGCATCTCTGAGTATGGCGATTGCTTCATCGGTTTTCCCCATCACGGCGTCGACTTCGGCTGTGGCTTGCGCTAAATCGACGTGAAGGATGTAACCGTTACCCTCATGCTGAGCAGCCGATTCGGACAGCTCCGCCAAGGATTTGTTGGCGATCTCAGCGTTACCGAGTTCTGCGGCCGCCATTGCATGGACCCAATAAACGTCAAAATTCTCCTTCACTGGAGATCCTCGCGGTGGCTGTGTCGATAAGGCATCCCGCCATTCATTTGCCTGTACGTCGTACAAAATCCGGGCGTCGACTTCCGCCCATGGATCTCCGCCTGGACCCGACATTAGATCGCGAATTCGAGTGATCTGTTCACGAGCATCAGCCAAACTACCCGTTTGGAGGAAGCCGTACTCGAGGTAAGTGAGCGCGTGAAGTTGGTCAAAGCGTCCATCTTTGCCGGAAGCCACCCACCCCGCTGCTACATCCGCCGACCGCTCATTGCTCGCGATCAGCTCGTTCCAATAACCAAGCCGGCCAAATATATGAGACGGCATGTGTACTGCGTGCGGTGAATCTGGAGCAATACTTGCGTATTTCCGAGCAGCTGCCAGACCCTCTTCGGCTAGCTCCGGAGTATCTGCGGCGTGAATGATGTAGTGCGCGGCACCCGGGTCGTTTGGATGTGTAGCAAAGATCGGCTGCAGAATGTCAAGGGCCTCTTGCCTCCGGTCAAGTCCGCCTCTCCCATCTCCGGCAGTCCAAACCAGACCAAGCGCATAGAGCAAAGAGGCATTTAGATCATTTGGATATCGCATCCGTATCGAATCCATCGCTGCGAGGTATTGATTCCAGCGCTTTTGGCCAGGCACGTGATCATAACCTTCATACATCTTCCGAACAGCGTCGAGGTACATCTGCTCTCGTCTCGTACCGGGGTGAATCGCTAACCAAGGCCGCAACTCGGTCCAACCAGCGGCGAGCATTTTTGGAGATGCATTTGCCCCTGCCCTTTGAGTCTGAGCCAAGGCGACTCCCCATGCCGCAATCGCACACTGCGGGTCCAAGTTCTCAACCTCGCGAAATTTTTTCTGCGCCTCTGTGAATTCGAATGAGTGCAGCAGCGCAACAGCCTGGTCAAACTCGTCCTGAACCTGTGAACGACACGATATTCCGAAGTGCGTCTCGCCTAACCCAAGCGTCGTTTTGGCTCGCAGGGTTAAACCGAGGAGGGCGAACACAGCTATGTATCGGACCACCAAAGACCACTCTCAGACATGTTAGTCCAACTCAAGTGGGCATTATCCAGGTTATCTGGAAAACCGGAACCTAAGCTCCGATCCGTCGCATAGATCGCCGGTGACGGCGAAGTGCTTGCCAGTCGGCATTGGGCCTACGGTTAATTGGTCTTGAATCTAGCAGCGCACGTTAGTGTTGTCCCTTCATGCGAAAACCCTGGTCTAAGCAGTCTTTGCGTGTCCAGTATCTTTTGACAGCGCAGAGCCAAAACGATGATTCAGGACTATAAAGGTGACAATTATACTCAGTTCCGCTATAGTGAAAGATAGTAGAGAGCTATGCATGACGACGAAATAACATCCCTGTTGCCGCTTTCTACGGCAGTTTTCCACATTCTAGTCGCACTAGCTGACCGCGATCGCCACGGCTATTCGATCATGCAGGACGTTTCGGCGAGGACTGGCGGTAAAGTCCGTCTCAGCGCGGGGACGCTCTATAGTTCCATCCATCGAATGCTGGAGCAGGGCGTAGTGGAAGAGCTTCGGAAGAGTCCAGATCCCGAGAGCAGCGATGAGCGCCGCCGTTATTACCGGATCACGAAGCGGGGTCGCTGCGTCGCCCTGGCGGAAGCGCAGCGTTTCATGGACCTGCTCGACCAAGCGCGTGCAACTGGACTCATCCCGAAAAGGCTTTAAGCATGATCTCGGTTGCCCTCTATCGCGTGCTGCTTCGGTGTTATCCAGCACCGTTCAGACACGAGTATGGTTCCGAGATGCTCGCCGCGTTCGCCGCGCAAGTGCGCGAGGCCGACCAGCAAGGGGGACGTTGGGCTACATCGGTTGTCCAACTCCGAACGATTGTAGACCTTATCCTCACAGCACCCAAGGAGCATTTCCACGTGACCCGACTCGACATTCGTTATGCGATGCGAACGCTCCTTTCGCAGCCTGGTTTTACCACCGTCGCTGTTATGTCCCTTGCTCTCGGGATCGGGGCCAACATCGCCATCTTTAGCCTGCTGAACAGCATTCTGCTGAGCTCGCTCCCTGTTCGCGATGCGAAAACACTCATAATGCTGACCGATCCGGCAAGCAGCGGGTTGGGCAGCGGTTCACAAGGCGGCGATCGAGCTCTGCTGACCTACACCGAATTTGAGCAATTGCGGGATCGAGCCGGGGTGTTCTCAAGTTTGATGGCAAGTCAGAGCGAACTGGATCGCATCCGGGCGCGAATGGACTCGAACCAGCCTGAAGAAGTGCGGTCGCGCATGGTTTCAAACGAGTATTTCGAAACACTCGGTATACCTGCCCTTATCGGTCGAACGATCCAACCTGCCGATGAGCTTCGTGCGCCTTTTGCGGTGATCAGCTATGACTTCTGGCGGCGGCGCCTCGGCGGCAGGGTAGAAGCCGTTGGACGAACTCTTACCATTCACAGAGGCGTTTTCACCATCATCGGTGTGATGCCGCCTTCGTTCTTCGGCGAGACAATAGGCGATCGTCCAGACATATGGCTGCCTTTAGGGATGCAACCGGTCATCCTGCCTGGCCGTGATTATCTTCACGACAGGCCGCAAGATCCTTCGAAAGATATGTGGCTGCATGTCTTCGGGCGCATCAAGCCTGGTATCACGATGGAGAAGGCGCAAGCAGTTGCCAACCTCGTCTTCAAAGAGGAGCTGCAGTCGTTCTATGCGGCCAGGCTTTCGCCCGAGAAAGCAAAGGGGTTCTTGAATCAACGTCTCGTGCTCCGTTCCGCTGCCATGGGAGCGTCCGGTCTGCGCACGCAAGCCGCCGGTCCACTGAAGCTGCTGCTCGCTGCTTCGGGACTTGTGCTCCTGATTGCCTGTGCGAACCTGGGGAATCTTTTATTGGCTCGCCAGACCGCCAGGACACGCGAGCTGGCGATTCGGACAGCACTCGGCGCGAGCCGTCCACAGATCATCCGACAAATCGCCACCGAAAGCCTGCTCCTCGCGGCCATCGCCGGCTTCGGAAGCCTATTTTTGGCATGGCTCTTAAGTTTAGGATTACTGCGGTTGTTCTCTGATTCCGTCCGACTGCCGGCTCCTCCAGATACTTTCGTCCTTTTGTTCGCGTTCTGCCTGACGTTACTTGCTGGTATTGCAATTGGACTGATGCCGATACTTAGTACTTTCGACGTTGACATTGTGACGGGGCTCAAGGAACAAGGCCGTGGTCTGACGGGATCAGTGGCTTGGCTGCGAGCAGGCCGGACGATCGTAGCCTTTCAACTCGCTTTGTCCTTGCCGCTGCTTGTAGGTGCCGGACTTCTCCTGCGAACCTTTTACAACCTGCAAAATGCCGGCATCGGTTTCGAAAAGGAACACGTTCTGACTTTCGAAATTGATGCGCTGGCCGCAGGCGCTCGCGGAACGCAGCAGTCCAGGATGTTCTCAGACGTGCTAAGTCAGGTGCGATCCGTGCCCGGTGTGCGTGCGGCGACCTTCTCGAACAACGGGTTCTTTACGGGCAACGACGCCCGCGACTTCATTGACGTCGAAGGATACGTTCCAAAGGGCAACGAAGACCGGCGTTCCCGGTACGAGCATGTGGGACCCGGTTTCTTTTCGGCTCTTGGTATTCCCATCCGCTTAGGCCGCGAGATCACCGATCGGGACAACGTGTCAGGTCCCAAAGTCTGTGTCATCAACGAAACATTTGCGAAGACTTTTTTCCGAGGGCGAAATCCGATCGGTCTTCATGTCACCCAGAAATTCGCAAACGATCGCAACACGTTTGAGATTGTCGGGGTCGTCAAGGACTCGCGTCAAAACAGGCTGCGCGGAGAGGTCGAGGCGAGATTCTACGTACCAGCGGCCCAACCCACCTTTGCACTTGACTCAGCAGTTTTTGAGGTCAGGACAGCCGGAGATCCGCTCAGGGTTGTGACCGCCGTGCGCAAAAGCATACTTTCCTCGAAGTCTAATTTGACGATGACGAACGTCAGTCCATTGTCTGCCATCATTAATCAGCGCATTGCGCAGGATCGCATCCTGGGCCGCCTGTCTACAGTGTTCGGAACTGTCGGCCTGGTCTTAGCGGCCATTGGACTTTACGGCGTGCTCTCGTATTCGGTTACACGGCGCAGGGGCGAGATTGGAATACGGAAAGCGCTAGGAGCAGCGGAGGGGGCAGTCACCCTGATGATTCTGCGCGAAACGGCTTGGCTGCTCACAATCGGTTTCGGTGTTGGGTCGGCTTTCACAGTCGCGACGATTAAGGTCGTCAATAGCAGGCTCTTTGGCTTGTCGCCGGTCGATCCAATAGCACTGATCTCGGCCGTCACTCTTTTGGCTCTTGTGGCACTCCTGGCGGCTTTGCTGCCGGCACTTCGAGCCTCTCACGTGGATCCCCTTGTTGCTTTGCGTTACGAATAACCGCCTACCCATTCGACCGCTCATACCGCGATCCGGACGGCCTCGTAACGACAGTCGTTGCAAAACGCTTGTTTAAGCACCATATTGAATCGCTCACTCCATATGAGAAAGATATTCACTCTGCTGGCGATTACAGTCTTCTCCTCGTCGCTGGTCCTGTCCGCCCAGTACAACTTGGGAAAGCTTGCACAGTCTAGCAACATTGACGTCTTCAATCGCACCCTCGATCCGACCAAAGCTGGCGTGGCGGAAGCAGTGTTTCTGAACTCTGCCGACGATTACGGCATGGCGTGGATCACCGGAGTTGATTTTTCGAATGGCAGCATCGAGCTGGAGATAAGAGGCGAGAATAACCCAGGCAATAGTTTCCTCGGTGTTGCCTTTCACGCTCAATGTCATGGCGACACACCGCGCCCGCATTCGATAGCTTCGCCACGCTTCCCGCGGGTTTCAATTCAACCTTCGGTTCGAGCGCCTCAGAGGTTCTGAACGATGGGGTGAGTCTCTCTTATCAGATCGTCAACGCTTGCGCTCCGGAAACTGGCAACAGCGGACGCGTTTGACGAGACGGTGAGGGAAGCGGTGCGCACCTTTCAAAGTAAACTCAGGTCACCGGGTCTCAGACGATCTTGTGGGGCCTGGAGCACGGGAGCATCTCGTGTCCGGACTCCTGCATTGGTTTTCTCCGTCGATATTTGCACGGTTGCGCCGTCCCGGAGGGCTGGAGTCGTCGCTCCGTGTTCATTAGCTATGCGTCAGCAGACACTGAGGCCGTGAATAGGATCGATCAGTGGTTACGCGATCATGGATTGAGAGTGATTCGTGATTGTCGATACTTTATCGCGCCGTCGACGATCGAGGACAACATCGTTCGGGCGTTGGCGAACTCAGACAAGATTCTGGCGGTATTCTCGAAGAACTCTCGCGACCGCGACTGGCGGCGCCTTGAGCGAGTCTTAGCAGGACAGGTAGAATCGAGACTCGGCGTGGCGGTGCTCGTCTACCTTTGTCTCGACGATTCATTACTCCCGGCACATGATCCGACCCGACTGACGATTCCGGCAAAAGGTAAGTGGCTGAAACAGGGTGGCCATGAGATACTTAACGCGGTCGCTGGTGTCGCCGTAGCGCAGTGGCAATACCCTTACAACGAGAATGAGCCGTTGTGAAGACTCACAAAGCCGGCGGAAAACAAGTCCAGAGTCGGCTCGGGCCGATTCCTACTAAACGGCCCAACTCGTCGGCCAAATTTCCATCGCGAAGGGGATTTCACACCAATCATCGCGCACAGTGCGACATACGGCGTTCAGATATCTTCTCACTTGTGGCCATGCTCGACATCTCTCTCGCCTTCATTTCTACTCGGTTTGAGAACAGTCATCGACCTGACAAAGGAGTTGGTATGCGTGCGCTGTGTCGCGCTGTCGCACTCGCCTTCGTTGTCCTCCTGATCGGCGGAACTCTGTCCCTGTCCGCCGAACAGAAATCGAAATCTTCCCGCAAGGCCCCGGTGGGCACGAAGAACGATGCCACACCGACGACCGGCGGTGCGTCGACGCGTCCGGGCTGGCGGCTTGTATGGAGCGATGAATTCGAAGGGAAGCGCCTCGATCCCGCGAAGTGGAACGTCGTGGTCCGCGAGCAGAGTAAGCACGACGAGTTGCAGTATTACGTCCTCGACGAAGCGTATACCGAGCACGGCTGTCTCCGGCTGCGCAGCCGTAAGCGTGACTACGGTGGCATGCATTACACCAGCGGCCGCGTGGACACGAGCCACAAGTTCGCGGCGACCTACGGGCGTTTCGAAATTCGCGCAAAACTGCCCGGTGGCAAGGGAATGTGGCCTGCGTACTGGTTGTATCCGCAGAACCGGGATTGGGCCATGGAGCGGCTCATGGCAGAAACTATTGCCGCGGGCAACGAGGCCCTGATTCCAGAAGAACGGCCGTGGTACAGCGAGATCGACATCATGGAATTCCTCGGCCATGAGACGAACGTGATCTACGGCACGCTGCACTACTACACGTTCAAGGGCGAAAAGAAATCAAGCTCCGGGATTTGGCGCGGGGACGATGACTACACCAGGGACTTCCATGTTTATGCGTTGGAATGGGAACCTGACGCAATTCGCTGGTATGTGGACGACAAGCTCATCCACACAACGGTCACTGGCATCCCGCATACGCCGCATTACCTGATCCTGAACACGGCCGTCGGCGGTAAGTGGCCGGGCAATCCTGATGACACCACGGTCTTCCCGCAATTTCACGATGTCGATTACGTTCGCGTCTACCAGCGGGTTCCGAGTGAATAAACGATGGTGTTGGCCAGTGTGTTTCCGTATGGCAAGCTCGGGCCCGAAGTAGGACCAGATGTCCTCTCTGCTGAGAAGCTGAGGCGGACAGCGACTGAGCTTCGAAACGGTTGGCGGTAGCTAAAAGGGCAAACGCCAGGCCCGCGATTTCGCGCCATATGCCGACAGTCAGGAGCGGCTCGTTCAATGCTTTTGCGCCAGGCCTGGTCATGGTTGGCTTTCGAGAGCGCCTGCACTCACGTGATGATCGGTGAGCCAAAGAGCGCGAACACGAGCCCGAGGAACAGACCGGAGACCTTGGTGACAGTGCCAGGTCCGCCGGCCATCAGGCGTGACGCTGAAGGCGTACTCGCTCCGCAGTTGCTCAACAGCGGCGTTTATCGCTGTGAGCTCCATTCTTTCTTTAAGCACCGATTGCAGCGCGTCTTTGTCCAAGCTGAGCTCGGCTACTAATTTTTTCAATCAGGTCACCGGCGCCAGGTCCCTCTACTCTGAGAGTATGCGGATGGCGAAAAACTTGATCGCCTTGAGATTCAGTCCCTTTTTGCGATAACATGCGGATCACTCCAACGGTTCGTTCCCAGGGTTGAGGGTGTAAAGCAATCCCTAGGCTAATCGCAGGGCGGATGAAGGCGTCGTAAATTGCGGCCACCGGCGTCGCAACTTTCAACGGGCGTTCCCGAAACGGGAACAGATTATGGACAACTGGAAACGGGCTGAATCCCTGCTGGCAGCTGAAAGACGAATCCTCGAGATGGTCGCGAGCGGAGCTTGTCTGACGGACGTCCTTGGCAATTTGTGCGGCGAAATTGACGGTCAATCTTCGAACGTTATGTCGACCGTGATGCTGATGGATCCTGACGGGAAACGGTTGTGGCCGGTGGGCGCTCAACGGGTCCCCCAAGAATGGATTTCGGCGATCACGCCGCTGCCGATCGGGCCGCGCATGGGCTCGTGCGGTACTGCTGCATTTCGAAAACAGCGGATTATTACCCCTGACATTGCCAGTGATCCATTGTGGTCAGGAAGTCCAGCCCAGGAGTACCGGGAAGTCGCCTTAAGAAACGGTCTTCGCGCAGCTTGGGCGCAGCCCTTCATTTCGAACGTCGACGAATTGCTCGGCACTTTTGCCATATACTCCTCCGAGCCGAGAAGTCCCAGCGCCAGCGATCTGCAATTGATCGAAGCGGCCGGCCACATCGCTCTCATTGCAGCTGAAACAGAACGAACCCGTGCCTTGTTGAAGAAGGCGTTCGACCAGCTCGCAAAGTCAAAAGCCGAACTCGAAACCATCCTGAGCACGATACCCGCAGTGGCGTGGCGCGGTGAGCCGGATGGCAGCATTCACTATTTCAACCGGCGCTGGCACGAATATACTGGTCTTTCGCCAGAGGAGTCGCACGGTTGGGGATGGACGGCTATCGTCCATCCCGAAGATAGGCAAGCAGGAATGGACAAGTGGCTGCTCGATGTCCTTCCTTCTAAAAAAGGCTCCGAAATGATCGCCCGGCTGCGCCGCTCCGACGGCGAATACCGCTGGTTCATGACACGCGTCGAACCGGTCTTCGATGAGTCCGGGAATGTCGTCCATTGGTACGGAGTTAATACCGAGATTGAGGACCTGAAGCGGGCGGAGGTGAAGCTTCAGCAGGACGAGCAAGAACTTCGACGAATGACGGACGCCATTCCTCAAGCCATCCTCGTGCAGCGGCCCGACGGCACACCCACATATGCGAACAGAGTGACGCTCGAATACACCGGCCTTAGTCTAGAAGATGTCCAAGCGGCGGACTTCCGCGAGCGGATATTCCACCCGCAGGATCTGGAGCGGGTACGCGACCATCGCCAAAGGGCTCTTGCAAAGGGAGAACCCTTCGAACTCGAACAACGGTGCCGGCGAAGCGATGGACAATACCGCTGGTTCCTGATCCGATTCAACCCTTTTCGAGATGATAACCGGCATGTCACCCGCTGGTATGCGACTGGAACCGACATTGAGGACCGCAAGCAAGCCGAAGAAAGGATGCGGAATGAGAATCTCGCGCTGCGCGAGGTGCTTGCGGACTCGTCGATTTTCGACGAGGTCGTCGGATCTTCCGAGTCTCTTCGCCGCGTACTGTCGCTGGTCGCGAAAGTGGCGCCAACCGATTCCACCGTCCTCATCTTGGGCGAAACCGGAACAGGAAAAGAACTCATCGCGAGCGCCATCCACAAGCGCTCAAACCGCTCCTCCCGGACGTTCATTCGCGTGAACTGTGCGGCGATTCCGGCTTCGCTGATCGCTTCCGAACTGTTCGGGTACGAAAAGGGCGCCTTTACCGGCCCTTCGCAACGTCGCCTGGGGAGGTTTGAAGCTGCCCATGGAGGTACGATTTTCCTGGACGAGATCGGTGACCTCCCGGCGGAGACTCAGCTTGCGCTCCTGCGAGTACTGCAGGAACGAGAATTTGAACGGGTCGGGAGTAACCAGCCGATCCCCGTGGATGTACGCGTGGTGGCCGCCACGCACCAGGATTTGAACGCAGCAGTATCCGCAGGGAAGTTTCGTCAAGATCTGTTTTATCGTTTGAATGTCTTCCCCATAGAAGTTCCGGCTCTTCGGGACCGAGAGGACGACATTCCGCTGCTGGTTGAGTATCTGATTGAGCGCTACGCGAAGAAAGCCGGGAAAAGGATCAGGCACATCAAGAAGAAAACGCTTGAACTGTTTCAGCGCTACCACTGGCCGGGCAACATTCGCGAATTGCAGAACGTTGTTGAGCGAGCGGTGATTCTGTGCGATGGAGAAGAGTTCGCGGTTGACGAGAACTGGTTGAAGCCGGAGGCCACCCGGTCGTCCGGCTTGACTGATGCATCGCGGACCAAGTTGTCCGAGGACCAGCGGGCGCTTGACCAGCGCGAAAAAGAGATGATCGAAGGAGCCTTGGCCGCATCCAAGGGTCGAGTCGCCGGCCCCTCCGGAGCAGCTGCCAGACTCGCGATGCCACGGCAGACTCTCGACTCAAGAATCAAAGCCCTGCAGATCAACAAGCATCGGTTCAAGAATACTTAGAACTCTTCATCCAGTCCGGGTCCCCCAAAAAAGTCCTCGATGCTGGTGTTGCCACGCTGAACCTTCAGCAATTTCCGTGGCCTCAGCACGTTTGCTCCCAGCGAATATTCAGAATTTGTTGGAAACAAACGGCGATTCAAGGGTCTGAACGATTGGCACATGCCTTGCATTGTAGGGTGGCAGCCATCGACCGGAATCAAATGTGAACTTCAAAATCGAAAGGACTCTCGATGGAAAACGCGTCGTGCTGCGGCTCAGTGGCCGAGTGCGATCTGAGCATCTTGCAGAGCTGACCTCGCTGCTTGCGGATTGCGGTCCGGCTATCGTGCTTGATCTGGAGGACATCGTCCAGCTCGATGTGGACACGATCACCTTCCTGAGGCAATGCCAGGCAGCGGGAATAGAGCTACGCAATTGTCCGCTGTACGTATGCGAATGGATGGATAGAGAAGAGGACCAAGAATGATGACGGCCTTTGTTACGTTCTCGGAGAAACAACATGAAGGAAACAACTATGAAACTAGATAAAGCATTTACCGACGCAGTGAATCACGGGTTGATAACGAGCCCCAACCTGTCCCCACGGAGGTCGCGCTTCTCGACCGATCTGGCCCACCTCAACCTCGTATGCGCGCTCCTCGCAACCGTGTTGTACCTCTTTTCAACACATCCCGCCCTCGCGCAGGGCAGTGAATCGCAAGTCAGAAACGTCATCCTTGTGCACGGCGCGTGGGCTGACGGCTCGAGTTGGTCGAAAGTAATCCCACTGCTCGAAGCAAGAGGCTTGCATCTGACGGCGGTACAGCTTCCCCTAACTTCTCTCGCGGACGACACCGCAACCCTCAAGCGGGCCATTGCATTACAGGACGGTCCATTGCTGCTTGTAGGGCATTCCTACGGCGGCTCCGTGATTACTGAAGCCGGAAATGATCCTAACGTCGCCGGATTGGTTTATGTAGCCGCCTTCGCTCCCGATCAAGGACAATCGACGCTCGATCAAATTAAGGCAAACCCTACTCCTGTGGGCACAGAACTGCGGCCTGACGCTTTGGGCTTTCTTAGGCTATCCGACAAGGGAGTTGTCGAGGATCTTGCTCCAGACTTGCCGCGACGGGAGCAGAAGATCTTGATTGCAACGCAAGGTCCGACGGCGGGCGCCGCATTTGGCGCGCCGATCAGCATGCCGGCATGGAGGACCAAGCAGTCCTGGTTTGTGATTGCCGGCGAGGATCGCGTCATATCGCCAAAGCTCGAGGAATCTGAGGCCCAAGAGATGAGAGCGAAATCAATCACGATTGCCTCCAGCCACCTCGTTTTGCTCTCGCACCCCGCCGAAGTCGCGGAATTTATCGCGCGAGCCGCACAAGAATGCGAAAAGAACTAAGCGAAAGGCCAGGAACAGAACGATGAACAGCTCATCGCCAAAAGGTATCGCCACCGGGACCGGCAATCAGAGCAAACTCACCTCTGACCTAAAGCCCCACTACGGTTTTATTGTCTGCGGATCGGGATCTTCAGGTTCCGTTGTGGCGGGCCGTCTGACGCAGTGCCACACACAAAGATAGGCGTTGCTCTGTCATGCCACCAGTAAGCTGTCCCGGTGAATCTGAAAAGGGCGTTGGACTGCAATGGCTCCGATTGCGCAATCAAAGCGCAGCGACCGAAGCGCTTACTGAATCACCGGTACAGAGATGTTAGGCCTTTGCTAGTGAAGGAGGACTGAGATGCTCGCTGAGGTTAGACGACTAGTCACTGGCCAGCTGCCAGGAGAGGTCAATATGGGGCAGGACAACATCGGAAGTACAACCCGGCTGCTGACAGCTCTTGTCCACGATATGCGTAATCCTGTTTCCGCCATCTCTGCCGGTGCCGAGCTGCTTTTAGATTCCGATCACCCTTCCGCTCAGGCAAGACGTTTGGCGTCTTCCATCTATCAGGCATCGCGCCGCGTCGAGCAACTATGTCAAGACCTGGTTGATATTTTTCGAGGAAAGCTGGAGCAATCGCAATTCTGCACGCTGGCCGATTTGATCCAGAACACGATGGACGAGCTGGTGACCAGGCCGAACTTACAAGATGTATGGATAGAGGCTTCTATTCCGTCCAACGTCAATTTATGTTTACCGAGGAGGCGTATGGAACGCGTTTTCCTCAACCTGATGAATAACTCCCTCGACTCGATGCCCGACGGAGGAAGTCTGCGCATTTCAGCGAGAGTGGAGGGCATGAATGTAATCGTTGAAGTCCAAGATACCGGCACCGGCGTGCCGGACCAGGTCCGCGCTCATTTATTCCTGCCCTTTATGACAGCCGGCAAAGAGAACGGTCTGGGATTGGGCTTAGTCGTATCGCGACAAACTCTACTCGAATTTGGTGGGGATTTGTGGCTGGCGGATAAGCCGGCGCCGGGCACTTGCTTTTGTCTCCGCCTGCCTTTGCGATTCCGGCAGCCTGAGAGCTAAAGTGGCCCCGGTTAACTTCTATTTCGATTGAATTTTGCGCGAGAGACGCATAAGGAGAGCATCATGAACAAACTGACAAGCAGTCTTGCAAGCGCCGGCATCCTTCCGGAGTCAACGAACGGCACTGACTATAGCCGAACACCAAATAAATATGTAACGGTGAATGGCACAAAGTTGGCTTATAAGACACTTGGAAGCGATCCGACGCTCCTCCGTTGGTCCTCTTCAGACACTTCACCGGAACGACGGATGACTGGGATCAAAGCATGATCGAAGGCCTCGCAAAGAGCAGGACCGTTGTGGTTTTCGAGAATGCGGGGATCGGAGCGTCGGAGCGCTATACGCCTGATTCCGTAGCGGCGATGGCTCATTACGCGGAAGGCTTCCTGGACGCACTCCACCTGAAGAACGTTGATGTCCTTGGCTTCTCGCTGGGCGGAGGCGTGGTCCAACAAGTTTCTGGCGGATCATCCTGATCTGGTTCGCAAAGCAATCCTAATTGGCACCGGACCGCAGGGTGCTGAAGGGGTTCAAAGACCTGCCCAACGTCATTTCAGAGAGCATGAATAAAAGTGCGGAGACGAGTGTACCTTTGAAGGCGCTGTTGTTCTTTACCGCCACGCCCGAGGGCGGCAATCGGGGCTGGACTTTGTGAAGAGAATTAACAACCACAAGGTGGACCCCGAGCCCACGGCCTCCCAAGCGGCGACACAGGCGCAGGCAAAGGCGTGGATCACTTGGGGAATGACACCCGCTGATAACGCGCAATTGGCGGCGATCAAACAGCCTGTTCTGGTCGTCAATGGAAATGAGGACCTGATAGCGCCTACTGTCAACTCCTATGTCCTCTATCAGCGCATCCCCGCGGCCCACCTGATCCTCTATCCTGATTCCGGTCACGGGTCCATTTTCCAGCATCATGCGCTCTTTGTTTCGCACGTGAATACCTTCCTGGACGGAGTTCGCTGAAGCACGGTGGTTCTGACGAAGAGGGGCGTTGGTGCACAGAAGGACAAGCCAAGTATATGAGCATTCGCGAAGTTCAAGTCCAACGGGTCACTCTGGTTTCCGCCAGGCCCTTTGACGAGGTCATCGCTCGCATTGACGCGGGGATCGGTCATCCGGATATCGCTGCGTTCCGGGAGGCTTTTTCAAACACACGAACTCGAGCTGAAATGGAAGAAGTCGTCAAACCGGTGACCCAACCGAACGGGATCATGGAGTTCATACGCTTTGACCTCGGGGAGGTTATCAGGAAGGAAAGCGGCACCTGCACGCTAAGAATCGTGCGGATCGTAGCAGGAAATCCGTTGATCATGAAGGAGGTGGTCAAGCATGTTCCCGACGCCGGCTCGTATACGCCTGTAACCATTCTCATCGAGGAGCGACCGAATGCCGTACACCTCTCTTACGACAGGATGGCCTCCTACCTCGCTCCGTATGGGAATGATGAGGCGCTCAGCGTGGCCCGGGATCTTGACGCGAAGATCGAAAGCTTGCTGGCGACGGCTGCAGAATAGATCGATACTTCGCCGATGGCAAACAGGTTTTGGGTAGCGTAAAGTGGCGAAGTTCTCCGGCCCTGATATTGCTCCCGGCGCTGAGCTGGAATCGTCATTCAAGCACAGGACAGTGCCGTGAAAAAGCTCGTGCTCGTTCATGACGCATGGGCGGACAGCTCGGGCTGGAAAGCCGTATATAACACTCTCGTCAAAGATGGACACAACGTCACCCTTGTACAGGAACCGGAGACGAGCTTCCAAGAGGATGCTCATGGGCGAGGCACCGTGACAAGCGTCCAGCTTGCGGCAATCAGGTATCAAACAGGTGCTCCGGTGCACATCATAGCGCCACGCCTAGAAGCAGGTCAGCAACCGGAGGGGTTGGCCGTCAGCCCGGATGGACGTTGGGTCGCGACGGCGAATCTGGAGACCAGCTGTTTGCCACTGACAGACAAGGGCCAGAAGTTTTTCGGCTCTGTGACGTTGCTGCGGATCAACGCGAACTTCGGAATCTTGGATCGGTGCCGACTTTCCGTTTGACGGCATGCTGCCTGAGGCGATCGTATTTGATAACTCTCGCCGCTTTTTGGCAGTCGGCAACTCTAGCCATTACGACGACCCTAAAGCGGGCGGAGCCATTGAACTCTTCCGTATCGAAGAAGATAATCCGCAACCCGGTCGGGTCGAACTTGTAGATCTCGGGGATTCGGTCGCGGTAGCTCGCGGACCAGAGTCAATGGCTATTGCGCGGTGATGAACGGCAGCTACATCAACTCAGCAACGAACTGACTTTTCACTCATACTCTGAACAGTGTTGTCGGGGAAAGTAAGCTTTTGCCGTCAGGCCTGAGTAGACAAACTGAGCTCGAGCATCGGCGACGGCGAAGTGTAGTTCTATTTTGCGTGACAGCACCATTACCGCTCGACAAGCCCTGCTATTCCGGCTCGGCGTCTTTGCGGATTTAGAGACCTGAAGCCGGATCCCATTTGTTCGCCTGGGCGGCATGCAGATAGGAGTCTCGCCATTCGCCCTTTTGCAGGACATCTTTGTTGAATAGTGCCTGCGGTCGCGTACCCAGCTTTCCATTACGTGATACGAGGCATCGTTCGGGACGTCACACGCTGCCCACACTCGATGCAAGTTCAGGCTTGAGCAAGTTGGCCGCGCTTCCGGCAGGGAAAGCTGTTCCGAAGTTTCGCGTGGTGCTGGAGGGCACGCCGCAGCGTCTGCACCCCGATTCTCAGCGGGGAGGTGGAGCTTATCGCAAGCGAGGCGGCCCGAAATGCGTTCCGGCATGCAAAGGCGAGGCAGATCGAAGCGGAAGTGCGGTTCGAGAAACGACAGTTTAGGATTCGGATCCGGGATGGCGGGCGCGAGTTGAAGATACCTGGCTCGATTGCATATCAGGGTGCAGCGGCCGGCTCGAAATTCCGACTATTTCGGAAAGCTGCGAAAAGTGTATGAGCGGATAGTGGCCAACGAAGTCTCGGCTTCACGGAGTAGTAAACACACAACAATCCGCCCACTCGGTTGACAATTCGCTCTATGCACTCTAAAAAACGGACGCTTATGGCCGGGACTAACGTCCAGAATGAACCTTTGAGCTTGGAACATTGAGCAAGTTACCGGTATGCAAGTAGATGTAAACTCATCTCGATTCGCTGAAAAATTCCAACGACGACGAGCATCCACGTCGAAGACTGGAATTTCTAAACCGGTTCACAAGTGCGGCGTGCGAGAGCGCTCCCGACTACGTGGTTCAGGAGCGTACGAGGTGCCCATGCTCCCAGTCCTAGCAGCGCTAAACCCATCAGCGCCAGCGTGCCCGGCTCCGGTACCGGGGTGAGGAGGTAAGCACGAGACGCGCTGTCGGCTGCAATCTGGCCCTTGTCGTTGATGGCAACGGCATCAGTAAGCGTGATGCCCAGCGAGGGATCGATCAGGTTGTTGAGATCCGTCATTTGCCCGTTGCTGTAGACGAATGCCTCGTTGTAACCGTAGTGGGCATCGGTGCCCTCAAGTTGGCCGACGACCTGCCCCGCATTGTTGATCCCGTCCCCCGAGCTATAAACAAAGCCCGGCACCGACCCTAAATCCGTTACTTGCCCGTTGCTGTAGAGAAAGGCGTGATGATCCGGAATGGAAGAAGTACTGAAAAAGCCGGTCGCCTGCCCGGAGTTATTGATGGCATGGGCGTCGCCGTAAGCGTTGCCTCCGGGCAGCGTGCGGAATAAGTCCGTCATTTGCCCGTTGCTGTAGAGAAAGGCGTGCTCAGTGAGAGAGCCGGGTATATCGGCACCACCGACGACCTGCCCTCGGTTGTTGATGGCATAAGCGTAGCTGTTGGTGCCTCCGAGGGTGCCCAAGTCTCTCAGTTGCCCGTCCGTGTACAGAAACGCATGATATACATTGGAACTGCCTGAAGGAGAGGCTAGCCCCACCACCTGGCCCACGTCATTAAGGCCGCGGCCGGAACTATCGGCGAGGGAAGACGCGGTCGTCATCTGCCCGTTGCTATAAAGAAAGGTCTGCACTGTGCCGGATGACGTGTTGGAATCACCGGTTACCTGCCCGACGTTGTTGATGGCATAAGCGGAACTGTCACTGCCGCCTAACGTACCTAGGTCGTTAATCTGACCATTGGCATAAAGAAAAGCGCGGGCCACCGCACCGGAGGACGTATACGAGACTCCTACCATTTGGCCGGCGTTGTTGATGCTGGTGACATAGCTGGAGTTGAAGTTGTCGCCCAAGGTGCCCAAATCCGTCACCTTGTAGAGGACGTCGGCAACTGCAATGGAAGTGCCTCCAAGCAGGAGGGCGAGCGTAAAGCGGAAGAGACAGCGCATAGATCTCCCTAAACGACCATGGCAGCCTATCTCAGATTAGGCTATCGCACTCGTTGAGCCTGAAGCGGTGATCCTAGTGTGCGGGGCTATCTTATCGTTGCGTCCGTACGATCCACGACTTACCGAAGTCGTCGAATGATACTGTTCTGAACCGCGACTCGCTTTCAGTTCCCCGCCGCGTTCGTCGCGATCTCAGGTGAGTAACTACCTGCGCAAAGTGTGCCGAGCCGCACAATCGTAATCGCCACGCACTTGGACTAATTAGACTGGCCGCGACCCTGTGATGAGAATGTCCACTAGTCGCTTGGCACTCTGCTGCCAGTCGGGGCTGGAGGCGACGTTCGATACGCCGATCAGGGCGCGAAGCAGATCAAGGGGGTCGAGGTCTTTTCGTATGTCGCCGCTCTTGATGGCGCGCTTCACCAACAAGCGAATAGCCTCCCAGATCTGACCGTGAGAGGACTCGAGGACCTTTGAGGCTCCCCCGAGCAAAGTATTCAGCACCGGTGCAATGATCTTCTTCGCCGCGATGTAGTCAACGAATAACATCATCCAAGCTCGCAATGCTTCAATCGGCGGCATCGTCTCGGCGAAGTTCCGCTCCGCCGCGGCTAGCTTTTTTACTTCCGTCCGATAAACTGCTTCGATCAAAGCTTCCCGCGAGGGGAAATGGCGGTACAACGTACCCGCCCCGACGCCAGCCCGTTTGGCGATGTCATCCAGGCTTGCCTCCGCGCCAAACTGAGTGAACGCATCTTTGGCGATGTCCAGAATACGGTCGCGATTCCGTTCCGCATCGGCGCGCGGTTTTCGTTTGACAGCTTGGGAACGTTTCGTAGCCATCCAATAAAATTTGCAACCGGAGACGGCCTCCGCTAATCTAGCAATACGGAGACCATCTCCGTTTTATCAGATTGCCAGGGCCTGGTCAAATCCATGCGAAGCTGACCAGCGCAGAAAGGACCAAAACACGCGCGTTTTCGTTACGGGAGCTACGGGTTCTGTAGGCCTGGCTGTCGCACAGGAACTGATCGGCGGAGGTCATCAGGTGATTGGTAAAGCCGGGCAGAGATGAGCCGGGCAATGGATTGTGGGAGGGTACGGCTGCGTGAGGTGGGTTTGATACGAGGGAGGTTCGGGACATATGGATGAATTTGTACTTAGTAAATCGCCGATGAATCGGGATCGTGTCTGTGGCGACCTGATGACGATGGCTGAGCGAGAGCTGTCGGCATTCTTCACTGCGGTGACTGAGCTGTTTGGGTCAGAACAGGCGGAGGCATCGGCAGAAGATTGGTTGGGCGAGCTGATGGCAAGCAATGATCTTCCCGCTTCCACTCGTGAATGGCGAATGCTCAGTATCACGGCGGCGGGGCGACTTGCCACCCGAGTGAATGCTTCGACTTATCAAAACAGCCGACTCGCTTCTTCGAACAAGTGACGTTCCTGACGGGCGGAGAGAACCGGAACCCAGACAACCGCCTCCGTTAACAAAAGCTTTCGATCGATCTGGCTACTACCCGCTCATACATTCTTCGCAGCTTTCCGAAAGAATTTCATCCTCGAGCCGGCCGCTGCACCCTGACACGCAATAGAGCCAGGTATCTTCAACTCGATCTCGGTCCCCGCTCCCTGTTCGCTCCAGACTTCGAGATGCGCTCCGATTTTGCGGGCGCGCTCGCGCATGCCCGCAATGCCCCGCTTTCCCGCTACGGCTGAAGAACTCCGGGTCGGTGCGGACTTTGGTTCTGTCGGTTGACTTGCCGTGTTCTTTTGGATCGGGCGTGAGTACGAAGTCTCGGCTACACGGCAATAGCCAAGACTTCCTGACTACCCGCGAGTTAACGCTGAATCACGAGAGAGTTTCCGTCCTATTCCGCGAGCGTGCAGCTCACAAAGGCCGGTATTGACAGGCAATATCGACAGTCGATATCATTGGGGGTGGCAAAACCTTCCGATCTTTTGCCGGGCACTCTGGATCTCCTGGTGCTCAGGACGCTCGATTTAGGTCCGCTTCACGGAGTAGCGATTGCAGACCGGATTGAGCAGGTTACCCGCGGGGTATTTGTAATTGGCCCCGGATCCCTGTTTCCGGCGCTGCACCGGCTCACCGAGAAGGGCCACATTGCCGGCGAGTGGACGGAATCGGAGTCCAAGCGCCGAGTCAAAGTTTACAACCTGACTGCATCGGGACGCGCTCAACTGATCGAAGAAAAGCGCAACTGGAAGACCGTGTTGACCGCGATGAGCCGCGCGCTGGCAGAGGAGAGCTAGATGAATTTTCTTTGGCGTGTTCGGGCGATACTCAACCTGTTTCTGCGTAGGAAGGGTGTTGAAGCGGAACTTCACGAAGACTTGAAAGCGTTCTACGACGCGATTGCTGAGCGCTACATGGCACAAGGCATGGCGGAGGACGAGGCACGCCGATTGGCTCGAATGCAGTTTGGTCATCCGGAAAGCGTGAAGGAGCAGGTCCGTGACGCCAGGGCAGGAATGTTACTGGACCTATTCATTCACAATCTGCACTACACGTTCCGAGCTATAGGTAAAGCACCCGGCTACGCCATTGTGACAATGCTGACACTTGGCGTAGGCATCGGAGCGAACGCGACCGTATTCTCGATTGTGAGCCGGTTTGTATTGCATCATCCGCCCGTGGGAGATCCCTCTACCCTTATGGCGGTCCACACAACGCAAGGCCAGAACCAGTGCTGCAACAACTTCAGTTGGCCGCTCTACAAGGATCTCAGCGAACAGGCGAGGTCTTTTTCCAGGATCACGGCATATTACGATCTGCTGCCAGCGTCTATCGCAGGCGGCGGCGAACCAGAACGCATTTGGGGACAGGCTGTCACGCCAAACTTCTTCGACGTCGCATCTTTGCGGATGGAAATTGGCCCTGGTTTTACAGCTGAAGAAGAACATGTTCCGGCGGTGGTGATCAGCGATCGGCTGTGGCGCCGGCGGTTTGATTCCGATCCGGACCTTGTGGGTAAGCCGGTGCGCCTTTCAGGCCATTCTTATACGGTGGTGGGTGTTGCGCCGCCGGGCTTCCGAGGGTTGGATATTATTCTCGATGCGCAGTTCTGGGTGCCTCTCGATAACATCGATTCACTCCTGCCAAACACGGCGAACCGCACGTCCCGCGCTTATCACTGGCTCGCAGTGGCGGGCCGTCTGGCGCCGGGTGCAACAGCCTCACAGGCCGAAGCTGAATTGCGGGTCTTGGGCGACGTGTTGGCTAAGGCATACCCGGAATCTGTTCCGGTTACAGAAAGAGACACGGGCTTCCGAATGGAAGAAGCGGGGGCGCTGCCTCCGCGCGACCGAACCACAATCCTGGTCTTTTTGGCAACTCTGCTGCTCGTCGCGGTGCTGGTTCTATGCATTGCGTGTGCCAATGTGGTGAACTTGTCTGTTGCTCAGGCCAACGGCCGGCGCAGGGATGTCGCGGTGAGGCTGGCCCTGGGCGCCACGCGGTGGCACCTCCTCTGGCAGATGTTGACGGAGAGCGTCGTGCTGTCATTGGGCGGCGGGGTGATTGGCATTGCACTCTCGCTGTGGGCGACGCGCGCCGTTGCGGTATTCCGGCTGGCGGCGCCGGTCCCGCTTGATCTTTCTCTGAGCGTCAACGGCAGCGTCCTTCTATACGCCTTCGTTCTGAGCGTTTCCGCCGGGATTCTATTTGGTTTGGCGCCCGCCTGGTCAGTGGTCCATTCGTTGGTTGGCGGGCGTCTGAGTGCGGAGCAGATACTCAGAGGCTCAGGCCAGATGTGGAGCATGCGCAATCTCATCGTAGTCTCCCAGATCACCATGTCGGTCGTGCTTCTTTGCGCCACAGGTCTTTTTCTGCACAGCCTGGAGAACGCGTCAACCCTCGACATCGGATTTCGTTCGCGCGGCTTGTTGATGATGTCGATTGATCCCCGGCTGAATGGATATAGCGACGACCGTTCCGTTCAATTGCTGCAACAGCTGCGGGAGCGGGTAGCTCGCCTCCCCGGAGTAATTTCGGCCACTTACACAGACGTTGTTCCACTTAGCGGGGGTCATCGCAGTGATCGTTTCGGGGTCGAGGGAAAGTCGGCCCAACCAGTGAATTCGATCGTCGACCTTTACATGGCCAGCCCTGGGTATTTCGACACGATGGGCATTGAGCGAGTGGCCGGACGTGTGTTCGAGCGTGATAAGCCAGCATCCCAGAGAACAGCGGTGGTCAATCAAGTCTTTGCGAAGCGGTTTTTCGGTAGCGAAAATCCGATCAGACAGCGCGTCCGAGATGGCGATCGGGTTTACGAGATTATCGGCGTAGTAAAAAACACGAAATCCCGCACTTTAGGTGAGGATCCACGACCGGTGCTTTACCGATCGTTGGCGCAGGATATCGGTGGCGACCCGTCGGCACAAGGCTACACCGTGATCGCTCGGTTTGCAGGCGATCCTGGCGCAGTGGCAAATGCGATGCGTGGACAAATCCACTCAATAGCGCCCTCACTCCCCATCTTCGATGCGAAGACGATAGAGGAGCATTTGAGAGACGCGCTGTTTCTTCCGCGGCTTGCCGGAGCACTGTTTGGAACGTTCGGCTTCCTTGGACTCGGTTTAGCTTCGGTAGGTCTGTATGGCGTGATTAGTCACTGGGTGAGCCGGCGAACGCGCGAAATTGGCATTCGTTTAGCCCTGGGAGCGAGGGCGGGTGAAGTACAACGGCTTGTTATCCGGCAAGGGATGACGCTCGCCGTTGTGGCAATGGTTCCGGGTCTTCTGATCGCGTGGTCTTCCTCAAGACTCCTGGCCAGCTTCCTTTACGGTCTGTCGAATCACGATACAGTTACATTCACTTACGTACCGCTCTCCCTCGCGGCTGTTACTTTTCTGGCTTGCTGGATTCCATCGCGGCGGGTTCTGAAGGTGGACCCCAATACCGCTCTTCGGCACGATTGAGGGACCGCAGCCTAAGCCTCGCTCCGAATACGGAGCGTAGTTATGCAAGCATTCAGGGTGACTCGCGTAAAACGGTGAAGTATTTGCTCATACGGGGTGCTCTGATCGGCATACAATCAAACTGCGCAGAATAAGAATATTGCTCAATATCCCGGATCTGGCGCAAGCAGCATCCCGTATGTGATCAGGCGTTATCCTTTCGACTTGGATCGAATTCGGGAGATCGCAGGGCGGGTCAGGTGCAAATCCTTGACACAGGTGTTCGGTTCGATGTGACAATGGCACGATGAGCGCCAGCCCCGATTGGATTTCTGTTCTCGCCGTTGACGATCATCCGCTGGTGCGCGAAGGGATTGCGGTGCTGTTGCGTGATGAGCCGGACATTGCGGTGGTGGCGGAGGCGAGCAACGGCAAAGAAGGAATAGAACAGTTCAGGCTGCACAATCCGGACGTGACGTTAATGGACCTGCAGATGCCGGATATGAGCGGAGTGGAAGTGATTGCCGCGATCCGAAAGGAGTTTGCCGCGGCGAAGTTCGTGGTGCTAACCACTTACGCAGGCGATGTACTTGTCGCACAGGCGCTGAGAGCCGGAGCGCGCGGTTACCTGCTCAAGAGCCGGGTGAGGAAAGACCTGGCTGATGTGATTCGGGCGGTGCATGCCGGGCAGAAGCGAATCGACCCGGAGGTTGCCGCAAAGCTCGCGGAACATGCGATGGAAGACACGCTGAGCGTCCGGGAGATGGATGTGCTTCGCTTAGTTGCGGGGGGAAGCCTGAACAAGGAGATTGCGGCGCAGCTATTCATCACGGAAGAGACGGTGAAGAGCCATGTCGCCAATATACTTGGCAAGCTTGGTGCAAACAGCAGAACCCATGCGGTCACGATTGCGATTGGGCGAGGGATCATTCAGTTAGAGGTTTAGTCCTCCCCTATAAGAGGGACTTAAAAACGCCCGCTTTTGGCGTTACGAATGGTGTCCCGGCTCGATTAGCATCGAACTGGTACACTTCTGCAACGTTTATTTTCCGGCTTTGCCGGCGGTTGGCCCGGGTTTGGCCTCTTAATTCTGCGGCTCGCATCGTCGTTCGTTCTGGTTAACGCGGGATATGCAGCCCTGCAGCGAGGTACGCAAAGCATGACGGATCTTGCCGAAATTGCGGGAGCGATCGGCGGGGTGCTGCAGATTCCGGGATTGTGGACGCCCCTCACCGGAACACTTATCGCTTCAGTCGAGCTGTGCATTACCTTTTGGGGCAGCGCCGAATCCGGAGCCGCGATGCTTCTGGGCGCTGTGGGGGCCAGCCTGGCTTTGCTCGGGCCGGGCGCCTATTCGGTTGACGCGTTTCTATTTGGAAGAAAAAGCATCGTCCGGGAGGGTTAACGGAGGCGCTTTGTTTAGCGGGCACTAAACAAAGTGCAACTTATCCGGTCTCGCGTTTATCTGCTAGGTACGGTTTGGGGCGGCGTATTCCAAATTACGGGCAACTCCAGCCGGAAAGGAAAAGTGAATGGGCAAGCTAGAGGGCAAAGTTGCAGTAATCACAGCGGCAACCTCCGGGATGGCGCTCGCGACGGCCAAGCTGTTCGTCGAGGAGGGCGCGTATGTGTTCATCACCGGACGCAGACAGGACAAGCTGGACGAAGCGGTGAAGGCGATCGGTAGAAACGTCACGGGAGTGCAGGGCGATGTCGCGAACCTGGACGATCTTGACCGCCTGTATGCAACGGTTCGGAAAGAAAAGGGAAGAATCGATGTGCTCTTTGCGAGCGCAGGATTTGGAGAAGGCGGGAAGCTGGGCGATATCACGGAGGAGCAATTCGACAAAACGTTCAACATCAACGTCCGAGGTACGCTTTTCAGCGTGCAGAAGGCGCTTCCGCTCTTTTCAGACGGCGGATCGATCATTATGAACGGCTCGATTGCGGGCAGCAAGGGCTTTCCAGCTTTCAGCGTGTATGCAGCGAGCAAAGCCGCTGTGCGTTCGTTCGCGAGGGGCTGGCTGGTGGACTTGAAGGAGAGAAACATTCGTGTGAATACGTTGAGTCCGGGAACGATCGATACACCCGCTTTGGATCCACTGGGAGCGGCGGCGAAGGAGTCGTTCACGGCACTGATTCCGCGCGGCAAAATGGGGCGGCCGGAGGAGATCGCCACGGCGGTACTGTTCCTTGCTTCGAGCGACTCGAGTTTTGTGAACGGGATCGAGTTGTTCGTAGACGGCGGCACGGCTCAGATTTAAATAGAAAGGTTCGGATAGATGTGGATCGTTCGTCTCGCGCTTGATCGGCCTTATACTTTCGTGGTTTTGGCGCTACTGATCCTGCTGCTGGGATCGATAGCTGCTGTTACGACACCGATAGACATCTTTCCGAAGATTGACATCCCGGTAGTCAGCATTATCTGGACCTACACAGGCCTTTCGACTCCCGAGATGGAGCGGCGTGTGACGACATTCAGCGAGTTCGTTCTCGCGACTGTGAATGACATCCGCTCCATTGAATCGCAGACCCTGAACGGCGTTTCAACGATCAAGGTGTATTTTCAGCCGCAGGTAAGGATCGATGCGGCGACTGCGCAGATCAACTCGGCGGTAAACGGAATCCGTTTCCGCATGCCGCCGGGCATCAATCCCCCGTGGATTTTGCGATTCGGCGCCGACACCGTGCCGGTGATACAGCTGGCACTCAGCAGTGATTCGTTGACGGAATCGGAACTGTACGATTATGGCCTGTTTCGAATACGCCAGCAGTTGTCTACTGTGGCAGGGACGCTGCTGCCGACTCCTTACGGCGGGGTTGTACGCCAGATTATGGTGGATCTGGACCAGGACGCACTGAACGCGAACGGTCTAAGCCCGATCGACATCAGCAACGCGATCCAAACACAGAACGTGACGCTGCCCTCCGGAACGGTCAAGATCGGTGAGCGCGAATACACGGTATCTACCAACAGCAGCCCGCTAGATTTCTCGGTTTTGAACAATGTACCGGTGAAGTTCAACAACGGGGCGACTGTTTTCATGCGCGACGTGGCACATGTGCGCGACGGCTATGCGGTGCAGGGTAACGTGGTCCGGGCAGACGGCAAGCCATCGGTGCTGCTGACCATCATGAAGACAGGATCAGTATCGACACTAGCGATTGTGGACGAGATCAAGAACCGGATTCTTCCCTCCGCGAGGGCTGCCGCACCGAAGGGGATGCAGATCAAAGAGCTTTTCGATCAATCGGTGTTCGTACGCGGGGCGATTGCGGGCGTGCTGCGGGAAGCCGTGATTGCGGCTTGCCTGACTGGTCTGATGATTCTGTTGTTTCTGGGCTCCTGGCGGTCCACTCTGATCATTGCCGTTTCGATACCGCTATCGATCCTCAGTTCGCTTTGCGTGCTGAGTGCGCTGGGGCACACGATGAACGTGATGACGCTCGGCGGTCTTGCGCTTGCGATCGGGATCCTGGTGGATGACGCGACCGTCACAATAGAGAACATCCACCGGCATATGGGCCGGAAGCCGCTGCGGGAGGCAGTGCTCGAGGGCGCCTCACAGATTGCAGCGCCGACGCTGGTTTCAACGCTCACAATTTGTATTGTGTTTGTCTCGGTGGTTTTTCTGACCGGGCCGGCGAAGTATCTCTTTACGCCGATGGCGCTGGCGGTGGTTTTTGCAATGATCGCCAGTTACATTCTTTCGCGAACGCTGGTACCGGTGATGTCGGCGTTTCTGTTGCGAGGGGAGCAACACGAGGTAGATCCGGCGACCGGAGTTTCGGCGGCTTCAGCGCACAGCGCAAGCTGGTTCTCTCGCGTGAACGAACGGTTCAACGAAGGCTACATCCGGGTGCGGACCTGGTACACGGGCCTGCTGCGAGCTTTTCTGGCGAAACCCAAAAGGGCTTTCCTACTGACTGGCTTGCTGGTGGGTTCGGCTTTCGTACTGCTGCCGTTTGTGGGACGCGATTTCTTTCCGAACGTGGATGCCGGACAACTACGGCTGCACGTAAGGGCGGCTTCGGGAACGCGGCTGGAGAATACGAAGATCATTTTCAGCCAGGTAGAAGAAGAACTGCAGCGAGTTATCCCGGCGCAGGAGATCGAGCTCGTTCTGGACAATATCGGGCGGCCCGCGGAGTCATTCAACCTGGCTTTCGGCGACGGATCGACGATCGGGTCTTTCGATGGCGAGATTCTGGTGGCGCTGAAGGAGGGCAAGCATGGCCCCACTCCGAAATACATTTCGGAACTGCGGCAGCGGCTGCCACGCGTGTTTCCGTCACTGCTGTTCTATTTTCAGCCGCCGGACATCGTGACGCAGATATTGAACTTCGGGCTGCCCGCTCCGATAGACATTCAAGTGGCGGGATACGATCCAAAGAACTACGATCTGGCGCGCCGGATCGACGCAAAGATCGCGAAGCTTCCGGGAGTAGTGGACGCGCACGTGCATCAAGTGATGGACGGCCCCGATCTGCACTTCGACATCGATCGCGCGAAGGCAGCCGAGTTTGGACTCACGGCTCAGGATGTATCGAACAGCATGTTCGTCTCACTGTCGTCGAGCTCCCAGGTGCAGCCGAATCTATGGCTGGATCCGAAGATGGGGACGACGTACTTCGTGGCGGCGCAAACTCCGCAGTTTCGGCTGAACACGGTAGAGAAAGTGGGTAACACTCCGATACCGGTGAGGAACGGAGGAGAGGCGCAGCTGCTCAGCAATCTCGCGGCGGTTACGCATTCCACGCAGCCGGTAGTGGCGAATCATCGTGACGTGCAACCTGTATTCGACGTCTTCGCGAATGTGCAGGACAGCGACCTAGGATCGGTAGCGAGCGGCATTAACCGGGTCGTGAAAGAAGTCAGGCCGCAACTGGCGCCGGGCACCGAGATCGTAGTGCGCGGGCAAGTGGCGAGCATGCAGGAGGCGTTCTCGCGGTTGGGCATCGGGCTGGTCTTTGCCGCAATGCTCGTATACCTGCTGATGGTAGTGAATTTTCAGAGCTGGACTGACCCATTCATCATCATCACGGCGCTTCCAGGCGCGTTTACGGGTGTAGTTTGGGCGCTTTTTCTGACGCAGAGCACTTTCAGTGTTCCTTCCATGATGGGGGCGATTATGTCGATCGGAGTGGCAACGGCGAACTCGATTCTGCTGGTCACGTTTGCGAGTGAACGAATGGAACTGGGGCGGAGTCCGCTGGAGGCCGCGGTGGATGCGGGCTGTACGCGTCTGCGCCCGATCTTCATGACGGCGCTCGCGATGATCATCGGGATGCTTCCGATGGCGCTCGGGCTGGGAGAAGGCGGGGAGCAGAACGCGCCGCTGGCAAGAGCGGTGATCGGCGGATTATCGCTGGCAACACTGGCGACTTTATTTTTTGTTCCTTTGATGTTCAGCATGCTTCGCCGGCACGCGGCAGGAGCAGAGGAGAAGATCGCATGAGCACTATCGATCAGATCGCACCAGATTTGAAGGGGGTCAGGCAAGCGGGCGGCCCCAGGCGGATGGCGCTCTGGATTGGTGGGGCGCTGGTTCTGCTGTTATTAGCGGCGGGCGTGATCCCCCGGATCCAAAGACACGAGAGGGCTGTAAAAGTGGCAGACGCGGTCAGCGTGGGGCTTCCGAACGTCACGGTGGTGAAGGCGAAGCTCGCGTCGGGGAGTGCGGATCTGGAGCTTCCCGGCAGCATTCAGGCGATCAATGTGGCGTCAATCTACGCGCGGACGAACGGTTATCTGCGGGAGCGTTTTGTCGATATCGGAAGTCCGGTAAAGGCACAGCAGCTGTTGGCGGTAATCGCGTCACCGGAGGTCGATCAGGAACTCGCGCAGGCGAGGGCATCACTGGAACAGGCGCGGGCCGGGCTGGAACAATCGCAGGCGAATCTCGCGCAGGCGCACGCGCAGGTGAACCAGGCCAAGGCAAATGTGGGTCAGGCTGAGGCGAACGAAGAAATCGCGGCAACTACGAATGACCGCTGGACACGCCTGGTTAACAGGGGCGTGCTTCCGAAGCAGGCTGGCGATGAGCGGCGTTCGGCATTCAATGCCCGGCAGGCAGAAACCAGGGCGGCGGTTGCGGCGCAAGCGACGGCCGAAGCCAATGTGGGTTCGCGCAGCGCGGACATTTCGGCGGCGCGGGCGGCTGTGAACTCGCAGATAGCGAACGTCCGGCGCTTAGAGCAGATGCAATCGTTTGAGCGCTTGCTGGCGCCGTTCGACGGCGTAGTGACCGAGCGCCATGTGGAAAAAGGCGATCTGGTGTCGGCCGGCTCGGCGGGGGACAAGAACCTGTTTAGTGTTGCGCAATCGAAGACGCTGCGCATTCAGGTGAGTGTTCCGCAGAATTACGCAGTGGACCTGCACACAGGCCAAGATGCCGAGGTAACACTGCGGGAGCGCAGCGGCGAAGTTTTTCACGGCAAGATCGCGCGCACGGCTGAAGCAATTGCGGTGCCGACAAGAACGCTGTTGACAGAAGTGCAGGTGGACAACCGTTCCGGGAGGCTGCTGCCGGGGATGTACGCAGAGGTGAAATTTGCATTGCCACGCAGCCGGCCGATGGTTATTGTTCCAGGAAGCGCTCTGGTAGCGAATGCGCAGGGCACGACCGTGGTTCAGGTACAGCCGGACCGCCGCGTGCATTTTGTGGCGGTGCAACCGGGACGCGATCTAGGGACCGAGATCGAGATTCTGTCCGGTCTTTCGGGATCAGAAGAACTGATCAACAATCCGCAAGACAATCTGGCCGAGGGTCAGCAAGTGAATGTGGCTGGAACGTCGCAGGAGGGCCCGCGGTGAGGGGTGAGCGGTCCGCATCGGTGCGGATTCAGACCATGAGCAAACGGTGGTCCGAACTGGCGCGCATTGTGGCGAACTGGACGGCCGTGTGCTTCTTGAGTGCATCGCTCTCCGCCCAGACACCCGCTGATTTCCCGAACGAGAATCGTCAGGTCTGGCAGATGCCGGGCCAGGGAGGAATCACGAGCGGATATCGAGCTCCGCGCGTGGGCGAAGTATCGTTAGCGGACAGCGGTCTTCTGCAGTCACTACTTCGCGACGGAAAGCTTTATCTTTCACTGCATCATGCGATCTCACTCGCGCTCGAAAATAATCTGGATCTCGAGCTGGAGCGGTACGGCATACGGCTGGCGGACAGCGACGTTCTTCGATCAAAGGCCGGAGATCTTCCGCGCGGTGTTCCGCTCTCGGTTCGCGAGAGCCCTACGGGATTGGGAACACCAGTCATCGGGCCCAACGGCACGCTCGGAGGGGGCGATTCGCCGACACTCAACTCGCTGATCGGTCCGGGCGTGCAGGTCGATCTTTCCATATTTGGTTCGGTGCCGCTGCCAACTGGTCCGGGTATCCCGAATCTGGATCCGCAGATCGTGGGGAACGCGGGCTGGAGCCACGAATCGGCTATTCAGAACAGCATCTTTTTACCTGGGATCTCGTCGTTGAACTCGAGCAGCACGGTGGCCAATATCGGATACGAGCAAGGATTCACGACGGGTGGAAATCTCGACGTGTTCTTCGATAATTCGCGGCTGAACCAGAACAATCCGCTTCTGCTTTACAATCCTTCGGTGGCGTCAAACTTGGGTCTGACCTTCACGCAGCCACTCCTGCGCGGGTTTGGCTTTGAGGCGAACCGCCGATATATCAGAATCGCTGCGAACAACCGGCGCGTGAGCGATACGGTTTTTCTTCAACAATTGATGGCGACAGTGTCCGGAGTGGTGCGGCTGTATTGGGACCTGCAGAGTCTGAATGGAGACGTGCGCGTGCGGCAGGAGGCGGTGGCGGGGGCTGACCAGTTTCTGCGGGACAGCCGGAACCAGAGGGAGGCCGGTACGTTTGCGGAAGTTGACGTGGCGCGAGCGCAAGCCGAGCTATCGAGGCGTCAACGTGACCTGGCGGTTGCACGATCACTCGTACGGCAGCAGGAAGCAGTGGTGAAGGATTATCTGACGCGGGGAAGAGTAGAAGGGGCGCTGGCGAATGCGCCGATCGTGGCAACAGATCCGCTGCCCCAGCCGGCTCAGGAAGAAGCGACGTCGGTCGATCAGCTCTATGCGAAAGCGATCCACACGCGGCCGGATGCTGCCCAAGTGAGAATCCAGCTCGAGAATGCCGAGCTGAGTCTGCGCGGCAGTTTGAACGGAGTACGTCCGGAACTCGACGTTGTGGCAACGGCCGAAAACAGCGGGCTTGGCGGAACAGCACTTGCGCAGGGGGCGGGCGCGAGTAGCCTTCTAACGGGCGGGTACGGCAGTGCGCTGACTCAACTCGTGCATAATAATTTTCCTACCTACTCGGTGGGTGTGCAGCTGGCGCTTCCGCTGCGGAACCGCGCGGCAAGATCGGATGTCCTCCGCGATGAACTCACGGTGCGACAGCAGCAGATCCGAATCCGGCAACTAGAGAAGCAGATTCGGCTGGAGGTGACGACAGCGTCAATTGCGCTCGATCAGGCGCGCGAGACTTACGCCGCCACGAAGAGTGAGCGGATATCAGAAGAGCAAACACTCGCGGCGGAGCAGCAGAAGCTAGACGTGGGTGCTTCGACGAGCTACTTCGTGATTTCGTCGCAACGCGACCTGGCGGCGGCGAGTTCGGCAGAAATTTCGGCGCTGGCGAGTTATCAGAAGGCCAAGACAGCTCTGCAGCGTGCCACCGGAACGATTCTCGATGATTATCAGGTCGTCGTGGACGATGCGTTTCGGGGTGTGGTTGAGAAAGGCAGCGCGACGCCCGCCACGGCTCGCTAACGGGATCCATGTTTAGAGAACACGTTCTCACTGCAGAAGGGTTTGCACGCAGATTCGTCGAGTTACTCCCCGAGTATCTTCCCGGCGTGGACACGGGAGCATACGAACCGACCGACCGCCGGCGATGCTGGAACAAGAGCCTGAAGAGCATTTTGACCGTGATGGGCGAGGAAGACCAAGGGCTACAGGTAGCTGCGCAAAGCTCCTCAATGACGCAGTTGAAGGACCAATCTACGTTGTTGTGGCGACGCGAGGGGGCACCGCTGTTTGCGATGGCAACCGGGTGGGGAGACAGGGCTGAGTTACAAGCTTCGCTCGAGTGGCTGGAGGCCTTCAAATGCCCGCAGAAACTATTTGTGTACACGTGTACTAAGTGGCAGGAAGCGGTGCTCGATCAAATAGGCGCGGCGCTGCTGCACTATCCGTACCACATTGCGGGCGAGCAGTATCTCTTTATGAATATGCTGGGCGCTGAGCACCGGTTCCATCTGTTTCTGGCGAATCTGGATCGGGACGGCCGCCGACTCTCCGGACAGGACGCGCTGCTGCGGACGGCGCCGAATTCCCCATTCAGCTGGAGCGCCAAACGCACGGCATCGACGAAATGATTATTCGCGCGACCAGGTAAATCAGGTCAGGACGACGATCTTGCCGTCAGCTTTGTTGTCTTCCATACAGCGATGCGCCTCGACGATCTCGTCGAGATGAAAGACCTTGCCGAGCTGGATGGGCAGCGTGCCTGCCGCGATTTGCTCTACCAGATCTTCCAGCGGCATTCGCATGAAGTCTGCAGCTTCACCGGCGTAGGTGGTCAGGCAGACGGCGGCGGGGATGGCCTCCATGGGAGCGAAGTTGTCGAAGGACCACTTATTGCCGACGATGCCGGTCATACAAACGATGCCGCGTTGTTTCGCGCAGCGCAGCGAGTCTTTCAAGGAGACAGTGCCAACGAGCTCGAGCACTTTGTCGAACCCGCCCGGACAAACTTCGCGGACCTCAGCAGCGATAGAGCCGCTATCGATGAAGATCTGATCCACGCCGCTCGAGCGCAGCAACCTTTGGCGCTCCGGATTGCGTGTGGTGGCTGCAACGATGGCGCCGTTATTTTTCGCAATGGCGGCCGCCGCGAGCCCGACGGAGGTGGTGCCGCCCCGAATGAGAAGACGTTCGCCCTTTTCGAGATGAAGGGATTTGAAGAGCGAACCCCATGCGGTTTGCAGCATCTCAGGGATGGCGCCGAGCTTGTCCCACGAGAGTTGGGTCTTGATAATTTGTACTTGCGCGGCCGGGACGCAAGTATATTCCGCGTAGCTGCCATCGAACTGCCTGCCCATACCGCCCATTACCGTTGCCACAACATCACCTTTGTGGAACTCATAGCCGGGTGCTTGCTCGACCAGACCGGCTGCCTCGATGCCCAGAATGCGGGGGAACTTAACGCCGGGCGACAGACCCTGGCGCGTGAATAGTTCGGAGCGGTTGAGTCCGAAAGCTTTCACGCGGATGAGTACTTCACCACGTTTAGGAGTGGGGATCGGGCGGCTCTCGATCTTGAGAACGTCCGGGCCACCCGGTCCGTAGATCACCGCGGCTTTCATGCCAGGCATTTAGAGAGTCCGATCAGCGTGCGGGTTCAGCGGCTGCGCGCGGGAGCGAGCTAACCTGATGCGGCGGGTTGGTTGGGGAAAAGCTGTAGCGAGCAATCTTCCACTCGCCATCTGTGCTTTTTTTGAAGATAAAGAGTTCCTGGTTGCCTTCCGTCCCTTTCTCGCCGGTTGCGTGGTCCGTGGTTGTGCCAGCCGAGTTGGTGCGCGCGAATGCCCATTCAGGGGACATCTGCACGAATTCGGCAGTGTGGAACTTGACGTTCAGGGTGATCGCCTTGAACACTGCATCGTAGGCTTTGCGCAGAGCAGGCTTGCCGATGGCAGAGTCGCTGTAAGGCGGCATGAAAACGCCATCCTCGGCGTAGAGCGGCATCACGGCATCCGTATTCGAGGCGTTCAACGCGGCTTCGTAGCTAGCCAGAAGTGCGGCGACCGCTTGTTCGTCTGTATTCATATTTCTCCGTTGAATTCGAGGTAGCTTCTCCAACGAGTGTAGGCGTCTTCCTGGGCCACGACTAGAGAGCCAACGTGGAAATGTGTTTCCAACCTTTGGGATAATCGCGGGCGCTGGCGGTGCATCAAACGGGAAGCGTGGGAAAGAGCGCGGGCGCCATTTGCGCAGCGAATTCTTTGAAGACGCGGACCGGCCGCGGCGTGTAGCGGTTGCCCAAGTGGACGATGGACAGATTGAAGACGGGGAAGCGCCAGTCGGGCATTACTTCGACGAGGCGTCCGGCGCGCACTAGTTCAGGCTGCACGATAGGCGGAAGATCACCAATGCCGATGCCGGCGAGCAGAGCAGTTGCGAGTCCCGCGTACTCGTTGATCGAAAGGTAGGGATAGAAGGTCAAGGTCTCCTTGTCTTGTCCGTTCGCGTGAGTAAAGGTCCAGCTTTTCTCGGGCCTCCAGAATGAGAAGGCGAGCAGCCGATGCTGCAGCAGGTCCTGCGGCACTCGAGGAGGGCTGGATTTTGCAAGATAGGCAGGGCTGGCGACGAGCTGGTGGCGGTACGTCAAGATTCTTCTGGCGACGAGAGAGGAATCCTCAAGCTCTCCGACCCTGAATGCCAGATCGATGCCCTCGGCAATCTGATCGACGATGCGCTCCGTGATGGAGATTTGAACGCGCACGTCAGGGTAGGATGCCTGGAAAGCGCCGACTAAGGGCGCGAGTAAGGAGTCGGAGATGCTGGGCGGCGCGGCAAGTCTTAAGACGCCTGAAACCTTCGACAAATGATTGGAGGCGAGGTTGTCGACGGCTTCACTGATTTCGGCGCTGCGTTGTGCGTGTTCGAGAACTTCAGACCCGAAATCGGTGAGCCGCAAGCTGCGCGTGGAGCGCTCGATCAGGCGTACACCAAGCTGGTCTTCGAGCTCGGCGATGCGGCGGCTGACAGTCGAAGTAGGCATCTTCAGGCGGCGAGCCGCTTCTGAAAAGCTGTTCGCCTCGACAACTTCGGCGAAGATAATCAGGGAATTCAGATCTGACATCGATATGCCAATTATGGAATTGTAAATTCCGGGTGCCGAGTGACGGGAACGAGACGTTCGCTTATTGTTAATAGGAAAGGCGGGTGTGAATTGTCGATGGTAAACGGAGCGAGGTGGCCGGAACTCGACTGGGCGGAGTGGAAGGACACAGCCGGGACGTTGCACATGTTTATGCAGATGGTGGGTAAGACGCGGACGGCACTTACTCCCGTTCAGAACCACTGGTGGAACGTGACGCTGTATCTGACAGCGCGCGGACTTACTACCTCGGCGATGCCGGTAGCGGCAGGCGGGCTGCTCGAAATCGAGTTCGATTTTGTCGCGCACGAGTTAGTTTTACGACGGAGTTCAGGAGAGATGAAGCGGCTTGCGCTGGGCCCGCAGACCGTGGCTGAGTTTTTCGCCAGATATCTGAGTGCGCTTACCGAGCTGGGCGTGAAGGTTCACATCGATCCGATGCCTGTGGAGCTGAAGGAGCCTATCCGCTTTACCGAAGATACGATTCACAAGAGCTATGACGCCGACGCGGTGTCGCGCTTCTGGCAGGCACTAGTTCATGCAGACACGCTTTTCAAACGCTTCTCGACTAACTTCTACGGGAAGATCAGCCCGGTACACTTCTTCTGGGGCTCGTTCGATCTGGCGGTTACTCGATTCAATGGGCGTAGAGCACCGGCGCGTCCGGGAGCAGACGGAATTCAGTCCGAAGCCTATTCTCACGAGTGCATCAGCGCGGGGTTCTGGCCAGGGAATGGCGGGTACGGACAGGCGGCGTTCTACTGTTATGCGGCGCCTGTTCCGGACGGCTTGAGCGAGGCGGTTCTCACAAGCAAAGGAGGGTTCAACAAGGATCTCGGCGAGTTTCTTCTGAACTATGACGAAGTACGCCGGTCGCCCAATCCGAACGAGACCGTTCTGGAGTTTCTGGAAGGCGCTTACTCGGCGGCTGCCGATGCGGCCAAGTGGGACAGGGCGAATCTGGATCGGCACGACCGCATTGCCGAGGCGGCAATTCATATGCCTTGAAAGGGTGGCTCGCCACAGACGGCCGGGTGCACGGCCGCCTGTGGTGTTTGTAAAAGCCCGGCGCTAAGGCAACAGCAATACTTTGCCGATGCCGCCCTTTGCGAGGGCTGCGTGGCCCTGGGCGGCGTCCTTTAGCGGCAGCTTGCGATCGACAGGGATGACCAGCCGGCCATCCTTGACGGCCTCAGCCATGTATAGAACAGTTTGGGTGTCCTGCTTAGAGACGAAAGCGACCACTCGAACGGATGGGTAGTCCGCGGCATTGTCGGGAGCGCCCGTAACCGAGGCGAAGACGCCGCCCTGCTTCACCTTGGCGAGCAGCTGCCCGGCGGTTTTGCCGCGAACGGTATTTGCCACGACGTCGACGGGCGGGAGAGCGTCTAAGGCGCTTTGATCGTCGAGCGCCAGAGTTTGATCCGCACCAAGCTTCCGAGCGTCTTCCAATTGTTTGCTCAGAACGCCGGCGATGACGACGGCGCCCCGGTCCTTGGCGGTACAGACTGCCGAGCGGCCTACACCGCCGACTGCGCCGGAGACGAGAACGGTCTGGCCGGCCTTTACGCCGCTCGCGACAGAGATCAGCTGACTACCGGTAGTAGTCACGAGAGGCAGGGCGGCGGCATCGATAAGATTTAAGCCTTCCGGAAGCTTCCCGAGAACCTTTGTGTCGACCGTGCAGAGTTCTGCGTATGTATGGTAGGCCCAAGCGAGGACTTTGTCGCCGGCTGAAAAGTCTTTCACTCCCGGTCCAGCTTGAACAACAGTTCCTGCAAGGTCCCATCCGATCACCCCAGCGAAATCGACCGGCATGTATTCTTTCGTCGCGCCGGATCGCTGCATGAGATCTACAGGATTGATGCTGGCGGCGGCAATCCGCACCAGGACTTCGCCCGCGCCTGCAACTGGATCGGGATAATCTTCGAACTTGAGTACGTCCGGTCCACCGTATTGGTGAACCACAACTGCTTTCATTTTTGCTCCTTGATGCGCCGCGTGGCGGCAGTTTGCTGTGTGCGTCTGTTCGCGCGGTATCCGCGGACAGGACTTCTGGATTGGGTTTGCCGGAAAGTGGTGAAGCCGTACCGATGTTTATTCGCGAGCGCTCGAGGACTGCCTCGCAAGCGTTCTTTCGATGCGCCGATCGGGGAGCAGCCAGAGGACCGCGACTGCAAGATAGCCGGTAACCGCAATCCAAGGCTGCAGGAACGAGAGAGGAATGGCAGCCATGTAGATGAAGACCGAAGCCTTCCCTTTCCAGTCTCTTCCGATGGATTGGGCCAGCACTGAATCAGGTCCATGGCGGGCGACCAGGGTCTTGGTAAGCAGGAAATAGGCGATTCCGGCAAAAAGGAACACCGTCCCGTACACGGCGATAGGCCAAGGCGCAAGATAGTTCTCGTCCACCCAGGCCGTCGCGAACGGGATCAGCGACAGCCAGAACAGCAGATGCAGATTAGCCCACAGAATGCCGCCGGTGACATGTTGCGCGGCATGCAGAAGATGGTGATGGTTGTTCCAGTAGATACCGACGTAAATGAAGCTGAGGATGTAGCTGAGAAAGACCGGGAGCACGGGGCGTAACGCTGTAAGACCGGTTCCGTGCGGCGGCTTCATTTCGAGCACCATGACGGTGATGATGACGGCCAGTACGCCGTCACTGAAAGCCTCCATACGGCCCTTGCTCATCCGCGATACTCCTTCCGTGTGTCAAGTCTCGAGCGTCAGCGCTATTCCCAGCCGATTAGTGAAGGAGAGACTCCCAATTGGCTGGAACTCTGCCGGCCGGGCCCGGTGTGGGCTGAGTCTTGGGATGCGAATGAGGCGGCGGCAAGGGAGCACCTTTGATCATTTGCTGGCTGGTGTAGTCGAAGAACCAGTCCTCTCCGGGTTCGAAGCTGGCGATTACCGGATGTCCTGTAGTGGCAGCATGCTTTGAGGCGTGTTGACTAGGCGAGCTGTCGCAGCAACCGATATGTCCACACTCCGCGCAGCGGCGAAGATGAAGCCACCAGCCATCCGCGGCAACACACTCCACGCAACCCTCGCCGGTCGGCTTTGAACTTGTATTAATTCCATGCTGATCTTTTTTCATCGTGATGCTTTAGCATAAAGGAACTCTTTGCCTTCCAGTAGCCGGCAAAGCCGGAAATCACATTTCCAGATTCGGGATGATACGGAGCGTTCGTCAAGCGTGTGACTGGCTTCGTGCGAACTGTATAACCGAGAGAGTCCCGACTGAGCGTCTCGAAAGGAGCATTCATGCAGCCGATCACCGTTCCATCGAACAACAGTTCAGCCACCTTCGAATTGCGTACGCTGGTGCTCGCATCGGTCGGCGGCGCGCTCGAGTTTTATGATTTTGTCGTATTTGTATTCTTCACATCCGCGATAGCGAGGCTCTTCTTTCCGGCGAGCGAGCCCGAATGGATCCGCCAAACAGAGACGTTTGGCATTTTCGCGGCGGCCTATCTGGCGCGCCCGCTGGGTGGGATTGTGATGGCGCACTTCGGGGATACGCGCGGGCGGAAGCGGATGTTCACGTTCAGCATTTCGCTAATGGCTCTGGCGACGCTTTCCATCGGGCTGCTTCCAACGTATAAGTCGATAGGAGTGGCGGCGCCCCTGGTTCTTCTGTTGCTGCGATTGATTCAGGGAGCGGCTATAGGTGGTGAGGCGCCGGGGGCCTGGGTATTCGTGGCGGAGCATGCCAGGCCGGGACGAATCGGGTTCGCGGTCGGCTTACTAACAAGCGGCCTGACGTCGGGGATCTTACTGGGATCCTTGATGGCAACGGCAATCAACTCGGCCTTTACGCGGCTGGACATAGACGCGGGCATGTGGAGGATACCGTTCCTCTTAGGAGGGGTGTTTGGCCTTATCGCCATGTGGCTGCGCCGATGGCTTACAGAGACGCCGCTGTTTGAAGAGATGCGAAAGCGCGCGGCCGGCCTGCAAGGGGCGCCATTGCGTGCAGTTCTCAAACAGCGGGGACGAGCAATTGCAGCCGCAATCCTCTGCACCTGGATGCTGACGGCAGCGATTGTCGTGGTTATCCTGATGACGCCTTCACTGCTTGCAACCGGGTCGTCCGGCCTGCATGTACGCGAGTTGCAGCTGGCAAACCTGGCGGCCACAGCGGCGCTTTGTATTTCAACGGTCGGGGTCGGCGCCGCGTGTGACCGCTTCGGGGTGCGCCGCGTTGCCGTCCCGATGCTGCTGTTATTAATTGGCGCGACTTACGCACTTTACTTCTCGCCCGAGCATGCGCGATCCTGGCTGCTGGCGTCATACGTTTTGGCCGGCCTTGGAACGGGCGCAGTTGCCCTGACACCCATCGCGATGGTTCGCTCGTTTCCTACCGACGTGCGTTTCAGCGGAGTGTCTTTCTCCTATAACATCGCGTACGCCGTGATGGGCGGGATAACACCCTTACTAGCATCCTGGCTCATGCATGTTAACCCAGTCGGCCCAGCACATTACATGGCAGCCGCATCGCTGGCGGGACTCGCCGGTGTCTTTCTAGCTCCGCTTACTTACTTAGGCGGAGCCGATAGCCGTCGATGAGAGAAATGCGGTTCAGCCGGCGCGCCGCGCTTCCGCGCGAACCGGAAGTTTCCAGTCAGGCCGAATGAAGTGGCAGGTGTAGCCGTTCGGATAACGCTCCAGGTAGTCCTGATGTTCGGGCTCGGCTTCCCAGAAAGCACCTGCGGGAGCTACTTCGGTGACCACCTTGCCGGGCCAAATGCCTGACGCCTCAACATCGGCTATGGTGTCGATTGCAGTCCGCCTTTGCTCCTCAGTGGTGTAGAAGATCGCCGAACGATAACTGGCACCCCGATCGTTCCCCTGACGATTCATGGTTGTCGGATCGTGAATCTGGAAGAAGAACTCGAGAAGCTTGCGGTAGCTGATCTTACTCGGGTCAAACACGATCTCAATCGCTTCGGCATGTGTTCCGTGATTCCGGTACGTGGCGTTCGGCACATCGCCACCGCTGTAGCCAACACGCGTCGAAATAACACCCGGGTGGCGGCGCAGCAGATCCTGCATACCCCAGAAGCAGCCACCAGCCAGAATGGCGCGCTCAGTAGATGAAGTCATTTTTTATTCCTTTTCCGAAGTCTCAAAGAGCTTGCGGTAGGCACCGTAGCCTTCATTTTCGAGCTCCTCGAGAGGCACAAAGCGCAACGAGGCGGAATTGATGCAGTAACGAAGTCCGCCGGCTTCTCGCGGGCCGTCCGGGAAGAGGTGGCCCAGGTGACTGTCGCCATGACTGGAACGCACCTCGGTCCGAACCATCCCGTGCGTCGTATCGTGGTTTTCCACGACGTTTTCCGGGTCGATCGGCCTGGTGAAGCTTGGCCACCCGGAGTGGCTTTCAAATTTGTTGACCGAAGCAAACAGCGGTTCACCGGATACGACGTCGACGTAGATACCGGGCTCTTTGTTGTCCCAGTAGGCGTTATCAAAGGGCCTTTCCGTTCCGTCACGCTGGGTGACACGGTATTGCTCAGGAGAAAGACTCGATACTGCTTGGGGATTTTTGTGGTAATTCGGCATACGTTCACGTAGATTGCGCGCAAGCGGCAATCAGCGGTCTCAGTATTCAGTGTAGTTTGTATCGTCGGAGCGTTGTGGCCAGCGCACGAATCTGGACGCTGCACCTCAGATCCTGACGAGTAGAGAAAGGCAGCGGTTGAGGCATGATGGTCTAGGCGTAATCGAGCACGTATATTGGTGTGGTCCAGGAAATTTGTACGCGAGTGGAAAGGAGCAGTTGATGCGCTTACAGGGAAAGGTAGCAATCGTAACCGGCGCTGCTACCGGCATCGGGCAGGCAATGGCCGTTCGCTTCGCGAGTGAAGGCGCGGCAGTGGTTGTCGATTACATCGGCGCTCCCACTGCTGCCAATGACACCGTTCAAAAGATACAGTCTTCGGGTGGAACCGTCAAAGCGATCAGTGCCGATGTATCCGATGCGCAGCAGGTCGCAAGCCTGATCGATGAGTCGGTCAAAGCCTTCGGGAAGGTTGATGTCGTAGTGAATAACGCCGGCATCGAGAGGAAGCATGACTTTCTGGATTTTCCGTTGAACGAAGTGCGGAAGATCATCGATGTGAATCTGATTGGACCGCTAATGGTGGCGCAAGCCGCGGGCAAGCAGATGGTGAAGCAGGGCCAAGGTGGACGCATCATCAATATCTCGTCGGTCCACGAAGACCTCCCGATGCCCACGAACGCTCCGTATTGCGCGTCGAAGGGAGGCTTGCGAATGCTAATGAGGACGATCGCGGTCGAGCTCGCGAAACATAAGATCACGGTGAATAACATCGGACCGGGAGCCATTTACACGCCGATCGATGCGGATATCGAAGCTCAGCCGGAGATCGAAAAGGTACTGATGGCTGAAATTCCATTGGGCCGTTGGGGAAAGCCCGAAGAGGTGGCGGGCCTGGCGGTTTATCTCGCGTCGGACGAAGCTGCGTATGTGACCGGATCGACGTTCTTCATCGACGGCGGCATGCTGCGACAAGCGGGCAGTTATTAGAGTTTGTTGCTCGGGCGGAGGAAGTGTCGGGCGGGTCGAAAGGCGGCCTCAGGAAGCAAAACTGACTTGATAGATCTGCGCAGCCTGAAGTTTGCAACCGACAGCGCCATCGGGTTGGCGCGCGAGCGGGACCTGTCCCGCGTCTGTCTGGATACGACCTATGGTTTGCGATTTAGGCGCGCGAATCTTGTATTCACCGGAAAAGCGAGTACGCAGCACGCAATCGGCTACCTGCCCGCGAGACCAGCGCAGGTCCACACCTAATCCGCCACGCGCCTGGAGACCCGTTACCGATCCTTCAGACCACGCTCCGGGAAGCGCCGGCAATAGATCAATTGTCCCGGTATGGCTTTGGAGCAGCATCTCGGCGACGGCTGCCGTTGCACCGAAATTTCCGTCAATCTGAAATATCTGACCGTCACGAGCAGGATGAGTATCGAAGAGGTTCATATTCGTGCTGTGTTGCATTAGCATCGAGAGCGATTCCCAGGCCTTTTCGCCGTCCGCCAGACGCGCCCAGAAGGAGATGGCCCAGGCACGGCTCCAACCGGTGTAAGCGCCTCCATTCGCCAGTCTGCGCTCGAGCGAGATGCGAGCTGCCTTGGCAAGATCGGGCGTGCCGCGGGGTGTGATTTGATTCCCGGGATATAAGGGGTACAAGTGAGACATGTGGCGCTGACCCGGCGTGCTCTCGTCGAAGTCGCTGGCCCACTCCTGAAGCTGCCCATGCTTTCCGATCTGGAAAGGGATCAGGCGTTTGCTGGCGGCCTGCAGCTTCGCAGCAAAATCGGCGTCCACACCGAGTTCCGCGGCAGCGGCAGCGCAGTTGGTAAAGAGCTCTCGAATGAGAGCCATATCCATGGTGCAGCCTGCGCTTGTCATAGCAGGTTTGCCATCCGGGGCAAGAAAGTCGTTTTCAGTCGATTCGGAAGGACAGGTGGTGAGATGGCCGCCTGGTCCCTCGATCAACCACGCGAGGCAGAATGTGGCGGAGCCTTTCATCAGCGGATAAGCGCGGGTACGGAGGAACTCCCGATCGCGTGTGAACAGATAGTGTTCGTAGAGATGCTGGCACAGCCAGGGCCCGCTCATCTGCCAGTTAGCCCAGGTGGGCGCGCCTACGCCCTCACCGACCGGATTCGAAGCGCGCCATAGATCGATGTTGTGATGGGAAACCCAACCGGGCAGGCCGTAGTTCTCTTCGGCAGTGCGCGCGCCATTCTTGCTCAGGTCTGAAATCATGTCAAACAGAGGAAGGGTGCATTCGGTTAAGTGACATGTTTCGGCGGGCCAGTAATTCATCTGAACGTTGATGTTGGCGGTCCAATTGCTGCTCCACGGCGGAGTTACCTGAGCGTTCCAGATGCCTTGCAGGTTGGCGGGCTGAGTTCCCGGCCGCGAGCTGCTGATGAGAAGGTAACGACCGTACTGGAAGTAGAGTGCGAGGAGCGAGGGATCTGGCGAAGCCGCGAAGTTCTTGAGGCGTACGTCGGTCGCTCGGGAGTCGGGAGCGCCCAACCGGAGTGAAACACGGCGGAACAGGGCCTGGTACTCGGTGACATGACGGGAGCGCAGGTCTACCCATTGTTGGTGCGCTACGGTATCCAGCTGCTTCTGCGCTTTCGCCGCGACCTGATCGGAGGACATGTCCGGCTCATGTTGAAAGCCCTGGTACGCGGTAGCGGCTGTCAGCAGAATGGTGAGAGATGTAGCGTGCGCGATAGCCAGACTGTCTGGATTGACTGTGACAGCACCACCTTCCAAGTTGACCTGCAGGACCGATGCAAAGTACATGCCGTCACCGAGGCTGTCAGAAAAGGTAACCGGCTTTTCACTCCCCGGATGCCCTGCCCCGGCAACGTGCGCAGCCGCTTTGCCGACGAGCAACAGGCGGTTCCCGGCCTGCGAGGACACCGATTTCTGGAGAGCGCCGTCGAGCGAAACGCTGCAGCTCAACTGGCCCGGCTCGCTCGCCGAAACTCGAACGACCAGAACCTGGTCGGGAGCTGATGCGAAGACTTCGCGCACAAACTTTACCTTGCCGGCAACGTACTCCGTGCGGACGCTGGCAGTGTCCAGATCCAGTTCACGGCTGTAGCTAGTCAGAGGACCGGAATGAGAGAAATGCAGCCGCAGATTTGCGAGCGGCTGATACGATTCGGCGAATAACCCTTGCATCTTCTTGCAGAGGCGATCCGCCAGATGGTAGTCCTGCTGCTCGAGCACGGCCTCTCGAATGTCCGGAAGGTATTGTTTGGCAGCGCGGTTATTGCCATCCCGCGGCTTCCCGGACCAAAGCGTATCCTCGTTCACCTGGAGGAACTCGTCTTCGGGCGCGCCGTGCTCTCCTCCGCCGAAGACCATCGCACCCAGCCGCCCGTTGCCCACAGGAAGAGCGTTTACCCATTGATCGGCGGGCTTGTCGTACCATAAGCTCAGATCATTCTTCGACATCGGATCAGCGGGTGCGGCGGCTTCCATATCGTAAGCAGCCGCAAGAAGACTAGGTACGGCGACCGCTTTCGCCAGAAAATTCCGGCGGGTTCGTCTGGCCATTCAATTACTACCCCTGTCAGCAATGCTACAACTGCGAACGATGACGGTTACAACACGGGGATTGCGGGCGACTTCGTTTACCAATGCCACATACTCGGGCATGAAGACGTCGCAATTAGGGCTGCCATCCGAGTGCGGCCACATCCGTGACGGCCACACAAAATGGAAAGGGCTGCCGTTAAGCAGCCCTTTCAAACGTCAACAACGATGTTTTACATTTTAGACGACAACTTCGACGCCCATACTGCGGCAGGCGCCTTTAACCTGCTCGACAGCCGCATCCACCGTGAAGCAGTTCAAGTCGGGCATTTTGATCTTGGCGATCTCTTCGATCTGCTGCTGGGTGATCTTACCGACCTTGTTCTTGTTCGGCTCGGCCGATCCTTTGGCAAGATTGACGGCTCGCTTTACGAGTATCGCGACAGGCGGAGTCTTCGTGATGAACGTGAAGGACCGGTCCGAGTATATGGTGATGACAACCGGAATGATCAGCCCTTCCTGATCCTTTGCAGACGTTTTCGCATTGAAGGCCTTGCAGAATTCCATGATGTTCACGCCTTGGGGGCCCAACGCCGTACCCACGGGAGGTGCGGGGGTCGCCTTGCCTGCCGGGATCTGCAACTTAACTTGCGCGGTTACTTTCTTTGCCATGTTTGCTTTTTCCTACTCGGGTTCTTATCTCTTGACGGGCTGATCATTGGCCGCGCCTAAATCTTTTCTACCTGCAGAAAGTCCAATTCGACCGGCGTGGAACGCCCGAAGATCGTGACCATAACGCGCAGGGTATTGCGCTCCGTATTCACTTCATCGACTTTACCCGAGAAGTTGGTGAACGGCCCGTCTACAATCTTCACCGTCTCGTTCTTTTCGAACGTCATCTTTGGACGAGGACGCTCGGCGCTCGAGGCCTGACGGTAAAGAACTGAGTTCACTTCGTCCGCTGTAAGAGGCACCGGCTTAGTACCGCCACCCACGAAACCGGTTACTCGCGGCGTCGATTTGACGGCATGCCAAAGTTCGTCGTCCATTTCCATTTCGACGAGAACGTAGCCGGGATACAGGAGGCGCTTACTCGTGACCTTCTTACCGTTGCGTAACTCGATGACTTCTTCGGTAGGAATGAGCAGCTGGCCCACGCGATCGGCAAAACCGAATGCTTGTGCCCGCGTCCGCAGCGACTCCGCCACTTTATTTTCGAACCCCGAATAGGCGTGAATGATGTACCAGTTCTTGGCCGGACCGGGAGCGGGCTCCTCGTGAGGCGGCGCAGCATGAGCCTCGTCAACGACAGCTGCCTCGTCCAGCTCATGCTCGTGAGGCAGGCCATGAACGCCATCGTCGCTCGCCGACTCATCGGTCTCGGTTAAAGGGTGAAGTTCGTCGCCGGCAACACCCTCGTCTTCTTCAAGCACATCACCTTCATCGCCCTCCGGGACGTGCGAGACCTCAGAAGCAGCGTCATCACTGGCGCCATCGACGGGGTGTTCTTCGTGTTGTAAGGTTTCGTCTGCCATTGTCACAACTGACTGCGCTTAAGCCAACTTAGTATTAAGCGTGCGTGAAGTAATTAATAATCCTTGTAATGGCAGCATTCACAGCGGCATCGACCACAAAAAAGTAAGCCGCAAAGAGAAACACAGCGGCAATCACAACGCCGGTAGTCGCCCTTACCTGCTTCCAGGTCGGCCAGGAGACGCGCTTCATCTCCGTACGTAATTCGTCTATGTACGACCTTGTTCTTTGCGGCCACGCGACCGCGCTGCTCAGTTCCATAATCTAAAAAGTTCCACTCTCAAAAGGACGGCTGCCGGGATTCGCAATGAAGCAGGAGAGAGAATTCTGGCAGGGGCAGAGGGATTCGAACCCCCAAAGGCGGTTTTGGAGACCGCTGGTTTACCGTTAGCCTATGCCCCTGTTGAACGCCTTTCACAGCCTATCAGAATCCTGCCGAAGCGAGGACACCTAAGGTACGGGAGACCGTACCACTACTTACTTGGTTTCGCGATGTGGCTGGTGTTTGCGGCAGTAAGGGCAGAACTTCTTCATTTCCAGACGCTCAGTTGTCGTCCTCTTATTCTTCGTCTTACTGTAATTCCGGTTCTTGCATTCACCGCATTGAAACTGAATAATTTCTCGAGGCATTCTTTTCCTTACTTAGCTCAGAATCTCCGTCACGGTTCCGGCGCCGACTGTTCTGCCGCCCTCGCGAATCGCGAAGCGCAGTCCCTTGTCCATAGCCACCGGCGTGATCAGCTCGACTTCCACCGACACGTTGTCGCCCGGCATCACCATTTCCATGCCTTCGGGCAGCTTCGCCACACCCGTCACGTCTGTCGTGCGGAAGTAAAACTGCGGCCGGTAGCCATTGAAGAACGGTGTGTGCCGCCCGCCTTCTTCCTTCGACAACACGTACACTTCACCCTTGAACCGCTTGTACGGCTTGATCGTGCCCGGCTTCGCAATCACCTGCCCGCGCTCTACGTCGTTCTTTTCAATACCGCGCAGCAGCAGGCCTACGTTGTCCCCCGCCCGGCCTTCGTCGAGCAGCTTCTTGAACATCTCGACGCCCGTCACCACCGTCTTCCGCGTATCCTGGAACCCGACGATCTCCATTTCCTCGCCGACCTTGCAGATCCCCTTCTCGATACGCCCCGTCACCACCGTGCCGCGGCCCTGAATCGAGAAAATATCTTCAATCGGCATCAGAAACGGCTTGTCGATCGCTCGCTCCGGCAGCGGAATGTACTCGTCCACCTTCGCCATCAGCTCGTCGACCGAGGCTTCCCACTTCGTGTCCCCGTTCAACGCCCCAAGCGCGCTCACCTTCACCACCGGCAGATCGTCGCCCGGAAACTGATACTTCGAAAGCAGCTCCCGTACTTCGAGCTCCACCAGCTCGAGCAGTTCCGGATCGTCCACCATGTCGACCTTGTTCAGAGCCACCACGATGTACGGCACGCCTACCTGCCGCGCCAGCAGAATGTGCTCGCGCGTCTGCGGCATCGGTCCGTCCGTTGCCGCCACCACCAGGATTGCGCCGTCCATCTGCGCCGCACCGGTGATCATGTTCTTGATGTAATCCGCGTGTCCCGGACAATCCACGTGCGCATAGTGACGGTTCGCCGTCTCATACTCCACGTGCGCCACCGCGATCGTGATCCCGCGCGCCTTCTCTTCCGGTGCATTGTCGATCGAATCGAAGCTCCGAAACTTGTTCTTCGGATTGTGCTTCGATAGCGTCTTCGTGATCGCCGCCGTCAATGTCGTCTTGCCGTGATCGATGTGCCCGATCGTCCCGATGTTTACGTGCGGCTTGCTGCGGTCAAATTTCTCTTTCGCCATGCTGTTCGTCTCTACTGATCTGGAATCTTCGGTCCCTACGGGAGAAGGAGGCTAGAAGTCGAGACACACCTATGCTCTGTCTCGTCCACCTATGAGGATAACATGCTGGAGGATTGGAGCCGTTGACGGGCGTTCGACGCAAGTATAAAGGCAAACGCCGCTAGACGGAGTAGAATTGCATCGATGGACGCGAATTTCGTGGCGTGACTGCCCCGACGTGGAAGTGGACCTCGAGAAGCTGCACGGCGAACCTACCGTCGGGCCGTATCGTGTGGCGGCGCGTACAGTGCTTGAAAGCGCTGAGCCTGGCGAGACGCCGGAGGAGATCGCCGACGAATACGAACTGCCGCTGGACAAGGTCAAATCGATGATCGCCTATCACCACGCACATCAGCCCGAACCCACACCCACTCATTGAAGCGGGTCCTCGTCGATCATAACGTCCCTGGACCGTTGGTGCGGGCTCCGACCGCCTTCGACGTCGAAACGGCGGCGTGGCTGGGCTGAACTTCGTAACGGGGATTTACTGGCCGCTGCTGAGGATAACGCTTTCTACGTCCTGCTGACCAGCGATAGAACCATCCCGGATGAGAATGAAATCGCCCGTCTCAGCATCGGAATAGTGTCGATGTCAGACAATCACTGGAAGATTGTCCGCGAGTACGGCCGGAGGATCCCAGGCTTTGGATGAACAACACGATCAGAGATGGCCCAATGTATGACCCAGCCCATCAACGAAGACTGGGATCATAGGGACGATTCCCTTCGAGCTATCGAGCTTGGCGCTAGTCCTAAAACATACATGCGGGCCGGCGTAGCAGGAGACGCTACGCCGGCCCTCTGCCGCAAAGTCAGGCTAGAATTCCCAGCCGAACCCGAGCAGCTTGTGCAGATCGCCTAGCTTGAAGCCTGAAGGCTGCTGCAGCGAGATAAATTGGGCCCAGAGGAGTTCAGCTCTTTTCGACAATTGCTGGTGTACCCCGAGCGTCCCAGGCAGTCGCTCCCGCAATTCGTTCGGCACGATATTGTGGATAAGATTCTCGTACAGTTTGTTAACCGCCGGAACGCCTGGGGTGCTGTCGACTTCGCGCAATCCGCCCGTTGTCGAGTAGTCGTAGTATTCTTTCTCCGCCCCCGGCAGGATTCGAGAGGTCAACGGCAGCCAGTGCGCATAGACTCCCAACTTCCTGTCTTCGAGTCGCATGCCAAGAACATGAAAAGGGGCTTTGTTGAAGTTTAGGTAGTCGAATACTACCTCGTCCGTGGCGAACAGGACGTAAGGGCGTCCGGGCGCGTCTGAAGACTTCAGCATCGAAACCATGTCGTGCCGGTCCCCGTATATCGCGGCAAGATCGCCTTGTTTCATCCAGTTATTCGTGCCCCGGTATCCGATGCTCACCAGCATGTTCATCAAGTCCACGGAAGAAGTCAGTCCGTTTCGAATGATGTGAGTGTCGTCAGTGAACCGGCCGCTAGGATCCACCACGATCAGAGGAATGTGCCAGGCTTCTTCGTAAATGGTGCCCATCTTGCCTTGAAGCATGCCATGCGCTCCGCAATATTCGCCGTGATCGGATGCAAACACCACTACCGTGTTCTCGACTACGCTATCCGGCAAGGAATGCAGCGCTTCTAGCACTCGCCCGATCTGGCAATCCACAATCTGCATGACCTGCGTATAGCTGTCGAAACCCCGCTGCCAATAGTTGAAAGGCATTTTAACGATGCCAAGGTTCAGATCTTCGTACTTATTGGGATTCGGATACTGCTCGATGCTGGGCGTATCCTGATTCGGATCGTCGGTAGCCCCGCCCCATACGCCTTGCTGGAAATCGTGGATGAAGAGTTGAGTGGATGGCTTGTTGTTCTTTATATCGTCTCGCGATTCCCAATTGGGCGGCAGTGTCGGATATCCGTAAGACTTTGGGGATTTTAGCTCATTCTCGTCCCAGTTCACAGCCGGGGGATTTACGTCTGTGCCGTAACCGGCCTGCATTTGCTTCAGCCCATCCGGATTGGTTGTATCAGAAGCGAATATGTCGGCGACGGTCTTAAATTCGGTGCCGGCCGGAAAGAACTCCCGGTCGTGAGGGTTGATCAGGCTGACAGTCAAGCACCAGGGCTTGTTAGCGGGCGCCTTCTCAGTTAGCCAATTTACCGCCTGCGACGCAGAATAAGCGTCGTTGTGGAAACCATTCTTTTCATCCCCATACGTCCCCTGAAGGTTGAACCCTACCGGGTCGTAATAAGTCGGGTAATAATCAAAGCCATAGTCCTGAAGGGTATTGGTCGCCGAGGAAGGAATAGAAACGTGCCATTTGCCGATATAGGGAGTCGTATACCCGTTCGACTGCAACAGCTTGCCATAAGTCGGGTAAGCAGGATTCAATGGCGGCTGGAGTTTAGGCGGCGGCTGCTGCGGAGAGGACGTAATGGTTGTGAACAGCCAGTTCTGCTGGGAATACAGTCCGGTGATCATGACGCCCCGTGAAGGCGTACAGGCGTTGGCGGCATTGTGGTACTCGCCGAACTTAACCCCGCGCTTCCATAAGCTGTGGACGTTGGGCATGTACGCCTCCAAAAACTTGCCCGGAGTCTTGATGTGATCCGGGAATACGGTCGGGTAGCGTAATTCATCCACCAGAATGAGCAGGATGTTCGGCTTGTCACCTGGCACTGGCTTAGTTTCCGGGATTCCTTCGCCTGAGGCCTTGTGCAGTCCCGAAAAAACTCCACCCGTTACTGCGGTTGTGGTTTTGAGAAAGTCTCTGCGCTTCATGTAAAACGCCTCCTGACTGGTAAAACAACAAAATCCGGTAAAACCGGCCAAAGTTTTCCAGAGAGCGAAACGTCTCCTAACGTTGAGCAGCGACAAAGGACCTGCCAGCCCTCGGCGGATGAAGATTCTGCTCTCGCAGTACACTGCTCGCGGACAATACTTCCGCCTGACTCGCCGATACTTACATAGGGAGGCGCTGAGTCATATCCGCAGTTCGGCGATGGCCGAAACACTGCAGGCAGCGGAGTTTGCTGGAACGTGCTCAGCGCATGTGTCTTGACGGAATTGTGGAGCCGTTGACCAGGATTGAACTGGTGACCTCGTCCTTACCAAGGACGCGCTCTACCAACTGAGCTACAACGGCTTCGCTTCAAGGCCGTTCTGGTGGACAGGGAAGGATTCGAACCTTCGTACCTCGCAAGGAGGGACAGATTTACAGTCTGTTGGCTTTAACCACTCACCCACCTGTCCTTGGAAAGCCTGCGACGAGACGAGAATAACACAATCGACCAAAGCAAAATCGAGGCTAGAAGAAGTACTTTCCGCCAGGAAAGGCGTCATCGGAACACGCGTCTCGTGAACGCTTCAGATTCATAATGGTCACATGGACGATGTCTTGACGATCGCCGGCCGCTCCTTCCGATCGCGGCTCTTTGTAGGCACCGGGAAGTACCGTAATAAGCACCTTATGGCGCGATGCCATGCCGCTTCCGAGACCGAAATGGTGACCTTGGCGGTACGCCGCGTCAATCTCACGGACCGCAGCAAGGAATCGGAGCTCGATTTCATCGATCGTTCCAAGATTCACATTCTTCCTAATACAGCGGCGTGTTTCACGGCTGACGAAGCGGTGCGAACGGCTCGCCTGGGCCAGGAAGTCGGACTCTCGAACTGGGTCAAGCTGGAGGTAATCGGCGACCAGAAAACGCTTTTCCCTGATAACGAAGGGCTGCTCGAAGCCACCCGCATTCTCGTAAAGGAGGGCTTTGTTGTCCTGCCTTACACGACCGACGATCTCGTCAACGCAAGAAAGCTGATCGATGCCGGGGCAGCTGCCGTCATGCCCCTCGCGGCTCCGATCGGATCCGGTCTCGGGATCCAGAATCTGACAAATTTAAAGATTCTGCGGCAGGCGATCACCGAAGTTCCGCTGATCGTCGACGCGGGCGTGGGCACGGCCTCCGACGCGGCGATCGCGATGGAACTCGGGTATGACGGTCTTCTTCTGAATACGGCCATTGCGGAAGCCGAGGACTCCGAGCGCATGGCGCGGGCCATGAAACTGGCAGTGGAAGCGGGCCGTTCTGCGTTTCTCGCCGGCCGTATGCCGCGCCGCGAATACGCCGTGGCCAGCAGCCCGCTGGTCGGAACCATTGTTTAAGACGTTAGGCCTTTTTCTCCTCGGCGTATCTGCTTACGCGGACACAGCGTACTACCAGCGCGTTTTCTTCGACAACAGCATCAATACGGATCGTTACTTCTACAGTGAAGGCCGGGCGTCGGCCCCGAGTCAACTTGAACTAGACGAGGGCAGACTGCCCGTCGATCACCAGCACTTTCACACCCCGCCGAATGCGCTTCGGCTTCGCTGGAAATCGTCGTCCGATGGGGGATGGGCGGTCTCGGTGATTCTGTACGAGTTTCGCAATCGCGAAGTGCTGTTTTCCGGAGATGCGCTCACGTTCTGGTGTTACTCGCCTGAAGGCATCAAAGCGCAGGAATTGCCGCGCATTGGTTTGAACGATAACCAGAAGAATTTCACGCGGCCGCGAGACATCGCGACCATTGCGCGCGACCTGCCGGCCAACCGCTGGGTCCGTGTTTCGGTGCCGCTGGCCGGTTTTGACACTGCTTCCATTCATCCATTCGATGGGCATCGCACCAACAGAATCCTGTTCTCGCAGGGCGCAGCCGACAACCGTGAACACACGCTCTTTCTCGACGACATCCATATCGAGCCGGCGAGTTTGCAGCAAGCCGGTGCGGCCGAGCAGGTGACGGGTCTAGAGGCCGTCGGGTATGAGCGCCATATCGACCTCAGCTGGCGCCCGACTAGGGATTCGAATCTCGAGCACTACGTGATCAGCCGGTCTCTCGATGGCTCCCATTACGAGCAGATCGGGATTCAGGTTCCCGGCATTGAACGCTTTGCCGATTGGCTGGGCGAACCGGGGCGAAAGGCCGAGTATCGGGTCGCTGCACAAACCTGGGATGGCAATCAATCCGCTCGGAGTGGGGCGGTGAGTGCTTCAACGCATCGGCTCAGCGACGACGAACTCCTGACGATGGTCGAGCAAGCGTGCTTTCGGTACTACTGGGAGGGCGCGCACCCATCTTCGGGAATGATTCGCGAGAATTTGCCGGGCGATGACAGGATCGTGGCCACCGGCGCAACTGGCTTTGGCGTGATGGCGCTTATCGTCGGTGTGGATAGAAAATTCATTACTCGCGAACAAGGTGTCGACCGTTTGCTGAAGATCACGCATTTTCTGGAAACAGCCGACCGCTACCACGGCGTTTGGCCGCACTTCACGAACGGGCAAACGGACAAGCGAATGCCGGTCTTCGGAGTGTTCGAGAACGGCGCAGACCTTGTCGAGACATCGTTCCTGATGCAAGGGTTGCTCGCCGCGCGCCAGTATTTCGACCGACGCGGCGAACAGGAAGTGGCTCTGCGCGAGAAGATTACGAGGCTTTGGCAGGCAATCGACTGGTCATGGTTTCGCCGCACGCCCGAAGGCGATGCTCTGTTCTGGCACTGGTCGCCCGAATACTCGTGGTACATCAATCACCGCCTCACAGGTTTCAATGAGACGATGATCACGTATCTGCTCGCTATTGCTTCCCCGACGCATGGCGTGCCCGCGAGTCTCTATTACAGCGGGTGGGCAGGGCAATCCGCAGCGGCAATCAACTATCGGAAAGCGTGGGGGCAAGAGCAGGCGGGCGATCACTACAAAAACGGGCACACTTACGAAGGAATCAAGCTGCCGGTCGGCGTCGGTGAAGGCGGACCTCTCTTTTTTACTCAGTACTCTTACATGGGTTTCGATCCCCATGCGCGCGATCGGTTTACCGACTACTTCGACAATAACCGGAATCAAGCCCTGATCAACCGCGCCTTCTGCATCCGCAATCCCGAGCACTTCAAAGGTTACGGCCCGGACTGCTGGGGCATCACGGCGGTAGACGGTCCGGAGGGCTATAGCGCCTACGAGCCCAAAGCCGGGGGGGACGACGGAACCATCGCACCCACCGGGGCGATCGCTTCCTTTCCCTATACGCCCGAAGCATCCATGGAAGCGCTCAAGCATTACTATCGGGATCTGGGCGCGCAACTCTGGGGTGAGTTTGGTTTTCGTGACGCCTTCAACTTGCAGCGGGGCTGGTTCTCCGGGATCTACATGGGTCTGAATCAGGCGCCAATGGTTGTAATGATTGAGAACTACAGGACGGGTTTGGTATGGAAGAAGTTTATGGCGAACCGGGAGATAGAGAGCATGAAAGCTCGAGTTTTCGAAAGATAGGCTAGTCTGCCTTGCGCGCAGCCGCAAGACACTGGGCCACCTCTGGCATCGCTACGATATGGAGCAGATTTTCCGCGTATTGCGGATCGGTGGCGTACACAGGTGCTATCTGCCGGATGAGAGTTTCGAGCTTCGGCGCCCTCCGGTACTCGAACCAAGCTCCAAGGTATGGCGTCGCCGACGTCAGCAAGGCAGCATGCTTCTCGAAACAGGCCTCCAGCGTCAGAAAAGTAGCGAACTCAGCAACAACCGACTTGCGAATTCCAGCGATCACTTCGAACGTGGTAAGCGTCTGCACGCCCCAACAGCCCGGGTAGGCCTTGATCCCGAAGCAGTTATTGCCAGGCTGATGGATACCCCAGCCGCTTTCAAGAGCCCACTGAGCGATGGTTAGTTCGGCCGGGACATTCGCCCGCCGCTCGCAGGAAACAGAATTCGCCGCGGCCCGGCTCAATAGGCTCATCCGCACGGGAGAAAGCATGGACATTTCGTCCACGATTCTCGGAGCGGTGCGAACGAATATAAGCTTCTCGAGAGCTCACGCTACTGAAAACAGACGAGATATTGATGATGCTTAGGATGTGACTAGCTTTGTGGCACGCTTGAAGACGCGCGTTGTGCGGGAGTAGGTGAAATCGAAGACCTGCTTCGCCAACTGCCCCGTGAGCTTGGCTGGGTGATGGTCAAAGTGACGCCGCCGCGCATTCCAGTACGCCTTGAAGATCATGGCGTGGGTGGTGAGTGCCCCGTCCGTAAAGAGGTGCGGCATGATCGCTCGGCTAGGCAGATCGATGAGGAGTTCGGGCACGAAGGCGATATCGTGCGACTCAGCTATTCGGAACCACATGTCGAAATCGGACCAGAAGGAATATTGGGGATCGAAGTAGCCGAGCGACTCGTAGACACTCCGTCGCGCCATGACCGTGCCCCAGACGGGGCACTCTAAATGACGGTCAGCGAAACAGATCTCTTCGAGAAACTCGCGCCCCGAGAGCAAGGGCTTGAACTTACTCGTCAGGAGCCCGGATTTGCCGTCTGGTGAGAGGTGGCGATACACATTAAACACAAATGCCGCACTGGGATACTCGAGCAGTGCCGCTCTCCATTTCTCCAGCAGCGTCGGATAGTAGATGTCTCCATCGTGGAGATTGGCGACAAGTTCGCAGCGCGCACGGCGCAAACCGGAATTCAGGTTCCCGGGCATCCTCAAGTTTTCTGGATTTCTGACGTACTCTATCCGCGGATCGCGCTGAGCGTATTCCCGGCACACCGAAGCCGTGTCGTCCGGTGAGCAATCGTCACAAATGATCAGCTCGAAATTCCGGAACGTCTGGTTGAGAATGCTATCTAAAGTTCGCGGCAGGAACTTCGCCCGGTTATAGGTTACGAGTACAACGCTTACTTCCGGGCTCAAACCGGAAAGCCCGATCCGGAAACACTGGTTTCGCTACTGCGACGCATCTTCCTCAGGTTAACCCCGCCGCCTGATAGAGAAAGACCAAAGCGCTCCTGATACGCTTCTCTTCGGATGGAATTCATCGGACCGTCGAATCGAGAGGCACAGGCCAACAAACAGGTGATCGCCGGATGAGCGCTGCCGTGATGGGGGAGTTCGTCGGGACGATGGTTCTGATTCTGCTCGGGAACGGCGTGGTTGGTGGAGTCCTTCTCAAAGACACCAAGGCAGAAGGCGCGGGCTGGCTGGCGATTACCACTGGTTGGGCGCTGGCGGTCTTTGCGGGGGTGGCCGTCAGCATCGCCATGGGCGATCCGGATGCTCACCTCAACCCGGCCTTCACGGTTGCGTCCGTAATCATGACTGGGCACGCGGAGCGCCTGTGGACTTACATCCCGGCGCAGATCCTGGGTGCGATAGCCGGGGCTACTCTCGTTTGGCTTTTTTACCTGCGGCATTGGACGCTAACCGATGACCCGGCGAAGAAACTCGGCTGCTTTTCGACCTCTCCCGCTGTGCGAAGCCTGGGAGCCAACCTGGTAAGCGAAATCATCGGTACCTTCGTGCTCGTGCTCGTCGCATCGGCCCTGGTATCAAAACGGCTCGCACCCGGAGGGGTGGCGCCGGGCTTGGGCCCGTTGCTGGTCGGCGGCGTAGTGTGGAGCGTGGGCCTGTCGCTCGGAGCAACTACCGGTTACGCCATCAATCCGGCACGCGACCTTGGGCCACGCCTGGCCTACAGCTTTTTGCCGATTCCCGGAAAAGGTCCTTCGGATTGGGGCTACGCCGGCGTTCCGATACTCGGCCCCGTTATCGGAGCCATCATCGCAGCTGTTTTCATCAGGTTGACGGGCATGTCTTAGGGTTCAGATTCCAAAGCAGAAAATCGCCACGAGTCGTATACAGACCCGTGGCGATTGTGTCCTTACTTGGAAGTAAAGCAGAGTCAGGCTGAGGCGGTAGAAGTCTTTCGGGAAAGGCCTCGAGTACGAAGTTCCTGCTCGGCGCGCTGCCAATCTTCTTCCGGCGAGCCCTCGGGACAGCCGCGCTCATGCCAGCAGCGGTAAGCGTGCGACGCGATCTCGTCGTAGCTCAGTTCAAAGCCTTCACCTGATGAAAATAAGCTATTCGACGTATGATGATGAGTTTGCCCCGGGAACGAGCCCTCGCTCACTTGAGTCTCTGTCGCGTCGGTTTGCGTTGGCCGTTGCCCCGTAGCCGTGTTGCTCAAGGCTGTCATGCCTGAACCCCTTGCTCCCGGAACGATATGCGGAGCCGGCGATTCTCCGGCTGAGCCCGGCGTAACAAACGTCCCGCCGTCTCCCGCGCCTGTTCCCGCCCGCACCCCGGACGTATCTACACCGCGAGATCCGACCGAAAGGTTCGCGTCAGACGCTATGGTGTCGTTAATGCTGAGACCGGCGCGGGGTTTGGCACCCGTCGCCGTATTCGCTGTTGCTGAGCTCCCGTCAGAAAGGTCATTTCGACCAGTCTTTGTATTAGCCGGTATTTCGTTCAATTTTGGGTCGATCATTGCACTCGCTCCAATTCATGGATGAGCGCCGGCCCGGAAATTGAACGAACAAAATAGGGCTAGAAAAGGGCTACTCGCCCTTTTCGCTGCCGACCGCAACGCCAGTTTTCAGCTTTTCTCGCTGTTCTTTCAGGATGGCTTTACGGCTCAATTTGATCTTGTTGCCTTCGAGTGCAAGCACCTTCACCAGAATCTGATCGCCCTCGTTTAGCTCGTCACGCACGTTCTTGATCCGGCTTTCCGAGATCTCACTGATGTGCAGTAAACCGTCCGTACCCGGGAAGATTTCGATGAATGCGCCGAAATCGGCGATTCGGACCACCTTGCCCAGGTAGGTCTTGCCCACTTCGGCCACCGCCGCGATATCGCTGACCATCTGGAGGGCCCGATTGGCCGCCGTTCCATTCGAAGCGAAGATATTGACCGTTCCATCGTCGGAGACGTCGATCTTTACGCCTGTCTGGTCGATGATGCCCTTAATGACCTTACCGCCGGGACCAATGAGTTCACGGATCTTATCGGTCGGGATCTTGGTCGTGTAAATACGAGGAGCGTACTGGGACAGCTGGGTGCGAGGCGTGCTGATGGTGCCGAGCATCGTATCGAGGATCTGCAGACGACCCTTCCGCGCCTGCTCGAGCGCTTCCGCCATGATTTTCGTGGTCACGTTGGTGACCTTGATGTCCATTTGCAGCGCGGTGATGCCGTCACGCGTGCCTGCAACTTTGAAATCCATGTCGCCGTAATGATCTTCGGCGCCCGCTATGTCGGTAAGGATCGCGTACTGATCGCCTTCAATCACCAGACCCATAGCGATGCCGGCTACCGGCTTCGGAAGGGGCACTCCAGCATCCATCAGCGCGAGCGTTCCGCCGCACACGCTGGCCATTGAACTGGAACCGTTCGATTCCAGAATGTCGCTGACCACGCGTAGAGTGTAAGGAAACGATTTCTCGTCGGGAATGATCGGCGCCAGCGCACGTTCCGCGAGCGCGCCATGCCCGATCTCACGCCGGCCCGGCCCGCGCATAAAGCCCACTTCCCCTACGCTGAAAGGCGGGAAGTTGTAGTGGAGCATAAAGCGTTTCGAGGTCTCGCTGAGATCGAACATCTCGATCCGCTGCTCGTCATCCTTTGTGCCGAGGGTAGTGGTTACCAGAGCCTGGGTTTCACCGCGGGTGAAGATCGCTGAGCCGTGGGTACGGGGCAGAACTCCGACCTCGCAAGTGATCGGGCGAATCTGGTCGAAAGAACGGCCGTCCGGACGACGGCGATCTTTGAGCATCTGATCACGAAAAACCCGTTCCTTCAAGTAGCTGAAAGTCTGCCCGGCTTGCACCAGATCGGCTTCTTCCGTGAAGAGCTCGAGCGCCTTCGCTTTGGCCTGATCGACGCGGCTGTAGCTCTCGATTTTGGCGTACTTCTGGGTGTCCAGAGCATCGCTCAGATCCAGACGGATAGAATCCGAGATGCGATTGAGCATTTCCTGATTGACGGCGGACGGAGTGAACGCCCGTTTGGGTTTACCCACCACCGACATCAGTTCACGGATAGCGGCGACGACTTTTTTACAGCAGTCGTGACCGAATTCAATGGCACGGATGACTTCCTGCTCGGAAGCTTCGCTCGCGCCCGCTTCCACCATGACGATGCCTTTATCAGTACCGGCCACGATGATATTGAGCTTCGAGTCTTTGCTCTGCTCGTAAGAGGCGTTGGCCTTGTACTCGCCGTTGATAAGGCTGACCCGAACGCCGCCCAGCACATGGTGAAACGGAATCTCGGAGATCGCGAGAGCGGCGCCTGCGCCAATAATGGAAAGAACGCCAGGATCGAATTCAGGATCCGCCGAAAGCACCATCGCGATGATCTGTGTCTCGTTGCTGAACCCTTCGGGAAACAACGGACGAATCGGGCGATCGATTAAGCGGCTGGTCAGGATCTCCTTTTCCGAAGGCCTGCCTTCCCGCTTTATGAAGCCGCCCGGGAACTTGCCCGCGGCGTACGTATACTCCCGGTAATCCACCGTGAGCGGAAAGAAGGTGGCGCCGGGCTTCGGCTTTTCCGAAGCGGTGGCTGCGACAAGCACGACCGAATCTCCGGAACGGACAACCACAGACCCGTTGGCCTGCTTGGCGATCTTACCGGTCTCGAGAGAGACCTTTGACCCGTTAAGGTCGATTTCAACTGTATGCGACATTTATTTTTCCCGGGATGCGTAATCCGCATCAAGTCCTATGCATGCACGACCGATCTCGATGATCGAGCGTGCGATCGACTTCGGGACTAAGTGGAATTAGAGGTATCAGCTGGGGACCACCCGACAAGGTGGTGTTGCACGTCCGTACGCCGGTTGAATCCGAGTGGAGATCCACACGACCCGTGCCTGCTTGAGAACCGTAAACTAGCGGCGGATGCCAAGACTCTGAATCAAAGTCTTATAGCGCTCTGGACTGCGATCTTTCAAGTAATTGAGCAGTTTGCGACGCCGAGCAACCATCGTCAGCAAACCGCGCCTGGAGTGATGATCCTTCTTGTGCGTCTTGAAATGCTCAGTCAGCTCTAAAATGCGCTGACTCAGAAGCGCGACCTGGACCTCTGGCGATCCCGAATCCGACTTATGGATCCGATACTTACTGATAACTTGAGACTTCTCTTCTACCGCCAGGGCCATTCTAGAAAACGATACTCCTCGTCTTAACCTTAATCTCGATTATTTCTTCACTAGGTTAACACTGTATGTCGGTGTGTGTCCACCGTTTAAGCTTGGACGCCGGCTTTAAGGCTCATCGTCTGACCCGAGCGAAGCTCCCACCCCTGGCTCATCCAGATACGGGATGCCGTTCTTCATCCATTCGGGTTCCGGCGCATCTTTCAGATAGGAATCGAAGTACTGCTGCAGACGCATTGCGTAATCTTTCTGATCTGCCCGGCGGCGCAGGTTATGCGGCTCTCCGTTGTAGGTGAACATGTAGACTTCCTTGCCAAGCCGGCGCAGGGCAAGATAGTATTCGATTCCCTGATACCACGGAACCGCGTCATCGGCGTCATTGTGGATCATCATCAAGGGGGTGTTGACGCGATCCGCCGCGAAGATCGGCGAGTTCTCGATGTAGCGCAGCGGGAATTCCCAAACGCTGCCCCCGATACGGCTCTGCGTGTGTTCGTACTGAAACTGGCGCGGGATCCCGGGACCCCACCGTATTCCGTCATAGGCGCTGATCATATCCGCTACCGGAGCGCCTGCCGCCGCGGCTCGAAACCGGTTCGTGCGGGTAATCATGTAGGCAATCTGGTAACCGCCCCAGCTGTGGCCTTGAATGCCGATCGCATTCTCATTCACAAACCCCTGGTTGACGACGGCCTGCACGGCGGGAAGCACGCAGTTCAGAGCGCTTTGGCCCGGATACCCGACCCGGTACGCGATATCAGGCTCCAAAACAAGGTAACCGTTGCTGGCGTAGAGACTGGGGTTGATCACGTTGTACGGTCTGGGCTCGACAAAATTGTTCACGTTTTGTGTGAGCCGCTCATAGATGTATACAACCAGTGGATATTTTTTCTTCGGGTCGAAGTTCTCCGGCTTGTAAAGAGTGGCCTGCAGCGGCACGCCGTCCAGATTGTTGAAACGAACCAACTCAGCGCTGCCCCACAGCAACCCGGCCATTTGGGGATCCGCGTCCGTGACCTTCTTGAAAGTCCGGAAAGTCCTGTCCGTGACCAGCAGGTCCGGATATTGACTGAACGTAGCCGCCGCGGTGACGTAAACCTCGGCATCGCGGGCCTTGATCGGGGGCGCGAAGTTCTTCTGTTCGAGCAGCAGTTTCCTGGGCGGCGCAGAGGATCCTATGCTGGCCGTGTAGAAGCCGGTATCGTGCGTCTGTTCGTTTTCGGCGCGCAGCAGAAGAGGCTGGGCCGGATCGATCCAACGTGTATCGGGGTTATCGGTTTCGAAGCGAACGATTCGGAACTGCAGATGGCTCTTACGGCCCGCTCCTTGGGTGATGTTTACGGCGGAAGAACCGTCAGGGCTGCACTGCCAGATGTCGTAGCGGTCGTAGAGAAAGACCGATCCGCCGTCGCGGCTCCAACTCGCCAGGCGGTAGGAGGCCGGAAGACCCGGGATATCGTTTTGCTCGTTGGCAAATAAAACGCCCAGCTTGGCGGTCAGATTCGTCAACCGCGCATCGGCCGTCGATATGGCGATCCAATCCTTGCCGTTGAAATAAATTGCGTATTTGGACGTCGGTGACCAGGTGGCGTGGTTCACGTGCTTCGGCGCCACAAGCTTCCGTTCACCGGTAGCCGTATTGATTACGTAGCTGTCGGCGTAGTCGGCATCATACTCCTCAAAGCGGCGGTATGCACGGTCGTCTTCACCGATTGCGTACGAGCCGTCCTCGCTCGGCGAAACTTCTTCTAAATCCGGCTCTCCCAATTGCGCGAACTTACCCGTCGTGAGATCGTACATCGCGCGATAGGAGCGGAAGCGTTCGCTCTTGGCACGGATCTTTTGCATGGGCTGGATGTAATCGTCTTTCCAGGACCACAGATCGACGGAGACGCGCTCATCCTCGGGAACTTTCGGGTCAAGCGCCTTGAAAGACAGTTGCGGAGCGGTACCAAAGAAAACACGCGTGCCACCTTTGGCAACCGTCAGGCTGGCCTTGTCGGAAACGATCCAGTGCGCAGGGAAGCCCGCAGTCTGGTTCGAAACCAGCTCCTCGGCTTCAGGGGAGTGCCGGTCCCAGGCATAAAGCTTATACAGCCGCGGGCGAGCGGCTGGAGTATCGTGGTCGCTAAGAAAAGCCAGCCGGGACTGGCCTTCGTCCCAGGCGAGTTTGTTGTAGATGCCCTCGCCCGAAAGCAGAGGAGCGGCCTCACCACTGCCCGGCACAAAGCCATAAACGCCGTTCTGCTTCCCGTCCGGCGCGTTGACTGCGTAAACGAGTGTGTTGCCGTCTCGGGTCAGCGAATACTCGGAAACCTGCGCGAATCTTTTCTCGGTGCCGGCTTGCAGGTCGCGCAGGACCAGGTCACCCGTCTCGATTTTCTTTCGATCGGGGGTCGGGAACGGACCCGGCTGGCTATCGGCGGGCTTCTCCGTGACCTGTAGATAAGCCACATAGTCGCCGGTTCCGCTGGGTACCTGAAAATCCTTCACACTGCGGGCGCGGAACACAGCGCCACTTACGAGATTTACGACTCCGACATCACCCTTAGGATCCTGGCGCGGTGCGGAGTTCGCTCTCGGGACAATTTCGCTTCTTCCGACACGCCGGGGAGCGCTCTCCGTATTTGGACGTGTCGAACTGATGCGGGCGCGCTTCGCTTCTTCGATGGCTTCGTGAGTAGCAAAGCTCGAGAAGACCAGATAGCGGCTATCCGGGGTGAACTTGAGCGCAATGCCGGGCGGAGGGGGCGGCGCCTCCTCGGTCTGCGGGCTGGAATAGTTGGGCGGAGGGGGCGGCGGCAGCTCCCCTATCGGCTGCCGAATCTCTTTTCCGGTCTTCAGATCGCGGAGTACCAGCTCCCCGTTGCCTTCCTGAGGAAACAAGGCGTACGCGAGATAGCGCCCGTCATTCGAAAGAGTCTGGTTCTGGATATGACGCCAGGAATCACAATCTTCGAGTACCAGCGGACGTTTCGCGGCCCAGAGAGAAAACAGAGAGAGCAGGAAAAGGGAGAGGACTTTCGACATCTGCCGGTGTCTGTCAGGTTAGCGAACGCGGTCTTCCACACGCAGCGAGGCCTCACTCTGCGTAGAGGCAACGAGGCTCTTGACGTCCTCCAGCTCTTTTTTGAGGCGAGCGCTGCGCCGAGCCAGGCTGATCACATATAAGAGGACGATCAACCAAGCGGCCAGGAAGCCGTAAAACATGTAGGTGAAATTGCGGGCGTCCATAGAATCCTTACCTTAAGCGGCGTTGGCGAATCGGCGCAGGGAATCGATCTCACGAGCCGTCGATTCCTGCCGTGTCCGGATGAGAACAAGCGCAGCTGCGACCATGAGCAGCGCCAGAAAGTTCAGATAGATCATGTGTTCCATGGCGGGGTCGATGTTGCCGCCTCCGGTCCGGATGCTCAACACGGGAGCCGGATGCTGGGTCCGGAACCATTCAATCGACTTCCATACGATCACGACATCTACGCACCCGAACACGCAGAGCGCGGCCGACAGCCTGGCTCGCTGCGTCGGTTCGTCGATGGCCCGCCGCAGCATGAGGTATCCACTGAAGATCAGCACGCATACCAGAGCAGATGTCAGTCGATAGTCCCAGGTCCACCAGATACCCCAGATCACGCGCGCCCAGATGCTGCCCGTAACGATGTTGACGATCGAGAAAACGACCGAAACTTCGACCACCGACGCGGCGAGCGAATCGTACCGGAACTTGCCTGACGAAAGATACAGGACGCTCAGCGTCAACGCGATGAAGTAGCCGATCATACCGGCGATGGCGGCAGGGATGTGGAAGAACATGATCCGGTAGATCGGCCCCTGCAAAGCGTCGTCCGGCAAGACCAAGAAAATCTGGTGCAGATCGTAGGCAAGCAGCAGAGCGGCCGCGACGGCAAGGGCTATGACAATCTTTTCGCGCATGGGCTTACCTACTATTTTGACTTAATTCACCAGGATAGTATCGGCGAGCAGCAGAGCAAGTGCTGTAAAGACGATGTCGAAGACGATCAGGACTCGTCCCCAGAGCAGTTGATCCGGCTGCAACGGCTCGTTTGAGAAGAGTCCGTTGGTCAATTCGATCGCGGCAATCAGGAGCGGAATCAGCAGGGGATAGATGACGACGGGCAGCATCAATTCGCGCAGCCGGAGGTTTACTGTCAGCGCTCCGAAGACTGCTCCGAGCGTGGCGATACCCCAGGTAGCAAGCATGAAGACGAGAACCAGGCCTCCCAGGTGAATCCACCAGCGTATGTCGTAAAAGATGCCGAACACGAAGAGCGAGACGAGCTCTACGACGAGCAGCGTGGCGAAATTGGCCATCGCTTTTCCGATGAGAAGGCTCGAGCCCGAGAGGGGTGAGGACAACAGGGCGTCCAGACACTCGTTTGGCAGTTCGCGCGCGAAACCGCGGTTGAACACGAGCGCCCCGGCGAACGCAAACACGATCCAGAGCAGGCCGCCGGCGCTCTGCCTGGTCTCTTCGGCAGCCACATCGAAGGCAAAGCTCAGCAGCAACAGGATGGCTACTGCGAACGCCCCGGCGGCATTCAGCGATTCTTTGGTGCGAAGCTCGACGGCAAGGTCTTTGCGGGCGACCAGCAGCGCCTGGCGCACGGTTCTCAAGCCGCGCCCAACTCCGTGTACAAACGGTAAAGGTAGCTGGGGTCGTCGAGCATTTCCTGTGTCCGTTGGCCCGAGTAGCGCAGCCGGCCGTTCTCGACGAGGGCCACGTGGGAGGCAATTGCGAGCGCTTCACGCAGCTGGTGGGTGGAGAGAATGATGGTGGCGCCGGTCTTTCTGGCTTCCGTCAGCAGTTCGCTCAGCATGGCAATGGCGCGGTCGTCGAGCGAAGTGAAAGGCTCGTCGAGCAACAAGAGCCGGGGCGAATGCAGAAAAGTTCGAGCCAGTGCGAGGCGCTGACGCATGCCTCGGGAGAACTGCCGCACCGGCAGGCCGGCCACGCGATCGAGACCTACACGTTCCAGCCATTCCCGGGCAGTTTTGGGAGCGCTCTTTATGCCCGCGATCCGAGCGAAGAACTGTAAGTTTTCCCGGGCCGACAAGTCTTCATAGACACCGATACCGTGACCGAGAAAGCCGACCTGGCGGCGCGCGTTCTCGCTCCTGGGAGGCGCGCCAAACAGCCGGATTTGGCCGCGCTGGAACGAAGATAAACCCGCCAGGATGCGCAGCAGGGTCGTCTTCCCTGCCCCGTTTCTGCCGAGCAAGGCGCAACAGGACCCTTCGGCGACATTCAAACTGTAGTCGCGAAGCGCGGCGTAGTCGCCGTAAAACTTCCAGACACGCTCCAACGCCACTTCGCGGGTTGACGCGACCTCTTCAGCCATTAGCGGTATTCAAATTACTTGCCGTAGGGAGCGCGAACCGGCGAGCTTCGGAAGAGTACGATCAACCCGACGCCGAGCGTGGCGAAGGCGAGGCTGACCAGCCAGCCCATGTGGCGATAAATTTGCGGCTGGCCTTGCGTCACTTGCGGGGAATCGGAGTCGTCCGGTGCATTGGCCTCGCTGTCCGCCGATTTCAAGGATCCGGTGCCAGTGATGTCGGCCGAAAAGTTGTTAGCCGCGGTTACGGTATAGATTGTGGCCTGCGTTTTGGGCTCGGTGCCGACCTTCTGCAGATCTGTTCCCCCGAGCGTTACACCCGCCGGGGCAATCAGGCGCAGAGGCCCGGATGGCATGCCTTTGACCCCGACTACGCGGCTCCGGAAGGTAAATGGCGAGCCGGCGGGCAGGACGTAACTCACATCGAATTCCGTGCGGCCTGGCTTGATCGGAAAGTTCACTTTGAAAACGTCCGGTTCGGAGGTCTTTTCGGCAGCCCTGGGCAGAGGCATGCCTTGCGGACCCTGCGCGGTAACGCGTGACTGGCCGTTGGCTGCAGGAGGAAGGAAGAAGACCAAACCGCCCAGCTGTTCGTTGTTGTAGGTGGTCTTCGAATTGTTCTCGATGACTACGGTCTCGGCGGCTGTGATCTGGCTCGAGGAAGGCTCGATCACCAGCATCTGCTCGGTGATATGGGCCACGGCCGGTGATTTTGTCGCTTCGAACACCTCCAGCTCGACGTTCGACGTCGGGACGTTTGGCGTCATGAGCTTGTTGTAAGTGACGCCGTTGTAAGCGGCCTGCAGCAACTGGGGACCGCCGCCAGGCTGATCGTTCTGGAATACGAAATGCCCGGCTGTATCCGTAACGGTTGTGCCGAGCGTCTGCATGCCGTTCGCACCTGGTTTGACCAGAGTCATGGCGACGCGGGCCGCGGGTTTGCCAGTCGTTTTATTGACCACGGTGCCGTCGATGGCGGCGAACGCGGAGCTAGCGCACAGCAAAAAGAACGCGATTCTTCTCATGCCATCGCCTTTCCACACTGGCCGCAGAACCTCAAATCTTCACTGAATTTTGCGCCGCACGAGGGGCATACGGAACCGAGCGCCGAGACCTTCCGCGGAACCGCGGCCGTTTTCCGGGCCGTTGTGAGACCTAAGCGCTCGACGGTTTCTTCGATCTCGGCCAACACTCCGGCCAACTCCCGTTGCAGAGCCTGCTTGTTCTGCTGGTAATCGCTGTCGGACAACTTGCCGAGGCGGTATTCGAACTGCAGATCGCGCAGGTTTCCATAGATGGCCTGTTTTCGATCTTCGAGATGCTGAATCGGCGAAACGGGAATGGGTTCGGGTATGTCTTTCTCGCGGATGCCGAGCGTGAAGTAAAGCGCGGCAAGCACGATTGCTATGGCAGTTGCGACAGTCATCTCCTGCTGGCGCCCTGGCCGGGCCGGCTGTCCTCCTCATCCAGTTCGGCGTCCATCTGGCCTCTGTAGCGATCGATCAGAGTCTGATCCACTTGCGTAAGCGGCGCAGGTTCCTGGCGATGGCGTCGGACGAAAGTCCAGTAGATGAAGAATCCGATCAGCAGAACCACGCCCGGCATCAGCCACGTTACGAGGGGGCCCAATCCTTCTCCCGGGGGCGAAGCGAGCGCGACGATGCCTTCCTCACGGACAATTGCGTTGACGACTCCGCCATCGCTCATGCCCTTGGCTTTCAGGTCGTAAATGCGGCGCCGCAGGGGGTCGGCAGAACTGCAGCGCATCATGGGACAGTCGCCGACGGTATTCCGGCAGCCGCCGCAGCGACAGGCCAGTTTGGCGCCGACACGGACAACGTCCGAGCTCATAAACGAGGCGTCCTGAGCAACCAACACCGCAGCCAAAATTGAGAAGAAGGCTACGAAAAGCTTAAGATTGAACCGTTGCAGGCGCACTCGCGTAACCTACTACTTCCGTGCGTGCGTATTGCAAGCGCACTTTCCCGGGGATCAGGCAGATGATGGTTCCGGCAAGTACTACGAAGTAGCCGATCCATATCCAGGACACCAGCGGGAAGACATACATCTGAAAAATAGCTTTTGTATTGTCCGGTGAAATGCCGGAGAAATTTACATAAAGATCTTCGTTTAGACGGCGGCGGATGCCGACCAGCGAAGACTGTTCCTGGCTCGATTTATAGAGCCGGATTTCGGGTTCGAGCTGGTCGATTTCCTGACCGTTTTGCGAAACCGCAAGCACGGCGTGGCTGAACTCGTAGTTCTGGTTATCGCCGTTGTTGACGCTGAGCAACTTAAGCTCGTAGTGGCCGAAGCGCACCTGCTGATTCAGGCCGACACTGCGGGTTTCGTGCAGATCGAATGCGCGGCCGGTGAAGCCGATGAACATGATCACGATGCCCATGTGCACCAGGTAACCGCCATAGCGCCGTGTATTGCGCCAGGTGAGCTCGAAAGCGGCGCGCGGAAGCGGCACATGCTCTTTTTGGTGAATGGCTCGCGAGCCCTTCCAGAACTCGCTGACGATGGTCGCCAGAACGAAGGCGCAGAGGCCGAAAGACAGCAACGGGGCAGGCGTGTAAATGCCAGCGGCGAGCAAGGCAACGATCACCGCCAGGCCAACAGAGGCAGGGATCAGGAAGGCCCGGCGCAAACTGCTGAGCGAACTCTTCCGCCAGGCGATGAGCGGGCCAACGCCTGTGAGAAGCAGGAGAAACAGGGCAATCGGAACATTGACGCGGTTGTAATAGGGCGCGTCGATGGTCTCTTTTTCGCCAGTAATGGCTTCCATCACGACAGGGAAAAGCGTTCCCCAGAGGACGGCGAAGCAGCTGGCGAGCAAGATCAGGTTATTGAAGAGGAAACTGGACTCGCGGGAGACGACACTTTCGAGTTTGACCTCGCTGCGGAGATAGGGCAGGTTCTTGATGATCGCAAAGGCCGTCAGAGCGGTGCCGGCGAGGACGAAGGTTGTGAAGTAAGGCTTAACGGGCGATTGGGCGAAGGCGTGAACCGAGGCGACGAGTCCGGTGCGGGTGAGGGTCGTGCCGAGGATGCTAAGCAGGAACGTGGCCGAGACGAGCACCATGTTCCAGACCTTCATCATGCCCTTCTTCTCCTGCATCATGACGGAATGCAGGAAGGCGGTGGCGGTGATCCAGGGCATCAGCGAGGCGTTTTCGACCGGATCCCAGACCCAGTAGCCGCCCCAGCCAAGCACCGTGTACGCCCAATACATGCCGAGCGAGACGCCCGTGCTTTGAAAAAGCCAGGTGACGATGGCCCAGCGGCGGGTGGTGTGGATCCAGCCTTCACCAGGCTGCTTCGTAATGAGCGAGGCCATGGCAAAGGCAAACGGGACCGTAAACCCTACATACCCGAGGTAGAGCATAGGCGGATGAATCGCCATGGTCCACCACTGCAGGAGCGGGCTCAAGCCATTTCCGTCCGGGGCCTGAATGATGCCACCGCCCGCCATCAAGACCTGGAACGGGCTGGCAACGAAGGCGATCATGCCCACGAAGAAGGCCAGCGTGGTCATCAGGATGGCGACCACGATAGGCATCATCTCGCGGAATTTTCTACGGTTCGTGTAAACGACGACGGCCGAATAACAGGAGAGAATCCAGCTCCAGAAGAGAAGCGAACCTTCCTGGCCGCCCCACCATGCAGTGAACTTGTAAACGGACGACATCGCGCGGTTGCTGTGTGCAGCGACGTAGGCCATGCGGTAATCGCCGTTGAGGAGAGACGTGACGAGTACGCCGGCGGCGATGGTGAGCAGCAGCCAGATGGCATAGACAGCGCGTTCGGCGCTAACGACCAGGAAGGGCCGGCGGCCGTATTTTCCAGCAACTGCCGCCACAACGGCGAAGACCGCCAGGCAGAAAGCAATCAGAACCGAGAGTGCGCCTATGTTTTCCATGCAATTGCGGGGACGTTTAGCTGTCTATTAGACGTGTTTACCAACGGGAGCGAGAGAGTTTGTGCGGCTGATTCTCGACGCAGCCGGGGCATCGTGCGAAACCGAGCGCTGGTTGGGCTTGGCTTCATATTTAGAAGCGCATTTCGCCTGGATCTTGCTCGCCTGGAAGACGCCATCGGGGCCCAGCCGGCCATCCGCAAGAGCCTGGGCATTGTCTTTGAACGTATCCGGAAGAGGATCGGTGCCGGAATAGATTACGTTGAGCTTTTTAGCGCCCTGGTACAGCACGAAAGAAACGACCGTGCCGTTGCGGGCGATAGAACCGGGTTGAATGTCGCCGCCCACGCGCAGGCGAGCGTGCTGCGCCGCGGTGCCCATCTGCTGAAGTTCAGGGATCGTTTTGTAGTACGCTTTGGTGTCTTTGACCCCCCCGACGGCAAGCCAAACGAGGGCTCCGACAATCAAGACCATCAGGGTCCCAAACTTCAGGTAGGTGTTCATAGATCTTTGGGGCTGAAGTCTCAGTATATCTCCGGAAGGTCGACTTGCAGTTTCGAGGCCTATCCAAAGTAAACTACAGGTTCGGGACTCACTTGGCATCAGACCCCAAACCACTGTTGACGCAAAGCGGGCGCCAGAACTCCGGCGTTGCCCGGATCGCGCGCTTGGCTGCCCAACCGGCGTTCTCCGACGCCCAACGCTGGCTTGTTCGGGAGAGAAGCTGGCTAACCGATCTGCACGTGCAGCTATGCCGGATACCTGCGCCGACGTTTTTCGAGCAGGTACGGGCGGGTTGGTTCCGGACAAAGCTGGAGGAACTGGGATGGCGGGCAAGGCTCGATCGGGCCGGCAACGTGATTGCAACCTTCGCTGATGGACGCACCTCGCCTTCAGTGGTGGTTTCGGCGCATCTGGACACGGTTTACGCACCTGGCAGGCCGGAAGAAGTTTTCGTCGCACCGGACGGGCGGCTGGTAGGACCTGGCGTTTCCGACAACGGTTCCGGTCTTTCGACGGTGCTTGCGCTGGCAAGGCTGCTGGCCGAGAGCCCGGACTTGCACCCGCTAGCTTCTTCGTTGTATCTGGTGGCAAATGTGGGCGAGGAAGGCGAAGGCAATCTGAACGGAATGCGCTACCTTTGCCGGCAGACGCTGGAACTGGGCGGCATTACGGGGTTTGTGGTGCTCGACGGGCCCTCAACCGATCACATCACCGCGCAAGCGCTCGCGAGCCGGCGCTTTGAAATCACGTTTTCGGGACCGGGCGGCCACAGCTGGAACGACTATGGAACGCCCAATCCGATCCATGCACTCGGGGACCTGGTGAGCCACTTCGTGCAAGCCGCGGAGACGCGCGTGAGCGCCGAGCGAAAGACGCGCTGTTCTTACAATTTCGGCATTCTAGAGGGCGGGACGAGCATCAATTCGATCCCATCGAGCGCGCGGGCGAAGCTCGATTTGAGATCGGAGGATGCGGCCGTTCTTGACGAACTAGCGGGTCTGCTGACGACGTCGGTGGAGCGGAGTCTGGAGCGCGAGAACCGTGCTTCGAGAGGAGCGCGGGTCTCGGCCAAGATCAAGGAGCTGGGATCGAGGCCGGGGGGCAAACTTTCAGAAGACTCGACGCTGTTGCGGAAGATCGAGTGGGTGGACGCTTACCTCGACATCCATTCGCGGGTGGATTGCGCTTCGACGGATGCGAACCTGCCACTTTCGATGGGTTTGCCGGCGATCTCGATTGGGGTAGGCGGACAAGGCGGCGGAGCTCACACGCGCGGGGAGTGGTATCAGCCGGACGGCCGGGAGTTGGGATTGCGCCGGGTGCTTTTGCTGCTTGCTTCGCTGGTGTACGAGAACGGCGACTGGGAACCAGGAAACGCGACGCACAACGGATGACGGCACGGGCAGCGCCGAAGCGCTGGCAGGCTGATCTTTCGCTTGCGACAGTTGCGCTGGTATGGGGTGCGACGTTCGTCGTCGTCAAGCAGGCGCTAACCGATATCTCGGCGGTTTACTTTCTGGCGCTACGTTTCACGCTGGCGAGTGTGTGCCTTCTCGGGCTGTTTGCCGGGGCGTTCCGGAGAGCCGGGGCCAGGAGTTTCTGGCGCGGGATTAGCGGCGGTGTGAAGGCGGGGCTTTTTCTCTGGCTCGGTTACATGCTCCAGACGTTCGGCCTTAAATACACGACGGCGGGTAAGTCAGGATTTCTAACCGGACTGTACATCGTGCTGGTTCCGCTGATCAGTGCCGCGGTGTACCGGCGATGGCCGCACGGCCGGGAGTTGGCAGGCATAGCAATTGCGAGCGCGGGCATGGTGGTTATGACGCTACCGGCCGTGGGCAAGGCGTTCCAGATCAATACAGGAGACCTTTTAACAATAGGCTGCGCGATGGCGTTCGCTTTTCATCTACTCGTGCTCGGGCACTACTCGAAGCGCGAAGCGTTCGAAGCGGTGGCGCTGGGCCAAGTCGGGTGTGCGGCGGTGCTTTCGACGGTGTCGCTCGGTTTCGAGCGGCCGCAGGCGCATTGGAATGCGAGTGTGATTTTCGCAGTGGTCCTCACCGCTGTGTTCGCGACCGCATTGGCATTCGCGGTTCAGACCTGGGGCCAGAAATACACTACCTCGACGCGCACGGCGTTGATCTTTTCACTCGAGCCGGTGTTTGCTTTGGCAACAGCGGTCGCGATCGGGCGGGAAGCGCTGACGGGAGCGGCTTTAACGGGAGGGGCGCTGATCCTGGCCGGGATTTTAGCCGTAGAATTGAAACCCGCAGCCAAGGCGTGACATCGGTAGATCATACGTGCCGGCAGAGAGCAAACGGGCGAGCGGGCCACTTTTTCTTTCTGAAGGTGAACCGCCGCTTTTCTCTATACTGAGAGTTACTGGCTCGAAAAGGTCTATCGACAATGCCGTTCCCCAAACGTTTCAAGCAGCCGAAGCTGGTGAGCTTTGTCCTGCTGCTGTTCACCTTGATCACGGGCATTGTGATCGGAACGGTTCTCAACACTGGCGTAAAAGCGGAACGGCAATCGCCAATCAGCGCAGGGACTACCGCGCCGGATGCCACGCCCCTCACGATCCCGCAAGCCGTCCCGATCGCGAATGAATTTACAAAGCTGACGAAGCGAGTGGAACCGTCGGTGGTGTACATCGAGTCGGATTATCTGGCTAAGCCGGGTAAGCAGAGCGTGAAGCGCGAGGACGAGCCGGAAGAAGACGGAGGCGAAGGAGCGACGCCGAAGGGCCACGATCCATCGGACATGTTCAAACGCTTTTTCGGCGGCGGTGAGCAGCGCTCCTTCCGCACCGAGGGAACGGGCACCGGATTCATTGTCGATAAGAAAGGCTACGTGATCACCAATTACCACGTGGTGCAGAACGCGGACCGGATCAAGGTCAGGCTGGCAGGCGAAGAACTCGACTATCACGGAAGAGTGATCGGCTACGACAAAGAGACAGACGTGGCGGTGGTGAAGATCGAGCCAAGAAGGCCGCTGGTTCCGGTGGACATAGGCAACTCCGACGGGGTGCAAGTAGGCGATTGGGTGATTGCGATCGGGTCGCCATTCGGACTGCAGGCGACAGTGACGGCGGGCATCGTAAGTGCGCAGAGGACGAGCCGGGATCTGCCCGGAGCGGGCGCTTTCCAAGACTTTCTGCAGACTGACGCGGCGATCAACCCGGGCAACAGCGGCGGCCCACTGTTGAACATCCGGGGCGAAGTGATCGGCATGAACACGATGATCGCAACGCGCAGCGGGTCGTATGAAGGGATCGGTTTTGCGCTGCCTTCGAATGAGGCCGTGAAGGTCTATAACGACATCATTCGGGGAGGCCGCGTGGTGCGCGGCTCGCTGGGCGTGATCTGGTCGAAGAACGGCAGCCAGGCGGAGACGCTGCAGGCTTTCGGTCTCGATCACGGTGTTTTGATCGACACGGTAAACCCTGACGGCCCGGCAGGAAAAGCGGGCCTGAAGGCTGACGATATCGTAGTGGCGATGAACAAGCAGCCTGTCAAGGATGGACAGGAGCTGGTGACGAAAGTCGCAGACCTGCCAATTGGTTCGAACGCGCAGCTGACGGTGGACCGGGATGGTAAGCGGATGGATTTCACCGTTGCGATCGCGGACCGTTCGGTGGTGTGGAAAGGCCAACCGCAACTGAGCGACGATGCGCCGCAGGCACCTGCGCCGGCGAAGCCGCTAAGTCCGGCAAAGTTCGGCATCACGATCATGCGGCTGACCGAGAAGGAGCGCAAGGATCTGCAGATCGAGGATCGCAGCGGGGTGAAGGTGGTCTCGGTGGACCCCGGATCGTTCGCCGACGACATCGGGATGGCGGAGGGTGACGCGATTCTCTCGATCAACCGGCACGCGGTGACTTCACCGGACGACATCGTGAAGGTTCAGTCGAACATCAAGGCCGGGCAACCGATCGCAGTGCACGTGGTGAGGAGCCGGTCGGCCGGGCAGCATGTGGATCCGCAGCGGATTTATCTTTCCGGGCGGCTGCCCGAATAAATTTCGGGCGATCGCCGCGAGATGCTGGTTTTTCTTACCTCCTTATAAAAATAGCAGCGACAGCAAGTACGTTCCCGGGCGCCCTTTCAGCCGGCTAGAACGCCGGTCACGGGGGTTCGCGGTTGGCAATCTTGCTTTAGTCTCTGCTACTTAGCACCGGTTTCAAAGCCGCTCTAAACGCCCTCTGGTGTAAAACTTAAGCAGAAATGTGTGGCGAATTCAGAGCTATTTTGGCGTGTTTTTGGGGCGAAAAACAGGGTTTCCGAGGCGAAACCGGGGCGAAACTGAGCCCATTTTCGAGGTAATAACGTTCATTGACCATGTGTGGTCCTGGAGAAAAAGGAGACAGGCTCATGCCGTTTCATCTCCGCGATCAGCTGGTCGGAAAACATCTTGGCGAATGTGTAAATCGTTTGCATTGGGTTGGCACCAACCGACGTCGGGAACATACTGCTGTCCATCACGAACACATTCGGAACTTCTGCGCCTTCGATGTTCCAAAGACGATGTGACTTGGACACGACTGCCGTGTCGCTGGAAGGCCCCATCTTGTTCGCAGCCTGGAGATGTGCCGCGCTCAAGAACGTACGGTTCGGAGTGAAGTCCAAATTCTGCTCAACCAGATCCGCCTGCTCAATACGATCGAGATAAACGCCATCCATCGGATCGAAATGCGGCAGATTCAAGAAGTTCTCATTCGAAGGAACGACTACCTGCCTGGCTCCAGCAAGGAACATCATTCGGATAGCAACGGCAATACCTTTACGGAAGCGAACCTTGTCGCTCTCCGTAACGTTGTAGTCGATGAGGACATCGCCTGTGTCGTTCAGGGCAATGAAGTTTGTGTCGGAAGGCGTATCAATCAACGCTACGCCGAAGCCGGCATAGTAATTAAAGTTTTTGAGGTGATCGAAAACCTGTGTGCCGTCGCCGGGTATGAGTAGCGAGCCGTACTGGGGCAGGCCGTTCATCGTTTCGATGATGAATCCATCGCTTAGCGCGTAAGTGTCGTCGAAAGTTCCGGCGTCGAGGCCCTCCAGCATGTTAATCGGATGATCAAACAATCCGACAACAGGCTGTGACGGATGTATGATCAGGCCTTTGCCGATACGCGGATTGTTGACCAGTGGATTCTTCCGAGCCGTTTGTGCCAATATCCTGGTCGTGCCTATGGTGCCTGAAGAAAGAATCACATGCTCCGCGGATATGGTGGCCGTGGCGCCGACCGGGATCTTCAAATCGTTTGGATCAACTATAGTGTTGCCGTAAGTGGTCCACGGCTCCTGGAGGACTATTCTTATGCCGCTGGCTTTGATATTGACGCCGTCTGCTGTTTGAGTGAAGAGAATTTCGTCCACTCGCGCGTCCGGTATGATGCTCAGCGGATTTTGAGGATGCTCCAGCGCGGGATACAGAAGTGTTCGCGCAGCATCCATTTTGTCATCGACCGGAGATGGAGAGGCGCCCTCTTTGAAACGGTTGAGATTATAACGTGACGGCTGCGATCCATAGGCGAGAGATCCATTCCAGAGCGCCAGGTTATCCGGGTTCAGATCGTCTTCTGGAACAAGATAATTGGGCACGCGGGAGGTTACCCACTGGTACGCCCGTGCGACCCGCTCGTCTGTGTAATATTCGCCGTCAATCAGACCCTGTTCGATCCATTCATGAATATGCTGCCGGATTTCGGACTTCAGCGGTGAAAACGCCAGATCGATGTTGACCGTAGTGCCCCCACCAACCGTTTCGCCGCTGCGAACGATAACGCTGTTATTCACAGTGGTGGCTGCATCGTTTCGAAACATCAAAGTTGAATAGCTACGTGTATCCATCGAGCCCCACACGACGAAGGGACCTTTCTCGACCAGCACGACGCGCTTTCCGGCCTGCTGTAATTCGTGTGCAACAGTGGCGCCCGCCGGACCGCTGCCTATGATGAGAAAGTCGATTGGCCCCTCAGTGTGAGAGATGGTTCCCGTGTCACTCGCGTAACGCAGGCGGCTCGGCGGCAGTTTCGGCGCATGCTCGCGCGCCCAGCCGGCAGGATCGTCCACAAATACTTTCGGTGCGGTGATGTTGCAAATCGGGACAGCGAGTGGCAGATCCCAAATACCGCTCAGATAAGCTTCACGCAACACCATGGCGAGCTGAGCTGATTCTGGTCCGGCGCTACCGCTAAAGAAAAAGGAAAAGAGGCGGCGGCGTAAGCCCTGCGGCATGGCTCCAAAGCCGCCTGGAGTCGCGATAAACAGCCGTACGGCAGGATCGGAGGAACTTGCAAGCGCGTCGTAGAAAGGCAGTAAACCCGGGTCGGTCATCCCTTCTAAAGCGCCGAGCAGCGATGATTCGCTGAAGGCCTGATACATGCCGGCCGAGACACGAGTAGCTATCTCCCCGAGTTCTCTCCTTTCCGCGGGAGAGATTTTCAGCTGCTTTAGCGGGAACCAAAGCTGAAACAGAGCATCGTGAGTTGCGGCTAAGCTGGGCGTGGAGAGCGCCGCTGCTTGACTGGAAGTAGTTTCAGGGTCCACTCCCGCCCGGAGCGTAGATTTGAAGGCAAAAACCGCAGCTGCAGAGCTAAAGAAGAAATGACGTCGCTTCATCGGTGATCCAGAAACAATGAAATCAATCTATCGGGTTAGCATAGCCCCGCGGGCGGGACGGGAGAGCCCGGGCAGATGCCTGTCCGTCGCTCCCGTCCCTGTCAGCGCTCTATGGAATCAAGGTGTCTTGCAGGCAACCCGCACCGGTTGGGCGCGCCTTACGATCTCGTTGGCTCGACCTCTATTGATCACGGTGAACAGTTGATGCACGCCGCATGTGTTGGGTTGATAGGTCGTCTGGACCAGATACTCGCCATCTTCTGCGATATGCGGGATTCTTTCCACGCCGACTAATCGGCCGCTCCCCTGCGGGTTGCCATCGTAGAAATTCACGCTAACTCCCGAAGCGGCGCCTCCGCGGGCTGAAAGCATGGCGGAGAGTACTACTGTGTCTCTTGGCGTGACCTGGTTGGCGGAAACATCCACTTTGCCAATGTCGAGCGAAGCGGCTCTCGAGCCTGGAGCACTACCGAGCGAAGGCTCGTTGATAAAGAACACCTGTTTGTAAAGGCCGACATTGTTGCTGTAGCAACCGACGTGGTTGTCTGAATCGGGTGGCTGGCATTCTTCCAACTGCGCCACATCAGGAAAGTTAACAGTCGTCTCTCCATCTGGGTTTGGGGTACCGGCAGAGGGAATAGCAGTCAGACCGTGGCCGGGCATTTCCGATATCAGGGTTCCGTTCCCATCGTCCATCCAGGCCACGACCCAGAACACCAGGTTGGCATTGCCGTTTTTCGTCTCCTGGAATTTACTGGTATCGAACTTAGTCGAGACGAGCGTCCAATTCGGCTGTGCATTCGGGCCTGTCGATTCGTTGAATGGAGAAATGGCGGCCACTGTTTCTTCGCTAATCAAATAGCTACCGCCGTTTGGTTGAGCGGGCAAGCTGCGCGTGGTATTCCAGGGCATAAAGTAGAACCGCACATGCACCTGGGTACCGGTGGGCATATCCAGGAAGCTGTAGTTGTAAACGCGAGTCTCCAGCGTGAGTACATCGCCGGCGTTGGCTTGTTCGAGCTGCGGCCCCTGACCGGGCGAAACGCCGCTCGAGATGAAGAAGCCGCGCATGAAGTGGAAGATGTCCAGCCAGGGGTTTTTAGGCGAGCGCTGGCTGAGTTCGGCGCAATCCATCCCCTTTCCGTCACTTTTCAGGAGGCAATTTGGCGGAGGATCGCCGCTGGCAGGTAAATCGTCAGCCGAGTAAGTCCACCGCCCAGGGTGATTCAAGGCCACGTCGGGAGCAGCCGTGTAGGCTTGCTTCCACCATCCTCCCACCGGTGGATCTTTGGTCAATGGATCTGCGGTAAACACGGCACGCAGCACGCCCGCGGTTTGAATATTCCCGCTGAGCGGCGGGTTATCCACTAGTCCGCTTGGCGCCATGCTTCCCATAATGTACGGTCTCACCGAGTAGCCGTAGTTCTGGAAAGCAGGAAATGTTCCCGGCTTAGTGATTGTGAGACCTGTCGAGCTGCCCAGCGTGGTAGTGCCTTTGATAAGGCTGCTGAACCCAACGCTCCCGCTGACATCAAGGCCAGCACCTAGTTGCAGTGTTCCGATATCCGCGACTCCAATCGAGCCATTCACGGAGAAATCATTTTCAAAGGAGTAGTTCTGTTCCAGACCAGTGGTGTTCGATGAGTCGCTCGTCCCGGACCAGGTAGCGGTTTGCGTGAGTGTGCTGCCGTCGGTCAGAAAACCGGTTGTGTCGTTCGTCAGTTGAACCATGTCCGGGTAATGGCTCTTCAGTTGGTCAAGATTGGCTGGATAGGATAAGATGTTGCCCGGTTCCCACGGTGGTTGGTACCACTGGAGAGCCTGGCCCTGTACGGCTTCGGGCCGCTGGGTATCGTCGCCGGGAGCCGAAAACTGGATCGTGAGCGGGACTTTTTCGCCCGGCTGGCAGTTCGGCTTCGCTGCCGGACAGACGGTTTGGCCAATCACCGGATAGACCCAAATATTGAACTGGGAGTCGGTGTAAGACACTTCATCGCCGAAACCAGTGACCGCCGACAGGTTGAAGCTCTGTCCCTTGTACGACCCGTGATCATTCTGGTGCGATCCATTCAGCTTCTGCGCGGCGGTGAAGGTGTCGGTTGCCTTCAAACCGTCGACGTCGGGATCGCCAATCGTGACCCCAGCGCTGGCGGTTTCCTTGGCACCAAACGACCAACTGGTTGTATTGCTGATGCTGGATGCGTAACCGGTCGAATTTTGCTGGTTGTACGTTGTATTAAAACTGTCCGGGACAACGCTCACGTTGAAGACCCTAGGCCCGTTGCCGTCGCCTGGATCGATGAAATCCACATGCATAGGCGGCACGCCGACTACCGCGGTGGGCTGGATCGTGCTGTCGATGGAGATCTTGGTCGGCTCCCCCAGAATTTCGGAGCGGCCCTGAATGTCAGTGGCGGCGAACGTTACGCTTACGACATCGGTGGAATCTGAGTTGGGGTTGATCCAAATGTCACTTCCAAGTTGAATCTGACTGTCTGGGTTGCCATTCAGGTTCAACGTCGTCGGGTCGGCGCTGTAGATGTTCATGATGAATGAAACAAATGTGTTAGCCGGATAGGTATTTAGAGGCGGCGGTCCACCACAATACATGAAAGCGACCTGGGCGTTCGGATCAGGCTGTGTCTGGCCTGCATGCAACGGATCTGGTTGCCGATGGTCGAAGTTGCCTACCTGAATGCCAGTAGCGCATGGAATGCTGCCATTGCCATAGCCCACTCCGCCATGGGCCGTAAGGGCGAGGCTGGGAGGGTCAACCGACAGAATTTCAAAGAACTTACCCGCGTCGTTCGCGCTCGACGTATGAAACACAATCTGGTCATAACTATTACCCGGGAGTGCGAACTGGCCGGTTTTGACTTCGAGGTACCCCGACGGTATGGCGACCGTCGATGCGGCCAGTTGAGGCCCTTCGACAGGTTTGAACGAGTTCAGCGTAAAGTCGATAACTTCCACGATGGAGGATCCTGAGTTCGTGGCGAAGGTAACCGCAAGCTGATCGTGACCGGCGCTATTGAACCGGCCGCGGGCCAAGCTTATGTGAGTGACAGGGTTGGTAGCGCTTGCGTCGCTGGGTGGGGTTAGATCCTGAGCAATGGCCGTCGTGACAGCCAGGGGAACTGGGTCGACGGTATAGATGGCGATCGCCGGGCCGCCGTTCCCGTTAACAGTGATACCGGCGATCTCCCGGTGTCCATCCCCCTTGAAGTCTCCAATTGCCAACGCCTTTAGCAGGGCGGTCTTCAGGATCGCTTGATTTGAGCCTGCATATACATTGTTCACGTCTTTGGGCGTCACTACCAATAACCTGCCGTCGTCAAAGGCGAGCGCTAAATCATCGTACCCGTCCTGAGTGAGATCACCTACGGCTCCGCTTACGACGTTAGGATTATCGTTGGCGGCTAGCGGATACCACAGGCCGGGATTACCGCTACCGTTCAAGCTGGCGACATTCTGAAGCCAAAGCGCAAAGGTTCCCGTATGGTTGAAATCGCCCATTGTCGTGAGAGTGGTCGCCCCCGCCTGGTTGAACATGAAGGCAGAGAGGCTCAACACCGGTTTCGCCGAGTCTGCATACCAGGTTGTGTTTTGGGCTGAGTTGTAAACGATGGGCGTTGTCGCAGGCTGCTGTGAATTTTTCGTTGAGATCTGAAGCATTTCGATGTTATTCGATAGGTTATAGTCCCCGCCGCTGTTTCCCCATTCACCCGTATAGGGGCTCTTACTCTGTCGAAAGACCTGTATGTCCGTCACGTCAAGCAGAGTACGCTCGCCGTTTAAGAAATCTGAAACGTGGCAGTAATCCGGACCAGAGACCGAAGTAGGGCAGTTAGTCTGTGCCTGGAGTGAGACGCTGGCCAGCGCGGTCACCAAGCCACAAGCCAGCAGGGTCGCTTTCCTCCGCTGGCAGCGGCGGCCCACCAGGAGCAGCAGCGCGAAACCGATGCCTGTCAACAGCAGGGCTGACGGTTCGGGAACAGGCGCGACAGGGGTCACATTCGCCACATTCACGAAATCCACCGTCCAGTTGCCAGTGCGGCAGCGGCCGGCAGTGCCCGAGATGTCCCGGAACATGTTGCCCGGACACGGGCCGCCGGTGGTGAAATTGGGATTGGCGGTGAAGTTCGGGTTCCCGGCCTCGACAAAGCCGTCGGCGAGATTGCCGATTGAGAAATTATCGTATTGTGTGAGGGCCAGAAGGTAGTTCCCGGCCGTCAGGTTGGTTGTGATCCTCGCATCGGAGGCCAGGCCGGTGGTGGGGTCCGTCGCGACACCTGCTCCCTCGTCGTTCTCATCGATAAAGACACCCGACGCGCTGAACAGCGTTAGGATCGTGTCGAACCCGCCACGCGGCACCATCGTGCCGATCGTCCCGCCCGCATAGCCATAACTTCGAAAATCGACAGCGGCGGGAGCGGCCAGAGAGACAGAGAAGAGTTGAAGGCTATCATCCGCGGCGAAGTTACCTTGCAGCGTCAGGTTCGTAGCTCGAGAGATCAGCGGGAAGACTGCGAAAGCAATGAAGAATGCGAGTTTACGCGGCACAAAATCCTCCGAACTTGGTTCTTGGTATCGGTCTCTAGAATGCACCCTCGGGGTGAGAAAGGGCTAGACGGGTAGTACTCAATTCCAATGAGTACATGTACTCATTTTTGAGGGGAAGTTCATGGGCAGAAGTGCTCATGCCGCAACCCAGCTGCGGATCGCCAATAGATTTTGTTTCGAAATGAAGCCGCGGGCGCCAGCCCGGTACGCCGCTTCTCGCAGATCTTCGTCGGTATAACTTGTGACGATGAGCACCCGGGCTGAGGGCCAAGCCGTCATAATCTGCCGGGTGGCCGTGAGTCCGTCCACGTGCTCCATACGGATGTCCATCAGGACCCAAGCGGGTCGATATCTTTCGTACAGCGATAGGGCATCGCGACCGTCGCTACATTCGCAGAAGCTGTCCGCGAGGGCGCCGATCACTTTCTTGATCAGCTCGCGCATCGCGCCGTCGTCTTCAACAATCAGGATCGTCAAGAGGTCTGGTCCGCTTCTCTTCGTGCCACTGGCTCCAGAATGCAGCGCCGGGAGGGGAAACAGCTAGAGTAGTGGTACTCAACTTGGATGAGTACGTTTACTCATTCAACAAGGGAGTTTCGCAGAGTGCCCCGCTTTGCTAGAGGAGTTCGGACCTGTGGGTGAGGGCGAAGCGCAACAGCGCATCCCTTCCCTGCAGACCCAGTCTGCCGCAGATGTGGGCGCGGTGATTCTCAACGGTTCGAATGCTGACAGAAAGCTCGCGAGCGATGTCGCCGGTACCCATTTCTGCCGCGATGAGTTGCAGGACCCGGCGTTCAGCGGCAGTAAGTTGATTCAGGCCCGGCCGCTCGTCCACTAAGGCGTGGTGGCGCTTCCGCCGGTTCAGAAGATACGTGGATAGGGAAGGACTTACGAAGTAACGATCGGCGGCAGCTGCCTTGATGCTTTCGATGAGTTCGGTAAAGGCGCTCTCTTTGAGTACATAGCCGCGCACTCCGAGATTCATTGCGCCATTGAAGAGCTCCTCATCCTTGTGCATGGTAAGAAAAACAACAGCGCTGGTGAGATTGCGCTCCGCCATGGCTCGTACCACATCGAAACCGTCCTTCTTCGGCATATCGATGTCGAGCACCGCGACATCAGGCCGTTCTTCCTCGATGCGCTGCAGGGCCGCTTCGCCGTCCTGGGCTTCAGCGACGAGATCGAGGCCGGGATCGGCCACCAGGACCTGGCGCAAGCCACGACCAAAAATAGGATGATCATCGGCGATCAGGACGCGAATTTTATTCATGCGGATGAGTGTATGCCTAGCGAGATTTGCATGCTGGACCCGCGGCCCGGAGCGGATTGAATCACTACACGACCGCCTAACATGCGGACGCGTTCAGCGATTCCCACAAGGCCAAAACCTTTGCTATGCTGCTGCGATTCGCGACCATCGGCCGGCGTAAAGCCACGCCCATTGTCCCCGATGGTAAGGCTGAGCGTTCCCGAGTGGTTGGCGGCCAGCACCCAACCTTCGGTCGCTTGCGAATGCTTAAGCATGTTGTTCAGAGCTTCCTGAACGATGCGATAGATGCTGATCTCGACGTCCTGCGGAAACAGCCCGTCAACGTCGCCGATTTCAGTGACGAACCGAATGCCGGATGACGCTGCCACACGGGTAACGAGACCTCGAATGGCCGCCGTGAGCCCAAGCTTTTCAAGTTGATAGGGTCGCAGGTTATAGGCGATCTCCCGCATCTCCTCAACCGCGTGCGAGGCCGTATCTGAAATCTGGTCCAGAGGTTCTTTCATCGATTCAGACCCGTTGAGGCCAGTCAATGCGAGCATCGCCCAGTTCTTGATGATAAGTAACTGCTGACCTAGACTGTCGTGCAACTCAGCCGCGATGCGCTTGCGCTCTCTCTCCTGAGACGCAATCAACTGACGCGAAAAAGTCTGCTGCGCCGTGTAGGCGCGGTGTAAGTGTGAGACGCGATATTGCCAGGCGAACATCATGGTGCCCACCCCCGCGATCCCGAGCAGACTAACAAACCACCAGGTCCGATAAAACGGCGGCAGCACCACAATTGGTAAGCTTTGGCCGCTTTTACTCCAGACTCCATCACTGTTAGCGGCAATTACACGAAAGGTATAAGAACCGGGTGGCAGATGCGAATAAAAAGCTGATCGTCGCGCGTCCGCCTCCGTCCACTGCGTATCCAGGCCGGCCAGCTGATACCGGAAATGGGTCTGCTCTGGTCGTGAGAAGTTGATCGCCGTGTACTGGATTTCCAGGTCCGATTGTCCGGGATGGATGCGGATCTCTCGCTGACAATTAGCGGCCCGCCGATTGAGCCAGCAGCTTTCGATGAAGACGGGAGGTGGACGCAAGTCCGTGGTAAGGCGATCCGGATGCAGAACGGCCAGCCCGTTCTTAGTCGGAACGAGTAACGTGCCGTCTTTACTTTGATAACTCCTGGGTGGGCCGTCACCCCGGCAATCCACACTGAGAAAACCGTTTGTTTTGCCGAGGTGTAACGAAGAGACGCGAGCAACGCGGCCGGCGACGAAGGCGTTCAATTCCTCCTTTCGCACACGGGAGATGCCTTTGCGGCAGGTCAACCAGAAAAAGCCGGCCTGGTCCTCTACGATGCTGTAGATGTCATCCGCGTACAAGCCGTTCTGCACATTGATGTGTTGAAACCGGCCACGTTCGAAACGGTTCAAGCCACCATCCGCCGTGCCGATCCAGAGCACACCAGCCTTGTCCTTGTGTAACGTCACAACATGATTTGAGGAGAGGCCGTCCGTTTCTTTCCAAAGTCTGAAGCGGCCATCTTTGAAAAACAGCAAGCCATCATCGGACGCAATCCAGAGTCCTCCGTCCGGGTCTTCCAGGAGCTCTCGGATTTGCGCGAGAGGCACACCGTTCACCTCGCGATAACACTGCAGGGTCGAGCCGCGCGACCTGTATAGTCCTTCTCCGCCGAACCAGAGATCGCCGGCTGTGTCACGGAGTATGGTACCTATGCCGCCATGGATGGATTGCAGTGCTGGAGGAATGGGTTGAAATTTTCCATTTTGGAAGCGGGCCAGCTGGTCGGGATAACTTAGCCACAGCGAGTTATCGCGATCCCAAAACATGCAAGTGGTGACTTGTGCGTCGAACCACCTCTCCGGCCAGTGCTTTCGAACAAAGGAGCGAAAAACGCCATCTCTGATTCTGGTGATACCCCAACTGCCCACCCAGATGTCGCGAGCCGGATCGACCAATACCGGACCAATCCGATTCCGTACCGGGCCGCCTGGCAGGCGAAGGATGCTCACTTCCTGCCGAGCCAGCCGGAAGAGGCCTTCATTGAGAGTTCCTACCCAATACTCGTGATCGCGGTCTTCAAAGACCCGGAACAGGGAAGGAGTGGAAAAACCGGTTAGTGCTGTGAAGTGACCGTCCTGCCACCAGCCGGCATGACCTCCCGGATCGGTGATCCAAAGTCGCCCGGAACGATCCTGATAACAGGCGAAGCTGCCTTTGGGTACGCCTCTGTAAACCTTCAAATGACCTTGGTCTACGCCAAAAATTTCGTGTTCCCGGCCAATGATTTTGAACCAAATCCGGCGTTGTGAGTCCTCCACCAACTGATCGAGTTTGATGGCTCGCAGTGACGCGGCATCCGTAGGGATCGGAACGTCTGACCATTGGCCATAAGCGAACCGTTGCCATCCAACGGCAGACAATCGCCAAAGACCATAGAGGTAAGAGTCAATCCCTAAGTTCAATGGGGCGCTGAGATAAGGATTGAAGGGCGAATTCGGGGATGGCGCCAGCTTCGTGATTTTGCCGTTCTTCCAGGTGGATAGGCCGGGTTCTGTAAAGATCCAGATTGTACCGGCTTTGTCCTCATCGATACGTACCACACGATTGTTCGGCAAGCCTTCTTTCACGGTATAGGCCGTGAACGCGCCATGAAAGTAACGAATGACCCCGCCCTGCCAGGTCCCCGCCCACAAGCCGCCCTCGTGATCGACCAGCAGGCCGAAAGCTACGAAGTTGGTGCTTTTCAACGCAGGAGTGTTGGCCCGGTTGAAAACCTTAAACTGAAGTCCGTCAAAGCGCACGAGTCCGCCAGACGTGATCAGCCACAGGAAACCATCTGGGGTTTGCTGTACCCCTAACGTCCAGTTGCTGGGCAGGCCCTGGTCCACCGCCCAGGAATCGAAACGATATTCGGAGGGAGCAATGCTATGGGCCAGAGACTGAGAGGCGACGATAGCAAGAAGCAGCTGGGCGGAGCGGAGGACACAGGCTCGCAACAGAGGCACGGTGCAGGAACGATTGTACACTGGGCGATGATTATCCAGATTTATTGCGCGCGGTCGTGGGTTATTACGCTGAAAATCGCCTAATTTTTCGCCATTGGTTTGCCTCTATATCCCTGCTTTTCGACTCCGTTTAGCCTTTCTGTTTCTCATGACCGCGGGCGCAAACGTTGCCGGCTTGTCACTGGCCCGCGCCATCGAACGCCGTAAAGAAGTCGCCTCGCGCGTTGCCCTCGGCGCAACCCGCCTCTACTTCGTCGCGGACCTGATGGCCGAAAATCTCCTTCTCGCTCTCGTGGGCGGCCTCTTTGGAAATCGCCCTCAGCCTGGCCGCCGCAAACCTTTCCCGCGACCTCCTCGCCACCGCGCTTCCCGAGCTGCATAGCGTGTCAAACAGCTTCAGCTGGCGTCTCTTCGGGTTCAGCGCTGCCGTTCAGCGTTTGCAGCCGCACGTGGTCATGGCCGAAGGCACGGCTATGGACCCGACCTAATTATGTGGTCATGACGGCGGAAGCGGCGGTGGGTTGGACAGGAGCTTTGCGACGGAGAATGGCCGCGGAGATGAGAGTAATAATAAGCCCTACGGGCAGGGGCTCCATAAATGTGTAGGCCATGTTGACGAAGGGGTTCTGGTAGAGCTGCTGAGAATGCTGTATTGCAGCGACCTTCGCGGCGGTCGTAGCGGGGTTAAATCCGGAGGACTGAACGTGGTGAATCTGCGCGGCGAAGTAGCTGTCCATGAAGTGGGGTATGAAGTTGAAGTAGAGGACCTCCCACATGGCGACGTAGCAGACGGTGGTGATGAGAGTGATGAGGATCCCACAGGTGAAGGCGCGCCCGAAAGAGATTTGGCCGGCGAGAGTGGTGTCGCGATAGCTGCGGATGCCGAAGTAGATCAGCAGGAACGACGCCACCATGATGGTGTAGCCGAGAGCCAGGCTGTGACCGGAGCCGATCCTGCCAGCGAGGAGAAGCGAGCCGCCCATAAGGACGGAGATCATGAGGCCAGAGATGAGGCCGAAAGTGAGGACGATTTTCTTCATGCGAAGCTCCTGGTGCGAGTGGGCATGGAGTCACGATGCGGGGAAACGGGGCAGGATGTCGTCATCCTTTTGGATGATTTTACAGGAATGGAGCAGGAATCATGCTTTCGGGTGACGCGTTCAGGGCAGCAGGCATAGCTCTTTGCCTCGCTGGACGGCCTGCGTCCGGCGGGTGGCTCCAAGCTTGTTGAAGGCGCGGGCACAGTGCGTCTTAACGGTGTTTTCGGAAATGAAAAGCTGGGCGGCGATCTCCCGATTGCTCAAGCCACGGGCGATCAGGTTGAGGATTTCGAGCTCGCGCGCCGTAATTCCGAGGGTCTGCTGCTGGACCGTGTTGGGAGCGAATGATTCGAGGACGGGAGCTTCCGCGGGAACGAGCACTTCCCTCACGATGACTGTTTCGCGAATGGTTTCGCGACTGCGCGTAATGCGGAGGCCGAGCCAGATGCCGAAGGCCGCGAAGAGGACGGCGACGAGCGCACCGTAGAGCTCGACCGAGTGCTCGATGATCACGAAGCGGTATTCGGTGTACTGGAGGGTGGCGATGAGGACCCCGCCGACGAGACCGAAGATGAAGACGTGGCGCTTCATGACGTGTCATGAAGAAGTATACCCATAGGTCGCGATCCATCGAAGGTGTGATTTTGTGCGAGCGCCTGACCCCTACGAGCGGCGCCGGGGTTGGGATACTCGTTTAGCTACAGACCGTCGCCACCGGATGCTGATCAGCGCTAAGCCGCAGACAAAGAGGGTCTCCGTTGCCGGCTCGGGGACTGCCTGAGTGTCGAGAGTGCCGCGTCCCGAGACGGTGAATGTAGCCGGTCCGAGGAACCCTTCCCCGGAAACAAACCCACTGGCTTGGGCGAACGCGCCCGTTCCTCCGGTGAAAGTCAGAGTTTGACTAAAAGGACCTGTCTGGGTAGGGCTTGTGTCAGGGGCGGTTTGGTCTTCGAAGACTTTCCCGGTCAAGGTGTCGCCGTCGGCCAGGGTCATGGTGAAGTTTCCGTTCAGCAGGTTCGTGGTTAAATCCAGAACGCTCAGGTCAGAGTACGAGACGGGGTTCCAAGCGGCGTTGAGACCTGAATCGCCAGGGACGACGGAGCCGTTAGCGCTGGCCGCAAGCGTCAAGGTCGTGTCTGTTGCGCTCTCAACGGTGCCTGTTCCGGTAAGGCTGTAGGTTATTGCGATCGACTCGGCGTGTGCTGGGATGGCCAGCGCGGCGAGGGCGGCTAGTGCTGTCGCCGCGAGGCAAGGTGTTGTCAAAGTCTTCATATTTGCTCCTTTGCCGTGAGTAAGGGAAACGAGCGGGTGAAGTTACATCGCGGGCAGCTAATTTGGGTATACGTGCCTGGCGGCGGCTACTTCGTGGTAAGCACGGCCGCGAGATACCGGAGTTCGGATTCCACTTCGGACGGATCGGCCACCGTATCAGCGATTTCGAGACGAAAAAGTTCGCGGTATCTTTTGCGAAGCCTGTGGATGGCTATTTTAAGCGCGCCCTCCGAGGTGTTCATTTCGCGAGCCAGCGCCGCGTAGGGCGCATTCGACTCCCCGAGAAGAAAAATTTTCAGCCGATCGAAATGGCTTGTACGACCTTGCTGCACGAACTCCTGGCGCAGTGTCTCTACCACTTGATCGAGGACCGAAAGCGCCCATTGTCGTTCGAAAATGCGCTCGGGCGTTTCATCGTGGGCGGGCTCGCGCTGATAACGCTCCTCGCCGGAGGAGAATCCGGGCGAGACGAGTGCTCCGCCGCCACGTTTTGCCGCGCGCTGGCGGTCCGCTTCATCGGCGAGAAAGAATTTGAGGGAGGTTAGCATGAAAGACCGGAACCGGCCTTTGCTTGGCTCGGCGCGATCGAGGTATTTCCCTTCGAGGATGCGCATGAAGAAGTCCTGAGTGAGATCCTGGGCCTGGTCAACCGGATAACCGCGCCGGCGAACATACGCGTACAACGGGTACCAGTAGGTCTCACAAAGGGAAATCAGAGCGGAGCGAGATTCCTTTCGCTGAAGGTCGGCGGCCGCCACGACGAGAGTCCAGCGCGTTGTTGGAAAACGGGATGGCGCCGGTAGGGTGTGCATGGTCTCGCCGTTATTCATGATCTATCCTCGCTGGCGTTTCGCTTAAGCAGAGTAAGGGATCCAGAGTGAAAAGTTACATGAAGAGACCAACTGCGACGTGCGCGCGAGGTTGCCCGAGGCTGGTGAAGTGAGCAAAAGACGGATCAATTCGAGGAGGACAGCGTACAGCGTAGCGCGCGAGCCTGAACGGTCGCTTAGAAATCTGGCTTGAGCCGCTTTCGCCTCCTTCAAAAGGGGCAGAGCCGGACTGGCATTCCTCCAAATCGCGAGTAAGTCGTGGTTTGCCTTCTGCGCCTGTTCTTTGTTGCCGGCAAGCACCCACGCTCGCGCCAGTTGGAACCGGGCAGCGGATTCGACTGGATCGCCGGCGTAGAGGCCGGGATGGTCCAGCAAGCGGCGGAACTCCGCTACCGCATCCTGGCCCCGGTTCATAGCTAAGTAGGCGAGGCCGCGAACGTAGATCGGGTACATGTTGCCATAGAAGTGATTGAAGGCAAGCGGCGGAATTGCGAATTCGTAGCGGCGATTAGGTTCGAGTAGTTGCACGGCGGACGGCGGATCGTTGCGGGCCATAGCGGCGAGAGCACGTAGAGTGGGAATGTAGGTGGCTTGTACCTGGGTGTCCTCCGGATACTGCTTGTTCAGCTTGTTCGCAAATGCCTCTGCGCGTGACCCACTGCCCGAAAGGCCCAGCGCGAACCCGGCGGCATAGATTGCCTCGCGGCCTTCAAAGACTTTGATTGCCGATTCGGCGCTCGAGTGGGCGAGTGCAGCATTGCCGTAGAATGCATTCCATACTGCGGGCGCGGCGAGGACGACGGCGGTTCGCTCGGCCCAACCAGAAGCCCTAGCCAAATCGACAGCGCGCCGGGACAGACGGTTTGCCTCTTCGATCCGGCCATCGCGAGCCGCGGCGAGAGCCTGGACATGGGTCATGATGATGTCAGTTTCGACGTTGGTGTGGCTATCCGCCAGGGCCGCATCCATGATGGAGGGGCTGTTTTTTACAAAGCCCAGTTTGTACCATGAACCGCGCTCGAAACCCATGGAGATGCCGTGTGTCGCGGCTTGCGAAAACGCGGATTCCGCTTCGTCTAAACGACCCATCCGCACCAAGATTTCAGCGCGATTGCCGTAAGCGCGGAGAAGATCCGGATCAAGCTCCATGGCCCTGTTCGAGGCTTCTAAAGCTTCATCGAATCGTCCCGTGCCGTTTGCGGCGTACCCGCCCGATAGCCCAAATGCTTGCGCGTCACGCGGATAGGTCTTGCGCCAAGAAGATACGACTTGCCACGCTTTTTCCAGATTGCCGGTGACATTCCGATAGTAAGAATATTCGATGCCGAATCTTTCCGGCCCACTGGCATGCTGCCGGAAGTAGTAGGCCTTGGCCGCGGTTTCGGTGGCCATCGCGGTCTCTCCCAGATTGCTGTATATGATGGCGAGCATGCTCCAGGCTTCGGCAAATTCCGGATCAAGTTCCAGGGCACGTCGAAAGTGAAGTACGGTTTGCTTGTCGTTGACTCCGCTTAGTAAGTAGCCCGACGTATATGCCTTGAGGGCTTCCAGCGACTTAGTGGTTCCTTCTTTCAAAGGAACGTTCTGCGCTCTGATTGCGGCGAGCGACTCGCCTGCGTGTGTGCGAAACTTCCTGGCCATATCGCTCAGAGTGTTCAGGACCTGTTCCTTGCCGGTCGATTCCATCTGCTGGTTGTCGATCAGCTGGCCGCTCACGCACTCTTCGGTGCGAAGATTCACGACGTAGCCTCTGCCGCGACTCGCGATGGATCCGGTGAGCATCGCCTTGGCGCCGACGCGTTCACAAACCTGACGTGCCGTCTCGCCGGTAAGCGGAGAGCTGGGCGGCCTTTGCATCAGCTTGAGCGTCGCGCGGATCTTCGGATCGGAGATCAAGCTGAGGTAGGGCGATTGCTGGAGCTGGAAGATGAGGCCCTGGCGAAGCGTGTCATCGAACGCGGGGTCACCAGCTTTGTTGATAAATCCGCCGACCAGGACCGTGTCTTTGTTTGTCAGTACCGGTTTAGCGGGCGGTGAAGAATAGAACCAAAGCGTCACAGTGCTCAAGACCATCAGTGCCAGTCCTGAACCGGCCCGGATAGTGCCCGACTTGTGCCTGCGCAGAAACTTTCGCGCACGATAGATGCCCGTCGGCGGTGATGCCAGCACGGGCCGGTGGTCGAGATATCTCTGAATATCGGCTGCGAATTCCGCTACCGAAGGGTATCGCCGGCCACGAACTTTTTCGAGCGCTTTCAGCGTAATCCAGTTCAGGTCGCCATCCGCTAAGCGGCGCAAGGAAACCGGGTCCGTTTGACGGGCCGCGGCGATATCGGCCGCCGCAGCGGGACTCATCACGCTGAGCTTTCTCGGCAACGACGGAGCTTCCTCCTCGCGAATGATCCGGAGCATTTCCGCGAAGCCGGCCTCGCGCATCCTCGCTACGTCGAACGGGACCGTGCCGATCAGCAACTCGTATAAGAGCACGCCGAGGGAATATACGTCAGAGGTCTCGTCGACCGTCCCGGTTATCAGTTCCGCCTGTTCGGGACTGGCGTACTCCGGCGTCCCCACCATTTGTCCGAACTGGGTCAGGAGAGTGGTTTCGACGGCCCACTGGTCGGTGGCTTTTGCGATGCCGAAGTCGATCACTTTAGGAACCGACATATCGTCCTGTTCCATCACCAGCACGTTGGATGGTTTCAGGTCGCGATGGACCACGCCTTTGCCGTGCGCGTGCTGAACTGCGCGGCAGACGGCAAGGAACAGCTCGAGACGCCGGCCTACTTTCATGCGCTTGCCGTCGCAGTAGTTTGTGATCGGCGCGCCCTCGATGTACTCCATGACGAAGTAAGGCCGTCCATTGGGCGTAGCACCTGCATCCAAGATGCGTGCGATGTTCGGGTGGGCCATGACTGCCAAAGTCTGGCGTTCGTGGGCAAAGCGGGCGAGCACCTGGGTGGTGTCCATACCCAGCTTGATTACTTTGAGCGCGACATAACGGCAAATAGGTTCGCGCTGTTCCGCCAGGTACACGGTACCCATACCCCCTTCGCCTAAGGGTCGAAGGACCTGATAGCGGCCAAAGTCGTGATCGCCTACCACGGTGGTCGGTGCATCGGTGCCCTGAGTTCTGAACCCGTCCGAACCAACTTCAGTCTCGAAGGCGCTCTGAATCAGACATTGCGGACACAGTCCGGCGAGATCATCGGCATCCAAGGCCGCTCCGCACTGAGGGCAAGTTGACATCTCGGCTGATTCGGAACAGCCATTTTACGCCTTTCGCCCACTCCTGTAACCTTTGTCGAATCTTGGGTCACGTTCCCGGCAAGTCTGGTACAAGCGACAGGTCGTTTCCATGCCTTCTTCTGGAGCCCGAAAACGCGAATCAACGACTTGACACACTAGCGGCCGCCGTTTTGGTGAGATGGCGGCTTACCGCTTCTTTTTGGCCGACCCGTGCATCCAATCGGTCAATCTATTGGAACGCCGGCAACAATCCACCCCACCCAAACCGCAATTTCGTGCGCATAGACCCGGCTGGTTGATCATACTTCTGCTCGGTGCGTTGAGTCTCATCACGCCGTTCTCGGTGGATATGTATCTCCCGGCCTTTTCGCGCATTGCGGCCCAGTTTCACACGACAACGTCCGCAGTCTCGTGGTCGTTATCCACGTACTTCATTGGTTTTGCTTTTGGCCAAGTCCTCTATGGCCCTCTGCTCGATCGTTTTGGGCGCAAGCGTCCTCTGTATGCGGGGCTTACTTTTTATCTCATCGCCTCGGCACTTTGCGTGCATCCGGGCAGTCTGGCGATGTTGATCGCTCTGCGTTTCCTGCAAGCCCTGGGCGGCTGCGTCGCGCAGGTCGCGTCAGTCGCCATGGTGCGTGATTTCTTTCCGCCGGATCAAAGCGCGCGGATTCTCTCACTCTTGTTTCTCATCATCGGCGTCTCGCCTTTGCTCGCGCCGACGGTCGGGAGCATCATCCTGCTCTGGCTTGGGTGGCAGTGGATTTTCGTGGCTCTTTTCGCCTTCACGCTCGCTGCTGCGCTGGGGGTTTTCTTTTTATTGCCTGAACCGCACCCACCGGATTCCAGCATCTCCCTGGCACCTCGCGCCATGGTCGAGAACTTCTTAGGCGTCTTCACCCAGCCGCAGTTCTGCATGTACGCGCTCGCGGGAGCTTTTTCCTTCGCCGGATTATTCGCTTATGTTGCAGGATCGCCCATCATCTTTATGGATGGCTTCCACGTTAACGAAAAGGTGTTCGGCGCCATTTTCGCGGTGCTTACCGGGGGCTTCATCGGTGGGAGCCAGCTTAATCTCGTTCTCCTCCGGAGGTTTAGCAGCCGGCGCATTTTCTCCGCCGCGCTCGGCGTGCAGGTTTGTACCGGAATTGTTTTCGTTACGGGCGCGTGGCTCCACTGGTATGACATGAAAGCCACTTCAGCTCTTTTCTTCGTATTTCTCTCGTGCATTGGCATGACGTATCCAAACGCGGCCGCGATTGCACTTGCGCCATTCTCGCGCAATGTGGGTAGTGCGTCCGCACTTCTTGGGTTCATTCAGATGGGAACTGGCGCGTTGATCTCAACCGGAATCGGTTTTTTCGGCGCCAGTTCCGTAATCGCGCTGCTATCTGGAAATGCACTCCTCGCACTGGCGGTATTTGGCGTAGGCAGGCGATTTGTTCCAAACCTGGTGGAGGCACCAGAGGATGATGCCGTCGCGCTGGTTCACTGAAAAACGCCGCCGCGCGCGTAGTCCTGCACTTGCAGCCTTCACGATGGCTAGAAGCGCCAGCCGGAATGAACAGATGCAAAATGTTTGATATGGGGCGTTTCAAAAATGGATAGCTTTATCGGCGAGCGTCATCCCCTGAGGAAGCTATTCACCGAATTGGTCCAGAGCCGGGTTCTGGGAACTGCTCAGGTCAATGACATCCCCGCGTGCAAGTACATCGCTGGAATTCTGATTGATTTTTGTTATGTGGACAACCTGTACAAGATTCGCAACAGCAAGGGCAAACGCCTGGAGGAGGTTGGGGAGATGCTTATGGCCTCCAACCCGCTGCTTGAGGGCCGATCATTCATCCATGAACGCGAAGTGCGCAAACACATCGGCGATTACACGCTCTTTCTCGCTGGAATGTTCCCGGAATACGTAGGACGGATCCGGCATCAGAAGACACGACTCGATTCCTTCGTCGATTATCTGAGAGCCGGGAAGGAATCTTATGAGGTGGTCGCGGCGTTCGATCAATTCGAATTCAAACAGGAGGCGCCGCTGTTTCGACGTCTGGCCGACCGGTTTGAATTGTGCGTTTTTGGACTCAATCTGGTGAAGCAAGACCTGGACAATATGCGGAACGCACCCTACGACCAACTGCGCAAGGTGCTTGTCTGAGCGTGGTTCAGGAATAGCTGTTTTGGAATTCGGCCGCGGCAAACAGGTGGCGCGAGCGGCGGCACTGCCGTTAATGCGGGAGAGGAATGCTACACGTAGTGCTCACGTGTTATTTTTGTCGAACGAAGCCTGTATTCATTCGCCGTTTGGGAAGATACGGTCCGCGGGGCCCCGCGTTGCTTTTCTGAGGTACAAATGCCCGAACCGAGCAATGAGAGGAATGACGAGACACTGGCCCAAAGCGGAGGAGCAACGTGCCAGTCCAGTGTCGGCCCGTACCGGTTGGTGCAGTTGCTTGGAGAAGGCGGGATGGGCGAGGTCTGGCGGGCGGAGCAAGTTCATCCGCTGCAGCGCACCGTCGCTCTCAAGCTGATAAAGACGGGCATGGACACGCGGGCATTGGTCGCCCGCTTCGAATCGGAGCGCCAGGCCCTGGCGCTGATGGATCACCCCAATATCGCGAAGGTTTTCGAAGCCGGCGCGAGTGCGACTGGGCGCCCTTACTTCGTTATGGAGTACGTGCCGGGCCTCCCGATCACCACGTACTGCGATAAGCATCGGCTGACCATCAGGGAGCGGGTCTCACTGTTCCTTCAGGTGTGCGAAGGCGTGCAGCATGCTCATCAAAAGGGAATCATTCATCGCGACCTGAAACCGTCGAACATTCTCGTAGCGCAAGTCGATGACAAGGGCGTCCCGAAAGTAATCGACTTCGGTCTGGCAAAAGCCATGGGACAGCGATTGACCGAGATCACGATGTTCACAGAAGTGGGGGACATGCTTGGCACGCCCGCTTATATGAGTCCGGAGCAGGCCTCTCGTGATGAATCGAGCATCGATACGCGAACAGACGTTTACTCGCTCGGCGTCATGCTTTACGAATTGCTGGTGGGTTCGTTACCGTTCGAATGGCCGGAGCGCCAGGGTTTAAGCACGGTTTCGATGCTTAAGACGCTCACCGAGCGAGAGCCGCCGAGGCCGAGCACACGGTTCAAGTCGATGGGACCCGCTTCTGAAGAGACAGCAGTAAATCGACGTGAAGACGCGCAATCTCTCTACCGTCATGTGCGCGGCGAACTGGACTGGATCACCATTAAAGCTCTGGAGAGAGAGCGCAGTCGGCGGTATGCCTCCTGTTCAGAGCTTGCCGCCGATCTGCGCCGGTACCTAGAGGATCAACCGGTGCTTGCGGGTCCTCCAAGCACCCGCTACCGCCTGAGCAAATTTGTACGCCGGCACCGGTTTGGTGTTGCTGTGTCAGCGACCGCAATCGCCTTGCTGCTTGCGTTCGCTATCACGATGGCGGTGCAGGCGCGCCGGATTGCCATGGAAAGGGACCGGGCAAATCGAGAAGCGGAAATATCCCGGCGTGTCTCGCAATTCATGACGGACATGTTCAAGGTTTCGGACCCCGGTCAAGCTCGCGGAAACAGCGTGACTGCACGCGAGATCCTGGACAAAGCCTCGCGAGAGATCGAAACAGGTCTCGCCAGAAACCCGGAAATCGAGGCTCAAATGATGTACATCATGGGCGGCGTTTACGAAAACCTTGGTCTTTATGCGGAGGCGAGGGAACTTCTCTCTCGTGCGGTTGATATTCGCCGGCACGTTCTGGGGCCAGACGATCCGGAGACGCTACGATCGGCGGTGCGCTTGTCATCGGCTCTTCGCGATCAGGGCAAGTACGCGGAGGCGGAGAACTTGCAACGCGACACATTGCCGAAGCTGCAGCGTGTGTTCGGCACCGACGCCCCGGACACGCTGCTTTGCATGAACGGACTATCAGTAGTTCTTTATAACGAGGGGCGCACGAAGGAAGCTGAGCAGTTGGGAAGACAGACCCTCGATGCGGAACTGCGCGTTCAGGGACTGGAAAATCCGGGCACCCTCTGGACGATGATGACTTTGGCCAGCGCATACTTTGACCAGGGTCGTTTGCAGGATGCGGAGAAGCTGTATCGGGAGGCACTAGACACGCGACGGCGCATTCTCGGGCCCGATCATCCGGACACGCTCGCCACAATGGACGGGTACGCAACCACCCTGGCGGCAGAAAACCGGCTGGTTGATTCGGAAAAGCTGCTACGCCAGGTGCTTGTCTCGCGTCAAGCCGTTCTCGGGCCAGAGCATCGGGACACTCTAATGTCCATGAACAACCTGGCCAATCTGTTATTTCTCGAGGGCCGGTATGCCGAGGCCGAAGGGCTGGAACGTAAAACGCTGGAGATCCAGAAACGGGTGCTGGGGCCAACTCATCCGGATACCGCGATGTCAACGTACAATCTGGGAGGCATTGCGCTCAAGAGCAAGAAGCCGGATCAAGCTCTGCAACTTCTGCGAAGCGCAGTCGACGGTGGTTTGGCTCCGAACATCGCTCTTCACATGGAGAATGATCCTGACCTTGTGGCGCTACATGGGGACCCACGGTTCACGGCTTTGATCAATCACACGAAAGAAGTTGCCACGGCATCGCGGAAGCCGAACTAAGCCGGAGCTGGGCTGGCCGCTGCCAGTCGGCGATGCGTTGTGAACGGCATGACCGGCTCTGCGCCGGAACAAGCCGGCTTATTCGGATGCGGCGGCAATCACTCCTTCCGCTTGCCGGAGGTGGCTGAGGTCGTGACCGGCGGCTTGGGCGACAAGATCCCTCATCGTCAGGCGGCCACGCTCGGCGTGAATGCCGGAACGCTGCCACTCATCGGGAGTGAGGCGGGCAAACATCCGCAGGTTGGCTTCACGGAGAAGGCGGAACTGGGTGAGTGAATCTTCCAAGTGGCGGGAATCGTAATCGCCGAGGCGATACCACACGTCCTGGTCATATCCGCTAAGCGCGGCGCCCTCTTTCTCAGCAATCTGGCGATAGCGCCAGCTCAGAGCGATTTCGGCTTCTGCCAAGTGCGCAACGATGGCGGTGAGCGACCATTTTCCCGGAGCGGGCGGTCGATTGAGCCTTTCGCCGGGAACGGACGCGATCAGGCGGGCGAGGGCAGCCGGCGTCTCGGTTTGCACGGCAATCGGGTCTTTGCCCTCAACGAGGGATCGAAGACGAGCTACGTATTCAACGGCAGACATTTCGCTTCCTCCTGCATTACAGGATAGAGCCCGCGAGCGACGGCGGGTTCGTGCATGCTCGCACCAGACCGATGCGATTCCGGCCCACTTCTGCAGCAGGCGGTTTAGTACGCGTGATCATGGCACTCGCTCCAGACGCGACGAGCGCTGTATACGAAGCACTCGGGCTGCCTGACGCGGGCGGCATGGGCGAGGTGTATCGAGCGCGCGATCCAGTGTTAAAGCGCGAAGTTGCCATCCAGGTATTGCAAGCCTGGTCGCAAATTTTCCTGACAGGCTAATGAACCGGCTCCTCGCCGGAATAATTACGCGTAAACCTCGCGGGCTCTCTGATATCCCGCGATGCGCTGAGCTGTCCTGCGGCCTAGATCGATAAAAGGCTTCTCGATGGCATGGTAGCCGAGGACGGATGTCAGGGCGAGAGAAGCACAGAAAAGCATCCAACTGACGGCGAGCGGCAGGTTGGATGTGTAACGGAACCAAAACCAGAGGAGCGGGCCATGGAACAGATAAATGCCGTAAGAATACTTGGCTATGTTGTGCCAAACGACCTTCGCCGCGCTGTTTCGTAATTCGGAGATGTAAGGGAGCAGTGCGCCCAGGACGGTACAGCTGACCCACTCATCGTGTCTGTAAGGAACAAACAGGGGCATGAGCAACAACCCAAGCACGACGGGAGGCAGGACAGCGAAGGGCAAAACCGGACGACTTCTTTTTGAGAGCACATAGGCGAGCACTCCGCCCAAGAAGCAGGGCACAAACCAGGTTAAAGGGCTGTGCAGCCCGTCATTGTAGTGTGGCCCGTAGTGAGCGATATAGAAACGGTTGAGCCAGATGGCCGACGCTGCCGAGGCGAACCAGCAGATTGCAATAGACAGGACCGGCCGCTTTTTCCGCATGAGAACGAACAGGAACGGGAGGGCAACGTACATCTGCACTTCGTAAGGCAGACTCCAAAGCGGACCGCTCAGCAGTGGAGCGAAGGTGAAATTCTGAATCAGGAGGAGATTGTAAGTTATGTTCTTCCAACCGATCCATTGATAGGTGGAATTTAAAGGAATATGAAAGAGGAGAACGGCGAAAATACAAGCCCAGCAGAGTGGATAAATGCGGAATATCCGCTGAACGTAAAAAGCAAGAGTGAAATCACCGCGGGTGCTGAGACGCTCCAGTGAAAACATAAGTACAAGTGCTGTATGGACAAAGAAGAGGAGGACTCCGCGGTGACCCACAAGACCGAATTCATTGTGGCCGGCCATACCCGTGCAGTGAGCGAACAGCACAGCACCGATCGCAACCGAACGAAGGAAATCGAGATTAGACGACTCGCGATTTACTCTCAAAGCAAGCTTTAATCACCAATATAGAACGCTCCCAAGACAGCAACACGCAGGGGGTCTTGCGCTGCCCAGAATCGAACTGAATCCACCTTTCACATGATCGCGGCAAGGGTGACATACAAACCGGGCGTACTGTTCCCGAGCGACAAGCTGTGGTAGCATTTTTTGCCATGATGCGATCATTGCTGGTGTTTGCACTCTGCTCTTCAGCTGCCCTGCTGCCCGCAGCTTCGATCCCGTTCCCTTCAGGTCTCATACCGTTCAATTCCATAGCGAACCAGACGGCTAAGGATTCGAGCGGGAATATGCTCGTCCTGGGATACACCAACCCAGCCCTATTGCCTGCTCTAAATTTGCTTCCTTTCCCTAATTCGCTAAACCAAACCTTCTCGGATGCATCTATTCAACTAGCTCCGGGTGTCTTCTTCTCGAATGTATTTGTGCCGACGCCGGCGCAGCGAACGGGTGTTTTCACCGCCTTCTCGCAGCCACTGATCGACCCGGTTTCGGGCATTCCATTTGCGCAGAATCTCATTCCGACTTCGCGTCTGTTCGGCGACAACGGGTTGTTCGCCTTTGAGGTCGGGCCAGCGAGTTCGGCAGCACCGGAACCCGCCGTGCTGAGCTTAATGTTTGGGGGCGTGCTTTTCTTTGCTCTATTCGGCGCAGTAAGAAAGCATCTGGTGCCGAGACCGATGAAAGGGTAAAGCCCTCCCGGCGCGCTATTTTAGTTTGTCTAATTCCGCCTTGTAAAGAGGGTTACCTGGGAAGTTGGTTGCCAGCCAAGAGAGCTTCTCACGCGCGGCGTTCCGGTGACCATCACGCAAATCAGCGACGGCGAGCAACAAACGCGCATACGGCAGCAGGTAGTGCCCTTTTTCAGCAGTCAACCTGAGCTGTTGAATGCCGGACTGTTTATCGGTTTGGGCGCCACCGAGCCGAAGAACCCAACGCACGGGAGCAGGCTTCAGACTGAGAAGATAATTTTCTACACCGACTGCGAGATTGGCATCGTAGCAATCAGGGTGTACAGAGAGCAATTGTTGAGCCATGGCGCGTGTCTGCTTCACTTCCGTAAGAGCAGCAAAATCCCGCTGCTCAACGAGGGCGAGGTAATCAGCGTGCAAACCTCTTCCCAGGACTGAGGCAAGCAGCGCGTTTTCATTCCCAGGATCGGATTTGAGAACAGATTGGGTAAGCTGTTGCGCCTGGGCCAGATCAGCCTCGAACTTTTGTTTGGCAGAGCGATCGGGTTCCGGACGACGATGGTTATGAGAAGCGAAATTACGATCGTCGGTAAAGAACTCTGACTCGAGCACATGCATGCGCGCGAATTCGGAAAACAAGACGGCGGCAGCATCGGAGACGGGTCCCATGGGATCTTGCGGGCGCGCCTTTTCCCACCCGCCGAAAGCATTATGCGCCGACTGGAAGTCCAGGTTGTACATGGCAGCGTAGCCTTGTTCCAATAACGTCGGTGAAGCGTTCGCGAGAGAGCAGGCTAGCAGCACAACCAGGGGCAGACGCATGCTAGAAGCTGACAGAGCCGGTCGCTAGACCGGGCGCTTCCGTCCAGAACGCACCCGGAGAGCGCGTTGTCCCGAAAGGTAAGAGATGGCGTTTTTGCTGCGGCCGATGTGTTCGCAGGTGAGGGCAAATGGCGGAGTAATCTCGAGTAGTGTTACCGCACATTGGTTCGATATATCTGCCGTCCGGGAAAAGCGTATGCTCGCCAATTACTGAAGATTCCCGGACGAATCGCGCGGAGGCCTTTGACCCCATGTTCGCACGGCAACAAGGGTTGGTTACCGCCCGGCTGTGGTGACCTTCGGCCAGTTTGTGTGCAGCCAGTGCTCAAACGTTAACAGATTCGGGTGATCCTGGCGCAGCGCGGAAATGTCCACGCTGTAGCCGACATTATCAAACCAGCGGAACATCAGCCCATAGTCCTCGCTGGTCTGCTTGTCGAATTGCTCCCACGGAACCTGCTGATATTGCACCTCGCGGCCGATTGCGCCGCTCAGCATGTGCGCTATGTCTGAGATCGATTGCTCGTCGCCTGCGATGTCGATAGCCCGATCGTGCCATTTGCCGGAATGCTCGAATACCGTGGCAACGAATTGCCCGATATCTTCGACCGCGATCATCTGCAATCGCGTTTCGGGTTTCAGCGGCATTGCCAGAGTGCCCCCATCGATGCTGGCGCGCATTGCCAGCAAGTTCTCCATGAAGAACACAGGGCGCAAAATTGTGTAGGGAAGGCCGGTGTTGCGGATCCGCTGTTCGATCTGAAACTTGCTATCGAAGTGAGGGATTCCAGTATTACGGTCTGCACTGGCAACGGAACTGTAGACGAAATGGCTGACTACGGCTCGCTCGGCAGCTTCTACCAGGCTGATGCCTTGCCGAATTTCAGTTTCGGCTCCAGCGCGAGCGTTCTGGACCGAGTAGACTCCGTAGACGCCGTCGAGCGCCCGAGCCAGCGAATTGCGGTCATCCAGATCTCCACGAACCATTTCGACTCCATGGGTGAGCAGCGCTCGTGCGGCGGGTTGGTCCGGGTCGCGTGTAAGAGCTCGCACGTCAAAGCCTTTTGCGCGCAAGTGCCGCAGAACTGCTCCGCCCTGATGCCCGGTGGCTCCGGTCACGAGAATCAACCTGCGTTCGTGTGCCATTTTCGATTGCTCCTAGAAATTTTGATCACGTGCTTAGAATGCTACTTCAACCAACGGCAACTCAATGATGACATTCTGGCGAGGCGGAACCTTCGGAGTATTCGTTTACCGGCCGCTCGAGTTAAGAATCGGAGACGCTCAGACGCCGAGGCACCTCGGCCACCCGCAGAACGTCGAAGTAACAAAGCCTCTTGGGTTCGGGCCCGATCAAAATGCGTTCGCCGCCATCAAGAAATGGACGTTCCAGCCTGCTCTTTTGAACGGGCCGCCAGTCAGTATGCCGGCGCAGGTCCAAATCAGCTTCAGATTGCTTTGAAGTGAGAGCGCCGGCATCGCCTCACGTTTTGGGCGTTTGACCGAGTATCAGCGGGGGATGTCGCTTGACGCAGTCCAGTGGATCGGTGGCCTGGGTGATAAGTTTGGGTTGCAGGAGATCCAATGAGCCGCCTGCCGACAGCCGTTCCGCACGAGGTTTGCCAAGGACTCGTGGAGAGCTACGCCGTAAACGACCGGATGAATCAGCTTGTGCTCGAGCACCTCAATCCGGATGCCTGGCGGGCCCAATTGTCGGGGCGGAGCGGACGTACGATCGCCGCGATATTTTCACATGTGCATAACATCCGACGCAAGTGGTTGAGACTCTCGGCACCTCACTTACAGCTTCCTGCATCACTTGACCGCAGTCGCTGTTCGCAGGAGCAGGCACAATCAGCACTGGCCGAAAGTGCTGCACGCTGTTGCGAGATGATCGCGGAAGCCCTGCTCGAGGGTGAGGCGCGGACCGAAGAGTTTCACCGGGACGGGTGGGCAAGACCGTGGCGGGCGGGCGGAGCGATGGTGGCCTACATGATCTCGCATGATGCTCATCACCGCGGGCAGGCGTGTATGCTCGCGCATCAACTCGGATTCGCGCTGCCGGCAAGGGCTGCCCATGGGATGTGGAATTGGGAGAAACTGTGTAAGGAGTGTGGGTTCACGCATCCTCGATAGCGACGAGCGGTTCCCCGAACCGCTGCGCCGGTCTTCTGCCTCTTCGAGTTTCGTGTTTGAGACCGGATTTCGCAAGACCGAACAGTTTAGGCCAAAAATTGCTAGCAAGACTGCTGTGGGCAACGCGAATGGCCTTCATTTCAGATGGCCCGGCGCTTGCATCCGATAAGGCTCAGACCTTTTCTCATGATCCTGTCCTATTGCAAGAGCTCGATCAGACAACTAGTGAAGAGTCCTGGCTTCACATTGACGGCCGTGGCCATGCTGGCGGTCGGGATTGGGGCCACGACGGCGGTGTTTTCCATCGTCGAAGGCGTGCTTTTACGGCCGCTGCCCTTCAAGAACCCGCAACAGCTGGTCGAAATAACAGAGAAGCTGAAGGGTGTAGATCTTGGGGGCGGCGTAGGGGGCGAGGCGGGCGTAACGGGACCGGACATCGTGGCCTATACCAGATATAGCCATTCCTTCCAGGATTTTGGCGGCTATCGTAATACGAGCTATGAATTGTCAGGAGCGGGCGAGCCGAAGCAGATCCATGTGGGCCGCCTGTCGTACGGAGTCTTACCCGCACTAGGCGTTATGCCGATGCTGGGCCGCTTCTTCACTAAGCAGGAGGACGAAGGATCTCAGCAGATTACGCTTTTGAGCTACACGCTATGGTCGGACAAATTCCACCGCGATCCGAACGTCCTTGGGGCTAAGGTATTGCTCGACCGCAAACCCTACGTGGTGATCGGCGTAATGCCACAAAGTTTTGAGTTTCCTTTGCAACCGGGGCATCTGAACCAGAGCCAGCTTTGGGTTCCGATGAGCCTGACGCATGAAGAGCTAACGACAGGGGCAGGCAGCTGGAACTTTCAAACGGTAGGGCGGGTGAAACCAGGAGTGACGGCCGCCGAAGCGCAGCAGGACGCAAATCGAGTAGCACAGGAGATTATGCGGAACTATCCCGCCTTCATGACCAGCTTGCACATTGAGCCGCACGTGCATGGGCTGCAGGAAGCGACCGTTTCGCAGGCGCGACCGCTGATCCGCATCTTGTTTCTCGCAGTGACGGTCGTATTGTTGATCGTTTGCGCCAACCTTGCGGGGCTCTTACTGGTGCGGGCGCTGCGCTACCGGAGAGAAAATGCTGTGCGCCTGGCATTAGGGGCGAGTACAGGGCAGATACTGGGGCAGACACTCGCAGAGAGTCTGCTGTTGAGCGTGGCCGGCGGATTGATCGGCCTTGCTCTGGCGTCCGTTCTGATAAAGGCGTCGTCGAGCGTGCTGCCCGATTCGCTACCGCTCATCGATCGGATCACCCTGGACGGAACTGTGGGAGCGTTCGCGTTCGGTCTCGCACTCCTGACAGGAGTGCTCTGCGGGCTTGCTCCGGCGTTTGCGGCTTTGCGCACGAACACGAATGAGGTGTTGAAAGAAGGTGGCCGGACTGGGACAGCGGGCGGCGGACATGCGAGATTGCGCTCGGCTCTGGTGATTGCAGAAATTGCAATTGCGCTTGTGCTGCTCACGGCTTCAGGTCTGCTGCTCCGCAGTTTCGAAAAGATGAGAGCGGTAGATCCAGGATTCCGCCCGGACCACACACTCGCGGCGGAGTATTCTTTGCCGCGCCAGAAGTACAGCACGCAAACGGCTATAAACGTTTTCAACGATGAGTTGCTGCGGCGCTTGCGTGCCTTGCCGGGTGTGACGGCGGTTGGGGTAACCTCCTTCCTACCAATGTCGGGCAATACGAACAACAGCGGCTTTGTCGTAGAGAACTACGTTGCACCAAAGGGCGCCGGCATGAACCTGGCAGAGACATCCTACGTATTTGGCGACTTCTTTCAGGCGCTCGGCATCCATTCGCTCCGAGGACGGTTGTTCAATGAGGGCGATAAGAACGGCAGCCCGCTGGTAGCGATCGTCAGCCGGAAATTCGCTCACCACTACTGGCCCGGGCAAGATCCGGTGGGAAAGCGAATTCGGATCGGGCTGCCGGAAACACCAACGCCGTGGATCACAGTGGTGGGCGAGGTCGCGGACGTCAGGCAGGCAGCGCGCGATGCCGAGGTACAGGAACAGTATTACCAGCCAGCGCTACAGACTTCGGCCTCCGCCGGTTCATTTGCTTCGCCGACAGATCTCATGAACGACGGGGGATACGTCGCGCTTCGCACGGCTGTTCCGCCGCGGACGATGGAAAATGAGCTACGCGCGACAGTGCGGGCGCTCGATCCTCAATTGGCTCTTGACCATATGCAAACAATGGAGCGCACCATGTCGGAGAGCGAAGCGCCGAGACGCTTCAACACGATCTTAATTTCTTCATTTGCCGGCATTGCTCTATTACTTGCAATTCTTGGAATCTACAGTGTGATGGCATTCTCGGTGGCGTTGCGTACGCAGGAAGTGGCGATACGAATGGCTCTCGGATCCCAGAGAAGCGGAATTTATCAGCTGATTCTGGGCTCAGGCCTGCGGTTGGGCGCGATAGGAGCAGCGGCCGGGCTGATTGGAGTATATGGGATGTCGGGCTTGGTGAAAGCGTTCCTGTTCGATGTACAGGAGCTCGATCCCTGGATCATTCTTGCTTCGGTATCGGCGATTTTGGTTTTCGCCTTGCTGGCATGCTTGCTGCCCGCGCGCCGGGCGGCAAGTACGGAAGCGTTGCGAGCGCTGCGGGCGAACTGACCTATCGGCTCTGCTCGACGCGCATCAACTGATGCAGATTGTGACGACGAACAGGTTCCGCTTTCGCCGAGTCCAGAGATTCTTTCCAGCTGGGATTTTTCGGGTCCAGATCTAGCGCTTCCTGTATGAGTGACAATCCCTCCTGGTCCTGGTCGAATTGAACCAGCGTGGTGCCCACTTGGCTGAGAAGCGAGGAATCATTTGACGTCTCCACCTCTCCGCGCAATCTGCTGGCCAGATTAGGATCCATCGTGCACGTGCACTTATAAATTCGGATCTCGGCCAATGCTTGGGCCAAATTGCGAGCACCTCGATGGGGCCCTGAAGTGGGGTCGCAAACGGGCTTCAGACAGACGTATAATGCCCCAAGACACGCGCAGTTGTGTTCAAAAGATCCTGATCGATGGGGCTGCCAAATGCAAGTACTTGATCCTATTTCCGCAGTTTTGAAGCAGAAGGGCGAGCAAATCTGGTGGATAGCGCCAAGCGCCACGGTATACGACGCGCTCGCGGCGATGGCGGAGAAAGAGATCGGATCGCTTCTCGTTATGGAGGGTAACGAGTTAGCCGGCATGCTTTCGGAGCGGGATTACGCACGAAAGATCATCCTGATGGGCCGCTCGTCGAAGGACACGCGGGTAGATGAAATCATGACTCCTTCTCCTCTCACGGTTGTTCCCGATTGCTCCATCGATGACGCGATGCGAATCATGACGGAGAACCGTGTACGCCATTTGCCTGTCGTCGGACGGACCGGCGCCGTTTCAGGAGTTGTTTCGATCGGAGATCTTGTGAAGTGGATTATCACTTCGCACCAGGAGACGATAGAGCAGCTGCAAACCTACATCGCGGGCAATTCCTGATTCGGTGATACTGGAGGGCGTTACTCGGCTTTAGTCTCTACCGTTTGCTTGGCCAGGCGAAGGTTTTCGATGAGGCTTGCCTGGCTGCGGCCGGGCACCACCCGGCGGAGAATGGAGCCGGAAAGACCGGTCATCCCGTCCACATAAGAATGCTGGTACGTGACGAAGTAGACGGCGGGCTTGCCGGACGCGGTTACCACCGGGCACACGTACTTGAATTCGACAGCGGCCCGGAAGTAATGGCTCGCGAAGAGCATCTGTGACGCGATCACATAATGGGAGCCTTCTGGACTTGAAATACGTTCAATCACGACGTGCGACGACCTGACAATCGGTTTCAGCCCGAATGCCGCCTCCTGCCAATAGAAAAATTCTTCCGTGTCCGGCGGCTTTTCATTCGGGTACGCATCGAGGTAACGGACCATTTCGGGGGCCTTCGCTTTCACGACGGTGAAGCTCTCGGTCAAGTCTTTTAAGCCTTGGGCAACTGAGAAGGGCTCGGGACTGTCGTAGTAGGTGGAGAGGGCCCGATTTCCCTCATGCCGGTAGCGGGTAAGGAAGCCGATCCAGAGAGTGCGAATGATCGCGTCAGCCTGTTGCCGGGCGTCAGGCGCGGACCAATCCACTTTGGTCTGGAGATCCTGAATTGCGTAGAGCGGGAGTTTGTAGACGCACTTCCCTGGCCGGCATGCCATAACATCTTTGCGGTTGAGATCCGGAGCGTGAAAGTCTTTGAGATCGGCTTCGACGGGCGGATCGCTGAAGGTTCCGGTGCGAATCACTTCCTTGCCGATCTCGAAGTGAGCGATGTCCTTGTAGGCCTGAATGAACTTCTCGGAATCGACGTCGATCAGTACGGCGCCGGCCAAGCGAATGTCATCCGGTGCATCGCCGTGAATGATCCTGGCGACAGGCTGACCTTCCTGCAGCTTAGAGATATCGGCGTCTTTGAAATGAAACTCATTGACAAGGACAGCCCGCAAGTCGGGCGGAAGCGCTTGCGAGCGGGCCGACGGAACAGTGACAATAGTGGCCCGCAGGAGGAAAACAACACGGAAGCAACGAGCCGAGTTTGTTTGCTCCATCGACCTATTATGGATTGGAAGCGGAGATTGGTGCCACAAACTCGAGGGCTCTCTAGCGGAACGTTGCGATCCCGCGTGCTCGAGACAACCGCTTGCAACGAGTGTTCACGACACGATTGTCACAATCGCTCTTGCGGCGTGCGAACGCTAACGCGCGTGCGTGCATTTCGGTCGAAGCCTCTGCCCGTGCCGATGGACACAAGCGCGCAAACGACTACAAACTGAGCGCGCTCAGTCCCGGATGATCCGAGGGACGCCGGCCCAACGGCCAATGGAAGAGACGCTCGGAAGCCGCGATCGGGAGATCATTGATGCTGGCGTGGCGGTGTATCATCAGGCCGCCCGGTTCGAACTCCCAGTTCTCGTTCCCGTAGGAACGAAACCAATTCCCAGACGCATCGTGTGACTCATAAGCAAAACGGACCGCAATCCTGTTTTCGGCGAAGGCCCATAGCTCTTTTATGAGCCGGTATTCGAGCTCGCGAAGCCATTTCCGCGTAAGAAAGGCAACGATGTCTTCCCTTCCGTACAGCAATTCAGCGCGATTTCGCCAGCGGCTGTCTTCCGAGTAGCCGAGTGCGACTCGGTGGGGATCTCTCGAATTCCAGGAATCTTCGGCAGCGCGGACTTTCTGTGATGCGCTTTCCTGAGAAAACGGGGGTATCAGAGCCAGCACTTTGTCAGCTTCGCATGTTTCGGGGTATCGACACTTCTCTGAACCATCGCTGGACTCGCGGTTGCCAGCATCGGCCAAGCGATTCGACACAGCGCATCGTAACTTTCGTACGTCGTATGCGAACTGCTAAGTAGACAACCTGAAAGTTTCGCGCTGAACGTGATTAGGAGTACGCAGGTCAGGAAAGAAACAGAGAACAAACGATGAGACAAACCTTGGGAAGAATCGCTTTGCTGCTTGTGTTAACGGGAATCCTCGGACTGTGCATCCGCGCGAGCGCGGCCAGCAATGGTGCGAAGACAGCCGTGGTGCTGGAGTTATTTACGTCGGAGGGGTGCTCGAGCTGCCCTCCCGCTGACCGGCTCTTGCAATCACTCGACGAGAAACAGCCTTTCAGCGGGGCCATGCTTGTCGTGTTGAGCGAACATGTTGATTATTGGAACGGCGATGGGTGGGTGGATCCGTATTCTTCGAAGTTGTTCAGCGCGCGACAGCAGTCATATGCCCAACATTTCGGACTGGATAGCGTGTATACGCCGGAAATCGTGATAGACGGCCAGCAGGAGACGGTCGGCGGGAACGCCGTTGCTATCCGGAGCGCGGTAGCAGAGGCTGCGCGCAATCAGAAAGTTGCATTGACGCTGGCCGACACCGTTCGCCAAGGCAACCAAATCAAGTTTCATTTGACGTCGGCGGATTTGCCCGCGGCACAAGGCCCGGTCACGGTGTGGGTCGCGTTGGCCGAGAACAGGGTGCGGTCCAATGTCGCGGGCGGAGAGAATGGCGGGCGCTCGCTTAGCCACGTAGCGGTCGTACGCGCTTTAGCCTCCGTTGGAACGGTAAAAGGCGGATCCTCGTTTTCGAAAGATGTCACGATTCCGATGCCCTCGGGACTCGGCTCTAATGGATTTCGAATTGTGGCTTTTCTGCAAAACGAGCGCTCGCACAAAATCCTCGGAGCGACTTACGAGAAGATCGAGGGCTGATCGCACGCAGCCGAGAACCACTCGATGGGCTTATTTGCAAGGATGAGCAGGCGCGTGCTGCTGTGCGCGACTGCTGCCCTGAGCTCACTCTGTGCCAGAAATCTCAACCCTGTAAAGTGGTCAGTTCACCCGGGGCAGCAGAAGGCCGGCCCCGGATCAACGGTGGTGCTCTTGCTGCAAGCCCAGATTGCCGAGGGCTATCACCTGTATTCCTTCACGACTCCTAAAGGTGGTCCGATCAAGACCACGGCATCGGTTGAAGGTAAGCCAGGATTCGAAAACGTTAGGGTGTTTCAGCCGAAGCCGAATCTTCGGCGCGATCCCACTTTGAACGTTTCGGTTGAGACTTTTGAGAACGGAGTGGATTTCGTGATCACGGGGAGGCTTTCGAAGAAGCTGGGCGACACGCTCGTGACGGTTAGCGTGCGATACCAGGCATGCAGTAACGAGATCTGCCTACCGCCCGTGACGAAAACCGCCACAACTTCCATAACCGTGCAGCCCGGAGTAAAGGCTGCCACAGTTTCAATCCCGAGCGATTATCAAATGGTCACTGGAGCCATCGAGGCATCGAAAAAGCCGTCGCATGCCTGGCAAGCGGGCGCTCCAAGGCGGGTGCCGTAGGACCGGTCGAGCAATCCGCAAATGCAATTTGCGGAGCCTATAATGCACGCATGTCTAGCCTGGCCGGGAAAACTCTCTTCATAACAGGAGCAAGCCGGGGCATCGGACTCGCCATCGCTCTACGCGCTGCACGTGACGGGGCGAACATCGTGGTGGCCGCAAAGACCATCGAATCACATCCCAAGCTTCCGGGCACGATCTATACGGCGGCCCGGGAGATTGAGGCGGCGGGTGGAACAGCATTGCCCATTGCTACCGATATCCGTTACGAAGATCAGATCGGAGAAGCGGTCGGACAAGCAGTTCGCCGGTTCGGGGGCATAGACATTCTAGTTAATAACGCCAGCGCAATCAGTTTGACTTCTACGCTGGAAACTTCCGCTAAACGGTTCGACCTGATGATGGCTGTGAATGCGAGAGGGACCTTCCTGACGTCCCAGCTTTGCCTGCCGCACCTCGTAAAAGCAAGCCGACCCCAGATTCTCACGCTGGCGCCTCCGATCTCTACCAACCCGAGGTGGCTTGCTCCACACCTCGCTTACACGATCTCGAAGTACGGAATGAGCCTGTGCGTACTTGGATTGGCGGAAGAGTTTCGTCAAGCGAGAGTTGCCGTCAACGCACTCTGGCCGCGAACGGTTATTCGGACAGCCGCTCTAAACGTCATCCCAGGAATCGATCTGGCGGGAACTCGCCATCCGGACATCGTAGCAGAGGCCGCCTGGCATATCCTGACCCGCTCGGAACCGTTCCTTACAGGGAAGTTTCTGAGCGACGAAGATGTTTTGAGAGACGCAGGTGTGGTCGATTTCTCCGGCTTCGCGACAAACCCAGGAATGCCATTACTGCCTGACTTTTTCCTCGATTAGTTCCGGTCACCCGAAACGCACGGCGGGCACTTCGCCCTCTCCACTGACGACGTAAGATATTCATCCTACCCCTCCGTATTACCTGTCCTCCTCTGGGGATATGGTCCGTGCGAAAAAAAACGCCGACACCGTAAGGAACGTTAAGCGACGACCTCCCAAGCGTATAATCGCGATCTTACCTACGGTAAACTTACTTGGGGGATCACGCTGAGTCACTGGATTCGTTACCTTGGTAACACGCAACTTGAGACACAAACCGGCGGCTACCGATGATCTGATTCGGCGTGAGTTGAGCAAAATTCTGGCGAGCCCCAGCTTCTTCAGGGCTCCTAGAATGCAGCGCTTTCTTTCATTTGTGGTGGAAGGCCGACTGAAGGGCCAAGCTGACTCTGAGGCGTTGAAAGAAACCGTCATCGGGATGGCAGTGTTCGACCGCAGCGCCAGTTATGACCCGAAGAGCGATCCTGTGGTTCGCGTCGAGGCGCGCCGGCTCCGTAGCAAGCTTGACGAATACTATGCGGGTCCCGGTAGGGAGGACCTGATTCGCTTTCATCTACCCAAGGGGTCCTATGTGCCCACCTGGGAGGTATCGGAAGCGGTTCCAGACATACCGGCAAATCGCTGGGACAGTAAGCTCATCCGGTGGATAATCGCCAGCGTAGCGGCTGTCTTGATCACCGGTCTGGTGACGCTAGCTGTCATAGAGTTGCACCGGGATAGCAGCGCTTTACCGGAACAGGCAAACGGACAGGGGCTTAAGATCCGGTCGATAGCCGTCCTTCCTTTCCGAAACTTGACTGCCGATCCGAAGCAGGAGTTTCTGGTCCAGGGACTTACCGACGAGATCATTACGGAGCTGGCGAAAATCAAGAATTTGACTGTAATCTCGCGGACCTCGGCGGAGGCGTATCGTGCAACAACCAAGAGCCTTCCTGAAATCGCCCGCGAACTGCACGTGGATGCAGTAGTCGAAGGTAATGTCGAGAGCTCTCCTTCTTTCGTCCGCGTCAATGCTCAATTGATCAGAGCGGCAACGGACAGCCATTTGTGGGCGGAAACCTTTAAACGTGACATCGGTGATCTGTTTGCACTTCAGTCAGAGATTGCGCAGGATATCGCCCAGCAGATCGGCGCCACGCTGAGCCCTGAAGCAGGGAGTGGTCAGCCAACCAGCCGGGAGGCATACGAGGCTTACCTGCGAGGACGCTATTTTTGGAACCGGCGCACCCTGGCCGACCTGGAAAAATCGATTACGTATTACCAGGACGCTATTCGGCTGGATCCGGATTATGCGAACGCATATGCGGCGCTCGGCGATTCCTATGTATTGTTAAGTTCTTACGGAGGAGCCTCGCCGGCCGATTCGCTGGGCCTGGCACGGAAGGCGGCCGAGCAAGCCCTCAAGCTCGACGCCGGCCTGGCGCAAGCTCACACGGTAATGGCCGTCGTAAAAATAGACCAAGACTGGGACTGGAAAGGAGCCACGGAGGAATTCAAGAAAGCTCTCCAGTTGAGCCCCAGCTACCCGACCGCGCACCACTGGTACAGTCTTCATCTCTCTCGCCTGGGACGGCACAAAGAAGCCGAAGCGGAGATTGAGCGAGCACTCGAACTCGATCCGCTCTCGATGATCATCAGCACTGACGCGGGAGAAACATTTTACTGCTCCCGGAAGCCCGATCAGGCGATGATCTATCTTCGTCGAGTACTCGAACTGGATCCTACCTTCGCTGAGGCGCACCTCGTCCTAGGCAAAGCCTACGAAGAGAAACACGATTTCGCGAAGGCGGCCGAAGAATTCGAAGCTGCTGACAGACTCTTTGGCGGCGCACCGAATGCATGGGCTCTTAAAGCACATGCGCTCGGGCTCGAGGGCAAGACTGATGAAGCACGCTCCCTAACCATGAAACTCGAGGCGACGGCTAAGCAGCGCTACGTTTCCGGTGTCGATATCGCGATTGCCTACTGCGGGCTGAAGAACTGCGATCGAGTCATGGAGTGGCTCGACGAAGGCTACCAGACGCGGGGCAAAGGACTCGACATCATCGGCGCTGATCCTCTCTTCGATCCATGCAGGTCGGATCCGCGCTTCCAGAAGCTTCTCCGGCGCCTTAAACTGGTGCAATGACGGGTTGGCAGGGTCTCGGGAATGCGGCGAGGTTCACTTCACAATGTTCTTTCCGAAGTGGAACGCCGGTCCGACTGAGAGGCGCACGGTATTCCGCGAGCTCTTGAGAATATCGCTGAACAAGTCATTGTGCACGAAATCGGCTTGTAGGCGGACGCTCGCGTAACGGATCAGATTTAGATCAACTCCGCCTCCGACGCCATAAAAGGCCTCCCAATCCGTCTTCTTACCGGATGGCGCCAATTGGGCGATGATCGCGGTAGTAACAGCGTCGGTGGGATGTGGAGTGGCGGACTCGTAAATCGCTCCGATGGAGGGTCTGATGAACAGTGTGACTCGCTTGAAATGCCGGTACTCGAGCTGTGGACCAGCAGCGAAGGTTTGCGTTGTTGAGGCGGTTCCGACCGCGACCTGATAACCGGGAGGGATAACGCCAGCAGCCTCCAAGCCCGCTATTTGCGATGCGATTTGAGTCTGCAGTGCTGGTTTCAACAGACTCGGGACCAGGGTGAGATTCCCAGTCACGACCGAGTAGTCGAAGCCCAGGGCCAGCCATGTTCGTGCATTGATTCCAGCCTGTAAATGATATCCGCGCTCCTCTAAGTTCGCGCTCGGGCTGTCGAACCACGTAAAGCCATTGAATAGGTCAAAACGCCCAACATAGTCTTGTTGTGCAAAGGCCTTAAAGGGCAAAAAAAGCAGGGCACAGATCAGACTTCGGAATATGAGTTGTTTCATGATTCTGCGGTCAGCCCGGGCATTGTATCGCAGTCTTCCGGTTTGATCGGCCCTGGCTCGGAATGCCAGATAATTCTCCTATCTTGAGCGGCCCACCCGGAAACAAAGGGCATGTAATAGTTTTCCAGAACCGAGCGTTTCAACTTCAGGGTCGGGGTAATGAAACCGCGATCGATAGTCCACTTCGATGGCACCACGGAAAGGAATTGCAGGCGCTCATGCGAGGCGAGCTTGTTATTCGTCGTTTCGAGCAGACTTTCCAAGGAGTGCTCAAGAGTCAGCCGCTCCGTCTCAATAGCAGCGATCTGTTGGGCTTCGGTTGAGAGCACGATTACACCGACCGGCGCCGCCAATCCCGAGCCCATGACCAGGCACGACTCGATTGCCTCGTGTAGCCCCAGCATCAGCTCGATTGGGGAGGGGGTGACATACTTGCCCTTACTTGTCTTAAACTGCTCCTTGAGACGGCCCTTGATCTTGAGCCAACCCTCGGGATCCAGTTCGCCTTGATCGCCAGTTCGGATAAAGCCATCGTCTGACATCACATTACGAGTCGCGTCCGAATCCCGGTAGTAACCGAGCATGTTCATCGGACTGCGAAGCAGCACCTCGTCTTCCTCGGCGATGAGCGTCTCCACGCCGGGTGCGCTGCGACCCACATAACCGGGCCGGCTTTGTCCCCGCGGCGCCGTATGCGTAATACCGGTTTCCGTGGTTCCGTAGCCTTCAGCAATAGGCAGTCCCAGCTTTCGAAACCAGATGAGCAGGCCGGCAGGGATAGGAGCCGAGCCCGATGCCGCAAACCGGACCGTACTCAATCCAAGGCCGGCCAGGATATGCCGCCGAACGAAGTAGTTCACCAGTGGAAGACTCAACAGGTGGTCTAGTTTGCGCTCAGAAACTCTTGCAAGTACTCCTTGTTGAAATTTCATGTAGAGCCGGGGAACCGAAAAGAAGACCGTCGGCCTAGCTCTCTTAAGATCCTCCATGAATGTGGCGGCGCTTTCGCAGAAATAGATCCGCCATCCCTGGTCAATCGCGGTGGTTTCGGTCAGGGCTCGCTCCGCGATGTGGGCGAGGGGCAAATACGACAGCACGCGGTGATTGGCTGCGCGGCCTACAACCTGGACGACTGCCTTGGCGAAGTATGGAAAGGATGCAAATCTGTGCATCACGCCTTTCGGAGTTCCCGTTGTGCCGGATGTGTAGATGATCGTGGCCAGATCGTTGCCGGAACGACGAGGATTACCAACGAGCTGTTCAGTCTCGGCGACGATGGTTTGCCAATCTATTCCCTTCCCGTCCGGTGCATTCGGGAAATGGATGCGGGTGGCCTTGTCTGGAATCGCCTGCGTGATGAGATCAGGATTCTCGAGGGCTCCTACGAAGCACGCCACAGCTCCGCAATGCTCTATGAGCCGCTGTGCCGCCTGAGAAGGCAGCGAAGTATAGACGGGAACGGTCACATGCCCGGCCATCCAAATCGCCAGCTCAGCCATGATCCACCAAGCGCAATTCTTTGACAGGATCACGATGCGCGAACCCGGTTCCCAGTCTTGGGCGCTCAGGTAGGCGGCTACCCGACGAGCCTCGTTCATAGTCCTCGCCCAGTTCCAGCTCTGGACCCGGCCTTTTACCGGCTGCATGAGGAACAACCGCGAGGGCCGATTTCTCTCCCAATAGTACGCGCGCTCCAAAGGTAACCGTTGCGAGGTAATCTGGGCGTGAACGGTTCCCCGGCCTTCGAAATCCAAAGCAGTTTTCTCAAGTACCCTGAGCCCTAGCTGCCCGGCTAGAGTCTCCGTCTCCGAACTCTGCATCGCAACTCCTCCGATGCCCAACTCTTGTGCGCAAGGATTACCCTTGCATTTTTCTTACCGGTGAGTAAGATATCAAGAGGAGATGGCGGTGTCAATAGGTAAACGCAAGTCCAGGCGCCAAGCGGATCAGTTGGCCAACCCGGGCGCATCGCTTTCCCATTTGAGCGCCTTTGTCGATCGCCGGAGAGATCCCGACAGCAAAAAAGAAGCCGTTCTGCGTACCGCGGTTCGCATGTTCCTAGAGAGAGGCTTCTGGCGAACTTCGTTAAGCGACGTTGCGGAAAAGCTCAACATCACCAAGCCGGCCTTATATCACTACTTTCACAACAAAGAGGAAATTTACCTGGAATGCTATCGGTGGGGGATCTCGCTAATAGAAGAGAACCTCGATCGCATTCACGAACAAGCTGAGACGGGACTCGAGAAGGTAGCCGGTTTCATCTATACATATGCAATCGTCATCGCCGGCGATTTCGGCCGCTGCGTGGTACGGCAGGACGACCGCGAGCTATCCGATACTGCACGCTCGGAAGTACGCTCGTATAAAAGAAATGTGGATCGCCGTCTCCGTTCTTTCATCCAGGAAGGTATAGAGGATGGGTCAATCCGGTCTTGCGACGTCAGACTCACTGCTTTCTCGATTGCCGGAGCGGTAAACTCACTCGCTCATTGGTTTAAACCGGGAGGCATGCTAACGGCGGAACAGGTCGCCACCGGGTTTGTTAAAACGTTGACCAATGGTGTCGCCAATCGCCGGACCGAAAAGCTTCGACTCCCCGAATTTGAGTACGAAACGAAGTCGCCCGCCATTTAGATCCAGTAAGCCATGATTGCTGAAACAACCGAGACTCTTGCCGCCGCGAAGCCCGCCGATAAGGCACGCCCGCTCGCCCGATCTTTCCTTTTCCAAAAGGTTGCTGTGCTGGGAGCCGGCAATATGGGTTCTCGCATTGCCGCTCATTTTGCGAATGCGGGAGTACCCGTCGTCCTGCTCGATATTGTTCCGCAAGGCGCGGCTCCCGATGATCGGTCAGCCAGAAACAAGGTCGCTGCGAACGCAATGGATGCTCTAAGAAAAGCTAAACCGGCGCCTTTTTACGAACTCTCCAAGGCCCGCCTGATTACGGTCGGCAATTTCGAAGATGACCTGGAGCTGTTGCGAGACTGTGACTGGATCATCGAAGCTGTTTCCGAAAGCCTGGAGATTAAGCGCTCGTTGTTGAGTAGAGTAGCTCCGTTTCGGCGCGCTCAAGCCATCGTCACCACTAATACCAGCGGCCTTCCGATAAGCCAGATTGCGGAAGGCATGGATGCGGGTTTCCGCCGCCACTGGTTCGGCACGCATTTCTTCAATCCGCCCCGCTACATGCGCCTGCTTGAAGTCATACCGGCTCCGGAGACCGATCCGGAAGCAATTGAAGCGGTGCGAGCATTCGCGGATAAGCGCCTTGGCAAGACGGTTGTCATCGCGAAAGACACGCCCAATTTCATCGGCAATCGGATCGGAACGTTCGCTCTCATGAACGCCATTCGCGTCATGCAGACGATGGATCTGACCATCGAACAAGTGGACGCGCTGACGGGGTCGATACTCGGGTGGCCAAAGACAGGCACATTCCGGCTGAGCGACATGGTTGGCATCGATGTACTAGCGAATGTGGCTAGTAATTTCCTTGAGCGGGTTCATGATGAGCGGCCCGATCTGGTGCTCCCCGGCTTCATTCACCAGATGCTCGAGCGCAAGTGGCTGGGGGACAAATCGGGTCAGGGTTTCTATCGCAAGACGAAGACGCCTCAGAGCGAGGAAACGCGGCTTGCGCTCGATTGGAAAACACTCGAGTACCGGCCTTCGGATCGGGCCCGATTCCCTGCCCTCGAAGTAGCGAAGAATGCCGAATTGCTCCCGGAACGGCTCAAGATGCTGCTCGCCGCCGACCCGCGCAAGGACACTGCGGCAGCTTTCTACTGGCAGATTCTGCCTGAGCTTTGGAATTATTCGGCAAATAGGCTGGGCGAGATCTCTGACGATATCGTTTCGATCGATCAGGCGATGAAGACCGGTTTCAACTGGCAAATGGGTCCGTTCGAGTTGTGGGACGCTGCCGGGGTACGAGCGACAGCGCAAAAGATGAGGGACACCGGACTGCCTCTGGCGCCGGTTGTTGAAAAGCTGCTGGCCAGCGGCGAGAGTTGGTATCGTGACGATTCTTCCGGACGGCAGTTCTTCGATTTTGTCAGCGGTCAATACCAGCCGGTGGATGGGCGGCAAAATCGAATTGCCATCTCTTCGTCGAAGAAATCTCATGGAGTCGTAAAGAAGAACTCCGGCGCCTCACTAATCGACCTCGGGGACGGGGTTGGCTGCCTGGAATTTCATAGCAAGATGAATGCAATCGGAACAGACATTCTGTCGCTCGTTACGCAAACGCTGAAGCCCGGAAGTGAGTTCGTCGCCAACTTCGAGGCTTTCGTCATAGCAAATGACGGCGAGAATTTCTCAGCAGGCGCAAACCTGATGCAACTCCTGCTCGCTATTCAGGACCAGGAGTGGGAGGACGTGGATTCGGTTATCCGGTCCTTCCAGAAAATGACGCAAACGATTAAGTTCTGCCCGCGTCCGGTGGTGGTTGCTCCGTTCGCACTGTGCCTGGGTGGCGGCGCGGAGATCGCTCTTCACGGCGCTGCGCGACAGGCTCACGCCGAACTTTACCTCGGGCTCGTTGAGACCGGTGTCGGCCTGGTGCCTGCCGGGGGCGGCTGCAAAGAGGTCGTACTTCAGGCCGTGCGAGCGGCATCGCTTGTGGGGGGGACTGGCCGTAGCGAATCAGTGGAACTGATGGATGGCCTGCGCCAGCGTTTCGAGACCATCGCCCTGGCGAAAGTCTCGACATCCGCGTGCGAGGCGCGGGCGATGGGATACTTATCCGAATCCGATGGCATCACCGTCAACCGTGACCGCCTGCTTGCGGATGCCAAAAACCGGGCTCTGGAATTAGCGCGCGCAGGCTACTCTGCCTTAGTTCCGCGAACCGATATTCCGGCGCCGGGCGAAAACGTACTGGCCTCTTTGAGAATGGGTGTTCGCCAAATGCGTGAAGGTGAATTCATCAGCGATCATGACGTGAAGGTTGCGAACTGGGTAGCCCACATACTCTGCGGAGGCAAGATCACCCCCGGAACACCTGTCAGCGAGCAGTACTTCCTGGATCTCGAACGCGAGGCCTTTCTCTCTTTATGCGGCGAGAAAAAGACCGCGGACCGGATCACCCACACGCTCAAAACCGGTAAGCCCTTAAGGAACTAGAATGAGAAACGCTGTTATTGCAAGTGCGGTCCGAACACCTGTTGGCAAGGCACCGAAGGGATCCTTGCGCACAACCCGGCCAGACGATTTAGGCGGCTTCGCCATCAAAGGCGCGCTCACCAATCTGCCTGCGCTCGAGGAGAAGGAAATCGAAGACGTCATCTTAGGATGTGCAATGCCCGAAGCGGAACAGGGGATGAACGTCGCACGCATATCGGCTTTGCGAGCTGGACTGCCGATTGAATCCGCCGCCATGACTGTAAATCGGTTCTGTGCGTCCGGCTTGCAATCTATCGCGCTTGCAGCCGATCGGATTCGCGGCGGCAGTGCGGATGTGATCGTCGCAGGCGGCACTGAATCCATGTCAATGGTTCCTATGGGCGGCAACAAGATTTCGGTTAATCCCTGGTTGGAGGAAAATTATCCTGGCTCTTACAGCTCGATGGGTCTAACCGCGGAACGAGTTGCGAGGCACTACGGCATTTCGCGTGAAGAGGCCGACCAGTTCTCACTTCGCAGTCATCAGCGCGCTCTGGCTGCTCAGAGTGAGGGCCGCTTTGAGGAAGAGATTGTGCCGGTTCCAGTGACTTTCACAGCACCAGACGAAAGATCGAAGCCGAAGACAACCGAATCCCAATTCAAAGTCGATGAAGGACCGCGCAGCGACACTTCTCTCGAAGCGCTGTCTAAACTCAAGCCAGCCTTTCACAGCACGGGTACCGTAACTGCCGGTAATTCGTCTCAGATGTCGGACGGTGCCGCGGCCTCTGTCGTGATGTCCGAAGACCGTGCCCGGGAACTTGGCATCAAACCGCTCGCGCGTTTCCTTTCGTTTGCTTATGCCGGCTGTCTTCCCGAAGAGATGGGCCTCGGACCCGTGTATGCCATCCCGAAAGCGCTGAAGTTGGCTGGTCTTCACCTCGATCAGATCGATTTGATCGAACTGAACGAGGCTTTTGCCGCTCAGTCTCTCGCCGTGATCAAAATCTTGGGTTTAGATCCCGAGAAGCTTAACGTCAACGGCGGTGCAATCGCCCTCGGTCACCCGCTCGGCTGCACCGGTGCGAAACTTACCGCAACGCTGCTGCACGAAATGCGCCGGCGCCATGCGCGATACGGCATGGTAACGATGTGCGTTGGAGGCGGCATGGGTGCGGCGGGAATCTTCGAGAACTTGAATTGAAGGTTTAGAGGAACGACGAAATGTTAACAGCTGCTGATCCCGCAATTGTAAAAAAGGCGACTGGCGGTAGTTTTCTTCTTGAAGACACCCAAGCAAACGAAATCTTCACTCCGGAAGATTTCTCCGAAGAACAGATCCATATCGCGAAGACTGCGACCGAGTTCTCGAATCGCGAGATACTCCCGGCCAGTGCCGACATAGAAGCGAAGAAGTTCGAGGTAACGAAGGGCCTGCTACGCAGAGCCGGTGAACTCGGCCTACTCGCGGTGGATATTCCCGAAGCCTATGGCGGCCTTGAAATGGATAAGGTCACGTCCGCTCTCGTAGCGGAATCGCTGAGTAGGAATGCAAGCTTCTCCGTCGCTTTTGGCGCGCATTCAGGCATTGGCACGCTGCCTTTGGTCTGGTACGGCACCGAAGAGCAGAAACAGAGGTACCTTCCCAAACTCGCAACCGGCGAATGGGTTGCGGCCTACGCCCTCTCGGAGGCGTCTTCGGGCTCGGATGCCATGAACATCCGGACACGCGCCAAGCTGTCGACGGACGGCCGACATTATCTCCTTAACGGGGAAAAGATGTGGATCAGTAACTGTGGATTCGCTGATCTCTACACAGTTTTTGCCAAAATAGACGGCGAGAAATTCTCCGCCTTTCTCGTGGAGCGAAATACGCCAGGTCTCTCGGTCGGCGCGGAAGAACACAAGTTGGGCATTCATGGTTCGTCCACCTGCCCTCTCCTTCTTAATGATTGTCAGGTACCAATCGAAAATCTGTTGGGCGAAGCAGGTAAGGGCCATCACATCGCGTTTAACATTTTGAACATCGGCCGCTTTAAGCTCGGCGCAGCGGCCGTCGGCGGGGCTCGAACATCTTTCCAGCACGGCCTGCAGTACGCCCGAGAGCGTAAGGCCTTTGGCAAGCCGATCGCAGAATTCGGACTTATTCAGGAGAAGTTGGCTGAGTGCGCGACGGGCATCTTCGTGGGTGAGTCGCTTACTTACCGGACCATCGGTATGATCGACGCGGCTTTGGCCGGTATCGACCAGCATGCCGCAGGCGCTTCGCGGGACATCCAGAAGCGTATCGAGGAATATGCGGTTGAGTGCTCGATCTTAAAAGTTTGGGGCTCGGAGATGCTCGACACCGTAGTAGATCACGTCGTTCAGATCTACGCAGGGTATGGCTACGTTGAAGAGTATCCGGCAGCGCCTGCCTATCGTGACGCACGCATTAATCGCATCTTCGAAGGGACTAATGAGATTAACCGCCTGATCATCACCGGTTGGCTCATGAAGCGCGCCATGACCGGCCAACTGGGTCTGCTTCCGGCCATCAAGCGCGTCATGGATGAAGTGTTGGAGCCGCGCACGAGCGACGAGGATCTGGAAGGTCCGCTCGCCGCCGAACGTCAGCTGCTCGCGAAAGCCAAGCAGCTCAGTTTATTCGCAGCTGGTTCTGCTTCCCAAAAGCACATTCAGGATCTGCAGGATCAGCAAGAGATCATGGGCGCTTTGGCCGACTGCATCATCGAGGTGTACGCGCTCGAGTCTTGCCTGCTGAGGGCAGAAAAGCTGGGCTCATCCCAAAATGCAATTGCGATAACCCGATTCTATGCCGCTAAGGCTATTCAGATAGTCGAAACATCTGCCAGGAAAGTGATCGCCGCAGTGGCGGAGGGTGACATGCTTCGGACCCAGATGGCGATTCTGCGCCGGTTGTGCAAATACGAACCAGCGAACACGATATCACTAAGCCGCCAGATCGCTCGTTACTCACTCGAACGTTAGGGTCTGTGGCTGGCAATGTGCGCGCTGTACTCTACCGTGAGGGTTTGGCGCGCCGGAAGCCATCGAAAGCCGGGAACGCCTAACCATCGCCCCCTGTCGATCATCTTTCGCCGGGTCTCCGGGTAAGGCGACACACCGAATTCAAATCCCCAAGTGAGCGTTCTCCCGTTCCAGGGAGGCTCTTTCCGCAGCCGATTCTCTTCCCAGATGCCCAGCCACGGGAAATCTTCGCGAGGCCAACGATACTCCAAAGTTACGCCCAGGAGTGAATTCCAGACACGGAAGTAAGACTGTTGTCCTGCCGGATCCATCAGATGGGTCGCAAACCCGCCGGACTCTCGCTCCCGACTGAAGGTCACCGGAACCGCGCCGCTTTCGCTGTAGACTGCCTCGGTAACACCATTCGCGAGGAACGGTGGTCCGAGCGTTACGTGCTGCGTCCACGCAATGGGCCGGTCCAGTGCCGTCAGGTTTTCGACGGTCTCGGTGAAAAGAAGTACCGGTCCCTGCAATGCGATGGTCCTTTTGAACTGGAGGCCGGCGAGCGGTAGTTGAGCGATGGCCCGAATCTGCTCGTTCGCAACTGCAACGTCATACGGCACTACTGAGCCTTCACCGTGGACCGACAAGCCAGCGTCCGCTTCCTCTTGCGAAGGGGGCCCAAACATGTCCAGACAAAGATTGTGCCCCATAATTCCCGAGAGCAGCTTGCTCTCCGAGTTAGCCCCGTACTCCCGATACTGCTCCGGATCGTACCTGGACGGCTCAATACTCTTCCACGGTGGAATCCAAAGCGGATTGATGCCGGATTGCTTGTCCAGTATCTCGGCCAGGTGACCGCCCTCTCTTAATACGGTCACGCGAACTTGTTCGTTTTCTATTTGAACCGCGTCGCGGTCACAAAATCTCATGGACGGTCAGGAGAAACCAATGGAGCAGCATCCGGATTACCCGGCCCGAAATGTTTCAGGAGCACCAGCGGCTCCTTGTCACTCTCGTTCGTGATCTTTATGCCGTTCTTGGCAGCATCGGCGCTCACGAACAGCTCGTCATTGGTGAGTTCACCGAAACGGATCAATGACGGCGTCTCGACCTCGTGCGCTCCGAACGTGCCGTATCCCTGGGTCAGGATCAAACCGTACGCAGCAGCATCCTTCACGGTGGCAGATCGCCCCGGGAATACTGTCAACTCTTTCGCGGAATAATGTCTCGTCCCGTAAGTGATCCATACTTCACGGACGCCTTCATCCTTCATCTCTTTTTCATCGCGAACTGGCCGCGGACGTGTCAGGTTGTGTTTAGCAAATTCAGGATCGACGTTTGCTTCCCAATCGAGCATATCTACGAGGTACTCCAGATCGTGCGCTTTCTCTTCTGGAACATCCTTGACGAGAAGATCCCAGGGAACGTACCGGCCTTCCACCATCGACTGAAACATGCCGAAAACGTCGCTGTTCACTTGCGGCTCGTACGTTACGAGCGAGCCCGGGGCGTGTAAAATTCCGGCATCGACCTGCCACCCTGTGCCCGGCTGCAGCCGGTAAGCTTTCGACAGATTGAGGATGCCGTTGTCGCCTTCGTTCCACCGCCTAAGGCAATCAAGCACCTCATCCCGCGTGGTGCCGGGTTCGAGTCCCATAAACGTGTACGGGAAGTTATTGAATTTGAAGTTATATTGAGGCGGGAAATAATATGCTTCCGGCTTTCCCAAGCGGCCGACAAGCTGCGCGTGCTGCTCCTGCTGGTGCATGTGGTGCGGAATAGGCCCGAGGTTGTCAAAGAACTTGCAGAGCAGATTCCAGCCCTTATCGCGGGCCATGACGTCTTTGCCGAGAAATTTGTCCCCAAGCTCCTCGATCGCCTCTTTGAGAAGAAATTTCCGGCCATCGAACGCGATGTAGCTGAGGCCTTCGTCCTCCGGTGTGCCCGGGCCGTTCGCTGCGTTTGTGGTCGAAGAAAACCATCGCTCGTCGATGCCGCCGCGGTGCGCGCCCAAGGCATAAAGATCACGGTGATCCAGCTTAAGCCGCCCGCCAGGCATCAGAAATGATCTCGGGACCCAGCACGGGGCCAGGCGCACCACTCCTTCTCCTGCGCTCAAGGCATCTTGAATAACCGACTGTTTCGACATCCTAGTCCTTTCGACTCTCTTCCCTACAATTCATCCAGGTTCCGCTCTTGGCGGATCGCAGCACGGCGTCCACAACTCGCTCGGTAGCGAGCGCATCCCGAAACGTCGGGCCGGGTACAACACCCTCGCTTAAGCCGCGTAGCAAGTCAGCGACCTGGTGAATGAACGTATGTTCGTACCCGATCTGAAGCCCGGGAACCCACCATTGCCTGATATATGGATGCTCGCCCTCGCTCACATGAATAGAGCGCCATCCGCGTAATCTTGAATCATCGGCGTAATCGAAGAATTGGAGACGGTGGAGATCATGCAAATCCCAGGCGAGCGAAGCGTTTTCGCCGTTCAGCTCGAGCGTATAGAGAGCCTTGTGTCCACGCGCGTATCGCGTAGCTTCGAACGTCGCTAGCGAACCGTTTGCAAAACGGGCGAGGAACGCGCTCGCATCGTCGATCCGCACCTCTTCCGGGGAACCGGTAAGCGCGTTCTCTCTTTGTTTGATGAACGTCTCGGTCATGGCTGAAACTGTATCGATCGCTCCATTCAGCCAGATTGCGGTATCGATGCAGTGAGCCAGGAGATCTCCGGTGACACCGCTTCCGGCCACATCCGCCTTTAAGCGCCACAGGGCTTGGCCGCCCAGCGGAACTTTGTCTGAGATAGTCCAATCCTGCAGAAATTTCGCACGGTAGTGAAAGATCCGGCCCATCTTTCCTTCATCCACGATCTGTTTGGCAAGCGTAACCGCGGGCACCCGGCGATAGTTGTACCAGACCATGTTTGGCACGGCCGCCTGCTCGACAGCCTGAACCATCGACTGTGCTTCGGGAAGATTTCGACCGAGTGGCTTTTCGCACAGCACGATCTTGCCCGCCTTCGCAGCCGCTACCGCAATTTCGGCGTGGGTATCATTTGGACTGGCAATATCGATCAGGTCAATATCTTCGCGCTCAATTAGTCCACGCCAGTCCGGCTCAACAGATTCGTAGCCCCAACGGCTCGCAAACTGCTCGAGTTTCCCTAAGTCCCGGCCGCAAACCGCTTTCAACTCCGGACGATACTCAACGTCGAAGAACTGATTCACCTGGCGATACGCGTTCGAATGGGTTCGGCCCATGAAGCCATATCCCACGAGGCCAATGCGTAAAGGTCTTTTGCTGTCCATTAACTATTCGGACCACCCGTGAGCGTCACGAACAGAAATCATGGTCTGCAGTATGTCGCGCCAAGTGTCTGGTTTCATCATGGTTTCGTTTGGAAACATACAGCCGTCCCAGCAGATATGCTCCACGGCTTTGGTTGGCGTGCCGTCGTCGCCGCACAGCCACAAACCTGCCGCCCGCACGATGTCTAACTTGCCTTCGATGTCGAAAGGCAGACAGTGATGCCCCGTCTTGTCGTGAGAACCCGAACCCTTCACCGTGCCGTCGTTTTGGGCCACGTGAAAATCGATGGTCCAGGGGCGAAGGGCTGAAGCGACAGTCTTAAGCGCCATGTAGAGCGCGGCATCGTCACTCCAATCAAAACCCGCTGGCAGCAGACGATCTTCTGGAGCGTTGTATCCGAGCGTGTAGAGCAGCGTGTGTGCCATATCCGCCTGGAAACCGAGCGTCTTCGGCCGGTCTACGCTTTCAAGCAACTCGAGCATACGCTTCCAGCTGTGCATCGCCGCCCAGCAGATCTCGCCTTCTGCGGCAAGCCGTTCGCCATACGATTCGGCAATGTCGCAAGCTTCTCGAAAGCTATCCACGATATGGTTGGTATTTTCCGCGGGTGCTGCCGCCCAATCCGCCGGGCTCGCGGCAGAGTCGATACGAATCACCCCGTACTTTCGGATGCCGATTTGCCGTAGAGAGGAGCCGATCTCACACGCCTTCCTGATCTGTCCGAGGAAGTGACTGCGCTCATTCCGGTCTCCCATCGCGGAACCGCCACCCGTTGCTGCCCAGACCGGCGCCACGAGCGAGCCCACCACAAAATGCCTATCGGAAATTTTATCGGCAAGGCGCTTAAGATCGTCAGATTTCGAGTCGATGCTCACGTGAGGGTCGGCCAGAAACAGATCCACGCCTTCAAACCGTTGGTCCCCGACACAAGCCTGCGCTGTAAGGTCGAGCATCGTATCTAAGTCGATGGGCGGCTCGGAACCCGGACCCTTGCCTACGAGACCCGGCCACATGGCGTTGTGAATCCTGGGGTAGTTGTTTGAGTGCTTCATCTTAGCTTTGTGTTGTGCACTCGGGATAGTTGGTCAGTATCTTGTCTCCCTTGTACTGCAGCTCTCTCATCAAGCCGACTTGCGAAGTATAGTATCCGTCCGCAGTCAGACTTTTTATCAACGAAAAGAACTGCACATTCCGTGCAAGGTGATCAGGGTTCGCATCGTGCGCCTCGCAGAGAGGCTCCAAGATGGATAGCTGCTGCGCTTCAGACAGCTCTGTAAAACCCTTGTTGCCAACCCTCTTCGCTTCGGAATCAACCCACCGCAGACCGTCTGCCATTACAAGCTGCTGATCCGTGTTTCGGGCGATAATGATGTCGATGTAAGCCGGCACGCCAGCTGCCACCGCGCCCGGCGTGTCCGTTTCGGGGATAATCAAGTCGGCGATGCGCGAAACCGTTTCGTAATCCTGCCGGTTAAAAAATCGAGGCTGGGTTTGCTGCTCTGGCGGTGTGTGGTGGTGCTGCTCCGCTACAGGTTGCGCAAGCTTCTGACCGAAGAGGTCTTCGCTTGCGAACGGGTAGGCACAGGTCGCGCCCACTGCACCGATGATTTTGAGTAAGGATCGTCTGTCTGTCGAGTACGTCGCCATCACACCTCTTGTCTCTTCAAACGATCGGCTATATGATCTGCTGTGCGCGTTGCCAGAGCCATGATCGTGAGCGTCGGATTCTTTTCCGATGAGCTCGGAAAGACGCTTGCGTCGACCACGTACAGGTTCGGGATGTCGTGCAACCGACAAAATGAATTTACGACCGACGTCTTAGGATCATTGCCCATCCGGCATCCGCCTACTTCGTGATTCGTGGCAGGCTTCGGGCTCGTCGAATGAATCTCGGCCCTGCTCGACTCCAGAATCGCCTTGCACCACTTATTCATATCGTTGTGCAGTTTCCAATCGGAATCCGCCAGCTTCCAGTGACGCCGCGGTTGGGGCAAACCGTATTCATCCAGGTTCTCGGGATCGAGATTGATGTAACTATCCCGATTCGGGAGCATTTCGTGATAACCGGTGAACACAAAGTAAGCCGGATACCGCGCTTTCACCGCATCTTTATATGCTTTCCCCATCCCCTTCATGCTGCGGGCCCACCCGGCCGTACGGTGGTTCTGATAATTGAATTGGACCCCGAAGCTGCGCGCGTAGTCTCGCTGGCGCGTATGCATGAAAGATGGGATATACGCGTGGTCCAGGAATCCCTGGTCATCCAAAGTCGGCTTGCCGATGAAATCCTCGAGAAACGCCTCGAACCCAGCCGTGATGTGAGGAATGAAATTTTGCCCAAGTTCGCCGCTGGAATTACCCAACCCATTCGGAAACCGGCTCGACTTCGACATTAGGAGCAGCGCAACGCTCTGCGCACACGCGCATGCCACGACGACGACACGGCCTCGCGCTGCGCCTTCCGACCGAGTCTCCCGATCGAAATAACGCACCTCTTTCACATGCGCTTCGTCCGAGACTGGCAGATCGTAAACGATACTATTCTGCTGCAAGGTCAGCTTGCCTGTTTTGAGCGCCGGCATCATGTGCACGTTCAGAGAATTGTATTTCGCCGCCACGTCACAGCCCGCCATGCAATTTCCGCAGAAGTGACATGCCGGCCTTGTCTTGCTTTGGCGGGTAAGCGTGGCTTTTCGCACGTGAATGACGTTCACGCCTAGTTTCTCGGCCCCTCGCTTGATCGCCAGATCCGTGCACTTCATTGGAGCAGGCGGCATGAAAATACCGTCCGGCAAATCCTCCAGGTGATCATAGTTCCCACAAACGCCAACTTCGCGTTCTATACGGTCGTAGTAAGGAGACACATCGGCGTAATCGAGCGGCCAATTTTCCCCGCCCCCGTCGTGATCTCGTGCTTTAAAATCCCGCTGGCTAAACCGGAGTGCAACAGCGTTCCACAACTGCGTCTTGCCACCCAAGCCGCGGCTCCGCTCGCCGTCGAATCCCGGCTTCCCCGGTTTCATCAGAGGCACGTGCCGGTATGTGAACTCGTAAGGCAGCGCATGTGTGTTGAAATCGGTCAGCGTATTGATCTTCGGGCCCCCTTCGAGCACGAGAACATCCGCCCCCAAGCCCGCCAGCCGCGCCGAAAGTGTGCCCCCGCCCGCGCCTGAACCGACTACCACCACGTCGTACAGCTTCGTTTGCATTCCTACCTGGTTTTATTCTCGAAAAGAAAGAGACCGCTTTTTCCCGCCACAACAAAGTCAAGATCGCCGTCTTTGTCGATATCAGCCACAGGTATCTGGAGCCCGCCACCAGTTCGCCCGCCGTAATCGAGCACGTGTTTGGCAAACTCCACCTCGTGTGTCGCCGGATCAATCACACGTTCATACCAATAGACGCCCAGCGGTTCTCTTGCTCCCGGGTCTTTCCCGTTATGCGCCATGTAACGCTTGCCCGTCAGTAACCCGAGATTATTGTTCCCGTGAAAATCAACCAGCACCACCGCATGAGGCTGCGACCAGCTGTCATCGATAACGTGCTTCTCCCACGTATTGTCGGCCTTGTGCTCAAGCCAGAAGATGCCGTACCCGTGCGCCATCGATGAAATTATGTCTGCACGCCCATCCCCGTTTACGTCGGCCGTGTACATAAACCCGAGATCCCCGAGTTTCCAGTCCGGGTGAAACTGCCAGTTTCCGCCGCGAGGATCTTTGGGCGCTTCCAGCCAGCCATTCGGAGTGAGAATATCGCTTCGCCCATCCCCATTCACATCGCCAGCACCAATGCCATGACCATAGCTGCGCGGGCTCACTACGTGTTTCGCTACACCTCCATGTCCGTCGCGTTCATACCAGGTAAGCGGCGCATGCAGATCGCCAAACTCGGGTAAGATTTCGCTCTGCTTTCCATCATTGTCAAGGTCCACCAGCAGCTCGAACTCGATGGGATACCCGCTGTCAATCACGTGTTCTTCCCATTTGCCGCGCACCGAACCGGGATTCTGCCACCACGCGATTTTCTTGCTGAACCATCCCGTGGTCACCAGGTCCACATGCCCGTCCCCATTGATGTCCAGCGGTACCGTGCTCAGGTCGTCGATGTAGTTGTTCGTGAAAAGAATGTCCCTGAAATGATGTTTCGTCCACTTGGGAGCTTCGTACCAGTTCTCTCCCGACACAATGTCGAGTTTGCCGTCACTATTGATATCGGCTAGCGCGGCAGATTCGCTCGAGCCTAGATCGATGGTGTGCTTCTCAAACGGTACCTCTGCCGGCCGCGTCACGACATAAGCCGCCGCGGTAAGCGCTGCGGCCAGCAGCAAACCTCCGGCATAAGCCGTCCTGGTGGAAACTCTCGTCTTCCTGATATTTTTCAAAACATGGACCGTCCGTACTGTTATATCGGAACGCACCTTACCGGTTCAGCGCGTCAAAATGCAAAGCGTAGTGACATCTGAATCGTGCGGGCTGCATAGACTCCCGTCACAACCCCGTACTGGCTCGCATTGTTGACGTTCTCAGGACTGATATAGAACTGGGTGTGATTGAAGAGATTGAAGAAGTCCCCGCGAAGCTGAAGTTCGCTTCGTTCGTAGATCGACCAGATCTTCGATATCGAAAGCTGCACGTTGTTTGTGTGGGGGCCTCGTACGCCATTATTGCCACCGCTTCCATACTGCCCGCCCGGAGGCTGCACAAAGCACGAAGTGTTAAACCAATGCGTCAGCGTCTGCTGCCCAACCCCGGAATATGGATTGCAAACTCGATCCGCGTAAAAGGTCGCTACAAAACTCGTATCTGCGTTATTGTTGGCGTAAACGCTCACCGGCGTAGCGCTCGCCACGGACCAGATCCCTGCCAGCCGCCACCCGCCGATGATCCCGCGATTCCACCAGCTGTTGTTGTTTAGGAATCTCTTCCCTGGCCCAAACGGCAAATCGTAAACCCCGCTCACATTCAGTACTTGCGGTTGATCGAAGTTGGTTACCGAGTACTGATAGCGCAGGTTATAGATGTTCTGCACATCGTCGTTGTCGCCCGACGTATAACCCAAAGCCTTCGACCACGTGTAATTTACCAGTAGAGACAATCCGTTTCTGAACTGCCGGTTCAGCGTGACCATCAGCGCATTGTAGTTGCTGTTGATGAAATTACCTTGCGTCGTGATGGGACCGCCCAGGACAGGATACGGCAATACGTCGAGACGCGAACTTCCCGGCGTCGCCGCAACAGGCTGGTTTCCGTCAAAGCGAGCAGTCTCGTGACGGCCTACATTGCCCACGTACGCCACTGTCAAAATAGTGCTGTTCGATAACGCTCGTTGTATCGTGACATTCCACTCCTGAGCCGACGTGTCCTTCATCACCTGGCTGTTTGTATAGCCGCGGTTCCCGGGAGCCGGAGCCGGAACGAACACGTTTTGAATCGCAGTCTGCTGCCCGATCGTATACGTGTACCCCTGATTGATAAAGTTTGGAGGATATGTAAGCTCGAACTGCTCGTTGTTATAAGGGTTCTCGGTGTAATAGATTCCGTAACCGCCCCGCACAACTGTCTTCGGCGTGAGGCTGTACGCAAATCCGAACCGCGGACCAAAGTCCTTGTAATTCGTCTGCCAGGCTCCGCGTTGGTTCTGTCCGGTTGCGAAATTGTAGGTCGTGGAAAGCTGGTTATCGACCGGCGGCGTATAGAAGTCATAGCGCAAACCGAGGTTGAGCGTCAGCTTGGAAGTCAGCTTGTAATCGTCCTGGACATATCCGTCTGTGTGCCAATCGAAGAAGTGTCCCGCTGTAACGCCGATCGAGTGCGAAGCCGACTGCGGAAACCCGAGCAGCAAATCCGCCAGGCCGTTGCCCTGCTGGGTGGCGCTTCTCGTAATCTGTCCCGTCACAGGATTCTTCGTGTAGAAAGAAGTGAAGCTCCCGTCGAAGTTATATTGGGCGTTGTTATTGATCGTCCAGTTGCCGTAAAACTGCGTTCGAATCAGTTCGCCGCCGATGTAAATCGTGTGCTTTCCGAGAGTCAGTGCAACCTCATCCGCATATTGAAAGCGATTCTGATTGGCGCCTTGCGGGGTATATGGGTTGCCCTGGCTAGTGATATTGTTGATCGAAACCGTAGGCGGAGCAGCTTGCGAAGGCAGCGGCGCAACGTTGATCAAGCCGAATTCGGCCGCGTAGTTGGCCTGCGCCGTACCCTGCTGCGATAGGAAATACTCGATGCGGTTGTACCCGATGCGCGCCGTATTTACAATCGTGGGACCGAACACGTGCGTCTCCTCGAGCGACCCATTCGTCCCGATGTTGATGTGCGTTGCCCCAAACAGACCTGGAATGATCGTCTGGCCTTCGTTTGGTGCATTCAGGTGCAGAACCGATCCATACAGGTGATCCGCTTCGCTGATGTTGTAGTCTACCCGGCCCAGGTATTCATCGAAATCATTGGAGGTCGTCAGATTCTTCGAGTAATTGAAATTGCTGGTTCCTGAAGGCGTGAGGTTCGGAAGGGGGTAAAGGTTTAGCCATTTCTGCGCAAAGGAATTCACCAGGTTTCCCGGAATCGTATTGGCCTGAAAGGGTTGCACAACACCCGTTGCGGAATTGAAGCTATATGGGTTATAGATTGTCTGACCCGTCCCGGCGAAGTTGCCCTGCCGTTCGGCCTGCGTCGGAACCACGGCCAGTGCCGTCGAACTCTGCGAGGATCTTAAGCCCGAATAGTCAAAAAGGCCGAACAATTTGTTCTTGATCACGGGTGCCGAGAAGTTCCCGCCGAAGAGGTTGTAACGAATTGGTGGCTTGATCGAACTCGCGGGAGTGAAAAAGTTCCTGGCGTTCAAGGCATCGTTCTGCAGAAAATCGTACGCTGTCCCGTGATAGTTGTTGGTACCGCTCTTCGTCACGATGTTGATTACGCTCGGGTCCGCATACCTGGCCGGAGCGCCATTGACGGTGGTGATCACCTCCTGCACCGATTCGATCGATGGCACAATATTCATCGTCTGGGTCAACAAATTGACGTTCTCGACGCCATCCTGCAGGAATACGGTGCTGGTATCCGGCAGCCCCGTTACTGCCACCTGATTGCCGTTGGTGCCGAAAAAATTCGAGTCGCCGGAGTTGCCCTGCGTGTTCGTCGCCGGCGTAGTGCCGGGCGCAAGGGTCGCTATGGACAAAATACTACGGCCGCTTGTGGGAAGCTGTACCAGGTCCCGCGTATTGAAGCCCTGACTCACCTCGTGATTTTCCGTCTGAACTTGCACTTCGCTGGCTTCTGCGCTCACCGTAACCTTTTCCGATATTGCGCCTACCTGCAATGTCACGTCCTGCTTCAAGGCCTGTTGAACTTGTAACGTGATATTCGAATGCGTGCTTGTCTGAAAACCTGTCTTCGTCGCCACCAGGGTGTAGCTACCCGGCAGAATGTTCGGAAACGAGTAGACACCCGACGCGTTGGCGGTTGTGCTCCGTTCCTGTCCCGTCGCTGTATTTGTGAGCACCACGGCGGCATCGGCAAGTGCGGCGCCGCTCGCGTCGGTGATCGTTCCTGAAATACTGGCGGTGTCCGTTTGAGACAGCGCGGTCCTAGGGAATAACGCGAATCCGACGAGCACAACGGTCAAAACTAACAAGTGACAGCGCCGACAGCTGAACACTGCTGGTTGCGGCATGGCAACGATACCCACCTTCTCCGGCTGACGCCGGGTAAGCTCTTAGCGACTGTAACCAGAGTTAACCGGATTTTTGTGAAGCTTCAAGGCCAATCTGTTTCGCCCAGCAGGTTTCAATATGTGAACCGATCAGGGACGCTCGGATTTACCAATCAAGCTTCAAACGTAAGCAGTAAGGCTCTGCCGCCGGTTTTTCCACAGCAACGTGCGCGGACGAAAAGTTCAGTATGTGATATCGTGGACCGTTCGGTTCCCGTGCAGCCCCCGCAAGATCGTTACCTGAACAAATCTATTGCTAGCGCCGCACAAGTCTTAAGCGCGTTCGAATCACAGGGGGAGCTATTACGTCTGAAGCAGATCGTGGAGCGTAGCGGTCTCAACAAGACCAAAGTCTTTCGCCTTGTTTATTCTCTCGAGCGTTGCGGCTTCCTTGAAAAAGTGGAGGACAACTTTTATCGCGCTTTGATGAAGCCACCGGCAGCTAAGAAGTTTAGAATCGGCTACGCGTGGCCGGGTGAAGACTATATGTTTGCGCGCGAGGTAATCGAAAGCGTTCAGCGCGCGGCCAAAACAGCCCGCGTCGACATCATACTCGCCGATAACCGCTACAATCCCAAAACCGCCCTTCGCAATGTTGACATGCTTGTTCGAGAAGGCGTCGATCTTGCTATGGAGTTTCAAACGGATGAAAGCGTCGCGCCCGTTATCGCGGCGAAATATCGCGAAGCCGGCATTCCCCTGATCGCCGTAGAAATTCCGCATCCGGGTGCTATCTTCTACGGCGCAAACAATTACGAAGCGGGATTGATCGCCGGCCGCTACGTAGCCCGCTGGGCGAAACGCTGCTGGGCAGAAGCCGTGGAAGAGATCATCATGCTGGAGCTGCCTCGTGCCGGCGCCGTGCCTGCGGCGCGCATTACGGGTATGATCACCGGGATCAAGGAAAATCTGCGCTACGCCGAATCCGTTCCCGTTGCTCACCTGAACGGAAACGGCAAGTTCGGCGACAGCTTCGAAGTGGTGCGTCGACACCTGCGCGTCAGCAAAGCGGGGCATACCCTGGTAGGCGCCATCAATGACACCAGCGCCCTGGGCGCGCTCCGTGCCTTCGAGGAAGCTGGACGCGGCAAGCAGTGCGCGGTGGTAGGGCAAAACGCCTCACCTGAAGCGCGTATGGAGCTGAGAAAGCCTGGATCCAGTCTGGTCGGCTCGGTTAGCTATTTTCCTGAACGGTATGGAGACGATTTGATCCCTCTCGCGCTCGACATTCTCAACCGCAAACGCGTTCCGCCGGCTGTGTTCATCAAGCATCACATGATCGACGCTTCCAACGTTGATCACTTTTATCCGAATGACGTTCTGCAATGGCCCGCTGAATCTGCCGCAGCCCACGCCGCCACTTGAGCCACCCGCTAGCGAATAGCTGTCAAGAGCCTCTGCGCCGGTTCAAAGTTTGGATTCAATCGCACCGCGGTCTCCAGTTCCGTGCGCGCTTCCTGCATCCGGCCCAATCTCGCAAATGCCGCGCCCAAGCTGGTATGCAATGCCACATCCGTCGAGCGATAAACCAGTGCGTCGCGATAGCATTCCACGGCGCGCTGATTGTCCCCCGATTTCGCCAGCTGATCTCCCCACGCAAATAACACATCGCCCAGCCGGTCTCCGGCCTTCGGGTAATCCGGCCGCTGTGCCAGCACTTCCTTGAAGTCGTTCACTGCATTTTCCAGTTCTCCGCCCTCCGCTTCCACGCTCGCCAGGTTGAATCTTGCGTCGGTGAATTTCGGGTCCATGGCCACAGCTTTCTTGAACTGCTCTTCCGCCTCCGGCAGCTTCGACTGCGTGTAGTATGCAACGCCCAGCTCCGCTGGACCTAGCACGCTGTCCGGATTGGCGTGCGCGGCTTTTTCCAGATAATTTATCGCCCCCAGCGCGTCACCCTTAGTCAGCAGAATGTCGCCCTCGTTGTAATTGGCCGCGAAATCGTCCGGATACTTTTTCAGCCGCTCCTCGACGAGCGCCGCCTGCAGAGTGTCTCGCCTATCGCCCTCCCCGACCGGCAGCACCTGCAGCCACAGATGCCCCATCTCGTCGGTTGACCGGATGCCGCCCTTCACCTCTTTCGGCGGCGTGTTCGGATTCCGCACGTTCCCGGGCGAATTATCATAGTGATACCGCATAGAAACGACTGTCCCTTTAGGTAGCAACAGCGGCTGCTTGAGCCGAAACACACCTTGCCAGCTGAAATCCCAATCGTTGATGCGAATGAGCCATTTTCGCGAACCGTCGGGCAGCGTGGCGTACCCTTCCATCACTTTCGCCAGATAGTGTGCGTGCGGGTAGATCGCGAGCACATTCAGATCTTCCGGGCAGCGAAAATCGTCGCTCACCAGAAAATCGCGGTCCCCTGGTTTGATATCGATGGCTCCGTCATGCTCCAGCTGGACCAGCATCGGAAACTTAACCTGAGGTTTATCGGTTAAATAGAGCCCTATCACGGGATCGATGATCTCCTGTTTACCGGTAGGCCGCAGGTGGACATTCAAGATCAGATCCATCCCGGGAGTCGCCTTCCATGGCATTCCATCCGGCTCGACCACGGCGCCGCTGCCAGGTTTCCACGAGAGGAAATGGCCGTCCGGATCAAACGTTGTCTCCTCCACCGTCAGGTCCATCCCGGGAAAACCAATGCCGGCCATTTTTTCCTGCCGGCGTGCTGAACCCGAGCGGTCGATGATCACATTCGCATGGTGGAAAGCTCGCGGATTTCCTGGCCGCACCTCCATCGCCCGCACCCATTGCTCCTTCTTCAAGGGAACGGGCATTATAAAGTTCCAGAAAATCTCGCTGCTATCGGGTGCCAGCTGATAAGGATGCGCTACGTGCAGCACAACGTCCGGCGGCCCAAGCTGCCACTCAGAACTGTATTCCGGCGCAGCAGGCGCATGCCCTGAACCTTCGGGCGAGCCCTGCGCTACCCATTCCCCTATAAGCGCGATCTCTTTGCTTGTCAACCGTCGCTCTTCCTGGAACTCGCCATAGCCCGGCTCGGGCAGCCACGGAGGCATGAACCGGCGTTTTGTAACGTTCGCGATTTGGGTGGCATGCCGCTTAGCGTCTTCGTAGCTGAGTAGCGAAAAAGGACCTGACTCCCCGGGCCTGTGGCAGGGCGTGCAGTTTTTATAAACGATCGGCGCTATGTCGCGATTGAACGTGACGTTCGTCGGCGCCGCTAGCGCGCCACAGGCGAATAGCGCCGCCGCGACGACCAACCGGACGTTGGGCACTCTCATGTACGCAAGGCCTAAGGCATCCATCCTAGCGCGAACTTACTTAGCGTAGAAACACCAGCATCGCCGGAGTCCCCACTGCTGTGTACCGGCCGGTAAAGGTCAGGTCGCCGCTCGAGCGATCAACTCCAAATGCCGCAATTGCGTCACTCCGCTGATTGCAGGTGTACAGGTATTGTCCGCTGGGGTCAATCGTGAAGCTCCTTGGATAGTCCCCCCGCGTCCATGTCTCGCCCGCATACGTAAGCAGTCCATCTTTGCCGACGTGGAATCGGGCAATGCTGTCATGCAGCCGGTTGGCTGCATAAACGAACCGCCCATCGGTCGAGACCACCACCTCTGAGGTGAAATTCGTTCCTTTGAGATCCCTTGGGAGCGTGGAAAGCGTTTGCTTCAAAGACAGCCTGCCCGTTTGTCCATCGTAGTCAAAGGTCAAAATCGTCGAACTCTCTTCTCCGAGCAGATAGACCCGGCGCCCATCAGGATGAAATACAAAGTGACGCGGTCCATCGCCCGGCGGCAGCGACACTCCATCGGAATCGTTTGGCTCGAGCTTACCCGCGCCTGGCTCGAACTTCCATACGTAAACTTTGTCCAATGCCAGATCTGTCGAGAGCACGAAACGGCCGGCAGGATCGGCCTCAATCATGTGCGCGTGAGGGCGATCATGTCCGCTGATGGCAAAGCTGCCGGGGGGTGCACTCGCTGCGCGCGCGCTCCCAGGCGTTCCGCTGTCGTATATCACGTCCGTGGCCGCACCCAGTGCGCCGGTCGATTGAATCGGCAGCACGGACAGCGTTCCCCCCGCGTAATTAGCTACCAATACGAATTTCCCGGACGGATGAACGCTCAGGTGAGCCGGACCGGCACCATTCGAGCTCACCGTATTCAGCAGCTTCAACCGCCCCGAAGCCCCATCGACCGCAAACGCACTCACTGATCCGGACGGTTTTCCTTCATAGCTCGTGGTCTCGTTCGCCGCGTATAGAAATCGGCGCGACGGATGCAAAGCCAGCCAGGAAGGATTCGACGCATCCTCGAAAAGCTCTCGCTGGGTCAGCGCTCCGCTTTGAGGGTCCATCTCGAATAAATAAATGCCCCCTCCATAGCCTTTACTTCCTTCCGGTCCCTGCGGAGAACTGTATGTGCCCACGTAAGCCAGAGTGCGACGAGCGGACCGGGTCTGGCTTGCGCCCGGAAACGGCAGGGCGGTCGCAGTGGCGACGAAAGAACGGCGTGATAACTTCATACAACTTCATCTAATTCCATCCGTGATTTAGTCTCCCAATCACGTTCATCGAACTCCAAAGAAAAAGCCTCTTGCAATCGTGTGCCTTGTGCATTACCATCTAACAAAACTAGGTTAGTTTCAAGTACGGCGATCAGCAATCTCCGTGAAGCGCCGCTGCTTACGCCGTCTCCGCGTGGAGAACAGCCATTTTCTCTGTTGTCAGTCAGAAGTGAGGGAAACATGATTTCTTTTACGGTAGGGGCTGCTGTACAACGAAAAGTCCTCCGAAAAGTCTCGATAGTGCTTGGGCTTGTTTGCTCGCTCGGCCTTCATTCCAACGCCTATGGGCAAGTCCTATACGGGTCTATGGTCGGGACGGTGACCGATCCAAGCGGAGCACTCGTGCCCGATTCCGCGATTACGGTCACGAATACAGGTACGGCCCAAACGCGTTCCGAGAAAACCGATTCAAATGGGCGTTACAACATCACGAATCTGCTGCCCGGCACGTACACTCTTACCGCCGTGACCAGTGGTTTTCGTCAGCTCGATCAGACAAACATTACGGTCACACCAAACACCGTGACCCGTGTGGACCTCCAATTAGAGGTAGGCCAAGCCAGCGAAAAGGTCGACGTCTCGGCAGAGGCTGTCCAGTTGCAAACAGATAAGGCCGATACCCACACCGAGCTCAATTCGAAGTCGGTCACTGAAATGCCATTGGGAGGGAATCGGAATTACCAGACGCTTATCAATCTTGCTCCCGGCACTACTCCTGCTCAATTCATAAATTCCAGTACTGATAATCCGGGCCAACCCCTGAACACGCACGTGAATGGTGCGGCTGGTCAGACTAATGTCACCAGAATCGACGGAGCAGAGAGCGTCAACGTCTGGCTGCCACAGTACACAGGCTACACGGCACCGGCGGAAACGATCGATGTCGTAAACGTCACTACCAGTGCAGCAGATGCGGACCAGGGTCTCGCTGGAGCATCATCGATAACAGTCGTCACAAAGTCCGGTACTAATCAAATCCATGGCAGTGGCTTCATCTTCCACAATGATCAGCACCTGAATGCGCGCAATTTCTTCTTGCAGCCTGGCACACCTAAGCCGGTTGGTATTTACAACAACTACGGTGGAACAATCGGCGGCCCGATTAAGAAGGACAAGCTCTTCTACTTCGCAAGCTTTGACGGCACAACGCAAAAAACAAGCGCGAATGGCCTCTATACAGTGCCCACAGCCGCGGAAAAAGCCGGAGATTTCTCCAGCTTCGGCACACCTATCTACAATCCGTATACCGGCAATGCGGACGGTACCGGACGCCAGTTGTTTAACTACGGGGGTGTAGCCAACAAATTATCGCCGTCCTTGATAAGTCCACAGGCTCTGGCCATTCAGAATTTCTTTCCGGGCCCCAATCTTCCAGGCACGGTGAATAACTACGCTGCATCCGCCAGCCCGGCCATCAACCGGTTCCAGTACGACGGAAAGGTCAACTACAACCCAACCGAGAAAGCCTCTATCTTCGTGAAGTACGACAATATGTTCGCTACCTCCGGAGGTATCGGAATATTCGGACCGGCGGGCGGCCCCGCTCCGGGCTCCGATCCCGGCCAGGGCCGTACCAGCGTGCAGGTCGCTTCGATCGGCGGTACTTACGTCTTTTCACCGACCGTCGTATTGGACGGCAACATAGGCTACCAGCGTATGAATCAGACCGTCCTCGGCACCGATTTCGGAAAAAATTACTCCGGCCCGCTTGGCATACCTGGCCTGAACGGCGCGGATATCCGCGACAGCGGCTTTCCGAACGTCGCTTTCGGGAGCTTCTTCAGCAGCCCTGTCACCGGTTCAACCTTCGGCGTACCGAACTGGATGCCGCTCTACAGAACCGACGAGAACTACACCAACAGTGAGTCAGTTGCCTGGACCAAAGGTTCTCATCAGCTTCGCTTCGGTTTTGATCTGGTCCGCTTTCATTTGAACCATTGGCAGCCCGAGTTGAGCCCAGGCGGTCCGCGAGGCTATTTCGATTTCAACGGTCAGGTAACTACGCTGAACGCGGCGAATGCCGCGTCCCCAAATCAGTACAACGCTTACGCTCAATTCCTGCTAGGTCTTTCCGACAACACTCAAAAAGGCGCGCAGTACATCCTGATGACTGGCCGTGAGTGGCAATTCGGCTGGTATGCACAGGATCGGTGGCAGGTTTCGAAGAAATTAACGGTATCGGCCGGCGTGCGCTACGAACTGTATCCCTTAATGACCCGCTGCTGCGGTAAAGGCATCGAGCGCTATGATCCTTCCACCAACGACGTGTACATGGGCGGTCGCGGCGATATACCGGTCGATGCGGGTATCAGCGTTAGCCACAAGCTGTTTGCCCCCAGAGTCGGTCTGGCGTATCGCTTAGACGAGAAGACGGTGATTCGCGCGGGCTATGGTCTAAACTTCGATCCTCTCCCCTTCTCGCGGCCCTTGCGCGGCTTCTACCCGCTGACGATCAACAACAACTACAGCGCCTTGAATAGCTTCTCGGTCGCAAACCTCAGTTCCGGTTCCGCGAGTTTCGTGCCAAGTTCATTGGTGAACGGGATTCCGCCGGTGGTCGGACCTGATCTATCCACCGGAATTGTCCCGTTGGATCCTACCGCCACGGAGCGCAGTCCGAACAGTTTCATTCATCGTGGTTATGTTCAGTCCTACAACTTCACGATAGAGCGGCAGCTCCCGGAGCAGATTGTCATGTCCGCTGGTTACGTCGGGCAACATACCGTTCACCAGCTCGCCGACTATGACATCAATACAGGCTACCCGGGCTCGGGAACTACCGGCTTACCACAGTACGCCACGTATGGCCGTACCATTCCCACCCAAATGTGGGACGGCTACTTGAGTTCCGAGTACAACTCGCTCCAGGTTGCCTTTAACCGCCAGTTTTCCAATGGACTCATGCTGAAGGGTGCCTACACGTACTCGCATGCCATCGATTACGCCGATGATGATGGGTGGACGGGTGTGGATTGGAACTGGGCTCCGGTCTTCCAGCGCAACCGTGCTTCTGCCGGGTTTGATCGCCGTCACGTCTTTCAGCTGGGCTGGGTGTATGACCTTCCCTTCGGGCCTGGGAAGAAGTTTGTGAATAGCGGCGTTGCCTCGAAGATTCTGGGCGGTTGGCAGCTTACGGGCATTGAATCCTGCTACACAGGCAATCCCCTGACGATCGGTGCGCCCGGCACGTCTTTGAACGCCCCGAACAACACGCAAACCGCTGAACAGGTAATGCCCAGCGTTCCATATCTAGGCGGTGTAGGTCCGGGAGCTTACTACTACAATCCCGCAGCCTTCGCTCAGGTCACTACTCAGACGTTCGGTAGCTCCGGGCGCAATATCCTATCGGGCCCGGGCGTCTGGAACACCGATATGAGTATCTCGCGAATCTTCCCAGTTAGGGAGAACCTCAAATTCGAGTTCCGCACGGAGTTCTACAACTTACCGAACACCTCGCACTTCAATAACCCTGACGTTGGGAGCGTAACGGACAACAACTTCATGCAGATCACAAGTTCCTACGGCGAGCGCAATATCCGCTTTGCCGGACGATTCAGCTGGTAAAACATGAGGTAGTGCGGAAGGTTCATCAACTCAAAAGGCGGCTCTTCACCGGGGCCGCCTTTTTTCTTCCCTCAACGGCACTCTTCGCCCAGGCCGACCTTGCAGAGCAATCACATCAAGCTAAGCAGCTAATGGCCGAGGGCCGTTTTGAGGACGCCATCCCCATCTATCAGAAGCTCGTTCACGCTCTTCCCGGGAATCCGGGATTCATCTTGAACCTGGGTATGGCTGAACAGATGGCTGGACACCCGCAGCAAGCGATCCCACAATTCGAAGCAGTGCTCAAGGCTCAACCCGATAACATTCCCGCGCTGACATCGCTTGGCATGGCCGAGCTTCAATTGAATCAGCCACGTCTAGCCGTCCCGCCGCTAGAGAAACTGCTGCGCGTTCAACCAGACGACCTCAACGCGCGCGGGATGTTAGCCGGAGCTTATATGAGCTTGCAGCGCGACGACGAAGCAGCCGAGCAATACCGTAAGCTGACGGCCGACGACGGCTCCGACCCGAAAGCCTGGTATGGCTTGGGAAAAGCTTACGAGGCTCTTGCGGCCAAAGCGTTCGCCGAGCTCTCGAAGGACAATCCGCAATCGCCCTACGTTGCTGCTTTGCTCGCCGATTCCAGGTTGCAGCGCAAGCAATATCGGAGCGCTTTCTTCTTCTATCGTCAGGCACAAAACAAACTGCCCGATCTACCCGGTCTTCATACCGGGCTCGCTAAGGTTTACGAAAGCACGGGACACCACGAATGGGCTGACGCGGAACAGAAGTCGGAAGGAACCCCAGCCAATTGCCATGTCACGACTGCTGAATGCCGATTCCTCGCAGGCGACTTTCTGGGCGCGACGAAACGCACAGGGACAGCTTCCACAAGCGAGAGCTTGTTCTGGGCTACGAAAGCTTACAATCGGCTGGCGATCAATGCTTTCGATCGTCTCGGTCAGCTGCCCGATTCAGTCGAAATCCACGCCCTGAAGGCCGAAATCTTGCATGGTCACGGCCAGGACGCCGATGCCGCAAAGGAATGGGAAACAGCTTTGACGCTGACGCCCGGCGATGAGCGGCTCGAAACCGAGTTGGCCACATCTCTATTCCTGGCTCACAACTATGACGAAGTAATGCCGCTACTCGGCAAATTGCTCGCTCGTCAAAGTAACGCGCCTGATTTGAACTTCATGATGGGCGAAAGTCTCTGGCGCACGCAGCAACCGGACAAGGCGGTGCCGTACCTTACAGCCGCGCTCAACGCGGACCCCACGCTGCTGCCGGCCCACGCAGCTTTAGGGATGGTCTATGCGTTGCTGAACCAGAATGCCCAGGCCGTGTCCCATTTGGAAAAGGCGATGAGCCTGGACGATGATGGCAGTCTTCACTACAGCCTTGCGAGGGCATATCAAGCCAGCGGAGAAGCCGAGCGGGCGAAGAAAACAATGCAGCAGTACCAGGAGATCAAACAGAAAAATCAGCAAATCAACGACCAACTGGCGAAAGAGGCCGAGATAACAGCGCCAGAGAGGCGCTGAATTCACCAGAAGCCATCACGCCGTTACTTCGTTGAATTTGCGAAGTGTATCCAGCGACAGCTTGCCTGTATAGATCGACATGCCGATCGCGCAGTGAATGTTCAAAGCCGTCAACGCCTTCACATCGTCCAATGTCGTGATGCCGCCCGCAGCGATCAGTTCGTGATCCGTGGCTCGCCGCAGACTTTCAAACCAGTTGACATCTGTTCCTTGCATCATTCCCTCTTTATCGACATAGGTGCAAAGGAATCCGGAACAGTAAGGTTCCAGCTCGCCAATGACGTCGCGCGCGACCCACTCTGTTTCCCGCTTCCAACCATTGACAACGATATGCCCGTGCCTGCTATCGAGAGCGATCGTTATCCTTTCGGCAGTCACGGCGTCCACCAGCTTTTGCAGCACAGTAAGATTCGCTCCAGTGCTCGAGAACGCTGCAGTACCGACAATCACCCGGTAAGCGCCGTGGGCAACGAGTTCCGCAGCACGGTCCGACGTACGAACACCTCCCCCGGCCCGCACCGTTGCCCTGCTGGCCAGATACTCGACGATAAGACCGTTAGAGCCCCGGCCCATCGCGGCATCGAGATCGATCACCTGAATCTGATCGAAGCCTGCAAATGCGCTTAGCATTTCATTGGCAGATCGTTCGAGCACTTTCTCCCGGCCCTGCACAAGCTGGACTACTTTGCCATCCATCAGATCTATGCAAGGAATAATCACGCGATTGGCCTTACCGGAACGTTGGCTTGCTGCAAAGCAAGCTTAAGGTCACCAACACTGTATTTCCCATAATGAAAAACGGAGGCGGCCAGCGCAGCATCCGCCTTGCCTTCCGTCAAAACTTTCACAAAGTCCTGGAGCGTTCCTGCGCCGCCCGAGGCGATGATCGGAACTGCGGTCTTCCGAGCCACGGTCTCCGTGAGCGGGCAGTCGAAACCACCTTGAACTCCATCGGTGTCCATCGATGTCACCAGAATCTCACCAGCCCCGAGCGCCTCGCCTTCCTGGGCCCATTCAATCGCATCGATGCCTTCGTCCTGCCGGCCTCCCTTCGTGTAAACATTCCATCGCTCATCGCCCGCATGCCGCGCATCGATGGCGAGCACGACCGCCTGTGCCCCAAACTCGAGACTCAGTTCACGAATCAACTCTGGCCTGCGGACAGCTGCCGTATTAACGCTCACCTTATCAGCACCGGCAAGAATGATCTTGCGGGCGTCTGCCACGCTCCGCAAACCCCCGCCCACCGTGAGCGGGATGAACACTCTGCGGGCGGTTCGGGCCACCAGATCGGCCATGATCTCGCGGGCATCGCTCGACGCAGTGATGTCGAGGAAGACGAGTTCGTCAGCTCCCTGCAGATTGTATCGCTCGGCGAGTTCGACGGGATCACCGGCATCACGCAGATCGACAAAGTTTACGCCCTTAACGACGCGGCCGCCGGTGACATCTAGACACGGAATGATACGTCGGGCCAACATCAAGATTCGATGAAATTTTTCAGCACGGAAAGCCCGACCTGCCCCGACTTCTCGGGATGGAATTGCACGGCATGCAGGTTGGCCTGCTCGATGACAGCAGAATAAGACTGCGAATACGTGCAGATGGCCGCGGTTTCATCAACAACGGGCGCATAGAAACTGTGGGCGAAATAAGTGAACGGCTCTCCAACTATGCTCCTCAACAGTTTCGATGGTCTGAGTCTCGTGAGCGAGTTCCAGCCCATGTGAGGGACTCGAACCGGGCCCTTAAACCTTTTGACTTCTCCGGGCAAGACGCCAAGTCCGGGCACGCCGGGCGATTCTTCGCTTCCTTCAAACAAGCACTGTAATCCGACGCAGATCCCGAGAAACGGTGTGCCTGCTTTAAGTTTCCGTACCAGCGCATCGCGCAGGCCGAGACGGTCGAGGGCGTGCATCATTTGTCCAAAGTGACCAACGCCGGGCAGAATGATTCTTTGCGCTTGCTCAACTTCCATTGCATCGCTTGTCACGTGATAGGGAAGCCCGAGTTCCTCCAACGTATTTTGCACGGAACGCAGATTCCCCGCCCCGTAATTCACGATCGTGGTCACAAGAGTCCCTTTGTCGAAGGAAGTTGATCCTTGAGCCGTTCGTCGGTCGAGCAGGCATATCGCATAGCTCTCGCGAAGCACTTGAAAATGGCTTCAATCTTATGGTGGCTGGATCGGCCGTAGAACACTTTCGCGTGAAGGTTCGCTCCAGCGTGGTTCGCAAACCCTAAAAAGAAGTCCTCGAGTAATTCGGTTTGGAGATCTCCTACCTGGACCACATCGACTTGCTGATCGTAGACAAGCACCGGCCTACCGCCCAGATCGACTGCGACGACAGCGAGGCTCTCATCCATAGTTTGGACGAAGTACCCGGCCCGATTGATCCCGCGCCGGTCACCCAAAGCTTCGGAGAAGAGATCACCCAACACAATGCCCACGTCCTCGACCGTATGGTGCTGATCCACGTCGAGATCGCCTTTCGCATCAATCGTCAGATCGAACGCTCCGTGCTTGCTAAACAATTCGAGCATGTGATCGAGGAAGCGGATACCGGTCGAGATCTCATATGTTCCGGCGCCTTCGATGACTAGACGGCCCGTGATCTGCGTTTCCTTCGTCTCGCGCCGGATGGAGGACTCTCGCACGCTACGCCGCCCTCTGGATGAGCGAGGGCAGTTCATTCACGTTTTCAAGTACCGCAAAAGCGCCGTCCTCGTATAGCGTCCTGGTTATTTCCCCATGCCTCGGGTTCTCTTTCATCGAAACGCCCACGAACGCGACCCCTGCCGCACGCGCACTGCGTGCATCGTCAACCGTGTCGCCCAAATACCAGAGACGCTTGGCCGGAAATTGCTGCTTGATGAGTTCGAGCCCGTCCGGCGCAGGCTTCGGGTTCGATACCGATTCATCCGTGATGATAGGGTCGAACCGGATCGAGTCCGCGTGGCGTTGCAGAGTTGCGTCTGCCTCGTACTTCGCGCGTCCTGTAAAGATGGCCAATGCGGCCCGTTCCGCTAAGCCCTGTAGCAGGTTCGCTGAAGGCATCCAACGCTCCCGCAGAATCAAACCATTTCGGTTGTCGCCGAGAAAAATATGGTTAAAATATTCGACAACTTCGGGGTACTCTACTTTCACGCCTCGATCCGCAATAAGACGATGCGAAAGAAGCCAGTCGTTATTCCAACCTCCGGCATTCTTGAAATCCTGAATCAGGTCCTGAGAAACGAGCTGGTCGGTAAAGTGAGCAACCGTCTCGCGTATGGCTTCCCTATACGATGCGCCCACTTCGACGAGAACTCCGTCCATATCGAAGACAATGACGTCCGGTGGCGGCGGAATTACCAAATCCTCTCCAACTCTGCTAAGAATTGCTCGACCTGATCTCGCGTCCCGACAGTAACTCGAACCGCCCCGGGAAGTTCATAGCTGCGATCGCGAATCAAAACTCCACGGTTGCGCAGTTCGTCACGAATCGCGACAGCGCGCTCCCCGGCTTCGAACAGTACAAAGTTCGCCATGCTCGGAATATAAGGGATCTTCAAGCGCTCGAAACCGACATAGAGAAGCTCCCGCGCGGCGAGCACCTCCAGAACATATTCCTCAACAAAAGCCTGGTCCTGAATAGCGATCCGTGCAGCCATCGCCGCCAGGGCATTCACGCTATACGGCGATTGCGCCTTCTTTGCGTGCGCCATGTTGCAAGCCTGGGAGAACAAGCATCCGCAACGCATCGCCGCCATACCGTAAGTCTTCGAGAACGTCCGGCTGACAAACAAATTCAGATGTTCTTCCATCAGCGGCAAAGCCGTCACACCGCTGAATTCGTAATAAGCTTCGTCTACCAGCACGGCGGCGTTTGTTGCTTTCCGTAAGATTTGGCGAATCCCCTTCGGGTCGGTGCCAGTTCCCGTCGGATTGTTAGGATTACCAATCAGGATGGCGCGCGTTGTCGGAGTGATTTGTTCCAAAAGTTCTTCGAGTGGAAAGCCCAGCGTGCCCGCCCGGTACTCCACCTCAGTGACTGCGGCGCCTGCCAGCTGTCCGTAAAACCGGTACATCGCGTAGGAGGGTTTCAACACAATGACCTGATCGCCGCTGTTCACGTAGGTATTGATCAGCAGCTGGATTGCTTCGTCTGTACCGTTCGTAAGAGTCAGCTCATCCGGCGCAACGTCAAAGTGCAGCGCTAAATCTTCGATCGCGTGATCGTATTCAGGATAGATACTGAGATCGGCCCCGGTAAGGTACCGTTTGATGAAATCGAGAACATGCGGCGGAGCACCCACGGTATTCTCGTTGAAGTCCAGACGCAGTTTGTTCCGGCGTCCGCCCGTAGGCGGATGGTAGGGCGCCATGCGAAGAACCGCTTCTCGCGGACTGAGGCCTTGTGTCGCTCGTTTTTCTTCCTGACGAGGCCCGGGATTACTGGACAGATCGGACCTCCACTGAACGGGCATGCGCCTCTAAACCTTCTGCCCGCGCGAGCGTTGTGATCGTCGGAGCAAGCTGCTCGAGAGCGCCTGGCGACAACTGTTGAACGGCAATCACCTTCACAAAATCGGCTGCCGAAAGCCCGCCGCGAAGCCGCGCAGCGCCACCGGTCGGCAGCACATGACTGGGTCCAGACGCGTAGTCGCCCGCCGATTCGGGCGACGTCGGCCCAAGAAAGACAGTCCCGGCGTTATTTATTGCCGAGAGCAGCGAGGAATCGTGCAAACTCAAGTGCTCCGGTGCATATACATTCGAAAGCGCTATAGCCTCTTCGATATTACGTAGCACCGCGATGAAGCTGCCTTCCTGAACCGCCGACCGGGCCACATCCGCGGTCGGCAGCGTTCTAACTTGTCTCTCTAATTCATTCGACACCGCCACCGCGAGAGACTGCGAGGTCGTCAGGAGAATGGCACTCGCGGTCGTGTCGTGTTCGGCCTGCGCGAGCATATCCGCCGCAATGACTTTTGGATCCCCATTTTCCGCAATGATCAGGATCTCTGTCGGACCCGCCACGAAGTCAATCCCAACATCGCCTGCAACAAGCTTCTTGGCCGCAGCCACATATGCGTTGCCGGGACCCACGATCCGATCCACTGGCCGGATGGTGCCCGTTCCAAATGCCAGGGCTGCAATAGCGTGCGCTCCCCCGACTCGATACACTTCTTCGATCCCCAGCAGGTGCGCGCAGCCTAGAATTTCGATTGAGGGCCTTGGCGAAGTTACGCAGATTCTTTTCACACCGGCAGTTTGCGCCAAGACGGCCGTCATTAAGAGAGTGGAGGGAAGAGGATAGCGGCCTGAGGGAACGTAGCAGCCCACTGCATCCAGCGGTCGAACAATCCACCCAAGCTTCCGGCCAGGAGAAAATTCCGTTAGCCGTTCTCGGGGCAGTTGAGCTTCGGCGAACTCCCGAATATTCTCGATTGCAGCCTTGGCTGCTCGACGAACTTCGCCGCTCATGCTATCTCCGGCCGCTCTCAGTTCCCGAACCGAAACGCGCAGTGGCTGTTCGCCCAATCCATCCAATTGCCGCGCATAGCGCAGTAGAGCGCCGTCACCCTCTGCTCGAACAGCAAGGATGATGGGGCGAACGGCGTCTTCATAGGCTCCCACCCCGCGGGAACGGTTTGCCAGTATGGATTTTGCCTCGATACCGTCAACAATTCTGATCATGCTTACATCACAATCTTGTTGAGCGGGTACTCCACAATCCCTTGCGCCCCGGCCTCTTTTAAACGTGGGATGATGGCGCGCACAGTAGCCTCCTCCAGGATCGTGTTTACAGCCACCCATTCTTCATCGCTGAGCTGGGATATGGTCGGATTTTTAAGGGCGGGAAGCACGTTCAGCACCGAGCTGAGCTCGCTGCGGCGCACGTTCATCATCAGGCCAACCTTCCCGAGGGCATTCATTGCTCCTTCGAGAAGCATCTTGACGTCTTCAAGCTTTCTCCGCTTCGACGGGTCCGCCCACGCATCCGTATTGGCAATCAGCTGCGTGTTGGATTCGAGAACCGTCTCCAGTATCCGCAGCTTGTTGGCTCGAAGGGACGACCCGGTCTCAGTCACTTCCACAATGGCATCGGCGAGTTCGGGAGGCTTAACTTCAGTAGCGCCCCAGCTGAATTCCACCCGCGCTCGAACTCCCTTTCCGGCCAGGTAGCGCTCCGTCATATTCACCAGTTCTGTCGCGATGGTCTTGCCTTCCAGGTCGTGAACAGTGTTGAAAGGCGATGACTCCGGGGCCGCCAGAACCCACCGTACTTTTCCAAAACTCTGCTTGGCATAAACCAGGTCGGCTACTGTTTCTACGTGTGCCTCATTCTCTTCCACCCAGTCGCGGCCAGTCAGGCCGGCATCGAGAACACCATCCTCCACGTAGCGAGCCATCTCCTGCGCCCGAATCAGCATGCACTCGATCTCGTGGTCATCGATTGCAGGAAAGTAACTCCGGGTCGTAGTTGTGATGTTAAAACCCGCCCGGCGAAACAAGTCTATAGTTGCGGTCTCGAGACTGCCCTTCGGTATGCCCAGCTTGAGCTTCATTTCTTGACTCCATAGATTGAGTCAGAGTCATAGACTTTCTCCTCCGTCTCAAGCCACTGGCCGTTCTCAAACTCGCGGTAGAAACAGCTCTCGAAGCCGTTGTGGCAGACACCAGGGCCGACAGGCTCCGCGAAAACCAGGAGCGCATCGCCGTCGCAATCAGTTCTGACGGATCTCAGGTTGAGGAAGTGGCCAGACGTCTCACCTTTCGTCCAAAGCTTTTGCCGGGAGCGGCTGAAAAACGTGACGTGACCGGTCGAAACTGTTCTCTCGAAAGCCTCACGGTTCATATACCCGACCATCAGCACTCGGTTCGTGCTTGCGTCCTGTACAACAGCGGTGATGAGTCCGTTTTCCTTTTCGAAGTCTAAGAGTTCGCTCAAGAATTGCCCCAGAAAGTAAAAAACCCGCCAACTGCGGCGGGCCGGTTGCGGAAAAGAATGAGACGCAAGGCTCGCCGTTACCCCGTCGGGAGATGGTGATGGCGGCGATGAGCGTTCAATGGCATCAAGCCAAAGTATACCAAGCACATCATCGGGCTCCATCGAAACAAAAATAGGCGAAAATGTACTGGAGGGCCTGTGGAAATACGGTTAAGATCTTGTTTCCTGGTTGCAGAATCTGGGCGTGATCCTTCGGACCGCGATGGGAACATCGGTTTTCAGCTGATATTCACAAGGCCTTGTCATTTTCGCCTTGAGAGCCAGTCTCCAGGTCAGCTAAGTTAGGCGAGTCTCTTTGATGGCCGTACGCGATATCAGCATCGATCACGCACTTCCCGATAACCTGGACGCCGAACGCTTTGTACTAGGCGCCATCATGAGCACGGAAACCGCCTTTCTCCAGGTCGCGGGCACAATTTCGGCTGAAGATTTCAGTCTCGAGAAGCACAAGCGCATTTTCCTGCGCATGAGCGAACTGCATGACCGTGGCGAGAAGATCGACCGTGTCACGCTCGCAAACGAGCTCATGAAACAAGGGCAGCTGCAGTCTGTAGATGGGCTCAGCTATCTGGTTTCACTCGATGATGGCCTGCCGCAGCTGCACAACCTCGAAGGCTACGTCACCATCGTGAAGGAAAAGTCTTTGCTGCGACGCATCATCAGCGTTTCGCAAGACACGATAAACCGGTGCATAGCCTGCGAAGAGAACGCCACCGAAATCCTGGGCGCGGTAGAAGACGCTTTCATGAAATTGGGGGACGTCCAGTCGAGGAACGCGCTCTCGACCCCCGCACAAATCGTTACCGAGTATGAGGGCGGCATCAATGCATTCCTTGATGCGAGCAAGCGGATCAAAGGAATTGGCACCGGTTTCCTGAAGCTGGACGAATTGACCGGTGGCCTTCGTGAAGGCGAGTTGATCATACTTGCGGCGCGGCCCGCCATGGGAAAGACGGCATTTGCTCTCAACATCGCCCAGCACGTGGCCATGAATCCTCACAACCCGCAGCCCGTGGCCATATTCTCGCTCGAGATGTCTAAAGAGTCGTTGCTCACTCGTCTAATCTGCGGCACGGCGCGCGTTGACCAGCAGCGGTTTCGAGCAGGATACCTCACCGGTGAAGAGCGGCACGCGTTGCAGGACGCTCTCTACCGAATCGTCGAATCGCCGATCTATATCGACGACACAGCTGGGACCAATCTCATGGACGTGCACTCGAAATTGCGGCGGCTGCAGGCCGAACAGGGCCTCGGGCTGGTTGTAATCGATTATCTCCAGCTTATGCAGGGCCGCGGTCGCTACGAGAATCGCGTCCAGGAAATCAGCTCATTATCCCGCGGCTTCAAACTCATGTCGAAAGAGCTGCGGGTGCCGTTTCTGGTGCTCTCACAGTTGAGCCGCGCTCCTGAGACAAGACCCGGTGACCATCGGCCGATGCTAAGCGACCTTCGTGAATCCGGCTCGATTGAGCAGGACGCGGACATGGTGGCATTCATTTTTCGCGAAGAGGTCTATCGACCCGACAAGGAGAGCCTCAAAGGTTTGGCTGAACTGATTCTCGCTAAGCAGCGGAATGGTCCCACCGGGCGCATCAAACTGGCATTTCTCAATCGCTATACGAAATTTGAGAATCTGGCGGCCGATACGGGCGACGATGAGCCACCAATGGACTGACGCCGCGCAAACGAGGCTAACGGCACTTGTCCCCTAGCGCACGTGCAATTACGCATGTGACTCTTCGAAATCGCCGATTCCCGAGCGCGTCTCATATTTTGGACGGCGAAGCCAGCGAGTAATCGTCCCGAAGCAGGCCGTCGGAGGCGTTAATTGATTTCACCCCAGAGCGTCAACGGAGAACGAACGGGCAAGTACACGATGTTGGCACTCGGAGCCATTGGTGGCGCGCTTTTAGGCCGTTTCGCTCCCCTTCTTCTTGCGAATGCGAGCGGACTCATCCGTTCCGCGGCTGGACACGACCCGTTCGCGGGCCTCATTCGGCAACATCGCGAATTGCTATCGCTGCTGACGAAAATGGAGCAGACTCCAAAAGAGAGCCCTTTCAAACGTATGGCTCTGTTCGTGAAGTTCAAGCGCACCATCGGAAAGCATGCGCTTGCGGAAGAAGACATCGTGTATCCCTGGCTGCAAGACGACACGGAGCGGGCGAGCGAGACCGAAAAACTGTATCGTGAGCACGCGCGAATGAAGGTACTCTTGTTCGAGCTTGAGCGCGCTATGAAGGAGGACGAACCATGGATTGCGCGAGCGAGAGACCTGTACAGCGAAATTGAGCCCCATGCCCGCCAGGAAGAGGAAATCGAGTTTCCTCGGCTAAGGTCCCTCATGGATGCGAAAGGTACTGCGGAGCTATCTCGCAAGATCCGCGAGGAAGAAGCTTTGATCGTCTAATCAACGTCGCGCTGCTGGCGCATTCTTTGGGATCACCTGATATCCGCAATTGTCTGCCTCGCCTTCTCGAAAGCGACCGGTGGAACATGCACCGAGCCCTGAAAAGGGTGATTGATATCGGCTATCGCGACCAGAATCAAAGAAAGCATCAGTGCGAGCATCGTCACCTGCGTCAAGTGAAGCTTGAAATCCAGGGTGCCAAACAGGCTTGCGGAGATAATCGTCACCACTGCGCCTGCGATCAGGACAATCCATAAGATCTCAGGCAAGCTGGCTCCGACCTGCACCTCCCGCAACCGGCGATGGTCGGTCATGCTCGAAAGTTCGCTGAAGGTGTGATCCAAGCTGGTCTGCTCGAGACCGGTACGGGCTTCGGTGCGGCTGACAACCGCCCAGAGTTGCTGCACCGTACGATGCGATTCCGGGCTGAGGGCACCATGGCTCATGGCGGGCCATTCCTCCTTGAGCATTATGTCTACGTAATGTGCGCCGATATCGCGAATCTGCGCGCGCTGTTCCTTCGGCAGCCCCCGGGCGGAACGCACCACGTTTACTATGCAGTTCGCTTCCGCTTCCGCGTTGGCCGCGGCAATTTCGAAGCTTGTCCACACGGCGTACAGCATAAACCCCATTACCACTGCGTACGTCGTTCCTAACACGCTCACGTTCCAACCAATAAGGTCGTTGTACTGGCGGCGCTTCTCGATATGCCACACCCGGCTGAGCAGGAACAGAAATGCAGCGGACGCAGCCACCGTTCCGATGACAATCAACAGGTTTTGAAAATTATCGAGCACTTGGAGATTGGGAAACTAGTTTGACATGCTGCGGTTCAGGCAGCTATTCATCTGATCGCATCAGAATAGGAGTGTACCTGTTTGCAGGCTCCCCATCCCTTGATTGCCGCCGGCGTAACCGCGTCCACCGCGCTCACCGACGCCGTCTATGTTCTGTTTAATTCTGCCGTAAGCGCGCGCCGCAGGTTCTCGGCCGCTGGCTGGAGCAGTCTCTGGTACATGCTTTCCGCTTTCGCCGTCATCAGCTACACGGGCAATTCGATTTACGTGATTTTCGCTGCCCTCGGCTCATGGCTCGGTGCTTTCGGCGCAGTTAGCTGGCTGAACCGCATGGACATGAAGCGACGAATTTCTTCAAATGGCGAGGAACCTGCTCGCTTTGACCAGAAGAGGCCGCGCTGAGGGGCGGCCGGGCCACGTTCGACATCTCGCTGAATTTGAACTAAGCTGGGTTATGGCAGTTCCGGCCAGCAACCGTCCGTCCTTGTTCGGCGCCGACTAGTTACGCTCCAGCGCAGCTATCCGTGTTGTTTGATTTGTAACTCTCAAGGACTGAGTAATGCTAACGGAGATCGCTCCAAATCCACTTCTTCCCAACCTTGTGACTGCGCTGCCCGGGCCAAAAGCGCAAGACATTATCAGGCGTGATCGCGCCGTACTCTCGCCTTCGTACACGCGCTGTTACCCGCTTGTCATGAAGCGCGGCAGCGGCGCCGTCGTCGAAGACGTCGACGGCAATCACTTTCTTGACTTCGCCGCAGGCATCGCGGTAGTCGCGACCGGCCACTCGCATCCGCGGGTGGTTAAGGCGATCCAAGAGCAAGCCGGCAACTTCCTACACATGTCCGGGACCGATTTTTACTACGAATCGATGGTGCTGCTCGCCGAGCGTCTGGCCGCTCTCACGCCTGGCGGTGTTGGGCGCCGTGTCTATTTCGGAAATTCGGGCGCAGAAGCCAATGAAGCAGCTCTCAAGCTGGCGCGCTATCACACAGGCCGCGATAAGTTTGTCGCCTTCTTCGGCGCCTTCCATGGAAGGACGATGGGCGCTCTTTCGCTTACCGGAAGCAAGATAACTCAACGGCGCGGCTTTCATCCCTCTCTGCCCGTGCATCACATTCCCTATCCAAACGTGTACCGTCGGGCTGAAGGGTCCTCAGAAGCGAGTCACGCGATCGATTGCGTCCGGGTGCTCGAAGATCAGCTGTTCAAAACAATACTGCCGCCCGAAGAGGTGGCCGGAATCTTCGTTGAGCCAGTCCAGGGCGAGGGCGGTTACCTGGTGCCCCCAAAAGAGTTCCACCAGGAACTACGCCGCGTCGCCGACAAATACGGCATCCTGCTGATCCATGACGAGGTTCAGAGCGGAATGGGGCGGACGGGCCGGATGTTTGCTTCCGAACATTTCGGCATCTTGCCGGACATCGTCACCGTGGCGAAAGGAATCGCGAGCGGAATGCCGCTTTCGGCAATGATCGCGCGCGCCGACGTCATGAATTGGCCACCGGGCGCCCATGCCTCTACCTTCGGCGGTAATCCGGTCGCAATTGCGGCGGCCCTGGTCACTTTGGATCTTCTCGAAGAGGGCCTGATGGAGAATGCAGCGGCGACCGGGGCGTATATTCTCAAACGCGCAATGAAGTGGCCGGCGCTGTTCCGGCATGTCGGCGAGGTCAGAGGCATAGGATTGATGATCGGAATTGAACTGGTCCTCGATCAGCACTCGAAAGAACGGGCTCCTGAACTTCGAGACCGTGTAGAATCGCTCGCATTCGAGCGTGGATTGCTTGTTCTAGGCGCGGGTCCAAATAGCATTCGACTGTGTCCTCCGCTGGTCATTACCCGGGAACAGGCGGACTTTGCCATGGATACACTGGAGCAGTGCCTGCAGGAGTTGGAGCGCTAAACGCCAGGCCCGACGAGGCGGTGCGGCGCGGTCGAGCAAGTTCAACGCCGCTACCGATCCTCGATGTGGGCTGCGGAATTAACAAGTATCCGGGCGCGATCGGAATCGATCGTAACGAGCATACTCGCGCCGATGTAATTGCGGATCTCGACCAGTACCCTTTTCCATTCGCTGACAGCTCGTTTCGCGAAGTGCGGGCAATCCATGTCATCGAACACGTATCCGACGTGATTCGCACGATGGAGGAGTTCTACCGTCTCCTCGCACCTGGCGGCAGCGCGGTCATCGTCACTCCTCACTACACCGATTTCAGCTCCTTTTGCGACCCGACCCATCGGTGGCACCTGAATAGCTTCTCCTTCCGGTATTTCGGTGAGAACCACGGCGGCTACGCATATTATTCACGAGCAAGATTTCGCGAGACTTTCCTAAAGGTGCGTCTACTTGCTCTATGGAGATACCTGGGTTTCGAATTCCTGGTGAACCGGTTCCGAGGCTTCCGGCGGTTCTGGGAGTTCTATCTCTGCTACATCATTCGAGGCAAGGTGATCGAGTGGCATCTGGCAGCCATGAAGGACAACACGGAAGTAATTGGGCGCTCCACCCGCGTCAGCTAGTCTGGAAGCTCAGCGATGCGGCCCGGCAGTTCCGGGAAAAAAGGACGCTTTCGCCCGATAGCGCCCTCGGGCGAAAAGGCGAGGATCTCGCACACCGATATCTGCGCAGCTCTGGCTATCGGATCATCGCACGAAATTACAAACCGGGCCAGGATTCTGAAATCGATATCGTCGCACGCGAGGGCGACAAGCTGGTCTTTGTAGAAGTGAAATCGCGCAGGTCGGCAGAGTATGGCAGTCCGGACCGTGCAATCGATCCCGAAAAGAAGCGCCACATTGTGCGCGCTGCCCGCACCTTTGTAACTCGTTCGGGTGATGCCTGGAACAACGTCCGCTTCGACGTCGTCGCCATTGTGTTCAGCCATCCGCCGGCCATCTCGCACTACCGCGACGTCTTCTTTGAAGGGCGAGCTCTGGCCGAATAAGTTCAGCGCTGGCTTAGCCCGCCGTCTACCGCCATTACCTGGCCGGTTATGAATGCGGGTGCCGTCAAAAAGAAGTGAACGGCTTCAGCCACGTCCTCGGGTGTCCCTGATCTGCGCATGGGCGTCGCATCGATCATTGCTTGCACTCGCTCGTCGACGTCGCCCTCAAAGGCGATTACTCCAGGAGCTACCGAGTTCACCGCAATCTTTGGGGCGAGCGCTTTCGACAAAGCCTTCGTCAGCATAATCACTCCCGCCTTCGACGCGCAATAGTGGACGTGGCTGGCCCAGGGGCGAATACCGCCGAGCGAACTGATGTTCACGATGCGTCCCGATCCCAGCTCGTCCATCTGCCGGGCTCCTTCCTGGCAGCAGAAGAAGGTCGCTTTTAGATTGACGTCGTGAATGAAATCCCAGTCGGCTTCAGTGATGTCCAGCGGAGCGATTCGCGTAAAACGCGCCGCGTTGTTCACGAGGTAACGAAGCGGTCCGAAACGTTCGCGAACTTCCCTGAACAAACGGCGAATCTCGGCAACGTTCGCGAAATCAGCTTGAAACAACGGACCATCGTTGCACTCGCGCGAGACCTGCTCGGCCTCGTCGCGCGAGGTGTTGTAATGAATGGCTACTTCGAATCCGCAGCGGGAAAGCTCGATCGCGATAACACGCCCTATGCGCTTCGCCGCACCCGTGACAAGAACGCGCTTAGGAGTGAAACTCACGAAGTGCCGCCGCAGTTGTCGAGAGATTTGCCCGCGTCAGCGCAGCGGAAAGAAACGCCGCTTCGAACTGGGACGGTGGGAAGTAGATGCCCCGGTCGAGCAGGTGGTGAAAAAACCGGCCGAACATGACCGTATCGGACTGTTTCGCCTGCTCGTAGTTCCTTACCGGGCCTGCTTGAAAAAAGATCGTGAGCATTGAACCCATACGGTTCACACACGTGCCTTGCGGAGCAGCCGCAGCCAGTCGAGCGGACGAATCGTCGAGAATCTCATACACTTCTGGATGTCCTTCAAGATAGGTCAGCATCGCTATGCCGGCTGTAACGGCGAGCGGGTTTCCGGAGAGCGTCCCGGCCTGGTAGATCGGACCGACCGGAGCTATTTTGCTCATCACGTCTCTCCGGCCACCGTACGCCGCAAGGGGCAAGCCTGCCCCAATAATCTTCCCCATTGTTGTAAGATCCGGCTCAATCCCGAAAATCTGTTGAGCGCCACCCCTGCTAAGCCGGAATCCAGTCATAACCTCGTCGAAGATCAACAGGGCGCCGTAGCGCTGCGTGATGCTGCGCAGCCCTTTAAGAAAACCGGCCTCAGGAGGGATGCATCCCATATTGCCCGCCACGGGTTCTACGATGATCGACGCGATCTTGTCGCCCTGTTTCTTGAACGCATCTTCGACTGAATCGAGGTCGTTGAAAGGGAGTGCAATCGTAGTGTCCGAAAAGGAGCGTGGAATACCGGCCGTATCGGGCAAGCTGAGAGTGGCTAAACCTGAACCCGCTTTCACCAGCAAAGAGTCCACGTGCCCGTGATAGCAGCCTTCAAACTTGACCGTGATATCGCGCCCGGTGAATCCGCGCGCCAGCCGGATCGCGCTCATGCACGCTTCTGTTCCGGAGTTGACGAGCCGCACCATCTCTACCGAAGGCACCGCATCGATAATCAGCTCGGCGAGCTCCACCTCCCTTCCCGTTGGAGCCCCGAAACTTGTGCCCATATCGAGAACCGAGGCCAGCGCTTCGATCACCGAAGGCGGGCGATGCCCGAGAATGTGAGGACCCCACGAGCCAATGTAGTCGATGTACTCGTTTCCGTCGACATCGTAAAGGTAAGGGCCATCGCCGCGCGCGATAAACAGCGGGGTACCGCCGACACCGCGAAACGCTCGCACGGGCGAGTTGACGCCCCCAGGTATGCTCTGCTTGGCCCGAGCGAACAGAAGCTCGGACTGCTGAACGTTCATACCCGCGTTTCGCCGAGAATAAGCTTTCGAAAAAGAAAACTCATTAGGATTTCATGCAGAGTCGTATTGACGTTGCGCAGAAGCCGTGTCTTTAAATCGAGGTAAGGCTGTGTGCCGGCAAAGAGGTCCTGCATGATTTCGCAGAACTTCGGACTGCGTTTCATGAAGTCGATCATCCGCGAAGGCACAGCCCCGAAACAGATCGCGCCGCAGAAGAGGCGCTTAGCGAGACCCGCGCCGTAGGTAAGGTCAGTGCCAAAATCCCGGGTTATCATTTGCCTATAAGTTTCGGCTGCTCTTTCCGGGCCCGTGTCGCTCAACAGAACCTGGCTCGCGAGATCACCCGACCGAACCGCGTAATACAGGCCCTCTCCCGTGATGGGGTCAACTAGGCCACCCGCGTCTCCCACTGCGATCCAGCCGTCCCCGGCAAGGCGGTTGTTCCGCCAGCCACTCGAATCCAGGGCAGGTAGCATGTGGCCATAAAACTTGGCTTCATGCCGGCTGATCTCCTTCTCTTCCATGTAGCGCTCAAGGCGGGCGCGCAGGCACTGAGCCGACTCGCCCTTTCCGCAAATGCCCACGGAGAGATGCCCGGACCGCGGGAACACCCAGATGTAGCCCTCGAGATTCGGTAGAAACTGGATATCTATGTGACACTGCTCAGAGGGTACCCAATACCCGAGCGCATACATGGTGTCTTTGGCGGTGTACTGAGTACCCACGTCACGTAACGGGTTCCGTGCACCAGTCGCAATCACGCAGTAATCGGCCTCGATTCTACCTGACCGGGTTCGGATCCGCCACGTATCGGAGCCGCGCTCCAGTCCTAAAACTCGTTCTTGGGCTATGTCGGCACCCGCTGCCGCCGCTCTCTGCAGCAGCAAGCCGTTCAGGTCGATTCTCGAATAGATCACCAGCGGTCGCGTAAGCGACATCTTGAAGGCACCCGATTTCGGAGCCGCGATGAATGTATCCGAGACAAAACGCTTAGGGGTGTCGTTCTCGATCAGATATGGATATTGCGAGTACGCCTTGTAAGTGATCCCGCCGCCGCAAGGCTTCTCCCAGGCAAGCTTTTCGTCAATTACGATAGTTTTCAGACCGGCACGCGCCAGCCTCTCAGCCGCCGATGCTCCAGCGGGCCCGCCACCCAATACGGCAACCGTTTTCATCGAGGCTGTCCGTTCGGACTTCCTCCACTCGGCTTAGGCGCATGTCGGTCAGGCATTGCTTCTCCCGGGCTGGTCCCGTCCACCGACGGATGACCAGCCGGAAGCTGACTCGCACCCGCGGCGCCGTGCCCGGGCAACCCGTGACCCTGAGAATCGGCGACACCTAGCACCACCCATTTCCCGTCGCGATCTTCCAAGGTGTATTTCATGACCATTCCATTGCTGATGGTTGGATCGTCCTTAGGATGAAAAGCAACGGTGGCATATGCCAAATTTTTATTGAAAACGACCGCGGTCGTGGTCACGTCCAGGCTTTTAAGATCCAAACCAGAGCTCGTCTGCAGCCGCTGCAGAATCGCCGCCTGCACCTGCTCCCGGCTCTGATTGTTTCTGCGGCAACTCGCAAGTACTACGATGGCTAGAACAAGAGTCGCCCGGCGTCTAAACACCATCCGATTATAACGGGAACGATTTCAACAACTTTCGCGGTCCGGAGCCAGAGCTGAACGTACACAAGAAGAGTAAAATCCCAGTATCGGGACACGCCCTGGCCGCCCTGCTGGAGAGCAGCCGGAACTACAAATATCTTGACGCGCTCATCACGCTGTTCGTGACCGTTTTACTCGTCTCGAACATTGTCGCGCCGAAGTTCTTCGCCCTTGGACCCCTGCGGATCAGTGCAGCTCAGATGCTTTTTCCGGTCACTTACATCTTCGGTGACATCTTCACCGAAGTCTACGGCTACAGCGCATCGCGGCGGGCAATCTGGTACGGCTTCTTCGCTTCGTTCCTACTCGTGCTCTTGAGCTTCTTAGCGGTAATCATTCCGCCGGCTCCCGAATTCAAAGATCAGGAGGCATTTGCGACAGTCTTCCGGCCCGTCGGCAGGATTGTGTTCGCCAGTTTGCTTGCTTACTGGTGCGGAGAGTTCGCGAACTCCCTTACTCTCGCGAAGCTCAAGCTATTAACTAAAGGGCGCTATCTCTGGACCCGGACGATTGGCTCAACGGTTGTGGGGCAAGCCGTCGATACAACCATTGTGATGTTCGCAGCCTTCTATGGTTTGCGTCCCACTGCTGTGATCCTGAAGCTGATTGTTTCCGGATACATCATCAAGGTCGTCTACGAGACCCTCATGACCCCGGCCACTTACGCGGTTGTGAACTTTCTCAAGCGTACCGAAGGAGTAGACTACTTCGATTACCAAACCAACTTCAATCCGTTCGCCTCGGCCCCAATAGAAGAGTTCGTTGAGGGCTAGCGTGCAGCGTTGCCCTAGCTAATGTCAGCCGGGGGCCGCAGAAGCTTCACCGCGATCTGAATGTTCTTTCCATTGCGGTTTATCGAAAGAACGACCGTTTCTCCGACGCGCTTTTGAGAGATCGCTCGAATAAGCGCATCTTCATGTTCCACCCTTTGCCCGTCGATGGCGGTAATCAGATCGCCTCCGATCCCGAGTTCCACATTGCCTATATCGACGACCTGCCGGGCGCCGCGCACCCCTGCCGCCTCTTCTGATGAGCCGCGCGCCACGGTCTGCACGAGCAATCCTCCGTGCGCAGGCAAACCCAGCGCCTGCGCGAGGTCACCCGCAACAAACTCTGTAGTGACTCCCGCTTTTGGGCGCTCCGTTACCCGACCCGCCTGAAAATCGCTGAGTAGCGCCTTCGCCCGGTTGATCGGCATCGCAAAACCGATCCCCAAGTTGGTTCTGCCCAGAATAGCCGTGTTGATTCCTATTACCGATCCGTTCGAATCCAGCAACGGACCACCGCTGTTTCCACCATTGATCGCGGCATCAGTCTGAATCATCCCTTGCAGCGTCTGATCGTTCTCGCTGTTGATCTTTCGCCCGATCGAACTGACAACGCCCACCGTTAGCGTCCCTTCCAGGCCAAAAGGATCGCCTATCGCAAGCACCTTCTGACCCACCTGCAGGCGGTCGGAATCGCCGAGGCGCAGAAATCCATACTTTTTCTTAGGTTCGATTTTGATCAAAGCCAGATCGTCCGATCGGTCGGTATCGATCGCGTTCGCATAGTACTGGCTTTGGTCAGGAAGCGTCACCTGAATTCGGCTGCTGCCCGAGATCACATGGAAATTGGTCAGAATGAACCCTGCATCATTGATCAGGAAGCCTGACCCGAGACTCTGGGACGCAACCGGACCATAGAAGAAATCGCGCCGTACCGTCGTGCTCGTAATGTAAACGGTCGCAAGCCGGGCCGTCTTGTAGATGTCTATGTTGTTTTCTTCTTCTACCGAAACGCCCGCGCTATGCACCTCCACTGGCTCAGACCATTTAAGCCCGGCTCGGAACAGCGGTGCGGCCACTTTCCTGACGCTCCAGTCCGCCTTCGACGTCAGCCAAAGAAATCCGAAGGTAAATACAAACGCGAGCAGCACGGTCCGCCCTCTCATTGGCGTGCATCTCCCACTTGCTGCAATTCCTGATAGACGCTTTCCACCCGCTTAGCCGTCTCGGATTTCGGTAGCCCCGTATCGATCACGTAGTTTGCAAAGGGCCTTTTTTCGTCCGCCGGCATCTGGTGACGGAGCCGGGCCATCACCTCTTCACGGCTCAAACCATCGCGCGTCATGCCACGCGAGATCTGCTCTTCTTCGCTGCACACCGTCAAAATGATCCGATCGAATTGGCGGCTACGCCCTGTCTCGATCAGGATCGCCGCTTCGAGTACCGCGATTCCATCGGGATCCTTCGCGGCAATCTGCGCCAGCATTTTTGCTTCCAGGCGAAACACCGCCGGATGCACTAAGCTGTTGAGTCTTTCCAGCAATTCAGATGAAGCGAATACTCTTGCGCCCAGCCGTTTCCGGTCAATCGTGGCGTCCGGCGCGAGAATCTCAGGACCAAAACTTTCTATCGTCGCCCGGTAAGCCTCGCCTTTCGGCTCCAGAACTTCGTGGCCCAGTTTGTCGGCATGTATGACGTGACATCCGAGTCGCTGCAGCTCCGAGGCCACAAACGATTTGCCCGTCGCGTAGCCTCCTGTCAGACCCACTTTGAGCATTCCCCGCCTGCCTTAGTTCTGCCAGACAGATCCGTCCGCCAGTCCGACGGTGTTTGACATCAGCATCGCGATCGTAAGAGGACCGACCCCGCCCGGAACCGGCGTATAGGCCGAGGAAAGCTCCCGCATTGCGAGCGGATCCACATCGCCCACCAGCGTCGAACCGTTTCTCGCGAACGATGCGAGGCGGCCCGGGTCATGAGCAAAGATTCGCTGCACGTCAGCACTGTTCGTCAGGCGGTTCATGCCCACATCGACCACCACGGCTCCGGCCTTTATGTAATCGCGAGTGATCGCGGCAGGTTTTCCGATCGCGGCCACGAGTATGTCCGCCCGGCGGCATTCTTCGGCAAGGTTCCGCGTTCGCGAATGACAAACCGTTACCGTTGCGTTTTGGTGCAGCAGCATCAATGCCATCGGCTTCCCGACAATGTCGCTGCGCCCCACAACCACCGCGTGCTTACCCTCGAGCGAAATCTCATAACGCCGCAGCATCTGCATGATTCCTGCCGGAGTGCATGCCCGCGGCCCCGGTTTGTTCTGCACCAGAAGTCCCAGACTCTGCGCGCCGAAACCGTCCACATCGCGCGCCGGATCGACAACGTAATTCACAACTGCCTCTGCGTCAATCTGGCGTGGTAGCGGCATTTGAACAAGAATGCCGTGCACACTGCGGTCTTGGGTGAGCGGCTTAAGTAATTCGATCAGCTCCCCTGTCGAGATGTCCCCGCGCGGCATAAATTCCACGCTTCGAATCCCGAGGTCGTGGCACGCTTTAATCTTGTTTCGGACGTAAATTTGAGAAGCAGGGTCATCGCCCACCAGCACGACAGCCAGCCCGGGAGTCCTATCCCTTGCAATCAGCGCCTCTATCCGCGGCCGCAACTCATCTTGGATTTCAAGGCTGATTTTCTTTCCATCGAGCACCACCCCGCTCATGCAACCGTGAGGATAGCAGAGGGCGCCCGTATCATCCGGGGCCGAATCTGAGAAACTTAGCGGGCCGTTGTTTTCGCTTCTCCGGAAAGAAACCATCCCGCGGGAGCTGGCGCAATATCCGGGTCCCATTCCGCGAGCGCATGCGCGGCCTCTGCGGCGCAGGAATATGTCCATCTGGACCAGGGCGAGGAGATCCGCCCAGAGTCACCGGAACTCGAGAGTCGCGTGATGCGAGCCCATCCGGCTACATTGATATCCCTCTCAATGTAGATAACGTGCCCATTTGCCAAGCGGTAAACCTCTGCCCGAGGCTTGTTGGCGCCGCCCTGGGCGTCTCCTGCAGATTCTCTCTCCAGAAACTTCATATTCACCCGACTTATATAAGATAAACCAACCAGCGCCTCGTAGCGCGTGATTTTTCGGGTGTGCTACTGAAATTTGCCCGGTCCGGCCGGTCGATTCACTTCGTTTACAGTTATCGAGGCATGAATGCCACCTGAACGTCCGCCATCAGACGGGCGCCTCGCCTTCCCACCACTTGCTGGAGCGATCGTCCAGCGCGATCCGCAGAGCGGACTGAAGGCCACGCCATTCCAGCAGCCGCATGACGCGTATGAATTCCCGGATAATTTTGGGGCCTCCATCTTTCCAGATGTGCGTTAAAGGCGTCGTGTTTCCCTGTGGATCTCGAAAGAACACCCGATCGCTCCATGAACGGCGCCCCTCAACGTTCTCTGGGTAATCGCGCAACACATCCACCATCGTCTGCAGAATTCGCAACCGTAGCGGCTCCCTGTACTGCGGCATGAAGATCACATGGCTCTTTCGACGGTACCGGACCTCTTCGACGAATTCGTTGAAACTGCCTGCCGGCGAGAGGTTCAGAATGGCATTCGGCTCGCGTCCATGCCGGTCGCCGCCCGAAACCACCGGCAACCCGAGCGTTCGGCCCAGAGAGATCACGGCTTGGTTCTCAACCCAGGAACGCAGACCATTCACCTCAACGGCATGAATGTGTCTGCGATGCTTCTCTAACAAGAGCGAGAGTGCCGCCCGATGCGGGACCGATCCGATGCCCTTCTCGTCCCAGAGAGGATGGTTCAGCACAACAAGCACATGAGGATACGAATTCAGCCTCTCGAGACAGTTCGTCAGCTGTCCAGACGCGCTGCCCGAGGTGTAACTTGCCATCTGGGACTGCAGTTCTCTGGCATGCTCTGCCGGAAGGTTGTGAATGCCGAGGTGAAAAAATGTGGGCTCGAAAGGAATGGTCCATTCGGTCGAGATCGGTGCATACCGGAACCGGTTCATCACGCGAAGTAGCGGCGCCGCGCGCGTATCGTCGTGGTCTGTCAGCGATACCAACGGCGATAGCTGTAATAGCCGTTGAATCTGCTTCTCCTCTAGCCGATACGCTTGGCGAGGAGTAAGAGGGGGCGTCCAGAAAGCCCGGTTAAAGTCGAATGGGCTACTCGCTTTGGCGCTGTATTCGGCCTCTTGCCGGCGGATAGCAGCGCCTAGAAAGGGTACCTTGCCCGTGTACCGGGGCACCATCTCCAGGCTTTCCTCGGAAAACATGGTATGGCTGTGCAGCGAGACACCCGAACGAAACTCCCCTAAACCGGAACGCCGAGTCAAAACTGATTTCGACGTTCGCTCCCAAAAAAACTGCATCGTACTTTCGGCTCGGACAGACATTGGCTGACCCCGTTTCCAATGTCACCTTTGCGTGTTGCGGAACCATTTGCTTCGTGTGAATTAGAGATGAAACAACAAAACAAAGAAATGTTTCTGCTCGGGCCCCTGCCTCATTACCGATCCTCCGGACGATATAGGCTAAATTGACGAAATCTGCACTTTTCAAGGGTGCATTCACTGTTACATTAAAGTGTCGTGTCCACTGTGGAGAGCTTGAAGACGTCGCAATACTTCCCGGTCGGTACGGAACAAGATGAATAGCAGGCTACACACCGGCGATGCCTCTGCCGCGGAGCTTCAATCTCGGGTCGTTGAGCTTGAGAAAACACTGGAAATCCTGCAAGAGCGCCTGGCGGTACACGAGCGGGTTTTTTACGATAATCCGATCCCGACTATCGTTTATTCGGTAGATGAACTGTGCATTCTGAAGGCAAATGAGAGCGCGCTCGCTCTTTACGGCTACACCCTCGACGAGATCTGTTGCCGAAGAGTTTTGGACCTCTTTGCCGACCCCGCAATTCGTGCCCGAAAAAACATAGGTGAGACGCTCAGAAAGCCTTTTAGCTCAATGGGGCGCGTGCTCCATGCCCGCTCTGACGGGCAGGAAATCGTAGTCAGCATGGTCTCTCTTGCATTCGAAATGAAAGGCGCGAACGCGCGGATCGTTATGATCGAGGACCAGACCGAGCGCCACAACACCGAAGAAGCGCTGCGCGCTAGCGAAGCGCGTTTCCGCGAGCTCTTCGAAAACGCCAACGACGTCATTTTTCTTCACGACCTGCAAGGTAAGATCCTCGAAGTAAACCGCGCGGCCGAGCACCTCACCGGCTACTCACGAACCGAGGTTCTCGGGAAAACATTCGACCAACTAATTTCACCCGAGGCACGCAACATGGTGCTCGATATCGTACGTGCCCACCTGGGCGGCAGCGCGCCCCAGCACTACGAGCTGCCCGTCATATCTAAAGGAGGGTTGCTGCGCTTTCTGGAGGTCAGTACCCGCATGATTTATCGCCGCGGCCATCCGGTAGCCATTCAGGGCATCGGCCGCGACATTACGGAGCGCAAACAAGCTCAGCACCGCATTCTCGAATCTTCCAGGGAACTGCAGCTCAAAAATGAGGAACTGAGCACCGCTCTTCATCTGGCCCGCGAAGCCACCCAGCTCAAAGAACAGTTCCTGGCCAACACCTCACACGAGTTGCGTACTCCCATGAACGGCATCATGGGCATGATCAATCTGCTCAAGACGACGGATCTTACACCCGATCAGCGCGAGTACGCCGACGCCGTCAATCAGTGCGCTAATGACTTACTCACGATCATTAACGATCTGCTGGATCTCTCTCAGATAGAAGCTCGCCGGCTCGCTCTGGCGGATGAGCCTTTCGATGCTCATGAAAGCCTCAAGAGCGTTGTCAAGCTTCTCCGGGTGCGGGCCGTGGCCAAAAATCTCGCGCTAACATACCGCATCGATTCGCGCCTCCCCCGTTACGTCTACGGCGACAGTGTTCGGTTCCGGCAGATCCTGACAAACCTGATCGCCAACGCTCTTAAGTTCACTCCTGTGGGAGAGGTGATCGTACGCCTTCAGCCCGACAAAACAGGTACTAAGATCTTTTGCGAAGTCGTGGATTCCGGCATTGGGGTGGAAGATTCCGTACGGGAGCGCATTTTCGAAGCCTTCTTTCAGGCGGACGGAACCACCCGGCGGCGTTTTGGCGGCACCGGGTTAGGTCTCACAATCTGCAAGCAGCTGGTTGAGATCATGGGCGGCCGCATCGGCATGTACAACAACAAACCCCTCCCGGGTGCCACGTTCTGGTTCGAGCTGCCTTTGCGCGCCGCCGATGCCGAACCGGCCGAATCCCTTTCCGATCACACGTGGTCCGGGTTTTCTGACATACCTTCCTGATGAGTCCCAACTTCGCTTTGCTCTTCTGCGCCGTCGGCCTCGCCGGCATCCTGTACGAATTGCAAAATCCGCGCTTTATCCTGCCGGGAGCGGCCGGTCTTGCGCTCGTCCTGAGTGGCGGCTATATCGCATGGTCTCAATCAGTCGCACCGTACGCCTTCCCTATGCTTCTTGTAGCGGCGCTCCTGCTCGGTGCTGAAGCAATTTGGAACACCCGATTCCTCGCGGGAGCTTTAGCAGTCGCCGCGCTCGCCGCAGCCCTGTGCCTGATCCTCAAACGGTATTCAACACCCGCCGTCACAGGATCTGTCCTTTTCGGATCAGCCATCATCTTCCTGCTCCATCAGGCAAAGCACGCTAGGCGAAACAAGCAGATCGATCTATAAAGGTCCCCTCAGGCCCACCGGGCGGTGATTGCGATCACCGCGCCCACCAGAGCGGAAGCAACGCCGAACATGAATAGCGGCTTCCGTTTCATCAGAATCGAAAGCGAGGAGAACACGATCGCAACCTCGAGAAACACTTCGCCCACATGGAAACGATTTGCAATGGCCGCGTGTTTGTTGCGTTCCTTCTCGTAATCTCTGGCCTTCTCCTGAATCTGGAACGACTGATTTTTATACTTCACAATGTCGTCCCCGTACTGTTTCACCGCTCCTGCGTCGCCTCTCAACGCCGCCAAACTGTCGTGTGTGCTTTGGGCAACGTAACGCCGGATGTCCTTACCCTGGTAGAGAGCCCATGTATCGGAAGCTAGCTGCTGGTCGAGCAGCATCTCGGTATTAAAATGCTGTCCGAGAACTGACACCACCGCCAGCGCTGCTGCGATGATTGCCATGCTCCCTGCAACAAGCTTGTCAAACGGCTCTCGGGCGTGGTGAACGTGCTCTTCTACTTCTTCTTCAGCAGACATGTTGGGATGCGAATTACGGATGGCTCAGTTCTTCGGTCCAGCCTCGCCGTGCGCCATTTTCGATACTTCACGGACAAGTTTACGATAGTTTAAATCCACGCCCGTCCGGAACGGAAACCATTCACCGTCCCTCCAGGAAGAGTGGTACCAGCGGGAGAAAAGAGCAATTTCTTCCCCGCGGTCGCCTTCCCTTCTTGGCGCGAGCAGCCGGCTCTCGATCAGATCCCGGAGTTGCGCGTCGAGCGAAAAGTCTCGGGCGACAGGTCTGCTCCTCAGAGCCTCATTGCTCAACCAGTCGAGCGGGATTGCATCCTGCCAAAGCCCCTCGAACATGGGCCAGAGCATGAATTCACCTTCGACCCTTGAGCGAGTGAGCGCTACGCCGTTCATGCGCTCGATCTCGCCAGCCACCACCGGTCTCAAAGCCGCGGTCGCCTTCACCTTCTCGATCCGCTTGTGCAGGAAGGCGGCGTCCTCGAACTGCATATTTTCACACGCACGGTCCCGGGCGGAGGAAAGCCCCGCAGCGGCGCTGCGCCCGTTTGTACGCAAGAACTCTCTTACCCGCCCCGTCTCAGCCTCGTATTCCTCCGCGCTCACCTTCGCCTGACAAGGCTTAAGACATTGATTCATCTCGCCATAGATGCACCCAGGGTGGTCTGGGTAAGGCGCGAGCACTTCTGTGCATCGCCGGATCTGGAAAAGGCTGAGCACGTTCTGCTCATACTCCTGCGCGGCTCCGCGCGTCGGGAAAGGCCCCCAGGTCTCGTCGAATCGAGGTGATATCCGGTTGCTGACATCCAGCCTTGGATACGCATCGCGGCCCGTTAATCCGAGGAACCATGGCATCCGGAACTTGAGGAATTTCTCATAACGGTCCGGATACAGTTTCTTCGCCAGCCCGTAAAGCACCAGGCTCAGCTCGAGACGCGAACCCGCCGGCCAATACTCGACCTCATCGATCTTGTCCCCTATCTTTTCGCCCCCGGGATACGATAACTGGAGAAGCCGTTTCAGCCGACGTTCGAGGTTAGTCGACCAGCTAAGATGTAAAGGCACACCCGCGGAGGAAAGTATATACACGCCTGAAGCCTTCTTCAAGCCTGATATCTGGTCGGCAAGCTCTCCCGAGTCTGGCCGCAAACGAATTGGCTCGGGGATATTCACTCGGGGATATTCACAAGGCGTCAAAGACATTCGAATTGTACAAGCCCGGCGCTATATTCTCACCGGCCGCACACGAGTTCCTGATTCTTGTAGTGAACTGGAAGCCTTGGCTGTGAGTCCGCTTAGCTGCCCGAAAGTTTTAGATCTTCCTTTCGGGCCTTCGGAAGCCGTCGGCACGTACCGGTCGGTAGCGCACGATACTCTTCGCGATGCTAAATAACTTGACAGAAAGGCCTCTCAGTCTAGAATAGGTGTTATTTCGCTATGCAGGGATGTCAGCACGAGCGAACCGAATTTCTTTACCGTCGTGATGGTATCGACTACGTCCGATGCCTCGATTGCGGCCAGGTCTTCGAGGCTGAAGATCTCGACTCGGTTCCGGTTTACGAGGACGAAGAAGAAAAGCCTAAAAAGCGCCGCTGAGTCATGGGCTGTTCTCCGGACCATTCTCGTGCAAGCTTTTACCTTCCTCACTGTTACGCAACGCGGCGACTTTGCTGAACGGTCAAATCTGGTCCTCTCGTCCCGCCATTCGGTGCCGGTGCCCTTCCGGTTGGGAGCATGCCTATTCTGACTCGCGTTCCCCCTCCTGACAAGTCCGGCGGCAAACGCCCCTTGCAGATCCTTTCCGTTGGCGGGGGCACCGGGCTCTCCACCCTTCTCTCGGGGCTCAAAAGCTATTCGCGTACTGCACAAGGCAACACGCAGGCGGCCCGCACTCAGTTGGAGATCACGGCTGTCGTCACCGTAAGCGACGATGGCGGCAGTTCGGGCCGACTTCGCCGCGATTTCGACATTCTTCCCCCTGGCGATATCCGAAACTGTATGACAGCTTTGTCGGAGGACGAGGACCTGCTCGGGCAACTCTTCCAATATCGGTTTGTCAATGGGCGTGGCCTCAAAGGCCATAGCTTTGGCAACCTATTTCTCACCGCCATGCATCAAATCACCGGGGATTTCGCCCAGGCGGTCAAGCTTTCCTCGGAGATCCTCGCTATTCGCGGCCGAATCTTTCCCGCCACTTCCGCCAACGTCGTTCTTGAAGCGATTCTTACCGACGGCTCGGTGATCCGGGGCGAAACCAAAATTAGCAAAAGCCGTTGCCCGATTGAGCTCGTCAGGCTCGTGCCCGGCGACGCCCAGCCTCTACCCGAAACACTCGAAGCGGTGAAACAAGCCGATCTGATCACTCTTGGACCGGGTTCGCTTTACACGAGCGTCATCCCAAACCTTCTCGTGAACGGACTCTCGAAGGCGATTCACGAATCCGCCGCCATGAAGGTCTATTTCGGCAACCTCATGTGGCAGCCTGGCGAGACCATTGACTTCGCCGCCTCCCAGCACGTCGAGGCCATTCATCGGCATGCCCGTCGCAAGCTGGTCGATTGCGTCGTCCTCAACACCACGCCTATTCCGCTCGACCTGCAGAAAAAATATGCACGGGCGAAAGTGAAGCCGGTCGACAACGATTTCGGGCGGTTGACCGCAATGGGTATCAAAGTTGTTACCGGCGAGCTGCTCGGCGACGCCGGAGCGGCACACAAAAAAATACGCCATGATCCCGCTGCTCTGGCCCATATCGTCATTGATCTGGCCAATCGCTCACGAGCGTACCAGCTGAAAAAGCTTGCTCTCACCGAGCAAAGCAGACGCATCCCACGGAGGCGAGTTCAATGAAACAAAATGTAACCGTTGTGATCCTGGCCGCGGGTCTCGGCACCCGTATGCGGTCCGGCAAAGCCAAAGTGCTTCATGAAGCCGCGGGTGACACCCTTTTAAATCACATCATCCGGGCAGCCTTGCACGTCGCGTCTGCAGAAAACATTGTCGCCGTCATTGGTCACCAGGCCGAGCAGGTCCGTTCCAGCGTCGCCGTCCCCGGTATACGGTTCGCCGAGCAGCTGGAACAGAAAGGAACTGGTCACGCACTGCTGTGCGCGACGGCGGAGGTCCGCTCGAAGGACGGATTGCTCGTGATCCTCAATGGCGATGGCCCTCTGCTGAAACCTCGAACGCTCGAAGCCCTGGTTGCTTCGGCTGTCGAAGGTCGTACGGGCGGCACCCTGATCACAACCAAAGTTCCTGACCCGACTGGCTACGGTCGTATCGTCCGCGATGAGAACGGAATGATTGCTGCCATCGTCGAGCACAAGTCCGCTAGCAGAGATCAGCTCCGCATCCACGAAATCAACCCCGGCGTCTACGCCTTCGCAGGTACCTCCTTTTGGCAGCACATCTCCGAAATCACGCCCGATAACGCCGCTCGCGAGTACTACTTAACCGACATGGTCGAGATATTACGCCGTCACGGTCTCGTCGTAGCTCCACTATTGGTCGAAGATGAGACCGAGTTGCTGGGCATTAATACTCGCGTCGAGCTTTCCGTCGCCGATCGCATTCTCCGCGCCCGGAAATGTGAAGAACTCATGCTCTCGGGCGTTACCATCGAGCGTCCTGAAAGCGTGATGGTCGACGCGGGTGTCGAAGTCGGCTCTGACACCGTTATTGAGGCAAATGCGCAGCTCCGCGGTAGCACCCGTATCGGCGAGCGTTGCCGCATCGGCACAGGCTCCCTTTTGCGCAATTGTGAGGTTTCGAACGACGTGACCATTTATCCTTACGTTGTGGCTGACGATTCCCGCATTCTGCAAAAAGCCGGTGTGGGTCCTTTTGCCCGCCTCCGCATGAACGCCGAAGCGGGTGAAGACATTCGGATAGGCAACTTCGTAGAACTCAAAAACACACGCCTCGGTCCACGCTCGAAAGCTCAGCACCTGGCCTATCTCGGTGACGCCTCCATTGGAAGCGACGTCAATATCGGCGCCGGGACCATCACCTGCAACTACGACGGCCACACAAAACACAAAACCGATATCGCAAACGGCGTTTTCGTCGGCAGCAACTCCACTCTTGTTGCCCCGCTCGAGATTGGTGAAGGAGCGTATGTGGGAGCCGGTTCAGTCATCACGAAAAACGTCGACGCCGAATCTCTTGCGATCGGGCGGGCTTATCAGGTGACAAAGGACGGTTGGGCCAAACGGCGGCGCGAAAAGGCGGCAAAACCGAAGCAGGAATGATTCCGGCTCCCGCCCTGATCCGCTATTCCACCGCTTCTGCCTGAAATACCGTGCTCGGTTGGTACAGGTTGGGAAGGATCATCTTTCCGATCGCGATCAGATCTCCCGAACGCGACAAAGCTCTCACGAGAGGAGCGCCAGGCGAGACGACGAAAGGCGATGTGCGGAACCTCCGACCCTGCCGGATCTGGGCCTCCACACCTGCATTCACGCGCTCTGCGGGAATGTGCGTCAGCAGTTCTCCGGCCGGCACCAACGCCTCGGCGAGAGTCCCGGTCGCCGAGAGGGCCGCGAGTTGATCTAGCGTTCGTGCCTCCGCAATCGAAAACGCACCCACCCTTGTACGTCTCAATTGGCTCAGGATCGCTCCACACCCAAGTTGCTGTCCGAGGTCATGAGCCAGACTCCGGACGTAAGTTCCCGCCGAACAGGTGACGTCCAATTGGAGCGTGCTTTCACCTACGTTCTGAACAGTCAGCTCGGTGATCTCTACTTCCACCGGCTTCATCGTTACTGCGATCTGCTTCCGCACCAGTTTGTAAGCCGGCACGCCACCGATCTTCTTGGCGGAAACCGGCGGAGGAGTCTGCAGAAACCTTCCCCTGAACGCGCTTAGCGCCGCGCGCACTTCATCGCCGCTCGGTAAAGTTGCGCCGCTTGCCTTCACATCGCCTTCGAAATCGTATGTGTCGGACGTAAGCCCAAAGGTGATAAGCGCGTGGTAGCTCTTTTCTGCTTTGTCATAAAATGGCGCCAGTCGCGTCGCCGGACCCGCAAGCAGGGCCAGCAGTCCGGTCGCCATCGGATCGAGAGTACCCAGGTGACCTACACGCTTTGTCCCGGCCAGTTTCCGTAACCGGTTCACCACGTCGTGGCTCGTGCAGCCTGCCGGCTTGTCTATCAGAATTAGCCCGTTCATCGCGTTCGAGAAACTCTCTTTTCGTAATACAGCTACGTTAGTCTGGTTGTGGGAGCCGTTCTTAGGCGGCCAAATTAAGACGTCCAGCGAGGTTTTAGGTCACTTGGAAGAGGAAGCTTTAGGCAAAGCGTACGATTCGCGCCTCATGCGCCGCCTGATTGCGTACTTGAGGCCTTATCGCACCGTCGTCGCTGCTTCTCTGGTGCTGCTGCTTGTTGATTCTCTCCTCCAGATTATCGGACCGCTGTTGACGAAGCTCGCAATCGATCGCTATCTGGTCCCAACGGGCCGCTCGCACACTTTCCCCTTTTTGGACAAATGGCTCTCTACGAGCCCCTGGACCGGCCTCAGCCAGATCGCGCTGCTCTATCTTGCGGTCGTTGTGCTCGGCTTTCTGTTCGACTTCGGTCAGACTTACCTGATGCAGTGGACCGGCCAGAAGGCGATGTTCGATCTCCGTCGCCAGTTGATGAGCCATCTCCAGCGCCTCGACATCGCATTTTTTGATAAGAACCCCGTCGGCCGCCTTGTCACGCGTGTGACCACCGATGTCGATGTGCTGAACGACCTCTTCGCCTCCGGCCTGGTCACTATCGTGGGCGACATCCTGATGCTGTCCTTTGTCATCATCGCCATGTTTCGCTTGAGCCCAGGAATGACGGGCTTCATGCTTGCCGTCATGCCGTTCGTCGTTCTCGTCACCATCCAGTTCCGCCGGACAGCTTCGCAAAGCTACCGCAGAATTAGAGTGGCCATAGCTCGCATCAACGCTTACCTCCAGGAGCACGTTGCAGGCATCACGGTCTTGCAGCTCTTCAACCGTGAGGAACGCAGCAAACAGGAATTCGAGGCAATTAACCGCGAACACATGGTGGCGTTTAAAGATTCAATCGTCGCCTACGGTTGGTTCTACCCCGTCGTTGAGTTCCTCGGTATGCTCGCTTTGGGTCTCCTTCTGGCCTACGGCGGTTTTCGCATCCGGCAGGGCGCCCTCACTCTGGGCATCCTTGTCGCTTTCTTCCAATATGGCCTGCGCTTCTTCCGGCCGATTCAGGACTTGAGCGAAAAATACAATATTCTCCAGGGCGCCATGGCAGCTTCGGAGCGCGTTTTCAAACTCATAGATACCGAGCCAGCAATTACCGCGCCCGTAAAGCCCGCCTCGTTCCCCGAAGGTCCAGCCGACATCGTTTTCGAAAACGTCTGGTTTGCCTATAAAGACGACGACTGGGTTCTTCGCGACGTGAGTTTCCGGATCCGCGAGGGCGAGACCGTTGCCATCGTGGGCCACACCGGCGCTGGCAAGACCACTCTCACCAGCCTTCTGCTCCGCTTTTACGATGTCCAGCGCGGCTCCATCCGGATTGGTGGCATCGATATCCGCTTTTTTGACCCTATCGATCTGCGCCGCCACTTCGGAGTCGTGTTGCAGGATCCGTATCTATTCACCGGGACTGTGGAGAGCAACATCCGTCTCGGCAATGGGCGGATCTCGGATGCCGAGATAAACGAAGCAGCCCGCCAGGTAAACCTGCTCGATTTTGTAGCCAGTCTGCCCGAGGGCTTCAACACATCTGTCCGCGAACGCGGCAACGGCTTCTCCACTGGTCAAAAGCAGCTGATTAGCTTCGCCCGGGCGCTCGCGCATAACCCTCGGGTGCTGATCCTGGACGAAGCTACTTCGAGCGTGGACACCGAAACCGAACTCCGCATCCGCGAGGCTCTGACCCGACTCGTGCTTCATCGGACCTCGCTCGTCATCGCCCACCGCCTTTCCACTATTCAGCGGGCGGACCGCATCATCGTCATGCACAAAGCTCAGCTGCGTGAAATCGGCACTCACCAGGAGCTCCTTGCTGCACGCGGCATCTATTGGAAGCTCTATCAGTTGCAGTATAAGGAGCAGGAGCTTGAGTCTCGGGAAGAGCTTACGTCTCAAATCTAGCCTCGCATTCAAGCGCTCGGCGGAATCTTCCTCCGCCGCCACGCCGCCAGCCCGCGGCACAACCCCACAGAATCGTACCGGCATGCTCTCCCCCTCGTCCGGAAGAGATCAGGCGCACAGTTACCGTGCAGCCAAACCGCCCATTTCCGCCTTGCGCGTTCTAAGCGGCTGGAAGGTCCGCAAAAAGCTCGCCCTGCTTCACAACTTCTTCTTCATCGTTTTATCCGTTTCGGTTTACCTGTCCGTAATACCGCTCTTTTCGCAGCACATTGAAGCCGCGAAAGCGCGCGAGTTGCAAATGCTTGGCCAGATTTTTACCGCCGAACTGCCTCTGCAACCCGCCCTCGAATCGAAGGAATTTGCGCTCTACGATCTCCGCGAGGGATCCGCCGCCGCGCTCGATCTCTCCCCGGAAGGCCGGCAGTTCCTCGCCCAGCATCCGGCTGGAACCTGGCAGGAGGGCAAAGACAGCTTGTTCCGAAACGCTAAATCCGGCGGCCGCTACCGGCGCGTCAATCTCTCTTCAGCGTTTTACGATTCGGCTCTCCGCCAAGCGCGCATCAGCCTCTTCGTAGTCCTCGGAACCATCTATCTGCTCACGATCGTGGTGCTTGAATTCTTTATCATGCCGCAATACGTCTATCATCCGTTGAGCCTCATGCTCCAGGCCGATGCCGCAACCCAGCAGGGGGATCGTGATAACGAGATGATCGACAGCAGATTCATTTCCACGGACGAAATCGGGCAGATCATGCGTTCGAGAAATGCCACCGTCGCCCAGCTGCGAAAGCAGGAGGACGATCTCGCGGATGCTCTGCAAAAGCTCGAAGACCAGGACAGGCTGGTTTCTCTTGGCCTGCTCAGCACCAGCGTCGCTCACGAATTGAATACGCCGCTTGCTGTCTTACAAGGCTCCATCGAGAAGTTGGTCGAAAGCACGTCGGACGTCCACACGCTCGAGCGATTGAATCGCATGCTGCGTGTTACTCAGCGCCTGCGCAGGATCAGTGAGGGCCTCGTCGACTTCGCTCGCGTCCGCACCCAGGAGACGGAAGCAGTCGAGCTCCGCGGCCTTATCGATGAAAGCTGGGGCCTCGTCGCAATCGACGAGAAAGCTTCCGCCATCACCTTTACCAACAACGTCCGGCCGCATCACACCGTACTCGGGAACGCAGACCGCCTCGTCCAGGTGTTCGTCAACCTGATCCGTAACGCACTGCTGGCGGTTTCGGCGGGCGGCAAAGTTGAGGTCCAGTCGAAAGCCGTGCAGCGCGGATCCCAATGCTGGATCAGTTGTTCCGTGCTCGACAACGGCCCGGGCATTCCGCCCGATATCCTGCCGAATCTCTTCGAAGCGTTCGTCACGACGCGCCTCGATGCGCGCGGAACCGGCCTGGGCCTCACCGTCGCCGAAGGCATCATTTCGCAGCACGGCGGCGCCATCTCCGCCTCTAATCGCCCCGAAGGCGGCGCGTGCCTGGAAGTTCTGCTGCTCGCGGTCCCAAACCGCGAAAAAGTGTGACACCATCGACCTCAGCCAGCTATGAGTGACGCAGCAATCGCTCCTGCCGGTCTCATCGACGTCGCCGTGCTCGATGATGACGCCGACTTCCGAACCTACATCGAGGACCTGCTGCGCGACGAAGGCGCTTATTCAGTGCGTACCTTCGGTGATCCTGAGGAACTCTTCGCCTCCGCCGAAACGCGCATACCCGATATCGTCCTGCTCGACATGAAAATGGGCCCCGCCACCGGCGAACAGGTCCTAGAGCAGCTCTTTACTCGCTGGCCCGAGCTCTGCATCATCATCATCACCGGCTATCCCTCGCTCGAAAGTATGCGCACCACTTTCAAGCTCCGTGTGTTCGACTACCTGGCCAAACCCTTCTCGCTCGCGCAGCTTCGCCAGACTCTCGGCAATGCCATCGAGAAGTTCAGCCTTGGTCGCACTGCTCAGGACAGGTTGCGCGAGCGCCTCGGACATCGCATCAAACTCCTCCGCGTCGAACACGATTGGTCGCTCAAAGATCTCGCCGCCATGACCCGCCTCAGCGTTTCCCAGATCAGTTCCATCGAGCGTGGCGCTAATCTGCCTAGCATCGAAAGCCTGTTATCTATCAGCCACGCCTTCGCCATCAAACCCTCGGAACTACTTTCCTCCATAGACTTCTAAGCGAGATTCTATGAAAGCAATCTCCGATCGGTTACTTTGGAGATTGTCCGTGTGGACTCTCCCTGTTCGCAAAGATGATCTTTTTCCGCTACTCACGGCTACAGCTCTGCTCGCTCTCACTAGCCTTTGCCGCGCTTGCAAATGGACACGCGGTCCAGCCTGATCCACGCTTTCCCGCTCCGGAAAAGCTGACCTATGACGTCGAATGGCGTTTGGTGAACGCCGGCTCCGCCACCGTCCAACTGTCGCGCTCCGGCGCGTCGAAAGGTTGGGAATTTAAGGTCAGCATAGCCAGTGCCGGTCTCGTCTCCCGCTTGTACAGAATCCTGGATACCTACAACGTAATCACCACTGACCAGCTCTGCGTCTCTTCCGCGCGGCTGGACGCGCAGGAAGGCAAACGTCACTCCGTCTCGACGTTCGTCGCCGATAACTTTCGCCGAAAACTGACTTACGACGACCACGACCTGGTTAAGAACCAGACCGAAAAGAAGGAATTGGACATCGCCCCCTGCACCTACGAAATCCTGGGCGCGCTAGCCGCTCTCCGTACTCTGAATGTCGCACCGGGCAAGTCGATACCCATCGCCATCACCGACGGCAAGAAGTTTGCTCAGGCCAGGATCGAAGCCCAAGCTGTCGAAACAGTCTCCGCGGGTGGCAAGACTTACCACACTACGCGTTACGAAGCCTTTCTCTTCGATAACGTCCTCTACAAGCGGCGGGGGCGGCTTCTCATCTGGATTAATGACGCGCCAGATCATGTTCCCGTTCAGTTTCGCCTCCTTTTGGGCTTTCCAATCGGTACAATCACGGTAGAGTTGCAAAAACAGGAAAAGTAAGGGGATCGGTCCGCGTCCCTGGCCGCCCTGCAACCTCTGCGGCCCTGATAACGTCGTTCTATTTGATATGAAGTTACGCTTTGGCCTGCTGTTGGTAAGTTTCGCGTTGGCCCTGCAGGCGCAGATGCAGATGAACGTGCAGCAGCTAGCCGATTTCGTCCGCTCTGAACTCGCTCTCCAGCAGCATAGAGATAAGGAAATCGCTGCCGCTCTCAAGAAAATTCAGCTCAGCGAACGGCTCACCGATAAGACCATCATCGATCTTCAGGCGCAGGGTGCAGGCCCGAAAACCACCCAGGCTCTCCGCGATCTCCGTGACTCGAGCGCTAGCATCAAGCATGCCGCTTCCCCGGACGCTACCTACTCACCCGCAACTGCTCCGGACAAAACGCTTACTTCAGGACCTGCCACCGCCACACTCGGTGTAAACCCGGTGCAGCCTCCTCCGCCGGACTCTGTCCACCAGCAGCAGATTCTCGACCTCATGCGGCAGTACGCACTTACCTACACTCAAGGCTTGCCGAACTACATCTGCGTAAGGGTCGATCGGCGCTATCTCGATCCCCGAGGCGGCGACAGCTTTCGAAGTCTCGGCACCGTTTTGGCGAAGGTAAGTTACAACCAGGGGCAGGAGCAATATAAGGTCTATTCCGTGGGCGGCAAGATTGTCGACGCCGATATGGGCGGCATCGGTGGAGGCGGCGCCAGATCGTCGGGCGAGTTTGCCGGCATGATGCGCAGTATTTTCGAACCGAAGAGCAACACCGAGTTTGGCTGGGATCATTGGGCCAGCCTCCGCGGCCGCACCATGGCCGTCTTCAATTACTTCATCGATAGTGGCCACTCAAGTTACAGCATCAGCTACGGCGAAAATCGTGACGACGACCAGCGAATCATAACTGCCTACAAAGGCCTCGTCTATGCCGACGCGAACACCGGCGAGATTGATCGCATTACTTTCACGGCCGTCGATATCCCGTCATCTTTTCCTGTCAGAAGCGCGCACGAGCTCGTCGATTACGATCTCGTCAACATAGGCGATCAGGAGCAGGCCGTTCTTCCGCTTCGCGCTCTGCTCAATCTGGGTACGTTGCACGATGGCAATTCGAAAAACGAAATCGAGTTCCGCAACTATCACAAATACGGATCTAACTCGATCATCAAATACGACATGGATCCAACCGCACCGCCTCCCGACGCCTTGCCTGCAAGCAAAACGGATGAGCAGCCCGTTGCCGGCAAGCTTCCAGCCAAATCGGATACGCCGTCCGCCGCAACGCCCGCGAATCAGCCGTCAAAACCAGCCAGTTCTGCCGGTTCTAACCCTTGGACCCTGCCGTCAGTGGCGCCTCCGCCGCCGCCTGAATAGCTTGCAGCGTTCTTGCCAGGGCTGACGTCTCCTGGTTCTTTCCTACTGCGATTACATGCGCGTCAGCCGACTCCGGTCTCCAGCGGGACAACATTCGTTCACACGCATAGCCCTTGAAGATGGAAACCAGCGGCACCCCAGCGGCCGCCGCCACATGCTGGCCCGCCGAGTCGTAGCCCACATAAAGCTGGCTCTGGGCAATATGACTTGCAAACGACGCATAGCTTCCCTCGTGCAGGTGTAGATTCTCGGGCTTCCCTAGTCGCGCGACCAGGCTGTCCACCCGCTCCCCTTCTTCCCCGCCCGCACCTCTATCGAGCAGCACGTCCCGGCCTTTGCGCAGGAGCTCGCTCAGAACTTCATACTCGAACTCACCGTCCACTCGCTTTTGTAGGTTGTCGCCGACCCCCCAGCTCACCGTGATATCCGCTATCCTCGGCTGCCGCAATGGGGCCACAAAAGGCTTCGCTCTTGTTACATCGAATACCTCGCCCAGCCACTCCGCCGTCAGCCGCGATAGTGAGCGCTCGAGCTCTCCGCCGTAAGCTCGGCTCTCGAAGAAGTAATATCGCGTGTCATCTTCCCCCACCGGCAACAGGCCTAATTGCGTAAGGCGCGAGTCCGGATCGATCACGATCGAGCTCTGCTCGTCTACCGCGACCAGCAGTTCCGCCGCCGCCTGCAGGCGCTCACGCAGTAAGCTTGCACGCCCATACGGCAGCGCAATCGGCACAATTCGCGAGTCCGCCGCGAATAACTCGGCATTCTTCTCTGGTCCTACCAGGCAGATCTCGGCATCCGGGAATCGCTCCTTTGCTGCCGCGAGCGCCACGCTCGTCACCGCCACATCTGCCCCCAGCGTCACTCGCGACAACACGAATACGCGCAGTACTTCCCCGCCCGGAAATCGCCTTACCTGGCGAACTCTGCTGTAACGCAGCAGCATTTCGTGCGCATCGTAGTCGGGCAGCGCTTTTGAAATCACATGCGCGAAAAGGCGTGCGTAAACGTCGCACAAAGCCGGCTCGAACAGGTCCCCGAGCTGCTCGATCACGATTCCGAAGAGCGCTCGAGTGGCTGCCCTCGCCACAAACGGATCGTCTTCGTCCAGTGCCCGTTCGATCAGGTCATCCAGCACACGGGCCGGCCACGTGCCGTCCCGTAAACAGGCATCGAGCACCTCTTGCGCTAATTCACTCGCCGGTATACTTGCCAATCAATAATCCCAACCTTTGTTTGGCTTCCGCCGGGATTGCCGCCCGATCCGTGATGATGGCGTGCTTCAATGCTGAACTACACTTACAGTCTCGCCCCGCCGGCAGCCCGCGAATCAGCTCAGGGACCAGCTTGCGGGCATTCTCCGTATTCTGTTTCAACGTGGCGATAATTTGACCCACGCTCACGGCATCGTGCGCCTCGTGCCAGCAATCGTAGTCCGTGACCATAGCAATCGTCACGTAGCAAATCTCGGCCTCCCGCGCCAGCTTTGCCTCCTGCAGGTTGGTCATACCGATCACATCCATGCCCCAACTGCGGTAGATGTTCGACTCCGCGCGCGTCGAAAACGCCGGTCCCTCCATGCAGAGATACGTTCCGCCCGCTTTGCTGTTGATCCCGACTTTCTCGGCCGCGCTATGGGCGGCGTTCGCTAGCTGTGGGCAGATTGGATCGGCAAAACTGATGTGCGCCACCACGCCATCTCCGAAGAAGGTCGAAATCCTTCCCCGCGTTCGATCGAAAAATTGATCGGGAACCACGAAGTCGAGCGGCGCATGCTCTTCTTTCATCGAACCCACCGCGCTCAGCGAAATGATCCGCTCTACTCCCAGCATCTTCATGCCGTAGATATTCGCGCGAAAATTCAACTCCGATGGCGAAAGCCGGTGCCCTCTCCCGTGGCGCGCTAAAAACGCCACTGTCTTGCCTTCCACCTTGCCAATCACGTAAGCGTCGGAAGGATCCCCGAACGGTGTGTCGAGCCGCAACTCTTCCAGCCCCTCCACACCCATCATTGAATAGAATCCGCTGCCGCCTATGATCCCGATCTCTGCTAACTTGTCCAACCCTGATTATCCCTTCGATGGCCTTCTACTTCTGAATCAGCTCGAGCAGCACGCCGCCCGCCGAAGACGGATGCACGAACACATAAATGTGCCCGCCTGCCCCGCGCCTCGGCTCATTCAGCAGCTTCGCTCCCTGCATCTTCAGCCGCTCCGTCGCTTCCGCCAGATCGTCCACCCGCAGCGCTACATGGTGCAGACCCGGTCCGCGCTTCTCGACGAATTTCGCAATCACGGACTCCTCATCCGTTCCCTCGAGCAGTTCGATCCGCGGACCGCCCGCCCCCGTCGGCAGCATCACGGCATTCACTCGCTCCTGCTCTACCGTTTCACGCGCACTCGCTTCCATACCCAACCCCGCCGCGTAAAAACCCAGCGACTCATCCAGGCTCCGAACCGCTATCCCGAGGTGGTCAATCTCTACGCCCAAAATGTCCCTCTCCGTTAATCCTCGCCAGCACCCCTACCAGCGCGTTCACCGCCGCGTACGGATCCTCTGTCTTCTCGGCTACTCGCTTTGCGTGCTCCTCGATCGCATCCGGCGGCAGAACTGCCAGCAGCCTCTCCCTGAGCATCTCTTCCAACCGCTCCCTCCACGCCTGCTGCCGTAAAAATGAACTTCGTTTTTCGAATACTTGCTCGATGGCCTCGAGCAGTTCCTTAATGCCGCGACCTTCGCTGGCTACTACGCGCCGCAGCGGAGCCGCGCTGCTACGCTCGGTCTCCTCGCTCAGGCTTTGCATGGCCCGAATCTCCTGCTCGAGTCGCGCTACATCCGGCATATCCGCTTTGTTGATCGCAAACACGTCGGCGATCTCCATCACGCCCGCTTTGATCGCCTGCACATCGTCTCCCATGCCCGGCGTTAAAACCAGAACCGTGACATCCGCCAGTCGCGTAATATCGATTTCGTCTTGCCCGACACCCACCGTCTCGATGATCACGAAATCACGGCCGCTCGCATCGAAGAGGAGCGCCATTTCGAGCGTTCCTTGCGCCACGCCTCCCAACCTGCCCCGCGTCGCCATGGAACGCACAAATACTCCGGGATCGGCGTGGTGCTCCTGCATCCGGATCCGGTCCCCCAGCAGCGCGCCCCGCGAATACGGACTGCTAGGGTCCACCGCGATAATGCCTAAGGTTTGCCCCCGCCCGCGAATCACTCGCGCCAGTTGGCTCACCAGCGTGCTCTTGCCCGCACCCGGCGGCCCCGTTATCCCGATGATCTTCGCCCGCCCCGTCCGCGCGAACAACTCTGCGATCAACTCCCGGCCAGTGGCGGTTTGCGCTTCGACAAATGTTGCCGCCCGCGCCAGCGCACGTGCATCCCCCGCTAAGATTCGCTCGACCAGCTTCAACCTATTCCTTAAGTAGCTGCCGCGCAATCACCAGCCGCTGAATCTCGCTCGTGCCTTCCCCAATCGTGCAAAGCTTCACGTCACGATAGAATTTTTCGACCGGATAGTCTTTAATGAACCCATACCCGCCGTGTATCTGCAGCGCTTGGTCGGCGGCCCGCACCGCCATCTCGGAGGCAAACAGCTTCGCCATCGCCGATTCCCGAGTCACCCTCTTCCCTGCGTCCTTCCGAGCCCCCGCACTGTAAATGAGCAGCCGCGCCGCCTCGATGTCTGTCGCCATATCGGCCAGCTTGTGTTGAATCGCCTGAAACTCGGAGATGAATCGGCCAAACTGCTTGCGCTGCTTCGAATATTTCAGCGCCGCTTCAAATGCACCCTGCGCAATCCCCAGCGCCAGAGCCGCAATCGAGATCCGTCCTCCATCGAGTATCCGCAAACTGTCTACGAACCCTTCGCCCGGCCTCCCCAAAAGCTGTTTCTCAGGCAGCCGGCAGTCCGTAAATAGCACTTCGCCCGTCGCGCTCGCCCGCATGCCAAGCTTATTTTCTTTCTTCCCGACCCGGAACCCCGGCGTTCCCTTCTCCAGAATGAATGCCGAAATCCCGTGCTGCGAAGCTGCCCGGTCCGTCACCGCCATCGCCACGCAAACATCCGCATAATGCGCGTTCGTGGTGAATGTCTTGCCGCCATTCAGAATCCACTCGCCATCTCTCAACGCCGCGAGCGACCGCGTTCCACCGGCATCCGATCCCGCTTCCGGCTCCGTCAGAGACCAGCATCCGATCCATTCGCCTGTCGCCAGCTTAGGAACGTATCTCTGCTTCTGCTCTTTGTTGCCGGCAAGGTAAATGTGATTCGTGCACAGCGAATTGTGCGCCGCTACAATCAGCGCCACACTCGGGTCTACCCGCGCCAGTTCTTCGATAATGATCGAGTATTCGATGTAGCCGAGGCCCGCTCCCTCGTACTCTTCCGGAAAAATGGCGCCTAAAATCCCGAGTTGGCCGGCTTTCTTGATCACCTCTAACGGGAAGATCTGATTTTCATCCCATTCGAGAACGTGAGGCGCGATCTCAGCCTCTGCGAAATGGCGGATGGAGCTACGTAGCTGAATCTGCTCCGCCGAGTATTCGAAATCCATAGAAGAACAAACCTATTATCCGCAACAGCCTGTGAGCTTTTGAGGGAAGCCGGGGCTTCGGAGAGCTCAGTCTTCACGCCAGGCGCGTGCAATCGCCGAGATCAGCGGTCCTCCTTTAAGGCACACATGAGTAGGCCGTACAGTTGTCTGCAAGTCGACCGCTTCCGGAGGGACATACCCGGCACGTTCCCGATTTCCTTCTGTCGATGAGTCCTGCGGAGCGAAGCTGAACCAACCACACACCCAAGCTGCCGTCGGACAATTGGGATACTGGTGCCGAGGATACCAATGGGAAAGTTGGTAAGACCGGGACCGTGCCGGAATACGCCATCGCTGAAGGTCATCTGCCTCGGGCCGCGGTAAGGTTTGTCGTCGCCGTGATCTTGTGCGCGCTGTCAATCAGCGTATCCTCCGTTTATGCGCGCGATCCAAGTGGCGGGACAATGCCGGAAACGATCAAGGACAGCGGCAGGGTCCTCAACCTGAATGGCACCGGCATCGGCACGAAGATTCTTATTCATGTCTACGCTATAGCGCTCTATCTCGAGAGGAAAACGACCGATCCTCGAACCGCGATTACAAGCAACGAAGCCAAGCGGATTGCGCTCGTCATGCTGCGAAACGTCACCCGTCAGCAGTTTGTTCAAGCGGTCGAGAGAGGCATGGTTCTCAACTCCGGTGTGCCGATAGCCACCCTACGCTCTCGACTCGATCTGTTAGAACGTGCACTGCCAGCCCTGGAGAAAGGAGACAAGCTTGATTTCACGTATCTACCCGCCGTCGGCACCGTGGTCCGCGGCCAAGGTCGAGAGCTGAAGATTCCGGGTAAGGATTTCGCCGAAGCGCTCTTCTCGGTCTGGCTGGGCCCTCGCGCGGACAGTAGTTCTCTCCGGGACAAATTGTTGGGTGGAAGTTAGCCGTTGCCGATCACAATGTGCAACAGTTGGCTTTACCCTTCCCGTTACAGCAGACCATCGCAGCTTGGCGCCCAACTCGGTTTGCGCTTCTCCGCCTCGTACACTCTCCGAGAAAGGCAAATGAAGCTTCCTACGACGATAGTTCGTATCGCGATAAGAGCGGCATGGATCCTCTTACCCTTTTTCGCGCTGGCTGGGCATGACGAGTTGACTTTAAAACACGGAACGTACGTTCTGGAGGGCTCGCCGTGCAAGGAACCGCCATTTGCCGCAATGAAAGCCTGGGATGGGATCGGGTTTTCCGGGCCGCACGCGAGCAAGTGCACCACACACGTGTTGAGCCATCAGAGCAACCACTTTGGTATCAGCACAGCCTGTACAGCCATCGGGGACGGCACTCCCAATCCTCCGGGCCAGGTTGACGTTGAGACCCTCTCACTCATTCGGCTATCGAACACACGCTTCGTCGTTTCCAGTGAGACGAAGCCGAAAGCCACCTACCGGTGGTGCGCTGCAGAATAGCGCTGAAATGGTGGCCCTTGAGTTCCGATCGCCGCAGTTTTCTCGCATCCATCTTAGTGGGCGTCGATGCCTTTCCTGCTAAGGTCGCTTTGTTTGATTCCAAAGCTTTGAGGAAGCCTATGACTGACAATCCAAGAATTCCGCTGACGTCGCACCATCGCATTGAGGCTGACGGGGTGCATGTGTTTTACCGCGAAGCCGGACCCGCGGACGCGCCAGTCATTCTCTTGCTCCACGGATTCCCCACATCCTCGTTTCAGTATCGAGAGCTGATTCCGCGCCTCGCCGATCGCTACCGGGTGATCGCTCCGGATTTGCCGGGCTTCGGCTTTACTGAAATTCCTGCGGAACGAAGCTACAAGTACACGTTCGCCGCCCTCGCAGAAACGATCTTCGCCTTCACTGAGGCTCTCAAACTCAAACGCTACGCAATGTACGTATTCGATTACGGAGCGCCCACTGGCTTTCGCCTGGCGTTAATGGCTCCGGAACGCGTGACAGCCATTGTGTCTCAGAATGGCAACGCGTATGAAGAAGGATTGGGCGATGCCTGGCAGCCGATTCAGCGCTATTGGCGGGAACCCACTCTGGAACATCGGAATGCCATCCGCGAGGGCCTGACCCTCGCAGGGATGCGGCACGAATATTCGGTCGGGATCCCGGATCCAGCGCTGATCAAACCCGAGGGGTACACACTGGACGCAGCACTGTTGGGACGTCCCGGGAATATCGACATACAGCTCGATCTGTTTCTCGACTATGCTAACAACGTAAAGTTGTACCCCAAGTTCCAGGAGTATTTTCGAAAAGCAAAGCCTCCTCTCCTGGCGATCTGGGGAGAGTTTGACCCGTACTTCATCCCGGCCGGAGCAAAAGCCTTCCAGAAGGACCTACCGAGTGCGATCGTCAACTTTTTACCTACCGGCCACTTCGCACTTGAGACGCATCTCGAAGAGGTCGTCGCCGCGATGCGTGCGTTTTTGATGACGTGATCACACACGTTTTTGGATGTCAGGAGCGAATGACTAGCACGTCAGGACTTAAGGAGCAAAGATGAAAACATCGACCGAGCAGAGTTTTGAGGGCGCCGTTCGCGCGAACCAGGCAGAGTTAGCCTCCAGGTTGAACGACGAATTCGATTACATCGTCTGCGGAAGTGGAAGTTCCGGCTCCGTGGTTGCCGGGAGACTCGCCTCAAATCCAGCCCTCCGAGTCTTGCTGCTTGAAGCCGGCGGAGATGATGACACAGATTTAGTAATGGATCCCAACCAATGGATGCAGATCCTCGGAACACCGATGGACTGGGCATTCCATGCAGATCCCAACATGCAGCTCAATGGGCGTGCCATCCCTTATTCGATGGGAAAGGTTCTAGGTGGCGGGTCTAGTGTGAACGTATGCACTTGGTCGCGAGGCCACCCGGCAGATTGGGACTACTATGCGCAGGAAACAGGAGAGTCTCGCTGGAGCTATCAAAACGTACTGCGCCTCTACCGTCGGATCGAAGATTGGCACGGCAAGAAGGACGATGAGTATCGGGGAACCGGCGGACCGGTTTATCTACGTCCAGCACAGACACCCCATCCGTTCTTCGATGCTCTGCTTTCCGCCGCACAGTCGCAAGGAATCCCGCGCTTCGACAATCCCAATGGCTCGATGATGGAAGGATCCAAGGGTGCGCGTTTGTCGATCAGATCGTCCATGATGGACGGCGTCAATCGATTTTCCGTTCTTACGTGTACCCCTACATGGCGCAACCGAACCTGACCGTGCTGACGGGCGCGCTAGTCACACGGATTTTGCTTCGAGGCCACGAGGCAACAGGAGTTGAGTTTACATATAAGGGAGCTGCGGTTCAGGTGAACGCGGCCGCAGAAGTCGTGCTGTCCCTCGGTGCGATTCAGACACCTAAGCTGCTGATGCAATCCGGCATCGGCGACAGATCCCAACTCGGCCGTTTCGGTATTCCTGTTGTGCAGCATCTGGCAGGCGTTGGACCTAATTTGCACGATCATCTGGCTGCCGGTCTTGTCTGGGAAGGGAGCGGTGTCGACATGCCCGCGGCTCCACGAGGCCAGGCTGTTTGCTTCTGGAAGACCAAGCCCGACCTCCCATCGCCAAACGCATTTACCTATACGTTCCCCGGTCCCTTCCTCACGCCGGAAAACGCCAGTCGCACTCAGGTGCCGGTATACGCGTGGTCCATGGCACTGGGACTGAGCCCACTGGGCCGGGGGACGGTAGCCCTATCCGGGCCGTCAGCGTCGGACCCAGTGACGATCGACAACGGCTACCTCAGCAATCCTCAAGATCTTGTCGACTTTCTTGCCGCCATCGAACAGGCTCGGGCCATCGGCAACTCTCCCTCATTCCAACCTTTCACAAAACGGGAACTTCTGCCCGGACTCATCAAAGGCGCTGACCTCGAGAAGTTTGTCCGTGATGGGCTCGTTACCTTCTGGCATCAATCTGGAACCGCAAAGATGGGCCAGGATGCGCTCTCCGTCGTAGACGGTACGCTCAAGGTCATCGGTCTGAATCGCCTGCGCATTGCCGATTCATCCGTTTTGCCAAGTGTGACAACGGGCAACACGATGGCGCCTTGCGTTGTGATTGGCGAACAGGCTGCCGAACTCTTGCAGAAGGAAGCCGGGACGGCGTAAACAGACATCGCCAAAAAGTCGCACCATGTAGCCGGGAAGACCGTCCTGATTTAACTATGAATGCCGGACACCTGCGGGCTCGTTGCGATCACGGAGACATCTCTGATTTCGGAATCGGCATGCCACGCAGCCAGCTGGGCTGCAAAAACTAGCGAGACGGCCACGGAGACGCGCCCCGGTGTATATGAAAAGGGCTCGCAGGGCGAAACTGATGCGGCCCATCCAGCAGTTCCAGAGGGCTACTGCTTTGCCGCGCGTTCGGAGCGGCCGAGAGTGTCATAGAGGGGTTGAACCGGGCGGACTTCCGGGCTTTCTTCTGCGACCGACATGGCCAGTACGCGAATGTTGCGATCGCTCGGCAAAGTGATGGTGCGCGTGCCGGACGGGAGGTTGAGGCGGTACCCGAATAGATACGAATACGAATAGGCTACGTTTTGTCCCGCCTTGTCGTGGTGGTGCGAACAATACCAGGCCAGATCGGCACGCTTGATGTAACCGGGTTCAATGCCGGTCATCTCGGCATAGTCGTCGTGATGGGTTCTGGCGGGCCGTCCGAGCCGTGCGCGGCCGGGAACATCTTTGCCGATCCATTGCCGGTCGTCCCACTGGCCGATGAAGCCACCCCAGTCCTCAATTTTGAGATCGACGTTCTGGCCCCCTACCTGGAATTCCGCGTTCTGATCGCCCTGAGCTGAGGCCGCAAGGAGATATACGTGGTTGTAATGGCCGGCGGGAAGATTGATGGTCTGCCCGTTTGCGACGACGGCATCGGGAGCGCCGGGACCTGCTTTGGCGAGTTGGAACCGCACATCATTGAACTGGATTTCGGAGGGCAGCATCTCGGCCGGATATGCGTTGCCGTTGCCATCGAAGCCGGTAGCTGTTTGTGCACCAGTCGTCGTTGCAGCCGCCAGATCATAGGACAAGGGAACGGGCTCAGATTGTGTCGCAGGCGTTCTACCGTGAGGTGGAGCTAAGCGAACGGCGAACGTACGCGGCTGGTAAGCGGTGAACGAGGTTAAGAGGCCGCCATCGGTGACGTTTACCGGACCGAGGGGCTGTTCCTGGCCATTTATCTCGCGGGCACTCGTGACCGAGGCCGCGAAGGAGATGCGGACATCGCGTTGCGGTTTGCCGTCGAGTTCGACCAGACGCACTACAAACTCGTCACTTGCCTCGGCCTTCTTCAGGGCCATAACCCGGACTCGCGGATTGCTCACCTTTAGAAGCGAGAACTCACGGCCGAGCGAGCCCGAATGTCGGGAGGTTTCGAAGCCGATCAGCGGGGCATTCAAGCGCTCCGCCTGCCAGTCGGTCTGCGCGTCACGCCAGCCGCCGCCGTGACCGGCGATGCCGTAAACAACCTCATGGTGTCCAATGTCCTGCGTGGCTTGATCGGGGTAGCCGCCTCGAGTGCCCGGAGTGAGGATCAGGGTAAGCCGCAGGGTATGGTCGTTCGGCTTGTCGGACCCGTTTTTGCAGTCGGTCAGGACCGTGGCGCCAAACTGCCCGCTCATGTCGGTGAGGTCGACCCACTGATGGGAAGGCACTTCAAACTTCTTTGGCTCCGCCGTGGGCCGCTCGATGGTCCCGATGTCCCAGTTGTATGTGGCCATGCGGTTCGAGGCTGCGAGCGGAAAGCTTGCTTTCAGATTTGTTTCTTTGGTGTTCCAGTCGATGGCGTCTGCAAACTCAACGCGCTTGCCGGCATCACCCGCCGAAAGTCTTACGACCTGAACAAATTTGGAGCCTGCAGTTTCGCGGGTGATTTCGATGGCGACGCGAACCGGGCCGCTCTCGACGACACGGATCTGCGCGGGACCGCCAACGTATGCTTTCGGGGGCGCCTGTTCCTGATCCCAATCCATGTTCCAGGCCGGCCATTGCGCCGGATTGTCATAAGAGAGGGCAAGCCGTGCGGGGCCGCTGAGCAATTCCTTATTGATCGACTTATCGAAAATACTGGAGACGTCGCCGTCCCCATTTAGCTTGACGCGGTAGTGGGCATTCTCGAGTGAGTTCTTGGAGACCTTAAGCGCCGAATCGCTGCTTTGCGCTTTCTTCTCGGGTTGCACGTCGTATACGGCGTACCCGACTGGCGGCGCTTTGGCTAAGAACAACACTTTTCCGTTTGAGATTTGGGCTGGAACGGAAATGCCGTCGGGCCCGGTAACGCGGACCGCAGCAGATGTGCCTTCCTCGAATTTAATATCAGCTTCGACCACATCTTCGCGCCCTATGTTGAGCGAATTGAAGACAACAACCGGCACGCCTTTCCCCTCCGTGTTCAGGGCCGAGGAGACCGCTTCGGTTGCGTCCGTCAACACGCCGGCAAACTGGTTCATGGCAATGACGTCATCGTTCCAGGCAAATTCGTAGGCCTTCGGAGTGGCAGTGCCGGCCGCGATGTCGTGGAATTGACCGCCCATCACCAGGGTCCAAGCATTGTTTAGACGATCGAGCGGATAGGGCCGCGCGCCGAGCCACGATGCGGCCACCGAGGATTTCTCTGCGGCATCGGCTAGTAACTCTTCCTTGCGAAGCCAGCGCTTCTGATAAGCCTGTGATGTCAACGAGCCGGCCGAGTGGTTGGTCAGCTCCATCTCACCGGTATAGCGAGGAAGTTTCGCGGCTTCTTTCGGCGTGATATCGAGAAACATCTGCTCGGCGGTGGAAGAGACGACATGGACAGGACCCTCGCCCGCTTGGACGGAAGGCCAGTCGGGGTGCTTCATCCAGGGCGGATAAAATTCGTTCTCGGGCGGGAAACTCGCCATGTCTTTAGTAACGATTGCCTCGAGACGCTTGACAGAATCTTCGGTTGGAGAACCGCCGGTGTCGCCGGTGCCGTAGTAGTGATAATCAGTCCAAAGGCCGCTGATTCTGCCGTTATTCTCTACACGCGCTGCCCAGTCGTCCTGGAAGCGATCCAACTCCTGCTGCTGGCGCGCCTTTTCGAGAGGCTCCTGCTGAGCGCGTAGGGCGAAATACTCACGGACGTCTTTCTGATCGACGGGTTCATGGTTCTCTTCGACCGTTTCGAACTTTTTCTGGAGGGCCGCCATTTTCTTGTGCAGGTCTTCGAGCTGCTGATCTGGAGGCATGGGCGGCAGAGGCTTGCTGAGGTCGGTAGTGATGCTTCCGCTGTAAGCGCCCGGATTGATGCCAGCGAGAACACTTTCGCCGTCGGGTCCGACCCAAACGCCGACATTGAACGGTGTGCCCTCTGGTGTTTTCTCGAGCGACTCGAGGCCGCCGCCATCGGCTGAAGAGCCCCACACCAGCTTCTGAGTCGAGAAGCCTTTAACGCCGGAGTGAGCGAGGATGGTGGGCAACGAAGCGGGAAAGCCGAAGCAATCCGGGATCATATACTCGGCGCTGGCTTTGCCGAGCTCCTTCCGGAACCAGTTGTTGCCGTAGAGAACCTGACGAATGATGGATTCCGCACTGGGCGTGTTGACGTCACCCTCTTCCATCGATGATCCCGCCGGAAACCAACGCCCGGAATCGACATACTGCTTGACCTTCGCGTAATCTTCGGGGAAATACTCCTTCATGAACCGGTAGCGGTTGGCGCCGCTGAAGTTGAAGATGTAATGCGGGTATTTTTCGAAGAGTTTGAAGTTCTCTTCCATGGTCTTCCGGATGTATTCGTTGATGACCTGGGGATACTCCCATCGCCACTCCGTATCGAGGTGGGCGTAGCCTACCGCGTAGAGGGTTGGTTGTTTGGTTAGATCAGGTTTTTGCGCCGGCTGCGCGAAAACAATCGAGGAGGAAGCGAGTATTAGCGGCAGCAAAGCCGTGAGGAGTTTTGACATGTACATCCGCCTAAGCGCGTTTTAATCCGAGTTCAACGAACGGTTGCAGGGCAGGTCATCCAGCAGCCGTACTTAGTCTACAGGGGTGGTGTTCACGTCGCTTTGCTCCAAGGACGATAGGATCAATCACATGCGATTGAGGAATAATTTGGCCGCTTTCGGCGTGGGTCTGCTGATGATTTCGACTCTTTCCGCGCAAGAGAACGGATGGATCAGCATGTTCGACGGAAAGACGCTTAACGGTTGGAAGGCGAATGAGAACCCGGAATCCTGGAGCGCCAAGGACGGCACGATTGTCGGAGACGGAGAGATCAGTCATCTTTTCTGGATGTCTCGAGAGTGTACGAATTGCGAGTTTAAAGCCGATGCGAAGATTAGCGACGGCGGCAATTCGGGAATGTTGTTCCGAGCGGCCTTCGGTCCCGGGTTTCCGAAGGGCTACGAGGCGCAGATCAACAGCACGCACAAGGATCCTGTGCGGACTGGCAGCCTATACGGTTTTGTAAAGATTTACGACGAGCTGGTGCCTCCCGATACTTGGTTCAACCAGCACATCATCGCGCGAGGCAACCACATCATCATCGAGGTCAATGGGAAGAAAGTGGTCGACTTCGTGGATGAAAAAAATACTTACATGAGTGGGTATCTGGTGCTGCAACAACACAACAAGGGCAGCGTAGTTACGTTTAAGAACCTGACGATGAGGCCGCTGGAGTAGCCGGGCATGGGCGAGGCGATCTAAGTACAATGTCAGCGAGACAGGCATTGCAAGCCACACCCGCTACTTAAGTTTCTGGTACTCTGCTTTCGCCTGGAGCAGAACGGGAATATTTGGGTCGGCATCCTTCCAAAACGCGAGAAAATCGGCATACGCAGATTTGGCCTTCTTCGAATCGCTCTCCATGCTCAAGGCGCGAGCAAGCTGCAATCGAGCCAGGGCCCCAATCGGGTCTGCGACGACAATGCCCGGGTGATCCAGGATTCTCTGAAACTCGAATGCCGCTTTCTTTCCTTGCTTCTCCGCCAAATAGGCTTCGCCACGCAGGTAGACCGGATACATCGCGCCAAACAGACCAGACCCGACAGACTCCGTGATGCCATCTTCGTAAGGCGCTGCGACTTGCAGCGCCTCGATTGCCGATAAGGCATCCCCCTTATTCAATGCCAGCCTGGCCCGCAGCACCGGCAGATAACTAAATTGAACACAAGTGTCAATGGGATACTCGCTTTCTAACTTGCTTGCAATCTCTTGAGTAGTCGCTAAGTCACCTGCGAGACCGAACGCCAACGCCGCGGCGTATCGCACCTCACGACTCGGAACGGCCTGCATGGCTACACGCGCGGCCTCCCTTGCTTGCGAAAAATTGCCGAGCCATGCCTCACGTACCGCGGCGGAGGCCTGCCATAGTGCAGCTCTTTCATGCTGGGAACCCAGTTCAGCCTCGGTGATCGCGCGGCTTAAAACTCCACGCGCCTCACGCGCTCGTCCCGCATAAAAAAGAACGCTGGCCTGCCTGAATGACATCCAAGTCTCCGACCCGCTCCGCCCACGCGCACGTGTAGCTTGCCGCGACATCTCGAGATCGTCTCCGCCAAGAAAGGCCAGTTCAAAACGCAACATCACTACCTCGTCATCTTCCACGCCACGCACTGATGCTTGTTGCAGCGCTTCCTGAGCTTCCTTGAAGTGATTCAGATAGGCGTTGTTCACGGCCAGGTTGTAGTAGCCGATGCCAAAATCTGGATCGAGCGCAAGACCTTTCTTTGCTTCGGCTATTCCGTTGACGTAATTGCCGCTCACCTTATTCAGAATGCCCGACAACATAAAATGCGGTTGCGACAGACGAGGATACGTTTGGCTCCACAGTTCAGCGGTCTGACGCGCGTCCAATAGGTTACCGGTGACAAAAAGGTCATAGTTCGCCTTGATTAAAAACTTTTCCTGGTCGCTCGTGCGTGCTCTCAGCTCCCATGCCCGTTTGGTGTTTTCCATCGCGGCAGACAACTGATCGAGGTCGGCATACATGCGGCCCAAAGCTGCGTAGGCTATGGCGAACTTGTTGTCAAGTTCTATGGCGCGGTGAAAGTGGGGTAGCGCTGCGGCCGCCCCGGAGGTGGCAAGCTGCCGCCATCCCAAAGTGTAGGCCTCGAGCGCCTCAGGAGACGCAGTTGTGGCTTCGCTTAGTGGTGTTCCATGCCGTCGGAGATTTTCACCGGAGTCACCGGCTTTTCTGCGGAACCCGCCGGCTAATCGAGTCACGGCAGTAAGGACATCTTCCTTCTTACTGGCTTCCGCTTGACCCTCGTACATTGTCCGGCCGTCAGTGCAGGTCGTTGCCTGCAAAGACACGACATACTCGTTGCCAAGCCGGTTGATTTTACCCTGCACTACGGCAGCGCCGCCGGCACGCCGGCATAGATCGCGGTTTGCATCCGGGCTCATATGCGCATCGGAAGGTTGGTCCATCAACCTGAGAATCTGGCGTACACGTCGTTCCGGAATCAGACTCAGAAACGGCGATTGTTCCAGCTCGATTGCCAGTCCGCGGTCAAGAGCCCCATCGAAAACAGGCTCGCCTGTATCGTTCGTGAACCCCGCAAGCAGGATTGTGTCTTCGCCGTTTAGTTTGGGATGGTCGGCATAACGAACGGAAACAAGGGTCACCAGCAATGCGAGCCCTATCGCTGCAGCGGCAAGCGCCTTCCGATTCCATTTGGGCGGTGGAACCCTCCGAACAGCAGCCGGTACCTCAGTGATCTCCCCCTTGGTCGTTAAGGTGTCACCCACGTCTACGGCGAGTGCCGGCTCGCCAAAGTCTTCTTCAACCGGAGCCATGAATCGGTAGCCTCGTTTCGGAACCGTTTCGATAAACTTCGGCGCCGTGGCATTCTCGCCCAGAACTTTGCGAAGAACCGAAATGTTGAATGCCAGATTATTCTCTTCGACGAAGGTTCCCGGCCACACTTCCTCCATCAACTTCTGCTTCTCAACCACCCGGCCCCGATGCGCAATCAGTGCATTAAGCACGTCCCAGGCCTTCGGTGAAAGTGAAAGCGGCTTTCCGTCGCATTCCAAAGTCCGCTCAGACACGTTGAAACGAAAAGCCCCAAACCTGTAAATCTCGTTTTGATTTAAAGGTTTAGGGTCTCTCATGGATTTCTCATCGAATTCTAAGCACGCATCGACAGCGTGGGCAAGTATAGCGTTACTATGCCTGTCTCCACAAAACCGACAAATGCACAACGCCTCTTCTCACCTGGGAAAATCCTTCTGACGAGGACCGTATTGTTAGCCAGAACACTTGCCGCTTGCGGCGCACTGCTGCTCCCCGGCCTACCACTTTATGCCGGTCCAACGGTCTACACAATCGCCAACAGCTCGCAGTTCGGCACCATGGATCTGGGTACCGGAGCCTTCACGAAAATCTCAGATACGCCGCCCACGATTCAATACCTGGCCACCGGCCCAAACAACAACCTGCTGACCATGTCGTTCGATGGAAACCTTGCGTCGATCAATCCGGCAACTGGCGCCGTCTCCGTTGTCGGGCCGACCGGCTTTGGAAACTGTTCCAGCTCGGTTGTCGCAAACTTGTCCAACTGTCAGTTGTCATTCGGACAAGCTCTGGGCAAGTACTACGCCACCGACTTCAACAATAATCTCTACACCGTCGATCCGCTAGGCGGTCACGCGACACTCGTTGGCAAAACGGGCATGCCTGCTTTAACTTTCCTCCCCGCCATTCCGGCAGCCGATGGCTCGATCAATTTCTACAACGAAAATCTGTTTGGAGCGGGCGGCAAGCTATATGCAAATTTCGACACGGGCCATTTCCAGCCTCCTGCGGACCCGAATTCGAGCCCCGTTTTTACGCAGCTCACAGCGCCCGCCTTGTACCAGATCGATCCCATAACTGGCCTTTCGAAAAGGGTAGCGGAAACCACATTCGGACAGGTCACCATTGCGAATATCAATGGAACGGTCTACAGCTTCGACGGCAACGATAGCACCATCAGGACGCTCGACGTGACAACCGGCATAACGACTGTCATCGGCAACTCGGACCAGAATCTTGGGCTGGTGAGTGGTGTGGCAGCCACGCCGGAGCCTGCACCGATTGCATTAACATCCTGCGGGCTCGTTTTGCTCGCCCTTGGCATCAGGAAGCGAACCGCGTCAGGCCGATGAGCCAGCCACAACTATTTCCCCGCAAACGCCGTTCGGAGGACCGCAAGAGCAAGCAGAAGCTAATGACAGTCACGGCGGAGGAGTTCCTTCGCCGTTTTCTCCCCCACACCTTACCTCGCGCCTCGTGCGCAATAGCCTTTCTGCGAATCATTCCAGATAGAGTCATAGCGTACACACGATCTAAAGAGCGGCCAATTCTGTCCTTAACGGGACGCTGATCGGTTTCGCACAGGGTAATTAAGCAGTAGCCACAGAACCACACTGCAAGTTGCGCCGATCTCGGCGACCCTGTCCTGTAGTGTCCAAACGAATGCAATCATGCTCGCCGTGAGTCCCCACTTCGAAGCTGCGATCCTGAAGCCCGATCGCCAGCAAAGTCTGCCCGCGCTCGATGAAGGTGCCACATGAACGGTACTCTCCTCGTTCCGGAGAAAAAGTCGGAGCACGAGGATCGCTTCACCCGTGAGCAGAATAATGGTTCCAGAGAGCGGTAAGAACAAGCCGACGGTGAGCACTAAGAGTATTCGGGCCAGGAGCAATTGGTGCGGCTGCGGCTGAATAACAGCTTCCGATCTGTTGCGTCCTACAGAATTTTGGCTATGCGCATTCACCCAAGTCTCCAGTCCCGCGGACACAGTAAGCATAAGCGTCCCGACTCCGAAAACGAGGCGTTCCCAATATGCACTATCGGAATGGTTCCGCACCAGCGCCCACACGATATCCAGAGGATCGTGGACGTAGCTCAGTGTGGCCAGCCCTAACAGGAAGAGATGAAGCAAAACCTGGTGCTCATATTCAAATCTGGTTGCCTTCATCTCTTCGTCTCCGATATTTGGTCGGGTCTCGATCAAAGATAACGGAACTATCTATCCAAATGACGCCTAGTCCAACTGGCTGTACAAAGAAGGACCTGATGTCAGCCGCCGATTGAGCATCGCAAAATTGACGTTTGCAGCTGTAAACGCCTGGGGAGCCCCGTGGCGGGTCTCGCGCGCCAGGCCCCCATGCAAAATAAAAGGCATGCCTTCCGTTACGCCCGCGTCGGCGCAGGAATTAGCGGCTGCCCTCGAAGACGCTGCGGCGCACACTCAAACGGTCGCGGTCATCGGCAACAACAGCAAGCACCTCATGGCCGGACCTTCGCCCGCTGCTGACGTCGTCCTCTCCACCGCCCGCCTCAACCGCATCCTCCAGTACGAGCCGAACGACCTCACCATCAGCGTCGAGGCCGGCATGCGCTGGGCCGTGTTGCAGGAAACTCTCGCCCGCCGCCGCCAGATGATCGCTCTCGATCCGCCTTTTTACGGGCAGGCAACCGTCGGAGGCGTCATCGCCTCGAATTCGAGCGGTCCCATGCGTAAAAATTTCGGCACCGCTCGCGATCTCGTGATCGGTATGCGATTCGCCATGCTCGACGGCAAACTCGTCCCGACGGGCGGCATGGTCGTCAAGAATGTCGCGGGCCTCGACATTGGCAAACTTCTGATCGGCAGCTTCGGCACGCTCGCGGCCATCACCTCGGTCAATTTCCGCCTGCACGCCCTGCCCGAAGAAACGAACAGCTTTCTGTTCTCCGTTCCCGACGTCGATACCGTCCTTCGAAAACGCGACGCGCTGCTGCAAAGCGTGCTTCGCCCGCTCGCCGTCGATATCCTTAGTCCGCCCGCTGCCGCCCGCGTCGGCTTCCGCGGCTATCTGCTCGCTATTCGCGCTGGAGGCAGTAGAAGAGTGCTTGACCGCTACGCGCGCGACCTCAGCGGGAGCGAGCAGTTGCGCAGCTCTGAAGATCAGGCACTCTGGTCCCAAATACGCGACTTCTCCGCCGAGTTCCTCCACCGCCAACCCGCCGGTATCGTCTTGCGCGTTTCCACTCCACTCAGCGAAGTCGGCAAACTCCTGCGCCTCACCTCCGGTACTTCTCTCACCCGGGCCGCTTCCGGAGTCACTTACATCTACTTCAGCGCGTGGCAGCAGGTTCCGGCCTTCTGGCATAGCATCACCGGGCAGGGCTGGCCCGCCGTGGTCGAGTACGCCCCCGAGCAGGTCCGCTCGCGCCAAAAACTCTGGCTCACTGACGAATCGAAAGACGACGGCGCCTTTGCCATGATGAAAAGTATCAAGGCAATGTTCGATCCTCATTCCCTCCTGAACCGGTCTCGTCTCTATGGCCGTATCTAGCCAGCCCTCTCCCGCCCCGAGCCCCTTTGCTCTGCTGCCGGACGAACATCTGGGCCCCGCTCAGGCGGACCTCGACAAGTGTGTCCACTGCGGACTGTGCCTGAACGCCTGTCCCACTTACCGCGAACTGGGCGTCGAAATGGATTCCCCGCGCGGCCGCATCTACCAGATGAACCAGGTCGCCAACGGCGCCCCCATGACGCCCTCCTACGTCCAGCACCTCGATCTCTGCCTCGCCTGTCGGGGCTGTGAAACCGCGTGCCCTTCCGGCGTGCCCTACGGCCGCATGATTGAGGCCGCTCGCGCACAAATCCGAGCTCAGGCCAAACCCTCCCGCCTCGCGCGCGCGGTTAGGAAAATCATCTTCGAACGATTACTGCCCTCCCGCAGCGCGCTACAGCTCGCCGGGGCCCTTATCTTCGCGTATCAGGCGACGGGGCTTCAACGCCTCGTTCGCGCCGGCGGCCTCCTAAAGCCTTTCGGTCGCCTTGCCGATATCGAAGCGCTCTCCCCCAGCGCCGAAATCCCTTTCTTCTATTCCAAAGTGGGTCGCACCTTCCCGGCCCCCGGCCCCCGCCGTCACCGCGTCGCCTTCCTGAGCGGCTGCATTGCCAACGTTGCCTTCGCGCGTCTCAACGAAGCCACCGTTCGTGTACTGCAAAAGAATGGCTGTGAGGTCGTCATCCCGGCTGCCCAGAACTGCTGTGGCGCGCTCCACGTTCACTCGGGCCTCGAAGACCAGGCGCAGGCGCTCGCTCGAAACAACATTGATGCCGTTCTCTCGGAGAAGTTCGACGCCATCATCACCAACGCCGCCGGCTGCGGTTCCACGCTGAAGGAATACGACTATCTTCTTCGCCACGATGAGCAGTATCGCGAGCGCGCCGCGGAATTTACACGCCTGATGCGCGACATCACAGAATTTCTCGCCGGCATCGAATTGAATCGCGACCTGGGGCCGCTCAACTCCGTCGCGACCTATCAGGATTCCTGCCATCTCGCTCATGGCCAGCAGATCCGCACCGCTCCTCGCCAGCTGCTGCACGCCATCCCCGGTCTTGTGTTTCGGGAAATGCGTATGGCTGATCTATGCTGCGGCAGCGCCGGTATCTACAACGTTGCTCAAAACGAGATGGCCATGCAAATCCTCGAACACAAGATGGAGCACGTGAACGAAACCGAAGCCTCGCTGGTTCTTACTGCAAACCCGGGCTGCATGCTCCAGCTGGCGGCCGGTGCTCGCCTTTATGGCCAGGGCCAGCGCGTTCTCCATGTGGTCGAAGCGCTCGATGAAAGCTATCGAAATTTCGACAGCGCGGCTGCTTCAGAAGCGCGCCGCTGATCGATTCGTCCAGGTCAGGCGAGCAGGGCCGCTTCGTTCGGCAGGGCGGCACGCACCGCCTGGCTCATGATCCCCGTCATGAACTCGCTGATCGACCTCGCACATCCCTTCACCGCATTCGCCTCTTCGGGATCCAGCCAGTCCAGCGGATCGGCATGCCACCCGTCTCGCCCAAGCGAGATCGGTACTCCGCACACCCCGTTGAGCCCCAGCACCTCTTGGTTGAGCAGCACTTGCCCGTTGATTCGCCTGCGATCGATGGCCAGCGCGGCCGCAATACACTGCAGCGTCGCATTCGCGGTCGCATTCGGAGTCGAATGCATTGAGTGAGCTGTAATCAGCGGTTCGACGAAGATGCGCGCGTCCGGCAGCGCGCGTCGCGCCACCTCATAAGCCTCCGCCGTCTCTTCCGCCGCCAGCAGCCGCAAAACCTCTTCTCGCAGCCGGCCCACGCGATCTTCCAGCGGAACCCGCGCACTCTCGGCCGCTAAACGATCCAACCCGGCGAGCGCCTCCTCGTCATTCACCGTCAGCTCCACCGTGCGCCACAGCGGTACCATAGCCTGCCCGTGCTCTCCCATCACCGTCGCCCTTACTTCGTGCCGGCTGATCCCCAGATCGGTCGCAATCGCCCGCGCAAATCGTAGCGAGTCCTGCTGTGCCCCCATGCCGAAAACTCTTTTCCGGTCGGCCGCACAGGAAAAAATCTCGACCGCCAACTCCACCGGATTGCTGACCACCACGAACAGCGCATGCTGTAAGCGCGTCACGCACTCGCCCGCGATGTGCTCGAATACTGCCCGGTTCGTTGCACCCAGATCCCGCCTGCTCGTATGCCCCGATGCAAGCGATGCCCCAGCCGCCACCACCACGATGTCGGCGTCCACGTCGCACACGTCCGGCACGATCTCGATCCCTACCCGCTCGTCATCGAACGCATCGAGCAGGTCGATTCGCGTGCTCAATAGTTTTCGCTCGGTAGCCTGCACGCCGTGTCCTACCAGCAACAAACGGTCCGATGGCTCGAGCAGATGGCTGCGCAGAATGTGCGCGGCCAGCGTACTCCCCACCGAACCCGACGCCCCGAGTATCGCCACACGTCTTGACATAGCTCACGATTATGCCAGACCCTCTCAGTCGAGGCCGCGCACTTTGACGTTGGCCTTCCACCCCACGGCCTGGAACAAATCCTGCAGCGCACTCTTCACATTCGTCTGGGCCTGCCCCAGAATCCCCATGTCGAGCGCCGCCTGCCGAATATCGTCGAGCGCCTTCAACCTCGCTTTGTGTTCGAGATCCGGATCCGGTGGCGCCCACGGAGTCCACCAGGTCACGTGCCGGTCCCAAACTTTCGTCTTGCTCTCATCGAGCGAAACATTGGTGATCGTCGCCGCTGGAACCGTTACCGTCGTCACACCCTGCGCGTCCGATGTCACATCCCCGGCTGTCACTTTCTGCAGGTCCACGCCGCCCGTTACCTCCCCTTCCACCATCAGCAGGATCGATTCAGCACCCACCGGATCCTTCTGCTCCGTCATCCCCACTACTCGCTCAATGCGGTATCTCACCGTGACCAGCTGGCTCAACTTCTGGACCTGGGTCACCACTGCATCCGGTCCCGCATTCTGTCCCATCCGCCCCTGCAGAAATGTGTAGCCAAGTAGCGACACAAACGCCAGCAGCAGAACCAGAGTGATCAGCTTCCATCTTTGAACCGCCATGCCTTCATCTTCGCGTGGACCTCCACGCAACGGTCACTTGGGCCCGAATATCGAAAGAATATGCCCCTCCGGGCGTAGATCGGGTAGTTCCGGGACGGTCACCACAACTCCCGAATACTGAGAATGTCTCGATGCGGCGCCTACCGCACATCTATGGACCTCACCCGAAGCGGACCTCACCCGAAGCGCTCGAGAAGCTGCTCGCCCTTGCCCTGGCGATCGGCAACGACCAGCAAGGCTTCGCCGACCTGATCAGTAAAGAGGAGAAAACAGAGGAGAAAACAGATGGAAGAAGACCCAAAGCCAAAGTTCTTCGTCCCGCCCAAGGCGCCGGGTAACGACGAGAGAATCACGGAGGTCATTCGCATGACCCCCAGCTGGTATCCACGACGCCAGGCGCTGGAAGATCGGATGCCGCGGCATTTACCAGGGTTGACGGAGGTCGGTCAAGCATGAGACGAAAGGCTAGAACAGCTGTTTCGAACCCGAGCACGGATCGTCGCCCGCTCTGCCGCCGCGAAACGTCGACCGATTCAACAAATCCCTTCGCAAAAACACACAGCAGGTGTACCGGCCAGGCGCTGGAAGATCGGATGCCGCGGCATTTACCAGGGTTCACGGAGGTCCGGCAAGCCTGGGCCGATTGGCTGAACGTTGGCGGGCAGGCGGAATCGACCCTACTCCGGGCTGCCGAGAAGTTTCCGGCGGCGGCGTTCTATTTTCTGAAGGCGACCGCCGAGCAGCGGCGGCAACTTGAAAAGGGCGTGCCTTTCGAAGAAGTCTACGGGGAGACCTGATCCGCCTCCCCAACCTCTCACGCCGATAATCTGAAATTGGGAGGCGATTTCGCGAATCTCCCGCATCTCGACGCCCTGTATCTCCCCCATCAACTCTGTCCCCCGCCACACACTCTTCCGCTTACCGCCCTCCAACTGGATGCCATACTAAAAAGAACCTACATGCTTCGGGATCGCTTTTCTCGTGAGGAACAAGCACGCGAGAACACGCGCGCTAAGCCCCCCGCGGAACCCGGTGCGCCCTACTCTGCAATCGGCCTTTCGCCCGACGCTCGGCATAGCCAGTCCCTCCCCGAGGTTCATGAGAGCGTCACCACTTCGCACGTCGGCTTCTGGAAGCGTCTCATTGCCTTTGCCGGACCTGCCTACCTCGTCAGCGTCGGTTACATGGACCCCGGTAATTGGGCCACCGATATCGAAGGCGGTGCGCGCTTCGGGTACCGGCTCCTGTGGGTGCTCGTCCTCTCGAATCTCATGGCGCTTCTGCTTCAAACGCTCAGCTCGCGCCTCGGTATCGTTACCCGCCGCGACCTCGCCCAGGCCTGCCACGACGAATATCCCAAAGCCGTCTCTTACGTCCTTTGGATCCTCTGCGAACTCGCCATCATCGCCTGCGATCTCGCCGAAGTGCTGGGCGCAGCCATCGGACTGAATCTGCTCTTCCACCTTCCGCTGCTCATCGGGGTCCTTGTCACCGCGGCCGATACCCTGCTCGTCCTCTGGTTCACCCGAATGGGAATTCGCGTCATCGAGGCGTTCGTCCTGGTGCTCATCGCCACTATCGCCGGTTGCTTTGCCTTCGAAATCCTGCTTGCCCGGCCCGATCTGCCCGATGTCGTAACCGGATTGGTCCCCCGCTTAAACACACAAACCATCGCCATCGCCGTGGCCATCTTCGGCGCCACCGTGATGCCTCACAATCTGTATCTTCATTCGGCCCTCGTTCAGACCCGGCGTATCGGCCGCACCGAGGCCGACAAGCGCCAGGCCTGCCGCTTCAATCTGCTCGATTCCACTGTCGCCCTCAATGGCGCTCTCTTCGTAAATGCCGCGATCCTGATCATGTCGGCCGCTGTCTTCTTCACGCACGGCATCGTCGTCACCGAAATGAATCAGGCGCACGCTCTTCTCTCGCCTCTGCTCGGCACCACCGCCGCCAGTGTTCTTTTCGGTGCTGCGTTGCTATGCTCTGGCCAATCTTCCACGCTTACCGGCACCATGGCCGGTCAAATTGTCATGGAAGGCTTCCTTCATTTCCGCATGCAGCCTTGGCTTCGCCGCGCCGTAACTCGCCTCCTCGCGATCACGCCCGCCGCCCTTACGGTCTACTTTGCCGGCGACCATGCCAGTTACAAACTCATCATCAACAGCCAGATCCTGTTGAATCTGCAGCTGCCGTTTGCTGTCATCCCGCTCATTCATTTCACCAGCGATAGGCGGCGCATGGGCACGTTCGCTAGCCCGTTATGGGTTCAGATAAGTGCTTGGTCCTGCGCCGCATTTATCCTTGTGTTGAACATCTGGTTGAGCTTTGATCAGGTCAGGGAGTGGATGGCCCAAAGCGGCCGTTATAAGCCGCTCGTCGTTGGCGGCGCGCTCGTTCTGAGTCTCGGCCTGCTGCTGCTCCTGTTTGTCATCGTCTGCTGGCCCTGGTTCCGGCACGTGCGCGTCACAGCTCCCGCTCCTGCTGTTCCCGTTCCTCACGTCTTTCCGCTCCGCACCTACTCGAACATCCTTGTCCCGCTCGACCACAGCGAATCCGATTCTGAAGCCATCAGCAACGCTCTTGCTCTCGCTCAAATGCATGGCGCTCGCATAACGCTGTTGCACGTCGAGGAGGGTGTCACCAGCCAGCTCTTTGGCGCGCTCTCCTCGACCGCCGAGATCGCCGAAGGTCAGCAATACCTCTCGAAAGTGGTCGAATCGCTCGGCCAGCGCCACGTACAGGTCGATACCGTTGTCCGCCATGGCAAGAGTCCTGCGAATGAAATTGCAAGTGCCGTGCAGTCTCTTCAGCCCGATCTTGTTGTCATGGCTTCGCACGGTCATCGCGGGCTGAAAGATTTGATCTTCGGAACCACGATCAACTCGGTGCGCCATAAAGTCAAAGTGCCCATGCTGGTCGTTAGCAGCCGGTCTTGAGCATGACCGATTTATCGAAAGGCAGGATCCTTGTAACAGGCGGCGCTGGTTTCATCGGCAGCGCGCTCGTCTGGGAACTCAACCGCCGCGGTCTCACCGACATCCTGGTTGCCGACATCCTCGGCCGCGACGAAAAATGGAAGAACCTGGTCCCGCTTCAATTCGCCGATTACCTCGAAGCCGACGAACTCCTGAAGCGCCTCGATACGCTCGATGACGTCCGCGTCATCTTTCATCTCGGCGCCTGCTCATCCACTACCGAGACTGATGCTTCCTATCTGATTCGCAATAATTTCGAGTACACGAAGACGCTTTGCCGCTTCGCACTCGCCGGAGACCGCCGCTTCCTCTACGCCTCATCCGCTGCCACCTACGGCGAAGCCGCGGCCGAGATACCCGAAACCGTCCCGCTGTCAACCCTGCGGCCGCTCAACATGTATGGCTATTCGAAGCACCTGTTCGACACTTGGGCCCAGCACGCCGGAGTACTCGATCGAATCACGGGCCTCAAATACTTCAATGTCTTCGGACCGAATGAGTACCACAAGGGCGACATGCGCAGCGTCGTCCACAAAGCGTTTGGTCAGATAGCCGAAAGTGGGTCCGTCAAGCTGTTCAAAAGCTATCGTCCTGAATACCCTGACGGTGGCCAGTGCCGTGACTTCCTCTACGTGAAAGACGCCGTCGCCGCGACCCTGTTTCTCGCGTCTCAGCTCACAGGCGGTGGCCTCTTCAACATCGGCTCCGGCGAACCCAACACCTGGCGAACCCTGGCGAACTCCATCTTCGCCGCGCTCGGCCGCGCACCCGATATCGAGTTCATCGACATGCCCGAGTATCTTCGCCCCAAGTATCAGTACTTCACGCGGGCCAAAATTGACAAACTGCGAAGCGCCGGCTTCAGCCAGACCTTCACTCCCCTGCCCCAAGCGGTTGTCGATTACGTGACGAACTACCTGGTCACCGGCCGCCACCTCGGCGACGGAGCGCAACCAGGCTCATCGAGCCAGACTGCTTAGCGCTTCGCGTTCCTTCGTATCAGGCCAACCCTGATTTTGCTTTTGACTCACACCAACTCTGGAGCTGTCCAACCCTGTTCTTGAGCAGCTTTCTCCTTAATCTCAGTGCACAATGTTAAGCAGCCCATGCTTACCGGCGAAATCCGTAATCAAATCGACCGCATCTGGGACGCCTTCTGGTCCGGAGGCATCGCCAATCCCGTCGAAGTGATTTAGCAAATCACTTACCTGCTCTTTTGAAACGTCTGGACGAAGTGCAGCAAGCCGAAGAGCTTAAATCCACCCGCCTCGGCGAACGTGCCTTTTCTAGCGGTGTCGCCGCATCTTTCCCGAAGGCGCCGACGCCAAAGGTGTTCCTTACGAATATCTCCGCTGGAACAGCTTTAAGCATGCTCCCCCTGAGGACATGTTCACCCGCCTCTCCGAGCACGTCTTCCCCTTCCTCCGCACCCTGGGCGCGCCCACCCCGAAAGACGTCCTCTGCAACCCCGCGGCGGGCACTTGCGGCTTCCTCATGGTGGCGGGGGAATACCTTCGCGAGCATCATGCCAACCTCTTCGCGGATCCCAAGCTCAACGGACACTTCCATCGCGGCCTATTCCACGGCTTTTGAAACTGACGCCGCCATGCTCCGCATCGGCAGCATGAACATGCTCCTCCACGGCGTCGAAAACCCCGACGTTCAGCGCCGCGACTCCCTCGCCCAGGACCACTCGGGCGAAGACGAAAAGTACACCCTCGTCCTCGCCCTGTTCCTACGTCTTCTGAAACCGGTGGCCGCGCCGCTGTGATCGTTCCCGATGGTGTGTTGTTTGGTTCGAGCAAGGCCCACGCTGCGAAACTTCCGCTCATTCAGGAAAACGAAAGTGTCCTGTACAAACTCCGCTTCAACGAGCCTCTCACTGCCGAAGACGTGACTGCCCTGGAAGCGATCTTCGTCGCTGAAGGCAGCACCGCCGAAGAGATCAACGCCGCAAAAGAATTTGCTCAGGGCTTTGGTCTCTTTGTCCGTTCACTAATGGGCCTCGATCGTGGAGCCGCCAAGCAAGCCCTCGCGTCCTTCATGGACGGCGAGGCCTTCTGCCGGGGCTCTGATTTCCGTCCTACAAGCGGTCCGTCAAAATGCAACGGCGGTGCACGTCTGAGAGAAAGCAGAGCAGCGAAACTCGAGGCGTTTGCAACGCCCGAACAACCCGTCATCCCCGAGGGTTATTACCCCGAAAATGAGTGTCCTTTCGCGCTATTTTCGCCTCCAGAACCCCTGTTTTCGCCCTAAATTTGCCCCGAAAGTATGTTTATGTGCCACGTATTCCTGCTAATTTTTTACAACAGAGGCCGTCTGGAACGACGCGGCAAATCCCTCTAAGTCAAAGAATCCAAGCCAAAACCGGGATTTCAAATCGTTGTGACCGGGGTTTTGCTTTCCCCGAAATCGCAATTTTCCGTACTGCCCCAGCAAAGCTTTTTTTATTAGACGGCAGTAACTACGCTACCGAAGCCGCCCATCACGCATCGTAACCGTCCTGTCGGCGAAAGCAGCCGCCTCAGGATTGTGCGTGATCATCAGGATCGTTTGCCCGGTCGTCCTGTTCAATTGTCGAAGAACCTCAAGCACTGCCTGGGAATTCGCCGTGTCCAGATTGCCTGTCGGCTCATCCGCCAGCAAAATGGCCGGCTGGTTCACAAGCGCTCTTGCAATGGCGACTCTTTGCTGCTCGCCACCCGAGAGCGCTCTCGGCCGGTGATCGAGTCTGTTCTCGATACCGAGTTGCTTGAGAATCGCATCGAACCCTGCCGGCCGGATCGTAACGCCGGCCAGCGCTTGGGCCATCTTGATGTTGTCGCTCGCTGTGAGCGTCGGCAGCAGATTGTATTTCTGAAACACGAATCCGATCTTGCGCTGCCGCATCTCGGTCCGCTCCGATTCAGTCATCTTTCTCAATTCGTGACTGTCGATCCAGACCTCACCCGCGGTCGGCGGAGCGAGGCCGCCCAGTATGTGGAACAGCGTTGTCTTACCCGAACCAGACGGCCCGACCACCGCCAGAAACTCGCCGCGCGTCACGTCCAGGTCCACTCCCCGCAGCGCCTCAACCGCAACGTCTCCCGCTTGAAAAGTCTTCCTCAAACCGCGCACGCGAATGATGGGTGCCGCGTCAGTCATACGAAAGCGCCTCGATCGCATCCTGCCGCGCAGCCTTCAAACCCGGATAGATCGCGCCCAATAAGGCGCCCGTAATGGCAATGAGCGCCGCCCAGGGCCACCAGTCGGGTACACTCACGATCTGCAGCGAGGCGGGCTTAAGCGCCGTGATCAAAGACCTCGCAACGAAAGCAAACACTATGCCGAACACGCACCCGAGCACCGCCAGGACTAAAGCCTCCCGCACTAAGATGTCGAGAATCGTTCGCGGCTTCGCACCCAGCGCTTTGAGGATGCCGATCTCGCGTGTCCTCTCGATCACCGCGGTGTACATCGAAAGAAAGACCACCAGGAATCCAACCAGCACTGCCAGCCCCGTAATCACTCGGATAAACACCTTCAGTTGCGGGATATTATTGATGCTGAATTGCGACAGGAACGCCTCCGTCGAGACCGCCACCATGTTGCCTTTCAGCAATTTGTTCAGGTAATCGACTTCCTGGTTGGTTGCGGACGGGTTGTCAATCTTAACTAGGATCTCTGAAATCTTGCCCGTATTTGATGTCAGATTCTGCAAGGTTTTGAGCGGCACGATGAGCCGTCCGAGTACACCGCCTTGCATAATGCCCGAAACCGTGAACTCGTGATTGATCAGCTTCCATTTCTGTCCCACGCGGAGATGGTTCTGCTCAGCGTAGTAGCGGTCGACCAACAGATCGTCCGGCCCCTGCGGCAGGTGGCCGGCCAGCAGTGCGATCCCGCCACTCATCTTTTCGAGCGCGTCTATATCCACTCCCTGCATGGTCGTAATTAGTTCCACACCTTGCGCCAGCACACCCAAAGCCTGCACCACATGCGGCTGTTGCGTCACGAGGGCGACGAACTTCTCCGATTGCTGACCGGTGTTGAAGCTCATGGTGGCCCCGCCATTATCAGGCTTGAGGAAGATATCCGCTCCCGTTCCCTTCTGCCGCGTTGCCGATTCCTGCAGTAAGCCTCTGCTTAGCCCGATCAAGGTCAGTATTGACATCACTTGAACACCGATCACCAGAGCAGAAAGAAGTGTGCGCACCCACCGATGCCGCAAATTCTCGATTACTAGCTTGTTGATCATTCCCACTCAGATGTTTAAGGCTGGCCCGCTAAGAAATCTCTTGCGACTCGTTCTATCGCTTGGTGATCACGCTCCACCAGCCTGTTCAGCTTGCGCATGGTCTCGTCGCTGATCGAGTTCTGGAGCATTGTCAGAGCCATCCTCGCTTCAGGTTTTTGTTCGAGAAACTCCTGCCGGACAACGAGACAGGCGTTATAGGGCGGAAAGGCTTTCTTATCGTCTTCGAGCATCATCAACTTCGAATCTCCAAGCTGAGCGTCTGTCGAGTTGCCGGCCGCCATGTCTACCCTCTTCTGTCCAAGCGCCTGGTAAAGCAGCCCCAGGTCCATACTCTTCGGCGTGCCTTCCCAATGCGGCGCGTAAACTTGGTTGAACTTAGTCAACCCGTCCGGACGCGTCAGAAACTCAAATCCGACTCCAAGCCGCCACGCACGCGCAGTCGCCGCCGAAAGCGTTGGCGCCCTCAACCGTTTCCCGTCCTCACTCCGAACCACCATCGCAAATGTGTCGTTGAACCCGAGCGGCGGCAGCCAAATCAGATGGTACCGGCGAAGGTAAGCAGCCTTCACCGTGAGATAAGTCTCTGCCGGATCCGCCGCTACGTGCTTCTGTTTCAAGACAACCGTGGCGCCCGTCCCAGTGTACTCGGGGTATACATCGATATCGCCCTTCACGATTGCCTGATGCGTCAGCAGCGTTCCGCCCAAATTAAGCCTGCGCTGGACCTGCACGTGAAGCTTGCGCTCGAGTTGTTGGGCGGCAATCTCGCCCAGAATCATCTCTTCCGTGAAGTTCTTGGACCCGACCACGATCGTGTCCTTACGCGAACATCCCCCAAGCAGACACGCCGCGATAGCTAAAGCCAGATATCGCTTCATACGCGTGCGATCTTGCGCTCGAGGAGCGACATGCCGGCGTCGGCTAGCAGCGCCAACCCCGCTGCCGGAATAGCGCCCGCCAGGATTTCTGCCGTATTCACGGACGCCACGCCTCGAAAAATCAATTCCCCGAGCCCGCCGCCTCCGATCACCGCCGCAATCACCGCAGTCCCGATATTCGTCACCAACGCGATTCGAATTCCCGCCAGAATGGTCGGCGCAGCGAGAGGTAGTTCCACCATTCTCAGCAGTTGCCCGTCTGTCATCCCCATTGCGATGGCTGCTTCACGAACCGGCCGGTCGACGTTGGCGATGCCAACAATCGTGTTTCTGAGAATCGGCAGCACAGAGTAGAGCACCAGCGCAAAGATCGCCGTGTGTTGCCCGATTCCCCCGATCAGAGGCACCGGAAGCAGAAACCCGAACAACGCCAGACTTGGGATTGTCTGCAGGATGCTCGCAATCGTCACCGAAATTTGCCGCAGCCTCGGACGCCGCGTACCCAGCACACCGAGACTCACGCCGATCAGCATCGCCAACCCGCAGGAAACCGTGACGATCAGGATGTGCTGGCCGGTTAACGATACTACATCGGCTAGTAAGGCTCGAAGAACGGTCTGATCCACTCGATCCTTTTACGGCTTTGTCGATGCGCCGGCGTCCGGGTTTTCCAGTTTTTGCTGCGTGCTGACGGAGAAAAGATGACATTTATCGAGCTCTTCTTTAAACTGAAAACGGGCCCGTAGAAACAGCGCTGCTCTGGCATCACCGCTACCCTGGACGTCTTTCGTGAGCCAAACCCCATCTGGTTGCCTCTGCTGAGTCAGGTGCAGCCAGAACCCTTTGTGGAGATTTGCCAGCAGACCTGCTCCAATCTTCACATCCCTCGTCGTCTCGAAGCGAAGCTCGACGGGCGTCCCGGATTCTTCGTCGATCGCAATCCGCCCGGTCAAAGCTTCCGCGAACCGCTCTTCGAGATTTTTGGGATGGAACGAGGGGTCGCCCGATAGGCCGTAGACCAAGGTGCTCCTTCCCGCCCTCTGTTCACGCCTGCCGTTGATAAACCGGAGCGCCCGCAGAAACATGTCCGCCTGCTTTTCGTTGTGCGCCTGAGCTTTTTCGGCCTCGCCGGCATCGCTGTACTTCTTAACCTGCTTGTCGACCCGCTCCTGCTCTTTTTTCGCCTCCGAAGCGCTCAGCGGCTTTCCGTCTCGCTCGAGCGTGTGTTCGATCTCCATCCGATTCACAAAAAATTGCTCTTTGAGCGATGAGCGATGTTTTTTGACCGAGCCGTCAGAGTTAAGCTCATCGCTCTGCTCCCTTACCAGACACGAATACCGCTCGAGCGCGTCTTCCGATTGGCGCATGCTCTTCAGGACTCGCTGCTTCATCTGGTCGGCATCCGGGATCGGAGCGGCAGATTCATTCCGCCACAGGAACATCGCCAACAGTAGCGGGATCCTCAATGCGGCCTCAATTCGGCTGGCAGGGTCTCCCGAAAGGCACGAGCCACCGGGGTGTCAACGGTCCAGAATTCCTCCGGAGAAACGATCGCCTCCAGCTTTCCGTTTCCGAGAATCGCGATTCGCGTTCCCACCGCCAGAGCCTCCAGCAAGTCGTGCGTCACGAAGATCGCCGCCACATTGTACTGCTTACGCAGTTTCCCGAACTGCTGCTGCATGTCGTGCCGGGTCACCGGATCGAGAGCCCCAAAAGGCTCATCAAAGAGCAGCATGGTCGGCTCACCGGCAAGCGCTCGCGCAACTCCCACTCTTTGGCGCTGCCCGCCCGAGAGCATCCGCGGCTGGCGGTCTCCCACGCCTTGCTGCCCCAATCCAACCTGCTCGAGAAGTTCGTCTGCGCGGCGACGCCGCTTTTCCTCCGGCCAGCCTAGCAGCCGGGGCACCAGGCCCACGTTCTCTCTCACTGTCCAGTGCGGCAGAAGCCCGAACTCCTGAATTACGTACCCGATCCGCCTTCTCAGCTCGATCGGATCGATTTCCTTGATATTCCTCCCCTCGATCGAGATGCGTCCCGCCGTCGGCTCGAGCAGGCGATTGATCAGCCTCAGAGCGGTCGTTTTTCCGGAACCGCTGCTCCCAAGAAGCACCAGCGCCTCGCCCTGCGCCACTTCGAAACTCAGCCCGTCGAGAATCGTGCGGTTCTCGACAACGTAGCTCACCCGGTCAAAACAGAGATGCGACAGATCGAGAGTCTCCGGAAGTATTCCCCACCCTATTATCAGCATGGGATAATAGATCGACCAGGAGTGGTCCGCCCTACGTCGGGTGTCGCGCTGCCGCTGCAAATGTTTTTGGAAGAGCGATTGCTACTTCCTAATCGTCTTTCCACTATAGTTCCGAGTCCCCTAGCCTTCGATGCCGTATCAGATTCAACCATTCAAAGAGTTCTTAGTCCGTCCAGTCTTTCCGCCAGCCCTCAGCCGCCTGTCTGAGCTCGCCTATAACCTCATCTGGAGCTGGGATCACTCGATTCGCTCCGTATTTCGGCGTCTCGATCCGGCTTTGTGGAAAGAAAGTAATCACAACCCAATCCAACTCTTGGGTCGTATCCCACAGGAAAGGTTGAACCGGGCGGCTGCCGATCCGCGCTTTCTGCTGCTTTACAGGCGAGCCTGCGAACGGCACGATAGCTATCTCCATTCGAGCACTCCCACGGCTGCCACGCCGCGCATTGCGTACTTCTCGATGGAGTACGGCCTGCTGGATTGCATGCAGATCTACTCGGGCGGCCTCGGGTTGCTCTCAGGCGACCATATGAAAGCGGCGAGCGACTGCGATTTCGCCTTGGCCGGCGTCGGTCTGTTGTATCAAAAGGGATACCTCCAACAACATCTCAACCCTGACGGATGGCAGCAGGAGCGTACGCCGCTTAATGACTTCTATACCTTGCCCGTCCGCCCCTGCGCCGATGACAAGGGCAACGACGTCATCGTGAGCGTCTCGCTTCCCAGTGGTGAATTGTTCCTTAAGGTCTGGCATATCGATGTCGGACGCGTCAAACTCTATCTACTGGACAGCAACATCCCCCAGAATGCCTCGGCCGAGCACCGCGAGATCACCGACCAACTTTACGGCGGAGACACGCTGAAACGCATCCGGCAGGAGATCGCATTAGGCATCGGCGGTTTGCGCGCCTTGAAGGCGCTTGGCATCAAGCCCACAGTTCACCACATGAACGAGGGGCATTCCGCATTCCTCGCCATCGAGCGCGTTCGCGTTCTCATGCGCGAGCAGGGCCTCAGCTTCGAGCAGGCGCTGGAGGCCACGCGGGTCAGCAACGTATTCACCACGCACACGTCTGTGCCGGCCGGCATCGACTTGTTTGATTCGAGTTTGGTTTACGACTTCTTCTACAGCTATTGCGAACAGGCCGGTTTCCCCTTTGAGAAGCTTCTTGCGCTCGGGCGCAAGAACCTCGGCGATCCGTCCGAGCGATTCTCGATGGCGGTGCTTGCCCTGAACACGTCCGCGTTTCGCAATGCGGTGAGCGTCCTCCATCGCTCCGTTTCGCAGCACATGTTCCAGGATCTTTGGCCTCGTCTGCCCGTCAACGAGGTTCCGATTACCTCTGTGACGAACGGCGTCCATTCACCCACCTGGATCAATGGCGATTTGGCCGCACTCTACGACCAGTACTTGCAACCCGACTGGCGCGAGCGCCTCGAAGACACCAAGATGTGGGAGCTGGTGCAGGAAATACCCAGTCAGGAAATCTGGGAAATGCACCGGAAACGCAAGCGCCGCATGGTCGCTTTCGTGCGAGAACGTGCTGCGGCTTCCGCGACTCAACGCAAATCCTCGGCCAGCGAAGTCCGCCGGCTGCAGGAAATTCTCGACCCTGATGTTTTTACGATCGGATTCGCCCGCCGCTTTGCCACCTACAAGCGCGCCACGCTCATATTCCGGGATGTTAATCGGTTAAAGCGCATTTTGAATAATCCGAACATGCCGGTCCAGATTGTGATTGCGGGCAAAGCTCACCCGAAAGACCACCCCGGTAAAACGCTGATTCGCGAAATCTACAATCTGTCTCGCGACCCTGAAATCTCCAAGCGGCTGATCTTTGTCGAGGACTACGGTATCCAGGTTGCCCGCGAAATGGTGCAGGGCGTCGATCTCTGGCTCAACAACCCGCAGCGCGGTGAAGAAGCTTGCGGCACCAGCGGAATGAAGGCCTCGATGAACGGTGTTCTGAATTTCAGCGTTCTCGATGGCTGGTTCGACGAAGCTTTCGAAATCTCTGCCGGTTGGGCCATCGGCGACCGCGCAACCTATTCGGAAGACCAGGACGACATCCACGCGAGCGCTATTTACTCCATGCTCGAAAATGACATCGTCCCGCTTTTCTACGAGAATCGCGACTCCGATCAGGAGAGCCCGGCGGAATGGGTGCGCCGCATGAAAACATGCATCGCCAACATCACACCGCGTTTCAGCTGTGGACGCATGGTCGCGGAGTACATGTCGGAGCTTTACCAGCCTGCACACGCTCTGTGGGGCGAAATCTCCGGGAATAATTTTGAGGCCGCCCGTAACAAAACCATGTGGGATTCGAGAATGCGGGACAGCTGGGATCAGATCCGTTTCGTATCCCTCGGAGAGGGACCGGGAGATCAGGTCATCAGCGGTTCTGCCGTTCCGTTGCGTGCTACGCTCGACTTGGCAGGACTCTCCCCTCAGGAAGTTCGGGTCGAGGCGGTGATCGGTCAAATCGGAGTTAACGGTCAGTTACAGAGCACTTACACCCTTCCTCTTGCGCCGGTAGAGGAGCGCGGTACGTCAGTAATCTTCGCTAATGAGTTCACAGTGCAGCAAACCGGGCGGGTGGGCTACTCCGTTCGTGTGAGCCCGAATCATTTCGATAATCCGCTTACGCGTCCGTGTAATGCCTTCTTGAAATGGGTATCGGACTAGTCGTCCGCCGTGGCCTGAAAACTCAAAGTCATACAATTTGCTGGCGTTCGAACGAAATACGTGGTACATACGAAACAGGTGCAGGCGGGATACACACCAAATCCTTCCGATGATGCTTCCCGCCCTCATCGCCTGAGATTCAGTATCAGCGAGTAAATTCCTCAATTTGGAACTCTAAGCGGATGTTTGTCCCGGTCCGGGTAAGTGCTCCTCTCATCAGGAGCTCATTACCAAGGGTGTGGACGTTTCAAGGAGCCGATCCACAAATATGGACGGAGATCGTAAATACAGGCAACACGGCTATCAAGACTCAGACCGTGGCGCCAGAAGTCAAAGTTTTGACCGGCCCAAGCAGCAGGGGCCGAAGCCTTCAATCGATGCAACAGGCCCGAAGCTACCCCGCCTGATCCAGAACGTTGTCGCTTCCAGATGTTACAACTGCGCAGTTACCCTGCCCCGCGATGCTGACTTCAAGGGCAACTGCCCCAAGTGCGGCGCCGCTCTCCACTGCTGCAAGCAATGTGTGAATTTCGATTCGTCTACGCGCTTCCAATGCCTGAAGCCTATACCGGTCCGAATCGTGGTTAAGGATCAAGCGAATCCATGTGAACTGTTCTCACCTCGTGTCACGGTCGCCCGTGATTCGCAGCCAGCCGGGCCAGTCTCAAAGATGCCGCAGCCGGGCATCATCTCCGCCCCGCGCAGCGCAAATGATGCTCGCGCTGCTTTCGACAATCTCTTCAAGAAGTGAGCGCTCGCTCGCATACGGCTATTCGCGAGTTCCTGTTCTTTCTCTACTGAATGGCGTCCTCGAAGATCAAGAAAAAGGGTTCTAGTTCAAGAGCTTCCGCTGTCCCTCGTCAGGGTGCGATTCCGTGTCTAGTGATTGTCGGTCTGGCGCTGATTGTAGTAGCGCTGCTTCTCTACTTTTCCTTGCGCAGCGCGGGTTGATAAGCTGCCCATAGATGAGAAGCGATGGAAGAGAGCTGAATCAGCTGCGCCCCACGACAATTAGACCTGACTATCTCCAAACCGCTGAAGGCTCCGCACTCATCGAAGCAGGTAACACCCGGGTCCTCTGCGCGGCGTCGGTAGAAGATACCGTGCCGGGATTTCTGCGCGGAACGGGCAAGGGCTGGGTGACGGCTGAATACTCCATGCTGCCCCGCGCGACTCTTACACGCACTCCGCGTGAGGTCTCGAAGGGGAAACTCTCGGGCAGAACCCATGAGATCCAGCGTCTGATCGGGCGTTCACTTCGAGCGATTGTCGATCTGACCGCTTTGGGCGAACGCAGCATAATTGTGGATTGTGACGTTTTGCAGGCCGATGGCGGCACGAGAACAGCCGCCATCACTGGTGCGTATGTGGCCCTCGCGATTGCGCTCGGAACCTTGGTCAAATTCAAAGTCCTTCCCAGATCCCCAATGACCGATTCAGTCGCAGCTACCAGCGTCGGCATCGTAAGCGGGCAGCCGATGCTTGATCTCGCCTATGAGGAAGACTCGCGCGCGGACGTTGACATGAACGTGGTGCTTACCGGGTCCGGCAAGTTCATCGAATTGCAAGCCACCGCGGAGCACACGCCATTCGCAGACCAGGAACTGGACCAATTAGTGGAGCTTGCCCGAACGGGCATCGGCGAGTTGCGGTCGGTACAGCAGCAGGTACTCGCCGGCCGTTTGTGAGTTCTGTCCTCTACGCCTGCTCGAGCAATCAGGGGAAATTGCGCGAGTTTTCGCTGGCTGCGCGCAAGTTTGCCAATACCCCTTTTGTCATTGAGACGCTTCCCGGGCTGAATGACGTTCGCGCACCCGAGGAATTGGGACGCACGTTCGAGGAAAACGCGCGATCTAAGGCGGAATACTACTCCAGATTTACTCCTGAACTCGTGTTTGCGGACGATTCAGGTCTCGAGGTTCAGGCTCTGGGAGGAGCGCCCGGAGTCTATTCGGCCCGGTTCGCGGGACCCGGCGCCACCGATGAGGAAAATAATCGGCTGCTGTTAAGCCGGCTTGGCGCGTCAGAAAAACGCGAAGCGCGCTTTGTTTGTGTGATCGCGCTGGCCCGGGCCGGGCGCACTTTGGGAACATTTGACGGCTCGGTGGACGGTCGAATTCTGGAAGCGCCGCGAGGAGAGGACGGTTTCGGGTATGATCCACTTTTTTTCCATCCGCCTTTCGGCCGGTCGTTCGGAGAGATTCGGCCCGAGGAGAAGTTCGGCATCAGCCATCGCGGCGCGGCGCTCCGGAACTTGTTCGAATCTCTCTCCCGCAAGGCTGTCCGGCTCTGAATCGCCAAGAACCAGCTCCAAAGCTTTTCACCGCAAGTTACGCTAAATCCGCTAAAATATGGGGGTGCATCCCAAACTCCTTCATAATGGCCACCTTAGGGACGCACAGGACCTCGTTTTATCACCAGGTCAAGTAGGTTTTTTGAATGGCTGGGGTGTTTTCAGCACGCTTCGGGTGTCGGAAGGCGTTTTGTTCGCCTACGAAAGGCATTTCGCCCGGCTCCGGCGCGACGCGGAGCGTCTGAAGGTTCCTTTCGCAATTTCCCAAGAACATCTGTACGAAACTCTGCTTTCCCTGATCGAAGCAAACGAGGCGACAGAAGCTGTTCTTCGAGTTGCTATCGTGCGGAACAGAGGCGGATTGTTCGAAGCTCCCGGTCTCGAACGCGATTACGACCTGATCGCATTCACGGCCGAACTGAGGCAGTGGGGAAGCGCCGCACATCTCAGCTATTTTCCAAACGGGCGCTTTGGCGCCTCACCCTTCGCCGGGATCAAGAGCTTGTCCTGGGCACAGAACCTGACGCTGTATGAACGTGCGCATGAGATGGGTTTTGATGAGTTTATTTTGCTCAATGAGCACGGCGAAGTGAGTGAGTGCACGTCTGCTAACGTTTTCGCGATCCAGGGCGACCACGTCTTCACGCCACCGCTGCGAACTTCCGGCTGTCTGCCGGGCGTGACGCGCGCCATTCTGCTCGAAGAAATCCGTTTGGAAGGTATAGAGATCGGGGAACGCGAGCTGACCCCCTCGAGTCTCGAGGAATCCGACATGGTTTTCATCACTTCTACAACCCGAGACCTGCTGCCTGTAGCAACGCTCGATGGATTCGCGCTCCGAACCACGAACGACGTATTCGAGCAGCTTCGTAGCGCGTACCTCGAAAACCGAAGCGCTTATCTTGCGAGCGCACTGTCCCGCAGATGTCTCGTCACTTCATGAAGCAAACTGAGTTCACATGCAGCGCTTGTGGAAGCGCTAATCTTCGCCGGTCGCACAGCACGTCAGTGCTCGAGCTCCCGAAGATGGCACTTGGGACCTACCCCTTTCGTTGTCTCGACTGCAGGGAGCGGTTCTGGCTCAACATATGGTTTTCCGCGCGTGGCAAGTATGCCATGTGCCCGCGTTGTTTAATCTTTGAGGTGACGCCGGTACCCGCTGCGAGCATCCGGCTTACGCTGCGAAAGCGAGTCTTGCTCGCGATCGGTGCACACGCTTTCCGCTGCGGTGTCTGCCGGCACAGCTTTATCAGTTTCAAACGCGCCGAACCATCACGGCGGCGCACTTCGGAGCAACCGCAGCCGCCGGCAGCCCGAACTGTCGACGCTGAAGTAGCGTCAGCCTCCGCAGCAACCGCGGGTAAGTAGCACTCCCGGGCCGGTTAGACGATGACGCCCGGACCTGATGTGGTTCGTTGTCGGGACAAGACCAGCAGGCACCCAACCTGCTCGCCAATGGTAGTGAGCATCTCCATATCGTCCCCGGAATGGACGCGGGCTTCCCTGTTCTGAACGTTTATGACGCCCACAACTCGGCCCTGCGAAATGATCGGCACCGAAAGGAAAGCTTCGAAGCTGTCTTGCGGCAAATCTTTGAAGAACTTAAATCGCGGATCGCTGTACGCTTCTCGGGAAATGGCGAGCAGCCGCCTTTCCCGGGCCACCCATCCCGTCAGACCCTCGCTCAGGCGGAGCCTCACTTTTCCGATGTTTCGCTGTTCCTGATCGCTCGTCGCATACAACACAAGTTCGCTTTCTTCGGCCAGATAGATCAGGCAGGAATCACATTTGAGGAAGTCTCGGATGAGTGTGACAATTTCATGCAGAACGTCGTCGAGTTCCATATCGCGCGTCATCAACCGGCTCACGCGCTGAAACAAGCGAAGTTGCTGTTCCACCCGCCCAAGACGAGCTTCCAGATCCCGAGCTTTCACGGCCCCATTATCCCAGAACCAGATGTCAATACGACCGGTAATTGGTAATGGTCAGCAGCAAGGGAGTGAGGTTCTTAACCAATATTTTGGCTGCCAATTCGTGTTTAGCGGTCCTGATTGTACTTGTACTTGAACAAACCCCTGTAGCCATACCGCGAGTAGTACCATGTAGGCAGCTAATTCGAGGAGACACACTTTTTTAGATGTGGAGTAAACGAAGAGAAGACGAACTGCCGCCGAGGCCCGAACAGCGACCGGCTGCAGCGCCAAGCACATCCTCGCCCCAGGAACCACAGAGAAGAGAAACTAACACTATGTCATCGCCAACCCGAAGTTTCGAACCCGAGTCGAGCGTCCGCGGCGGTTCTGCCGCTCTCGGTAAGAATGTCACCGTTAAGGGGCAAATTTTTGCACGCGAAGATCTGACGATCGATGGAGAGGTTGAGGGCACTGTGGAGTGCCATGAACACCGGCTGACAATTGGCCCCAATGCGCGGGTCCAGGCGGGATTGAAGGCGCGTGAAATAATCATTCAAGGATCTATTCACGGCAACGTTGACGCCACTGACAAGATTGACATTAAGAAGGAAGCTAAGCTGGTCGGCGACATCAAGACTAGCCGGATTGTGATCGAAGACGGAGCTTACTTCAAAGGCAGTATCGATATCTCGAAGCCGAACGTCGCCAAAGCTCCGCAAGGCTCTCCAACGGTTGCACAACCGGCGCCGCAGCCTCAGAGCCCTCAACCCCAGGTTGGTCAGGCTGTCACTACGAGCGCGGGGAGCTCAGGCCGTTAATCGCGGTTTGGTAGCGCAGAGCGCGGGCTGTCTTAGATGAGGTTTAGCGGTTCAAGAGGCATTCTCCCGCGATCTCCGAAGGATGGCCCACTCCCTCTCACACGGCACAGCAGCGGATTCGAACAGTTCTGCACCATGCTGCAGAACTCCGAAAATCTATCCATATTGGACATGTCTGGAGCGAGCCAGGCGAACGTCAGCTTTGTGACGGGCTACGGCCATCGCATCTCGTCAGACGATGCCATTGGAACAATGCAGCAGTGCTTCGGCACTGATTTCCTAAAGAACCAACAAGCGGCCAGTAACGCACATCGGTTTCTGGAGCAGACCCTAACGTTTGGTGACAACACTTTCGACGGCGCGCTCGTCTGGGATACTCTGCAGTTCCTGGTCTCACCCGTGTTGGAAGATACGGTTGCCAAGCTTCTTCGGGTCATGCGGCCCGGCGCCTTGATTCTCGGCTTCTTCAACGCCGATGAGAAAACGACGAGCGTTCCCGTGTACAACTATCGGATCCAGGACTCGAGGACGCTGCTGCAAACCTCGCGTGGAGGCTTCCAGCATTGCCAGCACTTCAACAATCGCATGCTAGAGAAGATTTTTGAAAAGGCAACCTCGCTGAAGTTTTTCCTAACGCGCGGAGCGCAGCGCGAAGTGATCATCCGGCGCTGAAGTTCAGGCCAAGCGCTGGTTCTGGTTGGGTCTTTGCCAGCCTTTACAATGAAGCTTCAAGGAGCAATCTAGTTGGCACTGGAAGATGAGATATTGCGCCAGCGCCACGATCGCCTGGCGCAGATCCGGCAACTCGGTTTCGAGCCGTACGGTCACGCTTTCGAGTTTACCCATACTGTTCCCCAAATCTGGTCGGAGTATAGAGCTAAGACCGCAGAGGAGCTGATCGATCATCGTGTTCACGTGCGGGTTGCGGGCAGAATCCTCACGATCAGACGAATGGGTAAGGGCGCGGGCTTCCTTCACCTGCTTCAAGAGGGTCAGAAGCTTCAGGTCTACATCCGAAAAGACGCGGTAGATGAAAAGAGTTTCGGCCTTTACGAATTGCTAGATGCCGGAGACATCATCGGAGTGCGTGGCTATCTTTTTCGTACAAAGACCGGTGAGCTTACAATCCACGCCGAAGAGCTGTTCTTCTTATCGAAGATCATGCTGGCCTTACCCGAGAAGTGGCACGGACTGGAAGATATCGAAACCCGGTATCGCCAGCGCTATCTTGATCTGATCGCCAAGCCTGAGTTACGCGACGTCTTTGTTAGCCGGTCCAAGATCATCGCGTCACTTCGGCGTCAGCTCGATGCGCGTGGTTTCCTTGAAGTCGAGACACCCATGATGCAGCCGCTATACGGAGGCGCCGCTGCACGCCCGTTTGTCACACACCACAACGCCCTGGACATCGACCTCTACCTTCGGATCGCGCCTGAGCTCTACCTCAAGCGGTTGGTGGTGGGCGGGTTCGATCGCGTCTATGAGATCAACCGGAATTTTCGGAACGAAGGCATCTCGACCCAACACAACCCGGAGTTCACGATGCTTGAGTTTTATCAGGCGTACACCGATTACCGGGGCATGATGACACTCACGAAAGAACTTCTGCAGCAAGCCGCAGTCGATGCGACCGGCTCCAGCCAGGTGGTCTACAACGAACGTTCCTTGGACTTCGGCAATATCCGCCAATTCTCGATGCGGGAAGCGGTCATCGAACTCTGGCCTAAGGCCGAAAAGCCGACGATTCGCAAGGTGAGTGATCCGAAGTGGCTGCAAGATCATTCGCGAGAAAGCTCGCCTGGCGCTGCACTAGTTGACATCTTCGAGCGGTACATCGAGCACCAACTCGTCGAGCCGACAATCATCTACGACTTTCCTGTCGAGATCTCACCGTTGTCGAAGAACAAGCCCGACGATCCTGGGTTTGTGGAGCGCTTCGAATTGTATGCCGCCGGCATGGAGATTGCGAACGCTTTCACGGAGCTGAACGATCCGCAGGAGCAGCGCCGCCGATTCGAGCAACAGCTGGCGCGCAAAGAAGGCGGGGACGCGGAAGCGCACATGATGGACGAAGACTATGTCCGAGCACTCTCGTACGGCATGCCTCCGGCGGGAGGCGAAGGGATCGGTATCGACCGGCTGACGATGATCCTGACGGGCGCCAAGTCGATCCGTGACGTTATCCTCTTTCCACTACTCCGGCCGGAAGGCGAGATCGGATTAGTTGAGCGCCTCCGGGAACTCGGGCCGTAGGCATGCATCGCTTCGAGTGGTTTGTCGCTCTCCGATACCTTCGAGCCAAACGGAAAGAGACGGTCATTCCCGTCATCACGGTGATTTCGATTATTGGCGTGGCAGCTGGCGTGGCGTCACTGATCATTGCGCTCGCAATCAACAACGGTTTCAGGAGTACGCTGCAAGCGAGCCTGTTGAGCGCCACCGCTCATGTCAGCATCGAGGAGCGCCACCCGACTTTCGGCATTGAGAACTGGCGCGGGCTGATCCCCCGACTTCAGCGGGTTCCTCACGTAATCGCGGTGACTCCCGGTCTATACGATCAGGTGGGACTGCGCGGCCCGCTTGTCAGTGTAGGAGGAATACTGAAGGGTGTGCCTCTCGGGAACGCGCCTGTGCCAGAGATGCTGCGTCATTTAAAGGCTGGCTCGCTTCAGAGCTTTGATAATCCGCGCGTACGTGAGCGCAGCATCGTACTTGGCGCCCGTTTGGCCGAGCAAGCCGGCGTGGTGCTGGGCAGCCCGGTGACGGTTATCGGAAATGAACTGACCCCGTTCAGCATCGCCCCAAGCCTCTTTCGCTTCCGTGTAGTCGGCATATTTGAATCCGGGCTTTACGAGCTTGATTCGAATTGGGCTTTCGCGACGCTGGCAGCCGCCCAGCGCGTGCTTGATCTGCCCGATGTTGTAAATGCCATAGAGCTTCGGCTGGACGATGTGTACGAGGCGCCGGCTGTAGCACGTCATATTACCCCAATCATAGGTCCCAAACTCGTTGCTCAAACGTGGATGAGCCAGAATCGTTCCCTGCTGAACGCCCTGAAACTCGAGGAAGTCGTGAGCCTCATCACTGTCAGCCTCATTGAATTGGTAGCCGCGCTGAACATTCTCGTCGTTCTCGTAATGTTGGTGATGGAGAAGCGCCGGGACGTTGCCATCCTCATGTCGATGGGAGCCAAGCGCGGACAGATCAGATCGATCTTCGTCCTGCAGGGTTTGGTGATAGGCGGTTTGGGTTGCATCATCGGCTTAGCGGCAGGCTTTTCGTTGACCGCGCTCTTCAGCCACTACCGCTGGCTGCGGCTCGACGAACAGATTTATTCGATCAGCTACGTGCCATTTATAAGCCGCTGGACGGACGCTCCGTGGGTGGCCGGCCTTGCGCTCTTGACAAGCCTGATTGCCACGCTCCACCCCTCGAACAGCGCTTCACGGATAGCTCCCGCGGACGCTCTGCGCTACGAATGAATAACGCTCAAGAACTGCCTCGCTCTTCCGGCATGCACAGCTTCGGCGAGAACGAAGTCGGGTCGGATAGCCCGCATTCCCCCCGAAGAAAAAGCTTCCGGTATGAGTTAATCGTCCTTCTCATCGCTTCTGCAATCTTCCTAGGAGGCATAATTTCTCCGCCGGCGCTCATGGACGATGTGGATTCGGTGCAGGCGAGCATCGCCCGGAACATGCTTACGAGCGGGGATTGGATTACTCCTCAGCTCGATGGGATCAAGTACATGGAAAAGCCGCCGCTCAAATACTGGCTAATTGCGCTCTCTTTCAAAGTGTTTGGCGTACATGACTACGTCGCGCGGCTGCCACTGGCATTGATCGATGTCCTGCTTTGCTGGCTTGTGTTTCGATTTGGCGCGTGGGCCTTCGGCGATAGCGCCGGGTTTTATGCGGGTCTGATCATTTCGACGTGCGTCGGCCTTTTTCTCTTCACAAGAGTCCTTATCTCCGACTCGCAGCTTACCTTCGCCATCACACTCGCAATGTGGTGCTTGCTGCGGGCTCTGGACAAAGACGAAGCTCATCCGCGAACCTGGGGCCTCTTGTATTGGGTGAGTATCGCGATCGCAATCCTTCTGAAAGGCCTAATCGGGGCTGTGTTCCCGTTGGGCGCCGCGTTTCTATACCTCTCTATCAGCAAACAACTACTTTCGAAACAAACCTGGCGCCGCCTCGCTATCGGCTGGGGCATGGTCCTGATGTTACTCATTGCCGCCCCCTGGCACGTGATGGCAACCATTAAGAATCCTCCCTACTTCCGCTTCGACATGCAGAGTAGGCCTGGCAACTACCGGGGCTTTTTCTGGTTTTACTTTTTCAATGAACACATTCTCCGCTTTCTGAACCTTCGATATCCGCGCGATTACAACACGGTTCCGCGGCTCTGGTTCTGGTTACTCAACCTTGTGTGGCTCTTTCCGGCGAGCGTCTACTTGCCTGCTCTATCGCGACTCACTTACCGGAGCTCGGAGCGCGCCTCTCGCACCCGTCTGCTTGCTCTCTGCTGGACCGCTTTTGTGATGCTGTTTTTCAGTTTTTCATCCACGCAGGAGTACTACTCAATGCCCGTTTACCCGGCCATGGCCTTGTTGCTCGGCTGCGCTATCGCGAGCTCGGTGTCGCGCGGAAAGACGCTCGTGAAGGCCGGTAACGTTTTGCTGACTTTAATCTGCGCCATCGCGCTCGCTGCGATGCTTTTGGTGCTGGTGCATGTCTGGAATTTGCCCACTCCCGGTGATATTTCCGGTGCGTTGAGCTCGAAAGCGGAGTCCAGCTATACACTTTCGCTTGGTCATATGGGCGATCTAACGCTCGCCTCGTTCGCCTATCTTCGGAAGCCGCTGGTGCTGGCCTGCATCGCGATGCTGATCGGAATCGCGGGACTGCTGGGATTAAAACAGAATGGCCGGATGTTTGCGGTCGCGGTCATGATGGTCGTCTTCTTTCAGGCGGCGCGGCTTGCTCTGGTCACATTCGATCCGTATCTGTCGTCGCGAGCCTTGGCCGAAGTACTTCTCCAATTGCCGCCAGGCAAGCTGATAACTTCTGATCAGTACTATCCCTTTTCGTCCGTCTTTTTCTACGCCCACACCAACACGTACCTGCTGAACGGCCGAATCAACAACCTCGAATACGGGTCGTATGCTCCCGGCGCGCCGCATGTGTTTCTGGACAACACTGGTTTGGTCCGGATGTGGCACAGCGAGCCTCATTGCTACCTGCTGGTCGAGCACGAGTTCCTGCCGGCGATAGAACAGGTTATCGGTCCGCAAAACTTCAAGATCGTAAAGGAAAGCGGCGGTAAGTTTCTGTTGAGCAATGGCTAGCTCTGGAGCTGTTTGGTGCGCGAACAGAATCTGCTCACCTGCCTGCAGGCTGGTAGGCGAAGTCCCACACCAGCAACTCTACGTCTTCCATGTCTTCCCTGTCGGAAAACTCGACCAGCGCATATTCGCCCGGTGTCAGCGCTTTTTCCGGCCACACTCGATAAAGACCGCTTGCCATTTCCTGCTCGAAGGTCGCCATCTGCTTGCGTTCTTCTACAGGCTGCTTCGCGACAGGCACGATGGAGATGTTTTCGACTATGCGCATGTTCTTCTTGGGAGTGAGACGAACGATTCCGAAGCGCTCTTCTTTTGCGAGCCGGAGATAAAAGGAGGGACGTTCCTCGGTAACAGAAAACCTGGCGTGGTCTCCCTTCACGACGACGGAAGCCTTACCCGGAATCAGCGGGACCGGACTAAGTACTTGGAGCGCTCTGCGCTTTTTGTCGGTGACGACCTGGTAATCGGCTGAGGGAACAGGCTCCATTTTGCCGGGCCCCTGATAATAGGCTCCGGGATCTTGAGGTATTGAAGCGATCTCATGTTTCAAATCGCGCTCGGCTTTCTCTTCCTCGTCTTCGGCGCGGGCGGTGTCCTGCTGCTTGGCAGAGTTGGCGTTCCGGTCGCTCTCGGTCTTGCCCAAATCGACCAAAGCGACCGGGATTTCTTCCCACTGGCTGCGTTCCACACTGTAGTAGCGAATGCGGTCTCCCTGTACCTGATACTCGCGAACCAGGTGATATTCCCCGTCTTTCAGGTAAAGCTTGACGTTCTGGGACAAAAGGACAGCCGCGGTCACCAGGAACAGAAAAATGCCACGCACTCTATTGCCATTTTCCCACGATTGGTTCGCGCGCGGCTGGTAATCACTGTCCTTGCGCTACCCTGAGAGTAGCGATGGCTAAAATTGGCGAAGTCTTAGGCTCGGCTGCCGCAATTGCGAAAGGCATGGGCATCACCTTCAAGGAGATGCTGCAGCCGACTATCACGGAGGAGTATCCGGACGGACCCGCTCACATCGAAGAACGGTTTCGCGGAGCACACGTGCTTCAGCGCGACGAAAATGGCCTAGAGAAATGCGTGGCATGCTTCCTGTGCGCTGCCGCGTGTCCCGCAAATTGCATCTACATCGAGGCCGCAGAGAATACGGATCAGGAGCGCTTCAGCGGTGGTGAACGCTACGCAAACGTATACAACATCGACTACAATCGATGCATTTTTTGCGGCTACTGCGTGGAGGCTTGTCCAACCGATGCCATCACGCACGGCCATGGCTTCGAGCTGGCAAGTTACAACACGGCAACACTGGTTTATCGCAAGGAGCAGATGTTGGTTCCGCTGCCACAGGACGGCAAGCGTCCGTCGCAGAAAAGTCCGGTTCCTGCCGGAGACGAGGAAAGCACCCACGTCGAGACACTGGCCTGATCAAAAGATCCCGTCGCTAGACAACATAACGCTCGCGCCTGACTCGGCTCGGCTCGGCTCTTGCAATCACGACCCCCACTACTGACCGGCCGCACAAGAGGCTAAATTAGAGAGCGCGCCTGGACTCGACGAAGCTTAAATTTGTTGCCAGCGAGCTCGGGATAAGCTCCGCAACGGCCAATGCAGCCGGATGCTCTTGAATAGGAGCAAACTCACCCCGTTTGAGCTTGGCGAGGAAGCCTGCCCCAGACAGCCGCATCAGGTTTTTGGCTGCGGTTTCGAACCGGGCCAGCTTCTCTTCTTCAGAGATGTTCTGGAAAGAATGGTCGGTAGATAACTGCACAAATGGAGTCCCCGTTTCCGTAGTGTGTTTTGCAACTAAATCGTCTCTGAATCAGGTCGTCAGGGAACGGCTTCTAGAAGGCTTAAGCACCGCAGATCTGGTGAGAACTAAGCGAGCGGCACGATAAGAATCGGGGTCGTGGTTGGGGCGCTAGACCCGCCTTGAGGCTCTACACTAACCGCGACCGCGTGTATACGAGCGGTGTCGATAGGTGTGGTTCGGACGTTCACGAAATCCCCAGCTGCGTTCGGACGGAAGACACCAGCCGACTGGGGAGCGCCGGTCGCGGGTATGAGCCACAGTTGGAACGTGCGATCCCGAGCCAAACTCGGCAGCTGCGAACCGACGAATACCAGACCTTGGTTGCGATTCACAAACACGCGTCCGTGCGGCTGATTGTTGCGGCCAAATTGAACTGTTCTCGTATCGGACTTACTCAGGATCTCGACCGTTTCACGTAATTGATTCCGCTCGGCCAATAACGTGGCTATCTGCGCCCGGTCGGAACGAACTAACTGTATAGACCACAGAGTAAGGGCGAGCAAAGCTGCACAAGCCGCGCTCAATCCCGCAACGGCGAACAGCCAGTTTTTGCTGCGAGTTTCGGGCCTCACAGAAGCAAGGACTCTTCGGCGCAAACGCGCTGGAGGCTTATGATCTTCCGCCAGACCACACATCGCCGAAGTGACAGCTACAGCTTCCTGGATGTGCTGCAGGCAGTATGCACACTGAGTATCGACGTGCCGCTCTATCTCGGCTGCCTGCTCGATCTCGAGCGCGCCGAGCAGATAGAGCTCGTACAGATCGTTCATCTCTTCGTGTGTCATCGGGAAACACCCGCACCAACGGCTGTCCGCAAGCGCCCAATGGCAGATCGCATCCAACTCTTCACGGTGCCAAGCGGCTCCCGCAGCTGCGCTGCGATCTCTGATTGCGAGAATCCCTCGAAGTACGCCATTTCGAGAACTCGCCTCTGGTTCGATGTTAATTCTGTGAACGCTTGCCTTATAGCATTCGCGTCATCAAGGATTGATTCCTGTTCCTTAGGTCTATACGAAAACGCGCGTTCATTGGTTTGTTCGATTGGCCGGAGTCTGGTTTGGAAACGAACCTGAGCCGAGCGGACATGATCGATCGCCATGTTGCGCGCGATCGAAAGAATCCAAATCCCCAAACTGCCCTTGATTGGATCGAATTCCCGGCCTTTGTTCCAAACTCGTAAGAAGAGCTCTTGTACCAGGTCTTCCGCAACGCTCTGATCGCGCGTTACACGAAGAAAAAGCGAGTAGGCAATCCTTCCATAGCGGTCATATGCGACTGCAATTGCATCCGCATCGCGGGCGTGCAGCTTCGCTACAAGCTCGCTATCGGCTGCTTCCCTGGAGTCCATGTGCCTCTCACCATAGATGTCACTTCATCCGATTCACAACCAAAAACTTAGAAGATGACTGGAAGTACTGTTTGTTTTAGTACTTATGGATCGCACAGTGTATCTGGTTGTTATTGACGAGTAAGGTCGATTTGAAGCGCCTCAAGAAGCCGGTTGCTTCTCTGACGTCGCTTACTTGGTGTAGTTCTGAATGTAGGTATCGTGCGGCATGCCTTCGCGAACAGCTTTCAGCCGCAGACGGGAAGCGGCTTGGCGATCCATGCCTCCTCCGGCGGTAACAAGATAGGGTCCACCGCTTTCGGGCGAGAATACTTGAAGATGCAGCTCAGGGTGCTTGGCCCCGACCTCTTTCGCACGTGCTTCAGCATCCGTCTGATGCACGTACGTGTACAATACCACTCGCCAGACAGTTTTGCCTTGCCCCACGGAGACCGGCGCGGGCTTCTGTGATGCGGCCGAGGGTCGGTTATCGGTGTGGACCGCGGCAGGCGCCTTCGCATCGGGGCTCAGAGTTTGCGTGGGCCAAGCCGTGCCCGGCCTTTCCGAACCACCGGAACGAGCGGCCAATCCCGCATCGTGGGACGCTGGGGACGCACCAGGGCTCGCGCCAGATCGGCTCCTGACTAACCAGAGCGAAAGCAGGATAATGACCAGCCCTGCGATCGCGTAGATCAGGCCCCGCTTACCTCCAAAACTCTTTGTTTCCTCTGCCCTTCGGGTACGGGGTTCCGGTCTCTCGTTCCTGAGCAAGGGAGTTACTCTCTCGCTAGGTTGACTCGCTTTTGCGGAAGCCTGGGGTAGTCTCGGAGTCACGAGTTCAGCCGCCGCGGAACCGGCGCTAGCTCGCGCCGCCGGGACACGGGTTTCGAGTGCGCCGGATGGCTTTTGGGTCCGCTCCGCAGTTTCGGGACGGACCGGTGCGCCGACCACTTGGATAGGCGGAACAACGTCCGTGACAGGTGAGCCCGCTGCCGCTGCTTTCGCCGCCTCAACCGGAATCACCAGCGCCAGCTTCGGCTTGGGCGTCGGAGCCTTCGACCTTAAGATGCCTTCGATCTCGGCCAGCTTGCAACGCTGGTCGGGATCCGGCTCCAGACAGCGAGACGCCACTGCACCGAACGGGTGTTTGAGGTTGATCGCTTCGTTCAAAAGCCCCGGCTCAAAAGCCTTTTGAGTAAGTGTCTCAAACAAGGTTGCTCCCAGGCACCAAACGTCAGAAGCAATTGTGAGATTACGCGAACCACTCTCCGGAGCCAGGTATTTGGCCTCCTTGCGTTCCACAATTGGTTCACTGTTTACCTCTCGAACCGCCTCCGTTGAAAGCTGAATGGATTCCCCTACCGCCAGGATCTCATCGGGCGATACACAACCGTGCACGAAGCCGTTCGCATGCAACTTATCCAGTGCGCGGACATTTGAGCGAAGCACCTCATTGGCTTCTTCCGGCGCAAGCGGCCGCGCTTTGACAACCTCGGCCAGGCTTTCATCGGGTACCTGCAAGACGACATAAGGAACTGTGGATCCGTCCAGCGACAGGATGCCCGCCCCGAGTGGAACGCTCAGATCCGCTTTGCGTCCAAACCGGCGAATGCTTTCCCAGGATTCCAGCTGCTTTTCCGCTAAGACTCTTTCCAGCACATAGAAGCTGGCGGTTGCTTTGAGCGTATAGTCGCCGAGTACCCGGACTCGGACCATCGCTCGATCCCTTTCCGCTTCTACGATTTCCTTGAGCTCATAACCGCCCTCCAAGGTGATCCCCTGAAGGCTCTTCCAGTCCGGAAAGTTCTCTATGCCACTCATCTCTGCTCGTTTTAGCTTACTCTTTGCCGGGACTCAATACCTGAGGCCGATAGCCTCTGATCAATCCAGTCGAGCACGGTTCCGTCGAGCCAAAAACGCGGCTTCTGGCGAGAAAGGAATCCGAGATGGCCGCCTGTTTCAGTGGCAAGGAGGTTCAGAGCCCGGTTCGTGTCGAATAGGTGCGATTGATACATTTCAAAAGGCACCAGCGGATCGTCCTTCGCGGTGATGAGCAGCGTCGGAATGCGGATCGCCGGCAGAAAGTTAATCGCCGATTGAGTAGCGTAGTAATTTGCGGCGGAGCCGAACCCGAACAGAGGCGCTGTGAAGCGGTCGTCAAACTCCCAAATGGTTTTAACCGCGCTCAGGCCCTTATCGTTGTAGAGGTCAGGTGAAATCCTGCTCTTCCGTTTTATGCGGCCCCGCAAGCGGTTAAGAAATCGCCTCGCGTAAAGGATGTTTGAGGGCCTATCGATTGCGCGAACTGAAGCAGCCAAGTCGATTGGTGCCGAGATGGAGACCGTCCCGGCCAACAAAGAACTCGCACCCAACTCGCCCGTGAGTTTTAAGACAACATTCCCGCCGAGCGAGAACCCGATCAGGAAAACAGGGCCGATCTCCCGAAGTTGAATCTGCTCCAGCACCCGGCGTGTGTCGCCGGTAAGCCCCGAGTGGTACATTGTCTCGCAAAGACTCTCCGTCCCACCACAGGTGCGCAGATTCAGTCTGTGAACGCCGAATCCACGTGTAAGCGCCGCTTGAGCAAAACTCGCGATGTACCCGGCGTCCGCCGACCCCTCCAATCCATGAAGGAGAACGAGCTGTCCGGCCGGAGAGCGGTCGGGTTGGTGCTCCAGTGCAAGAACTGCCGTTTTTTCGTCTATTCGGTACTGTCTCGAAGTGACCGGAAATCTGATCAGATCTATCTTGCGAGGCCAGAAATTGCCGGCTACCGTAAGCAGGTGAGCACTGCGGAATAGAGGCTCAAATTCACAGCGCAACTATGATTGTAGCGATAGAAAATCGTTCGAGCCCGTCAGCCAGGCTATGACTCAGCTTCGGGGTTACTGAAGCCGTTCGCTCTTTCGGCTGAGATCTTCAGACAAGATGATGGCTTCCGCGAGTTCGCGCATCGGCCGCCGCAATCGTCTGCTTTCATTTCGCAGCCTGAGATACGACTCTTCCTCCGTCAGGCTGTGCCGGTGCTGCAGGATGCCCTTCGCTCTCTCGACGATTTTCCGCGTCTCCAGTTGCCTGCGCATTTCGGCCGTCTCTTCCTGTAGCCGAATGTTCTCTTCCGCCAGGAAAGACTTACTGATCGCACCGCCCATTTGCTCGCCTACAAAGGTCAACAGTCCAATCTCGTCTGGAGTATGGTGATGTGGTTCGCGATGGTGAACGTTGATAACACCGATGACATCGCCTCCCGTCACCAGGGGCACGGAAAGGAATGCTTCGTAAGTATCTTCGACCAGGGCCTGGAACCGCTTGAAACGAGAGTCGGACCCAGCATTCGCTGCAAGAGCTACCACTGAATGATGCTCGACCACCCATCCTGTGACGCCCTCGCCCACCTTCAACCGAATGTTTCCGAGATCTCCCTGATGAGGAACTTGAGAGGCCCGGAGAACGATTTCATTGGTTTCGCGCTCGATAAGGTATACGAGGCAGGCATCGCAATCCGTAACCTGCACGGTCAAGCCGACGACCTCCCCGAGCATCTCATCCAGTGACAGGTCTGAACTTACGATGTTGCTGATCCGGTGAAGAAGGCCAACCAGAGAAGCTGGTGGCTCCAAATGACTAGCTGTAGCCATACCAAAAGGTAAAACTTTCAGACCCCGCACATCAAATCAAAATATTTGATCCATCCTATCGTTTGGGGGCCGTAAGGCTTAGATCCGGACCAGTTCTTCCTGCTCTTCGCCGGTTACGGTCGCAAACCCTTCACCTACATACACATTCACCTCGGAGCGGATCCCAAAGTCGGGAAGGTAAACGCCTGGCTCAATCGAAAAACATGTCCGCGCGATAATGCGCCTTTCGTCGTGCGACTCCAGGTTGTCGATATTTGCACCCGTGCCGTGCACCTCTGTTCCGATGCTATGGCCGGTCCGGTGGAAGAAGAACTCGCCGAATCCTTTTTCATTGATAGCCGCTCGGGCCTGGTCGTCAACCTCATACCCGGCCACGGTCTCGGCCGCCGCAACCTTCGAGATGACAAACGCCGAAGCCTTCTTCCGAGCATCCCTTACCACTTCGAAGACCTCCTGGATCGCCTCCGGAACAGTGTCGCCGCAAACTCCGGTCCAGGTAACGTCATAGTAGGTCGCCTGCGCCGAAGACAATTTGGCCCAAAGGTCAATCAGAACCAGGTCGTTTTTTTTGAAAGGTGCAGTACGGTCCCGGCGCGGCTCATAGTGCGGGTCGGACGCATTGGCGTTAACGGCAACAATAGGGCCGTGATCGGTCACCAGCCCGGCGTCCAAAAAACCCTTAAGGATAAACTGCTGAACATCGTATTCCGTGACTTCTATTGCGGCGTTCAATTTGCTGCTTAGGTATTGAAAAGCTTCACGGCGCACTCCGTCCACTAGCTTTCCGGCCGTCACATGTTGGCGGAACTGCTCTTCTGTCCAACGAGCTTCAAACTGCTGAACCAGGTCGGCCGAGCTTACTACCTGAATGCCGGCCTCACGTACCAGTTCGAGGGTTCCAGCGTCCACAAGCGAGACATATGGGATCGAACAGCGCGGTGAGTACTGCATTGCGATCCGCGGAGATCGCCGAATCATGCTTTGGAGTTTTTCTTCCTGGTCCGCCCATCGCGCGTAGCTTTGGCGCTCGCCGGGCAATGAGTCCAGAACACCGCTCTCGATCCGATGAACAAGTTTCCTCGGATCGCCAATGGCTGGAACAAAGTAGTACCAGCGCCTGGTCGCTCCCACATTTTCGGGTATTCCTAGAATCTTATACGCCAGCGGGTCGCGCCGATGGTGATCGAAGAAAAGCCAGCCGTCCGTTTTTTCCCGGCGAAGAGCGTCCTGAATCCTCTCGATGAGAGTCAAGAGACGATTGTACGTCGAGTCAGTTCACGCTTCTTGGTAGTGAGAAGGCTCACAACAATAAGGCTCAGAACAGAAGCCAAGAGAGCCGGATAGATCGCGTCAACGTGACTGATCGAAACTTGTAATCGCAGTGTTCCATATTGCTGCATGACTTCCCAGCTCACTGTTACGATCGTGCCTAAAAGGATAGACGCGATCGCTCCTGCCGTTGTCGCTCCACGCCAGAAGAACACGGCCATAAGGGCGGGCGTCACGGCCGCCCCGTAAACAGTGTAAGCGTAAAGGGAAGCTTTCAGCACTGACTCGAATTGCGTGGCTTGCAATACCGCGAACACACCAAGCAGAATAACGATTAACCGCGAAACGGCTAGCGTTTGCCTCTCGGTCGCGTGCCTGTTGACGAAGCGACCGTACACGTCGTGTATCAAATTGGTGGCCGGTGAAAACAGATAATTGTTCGCTGTCGAAACCACTTTCGCGAAAACTCCTCCGAGCAGAATTGCGCCAAGCAGGCGCGGCAGGGCCTGCTTGGCCGTCAGCGGAATGATCTCGCGCGGCTTGTCGGTATGGAGCTTGGAACTGGCAATCACAGCAAGCGAGATCAATAGCGACTCGAGAATAACCGTCCCGATGATCCAACCCACTACCGATTTCCGGGCATCACTCTCTGATCTCGCTGAAAAGAACTTCTGGTACATTCCCTGGTTGCCGACTAGCAAGAGCATAGTTGGTAACGCAAGTCCAACAGCGCCGGCCAGGCTGTAGTTCCCAAGCACTTGAAAGTGAGTGATTGGTAAAGAACTTCGGACAGCGCTCCACCCGCCGAATCGGTAGAGCAGAACCGGTACCGCAACGATTACAGTCAAGGTGACTAGAGAGCCAATCAGCAGGTCTAGATACGCAATCGATCCCATGCCGGCCGCCGCCGTGAAAAAAATCACGAAGGCCGCCATGATGTACAGCCCGGTTGTGCTCGAGATCTCGGGAAAGATGAGGTGAAGGATGTCGCCACCCCCGATGAACTGATAACTCGTGATGATCGTGCACGATATTACAATCGCGATTGTGCCGAGAACCCGGGCTGTTGCGTTATACCGTTCCTCGAGCAGATCGGGAATTGTAACCTGTGCGAAGCGGCGCGCGCGCCCCGCGATTGAAGCTATCACCATCAGGCCAAGCCACCCTCCTAACGGTTGCCAAAGCGCAACAAAGCCGTTTCGATATGCATTCTCCGCCCCCGCCAACAAGCTTCCCGCACCGATCCAGGAAGATAGTAACGTAAATACAAGAACCGGCCACGCTAGACTGCGTCCCGCTACCAGAAAATCAGCTCTGTTCTTGACCCCGCGCGCTTTATAGATCGTGATCGCGCACAATGAGCAAATTACGATCGCTACGGCTAGAACGTAAGTCATAACCGACCATAGTAGCGATCCTTAGCTCGCAAAAGCTTTTCAGACTGCTCTCTGTTAAAACCGAATGGTGACGGTGAGGTCCTGGCCTGGACTCGGACTGCCCGTGAAGCCTTGAGCGGCACCCAGAGAAACGTTCATAGAAAGAACCGCACCCTCTGCCAGTGGCGGCAAAGAGAGACCATCGACTATTGCTGTCGACGTCTTATCGCCGGAATCGATCAACAACGTACAGTACGGGTTTCCGTTTTGCAGCAGATCTATGGTGGCGCTGTATCCTATCGGTGGTTGAATGAGCACCGCCCGGATGTCCCGAACTGCATGTGTCGCTTCAACCACGATTGATGGTGCGGCGTTTTGTTGGCTAGTCAGAAAGCCACTTACCTGAAATGAGAATTGTCCACCCGACAGAGTTCTCAATCCGGGCTCGCTCGAAGACAGATAACAAATCCCGTTGGATTCCCCATCTCCGAAGGCGTTGCTCACGTAGAACTGGGCTGCGCTGACGCGTTGATCCGGTAAGTTCATTGTCTGTAGATAGTTTTCCGATGCTCGGTTCTCGAAAAACCCAGGCGCAAAAGGGACAACAAAGACAGTCTCAGTCAAGGGAAGCACCGGATCGGCGGCAGAATGCGAACCAACCGCGGACAGCAGCGATCCCCTCGCGACTGAATACTCGGTGTCGCCCGGGCCCGAACCCAAGACGGTCATCAACTCGGTTCCAATTTGGATTATGTTGCCGGCCGGAAGATTAGATTGCTGATTGATTTGTATCGTGGTAGCCGAACCATCCAGGGCGGCCGATAGACTGTACGCGCTCGGTGTCAGTAGCTCGTTCCAGGAGTACACCCGTAGAGTCCCGCTCGTCACCGATGCTGTGTTCGTTAAATCTCCAAAACCAACTTGCGACAGAGTCAGTGCTCCACCGCCAGGAGCCGACAACGTGAAGTTGGGGATTCCTGCTACTCCAATATCAGCTTGGCCGCCACCCAACACGCATCGCGTCAGAGGACACAGGTCTGCGTCGGCCTCCTGGTTATGGACATTCGCAGATCGGCCGGATATTTGGACAACCGCTCCGGACGTAAAGGGTATTTCGAATCTGGCCGGGCTGGTCGCGGTGATCGCTACAAATTTCCAGGAACCGTTAGCAATCACAAACTGGCTTGTTCCATCAGGTATCGCTGACCACTGAGAACTTATCGTTAGCGTTGTATCTGAGTTACTCGCGATACATCTTTCCTGTCCTCTGCCGGTTCCTTCTATAATTCGAACCACCATACCGCTATATGTAATTCCGTTCGCACCCATCGCGCTCGAGCCGATAGTGACTGCGGAGAATGTGTCCGCCGTCAATGGCCCCGCGTATTCGTAACGGTAGTAGAAGTTGGCGTGATCAAAGCTCGCATCAGGTGCTCCGAAGGGCAATGCTGGCGCGCCCGCATCAGTGTAGTGCCCGGATATTGGCTGTGGCACCTCGGTGATTCTATAGAGCTCCTGAGGCGTGCTACCCCGGTAGACGTTGAACCCGGTTGCCGTATTCGGAAAGCTCAGGCCCACAATAGTGACTTGATTAGTATTTGAGGTCGCCGGAATAGAAACTGGCACGGTAAAAGAGAGAGGCCCCTCGCTTCCCAGCGCATCGATGGCCGTCATCGCGTAATAGAAGTTGCCGCCCCCGGCTAGCGTCCCGCCATTTGTGGAGAGCTGAGGACTCAGACTCACCAGCGGCAGATTAGCCAGATTCTTCGCTGGCATCGTTGGTTGTGAGAAACCAACCGTCATTATGTCCGTTGCCGAACCATCACTTGATGCCTGAATCTGTTCCTGAACTTGGAAGTCGAAGAACTCCAGATGGCCGGCGGAATCGTTATGGGCAATGCTGCCAATGAGTGGCCTTGGAACCTGAACTACTGTTCCTGGCTGTCTTCCCGCATTCATCAAAACAGCCGGGCTGTCGCTGTACCAGTCGTCATCATGTACTTGCGCCAACACAGTTACGGTTTGGTAATTCAGCGAGGGCGAGAGCTTAACCACTCGAAAGGGAGTTCGCGAAAATCGCTCCTTCAGATACGTCACCGCGATGATGTCTCCAGGCCGAACCTTGAGCGCCCTGAAGCTTGTCTGAAACTGAATGTACAGATTGCCTTTGGTCGACTTATCCAATTGCCGTAGCAACACTCTGGTCGCCTGGCTGAAGTTCGCAATTCCCAAGGCGGTAGACTGGCTGCTGATCTCGTAGCCGATGAGCGCAGAGTCACCTGCGTCGACAAGTGACAAACTATCCTGCTGATATTCGTTGGCGTCGTCCTGAAATTCGACGCTCAATCTATTGGATGTTTCTGCGATGCTTCTGCTACTCAATCTCACACTCGAGCTTTCATCCGGGTTGCGCGCGATACCCGAAAAGGGGCTCGAACCGTCGCTGAACTCGTACGCGGGCCATCCACCCTCTAGAAGTTCTGCACTGTTCCCGCCATCGGGCAGGACCGGCTGCTGAGCAGCGATTGTCGTTTCCGGGAGAAGCTCCAATAGGCCTGTGGTGCCATACCGCAGCATCAAACTAGACGCCACTCGTATGCCTCGCAACACGGAAGCAGCGCTCTGCCGCTTGGTCAAAACTAAATTGCACTCGTACCGCGGCACTTGGAGTGGATTCCCGTTGAGATCCGTCGTTGGAATAAGTTCCCCGCAAAACAAAGCCGATTTGGCAAAGCTTGTGAGATTCAAATCCGAAGTCGCCCACCCGCACCGCTGCAGGATATCGAGTATCACCCAAGCGGGGTTGTTACTGAACGTCGTTGCTTGGATAGTGCCGTCCAGCTTGTACGTATCAATCTGCAGGCCTTGCAGCAGGACTTCTACCGTAGGCAGGGCCTTGCCCGTGCTAATGCGGTTGGGAACAACGACTAACGCTACCGAAAGACTCCCGTACGGATCACCGAGCGGATTTCCCGAAGAGTCCGCGAAATCGAAGTCGAAGTTTCCCACTCGGCCCCCGCTCGTGACAACGGAATACCAGCCCGTGGTTGTCATATCCTTTCCACTCACGGCGGCCGGGATCTCCACATCGTTCACTACCATCTTCAGTACGCCCTGCATTGCCCCTGAGCCGAGAAGTACCTCCATGTGCGTTAGATTGCCGTCGTTGCGGGCAAAAATAATAGGAGATTTCAACCACCCGGTCCCGTAGATGGCCGGCACCGGATCATTGAATTTAGCAGAGTTCGTCAATAGCGGAGAAATGTGCGCAGTCTTGTCCCCGGCGGTTCTGACATTGATCGCGGAAGGCACGAATTCAAAGGCGCCAAATCGGCGGGTTTCGTTCCCCTGAGCGTCACGATCGAACATGCCGCGTTGCACGCACTGGGTGCGAGATCGGTCGCAGGATGTGTACGCCTGCCCAAGATTCAGATTCCCGACACCCCCAGCGATGTCCGCCGAGTATCCGCATCGATAGAACCGTGAAAAGCGCCCCGACTGCCCGCCGTTTAGCGCTTCCGCTCGCTGATCTTGTGTAGTGGGGAAGTTCCACGGGCAGGTACGCTGAACCCGCACGTCTGGAACAGGTATCCGCTGCAAGCCGAGTTTGTTAGTAAAGCTGACCGTCAACGCTTCTTCGGTGATCAGGTCCGGATCACCCGCAACACCTCGAAAAAGAACAGTGCTCTCCGTTGTGATGGTGCCGCTGGGCAGATCCGCGAATGCAAAGTACACAGACAATTGGGAGCCCTTGAGACCTGTTGCTGTGTTGATTTCGGAAAGCGTAGAATCCGCGTTGGCTAGGGTTAACGAAAGCTGCGAGATTCCGTCCATTGCGTCATCGGACGACAACTGAAGATCAAACAAGTTATGTTTGAGGACACGGGCGGAGTACGTTTGCCCCTCGAAGACGATCGAGTGGGTACTCCAGTATTGGGAGTCGCCCGATGGCAGGACACACGCAAAGAATAAGAGTGGTGTGTCGGCTACGGCTAGCTGTTTGACTTGGTTGATTGTCGCCATTAACTTTCCCTACATCGCAGTTGTTATGCTGAACGCCGTCGAAAACAGGTTCGGCGCATCTGCAGAGACAGGCAGTTCGTCCGCCGCCCAATGCGCATTCGCGTACACGCCGCCGGCCTCAGTTGTAGGCCTGTACCGGGAAGGCGAACGCTGTCCCTCCAGTTGAGGCCCGTAAACCGCAATTTGTTGCCCCGGCGCAAGAGTGATTCCTACCGAAAAGGATGTGCCTTGGTCCGCAAGCCTTCCCGCTGAAACCACTCGCTTCCATTGAGGACCAATTGCAACTTGATCCGCCTGTCGCTGATTTGGACCGCTCCGAATTAGTTCGATCACGCCCGGCGTTGCACTCTGAACGTACAAAGAGAAACAGTATTGATAACTCGCGGGCACCGCGAGCGTTTGCGCGAGTTGCTGTTCCGTCGAGCCGGTATTTGTGACGCTAAATCCCGCAGGCCCGCCCTCCGGATCGGCCTGAGCACCGGTAACCTGAATCGACGATGAAACTTGCCAGGGCGCGCCAGGCAGGTCTGTGCTTTTCGCCAACATGTTGCCTGTCGGATCAATGAAAGTGAAGGATTGTAAACGGCCTTGGCATGCAGTGAAATGATCTTGCAGCGCTCTGATGTCCTCTGCCCCCAGAGCGCCGTAAGTCAACTGCCAGACGATTTGGGTTGCATTCGGGTCCGGATAGAGGACGAACGTTCCGTCCGCCAATTGGTTCCTAACCGTTCGTGTGATCCTCGATTTTCGTATTGGATACTGCGCCAGCGCGCCACTCTGAAGCTGCGGGAAGAAAAGGTCAGCCATTGGTTTCAATCACCCAAAACGAGGACCGGCTGACATCTGCAGCCTCATAGTCAGTCAGAAAATTATCCCCCCCAAATCGGCAGTTCGGCACTTCCATCCCGCTGTAAGGATCCGGGAAAACGAACGTGGAGTATCCACCCAGCTGACCTGTAAAGAAAGTCTCCAGCGCCTGGATCTCACTCTCATTCAACAAGCCGAGGTGAATCTGCCACCTTCTGAACATCCGGGCTTGCATTCTGTATCTCTGATCCGTGCCATCCAGAAAGCGCACCACTCGGTTGCCTTGGCCTGTTGCGATTCCGAGTGGATACTGTGTCACCGCTCCTGTGCTTAACAAAGGAAAGCTACCCATTAGATCTCCGCAATAACGTCGTTCAAGGAGCTCGAGTTAAGCAGCGCCAACTTAACCGCTTGTGCCACTTGCGCGCTCTGATTCTGATAGATCTGGTCGTGCCTGCTCTGACTCACCGTCATCGGCGATTCTAGATTCGCCCGTAATGCGGCACTGGTAGCTCCGCCTACACCCGACGTTGCAGACTTAGATTCGTCGAACGTAAAGGTCTGATTTCGCGTGTCCGGTAGTTCAAACAAGGTCAGAGGTGAGTTTGTCTTCTTGCCACCCCCGAACAAGCCGGCGATACTCGACACAAGCCCTCCGATTCCGCTCACCGCACTGAGCAATCCACCTCCGCCGAAAGCGTTTGCAAGACCACCGGAGGCGGTTTGCGACAATAGTCTGCCCCACTCGCCGGAACCCGCCGCGCTTTGCGCTTTACTCTGGGGCGGAGATCCAAAGCGTATCCCTGCTTTTACTGTTCCAACGGACTCGAGCGACTCAGATCGAAGACCGGTCGAAGCCCCTGAACGCCCGGATCCAGCCGATAACGATCGCGAAGGATTGCCCCGGCTCGTTCTCGTATCCGTGAGTCGTCGCGTAAGACTCGAAAGGTCGTTTCTATTTTTCATTTTGGTCCTCCGCTTTCCACTCCTTTTCCAGAAGCTCTATCCCATCTACGGCCCTTGCTTCCAGTTCCACCATGCAGCCCCGCCCCAGATCTCTCCAGTGCCGGTGTAGTTCCAGCAAACGTAGACTCTCGGCAGATATCACCGACTTCGGGCACTGGTTCGAAAGGGTCCGGCCCCTTGCCCAGACCGCTCTCGTCGCAGCCGGTTGAGCATCCGCCGCCCAAGCACAGTTTCGAATCTTCACCAAGCCGCTTTCCCGGCACGTATCGCATCTCCACGCGGCTGGTGAGGAGAACTGAAAATGGAATGCGATTAGGAGTTTTTTCTTTCTTCTTCAGATAGGCCGGCTTGGGCCTCAATCGCGCTGATGATCTCGTCCACCAGATCCTCAGGGCCCTTCTCGATCAGAGTGGACGTGCTTGCATCCTTCCCGTCGATCCGCAGACCCTTGATCTCGACCAAGCCCCATTCCAGGTAGAGCTTCCGAACGAGCAGGTCCGAAAGCGACGCAGTTAATCGGTCCGAAGCGTCGCCGGATGTAAGAAACTCATGCTTCAGCGTCAGTTCCCGCACCCTGCTCGTCAGCTGAATTCGCTGCGCCAGAGATGGTTTGCGAACAGCAAAGCTCACGTGCTTCAAGCAACTGCTCGCCTGCCAAAAGACGCTGACGTAGTCGGAGTGCCTAAGCGAAGGCAATAAAGAGTTCATCGTTCGATACCCCTTGTGCAAGATTGTTGTTAAATTCCCACTGCAGCCTGGATTGTGAGTCGAAATAAACCGGAAACTCCGGTACTACCTGCGGCATGAACAGCCCCATCAGCTGACCCTGCTGCTGTCCGAGTTGCAACATCGCAGGCAGTGGTGTACGTTGCTTAGCTGCCGCGTACAATGCCACCGTCTGCGCGTCGTCTTGCACCAGCAGAGCGAATCTCGATGAGACCTCGCGCTGGCCGGCGCTCAGCGCCCTCGGGTAAGAGGATCCGTACTCCTGGTCTCGCGCCTCCAGATTGTTCCTGACCTCGACACTTGCCGCGGTCAGAGTGAAAAACTGACTCGCACTACCGCCCAGCCAGACTTCGCCGAGATGACCCGGCACGATCGAATAACTAAATGGTTCTGGACCCGGCTCAATTGGGTACGCGTTCAATCCTGCTGTACCCGCGGTAAAGCTGCTTGAATCTATCAGGTCGGCCGCCAATCCGCTGAATAGGAACTCGTGATAGTCGCCATTGACTGAAACGGCCAACGTATCCACACCGGCCCCGGTCACCATTCGGCTCACCATTGTTACGGGGTCCCAGTAGTCATAAAGGGTCAGACTGGGCAGTCCGGTTGCGAGTGTAAAAGTAACGCAGGGCGACAGCAGGCTACCCTGCGTCGGTGACTGGTTGAAGGGAGCATTGAGCAGGAACGTCTGGCTGTCTACGATTGACGCCACAAACCGGATCTCATTGGAGTAGGAGACTGCCGATCCAACGGAAAGCGCATGTGGGGTGGTCGTCTGGAACTGTAGAACACCTTCTGCCGAAGCTATTGTCAGCCCAGTGCTCAGTTCGGGCGCAGCTCCCAGTGCAGCCTGAAAGAGCGGTCCTGAAGCTGGCATGCCCCTTCCGTTCCAAGACGTCAAATAAGTTTGAACTTCAAAGGTCGTCCGCCTTCGCGAGTTGCTGGAACCACCGAGAAACGTTCGTGTCCCGGTCTTGTCCAGTCTCTTGCTCAACTCGAGACTCTGATGAGCATGCAGTCTCAATGCCGGGAAGCGATTCGCCCCGCTCACAGCCGCCGCTTGTCCGTAAGTTGATTCCGTGGTCGCGTAAAACCGATTCGCCGCAGAAGAAATGTAAGTGCTCATGTCCGACTCCTATCCCAGGCTGGCCTCTAAGTTGAATGACAGCTTCGCTGATTCCACAAACCCGATTCCACCAGCCTTGGGAGGGTCGAATTGCACGTCATACGAGCCGGGGTAGAACAGTCCGTTTCCCCAATCCCCGACCGCCTCTTGCAGGATCTCCGCCACGCTCTCAACATAAAAGTGGATCCACTGGTCGGCGTTGGTTATCAGATCGTCGCTCGCCCAAATCTCGGCTACCACCGCAACCTGTCCTGAGAAGGACCGGAACTTCTCCAGCTGAGTGTTCCTAAGTCCGCTGCTATAAATGCACACTCGCGGATAACTTAGCGCGAGGTTATCGTCGCCTAAGCCTGGCGGCGCTGATGACAACAATACCTGTTCGGCAGTAATTGCGGGCACCGCGATCGTAAGACCAGCCGTAGTCGAGGTGATCTTCTGTTCCAGAGCATTCCCCGACGTTAGTTTCGTGAGGAATGTCTGAGCGGCCAAGAGCGATAGCGGTCTCATTTAACCTCTCCTGAATCGGTTCGCCAAAGTGATGTACAGCGCCGCCAATTGTCCATCGATAGGCGGCGGACCTATCTGAAGCCCGGAGGCCGGCAAGTCCCACGTCGAGCCTACCGCCAGCGGCGTAACGTTTTGACGCGTGAGGTCACCAGATTGACTGCCCCCGTATACGCTCCAACCGGCTGCAGCCGCCGGAGCGCCTAACGCGCCTTCAGCCATCGCCACAGCGGCGCTCGAGTTTGCAGTGAGAACGGCGCCGTTCTCTACACTTAGTGCACTCTCATTTCCACTCGCATCAACCCAAGCGGTCTGTATGAACATCGCCTGAGCAGGCACGTTCCCTGTCTGGAATGAAATCAGCGGCATGGCAGGCTTGGGTAGCGGATTGTAAACGATTCCCACACCCGTCAGATAGAAGAGATTACTTGCCTCGTCAGCCTCTTTCTTGTACTCCTCCCACATACCCTGATATCTCGTGTTCAGTTGAGCGTTATATGCTTCTGCGTAGATCCGTGCGAGCGACTCGAAGCAGATCCATCTCTGCAGGGTCGGTGTCACCACGACCGTACTCAGCCCTATCACGCGTCGGGTCAGCCATTGCGGATCCGCTGCACCGGAGTTCAGCAACCAAAGCATAAGCTTGTCACTGATACCGTTTTGGGCGAGATCAATCTTTGTATCGACGTCGATCCCGTGCGAGGCGGCTACCTGAACCAGGGTCGCCTCAATGGGAAGCAGATCGTCGATCGTGACGACTGCAGTATCAGTGAACAGTGCCATGTATGACCTATTTCTTCGAACCCGTGTTGTGCGAAACGGATGGTTCCACTTCAGCTGATGGCACGAAAGTGACCTGCATGCGTTTGGCGGCTTCTGCCCGCTGAATTGCTATCCGCTCGGCCTGCTGCCGCTCCAGAAACGCGTTCTTCTCCTCTTCTCCCGCTAGCAAGGCGCGGCCTTCCACAATCATCTTCGCTGCGATCTCGCGCTTCACCTCCGTCACGATTCCAGCCTTTCCGCCGTCCGACGTCTCGAGACTGACTACAAACGTGTTCGGGGCGGTTATACCCGCTTCAATTTCCCGCAGTTTTCGAAAATAGTGCTTTAGATCCACAATCCCCCCCAAAATAAGAAAGGGAGCCCCGCTCTCGAGGGACCCCCTTGACCATCCACGGTCGGCCTTTTGAAATTAGCTGTTCACCTGAACCGCAAAGTTGTTTCGCAGAACTCCACAGCCATAAAGCACGTCAACCGTGAACTGTTGTGCAAGTGTGTTCGGCTGATAGCTCATAACGATGCGCAGACCGAAGTTGCCCATTTCGGCATACTCGGCCACTGCACCCGTGCCGGGCAGAGGTTGCGGCAAGCGGCGAACCACTAAGCCCAAGGCATCTTTCGAGAACGCCAGGTTATGAGTATTCGGCGTCGCGGATCCCGTGGTAGAAACAAACTGTGACCGGAAGATAAAGAAGTCCTTCATCTTGCCGACGTTTCCTTCCACGAGAGCTTTGAGACCTGCTTCACCGGAAGAGTAGTACTCGCTGAAACGCGGAATCTGGCGAATCTGGGAATAGGTATTCGAATCGACCATCAGATACTTCGGAGCGCTGGCCGGAACCTTGGCGCTGAAGAGAGCTGTCTCGGCCGCATCGATCGTCGCTTCGGTAACGGGTGTTCCCGCCGTGCCGACCGGCGCATTCGCGGAAAACTGGCTGTAAAGATTTAGTAGATCTGATTCCACGCGTTCCGCAATAGCGATCACCGCAGGCTGCATGTAGGCCTTCAGCAGCTCAGGGTATGCCAGCGCCTTGGTAACATCTGGAATCTGGAACGATGCTTCAGCATGGGTGTTGAGCACGATCTGCGCATTACCCAGGCTCGGATTCTGCGCCGTGATCGTACCACCCTCCGCGATATTATTGGCCACCAGCACTGGAGGAATCGGCACATTGACCGTGTCTCCGCTGTGAGCCAGCACCGGCTCGTAGTCGCGGTTGACCAGGTTACCCATAACAAGGTTCCCCACCAAAGCCGGAAGGGCGTCAGCTGCGACTAACTTCACGATCGCATTCGCCAGATTGGCTGATGTAATATTTGACATAACTCTCCTAATTGATTTGTCACGACACTTATGTCGTTTGCCCGGCTGTTCATCAGCCGGGCGTAGCGGTACTTACCGCGTGCACGCGGGCCAAAATGGGTCCTTTCTCGCCCGATATCGTCGAAACTTCTCTGCTGCTATGCGCCCCGTAGCGCTTGCGATGCCAGCTTTGAAATGTGTTGGCGTACGCGTTCGAGCTCGTCTTTGCTCATGCCGGGACGAATGCTTTCAAGCGACATAGCAGGGCCGTCCGCCTGTGAACTCTGCCTCGTGGTGCTCTGAGCACCGCTGCCGCCTGCGATGCGCGCCGGAAGCAGTTCCGGGTTCTCTTGCACGAAGCTCGAAACGTAATCCTGAAGAGACTTACCCTCATGTCCGCGAGCCTGCAGCCGCCCGTCTTCCGCTCGGACGATATCGTCCTTCATGGCCTTGAACGCCAGGTCGAGCTTCGAGATCCCGGTGCGCTGCAGCTCGGTCCGTATCTGCGCGTGTCGGTCCGCTTCTTCGGCCACCGCCCGCGCTTTGCGGTTTTCCTCCACCAGCTGGTTTAGCCTGGCTTCCAAGCTCTCCCGCCGCTTTCGCTCGTCCTGCAATTCTGTCTTGTACGCCGGCTCAGCTTGCCGCTGTTCCGTCCGCACGAATTCCTCAATGGCCTGCCGGACGATGTCCCGGACATCCGAGGTCGTTGGTTGCTGATCCGTTTGCATTTGATCTGACATAAATGTGTTCTCCTATTTGCTGGCTTGCGCGTCGATCTCCTGCGCAATCTGGTTCTTAATGTCCTGCCGTGCATCGCTGAGATACTTCATCGCAAGCCTTTGGTGAATCTGTGTTTTCAGCGTCGGAGAGTCGATCCCGAGTTGCAGCAGGTTAGCCGCTTGCTGCAGTTCCGTCCCGAAATCGCTGATATCTACTTCATCGAGTCCCGCGACCGTCACCTCCACGAAGTCCTCGCGCGCTTCGCTGATCGCGGTTGCGATCTTCCTTATGCAATTCTTTACCGTCGTTCCGAAAGCCCTCAGGATTTCATACGTGATCGTGAAATCGAGTTGCTTGCTCGCCGCCGATTGTGCGTGCCCCCCGATCATTTCCCCTGACGCTTGAGATAAGTAGCAGACCCGGTAAATTTCCTCTTTGAGCGTCTCCAGGTTCTGCGCCGCGATCTGGTAGACTTTGCCATCTGGCTCTGTCCACCCGAACTTATCGGTCGGCCCCAGCTGGATAAAGTAGCTCTCGCCAACGATCTGGTTCCACTCGCGGTCCGAGTAAATTACTGGCATCGCGAACAGCCCCATCGTGATTGCCCAGCTCAAGGCATTTGACTTGTTGAAATGCTCCAGCTGTAAGTGGGCTGCTTTGTTCATCAGCCACAGGCCGTCACTCAGTTTCAAGTCGACTAGCGGCACTCTATTCTGTCGCGAGAGTCCATGATGCCCTTGCCTGAGTAGCTCGATGGGAGCGCCTTCATTACCCCGGTTGCGCTGCCGGTACGTGACGAAAGTTGTGCGGTCGTAATACCGCCAATACGTCTCCTCAACGATTTCCGAGCTTTCGACGCTCGGCTGTCGCTGGACCTTGTGCCTAAGCACCACCCACTCGTACTCACCCCGCTCGTCGCGGCTCCAGTTGATCAACTCTTCCGCTTCATAGCGGACAAGAAAAGCTCTCGAGACTCCCGCTGCATCTTCTTCTGCACGGGTCTGCGGCTTCTCCGAAGATACTGGGAAGTCGATCAGGATGTGGCTCCGGCCCGCTATCAGCGCATCCACGAAACACTGCCGCATAAAACTCGAAAGGTTGTCGCCGCATAGATTAGCGTCCTCCGCGAACTCCGTCAGGAACTCCCTCCCGGAGGCCAATCCGCCTTCGAGCTGCAAACTTGGTTGCCTGCGAAACAGTGTTGAGGCATACCAATCTACAATCGAACCAATGTAGTTTTCGTAAAAGACCCGTTGCAGTCGCTCGCCGTACACGTCCAGCGGCTCCTTCTGTCGGCGCAGTAGGTATTCTGCAGCGCGCGACTTGAAATCCTGTCCGCCCGCATATAGATCCCGGTACATGCTCCACATCCGGTGTTTCCGCTGAAATTCAGGATGTTCTCGATTTATAGCCGTCATTCTTATATGCCTTACTCTCAGAGGAGCCTCGAAACGACAGCGCCACGGTGCCAAACTCCGTATACAACGGAGTTCCCGTCGCTGGCGTTGTGTTTCTGAAGCAATCTCATCCCGTGACGAGCTTAGCGGTTCACCCTGTTGGCGTGGATCCCCAAAAAGCCTCCAACCCGTTGAAAAGGCGGATAATAACTTTTTCTGTAAGTCGGTGACTGAGGAGAGGACGTCTGGGAATTACTTTGGACAGCGACTCGAGCCGGAGCGGTGATATGACAGCAGTTTAGACTGCCGCAAGTCGTCCGACGACATCATCTAGTTAACCTTGCCCGCAAAGAGGCTGCCGGTGGAACTCGCGGTCGTCTCTCTGCATCCGCGTACGCCACTCCAGCGCTAGGTGAGTTCGCTATCGAGAGCCGTCGGCTGGGATCGAAACCGAACATCCTCCGACCGACTTGCAAACCTCGGGTGAGGAGGGCTGGACAGAGAAGCTGGTGTGTTCAGGGACTGATTGGCTGGAGCAAGACGATGGATGGTGCCTGAGACGGCTGCGAACGACACCACCGCGTCGAGGTCGCAGACTGTGCTCGCGAATGCCGCAGGATTCACAAGCGGAGTTTCTACGGCGCATAGTACCTCGATCGGTGCGTGTTCTCGTCATCAACGGGATAGGGCTGTGGATAATGCGCGCTCGCTCCAGTCAACAGCGCGCTTGTCAGAATTTGTCCGTCGGCCACGTCCAAGCGCAACTCATGGCAGCGCCATTACTGCTCCGGCCTTTACTGCTCTTCTGGTATCAATACCGCGTTGCTGGGGCCCCGCGGCTGACGACTCGGCGAGTGTTGTTTGTCCTAAGGTCTCTAAACGCGCGCCCCGCTTGGAAAGTTGGGCGCTTGGGACGCCACGGACGTTTGTTTTCTGCTGCTTGAGCTTAGGCTTGGAAAACGGGTTCGCGTGCTCCGATGGCCAGCGGCATCGGGCCTGATGTAACTTAAAAGACGGCTTTGCTGTGCTTGCAGGATGAGAGGCTTCATGCAAGCACCCCGCGGCGGAAGACTGCCGTATGCGGATAGTATGTCAGCGCTGTCGCGGCATTGACATCAACAATGACTCGGTGACCGCTTCTATGCTGGTATAAAACAACCCTGTCGAGCGGAAACAACAACTCGACGCGAGCTTGTGAGGGCTCTCGCTCGGGAAAATCCCGAAGCGGCCTTCCGCGATGAGTCCGTCGGGCGCGCAGAGGGCCAGTCTCCAGAAATCGCAGCGTGCCGATGCCGATACGCGCCACGTTCGCGGAGAACTCAAATAACTGATTCTGATAGCGCGCATGCCGCTTTGTGTCAACCTTTTCAAGCGCTTTGAAGTGGGATAGAACGTCTCGATCGCCCTCACGCGGAGGCTTTTCATGCTGGCGTGGATGCTCTGTCCGTAATGCGAAAGCTAAAGCCACTCTGAACTGGCCAGATATGGAGCTTTGTCGGTCCATGATGATGGCATGCGCTGCCCGGATGCCCTTTACGAGAGTGGTGAGCGCGCCCACTCCATCGCTTTCTTCTCCAAGGGCCCTCTTGAGCGTGACCGAGTACCAGGGCTGCATCCCAATGCTTTCAAGGCCTCTCAAGCGTCAATGGCCGCCGTAATGCCGGCTTTCATATCGTACGAGCCTCGGCCGTTGCGGGCCTGCCGAGCCAAACCCGGTTCTCGCTAGGCGTATAAAGATCGGCGCCCAATCCCCCAACTCCTGGGCCACCGCTGGTACGCAATCGCCGGCGACCATTGAGTCTACCGTCCTTTGCTTAAACTCCAGACTGTGCTTGCATCGCCCGTCCTTCGCTCGCGCCACTTTGGGTCCGTTCGATGAAAGTGTTCGCTTTACTTACTCTCTCAATTCGCAGCCGCAGCCCACTGTTCATAGCGAGAACGAGACTGAGAGGTTTCACCCGCTCAGTCGGTCGAGTTCTGGCATGCTCTCAAGTCTTCCATGTTTCCACTCAACTGTGGTTTATCCCGGAGAAGGTCATGCCTTCAGCAAGCATCAAGACCGGGTAGATCTGATTGAGCGGCGCGCTCGAGCAGTTCATCGTCATATGCCAGCCAGTAACTGATTCGCCGTCTCGGCCCCCGCTCTGTCCTGTTGCTGCTCGACGCGTTCGCGTTTTTTAGCTGCTACTCCGCACTACCATCTCCGTCGGCGCGGCGCTCATCAGGTCGGATCTGGGCCTGACTAAGATCCAGATGGGTCACATTTTCACCAGCTTGTCATCGGCTACGCTTCGTTTCAGATACCGGACGGACTGCTCGGGAATCGTGTAGGACCCAAACGGACGCTAGTTGTGTCCGTGCTCTTGTGAGGCGTCTGCACCATTCTCAAGGGTGTGATCAGCCGCCGCGGCGCTTATAGTTTGTCGGCGGCCCATCCCTCTGGCTGTGGGTTGTTCGCTTTGTCCTGGGGCTTGCGGAAGCGTCAGCGTACCCGGTGGGAGCACGCGTGGTTTCCGACTGGATCGCGGCACCACAAACGCGGCTTCACCATTCGCTGATGTTTACCGGTAGCGGGCACAGGACGCAGCCGCAGCCCACTTTTCATAGCGACGGTAACGGATTTATCGCGAACACATCACTAGTCGTTTTACAGGACCTACTCTGCTGTTTCAAATTAGGCCTTGGCAGGATCAATCGTAGATGGAGTGTGCTTCGGGTGAGTCGAGTCTTTAGCGGCGGCGCTGGAAGGAGATGGGGAATCTACTAGTGCCTCCCTACCCGGCCTCTGACCTTCCCGAACCGGTTCCCGGGAAAGCTGATTCTCAAGCAGGCGAAACCAGCAAGCGAGCGGTGGACCTTCACATTTCTAAAGCGCGCAGAGTCTTGGATTTCGGGTGCGGAACGGGATGGTTGATCGGCGAATTAGAAGCGGAGGGAGAACCTTTCCGGGTTGGTATCGACCACTCGTTTGCAAGTATTCAGGAGGCAAAGCAATACCGCGGAATAGCCTTCGCAGTGGCGGACGGTCTCCTGCTTCCATTTGCCAATGAGATTTTCGACGTGGTAATTGGCCATGTATCGATGCCGTACATGAACACGGCGAAAGCGCTTTGCGAAATCTATCGCGTAATGACGCCGGGTGGAACTCTCTTTCTTACCTTTCACAATGTCCGCTATGCGCGCCAGCGGCTGTGGGCGAGTGCAAAGCGGCTCAACTGGAAAGATGTCTTGTTCTCGATGTACATGACCGTGAATGGCTTACTGAACCATTTTTCTCTGGCGCAAATGGAGGCGTGGTGGACAAGGAGCCGTTTCGAGACGGTTAATACACCTCGGGGGATTCACCGGACCGCAAGTGCGGCAGGCTTCAGCCTGATATCGACCGAGCACTCGGTGGCTAGGATCTTCTTTGCGGCGACCGCCAGCAAACCAAACGCTGATACCGGGGCGGTGCTACCTCAGACCGCATGGTCAGTGTACTGCCGCCTATCTCGTGAGACAGAGCGCGCAAGAGCAGCGAACCCCGAATGATTACTTGTCGTCGCTGCAGAATACAGTAGAGTTGCGCGCGTCGAGCAGGGAACAGCCTCGCCTGATCTCTCCGACGATCAGGTACAGGGGTTCCGAGTATTGCAGGTCGGTGTGTGGCGGGCGAAACCGCCACGCGTTCCTGACCAGCGTGTTCGCTCTCTCTTCTCCGACGACTTGCGTGCAGATCACACTGCCGGTTTCGGAGCCAGCGGAGATACCGCGGGGATTATCGAGCGATGAGGTCTGCGCACCGAAGGCAGAAGAGACGCGCTGCAGTTCCGTTTGTATCTTGTCCCAGCGGGATGAGACGTGGGCACCGAGGTTCAGAGTACGAACGAGCGAGTCAAGTTGCGCGGCGCTGGCACGGACGGAGGAAAGCTCGGCATCCGCTTTCCTGGTGCGTTTGAATCGATTCAGCATGTTATCGGTTTGCTTTTCGAAGCGCGCGGCCAGATTCCGAGCATCCTTCTCCTGACTGGTTTTTCTGATAGAGCTTTTCTTCAGTGCGGAATCGAACCCGGGGCGGAACGATTTGGCATCGTCACGCAAGTTCTTCATTAAAGCTTCTAGATCCTTATCGCTAATCCGGGCCTGAGCTCGCGCGGACGGGGCAGCTATGGCAGCAGACAACAAAGCAGCTAAAACAAAGAAGCAGGTTGAGAATTTCAGGCGCGGATGGGTCAGTACGGGAATTGTCCCAAGGGTTGTCGGCATAGTTGACTGGCAATTATAATAACTTGCGCGGCGCCTACTTCGAGATGACGTCGCCGCTGGCGTTGCGCACTTCAATCGGACCGAGATTCAGCTTTTCGAGTCCCGGTTGGATTTTGGTGCGGTCGCCGACGGCAACGATGATGATATGGTCGGGGTGCACATCGCTCTCCGCGACGCTCTCGACGGCGCTCGGGGTCAGGGACTCGTATTGGGAAGGAAGCAGTCGATAGTAATCGTCGGGAAGCTGATACGTAAACAGGTCGCTGATGAGATTTGAAGTGGACGCAACGGTTTCGAAGCGGCCGGGCAGAGAGCGCAGTTCGCCTTCACGGGCGAGCTTGAGTTCGTCGGGCGTGGGCGGGTCGGTGCGGATCCGATTCAACTCGGCGAACAATTCGCGAGCAGCAGGGGCCGTGACATCGGTTCGGACGAGGGCTCCGGCGAAGAACGGGCCAGCTCCCCGGTAGAACATGTAATCGGAGAAAGCCCCGTAGGTGAATCCGTTTTTCTCGCGAAGGTTCATATTGATGCGGCTGGAAAACAGGGCTCCGAGTACGTTGTTCATGACGGTAACGGCGGCGTACTGGGGAGTGTCGCGGGGCAAACCGAGTCCAAACGCGACCAGGGCGGTTTGCGGGGCGCCGGGTTTATCGACGAGAACAAGGCGGCGGGCAGGTGCAGGCGGAGCGGCTGGAACGGCAGACGCTGCCACCGTTCCGGTAGGCTGCCAACCACTAAAATACTTCGCGGCGAGCGAGTTCGCTTCCGTTTCAGTGATATCGCCAGCAAGCAAGAGCGCCGAGTTCCGTGGAGCATAGTGAGTGCCCCAGAACGTTTGCAGGTCGTCGCGGGAAATGGCTTTCACGGAGGCGGTTGTGCCGTTCGCACGATAGGCATAAGGCGAGTTATCGCCATAGAGCGCCTTAAGCCCGACGCGGAGGAGCGAAGCCATGGGCGCATCGGCTTCCTGAAGAATCGCAACGAGACGATCCTTTCGCATCCGCTCCACTTCTTCGGCTTGAAAGGCTGGATGCACGACAACGTCCTGCAGCAGATCGAGGGCTGCTTCGGTGTTATTGCTGAGCGCTCCTATGCTGACGGTGGCGTTATCGACGCCCGCAAGAGAGTGGAGGTTCGCGCCGATCAGGTCGAACTCATCGGCGAGCTCAGTAGCAGAGCGATCCTTCGTTCCTTGCGAAAGCATGCGGACGGTAAAGGAAGCGAGCCCTGGTTTGGTGACCGGATTGTCACCGCTGCCTGCGAGAGTGACGATTGTGGCGTTGATGACGGGAAGAGAGTGATCTTCGACGAGATAGATTTTCATGCCATTCGAGGCGGTGAAGGTTTTCGGAACGGGAAGGTGCAAGGCGGGCGAAGCTCCCGCGGGCGGCGCCTGTTTGCGCCAAGCCTGCCCCTGCTCGAAGTCGTCGGCATATGGATTGACGATTTTGACGCTAGCATCGGTATCGGCGGGACTGCGAGGGACATCTTCGAGGACTTTTTTACCAGGGATAGTCAGCACGAGGGCGCGCTGGTTAGCGGCGAAGTAGTGTTGCCCAACCGTTCGCACCGACCCGGTGGTGACTTGCTGGTAACGTGCGACGTCCTTGGGAAGGTAGCCCGGATCGCCGGTGTACTGGTTGTAATAATTCAGAGAGTCTGCGACCCCGCCGAAGCCGCCCAACTTTTGCAGCGCCTCTATTTTGCGAGAGAGGGTCACGTTGCGGGCGCGGTCGACTTCGACCTGAGTAGGTCCATCGCGGCGCAGCTGCTCGATCTCGCCATTCAGGGCAGCTTCGAGATCCTCAGGCTTGACTCCGGGACGAGCGGTGACGTCACAAGTTGCTACGGAGGCAATTTTAAGAGATTGGTTATTGCACTCAATGCTCTGCGCGATTTGCTTTTCGTAGACGAGATCGTGATAGAGACGACTGGACTTGCCGCCGCCGAGGATCTGGACGAACAAATCGGAATCGGCGTCGCCAGGTTCGAAGGCACGCGGAGTAAGCCAGCCGATCGAAATGCGGGGAAGCTGCACGGTATCAGTGACGGTGGCGCGCTGCTCGGTGGTGATGGAGTGCGCGGGGGCGAACGAGTTATCGACTGCCGGTCCTTTGGGGATCGGTCCGAAGTAGCGGTTCAGTAGAGATTTGAGAGTCGTTTCGTCGAAGTCGCCGGCTATTGCCAGTGTGGCGTTATTCGGCGTGTAGTAGTCTCGGAAGAATTCGCGTACGTCATTCAGACGGGCGGCTTCGATGTCGGCGTGAGAACCGATGACGGAGCCGTAATAAGGATCGCCTTTGCGGAAGAGCAGGCGGAACATTTCTTCCTGCCCAAGCTCGTAGGGGGTGCCTTCACCCTGACGGCGCTCGTTACGGACGACATCACGCTGATTAGTGAGCTTCTTGCGGTCCAGAGTCTCAAGCAGGAAACCCATGCGATCGCTTTCGAGCCATAATCCCAGCTCAAGCTGATTGCTCGGGAGGGTTTCGAAGTAGTTGGTGCGATCGAAATCGGTAGTGCCGTTGATGCCGGTGGCACCGGCGCCTTCGAGATAGCGGAAATGCGCTTTTTCGCCCACGTGTTCGGACCCTTCAAACATCATGTGCTCGAAGAGGTGGGCAAAGCCCGTCCTGCCCGGTTTTTCGTTGGCCGGACCCACGTGATACCAGGTGTCGAGGGCAACAAGCGGGAGCCGATGATCGACATGAAGAAGAACTTGGAGCCCGTTAGGGAGCTTATACTCCTCATATTTGAGAACCGGTATTTTGAGCGGCTTCGCCGGCGGCAAGTCCGCGGCCAGAGCAAGAGAACAACAGAGTGCGGCGGCCTTGCTGAAGCTAATTCGGGTGGTTCGGCGGAATGACATATGTGGCCTTATTTCGACTTAGCAAGTGTACCTAGAGCGGATTTAGCCAGATTCGAGCGGGTCGAAGAAAACATCGCTCAGATTATCCGAACGGTTTGAGCGTTTCACCTTTAGCATACGGGGATGAGTGATATAGGACACGTCTAACCCTTTCGGGCTAGCAATTTAGTTAATTCGGAGTTTGGCACGGGCGCTGCGAGGGACTTAGCATCTCCAAGGTTTACAGGGCGGCAGATCGGAGCGATTCTGCCGGAGGACCGGCGGTTTACAAATCTGTTGTCTTGGAATCCCGGGGGATTCGCGTTGGCTACGTGGAGGACTGTGGTTTGGCCTGAAACGGAGTGCAACCAAAAATCAGGAGGAAAGATGAAGAGAACAAGCGGATTCCTAGCTGCCGCAGCGCTGACGCTGACATCGGTAGGCTTTGCTCAAAATACCAATCGTCCTGTTCCCGGGAAAGTCAGTGTAACTGATTCCCAGCGGGCAGAAACGACGGCTTTCTGGACAGATGATGCGCTGGCGAATGCCACGCCAATGCCATTACCGACGCTCGATCCGATGGCGTTACCGCACACCGATAGCACATTCGCGACGACTAATGGAGCGAGAGGAGTGCTGCCGGGCGGACCGCCGACGTTCTTCCCCAGCAAAGAGGAGCAGCCACACCTTCAGCCAATACCAGCCAGGCAAGCGGAGACGAGTCCAGCGACGAGCGTACAGCCGGAAGGCTTCGGATACGTGATGCCATACACCAATCACAGAATGCCGACGGTGAATGTGTATCCGTACTCGGCCGTGGGCAAGCTTTTCTTTTTCATTCCAGCGGGTGCGAGCGAGCCCTCGGGCACCTATGTCTGTTCTGCCAGCGTGGCGCTGAATAGTCACACGCTCATCACGGCGAGACACTGCATGTATGACTACGCGACCGGGAAATGGTATTCGAACTTCGTGTTTTACCCCGCGTACACAAACGGTGGAAACCCGGCGTATCATGGCGGCTGGACGATCCGGAGGTTTGCGACCTGGGTCTCGAACGCGAGCACATACGACTATGACATCGGTCTGATGCAAGTAAACGACGATCGGGGTTACGGCTGTGGCGGCAGCAGCGGCGGCCTGCCGATCGGTTCCTATACCGGATGGTTCGGATCAACCTGGAATGGCGACTACTCACAACGCCAATGGGACATCTTCGGCTATCCGGCGGCACCACCATTTGGCGGCGCTTACCAGTGGGATGACGAGGCGGCGACAGGCGTACTCAATCCTTTCGGCACGACAAACATTGTAGAGGTCGGCAATCCGCAGACCGGCGGTACGAGTGGCGGCCCATGGGTGATCGGGCTGAGCCCGGGCAACCTGCCGGTTCAGAACGACGGAAATAATGTGCTGCCGGCTTCGGTGAACATGGTCAACGGGGTGAATTCATTCAAGTGGGTCATACCCAACCACGCGAACTCAATCAACGGACCGGCGTTCTTCACGTACAACTTCTACAATTTGTACACTTATTTCGCCGGACTCTCCTGCCCATAGATAAAAAGGATGTGCGCCGGAAGACCTCCGGCGCACATAGCATTGTGAGTAGATCTATCCTTTTTGTACTTCTAATTTTGTCAGCCGCGAGCGCATGCGTTCACAAGAGTGCACAGCCGCCCGTTCCGGCTACCAACCGCGTACCGTCCGGGGCTGCAACTACGCTCTCCTGGTCAGACTGCGTGAAGATCAAGGGCAGTGTTATCGAGCAGACCTATCCTGAGATTTGCGCCGCCCCAGATGGCAGGAAGGCGGTCAAGCCGCAGTGAGCGGACGCCGTCCTCAGAAGGAGATCCGTTTAGCGGAGCAGGCTTCGGATATGCGCGTCGGAGGCCAGAGCCAGACCTTCGAGATTGTAGCCGCCTTCGAGAACAGAGATTAAGCGGTTCGCACAGTGCGTGGAGGCAAGATCTGTGATCAGGGCCGTCAAGTCGCGAAAATCGTTGTCGGTCAGAAGGAATTGGCCGAGCGGGTCGCCGACTCGCGAATCGAAACCGGCAGAGAGAAGGATGAGGTCTGGGTGGAATCGTTCGGCGGCGGGCAGAAGGATTTCGCGAAAGGCACCGAAGATCTTGGTGGAACCGGTTCCCGCGGGAAAAGGACAATTGATTGTTTTCCCCTGCCCGGCGTCTTCACCGGTTTCGTTCGAAGCTCCCGTGCCGGGATACCAGGGCGACTGGTGTGTGCTGAAGAAGAGCACGGATCCGTCAGAGTAAAACATATCCTGCGTGCCGTTGCCGTGATGGACGTCCCAATCGGCAATCAGCACGCGCTCGACGCCGTGCTTCCGCTGAGCATACCGGGCGGCGATTGCGACAGTGTTGAAGAGACAGAACCCCATGCCGCGCGCAGCGCCAGCGTGGTGTCCGGGAGGACGAACGGCGCAAAACGCATTGTCAACCTGCTTGTTGAAGACCGCATCGACGGCGGATAATACAGAACCTGCGGCAACGCGGGCCGCTTCTGCGGAATGAATGTTGATGGAGGTGTCACCGGTACTGAGTTGGCCGGCGCCTGCGGCGATTTCCCGCCCGACTAAGTCGATGTACTCGCGGGTATGAGCGAGCGCCAACTCGTCGTCTGTGGCGGTACGAGGATGCAGAGGAACCAAGCTATCGATCAGACCGGACGTCTTGATCTGGTTCATCACGGCGGTGAAACGCGCGGCCTGCTCAGGGTGTCCGGGGCCGGCGTCGTGTTGTTTGACTCGCTCATCCGTGGCGAGGCCAGTCTTAGACATGCGATGAAATCCGAATGCTCTCTAAACCCTGGCGGCTTTGATGCGCACGAGCTGCTCTTCGGGAAGCGGCTCTACCGTTCTGGTTTGCTCTCCGCGAAAGAAATCAAAATAGGAAATTTGGTGGACACACGAGATGGTGCAGAGCGGCGCGCAGGATTTTTGGGTAATGTATTCGCGGCGGATGTCATCGACCGTGTAGTGTTCGAGGGGCTTGGCCGGAAAGCCGCGCTGCTGCGAACAGTAGTGCACAAGACCGTCCTCGCAGATATATAGATAGCGGGCGCCGGCACGGCAGCGCCACTCACTGGGCTGTCCGTTGGCGATATTTTCCTGGAAGTAATTGATGCGCGAAAAATGCTTCTTCTCGAAAGTCTTCATCTCGAGAAAGACCTCGCGTTCACGATCAGCGAGCGGGCGGAGCTGGCCATCGCCATCGTGAATGATTCCCACGGTGGAGGTGAATCCAAGTTGCATCGCGCGGCGGCCTACGACAAGCGCATCCTCCGGGTTGCGGATCCCGCCGCCGAGGACCGAGTTGATATTGACGTGGAAGTCCGCGTTTTCGGCTAGCGCCTCGAGCTTCTTATCAAGCACCTTGAGACTTTTCTTCGAGACGTCGTCAGGCATGACGTTATCGATGCTGATTTGAAGGTAATCCAGACCGGCATCGTTCAACCTTCTTACGCGGTCGGCAGTTAGCAGATAGCCGTTAGTGATCAGGCCGGCCAAGGTGGCGTTCGTGCGGATCCCGGAGATGATCTCGTCGAGATCAGGGTGGAGCAGCGGCTCGCCGCCACTGAGCGTGATCACTCCGGTCTTCAGCTTGCCGAGCAACTCGAGCCGATGGAGCATGGTTTCAAGAGGAACCGGCTTCGAGAAGTTGTCGTACTCGTTACAGTAAGTGCAAGAGAGATTGCAGCGCCGGATAGGAATGATATGCGCCATGATCGGGTGGTCAGTGGAAACCGCCCCCCGCATAACTAACTTGGCTTCGCGCAAACGCCGGTCAAAAGTACGGCGGCGCCGTTGACTATTCGGCTGATTCTCCAACATTAGCGAGACACCTACATTAAAACACAAGCATTACGTTTCCCGAGAGCATTCCGGGCGCGAACTGTGGATTTAAGTAGCTGAATGCACAAGGCTTAGGGTTGGGCGGTTGGCTTGCCAGCACCCGTTTTGACAGGTAATACTGCCAGCGTAGAGGGCGCAAAATGAAGGATAAACGAGCGCATGCCAAGCTCGGCGTGACTCATGCCGAATCGATCGGCTTCTTCAATGGCTTCACGATTATTCCAGCCATCGTGTTCGATCCGGTAGCAGGCGACAACCGTTCCGGTGCGATCCTTGCCGCGGCGGCAATGGACGAAGAGGCTGCCGGGCGGGTGGTCGAGCATCAATAACAGGACGCTTCGCACCTGCTCGGAGGTGGGCGCCGAAAAGGAGCGAAAAGGAACGTTGACGTACTTCATCCCGAGGCGCTCGGCCTCAGCATGCTCGTGGACGGTAGCGCTCCCGGGTTCCCGCAAATCGACAACGAGCTTTACACCGGCGTGCGCGAGTTCCTGAAGGCCAAGATCGGTGGGAGCAGCGCCACGAAAGATCTCGCTATTCACCTCGCCGAAGTTTCGGACGTGTGCGGGAGGCGGCAGCGGCCCAGCCGTGAGAAAGACGGCTGCTACCAACAGCAGCGGACTAGCGAGGAGGCTGGGGCGAAGCGTTAGGGGCGGCCGGGGCGTTCTGTCCGTTAGCGGGCTGCTGTGCATTTCCACTCCCTACAGTGCCGTATTTGATCGTACTCTCTGTTTTGAACTCGAATTTTTTATAGTGGTCGTACTTCACAACCACTTTGATGCGCTGTGACTGGCCGTCCTTGAAATTGAGGGTATCGTCGGCATAGGTATAGGTGGGAAACCAATACTTGCCGTCGATCTGCTGGCGATACGTTTCGAACTTTGGAAACTGCTGATCTTCGCCGCGACGCAGAGCGCCGACGCCGCGCCCGTACGTCTTAACGATCTGCAGGTCCTGATCATCCACCCAAATCTGGCCATCGAAGTAGCGCTTTCGGTCTTTGGTGAGCTGCTTTGGCTTTACCGAAAAGACGTAGCACGAGATTTCATCGACGGGCTGGCGGCCCACGTAATTGACGATGTACTGATCGGCCGTGTCATTGGTCATGACAAAAGGCATCACGTTGCGGAGATCCTGCTCGTCCTCGCCGGTCATCATGATGTGCTCGAAACCGCCAACCGGCGCGTGGGTCACGTGGGAAACGCGGCGGTTGCGATCGTCGAAGCTAACTTCTTCCTCGATCTCGTAAGTGCCGCCCGGAGGATCGATCTCCTCCATTTTGCTAATTTGCCGGTACGTGTAGCTTTCGCGCGCGGCGGCGAACTCCGTTTCTTTTTGCGTGAACTGTTTGATGATAGTCCGGATCTGATCGGGCGGAGGATCAGGTTTGGCGTCCGCGGCGCAGGCGAGGGCCGCGCAACTCAGGACACTCAGGGCGCAGAGAGAAGCTTTGAGGAACACTGTAACTATTTTGACGTATCCGAGGAAGGCTCGCGTTACTGTCATTTGCGGTCGAGCAGCGCTTTGGCGATGGTGACGCGCTGCATATTGCTGGTTCCTTCATAGATGCGGCCAATTTTGGCGTCGCGATAGAACTTTTCAACCGGGTAGTCCCTGGTGAATCCGACACCACCCAAGACCTCGATCGCTTTTGAGGCGACATCCTCGGCCATGGTAGAGGCGAAGTACTTGGCCATGGCGGCCTGTGCGATGAAAGGCTGGCCGGCATCACGAAGGCGCGCCGAGTTGTAAACCAGCAGGCGGGCGGCTTCGATTTGCGTGGCCATTTCAGCAAGGTCGAACTGAACGCCTTGAAAATCGCCGATGCGCTGGCCGAATTGCTTGCGTTCGCGCGCGTAGTGAAGAGCGTGGTCGAGGGCACCTTCGGCCAAGCCGAGCATCTGGGCGGCGATACCGATCCGACCTTCGTTAAGTGTTTCGATGGCGATCTTATAACCTTTGCCGACCTGACCGAGGATGCGATCCGAGGAGACCGCCACGTCATCGAGAATGAGTTCGCAGGTGGAGGATGCCCGGATGCCGAGCTTATTTTCTTTCTTGCCGACAGCGAAGCCCGGCGAGCCGCGCTCGACGATGAAGCAGGTGATGCCTTTGTAACCAGCGGCGGGATCGACGGTCGCGAAGGTCAGGAAGATGTCAGCCTCAGCTGCATTAGTGATCCAGAGCTTGCGGCCTGAGAGACGGAATGCTTCGCCAGTCTTGACAGCGCGAGTGGTGAGGGCGAAGGCGTCGGACCCGGAGGCGGGCTCGGAAAGAGCATAGGCACCTACGCTTTCTGTGGCGAGCCGGGGTAACCAGGTCTTTTTCTGTTCCTCGGTCCCCCAGCTTTCGAAAGCGTTGTTCACCAGGGTGTTCTGGACATCGACGATGACGGACGCGGAAGGATCGACTTTCGACAGTTCCTCGATAGCGAGAACGGATTGAAAGAAGCTACCGCCTTGGCCGCCGTACTGTTCGGGGATGCCGATACCCATGAGACCGATCTCAAACATTTCAAGCAGGAGGTCGCGGCGAAACTTCGCTTCCTCATCCATCAGGCGTACGTGTTGGGCGAGACGTTCCCGGGCAAATTGCCGGACAGAGGATTGAAACAGCTGTTCTTCCTCGCCGAGAGCGGTAAGCGGAGACGGGGTCGAGAACTCGGCGACTTGCGGCATGACGGGACCATGATAGCTCCGTCGGAGCGGGCCCAGATTGCGCGGCCCAAGCTTCCTCTAGCGGATCAAATTCGCTGGAATATTGAGGTTTTACAACCCTTCGACGGCGTACGGTCGTCAAACGTACCGTAAGCTGAAAGTGATCGAATGAAACTGCAGACCTCGTGCGTTGCTTTCCTGCTCTGTGCCGGCCTTTATGGCGGACCGATTCAAGCGCAAACATCAAATTCCGAGAACGTGACGCGGGCTACCCTGGACAACGGACTACGCGTGGTGATCATCCGCGATCCGCTGGCGCCGGTAGCGACTGTAGAGCAAAACTATCTGGCGGGCGGCAATGAAACTCCCGCAGGCTTTCCGGGCACGGCGCACGCTCAGGAACACATGGCGTTCCGCGGCTGTACCGGTTTAACCGCAGATCAAATCGCTGCCATTTACGCGCAACTGGGCGGGTATCAGAACGCAGACACGCAACAGAGCATCACGCAATACTTCGTTACCGTTCCATCGAAAGACCTGGACGTGGCACTGCGGGTGGATGCTTCGTGCATGGCGGATGTTCAGGATTCGCAGGACCAGTGGGAGCAGGAACGCGGAGCTATCGAACAGGAAGTGGCGCGCGATCTCTCAAACCCCACTTACAAATTTATTACCCGACTGAACCACGACCTTTTTCGCGGGACGCCGTATGAACAGGATGCGCTGGGTACGACGGAATCGTTCAACAAAACGACTGGAGCGATGCTGAAGGATTTCTACAAGAAGTGGTATGCGCCGAATAACGCGATTCTGGTGATCACGGGGGACGTGGATGCAAGCGCGACGCTCGCCAAGGTGAAGCAATATTACGGGTCGATCGGCCGCCATGACATTCCGCCGCATCCAGCAATCAACCTGCAGCCGGTGGGCGCGGATTCGTTTACGCTTGAAAGCAACCTGCCGTATACGCTCACGTTCCTTGCCTATCGTTTTCCCGGGACGAGCGATCCGGACTACGCCGCCTGCCAGATTCTGAGCGACGTGCTTTCGAGCCAGCGCGGGGATCTGTATGCGCTGGTCCCGCAGGGCAAGGCGCTCGGAACATTCTTCCCAATGCTCGAGACCTACAAGGAGGCAAGTGCGGGCTTTGCAGGCGCTGCCTTACCAGCGGGGACGGATCCGGCCGCTATTCAAGCCGAGATGAAGAAGATCGTGACGGCTTATGCGACGGCCGGACTGCCGCCTGATCTGGTGGAAGCGGCGAAAAAGGGTGAGATCGCGAGCGCGGAGTTCGGACGTAATTCGATTTCGAATCTGGCTGCGCTGTGGTCGCAAGCGCTGGCCGCGGAAGGGCGGCAGTCTCCCGACGAGGACGTAGAAGCGATCAAACGAGTAACGGTAGACGATGTGAACCGGGTAGCGAAGAAGTATTTGCTCGGCCAGAATGCGATCACGGCGACGTTGAAGCCGCAGCCTTCGGGCGAGCCGGTATCGGCTAAGGGATTCGGCGGCTCGGAGAAGACGACCTCTACGCCGACCAAGCCGGTGGCGCTGCCCGAGTGGGCGGAGGCGTCGGTGAAGTCGCTTCAGGTGCCGCAGACCTCGATTCATCCAACCGATACCAAGCTCGAAAATGGGATCAGGCTGATCGTCGAAACGGAGAAGGCGAGTCCGACGGTGACGCTGCTGGGATCTATCAAAACGCAAACGCAGATGGAGACTCCCGCGGGACAGGAAGGTGTTTCGGATTTGCTTGAGGGACTTTTTTCGTACGGAACAAAGAGTCTGGACCGGCTGAAATTTCAGAAGGCGCTCGATGACATTGCAGCGTCGGAAACAGCGGGCTCTAATTTTAATCTCAAGGTGCTGAAGCAAGATTTCGATCGCGGGGTTGAGTTGCTGGCAGAGAACGAATTGCATCCGGCTCTGCCTCAAGACGCGTTTCGAGTGGTGCAGCAGCAGACAGCGGAAGAAAGCGCAGGGGAGTTGGGAACACCGGCTTATCGGACAGACCGGGCTCTGACGCGTTCACTGGTTCCGGCGAAGGACCCGCTGCTCAGGGAGACGACACCACAAACCATCAACTCGCTGACCTATGACGATATGCAGCGGTTTTACTCGAAGGCGTTTCGACCGGATCTGACGACGATTGCGGTCATAGGCGACATCACGCCGGAAGAAGCGCGGCGGGTTGTCGAGAAGTATTTCGGCGGATGGCAGGCGCCTGGGCCGACCCCGAAAGTAACGCTTCCGCCGGTGCCGGGCAACAAGCCGAGCGCGGTAAATGTGCCGGATCCGAGCAGTGTGCAGGACCAAGTGCAGCTGGCGCAGGAGCTCGAGATGAACCGCTTCAGCCCGGATTACTATGCGCTGCGGTTGGGCAATCACGTGTTGGGCGGCGGCTTTTACGCGACGCGTCTCTATCGCGATCTGCGGCAGAAGGCCGGTTATGTTTACAACATTGACGACTCGATCGAGGCCGGAGAGACGCGCGCCACGTATTCGATCGAGTTCGGCTGCGACCCGAAGAACGTATCAAAGGCAAGAACGATGGTGGATCACGAACTCATCGACATGGCACAGACAAACGTCACGCCGACCGAGCTGCAGCAAGCGAAGGCTTTGATCCTGCGGCAGATTCCGCTGGCTGAATCGAGCGAAGATGCGGTGGCGGGTGGGTTTATCGCACGAGCGCGCATCGGGCTGCCGCTCGATGAGCCGTTCCATGCGGCCGAAAAGTATTTCGCCATGAGCGCGGACGAGGTGCGAGCGGCATTTGCTAAATGGGTGAGGCCGGGTGATTTTGTACAGGTTGTGCGAGGGCCGGCACCCCAGTAGAATAGCCGGACAGCTATGTTCGAGCGATACACGGAAAGAGCGCAGCAAATAATCTCTTATGCCCGGTATGAGGCAAGCGAGTTCGGTTCGTCGTTTATAGAGAGTGAGCATCTGGCACTCGCAGTTCTCAGTCAAAAGCGACCGCTTTTCGACCGCATTCTGGGGGACCCTGCGAAGAGCGCGGAGTTGGATACGGCAATTCGCTGTTCTCTCGAACGCGGCGCGAAGATTTCGACGAGTGTGGATCTGCCACTTTCGGATCGAGCGAAGCGGATGCTCGCCTACGCGACGGAAGAGGCGGAGCGTTTGCAGGATCCGACGATAGGGAGCCTACACCTGCTGCTTGGTCTGCTCAGGGAACAGACGAAAACCTCGGCCATGCTGCAGGCCGCCGGGATAACTGCAGAAGTCGTGGGAGGCAAGGAACTACATCCGAGAACTCCAACAAGCGCCTCTGTCGCAAAGGAGTTGCAAACTGAGTTCGCACCGTTAGCGGCACGTCTGAGTCCCGAAATCGAGCCCGCGGTCGTGTTCTCGTTTTTGCCAGCTTCAGAGGGAACCGGGGAGTGACGGTTCGCGAGCTCGGCTCATTGTTGCGTAACCGAGAGGTTTCCTGCCTCGAGTTGGTGGATGCCGCCATAGTGAAAATCAAGGAGCGCCCTTCTTTGTGCGCGTTCATCACGGTGACAGAGACGCAGGCGCGAACGGAGGCAAGCGAACGCGACAAAGAGTTGAAGAATGGTTTCGACCGAGGCCCGCTGCACGGGATTCCGATCGCTCTCAAGGATCTCCTCTATACGCGGGGCATCAGGACGACCGGCGGCTCGCGACTCTACGAGCATTTCATTCCGGACTTCGATGCGACCGTTGTGGAACGGATGCGAACGGCAGGAGCGGTCAGCGTCGGAAAGACTAATCTGCACGAGCAGGCGTTCGGGATCACGTCGCTGAATCCTTACTATGGGTGGGTGCGAAATGCCAGGAACGATTCGCATTTGGCGGGAGGGTCGAGCGGCGGTTCCGCGGTGGCAATCGCGGCTGGAATGACGCCCGTGGCACTAGGAACAGATACAGGCGGGTCGATACGCATTCCCGCTTCGTTTTGCGGAATCGTAGGCCTCAAACCGACTTACGGCAGCGTGAGCCGCCGGGGAGTGCTGCCGTTGGCGTTCAGCCTAGACCACGTGGGACCGCTCGGATCTTGCGTCGAAGACTGCGCGTTTGCTTTTGGTGCGATCGCCGAGCGGGCGAGCAAGTTCGATCTGTCCCTTCGAACCGATCTTAACGGCGTGCGGGTAGGCGTGCCGCGAAAGTTTTTCTTCGAAAAGCTGGATGGGGAAGTCGCAACGGCGGTGAAGAGCAGCATTTCGATGATGGAAGCAAGCGGCGCGCACACGATCGAGGTCGAAACGCCGGATATGAACGAGGTCAACCTGGCTTCGCGTGTTGTGCAATTGGCGGAGTTCGCGTCGCTTCATGTGGAGCGGCACAATCCGGAGATGTTCGGCTCCGACGTCTGGTCATTCGTTGAACAGGGGCGGATGATTGCGGGCCATGAGTATGTAAACGCCCAGAGGCTGCGGACAGCGTTCCGGGCGCAAATGAATTTACTCTGGGAGAACGTGCATGTCCTAGCCGTGCCGACTACGGCGGTGGCTGCTCCGCCGATCCAAGCAGAAACGGTGAGTATCGATGGCGCCGAAGAGACCGTGCGTCTGGCAGCGACGCGGCTTGTGCGAGGAATCAACTACCTCGGTGAGCCGGCGTTATCGATGCCGTGTGGACAGACCACTGCGGGCTTGCCCATCGGACTGCAACTAGTCAGCGCGCCGCACACGGAAGCCCGTTTACTTCAAATCGCGAGTACGCTCGAAGGGCTTCTAGGACGATTCCCGTACCAGAGGTAGCCCCGAAATTTCGATCGCCCGCCAGCCCCCATCGAGGGAGATGACGTTGGTATAACCCATTTTCTGGATATTGTCGGTAGCCAGGGCGGAGCGATAACCACCGCCGCAATAAAGTACCAGCCGGGTGTTTTTATCGGGGAAAACCGTTTCGATGTCGCGCTCGATGGTTCCCTTGCTAAGGTGAATCGCCTCGAGCGCGTGGTTGGCTTCCCATTCGTGATCCTCACGAACATCGACCAACTGTCCGGCTTCGCCCGTGCTGCGGAGCCGCTTGTATTCCTGGATATCGATCTCGCGAATCCGCTGACGGGCGTCGTTCACGATGACGAGGAACCCTTCGGTGTGATGCTTGACAGGAGTGCTCATCTCAGCGTGACGATGAGACTGATGCAGCCAGCGCGGCGTTCAGCGAACCTTGCCGATAGCCTTCGAGATCGAGCGTGACGTAGAGAAATCCGAGCTGTTTGAAGATCTTCGTGAGCGCGCCGGCCGTCTCGAGATTCAGAGCACGAGGGAGTTCGTCTTTCGCGATCTCGATGCGAGCTAAATCGCCGTGGAAGCGAACACGAAATTGCTTAAAGCCCAGGGCGCGAATCGCCTCCTCACCGTCCTCGATGGTGCGGATGGTTTCGACTGTGACCGGAGTTCCATACGGCACGCGCGAACTCAGACAGGCTGCGGCCGGCCGATCCCAGACAGACAATCCAGCGAGGCGCGAGAGTTCACGAATCTCGGCCTTAGTCAGACCGGCATCGACGAGCGGAGCCTCCACGTTGTGCAGTTTGGCGGCATGCTGGCCTGGCCGATAATCGCCCAGGTCATCTGCATTCACACCATAGACGATGTGGCTGTAACCTGCTTGCGCCGCAAAGGCATCGAGGCGCGTGAAGAGCTCATCCTTGCAGTGGAAGCAGCGATTCTTATCGTTTTTAACGTAATCCGGATTTTCGAACTCGTAGGTCGAGATGTACTCGTGACGGAAACCGCATTCGGCCGCGAACTCTTCGGCAGCGCGTTTATGCGATGTAGGGATGGAAGCAGAATCGGCGGTAACGGCGAGGGCGTTTGCGCCGAGCACCGAGTGGGCAGCCCAGGCGAGATAGGCTGAATCGGTCCCACCTGAGTAGGCGATGATTACACGGCCCAATCTCCCGAGATGGGAGAACAGACGGTCCTGCTTTTGTTCGAGCCCGGCTGTTTCGGCGGGCTCTGCCCTGCCCTGGATGGTCACGAGAGCGGCCATACCCAGAGTATAGAACCCGTCGGGCTTTGCTTCGCACGATAAGGCGTTGCTGCGAACCCGCCCGGCTGATTCTAACGCGTCACCCGGCTTTTCTTGCGGAATCAGCCGGTAATGAGACGGAGGCCCGCCTCACAAGGGGGAGCACTTATGGTCTCGCTCCTACGGAGCTTATTATTGGAGCGGAAGCTCGCCGTTTTTGCCGTTCTCGTCTTCCGGCTCTGGGATACACGAAGCGGCGGCGACGACATCGCCCTCTTCCATGCGCACCAGGCGAACGCCCTGTGTGGAACGGCCGGCCTGACGGATCAAACCAGATTCGAGGCGGATGATTTTTCCGTCCCTGGTGATGATCATGAGATCGGTGACCTCGCGCACCGAGAGGACTGAAACGACTTTGCCAACCTTAGGCGTGGTTTTCATGTTGATGACGCCCTTGCGGCCGCGTCCAGTCAGGCGATAATCCCGCAGCGGAGTACGTTTCCCGAAGCCGTTGTCTGAGATCGAGAGGATAAGGGCGTTCTCGTCTACGATTTCGAGGCCAATTAGGTAATCGCCCTGCTCGAGGTCCATGGCTCGCACGCCGCGCGCCTGACGACCCATCGCACGAACTTCGTCTTCGTTGAAACGAATTGCCATGCCTTCATGCGATCCGAGGAAGATGAATTTGTCTCCGGTCGTGATGGCGGCTCCGAGCAACTCGTCATCGTCGTCGAGCGCCACCGCGATGATGCCGCGGGCCAAGGGATTATCGAATTCCGTGAGTTCACACTTTTTGATGACACCCTGACGAGTCACCATGACGATGAACTTACCCGGCTCGAAATCCTTGACTGAAAGAAACGCTTTAACACTCTCGTCCGGCTGTAGATTGATCAAGCCGGATACGTGTTTGCCCTTGCCCGTAGTCGCGGCATCTGGGATTTCGTAGATCTTGAGCCAGTACACCCGGCCCTTGTTCGTGAAGATGAGCAGGTAGGAGTGCGTGGAAGCGATCACCAGATGATCGACCACGTCTTCCGAACGCGTGCCCATCCCGATGCGGCCCTTTCCGCCCCGAGACTGACGCCGGTAGGTATCGACGGAGGTTCGCTTCAGGTATCCGCCGCGGGATACGGTGACCGCGACGTCCTCCATTTGCACCAGGTCTTCCAGGCGAATGTCGCCGGTGTCTTCGATGATTTGCGTGCGGCGTTCATCGCCGAAGTCCTTTTGAACTTCCTTCAATTCCTTGATAATCAAGTTCTTCAAAACCTTTTCAGAGCCGAGAATTTCTAGGTATTCGCCGATCATGCGCTGGATATCGGCGAGTTCGTCGAGGATTTTCTGCTGCTCCATCCCGGTCAGCCGCTGCAATTGCAGCTCAATGATGGCCTGCGACTGACGTTCGCTGAATTCAAATCGAGTGATCAGTCCTTCGCGGGCTTCTCTCGGGTTTCTCGCGGCCCGGATCAGCGCAATCACTTCGTCGAGGTGATCGAGTGCTTTCTGGAACCCGAGCAGGATGTGCTCGCGATCTCTGGCCTTCCGCAGGAGGTAATCGGTGCGGCGCCTGACCACATCGACCCGATGTTCGATAAACCGCTTGATCAGGTCGATCAAGCCGAGCTCGCGGGGCTGCCCGTTGACGATCGAGAGCATGATCGCGCCGAAGTTGACCTGCATCTGCGTTTGCTTATACAGATTGTTCAAGACCACTTCAGCGTTTTCGCCTCGCTTCAACTCGAAGACGATGCGCATGCCGTCGCGATCGCTCTCATCTCGCGCGTCCGAGATACCCTCGAGTTTCTTGTCGGACACGAGTGCGGCCACATGCTCGAGGAGCCGCGCTTTGTTTACCTGGAACGGTATTTCGGTGACCACGATAGCTTCGCGATCTTTGCCAAACTTTTCGGTGGCGGCTTTGGCGCGCAGCTTGATGCTGCCGCGACCCTTGGTGAAGTAGTCGATGCTGCCTTGGCGGCCCAAAATGAATCCGCCGGTCGGGAAGTCCGGCCCGGGAACCATTTCGATGATTTTCGCGAGTGACGTGTGCGGGTCGTGGATCAGGGCAATGGTGGCCTCGATGATCTCGCGCAGGTTGTGCGGCGGAATGTTAGTCGCCATGCCCACCGCGATACCGGAAGAACCATTGATCAGCAGGTTGGGAACGCGAGCCGGAAGCACTTCCGGTTCGTGTTCGCTGTCGTCGTAATTGGGACGGAAATCCACCGTCTCCTTGTCGATGTCTTCGAGCAGCGTACCGGCGATACGCGCCAGCCGCGCCTCCGTATACCGCATGGCCGCGGGCGGGTCGCCATCAACCGAGCCGAAGTTGCCTTGGCCATCGATCAGGGGATAACGCAGCGAAAACGGCTGGGCCATGCGGACCAGCGAGTCGTAGACTGGGGCGTCGCCGTGCGGGTGAAACTTACCGAGAACCTCGCCGACGATTTTGGCGCATTTTCGGGTAGGCCGGTTGTAGTGCAGACCCATTTCGTGCAAGCCGAACAGAATGCGGCGGTGCACGGGCTTCAAGCCATCGCGAACATCAGGCAAAGCCCGGCCCACGATCACGCTCATCGCGTAATCGAGGTACGACCGCTTCATCTCGTCTTCGATATTGATCGGGATCAGGCTCTTGCTGTCGCTTGCGGGCGGGAATAACGATCCATCATTCGGTGGGTCTTGATCGGCCAAAAGTAACTCCTGCGAGCGCCGGAACTAGCCGGGCTAAATGCTTGAAGCACGGCGAGTTAACCTTTATTGCGCTACAGCTCTATTTTAGCAGTTTACGAGGACTTTTAACAGTGGCGCCGCTCGGTGGCCGGGGCGCTGGCCGACCCCAGGGAACGATCAGTTGAGTTTCAGGAGCTCAAAGCCGGACCCGGGCACATCTTCGAAAATCAGGCACTCCGTTGCGCTGCCGTTGTCGCGCCGTCTGCGGGCAAGGACGCACCAGGCGACAGCAAAAAACAGGGCCAATCCGGCGAACCGGGGCGGAGATTGCAGCATCCAGCGCTCCATCGCGGCGAAAGTCGGTACGATCGCCAGGACCGCAAAGACGGTCGCAATCATGCGCACGAGCATCCGCTTGATATCCATCTGGGTGTTGCAGGTGAATGGAATTTTGCGGAAGGTCAGCAGCAGGATGTCAACAAAGAGTACGGTTGCGGCTATCAGGGCAGCGACATACAGCAACCCAAGCAGCCAGCCGAGGCGTTCGATCGAAAGCGGGGCGGCAAGCAGACATTCCCACGGTATAGTGGCCCAGAGCATCAGCCGTTTAGCGACCTGGGAAGGTGAGGGCTGGGGGAAGCCGGCGCCAGTGCGGAAGACCCAGTTGCAATCGAGCGCGGCGGGGCGGTCGAACACGAATCGGAGCCCGCTCACGGCAAAGAACGCGATCAGCAGCGGAATAGCAAGGAAAGCGGAGCCGGGCAGCGACGGTTGAGCTTCAGCGGTGGAGTCGAGGGCATTCTGGGCCACGATGACCAGCCCCAGTCCAAGGTAAGCGCCGAAGAACATGAGGTGCTGCTCACTTCTCAAGAGAACACGAAGCGAGAACCCGCTGCAGGCTCGCTCGAACTGCGAACGGAAGAGAGGCGAGAGGAGAGCCTCGGGAAACCGGACGTGCAAGAAGGGCCGACTGCTGCCCATGGTATCGAATGACTCCGGGAGCTTAAGGAAAAATTTCCGGTAACAGAGGGTGTAGGCGAGTAGAGAAACCGCCATCACGATCGCGAGCGAGAGCAGCGCCTGTTTCGCCATAAAAACCATGTGCGGCTTGGCGATTCCGACAAGGGTTTCGTAAATGCCCAGGAACCAATAGGAGGGCAGGTAGCGCACATAGGTATTCGCTTCCTTCGGCAACCGATCGGCAAACAGCTGAATGAAGATGTTCGAGAAAAACTCGGTCAGGAGTAGGACGACAAGACTCATTCGAGCGAGGAGCGAGACGGGACGGAAGATGCGTTTGGGGACTACCAGCATGAGCGTTCCCACCAGCGCGAAAACCGCGAAGAAGCTGAACATGCTCGACGAGAAAACGGTGACTGCGTGGGCGACCCCGACGCGGAGAAACGCTCCGGCCGTCCCTATGCTGAGCGTGATGAAGAAAGGGAAGAGCACCGCTGAAACTGCGTTCACATCGATTGCGAAGAGCACTGCAAGACCGAGCAGTGCAGCGAAGTTGGCGAAGAAAATATTGCGGATCGGGATGGGCAGAACAGCGAGATTCGCGAAGTCCCGGCGATCGGGGAAGAGCCGGTTCCAGCGAGCGACCATCACGAGTCCTGTGATCGTCATAGACAAAACGACGAAAAAGTATTCGTCGGAGGGAGACCGTTCAATGGCATTCATGCGTATTCCACGCAGCCATTGCAGGAGCGTGGAGTACTTATTAAGTAAAAAGATCGAAGCAAAAGCACCTGGGCAAGCGAGTAGGGCGAGGACGGCTCCGAGCCCGAGGCCCATTCCGCCTGAGGCCTGTTCCTCCTCGGGCGCGGAGAGGCGTCTGACGAAGTGTTCGGTGAGTGTGCGAAACGGGCTTGTCTGACGGGGCATAATCGTCTCGATCAACGGCTGATCACGGCGTCGACAATCGCCTCGGCGGACTCGTCCGCATCGACTTCCTGAACCAGATTGGAGAAGGCCGCCTCCAGCGAAGGCATGGATTGAAATTTCTTCAAGTCTTCTATCGAACCGTAGGCAACCTGCTTGCCCCTTTGGAGAATTGTCACGTGAGAGCAGATCTTTTCGACAACCTCGAGCACGTGCGAGCAGTAGAAGATGGTCTTCCCAGCACGGCCGAGGGCCGAGACGAGTTTGCGGAAGATCAAAGCTGAAGTGACATCGAGTCCGGAAAGCGGCTCATCGAAGATGATGAGGTCCGGATTGTGCAGCAAAGCTGCAATCAGCAAAATACGCTGCCGCATACCCTTTGAATAAGCCGCAATTGCAACATGGCGGTGAGGACGCATGGCGAATAGTTCGAGCAGCGATTCACTGCGCCTTGCGCTGAGCGCCTCGGGCAAGTCGCGCAAGCGGCTGACGAGTTGCAGATACTCGAGACCGGACAAAAAGGGGTACAGATTGGCTTCCTCCGGCACGTACCCGATCACGCGCTTATAGGCAGTGAGGTCGTCGTTTATGCTGTTGCCCCGAAATAATACTGCACCGGTGGTGGGCTCGAGCAACCCGGTAATGACTTTCACGGTGGTGCTTTTGCCGGATCCGTTGGGACCCAGGTAGCCGAGCACGTCCCCAGGGGCGATGGTGAAGCTCACATTCTCGACCGCCGGTATGGAGTTATAGCACTTGGTGAGGGAGCGAACTTCGAGCATGTCTAGGATAGAATACTACATAGCTATCCTAGCTGCAACCCACATATTACTTCGGAGTATCACCGGACGGGTAGTTCCGTGCGTCAGAAGCACACTGGCACTCAAACTCGACTGCTGCCAAAATGCGCGGCTTTCGAACAATTTTCCCGGAAATGTCGTTAAACTAGGTTAACTGCACGTCAGGCAACTCTTTGAAGAGCCCGACGTCTATAAATTGAGGACCGAGGTTAGTCGACCTGGTTGTCGATAAGAAACAGCGAGGCTGCTTATGGACATCGTTGGTGATCGAAAATTCGTAGAAGTGCCAGGCGGTAAAACGCACGAGTTACCGCCGCTACTGGTGAAGACTGTGCCGGGCGTGAAGCGAGTGGACAAGATGGTTTGCTTCGCGACCGACATGATCGAGCAAGAGGACATGATAACGCCGGTAGCGGGAGATACGATCGCCTCAGAAGAGACGATCGAACGGCGCAAGATGGACTTGGCCCTGAACCTGGTGGATCAATATTTCGGACTGCTCAGTCATTGGCATTGGGGAGATGCGGTCATCGAGTGGATCCGCCAGTGCGAGATCACTTTTGGAGCGCGCCTCGAACTGCGCAACCTGCTGCGCTGCGACCTCTGGCCGCATGCGGGCAGGAGCAGCTTCGTAAGGCTGCTCGAAGACAAAGCCGTCAAGACCAGCGGGGTGCAACTCGAGAAAGCCGTTGGCCTGCGGCTGGCGTTCCGGCAGATGCCGCCGATGCGCTGCTGCTCGGACCAATTTCTTTTCTACCTCAATAATTCCGTTGCGAAGACGGCCTACAGGACCTGGCTGAATATGACTCCGAATCCGATCTCGTCGCTGCCGCCGGAGCGCTTCCAGTTTGAGGTAGTCAATATGTCGCTCGAGGTTCACTGACCTCTTTGACAACCCTGAGTATCTGAGCGCCGTAGCGTTTCGTAAAGGCGGGACCGATACCTGAGATGGCGAGCAGGTCTTCTTCCGTGCGGGGCTGATCTTCGACGATCTGCCGGAGAACCTGATCGGTAGCAATGCGAAAAGCTGGGACTGCCTGCGCCTTGGCAAGCCCCAAACGCCAGGTTCGAAGCGCCTGCATGAGGGGATCGCCGGCTACCTCCGGCTTTGGGTTCACTTTCCTGGCCGTCTTTGCCCGCGCAGCCTTCCGGCCACGTGTACGTGTATCGGAAGCTTTCAACCGGAGGGTCACCGGCTCAGCGGGATCGACCTCCTCACCTTCGCGGGTCAGCTGTGCCGTGCGATAGAGGATCTGCTTGCCGTCTTTCTCAAATTCGGCATCTCGCAATGCCAGCAGACCGCTGCGGCCCATGCCAGCCAGGAGTTCCTCAAACTCGTTTCGTTCAAGTTCTCCGGCGCCGCACAGCTCGTTGTGCAGTCTGCCGGTAGATCTCGTGACTCCGCCCGATAACCCGGCAAGCACTCGGAGACAAACCTTGTTTTCGGCAAACGTAGCGTCACGAAACTGCTGAACTACACATTGCTCCGGTGCGCAGAAATCGCACATACCGCACCATTGCTGTTTATCCGAGTGATCGCCGAAGTGTCGTACCAGCGCTGCCATCCGGCACTGGCTGCAGGCCGCATAACGAAGCATCAGTTCCAGCTGAACCGACCTTTGTTCAATCTGACCAACATAAGATTCGCGCCAGGTGTCGCTTCCCCGCTCTACATTTTCTTCCGAGTCGATGAGCGCGCCGCGATGTACCCAGAGTTTGTCCAGCACTATATCGAATAGATCGGGATCGAGCTTCGCTGCTTTGAGGAGAGTTTCTTTCGATATCGGCTTTCCGGGCCGCAGGAGCTTGAAGATGCCGTCGAGCACGTCTGCTTCCGGATAGTCACGATCGAAGAAGAAATCGTGGCGATGACGATCGGCGTACGAGTGCATGAGCACGGCACGGCTGGGGGCGCCGTCACGACCGGCGCGGCCGATCTCCTGGTAATATGCTTCGATGCTTCCAGGGAGCGCGGTGTGGATGACCGTGCGGACGTCAGGTTTGTCGATTCCCATGCCGAACGCGATCGTCGCAACGATGACGTCGAGCGAGCCGCCGAGAAAGTTCTCCTGAACCTTTTGGCGCGTTCCCGAGGACAAGCCTGCGTGATACGGCTCGGCTTGAAAGTGCGCGCTGAGACTGGCGGCGAGCGAATCACTTTCACTTCGGGTGGGCACGTAAATAATAGCGGGCCTCCCGGCGGGTTGCCGCAGGATTGCCAGGGCGGCGTCGGCACGGGCAGAGGGCGGAATTTCAGTGACTTCGATGGCGATGTTCTCGCGGCGGAAGCCCAGGATGGATCGCAAAGGACCATTGAGCGCGAGCTGCTGAGCGATATCGTTCTGGACGACAGGAGTTGCAGTGGCGGTAAGCGCAAGGATAGCCGCCGGACGCAAGGTGGGCAAATAGCGCTGCAGCATTCGGTAATCGGGGCGGAAATCGTGACCCCATTGCGAGATGCAGTGCGCCTCGTCGACTGCGACCAGACACGGTTTGCGGCGCGCGAGGAACTCCGGGAAGCGAGGGACAGAGAACCGCTCGGGCGCGATGAACAGGAATTGGAGATGGCCATCGCGATAGGCGAGGGCGGCAGAACGCGAAGCCTCGCGATTACGGCCCGAGTGAATGCGATCGGCGCGCAGGCCCATCCCGTTTAGTTTGGCAACTTGATCCTCCATCAATGCGATTAGTGGGCTGATAACAAGTGCGGTACCGCCGAGAGCGAGCGTGGGCAATTGGTAGCAAAGCGATTTCCCGGAACCGGTCGGCATTACAACGAGAGCGTCGCGCCCGGCGGCAACTGCGCGGCAGACGGTCTCCTGCCCTGCCCGAAACGCAGGAAAGCCGAAGGTCTCGGCCAGGATGCGTTCCAGGATATCTGAGCCAACGGAAGCCATCGTGGGAGAATACTTCTGAATTGTAGGACAGGTTTAAGTCGCGAACTTCGGGCGGTCCAAGCCTTCCGAGTCACACATCACGCACTCAAGCTTTTGACCCAGGAAGCCAGCACGGCCGTGCTCGGTAAGCACCCATTCCCGGAGCGTCCATGGAGGATCATGGCGTACGTGACGGCTATGCCCGCACGCAAGATCGGCGACCCAATGACCCTGTTCGTCCTGGTGAAAACCGATGATGGGCTGATTCATCAGCTGTCAACGGTGCGCGGCCGTATCGGATCCGGCGGCTTGGCTCCACTCCTCTTCGCCGCGGCGGAGCATCGCTGCACGATCTTCCTCGAAAATCCAGTGTTGAGCCACTAAACTATCGAGCGCCCGACTGAAGCGGCTAAGGTAATCCTGACGACTGCGGTAACGCTCGGCGATGGAGGCGCGCGGGTCACCCGAACTCTGGCGGTCGGCGGCCGTGCGGGGGAACGGCAGATAGGAGCCTTCGAACGGGACGCGCTCATGCGGGGCGCCGATGGACGGGTCGCGCAAGTTCCAGCCTGTATAGGTCGCGAGCGGGACGAGTATCTCCGGCAAGCGAACACCATCACGCTCGTTGCCATCGGCATCGACTTGCGGTACCAGGACGGCGAACGGCGCGTCCACTCGCGGCGGCTGAAGGGAGAGAATGCCGCGCTGCCAGTTGGGGCCGAAATCAATGCGGTACGCGCGGTTCGCCTCCTGCGGCCGCTCCACGTGAGGAATAGCGGGGAAAGCGTAAGCGCTGAGCGGCACCAGGTTGGAGGCGGCAATCTTCGGATAGCTGCTTTCCGGAGGAGCGGTGTCCGTGCGAACCCAGGCGTCCATGTTCGCGATCATCGCGCGCCAGAAAAACTTGACCGGCAGAGGAGACTCGGGCTCATCCCCATCGAGATCGTCCTTGCCTTTGGCCGGCGGGAAGGGACCTGAAAAATGCTGGAGACCGGTGAAGTGATAAATGCGCACATGATCTCCAATCGGCACGTCACGTGTGCCGTCGGGGCTGCTGTGGATCAAGGAGGCTACACGGCCCCAGTATTCGTAAGAAGTGTTTGAAAAGAAGATCTTGGGTATGACCTTGTCCGCGCGCGCAAGGTCGAGCAAACCGCCCGTTTGCCCGGTTTGAGGATCAGTCTCGGGCAAGTCGGTGAACGGGAAAATATCCGTTGGAAAAAAGACCGACGAGGTGGGCTGGGCATCGCGCGAGGGTTGCGCAAAGCGGTAATTGAAGCTACCGCGGCCGGCGCCCGCAACGTGCGCGAGAACTCCATCGAGCGCGATCCTGCCTTGTTCGTCAGCGTTGAAACCCTGGTGCAGGAAATCGCGGAGAAAACGGCCGTTCTGCGAAATGCCTTCGCCGACAATGCGTGCCGCGGGTGTGAGAGCATCGGGTGCGTGCTTGGCGTAAGCGGCGAAATCACGTGCGGCCGCGATGCCCAATCCGGCTACAACGGGATTGGCGACCACGTAGACATACTCGTAAATCTTGCCGGGCTGAAAACCACCGTTCAAATGGATGTACCGGTTGCTCGGGACAAGCTTGCCGTTCAATGTTTGCGCAAATTGCCATTCAGAGCGAGGGACGAGGGTGCGCTTTGCTTCGCGCGAATCGCGAACGGTGAGCACGTTGCGCGGATCCTGCGGGGCATCAACCGGATATTCAGCGCCGCCTATGCTTCCGGTAATGAGATGCCCGAGCGGTATCTCGCCCATTACTTTCGAAGGCATGAGGTCGCCCCGCAGGAGGCCGTGAATGGTGCTCCCATTCTCTTTGGCAATAGGGGCGTAGAAATGCAGGGCGTCCGGGTCCGTTGAATCCCACTGCCAGCCCAGCGAGACGATTGTGTAACCGTTTCGAAGCAGCCATGCGTCTCCGGCATCTTTCGCCAGGCTCCAATCGCCGCCGTCAACGAGCGCTATGATGCGAGCTTTGCCACGATTCGGAATCTCGAGCAGCAGGGAGCCATTGCTCTTCGTGGGATCTTTTGGCCGGATCGCGATGAAATCCGAAGAGAACTCGACGCTGCCATTCCGCAGATTGACGGCGTTCGCAAGATCGACGATGCGGCGGTTGTGAGGATTCGCAACCTCGACCGAAAAGTAGACTCGCCCAGTTATGCGCTCGTACACGCCGGCGCTGCCAAAGGTCTTCCCATTGAGAACATCGGCTCGGGACGCGACATCTACCCGAAGGACGCGAGCACTTGCCACACTGACAATCGATGCGAACAGAACAAATGTGCAAAGGGCAGCGTGGCGGACCCGCATGGGCGAAAGGATAGCAGAACAGGCGAAGCGCTGCTGTGTGTATAGTGCAAACGGAGTCAACCACGAGAATGAATCGTTATTTGCTACTGCTAATTCTGCCGGGGCTCGCGTGCGGGCAGAGCGGCTACACCGCTGAAAAGACCATCGATGGCGGCGTTGAAATCGTTCACCTCGCCGACGCCGCGCATGGCGTGGAGGTCTCGATCGTGCCATCGGTGGGCAATCGCGCTTACGAACTGAAGGTGCGTGGAAAGAACCTGCTCTATTCGCTTGATCCTGCCGCTTTGGTAGCGGCCGGAAGCAAAGGATTAAACGGCATCCCGTTCCTTGCGCCTTGGGCCAATCGCATGGCAGGCGCCGGGTTTTGGGCTGATGGGAAGCGATATGCGTTCAATCCGGACCTCGGCTCGGTGCACATTGATCCGAACGGGATTGCAATACACGGGATGCTTACCGCCTCAACACACTGGGAGGTGACGGAGGTAAGCGCGGATGCGAACTCCGCTCATGTGACAAGCAGCTTCCGCTTTTGGAAGTATCCGGATCTGATGGCGAACTGGCCGTTTGCCCAGGAATATGAGATGACTTACCGGCTGGCCGGAGGCGTACTCGAAGTGAGTACCACGATTAAAAATCTGAGTGCCGAGCCTATGCCGGTGGCAATAGGCTTTCATCCGTATTTTCAGATCCCGGGAGTACCACGATCGGAGGCTAGCGCTCACATAGCGGCCCGGCTGCATGTTGAGACGGACCCGCAGTTGGTTGCGACGGGTGCGACGACTGCTAACAGACTGCCCGAGCAAATATCTTTGAAAGATCACACGCTCGACGACGGATTTACGGATCTGGTGCGCGGCGGCGACGGCCGTGCAACTTTTTCGGTGCGCGCCGGCGATAAAGAGATCGATGTAATCTACGGGCCGAAGTATCAGGTTGCGGTCGTATATGCGCCCCCGGGCAAGGACTACGTCTGCTTCGAACCAATGACCGCGATTACGAACGGCGTCAATTTGGCGCATGAGGGCAAGTATCCAGCGCTGCAGATGCTGGACCCGGGCGCAACGTGGCGGGAGAGCTTTTGGGTCAGGTCTAGTGGATTCTAGACAGCTCGGGCCCGCGCCGCTGCCGTGATATCGTACCGGGCGGATGAGCGCAAAACTTCTCGCGGTCAGCGCCGCGCTGCTTTGTCTTTGCGGAGGAGCGGCGAGAGCCCAAAAGAACGAAGTGACCGTCGAGCGTGAGGTCAAGGTTTACATGCGCGACGGCGCTGTTCTTCGGGCGGACATCTACCGTCCGAAGAAAGAAGGCAAGTTTCCGGTTCTCTTGCAGAGAACGCCATACAACAAGGCCAGCGGGGTTTCGTTTGGCTACCGCGCCGCCGGGGCCGGCTACGTGGCGATCGTTCAGGACGTGCGGGGCCGCTACACCTCGGAAGGCGACTGGTATCCGTTCCGTTACGAGTCGCAGGACGGTTACGACACCGTTGAGTGGGCGGGCCTGCTGCCGTACTCCAATGGCAAAGTGGGAATGTGGGGCGGGTCGTACGTAGGCGCCACGCAGATGCTGGCCGCCATTGCGCACCCGCCGCATCTGGCCGGGATTTGTCCGGTTGTTACGGCCAGTAACTACCACCGTAACTGGACCTACCAGGATGGCGCCTTCGAGCAATGGTTTAACGAGTCTTGGACCTCCGGTCTCGCCCAGGACACCTTGAGCCGGCAGATCCAGAGCCAGACAAATGCGCTGGAAGGAGCCTGGAAACTGCCGCTGACTACATATCCTCTGTTCAATACGGGAACCGGCTCGGCCGGCTTAAACTCACCTGACTCACTTGCGCCTTATTTCCTCGACTGGCTTGCGCACCCGAGCTTTGACGAGTACTGGAAACGCTGGTCGATCGAGGATCACTATTCGGAGATAACGGTTCCCGCGCTTCACACGGCGGGCTGGTATGACATCTTTCAGGGCGGATCGCTGCGGAACTACGACGGAATCAAGCGAAACGGCGGTAGTGACACCGCGAAAAACGGGCAGCATCTCCTGGTGATGATCGGTGGTCATGCGGGCAGCGGGCGCAAGATCGGAGATGTGGATTTCGGAGCCTCGGCTGCGGATTACAACGAGAGCGAGATGACGCTTGAGTGGTACGACTTCCTCTTCAAAGGTGTTCACAATCACTTCGCTGAGAAACCGGTGCGCATTTTCGTGATGGGTGCCAATCAGTGGCGTGACGAAAACGAATGGCCGCCCACGCGGGCAACTTTGACGAAATACTTTCTGCATTCCGCATCGGCAGCGAATTCGCTGCGAGGGAACGGCACGCTCTCGACCGACGCTCCAGGCTCAGCCGAACCGGCGGATCACTACATGTACGACCCGGCAAACCCGGTTCCCACCATCGGAGGGCCGCTGTGCTGCGATAGCCTGCATTTACCGGCTGGTCCGAAGGATCAGCGCCCGGCTGAATCGCGGGACGACGTTCTCGTTTACTCCACCGCTCCTTTCGCGAACGATGTGGAAGTAACGGGACCTGTGTCGGTGCAGCTATACGCAAAATCCACTGCCGTCGATACGGACTTCACGGGAAAGCTCATCGACGTGTGGCCCAACGGATTCGCGCAGAACTTGACGGAAGGCATTCTTCGTGCGCGCTACCGCGCATCCCAGAGCATACCGGAGTTGCTGAACCCGGGCCAAGTCTATAACTTGACGCTGGATCTGTGGTCGACAAGTAACGTCTTCCGTCAGGGGCACAGGCTGCGACTGGAGGTCAGCAGCAGCAATTTTCCGCGTTTCGACCGCAATATGAACACCGGCGAGAAGGCGTCGGCCGCTACTCGCTGGATGTCCGCGACCAACACCGTCCTGCACGATGCCGATCACCAGTCCGCCTTGATCCTGCCGGTAGTGTCCGGGGTCCCCAAATAGTGTATCTCCTGGCAGAAAGCATGGTTTGCTTCCCGCCAGGAGTTCGGCTGTTGACGAGAAGAATTTAAGAGTTGTTGCGCATCTGCGCTTCTGCCTCAATCCAGTCTTGCTCTGATGATCCGTCAGGACAACCTCGTTGCTCCCACAACGCATACGCGAGTTGTTGGATTTTTTCGTTTGTGAGTTCGTTGGAGACGACGGGGCGAGACGTCTCGGTGGTTCCTGACAGGACGTTTTTGTCTGCCGCTCTCTGCGAGACGAGCGCTCTGGATGTAGCTGGGGAAGCCATCTTTTGTTTCTCCTAGAGGTAGTTTCCCGAAGGACTGGGGGAGGAAGGTCCAACGTTTCATAGGACAACGTCAGAACACAGCAGGTGAGCGCAATTATAGCGCTAAATTCCAAATCGACGCCAGCAACTTCTCAGAAACTAGTTGGACTTTGTGGAATCGCTTCGCCATCGCAGCGCGGATCGGAGCCGGCGAAGTTCACGGCTCGCTTATCGTCATGCATAACGGCTTCGCCTTGCCCGACCGTGTAAGAGAACGGTTCCAGGAGCGAGATCACGTGTCCGCGCCGGGTAAGGTCATCGCGCACCGGGACCGGAATGCGAGACTCCATCTCGACATCGCACCCTTCAAACATCTGTTTGGTAAAACGGGCAGCTTCGAGCGCGGCCTGCATGTTCATCCCGAAATCCACGACGTTTGCCACGAATTGCGCGTGCGCCTGAGCCTGGTTCCAACCGCCCATGATTCCGAAACCCATGTGCAGGTCGCCTTTCTGCAGAAACGCCGGGATGATCGTGTGTAGCGGGCGCTTGTGACCGGCGATCGAATTGGGTTTGCCTGGCGTAAGCTCGAACCCGGCTCCACGGTTTTGGAATGAGAAGCCGGTGCCCGGAGCGACCATACCGGTTCCGTAGCCGCCGTAGTTGCTCTGGATCAGCGAAACGATGTTGCCGTCCTTATCGATGGTGGACATGTAGATGGTCTCGCTACCGCGCGCGGTAAGCTTTTCGCTGATCTCTGAAGGGACCACCTGACAGGCGGCGTGATTCATCTGAATCAGTTTGGCGCGCTGGGCAGCGAGTTCCTTCGAGAGCATTTCTTTGACCGGAACTGGAGTGAAACGCGGGTCGCCAACATAGTGCACCATATCCGCGTACGCGAGTTTCTTGGCTTCAATCATCACGTGCAGAGCGTTAGCCGAGTTCTGACCGTAGCTCGCCATGGGAAATTTCTCCATGATATTGAGCATGGAGAGGGCGGCGATTCCCTGCCCGTTCGGAGGCAGCTCGAAAACGGTCCAACCCCGGTAAGTCGTAGAGATGGGCTCTACCCATTCCGGCTGAAAGGCCGCGAAATCACCTACCGTATGCGTGCCACCTTGAGACCGCAGGAACTGCACCATGGTTTCCGTAAGGCTGCTCGTATAGAAGCCATCGCGCCCGTGCTCAGCAATCTGCCGAAGCGATTGGGCCAAGGCGGCGTTCTTAAACGTATCTCCGAGGCCGGGGCGTACGCCTCCCGGCATATAAGTCTCCTTGTAACCGGGTTGGTTGAGAAAGGCTTTGCTGATCCAGTACCGCGCGTTCTTTTCCGCCAGAGGAAACCCGTTCTGGGCGTAATAAATTGCCGGGCTGAGGAGCTTCGAAAAGGGCATGCTGCCGAAGCGGCTTCTTAGGGCGTCCCAACCGGCTACGCAGCCGGGAACCGTTATCGTGTGGACACCGATCGGATCGAGCTTGCCTGTGATGTTGTGCGCTCTCAGATACTCGATCGTAAGCGCCTTGGGAGCCCAACCGCTCGAGTTGAGCCCGTACAGCTTGCCTGTTTTGGCTTCGTAGTAGATCGCAAACAAATCGCCGCCTATGCCATTCACATAGGGCTGCGTAACGCCCATCACGGCATTCGCCGCGATGGCGGCATCGATGGCATTTCCCCCCGCTTCCAGAACTTTGGCACCTGCATCGGAAGCGAGGAACTGAGGCGCGGCAACGATACCGTAATTGGTAACGACCATCGAGCGGCCCTGGTCCGGGCTCGACGAGAATTGCTGGCCGGCGGCGACGGCCGCGGCGAGGAGCAGGAAACCGTACGTCCTCATGATTCACTCAGCATAATCGAGGCGCAGAAGATTATTCAACCTGATAGGCAGCTGGTAAATGCGCTTGCCGGTAGCGTGATAAACCGCGCTCGCAATCGCGGCCGCGACACCGGTGATGCCGATCTCTCCCAGCCCTTTCGCACCCAGTGCGCTTCCGCGGCTATCGTCCTCCTCGACGAAATGCGCCTCCAGTTGGGGAACATCGGAATTAGTAGGAACCAGGGCTTCGGCTAAATTTGAATTCACCCAGCTCCCGTCTCTCGAATCCATCACCGTTTCTTCGAGCAGGGCGTGCCCGATGCCCCAAACCATTCCGCCGAGGATCTGGCTGCGGGCGGTTGTCTCGTTGATGATCCGTCCGCAGCCGAAAGCTCCCACGAGCCGGCGCACTTTGATCTGCCCTGTCTCCTCATCCACCGCTACCTTCGCGAATTGCGCCCCGAAAGCTGCGCGGCCGTAGGGGCTTCTTCCGAAAGTGCGGCCGGTAATCGCCTTTGCGGTGAACGTGCGCTGTGGATGGCGCGCCAAAAGGCCGGTATGCGCTTCACCGCGCATGGGTTGGTTCTTCAAATACAATCGTCCATCGGCGAGCTCGATTTCGCGCGGGCTGAAGCCATGAAGCGGCGACGCTTTATCTGTGATGGCTCTCAGGATCAGATCGCGACGGATCTTATCAGCGGCCTCCTTGATGGCTGCACCGACGCTGAGCATCGTGGCCGACCCCGCGGTAATGAAGGAAAAAGGCAAATCGCTGTCGCCGAAATCGAAGTGAACGCGGTCCAAAGGCAATCCCAGTGCTTCGGCCGCGACTTGAGTCATGGCGGTGATTGCGCCCTGCCCGATCTCATGCACCGCACTCTCGACGCGTGCGCTCCCTTGAGCATTCAAACTGACTTTTGCCACGGCAGGAAAGTGATTGGTGCGGTACATCGCCGTTGCCATACCGTACCCGATCAGCAATTCGCCGTCGCGCATGGAGCCGCAAGCTGGGTCCCGATCGTTCCACCAGCCGATGCGCTCGCCGGCTACCCGGTAACACTCCTTCAATGACTTGCTGGACCACGGCTTGCCGTTCGCGGGGTCCACATCGGCGTAATTGCGCAAACGGAGTTCGACTGGATCTAGCGCGAGCTTTTCAGCCAGCTCATCCATCGCACATTCGATTCCGTAGAGTCCTGGCGCAGCGCCCGGAGCACGCATCCAGCCGGGAGCATTCGTTTGGAGCCGAACAACCTTGTGATTCGTGCGAACATGCTCGCAGGCGTATAGGTGAGGCGTCAGCTCGGCTACCGGTTCGTTGAACGATCCCACGTGCGAGTTCTGTATGGTCGCGTCATGGGAAACCGACAGGAGCCGGCCGTCACTGTTTGCACCTATCTTTACGCGTTGAACGATTGCCGAGCGGTAAGGCATCATCGAATAGGTCTGCTCACGAGTTAGGACCAGCTTCACCGGCCGCCCGGTCACCTGCGCGGCCATCGCGGCGAGCAGCACATGAGCGCTCGGGCCGCCCTTGCTACCGAAAGCTCCGCCTACTAGAGGCGCCAGGACTCGAATTTTCGCGCGGGTACTAAAGGCTCCGCTGAGTTGTGGAGCCAGCCTAAACTTTCGGTCCAACGGTCCGAAACCGAATGCTTCGCCAAGCGTCATGGCATCGCCGTAGACAAACTGCGATGCATTCCAGACCGTAAGGCGGCCCCACTTGTCCCAAAAAGCTATGCACGCGCCGGGCTCGACGGCGTTGTGATGAGCCGAAGCGGTCCGGTAAGTCAAGTCAAGCTGAAGAGGCGCTCCGGAGAAGGCTGGCTCGGGCTTTCCGCGACTTACTTTACCCTTCTCGCGTGCCGCAACTTTGTCGACCTCCGTTCCGAACGGAATACCAGCGTCGAACGAGAAGTCCGGTTTCGCATCGGGTTCGTAGACGGCCGCTACCAGGGAAGCGGCGCACCGCGCTTCAATCAGCGTATCGGCTATCACAAGCCCAATCGGTTGGCCGTTGTAGTGTAAACACTCGTCCTGCAGCGGGAGAAAGCGGTCCAGCTCACTGCCGGTCAGCGTTTTAACCGGTTTGAGGCGCGGTGCATTTGCGAACGTAAGGACAGCGCGAACGCCCGCGGCCGCCTCTGCCTGGCCTGTGTCAATTTCGGTGATTCGACCCGAGCCGCACGTGCTTTGCACTACCGCGGCATGAAGAAGATCGGCACCGATCTGCAGAGGCCCCAAGTCGCCCGTGTACCGGGCTGTGCCCGTCACCTTGCTACGTCCTTCGATACGCGTGGGCGTGGCAGCGCTGCTTCCAGTTCTTTGCGTCTTCATACTGAGCTGCGGCATGTAGCCATATTCTACGGCGCGTTGCGCCGGAGCTCGATTTCGTCTCTCAGACTATGGCATTTACGAGGCGGTTCATACGCAGGCAACTCGCCACCCTGGGCGGACGTCTACCTAGCGATGAGTTATCGCTTTTTAGGTGCAATCGTCTTCGCTCTCGGCGTCACTTCCCTTCCCTGTTTCGGGCAGTTCTTCTCCGTCGGTGTCAAAGCCGGCGTTCCTCTGAATGAAGCTTACTCGGACGCTACCAGCGGGAGCTTTTCGGCCACAACAAACCGTTTCATCGTCGGACCCGAAGCGGAGCTGCGCCTGCCATTTCATCTCGGCATCGAGGTTGATGCCCTCTATCGCCATTACCGCCTGGCCGGCAATGGCGTGAACGAGTGGGATTTTCCCATTCTGCTGAAATACCACTTCAAAGGCGTGCCTCTGCTGCATCCTTACGTCGACGCCGGACCGGTTTTCAATCATGTCTCGAACATCTTTTCTGCTACACCGAATCAATCGGCCGCCGGCTTCGCGCTGGGCGGAGGCATCGACATCCATGCGCTCCTGATTCACGTCACGCCCGAGATCCGCTACATCCATTGGGGCAGTCAGAACTACAGTTTTGCTGCCCTAGGATCGAGTCTCTCGTCGAACCAGAACCAGGCGCAGTTCCTCGTCGGCGTTACGTTCTGAGATTGCCGGCTCAGCACCCTCGGTATCGGCCGTTATCCTGAAGCTTATGCGCTTCACGGGCTTGTCCTCCCTGGCCCTTGTACTCACAACTTTGTCGTTGCGTGCCTTTGCTGTCCAGCCGGTATCCTGCTCGTCCGGAGCACGTTCGTTCCTGCCATGCGAACTCACCTTCGATTTGAAGCAGGGCGACGTGCCGGCACTGACTTCCGCGTATTCGGACGACCTGCTGCGCGTCGAGTTTCGCTCGCCCACGCACAAGACTTATCTCATGCATGCCTTCGCGGACGTTGCGCTGCGCGTTCGATTCAGTCCCACTGAGGCCGGCAGCTGGACCTATCACGTATTGAGTGAGATCCCGCGCTACAACGATAAGGAAGACACATTTTCCGTTGCCGATAGCGGGTTCGCCGGCATGGTGAACGTGGCAAATCTCCGGCATTGGCGCAGCACGGACAAGAAACCGCACTTATGGCTGGCTGCGAGTGCTCCCTTCGCGGCGATGAACCAAACCGATTGGGAGACGTGGCTTGAGGCTCGCAAGCACGATGGTTTTACGCATATCCGGGGGACCCTGCTCACGGGCGCTGGTACAACAAAGCCCTTCGGGTCGGCAGGCGAACCGAATGCCGCGTATTTCTCGAACCTGGATAATCGACTGCTCGCGGCAGCCGCGCGAGGGTTTACCCTCGACCTTTTGATTGCGGACCACGAGTTTGCTGCCGCTTCCCTCAACAGTTTCGACGGGCATGAGTCGCTAATCCGCTATCTGGTGGCGCGCTACGGTGGCATGAATGTGACCTGGCAGGGGATCGAGCATTTCGAGGACACAGGCAACTCGCGCGCTATCCTTCGGAGCCTGGGTTCGTTCCTCCAGAAGTACGACTCCTTAAGCCATCCGAGATCTACAGATGCTCGCGCCTCTTCGTTCCCGCTGGCAGCGGATAGCTGGATGAACTTTCTAATGGAGGCTTCGCCGAACCCGCAGCTGGGGGCTATCGACCATCAGTTCACGGACAAACCGGAAATTCACATTATCAACAGCACCGAACCGAATGCATTCCGGCATGAACTCTGGAATTGCACAACGAACGGTGAGTATCCGTCGGTCTCCTACGAAACCCTGCAGAATCAATCCAACGTAAAAGCCATTCAGACCTGGTTTCAGATCGTTTCCGATACACGTCATTGGGAGTTCGAGCCTTACTTTGATATCTCCGGTGCACGCGCAGTCGGCCTGAATGAAGTCGAGTACCTGGCGTATGCGCAAGATCCCGGCATCGTCGAGATCACTCTTCCGCATCACAAATACAACCCGCTCTGGATCAATCCGAGCACCGGTCAGGAGCTTTATTTGAAGGACTATCGAGGCGAAGTGTTTAGTCGTCCGACCCCCGACAACTCGCATGACTGGATTCTGCAGGTGCCGCGAGAGGGCAAGAAGGAATCCATGTTGAAGTATTTCTATTTCGAGTCCGAAGATCCTCCGGTCCAGGAAGTCGAGAGCGACATCGGACGTATCCCGTTTACGCTGCCCGACCCCGCGGGCGAAGAAATCAATCCTGCCGCTGCAGTTCCTTACAGCGTGAAGATTACTCGAGCCAACCGCGCGAGCCGTCAAATGCAGTACGCCTGGTGGGGCGAAGTCGTCGGAAGCGAAACAGGAGCAAGACTCCTTGGCTTAGGATCTTCTGGCACCTTCACTATCCCGAGATCCCTTCTGAAGCAGTCTGGCAGCGCCTTAAACCTTCGCGTGCTCGCAATCAACGCCAATGGCAAAGCCTACGAGCTGGACAGAATTTACCGGCTTACTCCGTGACCATCTTGGCTTTGGATACAACCGGCAGCGTGGCAAGCGTTGCTCTTCGCATTGATGGCCGCCTCGCTGCAGAGGTCACGATTCAATCGGCTTCCGGTTTCGGACACCTGATCTTCTCTGCTATCGAAGACTGCCTCGGCGGTGCGAAGCTCGAGCTGAAGGCCGTCGATTGCTTCGCGGCCGGCAGCGGACCAGGATCCTTTACAGGCGTTCGGGTCGGGCTCGCCGCTGTAAAAGGCCTTGCCGAAGCACTTCAGAGGCCGGCAATTGGAATCTCTAATCTACGTGCCTTGAGTTCATGCGCCCGGCATGCGGCACCGCTTCGGGCGGTGTTTCTCGATGCGCGCCGTGGGGAAGTCTACGGGGCCGTGTATGATTCGCGCCTCCGGGCCGTCATTCCGGAAACGGTGCTCCCGTTCAACGCTTGGCTTGCCAAACTCGATCGCGGCATCGAGTATGAGTTCATCTCTCCGGCGCCGCTGCCGTTATTGGAAACGCACTTGGCGGGCATGCCGTTTACTCTGGCGTCCCAAACCTTGGCCGACGCGATAGCATATTGTGCGGAACGCGACTGCAAAGCGCGTCATTGGTCAAACTCCGCGGAGCTTGATGCGAATTATGTCAGACGCTCCGACGCCGAGCTATTCTGGCGCGAAAATTAGAAGACAGGTCTCGCGAACAAGACTCGCGCCTGATTGGAGCAGAACCAGCTAAGCAATCCGTTAGCGACCGCGATCGCCATAAATGCATAGGCTATCCCTGACGCGGATTGTGGCGGTGAATCGCGTTTCCAGAGACGGTAGCCAACCCCGGCCGCCACGAGCGCAAAAGTGAACTCGTGCGTGACAAAGGCAAGTGCCACGCAAATGGCAATGAGACCGATCCTGTGCTGAACGCCGATCGGATTCAGAGCCGCGCCTCCATCGAGAAGCGAGACGGGAATCAGATTGATCAGGTTCAGCCAGCCCGCGAATTGCGCTACGGCCAGCCAAACACCGTGGTGCGTCTCGAGAAAGACCCCGTAGGCCATCAGACCGGACAGAAAACCAAAAAACGGGCCGGCTAGCGAGATCTGTGCGCGCACGCCCGCATCCACGTTGACGCCCTGCCACTTCACATAAGCGCCAAAGCCTGGCAGAAACATCGGCAGCTCGGCACGAAAACCGAATCGCCGGACCATGAAGTAGTGACCCATCTCGTGTATCAGGACGGAGCCTGTTATGCCGAGCGCGAACCACCAGCCAAACATCGCCCAATAAAGGCCCACGAACGCAAGAATGCTGAAGAGAAACTTGCCTTTGGTCAGCAGTATCAGGGCAGCGGTCTTGAACTTGGCGAGAAACGCCAGGAGCACCCCAAACGGACCCAAACGCTTTTTCCAGTCGACCTTGGGTTTCGGGTTTAGGCGATTATCGATTCGTTCGATCTCCCGAAGAACGCCCGCGCGTTCACCCGCATCGATCGGCAGAAGATTTAGGACCGCAATCCAATGTTCGCGGGCCGCCGGCAGCTGTCCGATCGCGGCAAGCTGACGAGCTCGGGTTGCAAGCTGCTCTACTTGTTCGGTTACCAACGTACTTTCATTTTAGCGGCTCGCTTCGATGGAGCCGATCGTCATTTCAGTCGAGCGATGCGTCTGCGTCGAAATCGGGCAGGTCGCTGGATCTCTGGGCGGCCAGGAAAACCGCGGCAACGGATTCGAGTCCTTCCCGGTCGTCTTCGTCGAACCGGTTCGGGCTCGCACTGTCCACGTCGAGTACCCCGACAACATTACCCCAATTGATCAGCGGCACTACGATTTCCGAGCGGGAAGCGGCATCACATGCAATGTGTCCAGGGAAACTCTCGACGTCCGGAACGAGGATCGTGCTGCCTTCAGCCGCGGCCTTACCACATACGCCTTTACCGAAGGGAATGCGCACGCACGCCGGTTTGCCCTGAAAGGGCCCCAGTATGAGCTCGTCATCTTGCGCGAAATAAAAACCCGCCCAATTCACGTCCGGCAGCAGTTGAAAGAGGAGAGCCGCAGTGTTCGCGGCGTTAGCGACGAAATTAGTTTCCGTACCGAGCAACTGATCGAGTTGCTCACAGATTTGCTGGTAAAACACCGCTTTTGTGCCAGCCGGATCGGCTCGCGTGAAAGTTTGCATTTTGTAAGTTAGTGTAGCTCCCCCGCAATCCTCTCCGCATCACTGCAATCTCTTTCGCCTGTATGCCTTGTCGATATAGTTTGAGGCCTCTTTGGCAATCTCGGAGTCCGGTGCAATCGAGATCGCAGTCTTGTAGCCGTCCTCCGCCTGCTGCCGGTCACCCATCAGATCGCTGACCTGCCCTATGCGAAGCCAGGCCATAGCCGCGGTAGACAGATCCAATTCGTCCTGACGTTTTGTAGCCTTCCGCAAGTTCTGCAGTGAGTTGTCGAGATCGTTGTACCAGAAGAGGAGATTACCCCTCGCATACTCGACCCGTTCGAGCGGTAACCGGCCATAACCGGGTTCACCCTTCTGCAAGGCCGCTTCGATCTGGGCAAGCACCTGCAAAGCTGAGCTCTTGTCACCCAGGTCGCTGTACATTTGCACTTGCTCAAACCGGAAGAGGTAGTTGCGGGGAAAGGTCCTCGCCAGACGCTGTAAAAGCGGGAGAGCATCATTCGGCCGCCGTTCCCTGCGATAGATCGCGGCGAGCAGTACCGAGGCGTCATACCGGTTTCTGATTCCTGAATCCGACACCATCTGCAACTGCCGTATCCCGTCTTGCTTGTCACCGTGAAATCCGTTGAACGAGCCCAGCATTCGCAAATAGCCGGGAAGGCAGCTCACTACGTACTCGCTGAGACCGTGAACAAGGTGGGCGTCGACGAAGCCCGGGTCGAGTTGAATAATTTTGTCATCGGCTTTCCTGGCTGTTATCGATTCCCGCAGCGCCTGCATCCATGACTTATCGACCAGAAAGAGGAAATTAGCCTTAAGCCCGTGAGCCACTGCCAGAGCATAAAGCGCGTATACATCGCTCGGATTTTGCTTGAGCCGATCTTCGCTCAAGGAGATCGCCTTCTTTACCGAGTCGTTGAACTCATTGCGATCCTCACCGCTGATCGCCATCTTCGGCCGCCGCAGAAAGGAATTGCTTCCAGTTACGAGTTGGCTTTCGAGCGCGCCATTGCGATACATCTCACGATAGAGAACTGTCTGCGATACGGAGTTGTAGAGCGTAGCATCTTCTGGATTCGCTCTTATTGCCTCCTCGAAAATCTCGAGGGCCTGGTCGTATTCGTTGTTGTAAAAGTGGCGGAATCCCGCATCGTTCAACGGATCGCCGGGGGCGCTTGCATTGGGCGCTGCCTCCCCGGCGAGCGCAAACACAAACGCCACGAAGAAGCTGAGCGCAGTCGATCTGGAATTCCACATACACACTTCAGGCGTCTAGACATTCGTGTCCAACCTCCTCAGCGATTCTCTCGCCGCTGTCGAAACAACCTCACTCGGGTGTTCGATCAACCGCTCCAAAGGCTTCCTCATGTCCGATAGCCCCGAGTTGCCCATTGCAAGAGCCACGTTTCGAAGAAAGCCAATATACTTTGTGCGCCAGACTGGTGAACGTCGAAATACCGCCCGAAATTCCTCCTCCGTCAAAACAGCCAGTCGCTCGAGTGATGGTGCATATTCAATCGGAGCGAAAGCATTATCCCCGGATATCGGTGCTCGCCGATTCCAGGGGCATACATCTTGACAGATGTCGCAACCAAATAAATGATTCGCTGTTCTGCTGCTGTCGGGGTCTGCAATTGTGCCGCGCTTCTCAATTGTTAGATACGAGATACAAAGACGCGAGTCGATCGACCAGCTACCGTCATTGTTCGGAACAATGGCGTCCGTTGGACACGCGTCGATGCAGCGCGTGCATGTCCCGCAGCGGCCCGGCGCGGGAGAGTCGAGTTCCAACGGTATCGATAGAAGGAGTTCCCCAAGGAAAAACCAGGAGCCTTTTTCCTGACTGATGAGGCAGGTGTTCTTGCCCACCCACCCTAATCCTGCGGCTCGTGCATATGAGCGTTCGAGCAGCGGCGCCGTATCTACACAGACACGTGACTCGAAGGGAATTCCGTGGACAGCTGCGATTTCTGCAACCAACCGCTGCAGGCTCTCCCGAAGTACATCGTGGTAGTCCGCTCCCCACGCATAGCGCGAAATCCAACCCCGGCTCTTATCTTGAGCATTGGTTGAATATGGATGCCCGGTGTTGTAGATCTTTCCAACACAAATGATGCTTTCCGCCGTAGGGAGCAGGTTCCTTGGACCCGCTCGCAGATCGCCCCGGCGATCAAGCAGATAAGTCATGTCACCGGCTTTGCCATGCGAGCGCCATTCATCGAATCTTCCAAAATCCTCGCTCGGTTCCGCCGAGGCGACGCCTACCAGGTCGAAGCCGCAGGCAAACGCAAGTTCTTTGACCTTCTCTGCGGTAACACTGGAGTTCATCATGCGCGTGCCTACAATTTATTTTGGCCTCGCCACTTATTGAATTTCAAAACGTCTTCGTACAACGCGGCAATCAGATCGGGTTACACGGTCTGAACCTTCAAATTGAGTGCGGCGAACACGTCGCCATCTTGGGCCCGAACGGCAGCGGCAAATCAACCTTGATCAAAACGATCACCAGGGAATGCTACCCGCTCATCCGGCCCGGCACCGCGCTCAGGATACTCGGTCAGGAGAACTGGAACATCTTCGATTTACGCGCTCATCTTGGCATCGTCAGTAACGATCTGATGTCCCAGTGCACGCGCGATATCACCGGGCGCGAACTTGTCCTTTCCGGATTCTTTGGGTCCATCGGTATCTGGCCCAATCACCGGGTCACCGAGAATATGGAGGCGGCCTCGACCGGGGCCATGCAGCGTCTCGAAGTGAGTCATCTCGCGGATCGCTGGCTGAATGAACTATCCTCCGGTGAAGCGCGCCGCCTACTCATCGCGCGGGCGCTTATCCATCACCCTACGACCCTGCTTCTCGACGAGCCGACCACCAGTCTCGACCTCCCGACATTGCGTGAGGTTCGCGCCACTCTTCGCAATCTCGCCTCGAGCGGTGTAGGACTTCTACTAGTCACCCACCATCTCGATGATATTGTCCCTGAGATCGACCGGGTCGTACTTCTACGTGATGGGGCGGTGTACTGCGATGGAGTTAAAACGGACCTCCTCACTTCGCGCCGTTTGTCTGAGCTTTTCCGGAGTCCTCTCGAGGTCTTCGAACGTGATGGCTTTTACCACGCCTGGTAAAAAATACGATGTAACCTGCTGACAGACAACAAGTTCTTAATCAGCTTCGTCTCTGTTCGATCCCCGTAATCGCCATACAGGTGCCAATCCGCGCAGTTCGCTTTCACTCAGTATTCACGAATTTAGCCAGCCCCTATACTGAGTGAAAAGTAGGGGTATAGAAGCCCTTGCTTGGGAGACTATCGAATCTTACGGTTCAGTGATCATGCATAAACCAGTCAAGTACTTCGAGAAGGTCGTGACAGTCGGCGCGAATGCTGCGTGGCAGGTCTTTGATCGGCTCAACCAGTTCAAACAGAACGAATCCTTCACTCCGAAGTGGTCGGATAAACCGCTCCTGAAGAGTCATCAGAAGATGAAACCGCCGCTTGGCTGGCCCCGCGAAACCGATTCGCTCTGCCCCAAGTGTATCCCCGAGATCCGCCAACGGATCGTGGACGGCGAGATCGATTACAAGATTCTCCTCAATGAACCAGTCGGTGAAATCAAGGCGAGGATCATCGAGCGCGACGGCAAAATTCTCATGGTTAAGGAATGCCCGATACACGGGACATTCGAAGACCTGATGTCAGTCGATCCGGCATTCAGCAAGCACCTCGAAGACGTTTTTCCTGGACGCGATATCCGGGCTCACAACGACGACAAGCTTCACAACCACGGCACGAGCACAATCACCCATGGACGCGGCTCGGTACTTACTATCGACCTGACGAATCGCTGCAACATGATGTGCGACCCGTGCTTCATGGACGCGAACCAGGTCGGTTTCGTCCACGAACTGAGCTGGGAAGACATTAAGACGCTGCTCGATAACGCGATCTCAATCAAGCCGCGCCGCCAGATGTCAGTCCAGTTCTCGGGTGGCGAGCCGACTCTTTCACCCTACTTCCTCGATGCAGTCCGCTACTCGCGCCAGGTAGGCTACAACAGCGTCCAGGCCGCAACCAACGGTATCGAATTCGCCAAGCGCCCGGAGTTCGCCAGGCAGGCCGCCGAAGCCGGACTGCGATACGCGTATCTGCAGTTCGACGGCATCGGAAACGCCGCCAACTCTCACCGCGCGGTGGGCAATCTGTTCGATGTTAAGATTCGAGCCATTGAAAACCTCTGGTCCGCTGGCGTCGATATCGTTCCTGTTATCACTATCATTAACGGCGTCAACAACGAGCAGGTCGGGCACGTAGTCCAGTTCGCGCTCGACAATCCGAAGAAGATTCCGTTTCTTTCGTTCCAGCCTGTTTCGTTCACCGGGCGCGATGAGGCCGTTACCGAAGAGCGGCGTACAGCACAGCGATATACGCTATCTCACCTCGCTCACGACGTTAAGAATCAGGTCGGTATCGGCGAGCCGGTTCGCGACTGGTTCCCGATCAGCTTCATGAGCACTTTCTCCGATTTCGCGGATCTCGTACACGGTCCTAACGCGGATTGGGGCCAGTTGAGCTGCGGCTGCCACCCGAATTGCGGTATCGGCATGGCAGTGATGTGCGACAAGGAAACCAAGGAATACGTTCCGGTTACGGCCTTCCTGCACGCCGATCAACTCGCTAAGGATATCGCCCGCATCAACGACGGGGCGCGTGGTAGAAACCTTTCGGTATTGGGCGTCACTCTTTCGCTCCTCCGCAACTACGATCCTTTTAAGTCGCCGACCCACTTTAAACTGAGCGACCTGGTCGCTAAGTTTGACAAGTGTTTCGGAATGTCAAAGAAGGATCACGGCAAAGTCTACGGTAAAGTCACCGGCGACCGCACGATCGAAGATATCAAGAAGCGCCGCTCAGACCGCTGGAACTTCCTCTTCATCGCCGGCATGTGGTTCCAGGATCTGTTCAACTACGATTTCCGGCGAACCGAGCAGTGCATCATTCCCTACGCTACGCAGGAAGGCGAAATCTCCTTCTGCGCTTATAACACCGGCGTGGGCTGGCGAAACATCATCGAAAAGATGCACATGACGGCCACACTTACCAAGTGGTACGAGGAAAAGGGCCGTCATGAGATCTTCGCGGGTAATAAACAGGTACCGCTCGCCAGCAGGGATCACAGCTTGGTGTTGGTCGAAGAACACGTAAATGCGGGCCGTCAGAAGGACCTCGATGAGAAGGGCATAGCCAAAACTGCGCGCGAAGAGAAGGCACGAGCGCGCGATGAGGCGCTGAAGCAGAAACTCGAAGACGAAAAGATGGCGCGGCTCTACCGTGAACATGTTCTGGGCGAGAAAAAGGTGGAAGGATTTGTTCCACTGGATGGCCTGCTCGCATCGACTTCGAAGCCGAAGCCGGGGCAGACCGAGAAGCGCGAAGAAGTCGGCGCAATGGGCGATTAACGCCTAATCAGACGTAACGTTTCGAAGCCGCCGGATCTAGCATCCGGCGGCTTCTTTCGTTTTCTAAAGCAACTCTATACTTGGTAAGTGACCTTGACGGTTATGCGCCAAACAAGCCAATGCAAGTTCTGAACGAGCTTGGAGCAAGCCGTGGGTGGCTTTACCTGCCATTCAAGCACTTGTACATGTCTGTTTCCGGCAGTGGCAGCAGGCTCTTCCGATGAGGTTGAACTGGGGCACTGCGCCAGTAGGCCCTTTTGAAGTTTTTCAAATCTTCGTCGTATTTCTCGCGGTCGCCGTCGCCTTAGTTCGCCCTAGATTCGCAAGCCCGCTCTTCTCGCGCGTAGAGTCCGGATTCAGGACCGTCGCCCGCCGGCCCTGGATCTGCGCTTTGATCCTGTTCCTGTTCCCGATTATGCTGCGCCTCGTTCTGTTGCCTGTTTACGGCATACCTGGACCGGTGATTTCGGATGAGTATGCGTACCTGCTGCAGTCAGATACCTTCGCACACGGCCGCCTCACAAACCCGACGCCGCCCATGCCTGAGCATTTCACGTCGGTTTACATTCTCACCCAACCGACCTACACAGCCGAGTACCAGATTGGACAGGCGGTTGCGCTTGCTGCCGGGCAGGTAATGACAGGTTGGCCTTGGGTGGGTGTGTTGCTCAGCACGGGTGTGCTGTGCGCGGTGATCTACTGGGCGCTGCTGGCTTGGCTTCCAAGCACCTGGGCCTTCGCCGGCACACTGGTCGTAATAGATATCAGCCTTGGAGTCTTGAGCTACTGGACGAACAGCTATTGGGGCGGCAATGTCCCCGCCATCGGTGGTGCCCTCACACTCGGCGCCCTTCCGCGAATCCCCGGTAACCGGCCTGTTCTTTACTCTGTTCTGGCCGCCACCGGTCTGACCATTTTGCTGAATAGCCGGCCGCTCGAGGGCGTCTTTCTAAGTTTCGTAGCAGCGGGAGCGCTCGCGTTATGGACCCTTCGCACAAAACGACTGCGCCCAGGGGTGTTGCTCAAACGGGTGCTTCCGGCTTTGTCGGCTTGTGCATTGATTGCGTTAGCATTCGCAGGTTTCTATAATTCGCACGTAACCACCAAGGCAAGCGAGTTTCCGTATCTGCTGTATCGACACCGTTATGGGTTGCCTCAGGGATTCTTTTGGCAGAAGCCGGTCGTTGCAGATACCGCCGCAATGCCCACTGACATCCGGTCCGAGTATGAGGACCAACTCCGGCAGCATGCGCGCCGCAGCTCAATCAAAGCGCTCGTCGGAGCGACCGGTGGCAAGCTGCGGCGGTTCTGGGAGTTTTACATCGGAATTCCACTCACTTTGACGCTGCTGTTCCTACCATCCATCTGGCGTGGGCCCGACATGCGGCTTCCCTTCTATTCGCTCGTGGCTGTACTCGGCTTGGACAATCTGCTCTTCTTTGCTTATTTTCCGCACTATTCAGCCGCCGTGACGGTGATGATCGCGCTGGTCCTGATAGAGTGCCTCCGGCGTATGCGCGCCTCGAACGAGGCTGGCCTGTTTCTTTCCCGCGCTCTTCCGGCCATTTGCCTGCTTAGCTTGCTGGTCCCCATGGCCGGGCGCTTACTCGAGCCTCTAGTTCCGCACAGTTTGGGAGGCGCCAAGCGGCTCTGGCAATCGGAATTCGCCCACGACATCGAGCGCGAGGCGTTCACCCCGCGCTTCGAGCAAGAGCCAGGCCGGCAACTGGTCCTGGTAAAGTATCGGCCTTACAAAGGGCAGAAAACCTACGAATGGATCTACAACCGAGCCGACATTGCGAATGCGAAGATTATCTGGGCCCGTTATGGAGAGGATCCTGCATCGAACGAGCAATTGGTCCGGCTGTTTCCAGGCCGCAAGCTCTGGCTGGCCCAACCGGATACGACCCCGCCGCGCGTAACACCCTTTCAACTGCCAAACGACCGCAACAACCGTGGCCGTTCAAGATGAAAGTCCTCCGTCGTGCCTGGCGACAGCTGGTCCAACTTCCCCCGTTGCAGTCGGGCCTCATCATCTTCGCCGTCGCTCTGATTGTCAGGCTCGCTTTTCTGCTGGCCTTCCACACGTACCGGGATTTAAGCCGCGTCGAGCTCGAGCGCACCGCGATCTCGCTAGCACACACGGGCGTTTTCGGCAACCCATACGCGGTGCCAACCGGACCCACAGCGCACGTGGCTCCCGGCTACACGTTGATCCTGGCCGCGATCTTCAAAATATTCGGCACGGGGATCCCCGGAGAGATCGTGAAGCGCTGTCTGGCATCTCTGGTTTCATCCATCCTTTGGGCCTTGCTACCTGCATTGTCGAGTCAGCTGCTGCTGAGCGCTTCGCCCGGAGTTCTGGCCGGATTAGCCGGTGCGCTCTATCCGGCGCGCCCGCTGGTGGAAATTGAAGGCGATTGGGAAACTCCCTACACGGCGCTCGCCCTGGTCCTCATTACATTCCTTACTTACAGGCTTTGGACCAAGCGCGATCTTCGCCCCAGGCAAGCTGCGTGGCATGGCCTTCTGTGGGGCATCTCCCTACTCTTCGTGCCGGCACTCCTCGACATCTTCATCGTGCTCGTCGCGTGCGGCACGTTCTTCTGCAGTCAGACAGGTGTCGGGCGGTATTTGCGATTTGCGGGAATCGAAATCGCGGTTGCGGCTCTTTGTCTTGTACCTTGGGTCGTTCGGAACTACGAAGATTTTGGCGGACTCGTGATTACGCGCACCAATCTCGGGCTCGAACTACGTATCTCGAATAATGACGAAGCCTCGCCCGATCAGCGCATCAATTCACTATCCGGCCTGTTTGATCGTTACCATCCGCTCGACAGCAAACCGGACGCGCGTAAAGTGCGCGAACTGGGCGAGATCAGGTATAACAGCTGGGCTGAGAATGAAGCAAAGCAATGGATCCGTACGCATCCCCGCCGATTTCTCGAGTTATGCCTGGGCCGCGCGCGTTGCTACTGGTTCTACTACGACCCGAACTCGATCGGTAAGACGCTGATCTTGGCTGCTACAACCGTTTTGGGATTCTTAGGATTCTTCTATATCGTCCGGCAGAACCACCTGCTCGCGGTTGTGTTCGGCTTGCTGCTGCTGCTGTACCCTTTGCCCAATTACTTGGTCCATGTAGGTCTGCGTCAGGAATACCCGCTGCACTGGCTGATGACCCTGCTCGCAGCAGTGTGGGTGCTCCGCTGGGTCCCAGCCAAGGCGTAACGCGGTTCGGTGTACTTACAGGGCGCTAGCTGGCTACCGTCGCCGGTTCTGGCTTCTCGGCCTGAGGCTGTTCTTTCTCCTCGTGGTAGTCCTGCTCCGTGTTAAGCGCCCACAAATTGTCGCGGCTGCGCACGTCAGCGATAATATTATCCACCGCCGTCATCGCAGTCAGCATGGAGTGGTCCTGGTTGTTGTATTTGTGCATCCCGTTCCGGCCGACGAGGAACAGATTGTCAAACCCATTCACCCACGAAATCACTTCCGGAAAGCGATCATACGAACCGAAATAGGCTGGGTAAGTCTTTGGCATGCGAATCACGGTTGCGTCGAAGACGTTTTCCGGGTCGAGGATGTTCATCGACGCCAATTCCTTCTTCGCCAGCTCAATCAAATCCGCGTCGGCGCGGGTCCAGAGGGAATCGCCCTCGTTGCAGAAATACTCCAGACCGATCCAGACTTTTGACGGATCCGCGACCATAGCCGGGCTCCAATTATTGAAGATCTGCAAGCGCCCGACCAGGACATCCGGTTCCTGAATGTAAATCCAGTTATCTTTTACGAGCTCACCGGAAGTTTCCCGCAGCTTGATACGGTCGCACAGCACTCCCACAGTGATGAAATCGCGATACATCAAACCGTCTGAAACTTCACGAACAGACGCCGGCGCCGGCGGGTTCATCTGCGCCACTAGCTCTTTCACCGGCATGGTCGAGAAAAAGTAATCGCCTTCGAAGCGGCGCCGCTCACCAGTCTGCGAGTTCCTCGCAAGTACTCCCGTAACGCGCTCTCCATCGTGATCGATCTCTTCAACCGACCAATGCATCAGAATTTTTCCACCGAGATGCTGGACCCGCTTGGCGACCTCCTCCCACATCTGGCCGGGGCCGAATTTCGGATAAAGGAATCGCTCGATGAGAGAGGTCTCAACATTCTTCTGCTGGATGTCTTTCTCACGCTGCGGAACAAGCTTCTTGAGTATGTGCAGGAGCGTCTTGTAGATCGAAAGGCCCTTAATGCGCTGAGCGCCCCATTCGGCGCTTATCGCGTTACATTCAATGCCCCATACCTTTTCGGTGTAGGACTTGAAGAAGGTCAGATAGAGCTCGCGGCCGAATCGATTGATGAAAAACTGCTCAAGATTCTTCTCGTTCTTGATCGGAAAGAAAACCGAACGCAGATAGCTGAAGCCGATCTTAATGGTCTTCCACAGGCCGAGCTTGCTTAAAGTATCGCCGCTCAAGGTTATCGGATATTCGAAAAAGCGGCGCATGAAGTAAATGCGCGATTTCCGATGGCGAACCAGCATAACCTCGTCGCGAGCAGCATCGGCCGGACGGGCCGACGCAGGGACTGTCGTGGTCTGGCGCTGATAGGTGATCTGGGTACTCTCGCCTTCGATGGCCTGCATCGGAAGAATGTTCAACCACCACTGCATTACACGATCCGACTTCGAGAAGAAGCGATGGCCGCCGATGTCGATTCTGTTGCCCTTGTAATTGACTGTCCGCGAAATTCCGCCAATGTAATCGCTCTTTTCGAGTACAATCGGCATTACATCCGTTCTAGTCAAGAACTCGAAGGCGGCCGTCAGACCTGCGGGTCCGGCTCCAACAATGACAGCTTGCTTACTTTGTTCGGCGGTTAACGTCATGAACTCCTCCCAGTTAGTCTAGCGGACAAAGCCGTTTCAAAAGGGTAAATCTGTAGTTTCATAGTTGTAGTGACAGGCCGCGCGATTGCGACAAGCTAAAGGTCTTCAATGACTTGCAGGCCCGGTACCGGTATCGTTCCGAGGCATGGCCGCAATACTAATACCCCGTTCAAAGGGAAGTAGGCCCGGGAGATGCGTGATCTCAACTGTTGACGCGGAAAACAAAGAAAAAAGTTCGACTTATGACTGCTGAGCGTTGAGCGCGTTCGTTACCGGAATGTTCGGCGCCGCAGCGGTCATACGTAGAGCGCGCGATTTTGCAAGACCCAGCGAACCCCAGAACGTGATAAGCACGTACTGCACGGCCTGGGAAAGAAAAATAAACGCGATCGCGTCGGTTTTGCTGAAGCCGAACGGAGTGAGGACGCTCACCGCGACGAACTGATAGATACCAACGTAGCCGGGAGTGGACGGCAAAGCACTGCCGAGTCCCAGACCCGTGTTCAGCAACAGCGCAACCGGCAGCGTTCCGGGCAATCCCAGAGCCCGCATTCCAAGAACAGCGCTGACGGCGTCACAGAGCCAGATCACAGCGGTAAGGGCAACAAACCCCGATAGACGCTTCTTATCGTGGAAGCTTCGCATCCCGACAAGAACCTGATCGAGGATGCCCAGCAGTTTGGCTTTTAGACCTTCGGGGACGGGCAGCAGATGAAGCCATTTGTGGCATAGGCCCTCTATTTTCGGCAGGATCGCGATACCGAGCGCGCCGCAAAGTCCAACGGCTGCAAACGGCGTTGCGGCATGAGCAAACCAGCCCGGTTTCACGGGTAAAGTGAGCAAAACGATCGAGCTGATAAGGACGAGACTGATGGCATCGCACAAGCGCTCCGAGAGAGCGGTTGTCAGAACGAACGTCTTGCTCAAGCCCGAAGAGGCGCTTATTATCAGGCTCCGAATGACTTCGCCGGCACGCGCCGGAAGAAAATTGTTGCCGAAGTACCCTGCCGAGGTAGCCCAGAATGCAGTCGGAATGCTTATCGGCGCTCCGGCTCGGAGCAGAACTCGCCAGCGAACCGCGCGCAGGAAAAGCGCAAAGCTCGAGAGCAGCAAGCCAAGCGCAACCAAATAAAGGTTCGCATGTAATAAGGTTCGCCAGACATCGTGCCAGTGTATTCCGCGCAGTGAGAAATAGAGCAGGACGCCCGCAACGCCTAGGGCCAGTACCCAGTAAAGCAAGCGAAAACGCGATTTGGGAGGGTTGGCTGCGGGAGTCATTCTACTTTATAGTCGCCGCTCGAGCGAGAAGATTTAAGCGGGGACAGCTTTGGGAAAGTCAGCCCGGCTGGCGAGCAGGGCTTCTACGAGTTCTCGAACTGCGCCATTTCCGCCTGTGCTGTTCGCCACGAAGTCGGCTATCTCACGCACCGCGGGTTGGCCGTTTGCCGGGGATGCGGACATACCGGCCAGTTTCATAGCGGCCAGATCGTTCACGTCGTCGCCCATAAAGCAAATCTCGTCGAGAGAAAGCGAGGCCGCCTCGGCGAAACGTTTGAGAGCGCTCCCCTTGTCCTTACAATTCTTTTCTACGTGAACAATCCCCAATTTCGTCGCGAACCGGTCGACCAGGGGGCTGTCTTCACCCGAGATCAAGGCAATGGTGAAACCGGCCTTACGGGCCAGCGACACACCCATAATGTCGGCGAAACAGAACCGCTTCCATTCCTCGCCGTCGGGCCCCCACCAGACTCCGCCGTCGGTGAGGACACCGTCTACATCGAGTGCGATCGCTCTCAATCCTGTCATGCAGGAACAGGGCTCGCGCCCACGCGCCGTAATTTTTGGATGATCGGATACTCGCGCTCGAAAACGCGTTTTACACCATCCCCCATCGACTGTTCGACGAGCCGTACGTCGCGAACCAGGCGCGTGATGCCATTGGGCTCGAGAGAAGCGGCCTGGTCGCTGCCCCACATAGCCCGATCCATCGTGATGTGGCGTTCGACTGCACAGGCCCCGAGAACCACGGCCGCGACACTGCTCGGAATACCCGTTTCATGTCCGGAATAACCGACAGGCACGCAGTAGCGATCCCGCAGAGTGGCGATGGCGCGCAAATTCAACTCGGAGTAGGCAGCTGGATACGTGCTGGTGGCGTGCATAAGGATAAGGTCATCGCGCCCCAGAATTTCGATAGCATGATCGATCTCCTCGATGGTGCTCATACCGGTCGAGAGGACGATCGGCTTGCCGATGGCGCGCGTGTGACGAAGCAGATTATCGTCAGTCAGCGAGGCCGAGGCGATCTTGAAACACGGCACGTCGAAGCGGCTGATCAGGTCCACCGAGTCTTCGTCCCAGCAAGAGGCAAACCAAGCGATCTTCACCGCCTTGCAGTACGCATCGATGTCTTCGAACTCTTCGAGGCCGAACTCCAACGCACGCTTCAGATCTCCATTGGTCGTGCCGAAAGGGCTTTCGCGGGGTTTGGCGAGTTCTTCCTTTGTATATACGACATCGACCGACCGTTTCTGGAACTTAACAGCATCGCAACCGGCCGCCACCGCGACGCTGATCAGACGTTTAGCGAGATCGAGATCGCCGTTGTGGTTGATTCCGATCTCCGCGATGATGTAGCAGGGCTGGTCGTCTCCCAGGAGCTTGTTTCCAATCGCGACAGGGTTACATTCTAGTGTCATCTATCCGTCTCCGACCCTGCGATTATGGCACATCCCGGAGACTTTACTGGGACCAGCGAAACCAGTACCGGCAGGCAAGTTCCCCGGCAGCTTGCGGCCTGAGATAGAGTGGTTTTATGGCGACTGAGACCCTTGCCACACCCGCTTCACTGCAGTTTCCCCGTGAGTACAAGGCGAAGCTTTTCGAAGCCTTAGATACGCTCGATCTCGACGCCGTTGGACAGGCTATAGAGATTTTGAAACAAGCCCGGGACCAGAAGAGGCACGTGTTTGCTTGCGGAAATGGGGGCAGCGCCTCCACTGCTTCGCATTTTGTGACGGACATGGTGAAGGGCGCCAGTTTCGAGCGCGATTCGCGATTCCGTATTATGGCGCTAACGGATTCGATGGCAACGATCACGGCCTACTCGAACGACGTCGGCTACGACTGCATCTTCACAGAACAGCTGAAGAATTTCGCCGAACCCGGAGATGTGTTTGTTGCTATCAGCGGGTCAGGCAACTCGCCGAACGTGGTTTGTGCAATGGAGTATGCGAAGAAGACAGGTTGCAAGACCATCGCTCTAACGGGCCGGGACGGCGGAAAACTCGGGCCGCTGGCTGACCTTCAAATCCGCGTAAGCGCACCGCATATGGGCCGGATCGAGGATGCGCACCTTATAGTGACGCACATGATCTGCTACTACTTCATGGAGCAGTAAGAGCGGTTTTCGAAGCCCTGCGGTTGGCTACAATTTGGCGTGCCGTCTTCTCAGCCGCTCTCACATCGAGACCTGAAAGTACGGATCCGGGAGACTCTGGAACGGGCTTCGGCTTCCGAACGAACGGCCGGCTGGGCGTTGGCTTTAACGGTCGCTGCGTATGTACTGATTACGGCGATCGCAGCCAGCCGTCATCTGTGGCACGACGAACTCTATACTTTTTACATTGCGACGGCGCCTTCCTGGCGTCGATTCTGGCAGGAACTTCCCCTTGACCTAAATCCCCCGCTAGAGTACCTGGGGGTCCGAGCGTCTACGGCTCTGTTCGGACAGGGCGGGTACGCCGTCAGACTGCCCTCGATTCTGGCCTTCCTGGCAGGTAGCCTCTGTTTGTACAGGTTTGTCGCGAACCGGCTTGCGGCCGGATACGGACTGCTTGCCCTGCTCGTATTTTGGGGGAGCCCGTTTTTTTACTACGCGACCGAAGCGCGCCCTTACGCAATGGTGATCGGGTGTTTGGGTTTGACACTGCTGTGCTGGGATCGAGCCAGACGTCCCAGGCGAAGCGGCGGCGATCTTCTTTTACTTGGACTGGCGGTTGCGGCAATGATGTTAAGCCACTTGATGGCGCTCTTTTATGTGGGGCCATTTTGCGTGGCGGAACTGGTGCGTAGCTATCTCAGGCGAGAAGTGGATGCGGGAATCTGGGCAGCGCTGCTCGCGCCGTGCGTGATCCCGTTCCTGTTTTTGAGATTGACGACGCGCTTCGCGGGCTCAGTCTTCCCTCCGGTGTTCCAGGCATCGCTGCACAAAATTCCGGAGACGTATTACGGGAGTCTCAGGCTGGAGGCGGTTCCGCTCTTGCTGGCGCTTTGCCTGGCCTGGATTGCGCTCCCGCAGACTGACGGGGCCCGGGGGAAGGGCTGGCGAGTGGATGCCGTGGATGCCGCACTGACAGCGGGCTTGCTCGTGATTCCGGCGGTGGTGAACCTGGTTCTCATGACTACGCACGGCGCCTACTTCGACCGATATGCCTTTCCGGTGGCATTCGGTTATGCGCTGACAAGCGCGTGGTTTCTGGCAAACCGGGCATATCGGAACCGCCTGGCGCCCATGACCGCGAGCGGTGTGTTGCTGCTTTTCATCTGTGGGTTCAATCTTGGGCCGGGGCTGAAGCAATCCGTGTGGGCGCACGGCAGCCTGACGGGGAAGGCAAGCGAGAAGCGCCTCGACCAGGTGGAACCGGATTTGGCTCTGGTGGCTGCGAGCGGGCTGACTTTTCTCGAGATGGATCGCTACGAGGATCCTGCAACGCTGAAGCGGCTGTATTACCTAACCGACCGCAGGCTCGCGATACAGTACGCGAGCGCCACCATTTTCGAAGGCATGCCAGATCTGAAAGCGTCCTTCCCGATTCGCGCACACGTAGAGCCGTACGAAGAATTTGTGGCCGCGCATCGGACGTTTCTCGTGCTGGGCACACCTGAATATCCGGAAGACTGGCTGCTCCGTGCGCTGGTGGCGACAAACGCGGATGTGGAGTATCTCGGCGAATTTCCGGGCCCTTACAAAGACAAACAGCTTTATCGAGTGAACGTAAACATCGCGCGATAGGATATTGGGGGCAGTTCAAACAAACATCATGTCCTCTTCGCTCAAACCAGACCTCAAAGGAAGACTTGCATTGATTACGGGCGCCAGCAAGGGCCTGGGAAGGACGATGGCGCTGGCGCTGAGCGAGGCAGGAGCAAACATCGCCCTGGTGTCGAGGGATCGCGAAAAATTGGACAGTGTGCGTGACGAGGTCTCAAAGCTTGGCGGCAAAGCGCAGGTCTTCGTGGCGGATGTCCGCGACGAGAGCAGCATCAAGCAGCTCGAAACGGAAGTCAGTAAGCTCGGCAAGGTGCAGATCCTGATCAACAATGCCGGCATAAACATTCGAAAGAACCTGATCGATTTCAGTCTGGAAGAGTGGCGGAGCGTACTCGACACAAACCTGACGAGCGCTTTCCTGATGTGCCGCGCTTTCGTGCCGCATATGCGGGGGACAGGCTACGGGCGCATCCTGAATATGACTTCGATCATGAGCCACATCTCGCTTCCACAGCGAAGCGCTTATTCGGCGAGCAAGGCGGCACTGCTAGGGCTGACACGTGCGCTGGCGCTGGAGTTAGCTACTGAGGGCATTACCGTGAACGGCATCAGTCCGGGGCCTTTTGGAACGGAGATGAACGCGCCTGTGATGCAAAACCCGGAAGCGAACGCGCAGTTTCTGGCCAGCATTCCCGTGGGCAAGTGGGGGAAGCCGGAAGACATCGGATCGCTCGCCGCCTTTCTCTGCTCCGAGGCGGCCGAGTTCATTACCGGAACCGACATTCTGATTGACGGTGGCTGGTGCGCACGGTAACCGATCCGGAACTCGAGAGCCGCGTTTACCGGAAGGTGACGTGGCACATCATTCCGTTCCTGTTTCTCTGCTACGTGTTTGCGTTCGTGGATCGCGTGAACGTGGGCTTCGCGAAACTGCAGATGCAGCAGGACCTGGGAATCAGCGACGCCGTGTATGGAGCGGCGGCGGGCATCTTCTTCATCGGCTACTTCTTCTTCGAGATCCCCTGCAACATTGCACTCGAAAAGATCGGGGCACGCTACTGGCTGGGCCCGATCATCGTGGTCTGGGGACTGGTATCGGCCTCGACGATGTTCGTGAAGAGCGCGCTCGGCTTCTACATGGTGCGATTTCTGCTTGGAGTCGTTGAATCAGGTTTCTTTCCGGGCGTGATTCTCTATCTGACGTTCTGGTACACGCGTCGCTACAGGGCCAAGATGGTGGCGCTTTTCATGACGGCGATTCCACTATCGGGCTTGATTGGCGGGCCGATATCGGGCGGGCTGCTGACCAAGATGTCATCGGTAGGCGGGCTGCGCGGCTGGCAATGGCTCTTTCTGCTGGAAGCGATTCCATCCATACTGGCGGGTTTCGCGACACTCTACTTTCTGCCAAACGGGCCGAAGAGCGCGAAGTGGTTGTCGCCCGAAGAGAGAACGCTGGTGGCTTCGCAGCTGGAAGAAGAAGATGCGGCGAAGCGGGCCGGGCATGGGAGGCATTCGCTTGGCGATGCATTTCGGAGCGGCAAGGTTTGGGCGCTGTGCTTCGTCTACTTCGGATTCGTGATGGGCAACTACGGCTTGAGTTTTTTTCTGCCGCAAATGTTGAAGGACACGATTACTAAGGATCCCTTCCAGATCGGACTGTTGACAATGATTCCGTGGACCGCGGCGGCGATCGCGATGGTGGCGGTGGGACACCACTCGGACAAAACAGGCGAGCGCTGCTGGCACGTGGCGATACCGGGGCTGATCGGTGCGATCGCGTTTTCGATCTCCGCCATTCCCGGTATTTCAGGCGCGGCGGGCTTGGCTGCACTAACGGTGGCGACGGCCGGAATCGCGGCGGCATACACGACTTTCTGGGCACTGCCGAGCATGTTCATAACGGGCACCGCGGCTTCGGCTGGGATCGCCTGGATCAACTCAGTGGGCAACCTCGGAGGATATGTGAGCCCAGCGTTGGTGGGCAGGATCCGAGACGCGACGCACAGCATGACGCTCGCGCTGCTGATGCTCTCTTCGGCTTGCGTCATGTCGGTGATTCTCACGATCGTTTTCTTCCGGCGGCAAAGAGAGCGTACCGTAGTTACCTCCTAATAAAAAAGCAGCTACGCTCGGTACGCCGGAAAGCGGTTTTGAGCGAGTGCGGACGAGCGGTCACAGAGTTTCTATAGACACTTCTGGCTTTTCGTTTCTTAAATTTACGGGATATTTAGCGGATGACTGCAGCAGCGGTTTTGCTTACAATGGAGCGAAAAAGATGCGGGTTTTAAGGTACGTTTTGGGCCAAATCGAAGGCCGAAAATGAGGGTTACGGAGGCGAAACCGGGGCGAAAGTGGAGCATTTTTGAGGTATTAATGACCGTTTTGCCGGTCTTCGCGCTGCTCGCCGGCGGCTCGCTAGAGGCGCAGAGCATCCACTTCGACGAGGGCCGAAAGACGTGGTTGATCACGACGAAAAGCAGCTCTTACGCGATGGGCATCGGGCCGGACCAGCAGTTGCAGCACCTCTACTGGGGTGCACCGCTGTGGCGGGACGAAGACATACCGGCGGCGCGAAGCCAGCAGGATATTTCGTCGTTCGATCCGCACCAGATGCTCGAAAACGAAGAGTACCCGGGTTGGGGTGGGCCAAGATATTACGAACCGGCGCTGAAGATTACGCGAGCGGATGGAAACAGGGATCTGGTCTTGCATTACGCGAGCCAGCACACCGAAGGCAATGAGCTGACGATCGGGCTGAAAGACATTCGCGACGAGATCGATGTTGCGCTGCACTATCGGGTGTATCCGGAATCGGGGATCATCGTCCGTTGGACGACGATTCGGAACGGGACCAAACAGCCATTCACGATAGAGAGCGCACAATCGGCAACGTGGTACATGCCGCCAGGTGACGGCTACCGGCTTTCGTATCTGAGCGGGCGATGGGCGGCGGAGACGCAACTCAACCGGGAGCCGATCGCCGAAGGGACGAAAGTACTTGAAAGCCGGTCGGGGCATACGGGGCACAACCTGAACCCGTGGTTTGCAATCGACACGGGAAGCGCGAACGAGACAGCGGGGCGTGTGTGGTTCGGAGCGCTCGCCTGGAGCGGCAACTGGCGCATCACGGTGGAGCAGACGCCGTATCAGCAGGTGCGGGTAACGGGCGGGTTTAACACTTTCGATTTTGCGTATCCGTTGAAACCGGGCGAGTCGCTGGAGACCCCGGCGTTTTATGGCGGCTTTTCGGACAAGGGATTCGGCGAGGCGTCACGCTCGCTGCACGATGCCGAGCGCGCGGAGATCGAGCCGGGCAGGTTGAAAGTAAGGCCGCGGCCGGTGCTTTACAACTCCTGGGAAGCGACGGAGTTCAACGTCAACGAGGCCGGCCAGAAGGCGCTTGCGGAGAAAGCAGCGAAGCTGGGCGTGGAGCTCTTCGTGGTGGATGATGGATGGTTCGGCAAACGCAACAACGATCATGCCGGGCTGGGCGACTGGGTGGTGAATCCGCAAAAGTTTCCGCAGGGCCTGAAGCCGCTGATCAGTTACGTGAACGGGCTCGGCATGGATTTCGGGTTATGGGTAGAACCGGAAATGGTCAACCCGGATAGCGATCTGTATCGAGCGCATCCGGACTGGGTGATGAACTTTGCGGGGCGGCCGCGGGACGAACTACGCAATCAGCTGGTGCTGAACATGGCGCGCGACGACGTACGAGAATACATTTTCAATGCTCTCGACAAACTCGCGACGGAGTACAACATTCGCTATTTCAAGTGGGACATGAACCGGACGTTTTCGGAACCGGGCTGGCCTGAAGCGAAGCCGGATGAGCAGAAAGAGCTCTGGATAAAGTATGTGCGGAACTTGTACGACATCATGGCGCGGCTGCGCGCGAAGCACCCGAATCTGGAGATCGAATCGTGTTCGGGCGGCGGCGGACGCGTGGACCTGGGCGTGATGCGATACACGGATGTGTTCTGGACATCGGATAACACCGAAGCGTTCGACCGGCTGCGCATTCAGGAAGGCTTTTCGGAAGCGTATACCGCAAAGTACATGTCGGCGTGGGTGACAGATGTGCCGAACCAGAACGGGCGCTCGACCTCGCTCGCGTACCGGTTTCTCGTTGCGATGCAGGGAGCGCTCGGTATTGGGGCGAATCTGAACAAGTGGTCGGAGGAGGATGGGGCGCTGGCGACGAAGATGGTCGCGCTCTACAAGAGTATGCGACAGACAGTGCAGTTCGGCGATCTGTACCGGCTGCTTTCGCCGCGTACGAACGATACTACGGCTAACGAGTATGTGGCAAAAGACGGGAAGCAGGCTGTGTTGTTTGCGTTCCGGCATTCGCAGGAGTACAGTACGCCGGCGCCCTCGATTTGCTTGCGAGGGCTGGATCCGCGCGGGATCTATAAACTAGCTTCGCCGGACGGGAAGTTAGCAGGTGGCGAGCGGGAACTTAGCGGGAGCTACTTGATGGGCGCGGGCCTACGGTTGAGTTTGAAGGGTGATTTCGACGGGAGTGTGGTGGTGTTGACGCGGGTGAATTGAGTACTTGTTGATGAATGGGGCGAGCGCGGATTGAGGCGACTTCGGCCTTCGTCAGGGCCATTCCGTTAGGACGCGTTGGTTTGAAGGGCTGCAACATGCAACCAGAGTTAAATGGCGATACAAGCGAGTTGAGGCCCGAGGGATTACGTGATGTCCCTACGTTTGCCCGTCTCGGGCACGAACAGTTCGAAGAATTGGTCCTTGATTGGATCCGCGCCGAGTATCCGGGCGCGGATGCTCATCGATTCGGTCCAGGCCCGCTTTCACAACAAGGCTACGACATCGAAGCGACTCTCAGTAACGGGGTAAGGATCTGCTGCGAATGCAAAGGTCGGAAGGACACTTTCGGTCGAAAACAGCTAGTACGGGCCACCGAGAAGTTTCTCAAGGGTACCAAGGCGGACTGGACAAATGAATTTTGGATAGTCACTTCCGGACTGAATTCCCGAACCTCGGGAAAGGCAGTCCTGGACGCGAAGCTTGCGTGTGAGGCGCGAGGCAAAACATTCACATACGTTTGGCGGGAGAAGTTGTGGTCGAGAGTCAAAAATCATCCTGAAGTGGTCAGGACGTATTTAGGCAAGGATTGGTGGGAGATAAGCCTCGCGTGGTGCCACGCAAGGTTTCTCCAAAGCCGTGAAGAAGCGCGTCGAAAACAGGGCTTCACCACGTTTTCGAGCGAGTCCGAAGAGATTTATGATGATGGTTACCTTCGCTTGACTCTCCGGCTACCGAATGCGACAAAATTAGAGACCTCGGCTGGGGTCATAGTTAAGACGGACGGGCTCGAACGCGCTCTGATCACGCTAAGTAACGATAATGTGCTTGACGCCTTCAACGAATCTCTGTGGCCAGATTCGAAACCGTTACTGGCTACGGAATTTATGGGCCAAGGATGGGCTCAAATCGGCAACGTCCGTGTTCGGTTGAATCACGACGTCTTCGCTAAATTGGCTTGCAATTTGCGGTCTGCGCGCAATCGCTGGACGGATAGAATCTCAACCTTAGAACGCGAATTGGAAGCTGCAGGCTTTCAGTTTCTCAGCGACAGTTACGTTAAGTTGGGCCAAATCAAGGTTGGCATGTGGCGAGAGATGATCTCCTTTGCGAGTGAGCACGACGCGAGGAACGGCCAATCGCAGTGGCACATTTTCGATCCGTCGGCTATAGACGTGAAGGTTTTCACAGATACCGAAACGGCAGAGATGGATCGCGGATATCATCTGAGGTTAACCACCCGGCAGCGTTTGACTGATTCAACCCCAGATGGTGAGAATTTGGATCTTGTATGGTGCCCGCTTCCATCCGTCATTGACGGTGAACCGGCGAGGGGTACACGGCGCGCTTGGGGATGTGAAACTGCGGTCGATTGGCTCAAGGAAGAACTCATTCCACATCTCATCGACCTACACTGGACCACGAGTGCACCTGGGGGCTGGATCGTTCGGCTTCTTCGCCGGCTCCCTCCAAGAGATCGGCGCCGCCCGGAGGTAAATTTCTGCATGTCGAGCGAGCCATCGACTGGTCAACTACAGAAATCCGAGATCGGGAATCGCTTTATGCGATGCTAGCGAGTCTGCAAGGTCACTACAGGCTTAGGCAGGGCGCTACCTGTCCGGGCACTCATGCTGAGGCGATCGATAAGGCGCTTCTACTCGTACCAGAGCGTGCTTCTAATTCCTGCTGCGCTTGGGTTGGGAGCAAAGCAGACCTACAGTCAAGTGAGAAGGAGGATCTCCTCGGGGAACTGAGCGGCCGGTTGAAACGGCCCTATTGCATCTCTGGGCCGGCACTCCTGGAAACGAGATTGCGCGCCTTGCTTGTAACAGTGCGAGAGGATGAACACTTGTCTTTGAACAGCGCTGAATTCCAAATCGTCGCCGATGCGCTCCAACCGCTTGCTATTTCGGCAGCGCTCTACAATTTGTTACTCGCCCACCGATCAGAAGTAAGTAGCGTGTATCCGTTTTGAGCACCCCGATGCCTCAGCCCAGGATGTCGACAAGTCAAGCAGCGAAGGGCATTTGATTTTCGGCGCAATCCACACCCACTTGGGTCGCGAGGGTCTCGAAGTAGGCGTTGAGTTTGACATTCGACACATCACAGCTAAAATCGTTCGAAGCCACTTTGTACCAGGTTCGGATTTTCGTGATGATCTTCGGATAAAAGTCTTCCGCGCTTGCAACGAGCTTCGAGTGAGCGATCTTATATAGGCGACTAGAGTAGTCGGCCGGATCGAGCTGCCCGCGACGGTCCTTGTAGAAGTACATCAGCGCAAGTCTTAGTGTGTGCATCCGGACTTGAGTTTTTCCAAAAACCAAAACGGCGTTACTCTCCGCCTGCGCTGGAATTCTCAGGTAATTGTTAAGGGCTCTCTTCAAAGCCTTGAAGACATTCACAAGGAAAATGACATCCCGGGCGCTACAAATGGAAGCTTGGTTGAAAATCATGTCGTGCGTGGTTTGATTTAAGAAGATGTTTGACGGCTTAGCCGCAAGGTCGACCTTACTCTGAGCGAGCGCGATAACTTGAGCCAAGTCGAGCACCTTTATGAACGTTCCGTTGGTATTTGGATAGTCTTTCGCTACGTCACAGTTTTTCAGAGTGTCGTACTTACCTTTCTGGCGTTCGTAAAAAACTCCGACGTCCTTCAGTCTCGTGTGGAGATCGACGTGAACCGGCTCATTCGAGAACAGCTGCCAGTTCTCGATGGGGTTCTGTCGATTATTGGCATTGGTGATTTCTTTGGTGTCTTCGTCCGACGCACCGACTACGATTTTGGTCAGAACCCTAATTTGCTGGAAGCGGTCTATTGCTTCCTGATTTTTCTGCTTTTGGAGCTGCTGCAGGTAGGCAGCCGCGATGGTGATCGTCTGGCACCCATTTATGACGCTGGGCGACTCCAGGTCAATGGACTCCTCACTGTGAGCCGGCGAAAGGTGTGCGGTGACTGTGACGCCAACGTGATAAAGGGCGAAGACATCCGGATCGAGGTTACCTTTTGTGATCAGATCGAGTGTCGATCTCATGGGGTGCACAAGGCGATCCTTGGCGGCCTTGGTTTCGCCTAGCGAAAGGCGAACATTCTTGTCGAACAGCATATCGCCACGGCGGCGGTAGAGGTCAATCAGATCCGCGAGCGCGACATAGGCCACGTCCAGGCTTAGCCCTTTGCCCAATTTGACGAACATGTCGCGATTCACAGGTACGGTACAACGTGGGGGAGGAGCTGGAATCGTGCCATCCAGATTGTATTCGGCAAAGTCAAAGGTGAGCTTTGCATCGAGATCCCGTGCAAGGAAAGCCCGAAGTTCGCTGCGGCTCAGCGCATCCTTGAACTCGGCAACTTCCTTCGCGTCCTGCAATCTACTGTCGTTCGAGGGCGAAAGCAGTTTTATGTGTACAGCTCGCAATTCCCCGCGCACCCTCGAGAGCAACGTGTATAAGTTGAACAGAGCGGGATTGCCTTGCGGCACACTATCGAATCCGCCATCAATGATGACCCCGGAAAGCCAGGTGACGGCGCGGCTCAGGTCTTTGAGACCCTTAACAACGATTGTCTTATTATCTGTAAGCTTGCTCTGGTAAATGTAGAGCGTCTTCTGCCCTTCATGATAGGACCACGCATCAATACCGTGGTCGTTGCCGCTGCGGGAACTCTGGCTGAAGGCCAGTTCTGGGTTGACGCCGTGCTCGTTGACGACATGAACGGCCGCAATCAGGTTCTCGTCACTTGTGTCTAGACCATAATTCAAGCGGTAGGGCCTAATGGCTTCAATGCAGTCTTGCTTAGTGCGTGGATTCTTCACTTCACTGTTAGTGTTGGGTGGATGGTGATTATCGCGTCCAGCTACGGACTAATCCTTGATGATTGATGGTCGGTAAGATGCGGCACGGGTCACGATGCAGCTTACGCGTTTCTACAGGATGCTTTCACCGCGCACGAAGGATACTACGGCCAACGAGTATGTGGCGAAAGACGGGAAGCAGACGGTTGCCGTTTGCGTTCCGCGATTCGCCTGAGTATGTTACACCGCGGCCTGCACTAAAGCGGCCCACCACGTTATTCGCACCAGCCTTCCGCCGGCAGGATGAGTATTGCCTGTGCAAGTCTAGCCGAATGTATATTACGTCCGCCACCCGAAGGTAATCCACGCCGGTCAGCGCCATCACGCGCCAAGTTCGGGTACGCTTTGCGGCCGTGAGCGGGAACTGTTGTCACCACGAACTTGCGCTTGCGAATGCAACAGCCGACTGTGTTTCGGGCAACGGGAAGTCCTGACGCGGGTGGCGTTCTCATGTTTACTCTTCGCACCCATGTGTTTCCCCGACGGTCAAAAAATCGAGTTTCGATCGAACTCTACTTCTCGCAGCTCGTCAAAAGCGGTCCTGGAGTACGTTTCAGATCTTGCCAGCCGCTGAGCCAGTCGGGGCCACGGCTTACGAGCGTCTCGCGCGGCACGCGAAAAATTTCGGTTGTCGCGCCATCGCGCAAGCGGTAGATCCAAACCACATCCTCGGTATTGCCCGTTTCGTGGACCACTCGTCCATAGAGGAGGTATTTGCCATCGGGTGACCAGCGGAGGGGAATCTGGCATCCAAGTTATCGAAGTCGAAGAGCTTCTCGTCTTGCGCAGTCGCCGTGTGGTAAAGCCGCGCTTCCCCCGCCAACGGGCGTTCGGGGCCGTGCGAGCGCAGGTAGCTGATCGATTGTCCATCTGGAGACCAAGACGGAGTCGTGCCGGAGGCAACTTTGCTAGCTTCGCCGGAAACGACGTTCCAAAGCAAAACGAAGAGATAAGACTTCTCCGCCTTCGCGCTGGCATCCAATAAGCCCAGAGCGAGCTGTTTTCCGTCCGGCGACCAACTGGGTGTGCTCCAAGTCGCAGTTTGGTTTCCCTCAAAGTGAGCCGCGGGCCAGCCGAGGAGTTTCGCTGTTTGCGGCGGTGCTTCGAATATGACTTTGTTGGTGAGCGGGGTGGCGCTCGGCACGGCATAGGCAAATGCTCCCGGCTGATGGGGAACTGATATCAGCCACAGTATGTTTGGCTCAGCGCTCGAGTGCTGAGTGAAAGAACCACCCACAGATTGTATGCGGAAAGAACCTACCGTTCGCCACAAAAGGGCCCTTCCATCTTGGCTGACGTAGGGGTCAGAGAAGGGTCGGATACACAGAAAGACACGTCCGGTCCGTCGAAAGGGTGAATGCGAACGCGCCCCTGAGCAGACGTTAAAAGCGCCAAGTTTTGGGGGTTGTCCTTCAGATCCGTGCTTAGGTCCTGCCCGCACAGCAAGCCGGACAGAGCACAAAAAAGTCCGATGAAGCCCCACGCCAAACGCACAGATGGCCCTGTTGCGACCGCCATGATGACTGCTACTACTCTTATCATTGAGAAACGACGTCGTGGTGTGGCCAGCACGCCATCAAGTGCGATCTGTACAGCGGACCGCGGTCGCGCCGTGCGACCGCGGTCCATTTGATGCCGCCGCTGTGCCGGAGAGGTTGGGCAAACGGGACTTTGGAAGGTTCAGACGCGCTGAGGACGGGAATACCGGGCAGCTCCCGAACGGAATAACGGGTCCGTACCGGTGGAATCGGGACGGACCAGCGCTTTCGATTGATCGATTAGAATCGCCCGGAGAAGAACTCCTGTGGCACGAAATGCGACCCGTCGAGATCGGCATCGGTGAAGCCGACCACGAAGAACTGATTCGGGTTTGGAATCTGTTCCCCATTCGGGCCTGCCATGGTATCCAGGAAATCGTTGTCGTTGGCGATCCAGAGCGTGTGGAAGTGCTTGGCGCCGTTACACACGTCAGGACCGAAAGCAACGCCTTCAATCTTGGCAGGAATGTCGGTTGCAGCGATTCCGTTATGGGTCAGGAGAGCGACTAAGTCGAGAAACAGCGTCTTGTTTACGGCGTGAGTACTCGCGGTGGGACCGTCCATCTCACTTACGTCGACAGCGCCATTAAGGTCGATTTTGAAAAGCTGCTTGACCTTGGCGGCGTCCCCATTCGCACGGCCGTGGCCATCAAGCTCGTCGACCAACAATTCGTGGTTATTCAGAGCGACAATTTCACTTACGCCAGAACCGGTGGTGAGAAGATAAGCGTACTGGTGCGTCGTGCGGCCTGAAGCGATATCAATGGTTACGATGCGCAGCAGCTTGGTGGCGCCGGCATCAGCGTCCTGAATCAGAGCGTTCTGCATGATGCCGACCAGCGTGCGCCCATCAGGCGTGATCGCGAGGCCTTCCATACCCTTGTTGGCTGTGCGACCGGAGGTGTTGCCGCTGATCTCGTTATTGCCTACGGGGCTGAGATTGGCAACGAAGAAGGACTCCGGTACCTGGAAGCTGCGCAGGCGAACTCCACTGAGGCGATCAAATTCGTAGACGTAAGGCCCATACTCGTCGGAGATGTAGACTCTGCGACCGTCGTTCGAAACACGCATGCCTTCCGAGTCGAGCCGCGCGTCGGCTGGGTCGCCGGAATTCTGACGCGGGTCGAAATTGTCGGAGCGCCCGGTAAAGAAGTGCTGGAAAATATTGTTGATCGGCGGGGCGCCGGGCGGCACGTTGAGACCTGCACCGGTGCCGTAGACGAGCGGGGTCAAGCTCCAGAGCAGCGTGGTTCGACGCAGCTCGGGAGTCAAGGTAAACGGCAGGCCCGCCCCCGTCTCGTTAAGACGCAGTCCCATTTCGATCGTGTGAAATCGATTGACGTAGCTGGCGGTATCATCGATGGCGCTGTTGTATGGAACGGCGTTCGGGCCGCGGTCCGGCAACGCCAGAAAGCTATTGCCGCCGACATAAGCAATGGCCGAGCCGAAACCGCCGAGAAGATTGGCGGCAGCGCCGTTTTCTAACTTGTAGTTGAGGCCGGAAAGATCGGCGAAGTGACCGGCACGTGACTGATCGAGAGTTCCGGTTGCAAGCAGCGTGATCTGTGCATCTGCGTAGCCGGTACTGAGGAGGCTGAGAACAAGCGCGGCAAGAGCGGTTTTTGAAACGAATCTGTTCATCGAAGAAATAGTTTTCGTGTGCTTAGACTTGGATACCAAGGCTAGTCTCACGTGACTTTCCTCAAGCGTCAAATGAATGTTGCGTAACACAGCAAACCACGAAGAGATTGTCGACTGTCGCCGCAGGTGCTGCTCGTCTCGGCTGCTCGCCTGTTCTACGCCGCCGCTGCATCTGGACAACGCCGATTCAGTACCGGGGTTTGCCAGCTGGGAGCGACCTGGCGGCGGGCGATGCACAGCGGCACCATTCGCTTCCGCCGAAGGAACTTAGCCTGGTGAAGTCGATCAGCGACTCTGGAACCGTGGTTCTAAGGACGCTGGCTGTAACGTCGTGCATCCAAGTCGGGTCGTAGCAAACGCGCCCGCCCAATTCGGCCACCGACATAAGAGACGGTCTGCATTGGCCTGCCACCAGGTGTTCATGAAACTGGGCTTCGCTCTTTCTTTAGCGTACTCCGAACAGTGGCGCCCTCGATCTGGACTCATTCGTTTGCAATTCGACTGAACCCGCGGCAGGGCGGTTTGAATCGATCAGATAGCCGGCCGAGGGGAGTGCATCGATGAGAGAAGTGTCGTCCTGACAGGTGCATCGACCGGAGTTCGGCGAAGCGTTAAGAACTGGACTTTGCCGATGCTGCTTCCGAGAAGGATGCTGGATCGACTCATCGCAAAACAACTCGGGATGGCCGGTTCCAGGGTGGGGCCGACGAGCTTGCCTGTTGAAAGGTGATGCCTGATGGAACGGGCGGGAGGATGACATCAAACGTGAGCGTATTTCGCAAGCTGGTCGTGACGGGAGGGCTTCTGTTCGCGGGCGCCCAGCTGTTCCGTCCCAGTATTCCTGTGAAGCCCGCTACCGCAGAACTGAACGCCAGCGCCGACGTCAAGCGCATCCTCGACACGCACTGCTATAGCTGCCACTCCGATCAGCGAAGACTGTCATGGTTCGACGAGATCGTACCTGGCTATTGGCTTGTGCGGCATGACATTTTACGCGCCCGCGCGCATCTGAACTTCTCTACGCTCGGGTCCAAGCCTGCCCCTGCGCAGAAGGCAACCCTTTACGAGGCCGTGAACATGATTCGTTTTGGGGCGATGCCGCTACCTGATTTTGTCAGGCTACATCCTGAGACAAGGGTGAGTTCCGAGGAGCTCGCAACACTTGAGGCATATCTGGCGCCGTGGGCTCCGGGCCCGGTCACTACAGCGCGGCAAGATACAGATGCGAAGGCGGCCGCAGGAGTCTCGATCATTCCAGCAGGAAGTGCCGCCCCGATGCCGCTTTCCACGGTAGCTGCCGAGTGGAATGGAGTCGCATTCGATCCGAACTTCGAGAATTGGAAACCGATCAGCACGACTGATCGCGGGGACAATAACACGTTTCGCTTCATCCTCGGAAACGATGTGGCGATAAAGGCGGCGCAGACGGGGCACATTTCACCGTGGCCCGACGGCGCACGGTTTGCGAAGATTGCATGGCAGCAGGATGCGGAGCCCGACGGCCTGGTGCGCCCAGGCAAATTTATTCAGGTAGAGCTGATGGCGAAGGACGCAGAGCTCTACAGAGATACACAAGGATGGGGCTGGGGCCGATGGCGAGGGACGAAGCTGAAGCCCTACGGCAGCAGCGCGCATTTTCAGGACGAGTGCACCGGTTGTCACCAACCGATGCGCGGCGACGATTACGTTTACACACTGCCGATATCTGCAGCGATGGTGCATGGACGTGAGGTCGTCAACCAAAGAGCCGCAGCGCTTCCGGCAAATCTGCGCGACGTGCTCAGTTGGCGTGTCATTACGATGTTTGTCGATCGCAAAGCGCATACGATGGCTACGCTCTATGGCAACGACTCCGCGATACATACAGCGCGCACCTATAAGCCTGATCCAACAGGCGTGTCGGAACCGCCCGCATATGAGGCCGGGGCAGAACTAAGGCTGGTTACCTGGGTTCAACGCGAAGATCCGCACTGGTTTGGCGGACGCATTCCCGATGCCCCGCGCTCCGTCGAGGTTTTGCAAATCGGCGGCGCCCAAGCTCGACCGCAATACCAGCGGTTTGCGGGATCGGAGCTCGCTCAGCAACCGGCGCCGGACGACACCGCTCGCCAGCGAACGAACTTCATGCTCGGACTTGCCCCGGTCGAACTACCGTAGCTGCAGCAATAAGGTGGCTCGGGAAGCAGGCGAATCTGATACAGGAAAGTCTCGAAACGCCGGCCGGCGCCGCGCGCCTGGTCGTGTCTGCAGGCCAAGGCATATCCGTGCCCCAACTGGGTCTGGCGCGATAACCTTCAGGGCGCACTCGTGGACTGAACAATCGGGTGACTTGCGAAGGACGGTAAAGAAGGAGCGGTTTGCGAGGGTCATCCGATATTGATACCCTCTTCGAATGCGTCCTCAACCTTTGATCGCAGTTAGCGATGTGGAAGCGAGCAGCCGATGGTATCAGCGGCTCCTCGGGTGCCGCAGCAATCACGGAGGCAGCGCATATGAGCAACTGGTCTCGAATGGCCAGTTGATACTTCAGCTGCACAGCTTCGCGGTAGAACACCACCACGGCGCGATCGCGGATCGTAACGATAAACCTTATGGCAACGGCGTGTTGCTCTGGTTCGAGGTTGACGATTTCGATTCGGTTATGACGCGCGTGGCCGAAATGGGCGTAGAGATTGTGCTCCCCCGTCATCGGAACCCTGCCGAGGGTGATGGCGGCCCGAATCATTGGGAGTGCTGGATGCGTGACCCGGACGGTTATGTGGTGGTGGTGGCGAGTCCGTACGGATCCGCCGACGGAACGTGGCGCCCGAGCCAGAATCCGTTCGGCGCTTGAACTTCAATCCAGGCGTTGGGTGCGGATTAGTGGTTTGACGCCGGACCGCCTACAGTGCCGTTGTTCGCTAACGAGTCTTGCGAGGCGAACCATTCAGCAAATCGCTCGATCCAGAGGTCGGAAGGGGATCCGTGTTTTGTCATCCCGAAACCGTGACCACCCTTGGCATACATGTGCATCTCGGCGGATTTGTGGGCTCCTATCCATTGGTCGTACAAACCGACGGTGTCCATAGTCAATCCGAGCTGATCGTCGGTGGCGGCGGCAAGAAACATAGGTGGAGCGTCAGCCGGTACCGGATCGTTTCTGAGCATCGAAGCGGCGGCATAAATAGGCGCTACGAAAAACGGCCGCCCTTCCGGGGCATAGTGCAGTCCGACGGCGGCAGCGACTGTTCCGCCGGCTGAAAAGCCGATGATGCCGACACGGCCGGGCGAAATCGCAAAGTCGGCGGCGTGCTTGCGCACGTACACCACGGCCGCGAGCCCGTCGGCGATGGAGAGGGGCACGGTGGCCCACAACACCTGACCAAGTTTGTGCTTGTCCTGGAACAAGGACGTGAATTCCTGGGTGGCATCTTCGCCGGTGTGAGCCAGACGGTACTTCAAAACGAAGGCGGTGAATCCTCTGCCGGTCAGCCAGTTGGCAACGTCGATGCCTTCGCTATTGATAGAGAGCGCCATGAAACCGCCTCCGGGGCAGATCACGACGCCGTCGCCGTTGCCCGTTCCTGGAGCGGGTTTGTATACGGTCAGGCTGGGCTTAGTGACATTACTCACAACCTGCGCGTTCCAGGATTTGGAGAGGTATTGTTTCTCCGGGTAGTTCGTTTCGACAGAGCCGGGCGGCAGACCGGGGTACAAAGGGATCACCTGCTGGGCAAGGGCGGGGCTAGCCACAAGGCAAAGCCAGCAAAGGATCCGGATGACAGACTCTTGCATGCTCCTGACAGTCTATCGATACGCTTTTGACTTAGGGCTCACCAACGACGCTCGTTTTCGAGCCGCCGTAAGCTGTTTGACAACCGGTTCGATGCGCTCGCAGGTAGCTGTTTCGTGTGGTGGGATTGTAAGTGCCCGGCGAACATTGAATCGAAAACAGGGGGTAAGAAATGACGCTCGATGTGCGCGGGCTAACGCCACTGCTGCAGGTCTACGACATGCCGAGATCCGTCCGGTTCTATCGCGACGTGCTTGGGTTCGAGGTAGTGAGCACGTCTCCGGTATTAGGCGAGGACCGGTTTCATTGGGCTTTGCTGAGGCTTGGCGATGCCGAGCTGATGCTGAACACGGCGTATGAGTTCGACGACGAGCGTCCGGCAGAACCCGACCAGCTGCGGACGGCGGCTCACAACGACACGGGGTTATATATCGGATGCCCGGATGTGGATGCAGCGTACAAGGAGCTGCTCAATAAAGGTGCGGCTGTGAAAGAGCCCGTGGTGACAGGGTATGGCATGAAGCAGATGTATCTGCACGACCCGGACGGATACGTAGTGTGTTTCCAATGGCGTGAGGAGTAGAGGCTAGAACTTGTGTCAAGCCGGCCGATACCATAAACAATCATGGGACGACGGTGAGACGAATACGTTCTTGGACGATTGCCCGCTCGTCCACGGTGACCCGGAGATCGTTCACGGAACGCCGGTGCTGAAGGGCACGCGTTTGCCGGCCGATACGGTAGTCGAAAACGTCGAAGCGTTCATGGAACCAGACGGCTTGAGCAAGGACCAGGCAATGGATGCTACTCTCGAGTGCTTTCCTGGAACGCCCGGCGGTAGAGAAACACTGCAGGGGTTGCCGGCGTATCAGCAGGCCCGTTTACATCACGCCCAGCCAGCTCGAGGACGATCCTGGACGAAGGTGTTCCGGAGGCACTTGCCCGCCTCAGGCTTAGGGTTGAACTTTCGCACCGATCTGCTGGAGCATGCCGAGTTGATCCGAACTGCCCCAGCGTTCCACCATTTTGCCGTCGCTGAACTTCGATATCTGCAGGCCCCTGAATGTCACCTTTTTCCCGGTGGCAGGAATGCCCATGAGCGGACCTTTGTGCGTACCCATGAAAGTATAGGCAAACGCGATCGCATCGTCGCCCGGGACCAGCTCTGCCAGTTCGACCTTCATGTCAGGAAAGGCCTGCCGCATGGCGCTGAAGAGATCCCGATAGCCTTTGGGGCCGGCAACCTGGCCCGGGCCGGGATCGTGATCTACACAGTCGGGCGCCACGACCTCATCGAACAAATCATATTTTCCGGTGTTCACAGCTTCGGCAAACTTCGTAAGCGCCGCCGCGTCCTGTTCTCTGCTCATGGCCGCTCCTTTTCAAGAAGTTTAGTATGGCATCAAAGTGGTGGCTGAGTCATCCGCGGCCGAGCGTGCGCCTCGAATTTAGGCCACCTGCTGAAATGCTCTTCCCCTATCCTGGAATCAGGGTTGCGCTCGTTGCTTTTCGGACAAAACACGCTTCAGGCCACATTAACGGTATGCGTCACCTTGGTAGGGGCGTTTATCATCACCGGGTTTGCGAGCTCGTCCTACCACCGGGAGCGAACTGCTCTGGGTGTAACGCATTACGATCAGGGGCACTCGCTCGAGGTACATGGCGAACTGGAACCCGCCCTTGAGGAATACCGCAAAGCTTTGATTTTTGCTCCGGACAATGCCCAATACCGCCTGTCGCTCGCCACAGCGCTGCTCGAAGCCGGCCGACTGGATGAGGCGCAGTCCCACCTCGAGCAGCTGATCACTGAAGATCCGACAAGCGGGCCGATCAATCTGTTGCTGGGTAGACTCGCCGTCCAGGAGCGCAAGCTCAAGCTGGCCGTTGAGTACTATCAGCGCGGGGTTTACCAGTATTGGCCCGAATCACAGCTTTCGCAGAGAAGACAAGCACGGTGGGAACTGGCGAGCCTGCTCAATCAGACCGGCGATCGTACGGGGTTTGTTGCCGAACTGATGCAGCTCTATACCAACCTGCCGCCCGGAAATCTTGAGCAGAAATTGAAGGTCGGGTTCCTGCTGCTCTCGAATGGCGCAACCTCGGAAGCCTCGCGAATCTTCCAGGATCTGGTCAAAGTGGCTCCGCAGAACGGAGAGGTGCGGCGCGGCTTAGCCGAGGTGTACTTCAACTCCGGCGATTACGTCTCCGCCAGACATGAGTTTCAGCGGGCTCTACGGCTGGAACCGCAAAACAAGGAAGTTACGCAGTCGCTTGAACTCACCAACGAGGTGATCGACATGGATGCAGCTCTCCCATACATCACCGGCGCTGAACAGATGAGGCGAAACAGAAACCTGTTGAGCCGGGTGGCGAAAACGCTGGAGCAGTGCAATGCCAGCTCCGATTCACTGAAGCAGCGGCTCACGGATGCCTCAAAATTGGTAGACGAGTTGCCCAGCGACGCCGATCCTGCATTCACAATGCAGACCACAGCGGCCAAGCTTTGGGCAGATAAGGCAGCGTTCTGCGGTTCCAACGTTCCGGAAGATAAAGCGCTCGACACCGTTTTCTCGAGGATCGGGCATGAGTGACGCGCAGGTTCGGGTACCCGCGGGCGGAAGATTCCGCGTTCCGCTCTCGCAGCTCAAATACTGGTATGGCGCGTTCGGCCACCTCGGCCTCAGTGAGGCGCAACGTTTCCTGCTGCTGGCTCTTCTGATCGGAATATTTTCCGGGCTGCTGGTGGTGCTGTTCCACATTTCTATCGACGTGATCAGCTGGACATCGCTCGGAGCGCTGGCCGGACGCTTCCACCTGGTCCGGCTGCTGACGCCGGCGGTGGGCGCTATCTTTGCCGTGCTGCTGGTGCGGCATGTGTTTCCCCGGGCGAAGGGCAGCGGCGTGAACCAAACGAAGATCGCAATCTACAGCTCCGACGGGTACGTTTCGTCCAGCACGATCTTCGGTAAGTTTCTTGCTTGCGCGATCTCGATCGGAACCGGCAACTCGCTGGGCCCTGAGGACCCGTCGCTGCAAATGGGAGCAGGGGTAGCGTCCTGGCTGGGACGGCTTTTCAACTTGCCGAGAAACAGCATGCGGCTGATTGCTCCAGTGGGCGCAGCGGCGGGTATAGCGGCTGCGTTCAACACCCCGATTACGGGTGTGCTCTTTGTAATGGAAGAAGTGCTGGCCGACTGGAGCGCCACGGCTGTCGGATCTATCGTGCTGGCGGCCGTTTCGGCGGTGGTAACGATGCGCGCGTTTCTCGGGAACCAGCCTTTGTTCCAGGTTCCGCAGTTTGAACTTACGAGTGCGTCCGAGCTGCTGATCTACGCGGCAATAGGGGTAATCGGGGGCGCTCTCTCGGCGTTGTTCATCGGGCTTATCGAATACCTGAAGCGCCGGATGGAGCGGCTGCCGCATTCGCGCCATTACTATCTGCCGATGGCGGCTGGTTTTCTCACCGGTGTCGTCGGGTTGTGGTTCCCGGAGGTTATGGGTGCAGGTTACGACGCGCTGAACAGCGCACTGCACGGCCAATTCATCTGGCAGGTGCTGATCTATCTTGCGTTGGCCAAGGTGGTTGTGACCCTGTTTGCGTTTCTCGCCGAAACACCCGGCGGTATGTTCGCGCCCGCGCTGTTCATCGGCGGGATGCTCGGCGGCGGACTGGGGGGACTTGCGCACCGAGTGTGGCCGCTCGGCGCAGCGCCCGCCGAAGCTTACCTGCTGGTGGGGATGGGAACATTTTTCGCCGGCGTCTTCCGCGCCCCGATCACCTCGATCTTCATGGTGTTCGAACTCAGCGCGAGTTACGTGATCATCCTGCCCGTGATGATTTCGAATACGACGTCTTACCTGCTTTCACGCAGACTTCACGCCACGCCTTTCTTTAAGATGCTTGCGCAGCTTGAAGGTGTGAACCTGCCTTCGGCCGAGGAGAAACGCAACTTCCAGCCGCTGCTTGTGGAGGACGCGATGCAACCGGCGGCTGCGAAGTCGGATGCACTTACCGGAGCGGTGTTGTATCCGGACGAGCCGCTGGACGCTGCATTGCGCCTGCTCTCGGTAGAGCCGAGGATCGAAATAGTGAGCCGGCTACGGCCAGACGAGGTTCTGGGAACGCTCACGCTCGAAGATGTGCATCGGGCGTACGGCATTGCCAGAGAAGCGAGGCCAGCGGAGTCACCCTTGCGTGACCGGGTTACGGTGGACCGTTAGGTGTTTTCTCGAAACTAGCTTTGCGTTCGAGGTGGCAGCGGGATAATAGTCGTCGTGGAATCAAAACGGACGGACACCGCTGCGACGGTCGGAACCGCGATCGACAACGGCTTTGACGAGCCATCTTCACCTTCCTCTCACGCCGGCAGACTCGACCGGCTGGCCGCAGTCGCGATCGAAGTCGGGTTAGGTTTTGGACGCGGGCAGGAACTGGTGATAACCGCGCCGATCGAGGCTGTTCCGCTCGTGCGGCGCATCACGGAGCACGCGTACCGAAGCGGAGCGGCGCTTGTTACGACGCTGTTCGTGGATGACGAAGCTACGCTTCTGAGACTCCGCCATGCACCGGACGAAAGTTTCGACAGAGCGCCGGAGTGGCTGCAAAACGGAGTGGCGGCAGCGTATCGAGGCGGTGCGGCGAGACTCGCGATTACCGGGTCTGATCCGTCGCTTCTGTCTAAAGAAGATCCGGACAAAGTAGCTCGGCTGAATGTGGCCAATTCGAAGGCAATACGGCCGGCGCTCGAGTTGATTACGCGCCACGAAATTAATTGGACGATTATTGCGTGCGCTACGCCGGCATGGGCGCGCGCCGTATTTCCTGACGAACCTGAAGACGTAGCGGTTGCGCGGCTGTGGGATGCGATCTTCTCGACCACCCGGATCGATCGGCCGGATCCTGTTTCGGCCTGGCGGAATCACGATGCAGAGCTTACGAAGCGCACGGAAATCCTGAATGCGAAGCGCTTCTATGGGCTGCATTTTCGCAGTCCCGGAACCGATCTCACGGTGGGGCTGGCAGACGATCATCTGTGGCTCGGGGGCGGAACCACTGCGGGAAACGGGCTCCGCTGCATACCAAACATGCCGACTGAAGAAGTGTTCACGACGCCGCACAAGGACCGGGTGGATGGCTATGTGACAAGCACCAAACCGCTCTCTTACCAGGGCACGCTTATCGAAGGAATCGCGGTTAAGTTTGAACGCGGGCGCATTGTGGACGCGACCGCCAAAAGCGGTGAGACGGTACTGCGACGCATGATCGAGACCGACGAAGGCGCGCGACAGCTGGGTGAAGTGGCGCTAGTGCCTCACTCCTCACCGATTGCGAAGAGCGGTTTGCTTTTCTGGAACACATTGTTCGATGAGAACGCCGCGAGCCACATTGCGCTGGGACAGGCTTACAGCACGTGCATTCGAGGCGGGGACAAGCTGGATTCAGAGGCGCTGGCGGCCAAGGGCGGCAACGAGAGCCTGATTCACGTGGATTGGATGATCGGCTCGGGAGCGATGGATCTGGACGGAGTGCGCAGCGACGGCGTGAGCGAACCGTTGATGCGCAAAGGCGAGTGGGTGCAGACCGCCGGCTAGAAGCTGCCGGGTATTTGCGGGGCGAACTCGTCAACGCGGATTTCGCCTTTGCCCCAAACGGTCTGGCGGCCGACGCCGGTCCAGCGCGCGATCGCAAGTAGTGGAAGCAGGCGGCCGACGGGACCCTCATATTCGGCCCAGCCGGTGAAACCGCCGATCGCGTGGACTTTTCCCGAGCGTGCGCTGCGGCGCTTGTGCACGGCGTGGGTCCATTCCCAATTCAGGAGTTTGACCGCGCGCGCCGATTCGAGCAAGGCTCCAAAACCAAAGGATTCCGGCCACGCCTGGTAAAGCCGCCCCAGCGCCCAGACGCGCTCGGCGAGACGCTCGGTGAGGATGACGAAATCCGGTTCGGTGACGATGACGCCCTCTTTCTTCAGCTCGATCGGAGTAACAAACGCGAGCCGGAGCCGTCCCGCTTGCTCCTTCCCTTCCGTCTGTAAGTGAAGAATGGCTGAGCGTTCGACAGTAAGTTCCTGCGCGCCCGATATGCCGGTAATTGCCTGCTTAAAGGCCATTTCGAAGGCGGCTGACTGCTTCGTGATTCGGAAAGAGATCAATTCAAGACTAAAGAGGTTTTTGCCGGAGGCTGAGGAACCACCCCATCGCAGAACAAAGGGGCGAGGCGCGTCGCGGTATCCGCTGGGACCGGTAGTCCAGCGCGGATCGAACCACTCTCGATAAAGACAGCGGCCGTTGTATGGGCAGCTTTGTGGATTCGGGCAATCGGGCGGGCAATCAGCCTTGCGCAAAGCCGCCCCGAGCGCGCCGCGGAACAAGTTTACTTCGGATCCCGGCGGAGGCGTAAAGGAATCGCTCGCCGCAAATTCGAAACGCGTCTGCGCAACCGAGAAGATCAAGCCGTTCTATGACGCAGGAGAATTTTCTTCGCGAGAACTTCGGCTAACCCGATTGCTCCGATTCCGAGAATTAAATGGATCACTCGGATCACCCAGTGGTTGGGGCCCGGGACGATTCGCAGCTGAGCGATTCCGATGGCCGGCAACGCCACCGCCCAGAGAAAACTAACGATAGGTAAGGCCAGACTCGTACGGACCAGCAGGCCTGCGATGAGCAGCGCGAGCAGCGCGAAGGTGATGATGAACCCGATCCACATATGCAGGCGCAGATAGTCGTAACCATGGCCGGTCCATAGAGCGATGCCTAAAATCAGAGCAAGAAGAAAGCCAAGCCTGACGATCCAGCGAAGACTAGTGATGAGAGTGGGCATGTATGTAGGCGGCCAATCGCTCTAGCGTTGGGCCGATTGCGCGGTCTCGCCGCTCAGAACGGAGGTGATCTCGTCGATGATCTTGGTTTCCCGGTTGAGTGCGTCGGCTTCGCGTGGAACCTGCGATTGCGCTTCGGTCCAATCCTTGCGGTCCATGGCTTCGAGCATTCCGGGCAGTGGTTTCGCTTCGTATCCGGTATAAGCGCCGGGCGCGTAGATCATGTTTTTGAACCATGGCCGGTGCGGTAATCCCGCCGCATCGGTTAAGGCAGGTCCGCTTTGCATCATCAGTTGGTTCACGCGGGCGATGGTGGCCGGCGGCAGCGTCCATCCATTCGATTGCGCTTTACTCCAGGCTGTCGAAAGCTTTCCGGCGCTCTCGCTAAGATCACTTAGCGCGTTCTGCAAGGGTGCGAAGTTGAAGTACGGCGGAACTTTCGCAACAGGTGGAGCAAAGGTGGGCTTGGCCGGATCGCTGGTTGCGTTGAAGACTCCATCCTCTATCTCCGTGTTCTGCTGTTTGATGCTGGCCTGATTCGTTTCGAGCAGCTCCTGAACATTCGAGAAGTACTTCTTAACAGCCTCGGCAAAGCCGGTGAAATCGAAAGGCAGCACCTGAGCATCGGCCATTCGCATTACCGCGGTGCCCATGAGCTGCGATTCCGCGCGCTCGTAAGCGAAATCCGGATCTCCGAAGTGCGTGTACCAATAGAAATCGTCGTAGATCGAGTGATAGATGCCGCCGCTTGCCTCGCCGCCGAAGCCCATATCCGCGGCGGGGATACCTATGTGATTGATGAAAGCGGTGTAATCCGAGCCATCGCCCAAGGCGCCGATATGAAGATCGGTGCGCTTCAGCGCTTCTGCGCGATCCTCGGTATTTTTCGCCTGTTCCACTTCACGCAGCCTGGCCCGCTCGAGAATGGACATCTTCTTCTCGGGATCCGGTATCTCGCGGGCGACGTCATTGATGAACTTCTGGAGCACATGTGAACCATCGGCGCCGAAGTAGCCGCGAGCGTTGGAATCGCTGTTGAAGTAAGCGACTCCGTGCTGCAGCAGCTCGTCGCCGTGCGCCTCCACCCACTCTGTGGAACCCAGCAGGCCCGGCTCCTCACCGTCCCAGGCACAGTAGATGATCGTACGCTTCGGCTTCCAACCCTGCCTGGCCAATTCGCCGAAAGCGCGCGCCTCTTCGAGTTCCGTCACAAGGCCGGAGATCGGATCCTCCGCGCCGTTCACCCAGGCATCATGATGGTTACCGCGAATCACCCACTGATCGGCCAGATCGGAACCCTGCAGCTTTGCAATCACATCGTAGAGCGGCTTCTGGTCCCAGTTGGACGAGACCTTGAGGTGAACGATCGCGGGGCCGGGGCCGAATCGATAGGTAACCGGCAGGCTTCCGCGCCAACTCTGCGGAACCACCTGGCCGCGCAGTTCAGCAAGCATCGGCTGAGCGTCACCGTATGAGACTGGCAGGACAGGGATCTTGGTAATTGTCTCGGCTTCCGCAACGCTCAAGCGCTTGGCGCCAGGTGTCGCGGCAACGCCGGGCGTAAGCGGATCGCCAGGGTATTCGGTATCCATCACAGAGCCGCGCTGCACTCCATCTGCGGGGCGAAACGGGCCCTTGGGAAACACATCCCCATGTGAATAGCCATCATCATGCGGATCAGAGTAGATGATGCACCCGACCGCGCCATGCTCGGCCGCTACCTTCGGCTTCACACCGCGCCAGCCGCCTCCATAGCGGGCAATCACAACGGCGCCCTTTACCGAGACGCCGGAGCGCTCGAGCTCCTTGTAATCGTCCGGCATGCCGTAATTCACGTATACGAGCGGCCCAGTCACATCGCCATCGATCGAGTAGGCGTTGTATACGGGTAACTGCTCGCCCTTCTGCGATGTGGTGGGGTCCATGCTCAACAAAGGTTCGGACAATTTGGCTACGAATTTTCTGGGCTCAATCATCTCCAGATGATTGTCTTTGGGAGTGGGAAAGAGTACGTCGAAGCGTTCGATCTGGGCATCGAAGCCCCACTCTTTGAATCGTGCGAGCAGCCACTCTGCGTTGTCCTTGTCATACGGTGAACCGACATGATGCGGGCGCGCCGAAAGCCTGCGCATATACTCGCGCTGGTTGTCGACCGAAGGCAGCGCGCGAAATTTGTTTTCCCAATCGTGTTCAGCGCGAGCGGAATCCGCCGTGTAGCCATCGAGCGGCGGCGCCTGTACTTCGCCGGCGGCGAGCAGCAGCGCTGAGATGCCTCCACTTACTAACAACGCCCGTAAGAACGGGCTCAGTCTCAAACTTATATCCACTAAAAACCCCTCAAGAAGCTTTCCACGCTCGATTCCTGTAGTGTCTTGTTCGCGATGCACGAATGAATACTCTCCAGGGTTTGTGCAAGCATCCGTGGAGCGCCCACAAATTTCTGCACCTGCGGCTCGAAGAACGCTTTCAACTGCTCTTCCGATTCAGGATCGCAGAAGGACTCGCCCACGCGTACAAATTGAGCACCGGCGTCAGATCCGCCGCCGCCCGGGCGTTTGGCCGCCAGCGCGTCTATGTGGGCCTTCATAAAATCAAAGGCCAATTTTCGCGTGGGCGTCCAACGCTGCCCGGCAAAGAGCAGCTGCCCACCCTCGATAAAAGGAACACTGCCGTCCAGTATCGCGTTCATGCCCGCTTGAATCGCCGCCGGGTCGCGGAACGAGACCATCGCAGTCAGAATGCGCCGCTTCTCCTGCCTGTCATGCGCCTGTTTGAATTGAGCGAGGAACTGCTCGAACAAGGCTTTGTCTCCGTAATACGCCGCCGTCATCAGAACGGCGCCAGTCTCGTCCGCCGGGATGGCGTTCCGATCACTGAACCATTTGGTTGTCAGCTCGCGCGCCTCTTTTGCCAGTTCCTCGTCTCCGCCGGCAGTGGCCACGAAGGGCAGTAAGGTGGGACGCAGCAGGCGCGCATCGTCCGTTTCCTCCGGTTTTGGCATCCAACCTAGTTCATGGGCCCGAGCCGCGAAGTTCTTTTGTATAAAGCGCTGGTAATTAGGTCTCAGATCATCGGGTACAAGATGCTCGCCCGGAGCTCGCGCCACGTTGATCGCCCGCTCGAGCACATACCGGTTCGGATCGTCGCGAAATTTGGGGACCAGTCCGAGCACCTCACCATCGGGCATCTTGCCGGTATTCGAAAGGGCCTGTGCATTGCCGATCAGATCGACTCGTTCGGCAGCGCTCAACCGATGTTCGACGTCGCCTTCCGTCAGGCCCTTCAGCAGCGGCGTGTCATAGGAGACACGGTAATAGCCAAGGGCTTTTGCGTTCGCCTCAACCCACGTGGGACAGCCCTGAGTTGGCAGCTTCCAGTCCGCTCTCGGGTCCGCCAGCACGGTACAGGCACTCTCGTCCGTCATCCCGCTTCCGTAGCGAATGCAAAACGGGATTTGCCAGAGCTGGTCCTGCGAACCGGACGTGTTCAGTGGCAATGATCGCTCTTGCTTCATGTGAAGCACCGCCGACGAGTTCTGACAATCCATCGTGACGGAAACCAGTGGAACGCCCGCCTGATTCAGGAACGTGAAAAACGGCTGAGTGATATCTTTGCCGATCGTAGAGCTGACGGCACCCAAAAATTGGGACGCAGTCGCATTCTTAAACTCATATTGGTGCAGGTAGGACTGGACACCCTTCCGAAACGCTGGGGCCGAGACCCAGTTCTCAAACATGCCGATCACGGCAGCGCCCTTTTGATACGTGATTCCGTCGAAAGCGTTGCTGATGTCGTCCTTAGTCTTGATCTCCTGGCGAATCTTGCGTGCGGACGTGAGCGTGTCTTGCGCCTCGGCGCCGAGCTTCGAACCAACATCGCCCACCCGCGTTTCCCATTCAGGCTTCCACTCGGCGAGTAACTTCTGCTCCATCCAGGTAGCGAACGCCTCATTGAGCCAGATGTCATTCCACCAGGCTGTGGTCACCAGATCGCCGAACCATTGATGGGCGAGTTCGTGGGCCGCCACGGAAGCATAGCCGCGCTGCCGCTGTGTGGTGTCGCGCTGAGGGTTGCCAAGCAGAATATTTTGATCGTAGGTCACCATACCCGCGTTTTCCATCGCGCCGAATCCGTAGGTTGAGGGAATAGCTACCTGATCCGATTTTTCGTATGGGAAAGGAATGCCAAAGTAATCCTCGAGACGTGTGAGGATGGTCGCGGTCACTTCAGCGGCATATTTCGCTTCATTCGCGTGTCCCTTAGGTGTTACGATTCGCACCGGCGCCCGATTCACTCCGGCATAGCCCGCCGGAACGAAATCGAACTCGCCCACCGCAAATGCGACCAGATAGCTCGGCAATGGTTTGGTCTGCTTGAAATGCAGCACTTTGCGATCGCCGCTCGCGTTTTCGTTCTCAACCGGCGTATTGCTGATCGCCGCATATTGCTTGGGAACGTCGAGCGTCAGCTGCCATGGCACTTTGTACGACGGCTCATCGAAACAGGGAAAGGCTGCGCGGGCGTCTGTCTCTTCGAATTGTGTGAAGAGATAGTTGTTGCCGTCTTCCAGTTCGTGAAAGATGCCCGAGCTTTCCTTCACGCGCACCTGGCCCGTATAAGTGATATCGAGCTGCGCCGCTCCGGCTTCCACAGGAGCATCGAAGGCAAGCCCGACGAAATCGGCGCCGTCCGGAACAACTTTCGCGGCCCGAGTCTTCCCTGCCCCGCTCAGCTTGGCTTCCGAGATAGAAATCGCAGTCGCATTCAGCCAGATCGTCTGCACCGGCTGTTTGATGTCCAGTTCGATGTGGATCTGCCCCTTAAAGACCGTCTGGTTTGGATCGAGCTTCAGCGCCACCCGGTAACTGGTGGGGGCAACGGTCTCGGGCAGTCTCAGTTGCGGCGGCTGTTCAGCGGCGCAGGCGATGCCCGCAGCGGTGCTCAGGCAGAAAAGAGAAAACCAAAACTTTCGAAACATAATACGTCCTATTTATGAAGCTGGGCGCGCAAGCTGCTCAGGCGAGGAGTGTCAACCACTCCTCCGCACGGCGGCGAATCGCTTTTCGGTCTGGTTTGTCGGGCAAGAGACCGGAGATGATGGCGAGCGAGTCCGCTTTGGCGTCTAACGTGTCGCGCGCGTTCTCGAGCGTGATACCGCCAATGGCGACAAGCGGCTTCTCAGTAACCTCCCGCAGCTTGCGCAAGCCGTCGAGGCCCACTACCGGATCCGGACGAAACTTTGATTGCGTGGCGAAGATCGGTCCCAGCGAAAGATACTCGACCGGCTCATCCGCCGCTCGACGGAGTTGCTCGGCATTGTGGGTTGAGAAGCCTATTACTTCATCGCTGACAACCGTACGCGCCGCAACCGGCGGCAGATCCTCCTGCCCGACATGCAGCGCCGTCCGCAAGAGGCGTGCGTAATCGGCTCGATCGTTCAGCACGAACAACACGCCGAGATCCTGGCATCGCTCGGCCAGCTCCTTGGCTTCATCGAAATGTTTCTGTGTCCAAGAATCCTTGTGCCGGTACTGCAGGATCCTGACACCCGCATCGATCAGACCTTCGGCAGCGACCGGTACCGGGCACCCGCGTGTCTCGAGCGAGGCGGTGTCGAGAATCGGATAAAATTTCGGGACTTTGAACGGGACCGGCATCAGAATGACTAGCTGGTGCCTTGTCCCGCCCGCGCGATCGTGAACCAGACTCCGTTGTATTCGAAAAAGAAGCGATTGTCCGTCGCGGCAAGCACTGTTCCGAACTCGACATTGACGGCAGCGACGTAGCGCGGCAGGTTGAGCTTGTCAGGAGGAGTAAGAAAGTCGAGCCAAAACTCGCGTGATTTTGTGTCGTAGGTTTGCTTACCCAGCACAGGCGCGGCGAATGGCTCCACCCAACCACCGGTCTTCGTCCTGAACTCAACCTGTTCGCCTTTGATCAGCAGCTGCGCGCCGAGCAGATGCATCCTGCGAAGCCGAATGAGCGAAGAAGATTCCGAACGAGCTGCCACACCCGTCAGAGTCCATGTCCCCTGTGGATCGAAATGTACCGGAGCACCGACATTCTCACAGTAAGGGCGCTCGTTCCGAACGGGAGCAGCCATAACAAACATCGCAACGGCCATAAATGTGGGGACCAGTCTGTGCATAGCCAAGCCGCTAAGAATCGAGCGGAAACGCGATTTGCCGGGTAATCTGGATCCCGAAACCTTCGAGACCGACTACTTTTCGCGGATGGTTCGTGAGGAGGTGGATAGTCGAGAGACCGAGAGCCGAGAGGATCTGTGCACCGAGCCCGATTTCGTGCTGCAGCGGCTGATGACGCTCGGAAGGAATAAAGGTCGACCGATCACGCCGGTGCCCGAGAATTTCGCGTTTTCCATCATTCCAGGTCACATGCAGTCCCGGCCCGGTTTGATGAAGATACACGAACACGCCGCTGCCTTCCTTCGAGATTGCCTCTAAAGCGGCTCCGATCATCTGGTGGCAGTCGCAATCGCTCGAACGAAACACATCGCCGTAAGCGCAATGCGAGTGAACGCGGACCAGCACATCGGATTTGCCGGCTACATTCCCATAGACGAGCGCGAGATGCGTTTCGTTATCGAGGCGACCCACGTAACGGAGAACTTCGAACTCGCCATACGGGGTTTGCATGGTACCCGTGCCATCGAGCTCGACGAAGCGCTCGTTCTGCATGCGGTACCGGATCAGATCCGCGACCGAAATCATTTTAAGGCCGTAGCGCCGGCAGAACTCGAGCAGTTGAGGGACGCGCGCCATGGTGCCGTCCTCATTCATGATTTCGCAGATGACCCCGCCCGGTGAAAAACCGGCGAGGCGCGCCAGATCCACTGCGGCTTCGGTCTGCCCGGAGCGCACCAACACGCCGCCCGGACGTGCGCGCAACGGGAACACGTGCCCTGGGCGCGCCAGATCCTGCGGCCGTGTTTTGGGATCCATTGCAACGCGAATGGTGTGCGCCCGATCATAGGCCGATATGCCGGTAGTGACGCCATCAGCGGCGTCGATCGCTTCGCAAAAGGCAGTAGAAAAACGCGCCGTATTCACGGCCGACATAGGCTGGAGGTCAAGGCGCCGGCAAGTCTCCGCATCGAGCGCAAGACAGATCAGACCGCGGCCGTAAGTGGCCATGAAGTTGATTGCTTCCGGAGTAATCTTCTCGGCCGCTATCGTGAGGTCGCCTTCGTTTTCGCGGTCCTCATCGTCAACAACAATGAGGACCTTGCCTTGACGAAAATCTTCTATTGCGTCAGGGATGGAGGCAAAATTCATCTGCGCATCTGCGGCGCCGCTAGCAGGGAGAGTGTTCCGGAGCGAAGTCACGCGGCTAGGCTACGGCGGTAGCTACCGCGACCTTTGCGCGCCACGGCTTTGCCGTTTTGATTGCGCCGTTTACCGCCTCAATGTTCTTTACGCCCTGGTCCGATAACCAGTCTTCGAGAGCGCGCACTCCGTTCTTCGCGTAGACCGCCACGCCGTCTTTCCAGGTAGCGCGCCCGCAAAGAACACCCGAGTAATCGGTGCCTGCTTCAGCCGCCATGCCGAGCGATTCGATGAACTCCGAATTGCTCACGCCCGCGCTCAGGTAAATGAACGGTTTCTGAGCGATATCGGCTGCCTTGCGGAACAGATCGAGAGCCTCTTCCCGTGAATACGCGCTCTGTCCTTTGAAACCGCTGGTGCCCTCCACGAAATGAGAATTGACCGGCACTTCGACTTTCAGCACGTCTATTTTGTACTGCGGTTTGCCGAATTCCTTCATGGAGCCGATCACCACGTTCGGCTTTTTCTTTGCGTATTCGAGCCCTTTTTCGTCCCCGCCCTTCTCGTCGTAGCCGACGAACTCGCAGAAGAATGGAATCTCATAGGTCTCACACTCGGCGCCTATCCGTTCGATGAAAGCGTGCTTGATCTCGTTGACTTCCGGCTTGTCGAAGGGCGTGTAGTACAGCAGGACCTTAACCGCGTTTGCGCCGTGATCTCGGATACGCTTGACGGAAAGGTCAGGCAGCAGGTCCGGCAACCGGCCTTCTTTGGTGTTGTCGTAACCGCTCTCCTCATAAGCGAGCAGCAGACCGGCGTTCTTCGCCCGAGCCTTCGCCGCCGGCAAGCCGTATTCGGTGTCGAGCAGGATGGCGCTTGCATGAGGTGTCAGAACCTTGCTCACCGACTCCTTGAACTCTTCGAGCATCTGGTCGGTGACCTGTTCCTGGCCCACCCCTTTGCCTTGCGCGATCATTTTGCGCAAGCTTCCGCGCTGGTCCATGGCGGCTGCTGCAATAATGCCGTCCTGGTTCGATAATGCGTTCAGTTGGTTGATTTTACCTTCGGAAAGCTGCATGGAATTCCTTCGAAAATGGGCTGATCTCTCGACAGTTCAGTATATCGAAGGAGTGGCTTTAGCAACGTTTTCAAGATGCCGCCAATAGGCCTCGGAGCGCGCCACATCCTTGAGTATCTGAGCTTTCAGGGTCTCGGCGTCCGGGTAGGTCTCTTCGCGGCGGAGGAAATGCCGAAACTTTACCTCGATGGTCTCGGGGCTTGCACCGCTCAGCTTATCGAGCAGGTAGGTTTCGACCGTCAACTCTGTGGCGCCGAACGTGGGATTGTAGCCGCAGCTCGTCACAGAAGGCCAGCGCCTGTCCGTCGCGGGCTCGACGGTCTCCGTCACAAAGATGCCGTGCAGCGCCAGCAGTTCGGGGTCGGGCTTGAGGTTCAGTGTCGGGACGGCTTTTTTGGACCCGATACCGCGGCCGGAAACCACTCTGCCCGTGACCGAGTAACAGCGGCCGAGCAGGCGGCCGGCTTCCACTACCCTGCCCTTCGTTAATTCGCTGCGCACGGCTGTGCTCGAAACTACCTTGCCGCGTAAGGTAATCGGCTTCAGAAAACGGGTACTGAAACCGTACTGCTGCCCGAGCGCGGCGAGAACCTCCGGCGTGCCACTCTGTCGAAAACCAAAGCGAAAATTATCTCCGACGAAGATTCCTTTGGTCTCGAGGGCACCGGCTAAGATCTGGGAGACAAAGTCTTCGGGAGACAGACGGGCGATTTCGGGCGTGAACCGGAGAACGAAGACTTTCTGCGCGCCAGCGGCGCCGATTAAGCGAAGCCTCTCTTCAAGCGTGCAGATGAGGGGCGGCACACGGTCCGGCGCCACCACCGCCGTCGGATGCGGATCGAAGGTCAGGACAGCCGGGGCGACGCCCATGGCCTTCGCACTCTGGACGGCTTCGCCGATCAAGGCCTGGTGACCGATATGCACGCCATCGAAATTTCCAATGGCTAATGTACAGGGGCCGAAACGCCCGGCCGCCTCTTCGCGCGTCCAGAAAATCTCCGGCGTCATGCGATCCGCTCGTATTGGGAAAATGCATGGGCTCGCTCGCCGTCTCCCCAGCCAATGAAGAGCTCGAGTCCGTCGTAGGCTAACCGTACGTTTGGCGGCATGCGCGCTTCGGTTGCGGCATGTACCAGGTCATGGGAGATATGAGTGAAGAAGGCCCGCTTCGGCGCGAGCCGCTCGACCATACGCAGCGACTCTTCAACCGTCGAGTGTGTCGGGTGCGGGTTGTGCCGGAGGGCATCAAGAAACAGCACGTCCAACCCGGTCAGCAGCTCCTGGCTTTCCCGAGGGATCTCGCTGTGATCGGTCAGGTAAGCGCAGTCGCCGAAGCGAAACCCGTAGACTGTCCCTTTTCCATGCCGCGCCCGGATCGGCTGCACCGAGGTGCCCGCAACCGATATCGGGTCTCCGTTGAAGATGTGCGGGGTCAGGCGCGGGCGGCTAGATTGCGAAGGCGAGGCGTCGAAGACGTAGCTGAAAGTGCGCTCGATAACCTGCCACGCTTCGCTCGAGGCGTAAAACGGGATGTCGCCCTTCTGCATGAAGTTGAAAGGACGCACATCGTCGAGTCCGAGAATGTGGTCGGCATGGGAATGCGTGTACAGAATGGCATCCAGGCGCTCCATCCCGCTGCGCAGGGCCTGGTAGCGGAAATCAGGGGAGGTATCGATCAGTACACGTTTCTCGCCCAGGCGCAGGAGGACGGAGGGCCGCAGCCGCTTATCGCGCGGGTCGGTCGAAATGCAGGCTTTGCAATGGCACCCGATCATGGGCACCCCTACGCTCGTGCCAGATCCGAGCACGAGTAGCGACGCATGCTCGAACTCGGAAAGCATCTACCGAGCCATCCCGCTTACGGCAGAGACAGCTACGCGGCTGACATAATCGCCAGGGTAAGCCACTATTCCGTTTTGCTTCCCTTGCCGCCATCCGCCGTGATGATCAGCGGTCCTTTATCTTCTTTTTGGCTTTCGCCGTTCCCCTTCGGTTGGCTCGCTCGCTTCTGTTCGTCCACCACCTGAACGTAGCGGAAACGAAGTTCAGTTAGCCCGTTCTCGAGCAGCCGCTGCTCCTGAACCGAAAGGTTGCCGCGTGTCTTTTCCTGCAGCATGGCGAGCATATCTATGGAGTGCTTCGCCAGCGGCAGGTTGGGCTCGGAGTTCTCTTCGCCCTCGCGCAAATGGAACAGTCCCAATTGCATCTGGGTCTGCATCAAAATGGACTCGATAAGGAATTCGAAGGTCGCCGGTGGTAACGGGAAATCCTGCAAGGTCTCGTTGTTCTCAGCCATACTACACACCTATAATATCCAGGGCCGATCGCCTTCCCGGGCCCGGTGCGTCCCGCTATATTCGGAAGGCAAGCACATGGCAGACCAGTTCGAAGAAGCAGGCAGAAAATTTGCGGAGCTCGTGCGGATCATGGCCCAGCTGCGCGCGCCCGGGGGCTGCCCCTGGGACCGTAAGCAGAGCTTCGATTCGATCAAACCGTACTTGCTCGAAGAAACCTACGAGGTGATGGATGCGATCGACTCGCGCGATTGGCCCGGACTTGCCGAAGAGCTCGGCGACCTGCTTCTACAGCCTGTTTTCTTTGCCGAGATGGCGCGTGAAGAAGGGCTGTTTACCATTGCCGATTCGCTCGATGCCATCAACGAGAAGCTGGTCCGCCGCCATCCGCATATCTTCGGAGACGCGTTGGCCGAAACAGCAGACGATGTTAAGACCCGCTGGGATCAGATCAAGCAGCAGGAGAAGAAGGAGCGTGGTCTCGAGCCAGCTGCATCGATGCTTGACGGAGTTCCGCGGTCGTTACCCGCGCTGGCAGAAGCGGACAAGATCGGGCGGCAAGTCGCGAAAGTCGGCTTCGAGTGGCCGGACGCCCGCGGGGTTCTCGAGAAGCTGCAGGAGGAAGCGGCTGAGCTGGCCGCTGCGCAGGCCGCCGGGAACCCGGCGCACATCGAGCATGAAATCGGCGATTTGCTTTTCAACGTTGTGAATCTTGCGCGCTATCTGAAGGTAGATCCCGAACAGGCGCTGCGCAAAACAAATGCCAGGTTTCGTAAGAGGTTCGCGCACATCGAAGCGCGGATTGCGGAGGCAGGCTCGACGCTCGATGGCGTGCCGCTCGATCGCATGGAAGAGCTTTGGCAGGAAGCGAAACATCTCGAGCACAACCCGCCGGAGTGATGGCTGCTACTTCGCCTGACCGGCGACGCGTTCCACCTGGCGCATCAGTCGCAGCGTGTTGCCGCCGTATATCTTCTTGATGTCGGAGGGCGAGTAGCCTTTTTCAAGCAGAGCACGGGTCAGATTCGGAAACTTCGAAACGTCTTCCAGGCCTTCGGGCGCGCACTCAATACCGTCGAAGTCGCTACCGATTCCGATTGCATCGATGCCGCCGATCTGTCTGATGTGATCGATATGCGCCACCACATCCGCGAGTGAGGCGTGGACTTTCGCTCCCGCTGGAGCAGCGGCCGCTTCCGCGTTGATGAAATTGCAATAGAAATTCACCTGAATTACGCCGCCTTTTTTAGCTAAAGCGCGGATCATATCGTCGGTCATGTTACGAGGAACATCCGTCACGGCGCGCGCGGAAGAATGCGATGCAATGAGCGGGGCCTGGCTCGTTTCGAGGGCGTCGTAGAAGGTCTTATCCGCCACGTGCGAAATATCGACCATCATGCCCAGCCGGTTCATCTCGTGAATGATGTCTTTGCCGAGCGGCGTGAGCCCGTTGTGGTGCTCGATGCCGGGCTTGTTGATGTCGCCCGACGAATCGGCCCAGTCGTTCGTGTTGGTGTGAGTCAGAGTCATATAGCGAACGCCCAGCCGATAGTAATCGCGGAGGAGCCGAGGACTGTCTTCAATCGCATGACCGCCTTCAATGCCCATGAGCGCCGCAATTTTGTGCTTCTTGTGCGCCTTCACGATGTCGTCTGCCGTAAGCGCAAGTTGAAAGGTATCCGGATAGCGACCGATGATGTCCTGCTTGACGGTATCGATCATCTGCAGCGCACGGTTAGCCGAATGGTTTCCGTCCACGTACTTCGCGGCCACATAGACGGAGAAGAAAATCGCCCCCACGCCGCCCTGCTTCAAGCGCGGGATGTCGGTTTCATTCTTGGGCGAATTGCCGATGTCCGTTCCGTCGACAGTGAAGCTTGGAATATCGTTATGGGTGTCGATCAGGATGGCTGATCTGGTGATCGACTTGACCTCGGCATCGATCTTTTTCGGATTCGCTGGAGCAGCGGTCAGGATCGCCGCACACAGACAAAGTCCAGCGGCAGGGCGCGCCCGCAAAAGGCGTGATTTAGGCATGCGGTATCAAATCAGAATACAATTGAGGTGAAATATGCAGGCAGCCGTTGCAAATTCGCAGGGTCTTTCTTCGGTAGCTGAGCGCGCCGGCTGGCAGCGAACCGCAGCGGCCGCGGCAGCGATTTTATTAGGCATCATCTTCCTCGTCTCGGGCGGTTGGAAGCTGCTAAGTCCGTTCAAGACCGGCGAACTCCTGGAACAGGCGCAGGTGCATGCCGGGTGGGGAGCATTCGGCGCAGCGGCTCTCGGCACTCTCGAAGTATTCACCGCGTTTCTTCTTTTCACGCCACGCTACCGGCGATGGGGCGGCCTGCTCGGTTCGGCGCTCATGATCTTCTTCATTGGCTGGATCGGCTACTACTACAACGTTCTGGTGGGGCACGAGTGCAGCTGCTTCCCGATCATCAAGCGAACGGTCGGTCCGGGTTTCTTCATCGGGGACGGCATCATGCTGCTGCTCGGTCTTGCTGCTTTTGCGTGGTCGCGTCCCGTCAGGCGCTTCAAAATGCCGGCGGTGGCGCTTGCGTCCCTCATTGTTTTGGCGGGCGTGAGCTTCGGATTGAACTCCGTGCAACGCAGCCATGCGCAAGTGCCGGTACCGGTGATCGTCGATGGCAAGGCTCAGAATCTCGCGACCGGCAAGGTGTTTCTGTTCTTCTACGATCCCTCTTGCATGCATTGCGATGCGGCTTCGAAGTTTATGTCGAAGCTCAACTGGGGCGATAGCCGGATCGTCGCCATACCGACCATCAATCCGCAATGGGCCGCGAGTTTTCTGCACGACACACATCTGAAGGCGGGCACGAGCCTCGAACTGGACAAACTGAAGAAAGCATTTCCTTTTGTCGATCCTCCGTTCGGCGTAGCGCTTGAAGACGGGCGTGTGAAAGAAACCTTCGGCCAGGCTCAGTTCAACGTTCCGCTGCCTGAACCTGACCTTAAAAAACTCGGCTTCGTAAAGTAGCCAAGGCGACCACCTTCACTGCTTTTTATCGCTGTTCGGGTGATCGTGATCCGGCTTACTCGGCTGAGAGTGCGGCGCGGCTTCCGGTTTGGACTCCTGGCGATTTGGCTGGCTTCGTTCCTGCGGCGGCGCTGGTTCCCGGGCAGGCGGGGCAGGCCGAGCGGGTTGGGGCCGTTCCTGCATCTGCGGTTCCCGTTCCGGGCGAGGAGCTGATCTCTCCGGCGCAGGCTGGGTGCGTTCCTGCATTTGCGGCTGAGGCCATTCGGGTGCGGGTTGGGTTCGTTGCGGAGCAGGCGGCGCTTGTCTTTCAGGAGGAGCTTCCCGTTCCGGCGCAGGTTGAGTGCGTTCCTGCATTTGGGGCTGGCGCGCGGGAGGAGCGGGTCGTTGGGGTTCTACCTGGGTTTGTTCCTGCGGCTGCGGCCTGGTGGGCTCGGCCGTTCGCGCAGGAGTGACTGGCCTCGGTTCCTGAACCTGCGCCGGCTGTGTGACGCGACTGGGATAGGTTGGCTGTGAAGGTTGCTGTGCCGTCTGGTTGTAACGCCTGTTATCCGGCTGCGGTGCGGCCGGCTGGCGCAAATTGGGTGGAACACCATGCGCGGCGGGCGCGGCCGCTTGTGCCGGAGCAGGACGCGGCTGCACGGCTTCCGCAGGCTGCTGTGGCCGGCCCGGAGCGTAAGGTTGCGGAGGTCGCGCGCTTTGTGACTGCGCCGGTGGTGGCGGCGCCCCTGGGGGAACTGTTGCTGGACGAACTGCGGCCGCGGTGTTCCCGTGCCGCTCTCCGGGCCTTACCGTTATCGGAGTGGCTGGCGGTGCTTGCCTCACATTTGCCGCAACCGGTCGAGTTGCCGGTGCCGCCTGCTGGTTTGCCACTTGGCCCGGGTGCTGCTGCAGATAAGGTTGTTGTGCCGCAAAGCGCGCGGGGGCCGCAGGAGGCGTATTTCTTGCGATCACTTGCCGCTGCATCACTTGCGGCGCTGGTCTCGCGGCAGGCCGCGTGGAAGCGCTCGCCAGGACGGACTGCCGCGTGGGAGCCACTGGGGGAGCAATCACTGCAGCCGATTGAAATCTGGCCAGATCCGGCTGCCTCACCGGCGTTCCTGCTTCCCGGACGGGGCGTCCGCTCGCAAAAGCCGATTGCGGCATGGCCATCGCGGCATTGGGCGCTCTTGCATTTACAAACTGCTGGTTGTAGACAGTCTTATTCACATACACCGTGTTGTAGACATTCGTGATGTTTACTGTATTTACAACGCGCGTGTTGTAAGTGTTCACGTTGTTGAAGTACCGTGGGCTACAGCGATAAGACGGCGTGTAGAGTTCGCCCCACCCGAGCGGTACCCAGCCGAGGCTCGGGCCGCCGCTTCCGATGGAGACTCCCCAGTGCGCACCGCCAAACCAGGCCACCATAGCAGGCGCGTAGTACGGCCGGACATAGGGCCCGCGTCCGCCTACCGCGATAGGTCCTGGACACCATCCCCAGCGATTGCCGATGTAAGCCCAGCGCCCGTAGTGAAAAGGCGCAAATCCCCACGGCTGGCTGTCGATCCAAGTCCATCCCCAAGGGTCAATCCACGCCCAATGGCCGTAGTGGTACGGCGCCCAGCCTGAATCCACGTTTCGCGGATACCAGACCGACCCATAATCGCCGCTGTTCTGCCAGGAACCGTAATCGCCAAGATCTTCGGAACCAATCACAGTAGGTGGAAGGTAGCGGGCCGATTCAGCCTGCGCTTCATGGGCATCGCGCTCCTGGCTCCACTGGTCGAACTCGTCTGGTTGCGGCGCAACCTCGATGTCGTAAGAGAGCTGGTCTGTGCCGTTCAACGTGGCGCTGTTATTCGCATTGAGCAGGAATGCCTGTCCGCCTCCGGTAATCTGCGCCTGTCCCTGGCGCACGACCAAGAAGCTCATGCTGCCATTCGAATCCACGCGGAACCGATAAATGCCATTGCCCAGCAAAGTAACTGCGGCATTCGGAGTATCGACCTCGAATACCTGGCCTTGTGCGAAGTCATGCAGCCGGATATACATGTCGCCCTCGCTCAGCTTCAGCTGAACTGTCCGGTCATCCAGGTTCAGAAACCCGAAACTCGTTTGGGATCCCATCCGGAGCACCGCGTCATCTAAGTGCAGCTCTGCTTCGGCGCCCTGATCCGCGAAAAGATAATCGCCGACCGTGAACGGACGGTTCAAATCGGCTGGCGCCCAATCGTCCACACCGGCGGGCTCCATGGAGACGTTCCCGTTGATGTAATTCAGACGGGCGACGCGAGACGGTGGATCCTGCTGCCCGAACAAATGTCCGGAAGAAAATAGCAGCAGAGCGGCGGCTACGGCAAAGCCGCCGGGAAACTTACTATGTGCATGCACCATATTGGTGCCTCCCTGGCAACATAGATGTGCCGAAGACTAAGTCAGTTACCGCAGCGGCCGGTACAAGCCACAGTTCTGAATCGGAATTAATTGACGCCCAAGGCTTTTCGCTATCCCTAATCGGTGAGAAAAGCGGTGGTCTTGATTCCCGACACCTCGAAAGGACGCCGGCAGCGCGGCTCTTTGCAGGACACCTTGTCGTCCAGCAAAACCATGTAACTTGCCGCCTTGGTAAACTTCGCCCGGTCTCTCTCGTCTGCATTTCTAGGCAGCCGGTCTACTTTTCGACGCACCAGCCAGCGAAGATCGTAGGTGTTAGGCGTTCTGCAGAAAGAGCATGTCAGGCTGGCAGGCTTTGAAACCTGCGACTCGCGGTAGAACGCACGTTCATCCATGGCGCAATGTCCTCATTATCGCCGAATCAATGACTGGTGAAATGGAAATTAGCAACCGCCACTTCATCATTCCCCGGGAGGTAGAAGCCGACTTTGTCCTGCGTGAAATCGCGGCCGTCGCTCGCGACCGTGCCTAAGTCGCTCCACGCCGTCTGCGGTGTTTTAATGCGCGCGGTGATGCTCCCCGGCTTGACCGAGAGATCCACCTGCACCCATTCCCCCGAATTTGCGTTGAATGGAATACGGGTTATCTCAGAAGATTTACCGCTGCTTACCTGTCGCACCGAAGCGTGTTTTCCATCCACCGTAAACATGACATAGTTGTCACTGTTCTCATAACCGGCATACCACTGAAGTTTGTCGTGCTTTAGAAAGCCGCCGATTTTGCTATGCGCCTGAAATGAATAACGGCCGGCAACGCGCGGCGCGTTATAGTGCACAAAACCGCCGCCTTTCCGAACTTGCTCGCCCGGTATATCGACCGGTTTAACTGGAGGCGGGACACTCTCTTCCGCGCTCGAAGGAGTTGCCGCGGCCGGAGCCGTTTTCGTTTCGGTTGCCCTTTCTAGGGCGGCGTCCGCACCCGAAAGCAGCACTGTTTTTCCGCCCTGGAAGTCTCGCTCAAACTTTTTCGGAACCGCGCCGGCGAGTCGGAGTTCTACACTGTGATCGCCGGTCGTTAGGTTCGCCGCGGTTGCAATTCCGTCGGCTCCGGCAGTCCCCACCTGCGTTTTATCCACGTAAACAGCGGTGCCGGGCGCTGCGTCCCGCACTTCGAGAGAAGCCAGATCTACCACCGGCTGCAGATCAAACGACAACTCCGATTCGATGCCTTTCTTGACATCCACGCTCTGCGGTGGCGGATCGGTGAACCCGTCTTTGTGAACACGAATGACATATCCGCCAACTTTCAGCGGTATCCGGACCTCACCGTGGTCGGTCTTGCGGCGGTAAGGCTTATCGTTGATGAAGACACTCGCGCCATCCTGCTTGGTGGCTACCGTAACTATGCCCGCATTGAGATCCGACTTCACATAGACGGTAAGCACGGGCGCCGCTGCGTAAGTCAACACAAACCGCTGCTTGTCGTTCGCCTGCGTGACCTGCAGGTCATGATCGGTTGTGCCCAGATTGTCGAGCGCCAGACCATCCGGGCCCGCCTGACCCACCGGTTTGCCGTCTAGCGAGATATCGGGTTGCTGCACGCTTGTGATCAGATGGCCCTTGCCATCCTGCGCGGAGACGAGCACGGCCATCGCATTGTTAGCGGTCACCGGTGCAACCACTTGTGGCGCGGCATTGTCCGACACGTCAAAGCTGAACTCCGCTGTTCCGCTTCTGCCCGCTACCTTGATCGAGTGCCGGCCCGGCTCCAGATGATCCAGGTTCAACTCGCCATCGGTCAGATCCTGCGGATCGCCATCATCGACCGAGACCGTTCCGGGTATCAGATCCGTATAGAGGCGCACCGTGGGCGCTGTCGGGGCCGCCGGCTCGGTGGGGCTCTTTCCATTCACCACTGGAACTTTGGCGGTCTCAGCCGGTTTCGGCGTCGCAGCAGCCGGGGCAGGCTGCTCCAGATTTATTCTTCGCGCTGCCTGAATGAGATAGAAAAATACGACACAGATCACCGCCGTCAGGGCAAGAGCGAGAAATGTCGCACGCCGCCAGCTGCGGTTGTTCAGCTGGTGTACGTCATTCGGGTGAGGTTCGGCCGGATCGCCAGACTCGTGCCGTACAGCCCCGGCGGAAGCGCGCGGCGGCTGCGAGACGTTCTCGAACGATTCTTGTTCCAGCTCCGCACCGCCAGGACGGCTGCGCAGGTCGCGGGCACGCTGGATGATCTGCTCCTGCGCTTCAGCTACCGAAAGCTGAATATCGAAATTGCCCGAATGAATTCGCCGGAGTTCCTGGACTCGCTCGAAGTAGCTGCGGAGCTCCTTAAGAGAATTCGAGGTACGCGCTTCTTCCTCGATCTGCTTTAACTCATCCAGGAAAGTTGCCGAGTGCCCGAGGCGATCCACTTATGGCCAAATTTCTCCATTACGAATTATAGCTATGCCCGAGAGGCTTTATTCCGCGCGGCCGCTATAATTTAGTTCGTAAAAGTGCCTGTATTCTCCGCTCTTTATGCGCTGAATCCAGTCCTGATTCGCCCGGTACCAGTCAACCGTTGCTGCCAAACCCCGGTCGAAATCCATCGCCGGCTCCCAGCCTGTCTCACCGGTCAGCTTTGCGTTCGTCAGCGCATAGCGGCGGTCGTGTCCCGGCCGGTCGGCAACTCGTGTGATCAGTGACTCCGGTTTCCCGGTGGCCTTCAGGATGCGGTGGACGACTTCCAGATTCGCCAGCGAACAGTTCCCACCAATGTTATAGACTTCGCCCGGCCGCCCGTTTTCAAGGACGGAGCGAATCGCCCGGCAATGGTCTTCCACGTAAAGCCAGTCGCGAATTTGCTGGCCATCGCCATAAACCGGCAGCTGCTTGTCCTCGAGTGCATTCGAAATCATGAGCGGAATCAGTTTCTCCGGAAACTGATAAGGTCCATAGTTATTCGAAGCCCGGGTCACCGAAACATTCAGCTTGTAAGTGGCGAAGTAAGAAAGCGCAAGCAGATCAGAACCGGCCTTTGACGCCGAATAAGGGCTGCTCGCGCGAAGCGGATAAGTTTCATCTGCCTCGTGCGGCGGATCGATACTTCCGTAGACCTCGTCGGTAGAGACGTGCACGAATCGAGCCAGCTTATGCTTCCGGGCTGCTTCGAGCAATGCAAACGTTCCGTTTAGATTGGTCTGAATGACGGGTGCGGGCGAATGGATGCTGCGGTCTACGTGCGATTCCGCCGCAAAGTGCACAACGGCATCCGGCGATTCGGCCGCGAAGAGCGCTTCGATGGCGGGACCATCCGCAATGTCCGCCTGAACAAACCGGTACCCCGGGCGGTCCGCTACCGGCTGAACATTCTCCAGGTTACCCGCATAAGTCAGCTTGTCGAGGTTTATGACCTGATCGGCCCAACCTTCCCGCAACGCCAGGCGCACAAACGAGGAGCCGATAAAGCCTGCACCGCCCGTCACCACCAGCTTCATTTGTGTTGTAACTCCCAATCGTAAGCGATCGAAGTATCGTTATACGCGATCCGCCCCTCGTCTTTCGGGTCGTAATTCCGGTTGGTGATATAAACCAGGACGGAAGGCTGTTCACCGATCACTTTGTAGCCATGCGCCACCCCGGGTGGAATGAGCAACTGCCAGGGCCGCAGCGCACCGACGTAGAGGGTGTTCTTCCAGCCGTACGTTCGCGAGCCGCGCCGCAGATCGACCAGCGCCACTTGCAGCAAACCCGCCGCCGCCACCCAATAATCCGTCTGCAGTTTGTGAAAGTGGAAAGCCTTGATGATGCCGGGATAATTCAGTGCGGCCGAAACCTGCGAACTGGCGCCGGGGAACTCGGCCACCAACCCTTGCCCAAGGCGCGCCACTTCCAGAAAGTAGCCCCGATCGTCCGGCCACACGGGAAACGGCTTGATCGCGACATCGGCAATCAAATCCGCGCTTGTGGGTGAGAGAATGACCTTCCCGATCCCGGGATCGGCCGTTGGAATCTCGATTTCGACTCCGGATTCCAGCACACCCAATGCGAATGTGCTCACTTGGGTTTCGCCCCTGCTCCGGCCAGTTCGGGCTGCTGCTTGTTATGCGTCTGGTAAACGAGGTTGGAGGCTCTTATCAGCGAATCGAATGTGCCTGCGTCCGTCCACCATCCATCGAGGAAGTTGAACGTCATCGTGCCTTCCCTGATGTAGGCGTTGTTGACGTCCGTGATCTCGAGTTCGCCGCGCGCCGAAGGCTTGAGCGTGCGCGTCTTATCGAAGACAGTTTTGTCGTACATGTAGATACCGGTCACGGCGTAATTGGATTTGGGCTTCTTCGGCTTCTCCTCTATAGAGAGAATCCGGTCGCCCTCGATCTCCGCAACACCGAACCGTTCTGCGTCGGGAACCTGCTTCAGCAAAATTTTGGCGCCGCGCTCCTGCTGCTTAAAGTCGTCAACCGCATGCTTGATCGATTTCTCGATGATGTTGTCGCCCAGCACCACGCATACCTGGCTGTTTTCTGCAAAATGTTCCGCCAGCGCGAGCGCTTCCGCGATGCCGCCTTCCCCCTCCTGGTAGGCATAATTCATGTGCTTCAGGCCAAATTCCTTGCCGTTTCCCAAGAGCCTCAGGAAGTCTCCGGCGTTGCGGCCTCCGGTGACCACCAGCACGTCCTGAATCCCCGCTTCGACTAAGGCCTCGATCGGGTAGTAAACCATAGGCTTGTCAAAGATCGGCAGCAGGTGCTTGTTCGTGATTTTGGTGAGGGGAAGGAGACGGCTTCCGGTGCCGCCGGCGAGGACGATGCCTTTCATGCAGTACTAATCCTAGCAAGCGGAACAGTTTAGGGCCAAGATGCCCGAGTACCTGCTCAGTCGAGCTTTAAAGTCGATTGGGGATCCGGTTGCGCTGCGCGGCTCGGGCGGCCCTTGAGCCTACGCCCAACCTGCCTCAAAACCAGCAGCAGGATAGCTGCGGCAATCGCCCCGCGCGTGAAGAACGAGGAAGGAGCCGCACTGCTCAACCCCAATATCAGCAGCACCACTACTATCAGCGCCGCCGCGGCGCTCCACATCGTCATCGACGACCGCATGGAGGACCGGCGCTCGCGCGCAGCTTGTTCCTCATACTTGTTCATACCGCTTCGCCTTAGCTTCAGCTTACTCCAGCGAAGCGCTTCCCGGCCGTGAGCGTGGCGGTCGATCTTGCGCCTTCCTGCATGTCCATTAATCTCGACTTACTGCTCGATGGAACAGCAAAGGGCGATGAGATCGTAAAGCTCCCTTTTGCAAGGATTTGTTCAACGAAGGATTGGACTTGGACAGCCCTTTTGCAGCAGGTGCTCGCGTGATTTTCCATTCATCTTACGCCAAGGGGACTAGACTCCCGACTGCGCTTGTCGATGTCGTCGATGTCGTTAGGTGAGACCAGCCCTTTTGCAGTACGTTCTTTCTTCTGACGTAAGCTCCCCATCTTCAGCGAAGCAACAGCGGCAAACTCAACGAAAGTGGCGCAGTCGAGTAAACCGCAATTAGCTTTGCAAGTCGGCGCACTGAACGATCCAGGGCAGAACGTGACGGGCATGGCTGCGCTTCTAAGTTGAGACACCGTAAATTTCTCTCGGATGTCCTGTTGGTCCTACTTGAATTCAGACTCAATTCACCAAACCGTAACACAACTGTAACGCCTGCTCGGTTACTCTTCTGTTGAGGCCACCATGCGGAAAATAGCATTGATCGAAGACGACGCTGATCTATACGCCCTGGTCAAGTACAACCTGGAGAAAGAAGGTTTTGCCGTGGTCGGTGCTCAAACCGGGCGAGGAGTTACCGATCTGTGCCGCCGTGAACGCCCGGATCTGATCCTGCTCGACGTCATGTTGCCGGATTCCGACGGTCTCGAGATCTGCAAGAGCATCCGGCAGCATCCCGAACTGGCCCACATCCCGGTGATCTTCTTAACTGCGCGTGCTTCAGAAACGGACCGCATCGTAGGCCTCGAACTTGGCGCTAATGATTACATCGTCAAGCCTTTCTTCATAAGGGAGCTCATAGCGCGCGTCAAGATTCAGTTCCGGGGCCAAACCACCGCCAGCCGTGTGCTCAAAGCCGCGACCCTCGAATTGGACCGGAGCAGCTGCGAAGTCCGTTTGGACGGTACGCCTCTTACTCTCACCGCGACCGAGTTTCGCCTGCTCGAATTTCTGATGAGCCGCCGTGGCGTAGTCTTCAGCCGCGAACAACTACTCGATGCGGTGTGGGGACATGACCGCGCCGTAACCGATCGCACTGTGGATGTGTACATTCTGCGCCTCAGGCAGAAGATCGAGTCCGATCCCGCTAATCCGATTCTGATTCGGTCGGTGCGCGGATTCGGCTACAGCTTCAATAACAGCGTGCAGCAGCAGGAAGAACCTGAACAGTTGCGCACGGCCACCATCTAAGCTTTCGTTTCACACAAGGCTAGAATGGGTCCTTCGATGAGGCCGGTTCTAGTCTTTTCTCTTTGCGCCTCCCTGCCGTTGTGCGGTCAGTCGCAATATGTGAACATGCGCGGATTCCTCGCTAAAGAGGTCGCCGGTGAGTCCAAATTCGAGGCGCAGGCCCAGGCAATGCCCGATGGGAAGCATCTTCGAAGCTATATGGAGTTCATGGCCGGCGAGCCGCACAACGCCGGTTCGCCCCGTTCGAAAGCCGTCGCCCAATCCTTGGCCGCAATGCTTCGCGAATGGGGCCTGGACGCATATATCGAGCAGTTTGAAGCGCTGATGCCGTATCCCACGGTGCGCCAGGTCGAAGTCGTTTCTCCAAAACGCTACGTCGCCCAGCTTAAAGAACCGGCTGTGGCTCAGGATCCGAATAGCGGTGATCCTCACCAGTTACCTACTTATAACGCTTACGCCGCGAGCGGCGATGTCACCGGTCAAGTGGTCTACGCAAACTTCGGGGTACCTGACGATTACGTCTGGCTCGAAAGACAAGGCATCAGTGTTAAAGGCAAGATTGTCATCACTCGGTATGGCAAGAGCTGGCGCGGCATCAAGCCCAAAGTAGCCGCGGAGCACGGCGCCATAGCGTGCCTTATCTACTCGGATCCGCACGAGGACGGTTACTTCGAGAGTGACATCTATCCCAAAGGCCCCATGCGCCCTCCGCAAGGTGTGCAGCGCGGCAGTGTCCTCGATATGCCGCTTTACCCGGGAGATCCGCTTTCTCCGGGCTGGGCGTCCGAGAAGGGTTCGCGGCGTCTGGCGATAGCAGATGCCAAGGCGCTGATGAAGATCCCGGTGATGCCTCTCTCCTACAGTGATGCGCAGCCGATTCTCGAGCAGCTCACGGGTCCGGTCGTTCCCACGGACTGGCGCGGATCACTGCCCATTACCTACCATGCTGGCCCCGGCGCCGCGGAGGTCCATATTAAGACCGATTACGATTGGGCCACCAGGCCGCTCTATGACGTGATCGCGACCATTCCGGGTTCCGAATCGCCCGACCGCTGGGTTATCGCCGGCAATCATCACGATGCCTGGGTGAATGGGGCCGATGACCCCGTCTCCGGCGCGGCGGCTCTGCTCGAAACCGCGCGTACGCTCGCCGGTTTGAAGAAACAAGGATGGAGGCCGAGGCGGACCATCAAGCTGGCGTTCTGGGACGGGGAGGAGTTCGGCCTGCTTGGCTCCACCGAATGGGCCGAAAAACATCAGACCGAACTCAAAGAAAAGGCCGCCGTTTATCTGAACTCCGACAACACGGGCAAGGGCTGGATCCGCATAGGCGGATCGCACACCCTGGAGGCCTTTGCCGCAGAAGTAGCTTCCTCGGTCCCTCAGCCTGGAACGGCGGAGACTCTGCTCGACGCTTCGATTCATCACCCTCCCGGTCCCGACGAGGAGGACTCGGCGCCGTCCGGTAAGGCGGAAAAGCCGTTCGCGATCGCCGCGCTCGGAGCAGGCTCGGACTACGTTGCCTTTCTCGATTACTTGGGCGTTGCCAGCATGAACGAGGGCTTTGGCGGACAGACAAAGAGCGGGATTTACCACTCGATTTACGATTCCATATACTGGTACACCAACTTCTCCGATACGACCTTTGCCGACGGCCAGGCCCTGGCACAATATACGGCCACAGCGCTCATGCGACTCGCCGGTTCCTCCGTCCTGCCCTTCGAATTCGTGCGTTTCGCGAACACCATTGACCAGTATCTGGACGACATTCAGAAGGAGGCGCAAAAGAACGGGCAGTCCGTGGACTTATCGGCTCTTCACACCCAGGTCAGTGCTTTGAAAGAGACGGGGGAGCGCTACAACTCGCTTCTCGAGGGTGTTCTGAAGAAACGTACGTTAGACGGCGCTCGCCTGAACGCCCTTAATCAGACACTCATGCGCGCAGAGCTCGTGCTGGTGCGTCCCGAGGGGCTTCCGAACCGCCCATGGTACAAGAATCAAGTCTATGCGCCCGGTTTCTATACCGGTTACGGCGTAAAAACGCTGCCAGGTATCCGGGAAGCGGTGGACGGCAAGGATTGGATCCTGGCTCAGAAAGAAGCGAAAATTGTTGAGCAATGCCTTGCCGAGATGAACCAGGCGGTGAACGAGGCCGCAACCGAATTATCTGGCATGTAACAGGCGCCGCATACGAAGCTGGCCGCGCTCTTACTGCGCTATCGATTTTTCCTGGACCGCTATCTCGACGCGCTCGCGCTTGATGTCAAGTCGGATGCGCGCATAAAGGTTCATGTAAATGTTTGCCACCCAGACCAGGGCAAAGGCACTGATGAGATAACCGCGCCAGTCGTCGTAGAGAAGCTTGAAGCGTGTCACAAAAAGGAACGCGAAAGTCACGTAATGGCTGAAACAGTATTCGCACGTAAACAGGTAAAAGAACTTGCGCTGAACGACCTTATTGCAAACTTCGCTCTTGTTCTTGCACCAGTCGCGGGGCTCGCGGAACACCTCTTCGTGAGTGACCGTCCAGGCAACACAAGCAATCGGAATCGCGAGAATGAATAGAAATGCCAGCTGTTGCCCTAAGCTCATATAGTCGGCCTTGAGAGAGTAGAGGAGAGAATAAAAGAATGCCACATGATCGAGCGAGCGGAGCAGCACCGGCCGGACCATGCTGTATGGTAATCTTCGGAGCCGCCGGCGATCTGACGAAAAGACTGGTTGTTCCGGCGCTCTACAACCTGGCCTGCGCCAATCTCCTTCCCGAGGAATTTGCAATTGTTGGATTCGATCTGGCCCAGAAGAATGACGACGCGTGGCACAACGAACTGTTTCAAATGACCGAGCAGTTCGTGAAGGGCGCGCCGGCCGGCGGGCAAGTGAACATGGACGTCTGGAACAGGCTCACCAGCAGAATGAGCTATCTGCAGGGCGATCTGACGAAGCCGGAGAGCTACCAGACACTCAAATCGCAGCTCGCTCAAAAAGATCAGCAGCATGGAACGTGCGGCAACTACGTCTTCTATCTGGCGATCGCCGACCGGTTTTTCGGCACCGTCGTTGAGCAACTCGGCCAAAGCGGCCTCGCCCGCGAGGACAAAGCGGACTGGCGCCGCGTGGTGATCGAAAAGCCATTCGGCCACGACCTGCAATCGGCAAAGGCTTTGAACGCGCAGATCCTCAAGGTGCTCGATGAGGATCAGATCTACCGCATCGACCATTTTCTCGGCAAAGAGACGGTGCAGAACATTATGCTGTTCCGTTTCGCTAACGGACTCTTCGAGCCGCTTTGGAATCGCGACCGCATCGACCACGTGCAGATCACAGTATCAGAAACCGTCGGGGTGGAGCAGCGCGGCAGCTTCTATGAGAAGACAGGCGCACTGCGCGACATGATTCCTAATCACGGGTTCCAGCTGGTAGCGATGACAGCGATGGAGGCGCCGAATTCGTTCAACGCAGACGGAATCCGGTCGGAGAAAGCGAAGGTGGTGGAAGCGATTCGAATCTGCGAGTCGAATGAAGTGCCGTGTCAGGCCGCGCGCGGGCAGTACGGTCCGGGAAAAATAGACGGCGTAGATGTGCCCGGGTATCGCTCAGAGCCGCACGTTGCACCGGATTCGAACGTTGAGACATATGCCGCGCTGAGGCTGAGCATTGAGAATTGGCGCTGGTCAGGAGTGCCGTTCTATATCCGGACGGGCAAACGCATGGCACGCCGCAAATCGCAGATTGCCATCAAATTCAAAGAAGTGCCCGCCGCACTGTTGCGAGACACCCGCGTGAAAAAGCCCATCCCGAACTGGCTGCTGATACGCATTCAGCCGGATGAGGGCATCGCCTTCGAGTTCGGAGCGAAGATTCCCGGGCCGCAGATGAAAGTGGGCGATGTGCGAATGGATTTTAAGTATCACGACTACTTCGGAACAGCGCCATCCACAGGGTACGAGACCCTGATCTATGACGTGATGACGGGTGATGCCACTCTCTTCCAGCGCGCTGACAACATCGAAGCGGGATGGAGAGTCGTCGAGCCCATTCTCGAGTACTGGGCTTCAGAAACTCCCAAGTTCCCGAACTACCCCGCGGGTAGCCAGGGTCCGCCCGAAGGAGACGAGTTACTCAAACGGGACGGACGCGCTTGGCGCCCGATCAACTAAATTCCGCGACCCGCGCGTCATCGCAGGCTGCTGGTAACGGCAGCCGTCGAGGGCGAGGAGGGTGTCGCATCCAGATACTCGATCCACCCATCCATCATCTCGTTTTCGCTCGCGCTGCCCCATCTGATCGCCTTGTGCGGATCGGGATTTCCGGCCTTGTTAGCTGAGTTATCGAAGGTGGCGATGACCTCGATGCGTGTTCCCGCAGGCAGGTAAATCGGGTCTTTGGCTCGATACGTAAACTGCCAGTTGAAGTCATACGAGGGGACGAACAGCATCGTTTCCTTGCGGCCGTCGGGAAGATCCGCGATGATGCGCATTGATTTGCCTCGCAGATGCATGTGCGGAGTCAGGCTCGTGATGAGTACGTTCTTGTCGAAGGTGTGGCACTCGGTCACTTGGTGGTCCGGGTCGCCGGCTGGAATCATGAACATCTGATTCGAGAGATCGATTCTGCGCGAGATCTGCCGCGGCGGTTCCTTTGCGAAGATGAGCCCAACGCTGGTCTGATCGGTTTCTGCCTTGTGCGTAGTCCGCGAATAGTGAATCTGGAAATTCAATGTGGAGCCGGCCGCGATCTTACGTGCCGTACCTTCCGGATAAACATCGGGCCCGCGGCCGGGCAGGTAAGAGCTGATCAGACTGCCCAGGTCGGAGCTCTTTGAACCGGGAAACAGGCCGTTGTCATCCACCGAACAGCCGTTGTCGATCACGGGAGCGTCGGGTCGCACCCACTCGAGAGAACCCTGACGAATCCGGATCCATTTCGCATAAGCGGTGGCCGGCGTTTCGGCGGGCTTCGACCCGGCTTTTGCCTCCGATTCCGCCTCATCGGCTACGAACACGTGGGCGTGGTGAACCACTTTGCGGTTACCTGGCCGCAGCTCGGCGGCGATGATCCAGCGGTCCTCTTTGAAGTTCGTCGGAACATTGACGTAGGTGTATTCATCAGGCCCGGTAGCATCAAGGTTGTGAACCGGGATCGCGATCACGACATCAGGTTTGCCGATTTTCCAGCCATCCGGAAAGTCCGGCTTTTGCGGCATCTCTTTTGGATCGCCTTCCAGCTTTCCGCCGGCTGCCCAGGCGCTGATCGTTTTGATCTCTGCCGGTGAGAGGCGCGGATCGTTTGACCAGTGGCCGACGGAGGGGTCCGCTTTCCAAGGCGGCATTTTGCCCGATACCACAGCTTCGCGGATCGCAGCCGCCCAGGGCCGAGCCTCAGAGTAGGTCAACAGCGACATTGGCGCGATGTCATTCGGGTGGTGGCACTTGACGCAATGCCCGTACAGAATCGGCGCTACATCGTGGCTGAACGTAGGTTGCGGCAGGGCGTTGTCTGCACCAAAAGCCGAGAAAGCAACCAGCAGGGTTGCGGGAATAGCGGGCAGTGACTTCACGGAGAGCCTCTCTTCCAGTCTTGTGACGATTTTATCGGATCGGAATGCCTGTCCAGGGCTTTGGTCATCTTTCTGCGGCCGTGCCCGCGATGGCGCCATTCGGCCAATCCACCAGGGGCCACTTCATAGCCGCCTCGATTTCGAGCAGCCGATTGTACTTGGCGAGTCTTTCCGATTGCGTAATAGATCCGTTCTTAAACTGATCGCCGCACCAGCCGACAACCAGGTCAGCGGCCCAGTTGTCTTCGGTTTCGCCACTTCGAACACTCACCGTAACCGCCCACCCGGCAGACCGCGCCAACGAGTACGCGTCCGCCGCCTCCGTGAGTGTGCCGATCTGATTCACTTTAAGGAGCAACGCATTTGCGGCATGCACTTCGATCGCGCGACGGATGCGTGCCGGATTCGTACACAGAAGATCGTCGCCCAGGACCAGCGATGTGTTCCCGATAGCGCGAGTCAGTGCGGGCCAGTTCTCCCAATCGTCTTCGGCCAGACCATCCTCGATGCTCACCACCGGATAGGTTTCCGCCCAACGGATAAGCCCCTCGATCATGGCGTTGGAATTCAGGTTTTCTCCATCGAGCCGGTAGACTCCGGCGGCTTCGAACTCGCTCGCCGCCACATCAAGAGCGAGCATGAAGTCTTTGCCGGGCGCGTAGCCCGCGCGTTCGATCGAGGTAATCGCGGCTTGGATCATCTCTTCCGATGACCCGAATGGCGGCGCTAATCCGCCCTCGTCAGCGCGCAGAAGACGCATGCCGTAGCGCTCAAATGCCAGCCTTGCGGCAGCCTGGTATACGTCATAGGTCATCGCCAGCGAATCGTCGATTGACTTCGCGCTCGCAGGCACAAGCAAAACATCTTGTATGGATACTTGTCCGCCGGCGTGTCTGCCGCCGCTGAAAAGATTGATCGTGAGACGAGGCAGACGGTTCGGTTTAACGCGCACGAGCCCGGCAAAATGCTGCCAGAGCGGAATGCCCGATGAAGCGGCTTGCGAACGCGCAAAAGCTAACGAAGTAGCCAGGATCGAGTTTGCACCCATGCGCGACTTGTTTCCTGTTCCATCGATATCGATCAAGGCACGGTCAAATTCGAATTGAGAACTGAATTCCCTGCCGAAAAGCGCGCGATTGAGTTCACCATCGACGTTTGCAGCGGCCTGCCTGCAGCCGAGACCCGCGTAACGGCGCGGATCGCCGTCGCGCAACTCGTGCGCCTCCGCGTGGCCTGTGGACGCGCCCGAGGGTACCGAAGCGGAACACGGGTCCTGGCCCTGAAACTTGCACGCGGCGAATAGCGTCGGGCGGCCCCTGCTGTCGAGGATTTCGCGCGCGCTCAAGCGTTCTATGACGGGCATGTTATGCGTGTAACGAATTCGTTTACGAGCGCTTCGATGCTCGACGGCTGCTGGTTTATGAGTTCGAGGATCGTGATCGTTTGTACGGTTCGTTCACTCGGCGTCAGGTATTCGAGCGGCGACCGTCCGGCCACCCGAGCCAGGCAGCAGCCGAGCGTGTGCCGGACCGCTCTCGGTTCCAGATCCGCGGCCCACGGCTGCTCCGCAACACACGGCAGGTAAGACTGCCAATAGCGGACCGCGGCCTGCGCGAAGTCTCTCCGCTGCGCTTGAAGGTGATTTGCTTTACCCAGGAAATGCGCCATGGAGAAGCCGATGTCGAATGCAGGATCGCCGAAGTGCGCCACCTCGTAATCAAGCAGCACCAACTTGTTCTGGTGGATGAGGATGTTCTTCGGACTGTAGTCACCGTGAACAAGTGACATTTGGCAGGCGAGCGTGTCCGCAATTAGCTGATCGAGGAACCCGGCCGCCTCAGGAACTTGCGTAGCAGTGTAGCCGTAATAGGGCTCCAGACGAAGGGCCTCGAACACGGCGCGATCCGCAAACAGCTCGAGCAACTCGTGTTTTCTCTCCGCCGATTGCCGGTGAATGCTGCCGAGCAGCGCCCCGAACTGCTCCACATGATCTGTAATCAGTCGCCCGGCGAGCAGCATTTGCTTCCAGTTTTCGTGAGGTTCTGGCACCTCTGCCATGGCGAGCAGATAAAATCCGGCATCCTGAAAGATGAGAGCAGGGATAGCTCCGGGCGGGGCCAGCTCGCTGAAGTAGCGCAAAGCCAGCGCCTCGCGATCGATACGGGCAGGCGTGCAGAACCAGTCCACCTGAACCCGCAGCTTCTCCAAAGCCTGTTTGAGCACGAATGGCGCAGAGAACTCGGGCCTTACGAGCACCACACGATTCGAGACTCCGCCCTCCAGGTTTCGGATAGCGGGCTGCTCGGCCGGATCGAGAATCCCTCGGCTCCGAAGATACGCGATAAGCGCCGGCGTGTCTTCGATGTTCAAGCCCGAAACGGATTGTTCGAAACTCATGCGCCGCCTATTCGAAGAATGGCTCCTCCAGCTTGCGATAGCGGTACGCAACATCCTCGTCGAGATCGATGCCGAGCCCGGGCCTATCAGGCACGGAAATTTTGCCGTCCCGGATGAGCGGCCCGTCCGAGCGTTTCACCAGCTGATCGAAAAAGGGAATACTGGCCGCATGCCATTCGAGCGCGAGAAAGTTAGGTGTGGCAGCGGCGAGGTGCACCCCCGCCATCGTGCCGATCGGACTGCTGATGTTGTGCCACGTCAGATTCACGTTGTACATGTCCGCCATGTCGGCCAGCCTGCGTCCTTCGAGCAGACCGATCTTCTGAACATCGGGACTAAGTACGCGAAGATCGGCCTCCCGGATCAGCCTGTCAAAATCGATCCGGAAGTAATTGTTTTCGCCGGTGGCGACAGCTGTAGTGGTCGCGCTCTGCACTTTGGCGATAGAAGCGATGTTTTCGGGCGGCACCGGATCTTCGAGCCACATCAGCTTACAGTCTTCAAGCGCTGAGGCGAGCCGGATGGCGCTTTGCACATCGTAGTTCCAGTGGCAATCGACTGCGATTTCGATCGACTTGTCCGTGGCCTGCCGCGCCGCTCGAATCAAAGTAGCGGCGAATTCGATCTCCATTGAGCTTAGATGGCGATTGTATTCATCCGTCTCGCACACTGCGGGTACATCCACGTCGAACTTCAATATCTTAAACCCGCGATCGGCCATTCGCTTGGCCGTAGCGGTGTAGGCTTCGGGAGTAGTGACCTCCTTCTCGCTCGCGTCCCATCCGTGGTGCTTAAGACTCACAATGCTCCGCGCTTGCTGCACTTCGCCCGAGCGCGCCCAGTGCGGCACTCGCGGGCGCAACAGCGGATCGATGCTTTCGAGCGCCTCGCCGCCATGGCAATCCGCATAGATGACCACCGAATCGCGATACTTACCGCCGAGAATCTGCCAGATCGGCATTCCGTGCTTTTTTCCGATCAGGTCGAGCAGCGCCGTCTCGATACCGCCGATCGCATGCATGGTCAAGCCGGGCGACATATATATAGATGTCACCCGCAGCCGCCGGATCAGGCGGTCGATCGACGTCGGATCCTCACCGATCAAGAGCGTCGCGTATTGCTTGATCACAGACGTGAGACTCGGGCCGAAGAACGCTTCGCCATAGCCAACCAGGCCCTCATCTGTTTCAATCTTGATTAGCGTCCAATCGAAGTTTGCTTCGATGATGGCGGTGGTCAGGCGAGTGATTTTCATGCCAAACGCGATTTTACGCCGGACTCGCTACTCAGCTTTGAAGATCAGCATTTCAGATGTGAGGTCTTCCGGTAACCGGACAGGTATGCCTTCCTGGAGGAGACGATCCCCCGCCATCCTGACGGTCTGCCCTGAATTACCGAATTTAACGCTGTAGGTTCGGCTGAAATCGAGGCCGCGGGGAACGAAGTGGAATACCGGGTCGCCCGATTGCGACGTTCGGAACAGCCCAACGACGCTGCTCCTTGCATCGCGTGTGGCGTATTCGAGCACCACCCACGGCGATGGCTGCACAACCGGCAGTAGCGGTGTGTGATGGTAAACAAGGCTGTTCGCCATGATGGGCCGCACGGTCTTTTTGAACTCGGCGACATCCTGCCGGATGCGATCGCCCACAATCGGATCCAACTCGGCGAGCGTGGGGCTGATACCGCGAAAGATAGGCCGCGACAGCATGACAGTCCTGAGCTGCGTGTCTAGATCGCCGTCCTCTTCCAAGCCCCCCGATTCGGTACCGAAGGTGCGCAGCAGAATCTCAGGCGGAAGTACCCACGTCATTCCATTCAGAATCTTGAGCCCGCGTGGCGCCCTCAGCCAGTCGGATAATTCAGTGTTCTGAAACCGATGCATCATGCCGTAGTCGAGACGGCCGCCGCCACCGGCGCAGTTCTGAAAGATGACATGCGGAAACCGTGCGCGGACGCGATCGAATATCGCATAAAGAGTTTCCACGTGACGCCATTGCGTGTTCTCGAGAAACCCGTCCTTCATCCGATTGCCGCCCTCTTCGGCGGTGCTGTTGTAGTCAATCCGGAACATGTCGAGATCGTATTTCTGAATCACGCGAACGATTTCAGACTCCATCCAGGCAGCTACTTCCGGATTCGCGAGGTCAAGCAAGCGCCCTTTCGCCAGGGGCTCGCCATTTCGCGTCAGAATCCAATCGGGGTGTTGTTGCTTTAGCTTGGAAGCCGATCCAACGCTTTCGGGTTCCATCCACAATCCGAAAAGCATGCCCTTCTTGCGCGCATATTCACGGATGGGATTCAGGTCGTTCGGCAACCATGCTCCCGCGTGCCAGTCCCCTACGTTTTGCGCCCATCGATTAGGTTCCGGGCCATACCAGCCGGCATCGATCACAAACTCATCCGCCCCGATTGCCGCGGCGATGTCTATTTCCCTATCGATACCCGCCTCGCTTTCGTGATCCGGAATGTAGCCGCGGTGATTCGCTTCCACCTGATACTCGCGGCCTGGAACAGGATTCGGAAGAACGAAGCGCCGCACATGTTCGTGCAGCGTCTGGATCACTTTGTCGAGATCTCCGCGCATCAGCAGCAGATGAGTCTCCGGGCTCTTAACGGTTTCGCCGGGCTCGAGCACTCGCAGCACGGGATCAGCCGCCGCGGGACCGAGATCGAATGAGAGCTGCGCCTTTCCCTTCGCAACATCAGCCGTGCCCGTCAAATACATGGCCCAGTTCCCGCTCCAGGCAAGCGAAGCAACGGCCCATTCCCCGGTCGCGCGGTTCCTCGCAAAAAAAGTCGGGTGCCCCCAACCCGATCGGCCGCGCGTGCCCGCCATGGAGACCGTCCCTGTCGTGATGGGATCAAAACTCCATGCGCCCTCATGACCCCACTCCTCATATTTCGCGGTGGCCACTTCAAAAGGCGCTTCACTACCCGCTTGAATACGCTCCGCGGAATTCGCGTTGTCCCAAAGGATGCCCGACCAGGGCGACACCCGTGTAATTGCCGTCGGCTTCGTGCCGGTGTTCGTGATCTCAAGCCAGCGCACCATCACGGAGCTGCCGTGCAGCAGCGTATGCATCTTCACCGATATAGGTCGTGCGGTGCTTTGAAACTCCACAGTAACCAGGAGGCCGTCCGGCTTCGACATCTCCTGCTTTTCCGCCTTGATCCACTTCCAGGTGCCCGCCAGATTCTGTCCTTCAATCCCGAGCAGGAACGCATCCTCAGGAAGACCGCTTCGTTCGGCGGATTGCCCCTCCAGATGCATGTCCGGTTTGATCTGCCCGGTGGCGGTCCAATACCGATTCACCCAGCGCCCGTTGTATAGCTCCTCGTCGCAGACCATCAGCCCCGAACTGAAACGAATGCCAGGCGTCGGAGCGGTACGAATCACGGCATCCTGATAGTGCGCGAGAGGAGTTTGCGCAAACGCTGGCGAGAAAGCGGCGAGTAAGCACAACAGAGTTCGGCTAGCAATGCTCATTGGGCAGCCTTTCTGAACGTGATCGACGGATCCCACACGATAGGCTGCGAACGATTCTCTCCATTGTGTTTCACCGTAAACCGAATGCCGTCTCCTTTGCGAACCTCCACGTCTTTTAATTCGTAGTGTGCCGGTGCGGCGCTAAACGCCGGGACAGAAGCCCAATCTTGCGCCGGCCAGATCTGGCGGTCATTGTGAAGAATTCGCACATAGACCGATGCCTCCTGTTCGGCGCTCGGATCTTTCTTGAACTCGCCAGAGATGTTCAGCACTCCAGCATCTGGCGCGTGAAAGGTTCGCGCGAGGTCCGTGCCGGCCGAAGGCTGCATCCAGATCCTGCCGATGCGTCCCAGTCCCGAACCCGCCCAAAAACCTTCGTAGCCGCCATTCTGCCAATCCAGGGGACGGTAATTTTCACCGTCGACAGACTCCTCGTAGGTCCAGTTGTTCGCGCCTTGCGTAGGCGCAAAATCGCCCAGCGCCTCATAGCTGTCGCCGTCTCCCGGCGCAGTTTGAGCCGCCACCGCGGCACTACGATTTCCATCCCCGTCGACGGTTCTCACCTCGTACTTCGCTGTCGTGTCGCTGCGCGCGCCGGGCGAGTGATCGAAATAAAACGTGCCCTTCGCAGCGCGTGCCACCGCCGCGCCGTTCCTGAGTATTTCGTAATAGGCAATCCAATTGTTATCGCGGGCAGCAGACCAGGCAATCTCGATGCCGCGCGTTCCAAGATTCGAAGCCGGCTTGGCCGTAACATTGGCAGGCGGTTCGGGAGCCGTCTTGTCTGTGCCCGATCCCGGATAGCCGGGGAGATTGAAAAAGATCAGTTCGCCGGCAGGCACAGCCGGAAGTGTAAGGCCTTTGCTCATCAGCTCGGCACCGGATTGTTGAACACGGATCCCGGAGTAGTAAGTGCGAACGTCATATCTGGCATCCGGCTTGAGCCCGCGTGGATAGATGTTTACCGGCTTTCCGGGCGCGGGGTCCAGTGTGATCGGCCTGTCAAGTTTCGCGTATTTGAAGCCAAGCGCATCGACTCTCGCCCGGCTCATATCGAGCGTCGCCGAACCGAGGATCACCTTGTCGCTCGCCCGAACGAGCATCAGCGAGTAGGTGCCGCGATTATTGCCTGGATCGTATTGACCGACTTCGGAGATAGTCAGCGGCTCAGCGGTAGTTTGGATCGCCATGCCAAAAAATTTCTGCCGGACGTGCTCAACCACGCCGTGATGCGCGATCTGAGTCACAAAGCTCCGTTCGCCTTGCGACGTCCGGTAACGAAAGTTCAACGGCCCAAACGTTTCGCCTGGAACGCCATAGTATCCGTAGCTCCCGTCTGTCGGATCCGAATAGATGCCGGTATCGGGCGCCGCTGCCTGCGTCGTCGAGACGACAGGCATTTGCGTGGGACCGCCCTCATACCGATCCCCCGACGTATTAGCCAACGGCTTGCTGACGAGGAAATAGGCAGGCCCGGTCTTCGCGTGCTTCGTGATGATCACGCCTTTCGAACCGTCTGGATTCATGCGCTGCGTGTACCAGATCGGATCGTCATTTGATACTGGCGGCCGGAAGATGTGGCTCCAGCGGCCCACCACGCCTTGAGCCGCGAAGTAGTGATACAGCTCCCAATCTTTCCGAATCGACTCTACATCGCGGCCGTCGCCCGGATCGCGATACCACGTTGGATCGAGCGCCAGATGGATCCGGTCGCTCGAGGCATTGTAGTAAGTGTGATCGAAATCGGAGACGTTGTGATATTTGTCCGGCGGAACGAGCAGTGAAGTGTAGTAGCCGCTGTATGGTCCAACGCCGCCATCTGTGTACTCGCCCGACTCCGCCAGTCGAGCCAGATCGTAGCTGATCCAGCGCCCGCCGCCGTCGCACGCATCCACGCCGCTATTCGGATGCGCGGCTTTGAAGCCGTTGAGCAGGCTGCGAAAGTTCTGATCGGCCGCAAGCGCCCCGGTGTCGGTCGCGCTGGCCGCGGGCGCGATGTCATAGCGCCATTGAAAATCTCGCCACTGTTCGACGCTCCGGTCCAGAAGATCTTTCTGCCACGCGGCCGTCGCCGGTATCGATTGTTCAAAAGCCAATTCGCCGGGCAACACCCAATCCGGATGTTCTTGTCCCACCGCACTCTCGGGGGTTACCAGAAACGTAGGAAACCAGAGCACCCACCGCATGCTGTGCTTCGCCAGAAACGCCGTCGTTTGGCGCCAGTCAGGAGCATTCCAGTTGCCCCACCGGTCGTACCAGCCCGCATCGTCCCAAAGAATGTCGCCGCCCGATTCGCGCATCAGATCGACATAACGCAGATCGAGCGCCAGGCGCCGGCCCCAGTTATCTGCGCTCGGCGTGCCCCCGTTCCCGACCCATGGACTCGGCCAATCCACCGCCCAGCGGGTCTTGGCAAAGTAGTCGGGATTGGTCGCATTCCAGAAATATCGATACTGCCAGTCGAGAATCTGATTCCCGACGTCGTCCATACTGCCCGACAACGCCGCGGTAAATGCCTTCGGAGTTTCAAATTCCCCGCCCGGCGCAAGTTTGCCGTCATAGCCTGCAATCTGCAGCGCGACCGCCAGCGGATCGCTGGATTTACCGCCGACCTGGAGCGCCCAGTGACCCATGTAATCCCAGCCCATCGCAAAAAAGTTCTCATCGCGAGGATCACGCAGCAGAAGCAGCGGAAGATACGCGCTGTACGCTCCCTTTTGCACGCCCACGTAGGAATCGAACGTGCGGCTCGTGTCTGGGGCGACGCGCTCCGTCTTAAGCAATTGACTGCCGTTGTAGTTGCCGCCACCCGTCATGTAGCTCAGTTCCAGGCGGTCGGCGTCCGCTCCGAACACGCGCGTATTGAGGAAGTGCACATGGCGTAGCTGCACGTCTTTCGTCGAAGAGTTTCGGATCGTCGTCCACGCCCGAATCACGCCAGTCTGGCCGTACACCACCCAGTGCCGGATCGCTTCGAGCGGGCCGCTCTTGAGCTCGATATCGAGCTGCACCTCGCCTGCAGCAAGACGCCGCACGTTGTCGCGCACGAACGTCCATTGCCAGGCCGCCGCGTCGACTTCCTGGCCGTCTGCTTCGAAGCGTAATTCAGACGGACTCGATCCCGAATCTCGGTACTCGCGCCCGGAACGTTTATTGCGAAACGAAGCCAGAACCAGTTGCCCGTTCTGCAGTGTAATCGTCTGCTCGACCCTCGATGTCCCAAGTTTCCACGTCATCCCGCTGCGGTGCGCGTAAGCATCGCTCTCCGGCTGGCTGCGTGCCATCACAGCCGCCAAGGCAATCGCGACCGAGGCAACGGAGACAATCCGGCCAGCCTTGAGCCAGGAATGCTTCTTGTTCGAAAGTGGAGGGAATGTGAACACTTGGCAGGCGCGGCGCGCTTGCGATTTTATCGAAGCGCCAAGTTGCTGTCAACAAGATTGTTGACACAACCCGCTACGGAACACGCTTCAGCAGCAGCACATCCGACCCGTACTTCAGCTGATCCTCGAACGGCGGCCCAGGGAAATGATCGCCCTCTGCAAGCCATCGATCCGGAAGTTCAACCGTGAGTCCGCTCGTTAGCAGCGATCTGCCCGTTACCGTAGTCTCGCGCCCGGGCTGCTGATTGAAGCTCGCCACATGGTAGTTTCCTCGCGGATCCAGGCCGCGCAAACGAACCGTGCTTCGGCCGGCGCTGCTGCTATCGCGAAAAACGAACACGACGGATTCCGACGCGTCCTCTTTCGCATATTGAATCGCGCTCCAACCCTCGCCGGCCGAGAGCTTCGGATGGTAAACGTCCTCGAACAGCAAGCCGCGATACTTCTTGAATGCGATCAGGTTTCGCTTTAGGGCGTCGATGTAGCCGGGTGGTGCGGCAGAGAGCAGCTGCGATGCCATGCCGTTGATGTTGCCGAACGAGAAGCCGTGCATTAAATGCTTTCTGATGTGATAGTCCAAAGCCGACGCGCTGTACCAACTCGCTTCCAGATGATCGCCGCTGACTTCGCCGTGCGCGAAGGTTCCCAGAGAACCCCACACTCTCGGGCTCAGCATCGGGCCGCTTATGAACTCGTTGATGTACCCGCCCGGCAGGAGGTCGTGAGGCCCTGGGTTGGTTCGCGAAAAGCGTAAGGACGGGTCCACCTCAAAGCCGCTCAGATTCGGATGCCGGCTCATCAGATACGCCAGAATCTCGAGGTGCCCGCGATAGGCCGCATAAGCCCCGTCGTGCGCGGAGTGGCCATGATCCGCCCGGTTGCAGGCATAACTGACCGTGCCCGAAGGGTCCCACTTCAGCCATTCGAGACCCCACCGTTCGATGATCTCGTCCAGGTTCTTCTTGACGAAGGCAACCACTTCCGGGTCTCCGAGGCAGAGCTGCAGAGTCGGGGTCAGCGACGGATGGTCGTTGCTCAGCGTTTTCCCGTTGATCGTAGCCAGCCACGCCCGGGGAATCTCGCCCGATTCGACCAGCGCAGCGTCCACGTTTCCCGGATCCACCCAAATCCCGAATCGCATCCCATCAGCGCGAACTCCGTCCGCCAGCGCGCGCAGCCCGTGCGGAAACTTTTCCACGTTTTCTCGATACGACCCCAGCCCTTGCGTCCAGTTGTTGGTCCCCGGAATCACCGACGCACCTTCGTACCAGGTCGCGTCGTGATAGAACACATCGAAACCTACGCGCTTGGCAAACGCGGCCTCTTTGAGCAACGTTTCTTCCACGTTTGCCTCCGTCAGCCAGACACAATAAGTGGCTTGCGGAGAGTTCGACACCGGTTTGGGAAAGACGAAGCGTTTCAGATAGCGAAACGCTTCGTTGCCAGCATCGTCGGTATCGCCTTTCGCGAGCGCCAGGAAAACCATCGGTGTTTCGATCGTGCGGCCTGGAAGCACTTCGTAAGCCGAGGGTGACTGGGAGCGCTTGTCTTCTCGAAAGGCGTTGCCGGCGCGCAGCGAAACTCCTTCAGCCGAGGCATTCGCGGTCGCAGTCCAGTCGAATACGCCCAGTCCCGGATCCCCGCCAATCAGCATCGCTTCGTCTGCCGCCTTCTCCTCCAGAACCAGCCAATCCTTGAATTCGCGCCGTTGTGACAAATCGCCGGCCGCATAGAATCCGTGCTTGCCCGAAACCGAAGAATACGGTGTGAGCGGAGCGTGCGGGTCGTCCTGAAGCGTTAACGAGAGTGGATCAATCCCGAATACGAGCGGAAGTGCCCGTGAGCCTTTGTTCTCCAGCCTGGCCGAGAACTCGACGACGGCGCTGCTTGAATAAATCTGCATAATCAGTGCCAGCAATCCGCCGCTCTCTGCTTCGAATCGCAGAGTGAGCCGCTTCGCGCCGTTCTCGCCTGCGCTCAACTCGTCGTCCTTGAACTTCCATGCGTCTTCGCGCTCACCCGCCGTCTTCGAGACCTGCAGTACCGGTCGCACGCTCGTCCCGCTCGCGGCCCACTCTCGTCCGTCCTTGCGCCGCAGCGATTCGATCCTAACGTCGCCCGCCCGGCGCTCCAGTTTCAGCGTGATCTCGGCGTTCGAAACCTCCCATCCCGCCGGGGAGCGGACCACATTCGCTTCGCCGAAAAGGGTCGCGATCGTTATCCCAGGAAGCATCGCAAGCCGCAGGGCGCGCAACATACGAGCACTCTAGTCAAGCTGGCCCGCTCTGTCAACACTATTGTTAACAAAGACATGCGGAACACCCAAAATTTTCTGTTGACAGGTGATGCAACTTAGGGCTATACAGCTAGTACTAATCATTTGTCATCAAAGTTGTTGACAGAAGGTGAACTCGGACCCCAGCGGCTGAACGCCGGGCCACGTTGCAGGCTTTCGCAATCTATGGAGGATTGTGCATGAAGATCCAAGTCTCGCTGTTCAGGTTGCTCGCGATCGCAGTCCTTTCAAGCGCACTCGCTTCACCTGGTTTCGCCCAGATCGTGTCGGGCTCGATCACCGGCTCTGTCACCGACCCCAGCGGCGGCGCCGTCGCGGGAGCAAACATCTCAGTCGTAAATACCGCGACCGGCGTCCAGACTCCTGCGACAACGAATGGCTCAGGCTATTTCAGTGTTGCCAACTTGAACGCTGGCACTTACCGGGTAGACGTAGCCGCGCCCGGCTTCAAAGGCGTGACCCGGCCGGGGATTCCCCTCGACATCGGAGCAGTACTTAATCTGCCATTCCAGCTTGAGGTCGGCAACGTGCAGGAGAAGGTCGTCGTAACCGGCGAAGCGCCGCTGCTCCAAACAGAACAGGTGGACGTTTCAAACACCCTGACGAGCCAGACCCTGGTATCTCTGCCGAGCGAAGGCAGAAATCCCACCGCGCTCGCCATCGTCGTGCCGGGTGTGATCATGAACACCAACCAGGAAGGCATACCCGGCTCGCAAAGCTCCGCTTCCTATTCGTTCCAGGTCAACGGACAGCGCGCGGAGTTGAACCGCCAGATCTTCGACGGCGTTGACGATACCGAAGGCGTGGGCGGCAGTCCCCCGATTGTGCCCTCTACCGACGCACTCCAGGAATACAAGCTCGTCACATCCAATTACGACGTGGAACTGGGTCAGGTGGCCGGCGGCGTACAGCTGTTCACAACGAAATCGGGAACTAACGAGATCCACGGAAGCGCGCACGAATTCAATCGGGTAAACGATCTCTTCGCGAGAAATCCGTTCACTGAACCTAACGGCCCTGGCCATTTCGTCTATAACCAGTTCGGCGGTACGCTCGGCGGACCCATCAAGAAGAATAAACTCTTCGTCTTCGGCTACTACGACGGCACACGCGTACGCTCCGGCGGCAACATTCTTACCACCGTTCCCACCGCCGCGTTTCGATCGGGTGATTTTAGTAGCCTGGCTGCAACGAATCCGATTTTCGATCCCGCAACGGGAGGGCCGGGAGGCGTCGGCCGCTCGCAGTTCCAATACAACGGCAAGCTGAACGTCATTCCGCCCAGCAGGCTCGACCCCATCGTCCAAAACATGCTCTCGAAACTGCCGATGCCCAATCTTCCGGGTACCGACAACAACTTCCTCGTCCCTTCGAGCAACCCGACCAATGAGGATCTTGGAACCATTCGAGGCGACTATGTCTTGAACGATTCGAATCGTATGTTCATCCGCTATACAAGAAGGCAGGCCGCCTCACAAACCTTGTTCCCGCAGTACGGTGTCCTGGTAGGTCCCGGCAACGGCGCAAACCTGTCGAGCGGCTCGAATAACAGTCTTAGTGCCAATTACACACGCGTAGTTTCGTCTTCGCTGGTTCTCGAGGGCAGATTCGGGTGGATGCAAAACATCTGGTCCCAGAATCCGCCGGATTTCGGCAGCACTAGCTCCCAGACCTTCGGCATCCCTAACCTGAATAATTGTCCCTCCTGTGGCGGTCTCGCTGGATTCAACATCGGCGGCCCGGTCGGTGCCTTCTCATTCGGCAACAACGACCATTCGCACCAGGTCGATAACCTCGGTAGCTATAACTTCGTCGGTATCGGCACCTGGACGCACGGTGCGCACACCTTCAAGTTCGGATCGGATACTCTTCTCGGCTGGCGCGATCGCCGCGACACTTCATCGCAAGGTGACTTCGGTTGCGATAGCGCCGGCATCTGCCTGAACAACGGTTTTCCTCAGAGCATCACCGGCAGTTCCGCCCTCTCCACTTCCGGTCTGTCAGTGGCGACATTCCTGCTCGGAGACGTCGGGAATTTCGGCCGTGTTGTATACGCCAATACTCTTCCTCTGGCACACAACACGACGCAAGGTTTCTATGGCCAGGACCTCTGGCGCGTCACACCTAAACTGACGGTCACACTCGGCTTGCGCTGGGACTTCATCGGCCACCCGACGTCGCCGCAGCCGGGCGGTATTGCCAACTTCAATTTCAGCAACACCGATACCATCATCAGCAATTACGGGAACTCCACTGCAACGGCCAACGAAAAACAGAACTACAAGGATTTCGAGCCTCGCGTCGGTCTCGCCTATCGGATCGGAAATAAAACTGTCGTTCGCGCCGGTTACGGGCGTAGTTACTCGATCGGCTTCTACGGAGCGAACTTTGGCGCCGTCACCAATGACTGGCCGAATGCGACTCGCCAACAGCTCCTGCAGAACGACATTTATCAACCGGTCATCACTCTGGCACAAGGGCCTCCGGTATTTGTTTCCGGTTTCGACATCTTGAAGGCGGCCGGAAATCCCGGTCAATATCCAACTCCTAACTCGACTGCCTTTGGCGAAGATCCGAACAACCCGGATAACTACGTCGATCAATGGAACTTCGCTATTCAGCATGAGCTCCCGGGTAATGTCACGTTCAATATCGGATACGTTGGCAACGCCTCCCGCCACCTGTTCTATCGCGTCAACTACAACACGCCCTTGCCCGGACCCGGCGACATCGATGCCCGACGCCCCTACGCCGGCTACGGTTTTTATGTACCCGCTTACAATCAGTCAAACCAGAGCAGTTCGGGCTACCAGGCATTGCAGGTGAGTGGGCAAAAACGCTATTCGAATGGTCTCTCCATGACGGGATCGTTTACCTGGGGAAGAGCTTACGATTTCGGTTCGCATAATCCGATGTACAACTGGAACGCAAATCTCGACCGCGCGCCTGCGGACTACGACCGAAAATTTGTTTTCGTCTTCAGCCATGTCTGGGAATTGCCGTTTGGCCCGAACAAAACCTTTCTCAGCGGCCGCAGTGTCGTCGACCGGGTGGTCGGCGGCTGGACCGTATCCGGAATATGGACGGCCGAAACGGGAACCCCGTACACGCCGATTCTCGGCAACTCTGCCTCGCTGAACTCCGACTGCTGCACGCTGCGGCCTGATCTGGTCGGCGACCCGAATGTCGCTAACCAAAGCCGGAACGAGTGGTTCAATCCCGCGGCCTTCGCCACTCCGCCTCTGTATACGTTCGGCAACTCCGGGCGCAACATACTGCGCAATCCCGGACTGTTCCGCGTCGATCTGTCCCTCATGAAATCGTTCGCAATTACCGAACGGTTCCGCTTCGAACTGCAATGGGAAGCCTTCAACGCCTTCAACCGCACAAATCTAGCCGGTCCCAATAGTCAGGTTGACTCTTCAACTGCCGGCCAGATCACCAACATCGCCGACATTATGAGACGGATGCAATTGAGTGCTACATTACGTTTCTGATGTTGAAGTGCTGTATCCTTTTGGGCCTGCTTGCAGGCGTGGCGAGCGCTTGGCAGCAGGCCCCCGATCCGCTGGCCGAAGGCGTTGCTCTTTTGCAGAAGGGCGATGCGGCGCACGCTCTTCCGCTGCTGCGGCGTGCGATCCGGGAAAAGCCGAAGTCGGCGAGCGCCCATAACTATTACGGTTTTGCGCTGGGCCGCACGGGCGACGTGGATGAAGCAATCGCCCAGTTCCGGGACGCAATCAAATTAGACCCGCGTTATCCGGACGCCTTTTACAACCTGGGCGCCGCCCTCGTCATCGAGGGGCAATTTGTCGCGGCGCGGCAGAATTTACAGCAGGCAGTCGCGCTTCGGCCCGACTTCCCGGAAGCCCAATTCGAACTCGCAAACGCGCTCGCCCAAACTGGCGACGTACGTCCCGCCATAGAAGCCCTGCGCGCGGCCACGCGTCTGAAGCCGGACATGGTCGCAGCGCACACGCAGCTCGGCATGCTGTTTTCACAGATCGGGGACACGGCGGATGCGGTCGAAGAACTGCGGCAAGCGGCGTCCCTGCAACCTCAATCGCCTGAGGGACATAACAACCTCGGTGTGGCGCTCGATCAGAACGGAGATTTAGCCGGAGCAATCGACGAGTTTCAGCGTGCGATACAGTGCAATCCGAAATTCGCGGCGGCGCTGGTCAATCTGGCGCAGGCCATGCGCGACAAGGGCGAACTCGCAGCCGCCGTCGGCTATTACCGGCAAGCGGTCGCGCTCGATCCGCAGTCGCCCACCGTACACGCGGACCTCGGGTTCACTCTGAAGCGAAGCGATCAGCTCGAAGAAGGGCTCAAAGAGCTGCGCCTCGCCGTCGAGCTTGGGCCCGGTCTGGCTCGCTCTCATTATTACTACGCCGAAGCGCTGGCGCAGGCAGGCCAGCGGGCCGCCGCGCTCGAAGAGTATAAACAGGCCGCCCGCCTGAGCCCGCGCGATGCCGAGTTTCAGCTCAAGTACGGCTCAGCGCTGTCCGATACAGCGCCGGCTGAAGCTGTATCGGTTTTGAGCGAGGCGGCGCAGTTGGACGGCAAGAGCCCCGAGATCCTGACCGCTCTTGCCATGGCACTCCGGAAGAGCGGCAAAACGGAAGAATCGGCCGCCATGTTCCATAAATCGCGGGATGCCTCGCGAGCCATTGCGGCGCACTCGGAAGCCGTGCTGCAAACCAATCGAGCCATTGATTGCCTGAAGCAAGGCAACGTAAATGGCGCTACCGAAGCACTTCAATCTGCGCTCAAAGCCGAGCCCGGGTTTGCAGAAGCCAACGAGTACATGGGAATTGTGCAGAGCGCCGTCGGAAACTGGCAGGGCGCCGACCAGGCCTTTCGAACCGCACTCGAAGCGAGCCCATCCAATCCGGACATCCATCTGAACTACGGAGTTTCGCTCGAGAAACAAAAGGAATGGCTGAGAGCGGCCTCCGAATTCGAGTCAGTCCTGTCCCTGCGCCCCGGCCATCCTCAGGCAGCCTGCCGGCTCGCCGATGTGCTCGAGCGCGCAGGCGATCCCTCCCGCACAGCCCGCGCAAAGCAGCTTGCCCAGGAGGCCGGCACCTGCGACGTGCGCTTCTAGCTTAGACTTAGCCTCACAAGTCACCTCCTCAAAGACACGGCGAAAGACCGGCGCAGCAAGAGGCCGGCGGGGATCGCTACATTGACGCCGGCATACAGCACGAAACTAACCTACATCTGACCTCGACGTGCCATATCGGTCATAAAGCGTCAGAACGAGAATCACCAAAGGCATCAGTATCTCGACGACTAGAAAAATACCAGAGTTATTGGACGCATGATTGTTGTACGAGATCATCTGCCGGAGATGCCCTACAGCATCACCGAGGAGCCAAACAGCATTGCCAATCGCAGCCGCCAGCCAAAAATTGCCACGGAACCAAAAGCACAGAACCCCCAGCACGCCAATTGAGAGATCAGCCATCCCAACTTCGTACTCATAAGGACTGGGTGACCAACCAATCGACGCGGATGTCTGAATGGGCCGGAATACATGTGCGTAGGCCGTCAGTATTCCCATGAGACCCACGTAGATCAGGAGCAAGTAGCGCAGGTACGTCCGGGTAATTGACAGGCGATGACGCCGCTTGCTCGGTGAGAATGCGAGATGGATGGATGCAGCGATGATCGAAAGCACCACGAAGAAGACTTGGAACATTAATCTCCTCAAACAACGTTAGCGTTGGCAGCAGCCCAGGCGAGATAACGCTTCAACTACTCTCCCGCTGCGTGAGTAGTATACCGGTCGCAATCGCGATTGGCTGCCACGACCACTCCGCTTTGCGCGCTATGCATCGGGCCCAAAAGCCGGAGAATAGTCAACTTCTCGCAAAGCGAGCTGCCGGAACAGCGAAGTTACTCTGAAAAATGAATCAGATTTCCATCTGGGTCCCGAACAATGAAATCCCGTAATCCCCAAGGCTGCTTCTTCAAAACCTGATGCATTGGAGCGCCGGCAGCTTTATACTCCACGTACAGTGATTTGACGTTCTCTACTGGAATGCTGGCGGCCAGCAAATCGCGCTCCGCCTCTTTATTCGTTCCCGAGTCTTGCAGGAATACTGGACTGTGCACAAACCGCAAGTTGAGACGAGCGCCGTCTCTTTCGATCAGAGCGTAGAACGCGGGTTGTCCGTACTTGTAGCACAGACCGAAGCCTAACGTCTCGACAAAGAACCGGCAGGAGACATCAACGTCGGCAACAAACAGTTGAGGAAACGCACCGAGCAGCCGCGCTTCGTCCCCATCTGCTTGTGCGTCTTGGGCTTGTGTTTCTCCGGCTCCCAGCCGGAGGGCTTTCCAGCTGTCGAATCCAAGCTCGCGCGCGATTAACTCCTGGGCGTCGGCGAGCGCAAAAGGCCCGGACAGAATCGCGCGATCGTCTAATTCACGGTAGCGAGGCAAAACAGCCCTGATGCGCTGAGCCACCGGATAGTATTCTTCACGGTGCCAGCGGACAAGCTGTTTAGCCTGTTTTTTGAGATTGTCGAAATTCAGCATGGGCATCCTCCACGGCTACTGTCGGAAGGCATTGCCCTTTTCGGCGTCGTCTGCGCCGTCGCACCCATATGCGCTTCGTCTACAGTACCAAAGCCGCGTTCTGACCGTGGGTTATGTCTTTCGCGGCACCGAAGATTCACGTTCGCGAGACGTGATTCCTGTCAACTATGAGTGGGAACCTTTGCGCAGTACCGGTGTCAAATATCGCAATGGTTCGCCCGCTTTGCCCCTTGCATAATACGAACCTGGACAGGAGCGGTACATATGGCACAAACACCCCGGAAATCGGACATTGAAGCGCAAAAAGCGGCTATGAAAAAACTCGATTTTCTTGCTGGGGACTGGTCTGGTGAGGCTACCGTTCTCCAGGAAACCGGCCAATTCGCAGAGCTGGCGCAAACCGAATCGGCGCACTTCAAGCTGGATGGACTCGTGCTGATGATCGAGGGTGTTGGTCGTGACAAGACCGACGGCAAGCTCGTCCTTCAAGCCCTCGGATTGATTTCCTTCGACGATGAAATCGGAACGTATAAGATGCGCGCCTTCAACAATGGACGATGGCTTGAAACTGAGGTCAAACTCGCCGGCAGTGGGAACTCGATCTCTTGGGGATTTGAACTCGGCGTCTTCAAGACGAACACCGTACTGCGCGTGGATGAAAACGCTGAGTGGACCGAGCATGGGGAATTGACCATTGGCGACCGCCCGCCGCAAAAAATGATGGATTTGAAAGTTCGGCGCGTCTCCCATTAATTATGGCTGGCAGTCAGTCCTACGAATTTCTGGTTCTCTCGACCGTCATTCGCTAGAAAAACAATTCGCATGCCGCACGACATCCGTTTCGCTCTACGCGTCTTGGGTAAGGATTGGAGCTCTACCGCTCTGGCGGTCAGCATTTTGGCCATCGCCATTGGCGCGAACACAGCAATCTTCAGCGTAGTGAATGGAGCGCTCCTCAAGCTTCTACCGGTCCGCAATCCGAACGAACTCGTGATGCTCACAGATCCTGATGCATCCATGGTCCTGGGCGGCACGCTGACCGGAGAGCGGAGCCTGCTTGGCTATGAAGAATTCGTACGCTTACGGCATCGTTCAAAAACCTTGTCTGGCTTATGTGCATCTCAACTGACTCTCCAGCGCTGGCCCGTTCAAATCAAGGGAGGTTCGCAAGAACAGGCACGCGGACGCCTCGTCAGCGAAAATTATTTGTCGGTGTTCAGCGTGAAACCCGCCATCGGACATTTCTTCATGCCGGGCAATGAAGCGGTGGCCGGACAGGACCCTTACGCCGTGATCAGCTATGACTACTGGCGGCGGAGATTCGGCAAGAATCCTTCCGTACTCGGAACAGCAATCCGCATCCATAACGCGACGCTCACCGTCATCGGCGTAGCTGCCCCTGGATTCCATGGCGAAACCGTAGGCCAAAATCCTGATCTATGGCTTCCATTGCTCATGCAGCCGTTGGTAATGCCGGGATGGGACGGACTGCACGATTTCATAGACGGCTCGCAAGACAAGCTGATGTGGCTTCACGTTTTTGGACGTCGAAAGCTGGGAGTGACATTGGCTTCGGTCCAGGCGGAAATGCACGTCCTGTTCAGGCAGATTCTCCAGGCCGACTATCCGACCTCCATGACGCCTTCAGCTCGAAAGGCTGCGCTGAACCAGGGCGTGCGCGTCCGCGCCGTGCGATCGGGAGCGTTTCACGGGCGTGAAGAATTCTCGCAGCAGTGGACCATCCTCTCGGCTCTGTCCGGTGTGGTGCTCTTGATTGCATGCGCCAATATCGCAAACCTGTTGCTGGCTCGCGCGGCAAGTCGCACCCGTGAAGTGGCGATTCGCCTGTCGATGGGAGCCAGTAAAGTACGCATGGTCCGGCAGTTCCTGGTCGAGAGTCTTCTGTTAGCCGCACTTGGCGGGACCGCTGGCGTGCTCGTCGCCGCCATAGCTTGCCGGCTTCTACCACTTGTCCTGGCACATGGGGACGGCGGATTCGACCTGGTGCCGGAAATCGATCTGCGTGTACTTGCATTTACCGTAACCACTGTTCTTACTGTCGGAATTCTCTTCGGACTCGCTCCCGCGTTGCGGACGACGAATAGCGCCATACGGGAAAGCCTGAAGGAGAGCGGCCGCGCCATAAGCGGCTCCCGGCGAGGTTCCAGATTTGCTAACGGGCTCGTGATTGCACAGGTTGCACTTTCGTTCTTGCTGGTTTTGGGAGCAGGCCTTTTCTTGCAAACTCTTCGGAATCTGCAGACCGTTCCGCTAGGCTATCCGCGAGAGAATTTATTGCTTATCGATCTGGATAGCTCGGGCGTTAAGCGGCAGCCTGTCCATCTTGACGGTGATCTGGCAGCCAGAATCCGTAGGATCCCTGGCGTTCGCGGCGTAAGCTACTCCGACCGGCCTTTGCTCAACGGATTCGATGGCTCGTTTCCGATTGCTGTGGAAGGGTTTACGTCGGCGCGCGAAGAAGACCGCGGTTCAACCGGAAGCTTTGTGGGCCCGGATTACTTCTCTACCATCGGGATTCCGATACTCACCGGTCGTGCAATCGGACCACACGACGAAACCGCTTCGCCGCACGTCTGCGTCATCAACGAAGCGTTCGCACACCATTTCTTTTCCGGACGTAATCCCATCGGCAAACACCTGACGATTAGTTCCGTTTGGACAGAGATTGTCGGTATCGCAAAGGACGCTCGCGTCAGCTCGCTCCGGGGCACGATCGAACCGAAATTCTATGCCGCTGCCGACCAGAATGGCGGCGCTTTCTCCTTCGAGGTTCGCACGACTGGCGACCCCACACGCCTGCTGAATACGGTGCGGAGAAGCGTTATAGGAGCCGATGGAAATCTTTCTGTCTCGGACATGCAGACGTTAGAGCAGAAGATCGGTATGCAAGACGCACAGCCGAGACTCATCGCAGATATCAGCACGATATTTGGCGTCATCGCGCTCTTTCTGGCAGCCATCGGTGTCTACGCGGTGCTCTCTTATAAAGTCGCTCGACGCAGCAATGAGTTCGGCATCCGCATGGCCCTTGGTGCGGAGCGAAGTCGAATCAGCGGCATGATCCTCGGGCAAACTGGACTGCTGATCATTGCCGGATTGATCGCTGGTGCAATCGCGGCGGCAGCGGTCGCTCGCGTCCTTGCCGCACAACTAAATGGCGTCAATGCAACAGGACCCCGCTGGTCTCTCGCTCGTTATGAGCATGTCGATAGTGCCACGCAACTGTATGGGATCGGTGCGATGGACCTGCCGACGATCGCGTGGACCATATGCATTCTGGTCGCAACCGCCTTACTCGCGGCCTACATCCCTGCTGCCCGTGCCGCGCGAGTGGACCCGGCATCCGCGCTGCGCCAGGAGTAAATTCAAGGAATGTGAGACCGCACTGGCGGCGCTCTCTCAGATTTTCAAGTCGACGGGGATCGCACTGTTTCGTCCTGCTGCTTCAGGGCGTCGTAAACTGACGGAGTGATTTCCGCCGCGACCCTCCTCACCTTCCTCTCGGCTTCCATTCTGCTGGCGATCACGCCCGGACCCGGCATCATGTACGTTCTCACCAGAAGCTTGGCCGGCGGCCGCCGCGAAGGCGTGTTGTCTTCCCTCGGTACCTTCGTCGGTGGCTTCGCACACGTCCTGGCTGCTGGATTGGGAATCTCGGCCGTATTGGCAACTTCCGCAATCGCTTACCGGACCGTCCGTTGGGCTGGTGCCTTGTACTTGCTCTATCTCGGAATTCGTATGATCCGATCCGCCGGATCCGAGGAGCCGGTGCAGCAGGCCGAAGGTCTCCGCCGCAGCCCGTTTCTGCAGGGTATCGTCACCGAAGTTTTGAACCCGAAAACCGCGCTGTTCTTCCTCTCGCTCATTCCCCAGTTTGTCAACGCCAGAGTTGGTTCGGTATTTGTACAGTTTTTGGTTCTGGGAACGATTTCGGTATTTCTGAACACCAGTGCAGACCTCGTCGTTGCCGCGTTCGCCGGACCTATAGGTACACGGCTGTTGTCTTCACGACAAGCTCGAAGACGCCAACGCCGCGCGACTGGAGCAATGATGGTCGGCCTTGGAATATACGTCGCCGGCCGCGAAGCTTAAGATTGGTATACTCCTCCGATCAGAGTCGAACGGCGTCACGAAACCATCGCCTGACTGGATCTAAACCAAGCTCGCAACCACTTAGTTATTACCTCGAAAATCACGCTTTTACGGTCCGTTTTCGCCATCCATTTGCCTCAAAATGCCTCAGAATAGCCCCTTTTCGAACGCTTTTTGTACCATCTGAATCTGCTCATTTTTATCACCTCCGCGCTTGCGTAGACCCTGTGGCAGCCTACCTAAGCTATTGAGAGCATTGATACAATAGGCCTTTGCAAAACGTGTGACCGGCTTCGCGTACCCTCTCGGAACACCGTCCAATCTACTCCAGCACGGCGCCTTTTTTATAAGCAGGTACGAATCCCTTCGAGTTTCGCGCTAGCGGACTGCCGTCGGAAATCGCTTCGGGCTGTTACGATGAAGATTCCCGAAAAGCAAGGGGCATCATGTCCTCCTCCACCGCTTCTGGCATCCTCCACGAAATTGTTCAGCAAAAACACAAAGAGCTGGCAGCGCTGCGTCCTATTGCCGCGTCACTGGAGCGCGAAGCTTACGAGCGCATATCTTCGAAGCGCCCCTTCAAACAAGCTCTTCAGAAGTCAACTCCCGCCGTCATCGCCGAACTGAAGAAGGCCTCTCCGAGCAGAGGCTTGCTCGCAGAGGAGTACCATCCTGCCTTCCTCGCGCATACCTATGAGGAGGGTGGTGCAGCCTGCGTCTCGGTACTGACCGACGCTAACTATTTCCAGGGCTCACTGCATGACCTCGAGGCAGCCCGAGCCGCCGTCACTCTGCCTGTTCTGCGCAAGGATTTCGTTGTTGACAGGCTTCAGATCTTTGAAGCTGCCGCACATGGCGCCGACGCCATTCTCCTCATCGCCGCCCTGCTCGACACCGGGGAGCTCGAGCACCTTCGCGAACTCGCTGCGAGCCTCGCCATGGCCGCTCTCGTTGAGGTACACGATGCTTCTGAAATGGAAAAGGCTGTCGATTCGGGCGCAGAAATCATCGGCGTTAATAACCGCGATCTCGAAACCTTCCAAGTAGACGTCCAGACCTCCCTGCGTCTCAGCTACCTCATCCCTGCGAGCTCGTTGCGCGTGAGTGAGAGCGGCATCGCGGATCGCGCCACCATCGATTTGCTCGTGAAGGCTGGTTACAACGCTTTCCTCGTCGGCGAATCCTTAATGAGGTCTCCCGATCCAGCCGCGTCCCTTCGAGCGCTCCTCGGAAGCGAATGAGCTTCATCATAAAAATCTGCGGCATCACGAATAAGGAAGATGCCCTGATTGCGGTCGAAGCGGGCGCTAATGCGCTCGGCTTCAATTTCTACGCGAAGAGCCCGCGCGCCATATCGATCGAGGCCGGGCACCGCATAGCCGCGATTCTCCCCGATTCCGTTTTGAAAGTCGGTGTCTTCGTCGAACCGCTCGAAGAAGATCTCCAGCTTGCAATCGACCGCGTGCCGCTCGATGTCGTACAACTGCATGGCAGCCGCGTTCCTTCGGTAGCTCACAGAACCTGGCGGGCGCTTTCCGCCGAACATGCCGACCCTACCGAATCGCTGGTCGCCGAAGCCATCCTCCTCGACGCACATAGTCCTCATCATGGCGGTTCCGGCCGGACCTTCGACTGGAGATTAGCGACACGCTTCTGGCAGCCGATCATACTCGCCGGCGGCTTGGATTCGGCTAACGTCGTTGAAGCGATTGAGCTTGCCCGTCCCTGGGGCGTGGATGCCTGCTCACGCCTCGAGTCCGCGCCCGGTATCAAAGACCCTGCACGTGTCCGAAGCTTCGTACAATCAGCCAAACTGGCACAACCGCAAGGCGCCGAAGAACTATCAAGATGACTTCTCCTTCCCTCCCTGACGCACTCGGTCATTTCGGCCCGTATGGCGGCCGCTATGTGCCCGAAGTGCTCATGTCGCCTCTCGAGGAGCTGGAACTTGCGTACAAAGCGGCTCGCAGCGATCCCGAGTTCGCGCGAGAGTTGAACGACCTGCTCCGCCATTACGCCGGTCGCCCTACCCCGCTCTACTTCGCCAAGCGTCTGACCGAAACGCTGGGCGGCGCTCAACTGTGGTTGAAGCGTGAAGACCTGCTCCACACAGGCGCGCACAAAATCAATAACTGCCTCGGTCAGATCCTGCTGGCAAGGCGCATGGGCAAAACGCGCATCATCGCCGAAACCGGCGCCGGCCAGCACGGCGTCGCTACTGCGACCGTCTGCGCCTTGTTCGGCATGGAGTGCCTCGTCTATATGGGCGAAGAAGACATGCGCCGGCAAGAGCCGAACGTTTTCCGAATGCGCCTGCTCGGTGCACAGGTAGTGCCCGTAAACAACGGAAGCCGCACTCTCAAAGATGCAATCAGCGAAGCCATGCGCGACTGGGTTACCAACATCTCGGATACCCATTACTTACTCGGTTCCGCCCTGGGCGCCCATCCTTACCCCATGATGGTCCGCGATTTCCACCGTGTCATTGGAGAGGAAACCCGCCGTCAGGCTCTGGAACAAATAGGACGGTTGCCCGATCTCATCCTGGCCTGTGTCGGCGGTGGCAGCAACGCTATCGGCATCTTCTATCCCTTCGTGCAGGACTCCTCCGTCCGGCTCCTGGGCGCGGAAGCCGGAGGCAAAGGCAAACTGCTCGGAGAGCACGCTGCTCGCTTTAGCGGCGGCTCGCCCGGGGTGTTGCATGGCACGTTCAGTTACCTCCTGCAAGACGAGGATGGTCAGATCGGGCTGACTCACTCCGTCTCCGCCGGTCTCGATTATCCGTCTATCGGACCCGAACACGCCTGGTTGCACGAGCAGAATCGCTGTGAGTACGTCCCGGTCATTGATGCCGACGCTCTTGCCGCCGCGCGCACCCTCGCCCGTACAGAAGGCATCATTCCCGCGCTTGAGTCTTCCCACGCCATCGCCGAAGCCATCCGGCGAGCCCCGGCGGAACCCGACTCGATCTTCATCGTGAACGTTTCCGGTAGAGGTGACAAAGACATCGGCATCTACCGAGAGAACATGCCGGACCTTGATCCTGCCAAAACCGACCTTTGATGATGCCTCCGATTGCCACCACCCGGATCTCGGGCCTCTTCGAGACTTGCCGGAACGAACGCCGTAAAGCCTTTATCGCGTACATTACGGGAGGGGATCCCTCCCCTGACCTGACACCCGCGCTTGTGCGAGCTCTCGAAAGAGGCGGGGCCGATCTGATCGAATTAGGGGTCCCGTTTTCCGATCCCATCGCCGATGGACCGGTCATCCAGCGCGCCTCCGACCGCGCCCTGCGGGCGCACACCACGCTGCCCCGTTTGCTCGGAATCGTGCGTACGATTCGCGAAACGTCGCAGATCCCGATCTTGCTGTTCAGTTACCTGAATCCTCTTCTCAAATACGGTTTTGAAAAACTCGCTAGAGATGCGGCCGAGAGCGGCGTCGATGGAGTCCTCCTAACCGATCTCTGCATCGAGGAAGCAACGGAGCCAGTCCGGGATCTCCGCCGTTTCGGTTTGGATACTGTGTTTCTGGCTGCGCCCACCAGCAGCGAGCACCGGCTAAAGCTCGTTGCGGAACACTCCTCCGGCTTCATCTACCTGGTGTCCCGAACCGGCGTGACCGGAGAACGGGCGGACCTTTCCGGCTCCGTCGAGCCGCTGGTCGCACGCATGCGCCGGTTCACGGATTTGCCTCTCGCGGTAGGTTTCGGAATCAGCACACCGGCCCAGGTAAGTGAGGTAGCTGCTTTGGCGGATGGCGTAGTTGTTGGCAGCGCGCTGGTTAAATTCATCGAGAACAACTCGACTGGGCCCGAGGTCGCCGGTCGCCTGGAGACCTTCACCCGGCACCTGACCGCCCCGCTTCGCCCATGACTCAAGATGATCTGGTACGTTGCCGCGAAGCCATCGACGACTTGGATTTGCGGTTGCTGGACCTACTGAACCAGCGCACTGCTGTGGTCGAGAAGATCGGCCGTATCAAACAGAGCCTCAATCTCGCGATCTACGAACCGAAGCGCGAAGATCAGGTTTTCGCCAACGTCCTCAGTCACAACGGTGGCCCGCTTCCTCCTGAGGCAGTGAAGCGTATCTTCGAGCGGATCATCGACGAGATGAGAACCGTTCAGCAGCGCAAAATCCTGGGAACAGATTGATCATCGGTCCAGATAGGAATACATGTTAGTTGTCATGCAAGAAGGGGCCACGGAAGCCCAAACCGAGGCGGTCATCGATCGCCTAGTCGACATGGGATTCACCGTCCATCGCTCGACCGGCGTGCGCCATACCGTCCTCGGCGGTGTTGGACCTCAGGATGATTTCGATCCGGCAGCCCTCGAAGTGTTTGCCGGGGTGAAGGAATGCCATCGGATCGTCTCCCCTTACAAGCTCGCCAGCCGGCACTTCAAGCCCGCCGGTTCAGTTATCAAAGTAGGCGAGGTCGAGATTGGCGGTTCCGTGGTCGTTACCATGGCTGGCCCCTGTAGCGTGGAAAGCGAGGAGCAGATCGAACTTTGCGCCTCCATCGTCGCGAGCAAGGGTGCCCGAGTGATCCGCGGGGGCGCTTTCAAACCGCGCAGCTCGCCCTACAGCTTTCAGGGTCTCGGAGAGAGAGGCTTGCAAATCCTGCGAGCCGCGGCCGATCGGCATGGCCTCCTGGTCGTCAGTGAAGTCATGGATCAGACGCAGATCCCTCTGCTCATTCGCTATTCGGACCTGCTGCAGGTTGGCGCCCGCAACATGCAAAACTTCAACCTGCTGCGCGAACTTGGGAACGTACGCAAGCCCATACTTCTGAAACGCGGGATCGCGGCCACAGTAGAAGAACTTCTTCTTTCTGCCGAATACATCATGTCCGGCGGCAATTATCAGGTGATCTTGTGTGAACGCGGCATCAGGACCTTCGAAACCAGCACCCGCAACACCATGGATATCTCCGCCATTCCGGTGCTGAAACGCTTAACCCATTTGCCTGTACTGGCTGACCCTTCCCACGGCACCGGTAAACGCGATTACGTCCTCCCCATGGCGCGTGCCGCCGTCGCGGCTGGAGCGGATGGTCTCCTGGTCGAAGTTCACCCGGATCCCGATCATGCCTTGAGCGATGGCGCTCAAACCTTGAACCCCGATCAGTTTGGTGAACTGATGACCGAAGTACGCGCAATCGCCGCGGCCATTGGCCGAAGCTCATAGCGCCATGAACACAGTAGCGATCGTCGGGGTCGGTCTGATTGGCGGATCATTCGGTCTTGCCCTGCGCGCTAATGGCTTCACCGGGGATGTGATTGGCGTCAGTTCCCTTCCCGCAATCGAAGCCGGGCTCGAAGCGGGTGCGGTCACTCACAGCGCGAGCCTGGAAGAAGCCGCGGCCGCCGCTGACCTCATTTATCTCGCGCAGCCCGTCGACCGCATCCTCAACACAATGGACCGGCTCGGGGCGTGTGCCAATCCCGCCGCCCTCATAACCGACGCTGGAAGCACCAAGCAAGCTATAGTCCAGCGCGCAAGACAAGCGCTTAAGTCCGTGACTTTTCTCGGCGGCCATCCACTTGCCGGCAAGGAAAAAAGCGGCGTTCAGGCGGCAGAGGCAGACCTGTTTTTCGATAAGCCGTATGTCTTGACTCCGCACCTGCCGTCCTCCGGAGCTGACGCCGAATTTCGCTCTTGGCTCGCCCGAATCGGCGCTCGAGTCATCGAAATGTCTCCGGAAGAGCACGACACTACCGTGGCTTTTACGTCACACCTCCCCCAGCTCGCTTCGAGCGCCCTTGCGCTAGCCCTGTCTCGCCAGTTTGAGACGCGAACCACGGATGTGTTCGGATCCGGCTTGTTGGATATGACACGTTTAGCCATGAGTTCTCCTGAACTTTGGATTCCCATCTTACGTAGTAACAGGTCTGCAGTTTCCGCTGCTTTGGGCGCCTATTCGGCCGCTCTGAAAGATTTGCAACTGTCGCTTCAGAATGATAGCCTAGTAGAATTGTTTGGGGCTGGCTCAAAGTGGGCAAAGGAACTTCGGGATCCAAGAACCGGAATTTGAGACTAAACTCCGGTAATCAATAAACAAACTGGTACTCGAATGTGTGCCACTCAGGTATCGGATGAAAAGGAAGTCAACGTGAACTTACTCAGATCAGCCGTACAGGACGAGCTTCGAGCAATACCCGATTCCAGTCGTCTCGAGTCTCTACAGCGCTGTACTTCGCTTTACACTCAATCGCAATCTGCTGACGCGGTCTTCCTCATCGAGGACGGATTGATCAAGCTCACGCGCAGCAATCAAGCGGGCGGAAAGATAATCCTGGCGATATGCGGCCCGGGCCAACTGGTAGGTGAAGAAGCCTTCTCAGAACAGTCGGAAACGTATCACACCGAAGCAGTAACCATCACGGCGGCATCGGTTCTTCGGCTTCCTCGCGGCTCGCTTATCGACCTGATCAACTCCAATCATGAGGTCGGTAGAGCATTAGTCGGCTATCTCCTGAATCAAAAGCTCGATCTGGCCGAAAAAGTGGAGTTGCTCTGTCTCCACGATGTCGAATTCAGGATCTTGCATTATCTAGCGCAGCTTTCGAGTCTCCTGCCGCCTGTTTCGAACGGCGATGGATTCCAGATACCAATCACTCAGCTCGAGCTGGCAGACCTGATTGGCGCTACTCGCGAAACGACCTCGACCACTCTCAACCAACTCGAGAGACGCGGGCTTTTGCGACTCTCGCGCCGATTGTTGACCGTTCCATCACCCGAGGTCCTGCGTGAGGCTGCTAACTCACGGGCCGTTCCTAACCGTACGGTAGCCAAGGTTAACGGATCGTAGTTTTAGAACTCTGCTCCTCACGCCGCAAACTGATGATCTCCTCAGTCTAATTGCTTGCACATCTTCAATTTGCTAAACTTTTTTGAAGATTTTTCCATGCTAGCTGGTTGTACAACTGTGCATCCCCTCGCGAGCAAGAAGGGCCGCTCTCTTGAGGACTAACGGCATTCATCTGGCATCCAAGACAGGAGATTTTGTAAGTGAGAGAAAAAGGTGTTGTGAAATGGTTTAACGCCGCCAAGGGTTATGGATTTATCCAACGCTCTAACGGCGATGATGTGTTTGTGCACTTCTCTGCCATTCAGATGAATGGGTACCGCACACTCGAAGAGGGTGCCGAGGTGGAGTTTGAAGTGAAGCGGGGACCGAAAGGCCTGCAAGCTGAAAATGTAAACCACCCTTAGCTCGTTCAACCAGCTTAAAAGGCCGCCGTGGCATAACAGCCCGGCGGCCTTTTTTGTTTACCTCCAGATTGGTCAGCCGACCCTTCACCAGACTTTGCAAGTATGAACAGGCATCATAGGCTGGCCCACTTTGCAGCTAAACGCCTCACCGAACTCGGTGAGGTTAGAAACAACACCGTTGATTCGATATTCGAGCGGAGAATGCGGGTTCATGATGGCACTCATACGCTTCAATTCGGGGCGTTCCTCGCCACACGCCCACTGCGCCATTCCTACGAAAAATCGCTGGTCGGGTGTTAAGTCGTCGATTTTCTTCGCATCCTGCGCTTTCGAAGAGTTTTTCCAGGCAACATAGGCAAGGAAAGTCCCACCGAGGTCGGCGACGTCCTCTCCTAAAGTCAAACTGCTGTTTATGTGAATGTCATCGACGATCACGTACTGGGCATACTGATGGCGCACACACCCAACGCGATCCTCGAATGCTTTGGCGTCCTTTGGCGTCCACCAGTCGCGCAGGTTGCCGTGTGCATCGTACTGCCGTCCTTCATCGTCGAAACCATGCGTGAGTTCATGGCCCATGGTTGCGCCTGTATTTCCGTAATTCGGAGCGGAGTCCATCTTCGGATCGAAAAGTGGTGGCTGCAGCACTCCGGCCGGGAAATTGATGTCGTTCATCTGAGGGTTGTAATAAGCGTTCACGGTGGGCGGCGTCATGAACCACTCGCTTCTGTCCACGGGCTTGCCGATTTTTGCCAATTCTCTATGCTCTTCAAACTCAGCAGCCCGGGCTCCATCTGCGAAGAAATCGTCGGGCACGATCTGCACGGAACTATAGTCCTTCCACTTGTCCGGGTATCCGACTTTGTTGACCAGCAAGTGAAGTTTCTCGAGCGCCTGAGCCTTAGTCGCCTCGCTCATCCAGCCGAGATCCTTTATGTCGTGCTCCATCTCTGCTTCGATCTGCTGTATGACGATTTGAGCATCCGCCTTTGTGCGAGGGGAGAAAGTTCTGGCCACGAAAACCTGGCCAAGAGCGTCTCCCAATTGCCTGTCTATCAGCCGGGTGCATTTCTTCCATCGCGCCGGCATCTCCTTCGCTCCGGCCAGGTACTGGCCGAAAAACGCGAAGTTCTCTTCCACGAACGGCCGCGTAAGAAATTCAGCCTGGCTATGAACCAGATGCCAGCGCAAGTAAGCCCGCCATGCGGCTACGTTGCGGCTTCGCAGCTGCGCATTTAACTCATCGAAGAACTTCGGCTCGGTGACGTTGACCACCTCGAACGGCGGCGTGCCGAGTGCTTTAAAAAAGCCGTCCCAGTCAAACGCTGGGGCCATGTGCAGCAGGGCATCCCGGTTTTCCTTGTGCTTCAGGTTGTAGGGATTGCGCCTTTCGGTTCTGGTCAGCGATGCCGCCGCAAGGGCAGTCTCGATGTCCATCACGTTTTGAGCATCGGCCCGCGCGTCTGACGCCGACTCCCCGATGAGCGCGAACATATGTTCGATGTGCTGTACGTAGCGGCGGCGGATCTCCTGGGATTTGGGGTCTGTCTTCGTGTAGTAATCCCGATCCGGCAGCCCAAGGCCGCCCGCCGCCACAAAAGCGATCATCTGCGAAGAATTGTCGAAATCCTGATCCGCATTCAGGCGGAATAGAAGATTCCGGTCCAGACCAAGCCGATGCTGCTCGCCGATGTAGACGCCCATTGCCTCGATCGAGTTAAGATTCGCGATCTGAGCCAGAGCCGGCTCCAGCGGCTTAAGGCCCGCTCGCTCCACCGCGCCTTCGTCAACACAGGCGTGGAAATAGTCCCCGATCTTCTGCTCATTCGTCGTTCTGGCACCACTCCCCTGTGCCGCCTGCTGCAAGATGCCCCAAAGGAAGCGCTGGTTATCGTCTTCCATCTTGGCGTATACGTTCCATCCGGCCTGATCGGGAGGGATTGGATTCAGCTTGCTCCAGCTTCCGCATGAATAGCGATAGAAGTCCACGCAAGGATCTGCACTCCTGTCCATAAAGGCAGGATCGAGACTGGGAGTGTACGGTAGCTGAGCCAACGGCCCCTCTTGCGCAACCAGAAGCACCGTCGAAGTGAACAGTAAAGAGGTGATGCGACGCATGACCCAGCCTAAACGTTCTCGCGAATCCAGGCGAGGTACTTGTCAGCCCCGTACGCGATAGGCACTCCTATGACTTCCGGCGTTTCGTAACTGTGGAGTTCCGTGATCGCATCGCGTAGCGCTGCGAACCGCTCCTCGGTTGTCTTGATCAGCAGCAGAAATTCGGCAGCGCTCTCGACTTTTCCCTCCCAGCGATAGATGCTCTGAACAGCCGGCAGAATGTTGATGCAAGCTGCGAGACGCCTCTCGATCAGCTGATTCGCCAGGCTCACGGCCGCGCTTTCGCTGGAGCACGTGCAGAAAACCATAAGAAAACCGAGCACAATGTTGCCTCCCTACTGGATCTTTGCTTCAAACAAGTTTATAAAGAATGTAAGGACACTGACCCGGATATGCTGCGCCGATACTTGCGACCCATAGCAGCTTTCGCTGCGCTCACTGGTTTGGGAGCGTACGCCACGATAATGCTCCGAGGTCCTCAGGGGATCAGTGCGTGGACGCAAAAACGGCACGAAATCCAGCTTCTTGAAGAGCGGAATGCAGATCTGCAGAGGGATATCAATGCTAAGAGACAGCGCATCGAAAAGCTTAAGAATGATCCTGCGACGCAAGAGTTAGAACTCGAGAAACTGGGGCTCGTGCATAAAGACGATACACAGTTTAAGATCGCCGGGCAGCAACAGGGGCTCGGGCAGACTGCCGCACCGGTTACGAAAGAGCCGTCGAAATAGACTTCGGCGGGATAAATCTTTGCCGGCCTGCCATTGCTGAGCGGACGGCCGCAGCAATCTCGCTGATCACCGGAGCCTCTGCCAACAGTACCCGATGAGGCAGCCAGAAGCTGTCCCGAACACATTGTTCTGAGACCGGGCACGGCATCACACGACATTCACTGCGGCGATAGACGTCGTTCTGATAAAGGGTGTGAGGATAGAAAGCTGTGCAGGGCACGCCCTCTGCACTGAGCGTGCGGCAAAACTGGTCCCTCAGCCCGGCATTTTTGAGCCTGCCTGCTAACAAGTAAAACGAGTTTTGTGTGACCTCCGCAGGTTCCTGCTGCCAGGCAATGTCCTGCACGTCCTCAATGGCACGTTTTAGGTTGCCCGCGTTCTCGGTACGCCTGGCGATCTGCTGCGGAAGACGTTCAAACTGAGCCATCAAAACCGCTGCCTGGAAGGCCGTCAACCGTAAGTTCGTTCCCAAGTTCTGATGCTCATAGAAGGAATGCCCCCTCACGCGCCCGCAGTTTGCAAACGAGCGGAGCTTGTTAGCAAGTTCCTCGTCCGACGTCACGAGCATGCCGCCTTCGCCGGCCGAGAGCACTTTCCCATTCTGAAAACTGAAAGACCCGGCGACGCCAAAGCTTCCGGCCCTCTTGCCGTTCCACTCCGAACCTTGTGCGTGCGCCGCGTCCTCAATGAGAGCCAGACCGTGCTCCTGGCAAATGCGGTCGATGGAAACGATGTCGCACATGGCTCCGCCGAAGTGCACGGCGATGACAGCTTTGGTTCGAGCGGAGACGGCACTCCGAACACGGTCAGGATCGATATTGAAAGAGCGTGGATCGATATCGACAAACACGGGAATCGCGCCGACTCGCGATACCGCGGTAGCGGTCGATATAAAGGAAATAGCGGGTACGATTACTTCGTCCCCTTGCTTCATTCCAAGGATCGCAAGCAAGGCTTCAAGGGTCACCGTTCCATTGAAGGCGCTTACGCCGAAAGCCGAGTGCTGGTAGGCGGCAAAGCTTTCTTCAAACTCTTGAACGAACGGGTGAAAACCGCCCCATTGGGGACTCTCCAGGACTGCGCGCAGGAGTTCTGTTTCTCTCTCTCCGGCCTGAGGCCACGAAGGTATGTGCATGAACGCAACCGTTCTCAGTTTAGTTAAAGCGTCATCTTGCGTGTGAAAATTGGTCGATGTCGGTTTACGAAGAGCGCCAGGAAGATCTGGAGAAGTACGAATTCATGCTGGGACGCCAGCGCGGAAGACTTGCAGTCACTTTGGATTGCATCACGGACGCTCTGGTGCTGGTAGGACAGCACGGGGTTTACTGCCAGAGTGTGCGGCAGCTCGGCAAGCCCGCGATGGACATCCAGCTTATTGCAAAGAGCCTCACCGATGCGAAGGAACTTATCACGAGTGTGCTCGAGTCGGGGTCACTGGCCAACGACAAAGGGACTGAAAAGTAGAGGGTGAGACGGTCGAATGAACACTGCGCTTAGAGCTTCCGCAGAAAAGGATTATGGTCCTTTTCTCTGCCTAACGTTGTCTGCTGGCCGTGTCCGGGGATAACCACCGCATCATCGGGAAGGTCGAACAGCTTCGTTTTGATTGACGACAAGATCTGTTGAGGATTGCCGCCCGGCAGATCAGTCCTGCCGATACTATCCCGGAAGAGGGTATCGCCGGCCACCAGTTTGTTTTGTCCAGGGATCCAGAGACACTGACTGCCTGGTGTGTGTCCCGGCGTATCAAGCATGTGGAATTCGGTCTGGCCGAGCGTCAGGATCATTCCTTCGACAGAGGATGTGTCAATCTCCGGCCGTTCGGGCGTTTTCATTCCCAGCCATGAAGCCTGCACTTCGAGCAGGTCAAGCAACTGCTTGTCTCGATCGTTCATGTAAACCGGCGCAGCCGTCAACCTTCGCAGCAGCTGTGCGCCGGCAACGTGATCGATATGGCCGTGTGTGATCACAATGGCTTTCACCGTTAATCCGTGCTCATCGAGCAGACGAGTAATGTCATCGATGTTGCCACCAGGGTCGACTACGATTGCCTCACGCGTCGTCTCGTCTCCGAAGATGGAGCAGTTGCAGCGCAAGAGACCAACCGGAACAATAAAATGCATCATGATTTGCTCGCATCCGTGCGCAGCTTGGCCGCATATTGAGCCGGTAAACGAGTAGGACGCCATTCACGGTCGAGCCATATGTGGCGGGTGCTTCCCTCGGCTAAGAGCCGGTCCGGATTGAGCGACAGGATTCGATACGTAAACTCCACAATCCGGCTGTTCGCTTTGCCAACGCGGGTTTCGACCGCAATCTCCTCATCGTAACGAGCTGGTGCCCGGTAGTGGCACTGGGCCTCAATGACGGAAAGATACAGTCCCTCCTCACGTTCCAGCTGGTGGTAAACGAGACCGAGGGACCGTACAAGTTCAACCCGGCCGATTTCCATCCAGACCAGGTAGTTTGCATAGTACACCACACCCATCTGGTCGGTTTCGGCATAGCGTACCCGCAAACGCGCGACGTGCCCTGCCGACGCCGAAGACTGCTGATTCAAATCACCCTCCTACGTGAGGATAGCGGCTCGGTTCAGCGGCAGTATTTCGCCTGATAGCATTTGGACATGCGAGTGACAGTCTTGTTTTTCGGCATCCTAAAAGATATCGCTGGGTGCTCGCAAGAATCACTGGAAATCCCGCAGAATTCAACTCTCGGCAGCCTCTTTGAGGCGTACGCCGATCGGTTTGCAACCTTGCGAGACAAACGTTCGTCGATCTTATTTGCGAGGAACAGGGAGTTCTCGCGACCAGACACCATGCTGTGCGAAAACGACGAAGTGGCTTTTCTCCCTCCCGTGAGCGGCGGCTCGCAACCGCTTGCTTCCGAGATAGACGGCCACGTGTTCGCGATTACCCGGGACGAGATCGACTCACGCGCTCTGGCCGACCGGCTCAAACGTCCGGAGGACGGCGCCGTAGTCGTCTTCGAGGGCGTCGTTCGTAACTCGTCGCACGGAAGAAACACCTCCTATCTGGAATACGAGTGCTACGAAAACATGGCGCTGGCGCAAATCGAAAAGATTGGCCGGGAGATCGCAGTCCAATTTGGCATCGGCAGAATCGGTATCGTGCACCGGCTGGGCCGCCTGGCGATAGGAGAAGCGAGTGTAGCCGTCGTTGCGACGGCGCCTCACCGCCGGGCAGCGTTCGAGGCTGCTCTCGAAGGGATCGACCGACTGAAGCGTGAAGTCCCCATCTGGAAGAAAGAAATCTTCACGGACGGGGCCGAGTGGGTGGAAGGTCAGTGGGACGAGAAGCTCCTGCCCAGCACAGTCAGCAATGAACGCATGTAGTTCTACTCTCTCCCGCCCGACGCTCCTTTTACTTGTCTTTTTGAACGTCGCGCTCGCTCAATTCAAACCGGCTAATCCGAATGCGCAGCGGCCCCTCGAACCGCTTCCTCAAAAGACACCCCGTGAGAATCCGACATTCGCCATCAAAGTAAATTTAGTCCGGCTACTCGTGACCGTGCGGGACCAGGCAGGCGCTTTGGTACCGAACCTCTCTAAAGAAGACTTTCACGTTCTGGACAGCGGCGTTGCGCAGGAAATTTCAGTTTTCGAACGCACGACCTCCGTTCCTTTATCCGTGGCTGTGCTGATGGATACGAGCGCAAGCGTAGAGAATGATCTTCATTATGAAGAAGAGTCGGTGCTTCGCTTTCTTCCAGCCTTGCTCGATGCCGGCAATCCCGAAGATGCCTTCGCCCTTTTTTCCTTCAACTGGCACATCAGCCTTGAAGCAGACTTTTCTCGGAGTAAGAAGCGCGCCGAACATGCGCTCCACAAGCTGAAAGGCGAGGGCGGCACTTCACTTTATGATGCCGTGTATCTGGCGAGCGACACGCTCGCCAGCCGCGAAGGGCGGCACGTCATGGTGGTTGTGACGGATGGCGGAGACACCACCAGTTACAAACACTACGCGGATGCGTTGGCGGCAGCACAGCGAGCCGACATTGTGATGTACCCGATTGTAGTGGTGCCGATTTCAGGGGACGCGGGCCGTAACACCGGCGGGGAACACGCTTTGGCGACACTCGCCGATTCCACCGGGGGGCGCATCTTTTACCCGGAGGGTTTCGACCGTTTGAATGCTGCCTTCGAAGACATCATCCAAGAACTCCGCACTCAGTATCTGCTGGGCTTCTATCCGGCAGGAGTGCACGAAGAGCCGCGCAGCTTCCATCGAGTCAACGTGCAGCTGAAAAGCCCGTCGCTTCGCATTGCGGCTCGAAGCGGCTACTACGAACCCTGAGCGGGATGCCGCCGAACAAGCGTGTGTTGAACTGAAGTGGTATGAGCGATTTCCTGGACGCGGCGATCGAGATCGCGCGCGAAGCGGGGCAAGTATTGCTTGCCCATCGCGGTGTCGGGTTTGAATTAAAGGGAGATTACGATCTGGTTACCGCGGCCGACCGCGCGAGCGAGCAGCTGGTACTAAAGCGCCTGCGGGAGCGCTTCCCGGATCATGGGATCGTTGCAGAAGAGGGTGGACGCGCGGAGCTGGAAGCCGATCTGCGCTGGTATGTGGATCCACTGGATGGCACGACAAACTTCGCGCACGGCTTTCCGATGTGGAACGTTACCCTGGCGCTCGCCCGGCGCGGCGAGGTGATTGCAGGGGTGGTCTACGATCCGCTCAATCGCGAGCTATTTGCTGCCGAAAGAGGTGCAGGCGCCCGGTTGAATGGCGCCCCTATCCATGTCAGCAAGGCGCGCTTGCTAAACGACGCGCTTCTTTCCACTGGCTTCCCGAGCCGCAAGCGACACCAGAACGTCAACATTCATTTCTACTATCAGCTCGCGATGGTGAGCCACGGCGTCCGGCGCGGCGGCTCGGCGGCAATCGATTTGGCCTATACGGCGTGCGGCCGTCTGGAAGCATTCTGGGAGTTCGGGTTGAATCCGTGGGACTTGGCGGCAGGCACGCTGCTGGTGGAAGAAGCCGGGGGCAAGGTCTCCGGCATGCGGGGCGAACCACTCGATCTACTTGGCCGATACGTAGTAGCGGACAACGGTCTGGTGCATGGCGAGTTGCTAGAGCTGTTCGAAGAAATATTCGAAGGGCGTTACCGCCACGAGATGCCTGGTTTGCCTGCTCCCGAGTGGAGTCTCCAGCGTGGCTGATATCCCGCCGGTTCCCCTCACTCTGGAGGGCGCTTATGCCCTGCACCAGATGTTCCGCGTTCGCCGGTCAGCCTGGCGGGAATTGCCGCAACAACGCAAAGAGGAGATCGCCCGAGAAGCAATAACCGTTGTCGGCCCGATGGAGTCTGCCCGGACACCAGGTCACCCGAGCCAGAGTGGCATCTTTTCTCAAATCGGACACAAGGGCGATCTCCTGATTCTGCACTTTCGGGACACTCTCGAGGAGGTACATAGGGCCGAACTAGCGATTGCGCAGTTGGCGTTATCGGACTACCTCGAGCCGACACACTCGTATCTTTCGGTCGTCGAGCTGGGTTTATACGAGTCAAGCGCTAAAACTTACTCGCAATTGCTCGAGCAGGGCGTGCAACCCCATTCCGCCGAGTGGAACGCCGGCGTGAGCGAGGTCATTGCGCGCCAGTCAGCTGCCATGGCTTCACGCCTGTTCCCCGAGATTCCACCTGCCAAGTACATATGCTTCTATCCTATGGATCGCAAGCGCGGTGAGGCAATTAACTGGTACACGCTCCCCATGAGCGAACGGCAGCGCATGATGCACGAGCACGGGCTTATAGGACGCCGCTATGCCGATTCGGTTCGCCAGATTATCACCGGGTCCATCGGCTTCGACGATTGGGAATGGGGCGTCGATCTTTTCGCCGAGGACCCGGGCGTATTCAAGAAGCTGATTTATGAGATGAGGTTTGACGAGGTTAGTGCTATCTACGCTTCATTCGGCACTTTCTACTTGGGCCTGCGCGTCCGTGCCTCTAATCTGGCAGAGCTTCTCGGAGGCCAACTGCCCTAGACACAGGTAGTCCGTGCCGCTGAGCAGCGATCGGTTCGACGGGGTCCCGTACCCAATGCAAACCATTGAGAATGGTACGCTTAGAAGTCGAAAATGCGTACTGTCGATCTGATTCATCGTAAGCGTGACGGGGAGGAGTTGTCCCCAGAGGAGATCCAATTTCTAATAGACGGCTCCACTCGCGCCGAAATTCCTGACTACCAAATTTCCGCTTTCTTAATGGCGGTATTTTTCTCCGGAATGACAGACCGGGAAGTGAGCGCACTGACCGAGTCCATGATGAACTCAGGGTCGGTTTTGGATTTGTCCTCAATCCCCGGCGTTAAGGTCGATAAGCATTCAACGGGCGGAGTAGGCGATAAAACCAGCCTGGTATCGTCGCCGATCGCGGCCGCTGCGGGCGTGGTTGTTCCCATGATCTCCGGGCGCGCCTTGGGCCACACCGGGGGCACGCTCGACAAGCTGGAATCAATCCCCGGCTTCCGGACCGATCTCACAGTCGATGAATTTCGCGGTCTCCTGGCGGAACAGAAACTGGCATTTATCGGGCAGACGCCCGAGATTGTACCGGCTGACAACAAGCTTTACGCGTTACGAGACGCGACCGCGAGCGTAGAGTCCATTCCGCTGATCGCATCGTCCGTCATGTCGAAGAAGCTCGCTGTGGGCCTGGATGCGCTGGTTTTAGACGTGAAAGTGGGATCCGGCGCGTTCATGAAAAAACAGGTGGAAGCTCGCCGCCTGGCACAGATGATGGTTGGAATCGGCCGCCGGGTGGATAAACGCGTGCAGGCGCTCATCACCGACATGAGCCAGCCCCTCGGGTATGCAATCGGCAATGCGCTCGAGGTCATGGAGGTTTCTCAAACGCTGCAAAACGCAGGCCCCGCGGACCTGACCCGGCTTTCGCTCGAACTCGCGGCGCGCATGATCTTCCTCGGCAAGATTACGAAGACTCTCGATGAAGCGCGAGAACTGGCGCAGGCAAAGCTCCTCGACGGCTCCGGATTCCAGAAATTCAAAGAGGTAATCACGGCACAAGGTGGAAATCCTCAAGTGCTGGATCGTTTCGATCTCCTGCCGAATGCGACAGGCGCACAGGAGGTTACGACACCTCGGGCCGGATATGTAAGCGCCATCGATGCGGAACTGATTGGCCAAGCCTCTTCGATGATTGGCGCCGGTCGAAACACAAAGGAAGACTTGATCGATCCTGCAGTTGGCGTGATCCTGGAGGTAAAGGTTGGTCAGAAGATCGATTCGGGCAGTATTCTTTGCCGTATTTACTATACGAGCGAAGAGCACCTGGCTGAAGCCGCGGACCTTGTCGAAGACGCATTCCGCATTTCCCAGCAGCCCGTGGAGGATCGCGATTTGATTCTGGAAGTCGTCAGCTAGCCAGCTCCCTGGATGGCTAAATACGACGGCTTGATTGGCATTCTCGCAATCATCGCCACCGCATTTCTGTTTTCTACAAATCGGTCCGCCATCCACATGCGTGTCCTTTGGTGGGGCGTAACACTGCAGTTTGCATTTGCGTTCCTGGTTTTGAAGACAGGCTTCGGCAAACTCTTCTACGGGATCAGCCTGTTTGTGAACGCACTTTTGAACTACACAACGGCAGGCTCGGCATTTGTTTTTGGCGACAGGCTGGGTGCGCGCACGAATGAGTTTGGGGTGATTTTCGCCTTCCAGGTGCTGCCGATCGTGATCTTCATCTGTTCACTGTTCGCGGTTCTTTACTACCTGGGCGTCATGCAGGTGTTTGTGAAAGGCATGGCGATTTTCATGCAGCGCTTCATGCGGACGAGCGGGGCCGAATCAACCTGTGTCGCAGCCAGCATCGTGATGGGTCAAACCGAGGCGCCCGTCACAATACGGCCCTTCCTCGCGAGCTTGACCGAATCTGAACTGTTCACGATTATGACTAGTGGCATGGCGCATGTATCCGGAGCCGTTATGGCGGCCTATGTTGCCATTGCCGGTGTTTCGATAGTGCACTTGCTGACAGCCGTGCTGATGACGGCACCGGCAACGCTCATGCTTGCGAAGATCTTCGTCCCTGAAACTGGTCAGCCGGTAACGCGCGGAACGGTTCAAGTCGAAATCGAGAGGCCGGGAGTCAACATCATCGATGCCGCCGCGATAGGAGCAGGCGACGGGCTGCATCTCGCCCTGAATATCGGAGGCATGCTCATCGCATTTCTGGCTTTGATCGCAATGGTGAACGGCGGGTTAGGGTGGGCTCACGCTCACGCCCGATGGATCCCCGACTCGCTCCAGCACATAATGGCCTTTGTTTTTGCCCCTATTGCATGGGCTTTAGGCGTCACCTGGCATGATTGCTCAACTGTCGGGAACCTGCTAGGCACCCGTATGATCCTGAACGAGTTTGTTGCTTTCGTAGATCTCGGCAAAGTTAGAAGTTCTTTGGATCCTCGATCCTTTGTGATTGCGACGTTTGCGCTCTGTGGATTTGCGAATCTGAGCTCGATTGCGATTCAGATTGGCGGGATCGGCGCGCTAGCGCCTACGCGCAAATCCGATCTCGCCAGGTTAGGCCTGAAGGCCATGTTCGTGGGAACGCTGGCGAACTTCATGACAGCCTGCATCGCGGGCATCCTGCTGTAACCCGATTTCCTGCTACTGAGTCTCACGTTTTGAAGCGCCCGGACAATCTACTTGTGACAGCCAGCTTGTGCGTGATGGAAATCGCCGGCTTTCACACCTATGCTGCCCAGCCCGAAACGCGGAGGATAACCTCGGAACAGGTTCTGGATCATCTGAACCTTACGATTTCCTGGTACGGCCACATCAATTCGGCCGGCCAAACGACCGGTGCCGCACAAGATGTTCTGATCCAAGACAGCCTGCGACGCTCCTCTGCGCAGGTTATAAAGACGGCATTCGCGTTCGCTCGAGCGCAAGCCATTCTCATTGGCAACCAGACGACTGGAGGGCATACGAGGTCTCCCGGGCAAGCTACCAATCTGGAACAAATCGCCGCGGCTGCCGCCCAGCGGATCGAAAGACTGCAGGATCAGATCTCCGACTTGAACGAACAAATCCGAAAAGCGCCGAAACGCAAGCTCCAGACGCTCGTAGCGCAACGGGATACATTAACCGCCGACCTCAGTTTCGCCAAGTTATCTCAGAGTGGGTTGAGAGACGTGCTGCGGTTCGCAAACTCACCCGAAAAGGGCAGTGGGCTCGCCGGGCAGATCGATCTTCTGGCCAGCTCTGATTCTGTTCCTGCCGCGCTCAACGACAGCGCTGGGCCGCCGCCAAACAATCAGAACCCAACTGGTGCGACAGCATTTCACCCGGAATCGGCCGGGATTGCGCCCTTGCTCGGGAACTGTTTCCAACTCATGCGCACGCGCGGGCAAATTGACTCTCTCCTAAGCGAAACGGCCAAACTGAACGAGCGCGCCGCAGCTATTCTGGACCCTCTACGCACGCAGTTGCGAGCGCTGATTAGCCGGGGCGACGCTATCGCCAGCGCGACTGCAAATCAAACGGACCCGCAACAGCTGGATGCTTCTCGCCAGCAGATTGAGTTGATGTCGGCGCGTTTCAAAGCGCTGTCCAGCCCTATTCTTCCGCTCAGCGAACAGGGAATTGCGCTGCAGACAACGCAAGGCGAACTCAATCAGTGGCGGGACGATGTAGATGAGCACTCCAAGACCGTACTCGGCTATCTGGCTTTCCGTTTGGGAACAGTCGGCGCGGCGGTAGGCTTGTTGCTTATTATCTCCGAGGTTGTCAGGCGTGCGACGTTCCGCTATGTGCGCGATACAAGACGCCGGCGCCAGTTCGTTTTGATCCGGCGTTTTGTGGTGGGCACGTTGGCGGCTCTGATCGTTGTCATCACCTCGGTCAGCGGGATCGGTTCGTTTGCCACCGTCGCAGGCTTCGTAACTGCAGGCTTGGCGGTGGCGCTGCAGAACGTGATCTTATCTATCGTTGCTTACTTCTTCCTCATCGGACGCTACGGTCTGCGTGCGGGCGACCGCGTGACGGTATCCGGTGTCACGGGACAAGTCATCGAAGTTGGGCTGGTTCGCATGTACCTGATGGAACTAGCCGGTACCGGAACCGACGTGCATTCGACCGGCAGGGTCGCCGTTTTCTCCAACTCGGTTATCTTCCAGCCTGCTGCGCTGATCAAACAGGCGCCCGGCACGGAGTATGTGTGGCACACCGTTTCTACAGTCCTCACGCAGGACACTGATTTAGAGGGTGCCCGCACGCGAATCGGGAAGGCCGTGGAATCTATTTATCAGAGTTATAAGAGTGTCATCGAGAGTCAGCACGCGGCGTTCGAGCGGTCTGCGAACCTTCAGCTCGCGGAGCCGACGCCGGTGAGTCGTGCGCGCTTCACCGATGCCGGGGTGGAAGTGACCGTTCGCTACCCAGTAGAAATTCAGCAAATGTCAGAGGTTGACGAAAAGGTCATAGACTCGGTCATGCGCGCGACCGGGAAAGATCCGCAGCTGAAACTCGCCGCCAACGGATTTCCGAAGGTTTTGCCGGCAGTTTAAATCGAGAACTCAATGTCCAACGATGACATGGCCAAGAGTGCCGAGTTTGTCCGGGCAGCGTCAACGATACGTCCTTCTATCGGGGTTGTTTTAGGAAGCGGCCTGGGCTCGTTCGCCGACTCTCTGCTGCATCCGGTCCGCATCCCGTACCGGGAGATACCCGGCTTCCCCGTTTCGACCGCTGCCGGGCATGCAAGCGAGCTGGTTATGGGAACTCTGGGCGCAGATGGTGAAAGGGCCGTGCACGTTGCCGCCCTGTCCGGACGATTCCATTTGTATGAGGGCAACACAGCGCGCCAAGCTGCGTCCGGAATCCGCCTCTTCCATGAACTCGGTATCAGAACGGTTATCTTGACGTGTGCAGCCGGCGGACTCAACCCGAAGTTCGCCGAAGGAGCGCTCGTCCTGATCTCAGATCATATCAACTTGCAAGGTGCAAATCCTCTCGTTGGCGCCAACGATGAACACCTCGGCCCGCGATTTCCTGACATGACGGATGCGTATTCGAGTGAACTGCGAGTCATCGCACTTCAAAAAGCTACCGAGCTTGGCATCACTCTTTACGAAGGCATTTACGCCGCTATGCTGGGTCCAAGTTATGAGACTCCGGCAGAAATCCGGTTCCTGAAAACAATAGGCGCCGATCTGGTGGGCATGTCTGTAGTGGCGGAGTGCGTTGCCGCAAATCACATGGGTATGCGAGTACTCGGCCTTGCCTGCGTAACCAATCTGGCCGCAGGCCTGGGGCCGGGCAAACTGGTGCACTCTGAAGTCCTCGAAATCACCGAAAAGGTATCGGGCACATTCCTGGAGCTGCTCGCCGGTTTGCTGCCTGCGCTAGCCGGGTTGTGAAGCAAGCGTCGAAGAGCCTGGTGCTGTTCGATATTGACGGCACCCTTATGCGAGGCGCCGGCCCACACCATATTGCGGCCCTGATTGAAGGAATCCGCAAAGTGACGGGGCGTACAACCAACCTCGACGGTATCTCGACAGCCGGCAAGCTGGATCGAGACCTCATCGTTTCCATGCTTGTTGCCGGCGGGGAGACTCAGCGAAAGATTAAAGCGCAGCTGCAGTCGATCATGCGGGAATGCCAGAGCAGTTACATCTCGAACTGCTCGACGGACCTCACGTCCTTTGTCTGCCAAGGTGTTCGCGACAAACTGGAGGAGCTGAAATGTGCCGGGGCAGTGCTCGGTTTGGTAACTGGAAACCTGAGTGAAATCGGATGGAAAAAAGTAGAGCTGGCTGGGTTGAAGCCTTATTTCTCGACAGGCGCGTTTGCCGAAGACGGCCGAACTCGCGCACGTCTTGCCCAGATCGCAGCCGGGCGAGCGAGGCGTTCGGGATTCGTGACGAAATATTGCAGGATCTCCGTTATTGGCGATCACTCGAACGATATCGCGGCTGCTAAGGCAAACGGGTTTCGGTCCGTTGCAGTAGCGACTGGCGTGCTGTCTTACGACGAACTCGCAAAAGAGAGGCCGGACATCCTGCTTCGGCACATGGGCGAACTGGATATGAGCCGAGTTCTCTACGGGCCATCATAGACGTGCTAAGCTCACGCTGAAAAGTATGCAGGAACTTAGCGCCGATAAGGCTGCTGAACGGGCCGACCATGAGAGTGGATTTGTTCGTGAGCTCGGGCTCTTCGATTCCACCATGATTGTGATTGGCGCCATGATCGGCTCCGGCATCTTCATCGTGCCCGCAGATATGGCCCGCAACATAGGTAGCCCGGGTTGGCTGCTGGTTGCCTGGCTATTCGCTGCAGTGGTGACCGTCGCAGCTGCTCTTTCATATGGCGAGCTGGCGGCCATGATCCCCAAAGCCGGCGGCATGTACGTTTATCTTCGCGAGGCTTTCTCTCCGCTGATCGGTTTCCTATATGGGTGGACGCTTTTCGCTGTGATCCAGACCGGAACCATTGCGGCGGTGGCAGTCGGTTTCTCTCGTTTTACGGGAGTGCTTTTCCTGGGAGTTTCGGAGCAAAATTACGTTATTCCTCCTATTCATATCTCGAGCGGATACGCGCTGTCTCTCTCAACCGGTCAAATCCTTGCCATACTCGTGATCCTTCTCCTGACCTGGAGCAACAGCCGCGGGGTCCACTACGCCAAGCTCATTCAGAACGTTTTCACTTCAGCCAAAGTAGTCGCGCTCGCCGCGCTAATCTTACTGGGGTTCATTTTCTGGAATCACGGTGCGGTAAGCGCAAATCTCAATGGCTTTTGGACGCCGCGCGACGTAACCCCGATGACGGCTACGCTAAACGCTCTGACAGGGTTTGGTTTGTTCATGGCGTTGTGCGTCTCTCAATCCGGTTCGTTGTTCGCCGCAGACGCCTGGCACGGGATCACGTTCGCTGCCGGGGAAGTGAAGAATCCGGCGAAAACCTTGCCGGGCGCTCTGGCATTGGGAACTATCTCCGTGATGGGACTTTACATGCTCGCGAATGTCGCGTACCTGGTTGTGCTTCCGTTCGAGCGAATCCAGCACGCCTCCGCTGACCGCGTCGCGACGGCCATGATGCAGGCGATCTTCCCGGGATGGGGGGCCGTCCTGATGGCTGCCGCCATTATGGTTTCAACGTTCGGCTGCATCAATGCGCTGGTACTGGCAGGGCCTCGCGTGTATTTTTCAATGGCGCGCGACGGCCTGTTCCCAGCTAAGGTCGGCACGCTGAACCGCGCTCGCGTACCCGGAACATCATTGTGGCTGCAAGGCGCATGGGCCGCCGCGCTGATCCTGCCGCGCACTTTCAATACCGCAACCAATACTTACGGCAGTCTTTATAGCAACCTGCTCGATTACGTCATCTCTGCCGAACTCATCTTCTACATCCTGACAATCGCGGCTGTAATCCGGCTTCGCATCACGCGCCCGAATGCGCACCGGCCGTATCGCGCGCTTGGCTATCCAGTCATGCCGCTTATCTACATCGTCGGCTGCACGGTGGTGCTGGTCTGCCTGTTTGCTTACCGGCCGGCGACTACGTGGCCTGGACTGCTGATTGTGTTCTGCGGGCTGCCCCTCTACTGGTTTACACGTGCCCGGGCGAAAACCGCCTAAGCAGTGGCTGCGCCGCTCTGTTGTGCTTTCTGAAAGCTCTCGATTTGACTGAGTTCGTCCGTCGTCAGCCGGAATTCCAGTGCTCCTTTGACGCCTTCCACCTGGTCAGGGCGCCGTAAACCAACGATGGCGGCCGTGACAGCGGGATTGCTGAGCGTCCACGCCAAGGCCACTTCGCCCGGAGTGCGACCGTGTTTCGCAGCGATCTCTTTAAGCAGTTCCACAAGCTTCAAGTTCTGAGTCAGTCTCGGTTCCTGGAAATCTTTGTCCCGCTTACGCCAGTCGTCGTCCGGAAGTTTGGCGGCGCGCTCGGCTGTCATCTTGCCCGTTAGCAAACCAGCTCGCATGGGTGAGTAAACAATCACACCGATGTTGTTCGAGTTGGCGAACGGCAGAATCTCATCTTCTACCTTACGCACCAGAAGCGAGTATGGCGGCTGCAGAGACGTAACCGGCGCGATTTTCTGCGCCCGTTTGAGCTGCTCAACGCTGAAGTTGGAAACACCGATCCAGCGCACTTTGCCCTGCTCCTTAAGGCGAGCCATCTCGGTCCAGCCTTCTTCGATGTCGGTGTCCGGTTCAGGCCAGTGCAGCTGATAAAGGTCGATAGCGTCTACGCCAAGCCGGCGCAAACTGTTCTCGCATTCCCCCCTGATGGAATCAGCTTTCAGAGAGGGATAGATCTCTCCGTTTTCCTTCCAGCGGCGTTCGCACTTTGTGAAGACATAAGGTTTTTGAGCCGCGTCCTTGAGAGCTTTCCCGACGATCTCTTCCGAATGGCCGAGGCCATAAACCGCAGCGGTGTCAATCCAGTTCATACCGGCTTCGAGCGCCGCGTGGATAGCGCCGATCGAGTCAGAGTCGTCCTGTTCCCCCCAGCCAAACTTCCAACCACCGCCGCCCATTGCCCAAGCACCAACACCCAGCGCGGTTGTATTCAGGTCGCTATTCCCAAGTCTCTTTGCGTCAGTCATTTTCGTTCAACTGCCCCGATTGTCGCATCGGGACGGTGGTCCTGTGGACCTCGGGTCTTTACGGCCTTGGCGAAGGAACGAGAACGGGGATTTCGTGGCCGTGCGATTTCAGAACGAAGTCAAACTTCCCGGAGCTGCAAGCCGGATAGGGTTCACCGCGATAGAATGCCAATCCATAAGCCCAGTTGCGGTCAAGCCAGAAGTCGCACACAGCGCCCGGCGTGTGCTCGATCTCATGCCACAAACCACGTGCAGAGACATAGCGATCCAGGATCGGGAAGGATACGATTTTCAGATAGAAACCGCCAGCTACAAGGCAAAGAACCAGCAGAGTCCCTGCCCAAGCTCGACGCGCTAGCAACGTCGCTGCCAGCGGCGCTGCCATGTAGAACATCTCGGTCGGCCCGACACGCGGGCTCGCGCCCCGGAATGAGATTCGCCCGACTTCAAGTACCCGAGGCAACACCTGCGCGACCAGCGGCAGCATGCCGATAAGAACGGCGCTCGGCAACAGCCAGAGTCGGAGCCGGAGAGCTACGCGTTTCCAATCTGTCGACGCGGCAAGCAGCGCAAACGCAGACGGCACCAGCGGTAGCAGATAGCCTGGCAGCTTATTCAACGAAATGCTGAAAACGACAAATCCAAATCCGACTATGGCGGCAAGAAACCGACGCCGTTGGTCCCACCCGTTTCGGTAGAAGAACGGCAAAGCAGCAAGCGGCGTCCAGGGGAAGAGCGCTCCTAATAGCACCGGAACGTAGTACCACCAGGGTTGAACATGTTGGAGCGAAGCCGAATAGAGCCTTTCAAAGTGATGTTTCCAGAAAAACTCCTCAAGGAAGGCATTCCCATTCCGCTGATACATCGCCACGTACCACGGCAACGCTACGGCCGCCGCAGCTATCAGTGGAAGCCACCAGCTTCGCCACCAGCGTCGCAAAAACCAGCAGAGCGGAGCGGCTAGGGCGATGGGTACCAGACCCTTCGCCAGGGTCGCAATGCCAATCGAAAGACCGATCAAAACGAGTCTGACCGCGTATCGATGCTTTTCGTCCGGGTCCACTCGAAGCAACGGTAACGCCAGAAATATGGCGAGCGAATAGAAAGCCGCCAAGGGAAGGTCGGTCAGCGCCAGGCAGCTGTAAGCGAGCCAGCCGGCTGACGTTGCCAGGAGAACCGACGATATTGCGGCGGCTTCGCTTCCAAACTCCGTTCTTAAGAGCGCGAACGTGACCGCAAGAAAGGCGAGACTAAGGATCGCAACAGGCAGTCGTCCGGATGCTTCAGGACCGAGGTGTAGTGCCGTCCCCGCGCTGATCATCCAATAGAGCAGAGGCGGCTTCTCAAACCAGGCATTGCCCCAAAGCTTGGGCGTAATAAACTGACCGCTCTGCGTCATTGCACGCCCGATTGCGAGGTAACGTGGCTCATCCGGCTCTAAAACTCCAACCCGGCTGAGGCCATAGAGATACAGACCAGCGATGGCCAATATCAACGTAATTGGGGGGAAGTACCGCCGGAAGAAAGACAATTCTCAGTATAGAAATCCGGAACATTCCACCCTCGGATGCCTGTGTAAAACTTGAGACACAAGCATGCGACTTTCTCTGGCGGCGGTAATCGGGTTGGCGATCGGGCAAGTGATTTTCCCTTGCCGGGCTGCTGATGTTACCTCGAGCACTCAGCCCCCGCACGTGGATAAGCCGAAGCTGGAGAGCTATCTTCGCTATGCGGAAGGCTTCTCGTCATCGGTAAAGTTTTCTATAGACGATCCGGTCCCCACGCCAATGCCCGGCTACTTTCGCCTCGTAGTGCATCTCAGCATGGGGCAAGCGAGGCAGGAGAAAATCTATTACCTGACCGCCGACGGCAAACGCTTGCTCACGGGCGCAGTGTGGGACCTCAGCGACAATCCCTTTCTCGAAACGCTTGAGCAACTGCCGAGTAAAGGGCCGTCGTTCGGACCGTCGGACGCAAAGGTTTCGATCGTAGTCTTCAGCGACTTTCAATGCCCGTACTGCCGTGAATTTGCGAGGACCTTACGCGGCCCGCTAACCCAGAAGTACCCGAAGGATGTAAGAGTAACCTTCGAAGATTTCCCCATAGATTCGCTCCACCCATGGGCTAGCGCTGCGGCCGAAGGCGGCCATTGTATCGGTGACGGAAAGCCGGATATCTTCTGGACTTATCACGACTGGATCTTCGAGCATCAGGGCGAAATAACGGTGTCCAACTTGCGCGAGAAGGTGCTCGGTTTCGCACGAGATCACCACCTGGAGGAGGCAACCATCGCGAGTTGCCTCGATACGCATGCCAGAAAAGCAGAAGTGGAAGCAAGTTTGCAAAAAGGAAGAGAGTTAGGGATCCAGCAAACTCCGACTTTCTACCTGAATGGGCGGCCGGTGCCTGGAGCTTTGCCTTGGGACGCACTCAACACTCTGATTCAGATGGAACTGAATCGACCAGGATTCATCCCTGAGGCGCGTAGCGGGAAGTAAGGACCTGAACCGAGACTTTCAGGGTTGAAAGCAAACTAACATCTCGAAAAAGTAATGTTCGGGCGATTGTTGCCGATATGATCATAGCGGGTACGCATAAACCGCACTTCAATCGATAGGTCTGACACTAGTGCAAGAGCTCGCGAACTTACATCCCAAAGCAGCCGGGGAAAACGCATTTCAGCTTCCTCCTTTGATCCTGCATCCGTTTGCTAGCACCGAAGAGAATTCATTTCTGATTGAGAGTTCACGGGCCAGCCTCATACTGCAAGGGTTTGCGCCTCAAGGCCAAACTCCACTTAGCGATCTGGATCAGCAGTTGCTGCGAGGGCGATATGCAGAGCTTCGCATGCTGTTCTACATCGGAAAAGATATCTCCAGGTGGGCGGAACAAGCCTCCGAAACCGCCGCTGCTTCCGGCCTCTATACCGATCGTCAAGTTAGACCAGAGACGTTTGCGGTCCTCTTGATCGAACGTGTACCAGCTCAGGTGAGAGCGAAGCTCGAAGGTTGGGGCGTTCTCGACTTCTGCGCACTATTCCGGCGATCTTTCGGTTTGCACTCCGTTTTTCAGGACCTTCCGGCCGCCGAGTTCTTCTCGCCGGAGTTCCTCCGCCGCTATCATCGATACCTCGATCAATGGTTCGAGCAGAGGTTGCGCGAACGCGCGTTTGATCGTCCGGAGCCGGGAGAGTTTATGTTTGAGCTGTACGCGTCCGGGGAATACAGTTCGATGCTCGAGAAGAGTTGGGCCGAAACAGCGACCGATTGAGCGTATCGCTCCGCCGCTGCCCTTTGCAGCAAGTATGCTAATAGCATGAATCTCCCGAGATTCGTCTTCGCAAAACAGTCCTTCCCGGACCGCAGCATCAAAGATATTCCGAAACACATACACACCGAGTTAAGGCAGTCCGGTATTGCCTCGGGCGTTCCGAAAGGCGCCAAAATCGCAATTGGCGTCGGAAGCCGCGGAATCTCCAATATCGCGACCGTCGTTAAGGCTGTTGTCGGGTTCTGGAAGGAACACGGGGCAGAGCCCTTTATCATCCCCGCGATGGGGAGTCACGGCGCGGCCACGGCCGAGGGTCAAGCTGACGTGCTCGCGCATTACGGCATACACCAAGCCACAATGGGCGTTCCCGTCATTAGCTCCCTGGATGTTGTCCCGCAAGGTGTCACGCCGGAAGGCATTAAAACCTTTCTGGACAAGAACGCGTTTGAGGCGCATGGCGTGTTCCTGGTCGCGCGAGTGAAATGGCACACCGATTTCGTGGGGTCGGTTGAGAGCGGTTTGTTCAAGATGATGGCGATCGGACTTGGCAAGTTCGCCGGCGCCCAGATGTATCACACACATGCTTACCGGATTGGGCTGGAGCGAATGATCCGAAGCGTCGGAGAACAGGTCTTTTCATCGGGCAAAGTCCTCGGGGGCCTTGCCATCCAGGAAGGTGCTCACCACGAAACAGCGGGTCTGGTGGCTTTGAGTGCAGCCCACGGTGTACGATCCATGCTTGCGCGCGAAGAAGAGCTTTTACGCGAAGTAAAATCCTGGAAGGCAGACCTGCCCGCCAGCGAGATTGACATTCTAATCGTTGATGAACTTGGAAAGAACATTAGCGGCGCCGGAATGGATACGAAAGTGATCAATCGGAGCGTCATGGGCCACTACAATCCGTTTCCTGACATCCCAAAGGTTAATCGCATCTATGTTCGAAACCTGAGTGAAGGAACCTATGGCAGCGCGGTTGGCGTAGGATTGGCCGACGTCATTCACGATCGCGTGCTCGAGCAGGTCGATTGGAAACCAACCTACATCAACTCACTCACCGCTTCAACCCCGTCTGCCATTCGCACGCCCATCCATTTCCCGAGCGATCGAGAGGCTTTGGCCGCCATCGCCCCCACAGTCGGCAGGACAAATCTGGCCGACGTAACCTATTGCCGGATTCGAAACACCCTCGAGTTAACCGACATCTCGGTGAGTGAAAATCTGATTCCCGCGCTCGCTCCGAACGTGCAAATCGTCTCTGAACCCTTTCAGCCGTCGTTTGGCCCGGACGGAGATCTGGAGCAGCCCGTGAATGCGCCGGGACCTCTCCTCTATGCTTGAACCAAACGGCGAAGAAAAGTAGAACCTCCTTCGCGGATCCGCATCTAATTGGTGGTATTCCGTGGAGATCCAAGCCAAGTTGCGGGTTTTGGCGGATGCGGCGAAGTACGACGCATCCTGCGCAAGCAGTGGTTCGCGCCGAGCTCGCGCCGAAGGTGGCCTCGGGAATACGACGGGAGTGGGTATCTGCCATAGCTTCACCCCGGACGGGCGTTGCGTCTCCCTTCTCAAGCTGCTGCTGACGAATTACTGCATCTACGATTGCAGCTATTGTGTCAACCGAATCTCCAGCGACACTCAACGGGCTCGCTTTACGCCCGAGGAGGTTGTTTTTCTTACAACCGAGTTCTACAAGCGGAACTATATTGAGGGCTTGTTCCTGAGTTCCGGAATTATCCAGAGCCCGGATTACACAATGGAGCAGCTTGTTCGCGTGGCTAAATTGCTGCGCACCGAACACCTGTTCGGCGGGTACATTCACCTCAAGGCGGTCCCGGGCGCATCGGAAGAACTGATGCTTGAGGCCGGGCAGTGGGCCGACCGCCTGAGTGCAAATGTCGAGCTGGCTCGTGACTCCGAATTGGCCCAGCTTGCGCCGGCTAAAACGCACCGGGAGATCGAAACGGCCATGCAGCAGATCGCTGGCGGCATTCTCGAATCTAAAGACCAGACCCTTCAGACAAAGCGGAAAAAACGGTTTGCGCCAGCCGGCCAGAGTACCCAGTTTATTGTCGGAGCGACGCCGGCTCCGGACGCTGACATACTTGAGAAATCCGCTGCGCTTTACAAGACGTTCGGGCTACGCCGCGCCTACTACTCTGCCTTCAGTCCTATCCCGCACCCCGACCCGATGCTCCCATTGAAGAAGATTCCGCTGGTCCGAGAGCACCGGCTGTATCAGGCGGATTGGCTGCTTCGTTTTTACGGTTTTTCGGCGAATGAGCTAACGACCTCCGACAACGGAAATTTGTCTTTAGACAAAGATCCGAAACTTGCCTGGGCACTTCGAAATCGGGAGTTCTATCCTATCGATGTTAACAAGGCAGGCAAATCTGCGCTGTTGCGGGTACCGGGTTTTGGCGTGCGCAATGTAAAGCGCATTCTAAAGATCCGGCGCTACCGTTCTTTAACCTTGGCGGATCTGGCAAAGCTGAAAGTCTCGATCAGGAAGTCGCAATACTTCATCGTGACGGCTGACCACAATCCTGGCGCTGCGCAGATTGACGCTGTACGGCTGCCAGAAAGATTCGACCAGCCCGAGCAGCTTGGCTTATTCGATGCCGCCGTGACCGCAAGGAGTGGCGAGCTTTGATTGCTGTTTCGGTTCAAACTTTCGAACAGTGGCGAACCGTGGCTCGAAAATTGTTGAGCGCGCACACGCCTCCGTACGAGGTGCAATGGAAGGGCTCCAGTCCGTCTCTATTTGACGAAACGAAGCCATTGCTTGCCGGCGACACGATTTCCGTTCCCAGGGAGTTCATGGAAGTGGCAAAAATCGTCGCGCTACATCGCAGCGACGAGCGATGGGGACTTCTGTACCGCGTTCTCTTCCGGATTACGCATGGAGAGCACAATCTGCTCAAGATCGACGTAGACGACGACATCCGGGCGCTCCGATTGCTCGAAAAGGCGGTCCGGAAAGACATGCACAAGATGACAGCCTTTGTCCGGTTCCGTCGTGTAACCGATACGGAGACGGAACAGTTTGTCGCCTGGCACAAACCGGATCATTACATCGTAGAGGCTATGGCGCCCTGGTTTGTCGCCCGTTTCGGGAGCATGCGATGGTCAATTCTGACCCCGGACCGCAGCGCGCACTGGGATCTGGCCACACTGACATTCGGACCCGGCGTTCCGAGATCTGAGGCGCCGGAGAGTGATGATCTCGAAGAGCTTTGGAAAGACTACTACGCCTCAATTTTCAATCCTGCGCGAGTCAAGATCAAGGCGATGAAGACTGAGATGCCGGTCCGCTACTGGGCTACGCTGCCCGAAGCGGAAATCATCCCAAACCTTTTGGCGTCAGCAAATGGTCGAGTCATACAAATGGCAACAAGTCAAAAGACATCGGCGGCGCCGTGGGTGCCCGCCACTCATCAATTAGCCCAGCTCAGGTCCGCCGCCCCGACATGTCAGGGCTGCGAGCTCTATCAGCACGCAACACAGGTAGTTTTTGGGGAAGGTCCACAAGATTCAAAGGTCGTCATGGTGGGGGAGCAGCCGGGCGACGAGGAGGATGTGAAAGGTCACCCATTTATCGGGCCGGCGGGCCGCCTGCTAAACAAAGCCATGCACGAGGCCGAACTGGATCGCGAGAAGATTTACGTCACCAACGCGGTCAAGCACTTTAAATTCAAAATCGAGCGCGGCAAACGCCGGATCCATGCCAAGCCTAGCGGCATCGAGATCTCTGCGTGCAAGCCGTGGCTCGAGGCCGAACTCGATTCCATCAAGCCTGAGCTGATCGTTTGCCTGGGCGCTACAGCCGCCCAATCGCTCATGGGACGAGACTTTCGCATCACTTCGGACCGCGGCAAGTTCTACCCGCACCGCTGGGCGAAAGAACTGGTAGCAACAATTCACCCGTCGGCCATCCTCCGGGCTTTGCCTGAGCGTTACGACGAGGAATACGAGCTTTTTGTGCGGGATTTGCGAACGATCGCAGCGCGGGTACGCGAACTCGAAAAAGCAAGCTGACCGGCTTCTTAGTTTAGTCCCGCTTTCCAACGTTCAATCAGAACAAGCTGTTTCTTGACCTGTTCTCGTTCTGGCGACTCAGGTTCCAGACGAAGATAAGTTTCCAGATCGGCTTTGGCCGCCCGGTGATTGAGCTGCCTGAGGTGCACCAGACCTCGATGCCGATACTCTTCTGCGTACTCCGGCATGGCCTCAATCAGCACGTCGAGCACCTGGCGAGCCTTATCGAAGGCTTCACCGCGCAGATATATCGCTTTCAGATTACTGAGAATCCGTACCAGAATCTGTCGATTTGAGATAGGTGCGAGAACTGCAGGATTTGACCTCAGGTCCACGCCGGCCGTTTGTTTCGCTAAAGCACTGCAATCAGCGAGCGAGAGGATGCGGCCCCGGTTGAAGGGGTCCACCCAGTAGCGCGCGTCCGAATCTTCGTAGGACACGATGAAGTGACCGGGCAGGCCCACCCCGTACACCGGACGCTTCAGTCGCCGCCCGATCTCCATGTAAACGATCGACAAGGAGATCGGAATCCCCAGCCGCCGCATCAGAACAGAGTTCAGGCAGCAGTTGCGCGGATCGTAATAGTTGTCTTCATTGCCGCGAAACTGAAGAACGTCGAAAAGTAGCTGGTTGGCAACGCGTATGAAATCGAGGCCGCTCGCATTTGGACTCAGTTCTGCGCCTATCTGATCGGCCAGATTGTCCAGCCGGAAAGCAGCTGCCTCGAGATCCATGCCGGGAAATTCAATACTCGCAATTTCAAGCGCAGCAATGTCGAGCGGAACGGTCGAACGGTCATTGCGGAGAGCATCTTGCAAGCGCTGCACGCGGATTAGCTTATCACTCCTGGTGTGAAACCGAAGCCTCGATGGGAGTGCCTGAAAACGGGCACGCCAACATCAAAGTAAGTGAAAATCGATTTCCACGGTGATCTGAACCCTCACGGGTTTGTCGCCCTTAGTTCCCGGGCGAAATGTCCACTGCTTGAGGGCTTCCATAGCCGTTCGGTCCTCTTCTGAGCTTAGTCCACTCGCAATGCGGCACTCGGTTGGCTTCCCGTCACGGGTAATGACCGTCGAAATTTTCACTGTTCCTTCGACGAAGGCTTCCTTCGAGGCAGGTGAGAACTCCGGTTCGACATAGTGGACGAGTTTCGGCGGCTTGACGTCGCCACCGGGCTTATAAACGGGATCTTCCCCACTCTCTTGCGGGCCGCCACCGTCCCGGGACGGCTCCGCTATCGCGATCCGCGACGGCTCCGAAACAAAGCTTGCCCAGGCTAGCGCGAGGAGGAAAACCCTCCTGTTACCACATAAAGACACAGATTCTCCTGAAGCATGCGAGTGTGAGAGAGGACGAGAGAAGATTGGCGGAGGTTTCCGCTTTACAATATAAAGTTGTTGTGCAAAGCTGAATTTGTGCGGGGTGTGATCGCTCTATTGATCTGGTGCCGATATCATTCGAGGCTGCAGAGAAAGGGTTACTCGCTCTGCGGACTTCGAATGCAATGGTCTAAATTCCTCGATGGGCTCCTGAGTCAGGAAATCGGCGGAAAAAAAACTACTCTCGCAGACTATGACCGCCGGAATCTCAGGGCGCGCTGGTAGCCCGGCGAGCTTAGCGGTCGCGGAGACTCTTGCCTCAAGACTGGGTGGACGAAGAGGTCGACGTGTTCTTCTTGTCTTTTTTGCCGTTCGGATGCCGCTGCTTACCGACGTCGGGATTGCTGGTCGACGGCTTTTGATTCGGAACGTCTGCCTTGTGTTGCTCATCGCCGGTCGACGGCTGGGGAGTCGGATGCCGCTGCTTGCCCACGTCCGGGTTGCTTGTGCTCGGCTCCTGGTGTGGAACATCCGGCGAGCTCTGGGAGCCTTGACCGCTAGACTGTTGCGGGATCGCGAAAACTGGTCCGCCGGCGAGCGCCATGGCGAGGGCAGCACTTGCTAGAGTCTTCATGAACTGTAAACCGCCTTCCTCAACTGTGGACTGAACCCCGCCCGCTTCGTTACGTATCCAACTTCTCTTTTGCCGCTCAGCCTGGACGGTTGCGGAAATAGCGATAGAAGACCGCCGCCACTGCCAGCACCGGAACTGCCAGGAACAGCCCCAGCGGCCCAAAGAGGAAGCTGCCTGCCAGCAAAGCGAGGAAAACCGGGAGCGGCCTCAATCCAAGCGGCTTGCTTAACAACCTGGGCGTGATGAAGAATCCCTCCAGAGCCTGTATGAGAACCCAAAGGCCCAGGGCGATCAAGAAGTGGTTCAGGTTCCAATCGACCCACGCGATCGCGGCGGCGGCCAAGGCGAGGGGAATAAGCGATCCAACGCGCGGGATCAGAGTTGCTATTCCTCCGATAACCGCAATGAGGGGCCACAGAGGAACACGCGCGATGGCGAACGCAATCGCGTAGAGAAACGTCATAACGAGCGCGATCAGGATCTGGGCTCGTAAATAGCGCCCGATGACAAAAGCCGACTCGCGAAACGGATTGACGGGTTGCAAACTTGGAGTCTAGCGGGAAAGCCAGCCCTGTGTCATGAGCACCTGCCGAAAACCAGGGGTGTCGAGCGAGACGGCAGGGAAGTAAGATCCGGACAAGCTGCGCGTCCACCAGAGCCCGCTTTTCTTGTGCTCCGCCGGGGTAGTGAAGTGATATTCGTACAAGCTCGCACGCACATAGCGGGGCGGTTTGCCGGGAAACGGGTTGACGCGAAGCAGGCTAAGTACCTCACCATCGCCCTCGAGCAGCTTGGCAACGAAGTTGACGAACCATGGATAGTCCTGATAGGTCGACATCGCCGCAAACCACATCAGCCAGTCGAGCCTCAGATGATAGGGCGCGATTTGCGGAGGAACGAAGCCAACATCGCCCGGCTTTCCTTTGAACTGATACTCTCGCCACCGCGAGTTGGCCGTGACAACGGCATCTTCGGTACCCTCCACGATCACTTCATACCGAGTGCGGGTGATGCTCCCAAACGCGCCATAGGTTCCCACCAGGTGCAGCGAGTTGAAGCTGGTGTTCATGATCTGGCGCGCCGAGAGCATATTCGTTACCACAGGGATGCTCATCAGGACCACTCCGGCGAGCAGAACGTAGTTCACCCACTGAGAAGGCGGCGAGACAGGGTGCAGAGCCGGTGCCCAACCTGCCAGGCCGGAGAAGAATTTGGAATCGAGTGTCGAGAACGCGAGCACGAGTGTGAGCCAGTTGAGCCAGGAGAGATTTCCGCTGATGATGATGCTCAACTGGAAAACAATGGTAATGACCCCGGCGATGCCCGCTATGGGTTGCGGAAGAAACAGGAAGAACGGAACAATCAGTTCCGCAAAATGATTAAACAGCACCCCCGTCTTATTCATCCAGTGTGGAGACCAGTGCAGATACCAGCTGATCGGGTTCGGCATTGGCTGCGTCTCATAGTGGTAGTAGAGACACGTCAGGTTGCGCCAGCATTCATCCCCCCTCAGCTTGATCAGACCTGCCCCGAACATGATTCGAAAAAGCAGCCACCTGAACAACCACACTGGAATCGCTTGCGGCATGACGTGAGACCCGCCCAGGAATATTGCGAAGAAACACGCTTCGAGCAGGATCGACTCCCAACCGAATGCGTAGAAAGTCTGCCCCACATTGACGAAAGACAGGTATAGAACATAAATCATCGCCCAAGCCAATACGTTGGACCACGTGTACCTCGTTGCGACGCCGGCCAGGATCAGGATCGAGAGCACCACTCCGAGCCACGCCGCGGCCGTGAACGCAACGTTCCGCGGAAACAGGTAGAACAAACTCGGTGACTCACTGAATGGCACCTGACGAACAAAGAGGGGAACCGGTAAGAGCCCCTTTTCTCCAAGCAACGGCTTGAATTGGTTGAGCGCTACGACAAAAGCGATGAGGCAAATGACGGCGATACCCTTTTCGAGCAGCAGTCTTGTTAGCCAGTAGCTTTTTGCGTCAAGGTTCACTACTACACAAAATACGCTTTAGCGCCGGCGCCTGCCAGACGTGGTATTTCGTATGCGGCAGGCTCTTAGAAAGCCAACAGCTATCTACGAAACACTGACGTACCGGCCAGGCGATCGCCAAAACGGCGGCCGGTGGCAAGCAGCAAAATGGCTTCGCCGCCAAAAATCACGACAGCTACCACGAATTCGAAGATAATCCCGATCAGCGGGATCATGCCGATGACACCGGGAATTGCGAGCGGCACATTCCGCAGAATGCGCTGTGAAGTCGTCGATGGGGCCCCGTTTTCGCTTGCCACAAAGCTGCCCATCACTGATTTGCCGATGCTGGCTCCTCCCACGTCGCGAAGCAGCCAATAGCAGGCATGAAGGAAGCCGTAAAGCATCCATCCAACGATCGGCAGAAGATGAACCAGGGCAAGAATCAGCATGGGCACCAGGTCGATGAGGTAGGCAACCACGCGTCTGCCTTTCTCTTCCGGCGTGGCGTAATGACCCACCGCCGCGGATGCGTTTGGAGCGGCAGCCTGTGAGCCCATTCTGGCCGACCCGCTCTGCCCCAGCGTTTCAGCCCCGAAACGCGTGCCGCAGTTCGGGCAGAACGAGTCTGCCGATGCGACCGATGTTCCGCAATTTGGGCAGAAAACACTCATATGGTGCCGTCACTCTCCAATGATCTTGACAAGTACACGCTTCCTCCGCCTGCCGTCGAATTCACCATAGAAAATCTGTTCCCATGGGCCGAAATCAAGCCGGCCGTTCGTCACCGCGACCACCACTTCGCGTCCCATGATCTGCCGTTTGAGATGGGCGTCTGCATTGTCTTCACCGGTCCGGTTGTGCTGATACTGCTCGAGCGGCTCGTGAGGCGCAAGTCTCTCGAGCCACTTCTCGTAATCGCTGTGCAGCCCGGATTCATTATCGTTGATGAATACAGAGGCTGTGATATGCATCGCGTTCACCAGCGCCAGCCCCTCTCGGATGCCGCTCTCGCTTAAGCATTTCTCGACGGTGCCCGTAATGTTCAGGAAAGCGCGGCGAGTAGGAACCTCAAACCAGAGTTCTTTGCGATAGCTCTTCATGCGCCCGGCGTCAGAGTGATTGTACTCTCACTTTCTCAAGCTTCCTGGCTCCGCGCCTATAATGAAGCGTATTGCGTGCGCGATTCCCAGGCCTCATTCTTGTTCTCTCTTCCGTTTCGGCTCTCGCGCAGGCACCCGCATCGGTTCCGCAATTGGAGGAATCAGCGCGCCAGGCACTTGCGGCAAGAGATGCCGCAACCGCGCTCGGCGACTACGAAAGGTTATCCCAACTCGTCCCATCCTCTGCCGTCTACCAGGACGAGATCGGCTTCCTTTTGGCGGCGACGCATCGACCGAGTGAAGCGATTCCTCACTTCAGGAAAGCAACACAGCTCGATCCCAAGATGGCGCAAGCGTGGTACCACTTGGGTATCGCTCGCTGGTTGACGCAGGAGCATGATGGTGCCCTAGAAGACCTTAAGCACGCCGTGGCACTGGCGCCAAACCAAGGTGAGTATTGCTTTCGATTGGGTTCTGCGTACGGAAATGCCGGACGGCTTCCCGAGGCTATCTCGGAACTCACACACGCTTCCAAGCTGCTGCCCGGCAACGTAAGCGTTTGGGAGTTGTTAGGCAACTACTGCCAGCAGCAAAAGCGGCTCGTTGAAGCGCGGAACGCATACCGGCGGGCTCTACTCCTCGACCCCGGCAACAACCCGATTCGGAACAGCTACGCTACGGTGCTGGTGAACTCAGGGGACCCGGCCGGCGGACTGGCCGAGTACAGGAAGATTCTCGCCAAAGATCCGGATAACTACCATGTGCAGGTCAATGTCGGGTACGCCTATATAGGTGCGGGAAAATATAAAGAAGCGATTGATCAGCTTACTCGAGTTACTCACACCCATCCCGAGGCGGTCGATGCCCACTACGATCTGGGCGTAGCTTACAAGCAGAGTGACGATCTGGCACATGCCAAAGCGGAACTCGAGGAGACGGTTAAGCTCGACGGCTCCTTCGCTGAAGCGCACTACATTCTCGGCCTCATTTATGTGGACGCGGGCGACACACAAAAGGCAATCGAGCAGTTTCGGAATGCGGTCGCTCAACGTCCGAGCTACGCAGAGGCCTGGTTTGAACTTGGAACTTTGCTGAAACAGCAGGGTGATTCGGATGGCGCCATACAGGCTCTGCAAAAGTCAGTTGCGCTCGACCCAACCGATGCCGGCACCTTCAACACCTTGGGATTGCTTCTCCGACGCAAGGGTGATCTGGCCGGTTCGAAACAGGCGTTCGACAAAGCAGCCGCTCTGCGCGCTACCGAAGAAAGCTCGAAAGAGAAATCGCTGCGCCAGGGCGCTGCCCGGGCCTCAGGTGATATCAGGAATTAGAACAGGTTACCCGCGACTTGTTCTGCCACATTCCGGGCTTGCTCACGGATAACGAATGGCTTCAGGGACGAGTCATTCGTGCTCACTCTTACAACGAACGCACGGTCCCGCACGCGGCTGATTACCTGCTCCGATTGCTCCCGGCCCTTGTCTTGGACACTACAGGCAACCGCCTCGTTTCCTATCGCGCGCAATCGTGTGAGGTTCCGGCCGCAAGGCGTGAAATTGGCTTGCATGTCGGCGTGAACGTCCTTGATGGTGATGATTTCGATATGCATCGCGTAAGTCATGGGCCCGTTTCGACGCGTGTACTCGCAGCTCGCGTCGTCGTTGCCGCGGCTGCTGTGCGTCACAGTTGTTGAAACAGTTCCGCCGAGTACTCCGCCGGCGGTAGCCGAGTTCAGCCATGGACAAACTTCATCCGCCCGGCCCGTACCAGCCAGCCAACTCGCGCCCAGCAAAAGAAATAGAGTGACCCGGATCACGAGGACTTCATCGCCGGTCTCAGCTCTTCGGATTTCAGAATCTTCCCGCCTTCCTGGATGACATACAGGCGATTCACATCCAGATCTTTCAGTTGATCCAACTGGCCACTCAGCCAGCGAATTTCGACCAGATCTACCCTTACCGCCTGCTCCAGGCCAAAATGCATGCGCATGTCGTTTTGCGAAAAATAGCTGCCGCCGCTGCGCAGTTCGTCCATTTGCGTCAGCGGCTTCGCCTCGCCCGGCTTGGTCTTTGCTATCACGCTCACACGTGTTCCGATGCCTGAGCGATTCGACTTCACACCCACCAGCTTGATCTTGATCCAGTTGCGTTTCAGAACAGAATCGCAACGCAGCATCTGAGGAATCGCGTTAACGCAATTCACAGCGATATCGATGTCGCCGTCGTTGTCCCAATCGCCAAAGGCACAGCCGCGCGCGGGCGCGCTGCTCAGGATACCCGGGCCGCCCTTGTCCGTTACCTCTTCGAAACGGCCATTCTGCAGGTTCCGATAGAGATACTTGTGTTCCGCGTATTTCAAATCCGCGTTGGATTTGTCCACCTCAGGATAGACATGGCCATTCGACATCAGGATGTCAAGCCACCCATCGTTATCCATGTCGAAGAAGCCGACACCCCAGCCAAGTAAGCGGGTGTTCACTCCGAGGCCGCTCGGATAAGTACGATCTTCGAACGACCCGTCTCCCAAATTCGTATACAGCGAATCCGTGTCCCCCGCGAAATTCGTCTTTGCGATGTCGAAAGTGCCATCGCGATTGTAATCGCCGATCGAGACCCCCATGCCGGCCTGCGGTTTTCCTTCCGGCGATAAAGCCGCACCGGACTCTATGGCGATGTCTTTAAAGGTGCCGTCCTTCTGATTCTGATAGAGTGTCGCCGTACTCGAGTCATTGGCGACGTAAATGTCGGGCCAGCCATCGTTATCAAGGTCAGACGCGGCGACACTAAGCCCGTATGTTCCCCGCGTGTTCCAGATGCCGGCTTTCTCACTCACGTCCGAGAAGGTACCGTCCCCATTGTTGTGATAGAGAATGTTCTTGCCGCCAGGGAGCCCTGGAGGACCACACGCTACGAGCAGGCCTTTGTAGGTGCACGGACCCGCTTCGGGCGGCGGCGCAGTCTTCAAATCGAAATCTACGTAATTGGCCACGAACAGATCCAGATGGCCGTCCCGGTCGTAATCGACAAAGGTACAGCCGGTGTTCCAACGTATTTTCGGGCCAGGCTGAATCAGTTTCGCCTGTTCCGTAACGTCGGCAAAGGTTCCGTTTCCGTTGTTGCGATACAGCGCGTTCTGGCCGTAATAGGTGACGAAGAGATCCTCGTTACCGTCATTATTGTAATCGCCGACGCAGCATGCCTGCCCCCAACCCGTCCGCGTTTCGAGCCCTGAGCCCTTCGTAACATCGGTAAACGTACCGTCGCGATTATTCTTAAAGAGGTGGCAATGCGGCTTGTCACTGCCCGGAAATCCCTCCAGCCGCCAGCCATTCACAAGAAAGATATCCAGCCAATTGTCGTTGTCGTAGTCGTAAAACGCAAGCCCGCAGCCTGTGGTCTCTAGAAGGAACTTGTTCTTGTGTTCACCCCCGTAGATAGTCTTTACGTTCAGACCGCATTCTTTGACCACATCGATGAAACTTACACCTAGCGGCGTGCCTTCAATCGGGGATTTCGGGCCGCTCGGAGCAGGCCTCGCCTTCGCTTCATAGGTACGCTCAATGGGACCCGGCAGCTTTACCTGCTGCGGTAAACGGCCAGCCATGGCCAAAACACCTTCGAGCGGAAGCACCAGCGCGGTACGGCAAAGTGAATGAAGAAAACGGCGCCGATTATCGTCGTACATATCTGTTGTGAGGATCTAAGGCTGCCCCGGACCACCTGCGGCATTCGACCCAGAGTCTTTGTGCATGTGCCAGGGAACACTTTCGGTTGAGATTTCAGGATGTTTGCGTAGAAAATCCAGCGAGTAGGTGGGAGCACCAGGATCTATTTGCTTCGTGGCAAAGAGAGCTGCTTGCTCCGAAGCCTTGTCCTTCTGTCCTACCCTGCGATACAGGATTGCCAGGTTGTAGTGGGCCGCGACATCGTCGGGATCTATCGCCTGCAAGGCCTGAAACTGCTCAATGGACTTCGCGTATTGATGCTGCTGATAGTAGGAGATCCCAAGTTCCCGGCGCGCATCCCTGGATTGCGGGTATTGGTCGACTACCTTCTGCAGATCAGCCACTTCGGCTTCCGGATGCGCTGACCGCCTTTCCACCAGCGCCAGATAATAGAATGCCCGCGCATTATTCGGGTCCAACTCCAGAGCTTTCTCGAGGCTGTTGCGCGCTGAACTATATTTTTCCCATTCGATGTACGTCAACGCGATGTTGATATGTCCATCCGCGTAATCAGGGCGAAGTCTCACCACCTCGTTGAACGCTTGCACCGCTTCCGCATACTGCAATTGGTCGAGATAGGCGATGCCGAGATTGTTCCAGCGCATCCACTCCGGGTTGTCCTGCGGCTCCGGTGCGACTGCGGGATTCACACCAAGATTAAGCGTACGAGTGCGCGAAGCAAGTTCGATGATCGGATACGCCGGGTGATCCTTGCCGAAGACATTATTCAGGTAACTCTGCCGGAAGTGCCGGTAGTTGACGCGAGCCGTGGCGGTCAGCGGGCTCTTGGCATCTGCAGGGATGTGAAAGTCATATCGAATGAGCGCCGACCTGCCCGACTGAATCGTATTGTCGTAGGCCATCGAGTGAATGGTCCAGACCTTGTGATTGTCGACGAACTCGCCCTCCATGTTGACCGGGCGGTTCGTGAAACTGTGGGCGCTCTGGTCAATCATCCCGTCGGGCTGCAAGAATCCGCTATGGTAAATTTCTTTACCGGTTGCGTCCTTCACAGAAAACTCGACACGCGTCTCATAGAGGTCGCGCACTTCCGGAACCAGCGAATGCCCGATGTTCTTGTTCTGGATCACCACCATCATCTGAACGTCCTGATTCGCGGCAAGCGTAAACGGAGTCGGGCCCAGCGGACCGGTCATTCCATGCTCGCCGCCCTTTTGAATCCCGAAAAGATCTACGTTTAAGTAATTTCCGGACTTCAAGAACTCAATCGTCTTCTGCAGCTGCTCGTCGAAGCCGTAATAGAACGGGACAGCTGTGTTCCCCGCCGGCCAGCGATGGGATGCGAACGTCCCGTTTTTTGCGCCGTAGTCAAGCAGGGTGGCTGGTGCGCGCTGCATGTGACACCCTTGGCACGTTTTGAAATCAGCGGAGTAAAACGTCAGAGGATTGCGTTTGGAGAACTTCGAATTCTGCCATTCATCATAAGAGGTGAAGGCGCGAATCCACTTGTATTCGTTCAAAGTATGGGGAAGATTTGCTTTGTGGCACGCCGCGCAAAACTCCGGGCTCCGGTAAAGGTCTTTCATCACGGCCTTCGAGTGGCGATCCGGATGACGAATGATGTCCGCGTAGGGAACTTCGCCGGGAATGCGGTTGCCCTTTTCGTCGGTCGTGACGGCCGGAACGCCCATCACAAAGCTCCCATTACCCAAAGTAGATTGCAGGCTTTGGATCGAATGGCAGGTGGTACACGTCAAGCCATCCTGATCGAACCGGCGGTCCACGTTTGAGTTCTGGTTCAGTGCGCCCGTCAGAACGCCGATCGGATTGTGACAGCTGTCGCAGTGACGCGTGTACTCAATGCCCTTCGTTCGGGCCAGGATATTGACGCTCGCCCGGTAAAACGGCGTTCGAAACGAATTCGAATGGAGCGCTTGCCGCCACTGCGAATAAGCTTCCTGATGGCAGTGCGAGCAATACGCCGCCGTCGGAAATGCGCCCGGCTGAATGAAATCATTTCCTTCTAGCCGCGCATTGCCCGGCGCCGAAATCTGATCTTTGCCGAATCGAAAGTTGTAGATCGCCCTCAACTTCTCCGAATAAGCGTCCCGTTCAGTCTTGCTCGCCGGCTCTGGCGACGATTGCGCTGAAACGTTGTGGAATGCCGCGGCCGAGACCAGTCCGAACAGACTGATCCCTAGGAACCGGCGCACTTTGCCGCTGCACATTCAGAACTAACCTCGATTTCTGATTCTCTCATTTTCCCTGCTCGGGAGGGAGGCTATTGGCGCGGGCAGCCATCTCGATTACGTGTGCCTGTTGCGCCGTCGCAAGCGCGCAATCAGACTCGATCGGCGGATCAGACACCAGCCGTCAAGCTCGCTGGCGAAGAGGTCTCCGTAGTGTCAGAATGCGTTCGCGAGCACTCTCCTCGGCCAGATCCTTCGTGCGGGCGCGAAGCATGTCGTCAAGTGACAGGACCCCTACGGGCTTTCCTTCTATGGAGCTGAGTACTGCCATCTGAGTGCAGCCCGTCTCGACCATCCGGTAGACCACCGCCCGCAAAGGCTCGTCTTCGTAAGCAACCGCAGGCATCTTGCCTTGCTCGGTTTCGTCAATCTCCGCTGCTGTAGAGGTCACTGGTTTCAGTGGTCTCATCACGTCACGGGCAAACAGCATCTCGAGCGGGTCCAACGCGTATTCGCGGCTGAGGTGCAGGCCGCGACGTGATATCTTTTCCGTCAGAATCGAGCGTTTCAGAACCAGCACCACCACTCCGTAGGACAGGAAACACGTAATCAGCAGCGGGAGAATCATATTCCAATCGTGGGTGAGTTCAACGGCAAATACGACTCCGGTAAAGGGACACGCCATGGTACCCGCCAAAGTGGCTCCCATACTGGCTAGCTCCCAAAAACCAGACCCGTAATGCGGAAGAAAGAGCGATTCGAGGCCACCTAGAGCAGCTCCGGTCATCAATAACGGAGCGACCACTCCGCCCGACGTACCGGAGCCGAGCGAAATAATCCAGATCACCGTTTTGATCACGAGTACGCCTGCAATGAGGTGTAATCCGGTGTTGCCTTTGAGCAGTAAACCAATCACGTCGTAGCCGACTCCAAGCGCCTGGGGAAAGATCAGACCGCCCGCACCGACAAATACACCGCCGATCGCCGGCCACCACATCCAGTGAATGGGAAGTTTGTGAAAGAGATCTTCCGCTGCATAGACACCCTGGGTCATGAAAGCCGAGAATGCGCCGGCCAGAAGCCCAACCAGCACACAGCTGAGGATCCCTGTCATACCGATCGCCGCCGGGTGCGCGGGTACCGGAAACAGCGGCCCCAGACCGAGAATGTGCCGTCGGGTGACGCCTGACGTGATACTTGCCAAGGCCACAGGAATGACGCTGCGCGGCTTCCATTCGAAAAGCAGAAGTTCTACCGCTAGCAGGACTGCGGCTAAAGGCGTAGCGAATACCGCGGTCATGCCCGCCGCTGCTCCCGCAACGAGCAATGTCTTCCGCTCGGTACTCGTCAAGTGGAAAAACTGGGCGATCAGCGATCCGAACGCTCCCCCAGTCATGATGATCGGGCCTTCCGCGCCGAAAGGGCCGCCTGAGCCAATTGAAATGGCTGCGGACAAAGGCTTCAAAATAGCAAGTCGCGGGCTGACCCGGCTGCCGTTCGTAAGAATCGATTCAATGGCTTCGGGAATGCCGTGGCCGCGGATTTTTTCAGAGCCATAGCGCGCCACCAGGCCGATAATCAAAGCGCCTATAACTGGGATCGCGATCGCGAAGACTCCCAAATGGTTCCCGGCTGGTGAAGTCAGCGCGGTATCGATGCGCCCGTAGTAGAAAACATTAGTAAAAAACCCGATGAGCTTGAGGAGCAGCCACGCCACTAACGAAGCAACAAAGCCGATTAGGATAGCCAAAAACGAGATCGGAACCACACGCAGCGTTATGGTGAAATCGCCGAGTTGTTTGCGGCCTTTCTGTCTGGACCTGCTTCGGGTAGTCATGGCTTCGTTTCGATCTCCTGGCGGCTGCGCATGATGGCTTGTAGCGCCTCCGATAAGGCTGGTTCATGCTTGCGCAGTTCCTGCCAATGCAGGACCGAGAGCCGTTGCAATGCTTCTTCGCCGGCCGGGGTGAGCGCGATCAGAGCCTCCCTCCGGTCCTCTTCACTGGGCTGCCGTACCACCACTCCCCGATCCACCATCCGGTCCACGAGTTCTACCGTGCTGTGATGTCGCAGGAAAAGTCTGCTGGAAATAGCCCTGATCGTCGGACGCACACCGGGCGGTAAGCCTTTAACTGCCAGCAAAAGCTGATGCTGCTGCGGAACGAAGCCGTTCTCCCGGGCAGCTTCTTCACTGAAATGTAAGAACTGACGAATTGCGTATCGAAAATCAGCTAATTGCCGGTAGGCTTCGATGGGAAAGTTGCCATCCACATCTGTATCGTATCACGATACAAGTGCCCCGGCTATTGCTTTCCTAGTTGCCCTGCCGCAAAATATCAAAAGGCGAACAAATGGCGAAATCGAATGGGGCTCTTCGCTCAAGTGAATTGTGGATGTCGGCGGCAGAACTGAAGGTACAGCGTGATGATCATCAAGTTAAATGCCTGGAAGTAGGATCTTTAAAATCTGTGTTTTGGACCGGCATTCCCCGTGGAAGCATCCTTGAAGTGTGCGGCTCACGTTCTTCTGGCCGCACTTCGATTTGCCATCACCTTCTCGCCCACGCTACCGCTGGAGGCGAGATCTGTGCGGTTGTGGATCTTTGCGATAGCTTTCATCCCGCTTCAGCCGCAGCTGCCGGAGTACGGCTTGAACACCTCGTTTGGGTTCGTTGCGGTCGTAACACCGAATACGCCATTCGTGTTGCCGATCTTTTATTGCATGCAGGCGGGTTTGGAATGGTCAATCTTGATCTTTGCGACGCCAGTCCTCGTGCCCTGAACAGGATTCCTCTTTCTTATTGGCACCGCTTTCGGAGAGCCATAGAAGGAAATCCCGCAATACTGCTGATCTGCGCAGATTCACCTCAAGCCAAGTCTTGTTCTTATAACAAGTTGCAAACACAAGCTAAAGCTGAGCATTGGGAGAATAATGAGCCATTTTGCCTATTCAGAGGCCTGGAAATCAATGCCTCCGCCGGCAAAGTCTCCCCTATTCGGCCGCAGTCTCTCTTTCTCCAGACGGTGGCGTAACATGTATGCTTGCCTGCATTCTGATGCCGCCGTCGGGAGACTGATCCTCGAGTTGGCGGCGCAGTTCTCTCCGGAGGTGGAGCAGACCGCCGCCGGCACAGTTGTCTTTTCGGTTGCCCCTTTACGAAAACTGATTGGCTCGCCTCATCAGATCACTTCAGAAATTTCACGCGCGGGATACGAACGTAAATTGCAGGCAAGCCTTGCGATTGCTTCCAACCCGGACTCGGCGATTTTGCTGGCCCGAAATCTCCCCGGTATAACCTTAGTCACGCCCGGCGAGGAGAGATTGAGACTAGCGCCCCTCCCGCTTTCAGCTTTGTTCGGACTGGAGCAGCCTATAGATCATGCTTTACTTGACGTTCTATATCGCTGGGGATTGAAAACATGCGAGGATTTAGCAATTCTGCCCGAGCAAGGGATAGCCGAACGTCTGGGGAAACCGGGAATCTATCTGCGCCGGCTGGCCTCTGGAACCATTCATCGGCCTTTACATCTTTCAGGCTCCTGCACAAGTTATGAAGAGCATATCGAACTGGAACACCGGCTGGAATTACTTGAGCCTCTTCTATTCTTATTGGGGCGCGTGTTAAACGAACTTTGCGGGCGCCTGCGCTCTCAATCCCAAGCCGCACGTCTCTTGAAAATGCAATTGGATTTGGAAGGCCCAAAGCCCTATCAATGCGAGCTCGAATTTCCCGTGCCGCTTGATGACAGTCACACTCTTCTCAAACTTCTACAACTTCATTTAGAGCGGCATCCTCCGTCGGCGCCTATAGTTGCATTTACTTTACGGATAGAACCGGTCGAACCCCGCCGTGTGCAGGGTGGAATTTTCCTGCCACCCACACCGGCACCTGACAAGCTTCAGATTACCCTCGCTCGTATTGCCGGCTTGGTCGGTAAGGGAAACGTAGGAACTCCCGTTTTGCTCGACACGCATCGCCCGGACGCCTTTGAACTCATAGCGCTCCCTGTGACCGATAGCCAAGCTAAGCCGGATCCGCCGTCTGAAACTATCCGCTTAGTCATGCGTTTGTTTCGGCCCGCACTGCCGGCCCGCGTTAGATTAGTCGAGCGTGCTCCAGGCGATGTGATTGCTACCGGAGTAAAAGGTAAAGTCATGAAATCGGCTGGCCCCTGGAAAACCTCAGGCGAATGGTGGACTTCTACCTTCTGGTGCCGCGAAGAGTGGGACGTAGCTTTGGACGATGGCGCACTGTATCGCATCTACCAGGACGGTCAAAGCCAATCGTGGTACGTGCATGGCGTGTACGACTGAAGTCGTACACGGCTCGTGCTAAGGTCGGCGGCAGTCTGCCGGTCAGCAGGCTGCCGCATTCGAGTAGCTCCGCCTATCCGACGATCGCTTGCTTGACCTTAGCCATAAGTCCGATTTCCTGTTCGGTCTGCGCATGCGCTTCTTTTGGACCGGGCGCCAGCTTCGGTTCCTGCCCGAGCGGCTTATTCGCGAAGATTGAGTACTGGCCTTTGCCGTCCAACGAAGGCCCTTCGGTAAATCGAGAGCCCTGCAAATCCGCGGGCACAGTGCCATCTACTTGCGATGTGAAGTAAGCGTAGCTGTACTCTTGCAGTTCCTTGCTTTGCGGGAAACTGTTTGGAATTGGCAGTTGCTCCTTAAGACCACCCAGCTCCTCAATCACTGCCAGCCATTGCTGCTGGTGCATCGTGTCACGCGCAATCAGAAAAGAAAGCATATCTTTCATTCCTGGATCGTCGGTCATCTCGTACAGCCGGCACGCCAGCGTACGGCCTGTCGCTTCAGCCGTTGCGTTCGCCAGCATATCGCCCGCAATGTTGCCGCTCGCGTAAACATGCGAACAATCGAACGGCACACCGTCACTGTTCACTGGCATGGCTGCCAAGCCTGCCGAAAGAAAGTGCCGCGGATTCATACCGCCGAGCGCCGCAAAAACAGCTCCATCCTTCGCGGCAGCTTCCTGCATAGAGACCGGCGCGCCCTCCAGGTTCAGAGCCACCGCCGTTGCGAGCATCTCGATATGCCCGATCTCTTCCGTTGCCGTTTGCAAAAGCATATCGCGGTACTTCTTCGGCCCGCGGGCGCCCCAAGCCTGAAAGAAATACTGCAAGCATACGCGAATTTCACCCTCTATGCCGCCAATCGCTTGCTGTAACATCTTTGCAAAAATCGGACTCGGCTTATCCACGCGAACCGGGTACTGCAGTCGGGAATCACAATAATACATACAATCCTCCTGACATTGGATATCCCAAGACCGTACGCAGTCACACTACTTTACTCAGGCTTTCTTACGTGGCGACATTTACTGGCTGTATAGTTTTGACGCGGTTTTGCGCTTATCTTACCTGCCCTTGCAGGTGTTTGAGCTCTTTCTCATGTGCCGCGCGCACGGCCTCGTCAAGCTTCTTTTCCTTCTCTCCCATACTCGCGGCCTCACGGAAAAGAACAGCCGAGTGCTCCAGCATGTCGTAGGACTGGCCCGCTGTGAGCGCTTGCCCATCACAGCAGGAAGGGTCGCGCGTGTCTAACAGCACCTGCCAGCTGCACGAGGCTGCACAGGCGGGCAGGTAGAACTGAATGCGCTCGTGATGCGGATTCACACAGAACAGAAAGGAATCGTCGCGAATCAATTCGCCGTGCCGGTCCACATCGTTCAGGGTTCTGCCGCTCAAGCGCAGGCCAAGGCAGCGGATCCAGCCCGCGTTCCATTCCTCTTCCGTCATCTCCTGGCCATCCGGACGATACCAGCTGACGTCTCCAATCGCTAACCCATCTACTTCTTGCTTGGCGGCCGCTCCGGGGCTAATCTTGCGGTCTTGGAAAAACTTGCGCCGGCGCAGGTTCGGATGCTCTTTCCGCAGTTCGATCAATTTCGACGTAAACTCCAGCAGCGAGTGCTTCCGTGCGTCGAGATTCCAGTCGAGCCAGCTGATCTCGTTGTCCTGGCAGTACGCGTTGTTGTTGCCTTGCTGCGTGCGGCTTATCTCATCGCCGCCGCAGATCATCGGAACGCCTTGCGAAAGCAAGAGCGTCGTCAAAAAGTTCCGCTTCTCGCGTTCGCGCAGATCCACAATCTTCGGGTCATCCGTCGGACCCTCCACGCCATGGTTCCAGGAATGGTTGTCATTCGCGCCGTCGTTGTTCCCTTCGCCATTCGCCTCGTTATGTTTCTGGTTGTAGCTGACCAGATCGTTCACAGTGAAGCCATCATGGGCCACCACGAAGTTTATGCTTGCCGAAGGCCGCCGCCCATCCCGTTGGTAGAGATCGCTGCTGCCGGTCAATCGATAGCCGAGCTCCGCTAACTGCCCGTCATCGCCTTTCCAGTACCGTCTCACTCCATCTCTGTATTTGCCGTTCCACTCCGCCCACAAACTGGGGAACCGGCCCACCTGGTACCCTCCCTCACCCACATCCCACGGCTCGGCTATCAACTTCACCTGAGAGAGAACAGGATCCTGATTGATGACGTCGAAGAAAGCAGACAGACGGTCCACATCGTGCAGCTCCCGTGCAAGAGTCGCCGCCAGATCGAATCGGAAGCCATCCACGTGCATGTCGAGCACCCAATAGCGCAGGCTGTCCATTACCATCTTCAGCACCTGCGGCTGCCGCATATTCAGCGTATTGCCCGTGCCGGTGTAATCCATGTAGTAGCGCGGTTGATCCCCCACCAGTCTGTAGTAGGTCGGGTTGTCGATACCGCGGAAGCTCAGCGTTGGACCCATTTGGTTGCCTTCCGCCGTATGGTTGTACACAACGTCCAGGATCACCTCGATGCCTGCGCGATGAAACTCCCGAACCATAGCTTTGAATTCGCCGATTTGTTGCCCCATTGTGCCCGAACTGCAATAGCGCCCGGCCGGCGAAAAGTAATTAATTGTGTTATAACCCCAGTAATTCCGAAGCCCACGATCCAACAGGTTCTTATCATCCAGAAACTCATGGACCGGCATAAGTTCAACCGCGGTAATTCCGAGCTTCTTGAAGTAATCGATCATCGGCTGGCTAGACAGGCCAAGATACGTTCCTCGTAAGCTCTCCGGAACATCGGGATGACGAGCGGTCATTCCCTTTACATGCGCCTCATAGATGATCGATTCAGGAAGCGGGGTCTGCGGGCTGCGATCGTTTTGCCAATCGAAGTGCGAGGTCGTCACGATGCCCTTCGGCACGCCCGCCGCATCGTCCTGCGCGTCACAGCTTAAATCGGCAGCTCCGTCTCCTATCTTGTAGCCGAACACAGGCTGCTCCCAATTCACCGTTCCGCTCAGCGCCCTCGCATACGGGTCTATCAGCAGCTTCGCCGGGTTGAACCGTAAACCCTTCTCCGGCTCGTATGGGCCATGGACTCTGTATCCGTACAGCTGTCCAACGTTTAGACCTTGCACGTTACAATGCCAAACGTTCCCGGTGCACTCCTCGAGATCGATGACGTCTTGCTCGGCGGAGTTCGGCTTGTCGAACAGGCATAGCTCGATTCGAGTCGCATTCTCCGAGTAAACTGCAAAATTGACACCGGTGCCGTCCCATGTCGCTCCTTGCGGGTAGGGTGAACCGGGAAGAATTTTGGCTTGCATAGTTATTGGGGATCTTGTCTGGGCAACTGCTCAGGACTTAGATGCGCGCAAACCGGAGATGCCTGCCCCCAGAGCTTTGTTTCTCCTAGTACTTCTCGTATCAGTTAAAGAACGCAGTTCCATTTTTTGATACGATAAACTCTGGTCGGAGTTATTAAGGATCTTAAATCCTTGAGTGTCACATATCTCGCTGACAACAATTCTAAAAGATAGTAGGAAGCAGTACCGTGGCAACCATTACAGTTTCAGATGAGGCCCAGCAATTCCGAATTGCGATCGAAGGGCGGTTGGCTGGCGAAGTAGTACGCGAAATACGGAGTCGTTGGCAGGCTGCGCTGCTTGAAACCTCTCCCCGGCAATTCACAATAGACATCTCGCAGTTGACTGGCTACGACTCTAGTGGCCTGAAGCTTCTGCGCGAGATGCATAGGCATGGTACGAATATCGCTGCTCGGAACTCCCGAGCTCTGGCGTTTCTCGGCGAAATTTCTTCAGCCGAGCTTACCGGTCCAACCCTGGTCTATCGAGCCGAGCGACCGACTCTGGATAGTAGAGGAAAAGCACAGGTGACGCCGATCACCAAGAGCAGAGCCGCTTCAGCGGGCAAGTAAGCTGTATCCGGGCGTTCGGTCTCGTGAGCCTGCTTCGCCGGCCTTCTGATACGCCGCTGCTAACTCTCCATCGTAGTCTGGAGGTGTGACTGCGCCAGCGGAGAGGAAGAGTCTCGCTTCACTGGTCGACGATCTGGAACGCCGCCCAACTGATACGGCGGTGGTTGTTGTACGCGGGCTACGTCAAATCAAAACCAGCTACGGCGACCTGGCCTTGCTCGCGCGCCGTTTCGCTGCGGAACTGGCTTCCCGAAACATTGCCAAAGGCGAGCGCGTTCTCCTCTGGGGTGATAACGGGCCGGAATGGGTGGCTTGCTTCTTCGGGTGCGTGCTCCGCGGAGTTCTACCTGTCCCGCTTGATACCTCCGGGTCAGAGGAGTTCGCCAGTCGTGTAATTGCGCAAGTTTCACCCCGTCTCATCCTCACTGGTAGTACCCACTTCCGGCACGCTCGTTTTAATGAGCCTGTGATCCCGTTAGAGAACCTTGGCGAGTTCCTCACGCCTCAGATCGCTGGCGCGATCAAGGATTTGTCGGCCGCTGATTCGCTGCAGATTGTTTTCACATCGGGAACCACAGGCCAGCCCAAAGGCGTCGTTCATACTCACGCTAATGTCCTCGCCAGTCTCGCTCCGATCGAGCGGGAAATGGCCAAATACCTCAAATTTGAACGCCCGTTTCACCCCCTCCGCTTCCTTCATACCCTGCCCCTGAGCCACGTCTTCGGTCAATTCATGGGTCTTTGGATTCCTCCGCTGCTGGGAGCCGAAGTTCACTACCAGCAGCGGCTTGTCGCGTCCGACTTGGTTGAGAGCATTCGCACACAGCGCATCTCTGTCCTGGCGGCCGTGCCCCGCATTCTGGATCTCATGCAGGCGTACATGGCCGGATACTTCCCCGATCTCGAATCGCGCCTCATAAATGCACACAAGTGGAAAGCATGGCAGCGCTGGTGGCACTTCCGCGATGTACACCGCTTGCTCGGCTTCAAATTCTGGGCGTTTGTCTGCGGGGGCGCTTCCCTGTCGCCAACCGGCGAGCAATTTTGGAATGCGCTCGGATTTGCCGTCGTGCAAGGCTACGGGATGACGGAAACAACTGCGCTCGTCAGCCTCAATCACCCGTTCCATCCAGCGCAGGGCACCATCGGGCAGGTGCTTCCCGGGCGCGAGGTGCGGCTCAATGATGATGGCGAAGTGCTCGTGCGTGGCGAAACTATCTCGAACAGCACCTGGCAGGACGGCCGTTTGCAGCGCAGCGAAAGTGAATGGCTGCCGACGGGTGATCTCGCAGAGTTCGACGCGAACGGTAACCTCCGTTTCCGCGGCCGAAAAAAGGACCTGATTGTTACCTCAGCCGGTCTGAATATTCATCCCGAGGATCTGGAGGCGGCACTCTCCCATCAGAGCGGCGCTCATATGGCAGCCGTGGTCGAAACCGATGTGGGCCACGGCCCCGAACCGCTCGCCGTACTGGTCACGGAACCAGGCGCTGATCCCGAGTCCGTAATCGCAGGAGCCAATCGCGAGCTCGCCGCTTTCCAGCAAATCAGGCGATGGCTGGTCTGGCCTGATCCCGATTTTCCCCGCACGTCGACCGGCAAGGTTCTGCGCCGCGAAATCAGCAGCCGCATCGCCGGTGACGATCTTTCCGCGGCTCTTCATCGCAGCGGTTCGTCGCCGGCGCTCAATCTCGACAGCCTCGCTCGCGTCCAGCTTCAGTCGCAGCTCGAACAGCAGTACGGCATTGCTCTCGATGACGATGCACTGCAGCAAGTGAAAACGGAAGAGGACGTTCAACAAATTGTTCGTCGTGCACCGGCCGCGCTCACTTCGAAGCCGTCTGCTGAAACACATCACTACCCGCATTGGCCTTGGAATCCTGTTCAACAGTGGATCCGGAGCACGTTTCTCGAGCTTATAGCCATGCCGATAGTTCGGTTTCTTGGAAAGCCAATAGTCAAAACCCGTATCCAACATTGGCCTAGCTCGCCGATGCTGATTGTTTCGAACCATATCACCTCCTACGATGCGGCTTTCGTCTTGTTCGCATTGCCGCGCCGTGTGCGGCGCAGAGTGGCCATTGCCATGTCTGGCGAAATGCTCCTCGACTTCCGCCGCGGTCGTAACCAGGGAAACTGGTTTCTCAACCTCGTTGCTCCACCGGCATACTTCCTCATGACCGCACTATTTAACGTTTTTCCCCTGCCTCAGCGCAGCGGATTCCGGCGCAGCTTCCGGCATGCTGGCGAGGCCGTCGATCGCGGATACAGCGTACTTGTTTTTCCGGAAGGACGCCGCTCGGATGACGGAACTCCGCAGCCATTCCAATCGGGTGCCGGGCTGCTATGGAAAGAACTAGGAACACCTGCCCTTCCTGTATATCTTTCGGGCCTTGGTGAACTTAAAGCGCGAAGAAAAGGTTGGTTCCGCTCGGGTAAGATAGGCGTATATGTCGGCGGAGAGCTATCTCTCTCTGCCCATCGTTCACTTGAACAGCTTACGGAAGATCTACGAGAAGCTGTTTTTCAGCAATCTGTGATAGCGAGGTGAATGTTTGCAGGGCGGACCTTGTCTGCCCTCCTGCAGACTTCTTCTCGATCTCTACCGAAGGATAGATAATGGCCTCAACAAAGATTAGCCGCATCAGGGAGGGTCTGCCCCACCCCAGAGGTGCTTCGTGGAATGGGAAGGGCACTAACTTTGCTCTTTTTTCGGCAAATGCCACTAAAGTCGAGGTCTGCATCTTTGACCCGAGCGGAGAGATTGAAGTAGAGCGCGTTGCTCTCCCGGAATACACGAACCAGATTTGGCACGGTTATCTACCTGATGTTACGCCGGGCACTATTTACGGCTATCGCGTCCATGGGCCCTACCAGCCTGAAGCCGGCCATCGCTTCAATCCGAACAAGTTACTCCTGGATCCTTACGCCTGTGCTCATTGCGGTCAGCTGAAATGGGATCCTGCCATTTTCGGATATAAGATGGAGTCGCTCGACGACACCACGTTCGATGAACGCGACAGCGCTCCCTTTATGCCGAAGTGCACCGTGGTCGACCCGGATTTCATCTGGCAGAGCCCACGCCTTAATTGGAAGCACGTTCCTTGGGACGATACGATTATCTATGAAACCCACGTCAAAGGATTCACCAAATTGCATCCCGCTGTGCCGCCGGAACTTCGTGGCACTTACGCCGGACTGGGCACGAAAGAAGTTCTCACTTACATTAAGTCTCTTGGCGTAACAAGTATTGAACTTCTCCCCATCCATACGTTCATCAATGACAGCCATCTTCTCGAAAAAGGTCTTACGAATTATTGGGGATACAACACGATCGGATTCTTCGCTCCGGATCCCCGTTACGCCGCGAACCGCGCGGACAGTTTGCGCGAGTTCAAGCAAATGGTATCCAACATCCACGATGCCGGCCTCGAGGTTATTCTGGACGTCGTCTATAACCACACTGCGGAAGGCAACGAAAAGGGCCCGACGCTTTCCTTCAAGGGCATTGACAACGCCAGCTATTACCGGTTGTTGCCTGACCAAAAACGCTTCTACATCAATGACACGGGTACCGGAAATACCGTCAATCTGAGTCACCCCCGCGTGATCCAGATGGTGACCGATAGCTTGCGCTATTGGGTCGAGCAAACTCATGTCGACGGCTTCCGTTTCGATCTCGGCACCATTCTCGCCCGCGAGCCTAACGGCTTCGATAACCGCAGCGGCTTCTTGAAAGCTGTCAGCCAAGATCCTGTTCTTGGTAGCGTCAAGCTCATCGCGGAACCGTGGGACTGTGGTCCAGGCGGCTATCAGGTTGGTGGCTTTCCGCCGGGCTGGGCGGAGTGGAATGACAAGTTTCGTGACACCGTTCGTGACTTCTGGCGCGGCCAGGCACCGGCCTCCGCGCTTACCGAACGCATTTGTGCCTCCAAGGGCGTTTTCGATCACGGCGGTCGCCGCCCCTGGGCCTGTGTCAATTTTGTGACTGCTCACGACGGCTTTACTCTGAATGACGTTGTCACCTACAACGAAAAGCACAATGAGGCGAATGGCGAAGACAATCGGGATGGCAGCTCCGATAATCGGTCTTGGAACTGCGGAGTCGAAGGCCCGACCGATGATCCCGAGATCAATAAAATCCGCGAACGCCAGATCCGCAATATGCTCTCAACCCTTCTGCTCTCGCAGGGAACACCGATGATGTTAGCCGGCGACGAGTTCGGACGAACCCAGAATGGGAATAACAATGCCTACTGCCATGACGACGAGATCAATTGGTTCAACTGGAACATACAGAAGAAGGGCAAGTCTCTCGTCAAGTTTGTTCAAAATCTGACAAGTCTTCGTCACAAGTACCCGGTTTTACGCCGGAATCTCTTTCTGACGGGTGAATACAACGAAGAGTTAGGGTTGAAGGACGTCACCTGGATCAATGCGAACGGCAGTGAGATGGAGGATGCGCAGTGGGGCGACCACGGCATGCGGTGTTTCGGCATGCTCCTCGACGGGCGGGCTCAAACTACTGGGATACGTCAGCGCGGAAAAGAAGCAACCCTCCTGATCATCATCAACGAATTTAGTGATGTCGTGAAATTCAAGCTGCCGGATTCACCCGGTGGCGAACGCTGGACCATGCTCGTGGACACCAATGATCCGGAAGCGAAGCGTCAGGCTAAGAACTTCAAAATCGGCGCCGTCTACGACATCACACCTCGCTCTCTTCGCCTCTTCGCCCTCGACTGCGCCGTGTCTTAGAGCGATCTCATCTTCTACTCTGGGGAATGAACTGCGGGGCCTGGGTCCCACATTAGTTCCCCAGCTTGGCGGTGAGCACCTAAAGGCAACGAGACCACGAAAACCGATCCTCCGGTCTCTTTAGATTGCACCTCGATTGAGCCTTCGTGCTGCTGAATGATCGAATGCGCAATGGCAAGACCCAGGCCGTATCCTCCCGATTCCTTGCTGCGAGACGGATCCGCTCGAAAGAAGCGTTGGAACAAGCGACCTTTCGAGGACTCCGGAATACCGATGCCAGTATCTTCAACGCGCAGGATCGCTCGTGCCTTCTCTTGATCGAGCTCAACCGAAACTAAGCCGCCCTGAGGCGTGTACTTGATAGCATTGTCGATCAAAATCAGCAGCACTCTCCGCAGACCTGATAACTGCCCGGCTACCACCACCGGGGCCGGAGGAATTTTTCTGGTGAGTGCGATGTCTTTGGCCAAAGCAAGCCCTTGCAGATCCGCACAAACGCTCTCGACTAGTCCATTTAGCGCAAGTGGATCGGTTCCCTCCGAAGTTTCACAGGTATCCGCACGCGCAAGAAATAACAAGTCGCCTATCAATTGTGTCATGTTCTCGGATTCCCTCTGAATATGCTTCAGCGCCGCTCGATAGTCCGCCTCTGATCGATTTCTCCTCAGTGCATTCTCGGCCGCTAGCCGTATAATCGCGACCGGTGTCCGTAGCTCGTGTGAAGCGTCCGCCGTAAATCCGGAGATTCTAGACACCGCCATCTCAAGCCTCTCGAGCATCCCGTTCCATGTCTCCGTCAACCTCTGTAGCTCGTCGTTAGTTTTTGGAACAGGTAGACGCTCGGAAAGGCTATTGACGCCGATCGTACGCGCTCGCGCCGTAATCCTGTCGACCGGCAAAAGAGCTTTGCGGCTCAGCCAGTACCCGCCCGCAGCAGCGCAGAGGATGAATGTCGGTACTGTTACAAGCAACAGCCAGCCAAGCAGATGCACAGGCCGCTCGACAGATCGAGACGAGATCGCAAGAAACACTTTGAACGTTCCTTCATTCAGCACACTGAGTTGACTTATGGTCGAGTATGGGTTCTTCCGCCATTCGATCTGCTTTGGTTTGGTGGATTCGCTTAAGATTGCGAATTTACGGGAATCCCCTCCTGCATTGCTATAAACCAACTGATCGGAGCCGTCATAGACCACCAGAACATGGTTCAGCGGCAGCGACCGGGAGTACTCGTCAATCTCCTCGTTCAACTTCGACGGTTGATCACGATCTTCGATGTGCAGATACTCGTCGAACCCTCGGGCCTGATTCAGCAGAGTTGCAACCACGTCTGCTGTCAGGGTCTGGCGCAGTCCGATCCATACCGTCAAACTAAAAAGAACCAGGCCCAGCGAGAGCACCGCGGTATACCAGATCGTCAATCGAGTGCGGATAGGGAGATCTCTCGTCACGCTTTCATATCCTGCAGCGAATATCCGATTCCTCGCACCGTGCGTATCAAACGCGGCGCTTCCGGCATCTCAACCTTGTTCCGCAGAAGCCGGATGAACACATCGAGCGTGTTCTCCTCTATTTGCGCGTCAAAGCCCCAGATCTGCTCCACCATCGTCGTTCGCGAAAGGACGCGGCCCTTGTAACGCATCAATAGTTCCAGGATGCTGAATTCGCGCGGGGTGAGTAGAATCGGCTTGCCGCTTCGAGTAACTTCACGAGTAGCGGTATTCAGAGTTAAGTCTCCGGCGCTTAGACAGACCGCTTGCGGGATCTCACCTCGCCGGCTTACTGCGCGCACGCGAGCCAGGAAGACCTCCAGCGAGAACGGCTTGACCAGGTAATCGTCCGCACCCCCATCGAGCGCTCGCACAATGTCGGCGGGAGAATCACGCGCGGTCAGAACCAGTATTGGCGTTTGAATCATCGCGCGCCGCAGTTGTCGCGCCACCTCAAAACCGTCTTTCCGGGGCAACATCAAATCCAGGATAATTAACTCGAACCGGCTGCTCTCGGCGTAACGGAGCGCCTGTTCTCCATCGGATGCTATGGTTACGCGGTGCCCTTCGTCCGAAAGTGCCGAGTGCAGGAGTTCTGCCATTGCCGGTTCATCCTCAACCGCCAGGATCCGCATACCCGGCTCTTATCCTAGCGCCGCAAAGTGAATTTCGACTGAAGGGCGCCACTAGTCCGACCTCTTACATTCAGCTTTTCTTCAGGATGCGCTGTTGCAATAGTAGCGATAGTGCTGGAAAGCCGTTCAACCCTCGACAAAGTCAAGCCATTCCTGCTTCTCTTCATGTGGGGCTGGGGTGCTCACATGGGGGCGCAGGAGCAGGGACTGACGCCGATCACCATCACGGAAGCGATCTCACGGGCCGAGAAGTATGGCATGCAGATTCAAGCCGCTGATATAGCGGCTCGCCTCGCGCACGAGGACAAAACGCAGGCACGGGCAGCATCGCTCCCGTCGCTCAATGCCCTTAATCAGTTTATCTACACAGAAGGCAACGGCACGCCTTCCGGTGTGTTCGTCGCGAACGATGGCGTACACGTTTACAACGAGCAGGCCGTAGTGCACGAAGAGCTGTTGTCCTTCGTCAGAAGAGGCGAAATACGATTGGCCGCCGCCGCCGAGGCTGTGGCGCGAGCCAAGGTCGACGTCGCCGCACGCGGTCTTAAAGCCACCGTTATTCAGAACTACTACTCCATTGCCGCCGCTGTCCGCAAAGTCGCAAACGCCCGACGTAGTCTCGCCGAAGCTCAGCAGTTCCTCGACGTGACGCAGAAACAAGAGCAGGCCGGCGAGGCGGCCCATTCGGATGCTATCAAGGCTCAATTGCAGGTACAGCAGCGAAACAGGGACATTCAAGATAGTGAACTTGCTGTCCAGAAAGCAAAGATCGCCTTGGCCGTTTTGATTTTTCCCACTCTTCAACTCGACTATTCCGTGATCGACGACCTTGGTCAAATCGGTGCCTTGCCGCCTTTGCCTGAAGCCACCGCCCAAGCAAACGCCACCAGTCCCGATCTGCGCGCCGTTCGCGAAGGTTTGAAGCAGGCTAAGCTCAACGTAAGCGTCGCAAAATATGCATACCTTCCCTCTCTCGGCCTGGACTTCTGGTACGGGATCGACGCCAACCAGTTCGCCGCCCGCACGGATCATCCCACCCAGGAGAGTGGCCGCAGCACTCTTCCCGACTACCTTGTCCCATACAGGCAGAATCTTGGTTACTCTGCTGCCGCCACCCTCACTGTCCCTATTTGGAATTGGGGATCCATCCACAGTCGGGTGAAACAGGCAAGCCTGCGGGAACAGCAGGCTCAACTCGACTTCGGGCTGACTAAAAAGCAGTTGCAGGCCGACATTGCAACCGCTTATAAGGAAGCCCAAACCGCACTGTCGCAAGTCGATTCTCTGCGCTCCTCGTCTGAACTATCAACCGAAAGTTTGCGGCTGACCGTCCTCCGCTACAAAGCCGGCGAAGCCACTACGCTTGAAGTAGTGGACGCGCAAAGCACCGCTAATCTCGCGCGAGGCGCTTACGACGACGGCCTGGCACGCTACCGCATCGCGCTGTTGAGCTTGCAAAATCTCACAGGAAAGTTTTGAGTATGAGGCTTCATTGGTCCGTTTCAGCACTGGTCGTGCTCATGATCACCGGATGCTCCAAGTCGACGGACTCAGCTGATGCCGGCGCTGCTGAAGCAGTCCCTGCCACACCTGTCCAGGTCGCCGCCGTTGAGCGTAAGACGATCCACTCCTACGTCACGAGTGAGGCCATCCTGTATCCGCTGAAGCAGGCCAACGTCACGCCTAAAATCAGCGCGCCTGTAGCCCGTTTTTTCGTCCAACGGGGCGATCACGTGCAAGAGGGCCAGCTACTCGCTCTGCTCGAAGACCAGGATTTGGTCGCAGCCGCGCAAGAAAGCAAACAGCTCTACGAACAGGCTCAAGCAAGCTACGAGAACACGTCGGCTGCGGTCATGCCGGAGGATCTGACGAAAGCTAAAGCCGACCTCGAATCGGCCCGCGAAGCGCAAATCGCAGCAGACCGCCTCTATCAGAATCGCCAAACGCTTTTTCGCGAGGGCGCTCTGGCCCAGAAGTTAGTCGATGATGCCAAAGTAGCGCTTGTAACAGCTCAGAGCCAGCTGCAAACGGCTCAGCAACACCTCACTTCACTGCAAACAATCGGTCGGACGGAACAGCTCAAGAGCCTCCAGGCACAGGTGGCCGCTTCCAAAGCGCATTATCAGAGTTCTGAAGCCCAAGCGTCTTATGGAGAAGTTCGGAGCCCGATGCGCGGCGTGATTTCCGATCGTCCCGTAAACGTCGGAGAGATGGCCAGTAGCGGGTCGCCTTTGATTTCGATAGTCGATCTGTCCCGTGTCGTCGCGCGCGCCAGCACCCCCGTTCACGAAGCGGCTTTGATCGCTGTAGGCCGTCCCGCTACCATTACCGGCGGCTCCACTTCTCTCCAGGGCAAAGTGACCGTCGTTAGTCCGGCCGTCGATCCCAATACCACCACCGTACAGGTCTGGGTCGAAGCCCCCAATCCCGGTGAGCGTCTCAAGCTCGGTTCGACCGTCGAACTCTCGATCGACGCCGGCGAGGTTCCGAATGCAATCGTCATTCCCGCCGCCGCGCTGCTCTCGTCCGAGGAAGGAGGCGAAAAGGTCATGGTCGCTGGCTCCGATAGCCTCGCGCATGAGCACGCCGTTAAGGTCGGCACCCGTTCCGGTGATGACGTCCAGGTCCTGAGTGGTGTCAATCCGGGCGAACAGGTCATCATTCAGGGTGCACTGGGCCTCGACGACAAGGCCAAAATCCAGGTAGCCAAGCCCGAAGAAGAGCATCCCACCGCCGAGGATAACGGGAAGTGAGTGTGATTTCACCCGCCCGCATCGAGCCGGGCACAGAAGCCTCCAGCGATCACCACTGGACTGAGCGCTTCCTCAAATCGATCATCTTCATCATCGTTGCGCTTGCTCTCTTTGGCGCGTATCTCGCATTTACTATCCCGATCGCCGTCTTTCCGCAAACCAACTTTCCTCGCATCGTGCTCGCAATCGATAACGGCGTCATGCCCATCGATCAGATGCAAGTGGTCGTCACTCGTCCTATCGAAGAGGCGGTGAACTCGGTCCCGGGACTCGATCATGTCGTCTCGATTACCAGCCGCGGCTCGGCTGAAGTCGACCTGTTCTTCGACTGGAGCAGCGACATGTTCCAGACTCTTCAAAATGTAAATGCGGCCGTTGCGCGTGTACAGCCTACGCTACCGAGCACCGTCAGCATAAACGCCAATCGGCTGACCTTCGCCGCCTTCCCGATCCTCGGCTACAGTCTCACCTCCCAGTCTGTTAGCCAGACAAGGCTCTGGGAGCTTGCCACCTATACCATCAAACCTCGCTTGAATCGGCTCCCCGGCGTCTCCACCGTCATCGTGCAGGGAGGTCAGGAGCCCGAGTTCCAGGTTCAGCCGGATCCCGAAAAGCTCGTCGAGTCGCAAATCACCGTTCCCAATCTTCTCGACGCCATCGCTAAAAGCAACCTGATCGATTCACCCGGCCTGATGGAACAAAACCATCAGCTCGTATTGGGACTTGTGAGCGGCCAGGTTCACAGCCCGGCTGAAATAGGCGGTATCGTCGCGAAGACCACTTCCGGCGGTTCTCCCATCAGGATCCGGGACGTCGCCAGCGTCAGCACTTCCGTCAAACCTGTCTACACAGTCGTCACCGCGAATAGCAAACCTGCCGTCCTCCTTAACATCTATCGCCAGCCCGCCGGTAACACGGTCGCAGTCGCCGATGGCGTACATAACGCCATCGAAAGTCTGCGCCAGTCCCTGCCGCCCGGCGTTTCGGTAGAACCCTTCTATGACCAGTCGAGCCTCGTGAGTGCTTCCCTCAAGAGTGTCCGCGACGCAATTCTCATCGGCGTAATCCTGGCCGTCGCGATCTTGATCCTCTTCCTGCGTGACTGGGGCACTTCGATTGTCGCTGGGCTCGTGATTCCCGTCACCATGGCCGTAACGTTCATCGTGCTGCGCCTTATTGGACAGAGCTTCAACCTCATGACGCTCGGGGGTCTCGCAGCTGCCGTCGGTCTGGTCATCGATGACGCCATAGTCGTGGTCGAGAATATTGTTCTTCACCGCGATGCCGGACAAAGTCGCGGCGAGGCGATCCGCAGCGCCATCCGCGAGATTAGGGTTCCGCTGATCGGTTCTACCGTTACGCCCATCGTGGTTTTCCTTCCGCTCGTAACCATCACCGGTGTCACCGGCACTTTCTTTCGAGCATTGGCCGTCACCGTCGCAGCGGCGTTGCTCACCTCGCTCGCGTTGGCGCTTACCTGGACCCCAACCCTCAGCCATTTGCTCCTGAGAAGCTCCGGCCATCACGCGGAACACGCCGGCGCTCCAGCCGATCACCAAATCCCCACTAAAGGTTTTCTGGGCCGCGTCATCCGTCTCTACGCACGAACCATGAACGCGGCTCTCGCGCACCCGTTCGTTCTGGCTGGCGTCTCGCTTGCGCTTATCGGCGTCTCTATTCTCTGCTACCGCTCGCTCGGTTCAGACTTACTGCCTGCTATGGATGAGGGCGGTTTCGTGCTCGATTACCTCATGCCGGCGGGCGCTTCGCTCGCCGATACCAATCGCGTCCTGGTAAGTGTCGAGCAGATCCTTCACACCATCCCCGAAGTGCAGAGCACGTCGCGTCGCACCGGCCTTCAACTCGGGTTGGCAGCCGTTACGGAGGCCAATACGGGCGATATTTCGGTGCTTCTCAAAGACAAGCGCAGCCGCAGCGTGGAAGACGTAATCGCCGATGTCCGCGAGCGGGTCAACAAACAATTCCCGCAGCTCGACACCGACTTTCACCAGGTCCTCGAAGACATGATCGGCGATCTCACCAGTTCGCCCAATCCCATCGAAATCAAGCTTTTCTCGGAGAACTACGATCTGCTCAAGAATTGGGCTCCAAAGGTAGGCGACGCGATCAAAACCATCGCCAGCGTGAAAGACGTGAAGAACGGCATTGAGGACGCTATTAGCGGGCCCGCCATCACCTTCAAAGTGGATCAGGGTGTCGCCGCCCGGGCGGGATTCACTCCCCAAGAAATAGAACTGGATGCGAGCGCCATTTTCCAGGGCGAACCATCTCCCGTTCCGGTCGTTCTGAACAACCGCCCCTACACGCTCCGGGTCACCTTCCCGCCTAATACCCGCTCTTCTCTAAGCGCAATTCAGAACACCCTGCTCGTCAGCTCCAGCGGAAAGGTCGCCACGCTTGGAACCCTCGCGGCAGTGCAGAACGATCCCGGGCAAGCCGAAATTCGCCGTGAAAATCTTCAGCGCGATGTCGCCGTGACGGGCCGCTTCGAAGGAGTAAGTCTCGGCACCGGTATCGCTCTCGTCCAGAAGAAGGTCGCGAGCTTACACATCCCTTCCGCCATACGAGTCGTCTACGGCGGCCTGTATCAGCAGCAGCAGCAGTCCTTTCATGACCTCTTATTGGTCCTCACGGTTGCCGTTGTGCTGGTCTTTATTGTCCTCCTGCTGGAGTTCAGCAGCTTTGCCGCTCCGGTCGCTATCCTGTCGTCCGCTCTGCTTTCCACATCGGGAGTCTTCTTCGCGCTCTACATCACTAAAGTAACCTTCAATATCTCGTCCTTCATGGGACTGATCATGGTCATCGGCATTGTGGCCAAGAACGGGATCTTACTTCTCGATGCGGATCAGAAATTTCGCTCCGAAGGGATGTCGCCGCGCGAAGCCATGATCGAAGCAGGTGAGCGGCGTCTCAGACCTATTATGATGACGGCCTTGGCGACCATCGCGGGAATGATACCGTTATCGCTCGCCGTCGGAGCAGGTTCCCAAATGCTTCAACCTCTCGCGATTGCGGTCATTGGCGGCATCGTAGCGTCCATGGTTCTGTCCCTTATCGTCACGCCTGCCGTTCACTACCTGTTGGCAAGAGAGTAACGCCGGTCGCGTCACCTTAGATAGGAAACTTAGGATTGTCGAATACCAGAAAAGCAAACAGCAGCGGCATGTAAATCACAGAAGCCAGAAGCAGCCGGCGAGCCTTTGCATACGTCCGTTCTCTGCAGATCTGAACGCCAAAATAAAGGAATGCGATACCGAGTACAAGCGCTGCGGCAAAGTAAACCTTGCCGGCCATGTTAACGAATGTGGGCGCCAGCGTAACAGGAATCAGCAGCAGCAGGGTCAACAGTATCTGCCGGCTTAGCGCTCTTCCGTCCGGTTTCACTACCGCCAGCATCTTGACCTCGCCTCGCGCATAATCGTCCCGGTACATCCATGCAATGGCGTGAAAATGCGGAAACTGCCAGAGGAAAAGAATCCCGAAAAGAATCCAGGCTTCCAGCCCCAAATGCCCGCTCGCCGCAGCGAATCCAATCAGCGGAGGCATCGCGCCCGGGATCGCTCCCACCGTCGTACAGCTTGGCCCTTTTCGCTTCAGCGGCGTGTAGATGAACAGATATCCGAACGAAGTGAGAAAACCCAGACTCGCAGCCAGAAAATTAGTGAAGCACCACAATTCAATCAGGCCCGCAATCGATAGTACGATCCCAAAATACAGCGCGTGCTGCGCCGTGATCGTGCCCGCCGGAATCGGACGCATCCGCGTCCTCTTCATCTTCGAATCGATATCGCGCTCGTACCACTGATTAAGCGTTGCCGACCCTGCGGCCATCAACGCCGTGCCGAGCAGAGCATGCAACAAGGTCCACACACTCAGATGCGAACCCGTCCCAAAGCAATATCCGACCGCTGTCGATATAACGATAAGTAAAGCGATTCGAGGCTTTGTGAGCTGAAGATATTCGTGAAAAACACGGGATCCTAGTGCAACATTCTCGGCCGGACCGAGCCACTGAGCCGCTGCTTCCGGCTTATTTCCGAGTGAGTGATGCACCAAGTTCCATCCTGAAAACAATGGTACACGAGGCATGTTCAGATCAAGGTCAAGCAGCCGTTCGGCAATGAGCGTTAACGTAATAAGGAAATGCTACTGAGGCTTCCAGACCGTCATCGAATCGCCTTAGCTCCCGCCCTCCTGACTCTCTTCCTCCACGCCCATCCCGCCTGCGCCCGGGTCGAGATCGCACCTTGCAAGAACAACTACTCTCCCGAGCAGCAGATCGAAATCGGCCAGAAAGCGGCCCAGCAGGTCTATCGGCAAATGCCTGTTCTACCCGACTCGAGCCCTGTGACCCAGTACATCCAACAGCTTGGGCAGAAGCTCGCCGCCCAGGCTCCGGGCTACAAGTGGCCCTACAATTTCCACGTCGCGAACGTCGCCGAAATCAATGCTTTCGCCCTCCCCGGCGGCACCGTCTTCGTAAACCTGGGCACCATTCAGGCCGCTGCCGACGAAGCTCAGCTGGCCGGTGTGATGGCCCATGAAATCTCCCACGTTGTGCTCCAGCACTCGGTCTGCAATGCCGCCAAACAGCAAAAAGTGGGTCTGATCGCAGGCCTCGGACAAGTCGCTGCCGGTGTGCTTCTTGGTGGTGCCGCCGGAGGGCTCGCGTCGCAGGGTATTGGCATGACCGCCGGCCTCGGCTTTCTCAAAATGTCGCGCGGTGCGGAGAAAGAGGCCGACCTGCTCGGAGTCGGCATCCTCTACGATGCCGGCTATGACCCCCACGGCATGTCGCAGTTCTTCGAAACCATCAAAGCGAAATACGGCGAAGGCGGTTCGCAGTTCATGAGCGATCATCCAAACCCCGGCAACCGCACCGAGTACGTCGACAAAGAAATAGCCTCCTTCGTGCCGCGTCCGAACTACATCACGAACAGCCCCGCCTTCACCGCAATTCAGAAGCAGGTTGCCGCCATGCACGCCTACACCGCGCGCGAGGTCTCCTCCGGCGTCTGGAAACGGCAAGGCCCGAACGAAACCGTCGGCGGCGGTGTCAACCAGCCGCCGGGAGAAAACATCGTCCCCACACCGGCTGATTTGAATGCGTCCAACTCTTGGAAAACCTTTCGCGGAAATGGCTTTTCGATCGATGTTCCGGAAAATTGGCGCGCTTACGGGTCCCGCGAATCCGCCATGCTCGCCCCACCCGGTGGCATTGCCCGTTCAGCCGACGGCGCGGCCGGCACTGTCGTCTACGGAGTTCTCACCGATCGCTACCAGCCCTCCGGACGCATGACTTCGGGCGTTGCCCTCGACACGCTCATCGGCAACATCACCCGCGACAATCCCGGCCTCGTGCCGGGTCCGCAGGCCGATATCTCTGCTGGCGCTTTCACCGGCCGCAGCATTGAATGCAATAACCCCTCCGGCAACAATGGTCAAGGCGAGCACGATTGGATCGTTGCCTTCCCGCAAAAGAACGCCTCCCTGCGTTACTTCGTCTTTGTCGCACCCACACCCGAATACGAGAAATTTCGGCCCACCTTCTCGAAAATGCTCCAGACCCTAACATTGCAGTAAAAAAGGCTCTAGAACTCTAAAGCTCGGCCTGCAGAAAGCCGAAGAGCTCTGTGTAGCTCATGAATTGTCCAGGTTGCAAAAGCGAGGACGTCTGCCGCTCCCGACGGCGAAGTATCTGGGACCATATGAGGGCCGCCATGGGATTTTGGCCGTACTCTTGTGAACCTTGCGGGCGACGCTTCCATGCGGCCCGCCGTTATCCGCCCGCTCGCCGTGCCCGTTCCAAACCTGCTCCGCGGCCCAAATCGGCGGGTCAGGCCAATGGAGTGGAGATGGCTTTCCGCAACGATCCCGTTCGGCCGCTCGCCAAAGTGGTGATTCAGGCCGACGATCAGGTGCAGTTAGACCAAATCCTCATGGCTCTACACCGCGCCGTCAGTCACTACGCTCAGCCCGCAAGAGAATACTCGAGTTCCGGCACTCGTTGATCGTTATCGGGCGAGATCCTTCTTCCCCGTAACTGTGAAATGACCTGATAACCCGTTGAAACCAGCCAAAGGCTGGCCGCTCCCTACCGTGACCGAGTAGTCTCCCGCCTCAACGCTGCGGGACCCATCGGACGCCACCCCGCTTAGTTCCCGCGGCGACAATTCGAAGCGGAGATGCCCCGTTTCGCCCGGCTTGAGCGAAACGCGCTTGAATGCCCGCAGCGAATACATTGCCGAATCTCCTGTATTGGGCGTCGTCAGATACAGTTCCGCCACTTCGTCTCCACCCGTCGCGCCTGCATTGCGGACATCTGCCTCGGCAGTCAGATTTTCCCCGGCGGCAATCTTATCACTCGAAAGCCGCAGTCCCGCATACGAAAATTGCGTGTAGCTCAACCCGTATCCGAACCGGAACAGCGCGTCGCCGTGAAAGAACCGGTAGGTCCGCCCCTTCATCGAGTAGTCCGTGAAAGCGGGTAGCTGGTCGATCGAACGGTAAAAGGTAATCGGCAGCCGCCCTCCCGGATTGTTCTTACCACTTAACGTCTCCGCGATCGCTTGCCCACCCGCCTCCCCCGGATACCAGGCTTCGAGTACCGCCCCCGCATGCTGCTGGGCCCACTCCACCGCCAGCGCACTCCCGTTCATTAGAACCACCGCCATCGGCTTTCCGACAGCGCCCACTGTCCTCAACATCTCCTCCTGCGCATCTGGAAGATCGATCTTCGTCCGGTCGCCGCCCGCGAAGCCCTTCACGTGTACCGGCATCTCTTCACCCTCCAGTTCGGGAGACAACCCCACCAACGCAATCACCATATCGGCCTCCCTGGCCGCCGCAACGGCTGCCGGCACAAGAGCGCCTTGAGGCGGTTCCCAGTTCAGCGTAAGACCGCCGCCGAAAAGTTTCGAGTGGTGGCTGTAGTCCACTCGTATTGCATGCGGATCCGTGTCCGAGAAATGGAAATGAATGGGCGTGCTTGTGCTCGGATGTGACACTTTCCCCTCATCCGTCGAAAATGCTCCCACCTGTTTACGATCTACAAACACCGCATATGCTTCCCGGCTCGAACAAGGAAAACAGTGCGCGAACGTCATTTCCAGGGTGTAATCGCCCACCTTCGGCGCACTGATCGCGCCCGTCCACCGCACGCCGAAATCATCAGCCGGAATGCCCGGCGCAGGGCTCGCCGAATTCCAGTCGAAATCAAGCTGCTTATCCACCCGAGTTAATTTGGGACGTCCCCGTAGCTCTGCATTAGAAAAATACTCAGCCTTCAACCCTGCTCGCGAAGACCTTCGGCGCTTCAACTGAAAGGCCGTCCGCGGCACGGGCAGCCCTACTCCATTCGCGTATGTCGAACCTTGCGCATACAGCACCTTCAAGTGCCCGCCGAACTCCTGCTCGATCCCATCGATCGGCAAAACAGGTTGTGACGGGACCGCATTGTAGTTTCCCTCGAGCGCCGCCAGCGAATCCGCATTCGGTCCGATCACCGCGATAGTCTTGATCTTCTCCTTGATTGGCAGCAGCCCGTCGTCGTTCTTCAGCAGCACCATCGACTTCCTTGCCGTATCCAGTGCCAGGGCCCGGTGCGCCGCTGAATTGTTTTCCGAAAACGGAATGCTCGCGTACGGAACGTCGGCGGGCGGATCGAAAAGTCCCAGCCGCATTCTCGCCGTGAACAGCCGCTTCACGGCGTTGTCGATCGCTTCCTCTTTGATCAGGCCCATCCTCACCGCCTGCACTAGGCCCGCGTACTCGTCCCCGCAGCTCGTATCGGTACCGGCCAGCACTCCGGCCGCTGCCGCATGCGCTCTGTCCGCCGAATACTTGTGCCCCTCTGGCGAGAAAAAGTCAGAGATCGCCCCGCAATCCGAAGTTACATAGCCCCCAAACTGCCACCGGTCCCGCAAAATGTTCCCCAGCAGCTCCTGATTCGCGCAGGCAGGCACTCCATTCACCGCGTTGTACGCGCACATGAGCGAGTCGGCGTGCCCCTCCGTGATCGTCGCCCGAAAAGCAGGCAGATACGTATCCTCCAGATCGGCCGGCGCTGGATGCACGTCAAATCGATGGCGGTCTGACTCCGGACCGCTATGCACAGCAAAATGTTTGGGCGTCGCCACTGTCTTCAGATACCTCGGATCGTCTCCCTGCAGCCCTCTAACAAACGCTACGCCCAGCCTGCTTGTCAGATACGGATCTTCCCCGTACGTCTCCTGCCCCCGCCCCCACCTTGGGTCGCGAAAGATATTGATGTTTGGCGACCAGATCGTCAGCCCATAGTAAATGCTGTGGACACCATTCCGGATCGCTTCGTTGTATTTGGCCCGCGCCTCTGTCGAGATTGTCGTTGCGACTTGGTGCAGCAGATCCGGGTCCCACGTCGCCGCCATCCCGATGGCCTGCGGGAACACCGTGGCATAGCCCGACCGTGCAATCCCGTGCAGCCCCTCGTTCCACCAGTCATATTCAGGAACGCCCAGGCGCGGTATCGCAGCCGAATGGTTCTGCATTTGCGATACCTTCTCCTCGAGGGTCATTCGTCCGACAAGATCACTCACCCGTTGTTCAATCGAAAGCGCCGTATTGCGATACGGATCCCCACTCTTCTGTGCGCCCGCCAGAGAGAAGAACCCTAAACAAACCGCTAGCCCCGCAAACTGCGCTTTTCGAATCACCAGTCAATCGTATATAGCCCCACGTTGTGCGCACTCAAGTCGGGTCCTGCGCTCCCCACTCGTCGTAACTCTCGGGAACTTTTTCTCCCCCTACGCTAATACAGTACAGAAGGCGGCCCTGTTGAACAAACCGGCATCACTCGAAACGCAAACCGATGAGCAACTACTGCGTCTCGGTCGTGGCGGTGACGAAGATGCTTTTCTCACCCTCTATCATCGCCATCAGGCAAGAGTATCCCGCTTCGCCTTGCACATGTCCGGCACTCTCGAAATAGCCGAAGAAGTGGTCCAGGAAATCTTCCTCGCGCTCCTGGCGGACGATCTCCGATACAGCGAGGACCGGGGAACACTGGAAGCCTTCTTGATCGGCATGGCCCGCAATCAGGTTCGCCGCCAGTTGCGAGAAGCCCGCAAAATCGACCCGATACAAGACGCCGTACTCCCTGAGCCGCCATTTGAATCCATCGCCCCCGAGGACGAGCTCGAAGCTCTTCGCAAATCAATTCTGACGCTTCCGGAAAGCTATCGAGCGGTCATCGTGCTCTGTGACCTGCAGGAAATCAGCTACGCGGATGCCGCCGAACGGCTCGGATGCGCGATTGGCACCGTGCGCTCGCGCCTCCATCGAGCACGAGCCATTCTCGAACTGAAACTAAGACGGAGGGAACGATGTCGAGTCACAACGGCCGGATGAACCTGAGAAAGCAATTACGCGACCTCGCCTCGGTTCCGTCACCGCCCGCATCCCCGGCTATCGAAGCGCGCCTCCGTGCCGCTTGCCGAGACCGGCGAAAACGACAGCTTCGGCACGGCATGCGAATGCTCGCCTTGGGTTTTGCTGCGTGCCTCCTTGTGGTACTCGTCTGGGAGTGGCGCGCCTCACATCGCCCGCTCACGCCGCCCCTCACGACTAATTACGCCGGATTCTTGGCGCTCCCCTACGCCCAAACCGACGTCCCCCTCGAACAGGCCATCGTCGTCCGGGTCAACCTGCGGCCCGCTGATCTTGAAGCCCTTGGTTTGCCCCCGGCCCTGGTGATCGGGAAAAGAGCAATGCCCACCGACCTTCTCATCGGCCAGGATGGAGTCGCCCGCGCCGTACGCTTTGCCCAGTAACTGAATCAACCATTCCCACGAGGTGAAAAATGAAAAGAACGTTAGCGCTTCTCAGCGCCTGTAGCGCCGCTCTCTGGGCGCAGAACCCTGATCCCGCCAAAGAACCGGCGGCACAGAAATCGATGATCATACAATCCGCCGGCCCCAACCAGGCATTCGGTCCGATCGGCATCCAGACCGCCATGGCCGGCCCCGAGCCCACCGTCGCTGGCGCGCCCTACTCAGCCGAGGCGGTCACCGAACGCGTGCAGACATTGGTCGATGGTAACCGTATTGTGCAGACCACTTCGAGCACCGTTGCCCGCGATAGCAAGGGACGCGTTCGTCGGGACGAATCCCTCGCCATGGCAATGCCCGGCGCCTCAAAAGGGAGCAGCCCGAAGCTCGAAACCATCAATGACCCCGTCGCCGGCCTCCACTGGACGCTCGACCCCCAATCGAAAACCGCCATCAAAATGCCTTTCCCGAAGACGGCTTCGGCTCTGTTCAACACCGCTCTTCCACCCCCGGGCCCTGAGCAAACCTTCTTCTTTACCTCCGGCGCACCGGGCACGCAACTCTCTATTCGCACGCTCGCTAAGCGCCAGGCGGAAGCAGATACAGACGTCACCCATGTCGATCTCGGCACCCAGACGGTCGAAGGTGTCGCCGCGCAGGGAACCCGTATCACCCGCACCCTTTCCCCCGGCACCGTCGGCAACGAACAACCGCTCGTCATCACTACCGAAACCTGGTACTCGCCCGATCTTAAAGTCCTCGTGATGAGCAAGGCCGACGACCCGCGCATGGGAGTTACCACGTATCGCCTGACCAACCTCCAGCGCGGCGAACCTTCGGCAGCCCTCTTCGAAGTCCCTGCAGATTACACCGTCAAAGATCAGCCCAATCTTCTTCTGAACCTCCACAAGGAGCTCCCGAAACCCGAATAGCTTTCAACCGGTTGGGCTGCAATGCCTGAGAGCTTTCATGTCTCGTACCATCGGTTCATGTCCTTTGCCCCTCTGCAGGAGCAGTTCGGTGAGATCGATATCTACCTCTTCGATCAGCTCTTGCGAGGGCGCATCCAACCCGGCATGCGAATTCTGGATGCGGGTTTCGGCTCCGGTCGCAACCTGGTTTACCTTCTGCGATCCGCGGAGCAAAACCGGTTCGAGATCTTCGGCCTCGATTGCGATGCGCAAGCAGTAGTAGCCGTCCGCCGTCTCGCCGCGTCCCTCGCCCCAAATCTCTCCCCGGGCAATTTCCACCTCGAAGCCATCGAGCGCATGTCTTTTCCGGACACCTCGTTCGATGTTGTCATCACCGTAGCCGTCCTCCACTTCGCGACCGCGGACACCCACTTCGAAGCCATGCTGCGCGAATTATGGCGAGTTCTTAAGCCCGCCGGCCTGTTCTTCTGCCGTCTGGCTTCGTCGATCGGCATCGAGCGGCGGATCGAACACCTTGGAGACCGTCGCTATCTCCTGCCCGACGGCTCCGAACGCTATCTGGTCGATGAGCTGCTTCTCATGAATTGGACCGAACGGCTAGAGGCGTCCTTGCTCGATCCCATCAAAACCACCGTCGTGCAAAACCAACGGTCAATGACCACCTGGGTCCTGCAAAAAAACCCCTGACCGTCCTCTTCAACAATTTTCGTGATCTGCTCGCGTACCATGGCCAAGTGAGCCAATGATCAGGCAAGCAACCGACGTGAGCGTTCGCGAGTTTACACCAGGAGATGAGGTCAGCTTCCGGCAGCTGAATGAGGCATGGATCACCCGCTACTTCGTTCTGGAGCCCAAGGACGAAATCATCTTCGCTGACCCGCAAAGCAGCATCCTCGGCGGAGGCGGCCGCATCTTCTTTGCCGTCTCACAGGGTGAGGTCGTCGGCTGTTGCGCCCTGCTTGCAATGGGACCCGGGGAGTTCGAGGTCGCGAAAATGGCCGTGGCCGAATCTCATCAGCGAGCCGGCATTGGGCGCCTGCTGCTTCAGAATGTGATCGCCGAGGCTCGAGCCTCCGGCGCAACACGCCTCTATCTCGAAACCAACCGCAATCTCGCACCGGCTATTAAGCTCTATCGATCGCTAGGCTTTCGTGATCTTCCGCCCGAGCGCGTCATCGCCTCTCCCTACACACGCGCCAACGTGTTCATGGACCTGCGCCTCTAACCTCCTGTTCACAATCGTGAACACCCGAAAGGTAGCCGCGCGCGAGCGAAAATTGATCGGCAGGCAGTTCAAGAACTAGCCCAATAACCGCTTTTCGCCGCGACGTGAAGATCTTTTCGTTTCACCTTGACCGTGATTCGCCTGAACTTCCCGTCAAGCTTCTCCTTACTCGGAACATACGCGAGAACGTATTCTCCGTGTCCGTCGTCGAAAGTTCTGCGGATGCCCCGCGAAAGGTCGTTGCTGTTCTCAAAGAACTGGCCGCCGGTTTGTCTGGCTAATTGCGCCATAGCATCACTGTTGAGCCACGCCACGCCCATTTCCTCCCGTGCGACCTGTTGACTCGTTCCCCTGCTGCTCGCGTCCTCGCCCGTCCCCGCCACGTCGGCGCCCGTATATAGCCCTCTTGAATCGATCGTGTAGAAACGAATGTCATATCGCACCGCAAGCCTCAGCACTGCATTCAACTGGGGCTGCAGGTCATGCGGATTAAACTCCAGACTGCTATCGCCTACGTTTGAGTTCCTCAGAATGGTGTAAAGTTCCTCGCCCGGGAAACGATTGAAGCCATCGGAAATGAACAGAACTGTACGCTTGGTGGGCATACTGGCCATTGCATTTACCGATTGCATCAACTCCTGCAAAAAATTTCGGTCGAGCGCGAACATTCGTTCTGAGAAGCCGACGAGAGCCGCCTTTACTTGTCCTTTCAAACCAGGGCACATCAGTCGATCGACGTCCCTCTCCGCACTGGTGCAAGTACACGCACCACACCATCCCGTCACAAGCCTCGCAAACCGGTCAGTCTCGGTCGCAATGTTCGTCGCTTCGCTGTCCTGAATGGTCCTCAGCAAAGACTGGCTGGTGATCCCGGACAATATAACCCCGGGATCGCGCGTCGAATCCACCAACACGTGGAGCTCCCGGCCGAGCGAAACCAGAACATATTGCGAATCGCCGGGCTGCTCGTGAGCAAAGAATTGCTGCAGCGCTTGCCGAACCTGGGCGAAATGTTTGAAGGCCATATGCAGCGGGTCCAGGCAGATCAGATACGTACGCATAGGGCTTTCGCTCCCGACCTGCGGCGCGCGAATCCCGGCTTGAGCAACCGCGCTCGATTGCATCGCCTGCCTCGCCGGTGCGGAAGCCGTCGGCCTGCTGAACGCGATAATTTTCTGCGGTTTGCCGTTCTCGGAGACACTGAAGTCGCCGCGATTCAAATCAGCCGTATACTGGCCAGACTGGTCTGTGACAATGACCGGGACCAGAACTTCGCGCACATTTGCCCTGATAGGCGGCGGCAACGGTTGCTGCCCACCGTCTTGCCCCAGTGCAGGCCAGCTCACCAAAGTCGCCAAAAAAGAGAAGCCCCACCCAGCGCAACCAGACCAGAAGTTCACGGCAACTTCACCTTCCGACGCCACAACAATGAAATCCAGAACCGCGGATCCGATCTTTTGTTGGGTGCGCTACCAACTGCGGGCACCTATCCATCATTGCTCAAAACGTATTGCTCAAAATGACTACTCACCGGCGAAGCCTGTGCGACTTCGTTTCCCCTGGCGATTTACTGCCGTCTTCCTTCGGCGAGCCGTTTGCAACCTCCATGGCAATACGCAGCCGCTTCAATCTCCCTTTTCCTGAGGAGCGGCCTGCGCTAAAGCCAGCCCGAAGCGCAAAGGACGCGAGCGGGCAAGTGGGCTCTACAGCCCCTAACTGACCGGAACGGAACACATTTCGGAGGTTCCATGGTAAATGACGAGACCGTTGCAGGGGGCTTGATCCTCGAGCAAGGCGGCCAACAAGGTCCACCTCCACAGCCCCAAAAGGCAGCTCCCGCGGACGGTAGCTTAGACCGGCTGCAAACCGGTTGTGTCCTCCTTAACCGCTTCGTTATCCAAAAGTTTCTCGGCGGCGGCGGTATGGGCAATGTCTATGAGGCCGAGGATCTGCACCTCCATCACGCCCGAATCGCTCTCAAAACCATCCGTTCGGAATATGTCTGGCAAACCGCCATGCGCGACCGCTTCCGGCACGAAGTCCTGTTGGCGAGATCCATCTCTCACCCGAACGTTTGCCCGGTGTTTGAGATGTTCTCCTCTATCGGACCGGAGGGTGAGAACTGGTTTCTCACAATGAAATTGCTGTCCGGCGAAACGCTGGCTTCTCGGCTTCGTGTCGGTCCTTTACCCGTATCCGATAGCCTCCGCTTCGCCCGCGAGATCGCAGCGGCACTGGACTGCGCTCACGAAACCGGCGTCATACACCGCGATCTGAAACCCGCCAACATCTTCCTCGAATCTCATTTTACGGGCGTTCGCGCCGTTGTCACCGATTTCGGCCTGGCGCGCAACCTTCGCAATGAATCCTGGCTGCAGGATACAGGTCGTCTCGTCGGTACACCCGCCTACATATCGCCCGAAGTGCTGAGCGGTGAAGCGGCATCCCCGGCCTCGGACGTCTATTCATTCGGCATCATCCTCCACGAGATGCTCTGGAAAAGCCAGCCTGCAGCCGACGTCCATCTCGATGGCTCTGCCCAGCAGCGGATGCGCAAAGTAGTCTTGCGCTGCGTCAGCCCCGATGCGCAGCTCCGCTATCCGTCCGCTACCGCTGCAGCTGAAGCACTCGAGAAAGCATGGAACGGGGGCAGGCGAGTCACAACCCGGCGGCGGATCCTCTGGCAGGCGGCAGCCACCGCCGCGGCAACCCTCGTCTGGTGCGAATGGGAGCTCCGCGACGGCATGGATATCTCCGATCTTCTGAGCCCGATTCCCAGGCCCCGTCGTGTCGCAGTCCTGCCCGGCGCCGAAAGGGCTCTGCCTGTTGCTGAAGCATCCTTGATGAACGGAGTAGTCGAGAGCCTCGGAAATAATCTGGCGCGTGCCGAGAAATTTGAGCGAGACCTGTTCGTCGTGCCTCCTCAAATGATTCGCGAGGAGAAAGTTCGCGACGCCCCAAGTGCGGCCGGTGTCTTTGGCGCGAATCTGGTTTTAAGCGCGTCGCTGGACCATTGGGAGAACGACATCAAAGTGTCTCTCCGCTTGGCCGATTGCTCCACGGGTCGCGTAATTCGCCACGGTTCCATCACCTGCGCCGCTGACGAAGTTTATCGCCTGCCGAAGCTGGTCACCATCAGAGCCGCAACGCTGCTCGATATTCGGCGTCGCGACAACCTGCTCACCCCGGTATCGAAAGGTGGCACCCAGAACAACGAAGCGTATCTTATGTTCGAGCGCGGGAGAGATGCAGTACGCCGCGGTGACATTCCTGATCTCGAACAGGCGATCGCGTCGCTTCAAAGCTCCGTAGACCTCGATCCCCGGTTTGCTCTCGCTTACGCGTACTTGGCCGAAGCCTACGTCGCGAAATATCAGCACACGGTGGAGCCCGCTGCGCTTGACCTTGCCGAAGATAATGTGCGCCGGGCGCTCATTCTGGTTCCGGACCTCCCTCACGCACTCTCCGCCAAAGCCCTCGTAGAGAGTCAGCGCGGCAACTATGAATCCGCTCTCGCCCATCTCAAAAAATCGGTTGAACTCGATAAAGACGACGCTCTTGGTTGGTTGACTTTGGCCGAAACGTACCAGGCCAGCGGGAATCTCGAGCTGGCCGGCCAGACTTATGCCGCGCTTCTCAGGGAACGGCCCAATCTATGGCCGGCTTTTGTCAATTGGGCTAGCCTCTTCTTCGATGCCCCCGATGCGAGCCGTGCCGAGCAGCTCTTGAAACGCGCCACCGTCGCAGCTCCCAATGCCGCCATTCCCTGGCGTGATCTCGGCGCACTGTATCTCGATCATGGGCGGCTCGATAAGGCTTCCGATGCACTCAGGCGATCGATCCAGATCTTTCCCTCGAGTGGCGCGTACACCAACTTAGGCACCCTCTTCTACTGGCAGGCCAAGTTTCGTGATGCGGCGGCGGCTTATGAAAAGGCCTCCACGCTCAACCCGCGGAACGACAAGACCTGGGCTTGGCTGGGCGACTCGCTCAATAAGCTCCGCGGCAGGCGTCGCGACGCTATAGACGCTTGGAGGACAGCGGCACGGCTGGCTTCGGAATCCGTCACTCTCAATCCACGCAATCGCGACGCACTTACTCGCCTTGCGCTCTATCAAGCCAAGACCGGAGATCGGATTGCGGCTCGCAACAGTCTTGCACGCGCGCAACAGTTGCAGCCACCGACTACTGAACAGCAGTTTTTGGAGTCGCTCACCTACGAATCAATCGGTGACCGCGCAATGGCCCTACACATGTTAGATGAGTGCATAAGAAATGGCTACTCGTCTTCCGAGATCATGCAAGCACCCGAACTCGCATCTCTTCGCATCGATCCGAGATTCAAACACGCGCGCCTGCAAAATCAATTTCCACACTAACCCGAGCCCGAAGGCTCCAGAAAGATATCCCTCATGAGAATGAAAGCTTGGTTGCTTGCTTTAGCATTTCTTAGTGTCTTGCTTACCGGATGCCAGCCCACCTGCAACTGCACGGTGAAGATATCTCACACCGGCGGTGTCGCGCAGGCCTCACCAGACATGGTGAAAATCCCGAAAAACGGCTGCCCTAAGTACGTCATTACCTGGAAAACCGAGCATTCCGATCCCTGGCTGATCCACTTTGTAGCGGATACGCCATGCGACGGAAAGCGAATGATCCTGCAGAATGGCCGCGAGGAAGTCTGCCATATCTCAGTTTCCGATATGACCCATTCCTATAAATACTTCGCTTTTGACGGAAGTGATCCTTCGCAAGATCCTGGTGTGTGCCATACACCGAATTGCCCAAAAACTTTCTTAGCTGCGACAACGTCCATCACCTGTATCGACGCCAACTCGAGCTCTCTGACCCTTTGCAACACAAGCACCCCTGCCGGCTCCCTCAATCTCGCCGGCGGCAGCGAGGTGTTTTGGCGGATGCCGGCCGGAGCTTCCGCCCACTTCCAGGGTGCCTCGCCCTGCGAACAGGGTGGGACCATCCCGGCAAGTTCACCTTACTGCTCAACGAGCGAAAACAAAGTAGGCGACTTCAGATACAGCGTGTCGACCAATGGTGCCGTTGAATATCACATACGGGTCACACCTCGCGGTCAACAGAACACCAGGTAGCTTACGGCCAAATCGCTGCCGTTAGATCTACCGCTTCACTGAAACCAGCAGCAGCCTCGGCGAACCAATCTGATAAGGTTCCGCATGGGTCGAGCCGAGAAGTTCCACGGGCTGTAGGCCGGCATTCACGTGCATCCGGCAGAGTTCACCTGCGGTAAAGACGTAGCTTGTTGTAGGCCGCGTCTCAACCTGACCGTTGCGGATGAACGTGTAGTCGATATCGAGCCGGCTCTCGGCGGGATCGTACCGATTCTCGCTCAGCATCAACAGATCCCCAAGCCGGAACCAGCGATTTTCGCAAGAGAAGGCAGAATAGACTTGGCAGCCATTCCTGTTGTCCAACACAAATCGCGCACCGGGCTTCAGGCTGAGCGCGACTGCATTCAGAAACTGACACGCGTTCTCCCAGCCGAAATAGAAGCTATTGCCTAAACAGTATGCCCCGTCAAATTTGGATGCCCAGGGAATCGATCGCATGTCCGCACTTGGTGTGGGCCGCAGAGAAGAACTATATGAGGGCGTAAATAAGCAAAGGCGCTCAGCAATATAACAAAAGCCGCCGCGCTCTATCACGTCATCCCGATTCGGTTTAGGGGAATCAGAGTAACCGGGCATTGCAGGATTCGCCGGGTGAAGCGAAAGTTCACCCATCGCTTCGACTGCTTCTACCAGGGCAGCGTTTGACCCATGTGAAAGAAGCCGCCGCTTGGTCCATTTTCATCAAGCAGAGCGAGGGCAACGCCCGTCTTGCCGCCTTCGGGAATTTCCATAGGTGCCGCATCCGTTCCCATGTCCGTTTTCACCCAACCCGGATGCGCAGAGTTGACCTTTACCTTTGTGCCTTTCAATTCGTGTGCCAGGTGGATTGTGAAGGAGTTCAGCGCCGCCTTAGAAGCATCGTAGGACAAGGCCTTGAAGTCGTAGATGGGACTCTTTGGGTCGGCGTGCAGCGTTAGCGAGCCAAGAATACTTGACATGTTGACGATTCTGCCGGCCTCGCTTTTTTTGAGTAGCGGGAGCAAAACCTGAGTTAAAGCAATCGGAGCGAAGAAGTTCGTTTCGAACGTCCGTTGCAATGATTGTTCAGTGGTCGCACTCACACTGGTTCCCGCAAGCCCATCCGCTGAGACTCCGGCGTTGTTGATGAGAATGTCTAACTTTCCGAAGTTTTTGTCCAGGAATGCAGCCGCCTTCGTGTAATCTTCTTTCTTTGTTACGTCGAGCTTAAGAAACTGAACGTCCAACCCTTCCTGCTTTAGTTTTTCAGCAGCCGCTTCGCCCTTCGCCTGATCGCGTGCAGCCAGCACGACAGTAACTCCAGACTGCGCTAGTTGCCGCGCCATCTCGTATCCCAAGCCCTTGTTAGCGCCCGTGATCAGGGCAACCTTCTTCGCGTTAGTCATACGTTATAGATCTGCACACATGACGGCAGGATTCAGCCAAATCCCAACGTTACCCAAGCTTTCTACAGCCCCTACCGCTATTTCTGGTGTGTCATTCGCTTCTTCAGGAATTGTGCGCTTACCGATGCTCGATGCCTTCTGCCGCTGGAGTCGCCGTGTGTTGACAACGCAATCGAGGCTATGGTCACCGGTAATTTACATTTTCAGGCGCGCTTACCCGTCGATACAATTTTCACTTTCCCCCTTGACCTATCTGCCCGAATCTTAGAGCGGCAAATCGCTGCGCTCTACGTCAAAGTGGAGCTTCGTAGTTCAACGACATTAGGCGGTAGCGCTCCCAGGATCACTGATGACTTACTCGGCGCGGACAGCAGCAATCGGATCCACTCGCAGCACGCGCTGCGTGGCGGTCCAGGCGGCGGCAATGCTAGCGAGAAGTAGAAGGGCGCCGGTCGCCAGAACTGTAAGCGCTGCTGGTCGCTCGGCAGTCTGGATAAATTGCTGTAGAGCATTGCTGAACAACAGGGAGACCACTGTGCCCAGAACAACACCCGCCAGTGCAGCCAGGACACCGTCCTGCGCAATCATGCGGCGAACCTGGGCGGGAGTTGCTCCAAGCGCGATGCGCACGCCTATTTCATGCTGCGCTGAGCAACGGCATAGGTCGCGGATCCGAACAGTCCGGCAGCGCAAGAACGAACACAATTACTGTAAGGCCTTTAGTCGCGGCCGCATAAAACTTTGGCCGCAACAAAGCTTCATTAATGCGCTCCGGCACCGGCGCTACGTCGTAGACAGGAACTTGCGTGTCGGCCATTCACATTTCGGCGCGGCGAGAACACGACGACGTGTTGATCTCCCTAGAAGACACTGGCTAGGTATTCCTGATATAGTTCGCGACCATCTGTTCGAGTGCTTTGCCACTTGGGGCAAGTCGGATGGGCTGGGACTCGGGCTCGCTTTGGCACCGCAGATCCTCAGCAACCGGGGCCGAGAGATCTGGCTTGAACCCGCCGCGCGCACGCGCTTTTCGATCCGACTCCCAATCAATCGCTCTGAGCGGCAGCAAGGTTGAGTAAGAACTAATCTACTGATCGACCGTGATCGTCACCGCCTGCATCGTTGCATTCGGCGTTTCTGGGTCAGCCACAGCATACAAAGTATGTACGCCGGGGGTTCCAGGGCGGAAGGAAGCGCTGACGCTATACGCCTCCCCTGGCGGAATGATTGGAACGTCCTGAACTTCAAAGGGCTTCGTTCCAGCGGTAGGATTGCCGTCGTAAAAAGCGATCACCTGCGAGCCCATTTTGTTGCTCAGATTGTGCAGGGTAGCCGAAACCGTGACTTTCGAATTCGCCGCTACGTGCTCCGGGGCATCGGCGATGCTCTCGAGCACAATGCTGGCGGACGCTTCCGGTGCCGTTTGCGCAACCCTCGTAGCAACACTCTGGATGCTCGCCGCAGCGTTCTCCGCCGAATCGATATAAAGCGGCGTGTGCGCGCCGTACAGACCGACGTTATTACTATGCGTTTCCGTCTTCACTTGAGCGATCTGCGACCAGTTTCCCGGAATGGTCGTTAAGCCGTGATCCGCTACCTCTGCGCCCAGCTTTCCTGTTGGATCCTCATACCAGGCCACAACCCAGAAAGCCACATAGACCTTGCCGTCCCGCGTTTGCGCAAACTGGCGAGGATCGAACACAGTGCTCGCCAGCGCCCAGTTCGGTTCCGTAGGCTTTGACTTGAATCCGGGAATTGGCGCGAGGCTGGCGCCACCGATGCGAAACGCGTTACCCGTGAGATGACGACGAGGCGCTGTCGTGTCCACTAACTGGCCGTAAAATTCAACACGCACTTGAGCCTGCGGAGGTACATCGACCAGACTGTAGTTATATACGCGCGCTCGCAGCTCTACCGGTTGGTCAACTCCCGTCTCTTGCCGCTGCGGACCTATTCCATCGGCTCCCGTCGGAGTGATGTATAAACCTTTCATCCAATAGAATTCCTGCGTGATCGGGTCCTCCTGCGGGTCTTTTGCATTAAAGGTCACGTCTCCGCTGTTGCTGTTCCAGCTCCACCGCGCTGGATGATTGAGCGCAATGTCCGGCTTGTCGTACGCTTCCGTCCAGAAGGACGGGATCCGCTGATTTTGCGGATTCAAGTTCGCCAGAAACCCGCTCAATAAGGGCGCGTTGGTCTGTAGATCCGCGGCGCCTCCGTCCGGTGCAATTACAACCGGGCGTTCTGGTGGAGCTGTCGGCGCATGATTAGCGTAAACAAAACCGGAAAAGAAGTAACCATAGTTGTTCGCGATGGTACTGCTGAAGCGTGGTTTGTCTACCTTTAACCCATTGTTGCTCGTCAACGATATCGTGGAGTCCTCTAGCGTTTCGAGTCCGGTACTACGATTGAAGTTGCTGCTGAAGTCGATAGTGCCCTGAGCAATCCCGTCAGCGCCAATGGTCGCGGAGCTCGTGAAAGTGTTGTCATGTGTGGTAAGTGTCTTCGCGCCCACCGAAACATCTTTGGTCGATTCTTTGGTCCAATTTGTCTCGTAGCTGGATTCCGTGGTATCGATGCCCCGCCACGTGGGGTTTGCCGTCAACAAGTCTGCGCTCGGGTGTATTCGTTGGAAGAGCGCCACACTCCAGGGATAAGAAAAGATATTGCCGGGCTCGTCTATCGGCTGATACCAGTCCTGTGTAGTAGCGTCAACATCGAATACCGTGATCTCGTCTGGCCCCGAATATTCGACATAAGCCTGAGTTTTGTCGCTATCCGCGCAGGATGGCGTGCTCCCGGGACAGACCTTTAGCCCAACAATCGGATAAGTCCAGATATTGAGGCGCTCCCGCGTAAAGAATAGGTGATCCGCAAAGCCCGTCGTCGAGCTTAAAGAGTCCACCGCTGAACCGTATTTGGTGTCGGAAGTGGCCACGTCTTTGTCGTATGAGTTCTTGACGACGTACTGATAAGTGGCCGAAAAACTCGCGGCGGATGTGTCGCCCAAGACGAGAGAAGCCCCGCCGCCGATTTCACTCGCATATCCGTAGCTGGTGGTATTCTTTCGAACCGTGGTTGTTGCTTTCTCATTGCTGGACGAAAAACTTGTTTGGAAACTGCCCGGAAGAACACTGATGTTGACGTCGCACGGCTTGGTGACGTTTTCGCACTCTGGAAACACTCCTGCCCGATACGGTTTTACGTAATCTATGTGCATTGGAGGAAGGGATAGCACGACATCGGGCCGAATCTGGTCTTCTACCGTGATCTTGACCGGATTCCCAAGCCCGATCGAGCGCGCTTGTAAGTCGCCTGCGACCAGCGGAGTGAATTGAAAGTTCAGATCTCCGTTGGTGTCCCATTTGGTCGATCTGTAATAATCTCCCAAACTGTAGTCCGATGTGGGATTCTGGGCGATGCTGACCTGGTCGCCATCGGGCGTGGACTTAATTTCCACATTGTAGATCTGCAAATTGGCTTTGCCGGTTCCTACGCTGAGGGTAGTGTCAAAACCGAAACCCGCTACCACCGCGATTTGTTGTCCTAGGGTGGGCCGTCCATTGGCCAGGCGATCGAAGTTCCCGATCGCGAAGTCTAAAACTCTGAAGGTGTGCTGCGTGTTCGGGAAGCCTAGATTGATCACCGGCTTCCCGTTAAAGCTGATGACCCGAAAGTAGCTCAGCGGATCGTGTTTGCGGCTGCCCCTTCCTGAAAAAGGAGCGTGGTAGCTGCGATTGTTGTCGGTTATTTGCACAACCTGATCGAATTTTGAGTTAGGATCGAGATGCCCTGTCCGCAATATGACCCGCTCGTTCTCCTCAATGGTGTAATCGGCCCGATTCCTCACGGTCGGTTGCACTGATTTGTTGAAGTCCAGCAATTCCAGGCTCACGGTGCGACGTGTGCTGTGACCGGGAAAACCGGTCTTTCCAAACAGCAGTTGATCTTGAGTCGTGCTGTAGAAATGTCCCACGGCCAGGTTTTCGGCCCGGTCGCTCGCACGCGGCGGGGATGCCGCCGACCTCCATTGTCCGATGCGCGAGGGTTCCAGCGTGTCGCTGTTCACTGAGAACAGGTAGATGTCACCGTCGGGCGCAGAGACGATTTGTGCGATCTCATTGCGCCCGCGGCCGCTGAAATCGCCAATCGCGTTCGGCTGTTGGGCGCGATCCGCCTTGCTTAAAGGACCCATACGGATACCTTTGTTGAAATCGTTCGCGTCTATCGCGGATAGGACGCGGACCCCGCTCGCCGACCCAATAACCACGTCATCGTAACCATCGCCTGTAAGATCCCCTGCTGACAGAGACGTCGCGAAGTTATCGCTGTCGCTAACCGAAAGCGAGAAGGATTTCTGGCTTCGCGGATCGTACGCAATGACTTTGTCCCTTGTTGTGTAGACAAGCGTCTCGCCTGACCCCGCGAACATGTGAGCGAGCACCTCTCCTCTAGAAACGGGATTGCCTAAGCTGGCGAAAGCTGTATCTGGCGCGCTCTGTTGGCGCGTTACTTTCGAATCGTTCGTGTTGAGCAGCCTGCTTCCAAATACAACGTCATCGACCGTCAGCAGAGTATGCTGGCCCTGCAGAATATCCGCCAACTCTCCGAAGTCCGGTGAAGGAACGGATCTCTGTGCCCGGCCTGTCTGAACTGACAGCAGCAAAGTGCCGGAGAGCAGCCCGAATAGTCCCGCGGACGATAACAGTCTCGTATGAAAATGATGCTTTCTCATCTTGTGCTCTCCTCCAAAGTTCACGAAGGCGTCCGGTAAACCGCCACCACTTCTCGAAGCGAGAGCATGCGGTCAAAAACTGCCACAGACAGAAAAAAGTTTACAGCTTCGGCGGCGTCGATCAGCGGTCGTAACTCCAGACGTTGCTGGTCAAGTCGTCTCGAATGGCCGCAACATACTTTCCGTCATTCGAGAAAACTCCAAAGTTATGGAGGCTTTCATTCTCGAGCACATGCGCGTGTTGATGACCGTCTATCAAGTAAAGAGCGGAGAAGCGGGATGGATCGAGATAGAGCGGCGGCAGGCCCAGTTGAGTAGCTGACGTCTTATGAAAGTTGCTCCAGGCAAGCCATTCTTTGCTTGTGGGGCCCGGATTCATGCCCGAGATATCGTCGATCCCGCTGACTCGCCGCGCGGCTTGCCACCGCTTGGATGGATCCGGATCTAGGTGCAGCTCGATAAAGTAAGCGGCATGCGCCGGATCCGGAATGGCAGCCAGCCGGCCATCGGCACAAAGCGCCCAGCGTCCCAGACCTGACAGAGCAAACCCGGTTCGCCCCAGCTCTCGCCCTTTTCCCTTTACAGGATCGAGTTCATAATATGTTTGCTGGCCATTGTGCGTCGTGCGCAACACGCAGACGTGACCATGACCGGGCGCAGCACATCGAAATTCATCCAACGGTTCGCCCAGCGGCACCTGCACGATCGGTCCCCCGATGGCCGCGACGCGCATCAGCTGAAGATCCGTAAAGCCAGCTTCTTGGGTGTTTGTGGCTGACATAAATAGGATCCACTTGCCGTCCGGCGTGAGTTGCGGGTAATAGTTTTGTCGCGCGGAGGAGGCAAGCAGTTCGGGCTCCCGCCTCGCCCGGTTCTGTTGGAAGATCTCGAACCGGCCGTTCCGGTCGGATTCAAAGATCACCGATTGATTATCGGCGCTCCAGGTGTGCGGATAGTTGTAGCTCTTTTCGAACGTTAGCCGGCGGGGGAGGCTCAGGGAGGGCTTGGGTTTGCTTTGCCATTTAGCCGTGTACGTGTACGCGGTGCTCTCCGTGCCAAGCATAAGCAGCTTTCGGCCATCTGGGGCGCCGGTCAAATTGGAAAGCCCCAGATTCGAGAAGTGCGTAACCTGTTTCGGGACAGAACCCAACTGTCCGGTTTTCGAGTCCATGGGTAAAGACCAAACGTTGAACCCCTCACTTTTACGCGCGAAATCCTGCCGTAGAAAAAGAAACCCGCCTTCCGAAGTAAAGAAACCAGAGCTGAAGTACAACGGGCCGATCGCAGCGCTTGGGTGATCGTCATCGGAACCTGCCATGACCAGATCACTCGCTTCGCAGACGTCAGGATTGATAGTCACATCGGGTTGGTTAGCGCCGCATCGACAGCGCGAAAGCCGATGAAACCACAGTTTCTTATTGTCTGCCCCCCAGAAAAGGGCGGCTACATGAATGCCGCGGGGCGTCTGCATGAGCAAGTGTGCCGGTCGGTCAGGATTCGCTCCCACCCAGACCTCGTGGGCCCCGTTAAGCCACGCAATCTGCCGTCCGTCGTGCGATATAGCAGCCAGTTGCACGTCGTCGGAGAGCCGTTGCGGAGAATGCGAAGCAAGTGGGATCCGCCAGGCTTCAAACCTTCCATCCGCTAACCCAACCGCAAGCAGATTCTGCTGGTTGAGGAACAACAGTTGGTAACAGGTCAGGCGTTCAGGCCCGGTCAGTTCGCGTACTGCATGCGTGACGTTGTTGCGCGTGAAGAAGCCGCCGTCGATCGTCGCATAGGCCAGCTGAGAGCCATCTGGGGAAAGAGCCGCCGCCGTGACGTCGTGGCCGGTTGTGTAGCGCGTAATCTGTTCAAAGCGCGGCGAGGGCTGCTCCTTCCGGCTACGGAGTCGATACACTCCGATCGATACGGCCAGCAAAAAAAATACCGTTAGAACAAAGAAAAGTCCCTTATGCGAAGGAGCTTCGAGTTTTGCGAAAATCCGCTCCAGCTCTCGTGCCGTCGGACGCGCTGACGGATCTGTGCTGCGCATCCGATTAAGGACTGGATGTCTCCAGGAGCCGGCTTCCTCGAGAAGCAGCGCCATCGAATAGATGTCGCTGGCAGCCGTAACAGGTCGAGCCGTTTTTTGTTCTGGCGACATGTAGCGAACCGTGCCCACGGGCAAATGACCATTTCGGTGTGCCGCGGCCTGGTCGCGAATGTTCTCGGCAAGGCTGAAATCAAGAACCTTGACAAAGTCATCCGGCTCGCAGACCATTATGTTCTCGGGCTTGATGTCACGGTGAACAATGCCTTTCTCGTGAGCGGCAGCCAGAGCGCTCGCCAACTGCCGTGCAATGTGAATCAGGCGTCGCGATGAAAAGCGCCCAGCTTTCAGAAGCTTGCGCAGCGACTGTCCTTCAACCAACTCCATCGCGATCGCAAGGCCCCAGGGCGTCTGGATCAACTCGTGAACGGCAACGATGTTCGGGTGGTTGAGACGCGAAGCCAGACGTGCTTCCGAGATGACTTGCGATACGGCGGTATTGCCTGCGCCCGCCACAGTCGGCAGGAATTTTAAGGCAACCATGCGCCGCAGTTCCCGATCCTCGGCTGAATACACCTCGCCCATGCCACCCTGGCCGATCCGCTCGAGCAAGGTGTAGCGTCCGACAATATCGCCCACCCGGCGGTCCGGCATTGCCGGAAAAAGTGGTTCACTTTCAAGCTCTTCAAAGATCGCAATGACCCGGCCTTCGACTTCGGGATCGACCGTGGCTCCGTGCACATATTCACGCTGTGTCTGGGAATCCAGATCGCCGGCAATTTCACACAGGATCCAAGCGGCGCGCCACTGCTCGTCAGTCAAAATCAATCCCTCGAACTGGCATTGGTAGACAACCGGGAGTCCGCCCAAAGCAAAGCTTGTAACGCCTCATAATTTGTAAGCGAGTGCAGAGCTGCCGGCACTGCCAGGGACCGGTGATTTTCACGCGCTTACAATCTTTCGCGTAACCACTGTTTACAGAAGGCCCAGTTCCGCGCCACCGTCCGCGGCGCAATTTGTAATCGGTTACCTATCTCTTCCACTGACTCGCCTTCGAATACCTTCATTTCCACAATGCTGCGAAGGCGCGGGTTGATTTCCGCCAGCTTTTCCAGGATGTTGTCGATTTCCTGTAATGTCGCATTCTCGCCATCTTCCGTCAGTTCGAATTGCGCGATGTCGATCTTCGCCACCCGCTGCGACAACAAACGAGAGTGATCGATCAGCAAATGGCGCATTACATGCGCGGCCAGGTGTAAGAAGTGATCCCGCTCCGAGCAGTCGTCGATCTTCGGCGCGGGGAGCGATTTGACCTTTACCAATTGAAGATACAGTTCGTTCACCAGGAGAGAGGGTTGCCAGGAGTGTTGGCTGCCCTCGGCGTTGATCTTGATCGCCGCCAGCCGCCGCAGTTCCGGATAGAGAAGCGAAAAGAGTTGGTCCGCCGCTTCGCGATCTCCCAGGCGGAAGCGGGCCATCAAACTAGCGATAGTCGTGGAGGTTTGCTGGGAAGGCACCCGTAGACCAGTATCCTATCGGTAATCCGGGCGACAAAGGACACATTTGGCGGAGTCTCGGGCCTACCGCGCTCGCCCCACGATATATTTTCCTTCAGCGTGGCAGTCTTTGCCGGAGTCGTCTCGCTTCAGAGGTGAAGCTTCGCCACCGCAAAACAAGGAGACTCGATGCCAGATTCCAGGATGGTGTCCCGCCGCGGTTTCACCCGCGCTTTGCTCGCCTCGCCGGCAGTGCCCGCAATTGCGGCCGCTGCAGAGTATGCGCCTGCTCAGGAGAATGCAGAAACAGCGGGCAGCGCCAACAAATTGTTCGCCGAGTTAGATCTGCTGATACGCCAGGGGATGGAGGCGTTCGCTATCCCGGGCGCGGCGGTAGGAGTGATCTACAACGGCCAGGAGTTTGTCCGCGGCTATGGTGTTACGAGTGTAAGCGGCGGGAGGCAGGTTGACGCGAATACCGCCTTTCTCACTGCATCAGTCTCCAAACCGTTTACCGGGACGGCGGCGATGCGCCTGGTGGAAATGGGCAAATTAGACCTGGACGCGCCAGTGACAACGTACATCGAGAATTTCCAAGCGCCTGCGGGAGCCGAGCGCGTCACGGTGCGGCAACTACTGAACCATTCGGCGGGCTGGGAAGGGGATGATCAGTTTGACACCGGTGAGGGTGACGATGCCTTGGCCAAGTATGTCGATGCCATTCATCGTCTTTTATCCCAAGAAACACCGGTAGGCCTGACGTTCGCGTATAACAACGCCGCGATCGGCGTGGCCGGGCGAGTGATCGAAAAAATCACCGGCGAAACGTTCGAATCCAGTGTGCAACGTTTGGTTTTGGATCCGCTCGGGATGACTCGAAGCTCATATTTTCTAAGCCAGCTTGGGAAAGGAAACGTGGCGATGCCGCATGCTGTGAAATATGGCGTAGCGGTTGAGATGCCGGAGTGGCTCGTTGTACCGCGTGATCAAAATCCGTTCGGCGGACTCATCTCGAGCGCGGCCGACCTGCTTTCGTTCGCCCGATTCCATCTCGGCAATGGCCGCGCGGCGAACGGGAAACGTTTGATGAGCGAGGTGGCGCTGCGATCCATGTGGTCACAACCGGGACCGGGCGGCACGCTTCTCGTTGACCTGAAAGGGATGGGCGTAGCCTGGTCTATACGTCCCACTATCGAAGGAATATCCGTAGTGGAGCATGCCGGTGACTGGTTCGGTTACCATCCGTTTCTGATGATGGTCCCGGAAAAGCAGTTTGCGATGGTGCTGCTAAACAACTCGGACGGCGGTAGCCAACTGCGCAGCGAAATATTCTTCGGTGATTGGGCGCTCGAGCGTTTTGCCGGCGTTCACAACCTGCCGGCGACGCCCCAATCCCTTAGCGCATCCGAACTAGCCCAATATGAAGGAGACTACGTCAGACAATACGTTGACCGGGCAGGAGACAAACGCAATATTGTGGCTAAGCTCAGAGCGACAGATGGCGGACTGGAACTTACACTTGCGGGTGCGCCGGAGGGGGAAGTCGGTTTGATGCTCCGCTTCTTTCGTTATGACTATCTTGTCGATCCTCTTGGACATCACTCTGATTTCCTGCGCGATACCAACGGGCGCATAAAGTGGTTCCGGCAGGGCCGGCTCTACGAACGTCAAGCGTAGCCGGTGATCGATACCGGTTCGGTTCCTTCCCAAGTTTCGGCAGCCCCAAGCTGATGTAATGGTGCCATCCCGACCGTTGAGAGCCTGAAGTAAGAGGCAACGGCAATCTTCGGGTTTCCGCGTGTACGTCTCCATCGACTTTGGTTGCACGTCGGCGTCCATTATCTGAATCCGGGCCTAAGGGGGCTTGGAGGCGGGAGACTCGGTTACAATTAGCGGCCAGCGGCAGATCCTCTTCGATACGTTCGCCGGTTCGCCCGGGGATTATGTTCGAGTACTGACCAAATTTTCTCCCGCAGCTGCCATGCCGGAGCCAGGCAGTGCTGCGTTATTGGGAGGCGGGTTGCTGACATTGCTAGTGTTGCTCGGCCGGAAAAAGTCGAGTGCGGCCGCGCAGCGATGACGTCCGGCGTGCCTTCTGAATTCGTACAGTTCTCTTTCGTCAAGAAAGTGGCAGACTCAATCTTCCGGTGATTTTTACGCAAGTTAATCCGTAACCTTGCCCGTCAGCCCACTCCTCGATCTGCGGTGGTCAGGCAATGGAGGATCTGCGACCTGGTAGGGAGTGATCCCGCAAGCCTGACCCTCACCCGCCCAGCCGGTAAACAAACCCAAACCGCCCGATCTGAACCACTGACTTGTCTCCCGGCGCGTACAAATGAAACGACTCGATCCGCCCTATCCGGCTGTTCCGTGTCGCCTCCACCGTCCCGAGAAACTTACCTGTCTGCGCCTCATAAAACATTACGCGCAATCCGTCGGATTCTTTTTGCCAACCGAAGACGTAATCTCCCGGCTTGAGTTTTATCTCACCAACTACGATCGGAACTTGCACGAGTAGAAAGTGCGAATATTTCCCGTCCGCCGAATACCCCGCGGTAATCAGCACCACTCCCGCCACATACTTTCCCTTACCGTCGGTGATGCCGGAAGCCGTTCGAAACTCTGTCTCGATCCGCTCGCTCCCTACCGGCGCCCGGGCCGGGATCACTTGCTTCAACTCCGCCTCGGTTGCCGCTCGCCACGCAGCATCCTTCCCCTCCCTCGCAAGCAGCGCGGCCGCCGATAGCAGCAATGTATAGCAAGCCACCCTGATTCTTCTAGCGCGCATCTTTCTCCGGCAAGTGCACAAGCCCGCGTTGTAGCGCCGTCGTCGACGCCTGCGTGCGGTCTTCTACCCCGAGCTTTCCCAGAATGCTGTTGATATGCGTCTTCACTGTTGCCTCTGAAATCGAAAGCTCGCTCCCTATGTCTTTGTTGCTTCGCCCCGCAACGATACATTTCAGGACTTCTAGTTCGCGCGCCGTCAGGCTCGGGCCCACCATGCGCTCCGCCAGTCTCTGCGCGACCGCTGCCGGAATTCGCTGCTTGCCAGCATGCACGGTTCGGATCGCGTCGATCAACTCTTCTCCGAACATGTCTTTCAACAAATAGCCCTTCGCGCCCGCCTGCAAAGCCCGATAGATGTCTTCGTCGCCGTCGAATGTCGTCAGTACGATCACCCGCGCCCCGGGATCCCGTCGCCTGATTTCCGCAATCGCTTCCACTCCGCCCTTTTTCGGCATGCGGAGATCCATGATCGTCACGTCCGGCCGGTGCTCTCGATAGAGCTCTACAGCTTGTTCCCCGTCCGCGCCTTCTGCCACCACGGTTACGTCCGGCACCGTCTTCAAAAGCGCGATCAGCCCTTGTCTCACCACGTGATGATCGTCAACCACCAGAATCCGGATTGAATCCATTAACCTGCCTTCGCTCCTCCCATCGATGCCTGTAGCGCTCAATTCAACGGTGCCTCCACCAACACTTTCGTTCCCTTCCCCACCGCGCTGTCCACCACTAGCCTCGCATCGATCTGTTCCGCCCTCTCTCGCATGCCCTTCAACCCGAAATGCCCGTTCGGCCCCGTTTCATACGACCCCGCTTCGAATCCGCACCCGTCGTCGGCAACCGTCATCCGAAGCTTCTTCGCCGCATAAGCCAATTCGATCCGGATACGCGTCGGGCTCGCGTGGCGTAGCGCGTTAGCAACCGCCTCCTGCCCGATCCTCAACAACTCGTCTTCTACACTCGACGCTAGAGGCCGGTACGTCCCGCGCACCTCCAGACTCAATTTAACTGGACTCAGCCCGATCGCCTGCTGCGCCGTTTTCGAAAACCGCGCCGCCAGATCTTCGCTCTCCGCTGACTGCGATCGCAGCTGCCAGATCGAACGCCTCGCCTCCGCTAGGCTCTCGCGCACCAGCACCCGCGCCTGATCCAGATGTGCCCGGGCCGCCTCGCTAGACGAAGTGAGCAGCCGCGAGACGATCTCGAGCTGCATCGAAACCCCAACGAAACCCTGCGCAAGAGTATCGTGGATTTCGCGCCCGATCCGGTTGCGCTCCTGCAGCACGGCGTTGAACCTCGCCTCCACCTCCGCTACTCGCCACCGGTAAACCAGGTAGCCAGCCCCCGCCATCGCCAGCACTGCCAATCCGTAAAACCAGACCGTCTGATAAAAGTGCGGCGCCAGTCGAAAACCGAGCGCTGACCCTGCCTCGTTCCAAATCCCGTCGTTGTTGCGCGCCGCCACCCGAAACCGATAGCGCCCCGGTGGAATGTTCGTGTAGTACGCCGTCCTCTGCGTCCCCGCTTCCACCCACTTCCTGTCAAAGCCCTCCAGCCTGTACCGGTACAACACCTTCTGTGGCGCCGCAAAATTCAGACTGGCGTACTCGAACGCAATCCTCGAATACCCTGGGCCGATCTCATGCACCTGCTTCGGTTCGTACGTCTGGTCTCCGATCGTTACCGATTCGATCACCACCGGTGTCCGTGTCCGTTTCACGCCGTCCGCGTTCGCCGGCAATGCCGCGAGTCCCTTCACCGTCGAGAACCAAAGCGTTCCGTCCTTGCCTCTCCACACCTCCGGATGCCCGCCCGCGCTGCACTCGCTGATTCGCAGGCCGTCGCTCGTCCCGTACCAGACAATCGTCGCGGCCGCTTGCCGTCCCAGTGCGGCGCTCTTCAGTTCCTCGCGTCTTGCGAGCACGATGCCCGCCTTCGAGGCAAACCAAATCCCGCCGTTGCTGTCCTCCACGATTCCGAAAACCGAGTCAGGCAACCCCAGCTTCGGCGGTAGCCGCAGGATCCTGCCGTTCTCCCTAACGTTCAATCCGGCATCTTGCGTTCCGATCCACAAATCGCCGGCTTCGTCTTCGTGAAGCGCTGTGATTACGTTGCTCGATAAGCCGTCGCCCGTCCGATACGTCTTGAACTTTCCATTCTCAAATCGGCTCAATCCATTCAAAGTTCCAACCCACAGGTCGCCTCCGCGATCGCGCAGGATCACCCCAGCCAGATCACTCCCCAGCCCGTCCGCTTGTGTGTACGTTGTGAATCGATGGGCATTGTCCTGGTGCGACAATCCCCGCCGCGTCCCCATCCACAGTGACCCGTCTCGGTCGCGATAAATCGAGCGCACGAAATCGTCGGCCAATCCGTCAGCCGACGTCGTCACCGCAATCCCCTCTCTGCCTATCCGGTTCAGGCCGTCTGGCGTGCCCGCCAGCACGTTGCCGTCAGCGTCTTCGCCCAGCGACAGAATCACGTTACTCGAAAGGCCGCTTCTGCTTGTGAGCTGCTTCCATTTGCCGCGCTCCATCTGCGTCAGCCCTGCGCTCGTGCCCACCGAGACCGCGCCCCTTTGGTTCTCGAACACGCACCGTACCGCGTCATCGGCTAACCCATCGCGTGTCGTGTACGTGATGAACTTCGGGCTTCTCACCACCGTCGCGCCTTCCGACTCGGTTCCGATCCAGAGATCGCCCTCGGCATCTTCGGTCATCGCAAGAACGTTCGCTCCTGCCGCCGCTCGCGCCGCTTCCACCACCGGTCTCCCCGCCATCTCCGAAACCCGCCGCGCCCCGTCTTGCGTTCCCACCCAGATCCGGCCCTCCCGGTCTTTGAACAACGCGCTCACGCCGCCCTCGCCTGACAGTTCGGGCACCGCTTCGAACTTTGTCCAATCGCGCGGCCTCGATACGAACAGTCCCTTCGCCGTACCTACCCAAAGCCGCCCGTGCATATCTGCCAACAAGGCAACGGCTGCCCCGGTTGGCAAGTTGCCCGCCGCATCCGCCAACCGTTCGTTCTCTAAGCGCTTCAAGCCGCTCTGTGTGCCAACCCAGAGGGCGCCGTCTGCGCCGCTCGCCAGAGCCCCGGTTAATTTCGGCGAACCTTCTTCGATCGCGTATCTCTTCTTCTTCTGCGGCGGCGGCCCGCTCCATTGCGTGAGCTCGCCCGAGTTTACTCCCCAGATACTGCCTGCCGCGTCCTGGCTTAACGCCTCGTATCCTTCGGCTGCATCTCCAGCGCTCGCGAACCTCTCGAAACCGTTTGCCCCATGCCGGCATATGCCTTCCGTCGTCGCGATCCAGAGCGTTCCTTCGTTGTCCTCCACCAGCCCTCGGATGTTATCGCTCGGCAGCGCCGGTGTGTTCCGGGAGTCGAACACCGTGAACCGGTAGCCGTCGAATCGCGCCAGCCCGCCTTCCGTCGCCACCCAAAGATACCCGTCTCGGGTCTGTAGAATATCGTGTACGGTGTTCTGCGGCAGACCGCTCCCCGTTTGCCAGGTCTGATAGCTGAACTGATCGAGCTTTCTCGTTGGATCGAGCGCGAAAATCAACCCGGATCCGAGACAGAAGAGCAGGATCGTTTTGAGGGCGGAAACCAGGTTATTACCCCCCAAATCGCCTTTTTTTCGCCTCGAAAACCCCTCTTTTGGCCCTGAAAACGTCCCGCAACTGCCCTCTCTCTTCCCGCATGAAATCTAGCACGTTCCGTGCTCCGTTGCTGCCCCAGTTCCCTGCAAGCCGCTGAGTCAAAAGCCGGATCTGCGATTTGCATTTTCTGTGACTGCGCCGGTGGGATACGGTTTCTCGGCCTCAAGCTACCTGTCCAGCCATGCCTTTTTTTGTTAGCAGGAAATAACTTTCCTCAACACTTCGATGGATCTCAAATTCCAACTCAAAGACCACGACACAATTGCACATTCCTGTTAGGCTGCTCAAAGCCTCGCATGATCGAACAATCGAAGTGGGCATCTCGCATGCTTCAACTGCTGTGCGTCTGTACTCCTTTGGCGCTCGGCCAAGACCCGACAGGAAAACTCCAGGGCCAGGTCACCGATCCCTCTGGCGCCAGCGTTCCGGATGCAGCCATCACGCTCAGCAAACCGGCCAGCGGCTTCACTATCAAGCAGCGGTCTGCACGCGATGGAAACTTCTACTTCTCATCACTGCCGGTCGGCGACTACACTCTTCACGTGGATGCGCCGGGCTTTGCGCCCTATGACATCCCGCAACTCCATGTCGACATCGACCGCAGCGTCAGCCTTCCGGTTCGATTGACCGTTGCCTCAGGTTCGAACACAGTCGAGGTGGTTGGAACAGGCGCTACCGTCGACGTCAGCTCCGCCCTCGGCAACGTCGTCTCATCGCGCGAAGCAACCGATCTGCCTCTGAATGGGCGCAACCTGACCCAGCTTGGACTGCTTCAGCCAGGTGTCGCGCCCTTGACCGCCGGTCTCACCCAGGCCGGTGGCATTCTGCGCAGCGGCCAGGCTTACGCCGTAAATGGTCAGCCTCCGGAATCGAACAATTATCTGCTCGATGGAGTCACGAACGTCGATAGCGTGAATGGCGGTTTCGCGTTGCGCACTCCTCCCGACGCGGTCGTTGAGTTCCGCATCCTCACTTCAAACGCCACCGCCGAATACGGCGAGACCAGCGGCGCTACCACCAGCGTCATCACAAAGTCAGGCACTGATCAATTCCACGGCGACCTCTACGACTTCCTGCGCAACAACGCGTTCGACGCGCGGAATTTTTTCGCCGCCAACACCGAACCGCTTCACCAGAACCAGTTCGGCGCAACCCTCGGCGGACCGATTCGCCGGAATAAAGACTTCTTCTTCGTCTACTACGAAGGCCAGCGGGATCGCCAGGGCGAGACGCAAGCCGCCATCGTTCCCACAGCCGCCGAACGCAGCGGCGACTTCTCCGGCTTGGTCGATTCGAGTACCGGCCAGCAGAAGCCTCTCATAAACGAGTTCACCGGTCAGCAGTTTCCCGATAACCGCATTCCGTCGTTTTCGATTTCGCCCATCGCGCTCAACGCCGAGAAGCTCTTCCCCTTGGGCAATCTTTCGCCTTCGCTCTTTTCTTCCACTCAGAACCTGACAAACAACTATGATCAGGGCGGCTTTCGTTTGGATCACTACTTCCGGAACAGTGATCAGCTCTTTGTGCGCTACGCGACCTCGTCGCTGGACATGCTCGACCCGCTTCCCATCAACGGCTCAAACGTCCCCGGTTTCCCGGTGGGCGACAACATACGCACCAATTCGTTAACAGCCTCCGACGTTCACTTGTTTTCGCCGCGCACCGTGCAGACCGTTCGTGCCGCTTTCTTCCGCAACGTCTTCCTTTACGGAGAAGCGCAAAACCACACACCGGCCAGCAGCCTTGGTTTCCAGTATCAGCCGACCTTGAGCAGCGCTCTAGGGTCGCCCTACTTAATCCTGAGCGGCTATGCCGACGTCGGTAATCCCATCACGGGTCCTCAGAACACCTATCAGAACGATTACCAAGGCTACTACTCGGTCGCGACCACGCGTGGACGTCACAACCTCAAGTTCGGCGCCGACCTCGATCGCCAGCAGATCAACGTTCTGCTCGGCATAGCCACCAATGGCTTCTTCGTCTTCGCGCCGTTTCCTGTTAACGATTCTTTCGCGAGCTTCCTGGTCGGTCAGTCCGTTCAGTTCTTCCAGGCCGGTGGCGATTTCAGCCGCGGCCTACGCAAATGGATCGTCGCCGGCTACGCCCAGGACGAATGGCGTGTCACCCCGAAACTCACCCTGTCCTATGGTCTTCGTTACGAAGTCAATACGCCCTACACGGAAATCCGCAATCGCCTGAATGCTTGGGCGCCAGGGCGCCAATCCACCGTGATGCCCAATGCGCCTCCAGGCCTCCTGTTTCCAGGAGATCCCGGCGTACCTGCCGGCATCGCACCAGTCAACTATCGCGAGTTTATGCCTCGGGTCGGGCTCGCCTGGGATCCGACCGGAAATGGCCGCACCTCGATCCGCGCAGCCTACGGAATCTTCTACGACGGTTACACGAACGGCACTGGAGGCCCGCTCCAGGCAGGTGTCAGCGCGCTTCCCTGGACAGAGGCCTACCAGCTCGCAGGCCCCGGATTCAACATCGCCGATCCCTACAATGGGCAGCCGCCTCCTTTCACCACCGGAAGCTACGTTCGGCCCGCCACCGTGCTCACCGTTCAGTCCGGCATGGTGCCTCCGTATTCGCAAAACTGGAACTTCTCGATCCAGCACAGTATCGGGGACGGCTACTTGCTTGATGTGCGCTATGTCGGCAACAAGGGCACGCACCTTCCGCGCTTCATTGAGGCGAATCCTTCGCTTTATTCGCCCGGCGCAACCTCCCAGAACACGGAACAGCGGCGTCCCTATGCCGGCTGTGCGCCTGACGGCTCCTGCACCTTCGGCTCGGTAGGCCTGATCGCGGATAACAACAGCTCCACCTATCACGCGCTGCAGATCGCCTTTTCCCGCCAGTTCACCCACAATCTCTCGTTCCTCGCTTCGTATTGGTGGTCGAAGAGCCTCGACTACGTTTCCTCTCTCAACCTCTCCGGCTCCGCGCCCACGCTGGTTGCAGGCGAGAACGATCTCGCCCAGAATCCATTCGATCTGCGCGCCGAACATGGCCCGTCGCTCTTCGACGCAACCAACCGCTTCGTCTTCAGCGGCACGTACGCTCTGCCCAAATGGCAAAACGCTCCTAGAGCCGCCGGAGTCTTCACAAATGGCTGGCAGCTGAATACGATCGTCAATCTTTCTTCTGGCACTCCGTTCACTGTCTACGACAGCGCTAACGTTTCGTTGCAGGGAAGCGCTCCGGAAATCAGCGGCTTTTACTCCAGCCGCCCTGACCTTGTTTCAAACCCGAACGCCGGATCGCATACCGCGAATCAATGGATTAGCCGATCCGCCTTCGCTCCCCTCGATCCGGTCGCGAATGCCGGCCAGTTCGGCAACGAAGGACGCAACGCCGTCCGCGGACCCGGCATTGAAACCGTTGATCTTTCCGTTTTCAAGAACTTCGCACTCGCCGAAGCCACGCGGCTTCAGTTCCGCGCCGAATTCTTTAACACGCTGAATCACGCCAATCTCGGCTTGCCTGAAAACGACGTTCAATCGCCCGCTTTTGGTCAGATCTTGCAAGCCGGACCACCGCGCTTGCTGCAGCTGGCGCTAAAATTACTTTTCTGATCGAGGAAAAAAAATATATGGATCCGATGTTTTTGAAGGACGTTGAACAGCAGCAGGGGGACAACAATTACACGCGCGCGATCGAAATGATGAAGCGCAGCGGCCCCGAGTACCCGCAGATCCTTCACATGTTCTCGTTCAAGATGGCTGCCACTGTTCATCTTGAACGATTTACGCAGGAAATCATGCGCGAAGCTGCACCGCTCTCGCCGGGCATTCGGGAGCTCATCGCAGCCTACACATCACAGCTGAATCAATGCCCGTTTTGAACGAAGTCGCACGCCGCGGTCGCGGCGGAACTCCTCGGCAGCACGGAACTTGTAGCCGCTGTTCTCAATGATCCTGAAACGTCACAGCTTTCGGATGCGGAGAAGGTGCTTTTCCGATTCGTGCGCAAGGTCAATTTCGACTCGGTGTCCATTCAGCCGGCGGACATTGAAGCCCTTCATTCAGCAGGCTATACAGATGAAGCCATCTATTACGCACTCACCGTATGCGCCCTGTTCAATTTTTACAATCGTTGGATCGATGCCAGCGGCGTGCATCCGATGAGCGATGAAGCGCACCGGATCGGAGCAAAGCGATCGGCAATCCATGGCTACTCCCGAAGTTCTCAACCTCCGCCCCAGCCCGTCAGAACCGACTAGCAAGGCGCCGCCGCTGCGCCGCTATTTGGTCTTACTGGCGGCCTGCTGCGGCACGTTCGTCGGCTTCGGTTCAGTCGTCATATTCACGTTCGGCGTTTTCCTCAAACCGTTGACTACCGCCTTCGGCTGGAGCCGCACGCAAGTCTCCCTTGCCTTCACCATCACCGCTCTCACTGTTTCCGTCTGTTCCCCTTTTATAGGGCGTCTCCTCGATCGCTACCCCGCGCGGCGAATTATCCTGCCGTGCACAGTCACCTACGCCCTCGCCTTTGCATCCTTGAGCCTGCTCACCGGCAGGCTGAGCCACCTTTTCGCCGTCTTCATCGCTATGGGCATCATCGGCAACGGAACCACCCAACTCGGCTACGCGCGCGTGGTCAGCGCGTGGTTTCATGCCTCGCGGGGTCGCGCGCTTGCCGCTGTCATGACCGGATCGGCCACCGGATCCATGGTCTTTCCTCTCCTCGCGCAGTGGCTCATCTCTTCTTATGGATGGCGCACTGCGTATGCTCTCCTGGGCGGTCTGATTCTCATCCTGGGAGTTCCCCTCACTGCGGCTTTCGTGCGCGAACCGCCCGTCGCATCAGTTGCTGAATCCGTTCCGTCCGCCTCACCCGAAGAAGGCATCCTGCGCGATCTACTCAGCGCGCCATTTCTCATACTCACAAGCGCACTCGTGCTCTTTTCGATCGCGACCAACGGATTGGAGGCGCATTTTCCTCCCCTGCTCACTGACCGCGGCTTTCTCCCCGCACAAGCGGCTGCTGTGTTGTCGGTTACGGGTTTCTCAACGCTGGCCAGCCGCATCGCAACCGGCTATCTGCTCGACCGCTTCTTTGCGTCCCGCGTCGCAGCCGTTTCGTTCACCGTGTGCGCGCTTGGCTTCCTTCTGGTCGTCTATGGGCATACGCTCGCTTGGGAAATGTGTGGCGCAGTTCTGGTCGGTTTCGGTTTGGGCGCAGAGTCCGATGCCGTACCTTATTTACTCACGCGCTTCTACGGCCTCCACAGATTCAGCGAACTCTATGCTTACACTTGGTCCGCGTACGCGGTCGCCGGCGCTGCCGGACCCTTTATCATGGGCCAGACTTACGATCGTACCGGCTCGTATCGCATCTCACTTCTCATCTTCTCCGCGCTCGTTCTCATCGCCGCTGTCCTTTTAACTCTGTTACCGCGCTATCCCAAGAACCTTCCTGACCTTGCGTCTTAGTAGAAGTTCTGTAATCATCCAGGGTAAAAAAATAGAGCCACTATTTACGCCTGCCATCGAACCAGTGGAGGGCGAAGTTCTTGACTCGTCACGTCATCGTTGTAGGAGCAGGTCCCGGTGGTCTTACCGCGGCCGCTCTGCTGGCTAAAGCAGGCGTGCGCGTCACGGTCGTGGAACGCCTCCCTCATCTCGGCGGCCGTACGTCTAATTTCGTCGCCGATGGTTTTCGCTTTGACCACGGCCCGACATTCTTTCACTACCCACAAGTGCTCGAGGGTATTCTCGAAGGCCTTGGTTACAACCTCTGGCGCGAACTTAAACTTATTCAACTCGATCCTCAGTACCGAATCGTATTCGGCGAAGGAGGCGAGATCCTTGCTACTCCGAATGTCCGGCGCATGGAGGCCGCTGTCGCGAAGCTAAATCCGCACGACGCCACCCAGCTGGTGCGTTTCCTCCGCGATAATCGGGAAAAGCTCGAAAAGTTTAAACCCTTCCTGGAAACATCTTTTGACAGCTGGCGCGACACTGTTCGCCCCAAACTGCTCCAGCTTCTACCCATCCTGAAGCCTTGGCGCTCTCTCGATTCCGAACTTGGCCGCTATTTCGATGATCAGCGAGTACGCCTCGCCTTTTCGTTCCAATCGAAGTATCTGGGCATGTCTCCTTTCGAGTGCCCAAGCCTGTTTACCATCCTGGCCTTCCTCGAATACGAATATGGCGTTTATCATCCCGTAGGCGGCTGTGGTTCGGTAACTACCGCCCTCGCTCGCATCTGCCGTCAGTTGGGTGTGGAAATACGGCTGAACGAGCCGGCAGAGGAGATTATGGTCGAGGGCAGGAAAGCAACCGGAATTCGCACGGCCGCTCGCGAATACAAGGCCGACGCTGTCGTACTTAACGCCGATTTCGCCCGCGCCATGTCGCGCCTGATACCGAATGAGTTGCGTCGCCGCTGGAAAGACCATAAGCTCGATCGAAAATGCATGTCGTGCTCGGCATTTATGATGTATCTCGGCCTGCGCGGCACGTACGATAAGATTTCGCATCACACAATCTACGTGTCCAAAGACTATATGCAGAATATGAACGACATTGGTCGTGACCACGTGTTATCTGACGACCCGTCCTACTACGTTCAGAACGCCTCCGTCACCGATGACACACTGGCGCCCCTCGGCAAGAGCACGATGTACGTTCTCGTCCCAGTGACTCATCAAAGCAGCAAGGTGGATTGGGAGCGCGAAAAGCCGCGTTATCGCGAGCTCATTCTGAACAAACTCGCAGACCTCGGCGCTCCCGATATTCGTTCCCGAATCGAATACGAACGCATCCTTACGCCCGCGAACTGGGATATGGATTTCGAACTGCACAAGGGAGCCGTATTCGGCCTCGCTCACAACTGGTCGCAGATGCTGCACCTGCGGCCCCGCAATCGCTTCGATGAGCTGGACAGCATCTATCTGGTCGGTGGCAGCACGCACCCGGGTAGCGGCCTACCCGTGATTTTTGAGTCCGCCCGCATCAGCTCCCGCCTGCTACTGCAGGACATGGGTGTTCCGGTTCCCTGGGACGCGCCTCAGCCGAGACAGTTGGTCGCTGGAGTGGCCTGAGTAAGACACTATGCGTAATTTGACGGCAAACGAGACAGTCGGAGTCATCGGTTCCGGTTTGGGCGGCTTGAGCGCGGCGTGTGTCTTGGCGGCTCGCGGTTACCGCGTCACGGTATTCGAAAAAAACGATTGGATCGGCGGCAAAGCTGCCGTTCTCAGGGATGGTGGCTTCCGTTTCGACATGGGTCCCACCATCCTGATTTATCCTTCCGTGCTCCGGAAAATCTTCTCCGAAGCCGGACGTAAACTAAGCGACTACATCGACCTTGTACAGCTCGAGCCCCAATGGCGCTCCTTCTTCGAAGATGGCACGCAGCTCGACCTTTACGGCGATAAAGCTTTGATGCGCGATGAGCTCAACAAATACTCGCCCGAAACAGTTGCCGGATACGAACGTTTCCTCGACACGTCCGGAGAATTGCACGGCATCTCGAATCGCTTTTTCTTCTGGCGATCGCTCGGCAGCATGCGGGATACTTTCCAGACCGGCTCTGCCCTGAATCTCTCACTTCTGCGCGACGTCAGCCGCATGAAGCTCGGACAAACCGTTGCGGGCGCAATCCGGCGCGAAATCAAAGATAAGCGTGTGGCCCAAATGCTCGATCACATGGTCCAGTACGTCGGCTCCTCGCCTGAAAGGACACCGGCTATTCTTTGCGCCATCGCTCACATGCAAGCTACGGAAGGCGTTTGGTACCCGATCGGTGGAACGCGCGCTTTGCCTGAAGCTCTCAAGAGGCTCGCCATGGAACTCGGAGTCGACTTCAGGACAAATGAAGCAGTCCGTCGCATCACAACTGACGGCGATCAAGTTACCGGGATTCAAACCGCAAAAGGCGATTATCCTCTCGCCGCTGTCGTCGCAAACTCCGATTCTGTACGCACGTATCGCGAGTTATTGGGTGGTAAGATCGCCGAAGACTTCAATGGCCGGCGCTCGTACGAGCCTGCCTGCTCGGGCGTAGTTATGTACCTGGGCCTCAATCGGCGCTACGATCACCTCGCTCATCACGATTTCGTCTTCTCACGGAACGCATCGGAAGAGTTTCACGCCATTTACGACAAAGGTGAGCTCGCTCCTGATCCAACGTGTTATCTGTGCGCCCCTGCCCGCACGGAATCCGCAGTCGCACCGCGCGGCGGAGAAGCCCTTTACATTCTTGTCCACACACCCCACCTTCGCCCGGGGCACGATTGGAAGAAGATGTATGGCGACTACCGCAGAGTGATTTTTGGTAAGCTGAAGCGCACCGCTGGCCTCGATGATCTGGAGTCCGCCATCGAAGTGGAACACTATCTGACGCCGCAAGACATTCACGAGCGTTACGGCGTGCTCAACGGCGCAATCTATGGGATCACCAGCCACGGACGTCTTCAGGGCGGCTTTAAACCAGCCAATCACGATCCCAAAGTTCGCGGTCTATATCTAGCCGGCGGCGCCGCCCATCCGGGACCCGGCATGCCTATGGTGTTGATGTCAGGCTGGATTGCGGCGGACAAGCTCGATCAGGATGGCGTGGTCGAACACGCGCGCGTGCATGCGGCAGCCGTATGAGGGCAGTTCCGGAACCCTTCCTCCCTCCCGTTGCGAAGCGTCAGCTCAGCTGGTTTGAAAGGTATGTTCGCTTCTACTTGAGGCGGAACTTTCACGCGCTGCACTTACTCCGGCTTACCGATTTCAGTGAGCTCGCAACTTATCCTTTGCTCATCTGCCTTAATCATCCTTCCTGGTGGGATCCGCTGGTTGCACTCCACCTCAGTCAAAGATTCTTCAAAGCACGTAGGCAATACGCGCCTATCGCCGCCTCCGGTTTAGCCAAATACCGGTTTTTTGAGCGCCTTGGTTTTTTGGGAATCGACGCGGCGAGCCGCAGCGGCGCCGTTCGCTTCCTGCGCATTGGTGAAGCAGTGTTGAGAGAAGCTTCCGGTGTTTTTTGGGTGACCCCCCAGGGCCAATTTGCCGACGTTCGTCGACGCCCTGTTTCCGTCGAGCCCGGGGTTGGTCACTTGGCCCACCGTGCCGGCCGCTTCGCGATGCTTCCTCTCTCGCTCGAGTACACGTTCTGGAATGAGCGCTTTCCGGAAGCCTTCGCCTGCTTCGGGTCCCCCATTCTGGTCAACAACGGCCGGGAGCGTACCTCTTCCGAGTGGTGCCGTCTCTTCTCCTCAGCACTTGAACAAACGGGCGACGTTCTAGCCGACCGTGTTCAGCGTCGGGAATCGAGCCTTTTTGAGCCCTTGCTCAAAGGTGGTGCGGGTGTGGGCGGCGTATATGATCTTTGGCGCGCCGGAAAAGCTCGGCTACGGGGCAAGTCTTGGCAGCCAGAGCATGGAAGCTAGGCGATCGCTTTGCCTATTCATCTCATCTGGCTAGTTTTCGTGCTGGCTACAATCCCTGCGCTGCTGTTCTTCTGGAATCTCGCGCTATATAAGCCGCCCGTTCTTCGCGCTGTCTCCGAATCTGTTTCGATCTTGATTCCCGCCCGAGACGAAGAGCGGTCTATCCAAGCCTCGCTGATGGCTGCGCTCGCCAGCCGCCACGTTGATCTCGAAGTTATCGTGCTCGACGATCACAGCCATGACCGCACAGCCGAAATCGTGAGGAGCGTAGCCATTCACGACCGTCGCGTGCGCCTCTTCTCAGCGCCTCCGTTGCCGCCTGGTTGGTGCGGTAAGCAATTCGCCTGTTCCGTTCTCGCCGGACTCGCCGCAAACCCCATCCTCTGCTTTATCGATGCGGACGTTCAGCTTGCACCGGAAGGCGTGGCCCGTCTGGCGGCAGAAATGCGTCTCCGAAGCGCACATCTTATCAGCGGCTTCCCCCGCCAAGTCACGCATAGCCCTCTTGAGCGATTGCTTCTGCCGCTCATGCATTTCCTGTTGCTCGGATTTCTGCCACTCCTGGGAATGCGCCGTTCCCTGCATCCCTCTTTCGGGGCCGGTTGCGGTCAGATCTTTGTCGCGGACCGGGAAGCATACCGTCATTGTGGAGGACATTCAGCCATTCGCGGATCCCGCCACGACGGCATCACTCTCCCTAAGGCATTTCGCCGCGCCGGCCTGATGACCGACCTGTGCGACGCCACCGCCGTCGCTTCCTGCCGCATGTACCACAACGCTCACGAAGTCTTCTTCGGGCTGCTCAAGAACGCCGACGAGGGCTTAGCGTCTCCTGCCCGTATCGTTCCTTTTTCGCTTATGCTTCTTGTCGGCCAGGTTTTGCCGCTCCCGCTGCTTGCCTGCGCACTTTTATTAACTCACCCGCGCAATCTTGAAATCCTCGCTGCGTTGGCCGTTCTAGCGTCCTATTTGCCTCGCCTAACCGCTGTCTGGCGTTTCCGCCAGCCGCTTTTCGCCGCCTTCTTTCACCCTCTGGCCATCACTGTTTTGCTCGGCATCCAGTGGTATGCCCTGCTCCGCTCGGTCTTCCGCGTGCCCGCTACCTGGAAGGGTCGACGCTATTCAACCACGTAAAGGAATATGCAGCAACCCGCGCTTTCTGTCGGCGACATAGCTCCCGACTTTACACTCGCCTCAACTGCAGGCGAGCCGGTTCACCTCTACACGCAACTCCAGCATTCAGCGGTCGTTTTGTTTTTCTACCTTGCAGCCTTTACGCCAGTCTGCACGGCGGAAGTCTGCTCTTTTCGCGACAACTCGGAGCATTTTACAGATCTGAACGCTGCCATTTACGGCATCGGCTCCGGAACCGAAACCGTCACCAGAGGTTTCGCTAAGTATCATCGGCTCCCGTACCCTTTGCTGCTCGATCGAGGAAATCGGGTACGGAATCTGTATCGCGTGCCAAAAGCTTTTGGCCTGCTCCCCGGCCGCTCCACTTACGTCGTCGGACAAGACCAAAAAGTCCTACACATCACGCAGGCCGGGTTCGATAGCCATCCTCACGTTCTCGAAAGCCTAGACATTTTGCGGCGCAGGAGTCCCGCGTGAAACTCGTTGCCGCTGCCCTTCTTCTCGTTTCCGTAAGCCCTGCTCAGAAGCTAAACTTACCCGAGCCGTTTGCGCGCGCTCGCACGCTCTACTATCGAGGTGCTGACGGCGACGCCAAATCCTACGATGAAGCCGACAAGTTGTTTACCGATCTATATGACCAACACGCAAAAGTTCCGCGCATCGAGGTGTATTACGGTAGCCTGCGCCTGCTCGAGGCGTCCCGCACGTGGGCCCTTTGGAAGAAGAACAGGCTTTCAAGAGAAGGTATTGAGCTGATGGATGCTGCCGTGGCAGCAGCGCCTGACGATCTCGAAATCCGGTTCGTACGTGCTGCCACTACTTACGATCTTCCCGGCTTTTTTCATCGCAAAGAACAGTCAGAGCAGGATTTCGCGTATTTGGCCAGACACGCCGAACAGGCCGTACGGGACGGCATGCTCGAACCCCGTCTCGCCGCGGCTAGTCTCTATTTCAACGCTGAATTCCTGCGTGAAGATCATCGCCAGGATGCGATCGCTAGCTGGAAGAAAGCAATCGCGGTTGCGCCCGATAGCCGCGCGGCCCGCGATTCGGAAGAAGAACTCAAGAAGCTCGGGGAGTAAGACCGTCTGCTTAGGAAACTTTCCTGGCAGCGGGTGCAAGCGACTCGATCTCCGCCGCAACCTTCGCACTCTTGTCCAAACCCAGCGCCTTTCGCAGCTCGGTGTCGAGTACATCTCGCAATTCTGGCCGTTCGATCAACGTCTGGCGCGCGTTCTCCCGCCCTTGCCCGATACGCTCGCCTTTGAAGCTATACCAGGATCCGCTCTTCTCCAGCAGCTTGTGTTCAACGCCCAGGTCAAGCAGGTCTCCCTCTTTCGAGATGCCCACCCCGTAAAGAATGTCGACTTCGGCTTCGCGGAACGGCGGCGCAATCTTGTTTTTGACGATCTTGATCTTAGTGCGGTTCCCAACCACAACATCACCGTCCTTGATTGCCGTCATCCGGCGGACTTCGGTCCGGATCGAAGCGAAGAATTTCAGCGCTCTACCGCCGGTTGTCGTTTCAGGATTGCCGAACATGACGCCGATCTTCTCCCGAACCTGGTTGATAAAGATCAGGCACGTATTCGCTTTCGAAACGGATGCGGTGAGCTTGCGCAGCGCCTGGGACATCATACGGGCATGCAGGCCCATATGGTTGTCCCCCATCTCGCCTTCGATCTCGGCCTTCGGTGTAAGTGCCGCCACCGAATCGATCACAATCACATCCAAAGCTTGCGAGTTCACCAGGGCCTGTGCGATCTCGAGCGCCTGCTCCCCGTAATCGGGCTGCGACACGATCAGATTTTCGATATCCACGCCCAACTTAGCTGCATATGTCGGATCGAGTGCATGCTCTGCGTCGATGAACGCCGCTGCCCCGCCTGCCTTCTGGGCCTCGGCGATGACATGCAGTGCAAGCGTGGTTTTCCCGGAAGACTCAGGCCCGAAAACCTCGATCACCCGGCCCCGCGGAAATCCGCCCGCGCCTAGTGCGCTGTCAATAGCGACCGAACCGGTCGTGATGACCTCCACCGGAAGAGCAGCCCGCGAGCCGAGCATCAGCACTGAGCCCTTCCCAAACTGCTTATCCATCTGAGCTAACGTGGCGAGAATCTGTTGACGGCGCGGGTCCATAGCGTGCAAAGAAGGAGTAGCCGAGCCTGCGCTTTCCTCTCACCGCTCCTGTCACCCGAAAGCCAAATTTGACTCTCCAAATATAATCGCTTTTATGGCAACGCGCATGACTCGCCGGCAGCTCGGTCTTGGAGTCGCCGGAGCAAGTTTGGCTTCGCAGATTAGGGCTAACAATATGCAACCGCAAGAAGCGGCCGGAGATGCCGCACTGGATCCCGTAGAGTGGACTCGCGAACTCTATGCCTCCGCCCCGCTACAGCTGACATTTCGCGCCACAAATCGAGCCGAAGCGGAGGCTTGGCAAAAGCAGCTTCGCGCAAAGATCACACAGCTTCTGGGCGGCTTTCCCTCGCCGACGCCGCTCGCGGCCCAAACCATGGAACGCAAAACTCTGCCCGGATACACACGCGAGAAATTCAGGTTTGAGAGCCGCCCTGGTGTCGAGGTGATCGCCTATCTCCTCACGCCGAGGGAAGGCGCTAAACCACATTCCACCGTCATTTGCATTCCCGGCCATGGCCGCGGTGTGGACGACATTGTCGGCATTGATGAGAACGGAAAGGATCGCGCAGACAAACCCGGCTATCAGCACGATTTCGCAATCCAAGCGGTCGAACACGGCTTGGCCGCCGTAGCGATAGAGCCCATGGCATTCGGCTATCGCCGCGACGCGCGAACACGTGAGAAGGGACGCGACGAGACCGCGTGTCAGCCTGCCGCGGGATCAGCCCTGCTGTTTGGCGCAACGATGATCGGATGGCGCGTTTGGGACGTCATGCGCACCCTCGATTGGATCGAAACCCGGCCCGATCTCGATGCCAAGCGCGTGGGCTGTATGGGAATCTCCGGCGGTGGAACCTGTACCTTATTTTCGGCTGCCCTCGATACCCGCATCAAAGCCGCCTTCGTCAGCGGCTACCTCAACACCTTCCGCGACAGCATCATGAGCATCTCTCATTGCATTGACAACTACGTTCCCGGCATTCTTAATTGGGCGGAGAACTACGATGTCGCCGGCCTGATCGCGCCGCGGCCGTTCTTTTCGGAAGGCGGAGATCGCGACCCCATCTTCCCGGTTGCCGCCACACGCGAAAGCTTCGCACGCCTCCAGAAGGTCTATGCTATCTTCGGCGCACCCGAGGCCGCCCGGCAGGAAATCTTTGGCGGCAAGCACGAATTTCACGGCGTACAAGGGTTGCCGTTTCTCGTCAAATCGCTCGCCTGATCGTTGCCGTACAGTCTCTAATCCGGTTCGCGCACTTGTAGAACCTGGTCTGCCTGAACGTTGTGCAGCAGCTGTTGCTTTCCGTCCGGCCAGTCGATCTCGAGAGTCAAGATGCGCTCGCTGCCTGCCAGGCCGAAGTGCACCGGGTCGAGAGCGGCAGAAGCGTAGCTGACCGCGCTCGTCATGTCGTTCGACTGATTCGCTACCTTCACATGCGCGCCGATCCCGTCGCGATTGCAATGTGTTCCGGTCAGCTTCACCCCGAGCCAGTGATTGGTTTCCGGACTTGTATTACGCCACAGCTCAACAGGCCCTTGAAGTGAGGAGACCACAACATCGATCTTGCCGTCGCCATCGAAATCCGCAAACGCGCTTCCGCGGTGTGCCTTCGCTTCGGTCAATCCGGCTTCGACCGAAACATCCCGGAACTGACCATTGCCTAGATTGACCAGCACGCTATCGGGCTCTTTGTACACGGCCGATTCGAACATTTCCACCCGATCGTTCACGTGCGAATTCGACGTAAAGAGATCCTTCCAGCCGTCGTTGTTGAAGTCGAACAATCCGGTTCCCCATCCGCTGTGCCGGATACTCACACCGCCCACCCGGCTGGAGTAAGTTACATCCGCAAAGTTCCCTTTCCCGAGGTTTCGAAACAGCGGAAACGTTTCGCCCGCGAGCGCAGTCACCCCGATATCGGGTAAGCCATCGTTATCGTAGTCGCGAAAGTCAGTGCCCATGCTGGCAACGGCTTTGCCGTCTTCGCGCAGCGCGACGCCAGCCAGCAGCCCGACTTCTTCAAACGTTCCATCGCCCTTGTTGTGAAACAGAAAATTCGGCATGTTGTCATTTGTGACGAAAACGTCCGGGTAGCCATCGCCGTCGTAGTCGGCAAAAGCGACGCTCATGCCGCGGCCGGCAAACGCACTGATCCCCGCCTTCCGCGAAACGTCCTCGAACGTTCCGTCGCCGCGATTGCGGTACAACGTGCTCGCGAGCCCTTGATAATACTTCGGATGGCAGTAAATCCGGATGCCGCGCGATTGGTCGCCGCAGTACCTGTCGTCCTTGACGGACCATGTGGCGTAGTGAACAACCCACAGATCTAACAGGCCATCCTTGTTGTAGTCGAACCACCCTGCCGCTACAGCCCACTCTCCGCTCTTGATTCCGGCCTTCACCGTCACGTCCTCGAACTTCCCGTTCCCCAGATTGCGATAGAGGATATTGCGATTCACCCCCGCGACGAACAGATCCGGCTGCCCGTCATTATCGAAGTCGGCCGCGGCGGCGCCCATCGAATAGCCCTCGCCCGCTACGCCCGCCTGAGCGGTAACATCCCTGAACTTCATGCCTCCTTCGTTGTGATAGAGCCGGTTCGAGTATTGCGGGCCCGTTTTCAAAAGCGACGGCAATCCGGAACCATTCGTAAAGAAAATGTCAGGCCTGCCATCGCCATCGTAGTCGAAAACAGCCAGGCCACCGGCCATGGTCTCAATCATGTGTTTTTCGGGCGTTGGGCAATTGTGCAGGACGAAGTCGACGCCGCTGCGGGGAGCAACATCTTCGAAGCGGATAGCGGCAACCGTTCCTGCGCCACGCTCAGTTGCACCTACCAGGAGGCCAGCAACAATCAACGCCAGACAGAACTTCACGGCGACGTGTGCAGCCGGCGAAAGCTCTCCGATTCGAGAACGTCAGGATGTTCATCCCGGATGGTCACCACCACTGCGGCGGTATCCGGCCGCGCATCGATCAACGACAGCCCGCGCTTCACGCCGAGCACGCTCACCGCAGTCGCGAGGCTGTCCGCATCGATGCCATGTCGTGCAATCACGGTCACGCTCGAGCTGTCTGTGAGCCCCATCCCTGTTGCCGGATCAAGGATATGCGAATACCGGACATCGCCTGCATCCAAATGCTGTTCCGTTGCGCCCGAAGTGGACACTGCACGGTTTGCCAGATACAGCACGCGCGTGAATGGCGCGTTCGCCTCGTCGAGCGAATCGACTCCAATCCTCCAGCCAGTTTCCCCCGGCGGTGCGTCGCTGAAGGCGAGGTCTCCGCTCGCGGCCACCAGCGCGCTCGATATGCCCAGTCGCGTCAGAACCAGAAGTGCTTCATCCGCCGCATAGCCCTTTGCGATGGCGCCCGTATCGAGCTGCATCCCGGCCGCGTCCAGTTCCACCGTGTGCTGCATTCTGTTCAAGTGAAGCTTTCCGTACCCGCATTTCGCTTTCGCCTCCGTCACTGCTGCCGGTTCAGGAAGCTGGTTCCGCTTGCGGGCAGCGCGCCAGAGATGCGTAAGCGGTCCGATCGTGATGTCGAACGCCCCACCAGTGTCGGCCGAAAGTGCCTGCGACGCCTCAATCACCCGTTCCAGATCCTGGCTGACGTGGACAGGATGGTGTACCGCCGTTTCGGAGAGGCGGTCCAGTTCGCTATCTGGCCGGTAATCGGATAAGGCTTCGTCGAGCTGCGCAACCCGCGCGAAAGCAGCCTGAAAAGCGCGCTTTGCGTGTTGTTGGTCGCCGGCGTAAAGCTTAATCCGAAACAACGTGCCCATGTGCGCCTCCACAGCTTCATAGGGCTGCAGCAGCACCGGCCAAAGGAGCGCGCATAGAACGCTACTGCTCGTCATGCTCCACGCCGTTGTTCCAATACCGATACATCTCCTCTACTGCTGGAACTTTGTCGGGGCGAACCAACCGGAAACCGAGCCATTGCGCATCCGTTTCGTACCAAATACTCTTCGGTAACTGCGGATCCTGCTGCTTCCAGGATGCATCGGAACCCATGCGGGCCGTGCAGGTCACGGCAGGAGCCGGATCGTTCCAGGACCCGCCTCGAACCGCGATCGGATACGGTTGAGTGGGCTTTACCCAGGGATCTATCTGGTCGCCGGCTTTGTAAGGTTCTTCTTGATCGAGAGTCCACTCCATCACGTTACCCAGCATGTCGAACAGGCCCCAGGCATTCGGTTTCTTCGTCCCTACTTTTTGATACTTGCCGCCGCTGTCCGCCGAAAACCACGCGTAATCGCTCAATGGTGAAGAAGTCGTGCTCGAACCGGCGCGGCAAGCATATTCCCACTCGGCCTCCGTCGGAAGCCGGTAAAACTCGCCGGTCTTCGCGCTCAACCATTCGGCGTATTTGTTCGCCGCGTGCTGGGTCATGCTGATAGCCGGAAAGCCGTTGATGCCCATCCCGAAACTCATCTCGACATAGGGGTGCGTAGGCCGGCTCACCGCGTCCACGAGTTCATCTTTGTGCGCAACCTCGCCCGCCTGATTGGCGAACATGAAGAGCCGGTACTCGTCCCAGGTCACTTCGTGCGCCTGCATCCAGAAAGCGGGAACCGTGACCTTGTGCGGCGGCTGTTCGTCCTTTTTCTCCGGCGAACCCATGATGAAACTGCCCGCGGGTATGGCCAGCATGTCATAGGAGACCGTCGTGTTCGGAATTGTAACTTTGTACTGTTTTGTCCCGGCCGCACTCTGCTTGTTAGCCAGGATACGCTCGCGAATCTGTCCGATGTCCGCGAGTTCCTGGTCTCGCTTTGCACCGCCGGTGTGTGTGCTGACTGCCGTTGCAGCGCTCTTCAAGGTGGCGGCAGCCGGCCACGGCGCACCCTGCGTGATCCAGCGCTGAATCAGGTCGACCTGCTCAGGAGGGAGCTTCTGGCCCGGCGGCATCGAGCCTTGTTGAACGGTTGTATAGATCGGGCTCTTATCAGCTTGTCCCGGAACGAGCATTTTACTTGCAATCAGGTTCTCGCGCGCGGTGAGATCGAGGTGTGAGCCTGATCCATGGCAGCTTAGACAGCTCTTCTCGAGCACCGGCGCGATCTCACGTTCGAAACTAACCGGCGAATTCGCTTGCGCCGCGATGCTCGATGCGCCAATCAAGACCGCGCAGGTCGCATCCAGCAACTGCCTCTTCATCGCAGCCTCAAGCCAGCTTGGTTATTCCGGGCTCGGCACGCGCCGCCACCGGCAGTGCGCCATCCCACGTCAGATGATCCGGGAAAAGCTTCTCCTGTGAATTGAGCGCCTGATCCCAGGTCACCTCCTGACCCGTATAAGCGGCCATGCGCCCCATGATCGCCAGCAGCGTACTGGTTGCCAGCCGCTTCCCGTTATTCACCGGCTGGTGCTTGCGTATCGAGGCAAACAGGACGTCATGTTCCCGCTGATACATGTCGTATTTCTGCCCGCTCCAGGTCCAGTTGGTCTTGCCTTCGATCTTCGGAACCGGCGAACGGCCGATGGTACACGTGCCGTCGGAGCCCATGATGTAATCCGCATTTTCGTTGTAACAGCCTTCAATCTGCCGGTTGGCGAGCATGGCTCGGACGCCGTTCGGATACAGATAATTCACTTCGAAGTGGTCGTAGATATTTCCACCTTCGGCAGGAATCACGCGGCCGCCCACGGCAACGCAGCTCACCGGAGGTTCATCCTTCATCATCCACGCAATCTTATCTGCGCTATGCACCGCCTGCTCCACCAGATTGTCCCCGCAAAGCCACACAAAGTTGTACCAGTTCGCGATCTGCCACTCGGTATCGCTCATTCCCGCCGGCCGTGTGCTCGCCGGCGGCATCGGTTTTACCGGACTCGTGTAGTAAGTGGCGTAGTACGAGATCACCTTGCCGATCGCACCGTCCTGGATTTGCTTGAACGTGTCGATGATCATGTCGTTATACCGCCAGCAGAACCCGGCGACGAGCGAAACATTGTTGCTTGCCGCCTTCTGCGCCGATTCGAGCACCGAGCGAACGCTTGGGGCATCCGTCGCCGCTGGCTTCTCGCAAAAGATGTGCTTCTTCGCCTCCACCGCTGCCGCGAGATGCTGTGCGTGGAAACCGGGAGGCGGAGCAATGAGCACCACATCGATGCCCGAGTCGAGCACCTTCTGATACCCGTCCAGCCCGACGAACTGATTGGCCTTTTCGACCTTCACCCGGCCGGCAATCTTCGAAAGGTGCCCCAACTCTTCGAGAGCCGCATCGATCTTGGGCTGAAACACATCGCTGACGGCCGTGAGTTCGGCATAATCGTCGGCATGCAGGGCCTGGCTTGCAGCACCCGAACCCCGTCCTCCGCAGCCTACCAGGCCCACTTTCAGCGCGTTGGTGACTGTCTGCGCGGAGATGATGGCGGGAAAGCCCAGAGTCAGCGCCGTGCCCACTGCGGCCCCGGCGCCCCTGATGAACTCACGGCGATCAGACCCTGTTGATTGCTTTTCCATGCTCTTAAACCTGCTGCTCCTGTCAAACGAGTAACGTAATATCTAGACGATACTAGAACAGAACAACGGAAGCAGCAATCACGAACCCTTTATGACGCGTCGTACTTTCCTGGAGACTGCCGTGATACTCGCAACACCCGCCTTTGCTGAAACCCCCCTGCCGATTCACAAAGCTGTGGAGTACAGCATGCTGCCCCAAACGGCGAGCATACCTGAGCGCTTTCAGATGGCCCGCGATGCGGGCTTCGAACGGATCGAGTGCCCCACAACGCCCGATCAGTCGCAGGCTGAAGCCATGAAGGCAGCGGCCGAAAAAGCCGGCATCAAAATCCATTCGGTCATGAATATGGATCACTGGAAGTATCCATTGTCGTCCTCTGACCCAGCCGTCGTTGAGAAGAGCCTGGCCGGAGCGCGAACGTCGCTTCAAAATGCGCACTTTTGGGGAGCCGATACGGTCCTCATCGTGCCTGCCGTGGTGAACAAAGAGACTTCCTATCGGGACGCTTACTCGCGGTCTCAAGTCAGCATCCGAAAGCTCGTGCCGATGGCCGAAGAACTGAAAGTCATCATCGCTCTCGAGGAAGTCTGGAACAAGTTTCTGCTTAGTCCCATCGAATTCGCAGCCTACATCGACGGCTTCGATACGCCTTGGGTGCGAGCCTACTTCGATGTCGGAAACGTTCAGCTATACGGCTACCCCGCGGATTGGATTCGCACATTGGGCAAGCGCATAGTGAAGCTGCACATCAAAGATTTTGCGTTCCGCCATCAACCGGGCGGCGAAAAGACTACCGCGGAATGGGTTCCCCTGCTCGAGGGTGATCTGGATTGGAAAGCGATCTATCAGGCTCTCCAGGAAATCGGGTTTCACGGCACGGCCACGGTTGAGCTCGAAGGCGGAGACGAAAAATATCTCCGCGAAGTCTACCGCCGCCTCACCGCCATTCTGAACGGAACAGCATCGCCGATTTCCAACAGCTGACATCCAATGTCGAACCAAAGTACTCCAAAAACAACGCGGCGCAATTTCACGGCTTCACTCGGAGTCGCTCCCTTATTTGCCAACCAAACGCAACCGCCGCCCGCTTCTCCCACTCACCAGGCGCCCCAGAATGCGAATACAGCCCCGCAGAACACCACCATTCCGAAAACGCATGGTCTGCTCCCGGAGGTCACTCCCTTCGGCCAAACGATCAGCTTCACAGGGAAAGAATCGCCTCCAAAACTGATGGCTTTCGCAATGACCGACGTTCGTCTTCTGCCGGGCATCTATAAGGACTCGCAGGACGCCAACCTCGCTTATCTGAAGCGCCTCGATGCGGCGAGGCTGCTCCATAACTTCCGTGTAAACGCCGGTTTGCGCTCTTCGGCCACGCCGCTCGGCGGTTGGGAAGCTCCCGATTGCGAACTACGCGGCCACTTCGTAGGACACTATCTCTCGGCCTGCGCATTGATGTACTCTGCCACCGGCGACGAGGCTCTCAAAACGAAAGCGGACGCCATGGTAGCCGAACTCGCGAAGTGTCAGGCAAAGCTGGGCGGCGGTTACCTGAGCGCCTTTCCAACGGAATTCTTCGATCGCCTCGATGCGCGTCAAAAGGTTTGGGCTCCGTTTTACACATTCCACAAAATTATGGCGGGCATGTTCGACATGCATGCTCATTGCGGCAACGGGCAGGCTCTGGAGGTGCTCGAAGGCATGGCCTCCTGGACCGATCATTACACCGCGCCGAAAACCGAAGAGCACATGCAGGACATTCTCAACACCGAGTATGGCGGCATGAATGAAGTGCTCTACAACCTGGCCGCTGCGACTGGGAATGACCATTACGCAGAGGTGGGAGACCGCTTCACGAAGAAGATATTCTTCAATCCGCTCGCGCTCCGGCGCGATGAACTGCGCGGCCTCCACGTCAATACACATGTTCCCCAGGTGATTGGCGCCGCACGCCGCTACGAGATCAGTAGCGACGAGCGCTTCCACGATGTAGCAGATTTCTTCTGGTGGGAAGTGACGAGCGCCCGCGCTTACGTCACTGGTGGAACGAGCAACGCCGAAGCTTGGCTCGTTGAGCCGCGTCGGCTTGGCGCCGAGCTAAAGAAGAGTTCAAATACCACCGAGTGCTGCTGCGCATATAACATGCTGAAGCTGACGCGGCACCTCTATCAGTGGACGGGCGATCCGCGCTACTTCGATTACTACGAGCGAACTCTGCTGAACCATCGCATCGCCGCGGTAAATCGTCAAACCGGCGCGACCATCTACTACCTTTCGATCGTCCCCGGCGCCTGGAAAACCTTCAACACTGAGAATGCGTCGTTCTGGTGCTGCACCGGCACCGGTGTCGAAGAGTTCTCCAAGCTGAACGACAGCATCTATTTCCATGACGTCGACGGGCTGTACGTGAATCTGTTCGTGCCCTCCGAGCTGAATTGGAAACAGAAGAACGTCAAACTTAGGCAGGAGACTACGTTTCCGCATTCCACCGGAACAACCTTGACAATCAATGCTGCGGCGCCCGTCCACATGCCGTTGCACATCCGCATCCCATACTGGGCGGGAACCAGCTCTTCCGTTGGGGTGAACGGAAAGGTGATCGACGCGACTCCCAGTCCGGCCAGTTATTTCACGATCGCCAGGACTTGGAACAGTGGCGACCGGGTAGAGGTCAACCTGCCGATGCATCTTCACGTGGAGAAAATGCCGGACGAACCGACTACACAGGCCTTCCTGTATGGGCCGCTGGTTCTGGCGGGCAAACTTGGGAAACAGGATCTGACCGAAGCGGCTGTCATCGGCCCCATGGGGCCGGATCTACGCAAGCATCCCATGGAGACGCCAACGTTACGCGCAGTGGGCCCGAACGTCGACTCGTGGCTCCAGCCTGTAGCGGATCAGCCGCTCACCTTTCGCACGACCGGGCAGAACGAAAACCTGACCTTCGTTCCATTCGACCGCTTGTTCGACGAGCGCTATTCGGTTTACTGGATCGTCACATAATCACTGCGATTTTCCAGGAAGCCCAAAACAGTACAGCACGCTGTCATACGTGGCAATGTACACTCGGCCGTTCGCAACGGATAGTCCACTGAAGTGATTGAAAGACGTGATCTGGTCGCCGCTCGAATACAGCTCCTTCCCGGTTTCTGCATCGAGTGCATACAAAGTCGCATGCGTGGAATTGCGAATACGTTCCGGACTGTAGTCGTATAATCCGCGCTCCGGATATGCCTGCTCGGTGTTCTCGCCGCTGCCGTAAGAGAAGACAATACCGTTCGCGATCACGGGCGGTTCTGCACGGTCCATATCGCGCGACATCCAGGCGGGCTCCATCGTATACGACCCTCCGTTTTCCTGCAGCTTGAAGGCCACCACAGCCCCATGCGTCACCGGTCCATACGAAACCGGCGGTTTGAACTTGCTGTGAACAGGGCCCCAGAAAGGGGTCAGAATCCATCGCGCACCCGCCCCATCCTGCCAGCTTCCCATCGACCCCCAGATCCCGGCGGATGCAAAATTCACTTCCTCGTTACACATCAGGGGAGTCTGATAAAGCGGCGTCTGGTGATCGTCTCCCCCCGCGGCTTTGGTATCGAGAAGGTAGACGCGGCACTCCTTACTCCCTGTCGCCAGCAACTCCTGCCCTTTGAAATCAAAGATCGCGGGCGTGACCTGCATGTCAAGGTCGCGTTTGCTCAACCACGACCAGTTTCTCGGTTCGAACCAGTCGGCCAGTTGCAGTTGATTCCCTTCCACCTTCGCCGCGATGAGGCCGTTACCGAACGTGCGATTCTCGGGATCATATTCGCCATCACCCGTAGGTGCCCACGCGGTGCCTGTAGAATCGATCGACGCGCCTTCTCTTCCCCAAAGGCCGCCGCTCCGGGGGCTGAACGTCATCACTTTTTTCTGTGGATCATTGATGTCCACCGCCCACATCTGGTTAGGGCTGCCGTTGCAGCCTTGTGAAGTAGTCGTGAACAGCACGCCTCTCCACATATTGAGGGCATATGACTTCGCATTTACAAAACCGAACTTGAACGGAGTGGCAGTCTCCGCCCCATCCGCGACGTTCAGGGAGTGAATTCTTCCGTCGCTGCCGAGTGCGTAAACGGTTCTGTTGCCCGAAGCGTCTGCCGGCCCGATTATCGGGGTGGCAGTCTGTCCGCCCGGGCAAAGCGGATCGCCTTGCTCCAGCCCGCGGCCTTCTTTGACTGGCACAAAATCGAAGTGCTTCTGCCAGAGGAGCTTTCCGGTCTCGACATCGATGGCGAAGATGTTGTCAGATATACCGGCCTCGACCGCAATCTGTTTGCTCCCGCTCGCTGTGGGAATGCCGGTCGCAATCAGCGGCGGAAATAGCGAGTGCATCTCGCGCGGCTGGTTGTCGAGCTTGATTTTCCAGAGAATCTGGAGATCTCTCACATTGTCCTTTGTGAGGATATGCTCGTCTTTCTGCCAGCCCGTCCTCTGCGCGCTTCCTCCGTCGGTCAGCCAGTCTGCGCAGCGGACCGAGATCGGGAACCCCGCCAGCAGCACGCAAATCAGTAATCGCATCAGATTCCTATTCTTCTTCCGCGAGCTGCGGCTGTTCTTTCATCAACCCGAAGCAGTAGACGGCGTTGTCATGAGTCGCAAAGTAAACCCGGCCATTGGCAACAGCCAGGCCACCCGCATTCGAAACCCCAGGCACTGCATCGCCGCTCGAATACAATTGCGTTCCGGTGAATGCATCCAACACATAAAGCGTCGCGTGAGTGGCCTTAGTTTGCCATTCGGCAGCGCTGTAGTGCTCACCACTCTTCTTCGCCACTCGGGCCGGCGTGCCGGTCGAAAGGGCGAACACCATTCCATTTGCGATCACTGGCGGTGCCGGTGATGGGATCTCGCGCGAAACCCACAGCGGCTGCAGTGCCGGTTGCTCATCGTTTCCATTGATCTTGAATGCAGCAACACTCCCGCCCGCCGGTTCACCATCAACCTCCGGCAGCTTCGCCGATTTGTCAGGAGGCCCCGATAGCGGAACGTAAATCCATCTGTTCTGGGTGTCCACGTCTTGCCAGCTCGAAAAAGTGCCTCGAAACCCGTTGCCGTCGTAATCCTTGCTTCGGCTCGCTACCGGGTTTGTCTGAAACAATGGCTTTCGGTGATCCGCTCCTCCCAACGATTTGGAATCGAGCACATACATCCGGCCATCACTGCCGCCCGCCAGGACAAGGTCTCTGCCCTTCCACGAAAACACCATCGGCGTGATCCCCGGCGCGGTCACGCTCTTTTGATTCACCGCTTTGCCCGGCAGCGTGAAATAGTCTTTCACCTGCAGAGTTTTTGGAGCCAGCGCAAGCACGCTCTCGTGATAGTTCTTCATCGAGTCTCCGGTCCCGTACGCCGCCTGTACGTAAACCGTGCCGTCATTGCCTATCGAAGTGCCGCCGATTCCGGCAAAGCCGCCAAAACGAATCCCGAACGATGCGCCAGGCCTGCTGGTGTTCATCAAATCGATCGCGTAGAGTGCGTTCTGATATCCGTCGCAGTCGCCTGACGTAGTCGCATAAATCGTGTTGTCGTGAATGTTCACGCCCGTGACTTTCGAGTTGGGCGGCAGAAATTTGATTGGTGCAATAAGGTCCCGGCCGGTCGAACTGTTCACGATGTGCAGATCGCCGTCGCTGCTGATCGCGTATACTGCCGCGAGTTCGGTGAACGTAGTCGGACGAAGCGGGTAAATGCTTTGCGAGAGCGGCGGAAAGTAGGGGGATGGACGTAGACGCCTCGGCAGCATCGCTCTTGCCGCAGGCGCGTGTGCAGCGTCAACTGCGAAGTGCATCGAAGCGGAGCTGCTACCCGCCATAATCACCGGCGCGGTCAGGCCTCCCGGACACACCGGCGTGGGCCGTTCACTCTGAGCTTTGTCACTGTGAGCATCGAACTGCGCCTCCCACAAAAGCTTGTTCAGATCGGCATCTACCGAAAACACCTTATCTGAGCTGCCACCGAAAATCAGCATCTCTTTGAAGCCGCGATACGTGATCAGATTGCCGTCGATAATCGGAGCCGTGAGCGAACTCAGACCCCTCGCCTGGTTGTCAGCCCGATACTCAAATAAGATGCCGAGTGACTTCACGTTGTTCTTTGTGAGGCGGTGCTCGGACTTGGCCCAGCCATTGCGTTGCGGGCTGCCACTCTGCATGGGCCAGTCCGCACCTGGAATCAGGAGGCTCGTCACGATAGCCAGCACGGCTACAAGCCAAAATTTCTTCATGCTGATTGCAGCTTCGCGCTTGTTTACCGATACTGGAACTGTCAGAAATCAGAGCAGCTGAGGCACACTGACCGCTCACAAATTGGGAAGCGCCAAACTTGGATCGAGTATATCAATGCCAGTTCTGAATGCCTGGAGAATCAGAACACGATCCGCGCTTTTTTGGTCTCTAGTTGCGCAATATTGATCCCCGGCACATTGCGCAGATCGTCGAAGGACCTGAAATCGCCGTGCTCATTGCGGTATTCGATGATTGCTTTGGCCTGCGAGCGCCTTAGCACCAGCGTGCTTTCCAGATCCACCGCGGTTGCCTTGTTCATATTCACCGGACCGGGGATCTCTTTAGCGAAGTTCTTCGAGAGATAATTCAGCACTGCTTCGAACTCATCGTCGGAACCCTGCGCACCCAGCTTGACCATCTTCGTGATTGTGTCTTCCCAAGCCGAGCGGCTCTGGTGCAGCGTCGCCGCGCGTTCCGGCGAATGGCAGCGTCCACAAACCCGCACCGTGGCCGCCTTCCCCGGCCCATCAGGCAGCGGTTCGCCTGTTGAAAGGCCGGCTAGTAAGACGATAGCGCCGCAAGCAGTAAGCGAATGTTGAGCATGACACAAGCGCAGACGAAGAAACCTATGACACATCGAAGTTCGCCCGTTCTATAAACTTTTGATCCGGATATTTCGAGTTTCCATTTTCATGGCCGCGCCAGGAAGCCGGTGCAGTTGGATTCCGATCTCACCTTCCCTTTTCCTATTCGCCGTATCCTCGTCGATCAGCACGCTCATCACATGGCCATTTATGAGCTGGATCAAGGTATTTCCGCGCGCAATGATTTCGATATCGTTCCAGTCGCCGTCCTTTATGAAGCTCCTCAATTGCGAGTCCTCGCCGACGGACCCGATCGAGCCGGCCTTCTTCCCGTCCGGCACTGTGGAAATTTGCCCCCGTAAGGCCAGAAAGCCGCGCTTGCGCTCCTCATACACTTGCCCCGTGTACTGCTGCTTGAGATCGATGTCGAACTGATAGCCCTTCATCACCCACTTCGCGACCTCCGGAAGCTCCACACTGCGGTATTGGATCCCGCTATTGCCGTCGTTAACACCCGTAAGCCGGTACTGCGCCTTCAATTCGAAATTACCTGGCTGCCCGCCCTTCCAGATGCAGAAGGTGTTTTGCTTCGGCTGATGCGCTTGGGTGGATTGCCCGACGATCGCCCCATCTTCCACCTTCCAGAAATCCGGATCGCAATCCCAGCCTTCGAGAGTCTTGCCGTCGAAGATCGGCTGAAAGCCAGTCTCTTCGAGCGGCGGCACCGGCGATGTTTTTTGCATCCCGCCCGCCGGCACGCCCTGCGACGCAAGCAGCACCGCGCAGACTCCTACAGAACCCCACCCGCCGAAACGTGTCATACGAAGCAATTCGCCACCACCCATATTCGATCAACAATTGTTCGACCAACAATATATGTCATGCATCGTGAAGAACGACGCCTATTCGTCGGTCACACAACCTAGACTCGCGCTCTTAACCAGCCGAATGTACTTCGCGAGAGTGCCGCGAGTGGCCTTGTACGCGGGCTCTTGCCATTCCTTCCTGCGTCTTTCGAGTTCGTCTTTCGACAGGTCGACTTCTAATACGTTTCTCTCGGCATCGATGGTGACGCGATCTCCGTTGCGAACCAGTGCGATCGGTCCGCCGTCCTGTGCTTCCGGCGTCACGTGCCCTACGATGAATCCATGCGAACCACCCGAGAATCGCCCATCCGTAATTAGCGCAACTTCCTTGCCTAGCCCCGCGCCCATGATCGCCGATGTCGGCGTCAGCATCTCGGGCATACCTGGACCGCCTTTCGGACCTTCATATCGAATGATGATCACGTCGCCCTTCGCAATGCCCATTTGCTCGAGCGAATGCAGCATGTCCTCTTCCGAGTCGTACACCTTCGCCGGACCTGAGAACCGCAGTCCTTCCTTACCCGTGATCTTTGCTACCGCGCCCTCAGGCGCAAGATTGCCCTTCAAGATTCGTATGTGCCCCGTAGCCTTGATCGGCGCCGTCAGCGAATGGACGATCTGCTGGCCCGGAGCCAGCCCGGGAACACTTTCGAGATTCTCTCGCAGCGTTTTCCCCGTCACCGTCAGACAATCGCCATTCAATAACCCCGCCTCGAGCAGCATTTTCATCACCGCCGGAATGCCACCTACCGATTGCAGGTCTTCCATGACGTAGGATCCGCTCGGTTTGAAGTCTGCGAGCAGCGGAACTCGCGCGCTGACCGCCTGAAAATCCTCGATCGCAAGCGGAACGTCTACCGCTCTTGCAATCGCCAGCAGATGGAGAACAGCGTTTGTCGATCCTCCGAGCACCGTCACCAGAACCATCGCGTTTTCAAATGCCTCGCGTGTCATGATGTCTCGCGGCTTGAGATCGAGTTGCAACAAGTTCCGTATCGCCGCTCCCGCCCGCACACACTCCTCTAACTTCTGCGGATCTTCGGCCGGCGTTGAAGAACTGTAAGGTAACGACATGCCGAGCGCCTCTATTGCGGAAGCCATCGTATTCGCCGTGTACATACCGCCACACGCCCCGGCCCCTGGACACGCATGCCGCACCACGCTCTGCCGCTCCTTCTCGTCTATCTTGCCCGCGATAAATTCTCCGTAGCTCTGGAAAGCGGAAACAATGTCCAGCTTGTCTCCGTTCGAATGACCGGGCCGGATCGTACCCCCGTAAACCATCAGCGAGGGCCTATTCAAGCGAGCCATCGCGAGAATGCAGCCGGGCATATTTTTGTCGCACCCTGGTATCGAGATGTTCGCGTCGTACCATTGCGCCGCCATCACAGTCTCGATCGAATCGGCGATGATCTCGCGCGACTGCAGGGAAAAACTCATCCCATCCGTCCCCATCGAAATGCCGTCGCTCACTCCGATGGTGTTGAATCGCATCCCTACCAGCCCAGCTCCTGCCACTCCTTCCTTTGCTTTTTCCGCAAGCTTGAGAAGGTGCATGTTGCACGGGTTGCCTTCGAACCACACGCTCGCGATACCCACCTGCGGCTTGCTCATGTCCTGCTCGGTCAGGCCCGTCGCATAAAGCATGGCCTGCGAAGCCCCCTGTGATTTCGGCTGCGTGATTTCAGCGCTGTACTTGTTGAGTGGTCGAACAGGTTCCATTGAAGTTAACGATCTCAGTATAGGTGCCGCGTTCTCCAGCTTGCTTCGCGCAGGGGGCGGCTAATGCGCCCACCACCGCTCGGAAAGCCACGCGCCCAGCCATACGCCTCCGTAGCCCAAGACAACACTTCCAGTTACATAAATAATCGAGATCAGCGCTGACCTGCCGCGCACGAGGGCCAGTGCTTCCCATTCGAAACTGGAAAAGGTCGTGTATCCGCCAAGGAACCCCGTCACCAGAAACAATCTCCAATGCGGGTCCAATCCCGTCCGATGCACGAAGAACATCATCAACACTCCGATGAGAAAGGATCCCGAGATGTTGATGAAAAATGTACCCAGTGGAAACGCTGTCGTGTAATAGTCCGCTACAAAGGTCGCCACAAGGAAGCGGACAAGCGCCCCGAAACCGCCGCCCGTAAGCACAAGAAGGTATTTAGCCATGACACGCTACTTCTCCCGTGATCCTTGTAAGTAGGAGTCATCTGCCCGGAGGCGTTTGGAAAAAGGCGAACCCCAACGCCCTTTCTTCAGTTAAGCAAACGCCCGCTCAGAGATAAGAATTTCAAAGCGAGTTGCAGCTCCCTCGCGGACTATGTCCATTCGTGGGCCGAACCGCCAATCCTCAATAAGGTAAGTTGCCCCGTGGTGAGCCGAATTGCTTTCCTTACTGATTGACAACGGTTCCATCCGCCCGTCTTACTACGCCCCATCCGCCATTGAGAGCCTTGCGCGGCCCAGTCTCAGAACCATACGGGTATTTGGCTGCTGCCTTCTCGCTAATCTCGATGCCCCACCCGGGTTTTTCATTCGCGTACGCGTAGCCCTCTTTGCAGATAGGATATCCCTCGAACACTTGCTGCAGCTGCTCGTTAGGGAATGTCCACTCCTGAATCCCGAAGTTGTAGCAAACCAGATCGAGGGTCACGTTCGCACAATGCCCGATGGGCGAAACATCGCCCGGCCCATGCCAAGCTGTTCTTACCTGGAACGCTTCCGCCATGGCCGCGATCTTCCGGCACGGTGTCAGCCCACCCGCCTGCGAAACATGCAGCCGGATGAAGTCGATCACGCTGGACCGAATCAGGTCGTTCCATTCGTGGGGGCTGTTGAACAGCTCACCCATCGCGAGCGGCGTCGTGCAGTTCGCCCGAATTTGCCGGAAGTAGTCGATGTTCTCGGGCGAAAGCGCATCTTCGAGAAAAAACAAGCGGAACTGCTCCATGTCCTTCGCAAACTGAACGGCAAGCCTGGGTGGAACGCGTTCGTGAACGTCGTGGAGCAGTTCGACATCCGGACCAAGCGCCTTTCGGCCCGCTTCAAACAGCTCGAGTGTGCGCCGGACGTAAGGCTCCGGCTCAAACACCGGGTCTTCGATCTCCCCTTTGCGCAATTCATTTGCGGCACCTGAACTCGCCGCCCCGTACGCCGCCATGCCGGGTATTCCAACCTGCAGGCGCACCGCCTTGATCCCACGGCCCATGATTTGGTGTGCCTGATCGATAGTCTCGGCGATCTCTGCCCCTGACGCGTGCGAATAAATCATGGCGCCCCGCCGGCACTTCCCGCCGAGCAGCTCGTAGACCGGCATTCCCGCCTGCCTGCCTTTGATATCCCAGAGCGCCTGGTCCACTCCGCTGATTGCGTTGTTCAGCACAGGGCCGTTACGCCAATAGGAGGAGTTGTACATCGCCTGCCAGAGATCCTCGATCGCGTCGGTCGGCCGGCCGATCAGAAACGGCTTCAAGTACCGGTTTACCGCATTGACCACGAGATCCGCTCTTTGCGTGAACGTAGCGCAGCCGTAGCCATAGAGTCCGTCCTGATCGGTCTGTATCTTCACCACCACGAGCCGAACACCGGCGGGCTCGGTCGCAATCACGGAAACCTCTTTGATCTTCGGAACAGGCATCCCGCGCAGCAGCGGGGTCGCTGCCACCGGTATTGCCAGCGACGCACAGAAATGTCTTCGGCTGAGGCGTATTGGCTCTAACAAGAAAACCTCTGCGTGTGAAACTATCACAGTCCGGAGCCGGCAATGCATTTCAGCTCGACAGATACGTTTTCTGCCGTAGGCTCGTGCGACATCCTAAGGGTATCTAGAGGCCGGCACAAGAAACCACAGTCGTTGCCATTCCGACTTGGACGGCGATCAATAGCAATTGGCATCGCCGGGGCCACGGCATTCATTGAGCAAGCGGCGGAATGCCCCCAGCCAGACGGCATCATGCAACCTCAGTCATTCGAGTAACCCACTTGCGGCCGCTTGAAAACCACGTGCTACATTGTTGAAAAATGCAGGTGGAGCCTGGCTTGGGTTTAGAGCCAATCGATCAGATTTACGCGCGCGTTTACACGGCCGTAAAACCCAGAGCCAACGTCCCGCTCATCACAGTTCATTTCAGAAAATACGCGAACGCTAATAGCCGAATTCGCCTTGACAATGGCCGTCTAATTGTCGATATCAGCGACTTGCTGGAAAATGCGCCTGCTTCGGTCCACGAGGCGCTGGCCTTCATACTCATCGAGAAGCTCTTCCGGGCGAGTCCCAGCCGCACCGTACTCGCGCTGTACCGACGCTATCTGAATCGCGCTGACATACGCCAGGAAATGTGCCGTATGAAGCAAGCCCGCGGAAGGAAAGCGGTGTTAGACCCGAAGGGCAGCGTGTACGATCTGCGCGAAGTATTCGAAGAACTGAATCTGAAGTATTTTTACGGGTTGATGGCCCGGCCCCACCTCGGCTGGAGCATTAGAGACTCCCGAACCATTCTCGGCCACTATGATCCCTCTCACCACGTCATCGTCCTGACGAAACTTCTGGACTCACCCGAGACGCCAGAGTTGTTAGTGCGGTATGTCATGTTTCACGAGATGCTTCACCTGAAGCATCCTACTGAACACAAAGGCGACCAGCGGTGCGTGCATACGCCGGCCTTCAAAGCGGCGGAGAGGAGCTTCGAACAATTCCGGGAGGCGCAGCAGGAAGTGAAGCTTTTTGTGGAAAGGTCGTATAAGCGGGCAGGCTAATGCCTTTTAGCCTGCCTGCATAGCAGAAACGACACCGAGCTGGGCGCTCATCTCTTCCAACTGGAGAATCAAGGAGCGAACAGCAAGCGATTTGAATCCGATTAGGCAGAGCAAATAGCTTAGCTCCGCATTCAATACCGCGCATGAGAAGCGAAACTTCAGCCAGATGAGACGCGAGACAATATCGGAACAGTCCTCCTCCACGTAAGGAAGGAATGCACGAACGGCGATGTGCAACCGATTGAAATCGACGATCGATCGGTCGAGGTACTGCTTAAAGATGTGAAGCCGATCCCGGCGAAGTTTCCTGTACAGGGAAAGGTCGAAACCAGGTTGTCTGCTTAGAAATCGGAAATCTTCATCATTCAGCAGGCTCTCCATCGGGTAGTACGACGCCACCGAGAAGCTTTCCAGCCATTCAGGCGTAACCTCCTGGATGGGCCTGCGCTTGAGCAGCTTGACTATGACTGGCACAAGAAGGGCGAGCACCAGTCCCAGCAGTAACAGAGGTGTAAGTACTAGAGCGGAAGTCAAACAGTTCTCCGTACCATATACCGTACAGGATTGCCAACATCATTTCAAGTCCCCCTGCTCAATTTTGCTGGCTATTTCGAAATTCGAAGTAAAGTTTGTTAAATACCGTCGATAATGCGGCTCATATGATGGCTTTCGTGATCACCGGAGCGTTGAGGTGGGTCGCCGCGATGCGGCCCGGACCAAACTGGAATTGAGGGACTCTAGACTGTCCAGGAGCTCAGTCCGCCTGCTCGGGTGCCAACTATGACCGAGAGTGACGGGCACGACTTCACCTTTCTTATTTAGAAAAAGAATCCAGCAGACCAGACAGGCAGAGAGGACAAATGTCACGCCATTGTTAACCAGAGGAATATGGCCATGAAGCCAAAAGCTGTCCAGCAGGAGGAGGACCGTCTTGGCTGTGAAATAGACGCTTAGAAGGACGCTGAAGAGCGCAAGATTTCTCGGCATAGTGACCGGAAACCACAGAATGAACACCAATGTAAGTAGAAGCGTCAGTAGCGCAACCGTACTGACTAAGCGCTCTAAAATGATTCCGACACTCACCATGTATGCTATTGAGCTGCTTTCATTTGTTACCCGGAGCGCAACGTACTCAGGCCCGGCAGTGATTAGCGCGATAACGACAGACAGGGCCAGCATGCCGTTAAGCAGGTGGCGAGAAAAACGCAGGATACCGGGAAGTCTCGCGAGGATGGCCCGCAAGAGCGCGTAGACAATCCAGACCGATAACACCCAAAAGATCAACCGCAAAACCAGCCAAGTCCACCGGTAATCGACAATACTATTCAACTGTGAGAATCGCTCAATCAGCGCCAGGGATTGGGCTAAAACCTGAAATATAAGGAAGGCAGAGAATATCCGGTACACATCATGTAGCCGGAGTGCCACAAGCCGTAGGACCAGCACTATACTAAGGACGTCCGTAATCCCAAACGCAATTTGCGTCCAGTTCATGTTCTGCCCATCGGTTTCCTTAGGATGGTAGAGCAAATTGTCAAACAGGGCAAGAAGCCGGAAATCGCTTAATCTAAGAAATGTCGGGGGTAAGGAGCTTAACTTATCCGAGCGGCACTTTCGGGCTATGCGGGTCCGGGATCGGCATGTCAAAGGCCAGCGGCACCTTCGGGCTATGCGGGTCCGGGATCGGCATGTCAAAGGCCAGCGGCACCTTCGGGCTATGCGGGTCCGGGATCGGCATGTCAAAGGCCAGCGGCACCTTCGGGCTATGCGGGTCCGGGATCGGCATGTCAAAGGCCAGCGGCACCTTCGGGCTATGCGGGTCCGGGATCGGCATGTCAAAGGCCAACGGCACTTTCGGGCTGTGCGGGTCCGGGATCGGCATGTCAAAGGCCAGCGGCACCTTCGGGCTGTGCGGGTCCGGGATCGGCATGTCAAAGGCCAACGGCACTTTCGGGCTGTGCGGGTCCGGGATCGGCATGTCAAAGGCCAGCGGCACCTTCGGGCTGTGCGGGTCCGGGATCGGCATGTCAAAGGCGATCTGAGCTGAGATGGCGGGCCCACTCCTCACTGCAACGATGTCGGTCGGGGAATTTGCGAGCCCATGGCTAAATACAGGCGCCTCAGCAAATGCTACACCGGCGAAAATTAGGGAGATAATAGCTTTAGTTTTCATAGGTCGATAAGAGTCTTTACTTGGTATTGACTACTCTCGACCGTACAGTAACTCCCCCGGGGATTGGACAACCCGTTAGTACTCTTCGTTTTCCGACAACGGAACGCATAGTCCTAGCAGTACTGGGTTATGTTGAACGCCCCTGCTGATTGTGCAAAATTAGAGGGACAGTTCGATGGCAACAAAGAACGGCCTGCAGGCCGGGGACGACGCCTTACAAAAGCTATATATCCGCGACGTCTCGCAGATCGGGACCTCTTACGGGAAGCTTGTGTATCTGGCGGGCCTGCGCAACCCTGATACTGGCAGATACGAGCATTATGGCGCAACCGGTAGTAACGCTAGCGCTCTCGAAGCGAGCAAATCCTTCAAGCGGATCCATGAACAAATTTTTAAAGATTGGATCGGTTACCCCCTCGAACTCAAGAAGGCCGACATCGAACTCTATATCTTGGGAATCGGCGACGTGGATCGGGCAGAACTGATCGACGCCTGGTTGAGGCTCACTCCGTATAAGAATTTGGTTCCCGCAACAATTCAGGGACCGGAACGCGAAAAGCACACTTCGGATTTCGAAGCAATACTCGGGTTGCTTAAGAACGTGTATGGCGTCGCTTCACCGAATCCAGCCGCTTAGCCACACCAATTACCTGGCCGAGAATATCTGCTTCCCCCGGATATCGAAAAACCTCAAGAGCTAAATTCGAGGCTGAGTGTGGCTGCACGATCAGAAAGCCATTTCGCTCGGTGCACCATCCGCAACGATATCCGGCCCTGTGCTCGATGAAATGGATCGGGCGATCGTGCTCAAGAATCTCTGCATCGCTGCTCAGGCGTTTTTTGCTCTCGTCGATCTGCACGAACGAACCCGGAGGGAGAAGGGGATACATGAACCAATCGTCAGTTCCAATGAACGCGTAGTGATATTGCTTTAGGTCGAGCGATCCCAGAATCGCCAGCGGAAGCTTTCCCCACTGTTGAATGTGAGGACTCAGGTAGATCGTCTTGCCCAAATCCACCTCCTTGTTCAGTTTGGTCGGGAGTTCGGCGAGCGCCAGGTCTGAGCAGCTGAAATCAGCCGGGCGAGTCTGGCGAGGCGATAATCTCGAAGCATCCGCCCCCAATTCATCCAGGTTTATTCCGTACCATTTGAGTGCGGTCTCGAAGCGCAACCCATAGATTGCGCACAGCGAGTACAAACGGTACACCGAAGGAAGTGTCCCCTTGTTCTCGATATCCGCCAAACGACTCAATCCGACGGTATATTCCGGATTCTTCCGATTTCGGGCGATCTGTTGACTCGCCTCCTCGACATCGCGGTATTTGAAGCGAAGGCGTTCCCGCACGTGCCTTAACAATCGTCCTGGATCTTCCATATGAACCGCAGTTCCGAAGTGCTTAGCAGGACCGTGGGATATCCCAGTCTGAGCTTGCGTTCCCAAGCGGATTTGTTCCGTTTCTGGAACAAGCGTCCCGAGTATATCACCGTGAGTTCGCCCCGCTCCGCAGTTCGGGCCGCTCATTTTGGGATAGAACGGGCCTTCGCGCAATCTGGCGTAATATGATTACGCCAGGGAATAGCTCGAGAAGATCCGCGTGTATGACACCGCGGTCTCGCTCACATATCTGAATGCCTGACCAGTCCAACTTTCCGGTTGCCTTCCAGGGAGAGCTTGGGGCCTTCAGTCACTCCGCAGCTTTAAAATTGCTGGGCGAAACGACCGCTTTGCTACCGTGCCCGACGTTCAAATCTGTCTTTCAAGCTCTTAGAACAGATGTGGCCGCAGCAGCGGTTATTCCCATTGAAAATACACTTCACGGCAGCATCCACGAGAACTACGACAATCTGCTCGAGTACGACTTTGCCATCTCGGGGGAGACCAGCATACGGATCTCTCATCAGCTCATTGCCATGCCGGGTGTCAAGTTCAATGACCTTAAGTCCGTTTTCTCCCATCCCGTTGCCCTTAGTCAGTGCAAGCAGTTTTTCGAGGAGCACAAGACCTTGCAAGCGGTGCCATACTATGACACTGCGGGAAGCGTCAAGCATCTTAAAGAGCAGGATTTATCCGAGTCAGCGGCTATTGCGTCGGAGATCGCCGCAGCAATCTACGATGGGGTTATCCTGCGTAGGGACATTGAGGACAATCGCCAAAACTATACAAGATTTTTTCTGCTGACGAAACAAGTTTCTGATTCAGCGAAAGCTGGCGAGCAGTATAAGACCTCTCTGGTGTTCTCAACGGCGAACCGCCCTGGCGCATTGTTCAAAGCGATGGCCTGTTTCGCACTTCGTGATTTGAGCCTTACAAAGATCGAATCCCGGCCGTTCGTTGGGAGGCCTTGGGAATATCTGTTCTATGTGGATTTCCTCGGCAGTATCCACGAAGAAACAGCGCAAAGAGCTTTGGCTAACCTGCGCGAATGTACTCAGTTCGTCAAGCTCCTGGGCAGCTATAGCCCTACGCCATAGGCTTAGTACTTCTATGCCCTATGGGGTATTGGGGCCCACAAACGGGGCTATCACGGAATACCTTACTATCGTAGTACAGCTAGATGTCGTAGTACAGCGCGAATTCGTAAGGATGAGGTCTAAGCCTGACTGCCTCTGCTTCTGACTTGCGCTTGTAGGACACGAAGGTTTCTATCAACTCCTCGGAAAACACGTCGCCCTTAGTCAGAAACTCATGGTCCTCTTCGAGACAAGTAAGCGCCTCGTCGAGAGACGCAGGCATCGACGGCACTTTCTTCATTTCCTCGGGCGAAAGATCATAAATATCTTTGTCAAGAGGCTCTCCCGGATCGATCTTGTTCAGCACGCCATCAAGGCCGGCCATCAACATCGCCGCGAACGCCAGATACGGATTGGACGCAGGGTCTGGCGGGCGGAACTCGACGCGCTTGGCTTTCGGATTATTCGAGTACATTGGAATCCGAACGGCCGCCGACCGATTCCGCCGCGAGTAAGCCAGGTTTACAGGCGCTTCGTACCCGGGAACCAGACGCTTGTAGCTGTTCGTTGTAGGCGCAATGATCGCCGACAGAGCCCGAGCGTGTCTTAGAAGGCCGCCTATATAGGAGAGCGCGATGGGGCTGAGTCCAGCGTAGTTGTCACCGGCAAAAAGCGGTTTTCCTTGAGACCAGAGACTCTGGTGCGTGTGCATGCCGGAACCGTTGTCTCCGAAAAGCGGCTTCGGCATAAAGGTCACCGTCTTCCCGTACTGGTAAGCCACGTTCCGCACGATGTACTTGTAAAGCATCATGTTGTCGGCAGACTTGAGCAGCGTGTCAAAACGCTGATCGATTTCACATTGCCCGCCAGTGGCGACTTCGTGATGGTGGCACTCTATCGTGAGACCGCAGTCGAGCATCGTCGAAACCATCTCGCTTCGAAGGTCCTGATAATGATCGGTCGGAGGAACGGGGAAATAGCCCTCTTTGTAGCGTGGCCGATAGCCGAGATTGTTGTGTTCGCGGCCTGAGTTCCATCGGCCCTCCTCCGCATCGATGAAGTAAAACCCGCTGTGCTGGTTCTGATCAAAACGAATGTTGTCGAATATGAAGAATTCCGCCTCTGCTCCGAAATACGCGGTATCGGCCACGCCGCTATTCTTCAAGTGCAGATCCGCTTTTTTTGCGATCCAGCGGGGGTCGCGGTCATAATGTTGCCGCGTGATCGGATCAACGATATCGCCGAGCATAACCAGCGTACGCGTCTCCGCAAAAGGATCCATGAAAGCGCTGCTGGGGTCGGGAATGATCAGCATGTCGCTTTCGTTTATGGCCGCCCAGCCGCGAATACTCGAGCCGTCGATTCCGAAACCGTCCTCAAAAGAACTTTCCTCCAGCATATTGATGGGATATGAAATATGCTGACTCAAGCCAGGCAGATCGGTAAAACGCAGATCCACCTGTCGAGCATCATTCGTTTTGGCAAATTCGAGAGCTTCTTTTCCGGTCATAGGTCCTGGCATTTCCCTCTCCTCACGAAGTCGCTAGAATACCGCACTTGGACCGAACTCACCAGGCCTCACGCAGTTCGCAAAACTCGCGAGAATCGTGCCCTCGCGGTCACTTGCTCACTTCCGTAATTCACACATGTGCTTGCCACAATAAGAGAAATGTCTTTCCCGCCAAGCTTCCCGGGCCACCAGATGAAGCTTTCGCTGGAACCGGAGCGCAGAATCTTCCAGGTTTACGAGCTGAACGCGGCCGTCCAGCGGATCTTCGAGTCTGAGTTCCGCAATATCTATGTGGCGGGTGAGATCTCGAGCTACCGGCTGGCCACCAGCGGACACCACTATTTTTCACTAAAGGACGAGAAGAGCCAGATCAGGTGTGCTCTTTTCAAAAACGCTGCCCGATTCGTTCGCTTCAAGCCGCAGGACGGGCTCGCAGTGATCGCTCGGGGCACTCTCGAAGTCTATGAGGCTCGGGGTGAATATCAATTGATCGTTGAATCGCTCGAGCCACAGGGCGCAGGGGCGCTCCAACTCGCTTTTGAACAACTCAAAAGAAGGTTGGCGGAGGAAGGATTGTTCGATGCAGCCCGTAAACGCCCTCTGCCGAAGTTGCCGAGGCGCATTGGAATCGTAACTTCGCCTTCAGGCGCCGTCATTCGGGACATTCTGCATGTGCTCGAACGGCGATTTCGAGGCTGCCACGTGAGACTGTTTCCGGCTCAGGTCCAAGGCGAAGGTTCCGTTGAGCAGGTTTGCGCGGGGCTGCGTTACTTCAGTGAGAACGGTTGGCCGGAGGTGATCATTCTTGCCCGAGGCGGCGGGTCGCTTGAAGATCTCTGGACTTTTAATGAAGAACCGGTTGCCCGCGCGATCTCTGCTTCCAGAGTTCCCGTCGTATCCGCTATCGGGCACGAAACCGATTTCACAATCTCGGACTTTGTCGCGGACCACCGTGCACCTACTCCTTCCGCAGCCGCCGAGATTGTGATCTGCACAAGCGAAAGCTTGCTCGAGCAGATCGCCGGATGCCGTAATAAGGCTTTACAGGCTGTGCGCTACCGGCTTCTCATGGGTTCCCGCGACCTCCACCAGCGCGGCACGGATCGGGCAGCAAGGCTCATCCAACGACAGATTACCGCCGCCGTGCAAAGGCTTGATGATCTGGAGCAGCGCCTCAAGCAGGTGCAACGGCTCGCCGGTGAGGACAGGCTAAAACGCATTTCCGATCTGACCAGGCGTCTGCACGCGACGAACCTGCGCCTTCGCTTTGCACAAATCAGGCACCGGAGCGATCTCGTCGTGCAGCAAATGACAAAACTCACCGAATCTCATTTGTGGCGTGCAAAAAGAAATCAGGAGTCGCTGACCCTGCATCTTCGGCAGCTAAGCCCGCTCGCGATTCTTCAACGGGGCTACGCGATTGTCGAAACACCGGGGGGCGGAATCATCAGATCGGCGCACGAGACTCGCACCGGCGAGCGCCTGAAGGTCCGGTTGGGTCGCGGCGAAATCGAGGTGAAGGTCGAGACAACCAAGCCAGCACCATGAGCACGCCCCTGCCCGAACTTTATACTGGAACTTGGAGTCTGTATCACAAGGTCGCGCTGTGTGCCTGTTGAGCGGCGGCCTTGATTCTACAACCTGCCTGGCCATTGCTCGGGAATCCGGTTTTGAATGCTATTGCTTGACCTTCGATTACGGGCAACGGCACAGGGTTGAGATAGAAGCTGCAGCACGTATCGCGAGCGTTATGGGCGTCAAGCAACATCGCACCGCTTTTATCGACCTGCGCATATTCGGGGGGTCCGCGCTGACGAGCGAGATCGATGTCCCTAAGGATCGCGACGATCAATCCATGGGCGCAGGCATACCGGTCACGTACGTGCCCGCCCGGAATACGATCTTTCTGTCCTTCGCCGTCGCCTATGCCGAGGTGATTGGCGCCTCACACATTTTTCTTGGCGTGAACGCGATTGACTACTCCGGTTATCCGGACTGCCGGCCGGAATACATCGAAGCTTTCGAACGTATGGCCAACCTGGCGACCAAAGCCGGCGTCGAAGGCCGCGTCGCCCTCAAAATCGAGACTCCATTGCTGCAGATGACGAAAGCAGACATTGTCCGGAAGGCCTTGGATCTGGGCGTCGATGTCAGTCTTACCCGTAGCTGCTACGATCCCGATGCTGCCGGGACGCCCTGTGGCCGATGCGATTCCTGCATCCTGCGGCAGAAGGGTTTCAGAGAGGCCCATATAGTCGATCCGCTTTTCGCGTGATCCATAGGTAGCTCGGCTTTTGAAAATCAGCGAGATCTTCTACTCCATTCAGGGCGAGGGCTCGCTCGTCGGCATGCCTTCAGTCTTCGTTCGAACGGCCGGCTGCAACCTGCGCTGTACGTGGTGCGATACACCTTACACCTCCTGGCATCCGGAAGGAGGAGTCCTCTCGGTCGGGCAGATCATGACGGCGATTGCGGAGTTCCAGGCACGGTACGTTGTGCTCACTGGCGGGGAACCGATGATCGCCCCCGAAATCGGCAGCTTGACTCGAAGTCTCCGGGATGCCGGCCTTCACATCACAATTGAAACCGCCGGAACAGTCTATCTGCCACTCGCATGCGATCTGATGAGCATCAGTCCGAAGCTTTCCAACTCGACTCCCTTCGAGCGGGAGGAAGGCAGGTGGGCCGCTCAACACGATAGAATCCGGCTCCAGCCCAGTATCCTGCGACGATTGACAGCTGAGTATCCGTTCCAACTGAAGTTCGTAGTCACCTCGCCGAATGATCTCGAAGAGATCGAAGCGGTGCGCCGGGAATGTTCGGCAGCGGCTTCAAAGGTGATTCTTATGCCGGAAGGCACTCATCGCGACCTGCTGCGTGAGCGCGGACTTTGGATTGCCGAGGTATGCAAAGCCCGCGGATATCGCTTCAGCCCTCGCTTGCATGTCGATCTTTGGGGTGATCAGCGGGGCGTCTGACAGTCCAAATCCGCTGATTGCGCGGAGGTCCTCTGGCTACACTCCGATAGACTGTGATTTGGGGTCAGAGCAGTCGAAGTTCGATGTACGCGCCGTGAGTTACCTGAACACGGTACCGCTGGTTTGGGGGATGCTCCATGGGCCCCAGAGAGAACAGGTAGATCTTTCGTTTTCCATTCCTTCGGATTGCGCACGAGACGTGGAACGAGGCTTGGCGCAGGTCGGACTTGTGCCTGTCGCTGAAATCGCACGGCAGGGGCTGGAAATCATACCGGGCGTGGGAATTGCTTGCGAGGGTCCGGTTCGCAGCATTCTGCTCTTTTCCCGAGTGCCCTGGCGACAAGTCCGCACGTTGGCGGCTGACTCCAGTTCCAGAACCTCTGTGGAGTTGGCGCGAGTCATCCTGCGCGAAAGATACGGCGTTCAACCTAATATCAGAAGGGAACAACCCGTTCTCGAGAAGATGTTGGCCAGTTCGGATGCGGCGCTTGTGATCGGCGATCCTGCACTCGCGATCGCGCCTGAGGCCGTAGACTATGACTGGCTTGATCTCGGTGCCGAATGGTTCGGCTTAACGCAGTTGCCGTTCGTCTTTGCTGCCTGGGCCGGAAAACCGGGGATCGCCGTGAGCGCCCTCGTGGGTATCACGGTAGAGTCCTATCTTTTCGGCCGGACCCATATACCTGAAATTGTTGAATCCGAGTATCGCCGGCGGGGCATATCCAGGGAATTGGCTGACACCTATCTCACCCGCAACATCCAGTTTGTGATCGGTGGCGCGGAGCAGCAGGGGCTTGAGACCTTTCTCTCGCTCGCTGATCTACAGGGCAGTTTGATAGGAAAGATATAACTGAGGATTTGTTGGAAAATGATGACCCACCAGGACGCCGTTGACTTCTTCGAAACTGATGATCTTGTCGGGATAGGTCTCGAAGCCGATGCTCTGCGTCGAAAGCTGCATCCTCAAGGCATCGTCAGCTACATCATCGACCGGAACATCAATTACACAAACTTTTGCACCGAATACTGCAGCTTTTGCGCCTTCTATCGTCCTCTTGGACACAAAGAGGGCTACATTCTCCCTGAGGATCTTATCCTTGAAAAGATACAGGAGACAGTCGACCTGGGCGGGACTGGGATCCTCATGCAAGGAGGTCTACACCCGGACCTCAAGATCGAGTGGTATGAGCAGCTGCTCCGGCGCATCAAGTCGCGTTTTGATATCTGGTGCCATTGCTTTTCCGCTCCTGAAATCGTAAACATCGCCGAAGTGAGCGGGTTGTCGCTTCACGACACCATCGCCCGCCTGCGAGACGCCGGTCTTGACTCGATCCCGGGAGGAGGCGCCGAGATCCTCGATGACGAGGTTCGGCACCGCATCAGTCGGCTTAAGTGCGGAACACAGGAATGGATAGATGTGCACCGCACCGCGCATGCTCTCGGAATGCGAACCACTGCGACCATGATGTTCGGCACCGGCGAGACTATCGAACACCGGCTTAAGCATCTCGAGATCGTCAGGCAAATCCAGGAAGACACAGGAGGCTTCACCGCCTTCATTCCGTGGTTTTTCCAGCGCGAATATACCTCGCTCGGCCGGTTCGTCAAAGAAGAAGCCACCGCTGTCGAGTATTTAAAGATGCTCGCGCTCTCACGGGTCTACCTCGACAACATTTTGAACGTGCAAGCTTCCTGGGTCACCCCCGGTTTGAAAGTTTGTCAGCTCGCCCTGCGCTTTGGCGGCAATGATGTCGGGAGCATAATGATTGAGGAAAATGTAGTCTCTGCTGCCGGTACGCACCACCGGGCAACCGAAGAGCAATTGCGCCGACTCATCCGCGACGCCGGATTCATTCCCAAGCAGCGCGACACGCTGTATCGCACTTACTTCCTAAACTAAAACGGAGCCGACTTGGATCGGCTCCGCTCACTACTAGTTGGGGTAATTGGTTTTACGTAGCCTGCGTCTTTTGCGGCCGGGATGCCTTGATCCGCTTCATATCGAGCGACTTGTTCATCCAGGTATTCGCCTCGTCATTCAAAGCTTTAGCTTGGTCCGGAGAGTCCGCCAAGTAAGCCTTCTCGCGCAATAGAAGGTTCACGTAGGACATTGCATCCTCGTTTTCCTTATCGATCGAGAGCGCCTTCTTTAACTGATCGAGTCCGGTGTCAATCGCTTTACCGTACTTCTCGTTGAGATCCGCTCTAACTTTAGGATCCTTTAACGGACCCGGGTCATTTGGGCTCATCTTTTCGTTTACACGTGCCGTTGCTATATCCGCCAAGGCATCGTAGTAGTCGATCACTCCGAGGTAGTAATAAGCTTCGGCATCCTTCGGATCCACTTCAATCCGCCGCTCGTTCCACTTGCGGGCTTGCTCGAATGCAGCCTTTCTCTGATCCGGACTCCCGGCCGTCGCGGAATTGTAAGCCATATTCGCCATAGACGCGAGCGCTTGGCTGTTTGTCGGATCCTTCTTCAGGATGTTTTGAAACTCCTGCTGCGCCATCTCGTAATTCTTCTTGTTGTCAGGAGAATCTGCACCCGGCACCCATTGTATGAAGTAAGAAGTCGCAAGGTATGACTGGGCATTGGTATTATCCGGGTCTAGCCGAACCGCTTCTTTGAAATGCTTAACCGCTTCGCTGTAATGGTTGTTCTTAAAGGCCTGCACTCCCTGGTTCATCTGGTCGCGCGATTGTAGTTTGCCGCAACCGGTCAGGAATATAAGCCCGGAACCTAAGAGTGCCGGCAACAGCTTTGACTTCAATGTCATGTGCATGTTTTTTACCCCGCCGTTACTGCCCTGCTTCGACCTTCGGCGTCATGATTCCGACCTTATCCAGGCCTGCGCCCTTTGCATCGTCGATCGCTTGTGCAACATACCGGTAGTCGACGTCAGGATCGCCTTTAACGAACACCACCTTGGTGGCTCGCGTCTTGAAAATGTCTTCGAGCCTTGCCTGAAGATCCGCTTCCTTGATCGGCTGGCCGTTGATCTCCATACTCGCATCCTTCTTGATTTCCACCACAACATTCGGATCTTGGGTCGGCGGCGGTGGAGGTTGGTTCGGAGGTGGCGGCTGCGGAACCAGAGTATCCAAGCCATGCGGAGTCAGAGGAGTGATGACCATGAAGATGATCAACAGCACCAGAAGAACATCGATGAGCGGCGTAACATTGATATCTGCTTTGGCCCCGCCCGGGCCGCCCACTGAAAATGCCATGTGGATTCCCCTTTTGTCCTGAATTAGAGGCCCAGGCTACCCTTTTTCTTGTCCTTCACACTCTCGGTGATCAAACCCACTTGGTCCACGCCCGCGGTGCGCAAATTATCGATCACGTCGGTGACGCTCGAAAACCTCGCCCGGGCATCGGCCCTGACATACACGGTTTTATCAGAGCGGTTCGTCTGCAAATCCTTCACCTTGCCGCCAAGATCGCTCGGCTGAATCAGGGTATTGCCCGGACTCAGGAACGCTCGCCCGTCACGGGTGATCGCGATCAAGACCGCATCTTCCTTATCTGCTTCCTGCATTTTGATGTCGTTGTGAGTCTTGACCATGTTCACCTGTTGACCTTTAGACAACATAGGCGTGATAACCATGAAGATGATCAGAAGCACGAGCATGACATCCACCATCGGAGTCACGTTAATATCCGAGACCACCGGTGGAGCTTTTGGTAACTTCGCCATTTCTTACTCCCTCTGATTCACTAAGTTCCTATATTTGGCTGACTAATAAACTTGCCTGCTGGAAGAACCAAGGCTGGGAACGAAAACGTTTTATCGCTCCCAGCCAACCGATTCAACTAAACACGGCTCTCTCCGGCCGGAATTGTTCTACTTCGTAACAGTCCGCTGCGAACGCTTTAGGAAGTAGTCGATGAGTTCCGAACTGGAGTTCCCCATCTCTACGTCAAAAGCTTCGATTCGGTTAGTGAAGTAGTTGAACATCCAGACGGCCGGAATAGCTACGAACAAACCGACGGCGGTCGTAATCAGGGCCTCCGAAATACCACCTGCAACGGCACCCAGACCGGTCGACTTCGACGTCGAAATCGACTTGAACGCGTTCATGATGCCGACCACGGTCCCGAACAGTCCAACGAACGGAGCAGTCGATCCGATGGTTGCCAGGCTGCTCACTCCCCGCTTTAGTTCGGCGTGCACGATAGCTTCCGCGCGCTCCAGAGCCCGGCGCGAGGCCTCGATTTCTTCACCGGGGATTTCGGTATTCATCTGATGAGCCTTAAACTCCTGCAGACCGGCCACAACCACCTTAGCCAAATGGCTTTTGTTGAAGCGGTCTGCAATCTTGATCGCCTCATCCAGCTTGCCTTCCCGGAGTGCTCCAGCTACAGCAGGTGCAAACGCACGTGACTGCTTACGAGCTGCATTGTAAGCGATCAATCTGTCGATCATCACGCCGATTGACCAAGCCGACATGATGAAAAGCACGGCGACAACACACTTCGCCATTACGCCCATGTTGCCCCAAACGGATCGGGGATCGAAGCTTATTCCTTCGCTTTCCTGGAAGAGCCAGAGGGCCCAGACTTGAAGTTGCAATAACATCTTTATCTCCTTAATTGAATCGGTAACTTAATCGAGAAATAAAACTATCCTACTTTACTGGCTTAACGTGAAGTTCACAATGATGTCGGTCACCACGGTGACGGGCTGACCGTTCAGCATCGTGGGTTTGTACTTCCATTGCAAAACCGCTTCTTTAGCAGCGTTCACGAGCAGCGGATGGCCGCGCACAAGCTGCAGATTTTCGATATTGCCATCTTTGCTGATTACAGCGGTAAATTCCACCGTACCCTGCACGCGTGCCGACTTCGCCAACGGCGGATACACAGGCTCTACCTTCCGGACCAGGTTTGCCGCAGCGACCTGTCCACCAATCCTTACTGGCCCTGTCGGCCCTTTGGGCTTGGGGGGAGGAGGCGGCGGCGGAGCGCCCGGCACACCACCCATGACGCCGCCAAGCACGCCACCTGCTGCGCCGCCCGCGTCTCCCGTGCCACCTACTACGCCCATACCTGCATCCGGCGGCGGAGCGGCTTCTTCAATCTTGTTTACCTGCTTGGGAATAACCTTCGGCGCGATCAGCTGATTCGCTACGAACTGACGGATCACCGGCTTTACCTGAACTACTTTAGGCGCGGGCGGCGGCGGTGGAGGAGGAGGCGGTGGAGGCGGTGGTGCCACCAGCATACTCTTCAACTGCGCACTCGGCAGAGTCTGAGTATAAATCAGAGGAATCAGAATCAGGACGCCGATCACGCCAATCTGGAGTAGAAGCGAGAGCACAATCGTGTAAGGCTTCCTCGTTTTGGCGGTCCCGTCTACAAATGTTTGATCAAACATCTTGTCTCCTCACTTTCGTCTACGGCACGTCCGCCAATTGGGCTGGCGCGCCGTTCTAGCTATTTCGCGGTTCGCACCGCCTTCACATCCTTCACCGCCTTCGTCCCCGGTTGCGTACGTTTGGCTGACGCAGGCGCCAGGCGGGTCCTTCTACGGTTTTCCATCAGATCATGCCAGCCGACCAGAATCGGACTCGCGATAAATATAGACGAGTATGTGCCGACGATGATACCTACAACTAACGCAAACGAAAATCCGCTCAGAACCTGACCACCGAACAGGTATAACGAAAGCGCGGTCAGAAAAGTCAGTCCCGAGGTCAATACCGTCCGGCTTAACGTCTGGTTGATACTCAGGTTCACGATATCCCTGAACGAGCCGCGCACCTGCAAGTGCAGGTTCTCTCTAATGCGGTCAAACGTCACAATCGTGTCGTTCATCGAATAACCCACCAGGGTAAGTAGAGCCGCGATCACAGTCAAATCGATCTGCTTATTGAAGAGCGAGAACAAACCAATTGTGATGATCGTGTCGTGAAAAACAGCGATCACCGCAGCAAGACCGTAGATCCACTCAAAGCGGAAAGCGATATACACCAGCATTGCCGCCAATGCGATCAGGACAACATTAATTGCCTGTTGCCGGAGATCGGCGCCTATCTTGGGACCAACAAACTCAAAACTTCGGATATTGAAAGTACCCGCGAAGCACTGGGCCTTAACGACGGCCAGTATCTTAGGGGTCACACCGGGAACACCCGAAAGATCATCCAGATTCCGGACAAGGCCGGAGTGCGAATCCCGGTAGGCTGCGACAGACTTAGCTACCGCCTGGAGTTGATCGTCAGAAAGCGTCACACCCGAAGCGGTCAGCGGATCCCGGATCCGGTCCGCCAATGCGCTCTGCCCCGCGTTGTTGATGTCCAACTTTCCAGAGGAGTTCGGGTTGAAGACTGAATTCAGTGTCGCAACCATGTTGTCGCGCACGATCTGTAGGGCACGCTCGTCGCGCGCGCCTGTCGAAATCACCACTTCCTGGGACCCAGCATTATTCACGTCCTGCACTTCGATTTCGCCCGCTATCCGCTGGCGAAGAGCAGAACGAATCGCTTCTGTAGAAGGCCGCGTGATGAAGTTCACGTCCATGAGCGCTCCACCAGTGAAGTCGATGCCGTACTTCGGTCCCCCTTTCAAAGCTAAGCTGACAAGACCGAGCGCCGTAAGCACCAGAGACAGGATGATGAACGGCCATTTCCTGCCGAGAAAATCGAAATTCGTTTGCTTGAAGATTTCCATCGAACTCTAAGGGCAGGCATCTATACGAGATAGACACCAGTTTGTTATAAATGTTCCCAATTGACCGCAGGAGCTGGACAAATAAGTTTGGCCCCTGCGGCAGATCTAAATACTGAGCGCCGTGACTGGCTTGGGACCAGACAGCTCCCAGTCGAAAATGAATCGCGATACGAACACCGCCGTGAATACATTTGCTACCAGCCCGATGACCAACGTCACTGCAAACCCTTTCACGGGCCCTGAGCCGAACAAAAACAGGATCGCGCACGAGACCACCGTCGTGATGTGCGTATCGATGATCGTCAGGAAGGCCTTGCTGAATCCGCTATCCACCGCCGGCCGGATCGCTTTGCCGGAGTGCAGCTCCTCTCTGATCCGTTCGAAAATGAGAACGTTGCTGTCCACCGCCATACCTATGGTCAGAACAATGCCTGCAATTCCCGGAAGCGTAAGTACGGCGCCAAAGTAACTCAGACACGCGATCAGGATGATTGCATTCAGAATGAGGGCCAAAACGGCGTTGATTCCGCTCTTCTTGTAGTAGATGAGCATCGCGACAACTACCGCCAGTATTCCTGCGATTCCGGCCGCGAACCCTTCTTTGATCGAATCCGCTCCGAGCGAGGGTCCGACCGTGTTTTCCTGTTCATATAGAACTCTCGCGGGCAAAGACCCAGCCTTCAAATTTAGCGCCAGGTCCGAGGCGTCCTGCTGGGTACCCATGCCTTCAATAACACCGTTGTCGCTGATCTGTCCATTGATCCGGGGCGCGCTCAGCACCTTCCCGTCCAGTACGATCGCCAGCCGCTGGCCAATATTCGCACCTGTATACACCGAGAATCGCTTGGCCGCATCCTGACTGAGGACGAAGCCAGTCTCCCAGCCCCCCGCCATCGGGCTTTGCTGCGCTTTGGCATCCCGGATATCCGGTCCCCGCACAACCGGAGTTCTTGCAACCAGAAAAATGCCGCCCCCCTTTGCGGCCGAATCAGTGCCGGTCGGGGTGCCGATCAATCGTGTTCCAAGCGGCAGAACACCGTTGTTCTGTGCCAGCGCTTCTTCCCGGCTCGCGTACGGACCGCCTTTCACGTCATAAAGGTCGAGCTGCGCAGCCGTTTGCAGGATCTGTTTTACACGGGCAGGGTCATCCACTTCGGGCAGCTGCACCAGCAGTTCGGCATCCGCATCTTCGCGTCGCTGCTGCACGGTCGCTTCGCTAACCCCAAGCGCGTTGATCTTCTTGTCGAGCGTATTTTTCGTTTGCGCCAGAACTCGCTGCCACATCGCCAAAGCATCGGATGGGCGGATCGTCATCCGGTAATCGGTCGTGCTTACCGGAGTCAACAGCCACTGAGAAAACTTCTCGTTTACCACCCCACGCAACGAACCGGCCTGCGTCGACGGAACCCCTTTGATGAGGATGGCAGCCTTCACCGCACTCTGCAGGTCCTTTGCCTCGTCCACATCGACGCTCGAGAACTGAACTCCGGCCTGAGCCGCCGCCGTTCTGAGGTGCTCGGCGTCTGACAAAGCCTGTGCGTTAAAGGCATCCTGCTGCTGCACTTGCACCACCAGGTAAGTTCCTCCACGCAGATCGAGACCGAGGTGAATGTTGTTGTGCCAGTTAGCGATCAGCTCGGCCTTGCTCTTCGGCAAGCCGATGATCCCGTAAAGGCAAGCCAGGATGACCGCCACGATAAAGAAAAACTTAATACGTAAATCGCGTTTCATTTGAGTGCTGAGAGCGCCGCCCGCGTACCGCTTGTCACTTTTTGGCGTCGTCCGCCGTCACAAGGCTGGTGACCGAGCTGCGGGCGACCTGAATCTTCAGATTATCGGGCTTAATTCGCAGTATAAGCGTATCATCGTTCACGGCCACGATGGTCCCTATGATGCCGCCGGACGTGAGTACGGTTTGACCGCTTTCTAAAGCTTTGACCATCTCCTTTTGAGTTTTCTGCTGCCGCCGCATCGGCATAAAAACCAGAAAATAGAAGATCGCAATCATTAGGACGATCGGCAAAACCCCGCTCAGGAACGAGCTCGGCGAGGTCGGGACAGCGGCCTGCAAAAGAATTAGAGAACACAGCATAGAACTAATGGTATCGACCGGAACGGCGGAATCCGCTTCACCAGCCTAGCGACGCTGTTCGGTAAGCGAGTCTGCGGCGAGCGATGTCAGATAGCCGGGAAAATTCCCAAGTAAGATAGCCTCCCGCATTCGCCTCATGATGTCAAGGAAGTAGCGTATGTTGTGCAGCGTCGCGAGCGTCGAAAACAGGATCTCGCCAGCCTGAAACAGATGCCGCAGGTAAGCTCGGCTGAAAGTCCTGCACGTGTAGCACGCGCATGCCGGATCAAGCGGTCCGTCGTCCTCCTGGTAACGCGTCTGCTTGATCACAACCTTACCCTGGGAAGTAAAAAGGTAGCCGTTGCGCGCGTTGCGTGTCGGCAGAACACAATCCATCATGTCGATCCCGCGGGCCACATACTGCGGCAGTTCCTCCGGCATACCAACCCCCATCACGTAGCGCGGCCGGTCGAACGGAAGCAGCGGTGCCGTCACACTCGTCATCTCCAGGCTAAGATCACGCGGTTCTCCAACTGACAACCCGCCGATTGCGTACCCCGGCGCATTCAGTGCAAGCAGAGCCTCCGCGCACCCTACCCGCAGGTCCGCGAACATCGAGCCTTGCACAATCGGAAATAAAGCGCAGTGCAGACCGGTTTCGCGGCGAAGGTAGTGCTCATAGCCGGCTCGGGCCCAGCGAATGGTGCGATGCATCGACGCCAGCGCGAGTTCCCGCGGGGCCGGATAGGCCAGGCACTCGTCCAGCATCATCATGATGTCGCTGCCGAGCGCAAGCTGGATCTCGACTGTATTCTGGGGGGAAAAGAAGTGCGGATCACCGTTCAGGTGCGACCGAAACAGTACGCCGTCGTCCGTGACTTTGCGCAGCGTTTCGAGACTGAAAACCTGGAAGCCCCCTGAATCCGTCAAGATCGCTCTGGGCCAAGCCATGAAGCGGTGCAAGCCACCCGACCGCCTTATCCGCTCGTGCCCGGGCCGAAGAAACAGGTGATATGTATTCCCGAGGATGATCTTCGCGTCCAGGTCATCCGTCAGTTCCCGCGGAGTAAGCCCTTTTACCGTGCCCTGCGTTCCGACCGGCATAAAAACCGGCGTTTCAATGGTCCCGTGAGCCGTGTGCAGCAGACCGGCGCGCGCCCCGGTGTGGGGGCAAACTGCCTGAATTTCAAACCGGAGTGCAGATTCCAACCTTCATTGTGGCGGATCGGGCGCCGCTGAAACCTTGGTCTGGATGATCGGAACGCCTTGTTACGATTGAGGCTAATCCCGGATGGCGCTGCGCTTCTACAATACCCTCACGCAGGAGGTCGAGGTCTTTCACCCGAAAGAAGACAATTTCGTTCGCATGTACACCTGCGGACCAACGGTCTATAACTACGTCCACATAGGGAATTTTCGAACTTTCACGTTTCAGGACGTCCTGCGCCGCTGGTTGAGGTACCGTGGCTATCGTCTCGATCACGTCATGAACGTCACCGACGTGGATGACAAGATCATCGCGAACGCAGCCCGCGAGGGAAAGTCGATTGAAGACTACACATCGATCTATACGAAGGCCTTCTTCGAGGATGCAGCCGCCCTAAGGCTTCAGCAGCCGGAGCACGTAGCACCGGCGACCAAACACATCGGGGTCATGGTGCAGGCCATCGAGGACCTGGCCGCTAAAGGCGCCACTTACACGAACGACGGCTCTACTTATTTCCGGATTGCGGCCTTCCCCGAATACGGCAAACTTTCCCACAACGACTTCAGCGGTATGCGCAGCGGCGCGCGTGTTGACGTTGATGAGTACGACAAAGCTGACGCCCGCGACTTCGTCCTGTGGAAGGCTCGGAAGAACGGTGAACCCTATTGGGAAACGCCCTTTGGAGATGGGCGCCCCGGCTGGCACATTGAGTGTTCGGCCATGGCCATGAGCTACCTCGGACAGACGCTCGACATTCACGCCGGGGGGGTCGATCTCGTATTCCCGCATCACGAAAACGAAATCGCGCAATCGGAATCCATAACAGGCAAGCCGTTTGCCCGCTTCTGGCTTCACTCCGAGCATCTACATATTGAATCCCAGAAGATGTCGAAGTCCCTCGGCAACTTCTTCACTTTGCGGGATCTTCTCGAGAAAGGGCATCAGCCCGAGGCCATTCGTTATCTTTTGGCTTCGGTCCCCTACCGCAAGAAGCTCAATTTTACCTTTGAGGGGTTGCGGGCCGCGGCCAGAACCATCGAACGGCTCCGCGATTTCGAACTCCGGCTCACTTCTACCAAGCTCGCCGCCGGCCGGAACGAGGCGCTTTCCCAACGTTCCGCGGACGCGATCCGCGAGTTCGAAGAAGCTCTTGACGACGATCTGAACACAGCCGAAGCGCTGGCCGCGATCTTCGAGTACGTTCGCGAAGTAAACACGGCTCTCGACGAGAACGAATTTCGCGAAGAAAATCGCTGGGATGCCGCCCGTGTGCTCGAGGTCTTCGACACCGTGTTCGATGTCCTTAAGCCAAGTGACTCCGTTCCCGGCGCTGCTAGCCTCCCAGGTCCGCGGGCCGGTCTCACGGACGCCGGCATAGACGCCCTGATTACAGAACGAGCCCAGGCCAAGAAATCCAGGAACTTTGCCCGGGCCGATGAGATACGCAATTCCCTGCAGGAACAGGGCATCATTTTGGAGGACACCAAGGAAGGCGTCCGCTGGAAAAGGAAATGAAGTTCGATTCGCAAGTCGTGCACGCCGGGGATCGCAAACGGAGTCCGGGACAACTGGTCCCCTCCACGACCCCTATCCATCTCAGTTCCACCTTCTTTTATGAGTCCGCAGCTACTCTGGACCGGGTCCTCGGGCACGAAGAGGAAGGATATTGTTATGCACGCTATGCCAGCCCGACCAACACCGCCCTCGAAGAGCTGACAAGCGCACTCGAGCGCGGTGCGGGATCGCTCGCCACCGCTTCCGGTATGGCTGCCGTTCAGATCGCCTTTCAGGCGGCTCTGCTTGACCGCCCTAACAGGGTCATTGCTTCGCATTCGATCTACGGCGCAACGGTCGGCTTCCTCGATCAGGTTCTCGGACCGTCGGGCTGCGAGATAAGCTATGCCGATATCTGTGACTTGCCGAAGCTTGCAGCGCTAGTCGAGCGCCAGCGGCCAGGCTGCATCTTCATCGAAAGCATTTCAAATCCGCTCCTGCGCGTCGGCAATCTGGAGCGCATCGCCGCGCTGGCACGAGGCGTGGGAGCCGCACTGATCGTAGACAACACCTTTGCAACGCCCATGATGATTCGACCCCTTGAATTCGGCGCTCACATGGTTGTACACAGTGCTACGAAGTACCTAGCGGGGCATGGAGACGTGCTCGGCGGAGTTGTGGTTAGCGATGAGACCCACCACGGGCAGGTTCGGTCCATCTCCCGGCTAGTCGGGCCGGTTCTCGGGCCTTTCGAAAGCTATTTGACGATGCGGGGAATCAAAACGCTCGCTTTGCGCTTCGAGCGCCAGTGCAGCAATGCCCACGCGGTCGCGGAGTGGCTGGGCTCCCAGCCGTGCGTTGACAAGGTCTATTACTGTTCGGATCCCAGTCACCCGGATGCCGAACAAATCAAGACGTATTTCCAGCCTGGTCTCTTTGGAGCCATCCTCAGTTTCGAAATTAAGGAAGCCTCCAAAGCCGACGTCCTCGCGTTCATGGATAGGCTGAAGATGATCGTACCGGGCACCTCGCTTGGCGACGTCCATAGCTTGTTGCTGTACCCGTGGATTGCCTCTCACCGCAACGTTGCTCCGAAAATGCGAGAGCGAATGGGAATCAAGGAGAACCTGGTGCGGATCGCCATGGGGATCGAGGCGCTCGACGACATCCTTGCCGATCTCCATCAGGCCTTGCGCTCTGCCTGACGGCTGCCTGGCCACATTTACATTAAGAGATAGCCGGCTTGGCCTGATAAAGTAGGTTCGGCTCGTGTTCGCGCATCAAAGAAAAAAGATACAGCTTTTATTTGCCGCCGCAGATGCCGTCCTGACGCTCATTGCGTTCCAGGCAGCATACTTTACTCGTACCCGGCTGACGTTCGAACATATCTTTTTTCTGGCTCCGCGCACTCATGTTCTCCTACTTGGGTTCTGCGCGGTGGCCTGGGTCGCGCTCGGCTCGCTCTACCGGATATATGAGCATCTCGATTCCGCAAGTCCGCGGCGTGTCATGAGCCGCTCGCTGCGCCAGAGCTTTCTGGGCATTGTGCTCGTTGTTCTCTTCCAGTACCTGCTGCAACTCGATCCGCCTCTGAGCCGGAGCTTCCTTCTCTTGCTCTTCGCCTATTCTCTCTTCCTGCTGGCCGCCTTCCGCTGGTATTCGCCCGTCTTTATCAGTGCTTTCCAACGCGGGTTCGGCAGTCCCTACCACGTTGTTGTCGTCGGCGACGAACAAAAGACTGCCTCTCTTGCCAGCACTCTGAGCCAAGGCTCACCGTTCCGAATCAAGATTGTCGCCGAGCTGAGCGAAGAAGATTGCATTCGCCATCTGCCGAAACTACTCGCCAACCGGATTGTCGACGAGGTCATCTTCAACGTAGACGGAAGCAGACTGGCTGCTTTGGAGGAAATCTTCTTGCACTGCGACGAGCAGGGTGTCCGGACGCGGGTGGCCATCGACTTCTTCCCGCACGTAAACAGCGAGATCACCCTAGACCGTGTCGGCGGCGCGCCCCTGCTGACCTTCTCGGCCGCTCCTCTCGAAGACGTGCGGCTTCTCGTAAAGCGATTGTTCGACATCGTCGTTTCGCTGGTTGCCATGATCGTTTTTGCCCCGTTCGTCGCCATTATCGTCCTGTTGATCAAGTTGACATCCTCCGGACCCGCTGTCTACAGCCAGGAACGCTGCGGCCTTAACGGTCGGAAATTCACGATGTACAAGTTCCGCTCCATGATTGAAAATGCGGACGAGCTCAAAGCCCGCTACGAGCACATGAGCCGGCGTACTGTTGCATTTAAGATCCCGGACGATCCGCGCGTGACCTGGATCGGACGATGGTTGCGCAAGTTCTCGATCGACGAGATTCCACAGCTTTACAATGTGCTTCGCGGCGAGATGTCCATTGTAGGGCCGCGCCCGCCTCTGCCGGATGAAGTGGAACGCTACGAACTCTGGCAGAAACGCCGCCTTCGCATGCGTCCCGGCCTCACCTGCATCTGGGCCGTTTGCGGACGTGACCACATCGACTTCAATTCCTGGATGAGAATGGACATCTCTTATATCGAAAACTGGTCACTACAGCTCGATTGGTCGATCATCTTAAGGACGATTCCACACGTCCTGGCTGGAAAGGGCGCTCACTGACGAGATTCCGGCCGCTTGCCTGCCTTCCCCTTGGCCCGGAAGTTCACTTGCTCTCATGCACCTGATACCTACTAATGAAGAAGTGATTGCGCTGCTTCGTGAAACAGGAGCCTTGCGCGATGGACACTTCGAATATCTCAACGGTATGCATACCGATGAGTACCTGCAAGTCGCCCTTGCGTTCCGTTACTATCAACACGCCAAGATCTTGAGTGTGGGCTTGAGCCGCCGTCTCCGCGCCGACCCCGAGATCCGTGCGATGATCAGGGACCTGTCTATTGTCTGTCCCACCATTGGCGGCCTTCCGATCGCGTTTGGAGTTTGTGAGGCGCTGCGTGCTCGCCAGGTTTATTGGGCCGAGCAGGATACGGAATCTAACCCTATGCGGTTCCGGCAGTTCGTGGAGCCGGAAAAGGGCGAGAAGATTCTGATCGTCGACGACATTCTGCGATCGGGGCGCCGTATGTCGCTCTTGCGCGGCCTGGTCGAAGCGAGAGGCGCGGAAGTCGTTGGATCGGCGGTCGCGGTCTACCAGCCCAACCCAACCATTGCGGATCTCGGCACGATCCCGCTCTTTTATTTGGCTAAAATGGACGCGCTTTACTATAAGGACTCCATTTCCTGCGAACTCTGCCGCCGCGGAGTTCCGATCGAAAAGGTCTGGACTTAGAGAGGTTCGGCAGGGTTTCCGCACAGTCTTTCCAAGACTGTTCTCGGAGTTCTCATGCGGCCTTTTCACCTTGCTGTTATTCTTTGTACGCTCACGGGCATGCTCTTTGCCGGCCACTCCGGTAGTCGCGTCGAGTACGTTGGCGGTACCCGCCCCGACATCCCCGCTAACAACTCCGGAGACATCCAGGTCTCGGATCGGGTCTACTTCGTCTTCGCGGCCAAACACACTCAGGTCAAGGTTCCCTTCGAACGGATCAATCTGCTCGAATACGGGCAAAAGGTTGACCGGCGCTACCTCGCCGCTGTAGTAATCTCCCCGCTTTTCATGCTGGCCAAGAAGCGCGAGCATTACCTTACGGTAGGCTTTCAGGACGATGATGGCCAGCAGCAGGCTATGGTGTTCAAAGTCGATAAGAACGACATACGCATCGCGCTTGTGACACTCGAGGCTCGCACGGGCCAGATGGTCCAGTATCAAGACGACGAAGCCCGTTTAGCAGGTAAAGGATGATGATGAGCTTACGATCGCTCTTGATTCTCGTCGCTAGCCTTTCCTGCGCCACTGCGCAGCAGCCCGCCGGTGCGCCCGCCCTAGTCAGCTTGCCGGACGTGAAACGCATCTATGTGGGCGAACTGATCGGCGCCGAGGGGGACACACTGCGCGAGTTGCTCATCGCCAGTCTGAATTCCACTCGACTATTCACGCTTACTGACAACGCCGACCGCGCTGACGCCATATTGAAAGGCGCAGCGGACGACAAAGTATTCACCGATACACTGGACATCCAGGAAGGCATCAGCACGCACGAAAATGCCGGAAAGGGTGGTTCAGGCAGTTCCGGTTATTCGAAGAGCGGTGGGGCATATGGCGGAATCTCGATATCGGACAACCAGTCGCACCACTCGAAAGAACGCAAACACGAGGCCTATGCCGCTGTCCGGCTATGCAACAAGGACGGCGACGTCCTCTGGTCCACTACCCAGGAAAGCTTGGGCGCTAAATTCCGCGGCGCCAGCGCTGATGTAGCAGCGCGGGTTGCACGCCAACTCGCGCTAGATGTCGAGAGAGCCAGACGCGGAATCGCTCCCGCGACAGGCGTCCAGTAGCCACTTATTGGGAACCTGCCTCAAAAGACTTCAAGCGTGCGATAAGTTGAGCCGAAGGGGAGCCCTTTTCTATCACAGCGTCCACCAGGGCCCGCTCCGCCAAGCCTTCCAATCGTGCTGCGCTCCCGCCTGTCAGAACCAGAATATGTAGCCCCTGGTCGACTCTCTTCAAGTCTCGTATCAGGCCGAGACCGGATTTTTCACTTGGCAGCCGCAGATCCACGACCGCGCACGCTGGATGCTCGCTCATGGCGGCAGAAAGGGCCGTTTTGGCATCGCCCGCAATGATGGGCTCGAATCCGAAGTGCCTGAGCAGCATCTGACGAATCGCGAGTTGCTCCGGGTCGTCGTCGGCTATCAGGACTTTCATCAATCAGTAGACGGTCTTAAACAGAGCTAAGAAGCAAAAGAAATTCCGGCAATCACCATTTTAGGTATGGCCTGGTTCCATCCATCCGGCAAGGCGTCGAACGGCAAGCGAAACGCCCGTGTCTCGCTTGGCCGCAAGGGTGCGCCGGTTGACTGAAGGAGGGGAACACGCTCGCGATAGATTTCGTGCCCGTTCAAACCGTAGAAAATGCAGAATACGTCCACACTTCGCAGCGCCCTCGGACCGCCATCGGTTATGTTCCCCTTAACTTCAATGACTTGTTGCTTCATGAAGTTCTCGCTAGCCTGCATGGTGACATCGCTAAGCGATAAGTGGGACAAGTAGGCTGTCGCTTCAGTTGTAGCTTTGCTTTCGACCGGGCGCGCGCGGCGCGACAGATACGATAGTCCTGCGACCAGAACCAGAACAAATACTACACCGCCAGCGATAGGAATGAGAGGCAACCGGTTCTTTGCCGCTATCGGGGTGGCCATGTCCTAAAAGCAAGTCTAGAACACGGCCACAAGGCCAGCCCTATCGCGGCCGGCACCGGTCGAGCCGTTAGCGGCGCTTGCGCCCAGCTGCCTTTTTGGTCGGCGTCCGCCTTGCATTTGCGGCCTTCTTGACGGTTGCCTTTTTTGCACCCTGCCTGCCTGCTGCCTGCTTTTTGATGGGTCGTCGCGAACCGGCCTGTTTCTTCGCCGGCTGCTTTTTGGCCGCGGTTCCACGCGATGCTGCCTTGGCAGCACTCTTCTTGGCAGCACTCTTCTTGGCAGCGGGCCGGCTGACTTTCTTTGTAGCTACCCTCTTGCCTGCCCGGCTGGATGAAGCTCTCTCTTGTGCAGTAGACGCCTTCTTCGCTGAAGCTGTTTTCTTTGCGGGAGCTGCCTTGCTAGCAGTGCTCTTCTTCGCCGCAGAAGCCCCGCCGGCGCCCGCAGCTGCCTTCTTAGTGGCTGCGCGACTGCTCGAAGCGCGCTTCGTGCCGTTAGATCGGCCGTGTGACGCTCGCTTCGCGCCGGAACTCGAATGACTACCCTCTTCGGCTTCGCTCGCCGTCTCGGCACTGATCAGTTTGTTGAAGTTGCTTTTCTCGCCCCCGGCAGTCTCTTCCTGATAAAGAAGAGCGAGACCCCGTTCATCAAACTTCTCAAAGAACTGATCCCACGAGATCTCTTCGAGGTTAGAGTCGTTGCTTGCAGTCGCGCCAGGAAACTCGATCCGCAGTATTCCGATGTCGTCTTCAGATCCAGTTTTCGCTACGTGGGCAGGCTTTCCGCCGCGTTCTTCAGCCCACCGACGAATCTCTTCGTGGTCCTTCGTCGTCTGTGAAATGCTCGGCATTACTTCTCCCTTCGGGTTAAGGCTGCAATTACAATACCAGCATTCATTCATCTTTTCAGCACTTTGCTTAACCTCGCCCTTAACTCGGCCGCCGCATGCTGCAGGCGCAAGTGCGAACATGTCGTGCGCGCAAGCACTCCCTCCGTACCGGCGCTGAGTAGTGGTTTGAGCCAATACGGAGGCACTGGAACAGCTTGTGCAGATTGCTCCTTGATTTGACGTCCGCTCAGATTTCGGTCGAATCATAACGTTGCAAGGAGCTGCTTAGCGCGTCTTGCAAGCAGGAAAAATGCGCACGATTTGGCAATTTATGCTCGATCGCAACGTAACCTCACCGCGCTATGCGAGTCGTACAGTGTGTCGTGCCCGGCAGGCTCCGGGCTCGAAGGAGGCTCAATGGCTTTGTTCACATCGGTAGAGCTCAACTCACTCGATGATCTGTTCCTTAACCAGATTGAAGACTTGTACGATGCAGAAAATCGTCTCACCAAGGCGCTTCCCAAGATGGCGGACGCGGCCCATTCCAGTCAGCTCAAGCAAGCGTTCCAGCAGCATCTGACCGAGACGCAGGGGCACGTTTCCCGCCTCGAAACAATCTTCCGCGAGCTAAACGTCGAGCCTAAACGGGAGACTTGCGAGGCCATGAAAGGCCTCATTGCGGAGGGTGAAGAGATCGTCCGCGCAAAGGGAGATCCGGATGTAAAGGATGCCGCAATCATTGCCGCGGCCCAGCGCGTCGAGCACTACGAAATCTCCGGTTACGGCTCAGCGCGCACGTTTGCGCAACGCCTTGCGCTTACCCAAGCTGCGAACCTGCTCCAGCAAACGCTCAATGAAGAAGTAGGCGCCGACAAGAAGTTGAACATGATCGCCGAATCTTCGGTGAACATCCAGGCAGCTGCCACAACCCGCTAAGCTGTAGCCCTGGCATCGCTCAGGGTGTGATTACCGGTGTAGCTTCAAAGGGCGAGGTGTCGGGATGTGGTGCAGTCCGCTGGTCTGTGTTTTTTGGGCGTGTTCTGACCGCAACAGTCTGAAGCCAAGCTCCCGAGATTGCCGCGACGCCTCAGCGCGACAATTCCGATCCGGATCGACCAGCTGGCCGAAGCACCCGTTCCCGCGGATCCTCTCGAACTGGTAACGGGGGACGCGCAAACTGTGGCTACGCCCGAGGGTCGCGCTCAAGTCCTACAGCTGCTTCAGCACACGCGCTACTTGTCCAACGTGCGTCCGGCAGCCTACGATTTGAAGACCACGTTTACTTCGTTCGGGCAGTCTGCAAAGGAGGGCATCTGGCAACTGGAATGCGTCGCCGAGCTCAAACCTATACCGTTGGACGGCGCAGGGCGGAAACTATTCCGTAACCAACCTGTTCAGGGATGGAATCCTTTACAGCAACCAGCCCGCAGGCACAATTCCTCTCCGGCTGGCGCAGATTCGCGGAGCGATCTTTTTCGTTTATCTCGCACCTCTCTACCTGCATGCATCGCACATCCGCACTGCGGCCGCCCCCCTTGACGCCAAACAGCTCACGTGCGCTCTTTTACTGATCACTCCGATGCTCCCAGCTCCGCTGGCGGACGCCGCTGGGACGAATCGGAATACTGCATCGACCGCGCCTCCGGCCTCCTGATATCGTGTTCTGTGGCGCCGGGTGTTTACGTCGTTTACGATTACAAAAATCCCTTGCGCATCGAAGATCGCATCGTGGCGGGCAAAATCACGATCACCGAAGGTGGCGCCACGATCATCGAAGTCAATCTGCAAAGCCTGAGCAGCGGAGTTGACCCGGTGCAGACCTCGAACAGCAGCCTGAATCAGGTGACCTCAGACGCCGTGAAGAAATGACAATCGGCCGATCGCATAGTTCCCGGCCCTACGCCGGAGGAGCACGAAGTATTCTTCACTACAAAATTTGTCTCTGCCGGTTCGTGACGATTAACGCGCGGTCCAGCCGCCATCGATCAGCATGGTATGTCCGGTGATCAGAGAAGCTGCAGGCGAGGCAAGGAAGACCACTGCCCCAGCCACTTCCATTGGCTCTCCGATGCGATGTAGCGCCGCAATCCGTTCCACGACATCCGTGTGAAAGGCCGGATCTGCCAAGGCGGGGACGGTTCCCGGAGTGTGTATGAAGGTAGGAGCAACCGCATTGACCCGGACGTTGTATTTGCCCCATTCAACCGCCAGGCACTTGGTGAGATGCGCGATTCCCGCTTTCGTCATACAGTAGACGGATTCGCCCGGAAGTGCCGCAAACCCCGCCTGCGAACTCATGTTGATGATGCAGCCGCTGTTCTGCCGGATCATGATGCGCCCCGCTGCCTGACTTGCGAAGAAAGTGCCTTTGAGATTGATCGCTAGCGTGAGATCGAAATCCTCTTCTCGCACGCTCTCGGCGGGGTTGCCAGGCGCAACGCCCGCATTGTTGACCAGAATGTCGAGCCTGCCAAAATGATCTACCGCCGCTTGCACGGCGCCCGTGACCTGGTTGAGGCTCGTCATTTCCATTTGCAGCGGCAAAACCCGCCGCCCCAAAGCTCGAATCTCGGTGGCGGTGTCGCCCGGCTGAGCGGCATCGCGCAACCCAAGCGCTACGTCGGCTCCCGCATGCGCCAAGGCCAAGGCAATGGAGCGGCCGAGACCGCGCGCTGCACCGGTTACTAACGCGGCCTGCCCGTCAAGCCTGAAATTAGGAAGTTGCTGCATGGAAGCGTGCAGCTCAGTCGTCCAGGATTCCGTCGCGGGCGGACGTTCCGGTTGCCGCCGCCCTCAAGTATTGCTTCGGCCACGAAATCCGCTGGTGAAGCTCGGTCGCGGCCTGCAGCGGCCAATACGGATCTCTGAGAAACTCGCGTGCAATCAGGACAAGATCTGCTTGGCCCGTTCGGATAATCTGGTCCGCTTGCGCGGGCCCGGTAATCAATCCCACGGCACCGGTCGGCATTCCCGTTTCACGCCGGATGCGCTCTGCAAATGGCGTCTGGAAACCCGGTCCCGCGGGGATCTTGACGTTCGGCACCAGGGCTCCCGAAGAGATGTCCATCAAGTCAACCTGGCGTGTCTTCAGAACCTTCGCCAGTGCGACGGACTGCTCGATATCCCATCCACCATCGGCCCAGTCCGTCGCGGAGATGCGAACAATTAGAGGTGCACGGTCCGGCAGTTCAGCCCGAATCGCATCCACGACTTCCGTCAGCAACCGGATGCGATTCTCGAAGACGCCTCCATACTCATCCTCTCTCTTATTACTGAGCGGCGAAAGGAAGGAATGTAACAGGTAACCGTGCGCCGAATGAACTTCGACCGCATCGAAACCGGCTTTGACCGTGCGTGCCGCTGCGGCACCGAAGCTCTCGAGGATGCGGCGAACGCCTGCCTTGTCGAGCGCCACCGGCTTGGCATAAAGGTCGGAGAACGGTATGGCGCTGGGCGCGAGAACGTCTGTCCAGCCTCCTTCTTGCGGCGGAATGAGCCGTTCCTGTTCCCAGGGCACGGCCATGCTGGCCTTACGGCCTGCATGAGCGAGTTGAATGCCTATGTAAGCGCCCTGCGAATGCGCGAAGTCCACGATCTGCTTGAGCTTTGGTATGTGCTCGTCTTTCCAGATACCCAGATCAGCAGGCGTGATGCGCCCTTCCGGCGTAACCGCAGTTGCCTCGACGATGATCAGCCCGGCGCCTCCCACAGCACGGCTTCCCAGGTGAACCAGATGCCAATCGGTTGCAAAGCCATCCGGGCTCGAGTATTGGCACATAGGAGAAACAACGATGCGGTTGGGAATCGTCAGGCTGCCGAGGGCGTACGGACAAAACAGGTTAGGAATTTCCATCGTGATTGACAATCGTTCGATGTCGAAGGGACGCTAATGATCTCTCGCCTTGATGGCGGGATGCGTAAGAAGGTTGGTGGAGGCGGCGGGAGTTGAACCCGCGTCCGAAAAAGCCCGCCGTGTAAAGCCTACGTGTGTATCCGATTCTAGTTAGTTCAGCAGCTTCCTAAAAAACCGGCAAGAGCGAAAGCCGCCTAGTCCGATTGATCTCGGCTCTCGACTCCGGACCGAAGCCTACTGCCTATCTTGCAAGATGACACTCACTGGCTGGCGCGCAAGCTCACCAACCGGAGCGCACTACCTAGGTTTTAATTAGGCAGCGTATGCAAACTGCTGATTGTTGGCAGTTGTTGTTTTCCGATCGTTTTACGGGAGCTCGGAACCCGACACGCCTTCACACAACGATTCAATCCCGTCGAATCCGTTGCGCCCCCATATTGGAGATTGCTTTTTTATTCTACCAAGTCAAACCGCCCTCAGCGGTAAAATGATCCCTGCGAACATGCAGAGCGTTGTAGCTGCTCCTGGGCTTACTCCATCTCTTCAGGATCATCAGGAACAGGAGCACGGACGTCTGTTCCATGTAATCCTGCTCGATGACGATGAGCACACGTACGATTACGTCATCGAGATGTTGCAGAAGCTATTCTTTTTTCCACTCGAAACCGCGTTTCAGCATGCAGTTGAAGTGGACACAACAGGCCGCACGGTTGTTATTACCTGCGCGCTTCCGGAGGCCGAGTTCGGCAGAGACCAGATTCAAGCTTACGGAGCCGACCCCCGGATGCCTCGTTCAAAAGGCTCCATGACGGCAATACTGCTTCCAGCCGACAGCGTCGCGACCTTATAGGTCAGTCGCCCGGAAGGTCGGGAACGTACCCGAAATATGGTCGTGCCAGGTGAGCTTGTCCTCGTCGACCAGAGCCCAAATCATACCTATACCGCCGGCGAGCAGGCTGACGATGCTTCCGAAGAGACGCCCATACAGCCGGTGCTGCGACGGCCGTTTCCCGTCGAAATCTACCAGCTCCAGTCCGGCCATGCGAGTGCCCGGTGTGTCGCGCCCGGCGAAGGCCCACAGCAGTTTGTAACATAGCGGCACGGTCAGAATGGCTGCTGCGAGGAATGGCAGCGAATGCTTATTCGCTGCGAACTCGCCGCCTACGAAAAGATACATCCCGAGCCCGATGGCGCAGCCGCAGAGCATCAGCACAGCATCCCAAAGCGCTGCCTGCACGCGGACACCGGCCGTTGCCACAGGGGCGTCACATATGACATGCGTTCGCGGCGGACTCAGGAACTCTTCCCTGCCCTGAAACTCCAGCTCACCCTGATTTGCCCGCTCGGTTCGTTTGGCTCGCGCGCGTTTGCCTTCCACTTTGGCGTTTCTCACTGGGGCCGGACGCGCGGTTTCCGCCGCCCGCAGATGGATTGCGGCTCGCTCAGCCGGCGACGTAAGCGAGTCGAAGGGGATAACTCGCGCATCGTTGCTCGGCTGGATCTGGGGGCTGAATAAAGCCTGCTGCGCTGCCTGAGTCTGGGTACCAGTAAAGACCGCCGGCTGTTCGTCCAATTCCTCTTCGAAATCATAAGCCGGAGCAGTGGCAGTAGCAGCTATCGGGTAGGTAGAAGGCGAGATGCGCGAAGGCGTCGCCCGCACACGTCTGCCGCAACGCCGGCACCGGTGGTCCTCGTCTAAAATCCAAGTCTGACAATGCTGGCAAGTCATGTGACGCTTTTAGTTGTTCTTGTCTTCAAACTCGCGAAAGGCTTGCCCACGAATGGCTGGGCATGCTACGGTTTTCGGTTGAGCCTTTCTTCCGCGCCGAAGCTGTTCGGAATACTCGTAGTCCCCCCTGTCCTACATACCAAAAGAAGCAGGGTTTGTCCACAACAATTCTTCCTGTCGGTATTCCTGCTCTGCGGGCTCGTGTTACCGTGCGCCGGCCCCGCCGCGGCTCAAACCGTTTCCCATCCGGCCAAAGCAGATCTGCCGCCCAAAGATGAAATCTGGTACGGCGGTATCCACGAGGATTCGAACGGCTCTTGGCGATATCTAAAGCGAGACGCCAAAGTCCAAACCTCCGAAATGTCTATCTCAGCCGACGAGATAGACTTCAACTCCGACACGCGCTGGGCCTATGCTCGCGGCCATGTCCATCTCGAACACTACAAAACGGGCGACATCATCAACGCCGAAAAAGGCGAATTCAATCTCGAAACCGACGAAGGCAAATTCTACGGTGTAACCGGGACGGCGCCGCCGAAGATCATGACTAATCCGGCTGCCCTTACGACAACCAACGCTTTCTATTTCCAAGCTCAATGGGTGGATCGCATCAAAAACCGGTACATCCTTCACCACGGCTTCGTGACCGATTGCAAGATCCCCAAACCCTGGTGGGTCTTCGAAGCTCCCACTTTCGATATTGTTCCCGGCGATCGCGCCATCGCTCGCAGCGCGATCTTCAAGCTCAAGAACGTGCCTATTCTCTACCTGCCTTTCTTTAAAAGACCGCTCGGCCGCAACCCTCGCCAGAGCGGCTTCCTGACACCCAACTTCGGCCATACTACCCTTTTCGGATACATATACGGCCTCGGCTACTACTGGGCGATGAGCCGAAGCTATGACATGACGGGCGTGGTTCAATACTTCACTCAGCGCGGACCAGCCTTCCTGTACAATTTCCGCGGCAAGCCGAACGACGTTACCGATTTCAATTTCAACCTGTATAGCGTGGGCGATCGCGGCGTCCCAAACGGCACCGCGGCTCCGATCAAAGAAGGAGGCACCCAGTTCGAACTCACGGCCCGCACCCAGATCCTCGGCTTTACCGGGCGTCTCGACTACAACTATCTGAGCTCGTATCTGTTTCGCGAAGTCTTCTCTTACACTTTCGCGAGCGCCATCCAGAGCGAAGTCTATTCGCTCGGCTATCTTCAGCGCCGATTTAAAAACGACACGTACACATTCAACATCGTCGCCGAGCGGGACCAGCTCTTCGAGAGCATCACGCCTTACGGGCAGACGGCAAACCAAGTGGTGGTGCAGAAGCTGCCCTCGCTGCAATTCCTCAGCCGCGATCAGAATCTTGTGCATGGGCCGGTTCCGGTCTGGCTCTCTTTCGATTCGAGCGCCGGCTTGCTTACCCGAAGCGAGCCGACTGCGCTTGCGCCCAACGGCGTCCCCACGCAGGTTTTAAATACAGGACCTACGGGCAGGTTGGATGTCGAGCCGCGGGTCGCGACCGCATTTCGCTTTGCTGGCTTCTCACTCGTTCCGAGCATCAGTTTCGGGGCCACGGCTTACAGCAATAACTATTCGGTGAACACATCCGATTACACCGGCGCCAACCCCTCGAACCCGACTAACAACGTCGCCCTCGCGGCGGCCAGCCTCTTCCGCAAAGACGCCGATTTTACCCTCGATTTCAGGCTTCCCGTTCTCGAAAAGATCTATACGCCTCCCAAGTGGCTCCACCTTGGCCCCAAGCTCAAACACGTGATCGAGACTGATGCAACCTATGAATACATAACCGGCATCAACCAATTTCAGAAGATCATTCACTTCGATGAAACCGATATTCTTTCCAATACCAACCAGCTCACGGTTTCGATTACGAACCGGCTTTACAAAAAGGACAAGAACGGCAACGTAGGCGAGGTCTTCACCTGGCGTCTCACCCAGGCGCGCTACTTCGACCCCACTTTCGGGGGCGCTGTTGTTTCGGGGCCGCCCGGTGTGGGAGCGCGAAATGTCGTGCTCGCCGCCGAGGAACTGACACCGTTCGCGTTTCTCAGCGGTCCTCGTAACTATTCGCCGGTGGTGTCGTACCTCACGGTCAGCCCCTACCCATTCATTTCCTTCAACTGGCGCGCCGACTACGATCCGCTTCGGGCTCAAATCGTGGACCAGACTTATGGGGTCACAGTTCGCTATAAGACGTACTTCTTTGGCGCGTCTGACAACGCTATTTCCACTCTTCCGGTCTTACTTCCAGCCGCCAACCAGATCATAATCAGCGGGGGCTACGGCAGCACGAATCGTACTGGCTGGAATGTCGCAGGCCTCGTAGACTATGACAAGCTCTCCGGCCGCCGACTATACGATTTCATTCAGACCTCCTACAACACCAACTGCTGCGGATTCAGTCTACAGTTGCGTCAGTTCAATCTCGGCATCCGAAACGAGAATCAGTACCTCTTCTCGTTCTCGGTGGCCAACATAGGGACTTTCGGGAGCCTGCAGCGCCAGGAACGGATCTTCTGAAGCTGCTGCATATGAATGTGGCGCCTGATTGGGGCTTGCGGATGCTGCGGCAGATCAGGTTCTGCCGGAATCAAACTAAGTTCCTGGCGGTGCAATCCATCGCTGATGCAGGCAAACGAGGCCAAGCGCCGCCTCAGTTTCTGTTTGTAGGAACAAAGCCAATTTCGAGTCGTTTGCGCTTCGGGCAGGAGGGCGGGGGAACGCATCGCCGGCAGAAGCGATCCCCGATCCGGATGATTCTGGATATTCTTGAGGAATCGAGCCACCTTATTGCGTGTGGCTCGGTTCCAGGCGTTTAGTGGCGAAAGGAAACAAAGAGGGCAGCAGATCAGGGGCTCGGAATCGGTGTAAACGGGCTGAAGATGCTCGGACTATTTCTCCGCGAAGTTTCTCACGAGGGAGAAGGGCGGCTCTAACCCTCGCGGAGCCTGAGTTCCTGATCGCGGTGATGCATTTACGCCCTCGTCTGGAGCGCTAGTCTCGACGACATCAAGACTAGACTTGAAAACGTGAATAAGCAATCACAAATCATCCCGTTGGCTCAGCTGTTGTTGCTGTCCATTTTCTTAGGAGCAGCCGCCGTGCTGTTACGATTCTCAATTTTCGGGCCTTTCACATCAGTCCTTTCCGTGCAATCACCATTGAATTCGGAAAGCCTCATAGGACTCTCATTTCTTCTGTTGCTCATGCTGCGGAACATGCCCAAACTCGTTTCAATTGAGTTAAGAGCCGAAAAATCTCACCTCATCCCGCTTGTTTGCGTTGTAGTCGTAACGACACTACCATTTCTCGTTACCATCAACGCACCTCTCCTTCACGACTCCTATACACATGTCGCTGAAGCTGCAAGTAACATGGGGGCTCGATCCAGGATTGTAGCAATGTTCATGCACCCGAGCGGGAGCGACCGATTTTTTCGGCCGTTTGGATACCTTGGGTACTGGATCGAATTTCAGCTGGTCGGTCAAAGTCCGTTAGGTTGGCATATTTGCAACCTGCTGATGCACCTATTGAATAGTGGTCTGACATACGCATTGGCGATTCAACTTTCCTTTACTCGTTTTTCAGCTTCTGTAGCTGCTCTGGTATTTGGAATACACGGCTCTCGGCCAGAGGCAGTTTCCTGGGCGGCGGCGCAGTTCGATTTGCTTGCTGCCCTTTTTACCTTGCTTAGCTTGATCTTTATCTTCAAGTATCTGACCGAGCGGCAACGGTTATGGTTTGTACCCGTGTTCGGATGCACGCTTGTAGCCTTGCTCAGCAAGGAGGCTGCTTATTGCCTTCCTATCTTTGTTGTAGGCTTGCTCCCCTTTGTCCGGCAAGAAGATAGGAATTCGATTCTAAAGATCGCTGGCGTTCAGCTTGCCTTCTGTACTCTTGTGTTCGTTTGTAGATTCTACTTGCTGGGTGGTTTAGGGGGGTATCGGACGACAAGCGGCGAATCAACCATTGCCCGGTTTAATCTAATTCGTACGATCAAAGCCTTAGGTTACCGAGAGTGGTCTTTCTTGTTCTTTCCCATAAACTGGTCAGTCGGTCCAAAGGTTTGGCTACAAATTTTCATTCTGATTATGATTGTCGTGATGGTGGGGTTTCTGGCTTGCGCGAAGATGAGGCCTCATCTGCTCTTAGCCTCGATTCTCCTGGTGGTCGTTGCTGATCTGCCTGTCGAGCATCTCCTTTTGCTTGGAATGGACTTAAGCGGTGCCAGGGTGCTCTATCTACCAGTTCTCGGCCTGGCCTTGTTCTGGGGCCTTGTCGTGCAGGGCTGCAGCGAGCGTAAACGTCGACTGTCCTTGACAGCCGGTCTGCTGGCATTTCAGCTCACCGTACTTCTTCACAACCTAGGGATTTGGCGCCAAGCCGCGTTTCTGTCCCAGAGGACCTGCCGCGCCGTGGGCGCTGAGTTAGCCCGTGATCCTAGATCGATCGTAGTTCGTGGCCTGCCGAATATTTTGCACGGCGTATACTTCTTAAGAAACGGTATTCTGCCATGTGTCGAGATGAATTCGGATCAGGATGCAAGCCGAATATTTGCCGACCAGCAACCCACTGTTCGCCCCGTAAGAAACTTCTTCTGGAACGAAACAAGAGAACGGCTCGAAGAACGATCTGAGCGTCCCAAATAGATTGAATAGACTACGCCTTTCGGCGGCCCATGAGAAACACTAGCCCCTGCCAGATTCTATGCGCCCCACCTGGTAGGTCTCATTCCTACTCTGCGATCCAAAAAACGAAGAGCAATCAAAACCGTTCGGTCCCTTTATTGCAATGCCGCAACCCCACCAACGACGGAGTCGATTTCGGAACCGGGTATCAGCCGCAAATCAACGGTCTTGTTTTCCTTCTCCTGGAGATCTACTTCGGTTCCTAAATTGCTCATGCGTTCGAGAAGGCTAGTGTTTTGCAGCATCTGAGTATCGACAACCTGCATTGCATAAGCATTGTATTTTCCGGGTGCTACGTCCTTCAAATTGAAATGGCCCCTCTTGTCAGAGGCACCAACGTAGACGTTCGACGCGTCCTGTTTAGGAGCTTTTGGTATTAGTACAATGTGCGATGCAGGCAAGTTAGTATTCTTTTCCTGAACTGAAGTGGTGCCGCGAACAGTTCCGCTTAGACTTCCGGTACCATACCCAACTATAACCGTTAGGTCAGTTACTCCGCCGGTCGTCATGTCGATTTCTCTATCTTTTACTTCAGAACTACCGATTAGAATTGCCTTAACATAGTCCCCGGGAGGTGTAACTATCTCAACAATATATTTGCCGGGCGTTATCATGTCGGACTGAATCTCTCCACTAGGCAAGATCTTTAGGGAGTAACTCAAGCCAACGATGGCATCCGCGTCCCTAAGAGTAAGTTTTACCGTGGAAGAGCCGGTCTGGTGGGGGTCACCCGCTCCCTCGACTACGAGTCGCCCACGAACGGTGCCGTTATTAAAGATAGGCAAGGTAATGAAAGTGTCCGAAGCACTTACTTGAACCTGTACATGTCCGGCGCTTAAGGGCGATCGAACCGTCAGGTCGTATAAGTCAGGACTTACGTCAGGGATGTCGAACGATCCATCCGGGCCTAAATTACTAAACCCGGATACAATAGCCATCGCCTGTTCTTCGGCCGGCAGCAGTTGTACCGCCCCACCAACCCATTGAGTCCGAGAGCCTGCTATTCTGCCCCGGACGTGGTAAGTAGTCGCCTCAATCGCACGAATGTCAATCCCGCGCACCTCCTCTCCTGCAGGCACTAGAACTGCAGCGGAGTTGCTGAGGCTTAGGGCGCTCGGGTGATATGTCCGAACCATCTGAGTAACGGAACCGTTGCCCGAAACCGATTCGGACGGAACCGGGAGGGGGCGTGCGTATACAAAAGAGTTTCCGGGCGTCAATTTTCCGATTCGGTATTCACCACGCTCGTTGGACTGGATCCCCTGAACCGGCATGTAGTTGCGCCAATTTAATCTCGGCATCCGGAACGAGTATCAATACCTGTTCTCTTTCTCGGTGGCCAATATAGGAACATTCGGCAGTCTGCAACGCCAGGAACGTATCTTCTAAGGCCGCTGCGTAAGGATTGGCCAGCGGTTTCACTGGGGCTTCCCGGGATCCTGCGGACTGTATCAGATTATGTAGGAACGAAGCCAGATTCCCGGCGTGGACCCCCGTTGGATGAATACGCGAAACGAAGCGAGTCGCAAGCTTGAGACGCCTGTTGGAGGAACGAAGCCAAGCCTCTCGACCTGCAATTCCGCCTTCGATGATCCAGCCATCTTTGGCAAACGAAGCCAACTCGGGTCCCGTTTGCTTGGGACAAGAGCAGCGGCTAATTTGAACGCTCCGTGTGTGTTGTTGGGGAACGAAGCCAAGTCGAGTTGACGGGCGAGTGGATCGCCTTCGGCGTGTTCGGGACAGAGCGTTAGCGCGATCTGGTTTCGGCTCGGTAACTAGGCACATGACTTTACGCTTCTGCGCGAAGTTAGCAGGCGGGCAGAACATGCAGCAGACCGGAAACCGTGTAAGCGGCTGAGGGGCTTCGAAAAGATTTTCATTTAAGTTTTGTCACCGCCAAAAGAGCGACCCATAGTGCCTCGCCGGGTTTCCGGTGCTCCGTGGAAAATCGCTGCGTTCTGATTACCGTGCGTTGCGCGATGCAAGTCCTTTTCGCGTTTCGGGGCCACCTTATAGTTTCGGGGCAACCTCATACCAGTGTCCCGCCGGTCTTACAGGCCGCGGACCACTAGGCTGCGAGACCGCCACACTCCTCCCGTCTTTCCCCGCCGAGCGCCGTTTCGAACGATTCCATGTAGTCGATATGCCCGCCCGGGAAGGCAAACTCGCCCGGCGACAGATCATTCTGACCGAAGCACAACCGCGGGTGTTAGACTCAGTGCGAACTCATTGCCAGGAGGAAGAATGAACGTTCGATACTTTGCCTGTTTGCCCATTGCTATGTTCGTGCTTATGGCCGAACCTCTTTCGAGCACCGCTCAGCAGAGCCAGTATCCGTTGATGGACAGAGTTGCTCAAAAGGTGATTCAGAAATACCAAAGCTCCAGCTGCGAAGACCTAAAGGCAAAAAAAGAGGAACGGCCAGACGCCCAACAGGCTGCGATGAAGGAGAAGATGGTCGCCATGCTTAAGAGCGATCCCAAGATGCGCGAACACTTCCTGAACAAAGTGGCCGCGCCCATCGCAAACAAGATGTTCCAATGCGGCATGATTCCGTGAGCCTAACTTGCCGGCAACTTGTTGCCCTTCGCTTGAACTGCCCTCCCGGACCACGAAGCCCAACTATTCCACGTCATCCACAATCGCCACAAGCCGGCTCGCATGCATGCCCAACTGGGCGGCGTCATGCATCCAGGGACGACCGTGGCGCTTAACGGACCGCCGCTACTGTTCTGCGAGATCGCGGACGGCAAGGTTCGCCAACAACACAACTAGGATTGCGTCGAGCCCTGGCAAGTTCCGCCTACTGACAAATCGCTCAATCACTCGCTCGGTAGTGCATCGGTCGGGATTTACGTTCGAGGCACGCTGCACGGGGATGTTCTGCTGACTCTCACCTCCAGTCGGTTCGCATTCGGCATACCGAAGTAGGCTGGCTCCGATCAGTCGCAGAGCCCGCGCGAACAGAAGATCAGACGTGAAATCGACGAGCAGCGATGTTTTTAGCAGGCATAGAACACGGAGTGGGCGCGAGTTACGCTCGCCTGGAAGAATTGCTCTAACTTGGGTTGAATGCGTTGCGCGCTCCCGGGCTCGTTCAGTGTTCCGGCGCCAGCTTTCCCTACTTAAACTCGATCGTACTTTCGCCTGTGTACTTGTGGTAATCGCGAAAATCGATGGCGTTCTTGGTGCAAATGCTGCTGCCTCGCTGGCAGCTCAAGTTCTCCGCATGCACGGGCAGCAGAAACTTGGTCGTGCCCAGCGAAACTTCTTCGTAATCGACCGCCGAAGCGATCGTATCGTCCGGAAAGTCTTTCGGAACGTTGTCGGCCTGCATCTCGATCCGCCTCACTTGCGCGCTGGCCTTGTCTATCCAGATGCTTCCGCTGTAGGCCGGCCGCAAGGTCTGACCGCCAACCTGAATCGTCCAGTTCGAATTGTGGAGCGCCACCTTGAAGTCGTAGATCGACGCGGGCTCCCGCGCGACGGTTGTCGATTGATAGAACTTGAACTCGGTCTGGCTTGCGAGCTCAAAGAGACCACTGAGCACGGACGCAAACTCGCCTGTTGAAGTGGAGCCGCCGATCTCCATCATGCTCTTATTGGTCCGGTGGCCGCCGACGGTAATCTCGCTGTACTTCTCGTGCCCGTCTTCATAAAGAACTTTAGCGGTCACGATATCGATCGGCTGGAAACCCTCCGAGCGTGACTGTTCGACATAGCGGGTGGTGCTTTGCTGGCAGAGAAAGTTCGGTAAGCCGTTAGTAAAGGTCGCAGCCCACTCACGGGTGCGTTCTACCAGCTCATCGCCTTTACCGCGCTTGACGGGCGGCTCATCGGTGCCGATCGTGAAGTCGTTCGGATCGCTCTTCGGCTTAGCCGCAGGCGCGTTCGATCTCTCGGCAACCTGCCGCGTGCCTGTGTCGGACGGGGAGTTGGAATCCGTGGTTGTTGCGTCCGTGTTCTGGGGCTTGCCGCGGTGGATCGTCGGACGGCCTGGCGCATCGGGCGCCTGCAGGATGGTCGGCCGCGCCATCTCTTCGTCATCCGCCGGAGGACGCCGGGCCAGTCTGGGAGCGCCCGCCGCCTCGGCTTCCTCGGTCGGAGCATCTTTCAGCAGATTGACATTCGCCGCGGTCAGGAATGCCTCGTCGTCTTCGAGGGCCGCCACATGCACGGTTGTTCGCGGAATGACGAGCGTCGAGGTTATTGCGTTGCCCGATCTCACCCACTTGGTATCGGGCGTAATGGTCATGGTCAGCGTGCGTCCATCCTGCGTTGCGACCAGCAGCTTCTTGCCGTTATTCGATACCGTCAGGCCGTCGGCTTCGATGGTGGGCTGCTGTTGCTGCTCGGATTGCTTCTTACTCTGGCTCTTCTTGTGGCCGCGTGACGGAAGGGAGATCCCGCCGCCCCCCAAAGGACCACCCGGGTTCTGCCCGGGCGGATATTGTCCCGGTGGATATTGGCCGGGGTACTGAAACGCGGCAAGAGGGAGAGCAACCGTGAACAGCAACAAACTTCTAAGCATGAACCACCTTTAGATGCGGCCCGCCACCGGCCTGGTTACCGGAAGCATCGGCGGGTAATGGCACGCAGCAGATCCTAATCCGTAGTGTACGGCGCTTGAACGGGCGGGATCGGCGCTGCGCCTATAGAACAGATTACTTAGGGATTTTCGCGCGCAGGCGAAGTCGATCCGCGGGCCGCGTTGGTTCGCCCTGCGGCAATGAGCAGAATAAGGCGCGAGCAATGCAGAGACGCGTTTATCGGCCCTTCTCACCAGCGCAGCAGGACCAGTTCGGAGCAAAATCCGGGTCCCATCGCCGCCAGAATGCCCCAGGTTCCGGGCGCCGGCCTGCGGTTTTTCATGACTTCCTCGAGCACGAACAGCACCGAAGCCGACGAAAGATTCCCGGTTTTCCGCAGGCATTCCCAGGAAATATCAAGCGCACCATCGGGCAGGTCCAGAGCATCCTGGGTGGCTTCGAGCACCTTGGGTCCACCCGTATGGATGACCCAGCTGCCGATATCGGCACGGTTCAAGCCGTGTTCGTCGAGGAAGTCGTCCGCATCACGGCCTAGATTTTGCCGGATGACGCCGGGTACTTCACGGTCGAGTACGATGTTGAATCCCTTCTCGGAGATATCCCATCCCATCACGCGCTCCGTGTCCGGGTAGAAGGTAGAGCGTGTGGCCACTATGGCCGGGCCGCCCGCTGCGTCGAACTCACTCCCGCCCACGAGGACCGCGGCTGCGCCATCCCCGAAAAGTCCGGTACTGATCAGATTGGCCGCTGAAAAGTCCTCCTGCTGAACGGTCAAGGAGCAGAGTTCGACGGAAAGCAGCAGACAGACCTCCTTCGGGAATGCCCGTACGTAATCGGCTGCCCTGGCGATGCCTGCCGCTCCCGCCACGCAACCCAACCCGAAGATCGGCATCCTTTTCGTTCGGGTACTCAAGCCCATGCGATTGATGAGCCGCCCCTCGAGCGAGGGACTCGCAACTCCGGTGATCGAGACAAAGATGAACGCACCGATATTTCGAGGGTGGACCGCGCATCCATTCGCCGCAGCTTGTTCCATCGCTCCGCAGATCGCCTGCTGCCCGAGGGTCAGCGAAGCAGCTATCCAGCAGTCGTTCGCCTTTCCCCAGCTTTCGAGCGGATAGGCCTCCAGGGGAAGCGCGAGATAGCGCCCGTCAACCTGAGTAGCCGCATGCAGGCGTTCGAGGATATCGAAACGCTCCAGCCGCCTTCCCCAGTGTTTCCGGAAAGCGTCAACCAGGACCTCTTGTGGGTAGTAGTAGGGGGGGAGCGCGCTTTCGGCGGCCAGAATTCTCATGTCAACTCAGAATCTACTAAACATTCGATGCGGAAACGCGCGAAGTCACTAGAATAGTTCCCGTTTCCAGACACAAACACTTTACGGAGAGTGAAGTTGCAAATTTCGCTCCGCCGGCTTTCCTTAATCAGATGCTCTCTAACGCTCCGTCCGGTGACAGCCGATAGGGTTCTTGATGCGACTCTTGGACCCACGACAATGGCCGATATGGATATTCCTCGGAGTGCTCTTAGTTCCCTGCCATTGCTCAGCCCAACGGTATACGTTCAAAGAATACGTTGAGAACTTTAACAACCTGAACGTAAACTCGATTGGCCAGGACCGCGCCGGATTCCTCTGGCTCGGCACCGAAAACGGGCTTGTCCGCTACGATGGCTTGACCTTCGTCGAGTATGGGCGGGAGGCTGGCCTGCCCAGCGCCTTCATCCGCACTTTGCATGTGGACCCGGCCGGACGGCTCTGGGTCGGCACATCGCAGGGTCTTGCTGTAAGTTCGCGTCAGGGCCGTTTTGAAGAGATCCGTTATCGGGGAGTATCCCTGAAGATCCCTTCCGATTCCGCTCTTGCCTCAGTCTCAGATAGAAGCCTGTATGCGGCTACTCAGCTCGGGGTACTTCGTTTCACTGAGAATGGCCGGTCCTGGGAAGGTAACCCTCTGCTCACCCCCGTTCAGGCCGCGCGCTTTGGAGAACAGGGGCAACACAGCGTCCTTGCCGGCGAGGGAGGGTCCATTCTTTTCGGTTGTGCCACAGGAATCTGTCAAGTTCAAGACGGCCGGGTAACGGAATGGTCCAGCCGGAATGGTCTGCCGGAAGATACGTGGAGATCTCTGCTCCGCCAGCGAAACGGTACGATCTGGGCTCGCGGCGCGAAACACATTGCAGTGTACTCGAGCTTGCGGGGACGTTGGGAATCCCGCGACCTGCCGGGTCTGCACACGGATGAACTCTATCTCCCCATGGCCGAAGATCCTCGCGGCCGGCTGCTTGCCGGCTTCGGACCAACGGTGGGCATCTACTCGGCCGGAGAATGGAAGATCGTCTCCGAATCAAATGGACTCGGGGAAGGTTCCGTCTCATCCATCTTCGTCGATCGCGATCATCTGCTCTGGCTCGGCACCTTAGGCCATGGTCTTCGCAAGTGGATCGGCTACGGGCACTGGGAGCACTGGACCAAGTCACAAGGCCTGCCCAACAACGAAATCTGGTCGATGGCTCGTGACTCCTACGGCCGCCTGTGGGTCGGACATCAGAGTGGCATCAGCTGCCTCGATAAGCTGTCCCGATCGTTCGTCAACTGGCAGCGGCCGGGAGAGAACCTGGGTGAAGAACATCTAGGCAGGTCGCGCAACCTTGCTGCTACGCCCGACGGTTATATCTGGACCCAAGCGGCCGATGGCCGGCTCCTGCGGATCGATGCCCGTACACACAGCACACGGCAGTACGAGTTGGAACACATCACTCAACTCTTCGCCGAGCGCTCGGGGCGGCTTTGGGCGTTGACTCGGGACGGGCTTTTTGCGAGCGAAGGCTCCGGCGCGGCAAGAACTTTCCGGGCCACGGCGTTTTCCGCGGGACGGTCCGGCTCACCTTCGAGCATCACGCAGGCTCAGGACGGCAGCCTGTGGATGATTTCCAGCGAGGATCTCTTCCGTTTCAGCGGGGGAGGCTGGCAACGCCTCGACCTTGCGCCCTTTCATCTCGGCAATCGCCTGTCGGAGGTCGCGGTCGACCATTCGGGCGCGGTCTGGATCGACGGGGATGACACTGGCGTTTTTCGGCTGCGCGTTCGCGGCGGAACTGTTGTAAGTGCTGAAAAGCAGCCGGTCGCTTCAAACATGATTCTCTTCATCCGCGTCGACGCGCGCGGCCGGGTTTGGTTCGGGGAAGACGGCGGCATTCAGTTGTTCGATGGACGCTCCTGGCAGAAATACTCCGTCGATAACGGGCTGCTCTGGAACGACATCGATTCGGAAGCGTTTTTCGAAGACGTGGATGGTTCGATCTGGATAGGAACGAGCGGCGGGCTCTCGCACCTTGATGTGTTGCGGGCAGAGCCGGTCCAGCCTCCTCGCCCGCCCGTTATCGTGAGCGCGAAGTACGGCGATAGCAACCCTCTGGACAGCCGCGCAACGTTGACATGGCGCCGCAATCCCCTGACCATCGGTCTGGCCTCCGTGAGCTTCAGCAACGAAAAAGCAATCCGCTTCAGATATCGATTACGAGGCGTTGAACAGGATTGGATCGAGACTACCGGGAAGGAGGTTCGTTACCCCGGCCTGAGCCCGCGTTCGTACGTATTCGAAGCGAAGACGTTCGACACCGATACGGGTCTGGAATCTCCGGTCAACTCATTGAGTTTCGTGATCGAATCACCCTGGTGGCGTTCGGAAATTTTCCTCGGATTGGCAAGCGCCGGACTGATCTTGTTCTCGTTGGGAATCTGGCGCTGGAGAGAGAATGTGCTCGCGGAGCGGCGCCGGAAACTCGAATCCCTAATCGCCGAGCGCACTGAAGAGATAGATCATCGCCTGGCCGAACAAAAGCTTCTCAAAGCCGAGGCAGATCGCGCCAATCGGGCTAAGAGCGAGTTTCTGGCTATGATGAGTCACGAGATCCGGACGCCCATGAATGGCGTGCTCGGAATGACGGAGTTGCTGCTCCACACGGAGCTGTCGAATGACCAGCAGGACTGCGTTAATGCGATCCAGGATTCGGGCAGCGCTCTGCTCACCATAATCAATGACATTCTGGACTTTTCAAAGATCGAGGCAGGCAAACTGACTCTCGAGTACACTCGCTTTCAACTCAGGACGGCGGTTAAGGAAGCGATTAGTCCAGTCAGCGACTTAGCCAGACGGAAAGGCGTCCAGCTTGTCTCGAGCGTGGATCCGGCTCTGCCATCGTGGGTAGTTGGTGACCCGGTGCGCTTCAAGCAGATTCTGCTGAACTTCCTCTCGAACGCTGTTAAGTTCACCGAAACAGGAGTTATCGCCCTGCGTGTTACTCCCCAAGCTTGCTGCGACCTGGGTAGGGTGTCGCTGAAACTTTCGGTCACCGACACGGGTATCGGGATCGCGGAGGAGGTGCAAGGACTCCTGTTCCAAAGCTTTAGTCAAGCCGAGAGCTCCATCACGCGACGATTCGGAGGCAGCGGTCTTGGGCTGGCGATCTCCAGGCGGCTCGCTGAGATGATGGGGGGGTCTACCGGGGTTGAAAGCCAGTTGGGCCGAGGCAGTACGTTTTGGGCCGTTCTTAATCTGCACGCCGCAGAACCACGCTTGGAGACCGTTGCCATCGCTTCCAGCGGGTCTGGGTTGGCCCATGGAGGCCGCGTGCTCGTGGCAGAAGATAACGCCATCAATCAGAAAGTCATCGAACGCCTGCTGCAGCGCCTTGGTTGCACGGTCGAGATAGCCGAGAATGGCGCCGAAGCAGTCAGACGGTTTCAGCAGCAGCCCGCGTGGGACCTTATCCTGATGGATTGCCAGATGCCCGTTATGGATGGTTTCGCAGCCACCGGCGCCATTAGGGAATCAGAATTCCTGCCTTCGCGTGTTCCGATCGTGGCGGTTACAGCTAACGCCCTGGTGGGTGAACGCGAAAAGTGTCTCGCTGCCGGCATGGATGATTACCTGGCGAAGCCTGTCAGTCAGGAGGCGCTCGCCGCCTTAGTCAAGCGATGGTTGAAAGTCGCTGTGCCCGAGACTTTGGCCAGCTAGCCAATCACAGAGAGCGGATTAGCAGCGCGACAGGATAGATGCCTCAACGCTACCTGCCCGAAGTCTTCCTTGAGGCTTCTGTAAGACAAGCCTTAAGCTGAAGTCGCGTTTTCGCCGCGCACCTATTCCACGTGCTGCATACCGTTCTTACTCAAGAAGAAACGCTTCATTGGCTTGCCTTGCGGATGGTCCCGGGCCTCGGCACGCTGGGAACCCTCAAACTGCTCAGGAAATTGAAATCTCCTGAAGAGATATTCCGCTCGTCCGCTACCGAGCTCGAAGCGGCGGGACTCAGCCCGTCCCAGGCACGCAATGTAGCAACCGGCTGCTCTTTCGAAGACGCCTTGAACCAGCAGGCTAAACTACTCTCCTCCGGCGCTCAGCTACTAACGATAAATGACCCCCGATATCCCCAGCGCCTGCGCGAAATCTTCGATCCTCCCCTGCTGCTCTTCGCAATCGGCAACATCGAGCTGATTCAAGCCCATTCCGTCGCTGTGGTAGGTACTCGAAGCCCGACTCCTTACGGGCTCGCCGCCACCGAACGCCTCAGCGCAGACCTCGCGCAGGCCGGCTTGACTATTGTGAGCGGGATGGCTCGCGGAATCGACACCGCCGCTCATCGGGCAGCCCTGAATGCGACCGGGTCGACCATCGCCGTGCTTGGTTGCGGAGTGGATGTGCTCTACCCTTCGAGCAATCGCAAGTTGTACGACGAGATTGCCCGGCGGGGTCTCCTGGTCTCCGAGTTCCCCATGGAAGCTCCGGCTTTCCCGCAGAACTTTCCTGTGCGCAACCGGATCGTCAGCGGTCTTTCACTGGGCGTGCTCATCGTCGAGGGAGCCCAACACAGCGGCTCCGCGATTACGGCCAAACTGGCCATGGACCAGGGCCGCGAGGTGTTCGCCGTTCCTGGAAATATCACTTCCAAGATGAGCTGGGGGCCTAATCTGCTAATCAAGGAGGGGGGCGCCAAGCTGGTCCAGGAGTGGAGCGACATCACAAACGAGCTGCCCGTGGCGGTCAGGCGCGACCTGGTGGCCAAGGCTCAGCAACAAGTTCTGCCGGATGATTCAGAGTCCATTTCCAGTGCCCAGAATGGTCCGGAAGAGCCCCTGAGAGCTCTCGCCAAGAAGCTTCTGAATTTCCTGAAAGTCGATACTGCTCAACAGTTTGAGACGATCGTTGAAACTTTCGGCGAAATCTCGTCATCAGAGCTGATCGGTGCCCTGTTCGACCTCGAGATGTCAGGTCTGATCAGGCAGCTCCCCGGGAAAAACTACGTCAAGGTGTGGTAAAAGAGTAGCGTTCTTGTACCGGAATCTTTGGACGCACCCCGGAATCACATATAAGTAAGGTTACACAGTAAGGTAGGTATGGCTAAATCGCTCGTCATCGTTGAATCCCCAGCGAAGGCGAAAACCATAGGGAAGTATCTCGGTAAGCAGTTCGTCGTCAAAGCGTCGCTCGGGCACGTCAAGGATTTGCCGAAAAAGGACTTAGCTGTCGATATCGAGCGCGACTTTACACCTCGTTACGAGGTAATTGAAGGCAAAAAGAAGCTCATTTCCGAGCTGAAACAGGCTGCCAAGGGTATGGATTCGGTCTACCTCGCGGCTGACCCGGATCGCGAGGGCGAAGCGATCTGCTGGCATCTGAAGGAAGAGCTCGAGCCCAAAAAGGCCGGCAAACCCGCAATCTTTCGGGTGATGTTCAACGAGATCACGGCCAACGCGGTCAAGAAGGCGTTCGACAAACCCTCGGCCGTGAACATCAACCTGGTCGATGCGCAGCAGGCCCGGCGCGTTCTCGACCGGCTAGTCGGCTATAAGATTTCACCTCTGCTTTGGGATAAGGTCCGACGCGGGTTGTCTGCCGGCCGTGTCCAGACAGTCGCCCTGCGCCTGATCGTAGATCGTGAACGTGAGATCAAGGCGTTCCAGAAGCAGGAATACTGGACGATCGACGTTGCGCTGAATGCGAAAAAGCCGCCCGTTCTGAGCGCCCGGCTCAACAGAGTCGCAGAGAAGACGCCTGAGGTAACGAACGAAGCTACGGCTTCCGGCATCGTTGCCGATCTGGACGGCTCGTCGTACTCGGTCAAGTCGGTGGCGACTCGTGAGAAAAAGCGCAATCCGGTTCCGCCCTTCATCACGTCGACTTTGCAGCAGGAGTCGTCCCGCAAGCTGCGCTTCAGCGTGAAGCGGACCATGATGCTCGCCCAAAGCCTCTACGAAGGTAAGGACTTAGGCAAAGAAGGCGCGGTTGGTCTGATCACCTACATGCGTACGGATTCGACGCGTGTCTCGGAAGACGCGCTGACGGAAGTTCGGACGATGATCGCCGAGCGTTATGGCCAGGATTATGTCCCCGCCTCGCCTAACGTATATAAGACCAAGAAGGACGCTCAGGATGCGCACGAGGCCATCCGTCCCACCTCTGTTCTTCGTACGCCGGAGTCGCTCGAAGGATTTGTGGCAGAAGACGAGTTGAAGCTGTACCGGCTGATCTGGATGCGCTTTATCGCGTCGCAGATGAATCCGGCGCTGCTCGATCAGACAACCATCGATATCAACGCTACTGGCAAGAGCGGAACGCCGTATATTTTCCGTGCCACAGGCAGCGTGCTTAAGTTCGAAGGCTTCTTGAAGGTCTACGAAGAGGGCAAGGATCAAAAGGACGACGATGATGAAGACCTGAAGCATAAGCTGCCCGCCGTAACCGAAGGCGAGGCGCTGCGCTTCAAGGAAATTCATCCCGAGCAGCATTTCACGGAACCGCCGCCCCGCTACAACGAAGCGACGCTTGTGAAGAAACTCGAGTCCGACGGTGTGGGCCGCCCCTCGACGTATGCCTCTATTCTCACGACGATTCAGGAACGCGAGTACGTTAAGAAGGAAGGCGGGAAATTCCACCCCACCGAACTTGGCATGGTCGTCACAGACCTTCTGCTCGAGAACTTCAACGATCTCTTCGACGTGAAGTACACGGCTCGGATGGAAGAAGAGCTGGACGAGATCGAAGAGGGCAAGATCGACTGGCGCACCGCGATGGCCGATTTTTACGGCCGTTTCCAGAAAAACCTGGAACACGCCGAGCGGCACATGACCGACATCAAGCGGATGGAGAAGCCGACCGATCTCATCTGCGAAAAATGTGGCAAGCCCATGGTGATCAAGTGGGGCAAGCACGGCAGCTTCATAGCCTGCACCGGCTATCCGGAATGCAGCAACACGCGCGAAGTCGCGGTTGAAGCGACTGATGGCGAGAAAACGGATTTCAGCGAGCAGGACGAAGCCGAATACTGCGAGAACTGCGGCCGTCCGATGGTCCTCAAGAAAGGTCGTTTTGGCCAGTTCTTCGCGTGTTCCGGATACCCGGACTGCAAGACCACCAAGCAGATTGGCGGCGAGCAACGCAAAGATGTTCCGCTTGAAGAGAAATGCCCGCAGTGCAGCAGCAATCTGGTCCAGAAGTACGGCCGCTACGGCGAGTTTGTCGCCTGCAGCGATTACCCGAAATGCAAGTACGTTAAGCAGAAGACGATCGGCGTCCCCTGCCCGAACTGTTCGAAGGGCGAAATCGTTGAACGCCGCTCCAAACGTGGAAAGACTTTCTTCGGCTGCAACCGCTATCCCGAATGCGATTTCGTCGCCTGGGGCAAGCCGATTCCGGAGAAGTGTCCTGAGTGCGGCAGCAGCTACCTAATCGAGAAATACCTCAAAGCGGGACCGGTTGCTCAATGTCCGAACGGAGATTGCAAATATAAGCATCCGCTTGCGGTGCTCGCCGAGCCCAGCGTCGCTTAATCTTTCACTCACGAGGGATTCAGTACAATTTACTGTCTCCCTCTATGGCCAACCCCACCACGGCGGAACACATCCGCCTCGAGCAGTCCCAAGCTCGCACTCATCACTGGAAGCGCTGGGGTCCCTATCTTGCGGAACGTGCCTGGGGCACCGTTCGTGAGGACTACAGCGCGGATGGCGATGCCTGGAACTATCTGCCGCACGATCAGGCCCGCTCTCGCGCCTACCGCTGGACCGAAGACGGCATCCTTGGCATCTGCGACAACCATCAGTATCTGTGTTTCGCGCTTGCCTTCTGGAATGGCAAGGATCCGATCCTCAAAGAGCGACTGTTCGGTCTCACCGGGCCACAGGGTAATCACGGCGAGGACGTCAAGGAGGTCTACTATTACCTTGACGCTACGCCGACAAACTCCTACCTGAAAGGCCTATATAAATATCCGCACGCACAATTCCCATACAACCGCCTGGTTGAGGAGAACGCCAGGCGCAATCGCACCGATCCTGAATTCGAACTGCAGGATACCGGCATTTTCAATGAAGGCCGCTACTTCGACATCTTCGCGGAATATGCCAAGCAGGACGTCGATGACATGCTCATTCGCGTTACCATTGCCAATCGCGGACCGGACACCGCGGAGTTGACTTTCCTCCCGACCCTCTGGTTCCGCAACGTCTGGAGTTGGGACAACAATTATGATCTCTCCCAAAAACCGACCCTGACCAAGAGGTCGGAAGCAGCCATTGAGGCTCAACACCCCAGGCTCGGCCGATTTAACTTCGAGCTCGACGGCGCGCCGCCGCTTCTATTCACCGAGAACGAAACCAACACGGAAAGGATCTGGGGCTGGTGCGGCGAGAACGTCTTCTATAAGGATGCGATAGACAACTGCATCGTGCATGGGAGCGGAGCGATCCACGATCGTGAGCAGGGCACCAAGGCATGTGCGGTTTACCAGCTGAAACTGGCTTCAGCAGAACAAACCACATTTTTCTTTCGCCTCTCGAGAGACGGCCAGCCGGCTCTTCCTCGCTCCTTTTGGAACGGTGTTTTCGACGACCGTATTCGCGAAGCAGGCGACTTCTACTCAAGCCTCTCACCCGATCTTACCGGTGTTCCTGCCCAAGTGTATCGCCAGGCAATGGCGGGCATGTTCTGGAGCAAGCAGTATTACCACTTTGTTGTGGAGACATGGCTCAATGGCGATCGCGGCATGCCGAAGCCGCCCGAGCAGCGTAAGCGTGGACGTGACCACAAATGGCGTCACCTTTTCAACGAAGACATCGTTTCCATGCCAGACAAGTGGGAGTATCCGTGGTACGCAGCATGGGATCTCGCCTTCCACACCGTCGCAATTGCGCCCGCCGACCCTGATTTTGCCAAGTCGCAGCTCATCCTTTTTTTACGCGAATGGTACATGCACCCGAACGGGCAAATCCCTGCCTACGAGTGGAACTTCGGCGATGTCAATCCGCCTGTGCATGCCTGGGCTGCCTGGCGCGTTTTCCGCATCGACGCGAAGCTCAAAGGCAAACCGGATTTTGAGTTCCTGGAGCGGATCTTTCACAAACTGCTGGTCAATTTCACCTGGTGGGTGAATCGGAAAGATTCAGAGGAAAACAACATCTTCGAGGGCGGCTTCCTCGGCCTCGATAACATCGGGGTCTTCGATCGAAACAGCACGCTCCCGAGCGATTGGGTTCTCGAACAGTCTGATGGGACCAGCTGGATGGCGATGTTCTGCCTCGCGATGCTCAAGATGGCTCTGCATCTTGCGCAGATCGACGATGCCTACGAAGACATCGCCAGCAAGTTCTTCGAACATTTCCTCTACATCGCCGATGCAATCAATCATCACGGCGGGAGCGGTCTCTGGAATGAAGAGGATGGTTTCTACTACGACCGTTTGCTGCAGGATGGGGGCCGGAGTATACCCTTGAGGCTCCGATCCCTGGTAGGAATAGTTCCCCTCTTTGCGGTGGATACGCTTGAGTCGGACATGCTCGACTGCCATCCCGGTTTTCTGAAGCGAATGAACTGGTTCATCGATAACAGGCCGGATTTGACATCCGGTCTAGCCTCGATGACGCAAACCGGAGTGGAGCGGCGACGCCTGCTCTCCGTAGTAAACCCAGCCCGCCTGGAGCGTATTCTTCAGCGCCTATTTGACGCATCTGAGTTTCTCTCGCCCTTCGGAGTCCGATCGCTATCCCGCTACTACAAAGATCATCCTTATGAAGTTTCGCTCGCGGGCAACACGTTTCGAGTTGCCTACGAGCCTGCCGAATCGGAAACCAACATGTTCGGCGGCAATTCCAACTGGCGCGGACCGGTCTGGTTTCCGATGAATTTCCTCATTATCGAAGTGCTCCAGCGCCTTGACTACTACTTCGGTGAATCCTTCACCGCCGAGTTTCCTACCGGATCCGGACAGCACTTCCGGCTGGGCGATATTGCTAAGCAACTTTCCCATCGCCTGACTAATCTCTTTCTGCCCGACGCACAAGGGAATCGTCCGGTTTACACCGGCGAGCCGCTCTTTCAGAACGGTCCGAACTTCGAACCATACGTTCTCTTTTACGAATACTTCGACGGTGACAACGGCAAAGGCCTGGGCGCCAGCCACCAGACCGGCTGGACAGGTCTGGTGGCCAAACTGCTGCAGCAAAGCGGCGCCCCCGCTCAGAAGTAGAACTTAGCGCCGAGTTGTACTGTCCGCCCCGGGAGGGCCGAAAGCACGCGGCCGAAGTTCGAGCTGTTGATACCTCCGTAGACGCCCGAGACGCCCGTCGGGGCCTGCGTCTGAAACTGGGTGTGATTGAAAACCGTTATAGACTTCGAGCCGCAGTTGATGTACCGCCGCTCACTGCTCGTGATGAAAACGCGCTTTGATTGCGTCACATCCGTGTTGTTCAGTCCGGCCCGTGGAAGCTGTTGCGCCCAGCCTTCCGATTGGCTCCAGCCCGAACGTATTCGGGTTGAAGTAGTAGAAGTTATTCCTTGTGGCACTCGTGCCTTTTGTATTGTTCGTCAGATAGGAGTTGCGCGGGTCGAGCGTCTGCACAGGTGAGAGGTAATGCGCCGCATCCGAGCAACCGTAATACGAGTAGCTGTCGCACTGCAGCGAGCGAAATGCAGTGTCTGCAATGTTGATGGGAAAGCCCGTTTGCAGAGTTGTGATTCCGGCGAGATGCCAGCGGTCGAGCAACGTCCTAGTGAACACGATTATACGTACTCTTTCTCTGTTCCAATTGCAAGCGCCGTAAGGTCTATGAGCACTCTTTGCCAATCTTCGGCTTCTACCTAAAGCCATACTGAAAGCGAATACAAATTACTTATGCGAAGTCTGGTTACGCTGCTGTTTACGACCTCCTGCCTCGTCCCGGCGCTACTTTATGGAGGCGCCGACTCGCATCCCGGTCAGACCTTCGAAGTTGCCGGCGTCTCGCTCTACTATGAGGTCATCGGGAATGGCGGCGGAACCCCGCTCTTTGTAGCCAATGGAGGCCCTGGGTTCGACCATGCCTACCTTCACCTTTCGAATGCCTGGGACACCCTCGCAACGAATCGCAGGGTCGTTCTCTACGATCAGCGTGGGAACGGTCGGTCCTCCAAATTAAAGAGCGGCCAATCCTGCACTCTTCGCGATCAGATCGAGGATCTTGAGGCTTTGCGCGTGCACATCGGGGCCGATCGCATCGATCTTTTAGGCCACTCCTGGGGCGGCTATCTAGTGATGGCGTACGCTGCCCGCTACCCGCAGCACATAGAACACTTGCTGATCGTCGATTCTGCCGCGCCGAAGTGGAGCGACACAGTGTTCTTATTCAAGGACATTTTCCCCGACGTTGTGGAAAGGGAAGACGCACAAACCTTCGCGAGTGACATGGGCGATGCGAACGCAGCTAAGGTCGCACTGAAGGAGTATTTGTCGATGCTCTTCTACTCGCCGGAAAAGCGCAATGCCGCTCTGGCTCAAATGACAGATGTGGATGAGAATCGTGAGATCAATCAGGCCATAAATCGCGATCTCCAGAGATTCGATCTCAATCCCGAACTGCCCAAGTTCCACTTTCCGACGGCCGTCCTCACAGGCCGCTATGACATCAATGTTGCCCCGGCGGTGGCGTACAAAATTCATAGGGCCATCCCTGGATCGACTTTCGTCGTCTTCGACAAAAGTGGCCACATGCCGTTCTACGAGGAAGCTGACAAGTTTGTGGAGACGGTCAATTCCTTTCTGTCCGCCCAATCTGGAGTGTCCGCCGGGAGATAGAAGAGGGTCCTGGTATGCTGTGGGTTGAATCGCGTGATGCGCAGGATTGACTCACGTTTCGCGATTCAGGCCCGCACGGTGTCCCAGGGAACCGCGTCGGGTACTGACATACGGGCCTGGGTCAGCAGACCCGCAAACCGGGACAGTCCGGAGATAGCGCCTGCTCAGGGCGTCGGCACTCTTGAGCAAAAACACATCCCCGCCCTCGACGGTCTTCGCGGCGTGGCCGTTCTTCTGATTCTGATCTTCCACTTTCACTTCATCTTTTCGCCCCAAAGCAGCGCTGAAGCCTTCCTCATCCGTTCTCTTGACTTCGGATGGTGTGGAGTAAATCTCTTCTTTGCGCTGTCCGGTTTCCTGATCACGGGCATCCTGCTCGATACACGCACTACGAAACACTTCTTCACCATCTTCTATGTGCGCCGCGCGCTGCGTATCTTCCCGCTCTACTACTCTTTTTTGGTTTTTATCTTTCTGTTAAATCAGGCGCACTACTTCAGCGCAGCGTTCCGATCTATACCGACGGACTGGGGATGGTATGTCCTGTACCTACAAAACATGTTTCCGGTTACCAACATTCGCCTATCTCATTTGTGGTCGCTCGCCGTTGAAGAACAGTTTTATCTGTTCTGGCCCGCTTTTGTTTTTTGGGTTCCTCTACGACGCCTTATTCCGGCCGGCATCGCGATCGTTGTTTGTTGCCTTGCTTTACGCTGCTTTATGGTTGGCACAGGAATCGGCGCGGCTTACGCATTCACTTCAGTGTTCACCCGCTTGGACGAACTCGTCTTGGGTGCTTTGGTCGCTGTCGTCGTGAGAGATCCCGTACTTCGAAAGCGTGCTTCTACCGGAGTTTGGGCACCCATCGCCTTGGGGCTGCTCGGTCTCGCCGCCGTGGTTTTCAATTACCGATTGATGGACGCGATTGGTCTGTCGTCGATGGGCCTGCTCTTTTCCAGCTGTGTGTTCCTCGTCGTGCGTTCCAGCGGCGCCATCGCCCGATTTTTCTCGCTTCGGTGGCTCCGTTCTGTAGGCAAATACGGGTACGGAATTTATGTACTCCACCCCACCCTGTTCGCGGCAACATCTGGACCCCTGAAACACGCCCTTGCCGACACATCTCTTCTTTGCCAGTTGCTCGTGAAAACAGCTTACATTCCCGTCATGATCGTTGCTAGCTACTTCGCCGGCAAACTCTCCTGGGTACTGCTCGAAAGCCGGTTCAATCGTCTGAAACGGTTCTTTCCCTATTACGCGTAGAGCTCGCCGCTGGTGCAAATGCGCGCTATACTCGATTCGCAGTTCAGGTTGCAACCCGTCCGCGGAGAGGGATGATCCCACCTGATGCGTTTTTAGCAAACTGAGAGTAACTTCTCTTCTGCCCGTCATAGCGGACGCCGGGCCACAGAAAGAGGAGCTATGTCTCGAGAATTACCTCAGAAGCCAAATCTAGAATTCCTGAAGAAGCAGGCAAAAGAACTGCTCAGCAGGATGCCGCAGAGCAAGTTAGCGGATGCACAACACGCCTTAGCCAATGAGTACGGCTTTCCTACGTGGCCGAAGCTGAAAGCGCATGCGGAAGCGCAGTCGATAACGCCGGCCCAAGCTCTGAAGGCGGCCGTGTGCGACAGCGATGCGGAACGCGTTCGCACCCTGCTGGACCGATATCCGGAACTGACGGCGCGGATAGACGATTCGCTGCCCGACTACGGCTTCGGCCAACAGGCCCTGTTCGCAGCGGTGCAGCGAAGCGATCGCGCCACCAGCGATCTGCTGCTTCGAGCGGGTGCAGACATCAATAAACGGACCGAATGGTGGGCCGGTGGATTTGGAGTGCTGGACGACTGCGATCCCGAAATGGTGCCGTTTCTGGTGGAGCGCGGAGCCGTGTTGGATGCGCATGCGGCAGCGCGCCTCGGAATGACCGACATCCTACAGGAGATGCTGGCGGCCGATCCTGGCTTGGTCTCCGCACGCGGCGGCGACGGGCAAACGCCGCTTCACTTCGCCTCTACAGTTGAGGTTGCCAGCCTGTTGTTAGCGCACGGCGCCGAACTCGATGCCTGCGATGTCGATCACGAATCGACGCCGGCTCAGTATATGCTGCGCGTGGAACACAAGCGCCACTACCCTCGCGACCGTCAGGACGTCGCCCGCTACCTAGTTGCCAAGGGATGCCGCTCGGACATCCTGATGGCTTCTGCGCTGGGCGATGCAGATCTGGTGCGCTCGCATCTCGATCGTGATCCTGAGTGCATCCGCATGAACGTATCGGAACAGTGGTTTCCAAAGCAGGATGCGCGCGCCGGGGGCTCGATTTACATCTGGACTCTGGGCCCGCATCGCACGGCCCATACGGTAGCGCGCGATTTCGGGCACGAGGACATCTTCGAATTACTGATGGCGCGCACTCCGCCAGAGCTCAAACTAGCGCTCGCGTGTGAGTTGGGCGATGAAGCGGCTTTCCGCCAGCTTCTCGAGAAGCGGCCAGACTTGGCCAGTCACCTTTCCGAACAGGACGCGCGCAAGCTCCCTAACGCCGCCCAGAGCAACAACACGGAAGCGGTGAAGCTGATGCTGGCCGCAGGCTGGCCGGTGGATACGCTCGGAGACATGGGCGCCACTGCGCTCCACTGGGCCGGGTTCAACGGTAACACCGAGATGACCCATGCCATCCTTCGCTTCAACCCGGCTCTCGAACTGAAGTCACGAGACTACGCCTCGACGGCGCTCGGATGGGCGATCTTCGGATCCGGAAACGGCTGGCATAGAGACGGCGATTTCGTCGGAACCGTGAAAGCCTTGAAGCAAGCCGGCGCTGTGTGGCCGCCCGACCCGAGGCAATTGGAACCAAGCGAGGCGGTACTCGAGCTCCTCGAGAATAGCCCGTAAGAAAGTCGCCCGCGTGGCGACTACCTCAAACGTGAAAGGCCAGGACGAGCTCTATATGCGAGCGACGGCGGAATACGGTCCGGCGCTCGCACGTCTGGCGCGTGGCTATGAGGCCGATTCCGACAAGCAGCGCGACCTACTTCAGGAGATCCATCTCGCACTGTGGCGAAGTTTCGAAGGCTTCGACGCCCTTTGCTCGCTGCGCACCTGGGTTTATCGCGTGGCACACAACGCTGCCACCTCGTACGCCATCCGGCAGCGGCGCTCCCGCCCTCAGCTCCTCCTGAGCCTCGACGAGCTTCAGGCGTTCCCCGTCGAGGCGGACGCGGACCGCAGCGTGCTGCTCGACCAGCTTATGACTCTGATCCGGCGTCTGAAGCCGCTTGACCGGCAGGTCATTCTAGCCTGGCTCGACGGCATGGACGCGCTCGAAATCGGCGAACTCACCGGCCTTTCGCCCGGCAATGCAGCCACCAAAGTTCATCGGATCAAGAGCATTTTGGCGCGCGATTTCCAAGGAGCACGGGATGGACGAGCTTAGAGATCTTTGGCAGAAACAGGAGGTGGAGGAGGTGAGAATTTCAGTAGAGGAACTCCGCGCGAAGGCGGCGAAATTTCAGCGCCGGATTCAGTGGCGGAATTTACGGGAGCAGACGGCGTGCCTCATAGTCATCTTCGTGTTTGGAGCGATGTGCGTTAAGACCTCGCAGGCCGTGCCGCGCGTTTCGTACGTGTTAATCATCGTGGCGGCGCTCTATATCGCGTGGCACCTGCAGGCACGCGGCGCACCCAGATCTCTACCGGCAGAGATGGGACGCGCGAATGGCATCGAGTTTTACCGAAGTGAACTCGAACGGCAGCGCAATCTGCTGCGCAGTATCTGGAAGTGGTATTTGGGACCCATGCTTCCCGGTATGGCATTGCTCATCACGTACGCGATCGTAACTGCTCCTCCGGGCCGCCGGACCTTTCCAGCTGTCTACGCCGTCGTAGCCGCGGCGTTCTTCTGGCTGGTTAGTTTGATAAACCAGCGTGCGGCCGAACGGTTTAACCGCCAGATCGCCGAACTCGACCGCGATCTCCCGACGGCCTAAGCCTCCTGCATAGCAGTAGTTGTCTTTCAAATGAATTGCGCGGAATACTCACTCGCCGCATCCAACGGAAGTGCGCATTCTCTTATACAGCGGCAAAGGCGGCGTCGGGAAGACAAGCGTGGCGGCCGCTACGGGCGTTCATCTGGCGGAATTGGGCAAACGGACGCTCATCATCAGCGTGGATCCCGCGCATAGCCTCGCAGATGCCTTCGATCAGGGCGGCGGATTATTCCACAGCCAAACCGCCGCGCCTCTTCAGATTGCCCCGCGGCTGTTCATCCAGGAGGTCAACATCAATTTCGAGTTCAAACACTACTGGGGCGAAATCTCCACCTACATCACCTCCATCCTGCGCAGAACCGGACTCGAAGGTGTGGAAGCAGAAGAGATGGCAATCTTCCCCGGAATGGAGGAGTTGAGCGCTATGATGTACGTCAACCAATACCGCAAGTCCGAAGAATTCGAGGTCGTCGTTCTGGATTGCGCGCCAACCGCCGAGTCGCTGCGCTTCATCAGCCTGCCGACGACCCTTGATTGGTACATGAAGCACATCTTCGGGTTCCAGCGCAGCATGCTCAAAGCCGTCCGCCCTATCGCAAATCGCCTCTCCCCAGTCGACCTCCCGCCCGATAGTTACTTTAGGAACGTACAGGAGCTCTTTAAGAAAATCGAAGGAATCGATCTGGTGCTCGAAGATGCCACCATAACGAGCGGCCGCCTGGTAACCAATCCCGAAAAGATGGTTCTGCGCGAAACACAGCGCGCCTTCGTCTACTTCTCTCTTTATGGATTAACGATCGACCAGATTATTGTGAATCGGGTTCTGCCGTCCGTGGTGGAAGATACGTTCTTTACCTCTTGGCGCAACGCCCAGCAGAAAACCTTGGTCGAGATCGAGCAATACTTTTCTCCGGTGCCGGTTCGCCAGGTACCGATGTTCCCGCAGGAAGTAGTTGGCTACGAGCGCTTGCGCGAGCTGGCCGCGCGCCTGTATCCGAATGGTGAGGATGCGTCGCTTGCAACGCGCACGGCAGCCCCATACTCATTCGCCAAAGTAGACGACCACCATGAGGTTGTGCTCGATGTTCCGTTCACCGAGAAAGCCGAGATCGGCCTGTTCAAGAAAGATGATGAGTTGGTGGTCGAGCTCGGAACACTCCGCCGCCATGTGGGACTGCCCACCACGATGGTTTCGCTGCAACCGGTGAAAGCCTCGCTGAACGGGCGTAAGCTGGTAGTGGAGATGAGATAAGCGGCGTGACTGAACAAACAACGGGTGATTCGAACGCTACGGCCGGCTCCGCCAACAAGCAATCGGCATGGTTTTGCGCATGGCTGCGCGAGGGCGCCGAAAAACTCAATCAGACTTTGTCTCCGCCCGAAGGCGCGGCTAAGCACTTCCGCGAAGCACGGCTGGAGGTTCTGCGCGGTCTCCGCGACTTGATTGATCACCGTATACAGTACCTGTCGAAGGACAAGACCAGGGGAAGCCGTATCGTTGTCGATTAATCCGGAGTCGCCTCACTCTGCGGGCAGTGAATGCTTGCGCACGTCCCGCTGCAGGTAGCCATCCAGATGCGCCTGCACCTGAAGCAGGGAGTCTCGATCGCGTTCTAAGCGGCTGACCATTAGTGCACCTTCGAGCGCAGTTCTATCGACAATCGCCAACTGCGTGGGATCGATGTCGCGCTCGATCTCCTTTCGCTCTATCCCGGCGCTGACATCGAGATCAAACGATCGCGCAGTATCTGCGACCTCGCGCAGTCTCGCCCTATGCTACTCAAAGTTTGGGGCCGGTTACCGCCGGCGGCTATTCCATCCCGCCGTAAGCGAGGGTCCAAAAGTCGCTGAACACCTTCGGCGGTTCCGGTGAATCCATCATGCGCTGGGTGAAGAGAATGCCGATCATTGCTTCGGCGGGATCGATGTAGGCAGTTGTCCCGAAGCCTCCCGTCCAACCGTATCGGCCTGGGTTGTGGAAAATCTCGGTGCGCCCGATGTCCACCGCCGCCCCCAATCCCCAACTTGAATGCTTACCAAAGAAAATCTCGGCTCCCACCCGTTGCTCCGGTGTAAGCTGATCCGAAGTCATCAACTCTACCGTGGCACGAGCAAGAATCTGCTCCCGCCCGTAGCGGCCCTTGTTCAGCATCATGCGGCTGAAGGCCAAGTAGTCGTCAATGGTCGATACCAGCCCTCCCCCGCCGGATTCAAAGGGCGGCGCATGCCGCCACGCACTGTTCGCCGGGTCGTCGAAAAAATCGAGCTTGTTCGTCTGGCGATTGAAGAAATAGAACGCGGCCAGACGACCAATATGTTCAGGCGCCACATGGAAACTAGTGTCTTTCATCCCGAGCGGATCGAAGATGCGTTCCCGCATGAACTGGCCGAGTGACTGCCCTGATACGCGCGCGACCAGCGCCCCAAGCACATCCCCGCTCACGTGATACATCCAGCGCTCTCCCGGCTGGGCGAGTAACGGAAGCAACCCGAGTCTCTCCAGCCATTCGTCCATCGCTGGCGCTTGCGACGGCAGCATCGGGCCATCGCCGCCGATGCGGTACTCGCGAATCAGCTTCTGGATAGGGTACGTGCCTGGCGTCGCCATCACGCTGCCGAAACCCATCCTGTAAGTGAGCAGATCGCGAACGGTAATCGCGCGCTGCGCCGGCACCGTGTCATCGATCTCCGATGAAATGGATTTGAGAACGCGCCGGTTGGCAAGTTCCGGCAGCCACGGCTCAATCGGATCGTCAAGCCGCATCCTGCACTCCTCCACCAGAATCATCGCTGCAACAGCTGTGATGGGCTTCGTGATCGAAGCAATGCGGAAGATCGTGTCGCGTTTCATGGGAACCGGATCCCCCATTGCGAGCGTGCCGAGCGTTTCCAAATGCACATCGTCGTTGTGACTCACCAGCGCAACTAGCCCCGGCAGATCTTTGCGCTCGATGTATGCCGCCAACACTTCATGCATTCGCTCCAGCCGCGGCCTCGAAAGTCCTGCCTTACTCATACTGAGCTCCTTTACCTTCCCGGCTCGTGAAGTCTTTCCCGGTTCATTTCCGCCGGGTCACACTCCAAACTGCCGCAGATGATGCGCAAGATGGTGGTACATCATGGACGCCCACTCCACCGGAGTCAGTCGTCCGAGGAAACTGTGTGGGTGCGTCGTGCATCGCTCGGGCCCTCCCGCCGCAAAGCGATCGATCAGTTCGACCAACCTCTGCCGCTCTGCCTCGAAATCCCGCTCATCGGTCACGAGAAGCCTCTTGTCCGTAGGCGAATTGCGCCGTATAGGTTTCCCGTCATATAGCATCCACTTCTTCGCGAGCGGCCCAACGAGCCGCCCGATGAGCCTTCGCGGTGCCGGCACTGTTAAGCCCAATGCATGCTCCATTGACGCCGAGCAATGTGCCAGCGCCTGCGCGACGGTCATCCTCCCCCACAGCCGCTCGCTATCCGGCGTCAACTGCGACAAGCGCTCCCTTACCTCGGCCACTGTATCCGTCTCGAACAGATGTTTCACGTCTGCGAATCTCCTCCTCCAAAGCAATTGCCGTCTGCCCGGTAACCGGCGGTCCGGAATTGCTCCCACCGGCTACTCTGAGCTCACAAGTACATCGAACGGGGTCAGGAACATTCGACACCGCCTTGCGTCACTTTCGGTTTCGCCCTTTTCGCCGCGCTGGAATCAGCCCGGGCAGCGTCCTCTCGAAAGCTGGGTGAAATATGTGCGTAGGCAATCGCTCAGGGTGGTGACAATCACCTGAACGATATCGAGAGACGGCCTGTATTCCTGCTTTGCTTTTCGCGTGGCTTATTCTGGCGGATACTCCTCATTTCTGCGGCGGTCCTGCTGGTCACTTTCGCCACGGATGTGCTGCTCGTCGTTGTCTTAAGCACTTTTATAGCGATCATTCCCCGCGCGGCAGCGAATTGGCTTCACCTCCTCAGCCATTTAAACCTCACGAGTCACTGAACCGAATGCGTTTGGCAACACCCTTCCAGCCGCCGACAACCAACGCACATCCTTGAAAACGGAGTTCTCATCGCCGTTATCGCCCACGCCACTGTTGGGATCACCTTGGTGTGGGACAAAGTGCTGCTGAAGCAGACGGAAAAGGCAGAGTGTCGTCAGCTATGTCTTTTGGCTCGGAGCGATCAGCGTTTTCGGTTGCATAGTTGGCATCTTCGGCATGAGGATGCCAAGCTTACGCGTCCTGCTTGTTGGGCTCGCGGCCGGCGCTTTGGATCTGTCAGGTTCCTGGGCTTGTTATCAGGCGCTCAACTCCGGTGAGGCATCGCAAACGTTAGCTATTATGGGCGGCTTTACCCCGCTGGCAACCGCTTTGATCGCGGCGCCCTTGCTAGATGAACGGCTGCATGGTCTCAGCCTGTGGGGCTTTGCACTCCTGGTAGGAGGGGGATTTATGATGTTCCTCTCCCAAAAACTAAGCATCGGACGAACGTTGCCGCCTGTCTTGCTTGCAGCGGGGTTTCTGGGAGCGGCCAACGTGCTTCAGAGGATTGCCTTCAACGCCGTCGGCTTCCCTACTGGCTTCGTTTTCTTCTCCATCGGTCAGTTTGCGTTGGCACTCCTTTTCCTGGTACCCCGGACCTGGCGCAATGAGATTTTCAAAAGGTCGAGAGATGCCCAGCCAAAAAGGAAGGTGGCATACTTCGCCAATCGCTTTTTCAACGGGCCCGGCGCGTTCCTCATCGCTTTCGCGATCAGCCGCGCTCATCCGGCTTTGGTTTCGGCCATATCGGGTGTTCGGTACGCAGCAATATTCATGGGCGTCTACTTCCTCACGAAATACAACCGGGACTGTTGAACGAGCTTCAAGGGCTGGAGCTTGACTGCGAAATGCATCGCAACAGTACTGGTGATTGCCGGCCTGGCAGTCCTCGGCGTCGGAGGAAACCCGAGTGAAACAGGCTCCCGGATACCCGCGGGACAGTTCCTCGGGCGACGGGCAAAACCGCGCTTCCTGCTAAAATCAGCGGCGTGTCCGCTAACGCAACCGTATCTGCTCCCCTGCAACATGACCTCAAAGCGCTGATTCGGGAAGTTCCCGACTTTCCTAAAGCGGGCATTAACTTCTACGACATCACCACACTGCTCAAGGACAAAGATGGTTTTCGCGAGACCGTGGACGCCCTCAGCGCCCACTATCGCGGCGAGTCGATTGACATCGTCATTGGCATCGAAGCGCGCGGTTATTTCTTTGCGCCCGCCATGGCCCTCGCGCTCGGCGCCGGCTTCGTACCTGTCCGAAAACCCAAGAAATTGCCCCACACTGTCCGCAGCGTTGAATACGCTCTCGAATACGGTACGGATCAGTTAGAGATCCATGCCGATGCCATCGAGCCAGGCCAGAATGTTCTCATTATCGATGACGTGCTTGCCACCGGCGGCACCGCATCCGCGGTTGCTCGGCTCGTGAGCCAGTTGGAAGGCAAAGTCATGGGTGTCGGCTTCGTCATTGAACTCACCTTTCTGCAGGGCCGCAGCAAACTTGCCGGTTACGATGTCTTCTCGCTCCTCCAGTATTAGCCGTGACGGTCACTGTCCCGTCTCTGGCCAAATTGAACCTCGATCTTCGCGTCCTTCATAGGCGTCTCGACTCTTTCCACGAGCTTCGAACGATCTTTCAGACCATCACTCTCGGCGACGAACTCACTATTCAACTCGCGCCCGCTAGACAGACCCGAATCGAGCTGAGCAGTTCCCTCGACATCCCGGACAATCTGGTTGTCCGCGCCGCGAAGCTTGTCCTCGATCGTCTGAAAATCAAAGCCGCCGTTCGTTTCTCGCTGGTCAAGCGCATACCCATGGGCGCGGGCCTGGGCGGCGGGTCGAGCAATGCCGCTTCGGTCCTGATAGCCTTGCCCGCCTTAGCAGGCCGCCCGGTCCAACCCTCGGATTTGGCGCACTGGGCGGAAAGTCTAGGCAGCGACGTCCCTTTCTTCCTGCACGGAGGCGCCGTGCTCGGCTTTGGGAAAGGCGTCGAACTCTATCCCCTCCCCGATGGGCCTGCCCGTTCCGTACTGGTGGTTTCCACCGGCATTCACGTCTCCACTCCTGAGGCTTACCGCGCACTCGGCAGAGATGTTACAAACGCGTTGACTTCACAGGCCGACTCTCCTATCCTGAGAGAGTTTCAGATGGTCGCCTGGAATTTCAACAGGCGCGATCTGGACCAACTCCCGCTGAAAAATGATTTCGAAAAAGCTGTCTTCGCGCAGCACCCGGAGCTTGCGCAGGTCAAACGCAAACTGCGCCGTCTCGGGGCCCGACCGGCTCTCATGACCGGTAGCGGATCCGCCATTTTCGGTATTTTCACCGATCCCGCGGACCTTTCAGAGGCTGCCTCCACGTTTCCGGCGGGAGCGGCCTTCCCGGCCCGGTTCGTTTCCCGGGGGCGTTATCGTGAGCTTTGGCGTCGCGCTTTGGGATCTGCCGCAGCCGACTGCTGTTTCGCCGACTGAATGCGTAGAGGAGATTGACGATGTCCGCCCCCAAGCCGGCCAGAGCCCTGTTTACCGACTTCAAAATCTTCAGCGGAACAGCCAATCGACCTCTGACCGAAGAAATCTGCGAAGCCCTCGATTGCCCGGTCGGGAGCGCCATGATCAAGCGCTTTGCCGACGGCGAAACCCATCTTCAAATCAAGGAAAATGTTCGCGGAGCGGACGTCTTTGTCGTCCAGCCCACCTGCACACCCGTCGACCATCACCTGATGGAGCTCCTCCTGATCATCGACGCTTTGAAGCGTGCTAGCGCGGAACGAATCACGCCAGTGTTACCCTATTATGGGTATGCAAGGCAGGACCGTAAGGATCGGCCCCGCATGCCAATTTCCGCTAAACTCGTCGCCAGCCTGATCGAGCGGGCGGGAGCAAGTAGGGTTCTGGCTCTTGACCTCCACGCGGCTCAGATCCAGGGGTTCTTCGACATTCCGGTGGATCACTTGTTCTCGGCTCCGGTTATGGTGGATTATTTCGCGAACCGGTTCGAGCGGGGCGAGTTGACAGTTGTTTCTCCGGATGCCGGTGGCGTGGAGCGGGCCCGGTCGTTCGCCAAGAATTTGAATGCTCCGCTGGCCATCATCGACAAACGTAGGACAGACGCTAACGTGGCGGAAGTCATGAATATTATCGGCGAGGTCCGCGGGAAAGACTGTTTGATGGTGGATGATTTGGTTGACACAGCCGGTACGCTGGTTAAAGGTGTAGAAGCGCTGCTTGCTCAAGGCGCGAAAAGCGTGACGGCCTGCGCCACGCATGCTGTGTTGTCTGGCCCGGCGGTGGAGCGGATTAAGGGTTCGGCGCTGCAGGAATTGGTAGTTACCAACTCCATTCCGCTGAACGAAGAGGCCGAGCAATGTCCCAAGATCCGGACGCTTTCAGTCGGACCATTGTTGGCAAGAGCGATTCAATCGATTCACGAAGGTGGATCGGTTAGTACTCTATTCATATAGGTTGTTGGCAAGCCCGGTCGAAGAAACGAGCGGGTACATCAGAGCCGGAGTCCGGAGCCGCCCCGGCCACCGTTCCGGTATGAGGTGAAAGGTTGAGAAAAGATATTACGATCACCGCCGAGTCGCGCGACTCGCGTGGAAAGAACGAAGCGCGTCGCCTGAGGGCCAAGGGTTCCATGCCTGCGGTCGTCTACGGCGGTCCTGCAGGTGCCACACCGGTCACCGTGGATCCAAAGCAGCTAACCAGAATCCTGAACAGCAAGACCGGTCACAACACGATCTTCAATCTGGGTGTGAACGGCGATGCGACGCCCGTCATGATCGTCGATTGGCAGTACGATCCCATCAAAGACTCTCTGCTGCACGTCGACCTGAAACGAATCGATCTGACAAAACGGATTACCGTAAAGGTGCCCGTTCTAACACAGGGCGACCCGAAAGGTGTCAAGCTACAAGGCGGCATTCAGGACGTTGTCACTCGCGAGATTGAAATCGAGTGCCTTCCCGACGAGATCCCGGAGCAGTTCATTGTCAACGTCTCAGATCTCATGATCGGACAGAGCATCCGTGCTGCCGATATTCCGATGGAAGGATCCATCCGGCTGCTCACGCTGCCCGACGCCGTGATCACGCACGTAATCTCGATCAAGGCCGAAGAAACGGCCACGGCTGAGACTGGCGGTGCTGCGCCTGCTGCTGCCGCTGAGCCCGAAGTGGTAAAGAAGGGCAAGAAAGAAGAAGAGGCAGCTGAGACGCCCAAGAAGAAGTAGGGCGGCACTTCTCGATCCGTGGAGGATGTTTCAGCTTCGGAGAATTCGCCCGGCCGGCTTTGCTGCATTGCCGGTTTGGGCAACCCCGGAAGGCAGTATGAAGCCACTCCGCACAACGTCGGTTTCCTGGTCCTTGACGAGCTTGCCAACCGCCATGGGATCAGGATTTCAAAGCCGGAAAGCTCTGCGCTGACCGGCAGCGGCCAATTAGGGGCGAAGAGCGTGCTCCTGGTCAAGCCGCAGACTTTTATGAATTTGTCCGGCGCGGCGGTAGCCCCGGTTCTGAAGTACCGGAACCTGACCAGCCGCGACCTGATTGTGGTCTATGACGAGCTCGATCTTCCCTTTGCCGCGCTGCGGATCAAAAAAGACGGCTCGGCGGCTGGACACAACGGTGTCAAGTCGATCATTGCAGTGCTCAAGACGAATCTCTTCACCAGGGTTCGTATCGGGATTCATCCGGGTCATCCGGTTGACGCTGCAGAGTATGTTCTCGCCCCCTGGGAGCGGGAATTGAGAAACGAGGTGGATGAGGTGGTCTCTTATGCTGCTGATGCCGTCCAATCCATCGTTGCCGAAGGCGCCGATAAGGCCATGGCGACTTACAATCGCCGCGCTCGAGGCTTAAAAGAAGAGGAAGAATGAGAATCTACGAGGAGTTGTTTATTGTTCGTCCGGACGCCACTGAAGAAGAGGTGGATCCGCTCATCGAACAATTGCAGAACGTGGTCACCCACGCTGGCGGGTCGATCGAGAAGACGGAAAAGTGGGGTGTTCGCAAACTCGCTTACCGGGTGATGAAGTACAACGAGGGGCAGTACATCCTTCTCCAGTTCAATGCCAAACCCGAGACTGTTAAGGAACTCGAACGCCGTCTGCGAGTAGCTGATCTGGTGGTGAAGTTTCTGACCGTACGCATCGACGAGAAGCTCAAGCGGATAGAAAAGCGGAGGAAAGCGCGCGAGAAGCGTGCCGCACGTCGCCCTGTGGCTCCTCCCATGCCCGCCGCAGTCACCTCGCCCCTGCTGCCCCATGAACCGCCGGCCCCCATCCCAGGCGCCCCTGGAGCGAGCACCCCGGCACCGGCTCCGGCCGCCCCCGCGGCTCCCCCGGAAGCACCTGCAGAGTAAGCGATAAGGAGATTCACGATGGCAGATCAAAGAGGCGGCCGCCCTATCGCGGCCTCGCAACGCCCCACAGGCGGCGATAAAGCAATCGCAACAGGTAAAAAGCAGTACTTCCGGCGCAAAAAAGTGTGCCGATTCTGCGTCGACAAAGTCGACGATATCAACTACAAGGATGTCAAGATGCTCTCGAGCTTCATTTCGGAACGCGGCAAAATCACCCCGCGCCGGATCTCAGGCGTCTGCACTCCTCATCAAAAACGTCTGAGCGAGGCCATCAAGCAGGCGCGCAACATCGCTTTGGTGCCTTTCGCGTCGCGTGTCTGAAAATAGGAGCAACCATGGAAGTCATTCTCAGAGAAGATGTAGAAAAAGTGGGCTCCCGCGGCTCCGTCGTCAAAGTAGCCAACGGCTACGCACGCAATTTTCTCCTCCCTAAGCGGCTGGCCGTTGCGGCTACGGAGTCGAACAAGAAAATCGTCGATCAGGAACGGGAAGCTCATGTCAGACGCGAAGCCAAAGTGAAGAGCGATGCCGAAACGCTCGCACAGCTCATGGCCAATGTGACGGTGACCCTGCGTCACCGTGTGGGCGAGAACAATCATCTGTTCGGCTCGGTGACCGCCAAAGATATCGCGGACGCCCTCGAATCACAAAACTTTCACATCGAGCGGCGTAGAATCCAACTCGACGAACCAATCCGGACCGTCGGCGCACATCAAGTGCCTGTCCGCCTCTACCGCGACGTCATCGTCAACGTCACCGTGAACGTCGAGCCCGAGCAATAGAACGCTTTGTTTCCTGATCCCGACAAACTCGACCAGGTGAGTCCCGCCGAGGTTCTGGACGCGGCTTCCCGCGGCCACCTCGGCCTCGATCACCGGTTCCTTCGTGCGCTTCTCGAGAGGCCTGAAGAAGCTCTTCCTGCCGTTCGTGCCTTCGCTCAACGTGATCGTAGCGATGACGCTGTCGATCTCGCGCCCGAACTCATTTCGCTGTTCCGTCACTGGAACACCATCGACTCCGTCCCTTTCCTGATCGATTACGTCAAGGAAGATCCGGAGAACGTACCCGACGAAGCTGTCGAGGCTCTCGCCGCCATCGGCCGCCCTGCGCTTGAGCCGCTTCTCGCGCTCTACGAAGATCTCGAGGAATCGCAATCCGGCGAAGTCGCTTTCATCCTCGTCAGTCTTCGCGTTCGCGACCCGAGAATTCTTCGCATCCTCACCGACAGGCTCGCCTACGACCTGTCTGATTCACTTCTGTTGCTCGGCATCTATGGCGATGCGGAAGCCATACCGGCTCTCGAGAAAGCAGCTGCCGAGCTCGGCCAAGACGAGGCTGAACTGAAGAAAGAGATTGCCGACACTGTCGAGGCTCTCAGAACTTCGAAGCCCGACGGGAAAGCCGATGATTCCGAACCTTTCGATATTTGGGAGATCTATCCCGAAACCGACGAACTTCCTTTAGACCTGCTCGACGAAGACGAACGCGTCGAACTACTGCACCATCCCGCCCCTTCGGTGCGCGCCGCCGCAGCCCACTCGTTCTTTAATCAGGAACTGACTCCGGAGCAGCGCAAAAAACTCCTCGGCCTTGCGCAACACGACTCGTCAGTCGACGTGCGCGCCCGCTCCTGGGAAGCACTCATCAATTCAACCGAAGACATCGAGGTGGTCAACGCCATGCTCGCTGCTCTCAGGCAGCCCCGTCTGTCTCTTGAGGAACGCGGCGGGCTGGTCGTCGGGCTTGCTCCCGAAGCCGACCGCAACGAAGTCCGCAAAGCCATCGACGATCTCTACAACACGCCCGATGGTCGCGCCAAGGCGCTCGAAGCCATGTGGCGCTCCATGCATGCGAGCTTCCGCGATAATTTCGCCAGACATTTGGATGACGACGACTTGGAGGTGCAGCGCGGCGCTATCTGGGGCGTTGGATACTACGGATTGAAAAGCGAATTGGAGCGTCTGCGTAGCTTTTTCACGAATGAAGAATTGCGCTCTGACGCTCTGTTTGCTTATGCGCTTGTGCTGCCAACCGATCTTTCGCGGGGTCGCATGAAGGGCATCCTTGCCCGCATCGAAAAGGATGCCAAAGGCCTCTCCGAGATGGAAGAAGAGCTCGTCAAAGCTGCTTTGGATGAACGGCTTATGCTAGCCGGAAAAGAGCCGGTATTTCGCGGGCAGGACGATTGAGTCTTCGCCTGACTTACTGCGTGTCCGGTTTGATCTGCTTACCGCAGTGAAAGACTATGTCGATTCGGCGCGTGTTCTTGATGTCTTCCGTCGGATCGGCATCTAAGACGATCAGGTCGGCCTGCTTACCTTTTTCGATCGTTCCCGTCGTGTCGTCAATATGCAGCATCCTTGCGTTCACCGCCGTTGCGCTATGAATAGCCTGTAGCGCGGTCATGCCCGCTCTCACCATCAGCTCTAGCTCACGGTGTTCGGCGAAACCTTGGATGCGGTATGGATTCGCTCCCGAATCTGTCCCGAAGGCGATGGGCGCGCCGGCGTCCAGTAGCTTCTTCAAATTCACGGTGGCGGTTTTTAGCGCTCGCTTGTGAACCGGCGTGGTCGGGTCTGCCATCACTTTTCCAGCGTAGGCCGGCGAAGCAAGCTGCTGCGCCAACTCCGGGCCCACTGCACTCTTGAAAAACGGCGTGCTCATCCAGGCCGGATGGTCAGCGTAAACATAAAACGACTCCTCAAGTTGCAGTGTCGGAACATAATAAACATTCCTGCTCCTGATCGCGCTGATTGTGTCCGCATCCAGTTCTTTGTCCCGGATGCTGTGAGCCAGAATGTCCACTCCGTCTTGTAACAATTGCTTGGCGTCCGCTTCGTAGTACACGTGAGCCGCAATCCGCAGATGCTGCTTGTGCGTCTCCGCTATGGCAGAAGCATAAACGTTAGGCTGCTGCTTCGGAAGCTTGCCAAGATTATCGTCAACCCAGATCTTGATCAGATCGGGGCGGCGCGCGGCCATCTCGTCTACATCTTTAGCCGCCTGTTCGGGCGTTCCGGGCCGGTATAACTGATCCGGTCCCACCTTCACGGGAGGCATTCCATCCGGCGAGCCAAGCCCTCGATCCGCCGTCAAGATCGTCGCTCCGCCAAGCTGTCCCTTCTCCTGCTCTGCCTTTAATCCGTAGAGCAGATCCTTGTTCATGCCAAGCGAAATGATCGTTGTGACTCCGTCGCGCTCGTATTGCTCGAGCTGCTGCTCCACGGTCCCTGGTGTGTAATTGTCAGGGCTGACCGAAGTTCCCTTTACCAGGCCCAGGTGCCCGTGTCCGTTGATTATCCCGGGCATCACAGTCTTGCCCTGCAGGTTCAAAATGGTGGCATTGGGCGGGAACGCAATCCGCAGTAACGCGGAGCGAATCTCGGTAATCTTCCCTTCCGTCACCGTAATCTGCATGTGATCCCGAGCCGCAGCGCCTGTTCCATCTATCAGGCGGACATCTTGCAGAACCACGGGCTGAGACGGGGACTGCCCAAACGCCATGCCGAAACCCAAAACGAAAGTGGCGGCCAGTTTCACGTGATTCTTATTGAACCGGCGAAACGCTTTCCACTCCCGCCTTGTTCAACTCGCTCGTGTTGCGGCTGTAGCTGAAGTAAACCACCAGACCGATTGCCATCCAGATAAGGAACGCTACCCAGGTGATCAGCCCCAAGCCCGCCATCAGCGCGAGATTGATGATCACGCCCAATATGGGAACCAGCGGCACCAGCGGAGTACGGAACGGGCGCGGCAGATCGGGCTGGCTTTTTCGCATCACAATAATGCCGATGCACGCCACCACAAAGGCGAATAGAGTACCGATGCTCGTTAGGCTTCCCAGCCGATCTATGGGTGTGAATGCCGCACCCAGCGATACAAAAACCATCAGCAGTAAATTCGACTTCCACGGCGTTCGAAACCTCGGGTGAACGTCGGAAAAAATCTTCGGCAGTAGACCGTCATTCGACATCGAGTAGAAGACTCGCGACTGTCCTAGCAGCATCACCAGCATTACAGAGGTCAGCCCGCACAGAGAACCCAGCTTCATTAGAAACCCAATCCAGTGCACGCTCTGCATCCGGTCCACCGCCACCGCCAGCGGAGCCGCTACGTCCAGCTCTTTGTAATTCACCACTCCGGTCAGCACCAGCGAGTACAGAATGTAGAGCACCGTGCAGACAATCAGCGAACCGATGATGCCGATCGGCATGTCGCGTTTTGGATTTTTCGCTTCCTGAGCTGCTGTCGAAACGGCGTCAAAACCGATATAGGCAAAAAAGATCTGCCCCGCCCCCGCCAGCACGCCAGACCACCCGAACACGCCGAAGTGCCCCGTATTCGCCGGCAGGAACGGATGATAGTTCGCGTAATTGATGAAAAAATAGCCGATCCCAATAAAGAAGATCACCACTATAACCTTCAGGACAACGATAAAGTCGTTGAACTTTGCCGATTCGCTGATCCCTCGTATGAGGATGGCCGTGATGATGCAGATGATAATGATGGCCAGCAGATTGATACTGCCCGGCTGCCGCGAGAATGGGGACGCTACGATCGCCCTCGGCAGATTGATCCCGAATGAAAGCAGTATTGAATCGAAGGTCGCCGCCCAGCTGACCGCCACCGTCGCGGCGCCTACGGCGTACTCAAGAACTAACGCCCACCCTATGATCCACGCCACTAACTCGCCGAGAGTCGCATAAGAATAGGTGTACGCACTCCCCGCAATCGGGATCATCGTCGAAAACTCGCTGTAGCAGATTCCTGCAAATGCGCAACCGATGGCAGCCAGAATGAACGAATACACCATCGCCGGCCCCGCGTGGGTTGCCGCTACTACGCCCGTCAGAGTGAAGATTCCGGCGCCGATGATCGCGCCGATCCCGAGTGCGACTAAACTCGAGGCTGACAGCGTCCGGTTAAGATCGCTATGGCTTGCCTGGTTGAGTAGCGCGCTAAGCGGCTTCTTCCTGGTGAGACTGCTCATGAATATTCCGCTAGCCTAGCATAAACATTGCGTTTCACCGCTGAAACCCGTTTCGCTATACTTCCGGTTTGAAGACACTTCGGGCGCTCTTGTTTGTCTCTGCGGCTTCGCTCGGTTTCGGATCTTCTGTCCCATCCCCGCCCCCTTCCCACCCGTCTCTTCCCCCGGGCACGCAAGCCATACTCAGCCGCATCACGCCCGATAATCTCAGAGGCGATCTCTCCTTTCTGGCTTCCGACACCCTGCAGGGCCGCTACACTCCGTCCCCGGGTTTGGAAGTCGCGGCCGAGTTCATAGCCTCGCAGTTTCGTGCCGCTGGCCTCGAACCCGGCGGCGACCGCGGCTATTTTCAGGTCGCCCACATGGTCGATCGCAAACTGCCAAACCGCACCGCGCGTCTTACCCTCAACGATGGGTCGAAGACCATTGACCCTCCTGCGGATGCCTGGCAGATTCGTGACGCTTCCTCCACCGCGCACCTCGAAAACGCGCCTGTGGTCTTCTTTCCATCTGCCGAAGTCTCCTCGCTTAACAAAGCTGATATGGCCGGCAAAGTCGTCATGGTCAGGTCTCCCGACTTCACCAAAATGCCGCGTGAGCAGGCAAGAGCCGAATACGGCAAGCTGATGTCTTTCAACCAGGCTTTGGCGGCGTCCAAAGCAGCCGCGGAAATCGTGCTCCTTGACTCGGCCGTTCCCGACTTGCCGTATTCCAGGTCGAGATTGCTTACCGCCGAACAGGCGCAGCGTCGCTCCCCGCCCGTCATACTCGTCAAAGAAAAGAGTTTTACTCCGGCAAGCATCAAAACGATCGACCTGGATTTACCCGCGCCGGACGATCGCCCCGCCGCTGTTAAAAATGTAATCGGGATCCTGCGCGGTTCGGACCCACGTCTCAAGGACACCTGCGTCCTCCTCACCGCGCACTACGACCACATCGGCACCTCCGAAACTGCGGTCGGCCTGACGTCCCCCACAAAGACCGGCGAAACAAACGATCACATCTATAACGGAGCCAATGACGATGGAAGCGGAACCGTTTCCGTTATCGAGATCGCACGCGCGCTCGCCAAGGTGAACCCTCATCCCCGCCGATCTCTCGTCTTTATGACCTTCTTCGGTGAAGAGCGCGGCGAGCTCGGCTCGAAATTCTACGGGGAGCATCCCGTGTTTCCTATTGCGAAAACCGTTGCCGACCTCAACCTCGAGCAGGTGGGGCGCACCGATTCCACAAACGGCAAACAGGTGAATACCGCGAGCTTGACCGGCTACGAGTATTCAGACGTCACCAAATATCTAGAAAATGCCGGTGCTCGGACCGGCATAAAAGTTTATCGCGATAAAGAGGCCAGCGACGCCTATTTCGTCCGCAGTGACAACGCTGCGCTCGCTGAACAAGGTGTCCCGGCCCACAGCCTCACCGTCGCGTTCGACTATCCCGATTACCACGGCCTGGGCGACGAATGGCAGAAAGTCGATTACGACAACATGGCCCGGGTCGATCGCATGATCGCTCTCGGACTGCTCGACATCGCAAACGCCCTGCAGCCACCGGCGTGGAATGCCCAGAATTCGAAAACTGCGCCATTTCGCGAAGCACAAGCGAAATCCCGCACCGAGTAGCCGGAGGGCGGAACTCCTTCGCGCTTCGTTTCGTATCTAAGGATGGTCAGGCATGCTTACTTTCATCCTCTGGTGTTTTCTCCTCATCGTTTGCTGGCCATTGGCCCTGCTCGCGCTGGTGCTCTATCCAATCGTCTGGTTGCTGCTTCTGCCTTTCAGACTTGTGGGAATCGCAGTGCACGGTGTCTTCAACTTGCTCGAAGCGATCATCCTGTTACCAGTGCGAGCCGTTCGCGCCGTAGCCCGCTGACTTTTTCGGCTAGAGTCCACCACCTGAGCTGCGGGACCGGCGAAGTCCTACACTATTGGCATATGCCGCTTCCGCCTCGCGAAGACTTTTATCGAGTTCAAAAGCTTCCGCCTTACGTATTTGCCGTCATCAACGAAATGCGGGATAACATGCGCTCCGGCGGAATCGATGTCATCGATATGGGCATGGGCAACCCGGACGGCGCCACTCCGGACCCAGTCGTCGATAAGCTCATCGAAACAGCACCCGATCCTCTGAATCACCGCTATTCGGTCTCGCGCGGCATCGCCGATCTACGTAAGGGCATTGTCGATCGCTACCGCAAGCAATATGACATCTCGCTCGACCCCGATTCGGAGGCCATCGTCACCATGGGCGCCAAAGACGCGCTCGCGCATCTCCTCTACGCTATGATCCGGCCCGGCGATGCGGTCATCTCCGCCAACCCAGCCTATCCGCTCCACCAGTACGGGGTCATTCTTGCCGAAGGCGACGCGCAGATGCTGCCGATGCCGGACGCGCCAACTTTTCTCGCCGGCCTCAAGGAACATTTCGGGACCGCTGTCAACAAACCAAAGGTCATCCTGATCTCTTTCCCGCATAACCCGACCACTGTGTCCGTCGATCTCGCCTTCATGCGTGAGGTCGTGGCTCTGGCGCGCGAGTACGGAGCCTACATCATTCACGACTTCGCCTACGCCGAACTAGGCTTCGACGGTTACCGCCCGCCCAGCATCCTCGAAGTAGAGGGCGCGAAAGACTACGCCGTCGAGATTTACTCGATGACCAAGAGCTACAACATGGCCGGTTGGCGCGTGGGCTTCTGCCTCGGCAATCGCCACCTCATCGCTGCGCTGACTCGCATCAAGAGCTACTTGGATTACGGCATGTTCCAGCCCATCCAGCTCGCAGCCGTGACAGCGCTCCGCGATTGCGACGAAGCGCCCGGCAAGATTCGCGATCTCTACCAAGCCCGGCGCGATTGGCTCGTCGAAGGTCTCGGCGAAGCCGGTTGGCCCGTCGATCCTCCGAAAGCCACCATGTTCCTGTGGGCTCGCATTCCGGAAGCCTTCCAGGCCATGGGTTCGCTCGAGTTCACCAAACTGGTGATGCGGGAAGCTCACGTCGCTCTATCGCCAGGCATGGGCTTCGGGCCGTTCGGCGAAGGCTTCGTCCGCTTCAGCCTCATCGAAGACGAGGCGCGTACCCGCGAAGCCACTCGCCGCATCGGTCAGCTCCTCAGCAACTCTAACGTTGCTGATCGAGTTCCGCTGGCCGAAGTGAACGTATAATTCAGCAATGTCGGCACGCCCTGAGCTTCGGCTGCCCGAGGTCGTGGAGCTTTCCACTCTAACGACCAGCGATCTCGATCCGCTTTTTCACGAAGAGATCGGAATTTGGGACAAACGTTTCAACTGGGACTTCAGGCCGTCCGCCGATCTCTTGCGCCGCTTCATCCAGGTTCACTCTCTCTACGGTTACGCACTGGTTGCGGGCAAGGAAGTCGTCGGCTACACCTATCACGTGTGTGAAGGCCGCAAAGGGCTGATCGGCGACTTTTTTCTCCGGCCCGATCACTCCACGCCGGCTAATGAGATGATGCTCCTCGGCGCCACCGTACAGGGGCTTATGCTCATCTCGGGCGTTCGCCGCATCGAGTCGCAGCTCATGCTGCTCCGCATGCCGTTGAGCCAGTCGCTTCCCTTCAGCAAACACCTGATGCGCCACGATCGGTCGTTTATGGAAATCAGCCGCCCCGCGATTCTTCGTCTGGCGCCGCAGTTGCCTGAGATCAACGTGACGTTCCATCAATGGGCCGAGCGGTACAACGAAGAGATCGCGCACCTCGTCTCCGCCGCCTATCGAGGGCACGTGGATAGCGAGATCAACGACCAGTATCGAACGATACCGGGCGCTCGCCACTTCCTGACCAACATCGTTCGATTCCCCGGGTGCGGCACTTTCTCCGCTTCCGCATCTACCCTTGCCGTCGATGGTCGCAGCGGTCGCGTCTGCGGCGCCTGTCTCGCAAGTATTGTTTCGGCCAAAGCCGGCCACGTGACACAGTTGTGCGTGCTCCCCGGCATTCGCGGCGCGCGTCTCGGCTATGAACTTCTCCGTCAGGCTCTGGTCCGCATGGTGGATGCCGGCTGCACCACCGTCAGTCTCACCGTCACATCGTCGAACAGGGACGCTATCCGCCTCTACGAATCCGTAGGCTTCAAAGCTCAGTCGAGCTTCCCTGCCCTCGTTTGGGAAGGCTTCTAATCCGCTCCTGGAAAACAAAATGCTCCTCCGCTTTATGGGCGGAGGAGCCTGCGCAGTCTTGAACGCTCTTATCTGCCGGGATTAAAGTAATCGGCGAAGGCTTTTCCGTTAGGAGTGCCCAAGCCCGTCACATTATCCCAGCCGGGGGTCGTCTTAAGACTGGTATCCGTTCCGAAAGTCAGCACATAAGTAGTGTCTTGGGCATATGGATAGTCGTACAGCGCGCTGTAGAACTTCGTCGTGTTGTACAAAGGTGCAGCTAACTGGGCAGCTGTGTAGGAAAGAGTTTGTCCGCTGGAAGGCGCAATTGTAGCAGTCACGTCGTTCGGCGAGCTAAATGGCACGATGTCCTTGATCGTGCTCGCCGGCATCCCGTAGAGAAGCGCCGCGGCTTGGCCGAGCGCTACGCCGGCTTCCTGGTTCGCTATGGCCCAGAGTGCCGAGAACATAGGGCATGCGAGGCTTGTTCCTCCATAGACTGTATAGATCTGCGGAGGAAACTGGCCCGGGTACGTGATTGAAATTACCCCGCCTGTGAAGGGATCCGCCAGCCAGGATATGTCGGGTACCAGCCGGTTCGTTCCCGGCAGCCCGCTCTGATAAAGCGGCTTTGCGAAAAAGGCGCTCGTACCGCCGCCCGATCCGCCAGCGAAGCCGAAATTCAGGGGTGGGCTGAAGATCGATCCTTCATCAATCAGCAGCGTCTCGTTATTTCCCCAACCCGTCTGGAACTTGATCGACCGGTCCGCTTTCAGAGCAAGCGTCACTCCTCCGACAGAAGTCGCGAACGGGCTTGCCGCTGGCATCGAAACGGTCGTAATAGACGGGAATGTAGCAGTACTGAAGTCTCCAGAGTCACCGGAAGAGAAATTAGCGGAAACCCCGCGTATCGCTCCAATCTCGCTAATCAGGTTTTGCGTATCCAACTCGGAGGGCGCCACCAAAGCCTCTGGGGCGCCGTAGCTGCCCGAGATGACGCTGCCGAACCCGGTCAGTTCCGCATAGAGTTGCGCTACGTCTGTGTCCACAAACGATGCTGTGGGCGGAACCAGCAGAGTGATCTTCGCGCCTGGCGCAATCGCGTGCGCCCATTCGACATCTATGTTGATCTCCGGATCTGCTCCGGAGCATGTGGAAAGTGTCGGATAATTGATGATTTGGAAATTGGCTGACGTCAACGGTGGCAGACCAAATCTCGCCGAGAATGCGTTGGCATCGTCCAAAATAGTAGGTGACCCGCACCAGTCGATAATCACGATGCCCTGACCCGTGCCGTCAAACCCCTCCTTGTAGAGCGCCTTCAGGTTGTAAGCCGTTTGGATATCGTCCGGAACATATCCGCAGCCCGGCTCGGTGGGGCTCGCGAAATAACTGTTACCTGTGTACGTCGCACCGGGGAAGCTACCCGGGTTCCCGTACGATTCCGTTTTAGGACCCGTGAAGCAGTTCGGTGTGAAGAACGGCGAATCCGGGGACGCGGCGAATGCCTTTACGCCTGAGCCCGATTTGCCGGATAGCTTAGGCTGCACTCTCAGTGGATGCGTGTACCCCATGCTGTCCAGTCCCGACACGGACCGGATCAGCGCCGCTGCCGGTCCCTCGATGTGCGGATCGGACACGTTGGAACGAACCGTTCTGCCCTGTACTTCGAACCGATTGATCTGCACCCCAAATGCATTCGCTACGTCACCCACAGATCCGCGCGCCCGGATGTAAAGATTATCCGGCCCGACCATTTCGACCGCTACTTTGTGCGCGGTCAGAAATTGTTCAACCGTTTTCACGTCGCTAATCTCGGGTGCAAATCTCTGCTCAAACTCTTGCGGTGTGATCCATTGGTGATAATGCGAAGAATTCGCATCGTAAAGTTCTGCCGCCAGCGCATCCAAACCGCTTCGATCTCGCGGATTGAGCCAGATGCTCAAGGCAATACTCTCTGTCACATGCTCGGGCCCGAGGTTTCTTGCAGTTGCAATGAATTTCGGCGTGCTGTTCGGGATTACGTGCCCGCCCGTCACGACGTTGCTCTGCCCGGCTAACGCCATTGCGCCCAGAACAGGCGAGATAACAATCCAGCAGAATGTTGTTAAATCGTTCAGTTTTGCCAAAAATCCTCCGACTTCTAATGCAATAGGTGTACGTTCCGCTTAAACGCGAAACAAAAGCGTGTTGCGGAAACAAGCATATAACGGATTCGTTCTAGAACTGACTTTTGACAGTACCCTTAGTACTGAATTAATTTGCGAGCTTGTCGCACTGACCGCTCGTGTTCCGTAGGCCGGAATCGACATCTTCACTTGGCGACTGTGTCGTCTAAACCACCCATCACGGACCGCCAAGCATCGAAGAAGTGTGGAAGTTGTTCAACAGATCCAGTCGCTGCCCGGCATACTTGCTTCTCCCCGCTCCGCGCGCCTCTGGATCCCGCGTCGTGTGCTCGTCACCCCTGCCGCATTACAGTGGGAACACGGCCGCAACATCGTTTCCCGCGCGGAATCACTCGGGTCGACCGTTGTTCATTTGAAATCGAACCGTCTCACTGGAATCTCTCCGCTGTCCGGTGACCCCCCGGATTCCCGGCGCGCCTATGCCGATGCCAAAACCACTCTCGCTGTGGTGGTTTCCCCTCCGGGCAAACGGAAGCTGCAGCCGATCCCGCCCAGTGCCGATTGGCAATTTCACCTGGCGGAGGGCTGCCCGGCCCACTGCCAATACTGTTACCTGGCTGGATCGCTCCAGGGCCCTCCCATCACACGCGTGTACGCAAATCTGCCCGAAATCCTCGACGGACTTCGTCCCTACTCCTCCGGAGGCACCGTCACCTCCCGCTCGCAATCCCGAGCCGGCGAAGGCGTTACCTTCGAAGCGTCCTGTTACACAGACCCGCTCGGCATCGAGCACCTCAGCGGCTCGCTCGCCGAGACCATTCGCTTCTTCGGTGCTTGGAATGGGCCAATACAGATGCGCTTCACCACAAAATTCGACGCCGTCGAACCCCTGCTCACTCTTAGGCACGAACGCCGAACACGGATCCGCTTGTCCGTCAACGCTGCGAAAGTGGTGCGCGACTTCGAAGGCGGCACCGCGAGCCTACCCGCACGCCTTCATGCCGTGCGGCTTCTCGCAGACGCCGGTTATCCGGTCGGCCTCACAATCGCGCCGATCATGCCCTTCGAAGGCTGGCAGCAAGGCTACACGGCTCTGCTCGAAACCGTGAACGAGACCCTCTCAGGCACGCGTGAACTCGACCTCACGGTCGAGATGATCACCCATCGCTTCACACCTGGCTCGAAAGACGTGTTGCTCGGCTGGTACCCGAAGACCACGCTCGACATGAGCGAAGAAACGCGCACCTGCAAATTGAACAAATTCGGCACATTCAAGTACGTCTACCCGAAAAGTGCGATGTCGGAACTTAAATCCTTCTTCAGTGAAGCGCTCGCGCGCATTCTCCCGAGCGCGAAGGTCTTGTATTGGACGTGATAAAGGTAGCGGCGCCGCGCCCCAGGCCCGGCGCTCGCAAATAGCCTCACAACTAATCTTGCTGCTTCGTGCCGTGCTGGAACGGATGTTCCTTCGATTCGGCGTCGTTCGGAGCATGGGGGGTGGTGTCCTCATGCCGCAAACTGTCCCGCCCCGAAGCTGTCGCCGCCTTTGCCAACCGGCACTCCGGTTCGTGAGCCGAAAGCTCCGCTCCGGTATTAAAATACCGGCCACAGCCGCTGCATCGGAACTGATTCGTGTTTGGGCCCGCATTACGCCCGGTTACCGGATGCGAGTCGTCATCTCCAAAAGCACCTGAAACAGGCTGCGCCCCTCTACCCGCGCCGAACTCCGGCCGCGATGCCGCCAGCTTCTCCACCGAAGAGTGCTTCCCGGACTTATTCGAGGTCTGCAGTCCCTCGATATCGTCACTGACGTCCTCCATCAGTTCGTCCCCGGCATACGGATGCTGGCTCCGCGCTGTCTCGTCGGAAGCAGGTGAATTGCTCTTGGGATTATCCGGCGTATTCGTTTTCATATTTCGATTCCCTCAAAAGAAAGATCTACCCGGTACGCTCTCGTTACGTGAACATTTCAGATCGGAAAAATTCAGTAACAGCTACTTACTCCTGCTGGTCTTCCTATCGTATGGATGTAACTAAAGCCGAAGTGGTCAGCTTCGAAAAGGTAAAGGATTTAAGGACAATTCTGTCCGCCGGCGGCCCTTGTCTCAGCGTTTATATGCCTCTGAGCACCGCCAGCAAAGAAGGTCTGAACCCTAACGCCAAACAGAACGAGCTCCACTGGAAGGAACTCGTGCGCTCCCTTGACGAGCGAGCCGCACTGTTTGGATCCGCCGGTCGCGAATTGCTCGAGTCCGTCGATAACTGGGATATCATTGCTCCTGAGCCTGTTGAGGCGGGCACTGCCTCGGGAATGTCCCTGGCCGTCTTCCGTTCCCCTAATGTCTTTCAGGTGACTCTTCTCGATGGCAAGGTGCCGGAACATGCGGTCCTGGGCCCCCACTTCTACATCCGGCCTCTCCTCGCCCAGCTCGTCCGCGACCGGGACTTTTATCTGCTTGCCCTGAGCCAGAAGAACACCAGGCTCCTGCATTGCACAACCCACACCTCGGAAGAAATCCCGTTCTCGGCCGATGTTAAGACGGATTTCGAAGAGTGGATGAACCAGGTCAAGCCTGACCACACCGCTGTCTACAATGCGATGAGCGCCGGCGCACAAGGCACTTCGGGGCCTAACGCTCTCGCTCCCAAGGGCTCTGACGCCGAAGCCAAAGATGAATACCTCTCCCACTACTGCAAGCAGGTGGATCGCGGCGTTAATGAGATCTTGAAAGGCAAAACGGAACCGCTTGTCCTCTGCGCCGTCGAGTACGAAATCCCCATTTATCGCGAAGTCAACAACTATCCCCACCTCGCGTCGGAAGCCGTTCGCGGCGCGCCCAACGGCCTGAAATCCGGCGAAATGCACGCGCGTGCATTGGATGCCCTGGAACGCTGTTATGAAACCAAGGTCGATGAGGTTCTCGCCGAATGGAATCATCGCGTCGGCGGCGGCGCATCCAGCCGCTTAAAAGACGTTGTCACCGCTGCCCACGACGGGCGTGTTCTTCATCTGCTGGTTTCCGAGTCGCAGGAGCAGACCGGCGTCTTCGATGAAGCAACCCATACCGTGAAGGCTCGCCAGACCGGCACGACCGAAGATGAAGATCTGGTCAACGATGCTGCCGTACAAACTATCCTGCATGCGGGCACCGTCCTGATTGCTCCGGCGGGCAAGATGCCGAACGGCACCGCAGTGGCCGCTACTTTCAGGTACTAGGCTCTACTGCGAATCGTTCGGCGCAGCCAGGACTTTCACGAGCCGGTAAAGAAACGTCTGCCCTTCGTAGAAACTGCGCACCGGCATGCGCTCATCGCGGCCGTGGAATCGCATGTCTTCCTCGCCGAGAAAAAAGCCCTGCACGCCATAGGTCGCGATACCGGCGACTCGAAGATAAGCGCCATCGGTGGCCCCCATCACCATCATCGGAATAGCCGGAACGCCCGGCCAGAGCGAATCAGTTACGCTGTCGATGGCTTTCATGACGTCAGGTCGCAGCGGCGAGGCGGGACCTTGCTCCACCGTGCCCTCGACCGATGTGTGTACCTGCCCATCCGCGATCACTTTGTTCAACGTCTGTGTAACATACTCGAGCGAGTCCTCGGGCAGCACCCGGCAATTGATGTTCGCCGCCGCCAGCTGCGGCAAAGCATTCCTTGCATGGCCGCCCTCGAGCTGCGTCGCAACGCACGTTGTCCGCAGCGTCGCATTCCAACCCGGTGAGACCGCGGCAATCCGCTCGAGTACTTCCGGCGACTCCGTCCCGACCTTCGCAAGATCGCTTTTGATAGGCCGCCGCTCGATCTTCGCCAGTCCCTTGAAGTAAGTTCGTGTCACGTCGTTCGTCTTCACCGGAAAATCGAACCGCGACAGACGGTCCAGCGCGCCCGCCAGATGATAAATTGCGTTGTCCGGCACGGGCATCGAGCTGTGCCCGCCCTTGTTGTGCACCTCGAGCCGGAAATTCACGACATACTTCTCACTGACTTGCACGTCATTCGAAACCCGCTTGCCGGCTCGCATCTCGCCCCAGCCGCCTTCGTTCAGACAATACTCGGCATCGATCAAATCGCGATGGTTCGCCAGCAGCCATGCTACGCCGTTGTACGGACCTCCACCCTCCTCGTCCGCAGTTAGGGCCACGATGATGTCTCGGTCCGGCTTAAGCCCTTCCCGCTTGTATCGGATAAGATTCGCAATCCAGACGGAGGCTTGGGCCTTATCGTCTCCCGTACCGCGGCCGTAGAAATAGCCATCCTTCTCGATGAATTCGAACGGGTCCGTGCTCCAATCCTCGCGCTTCGCTTCCACCACGTCCGTGTGCGCAAGCAGCAGGATGGGCTTCGCTTTGCCCGTACCTCGATAGCGCACCACCAGATTCGCCTTCTTCGGAATCGGTCCTCCGATAAAGATATCGGCGTCTGAGAAACCTGCTTCACGTAGGCGTGCCGCTGCCGCTTCGGCCACCGGTGTCGTGGCTCCGCTTGTATAGCCTGACTTGATCTCCACGAACTGCTTGTATATGGATCTCGCGAGCTCCTGGTCGGCGGCCGGTGGCATCGTCTCACATAGAAGGCTTCCCGCAGCCAGCAGCGCCGCGGCAATCACTTTTGTCACAGGACCCATTTTAGACAGCCGCGCTCCGAGCCCCGGAACTTGTGAACCTGGACGACACCCGGTAACGTAGTGAGCTGTATGGCAGCGGCCCGGTTTCACCCGGCAACGAGCGCAGTGCTGTGCACGGCCCTCTTCTTGGGCGCGCACACGTGCGCCTATGCGGCGATCCACTTCGAAGATTTCGGCTCGGTTAGCGGGTTAAACCTGGTAGGTGATGCTGCCGTGTCCAGTAACAGTCTGCGCCTCACCGGCGCTCGACGAAATCAATCCGGCGCTGTGTGGTTGCGCGAAAAGCAGCCTGTAGGATCCGGATTCGAAACCACGTTCCAGTTCCAATTGACGCGGCAAGGCGGAATCGGCCGTGGCGCCGACGGATTCGCCTTTGTCATACAGAACTCCGGCCCCTCGGCCCTTGGCGGCCGTGGCTCGGCCGGCGGGTTCGCCGTCGAGGACCCAACCTATCACAGCAAGCAAACCGCAATCCCCCGGAGCGTCGCAGTGTTTTTCGACACCTACCGCAACGGTGACCAACACGATCCGTCTGACAACTATGTTTCGTTCTGTACATATGGCAGACCTGCCGAAATGCTGTGGCCGGCCACCCGCCTTGCGTTCACTCCGAAACTGCGCATCAGGTTAAGAGACAGGAAAGTCCATACATCCCGCGTCACTTTTCAACCGCCCCTTCTCTCGGTTTTCCTTGATGGCTCGCCCAAGCCCGTCCTCGAAGCCGTCGTCGATCTGTCGATCGTAGTCGATTCGCAAGGTTCCGCATGGCTGGGGTTCACCGCCTCTACGGGCGGTGGATACCAGAACCACGATATCCTCAATTGGTCTTTTGCGAGCACCCAGGTCTCCTCGAGCGTTTCCGTCGTCTCCTCCGTGATCACCTTTCCTACTTCAACCTGTCTGCCCGATCGCAATCTCTGCACGCCGGAGCGCGCCGTCGTTGAACGCAAAGGAACCGGTTATCATGTGATCTTGCCCGCAAATCGGGAGTGGGGCGTGAACATTCCCAACCCTTCGAACCGAACCGTACTCATCACCAACGCCCATGGCATCGTATGTTGGGGGCCTAAGCCGCAAGGCTCCGAGGCATGCAGCGGGCCCGCCGGTAATAGCACGTCTGGAAGGTCGGGCTTTCTGGCTACGGACGCGCCCGCCGGTGCCCTCATCGTGCGAACCCGGGACGAACACACCTGGTTTTCCGTCAACGGCCCGTCTTCCTTCGAAAGCAACGAAGGCTTCTACGAATTCGATCTAGAAATCAAATAGCAGCTTAAGGACCCGCGCATTTCCTTTTTACAGTTTCCTCGGAATTGTGCAGCTCGGCTGGAAAAAAGATATCGAATTGGCGGAAAACCTCGCTCCGTGCTGAAAAATGTAGTATTCTGGCAGCACCAGCGAGGGGGATGATCTTCGCCGGAGTCCTTTCGTCCGTTCGGACGAAAGCTTTGTAAGTCAATTACAAAGTGTCTCTAACTTCCATCGAAGTGCTAAGCAACCTGGGATGAGGCTCGCCTCTGTCCAAACAGGCTGAGCGCGAGACTAGCCTGAATTCCTCTATACGGAGACATCATGGAAAGTAAGCATCTTCGGCGCATTTCTATTGCATTTGCTCTCGTTTTCGCCTTTCAAGCAACGGCGGCTGCATCGCCCCTCGGACAGTTCAGCCTGTCCGGCACGGTATACGTAACTGGATCGGAATTCTTGTTCGGTTACTACTCGGTCCCGACTGCCACTTCCGCGGACCAGTTAGCCGCCGTGTTGCTGCCCTCGCAGGACATCTTTGGAGCTTTACGGGCAGGGGAAATTGTAGGCATGAAGAATCTCCTCAGCCCAACGAACACTGGCACTTTCGGCCCCGGTCCCGTTACGCCGGGAGTCCCCTTCATGTTGCCCGATTTCGTGACGCTTCCGGACGGAATCAATATAGATCTCACCGGCATACCCGTCAGCTCCGATATACCGGTTTGCAGCGGTCAAGTTGTCCCAAGCGGGACCAATCTCGAGTGCCGCGCTCAAGCCGGCTCGCCCATTATCCTTTCACAAAGCGCCAGTGGAGTTACTGCCATCCTGAATCTCGTCGGACAAGCGCATGATACCGGAACCTCGACATACACACCCGTAGTCGGCAAATTCTCGGCTAACTTCACCTCGGGAATTGACGGCACGATCGCCGGCCTACTGGGCGACTTCACGACCAACGGCTTCATCGAGACCTCGTTCTCCGCCAATCTCTCTAGCGTTAGTAGCGTCCCCGAACCCGCTTCACTCTTTCTCGTATTCCTCGGCCTGTGCAGCCTCGGTTTCAGCTGCTTGAAGTCTGTACGGAAGGTACGGCGCGTTTCACTCGCCGCGACGCACCAGTAGACGAACATTCACTCGCCGCGGTACAACGCTTCCGAACCCTATCGGAGCTGTTATGTCACTCGTTTCGTAGCGCCACCATCGGTTCGACGCCTGCCGCACGCGTGGCAGGAATCAGTGAGGCCAGGAGCGCGGCAACCGAGAGTACGACTGTGGCAACCGTGAGCATGCGGGGATCGTAGGGGCTGACTCCAAAGAGTTGCTTAGTCATGAGCCGGCCGGCTACGATCGCCAAAGGAATACCCAGCGCGAGCCCGATCCCAACCTGAGAGAAAGCGCCGCCAAGCACCATGCGAACCACGCTCCCGCGGTCGGCGCCAAGAGCCATCCGCACACCGATCTCACTCGTTCTCTGTTCGACCGTATAGGCCATTACTCCGTACAATCCGACCGCCGCGAGCACCAGGCCGAGCACACCGAAGAGCATGGTCAGAGTCGCAATCATATTTTCTTGTTGGAAATCGGCGCTCAATATCTTTGAGTATGGGTCGACGCCGTAAAGCACCAGGTTGGGATCAACGCTAGCAAGAGCCTTCCGCACCTGCTCTGCTACACCGGGCGGATTTCCAGGCGCCCAGATAACAATGTTGTACAGAAAGTGAGACCAGATTTCACCAGCCACAAACGCCGGGTCGTCGTACTTCACAGTTTGTGTTTCGGATATCCAGAACATCGGGCGGATAGGCTCTTTGTAATCCCATGTCATGTAGCGCATGTCGCGGACTACGCCGACAACTTCGTACTGCCCGGAGTACTTAATCCGATCCGGACCGAAGTGCTGCCCAACCGGATTCTGGCCTTTGAAAAATCTTCGCGCGAAAGCTTGGTTGATTACCGCGACTTTGCGCGTCGTGGGAGTGTCCTGTTCAGAGAGGGAGCGGCCCTGAACGATTTTGGCGCCAAGCGTCTCGAAGAAGCCGGGCATCACCCGTGCCCAGCCGGCGCCTGTTTCTTCTCTTGGCCCCGGTTCAGGGCGGCCGTTTATGCGGACGCCCTCGTTCCAGCTATCGCCCGTCATTGGCGCATAGAGTGCCGGCGCTACCATGCGCACGCCGGGAATGCGCACTAGGCGGTCGTCAATCCGCCGGAACAACGGCTCCATTTCCTCTGGCTTGTAATTGCCAAGCGTTGGATTGATCGAGGCGATGTAACGTCCTTGAGTTTGAAACCCGAAATTTTGATGCTCTAGATTTCGCAGACTCTGGCCAAGGAGCGCGGCGGCCGACAGCAAGACGAGCGACATAGCCGCCTGCGCGATCACGAGCGCCTTTTGCGCCACCGACCCGCCGCCACGGACCGAACGGTTGCTCCCGCGCAGTGCCTCGACCGGATCGACATGCGACGTCATCCAGGCCGGCGCAATGCCGAACACTATTCCTGTAAGCACCGAAATCCCTAGCGCAAAAAGCAATACCGGCCACGAGGGCGTTGCGTCTACCGGAACATAGTTATTGGTCGTCGTCCCATTCTGGAAAGCAAGGTAGAGAATGAGTTTGCTCCCGGCATACGCCACCAATAGGCCTAAAACTCCTCCGAGGACGGACAGCAGAACAGATTCGACCAGTGCCTTGCGCACCAGACGGCCGCGCGAAGCACCAAGCGCAACCCGCAGCGACGTCTGCGCGCGAACCTTCAATCCGCGCGCCAGCATTAGATTGGCGAGATTTCCGCAGGCGACCAGCAGCACGCAACCCGCCGCTATGAGCAGCAGCTTTAATCCGGCTTCGTATTGATCACGCATCGCGGCTACTCCCGCGCCGCCCGGAATCAAGTGCAGCGTCTGCTGCCGCCAGAGCTGTTTTTCGCTGGGTTCCATATCAGCCACATGGCTGGCCAGCCAGTCGTGGAGTTCGACTTTTAGCTTGGCTTCCAAGGCTTTAGGATTTACGCCCGCGTGCACTCTGCCAATAATGTCGAGGAAGTTGCCATTCGGCCGCTTCAGGCGCGCCGTGTCGCCATCAATCAGGAGTTCAGCCGTGAGCGGAAGCCAGAAATCGGGCATACCCCAACCGTCGAGCTTGGCGCCATAAAACCCCGGAGGCGCAACGCCGATAACAGTAAACGGATGATTGTTGATCTGATAGCTGGCGCCCACCACTGAACGATCAGAGCCGTATTTGGTCTGCCAGATGTGATAGCTCATCACCGCCACCGCAGGAGCGCCCTCCTGGTCATCGGCATCGGTCATCAACCGGCCCGCCCACGGTTGCACGCCAAATGTACGGAAGAAGTTCCCCGAGACGAACTCCCCATTGCGCGTATCGGCCTGCGCTTGCGATCCGGCCCTGCGAATTCCGAGTGGTGCATTGCCTGCTTGGAGGGCGGCCAAATCAATAAATTCCGGTGTGTGCGCGCGAAAATTCTTGTATGCCTCCCATGAGAACAGTGAGAAATCTCCGTCATTGTCCTGCGTGTAACCGCCCCAGTTACAACAGCGAATTTTGTCGCCCACTCTCCAGAGTTCTTCCGGTCGCGTCACCGGCAGGGACTTGAGCATTACCTCGTGCACCAGCGTAAAAATGGCTGTTGTCGCGCCGATTCCCAGCGCCAACGTCACCACTGCCGTCGCCGTAAATCCGGGTGCTTTCCGTAACTGCCGTACCGCTTCTCGCAAATCTGCCACTTTCGCTACTCACTCCTGGCCTTGAATTTGAAATGCAACTCCTTCATACGGAGCCGGCCCAGCCCAAGTTCCTCGATGGATGCAGGCTGGTTCCCTCGAACTGCGAAAAGCCTTATACGTCTCGACCCTCGATCGGTTGGCAAGACATTTCGCGGCGATCGTCAACCTGTCCCGCTTAAACCTCAATACTGGTCAAAACTCATTTGGTTACGGAACAAGATTACGTTTTGGCGAGTATCGGTCTCTGCCTCATAACCCAGTTACGTCAGCGAGTCTCAACCGACCTCAAAAGTTTCTTTCGTGCGCGAGCTAACATGATCAAAACATGCCTCGACTCTTGTTGTCAGCCGCACTCCTCCCGGCAGCGATTCTGGCCCAGGGCGTTCCAGTCACACCCGCCGACCAGGCTGCTGGCCAGGCATGGTGGAATCAGGTGAAAGTTCTCGCGGACGACAACATGGCCGGTCGCCTGACGGGCTCTGAAGGATACATGCGCGCCGCGAAGTATGTCACGTCCCAGTTCGATGCCGCGCGTCTCCAACCGGCCGGCACGAATGGCTGGTTTCAAACCGTCAGATTCGATGTCACTCGCGTGCTACCCGCTCAGTCCAGAATGGCGCTTGTCGATAACGGGAAAATACAACCCCTGGTTCTCGGCACGGATGCCGTCCTCTCTGCTCGCGGCACCCAGCCGCCCTCCGTCACCGCGCCGCTGGTTTTCATCGGCTATGGCTTGCATCTGCCCGATTCGAAATATGACGATTTCAATTCATCCGAAGTGCCATGGTCCTCACTCAGAGGCAAGATCCTCGTCTACGTGAACGGCGGCCCTGCCGATTTGCCCACCGCGCTCAAATCGTTCGCCCGCACTTCTCCGCTGCAGAAAGCGCTGGTTGATGCCGGCGCCCTCGGCGTCATCGCGATCCCAACACCGAAGTCGATGGACTTCCCCTGGGAGCGCATCGCCAGCAGTTCCACCCAACCCGGCATGCGTCTCGCGCCGACGCCCGCCGATACCAGGGTTGCCATGCTCCATCCCGCGCTCGCCGATCAGCGTGCGCCCATGTTCGCCGCCACCTTCAATCCCGCATACGCCGAAAAGCTATTCGCCGGAAGCGGTCACACCTTTGCGGAGATCCTCGCGCTCGCAGACGTGCAAAAGCCTCTGCCCTGCTTCCCCTTGCACGCGGGGCTTACTGCCACTATCGCCGTCGAAAAAACTTCAGTCGAGTCACCAAATATCGTGGCCAAACTCGAAGGCTCAGACCCCGTTCTCAAGAACGAGTACGTCCTCGTCTCCGCGCACCTCGACCACTTGGGCGCTGGCGCGCCCATCAACGGCAAGACCATTTACGACGGCGCGATGGACGACGCTTCCGGCGTTGCCTCCTCCGTTATCGAAATCGCGAAAATGTTCGCCGCCAAACCGGTGCGGCCAAAGCGCTCGATGTTGTTCCTGGTGTTCACAGGCGAGGAAAAGGGTCTGCTCGGTTCGCGCTTCTTCGCCGGCCACCCCACCGTCCCGGAATCGAGCATCGTCGCCGATCTCAACATGGACATGTTCATGCCGCTCTTCCCACTGAAGAAGTTGCACGTGCAGGGTCTTCAGGAATCGACTCTCGCAGATGACGCCCGCGCCGTTGGCGCCGAGCACCACATCGAAATCGCGGCCGACCCCGAACCCGACCGCAACTCTTTCGTCCGCACCGACCAGTACAGCTTCGTTCAGGCCGGCGTCCCGGCGCTCGCGATGAAATTCGGTTGGGTTGCCGGCTCACCCGAATACAAAGCCTGGCGTCAGTGGCTTGCGCAGCGCTATCACTCGACTCAAGACGATCTCTCGCAGCCCGTCGACACCGCCGCCGCTGCCCAGTTCAACTCATTTCTCGCCGATCTCGCCCGCCGTGTCGCCAATGATCCCGGCCGGCCGCACTATTTACCGTCGAGCTTTTTTCATCGGTTTGAGAGCGAATAGGCAGCAGCGCCCTTGCTAGTAGCAGCGCAGTCCCGCCGAACATCAGCGTATCCGCAACGTAGTTGATCGCGTCCGTCATCTGCGAAGCATCGCGAGTGAGGGCCAACATCGGCAGGAACAGGCACGTCGCCAGCAGATCATGAACACACCGATGACGCAGACGGCAGTGCGGGCTCTGATGTTGATGAGCAGTGCCGCTCCCGTTACCAGCAGGAGCGCTCCCCCGGGTATGCCCAAAAACGCGTGAAGCGGAACCCAGGCACGCGTCAGTTTGACATCCGGAACTCCCGGCGTAAACTCCGGATGAAGCATCTGCTCTGTACCGAAGAACATGGCCGCGATCCCATCGAGAAACGGCTTGTCAGGCTCATCCCATTCCGCTCTCCTGCCCGCGGATTCCGGCTTCGGCTGCCGGCAAGGGCCCAGGCACCCCCCGGCGACAAAATGTTCAGCCGCGAAGACCGCCAGCGGGGCGGCAACGAAAACCGGTCCCAATTCGAGCCATCCGTCTGGAGCGAGGACCGTGGCCAGCTCCTTTCTGATAGCGGCCAAACCACCGGCAAGGAAAATGAGGCCCCACAAACCAGAGCCAAAATACGGAACTTGTGAACATTTACAAAGCCGTGTGCGCCGCCTCAAACGAGCTTCAATCGAAACCGGAAACGCGCATCTTCGCCGAACCACTGAATGTAATTCGTGCCCCAGCCGTTGTTGAAAAGGCTATAGTGGAACCCTTTCGATAGGTCCGGCTGCTCGTTGGAAAAGTAAATGGGAGACATCTCTCCCAGCGAGATCACGGCCGCATCAAGGGATTCGATGCTCACGCTGCGATTTTCATCTCGATACGAGACCGGACCCGTCACCGCGTGCATGTGCCGATTGCCGCCGCTCACCACATCGAACGGCGAAACCGCCTGCTCCAGCTTCGAAAGTTGCCATCGTTGCTGCTCGGCTACTTCAGGCTGAATTGTCAGCCAGAGAGCTTCCGGCATCCGGTTTGCGCGCTTTCCAAACCAGCTCAAATCCATATTGAGAACTGGCGCGTTGTGTGGAAACTCGATCTGCAGGAACACAGTCTCTGGCCAGGCAGTAACGGCGTCGGGCGCCTGCTCGCCCAAGTCGAGTTGCACCAGCACGCGGTCAGCGCGCTCTCCTGCCAGCTGCCACACCTTTGCCTTTGTGGCATTCCATCTTCTGCTTTCCGCCCCGAATCGGCCCACGTTTGGTTTGCCGAAATCCTTGGGAGCCCAGTCGGTTTGCACCGTAATGTAGGAGCGCAGAAAGCGGCCGTAGTCAGCCTCTGAGAGCGTCTGGTATGTGAACAGCGCCATTGGATGCTGCTCGCTCGCAAGCCGTGTTCCGGTCTTCTTGCTCTCCAGAAGCGTGATCGCTCCCGTCTTCTCATCGATTCGCATGCGAAACAGCTTTGTCTCAAGAAGGCTACCCGCTTTGGCTTCGTTCATGCCTGCGACATCCGGCCTCCTCGGCTTCGTCGCTGCCAATCGCTCGGCCGCCTCCTGCTTCAGCGGCCCGGGAAGCGCATTCAGGCTGTCCTCGATATCGCGCCGCTTCTCCTCCCAGCTTCCCGTAACAGTCCTGTATTTCGGGTTGTCCAGCATTGAGTGCAGAGCTTGCGGTGTGTAGTGGTCGAAATCCAACCACGTCTTCGTGTCGGTTCCCCAGGTATGCTCGGCCGCCAGCGCAAACTTAGACAGGAATGCGAGATCCACCGCGTCAGCCGGTTCGATCTTCCCTTGCTCTACCCACTCCGACCTCAGCCGTAGCAATTCACGATAATCTCGAAGCTTCGTGGGATCGCTCGCAACGCCATAGATCCACGTGTCGCCGATCTCTTGCCTGAACACGGGCAATGCCGCCCGGGATTTCTCAACCGCATTCGCAATCTCCGTCAAATTACTGGCGCGTACGGTAGCGCCCGGATATCGAGCGCGCAGCTTGGCGTATATTCCTCGGATCTCATTCACCGTATGCGGTCCGCTGTTGTCGTCCCGCACCTCAACCGCTACAGCCAGATCGGAACCCGGTACCTCCACCACGCCGCCGTAATTCGAGCGATGATACATGACGATGACCGAGGCCCCGGCCGGATCGCGCCACACAAACAGCGCCGGCACGTCCGGAGGTGTACTGGCCGCGTTGACCCCAACGTCGAGAAACGTTACTCCCGCCTCGTGTAGCGGACCAACCAACCCGCGCGTATGCCCGGGTACATCCGTCATCTTTGCGCCCGTCGTTCGCCTTCCGAATTCCCGATCGAGCGCTTTCGAAAATCCCAAAGCGCCCCGTATCGCGGAACGGTCGAGAAGTTCGCTTTGCCAGGTAAACGGAAGAGCATGCCAGGCGATGTCGCCGCGCTGTATTGCTTGCTCCATCCCTTTCAGATCTGCGCCCCGGGCCTGCTGGAGATATTCGTAAAGAAGCCACGAACCCGTCGTCCATACGTACGCGTCTCCGCCTTGCGCGCGCAGCTTCTCCGCGGTCTCTATCGCTCGCGGGTAATATTCAGCGAAGTACTTGTGAATGATCGCGGCTTGCGTGTCGACAAAGCCAACGTCCAGATGACACTTGAACATCACCAGAACTTCCTTCACGCCGTTGGACGCCGCCCGAGCTTGGCTTCCTTTCACGAGCCCCGCCAGAGCACCCAGATTCGCCACTGTACTCGAAAGAAAAGTCCGCCGCTTCATATGTACACTCTATCCTCCACAAAGGAGTTAGAATCTGCAGGCGCAAGATGCAAATGTTACTTTTCTTCGAGAAGGCACCCGCCTGCGTTCACGCGAACTATCTCAGGCCCGGAAGTATCTCTTCAGCTGTAGGAACCGGGCTTCGAAGAGATCGAAGCTGATTTTGGCTACCAGGAACGAGACGATTACGACGGTAAACATAAATAAGAGAGTTAGCCCCACGCTGTGTTCCAGTGCAATCTTGCGTCTGACAAGTGCCCGCATCACGAACAGGGTTGGCACGTGATAGACATACATCCCATAGCTGTACTTGCCAAGCGAGGTAAGCGCGCCAGAACAAAGTATCTGCTGCAGACGAAGATGGGGGTGAGTAGCTGTTGCAAATGCCTTTAAAACCAGCGCTCCGAAAGCGAGCGCTGGAAGCGAGAGTTCGATCGTGTTCATCACAGCCTCGCTCTTAACCACATAGAAGAGCAGCAGGAGAGCGGCGGCCGACCCGGCTCCAATCATGTAGATATACGGCTTCACCCGTTCCAGGAACTGCGGGCTGCGCACGGCCGAGGCAAGAAATGCTCCGGCCAGAAGCGCGTCCATCCGGCAAAACGTATTTTCAACCAAATTGCGGGTAAGGCCCGCATACGCAAACAAAGCGCATCGAATAACCAGCGCCCCGCCGATCCCCATCAGGGCAGCAAGCCTGATGCGCTTCGGAGGTATGGCAAATACACACAGTGACCACAGCAAGTAAAATTGTTCCTCGACAGCCAGACTCCAGAAGTGACCGATGATGTTGCCATGCCAGGTATCGCGGAGAAGAGGCCACCAGTTGTTGAGATAGAAGAAGTAGAAAATCCTGTCGTGTGGAATGGGCAGAACGTAGTCGAGCACGTTCGTGAAATGCGAGGAAATCAGAATCACGGAGAGAACCAGGTAGTAGAGCGGGAAAATTCGCAGCGCGCGCCTGGCGTAAAAGGACCGGAAGTAATTGGGCGAGTCACGCGTGTCAAGTAGAATGCCCGTAATCAGGAAACCCGAAAGAACAAAGAACAGGTCGACTCCGGACCACCCGATGCGCAAAGCGATACTCAGCGCATTTGCGAACACACTCGACCGGGGCAGCAAAGATTCCATGTGAAACAGGATCACCATCAGCACTGCGACTCCACGTATGCCGTCGAGCGCTTTGACGTGGTGCGCGGATATCCTCCGAGCGCGTGTCTCCGGTGGAACGGGAACGGGCGCAAGGCTCGATTCGAGCATTCCGACTACTCTAGCCTAAAAGTGTCGCTTAGGTCCACCATCCGGGGCTAACTTGCTCGAGTCGGCCCGGCATCCACATGGACACCGGAAAAACCTGCGCGGGAACCCGGAAATGAAGGCTTGTTACCAGGTCACGTGTACGACCCTTCAAAGGGCAGCGGCAATCCCTAACGAGAGACGATTGCGACATCGTTACATCAAATCGGATTGCTTTCTCCCGCCAATTGCAGGAAGTCCCTCTCTACGGAAGGTAGAGTCGGCAGCTTCAGCCTTTCCAATTCGCTATTTACCCGCTTTGCCGTTGGGGAATGCAGATCACGCTTGTAGTTTTCAACGATGTCGTGCGCACTACCGTAATGGTGAAAGCGATCCTTCTCGCTCTTGGTACGATCCTGTACGTCCTGAAGCTTTTTTCTGTCCGCCTCACTGTAATGATCGGATTTCGCCTTCAATATCGGATCAAAGACTCGATGGTCAAGAAATTTGAGTAGGTCCGTTTTGTTTGCCATGTTTTCATCCCAATGTTAGATTACTCGCGATGGAGAAAGCTCTCTCGGAAGTTCGCCGGCAGAGCTTTATTTCGGCGCTGGTTCAGCCCATCTGGCGCGGGCTGGACATCGAACGAGAAGACAGCCCGTGGCTGAAGCTGAATCCTGGTCCTGACGAACTCATTCCTTTTGAGTCAGGCATTCCTCGATCGGCCAGCCAAACTGCTCCCGCATGGATAAGTTGTTCCAATCCTTGATGAATTCCGTCAGCATGCCATCGCAGCTCTAAACAATGCACTCGCAGTCCACTGCGCCTTCCGGCCAGTTGGCGCGATGTTGCCGTGCGGCTCTCCACGATGATGGCCTTCGGCCGTATACCGCAAGGCCAACCGGTCGCTCTTCGCGAAGAGCACATCAAAGCTGACGATGTGAAGGTCGTTCACCTGTTTCATCAACTTGCCGTGCTCTTCCGCGTACTCTTCTAACGTGTGCACGTTTGGGAACGTAGTGGGCGCTATGAAACGGTTTTGCGAAGCGCAAAGGTGTTTCACTGCGTCGGCGCTCGCGCGTTTCGGGTCGTACGAAATGTCGATGTACTCTTTCGCGAGCACGAGGTTCTTTTGTTCTTCGGCTGTGTAGTTTTCAGGCATAGGGGAACGGTTCTGAATCAGGCTGCAGGTCGCAATTCCACTTTGATCCATCCAGCATCCCGGGTATCGAAGTGGCGATACGCCTCGATGACGTCCGTCAGCGGCTCATGCTTCGTCAGAATATGCTCCGGCTTGATCGTGCCGGAGCGGACAATTTCGACGAGCTTCGCGAGATATCGCAGATGGTTGCAGTTACCTCCTTTAACGGTGATGTTCTTATTCATCGATTTGCCGACGGGGTAGCTCTTCGCCGACTCCGGATACACGCCCGTAAGACAAACTGTTCCAGCCTTGGCAACGCTTTCCACTGCCCACATCAAAACCTGCGATGGGGCGTCACCCGGAACCCAATTCTTGCCGTTCGGGTGTTTATCTGGTGCAATTTGCTTCGACTCCCGCTTGAACTCATCAGCCTGCTTCTTCGCTTCCTTCGCAGCAGGGCCACCCTTGGGCGCCATAGCGTCAACGCCCACGGCGTCAATGACTCGGTCCGGACCAATACCGCCGGTCAACCCTTGTAAAACCGGTACCAAATGCTCATCATCGAAGTTGATGATTTCCGCCCCGAGCATCTGTGCGACCGCTAACCTGTCTGGGACATGATCGATCGCGAATATGCGGCGAGCTCCGAGAAGACCTGCGCTTGCGATTGCAAATAGCCCGACAGGGCCGCAACCGAATACAGCGACTGTATCTCCCGGCTTCACCTCGGCCTCATCCGCGGCAAAGTAGCCGGTTGGGAAGATGTCTGAAATAGGGATGGCCTGCTCATCCGAAATGTCGTCCGGGAGCGCGACCAGTGTGGAAGCTGCAAATGGTATCCGCGCGTACTCGGCTTGCAAGCCGTTGATGGGCCCAGTCTGCTTGGGACCACCGAAGAACGCGGTACCCGCCGAACTTCCATTGGGGTTCGCGTTGTCACACTGCGAGTTGTATCCTGCCCGGCAATACGAATAGTAACCGCACCCGATGGTAGAAGAAATCAGGACACGATCGCCGCGTTTGTGATTGCGCACTTGCGACCCGACCTCTTCGACAATGCCGACACCTTCGTGTCCGAGTATGGTTCCGGGTACCATGCCGGACATCGTTCCCCGGATCATATGGAGGTCTGTTCCACAGATTGCGCTCCGCGTCAGCCGCACTATTGCATCTTTCGGGTCCTGAATCTTGGGATCCGGTACCGTGTCAACGCGAATGTCACCCACACCATGCCAAACAACTGCTCGCATTACCACCTCCCGTCATCGGACGCGACCGCAGCCCACCTCTTACCCGGGGTATTTACGACCTGATCGCTATACGCCGTTTGGTGATGAACACGCCTCATGGCGTTCGAACACGGGCCGTTCCGGCGCCATTCCCCGCTGTAAGCTTAGAAACACAAAGCGTCGCCGCATCATTCGGAAGCCCGCGCTCACACCGGCGTTCGTACTACTTCGTTGCTGCCGAAGGTTGGTGGCTGTGAACTTGCTTGTGGTTCTCGGAATCAGCGTTGTCGCTTTAGTTTCCCGCAAACCTCGCGCCTGCTGAGCGATTTCTTTACATGTGCAAAATGTAATACCTTCTCGAGGCGGTGCGCTGTGGCCGCCGGTCACCCGTCATGAACTCGTTATCATGAATGGCCGTGGCAGTAGTCAGTCCAGTCCTGATCGATGTTCCAATGCCGATCCGCACGCCGCGATTGACAATCCGGCCAAAAGAAGTCGGTGATGGCGCAATCACATCCGTTGCGGTCGCAGAAACCTGGAATGAACTGAACCAATGGATGCGATGGGCAGAAAATCGAGCTGCCTTCACTGCTGAGCTGATGGAGATTCGCAATCGCCATGTGATGGCCAGCTTCCTGTTGCGTGAGGCCATCGAGCTTATCGGCATTGAGACCCAAACCGGTGAAGCAGTGGTCTGGTGTGGCTTCCACGATCTCGATTGGCAAGCTCGCCAATGCGACACAGGGTATTGGGTCCGCAAAAGCGCTCAGCGTCGAGGCCTTGCAACCGAGACCGCAAATGCACTGCTTCGCTACGCGTTCGGAGCGCTTGGAATGCAGCGAGTCGGCCTTACGCACTCGAGCGGAAACGAACCGAGCCGCCGCATCGCTAAGAGACTTGGCTTCGCTTTCGAAGGGATACAGCGCAGAGCGAATATGCTTCCCGGTGGAAAACCCACAGACAGGTACTGCTATGCCCGCTTCGACGTTCTTGGCCTGCCTTACTTGGATGTGAGCTGGAAGGCGCACGAATAAAACCGGCGGGTTCGCAACAGCGGCTTTTCTTGATGGGCGCAGCATAATTACCAAACAACCATCAGCCTCTCGCACGCGCTGGCCGTCCCCGTCTGGTCAAATACTCGGATGCCGACGTTACGGGCAGCCGAAACTTGGGACGGCTTCTTAAATGATGTGAATGGCTTTCACGTCCATGAATCGGACACTGTTGCCGCACTGAAAATGCGCTTACCGGACCGCTCATGGAGGGAAACGTCGGAGATGGAACCGGCATGGTATGCTACGGCTTCAAAGGCGGAACGGGAACATCATCGCGCAAGTTTGGGCGGTATACGGTTGGAGTACTTGTTCAATGTAATTGCGGAAGACGCGCCCAGCTTCAAATCGCCGGCGTACCCGTTGGGAAAGAGATCCAGGATGCGATTCCCTACTACGCAAAGAACGGCGCCTTCCGAGACGCCGATGTCGGATCCATCATCATCGTCGCAATCAACGGCCGCTTCTACCCACTCAGCTCAAACGACTCGCGCTCCGCGCTTCGCTTGGGCTGCGCGCACCGGATCGATTCCAGCAACTGGCTCCGGTGACATCTTCATAGCCTTCTCCACTGCAATCCCGAAGCGGGCACCGGCAAAGGTCTCAGCAAACGTCACGATGACTCCTAACCACGACATGAATCCGATCTTCGAACCCACTGTTCAGGCCACCGAAGAAGCCATGATCAATGCCGTTCCCTGCGCTGAGACGATGACGGGTTATGGAAATGACAAAGTGATCGCGCTCCCGCATGATCGCCTCCGAACCGTACTTCAGAAATACCGCCGGTCATCTGGTAAATTCGTCAGACACCTGGAGCCTGCACTCTCAGCCCAGTAAACCCGCACTCTTCTTCATCAAACCAGCCCCCACGAAAAAGAAAACCCCGGGTAACCTTTTCCCCGATCCTCGGTATTCTCTGCTTGAGGGAGAGTGGAAACCCAATCTGATAGCTCGATAATGCGTCGCGTCCAGTCCGGTGAAACCGCCGAACTCGCTCTGCTTTTTGAACGCCATCACTTGCCGCTGTTCCGGTATTTGCTCCACCTTACGCGAAATCGGGCGCTCAGCGAGGATCTCGTCCAGGAAGTCTTTTTCCGTATCTTGAAATACGCCGCCAGCTACGATCCGACCCTCGCGTTTCCGGTATGGCTCTACCGAATGGCGCGCAACGCCTACTTCGATTCCCTGGGCAAACACCGCCTCGAAGTGCCCGGCGTCGAAATCGGTGATGTCCGGAGTCCGCAGCCGTTGCCCGAGGAAATGCTTTCAGACAAGGAAGACGCCCTCTTGCTCCAGCGCGCGCTTGAAAAACTGCCCGAAGATAAGCGCGAGATTCTTGTGCTGAGCCGATTCCAGAATCTCCGCTACGAAGACATTGCCCAGATTCTAAAGTGCGAAATCGGCACGGTTAAGGTGCGTGTCTACCGCGCCCTCAAAGATTTGCGTGAAAAATTCTGCGAAGTACGCGGAGAAAGGTTATATGACGTCTGAACAGTTCCAGCAAATGATTCCCGAATACCTTTCGGGTCGTCTGAAGTCCGCTGACCATGCTCTGTTCGAAGCCCAGCTGAGCAGGAATCCGGAACTGCGCATCGAACTCGAAGAGCTTCGGTCCACCTGGCAAACACTCGGCTTACTGCCCGAAGAGCAGCCCAGCCCGGCTCTGCGTGCCCGCTTCTATCAACGTCTGAACGACATCAAAAACAGCCGCAGTCGTCCCCTTTCAGGCGCCTACGCATGGTGGAAGCCCGGTCTCTCAGGACTCGTGCGGCAGGCCACGATCGTCCTCGCTCTGTTTTGCCTCGGCATCTACGTCGGCCGCGTGAGCATGAGCGGACATGCGTCAAGCGACGAGTCTGCCAAGTTGCAGAATCAGGTCCAGAGCCTCCAGCAAACCGTAGCTCTCTCGCTGCTTGATCGGCAATCGGCGAACTCGCGCCTCGAAGGGATCTCCTGGAGCAGTCGCGTATCGCGCCCCGACAGCGACTTGATAGCGGCCCTCGTATCGGCGCTCAATCACGATTCGAACACCAACGTCCGGCTCGCTTCTCTCGACGCTCTCGAGAAGTTTTCCGGCGATGCCACCGTGCGCAAAGCCCTCGTGACCTCTATCCCGCTGCAGGATTCGCCGCTTGTGCAGATCGCCCTCATCGATGCCCTCGTTCAGCTCCGCGATAACGGCGCTACCGGAGAGTTCCGCAAACTCTCGGGCGACACTCAGGCGAATGCGGCCGTTCGGGAGCGCGCCAAGTGGGGTCTCCAGCGGCTTAGTTTCTAAGGGAGAAAATCATGCGAACAACCGTTTACCTGGTGCTGGCAGCATCCGGGCTGGGACTCCTCTGCTTTGCTCGCTCGCACGACGGTGAATCGTGGCCGGTCCGCGAACAGGAGACCATCCGTCAATCCCTGTCGCTTTCCGGTGACCCCATGCGATTAGTTGTCGATAACGTTGATGGTTACGTCCACGTCACCGGGTCCACCGGTTCGAGTGTGCAGGTCACGGCACACAAGATCATACGGGCTGAAACCGAGAGCGACCTCCAGCAGGCTAAAAGCGAGATCAAGCTCAACATCTCGCAAACGCCCGGCTCGGTCTCGGTTTATTACGACGCGCCTTGGCGCTGCAACGGCAATTGCCAGGGCTGCTGCAGCCATGACCAACGCCGCTTCTATAACGTCACCTATGACATCGACATTCAGGTTCCGCATCAGGCCAGGACCGTAGTATCCACGGTCAATAACGGCGACCTCCGTGTCGATAACATGGACGGCAATTTCGATGTCGGGAATGTCAATGGCGGTATCCGCATGAACGGCATTTCCGGCTCGGGCGGTGTCCACACGGTGAATGGACCCGTAGCTGTTCACTTCGCCAGGAATCCCGCCAGCCCCTGCAGCTTCAAAAGCATTAACGGAGAGCTCGATGTGTACTTCCCCCGCGATCTATCGGCCGGTCTGCTCTTCAAAACGTTCAACGGGCAGATCTACAGCGATTTCGATGTGACCCCGCGGGCCGCACCCGGTCCGGAGACCGAGCGGCACAACGGCAAATTTGTCTATCACAGCAACCATTTCTCAGCAGCCCTCGCGGGCGCCGGCGGGCCCGAACTGAGTTTCGACACTCTCAACGGAAACGTTCACCTGCACCGGGAACAATGAAGGACCAGTAACCATATGAATAAGCGAATCGGAATTGTGTTTCTCTGCGCCGGAGCCCTCTTCGCGCAGGATAGAGGCGAGAAAGCCAACGTGCCTTTGACCGACCCCTCGCGTCCAGCGCGCGTGCATGTGCAGCTGATGATGGGAGGCGTCTCCGTCCGCGGGGCGGATGTCAAGGAGGTGACCGTCGAAGCTCGCCCCCGCTCCGGTGAACCCCGTGAGCCCCGCGAAGATCGCGAGTCCCACCCGTCCCGCGCCGACGGCATGAAACGCTTGGAACTTCCCGGCAACGCCGGCCTCGATATCGTCGAAGAAGATAACGTCGTCAATATCAAGACGGGCTCGTGGAGCAAGCCTGTTGACCTGCTCATCACGGTCCCCCGCCGCTCTTCGCTTCAGCTTAAGTGCATGAACGATGGCGATATCAACGTGGATCAGGTGCAAGGCGAGATCGATGCTGATGATCTCAACGGCAGCATCAACCTGAAGCACATCTCCGGTTCCGTACTCGCCCACTCACTTAACGGAGCCGTGGTCGTCACCTTCGACCAGATGGACCTGTCGAAGCCCATGTCCTTCAGCACCATGAATGGTGACATCGACGTCACCCTTCCCGACAACGTAAAGGCCAACGTTCGCATGAAGACCGACAATGGCGATATTTACAGCGACTTTGAAGTTAAACTCGACTCGGGCAATCGCGCGGTTCCTACCGAATCCGGGCGCTCGCAGGACGGCAAGTATCACCTTCGCTTCGACCGCTCCCTCCACGGAACCATTAACGGCGGCGGACCCGAATTTCAGTTCACTTCCTTCAACGGTCAGATTTACATCCGTAAAAAGAAATAATCTGGCCCAACTGTCGCTGCCCGAACGCGTCGAATGAGATCTCGAGGAGCACCATGACCCTTCTTGGGGACGTCAGCTTCGCCTTTCGCACCTTTAGAAAATCGCCTTTGTTCGTCGTCGTCGCTATCTTGTCCCTGACTTTCGGTATCGGCGCCAATACCGCGATCTTCACCCTGGCGGATCAGATCCTGATTCGCCTGCTCCCCGTCAAACAGCCGGAACAGTTGGTCCTGCTCAGCGCCGTTGGCCGCCACTACGGCAGCAACCAGGGACGGAATCGGATCTCGTACCCGATGTATCAGGATTTTCGCGATCACTCCGGACCATTCAGCGCCATGTTCTGCTTCCGCGAACTCGACATGAGCCTCCAATATGCCGGCCACACGGAACGGATCTCCGGCGAAGTCGTCTCGGGCAATTATTTTCCTGTTCTCGGCGTTCATGCCGCTCTAGGGCGTCTGTTTACGGCCAGTGACGACCGGTTTCAGGGTTCACACCCCGTCGCCGTCCTGAGCTACGGATACTGGCAGACTCGGTTTGCCGCCAACCCCGGCGTGATCGGCCAGAAGCTGGAGATCAATGGCTATCCCTTTACTGTTATCGGCGTCAGCCAGCCCGGCTTTTCTGGGACCGATCCGGGATATGCTCCGCAGGTCCGCGTGCCGATCATGATGTGCGCGAAACTAAACCAATATCTGGACCTCAATGATCGGCGCTCTCGTTGGGTCACCGCGTTTGCACGCCTCAAGCCCGGCCTCACTCTCAAAGAAGCCAGGGCGAGCATCCAGCCCTTCTTCCATCAGATCCTGCAGATGGAGGTGAAGCGGAAAGAATTCGCCAAAGCCTCCCCATACATGAAGCAGGCGTTCCTCAAGATGTCTATGGACGTCCTCCCTGCCTCTCGTGGACGATCGAACCTGCGCCGCCAGTTCTCTGAACCCCTGCTCGTGCTGATGGGCACCGTCGTCCTCGTCTTGCTCATCGCCTGCGCGAACGTCGCTAATCTGCTCATCGCGCGCGCCACGGCGCGCCAGAAAGAAATTGCCGTTCGGCTGGCTCTTGGTTCAGGCAGATGGCGCATTGTTCGTCAGCTTCTTGTGGAGAGCCTGCTGCTCTCGCTGGCAGGCGGCTTGGCTGGTCTTCTGCTCGCCGTGGTGGCCGATAAAATCTTGATCAATCTCCTGCCCCCGAGCTCGGTGCCGCTGGCCCTCTCTTCGCTGCCCGATGGGCGCATTCTCGCCTTCACCCTCGGGCTTTCTCTCCTCACCGGCGTCCTCTTTGGTCTGGTGCCCGCGTTGCAAGCGACTCGTCCCGACGTCGCGGACACCTTGAAGGATCAGGCAGGTGCGGTCGCAGGCGGAACGTCCACCGGCATCCGCAAACTTCTTGTAGTTGCGCAGATCGCACTCTCGCTTCTACTGCTGATTGCCGCCGGTCTTTTTACTCGCAGTCTGCAAAAGCTCAAAGACCTGGACCCGGGGTTCCGCACCACGAATCTTCTCGCTTTCAAAGTCGACCCGAACCTTAACGGCTATTCCGCGGACCGCACAAAGGCTTTCTACGTGCGCCTTAAAGGGAGTCTCGAGACCCTACCAGGCGTTGAGATGGCCGCCTTGGCAGTTGTGCCCGTCATGGAAGGTGATGAATGGGATCAGTGGGTGACCATTGACTCTTACTCACCCAAAACAGGCGAGTTGCCGGATCCCCACATGAATTTCGTCTCGCCCGATTACTTCAAGACCATGGAGATCCCTCTGCTCGCGGGGCGCGATGTTCGCCGAACCGATGTCCTCAGCTCACCCAAAGTCTGCATCGTGAATGAGACCTTCGCAAAGAAATACTTCGGCACCGTCAACGCGGTGGGCCACAAGATCGGGATGGGCATCGATCCCGGCACCAAAACTGATATCACTATCATCGGCGTCGCCCGCAGTACAAAGTACGAAAGCATGCGTGACGAAATACCCATCGAAGTCTTTCGTCCCTATCAACAGCTCGAGTTCGCTACCGGCATCACAGCCTACGTGCGAACGGCCCAGAACCCTGACCTGATCTTCTCGAGTATTCGAAAGCGCGTGCACGATCTCGATCCGAACCTGCCCATGTTCGAGGCCATCACACTCCAAAGACAGATGGAGAACTCACTGGTAACCGAGCGCTTAGTCGCGCTCCTCTCGAGCGGCTTCGGATTCCTCGCCACCGCCCTTGCTTCCCTCGGTCTCTACGGAGTCATGGCGTACACAGTCACACGCCGGACCCGCGAAATCGGCATTCGTATGGCAATCGGTGCGTCGGGAGCGGATGTCCTCTGGCTCATCTTGCGCGAGACCCTGATCCTACTCGCGATCGGCATCGCCGTGGCGCTCCCGTCAACTTGGATCCTCACGCAGTTCATTCGTTCGCAGCTCTACGGCATTCAGCCGACCGACCCGCTCTCGATCGCAGGCGCAACCCTCGGCATCGCCGCTGTCGCGCTTTTATCCGGCTACGTTCCCGGCCGGCGCGCGACCCGCATCGAACCCATACGCGCACTCCGCTACGAGTAAATTATTTACGCGCCCGAATGCCGGGCTCGAAGCTCACTTCTCAGGCCCCCGCAGATGCGCCCTGCGAAGTCGAACTCGCTTCGTTCAGTCGCTCCAGGTCGCTTTGGTCAAGCTTCAAGCGGGACGCCTCGATCAGTCCTGTCAGCTGCTCGATGGTCGTCGCACTCGCGATCGGCGCCGTGATACTCGGCCGCGCCATCAACCAGGCCAATGCCACCTTCGCGGAAGTCGTCTCTTTTTCCTTAGCCACTTCGTCGAGCGCGCTCAAAATGCGATAGCCCCGGTCGTTGAGATACTTCTTCACCGTCCGGGCACGCGCTTTGTTTTCCAGATCCGCCTCGGATCTATACTTCCCCGTCAGAAACCCTGCCGCTAGCGAGAAGTACGGAATTACACCCAGACCATTCTTCACGCAAATCGGCTCCAGTTCCGATTCGTATCCGCCGCGATCATACAGGTTGTACTCCGGCTGCAGAGTTTCATAGCGCGGTAGCCCGTTGTTGCTGCTCGTCTCGAGTGCCTCTGTCAACCGTTGAGCCGAGTAATTCGACGCTCCGATCGCCCTCACTTTGCCTTGCCGTATCAAGGCTGCAAACGCCTCGAGCGTCTCTTCGAGCGGTGTATGCTCATCATCCCGGTGTGCTTGATAGAGATCGATACGGTCAGTCTGCAATCGCCTGAGTGAATCTTCGACTTCCTTCTCGATGTACGCCTTGGACAGGCCGTTCTGGTCCGGTCCCATCTCCATGCCCACCTTCGTCGCAATCACGACCTTGTTGCGCTTGCCGCTTCGCTTGAACCAGTTGCCGATGATCGTCTCGGACTCCCCGCCTTCGTTTCCCGGCACCCACTTGGAGTACACATCGGCAGTGTCGATAAAGTTTCCGCCACCCTCGACAAAGGCGTCCAACAAGTGAAACGATGTCGCTTCGTCCGCAGTCCATCCGAATACGTTTCCGCCCAGGCACAACGGCGAAACTTCCAGACCCGAATTGCCTAATTTCCTGTGTTCCATATAGTTCTCTTGGCGTTGGATGCGTAGCACTCCCTGTCATGACGCTCGTAAATCCTCGATCCGCTATCTTTGACGATGTAGGATTATCCCTTTGAAGAAATTTGCCCGATTCCTTGCCGCCGGACTGCTCACCGCGCTGCTAGCCGATGCCCAAACTGGCACTCTTCCGCCACGCAAACGCCAGCCGACTCCCCAGAAAGTGGTCGAAGAGCATATGGCCGCCTTCAGTTCCTGCGACTGGACAAGACTGATGGCGCAGTTCCCTGACAACGTCGAATTCTTCGGTCCGAATGGACAGCTCGTGCGCGGCCGCGTGGCACTCGGAGAGATGTTCGCGAAAGTCGTGAAGCCGCCTTCGCAAGGAGGTACCTGCGGCCTCAAAGTGACCCCCGAGCACATCTTTGTCGTGGGCGAGACCGTCAACGTGCAGTGGCGGGCCGAAGCGCCCTTCCTTGCCGAACCGTATCGCGGAGCCGACGCCTACGAAACGCACGACGGTTTCATGGCCGCTCAAGTCACCACCTTCGACGCGGCCGCTTTGAAAATGAAATCGTCCGCCCGGCGCTGAATTTCGACCCGCCTACACCATGTGCAGCAGATACAGCGTCAAAACGATGATCAGCACCAGTCCCAAACCGCCTGAAGGATAGTAGCCCCAACCCCGGGAATAAGGCCACGACGGAAACGCACCAATCAGCAGCACGAGAACGATGAGCAGCAGAATCAAACCCATGCCGTCATAGACAACTACGGCCTGGGAAATTTAACAGAATATAAAAGGCACTGCTGCGGACGCCTAAGCCTTAGCTCGCAGTTGAACAAACTCGTCGGAACCAAGGCTTTCCAATCGAAAACTTGCCTGATCCATTGCTTCCTGCCAGCTGTCGAACAGCAGGAAGCACTGGTACCGGCCGAAGCCCTGCAACACCCACTTAGCCTGCTGCACTGTCCCTCTGCTTTTTGTAATTTCGAAGTAATTGGCCCTGCCAACCGCCTGCTGGGCCTGCGACCGATGCGCCTGACACACCTTCTTCGTGCGAAGGCCGCGCCGTTTCGCCGCAACCGCCATGGCAGCGCCTGTCCAGATAAGGAGCGCGCCGGAAGCAATCGCGAGCCCCCGCAAAACCTGTCCTAAAGCCACGTCGCGTGCCCCCCTGTGAGCAAGGAATTCCGTTCCTATAAGAATAGCCTCACCCAAATCGGCTTGCACGCCCCGCCGTCCGCCCGGCGAATCAGCAGATAGCCAGTGAATATCGGTGCGCGTTTGGAAGACTGCGCGGCGAGATGGAGCCGAGCCCAAGCGATTCGAAAATCTGGTCGCTGACGTCGTCGGGCATCGCTGCCGCCGCAAGGTTGTGGCACACATGGCCCCGGTAGTACGCCAGCAGCCCGGCTACGTTACGTTCGTAAATTCTCAAACGCTCCCGGATGGCTTCCGGCTCATCGTCCGCCCTTGCAACCAGCAGAGTGTGATCGTTATGGCAGAACACACCTCGCCCCGATGCCGATATTTCACTCGAATAGATACGTCCGCACGTTGGACACTGCTTCCGCCGCTTCAAGCGCCCGATCAGTTCGTCCGCGGAGACACAGAAGTTAAACACGATCGGCCGGTTTACCCCCAGTGCGTCCACCAGCCGGTCCAGATATCTCGCCTGCTCCACCGTCCGCGGAAACCCGTCGAGAATGCAGCCGCCTTTGCAATCCTTCCGGCGAACCCTCGCCTGTACGATCTCGTTCATCTGCTCGTCGCCGATGAGTTCGCCCCGCCGCAACGCCGCTTCCAGTCTCTTTCCGAGCTCTGACCCTGATTGGCACTCCTGGCGCAGGATCTCTCCCGTGGAAATCGATGGCAGCTCCAAGGCCGCTGATAATCGGGCCGCTTGTGTGCCCTTGCCCGATCCGGGCGGTCCCAGGAAAACGATTGACCTTGGCTGCATGTACGTCGTGGTACCTTTCCATTACAGTCTCAAGAACTCCCGCCCGTTTTTCAACTTGCATAGTCCGGATCGGACCAGTTGTCCGGCCGGTATCGGCCCGCAACTGCCCCCAAGCCACAAGCATTCCTGAAACAAGTCTTCGGCGTAAATATCCAGCATTACGAAGGGGCCGTAAACGAATCCCGCCTTCGGGCTCGCGCTGGCCAAAGTTTCGACCTTGTGTATCATGAGCCAAGTCGCTGCCTCAAAACTCCTCTTAGCGCTGCCAAATGAAAAGGAAAATACAGTGGATAAGCTTGCGCAAAACATCCAAGAAGCGTTTCTGAACAACGCGAGGAAAGACAGGACCTTTCTGACCATCTATCTGATGAGCGGCGTCAAACTGTCCGGTCGCATCAAAAGCTTTGACAAATACTCGGTCGTGCTCGAGTCTAACAACCAGGAGCAGCTCATATTCAAGCACGCCATCTCGACTGTAGTGGTGTCTAAGGCCGTCCACTCTTTTGCAGGACCCGCTCCCGTGGGCCCCGTCAGTCCGGGCACTCCCCAGGCTCCCGATGACGTGAGCGAAAGCGACCATTAGTGCCAATCCCGGAAGAAAGAACACTGGTCGTAGGAGTTCACCTCACAAGCCGGTCGCCATCCTCACCCGCCGCCCTGAACTCTCCCCTTGAAGCGCAGGAATCGCTGCAGGAACTGCAGACTCTCGCCGAAAGCGCGGGCGCCAAAGTCGTCGATACCGTCACCCAGGTCCGTCCCGCTCTCGATTCAGCAACCTTGATCGGCTCCGGCAAGGTGGACGAAATTAAAACCCGCATCGAAGCAGAAGACATTCACACCGTCATCTTTGACCACGAGCTGACCCCTACTCAGCTGCGCAATCTGGATCGTCGCCTGAGCGTCAAGGTCATCGACCGCACGCAGCTCATTCTCGACATCTTTGCCCGCCGCGCCAGAACCAGCGAAGGTCAACTGCAAGTCGAACTCGCGCAGCTCAACTACCTGCTCCCGCGCCTCGCCGGACGTGGTACGCAAATGTCCCGCCTCGGCGGCGGTATCGGCACGCGCGGCCCTGGCGAAACGCAGCTCGAAACAGACCGCCGCCGCATCGGCAAACGCATCGCCAAACTGCGCAGCGACATCGAACGCGTTCGCGCCAATCGCGGCGTGCAGCGGTCCCAGCGGCAGGCCGTTCCTCTTTCCACCATCAGTCTTGTCGGCTACACCAACGCCGGCAAGTCTACCCTCTTCAACCGCCTGACCGGCGCTGGCGTCCTCGCCGACGCCAAAATGTTTGCCACCCTGGACCCCATCGTCCGCCAGATCCGGCTTCCGTCCCAGCGCCGCGTTCTCATTAGCGACACCGTCGGTTTCATCCGGAATTTGCCAACGACTCTTGTTGACGCCTTCCGCGCCACCCTCGAAGAAGTTACCGCCGCCGCGCTTCTTCTGCATGTCGTCGATATCACCTCGCCCGACGCCGTCGAGCAAACCTCACACGTCATGAAAGTCCTCGCCGAAATCGGCGCCGAGACCACCCCCCAGATGCTGGTCCTTAATAAAAGCGATCGCCTGCCCGAAGCCGACCGACTCCAGGACCTTCAAACCTTTACTCATCGCCTCCTTGGCGAAACTGCCCGTCAGAACGCTACCGAAGCCGTCCTGGTCTCGGCCCACACGGGCGCGGGCGTCTCCGAACTGCTCGATAAGATTGATGGGCAACTCGCGCAAGATCCCGTCTCGCGTCAATGCTTTCGCCTCCCCCTCGGGGAGGGCCGCGCTCTTCATCTCTTACATGAACGTGCGGCCGTTATGTCACAGCAATATCAGGACGATTACTGCGAAGTCGTTGCCGACGTTCCTCAATCCATCCTCAGCAAACTTGCCGAATTTGCGGTCCCCCAGGCGGGTTAGCCCGGCTGCACCGGCGCTGATTCCACCAGTCTCTTAGCCGACCGCCCGCGCGAGCTCCGCTGCCAGTTGTCCGTGTCCTCGGAAGGAATCCAGCCCGGAAGTTCCAGCAGAAAATGATCCGCTAGCGCGAAAAGGAACGGCTCATAGGTCGCGCACAGTTCCCTTAGCTTGCCCTCTGGGTTATCCTCCGCGCTGAAGTTCAACCCAGCCTCCCGCAGCTCCTCTCTGACTCTCTCGAACTCGCTGCTATCCAGTCGCGACGGCCTGTGCGTCTCCGGCCTCAAATGAAATACGCGGCAAAGCTCGACGATCGCAAGCCGCGCCATAGCGAAAGTCATCCGTGCCCCGAACGTTCTGACCCCGGTCAAGCCCGTCAAGATCAGCACGCAGCAGTCAAGAAGTGCCGTGAGCGCAGCCAGCCAGCTCTGGTTGTCGTGCTGCGATCGGTAATAGCTCAGCATCGGATAGGAAAGGTGACTCTCCACGAGCAGCGCGCACCAGCTTTCCCATACTTTAAGCAGCGCCTGTAGTTCGTCGATCGCCTCCTGTTCCGCATGCCGGCAAAGTAGCGCCACGGCAGTAGGTGGAGACCCGGCCCGCGCATCCAGCTGGATGACCTCTGCTTCTCTTCGTGAAAACAGCTGATAAAGAACCGGTAGATATCCAATCGTCACCGCGATGAATGCCAGACCGCTGAAAGCCTCGAAGACCGCCAGTATCTTCGAAAGCGGCGTCGTCGGTACCACGTCCCCGTACCCGACTGTGAAGAAGCTTGAGCCGCTGAAGTAGAAAGCATTGAGCAGCGTCAACGGGTGCGTCGTGTCCTTTTGCAAAGCGTATTGCAGAAGTCCCAGGCCTGCTATCAACCCGATACCCCAGGATGAAAGCAGAAAAATCATCGACAATGGCCCGTACAAGCTCAGAAAACCATCGCGCACCGGTCCGCGCTTCATCCTGTTCGCCGCCCAGGACCAGAACGCCCAGGTCGCTCGGAAGAAAAATCGCACAAACCGCAGGCTCCGTCTCACCCGCCGTGGCAGCAGCATCACTTCGAACGCTTCGCTCGTGATCAGCGCGAATATCAGGAGGCCGGCTAAACCGGCTAGCCAATGCATGTAAATGTGGGATGCACTCCTCCATCGATTTGCGTCCCGGCCGGCGCAAATAAATCCTGTCCCACCCGAAGTAGAGACAGATCTTCCCCGAGAGGAATCCCGGAAATTGGCTACCTCTCAATCGAAAGCAAGAATATCTCTAACTAGTCCTCTATGAAAATCAAGCTGATACTCTCGGGTTTTCTCCTGGCCTGCTTCGCATCCATGACGATGATGGCCGACAGCATTCCTTATCCCTCGATCGACGTCGTCCCTCCGGCCACCAGCTTTACTGCCGCTGCGAACGGCGATGTCGTTGCCTACTACTACAGCGGCGGCGCTCTTTTCAACGAATTATTCGGCCTCTATGTCAACGGTGTTCAACAAGGCAACTGGGCGCTCGGCAGCCATTCCTCGACCTTCGGTGAAAGCGTCGATTTCGGACCGGTGAAGGCCGGAGACAAGCTCACCCTGGCCCTGAATGTTCTTGATACCCATTACACGCTTTACTCGAATCCCTACATGAACCCCGACGGCGTCAATCACGTGTACACTACGAGTTTCAGCGGTCAAAGCGTCGATGACATCACCATTCCCGCGGGCACGTTTATCGGTTGGGAAGATTCGCTAATCGGGTTCTCAGATCTTAACTACAACGACGAGACTCTCGTCCTCACCAATATTGCCCCCACTCAGCCCTCTTCCGATACCCCGGAGCCCGCTTCCGCCTGGCTTTTCTGTGCCGGGGCTCTGCTCAGCGTTGGTTTTGGAATCTCTCGAAAAATCAAATCCTAACAAACAAAAATAATCCGTCAACTCTTCGGCCCTTGCCGGTTTACCCCGGCTCGGGCCCTTTTTTTATTTCCTGGATGGTACAACTCGGATGGGCCACCCTCCCTTTCGATGGATTCCTTCGATCGAGACACTCCTTCGCTTTCCTCGTCGGCATCTGCGACGCGTCTGCTCCTCTGGGAAAGCCGGTTCGTACTTCTGATAGCCCTTCTCTCGCTGCTCTTCGCGATTGCTCTCACCGTCCGCACTTACATGCCGTGTCCATCTTGGGACGAATGGGCCGAAGTCAATGCGGTAGCAAACGGAGCGGGTCTCTCATCCTTCACTTGGCTCTGGAGCGAGCATAACGAGCACAGACTTCTGATCACACGCCTGTTCATGCTCCTCGACATGAGGGTCTTCGGCGGCAAAAACGCTTCTCTGTTCGTGGAAACATACCTCTTTCAAATCGCTGCCTGGGGTGCGGTGTGCTTCGCGGTGGAGCGCTTCACCTCTTTCCCACGATTTCTGCAGACCACCTTAGAAGGGCTGTTCGGGTTCTGTCTGTTTCACCTGAATCAGGCGGAGAATCTAACCTGGGCCTTCCAGGTCTCCTTTATCCTGCCGTTTTCAGCTGCGACCATCACGCTGCTGGCCGTCGCCTTTTTCGACCGCCTGAGTCGTCCTGCTTTGGCCGCAGTTCTCATAGGTCTGGCGCCGCTTCTGGCCGCGCTGAACCTCGCGGGCGGCTTCCTGATTGGCCCGGTATCCATCGTGTTTGCTGCCATCAGGCGCATCCCGACGCGCTATGTAGCTGTCATCGCGGTGCTCTTCGCCGCGAGTGCCGCCGTCTATCTGACCGGTTACAAAGCTTCAGATCCGAACCACAAACCCCTGCAGGCCCTTTTGCACGGGAAAGAAGTATGCATCTACGTCCTCACTTACCTGGGCGCCAGTTGGACCAGATTACTCCCTCACAAAGAGCGCCTGACTGCTTTCCTTTCCCTGCTGTGTTTCGCCTTTCTGACCGCCAAAGCCTTTCGCCGCCGCGGCTCTACCGACGCCTTCGAGTGGTTCTGCATCGCGGAATGCTCCTTGGTCATTGCCGTCGCCCTCTTGACCGCTCTCGGGCGCCTTCAGTTCGGGGTCGGCCAAGCCTACGCGGGCCGCTATCAAACGCCCGCCATGCTCTATTGGGCCGCACTCGCCGCACTCGTTTTGATTGCCGTCTGGCGCCGCGCTCCATCACGCTTCGTCTATCTCCAAAGCGGGCTCCTCGCCGTCATTGTTCTATCCGCGGCCACCTGCATACCGATCTGGCGGCAGACTGTTCGCCACGGAGATCTGCTGCGTAGCGCCTGCCGCCAGGTCATGCACGGCAACGCTGACGAAGCCGCCGCGAAACTCCTCTACGGTTCTCGCCGGGATCTCGCGCCAGGCGTCGCCTACTTCCATCGCCTCTGGCATCAGTGAGCTTCTTACAGTCCGGCGGAACAACGCGTTATATCCTTACGTAATCTCGTTTGCAAAGCAACCATATGCCGCCCCGCCCCAAAGTCTTCCTCCTGACCGCATCTCTTCTCGCTCTTACTGCCTGTCAATTCGATACCACCCCGACTGGCCCCACTCGCGAAACTTCGATCCATCTCGAAAAAGGAAGCACCGAAACCGCCAACGTCGATCTCAACATGGCTGCCGGTGAAATGAACCTCAGTGGAGGCGCATCCAAACTGGTCGAGGGTCGCTTCGAATTCAACGTCCCCTCCTGGGATCCTGAAGTCAAAACCACCAACGACGGCTCCGAAGCCACCATCCGCATCAGCCAGCCGCACAATGCCCATTTGGGCGGTGACCGCCACTATGTGTGGGACCTTCAGCTGAACAATCAGGTACTACTGAACCTCGCCATCAACTGCGGCGCCGGCCAGGCGAAACTCGATCTGGGCGATCTCGATCTTCGTCAGGTCCAGGTGCACATGGGCGCGGGCCAGGTTAACTTGGACCTCCGCGGCAAGCCCACCCGCGATTATCAGGTCGATATCTCAGGCGGCGTCGGTCAGGCCACCGTTCATCTTCCCGAAGACGTCGGCATCTGGGCCGAAGCCCATGGCGGCCTTGGCAGCGTAACCGTCACCGGCCTCGATAAAAAAGACGATCATTGGCAAAACAACCTCTATGACAAAGCGAAGGTCAACGTGCACCTGAAAGTCGAAGGCGGCATCGGCGAAATTCGCATCATTGCCTGACATTCCCCTCGGCCCTGGTTGTTCAAGTCGCAATCAATCGGTCCACTTCGGCCCGGCTCGGAATCGATGACTGAGCTCCCGGGCGAGTCACTGAGATTGCGCCCGCGGCGTTCGCGAACCGGGCAGCCTCTGCGATCGTCTTTCCCTCCGCCAAAGCCACGGCGAACGCGCCGTTAAACGTATCTCCCGCCGCCGTCGTATCCACTGCGTTTACCTTGAACCCCGGCACGCGCACGCAGCCCTTTGCGTCAGCAATAACGACTCCGAGTTCACCCATCTTCAAAATCACCTGCGAGGGTCCTCTTGCCAGCAACTTCAAAGACCCGGCTTCTGCCTCCTCGTAGGATCCCGCTTCCCGCTCCCCGCCAAGCAGCAGCGCAGCCTCTGTCTGATTCGGGGTCAGAAAATCGACGAACTTCAAAACATCGGCGCCCAGTTCCCGGGCCGGCGCCGGGTCGAGCATCGTTGTCGCCCCGTGCTGCCGTGCCATCTCGAGAGCGAGTCTCGTCGATTCGAGGGGCACTTCCAGCTGGGTCAAAAGGATCGAACCTTGGTCCAGTGCAGCCAGCCGTTGCTCGACATAATCCGGTGCCAGCGTCCCGTTCGCGCCGGGCGAAATGATGATCACGTTCTCACCTGTCGGCAGCACCAGGATCGCAGCCGTACCGGTCGCCCCCGGCCAAACCTTCACCCCCGCCGTATCAACCGTCGCGCGCTTTAAGCTCTCGACCAGCAGCGGCCCGAACGCATCATTCCCCACCTGGCCGACCATCTCCACCGCGCCCCCCAGCACCGCCGCTGCATACGCTTGGTTCGCACCCTTTCCACCCGGCACAATACTTAAGTCGCTGCCCACCACCGTCTCTCCGGCACGCGGAAATCGCGTTACCCGCTGCACCAGGTCTGCATTGAGGCTGCCCACCACAAAGATCTTTCGTCTCTTTTGTCCCGGCACGGTCACTGGCTCCCGGTTTGCGCCCGCGCATGCTCATTCGGCGCGTTCTCGCTAATCCCCATCGCAGCCCGGTAACGCGCCTCGACCGTAGCGGCCTTATCGTTTTGCCCTTGCCCCCGATATGCCCGGCTGAGCAGTTGAATCGCTTGCGGCAGCAACGGATCCAGCTGTACCGCATGTTCCAGATGCCCTACCGCCTCCGCTACGCTGCCCTCCTCCAGGAGAGCCCCACCCAGATTCACCTCGTATGGCGCGAAATTCGACCGCTGCTGCAATGCCACGCGGAACCGGCGCTCGGCTTCTTTCGGCTGCTTCGCCGTCAGCAGAACTGATCCCAATTCAGTCAGAGCCGGGGGATCGCTCCTCAGGCTTCCTTCCATCCGGTTCAGCATCCGATAGCCTTGAATCACCTGGTCGGCCGCCCCGTTCTCCATGCCTTCCGTAACCAGCGCCATCGCCAGATTCCGGTCGCGAAACTCCGGTCCCGGGTCGCGCCACGCCCTCAGCTGCCCTCCCTGGACCGCCTCGCCTTCCGGCTCCGGCCGCCGTGTGATCCTGTGATCTGTAAAAGCGGTGTGCCCGCCATCCTTTGCAGGCCGCTTCGGCATGTGACACCCGGCACAATCCCGGTCGGGTGCGGCGTGCGAAGCCGAAAGCGTCGCGGCGTGACAAGTCAGGCAGCGCGTCCTGAAGTACGCCGCCGGCTGCGCCGGTTTATCGTGCGGATCGTGGCAAGTGCCGCACCATAATCTTCCACCGCTGCTGCGCGCGCAAACACTCTGCGCCAGCTGCTCCGAGTGGCTGATTACCTTGATCTCCTTCCCACTCGGATGCGATGTCACATACACCGTGAACACATCCTCCATCCGCTGCCCCGGCCGGAATTCCGCGATCGCCTTCCCTGGATTTGGAATCCGAATCTCTCCCGCCAAGTGACACTGTTCGCATACGCTGTCACGCTCTGCATTCGGAAGTTTCGCCGGGTTGATGATCGACCCCGGCACCGGACGTTTTAAATGCGCTTCCGCCGAACCGTGGCATCGGTCGCATGTGATCTCCATTTGCGCGAACGGCGGCTTCTGATAGCTGTTCAGCGTGTCAGAGACCGGCAGTGCCTTCCCTGAATGGCACGCCAGACATTCGGCCGTTACTGGCCGCGAAAAGTCAGGATTGGGTGATTGCTCATACCCCGGCGCGACGTCCCATGCCTGTCGGCTTGTATAAAAGGAAACGGGCGACTGGAACAGATGGTCGCCCACCTGCGCGAGAAAACCGGTCGCGTGAGTGCCCGAGCCGATCGCGTATTCCACCCGCAGTTTGCCCGTTTCTCCCCCGCGTATGAAGGACTGCCACACACCACTACTTTCCGTCCGGCTTTCGAAACGTGTCTCCGAACTGCTCTGCGCAAACTGCCCGTCCGGCTGCCCGCCCGCGATCGCCAGCGAATGGGCCATCGCGGACTTCGCGAACCCCGTCGCTTCCTTTGGATGGCAGGAACCGCAACTTTCCCCTCGAACCGCCGGCACAAGCAGGAAAACCAGTGGAAGGACAAACCGCAAACTGAGAGCGTATCAGACACCCGGAGACTCCTGGAACCAGCCGCCCGGGTCAGATCTACATCCAAAGTTCTACAGGGAACTAACATTTCGGTTGTATGCCGGATTAAAAAGGCTATATACTCCTGTAAGTCCTATTTGTGTGCAAGCGTGTTCGCTGACTGAGCTTCCGGATCAGCGGTCACCCAGGGGGTTTTCAAGCCATGTCATTCAACGCTACGTTGCGGCGTGCACGCGCGTGCTTTGATTCTCGAATTTTATTCCTGACTTCGGTCGCGTTCGGGCTGTTCGCCACGGCTTCAGCACCGCTCGCAAGAGCGCAGACGCTCAGCAGCATCGCCGGCACCGTCACCGATTCGAGCGGCGCTGTAATCGGCGACGCAAGAGTAACCGTCACCAATGACGCCACCAAGGTCGCCAAGACGGCCCAGACAAGCTCGGCCGGAACCTACACGGTTACAGATTTGATACCGGGCACCTACACGGTGACCGTCGATAACCCGGGATTCCAGTCCTCTGAGCACAAGGGTGTCGGCGTGGACGTAGGGAGAAATTCGACCGTAGACGCCGTCCTGCAACCCGGCAACACGCAGCAGACTGTAACTGTCGCGGAAACTGCCATTGCGCTCGACACGACCGCACCCAGCCTCAACACCACCATCGAAAACAAGGTCGTGCAGGAGCTGCCGAATCAAGTCAGCGGCGGCCGCGGACGTCAGATCGATAACTTCATATTCCTTGCCCCGGGCGTCACAGGCAGCACCTTCAGCCATCGCATCAACGGCGGCGTTGATTTTCAGAACGAAGTTGTTTTCAACGGTATTCCAATGGCTCAATCCGAGACGCAGGGCTACCAAACCATCTGGAACCCTCCCTTCGAGCTCGTGAACTCGTTCAACGTCCTGCGCTCGTCCTTCTCTGCGCAGTACGGTCTTGCACAAGGCGTGGTTACTTACCAAACCGCATCCGGCACGAACCAGTATCACGGAGACGCCTTCGAGATCGTTCGCAACAATTTCTTCGACGCTCGCGGTGCTTACAATCCGACGGTGCCGATTGACAAAGAGAACAACTACGGGTTCACCCTTGCCGGCCCGGTCATCATTCCGAAACTCTACAACGGAAAAAATCGCACATTCTTCCACGTCAGCATGGAATGGTATCGCCAGAACCAGACTCAGACTGGCTTCTTTTCTGCTCCGACCGCAGCCGAAGTAGCAGGCGATTTTAGCGGCTTGGTCGACTCCAATAACAAGCAAATTCCCATCTTCGATCCCGCAAGCAGCCAGCCCGGAAGCTGTAACGCTGGTGGCAACACTCCCGGAACTCAGTTCAGAGGAAATATAATTCCAAAAGCCTGCTTCAGCGCTCAATCGAAAGCGCTTTTACCACTTTTCCCCGTCGCTACTGGTCCGGGATTCACCAACAATACTTTCAATCAGCTGGGCACCCTACCGGTACGCCAAAATCCGTGGGGATTCACCATCGACCACAACATCAGCGACAGACAGTCGATCCACTGGGCCCAATGGCGCGACAACCAGAGTTCCTACGGCGGAAATTTTCTCGCCAGCACTAATCCGCTCGCCTTTTACACTTTCTTCCCCGATCTCGGTTCGGTGTTCATTCTGAACTACTCATTGACCATCAATCCACACTTGGTCATGACCGCCGGAGCAAGCTGGTTGGGAGAACTGAATTTCCAGATTCCCCAGAGATCGAGCGTCACACCGGCAATTCCAGCCGCGCCTTCAGCTCCGATCGTCCCCGGGATCAACTTCGCCGGCCCGCTCTCTCCTTTGAGCGTAGGATCATCGAATACCAATTCGATCAACCGAAAACTAGGCACGGTTCTCGAAAACAATTTCCTCTGGATCCGCGGCAAACATACTTTCAACATCGGCTGGGAATACCGCAGAACTTACCAGGACGATAACGAATGCCAGCAGTGCGCCGGGAATTTCAATTTCAGCAACAATCAGACGGCAGATCCCACAAATCTGAGCAACACAGGAAACGCCTTCGCTAGTTACCTGCTGGGCACGGTTGACCACGCAAACCGCACCGGCTCCCAAGAACTCAGACTGCGGAATCTGGACGTTTCCAGCTATATCCAAGACGACATCAAGCTCTCTCCAAGATTGACCTTCAACATTGGTGTGCGTTGGGATGTGATGGTTCCCTTCACGGAAGTCGATAACAATATCGTCTACTTCGATTCCACCATCCCCAATCCTGGCGCTGGTGGCCGCCTCGGCGCAGCCACAAAGTTTGGTTGGTGCCAGGGCTGTGCATCGACGAACCGTGCTTTCATTCATTGGAATCACTTCAGCCCGAGAACAGGCTTCTCCTACGAGGTGAACAAGAAGACAGTTCTCCAGGGCGGCTTCTCAGTCAATTACCTGAACGGCGGCGCTTACGAGTACGGTATCAGTAAAGTCGCCGTGAATTACGGCAACCTGCTGCTCGGCTCTTTCACCCGAAACTCAACCAACTCCACTACTCCCGGCTTCGGCTCCTGGGACTCGGCCGTGCTCCCAATCCCCGGCGCCACTCCTTTCAGCCCCTCGCTTGGCATCGGGACCACTATCAACGGGTTTGACCCCAACAACGATGGCGTTGCTCCGTACGATGCCGTTTGGAACATCGGCATCCAAAGAGAGCTGCCTTCCAGCATGTTCTTGACGGTCAACTACACTGGAAATCGCGCTAACCGGTTGCCTTCTCAGCTAAACCCGATTAATCAGGTTTCTCCTCAGTTTCTCACTCAGTACGGCAGCAATCTGGGGCAGCCCTACGCCACTGTCGGCCGCACCCTGGGCATCCCCCTTCCCTATCCGAACTTTCTCACCGACTTCCCAAGCGCGACTGTGCAGCAGGCGCTACGGCCGTATCCTCAGTATTCGGATATCTTCAATAACTTCGACATGACCGGCTCTGCGCTCTACAACGCCTTGCAGGTTCAGGTGGAAAAACGTTATACCAACGGCCTCAGCTTCCTGGTTTCATACAACCTCTCGAAGATGATGTCCAACACTAACTCCGGCTTCACGTCGTTTGCCTCGCGCGCATTGAACAAGGACAATCAAAAGGCGGAGTGGTCGATCGACAACAACGACCAGACCCACATGGTAAACATCGCCGGCACCTACGAACTGCCTTTCGGTAAGGGCCGCGCCTTCATGAACCGGGGCGGCGTTCTCAACGCAGTTCTCGGTGGATGGCAGATCAGCCCGCTGCTGAGTTATGCGACGGGAACACCGCTCTTTAGTAACTCGGCTCCCGTATACGTCGCCGGCGACCCGCTGGGAAACAATTGTGCTCCCTGCAACCGGGCAAACGTTGTTCCTGGTCAGCCGCTCGAGTTTTCGTACAACAACGTTTACAAGGGGCTGTCCGTCATCAACAAGGCTGCCTTCACGGATCCTGGTCCCTGGGTTTTAGGCAATGCGCCTCGCGTTCTCGGTGGGCTCCGAAACCCCTTCCAGCTAAACGAAAACCTTGCCGTAGCCAAATACTTCCCGATCGGCGAGCACGTCAGGCTGAAACTCGAAATGGAATACTTCAACATCTTCAATCGAGTAATTTTTGGTGGTCCGGATACCAACTTCAACGATGCCAACTTCGGATTGGTGATCAACAGTCAGGCTAACGCGCCCCGCCAGGGCCAAGGCCACTTAGCCATCACCTTCTAACCGCTAGCCGGCTCCTCCACAACAGCCCGGAAGCTCTTCAAAAGCTTCCGGGCACTTTTATTTCGGCTCCTCAACCTTCAAATACTGATTCACCGCAACCCCTCCCACCTCCTGCTTCGTCCCATCCGGCCACGCGACACTCACCCGGTCAATCTTCGTGCAGGTACCCAAACCGAAATGCAGCCGCGGATCGTTTCTCGATAGATAACTGCCGCCATTTCTCACCGCGTCCGTCTGCTTCTGCCCGCACGCTTCCACCGTCACTACCGCCCCGATCGCATCGCGGTTGCACTTCGTCCCTCGCAGCCTCAATCCCACCCAGCCGTTCGCAGCCGCCGTCTCGTTTTTCAACAGCACCGGCGATCCCGCAATCGGCAGCGCCAGCAGGTCGATCTTTCCGTCATTGTCGAAATCCCCCGCCGCGCCGCCCCGGTACGAGTGGTCCGGCTTGCTCGGAAACGAAAACGCTACCGTGCTCTTCGCCCCCGCGCTCCGGAATATGACAATCGGCTCAAAGTAATTTCCATCGCTCGGATATACATGCCCGTTCGCCGTCCAGAATTCCCGTGTCCCGGAGTTTCCAAAGTCCGTCAAACCGCACGCCCACCCCAGATACTTATCTGTTACAGTGGCGAGCCCCGTAGCCGAAGCGACCTCCTCGTAACCCCCGCCCTTCGATTGCCGGAACAACGGAAAGTAGTCCTTGTTGAAGGTCGTCGTCAGCACGTCCAGGTGCCCGCCGGTTCCGTACTCCCCCACCGCTACGCCCATGTTCGATTGAGTCCTGCCCTCCGCGTTATAAGCCACGCCCCGGTCCAGCGCCTCTTCCTTGAAGGTTCCGTCACCCTGATTCAGAAACAGGTAATTCGGATCGGAGTCGTTCGCCACAAAGATGTCGATCTTGCCATCGCCGTTGAAGTCGGCCGCCACCGGCGTGAACCCGTGCGCGGGCGGTGCGCTCTCAATGGCCGCCTTCTTCGAGACGTCCGTAAACGTTCCATCGCCATTGTTGTAATAAAGAACGCTTCGCTCGCCTTTGAGTCCGATCGGCCCGCAGAAAACATGCTGCCCGAAGTAGTCGCACACAGGTGCAGGCTCGTTCCACGTCATCGAGTGAATGTCGATATAGCCTGTAATGAACAGGTCCAGTCTTCCATCTCCGTCGAAGTCGCCAAAGGCACTGCCCGTGTGCCACGCCGTCGCATCGCGCAACCCGGCCTTTTGGCTCACGTTGCTAAAGGTGCCGTCCCCATTGTTCTTATAAAGCAGATCGCGCCCGATCGTCGTAATCAGGATGTCGGTGAATCCGTCGTTGTTGTAATCCGCCGCATTCGCGCCCGTGCCCCAATACGGATTCGCCAGCCCCGACTTCGCCGTGACATCCTCAAACCGCCCCTTGCCAAGATTGTGAAACAGGTACACACCGCCGGCCGCTGCGTCCGGCCTCTCCCCTGCCACGGCTTTTCTCAATTGGTCCATCGTGCCGCCGTTCACGATCAGCAGGTCCATTAGTCCGTCATTGTCGTAATCGAGCCACGCCGCTCCGCTCCCGTTTGCCTCCGGAATCCAGCGTTTCTCAGGACCGCCGCAGCGGAGGGTCGCACGCAAACCCGATGCCGCCGCGACATCCTCGAAATCCAGCTTCGTCGAGCCTGCCTCCGAACGCATGTTCACCGATCCAAAGACCACTAACACCAACATCAACACGAATGCAGGCCAGCGCCCGCGCAGCACGTTCATATGAAGCTTTATAGTGTATCCATGACGTCTCTTTCAGCCTGGCGGATTGTTCCCCTCGCCGCTGTCATGGCCGTAGTAAGCCCGCTCCTCGCTCAAACGGAAAGCGTAGAAACTCTGCACGGGGAAGCTGCTTCCGCTGAGGCGAGCGGCGATTTGCCAACTGCCATCGCCAAGTACCGCCAAATCCTGAAGCTCGATCCAAGCCTCGCTCCCGCGTACAACAATCTGGGCGCTCTCTACTTCAAGCGAGGCCAGTTCCACGATGCCGCTGAAGTGCTGGAGCGTGGCCTGAAAGTCGATCCCTCCATGAATTCCGCCTCCGCGTTGCTTGGTCTCTCGCTCTTTCAAATGGGCGAATATGCAAAAGCGCGCCCGCACCTTGAAGCGGCCGTGAAGGCTCATCCAGCCGACAACAACGCCGAGTTTCTACTCGTCAACGACCTCACAAAGCTGGGCGCATTTGAAGCGGCGGCGTCCCACCTGCAGCAGCTTGCCAAACGCCAGCCCACCAACGAACGCGTCTGGTACCTGCTAGGTCGTGTTTACATGCAGCTTTCCGAACAGGCGCTCGGCAAAATAAACGAGATTGATCCCGATTCCGTCTGGGCGCACGAGATCTCGGCCGAGCTAATGGAGAGCATGAAAAACTATGAAGGCGCGGTCGTTGAATACAAAAGGGCGCTCGCCATCGCTCCCAATCAGCCCGGTCTCCACTTCAAACTAGGCGATGTCTACTGGAGCCTCTCGCAGTGGGACAACGCAGCCGAACAATTCCAAGCGGAACAGGCCATCGATCCCAAAAACTGCATGGTCGAGTGGAAACTGGGCGACATCCTCCTGCAGAAGAGCGTTGAGCCCGAACAAGCTCTGGCGCGCGTAGACAAGGCCCTTGCAGCCTGTCCGAACCTGCTTGAAGCACGCGCCGACCGCGGCCGCCTCCTTTTGAAGCTGCATAGGGAACAGGAGGCCATTCCGGAACTCCTCTCCGCGGAAAAGGGTAACCCGGCGGAGCCGAGTACTCACTTCCTGCTCGCCCAGGCGTACCGCGCCACCGGCCGCACCGAAGAAGCCAAAGCCGAGATGAAGTCATTCAGCGAACTCGAGCAGAAAACCCGCAATGCGGCCGCCGAGCGCGCCGGCGAAGTGATCAAGAACAACCAGACTGCCCATTGACGATCACCAATTTCCGAGAAGAATCTGTCTGAACCTGCTCAGACACTTACACCCGCTTGCCAGTGGCGTCGGGTTTCACCCTCCTGCTACGTTTCGCGCAGGAGAGCAAAAATTCACAATGGCCAACCCGCGCCGAAATCAATCGCGCCAACGCTCAAAAATCCACCGGTCCGAAAACACCCGAGGGCCAGGCCCGCTCGTCGCAGAACTCGTTCGAACACGGACTCTACGCGCGCGAGGTTCTCATGGATTGCGAAGACCCGGTCCGCTTCGACGCGTTGCGCGCCGACCTCCGCCGCGAACACCAGCCACTCAACACCACCGAAGAGATCCTGGTCGATGAACTCGCCCAGCACTACTGGCGCCTCTGCCGCTTGCGCCGCTTCGACGTCCAGGCCTGGACGACACATAACTTCGACAAAAAGAAGAGCGTCGCCGAGCTCAATACCGAAAGACTCCACCAATTCATGAACTCCGGCATGCTCGAACAGTTGCAGCGTCTTCTGACCTCTGCCGAGCGCGGTTTCCACAAAGCACTCGCCACTTTGCGCCAGCTGCAGAAGGATCGTGGCTTCGTTCCCTCAAAACAGGCCGAACCCGCCGAACCCGCTGTCCCTTCCGCCGAAATCGGCACCGAACCCGACGCCGCTCCCCTCGCAACCACACCCGAACCGGAAACGGAACGCTTCTCTGCACCCGCGGTTGGCTTCGTTCCCACAATTCCCGAAGCCCTGCCCGTCACTCCCGAACAAACTATGCCTGATGGCCTGCTTCCCTTTGCTCGGCCCGGCGCAAAAGCCGCCTGACCACTATTCGAAACGCAGTTCTTTGACAACCAGACAAGATTTACAACTCACTTCCGCCCGAAGTGTCTCTCGCCCTCGTCCTAGTTGCTGCCGGGCGTGTGATACTCGCGTGTGTCTCTGTCGGGGTGCGCCGCATTTAACTCCGAGTAGCGCGCAAATTCCCGTTTGGCCTTTTCGCCCTGTCCTTCTTTTGCGTAGAGCTGTCCCAGCACATAGTGCGAACGGGCATTTTCCGGCTCGAGCCTGACCGCCTCCTGCAGTTCCTTCTCCGCCTCAGCGGACTGCTGCATCGCCAGGTAAGCCTTCCCTAGTTGTTGATGCGCTTTGCTCGTATTGGGGGCAATGGCAAGCCCTTCCCGGAGATACGGAATGGCTTTTTCGGGTTCGTTCCCCTCGAGCAGAAAGCTGCCCATGTCGATATACGGCCACGGGTCTTTTGTTGTCGCCCCCGCCTGCCATTCAATTGCCTTCAAAAATGCCTCACGCGCTTCAGTTGATCGGCCCAATGCCGCGAACGATAGGCCCAGGTTGTCTTCGGCGCGCACGTTTTTCCCGTCCAGCGTCAGGCAGCGCTCGAAAGCAGCGACCGCCTCTTCGAATCGGTTCTCGTTGTACTTTGTCCGCCCCAGGTAATACCAGTCGAGCACGCTGTCCGGAGCCCACTCGGTCGCTTTAGTGAACCACTTATCCGCGTCTCCATAATCGCTGAGAAGCACATAATCCGCCCCAACCACGCTCAGGTCCGTCGCGCTTGGCCTTTCGTACTTGGCCCCTTCCGTGTATTCGGCCAGCGACTCGCGCGCCTTCGTCTCGCGAAACAGAATGTAGCCGAGCAGAAAGTGGCCCTTCCCCGAGTTGTTATGGAACGCCAGATACTGCCGGGCTTCCCTTTCCGCATCGGCCGGCATGCCTCGCTCGAGCAAAGATTTCGCCGCAGCCAACCCGGATTCGTCCGCGCGGCCGTCCGGCTGTGGTGCACCTGCTTGCGCCAATGCTTGCCAACTCCCAAGCACGGCAATGATTATGGCTCCTATCTTGATTACCACTGCGGTTCGCTATCGTGCTCTATAGCCACCATCATGATCCAAACCGGATTGAAAGACAAAGTTGTCATCGTCACGGGCGCAGCGAGCGGAATCGGAAAGGCTACGGCTCAGATCTTCGCTGCCGAGGGTTGCCATGTTGTCTCCTGGGATGTCAAAGAAGGCCAGCCGGAAGACGCCGGTCTCTTCCAGGCCGTCGACGTCACGGACCCCGCTTCCATCGAAGCTGCGGTCGCTTCTGTCAAAGATCGCTGGGGCGCGCCCTATGTCCTGATCAACAATGCCGGCATTTTGCGCGATGGCCAGCTCGTCCGGTACAAGAACGATGCCGTCGCCGGAGTCCTCAGCGATGAACAGTTCGATGCCGTAATCGCAGTCAACCTCAAAGGCGTCTTCAACTCTACTCGCGCCGTCACACCGCACATGATCGCCGCGGGCGGCGGCGTCATTCTGAGCGCTTCGAGCGTCGTGGCCCTGTACGGAAACTTCGGCCAGACCAACTACATCGCGGCCAAGTCGGGAGTGATCGGCATGACCAAAGTCTGGGCGCGCGAACTCGGCAAGTACAAAATCAGGGTGAACGCGGTGGCGCCCGGCTATATCGAAACGGAGATGATTCAGTCCGTCCCCGAGAAGATCCGCCAGACTATGCAGGAACACACTCCCCTGGGTAGGCTCGGCCAGGCCGCCGATGTCGCGAACGCCTATCTCTGGCTCGCCTCCGATGCCGCTTCCTTCATCACCGGTGCAGTTCTTAGCGTCGACGGCGGAGCGGTAACCGGAACCTAGATCTGCGAAAAAGTCGTCGGGTTCAAAATCAGGTTTGAAATGTTCGAGACGATCGGCTCGAAGCTGAACTTGCTCGAAGTGGAAAGCTTCTTCCAATCCGGATCCGCCCCAAAGGCCTTCCACTTCGCGTTCAGCTCGGAAAGGTCCGGGAAACTCAGCATGTATGTCAGATTCGGTAAACGCGGCCCGATCAGCGTATCGCCGTAAAATACCGACCAGAACCCTGCCTTTTTGAACACATCGAACTCACCGCTGTTGAACATCTCTACCTTTACCCGGTGGTCGTGATTCGTTGGGCTTTCATAAGTACGCAGCTGAAAGACACGCGAACCATGCTGCGCAGTCACCGGCGGAACCGTCAGTTTGGGATAGCCTTCGAAAGCAATCATCAATGAGCTCTCGACCCGTTCGTAGGGCGCTTCCTTAGCCGGCGCTTTTAGGAAGGCCTGTCCGGCCTTTTGATACTCTTCATCCTCGGCTAAACGCAGTTCCGCTGTCGTCAGCGTCTCGAGCGAGTTGCTCGGAATCAATACATAGACAGCCGGTGTTTCCGGCCCCAGATACAGGTCGAATACCCCGATCGGGTTCATCCCAAGCCGGTTCAACGCGGGAATCAGCGCCTCGGCGAAAAAGGCGCTTGCAATCTTTTGCTGCGGTCCGGAAACCAGGTGATACCGGCGCAGCTCGAAATACTGCCGGCCCGAGCTTTCCGCCCCTTGAACTCCCGGAGCAATCGCGAGCGCGGAGGCTGCCAGCGAAGAGCTGAGAAACCGTCGTCTTTGCATATGTACAAAATTATGCAATACGGCTAAGGCATCGCCGGAATATGCGGCAGTGGATGAATCGCTTTCGAACTCAACCACGCCTGCCGGAACTGCGCCGCCTGCGGCGAAAGGCTCTGCTTCGCCTGCTCAAATGTCGCGATCTCCAGAGTCGGATCCTCGGCCAGCAAAACGTCTACGCTCCTCTCGCCGCTGCGCGTTCGCACGTCCAGATGGACGCGATCGCCCGGCTTATGCTTGGCGAGCCAACGGTCGAGTTCTGCTGAGCTCTTGATGCTCTTGCCGTCCCACTTGAGGATGTGGTCCCCTTGGTCGAGACCGGCTTGATAAAGCGGCGTGTCGCGGAGCGTCTTGCTCGTCAGTTCCACAGCGTCCGCTGTGAAGCCGAGCTTGGTTCCACCCATCCAAGCGATGCCCGGATGCTCTTTCCGCAACACCAGCCCCGCTTCTGGCAGCAGCGACCCAAAATCGACCGCCTCCGTCCCATAAATATGGCGTCGGAAGAAATCTGCTGCAAACTGCGGGTCTACGGTCGCCTCCCCGAGGCTCCGCTCGAGATCTTCGAGCGTGTATGGTTTATCGATGTCCGGGTGCTCCCGCCACATCACACGCATCCAGTCGTCCAGCGTCTTGCCCGGGAAGCGCTTCCTGATCTCCAGATCGAGACCCAGAGCGATCGCCTGTCCATACGTGTAGTAGGAAATAAAAGTGTTTGCGAAATTGTTGGGATCGATCGAGGTCGCCGCGTCCACAAATGGCGCGAGCTGGCTCATCTCGACCACGTTGTGAACCTTGCGGCCCGGTGCCGTAAGCACGACGTTGACCGCGTTGCCCATTGCTCCGGCAAACTCGTCGAGCGACGAAAGGCCGGCCCGCTTCAACGCCAGGATCCCGTAATAATTCGTGAAGCCTTCCGCAAACCAGAGCTCGCCCGACATATCGGCGCGCTCGAAATCGAAGGGCTCGAGCGACCGCGGACGAATGCGTCTCACATTCCACGAGTGAAAAAATTCGTGAGAAACAGTCCCGATCTCCCGCGCCGACGACGTCTTGAGATCAGCCGAACCCGTGATCACTGTCGAATCGCGATGCTCCATGCCGTCGAATGAAGCCCAGGGCAGATAGTCGATCAGAAACGTATACGAGCCGGTGTCGTACTTCGGGAACGATCCGAACACACCCTCTTCTTCGAGCACGACCGCCTTGCACATCTCCGCAAACACCACCGCTTCAGCATCCGTTCCCTTGTGGTGCAGCGCGAGCCGGAACTTCGCATCCCCGACCTGCCACTCAGGCTCGGGGTGAGCGCTGAGTTCCACCGGACCATCCATCAGCTGTTCGAGATTCGGCGCCGACCACCATCCATCCGGCTCTGGCGCTAGCTCAGTCGCCGCCCTCCAGTTTGAGCCCGCGGGCACATCGAAATGAAGCGCGGCTGGTGAATGCTCGAACCCACGTGCCCACATCAGCGTGGCCGGCAAGTTCAAATGCGCATGTGTCGAATCCACGGCCGCGTACGTTCCATCCACGCGATCCGCATAGACCGTGTACTCCATCACCACCGTTCCGTTGTGTCCCGCGACGTCCCAGTCATACGGATCCGGCTGCGTCATTGTCAGCGAATGCCCTGCGCCATCCGAAGCCCGAACGTCATACACGTTCTTCGCAAATTCGTGAAGCGCATATCGTCCCGGAGACGACCGGCTCATCACGACGCGCAGCGGATTCTCAGTCACCCCGCTGAACGTAGCGCGAACTTTTGCCTCGTGATGCGCCGCATTCTCGAACCGCAGCTCATACTTAACTGATTTTTGGCCAAACAACGTCGCCGCGGCAAACCAGACTAGAAACAGACCCTTAGCTACCGTCAGAGCGCCAGCTGCCCCTTGTAAAGCATGTCCTTCAGCCGGAACCTCTTCAGCACCGAAAGCGATCCGAAACGCATCTCGAAGGTGACTTCTTTCTCGTCTACCGTGATGCTGTCATTCCGGGGGAAGAACAAATGGAGTGTGCCGGTCGCCTGGTCCAGCTTTGCATCGTCCGGACGAATGGCCGGTTTGCCGCGCCGGTACAGGCGCGAGTAGCGCATCAGCCCTTCGAGCATCTCTTCCGGATTCCGGACATCGTCTGCTCCGTCGCCGCTCCTCGTATTTAGTTCGGGCCTCGTATAACGCCCGGCCGGCACGAGGCCGATCACGGTAATGACGTAATCTTTGCTCAACAGCTCCGGCGAGTAACCCGGCATCGAGTGAGACCGCTGTAGCGCTTGCCGGACCGGCAGCGCGCTATCCCACCGCACCGTCACATTGAGCGTCGGCGGCCCGTTCCGGTTCACCCGGCTCACCCCGCCATCCCACCGCCCATCTGTCGCGCCGTTGTGCGGGCTGGGCATGCCTGCTTGCGGCTTGTCGATCTCAGGCGAGGGAGGGGGCGTGTTATCTTCGGCCAGCGCAAAGGAAGCGTTCGAGAGCTGCGCCCACGGCGAGTCGTTCAGGATCCGGTCTATGTCGCTCCGGCTCCAATCCTGCGAATCCGTCTTCCACGGCTGAGAAGCTCCCCAAAGCACCAGGACGCTGGCAGCAAGCAGCGCTGCGAGCCTCTTCATGTGGTCAACCTCTTTCTCGGGCCTTCCGGGCCAGGCAAACTTTTACATTACGTTTCAGCAACATCTGACCCCACTCAATCGTCTTTCGATTATAGTGCTCCTTCACCCCGCTACTCCTTCCAAGGCATTCGTCATCCATAACGTGATCTGAATGACAGGATCCCCAACTCTCCGCTTCCTGGTCGGTCTCCTCATTACGCTCGGCGCCGTCACCGGACTCTCCACGTATTCCTTGTATCGGCTTCACGGTGTCCGGAAAGCCGAGCTGAACGTAATCGATCGGAGCCGCCACGACTCCCTTCAGCTCATGCGCATACAGCACGACCTCAATGCTCTTGGGCTGCAAGTTCGCGACATGTCTCTCGACCTTGACGGCGTTCGCCTGAACCACTACAAACAGCAGTTTGCGTCCCTTCGGCAGGACTTAAATCGTTCTCTCCAGTACGAATCGCGACTGGTCCCCGTAACCGGAAGTTACAATGCGCAAGCTGCACTGTCGAGTGCCCTTAGCCACTTCTGGGAGAGTTCGGATGCGGTATTCGCTGCGGCGGCAACGGGTAACAGATCAGCCGCTAAGAAATTGGCGGTTTCAAGCCTGGCGCCGCAACAGTCAGAACTGTCTACACGAGTCTCGGGCCTTTTAAGGCGCAACAACGCCGCCGAAGAGGAAGCCGACAAGCGAATCGCCGAGGTTTATGAGAAGGCCGAGAAAGACATTTACCTGTTTTTGGCAGGAACAATGCTCGGGATCGCAGGAACCAGCCTGTATCTGATTTATTGGAATCGCAAGTTCTTCTGGCAGCTCGAATCTCTTTCACACCAGCGCCGTGTCCTTGCAGCCCGCCTTATCAGCGTGCAAGAGGAGGTCTTGCGCTCGGTGTCCCGAGAACTGCACGATGAATTCGGCCAGATTCTTACGGCTGTGGGCGCGATGCTCGCCCGGGCGGAAAAGAAGGGCATCCCGCCCGATTCGCCTCTCCGTACGGAGTTAAGCGAAGTTCGCCAGATCACTCACGGCACCCTGGAAAAAATCCGCAGCCTCTCCCAGATGCTCCACCCCGCCGTGATAGACGATTACGGCCTTGCCAAAGCTGTCGAATGGTACGTGGAAGTCTTTGAACGGCAGACGGGCATCGCTACCGTGGCCAAGATTACCGGCCAGCCGGTCCAGATAGATGGCCAGCCCGCGATCCACTGTTTCCGCATTGTCCAGGAAGCTCTCAACAATGCCGCGAAACACTCCGGCAGCAAGCGAGCTGAGGTATCGATGGTATTCCATCCGAACGAGTTAACCGTGAGTATCACCGATTTCGGCAAAGGAATCGCTCACTCCAAGAGCGCCGTTGGCATGGGGCTGGGCATGATTGCCATGCAGGAACGTGCCGAACTCCTGGATGGAAAACTGTCGATGACGGTCTCCCCGGAGACGGGCACCACGGTTTCTGTCTCGATGCCGCTGAAGCAAGACGAGGTTGCACCCTCAGTGAATGAGGACCGAAAGAGAGAAGAGGTACTTTCCCGCTAATGACTGAAGAAATAAGCGTTTTACTTGCCGATGATCACAGCCTCGTTCGCCGTGGCTTTCGACGCATTCTTGAAGATGATGAAGGAATGAAGGTTGTAGGCGAAGCCAGCAACGGCGTCGAGGCCATCCGGATGTCCCATGAGCTTAAGCCCAAAGTTGTCGTCATGGATCTCTCCATGCCGGAACTCGATGGTGTTCAGGCGACCAAAGAAATCGTTAAGCATCTGCCTGAAACCGCGGTTCTCGTTCTCAGCATGCACTCGGATGACAATTACGTTCGCAACGCGCTCGACGCGGGCGCTCGGGGCTATCTCCTGAAAAACGCAATCGATGTCGACCTGGTCGGGGCTATACGTTCAGTTGCCGAAGGGCAGCGGTTCATCGGCTCGGGCCTGAAGTATGTAGCCGGGGAGCAGGATGACGAGCTTAAAAGGCTCACCGCCCGCGAGAAGCAGGTTTTACAGCTGATTGCCCAAGGCAATTCGAACAAAGACATCGCCCGCTTGCTCGATCTTAGTGTCAACACGGTATCAGTTCATCGCGCAAACTTGATGGAAAAGATGAACATCCACCGTACCGCTGAACTGGTTCTGTTTGCGATCAGGAAAGGACTGGTGGCGCCGCAATAGGCACCACTCGTTACTGAACTTTCCGCGCCGTCTTGGCGTCTACTGCGGCTTTCTTCTGGGCTTGCAGTTGCTTCGCCTTGGCGGCCATTTTCTGGAAGCGATCGACGCGTCCTTCGGTATCCACTAGCTTCTGTTTGCCCGTGAAAAACGGATGGCAGCTCGAGCAGATTTCCACGCGTAAATCGCCCTTATGAGTGGATCGGGTGGGAAACTGAGATCCACATGCGCAAATAACCTTTACTTCCTCGTAGGAAGGATGAATTCCTGCTTTCATTGTCCTTGGAGCCTTTCGAAAAACGGCGGGTGTTTCGATCTTAACATGCAAAACCCCGCTAGCACTTTGTTCGATGCTAGCGGGGTCTTATTTTACTCTAGCTACGTTACGCGCGACGGGCGACCGGTCCACAGGAACTGCGGCCTCGTCACTGAAACGAAACCTGAACGTACGAACGGCGACTCTAGGAGTCGGCCACCTCGCGCGTGGATTGTATGCTACAGTCACTACCAGAATTCATTCGACTGGACCACCTCCTTTTTCAGTGATGTCTTGATTTTAAAATCAAAACATCGCAGCTGTCAATCACTCCCGTCGAATCGAGTCAAATTCTTTCATGGCAACAGTTAGGGCTTGGCTCAGCGGCTTCCTGCTGCTCGGGATTCTTCTCGGACTGCTCGGCTCGCTCATCATCGTCTGGCAGTATCAGATCGACGTAGGGCCGGGGTGGATCGGGCTGCATTTCCTGGCCCTGAACTGCGGATACGTGATCGCGGCAGCGGTTTCCCAACGTCTTTTGCGCCGGGTCTCGGTGAAGCCGGTTACCCTCGCCGCCTGCACGGTCGCCTTCTGCAGCCTGATTGGTCTCGCACTGGTCGCGCCCCCGGCCCCAATGGCGGCCCGCCTGCTTCTCCTGGCCGCTCTCGGACTGAGTGCCGGCACTCTCGGGACCTCCTTACTTTATGCTTGTGGATCCTACTTCGAGCAAGACCCCCGGCAGGCAGCAAATCGGGCGGGCATCTTCTTCGGCTCGGGTTGCCTGCTGGCCACTGCCGTTATCGGCGCCTCCTACTTTTCGGGTTTCGCCCAAACCGCCACAGCCACCCTCGCAGCCGTGCCCGCAGTCTTCTTCTGGCTGTATGCCACGGCCTCCGCTCCCGCCCGGTTGGCCCGGCCCGGAGCGTCCGAGGGCGATGTCCTTCGCCAAAAGCTGCGCGATTTGCGCAGGATCGCCCTCGTGCTGCTAAGTTTGCTGCTGTTCCTGCAGTTCGGCAACGAATGGGCTGTTGCCGCTTGGCTTCCGCTTTTTCTGATTCACCGGCTCGGCAGCAACCCTGCGCTAGCCATCGCCGTTCTGGCCATCTACTTTCTTGCTTTGATGATGGGACGGCTGATAACGCAAAGGCTGCTTCCACGAACGCATCCGCGTAAGCTTCTGATTGGCAGCGTCGCGCTTTCTGTATGCGGCTTCCTGCTTCTTAGCCTCACAAACTCCCTGGCGATAGCGACGATGGCTGTCATCGTGATCGCTGCGGGCTTCGCTCCCATCTTCCCGGTGATCGCCGGGCGCTTGGACCACCGCTTCTCGTTTCATCCCGCGTTCTATAGCGGATCGATCTCGATCGCGGTCACGGGCGCCCTAACCGCGCCCTGGCTCCTCGGCTTTGTGAACGCAACCCTCGGCATGCAGTTCACTATGCTGTTGCCGATAATCGGCTCCGCGCTTGTGCTGCTGGTTTCGCTTCTCCTGATGTTTGAAGCGCATCTAATGGAGGACAAGACGGTGCAGGTGCGCTCTGCCAAAGCGGGTTCCTGATCCTCTGCTCTGATTCATGGAAGTAGAATTTCGCGAAACGGGAATCTATCTGCCCGCCATCGACCTTTGGCTCGACAACGTCGAACCATGCCAGGCGACCTGGATCTCTCACGGCCACAGTGATCATGCACGCGGATGCCACGGTCGGGTGATAGGCACCCCCGTTACGCTGCGTTTCTATCGCATGCGCCTCTGGCTCGGCGAGACGGAGGTGGAGCCTCAGATGATCCCGCTGGAATTCGGTCAAAGCATGGACTGGAATGGCGCACAATTGACCGCTTTCCCGGCCAGCCACATCCTCGGAGCCGCCCAATTGCTTGTCGAGTTCGCCGGCGAGCGCCTGCTGTATACGGGTGACATCAAACTTCGCCCGCCGCTGTGCGGCGAAACCACCGTCCCAGTGGCCTGCGACCGGCTCATCATCGAATCCACCTTCGGTCTACCTATTTATCAACTTCTTGCCCGCGAAGAAGCGGTCGGACGTATCGTTGACTTCGCCCGGGAGTCCCTCTCGGAAGGCATCACACCCGCCTTCATCGGATATCCACTCGGGCGCGGGCAAGATATCGTGCACGTCCTTTGCGCGGCAGGTATAAGGACGGCGGTGCACGGCGCGATCGCGAAATTTATCCCCGTCTATGAAGACTACGGCTATCGCTTCCCCGGCTGGGAGCCGTACGATGCGAAAACCACGGCAGGCAAAGCGCTGGTTGTCGTCCCTACACACGGCGGCGTTCTTGAAGCCAGTGGGAAGAACATCAGACTCGCATACGTCTCCGGCTGGGCCGCCATCGACAATGCGCGCGCCCGGAGCGGCGCCGAAGAGCTGATTCCCTATTCCGATCACGCCGACTTCGACGAATTACTTCAGCTCGTTGAGCACTCTGGAGCAAAGCACATCGACGTCGTCCACGGCTACACTGTGCCCTTCTCGCACGTACTCGCAACTCGCGGCTATTCAGCGGCCGCTCCGCAGCGTGCCGGAGCCCGCACCAGCATGGAGGCCGAGGGCTGATGGATCGGCTCGCGCTCGTCTGCGAGCAAATCGTCAGTCATGGCAGCAAGATCAGGAAAATCGCGATCCTGGGCGGCTATCTGCGAACACTCGATGACGCAGACTTCAGCCTCGCGGTCCAATTTCTGAGTGCAGGGCCTGCAGCACCGGAGAGCGTTGCCAACTTCCATCTCTTTGCCTCCGACCAGAAACCCAAATTGTCAGTCGGTGGCAGCGTCCTTCGGGAAGCACTGCAAGCCGTAGTCGAGTGGGATAGGGAGACGATGCATGTCTGCTTCGGCGAGGTCGGCGACACTGGTGAAACGGCCAGCCTCCTGCTAAAAGGAAAGACGGCCGGCGAACCACTTTCTCTGCAGGCCGCCAACGAAATTTATCAATCCCTATTCTGTGCCCGTACAACAGCTCGCCGGCGCGAGTTGCTGATGGCCGCGTTTCGGCGTTATAAACCGCTGACGCTTAAGTACTTCGTCAAAGTAGTGACCCGCGGCCTGCGTATCGGTCTGATGGAACGCATGGTGGAGGAAGCGGTCGCGCTCGCCTGCGACGTTTCCCAGGCAGCCATTCGCGACGCAAACAATCGTTTGGGAGATCTCGCGGCTGTAGCGCTGGCCGCGCGCCGGGGCGAATTGGCATCCATTGCAGCCCGCCTCTTCCATCCCATGGACTTCATGCTCGCCAAACCGCTCGAGCGCCTCGAAGATCTCGCTCAACCCAGCGATTGGATCCTCGAAGACAAATACGACGGCATCCGCTCCCAGGTGCACTTCGATTCCGGCCACGTGAAAATCTTCAGTCGCGGCATGGAGGAGCTTACGGACGCCTTTCCTGAAATCGTCGCGGCGGTTTCGAAGCTCCCCGGCAACGGCCTGATCGACGGCGAGATCCTGGCCTGGCGCGACGGCCGTGCGCTGAGCTTCAACGTTCTCCAGCAGCGTATCGCGCGTAAAACCGTGCGTGCGTCGCTACTTGCCGGGGTTCCGGTCGTTTTCATGGCGTACGACATACTGTTCAGCGAACGCGAACTCCTGCTTCACCAACCGATCGAGCAGCGCCGGGCAATCCTCGAGAAAACGGCTGGCCAGGGCCAGTTCCCTATCTTGCTTTCTCCTCAACATTCAGCTGCCACCCACAGTGAAGTAGACGGGTTGTTCGCAGGAGCAAGGTCGCGAGGCAATGAAGGTCTGCTTCTGAAAAGAAAGGGCTCCGCCTACGAACCCGGAAAGCGCAGCGGAGCTTGGCAAAAGTTGAAACGGCCGTACGGAACCCTCGATGTGGTCGTCACCGCCGCCGAGCAAGGCAGCGGCCGCCGCGCCATCTTCTTCTCCGATTACACGTTCGCCGTTCGCTCCGGCGATGCCTTCCTGAACGTTGGAAAAGCTTATTCCGGCCTCACCGACTCAGAGGTCAAAGAGCTAACCAAGGTCCTGCGCGCCGCCTCCACCGACCGTTTCGGTCCCATGATGCTCGTTCGCCCCGCCGTAGTATTGGAAGTAGCCTTCGACGGCGTGCAGAAAAGTGCCCGGCATAAGAGCGGGTACGCTTTGCGCTTTCCCAGAATCCTCAGATGGCGTCGAGACAAAAAGCCAGGAGACTGCGATGATCTCGCCCGCGTCGAAGCGCTCTACCAAGCCTCGCTCGAGTAAGAAGTCCGCCGCACAAGATCCGCAGTCCGCCATTCTTGCCGCTCTTCATCCGGCACTCAGCGAGTGGTTCCGCGCACAGTATGATGCCTTGAGCGACGTGCAGGCGGAAGCGCTGCCCCATACTCTAACCGGAGAGAACACGCTTATCCTTGCACCCACAGGCAGCGGTAAAACGCTCGCCGCTTTTCTTTCCGTGCTCTCCGGACTCGCTCAAAGGGCCAGTGCCGGCATCCTTGCCAATTCGGTTTCCGCAATCTACGTATCGCCTCTCAAGGCTCTCGATAACGACATACACCGAAACCTATCCCCGGCTCTCGATTGGCTGAACCGTAAGCTCCCTATCGGCGGGCAGATCCGGATGGAGGTACGCACCGGCGATACAGCGCTCGCCGCGAGGAGTCGTCAGAAGCGCCTTCGCCCGCACCTCCTTCTCACCACACCCGAGAGCCTCAGTTCCATCCTTTCTCAGAAAGCCTGGCGCGAGTTGGGCTTCGATCCGGAAACGATTGTCGTTGACGAAATCCATTCCTTCGCCGAGAACAAGCGCGGCTCGCTGCTCGCTTTGTGCCTCGAGCGCTTAGAACATCGCGTCGGACGTCCGCTTCAGCGAATCGGTGTTTCTGCTACCGCGTGGCCGGTTTCCGCTATTACACGCCTGCTCTGCGGCAGCCGCCCTTGCGCCGTTGCCCAGGCAACCTTCAAGAAGGTCCACCGTTTGGAGATCGTCGCTCCCGAACCTGGAGTTTGGCTTCCTCCTGCGGGTCACAATCCCTTCCGCATTGCCCCCACCGTCGCTGAAGTGGTGACCCAAGGACAATGCAGCCTGATTTTCCTGACCACGCGCTCTGCTGTCGAACGGCTCGGACTGGCGCTCAAGGTTCTGCTTCCGGATCTGGAGGATCGCATCGCCGTTCACCACGGTTCGGTGGACCGCGAGACTCGGCAGGCCATCGAAGACGGTCTGAAGACGGGCTTCTGGCGCGCCGTCATCGCCTCGAGCAGCCTCGAAATGGGCGTGGATTTTGCCAGTGTCGATCAGGTCCTACTAATTGGTACGCCGCGCGGCGTGAGCCGTGCGCTCCAGCGCCTCGGCCGCAGCGGACATCAGGTAAACGGCATCGCGCAAGGCGTCCTCATCCCCCTCAGCCTTCCCGATCTGGTCGAATGTGTAGCTCTGCGCGAGGCCTCTCGCGAGGGTCGCCTGGATGCTCTGCGCGTTCCCGATGCCCCGCTCGATGTTCTAGCTCAAGTGCTTCTCGGGATGAGCATCGAAGGCGAGTGGTCACTCCAAGACGCCTATGAGCTCGTGAGAAGGGCCGGTCCGTTCGATTCCCTCTCGCGTCAGGATTTCGAGGACGTCGTTCGTTATTTAAGCGGCCAGGGCAAAGTGTTAGGGCCCTACGGAACCTACGGCAAAATCGAGCTCGTGGACGGCAGGTTTCATGTCGCGAATATCAAGACCGCGAGGAATTACTACCTTAACGTCGGCGTGATCAGCTCCGATTACGAAATGAAAGTCGTTTCGAACCGCTTCCGAAACCTCGGCGCGGTCGAAGAGGCCTTCATCGCCTCACTTCAGCCCAACGAAGCGTTTGTAGTAGGCGGAAAGCCGGTCCGCGTCAAACATATCCAGGGAAATACCGCTGTCGTCGAACCGGCCAAAGGCGAGCAGATTAAAACGCCTCGCTGGATGGGCAATAAGATGCCCCTCACGGCCCAGCTTGCTCAGGAGGAGCTGAAGCTTAGACGCGAACTGCGCACCGTTTGGGCGGATAACGGACCGGCTGCGTGCGTCGATTTCCTCCGCGATGTCCATGCGGTAGATAACAATGTCGCAACGCGCATCGCCGGATTCATAGCGCGTCATCTGAGAGCCATGCCGATCCCAACCGATTCGCCTGTGCTCGCCGAACGCATAGTGAAAGGCCGTAACATGCTTCTGCTGGTGCACGTAGTGGCCGGCCGGGCCGTGAACCGTTCGCTCGCCTGGGTCACCGGCGCACGCGTTGCGCAGGGCCGAAGCGTTGTCGCCAATTTCGATGACCACAGCTTCCTCCTCTCGCTCGATTCCCGCATCGAAATGAGCGCCGAAATCCTCCGCGAAGCTTTCAACCCTGTTAATTTTGTCGAAGACCTCCGGGCCACGCTTTCCACCACCGAAACGTTAGGCACCAGCTTCCGCCGGATCGCGGAAATCGGTCAGCTGCTACCTCGCCGCACTCTGCGCGGCGACGTCTCGGCCCGAACCGCCACCTGGAACGGCAGCCTGCTCTATAAAACGCTGCTTGAACACGAACCCGATCACCCGCTGGTGCGTGAAGCGGTGCGCGAAGTGCTGCAGGACCAGTGCGATGCTCCCCGCGCGCTCGAGCTCGCCGCCCAGATTTACGCCTCTCCGCTCGAGATCTACGATCTTCCCCGCCCTTCCCCATTCGCCCTGCCGCTCTTTGCAGCCTTCAATCGCGAGGTGCTCGTCGCGCCGGATCCAGATCGCGCTCTCGACGATCTGGTTGCCGCAATCTACGGCGAATGGGAAGCTCCGGGCCCATCTTGACGGACGATATACTCGCTTCGAATGAGCCGCCGTTACCTTGCACTTGACCTGGGAGCCGAAAGCGGGCGCGCTATGCTCGCTGACCTCTCAGACCATCGGATCGAGTTGACGGAAATTCACAGATTCCCCAACATCCCAGTGCGTCTTCCTACCGGCCTCTACTGGGATTCTTTGCGTCTGTTCCACGAGATGTGCGAAGGCGTGCGGCTCGCGTCGGCGCAGGCGGGCGATCTGGACGGCATCGGTATCGACACGTGGGGCGTCGATTTCGGCTTGCTGGATGCCAACGGTTCTCTGCTCGAAAACCCGCGCCACTATCGCGACGCCAGAAACATCGGCATCTCGAAAGAGGTGTTCGCGGCGGTTCCTCGCGCTGAAATTTTCCGTCAAACCGGAATCCAGTTCATGGACATCAATTCGCTCTACCAGCTCTATGCCGTGATGCGGCACTCGCCCGCCCTGCTCGGTCTCGCAGCCCGGCTCCTGTTCATGCCCGATCTCTTCAACTTCTTTCTGACAGGCGCCTCCGCATCGGAACGCACTATCGCGAGCACATCTCAGTTTTACGACCCGGTGCGCCGCTGCTTCGCAACCGACATGCTGCGCCGGCTCGGGATTCATGCGGGATTTCTCGGTGAGCTGGTCGATCCGGGGACAGAACTCGGTCCTGTCCTGCCGCAGATGGCCGAGCATTGCGGTCTCAAGAGCGAGACTCCCGTCTTTGCCGTCGGCTCGCATGACACCGCATCGGCTGTCGCGGCCGTACCCGCTGCGCGCGAAGATGGGTGGTGCTTCATTAGCTCGGGCACCTGGTCCCTGCTCGGCGTCGAGCTCGATCAGCCCTTAATCAACGACGCTTCTTTGAGCGCCAACTACACCAACGAAGTTGGAGTCGGAAATAAGATTCGGTTCCTCAAAAACATTCCGGGGTTATGGGTGCTGCAGGAGTGCCGCAGAACCTGGATTCGTCGCGGGCTCGAGCTGTCTTACGTGGAACTGCTCGAGCAAGCCGCTGTCTGCGAGCCTACATCCACTTTGTTGGACCTGGATCTCTTCGTCTCGCCAGGCGATTACCCCCAGCGCATACGCGATTACGCCCTACAGACCGGACAGCGAGTACCCGAAGAACCCGGTGACATCACTCGCGTGATTCTGCTCAGTCTCGCCACCCGCTACAAGCAGGTGCTCGATTCGCTCGAACAGCTCACCGGAAAAACGCTCAGTGTTATACACATCGTCGGCGGCGGTTCCCGCAACAGGCTGCTCAATCAGCTCACGGCAGATGTCACAGGCCGGCGTGTAATCGCCGGACCAGCCGAGGCCACCGCTGCCGGTAACGCGCTCACGCAAGCCATGGGGGCCGGCGAAATCAATTCCCTCGAAGAACTGAGAGCTATTGTGCGCCATTCGTTCGAGGTGGAAGAGTTCAGGCCCGCGGCCGCCTAATTCATCCCGCTCTGAACTCCGCGCCGCAGAAAAAAGTGCTCTTTATCCATCGACGGCTCGACGGCCACATCGAAGAAGCCAACCATCATCTCCGCCCAGGTCTGCTCGCCCCACTTCACTGCCGCATCAGGATTTGGGTTGTGGGGATTGTCCTTTGAGTTATCGAACGTCGCGACAGCTTGCAGCATCGTGCCAGCTTTTAGCGGGAGCGGGTCCGCCAGCCGGTAGCTCAGCTGCCAGTAGAAATTGTAATGCGGGATGCGCAACAGCGTCCTCACGCGCCCATGCGGCGCGACGATGTTGTATTCGAACGCCTTCCCCCGCAGATGCATATGCGGAAAGAAGCTCAGCAGCAGAGAGTCGTTCGGCAGCGTGCCATGCACTTCTACCCGGTAATCCGGATCGCCCGGCGGGATCACAAATCGGTCGTTCGTCAGCTGCAGCGTGAGCACCCGCTTCTTCGGCGGCTGCTTTGCGAACACCAGGCCCACGCTGGTGCGGTCTTCCATCGCATGCCCGTGCGTGGTGTAATGCATCTGCAAAACGATGTCAGATCCGGCAGGCACGAGCTTTGCGAAACCCTCGGGCCATCGATCGGGCAGACTCCCGGGCGCGTAAACCAAGAGAATGTCGTTGGTCGTCCACATGGCGTCACGCCGGAGCGCCGGTGTCGGAAGGTCGTCCGCGCTGAAGGCCCTACCTTCCGGAGCACCGCGCAGCCACATTGACTTCGGATCGCGTATGTAGGCTACCGCGTGATGCACCACCATCCGATTACTTGGCCGTATTTCCGACATGCTGACCCAACGGTCTTCCTTGAAACCGGTGGGAATGATGACGTACTGGTATGGCACATCGCCCGATGCGGGAAGCTGCTTTGGCACAGGCATTCTGATGACTGCGTCCGGCTTCTCGATATTCCAGCCGCTCGTCCAATGCACCGCCGCGGGTGCGTCGCCAACCTTGCCCTCCGGAGCGTTGGCGTCGACCCAGGCCGCGAGCGTCGCAATTTGTGCAGCGCTCAACGAAGGATTGTTCGAGAAGTGCCCACAGCATGGGTCGGCGAACCAGGGCGGCATCCGCCTGGCCGCCGTAACCTTAGCTATTGCCTTTGCCTGCGCCTTCGTCTCACCGTAAGTCTCCAACGGCATCGGAGCCATTTCGCCTTTCCGATGGCAGCTTTGGCATCGCGTCTGAAGAATCGGAAGAACGTCGCGATAAAACGTCGGCACCTCTCGAACACCCTCTTGCGCATGACCGGGCAAGCACATGACCCAGCCGATGGCCGTCAAAAATCCGAGCAGGCGTCGCGCGCAATTACGGGTTTCGATCGTTTTGGGATGCGCCCGGCATGCTGGGCCAGCGAGCTTCGCGCTTCTCTTTGAATGCGCGACGGCCCTCTTTGAAATCTCCACTCTCCATCAGCTTCACACGAAGCTCTGCTGCCAATTTGCCGGCTTCGCTCCACGACATGTCTCCGGACTCGGACACGTATTGCATTCCCAACGAAAGAGCCAGCGGGCTGCCCCGGCCCAGGCGGTTCGCCATGGCACGGCCCCTCTCTTCTACCTCGGTGCCTGGCAGAATTCGGTGCACTAAGCCCCACTCCCGGGCCTGCAAGGCCGGAAATGATCGGCCCGAAAGACTGATCGCCAGCGTGCGGCGTGCCCCGATTGCATCCCTGACAGAACGATAAACCACCAAAGGCCACAACCCTACCTGGATTTCCGGTAGTCCGAAGACAGCGCCTTCGCCGGCAAACACGACATGACACTGTGCGACCAGGCCCAGACCGCCGCCCAGAGCCGCCCCATTCACGGTCGCGACGATCGGCTTCCTCGACCGCGATCCCATCGTGAAAAGCTCCTCATGCACTCTCGCCAGTTCCTGCGGGTTCACCGTTGCCGCTTCGTCCAGGTCCATGCCCGCGCAGAAAACAGAGCCCGCGGCTCTCAACAAAACGCAGGCAATGTCCTCGCTCTGCTGCGCCCCGTTTACCGCGTCAACAATGCCGCGCGACATCTCTAGATCGAGTGCATTGCGCTTGGCGGCACGATTCAGCATTATCTCCAGAACACGCTCGGAATGGGAGATGAGCAAGCTCACTGGGAACTCCGGGCATCCTCAAACGCCAGTAGCTGGATCGGAAGATGCTCTGTATGCGTGTGCGCGCAAGCCGCCTCGAAAGCAAAATCAAGAACCCTCCGCGTCTCTTTCGGATCGATGATGGCATCGCAGTGCCCCCGCGCCGCAGCATACTTCGCATCGAGCCAGCGTTCATAATCCGCCCGAGTCTGCGCGATCTTCGCCTCGAGGGCCGCGGGTATCGGCTCGCCGGCGGTTTTCAGCTTTTCCAGTTCCGGACCGTATATCGCCTGCACCGCGGAATCGCCCTCCATCACCCCGATACGCGCGCTGGGCCAGCTGAACGTAAAGTTGGGATCAAAGCCCTGTCCTGCCATCGCGTAGTAGCCCGCACCGCTTGCGTGATTTACCGTGAGCACGATCTTCGGCACCGTCGCGCAGGCCATAGACTCCACCATTTCCGCACCCGCCCGGATAATGCCTTCCGTCTCCGCTTCCACCCCAACCATGAACCCGGACACGTCCTGTATGTAAAGCAGCGGCAGCCTGCGCCTCTCAGCGTTTTCGACGAAATACGCTACCTTGCGCGCCGATTCCGAGTAGACAATCCCGCCAATCCTCGGCCCCGTATGAGTCTTGAGAAAGCCTCGGCGGTTCGCAATTACGCCGATATTCCGGCCGTTCAAACGCGCCGTCATGCATAGAAACTCCGGAGCAAAATCCGGTTGGAACTCCAGGCTCTCGCCATCGTCGAGGATTCGATCCAGCAGTTCTTCAGTTCGATAAGGCAGCCGGTGATCGCTCGGCAACACGGCCGAGAGTCCTTCGGAATCCAGCTTGGGTGGTTTAGCATCGCCGCTCGCCGAGCTGTGTACGGGCGGCTCTAGCTGACGGATCTGCTGCCGTATCATCTCCAGACAAGCCTCGTCATCCGCCGCGCGAAAATGAGCCACACCACTCACATGCGTGTGCATCCGGGCACCGCCGAGGGTCTCGCTGTCGGTAACTTGACCCACCGCCCCCTTCACCAGGTTCGGTCCTCCCAAACCCATGAAGCTGGCCTTCTCGACCATGATGATCACATCGCTCAGTGCCGGCAGGTACGCGCCGCCCGCGATACACGGCCCCATAACCGCTGCTATCTGCGGGATGCGAAGCCGGCGCCGCATCAGTGAGTTGTAATAAAAGATGCGCGCCGCTCCATATTGCCCTGGAAAGATCCCATCCTGCAATGGCAAATTAACGCCCGCCGAATCCACCAGGTAAACGATCGGAAGCTTATTCCGCATCGCGATCTCTTGCGCGCGCAGAATCTTTGTGATGGTTTCAGGCCACCATGCTCCCGCCTTCACGGTTGCATCGTTTGCCACCAATACGCAGACTCGCCCCTCGACCTTCGCCAGTCCGGTCACGACTCCCGCGGCCGGTGCCTGGCCGTCGTAGAGGTCGTACGCAATGAGCAGTCCGATCTCTAGAAAAGGTCTTTCCGGATCGATCAGCCGTGCAATCCGCTCACGCGCGGTGAGCTTTCCATCCCGATGTTGCTTCTCTACTTTCTTCGCTCCACCCCCGCGCCGAAGAAGATCTTCCAACTCGCGCAGCTGTCTGGTCTGCTCCTCGAGATCGCGCCCTGAAACCCTCATTGCAATGCTTTTCTCGCATATTTAAATTACTGTCGAGATAGTAAGCACCTGATAGTCTAACAGTCATGTTTGGGTTAGATAACACGGCGCTCCGGATTACCTGGACCGTGTTCCTGTTTTGCTTTCTGCTGGCTCTTGTCTATACCATTCGCGGAACATTGCTCCTGTTCGCAGCCGCTATCTTTTTTGCTTACATGCTCTCGCCCGTCGTTACGCTGATTCAGCGCTTCATACCCCAGAAACGGACCGTGGCATTGGCGCTTGTCTACGTTCTGCTAATTGGCGCGCTCGTTGGCATCGGCTTCGCCCTCGTCCCCCAACTCGTGTCGCAGGCCTCGAGTTTGCTTACCCGCTTGCCTAACCTCGTTACTTCGGCTAAATTGACCAGCATCCCGCTTCCGCAGTGGCTCGAGCCCGTGCGCGCTCAGATCATCAGCTCCGCTACACGGCAGGCAACCAGTCTCGAAGCAAGCGTCATGCCTTTCATCCAACAGGCCAGCACGCGCCTGATCTCGGGTGTCGGAACCATCCTGCCTGTCATCTTGCTACCTATCCTCGCGTTCTTCTTCCTGAAAGACGCCTCGAGCATTACCCGCTCGCTGGTCGGAACTTTGGGACAAAAGGAAGACCGCAACGTCCTTCGGCAGATCCTCGGCGAAATACACAACGTCCTGAAGAATTACATTCGTGCGCTCGTCATCCTGGCTCTCATTACCTTTGTCGTCTACTCGATTTTCTTGAGACTCGTTGGTGTGGAGTATGAACTGCTCCTCGCCGGAATGGCCGCCCTGCTTGAATTCATCCCGGTCATCGGCCCAGCCGTTGCCTTAGTCGTTATTCTGATTGTCGCCATCGTTACAGGTTCAGGAGCAGCCCTTTGGGTGCTGATTTTCTGGGGAGTTTACCGCCTGTTCCAGGATTACGTCGTAAATCCACAGCTCATGAAGGCTGGCCTGGAACTACATCCACTGCTCGTCCTCTTCGGCGTTCTTGCGGGAGACCAGATCGGCGGCGTCGCCGGAATGTTCTTCTCCGTTCCCGCCATTGCGATGCTGAAAGTGATCTACAGTAGTCTCCGGACCTCCTATGACCGGCAAGCGCTAATTCCATCGAGCGTAGAATCCCGTTCGGTTACGTTCACTTCGCATCCGTCGTGAGCCTACGTTTTTTACATCTCTCACCGGGTGTTAGGCGCGTCTGAGCTTATAATCGTGGTGCCTTCTCACCCGCATGGCCGATCCTTCTCTAGATTGGTTCCCGTTGTGGCTCAGCCTGCGCGTCGCCGCGATTGCCACCGTACTTGTATTGTCGATAGGTACTTTCATCGCCTATCTGCTCTCTCACAAAACTTTTCGCGGAAAGAATCTCCTGGACACGCTGATCACCCTGCCTCTCGTCCTTCCTCCCACCGTTCTCGGCTACTATCTGCTCGTCCTGCTTGGCCGCGCTTCTCCTCTAGGACGCATCTATGAAGCCATCATCGGGCATCCTCTCGTCTTCACCTGGCAAGCGGCCGTAGTCGCCGCGTTCATTCACTCCGCTCCCATCTACATCAAGGCCTCGCGCGCTGTGCTCGAAGCTGTCGATTATCGGTACGAGTGGGCGGCCAGAAGTTTGGGTGCTTCGGAATGGCGTACGTTTTGGCATGTCACTCTGCCGCTCGCTCAGAAGGGCTTGAGCTCTCTCGCAACGCTCAGTTTTGCCCGCTCGCTCGGCGATTTCGGCGTGACTATCATGGTCGCGGGCAACATCCCGGGCCGCACTCAGACACTCTCGGTAGCCATTTACGATGCCGTTGAATCGGGCAACGGAAGACTGGCCCGCGTGCTGCTTCTGCTCGTCTCGGCTCTGACTATTGCGTTGCTGTGGCCTGCCGGCTTCGCCTCCAACTCGGCGCCCGCAAGAGATGTGCGGTGATCCGGTCCACTGTTCTCGCTAACGCGGGTTCGTAGGTTACGCCGGAAGCCGCATGAGCACTGTCGACGCCCGTATCGTCAAGCACCTGCCCGGCATAAAGGAAAGTCCCGCCTTCGACCTCGACGTTTATCTGCAAACCGAAGGCGGCATTACGGTCGTGGTGGGCTCGAGCGGAGCCGGCAAGACTCTGATTCTCGATTGTCTCGGTGGTTTCATCCGGCCGGATGAAGGCCGCATTCTGGTCCGCAACGATCTGTACTTTGACTCGGCCGCGAACGTTCACTTGCCTCCTGAACGGCGCCGTTGCGGCTACATTTTTCAGGACCACGCTTTGTTCTCCCATATGACCGTGCGCCAGAACCTGCGCTTTGCCGCCGAACTAGGCGCTTTTCGCTCCGGTCGGCTCAATGTCCATCGCCGCATCAATGAACTGCTCGAGACTTTCGATTTATCGGAACTGGGCGATCGCAAGCCCGCTCAGCTGTCCGGCGGTCAGCAGCAGCGCGCGGCACTCGCTCGTATCCTCGTCTCTGAACCGAATCTCCTGCTGCTCGACGAACCTTCTCGCGGTCTCGACGCTCACTTACGCCAGGTCTTCTACGAACTCCTTCGCTCCGTCCAGCAGCGCCTGAACGTGCCCGTCATTCTCGTCAGCCACGATATCGAGGAATGTTTTGCTCTTGCCGATTCCGTAGCCGTTGTTCAAGGCGGCCGCTTGCTGCAACAAGGTCCGCGTGACGCACTGTTCACCAGACCCGCGTCGGTCGATATCGCACGCCTGCTTGGCATCTACAACATCGCACCTGCCGAGATCCTCGCGCTTGACCCTAGCGCGAATTCAAGCCGCTTGCGGCTCTTAGGCCAGCAGATCGAAGGTCCCTACTTCCCCGGACATCTGATCGGCGACACCGGTTTCCTCTGCATGCGACGATCGGAGTTGAAGCTTACGTCCTGCCCCGATCCCTCGTCAAGCACCCAACTCACCCTTTCCGTTTATGCGCAGCACCTGTCTTCACAGGGTGTTCGTCTGGAATTGGCTCCGGACTTCTCGTTAGTCATTCCTGACGCCGAATATCGATCTCTTTTGAACACCAATCGCGTCACGTTCGACGTCCCACCCTCCGCACTCGCTTTCACCGCAAAATGAAGCGCTATTACATTACTGACCGCAAGTCCGTTGGCGGCTTCCGCCCGCTTCTGGACGTGATCCGCGATCAAATGCACCTGGGCGTTGACTTGATCCAGATTCGCGAGAAAGACGTCCCCGGCCGCGCGCTTTTCGAGTTCACACTCGCCGTTCTCGAAGTCCGCCAGACCGAAATTCACGCTCCTGTCCGCACAAAAGTTCTTGTTAACGATCGTGCCGACATCGCGCTCGCGGCCGGCGCCGACGGTGTCCACCTTCCGTCCGATTCTCCCCGTGACACTCTCCCCAGGCTTCTCGTTGTGCGCTCCTGCCACACGCTCGAAGATGTCCGGAATACACGAGCCGATTTCGTCACTTTCGGACCCGTCTTCGACACTCCCGGTAAAGGAATCCCCACTGGCCTGCAAGCGCTGAAAGCTGCTTGCCAGCTTGATAAACCTGTTTTTGCCCTGGGCGGTGTGACCTGGAATAATGCCTCTACCTGTCTCGAAGCTGGCGCTGTCGGAATTGCTGGTATCCGGCTTTTTCAGGACCCCGAGCTCTAGCATTTTTTCTGGTTGGTGTCGTGCGTTAATGGAAGTAGATGAAAGTTTGGAAGCTCTCATCGCTCATGATGAGGCTTATCTTTTCACCAGGAGTAGGGTTGCTCACGCTCATCCTGGCAGGTTCCGCCACCCTCCTGGCCCAGGATTCAACTCTGTTCCCGAATACCGCAGCCTCTGACGAATTTCAGAACGGACAGGCACCGGAGCAAACCTCGCCGCAGCCCGGACAGCTGGCGCCTACCCAGCAAAACATTCCCGACGTTCTGCGCCTTCCTAGAACGATGTCGGCGCCGCCCTTCACCCTGGCGGACAAATTCGGCTACAGAATCATACAGAGTGTCGGATTTCGAGGCCTGTTCGGTTCGCTGGTCGGCGCATCCATTGGCCAGGCCACTGGGTCGCCATATTCGTGGGGCGGCGGGGTGGAGGGCTTTGCCAAACGCTACGCCTCCGGTCTGGGCGGCAACATCTCACGCCAGAGCTTTGCCTTTCTTCTCGAATCCGGTCTACACGAAGACCCCCGCTATTTTCCTTCGGAAGGTGAACCCTTCAAAGTTCGAGCCCTCAATGCCCTTAAACAGGTCGTCGTCTGCAAGACCGATGCAGGCCACTCCTCGTTCGCTTATGCGAGGGTAATCAGTTCCTTTGGTGCTGGCCAACTTATCAACACTTGGCAACCGCAGAGCAACGCCAGCGTAGGTGATGGTCTGCTGAGAGGCTTCTATGGGCTGGGCGCCGACTTAGCTTACAACTTTGCCCAGGAATTCTTTCCCTTTACCCGGCCCCACTCGATGCGCCACCGCCACTAGCCGCTAGGGGGCCGGCAGAGAACCGCCTTTACACTAAGAGCGGTGATCGTTTATGTTCTGCTGTTCCTTAGCGCTTTTGTTGCCGGCATCATCAACTCCATGGCGGGCGGAGGCAGCTTTCTTACATTTCCTGCCCTCGTCTTTGCCGGTGTGCCCGCGGTGGCCGCCAATGCCACCAGCACTGTTGCCATGCTGCCAAGCGCTTTCGCGAGTACCTTCTCGTATCGCGGCGATCTTCAGCGTCTAAAAGGAGAACCACTTGCCACCTGGCTGATTGTCAGCCTCGTAGGCGGAGTTCTGGGTTCCCTGCTGCTCTTGTCGACATCGGAATCGGCATTCCGGCAGATCGTACCTTGGCTCCTGTTGCTCGCCACAGTGCTGTTTGCTTTCGGCAATAGGATAAGCCAGGCGTTCCGCGGCAGTCTGAGGCACAACCGAGTCCTCTTGTTGCTTCTTCTCTTTCCCGTGGCTGTCTATGGCGGATACTTCGGCGGCGGAGGAGGCATCATGGTGCTCGCCGCTTTCCGGCTATATGGACTTTCGGATATTCACGCCATGAACGGCGTGAAAACTTTACTTATAGGAACTCTGAACACATTAGCAGCCCTGATTTTTATTGCGGCCCATAAGATCCATTGGTTGCCCGCTCTCCTGATGATGGGAGCCGGCATTCTCGGCGGTTATCTCGGTCCCGTTATCGCTCGCCGGCTATCTCCGAGCTTGGTTCGCAAGATAGTGGTCGTTGTCGGGACACTCATGACCGCTTGGTTCTTCTATATCTCGCCCCGATAAAGCAGCGAGTTTACCGCCATGCTCTAAACTGCGGCCCGAATCGCTTCCTCTGAGTGCAATTCCTGCAAACTCCACACACGCACGGGATCTCTTCTCCTCGCCGCCACCGCTTCGGCCGCTGCTCTGGCTCCGCTCATGGTCGTAATGCAGTTTGTCCTGTACGTCACAGAGTTCCGCCGGATCGTTTGCTCATCTGGGAACGAATGGCTGCCGGTTGTGGTGTAGATAATCAGGTTTAGCTTGCCGGCTTTCAATAAATCCACTGCGTTCGGTCGCCCCTCATTCACCTTGAACACGGTTTTTACGGCCAGGCCGGCCGCTTTCAAAACAGAAGCCGTCCCGCGCGTTGCAAATAACTCAAACCCGAGATCGCGAAATTTCCTCGCTACTTCCACCGCCGCCGGCTTGTCCCGGTCGTTGACGCTTATGAACAGCGCCCCTTCATCCGGAATCGGTGTTCCTGCAGCCAGCTGCGCCTTCGCGAACGCCTCGCCAAAGCTTTGCCCAACGCCCATCACTTCGCCGGTCGAACGCATCTCCGGACCCAGCGCGGGATCTACGCCCGGGAACTTCGCAAACGGAAACACCGGGCTCTTCACAAAGTAATTCGGCACCGCCAGCCTTCCATTCACTACGCCTTTCGTTAGCGAACGGAAATCACTCAGCTTCTTGCCCAGCATCAGCCCTACCGCAATCTTCGCCAGCGGCACGCCGGTCGCCTTACTGACAAACGGCACGGTTCGAGATGCTCTCGGATTCACCTCGAGCACGTAAACCTTGCCGTCCTTCAACGCATACTGCGTGTTCATGAGTCCGATCACGTTCAATGATCGCGCCAGCTTCGCCGTATACTCTTCAATGGTTCGGATCGCCTCCGCCGAAAGTGAAATCGCCGGCAGCACGCACGAACTGTCACCCGAATGCACACCTGCTTCTTCGATGTGCTCCATGATCCCGGCAACCAGCACGTTCTCGCCGTCACAAAGCGCATCCACGTCCACTTCGGTTGCGTCTTCGAGAAACCGGTCGATCAAAACCGGTCTCTTTACGGAAAAATGGGTCGCCTCCTGCATGTACCGCCGCACCGTGTCTTCGTTGTAGGCGATCACCATCGCACGTCCGCCCAGTACGTAACTCGGCCGCACCAGCACCGGAAAGCCCAGCCCTCGCGCGATCTCGCATGCTTCCTCTACACTCGTCGCCGACCCGTGTGCCGGCGCCGGAATCCCGAGCTCGTCGAGCAAGTTGCCGAAAAGCTTTCGATCTTCGGCCAGGTCGATGTTGCTCGGATCCGTTCCGATGATCGGCAGTCCCGCTCTCTTCAGCGGCACCGCCAAATTCAGTGGAGTCTGCCCGCCAAACTGCACGATCAAACCATCCGGCCGCTCCACATCGGAGATATTGAGCACTTCTTCCTGCGTCAATGGCTCGAAATAAAGCCGGTCGCTCGTGTCGTAATCCGTCGAGACCGTCTCCGGATTACAGTTCACCATGATCGATTCGTACCCGAACTCTTGCAATGCGAATGAGGCATGGCAGCAGGCGTAATCGAACTCAATCCCCTGCCCGATCCGGTTCGGCCCGCTCCCAAGAATCATGACCTTCTTGCGGTCCGTCGGCGCCGCCTCGTCCTCCGATTCGTAGCTCGAGTACATGTAGGGGGTGAAGCTCTCGAACTCCGCCGCGCAGGTGTCCACTCGATTGAACACAGCACTGATCCCCAGCTTCTTGCGTGCTTCGCGTACCGCGAGCGGCTCCGCTCCGATGGCCTCCGCAATCTGCCGGTCTCCCAGCCCGCTGCGTTTCAGCCGCCTGAATTCCTTCGCCGTGAGTGACGCGAGTTCCTTGCCCTTCAACCCCTGTTCAGCCGCCACCATCTCCGCAACCTGCTGCAGAAACCAGCGGTCGATGTTGGTCATCTCGAACACTTGCTCGACAGTGTAGCCTTGCGCGAACGCAAACCGGATGTAGTCCAGACGCTCCGGATTCGGCGTAATCAGACGCTTTGCAATTAAATCGGGATCGAGCTGCTGCGCGCTCGACGACTTTCCCGTTTCCAGGCTCCGCAGCCCCTTGCCCAAGGCCTGCTTGAATGTCCGGCCGATCGCCATCACCTCGCCGACGGACTTCATCTGCGTATTCAAAACCGGCTCCGCGCCCGGAAACTTCTCGAACTGCCAGCGCGGAATCTTCACCACTACGTAATCGATCGTCGGCTCGAAACAAGCCGGTGTTGCCCGCGTGATATCGTTCCGAATCTCGTCCAGGCGATAGCCCACCGCCAGCTTCGCCGCAATCTTCGCAATGGGAAACCCGGTCGCCTTGGAAGCCAGCGCCGAACTCCGCGATACACGCGGATTCATCTCTACGATCACCATCCGCCCGTTCTCCGGGTTGATGGCAAACTGCACATTCGAGCCGCCCGTATCTACACCAATCTCGTTCAGACACCGGAGTGCCGCATCGCGCATCATTTGGTACTCGCGATCCGTGAGCGTTTGCGCAGGGGCAACGGTAATCGAGTCGCCTGTATGCACGCCCATCGGATCGAAGTTCTCGATCGAACACACAATGATCCCGTTACCCGCCAGATCGCGCATCACTTCGAGCTCGAACTCTTTCCATCCAAGCACGCTCTCTTCTACCAGCACCTCATGCACCGGCGAGAGATCGATCCCGCGCTCTAAAATTTCCACGAGCTCTTCCCGGTTATAGGCGATCCCGCCTCCCGTGCCGCCCATTGTGAAGCTCGGACGCAGAATGATCGGGTATCCCATTCGCTCCGCGAAATCCAGCCCGGCATCGACGTTGTTCACCAATTGCGACTGCGTCATATCGAGCCCGATCTTGCGCATCGCATCCTTGAACAGCAGCCGGTCTTCCGCCTTCTTGATCGCCCCGATATCCGCGCCGATCAGCTCGACCCCGTACTGCTCGAGCACTCCCGATTCGGCAAGTTCTACCGCGAGATTGAGCGCCGTTTGACCACCGACCGTCGAAAGCAGCGCATCGGGCCGCTCCTTGCGAATCACCTCGCTCGCAAAAGCCAGGCTCAACGGCTCCACGTACGTACGATCGGCGAGTTCGGGATCGGTCATGATCGTCGCCGGATTCGAATTGATCAGGACAACTTCATACCCTTCCTGCCGCAGCGCCTTGCACGCCTGCACACCCGAGTAGTCGAATTCGCATGCCTGGCCGATAACGATCGGGCCCGAGCCGATGATCATGATTCGCTTGAGATCGGTTCGCTTCGGCATGTCAGCCCTTATGCTCCTTCATAGCCTTCGCAAAATCATTGAACAAGTAGTGTGAATCGTGCGGCCCCGGCGCCGCCTCCGGATGGTATTGCACGCAGAAAACGGGTTCACTGCGGTGCCTGAACCCCTCCACCGTCTGGTCATTCAGGTTCATGTGCGTGATCTCGACATCCGCGTCACGAAGCGAATCGGGATCCACACAGAACCCGTGATTCTGCGATGTGATTTCGACTTTCCCCGTCTGCTGATTCAATACCGGATGATTCGCGCCGTGATGTCCGAACTTCAGCTTGTAAGTCTTGGCGCCCAGCGCCAGCCCGAGTATCTGATGACCCAGGCAGATCCCGAACACGGGAACTTTGCCCACCAGCTTTCTGACTTCACTCGCCTGCCGCTCGAGCGGCTCCGGATCACCCGGACCGTTTGACAGAAAGACGCCATCAGGCTTGAGCGCGAGCACATCCTCCGCCGCCGTATCCGCCGGAACGACTGTTAAACGCGACCCGATCTGCACCAGGTGCCGCAAGATGTTGCGCTTGATGCCGTAGTCGTACGCCACCACATGGAACTGCTGATCTTCTGCCGCTGCCGGTTTGTCCGACGCCGAAACCGGGCTGATGCCCTCCGTCCATTGATAGCTGCTGCTTGTCGATACTCGCGAGACAAGATTCTGTCCCGCCATCGACGGCGCACTCCGCGCCCTCCGCACCAGCTCATCCGGATTGTGCTCACCGACCGCAATCACGCCTCTCAGCGCGCCCCTGTCTCGCAGGATTCGCACCAGCTTCCGCGTGTCGACTTCGGCAATCACCGGAATCCCGTACTTGCCTAGAAAGTGTTCGGCCTTGTCGTCGGCGCGCCAGTTGCTCGCAACAGGCGAGATCTCCCGCACCACAAGTCCTTCGATATGCGGCGCGCTCGCCTCGTTGTCGGCTTGATTCGCGCCATAGTTGCCGATCTGCGGATTCGTCAGCACAACGATTTGCCCGCAATACGATGGGTCAGTAAAAATTTCTTGGTATCCGGTGATCGCGGTATTGAATACCACCTCGCCTGTCCGTTCGACAGGCGCACCAAAGCTCGTGCCCTCGAAGACTGTTCCGTCCTCCAGAGCTAGCACTGCTTGCTCCAACAGTTAGGCTCCTATTCGGTGATGAGGCGCCGCGGGATTCACGGCTGATCGGTGGGCCGATCACTTTATTGAAACACGTTTGCCCGCTTCGATTCAATGAACTGGGATTGCATGCGCCCAGTTCTCCTGTTTGATGTCAACCAGACTCTCTTCGATACGGCGGCTCTGGCGCCGCAGATCCGCCGCATCTTCGGACGCAAACTAAGCGTCTCTGAATGGTTTACGAACGTGCTACAGCACGCCATGGCGACGACCTTAGCCGGCGATTACCGGCCATTTGGCGACATCGCGGTCGCCGTGCTCGAAATGGCTGCCGCCGCACGTCAGGTCAAACTCGGGATCGACGATATCGAGAAGATCCAGCAGACCATGAGGCGTTTGCCGCCCTTTCCGGAGGTAGCCAAGTCGCTGGACAAACTGCGCGCTGCTAAATTCCGGATGGCGGTACTCAGCAATTCCGCTCCCGCCGCTCTCGAAGAGCAGCTGCAGCACTCCGGCCTCCGAAAATACTTCGAACAAGTCCTCTCCGTCGAGATCGTACGTCGCTACAAGCCTGCACCCGATCCATACGCTGCCGCGGCCGGCTCACTCGGCATCCCTTCCCACGAAATCCTGATGGTCGCCGCACACCATTGGGATCTGCTCGGCGCAGCGCGTGCCGGGTGCCGCATCGCCTTCCTCCGAAGGCCGGGCAAAGCTCTTCTGCCCGGAGCCCCAGGGCCCGAGTACATCGCGAAAGACCTCGGCGGCCTGACCGCTCAACTCGTCGCCTCCCAGGTAGCAGATGAGCCACATCCCAACACGGCTTCCAAAACCAATCGGTTCGCAATCGCGGCAGGTGCAATCACCGCCGGCCTTCTCGGCCGCACTCTTCTACGCGTCTCCCAGCGCCATCGCTGACTCATCCGTTGCGCAGACTCGGCAGGGCCGCTTTCTCGCCCCGCAACCGATGGCGGCGGCCGATGTGACAAAGGATCAGCGAAAGGATCGAGCCATGCCCGCACTCTAACGAGTTACTTGTTGCTCAAGTCCCAGTTCTCGTTTAAGCACAGCCGAAAACCATTCAGCACATATGAGCTTCCAGCCAATTCAGAATTACGGTTTGATCGGAAACATGCGCTCCGCCGCACTTGTGAGCACTGCCGGTTCAATCGACTTCTTTTGCTTCCCTGAGTTCGATTCTCCCAGCATCTTCGCAGCGTTGCTCGACGCCGATAAAGGCGGTTGCTTTTCTATCTGCCCGGAACGCGAAACCGGCAGCACAAAGCAGCTCTATCTGCCCGAAACGAATGTCTTGCTGACCCGCTTTCTAGCCGAAGACGGCATCGCCGAGTTGACTGATTTCATGCCCGTCATTGAGAACCGCGATCTTCACTGCCTCATGCGTCGCGTAACGGTGATCAACGGTGAGGCTCGTTTCCTGATCCAGTGCAAACCCCGATCCAATTACGCGCGTACAGGTCACCGCGCCGAACCTCGGGCTGGCGGGATTCTCTTCATCCCTGAAGCGCCCGACTGTCCACCGATGTCGCTGCTCTCGAGCGTCGATCTCAACATCGAGGGGGCTGATGTATTGGCATCATTTGTTCTCAAAGCCGGCGAGAGCGCGTCGTTCCTTTTTGGAGTCGTCCCTGAGGCTGACGCTGCCGTCGGCGCCACTGAACTTGTCGAGCGGCACTTTCAGCAGACCTCTGCGTACTGGCGTCATTGGGCCGCAAAATCAAAATACGCGGGCCGCTGGCGCGAGATGGTGAACCGTTCCGCACTCTGCTTGAAGCTGCTCACCAACAGCCAGTATGGTTCTCTCATCGCCGCTCCCACTTTCGGTTTACCCGAATCCATAGGTGGCGTGCGCAACTGGGACTACCGCTACACCTGGTTGAGAGATGCCTCGTTTAGCCTTTACGCCATGATGCGGCTCGGCTATATCGAGGAAGCACAGCGCTTCAACCGCTGGCTGAAAGATCGCCTGCAATTTGAAAGCGACGGAGGTCCTCTTCGAGTGATCTATGGCGTTGACGGACGCTCGGAACTTCCCGAATCTGAGTTGGAACACCTGGCCGGCTATCGCGAATCGAAGCCCGTCCGCGTCGGGAACGACGCTTACGGACAACTGCAGCTCGATATCTATGGTGAGATGTTCGACGCCATCTATCTATCGAACAAATACGGCGATGCCATCCCCTACGAGGGCTGGGAGCATCTCAAGCAGATTCTGCGCTGGCTCTTCGAACATTGGAGTGATCCCGACGAAGGAATCTGGGAGGTTCGCGGCGGCCGCAGACACTTCCTGCATTCGCGCCTCATGTGCTGGGTCGCCTTCGATCGAGCGATCCGTCTCGGCAGCAAGCGCTCCCTTGCTGGGCCCTACGGCTGGATGGAAGATTGCCGCGATGCAATCGTTCGCGACATCCACGAGAACTTCTGGGATGGGGAGATGGGCGCCTTTGTCCAGTTCAAGGGAGCCAAAGAGGTGGACGCCTCGACGCTACTCATGCCCCTGATGCGCTTTATCAGCCCCATAGATCCGCGTTGGACCTCCACCCTTGCTGTCATCGAACGCGAGCTCACCGTCGACACCCTCGTGAAACGTTATCGCTCGGATAGCACTCTCGAAGGTATCAAGGGCACTGAGGGCAGCTTTACAGCCTGTTCCTTCTGGTTCATCGAAGCGCTCGCCCGATCGCACCAGGTGGAGAAAGCGCAACTCCTGTTCGAAAAGATGATCGGCTACGGCAACCATCTCGGTCTCTACTCCGAAGAACTCAGCCCGAGCGGCGAACACCTCGGCAACTATCCCCAGGCGCTCACCCATCTGGCTCTCATCAGTGCTGCCACTTACCTGAATCGCCGGCTCGCGAACAAAGATCCCGAGCCCTGGAGTTAGCCTTCGAAGGCTAGTGCGTCGTTGCGGCAGGTGCCGTGCGCCGAACTCACTCCGCTAGCCATGCACGACTATCATCGAATCTGCGCAACAATCAACGAAGATGTGGTCTAGAAGAGCCATTCTTAAATCGAGCCTCGCCGGTATCGCCGCCGGCTCGCTTCAATCCGCGCCCGCGCAAGACAATGTCGATCTCGATCGCGAATACCAGGCAATAGACAACTTCAGCGCGTCCGACGCCTGGAGCATGCAGAAACTCGGGACGTGGTCGCTCGAAAATCGAAACAAAGTAGCGGATCTCCTCTTCTCGCAAACCGCCGGCATCGGGCTCTCGTGCTGGCGCTTCAACATCGGCGGCGGCATCAATCCTCAAATCACAAATCCCTGGCGCACGGCGGAGACGTTTGAAACCTCCGAAGGCCATTACGATTGGACGCGCCAGGCACCCGAGCGCTGGTTCCTGAGTGCCGCCCAAACGCGCGGTGTTCCGCAGTTCCTCGCTTTTGTGAACAGCCCGCCCGGGCGTATGACCCGCAACGGCCTCACTTTCTGCAACCCGCGCGGGGACACCACGAACCTGAAACCCGGCTACGAAGATCAATACGCCCGCTATCTTGTCGACATTCTTGAGCATTTCCGTACGAATCCCGACGAGTCGCGGCGCATCCACTTCAATTACGTGAGCCCTGTGAATGAGCCCCAATGGAATTGGGCTGGCCACTCTCAGGAAGGCAACCGCGTCAGCAATGACGACATCAAGCGAATCCTTCAAAGCTTGCACGCCGAACTGCAGCGTCGCAAGTGCCCCACGGAAATCGCCGCACTCGAAAGCGGTTCACTCCCCGACATGTGGCAGCTCGATGCCAAAGCGACCGCCACCTGGAACGCCCCTTACGGCAACTATATCGATGCATTCGTCGGTGATCCCGCCGTACGGCCCCTACTCTCCGGGCGCATCAGCTATCACGACTACGGCTCCGATCGCATCGCCGGACAACTCGTCGAGCACCGCACGAAACTTAAGGAAAAGATCAGCCAATATCCGGGCTGCAATCTCTGGATGAGTGAATACTGCATCCTCACCGGCAGCGAAGGCAAGGGCGGTAACGGCCGCGACCTCACCATGAATACCGCGCTCGAGGTCGCTCGCATCGTTCACCTCGATCTCACCCTCGTCGGAGTCTCCGCCTGGCAATGGTGGACCGCTGTCTCCGGAGTAGATTTCAAGGACGGCCTCATCTATACGGATTGGAAGCGCCCGGGAGACCCGGAGACCATCTACCCGGCCCGGCTTCTTTGGGCGTTGGGAAATTACAGCCGTTTCGTGCGCCCCGGAATGCGGCGCGTCGCAATGACTGTCCCGGGCGACGACATTCGCGGAGTCATGGCATCGTCATACAAGGACGAGAAAGCCGAGCGTGTCGTCGCAGTCTATATCAACATGAGCACCGTCGGGCAGTCCCGCCGAATCTCCTTCAAAACAGGACAGCGCTCGTGGAAGCTTCAATCCATCACGCCTCACATCACGTCCGATAGCCCCGGCCACGAACTCAAGCAACTGCCAGCCGTTGACGCGTCCGGCCTCGTTGACCTGCCCGCGCGATCCGTCGTCACCTTCGTCGCTCAATTCGCCTGACGCCTGTCGCGGCTCAGCGTGTGATCTCTTCAGCGAGTGCGCCCGCTACCGCCAGCGTCGGCATCAGGTTAAGTGGCAGATTGTACCTCTCCCGTAGGAAGTCAGGCTTGTTGTAGCTGACCCACACTCGTCCTCCGGCGTCTTCCGAGATCAAAATCTTCAGTGGCAGATCGAGCGCGATCGTCGGCGTCGCGAGCATCAGGGGAGTTCCGCCTTTAGGATTGCCGAAGATCACAAGCTTTGTACTCGGCATATGCAGCCCCGCCTTTTCAGCCTCGCCGCTATGATCGATCACCGCAAACACCTTTACTCCCTTTGCTTCGAGTATTCGCTCTAACCGCTTCAGCGTCTCCTCGGCCCCGTGTTGGCTCTCAATGGTCTGAATGCCTGCCGCGTTCTCGTCACTCATTGCCGCCTCTTTCGCTCACACGCTTCATGCTTGCGATGTTACGTTAGCTTCGTGAAACGGACCCGCGCTCTGCCTGATGCGCATGATCAAGAACTCTTGAGCGCTCACCCTCCACACCCCACTTCGCCGTTCGAACCTTATCTCAGGAGGTGGCAACTCATCGCCGATGGTGCTCCCATCACGACTCACAGCAGCGACCTTCTGCCGGTTCTGAATAACGGCGCCCCAGCCATGTTGAAAGTCACCCGGCATCCGGAAGAGCGCTCCGGAGTTTCTCTCATGCTCTGGTGGAACGGTGAAGGCGCGGCCCGCGTTCTGGCCCATCATGCCGACGCTGTTTTATTAGAACGCGCCGCCGGCCCCCGTTCGCTTTCCGCCTTGGCCCACACCGGTCACGACGACGAAGCCAGCCGGATTATCTGTTCAGTGGCCGCAAAACTACATGCTCCGAGACCGATCGCTCCGCCGCCGCTCGTGCCTCTCCCTACTTGGTTCCGGGATCTTCAACCCGCCGCTGTCCGCTTCGGCGGCATCCTGCAAAAGAGTTTTGAGACTAGCTGTGAACTTCTTGAGAACCCCGCCGAGATCGTCGTCCTGCATGGCGACCTGCACCACGAAAACGTTCTCGATGCCGGACCTCGCGGCTGGCTCGCGGTCGATCCCAAAGGCTTGCTCGGCGAGCGCGGCTTCGATTTCGCGAACATCTTCTGCAACCCCGATTTCGCGGTGGCAGCCGCAGCTGGACGTCTCCGCACACAAGCTTCCGTCGTGGCCGATGCGGCGCGTCTCGACCGGCTGAGGCTCTTGCAATGGATACTCGCGTATGCTGGCCTCTCCGCCGCGTGGAGTCTGACGACGCCAGACGAAGACCCCCGGCTAGCGCTTACCGTAGCTGCAATTGCAGCCGCCGAAATGCCAAGTATTTAGCCGGCCGGGAAGGTTCGTTTAACTCACTCGGCTCGCAGAGATCGCACCGGATCTATGCTAGCCGCACGCGCCGCCGGAACCAGCACTGCAAGCAGCCCGACAGCGCACAGAAACGCAGGCACCGCACAAAACGTGAGCGCATCGTATGGGCTCGTCTCATACAGCAGCTTCGAGACAAGTCCAGCCAGCGGAAGCGCACCCGCCAGACCGATCAGGGTTCCCATCGTCGCAAGCCTCATCCCGCGCCGGAGAATCAGCTTCAGGACGTCCCCGCGGCTCGCGCCCAATGCCATACGGATGCCAATCTCCGATGCGCGCTGTGCTACTGAATAGGCCAGCACGCCGCCAATTCCCAGAGCCGCCAAAACGAGCGCCGCAAGCGCAAAGCCGCCCAGCAAAGTCGTCTGGAGCCGCTCGGCTTGGAAGGAATCCCGCAATTCCGCATCCATCGTCGTGACATCGGTAACGGGCAGCGAAGAGTCCAGTCTGTGAATCACGCGCTCAATGGCCGGAGCTTCCGCCGAAGGTGCGTTCGCAGTGCGCGCCACAATCGTCATCCTCCGGAATTCGGCTGTCATATCGTCGGCAAGCATTTCGTCCTTCACTTGCACCCACGGTGAATACGTCTCCGGCTCTATCGGCTCGTCGAGAGCACCCTGTTTCACATCGCCAACCACGCCCACCACCGTCATCCACGGGTCTTTGGCCGTGTCCAGCCCCCACCTGATCTGCTGGCCGATCGGATTCGTGTGCCGCCAGAACTCACGCGCCAGGGTCTCGTTCACCACCACAGCCGGCATAGACTTCTGCGTGTCCCGCCCATCGAGAAACCGGCCGCGCTCGAGCGGAATGCCCATCGCACGGAAAAAATCGCCCGCTACCCAGATGTGAGCCGTCTTGTGCGGAAGCGAGCTGGCGGTCTTCGGCTGACCCGCAATCGTGAACGTTCGATGTTCGTTTACGTGTAAAGGCGTCGAGCTCGCCATCGCCGCGGCCTTGATGCCGGGCAGCGTTGCCAATGAGCGGTCGAGCCGGTCGTAGAACGCCCGCACGTCTGAACCGGACTTATAGGCTTGGCACGGAAGACTGACCGAGAGCGTCACAATATGGTCCGGGCGGAAGCCGGGATCGGTAGCTGCCAGATGCGAGAGACTACGCAGCAAAAGCCCCGCGCCCACCAGCAGCAGCAGCGCCAGCGCAAACTGAGCTGTTACTAGACTGTCGAGCATCCGCCCCTGCACCTGTCCGGCACTCTGTCCGCGGCCGCCATCTCGCATGCCCCTGCGCACATCCACCTGCGAAGCGCGCAGCGCCGGAGCCATGCCAAAAATTAGCGCCGTGCCAATTGAAATCGCCAGGGTAAACAGCAGCACGCTCGTATTCAAATGAACCGCACTCCCGGTAGGCAGCGTGGCGCCGGTCGCATGCACCAGCAGTCCGCCGGCCCACGAGCAAAGGATCAGACCAAGCACTCCGCCCGCCACCGCAAGCACTAGACTCTCGACAAGAACCTGCGATATCAGCTGCCCGCGCGTTGCCCCAACCGCTGTTCGAATCGACATCTCGCGATCCCGCCCCGCTGCGCGCGTCAACAACAGACCTGCAACATCGGCGCACCCGATCAGCAGCACCAGTCCTACGGCTCCGAATAACAGCAGCAGCATCGGCCGCTCGTTCCCAACTACCGCCTCTCGAAAGGGCATCGCCGAGATATCGAAGTGTACAGCCGGATTGCGCATCTCTGGCGGATAGATATCTGTCGCCAGCCGGTGGGCGATCGAGTTTAGCTCTGCATTCGCTCGCGCCAGCGTCACCCCGGGGCGCAGCCGCCCCACCACGCTGTGATTGAACATCGTACCCCAACCCTGCAGTTCGTCCTTCGTGAAGCTGATCGGCACGTAGAAAGCTGCAGGATCGTTGTTGAATCTCGGGCCGCGCAGAGGAAAAATGATGTTCCGCGGCATCACCCCGACCACCGTGTAGGAAGCACGGTCCAGGATGATCGATCGGCCGAGGATCCCACGCTTCGCGCCAAACTTCGATTGCCACAGGGCGTTCGATAGAATCACCACTCGGTGCGATGCCCGATCTTCTTGCTCCGTAAAATTACGCCCCAGCGCTGGCGCAATACCGAGCATCGGAAAGAGCGATGCGGAGATGCGCGCGCCTTGCAGCCGTTCCGGCTTTTCGAGACCGGATAGTTCGTATTCCTTGGAGCGATACGCTCCAAGCGCTTCAAAGGATCGGTTGCGTCGCTCCAGCTCTCGATAATCCGGAGCGGAAAATGGAATCGGACCCGCCATCAGGTCTGGCAATTCTTCCGATATCGCCACCAGCCGCCCCGCGTCCCGGTAAGGCAGCGCCTTGAGCAGCGCAGCGTCGATTACGCCGAAAATAGCGGTGTTTGCACCGATGCACAGCCCGAGCGCCGCTACCGCAAGTGCCGTAAATGCGGGCCGCTTCCAAAGCGTGCGCAATGCATAACGAACATCCCGGAGAAGAGCAGTCATCGCCTCTTTGAATCGCAATCCAGCGGCCATAACCTCTCGCGCACGAAATCAACAGCTTAACTGAGCGCGCTGTCCGATTTTGGGATCTCGCTGGCGCATTCTGCCCCAGAAAAACTACCGCGTGCCGGCCGCTCGCATCGGCCCCTCGTACAAAGCAGCCGCGTTGTCGTGCAGATATCCGTGCGCAACCTTCATCGCTTCTTCCTTGCTGAACGCATGTTCCGCTACCAGTTCCGCCAGCGCACCCGCCAGTGCGTCACGAGCTGAATGAACCGCCAGCCAATAGGCCTCCTCCGCTCCCAGCGCCTCATTGAACGGAAAAGCGTCGCTGCCGAAAATCACCTTATCCGGATAAGTCGATAACCAGTACTTCAAAACATTCTTGAACTCTGACGGGTACAGCACCAGTTCATCGAACGACGTATCGAGATACACGTTCTTCTTTGCCGCCAACCAAATCGCTTGCCGGTCGTAAGGGAAACCGCCGTGCAGCAGCACAAAAGTTACGGAATCATAGCGGGGATCGCGCAGGACATTCTCGAGATTAAGCACGTTCCCGTCACCCAGATTGAAGTAGTCGCCAATTCCCACGGACGTATGAAAATGCACCGCCAGGTGCAGCCGCGCCGCTTCGCCAATCAGGTACCGGAAAATAAAATCCTGAAAGAGCGTGTATTCTTGCCCCGTCGGAACTCCGCCATGCCTGTACTTCTCGTACAACGTCTCCGCTTGCAGCTTCACTGGATCCGTAAAGTACAGCGAGCGCATGTAAGCAGCTTCGAACTTGATCGCCAGCCCACCCGCCTGTTTGTCTTGCACCAGAATCCGTGACACGAAACGCAGGTAGCCGTTCAGGGTATCCGGCATCTCCGTAAGCCCCGCCTGCTTCATCTCGCGGTGGAGCTTCTTTTCCTGCAGCGGAATATAAGTCTGCTCGTCCACGTTGCGCTCTCGAATCTGCTGGTTGTCAAACGGAAACAGAAACGAATCTACGAAGAACGCCCACAGGAATCGCTTGGAATCGAGATAGTCCGGCATCGCAACCCGGTTCGCAATCACGGTCTCGATACCCAGCTGGTCCAGAATGCCGTCAAAGTACTGCTTCCCTTCCCGCTTCTTCAGTTCGGCCTTTTTGGCGATCAGCCATTGTGCGTGCTGCGGCGCGAAGTCGGCAAATGGATAGCCGAAGAGTGCCTTCGAAGCGCTGACGAGTTCCGGATTATCCGCCCTGAGACGAAGCGTCGAGCTGCCCGGCGGCGAAGCCATCGCATCCACGTCGGGATCGTCGGCGTACCCCGGATGCGAGTGATCGTCGAAGATCTGTACCTTATTTATCTGCGGCAAAAGCTCACGATACACAGCCTGCACATTGCCGCTCCCGTACGCCGTGGCTTGCGCATGCAGCAGGAACGATGCCGCCAGAACCGTCGCGCCCGCGCCGCCCGCCGCCGAAACCCAAAAGCGCTTCATCTTCAGAAAGAGTACTTCGCCGAAAACTGCACCAGCCTCGGCGTCCCCACTGTGCTCGTGATCTGCCCGAAATTTGAGGGGCTTTCGATATCGAGGAACGCCGGATTCGCGAAGTTCGGGTGATTGAACAAATTGAAAAAGTCTGCCGTGATCCGCAGCGCTTGCCGCTCCGTGATGGCGAATGACTTACCGGCCGAAAAATCCCAGTTCTGCTGGAACGGACCGCGAAAGGTATTGCGCCCCAGGTTCCCGAACCCCGTCGATCCGTCCGACCCGATCGCTCCCGCCGGCGCAAACGCGTTGAGGTTGACATATCCGCCCAGCCGGCTCGTCACCGACCCCTGCGTCATCGGATCCACTCCCAACACCAGGTTCGGCGTGGTCGGCGTGCCCGTGCCCAGCAGTCCATATGCAGAAGCCGCCGCCGTATCCAGCACCGTGAAGGGCGCCCCCGACTGGAAGGTCGTGATGCCGCTGATGTACCAACCGCCGAACAATGCGTGCGTCACACCTTTCGCCTGCCGGAACAGCGGCAGATCCCACGTATAGTTCACAATCAGCCGGTTCGTCCGGTCGAAATCGGCCGGCCCGCGCGAATCCTGCAGCGAGGTCTGGTCGTTCACCGCCGAATTGAGCGATGTGTTCCCCGTCGACGTCTCATCGATCGCCTTCGAGAACGTGTACGCCGCCTGAAAGTGCAGCCCGTGCGCAAAGCGATGCGTCAGCGTCGTCTGCAGCGAGTTATAAATCGAGTTCGCATCGTTTGCAAAAACCTGGAAACCCGAAACTCCAAGCCCCGGATACGGCGCCCTGGCATTCACGTTCGCCAGCGTATTCTGGTTGATCGTATAAGAGGTGCCATCGGTTGCCGTAAGCGTCACAGGATTCGTGCGCGCGTCCATCGCCTGGTTCAAGTCCCGCGTGTCTCTCAGATGTGTGCCTTTGGTTCCCACATAACCCACTTCGAGCACCCATCCCTTCCCTACGCTCTGCTGTACGCTGAAATTCCACTGTTGGGTGCTCGGATTTACGTAGCGCGTCGGCACTTCAAGCCCCAGATAATTTTCGCTGTTGCCCGAATACACCGGAGTCTGCGCCGTGTCGCGCGTCGGATTGCCGTTCGCATCCACGAAACCCTGCAGCCGCGAGTAAACCGGCACAAACGCCGGGTCAATCACACTGCCCTTAGGAAGCGCGTTCGCGAAAATTGTTCCCATTGTCCCCGGCGCTCCCGCCGCGCTCGTGATCGGAAGAAACGGCGTGACAAACGACAGCTGATCTACCGCCCCTACGTCCTCGCGAACATAATAAATTCCGTATCCGCCGCGAATCGCCGTCGAACTCTTTCCCAACAGGTTGTACGCAAAGCCCACTCGCGGACCCCAATTCGACGCGTAATCGTTATCGAGCGTCGTGTTGCTTCGCGTACCCGTCAACCCAGGAACGTTCAGCCCGTTCACGCAGGACGGATACACGAACGGGTTCTGCCCCGCAACCGCCAGTGAGGGAATGACGTTTCCGATGTGACACAGATCATCCGTCACCGCGCCGTTAAACTCCCACCGCACTCCCAGGTTCAGCGTCAGATCGCGGCTGGCTTTGTAATCGTCCTGCACAAACAATCCCGTGTCCGCGATGCGGTATTGATGATTCGAAACTCCGCTGCCGCCGTACGTGAACGCCGGTGCGCCCACCAGAAACTGCTGAAAGTCGGAGCAGCCCAGCGCGCAAGGTGCACCCGCCGTTCCCGGACTGAAAAACAACTGCCCGTTGAACACCTGCGGAAAATCTTTGTCCAGACTTACTCGATCGAACTCGCCCCCAAACCGCACCAGGTGCTTCCCATTCGCCCAGCTCGTCGTATTCAGCAAAACCACGTTATTCTGGTCCTGCGTTTGATTCGCTCCCGGCGTCGGTCCGATCTGGAAGCCCGAACTGTTGAACGTGAACTTGTAAATTAAGTTGTCCACATTGTTGTTCGGCCGGTCGATGCCCAGCTGATCCGTCGTCACGATCGGCGTGTTGATGTCCTGGTTATTGATGTGCACGAATCCGAACCGGAACTCGTTCACCCACGCCGGCGAAAAGGTGTGTGTCTCCGTGACGTTCAGAAAGCGATCCTTAACCGGCAGGTCGTACGGAAAATTCAAGTCGCTCGGCGAGATGCTCCCGCCGAAAGAAGCCTGCAGCCCTCCCGCCCCGAACGGCAGCACAGATTCAAAATTAGAAAAGAAAAAGCGTGCCGAAACTTTATCCTTCGGCCCCAGCTCTTTGTCGTAATTCGTCGTGAACTGGTCGTCGTTATACTTGCCCGCCCGGCTGTAATTAAACCGCCCCGTGCCGCCCGGTGTGCCCGGCACGCTCGGAATCAGATACCCGCCGTTGCTTGCGCCGAATTGATTGCTCTTCAGGTTCAGCAGCTTCAGCGCAACGGGATCGATGCTGCCCGCATAAGCCGGGCTCCCGAAAAACGTACTCGCGAGCGATCCTGCCGACCGGTCTACCGGCAGCACCGGAAGGGATGTTCCGATGATCGTCCCCGACGAGAGCCCGCTCAACTGCCTCGTCCCTTGATAATTCACGAAGAAGTAGCCCCACTTCCCCTTCGGAAGCACCGGCCCGCCCAGGCTTCCTCCAAACACGTTCTGCTTTACCGTCGGCCGCGGATTACCTTCGCTATTCAGGAAAAACTCGTTCGCATTCAAATCGTCGTTGCGGAAAAATTCGAAAACGTCTCCGTGTATCTGGTTCGTACCGCTCTTCAAAACCGCATTGATGTTTCCGCCGCCGTTTCTTCCCTGCGACGCATCATACAGACTCGTCTGCACTCGGAATTCCTGCACCACGTCCGGACTCGGCAGCGGCGTATTCGTCAACTCCGCCACGTTGTAATCGCTCGCCGTAATCCCGTCGATTTGATAATTATTGTTGTCCTCGCGCTGCCCGTTCACATCGATCCGGGTATCGCCGCGCCCGAGCGATGCCGAGGCGTTCAGATTCGATGCTGTTCCTGACGAAAGCGTGAGCAGCTGTTGAAAGTTCTGCGTCGCCAGCGGCAGCGAGCTGATCGTGCGGCTTGAAAGCGATTGCCCTGTCGCCGCATTCGTCGTCTCTACACTCGCGATCTGCGCCTGCACGTTTACCTGTGTCGCAACCGCCTCTGGCTGCAGAACCACCGTCAGCCGCGTCGTCTCCGTGACTCTTACTTCCACCGATTGCAGTCGAGCCTGCCCCAGCCCCGGCGAACTGACCACGATGGTGTACGCCCCCACTGGCAGCAGCGGAGCGGTGAAACTTCCATTCGCGTCCGTCTCCACCTTGCGCGCCGTACCGGTAACGCCCGAGATCTCCACTTGAGCCTTCGGAATCACGGCCGCACTCTGATCCTGCACAGTCCCCGAAATCGCGCCCGTAGCGCCACCCTGCGCAACCAGCAGTGCAGGCATCCCTAGAAACGTAACCATGATAAGGGCTCGACAAATAGACATGGGTCTCCTGTAGCCGTGCGCGCGACGGGGTGGACGGCCGTTGTATGTGGTGTGAACGTTCAGTATAGCGGCATCTCGATCGGCCTCACGCGCTTCACCGATTAGCTGTTTGGGACACCCTCGTCCCGAATCCGGCACACTCGTTCCTTCACTACTCACGCAAAACCCCTTATTTTTCGAACCACCCTTGGTATCGCAATTGCCCCGTGCAAAGCATGGCTCTGCTGAGTGACCTCGTTCGCGATATCCGTTTCGCGGCTCGTGTTTTGCTGAAAAGCCCCTTAACCTCCGCCGTCGCCGTCCTGGCGCTCGCCCTCGGCATCGGAGTTAACGCGTCCTCCTTTATCTCGGCTAACGCCATCGTTCTTCACCCTTTCCCTTTTCCGCGCCTCAACCGCATCGCCACGGTTGCTGAAAAGCTCTCCGGATTCGCGTCCGAACCCTCGCCGCTCTCGCCGGCCGATTACGCCGCATTCAAGAATCAGACCAGGTCCTTCGAACAGCTCGCGGCATATCGTCCCGGCAACTTGAATCTCACCGGTCTCGCTGACCCCGAGCGTGTGCGCTCTTACTTCGTCACGCCATCCTTCTTCGGGGTCCTCGGCATCAAACCGAAACTCGGTCGCACCCTCACTGCAAGCGAAGAGGAAACGTCCCGCTCCCGGGTGGCCGTGGTCAGCTATGCTTTCTGGACTTCGCATTTGGCCGCCTCGCCGCAGGCCCTCGGCAAACCGATCTCTCTCGGAGGGCAGAATTACACGGTCGTTGGCGTCATGCCCGACGAGTTCGATTTCCCTCTCGACACGCAATTATGGCTGCCTTTAGTCTTCGAAAGTCGCGAACTCGGTGAACACGTTGCGCACGATGTGTCTCTCATCGGCCTGCTCAAGCCCGGCGTTTCCGTCTCGCAGGCCGCCGGCGAAGCCGCGGGTGTTGCATCCCGTTTAGCTGCCGCTTATCCCACCTTCAACCAGGGCCGCGGTTTTGCGGTCGAACCGGTCTCCGCCATGGTCGATCGCGTAACAGCTCGCTTTATTTCCACCATCCTCGGCAGCGCCCTCTTCGTCCTGCTGCTGGCATGCGCGAATATCGGCAACCTGCAGCTCGCCCGGGCCGCCTACCGCCAAAAGGAGATTGCCGTCCGCGCTGCTCTGGGCGCTAGTCCGCTCCAGGTCGCTCGGCAGCTGCTGATTGAAACCATTCTGCTGGCTGCCGCCGCCGCGCCCATCGGATTGCTTCTCGCCAGCTGGAACAACGATCGCGCCAAAGCCGCCATCCCGCCCGAGACGTTCCGCCTCGTCGCCGGTCTCCGTACCATGCATGTCGATGCCTCCGTCGTTGGCTACACTTGCCTGATTTCCGTTCTTGCCGGGGTCCTTTGCAGCCTGCCCATGATCGCCAATCTGGCGGCCAGGCTCATGCGCGTGAACTTGACGGATGTCCTCCGCGAACGCGCCGGTTCTAACGCCGCCGCGTCTGTCCGTAGCGTCATGCGAAGTGCCCTCATCGTCTTTGAACTGGTTCTCGCCCTCGTCCTGCTCGTCGGCGCGGGGCTCATGATGCAAACCTTCGATCGCCTGCTGCACGTAAACCAGGGCTTCGACCCCAAGAACATCTTGAGCCTGCAGCTCTCTCTTCCCGATAACGCGTACACCCGCCCGAAGCAGATCACCTTCTATGACCGGCTCCTCGAAGGGTTTCATGGTATTCGCGGCGTGCAATCCGCCGCTCTCCTTTCTCCGGCCGGCGCGGCCAATCACCTCTTCATTGAGGGCCGCCCCGAGCCCCGCCCCGGCGAGCCGCTCCCGGATCTGAAAATCGTAAACAGTGGCTACCTCGCTACCCTGCGCGTCCGTCAACTCGCCGGGCGCTTTCTGTCCGGCAGCGATCGCCCCGACACGGCAAAGGTTGTCGTCCTTAGTGAATCGATGGCGCGCCACTACTGGCCAAACGCAAGCGCTCTAGGCCGCCGCGTAAAATTTGACCCTCAAGGAGAATGGCTGACCGTCGTCGGTGTCTGCAGCGACATCATTGACGATTGGTTCAGCGGTGAACCAACGCCCGCCGCGTATCTCTCTTACACGCAATACCCGGCCCCATCGGCAACGTTCCTGATACGTACCGTGCGAGACCCGTTGGGGTTCGCGCCGCCCGTGCGCGCCGCCGTCCGGCACCTCGATCGCAACCTCGCCGTCTACCAACTCGGCTCCATGCAGCAGTTCCAGGACAACCAGCGCGGCGGCGTACGAGCCGCGGCCGAGACCATGACCACTTACTCGGTCATTGCTTTGCTCCTCGCAGCTACCGGCATCTATGCAGTGATCTCCTACTTCGTGGCAGCACGCACTCACGACATTGGCGTCTACATGGCCCTCGGTGCAAGCCGCGCCAGCGTTCTCAAAATGACCATGGCCCAATCCGCACGTCTCATCGCCATCGGTGTTGGGATTGGAATGCCTCTGGCCTTCGCCGCCGCACGCCTGATGTCGAGTGCCCTCTACGGAGTCATCACTCTTGACCCCAGAACCTTCGCTCTCTACGCCGTCGTCCTGGTCGCCTCCGCCTTCCTGGCCAGCTATCTTCCCTGCCGCCGCGCCACCCTCATCGATCCCCTGGTAGCCCTGCGCGAAGACTAGGTCTCGTTGATCTCGCTTCGAATTCGCCGGACAAACGGGAACCGATATAGCAGAAGAGCAAACCCCGCGATCCCCAGAAAAGCAAACGTAGTAGGTTCCGGAACTGCCGTCAGCGTAAACGAGCTCTGTCCAACTAGGCCGTTCGTACCTAACTCAGCGTAGCTGCCGGGACCTTGTCCCGTGATCTGTATAGGGCCCACAATCCCTCCGCCTGCGCAAGTCGGGCAGGCGATTGTATACGCAAATCCTCTGTAGTCGAGATGTGGATCCCCGTTTGGATATAGAAGATTGTCTGTGGCGATCGTCAATCCTGACGGATTGGTCGGGTCGGGTGGGATAAGGCCGGTAATCGTATCCGTCTCCGGAGGATGCAGGTACTGACCCATGTACCAGTTCGTGGTTCGTGTGCCGGTGATCCCGGTAATCGTAAGCGCACCATTCACGGCGGTGTTGGTCGTCGTCATGGTCCCGCCCGCCTGGTTAAAGAGAGTAGCTGGACTCCCGCCTGTGTCCACCGGCATGCCTTGCTGGTTCACGAACGGCCCGCAGAGATAACAGTTGATGCTGTAGCTCCAGTCAAATGTGTCCGCATAGCCTGGAATGCTAAGCGCGCAAAAACCAACAACGAGAAACGCAGCCCGTAAACGCATGTAGAACCTCTGATGTATCATAGGCTCTTTTTCGGGTTATGCAACGGCGCTCAGCACTTGACGATCCGCCCCCTTACGTTAGACTAATGGAAACTATCTACCTGATGCGATGCCGCCCGATGCTGATCCAGTAACCAACGATCTCTCCGATCGAACTGGAGCTGCTCCGTCAAGTGAGCCCTCAACAGCTCTGCACACTCAACTCGCCTCCGATTCCGTAGCCTCCGAAACTGTTCTTGGTCCTTACCAGCTGATTCGCCAAATTGCCGAAGGCGGCATGGGAGAAGTCTGGCTCGCTGAACAGAAACACCCCGTCCGCCGGCGCGTCGCTCTCAAGCTCATCAAAGCCGGCATGGACTCGCGCGAGATCGTCCTGCGCTTCGAATCGGAGCGCCAGGCCCTCGCCCTCATGGACCATCCAGCCATCGCGAAAGTCTACGATGCCGGGTCAACTCCGCAGGGCCGCCCTTACTTCGCGATGGAGTTCGTGCCCGGTGTCCCCATCACGGCCTTCTGCGACTCTCATAAGCTCTCCACGCGCCAGCGCCTCGAATTGTTCATTCACGTCTGCGAAGGAGTGCAGCACGCCCATCAGAAGGCCATCATTCATCGCGATCTGAAGCCCTCCAACATCCTGGTCAGTGAAGTCGATGGCCGCCCCGCTCCCAAGATCATTGATTTCGGAGTCGCCAAAGCACTATCCCAGAGCCTCACAGATCAGCCCATGTTCACGCGCGTAGGCAGCATTCTGGGAACGCCTGAATACATGAGCCCGGAACAGGCCGCGTCCGGCGGCGAGGACATCGATACCCGCAGCGACGTCTACTCGCTCGGTGTTGTCCTCTACGAGCTGTTGGCTGGAGCGCCCCCGCTCGATCTCAAACAAACGGCACTCTTGGACCTGGTTCGCAAGATTCGGGAAGAAGACACACCCAAACCCAGCACGAAGGTGCGTCATCTCAATTCGGCCGGAGAAAAGAACTCCGCGTCCCGGAACGCCGAACTGGCGCTTCTATCCAAGGAACTGCGCGGGGATCTCGACTGCATCACACTCAAGTGTCTTGAGAAGGATCGCAGCCGGCGCTACGGTTCACCCGCCGAGATCGCAGCCGACCTCGATCGTTACCTGCACGATCTCCCGGTGCTCGCAACCCCGCCCTCCGCCGCCTATCGCCTCAAAAAGTTTGCGCAACGGAATCGCGGACTCATCGCGGCACTTTGCGCCATCCTGATTGTTCTTCTGGGCGGCACTGTGGTAAGCACCTATCAAGCTGTCCGCGCCCGCAAAGCCGAGCACGCCGCCCTTCTGCAGCGCGATCGCGCCGACTCCGAAGCCGCCACGGCCCAAGCCGTCAATGACTTCCTTCAGAACGATCTGCTGTCTCAAGTCGGTGCCGATCAGCAGAATTCCGGAGCTCCCCCAGACCCCGACGTCAAAGTCAGAACGCTAGTTGATCGCGCCGCCGCCGCAATCCCCAAGAAGCTCGCTGGAAAGCCGATGATCGAAGCCGATCTCCGGAAGACCCTCGGCGAGACCTACCTGAGCCTGGGCCTGCTCAAGGACGCCGAAAGCCAGTTGCGCCAGGCCTATGAACTGGGCAGTCGTACGCGGGGGCCGGAAGCCAAACAAACCATCGAAACGCTGCAGAGTCTGGGAACCGTCGAGTTCAATAGCGGCGAGTATCCCGAAGCGGCAGAGCATCAGAAAAAGGCCGCTGATGCTGCCCTGCGCGCACTCGGTCCCCAAAACCCCACTACGCTTACGGCCATGCAGTCTCTTGCCGTCGATTACATGCTGTTAGGCGACAAACGCAAAGCGGAGCCGATCCTCAAAACCACCCTTCAAGCTCAAATTAAAGCGCTCGGTTACGATAACGCCTCAACGCTTGACACAAGCGACAGCCTTGCCGCTCTCTACCTCGGCGAAGGGCATTACGCCGAAGCACAAAAGTTCCTCGAGCGAGGACTCCCCAGCTATGAAAAAGTCTTCGGGCCCGAACATCCCAACACCATGCGCGAGCGCTACGGTCTGGCCCGTGTCATGTTCGGCACCGGTCAGTACGCCGGAGCCGAAGACGCCGCGGCCGCGGTCTACAACAGCAACCGCAAACTCCTCGGCCCCACTCACTTCAAAACTCTGGCCTCGGCGAGAATGCTCGCGCGTATCTACGCCGAAAATGGAAAGATCCCGCAGGCCGAGTCTCTCATGTCTGACACGCTGCAAAAGACTCTTGCCAATGTTGGCAGCAGGGCCGCGGACACTCTCGACGCTAAATGGTTCCTGGCGGACATCTACGAAAAGCAAAACGAATACGGCAAAGCGGAAACGCTGCGGAGAGAAGTCGCAGCTTCGGCCGATCGCACCTACGGAGCCTCTAATCCGGAAGCCATCATCTCGCTGCAGCTGCTCGGCCGGAATCTGCTCGCACAACATCGATACTCTGAAGCGGCCGGCTATCTCCAGTCCGCTAATCAGCGATGGAAAGCCGAGTCCTCCGGCGACTGGCATCGCTCTGAAGCCCAGACTCTGCTCGGCGAAACGCTCGCCGCTCAGAACAAGTTCAGCGAAGCCACGCCGCTCTTGCGCAGCGGGGCCGAAGGCCTGAAAGCGAATGCGGCAACCATGCCCGCTTACGAGCAGTACCAGGTCAAGGACGCCGAAGCGGCCCTCGCGCAACTCCCGCGAACGAATGCCCTGTCGCGCTGACTCTCTACATCCTAAGGACGTTCGCCGGGAACACGCTCCTCTGGCGGCATTCTTACCAATTGCGCGCCTCGGGCCCGGCTTGTAATCCTTAATGTTTGGGGTCTACCGCGGATCGACTTTGGCTGTTCTTCTCATCGAGGATCCAACGGCGCCAGCTTTCAGGCAGGAAAGATACTTGACCGATATACATCGCGGGCTGGTTCCGTGCTGAATTGTTGGAGTTGAAATTCTTGATTAAGAGGATCAGCGAGCCAACAGCAAAGCCTATCCACACTAAGACCAGGATGCTAGCGTCAACATGTGCGGAATGAGTGGCAACAGCCAACCCCAAAAACAGCAGAAACAAGAGCAGGGTAAGAATTGCCCGCAGTCGATTTCTCACTCAAAATTCCGCCGCCTTATTTTATCTCCGAGGCTCGCCCGTATCCAGAACGCAAAAAAATCGTGTCGCACCCGGCGGCTGCGTTCACCGCTCACACTGCCCGCCACGGTCGCGGCGCATTCGGCCATTTACCTTGTGATAACGTGTCGGGAACATGAAGCCAAGCCGGCGTGTTTTCCTCGGCGCCACCGCTGCAACGCCCGTCCTGATTGCGGCCATACAACCTGCACCTCAGCCGTTGACACCGGATGTGCAAAGCGCCCTCAAAATAGTGATGGATCTCATGATTCCGGCATCCGGCGGAATGCCGTCCGCAACTGAAGCCGGAGGGCTCACATATCTCGAAAATCTCATGCAGCACAACAAGGATGCTGCTACCGACATCACGCACGCGCTCGTTGTAGCAGACGCCTTCAGCGAGCGCACGTTCAACCGCCCCTTTCGGCAGCTCCAGGCGAACGATCAGATTGCTGTTCTGAAAGAAATGGAGAACACTGCTCTCGGAGTTTTCGATGCACTCAGAGCTTATGTGTACGAGTCCTACTACACGCAGCCGGCAATCTGGAAACTGATCGGGTACGAACTATACCCGACCGATCATAACGGCCCTCATCTCCAGCCCTTCGACGATTCGCTTATCGGGAACGTCCGCAAGATGCCCAAGCTCTACCGGGATGCCTAGCCGTGCAGAACAGCAACGTTGACATCCTGGTAATCGGGTCGGGTGCGGGCGGCGCTGTGCTCACCAAGCGTCTCACCCAACTCGGGGCCAGCGTCATGTGCCTCGAACAGGGTGGCTGGATTAAGCCTGGCGACTATCCGTCTGATCGTCCCGATTGGGAAATTCAACTCCGTCGCGGCGCGTTTCACTTCAGCCCCAATATTCGCCGGCGGTGGGAAGACTACCCGGTGATGGAGACTGGCGCGAACCCGCCTGCCGTCTTGATGTTCAACGCCGTCGGTGGAAGTACACACCATTGGGCCGGACATTTCCCGCGCTTTCACCCCTCGGACTTTCGCACGCAAACTCTCGATGGCGTTGCCGATGACTGGCCCATCACTTACGACGAGCTCAAACCCTACTACGAACAGAACGACCTCGATTGGGGTGTTTCAGGTCTGAATGGCGATCCCGCGAACCCGCCCCGCTCTCCTCGTCCCACACCGGTTTTGCCGATAGGAGTTCTGGGCGAAACAATCGGCAAGGGCTTCGATAAGCTCGGCTGGCACTGGTGGCCCTCCGATAACGCGATCATTTCGACGGCTTACAGCAACCGCCCGGCCTGCAGCCTGCACGGCAAATGCATGTTCGGTTGCCCGATTGGTTCCAAAGCGTCCACCGATGTCACCCACTGGCACAAGGCGATTCGCAAAGGAGCGATTCTTCAGCCCTGGTCGCGCGTGCGCGAAATCACCGTCGATCCGCACGGCCTCGCCAAATCCGTCCTCTACTACGATCGCGGCGGAAAACTTCATGAGCAGACGGCTAAGGTCATCGTCGTTTGCTGCAACGGAATCGGCACGCCGCGTCTGCTCCTGAATTCGAAATCGAATTTGTTCCCCGAAGGCCTTGCCAATTCCACCGGACTGGTCGGCAAGAACTTCATGACTCATCCCTTCCGAACGCTGGAAGGCGTCTTCGAAGCGCCCATGGACGGCCACTTGGGTCCGTTTGGCATTCCCGCCATGAGTCAGCAGTTCTACGAAACGGATACCAGCCGCGGCTTCGTTCGCGGATACACACTCCTCCTCGAGCGTTCATTCGGTCCTTTGCACCAGGCGTGGGGCAGTTTCTCCAACCACCCTGTTGCCTGGGGTGAAAATCATCACAAGGCAATGCGTCAGCGCTTCCCGCACCTGATCCGCGTAACCGTAATGGGCGAAGACTTGCCGGAGGAGCGCAATCGCGTTGAGATTGACCCGAACCTGAAAGACACCAGCGGCATCGCGGCTCCGCGCGTCGTCTACAGCTATAACGAGAACAGTCTGAGAATGCTCGAGCACGGCGGCAAGATGGCCCGCCAGTCTTTGGAAGCAGCAGGAGCGGTCGAAATCCTCGACAGCGGTCCCGTTACGCCCGCTTATCACTTGATGGGAACGGCGCGCATGGGCGCAAATCCCCGCAGGTCGGTTGTGAATGCATCGCACAGAGCGCACGACATAAAAAACCTCTACATCGTCGACGGAAGTTCATTCGCAACCTCCGCGGCAGTCAATCCAACCTCCACAATCGGCGCGCTTGCCCTCCGAGCGGCGGAAAAGATTTGGCAGGAACAGAAAGCCTGAATCAACTCGAGGGCCCTCACGCGAAACTGCTGACCGGCATCGTCCCGACCGCAGACATCAGCGGCCGGAATTCCATGTAGGGCAAAATGTCACGCTCAATTTCGATTCCCGGCGCGATCTCGATGAGCTCGAGCCCGTCCGAAGCCAGACGAAACACTGCTCTCTCGGTGACGTACAGCACGTCCTGGCCATGTTCCCTGGCGAAATCTGCTGAAAACGTGATTCGCTCCACTGCCTCAACGAACTTGTGAACCTTCCCGGCTTGTAATACCGTGAGGCGTCCATGTGACCACTGCACCTTCGATCCTTGCGCATCGAACGTACCGCAGAACACCACTTTCTTAGCATTCTGCGCGATTTCCATGAAGCCTCCCGGACCGATCAGGCTTCCTCCGAGGTGCGACACGTTCACGTTTCCAAACCGATCCGCCTCGCCCATCCCGAGAAATGTCACGTCGATTCCGCCGCCGCTGTAATAATCGAACTGCTCAACGGAAGGAACAATCACTTCCGGATTGCGAGCGGCCCCAAAAAGTCTGTCATCGAGCATTCGCCCATTGTGAACACCCTGCTCGACGCTCATCCAGAGATCCTCAGAAGTTTCGGCCTCCGCAATCACGCCGAAGATTCCGCCTGGAATTCCGAAACCGAAATTCAAGGATGCACCGTTGCGCAACTCCAGGGCTGCCCGTCGGGCGATGATGCGCCGCTCCACCTTATCGAAAATCGCAGCCGTCAATTGCCGGAGGTGAGCACGTCGCGCACCGCAGATGCTCGAATCGTACTCGAGACCGTAGAACTGCTTCTGATTTGGATCCTCGACAATCGCGTCGACCATGATGCCGGGAACCCGAATGCTCCGCGGATGCAGGCTTCCCGCTTCGACAATCTGCCGCACCTGCGCAAGAACGCGCCCGCCGCTGTTATGCGCAGCTAAGGCAATCGAGTGGATATCCATGTCGATCGCCTCTTCCTCAGGGCTGATGTTGCCTCGGGTATCCGCATAAGTGCCGCGGATGATCGCGACGTCTACCTTGAGCGGCTTGTACCGAAGGATCTCCCGGCCATCGATATGCATCAACTCCACCAGTTCCTCGCGGCTGCGTTCGTTACAGCGTCCGCCATCCTGCCGCGGATCGACAAAGGTCCCCAGCCCTGAGTGCGTGAACAAACCGGGTCGTCCGGCCCCGATCTCTCGAAGCAGCTGCTGCACCACGCCGCCCGGAAAGCAGTATGCTTCGATCTTTTCTTCGCGAATGAGTTGCTGGATCTTCGGTGACCACGTAAAATGCGCTGCGATGATCTTACGCAGCATGCCGTCGTGAGCAAAACGATTCGTGCCCAGCGATTCGCGATCCCCTAAACCAAGCGAGTGGACCAGCGTCAAGTCCCTCGGCGAGCCTGTTTCGAGAAACCGTTGCTCCAAAGCTGCAAAGATGGCCTCGGCGGAGATCATGCCCGCTCCGTTGCCGCTGATCGCGACCGTGTCACCGTCACGAACTAGATCCGCGGCCTCTCGGGCATTGGTAATCGCCGCCTTCATCGGTTCCGAAATACGGGTTTGCGTTTCTCTCGAAAAGCCCGCACGCCTTCCATGCAGTCTTCGGTTGCGAGTGCCTGGGCCGCAGCGCTGGCATGGTGTTCACGCAGGTCGGCATGCACCGTTGCCAGAATGCCCTTGGTGAGCGCCATTGCTCCCGGCGCATTCGCACACAGTCTTTCGAGCCAGCCGCTCAGCTGCCTTCCCAGGTCATCCGCATCATCTGCTAACGCCGTGATCAAGCCCCAGTCCAGCGCGACTTCGGCTGTGATGGGCGTCCCCAGCAACATCAGATGGCGCGCCCGGGCAGCCCCGACCAGTTCGGCCACCCGCCGGATCCCCATCCACCCGGAGATGATTCCAAGCGCTACTTCGGGCGCACTGAACTTGGCCGCTTTCACGGCAATGCGAAGATCGGCGGCCAGGGCCAGTTCCAGACCGCCGCCAATCGCGTGACCTGAAACAGCAGCAATCACCGGCTGCGGCAGCGCGGCCAGCCGTCCGAAAACGTGAATGCCATACGGAATCCAGTCGCGGCCCATCTCTTGAGGAGAAAGAGAACCCCACTCTGCAATGTCGCCGCCGGTGCAGAAAAAACGCCCTCGCCCTCGGATGACAATCGCTCTCAGCTCTCGGTCCCCGTTGATTTCAGAAACAACGGAATTGAGCTTCCCGAGCATCTGCATCGTGAGCGCATTCCCCTTATCGGGACGGTTCAACGTAATCTCGCCCCACACCGCGCCAAACTGCTCCTTGCGCGAAAACAAGATCTCAGATTCCATCCAAATGTGCCCCCCCCGCCAATCCGCGCTCTAAAAATGTGGAACCGTTAGACCGCCGTCAACGGTCACCGCCTGCCCGGCCGTATACGGCAACCGCCCTTCCGCCATCAACCGAACCGTAGCCGCCACGTCGGAAGGAACACCCCAGCGTCGGGCCGGCACGCTCTCCGCAATCACAACGTCATATTTCTCTTTCACAGGGCGAGTCATCTCGGTGTCTATGATGCCGGGCCGAACCTCGTACACCCCGATCCCCTCGCCTGCCAGCCTCACACCGAACAATCGCGTCGTCATGCTCGACGCACACTTCGAAACGCAGTACTCACCTCTGGTAATCGATACCGCAACGGCATTGCTCGACGTGATATTGATGATGCTGCGATGCTGCCCCCGGATCTCGCCTTGCTGTAACATGCGCTTCGCCGCGGCTTGGCTCAAAAAGAAAACCGCCGTCGTGTTTACCCGAATGCAGCGATCGAAACTTTCGCTCGTGACCTCGAGCAGATCGCCGCGCTTCACAACGCCGACGCCCGCATTGTTGACCAGGCAATCGATCCTTCCCCACCGCGAGACTGCCGCATCGATCAGCGGCGTATGCTGATCGAGATCGCCCACATCGCAAGCCACAAATGCGCTTTCGCCGCCACAGTTTTCGATTTCCCCGATCAACCCTCGCGACAGTGCATCGCTATCACCTGTTGCCAGATCGTTCAGCAGAACGTTGAAGCCCGATCGAGCCAGCCCGATGGCGCACTCCCTCCCGATACCCCGAAGAGCGCCAGTCACCACCGCCGTCGGTCTCGTGCTTGGATCCGGCATGAAACTAAGCGCGGCCCGTATGCTGAGCCGCTGCACCGTCCGGCAGCGGCGGAGCCTCCACGCCCGCTCTGGGCAGTGTGCCTTCCAGTTCCTGCCGCCAGTGCGCCACGTCGCCAGCCGGCCCATAACAATAAATCATGATCATCGGCTCGGAGCCCGTATTCGTCAGCTGGTGAAAAACGGTCGAAGGTATGTAGACCGCCTGTCCTGCGCGAACGGAGTTCCTTTCCGTTCCCAAACACATCTCCCCACTGCCTTCCACAATGAAATAAATTTCTTCCTGCTCCTGGTTGTGCCACGGCACCTGGCCGCCATTCGGCTCGAGCCTGACGTAGCCCAATGAAAAGTTCGTCGCCTGAATCGGACTCGATCCCCCAACCACATTCTTCGTTATCCGCCGCGCCGGATACGCACGGCCATTCATCTCCGATAAATCGGCCACGATCATTGCTCAACCCCCGCTGCTGAAAGCACGATTTGCATTCGTCTCACGGCCTGTTCAGGATTCACAAACAGCCCGATCTGGTCGGCAAGTCGAAACAACTCCGCCAGGTGCGTGATGGACCGGAATCCTTCCTGGCCGCCCACCATCCGGAAGTGGCTCTGGTGTCCATTGAGGAACGCCAGGAAAACCACACCGGTCTTGTAGAAGAATGTCGGCTTCTTGAACAAGTGCCGTGACAATGGCACTGTCGGTCCGAGTATTTCACGAAAGCGGCAGCTGTCTCCTGCATCGAGCGCACGCGCAGCCTGTCCCGCAAATTCAGCCAGCGGATCGAAGATACCGAGCAGCGCGTCGCTATAGCCTTGTTCATCACCCGCCATCAGTTCGTCGTAGTGAAAATCGTCCCCCGTGTACATACGTACGCCTGGCGGCAGCCGTCGTCTCATCGCAATCTCGTGCTGAGGGTTGAGCAGTGAGATCTTGATCCCGTCGACTTTCGCTTGGTGCTCATGGATGATGCCGAGGCAAACTTCCATCGCTTCCGAAATATCGGGCGAACCCCAGTAGCCTGCAAGGTTCGGATCGAAAGCCTCGCCCAGCCAATGCAGGATGACCGGGCGAGAGGTTTGCCCGAGAATCGTTCCGTAAATACGGCGATAGTCTTCAGGCCCTCGTGCGCAAGCCGCTAAAGCCCGGCTCGCCATCAATATCAATTGCCCGCCTTGTCCTTCTACGAACTCGCACTGCTCCTCGTAAGCCGATTTCACACCGTCGAGCGTTGCTCCAGCTGCCCCGAGCTGTTCCGTTCCTGCGCCGCACGCAATTCCTCCCGAGACTGCACGCGCCTCTTTCACTGACCGCCGAATCAGCTCCTTTGCCGCCTCCCAGTCGAGCCCCGATCCCCGCTGGGCCGTGTCCATCGCCTCCGCGATTCGCAGCCCGAGAGACCACAAGTGACGCCGAAACCCCAGCGTCGCGTCCCAATCGAGTGATGGTGATTCAACCGGAGACGTGTCCGCGAGGGGATCGCACACCACGTGCGCAGCCGCGTAAACAATCCGGCTTCGAGGCGCGTCCCCCCGCATCACCTCGCGCGCGTCTTTGTGAATCAGCCGGTAGCTGACAATCTGACGATTCGCATCGGGAAGCTTTATCTGCACTGGGATTCGCCCTCACAGATCATGGGACGCCTCATAGAGCCCCGTTCTATCACACGGCTCAGAACCGTGATCTCATGAGCATGCGATTGAGCGTGCCGGGGTCTGGGTAGCGGAGTCAGTAAGCCATCGATACTGGCAAGTTCCAGTGGTGCATCACCGCTACCATGCGCAATGCGAAACAGGAGGCGCCGCCGAGAATCGCTGCCCAGCGTGAAGGCATTTTAGAAGCGGTAGCCGCCACGAAAATCGCGGCGCCAAGCATGGCCGCAGTCGCATACACATCGGCACGGAGCACTATCGGTATTCGCGCCAGGAGCATGTCTCTAATCGTTCCGCCGCCCACGCCAGTGATCGTGCCCATCAAGATCGCAATAAAGGGGTTGATGCCATATTCGACAGCCTTCGCAGCCCCTGCGACTGCAAATAAGGCCAGCCCGCCCGCATCGAGGGTTATCAACAGCATCGGAGGAATTCTCTCTACAAACTGATAGAGGAAAATGGCCGATCCTCCCCCGGTGAAAGCCAGTGCTCCATAGCGCCAGTCGCGAATAGATCCTGGAGGCATTGAGCCGATCAAAACATCACGAATGATACCGCCCCCCAATGCAGTGCAGAACGAGAGAACCAACGCACCGAAGAGATCGAGATGTGCCGCCATCGCGGACAGAGCACCTTCGATGCCGAACAAAAAGGTCCCGGCGAAGTCCACCGCTGCTAAAATCATTCCCGCTTTTGCGCGCTTTGAACCTTCAGCAGCGGTGCTTGTCATCTGTTTCCTCTCCGTCCGAGTTGAGCAATAGAGATAGATGCAGAACGCAGCCGTCCGGGATGTAGAAACGTCTGCAAGGAAACCTGGAGATTAGCAAGCCGATCGGAAGAATCAGCCATTATGAGAAGTAGGTAGGCAAAGACTGCCTGCTCTTGAGGAAAAATATTGTTAGCCATGAGCGAGGAAGCAAGGTATGCGGGTGCGATTCGCTGGCTACGTGGGATGCAGCAGTTCCACCGATTCTACTTCTATCGCGGTGTTGCTGCTTCGTCGGTCTTGATATTCGTTGGAGCAGTTGCCGCTATTAGGTTAGATCAGCACGGTTGGAGTAGAAGTGCCAACGGACTCATCGCAGCTATCGTCTTATTTGTCGTAAATTTGGTCGCGCTGTACAGGTGCAGATGCCCGCGCTGCGGAACGGAAACAATGGGCTGGATAGCAAAAGAGACGGAGTGCTTCAACTGCGGGTTGCCTTTCAGAACAGCACAAGATGTTAGCGCAGTGGAGCCGGTCGGAAGAAATTCTTGACCAGGCTGAGTGGTTCGCCTCCGCAGGTGTCCTGTATCCAGCAGCCCCCTGATGGCCCAAACCTCCGATTACGCCTAATGCGGAAGGTTCCAGGGCAACAACTTACAGACGTGATTGATGGGATGGTCCGCGATTTGTGCGAGCACATGAATCAGGTATCGTGCCGGATCAAGGCCGTTCAGCTTGGCCGAACCAATCAAACTGTACATGGCCGCGGCGCGTTCACTGCCAGAGTCGGAACCAGCGAAAAGGTAGTTTTCGGACCGATCGCGACAGCGTGCAAGGCACGCTCCGCGGCGTTGTTGTCGATCTCGATTAGCCCGTCATCGCAGTAGCGAAGCAAGGCCGCCCAGCGCCCCAGACCATAGCTGATTGCGCCCGCAATGTCAGACTTGCGAGACACTTTTGACAGGGTGCGTTGCATCCACTCATGCAGTCCCGCGATCAAAGGAACGGACCGGGCCTGGCGAACTTCCGTTCGCTCATCCGGCGAACGTCCTCGAGTCTCATTCTCCATAGCGTAGAGCTCAGCGATTCGCTCCAGGGGCTTCTCCGGCAAGCGGTGATGCATGTGCTTGTTCGATGTCGAAGAACTGCGACGGGCATGCGCCCAGCACGCGGCTACTTTCACCACGCAATGGAGCCTACCCTCGAGGGCTGCCGTGCAAAAGGTCAGTTCCGCAGCGGTGCAACGTACTCGGAGTGTCAGCAAAAAAAAATCTGGCACGTTTTGCGATTGTTTGTTGTTTAACCAATTAGAAGTGTGCGGATGAGCATACGAAGGCGCGTTCGAAACCGATCTTCTTTGCCAAGCCTGTACCTCAGTCGTGCAATAAGTGCACGAGCGCGTTATCCGCGAAACTGTTGTGAATAAGGAGTCTTGTGAAACGTAGAGATTTAGGGAAACGGAGTTCAGAGATGCGAACCCCAACTGGGTGCAGCGGCTTTGGGGAAGGCGTCACACTCAGTGGAGGGCATAGCCGGCCGTTTCCGTTGGGCCTCGTTCGGCTCGGTGGTCGTGCTCATATGCATCTGCAGGCATTAATGGGCCGGCTCGCAGGAACCATCCTCGCTGGGCTTGTCGCGTCGTCGTCGCTGTTAGGGCAGACGCCGGATGGCGCTCAGGCCGCAGACTGGTCAGACGCGGACCCGTGCCCCCGCTCGGCCGTACTCGAAACCGGGCCCACCGACGGCGCCTTCTACTCAACCGTCTCGCCATTCGAGCACTACCACTCTGACCGCACACAGGTCTTCCCGTTTGCGTGCTCGCTGGACGAACTGGGTGGGTCCAAGATCGAGGCGCGTGCGTCGAAAGTCAACTTCGCAACCCCTTACATTCCGTTTACGCGCGATCGCGATGAACTTTACGTATACGGCTACAGCCGTGACGCTGCCACGGAAGGCGGGTTCGTTTCGAGGGTGGACACCTCGACGCTGGGCGAGCGCTGGCGCACGCACATCCTCGCGACCCAAATCCCCAATCAGTGGAGCTACCCCGGCGTGGCGCTGGCCCACGGCAACGGCTTCATTTACGCTATCTATGCGAACGTGCTCGTCAAGCTCGATCCGGCCACTGGAGCGACGCTTGCCAGACGCGAGCTGCCCGAGGATTCTACTCAGACAGGTGCTGGCTATAACGGCATGATCGTGATGCCCGACGGACGCATCGCAACCAAGGGGATAGAACGCGGCCCATGCCCACCGCTGCCGCCGGGCGCGTCGGCCTCCCAGGAGGCGTTCGAAGGCCTGATCTGCGCGGCACGCAACAAGCTGCCCTCGACGATCGTGACACTCGATCCCAACGACCTGACTATCCTGCAAACGGTGAAGCCGCCCGAGCCAAGCACTGGCCGCATCACCGCTGGGCAGACCGACGGGCGCGACTACATCTACGTCGCGGGTGACAGTACTCTGTTCCGCTACCACTACTCCGACGGTCACCTGAGGCTCGACCGCGAGTGGAAACCTGTCACCTATCGTACGGGCGCCCAGATGCCCGGTACGGCCCCTGGGATCCTCGGCGACTACATCGTGATCCAGACTAACTTTTTGCCCTCGTTAGAACCGCTAACGGTTACAGCGGTAGACGTTCGGGACAGCAGCCGCCACTTCACCATTACGCCATTCCCCAAGTCCCATGCGAGCTGGAACCCCTCGAAAGCGGCCCTTGACAACGAGAACCACATGATCATCACGAACGACTCAGCCGCTGGCAAGATGGCTGGGGTTTTCCTGGACGCAGACCGCGGATTGAGCATTCGCTGGCGCCGGCGCGAGTCCACTTTGGACTTCTCGGCGCTGGTCGGCAGTCCGGAGGACCGCAACATCGTCGTGCCTGACTTCAGCCTTTTAACCGGCGACCGCACCCTGTGGCTTGATGAGGCCACAGGCCGCACGCGAGCGGCAAGCGGCGTCCTGGCGTCCGGGCCGGCGCCGGGAAACATCGTCACTCCGGGATTTGACGGACGTTTCTACTACGTCTCCTCCACAGGAATGCTATGGGAGCTACGCCCCCGATAATGATGCGAGATCCTCGATCCACAAGAATCGGAATGTGAGCGTAAGACTGATGAGCTGAAGGACGTTCACAGCAAGAACTCGCTGGCAGTCCTGCTCCTTCACCCCGCCGCGACGGCGCTTCGGTAGTTTCTACGGAGCGCCCTGCGTTCGTCGCTCGAGTATTCCGATTTCTCCCTCGCTGCTTTTGGTTCTCACGTAGAGAAAAGAGGAGCCGCCCGGCTCCACTGAGAATGTCCGGTCACCCCTCGTCATATCGCTCTGGATCGACATACGTCGGCGGCTGGTGTGGGTCGATGGATCGTACTCCATGAGATCTTTGGCACTCCCTGTTGCCTCGGACTTGAGAAAGAACAGACCTCCTGGTCCCGCATCCCAGTCGCCCCACATCCCTCCGGTGAGTTCCGGAAGAAGAACTGTTTCACTTGGCCCCGCATCGCTCTCTGGCGTTGCCTTGAGACAAATTTGAACGATTCCTCCTACCGGCTGGCCGCGATGCACATACAAAGACTGCCCATCCCAAGACTCGACCGCCCGTACGCCGCCCTCATGAGTCATAAGAACCGGCTCGCCTCCCGAAACCGGCTGCTTATAGATTTCATAGCGGCCGGAATAATTGGACGAAAAGTAAAGGGACCGCCCGTCGCGCGACCAGCTGGGCGAGGTCTCGTTCGATTCCCACGTAGTAAACTGCCGGACCTTGCCGCTCCCGTCCGCCGAAGTCAGGCAGATATCGCTATGCGCCTGAGGCCGGCATTCGAAGGCAATCGTTTTCCCGTCGGGCGACCAGGACGGGCTGTTCACCATGGGTCCGTTGAAGTGCGTGATCCGCCTTCCATTCTGTCCGTCTCGATCGCTCGTCCAGAGCTCGAAGGCGCCCGTGCGGTCACTCCGGAAGACGAGCCGCTTGCCATCGGGCGAGAGCTGCGGGTTCGAGTTTCCACTATCGTCCGAAATCAGCAGAGACTCGCCGTGGCTGTCTGCCCTCCATATATTCGTCACGCTGCGGTAAGTCGTAAACGCAATCCGATTTCCCTGCGCCGCAGCGCTCGGGAACGTGGCCAACCCTGTTCCATCCGTCAGCTGCTTCAGCGGCCGCCCCTTCCTGTCGAATTGCCAAAGCTTGACGACTCCGTCTCCCCGGCGCGAAGAAATAAGAAGGCTCTTGCCGTCGGCGCTCCAGCAGAAGCCCATGATGTCGCGATTGTCGAACGTCACCCGGCGCGGCATGCCTCCCTCCACGCCTACCGTAAAAATGTCCCCGCCCATCTCGCCCGCATTGCGCAGAAAGGCGATCTGCTTGCCATCGGGCGAAACGGCCGGCTCCAGATCGCCTGCCACCCCGGCTGGCGGCTGTGTGATCCGCCGGATACTGTGCGTCTTTACATCCACCGCGATTACACCGCACGCTTCGCCAGGCCCGAAATTCGCAGACGTAAACAGGTAGCGCCCGTCCGGGCTCCAACTAAGGCGCGGAATAATGCAGAGCCACGGATACATCCCCTCCAGCTCCGCAATCGTGTGCTCCTCTTTCGTCCGCACAGAGATTACGTTCAGCTGTTTGCGCGTCTTCGAGGCAAGCCGGATGAATGCGATCTGCTTGCCGTCCGGCGACCACGCCGGCCGCGTGTCTTCCGCCGGATTCTCCGTCAGTCGCGTCGGCGAATCGGCCTTCAATGATTGAAGGTAGATGTCCCGGTTTGTTCCGTGGCGGCCCGACCAGACAAATGCCAGCTCGCCTCCATCCGGAGAAAACGCGCTGAACTCCTCCGTTCCTCCAAGCCGGGAAAATGGTTTCGCGCTCCATACTGCCGCCGGATGCGAATTACCAAGAAAGGTCAGCGTTCCCGCAGCCAGCAGGCATAAACCCAAAAGTCCGGCCGCGAGTTGGACCGGCGATCTTCCTCTCCTCCAGAATGACCGCATCTCTAAAGGAGGAACCAGTTGCCCGCTGGGTTCGGAGTTTAAAGCCCCGTTCGCCGGCGCGCGTGAGGCATCCGCCGCTTCTTCTTTCGAACTCAGTACCCTATCGCGAAACCGGAATTGCGCCACATACGAGCCCTTCGGTATCTCGATCACAACCGGGTCAAGCGAGCCATCCGTCGCGTAATACTTCTCCAGGTTGGCCCGTAAGCGGCGCGCCTCCGTCCGCACAATCGGATTGAGCTTGGGATTGTAAGACGGGTCGCGATGGTAAACCTCGACTCCAATTACGCTCTCCTTCAACCGTGAGTGATCCCCGCTCAGCGAGTTGATCACTACAAAATGTAGAAAAGCCGCTAGCCGCCTCTTATTCACGAAGTCGGAGTGTTCGATGAGCTTAGCCAGCTGATCGCACACGAGTTGCTCCTGCGGGCGTTCCATATCACATGCGGTCTGGATTGCAGACGAATGATAACTCAGTTGGATAGCCAACCGAAAGCCTACCGGTACTGGTGTTGCCCTGACTCGTCACCGCCTGGCTTACCCCCGGCTTACCTCCCGGATACCGCTTTACACCTCGCCAACCTGCTGTTTCTCTCGTATTCCTGGGAAAGCCCACTCTAGCTTTTGCAAGGGAAGATTAATGACCGTTCGGAATATGACAATCGCGCTGCCGTTCGCGCTGAGCTTGTACAGCGCCCTTAGATCTAGGACCTATCGGGGTGGTCCGCTCGCGGTTCTCCTCACGGTGCTGGCTGCCTCGGTAGCCGTTGCTCCGGCAAAAGCACAGAACCTGCCGGACATCCTCAATGGAGAGCGGTTCATGAAGAAGACAGACGACTTCTCCTTCCTGACTGTTTACCAGCCCAACGCGAACAGCCCTTCCTTCAACTACGACATTGTCACCTTTAATACGGCCAACTCACAATTCCCGGGCGGCGGCACCCCAAGCTCGCAGCAGACCATCGCACAATCACAGGGCGCCCCCAACCAGCTTCCGAGTGCCCCTGCCGTTGCGGTGGCGAGCGGCCGGATGTTCAACACGCGCAATGACCAGTTCATGAGCCTTAGCATTGCCGACGACGGCAATGCGCCATTCTGGTCCTTCTATTACTACAATCCCGCTTCGTTTACGAACCAACAACCGATATATAACAGCAGGGTGCCCGCCTCCGGCGGTAACAACTTCGCCTGGCTGGTCATGGGCAATTTCAGCGGAACAGGCTTGCTGGGAGCTGTGGGCGTCTACGCCAATCTGAGCAGCAACACCGTCCAATGGGGCATCGATATCCTTGGGCCGGCGACCAACCAGGGTACGCCGCCGCCCACCAACGCCCTCGGCGAAGGACCGGAACTATACACCTCCTCCCCCGCATCCCAAAATCAGAACTTCGTGTCCTTGAATCAGAACAGCGTGGCAATAGGCGACTTCAACAACGACGGACGCGATGAGATCGCCGTGCTGATGAATGATAACCAGACAGTCCGCTTCTACTCCGTCGATCCAAACAACTACACGATCAGTCCCATGTCGCCTGCCTCGATTTACCTGCCAAAGCCGGTTTACCGGGGCACTCTCGTCCCCGGCCGCTTCGTGTCGGCGAACCAGGTTGACCTCGTGGCAGTAGGCGAGGACGCACTGCCGGACTACAAAGTCACCTTCGAATACATCAGTACGCAGTCGAACGGCGCCTTTGCACCCCAGCTCATGCAGCCTGCCGTTGCTCCTACCGCGATTACAAACGATGGAGCGCCCTCTACTCTCTTCGGCTATGCCGCTGCTATTGTCAATCCAGCCAGTCCTCACCTTCCAAGCGGCGGCAATGCCGTCTTCGGTCCCCAGCAGCTCGTCCTTATGTCACAAAACCTCAACGGAAGGCAGAATTTCTGGATCGGCGATTTCTCCGTGGACCCTTCCCCTGACAGCAATTTTAAATACGGATTTCTGCAGCTCGAATACTCCGCATTCCGGGGCACCTGCGCGCTCGGTATGCAGCTTGGCAACTTCGATAACCAGACGAGCGACGGATCGTATAACCCGGCCGATCAGGTTGCCGTGTTACTCAACAATTCAGGCTGCACGTCCGGAACGCCCTACATGACCTTGCTGCGCATTCAGGTCCCTTCCACCTTGAGCTACCAGTTTGCCCAGAACGACTGGCTAACTACTATCGCTCAGCCCCGCCCCTCGCCCACCGGCAATCAGGCGAGTGCTGGATATCCTTCCGTGATCGCCTTGCAGGTGTCCGATGTCCAGGGCCGTTCTCAGCAGCTCGGCGCGCCAACCGTCGTTACCATCGCCAGCCAGACTCAACCTCGAGTCGTCCTCGGGGTCCCGCCAATGCACGTCGATTATGTTGTGCCTACCACCCAAAAGATCTGCGAGACCGGAACGCTGAATTCCGTAACAGGCCAATGTGTCGCTAACATCAGCTACCAACCGACTCAGCCTCCCAGCACAAATCTCGGATCGTTCAATACCCTCCTGAACCTCACTACAATTACGAACAAAACAACGAAGAGCACTTCCACGAGCAGCTGGGGTTTGTCTGTCAAGGTATCCGCCGGAGTGAAGATCAGCTTCAACGATCTGGAAGAAAACGCCAGCGTAAATATCAAGGACACTGCAGCCGCTCTCTACAATTCCACCGTTGCGAACACGAACAGCAAATACTCGTCTCACACCCTCTCGCTGACCACTGCAACCACCACTCAGGACCTGCTGTTCTTCGAAGAACGGAGCCTGGCCCTTTATTACTACCCGATCCTCGGGCTGAATGACAACGATGGCAATCCCGAATACATCGAGTTTTCCGTTCCCTCCGACGTATCGAATAACCAGGATGTCGAAGGCGCGCTCCAGGACTGGTTCCAGCCTGTCCATGAGCCTGGCAACGTGCTCTCGTACCCCTGGAGCTTCGCGCAGATTCAGGACAACTTCGCTAATCCTGTCGCTTCTGTAACTCCGAGTGCTCCCACTTGTCAGGAAATGGGAACCGGGTCGAGTTCGTTTCAGAATTCCTGGACCACTGCTAACGGCCAGTCGCAGAGTGTCGGCTCCGTCAGCACCTTCTCGAACGACCTGTCCGTTAGTGGGTCCGAAGGCCTCGGTGTCGCCGGAATCGATGGCGCAGACGTGAGCTTCGGCATCGACGTCGGCTCGAGCAGTTCGCTCGGTTCGTTGAACCTGGAAGTGAATCGTGTTCAGAAAGGCACCGGAGTCACAACTAATCTGCCTTCGTTCTTCCATTGGAACTCCGATCGCTATTACCTCTCGAGCTTCATCTTCGGCGAATCTGCTCCCAGCAGCGTGAACGTCCTTCAGTCGCTTACGCCCTCCGGCGATCAGATCTCGAACGGCCCGCTCTTTATCGACTACATCGCCGACCCGGCTCCGAATCTCCCTGGCGGTACCTGCAGCGATACGGCCGCTCAGGCCGGTTGGCAGCAGATGTACTCTCTTCCCGATGTGGGCTTCAATCATCCGCAGCGCTGGACCTGGACGCCAACGGGCGCGAACCTGGGAGTGAGCTTTGAGGATCCCGACCCATCCGATCCCATCCGATCGCACTTCTATCACATGAAAGGTTTGTTTGTCACCAGCCAGGCGAGCGCTGGAAAGGAGCCTGCGGGTGCGAGCGGGCCCTACTCGAATCAAGCCAACATCGGGGATACCCTGCAAATCACGGCGCGCGTCTACAACTTCAGCATGCGTGACACCGACGATCCGGGTCTGCAGCATCCTGCCGCCTCAGTCCACGTCGCCTTCTACGGTCAGTCTTACTGCCCCGGGACGGGCTTGGTCTGTGGCTCCGCCTTCCAGATTGGAGAGGCATTATCCAACGATCCCATCCCTGGATTCAAATCGGTTCGTCATAGCGGCCCCAATTGGACTTTGATCTCGACGTCGTTCGATACAAGTCAATTCAACCTTCAGCCCGGGCCTCTTGTCTTCTGGGCCGTGACCTGGATGGAGGATGCAAACGGTCTCCTGGTCCCCGAAGTAGCCGATCACGGACTTACTTCGATTCCCCCGGTGCACATGACGGCGATCGGCAATATCAAAATCGAGCCCTACAGCAACAACGTCGGAATGTTTGGAGTCCACACACAGTTCTCTCTGCTTCCGGCCATCGGCGCAGGCGCATCTGGCCTGTTGAACGCCTCTCTTGAAACACCAGCCAAGCGAACGAGCGGCAATCTTGGCGGAATCCAGGTGAAGGTGAACTCGCCAAACGTCAACCTTGACGATTTTCTTTACCTGTCCACCCGCTTCAGCGCGGGCGGCGGAGCAGCCGATGCAACTACCGTGCGATACTTCGATGGCGATCCGAAGGCGGGCGGCAAACTCCTTGACCGGCAGTTCATCCACCATATCGATGCCGGCAGCTCTTACGTCCACCGAACGTCGTTCCAACTCAACAGCTGCGGGACGCACGACATCTATGCGCAGGCCTTGCTCGAAGGCGGAAAGCTCAGCCAGGTAAGCGAGCCGTTGCCCGTGAAAGTCAGCGTGCAGCCCGTTCCCTGGGTGGGAGGGATGCGAACATATCTCGACCGCATCGAGCTGCCCTACAGCATTTCACACTCCCTCGGATTGAACCTCAAGCTCGCTCAGCAGCTGTTCCAGGAGCATGAACCGGCCCGTGGAAGGGCAGCGCTTGATCTCTTTTCGACCATCACGGACTCGATCAGTACCCGCACCAAAGGCCAGGAAGCCAGGGAGCAGCTGCGTCGCCTCGCCAGCCAGGCCCGCACAATCAACAGCTGCCTCAAATAGGGTCAGCTTCGGGGATGCGAGCCCAACTTTCGTGGGGCTCGCATCCCGGTTTTTTTACCGTCAAAATCGCTCACAAACCCGTCGCTTTCGCCCCGGTTTCGCCTCGGAAACCCCTCAAAAACCCTCAAAAACCCTCAAAAACGGCCCTGAAATCGCCCTTTTCTGCACTTTCTGTCCTGCCCCATCGTACGCGATAAGCCGTACACAGCTACTCCGTCACAGGCCCGCAAGTCGAAGACACATATACCGCTTAGCAACTTACTACGAGCTGTGACTGGCTCCCTTACGCCTCCCGAACCCCTCAAAACCGTACCGCACGTGACTGCTTTTTTATTAGCAGGCAAAAACCGCGCCAAAAACTCCGAATTCCGCTCTAATTGCGTCCGCCGCAAGTGGTCGATGAGCGCCCTCTTTCTGCTACGGGAAGTGCGTGCACTCGCTCCGGTCCGCGCTACCCTGAATCGAAGATTTCGTCGCCGCCATGGCCCTCGCCCCGCCCAAAAAACAGCAGATCGTCAACATCGGTATCAGCAGGACGAGCTACGCCGAAGTCGTCGCCCTCTGTCGCGAGTGGTCCGAAGAACGCAAGACCTCTCCTGCTCCACGCGCCCGCTATATCTGCGTAACCTCCGTCCACGGCGTCATCATGGCCCAGGACGATCCCCACATCGCTCGCATCCTCAATGAAGCCGATATCGCAACCCCCGATGGTATGCCTCTCGTGTGGGCCATGCGCTCCCTTGGGTCCCCTGATCAGCAGCGCGTCTATGGCCCCACTCTCATGCTCCACCTGTGCCGCGAAGCCGCCCGCACCGGCCAGCGCATCTTCCTCTACGGCGGCCGCCAGGACACACTCGCTCTGCTGACCGCGCGCCTTCAGGAACGCTTCCCCGGCTTGTCGGTCGTCGGGTCTTACTCGCCTCCCTTCCGCCCCCCCACCGAAGACGAAGACACTCACATCCGTCAACTCATCCTGCACGCCGATCCCGACATCGTCTTCATCGGCATCAGTACCCCCAAGCAGGAAAAGTGGATGTCCGAACACCGCCCCTGTTTTCCCGGCGTCACCCTGATCGGCGTCGGTGCCGCTTTTGACTTTCACGCCGGCCGCACCCGTCAGGCGCCCGCCTGGATGCAGCGCAACGGCCTCGAATGGCTCTTCCGCCTCGCCGTCGAACCCGCGCGGCTCTGGAAACGCTACCTGCTGATCACTCCCCGCTTCCTCCCTTTGTGGGCCATGCAAAAGCTGCGCTCATCCACCGGCGCAAAAACCAGAACCTGACTTCATCCCTTCTCCGTCCGCTATTCTTTCGAGGAGAGGATTTCCGTGCCCGTTCGCAAAATCTCCGATAGCTGTCTCCAGATCAGGCGCTTCAACGCAATGAACTGCTATCTTGTGCGCGAGAGCGACGGCTTGACGCTCATCGACACCGCCATGGGCGCCGCTCGCATCATCCTCGAAGCAGCCCGCCATCTCGGCCAGCCCATTCGTCGCATTCTCCTGACGCATGCTCACGTCGATCACGTCGGTTCTGTAGATGCCCTGTGCCATCGGCTTCCCGGGCTCGAAATCATCTCGAGCGCGCGCGATGCTCAACTCCTTGCCGAAGCCGCTCGCGGCGTGAAGCGTTCGCAAATGACCCTGCTCCCCGGAGAGCCCCAGGCTCCCGTGAAGGGCAGTTTCACAAAGCTCAAGAACCTGCCCGGCACTCTCGTCAATGACAACGATTCGGTCGGATCGCTCGACGTCATCGGCACCCCGGGGCACACGCCCGGCCATGTCGCCTTCCTCGACCGGCGCGATGGAACTCTCTACGCCGGTGACGCTCTCACTACTTTCAAAGAAGTGCGGCTGCCATTCGATCCGCCTTGGTTCTTTCCGCTGCCTGCCTTCGCCACCTGGGACCGCGGGCTCTCACTCTCCAGCGGCCGGCGCCTCTCTGGTTTGGACTTTCACCGCATCCTTCCTGGGCACGGTGGCGCGGTCGAAGGCGCCCACCCAGCACTCGATCGCGCCATTGAGAGAGGCGCACGCAAGCTCGTTTCCTGATCTAATCTCACTCCCATGCGCGCTCTCTCGAAACTCATATCGGTTTTTCTCTCGTTTGCGTGTCTCGCGCAATCTGCGGAAAACGTGGATTGGATCATCCGTGCCCGCTACGTCATCACGATGGATGGCACACATCGTGTTATCGAGAACGGTGCCGTCGCTATTAAGGGTTCACGTATTGCCGCCGTTGATACACAGGCCGCCATCGCCCGCAGCTTCACCGCCGCCCGCACGCTCGACAAATCCGATTCGCTCATTGCTCCGGGGCTCATCGACACCCACACTCACGCGCCCATGTCCCTGTTCCGTGCCATCGCCGATGACCGCCGCCTCGAAGACTGGCTGCACAACTTCATCTTCCCCGCCGAATCGAAAAACGTTACCGCCGAGTTCGTCCGCTGGGGCACCCGGCTCGCCTGCCTCGAGATGGTTCTCGCCGGTATCACCACCTACACCGACATGTATTACTTCGAAGAGGCCGAAGCGGAAACGGCTCGCGAAGCAGGTGTGCGCGGCGTCCTTGGCCAGTCCGTCATCGGGTTTCCGGCGCCCGATTACAAAACCTGGCAGCAGTCCATCGCGGCAACCGAGCGCTTCATCCGGCGCTTCCGCAACGATGACCTCATCGTGCCCGCCGTCGCTCCGCATGCCATCTACACCACTCCTGACGACGCCCTCGTTGCCGCTCATAAACTCGCCGTCAAATACAATGTTCCCCTGCTGATTCACCTCGCTGAAACCAAGACAGAACGCGACGATTCGCTCGCCAAACGCAAGCTCACCCCCACTCAGGTGCTCGAGAAACTAGGCCTTCTCGATGGCCGCGTCGTCGCCGCTCATTCCATCTGGGAGGACGACAACGATCTCCGCATACTCAAACTCCACAACACCGGTGTCGCGCACTGCCCGTCGAGCAACATGAAGCTGGCCGATGGCGTCGCACACGTGACGGCCATGTTGAAGCAAGGCATTCATGTCGGGCTCGGCAACGACGGCTTCGCCGGAAGCAACGACAGCGCCGATATCCTTCGCGAAATGGACATCGCCGCCAAACTCCAGAAAGTCACCCTCATGGACCCCACCGTCCTCCCCGCCGAACAAGCCTTCGAGATGGCGACAATGGGCGGCGCGCGCGTTCTCGGTTTGGAGAACGAAATCGGCTCTCTCGAAAAAGGCAAACGCGCCGATCTCTTCTCGCTATCTGTAGCTCACCCCGACGCCGTTCCCCTTTACAACGTCTACTCGATCCTCGCCTACGCCGTGCATGCCGGAGATGTGGAAGACGTCTTCATCAATGGCCGCCAGATCGTACGCAGCCGCGAGGTCCTCACCCTGAACCAGTCCGAGATCCGCCGCAAAGCCGAACAATACAAAACACAAATCCTCGCCAGCCTGGGCCGCTAGCGTTCCATTTCGGTTCTCTGACCGCAGCTTTTTCCGACTGCTAACGTTCCGGCCCTTCCACCACCTCCGTTCCAGAGATATTCGGAGACTATGACAATGCAGTTCGGGAAGCGGCCCGTTTTCGCCCTCATTTCTTTTGCCTTCTTTTTTCCTTTCGCGCACGGGTCTGCCACGACCATGCAATACACCGGGTATACCGCGTGGGCATCGAACGTCACTAATCCCGTTGAGCTGAACTTCGCTTCGCTCCCCAACAACACCAATTACAGTACTTCCGCCGGTAAAACGATGAATCCTGCGACCGGGACGCAGACCCAATTGCCATTCGTCTTTACTGGGCCCTACACCGGCGGCAATCAGCTCACCACGGCTTGGTACACGACTCACAATACCGTCAGTTTCTACGGCCCAACCAGTAGTACCGGCAACATCACCATCACGCTGCCCACTGGCGGAGAAAACGCCTTCCTACTCGGCATTGGATCTAACTCAGCCAGCACCATCACCGTTGCTCTGTCCGACGGTGAAACGTTCAGTGTCGCCGGAACCGGAAATTCCACCCAATTCATTGGCCTCTCGATCTCCCACGACGTAAATTGGGTCACCGTCGCCAGCCCGGGTCAAGCCATCGTCAACGACTTCTACTTCGGAGGAAGCAAACTCACCCAGGACGGCGGCACGGGTAACCCTCCGGCCGCTGTGGAAGGCTCGACTCTTTGCCTGATCGGCGGCGGATTGCTCAGCATGGTCGGCCTTCGCCGCAGGCTGTTCCCCGCCGCCCAACTCGCCGCTTAGCGCTCCCTTACCGCCCCGCTGAGAGAACTCAGGACCTTCTCCGCCGTTTCCACCCCGCGAACAGGTAGCGTGGCGTCCTCAATCAGTCCGATCTGCTTCAAAACCGAGGCCTGATCCCAATAAATGTGTTCGTGCGCCAGTTTGCCGTCCCGGAAGCGCACGATCGCCACCAGCGGAATCTTCACCCGCTTGTTCGTGGGCGCAACACCCGGCAGCATCCACGGCATCTCCTCCGTGTGCGTGAACGAGAAGATCAGCTCGTCCACCAATTGATCGCTTCCCACCGTCCGCGACACCGGCGTCAGTTCGGTATCCGGCGGCATCCTTGGAATGAAGTCCTCCGAGTAAAACCTTCGCAGCTCGTTTTTTCCATAGCCGCCCGTCAACACCGGTACGTGATTGACGTAGGCGTCTTCCACCATGGTCGCCAGGGTTCCTTCCACATCCCGGGTGACAAATTCGTCAGCCGTGTGCTCTTCCCAAAGTTCGTCTAGAGTTCGCGGAGTCATTCGTCCATCGTATAGATAGCCTCGCGACGCGTGATACCGTGGTGGTGCTTACATGGCGTGGTTCAACCGGCAGAAGCCCCCCGTCGAAGGCGATCCTCCCCCCGACGGCGAGAAAAACGTTAAAACAGAGGGTTTATGGCAGAAATGCGATTCGTGCGGACAGATCATCTGGCGCAAAGCAGTCGAAGACAATATGCAGGTCTGCCCGAAATGTGGACATCACTTCCGGATCACTGCCCGGGATCGCCTGCATCAGCTTTTCGACAATGGCGAGTACGTCACGTATGACGCCACCCTTCGCTCCTCCGATCCTCTTTCGTTCGTAGATTCGAAGACCTACGTACAGCGCTTGCGTGACATGGAGCAGGCGACTCAGCTTCCCGATGCGGTCATTTGCGCCAGCGGTATGCTGAACGGCCGCAAGGTCCAGATCTGCGCTCTCGAATTGAAGTTCATCGGCGGCAGCATGGGTTCTGTGGTCGGCGAAAAGATAACTCGCGCCATCGAGCGCTGCCTTGCTGAGAAAACGCCGCTCATCATCGTCTCGGCTTCCGGCGGCGCGCGCATGCAGGAAGGCGCCATCAGTCTCATGCAGCTCGCCAAGCTCTCCGCCGCTCTCATGCGCCTCGATCAGGCCGGTCTCCCCTACATCAGCGTTCTCACGGATCCCACCACCGGTGGTGTCACGGCCAGCTTCGCCATGCTCGGCGATCTGAATATCGGCGAGCCGGGCGCTCTCATTGGATTCGCCGGCCCGCGCGTCATCGAGCAGACCATCCGCCAGAAACTGCCCGAAGGCTTCCAGCGCAGCGAATTTCTCCTCGAACACGGTTTCCTCGATGCCGTCGTTAAGCGCCCGGACCTAAAGAACTATCTCGCGAGTTCCTTCGACCTCCTCCTTACCTGACGACGCGGCCTCGCTGATCGGCTCGCAGCAGCCGCCCGCGTCAGCGAAAATATAGAGGATGCTGCAACTCACCGACGCCGGCAAGCGATTCGGGCACAAACTGCTTTTCGATTCGCTCAACTGGCTCGTCACTCCCAAGGAGCGCACCGGCCTGGTCGGCGGAAACGGCACCGGCAAATCAACCCTGCTGAAGACGGTTGCCGGCCTCGAATCGCTCGACTATGGCTCACTTTCCGCCACCCGAGGCATGCGCACCGGCTATCTGCCCCAGGACGGTCTGCGGGTGACTGGCCGTACCGTTTTCACGGAATGCCTCAGCGTTTTCGCCGGCGTCCAGGAACTCGAGCGCGAACTCGAATCCCTTGCCGTCCGTATGAGCGAACTCGACCCGGTCGGCGAAGAATATCGCCAGGTCGCGAACCGTTTTGAACGCGCCGATAGCGAATTCCGCTCTCGCGACGGCTACACCATCGAAGCGCAAGTTGGAGCCGTGCTCACCGGACTCGGCTTCCGCAAGGAAGACTGGACGCGCCAAACCGAAGAATTTTCCGGCGGCTGGCAAATGCGTATTGCACTTGCCAAACTGCTGCTCGAAAAACCCAACCTGCTCTTGCTCGACGAACCCACCAATCACCTGGACCTCGAGGCTCGCGACTGGCTTGAAGACTACCTCACCAATTACGAGTTCGCCTACATCCTGATCTCGCACGACCGCTACTTCCTCGATGTAACGGTCACCAAAATAGCCGAGATCTGGAACAAACAGGTCCACTTCTACACCGGCGGATACGAGAAATACCGGCAGCAGAAAGCCGAGCGCCTCGCCCAGCTCGAATCGGCTTACAAAAACCAGCAGGACAAAATTCAGCAGCTCGAAGCGTTCATCAACCGTTTTCGCGCCCAGGCCACCAAGGCCAAACAGGTCCAGAGTCGTATTAAAGAGCTCGAAAAGATCGAGCGCATCGAACTGCCGCCCGAAGAAAAAACCATTCACTTCACTTTTCCGCAGCCTAAGCCGAGCGGTCGAGTAGTGGCTACATTCAAGAACGTTTCCAAGATTTACGGTGAAAAGCGCGTCCTCGACGACGTGAACTTCACCATCGAGCGCGGCGATCGCATAGCGCTCGTTGGGGTCAATGGCGCCGGCAAATCCACCCTGATGAAACTTCTCTCCGGCACCGAACCCCTGACTTCAGGCGAATACACCCTCGGCCATAACGTCGACCTCGACTACTTCGCGCAGGATCAGTACAAGGAGCTAAACCCCGAGTCGCACGTCCTCGATGACCTGAGCAGCGCCTCACCCCGCAGCACCAATACCGAACTGCGCAACCTACTCGGCTGCTTCTTATTCAGCGAAGATGACGTTTTCAAGCGCATTGCCGTACTTTCAGGCGGAGAGCGAAACCGCTATGCGTTAGCTCGCATGCTGCTTCACCCCGCTAACTTTCTGCTGCTTGACGAGCCCACCAACCACCTGGATATGCGCGCCAAGGATGTCTTGCTCGAATCGCTCGAGGAATTCACGGGAACGGTGATGTTCGTTTCCCACGACCGCTACTTCATCGAGAAGCTGGCTACGCGAGTGTATGAGGTCGCTGACGGCACCGTTCACGTGTTCCCCGGCAACTACGCCGATTATCTGTGGCGCAAAGCCGGCGGAGCCGAGCAGACACCCACGATCAGCGATGTTCTGGTGGGCGTGCCTCCCGCCGAGCCTATTCCGATGCCAGCCCCGGCGACCCCGGCCAAACGCGTTAACCCTATAAAATTGAGGCTGATGCAGGACGAGGCACAGCAGCTCGAGGCGCGCATCGCAGATTTGGAGTCGCAGATTCAGCAGTCGGAATTGGCGCTCTCCGATTTCGTAGGAGCCGCAGAAGCTATGCGACTCTCAAACATGTTGGAAGCGCAACAGGCTCAGCTTGTGGAAGCCATGAGCCGCTGGGAATCTCTAACCGAAGAGCTGGAAGCAATCGCCTGAAAGCGCTTACGGCGCCACTTGAGTGTCGCTCGGCTTCTTGCGCTGCATTTCATCCCACCTTCGAACCAGCTGCCGCCACTGGTCGAGCGTCAGCACGCCTCGCAGCTGCATGCTCATCTCGAGAAACACCCGGGTAGACGCCGCACGTGCGTTCGCCACACGGTCAATCACCGCCTTCGCCCGGTTCCCGTCGACCTCCGGATTGTTCATGACGTCCTCGAGATCGCCGTCGGCTTTCAGCACGTTATTGCGCGCGTCCAGCAAACGATCCCGGTAAGCACGGACAATCCCGTGGATTCTGTCACTCTGGTCCGGAGTCAGCCCGATTTCCCGCGTCACCGGGCTGTTCCACCACGGAAAATTAGCGCGATTCTGAGCGAGCGCAACAGGCGCCATCGATAGAACCAGAACCAGACAGAGTTTCTTCATTCTTCGAACAGCGCCCGCAAAGGCGCCGTAGGCTGCGCCTCCGGATTATCGGACATTCGGCTGACGTCCTGCGCCAGCTGCGCGTCTGACAACATCTTTTCAGCAGCGTTCGGCTTCTGGCTTTCGTAAAAGAGAACGCCGCCGCTCAGCACGAGTGCGGCCGCGCTGACCGAAGCCCAACGCCTCAAACCGGCCCTGTAACCCCGCGGCCTCTCTCCGGTCAGCTTGTCGTAAACGACGCGCCTTTGAGCAGCCAGCCGCGAATTGCTTACTTCCCTTGCCGCTGAAGCTTCGAGCTGCCGCTCTTTCATGCCGGACAGCCGCGCCTGGCATCTCGCACACCCGTCCAAGTGCCTGTCCTCCGGACCCACGCCGTATAGATGTGCGATCAGCTGGTCATCTGTCGGATGTTCCGGCTGAACGGATGAGACTTTCATTCTTCCTCTCATTCCGCCCGCCCCTAAGCCGCCCCCGTTGTGTACAAATCTCTCAATTCCACCCGCAGCTTGCTGATGGCCCGGAACAGGTGAGCCTTCACAGTCCCTATATCCAGCGCGAGTACGTCCGCAATCTCATCCAGCGCCATCGTATCGTAATGCCGGAGGGTGAAGACCGCGCGCTGCCGGCTCGAAAGCTTCGCGAGTGCATCTTCCAGCCTTTGCTGGATCTGTTTCGAGAACAATTGACGTTCCGCGTCGGGAGACCCGCCGTTCGTCGTCTGCAGAATCCATTCTTCGTCGGCAGCCGAAGGACGCCTTTTCCAGATTTTCCAGGCGTTTGATCGCAACCGATCCAGGCACGTGTTCACGGCGATCCGCGTTACCCACTTACCGGGATCGTCCAGATCCCCGGCGTTGTCTTTCTTCCTCAAAGCCTTGTACGCTTTGAGAAAGACGTCCTGCGTTGCGGAGTCGGCCTCATCGGCGTCCTGCAACATCCGGCGGCACAGTAGAAACACTCGCTTCTGCTCGGAAGCCATCCAGCTTCCAAAAGTTCTGAAATCCGCCCCAACGTGGAGTTCCCTTTCCAGCTGGTCCGCCATCGCGCTGATCATACGAATCTACTCGTTAGGACGTAAATCCTGTAAGAAAGTTGACGGCGCTACCGTCCCTTTCCGGGCATGTACAAGAAATCACGAGACGAGGGCAGCTCGCAAGACGAAACTCCCGAGGGTAAATCGAACGTATTGTCTCCGAAACCCGCGCGGACCCAATGCACCGCTCCACCCCTGCACCGCAGCGGTATCTCGACCATATAGTCGTTGTCGACGCCAGCCACCTCCACCTCTACTGTTCGGCCGGTGCCGCGCAAGCTCAGAGACGGGATGCCGGTCCCATAAACCCACGTTTCGAAGAAGCTGTTCAACGAACGATCGGGTTGGCCCGCCGGAACGAAGCTGCTGAGGACCTTTCGAAAATCCTCATTGCTCAAAGGGCGCCCCGCATACTCCCGCAGCAGCTGAAGCTGCGCCTCCCGAAACTTTTCATTCCCCAGACGCTCGCGCAGCATATGCATGATCCAGGAGCCCTTCTCGTAAAGGATGATGTGCCAGGTGCCCACCCCAAAGTTGTCGATGAGTCGCTGGCCGAAATTGACCGGACCCGCCGATTCCACCGTCCTTCCGTCATCCTTTTTGGTCAAATCCTCCCGGTAGCTCTCAAGTATGTCGTCCCGCGCGGCAACTGTTTTAGTCTGTTCTATATACTTCAGAGCCGACGCATTAGCCATCGCCTCGGTTATCCAGTTTGACCGGTCATCGGCCTGCCGCACGATATTGCCCCACCACTGATGGGCTATTTCATGAGGCAGAAGAAGCTCCGAAAAGAACGCATCGAAGCGCGGATTGCGCAGCGCCGGGGATCGCTTCTCTTGCTTGATGTAAGCAACGCTCGAGAGATAAATCAGCCCCGGAAAGCCCTGCCCGAAGTAGCCCGCAATCGGTGTAACCGCCACGCTACGGATCGGCAGAGTGGTCCACTCTTTTGTGTACTTCTGAAGAATACTCGCCGTTTCTGTGAACAGCGCGGCATCCTGCGTCACCGCCTCTGGTGTTTCCCGCGATGAATAAATCTCGATGGCGTAAGGCTTGTGTTGTTCCTGCTCGATGTTGTACTCGCCCAGATTGAAGCCCGCTAATGCAGCCGGCGTGATGGTCTTTCTGTGAACTGTCCGGATCCCGTTTTCGACATCGTCATTGGCCAGTTCGCCCGTAGAAACCAGATGGAGCCGGCCGGGACAGTGAAACGTCAGGTCGAAGTTCGCCCGCACCGGGCCGTTTACCGGATACCAGCTATTACGTTCATCGACCACATATTCGCCGTTGGGCAAGCGCCGGATGATCGCACCCGAGTAGTTCAGCTGCACCTCGTGATCGACGGCAGAGTTAATGGCCTGGTCGGCGACGAGCAGCAGCGTCTCCGAGCTGCCGAATTCGGCCAGCTTGTGTGACGGATGCTGCAATACCTCCACCCGCACCCCGTCAATGGTTGCCGTATTAACAGCCAGCCGAGGCGAGAGACCCAGCGCCAGCACGCGGCCGTCCTCCGCCGAGGTCTTGACCTTGAATGTTGCAACTGCCGAAAAATCCAGGTCCGAACCTACCGTGGATTCGATCCGGTAATCGCGTATTTTCGGCTGAGGCTCGACAAACGGCGGCGCCTTGCGAGGGCGAAAATTCGTCCAAAGCTGGAAACCCTTCTCGCGAGAGTCGGAGACGCGGCCTACATAGACCGGCTCCCGCTCGAGAGGATCATAGGTCACATCGAAGGCGCCCAGAGTGTTTCCGCTGATTACGCCGTAGAAGATTCCGTCCGTCAGGCGATGGTTGTCCAGTGCGGCCTCGATCAGAGGAACGTCTATCTGCCCGGCGATTCTCCCCGCAACCGGCTCTACCCGGCTTGCCAATTTTTCGGCAAGCTCAGGCGCCTCGCGCACCGGACTGCGGTCGATCATGCCAAGTAGCTCGTGCGCGGTATCGTCGGTAAAATAGAACAGCGCCGTGTTGAAATGCTCGTCGAGATTTGGGGCCTTTGTGAAAAAGGCCAACGATGCTCTTTCACTCCGCTGCGGGGGCATCACAATGATCTCGGCGTCTCCGGCCTCCGCGCCTTCGGTCGTGAAAACGGCCGCGACCCGATGCTCCGCGACCGGTTTGAACAACGAAAGAACACCCTCGTTGAGATATATTTTGATGTCGCCCCGGACCAGCTGCAGGTCGCGTACCCGATACGTCTGCTTCGGATCGAGTGAGAGATGCCGAAGATCGCTCGCCACGCCGGCGGCCGTGGGAGCTTTTGCGTTACTTAGAAGGGCAGTTGTCCCGAGGAGAGCCAGGCGAAGAATACAGCGGACCCGATGCACAGAGTGACATTATTTTAGCTCTGCGCTATTAGGTGTGGCCGGATCCTGTCCCCAGTTCTGTCGTGTGATGCCGCTCTGGTCCGAGTAAAAGGTCCGCCGCCCGGTGCTGTTGAACACCTTCGGCACTGCAGTAGCAGCATAGCCCTGCGCGGATTGTGTAATGGTGAAATTGTAGCCTCCGCTGATGCCGCTGGCCAGACCGCCCGGAATGAGTCCGGCCGCTTGCGGACCCTCCGCCGCTCCACCTGAAGGGGGCGGCCCTAATTGGCTCAACGAGGTCGCGTACTGTCCAAATTGAGAATAATATTGCACCTCAGCCTTGTTGATGGTACTCATTTCGGCTACGGCGGCCATCTCCTGCGCATTCATCCTGGACTTGCTCATCTGCGGCAATGCGATCGACAGGATGATCAGGATGATCGCGATGACAATGAGAAGCTCGATCAGCGAGAAGCCCCGCTGTGCCCTGCGGCGGTGTTCCAAACGTGACGACATAATCAAATCTTCATATTAAGACGTGGCAGACGCGCGAATCGTTGTCTCAACAAATCCTTTCACAAGCGCGTCGATCTTCCGCAGATTCGCCCAAAACGCCCCCAGCAGCCCCACATCCAGGGCATTAGCGCCGTCCGACAACGCTTTGGCGGGCTGGTTATGAGTCTCTACGAAAACGCCGGCGATCCCGGTCGCCGCAGCTGCGCGAGCTAGCGGCTCGATGAACTGCGGCTGGCCGCCCGAGGAACCGCCAGCCGCGCCGGGCAGTTGAACGCTGTGCGTGGCGTCGAAAACAACCGGGTAACCGGTAGAAGCCATGATCCGCAGACCCCGCATATCGACCACCAGGTTGTTGTAGCCAAACGAGGAGCCTCGCTCGGTCAGGATGATCCGGTCATTGCCGGTCGAGGCAACTTTCTCCGCGGCTTGCGCTATGTCCACAGGCGAGACGAATTGGCCCTTCTTTATATTCACTGCGCGCCCAGTCTTCCCTGCCTCGACCAGCAAGTCAGTCTGCCTACAGAGAAACGCCGGGATTTGCAGGATGTCGGCCGATTCAGCCACTACCACCGCCTGAGACGGCTCGTGAATATCGGTGAGCACGGGCAACCCGTACTCCTGAATTCTCTTCAGAATGCGGACGCCTTCCTTCAGGCCGGGCCCACGATAGGAGCGGACGCTGCTTCGATTGGCTTTGTCGAAAGACGCTTTGAAAACGTAAGGCCCGGCAATCGCCCGGATGGTCTCCGCCAGCCAGAGCGCGTGCGCTTCCGATTCGATAACACACGGACCTGCAATCAGCGATAAAGCGCCCCGATTGGAGAAGGTGACCCTGGTCTCTCCTTCGCCAACCGGAAACGCGACATTCATGCGCTCTGAAGGACCGAAGCCCCATCCCGCTCGACTGCACGCATCTGCTTTTCCTGACGGTGCTTCAACGCAGCGCCGAGGAACGCCGTAAACAAAGGATGCGGCTCGAGTGGTTTGGACTTGAACTCGGGGTGGAATTGACAACCGAGATACCAGGGATGGCCGGGCAGCTCGCATATCTCTACGTACACGCCGTCCGGAGTCTGGCCGGTGAGGCGCAGCCCGTTATGCGTCAGAGTGTTCTCGAACTCGCGATTGAACTCATACCGATGCCGATGACGCTCGCTGATCTCACCGGTCCCGTATGCCGCCTCGGCGAAACTGCCTTCGGCTAAACGGCACGGGTAAGCGCCCAATCGCATCGTTCCGCCCAACTCGTCCACTCCTTTCAACTCGCGCAGCTTGTAGATCACGCGATGAGGAGTTGCGGCATTGAATTCTGTCGAATCCGCATCCGTCAGACCACAAACGTTGCGTGCGAACTCAATCACCATAGTCTGCATGCCGAGGCAGATTCCGAAGTACGGTATCTCGTCCTCGCGAGCACAGCGGATCGCGTTCAGCATCCCCTGGATGCCGCGCTTACCGAAACCGCCAGGTACAAGGATCCCGTCGAACCGGCGCAGGTATTCGCAGCAGTCCGGGTACTGCATCTGCTCGGACTCGATCCACTCGATGTTGACCCTGGCCTGATGAGCGATACCGGCGTGCAGCAGGGCTTCCTTTAGGCTCTTATACGAGTCCTCGTACTCCACATACTTGCCGACCAGACCTATCGTGACTTCGCGGACGGGATTGTTCATCCGCTCGACCATTTCGGTCCAGCGTGAAAGGTTGCGTTTGCCGGCATTGAGGTGAAGCAGATGCAGAACGGTTTCGTCGATGCCCTGGTCCGCGAACACCAAGGGGATCTCGTACACCGAGCGAACGTCCCGGGCTGTGATCACGCCCTTCACATCCACGTCGCAGAAGAGCGCGATCTTTTCCTTCAAATCGTCCGGCAGCGATCGTTCGGAACGGCACAGCAGGATATCCGGCTGAATACCGTTCGCCCGCAGCTCTTTCACACTATGCTGGGTCGGCTTGGTTTTGAGCTCTTGCGCCGCCGCAATCCACGGCACCAGCGTGAGGTGAACGAAAATGACGTTCTCGCGCCCTTCTTCATGACGCATTTGCCGAATGGCCTCGATAAAGGGAAGCGACTCGATATCGCCCACCGTGCCGCCGATTTCGACAATCGCCACATCCACGTCAGCGGCGACTTTGCGGCATGCTGCCTTAATTTCGTTCGTTACGTGAGGGATAACCTGAACGGTCTTGCCCAGGTAATCGCCTCGGCGTTCTCTCGCGATGATGTTCTCGTAGATTCGCCCGGATGTAAGATTATTCGATTGAGTCAGCGGCGCGTGCGTGAAGCGTTCGTAGTGGCCAAGGTCGAGATCGGTCTCGGCTCCGTCGTCAGTGACGAAAACCTCTCCGTGCTGGAAAGGGCTCATCGTACCCGGATCGATGTTGAGGTAAGGATCGAATTTCTGCAGCGTGACGCGGAGCCCGCGGCTTTCGAGAAGGCAGCCGATTGACGCGGCCGCGATGCCTTTTCCGAGAGAGGAAACAACACCACCGGTTACGAAAATGTATTTAGCCATGTGGAGATGAGGTAACGATTTCTAGCGGCATCCTTTTAACTTGAAGATCAGTTCCATCCCGATTCGCTTCCGAAGTCCTCCCGATTTCCTCAGTGAGCGAGAAAAGCTGGTTGACACGCTCCAGGTCCTCCGGTGTATCCACCCCGAGAGACTCATAGTCGGTCCGGACGACTCGAATGCGATAGCCATTCTCGAGCGCCCGGAGCTGCTCGAGACGTTCCGCGCGTTCGAGCGGGCCAACTGTCAGGTCAGGATATCGCAGCAGGAAGTCGCGCCGGTAAACATAGAGGCCCACGTGCTTGAAATAGACCGGTCCGCCGCTCTCTTTGTCTCGCTCGTACGGAATAGGGCAGCGGGAAAAGAAAATCGCATCTTCAAGCAGATTCGTAACAACTTTCACAACGTTCGTGTTCACGATCTCCGCCGGATCGTAAATCTGCTTCCTAAGCGTGCCCATTACCACCGATTCATCACCATTCACGGCGAGAATCGCGGCGTCTATCGCCTCGGGATCGATAAGCGGCTCATCGCCTTGAATGTTGACATAGATTGCGGCCGGTTCGGCGGAAGCGACTTCGGCCAGCCTGTCTGTGCCGGACAGATGCCCTGCACTTGTCATCCGCACCCGCCCACCAAATTTGCGAACCGCTGCGGCGATACGCTCGTCGTCGGTTGCCACCAAAACGTCACTCAGGTAGCGCGACATCGAGGCGCGTTCCCACACGTGCTGAACCATGGGCCGGCCAGCGAGTAAAGCGAGAGATTTTCCAGGGAAACGAGAAGAGGCAAACCGGGCGGGAATTACGCCTAGAATTCGCGTCCGCACACTAAAGTGTAGCATCCCATCCCAGGAATGTACCAGGTTCCCGGTGCCTGGGAGACCAGGCAATCCGTCTTACGAAAGCACCGCTAAACTAAGCTACCCGGGAGGGAACGGAACAACAATCATGGCAGCTGATCGCTCTTACAGATATCGGGTAGTGGATGTCTTCACTGAAGTGCCGCTCGAGGGGAACGCGCTAGCGGTCTTTCCGGAAGCCTCGGGACTGGACGACACGACAATGCAGCGGGTCGCACGCGAGTTGAACCTGTCCGAAACCGTTTTCGTTCTTCCACCCGAACGCGAGGATTGCGCAGCCGCACTCCGCATCTTCACCCCTTCGCGCGAACTCGTCTTCGCTGGGCACCCTACCGTTGGAACCGCCTTCGTGCTCCTGGCAGAAGGTATCGTGCCGGCGCGGAGTGAACGATTCCTGCTTCAGGAGAAAATTGGTCCAGTACCAGTGCGCGTTGAGCATGGCGCGCGCCCTCTCATCTGGCTGACCACCCCTGCCATCGAATTCAAGCAGGAATTTGACCCGCATCTCTGCGCGCAAGCCCTCGGCCTTCAGACGGGCGACGTCATTAATGTTCCGCCTCAACTGGTTAGCGCCGGCAACCCTTCCCTATTCGTTCCGCTCAAAAAGAAGGATGCGGTCGATCAAGCCTCGCTCGAGATGGAAGGCTTCCGGCAATTGAGAGGAAGTCATCCCGAGTCGTTCTGTGTGTTTCCGTTTGCTCCCACCGCAACCGGAGCCTATTCGCGAATGTTTGCTCCCGAATACGGAATCATCGAAGATCCGGCTACCGGGAGCGCAACCGGCCCGCTCGCTGCCTACATGCTTCGCCGTAACCTGTTGTCCGGAGCCTTGCGTTCACGATTCATCAGTGAACAAGGCGCTAAGATGGGACGCCGCAGCTTGCTGCATGTTCTGGTTCACGGCGCGAATGAAGCCGAAGAAATTGAAGTTGGCGGGTATGTCACTCCGCTAGTCAACGGCGCCGTCATGCAACTCTAACGCTGTTTATCTAGAGCGTGCAGTAGCCAGGAACGCGGGTGAATCAGCGGCTCGCCGGAAGAGAAGCGGTCGCGATAATAGTGCTTCATGTTTCATCCGCTTCGCTCGAAGCACACAGCCGCGTGCCTTCGCGCCTTTGCCGGTTTTGCAGCGTGCTGCCTTTGGGCGCAAACGCCTTCTCAGACAAACGTGCAGTCGCGGCCGCAGCACGCCGATATCCTGCGGGGCGGATACGGCCCTTATCGCTCGAACAACGATCTGCTCTCGTACCATCTCGACGTCCGTGTCGATCCGGACCAAAAGTTCATCAGCGGCCGCAACAGCATTCGGTTCAAGATGCTGCAAGACGGCTCTCGAATTCAATTGGACTTGCACCCGGCGCTTGCCGTAGACAGAATCCTGCTACGGGGCTCTTCCCTCAAATATCACCGCGACGCCGGTGCGGTGTTCGTCGATTTTCCACGGCAGCTTCGATCAGGACGCACTTACACGATCGACTTTTACTACTCCGGACACCCGGTCGAGACCGCCCGCTTTGGCGGCATCTCCTTCCGCAAGGACCCCGCAGGTCGCCCGTGGGTGTATACCGCTTGTGAAGACATCGGCGCCAGCGTCTGGTGGCCTAACAAGGATCAGTGGCGCGATGAGGTCCAAAATATGGAGATCAGCGTCGCCATCCCGAATGGTCTCGTCGATGTCTCGAACGGAAAGTTTAAACGCAAGAAAGATCTCGGTGACGGTTACACCCGCTGGGACTGGTCTGTGCACTACCCGATTAACAACTATGACGTCGCGCTGAATATAGGCGCTTACACGCATTTCGGCGACCGTCTCGGCCATCTCCCACTTGATTTCTACGTGCTCCCGGAAGATCTGCCGAAAGCGAAGAAGCAGTTTACACAGGCGAAAGGAATGCTCGAAGCGTTCCAGCACTATCTCGGCGAGTACCCGTTTGCGAAGGACGGCTACAAGCTGGTTGAGGTGCCCTACTCCGGCATGGAACATCAGAGCGCCGTCTCTTACGGGAATCACTTCACCAACGGTTACCTCGGCCGCGACTGGACCGGCGTCGGTATCAGTACGAAATTCGATTTCATCATCATTCACGAGAGCGGGCACGAGTGGTTCGGCAACAGCATCACAGCAGCGGACCGCTCCGATATGTGGATCCACGAAGGCTGGACGACCTATCTCGAAAGCCTCTACGTCGAATACATGTACGGTCACGATGCCGCGCTCAGGTATCTGAACGCATACAAGTCAAAAGTAAAGAATCAAGAGCCGATCATCACTGAGCGCGGCGTGAATGGTACGCCGCCGGCAGATCAATACTTTAAGGGCGCCCTCTTCATCAACACGCTGCGCAGCATCGTGAATGATGACAAACGCTGGTGGGCCCTGCTCCGCGACTTCTACCAGCACTTCAAATACCGGAACATCATGACCGAGGATGTGATCGCCTACTTCAACGAGAAAACCGGCATGAACCTCACCGCCGTTTTCGACGAGTATCTGCGCCACACCGCGATCCCGGCTCTCGAATTGAAGTTTAATCGTTCGAATGGCACCCTCGAGTATCGCTGGAAAGCAGATGTGGCCAGCTTCGCCATGCCCGTGCGAGTAGCCATCGGCACCGGATGGCAGATCATCCGGCCCACCACACAGTGGCAAGCACTCCCTGAACGCGCCAACCCTGGCGGGGTTAAAGTAGCGACCGATCTTTACTACATCAACGTCACCCAAGAAGTAGACTGACTCGGGTGCGCAGTTGTTGACCCGCTGCTCGGAAACCCGCTCTGGTATCCAGGAATGAGGGGTGAACAATGAGATCAGATGGTACAAGCAAAGAGTTAAGGAAGCCCTCTGCAGCCAACATCTCAAACCGTGGACCCGATCACTTGAAACCGCTGTTGCACTTCCGCTGGCATGACATCCGATTGCTGCTGGTTGAAAGCTTCAGCGATTGGAATAAACACAATGCACCCCGGCTGGGCGCATCGCTGGCCTTCTACTCTCTTCTCTCGATCGCGCCGCTGCTTCTCGTTCTGGTGTCGATCGTCGGGCTTGTTTTCGGCCACTCCGTCGCGGAAAAGCAGACGGTGACTCAGGTCGATGCGCTCGTCGGGCCCGCTGCGGGTAAGGCCATGGCCGCCTTCCTGCAAGGTTCACAGAATACCCGCCATGGCATTATCGCCACCATTCTTGGCCTGATCACGGTTCTGTTCAGCGCCTCCGGCGTGGTAATCGAGTTACGAGACGCCCTCAATCTGATCTGGGATGTACCCAACCGGAACCTAAGCGGCTTGCAGATGCTCACCGGCTACATCAAACAGCGCCTGTTTTCGTTCGCTATTGTTCTCGCGGTTGGTTTTCTGTTAATCGTGTCGCTGATCCTGAGCACCTGGATCACTGCGTTTGGAGCACTCTTTCCCTCCGTCTCGGGTGTTCAGACGTTTCTCCTGCACCTGTTAAATTCCGGTTTGTCCTTCCTCGTAATCACGGTTCTGTTCGCGGCTATTTACAAAGTGATGCCTGATGTTCACCTCGAGTGGCGCGACGTAATCCTGGGCGGCGCCGTCACCTCCCTTCTCTTTACAATCGGCAAGCTGGTCCTCGGGATCTATCTCGGCAGAGCCAGCTACAGCTCCATGTACGGCGCTGCCGCCTCGATTGTGGTTCTCATCGCCTGGGTCTACTATTCAGGCCAGATTTTCTTTCTAGGCGCCGAGTTCACCCGGACTTTTGCCAAGCTTTACGGGTCGAATCCGGATACGAGTGCGCCGCGAGGCCAGCCGGATACCCGCCGGGCCTGATCTGCCGCCCTGCACTCCGTGTCTCCGCAAGGATAACGGCATGTGAGCGCCGGGTATCCAAATTGTGAACTGTCGCCGCTCCGCGGACGGCATTCCGGGAGCTCTCGGAACCTCTTTTCAGTCATTTGCAGACTTTTCAGTGTTCCTCCGCCTTATGGAACCACATTTGCCTCCTGTAAATCCGTCAGGCCGGTTTCAAGCCGGTCTTCAAAAGAGGAGAAACGAAATGTGGAAAGCACTGTTACTGGCCTTGGCGATGATGGGTGGATTTGCGCCACATCATTGTTTGGACTTCGAGAAGTAAGAGACTGGCAGCCTCATTCCCCGAGGCCATCTCAAACTGCCGGTACGCTGAAAACACTGCGATCGAGCGTTGCAGCCGCACGGCATAGCCCGGAAAGTTAGCCGCTACCTGTTCTGGTGGGGAGCGGCGGTCAGCGTCGCCAGCGAAACGACGCTGCCGGAAGAGCCGGCCCGCTCCGCTACCGGTCGCGAATCGGAGCCCATCAGCCAACTGCGAATCCTCTGACGGAGAGGCGTTTCGACGAAGCGCCAGGAGAGAAGAGCCACACCGATCAGAACCGCCACATACACCGCGAGCACGGCCAGCGAGTTGAGCGGCGGCGGAATCCGCAAAACGTAAGAGACCGGAATCTGCAGGATGTAAATCCCATAACTGGCCTCGCCGAGCAGCACCAATGTGGGGATTGCAAGCAAGCGCGCGAGCAACCCCTTCCCTTCCGCCAGTGAGTAGATCAGCACGGCGAAGCACGGCGCTAACAGGCCGTTTGCCAGCAATGGCCGTGGTACGACAGATCCGCAGGCCAGACACCCAACGATGACCGGCAGCGAAATGTAGGAGAGCATGGCGCACACCATCGGGCGGAAGCGAAATCCGAGCACATAGAGTCGTCCCAACAGCACTCCGATCAGAAACTCCGGAAGCCGCAGCAGCGGCGTAAACTCGACGAACATATGCAGACGGTCTCCGGTTCCTGAGCCGGCGCCACGTGTCAACCACAGCGCAAGGGGAACCGCCATCGATACCGCCCATAGCCCACATATTCCCAGCCAGCAGCCCCGGCGCCCAACCTTCCGCAAATAAGGAACAACAAACGGAAAGGCAATATAAAAGAAAGCTTCTACCGAAACGGACCAGGCGGGATAGTTCCAATACCAGGCCGTCCACGGACTCCAGGCTTGTTGCATGGTCAGGACGCAGGCGGCGCCGGTGAGCAGCTTCAGCAAACCCGTACCGAAATGATTTACACGCAGGGTCCACAGCACGTTGTAAGGCGCCGCTATCAGGAAGGCCAGCAGGTAGGCAGGATAAATTCTCGCGAAGCGCGCGACCCAAAACGATCTGCGGCTGCCGAGCATCGCGCCTTCCCTGTTCACGTAACTGTACGAAAGAACAAACCCCGACAGCACGTAGAAGAAACTGACTGCCACGTAGCCGGAATCAACCAGGTTGGCGGGAATACGCGGCCCGCGCGCCGCAATGGTGCTCGCGAAGTGATAAAGAACTACGCCCATGGCTGCGAAAAAGCGCAGCCCTGTGAGCGCGTCGAAAGTCTTCTTGCCTGTCACGGCTGTGCGATGCGAAGTTACAGCATTTATGGGCGCGTTGACTGGCGGCACGTCTGACGAATATTCCTCTTTGAAGCCGAGTATAGGGCGCCTGGAAGCCCGACGAAATTAGGCGCGAGATTATCTGGGTTGTAGTTCGTACTACAGGTCTCTGCCGAAACGAAGCGCTTAATGAATGCTTAATCTAAACTGGCCGATCGGCTCCGTATCCTTCGCTTTCATCTGCGCGTCTTAAAAGCAGCGTGTCCCACCTGGGCGCGTCAAAGAATAGAGGCATTTATGAGGACGAAGAGACGGTTGGTAAGTTGGGTTGGAGCCGCAGTTTTCGCGCTGCTCGCGGCCAGCCCGGGTTTTGCGCAGGATTCGAATCAGCCTGCGCCCGCGGACCAGCAGCAGCCCCCGCCGCAGTATCCGCCGCAAGGTCAGTATCCGCCGGCACAGGGCCAATACCCGCCGGCTGGACAGTACCCGCCGCAACAGGGGCAATATCCACAACAGGGGCAGTACCCACCACCCCAGGGACAGTACCCACCCGCGCAAGGACAATATCCACAGCAGGGGCAATATCCCCAGCAAGGGCAGTATTCCCAAGGGCAGTATCCCCAGTATCCGCAGGGACAGTACCCGCCGCCGCAGTATCCGGCTCCTGCCATGCTTGCGCCGCAGCAGCTTGATCAGCTGGTCGGACCCGTCGCTCTTTACCCGGACGGTCTGCTCGCGCAAGTGTTGACCGCCTCCACCTTCTCGAACGAGATTCCCGATGCCGCTGGCTGGGCAAATGCTCATCACTACATACACGGCGATCAGCTTGCGCAAGCGATGCGGGCAGACAATCTCGGCTTCGATCCGAGCGTGATGGCTTTGCTGCCCTTTCCGGACGTTCTCGACTACATGGCGCGCTACATGGGGTGGACCCAGGCGCTCGGTAATGCCGTGCTCTCCGAGCGTGACCAAGTGATGGATGCCGTCCAGCGTCTACGGGGGGAAGCATACAATTACGGCTACCTGCGAGACAGCCAATACGTTCGCGTGGTTGCCGCACCTGGCGCAATTGAAATTCTGCCCGTGACGGCCGGCTTCTACTACGTGCCTTATTACAATCCCGTCGTGGTATTCGCCCGGCCGAGGCCCGGCTTCTTCCTGGGCGGCGCCATTCGCTTTGGCGGCGGCATCACCCTGGGCGCTGGCTTCGCGCCCTGGGGCTGGGGCGGTGTCGGCTTCGGCTGGCATGAGCACACGATCCTTATCGATAACCGACCTTGGGGCCGCACTTGGAACAACCGTGCCGCTTACGTCCACCCGTACGCCGCACCCTATCATCCCGTCGGCAGCCCGCGCGTCGAGCACCACGACGTCCACGAAAGCCACGACTATCATGACGGCCACGGTGATCACGGCGATCACCACCACTAGATCCCGTCACAGCCTGTTTTTTGAATTGGCCAACCGCTCAGCGAGAACTTAAATAGTCACGCGGCCAGCGGTTGGCCTCAACCAAATCGGACGTATTTTCGTCGTCCAGCAAAATACGGGCCGGCGCGGTTAACAGTCATCACCACGTCTCCGTCTTCCCTATCGAACAGCCTGCAAAGTTAGTCGTGAACAAAAAGGCTGTTCAAACGAGGGAGACACAACATGAACTCACTTGGGAAATGGCTCTTGGCCGTTTGCATCCTGGCCGCCCCGCTATTCGCAGGAGCACTGCTGCTCGACGTCAGCGATTCGGCTTCGAACCCAGAAGCGCTGAGAGATCATGCCGTGCTCGTGGCACGCATCACAGCTTGTCACTCGCCCGGGGAAACAACGGTCTCTGCAAGTGCCGAAGGTGTGTTGAACGGAACACGGCAGAGCATTCCGTTGGAGGTCATCCCGCTTTCGACTGCGGGGACGTTTGCCGTACGTCACCAATGGCCGGAACAGGGAACGTGGGCCATCAAAATGGTCGCAAGAAATCCCGAATACAAGGATTACGCTACAAGCGTCGTCGTTCCCGTCCGCAGTGACTCTGTGCAATTCTCGCTCGCTAAACACTATTTCCACGCCCCTACGGACGCGGAGATCCATTTGGCATTAAACTAATCCCACAACACTCTCGTGCTCACAACGATTGAGCCCAAACTCCAGGAAGCCACGCTCGTTCGCGCTGCGCAGAGCGGCGACCGGTTGGCTTTTGGAACGCTCTATGGCGAGTACGGCAGACTGATTCACGGCGTACTGCTGGCACATGTTTCTTATCAGGACGCCGAGGATCTGACGCAAGAGGTTTTCATGAAGGCGCTCAAACAACTATCGACCCTGCGCGAACCGGCCGCGTTTTCCGGTTGGCTCATTGCCATCGCCCGTCGAACCGCAACCGACTTCCTGCGGAACAGAAGGACAACGCTCCAGGCGAGCCCGCTTCTGGCCGGAGCGGTGGAGCCGGAATCCGGAGCCTTCGCTGTGCTTGCCTCCATCCAGAAGCTGCCCGAGAGTTATCGCGAGACTTTGATTCTTCCATTGGTGGAAGGAATGACTGGACCTGAGATTTCAGCGCGCACAGGCCTGACTCCTGACTCCGTGCGGGTAAATCTGTGCCGCGGCATGAAACTGCTGCGCAATCGATTGGACGGCACGAACAAGGTATGACTGACGATTATCTATGGGACCGGAGTGGTGAGCCCGATCCAGAAGTGGCGCATCTCGAGCAGAAGCTCGAAACCTTGCGTTGGTCTGGAAGGCGGGTACCTCTCGAGCGCGCGAAGCCTGCGGATCCGCCGTTCGGAAAGAAGCTTTGGCTCATCGCTGCCGCCGCTTCGCTTGTGCTTGGCGTCCCAAGCGCTTTTTTCATCCAGAGAACACACAGCCTGCAGCCTGTCACGTCCTGGCGGTTATCTCGGGCGGGTCACAAGCCAAGCTCCGTTCTTGCAGGGCAACTCATCGAAACCGGACGCGCCGGCGCAACGATCGAATCGGAGCTTGTGGGTAAAGTGGACCTCGACCCGGATACGCGGCTTCGTTTTCTCTCTACGCAGCAAGATCAGCATCGGCTCGCCCTCCAGCACGGGACGATACACGCGCTGATATGGGCGCCCCCCACCCGGTTTGTTGTCGACACCGCGGCAGCCAAGACCGTCGACCTGGGATGCCAATACACTCTGTCTGTCGCCAGAAACGGACAAGGATTCTTAACGGTGGAGTTGGGCTGGGTAGCCTTTCAGTGGAACAAAATCGAGTCGTTCATCCCGGAAGGCGCGGCCTGCACTACCCAGGTAGGGCGCGGGCCGGACACACCCTACTTTCTGGACGCCTCGAAGACTTTAACAAAAGCCTTGGCAGAGTTCGATTCGAGTGGAAGCGGCCAAGCGCTAAACACGGTGCTACAAGCGGCCCGTCGGCGCGATGCGTTGACACTGTGGCATCTGCTGCAACGAACACAAGGGGACAAACAAGCCGCGGTGTTCACCCGCTTTGCTGCGCTCGTCAATATGCCGCCGGCTGCGACTCGAGATGGCGTTCTGCGCGGCGACCCCAAGAGCATGGACGCCGCCTGGGACGCGTTGCAACTCGGAGATACAAGCTGGTGGCGTGAGTGGAAACGGAATTGGTGAAGGGAGATATTGCATGCGGTTTCTGTACACAGTTTCGCTTGCCTTGGTAGCTTGCGCCATGTGTATGACGGGCGCGAACAACCTGGGCGCGGTTCACGAATGGGGCACCTTCACCTCGGTGGCAGGTGGAGACGGATCGGCCATCAGGTGGCAGCCGCTGGCAGGACCCTCGGACCTGCCGTGCTTCGTCCATAGGTTGGATCGCCGCAATCTGAAAGCGGCCGAATACGGAACGGTGCGAATGGAAACACCGGTCCTGTACTTCTATCCGTTGAAGCCGTTGGCGGTTTCGGTTCACGTCGACGTTCCCGGTGGTCGTGTGACGGAATGGTATCCGCAGGCGAGCAGTGTGCAGCCCTCCGTCAGCAGAACAGGCTGGATTGAATGGAAGAACGTCCACCTGGCAAACGGCGATGAGCACTTGCCTGGGGCTGGTCACGCCAGTCACTACTACGCAGCGCGCCAGACCGATGGCTGGTCTCTGACAAGTGCGGGAGAAAACGAGAAGCTGCTGTTCTACCGCGGCATCGCTGATTTCGGCGTCGATTTGAGAGCTGTCGTGCACGAGGACGGCGTCTCAATAAAGAATGAGGGAGCTGAAACCGTCCCGAAAGCGATTCTGTTCGAAAATCGTGCTGGCAAGATCGGATACGGGATCATCGGCGCGCTACGTGAGCCGGCGAGAATACAGTTTCCAGAGTTGAATGGCACGCTGGGAGGTCTGCGGCACGAACTGGAGGAACAGCTCACCGAGATGGGACTCTACAGGAACGAGGCACACGCCATGGTTGAGACTTGGCGTGATTCTTGGTTCGAGGAGGGCCTTCGCGTCCTATACATTCTGCCTCGTTCTACGGTAGACGCGTTGCTGCCGATCTCCATTCATCCGGTTCCGAGTCAACTCACTCGCGTGTTTGTAGGCCGTGTGGAGCTGCTCTCGCCTCAGATGAGACAGGAGCTCAATGCGGCCCTTATGAACAGCAATATCCCGGCACTCGAGAAGTACGGCCGTTTCCTGAACGCATTCCTGCAACAAATGAGCAGCGCGCCCGAGGGAGCACCCATGTCCGAGCCGTCGCGCCAGTTTCTCGAGCGATCTTATGCTCATGTTCTGGCCGAATCGCGCAAATCAGGGTGCACCGAATAATGCGTGCTTCACTCACGCTGCGAAGCTCAGCGCCTCGGCCAACGATATAGGCGAGACACTTTCATTCGTGCCTGCTCAAAACAGGCGATCACCGCCGTCGACGTCGCCCGCTGCGTGATGCGAGTCGCGCCCCGGTTCTCGTTTGAACGGAGATCGGCGACACTAATCATCAGCAACACTGATGGAGAATCGACATTTTGAGGTTGCCATTGTCGGCGGAGGCATAATCGGACTTGCTCACGCCTACGTCGCCGCGCGGGCAGGGCGGACCGTTGCTGTTTTCGAACGGAGCCCGCGAGCGCTTGGTGCATCCGTTCGAAACTTCGGCATGATTTGGCCGATCGGTCAATCTCCTGGTGCTCCCCTCCACCTTGCCCTGCGCAGCCGCGAAATCTGGAAGGCTGTTCTTTCCGAATCGGGCATTCCTTACCGGAACACCGGTTCCTTACATGCGGCGTACCGTCCTGATGAAGCCGCGGTCGCCGAGGAATTTGCAAGCCGCGGACCCGACCTCGGCTATTCTTGTGCGTGGCTCAACGCACAGGACGCTCTTTTGAAATCAACGGCGCTTCGCTCTGACGGCTTACTGGGCGCGCTCTGGAGCTCCACTGAATTGACCGTCGATCCGCGCCAGGTGGTTGCGCGTTTGCCGGACTTCCTTGCAGGTGCCTATGGCGTTCGTTTCTTCTTTAGCACGGCAGTTCGACACGTCGAAAGCTCTTGTGTTGTCGCCGGCCAGCAAACGTGGCGCGCGGATTCCATCGTGATCGCGGCGGGCGATGACTTTCAGACTCTGTTTCCACATGTCTTCGAGGACTGCGGCCTGACCCGTTCAAAGCTGCAGATGATGCGCACCGCCGCGCAACCCGCCTCTTTTGACTTGGGTCCTTCACTCGCTTTCGGCCTCTCCTTCAAGCACTACCCCAGCTTCCAAATCTGTCCGTCTTTGGATGCTCTGAAACGACGCATCGCGGCGGAGACTCCTGAACTGGAACGCTGGGGCATCCACGTAATGGCCTCCCAGACATCGCGGGGCGAAATTACATTGGGCGATAGTCACGAATACGGGCTTGCGGTGAACATCTTCGACAACCCACTCATAGACGATCTCATTCTGCGCTATGCACGGGAGCGTATGCGTCTGCCTTTTTTCGAGATCGCCGAACGCTGGCATGGCGTCTATGCGAAACACCCCCATCTCTCCTACCTTCGCCTCTCGCCTCAATCTGGCGTCCAGATAGTCACTGTCACCAGCGGCGTCGGAATGACACTTTCCTTCGGCTTGGCTGAAGAGACGTTCGGGGCGTGAGCTAACTTTTGGAACTTCTCAATCCGAACGTCCCAATCAGTCTGGTACCTGCTCGCGAACTCAAGGGAGTCGTCTTCGATTGGGCCGGCACAACTGTAGACTTCGGGAGTCTCGCCCCCGTACGAGCGTTTGAAGAAGTGTTCGCCACTGCCGACATCTCCGTTACCGAACACGAAGTGCGGCAGGACATGGGAGTAGCAAAAAGGGATCACATTCGGAAGATCCTTCTGAGCGACCGCATTGCAGCAGAATGGAACTCACGCCACGGCTCACGCCCGGGCGAGACCGAGGTTGATGAACTCTACGGCCGCTTCGTTTCCCTTCAGCTCGCTTCTCTTGAACGTTACTCCGATGTCATTGACGGCGTTCCCGAGGTTTTTGCTCGTTGTCACACTCGCGGCTTGAGGATCGGCACGACCACAGGGTACACGCGTCAGATGCTAGACATCCTGATCGCCAAAGCTGCTCGCTCGGGCTACACTCCGGAGTGCAATCTCACGCCCGAAGATGTTGCCGCCGGCCGCCCGCACCCGTTCATGCTTCTCGCCATCGCGCGCCGGCTTGAACTTGCTCTTCCTGCCATTGCAAAAATCGGCGATACACCTGCTGACATTGCGGAAGGTCTTAACGCAGGTGCTTGGTCGATAGGTGTCGCAAAAACCGGCAACATGGTGGGGCTTTCGTGCGAGGCCTACAATTCCCTCACGCCTACCGAAAAAGAGGCTCGGCTTCAACGAGCGCGACTTCGACTTGCTCAGGCCGGGGCGCACTATGTCGTCGATAGTGTGGCGGATCTCGAACCGGTTCTTGATGACATCGACACGCGCCTTCGATCGCGTTGCCTCTGAATGCCTGTTCATTCCTTGCGGCGTTATCAAATCCAAACCTTCGTTCTTCTGTTCGGTGGCTACGCCGCATACTACTTCTGTCGCTCCGATTTCTCCGTGGCCATGCCGCTTATGATCGACGAGCTCCGTCGCAACGGAATGAGCGCGGGGGAGGCAGCCATTCGGCTGGGCACAGTCTCGTCGCTTGGCGTCGCCGTGTATGCGGCTGGCAAATTTTCGCTGACGGGCCTCGGTGACCTCTGGGGCGGTAAGAGAAACTTCGTCTTCGGTCTCGCCGGTGCCGTTTTCTTCTCTATCCTATTTGCTACCGGTGGAACCTTACCGGTGTTTACGTTAGCTTGGCTTGGAAACCGATTTTCACAATCGGGTGGCTGGGCGGGCTTGATCAAAGTCTGCTCCCAATGGTTCGGCTATTCTTCATACGGTCGCGCAGTCGGCATTCTCAGCCTTAGTTATCTCTGCGGCGACGCGCTCGCCCGGCAATCTATGGGCGCGCTGATCAAACATGGCTATGGCTGGCGCATGTTGTTCAATTATGCTGCGTGCGTCGCCGCGCTCTTTCTGCTCGCGAACCTGATTGGACTACACAACACCCGGGCGGAGCTGGGTTTCCGCGCTCCTGAAACGAATCCCCACAATCTCTTCTGCGATTCAGGTGAACGGCCCGAGAGCTTGCTTCGTGTGTTTAGGCGCCTCCTCTCGAGCCGCTCGTTTCTCACTGTTTGTCTGCTCTCATTCGGAACAACTATTGTGCGAGAAACGTTTGGCATCTGGACTCCGACCTATCTGAACGAAGCAATCCGATTAAGCGCTGGTAGTGCCGCAGTCGCGAGTGCGGTCTTTCCTGCGGTGGGTGCGTTGTCCGTTCTATTGGCCGGTTGGCTAAGCGATCGCTTGCACGAGCAAGGCCGCTCACTTGTCATGTTGGCCGGTCTCACAGCCGCCACCTTTGCCCTACTCCTCCTCGCTGCCCTCGCGCCCGGCAAATCTTCCCCTGCCATAGCGCTTGTCCTGATAGGTCTGATTGCCTTCTGTCTGCTCGGCCCCTATTCGTACCTTGCCGGAGCATTCGCCCTCGATTTCGGCGGACGCAGCGGCAGCGCAACGGCTTCGGGACTGATCGACGGAGTGGGCTATCTCGGGGGCATTCTCGCAGGAGACTCAGTCGCCCGCACTCTAGTCCTCTCCGGATGGAGTAGCGTATTTGCCACTCTAGCCGTCGTTTGCGCGTTGTCCGCATCCGCTGCCGCTTATCTCTTCGTAGTTCAGCGCAGATTCGCTATCGTCAAGAAGCATGAAGGCGTACCGGGAAATTATTGACATCTTCGAAAAACGTGGCGCTGGTGCGTACTTTGGCGAGCCCGTATCGCAACTCGAGCACGCACTACAGGCAGCACACTTTGCCCAGCAGGAAGGCGCCTCCGACGTTCTGATCGTAGCGGCGCTGCTCCACGATATCGGTCACCTTCTGGATAACAGCCCCGAAGACATTGCCCACCAGGGCATCGATACGCATCATGAGGAGGTTGGTCTTGTCTGGCTCGAGCAGCGGTTCGGACCCGAAGTATCACAGCCCGTTCATCTGCATGTCGCCGCCAAACGATACCTCTGCGCAACGGACCCTGAGTACTTGAATGACTTGAGTCCCGCCTCCGCCCTAAGTCTCTCTTTGCAAGGCGGTCCCATGAGCCATTCCGAGATACAAGAATTTGAGCAACATCCGTTTTTCCGTGAGGCGGTTCGCTTGCGCCGATGGGACGATAAGAGCAAAGTGGAACATTTCGAGACGCCGCCGCTGCCGGCCTACGCTCCACTGATTAACGCACTCTCCCGGGAAACCTGATATTGCCTCGAGCACGCGCGCTCAAAAGCAAATTCACCGGCTTTTAACGGAACACGCCCGCGGTCATTTGCCTCTAATTCTTCGATTTTTGCTCGACCGAGGTGATAAAAGTGGACCGTCGACAGTTCCTCAGTTCTATGACTCGTTCTGCAGGATTCGGCTCGGCCACTCGAAACTTGGCTCGCCGCCAACAAGGTACAGCGACACACCAAAGAGCATTGAAAAGAGGGTCACGAACTTTTCGTGGAAGAAGACGTTCACAACCCAATACGAGATGGCCGTCCAACCTTCGTTGGGAAACGGCCAAGTCAGAGGGTTTAGCGAGGCTAGTCTGGGAGCCGCAAATCCATCAGCGTTGACTGGCAGGATTCCGAGAATCGACAGTCCGCGTATCAGGTCGAGCGATTGAATACGTGCTTTCGCCTTTACAGGTGCAAGCACGGTGTCCGGTTCCGATATCAGTGGTTTGACCTCTCTCATGGATCAGCCGTTCCCAATGGTCTTAACCTCAGCGATGCGTGCCATCCTCGTAAAGAGACTCGAGAGGCCAATCGCTTTCCGAATGACTGCTATTCATTCCTCAAATCAAAACTCCTTACTTGCCACTGACCGCCTGGACCTCCTTAGGCTGTTTATTGCAGTTGCGGAACAAGGTAAGATTTCAGCGGCAGCTGAGATGCTGGGACTCTCGCAACCATCAGCAAGCCGTCTCCTGAAACGCTTGGAGACGATGCTCAAGCTCAGGTTGGTTCAAAGGTCGCCACAGGGTGTGACGCTTACCTCGAATGGAGAGGAGTTCCTGGCTTCAGCGCGTCGCGTCTTGAGCGAATGGGAGCGAGCCGTCGAATCAGCAGATTCGAGGCGGCGAATCCTTTCCGGGCATATACGGGTCGCGGCGCCCATAGCAGTCGGCCAAAACTTCTTGGCTTCCATCGTGGCGCGCTTCCTTGTTCAGCAACCTGAAATCACAATCGATTGGGAATTGCGAGATGACGAGTTCGAATTCTCCGCATCGGGCTACGATCTCTGGATCAGGGCGGGACGAATCAACCAAGATAGTTTGGTGGCTCGCGAGATCTATCGCGTAGAACGCGCAATCATTTCTTCTCCAGAACTGGGATCTGTTCAGCATCCGCGCGAACTCGAACAGAAGAGAGCCGTGCGCCTCACCACTTTCGTTCCAAGATTGATCGAACTGAAACACGATAACGGCGAGATCTTCACACTCAAGCAGTTATTCGCTTTCGCTACAGACAATCTCTTCGCGGCACACGCGGCAGTCCTCGCAGGAGTAGGATACTCAGTGCTGCCGCTGTGGTTGATCCAATCGGACTTGGCCGCCAATCGCCTTGTGCATGTCTGCAAAGAATGGCGGCCGGAACCTGTTGTGCTCTCGATTGCTTATATGCCGGACCAGCGACGTCCTGCCCGCGTATCGGCGCTCATTGACTACTTGAAAGACCAGCTCACTGACGATGACGGCATCGGCATCACTTTCTTGTCCACTCATGACGCCCTCAATTCTGTGCAAGTTCTCGAAAGCGGCGCATTGCCGAGAAAGCCAGCGCTCGCCTGATAGCCACTTGCTTCGCAAATGCGTTGCAGCATCGCACGAGATTGCGCCGCCATGTCCGAAGGCTACGGCATCGAACGACAGACCGGCAACCCTACGCTGACTTGCGCGACCCTCCTCTAAGTTCTCGAAGCCGACGGGATCGCCAATACCCAGCACATTCATGCAGACGTTCCCTGGGAATAGCATTTTTCCTGGACGCCACAGCAGCGCCACCTGTCCCGCACAGTGCCCAGGAGCGTGAATCACTTCCATCCCGCCAGCGATGGGAAGCACTTCGCCGTTGCCCAGAAGCTGGTTGATGGCAACCGGCTCCACTCGCTCAGCGGGATTGTAAAGCATTTTGCATAGTATGCCCCGTACCATGCCAGGCGCGGTGCGCAGAGGCCGAAAGGGCCCCCCACTCTCTGCCATCGTAATGTCTAGCGGGTGCGTATAGGTCCTTGCCCCGGTTCGACGCACCATGGCTGCACCGCTGCCTATGTGATCGGGGTCGCCGTGAGTGAAGATAAGGTGTTTGAATTCATCCGGTGAGCGATTGAGTGCGCGTATTCTCGCGAAGGCGGCCGCCTCCTTACCGGGGTAGCCGGCATCGATCAGCGTCAATCCATCTTCGCCCTTATCAGGAATGCGTCTGCGTTTCCCATAGAGATGATGTGAACGCCGCTGATTACACACTTCATCGCCCGTCCATTCTCCGCGTAACAAAATCGTCAGTCCTCCTGATAGCTCAAGTAATCCCTAAATAGCTCATAGTTCTCCGGTAACCGATCCGCGCCTGGCACATACGCCATACCGGGTACGAGTATGGGGTTCAAAAACCATGGCGTGGTGTTTTCAGATACCGGGTGCGGGTCAGCCACTGGTTCGGGATTCCATGTCAGCGCGTAGGTCGCGATCTTCACACCGTTAGTCTGCAATAGCGGGACTATTTGGGCGAGATAGTGACCATCGAACCACGGTTGAGAAGCGAGAAAGTCGTGCCATTCACGCACAGGCACGGGGCGTGCGAATACGTCCGTCAGGAAGCGAGCCACCGTTATCCCTGGCTGGAGGCCATACTCGTTAGAAAACTCCTGGCCACTCTCGCTGCTGTCCACTTTGTCGGCCAGGTGAGCTTTCCATTGAAGAACTAGCGAGAACTCCGTCGTCATCAGCGGCTTGTTCGGAATAGCTCGATGTATGAACTCGAGCGCTCTTCGCGCCGTCAGCATAGACGGCTGGTGAAGGTGGAAATCTGCTCCGGTCAACCTTGGGTCCTCGTTGATCCAGCGGATCATCCTTCGGGTCGCCGGGGCGTCCTGAGTTTTGGGAAGGTCAAGACGCGTCATGCCTCCGGCGAAGAGCGGCAATTTTCGGTTATCTGCTGCTCTCCGATCCTCTGCATCGATGTGCGCTACCAATCGGCGCAGAAAGACGATGACGGGAACGCGTCCGTCCGCACCCGGATCCAGATCTCGGGCGAGTGTGTCGATAGAGAGTTCGTTGATTACAACCACTGCTGATAGGCGCCCTTCGGTCGAATTCAAAAGCTGGTCTACAAAGTCGAACGCGACTTCCTCCTTGGGTGAGCCGGGCTCCGGCATCGGGCCAAAGCTTCCGTTCTTCGAATCCCACTTGATTGACAGGATGGCTTTGTGGCCCGAATCCGCAGCTCTTTTGAGCGCCTGAATCGCTGCATCGTCGTGATAGGAGCGTTTCCCGGAAATAAACTCCGACGCTGGGAAGAATCCTCGTACCCAGGTAGTGTGTGTCCGTTCCAAGATCTGGGGCGTTGCCCACTCGAAGTTCTCGTTCGTGTTCCCGCCGAGCGCCAGCCTCCGCTGCGGTATTTGTGCGCTACCCAGTACAGTTGCGCTAAGCGCCAGGGCTATAATCCAAACCCCCTTGGCTCGGCAGTTCATCAGGTTAGCGATGTCGTTTGGTGCCATGTGATTCGCTTTCATATATGTCGTTCTTGTTGCTGTGCCGCCTGCAAGCCAGTTCCATATCACTCTAGGAATGCCTGCTCGTAATCCTGAACAAAGTTCCGAAAGGATCGAGCTGGGTAACCGGTGACTTCCTGAAGGGCAGGCGAGATCGCAGAAGCCTCGCCCCGTCGGTAATGCGCATAATCCTCGATCAGTCCATGCGCCTGCCATTCTGGAGTGCCGAGCTTAACCGACGCCTCCCGCATCTCACCGTTGGTAATGTTGACGAAACTGATAGGCTTCCCCAGCGCCACCGCTATTCGGCCGCTATTTCGGCGTGCGTCAGAGCTTCCGGCCCAGTGATCTCGTAAGTTTTGCCGAAATGCCCGTTGCGCGTTAGTGCAGCTACTGCGACTTCAGCGATGTCACGCACGTCCACTAAACTCACCCTCGCCTCAACCGCGGGCGCAAGCAATTCACCCTTGATGCAATCATTCCGCAAAACCTGGGAACGCCTGCATGTAGAGATTCGGCCTCAGATGTGTGAACGTTATGCTCGACGATGCAATCGAATCCTGAACCGCCGCGTGGTACCGCACAAATCGAGTTTTCCATGAGTGTAGTTGCGAAAGGCACACCAGATCCCGCACTCCCGCTGTCTTCGCTTGCTTTACGAAACTTTGGTCTTGATTTGCCGTTCGAGGTTCCAAAATCCCGCGCGCAAACGTGGGGTTAAATGAAAATTGATGTCTCATAAGCCGGCACAAAACGGTCGAGCTTCTGCTCGGCCCGTCAGTGCTCAAATGTTGGATGCAACAGATTCTGCGACTGGCGCTGCATGGGCTACTCCAAAACTGCATGCCGGATATTTGGAAAGCAAATATCGCCTCACTTGATTACCGGGTGCCCCTCATCATCTGTGCAGCGGCCGGCGAGATCATAGGATCTTCGAGAGACTCTCCTCCACATGCGACCGGGAACTAAACCTGATGTAGATACGTCCTGCCTCTTACAACGGATCGTTTCGACTTGCTTCGGCTGTTCAAATGTACTGCCGAGTACGGCAAAGTCTTTACAGCAGCGCACGTGCTCGGTCTTTCCCAGCCGTCAGCTAGCCGCCTTCTCCGGCGTTTGGAAGCAATGGTGGATGCTCGCCTGCTAAACAGACCCAGCAAGGAGTTACGTTGACACACAGCGGGGAGGAGTTCTTAGTCTCCGCCCGGCGTCTTCTCCACGAGTGGGAGCGCGTTGTGGACGCAACCAAGGTTCACCAGAAAACGTTATCAGGTCACATCCGTATAGCAGCCCCGGTCGCTCGGTCGCTGTAGGTCAGAGTATGTTGGCGACGGTCGTGGCGCGCTTTGTCCACCTCCACCCGAAGATCACGGTGGATTGGGAAGTGAACGAAAGTCAACTCTGCCCCGATTCCTCCCTTATGACCTTTGGCGTGGGAAATTGAACAACTTGGTCGTGCGTCAGGTCGGGTTCACGCGGCGCGCCGTGAAGTTTATCTACATCTGGCAGGCAAAAGAATAGATAGTGAGTCTCGGGACTCGTTGACATCCAGGATAACTCCGCTCACGTTCTCGTCACGCTCGCCTCCCGGGACGGCTGCATCCTCATAAGGAGCCAGTCCCAACCCGCCGCTTTGGGCGAACGTTATGGAAGGTGCGGCTCTCGCGACGTCCGTACAAAACTTCTCGATCACGGCTCAGCCGAATTCTCTTTTCCCTACTTACCCAATCATTTAACCCGCTTTTTCACAGCGAGCCAGGTTTGTTCCCACTCCAAGCCATGCTAGCTTCCGGCCAGGATCCTTATCCAATGTCCAATCAAGTCTCTCGAAGGGTCGCGCCGCGGTCAACCGCGCCAACGCTCAAAAGTCTACGGATCCAAAGACAGTTGGGGGCCGAGCCCGCTCGTCTCGCACGGCATTCACTCACAGCAGGTTGTCACTCCTGGCGAAGATCCGGCACTCTTCTGGCGCATGAACCGCTTCCGCCACATCGAAATTCAGATGTGGACCGCCCGCGAAGACCTTGCCGCTCTCGACAAATTCAGAAAAGATTCTGGCTTCGTTCCTCAAAAAGCCGTTCCCACGAGATTATCGCCCAGGAATTCAGGAGTCTAAGAAGGCGTCGAACCCGCTGCCGCCAGTCCCGCCGCTCGGTCGAAAACGTCGCCTGCCCCTTTCCACCTTGAAGCCGCTTGAGCTCGCGTTGCTAAACAGGTGCGCGGGACCCCGCTTGGCTTCGTTCCCCAAAATCTAGGGCATCGGTTTCTATAGCTACACTAATGAGATATCGATGACCAAGGAGCTGCCGGCATGATCCGCCTGAAAGTAAATGGAAAGCCGCAAGAATTTGATGGCGATGGAGACATGCCGCTGTTGTGGTATCTCCGCGATCGTCTCCAGTTAACCGGTTCCAAATTCGGGTGCGGCATGGGTCTGTGTGGCGCCTGTACTGTTCACGTGAACGGCGAAGCTGCGCGCAGCTGTCTCAGGCCTATGAAATCAGTGGCCGGCGCACAAGTCACCACCATCGAAGGGCTGGACCCTCACGGTGCTCACCCCGTTCAGCTCGCCTGGGAACACGTGAGCGTGCCGCAGTGTGGTTACTGCCAAAGCGGCCAGATTATGCAGGCAGCCGCGCTGCTGCGCACCAAGCCGGCTCCGGACGATCACGACATCGATGAGGCCATGCAGGGCAACATTTGTCGCTGCGGAACTTATCAACGGATAAGGCAGGCCATCAAAATGGCTGCGGGAGTAAAAGCATGAGCGGCATTCGCATCGCTAGCCGGCGCGACTTTCTCGGCGGCGTTTTCTCGGCCGGCGCTTTTGTGCTGGGCACGCGCATCGTGTCCGCCGGTGCAGTCGCGGCTGAACCTGACGTCACTAAAGCGTCCTGGAATCCGAATGTCTATCTGGGGCTGGAAACCGACGGCTCCGTCATCATCGTCGCGCATCGCTCTGAAATGGGTACCGGCGTTCGTACCGCCCTTCCTATGGTTGTTGCGGATGAACTCGAGGCCGATTGGTCTCGCGTCCGTGTAGAACAGGCTCTGGGCGACCCGAAGTATGGTTCCCAGGACACTGATGGCTCGGCTTCGATCCTCGATTTTTACGGTCCCATGCGTCAGGCCGGCGCTACCGCCCGCCTCATGCTCGAGCGGGCCGCGGCGGAGCAGTGGAAAGTGCCCGTCGGCGAATGCCGCGCGCAAAATCACGAAGTCGTTCACACGTCCTCTGGTCGAAAGTTGCCCTACGGCAAACTCGTGGCTACCGCCTCTCGTCAACCCGTTCCGCCGAAACCCGAACTGCACTTCAAATCTCCCAAGGATTTCCGCTACATCGGAAAGGGCGTTCCTGGCTTCGACCTCAAACATCTCTGCACAGGCCAGGGCATGTATGGCTTCGATGCAAGCGTTCCCGGCATGGTGTACGCCTCAATCGAACGTGCTCCTGTACTCGGTGGCAAACTGAAAAGCTTCGACGATAGCCTCGCAAAGAGAGTTGCCGGCGTTCATCAGACCGTGGTCATAGAGTCTGCAAAGCCGCCTTATGCGTATCAGGCGCTCGGCGGCGTCGCCGTTATCGCGGATAACACCTGGTCTGCCGCTCAAGGCCGCAAGAAACTCAAAGTCGAGTGGGAAGACGGTCCGCACGCGATCTACCAGTCCGAATCTTACAAAAAGATGCTGACTGAGCGCGCCAATCAGCCGCAAAGGGTCGTCCGTCACGCCGGCGATGTTGATTCCGCCTTTGCCAAATCGGGCAAGATCGTCGAAGCGAACTACTACACTCCGCTCCTCGCGCATGCCCCTATGGAGCCGCCCGCTGCTGTCGCCGATTTCCGCGACGGCAAAGTCGAAGTCTGGACCGCCACGCAGAATCCGCAGGAAGTGCAGAAAACAGTTGCCGACGCCGTCGGCGTCAAACCCGGTGATGTCCGGTGCCACGTAACTTTGCTCGGCGGCGGTTTCGGCCGCAAGTCGAAACCCGATTACGTCGCCGAAGCCGCCATCCTTTCAAAGAAGGTGGGCAAGCCGGTCAAGATCTCCTGGACGCGAGAAGAAGATATCCGCTTCGACTACTATCACTCGACTTCCGCCATGTATTTCAAGGCGGCTCTCGATAGTTCCGGCAAACCTGTCGCGTGGCTTCAGCGAACTGTTTTTCCGCCTATCGGTTCTACCTTTGACAGCAAAACAACGTATGCCGAAACGGGCGACCTCACGCAGGGCTTCACGGATATGCCGTTCGATGTGCCGCACGTGCGGGCCGAAAACGGTCCCGCCGAGCCTCATCTGCGTATCGGTTGGCTGCGGTCGGTCGCGAACGTTTATCACGCATTCGGCGTGCAGTCTTTCATCAACGAACTCGCGCACTCCGCCGGCCGCGATCCGGCCGAGTACTGGCTCAGCGCGCTCGGATCGCCCCGCAAGATTGATTTCAAAGCCCAAAATGCCGAGTACGATAACTACGGCAAGCCGCTCGATCAATTTCCCGTCGATACCGGCAAACTGCGCCGCGTCGCTGAGCTCGCGCTCGAGCGATCCGGCTACCCGAACAGGAAGTCAGGCTCCGGCCGCGGCTGGGGCTTTGCTGCCCATCGCAGCTTTTTGACATATGTCGCCGCTGTCGTTGAAGTCGAAGTCGATGACAAAGGCAAGCTTCGCATTCCCCGTGTCGATTTGGCGGTCGATTGCGGCCGCGTAATTCATCCCGATCTCCTGAAAGCCCAGTTCGAAGGTGCCTCGGTTTTCGGCGCGAGCATCGCGTTGCTTGGTGAAATCACCGCTGCGGATGGCCGCGTGCAGCAAAGCAATTTCAACACTTATCCTGTGGCTCGTATCAATGAAGCGCCATTTGCCACGCATGTACACGTGATTCCAAGTGAAGAACCGCCCACCGGAGTCGGTGAACCCGGTGTTCCCCCCATGTCGCCCGCCATCTGCAACGCGGTTTTTGCCGCCACCGGCAAGCGCATTCGCGAACTTCCTATCAGGAAACAGAAGTTGGCCTGAATAGCCGAAAGAATACTGGAAAGCCGAGCCTTGGGTAACCGAATCGGAGTAGGTCCGCTCTAACTTCGTGCTTATTGATGAAAACGGGCGCCAGTCCGAACAGGAGCCCGAGGTAGTTGTCCCGGAGCTGACCGAAAGACAGCAGCAGGAGGCCGAAGATCGCACCTCCGTCAGTGCGGTCGTAGTTCATGAAGCCATTCGCTACGACGGCGAAGAGGAACTGAACCGGCCCACCTCGGCGTTGGCCTGGTCTGGCCTTGCGGCCGGTTTGTCGATGGGCTTTTCCTTCGTGGCGCAAGCCCTTTTGCGCGCGTATTTACCGGATACCCCCTGGCGGCCGCTGCTCGTCAGGCTCGGTTACCCGGTCGGCTTCCTCATTGTCATCATTGGACGGCAGCAGCTCTTTACGGAGAATACCCTTACTGCGATCATCCCGCTGCTCGCGCGCCGCAACGTGGCAACTCTTGTCCAGGTCGCCCGGCTCTGGGTTGTTGTCCTGATTGCCAATCTCGTGGGCGCGCACATTTTCGCTTGGGTTGCCGGCAATACGCCTATGTTCAGCCACTCCGTCCAGCATGCCCTTCTCGACCTCGCCAAAGAGGCGGCCGCGGTCTCGTTCGGCGTCGCCGTTCTCCGGGGAATCTTCGCCGGTTGGCTCATCGCTATGGTCGTCTGGATGTTGGCCGCGACCGATACAGGCCGCATCTCGGTGATTGTGATTCTTACTTACATCGTGGGTTTGGCGGGGTTAACGCACATCATCGCCGGTTCGGTGGAAGTGCTCTTCCTCGCCATGGTCGGCGTCCAGAGCTGGATGTCCGTAGCCCTCGGTTATCTGGTCCCAACCTTGCTTGGCAACATCATTGGCGGCGTCTCGCTCACCGCCGTGATCAATCACGCCCAAGTCGTTTCAGGAATGTCGAAGAAGCGGGATCGGTAACCGCGCCTTTGCACGGCCGGCAAGCGCTAAGAGCTTCTCTCCGTGACCAGCCCGAGAATGGAGCTGAGTGCGCGCTGCGAAGGACTCTCGGGCACCGTCGACAAAATCACTCTGGACTTCTCTGTGAAGCTGTAGGCTCGCTCGTACGCCCGCTTGATCCCATCGTGGCGATCGAGAATCTGCACGATGTGCATGAACGGAACGTGCTCATAGCTGCCGTCGCTCATCACTGTTTCGATCGCGCGCCGCTCGTCCGTTGAAGCGGCCTCGAGTGCATAAATCACCGGAAGCGTCACCTTGCCCTCGCGCAAATCGTTGCCCGCCGGCTTGCCCAGAATCTTCTCCGTCGAGGTGAAATCAAGAATGTCATCGACCAGCTGAAAAGCCATCCCGAGATTCCACGCAAACTCGCGCAGGTTGGATTCCGCCAGTTCGTCTGCATTCGCAGCGGTCGCCCCGAGCGACGCGCACGCCGAAAACAGCCCCGCCGTTTTGCGATCCACCAGTTCCATGTAATCAGCCTCGGTGATGTCGATCCGGTGCAATCTGTCGAGTTGCAGAAGCTCGCCTTCCACCATCATCTGAGTCAGTGAAATCAGAATATCCAGAATCCGGAACTGTCGCTCTTTGAGTGCAAGCTGGAACGCCTGCATGTAAAGCCAGTCCCCGGCTAGCACGGAGACGTGATTCCCCCACACCATGTTCGACGACGGACGGCCGCGCCGCGTCTTCGCAATATCGATCACGTCGTCGTGAACGAGGGTCGCCGTGTGAATCATCTCGACCACCGCTGCCAGTCGCCTCGCGCAGTCGTTCGATGGTCCGAAAACACGGTGGCACAGCAGCAGCAAGGCCGGGCGCAGACGCTTTCCTCCGCCTGCCTGCAGATATTGGTTGATCGTCGTGATCGTCTCGATCGATGCCGCCGATTCTACGCCGATAATTCTTTCCACTTCGAGCAAATCCGGCTTAACGAGCTCAAAGGCCTCGCGCGCTGAGATGGATTGCCGTATTTTGCTGAACATGTCCTTTGAACCTTGCGGCAACCTCAGTGTAGCTTGGGGTCCGGATCGCCAGTTACGCCCCCAGGTACTTGGAAGAGCCCCTGAAAGTTCTCAGTCGTCTTCTCGGCCAATTCCTCTACCGGCAAGCCACGCAGCTCTGCGATAACTTCCGCTGTGCGGGCCACGAAAGCCGGCTCGTTTCTCTTGCCTCGATGCGGCGCCGGAGCAAGATATGGTGCGTCGGTCTCGAGCAGCATTCTTTCGATCGGGGTTATTCGGGCTGCTTCACGAACGGCAACCGACTTCGGGAAAGTCGCGACACCGCCGAAGGCCAGATAGAAGCCAAGGTCAAGGCATTCCCGCGCCTGTTTCTTATCGCCCGTGAAGCAATGCATTACGCACGGCAAGCCATTCGGAGCCCATCTTGTGCGAAGCACGTCGATGGTGTCCGTCCAGGCATCTCGCGTGTGAATGACAATAGGCATGCGAGCAGAAGCAGCTATCTCGAGTTGCCGCACAAAAACCGGCACCTGCGCCTCTTTGGGAACACCCCAGTGGTAATCCAAACCGATCTCTCCGATCGCTACGACCTTAGGATGCAAGTGCAGCTTTTCGAGATGGTGGAAAGTTTGCTCGTCCGCTTTCGGCGCGTCATTGGGATGCACGCCAACGGTCGCATAGATAGACGGCCATTGATCGGCCAACCGCACGGCTACTCCGAGATCCGGCGGTCCTTCGCCCGTTCCGATGGCCAGCATATATCGCACGCCCGCCGCGTGCGCGCGCTCTATGGCGGCGGAACGGTCTTCGGCAAACTGCAGGTCGTCTAAGTGACAATGCGAGTCGGCAAGCTTCAAGGTTACTTGAGCCTTGCTCCGGGAGTGATGTCTTCCTGAAAGCCGGCCAGTACCGGCACTCCGCCTTCAAGAGTCGCGGCCACAATCATGCCTTGCGAAGTCAACCCTCTCAGCTTGCGTGGCTCCAGATTAGCCACAATGACCACTTTGCGCCCTACTAACTGCTCCGGCTTGTAAGCGAGCGCGATGCCCGCTACAATCGTCCGCGGTTCCGCCTCGCCGATGTCAACTTTGAGATGCAGAAGCTTGTCCGCGCCCTTCACTGGTTCAGCCGACTTGACTTCGCCCACTCGTAGATCCACCTTGGAGAAATCATCGATAGAGATAGGACTCGCGATCGGCGCGATCGCTGCCCCCGGAGCCGCAGGTTCCGGAGATCGCCCCATCAACGCAGCCTGCCTGCTCTTTTCCGCTTCTTCCAGTTCCTGCATCTTTTGAACAGTCGCCTTCACATCGAATCGCGGGAACACAGCCGTGATCGTGCCAATCTTCTGCCCCGTGTTCAGTCCGCCCCAGGCGAGAGCATCGGCGCGCAACTCATCAAGCGAATTCGTAAACCCGAGTTGTTTCCAGATTGCTTCCGTCGAGTGCGGCAGTACCGGGTGAGCCAGCACGCACACGATTCGCAGCGCTTCCGCAGCGGTATACAGTGTATCGTCCAGCTTTTCCTGTGCGGCAGCGGACGAGTCTTTCGCCAGTTTCCAGGGAGCGCGCTCCACGATGAACTTATCGACCGCCGAGATGATGCCCCAGATCTGTTCGAGTGCGCGTGAGAATTCGAACTTGTCGTAGGCCTCGAGCACGATACGGATCGCCGAACGCGCACTCTCCGCGATCGCCGCGTCGCCACCGCTGCCCGGTATCGCGCCGTCTCGATACTGCTGGATCATGGTGAACGTTCTGCTCGCCAGATTCCCGAGCCCGTTTGCCAGATCCGAGTTGTAACGGCCCACAAGCGCGTCGAAGCTGAAGCTGCCATCCTGGCCGAACACGATCTCGCGCAGCAGAAAGTAGCGCAGCGCATCCACGCCCATCACCTCGGCAATTGGTGATGGCCGGACGATGTTGCCGCGCGACTTGCTCATCTTGTCGTTCTCGAACAGCAGCCAGCCGTGCGCGAACACCTTCTTCGGCAGCGGCCACCCGGCTGCCATCAGGAACGCCGGCCAGTACACGGCATGAAACCGTAAGATCTCCTTGCCGATCAGGTGAAGATCGGCCGGCCATCGGTCTTCGCCCTCCACCGCGCTGATGTACGTCGTCAGAGCATCGAACCAGACGTAGAAAACGTGAGCCGGATCGGCCTCCACGGGAATGCCCCACTTGATGCTCGTTCGCGTGATCGAGAGATCGGCCAAACCCTGCTTGACGAAAGCAAGCACCTCATTGCGGCGTATCTCCGGCTGGATGAAATCAGGATTCGCCGCATAGAACTCGAGCAGCCGGTCAGTGAATGCCGAAAGCTTGAAGAAGTAGTTCTCCTCCGTCACTTCCTCGTAGGGCTTTCCTGTTTCGGGATCTACGTCTCCCGGTTTCGCGTCGTTCACAAACGACTCGCTCACCACGGCATACAGGCCCGTGTAGCTGCCTTTATAAATGAATCCGTTCTGCTTACACGCCTCGAACAGCTTATTGACCAGCTTGGCGTGCTTCGGCGAAGTGGTGCGTTCGAACCGATCGATATGAAAATCGAGCTTTTGCCATTGCGTGCGAAACTCGTTCGAAATTAGGTCTGCAAACGCTTCCGGAGTCTTGCCCTGCGCTTGTGCGGCCCGCTCTACCTTGGTTCCGTGCTCGTCCGTGCCTGTTGTAAGGACGACATCGTAGCGCTGCATCCGCTTCAGCCGCGCAATCGCCTCTGCGGCGATCGTGGTGTAGGCGTGCCCGATGTGCGGCGCCGCGTTGACGTAATAGATAGGTGTAGTGAGGTAATACTTGCCGTTGCTCATCAGGTAAGTCAATTAAACGAGTCGCTGCTTTCGGAAGGCTTCGCTTGCTTCGGACATTACGTCCCGAAGAGGAACGCCGCGCGCGATCGCCAAATCACGGCAGTCTTCAAATTCGGGCGCGAAACCGCCTTCCTCTGTGTACTTCACGCGCACTCTTCCGTACGACGTCTCCACATCTGCGAAGTGACGTGCGAGGACTCTTCGCTCTGCCCGATAGCTGCGCACGCCGAGCGTCGTAGTCTCGGCGAAGAGAATCGCGGCCAGCTGCTCCGCCGTTTCCGGAACCGCAATCACCGATACCAGCGTGCCCGGCCGGCTCTTCTTCATGAAAATGGGTGTCAGCGTGACGTCGAGCGCGCCCGCTGCAAACAAGCGCTCCATCGCATAGCCAAGCAGCTGAGGAGAAGAGTCGTCAATGTTTGCCTCGAGCACCGTCACCGAAGTAGATTCGGCAGCGTCGGTCCTTTCGCCAATCAACACCCGAAGCACGTTCGCCTGTCCCGGGAAGTCTTTGTCTCCTGCGCCGAAGCCTTGCGAGAGCACTCGGACCGCTGGCAGCGAGCCGAAACCGGACGCGAGCGTCGTGACCAGCGCGGCACCGGTCGGAGTCGTCAGCTCCGACGGCGGCCCGGCCGAATAGACGGGGAAATCACGCAGCAGTTCGGCAGTCGCAGGTGTCGGCACCGGCAGCACACCATGCTCTGTGTTTACGGTTCCGCTCCCCACGTTAATTTGCGAGCTGCGGATCTCTCCAACGCCAAGCAAATCGAGTGCTACACAAGCTCCGACCACATCGCAGATCGAATCAACGGCTCCCACTTCATGGAAATGCACCTTTTCGATGGGCACGCTATGCGATTTGGCTTCCGCTTCTCCCAGCCGCCGAAATACGGCGAGCGCATTGCTGCGCGCCTGTTCGGTGAGCTCCGCACCCTGTATGATCTTTTCGATATGCGGCAAGTGTCGGTGCTTTTTCTGCTCCGAAAATTGCACCGAAAACTTGGATGCAGCTATGCCCTTCCGTTTCGTTTTCTCGACTCGGAACTCCGCCTCGAGTTGCAGGCTGCGAAGTGCTTTCTCGAGCGCGCTCCAGTCGGCTCCCGCGTCGAGGAGAGCGCCGACAGCCATGTCACCGCTGATACCGGAAAATGCGTCAAAATAACAGAGTTTCATGGGAAGGGACGACCGTCGGGCCGCCCCACGGAAGCTAAACCCAGTTTACAGGGCAGAGGCTTCTAGAGAGTTCTCGATAACACCGAGCGCGCTCGCTCGACATCGGCCAGCGCCTGCTCCGTAGTTTGAGCCAGGGCGGTCAAATGGCCCATCTTGCGCCCAGGCCGCGCCTCCGATTTGCCATAGAGATGAAGCTTCACGTCCGCAACGCCCGCAGCTGCGCCCCAATCCGGCTCGCCCGCATCCCAAAGATCGCCCAACAGGTTCGCCATTGCGGCAGGCGTCAGCTGCGTAACCGCTCCGAATGGAAGTCCGCAAACCGCGCGCAGCTGCTGTTCGAACTGGCTAGTCACGTTCGCGTCGAAGGTGAAGTGCCCGGAGTTGTGCGGCCGCGGAGCAAGTTCGTTGATGAGGAGCCGGCCGTCTCTGCGCACGAAGAACTCAACGCACAACACGCCCACCACAGCGAGCTTCTCGAGCACCACGCGCGCGATCTCGATGGCTTCGGAAGCGATCGCGGGAGCGAGGCGCGCGGGCGCTATCGATATATCGAGGATCCCGTTTCGATGCTGATTTTCGATAGCGCCAAAGTGAATAAAATCACCAGTCACCGAGCGCGCCGCCACCACTGAGATTTCCAGCTCGAAATCGACAAAGGCTTCGAGCACCGCTTCCTGCCCGTCAAGTGCCCGCCAGGCTGCGTCGAGATCTCCGGAGCTATAAAGCCGATATTGACCCTTGCCGTCGTAGCCAAATCCTGCCGTCTTGAGGATTGCGGGGAGTCCGATTTCAGCCGCTGCCTTGGCCAGACTCTCGCGTGTCGCTACTCTCCGGAACGGAGTGATAGGAAGGCCGGCGTTTTCGAGAAACGTCTTCTCCCGTAACCGGTGCTGTGTAGTGTGCAAGACTTGGCCGCTCGGTCGCACAGGAGCGCATCGAGCCGCGGCAGCGGCGGTCTCTGCGGGAACGTTCTCAAACTCGAACGTAACCACAGAAACTGCGCTTGCGAACCGGCAGATTGCATCGAGGTCTTCGTAAGGCGCGTTCACTTCCACATCCGCAACCTGGCCTGTCGGCGTGTCTTCGTCGGGTGAAAGCGTATGCACCCGGTAACCCATGCGGCGCGCCGCAATAGCAAACATACGCCCGAGTTGTCCGCTGCCGAGAACGCCGATCGCACTGCCGGGCAGTATTGGCCTTGTCTCCCTCGGCACTCTCACGGCAGCGAGTCCTCGAAAACCGCCTGGGTCTGCTTTTGCCGCCAGTTCTCGAGCCGGTTCCGGATCTCGGTATACCTGCCTCCAAGGATGCTGGCCGCCAGGAGAGCCGCATTGATCGCGCCCGCTTTGCCAATTGCCAACGTGCCGACCGGAATGCCGGCCGGCATCTGGACGATCGATAGCAGAGAGTCGACACCGTTCAACACGCTGCTCTTGATCGGGACTCCCAGCACAGGCAGCGAGGTATGAGCGGCAACCATCCCCGGCAAGTGCGCCGCTCCTCCCGCCGCTGCGATGATTACTTCCAGCCCCCGCCCCGCAGCGGTTTTTGCATACTCCGCCATCCAATCCGGCGTTCTGTGAGCCGAGACGATGCGGCATTCGTGCGCGACGTTCAAGCCTCGAAGTATGTCGCTCGTGTGCTGCATCGTCTCCCAGTCGGATTTGCTGCCCATGATCACGCCGACCAGAGCCTTCTCCGCAGCGGGCGGCGGTGCTTCGCTCATTACGCTTTATTCCCCTTGCGACGCAACGAACCCTTTTTGGCTGTCAAAGGTGTTGAGGTTCTCAATCTTTATAAAGTCGAGACCTTCTTGCTGCAAACGGTCGAGCAGTTTCACAATCTGACCATGTGTTGCAGGCCCATCAGGGCTTTCGGACATGAATCCGGCTCGCCAGTGATCGGTACAGAAAGTCTCCTCAAAACCGTGGGGATAGACCTTAACACCGCGATTGCTGAGCGATGATCGCTTCGCTCCATCTCCGTTGAACTTCTCGAGCTTCTTCCCGAACTCGACGGGATTGCGGTCATTCCACTGCAGGAACACGTCGACCCCAACCAGTTGCTTCGCAGCTCTCTTCGTCTGGCCGATCGCCCCGTTGAACGCCTCACTCGGAGTCTTCGAATAGGACGCCTCCTTCAACTGCTGAGGTTTTTGGCCTAGTCTCGCAACAACGGCGTCGGCAAACTCTTTTGTGCCCACCTTCTGCTTGCTCACGCCCTCTTTATCGGCGCCGTGAGCGACGGCGATTGGTACAAGGTACGATGCCATAGTTAACAACGCTATTACATCAGAGCGCGTGTTCGAACACGGTCGCTAACGAAACTTGAACAGGTACACTGAAGGCAGTGGCACTCTTCGTCACCTGTTCAGGCCTTCCCGATTGACCACATCGCGCATCACTCTTGCATTGCTCGTCGGGACAAGCCTTCTCCTGGCGTCTTGCAGCGATCCCGCCGCGAAGCTTCCCGATTACGGAGTGGTGCCGCCTTTCACAATGACCGACTCCAAGGGTCAGATCTTCGTTGGAGACCGCCTGCACGGCAACGTATGGATCGCTGATTTCATTTACACGAACTGCCCCGCCGAGTGCCCGATGATGACGTCCAGAATGCACTCGATCGAGAAGCGTATACGCAGCGATAGCGATGTTCGGCTGGTTTCCATCTCAGTGGATCCGGAACGCGACACGCCGGCAGCTTTATCGAAGTTCGCGCACCGTTATGGCGGCCCTACAGGTCAGTGGTTCTTTCTCACGGGTACACCGGCGACGGTTCACGAGCTGGCCTATACGACGTTTCACGTCGGTGACGTCATCGGGAAGATCAGTCACAGTACAAAATTCATGCTGGTCGATAAACGCGGTCACCTGCGCGGCTATTACTCCACGCTGGATGAGGACGGCATTCCAGCGCTGATGCAAGATCTGGCGGCTCTGCGGAAGGAGTCGACGTGAGTACACACTCCGTTAAGACGGACGGCTACAACTCAGATCTTGCCCGCAAGCCTTTACCTGTCATCCTGCTTCTGAGCGTTGCCATTGCCGCGTCTCTGGTGTGGCTGATTTACTTCAAAGGGCGGGTTGCCGGCCCGGGCTGGGTTGGCTATCTCCCTGGCGCGAACGCGCTTTTCAACTCCCTAAGCGCGGCTTGCCTCATTTTCGGGTACATCAACATCCGCCGCGGCAATCGTCTTGTTCACATGCGCTTCATGGTGAGCGCGACCGTTTTCTCCGCCCTCTTTCTGGTGAGTTACATCACGTATCATTTCTTTCACGGCGATACCAAGTTCCCGGGACATGGCTGGATCAGACCCGCGTATTTCTTCATTCTCATCACGCATATCGTGCTCTCGATGACAGCCCTGCCGCTCATTCTTGGCACTCTCTGGTATGCGTTGCGCAGCCAGTTCCGTTTTCACCGGGCCATCGCCCGCTGGACCTTTCCTATCTGGTTGTATGTTTCGGTCACGGGTGTGATCGTGTACTTCGTCCTTCATGCCTACGCTGTATGACGGCTAAACAGAACTGGAACACCGAACTTTACGAGGCCCGGCACTCGTTTGTCTGGCAAATGGGCCAGGGACTCGTGCAGCTTCTTGAGCCGAAGAAAAGCGAGCAAATCCTGGATCTCGGCTGCGGAACCGGTCAGCTGACAGCGCGCATCGCCGAATCCGGCGCCCAAACCATCGGCTTGGATTCCTCTCCCGACATGATCGGGCAAGCGCGTCAGAACTATCCGACTCTACGCTTCATCCTGGCAGATGCAAGTAAGATGCAATTCTCCGAAGAGTTCGACGCGATCTTCTCGAATGCAGCCTTACACTGGATGCTCGATGCCCAGAGGGTCGCGAATGCGATGGCAAATGCGCTGAAAACAGGCGGCAGATTTGTTGCAGAGCTCGGCGGAAAAGGGAACATCGGGCACATTGAGGAAGCGCTGCGTACGGTTTTGACACGATACAACGGAAACGCAGCCTTACCTGTGAAAACCTATTTCCCATCTGTAGGCGCGTATGCGACAGTGCTCGAATCAGCCGGCCTCGAAGTGCGGTCGGCACAGCTCTTTGATCGTCCTACGCCTCTCGAAGGAGAGGAAGGAATGGCAAATTGGCTCCGGCAGTTTTCGTGGTACAACTTCGAGCCGATTGCGGCTCAACAGCGGGAGGAGGCCTTGGCTGAAGTGGTCAGCAGTCTTCGACGGTCGCTATATAAGGACGCCGCGTGGTCTGCCGATTATAGACGCCTACGAGTGCTAGCGGTCAAGGTCTAGAGCCCGCTAGGACGGCGGATTCGATCTGTGCGATGGGCCTTTTCCGGAGGTTAAAACTACAGGTTTGCTGCGTCCGTCCAGTGCTGGCTTGAGCATACTTAGTAGCCTTGTTGTGTAGAGCGTAGCGCCTTCGCGTGTGAGGTGCATATCGTCTGCGAAATCACTACTGGGTAGATCCGAACCTGACATTGGCATGAAGGCCTCGACTCCCGCTTTGCGAGCAGCAAGAGCGAGTTCCGAATGGTATTCCTGTCCTGGTCTTATAATCGGCGGAACAATGAGCACGAGATGCGCACCATTGCGCTCGGCCAGCTGTCGCATTTTCGCAATCCGCTGAGTCATGAGGTCGAGCACCTCCTTAGATGGCCACGGGTTACTTTCACCCGGCTGAAGGAGATCGTACATGCGCGGCAGATCCGGCAGTATCGTTTCCAATACCGCCTTCCTGGTTTCACTGCGCAGGGCGTAGAACTTGCTGTAACGGGCGAATAACAGGTTTGACGTCGCGGTGCGATCCAGCGCCAGTTCGGAAGCAAGCGCCGGAATATCGGCCGCCCTGAACAGATAGGCAGCCGAATACTCGCCGCGAGTCGCAGAGACAAACCAATGCAGCGCGGCAAACGTGACGGCGACCGTATCCGGCCTGCTCCCTTCGGCGAACATCCTGCGCAGGCCAAAGTACCAGTCGTCGTAGGTAGTGTTGTAGATCCAATAGCGATGGACCTGCCAATCGGGGCCAAGCTGCCGGCGTATCAGATCGAAATCGAGCGAGTGCCCAACCAGCGAATTTCCCACAATGAGCAACTGCCTGGTCTTCGCTCCCGGCTGTTTTTGGATTTGAACGGCTTCCCGATACTCCTCGTTCAGTTCGCGCTGGACGTTACTTTCCTTTTCGACAATCGTCCGTGTGGATACTTCCAGCGCAACCAGCAACACCATGACTGTTGCGAGAAGGATGACGATCTCCCTCCCTTTCGTGGTTCGGACGGCTGCGGATTTCTCGTCAGAACTGGAAATAGATAAAGGCATTTGCTTGATTGGCAGAGAAGAGGGCGACTATCAGGACGAGCGCAGAAGCGTAAGCCCAGCGCACCGTGGGAGCCGTTCTCTGGAACAGAAACTCTTCGTTGCGAGCTTCAAGCAGCAGATCGACTAGGAATAGTGGAATCGTGAATAAGGCGAGAAACTTGTAAGCCGTTATGAGCTGCGGCTTCCACGCGAGTACACGCAGTCCGCCCAAGATATCGAGAGCTCTGGACAGTGACTGCGCGCGAAAGAAGATCCAGGCGACGCAGACAACATGGAAGATAACGATTCGTCTTAGCCAGCCATGAGCCAAGCTGGCATATTGGGTCTTCGAGTCACCCGTGCCCAAAGCACGCTCGATACTTTGGCCGATACCATGGATTGCGCCCCAGACCACAAACGTCCAATTCGCCCCATGCCAGAGTCCGCCAAGCAGCATCGTGATCATCAGATTGCGGTACGTTTGCTTCTCTCCACCCCGGCTTCCGCCGAGAGGAATGTAAAGGTAATCGCGAAGCCAGGTGCTGAGACTGATGTGCCAGCGGCGCCAGAAATCCTGCAGGCTGGACGCCAGATAGGGTTGGCGAAAGTTCACCATGAATTCAAAGCCCATGAGTTGCGCCGCGCCTCGCGCTATGTCGCTATATCCACTGAAGTCCCCGTAGATTTGCCACGCAAATGCATATGTGCCGAGAGCGACGGTGGCCAAGGTGGGCGGTCCCATTTTGCCGTTGAACGCTGCATTGGCCAGCAGAGCGCAATTATCGGCGATCACACATTTCCTGAAAAGTCCGGAGAGGATGAGCATCACGCCGTCCAGAAACTGCTGTCCGTCGAAGGCGCGCGGTGCCTGGACTTGCGGAAGCAAGTGAGACGGCCTCTGAATAGGTCCGGCAATCAGGTGAGGGAAGAAGTTTATGAAGAGGGCATAATCGAGAAGAGATTCCGCAGGCTCGAGACGACCCTTGTAAACATCCACGATGTACGCGAGCGCCTGGAAGGTGTAGAACGAGATTCCGGGCGGCAGCAGAATGCGAAGGAAGGCAATGTTTACCTGTATGCCGACCGCGCTCAAGGTGTGAGCAAGGGAATCGGTGAAGAAGTTGAAGTACTTAAAAAATCCGAGGAAGCCGAGGTTCAGCAGTACCGAAACCGTAAGCAGTGTCTTCCGCTGAACCGGATTGGAAGAACGCGCGACCGTGCGCGCGCAGAAGAAATCGACGACTGTGGAGAGAAGAATGAGGCCTAAGAATCGCCAGTCCCACCAGCCATAGAAAAAGTAGCTGGCGAGAACCAAGAAGAGGTTTTGCCTGCGCCACCCAAGCTGCCAGTAAACAGCTACGACGAGGATGAGGAAAACAAAAAAGACCGGTGAATCAAATAGCATTACAATTCACCACTTGTAATGGGTAGAGCAATGCAATGAAAGTTCTCCGGGCGTTTCTATTCTAACGAGCCGATTGGATTGCGCTGCCCGAATTCCGGCAGAGTTAACTGCAAGTCTAGCAGAATTACGCATTCTGACTCCTGAAAGGCGCGACGGCGGTAACGTTGGAGATTCACATGCCAAAGCTGTTTAACGATCCGGGGCACGCCGTAACAGAGATGGTCGAGGGCCTCCTGGCGATCTATCCGGATCTGGCGCGGTTGTCGGGACAAAATGTCTTGATCAGAGCTGATTCAGACGCCGTACGGGACCGCCAGGTGGCGCTGATCTCCGGAGGCGGCAGCGGGCATGAACCCGCTCACGCCGGCTATGTGGGAAAAGGCATGCTGAGCGCCGCGATAGCCGGCGAAGTATTCACATCCCCGAGCGCCAACTCGGTGCTTTCGGCGATTAGAGCTACCGCCGGAAAGCAGGGCGCGCTGCTGATTATTAAAAACTACACGGGAGATCGTTTGAATTTCGGCTTGGCAGCCGAGATGGCACGAGCGGAAGGAACGCTGGTCGAAAGCATAATTGTTGCCGATGACGTAGCTCTGGCGATGTCGGGTGATCACGCCGGCAGACGCGGGCTCGCAGGCACAGTGCTGGTACACAAAATCGCAGGGGCTGCGGCAGCGGAAGGCAAGGATCTGCCGCAGGTCGCCTCGATCGCCCAGGCAGCGGCTGAACAAGTCGCAACGATGGGGCTGGCCTTCTCGGCTCCCACAGCGCCCGGTACAGACAAGCCCAGCTTCGCTCTGTATGGAAACGTAGAGCTCGGGCTCGGGATTCACGGCGAGCCCGGTGTTCGCCGTACTTCCTTGAAGCCGGCCGATGAGCTGGTAGACGAACTTTTGGAAAATGTCAGATCCGGGCTTCGGCTGCACACCGGCGAACGTGTCGCTTTATTAATAAATAATCTGGGCGCGACCACGGCGATGGAACTCGCGATTGTCGCTCGTAGAACTCTCTCCAAAATTCGGTCGAGCGGTGTGATTGTGGAACGTCTCTACGCGGGCACCTTCATGTCGTCGCTCGACATGGAAGGGATCTCGATATCCGTACTCCGGGTGGACGATGAACGCCTGCGCCGCCTCGATGCTCCCGTATCCGCGCCCGGCTGGGCGAACCACGTTACTGCACCGCCGCCATTGCTCGAGGAGAGGACGTTAGAACTCGAAGAAAACCCGCCAACCAACAAGGGTCGGACTGCGTTAAGTGCGGCAGGGCAGTTGAGAAGAAAGGCGGTCGAGGCTGGTTGCACCGCACTAATTGAAGCAGAACTCCGCTTAACCGAGATCGACCAGGCTGTGGGCGACGGAGACCTGGGCCGCAACCTGGCTCGTGCCGCAAGAGCTTTGCAGGAGCAGTTTCCGCTGCTTCCTTTTGACGGTTCACCTGCGCTGCTCAAGTCAATCGGCTTCTTTTTGCAGAAGGTTCTGGGCGGTTCCTCCGGGCCGTTCTACGGCGTTCTCTTTCTCAGAGCGGGCGGGACGCTCGAAGCCGAAAGCAGCTATAGCCTGCAGAATTGGGCTGCTGCCATCCTCGAAGGCTGTGGCGCGATAAGTGATTTGGGCGGAGCGAAACCAGGTGATCGGACCATGCTCGATGCTCTTGTGCCCTTCGCGAAGAGCTTCGCCGATCAAGCCGCGAGTGGCCGCGCCCTGAGAGAGTCCCTTATGCAGGCGCTCCATGCCGGACAGCGTGGAGCCGAGGGTACAGCGCATATGGTCGCCCGCAAGGGTCGCTCGAGCTATTTGGGGGAAAGAGTCAGAGGGTGGCCGGATCCGGGGGCCGTTGCCGCCGTGATCTGGCTTGACGCGGTGATTTCGGCGATTCTCGACTAATCTTGTCAGGAGCAGTGCTTTCGCCGAGTTATTGTAACGTCTTCTGCTGCGCACCGGGAGGCGGGTTCAGTACGAATTTCCCGGCACTGATATCGCCAGCATTGAGTTTGAGATCGGTTACGCTAATCACGACCTCGTAACCATCTTTAGGCCGCGTGATATCTACCACGGACGGGAACTGTATTCCGTTGTGATTGGCCCAGTTTGAATATTTCGTCTCACTGAGGATGTTGCCTTCACTGTCAAATGTCTTCTGCCGGTTGATCTGAAGAGTGTAGCGATCAAAATAGACGTTCCGAATCGGGAAGTACTGATCGCCATTACGGCCGATCATCATCAAAATGTAGATTGCCTTAGTTTCGTTGGTATCGTCCTGCACGAGAGTGATGTCGTTGGGCGCGGGCGGATTGATAAGAAGCGCCGAAAGGAAAGCGGCGGGCCGCAAGTTCTCAAGCTTGTTCTTCGAGCTGGGCTGCGAATCGTTCCGCCCTGCAATAAATTCGTTCTTGCTCGGAATCAACACGTGGAAATCATTGCCGCTCGAAGCCATGTCGAAGGCAGTGCTATGAATCACCGGATCGAGTCCCACGACTCGAATATCATCTGGCTTGAGAAACAGGATAAAGCCTGTAATTGTAGGGTAATCGGTGACCTTTCCGCCGTAGACGCTGCCGACCGAAGGTGACATGTCGATTTTCATAGTGAAAGATTGTATTGGATCGCAAACCTGATGAATTTTTTGAATCAGCTGATCTTTGCTGGCGCTGAGCAAGGGTTGCGGAACGCGTTGTCCAGGTGGTGTCACAACGCGTCTCCTGACGAGACATCCAGATAAAAAGAAACACAACAAGAGTGCCGCAAGCTCTCGCCTTGCGCGCAAAGAAGGCATGTTTGAAGTTTAGTAGACGAACGAAGTACTACTGCCTCCTTGCCTTCTACAAACGGGCGCCCATCCGCAACAAGGGGAAGGAGGTTGTCAGCGTAGGCGACATGTAGAATGAAGCGAATGCGACGGCTGCTTGCTCTGCTGTTACTGTGGACCTTCAGCTTCCCGCTGACGGCGTCGCCAGTTTTGGCCGGTCAGGCTTCCAATTTGCCTGCGTGCTGCCGTCGTGCGGGAAAGCACCATTGCCTGGCGAAGGGTCAAGAACAACGCGGTCCTTCTCTACAGGCTGCTTGTCCGCGCTTCCCGATGTCCCACTCAGGGGCCGTGAACATCCAAACCGCCGTTCCGCGGCCCAACGCTGCGCGTTTTGGATTCATTCTTAGTTATGCGAGTAGCCGTGTGCAAACGGAAGCGCTTCGCCGCATTTCTTTCGCCCGTTCCCGCCAGAAGCGTGGCCCACCCTCCCTCCTCAATTAACTATCTTTCCCGTTAAACAAACTCAGGAGGAGTTATGCGTGTTCGCCGCGCCAGCGTGTGTCTGGCTTTTTGTCTCTGTTATTCGATGGCAGTCTCGGGTGGCCCGCTCGCAAATGTCAGGGGCGTGGTGCACGATCCACAGCATCATCCGCTGCAGGATGCGGCAGTTACGCTGACGTGTACCGGCTCCGGTTTGAAGAGCACAACTAACACCGATCCGAATGGCGAATTTTTGTTCAAAGATGTATCTCAAGGTGAGTGTCAAGTCGATGTGGAGGCAAAGAGTTTTGGAAACCAGTCTCAGCAAATCACTGTGACGGAAAAGGCCCCGGTCTTACACTTCCAGCTCGAGCTTGCAAAGATTACAGAGTCGGTACAAGTCTCGGCAAGCCGCCTGGACACTCAGATCTCGACGGTTCAGACCTTGACATCCGCGAAAGAGGTAGAGGAAACGCCAGGCGCGAGCCAAACAAACAGTCTGCAGATGATCACGGACTTTGTCCCGGGCGCGTACATGGTGCATGATATGTTGCACATGCGCGGCGGTCACCAGGTGAACTGGTTTATAGATGGCGTGCCGGTGATCAACACCAACATCGCGGCGAATGTTGCGCCGCTCATCAATCCAAAAAATGTGGACGAGCTCGAAACCGAGCGCGGCGGCTTCTCGAGTGAATACGGCGACCGCACTTACGGCTTTTTTAACGTGCTTACACCATCCGGATTCGACCGCGATAATCAGGCAGAGTTAACAACGTCTTTCGGCAATTTTTATACAACTGACGATCAGTTCAACTTCGGCGGACATACGCAAAGGCTCGCTTATTACGCGAGCTTAGATGGAAACCGCTCGGAGCTCGGCCTGATGAATCCCACGTCCGCTGTAATCCATGATCAACAGAGCGGGGTTGGCGGATTCGCCTCACTCCTTTTCAACGTTACACCTAAAGATCAACTTCGCTGGACAATGTCGTTGCGCGAGGATCATTACCAGATTCCGAACACGCCCGAGGACCAAGCGGCAGGGACGCGCGATCTGGACCTGGAGCGCGACTACCTATTCGGTTTCAACTGGACGCACACTTTCTCCGAGGGAGTTCTGTTCACGGCCACGCCTTATTTCCACTACAACAGCACGCGTTATCTCGGCGGCGAGAACGACATGCCGTTCGTGCTCGACGATCGTGACCGGTCAGCCTACGTGGGCGGCCGGGCGCTGGTTCAGGCTCAGAAAAAAAAGCACAACGCGCGAGCCGGTCTAGAAGTCTGGGGACAGCGCGACAACGCCTTCTTCGGATTGCTGGCTAATCCGGGTGGCCAGCGGCTGAATCAGCAACAGCAACATTGGGCCAATTCGAATGCGGTGTTTGTTGAGGACCAATACAAGACGACTTCCTGGCTCACACTGGACCTTGGTCTGCGGCTCACTCACTACGGCGGTTTAGTGAACGAGAATGCAGCGGACCCGCGCCTGGGAGCGGCGGTCAGGGTTCCGAAGCTGAACTGGATCGTTCGTGGATATTACGCCTACTACTATCAGCCTCCTCCCCTCAACAGCCTTTCGGGGCCGCTGCTCCAGTTTGCTTTGGCGCAGGGCTTCGGATTCGTGCCGCTCAAAGGTGAACGCGATATCCAGCACGACTTCGGGCTAACGATCCCTTTTCGCGGATATGCGCTCGAGGTGGACAACTTCCACACCAGCGCCCGAAATTTTCTCGATCACGACGTGCTCGGCAATTCAGGAATTTTCGTGCCGTTGAGCGACCTCGGTGCAATTATTAGCGGAACCGAGATTTCCGTGAGGACGCCGGAGATTCACAAGAGAGCGCGGCTCCGAATCGCTTATTCGAACCAGCGAGCCGAAGGTGTCGGTCCCATCACCGGAGGACTACTCGAGGATTCATCGTCAGGATCCTTCCTGCTCGATCATGATCAGCGAAATACGCTAAGCACGGTGCTATCGCTGCGTTTACCGGGTCAGTTTTGGGCCACACCAACGTATAGCTTCGGGTCCGGATTTCTCGACGGCGATGGACCCAATCATCTACCGCCTCACTCGACCGTCGACCTGTCGATCGGAAAGCGATTTGGTGAGAATTGGTCCGCTTCCGTCAATGCCGTGAACATCGGGAACGCACGATACTTGCTCGACAACAGCAATACCTTCGGCGGCACTCATTATGTGAATCCGAGGCAAATCTACGGCCAGCTGCGGTTCCGTTTTCATCTCTAGTCAGAGGACGGCAGCGCGCCGGTCAGGCTGAAGCCGCATCCTGGTGGGAGGGCGAAATCTTTTCCGGTTTAGGCAGGGCGGGAATGTATTGCAACTTCGCAGCAGGCCCGAGAACGGCATCCAGCAGCCAATCGGAGAGGACTCGGATGCGCTGTGTCACGGATGGCAGCTTCCCGAAGTAGACCAGCCGCCACAACACGTAGGCAGTGAATCCCGAGAAGTTTCGATCGTAAATGCGTGCCACCCCGCGACGCCTGCCAACCAGGGACAGTTCGCCGATAGGTCTGTAGCGAAACGGTTTCAACGGCTGGCCGCGCAGCAGCCTGACTATGTTGCGCGCTACGAGCTTACCTTCGCGCGTTGCATTCTGCGCAGTAGCGCCATAGGAGCCTTTGCCGTCGGGTTGGGGCACATCCGCGCAATCGCCGAGCGCCCAGACTCCCTCGAACTGTTTGAGGGCGAGTTCGGCTGTGACCTGCAGGGCTTTGCCCTTCCCTTTCGGCGCATCGAGCTCCGTAATAAGTTTGTTTGGTTCAATCCCCGCGGTCCAAACGAAGGTGCGCGCACGGATCTTTTCGCCATTCGTAAGCTCGATCGTATCTCCTTCGGCACTCTCGACTCCGGTGTTCAGCACAACACGAATGCCGGATCCTTGGAGGATCTTCTGTGAGTAAGCAGCCAAGTCCTCCGTGACCTCAGTCATCAACCGGCCGAGCGGCTCAACAAGCACCATCTGAATGTCCGACTCACTGATGTGTTCATGTGGAGCCGCGGTCTCGCGAACTAATTCGTTGAGGGCTGCTATCGTTTCGACGCCGGTGTATCCCCCGCCTGCGACGATGAAGGTCAGCATGGCGCGCCTTTCTTCGGGATTTGCTTCGAGCGCGGCACTCTTCACCAGGCCTAAAGCGCCCTGTCTGATCCGGTTTGCGTCCTCCAGCGTCTTTACAGTCAGTGCACTCTTCTCGACTCCGGGAGCGTGGTGAAAGTTCGAGGTCGCGCCGAGGGCGATGACAAGGTGATCGGCCGTCAACGCGTCCGGGTCGCCGCCATTAATTACCACAGACCGGCGTTTTAGATCGATGCTCTTGATCTCGCCGTTCACAATTTTCGACCGGCGAGTGTAGGACTTTAACGGCACGATAATGTGGTGCGGTTGTATCTCCCCGCCGACAGCCTCGGTGAGCATGGGCGTGAACAGAAGATAGTCGGTCTCGCTCACCAGCACGATTTCGCCGTTGTCCGGTCCCGGTAAGAGACGCTCGAGTTCACGGCTTGCTTCCACCCCACCAAATCCACCGCCCAAGATGACGAAGCGCTTCCCTCGCGCGATGCCCTGGTTGTGCCGCGTCGAGAGTCTCTTGAAGAGATCCCAACCCAGGCATGCCACTGCGGCTACGCTCACTCCAAGTACTTTTCGGTTCATATGTCCACTCTCCGTTCCATTAATTCAGACTGTAACTTGCCGTTGCGTAAGCAAGCATCAGATTCTCTCCCTTTGTTAACGGTGAGCGAATTGCTGCCCGATTGAGCCGAATATCTTTCTCCGTCTTGGAGTTGGATTCAAAGCGGAACGAATCTGATCAGCTAAATCGCTCGAAATACCTCAGCCAAAGGGGTGGTCGAGGGACGGACTTTGCGGCGTAAACAGCTTGGCTCCGGAGTCTGTGATGTGCATATCATCCTCAAGGCGCACCCCAAACTCGCCGCGGATGTAAATACCAGGCTCGTCGCTAAATGTCATATCGGGCTGCAGAGGAAGCGAATTCCCTCGGACAAGATACGGCCACTCATGCCCATCCATTCCGATGCCATGACCTACGCGATGAGAAAAGAACGCATAGTCTGGCCCGAAGCCCGCATCCACGATCACTCTTCTCGCTGCTGCATCTACCGATTGACACTCCACGCCCGGCTTGGCAGCCCTGAGGGCAGCCGCTTGCGCCTTGTGCACAACGTCGAAGACGCGGTTCATTTTGTCGGTTGCTTTCCCGAGAACAAAGGTTCGGGTGATGTCAGAGTTGTATCCCTCAACCAGGCATCCGTCGTCGATCATGACAATCGTATTTTCACGGATGGTCTGAGGTGTGGTCGAGCCATGGGGATTCGCCGTGTAGGGGCCGACCTCCACGCTTGCCTCGCCGCGAAAACCGACACGCTCGTACGCCGCATTGATGAGTTCCGACGCCTTACTTTGAGTCATCCCGGGCTGAAGAGCCTTATAGACGGCCTCATAGACTTTCAGGGTCGCGCGATTGGCAATCTGCATGAGTTCGAGTTCGTGCGAGCTCTTGATCATGCGGCATCCGGCCGTGACGGGCGTAGCGGAAACGAGGTGAAGGGCGGGAGCCGCATTCGCGATCTCATTGCTGAAGACCCAGGGCGTGCGTTCCTCGATGCCGAGCGTGCCTGAAGATCTGCCCAGAGAACGGAGGCCGGAAGCTATGAGCTTGTAAGGGCTTTCGTCTTCGTGCCAGGTCAGCACTGCGGAGCCTTCGAGTGGTCCGCGGTTCAACTGTTCTCTCGCCCGGTCCTCTTCGAACGACGGGCAGACGCAGAATGCTTTGCCATTGGCTGGGATTACGGACGCGAACAGGCGCTCGCTGTTACCCCACCGCATGCCGGTGAAATAGACCAGCGACGTTCCGCCCGCAAGCAGGATTGCATCGATCTTGTGTTCTGCCATGAGCTTTTGAGCTCGCTCGATGCGTTGCCGGCGCTCATCGGTGGTGATCGGCTTCGCTTCCTCGTGCATCGATGTCAGAGCCGCGATCGATGCAGGAAGATCGGCATGGTCACAAGGAGTTTCCGGAAGCAAAGGCGAACCGCGGAGAACAGGCAAGATGCCGCATGCACCCGCAGCCCTGATCACGGCCCGACGAGAAGTCTTCTCAATTTGGCTCACTTGTCCTCCTTTGATTTACGGAACAGTCCGGCCCCTCGCGGTCTTGAGACAAATGGGCCCATTCTTCCACTCATTATGGACTGGACACAGGCATCGATGAAGAGACCGAGAGTCAGTGCGATTCCGTTTGACCGCGAGACCCTCCTCGCCAAGTCGAGCCTGCGGTCTGAAGTAACCGCGTTTAGCATCGATGAAACAATAGAAAACAGCAGGTCTTTACACGAGCGGCTCTGCCAGCTCAGGGTCTCTCTCAACCTAAATCTGCAGTCTGGTCTGGATTCCTCACCCAACGAGGTCGTGAATCTGAGCCAGTTCCTGATCAAGCTCGTTTTGATGGCGGCAAACGCGATGCCCTTCGGCGGGGTTATGACAGTTTCAACGTCGAGCGTGAAGTGCTCCAAAGAAATCCTGGGCCAAGGCCAATACGTTCGTGTCCTGATCCAAATCGAGCGAAGCGCACCGGATGGAACACAACCGGTCTGGGCACTCAGCAACGACGAAGCGCAATCCCTTCGCGCTCTCGTCAGAGCAAAAATAGCTGAATGTCAGGGATGGTTTGTGGAGTGCCAGGAAACCGAGCGCCGGATTTCAACCGAGGTTCTTTTGCCTTCGGTTGCGCGTGCGGACACCGAGACCCGGGCCGCCGCTTAAGCCTTCACCGCTTCTCGAGTGAGAAGCGCAGCACGGCGGTCCCGACGTAAACCTCGTCACCGGTTTGAAGCAGTGTACCGCGGGGGCTCTTATGGACAGGAAGGCTCAGACCATCGCGCACGATCCAAAGCGCGCACTGGTCCTCCCCCTTATAAATCCGATCGTTGAACAGCCGGTACTCACCCGTGGTGCTCGAGCGCAGGACGTGCGCATGTTCACGCGATACCGTTTTGTCGATCTCATCATCTCCGACGAAAACCAGATCGTTGCGCCGGGAAGGACCCGCGGTTCGGTAGACCTCCGCAGTGCGGCCGATGTTAGTGCGGGCTTTCTTCAGCATGAGCTTCATCTGGTTAGCCGTGCCATGAATGACGGTAAAGCAGCCTATGGAGGCTGCGTGACTCGGCGTTGATTCCGTAGATGGCTGCCGCATTGCAGTTTCGACCGAAAGCCAGGACTCACCCTTCTCGGGCAAACGAGGGCTGGTGCCGAATTCGAAATGCAACCCGGCGGGGAAACGATAGCTGGCGCGGGTCAAGCCCGCCTTCAGTTCTTCGGCAAAATAGCCCTTGAGGAAATCATTCTGAAAAACTTGCGCCTGCTCCTCTGGTACACCTAACAACTCGATACGAATCAGATCGTAAGGAAACACATACTTGCCGCTGACGCGATGACTTTTGGCTTTCACGACATCGAGTGCAGCCAGCCGAATCTCAGCCAGCTCCGGTGCATCCTTCGCCAGCCGGTTCGCTCCGAAGGGAGATTCGAAAACTGCTCGCCCGAGCTTTTCAAAAACGTTTGAGAGTGCCATCGAATCACCTCTTACCCGAAGTTTGCAAGATCCCTAATTGCCCGGCAGCCTCTACGAGTTCGCGGGCAATGGGCGCGGCTAGCTTTGCGCCGTATCCACCGTGCTCCACCACTACCGCGAACGCGATGCGTTTGTCTGGAGGCGCATCGTAGGGTGCAAAGCCGGCAAACCAGGAATGCGGCTCGCCGCGGTCCAACTGGGCGGTGCCGGTTTTGCCGGCAACTTGAATACTCAAACCATTCATAGCTGAGCGGGCTGTCCCTTCCACCACAACCGACCGCATAGCGCCTGCCAGAAATGCCGCGGAACCGGGGGGAAGCACATTTACCGGTGGCGCGATTCGGCCATCACTGCCGTCCAGAACCCAACGTCCTTGCGGCATGGTACCACCCGCGGCAATAGTCGCGGCAACGCGCGCCATCTTGAGCGGCGTGGTGACTACAGGTCCCTGACCGTATGCGGCAAACGGCAGCATTTGTTTCACTTGCGATTCGTTGCCCGCATCGATCCCGAGCGCGGCCGCGGTCTCGCGCAGCGCCTTCGACCCCACAGCATAGACGCCAAGCTGGGCGAAATAGGCGTTGCAAGATACTGTGATCGCCTGTCCCATGTTCAACGTGCCGTGTACGCGGTCGCCGATGTCGTCGCGGATCGGGCGACGCCATCCAGGAATTACGGTGCCCGCTCGCCCGTCACTGAGCCGCTTGCAAGCAAAACTTTTCTTATCCGCTGCACTATCTAGGCGAAGAGCAGCCATCGCGGTTACCAGTTTGAAAGTGGAGCCGGGCGGGTATTCGCCGTAGCGCGCGCGGTCGAGGAGTTCGTCCGGCATGGCTTCGCTGCTGGGGGGTACTGGCCAACTCACAAGAGCAAGTACGTCACCGGTTTGCACATCCATGACCAGCAGCGCACCTTTGCGAGAGGCCCGCTCGAGATGGCGCTTCATGATGTCGATGGCTTTGAGTTGCAGGCGTACATCGAGTGTTGTGTGGACATCCCGATCACGACTGAGTAAAGCTTTGAGGACTGGGTTGTCGTGCTGGTGCCGATAGCGAACTACTGCCGCGAGGTCCCGGATATCGCTGTAGCCTTGCAATTTTCGGTTCGAATCGTGCTCGACTAGCGAAGCGTTGGTGGCGTGGAATCGCTCGCCCGTTCGCAGGTCTCCCAGCAAGTGCAACGTCGCAGGCCCAAACGGATAGTGGCGCGTGTCACCCGGCGTCGCATTTTGATCTACAGCGAGGCCGAGCCGTTCATAGTCGCCGCGCCGGCTTTCGACGTCTGCCCAACTGCTCGCCGCCAGGAGAACACCGTTGCGGTCATATATGTTGCCGCGCGGAATGGATGCGGCTAAGAGATTCAGGCGCGGGTTGTGTTCGGGCCTCTTCACACCGTCACTGGCGTACACGAGAGCATCGCGGGCGAGCAGATCCTGGTCGTGCCAGATCTCGACGTAGGCCGCTTTCGCCAAAAGCGCAAGTGCGCACAAACCCAGCACGGCGGAAACGACTTTGACGGGCTTCCCAAAAATTTCAGCAAAGCGAACGACGGGTTCACGGCACCCGATCGCGGCAGGTAATTCCGCACGAGCGGTCTGATTTGATATCCCGAGTAGGATGGCACAGATTAGAAAATTGGAGAGCATGGCCGTGTTGCCCGAACTCAAAAAGGGCGAGACTACTCCGGAGAGCGGAATGGCGCCCAAGGCGCCGCCTGAGATCAGCAGCATCTCGAGCGCAAGAAGCGTTCCGCATCCAGCCGCAAGGAAAAAGCCGTATTCATCGGGCGCATCAAGTGCGATGCGGAAGGATCGGCGAACGAGCAAGGCGAAGAGAATACAGAGAGCGGCAACGCCCGGAACCCCCCACTCTTCGGCAATCGACGGAAGAACAAGATCGGTGTGACCGGCCGGAATGACTCCCGGATCACCCCAGCCCGGACCCGAACCCCACGGGCCACCGGTCGCGAAGGCCCAAAGAGAATGTGCGAGCTGATCGCCTCCGCGCACCTCGTTGTTCCAGGGAGAGAGCCACATGGAAACACGCTCCACGACGGTGTGCGGGGCTCCGTAGTGGTACCCAACCGCCACTCCGCCTACCAGGAGCGCTATACCTAAAAGCGCCAGACCTGCCCGCCGCCTCGCGATGCCGAAAGTGATAAGGAAAAGAACGCCCAGCACGAGCGCCGGACCCATGTCTTTCAACACGAAAAAGAGGATCAGCGCGCAGGAAACGGCATACATCACCGGCAGAGCATGGCTCAAGCGCGGTAATTCCAGCCAGCTGAGCCAGCGAGGTACGAATCGTTTCTGGTGCAGTTCTCGAAGCCGTTCCCAATTCTGCGCGAAGTAGCCGGCGAGAAAAAAAACCAGCAGCAGCTTGATAATTTCAACCGGTTGGAACGGCCCGAGATTTACCCGTGCGTCGCTGCCGGTGGGGCCGGAACCAAACCGCAGAAGAGCTGCAAAGAGCGCGAGTGCCAGGAAGAGCGGCGTGTACGTGAAGCGGGCGAACCGCTGATATTGAAAGGCCTTGAGAAGCGGCAGGAGTAGAATGGCGCACCCTGCTACGACGCCCAACACGAACTTTCGAAATTCGATCGTGTCCCGGAGAGGATCGCGCAGACTGACCATCAGGATGAGCCCGATTGCGGTTAGCAGTTGCAAGGCCGGGAGTAAGGCAGCGTCGCCGCGAAAGCTTCGCCACCGCCACAGGATATGTACGCTCCAGAAGGCGGCAAAGTAAAGCGAGACCCAAAGCGCGTAAAGGCGGACGAACTGCTCCGGAGTTCGCACAACCAGGACTGGTTTCAACTTGCTCAGCGGCACGAGTGCGATGCTCGTCAGGGTCCGGCCGCCTGTAGAAAAACCCTTTTGCCATGCGCTCCAGCGAGGGTCGCCTTGCGCCTCTGACTGCGTCAACCTGAGACGAGCGAGCGCACCGACGTTCGGTAGAGGCCGATGCTCATCAAGAAAGCTTTTCACGCGGTCGGCGGCCATCTGCGCGCCCGCTGAATCACCCAAAACAGTTTCGATGGTCTTGGCCAAGCCCGGAGTTCCATCCGCCGCGTTCAGGTCCAGCAGTTCGCCCTTCTGCAACCGGTCTCGCAGGTCGCCGAAGTCCTGCGTTTTCGCAACGAAAACAAGGACCAAGCCGAGTGCGGCGATTAGCGATGCGCCGAACAGCCACCAAAACTCACGCCGGCGTTCCGATACTTTGGGGCGATCGATCAGGTCCAGCTGAAGCGCCAGCCTGCTCTCGCTTCGCCGGGTTACCGCCATCGCCTGGAACCTGTTTTCTTGCTGAATCCGATTCTGAGGAAAATAGCGCGAGGCTTGGGGCGAGGCGGATTATAGACTGCCGCTTCCAATTTCGCCTGCTCGCTCTGGTCTCGGTAGAGCTGTTCGAGATGTGCATCCACGCGATCGAAACCGGCAATCGGCTCGTAGAGATTCTGTGCACGCTCAAAATCGCGGCTCGAAAGACGGAGCCATTTGATGGCCGTCTCCTGGTCCTCTTGCCCCGCGTGCTGTGCACGGGTGAACTCGGCTTCCGCTCGGTAGAGATAGCCGTCGCCTTCCAGTTCCATTTCACGTGGGCCTAGCTTATAGCCGAGCTGTTCGGCCTGGTGGAATTCGGCGAGACCGGCTCCGATATTATGCACTCCCGTGATGTAGCCGCGAGCCAGTCCCAGATGCGGGTCGGGTGAACGCGGCAGCAATGCTTCAGCCTGGTGAAAGGCCTTAAGTCCCGCGTATACTCCAGGCGCCCCGCCGTCGAGACTGAGATAGCCATCGCAGAGATGAAGTTGACCGCGTCCCCTCTCGTTCCGTGGTTCGATTTCAAGAGCGTACAGCAAACAGAGCCGAGCTCTCGACCATTTCGAAGGCGCCAATTGATAGCTCGAACTACGCCGGAAGCGGCCGATTAGATTGTTTGCCGAATCGAGCAGGTTAGCCCGGAAGCTTTCTTCCATCTCGTCACTCGGGAACAGATGCTTCCACCATCCTCCACGGCGCTGCAACGTCTGATAATGTTGCCAATCGGTCGCTAGCACAGAGGCCGGAAGCAGCACGTAATCCTTACGCTGATTCAGGCTTCGGCTGATCTCGCGGAACTGGAAGTACTGAGTGGCTGGGATAAAGAGGATGAGCCCGGCGAGGATTCCGCTCAGAAGCGCGATGGCTACATTCGGCAGATCGCGGACGGGCGGCCTGACCAGAAGATGTGCTCTTTTACCCTGCACAGGTTCTTTGGAAGCATCTATGCTCCGGACCCCGCCCGAGGGAGGCTTTGGCTGACGCAGGACGGTAGCCTTTGCATCTGCCGGCTGCGCCTCCTCCTGAGGGCGCTCAATCGGGCGGTCCTCGACGAAAGCCCAAAGATCGTTTGCCATGGCTTCCGCTGAGGGATACCGGCAACTTATATCGGTGGCGAGAGCCCTTCCAACGATCGCTTTAAGGTCAGCGGGGACCTCATCCGACAACGGGACAGGCGGCTTGCCGGATTGAATCAAGGCCTCCAGGCGGCGTGTATTTTGCGCCTGGAAAGGGGGTGAACCCGCCAGCATCTCGTACAGGCTGATACCAAGGGCCCACAGATCGGCGTGTACGTTGACTTGCGAATCGCGCAAGCGCTCGGGCGAACAGTAGCTCGGGCTGCCCAGTTGATGACGCGTGAGATCGTGCCCGGAGGAGATGAACTTTGCGATTCCGAAGTCGAGGATCCTGAGCTCTCCGTCCGCTCCAATCTGGATATTCGAAGGCTTGATGTCGCCGTGCACGACCGCGCTTTTCCGGCTCTTGCCGCGCGGGACGAACTCGTGCAGTGTCGTCAGCTGGCGGCAGACATCGGCGGCATAGCGCGCGGCGCGCTTGGGCGCTAACGGACCTTCCGCCTGCAGGATTTCCGCCATAGTCCGGCCGGGGAAATACTCCATTGCAACGAAGAACCGGCCATCCTGTTCACCGGCCTCGTACACGTCGAGAATATTCTCGTGTTCGCTCGAGAGCTGCTTCTGGATATTGGCGCCGCGCCGCTCCGCCTCGACGGCAAGCCGTGCCGATTCATCGTCAGAGATTTCGATTGTTTTCAGGATGACGTGGCCGTCGATTTCCGAATCCCGTGCCAGGTATACGTCCGCCATACCGCGCCCGATTTTACGGATGATCTCGTACCGGCCGAACGTCTGCGCCTCGTTCACGTCGTCGCCTTACTTACGCGCCGGGCTGGTAAACAGCCCAACCCACAGCTGTGAAACTCCACTCACCACGTTAGCTCTTCTCTCCCAGGCAGCCGCCAGGAGCAGCCCCAGAAGAATGCCGATGCAAAGCCACAGAAAACTCCTGCCGGGTGCCAGACGGCGTCGCGGGCTGGGCCGGACACGCGTAATCACGTGCCGTGGGTCGACCTGTAGTGCGCTTCCTCCGCTGTTGCCGGCGAACTCGGGGCCCGCGACAAAGACGACGCTTACGTTGTCCCGGCCGCTCGACTCATTGGCCGCACGCACCAGCTTCAGAGCGGTGTTGTCGGGGTCGCCATCGAACCGCTCGAGCTGGGCCGCAATCTCGGAAGATGTAAGCGCATCGGTCAAGCCATCGCTGCAGAGTAGCAAGGCAGCGTCGGGTGCGAAGGCCAGGCTCCCTGATTCAACAAACGACGGGTCATCGAATCTTCGCCATACCGAGCCTACGTCGCCAAACACTTCGTTGCGTCGCGGGTGCATCATTGCCTCGCGCTCGCTAAGCTGCCCCTCGTCTTCCAACTCGCCCACGGGCGAGTGATCCGCAGTCAGCTTGCGCAACCTGCCTTTTCTAAAAAGGTACAGACGCGTATCACCCACGTGTCCCCAACTCAAACGATCTTCACGCAACACAGCCAGCGTAAGCACGCAGGCCATGCCCTTACGTTCAGGGTCTTCTTGAGCCATGGCAAAGATGCGGTTATTGGCCTCGGCGATCGCTCTGGGAATCTGTCTGGACAGGTCAAGCAAAGAGGAGTTAAGCTCCTGCCGCACAACGTCGAGCGCCGTTTGCGCCGCGAGTTCTCCAGCCGCATGTCCGCCCAGGCCATCCACCACCATGAAAATCCCATTAGCAGCGTCGGCCAGAACCCGATCTTCGTTTGCGCTTCTCTGGTAACCGGTATGGGTCGCGAGGCCTGCTCGTACTGTTGCGAGCGTCTTCAAAACTTGTCCCTCCCGCGGTTAGCCCATGCAAACCCCGCTACAAAGAGCAGCAGCATGAGAACGAAGGGGACGTGCGCCAGGTAGACGAACTTCATAACCGTACTTCGAAGTTCAAGTCAAGCACTTCCCCTAACCCAATGTTGGCGCGCATTGGCAGAGGGTCTTCCACTCCCTTGCGCAGCCGCCTGCCGTTAACCCAAGTACCGTTTGTGCTCGAATCGAGAATCGCAAAACCGCCCGTCGCGGGGTCGCGGCGAATCACGGCGTGCTCCCGTGAGATTTCGTCGGTAGATTGCAGCAGAAGATCCACCCCTTGCCCGTTCCCACCGCGCCCGATTCGAACCTGATTCTTCGTCAACAAATAAGTCTGCGGTCCGGAATCATCGCTGTAGTGAATCACTGCGTAAACAGGGTCGACCGAATGCCCCAGGGCCTTTCGTCGTTCGCTGGTGCGTTCCTTGGCCGAAGGCTCACGCCCTATAAGTGTAGTCTTAACTCCGCGAAATCCCGGCGGAGCGGCCTCATTTAGCTCAGAGTGAATCTCTACGTCCGCTGCGGGGACCTCAGGATCGGGCAAAAATTCGATGTCCCATTCACGGCACGCGATCTTAAATTCCTTGCGAGGTTGATTCCGCCGGCGTAAACCGAACGACGAAGGAGCCGCTGCATTCAGCTCTGTTACTCGCGCGCGCAGAGCTCTTCGTGCATCATCAACAACCAAACTCAAAACTCCGCTGAGCATCGAGTAATCCGCGGGATTCAAATACACTGTGAACACACAGGGCAGCAGAACTGCATAGGCCATCTCAAAACGGCCAAGCTCCATGTTCCGGACCAACTCACCAAGGATAATTTTGCCGTTCAGCTTAGGCTGACCCAGAATGTCTCCCTGATTCTGCTTACCTTGCGACACTCCCGCTCCTTTTGCTCAAGCGAAGCCGTTTCTGTTGGGTCATCCGGCACATTTCTCCTGACCAGACCTTTTGGGAGAAATCGTACCTCAATTCTGCCGAAGCGTGCATCGTTGCTCGTTCATCCTATGTATATCCCGTAGATTGTCAGCCACTTGACACCGTTGTTAGACTGATCAATTAGGAGTTACTTGCTTCCGGTTTTTCGTTGTACGATACGGACTTAAGGCATTTGGAGTATGATTGGCCGCGACGATCTCGATCCACTGGCACCGCAGCGGGAAGCAGCTATCTTCTATGGTCTCTTTCTGCGCGGCCATTCGGCCGATGACCTGCGCCGGGATATCGATGTACCGCGTCCCTTACTGAATAAGTGGCTGCAGCCCCGGCGTTACGAAGAAGGGTTCAGAGACTCGCTGCGGCAGATGTACACATATCGGAAGCGAGTGCTCGCAATCTTCGACGAGCTCGTGTTGAAAGAAAAGTACCGCCCGCGGGTTAACTGATTTCACTGATTACCTCGATTTCGTAGATGGCAGATCCACTGACTCAACCGGAGTTAAGTGAGCTACTTTTTGAGGTAACGTCAGAGGACCAGGATCCAGAGTTTACCTAAGCCCTTACTTTATTTCCGGCCTACGATGAGATTTTTCTTTCTGCCCTGCACCTAAACACATCAGAGGAAGTGAAAGATGTGGTTCCGGGGGCTTCGCGGCCTCGCTATATTGCGAGTGCTCCTTGCGGCACCAAGTTATTGACGGAAGCGACACGGCTTGACCACCCAACGGCTGTGCCGATACTCGTACCGTTTTCACCATCTTTAAGCAGGAATGCGCGAGTAGGAAGCTTCGGCAAGAAATGCCGGTTGGGTCGATAGCAAATTGCAGATTCCGGGTGTTAGACAAAGGGGAAAACGGGGCTCGAGATTGGTTCTTGAATTGCTCCGGAGTTGTGTTATGATTCGAAAATCCGAAAAGCGCTGGCTTGTCGGAATAGAGAGATCCGGTATGGGAAACTCGGCCCCGAGTTTCGGACTTTCCGGGATCAGCTCTCAACCGTTTTCGTGTAAACGCGATAACCATCGAGCGCTCACGTGCGTTCGGGTTTCTCTGCTGAGGCAATTGAACCTTTTCGAAGGTTGGCACGTCTAAACGGATAACTCGGCTGCTTCGAATTGTTTTATGAGTGGGCACAGCTAGTCGGTAAGAAGGAGATTGATAATGACGAAGACGGAACAAAACAACTACAAAAAGATCCTGGAAGCAAAGCAGGACGAATTAGAACAAATCGTACGCAACCGCGATGCGATCGCCATCGAGAAGAGCGCTGACGCTCTGGACGAAGTACAGCACGCCTCCGAGCGCGAGCTTGCCATTCGCAATCTCGATCGTGAGTCGAACCTCTTGCGCAATGTCCGTTCAGCGCTTCGGCGGATTGACGACGGCTCGTTCGGAACTTGCCTTCATTGCGAAGAAGAGATCAGCCCCAAGCGCATAGCCGCTGTTCCTTGGGCTCCCTACTGTATTCAGTGTCAGGAACAAGCCGATCGCAATCAGGCGGATGGCGAAGAAATGTTCGACGACATTCTTGTTAACGCTGCCTGACTCCAGCTTTCCGTCCACTCACTCATAGGGCGCGGGCAATTCTGTTTTGCTCGCGCCCTAGTTGTTTTTCAGCCGCCCCTCAGCACGTTTTCCAGGTTTGAACTTACCCGCGTAACTTTCGACAACAGAACTGCGCCCTCGTCATAAGACTCTAACGAAGTCGCTGGCTGAAAAAGTTTAATGTCGAACCGATTCCAGATCGTACTGGCGGCTCTAGTCACTATTTTGAGTGCTGCCGCGCAAACCGCCCCCCCAACCTCCGTCAAACCTCCCGAGCATCTGATCGGGACTATCACCGGAACAGATTCCGCGGCCCACACGATCACGGTTAAAGAAGATAAGACCGGCACCGAACAGCTGATTCTACTTGCGGACACCAAGACGCTCATCAAGGTAGCACCGGGTGCAAAGGATCTCAAGAACGCGACCAGAATCACGTCCGACCAGTTGCAGACGGGTGATCGGGTCGACATTCGTGGCTTCAAGGCGCCCGACGACACAAGTAAAATTGCAGCCCGCAGTCTTGTTCTTATGTCTGCCCGCGACCTCGAGGCGGCCCACGCAGCGCAAGCGGCGGAATGGCAGCACAGCATCGCGGGCGTGGTAACAGCAGTCGATGGAGCCGGTGGGAAAATAATGATCAGCGCGCGAAGCGCACAGGGCCCGAGAACCGTTACTCTCACCACTTCGCCACAAACGGAGTTCACCCGGTACTCACCCGAGACCCCAACTAAGCCCACGCCCTCGCAGATTACGCAAGTTCAGGCCGGCGATCAGGTTCGGGTGATTGGCGAAAAGAGCGACGATGGGGCTACGATCACAGCAACAAAAGTATATTCAGCCGCATTTCGAACTCTGAACGGCACCCTGCTCTCAACTGCACCCGATGGAAAGCAGATCACGGTCAAGGACTTGGCTACGAAAAAGCCGGTCACGGTTGTGATAGGGGCCAACACGGCCATTCGCAAACTTCCTCCCGAGATGGCGATGCGCTTAGCTCAGCGTTCCAATGCTGGGACCAGACCAGGCCCGGGCGTTCCGCCATCCGGTAGCCCCGGCAATCCCGGCGGCGGAGGCGGTGCGAATGCAGATAGTTCGAGCCCGGCAGGGCGGCCGCCCGCAGATGGACCCTCCGAGGCGGCAGGTGGTCAACGAGCGTATGGCGGTGGAATGGGCGGCGGGATGCGCGGTCCGCGCAACGGCGACATATCGCAGTTAATCGAGAGGCTGCCCGCGATCAACGTGAATGACCTCAAACCCGGAGACGCTGTGGTGGTCTCGGGCGCTGTCATCGGCGGCAACACCAGTCAGGTTTCGGCAACGAACGTCATAGCCGGCGTCGAACCGATTCTGCAGTCAGCGCCCGCGAGCCGTGGTGGCCAGGCGCTGGGCGGTGATTGGGGACTCGGCCAAATAGAAGCGCCGCAGCAGTAGGCAGCAGCGGGTAACTCCAAAAATTCTTTGATAGAGGATCGTATGCGTTTCAGCAGTGTCAGTGTACTCATTCTAGGAATGCTTCTCGCAAGCCTCGCGGGAGTTCAGACCGCGTCGGCTCAAGCGCCCGGACCCGACCAGGCGACGACCGTTCCTCAGTCCCGGTCCGGAACAGGCGTGGTACGCGGAAGCTTGAAGGACACCACCGGCGGAATCATACCCGGCGCGACCGTTACACTAACCGATTCGAGCAACACGGTTCGCACCGTCAAAACGAGTGGCGACGGCACCTATGTTTTTCGTGGTGTTGCCCCCGGCGTCTACAGCCTCTCCTCCACATACACGGGACTGCAGCAGGAAAAGCCACTGGCTGTCCAGGTTGTCAATGCGCAATCCGCCACCGCCAACATAGTTATGAGTCTGCAAACCGAGAAGCAGGAGGTCACTGTCACCGATACCACCACCAATGTGGTGAGTACGGAAGCGGCCAATAACGCCAGCGCGCTTGTGCTCAAGCCGGAAGATCTCGATGCGCTGCCGGATGACCCCGACGATCTGCAGGCCGATCTGACCGCCTTAGCCGGTCCTTCCGCCGGGCCCGGAGGGAACCAAATTTACATCGACGGCTTCACCGGAGGCAGGCTTCCGCCGAAGGAGTCTATCCGCGAAATACGGATCAACTCTAACCCGTTCTCGGCGGAATTCGACAAACTCGGCTACGGACGTATTCAGATCTTCACGAAACCCGGATCGGACAAATTCCATGGCCAGGGCTATTACACGATCAGCGACGGCGTCTGGAACTCGCGTAATCCTTTCCTTTCAGTAAACCCTCCCTTCAGAACTCAGCTGTTCGGAGGGAACCTGAGCGGACCGCTCGGTAAGCACGGGAGTTTTTTCATCGACGTCGAGCGGCGGAATATCGATGACAATGGAATCAACACCGCGACGATACCGACCGCCGACTTCTTAAGCCACTTCTCGTACCAAAACTACTTTCCGACTCCCCAACGGCGCACGACAGTGAGCCCCCGGCTCGATTATCAGCTCGGGGCGAACAATACGCTGAGTTTTCGGTATGGCTATCTCGATAACGAACACATTGTGACCGGAATTGGCGCATTCAACCTGCCGGATCTCACGGTCGGCAATATCAATCTGCCGAGCAACGGCTATAGCTCGTCCAATCCCGAGCAGACTTTTCAGGCAGTGGATACCGCAGTGCTGAGCTCAAAAGCGATCAATGAAACTCACTTCCAGTTCGATCGCGAGTCGATGTCGTATGCCAGCCAGACGCTCGGTCCGCAGCTGTCGGTTGCGCAGTCGTTCACGTCGGGCGGCTCCGGCTATAGCGCCCCGGGTTACCCGGGAAGCTTCGATGTCCAAAATGGGTACGAGCTTCAGAACTATACGTCTCTCACCTGGGGCGCGCACACCAGCAAATTCGGCCTTCGAATCAGGGCCGACGATCTCTCCGATTCAAGTCCGAAGGGGTTCAACGGAACATTCTTCTTCCTGGGCGGAACGTTTCCGGCGCTTGATGCCAGTTTGAATCCAACTCCTGGACAGACCGTTCAACTGCAGTCGATCGACCAGTACCTGCTCACGGAACAGCTGCTCGCTCGAGGCCTTTCCAGCACGCAAGTATCAGCATTGGGATATGGGCCATCGAAGTATTCGGTCAATGCCGGCAATCCATATCTCAGCTTTTACCAGTTGGATTTCGGGCCATTCATACAAGATGACTGGAAAGTGCGCCCCAATCTTACGGTGAGTATGGGCCTTCGCTGGGAATCGCAAACCAACATCAACGACAAGAATGACTGGGCGCCCCGCATCGGTTTCGCCTGGTCTCCCGATTCCAAAGGCGGACGTGGACGTCCCAAGACGGTGGTTCGCGGAGGTTGGGGTTACTTCTATGACCGGTTCGCCATTACTAACGTTGAGACGGCTTACCGCTACAACCAGCAAGCCGGAGGGCAATCGGCGTATACGGCTGACGCGCCAAACATAATCAATTACAACGCTGCTTTCGACACGCCAATCCCGATCAACCAGTTGTCGCCACCCGGAACCAATGCAGCCCAGCGCTATCAGATCGATGCGAATCTCAGAGCGCCACGGCTGATGCAAACGGCGGTATCGGTGGAGCGGCAGGTGTTCAGCCACACCACGGTCAATGCGAACTATGTTTATTCGCGCGGTACACACGAACTGCGCACTGTCGATATTAACGCTCCCATACCCGTTCCCGGAGAGCTGCCGCCGGGAGCACCCGGTTCCTCCGTTCCGATCGTGAGACCCTACGGAAACGTCGGCGACATCTACAACTTCGAATCGGATGGCATCTTTAAGCAAACCCAAGTCATAGTCGGCGTCAACAGCCAGGTCGGCAAATGGCTCACCCTATTCAGCCGATACACCTATGCCGACGCGCATAGCGACACCGATGGGTTGTCGACGTTGCCATCGAATCCTTACAATTTTTCACAAGATTGGGGTCGTGCTGCTCTGAACATTCAGCAGAACCTGTTTTTCGGCGGATCTTTGCTCGCTCGCTGGGGACTTCGCTTCTCCCCCTTTCTTGTGGCACACACCGGCATTCCTTACAACATCACTACCGGTACAGATCTCTTTCTGCAGGGTCAGGGCACTCCCACTGCGCGTCCTCAAGTCGTAGACTACATTACGCCGTACAACTCGCCCTTTGGCTATCTCAATCCAACCCCGCTTGTGGCCGCGCCTGGTACCTCGAATCTAATTGAGCGCAATGCAGAAACCGGTCCTGGCTTTATCGGACTGAACCTGCGAGTCAGCAAGACCTGGGGCTTCGGCACAACTAAGTTCTCTGGTCCATCGGGAGGCGCACGGGCCGGGGGTGGAGGCGGTCGCGGTGGCAGGGGCGGCGGCTTTGGAGGCGGTCCCGGCGAAAGCACCGAGCATCGGTACAACCTGACACTCGGAATCAACGCTCGCAATATCCTCAACCACGAGAATCTCAACACGCCCAACGGCGCTCTCACCTCGCCTTATTTCCTGCAGTCTACCGGCATTACAGGCGGCTACGGGGCCGAGTCGACAGCGAGCAACCAGCGGCGTCTGGACATGCAGATCCGCTTTACTTTCTAAGCGGCAAACATAGGAAATCAGGCCTCCGGATGCAGCAGCCTGATGACCAGAAAAACGAGAGCAGCTACAATCGCAGCCGCTGGAATCGTCAAAACCCACGCAACCACGATGTTGCCGGCGACATTCCAGCGAACTGCCCGAACCCGCTGTATCGAACCGACCCCGGCAATTGCGCCCGCCACTACATGCGTGGTCGAAACAGGTAGTCTGAGCCAGGTAGCCAGCATGATCGAGATGGCGGCTCCTGTCTCCGCGCAGAACCCGCTGCGCGGCTTGAGACGAGTCAATCTGGTCCCAACGGTGCGCACCACGCGCCAACCGCCGCTGAGAGTGCCAAGTCCCATCGCTGTTGCCGATGCGAGAATCACCCAATCCGGCACATGGAACCCGCGCTGGAATTTACCCGCTACCAAAACGGCAGTGATAATGCCCATGGTCTTTTGCGCATCGTTTGTGCCGTGAGCGCAGCTGAGCAAAGCAGAGGACGCAATTTGTGCGTGTCTGAAGAAGCGATCGAGGCGGGCAGGCGTCGTGTGCCGAAAAATCCAGTACACCCCAACCATCAGAATGTAGCCGAGAATCAGCCCGATCAACGGCGCGAGCACGATGAACAGGAGTGTGCTCGGCCACTTACCCACGATCAATGCGTGCTTTCCCGCTTTCGCGAGCGCCGCGCCGGCATAGCCTCCAATAAGAGCATGTGAAGAACTGACCGGCAATCCGATAAGCCACGTCAGAATGTTCCAAACCACCGCTCCGAGCAGTCCCGCTAAGATCACGTAGGGCGTGACGATCCGCGTATTTACGAAACCCTCGCCAATGGTCGCCGCTACCCCCGTTCCGAGAAAGTATGCGGCAAGAAAGTTGAAAACTGCCGCCATGCACACGGCCGTTAACGGAGTGAGCACCCGGGTGGCTACCACAGTCGCTATCGAGTTAGCGGCATCGTGGAATCCGTTCACGAAGTCGAACAGGAGAGCGACGCAGATGATGAGAACCACCAGACCAAGAACGGGCATGCCTAGCTGTTCTTCACTGCAACATTCTGAATCACGTCTGCTACGTCCTCGCACAAGTCCGTGGCCTGTTCGAGGATCTCGACAATTTCTTTCTGCTTGATCAACGTGATCGGATCTACGTTCGAGCTGAACAGCTTCGCCACCAGGGTTCTCTCGATGGCATCTGCCTCGTTCTCTAAACGATTCACCTCGATGCAGTCATCCAGCACCGGTTTGTTCTCGCGCAAAGCCCGGAGCGCCCTTGCCAGCGCATTGCTCGAGGCATCGATCATCTCGCCCAGGCGCACCGCGGCATCCGGTATGGGGTCGAGCCGGTAGGCAACGATACGAAACGTTGCATCTTCGATCGCATCGAGTACGTTGTCGAGACTGGTCGCCAGTGTCTGAATATCTTCTGGATCGAACGGGGTGATGAACGTCTTCTGGAGACGCCGGAAAATCTGGTGAATGATTTCGTCGCCCGAGCGTTCGAGCGCCTCCATTCGTTTCGAGATATCGCAGACGCCCTCATTGCCGCCCCGCAAACCGGTCTTGAGTAGGCTCGATGATTGGCACAGAATGTGAACGTGCTGGGCGAAAAGATCGAAAAACTTTTCGTCTTTCGGAAGAAGGTTCATATATTGATCTCTATCCGGGGTACTGCACAGCGGTTGAACGAATTATAGATGGGATGCGAACACTGTTGTAGTCTTCAAATATGCACAAGCCTCTTTTCCTGCTGCTTCTGACAGCGGCCTTGCTTCCCGCCGCTGCCGGTTCGGGCGAATGGAAGCAATTATTCGACGGAAAGGACCTGAACGGCTGGAAGCATGTCGGTCCGGGAGGAATGACTGTTGAAAACGGCCTCCTTCGCACTCACGGCGGCATGGGCCTTCTTTATTGGGAAGGCGGCAAGGTTGGCGATTGCGTGATCCGGATCGTATATAAGATGCGGGATGAGAACGACAACTCCGGCGTTTTTATCCGCATCCCGACCGCGCCTACGGAGCCCTGGATGCCGGTGAACAAAGGCTACGAAGTGCAGATCGACAATCACCCCGAGCGCGGCGGCGAAGACGAGTATCACGTGACGGGCACACTCTACTCGCTTACGAAGCCTCTGTCGAAACCGGGCAAGCCTGGACCGGAGTGGAACACTATGGAAATTACGCTGGATGGCCCGCATACCATCATCGAAGTGAACGGCCAGAAGGTGACTGACTACACTGAAGGTGAGCCTGTTCCCCCGAAGAAGCTCGACTTCGAACCCAATCGTGGCCGGCGCCCTGATAAAGGATACTTCGGTCTGCAAAATCACAGTGACAACGATATCGTGTTTTTCAAAGAAGTCGCGATCAGGCCGCTGAAGGCCGGCGCTTCGAGCGAATAATTGCGCGCTCCCGAACTGCCTGAGCGCCAAACCGTCCCGCCCGCGAACCAATCGGCCCCCAGTCTCGAAAGGGGCATGGGACTCTTCCCGGCACTTGCGGCTAACATGCTGCAGATGGTGGGCGTCGGACCATTTCTCACCATCCCTCTTATTCTTTCGACCATGCATGGGCCGCAGGCACTTGCCGGATGGGTCCTCGGCGGCTTGATCGCAACATGTGACGGACTGGTTTGGGCTGAACTCGGCGCCGCCATGCCTGGTACCGGAGGCTCGTACGAATATCTGCAGCGGGCATTCGGGCCGAAGTCGCTTGGCCGGCTCATGGGCTTCCTGTTCCTTTGGCAAGTGATGCTGGCCGCGCCTCTTACCGCCGCCTCAGGCGGAATTGGATTCGCCGACTACGCTCGCTATCTCTTTCCCGGTATGACGGATCTCGAGCACAACGCCGTCGCGGTGGGCGTTTGTCTTGCAGCGACGCTTCTGCTCTACCGGAACATACGCTCGATCGGAAAGATCTCCACCATTCTCTGGATCGGTCTCATGGCAGCGATGGGGATCATCATCTGGGGCGGCGCCTGGCACTTCCAACCCAAATTGGCTTTCGCCTTTCCGCCGGGAGCTTTCCATCTGTCGGGAGCTTTCTTCGTCGGCCTCGGCGGCGCTACGCTGCTCAGCATGTACGATTACAGCGGCTACTTTACCGTTTGCCTCATAGGCGGTGAAATCAAGGACCCGACCACGACCATCCCGCGCAGCATTCTTCTCTCCATCGGCATTCTGGCCGTGCTCTACATCGCGATGAGCCTCTCCATCATCGGCGTCATCCCGTGGCAGCAAGCTTCTCATTCGCAAGCCGTCGTGTCGGAGTTCATGGAACATCTCTATGGCGTAAAAGCGGCGTCCGCCATGACGCTCCTGATCCTCTGGGTAGCCTTCGCATCCGTCTTCACGGTCCTGCTTGGATTCACGCGCGTCCCCTACGCCGCGGCAGCCGAGGGGCGCTTCTTTTCCGCGTTTGCACGCGTTCACCCTACACAGCACTTTCCGGCATTTTCGGTACTCTTCATGGGAGTTCTGTCCGCGGCCGCCTGCCTGCTTACTCTGGAGCAGCTCATCAAGGAACTCATCATCCTGCAGATCGTGACGCAGTTCGCCGCTCAGTGCGTGGCTGTGGTCTTACTTCGGCGCAATCGCAAAGAAGTCTCGCGCCCCTTCTCGATGCCTCTGTATCCGATTCCGGTTCTGATCGCGCTGGCCGGCTGGCTGTACATCCTGCTCTCGAGCGAGAAACAGTATGTTCTCACCGGGTTCGCGTTGTTGATATTCGGGATCGGCGCTTACCTGTGGCGAGCGCATCGCTTGCAGGAGTGGCCCTTCGCCATCGCATAGCAATCTCGCCTTCAGCTATCCGGCTAAACGATCCCGAATTTCTTCTGCATATCTTCGAGCGTGATCCCTTTCGTCTCCGGAAACGAAAACAGCACGACAAAGAATTGCACTGCCATCATCGCGGCGAAGAATACGAACGGAGCTCCCCGCGAGTGACCGGCGACAATCGGGAAAGTCCAGGAGATCGCCGCGTTCATGAACCAATGCGTGAAGCTGCCCAGACTTTGGCCTTTGGCCCGCACACGTGTAGGAAAAACTTCGCTGATAAACACCCAGATCACGGCGCCCTGCGAAAACGAAAAGAATGCAATGAAGCCTACTAACAGCCAGACCAGCAGGTTCTCGTGGCTGGAGCTCAGGAATACGACCGCAACACCCGCCAGGCAGATCGCGCATCCTATGGAGCCGATCAACAGCAGCGTTCTCCTGCCTACGCGATCGATGATCGACATGGCGATAATCACCGCCACCAGGTTTGTGAATCCGATCAGGACAGCCTGCAGGTCACCCGAAACTTTGCTGAAACCCGCCCTCGCGAAGATGTCATTCAGGTAATAAAGGATGGCGTTGATCCCGGAAAGCTGATTGAACATTGCAACCGCCACCGCCAGGTAAATCGGATACCGGTACTTCCATTGAAAGAGCGGCTCCTTGCCGTGCCCGTGCTCGACATCGATGGATTTCACGATGTCCGCAATTTCTGTCTCGACATTTTCCTCGCCGATCAGAATTAGCACCGAGCGAGCCTCTTCCACACGAGCCTTTTGTGCCAGCCAGCGAGGGCTCCGCGGGATCGTAAACAGCATCACAAAAAACAGCAGTGCCGGTATGCCGGAGACTCCAAGCATCCAACGCCACTCACCAGCTCCGAAATTCGCGCGCCCGATCAGGTAATTGGAGAAGTAGGCGACCAAAATGCCGGCCACAACATTGAACTGAAAAAATCCAACCAGCCGTCCACGCAACTTTGCGGGAGCGATCTCGGCGATGTACATCGGCCCCAGCACTGACGATCCGCCAATTGCAAGGCCGCCGATGAAACGGAAGAACACAAGCGAATACCAATCCCAGGCAAACGCGCACCCTAACGCAGAAATGAGATAAAGAACCGCCATTCCACGCAAGCTGTCGCGGCGTCCATATCGGTCTCCTGGCAAGCCCGCGACCATGGATCCGATCACAGTCCCGACGAGAGCAATCGCCACCGTCAGACCCAGGCTCGCGGGCGTAAGCGCGAACGCGGCCGTCAGTCCTGCCGTAGTGCCCGCGATCACTGCCGTATCGAATCCGAAGAGCAACCCTCCGAGTGCGGCGACGATCGTGCTTTTAATGAGTGCCCCGGTGACCGTCATGCCCGGCCGCCGCTGATCGGCAAAGCTTCGGGAGCCGCCCACGCGTAAGCAGCCTGCTCGGCGAGTACGAGTGAACCCAGGACACCGGCGTGGCCGCCCAGTTGCGGCGGTTGAATGTAATGATCAAGCCGCTCGGTTAACTCCGGATTTTGCACGTACCCGTTCAACAATTGGGCGAACTCTTGTCTAATCATTGTGAACAAATGTGCCTGCTGCATCACGCCGCCCCCGAGAAGGATACGTTGCGGCGACAGTGTGACCGCAAGGTTATTCAACCCGTACGCGACATATTGCGCCTCGAGAGCCCATGCAGGATGTTCGGGTGGCAAAGTGGTTGCAACCGCCTTCCAGCGAGCCTGCAGGGCCGGGCCGGCTGCCAGCCCCTCGAAACAATCTCCATGATAAGGACACAAGCCGGGGAAAGGATCTCTTGCCCGGTCATGCGGGATCCGCAAATGCCCCATCTCGGGATGAACCAGCCCGTGAACTACCTGGCCTCGCACCAGCGCACCTCCGCCGATGCCAGTGCCTATCGTGATATAGATCGCGTCGGAGAGCCCGCGCGCCGCTCCCCAGCGTGCCTCCCCCAGCACGGCCGCGTTCACGTCAGTATCGAATCCAACCGGCACATCCAGCGCTTTACTTAGCGCGCCCACCAGATCGAAGTTGGCCCAACCTGGCTTCGGCGTAGAAGTGATATGGCCGTAGGTCGGCGATTCGGGATGCAAGTCAATCGGTCCGAAGGAACCCACCCCGATCCCGTCCAGCTTTACCTTCGCTTGTTTGAAAAATCCGACAACCTGCTCGAGCGTGACATCTGGAGAGGACGTCGGAAACTGCGCTGTTTCGAGATTCCCTGGACCTGTGCCGATACCGCAGATAAACTTCGTGCCACCCGCTTCAATCCCGCCAAGCATGCATAGAGTATATGCAAGAGGCCATTAGCAAAGAGCACGAATCGATCGGTTCTATAGGCTTATTCGTGTTGCAGCGCCTGCCGCGGTTGGATCGAGGCAGCCCTGCGCGCTGGAACCCAGCTTGCAAGTATTGCAACGACCGATAACAGCAGCCCTGCGCTTGCGAGCGTCAAAGAATCCCTTGGGCCTCAGCCCAAAAAGCAGCGAGCTTAAGAAACGGCTGAGAAACAAGCGCCGCACAGTCCGGTTAAAACGTCGAACTCGCGATTGGAGCTTGTGGCTCCACAGAAGCAGCGTCGCTCCGCGGCGCTGCTTGTGATTGAATCAAGCCGGTAAATGCCCTTACATCCGCCTTCTTAGTGAGGCTTCAGCACGACCTTGATGCAGGAATCCTGTTTCTCCCGGAACATCGCGTATCCTTTCGGAGCATCTTCGAGCGGCATCCGATGCGTTATTACAAAGCTCGGATCGATCTCGCCGTTTTGGATTCTCTCGAGCAACGGCTTCATGTAGCGCTGCACGTGCGTCTGACCACTCTTGATCGTGAGCGCGCGGTTCACTACGGTGCCCATCGGAAATTTATCGATAAGACCGCCGTAAACGCCGATCACTGAGACCGTTCCGCCGTTTCGGCAAGACATGATGGCCTGCCGCAGCGCGATCGGGCGGTCCGTCTCCAGACTCATGGCCTGCTTCACGCGATCGTATGCACCGGTCAGTCCGGGCGCATGCGATTCGAGCCCTACGGCGTCGATACAGGAATCCGGACCCCTGCCCCCGGTCATCTCCTCGAGCGCGTCGCGCACATCCACTTCTTCGTAATTGAGCGTCTCTGCGCCCGCCTTGGTGCGCGCCATCTCAAGCCGCTCCGGAAATCGGTCGATTGCTATTACCCGCTCCGCGCCAAGCAGGAATGCACTCTTGATGGCAAACTGTCCCACCGGACCGCAGCCCCAAACCGCAATCGTGTCGCCTGGCTGGATGTTGCACATCTCGGCGCCCATGTACCCGGTCGGGAAAATGTCCGATAGAAACAGGACCTGTTCATCGGTCAGCCCTTCCGGAATTTTGATGGGGCCGACATCGGCGAAAGGCACTCGCGCATACTCCGCCTGCCCGCCTGCGTACCCGCCGAGCAGGTGCGAGTAGCCAAATAAACCCGCGGGCGAGTGACCCCACATCTTCTTCGCCATCCACGCGTTCGGATTCGAGTTCTCGCATAGCGAAAACATGCTGTGCTGGCAGGAGAAACAACCTCCGCAGGCAATTGGAAAGGGCACCACCACTCGGTCGCCCTTCTTGAGATTGCTTACGCCGCGTCCTGTCTCAACGATCTCACCCATGAACTCGTGTCCCAGGATGTCGCCGCTCTCCATCGTCGGCACATATCCGTTGAAAAGATGCAGATCGGAACCGCATATGGCGGTCGAAGTGATCTTAACGATTGCGTCTCGGTCATTCAGGATTTTGGGATCGGGTACCTGTTCAACCCGCACATCTTCTTTTCCCATCCAACAAGTTGCTTTCATGAATTTTCCTTTCCGATAAGTCGGGTCTTACTCCGCGGACGGCTGTGCCGGATGCATGCCGCTGTGGATGCTGGCATCGGACTTGACCACTTCGCCGGTTTCAATAATCTGCTTGAAAATGTGCAGATCGTCTTCAACCTGCTGGCCTGGTTCCTGGCGAAAGAGCTTGGCTACCGCCGCGCCAATCTTGCCTCCTGGGGGCGCATACTGCATCTCCACCCGGACCAGAGTGCCTCGCCCGCCCGTTGCCCGCTCAAACTGCACGGAACCGGAGTTGTCGACGTCCGCGCCCTCTAACGAACGCCAGGCGATCCGCTTGCCCGGTTCGTCCGCCACGATCTCGGCGTCCCATTCGACTTTTTTTCCTCCCGGACCATTCGCAACCCAGTGCGATCGACCGTTTCCGGTGGCCCGAACAGAATCCAGGTGAGTCATGAAGCGCCCCAGATTATTGAAATCGTGCCAGAAGGTATAAAGCTCCTCGGCCGGTCGTCCCACAATGATGGTCTTCGTCACCCGAACGGTGCCCTCGCTGCTGTTGCTAGCCGAGCCATTCGAACCTTTGCTAAGTTGTTGAGCGCAGAACACATCGAGCGCTGTAACGCCCGCAACAGCCGCTGTCGCACTCATCAGCTTGGTCCGGTTCGCGTCGCTCGCCTTCATCGCGGATCCCAATGAGGTGAGGTCGAGCGCATCGCCCGCTACCCTGCCCCACAACCACCCTGCCTGTCCTTTCTGCGAAAGAATACCGACGCCTGCTGCTATCTCCCGAAGTCCATAGAACCGCAGCCACGCACGCCGTCGATCGTCGTCTTCGACCCCGATGAGCTGGGCAACCTTATCAGGCACAAGCAGTTCCGCCGCGCCTAAAGCGATACTGAACCATCCCAGACCCGTCGCAAGGCGATCTATTGTGGCGTTCTGGGATCCGTGGCCATTCCCGTTTTCATAATGTGAGCTGTCTGTTGTAGTCATTCCTGTTCTTCCTTACCGACGGACGCCGCCTTCCCGCAACTGTTACCCCGCAAAAGGAACAGCACGCCGCCAGCGGCGGGATGCTACGTTTGTTTTCGAACAAAACAGCCCGATGCTGCGTACTCCAGCAGGGACACTCATGGCGCAAGCAACTTCTTCTCTCGGCCAGATTCATGAACTTCTGGCTAGCAAACGGTACTCTGTCAGCGAACTGGACGACAACATCCTGAAAATCCAGGAAGTCGATAGTGGCATCTCCATGCGAGCCGTGCTCGAAGGAGACATCCTCTTTCTTTCGCTCGTTTGCATGGTCGTTCCCGCACCGAGCATTACGCCTCAGATCATGCACAAAATGCTCGCGGCCGATAGCGGCATCGCTACTTCGTACTTTCAGCTATATGAAACTGAGAAGGGCGAGACGGCGATCACCTTGAACAATTTCTGTAAGCTGCAGGAACTCGGGCCAGACGATGAGGACGATATTCTCTCCTGCGTTAGTTTTCTGCTGGCGGATCTGGTGCACGCTCGCGATCTGATCGGCTCGGATCTCGCTGCTGTTTGACCGCCATCGTATAAAACCTGAGTTCATCGAGAGGAAAACAATGGGATTCTTTTCCGACATCTTCAACCGCGCCGGCCGGGTCGCGCGCGGGCAGGCCAATCAGGGCATTGGCGCTATCGAGGACGCCACTTTCGCCACCACTGTTCGCCAGACCGTGGCCGATATGAAAACGGAGCTGAACAAAGTCGTTCAATCCTCAGCCATGGCGATGAGCAATTACAACCGCCTCGATGCCGAGTACCAGAAGTACGTCCGGCAATCCCAGGAGTGGAAGGATCGCGCGGGCCTCGCTCTCGACGCCCATAACGAGGACCTCGCCAAGAAAGCCCTGGCCAAAAAAGCCGAAAGTGACAAGCAGGTCGCCTCGCTCCAGGCTGCCGTCGAGGCCGCACGTCAGGCCAGTGAATCGCTGAAGTCACAGGTCGCCGATCTGAAGCATAAGATCGAAGAGGGCGAAAGGACCGCAACTACTTTGGTAGCGCGCAAAAACGCGGCCATGGCTCAGCGCCGCGTCTCCGAAGCACTCGCCGGCGTCGGCAAAGCTGACAACGCCTTTGCGCAACTCTCGCATTTCGAGGAATCCGTCGCCAAAGAGGAAGCCACCGCTAAGGCCTTCGACCAGCTCGCGAATGCGGGCAAGGATTCGAATCTCGAAGCCGAGTTCGCCCAGCTTCAGGGCCATACCGTCGATGCCGAACTGGAAGCGCTCAAGCGGGAACGGCTGGGCTCCGGAGCGCGTCCACCTTCCGTCGAGCTCCCGAAAGAACTACCCTCCGGCAACCCGCGCTAACTTTGTATGTTTTTCGCTCGCAAGCCATCACCGGGCGCCCCCGAGGAAGATCTCGCCAATTTGAACGTGACCGATGCTCGGGTGGGCGATGCTCTCTCGATCGCGGGCGCAGCCCCCGATTTCAATGACCTCGATTTCAACGTCGATCGTCGCGACGGTTTCGAAGCGGGCGTGCGACGCTGGGTCGAGCTGAGCGGCAGCTGGCGTGATACCCGCGTCTATCTGGAAGTGCATAACGACGATGCCGTTCAGGTGCTCGCTAATCTCGACGGCAAGCGAATCACGCTCGACGAATTAGGTCTGAGCGAGGATGATCTCGCACAGCTCGATGCCCGCCAGAATCCGGCCGATTTCTTCGACTACAACGGAAAGTTCTGGCTCTATCGCTTCAGCCGCGAAGTCGGTTTGTTTACCTGGGGTGCTGCGGCCGGGCGCGGCTTTTACTGCTGGCAGTTTCAGGAGCAGGACGCCAGGCGTTTTCTGAGCATCCGCAAGTTCGAAGGCGAGCCTTTCACCGCCGCCATCTGGACGGAGCTCAATCCCGCCGACATAACTGTATTTCGGAGCGCTTGATGAAATCCGCAAAGTTTACTTTGCCTGTCGCAGCTCTTCTGCTGTTTGGCGCCTGTATCGCAGGATTGCCGCCTTCTCTTCGGCAGGACATAGCAGACGAACATCTGCGGCTCCAAGACGCCCAACACGATCTCGAGCACTCGCGCCAACTCGTCTCCCAGCAGATCGCGGCCGACCCGGATCTGTTCCGCACGGCTCCGGAGCCCGCTCAATGGACCGCTAAATTCCAGGCAGCGCAAGAAACTCTTCGCACAGCCGAAGAGGCCGATCGCGAACTGGCCCGGTTGGCCGGCCGTAACCGCGCCTCGTCCCGCAGCGAAGCCGAAGCGCTGTTGACCAAAGAACGGAATCTTCGCAGGACGGCCTCTGATCAAGCGCAAGCCGTGATTGCCACAGCCTCGCGCTGGCTTGATTTTCGGAAGAATTTACCCGTGAACCTCGACCGGATGAAGCAGGACTACGAGGCAGTTCGCGCGGTCGATCTGGCTCCTGTTTCAAAGATCGTCGAGCAGGCCGAACAGGATTGGCCGTCAAAGAGAGATGCTCTCGCCACGCGTCTCGACGCCCTCCGCGAAATTCCCGAACAGACCGAAAAAGAATGGACCGATTCGGCCGGTGCTCGCGAGCTCGCGGTCAACGGAAAGATAACCGACGCGCAGCTTGCGCCGCTCATTGAGTTCAGCGATACCCTTTCCGCCGACCCTTCGCTTATCCAGACCAAAGCGGCCGACCTCCGCGCCCTGTCAGGCCAGCTGTACGACTCCTGGGATCAGATACTCGTCGACCTGGATAAGCCTTCGCATCAGTCGGATGAGCAATACCGTGAGCGCATCAAAACCGTTCGAACTCACCTTACTGACGTCAGCGCGAGACAGAGCGAAACCTCTAGTTCCGAACACTGGGTCCCGATCTCCGAATCCACCTTTCACGCCGTCGAAAATGATCTGGGCATGTCGGTCGCTCACAAGGATGCGGGCCTCTTCGACTCCGAAGCCATAACCACGCCAGAGCCTGCAGGGTTCGCTTACATCGCCCCCGAGTCCCAGGGCTCGAATCAATACGGCTATTGGGCTCACGACGGTGGCCAGAGTGTCTGGACCTGGCTCCCGCAATACCTGATCCTGCGCGAGCTGCTCTGGAATCATTCGTACCGCCCGGTCGTCCTCGACGAATATCGCGGTTATCGCACCGCCCAGAGCGTCGGCCGTACCTACTACGGGCAGACAACCCCTGCTAGCCCGCCGAAATATGGCACGCACGGCAGTTTCACTCAATCGAGTTACGCGAGCAGCCGCTACGTTCAGTCCGGCGGCTACAAAGGATCAGCTTACGCTTCGCGTGGCTCTTTTGCTTCCGCCCCGCATCCCGCGCCGCAGAGAAATCCGTCCTTAGCCGACAGAAGAGCCGGACGCCAGTTCGGCTTTGGAGCCGGCTCACCCTCCGGGCACCGCTTTGGCCAAGGCTCTGGCTCCCGCGGGTTCGGACGCGGCTTTGGGCGCCACCGCTAGCGTCCGCTACTGTCCGAGCACGGACAACGTTGCCCGAACTTGGGACGGCTATCTCATCCGAAAACTCCATTTTTGACCGCAACTCGCTGATCCCAATCAACTTCTCTGCTGCGTTCGCTTATGCCACCAATGTGCAAACAGTAACTCGATGCTGCAAAACATAGTCGGCGACATACGCTACTCGCTCCGCCAGTTTCGGCTCTCACCCGTCTTCACCCTGACCGCCGCCCTAACGCTCGCTCTGGGCATCGGCGCTACCACCGCGATCTTCTCTTTGGTAAGCGCCATCATGCTGCGCTCGCTTCCGGTCGCCGATCCTGCCACCCTGTATAGGATTGGCGAAGGCCAGGATTGTTGCGTCGAAGGTGGTCTGCAAGACAACTGGAGCATCTTCTCTTACGATCTCTACAAACGTTTTCAGTCGGCATCGCCCGAATTCGAGCAGCTGGCAGCCTTCCAGGCGATTGCGCCCGATGTAAGCGTCCGCCGTGGCACTACTGACCTCGTATCCAAACCCTTGCGTGCGGAGTTCGTGACTGGAAACTACTTCTCTATGTTCGGCATCGGTTCCTTCGCGGGCCGCACCCTCGCCGGCGCTGATGACAAGCCCTCCGCGCAACCGGCCGCCATGCTCAGCTACCGCGCCTGGCAGCAAAGCTACGGCTCTGATCCGTCCGTGGTGGGTTCCACCTTCATAGTCGAGGGACACCCGTTTACCATCGTCGGCATTTCGCCGCCTGGCTTCTTCGGCGAGACCCTCCGCAGCGACCCTCCCGATCTTTGGCTTCCCATGCAAAAGGAGCCGCTGGTTAAAGGATCTAATTCGCTCCTGCTTCATCCCTCGACAAATTGGCTGCGCATCATCGGGCGGCTCCGGCCCGGCGCAACGGTCGCCGGTCTCTCTTCGCGCTACACCACCCTCCTTCGCCGCTGGCTACCCGCCGAAAGCGGTTTTCCCGCAGAATTGATGCCGCAAGTCGCGCATGACCTGCCTAAGCAGCATGTCCAGGTCATCCCCGCCGGCAGCGGTGTCGCCGCCATGCAGACTGATTACAAAAGCAGCCTGCGCATTCTTCTCGCCGCCTGCGGGCTGGTCCTCTTAATTGCGTGCGCGAACATTGCAAACCTGCTGCTTGCCAGAGGGATGGCTCGTCGCAGTGTCGCCTCTCTACGTCTGGCCCTCGGAGCTTCACGCGGCCAGCTCATCCGCCAGTCTCTAATCGAAAGCGTTCTGCTCGGCCTGCTGGGCGGTTTGGCGGGCGTTTTCGTGGCCTATGCCGGAGCCCGCATTATCCTCATTATGGCTTTCGGCAGCAGTCATTTTGTACCCATCGACGCAGCGCCTTCGGGACCTGTCCTGGCCTTCGCCGCCGCTCTCTCCATCCTTACCGGTATTCTCTTCGGCACCGCCCCTGCCTGGTTCTCGTCCGGTTCCGACCCGGTAGAGGCCCTCCGCGGCGTCAACCGAAGCACGAGCTCCGGTGCGTCGCTTCCGCAAAAAGCATTGCTTATCGCGCAAGCCGCCATTTCGGTCGTTTTGCTGGCCGGCGCAGCCATGCTTACCAGGAGCCTCAATAATCTCGAACACCAGGATTTTGGCTTCCCCACCGAAAACCGGATCAGTGTCCTTTTAAATTCTCCGCTTGCGAGCTATGGTCCCCAGAAACTCGATGCCTTGTACCGCCAGCTCGAGGAACGCCTCGCGCGCATTCCCGGGGTCCGGCGAGCGAGTCTCGCCAGCTACACACCCTTCGTCGACAACTGGACCGAGGGCATCGTAGTAGAAGGCCATGGACAGCCGCGCCTGGATGAAAACACCGAGGCCTCCTGGGATCGCGTCGGCGTCGGTTACCTCGAAACAGCCGGCATATCGCTTGTTCGCGGCCGTACGCTAGCGCGGCAGGATACCGGTAGTTCCCGCCCGGTTGCCGTAGTCAACCAGACCTTTGTTCGCAAATTCTTCAAGAACCAAAACCCTATGGGCAAGCACTTCGGCATGGATCTTGTCGAGAACGCAGGCACCTTCGAAATAGTTGGCGTCGTGCGAGATGCGAAGTACACCGACCCCGAAAAGCCTGCCCGTGCCATGTTCTTCGTTCCCCTGATGCAGCATATTCACTACAAGAACCCGCTCGTTCAACAAGGCGAGGATCGCTCTCATTTCATCGGCGGCGCTCTGTTGCTCTCGCATGTTGATATCGGTCGCTTAGAACCGCAGATTCGCCAAGCCTTTAGCGAAGTCGATCCTAATCTCACGGTCAGGCTGATTCAAACTCTGCAGCAGCAGGTCGCTTCGAACTTCGACCAGCAGCGCGCTGTCAGTCAGCTCACCGGTTTGTTCGGTATCGTGGCCTTGATTCTCGCTGCAGTCGGTCTTTACGGAGTTACCGCCTATACAGTCGCCCGCCGCACAAGCGAAATCGGCGTGAGGATGGCGCTCGGCGCGGACCGCACGGACGTCACTCGCCTTGTTCTGCGCGGCGCATTCACTCAGGTTGCGATTGGTCTGCTTATCGGACTACCGGCAGCGATCGGTGCCGGCCGGCTCCTCTCTTCTGAGCTCTACCGCGTCGGACTTCTGGACCCGTTCGCCTTATCCGTCGCCATTGTTTCTCTCGGTATTTGCGCACTGCTGGCCACCGTCATCCCTGCTCGCCGCGCTGCCTCCATCGACCCGATGCGAGCGCTTCGCACGGAATAAGATTGCCGCAAAACAAGACGCGATATGATGCTGCACTATGGCCTTCAACTTCCGCTTAGTCGGACTCCTGCTCGTCTGCGCCGTGTGCCGGCTCTGGGCCGATCCTTCTTTCGACAGCCACCCCATAGTCAACGCGTACTATGCGCAGTGGAAAGTGTACAGCGGCTTCACGGTCAAGACCATCGACACAAGCGGTACGGCTCGCCGTTTGAGCGTGCTCACCTACGCCTTTGTCAATGTCGGCCTAAATGCTGAAGGTCAGTATGAATGTACGTCATTCGACTCTTGGGCCGACAATGGCACGGCCGCTGCTGCCACTCCAAACACCAGCGTTGGCGGGAAGGGGCTTCCCTCAAACGGTCTTACCGGTAATTTCGGTCAGCTTCTGCTTCTCAAGCAAAAATATCCGCAGCTCAAAATCGTGATCACCATTGGAGGAGCCAGCATGCCGCCCCAGGCGTTTGCTGCGGCGTCCGCTACCGCCGCCAGCCGCCGTCACTTTGCCCAGTCGTGCATTTCCGATTACATCCAAGGTCGCCTTACCGGCGCCTTCGGACAGAAACCGAATCAGTGGGAGCCCTCGGCTACAGTACAAGGCCCTCCGGGCCCGCCGGTTCCTGACACCCCCGGCCTGTTCGACGGGATTGAAATCGATTGGGAGTATCCAACCGCCGCTGACACTGCGAACTTCACTGCCTTGATGCAGGAGTTCCGCACGCAGCTCGACGCCTTACAAAAGCACAAGTACATCCTCTCCTACGACGCTCCCGCCGGCGAGCAGAACTTCACAAACATCGATATCGGCGCCTTGGATAAGTATGTCACTTACGTCGACCTCATGACTTACGACTATGCGGGGCCCTGGCAGAATCAGACCGGCTTTGTTGCCCCGCTTCGCCAAACCAAATACGATCCGTTCGGCACTCTTAACGTCGCCTACACCGTGCATGCTTATCTGGCAAGTGGTGCCTCCCCCGAAAAGATTCTGCTCGGCATTCCGCTCTACGGGTACGGTTGGAAGTTAGCTGCGCCATCGAGTCGAGAGGGCCAGTTCGAAGCCGCTTCACCACTGCCTGCTCCCGGAAATCCTGATCCCGTGAATACCGAGGGCTTCAACTACATCAAAACCGCGGTCGAACCGGTCTCCCAATTGTTCCGCGACAACACCACCAATGACGGCAGCACCAATACGCCGTGGCTCTTCGATGGCTCCGTCTTCTGGACCTTCGACGATGCGTTCTCGATCCGGCAGAAAATGGACTTCGCTCGCCAGGAACATTTGGGCGGAGCCTTCGCCTGGGAACTCAGCGGCGATCTCCCGGATGGCGACCTCATGCGGTCCATCTACGCGGGCCTGAACCGCATCCCGCTCTGGTAGAGATCGCCCTGGTCTAATCGGAGCAACCCCCGTGCCTATATCGCGCCGTCGTCTGATTGGTTCTGGTTTGGCAGTTCCGCTTGCCATCGAGTCGGCTACGACTCAAGCAGCCGATCCACCCTCGCGACTCAAAGTCATCTTTACGGGCGGCCATCCCGGCGATCCTGAATGCGGCTGCGCCGGCACGATCGTCCGCTACACGGATCTTGGACACGACGTCGTTCTGCTCTACATGAATCGCGGCGAGGGCTTTTGCAAAGGCGCTGACCCCACTCAGTGCGGCGTCGTCCGCACAGCAGAAGCTAGGGAGGCCTGCAAAATCCTGAAAGCCCGGCCTGCCTTCGTCGGACAGTATGATGGTCGCGCTATTGTCGACGCCGCGCACTACGACGATTTCCACCGCTTGCTCGATGCCGAAAAGCCTGACATCGTCTTTTCCCAGTGGCCCATCGACGAACATCGTGACCACCGCGCCCTGTCAATGCTCGTACTCGACAGCTGGCTCCGCGACGGGAAAAAATCCGCTCTTTACTACTACGAGGTCACTGGCGACACCATGATGTTTTCGCCTGCCGAGTACGTGGACATTTCCGCTCCTGAAGTCCAGTCCCGCCGGCGTGCTGCCTGCTACGCCCACGCCTCGCAAGATCCCGACAAGTGGTTTCCACCTCAGGTCGAACTCACCCGGTTTCGGGGAACCGAAAGCGGCTTCGGGCAAGCTGAAGCCTACACTCGCCACTGGCAAAGCAGAAGCGCCTTGCTGCCCTGAGGCGGATCACGGACGCCGGGATGCACCTTGAATTCCAGCAACCCGGCGTTAAAAATCGCGTTACCGGGTCGCCTGTCCGGATCTCGATCTCTTCCGGACGGGTCGCGCTGTGGAGGCCAAGCCCGCCGCTGTCCGGAGCGCCTCCTCTAGCGTGTGGGCTTCCGCTTTTTCCAGACAAACACTCGTCGATCCTTGCCTTCCCCAGGCTCCCTTCACCGGACTGAAGACCTCAGGTCGGCTCTGCACAAACTCATTCTGATGCTCGGGAGAAAGCTTCACCATCCCCCAAGCCTCGTCCGGATACCCAAGAGTCGCAAAAATCCTTCCGTTGATTCGAAAATCGGGATGCTCCATGTGAGCGCTCTCGACCGCCCCTTCTACGGCAAGCGCAAGCGCGCGAAAATCATCCGCAGTCATACGGCGCCTCAACTCTGCGCGCTCATCTCATCAAGAGAAACATCCTTAATGTGAGTAGCGATCCACCATTTGAAGCCGAACGGATCACGGACGCCCGCCATCCGGTCTCCATAGGGCTGATCGGCCGGCTCGCGAACACTATCCCCTCCGGCCGCAAGTGCCTGCGCGTACATTCGGTCGCAGTCTTCCGTGTAGATGAGCAAGCCTGCTGGAGAACCGCCGAAATGCTCAATGCTCATCGCATCCATCTGCGGCGCCTCGTCAGCCATCATCACCACGGAATCGCCGATCTGTACCTCGGCATGACCGATACCTCCGGCCGCGTTCGCCATCCTCAGCTTTTCTTTAGCGCCAAACGCTTTCGAGTAAAAAGCTATGGCACTGGCACAATTCTTGAAGATCAAATAAGGCTGCACGCTATGGTAGCCATCCGGTATCGCTTTGACTTGGGACATCGCTGGGTCCTCGCTTTCAATCGTGATTGTCCTGCAAAACCGCGCCTTCGCGATTGTAAGAAATTGACCAGTGACCCGGTCAGATCAGCGGAACATGATTCAGATGCGGTGTCGCAGCTGCCAGGTACTCGCCTGGCGTGAAGCCGGCAAACGATTTAAAGTCATGAATGAAGTGCGCCTGGTCATAGTACCCGCACTCGAGTGCGATCTGGACCCAGTCAATCTCTTTTCTCTGATGAACCGTCTCGAGCACCTGCTGAAAGCGGCGCACACGGCAAAAAACTTTCGGGGTCAGACCGACTTCGCGGCGGAACAGTTCGATAAACCGTCGGGAACTAAGTCCGATCTTGTCGGTTACGTCGCTTAACTTGCCGGCGCGCCCTGGTTGCTGAAATTGTTCAACTGCGTAGGCCACCGCTGGGTGCAACTCGAGCGGCTGGGCTGCGCGATCGAGCAGGCAGCGCTCCAACTTCGCAAACATATGCTCAACACTGCCCGCCGCCAGCAGCTGCTCGCGTAGTTCACTGCCTCCGCCGCCCCATAGATCGTCAAGTTCGACAAAACCGCCTTCTGTTTCGGAAGCAGGTACCCGGAAAAACGGGAATGCTCCGCCCGCACGAAACTGTATCCCGACTACACGCTCCTCCGCGCTCGTATCGATGACGAAAAACTCCGCGCGCGCGCCGGAAAGCACAGCCGGGTTGTATGTATTACAGCGGTCCAGATTGCCGGGGTCGTAACTCCGGATCCTGTTCTCCTTGAGGCTGAAGATGATCGAACATTCCCCATTCGGCAGCAGCTTCTCTCGGGAATGCGGCTGCGGCACTCCCTCCTGATACCAAAAGCAATGCACGAAACGGGAGAGTGGTGCGCCGGGAGTGTAGCGGCGGAAGCGCATTCGGGTTAGCTCCTACTCTAACTCGCCGGATCCCACTTATTCCAGCGCAGAAGCGCCTTTCGGCTTTACTGCGCGAAGTCCCTGATCGCATGCACCTTGGCACCGTCCAGACCGCCCAGCATCGCAACCAGTAGATCCACCGTTCGGTCAAAATCCTTCCGGTCGATGATCCCGTTATGTGCGTGTGTATACCGTGTTGGCACGATCAGGCAGACCGTCGGCACGCCGGCCGTGCTCTTTTGAATCTCCGCGGAATCGTCGCCATACCCCTGCACCAGATCCAGTTGCAACGGGATTTGGCTTCCGCGCGCCGTGTCTTTCGCATACTGCACGAGCTTGCGATTTGGCAGTTCCGATGTGTCGAACAGAAAAAGACCCGGCCCTGCCCCGAGTTTCGCCTGCGACTCTTCTGGGTGGGCGCCGAAAACGTCGCCCACCACGCCCGCTTCGAGAGCAATTCCGAGATCCGGTTTCACGAAGTCTGACGCTGAGTGCGCGCCTCGCAGGCCGATCTCCTCCTGCGTCGTGATCACGAAAAACAGCTGTGCTTTTTGCGGTGCATTCGCCAGTCGCCGCATCGTCTCTACGATCACCGCACATCCGACGCGATCGTCCCAAGCCTTGCCCAGATATCTTTCGGTGCCATTCAATATGGAAAATGGCGCGTCCGGCACTACAGGATCGCCGGCTTCGACCCCCAGCGCCTGCACCTCTTCCGCACTCTTCGCACCCACATCCAGAAACAGACCCTCTCGCGGAAAAACGCGCGTCCTTTCGTCCTGCGGCACAACGTGAATATCGCGGATCCCGGTGACTGCCCGCACCGCACCCTTCGATCCGATGATCAACCACCGCTGATCCACCAGCGCCTGGTCCAGCCAACCCCCCAGCATCTGCATGGTGAGAAATCCGTTCGGTGTGATCCGGCGGATCATCCCCCCTAGCTCGTCCATGTGCGCATCGATCATGATCCGCGGCCCCTTGCCGCCTTGTGTCGCGATGATCGATCCCATGCCGTCGAACGCAATGGATGAGGTAAACAGCTTCATCTCTTCCACCATGACCTTACGTACCGGCTCTTCGAAACCCGATGGGCCTGCCGCATTCGAAAGTCTTTCCAGCAGCGATGCGACCCGCTCCTGGCTAGAGGAAGGAACGGCAGCCAGTGCTGCCCCTGCAACCGTCAGAACAACTCGCACAACCAGGGCAGGCAGAGATCTTGGCATGAGACGAAGAGAGTAACACGCGCGCTTGAAACGCACGACCCGCAAGATTGGCAGGGAACTGCAGGCTCAGCTCTGGGCCTCAGTGATCGCCAGCCGCTCTCTATGCCAGCGCCCGGGGTACAGCTTCTTCCCAGCGGCCTTGCGCCTTCAAGATTAATTCCACAATCTCCCGCGCTGCCCCTCGGCCCGCCCCGCGCTTCGTCGTGTAATGGCAGACCGCCTTCAGCTCGGGTGCTCCCTCTGCAACCGATACCGCCAGCCCCGCGCGCCGTGCCAAGGGTATGTCCGGCAAGTCGTCCCCCATGTAAGCCACTTGTTCCTCTGTCACGCCCGCCTTCTGCATGCATTCTTCGAAGGCCTGCATCTTCGTCGCTTGCCCAAGATACACAAACGTCACTTTAAGCTCTTCAGCTCTTTTCGCCACTGCAGGTGAGCGCCGGCCTGTGATGAAGCCTGTCTGGATGCCCATCGTATGCGCAAGCGAAAGCCCCTGGCCATCCTGCGCATCGAAGATCTTCATCTCCCAAACGCCCGCCGGGCCGTCGCCCCCGGCAGCCGTCGTCGAGATCAGGCAAACTCCGCCTTGCGTCATCGTGCCGTCCACGTCCATTAGAAACAGCTTGATGTTTCGTGCGCGGGCCAGCACATCGGGCGAAGCAAGGGCGGCGAGCGAAATGTCTGACATGAGCCAATGGTAGCCCGCAAGCCAGAATTGCTCTCTCTTCCAACTTAGGTTAAAGGCGCGAGCACGAATGCCGCGCTCCGCGTCTAGTTCGAAGCTCTGCTCGACCCGTAAGCTTTACTCGGATCGCAGCGCCTGCATCACATCAATCCGCGCAGCCCTCGCAGCCGGCAATGCCGAAGCAACGATCGCCGCGCCGAGCAGCACACTCATAGCACCCAGCACCGGCATCAGACCGGGCATCTGTAGGTCGCTCAAGTAGCCCGCTGCCAGCCGTGCCATTCCAAACCCGCCGAGACTCCCTACCGCGATGCCCGCCGCCGCCATCACTGCGCCCTCCTTGATCACCGATCCCAGCAATTGCTTCCGCTGCGATCCCATCGCCAGCCGGATCCCGAACTCGCGTGTACGCCCGCTCACCGAGAACGCGAGAACACCGGCTACGCCCACCACCGCAATCGCCAGGGCGACAAACGCGAACACTCCGAATACCAGCGCATTGAGCCGGTTCGGCGTAAGCACCTCGGCCCGTATGTCGGCCAGCGTTGCCGCATGCTCCACCGGCTGCTCACTCGAGAGGCTGCGAATGATTTGCGTGACCGGCGAGATGAGCCCGTGCGGATCCACATGTGCATGCACGAACATTCGTCCGCCCCAGATCTCCTGCTGTTCGAACGGCACGTAAATCGTTGCGGCCTGACCCGGCACCAGGCTCTCGTCATCCACATCTGCCGCCACCCCGACAATTCGTCGAGGCGCAGTGCTCACATCGATGAACTTCATGATCGGATCCGTCCACATTACGTGGCGGTTGACTGCATCCTGGTGTGGAAACATGCGTTGCGCCAGGCTCTGGCTCACGACCACCACCAGTTCTTTGCCCTTCCGGTCCTGCTCGTTGAAGTCACGTCCCGCCACAATCGGCACCCCGACCGACGCAAAGAAGCCTGGTGACACGGTTCGGAAACGGCCTCGCGGATCTTCTTCGCCCCTCGCTCGGACCTGTCCATCGGCCGAAAACATAAATCCTGGCCCAAAAGTGCCTGCGTCCCGCCACGGCACCACCGTTCCCAGCGCAACGTTATCCACGCCGGGCAGCTCTTTGATCCGCCGTATCGCCTCTTTGTAAAAACCGACGATCTGCTCCTGGGTCTTTCCGTACGAGTTCGCCGGCACATTCAACGCCAGCACGTGGCGCGTGTCGAAGCCTGTTTCAACCGATTGCAAAGCGATCAACGTCTTCAGCAGGCTGCTCGCTCCCGCCAGCAGCACGAAGGAAGCGGCAATTTGCGTCATCGCGAACATTCGCAGACGCCGGCTTGTGCTCCCCGTGATCCGCAAGCTGCTGCTCGCCAGGCTTATCCCGCACGAGGCATCCGCCGATGGCAGGCGCGGAACAAACGCGAGCATCACCGCCGCAACCACCGCCAGCAATGCTCCCACCCAAAGCATGCTCGAATCCACAGTTAAATCCAGTGCCCGCACCGAAAACCGCGATGCGTAGCGGCTTAGAACTGCCACCATCGGCCTCGCGCTCAGAACCCCAATCGCCGCACCGGCCCCACACAACAGCAGGCTTTCGCTTAGCAGCGTACGTCGCAGTGCGGCCGTCGATGCCCCAAGCGCCGCCCGGATCGACAGCTCCCCTTCCCGCTGTACACTGCGCGCCAGAATCAGGTTCGCCACATTCGAGCAGGCAATCACGAAGATCAGCAGAGACGCCGCCAGCAAAACCAGCAGCACTGTCCTTGCCCGCGACGTAATCTGGTCCCTCAGCCGCCTCACTTCGATTACCGAATGCGCTTTCGGCGAATACGCCTCTGGATGATCGTGGACCATCGTTGCGTATACACCTCGCAGTTCCGCCCGCGCCGCTTCGATTGTCGCTCCCGGCGCAAGGCGGCCGAACAATTCGGTCATCCGGTGCACACGCCCCGTAACCATCGTTGCCGATAGGTGATGCGGGCTTGTCACAACGTTCGCGATCAGCTCCGTGTCGGCCGGATACGGCACCGAAGGCTCGAGCACGCCCACGATGATCGCCGACCGCGAATCGAGCCGGATGCTTTTCCCAATCACGGAAGGATCGCTTTTGAGAACCGTGCTCCAGAAACGGTAAGTCAGCACCGCCGCTCCCGAGGCGCTTGGCCCGTCGTCATTCATGTTGAGCAGCCGCCCGAGCACCGGACGCAGACCCATCACTGTAAAGTAAGATCCGCCCACCACACCTGCGCGAACCTCGCGCGGCGCTCCAAGCCCGATCATGGTAAACCCGATCGTCGAGAAATCTCCGAACGAGCTGATGGTCTTCACACTGGCTCGCAGATCTCGAATCTCCGGCACCGAGAACGTTGCGTTCTCTACTCCAATCCCGGGCGCGCTCTGCCGGATATACACCAGGTGATCTTCATCCCGGTTCACCAGCGGCCGCAGCAGCACCCCTCGCACCACGCTGAAAATCGCAGCGTTTGCGCCAATGCCCAGCGCGAGCGTCAGCACCACCGTAATCGTTAGCCCCTTGCTGCGGAGCAGCGATCGTAGCGCGAGCCTTAAATCGTGGCCGAAAATCGCCACGCTTTCTCCCAGTCCCGATGGGTTGCGATCCTCAGCGCCCGCTGACATATTCATCGACATTGCTCCTTCTCGCGGACCTGGCAGCCGCCTCAGTTCTCACCGGCTACCTGGTTTCCTGTTGTAATGTCGAACCGCGAGCGTCAAAATCGACAATTCACAAAACTTTTCCGCATCCATGCGCGCCTTCTTTTTGCGCCCGCGCCGGATCTTGTGAAGCGTTTTGCGAGTCACTCACCGGTCGCTGTGCAACCTGCAGGGGAGCTGACGAACACCCCGCCTTCCACCACCGCTGAGATAGCCGTAAGCAGGTCTGTTTGGGCAAGATTCTCGAGCACATAGCCGCGAGCTCCGGCCCTGAACGCCTCCTGTACATAGCTCTCTTCCGCAACCGAACTTACAAATACTATTCGGGTCTTCGGTTCGCTTTCGGAAATCGCACGCGCCACATCGATGCCCCGAATCAAATGCAGATCGACGTCCAGCACCACCACTTCCGGATGCCGGTAATCAGCTAAAGTGATTGCTTCGCGTCCATTCGCAGCTTCAGCCACCACGCGGATCCTTGAGTCTCTCTCCAATAACGCGCGAAGACCATTTCTGACGATCGGGTGGTGGTTTGCTATTAGAACTCGGATCTGTTGCATGCAAGAAACACTGCGGGACACGAAAATCATAATCGCCTCAGGCGTGCTGCGCCATCCCGCGCAAACAGTATTCTCAATGGCTTCTATCCGGTAGTTTTCTCGGCAGAGCTTCGGCCTTCTACTGTCAGGCTGGTCCGTAAAATACTGGCCGCCTGGGATGTTCTTTTTCGCGTGCGCTTCCTATCATCGAGTCACGTGTTCCTTTGCCTGTTGACCCCGCTCGTTGAGATGGAACTCTGAAGCGATGCCAGACCTGACTCGAACCCGGGTAAAAATACCCACTTTCACGGCCCTGCTCACAGCAGGATCGTGCCTGGCGCTCCTCACCTCATGTGGAACTGCCGGGAAGGCCGGCGCCAAGCCCCGTACGGTCCAGGAAGCCGTCACTGTAGGCACCGTGAAAGTGGTCCGAAAGCCTATGGAACGTCAGCTCACGGTCTCTTCCGAACTGGTGCCTTTCCAGGAGATCGATGTCTACGCCAAAGAGTCCGGCTACGTCAAACGTCTGCTCGTGGATTACGGCTCCCACGTTTCCCAAGGGCAATTGCTCGCCGTGCTTGAAATCCCGGAGCTTCAGGCCACCTTGCAACAGGACCGCGCGGCCATCCAAAGCCTATCCGATCAGGTCACAAATGCCGAGCATCAACTCGGCCGCATTCAGGCTCAACACAAAGTCGTTCACCTCGAATACGAACGGCTGAATAGTGTGTCGCAAAGCAAGCCCGGCCTTGTGGCGCAGCAGGAAGTAGACGATGTGCAGGGACGCGACCTCGCCGCCGAAGCACAAGTCGAAGGCGCCAAGTCGAACCTCGAGGCTGCGCGGAGTAACCTGGCGGCTTCCGGTTCGAAGCTCGAGCACGACAAAGCTATCTACGCCTATTCCCAGATAACTGCGCCGTTCAAAGGTGTCGTCACCGAGCGCTACGCAAATCTCGGCACTCTGCTGCAGGCCGGCACAAATTCGAGCACTCAGGCCATGCCGCTCGTCCGGCTCTCACAGGAAGATCGTTACCGCCTCGTCATCCCTGTTCCCGAATCTTATGTCGGAAGCGTGAGAATCGGTGCACCCGTCGACGTTCGCGTACCCGCACTCGATCGGCACTTCCCGGGTACGGTAAGCCGCACGTCCTTTGACCTTCATGCAGCCACGCGCACTCTGCACACCGAAGTGGACGTGCCGAATCCCCAAGGCGTGCTGCTCCCTGGCGTGTATGCGGAAGCAACACTCACCTTGAGCCGTGACGCCGAAGCCTTAACTGTGCCCTTGGAGTCGGTCGAACGGGAGAGCGATCACGCGGCCGTCTACAGGGTAGATTCCTCCGATAAGATCGATATCCGCCAGGTAAAGCTGGGCATCGATTCAGCCAATGACATCGAGATCTTGTCGGGACTCAACGAAGGAGACCAGGTCGTCGTAAGTGACCGGGCAAGCCTCACCGCCGGCGAACAGGTTCATCCTCAACTCGTGCCGCCCGCGGCGTATAAGCCGAAGAGTTAGAAATCATTCTTCCTCCTTTTTAGAACTCTATGTCGCGTTTCTCGATTCGAAATCCTTACTTCATCATCGTCCTCAGCTTGGCCGTCTGCGTGATCGGGCTCACCAGTCTGCTGCGCATGCCGGTTGATTTGTTCCCGGCCATCAACTTGCCGGAAGTCGTCATTGCAACCTTCTATTCGGGCATGCCGCCAGAGGATATAGAAGTAGCGATCACTAATCCTCTAGAGCGCTTTTTCACTCTCGCTGCCGGCATCGATCACATGGAATCCCGCTCCATGTTGGGTGTCAGCATCATCCGCGTTTACTTTCAGCCCGGCACGAGCGCCGATGCCGATGTAACCGAATTGTCGAATCTGGCCCTGGCCGATCTGAAGCGGCTCCCGCCAGGCACTCTTCCGCCCGTCGTGCTCAAATTCGATGCCTCCAGCCAGCCGGTTTGCCTGGTCGCCGTAAGGGGCAAAGGACTAAGCGAGACCGAGCTTCACGATCAGGCGCAGTTCAATATCCGTAACCAGATTGCCGTTGTGAAGGGCGCCGAAATTCCTCCGCCCTTCGGCGGCAAATACCGCCAGGTCATGGTCTACGTTGACCCCTACAAGATGATGTCCCGTGACATGAGTCCTATGGACGTTGTCAACGCGGTCAACGATCAAAACCTGATCCTCCCGGCCGGCGACGTCAAAATGGGGCCCTTCGACTACTACGTCTACTCGAACAGCCTGGTCAAAAACATGCACGAGCTGAACGACGTTCCCATCAAAACTGTCGGCAACAGCTGGGTCTCCGTCAAAGACGTCGGCAGAGCCGAAGACGCCAGCGCCCTGCAATACAACGTCGTTCGCGTCGAGGGTCAGCGCTCTACCTACATCCCCATCATGAAACAGGGTGGCGATACTAACACCATCTCCATCGTCAACGGCGTTCGGGAACTCCTGCAGCATCTCGTCGACATGCCTAAGCATCTGACCACGGCCCTCCTGTTCGACCAGTCGGTGTTCGTCAAAGAAGCTATCGACACCGTTCTTCACGAAGGTCTGATTGGGTTGGTCCTGACCAGCATCATGATCCTTCTGTTCCTCGGGAATGTGCGCGCTACCTCTGCCGTGCTCCTCTCAATCCCGCTATCCGCCCTTGCAACCTTCATCCTCCTCTTTATGTTTGGCAGCACCATCAACACCATGGTGCTGGGTGGTATCGCGCTGGCATTCTCGCGAGTCATCGATAATTCCGTGATCTCTTTGGAAAACATCTATCGGCATCTCGAACTGGGCGAACTGCCGCGCAGGGCAGCTGAACTCGGAGGCTCGGAGGTCACTCTCGCCGTTCTTGCCGCAACCCTCGTCGATGTCGTCGACTTCTTCCCCGTCACGTTCCTGTATGGCGTGAGCAAGTTCCTCTTCTCGTCCCTTGCCTTAGCCTTCTGCATCTCACTTCTGGTCTCTTTCGTGGTCGCCATGACGGTGATTCCACTTTTTTGCTCCCGCTTCCTTACGAATCCGCATGGGGCGCATCACCAGCCCAACGAAAGTGAAGACGAACGCACGGAGGTCGAGCGGCAGGAAGTTCGAGACGCTTACTACGCTCCAGCCGCCAAATCGAAAACCCAATCCTGGTGGACGCGCTTCAACCAGGGGTTCAACCGCGGCTTCGAACGCGTGTTGGACTTCTATGAAAAGTGGGTTCGCTACGCTTTGCAGCGCCCCGCCCTGACTGTCTTAGCCCTGTTGGGCATCTTCGTCCTCAGCCTCGGCATTTACCCGTTCCTCGGACTCGCATTCTTTCCCAAAACAGATGCCGGACAATTCACCATCAATGTGAAAGCGCCTACCGGCTCCCGCATCGAAGTCACCGAGCAGTATGTCAAGAAAATCGAGGATCTGATTCGTCAAACGGTCGATCCCAAAGACTACAAAATGACGGTGTCCAACATTGGCGTTGTAAACGATTTCTCCGCTCTTTACACCACCAATTCTGGTCAATATACCGGAACCATTCAAACCGCCCTTCAGACCGATCACAAGCTCAGCAGTTTCGCCTACATGGATCGGGTGGACAAGGCCATCGCCCACAACTTTCCCGAAGTGCGAACCTTCTTCTCGAGCGGTTCCATGCAGGATGCCATTCTCAACTCGGGAATGCCCGCCCCAATCGACGTTCAAATCACGGGCCGCAACTATGGAGCCGATTACGCCGAGACTCAAAAGCTAGCCGCCCAGATTCGAACTTTGCCCGGAGTCGCCGAGGTCTATATTCCGCAAGATCTGAATTATCCCGCCCTTCGCATGAACGTAGATCGTGTTCACGCCGGAGAACTCGGGCTGAACCAAAAGCAGATCGTCGATAACGTCATCACGGCCCTCAACTCGAACACCATGATCGCGCCCAATTACTGGGTTGATTACAAGAGCGGCAACGACTACTTCCTCACCGTTCAATACTTCGAAAATGGTACGGCCGCTATTCACAACACCATCGACTTGAGAAACATTCCCCTTAAAGCCCCTAACTTGACCAAACCGACAACGCTCGATACAGTCGTTCAGCTCGAACACGTTCGAACCCCTACGGAGGTAGACCACTATCAGATCCAGCGCGCGACCGATATCTACGTCACACCGCAAGGGGAAGATCTCGGAAAGCTGTCAACGAGAATTCAAAAGCTGATCAAGGACGCGAACGTCTCTGCCAACATGCGCGTCACCCTCCGCGGCATGGTGCAAGGCATGAACGAATCCTTTAAGAGCTTCGCCTTTGGATTCATCCTCTCCTTCATCCTTCTCTACCTGATCCTTACAGCCCAGTTCAAATCCTTCATCGATCCTGTCCTCATCATGCTGGCCATCCCTATGGGCTTTATCGGCGTGCTGGTGATTCTTCCGCTCACAGGCACAACGCTCAACGTCATGTCTCTCATGGGTGTTCTCATGCTCATCGGGATCGCCGATTCGAACAGCATCTTAATCGTAGATTTCGCCCACAAACTCCAGCAGGACGAAGGTCTCTCTGTCGAGGATGCAGTCATCAAAGCCTGCCGCGTCCGGCTGCGGCCCATTCTGATGACCTCTCTTGCCACGATCATCGGCATGATTCCGATGGCCATGAAACTCGGCACCGGCTCGGAGCAGTACGCCCCCATGGCCCGCGCCATCATCGGTGGCCTGTCTACCTCGGTCGTCCTGACGATATTCATCGTTCCGGCTGCCTACTTGCTCATCTATCGGCGTCGTGAGCAGAAGAACTCCGCCGGCTTGGCAGTGGCTCAGGCGTAAGCGCATGGTAAAAACATTCTCCGCAGCACAATGTACGCTCCTCACTTGTTTGCTGGCCATCGGCGCTCGCCCGCTCCTCTCTCAGACGCCGCAGCCCCAACTCAGCTTGCAGGATGCCGAAGCGATGGCCCTCAAAAATCACCCGCAGGTGCTCGCTTCTCAAGCGGCTTACCTCCGCTCAGACCAGATCGTCACCGAGAATCGTGCCGCTTACTATCCCGCTCTGAACGGCGACATCACTGCCGCCCAGGCCGACGTGAATTCTCGTCTCGGCGCCGGCGTCATCAACGATCCCAGGCTGTTCAACCACTTCGGAACCGGTGTCACGCTTTCGCAGCTCATTACAGACTCCGGCCGCACTCCGAACCTGGTCGCAAATGCCAGACTCAATGCCCAAGCCGGCCGTGAAAACTATCGCGCCTCCCGTTACGACGTGCTTTTAGGGGTCAATCAAGCCTATGACGAAGTGTTGCTCGCCCAGGAGTTGATCAAGGTTTCACAACAAACCGTAGCCACACGGCAAGCCGTCGTAGACCAGATTTCGGAGCTTGCAAAGAACAAACTGCGATCGAATGTGGACGTGAGTTTTGCGCAAGTCAATCTGGCCGATGCCAAACTCATGCTCATCCGGGCGCAGGACCGCTTAGCGAGTGCGTATGCATCCCTGGGCCAGGCTCTCGGTTCCGAGCAATCGGTCGAGTATCGCCTCACCGCTCAACCGCAGCCTCCGCCGCCTCCGTCCTCCGCTGACACTCTCATCAAACAAGCTTTCGATAACCGTCCCGAACTGGCGAGCCTCAAACTTCAGAAAGAGGCAGATCAGAAATTCGCGTACGCCGAACGCGACCTCAAGCGGCCCACCGTCACCGTCTCCGCTGTTGCCGGAGCGCTTCCCTGGATTCAGCCTGGAAACGCTAACCCCGATATTCCTCCTGAGTACGAAGCGGCAGCCGTGAATGTCCAGATCCCGATTTTTAACGGCCATCTCTTTTCTGCCCGCCGGCAGGCTGCGGAGTATCAGCTTGCCGCTACGAACCAGCGAGAGCGCGACATGCAGGATAGGGTGGCGCGCGACGTCCGAACTGCCTGGACCCACGCCAGTACCGCCTTTGAGGCAATTGCGCCCACCGAACAACTTGTCAAACAGGCCAACATGGCTCTTGACCTCGCACAGGGCAGATACAATCTCGGCTTGGCTTCGATCGTCGAACTGACACAGGCGCAGCTGGGACAAACGGAAGCGCAGGTCCAGAACCTGAACACTCGCTATTCTTATCAGGAGGCCTATGCAGCTCTCCAATACACGTTGGGTTTATTGCGATAACCCGATTGGCCCGGTGATCGGGAGCGATGAACAGTAGCGTTCGAACCCGCCGCCTCCTTCTCCTGGGCTTTGGCGGCCTGCTCCTTTTGCTTGCCTTCACCGGTCTGAATGCACTATCGGTTCTCAAACGCATTCAGGCTGACAACGAGCGAATCAGAGATGACTATGTCCGCCGCAATCGCATCTTGGAACAACTCCGCTCAGATATCTATCTCTCCGGAACCTACGTTCGCGATCTGCTCTTCGAACCGGACCCGGCTCTCGCCGATATTCACAAAAAAGAGCTGGAGAGCGCCCGCCTTCGCATCACGTCTACGGTGGCGGCTTACGATCGCATTCTTCGCAATGAGGAGCGCGCCCCGTTTCAGCAGTTTGTTCGCGAGTTGACGGCATATTTCGCGTCTCTGCGGCCCGCTCTGCAGTGGAATGCCGCACAGCGCCGCGCCTTTGGCTATGCCTTCATGAAAGACTCTCTGCTGCCGCGCCGGATGATCGTCGTCCGCTTGACTGATCAGATCGGGCAGGTCAATCAGAACCAGCTGGACGCCGGCGGCCGGCAGGTCGACGAGCTGTTCCGAAGCTTCCGCCACCAATTGATCGTGCTCTTTGTCTTGACGTTGCTTTGCGGCCTCCTTCTCGCCGCCGGAAGCATCAATCGCCTCCTTAAATGGGAACGGCTCTCCGCCCTTCGACTCGAGGAAGCAGAACAGGCTCGCAGCGCGCAGCGCGATCTCTCGGCACGTCTCTTACAGGTGCAAGAGTCCGAACGCAAAGCCCTCTCCCGCGAGCTACACGATGAAGTAGGGCAAGCTCTCTCGGGCCTCCTGTTGGGAATCGGTAACGTAGCTGCCACAGTCGCCGCCGATACCGAAGCAGAGACTCGCTCGCAGCTGCGCGACCTGCGCCGCCTCGCCGAAAAGACCGTCGCTGTCGTCAGAGACATGTCGCTTCTTCTTCGTCCCTCTATGCTCGATGACTTGGGCCTTGTTCCCGCCTTGCAGTGGCAGGCCCGTGAGACTTCTCGCACGGGCAATATAGCCGTCCAGCTCCATGCTGACTCCGCCTTCGACGATTTGCCGGAAGAATACAAAACTTGTATCTACAGGATTGTTCAGGAGGCTCTCCAGAACGTATCTCGTCACGCGGGGGCGAAAACCGTACAGATCCATCTCGCCCAGACTAACCACCGCACTCTTGATCTCCAGATCGTGGACGATGGGCAAGGGTTCTCGCCCGAGAACGAGAAAGGAGTCGGCCTGTTAGGCATGGAAGAACGCGTCGCCCATCTTCACGGAATTTTCCATCTGGATTCGATACCCGGCAACGGCACTCGCATACACGTCCAATTGCCGCTCTCTCCTCTCCGGGAACGGCTGCGCGCATGACACCCACGCGCATCGTCCTTGCCGACGATCACACCATCATGCGGAACGGTCTGCGGCTCGTATTGGAAAGGCAGCCGGACTTCTCCGTCGTGGAAGAGGCCAGCAACGGCCGCGACGCCATCGAGGCGATCGATCGTGTCACCCCGGATGTCGTGATCATGGACATCGCTATGCCGCTTCTGAATGGAATCGAAGCCGCCAAGCGAATCACCGCCGCGCACCCGAATACAGCCGTCTTGATTCTCAGCATGCACTCTGACGAAGGCTATATCTTGAGAGCTCTTAAGGCAGGCGCCCGCGGCTACTTGCTGAAAGACTCGGCTGAGGCCGATTTGATTCAAGCCGTCCGCGCAGTCTCGACAGGCAAAGCCTTCTTCAGCCCTGCGGTAAGCAAAGTCTTGGCCGACGATTACCTTCGGCAGGTCCAGCAGCGCGGAGCCGAAGATCCCTACGACCTCTTAACCGCCCGCGAACGTGAATTGCTGCAGCTCATCGCGGAATTGAAATCCGCCAAGGATATTGCTGTTCTGCTCGGTCTTAGCCCTCATACCGTCGATACGCACCGGTCCAATCTTATGCAGAAGCTGAACGTGCACAGCATTCCTGAATTGATTCTGTACGCCGTGCGCAAAGGTGTGATTAGCTGAGTGCCTACCCCGCCACTTGCGCCATTGCTCCGTGGCCGCTTCCCTGATATTGGCGAGCCCAGGCGAGCATCGCACTCCGCGGCCATAAAGCGAACGTGATCGTCGGCCGGTAAGCGCCGCTTTCAAATAGCTTGCGTCGCTCCTCACTCCCTCTCATGAACCCTGAATCTTCTGTCGCGTAACGCGTCGCTGCCAGCAAAGCGCCCCGTTGCTCCAGAAACTCTCGCATCCACGCCAGACGCGGGCTTACTTTTCCCGTACTCTCGCAATAAAGCCAGCTCTCGGTGAACAAACCCTTGATATGTGGCTGTTTCTCTAGCGATCGGGCCGCCAGCAGATAACTCCGCTCTGCTTCGCTCTCGCTCAACGTCAGCCGGTTCTTACGCCGTTCGTTGAGATGCGTTTCTATCAATGGAGAAAAGCCCCGCATCTCCCCCAAAACCGAAACCAATAGCCGGGGCCACCGCCGCAGCTCGGTACGCAGCAGATACGAGCGGGGCAGGCCCGCTATCTCCCAGTGAAACTGGCCGGCCGGAAAACGCCGCAGGGTGACCAGCCTCGCCATCTCCCGAAAACGCGCACCCTGCATCGGAAAATCAATCAATGATGACGGGCGGGCCCACGAAACCGCCTCCGCCGCCCATAAACTCTTCACTTCGTTGTCTACCGCGTAAGCTGTCACTTTCGGTAGCGCGCACAAAGCAGCGTTCAACAAAAGCCAGCGCCCCACTACAGCCGGTTCCGCCTCAACACCCTTCGTCTCCTGCAGCAGAGGTTCCGCGCTCGCCGAGTAGGCTGTCATTTCGTTGAGCGCGGCATAGCATGCGTCGGAGTGCATAAACCTCCGCGGCAGCTGCCCAGCCAGCGATTGAAATGCAGGCTCCCGCAAAGCGCTTCGACAAGCCTCTTCGGCCTGCGCCAGATCTTCTCTCCAGCATTCGCGCGAACTCATCATCCTGAAGCTTGCGCCTTTAGAAAATCCTTAAAATCCGTGAAGCTCAGTAGTTCTCCACCGATCCGATCGGGGATGCGCACGCCAAACTCCTCCTCTACCAGCTCGATTAGCATGAAATGATTATGCGAATCCCAATACTGTACGGTATCCGGTGAAGCGGCTGCAAGTGTCTGCTCCGATTCCGTCGGGAAAACTGCCCGGAAGCACCGCATCAAACGATCGCCAGTCGTGCTCATGCGCTCGTCGCTACCGATAAATAAAGCTCCGGCTTCTTCGATTCGAACAACTCCCTCGAAATTGAAACATCACCCTCGGGCGCTTTTCCGGTCAACTCCTCGATGAATTCACGTACCGGCCCATTCCGGTCCGTCCTCTTGAACTGCAGAACGATCTCGTCCAAACCTTCCGTTTCGAATAGATGACTGAGCATCGTGTGCTCGATTCGCCGCGAAAAAACCCTGCAGCTCAAAACCCAGGTGTGTACATGCAGCGACCGGCCTCGCTTTTTGCCCGCCAGGATTGCAGTCTTGCCGTGGGAGCCGAACTTGTCCCGGTACGAAGCCACCTTTGCCAGGCCGCCCGGTGCGTCCAGCAAATTACGCCACTCTGTTTCCGAATACCGGGCTCCGTTCAGATTGAACTGGTTCGTCTTGTTCACCAGCTCCAGCGCCCGCGCGTCCGGCGGTTTTCCAACCGGGCCGAGCAGTAGTTCGCCGGCTCCTGATTTGAGAACTTCTTCCTGCGTAACCGCCCCGCTCGCCAGCAGCTCGGACCGTGCGACGCCCGCGCGAATACTCTCCAGACGCAGCTTGTCTTCCTCGCCGCGCTCCGGCTTCCCGAATAGGTCCGTCAGATCGCGTAGAAAAGTCGGCAGCTTTCCCACATCGCTCGCTGGAAACGTGCGGCACTCCATCTGCGGGAAGGCCATCTGCATCGCTTCTATTTCCCAGCTGTTGTCGTCGACGAAAACTACGCTCTCCGGCCCTATGTTCCACGTTCGGAGAATCCGCTCCACCGACTCGGCCTTCGGCTGCCAGTGCGCTTCTATCGGGAAAATCGATTCCCGCTTCAGCAGTAGATCCGGCCGCGCCAGGCACTCCTCAACCAGATTCCAATCGTTCTTGCTCGCCACTGCTAACAGCACGCCGTCGTCCGCCAGGCTCTGCAGAAACTGCTGGTAAATCCCGTGCGCCATCCCGTGCTGATCCAGATCCCAACCGACTCCAGCCACCCCGGCTTCCCCGAGTATGCCGGCCCACAGAGTATCGTCCAGATCGGTGATGAGCCCCTTCGCCCTCGGCTCGGGAACCAGGGCTTTCGCTATCTGCTCACTCAGCTCCGACGCAAAGGCTACCTGGTACGGCGTGCCCGCCCTCCACAATGCCCTGACGTCCAGGCGGTCCCGTGTCATCGAGTCCAGCACCTGCGGTCCCAGAACGGTTATTCCGGGCAGAGTCGCGGCCTCGGAAAGAAAACGTGCCAACAGCACTCCGCATTTCGCCTCGAGCTCGGTCATACGCCAGCCCGGGACCGGCAGCACCGGTGCTAGCGGAATCGTCGGCGGTACAACAAGCATCGCCCGTTCACTCAGCTTCGTCCCCAGCGCCGTCAGGAGGCGTATCAAACTGGCGCTGACCGTTTCGACAATATCGTCGCTCAGACCGCGTCCCCAGCCACCCGCCTGGCGCATACCGAGACGCGCATCGAGATCGGCCCACTCGATCAGAATTACCCCCGGCTCATCTCCCGAACGTAAATATCGTTCGAGATTGCCCGCCAGATCTCCGAAAACTCCAGTCCTTATAAGAGGTCGATGATTCGATAATCGCCGTCCCAAATACGCCGCCAGGAAAGTAGATACCGGCTCCGTCGTCGCTCCCGTGATGAGACTGACTGGATACGGCGCAGCTGTCCCATCAGCTCTGTTCAGTAAATCCAAAGCATCCCGCAGCTTCAATTTGCTGTTGGTCGGCGCCATCTGGGTCTATTTCCGGCTCACTTAAGCATCGATTTTGGGAAAGCAGGTACTTCTTGTACTAGGAATCTCGTTCCGGTGAGAACGAATGGCCAGCGCGATATACGTGCATTATCGTAAATTCTGAAAATTTGATGCAAGCCCATTTTGTGTAATCTGTATCTTTCCAGCTCTCCCCCGCTGTAAGTACATGCCCCACGGTAGATTACTAGTACTGTAAGATTAAGTACCCAGCCCGGTACTACCTCGAAAGTAATTGCGTTGCTTCTCGATGGTGGCACAGTCCACAATTCTTTAGCCCCAGTTATCGGAGAACTCGCAGACTTGCAGGACACGACTGTATTCCGCGCGGGCAGCGCGCACTCGCCCCCTGCCGGATTTGAGCCTCGCCGGCTTCGTAGCGCTTTGGTCTCGACCGGTGTAAACACCCTTCATTCGATCGGTGCCTTCTCTTTGGTGGGTCGCATGGCCCGTCGTCAGCGCAGCCTTCTGATACTCGCCTATCACGGCGTGTCGCTCGATGACGAGCACGAATGGAGGCCTGATCTCTACATCTCGCCGGAACGCTTTCGTCGCCGCCTCACTTGCCTCCGCGATTCTGGTTCCTCTGTGCTGCCCCTTGAGGAAGCGTTGACCCGCCTGCATGCCGGTTCGCTTCCCTCCCGCAGCGTAGCTATCACGTTCGATGACGGCTTCTTCGATTTCTCGCAGCGTGCCCTGCCGGTACTCCAGGAATTCGGCTACCCGGCTACGGTGTATCTGACGACGCACTATTCGAAATATCGCCTCCCCATCTATAACCTGATCCTCGACTACCTGTTGTGGAAATCCGGTCAGCAAACCCTGCTGCTTCCTGAGTTCGGCGTCGCCGCTCCCCTTTCTATCGCCACCGGCTCGGGCCGGCAGCATGCCGTCGAGCAGATTCGCGCCTGGATCCAAGCCCGCGGCCTCGATACCAAAGGCAAAGACCAGGTCTCCGAAGCCCTCGCCCGCCACCTCGGCCTCGATTACGCCGAGCTCGTTCAAAGCAGGCTGCTGCAAATCATGGCGCCCTCCGAAGTGCAATCGATCGCACGCGCCGGTGTAGACATTCAACTTCACACCCACCGCCATCGCATGCCGGATGACCGTGCCTCATTCGAAACAGAAATTGAAGAGAACAGGCGTCAGATCACCGAACTGACCGGCAAGAATCCGGTCCACTTCTGTTATCCGAGCGGCCAGTATTCGGCCACCTCCGCTGGATGGCTGAAGGAACTTAAAGTGGATAGCGCCACCACCTGCCGCCACGGGATGGCCTTCCCTGACTCCGGTCTTTTCAGACTTCCCCGCGTACTCGACGACAGCCTCCAAACCGAAGCCCGCTTCCATGCCGTCCTGAACGGCGTCGTCTTCTGACAGCAACGCTAAGCCGAACCGGCTTCCCTGGACCGTCAACACCCAGGCGTGCAATTCTTATCGTGAGAGCGACCAGCAAGCGCACCTTTCCAACTGCGCGGCCGTTTGGCTACTCCCCACCCACACCAATCCTTCACTCCAAGCCCCTGGTTGGATACGATCAGTGAGGGGAAGATTGCTATGACCACCATCCTCGTAAACGGAGCAAAGCGCAACGTTCAGGCGCCCCCTGACACGCCTCTGCTCTATGTCTTGAAGAACGAGCTCGAAATTTCCAGCCCTCAGTTTGGTTGTGGGCTCGCGCAATGCGGCGCTTGTTCCGTCCTGCTCAACGGCAAGGAGGTGCGGTCTTGCATCACACCCTTATCCGCTGTTGGCGAGAAAGAAGTCACCACGCTCGAAGGTCTTCCGGCACGCTGGGTCAAACAGCGCGGCCTCTCCGGTGATCAGGCCGCCAAAGCTCTTCACCCCGTGCAAGAGGCGTGGATCGCCGAGCAGACTCCGCAGTGTGGTTTCTGCCAGAACGGCATGATGATCAAAGCCACCGAACTGCTCGAGCGTGTCTCCTCACCCACCCTCGCGGAAATCAAGGATGCGTTCACCTCCGGCGTCTCCCCGCATCTTTGCCGTTGCGGAACCTATACGGCCATCATCCAGTCCGTGCAGCGCGCCTCCACTCGCATGAGGAAAGGGAGCGAAATCCTATGATCGCGCTTCAGAAAGCTTCCGCCACCGTTACTGATGTCTTCGGCGCAGCCCTTTCCCGCCGCGGTTTCGTGAAAGCCGGTGGTGCGCTGCTGGTCGGCTTCGGCGTAGTCGGCGCAGAGGGCATGCAGAAGCCCGAGCCCTCGGCCCAGGGCAATACCCTCAACGCCGGCCTACCCCAGTCCTGGATCGAGATCCATCCCGATAACACCATCCTGATCCGCGTAGGTAAACCGGACTTCGGCCAGGGCACCGTCTTCACCGCGTACCGCCAGATTGTAGCCGAAGAGCTCAGCGTCCCGTTTGAAGCCATCACTACGGTCATCTCGGGCGATACCGATCGCACGCCCGATGGCAGTGGTGCCTTCGATTTTCTCGGCGGCGGCATGCCCAACATCCGCAAGGCCGGCGCTTATATTCACCAGGCCCTGCTCGATCTAGCTTCCGAACGGCTCGTTGTGCCCAAGGATCAGCTTTCCGTGCGCGACGGCGTCATCTCTGGCGGCGGCAAGACCGTCTCCTACGGCGACCTCGTCAAAAATCAGAAGTTGAACCTGACCATACCCGTCAAGGGCGATATCAACAACATGTTCGGACTTACGATCGTAGGAGATCCTCCACTTAAGCCCGTCAGCCAGTACACCGTCGTCGGCAAGTCTTTCCCCAACTCGGTGACTGTTTCAAAAGTCACCGCGAAAGAAACGTGGGTCACCGACGTTCGTCTTCCCGGCATGCTGCACGCTCGCGTCGTGCATCCGAAGAGCCTCGGATCCAAACTCGCTTCCGTTGGTTCTCTCGATAAGTCTCGTTTCCCGAATACGCGCGTAATCGTAAAAGGAAATCTGGTAGGCGTGGTTGCGCCCACCGAATGGGAAGCCATCAAAGCCTCCCAACAGGTTGCGTCAGGTACGAAATGGACCGACTGGAAAGGACTCCCCGGCAACGAACGCCTGTTCCAGTTCCTCAAAGAGGATGCGGACTGGAAATCCGTGCCTCCCGAGACCAGTAAAAAGTCGAACGGCGATGTTCCCGCCGCCCTCGCCAAATCTTCAAAAAAACACACCGCGAGTTACGCCCTCCCCTACTTCAAACACGCTCCGATCGGACCCGCCATGGCGGTCGCGGACGTTCGTCCCGACGGAACTGTATTCGTTTACACCCACACCCAAAATCCCCAGGCGCTGCGCTCCGGTATCGCGCACATGCTCTCGGCTCCCGTCGATCACATCGTGGTCCGCACCTTTGCAGGACCCGGCCACTACGGCCGCTCAAACGGCGGCAATGCCGGAGCGGAAGACGAGGCCGTCATTCTCTCTCAAGCGGTCGGCAAGCCAGTTCGAGTGCAGTGGATGCGCCACGACGACTTCCAATGGTCCACCCAATCGTCCGCCGCGTTCTCGGATGTCAAGATCGGTCTCGACGCCAAGGGCAACATGACCGCCTTTGAAATTGATCACTACATGCCCGCCATGCAGGACGACCGTCTAGTCGGTGCGCTCCTGGCCGGACTTCCCACCATTCCCGGACCCGATGACAAGGGAGCCCTGATAGGCGTCCGCAATGATGCGCAGGATCCCTGGGTCTATGACGGTACTCCCGCCGTAGTCGAGCGCGCTCACGGAACCGGACAGCTTGGCAAGAATTCGTCGCCCATTGCAGTCGGCCTGCGCGACCACAGTATGCGCACCCCGGGTCAGTATCAGCAGAACTATCCCCGCGAGTTGGCCATCACGGAAGCCGCTGTGCTCGCCGGTGTCGACCCCCTGCAGTTCCGCATTCGACACGCGCGTGAGGAACGCCTGATTCACGTGCTGGAATCCGTTCGCGATGCTTCCCAGTGGCAGCCGCGTTCGCAGCCTCCGAAACTGGAAAACGGCGTGCAGCGAGGGCAGGGCGTGTCCACCATGTTGCGCTCAGGCAGCTACTGGGCCTGCGTCGCCAATATTGCCGTCGACATGAACAGCGGCGTCATCAAAGTCGAAAGAATGACAGTCGCGGTCGACCCCGGCATCGTCATCAATCCAGCCCAATTGACGCGCCAGGTCGAGGGCGGCACTGTCATGGGACTGAGCATGACGCTTTTTGAGGAAGTGCGTTTCGACGAGAGCGGCGTCACCACAAGCGATTGGCGAAACTATCCAATTGCCACCATGGCCGATCTTCCGGAAATCAAGGTTGTTCTCATAAATCGTCCCGAGGTCGGCAAATACGGTCAGGGCTCTGAGGCCGCTAATGCGTTGGCTGGCTCCGCTATAGCCGGTGCGCTCTTGGACGCCACCGGAAAGATTGCGCGCCGCCTTCCCTTAAAGCCCGATTACGTCCAATCGCTCCTGAAAGCCTGAGAGCGTCTCGAATAACGGTTGGCCTTCGCTGTTCCGCACTTGCTAAAAAGGGTGGACGGGCAACGAAGGCCAAATGAAAATCAGTCGCTACGCTTTACCACTCTTAACCGCCGTCCTGATGGGTTCGGACACCCTCTGCTCCGCCGCCGAAACACCCACACCGATGCCGGACATGCAATGGCGCATGGTTGGGCCATTTCGTGGAGGCCGCACACGAGCCGCTTCCGGTGTTCCCGATCAGCCAAACGTCTTTTACGTGGGCCAGGTAAACGGCGGTGTCTGGAAATCGACCGACTATGGCCGCACCTGGACCCCGATCTTCGACCGCGAAGACACGCAGTCGATAGGTGCCATAGCCGTTGCGCCATCGAACAGCAACATCGTCTACGTGGCGAGCGGAGAAGGATTGCACCGTCCCGATCTCTCCGTCGGCGACGGCATCTATCGCTCATCCGATGCAGGCAAAACATGGACCCACTTTGGTCTGCGCGAGGGTCAGCAGATCCCCGCACTCGCCGTCGATCCCAAAAATCCCGATCGCCTGTTCGCCGCCGTTCTCGGCCATCCTTATGGTCCGAATCCTGAACGCGGCATCTTCCGTTCGGAAGACGGCGGCAAAAGTTGGCAGAAGGTTCTCTATAAAGACGAGAACACCGGCGGCTCTGACGTAGTCATAGACCCAAAGAATACGCAGGTCGTCTACGCGTCGCTCTGGAACGACCGCCTTGGCCCTTGGGAAGATGCAAACAGTTACGAAGCAACCGGTGGCGGACTCTTCAAATCGACCGACGGCGGCACAACCTGGAATCAGTTGAAAGCGGGACTCCCCGCCAACCTCGTTCAGATCAACGTCGCCGTCTCGGCAAGCAATCCGGCGCGTCTCTACGCCACACTCTCTACCAAGGAAGAAAGTGGATACGCTTCGGATAAAGGCCTCGGTGTCTACCGGTCCGACGATGCGGGAGCAAACTGGCAGAAGATCACTGACGATCCTCGCCCCGCCATGAAGATCGGTGGCGGAGATCTGCCCGTGCCGGTCGTCGATCCCCAAAATCCCGATGTCGTCTACAGCACCAGCATCGCAACCTGCCGCTCTACCGATGGCGGCAAAACCTGGATCAGTCTGCGTGGAGCCCCGGGCGGCGACGACTATCAGAATCTGTGGATCAATCCGCGCGACCCGAAAATTCTCTTACTCGTAAGCGATCAGGGAGCCGTCGTCAGCGTGAATGGCGGTGAGAGTTGGAGTTCCTGGTACAACCAGCCCACCGCCCAGCTCTACCATGTGGCCGCAACCAACAGCTTTCCCTATAAGGTCTGCGCCGGCCAACAGGAGAGTGGATCTGTCTGCATCTCCACTCGCGGCAACGATGGGCTGATCACCTTTCGCGAATGGCATCCCGCCGGCATCATCGAATACGGCTATGCCGCGCCCGATCCCCGCCACCCCGAAATCGTCTACGGCGCCGGCCGCACGGAGGTGTCCCGCTACAACATGGTCACCGGCCAGGTGCAAAATGTAACTCCCCTGCCTGTGCGCGAACCCGAGTTCCGCGCCGATCGCACCGAGCCCATCCTCTTTTCACCCGTCGACCCGAACACGCTCTATTACGCCGCCAATCGCCTCTTCAAAACCACCGATGACGGCCATACCTGGCAGATGATCAGTCCCGACCTGAGTCAGCAAACAACCGGCGCGTTGCCTACCGTCCCCGCGCTCACGCCCGAGCAGCAGGCTAAACGCCGCGGCGCCATCTATGCCGTCGCCGCATCCTATAAAACCGCGCAAACCCTCTGGGCCGGAACCGATGACGGCCTGCTTTGGCTCACACGCGACGGCGGAGCAAACTGGACCAAGATCACGCCGCCCGGCCTGTCCGCGTGGAGCAAAATCACCCAGATCGATGCCTCCCGTTTCGATGACGACACCGCCTATGTCTCCGTAAGTCGCCTGCGAGTCGATGATCTTCGGCCCTATGCGTATCGCACACATGATGGAGGAAAGACTTGGCAAAGCATCAGCGATGGACTTCCCGAAAATGCACCCGTCAATGCCGTGCGCGCGGATCGTCTGCAACCCGGCCTCCTCTATGCCGCCAGCGAGGCAGCCGTGTGGGTCTCCTTCGACGATGGCGCGCACTGGCGGACGCTCGAGTACAACCTGCCGCACACCTCCATGCGCGATCTGCTCGTCAAAGATGACGACCTCATCGTCGCCACTCACGGCCGCTCCTTCTGGATCCTCGATGACGTGAGCCCGTTGCGCCAGCTCGCCGCCGCGCACGAGAACAAAACGGGCATGCTGTTCACGCCCGCCGCTGCCTGGCGCGTGCGCCGCAGCACAAACACTGACACACCTCTCCCCGCGGACGAACCCGCCGGCCAGAACCCGCCCGACGGCGCCATCATCGACTACAACTTGCCCGAAGATTCGCATGGACCCGTCACCCTCGATGTGCTCGACAGCAATGGCGCCCTGCTGCGCCGCTACAGCAGCCAGGATCCTGTGACACCCGCGCCCGCGGCTCTCCTTACCGAGTTGATTCCCGCTTACTGGCCCGAGCGGCGCGGCCCGCTTCCAGCAACTGCCGGTATGCACCGCTGGGTCTGGGATCTCCGCGCCACGCCGCCCACCGCGACCCACTACGAATACCCCATCTCTGCCGTGCCCCATCGCACACCGCTCGCTCCGCAGGGCCCGCTTGTGGTTCCCGGCACTTACACCGTGCGTCTCACCGTAGAAGGCCGCGTCGAGTCCGCTCAGTTGCTCGTCAAGATGGATCCGCGCGTCCAAACAGCAGCCGCCGATCTCGAGCAGTTACATAGCGCGCAAACGAGCATGGCTGCTTCCGTCGATTCGCTCGCCAAGGCCGACTTGGCCGCTCACTCCGCCATGGAACAAGTCTCTGCTCCGGCGAACAACCCTGTTTCCGGGCAGTTGACACCGTTTCGCACAGCCTTGAAGTCGTTACTCGACGGCACTGAAGCTGGCGCAGCGCCCGACCGGCCCGGATTAGATGATGTCACTTCCGAGGCAATGCAGATCTACGGCCAACTGCAGCAGGCCGATGCCGCCCCAACAGAGGCACAGCTCGAAGCAGCACGCCATCTGGATTCAGAAAGCAAAGAGGCGCTCCTCGGATGGGAACAATTCAAAGCGAAGCAGCTTCCGAATCTGAACCGGCTTTTACAAAACGCCAAACGTCCTCCCATCAACCTGAGCCAGCTGCCAACCGACATGCCGGAAGAAGGAGACGAACAGTAGCGTCAGGCAAGCGCTGAAGAGCTGCTGTCTGGATCACAAGCTCGTCCGAAGGAACTCCTGCACCGTTGCCGCAAAACTAGCTGCGCTATCGCGATGGACAACATGCCCGCCCGGCAGCGTACTCTGCTGCGTGTTAGGCCGCCTCGTCGCCATTTCTGTCACTTGCTCGGCGGTAGTGACTCTGCTGTCGGATCCTCGTATCACGAGTGCCGGGCATTGCGTCGCCAGCCAATCGGCCCAGTAGCTGCCTCCCATCGAAGCTTGCGACATAACCATCTCGCGAGGCTCGAATGCCAGCGTCCAGCCGCCCGCAACCTCGCGAAAAGAATCCTGCAGATAGGGCGTCATCCGCGGACCGACCTGCGCCTCGAGTTCGGTCCGGCTCCCGAACACTCCAGCCCAGTGCAGAACCGGCGGCATCTCAGGCGACACGTCGACTCCGATGTCTTCGATAATCAGCGCACGAACCCGCTCGGGCCGCCGCGCCGCGTATTGAACGGCGTTGATCCCGCCAAGCGAGTTCCCGAGAAGAACCGCTTCTCGCACGCCCAGATGCTCGAACAAAGCGTCAAGATCGCGCAGGTAATCCTCCCGTTCGTAAGTCTGCGCATGATCTGAGTAGCCATGCCCGCGCTGATCGAGCGCTATCACGCGCCACTCTGATTCGAGCGCTTCCGCCAGGGGAGCAAACGTCGAACCCTCCATCCAATGCGCATGCAGTGCAATCATCGCAGGCCGTTCACCGCCCGCATCCAGGTATGAGAGCCTCAGGCCATCGCGCTGAAAGAAACACCGCTGCATTGCTCTATTTGGTCTTCGCAAGACCCTCAGTCACAAAGAAATCGCGCCACCACCAGCGTCATATCGTCGTGTTGTTTCGCCCCGGCCGCAAATCCATCCGCCGCCGCCATCGCACGTTCGATCACCTCTGCGCATGAAACACTGCCGCACCCTCGCACGCAGCCAACCAGGTTCTCAACACCCCATTCTTCTTCCGACGGATTCATCGCCTCGCTGATCCCATCGGTAAGCCCAACCAGAACATCTCCGTGCTCGAGCATGACCGTTCCCTGCTCATACTGAACACCCGGCAGCAGCCCCACCACCGGCCCTCCGGTTTCCAGCCGGATCACCGAGCCGTCCCGGAAGATCAGTGGCGGTTCGTGACCGGCATTCACATAGATGAGCGCCCGCGATCCCGGTGAAAACTGCCCATAGAAAAACGTCGCGTACTTGTTGACAGCCGAGCTTTCATAAACCAGCGTGTTCACGTTCTGCATGATAGCCGCGAGATCGCAGTCACCACGCATGGTCTGGGCTCGCAGCGAGGCACGCAAGCTCGACATCAGCAGCGCAGCGGGAAGTCCCTTGCCGGACACATCGCCAATCGCAATCCCCAGACCGCTTTCAGCGATCGCGAAGTAGTCGTAGTAGTCGCCCCCGACACCCAATGCGGGCCTGCAGTATCCGGCTATCTCGATGCCCGGTATCTGCGGCGGCTTTTGCGGAAACAGGCGCTGCTGAACTTCACGTGCGATCTCGAGTTCCCGCGTGAAACGCTCGCGCTCCGCCACCTCCGCGGCAATCTCCGCCGTCAAACGGCTGTTCTCGAGTGCCAGCCCCGTCTGTGCCGCCACCGTATCCAGCAGCTGGATATCCGTGCGCGTAAACGGCTCCTCCGATTGCTTCGGCCCGAGACTCATAATCCCCACCAGCTTCTCGTTCAACGCAAGCGGCAAAAGCAGCTCGGGCTTTAGTTTCTCGATCGAGTCGCGTTCCGCCTCACGCGCCTCTCGCATCCAGGAGTCCGTTTCGTCGTAGCGCACCGTAAGCTGCTGGTTCGCCCTCAAGTGCCGGACAGTCATGCTGTCTTCCGGAATCTCTACTTCTGCCGCGCCCGGGTAACCCACCGCATACGCCAGCTCAAACTTGCCGCCGTTATGCAGCAGAAGCGCGACCCGCGGGACATGCAGCGATTCCGAAATTCGATGCGTTACGGTCTTCAGTACCGAACCGGTATCTACGATTCTCCTTACCTGAGTGGCCAGTTCGCTGAGAATCTGCTCGGCGTTATACGCTTCCCGAAAAAAGCGGCGGTCGAGCCACTGCTGCAGGCGTCCCGCGAAGATACCTGTAAGTGCAATCAGCGCGAACCCGGCGCAGATGAGAACAACTCGCCGCACCACGCTCCCCGCCTGATTCCCGCTCACGGTTGCGGCGATCACGATGATCACCAGACTCACGATCACCTGCACAACCCTCACACCACCCGTCGCCAGCAGATAACGAAGCCCCTGCCTCATCACCAGCCGTACATCCATGGCACGGTAAACCAGAATCACGTAAGCCACGGTCAGCGGAAACAGGAACCAGAGCGCCGCGATGGCCAGAATGCTCCAACGCGGAATAGCCATATGCTTGAGGAAAAATATCCAGACAATGAGCGGCGTCACGCTGACGACCGCCGCCGTGTCTAGCAGGATCAGCCTGCGGCGCGCGTCCCGGTCGGGCGCATGCAGCGTTTTGTACCCCAGGACTCCAAAGAACATGGCTATCGCGACGAGGTGCAGCGGCGAGAGCTCATCGACAAACCCCAGCGCGTTTCGTATCGGGCGCACCATCGCGACATGGTGCAGGCAGAGCGAAATCGTAAGGGCGTCAGTCGCCACTTTAAGCAGCAGCGGCCCAAGCACCAGCCACTTCACCCAGGGAAATCTGCGATCAAGCGCGAGCTGCTCCGGAAAATACAGTGCGAATAACAGCAGCGCGGCCGAGAACAGGTTTGCAAAGAGCACATGATATCCGACGACGAGCGGGTGGAACCAATCCGCCCGCCCGAGGAAACCGATATCGCCGTTGAATGGATTGCCAAACATCTCGGAGAAGCTCAGCAGCAGCATGAGCAGCAGCCACGCCAATCTGTCTCCGATCCGTACACTGACCACCCAGTAGCCGAGTGCAAGACACAGGCCGGAAATTGCGACTTCGATTGCGAACGACAGCCAATTGGATAAGGGCGAGCGGCCCGAGAACGCCGGCTGTAGCTCGATCGCAACATCCCTCGCATTGCTGCCGCCAGACCCCGCTGCTGCGATTTGAAGTTGCAACCGTTGTCCTGGGCGCGCCTGCCGCAGCACCGAGTAGAGATCGGTGAGTCCTCGCAGCGGCTGTCCGTTCACTCCCGCAAGCAGATCGCCATCTTTCATCCCCGCCGCCCGAGCTTCCTGCTCCAGGTGACTCACGGTGACGTCCGGCCAGTCCAAACCGAACGGCGCGCGCACATGCTGGCCGCCATGCAGCAGAGTCCCGAGCGCCTCGCTGACGGTACGAGTCTGAGTACTTATCGAAATCCCGAACAGCAGCAATAAGCAGACGTACCCCACCCACCGCCGGTCCTGCACCCTGCCGGATTGAACGCGCATTGGCCTAATTGTAATAAGGGGGCGCAGCAGCATTCCCTTCCGAAAAGCCGATAGCATTCGTTGTCATCTACTCGTCGCGGTCAGGCCCGCACGGCCATACCGGACTCCCATCACGATGAAAACGGTGGACCCATCACGCCAGATTGTGAGGCCGCCATCGTGCAATGGCGGAAAACAAAAGTAAAACTCGCGCTGTCTCCAGCGTGATTCGAGCTTCAATGAGGCCGCGATCGCATGATCGCGGAAACGCCGCGCCCGCCCAGCTGCCCCCGGCCGCTGTCAAGCTTCAATGAGGCCGCGATCGCATGATCGCGGAAACGCACGTTTTGCGAATCGAGTTGAACGGCGCTGAGCTGGCTTCAATGAGGCCGTGATCGCATGATCGCGGAAACCCAGCAGGCCCTGACAGCCTACTAAGCTACTTTGCGGCTTCAATGAGGCCGCGATCGCATGATCGCGGAAACGAGCATGACTGCGCTCATGAGCTTCGGGCTGGCTTTGTGCTTCAATGAGGCCGCGATCGCATGATCGCGGAAACGGTGGTGGGGTTGGTCGTGAGACTGCTGTCGAACTGGCTTCAATGAGGCCGCGATCGCATGATCGCGGAAACGGCTTACGGTATGGGTAACATCGATCAGCAGTTTTCCGCTTCAATGAGGCCGCGATCGCATGATCGCGGAAACGGCCATTGCAAAATCGTTGTTCGGAACCGCGCCCGTGCTTCAATGAGGCCGCGATCGCATGATCGCGGAAACCCCGTAAATCTCGGTCTAGGGTCTCGATACGGGCGTGCTTCAATGAGGCCGCGATCGCATGATCGCGGAAACGAAATGCGCTCCGATCTGGGCAATTTTTTCCAGTCTGCGCTTCAATGAGGCCGCGATCGCATGATCGCGGAAACACCGTCACGCTATGCCGCGCGATCGCGGCCAAAGTCGCCCAGCTTCAATGAGGCCGCGATCGCATGATCGCGGAAACAAGGAAATCATTAGGGGTACTACTTTGCAATAGTTTTGCTTCAATGAGGCCGCGATCGCATGATCGCGGAAACACGCGCTAGGGCGTCTTTGGCTACGCTCTCGCGGGTCGCTTCAATGAGGCCGCGATCGCATGATCGCGGAAACGCTACCCGCCGACTGGAAGTGGCCGGGTCTCCTGCTGCTTCAATGAGGCCGCGATCGCATGATCGCGGAAACAAGATCGCCCGCTGGTGTCACAGCCGGGGCATCGCCTGCTTCAATGAGGCCGCGATCGCATGATCGCGGAAACGCGAGACGATATCGCCTTGGTTCAGATGCAGGACACGGCTTCAATGAGGCCGCGATCGCATGATCGCGGAAACGTGTGTACGTCGATGAGGGATACATGATGGGGCGCGGCTTCAATGAGGCCGCGATCGCATGATCGCGGAAACCAGCCAGCCTCGGCAAGTCCGATGTCCCGTTGACCCGCTTCAATGAGGCCGCGATCGCATGATCGCGGAAACGTCCCCCGCGATGTGCACATTGTGCACTTGGTCCCCAGCTTCAATGAGGCCGCGATCGCATGATCGCGGAAACAGTGCAACGGTGGCAGCAACGCAGGCCGCAAACAATGCTTCAATGAGGCCGCGATCGCATGATCGCGGAAACCGTACCGATTACGGCTGTTCCACCACAGCTGAGAAAGCTTCAATGAGGCCGCGATCGCATGATCGCGGAAACGGTGGCGCTGCGCGCGGGGCTGCGCGTAATCGGCCGGCTTCAATGAGGCCGCGATCGCATGATCGCGGAAACGGACGCCCAGCTAGTCTTAGCCGGTTTACCATCCAGGCTTCAATGAGGCCGCGATCGCATGATCGCGGAAACCCCGGTGAAGCTGCCCGCCCCGAACGCGGTCGTAGTGCTTCAATGAGGCCGCGATCGCATGATCGCGGAAACACTCTATGCCGTGTTCGACGAGCAAGGCACGTGCATCGCTTCAATGAGGCCGCGATCGCATGATCGCGGAAACCGTGTTGAACATCGTCCCGCGCAACGTGGGACTCATCGCTTCAATGAGGCCGCGATCGCATGATCGCGGAAACTGCTACCCTTCTATCCTATTCATTTTTCAAAGATCTACACCGCCCTTTGCGAGCGGTTCCCGAATCCAGCTTCACCTGGCTCTCACAATCTACACCTTCGAGCTCCCAAATCACGCATTTCGCACCACTTAGCCACTTGCGAGCGCCGCCCTATATCGCAGCTCCGCCCTACCGCTCGCAAGCTCATGTGCGCGCACCGGATCTCCTCCACAAGCGTCACCTTGTCATGAACACAGGGTATTTCGGAACGTCACCGTCGAGCACTTTTGCCAGCATCCGCACCTGCAACTCCAGCAGCCGGCGGTAGCTCACACGATAGCCGAAAATAGGATGCGTCACCAGCATGTCCATCCGCAGTTCGTAAGCGCGGTAAAAGCCTCTCCGTCCCTCGCTCGTGAGTGCTACTCCTCCCCCGGCACAAACGAAATCGCGCCCCGAAACCATTCTCGTGTTGATCGCCGTCACCACCGCCGAATCTACAATAAGCGGCCGGAACGGCTCCATCAGATCCAACGCCAGTGCCGGTCGCCCGAACCGCGGCTGATGATAAAACCCAAGCATTGGATCCAACCCAGCCGCGTAGCAAGCTACAGTCAAATCCTTCACGAGAAGGCTATAGCCCAAAGACAGCAGAGCATTCACCGCATCCCGCGGTGGTCTGCGATTCCGTCCCACGAAGTCGAATCGAAACATCGCCGGCAACTCGTCGTCCGTCTCGCTCTTGAGAAGACCGGAGAATGCTCCAAAATACAACCGTGCCCCGTTCCCCTCAATCCCGAGCAGCGTCTGCATGGACTCGCACTCCTCGGCCCTCGTACCCATCTCCTTCAGCTCGCGCAATGTGTTCTCGTTCGGTTGTACGTGATTCCTAAGCAGAAATGTCCTCTGGTTTCGAATCTTTCCAGCTACCAGATCGCGTGCCAGCCGCTTGCAAAACCACGCTTCCCTAGCACAGGCAAACTGCTGCTGCCGCAGGAATACGTTCTTGGTGCACAGGCCGGTTGTGATTCCATAAAACCAGCCGCCCATCGAGAAGTAACAAATGGGAACATTTGCCTCACACAAGGTCTGCACAGCTTGCGTCGAGAGTTGGATGTTTCCCATCACATTCAGCTGGCAAATCTCGTTTATCCGGATCTCCTGGGCCAGAGTGTCCTTGTCTTTCACTTGAAGAACGCTGCCGGACTTGCCGACGCGCAGCCCTTGGGTGTTCAGGTAAGCTGGCCGCAGGTCGTCCCGGGGCGCCATCAAGCGCCGAGTCTCGCGCCCTGGCCATTTCTTCGGTGCGCTCGCTTCATCCGTCGAGAACAAAAGCAATTGGTCCTCCGCCGGATCCGTCTGTTCTACATGCAGCCGATTCACTTCGTCCGGTAAACAGATTGGAGCGAGCGAACACCCGGCGCATTTGGGCGAATCCACCAGCGGCGGCGGCAGTACGCCGGCTCGTGCCGTTTGCCAGGCATCAAAGATTGCCTTTTCGGCTTCCGCAATCTCCGCTTGCCCGAATTTCACTCGAACGCGTTGTTTGGTGCTGGCATAGTACACAACACCCTCTTCGCAGCGGTACCCATTCTCCCGAAGGATGAGTCCCTGCACCGTGAGTTGGACCCGGTCCGTGGGCCACAGCTCCAGGCCATCGTCTTTCTCCCGTGGACGCCCGTGCTTGTAGTCGACCGGGGTCACCACGCCACCCTCAATCTCGATCAAGTCCAACTTGGCGATAACGCGCAGCTTCTCACTTGACAAAGTCACTGAACGCGTATGAATCTTCTTGTCCCCGACATCGCTGGCGGACGGCATTCCTTTCGTTTCGCGATCGACCCGCCGGTGCTGCGCCTGGCCCTCGATCGTATCGACGCTCTCGCGGAACACTCCCTCTACCCATTCGTAGAAAAATAGACGCGCGCAGTATACGAACTCGTTCACCATCCGGGCCGGCAGATAATCCGGCAGCACCGGCGACGAGTACAACGGGATTGGAGCCGTGGCCATGAGATCCTCCGAGCTGGTTGCGCTCAGACCACAATACAGGGCGCATCCAGATTTGTATATGGTTTTCCGAGAGCAGTAATCACGCGATCGCCTCGCCCCTCCGCCGGTCCTAGGTCGACGAAAAGGACCTGGTCTTCTTCGTGATGAATGATCGCGCTTAGTTCAGTCCTCAGCCGCACGAAATCCGTAGCGGTGAGCTGGCACTCAAACACGGAGTACTGCAAGTGGTCGCCGTACCCGCGCATCGTCTGGAAGACCTTCCGCAATCGTTTGTCATCGCAGATGTCATAGCAGACAAGAAAAGACTTACGCATTGAGGCGATAGTAACGCCAGTTCGTCGCCGCTCTCTTTGTCTCTTGAAAAAAGTACTGGATTTCCGGAACCTCTCGCGTGTATACTTCTACCCGGTGTATGACTAATTACATCTTTGCGGTTGCTGGCGGACGCTCATTCTGACCGCACAGCGATTCTTCTGTGACGACTTCAAAAAACTCAGAGGCTTCACCCCCTACCCGTGGCAATGTAAGCTCTTTCAACAGATTGTTTCCGGCAATTGGCCCGAGGTGGTCGATATGCCCACAGGTTCCGGCAAAACCGCGCTGCTTTGGATCTGGTGGCTCGCTCTGGCGTGGAGCCGCCAACAGAAAATAACCGGCATACCGATTCGATTAGCCTGGGTCGTCAATCGGCGCGTCGTCGTCGATCAAGTTAGCGACGAAGTGCGGGATCTTCACAGCCGCTGGCAGGAGTTTGCCTCGGACGATCTTCCTGTGCCCGCAGTGAGCACGTTACGCGGGCAACTCGCGGACAACGGTGACTGGCTGCGTGATCCTAGTAAGCCCGCCGTCGTGGTGGGAACTGTTGACATGATCGGCAGTCGGCTGTTATTCCGCGGCTATCGCTCCGGACCGTACTGGCGGCCGATCGAGTCGGGTCTGCTCGGCGTCGACACGCTGATCGTAAATGACGAGGCGCATCTGAGCCCCGCCTTTGCTGACTTGCTTAGCGCCATAAACGCCATGCGGCCGGCTGACAACATCCCAGGTAAAGCCTCCCGCTACATTCTGCTCTCCGCCACTCAGAACAGGGCCGACAAGTTAGCTTTCGATCACGATCCGAAAGAGGACGCCGCGCAATGTGAACGCTTCCGCAGTGTCTGGACCGCGTCGAAATTTCTCCAGTTGCGCGAAGTAGCGAATGGGCCCGCTGTCAAGGCGGAAATGTGGAAGATCGCCACACAGAAACCGGCATCGCGCACGATTGTGTTTATCGACAAGCCGGAAGAGGCGCTCAATTTCCTCCTCCGATTGACCAACGAAGGTTTCGGCGAAAATGCAGCGTTGATGACCGGAACCATGCGCGGGAAAGAGCGCGATCAACTCCTGGAAAATCGGACTTTCCAACGCTTTCAAAGCCTGGACCCAGGCAGCCAGCCTGTATTTCTAGTCGCCACATCGGCGGCCGAGGTTGGGGTGAATCTCACTTGCGAACGCATGGTCACGGAGTTGTGCGAAGCGGACCATCTGATTCAACGGTTCGGCCGGATGAACCGCTTCGGTGTCGACAGCAGCGGGCAGCCCATTCAGAGTGAAGCGTCCGTTGTTTATGTCATGCCCAAAAAAGAGGCGCAAGCGCGGCTAAGCGCGACACTCGAATATCTGCAAACGCTGCAGGGCGATGTCAGTCCTCAAAAATTGTGGTCTCACCCTCCTCCCGAGGGTGCCCGGACAGAGCCCCCGAAGACTGCGCGTTTGGAACCCTGGCGGGTCGAAACCTGGGCCCAGACTTCGTATCGGGATCGCGAATTGGCTCCGGTCGACCCTTGGCTCCACGGTCAGGATAAGGACAAGCCGTACACCGAAGTTGCATGGCGAGCGGATCTGCAGTATTTCACCGAGTGGAATGTCCGGACCGCCGAGATCGAGAAGGTACTCGCAGTCTTCCCGATCCAGGCAAAGGAGAAGTTGCAGGAACCGAGTTCGCGGGTGCTCGAAAAACTGAACGAAATTAGCGGAAACCTGGACGGTCGATCCGATCAAATCTTCATCGTTGAGCGTGATCAGTCGGTGACCCGCGCATGGTTATCAACTCTGGCCGAAGAAGACATCCGGTCTCGATTGATCTTGCTTCCCGAACACATGGGCCGCGTTGAGGCGCACGGGATGTTTGAAGCGGAAGTAAGCGACGATGCGCCGAAGGACGGATCGACCGGTGATGGGCGAATTCGGCTTCTCTTTCGCGGAGGTGTGGCGCAATACTTTGGAATCGAGTTGGAACCGCCGCCGCCGGACGGTTCTCGATCGGACATTGGAGCTTTTGCGAATCAAAACGGGTTTCGGTCGCCCGTCATCGTACCGAACCCTGAAGACGACAGCGATGACATGCTCGTTTACCTGACGAAGCGGTCCGAAGGGACCGCGCGCCCGCTGCGAGAGGTGGGCCTCGAGGAGCACAGGCAAGCGGTCGCCAAGTCCGCTCGCAAGATCGCTCTGAACGCTGGGCTCAGCGATAAATTGGCCGATCGATATTTCGGCGCAGGCCTGCTGCATGATGCGGGAAAGGATCACCGCCTCTGGCAAACGGCAATGGGCGCAAAGAACCCACCTGCGGCAAAGACAGTTGCGGCCAGCAATCCTGCATTGCTGAACGGTTATCGGCATGAGTTCGGGTCACTGATGCAAGCGGTAGCGGTGGGAGAGCAGGACGATTTGACGCTGCACCTCATTGCCGCCCACCATGGGTGTGGGCGCCCGTTTTTCAAGCCCAATCAGTTCGATCCCTTGCGGCCGGAGGAAGATTGCCACCGCATGGCGCGCGAAGCAGAGCAACGATTCGGACGCCTGCAGGCTCGCTTTGGACCGTGGGGTCTTGCCTATCTGGAAGCCATCTTCAAGCGTGCAGACGGACTCGTTTCTGCTCAGGAAGGAGAGGGCGCCAGTGAGTGACCTGCGAGTTCAGTTAGACCCGCTCAACCCCGGACAGTTCTATGCCTGCTGCGGATTGCTTGAGCTGGTGGCGCTTGAGCACGGCCCCGTGATGTCCCGCTTCGAAACGGAGCCCCGGTACCCGCGTGTGTCGTGGTTTCACCTGCAAGGTGTGCCACCAGAGTTTTTGGCCGCGGCTCTGGAGCGGTTGCGCGCCGCGGCTTCTTCGATCTCGTTCCATCCCCGTTTCGAAGCGAGTATCAGCCCTGCCACTCTTCGGCTCGGGGCGCACACGCTCGAGCTCGATTGGTGGCTCGACGAGTTTCGCGAAAAACCCGCGCCCGTGAAGTGCTGGGCGGGACAAGTCACCACCCGCAAGTTGTTTGAGGAGCTCCTGAGCTTATTGGACAACGCAAGCTCTGGGTCCGATCTCTTTGAGAGGAGCCGGCTCACAAAATCGAAATTCGGCGTCGACCCGCGAGCAGCTTGGAACGCGCGAGACTGCGGCTATTCGCCCAACGAACACGGGACCGATTCCGCCACGTTCACCGCCGTCGAAGTGCTCGCAGCGATTGGTCTGCAAACATTTCGTCCAGCTGTTCAGCGCAGAAACAGGACGTCTCTTTATTCTCTGTGGACGGCACCCCTGCCGGTGTGTGTGGCCCGGAGTGCCGCCGGAGTGCCGTGGGACGGTCTACCGCATCGTCGATTTCAGTTCTCAATCGGATCTCGCGGGCAAAGCTATAAGTACTTCAGATTTGGTCAGGCACCAGAAAAATTAAAGGAAAAGGCATGAAAGCTGAACAACACGATGCGTGGTTAGATCCCGCAAAAGCACCGGTGGCGCTCACTATCCGGCAGGAGCTGCAGTCCGTTTTGGGGAATGGCGCTGTATTCTTTCCGCCGACCTTTGCGCCCCCTGAAGGCTCCGATGAGGCCCCAAACTACCTCATTGACGGCGACGTGGCACTGGTGGACACGGTGGGTTCGCAAGCAAACCGAATGGAACCGTTGTTTAAGCATGAACCGTACGCGTCTCTGATCCCGCAAGCGCGGGTACAAGTCGGCCAGCGCGAAATCAATTTGTTAGACGCTGGGCATCGTGCGGCGGACGCCTTGGTGCGTTTTTCTGAGAAGTGGAGTGCTCTCAAAGCGGCTTTCGAAGACCTTCGCGATCGGGCCGACGCCACGAAGCTGGCGCGCTTAGCGCCGACCAGCATTGTTTTCGGCGCATGGGATTCGCGTGACACGCAAGCGAAGCTCCCTCGCCTTGTAGGTGCTACCATTCGCGCGCAGGGCGTGAAGAAATACACCCGAGCCGCCCAATTCTTCAGCTCCTTCGAGAAAGACGAAATCGAGGACTTAGGTCCGGCAAAAGCACTCTCCGATGTTGGGCTGAACGACGCGCCTTCAGGCAGGGGACCTGGTGGGGTTACCGCATCCAGCATTAGGCGTGAGGCGGTTTTGAATCTGGTGGCTTTGCGCTCTCTCCGTGCACCAAACACGGAAGAAACAATAAAGCTTCAGCGCTACATTCTCGGTCTCGCGCTGGTCGCATTCTCGTCTGAGCAGGACGGTTTCTTGCGCGAAGGCTGTTTGCTCGTGTCAAGCGACGAAAAGCCCGCCGAGGTTCAAGCCGTTACACGTCAAGGAAAGCGCGAGCCTGTCTCGCTGGACTCCGCGCATGCCTTGGCATACGCCAAGGTTGCTGCTGAGCATTTCGGCGTCGGCGAGAACTGGACAGCGACCTTCAACCCTCAGACCGCAAAGGCCGCCATGGACAAGCGTGGAGAGAAAAAGGCCGCCAACAAACCAAAACCCAACCCTGACAAAGTCAAGGCGAACAGGTAATGGCCGCGGACGGGATTGCCATCGGCGTTACCTTCCTGGCCGGCGCCTATCACGGTAGAGGATGGCCGCCGTCTCCTGCCCGCCTGTATCAGGCACTCGTTGCCGGCGTCATGACCGGAGGGTATCGCGCGTTCTTTCCCGAAGTTGAGCCGGCGCTCCGTTGGCTGGAGCAACAGCCGGCGCCGGCCATACTCGTTGCGCAGCGGCGAAGCTCCGCGCCCTACCGGATCGCAGTACCGAACAACGATCTGGACCGCGCTGGTATGGAGTGGGCGGCAGGGCGGCCGGCAAACGCGGCGCAATACCGCACCATGAAGACGATTGCGCCTTGTGTAGTCAGCGCTCAGGAGCCGCATCTCGTTTACCAATGGCAGGCGAATCCGGAAGAAATCGAAACCTGGGCCGGCCCACTTCGAAGAGCGGCTCATTGCCTGCACACATTCGGTTGGGGGGTAGACATGGCCTTTGCTGATGTCGTGTCGGACGGAAGATCGTTGCCGGAGAACCGGTACTCGCCCTCAAACGACGGTTCCATAACTCTCGATGTGCCGATCGCAGGCACACTGGATGACTTGCGATCGACATACAAGCGATTCCTTGTTCGCACGTCCGGCAGCGGGGTCGATACGCATACTCACCCTTCTATGATCGATACCGTGCGGTACGCGGCGGAGGGCGGCGGCCGCAGCCCGGTCGTGCGCTTCCGGCTCTTGGATTCGGATTGTGAAAAAACGAAATCGGTTCCGTGGGCGCACTGCATGAAGGTAGCCGGATGGCTGCGGCATGAGGCTGCGGAAGCACTTCGCGAGACCGGCTGGGCAGAGGACGAAATCAGTTCTTACATTCAAGGGCACACCGGTGACGGCGAGAAATCAGCACGGATATCTTATGTTCCCTTGCCAAACATAACGGGTCCGTACCCCGACGGTCGGATTCGGCGAGTGATGCTGGTCGAACCCGCCTCGTCTTCCGGCAAGGCTGCCCGATCGTTGGAGCGCGTCATGAGCGGTCGTTTCCTGACAGACGCGAAAGGGCAACATACAGCTTGCTTATTGGCGGCCGCCGCGGATTCAGACTTTACATTCGAGCAGTATGTCGATTCGGGCCAGAGCTGGCGCACATGGCGCAGCGTGACCCCCGTGGTCCTCCATGGCTTCAATGTTCAGCGACGAGGCGTGATCGACATCAATAAGACCGAGAAGCTAATCATACGCGCGTTCGAGATGGCCGGTCATAGCGCAGCTGACATTGATCGGCTAACGTTTCAAGCCGGACCACTGTGGCGCGGTACGGGTCACGCGTCAGCCATGTTGCTCCCGCAGCACCTGGTCAAATATCCTCGGATTCACGTCGAAGTAACTTTCAAGGACCCGATCTCTGGTCCCCTTCTGGCAGGCATCGGGCGGCACTACGGCATCGGCGTTTTCGCTGGCGCAAGCCGCTGATGTCACCCTAATCCTGAACGCTCGACGATCACTCGTATTTGCGGCGGGCGCCTGAATGGTAGTTCTCCAATTTGTTCAGGACAGACCCTGGTACTCCGACATAATCTTTATCGTAGGAGCACAATCGTGATGACAACGCCTCGCATGAGTTCCCTGGTAATTGGGCTGGCTCTGGCCGCCACTGGATGGTATGCAAACACTCAAACAACGGGCAGCAATCCGCCGGACCATAGCCACTTACCGAGACTTGTGAACACTTGCGTGATCACCAACAATGTGAAACAGCTTGTGGAGTTCTACGAAGCGATCCTACTGCTCAAAGCAAGAAAGTCTGGTGAAAACTACGCTGAGTTTCCATCCGATGCAGGTGTGCTTGCGGTTTTCTCGGCAGAGGCTCAAAAAAAGTACATTCCTGGCTCAACTGAAGTGGCAAAGAACAGGAGCGTGATCCTGGAGTTCAGGGTCAACGACGTCGATCAAGAGTATAGGAGACTACAGAGCCTTGTAAAAACCTGGGTGAAGCCACCTACTACTCAACCGTGGGGAACTCGTTCCATTTACTTCCGCGATCCCGACGAAAACCTTGTTGATTTCTATGCGCCGGTTAAAAAATAAAAGACTCCTCAATGAGTTGGGGAAAGCCGTTATCTGTTCGGTTGGGTTCCCATGAAATCGGAAAGTCGCTTCGGCCGTATGACGGGCTGTACGGAAGCTGGCTTTGGGTCGCGGCCGTGGCGATCCGCGTCTTGTCTAATTGACGACTAAGCGACCTAGCAATGCTGTTAAAGGATCGTCGCCTTCAAGGATCCTCGACAATTCCGCCCCCCCTCTTCCCCACCCCCCCCCCAAAAGAAGTAGAATGCTATATAGCACTTAGCCTTAACTATGGGTGACACCACCAAGCTCTCTCACACCGCCGCTCTCATCCTCCAGACCGTCGATGGAGGCTGCAGCTACGGATTCGACATTATGGACGCCACCGGCCTCCCCAGCGGCACCGTCTACCCGGCCTTGCGCCGCATGGAAACCGAAGGTCTGATCTCTGCCCAATGGGAGCCGGAGAAGAAGGCTCTCGCCGAACAGCGTCCCGCCCGCAAGTATTACCGCGTCACGCGTAGCGGCTCCGAAGTTCTCGAGCAGGCGCAAAAGCGCTATCCTCTGCTCGCCCGCTTACTCGCGAAACCGCGCCGCTAAAAGGCCACGCCATGCCAGAGGCGCCCCAGCGTCCCTTCTCGGTCTCGCTCTCGAAACTCATCATCGAAGCGGCCTCCCGTCTCGTGCCCTCCGAACAGCGCTCGGACTGGAAGAAAGAATGGCACGCCGAAATCTGGCATAACTGGCAGTTCTTAGCGCATGCCGGAGCCTGGAATCACCGCGAGGCCATTCGTCTCCTCCACAGGTGCTGCGGCGCTCTTCCCGACGCGCTCTGGCACTTCACCGGTCAGGACGCCGTTCGCGGCCGTTTCCGCGAGTGGATCCGCTCGCCGTGGACGTGCCTTGGCCTCTTCGGCGCTGCCCTGCTCCTGCTTGCCGCTCTAACTGGTGGCTTCCCCGCCACCCGCGCCCTTTTGCAGACCGGCAGCTCCCGCGCTGCTTCGAATCTCGTCTTCGTCTGGTTCCACCCATCCGCCGGCGGTGGCGACGAAGGTCTTCCGCCCGATGTCGTTCCTGCCTGGGCTGCTCGCAGCCGTCTCCTCGAAAGCATCGCCCCGTTCGTCATCAACCACCGCCTGGTGCGAACCTCGAGTGGGCGCTCGTTGCAGCCGCTCGTCGTCAAAACACAAGCTAGCCTCTTCCACGTCCTCGATGCCAAACCGCTTCTCGGCCGCTTCCCGTCTCGCGGTGATGGACTCGTGCTCACTTACTCTCTTTGGCGCTCCCTATTCGACCGCAACCCCGCTGTCATAGGCAGGAAAGTCCAGATCGGCCGCGATTGGTTGCCCGTCGCCGCCGTGCTCCCTCCAAACTTTCGCTTCCTATCGCGCCAGCCCGCCGCTTACCTGGTCGAACCTTCCCTGCCCGACGCCCAGCTGATGGTCGTTGGCCGCCTCAAGCCTGGCGTCACCGAAAAGCAGCTCGACTCGGAGTTGACGCGCATCGCCGAAACCGCCTGTTACTACTTCTTCCGCTCCGAACTGCGCTACTCGTTCCCGAAGAATGCCGCTTGGATTCCGCTCGAAGTCTTTTCCCTCGCCGCACTCGCCTCGACCTTCCTGATCCTCGTTGCTTCCCGCGTTCGCCTGAGTCGCCTGCGCGCTGTCTTACGCGCTCAAAACCGCAAATTTCTCTGCTTCCGGGTTTCATTCTTCTCCGCCAAAATCGCCCTCGCCTTCCTGCTCGTCTTCATCTCGGCCCTCGAATGGAGTCGCTCGGAATCCGCCGTCCTCTACGGCTCAAAAGATCCCGCCGCCGGTCCCTTTCTCCTCTGGCTCTACATCCTCGGCACTATGGGAGTTCTCTTCTGGGCCCTCGCAGACCAGCGTGCTCGCTGCCGGGTCTGTTTGCGCCTCTTGTGTTTCCCCGTGCGCGTCGGTTGCCCCGGCTGCCTGCTCTTGAACTGGTCCGGAACTGAACTGCTGTGCTCGGAAGGTCACGGTCTCCTCCACGTTCCCCACCTCGCCCCGAGTTGGGACGAAGAATCCGAGCGCTGGATCTCCCTCGACGAGTCCTGGAAAGAACTCTTCGCCGACACCAGGTAACCGCGTTTCCGGCCCCGGAACAGGCGTGTTATTACCGCGATTTTTGGTCGTTTTCGCCCTCGTTTTCGCCTCGGAAACCCTCCAAAAACACCCCAAAACACCCGCTTTTCGGCCCAAAATGTACCAATTTGTGCATCTCGCTTCCTGCACGAATGGTACGATCCCGCCGTTTTCTTCGGGTTTTCAAATCCAGCTATCTCTATGAAAATACAAGGACAAGTTGTCTTTCAATCGCGCGTGACTGGCTCGGGGAAGGCTGCTGGGGCCGCTCCGAGCCTGCCGGATCTGCCGTGGCTTTTTTTTTACGAAGGTAAATAAATCCCACGCGCCAACTCTCACCCGCCGCCAATCCGCCTCACGGATTCCTCGTTTTCCGGCCTGCTATGATTGCTCCTCATGCGAGCCGCGGACGTCTCCTTTCTTGTCCTGTCCGCCCTCCTCTCCACCCCGGCTCTCTACGCCGGTTCGTGCTCCGGGCTCTCCCAACTCAAACTCCCCGGAGCTACGGTCCTCACCGCAACCTCTGAAGCGCCCGGCGCTTTCCTTCCGCCCAATACTGATCCCGCGAAACCCGAAGCGAAGCTCTACAAAAAGCTCCCCGCCTTCTGCCGCGTAACCGCCGAAGCGCACCCGTCTCCCGACTCGCATATCGATATTGAAGTGTGGCTGCCCCTCCCGGCGGCGTGGAACGGCAAGCTCCGCGGACAGGGCAATGGCGGCTTCGCAGGCGCGATCGACTATCGCGGCTTAGCCGGTTCGGTCAACCTGGGATATGCCAGCTCCGCAACCGATGCCGGCCACAAAGGTGAAGCCACCGACGCGAGTTGGGCCCTCGGCCATCCCGAGAAAGTCGTTGACTTCGGTTATCGCGCCATCCATTTGACCGCCGAGCTTTCAAAGCCCGTCGTCCAGGCCTTCTACGGCAAACCTCCCGCACGCGCCTACTTCGATTCCTGTTCCGACGGCGGCCGCGAAGCCCTCATGGAAGCGCAGCGATTCCCTCAGGATTACGACGGCATTCTTGCAGGCGCGCCCGCAAACTATTGGACCCATCTTTTGGCGTCTGGTTTGAGCCTGCAGAAATCCATCAACACAAGCCCTGCAAATTTCATCCCACCCGACAAGCTGCCCGTAATCACGAACGCTGTCCTGCGCTCTTGCGACGCACTCGACGGCGTGCGCGATGGCATTCTCAACGATCCCACTCGCTGCCACTTCGACCCCGGGGTGCTGCTGTGCAAGTCAGCGGAATCGCACGCCTGCCTCTCCGCTGCACAAGTGCATTCACTCAAGACCATTTACGCCGGAGGCAAGGACTCGCACGGCCGCCTGATCTTCCCTCCCATCATGCCGAGCAGCGAGGATGGCGACGGCGGCTGGAAAGACTGGGTGACCGGCCCTGAGTTCGGAAAAGCCTCCGGCACCGCCTACGCAACCGGGTTCTTCCAGGACATGGTCTTCGAAGATCCTCATTGGGATTACCACACCGCCAATATTGATGACGCGACAGCCGCTGCGGACAAAAAGCTCTCTCCCGTTCTCAACTCGACCGATCCCGACCTCAAAGCCTTCAAAGCACGAGGCGGCAAACTCATCCTGTATCACGGCTGGCTCGATCCCGCCATCTCCCCGCTGAATACGATCGACTATTACAACAGCGTTGTATCGAAAATGGGGCGTTCGTCAACTGATGAATTCGTTCGCCTCTACATGGTGCCCGGCATGCAGCATTGCGCAGGCGGCCCGGGCGCTTTCATGTTCGGCCAGCTGGGTATTGCAACGGCGCGCGATCCCGAACATAACGTCTTCTCTGCGCTTGAACGCTGGACCGAAAAGGGCGCCGCGCCTGGCACAATCGTCGCCACCAAGTTGCGCGATGACCGCGACTCTTCAAAGGGCGTTCTTATGACGCGCCCGCTTTGCCCATATCCTCAGACCGCCGTTTTCAAACGGGGCAGTAATCCTACGGACGCGAACTCTTTCGCTTGTTCCAAATAAACAAAATGGGCTAGCCTCTCTAACACATCCCGAATTAGTCTTTGCTGTCAAACCGCAAGGTTTACATTGTATGTAGAAAGCAATCAGGCGAAGGGAACCGCAGATGTCTATCAATCCAGTTCTCGTTCTGCTCCAGGTTCAAGTTCCGGGCGTGGTCGAACACCGCGTCGCGAACATGTTTGAACCGCTCGCAAGCCCGGCCGCCGCAGAGAAGAACATCGCCCTCCTGGTTCTTGCGATCACCGGGGCCATCTTTTTGGTCGTCGCCGGCTTGATCAGCTATACAATCTGGCGCTTTCGGCGCAGGCCCGGGGACGACGAGCGGCAGGAACCACCTCAGGTCTATGGAAGCAACCAGATAGAAGTCGCCTGGACCGTCATCCCCATCCTGATTGTGTTCGTGCTGATCGGCGTCTCCGCTCGCGTCATCGCGAGCGTATCGAATGCCAGTCCGCCAAAGTCGATGTTGCAGCTTAGAATCATCGGCCATCAATGGTGGTGGCAAGTCGAGTATCCGCAGTTCGGCATCGTGACCGCCAATGAGATTCACGTCCCCGTCACGGGCCAAAAAGACACCGCCACTTACATTCAGCTCGAAAGCATGGATGTCGCCCACAGCTTCTGGGTTCCGCAGTTGGCCGGCAAGACGGACTTGATTCCCAACCGTGTGAACTACACCTGGATCGATCCGCACGAGCCCGGCGTTTATGTCGGCAATTGCGCCGAGTATTGCGGCACCCAGCACGCAAGAATGCTGCTCCGCGTGATCGCGCAATCACGCGAAGATTTCGGCCGCTGGGCCGCTGACCAGCAGCGCGCCGCCTCGGAAGATACACAGGTCGCGCAAGGCAAAACCACCTTCGAATCCCTTGCCTGCGTGAATTGCCACGTCGTGAAAGGCACGTCCGCTAAAGGAAAGTTCGGTCCTGACTTGACCCACCTTATGAGCCGTCAAACGCTCGCGGCCGGGGTCCTCACCAACACCCCGCAGCATCTCCGTGAATGGGTCGATGACCCGCAAAAGATCAAGCCTGGCGTCCTTATGCCCAGTCTGAAACTGACAAACCCGGAACTGGATCAAGTGGTTTCGTATCTCGAGTCGCTCAAATAAGAGGGTCTGGTATGGCAACCGTAGATTACCCGTTGAATCGTCCGGAACTCGACGCGTCCGAGTTCTCGTTTTCAGAAGCGCTTTACAGTTGGGTCGCGAGCGTCGATCATAAGCGGCTCGGGCTCATGTATATCGCGTCGGCCCTGCTCTTTTTCATCATCGCGGGTATCATGGCTACCGTCATCCGGCTCCAACTGGCCTGGCCCGATAATCACCTCGTCGAACCCGACACATACAACCGGTTGTTCACGATGCACGGCACCACGATGGTTTTCCTCGTAGGAATGCCCATGGTGGCCGGCTTCTCGAATTACCTGATCCCGCTGATGATCGGCGCGCGCGACATGGCTTTTCCCCGGCTCAACGCGTTCGGCTTGTGGATCTTCCTTTTTGGCGGCCTGCTGCTCTACTTCAGCTACATCGGAGGCGCCGGACTCTCCGGCGCGGGTTCCGCGCCCGATGTCGGATGGTTCGCCTATGCGCCTCTCACCGAGCGTTCCTTCTCGCAAGGCTCGAGCACGGACTATTGGGCGCTCGGCGTTTTCGTTTCCGGACTCGGCAGCCTTGCCAGCGCCATCAATGTTGTCGCGACCGTCGCCTGCATGCGCTGCCCGGGCATGACGCTAAGCCGTATGCCGATGTTCGTCTGGGTCATGCTCGTCGATGCGTGGCTCATCATCATCGCTCTCCCGGCTTTGTCCGCTGGTCAGATCATGCTGCTTCTCGATCGTTTCCTGGGTGCTAACTTCTTCAATACGCAGGCCGGCGGTTCCGCGGTTTTGTGGCAGCATATCTTCTGGATTTTCGGGCATCCGGAAGTCTATATCCTGATCTTTCCCGCCTTCGCCATCTTGTCCGAGGTGATCCCGGTTTTCTCGCGTAAGCCGCTCTTCGGCAGGCCCGCCATGGTCGGAGCCGTGGTGGCAATCGGCTTTATCAGCCTGGGCGTCTGGGCCCATCACATGTTTGCCGTGGGCCTCACCGCGTGGGCGCAGACCTTTTTCGCTGCCTCCAGCATGCTGGTCGGCATTCCCACCGGCATCAAAATTTTCAATTGGACCGCCACCATGTACGGCGGCAAACTCCGGCTCAACACCGCGCTTCTGTTCTGCTGCGGATTTCTATTGCAGTTCCTGGTAGCCGGACTTACCGGAATCATGCTGGCTGTCTCGCCTTTCGACTGGCAGTTGCACGATTCCTACTTCGTCGTCGCTCATTTCCACTTCACGCTCGTTGGTGGTTTGGTCTTCGCTCTCTTCGCGGGGATCTACTACTGGTATCCGAAAGCGACGGGGAAGCTGCTCGATGAAACGCTGGGTAAATGGCACTTCTGGCTGTTCGTCATCGGCTTCAATATGACTTTCCTTCCGCTGCACTTTGCGGGAATGCTCGGAATGCCGCGCCGCATCTACACCTATTCGGCCGGACGTGGCTGGGAACTGTGGAACCAGATCGCATCGTGGGGTGTAATATTTCAGGTCGCGGCCATCTCGTGCTTCATCCTAGCTGTGTGGCGCTCGATTAAGCACGGTGAACCGGCGGGCGACGATCCCTGGGATGGGTGGACCCTCGAATGGGCCACATCTTCGCCGCCTCCCGAATATAACTTCGAGAAAATGCCGGTCGTCCGAAGCAGCCGCCCCCTGTGGGATCTGAAACATCCGCAGGACCCCGATTGGAAATTCGAGTAACTCATGGCAGAAGATCAGGCATTAACGGCCGACGCCATAACTCTCGAGCGTGAGTGGAAACTGCCCGATCGCGGCACGGTCGGAATCATATTTCTCATCATCACGGAGAGTGCGCTCTTCACGATCTTCGTGGCAGTTTACCTGGTCTACATTGGCAGGAGTATCGTCGGGCCATATCCGAAAGAGGTCCTCGAGCTGCCGATTCTCTCGAGTATTTGCCTGCTTTCAAGCAGTCTGACCATCGTGCTGGCCGAGCGTGCGCTCGAGCACGAGAATTTAAGTCTGTTTAAGCTCTGGTGGTTTATCACGATCGCTCTCGGCCTCGAGTTCCTCACCGCAACCGGCCTCGAGTGGCACAAGCTGATTTATAAAGATCACCTGACCATCAGCACCAACCTGTTCGGATCGACTTACTATTCGCTGGTCGGCCTTCACGCCAGCCACGTGATCGTGGGATTGTCTTTCCTTTCGCTCGTTCTGATAGCAACGCTCCTCGGCTTCCCCATCCAGACCCAGCAAAGGCGTGTGCGGTTCCTCTCCTGGTACTGGCACTTCGTCGATGCAATCTGGGTAATTGTTTTCACAGTCGTTTACATCATCGGGAGATGAGGAACTAGAATCATGGCCCACGAGACACACCACGGAGAGGCATCGGAACGCACCGAGAGCTCGCACATTCTCATGCCCGCCCCCACGTTCTGGCCCATCGTTTTCGCGTTCGGGCTGACACTGCTGGCGGCCGGGCTCGTTACCTATTGGGCAGTGAGCGTGGTCGGCTTGATCATCACGGTTCGCGGCATGCTCGGCTGGTGGACAGATGTAATTCCACACGAAAAGCATGAGGAAGTGGCCATCGACCCGACTCGCCGCCCGGCGCCCGTGATGATTGAGGCTCGCTCGGTTGTTCGTCTAAGTTTGGGTCAAGGCGGCCACCGAGTCCGCATTCCGGAGGAGGTTCATCCCTATTCGGCCGGTATCTGGGGTGGTCTTGCCGGAGGCACGGCCATGGCGGCACTCGCTTGCCTTTATGGGCTGATTGCACAACACAGCATCTGGTATCCCATCAATCTCCTCGCCGGAGTTGTTATCCCCAATCTCGGGAACGCTTCCACCGAGCAGTTGCGGACGTTCAACGGCCTCGCATTTATCGCGGCTCTGATCGGACACGGCGTTCTCTCCTGCCTCGTTGGGATCGTTTACGCCGTTCTTCTGCCGATGTTTCCCAAATACGCGCCGTTCTGGGCCGGCATCCTCATGCCGCTGTTTTGGAGCGGACTCGTGGCAACCACACTCGGCATTCTCAATCCGGCGATGAACGACCGCATCAGCTGGCCGTGGTTCGTGGTCTGCCAACTTGCCTTCGGTCTGGTCGGCGGATATGTGATCGCCCGAAGCACGAGTATCAAAACCATGCAAACCTGGTCCATCGCTGAACGAGCTTTCCTCGAAACGCCAGGGTTGCGCCCGCCCCGAGAGGACGATGAGCGATGAGCCGCATTGAGGCAATCCGATTCGTCCAGACCCGGCCCTATTACGCTTTCGCCGTAGTTTGCGCGTTACTCACACTTTCGGCCTGTGACCCTCCAGGCAAGCCGCCTTCCGAGCCCGTGTCGCAAGATGTCACCAGTTTCGAGGTCCTTTACTCGCAAAACTGCGCCGGATGCCACGGCGCCGATGGAAAGAATGGCCCCGGGCGTATCCTGAATGATCCTCTGTATCTGGCAGTCCTTCCCAAAGAGACCCTGAAGCAAATTCTCATGTATGGCCGTCCCGGAACCGCAATGCCTGCCTGGGCAAAGGATCAAGGCGGCCCGCTGACTCCGAAGCAGATCGATGCTTTGGTCGATGGAATTGAAAAGAACTGGGCGAAACCGGTCGATTTCCACGGCAACAAACCACCCGTCTACGCATCGAGACAGGGTGGTGACGCGGACGCAGGCCGCAAACTCTTCCTGCGAAACTGCTTCATGTGTCACGGGCCTGGGGCAAGAGTAGGCCCCGTCACGGATCCGTCTTACCTGTCTCTGGCGAGCAACCAGTTGATCCGCTCGACCATCATCACCGGAAGGCCGGATCTCGGCATGCCGGATTACCTTCATCTGAAAGCCGGCAAAGCGCTGAGCGATGACGACATCACAAACTTAGTCGCATTTCTGTCATCCAAACGGCCCCCGATATCTGGCCTCGGTGCGCAGGCCGGGCAGCAAGCCGGCCCAACGGGCGCGCACACGGACGAGAACGGTCCCGGCCAAGGTCCTATGACCAAAGGGAATGAAGGGAGCGGAAACGGACCTGGCAGCCCGCGCCAGCAACGCGGCGAGGGCAACAAGTCGACAGGATCGAGTAGTCAGCGAGGAGTGAAATGACCGGAGCCGATCGGGAAGAAAAGAAAGGCCTGCAAAACACCAAGGATCCGACGCGCAGAGACTACCTCTTCGCGGGAGGCGTAGCGTTGAACGTCGCGGCGGGGCTTCTGCTGGCGGTTCCGCTCATCGGGTTTGTCTTCTCTAGCTTTGTAGAGCGCAAAGACCCGCGCAGCTGGATCTCGCTTGGTGCGATCGAGAATTTTCCGGAAAAGGCAACCCGCATTGCGATGTACCGCAACCCGTATACACGCCCCTGGGACGGGCAAACAGCAGACATTCCATGCTGGGTTCGCCGCGTGCAAGGCAATCAGTTTCAGGTTTTCGCCATCAATTGCACACATTTGGGCTGCCCGGTCAGATGGTTCCAGGAATCCGGACTGTTCCTGTGCCCGTGTCACGGCGGCGCCTATTACGAAGACGGATCACGGGCTGCCGGTCCGCCGCCGCGCGGACTTTTCCAGTACGACTACAAAGTGGACAAAGGTGAGCTGTGGGTCAAGGGAGGCAAAATGCCAACCCTTTCGAACCCCGTGTAGCGATCAGGGCGAACAGACATGAATAGACTTCACAAAGTTGCCAAGTGGCTTGACGACCGGTTACATCTGACTGCGCTCTATGCCTCAACCGCAGGACACGAAGTGCCGGCGAGTGCCGGCAGTTGGTTTTACGTATTCGGAAGTGCAACCCTACTCTGCTTCGTCATCCAGATCATCAGCGGCGCCTGTCTTGCGTTTGTTTACATTCCGTCGACGAATGAAGCCTTTACGAGTCTGCAATACCTGAACCACGCCCAGTTTTGGGGCTGGTATCTGCGCGCCGTTCATTACTGGGGCTCCAACTTCATGGTGTTCCTGATGACCCTGCACATGATCCAGGTATTCCTGTTCGGGGCTTACAAGTTTCCTCGCGAGCTCACGTGGATTACGGGCGTGGTTCTCCTCCTCGCGACTCTTGGGATGGCGTTTACCGGACAGGTGATGCGCTTCGACCAGGATGCTTACTGGGGGCTCACGATCGGCTCCTCGATTACCGGACGAGTCCCGTTGATAGGCGCTCAACTTGTGCACGTGCTGTTAGCGGGCCCTATAATCGCGGGCGAAACGCTTTCACGATTTTTCACGCTCCATGTGTTCATAGTTCCGGGCCTGCTGATAGCCGTCATCAGCATGCATTTGCGCCTGGTTTTGACGAAGGGAATCAACGAATATCCAAAGCCCGGCCACCCGGTGCATAAGGCAACCTACCCCGCAGAGTACGCAGACATTCTGCGCAAGGATGGAGTGCCCTTCGTTCCGGACGCGGTTGGCAAAGACCTGGTGTTCTCGGCCCTGGTGATCGTCGGAATACTGGGCTGTTCGCTGTTCTTCGGACCCAAAGGCCCGGCAGGCATACCAAACCCCACAATCGTGGATACCAATCCGCGGCCCGACTTTTACTTCCTTTCGATCTTCGCAGCTTTGGCGCTTCTTCCGGATTGGATGGAAGTGCTGGTTCTGTTTATCGCCCCGGCGGTGGCGATTATCGGCTTAATGCTGCTGCCCTTCATCTCGGGAACGGGCGAGAAAAGTGCAAGGCGTAGGCCGATTGCTGTACTTTCGGTCGTTTTCGTCATGCTTGTGATCTGTGTTTTGACCTATATGGGTTGGACCTCCCCATGGTCGCCAAAGATGAGTGCCTGGAGCGGCGATACGATCCCGGTCCAGTACGTTCGAGGTCGAACACCGCTCGAAATTCATGGTGAGCTCGTGCTTCAGAATAAGCAGTGCCGCAATTGCCATTCCCTCGGCGGGCATGGAGGCAAGCGCGGTCCGGCACTGGATGCAGTCGCGACGCGATTAACCAAAGATCAGATGGTCCGCCAGGTGATTCAAGGCGGCGGTAACATGCCGGCGTACGGCAAGAAACTCAGTCCCGCCGAAGTCGAGGCGCTGGTCTCTTTTCTTGCGACCCTGACACCGAAGGCTGTACCGCCGGTGAAGAACTCGGCCCCGCCAGCGAATAAGTTGCCCAGAGATTTTGCCATAATCGATGTGCCTGCAGGCGCCATCAAATAAGTAGTGGATGCTGTTGCCAGTGCGGCCCTAACTTCCTGGGTACTCAATCCGGGCGTCATAGCGCTCCTCATATTTCTTGCCGTCCTCTACCTCCGCGGGTGGATGCGGGTCCGGCAGCTCGTGCGGGAAGAGAAGGATTGGCAGAGGCTCTGGGCGTTTCTGGCCGGGATTGCGGCCGTGTTTATAGCCACGGAATCGCCGCTCGATGCCTTCGACAGTCTCTATCTCTCCGCCCACATGACTCAGCACCTGCTGCTCATGATGGTTGCGCCGCCCGTCATTCTGCTGACTCATCCGACACTGCCGCTTCTGCGCGGCCTTCCAAAGGGATTCGTTAAGGAAGGACTGGCTCCTTTTCTGAGCTGGCCGGTCCTCAAAAAGATTGCTGGCGCGCTCGTTTATCCCCCGGTCGCATGGGGCGCGTTTGCGTTCAGCACAATTTGCTGGCACTTGCCGCCGTTCTACGAACTTGCGCTCCGCTCCCCGGGCTGGCATGGGGTGCAGCATGCCTCTTTCTTCTGGACGGGCATTTTGTTCTGGTGGCCGGTGCTGCAGCCAACGCCCGGCAAACCTCGCTGGCCGGTCTGGACCAAAATTCCGTACCTGCTGTTTGCGGACATACTGAATACAGGAATTTCGGCCTTTTTCGTTTTCTCAGGGCGTTTGCTTTATCCGTCATATGGCCTGGTGCGAGCCGGCAACTTTGGCGCGCTTGATGACCAGACCGTCGCCGGCCTGATTATGTGGGTTCCGGGATCTCTCATCTACCTCCTCCCGACCTTCACTTTCGCTATGCGGCTGCTTTCCCCCGCCCAGCAGCAAACAAGCGCTCGACTTCAGCGAATGCCGCGGCGAGCAACATCCCGCTTCCGGTTCAACCCCCGCCGATTGCCGTTAGGACGGCGCGCCATGCAGTACGGGATGCTGTTGCTCGCAATTGTGGTTGTTGCCGATGGCTGGTTCGGTCCTCAGGTGACGCCGCTCAATTTCGCTGGAGTATTGCCCTGGATTCACTGGCGCGCTCTTTCAATCCTGGCTTTGCTCACCGTCGGCAATCTGTTCTGCATGAGTTGCCCGTTCACTCTGGTACGCGATATGGGCCGTAAGGTGTTACCGGCGAAGATGCGGTGGCCCAGGCAGCTCCGCAATAAGTGGCTGCCGGCCGGTCTCCTGGTGCTGTATCTGTGGTGCTATGAAGCATTCGGGCTCTGGGATAGCCCGTCTACCACGGCTTGGATCATCGTCGGATACTTCGCGGCCGCATTGATCGTCGATGGACTTTTCCGAGGCGCCAGCTTCTGCAAGTATGTATGCCCGATCGGCCAGTTCCACTTCGTCACTTCGCTGATCTCGCCTAGAGAGGTCACGATAAAGGACGCCAGCACCTGCCAGAGTTGCAGAACGCATGATTGTATCCGGGGCAACGAGCATTCCCGCGGCTGCGAACTGTACCTCTTTCAGCCTAAGAAAGCGAGCAGCCTGGATTGTACGTTTTGTTTGGACTGCGTCAAAGCCTGCCCGCACGAGAATGTGGCGATTCTCCCGGTGCTGCCGGCTAAAACGCTGGTCGAGGACCCGTACCGGTCTTCCATCGGGCGACTCTCGAAACGCACCGATCTTGCCGTGCTGGCCCTTGTTTTCGTGTTCGGCGCCTTCGCGAATGCAGCAGGAATGATTTCGCCAGTGATGATGCTCGAACACGCATGGCACGCCCGGATCGGCCCACATGCGATGCCGTTGATTACTGGCGGTTTCGTGCTCTCATGCGTGGTTCTATTACCGCTACTGGCCGTTTTGGTGTGCGGGTTGGCAAACCAGGTGTTGCCGCCGGCAGCGGGAAGCGCAAAAGATCAGATCCGCCGAATGATATTCACCTTAGTGCCGGTGGGCGTGGCAATGTGGGCAGCGCACCTGCTCTATCACCTGGCTACTGGCTGGAGCGCCGTTTGGCCCATTCTGCAGAACAGGTTCCTTGGCGCGCAAGATCAATTCGCGGCGCCTCCCGTACCGGACTGGCTTACAGCCGCTCAGATTCTCTTGCTGGACGCCGGCCTGCTCCTTACTCTCTACGTAGGTTGGCGCATTGCAATTCAATCAGCGGGTAAAATACGGGGCGCGATCGCCCTTCTCAGCCCATGGGCTACCGTTGCAGTTGCACTTTATTGTGCGGGCGCTTGGATTTTCTTTCAGCCGATGCAGATGCGCGGAATGGTCCATTGAGCAAAGCGTTGCAGTATAGGATTGTCGCGCTAGCGCTTCTTGCGCGAATCATGCTACTCGCCGATGGCGGAACTCTAATCCTGCAAAAGCAGGCTGGCCCGCTCACGATCAGCATCTTTAGTTCACCCGAACCGCTGAGAACAGGACCTGCCGATCTCAGCGTCATGGTTCAAAAATCAGTCGATAAATCCTCGATTCTCGATGCGGATGTGAAGCTCCATTTTACGCATGCGAGCCCGGATGGGATCATGGAGGTCTTTGCGCCTGCGACGCACGCGAACGCAACGAACAAGCTGCTCTACGCTTCGCGAGTGAACATCCCGACCCAAGGTATTTGGAAGCTGACAGCGACGGTTGTTTCGAAGCTGGGTACGGCCGAAGTAGCAGGCGAGATTAGCGTTATGCCGCCCCAATCGACTATGCTGCGGTATTGGCCCTACTTCGCCTTAGTGCCGCTCATCATACTTTTATTCGCGGTCAATCAGTCGCTGAAACGGAAACGGAAGAGCGGGCATCGGCGAGCACGCGCATAGCGGCATTGCGTCCGTTCATCGCAATTACACTGCCTCCGGGATGGGTACAAGCTCCGCAAAGATAGACTCCCGGCATCGGCGTCTTCGAACTCAGCCGATTGCTCCACATATATTGCGGCAGGCATTCGCCCTGAAAGATGTGACCACCGGTCAGTCCAACCTTGTTTTCTATGTCAGGCGGACCAAGTACCTCCGCATCGATCACCGCGGCGGGGATATTGCTGCAAAAACGGGCCAGGGCGGCCATCGCGAGCTCTTTAGCCTCGACCCGGTGTTGATCCCAAGTACCTTCAACGAACTCGTAGGGAACGTATTGTGAGAAGACGCTCATGGTGTGAGTACCGAGAGGCGCAACCGAACGGTCATGCACGCTTTGGAAATACAGTTCCGTCCAAAGATGGCCGGGGAGGCGGCCCGCGCGAGCTTGCGCGTAGCCGGCTTTCCATTCGGCCTTGGTAAGGGGTGTGTTCACCTGGCCGAAGTGATGCGGTTCGCACTTTCCTGGACGTGCACGGAAATCGGGCAGTTCACGCAACCAAACGTTGAGTTTCAACGTGCAGCCTTGAATGGGTACGGATTCGACTTGCTTCCGCCATGCGGCATCAGCGTTAGGCCCGAGCAGACGCAAAGCCGTTCTCGGATCGGCATTACAAACAACGTTGCGCGCACGGATGCGCTCGCCTCCTTCCAGCATCACTCCATCACCCGGCACAATCTGCGCCACTGTTACGCCGGAGGCGATAACGGTGCCTGCTTCCTGCGCGGCATCGGCAAGAAAAAATGACACCATGCCCATCCCGCCTCGAATGTAGCCCCAAGCGCCAGGAAGTCCTCCGAGCCGGCCCGACGAATGGTGGAAGCGGATAGATGCGGTACCCGGGTCGTATGGACTCGCATTTGTTCCGATAACACCCTGGCCCAAATAAGCGATCTGCAGTCGCTCATCCGTGAGGTACCGTTCCACAAATTCGGCCATCGACCATTCGAAGAGCAGGCCGCGAGCTTCCTCGCCTTTCCCGAGCCGATTTTCGAGCTCTTCGCGAGTGGGCGCCTGTCCGATCCAGGCGTCGTGTTCATCGGACGGGCGGATCGCATCACGCGTCCGCCGAAGGACGTCTGACATGGCTCGCCAGCCCTTTACGTCTCCGGGCGAGAATCTGGCGAGTTCGGCTTCGCACCGATCGTCGTCATCGTAGAGCTGAATACTCGTGCCATCTTCGAACGGAACGAACAACCCGTTTAAAGCAGGTGTCCAATGAAACCCCCGGTTGGAAAGATCCAGCTCCTGTATGACGAGAGGGTGAAGAAGGCCGGCGAGGTAGGCGCAAGGTGACATGCGAACACCTGGCCACGGTTCTTCGATGGTGCATGCGCCGCCGATGCGTTCACGGGTCTCCAAAACCAGAACGCGCTGCCCGGCACGGGCGAGGTAGGCAGCACACGTCAAGCCATTGTGCCCGGCACCTACGATCACCGCGTCCCAGGTCTGCGTGGAAAGCTCGGCGATCGAGCCAGGTAACCCTAAAAGACCAAGCGACTCGACTGCTGAGCGAGATGAGGTCGGTGTACCATTTAGTGCGCTAGCCATCCCACCGATTATCGGCCAGCGCCCGCGGCGAACAGTTTTTCGGCATCGAAAAACACTTCAGTGATACAGCTCTGCGGTCGCAAATGGTTCTCCGCAGTTTCCCAAGGCTCATCCAGCAAACGCACCGCACTTAGTTTCGGAAGCGAGATACACCGCCAATTGTCGGCAGAACCGTGATGCTTGAGCCCGCTCACACTATCACCGCCGTACTGGTAGCAGAGGACGTTCAAGCCGCCATGTTTGCTACGTCCAAGCACGTGGGGGCACAAAGATCGGCGGCATCGATGATAGAAGGCCGAGATGGGCCTTCTCAAGCAAACGGCCCCGGTAACGATGGCAACTATTTCTTCTACGGTCTGAATTTTGCTCGACTGGGGCACAGCCATCTATGCCCCAGCATACGGCAGTTTGCCGCGCGTGTTAAGCGGTACGCTGCATCTCAGCTTTGCCTTCGTCGGCGATCGCCGCCTGGGCAGCAGCAAGACGCGCTATAGGCACACGATAGGGCGAGCAGGAGACGTAATTCATCCCGACGCGATAGCAAAATTCCACGGAGCTTGGCTCACCGCCGTGCTCACCGCAGATGCCTACTTCGAGATCGGGGCGGGTCTTGCGGCCGAGCTTAACGGCCTGCTCGATTATCTTGCCAACTCCATCCTGGTCAAGAACGGCGAAAGGGTCAGCTTTGAAAATCTTCAGATCTTCGTAATGCTTTGAGAACTTCGTGTAATCGTCGCGCGACAGACCCATCGTGGTCTGCGTGAGATCGTTCGTTCCGAAGCTGAAGAACTCCGCTTCCTTGGCAACTTCATCCGCGGTAAGTGCTGCGCGCGGGATCTCAATCATCGTTCCCACGTAGTACTTCAAATCCTTCATGCCAGCGGCGTCGAGGACCTCTTCGGCAACCCTGACAACAATTGCTTTCTGGTTTTCAAGCTCCTTGACATTGCCCACCAAAGGGATCATCACCTCCGGAATTACTTTCACTCCTTTTTTGGCGACGGCAACGGCTGCTTCGAAGATGGCCCGCGCCTGCATCTCGGTTACCTCGGGATATGTGATACCGAGCCTGCAACCACGGTGTCCCAGCATGGGGTTGAACTCATGCAGCTCTTCAACGCGCTCCAGCAGCTCGGGGAGAAACTTCTTCAGCTCTCCTACGCCTACCTTGTAGGTCGCAGCCATTTCTTTCTTGTCTTTGATGGATGCGTGCGGAAGACGAGCGATATCGACCATCAGGTTTTCGCGCTTCGGCAGGAATTCGTGGAGCGGGGGGTCGAGCGTACGAATCACGACCGGGAAGCCGTCCATAGCCTGGAAGAGTCCGGCGAAGTCCTTTCGCTGCATTGGAAGGAGCTTGAGCAATCCCTTTTTGCGGGACTTTTCATCGCGTGCAAGAATCATCGCCTGCATGTGCTCGATGCGGTCTTCCGCAAAGAACATGTGTTCGGTGCGACAGAGACCGATACCCTCGGCTCCAAACAGACGTGCCTGCTTGGCATCACGGGGAATGTCAGCATTGGCGCGCACCCCGAAGTTGCCCCGGAATTCGTCAGCCCATTCCATGAAGGTGGCAAAGTAGTGCGATTTGGGATCGGGCTCGCTCGTTGCGCACTGGCCGAGGTAAACCTCCCCTAGCGTGCCATCGAGAGAGATCCACTCGCCCTCTTTCAAGATTTGCTTTTTTCCCTCGAACAGAATTGTCGCTTGCTTCCGGGACTCGTCAACCGAGACTGAAGCGGCACCTACAACGCAGGGACGGCCCATACCGCGAGCAACGACCGCGGCGTGGCTGGTGAGACCACCTACGGCCGTGAGGATGCCTTTCGAGACATCCATGCCGTGAATGTCGTCCGGCGTTGTTTCTTTACGGACGAGGATGACGGGTCCGTCCGCAGCCATTTCGACTGCGTCTTCCGATGAAAAAGCGGCACGACCGACAGCGGCCCCCGGCGAAGCAGGTAGTCCGGTAGCGATCTCCTGAAGGCTCTTCCGCAAAACCGGATCGAGCACCGGGTGGAGGAGCTGATCCAGCTGGTTAGGAGCGACGCGCTGCACAGCCTCCTTCTTCGAGATGACCTTCTCTTCGACCATGTCCACGGCAATGCGCACCGCGGCGGGACCGGTTCGCTTTCCGTTCCGGGTCTGCAGCATGTACAACTTGCCTTCTTCGATCGTGAACTCGAAATCCTGCACGTCACGGTAGTGCTTTTCCAGGTTGCTGGTGATTTCGCGAAGCTGGTTGTAAGCCTCAGGCATGACCTGCTCGAGCTCGGCGATCGGCTGTGGCGTACGGATACCGGCAACAACGTCTTCACCCTGCGCATTCACTAGAAACTCGCCGTAGAAGACCTTCTCGCCGGTTGAAGGATTACGCGTGAACCCGACTCCGGTTCCGGAGTTGTCACCCATGTTGCCAAAGACCATCGCCTGAACGTTGGCCGCAGTTCCGATGGAGTCAGGAATCTTTTCCATCCGGCGGTAGTAAACAGCTTTCGGAGTATTCCACGATTGAAACACCGCATCACGGGACATTAGAAGCTGCTGAAGCGCATCCTGCGGGAAGTCTTCGCCGGTTTCTTTTCGAACCAGCTTTTTGTATTCGGCGATGATGAATTTTAAATCGTCCGCGCTGAGATCGGTATCCAGCTTTGCCTTTACGCGGGCTTTACGCGAATCGAAAATGTGGTCGAATTTCGCCATGTCGATGTGCAGCGAGACTTCACCGAACATCTGGATGAACCGCCGATAGCAATCGTAGGCAAAGCGTGGATTGCCAGTTTTTCTGGCCAAACCCTCCGTGGTTTCGTCATTCAGACCGAGGTTCAGGATGGTGTTCATCATGCCCGGCATGGAAAACTTGGCTCCGGAGCGTACGCTCAGCAGCAGAGGGTCCTCGACGCCGCCAAGTTTCTTCCCCATTTGCTTCTCGAGTTTGGCGAGCGCTTTGTGGATCTGCTCATCGACCTCTTCAGGAACCTTATTGTCGTGCTCGAAAAAAAGGTTGCATACTTCGGTCGAGATCGTGAAGCCAGGGGGGACCGGGACGCCGGCTTTGCTCATTTCAGCGAGGCCGGCGCCCTTGCCGCCGAGAACTTCCCGCATCTTCCCGTCGCCGTCGGCCGTGCCTCCACCAAACGAGTAAACGTATTTCTTCATTTCCGGTCTTATCTCCTAAAGTCGAATATCAATTCAAGAAAGATCGGGCGCTTCACATGCCGCCCTGAGTTACGATTTCTGAAAAATCAGCGATGTTGGAGAACTCCGTCAGCAGCTTATGTAGCAAGGCCAGACGGTTCTGCCTGATCGCAGGATCGGGATCGTTCACAAGAATTTTATCGAAGAAGAGATCCACTTGAGTGCGAAGCGAGGCTATGGCCTCGAGCTTGTGTCGGTAATCCGAACTCGCGCGCACTTTCTCACGCGCAGCTTCGAAGGTTGAGTGGAGGTTTTGTTCGGGCCCGGGTGTGAGCAAACTGGGGTCGAAAACACCTGCCGTCGTCACCTCAGCCTGCCTCAGTATGTTCTTTATGCGCTTGAAGCTGGCGGCTAGAGGCTCGAAGTCCTCCGTGGGACGGATGTAGTGTATGGCTTGCACGCGATCAGCGGCGTCGCCCAACGTGAGAACCCCGGCTGAAATGACGGCGTTCACCTCGTCATACGCGTAGCCGAGCACGTCTCGCATATAGAAGTGGATTCGCTCTCTCAAGAACCCCGGCAGCTCCGCTATGTCTTCGACGAAGTCCATCGGAGCGATCGGAAGTCTTGCCTCAAAAAGAATTTTGACGATGCCCTGGGCTGCACGCCGGAGGGCAAAAGGATCTTTCGAGCCGGTTGGTATCAACCCGATCCGGAAACACTCGCGCAACGTATCGAGCTTGTCGGCTACCGAGAGAATCTGGCCTTCGCGAGTGCGGGGGATCCCGTCTTCCATGCTGACGGGCTTGTACTGGTCGTAAATTGCGGCCGCGACCGCTTCGCTCTCGTTCTGGGCTTGTGCATAAAGTCCACCGACCACGCCCTGCAATTCGGTGAACTCTTTCACCATGTCAGTCGTAAGATCGCACTTAGCAAGCAAGGCTGCTCGCGCGACGGTCTCCGTGTCCGTACCGAGCTGAGCGCTCAAGCGATTTGCGAGTTCGATGACGCGTTGGGTTTTTTCGAAGTAGCTTCCCAGCTTCGCCTGAAAGGTTACCTTCTGCAGGTCCTGCACACGATCACAGAGTTTTTTGCGCTGATCCGCCTGCCAGAAGAAGCGAGCATCGTTGAAGCGGGCTCGCAACACGCGTTCATTCCCTTGACGAATGAGGCCCTCGGGATCGCCATCGGTGTTTGTGACCGCTACGAACTCAGGCGCGAGCGAACCATTTAAGTTCAGGACGGAAAAGTACCGCTGGTGATGCCGCATCACGGTCGAGAGAATTTCTTTCGGCAGCGCGAGAAAAGACCGGTCGAAGCTCCCCCGGACGGGAGTCGGATATTCCGTGAGATACACCAGCGTGTGCAGCAATGCGTAGTCAGAGGCAGCGCCGGCGAGACCGATTTCGATGCGCTGCTTGCGTTCCTGTTCGTCCAGCAGCACGTAATTGCGTCTCAAGACCTGCTCGTAACTACTCACAGTTACCGGAAGGTCCTGTTTCGATCCGAGAACACGGTGCCCGCGGGTCAAGTTCCCCGACTCGACGCCCGCGACCTCAAAGGGAACGACGTGTTCATCGAGCAGGGCGATGATCCAGCGTATCGGGCGAACGAAGCGCACACCCTCGCTCCCGGGCCACGACATGGCTTTCGGAAATTGAATGTCGGATATCAGCCCCGGTAATTTTTCGGCGAGAGCTTCTCCTACCGTCTGGCCCTTTGTAAGCTGGCGAAACACATAGCGCTCCCCTTTAGCATCCTGGATAGTGGCGAGCTGCTCTACCGCCCTCGACCATTTGCGGGCGAACCCTTCCGCTGCTTTGGCGCCTGCCGAAAGGTAGGGCCCTTGAACAACTGTCTCCGTATCGGGCGCCTCGCCATTCAACTCTCGCGCTGTCAGGACCAGCCTTCTAGGTGTGGCGTTTGCAACCAGAGCGGAACCACCGAAAGCAGCAAAAGCAGCCTCGAATTTCCCTCGCAAGTCTGCCAGAGCGGGCTCAATCATCCAATCCGGTATTTCTTCCGTGCCGATCTCGAGCAGAAAGTCAGGCATTTATGCGGCCGCCGTTTCAGCCTGCTGACCCACCCACGCTTCGGCCACCGCAAGCGCCAGCTTGCGGACTCGTGCGATAACTGCTACTCGCTCCGTCACACTGATGGCGCCCCGTGCATCGAGGATGTTGAACAGGTTTGAACATTTGAGCACCTGATCATAGGCGGGCAGGACCGGGAAGCGAAGTTTGTCTTTATGCGCGCGGAATAGATCGAGAAGGCGCGCCGCCTCGCGCTCATGGAGTTCGAACTCCTGCCAGAGCGTAGAAACCTCGGCCATGTCGAAGTTGTAGACGGAAAACTGCTGTTCTTCGGCAAGCCGCACATCGGCGTACTTAAACCCGGGAGCCCACTCGATGTCGTACAAGCTTTCGACATTCTGCAGGAAGGCGGTGATGCGCTCGAGCCCGTACGTAATTTCCGCCGGGATCACACTCAGATTAATGCCGCCGCATTGCTGAAAGTACGTGAACTGTGTAATCTCCAGGCCATCGAGCATGACTTGCCAGCCGACACCCCACGCCCCGAGCGTAGGAGCCTCCCAATTGTCCTCCTCAAACTTCACGTCATGCTTTCTGAGGTCGATGCCGATGGCTTCGAGGCTGCCCAGGTACTGATCGAGGACGTCGGCGGGGCTGGGTTTGAGGATAACCTGCAACTGCTGGTGTTTGTAAAGCCGATTCGGGTTCTCGCCGTAGCGGCCGTCCGCCGGGCGGCGGCTGGGCTGAACGTACGCGACTCGGTAGGGTTTCGGCCCGAGGACACGCAAAAAGGTCTCAGGTGCCATGGTGCCTGCGCCGACTTCGAGATCGTACGGCTCCTGAATGATCGCGCCGCGGTCGGCCCAGTAGCGCTTCAGTTTGAAAATCGTGTCCTGAAAAGAATTCATTGCTGTGCTGTTCAGAGCGCCTCGAGAAGCTGCGGAGTGTGAAAGCGCCGCTCGACTTGTTGTTCCATTTCGTGGACGAGGAAGCGGCGCAAATCAAGGGCAGTGTCTTTGGTCCACGAGCGCGCCGGAAGCTGAGAAATGTGGCTGCGAAGCATAGCGCCAGCCAGATCTCGCGAGTTCGCGGAGATCAGGCGTTCCGGCTGCAGCGAAAGATCCGGGAGGAAACCCGAAAGACGGGTTGCCCAAAGCGAGAAGTAGGTGACGGCTGCCCAGATCGCTCCGGGAGTGCGCCCGTGCATGAAATCCAAAATGGCCGCGATCAGGCGGAAGAACCGCTCGTTCGGCTCGTGCGGCGGAAGCAGGTGGTCGCTTATCTCGGCGATGTAGTCCAGGGCCACGCTTACATCGAATTCGGTGAGCAGATCAAACTGGGATTGCAGCAAATCACAGCCGTTTAGATTGACCAGTTCCCGAGTTTCCTTTTGCGAATACGATAACTTTACTAGCGATAACCGTTCCAAGCCCGACCCAAAACTACTCTTCGGTTTTCTGGCGCGATACGCGACTCCGCGCAGCTTGCCCTGGTCGCGGGTAAAGAAGCTTACGATAAGGTCGGACTCGCGAAAGGGATAGGTACGCAGAACGTAGGTTTCACTCACCCGAGCCGGCATGTTTCTTCGACTTCTCGCCGCGCCTCAGCCGCGGGCCGGTGCCAAGCCAGGTTGCAGCCGGTGGAAATAACAGCGTAGCAAAGTGCGCCAAGTAGATTGTGGAACAATATGCCCGTGCGCGGAATGGTGATTGGGCTCTGGTTTATCACAACGATATTGAGTTGTGCTGCCAGCCCTCAGGAGAACGAGCATGCGCCGACGATGCTCTTGACTCCCAAGCTACTTCGCCGGCTGCAGCGAGACCGCCAGCGGCAGACGGTGCGTTGGCTCAACTTTGAAAAGCGGGTTCAAAATGCGCCCGATTCGCCCGAGCGCGGATTCGAACTTGCGCTGCACTACGCGGTGACACACGAGGAACAGCGCGGAAGTGAGGCCGTGCAATGGGCGCTGGCACATCCCTGCGAGCAAAGACAGGTGGCCCTCGTAATGGACTGGGTTGGGGACGCTATTTCCCCTGCAAACCGGAAATTGCTGGAGGCCTCGAGTTGCGCAGCGAAGCGGGAGAATGACCCGGCCGCCGACATCCGCGATGAGTTGTTTGCCGCAGTGGCTCGCGCAAAAGATCCGCGCGCTTTGATCGCCCGCCGATGGCCTGTACTCCGGTCCGGCCTCGCGGACCGCTTGACCGCTTCGGATATCTACGCGGTTTGTGAGTTTTTGATCGTAGCGAGAGACGCCGAGCGCAGCGACCTGCGTAACGACGACGCACACTTCTTCTCATTGCTCCCGAAGGAACTTCTTCTGAGTCTCGACCCCGCACAAGTGGAGCACCCCGAATGGAGGGCACACATCGGCGCGTTAGCACTGGTAGGTCTGGACCCAAACCTGGAGAACTCTCAGTTTCTACAAGCGTGGGCTATGGAAGACCGGCAGATGCTAACCGCAGGACCAGGTGTTGCGTACGAATTTCTTTGGGCTGATCCGTACCTGCCAGGCATAGCGTACCAGAATATGGATCCTTGGATTTACGATCCATCGGGCCGGCTATTCGCTCGAACCAACTGGGATCCAGACGCCTGTTGGCTCGCGGTAACACCGAAAAGGGTCGCCCAGGAAAACTGCCCGGGCGGAGCGAACGGCCTGGTAGAGAAGGCGAGCTACGGAACGCTCACGCTCATTCCCATGGCGGCATCGTGTACCGAGATAGCTGCCCGGAAAGGAAGCGGAACCACGATGCTCTGGAAAATGAGCCCAAACGAAGAGCTTACCTATGAGAATGGCGGGCGGCGGGTGCCGGCCCGGGCGGATCCCGCGGGAATCTGGCCGGTTCCTAACGAGACGAATGGTAAGGTCTGCGCGGCCAAGCAGAGACGGCACTAGTCAAACGCCCTGATAAACTAGGTTTTCCCGAAGCGCACTTACCCGCGCGAATTTGCGGAGAAATTTTTATTCATGATTGCGTCAACACAACTGCGTCCTGGAATGGTGGTGAAGTTCAATAACGAACTTCACTCGGTGTTCAGCATGGTCCATCGAACTCCCGGCAATCTGCGCGGATTCGTCCAGGCCAAGATGCGTAACCTGCGTTCGGGTTCCATGATCGAGCATCGGTTTTCTTCGGAAGATAAGGTTGAGCGTGTTTCGCTCGATGAGCATGAGATGGAGTATCTCTATGACGATGGCGAATACTACTACTTCATGAACACGGAAACCTACGATCAGATGCACTTCACGAAAGACACCCTCGGTGACGGCGTGTATTATCTGATTCCGCAACTCAAGGTCAACGTCGAGTTTTACGAAGGGAAGCCGATCAGCGTTGAGCTGCCGCCCAGCGTTGAAATGGCAGTAATGGAAACCGAGCCTGGCTTGAAAGGCGCCACAGTTTCGAACGTCACAAAGCCGGCCAAGATGGAGACCGGCCTGGTTGTGCAGGTGCCGCCTTTCATCAACCAAGGGGAGAAGATCAGGGTCAGCACCGCGGACGGCAGCTATCAGGAGCGCGCCTAGGCGTTTCGCTTTAAGCTTCTTTGTTGAACTGAGTCTCCAAGTACTGGAAGCTCTTCTGCAGACTGGCAATTGGATCGCCGGACGTCTGATCCTGTTCGACAAAATAATGCTGAACACCGGCCGTGTTGGCAGCCTTTAGAACCGCCGGAAAGTCGATAGATCCGCTGCCGATTTCCTTGAATGTGTCACGCGGTACGTTCTCGTTGTATTGAGTCTTGGTGAAGCTTTTCGACTTGTCCTTCAGATGTAATAGCGGTATGCGGCCGGAGTAAGTCTTCAACAGTTCGACCGGATCGTGGCCGCCGATGGTCGCCCAGAAGACATCCAATTCCAGAAAAACCAGGTCCTTATCGGTATCACTCATCAACATTTCCAAGCCGGTTTTCCCGCTGATCGGTTTGTATTCGAAAGCGTGATTGTGATAGCAAAGCTGTAGCCCGTTCGCCTTCGCTCTCTCGCCGGATTTGTTCAGGACCTCCGAGAGCTGTTTGAACATGTCGGCGCCGCCGCGCTGGTCTACCGGAATATAAGGGACGACGACATACTTGAAGCCGCGTTCCTTCGCGTTGGACAACGCGGAATCGAGATCGCTGCCACCCTTCTTGAATATGGCCTCATCTATGTGCACGCTGACCGGTTGCAGGCTGGTTTCCTTCAAAGCCGGCCAGATCTGATCTAAGCTCGCATAAATGGCTTCCACCTCTGTATAGCCGATCTTCTGGATGGCTTGGAGCGTAGCAGCCGGGTCTTTACCGATGACATTCCGGACCGTGTAGAGTTGGACGCCGAGATTGCTGGCTCTCAGGGACTCGTAAGCGAGTAATGGGCCGGCGGTGGAAACGAGTGCTGCTGATTGCGCGAGAAACACACGACGGGTTGTGCGTGACATGCATCCATACTATCCAGCACGAATATAAGAAACGCCCTGGTTCAGTTGATGGCAGCCGGTGGCGGCGTGGCGGTTCGCCATTCTCCTCGGAATCGTTGGTCCAGGCGGAGATGAGAGGACCGGATCAGGATCGTGCCCCCATCCAGATCCTTTTCGTCGGCCAGCGTTAAAGGCCGGCCATAAATCGCTGCCACGAGCTGCTTTTCTTTTCCGGTAGGCTGATGTGTGGCTCTCAGGCGATAGGTCCTGGCCCCAACCGTCGCGCTGTCGAATTCTATGCGCAGCGCATAGTAGGTTTGCGGAACGAAAAAGGTAGATAGTTGCGTGATCACACCGTGCATCACCGTATTCACAGGCAACAAGGTTTCTCCGTCGCGATCTTGCACCGGAGCGGTCAGGGTAGCCAAAACTGCATCGCCTGCGAACGCAGTCTTACCATCGATGAAAGTCGCAAGCGCAAGCTGTAGTTCCAAGCCTGAGGGCAGGGTCTTCTCCGTCGTGCGCTCCACGCCGGGCGTATGGGCATAGTCCGGACCATCAAACCTGAGCTTTGATTCCGTCCGAAACTCATGGCATTGAGAGTATTCTCCGCGGCTTACCGTATGAAGAGACGAGTCGTCATTGATGCTCAACTCAAATTTGCGAGGCAACAGCGTTCTTGTCCCAAAGATGTCGACAGTCTGGTAGCGAACCTCAGTGGCAGTCGAACAGATCTTGAGATCGCTGGGGATTTTATCGACCTCGATCTTGAGGTGAACCAGCTCAAATGTCCGTGCATCAGCGGAAAAGGAACCTCTATAAGGCACCATCGCCCAGAGGCCCGCCGCACCTTCCACGCGCAATTGAGAGATCTTCCTGTTTACCGAGTAACTAAACCGCACGACTTCCGTACCGCCCTCTCTGGCTTTTCCGCGAAAGGCAAAATCAACGCCCGGGGTCGTGAAGACGTTCCGCATCAGGCCGACGAAGCTACCTGAGGAGACTGGCCCGCCCTGCACGATCTTCTGGATATTGGGCGAGGTGAATCCCGCGTTCCCGTGCCATGAAAAGACCTCGGCACCTCGTGATACGGTCAGGTCCAGCCGGAGACGATCATGCATCACCTGTTCTTCGGCCATTGCCTCCGCTGCCGAGTTGCAGACGTTCCAGGTTGGTCTGTTTGCGCGCCACGTCGCGCGGTCGAGCGTCTCGACGCACGTGTAATTCGCCGATTTTGCCAACTGCTGACTTGCCGTTCGCCGCACGCTGGCCAGGATACGGTCCGGGCCCTGATTATCTGCAAATGACATCGCAAAGACTAGAGCCAAACATCCGAACGTGGCTCGGATTTGGCCGGCTCTCATATGTCTACTCGGGTTCGCCCGCTTGTGATCTGAGGCGCTGATAGAACCGAAGTCCAACCGCAACAAGGACCGCAAAGGCGAGCGCGAGAGTACCAATTAAGATCCCGTGTTGCAGCAGAAATTGAGCTGACCTATGCCCATAACGTTGTCCCAGATAGGCCAGCGCGAAATATCGTAGCACTCTCGCGGTGAGCACGACGAAAACAAAATATGTGATCCGCACATCCAATGCGCCGGCGCAAAATACCGGGATCTTCATGGGCAAGGGTAAAGGTGAGATCGCCGGAACGAAGACCGTTACTAAGCCGTAGCGCTGAAACCACAAGTGGAGCCGCGCGCCCATTCTACCCGAGATATGTCTCGCGAGCAGAACCTCCCCGCCCTTACGAGCAATGGCGAACAGGATCAAACTTCCGATCAGCGACCCAATGATGGCGCAGACTGCCGCAACATACGCCTGGCGCGGGTTGTTTGTCGAAACTGCGATCAATAGGCTATCGACACCACCTACAACCGGGAGGCCTACCGAATCGAGAATGGAAAGCACAAGCAATCCATATGGGCCCCAAGTGAGCAGGATGTCGACAACATGATGCAGAAAAGACATCGGACCGCGCCCGTAATTCAGCCCTTCTCTAGCATCGCGAGCAGACCGGCTTCTTCGATGACTTTAACTTCGAGCGCCCGGGCTTTGTCCAACTTCGAGCCGGCTTCTTCGCCCGCAACGACGTAGTTTGTTTTGCTGGTGACCGATCCCGTGACCTTACCGCCGGCAGCCTCGATCCGTGCCTTCGCTTCTTCGCGTTTGAGGGTTGGAAACGTGCCAGTAAGCACGAAGTTCAGGCCCTTAAGGGGACCAGCTTGCGTTCTGGCAACTTTCGGCGCAGTGAATTGCAGCCCGGCAGCCTGCAGGCGGCCGATCAACTCACAATTCCGCTTCTCCGAAAAGAACTGCCGGATGGATTCGGCCACTTTGGGCCCGACCTCACCCACTTCCTGGAGCGTCTCTGCGGAAGCAGAGGCAATCTCGTTCAAGTTGCCGAAGTGCGCCGATAAGAGTTGCGCGGTTCGCTCTCCGACAAAGGGTATGCCCAATCCATAGATGATGCGGGGCAGCGGCTGCTTACGGGACCGGTCGATATTCTCGATGATCTTAGATGCGGACTTCTTGCCCATGCGCTCGAGCTCGAGAAGCTGTTCCAGGGTGAGCCCGTACAGATCCGCGATATTGTGAACCATCCCCCGGGTCAGGAGTTGATCTACCAGTGCGTCTCCCATCCCATCGATATCCATCACGCCTCTGGAGGCGAAGTGCAGCAGTGATTCCCGCAATCGTGCAGGACAATTCGCGTTGATGCAGCGGGTTGCGCTCTCGCCTTCTTCGCGGACGATCTTACTCCCGCAAACGGGACACTTGGCTGGCATCCGAAACGGCTTGCGATGTGCCCCCTGTTCAAGAACGCGGACAATCTTCGGAATCACATCGCCGCTTCGCTCAACAAGCACGGTATCGCCGATCTCGACACCCAAACGAGCGATTTCATCTTCGTTGTGCAGCGTGGCGCGCGCGACAGTAACGCCTCCTATGATGACCGGTTTCAGGTGTGCAACCGGGGTCAGGTTACCAAGGCGACCCACCTGCACTTCGATTGCTTCCAATGTGGTGGTCGCCTGCCTGGCGGCATATTTGAACGCGATTGCCCAGCGAGGCGCCTTGGCCGTCCAGCCGAGACGGTCCTGCTGCTCAACCGAATCGATTTTGGCAACCACGCCGTCAGTCTCGTAAGGGAGTGACTCACGCTTGGAGTCCCATTCCCGGATAAATTCGAGCAGTTCGTCCAGGCTCTCGCACTTTCGCCGGTGTGGATTTACCTTGAACCCTGCCACCTGCAATGCGTCCAGGTTTTGCCAATGGCTTAGAAAAACAGGGCGCCCCTCACGCAGGAGAAAGTAGGTAAAACAATCAAGCTGGCGTGCAGCAGTAATTCCCGGGTCTAGAGCGCGCAACGCGCCCGCGGCAGCATTCCTCGGGTTGGCAAAACGTGGGAGTCCGGCCTGTTCGCGATCGTCGTTCAGCCGTTCGAAAGATCTCCGCTGCATCACTACCTCGCCGCGAACCTCGAACGATTCGCCATGCGCGAAAAACTCTTCGCGAATGCGCAGCGGCAGAGAGCGTATGGTACGTGCGTTGTCGGTCACGTCTTCTCCCACTCGTCCGTCACCGCGGGTAAGCGCCCGCTCGAGTCTATTGCCGGTGTACTGCGCTGCCATTGACAAGCCATCGAGCTTCAGTTCGGCAACGTATTGGTAGGGTTCTGCCTTGAGGAGACCACGGACACGCGCATCGAACTCCCGCAGTTCTTCTTCGTTGAGCGCGTTATCCAGACTCAACATCGGGGAACTGTGCGCCGCCTTGACAAATCCCTCGCGTGGGCGTCCGCCGACCCGCTGCGTCGGTGAGTCCGCGCTACGCAATTCAGGATGATCCTTCTCCAAATTCCTCAGCTCACGCATGAGTGAGTCGAATTCGGCGTCGCTGATCTCAGGTTGATCCAGAACGTAATATTGGTACTCGTGATGTTCCAACTGCTCGCGTAGTTGTTCTGCGCGCCTTGAGGGCGAATCTTTCATTGCTGAAACCTATAATGGTGGACTTGGGAACGCTTCACGGACGGCGCGCGGCCATCATCTACAATCCCGTGGCTCGAGGTCTAGCCCGCCACCTGCATCTGCTTCAACGTACCATCGGTCTTTTGGCTGACCAGGGGATCGAGGCGACTCTGATTCCCACAACGGCGCCAGGAACCGCCGGCGGACAGGCGAGGCGCCAAATCGAGGCCGGGTGCGACCTGATCCTGGCAGCGGGGGGCGACGGCACGATCAATGAAATCGTCGACGGCATGCTGCACACCGATGTTCCGCTCGGCATCCTGCCTGGCGGTACTGCCAATGTGCTTGCGCGAGAAATGCATCTGCCCATTCACATTGCACGCGCTGCTGCACGAATTTCTGAACTGAAGCCATGCCGCATTGCCGTCGGATCGAGCACGGCAGGCGGCTCATCGCCGCGCTCCTTTGTTTGCATGGCGGGTGCGGGTTTGGACGCAGAAATCGTTTACAGGCTTAATCTCGACTTGAAAGCCGTGGCCGGTAAGTTTGCATACTATGTAGGCGGGTTCTCGCAAGTTTTCCGGCCGCTCTACGAATTTGAGGTGATCGTGGACGGCAACCGATACCAATCGAGCTTTGCCCTGATAAGCCGGGTCCGAAACTACGGCGGGGATCTCGAAATTGCCCGCGGTGCATCGCTTCTACACGACGAGTTCGATATCGTCCTTTTCCGCGGAACCGTCAGCGTACGTTATCTGGCGTATTTGGCCGGTGTGGCAACTAAGCAGGCGCACCGCATGAAGGGCTGCACCGTGTTACGCGGCCGTTCGGTTATCTGCCGCCCTCCGCAGAATCACGATATCTACTGGCAACTGGACGGCGAACTAGCTGGGAAGCTTCCTTTCAAGGCAGAACTACTGCCCGACGCGTTGACGCTGCTCGTACCTTCCGCATACCTCGCGCGAGAACAATCGCTCGCATCGGCGGCTGCCTACGCCTGATCGCGGGGATGGATAATCTCACTCACTCGCTCACGGGATTGGCACTCTCCCGTGCGGGACTCGACAGACTTTGCCCGCGTGCTGTTTGGCTGCTGGTTCTTTCGGCGAACGCGCCGGATGCCGACATTGCCGTCGTGCCGCAAGGAGCATTCCGCTACCTCGAGGTTCATCGCGGATACACGCATTCGCTGCTCGGATTGCCGGTGATGGCCGCCCTCGCAGTGCTCGCAGTTGCCGCGATCTCGCGTAAAAGGCTGCCGTGGTTTAGAGCGTGGCTGATATGCGTGTTGGGAGTCGCCAGCCATCTCTTACTCGATTGGACCAATAGCTATGGCGTGCGCTTGCTGCTGCCTTTCTCCTCGCGATGGTTTTTCCTCGACCTGAACAGCCTGTATGACGGCTTCATCCTCGCGGTGCTCATCTTTGCTGCAGTCTGGCCTTTATTCTCTCGGCTCGTGACCCGGGAGATCGGAGCTCAGCGCTCTTCGCGCGGCCGCGCTATCGCACTATTTGCCTTAGCTTTCTTTCTCTTTTTCGATCTCGGGCGATTGCTACTTCACAATCGTGTGGTTGCACAACTCGAGTCGCGCCTTTACGACGGCATGGTCCCCCTGCGGACCGCCGCTTTACCCGATCCCTTCAATCCTCTGCGATGGACGACTGTCGTCGAAACGCCCGGGACTTACCAGCTGTTGGTTGCCAATGCGATCGCCCAGCCGGACGGGCAGACTCCCGCGATCTTCTACAAACCACCCGTTACGGCCAGCTTGGCAGCCGTCCGAGCCGTCGATCCATTTCGATATTTTCTTTACTTTTCCCGCTTTCCTGTCTGGTCCATTGAGCCGGTGACGGGTGACCATTTTCAAGGCAGTCGTTTGGACCTAACCGATCTGCGTTTCGGGATCCCGGGCGCTGGCTCCTTCCATTGCGTTGGCCTCGAGAATCAAAGCGCTCAAATCATCCAGAAGTGGTTCACTTATTCCTCCGGCGCAGATTTAGGCTGGCGCGAGGCCGGCGGCGAGTCGGGCAGGTAGATATCTGCCGCAGTCCTGAAGGTCTGCGCGTTGGCAGCTACTGTCAGTTCGATAGGGTCGGAGTAGCCGCCTCCGATGGTTATAACGAGCGGAACACCGCGGTCGTGCGTTTGCCCGATAACGAGCGTGTCGCGCCGTTTCAAACCAGCGAGCGACATCGCCAGGCGGCCCAGGCGATCAGTCGAAAGGACATCCACACCCCCCTGGTATAACACGAGCTCGGGTGAAAAATCCCAAACGCGTTCAAGTGCGGGCGCCAGCGCGTGGAGATAGGCTTCGTCGGCGGTGCCGTCAGGCAGTTCTATGTCGAGAGAGCTCTTCTGTTTGCGAAAGGGAAAGTTCCGGGAGCCGTGAAGAGAGAGGGTAAAGACGGCTGGATCTCCGCTGAAAATTGCCGCTGTTCCATCCCCCTGATGAACGTCGAGATCGACCACAGCCACCTTTTTTATACCTGCTTCCGCCTTCGCCCAGCCAATCGCGATAGCAAGATCGTTGAATACGCAAAATCCCGATCCTTCATCGCGAAAGGCATGGTGGGTGCCGCCAGCAAGCGTTCCGCCGAAACCTGTTTCGATGGCAGTCTGTGCTGCAGCCCGGGTTGCGCCTGCACTGGCCAGCGTCCTTATAACCAGTTCCGGCGACCAGGGAAAGCCGATTCTGCGAATAATCTGCCGGTCGAGAGTTCCGTTGATAAAGCCTTCCACGTATTCGGAACCGTGTACGCCCAGCACAGCATTGCGCGCCACCACTTCGGCTGGTTCCAAAGAAAAGCGTGAGTCGCCGCTCAGAGCCTCACGTAGCAATCGATATTTGGTGAGAGGAAATTTATGTCCCGGCGGCAGCGGGAAAGAGTAGTGATCGGAATAACGGAGTTTCAGCGAAGCTCTTGCCACACTATTATGGAGGTTACCCAAGTATCAAGGATATTCATGTTACGTCTGCGTCTCTCTTTTTTGGTTCTCATCACTGTTCAGTTTTGCCTTTTGGGTCAGGCGCCGCGCACGCCTGGAGCGCTTCCGAAACCTGATTTCTCTGGCCGCTGGCGCATGAACAAAGAACTAAGCGATTTTCATGGCTTCGATATGCCCAGCATCGTCGTTCGAACGGTCGATGACCACGATCCTGCGATGAACGTCCACACTGTTCAAACGAGCGGCCAGAAGACTACTACCACTGACATTACTTATTTCACAGATGGTTCGATCACCAAGAACGTAATCAACGGGCGCGATGCTGAGAGCAAGTGTTACTGGGACGGCAACGTCCTTGTGGTGCGAACAAGTATGAAGAATTCCAAAGGAGACAGCGAGCTGATCTCGGACCGTTGGCAGCTTTCGGATGACAAGCAGACCTTAACGATCAACAGCCACGTGGAAACCGACAAGGGGCAGGTCGATCTCAAGATGGTTTCCGAGAAAGAAAAGGTCGGGGGCTAGTGCAGTTTTCTCAGGTAACCAAGCGCTCGTCTCGCTGCCCAGTAACCGCACATTCCGTGCACGCTTCCGCCAGGCGGAGTTGATGAAGAGCACAGGTACACGCCCCGCAAGGGGGTTCCGTAACGCCGCCAAGTCGGGCGCGAAATGAATTGGTCGATACCCATTGCCCCCCCGTTGACATCGCCGCCAACCAGGTTTTCATCCCAGCTTTGCATCGCTGGCGGATTGAACGCCGCAGTGCCCAGTATGCAATCGCGAAACCCTGGAGCAAACCGCTCGATTTGATTTTCGATCTGCTGGAGAGCTGAGCCGGACCATCCATTCGGAACGTGACAGTAGGCCCAGGCAGTGTGCTTTCCGGCGGGCGCACGCGAAGGATCAAAGAGGGTGGGCTGCACCAGTAACACGAAGGGCTTCTCAGGTGGTTTCCCTTCCCAGGCTCGCCTTTCAGAGATCGCGATCTCTTCGAGCGAACCTCCCAAGTGCACGGTAGCCGCGCGAAAGCACTCTTTCGCTTTCCAGGGTATCGGCTCGCTGAGAGCCCAGTCCATTTTGAACACCCCCGGACCGTATTTATAGTGGTTCAGCAGCTTCTGGAAAGAAGGCCGGAGCCGGTGCGCCGCCAGCCTGAGAAACTGGCGCGGAGTCACATCGCATAAAGTCAGGTCCGGTGAACCGAGTTCGTCCAGATTATCGACCGGGGAATCGGTGACGATGGATCCGCCGAGCGATCGGAGAACCCCTGCCAGCGCATGCGAGATGCTTTGCGATCCGCCCTCCGGAATCGGCCAGCCTACAGCATGTCCAGCTGCCCCGAGCATCATGCCGTAGGCGGCACTCAAGAGAGCCTCCAGCTTCAGCGATGAGTGCGCAGCAGAGCCAGCGACCAGCGCTTTGGCTCGGCTTCCACGAAACAGTGTTTTCATCAGCAGAGTACAAGGCTGGCCAGCCCGCAAGCCAAATTGCGCAAGCAGGAAAGGGTGATGCGGGATCAGAAGCGGACGAAAGACCTCTCGAAACAGAGTGGGCCAATTCGTCACCAAAGGTTCGAACAACTTGCGGTAGGCCGGTCCATCTTCGCCCAGCTGTGGGGCAGTCGCACCAATTTCCCGCTCCAGCGTAACGGCCGTGCCGTCATCGAAGGGATGTGCCAGGGCTGCCGGGGGAAAGATCCAGCGAAGTCCATACTCGTGAAGCGGGAGCGTAGAAAAGAAGGGCGAGCTGAAGGCCATGGGATGTACGGCGGACCCCAGATCGTGAGTGAAGCCAGGAAGAGTCAGCTCGCCGGAGCGGGTTGCGCCTCCGAGAACCGGAGCTGCTTCTCGCACTTGAACCTCCAGACCTGCTCGCGCCAGCATGATTGCTGACGCTAGTCCGTTCGGCCCGCTACCAACCACTACTGCTCTGCGTTTCGTCATCGCCAGTTAGACATCCAAACCGACCGCTCGCATCAATTCGATCGCATTGCTTCGCCTCACCACGCCTGCTTTCAGCTTGTAATCGAAGACCATCTCCGTGCCATTCATCTGATCTTCGAAATGAACATTGAGAACGCCCGAGTTCACGTCTTCTTCGATGTTGGTCAAGGCGAGGTCGTGTGTAGTGATCAGTCCCACGGCATTTGAGCGCAGCAACTCCCTCACGATTCCAGCTGCTCCGATCCGGCGGTCATGCGAGTTGGTGCCGCTCAGGAGCTCATCCATAAGGAAGAGAACGGGCGCCCCTGTTTTAGTCAAGTCGACGATCTGGCGAATGCGGGTGATCTCGGCGAGAAATCTCGACCGATGATCCTGCAGCGAATCGCTTACTCGTATCGATGCTCCGATTTGTACTGGTGAGATCCTCAACGTTTTCGCCGCAACCGGAGCTCCAGCCCACGCCAGCACCGCGTTCAACCCCACGGCTCGGAGCAGAGTGCTTTTGCCGGACATGTTTGAACCGCTCACCACCAGCAAACGCCGCTCTCGATTCAATTCAAGGTCATTCGGGACACAGCTTTCTGGTGATAGCAACGGGTGTTGAAGCGCGACTGCTTCGAACCAAGGTCCGGCGCTCTCGATGATATCGGGCGTTGTCCAGCTCGGCCTTTCGAAGGCGAGCGCCGCCAATGAGGAAAGTGCTTCGAATTCGGCCACCGCTCTAATCCAGGTTCCCACGTGCGGACCAGACTGAGCGCGCCATTTTTCGAAAGCAATCGCGAGTTGCTCCCGCCAAAGCACAAGGTGCCGTAATGCGCGCACCAATATATGATCACTGGAATCAAGCCAGTCTGTGAGGCGGCTCAACTTGGCTATTCGCAGCGACGCGGCCTTACCTGCTACCGAGAGTGCGCCCCGCAATCCGCAGAGCTTTGCTGACTCAAACGTTTCCTTTTCCAATCGTGCTACCAGCGCCGAGAAGATTCGCAGATCTCTGCCTGACGCCTCTATGCCCTCTAGAATCTGTGTCACTCGCCGGCGGAGCGCGAATATAAGGGCGAAATCGCAGCCAAGTACAACGGCCAACGGCCATAACGGGATGGCTCCTCCGAATATCGCGATGACTCCCGCGACACCGCAGATCGCGAGGAGGATGGCCAATGGTCTGAGGATTGGGGCGAATTTCACGGGAGGCGCCAGTCCCCATCGGCTCAGGGACTCGATATTGACGTCGGAACAGACATCCTCGGCCAATAGCGCGAGATCTTCCCGCAATTTGAGATTACCTCGGAGCTCAGCGACCGCGCCCTGCCTGAGAAGAACTTCTTCTGTCTCAGCGGGGCGAAGCAGCCAACCGGCAAGTGTATCTTCTCCCGCTGTGGTCCGCGTGATGGCTATGAATTCGAACAGTCCTCCTTTGCCAAAAAGATCGAGATCCTCCGCATAAACGTGTGCTTGATCGCGGTAGCGCTCCCCTGCCAAACCGGTCCCAAGCCAGGCATTCCCAAGTCGCGCCAGGCTGCGTTCGTAGTACGCCACGCCTCGCCCGGCAAGAGTTCGCCGCCGAATGATCTTCTGATGCCAGACGACCAGTCCCGTAAATGCAAAGACCAAAACCAGGAGCCACCACGGCGAGGCAGACCGGCGGGCAAACACAAACCAGGCGAGCACCGCGGCGCCTAAGCCGATTGCAAGACGCCAATTGCCGACGGCGACAAACTCCTTTTCGAGCGCTTGCTGTTCGGCACGAAAGCTGTCGCGGCGCCGTACGTACTCGACCAGCGGATCCATGCAGTCACAGAATAGCGGGTGCTTGCGCGATTGAGACAATGAGACCAGCGATGAAACGTTCCGGGTCTGCCGACTTGCCACTCCACAACGGCAGAGTGCCTCCGTGGCTTTCCGAGCGCATGGAGAAGTTGGGAACGGCTATTAGCGAGAGTGTCGTTCACCACTATGGGACAAGCGAGTTCCTTTCGCGCTTGAGCGATCCGTTCTGGTTCCAGGCGTTCGGCTGTGTAATGGGGATGGACTGGCACTCGTCTGGCATCACCACTTCCGTCATGGCGGCTCTCAAGCGCGGACTCAATCCGCTTGCCTGCGAACTCGGAATCTACATCTGCGGAGGACGGGGAAAGCAGTCTCGCCGCACACCCGATGAACTGCGCGAGCAGGCCCATCGAAACAGCTTGGACGGTTCAGCTTTAGTCCGTGCCAGCCGGCTGACTGCCAAGATCGACAACAACGCGATCGCAGATGGCTTTCAAATCTACTTGCACAATTTCGTCGTTACCTCAGCCGGAGAATGGGCGGTGATTCAGCAGGGCATGAACGAAGAGACAAAATTGGCCAGGAGATACCACTGGCATTCGGCCACTGTTCGCGACTTCACCTGTGAGCCGCACACCGCAGTTGTTGGCGAAAACGCCGGTCCCATCCTCAACCTGGTTGACCGGCATGCCCGGCCGGCGCAAGATGCTCTTCTTGCGATAAGCCGCGAGTCTCCGGAGCGCACACTGCAAGAGATCCGGAAACTCTCTCTTCCCAGACACCACGACGTGCGATCGGAGAACGTGGATCTGAAACGATTGGGAGCCGTCCTCACGCTAAGCTATGACCGTCAGTTGCGCGATTTCGCGTCCTTGCTCTTAACCGAAAACCTCGGCCCCCGGACTTTGCAAGCGCTCGCCCTGGTGGCGGAGGTGATTCATGGCGCCCCAACCAGATTTGAGGATCCTGCACGCTTCTCATTCGCGCTTGGAGGCAAAGACAGGCATCCGTTTCCGGTGCCTCTGAAGACCTATGACGAATCGCTCGCTGTGCTGCATCGGTCTCTCGGCGCTGCCAAGTTAGGTCACAGCGACAAGGTGGACGGATTCAAACGGTTAGACAAGCTGATTCGCAATGTGGAGGAACGGTATCAGCCGATGGCCGATTTCGAAAAAGTACTGTCGCACGAACACGCGATCTCCCCCTCGCTCGGCGGCCGCTCAGTATTCGACGATAAGCCGGCAAAAACGAAGCAGCTTTCGCTGTTCTAGCCTTCCGGCACCCCAGCTTTCCGAAAGACGGCGAGCGAAGCATCAAGCCCCATCTTCGCCGCCTGCTCGGGGGCGACATCTTTAAGCCGGCCGAAAACTTCGACGCTCAGAGCGTCCCGGTATCCGATCTTCTGGAGAGCCTGCAAAAATCCGGTGAGATTGATCACGCCTTCACCGGGCAGCAATCTTTGGTCGTCCCGGATCTGGTCAGGCGGCAAGTTCGGAGCATCGTTGAAGTGCACGTGTACGATGCGCTCGCGACCCGCGTCAACAATGTCCTGTGTCGTAGCGCCGGCATGATGCCAGTGCCAGGAATCCAGAAGCAGGCCGACGTTCGGCCCGCACTCCTTGGCCAAATCGAGCATCTCGTTCATGCGCCAGATGAATTCATATTTGAATTGCTTGCGAAATTGCAGCGGTCCGAGAAACTCCAGCCCGAGACGGACATTCGAGTCTGCCAGAACCCGAGCGCAATCGGTAAAGCGCTGCTTGTACATGCTACGTAGCTCCGCTTTGGGGGTGTCGCTCGAAGGCATGATGTAAGTGACCATCCTGGGACAATGTATGGCAGCCGCAAATTTCGCCTGCTCGGGCAATTGAGCTAATCCAGCCCGAAAAGTGGTCTCATCTTTGCGGAACTCGACCGGAAAATCGATGGCAGCCGGTCTGATTAACAGTCCGGAAAGTAAATTGTTGGTCACCGCTGCACCCGCCTGCATAGCCGGCTTCAGCATGACGTCCGTACCGGGATATCCGCTTTTAGCAGCGAGGCGCGCAAACTCGGGCCAGCGAACCCGGCCCGATACGAGAACACTGTTCAACGCCAGGAACATGTGGCCGTCGGATTGGGCAAGTGCCGGTGAAACAGCAGCTGTTAAAAGGGCGCAAAACTCTCGTCTGGTAAGAGAAACGTTCACTGGTTTCGATAATACCGGAGAGATACCATAGAGGCGGGAGACTTCCGCATGAAGCCGACGCTTTGCTCATCCACCTTGAGCCGAAGAGACCTCTTAGCTACGGGAGCGACGGCAGCGGCCGCCTTGGCCCTGCCCAGTGTTGCTAAACCGAGCACGGCTCCGGCCAGCACTGTTGCGATCGTACGCTGCCGCGACTACGCCAGCTTCCAGCCTCAGCTCTCGAGCGCTTTCGACCAGATTGGAGGAATCGAGAAGCTGGTGCGTGGGAAGACCGTCGCGATCAAGCTCAATCTCACGGGTAATCCTGCAAATTTCCCATTAACGCCCGATCTTCCTTATCGTACGGATGGGAATACAGTTGCGAGTGTGGTTTCTTTGTTTGCCAAAGCTGGTGCCCGGCGCGTACGCATTATAGAGAGTTTCTTTCCGGCAACACAGGATCCAGGGCTTTGGGCCAGGTACGGCATCGATGTCAACGCTGTCAACAACCTGGGCACAAAAGTCGAGTGGGAGAACGTCCAGAACCTCGGGAATTACAAAACGTATGTTCGGCTGAAGGTCCCCTGGGGCGGGTACATGTATCCGGCCTATCACATCAATCAGGCCTATACCGAATGCGATACCTATGTCTCGTTCGCCAAGCTCAAGAACCACTGGATTGCCGGCGTGACCATGTCCATGAAGAACAACTTCGGCAACACTCCTTGCTCGTTGTACGGCAGCGATTGCGGCACCAACGGCAATGAGCGCCCTACGAAGGAGCGCGGAGATGTCCTGCACGCCGGCACCACAAAGGCTCCCTCAGGGGTGGACCCGGAACTCCACCCGGATTCGCCGCGTGATCCCGGGTATCGGGTTCCGCGCATCACGGTAGACCAGGTCGGTATACGTCCAGTCGATCTTGCCATCGTGGACGGCGTTCAAACTGTCCGTGGCGGCGAAGGGCCCTGGTTGAAGGGCTTGGAAAAAATGTCGCCTGGGGTGATCGTGGTTGGTCGAAACCCTGTTTGCACCGACGCGGTCGGGATGGCAGTAATGAGCTATAACCCCAACTCCGATCGTGGCAGCGGTCCCTTCATCCGCGGTAATAATTTGCTCAAACTTGCCGAGGCGGTCGGAATTGGCACTACTGATTTAAATCGGATCGAAGTTGTTGGGGTGTCAATCCAGCAGGCGCGCGTCGATTTCGGCCCGGGTGCCGTTGGCAAGACACTGGCTGAGCTGAAGAGGGCATAGCCTCGCACATCGTTCGCCTAGGGGCAAGTTCGCGATCGCTGCCGCGGAAAGGGACGGCTTAAAGCCTTTTTAGCGAATTTGGCCCCCATCCGGTCAAATTGACTTACCTAGGCTTGCTGCCGCGCCCTTTGATCCTCGTCGAAATTATCTGTGTATGTTTCTTTTTTGAAAATGTGGAAGTCCCAGGTTTCAAAATAGGTCCCAAGCGGGCACTGCCCATCTCTCGAGCGCAGCATCGCTTCAGATTAGAAAATCCGTAAGCTATTAGAAAGGTGAGCTTTATATGAACTCCAGCGACACCTCCTCAAACGGTCGGTGACGGGCTTTAATGCTGTCGGGAGAACCGACAAATGCACCCGCCAGTAATCATTTATAGTACCAATTACAGTCGCTAGTTCATTAGGTTTAAACGCAAACGATTCTATTTGGCGTACAATCCGGTAATTCTTACTTCGTATATTGTTCCAAAAGATGTTAGAGTACATCCAGGCGAAGCAATTTGCCTGGATAGACTCTGCTCTTTCAGAAGTGGGCTGGACCGCCGGTTGCTTTTCGGCTCTTTCCAGTCATTGCTCTTTCGGGCGTATATTTGCATACTGTTTTGCCTGGCGCAGAACAGCCTCAGCGGTTGCCGGATAATAAGGCGATCATTCAACTCGTCGCGGATGGACGTCAGCAGCTAACCAGCGGACATCCGGAACAAGCTTCCCGAACGCTCAGCCAGGCCGCAGAGATGGCTCGCAACGAGGGCGACACTTCAGAGGAGATCAACGCGCTTCTCGGGCTCAGTGCATCCCGCATCGTGCTGTTTGACTATCAAGGCGCGCTCCGGGCTGCGGGTGAATCGCGCACTCTGGCTTTCAAAACGGGTGACAAGGATGCTGCCGGATCGGCCTACGCGAATCTTGCGACCATTTACTCCCAGCTAGGCGACTTCTCGCTGGCAGCGAAATCGGCCGCTCGCGCAGCCGAGTTGCTCAAGACGACCAGAAATCGCGAACGGCTTGTAAAAGCTTTGCTCATACTCGCTAACGCCGATGCGGAACGAGCTCGGGTGCAAATCGAAGCCGCTCGAAGCGATGGAGATGGCGAAGCCGAGCGAAAAGAATTGGACTCGGTACAGCGCGATTACCGCCGGGGTGTGGCTGTTGCGCACGCGGCGCGGTTGCTCCGGCTCGAAGCCAATCTTTGGGAGGAACTAGGCTATTCCCTCCTGCTTGCTCATCACCCGGAAGCAGCGGAGGAGCCGCTCCGCCGTGCGTATGCCCTGGAGCTGAGCGCCCACAATTATGACGATTTGGCGGTAAACAAGGCTCATCAGGCCGAACTGCAGCTGCAAAAGCATAATTATGGAGAAGCTCTCGACCTGATCAGCCAGGCGTTTACTTCCGGGAGCATTCCGTTTAAGAGTCTCCCGCAATTCTACCCGCTCCACATCCGCGGCTTGTTGCTTCTACGACTGAATCGTGAGTCCGAGGCGCTTACTGAGCTGAGGAGGGCTGTGGACGCGGCAAATGCGTGGCGACAGGGAGCGCTTCCCGGCGACGCTACCAGCACACGTACGGTTGTCGTGCTCAACGATGTTTACCACGATTACGCCCAACTGGCTGCAACGATTTCGCTGAGAACACGAAATACCGGTCTGGCGCGCGAGGGACTGGAGGTTCTGGCCGAAAACAGGGCTGCGAATCTGCGTGAGCAAATTACCTTCGCGCTCCTTCAGAAACAGCGGCTTCCCCGGCGCTATTTCGATTTATTAGCCGAGCTGCAAGCTGCACAGGCGCGTGTCACGCTGGGAGAAAATCGCCCGGAAGATAAGGCAAAACTCGAGCAGGTCCGCCTTGAGGTGGGCTTGGTCGAGAACGAATATGGCCTGAACTTCAGAGGATCGTCTCAACCGGGCGAGAAGTTTTCACATAAGAATTCACTTAAAGATATCCAGGCAACGCTGTCCCGAAAGGAGGTCCTCCTCAGTTTTAGCCTCGGGGAAGGACAATCATTTCTCTGGGCAGTGACCTGTGACCAAGTAAGTGTGTATCGATTAAGCGGAGAGAAAGAGATCGGGATTCTTGCAACCCAGTTTTCCCATGCAGTGCAGCGGCTTCAGGATACAAATGCCCCTGGACGGAATCTGAGCCAAGCCTTGTTCGGCAGTCTTCCGGCCGCTATCTGGAGCAAGCCTGACTGGCTTGTGGTGGGAGACGGTGTACTGCTCGATGGCGTGCCTTTCGCGAGCCTTCCCGATTTAACTCCTGGGTCCCCGGGGAGATGCCTCACGCACGTTCACAATATTCGCTTTTTGCCGAGTGAATTATTGCTGGTTTCGACCGATAAGGTAAAAGCGCAACGACTCTTTGTGGGTATTGGTGATCCTATCTACAACTTTGCAGATTCCCGGCGGACCGCATCCGGTCCTGGCCATCTCGACCCAAACCGCGCTTCTATGGCTCTTCCGCGGCTTGCCGGGAGTGAGCACGAGGTGAGAACGGCGGCCCGCGAGAGCGGCTTGGCGAGGAGCCAGTTCCTGATTGGACGGGAAGCAACGATTGGCGAGATACAGAAAGCCGTAGCCAAATTCCCCGAGATCATACACTTCGCCGTCCACGTAGTCAGCCCTGAGGGTGCAGAGACTTCGAGTCCCTCATCTCAGGCGGCCTTAGCCCTGAGCCTTACCAAAGACAACATACCTGAGTTGCTGACCCCGGAAGCGATCGCCACTTTGCGCGTTCCGGGTAGTCTGGTCATCCTGAGCGGATGCTCGTCGCTCAAAGGCGAAATCCTGCCCAGTGCCGGGCTAATGGGACTAAGCCGGGCTTGGCTCCTCGCAGGAGCTTCCGCTGTCGTAGTCAGCGCCTGGCCCACCCCTGACGATTCAGGGCGGTTCTTTTCTTCCTTTTACAGTCACTTTGACGCAGATCCATCCGGCAGCTTGTCGGAGCGGGCAGCCCTTGCGCTGCAGCAATCGCAAATCGAGATGGAGCACGGCGGCGGGTACCGCAGTGCGCCGAAGTTTTGGGCAGCTTATTCGATTATTTCCAAGGAGTGATATCGGAGCATGATGGCGACTCAGCAGAAATCCCAAACAAAGCCAGAAGATGCCAAAGATCCCGCGGAAGACCCGCAGGAAAAGGCCGAGAAGACCAACTTCCCCGCGGTAGACTGGGCCGCGCTAGTAGCCGCTATCAAGGCGGGTGAAGACGCCGGGATGGAGCAGCTTTACAAGCTGTTCAGCCGCGGAATCCGCTATTACTTGTGCCGTCAACTGGGGCCACAAGAGCTGGAAGACAAAGTGCACGACACGTTCCTGATCGTGGTAAACGCAATCAAGCGTGGCGATCTGAGGGAGCCTGAACGTCTGATGGGCTTCGTCCGGACCGTAGTCCGCCGGCAAGTCGCTGCTTACATTGAGAATGCGGTACACACCCGGCGCGAGCAGGCCGATCTCGAGACCGGGGTAACAGTGGCGGACAAGAAGCTGAATCCTGAGCAGGAGGCCATCAGCCGCCAGAAAGCCCAGCTCATGAAGAGTGCGTTGGGCGCCCTTTCGGAGCGAGATCGGGAGATTCTGGTACGTTTCTATCTGAAGGAACAATCCCAAGAAACGATTTGCGAGGAGATGAACCTGACCGAGACCCAGTTCCGGCTTTTGAAGTCCCGCGCGAAGGCGAAATTCGGGGAAATAGGTAAGAAAAAACTTGCCAGTAGCGGAATTTTCTCAGTTTTCGTGAGAGCACAGGCGGGGTGAAACCCACTCATTGTATAGAGAGGCCGAAACCCTTTCTCCAACGTATGACAAACTCCTATCTCGAACACCCGACCGAAGAAGCGCTTGAGCGCTTTCTCCTAAACCGATCCGAGGACTCAGAATCGGAGATCGTTGAGACGCATATACTTGCGTGCGAAGCTTGCGTCACACGGCTCGAGAGCTTGGAACTACACATTACCGACCTGAAAGCGGCTCTTGTTCAATTCGAAGAAGCCCGGATCAATAAAGAACTGACTCCGGCGCGTTCTTCCTGGAAGAGCTGGTTAACGTTGCCCACCTTGTCCTGGGCAGGCGCGGCGTGCGCCGCATTCTTGATCGGCGTGACCGTCATGCCCCACGCCATGCACAGAACCCAGTTGGCTTCGTTCAGCGAATCGGGCGCGGCTGCAGGCGATCTATCGGCTTGCCGCGGATCCGACGGTACTGACGCTACTCTGGCCACCTGCCGGGGAGCAGGAACGTTAAGCTTCCCCGAGAGCCGTCCTCTCAATTTGCGGGTGGACACCAGTGATCTGCCTCATGGCCCGGTCGATATTCAACTCGTCAATGGCGAGGGAACCGAAGTATGGCAAGGGCAGGCAGCAATCAAAAACGATCGCGCGGAGCTGAAGCTTCCGAAGATCTCGCAATCAGGCGCGTACTTCCTTCGCTTCTACGCCCCAAGTGCCGGTGCGGAACACGAACTGCTGCGCGAGTTCCGGTTCGAAGTCAAGTAGCAACGGCTCAGAACACCCGACGGTGCAGGCGCTCAATACTGAATTTGGCGGTGTCGGCTACGGCCATCACCGCCATAACTCCTGCCTGAAGCGGATCTGTAACAACCAAATCCGAAGCATCGGGCACACTTCCTGCCATATTCAAGCTGATCACCAGTAAGCCCTCCGATCGCACTTCGCGTACTGCCGTTTCGATATCGCCACCCATCAGCGAACCAGCCAAAACCAGGGCGCGGACTCTCGAAAGCCGGCGCACTGCGCGAACCGCGGCAGCCAGTGTGTGTTCTCCCACCAGGGGAATGGTGTCGATCGAAATGTGTTCCCCACGAATATTGTGCCGATCGGCTTCCGAGATCGCTCCCAGAGCAACTTGGCCAACCTGTGCACCGCCGCCCATTATGATGATGCGCTTGCCATAGATTTTCTCGAGCGATTGAACAGGTGCAGCGGATCGGACAACGTCGAGCTTGGAAAGATCGCTGGAGACAGCCGCGAGCGAACCAGGTAGATCTAATTCGAAGTAGACGCTCGTTTCGGCAGGTCGATTTTCGATGATAGAGACAGACCGGATGTCGCCACCATGGCTCGCGATAACGCCTGTAAGTTGGTGGAGCACCCCCGGGCCGTTATCGGTCTTAACTATTAGTCCGACCTTTCCGGGAAGGTCGCTCAAGAGGTAATCTCGTACTTTTGGATCAGGCTATCCCAATGTCCCTGAGCCTTCATCAAAAGCTCGATCACCTCGCGGACGGCACCCTGCCCACCTGGCACATCGGTCACCGCCATCGCCGATCGCTTTACCTCAGGCCGTGCATTTGCCGTAGCAAAAGAGAGACCCACGCGGCGCATGATGACCACGTCGGTGAAATCGTCTCCGATGTAGGCGACTTGGGCAGGCTCGGTTTTCGCTTCCGCAAGGATCTGTTCAAGAATCGGAATCTTTTCGATATGGCCCTGGAAAACCCAGCGCATGCCCACTTGGCGCGCCCGCTCCACGGTCGCCGGAGAATTGCGTCCGCTGATCACGCCGGTCTCTATATTGAACCAGCTCAGCCAGCGCAACGCGATTCCATCTTGGGAATCAAACCCCTTTGTTTCGATCATGTTCCCCACCGGATCAGACACCAGGTAAAGGCGTCCGTCCGTAAGAACACCGTCGACATCCATCAGCAGGATCTTTACACCTGCGGCAAGCAGATGGAGTCTGTCTTCGGTCAGAGAAGGATTCAGTTGCATGAGACAAACTCGATGGCAAGCGGCCTAGAATCAAGTATTGCCTGAGACCCTGGTCGAGAAAATCGCGGGAATCATCCCTCTTTATAACATGATGGCGCCTGGCGATCGGGTGGGCGTCGGGGTGTCCGGAGGAGCAGACTCGGTAGTGCTTCTCCATATTCTCCACCGGCTTTCAAGCCAATTGGGTGTCGAGCTCTTCGTACTGCACATGAATCATCAGCTACGCGGCCCCGAGTCGGAACGAGACGAGGCATTTGTACGATCTCTGGCCGCGTCGCTGAACCTTGAGTTTGTTGGCGGTACTTCCAAGGTTAACCAGGACAACTTGGAGGCTGAGGCCAGGCGACTAAGACGGCAGTTTTATACATCCTCCCGGGAGACATACAGGTTGAGCCGGATCGCCCTCGGACACACAAAGAGTGATCAGGCCGAGACGGTGCTGCACCGGCTGTTCCGCGGCACTGGGCTCACTGGACTAGCCGCTATGCGGCTCGTTGCGCCTGACGGGTTGGTCCGGCCTCTGCTAACCACCGCGCGTGAAGATGTTCGAACATGGGCGAGAGCAGAGTCTATCGAGTGGCAGGAGGATTCCTCGAACTCAGACCTCAGATTTACCCGTAACCGGCTGCGGAACGAGACTATGCCTGCCCTTGCGCGCATCTATAACAGCAACATGGAGGCTGTGCTCGCCAACACCGCCTCTTTGGCGCAGGCGGAAGAGGACTATTGGTCGGAGCAGGTGGAGCAGGCTTATCGGTCATTTGTGAAACGAAGGCAACTGGGTTCGATCCTTCCGATTTGCGAACTAAGACGTCTTCACCTGGCTTTACGCCGCCGCGTGATCCGTCGCACCCTGTCCGAGATTCGCGTTAATCAACTAGCGGGTCTCGATTTCGAACATGTCGAAGCCATCCTGCGGCTTTGTGATTCCACGCAAGGCCACGACCGGGTTCTGGTTCCGGGCGCAGATGCGCTTCGTTCCTTCGATTCTTTGCTCCTGGCACGAGCGGGAAGGCTGGCAGCGGAGCCTCGTGGCTATCGCGTTTCCTTGACGATCGGAGAAGCGCACCGCCTTCCTTTTGGGGCTGGGCAAATATATCTGAGGACGGTAGAGAGTGGGTCCTTTAACTGTGATAACTTCAAGGAAGTTCAGGAATCCAGTGTCCAACGTGTGCGCTTACGTCGCGAAGCGTTGACAGAAAGCCCGCCTCTGGCCAGGAATTGGGAACCGGGAGATGAGTTGCATTGCTTAGGCCACAAATCTGCTTACAAACTTAAGACCTTGTTCCAGGATCGGCGGGTAAGGCTTTGGGATCGCCGGCATTGGCCCGTGGTGCTCTGTGACGGGGAAATCGCCTGGGCCAGGGATTTCGGGGCAGCGCAACGATTCGGAATTTCAAACAATGATTCGAGTGCGGTTGAATTGATCTATCAGGCGGAGGACTCGGCTTGACGGAATGGCGGGGCATGAATCCAAACTGCAGAAACGGGCGTCTTACTAAGTAGGTCAAGTCGGGCAGTGTTGCCCGCGTCTGGCATCAGGGTTGGCCAGGAGAAGGTGAGTTCATGAGTGCAAATGTAAAAACCGCAGTATTTTGGGTGGTCATCATCTGCGCGGTCGTGTTGGTTTACATGGCCGTAAAGACCGGAAGAGGACCCACGCCCACAAATCTGTCGGTGTCAGAGTTCGTATCCGATATCCAGGACGGCAAGATCAAGGACGCGAGTATCACTGGAACGGACGTGCAGGGCAATCTGTTGGAGGGCGGGATCTCGAAGCCCTATCACACGGTTGTGCCTCCAAATTACCCGGACATCTATAAGATGTTGCAAGACAAAGGTGTCAAGTACACCTGGAAGGATTCGACCGGTAGCGGCTGGATCAGCATCCTTTTTAACGCCGTACCGGTTCTCATCCTGTTAGGCCTCTGGATCTTCATGATGCGCCAGATGCAGAGCGGCGGAAATAAGGCCTTGAGTTTTGGCAAGAGCCGCGCAAGACTACATTCGTCGCAGCAGAAGAAGGTAACGTTCAAGGACGTTGCCGGGGTGGAAGAGGCGAAGGAAGAGCTACAGGAAATCATCGAGTTTTTGCGAGAGCCCCAGAGATTCCAGAAGCTCGGGGGACGCATACCTAAGGGGGTGCTTCTGATTGGGCCTCCCGGCACCGGTAAGACGCTCCTTGCGCGTGCGATTGCTGGCGAAGCCAACGTCCCCTTTTTCTCGATTTCGGGATCCGACTTTGTCGAGATGTTCGTAGGCGTCGGCGCCAGTAGGGTAAGAGACTTGTTCGAGCAGGGCAAAAAGAACGCTCCTTGCATCATCTTCATCGATGAGATTGACGCAGTCGGCCGCCATCGCGGAGCCGGTTTGGGCGGCGGTCACGACGAGCGGGAGCAGACCTTGAATCAGCTGCTCGTAGAGATGGATGGCTTCGAATCGAATGAAGGCGTAATCTTGGTAGCGGCCACCAACCGGCCGGACGTGCTCGATCCCGCGCTCCTGAGGCCGGGCCGTTTCGATCGAAGGGTGGTAGTTGACAGACCGGACGTCCGAGGACGTGAAAGCATCCTCAAGGTACACACAAAGAAGACGCCGCTCGGAGACGACGTCAACCTGACGGTCATTGCTCGTGGAACACCTGGCTTTGCCGGCGCCGATCTGGCGAACCTGGTGAACGAAGCCGCTCTGGTAGCTGCGCGTCAGAATCGTAAGGTTGTCACGCAGTTCGATTTCGAGCTGGCTAAAGACAAAGTACTTATGGGCGTCGAACGCAAGAGCATGGTTATCAGCGACAAAGAAAAGCGGATGACTGCTTACCACGAAGCGGGCCACGCCATTGTGGCTGCTTTGCTCGAGCATGCCGATCCGCTGCACAAGGTCACTATCATTCCTCGCGGGATGGCGTTGGGCCTCACCATGCAGCTGCCGCTGGACGACAAGCTTTCTCACGATAAGAAGTACCTGGAAACCAGGCTTGCGATCCTCATGGGCGGGCGTATCGCGGAAGAGATATTCCTCGACCAGATGACGACCGGTGCCGGCAACGATATCGAGCGCGCAACGGAGATGGCGCACAAGATGGTCTGCGAGTGGGGAATGAGCGAGCTTGGGCCTTTGAGCTTTGGCAAGAAAGACGAGCAGATCTTCCTTGGCCGCGAGATCGCGCAGCACCGCGATTACAGCGAAGAAACCGCTATCAAGATCGATCAGCAAGTTCGAAAGCTGGTCGAAGACGGCTACAACCGGGCCAAGCAGATCGTAGATGGCCGCCGCGAAGCCATGGTTAGAATCGCCGAGACTTTGCTCGAGCGCGAAGTCCTTGATGGCAGCGAAGTTCTGGATCTGATTAACGGCAAACCTCTCGCCCAGATGGCGAATGCACCGAAGACCCCAACCACGAACCCGCCTGATAATGGTATCGTAATCGGGCCGCATCCGAACCCGGTACCCGGCTTGCTAGGCGGCGAAAGCCCACAGCCGGCGTAAGCCAAAACAAGTACACACAAAAAAGCCCAGGGTTAAACTCCTGGGCTTTTTTAATGCGAGGACGACTCCGACTCGGCTCACAAATTCACGAATTGAATAGCAAGGGCCGGAGTGTTCGGCGAGCCGATTCACCGTGAGAATAGAGGAGAAGCGAACCAAGCATGGTTCGTACTGAAAGCGAGAACGGTATGGCACATCTGTCAAGTTCGTCTGCAAGCGCTTCCCTCCCCTATTCGAATGACGAGGATCGCTGGGAGGCAGTCCTACGCCGCGAGAGCGCAGCCGACGACCACTTCGTGTATTCGGTTGCAAGTACGGGTGTATATTGCAGGCCATCTTGCCCGTCCCGGCTGCCAAATCGAGAAAACATCCGGTTCTACCTGGCGCCCTATTTGGCCGAGACTGCCGGATTTCGTGCATGCAAACGATGCAGGCCGAATGCCGCCGGGACAGGCAGCTCGAGAGAGACGGTCATTGGAGAAGCTTGCCGCACGCTACAGAATGCGAATGAGCGGCCGAGACTGGAAGACCTCGCCAAACTGGCCGGCATGAGCCGCTTCCATTTCCAAAGAGTTTTCAAGCAGGTAACCGGAGTGACACCGGCCGCTTACTTCACGCAATGCCGGATGCGGCGACTGCACGCGGAGCTTCGTCAAGGCGCTACGGTCACGCAAGCCATATACGACTCTGGTTTCAATTCCAACAGCCGCTTCTATGAGAAATCCAGCGAAATGCTCGGAATGACCCCGAAGGAATTCCGTGGCGGAGGGGACACGATACGCATCAAGTTTGCGGTAGGGGAGTGCCTTCTCGGCTCGATACTGGTGGCTGCAACAGAAAAAGGAATCTGCGCCATTCTGCTCGGAGAGGATCCCGATGCGTTAGTGAAGAGCCTTCATGCTCAATTTCGTACCGCCGAACTGGTAGGCGGCGACCGCGAGTTTGAGGAGTGGGTTGCCACCGTAATCGGATTCGTCGAAGATCCGGGACGAGGGCTGAATCTGCCACTCGATATCCGCGGCACGGCTTTTCAGCAGCGCGTGTGGCAGGCGCTGCGTCAGGTCCCGGCTGGCTCGACAGTCACTTATGAAGAAATTGCCAAACGCCTCGGCGCGCCTAAATCTGTTCGCGCGGTCGCGGGCGCTTGTGCCTCCAACACAATCGCCGTTGCCATCCCGTGCCATCGAGTGATTCGGAAGAGCGGGGGACTGTCTGGATATCGCTGGGGAGTCGAAAGGAAAAGGGCTCTTTTGCATCTGGAGGGGACCACCAGCGCGCCAGCTGAAAATAGAATTTCGGCTGAGGAGCGGGAGGGTGCGATCGCAGCGGATCGCACTTGACCCGAATAGACTTAAACTTACCGGCGTATCGCTAGAGGGGCCGCTAGTCGAAAACTGATTACGGACTCGGAAGGTATCTTTACCTGGTCGCCGTGTGTGAAGAACTGGTAGCCGAGACCGGCGCCCCCGCCAGCGCCGGCACCGATTGCGGCTCCTTTACCACCGCCGGCGAGTCCGCCGATCAGTGCACCCGCCGCCGCCCCGATCCCGCTTCGAACAGCCGTTTGCTTGCCTTTAGCTTTTCCGGTCTGGTCATAAACATCGCTGTTGACGTCGTAATTGCGCCCTCCTGCCGTCAGACTCGTGACGCGGACCTCGAGTTGGCTCGAACCCTTGATACGCCCGGCGCTGCTGGCGTTTGTAAGAAGAACCGTCACTGGCGCTCCAGCGGGAACCACGACGCGGCTGCCATGCACGAGGGGAGCATCGAGTGTGCCTTGAAAGGTTTGTCCGACCGAGTTTTTACGAGAATCTATCGCATCGGTCATGCGCACCTGGAGGCGCTCACCCGCCGGCACAGTTATCGTGGCGGGTTCTCGGGGACGGGCTGGAGCTGAGGCAACGGCATCGGAGGGTGCCGTTTCAGGAGGTGGCATGGGAGCGGGAACGGCCGCAGGAGGAGGCGGAGCAGGTGCCGCCGCTGTTTGGGCAGGCGTCGTATTGGCAGGAGCCGGATGTGAGTCGTTGGCAGGCGGAGGTGTGGCTGCGGCGGCATTGACCTTCATCTGATCGCTGACGCTGCTTACCCCGGGTGTTCCGTTTGCCAGTTTCATGGCCTCAAGCTCTACATCGGAGCTGGGGACATCGCCACTCATGGTGACAACGCCACTCTTGACGTCAACCTTGATGTTTGCGGCTTTTGTGGAATCGTCCGCGTAGAGCTTGGATTGAATAGCTGATGTCAAGCTCGCGTCGTCAGCGGACTTCTTAGTGCAACTTACGAAGAGACAACCAGCGCTGACAATTGCCGTCATTGCTAATCTCGTGCGGTACATCGTTCCTCCATCAGATTTCAGATACGAGCGCCAGGCCCACTTACAAGAACCTGCGGTTTGTTTACCCCAGGACAGCGAAACGGGGAGGCTGGTCTTCTCGACTTGCACCCCACTCTGAACGATACAATAAAAAGTTCGGGGTAGGTGACGAGAACAGGACGGAATGGCAGATAAGACAGCGACAATTCCGGCGTTAAAGAGCGCCAAGGCGGAGAAAGCTCGGGGAGTTCCGGCGCGCAACAGCATCGCGGAATGGGCAGTAACGATTCTGCTTTTGCTGTTCGGGACAACAACCCTGGTGCAGGCCTTTGTTATCCCGACAGGATCGATGGAAGACACCCTGCTGATTGGTGATCACCTGCTCGTTGATAAGCTCGCATATGCCCCGGCAGGGGCGGTGAGCAAGTATGTGCTCCCGTACGAACAGCCGAAACACGGTGACATCATCGTGTTCCGGTATCCGGTCGACATCACACAGACTTTTGTGAAGCGAGTCATTGGGCTACCTGGAGACCGGCTAAAAATGGTGAATCGCACCGTTTACCGGAACGGTGTCGCGCTCAACGAGCCTTACACGTACCACAAGTTCCCGTACGACGCATCGCGAGACAACTTTCCGGGTGAAACCTCTCTCTTCGCCGAGGGATTACAGGCCCAATATCAACGGGAGATGTTGGAACATCATGTGGTGAACGGCGAGATTGTGGTCCCGCCCGACTCGTATTTCGCGATGGGGGACAATCGCGACAACTCGCTTGACAGCCGTTATTGGGGATTTGTGCCGCGAGACAACATCATAGGCAAGCCGCTAATGATTTACTGGTCCTACAAAGCCTCGACAGAGGATTTAGCTGGCACTTCAGTAGACTCGCTCTTCAGCCACATGACGGATCTAGTCGAGCACTTCTTCAGCAGAACGCGCTGGAGCCGCACGTTCAGGATTATTCGTGGATATCCCGATTCACAGTTGCCCGATCACGCATTGCCTCTAAATCCGGGCAACCCTAATCCGTAATCGCAGTAAATCTCGAAATTCCCTGTCGCACCCAGACTAAGAAACTATGGCGAATCACCGGTACGGCCTTATCATGGCTGGCGGCCGCGGTACCAGGTTTTGGCCGCGGAGTCGCAAGCGGAACGCGAAGCAGGTCCTTCGGTTCTTTGGAGAGCGCAGTCTGATTCAACAGACCGTCGACAGGTTAACTCCACTGATTGCGCCGGAGAACCTTTGGGTTATCACGAATGAGCTGTTGCAGCCGGAGATCCGAAACCAATTGCCGGAGATACCCAAACGGCAGATTATTGCGGAACCGGCGCAGAGAAACACAGCGCCGTGCATAGCGCTGGCCGCGCAGGTCTTGCACGAGTTGGATCCGGACGCCGTTTTGGGAGTGTTTCCTGCCGATCACCTCATCCTTAAAGAGGGTCGCTACCGAAACTTCGTAAAGGCGGCATATAGGGCGGCCGAACAAGGCCAAGTGGTCGTGCTCGGAATTCAGCCTCGCTGGGCTGAAACGGGATACGGTTACATCGAATTCCCGAAAAACGTAAGGCCGGGCGCGACAGACGCAGTGCCTGTAACCAGCTTTCGTGAAAAGCCGGACCCGAGAACAGCAAAGCGATTCGTCGAACGCGGCCACTTCTTTTGGAACGCAGGAATGTTTTTCTGGCCAGCGGCTTCAGTTCTCGAACTGATGCGCAAGCATCAACCCAAGACATCGACCTTGCTCGCAGGGCTGCCATCCTTCAGGAGCAAGACGTTTGGCGCCAAACTTCTGGAGGCTTATCCACTCTGCGAGAACATTTCAGTGGATTACGCCATCATCGAAAAGGCTGATCGAGTTGCGGGAATTGCGCTCGACGATATCGGCTGGAATGATGTAGGCAGTTGGGAGGCGGTCTACGATCTGGCTGACAAAGACGAGAACGCGAACGCTTCACGCGGAGACGTAATCGCGGAGAACAGCCGCGGCAACTACGTTGATTCGGACAAAACGGTGGCGCTTGTCGGAGTTGAAAATCTTGTCATCGTAGATACGCCTGATGCTTTACTGGTCGCAAACCGCGAGCACGCACAGGATGTCAGCAAACTTGTCAAAATTCTGGACGCGCAGCATCGGGAAGAGCTATTGTAGGTGTCGCACGAAGGTAGGTGATCCGGCGCACGTCACTGCCCTACTTCTGACGGGTTCCTGTAAATGCGCCGTTGTAATCGCCGAATTGCCATGTACCGATCAGTTTGCCTTCCTTCAACTTGCCCTTCATTTTCAACGTCCCTGTCATGCCGGCCTCCTCGGAGTTGTAGGGAAACGCAAGGTCAAGATCGCCATCCTTGAACGTACCTTTTACATCCGCTGTATTCCACTTGCCGGTTACCTGGTCACCGTCCAGCTTGAAATCGGCGGTCGACTCGCGGTCGCCGCCCTCAGTATTGAAAACGAATTGCCACTTGCCTGAGATGTCGCCCGACTGACTCGCCGCCGTACCCTGCGATGTTCCATTTGCTTGCACCCGAACGAATACCTGAGATGGACTGGTCAATGGCCCCATCAGCAGAACGCCTGCGGTAACCAGAAAAACGCTGTAAATCATCTGCTTCTTTCTCCTTTTTCACTGATCGGTGCGAGACGACTTCGCATTCTTAAAAATCTTCGATAGTACTCCAATCGCCCTGTCGACGTCCTGCTCGGACAAAATGTAAGGCGGTAGAAAACGGAGTACGGTCTCATGGGTACAGTTGAAAAGAACGCCTTCCCGTATACCGTCGAGCACGAGCTGCTTGCAGGGGAAATCAAGCTCGGCGCCTATCATGAGACCCTGGCCCCGGATCTCTTTGATGAACGGGTAAGCGCGCATGAGTTCGGTGAGTCTCATCCGAAAGTACACACCGACCGCATTGATAGAAGGGAGTAACTCGTCGAGTATATCGAAGAACTCAAGAGCGACTCGGCAAGCGAGGGGGCCGCCTCCGTAAGTCGAGCCGTGCATGCCCGGTTTGATGGCCGCTGCCGCCTTCTCGTTCGCTATGATAACCCCGAGCGGAATGCCGCACGCCATCGGCTTAGCTGCAATCACAATGTCGGGAAGTAGAACCGGATCCAGTAACTGGTACGCAAAGTATGCGCCGGGCCGGCCTACGCCGCATTGGATTTCATCGAAGACCAGCAGGGCGTTATGGCGGTTTGCCAACTCGCGGGCTTTCCGGGCGAAGGACTCTTGAATTGGGTATATCCCGCCTTCCCCCTGAATAAACTCGAGAACGATGCCAGCTGTACGCTCATTCACCGCCGCCTCCAAAGCACCAGCATTGTTTGCCGGAACAAAATGGACTCCGGGCAGCAGGGGCTCGAAATCTTTGCGGTATTTAGGTTGCCCGGTAACGGAAATGGCCCCGAGAGTCCGGCCATGGAAAGAATTCTCGAGTGAAACAATTTCCACCTTGCTCGGAGATACGGAGTTTCCGTGAGCGCGAATCATCTTGAGCGCGCCTTCCATCGCTTCTGTACCGGAGTTGCAGAAGAAGCTGCGCTGGAGCCCGCTGGCCCGGGAAAGCCGTTCGGCCAAGCGCCCCTGATAGTCGTGATAGTACAGGTTAGAGGTGTGGAGCAGCAAGCCGGCTTGCTGCCGAATGACCTTCGTTATCCGCGGGTGAGAGTAGCCGAGTGAGTTTACGCCGATGCCACTGATCAGATCCAGGTACCGGTTTCCCGAAGCGTCATACAGGTAAACACCTCGCCCGCGTGTGAGCAAAAGCGGGTAGCGAGCATAATTCTGCAATAGATAATTCTGCTCGAGCCCCATAACCTGTTCGAGCGAACCGGGGCTCAATCCGGATTCGGGGCTGGCGGTTGCAACCATCACTCCATCATACGGAGATCGCCGAAGGACTACTTCAACGTGTAATCGAAATTCACAAGGCCGTTGCGATAATCGATCGTAAGACGAAACATGGCAAGGACAGGCAGACCCAGAATGCCCGCCATCCGGACATCCTGATGCTCGGGTGCATTGTTGAGATTAAACGCCAATAGGCCAAGATTACTTTGCCGAAAGCGGGCAAACTGCAGCTCGGCTTTGTCCGCTTCGAAAACCTTAGCCACATCACCAGAAATTCCGCGCATCCGTACCATGCTGTTGCCGGAAAGCTTGGTGGAAAGACTTGCAAAACTTGAATCGATGTTGGACGCCTCTGCTCCCGTATCGAGAAGAAAAAGACCGCTGCGCTTACCGTTCACCTTAGTGGTCACAAAGATTGCGTGACCAAATCGGAATACAGGAGTAAAACCTGTCTCATCGGGCGGGACCACACGGTCGTAACCCTGCGGGTCGAGAGGCCTGGGAGGCAGCGGTTTCAGGTGCAGCAAATGCCTTTGAAAGTCTATATCGACCACGTAATCCTGGAAGAAGTCAGCCCCTATCAGGCCATCCTCATCGCCCGCGATTTGACCTTTGCCCTCCAGAGCACGGATCAGACAAGTATTGAACTTGAGAACTCCGACCTGGCAAGTATTTGCTACAGCTGCGAAGGAGTTTCGTGTGCCTTTATCTCCGACTCCCCAAGAGAGGCCGGAACCCAGATGTTCAAGGCCCGCTTTGTCGACGGCCTTCTGGCTAACGAGAATACCGCTCGCCCCGGTGTCAAACAGCATTCTTAACGGGCGACTGTCATTGATTCTCAGTTCGAGGCCTACGCCACGCGCATGAAGCGCGTCTTTCATTAGGGAAACGAAGTGAAGAGTGGTCTCTTGTGGCGGGCCATCTCTTTCGAAGAGGCTCTTTTCGCCTATTGCTGCTCGTACTTCTGAGCTGGACGATTCTTCCTGGTCATAGTGTTTGTACAGCCAGGGATGACTTGCAGCGAATGGCTCGAGTAACTCTCTGCGTTTCGTGGGCGCAGCGTAGCGGATAAACGACTGAGTAATGAGTGCATCGTCGGGATCGATGCTGTGGGCTCTGAGGCAGAGTAAACGAGCCGTTCGATAGAAAGAAGCAGCACGATAAACGCGTGAGAGGCCGAAGACGGCTCTCGGGGTGGGCTCTTTCAATTTGATAGCGCTTTTGAAGAGCTTCTCCGCTTGGCCCATGTCGCCCATATAGAAGGCAAACTCGCCGCGAGCCGCAAGCATTTCAGGAGACTCAGCAAAAGCCGAAGCATCGCGTTCGTCAAGCTCGGACGCTTCTTCAATCTTGCCTTCGTAGACCAGGGACGAGAGCAGAGCGGCCTGCGCTTCAGCATCCTGGGGTGATTGGGCGGCTGCGCGTCGAAGTAGCGGAACGGCCACCTCGAAATTTCCAGCCTTATAGGCAATTATTCCGTCATTATTTTGAGCGAATGTCACAAAACAGGACAGAAGCGCGAGACCGAGCGCCTGGCGGGTAGACGAGTACCGCATTCTAGATTGGTGTAGGCTAACACAATTTTTCTCCGGGCAGAAAAGGGCCGGGCACCTCCACGCTGCTGAATGTGAGAGGTGCAATTTGGGTCTCAATCACCTTGCGCTGGCCGAACTCCGGCAGCTTAACGAAGTGAGCAAAACCCCTTTCCATCACAGATTTGGGCAGCAAGCCAATCAACTCTGACTTCTCGATCTCAACACCATGTGCGGCAGCTAACCGAGCGACTTCCTCATAGACAACGTGAAGCGGCGTTTGCTCAAAATCCGTGAGGTTAATTGAGACTTGCACCAGGTTGCGAGACAAGAGAGGCAAACCAAGAGCCTTGACCGCCGGAAACCCGCCGCCGCTGGCACGAATTTGACAAGCGATACCCCGAGCCACGGCGAGATCAGCGGTATGAAGATTGATATTGAATGCGATGAGTATTTTGCGCGCCCCCACAATCACGGCACCGGCGGTAGGGTGCAGACCCGGTCCGCCGAGGTCCGGCCTCTTCCGGGGATCACGGAGAACGGCTTCGCGCAGACCCTCAAACTGACCGCGACGGATGTTCTCGAGAGCAATGCGCTCCGGACGCACCGCGGCAGCGCCGTAGAAGTAAATGGGAATACCGAGCTCCGAATAAATTCGTTCGCCAGCTTGATGCGCCAGCCGGGCGCAATCGTCGAGAGTTGCCGATTGTAGAGGAACAAACGGCAGCACGTCCAGCGCCCCAACACGGGGGTGAATCCCCCGGTGCCGGTTGAGATCGATGAGCCTCGCAGCTTCAGCGGTTGCGCGTAGCGCCGCTTCCACGATCGCGTTGGGCGGTCCGGCGAACGTAACCACAGTCCGGTTGTGGTCCCAATCGCTACTTCGATCAAGAACACGAACACCCGGCGAAGCCGCGATAGCGGATACGATGGCCCCGACCCCCTCCATGTCCCGTCCTTCAGAGAAATTAGGGACGCATTCGATGAGTGGCTCCGTCACGCTGCGCTCACCCTCCACCCGTTCCGATTGAAGACAATCTTCCCCTCGCGGATTGCCATGCCGACGTGATTCATTCCGAAACGGCGCGGGATCTCGCGGTAGTCAGGCACATTCATGACCAGCAAGTCGGCGTGCTTACCGGCTTCAATGCTTCCTAAAATGTGTCCGAGTCCCGCTGCGTAGGCGGCATTGATGGTAGCGGCCGTAATTGCTTCCTCTGCCCGGAGTCTAAGACGTTCCACGGCCAATGCAATGGCAATTTGCAGGCTGAACACAGGCAGATCGCTCGAGTATCCACTCGACAAACAGATGGGTACGCCGAATTCGATAAGCCGACGCGGAGCATCGCTCCGCCTGTCCTCTCCAATCGACCTTCCCGGGGAAAAAACTACCGGCGCAGAAAATCGCCCGATGGTGCTGCATTCGTCGGACGTCAAGTTGGTTGGACAACTCAATGATCGTGGACGCACTCGATGTACGAGTCCGCCGAGCACGGTTCCTCCGCCGCCGGACCACGCCAGATGAATGCCAAGCCTATTTGCCTGGGCCGCTCCCAGAATGTTCTCGTTCCGCGCAGCATAAGCGACCGGGATCTCTATACAGTGGGCAAGTTTGCGTTTAGCCAAGAGTGAGACAGTCGCCGCATAATCGTCTGAAAGGCGGGCAGTGGGACGGGAAGGCATACCAATGCGCCAGGCCCTCGTCATTCCAATCGGTTGATCGCCGATCCGCCCGAGCTGCCGCAGAAGCGCGAGATCGGAATGAGAGTTATAGCTTTCGGCACTCACCTTTACCTGCGCATTCAGGGTGCCATATTGAAGGCAAGAGCGCAGCAGCATCAGGCTATCGTTATAGAATTCGTTGGCGCGGGGCCGCTTACCTGAATCCGACGCAGGCCCGGAACCCAGGTAAATCCCCGGGTCGACGAAACCCGGCATAACAACCGCGCCATTCACGGCAATCTCGGCCGCCCCGCGCGCCTCCTTCAAGTTTTCCACTCGCCTCGTCGAGCCTACCTGGGCAATCATCCCATCGCGAATCAGGACCGATCCATCCTCTATAATTGCCAGATCGTTCAGTGCTGCACCCCGGCGGACTCCACTAGGACCTCGTAGCGTGAGCAATTGCTTTGCGCCCCGGATCAGTAGGAATTGTGCCAAGAATAGTTTCAATCATGACACCATCCGGTAAACATCTACTTACAGATGACGGCCTGTCTTAAGCCTCTTAAATGCGCGACGATAAGAGACTTAGGTGGTTCCTAACGTTGTCATCAAAGCATGATATGAACGGAAATCCTGAAGCCACGCGTAGAGGGTAAACGCAACCGCAACGCCGGCCAGAATTTTCCACAATGTTTCCCGCGGAGTGTTGGGAATTCCGGGCAGGCCACCCACCCAGCCAATCAGAAATCCGCCGATAAAGCCACCGACATGGGCCGCTAGATCGATGCCTGGCATCAAGCTCAGCACGATGCCTATCACAAACCACTGGCCGTAATGAGCGCGCACTGCCTGCGCGAGCGGGTCCGCTCTATGCCGAACGCCCATCGCGAGCATGATGCCGATCATCCCGAAGCAGGCCGCCGAAGCGCCCAGCGAAAGACTCGCCGGCGACCAGTACAAACTGCACAGAAAGCCCGTAAATGTGGAAAACACATACGCAGCAATCAGCCGGCTAGTCCCATAGAACTGCTCTACTTCCTTGACAAGAATGAAAAGAGACCAGGAATTCATGAAAATATGAAAAAATCCCCCGTGCAGGAAGCCGGCAGTCAGCAACCTCCAGGATTGACCGGCATGAATAAGCGGCGCGTATTTCGCCCCGAAAAGAACGGCTACCTGTCCGCTGATCTGAGTTGATTTCGTGAGCTTGTAACTGACAGCGACTTCCGCAAGATAAAAGGCGACGTTGATGACCAGGATCAAGATGCTGGTGAGATTAGCGTGAGGTATAAAAGAAGCGGCAAACTCACTCGGCCGCATATCCACTGCGCGCGGTCCCAGCTGAACGCCGCAATACGGACAAACCCGATCCGAAGTTGTAATAAACGCCCGGCAATTCGGGCACATGCGGCGTTTCTCCACGGCTTCATTGTAGCGGTGTAACGAATTTTCCCTTGCTAAAATCGGATTCGCATGAGCAAGACCGAGCTGGAGTGTAGAGAGGATCTCCTTCGTGTTTGCCGCCTCATCTACGACAAAGGATGGGTGGCAATGAACGATGGCAATGTGAGTATCCGGCTTGGTGATGAACGAATTCTGTGCACACCGACTGCGGTGAGCAAGGGCTTCGTGCAACCCGAGGACCTCATTATCTGCGACTCGAGAGGAACGCGGATTGAAGGCCAACGTGAGGGGACAAGCGAAATTGCTATGCACATGACGATCTACAAGCTCAGGCCGGATGTGCGGTCGATCGTTCACGCTCATCCGCCAGCCGCTACCGGCTTCGCGACTGCCGGGCGAGCTCTCGACAAGGCCTTGCTGCCGGAGGTGGTTATCCAGCTCGGGGCGGTTCCGTTGGCTTCGTACGGTCTGCCGGGCACGCCCGCACTCAGCGACGGCATGCTACCCTACATTCCCCAATACGACGCGATGCTCCTCCAGAATCACGGGTGCACGGCCTATGGCAAGGATGTATGGGAGGCATTCTTCCGTATGGAAATGGTTGAGCACCTTGCCCGGATCACGTTCGTGGCCGAGATGCTTGGGGGGGCGCGGGCTCTTCCACGTACGGAAGTCGAGAAGCTGTTTGCTGCCAGAACGCGCTATAACGTTCAGTCGAAAGCGAAAATGATGCCGGGCATGCCGTTGGTTGCGGAAGATTCTACGGATACCGAGTCTACGATCCCGAGCTGCCCCGAGACCCGTTCAGCCTAGATCTGCCATAAGCAACTATTATGTTTGTATTCTCTTGCATAAAAATTACTTGTAGGCTAACTTGGACTCATACAGAGTTTCCGTGTAGTTCCACCGACTTCCACGGTCTTTGTAATCAGCAATGATCCGGCTTCAAATTACTGTAAAGCTCGTCGTAGCGGTTGTACTTACCGCCTAGGAGCCTTACGAGTCAGTTCGGGGGCCACCGGCGGATTAACCGATCAGCCAGGTGGCCCTTTTCATTGCACATCGCGCTGACTGGGAAGTTGCGGTTAAACGGAGAGCACAGGAGTTTCTAGTCCATTATGTCTTCCACCACGCTATCGGGCGCAAAGATTCTTTTGAATTGTTTGATGCGTGAAGATGTCGATTGCATCTTCGGCTACCCGGGCGGAGTTACGCTTCCGCTTTACGATGCCCTGTACGACAGTCCCATCAAGCACATTCTGGTGCGTCATGAGCAGAATGCGGCGTTCGCAGCGCAGGGATACGCGAGAGCGACGGGTAAGGTGGGAGTCTGTTGCGCCACCTCCGGCCCGGGCGCAACCAACCTGGTTACCGGTCTTGTGGATGCCATGATGGACTCGATTCCGATTGTTGCGCTCACCGGCCAGGTGTCGACCAAGTTAATGGGGACCGACGCGTTCCAGGAGGCTGACACATTTGGAATCACGCGTTCTGCGACCAAACATAACTTCCTGGTCAAGAATATCCATGAACTGCCGCAGGTTATACACGAGGCTTTCTACATCGCGGCTTCCGGCAGGCCGGGTCCGGTGCTGGTGGACGTGACCAAAGACGTTTTCCAGGGACAAGCTCAGTACACACCGGTAACCGAGATTCATCTGCCGGGCTACAAAGTTTACAGCGAGGGTCATGGCGGACAGATCCGACGCGCGGCCCAGATGATGTGGGATGCCGAGCGGCCATTCGTTTACGCGGGCGGTGGGGTGATTGCGGCCAACGCAAGTGACGAGCTGCGCCGTTTGGTGGAAGCGCTCGACGTGCCTGCGGTCTGCACGCTGATGGGACTGGGAGCCCTGTCTTCAGAACATCGCAACTTTATAAGCATGCCCGGAATGCACGGCAGTTATGCCGCCAACATGGGCATGACCAATACAGATCTGATCATCGCTCTCGGAGTGCGCTTTGACGACCGGGTAACAGGACGCCTGAATGCGTTTGCACCGCACGCCAAGGTAATCCACGTGGACATCGATCCGGCCGAAATCGGAAAGAATCGCCAGGCAGATTTGCCTATCGTGGGTAACGTCAAGCGGGTGCTGCCGAAACTCACGGCTGAACTTGAAGAACTGGCGCCGTCGATGCAGGCGAAAAACTTTGGCGCGCGACAGGCCTGGTGGAGACAGATTCGGGACTGGCAGGCGGAACATCCTCTGGTTCCAGAGCGAGCGGAGGACGAAATCAAGCCGCAACATCTGATGGCTGAGATCGACGCCTTGTCCGCTGGACAGGCAATCGTAACCAGCGATGTAGGCCAGCATCAGATGTGGTCGGCGCAGCTTATTCGCTACAACCAGCCGAGACTCTGGATCAACTCGGGTGGACTCGGCTCGATGGGGTTCGGCCTTCCGGCAGCGATCGGAGCGCAGTTTGCACGGCCCGACAAACTGGTTTTCGCGATCGTGGGTGACGGTGGGTTTCAGATGTCCATACCCGAGCTGGCGACGATCGTCAACCATGCGCTGCCAATCAAGATCGTTGTCATGAACAACGGCCATCTCGGCATGGTTCGGCAGTGGCAGGAATTGTTCTATAACAACCGCCTCAGCCAGGTGGAATTGAGTTCCTTCCCGGACGTGGAGAAGCTTGCCGGCGCCTACGGTTTCAACGGCCGAACCGTTGACAACGTAAAGGAGATGCCGAAGGCGCTGCGCGATGCGGTCGCGGAACCGGGACCGTACCTCCTGAATGTGAAGGTTTCTCCGTTTGAAAACGTCTTCCCGATGGTGCCGGCTGGTGGTGCAATCAACGAGATGGTCCTGGGTCCGCCGCAACCGGTTGGCGTCTAGCGGAGATCATATGCAACAGATCATTTCTCTTCTGCTTGAGAATAAGCCCGGAGCTCTGATGCGCGTTACGGGGCTGCTGAGCCAGCGCGGGTACAATATTTCGAGTCTTACCGTCGCACAGACTATGGACGAGACATTGTCTCGCATGACCATTGCGGTGGATGTGGATCCGAACATCCGGGCGCAGGTGATCAAGCAGATGAACAAGCTGATCAATGTTCTGCAGGCGACGGATGTGACAGACGGGCCCGCGGTGAACCAGGAACTGGTCTTGGTCCGGACACGCACAAACCAGCAGAGCCGCACCGCAGTGCTTAAAGAAGCCGAGATTTTTCACGCGCGAGTAGTGGATTCGACACTGGACGGATTTGTGCTCGAGGCGACCGGCGATTCTGAAAAGCTGAATGAGTTTATTGACGTCATGAAGAGTTATGGTGAGATCGAAGTGACAAGATCCGGAATGGTTTCGATGTCGCTCGATAACAGAAAACTTCGATTGTCACCGCCAGTACCGCGGGGCGCAGCTCCGGAGGAGATACTCGAGCTGCAAGGCGCCGACTAAGTAAAGGAAGAAGAATGCCACAGCGTTTCTACGAGAAAGACGGGAGCCTTGCTCCGCTTCAAGGAAAGACGATCGCCGTAGTCGGATACGGCAGTCAGGGTCACGCGCACGCCTTAAACCTGCGTGATTCGGGTTTGAAAGTCGTTGTTGGATTACCTGCCGCGAGTAAGAGCGTAGCCAAAGCGAAAGCAGCCGGGCTTCAGGTTCTTTCCGTAGCTGACGCGGCGAAAGCAGCAGATATCGTCATGATCCTGGTGCCCGACCATGTCCAGGGCGACACCTATCGCAACGACATCGCGCCGCAGATGACCAAGGGCAAGACGCTGATGTTCGCGCACGGCTTCAACATTCATTTCGGTGAGATCAAGCCGCCCTCCGATATTGATGTCTCCATGATTGCGCCGAAGGCCCCAGGTCATCGGGTTCGCGAACTCTTTACCGAAGGCGTCGGTGTGCCTGCGCTGGTTGCCATTGCGCAGGATGCTTCCGGTCACGCTTTGGAAAATGCTTTGGCGTATGCTCATGCACTCGGCTGCCTGAAAGCGGGCGTTATAGAAACCACCTTCAAGGAAGAGACCGAAAGCGACCTGTTCGGCGAGCAAGCCGTCCTCTGCGGCGGTGTGAGTGAACTGATACGCGCCGGTTTCGAAACACTGACCGCCGCCGGCTATGCTCCGGAGATCGCCTATTTCGAGTGCCTTCACGAGTTGAAGCTTATTGTCGATCTCATTTACGAGGGCGGTTTAGGCTACATGCGCTACTCGATATCGGACACGGCCGAGTACGGGGATTACACCCGTGGGCCGCGCATAGTGACTGAGCAAACGCGAGCCGAGATGAAGAAAATTTTAAATGAGATTCAGTCCGGCGAGTTCGCAAAAAAGTGGTTGGCTGAAAATCGGGAAGGCCGGAAGCAGTTCCTTGCTATGCGCGAAGCGGCGAAGGATCAGCCGATTGAGAAAGTGGGAGCTGAACTTCGCTCCATGATGCCATTCCTCAAGCGACGCAAGGAAGCCGGAGTGCCGGAAGAGGTCGGGGTGGGAGCTTAGGCTCCTGCCATCCCGTTTACATGTTTATCCGCTGCTCCTTGTGGCTCTTCAGATACCAGCATGGTGAGTCGCCCAGATGCGGAAACAACGCGTTCACGCAAGTCTGATCCTGTAAGTCGCCGAGCAGATACTCCGTGCTTCGGTTCTTCTGAGGCACCGCGTAAACCGGGCGCACGGTGACTGTGGCTGTAGGATTCCTGTTTGTCGCCATCCGAAGGCGCAGTACGGCGTAGTCGATACAGTAAGCGGCCCCCAGCACCACGACCAGCCCCACAATGATGCGCCGCGCAGCGCGAAGTATGATCTGCTTGCCCGTCCGCTTAGGCTCAGCCATTCAAAATAGCGGCCGCCAACTCGGGCGAGTGCAGGTGAATAATCCCCCGCCGCAGCGCGATCGTCACCGCATGTGTGCGGTCCTTTGCTGCCAGCTTCCCCAGAATACTCTGCACGTGTGCCTTGACTGTGCCAGACGCGGTTCCGAGAACGTCGGCTATTTCCTTGTTGCCAAAACCCCGGGCAACAAGCGAAAGCACTTCCACTTCTCGCGGCGTGAGCGCCATCTCCGGAAAGAATCCATTTAGCTGTTGCGATACTTCGTTCGGAATGAACCGCTTCCCCGAGAAAACGATCCGAATAGCCCGCACAATGTCGGTGTGCACCATTTCCTTAAGCAGGTACCCGCGAACTCCCGCATCGAGCGCCTGATAGATATCCTGATCGCCGTCGTATGAAGTAAGCGCGATGATCCTTGCGGCCGGGTGTTCCTTTCGGATCTCTCGCGTGACCTCGACACCGCTCTTGTCGGGCAGCCGCAGATCCATGAGTGTCACGTCGGGAGCGTACTCCCGGTACAAGCGGATCGCTTCCCTGCCCTCGCTCGCTTGAGCCACCAACTCCAGATCCTCTTCGAGCCCGAGAATCGCGGCAATGCCCTTGCGGACCAACTCGTGGTCGTCTACTGAGAGTATGCGAATACGCCCGATGGGTTCCAATACCAAGCCTAATGTAATTGATGTGCGCCGGCCACCTCATGGTTACTTTCCACGTTTGGAACGTTGGTAGAAAGCGGCACGGCGACCAGCACTGCTGTTCCGTGCCCGGGCGAGCTCACGATCGATAGTTCGGCTCCGATCTCGGTTGCGCGCTCGCGCATCCCTTGCAGACCGTAATGTCCGGCCGGTTGCTGCATCGAAGGAGAAAACCCGATCCCGTTGTCTTGGACACCTAGAGACACCACACCGTTTGAGGCTTGCAAACTGACGCTGACCTGCGTAGCACACGCGTGTTTCACCGTATTCGAGAGTGCTTCGCCGGCGATACGAATCAGCTGATATTCCGCATCGGGGTGATCGGCCAGGGCGACCGGTTCCACTTTGAAAGAGAGCGCCAGGCCCTTGTCCCGTGCTGTCTGCCTCGCCAGCTCAATCAGCTTTTCTGAAAATTGAGCGGCCCTCGAACTGTTGGTCCGCAGACCCCAGAGAGATCGCCGCGCTTCGGTTGAGCAACGCCCCGCATCGCTGATGATCTCACCTAACGCGCGCTTCTCTGGCGAATACGGCAGCTTGGCCCAAACGGCCTGCATCTGCATCGTGATTCCGGAGAGTCCCTGCAACAGAGTGTCGTGCAGTTCGCGAGCGATACGATTGCGCTCCGCAAGTACAAGAGCGAAACGGCTCCGCAAACGCCGGATACGGAATCGGTACCACGTGGCTACCGTTAAGCCCAAGGCGAGTACGAGGAAAGGGAAGAACCACCGGCGCTGGTAAAGCTTTGGCTCGACCACGAATTTGAGCACTGCCGGTTGCGCGCTCCAGATTCCGTCCGCATTTTCCGCTTCGACTTGAAACTCGAAATACCCGGGAGGCAGATTCGTATAGAAGGCTTCTCTCCGCGCGCCCGCGTCGGTCCAGGCACGGTCATAGCCCGCCAGCCTATACCGAAAACCGACCTTTTCCGGCGAGATAAAGCTTAAGCCCGCGTAACGAATCTCTATGTTATTAGGATCGCTTGGCTTCAGATGCGGCTCTCCATGCGGTGAGAATCGCTTGCCGTTGATCAGCATGGCCGTGACGGCCACTGGCGGAGCAATCTCGTTCGCTCCGAGATGGTTGGGATCTAGAACTACCAGCCCGCTTGTCGTTGCGAACCAGAGCCGCCCGTCTTTTGTGCGGCAAGCCGCCGGTTGTACTCCTGGCCTGCATTCGAATCGCAGTTGTCCCGTAGTGAACGGGAGGCTTGTCACCGTCTTGCGGCGCCCGTCGCTGAAGTCGTTCAGCTCTTGCAGACTCAACCGGAAAATTCCTTTGCTCGAGGCTAGCCAGAGATTGGATTTGGCATCTTGCAAAATGCTGTAGATGCGGTTGTCGTAGAGACCATCCTTCACGTAAACACGAGAGATGTGGCCCTCCTTCCAGCGCAGCAAACCGGATCCGAGCGTTCCCATCCAAATTGTCCGGTTAAGGCGATCAATGAAAAAACAATCGACTGCATGGGTAGTTTCAAGCGGATAAGGTGACAGTTGACCGTCGCGCAATACAAGCAATCCCGGTGTTTCGAAACTCGCAAACAGCGGCGTTGTACGGCCTCCATTAAGCGCGATCACACCACTTCTTTTGGGCGAGCCGGGTGTTTGCGCGGCAACAAAGCGCCCGTTCTCGAACCGTTGGAGCGCAGACTCAGTTCCGATCCATAGCGTTCCATGGGCATCGACAAACAGGCTCCGCACCTGATGGCCCCGAAGACCATCTGCCTCCGTAAAGGATGCAATCACACGGTGGCCATGAATGCGGTTGAGACCTAGCCCGGTTCCTACCCAGAGATCGCCGGACGGATCGAGCGCAAGGCTGAGGATTATGTCGCTGTCGAGGCCATCCCTGGTCGTGACCGTTCGAAAAACCTGGCCATCGAAAGAGTTGAGCCCCCGCCCGGACGTTCCGACCCAAAGGTAACCGCTGTTGTCTTCGAGCACAGGACCAACATCGTTGCTCGACAGTCCCTCGTTGACGGTGTACGGAGTGACCTTCCCGTCCGTGAACTGGTCAAGACCGTTCTTCGTACCGGCCCACAGCGTTCCTTCCCGATCGGTGCAGAGGGCCAGAACCTCGCTATGTGAGAGGCCGTCTCGCGTCCTGTAAACGCTGATGTTCCGCTCACTGAGCCGGCTAACGCCGTCCTTGGTTCCAATCCATAAAGTGCCGTTCGGGCCCTCTGCCAGGGCGGAGACTTCGTCGTCAGGCAGACCGCTCGCCTTGGTATATGTGACAACTCTCGACCCGCTTACATGAATGAGACCTTCCGGGGTGCCCGCCCATACGCTGTCGTCCGCGGCACAGACCAGCGCGGTTACATTCCGCCCTTTGAGCATCTCGGAGGCAGCGCTGGAACCATCCCACCTGGCGAGTCCCGAGTCAAGGTCCGCCACCCATCTTGTCCCGTCCGAAGCCCTGCATGTTGTGCGGATGCGTTTCGAAGGCAGGCCATCGGCGCCCGTAAACACCCGAACATGGCCTGACGAGATTTGCGCGAGGCCCTCATTTGTACTGGCCCAAACCGAACCATCGGGATCCGTCGTCAAACCGAACACGGTGTCGCTTGGCAGGCCGTTCTTAATCGAATATTGTTCGACGCGACCGCCAGGCGTAATCCGCACGAGCCCGCTACCCAGCGAGCCCACCCAAAGGTTCCCCTGCTTATCTTCGGCCATCGCACGGATCAAGCTTCCGTGCAGTATCGAAGCCCCCTCGGCAAACTCGCGAAAATGAACACCGTCGAACCGGATCAAACTGTCCTGAGTTCCGAGCCAAAGAAAGCCGTCTCGAGTCTGCAGAATGGAATAGATGGTCGGCTGAAAAAGTCCCTCTTCCTGGCCCCAGATGCGGTGCGCATACTGCGTCATCGACTTACCGGGGTCGAGCGGGATCGCCGGCACTGCGAGCACTAGCAACAACAGGATTGAACGAAACAGGGTCAGCTATCTAAAGTGTATCTGTCCACTGGCGTCCTTTCGTATGCCGAATGGCGTACCCTCCGCTAATTATTTCGGCAGGCGCGAAGAGTCCATCTGCTGCTTCATGCTTGAGATTACCGCCAACCGCGACAAGAAACGCTAAGCATGGATCCAGATTCGAGCACTTCCCCAGACCCGCAGAACGCCACTCAGAACCAGGTAAGTGAGGCCAAACCGGAGGCGCAAAAACCGGCGTCCGGTCGATTCTCACGCTTGGCCGTATGGATCATTGCCGCTTTCATCGTTCTTGGTGGTGGCGTACTCCTCTCGCAGCGAACATCGTCGTCAGGCTCAGGCGCCGGCTCAAAATCCGGAACCGCAAAGCGCGGCGGCCGAGGCGGTGGCGGAGCGATTCCTGTTTCGGTTGCCACTGTGCAAAAAGGCAACATGGGCGATTACATCAATGCGCTTGGAACTGTGACGTCTGTATACACCGTCACTCTTGCGAGTCGCGTAGTCGGAACACTCGAGGCGATTCATTACCGCGAAGGCCAGATCGTGCACAAAGGCGAACTGCTGGCCGTGATCGATCCGCGACCTTACCAGGCCTCTTACCTCCAAGCGCAGGGCCAGCTCCAGCGAGACCAGGCGATGCTTTCAAATGCCCGCATTGATCTCGACCGGTATCGAATGGCTCTGACACAGCATGCGATTCCGGAACAAACCTTTGCAACCCAGCAAGCGACGGTCAATCAGGACGAGGGAACCGTAAAAATCGATCAAGGCAACCTGGAAGCGGCCAAGGTGAACGTCAACTACACCGAAATTCGGGCGCCCATCGACGGCCGTGTGGGCCTCAGGACGGTTGATCCAGGGAACATCGTCCAGGCAAATGGCACTACTGGTCTTCTGACCATTACGCAGCTCCAGCCAATCACCGTAATCTTCACAATGGCTGAGGATTATATCTCGGCAGTCGCCACGCAAATGCGGGCGGGTCACAAATTGCGAGTGGATGCTCTTAGCCGGGACAACCAGACCGAACTCGCGCAAGGCACGCTGCTGACGATCGATAACCTGGTTGATCCCACTACAGGCACGGTCAGAGCGCGCGCTACTTTTCAAAACCGGGATTACAAGCTATTTCCAAACGAATTCGTAAATGCCAAGCTGCTGGTGCGAACGCTGCTGGGCGTAAATATCATCCCGAACGCAGCGATACAGAGAAACAACGAAGTCGCATTTGTATACGTGGTCAACGCCAACAAAACGGTTCAGTCGCGAAACGTGCAGGTTGGCACCACGGATGGTAATCAGTCGGCTGTCACTGGAGTGAAACCCGGCGAAACAGTGGTGACGGACGGGTTCGATAAGTTGCAGGACGGTTCGCAGGTATCGCTCCGCCGATCGAATGCAAATCCACCTTCAGGGGCAGCTAATCAGATGAATCAGTCGGACGAGAACACCAAGCCTCCGACGCGAGGAGCTGCGAACACTCAACTGAATACTGCCCAGCAGAATCCACAACCTCCGGCGAAGGGTCAGAAGAAGTGAATCCATCCAGGCCGTTCATTCTCCGGCCGATTGCAACCTCGTTGTTGATGGCGGCGATCCTCCTGGTCGGGATTGTCGCTTACAAACAGCTGCCCGTATCTGCGCTGCCGGAAGTCGATTATCCAACCATGCAGGTGGTGACCTTCTACCCGGGGGCGAGCCCTAGCGTATCCGCGTCTGCTATTACGGCGCCGCTCGAGAGGCAACTTGGAGAGGTCCCTGGACTGAACCAGATGCTTTCCACGAGTTCAGATGGGGCATCTGTCATCACTCTGCAATTTGTATTGAGCCTGAGCATCGATGTTGCCGAACAGGAGGTGCAGGCGGCAATCAATGCAGCGCAGAGCTACTTGCCGGTAGACCTGCCGATGCCCCCGATCTACAGCAAAACCAATCCCGCGGACGCTCCCATCATGACGCTGGCGCTTACTTCAAAATCGATGGCGCTGCAGGACGTTGAGGATTTCGCAGATACCCGGCTGGCGCAAAAGATCTCGCAGCTTTCAGGCGTGGGCGCCGTGACCATCAGCGGCGGCCAGAAGAAAGCCGTTCGTATTCAAGCCAACCCTACACAGCTTGCTTCTTTTGGAATTAATCTCGAGGATCTGCACACCGCTCTAACTGCCCAAAGCCTCGATTCTGCGAAGGGCAGCTTCGATGGGCCTCACCAGGGCTATCAGATCAACGCCAACGATCAGCTCATCGATGCCAAAGACTACAACCAGGTGATCGTGGCATATAAAAACGGTGCGCCGGTGATGCTGAAAGACGTTGCAAACGTCATCGATGGCGTCGAAAACTCGAGACAAGCTGCCTGGATGAATGTCACACCGGCTGTTATCGTCAACATTCAAAGGCAGCCTGGCGCAAACATCATTCAAGTCGTGGATCGTGTCAAGGCGCTGCTTCCCAAGCTAAGAGCCACGATTCCCTCCTCGATCGGCCTTGCGACCCTAACCGATCGCACGATCACTGTCCGCGCCTCGGTCGCCGACGTTGAGTTCGAGTTGATGGTCTGCATTGCGCTGGTAGTTGCCGTGATATTCGTGTTTCTTCGCAACCTGGCTGCGACGTTCATACCGAGCATCGCCGTTCCGCTTTCGCTCGTTGGAACGTTTGCGGTAATGTACTCGCTCGGTTACAGCCTCAACAATCTCACCCTCATGGCACTCACCATTTCGACCGGTTTCGTGGTGGATGACGCGATCGTGATGATCGAAAACATCATGCGTTATGTCGAAGAAGGAGAGCGGCCGCTCGACGCTGCGCTTAAGGGTGCCGAGCAGATAGGCTTCACGATTCTGTCTCTCACCATTTCTCTGATCGCAGTGTTGATTCCGCTCTTATTCATGGGAGATATAACCGGTCGCCTGTTCCGCGAATTTGCCGTCACGCTGGCGATCACGATCATTCTTTCGGCAGTGGTCTCGCTCACCTTGACTCCCATGCTTTGCGCCAAGCTGCTCCGGCACAAGAAGGGTGCTGAGGAAGGGCGCTTCTACAAAGCCTCAGAGCGCGTGTTCGAGAAGACGATCGAGTTCTACGGCAAAACCCTCAAGTGGGTTCTGGGCCACCAGACCATGACTTTGTTGGTGGCCGCCGCCACTCTTGGCCTGACCATTTTCCTGTACATCGTCATTCCCAAGGGATTCTTCCCGGTGCAAGACACGGGCGAGATTCAGGGCGTGTCGGAAGCGGACCAGACTATCTCTTTCACCGAAATGTCGAAGCTACAGCAGCGTTTGGCGGAAGTAATACTGAAAGATCCTGCGGTCGAGAGCCTCTCCTCCTTCATCGGGGTGGACGGGACAAATACGACGTTGAACTCGGGTCGCGTTCAAATCAACTTGAAGCCACTCGAGGAGCGCAAGATCAGCGCCTCTGACATCATTCGCCGTTTGCAGCCAAGTCTCGCGAAAATCGACGGTATTGCGCTATATATGCAGCCGATTCAGGATCTTACGGTTGAAGATATCGTCAGCAGAACCCAGTATCAGTACAGCATCGAAGATCCGAACTCGGACGAGCTGGCAAACTATGCCTCGCGCTTCGTCCGCCGTCTGAAGGATCTACCCGAACTGGCGGACGTAGCGAGCGATCTTCAAACGCACGGACTGCAGTCAGCTATAAACATCGATCGGCAGACGGCTATGCGGGTCGGGATCAACACCTCGACAATAGACCAGACCCTCTACGATGCCTTTGGACAAAGACAAGTCTCTACCCTCTTCACACAGCTCAATCAGTACCACGTAGTGCTCGAAGTGCAGCCACAGTTTCGAACGCGGCCGCATAATCTGCACGACGTCTATATCAAGTCGACGGCCGGCACACCGGTTCCACTGAGTGCCTTCACTGAGTTCTCCAGTTCGTCAACGCCGATTCTGATCAGCCACATAGGCCAGTTCCCGGCAACAACAGTCTCGTTCAATCTTGCGCCCCGTGCAGCTTTGGGCGAGGCGGTGGACGCCATTCGCAAGATCGAAAAAGAATTGCCGCCACCCGCGGCAATGCAGACTTCGTTCCAGGGGACAGCGCAGGCCTTTGTTGCATCGCTAACGAACGAGCCTGTTCTTATCCTCGCCGCTCTGGTTACGGTTTATATCGTGCTCGGTGTGCTTTACGAAAGTTACATTCATCCCATCACGATTCTGTCGACTCTGCCATCGGCTGGCGTAGGAGCGCTGCTTGCTCTCATGATCTGCCGTCAGGAGTTGACAGTGGTCGCAATCATCGGCATCGTCCTGCTGATCGGCATCGTAAAGAAAAACGCCATCATGATGATCGATTTTGCGCTCGAAGCGGAGCGCAAAGAGGGTAAAAGCCCCTACGATTCGATTTACCAGGCTTCCCTACTGCGTTTTCGGCCCATCATGATGACGACCATGGCCGCCCTGCTCGGCGCCGTTCCGCTGGCCTTCGGTACCGGCGTGGGTTCGGAGCTGAGAAGGCCGCTCGGGATCACGATTATCGGAGGCCTACTGCTCAGCCAGCTCCTTACCCTCTATACGACGCCTGTCATCTATCTCTTTTTCGACGACATCGCACGGCGATTCAGCGCCTTTCGAGAACGCCATGGGTTTGGCGGACAGGAAGACCAGGCCGGGAAGAAGGAATACATGCCGCCGGAGTTGCAGGCATGAGCATATCTTCTATTTTCATCAAACGTCCGGTCGCGACGGCGCTGGTAACGATAGCCATCGGGCTAGCAGGCAGCGTGGCTTTCCGATTGCTGCCCGTATCACCTCTGCCGCAAGTCGATTTTCCGACTGTATCCGTGTCGGCTTCGCTTCCAGGGGCGAGCCCGGAGATCATGGCATCGTCGGTGGCAACTCCGCTCGAAAGGCAATTCGGCCGTATCTCCGCAGTTACCGAGATGACGTCTTCCAGCTCACTTGGGCAGACGAGCATTACGCTTCAATTTGATTTGAACCGGAACATCGATGCTGCGGCGCGCGACGTCGAGGCAGCGATCAACGCAGCGCGCGGCTACCTACCCGCCGACCTGCCATCGAATCCTACCTACCGGAAAGTCAATCCTTCCGATGCTCCGATCATGATCATCGCGTTGACATCTGACAAGCTGTCACAACCGGCGCTGTACGACGCTGCTTCATCCGTTCTCATGCAACGCATTTCGCAGATCCGCGGTGTCGGGCAGGTCGTTGTTGGAGGCAGTTCCGCGCCTGCGGTGCGAGTCGATGTCAATCCCACCCAGATAAACAATTACGGGCTAAATCTTGAGAGCATCCGCAACTCGATCAGCTCTCAAACCAGCAATCTGGCGAAGGGATTCTTTTCCGATGGCTCGAAAAACTGGCTGATCGAAGCTAATGATCAGCTGATGCATGCAGTTGATTACGAACCTATCCTCGTTCGGAGCGGATCGAATCTCAAATTACGCGATATCGCCAAAGTAACTGATTCGGTGCAGACTGTGCGTTCGCTGGGCCTCGCCAACGGTAAGCGGGCGGCGCTCCTCATCATCTTCCGCCAGCCTGGGGCAAACATTATCGATACAGTCGACGGAATCAAAGCAGCATTACCGCAATTACATGCTTCGATCAATCAGGCGATCGAGATGACGATTACGCTCGATCAGACCGTTACGATTCGTGCTTCTGTGAAGGACGTCGAACGAACGCTTATGATTTCGGTCGGGCTGGTTGTGCTGGTTGTCTTCTTGTTTCTGCGGGACGTTCGCGCCACTTTCATACCAAGCGTAGCCGTACCGGTGTCTCTCATCGGAACGTGCGGCATCATGTACCTGCTGGGCTATAGCGTCGATAACTTGTCGCTCATGGCGCTAACCATCTCGACCGGTTTCGTAGTAGACGATGCGATTGTCGTTCTCGAAAACATCACCAGGTATCGGGAGAGGGGGATGGGCGCCGTAGAATCGGCGCTGAAGGGAGCCTCCGAGATCGGCTCCACCGTCTTTTCTATCAGTGTGTCGCTGGTCGCGGTCTTCATACCGATTTTGCTCATGGGCGGAATTGTGGGCCGGCTCTTTCGCGAGTTTGCGGTCACCTTGTCGTTAACCATTCTGGTTTCCATGGTGATCTCGCTCACCACAACGCCGGCTATGTGCTCACGACTGCTGAGTGATCAGAAGGGACATGGACGTTTCTACAACGCGAGCGAGAAGGTATTCGTTTTCATCCTGAGAGTGTACGAGGTCAGTCTGGGCTGGGTACTGCGCCATTCAGCACTTGTACTGCTGATCGCAATTGGAACGTTGTGCTTAAACATCTACCTGTATGTTGTCGTCCCGAAGGGCTTCTTCCCGCAACAGGATACGGGTCGAATGAACGGGAATTTCATGGGTGATCAGGACACGTCGTTCCAATCGATGCAGGGCAAGATCACCCGGCTCGCCAAGATCGTGCAAAACGATCCGGCAGTAGCAACGGTGCAAGCGTTCAGCGGAGGTGGCGGAGGTACCACCACCAACACCGGCCGGTGCTTTATCACTCTCAAGCCGCTCGAAGACCGCCATGTGACGGCTGATCAGATCATCACTCGATTACGGCCGAAGTTGAGTATTGTGCCCGGCGTGACGCTCTATTTGCAGTCTTCGCAGGACGTAAGAGTCGGGGGCCGGCAGAGTGCCGCTCAGTATCAATACACTCTGCAGAGCGACAACCTCCAGGAGCTGACACACTGGGCCCCGGAACTACTGCTTCTGATGAAGAAAATGCCGGAGCTGACCGATGTAAACAGCGATCAGCAAAATAATGGGCTCGAAGCTAACCTTGTCATCGACCGGCAGACTGCGTCACGCTTGGGGATTACACCGCAGACGCTAGACAACGTGCTTTACGACGCCTTCGGCGAACGTGAAATCGCCAGAACATACACCTCGATTAACCAGTATTTCGTAGTGATGGAGGTTGATCCTATTTTCTGGCAGAATCCGAATGGACTCAAGGAAGTGTATGTCCCTTCGAGTAGCGGCGGGCCGGTTCCGCTATCGGTGTTTACGCATTTTCAACCATCTACAGCGGCATTGACCGTGAATCACTCCGGCGTCTTCCCCTCAGTCACCATTTCCTTCAATCTGGCGCCAAACATAGCGCTTGGGCAGGCAGTGGACGCAATCGGACAAATGGAACAAAAAGCCGGCATGCCGACAACCATCAACACTAATTTCACCGGCACCGCGCAAGCGTTTCAATCTTCTCTGGCTAACGAACCTCTGCTCATTGCAGCTGCGTTAACGGCTGTCTACATCGTGCTCGGCATTCTCTACGAGAGTTTCATTCATCCAATCACAATCTTGTCGACGTTACCTTCGGCCGGAGTAGGTGCGCTGCTCGCGCTGCTCATTACGCATACCGAATTGAGCGTGATTGCACTAATCGGCATCATTTTGCTGATAGGCATTGTCAAAAAGAACGCGATCATGATGATCGATTTCGCGCTCGAAGTGGAGCGGCGGGAGCGCAAATCGCCGAAAGACGCAGTATTCGAAGCGTGCCTATTGCGATTCCGGCCCATCATGATGACCACTATGGCGGCGCTGCTAGGCGGGCTGCCTTTGGCTCTCGGCCACGGAACAGGCTCTGAACTGCGAAGGCCGCTGGGCATCACCATCGTCGGCGGCCTGATTGTCAGCCAGGCATTAACGCTATACACGACGCCGGTTATCTACCTTTACATGGACCGCTTTAGTTTGTGGCTGCGGGGCTTGCGCGGCGGCAACTTGCCCGAGGCGCCGGTCGAGGCTGTCAGTTAGAGACGTCGATGGATATGCAGTACAGAATCAGGACAGAGCGGCACCCGGCGGAGAGAGCCGTCACACTTCTGCTGAACGGCAAATTCAGTGAGGAGGCGCTTCCCGATCTGGAACAGTCCATCTGCGAAGCAAAAGGATCGCAACAGCGAGTCTATATCGACTTGAGTGAAGTCACTCTAGTCGATCGAAAGACCGTTCAGTATTTTTCAAGCCGGGCCGGTCACGACGTCAAGCTGGTGAACTGCCCGATCTATCTGCGGGGCTGGATCAAAACAAGCGACGAGGCGGAGAACTGAAAAATGAAACGAATTATAGGTGCGGCGTCGCTGCTTGCTTTGCTTACCGCGTGCAATCCAGCGCCGAAGTATGTGAGACCCAGCGCTCCATCTCCGGTCGCTTACAAGGAGACGGCTCCTCAGGAGTTCAAAGAAGGAGCAGGCTGGAAACTCGCGCAGCCGGGAGACGACAAGATCCGGGCGAAGTGGTGGGAGTTGTATAACGATCCGAAGCTGAACGCTCTCGAAGAACAGGTCGCGACCGGCAATCAGAGCTTGGCCGCATCCGAGGCGAACTTCAGGTCAGCTCGTTCGCTAGTGGTCTCGGCACGATCGGCGCTGTTTCCCACCATCAGCACCGGGCCCGGCTACTCAAACGCTCGATTTTCCTCGACGGCGCGAGGTTCCAGCTTCGTTGTCGGCGGTGGGTCTTCCACCACAACCGGCGGCTCAGGAACTACCGGATCGGGAACCAGTACGACGACTGGAACGGGAAGCAACGGAAACGGGAACAGTGGCACGACTACTACGGGCACGACGAGCTCGACCGGAGTAGCCGGCGGCTCGAATTCCGGGGTCATCAATCAATTTACATTTCCGATCGACGTGTCTTACACGATTGACTTCTGGCACCGCATCCGCAACACAATCGCGGCGAATGCACTTTCTGCGCAGGCTAACGCCGCCGATGTAGCCACGTCTCTTCTTACGCTTCAGGCTGAGCTGGCCCAAGACTACTTTCAACTTCGCTCCGTGGATATGCAAGAAGCGATTCTGCAGGACACTCTAAAGAATTACCGAAGTACGTTGGATCTGACTCTGGCCCTGTACAAGACGGGTATTGATTCGGAAGAGGACGTGTCTCAAGCGCAGACGCAGCTAAACACGGCTACCGCTCAGGCGACGGACCTGGGGGTGGCAAGAGCGCAGTATGAACACGCGATTGCTACTTTGATCGGGCGTCCTGCCGCCGAGTTCTCTCTCCCGGTAGCGCCGTTCGTTCCCAATCCGCCGACCGTTCCAGTGGCTTTGCCATCCGTTCTGCTGGAGCGGAGGCCCGATATCGCGGCCGCGGAGCGCCAAGTGGCGTCTGCGAACGCTCAAGTCGGAGTAGCGCGGGCAGCTTACTATCCAAACGTTCCCCTTACCGCGTCCGGCGGCTTTGAAACCTCCACCTTCACACAGTGGTTCACATGGCCTAGCCGGTTCTGGTCGCTCGGCCCGACTCTTTCTGAAACGGTACTCGATGGCGGAGCGCGGCGCGCCCAGAACGAACAGGCTCAAGCCAACTACGATGCTGCGGTAGCGAATTACAGGCAAATCGTACTCACGGCTTTTCAGGCGGTGGAAGATAATCTTGCCTCCTTACGAATCCTCTCCAAGGAGATCGGCGAAGAGCAGACGGCCATCGAGTCCTCCGCCCATTATCTTGACTTAGCTCTGACGCGCTACAAAACAGGCGTGGATAGCTACTTGAACGTAATCACGGCTCAGAACACGGTACTCACAAACAGGGAAACACAAGTTCAGGCACAGCTTCGAGCTATGACTTCCAGCGTGTCTCTGATCATGGCTTTGGGGGGTGGTTGGGATCCGTCTCAACTGCCGAACATGAAGCTTCTTCTGGAAAAGCAACGCGACTGGAAGCCGGGTGGAGGTCCGCTCCAGCAGGCGCCTAGAGAAACGGCGCCGGCTAATCCACCGGTCGTCGAACCGGCACCGCTGAATTTGCCGCCATACACCCTTCCGGCTGCGTCGCCCGGAAACAACGTTCCCAGCCAGCATTCAGGCTCTTATCCCTAAAGTCCAGGCGCTCTTGCGCCGACATGAGAGTATGCCTTCTGCTATTGACAGAACGTCGAGCTTAGTCTCGGTCGTTTATGTAAGCTCCGGGGTCCGGCAGTTCACGTCTTCGGAAGTGGTCGAAATTCCCCGGGTTTGCAGGGCCAATAATGAGCGAGCCGGAATAACGGGCATGCTGCTCTACAAAGATGGCAACTTCATGCAGCTGCTAGAGGGACCCGAAGAGTCAGTTTCAGCGCTCCTGGCTCGCATCGAACGGGACGGACGGCACCGCGGGATGATCGTTTTAAACAAGAAATCGATTCTGAATCGCAAGTTTCCCGAATGGTCAATGGCGTTCAAGCATCTCGACGACGATTCCTTGGCTCATACGGCCGGGTATAGCTCGTTTTTAGCCGGATTTACAGTCGACGAGAGCCTAGAGGACTCGCAAGACCCCTCTCACAAGCTCTTGCTTCATTTCAGGAACAACATCCGATAAGCGACTCTGAGGTCCGAAACTCAACCGACCGACTTGCCTCTTGCGAGGAGGCAGTCCTCTGCATGCTTGCCGAACTTCTTCAGTCCCTCGGCGAGGTTTCCGCGCTCGGAGGGCGTAAGAATGCCTGCAAGCTCCTCAAGGTCTTTGGCATGCTCGCTGAAAACGCGTTCGATAAGTGTCCTCCCGTTATCGGTTAGGTCAATCACCCTTATTCTCCGGTCTACCGGGTGATCGGTTCGGGAAACGAGGCTCCGGGTGTGAAGGCGGTTTACAGCAATGCTGACGGAACCCTGGGTGAGAAACACTCGCGGCCCGATCGTATTCACCTGCATCGGTCCCTTGTGAAGCAGCAACTCCAGGATTCGGAAGTCCGAATCTCCCAATCCGCTCGCCCGCAGGCGGCGTGCGCTGCAGGCCTCAACTGCATGAAAAGCTTTGAGCAAGATGAGCCAGAGATGAACGCCGCTGACCTCATCACGTCGGGCGGGCTGCAGCTTGAATCCTTTGCTTTGCATTAGCATCAATCCTATTGACACCAATATATCAGGCTGCCCGGGGCTCGTTTGTGTGTGTCAGGAATAAGGTGAAATGCAAATCGGAATTGACAGTTTCGTCGAAACGACGTTAGACCCGACTACAGGCATTACGATCAGTTCAGCCGAGCGGGTACGTGATTTGCTCGAGGAGATCGAACTGGCCGATCAGGTCGGTCTCGATGTGTTTGGGATTGGCGAACACCATCGAAAGGAGTTCGTCGCCTCAGCGCCTGCGGTAATTCTCGCGGCGGCAGCTGCTCGAACAAAAAGGATCCGTCTTACAAGCGCAGTCACCGTCCTGAGCTCGGATGACCCCGTGCGAGTCTTCCAGGACTTCGCAACGCTTGATCTTATTTCCGGAGGTCGGGCAGAAATGATCATAGGCCGGGGCTCGTTCATCGAATCTTATCCTCTTTTCGGCCTAGACCTCAATGATTACGATTCCCTGTTTACCGAAAAGCTCGAACTGCTTTTGAAGATCCGCGGGAACACACACGTTCAATGGTCGGGTAAGCACCGCGCGGCGCTCACCGGGCAAGGAGTGTTCCCGAGGCCGATCCAGAACCCTCTGCCGATCTTCATCGGCGTCGGAGGCACACCGAAGTCCTTTTCTCGAGCGGGCGCGCTCGGGCTGCCGTTGGTCGTCGCGATCATCGGGGGCGAACCCCACCGCTTTCGTCCGCTCGTCGAGCTTTATCGTGAAGCCGGTAAAGACGCGGGTCATGCGCCGGAAGAACTCACGGTAGGAGTTCACTCGCCAGGCTTTCTTGCGGACACAACCGACCAGGCAGCAGATGATTTGTTTCCGGCCTATGCCCACACCTTTACTCAGATCGGCAAGGAACGTGGGTGGCCACCGGTGACCAGGGCGCAGTTCGACCACACTCGAAGCGCCACAGGAGCACTGCTTATCGGTGATCCGGAAACGGTCGCGGAAAAGATTCTGTATGAAAACCGCGCCCTCGGGGGCATCTCTCGGATCTCTATCCTGCTTACTCCGGGCACGCTTCCCCATCGCAAGGTGATGCACGCCATTGAACTCCTAGGAACCCGCGTGTCGCCAATGGTTCAGAAGGAACTTGTGGGTTCTGCCGTCCTCGCCTGATCGCGTGAATCAAGTTTTAAGAACTGAGGTTTTCAATCAAATTGTGAAGGTTCAGTGTTCTTCAAATGAACTTCGCCTGAACCGCCAAATTCGAAATATTGCTAGGCCAATACCCCGTGGAAGCGGGCATCCCACAGAAGGGACATCACCCAGAAAGTGAGAGATCATACCAATGGCAGAAAACAAAGAACAAGGAACAGGAAAGCATCCGCATAAAAGCGCGGAAGAGCCCTATTCGCATAACGAAGCACCCACCACATCGGGTGAGAGCAAAAAGAGCAGCGGGAAGGAAAGCGGCGGTTCGCATAGCGGAAGCCACGAAACCAAGTCGCACTCCAGCAAGAGCGAAAGCGGTTCAGAATCTGACGATCTGAAGTCGCGCGAGTATACCGACGCTCAAGGCAACGTGCATCATCACACGCACACTGCCGGCAAGAAGTAAAAGTCAGAGCAGCCCTTTGCGGGCTCACGACGAGTCGCCGGAGCGCCTTTGTGTACGAGGGTGCATCCGGCGCTCATCGTTTACTTCCTACCTCTTTCAGTTATCCTGGATCGCCTGATGATTACTGAATTCAGAATTGATTACGCCGAAGCCCGGCGGGCGTTAGACGCGATCTACAGCGAGATCCGGAATAGAAACAAAGCGGCGGTAATCGCCGTGTGCGACGAGCATGGAGAACTTCTCGCTTTTGCCCGGATGGACGGCGCTCCGCTCTCATCGGTAACGATTGCCATCAACAAAGCGTATAGCGCAGCAAGAGAACGCAAACCCAGCAAGGAGATCGGGAATGCCTCGCGCCATCCTGAAAAAGGCTTCGAGATGAACTACTTCGGCGATGCACGGTTTACCGGGTGGGGTGGCGGGGTTCCCGTCTGGAAAGACGGGCAAGTTGTGGGGGCGGTTGCAGTCAGCGGCCTGCCGCAAGCCGAAGACATAGAACTGGCGGAGGCGGGCGCACGCGCCATTACGCTAACCTAACAACTTTGCCCTGGTAAAAAGTACAGGCGCCTGGAGAAAATTGCCGATTTAGCAAGCACTCATTAATGGGAGCATAAGACCTCGCAAGAGGAGGCGGCCCCTAAGGAGTATTGCTATTCGCCTCACAATTCCCGCACTGTTGCTGGCTGCGACGTCAGTAAGCTTTGCACAAACACCCACGTTTGCCGGCTGCACTCTGTTTCCCGCAAACAACGTCTGGAACACACGCGTTGATAACCTGCCCGTAGACGCGAATTCTGCCGCGTATATCGCCAGCGCCAACGCGACGAACAACAAACTACATCCGGATTTCGGAGCGGGCGGAGGGATGCCGAACAACGTCGTTCCCGGCAATCAGACGAAATATCCAGTGAGCTTTTATTATTCAGGAGATCCGGGCCCGTATCCGATTCCCGCGAATGTAAATATCGAAGGGGGTTCCGACCGCCACGCGATTCTGATCGATAACACAAATTGCGTGCTCTACGAATTGTTCAACCTGACAGGCGGCCCCACGACCTGGGGCGCTGGATCGGGCGCGATCTGGTCGCTCAACTCGAATGCGATGCGGCCGGACAATCAGAATTCCGCCGATGCCGCTGGATTGCAGATCTTTCCGGGCCTGGTTCGTCCCGACGAAGTGGCGGCGGGACATATTAACCACGCGCTCCGTGTGACCATCGACCACACGCGACAAGCGCACATCTGGCCGGCGCGTTCTTCGGCGTCCTATCGCACTGAGGCAATCTATCCGCCGATGGGTCAGCGGTTTCGACTGAAAGCTTCATATAACATTTCGACCTATCCGCAGCCGGTGCAGGTGATCCTGCAGGCGCTCAAGACGTACGGCATGATTCTGGCCGACAACGGGACATCCTGGCACCTTGGCGGAATCGGTGGATCGTTCTGGAATGACGATGTGATGCACACGATGACGCTCGTGACCGGAGACAACTTTGAAGCGGTGGACGAGTCCAGCTTGATGAAAGACCCGAACTCGATGGAGACAAGCGTACCTACCACCGTTCCAACCGGTTGGGTGAATGTAATCGCAAAGAACAGCAGCAAGTGTCTGGACATGACGGGTGGGCCCGCAGCGACCTGGCAGACTGATCCGGTGCAACAATGGGCGTGCCTGGGCAGCCAGCAAACGAATCAAATCTTCCAGTTGACCCCGGTCACTGGCGGATACAAAGTGATCGCAAAAAACAGCGGCTTGAGCCTACAGCCGACGGGCGGCACATCGTCGGTGAGAGGATCGATTCTGGAAGCCTGGCCTTACGAGGGGCAGCCGTACCAAATCTGGACCGTCACCCCGACTGCGGACGGCTATTTCTCGATCAGGAACGCCAGCAATAAGTTCTGCATGGATGTGACGGCATTATCCACGGCAAACGGCGCTCCGATACATCAATGGGATTGCACCGCAAACGACAACCAGAAATGGAGTCTCGTTCCGGTACAGTAGTCCGGCGGTGTCTTCTTAAAGCCTCTCCCTTCCGGGGAGAGGCTTTTTTCATTTTCAGGGAACTAGCCGCTCGTTTTTGGGAGCTGGGACGGCAGCTTCAGCGTCACGAACCACGGAACGGCGCCGGCGAGCTCCGACCCAGCCACCGATGAAAGCGCCGCAAAAGCCCGCCAACTGCGAAGTCAGCGGGCCAAGGTTGGCCCGATCGACGCCAAGCGAGACAGCACAAAATCCTGCCAGACTGAGTCCAGCCACTTTAAGAATCCTAGCGTTCTTTAGGGCCACTTCTTCGATTGTAAGTAGTCGAAGTTCTATCTTTCGCTAGCGCTCGATCCAGACCGCGGCACCACCGGGCGGAACATCCCGCTCGCCGACCAGCACCTGAGCGCTCGCCGGTGCAGGAATCTGTTGGCTGCGGCTGGCGAAATTAGTAGCGACCCAGAAACCATCGCGCCAGTCAACCAGAAAATTGGGATCGAGGCTGGCCGGGTTTGCGCCGGCAGCCTGGTAGATGTCGCGCAGGAGCGACCGTTCGAATGCGCCGTCGAGCGTATCGACCCCGATGTAGGTCACAGTTCCCTTCCCGAGTTTGCGGATGGTGACGGCCGCCCTTCCGGCATAGAACTGATCCCCGTATTTCGCCAGGACTTCCGTTCCGGCGTCTGGCTCGAGCACATCGCCCCACGCTCCCCACGCATAACTCTTCCCGTCGGCTACTACCTGCCCGTTGACGCCCTTCGGAAGCACATCGTAGAAAGGAATCCTGGCTCCAATCAAGGGATAGATGGGAGCGGCCCAAAGCGCCTCCCACAAATGTCCTCGCATGTCCTTCTGCCCGGTGCGGCATGTCAGGACGAGATGGCCGCCGTCCATTACATATCTTTGAAAACGGGCAATCAGGTCGTCGTCGACGAGCTGATAGGCGGGCGCGACCACGAAGGGGTATTTTGTAAAATCGCGCTCGGGCGTGAGAACATCGACCGGCGCCATGAGGCTTTTCAGGGCGCGATAGTAGCGCATCCAATGGCCAACCGTGTTCCAGCGAGAGGTCTGAGGATGATTAGAGATGTCCCAGCGGTTGTCGTAATGAATGAGGAAAGCTGTCCGGCGTGCGGCATAGGATTTGGGCTCCCGCACATTCGGGTCGTAGTGCCGGCGAAGTTCGACCATTTCGTGAGCCGCCTGCGCGTACTCGCGGCCGCCTGGTGATGGAGTAACCCCGTCCGGTTCGACGAGCCCTTTGTGATAGAGCTCCGAGTTATAGAGCGGCTGGCGATAGCGATACGTGCAGACCAGGCGCGCGCCGGCGCCGAATGCCTTGAGAATCCACATGTGTATGGCGCCCGGCAAAGGCCACGGATTGATATCGCCCCAGTTGACCTGACCGGGCTGCAGTTCCATCGGACCCGAAAGCCCGGTAAACGGGCGCATAAAATCATGCATAAACGACATTTCTTCAGCGCTGCCGAGACGGAACCCGAGCGGGCCTTCGTTGATTTCGCCGTGTACGGGATAGTGGGTCCAGCTAAAAACGTCCAGCGTCTTAGCCGAGAGCGCAGGGTCAACATCTTCGTGCATGCTCATGAAGTTGGTCGTGACCCACTGGTCTTTAGAGTATTTGCGAAGGACGGTTGCCTGCAGGTTGATGTAGCCTGCGGCTTCGTGGGCGAACCAGCGCTCAAAATCGAGCACCGCGTGAGGGCTGGGATCGGCCACCAGAGTTTCGGGATTCGGGATGGCGATCTGCTCGAAGTTCTGATACATCTCCGACCAGAACGCACCGCCCCAATCGGTGTTCAGACGATCGATGGTTCCGTACTTCTCACGCAACCAGTCGCGGAATTTTGCAGTAGCGGCGCGCGAGTAAGAAAACCGGCGGCCGTAGTGACTGAGTTCGTTATCGATCTGCCAGCCCCACACGCGGCGGTCGTTGCCAAATTTCTTCGCGAGTTCGGTGTCGATCTTCGTGACGTAATCGCGATAGAGCGGCGAACTCCAGTCGGCCTGTTCGCGGCTGCCGTGCTCCATCGTGCGCCCCTGGGCATCGACCATCAGGATTTCAGGATGAGCACGCTCGAGCCAAATGGGCGGGGTTGCGCTCGGGGTGCACAGAATTACTTTGAGGCCGTTCGCGCTGGCAAGTGAGACTGCCTTTTCGAGCCAATCGAAGTTGTAATGGCCCTCCGTTGGCTCCATGAAGTACCACGCAAACTCACCCATGTGGACGTACTCCATGCCGAGCTTGCGGATATTCTGCATATCGCGCGCCCACTGAGTTTCCGGCCAAGCTTCCGGGTAATAGTAGACGCCGATGGTGAGCATGTCCTTCTTGGGAAACCAATCGGGGTTCTGCGCCGCGAGCGCGGACGCAAGAACAAACGGCAGCAGCACGGCGGATACAGGTCGGAGTCGGCGCATGTACCCGAACATTTAATCATTCCCCGAAGCAGACGAGTTTGATGCGGTTTACACGCGGCCGGCGCGCAGTGCCTGTTCTTTCGCGCGTTTCAATTCAGCGACGCCATCCTGAAGCGGCAGGAACTCCATGGCAACGGTGCGATCGTACTTGAGCTCGGCCAACTTTCGGTAGATGTTGTCGTAGTTGATTTCGCCAGTGCCGGGGATGTGGCGGCCCGGAACATCGGCGATGTGAACCAACCCGGTGTACTCAATATTCTTTTCCAGCTTTTCGATCAGATTGCCTTCCGAAATCTGCTCGTGATAGAAGTCGTAGAGCAGGCGGACCTGCGGGTGATTCACGGCGCGGACGATTTTGAAACCCTCGGCCACAGATGTCATGTAGTACTTGGGATTCTCTTCGGGATCGATGTTTTCGAGAAGCAGACGTACCGGTTCGCCATTGATCTGCTTGCCTTCAACGAGAGCGGCAGCCTGTTTCAGGCCCTCAACACAGCTCTTGTGCTGCACTTCGCGAGGCATGCCTGGAACCACATTGCCCGACATGATGATGACAGCAGGACAATTGATGCGCTGCATGATTGGCAGCTCATTGCGGACGTCTGCCAACAGAGCGTCGCGGTCAGCAGGATTGGCTGCGCCGTGGCCTAAACCGGCAGTCACGTCGTAAGAGATGCCAAGCTGCTTGCTCTTCGCGAGGGCCTGCTTCCATTGGTCCTCGGACCATTTCTTGTATTCGCCAATGAGCTCGACGTTGTTGTAGCCGGCTTCCACGACCCGCTCCAGCCGCTGTTCGAAGGGCATGTCTTTGAAGACAGTCCACAGCATGACCGAGAGTTTGTAGGGTGCGGAATTGGCGTCGGAGGTGGCGCGGGAAAAGGCCGGCAATGGGGCCGCAGCGGCGAGGGCGGCTCGTGTCAATCGTTTGGAAAATGTTCGTCTATCCACGTCTACACGTGGACTCTAACATACCGGACGAGCGGGTCAGGAGGCGCTTGTGCCCCAGAGCAGAGCGTGCAGTACAACATCGTCTTCGGTTCGGATAAGGCCGAGGAGAGAAGACGGGGGACGGATGCCGTAGTCGCTCAGCCGCAGGGTCGAATCGGCGTCGATCTGCAGACGATTTTTCTTTGGCACGCCGAAACCAATGTTGGCCTTGAAGGGCCGGCTGATTTGACGGAAACACAATTTGCCTTCTACCACGAAACCGCGCAATTGCTTGGCGATGAAGCGCTCCGACTGAAGTAGCAACACCGGATGTTGCTTTGCTTGAAGAGCGTCGGAGAGAGCAAAGCGCGCGAGTTTTCTCTGCTGCCGAGGTTTGGAAGAGGCGTCCCGCACGATGAGGCTTCCTGCCTCGACGGTGAGATTGAGAGTGGAGTCAAGCGGCTCGTCGGGATTGTATGCGAGCGTTCCGCTGTACTGTTCGAACACGAACAGGTGTTTTCGTTTTATGAGACCGGTTTTCCTGACCTCGACGGCAAGCGTGGAATCGGGCGAAGGTGATATGTTGTAAACCGTGCGGGGTGCAGGCATCAAAAGCTCTGAATCCCGGTAATACGTACAGATAGACCGAAAGGTTCAATCGAGCTGGATGTTCAGTCTGGAGTTTGTGGATCTGGGAGATCTGCTGCTCGCGGTAGCGGTGCTCTTCGGGTCGCTGATTGTCATTTTCGAGATGCTGGAGCGGAGGCGCGAGAGCAGGGTAGAGCGTCTGGTACTCGACGCAATCGAGGCTGAATATCAGGCGTACTATCGCATGGGCCGATTGTAGGACCGACCGTTTCTACGTCGATTTCGCGAAATAAGACAGCTTCTCCCGGCAGTTTTCACGGCTGTTCGTACCTCCGTAAAAAAAGGCAACGCTGCGAGCGTCACTTCCGGCAGCCAAGAACCCCCGTTCAAGAGCCAGTCACACAATTTCACTTTGCTAGTTTTGCTTTTCTCTTCAATAACTTGGCAGGACTGAAAAGATCGGCCTAGAACGGGGCTTTGGTATTTTCGTCGAGGGAAGAAAGGGACATTTTGAGGCGATTTGGGTCAATTTCTGGAGCGAAATACAGGGTTTCTGAGGCGAAACCGAGGCGAAAAGGCCTGGATTTTGGCGGTAATAACACCGACGCGATCATCGCGCCGCTTCGCAACAATCGGGTTTGCGAGGAGCGCGAATCAGGGCGTGAGAGGCTGTGTGGGAGACGGCGCGCGAAGGCGTGGCACAGGGGATCGGCAAAACGAGTCACACGTTCGCTTTGCTCACCCGATAGCGTCTAGAAGCTTTCTAAGTTGTTCAGGAAGGTTTTTGTATTCGGGTGTCCGGCCCCAAATCGTTCCAGTGAAGCCGAGTGCGCTCTGTGCAGCAGATCGCGCGCTTCCTCGAACTGCCCGAGATCCTTCAGTACCGCTGCCAGATTCGACTGACTGATGGCGATGGAGGGATGGCCGGGTTCACATGACTTCTCGTTTGATGCCAGCGCCTCCGAGAGTGCATGCCGGGCGGCTGTGAATCTGCCCATTGTCTGATGATGCTTTCCGACACACTAAGGAGCACTGTAATCTTCCGGGCTAAGCTCATTCGACAGGATCAGAAACTCAGCGTGAGGGACAATCTTTTCCAGCTCCCGGCTAGCGCCGGGAGCTGGATTGCCATGAGCTTTCCCATCGCCAGGCGTAGCATTCACCGCACCGGCTGAGCGGGGACGCACCATCTCATACGTTTTGATGGCGTGCAAAGCAAGAATGAGGCGGTGTGCGAACGAATCACCACTGTGTTTCTCGTCAATTTGACTTGTTACGAGGGTCGCAGTTGGGAAGGGCGATTATGCAGAATAATCCGCCTCTTTTATCCTTCAAGGCTGGAAGCTCGTTGATCAACTCGGCAAGCTTCTGCCAGAAGATCGGCGCAGGCCATTCCCAAAGATTGTCAATCCGCGTCAGCGGTGGGGAGTTCCAAGATCACGTGGCGGATTACGGGTAGACTGCAGCATCAGGCGGCCGGATCAATTGCCCGAGGATGGCTCAGCCGGGTGCATGTATTTCAATCGCTCTTCGTTCTGTCTTTCGAGGAGAGTCTTTTCCTGCTTATCAGCCGCCGATTCGATCAACGATTCGACATGTTGAACGTCTTCTGCCAACCTGCCTTCTTCCAAAACGCCTACGTGACTTCCTTGCCCACCAGCGTTGCTTAGCATTTGGAAATCGTGTCCCACTATCCCCACGATTCGGGTTGCCAGCTCGTAGGCCGTTGTGAGCAAAGCGTGAGAAGTATCGTCTCTCTCAAGCAGCGGAACCATCTTGGAAAGCGATTTGACCTCAGCAATGATGTTCCTTTGGTTCGGAGAGTCGGCTAGGAGAGGATCCATCAAGTGATAGAGCTGTTCAAGCTCAGGCAGGGCGCTTGCAAAGAAGGAGGCGATGCTGACGGTGAGCGACAACCTCTCACTTTGAGACATCTGTTGCTGCATGTTCAGGACGTTAGCACATGCTCAGGCTAAGCGGTATGCCCTGACTCTTGCACTGCGGCGCCCAGGGCCAAAAGGCGACACGGCGAAGTGCATTGATAAATGGTAGGCGTCACAGATGATCTATCCGGCGTCGGAGCCAAGACGGACTTGCGTTCTTGACCGAAGCTAGCGCCTGTTTAGATATGGTTCACGAGTTCAGCCCGCTGCGGTGATATGCAGCATCGCCGGCGGACACCCTAACGGAAGATTTCTGCTGCGAACTCGTGCAGGTAGTCGCGCCAGTTAGTCCATGCATGATAGCCGCCGGTTTCTTTGGTGGTCGGAGCAACGCCGTACTTCCTTAAAAGACTGACCGTCGCCGCACTGTTTGCGTTCGCAATATCGTACTTTCCGACACCGACCCAATACAGCTTAAACGGCTGACCAGACGCCTTGTACTGAGCAAGTTCCGTCCGTTCCTCTTGCTCCCTCATTTCAGGGAACCAGCCAGAGCTAAACACACCGACATACGCAAACAGATCCGACCGCGAGAGTGAAATGTCCAAAGTTTGCAAACCGCCCATCGATAGGCCGGCTAGGGCTCGGTAATCGCGGTCCGACACAGTCCGGTAATTCTTGTCGATATAGGACGTCACACTCCCGGTAAGGTCCTCGTTGAACTTGTCGTGACCCATGGTGTTTTGACCGGTCCGCAGTTGAAAGTCGCGCGAAATGTGACCGGCGGGCATGACGACAATCATCGGCACAGCTTTGTGTTCGGCAATCAGGTTGTCCAGAATTGCACCGGCACGCCCTACGGTAGGCCACGAGTCGTCGGTATCGCCACCTCCGTGCAGCAGATACAGAACGGGGTACTTGCGGTTGTCATGCTCATAACCTGGCGGCGTATATACGTGCATCCGGCGCAGGCCTCCCACCGCTGCTGAGTCGTACCAGACGCTGGCAATAGCTCCGTGGGAAACATCAGCTCGGTACTCCAGGAACGGCGCACCGGTAACCTCGTACATACTTCTGACGAAGTTTAGCGACTCGCTCGACAGAGGATTTCGCGGGTCGGTGCTCTGAACGCCATCCACGAGAAAGGTATATCGGTATACCCCGGGCTCGATCGGACCGATTTGGATGGACCAGACCCCATCGGGGCCTTTTGTCATGCTGGATCGCTCGGACTCGCTTTTCAACTGTTCCGGCGTTATGCCGGGCGTAGCGTCCCTGCCTTCGGCCTGCAGCCTAACCTGCTGTGCTTGCGGCGCATACAGACGAAATTTGACTCTGCCCTGAGCGTCAACTTCTGGCGATCGCAGAGTGTCGTTAGGTGTCCGTTGTTGACCGAGTGCTGAAGTCAACGCGGCACAAACAACGAGAGCTGTCTTGACGCGATGGAACGAGCGCCCGATCCGCAATGGCATGAATATGAGCCTCCTCCTGGACGAGAAATCGAGAGTCTAGCAGAGCAAGGGCTACGGGCATAAATTCTCACTCTTTGCGGATCTGAGCGCCGAGACCAACTGCGATACAGTATGCACCAGCAATCCGCGTATACGACAGTCGGTAGTGACCTTCTCCATGCCGGACAGCGCAGCACATCAACCTGCATTAGATAGCGACAGGAAGGTAATGCTTAAATCACTCAATCCTACGATCCTGAGCCGCCGAAATGCGATGCTTCTAGCGGCAAACGTCAGCGTGAGCTCCAAGGGCCAACCAGCGGCGTTCGCCTCTGACAGCATCAAGACCGGAGCGCATCAGGAACCCGGAAACTGCTCGACGCCGCGTTCCGCGGTCGCAAAGACGCAGTACGGCAAAGTCCGAGGATTCCTGGTTGACGGGGTCTTTACGTTTAAAGGCGTGCCGTACGGCCAGACGACCGCCGGAGAAAACCGCTGGCTCCCGGCGAAACCGCCCGCGCCCTGGACTGACGAGTATCCAGCTCTGGCCTACGGCGCCAACTGCCCGCAGACCTTGCATCCATGGACCAGCATCGAGCAGACCTTTCTTTTCGACTGGGATGACGGATGGCAAAGCGAGGACATGCTCAAGCTGAACATCTGGACATCCAGTCTGAGCGGCAAGCGTCCTGTGATGGTGTACCTGCATGGCGGCGGGTTCAGCTTTGGTTCTGCGTATGAACTGCCCTCGCATGATGGCGCCCAGATGGCGCGGCATCACGACGTCGTGCAAGTCTCGGTCAATCACCGTCTGAACATCTTGGGGTTCTTCGATGTCTCCGAGATTGGCGGGGCGCAGTATGAAGACTCCGTCAATGTGGGCATGACGGACCTGGTCGCGGCGCTGCAATGGGTCCGTGAGAATATCGAGAGCTTCGGCGGCGATCCGGATCGGGTCATGATCTACGGACAATCTGGCGGCGGATCCAAGGTGACGACTCTGATGGGCATGCCATCCGCATCTGGTCTGTTCCATCGGGCGTCCGCGCAATCGGGAGGTGGAGGCAATATCCCCGCTCGGGAGCAGCAAAGGGAACTCGCCCGCGTAGTCATGAAAGACCTTGGTCTTGGCTCGAACGACATTCAGTCGCTGCAGAAAATGGAATGGTCCAAGCTGATGGCTGCAGGGAATGCCGCCGCCGCCAAGATCAATCCTCCTGGAGCCCCCATGGGACCGGGCGCTGCCGGAAAGCCTCGCGTTGGTTGGTCACCCTGTGTTGACGGAAAGGTAATCAACATGAGGTCATTCTTCGATGCCGCTCCAGAAGTGTCCAAGGATGTGCCGATGCTAATCGGTTCCGTCAGCGAAGAAGGCAATTCGATGTCTTCTCGTCCTACCGAACAGGAGTGGCACGCGAATCTGGCCAAAACGTACGGGGAACAGAAGGCCACCGCCATCATCGCCGCACTGAAAAAGGCGTACCCGAACAAGAAGATACAAACTCTGTCCTACATCTGTTCCGGCAGGCCCGGACTCAATGGCCTGTCCATGCGAAACAACGTTGTGAAAATGGCCAAGCTGAAGCATGACCTTCATGCCGCGCCCGCGTACGCGTACTACTTCACATGGCAGACTCCCATTCTCGACGGGGTTCCTGGCGCCTGGCATACTGCCGAACTGCAATTCTGCTTCGACAACACGAAGCGCTGTGAGCAAGGAACCGGCAACACACCCGAAGCCCAGATTCTTGCCAAGAAAATGGCTTCTGCCTGGGCGGCCTTCGCTGCCACGGGCAAGCCCAGCATACCCGGCATCGCCTGGGAGCCGTCCGACCCCGAGACGAATAAGACCATGCTCTGGGATAACGACTGCCGAATGGTAAATGACCCTGAGGCAGAAGCTCGCAAAATCATCTTGAGCTGATGAAGCGAGTTCAATCCCAAACTATGCTCACGCGAATCACAGCATATCTCCTCCTGGCCCTAAGCTCCGGCCTGACCCTCGTCGGCGCCGATTACAAGATGACGGTCACTGACAAGAACTACCTGAATACCCAAGGTTTCAGCGTATTTCTGTACGACAGTACGTATCACCCCGTGTTCGTAGACCAAAAGAACACGGCGCTGGAGATGATTCTGCACGGCCAGCGGATCGCCACAAACGGCGACGTGCGCCTGATGCCCACGCCAGAGCAGTGGGACCTGGTCGCAACGCTCAAGGGTCGCCAAGCCGATAAGGCGAATAACCGGCTCACCGCCAACCTCGCTTTCCCGACGTTCGATGTCAGCTACACCTGGAGGTCGCCGCCGAACCTGGCGGCGTGAGTCAGCATCAACCTCGCCAAGCCGCTCCCCGAGAAACTGGCCGGGTGCGCGGGCGTCAATCTCGAGTTCCTACCCTCAATCTACATGGGCAGGGCCTACCTGGTCGACGGAACTAAAGCGGGCATCTTCCCACGCACGCCGAACGATCCGATGACGAAGGTCTTGCCGCTCTCCGGTGAACCGAAAAAAGCCTACTATCTGGAAGATTGGGACAAGGCCAAAGGGTACACGCAGCCGCGGCCATTCGCTCAAGGCAAGAGCATCACCTTAGGTGTCGATGACGCGCTGGCCCGGGTCACGGTCGAATCGGATACCGCCGACCTCATGCTGTTCGATGGACGCGACCGCGCACAAAACGGCTGGTTTGTACTGCGCTCCCTGATTCCTTCCCGCAAGACCACTGGCGCGGTCGTGTGGCACGTCAGGCCCGACCTGATTCCAAACTGGACGCGCCCGCCGATGATTGCGCACAGCCAGGTCGGTTATGCGCCGGGCTTCTCGAAAGTGGCGGTGCTCGAACTCGACCCGAAGTACGACGGCCCAAAGACGGCCAAAGTGCTGCGCCTCACTCAGGACGGCTCTTACAAGCAGGTATTCGAGGGCCCCATCACCGCGGCAACGCCGTGGCTGCGCTACGTTTACTCGAAGTTCGACTTCACTTCTGTAAACGACCCCGGCCTTTATGTGATTGAGTACGCAGACCAGCGTACGGCGCCGTTCCCCATCTCGAAGGACGCTTACGCGAACATCTGGCAGGACAGCCTGGACCATCACCTCGCGGCACAGATGGACCACGTCTCCGTTCGCGAAGGCTACCGCGTATGGCACGGCGCTTCGCACCTGGATGATGGCCGCATGGCGCCGGTCGTCGGCGAGCAATTCGACGGCTGGAATCAGCCCACGGCAACGGACGGCAGGTGGAAAGGCGGAGATCACATCCCTGGAGTGAACGTGGGCGGCTGGTATGACGCCGGCGACTTCGACCTCGAGGAGCCTGCCCAGTTGAGCGTTATCCAGAGTTTGGCTCTCGCCTACCGCGAATTCAATCTGAAGTACGACGAGCTTACGGTCGATGAAGTGGCTCGCCAAGTGGAGATGCACCGTCCGGACGGCGTGCCGGATACCGTGCAGCAAGTCAAACACGGCGCTTTGCTGATCCTGCCGCAGTTCAAAAATTTCGGCCACTCGATCCGCGGCACTCATGAACCGGACCTGCGTCAGTATACGCACTTGGGTGACGGCGCATCGAAAACCGATGGCCGCATCTACGACCCGACGCTCGGTCCGAACGAAGTCAAGGGCGATTACTCCGGCAAGCCAGACGACGCTGGATTTTCACTGGTACGAACCCGTTTTTCCAGTGGAATGCAATCGCGGCGCTGGCCGCAGCGGCGGACGTGCTGAAAGGGTGGGACGACCCATTACGGAAAGAATGCCTGGATACCGCTATCAAAGCATGGAACGAAGAAAAGGCTAACCCGACGCAAAGTCCAGCCGCGGACGGGTTGGGCGGAGCGTCTCCGGCGGGTGCTCCTGGAGGCGGGGTGCTGGCTGCCTCTCAGGGCGCGGTGTCTGGCGCGCAAGCTGGCCGTAACGGACGAGGTACTTCGGGCGCGCCACAAGTTCTGGCACGACTAGCGCAGAAACAGTTCCTCCGGCCGGCGTAGGTCGTCGCAACTCGGGTATCGGACTGGACTGGGCTGCGGCTCTCGAATTGACGATCGCCACGAACGGCGCCGAGCCCTACAAATCCCGCCTGAAGGAGTTGTTCCCTGAGGTGATCACCCCGCAGCAGATGGGCTTGCGTGGCTGGACGGCAGTCCGCGCATTGCCTTATCTGGATGCCGCTGCCAACGATCAGTTCCGGCAAGCAGTGAAGACATACATGGCGGGTCTGGATAAGCAGTTGGACGCCACGCCCTTCGGCGTGCCTCCGAGTCTGGGCACCTGGGGCGGATCAGGCGCGGTGGTGGATATGGCCACGCGGATGTACTTCCTGCATGAAGCGTTTCCCGATCTAGTGAGCCCCGAATACACACTTCGCGCCGTCAATTACATCCTCGGCACGCACCCGGTGTCCAGCACGTCGTATGTAGCTGGCGTCGGTACGGTTTCGAAGACACAGACATATAGTAACGACCGCGCGGACAACGCGTACATCCCCGGCGCCGTCATTCCGGGATACATCATCATCAAGCCGGACTTTCCGGAGTGCATCGACCACTTCGGATTTTTGTGGTTCGAAGATGAAGCCGTCGTAGCCGGGTCAGCAAGTTGGGTCGCCGCCGGCAACGCAGCGGACGCGATCATCAAGGAAGTAAAGTAGAGCCGGTGGCGACCTGCTGCTGTGGTTGCCATGTCTCTACGTTCGGGGATCTGACTGTCACGAGGTAGGTCGTTAACGCGCACTCATCGTCAGCATTCGCACGGGCTAATTACTGCCATAGGAACAATTCAATTCACAATCAGCAACCGACTCACTACGATGTCTCTGTGCCTGCCCGTCCCGCAGTTTTCTTGATTTTTCTGCTAATCGGCATGGCTCGCGGCGCAGTTGTGCGTCTGGAATTCGAACCCGTTCCGGCCGAACAAAAAGATGCAAGTCTCCCGGCGTCCTACGAAATGCTACGCGGGAAACTATACGGCGAACTGAATCCCAAAGATCGCCGGAACGTGATCATTCAGGACATTGAACTGGCTCCGCAGAATTCGCGTGGGCGGGTCGAGTATGTAGCGACCTTCACCCTGTACCGGCCGGTTTCCGGGGCCAAAGCCAGCGGCGTGCTGCTGTATGAAGTTGTGAATCGGGGAGCGAGCCTGACGCGGCGCGACTACGCCACCGGAGACATCTTTTTGCAGTCTGGGTGGCAGGGCGACATCCCGTTTGGTGGAAAGGCTATCAATGGCAGTCACGGCGAAACTATTCAGGTGCCGACTGCACACAATCCCAACGGAACTCCGCTGACTGGGCCGGTGCTGGCCCGCTTCGCGAATGTGCGTCCAGGCACGAATACACTCCCAATACGCGCCGCGTCGGGTTACTCGGCTTCAGGTGTGCCTCCGCTCCCAGTAACCATGGACACGCGACAGAGTACGTTGACAACGCACACCTATGAGGACATCCGCGGCACCGTTGCGGGCGTGGCCCCCGTAGCGCCTGAGGATTGGGCTTGGGCAGATTGTAGTGAGTCACCGTTTCCGGGTAAGCCGAATGCGACCAAAATCTGCGTCCGTGGTGGATTTCGGTCGGAAGTGTTGTACCAGTTGCAGTACACAGGACGTGACCCGCTCGTGCTAGGTGTAGGGCTTGCAGCAGTGCGCGACGCAGTCTCCTTCTTCCGCCATGAGACGCAGGACGCGCAACGCACACATAACCCGATTGCCGGTCAAGTGCAGCACACGATTGGACTAGGCATTTCGCAATCGGGCAACTTAGTCCGGACATTTCTAAACCTTGGCTTCAACGAGGACGAACAGGGAAGGCGCGTCTGGGATGGTGCAATGCCAATCATCGCAGCCCGGCAGACTCCGTTGAATCTGCGTTTTGCAATCCCCGGAGGCGCGAGCAACTTGTATGAGCCCGGAAGTGACGGAACAGTGTGGTGGGCTCATTGGCAAGATACCGTTCGCGGTCAGCCTGCGCGCGGATTGCTGGACCGCTGTAACGCTACAAAGACATGTCCCAAGGTGATGGAAATCATGGGCTCGTCGGAGTTTTATTCGTTGAGAGCTTCGCCCGACTACGTTGGGACATCGGGCACAGCCGATATTCCGCTACCTGACAACGTGCGCCGCTACTATGTCGCGAGCACGCAACACGGAGGAGGGCCCGGTGGTTTCCATTGGGCAGCGCTGGAGCCAAGGCAGCCACCTGGTGCTGGTCCGATCGAGTCTGAGCCCTGCGCTTTGCCGTCCAACCCGAATCCGATGGCCGATGTCATTCGCGCGTTGCTCAATCCGCTGCACAATTGGGTTCTTCGTGATGAAGCCCCTCCGGCGAGTGTCTATCCGAAGATCGCCGACGGCAGCTTGATTCCGGAACCTGAGTTGGTCAGACGCTTCCCGGTTATTCCCGGCGTACCGTCACCAGAGGGCATCGCGAATCCAACGCTTTTCTACAATTTCGGTCCTGGTTTCAAAGCACCGGATCTGTCCGGATACATCTCAGTCGAGCCGCCTCAAGTCGAAGGAGTGCTGCCCACTTTCTTGCCTGCAATCGACGCGGACGGCAATGAAATCCCGGGAGTGCGCACCGTTCTGTCACAAGTGCCGCTCGGCACCTACTTAGGTTGGAACGTCTTCGCCTCCGGCTTCGATAAGGGCAAGTTCTGTTCGTTGGTTGGCAGCTATGTTCCCTTCCCAGAGACAAAACAGGAGCGTTTGGCTAAGCACGATCCACGGCTGTCATTGGAAGAGCGCTACGGGACACACGAGGAGTTTGTGACCCGCGTTCTGAACGCGGCAGCCAAGCTGACGAAGGCAGGTTTCCTAATGCCGGACGATGCTGCCAAGCTCGTCAGGGAAGCGGAAGAGAGCAACGTGCTTCGCAAAGTTGCGGCACATGAGTAGCGTCCGAATTGGGGCTGGTGCTGGCTACTCGGGGGATCGCATCCAGCCTGCATTGGATCTGGTCGAACGTGGCTCTCTCGATTACATTGTGTTCGAGTGTCTGGCGGAACGAACAATAGCACTGGCTCAGCAAATAAAGGCAAGTCAGCCTGAGCTGGGTTATGATCCGATGCTTGCGGCTCGGATGCGGAAGGTGTTGCCCGCGTGCCACCGTCATGGGACAAAGCTGATCAGCAACATGGGTGCAGCGAACCCGCGATCTGCGGCGCAGAAAACAGCCGAGATTGCACGCGAGTTGGGCATTCGTGGAATGAAGATCGCAGCCATTGAGGGTGACGATGTCCTCGCGCTGTTTCGAGCCGGTGAGTTTGCGGATGCGCAGCTTTTAGATAGCGGCTCTCCCGTTTCGAGTCTTCGCGAAAGGCTTCTCTCGGCGAATGTCTATATCGGGGCGGAGCCCATCGTGCAATCTCTTTCGGAAGGTGCGGACGTGGTACTGGGAGGTAGGATTGCGGATCCCGCCCTCTTTCTCGGCCCCCTGATGTATAAGTTTGGCTGGAGCTCTGATGATTGGGATCTGCTTGGGGCCGGGATCGTGATCGGCCACTTACTCGAATGCGCCGGACAGCTGAGTGGCGGCTACTTCGCCGACCCGCCGTTCAAGACCGTGCCAGATCTGGCCAACCTCGGATTCCCCTTTGCCTCTGTCGATCCGGACGGCAGCGCAGAATTTTCAAAGTTAGATGGAACCGGCGGTGCTATCACGCTCGAAACCTGCAAGGAGCAGTTGCTTTACGAAATCCACGATCCAGCCCGGTATCTCACTCCGGACGTCACAGCGAGCTCCTCTGAAGTAGAACTTCTTGCGTCGGGCATAAACAAGGTGCGCGCGGTCGGCGCAAAGGGGTCCGCTAAACCCGGATCTTTGAAGGTTTCCGTCGGATATGCGGACGGCTATATAGGTGAAGGGCAGATTACCTACGCGGGAAATGGCGCGATCGGACGAGCTGAGCTCGCCATAGAGATCGTAAAAGAGCAGCTGGTGAATTCCGGTTGCGCTGTACGCGAATTACGAGCTGAAATGATCGGCCTCAATTCGGTTATGCCTGATCGGAATATCCGGGATCATGAGCCGCCTGAGGTTCGCGTTCGAGTTGCCGGCCGCGTAGACAGTCCCGAAGAGGCAAATCAGATCGTCGCAACAGTCGAAGCACTCTATACGAATGGACCCGCAGGTGGAGGCGGCGCATCCCGTTCAGTGCGTCCGATCATCGCGATCGAGTCTGTCTTGATCCCGCGAGAGCTCGTGCACCCGCGAGTGGAAATGTTGGTGTCCTGATGCGACTACGTGAAATCGCGCACGCCCGTGCGGGTGACAAGGGCAACATCTCCAACATCAGCGTGTTTGTGTATCGTCCGGAGGACTATCCGGCGCTCGCCGACTATCTGACTGCGGAGTTGGTGGCACAAACGTTCAGCGGCTTGCTGACTGGACGAACGGTGCGTTATGACCTGCCCAAGCTGGGTGGCTTCAATTTTGTCATGTATGGTGCTTTGGGAGGGGGTGTTACGCGTTCGCTTGCACTGGATGCACACGGGAAATGCTTAAGCTCCGTCCTGCTGGATCTTGAGCTTCCGAATGATTTTAGGCCGAAGTAGGGCGTCGCGAAAGGTGCTTAAGAACGCTGCCGCCGCTGGAGAGAGACTACGATGCCGCCGTTGGATGATGCCTACCGTTCGCTTCAGTTCGTTACTGTCGATTGGTATTGCCTTGAGCGAGCGCAGTTCATCCAGTTCAAGGGCGGACGACGGCAGTATGGCAACACCCAATCCGGCCTTTACCATTCCTATTGCGCTGGCCATATAGCTGACTTCCTGCACTGGAATGACCGGAATTCCGAGCAGTGCGAATGCATGATCGACGATACGGCGAACCGTGCTCTCCGGGTCGGTCAGAATGAGCGATTCGGAAGCAAGCTCGCGCAGTGTGATGGACTTCTTTCGCCGAATTGGGCTACTAGCAGGGAAGATCGCGCTCATGCAGTCAGTAAACAAAGCTGTAAATTCGATATCGACATCTCCCGTTTCGACGGAACCCACGCCGAAGTCAACCGCATCCGACGTGACCAGGTCGATAATGCGATTCCCAACTGCGTCTCGCAAACGGAAGCGAACACCCGGGAACTGCTTCCGGAACTCCGCGATCACCGGAGGTAGCAGGGTTGAGGAGACGGAGGGTAGTGCAGCTATGGTAACGGACCCAACACTCCTGGAAGACAAAGCGCGTGTGCTGGCAACAATGCCTTCAAGTTCACGAAGCAGACGCTCTACAACAGGCACGAGTTCACGGCCGATTTGCGTGAGACTGACTGACCGCGTATTGCGATCGAGTAAGCGAACGCCTAGTTCTTCTTCAAGTTGTTTGATCTGGACTGTAAATGACGGCTGGGAGACATGCAATGCTCGTGCTGCTTTGGTGAAGCTGTGCAACCGTGCCACTGCGGCGAAAGCCTCTAAGTGCCGCAGGTTCAGATTCACAAGCCGAGGCTACCATTACGTTCTGTTCCCTCATATTCGCGCGAAGGAACCTTCCTGAGGCCATGCTTGCCATCCTGGGTACTCTCACAGTTGTCGTTCTGCTGGCCGTCATTTTGACGAAGCGACTGACCCCGCTGTCAGCCCTAATTGCTATTCCTGTCATCGCCTCGCTTATTGCTGGATTCGGGACGAAGACCGCAGTATTCATGCTGCACGGCGTTCAGAGTGTGGCCGGCGTCGCGGGAATGTTCATCTTTGCGATTCTCTACTTCGGGATTGTGAGCGATGCCGGCATGCTGCGGCCCCTCATCAACGGCTTGCTGAAGGCGGTCGGGAATGATCCCGCTCGCATCGCAATGGGCACGGCACTTTTGGCGTTGCTGGTGCATCTTGATGGCTCCGGTGCGGTAACGTTTCTCGTCACCATCCCGGTGATGCGCCCACTGTTTGAGCGGACGGGGATGGACCGGCGCATTCTCGCCTGTGCGGCGTCTATGGCGGCCGGTGTGAACTTCCTTCCGTGGACCGGGCCGACGATACGCGCTTCGGCAGTCCTGCATGTCCCGGCGACCACCCTGTTCAAGCCCCTGCTGCCGGTGCAGATTGTCGGACTCATCTTCGTATTTGCCGCGACCTATTCGATGGGTCGTCGGGAACGCACACGCCTCTCACAGTCAGCCACTCTCGTACCGCACGCAGCCCTCATTCAGCGTCCGAACGACTCCTCGGAAACCTCGTTATTGCGGCCCGGCCGCTTCGCCGTAAACCTGGCGCTCACGGCCGCTTTGCTGGTTTTGATGATCGGCTTTAACTTGGAACCGATGGTCGTCTTCATGCTGGGCGTCGTCGTGGCTCTGCAGATGAATTACCCAAGCCTCAAAGAACAGCAGGACAGAATCGATGCGCACGCTCGTGCAGCGCTGCTGATGGCGAGCATACTCCTGGCTGCGGGAGCGTTCACGGGCATCATGAAGGAATCCGGGATGCTGACTGCCATGGCAAACGCCGCAGTCGCGCTGGTGCCGCACAGTACAGCTGCCCACTTGCCGCTCTTGCTGGCAGTGCTTGCGATGCCGCTGAGCCTGATCTTTGATCCCGATTCCTTCTACTTCGGTGTTCTGCCGGTCCTAAGCATGGCCGCGAAGGCAATGGGCATCCCGCCGACCGAGGTAGCGCAGGCCGCTCTGCTGGGGCTGCATACGACTGGCTTTCCGGTCAGTCCGTTAACTCCGGCCACTTACCTCGTTGTGGGACTCGCTGGCGTTGAGTTGCGAGAGCATCAGAAGTTTTCCATTCCTTATCTGTTTGCGGCATCCCTGGTGATGACAGCCGCGGCGCTGGCCGTCGGCGTTCTTCAGTTTTGAGAATGACAGTGTTTGTATCTTCCGAATTGTGTTATGCAGGAGCCGCGGCATAGCATGGATCGTGGCCGGGGGTGACTGTCGTCTCGAGCGAGAAAAGGATCGAACGGTGCGTGCTGCGCGCACGTGCATGAGGCTCGCATTCTCGCTGTTCGTGCTAACCACGATCCCTCGTTGTGCTCATGGCGCTTCCTGCGAGCAACTCCATGACCTGTTCCTGCCCGGCGCGACCTTGACCGCCGAAAGTATTGTCGACGGCGATCTGGCTTCGTACTGCAGGGTTTCCATCACATCGACACCCGTGCCGGATTCGGAGATCCATTCTGAGGTGTGGCTTCCTGCGGCTGAAAAGTGGAACCGCAAACTGCTCGGAACGGGAAACGGAGGCTACTCCAGCCAAATGGACGTTCGAGCCATGCGCGCGGCTCTGTTGCAGGGCTATGTAGTCACAGGTTCGAATACTGGCCATTCGGGAGGTGACCTGAAATTCGGACTCGGCCATCCCGTCAAGATCGACGATTGGGGTTACCGGGCAGTACATGAGATGACGCAAACCGCGAAACTCGTGGTACGCAGTTATTACGGGCATCTTCCTGAACACGCTTACTTCTCCGGCTGCTCAACGGGTGGCCAACAGGCTTTGTCTGAAGCGCAGCGCTACCCGGATGATTACGACGGCATTGTGGCAGGTGATCCCGGCAATGATCGTATTCACCTGAATGCTGGGTTCCTCTGGTCCTGGCGAGCGCTCCATGACGTACCTGGGGCCGATCTGCCGACTGCGAAGTTATCGCTCCTGTATAACGCCGTCATGCGCTCGTGCGACACCCTCGACGGGGTGAACGACGGCATCATCACTGATCCGAGGCGTTGTCATTTCGATCCGGCCGCGCTGCTATGCAAAGATATCGACCGAGAGTCTTGCTTAACTGCGGCTCAGGTTGAAGCCGTTCGCAAGATCTATGCGGGCGCGCACAATCCTCGAACAGGTGAACAAATCTTCCCTGGATGGGTTCGTGGCAGCGAATCCCTGCCAGACGGCAGCGGCAGTTGGGCCGGATACTTTGTGGGCAAGCCGGAGCCAGCGAGAGTAGATTTCTGGCGCTACTGGATTTTCGACGATCCACACTGGGAGCCCAAGACCTTCGACTTCGATCGCGATATCGCCTTCGCCGATCAGGCGTTGCCGCAAGTTTCAGCTGTCAATCCCGATCTCACCGCTTTCAACCGGCGAGGCGGCAAACTGCTCATCTACCAAGGTTGGGCTGATCCAGTTGTGCCCCCGGAAGATACGCTCCACTACTACGAATCCGTACAGAGCGCCATGGGGACAAAGGCCGCCGGGACTTTCGCTGTTCTGTTCATGGTTCCGGGAATGGGGCATTGCGGAGGCGGCCCGGGCCCAAGCAAGTTCGACTCACTGGAACAGATCGATAATTGGGTCGCGACAAACAGAGCGCCACAGCGTATAGTGGCCGAGCATTTGGATAAGGCTGGCTCAGTCGATCGCACACGGCCGATTTGCCGCTATCCGCAGCAACCGTTTTATAAAGGATCCGGCAGTACGGACGCTGCCGCTAACTTTGTTTGCCGGGCGTCCGCTTCGCAGCCATCACTAAGAAACTAAGAACACATAGACGGACACTTATCAATGACCTTGAAATCGATACTCTTGGCCACAGGGCTCTTGGCCGGCGTGACAACTCCCGGCGCACTGCTCGCACAAAATAGCGACTCGGATCTGCCTCCAGTCATCGACGTGCACGTGCACGCGATGCTCGAGTCGTTCCCTGGGGGCGGACCCATGTGTCCCAACACGCCGAAGTTCCTGGCTTCAGATCCTGATACGAAGGAAGGAATGTCTGGCTGGTCAAACCAGAACGACTGCACTCCGAAGCTCTATCCTGCAGCGAAGGGTGAGTATCTGCAAGACCTCGTTTCTGAGATGAAGCGCCTGAATGTCACGGCCGTTGTCTTTGGCGATCCGGCAAGCGTTAAGAAATTCGAAGAGGCCGCTCCGGGTCGAGTGATCCCCGGCATTTCATTCAACGGACAGCAGCCCGGCGAGCGCGCTTCTGTCGAAGATCTGCGGAAGACGTTTACCTCCGGCGGCTTCAAAGTGATGGGCGAAATCGGTTTGCAGTACGAGGGATTGTCGCCGAGTGATCCGTCAGTGGACAAATATTTCGCACTCGCCGAACAAATAGACATTCCCGTTGCGATTCATATGGGCACCGGAGGTTCGGGACGAGCGAATGTCACGTCGCCTAAGTTTCGGGGCTCCATGGGCGATCCACTTTTGTTAGAAGAGTTGCTCGCACGCCATCCTAAACTGCGCGTTCAAGTGATGCATGCTGGCTATCCCATGATGGACAATATGCTAACGCTGTTGCAGGCAAACTCACACGTTTACGTCGATATTGCGGGGCTGATCTGGAGTTATCCCATCAAAGAAGTAAATCGTTACATCGAACGCCTGGTGGACGCCGGCTTCGAGGACCGGGTGATGTTCGGCACGGATCAGATGGAGTGGCCGAAACTGATGGCATACTCGATCAGCATCATTCAAAACGCGGATTATCTGACGCCCGAGCAGAGGCGGGATATTCTCTACAACAACGCGGCACGCTTCTATCGCTTGGATAAGAAGGGTCAGCATTAGAACCGAAATGCACGAGGTCCTCATCAGCTTCGTATGAACGTTAAACCTGATCGATAATGAGGCTCCAGGGTTCTTGATGGCTCGCACGCAAAGTTTTTGCTGATAGTGCTTTCAAGGCGCTTCGGTTCTCGAATCCGGTTCCCAACTCAGCCCAGAACTTCGTGATCGAATCGCCCCTGAGTAGTCGCGAAGGGACCCGTAATCTGTCCGTTGCAATTACCTCCATCATGGTTCAATGCCGAGTTTGTCATTCACCGCGAATCGGAGCTTCTGCTTACAGCCGAGATAATGTTCCGTTGTTTGGATCGACACGTGACCGAGCAGGAACTGGATCTGGTCGAGCTCGCCGCCGGCGAGATGACAGAGACGCGCACACGTCCGTCGTAGATCGTGGGGCGCCAGCTTATCTATTCCGGCAGCCTTGGTCGCTCTCTTAACGATCTCCCAAAGCACCTTCGGCGTCATGCCTTGACCCCAAATCTTTCCAGACTTGTTGATCACTCGAAACAAGCAGCCGTCCTTGATTCCACTTGCTTCGGTCCATCGATCGAGCGCCTCCTTGACCCAGAATGGAATAGGTACCGTTCTAATGTGCCCGGCCTTTCCATGGAGATCGGCAATCACCCAGTGCTCTTCTCGAAGTTGAACGGAGGCGGCTGAAAGGGCGAGGAGTTCACCGCGCCGCAATCCACAACCAATCAAAAGAGCAAGGATCGCGTGGTTGCGCTTGCTTCTAAGACAATCGCCCTGCGAGTTCAGCAGTAGCGAGCGGCCCTGATCGGCGGTGAGCCAGTTGTCCAGTCGCACGCCAATTCGGCGTACGCCTTTCACTCGCCGGATGCCGGCAGCAAGTTCTGGACTGAGCAAGCCGGAATCGGCTGCCTCGTACGCAACGCGCCTAACTGCCGCCAACCGAAGGTTGATTGTTGTCGCAGTCAGGCGCCGTTGTTCCAAGTGAATTCGGTATCGAAGAACGACTGTGCGATTGAAAGCAAGTCGTGGCTCCGAGCAGTACCAGTCAACGAATTCATTGATCGCATGATCGTAGGTTCGCTGTCCGCTTTTCGAAGTGAGGCTGTTCAGTACGGCAGACTTCGTCTGTTCGAGATCCGGTAGGGCAAGAGATCGCTTCGGTGGTCTCCTCTTTCTGCGGTTTTGGGCCATTCTGGGCGGCCTCCTGCGCCGCCTTCAGTCAGAATGCCCACTAAACTCCACCCTAGGCCGTCACACATGAGTAATCTCCCGCCGTCTGTAGGGGCGAGAGCGGATCTGTGAATCGCGACCCGAATAGGGTCCGGTCCGCCGAGGCAGAAACACCGTTGGAGTTCTTCGGTTACCGCGGCCGGGCTATCGCAAGCCGCGGACTCGAACCCGCCGGATGCTCCGCTAAATCCATCGGCGCACCATCCGATGTTCGAAGATTCCGGACGTCGCGCATTGGGGGTTGCCCGAATGCTCGGCTGTATTCACGATTGAACTGACTTGGGCTTTCATACCCCACCGAAAAAGCTGCACTGGCCGCATCGACACCCTCCACGAGCATGCGTTGTCGAGCGGCCTGCAAACGAAGTTGTTTCTGGTATTGCAGGGGGCTCATCGAAGTCAAAACTCGGAAGTGATGATGCAGCGCGGACATGCTCATCCCGGCAATCTGAGCGAGATCCTCAACCCTGATCGTCTTCGTATAATTCGACCTGATCCATGCAATGACCTTTGCTGTGCGGTAACTCTGGTCCCCAGTGGTGGCAATCGCGCGCAGCCGTTGCCCTGCAGCACCCCTGAGAATGCGGTACATAACTTCCCGTTTAATTAACGGACTGATAAACGGAATGTCCTCCGGAAATTTCAGCAGATCGAGCAAGCGGCCAAATGCGCTCAGTAACTCGGGGCTGGTAGAGACTGTGCTCATCGCTGGAGAATCCGAGTTAGGCAAAGGTGACGCGAAGTCTTCCCGGCTGAGAATCTCTCGAACAGCCGGCACCTCCAGCTTCAACCGCACGCACAGATACGGAGTTTCGGGACTCGCCTCAACTACTTGACTAACCACCGGCAGATCGAGGGACGTCAGCAGGTATTTCGATCGATCGTATAAGAACGTGTTTGGGCCGAGTTCCACTTGCTTGCGGCCTTGAACGACCAAAGCCACGCTCGGCTCATACGTAACGGGAACCGGCGGAGTCGGAGTCGTGTGGCGGTAGAGTGTCAGGCCAGGAATGTCCGTGACTCGGTTCTCCGTCGCGCCAACGAATGAGGCAACCTTGCCAGCCAGCTCCGCCTGCAAGTCACGCCGTAGATCCCTTTCTATCCGGGGCTGGATACCGGTATTTTCCGTGGTGCTCGTATCCGTTTCCTCTTCCACAGCATATCGGGCCTGGAACGCCTCTGACAGGGCGCCCAGCGATCTTCGCGAGGATTAGGCAATAACTATGCAGGATCAGGATATCGGTTGAAGCAGGATTGTCCTTAGCCTGGAGGTGAGGGATGGCAGCTATGCAAAAACGCAAACTCGGAAAAGCTGGCCTTGAGGTCTCCGCATTGGGCCTGGGCTGTATGGGCATGAGTTGGTCGTACGGTCCACCTAAGGACAAGCGAGAGATGACGGCTTTGATCCGGGGTGCCGTCGAGCGCGGAATTACTTTCTTCGACACGGCCGAGGTGTACGGACCTCTGACAAATGAGGAGCTGGTCGGCGAAGCACTCGCTCCGTTTCGGGGCAAGGTTGTGATCGCGACCAAGTTCGGATGGGAGCCGAACCCCGGCGACACCAACAGGTGGAGCGCATTGAATAGCCGGCCGGAACATATCAAGCAGGTTGCCGAGGGATGCCTCAAACGCCTGCAGGTCGAAGCCCTCGATCTCTTCTATCAGCATCGCGTTGACCCCAACGTTCCGATCGAAGACGTTGCCGGGGCAGTAAAAGAACTGATCCAGGAAGGCAAGGTGAAGCACTTCGGTCTTTCGGAGGCGGGAGTGCAGACCATACGGCGGGCCAACGCCGTTCAGCCTGTGGCCGCGCTGCAAAGTGAATATTCACTGTCTTGGCGCGAACCGGAACGCGAGATCATGCCAACGCTTGAGGAACTCGGGATTGGGTTTGTGCCATTTAGCCCGCTAGGCAAAGGCTTTCTGACCGGCAAGATCACAGCCGATACCAAATTTGACAGCAGCGATTTCCGCAGCCAGGTCCCCCGCTTCCAGGAGGACAATCTCAAAGCGAATCAGGCTCTTGTGGACTTGGTTAAGGAGTTCGCTGAAGAGAAGAATGCCACTTCGGCTCAAGTCGCTCTTGCCTGGCTTTTGGCGAAGAAGCCTTGGATCGTTCCGATTCCAGGCACAACGAAGCTCGACCGGCTGGAAGAGAACTTCGGAGCCCTACAGGTTGAGTTGAGTGCCGATGATATCGACGCTATCGAGACAGCTTCGTCGCAAGTCGAAGTAAAAGGGGAGCGTTATCCGGCGTTCCACGCCAAGCTGGTGGGCCGCTAGTCATGAAGAGAATTGCAATTGCGATCCTGGCCGCCGTTCTCACCTCGGCGGTTTCGCAAGCTCAGCCGGACTCGACACCTGACAAAGAAAGGCTGATCGGCGCGTGGCACTTGGCGGGAATTAAAGGGCGGGATGGAAAAGCTGTCTCGAACGGACCAGTGGGCGTGCTGATTTACACGGCCGACGGACACATGTCCGTGCAGCTGATGTATCCCAAAGCTGCAATCCGTATGTCAAATCAGTATGTTCAAAACGGCTATGAAGCGTCGTTCGGCAGCTACGACGTTGATGAAGCGACGCACACCGTGACTCATCATGTGCTGGGCTCGAACACACGCGATTTACTCGTCGGCAAGGACCTTCCGCGTGTTTACCGCTTTAGTTCCGACGGCCACTTGATCATCCGGTCAGCTAGTCCCGATGAACATTGGTCAGTCACTTGGGAGCATTATTGATGGCTGGATGGAGCGAAGAAGAACTAAGCAAGATCGCTGAGGCGGACGACCTGCATATTTCGCCTTTCCGCGAAGATGGCATCACGTACGGCACTCCGACATGGATCTGGTCCGTGGTCGTAGATGGCGATCTTTACGTGCGCGCCTACAACGGGCAGAAGTCTCGCTGGTACCAGGCTGCGATGAAACAGAAAAGGGGGAAGATCAGCGTTGCTGGAACCACGGAGGACGTCGAGTTCGAGAGCGTCGACGGAGCGATCAACGACCGCGTTGACGGTGCTTACCGGGCAAAGTATAAAACCAGCCCTTATTTGGACCCGATGATCGGAGCACGAGCGCGCTCGGCAACGGTAATACTCAGGCCGCTCCGAGGAAAGGAAATATAGATGAGCACAAATCCGCAGCGTTCCGCGCTTACACCCGAGGATGTGCGCATGGTGTCGCCGGCGCTTGCAAACTACACTCGGGAATCTATCGAGAATGATCTTTGGAACCGACCTGCCTTATCGGCGCGTGACCGGAGCATCGTGACCGTAGGCGCGTTAATCGCCCGCATGCAAACCATCGGCATGCTCCATTACTTCAACCGGGCACTGGAAAGCGGCGTGACGCCCCGTGAACTTTCGGAGATCATCACGCATCTTGCGTTTTACTCGGGCTGGTCCAATGCTTTCTCCGCGGTGGCAATAGCAAAGGACATCTTCGTCCAGCGCGGTATCGGAGAGGATCAACTAGCGGAGATTTCACCCACACTTTTGCCCATCGATGAAGCGGCTGAGTCAACACGTGCGAAATACGGTAGAGCAAAATCTCGGGGCTGTCTCGACCGGCGTCGTCCAATACACGACCGAGCTGCTGTTCCGTGACCTTTGGCTTCGTCCGGCACTCGCACCACGAGATCGAAGTCTCGTCACGGTGAGCGCGCTGATCGCGTCTGGGCAAGTCGCCCAAATCACGTATCATCTCAACCGAGCAATGGACAACGGCTTGACCAAAGAGCAAGCATCGGAAGTCCTGACTCAGTTGGCGTTTTATGCTGGCTGGCCTAACGTCTTCTCCGCGCTGCCCTTTGTGAAAGCGGTTTTTGAAGGCCGGAAATGATGTCCTTCTTAGGTAGTGAATCTCAGATGAATTTAAAGATTACGCGGCGAAGTTTGTTGGTTGTGGGCCCAACGCTTGGCCCCACTATGATGAGAGCGCTTGGAGCGGTGGGCCAGGTCGGCCCGAGCGCAACGCCGAAAACAACAAAGAAATACCAGGCGAAGGCTCCGAAGACTCAGCCGTTCGGGGCGGACGCATTCGCGGCCTCCCCGCAGACGAGTATTCGATGGCTTGGGGCGGCGGGCTTCTTCATCAACAGCCGGGGCACCACTCTAATGATCGATCCGCTCCTGGAGGGATTCGATATACCGATCATGATCGACATGCCCATCATGCCCAAGCAGGTCCGGCATCTCGATGCAGTACTGATCACGCATAGCGATACCGATCATTACAGCGTGGCGACATGCCGCGACCTGCAGACTGTATGCCATTCGTTTGACTCCACGAAGTATGTCGACACAGTGATGCAGAAGGACGGGTTGCCTGGTTCCGGATACGGCATAGGCGATACGTTCAGGGTTGGCCCGCTCCGAATCAAGCTCACCCCGCTCGAGCACGACGGGCAGAATGCCTTCCCAAAGCCGGGCCAACGGCATTTCGAGAAGGAAGATTGCTGCGGCTTCTGGATCGAGACGCCTGACGGACGATCTGGGCAACAGGAGATTCAAAGCTAATTCCTCAACAACTGGAGATGCCGCAGATCGATGCCACTCTCCTCGACTACTCCGAAGACGCTCAGTTCCACCTCGGTTTGGAAGGTTCGGTGAAGCTATTGAACACGTATCCGAATACGCCGGTGCTGCTTGGTCATTGGGGCACCGTAGATGCGCCTGACTTTACGCCGTTCAACGGAGATCCCCAACATCTCATTGCGCGAGTGGTGAATCCGCAGCGGATCCAAGTGCTTGCGCCGGGCCAACCGTTCCTTCTCAAGCGCGTGAAGAAGTCGTAGCTGCTGGGCGCAGTAGGGGACTATGATTTACGCGAGCGAGGGTCGATGTGACGTTTCGGCCTTTCATTGTGGGCGAATGGGATCCGAGCACGAAACTTCTTCGATCAAGGTAAACCCGCTGTAGTCGGCAAGGGTTGATCTACCGTTCTCCGGTGCAACCATCGGCGTCGCGAATGCCAGCATGCCGGAATGGCAGTCGATTAGCTTTTATCTTGTGTTTAGAAGGTCTTACGCGGGGGACTCGGAGTTCAATTAGTTCAATAAGAAACTTCGCACTTTGGCCGAACGGGACTAAGCCGTTGAAAATTGGAGCGGGAGAGGGGAGTCGAACCCCCGTATCAAGCTTGGGAATCCAAGATACGTCTGTAAATAAAGAGAAACTGCGTCCATGGCGATGAACCCTGACCACAGAAGGCAATGGCGTCTCAGCAACTTACGGCCAATCGGCTCTTAATGCAGTAATCGCAGTAAGCCGAGCTGGCGCGATGTAAGCACTCCCTTTCATCTTTAAAAAGCAACTTCGGAGCCTCTCACCCAACCGCGCCAGGACCCCTGGCGCTGACGCGAGGTGAGGGTTGCACAACGTATACGCCCGACGTGTGTCTGGGTGCGGCAGTGCCGGGAACGGCGGCCTGGAAGCTGTTGGTTCCACGCTGAAACGGATCCTGCCGGAGCTGGTCGTTTCGAAACAGAAACTTCGTCAAGCGGAAGGCAGTTCCATCGTGCGATTGAAGCGTGAGGAAAAGAAACAGAACGTGGGCTTCAGTTCAAGACCGTTCGTGCTGTGTGGATTGCCGGTTCGGAAACCACCCGCAGGGGAAATGCTGTACGAACGCCGGAACGGAAACTTCGTGCTGCAGATCACCGGACATCCCAACTACGGCTTACCGTTCGGCCAAGATCGCGTCGTGCCGATCTACCTAGCCACTCTTGCCGTGCGGCAACAGAGCCAGACTATCCGCTTTCGGACAGCGGCTGAAATGCTGGAGACGTTCGGGATGCATAAAGGGGGGAGGGAATACCGGAGGCTCCTAGCCGCCTCCGAACGGGTCTTTGGGGCCACCATCTTCTTCGGCACCGACACAACAGTTGGGACGGCCAGGGTGGTGCAGCGCTCACGCTTTGGCTTCTTCAATGAGGCGCAGATCTGGTACAGCCGCGATCCCGAGCAGTACCCCTTGTCTGATCAGTTCGAAAACGTGATCGTCCTCAGCAATGAGTTCTATCAGGAGATCACGGCACATCCTATTCCGACAGATCTGGAGGCCGTGAGAGTACTGGCAGCGGCTCCAGCGGTCTTGGACTTGTTTATGTGGCTGTCGTATCGCTGCTTTACAGCAAAGGGGATGGAACATGTTCCGCTATTCGGACGGTGCGGCTTAGCCGCTCAGATTGGTTCGGTCGAGTATGCAAGGCCGCGTCGCTTTCGCGAGAAGCTGGAGCAATGGCTTGATTCCATCCGGGTGCTCTGGCCGGAGTGCCCCGCCACAATCAGTGCTGACGGGAACAGTCTCATAGTGAACGGCGCGTACGCACTCAACTTCGAAGAAAGAGGTGGGCCATGAACTTGGCACCGTCACCTGCGGTATTGAAGCGTTTGTCTGCTTCGCCGACGAAGATTGGTCGAGGGCCGGACGACATGAGGCGGCCAGTGTGGCTGGAAGCCACAGATTCGTTCTACAAGAAGCTGAACCGGATAGCAAAGGCATGCAGTCTGTCTCGCTATGAGGCGCTGAGCAGAGGGCTCGACGCGCTGCTGCGGGAAACAGAGGTGCGAAACTCGGCCTTGAACAGAAACATCAAGAGCCCGGGTCAGTCGGAAGTGTTCCGCCGCACCATGGGGCAAGTCTCGCGGAACTATTGGGCCACGGTCAGCCCCGAAGAGAAACGGGAACGAGCGAGGAAGAGTGCGCAAGCAAGATGGAGTCGGCTGCTATGAGGCCCCTAAGGGCGGACCTCATTTTCTGTGGCCAGTTCGGGAACCGATGCTGGTTCGGAATTGCCGGTGCGATCGAGAACGCGGATCGTATCGGTTTTGAGGTCGACAGCGGGTGGATGGTCACTGCCATCCGAAAGCACTCGCCAAGCTGGCGCAGGCCAGCCGTAAGAACAAGCGTGCGGAACTGACCGCTGCCCTGCAGGGTCTCTACAGCTCGCACTTTTGCTGGCTATTGCCCGAGGTGGTGCAGGAACTAGCCTTTCTGGACAACAAACTAGAACCATTTGATAAGCGCTTGGCCAAGCAACTGCAGCCGCATGCAGATCTAATTCTCCGTTTGTGCACCATACCGGACATCGACTTCACAACGGCCGCCGTGATCCTGGCCGAGATCGGATTCGACATGAGCCGCCGTGGATGCAGCCCACCTGGCAAGCTGGGCATGACTATGCCCGGCAATAACGAAAGTGCGGGCAAGCATAATCGGGTTGCACCCGCAAAGGCAACCGCTATATGCGAAGCGTGCTGACCCCAAGCGCCTGGTCGTTGAAGCAAGAAGAACTGCTTTCTTACGGCACTGTTCTGGCGGGTATCCGCACGCGGCGGGCGAAAGAAGCCGGCGCTCCCAGTCGCACATCGCATGTTGAGGATCGCCTGGCACATCATAAGCGACAACGGCGTCCATGGAGATCAACCCTGTGCATAGAGATTCATGGAGTTTCCTCATTTTGGTGCGAAGCCCGGCTTAACGCATTAACGCATTCCTGAAGCCGGGGATGTTTTGAGCTCTCGAAACAGCAAGGAATCCCTTCCAAAACGCTCGCCTAACGCGCGCTGAACTTGGGTTCGGCGCTGACGCGAGGTGAGGGTTGCAGAACGCAAATGCCCGACGTGTGTTCGGGCTGAACAATACCGGAACGGGCGGCATGGAGTCCGCCGGGCTGGCTCTGAAACGAATGGTTCCGGAGCTGGTTGTGTCGAAGCAGAAACTCCGGCAAGCCGAAGGCAATTGCATCGTGCGGTTGAAGCGCGAAGAGGGGAAACAGAACGTGGGGTTCAGTTCACGGCCGTTTGTACTCTGCGGTTTGCCGGTTCGCAAGCCCAGCAAGGGCGAGATGATGCACGAGCGGAGAAACGGCAACTTCGTGCTCCAGATTACTGCTCATCCCCACTATGGCCTGCCCTTTGGACAGGACCGAATCGTGCCGATCTATCTGGCTACGCTGGCGGTCCGGCAACAGAGCCAGACGATACGGTTCCGAACTGCGGCTGAAATGTTGGAGACGTTTGGCATGCACAAGGGTGGCCAGGAGTACCGCCGGCTGGTCGCAGCGTTCGAGCGGATCTTCGGTGCCACTATTTTCTTCGGCACCGATGCATCCCCCGGAACAGCGCGAGTGGTGCAGCGTTCCCGGTTCAGCTTTTTCAACGAGGCTCAGATCTGGTACAGCCGCGATCCGACGCGATATCCAGTCTCTGACCAGTTTGAGAATGTCATCGTACTCAGCGACGAGTTCTACCGGGAGGTGGTTGCTCACGGGATCCCGGCTGACCTGCAGGCAGTGAACGTGCTGGCTGCAGCTCCCGCCGTTTTGGACCTGTTCATGTGGCTGTCGTATCGATGCTTCACGGCTAAGGAACGGAGGAGATTCCTCTGTTCGGCCCTTACGGATTGGCCATTGATGAGTTCGGCGCTCGACTACAATCTCCAACGAAGTTATTAGTGATAACCTGAAGGTTATTCATGGTACCCAAGACGGAAAGGATCGAAACGCCAAAAATGGATCGACAGAATCGCTGCGTATGGTGAGACCGGCCGAACCGAGTTTGTGGACGTCGCGGGAGGACGCATCGCCTTCGAGGTGATCGGGGATGGGCCGCTGGTGGTGTTGTCTTCTGGCATTGGCGACACCCGCAGCACCTATCGGTCCCTGGCTCCGCTGATCGCGAATGCCGGCTATCGCGTCGCCATTTTGGACCTAAGGGGACACGGCGAGTCCAGCACTGGCTGGAACTCCTACAGCCGGACTGACACCGCCGGCGACCTGATAGAGGTTATCCGAAAGTTAGGGGGGCCGGCGGCGATCGTTGGCCAGTCGTTCTCGGGTGGGGCTGCAACAATCGCGGCTGCGACGAACCCTGAGCTGGTGGGCGCCATTGTGCAGATCGCCCCGGCCACCCGACCAATGACGATGAGCCTGGGCGGGATCTGGCGCAATGCCCATCATCGCCGAGCCGTGGTCCTGCTGGTGGGCTTCCTACTCGCCGGAAGCGTCACCACCTGGTTGAAGTATCTCGATGTGGCGTACCCCGGGCGCAAGCCGGCGGACTGGGACAGCTGGCACCTCGCGCTACAAGCGAACCTGAGTGAAACCGGCCGCATGGAAGCGGCGCGGAAGATGGCTCGCTCCAATCCATCCGACGCCGGCGCGCAACTGGCTAACGTGCGGTGCGCGGCGCTGCTGTTGATGGGCAGCAACGATCCGGACTGGCCGGACCCCGAGGCCGAGGCCAAAGCGATAGTGAACCTGTTACCAGCGGGCTTGGGCCGCTACACGATGATCGAGAACGCGGGTCACTACCCCCACGCGCAGTACCCGCAAGAAGTAGCGGCCGCCATTCTGCCATTTCTTGCTGGACACACTTGTGCCTAGAGCGGGGTTGAACACCGCCCAAGTGGTAAACGCCGGTGCTGAACTTGCGGATACGGCGGGCATTGGAGCAGTGAGCTTCGCTGCTCTTGCGGAAAGACTGGGTGTGAAGGCACCTGCGCTATACAAGCACGTCGACAGCATTGGGAACCTTCAGCACCGCATCGCGACTCTGGCGATGACCGAGTTCGGCGATGCGCTGCGCGATGCACTTCAGGGCAAGTCAGGTGTGAAGGCCATCGCCGCGCTCTTCGCGGCGGTTCAGTCCTACATCGACGAACACCCGGGGCGCTACGCCGCCACCATCGGCGCGCAATTCCAGGGGCCGGACGACCCGCTGCTCGCTGCCGCCACTCGGGTGATCGACTCGCTTCGTGCCGTCTTGTCCAGCTATGGCATCCCGCCCGACGAACGTGACCACGCGATCCGTACGCTTCGCTGCACGATGCACGGCTACGCAGTGCTCAAGGCGAGCAACGCCTTCCGTTGGACCAACGATCCGGAGGAGAGCGTGGCGTGGATGATCCGGTTTATGGATGCCGGGCTGACGAAAGTGGCAATGCTTGACCGCTAGCCTTAGTCGATGCCTTGGACCGCAGGTCTTTACGTAGCAAGCAGGTTATTGATACGGGAAGGCTCAAAGGCACCGCTCCGGTAAATCTGACAAGGATGCCGGTTGGCTCGTATGAGAATCTTTGGTGGGTCGAGTGCGGCGGCATCCCTCTTGGTAACGCGAACTGTTCCTGGGATGTTCTCCGCACGGGGTGCAGGTGCCATTACACTACACGTGCCAACTCGCGGTCTGGGTTTTGTGAATCAGCACGCGAATGAGCCAGCAGCAAAAGGACGACAACGCCGTTTTTTCGCTGCTCAGGAGAAGCATGCAATTTTTGACGACCAGTTAAACAGACTGGTGACGGCGGCTCCTATGGGTGTCGCCCTGAGTGTTCGGAAAGAAGATCCAAAAAGAGGTCCACCGTCGATTTGGCTGCGAAACGGCGGCCCTGTTTACGGGTCAGAATCGAAATGCGCCACATCGGTATTTTCCTGTCCGAATTTCTGAACCGCAGAAGGTGCAGCTTTTTAGATCGAGCAAACGAAGAAGCTAAGGCCGAAGGAACGATGGCAACGCCAAGGTCCTCCGATACAAACTGGAGCATGATACCGACGTCGCTAACTTGGTAAATACTATTGCGCTGAAGCTTCTGCTCGGCAAATAGACCGTCGATTAGTTCTCGGAGTGCACGCTCTGGCGACAGGTCGACAAACGGTTCGCCGGCAAGCAGATCTAAGTTCAAGCTGCGCCGAGTCGCCCAAGCATGCCTTACAGAACAGATCGCAACCAGGGAATCTTCAGCATAAGAAGTCACCTGCAGCCCGCTGAGATCTTCCGTTCTCCTGGGAACGTAGAAGCTGAGATCGATTTCCCCGGATCGTACTTGCGCCGGCGTAATCGCCGTGTTGAGCGTTCGAACAGCAAAGTCGAGTAGCGGATACCGAGCGCGAAAAGTCCGTAAGAGGCGCGGCAAGTCGACATAGGGTGAGAGGCTCTGCAGAATTCCCAAATGCAAACGGCCTCTCGCGACGCCCGCCTCGGCGCTTACTGCTTCCATCCCCTCATTCAGCGATCGAACCGTAGATCGTGCGTATTCGAGGAATAAATTTCCTGCCGCCGTCAGGTCGACATTCCTTGTTGTTCGTTCAACCAACCGAACGCCAAGCTCTTCCTCCATTTCTTTAATGGTGACCGACAAGCCGGACTGGACGATGTGCAATTTCCTTGCGGCTGCGGTAAATTGGCGCTCTTCCGCTAACGCGATGAATGATCGAAGATGCCTAATCTCCATGAATAACAGTCCCCTTTATTTATTAGCACTGGTGATAGGTTCTATGACAAGCTTTCGTTGGACTGATAGCTGATTGAGGCTTACGCTGGAACTACAGTGAGACAGCAACCGACATCCATTGAAGGCCCGCGGCGGCCAATCATCCGGCTGCTCGGAATTTCCGGAAGCTTGCGGTCCGGGTCGTTCAGCACAGCGATACTGCAATCGATCGCGCTCCGGCACGGGCCGGATGAAGAGATGAGTGTGCTCACGCTTGAGAAGGTTCCGTTCTACAACGAAGACGAGGATAATTATCCGGCGCTGCCTGCTGTAGAGGAACTGCGGTCCACCATCGCCGGGAGCGATGGTGTAATAATCGCGACGCCGGAATACAACCACGGTGTCCCTGGAGTATTGAAGAACGCACTAGATTGGGGGTCACGGCCAACTTTTCAGTCTTGCGTTGTGAATAAGCCAGTGCTCATTCTGAGTTCTTCCCCGGCATTTACAGGAGGCGTGCGGGCGCAGTATCAGCTTCGCGAAGCGCTGACGTCGATGCAGGCGAGAGTGGTCTCAGGGCGTGAGATCGTGATCGCGGGCGTAAACGGAAAGATGAAAGACGGCCTCCTCGCGGATGAGGAAGTCTTGCGGTTCATAGAGGACGGAGTGAGACGATTACGGGGCGAGATTCACGCCGCCGGCGACGTGGCCGCGTGAGGCTCACCCGATGGGCTCTCATAGTGCTTGGCCTTGCAATTGTCGGTGCCGGCGATCTCTGGGCGCAGATGCACCCGGCCGAGCCCAGCGTCAACCTTGGCGATACAAGCTTTCTCGATGCGGTGGGCGGACCAGGCTTGCTGATCGAAGAAATCGCGGACAGCTATCGCAGCGGCGCTGTCAATAATGCTCCCGGTATGCCGGGATTTTCGGGCAGCAAAAGCATTAGCGGTCTAACTCACGTTGTTTGGGTCAGCAAGCATCACTTCTTAGGCGCATGGGCGGGCGCAGAACTAATTGTTATCCCAGCGCTGGTGGATGCCGGCACGCGGGGGAGCGCCTCTGGCTTAGGCGATCTAACGGTTTCACCGCTGGTCCTTCAATGGAAGGAATGGCATGCCGGACCAGTTCGATTACAACAGAGAGTTGTTTTCGATTTTGAGCTACCGATCGGGCAATACCGGCAGACATCGGCCGTGAACTTAAGTGGGAATGCGTTTACTGTTCATCCTTATTACGCCATTACTGTGTTTCCCACAAAGTACATTGAGACAAGCTGGCGCGTTCACTATCTTTGGAATTCTGAGAACAGCTCACCTCCGCTGGAAGCCGGGGTACGTTCGACGCAAGCAGGCCAGGCAATTCACCTTAACGCGACGCTCGGTTACAAGCTGCCGCATGGCGTTTGGGTGGGCGCGAATGGCTACTACCTGAAGCAGGTCACCGATCCTCGAATCAATGGACAGAACCTCACGAACTCTCCGGAACAGGTAGGTTCGATTGGTCCAGGCGCGGTCTGGGACAGGGGCCGCTATGTCTTCTTTGTGAACTACTACCACGAAGTAGGCGCCGTCAATCGACCGGAAGGAGACAAGCTGGTGCTTCGAATGCAGTGGATCCACAAATCGAACTAAAGCCGCTCTTCAGAAAGCAAGTTGCAGTATGAAAGCCTACGTTTTATCGTTTGCGGTCGGAGTTGTTGTTGGCCTGCTTTATGCCGCCTTGCGCGTGAAAAGCCCGGCGCCGCCCCTGGTTGCCTTGGTCGGCCTTTTGGGCATGGTATGGGGCGAAGAAGGCTACCAATGGATCGTCAAACTTATTCGTTAATCCGAAGGGGATTGGAATCACTGATGTCAAACGTCGGAATTGTATCGGCAAGGCACGTGGATCATGTCGGAATGACGGTGCCGGATCTTGATCAAGCAATTGAATTTTTTGAAAAGGCGTTAGGGGCACAGCTTCTCTGGCGTGAAGGCCCATTTCACGAGACGCCGACCGGAGTGCCTATCCAGAATGTCAGGCTCGTGATGATGCGGCTCGGTCCCAACATAAACGTCGAGCTGATGTCGTTCGATGCCGACACGCAGCGCAAGCAGATGCCGAGCAACATCGACTACGGCGCGGCGCACATCGCCTTTTTCGTTGACAACCTTGAAGCAGCGGCCGAGTCACTGCAAAGGAATGGAGCAGAGCTTCTACGCGGGCCTATCAACGCGTTGGGCGAGTCGAAGAAAGGCGAACGTATCTGGTACTTCAAGACACCCTGGGGCGCTTATCTCGAAATCTTATGGCGTCCTGAACATTTGCCGTATGAGCAAAACACGACGGGCCGCCTGTTTAACCCACAAGGCTCCTGGACAGGCGAAAACTAACCGCAAGGCGAAGCACATGACCATTACACGCATCAAAACATCGGACGCGGATACCGCGCCACCATTCAAAGCAGAAGCCTTTTGGAAGCAGTTCCGGAATGGTGTCGCGACTACAGGAGGCGTGCACTTGCACTATGTGGAGGGCGGTAGCGGCCCGGTCGTGCTGCTGCTCCCGGGATGGCCCCAGAGTTGGTATGCCTGGCGTTACATGATGCCGCTGCTGGCGAAGGACGGACACCGCGTGATCGCACTCGATCCGCGAGGGATGGGTGATTCGGGCCGGCCCGCCGGGGGCTATGAGGCAGAAACTATCGCGAGCGAAATTCGTAGCTTCCTCGAAGAGCGGGACCTTTTAGACGATGGGCCCATCGACGTGGTGGGCCACGATATCGGCGCATGGCTGGCCTATGCACTGACTGCGGATCATCCTGAGAGCGTGCGGCGGCTTGCCGTTTTCGACGCGGCCTTACCGGGCATCACGCCACCACCGCCCGCCGGAATACCGTCTGACGAAGCAAACATCAAGACATGGCACTTTGCGTTCAATCGGCTACCGGATTTGCCAGAGATGTTAATCCAGGGTCGCGAACGCGAGTTTCTGGACTGGCTGTTTCGGATGAAGTCTGTCCGGTCGTGGACCATTGCGCCGACGGATCTAGATGAGTACGTTCGTGTGAACACCGCGCCAGGGTCTGCCCGCGCTGCCTTTGGCTACTACCGGCATGTTGCAAGCGAAGAAGGACTAGCGGCAAGCCGTTCGCGCTCCGAGCGAAAGATTACAATACCGGTCTTAGCGCTTGGAGCGGAGCACGGCGTGGGCGAAGCGCTTCCGAGAACAATGGAACTTATTGCGACTAATGTCCGCGGCGGCGTGCTTCAGAAGTGTGGGCACTATATGCCCGAAGAAGCGCCCAACACGTTAGTGAAACAACTGAGCGAGTTTTGGAACACCGATTCCATTGATGTTGCGTCGCATTCTGCGTCCTGCGAGCCTGATTTCCACTCAATGTGAAACGAACTCACCCCTCCTCAGTTGCGACGAGAGTCGATGGCTGTCCGACGTTGCTGCTTGGGGAGGTAATGAAGCGCTGTTTTGAAAACCAATGGCGGCGAGCGCTCCTGCGGTCTCAGTCAATTGGCCGGTCCGCCCCATCGAAAGTGAGGAAGGCGAAACGGGCTTGGGGATGAAGCGATTTGTTACATGAGGAAGTCTGCAGTGGACTTGAGGATGCGATCCGTATCCGCGAAAAGTGGTCCGAGCCTTTCAAGCTAGAAATCCTTGGTTTGTTCAGGACTCGAAACGAAGGCGCATCTTCATACTTCTCGATCCAGAGAGCAAAAGCTCGCTCGGTCTACGAGGCGTCTAGCCTGCTTGGACGCCTTACTCTACACGGGGCCGTCGGGGTGCATCTATGCCGATGGTTGTTTGCCAATGTTGGGTTGCCCCTCAATCCCTAGAATTGTCGGACACCTCACCTATTCTTTTCGCATGTGCCCTTCGAACGCGAGTTGATTGAGAGAATGACGGTCGCTCGGTTTCTCTCTGCTTTGTAGTGCCTCATGCAGTCGGGATGCGTCTCCCAGACGGCCAATGGCGAATGCCGCTTCTACTACGAAGCCTTTTGGAACAGAGAGCGTCATGGGCGCCCGTTCATGATCGAAGCCGACCATACCATGCGCGTACCAGCCAAGTTTAAGAGCCTGCAGCACCGTAAAGCCACACGCGGCTCCTGTGTCGAATGAATGTGTGGGGGATGGATGCTCCTCTCCCGTCTTTGGTGATCGGGATGTGGTCTTGGAGACCGCGAACATCAGAGCAGAAGCCTGCTTCGCCCAATCCTGGTTGAACGGAACCAGCAGACTGAGCAATGAGTCCCAATGCGGCGTGTCGCGACGAGCATAGACAAAGCGCCATGGCTGCGCATTGAAGGACGAGGCTGCCCAGCGTGCCGCTTCGAGCATAGTCAGTAGCGTTTCATGCGGCATCGGTTCTGCAGTGAAAGCTCGTGGCGACCAACGTTCAAGAAACAAGGGATCGATCGGATGCTCGGCAGTTCAACCATTCAGGTTCATAAGAGGCTTTCTCAACTCGGTCTTGGGATGCTTCTAGCGCACCAACAAGGCCAAACCCACCGCAACGAAGAGTAGAAGGCATAAGACGTAGCCGAGCAATTGCTGCGGGTCGAGTCCTAACGGATGTGAGACTTCCGCTGCGAACTCGGGATCGTGCCAAGCGGTACCCGGAAACAGCTGTGCGAAGGCAAGCCCCACCCAATACAGGGACGCGGCGGCTGTGCCGGCGAAGAACCACGACCGCGTAAGCGGATGCACTGCAAAGAGGCAGAAGAGCGATAGCGTACCTGCAAAGACGCCCATCAGCATAGTTTGGCCGTTATGAAACTTTGCATGCGGCGGCCAGTGCGGGTTCTTCATGTGCATGCGCGCCGTAAACGGGACCACGAAGTCGGCAAGCACTCCACCAAATCCGTACATTGCCACGAATGCCACAATCCACTTTGCAATCGCCATATTTGACTCCCACTGATTCAGATGCGATAGGTTCAGAAGTGAATATCAAGAAATAGCGACGAAACGCGTTCGAAGACTCAGTCCCTCGCGGCGCGTCGCAGAGCCGCAGGCGTAACTCCAACCAAGCGGCGAAATGTACTGATGAAATGCGATGGAGAGAAAAAGCCGACCAGGATCGCAACCTCATCCACCGTCGCCATGCCCTCGAGCAATATCTCAATCGCCCGTTCGATCCGCTTCTGGATGAGCAGCGCGTGAGGCGTGAGGCCTTCACTCTGACGGCAGACCTTGATGAAGTGGTGCAGGCTGAGGCTTGCCGCATCCGCCAATTCGGGGACCGAGATGCCGTCGGGGAGGCGTTTGTCGAGGAGTTCGAGCACAACGCGTCTTGCTTGCGGAGTAAGACCGCCGGCGCTTGTCTCTTGGTGTCTGTGCTGTTCAACAACGAGCTTCGCGACGGCGGCGACTGTCTGCTGCAGTTGCGTGTCGGTGCCGTCGAGAGAAGTGGCAACCAATGTCCGCACGGTGCTAGCCAGCAGATCTCGTCGGACGATGGGCGAGTCTACTGCGCGGTTTGCCCCACGTGCTGCTGCGAGTTCGGAGCTGAACAGGAGCTGGAGTGTGTCTGCAGCTCCCACGATATGTATCCGTTCCGGCCGCTCTGTAAACGATGTAATGATGCTTCCCGCGCGCAGCAGTTCGTGCGACGGTGTCCCCTCGTCGCTTTCAGCGCGCAAGACGTCACTGGTGAAATTTGAAAGATAAGTCGAAACGCGCGCGTTGGCTCGAGATCTATCACTGCCCCGCGGTGTCGAAAGCGAACAACGACCGCCGTAGCTCCGTAAAGTGCCTCTATCCACCGGAGGAATGCTGGTGGTCCGAGCCGCGTGGTGATTTCGTCAAGAACTTGGATGCGCGACATAGAAGCCAGGTGGCCTTAGTTTATCTTTGCCAACATGTAGACTTGACTCTCATCTTCGGCAATGGACAGGGAAACCGCACTTGTTTCCGATCAAGCTCCTGACTCGCCGGGAATCAGACAAAACCTAAGTCGTCGTAGACAGATTCAGCGTAGTGGCCAGGGCTTTAGGATCGCGCATCGGCAGATCAACAAGAAACGCACTCGCGCCCGGACGCAAAACCCGCTTGGCTTAGATTTCCCGATTTCAACGCACGCATCCGCTTCGAAATCGAGCCGCCGACAATTCATTCGAAAACGCCTATATCACGGGCGTGTAGTGTTTCTTGTCTTGAATGTCTTTCCCGTAGACGCAAACCAACAACTTCCTTGACAAGAGATCGTGAGTAGTCCGGAAGGGTTTATCAATCAAGCGCGCAGCAGTCTTACGTGAACACGGCTCATAAGTCGGGAGGCTCATCGCCGTCGAAGTTCGGATCGTAGCCAGCGAAGAGCTGGCACTCCAGTCGGTCCGCCTCGAACAAGATGTCGCCAGGGATTCCCTTTCGTTCTACTTCGAGGAATTCCGCGCCATTCACTGCCTGCACTGCACTCCTGTGAATCATCGAATCACCAGCCGTTATCTCGATGTAGCGCCGTGCGCTTTGCACAAAGGCCTTGAACTCCGTCACCGGATATTTCCGTTTATTCGAAAGCGCCATATCAAAGGTGACCCTTAGGTCGGCAGTCTGCCGCGCGATCCGATCCTTTTCTGATTCCGCCATCACGATCCTCGCTTGGTTGTGGGACAACAAAACCGAATGGATTATATACGAAAAGGGGACTTGAACGAAGCCGAAGCGGCAGACGCTACGCGTGGGCGTTGTAGCGGCGGCTTCTAAGCTGGGATAGTTTGGGTCACAAAGGAGGTCCTTGTGACCCAGTTACGAAAAATGATGCTCGAGGAACTCGAGCGTCGAAATTACTCTCAGAGTACTGTACGCACCTACGTCAAAACGATCGCCGACCTCGCGCGCTATTTCAAACGTCCACCGGATCAACTCGGCCCAGACCAACTTCGCCAGTATCAGGCCTATCTATTCCGTGAGCGCAAACTGGCTGCCAACACCGTCAACCAGCGAACGGCTGCGCTTCGATTCTTCTTCGTGACGACGCTCAAGAAACCATGGACCATTGCTGAAACGCCCTACCCGCGAAGGACGTTTCGGCTGCCCAAAGTCCTCAGCGTGGAGCAGGTATCGAAACTGATCGATGCCGCTCCCACTCTTTTCTACCGCATTCTTTTGATGGCCCTGTACGCGACCGGATTGCGACGTGCCGAACTGGCGCATTTGAAGGTAGGTGACGTCGATAGTGAACGAATGGTCATACACGTTAAAGGTGGAAAGGGCCGTAAAGATCGCGATGTCATGCTCAGCCGGATCCTGCTGGAGGAGCTGCAGACTTATGTGCGCGGACTTCGAAAGAAACCAGAAGTCTGGTTATTTCCCGGCAACCGATGGCACACCGGCAACAATCCGATTACCACAAAGGTAATCTGGGCTGCTTGCCGCCAGGCTGCGACACGTGCGGGGCTCGGAGATGAGATCCATCCGCACACGCTTCGGCACTGCTTCGCGACTCATTTGCTCGAGTCGGGTGCCGATCTTCGCACCATCCAACTGCTGCTCGGTCATCGCGATCTGGAAGAGACCACGCTGTATCTGCATCTTTCCAATGCTCGAATGAGTGCCACAGCCAGTCCTCTGGATAAGCTGAAGCTGGTCGCCTTTCTCGCCCAAGACGACGAATAGATGAACCGGCCATCGCTCGAGATGGCCGATCTTGTTCGCAGCGCGGGCCGGAACTTCATCGAACGAAATCGTTCCTGGCTGAACCGGCTCCATTTAAAAGTACTGACCGCGATCGAGCGTTGCCGCACTGCCGCGCTCGGCGGTCATCTCGATGAGTGTGTGCGCTGTGGACATCGTGCCATCTCATTTAACTCCTGCAGAAACAGGCACTGTCCCAAGTGTCAGGCGAATGCGCGGGATCGTTGGCTCGCAGCACGCCAGCGCGAACTTCTGCCCACGCGATACGTACATGTTATTTTCACTCTGCCGCACGAACTGGCGCCACTCGCTTTGCAGAATAAGCAAGTGGTTTACGACTTACTCTTCCGAATCAGTGCCGAGACATTGCTTGAGGTCGCTCGCGATCCGCAGCATCTGGGTGCAGAAATAGGCTTCTTCAGTGTGCTGCATAGTTGGAATCAGAAGCTCCAACACCATCCCCACATCCACTGTGTCGTTCCGGCTGGCGGATTATCGCCAGATCGCACCCATTGGATCCCGTCTCAGCAAAAGTTCTTCCTTCCCGTCGACGTATTGGCCGAAGTCTTTCGCGGTAAGTTCACCGAAGCGCTGAAGAAAGCTTTCGCGCACGACGAACTCGGGTTTCACGGTTTGATGAAGCCGCTCGGACGGCCCAAAGTCTTCGCGCAACTCATACGACAGACCTTTCGTAAGAAGTGGGTTGTCTATGCGAAACGGCCGTTTGGCGGACCGGAACACGCTCTGCGGTATCTCGGTTGCTACACGCATCGGGTCGCTATCTCGAACCATCGGCTGGTGTCGTTTGCCAACGATCAGGTGACTTTCCGTTGGCGCGATTCAGCACACCACAATAAGAAGCGCGTCATGACTCTGCACGTGAACGAGTTCTTGCGGCGCTTCCTGTTGCATGTCCTGCCGCCAGGCTTTGTGCGCATCCGCCACTTCGGCTTCCTCAGTACACGCAAACGGTCCACGCTTCTGCCCTTGTGTTTTCGCCTGCTTGGCGCAGCCATTGCCGAGCCGGAAACAAAAGCTGCTAGCACTGGTCAACAATCACAGCCACGTATTGCCTGGTTGTGCCCTCACTGCCATGGACCGATGCTGATTCTGGAACGCTGGAGCGCTTTACAGCTTCGCTTCCGCGCTCCTCCAACTCTCCACCCAACGGCCGCTTAAGTCCACATGATCTCTTGCTACACACATCTCGGTATCGGTGTCGCACAGCTTGCGTTTACCCGACGTGTGACTTTATGGCTCGACTCACTCAGCACGGGAACTTCACTTCGAGCTAAAGTCCTCCACTTCTCGCTCCTCCCGTTGCTCACAGGTTGAATCCGGCGGTTGAAAACCCATAAGCCGGAGCATCCGTCGCGGCTTCCTTCAAGTCCCAGTATCAAAAGCGATTCGGCAAACTGGCTTTCTGCACCTTCTCGGCGGTATCGTGCCGAATCGTTCCTGATACTGACCTAAGACTTCTCGGTCCTAATCAGAGTGTGATCTGCTCTGGACAGCCGATGCATGATAAATCAAGCCCTGGGTCCGATACACTTCGCCCATGAACGATCTATCCCTCAGGAGATTGTTGCGCCAGGAACCGACTCGTGGAGAGATGCTTCACGTCTTCGCCGAGATCGGGTGCGAGCAAAATCCGCGGGCTGCCGCGCTTGGAACCGCCGTGATGGTCGAAGTTGGCGTTTCCAGCATGCTCAGGGCGCGCCTCTGGATCAAGGATGATGACGCGGATAATGAGTTGTTTGGCTCGGCAGGGCCGATTGCGACATTCTCACAGAAGATCAAGATGGCCGAGGCCATGCGAATTATCGGACCAGCCACCCGCGCTAATCTCGATCGGGTACGCGAGATCAGAAACGCATTTGCACACACGCACAGGGACCTGACATTTGAAACTCCGGCTGTTGTTACGGTTTGTGACAAGATGACCATCGACGTATGGCCACCACGTCCTCGAATGCCGCCCATTGTGACGCCACGAGACAAGTATGTTTATCTCACACTGGGTCTGTTCGTGGTGCTTGAAGAAATGGCCGGACACACCCGGTCGGGCGATTCGGGTAATTTCTCGAATTATCGGATACGGCATTGGTGGGGCGAAAGATACCCCGCTCCGCTTCCTTAAGATTGGAGCACCCGGGGTTAATCTGCGCAGAATACGCCAGCTAGACGTCCATCCAATGTCGCATCGGGACTTGAACGAAGCCGAAGCGGCAGACGCTACGCGTGGGCGTTGTAGCGGCGGCTTCTAAGCTGGGATAGTTTGGGTCACAAAGGAGGTCCTTGTGACCCAGTTACGAAAAATGATGCTCGAGGAACTCGAGCGTCGAAATTACTCTCAGAGTACTGTACGCACCTACGTCAAAACGATCGCCGACCTCGCGCGCTATTTCAAACGTCCACCGGATCAACTCGGCCCAGACCAACTTCGCCAGTATCAGGCCTATCTATTCCGTGAGCGCAAACTGGCTGCCAACACCGTCAACCAGCGAACGGCTGCGCTTCGATTCTTCTTCGTGACGACGCTCAAGAAACCATGGACCATTGCTGAAACGCCCTACCCGCGAAGGACGTTTCGGCTGCCCAAAGTCCTCAGCGTGGAGCAGGTATCGAAACTGATCGATGCCGCTCCCACTCTTTTCTACCGCATTCTTTTGATGGCCCTGTACGCGACCGGATTGCGACGTGCCGAACTGGCGCATTTGAAGGTAGGTGACGTCGATAGTGAACGAATGGTCATACACGTTAAAGGTGGAAAGGGCCGTAAAGATCGCGATGTCATGCTCAGCCGGATCCTGCTGGAGGAGCTGCAGACTTATGTGCGCGGACTTCGAAAGAAACCAGAAGTCTGGTTATTTCCCGGCAACCGATGGCACACCGGCAACAATCCGATTACCACAAAGGTAATCTGGGCTGCTTGCCGCCAGGCTGCGACACGTGCGGGGCTCGGAGATGAGATCCATCCGCACACGCTTCGGCACTGCTTCGCGACTCATTTGCTCGAGTCGGGTGCCGATCTTCGCACCATCCAACTGCTGCTCGGTCATCGCGATCTGGAAGAGACCACGCTGTATCTGCATCTTTCCAATGCTCGAATGAGTGCCACAGCCAGTCCTCTGGATAAGCTGAAGCTGGTCGCCTTTCTCGCCCAAGACGACGAATAGATGAACCGGCCATCGCTCGAGATGGCCGATCTTGTTCGCAGCGCGGGCCGGAACTTCATCGAACGAAATCGTTCCTGGCTGAACCGGCTCCATTTAAAAGTACTGACCGCGATCGAGCGTTGCCGCACTGCCGCGCTCGGCGGTCATCTCGATGAGTGTGTGCGCTGTGGACATCGTGCCATCTCATTTAACTCCTGCAGAAACAGGCACTGTCCCAAGTGTCAGGCGAATGCGCGGGATCGTTGGCTCGCAGCACGCCAGCGCGAACTTCTGCCCACGCGATACGTACATGTTATTTTCACTCTGCCGCACGAACTGGCGCCACTCGCTTTGCAGAATAAGCAAGTGGTTTACGACTTACTCTTCCGAATCAGTGCCGAGACATTGCTTGAGGTCGCTCGCGATCCGCAGCATCTGGGTGCAGAAATAGGCTTCTTCAGTGTGCTGCATAGTTGGAATCAGAAGCTCCAACACCATCCCCACATCCACTGTGTCGTTCCGGCTGGCGGATTATCGCCAGATCGCACCCATTGGATCCCGTCTCAGCAAAAGTTCTTCCTTCCCGTCGACGTATTGGCCGAAGTCTTTCGCGGTAAGTTCACCGAAGCGCTGAAGAAAGCTTTCGCGCACGACGAACTCGGGTTTCACGGTTTGATGAAGCCGCTCGGACGGCCCAAAGTCTTCGCGCAACTCATACGACAGACCTTTCGTAAGAAGTGGGTTGTCTATGCGAAACGGCCGTTTGGCGGACCGGAACACGCTCTGCGGTATCTCGGTTGCTACACGCATCGGGTCGCTATCTCGAACCATCGGCTGGTGTCGTTTGCCAACGATCAGGTGACTTTCCGTTGGCGCGATTCAGCACACCACAATAAGAAGCGCGTCATGACTCTGCACGTGAACGAGTTCTTGCGGCGCTTCCTGTTGCATGTCCTGCCGCCAGGCTTTGTGCGCATCCGCCACTTCGGCTTCCTCAGTACACGCAAACGGTCCACGCTTCTGCCCTTGTGTTTTCGCCTGCTTGGCGCAGCCATTGCCGAGCCGGAAACAAAAGCTGCTAGCACTGGTCAACAATCACAGCCACGTATTGCCTGGTTGTGCCCTCACTGCCATGGACCGATGCTGATTCTGGAACGCTGGAGCGCTTTACAGCTTCGCTTCCGCGCTCCTCCAACTCTCCACCCAACGGCCGCTTAAGTCCACATGATCTCTTGCTACACACATCTCGGTATCGGTGTCGCACAGCTTGCGTTTACCCGACGTGTGACTTTATGGCTCGACTCACTCAGCACGGGAACTTCACTTCGAGCTAAAGTCCTCCACTTCTCGCTCCTCCCGTTGCTCACAGGTTGAATCCGGCGGTTGAAAACCCATAAGCCGGAGCATCCGTCGCGGCTTCCTTCAAGTCCCAGTATCAAAAGCGATTCGGCAAACTGGCTTTCTGCACCTTCTCGGCGGTATCGTGCCGAATCGTTCCTGATACTGACCTAAGACTTCCCATTCCTAATCGTTATACCTTCAGACTGAGGCGTACAATCTTTTCGAGAAGAAACTCAGGCAGACATCTCGCCTGACCGGCCCGAAGCGTTCCGAGGGAAGCTTAGCAACCTCTTCACATATGCGAACGAGCCCTCATTTAGAAGCAGGCTGATAGGCCTCATTCGGAAAGTGGGAGCGTCCGCAGCGTCGGAGGCTTGCGGAGAGAGGTTCGTTCGTCGACTTCTGCTCCGCCGACGTTCGACGTACTTTAACCGGCGATCGAAGGGAGAATTGGACTTATACCCAGCGAGTGTCAAAGGGCTAAAGTACGAATTATGAATGGACAGTGGATCGGTCATTACCGTGGTTCCAGTTCGGGGCAAATCGTCGTCAACATCGACGAACATCTGGAGAACTACGCAGGTGTTGCTTACCTCAACGAGACAGACGGCCGAGTTCCATCGACGATTACGCACTTCACAACGAAGAACAAAGAGCGTAGATTCAATATCGAGACGAATGTCATCTTTGCGGTGGATCCGAAAACTGGAGATGGCGCACCTTGGGAAGCTATCAAGAAAGACTATGCTGACGGCACCGGCATTTCCCAACGTGCAAACGTGACGGGTTGCCTCTTCGATGATCACCTCGAGCTCTCCTGGACGACCGATTTGGCAGGGCTCAATGGTGCAGCGCAGTTACCACGTTCCGCGGCAACACAACCTTCCGAACTGCCCAAAGAACGGATGAACTGGGACGGCTTCAAAAGGTATGTCGCTTCGCTCGCACCACGGCACTATCTGTTTCGCGGACAGAATAAACCCTGGCGCCTCCGCACGTGATTCCACAGAAGCGGACGAGCATATATTGAGAGATTTCAGAAAGAAGATGTGCCAGCGCTATACCGCCAGCTGAGTGCTAGAACTCGCCACGTTTTCAACCTCATGATCCCTGAAGAGAATGGCGCCTTCTACAATCTAGTGCAGCATCATGGATACCCAACCCCGTTGCTTGACTGGACCTACTCGCCATACGTGTCGGCGTTTTTCGCATACCGCGGCATCACCAATGGTGACGCGAAAAAAGCGCACCCAGATGATCTGGTCCGAATAGTAGTATTCGATCAGCGTGATTGGCGCAAGTGGAGTCAGCTGAATCACCTGGTACGTCCGGGACTGCATGTGTCTATTCAGGAGTTTCCGGCCATCGAAAATGAACGCATGATCCCGCAGCAAGCTGCTTCCACCATCACAAATGTCGATGACATCGAAACGTACGTCCTGAAGAAATGTCCAGAATCGAAGACTCTGTTCGCGATCGACTTACCTGTTGCAGAGCGCTTCGAGGTCGTCCGCGAACTAGCCTATATGGGAATCACGGCAGGTGCGCTCTTTCCAGGCCTGGATGGGGCGTGAGAAGAGCTCAAAGGGCGTCATTTTAAGTTTTGACGGCCCATGTACGTTAGTGGGCCGCGGCTCGACGATCACGTGCATTCCCAGACACAAGGGGACTTTTCGGTCCGTATATGGCTTACAGTTCCACTCTGAAGTCAACAGAACAATGGAAGGACCCAGGCGGTCTGTCAACCGTAGGCCGTATTTCGCGATGGAATCCGGAAACTGGCACCTTTGTTGTACGAGACTAACAGCAGATGTCACGAAAAAGGGGCGCTGCCATGTTTCGGTTCAGGAGCGCCGCACTTATCTGCACATGCACTTCGGATGGATTAGCAAATGGCGGTAACGAAAGTGACCAGAGCTTGACCGGCGGAAAGAGGACTAATAAGATGGCCCACGGCTGTACGTTTGACGGTCGGCGTCAAGCCTCCGCAAACAAAGCTACAACGCGATCGGCGGTATGCGGTGTATAGAACATCTCCGTGCTGACCATAGATTCCGCCGCGATGTGCCGCATGCGGCTAAACATTTCCGCCTCATAAGCGGCGATCGCGGTCGATGGCATGTCTTCGCTGAGGAAAAGCTCCGATAGCCTCAGGGCATCAAGGATCGCCATGTTGACGCCTTCGCCTACGTATGGTGGCACACGTGCGCTGCATCACCAATCAGCGTAACGTTGGGATTCGGCTCCCAATACTGATCCGTCGGACAAACGAGCAGCGGACGCAAGACCATCGACACGGCTTTCCTGAAGAGCGCGTCCCACAGTTCGCTCCAACCCCTGAAGCTGAGTTATGCCCGTCATGTTTAGGTAACGCTAAAACGCGCTTGTCGTCACTTGGCCAAATGCTCCTACGACCAAGCCGGTTGGAGGCGGCCCATGCGGAATCTATATAGCTCTTGGCCTCACCCGGAAGCACGCGGATGCAAAATGCTTCTATGAGATCTCCAGTCGCAGTAACTTCAGCCATGCTCCTTATGTCGGGATACATGCCCGGGTTGGCCGCCCAGTCGCGCGAGATGCAGTCTGACCGGGCACATCGCGATATGGCCATTCGCTGGCCTGCCGCTTACGATCCTTCGATAGCTCCTGTGTTCAGTCATAACGAACTCCTGATCCATGCAGACTGCCACCGTACTTTCGCCCGACTCGCAGATGCTCCCGACTGGCCCAACTGGCTTGTAATCGTCAAAGATGTTGCAAACGAGACGCCCGGCAAGGTTGGCCAAGGCGCGCTTTATCGCCTCAGAATTTTCAACAGCCCTATCCAGTCCCGCATTAGTGAATTCGTAGCGGATCAACGCATCAGCTGGATTCCTTTCGGGGCTGACGAAACTGAAACTCACCATGGTCACTATCATGCTTGGCATTTCGTTCCGCAGTCGGCGGACTGCCTGGTGATCACCGAAGAAACAGGTGTCGGGCCTGGAGATCGCAAGGACCCAGATGCAGGCAGCCACCTCATGCACAAAGCACATGAGCTCTGGCTGAACAGCCTCAAGTACATCAGTGAGCCGTGAGCGAGTCGCGGCACATGCAGGTTCTCGCATTGGTGCTGAGAAACGGGCATGGCATGAGATCGCTCGCGCTGGCGAGCATCTCAATGTCGCGAAACGCCTTAAATAAACGTTCCGTCGAATCATGTCCGCGCGAAGCGCGTTTCCGAACAAGTGGCAGACGGTAGCGCTTCAAAGAAGGTCGTTTGTACAACGGGTGGTTAGAACTTCGAAAGCGGATCGCGAGTCAGCAGGAGCGCAATGTCCAAGCTAACGATCACTGTCACAAACTATTTTGGCGACGCACTGGGCCAGTATGAGATTGCCGGATCGAATGGTCTCAGCATAAAACCACCGCCGCCATCTCCGAAACAATGTTTGCTCGCGTCGCCTCGAACGGTGTATAAATACTTTGTTCTGGTTCCACCCCGTTGGACGCTTTTGAAGTGTAACCACCCATTGGATGTCCACCGAGGTACAGTCAGCATGATTCAGACCAAAAGTCTTGACCTGTTCGCGGGAATCGCGGTCGCTGACTATGCGACGGCGCTGAAATGGTATGAGCGACTGCTGGGCTCCCCGCCTACATTTTTTCCCCACGACACAGAGGCCGTGTGGGAGCTCGCGGAGCATCGTTATTTGTACGTTGTGCAGCAACCAGAAAACGCCGGCCACGCAATGCACACGCTCTTCGTCGGTGACCTCGATGCGCTCGTCGCGCAGATCGCTGATCGTGGGCTGGACCCCGCGAACCGGGAAACCTATTCGAACGGCGTGTGCAAGATCACGTACCGTGATGCTGACGGGAACGAGATTGGGTTCGGCGGCGCTCTACGCTGACCACTCTTCTGGCCGCCAGCGACGTAACTCAAGAAAGTGTTTGCTTGCGCCACCGCACGCAGTGTATCTACTCTTGTCTGGTTCCGCTTCCTTGGCTGGTTTTGAAATGTCCATCATTGGCCAGTTTTCAGATATCCACCGAGGCTTTGACGTATTGTCGGCTTCCCGCTCCAATGGGCAACTTGCTATGGCTCGATACCGATGCAATCGTTCACGGCTCCGCGGATTCGTTGCTTGCAGCCGAGATAGCGTTCGGTTGTCTGCACAGATACATGCCCGAGCAAGAATTGAATCTGGTCCAGTTCTCCGCCTGCAGAATGGCACAACTTTGCACAGGAGCGGCGAAGATCGTGCGGAGCCAGACCAGTGAGGCCGAGTTTGGCCGCGTACTGCTTCACTACATGCCAGACTAGCCGCTCAGTCACGCCGTCTCCCCAGTGCTTGCCCGCGCGGCAGACACATCTGAAGACCTGCCCTTCAGACAGACCGGCCGCCCTAGTCCAGATATCCACCGTTGCCTTCACCCATTCTGGTACCGGCACGGTGCGGATATGCCCACCCCTTGCCGACGAGGTCGACTATGGCCCAGTGTTCCTCCCGCCTTTGTAGGTGGCGAAAATCCAAATCGGCCAGCTCACGTCTTCGGAGCCCGCATCCAAGCAGGACCGCGAGAATTGCGCGGTCTCGTTTACCTTTCAGAGTCTCCGGGTCCGGCGCCTGCAACAGCCGGCGACCTTCTTCCGCTGTAAGCCAGTTCCCGAGTCTTACGCCGAGCTTCTTGACGCCCTTCACTCGTCGTATACCGGCCGCCAGCTCTGGGCTGAGCAGGCCCGCGTCCGCCGCTTCGTAGGCGAGTCGCCGAACAGCAGCGAGCCGCCCATTGACAGTTCCTGCTGCGAGGTGTCGATTTTCGAGATGAATCCGGTACCGGGTTACCACCGTCTTGTTGAAGGATAGCCGTGGCTCAGAGCAGTACCACTCAATAAACTCATCGAGAGCGTGTCGGTAGCCTCGCTTCGATTCCGGCGAGCAAAGGCTTTCAAGAACAGCCGATCGGCTGTGATCTAAATCAGGAAGGCCGAGTTTCGCCTTCGGGCGGTTCGGGTTGGCCTGCTTGCCAGTCTTTCTCATGAGAGCCGCCTCCATTGCAGCTGGTCATGAGCTTATGCAGGTTGCGGGCGGAACGCGCGTTTTCCGTCCAAGTGGAAGTTTACAAGAGTCCTTATAAACAACCTGCGGAACACTCTCGATTATTTCGGCGAAGCCTACCCAACCGGCTATCGAGACCGCATACGCACTAACCCGCAGACGCTGAGCACGAGGCCGACAAGCCTGAAGACGGTGAAGCCCATCAACAAGAGTGGACCTCCATCGTCACTACCAATCTTAAAAGACAACTGCGTAACCGAGAATAACGACACTTGAAAGCAAGAAAACCAAGCCGATCCAGAGCAACCGATCAACTTTCGTACGAGCGAGCGTTTCTGCGCCCTGGCCGAAGCGCCCGTCTTCGAGAAACTGTCTTTGCCTTTCGGGGTCGCGCATCCGTTTGTATCTTCTCGGGAGCCCGTAAGTAATATCGTGCTAAATGTCACAAAGAGTCCTTTGTGACATTCACGGGCGGATAAGCCTGGCCGCCGTTAGTCTAATGGGCATAGCCGTAAATACTGAACGCTATCAAGACGAGGCAAATAATTCCGATCCAGGATAAAGTTGAACCGAGAGATGTACGTCCGGCGACGCCTTAGGTACGCCTTCCACGCGCCACCAGGAGACGAGCAGCATAGCGGAGTTCCAAACGGTCCTCCTCCATTTCGGGGAGGCCGAGGATACTAGCCCCGGGCATTCCCATCGCCTCGTTGGCCTTTCGGTCGGGGCAGACGGCATCATAAAGGTCTCTTCATGACACATGCCCCGCACAGGAGCCGATAGGCTTCCCGTGCACTCAGATACGGTGGGAGATCGGTCAGCCGCTCATTTCCGGACGCACGGGTTAATCGCTACACGCATTCCAGCGTATGCGACGATCTGAAAGAATACGAAAGTTACCACCATTACGATAACGGCGTGCGCGCCCATGTACTCGGACTGGTCGCTTCCGTAGGTATTAGGAAGGTGCGGCATATAGGAATCCCGCAGCAAGAAATAAGCTCCAGTTGAAATCGAGTCCATTCCCAGTCCAGCGAAGAACTGGATGATGTAACGAGTTAGGAGCTTCATCTGTCTCAGGACGCCCTTACGATAACCAACATCGCCGCCGCGTATCACAAAGGGTAAATCTTGCGTCGCTGTTAGCCCTGAAAGACTGAATCTAACACGTTGCAGAATTGCGGTGCAAAACCAGAAGGACTCTGTAAGGTCGTCATCATCAGCCCGCGTGTGTGTAAGAAGCCAAGACTCACTCTGGCTGTAGTTGAGTTTCGATCTTGCAGCGTTTCCACTTGGCCGTATAGTCGGCTATCGTGAGATTGGCTTGAAAACGGGTTTGAGTACGCTTTAAAAGCTGTCGCTTCGCGCCGGCTCCAAAGACGTAAACTTGATCGCAAATGCTAAGGTAACAAGCCTTCTCTATCCAGAGCTGCGCGGTCGGCTGTTACGTAGCGGCTTACAAGGAACCCTTAGCACCACGAACTCGGATTTTTACTTAGCTCTGGTCTCTTTTCGTAACAATAGCCCTTACGTAATGGAACTCGCAAACGGGCAAAACAGTGTTTTACTCATGCCATGCCGTTATCTCGCAAGTTTTGTTCCCTGGTCCGAAAGGTAAGCTTGGCTGCTCCGCTTGCTCTCGCGGCTCTTCCTCTTTCGGCCGGTCCTATTACGGTCCAAATTCTGTCAGCTAATTGTGGTGCTTCGGTGGCCCCGTCCCCCTCTGATGCGTCAACTTGCATGTCGTCCACCTCCGAGGGGCACGCCGCCGAGTTCGTGCAGAACTTCAGCAATGGATTTACGCTGGGTGTGTACCTGAATGGCGTTTCCTGGACCTCCGGAAATCAAGGAGGCCAATTTGCGCTCGACGGGGAGGTTCCTCTGACGTTAACGATCGATGGCCCGAGCCGTAACCTGGTGGTCCTTCACGATGGCGTAACGAGTGAAGTTCTCTCGGCTTCCGCCGGAACCGTGGGCCAGGTTCTTTACGGCTTTAATGACTTCACGGTGATAAGCCGTTCTCCGAACGGCGGAGATGCAGTCAGCTTCGATTACGAGAGCACGGGTCCCACGAGTACGGAGCTCTGGACCACGGATGAAGCGATGAGCCACAATTTCGGCGTATCCATGCAGGTGCGCAGTTCGATCACTGCCGGTGACCTGTTCAGCAGCATGCAGGAATCGGAAACGTATCGCTTCTATGAAGCGGACGGTGTCACGCCGGTGGACGTGCGGATTTCTGAAACCCCGGAGCCGGGCTCTTTCATTCTTCTTCTCGGAGCAATCCCACTTGGACTGCTCGCGGCTTGGCGACGTCGTTCTGTCGGGGTTCAACACTAAGATCAAAGCACGTTATGCCCACGGGCGGTTGGCATCGTGCGACCGCCCAACTTCCAGTTGAGAAAGGGTTAACGGCAATCCGGAGCTGACGCTACTTCGCAATGACGCCGACAGCCACGGCCTGGTGAGGTTTCCACTTGGACGTTAAGCCGGCGTCGCGGAGTTTGGAACCTGGCGCGTTCTTCGGACATGTCGGAACAACTTACTTTCGAAATGGTATGGCGTTCTTCAGAAGAGGAACCGCTCACGACCGTCACTCCGGGATAGCCAGTTAGCCTTCCACGACCTTCCATCACGCTGCCATCTTCCCTGCAACCGTCATTGCGGCCTTCCGGATAACATCGAGCACGAAGTCAGGCTGCGACAGCATGGGAACGTGACTGCTGTCGGTCTCAAAGGTGGTGGCTTTCATGCGCTTCGCTACGAACCGTTCCAGCTCTGGTTGAATGGTGCGGTCGTTGTTGGCCACAATGTACCAACTGGGCTTCGACCTCCAAGCGGTGCCTTTCACGTTTTGAGTGAACAGGTCTACCGCCGGCGCCGCGTGGGCAGCCCAGACGAGCTTTTGCTCTTCATGAGTCAAATCGCCCGCAAAGTACGCGACTCCATCCGGCTTCATCCAGACGCGCCCGTCTGCCACTTCGATGTGCGAAAAAACTTCCGTGGCCGGGAATTTAGCCTGCAGGCTTTGGGAGGTTTCGTCGGCGTCGGGCGCGAGTGCGGCGACGTAAACGAGCCCGGCAACCCGCGGATCTGTTCCAGCGTGAGTGATGAGTGTGCCGCCGTAGGAATGACCGACGAGAATGGCGGGGCTGCTGACCCGAGTTAGTGTGCGCTTCACGGAATCGACGTCGCCCGCGAGTGTGTCGAGGCCGTACTGGGCGGCAAGCACCTCGTGGCCCTCGGCCTGGAGAATTGGAATCAGCTTCCTGAAAGACGAGCCGTCGGCCCATATCCCGTGGACGAAGATAATGCTAGGTTTGCGCTGCATGGACGTTGGTTACTCCGTTGAGATGGGACAACGATCAGCGTTATCCACTGGATTCATGCTCCTCTCATGCTGATTAGGGAACAAGCCCCTTTCGGGGAGAACTTTACCCTCGAAAGCGTGAGTGATTCGAAGTTACTCATCATGGAGGACGTCCATAGGGTCAAGGCGGGAGGCACGCCAAGCCGGAATCATGCTCCCAATGGCGGCCGCGGCACTAAGTGCGAAGGCAGCGCCTCCGAGTTGAAGCGGGTCGCGGGGCGAGATTTCAAACAGTAATGAGGCCGCCGTCTGGCCTAACGCCAGAGAGCCGGCAATGCCAATCAGAAGGCCGGCAAAGACCAGCCGCGCTGCATCCTTCAGCACTAGCCGCATGATCTGGCTCCGCCCGGCGCCCAAGGCCAATCGAATGCCGATCTCACTGTGGCGGCGTACCGTTTGATAAGCCAAGACACCGTACAGACCGATGCTGGCGAGCAGCGTGGCCAGAATTCCGAAAAAGCCGGATAGTGCCGCGAGCAGGCGCTCACGCATCAGGCTGTCTGAAATCCTCTGTTGAAATATCTGGAACTGTATCGCCGTTCCCGGCCGCCAGGCAGCGATGCGCCGGCGCACCGCAGACTCGATCGCTGGAAGCGGCGCCGACGAGCGAATGAAGAGCATGTTGCCCATGACTTGCTGCGGAAACTGAGTGCCTGGGACATACGCCATGGGCGGCTCCGCTGCTTGCAGTTGGAAGTATCGGGTGTTCCTGACAACACCAACTACTTCATACTCGGCTTCGGGGTAATCCGGCTCGGCCAAAGTCCGGAACGTCTTCCCGATTGGATTGGGTCCCGGCAGGAACATATGCGAAAAGATCTCGTTGACGATTGCTACCTTGGGTGAGGTTCTTGTGTCGTTAGGAGTGAAATCGCGGCCGGCCACAATGGGCGTCCCGAGCGTCCCGAAAAAGCCGGGGCTAACCCACGTGAACCTCGCATCGCGGCTGGCCGCCCCGGTGCGAGCGATCAGGCTCCACATGCCGCTTCCAATCAGGAAATTCGTAGTGCTGGCGGCAGATTCCACCTGTGGTGTGGCGCGCACTTCGGCGAGCAACTGGCGCAGCACGGTTTCGTCATGCTCCGGCTTGCCGAGCTCAAAGGTCGCCTGCAAAACTCCTTCCGCGCGAAAGCCAGGATCCATCGTAACGAGCCGTCGAAAACTCGAGACAAACAGAAGTGCGCCCGCGATCAGCATGAGCGATACGGAGACCTGGATGACAACCAGCAGGCGCTGAAACGTGAACCGGCCGCGGTCAGCGGTAAGACCACGAGCGCTGGCTTTCATAGCCTCGATTGCCTGACCTCGGGCCGCGCGAAGTGCCGGTGTCAGGCTCAGCAGAATGCAAACCAGCGAAGTAACCGCGGCCGTGAAGGCCAGCATGCGCCAATCCGGCGTGAGATCGAGATGCAACTGGTTACCGTCTGTTTCGAGGAAATGGAGGATAGCGCGGCTGAAGACGGCGGCGAGCGCGAAGCCACAGGCTGCGCCCACCGCGGCCAGTAAGAGGGCCTCCGTAAGTGTTTGGCAAACGAGGCGGCCGCAGCCAGCACCGAGCGCCAGGCGCACAGCGAACTCCCGCTCGCGGGCGCCTGCGCGGGCCAGCATCAGATTCGACAGATTCGCGCAGGCAATCAGCAGTACCAATGCCGTGAGGCCGAGAAGCAGCCACAGCGACCGGTCGTACTCCTCGCGCAACCGGCTCACACCCGTGGCACCAGAGATCGCCTCCAGGCGGAACTCAAGATAATGCGCCATGGAATCGCGCGAATAGCCGCTGGGGAAGGTGGCGCGCATGAGGCCCGGACTGATAGCGCGGAGTTGCTCGGATGCCTGAGCCAATGTCCAGCCCGGCTTCAGTCTGCCCATCACATTGAGCCACGAATAATCGCTTCGGTCGAACGCTTTTGTGTCGCCGTTGTTCAGGACCGAGATCGAACATAGCGGGAGTGCGAAATCGAAATGCGCTCCGACTTCGGGCCCGGAAAACCCGGCAGCTGCAACGCCGATGATTTCGAGCGCATGATCCTGAACGAGCAAGCGCGAGCCGATGGCGGAGAGGCTTCCTCCGAATTCTTGTTGCCAGAACGGATAACTCAGAACCACCGTGGGCGCAGGACAACCTCGCAAGTCATCTTCAGATCGGAACAGCCGGCCAGCAGCGGGAGAAACACCGAGCGTAGGGAAAAATCCGCCGGTCACTCCGAGCACCGTAGCGGAGCGGGCTTCGGCGCCCTGCCCGATTCGCAGGCTTCTGTATCCGCTATCCCAGGCGAAAATGCCCGAAAAGCCCTGCTGGTGTTCGCGGATCTGTTCGAAGAGCGGATAGCTGAGGTTGTCCGCATTCTCCAAAATTCCGACGTTCATGTTGGGTATTTGAATTTCAGCCAGTCTGTCGGGTTCCGGCACAGGCAGACTGCGCAGACGGACGGCATCCAACAGCTGAAATATGGCAGTATTAGCACCGATCCCAAGCGTCAGCGTCGCGATGGCCGCCAGAGTGAATGTCGGGGTTTTGACCAGCGTTCTGCATGCGTACTGCAGGTCGCGAATAAGATTTTCGATGTGGCTGGTGCGGCGCATGTCCCGGCATTCCTCCTGAATCTGCGCAATACCGCCGAGGCTTCGAAGAGCGGCAGACCTCGCCGCTTCCGGCGTTAGCCCAAGACGGACACTCTTTTCGATTTCCTCATCGAGATGGAACCGTAGCTCGCGGTCCAACTCCCGTTCGACGGCGTCACGCCGAAGCAGCGAACGGAGCCGCAGACGTACTACATCGAACCATCGCTCAGGACGCATAGCGCTAACCCTCTGCCATCCCGATGACCAATCCGACAGCGCTCGACAGCCGCTCCCATTGCGCGAGTTCCCTTTCAAGCTGGGCGCGGCCGGCGCGGGTTAGAGCGTAAAATTTTGCTACCCGGCTGGTTTCGGTTTTGCGCCATTCGGCCCGGAGCCATCCTTGTTGTTCCAACCGGTGGAGTGCCGGGTACAACGCACCTTGCGTGATCTGGAGCACTTCCTGGCTAGTCTGTTGGATGCGGGCCGCAACTCCCCAGCCGTGCATCGGCTCGAGAGCCAGCGTGCGAAGGATGAGGAGATCCAGCGTGCCTTGCAGGAGGTCGGATGGTTTGCTCATGCCTAAATGGCTTACAATACCAAGTACCTAATTAACTTACAAAGCGAGCCGAAGTCAAGTAGGCGTAGTAAGGATTTGAGAGAGCGATGGGGTGGGTCTGCTGGATTTCCGCCACTTGGGGACCAGGCCGGATCTATTCGGCGCAACAGAAAAGACGGGACCGAGCGACCTTAGGATGCCGCTCGCCGTGTTGCTCCTCCGGCTGCAAACTAGTTCGCGACGGGCTGCAACTGTTCCTTTGGCGAGTCCGTCATCAGTGTCTTAAGTTTCGGGTCGAGTTTCCGTTTGCTCCCGAGCCTATTTTGCAGTTTTGCCATATAGATGTACACGACAGGTGTTGTGTACAGTGTAAGAATTTGACTGACGACAAGGCCTCCAACAATCGTAATTCCAAGCGGACTTCGGAATTCGGAGCCCGTGCCTGTTCCCAGGGCCAGTGGTAGTCCTCCAAACAGCGCAGCGAGGGTCGTCATGATGATAGGTCTAAACCGTATGAGGCACGCCTGATAGATGGCGTCAGACGTAGAGAGTTCTTGCTTTCTCTCGACATCTAAGGCAAAGTCGATCATCAGGATTGCATTCTTTTTGACAATGCCGATCAAAAGAATAATTCCGATGAGCGCAACTACCGTGAGGTCCACCTTGAAAATAAGAAGCGCCAGCAGCGCTCCGAGGCCGGCTGAAGGAAGTGTGGACAGTATGGTGAGTGGATGCACATAGCTTTCATAGAGCATGCCAAGGACGATGTACACGGTGACTAAGGCCAAGAGAATCAACCACGGCTCACTCTTCAACGAGGCCTGGAAGACCTGCGCTGTTCCGGCAAACCCCCCATGTATGCCGGCCGGGATGCCGATTTCCTGTTCTGCGCTCTCAACCTCGTCAGTAGCCTGGCTTAAAGCCGTTCCTGGCGCCAGAGCGAACGTCAAAGTCACAGACGGAAAAAGCCCTTGGTGATTCACGGTCAGAGAATTCAAATCCGTTCGCGCCTGGGTGAAGGTGGAGAGGGGAATAGCCGGTCCTTTCGAAGAAGGGACATAGATGTCATTCAAAGAAGCGGGACTCTGTTGAAATTCCGGTAGAAGTTCCATCACCACGTGGTATTGATTGATGCCGCGATACATGGTGGAAACCTGTCTCTGGCCAAACGCGCTGTATAACGCTGTGTCGAGTGCCTGCGGATTTACTCCAAGACGGGACGCCGTAACGCGATCAATCGTCAGTTGCGAGGTCAAGCCATTCACCTGTTGATCACTATTGGCGTCCAATATGGAAGGCAAAGTTTTCAGCTTGGCCAGCAACTTTGGCGCCCACTCGTCCAAGTCCTTGATACTGTCGGATTGCAAGGTGAACTGATATTGCGAATTCCCGACGCGACCGCCAATCCGGATGTCCTGCAATAGCTGCATGTAAAGTGATGCGCCCGGAATGTCCGCCAGCTTGCTCCGCAAACGGTTGATCACTTGCTCGGTGGAGACACGCCGTTCGTGCAAGGGCTTCAATTCGAACCACAGCGTAGCAGCGTTCAGCGTTCCACCGCCTGTAGACCCGTTCAAATCCTTTATGGATGGATCACTCCCAACGATCTTCATGGCCTGAAAGAGCTTTTCGCGCATGGCTTGGAACGATATGTCCTGATCCGCTACCATCACTCCGCCTATGTGCCCTGTGTCTTGCTGAGGAAAAAAGCCTTTAGGCACGATCATGTAGAGGTATACGGTGACGGCAAGCGTCACCAGATTGATGATCAATGTAAGTTGTCGATGCCGTAGGACTGCTCGCAAACTCCTGGCGTACGACCGTTGAGCGACCTCTAACATGCGTTCAAAAAACCGGTACAGGAAGTTATGCCTGGTCTTTCGCTCGGGCCTCAGCATAAGCGCGCACATCATAGGCGTCGTTGTCAAAGAGACAACTAGCGATATTGCTACGGCGACAGAAAGCGTGACGGCAAACTGCCGGAATAGGCGGCCTACAATGCCGCCCATCAGCAGAATGGGAAGGAACACTGCTATGAGTGAGACGCTCATCGAGAGCACGGTGAATCCGATCTCTTTTGCTCCCTGCACGGCCGCTTTGACGGGCGTCCAGCCCGCTTCGAGGTAGCGCGAGATATTCTCAATGACCACAATGGCGTCGTCCACAACGAAGCCTGTAGAAATGGTGAGCGCCATCAAAGACAAATTGTTCAAGGTGTAGCCCATCAGGTACATGACGCCAAACGTTCCGAGCAAAGATACCGGGACAGCGAGCGCCGGGATGGCTGTGGCGCGAACGTTGCGCAAGAATGCAAAGACAACGAGCACGACCAGTACCAGCGAAGTGATTAATGTCAACTCCACATCGTTCACAGAAGCGCGGATGCTGCCTGTCTGATCTTGCGCGATCTCGAGATGAACGGAAGGCGGGAGATCGGCCTGCAACTCGGGCAACAAGCTCTTGATATGGTCGGCGACTGCGATTACATTTGCGCCGGGTTGGCGCATGATTGCCACCAGGATGGAAGGTGCTCCATTGTCAGCTCCGACGTTGCGAATGTCTTCGACCGAATCGACTACCTTACCTAGTTGACTGAGCCGAACCGGTGCGCCATTCCGGTAGGCAACAATCAATGGAGCGTATTCCGACGCATGGAACAGCTGATCAGTAGCATTCACCTGCCAGCGGTAATCCCGTCTATCTAAGGACCCTTTCGCTTGGTGTGCATTGGCATTGCGAAGGGTCGAAGCTATGTCGTCCAGGCTGATGTTCATAGCATTGATTGCCGTTGGGTTTACCTGTACGCGCACCGCCGGCTTCGAACTGCCGAAAACGTGAACCTCGCCCACACCTTCCGCCTGCGAGATTTTTTGCGCAATCACTGAATCGGCAACGTCATAGAGATGAGGCTGGTCAAAAGTGTTCGAGTGAAGAGCAAGGATCAGAATGGGAGCACCGGCAGGGTTCGCCTTGACGTAGCTGGGATTACTGGGCAGGTCGGCCGGCAATTGGCCCCGTGCTGCATTGATTGCCGCTTGCACATCGCGGGCCGCTCCGTCAATATTGCGGTCCAGATCGAATTGCAGCGTGATGTTGGTGCTGCTGAGTTGGCTCGACGATGTCATCTCAGTAACCGCAGCTATGCGGCTGAACTGCTTTTCGAGCGGAGTTGCCACAGCCGACGCCATAATTTCGGGGCTTGCGCCCGGCAAATTGGCGCGAACCAGAATGGTAGGAAAGTCAACTTCTGGAAGGGCGGAAATACCTAAGAGCTGGAATGCCAGCACTCCGCCCAAACCTAGAGCTACGGTCAATAACGAGGTGGCGACCGGACGTTTGATGAACGGTACAGAAAGATTCACTGTGCGACTGTCAATCCGGCCATAAGCGTTGCTTTTCGAGGATACAACGGGCCACGCTCTGTGCGCCCTTTCCTTCGCAACTGCAACAGATGCCTCTCGGCCAGATGAGGGGCGCTTGTGGCTTAGATCGCGAAATACGGCGAAGGGGGATTTGGAAGCAATGAACGTCAGTAAAGCCGGTTTCAGCTCTTTATACCCGCTCTCTTGACCACACGAAGTATCGGCAGCCGAGCCCGTTTGCGATCGCGTTCACACCGGTGTGGAACTAATCGGCCGTAGGGCTTCCACTGGGTTTACGGAAGCGGCCTCGCCTATCGCGGCACTCTTCCTTTCGTTGCTCGACGATGCTCTTCTAACTTCTCAACCGGGCAGACAACAATCGCGAAGACGAATGCGCGTGCGCGGACAAGTGCCTCTTTTATGTAATTGCCATACGAATGGGATATCGGAGGACCTTAGCCATCGCTGTCCGTTGGCGACCCACTTACCAAGCGGCAGTAAATTATATGGCGCGAAAAACTTGCGAGGGGCCGATATGCGCCAGAGTAGGTCGCCATCTAAGCGGAACAGTTTCATCCTTCGTTCAGTACGAAGGACCATTTGTTACTCCTGCCGCAGAGCCGCCAGCGGATCAATTCGGGAGGCTCGCCTTGCCGGTGCGTAGCCCGCCAGAATCGCGGCACTCACGAGGACGACACCGGCCAACACCAGTGTTCCCGGATCGTTGGGCCGGATCTCGAACAGAAACGATTTGACAAGCCGGAACGTAATCAACGCGGCAGGCACGCTGATGGCGAGTCCCACCGCCGCGAGTAGCAGAACGCGGCGCAGAACCATCCATACCACTGCGCCGCGTTGCGCGCCCAGCGCCATACGAATTCCAATCTCGCCGGACTGGCGCGCGACGTTGTAGGATGTCGTCCCGTAGAGTCCCACGCACGCAATCAGGAGAGCGAGAACAGCGAAACCCGTGCATAGTTTCGCGAAGGTGAGTTCCCGGCTGATCGTCCGATCGATTTCCGCAGCCTGTGTGACCACGTTTGTGACGGGTATGCGTGAATCTGCTTCCCGCACGATCTCCCTCACACTCCTGACATACCTCAGCGGATCACCCGCGGTGCGCAGCGCATAGATCACTCGGTCCGGAGAGAACTGGGCAGCCGCTGCGAACACGGTCATTGAATCGCCCTGTTTCAGATCGCCATACCGCACGTCAGCCGACACGCCGACGATTTCGAGATCGCGTTTCTCGTCCTGGAACGTAATGCGCCGGCCCACCGGATTTTCGTTCCCGAAGTAAATCCTTGCCAGCCGTTCGGTGATCACCGCAACCGGCGGGGAACCCGGTTGGTCGCGCTCGTCAATCTCACGCCCGGCCAGGATCGGAATCTGCATGGTCGCGAGGAAACGTGGTCCGGCGAGCATGACGCCTGCACCGGCGACCGTAGCAGCGCCGATCTTCATTGTTCCCCTGTATGTCTCTCCGGCAGTGCCCGCGCTGATTATCGAGGATTGCGAAAGCGTGGCACCGCTCACTCCGGGGATCGATTCGAAGCGCTTGCGCAGATTCGAGTAGAAAGTGGTGATTTCCGGGGCACGATGCCCGGCCTGGCGCGCATTCAACGAGAACAGAAGTATGTTCTCGCGGGCGTATCCCAGTTGGACGGAGTGCAGCTTGTTAAGTGTTCGGACAAACAGACCCGCGGCGACCAGGATGAGAAAAGAGATCGCGATCTGGGCGACTACCAGAACGTGCTGCGCGCGGCGGCGCGGTCCCGCCCCGCGGCCATTCTTGAGCGCGGGCATGACGTCCGGACGCGTCGACTGAATCGCTGGAGCAACGCCAAATAACAGGCCGCAAACCACTGAGAGCGCCGCCGTCACGCCGAGCACGCTCCAGCTCAATTCCGCATGCAGGGTAAAGTTCTCCTGCCCGTGAGAGAGCAGAGCGGTCAGCGATCGCACGCCCCAGATCGCAAACAAAACTCCGAAAGCTCCGCCGAGCGAGGCCAGCATCACACTCTCGGTAAGCAACTGGCGCACGACGCGGAACCGTCCCGCTCCCAGGCTGAGCCGGACAGCCATTTCGCGGCCTCGCGCAGCGGCCCTTGCGAGCAGTAAATTGGCAATGTTCGCGCAGGTGACTGCCAGGATCAATCCAACCATCGTCAGGAGTACATATAGAGGTTTCGAATACTGGCGGCGCAGGCTACCCAGACCTTCGGCGCCCGGATTCAGCATCAGCGCGGGGAGTTTCGCACGCTCACCATCGGTGGTCGCAGTGGTGGCAACCCACTGATGAAAACGAGGCGCCAACGCTGCCTGCGCCTGAGCCATGCTGACGCCGGGACGCAGACGGCCCATCATTTCGATCCAGTAGAAATTTCCGTCGCCATACATGCGCGCGGCTGCGGGGCCGTCTACGAGCACATTCGCGTGCAACGGAAGGTATAGGTCCGGGGCCACCGCCGGGTCGACTCCGAAGAACTCAGGCGGAGCGACGCCGATCACAGTGAAAGGAATGTTATCGACGAGAATTGACTGTCCGATCGCATTAGACGGTCCTCCAAAGCGATTTTGGCTTGTCGCAAAACTGATTACGGCGACCGGCGCTACGCCCGGACGGTCGTCTTCGGAGTCGATCAGACGTCCCGCGGCCGGCAATACTTTAAGGCCCTGAAAATACTCGCCCGTGACGTACTCCGCGCTGGCGCTCGTGGCCTGACCGTGGATAGACAGGTTACGGGTTAGTGCGTTGAAGTATCCGAAGAGCGTGGAAAAAGCATGGTTCTCCTCGCGAAGCGTCTCGAACGCGGCGTACGGAAATATGCCGGTGACCAGCGTGGCTTTGTCGCCCGGCCAGAACATACCCTGTAACCCGTGGACGACGTGCACCCATTGCCTGCTGCCGTCGAAGGGTGGCCGGCTACGCCAGTTCAAGACCACCAGCGACTCGGGATCGGCAACAGGAAGCGAGCGCAACAGAATCGACTCCATGAAGCTGTAGATTGCGGTATTGGCCCCGATGCCGAGCGCCAGGGACAAGACCGCCAAGCCGCTGAAGGCTTTATTGGCGGCCATGGTGCGAAAGCCATAGCGGACATCCTGGCCAAGTTCCGAGAAAAACCGCGTTAACCAAATTTCCCGTGACTCTTCGTGCCTCAACCCAACGTTGCCAAATTGCCGGCGTGCTTCGGCGCGGGCGCGATCGGCCGTCATACCATCTGTTTGCAGTTGGGCAGCCTTCTCCGCAAGGTGGAGTTCCATCTCCTCACGCAAGGCCTCGCTGCGCCTAGCGCTTCCGATCCAATACCTCAGCCGTCGCATCAACATCTCAGTCACTCCGCTCCCATGACACGGGCGATCGCCAGCGTGAGTTTCGCGTACTTCCGGGTTTCGACCGCCAGCTGTTTGCGTCCAGCCGCCGTGATCCTGTAGATTCTTGCCCGGCGGTTATTCGAGGTCACGCCCCAGACGCCGTCGATCCAGCCGTTTAGTTCGAGCCTCTGAAGAGCGGGGTAAAGCGAGCCCTCCTCGACGAGGAGCTCGTTCTCGGACGATTGTTGAATGAACTGAACAATGCCGTATCCATGGAGATTGCGCAGCGACAGCGTCCGCAGAATCAACATGTCCAGCGAACCGGGCAACGAATCGTTCTTATGTGCCTTCCGTCCCATACCAAGAATTCTTAGCTTACGGCTATTGGATCACGGGAGTCAAGTTCTGATTGCGCTAAGCCTCGCGCGACGGGCCAGCCTGAAAGTCTCGCCCTGATGCGCGACAATAACCTCACCGGAAAACGTGTAATCAATGACTGGTCCGGGCGCAAGCTCCTGACTGTGAGGCAAGCCGGTCGGGGAAAAGCTGATTGGTGTGGTTCCTTATTCTTGCCGCAAAGCGATCGATGGGTCGACACCCAGGCTTCGGCGTGCAGGAATATAGCATGCAGCCATTGCGATAAAGGCGAGTCCGAAGCCCGCCGCGGCGAAAGTCGCCGGATCAAGTGCACTTACGGAGTAGAGCAGCTTCGCCATCAAGTGAGTGAGCCCAACCGACGCGGCGATACCGGCAACGATTCCAGCGGCTGCGATCTTTCCGCCCTGTTTTAAGACGAGCCGCAACACATCGCCCCGTGCTGCGCCCAGCGCGATGCGAATGCCGAACTCTCTTTCTCGCTGCCCGACAGAGTACGAAATGACGCCGTAGATTCCGATGCCCGCCAACACAAGCGCCAGCCCGCTGAACACGGCCAAGAGGATAAGTGTGGTGCGCGGCTTGGCCACAGAAGCGTCGACTACGTCTTGCAGCGTGGTAGTGCCGAAAACCGGTTGCTCTTCGTCGATGGAGGCGACAGCCCGCCGGATCGCAGCCGCCAGAGATTGTGGTTCCTGGCTCGACTTCACCAGCAGCGTCATCCCATCCTGGGCAAATTGGCAGAACGGAACATATACTTCGAGACGCGCTGGATTGGCGAGACCGTACATTTTGGTATCAGCGAGCACGCCCACGATCGTGATCCACTTCGGCGTATGGGCCGCCCCGACGGCGCCGAACGTGAAACGCTTGCCGATCGGGTCTGCGCCCGGAAACAGACGCTTCGCCACGGTAGCGTTGACCAAGCCCACTTGCTGAGCATTTTCCCGGTCCGTGTTCGTGAAACCGCGGCCTGAAAGCAAGCGAATTCCGAGCGTCTTCTCGTACTCAGGGCTGACAATATGTACGTCAGGATGCGGGTTACCGCCAGGACTCGCCGCCGGTCTCCCTTCTACAGTGATGTCGGAGCGCGAGTGATCGTCCGTAAGCGGAATCGCTGTCCCAAGTGAGGCCGATTCGACTCCCGGTATTGCGCGAACCTCGTCTAGAGTTCTCCTCCAGAAAGCAACCAGCGCCGCGTCATTTTTATACAACGCCGTGCGGAGGTTCATATCGAGCTTGAGAACATGGGCAGCCTGGAAACCGGAGTCTACCGAGAGCAGGCGATAGAGGCTCTTGATCATCAACCCCGCGCCGACTAGCAGAATCAGCGCCAAAGCCAACTCGCCGCTGGCCAGCAAACTGCGCCAGCGCATGCGGTGCACCGTTCCTGTACCCTTTGCCCCCTCCCTCAATTCAGATTGAACACTGGCGCGGGTGGATTGCACCGCGGGACCGAGTCCAAAGGCGAATACGGAAAGGATGATTAAGCCGGCCGAAAACGCCAAAACCGATCCACTTATGCTCACGGTCGCTCCGCCCAAAGTATCTGGCGGAAGCAAGTGCGAAACCGCAGGAATCGCCGCAATGGCGAGGCCGATACCTGCCAAGCCGCCCAGCATCCCCACCAGGAGACTCTCTGTCAGAATCTGCCGGATGATTCGGCCGCTGCTCGCGCCAATGGCGCTGCGCAGAGCTATTTCTTTAGCTCTTCCTGCTCCCCGCATCAAAAACAAATTAGCCACATTCGCGCAGGCCACCATCAGCACAAACAGAGCGGCTACTTGTAGCAGCAGCATCGCGGGACGCATATCGCCCGAAAAAACTTCCCGGAGAGGCCGCAGGATGACTCCGAACTCGGCGTTCGATTGCGGATACTGGCGCGCGAGGTTTGCCGCAATGGCAACCATTTCCCCGCGCGCGCGGTCGACTCCTACGTTTGGCGCCAGCCGTCCTAATACCAGCAGGTCGCCACGGTCACCTCTGTCCTTGGCAGATTCGTTTTTGGTCAGCCAAACGCCGAGGGGCTCCATCACGTCGCATTTGTCAGTCCAGCGAAAGTTGGGCGGCAGCACGCCGACGATCGTGAAGCCTCGGCTGTCCAGGCGGATGACTTTTCCGATGACATTCCGGTCTCCTCCGAAGTGTGACTGCCAAAGCGAGTAACTCAGCAGCAACACGGGCGGCGTGCCGGCTTTCCCCTCGCCCGAAGTAAAGCGCCGGCCTAGGATCGGGTGCACACCTGTGATCGAAAGGAAGTCGGGTGAAACAGCCAAACCGTTGATGTGCTCCGGTCGACGTACCCCCGCCAAGTTGAAATCCGTATTGATCACTGCCGCCATTTCGGAGAACGTGCGGCTCCTTTCACGCCAGTCCTGAAAGTTTAGAAATGAGACGCTCACGTCGCCAACTTTCGGTGTGTTCTCATTCAGCTGAATCAGGCGTGAGGCGTCTTTGAAAGGTAGAGGACTCAGCAGAACGCCATAGGTCACGGAAAACAGGGCGGTATTCGCACCGATTCCCAACGCGATTGTTAAGAGCGCCGTGAGGGCGAAGCCGGGGGCTTTGAGCAGAGTTCGCCAGCCGTACCGAAGATCCTGCACCAGCGCTTCAAGGGTCGAGACTCCCCTTGCTTCGCGGCAATCTTCCTTTAGTTGCTCCATTCCGCCGAACGCTATTCGTATTCGTCGCACTGCCTCGTCGCGGCTGATTCCCTCGCTCAGATATTTTTGAAGTTGGCGTTCTGAGTGAAACTGCAGCTCATCCTGCATCTCCGACTCAACCGTCCCTCGCCGTAGCAGGGAGCGTAAACGAATCCATAAGTCGTTCAGCATGGGATCCCTAAGCCGGGCCGAGAACTTGCGCCACGGCGCTAGTGAGTTTTTGCCAAGAATCCTTCTCAGCAGCTAGCTGCCTGTTACCTGCCTTGGTCAATTCGTAGTACTTGGCGCGCCGGTTGTTGTCCGACGTGCCCCAACGAGCCTTAATCCACCCGCGGCGCTCTAACCGGTGTAGTGCCGGGTACAGGGAGCCCTGCTGAATGCGCAGCACGTCGCTCGACATCTGCTGCACTCGCTCTGAAATGCCCCAGCCATGCTGAGATCCAAGCGAGAGCGTACGCAGGATCAGGAGATCTAAGGTGCCTTGCGGCAGATCGATACGCTCGTTCACTCTTACTCCCTTTTTGCTTCTACAGAGGATAATAGCAGCGTACCTGTCGAAGCTCAAGGGGGCTCTTGCACAGAACTGGTTGTGACGATCTTCTCTGCGGGGCACTTTGCACCACGGAACGATATGCGCAACACATGCAGCTCGTTGTCACTTTGCACTACAATGCCGCCGGAAGAATACAACCGGATCTTCGGGGTATTCCATCTTTCGTTCCGTGGTTCCCCAGGAACGTCGGAGCCGGCTAACTTTGCGAACCGTGAGCGCAGGGCCATGCGGCGGGCTTTAGCAGGATAATGGAGCAGGGCGAGAACGAAGAATTGGATGTTGAAGTTAATGAGTGCGGCACTCCTGTTCGGACTGCTTCTGCAAGGCTCGCCTACTATGCCGGCATCGCCGCAATCCGGAGCGAATTCCTCCATGGTTGCAGCCGTGGCGCAACAGCCGGTTAGCGCGACGCCGGAAACAAAGCTCAGTGCAGTAAAACTTTTTGCCTTCGGCGGTGTAGGTTTCGCGGGTGTTAGATCAGAAGGCGAGGAAGAGTATCGCGAAGTGCTCTCACGTCCAAACCGGCTAGAGATTCTCGAACGCGTTGTTGAGAATGGAACACCGGAAGCCAAGGCTTATGCGCTGGTGGGCATTTACAACTTCAATCGCGACCGGTTCACTTCGCTTGCTTCCTCGCTGAGTTCATCGAAAGATCAGGTGCACACGGCGCGTAGGTGCGTTCTCGGTAGCTCCACTTTGGGCAATATCGTTCACGACATTGCGGCCGGAACTTACGCCGAACGCCTATAGCGCTCCACTTATGCGTCTCGACAGCGAGTGGGCGGACTTCGGAGCCTGAATTGAACTAGTTAGTCCCTGGCGGGATCAAGGGCGAGCGTCCGCTGCCTGGCTGCGCAAAAAGCGCGAGGGCCGCAAGCAGCAGTCCCGTTCGATGGCACCGCTCATGGCCATGGGCCTTACAATCGTGCACCACGACACTTCACCGAGGCGTTTTCTGCAGTCGCACTGCTCCGAAGCGCGGCTCTCAAAGTCTTACTTATTTGCTGCGCCTTGCGCCCACCACTGCTCGTTTGAAACACCCCGAACCACGAGCCATGACATAAGTAGCCCTTCCGCCATGATCCCCAAGGCCTGAATCGATACCAAAACAGCCCTTGGAAGTCCAGGCAAGGGATAGATGGTCCATGCCAAGCCAGCAAGTATGAGCAAAACGCCTAACGTGCGTGGAATGAAGGTGCATCGCAAGATCAGGTATCCAAGTAAGCAACAGAACGGTCCGAAAAAGATGAGGGAATTAAGTTGCGATTCAACCAGATGCCACTGCGCCGCTATCATGACAACGCATCCCGTCAAGCTGAACAGTGCAGCAATCAGAGATATGGTCCGGCTCACCGGCCGAAACAGGCGATAGAGCAGAAAATTCAGCGCCAGATAGAGTGCGTCGGCCAATAAGTTCATCGTCTTCTCAATCGCCACGAATCTTTGCGCGATGAGTACCTGCGTCGCCAAACTTGATACCCGCGCGCCGAGCCCCCGGGCTTTCCGCGGCGGGGCAGGTCTGGGGTGGAGGTAAGGCGGCCCAGCGGGCGGGCCGCTACTGCTGTTGCTGCTGCTGGGCGTGAATGAGCTCGGCTTCCTGGTCCTTTGCGAGGAAGCGTGACCACTCCTGGTCGGAGGCGAATTCCTGATCGGGAGGAAGCACGGCTTCAGATGGAGTGACTCTTACGCGAACCTGTAATTCAGTTTCGGCTTTGCCCTTCATGGTGCCGACGGTGGGCGGGACATCCGCGTAGTCGCGCCCGATCGCGGTGCGGATGTGGCGCTCCCCTGCGAGCAGCCTGTTGGTAGGATCGAAACCGATCCAACCCAAACCGGGGAGAAGCGCTTCGACCCAGGCGTGCGTGGCGCCTTCGGCCGAGCGATCCTCCGAATGGGAGCCGTGGTGTAGGTAACCGCTCACGTAGCGGGCTGGAATTCTGAGATTACGCAGGAGGGCGATCATGATGTGAGCGAAGTCCTGGCAAACGCCCTGGCGCATATGGAGGGCTTCGTCGATCGGTGAATCGACGGAGGTGCTCTGTTTGACGTAGGAGAACTTGTCGTAGAGCTCGTCGCTCAGAGTCCGAACCAGGAGGAGCGGGTCAAGTCCATTCCGCTGGTCGAGATTGAGTTCGCGAGCGAAGGCTTCCAACGCCGGAGAGGTCCTTGCGAAGTGACTGGGCATGAGCATATCCCAGTAGTCTTCGCGTTCGATGAGCCGGTCGAGTTCATTCCAGGCGTTGGGGCCGAGGGTATCGGGCAGCGGATCGGGAGGATCGACATCAACGAGCGCATCGGCGATGATCGTGAGCTGGTTATGCATCTCAGGCACATCGAAGTGATGGACCATGTTGCCGATGTGATCGGTATAGGAAAAGATTCTGGCCCGCGGACTGACTGAAAGCTGGAAGGTGAAGCAGCGCTGAAGGTTTTCGCTTCTGGGGTGCATGCGGACCTCCATGTTGCTTTGCCAAACGGAACGGCTATAGCGATAGCGGGTAAAGTGACGGATTGCGTAAAACATTTATGCCTCGAATGCGGACTCAACGGGGTAATCGATGAATACTTCGTGAAGAGCCGCATGGAGGCTCTGGCACTGCTCGGTAATACTACGCAGAAAGCGCTGAAAGTCTCGCGACATGATGTCGTCGATCTGGGCGTAGGCCAATGACGAACGCAGGCGACCAATGATTTTTTCGATGCCAGCGCCCTTGCGAGTGGAAGATATGCGCGCAATGGCCTCGAAGGCGCCTTGCATTTCCTCGGCGGAAAAGCGGACCGTGTAAGGGAACTCGGGGTTAAGCAAGAGGAACTCGGCGACACGTTCGGGCTTCAAGTCGGCGGTGTAGACCTTGCAATAGGCTTCGAAAGCGGAGCAACTGGCGAGAAGGCCGACCCAATCGAGGTCGTCTGCGCCGCTCGAAGCGCAAAATACGGCATCGAGCAACAGCGGAAGAGCGCCGGCACGTTCGATGTAGCGACCCAATCGAATGAACTGCCAAGCCTCACCGTGATTCATGGTGGCGTGCATCACGCCGTGAAAGTTGTATGATCCCTCGCGCACGATGGTGATGAAGCGCTGCGGTTCGACGCGGGCGCTAAGACCTGCGGTGGAGGAAGCCACACCGTGATAGAGCTGGTTGAGGCGTTCCCACATTTCCGAACTGATCTGCTCGCGCACCTGGCTCGCATTTTCGCGGGCGCTGGTGATGCAGGAGACGATCGAAGAGCGATTCTCGGGGTCTGAGATGAGCCTGATCAGCGCGGAAAAAGGATCAATCTCCGAGGCTTGCGCTCCGAGGCCGAGCGTGGTGGTGATACGTTGCCAGCGCTGCTCGGTGGAAACCTTCGAGGGATTGAGCATCAAGTTATGATTCGCCTCGAGCACACGGGCATTATGATCCGCACGTTCGAGGTAGCGGCTCATCCAGTACAGGCTGTCGGCTACTCGTGAAAGCACGCGATGCTTCCCGGATTATGAACGGCGGTGTGCCGGGCGATCAATTTTGCAACACCCACGTATCTTTTGAGCCACCGCCCTGGGACGAGTTTACGACCAGCGAGCCCTTCTGCAAGGCTACTCGCGTAAGGCCGCCGGGCACGATGGTGACCTTCTCGCCAAAGAGCACGTAGGGTCGCAGATCAATGTGCCTGGGCTCGACGCGGCTCTCGTCGATGAAGCACGGCGCGGTGGACAAGGCGAGAGTCGGTTGAGCGATGTAGTTTCTGGGATCTTGCAGGATGCGGTCCCGGAACTCGTCACGCTGCGCAGCTGAGCTGTGCGGGCCGATCAACATCCCATACCCACCAGACTCGCCGACGGCCTTGACGACGAATTGGTTCAGATTCGAGCAGACGTGCTCGCGAGCCGCGTCATCGGTGAGCAGAAGAGTCTCCACATTTTTTAGAATCGCGTCTTCGCCCAAATAGTACTTAATAATCTTCGGAACGTAGGCGTAGATGGCTTTGTCGTCAGCGACGCCGGTGCCCAGTGCATTTGCGAGGACAACGTTGCCGGCGCGGTAGGCGTTGAAGATTCCGGCGGCACCGAGTGAAGAATCGGGCCGGAACGCCAGGGGATCGAGGAAATCATCATCGACGCGGCGGTAGATGACATCGACGCGCTGCAGACCGGAAGTTGTCCGCATGTAGACGAAGTTATCGTGTACAACGAGGTCACGCCCTTCGACCATTTCAATGCCCATCTGGCGCGCTAGATAGGTGTGTTCGAAGTAAGCGGAATTGTAGACGCCGGGTGTGAGCAGAACAATCGTCGGATTGGAGCGGCCTTCCGGGGCAAGCGAGCGCAGTGTCGCGAGGAGCGCCTGGCTGTAGTGCTCGATAGGTTTCACGCCGTACTTGCGAAACAAGATCGGGAAGATCTGCTTCATGACCTTGCGGCTGGTGAGCATATAGGAGACACCGCTTGGAACGCGCAGATTGTCTTCAAGGACAACGAATTCGCCGTTGGGCATGCGGATGAGGTCGGTGCCACAGACGCTGACGTAGACATCGCGGGGCACCTTAACGCCGCGCATCTGGCGGCGGAAGTGCTTGCAGGTGTAGATCACCTCGCCCGGGATGACGCCGTCCTTGAGGATTTTTCTTTCGTGATAGATGTCCTTAAGGAACAGGTTCAGCGCGGTAATGCGCTGAGTCAATCCGCGCTCGATTACCTCCCACTCGGCGCAAGGAATAATGCGCGGCAGAAGGTCATGCGGGAAAATGCGCTCCGTGCCTTCGTTGCGGCCGTAGACGGTGAAGGTGATGCCCTGGTTGAAGAAGGAGACGTCGGCTTCCTGCTTGAAGCGCCGCAGTTCATGAGCGGGCAGGCTCAGCAACCGCGAGAAGAGAGCACGGTAGTGGGATCTGGGCCGTCCGTTTGGACGGAACATTTCGTCGTAAGCTGCGCCCAGCAAGTATTCTGAGAACGGTTCAGGAATACCGCGTTGGGCGAGGGATGAAGGCGTTGCCATATTTCACGAAAAATCGCGAATCCGGGAAGTCTTCACACGTGGAATCAACCGGTCTGTAATAGATCGAGTATATACGGTGCGAATTACTAGTCCTGAGATTTGAAATCGCGAGTAAACGGAGTTGCGGGATGAACCGGGTGTGGATTACCGACCCGGGAGGGCTGACCGGCTGAAAAGGTAGAAGCGAACCAATTTAGAGCCGATAAGATCCTGAGCCAGCAATCAATTATGCAAAAGAAGATCACGCTTTCGCTGATCCATCCGACACTCCCGGAGGGTCCTGTTCAGGGATTCCGATTTTTTTGGGCTTACTATGTGAGCGGATTTCGGCCTGAATTCCGCTGCCAGCCCTGTTTCAAGGGTAAGCCGGTGGACCAGTTCTGCACGGGGAGAGTCGCGAGCGGACGCGTTTACGAATTGGATGAGATGGACCGGTACGAGTACGTGTATGTTTGCGGAGTCGGTTCCGGGAAGAAGGAGACTCGCAGCGGCAACAATCTTCACCTGCCATTACGATATGCGGCAGGCGAGGTAGTGCAGGCGAGTACGTACAACGGTTACGTGGTCACGGCTGAGAATGCAAAGGCGCTTGCGATTCCGGCCCTTCCTGACGGTTGGAACGGACGCGACAGCGAAACGACGAGGTGCAAGAACTTTCAGTTTGCAGTGGCGTACTTTGGGAGTTCAGTGGGTCTTATGCCGTCCATCGACGCTTAATACCAAGGCGCGTAGGTACAACAATCAGCTAACTGGAAACCAGGATTCAATGTGCTCGATCTAACGGGCGCTCTTCACCGAGTGAAGGCTTTCTGAGGAAGATTCATGAATCATCTTTTCCAAAGGGCTGCGATCCTGGTTCCGCTAGCTCTATCAGCTGCCATGGCTCCGTTTTGCCTTGGCCAAGTCAATGTCCTGACATCTCAAAACGACGTTGCCCGCACGGGGCAAAATCAAGCGGAGACGATCCTGTCTTCGAGTTCTGTCAAAACGGGTAGCTTCGGCAAACTCTTTCAACTAGCGGTGGATGGCAAAGTAGATGCGCAACCGCTTTACGTCTCTGGACTGAGCATACCTGGGGCGGGCGTACATGATGTGGTCTATGCGGCCACGGAACACGACAGCGTGTATGCATTCGATGCGAATAGCGGGCGCGTGTTCTGGCAGGCTTCGCTGCTTAAATCCGGAGAGACAACGTCGGATTCGAGGAGTTGCGGCCAGGTCACTCCCGAGATCGGGATAACGTCTACGCCGGTCATCGACTCGAGTGCTGGTTCGCACGGGGCGATTTACCTGGTCGCAATGAGCAAGGACAGCAGCGGGAACTACTACCAGCGCCTACACGCACTCGATTTGACGACGGGCACGGAGGAGTTCAGCGGGCCGCAGACGGTGCAGGCGACGTATCCAGGTTCGGGAGCCAACAGCAGCAACGGGCAGGTTGTCTTCGATCCCAAACAATACAAAGACCGGGCCGGCCTTCTGTTGCTTAACGGAGTGGTGTACACGAGTTGGGGATCGCATTGCGATATCGAACCGTATACCGGTTGGATCATCGGCTACGACCGGCTGAGTCTCAGCCAGACAAGCGTGTTTAACTTCGCGCCAAACGGCAGCGAGGGCGCGCTCTGGAACAGCGGAGGCGGACCGGCGGCGGATGCGCAAGGCAACATCTTTGCGGCGGTGGCAAACGGCACTTTTGACAGCAATCTCAATGCGCAGGGATTTCCGTCCGGCGGAGACTTCGGAAACGCCTTTGTCAAACTGGCGCTCGCCAACAGTAAGCTTGCGGCGAGCGACTACTGGACGATGTATGATTCGCAAAGCGAATCGGGCAGCGACACGGATCTTGGTTCAGGAGGCATCATGCTGCTGCCGGACGAGACCGACTCGAGCGGTACCGTGCACCATCTGGCAGTAGGGGCTGGCAAAGATTCGAATCTCTATGTAGTGGATCGCGACAACATGGGAAAGTATGACCCCACTTCGGACGGCACGATATATCAGCAGTTAACAGGCGCCTTACCGGGAGGGATCTGGAGCAATCCGGCCTACTTCAATAATCATGTGTATTTTGGCCCGGTGGGAAGCGCGATTCGTTCTTTCAAAGTGAGCAATGCAAAGCTCGCGTTGTCGTCGGAAACAAGCCATACCTTTACTTACCCGGGTGTCACGCCGAGCATCTCAGCAAATGGTTCTTCGAATGCGGTCCTGTGGGCTGTGGAGAATACGAATCCGGCGGTCCTGCACGCTTACGACGCTACAAATCTTACGACTGAGTTCTACAACAGTAACCAGGCTGCTCTGAGCCGTGATCAGTTTGGCGCGGGCAACAAGTACATAGTGGCCACAGTGGCCAATGGTCAAGTATTCGTCGGGACGCCTAATTCTGTTGCGGTTTTCGGGCTTTTGCCGTCGCTTCCGCTCGCTAACGGCGAGTACACGATTACCGGCCAGATGAGTACGCTGGTTTTGGACGATCCCGGCTTCAACGCTTCCGCCGGTACGCAAATCATTGGATGGACGCTTAACGGAGGAGCGAACCAGAAGTGGATATTCACTTCGAACGGCGCCGGGTATTACACGATCCACAATGCCTCAAGCGGGCTCTACCTGGCTGATCCAGGCGGCTCCAAAACGAATGGCACGAAACTCGAGCAGCTCGCCGCTGACGGTTCCGACGCGCAGTTATGGGCTCTGAGCATCTCCGGTTCAGGTTATGTCATCCACAACAAGGCGAGCGGCCTCGTGATAGACGATACCGGTTACAGCATCACGCGAGGAACGGGCATGCAGGTCTGGAGCGCGACGGGCAGTAGCAATCAGGCTTGGTTGATCCACTGAGCCGGATTCGCCGACCCGCCCGTCCAGGCGAGCGCGCGATCTAAGGGCCTACGGATTGCCTGAACCGGCTGACCCGCTTCAGGGCTGCAGGACCATCGACGCCACGCGAAACCCGCTAGCAGTAGCAGGAGTGTGTAAACTCCGGTAATGACATTCGCATTGCGCAGACACCGGCTGATCGAAATCGAGTGGCCCGAGTTCGGTGTGGGCGCTTGCCCGCCGTCTCCGCAAAGTTCTGAACTCGAAGCGAGAATCGACAAACTACGCGCCGCCATGGAGCAGCGCAGCCTTACGCACGTTGTTGTATATGGAGACCGCGAACATTTTGCGAATTTAGCCTATTTGACCGGCTTCGATCCTCGCTTCGAAGAGTCACTGCTCATTCTTGGCAAGACAGGAACGCCGCTGATTCTGGTGGGCAATGAGTGCGAGGCGTATCTGGGCATCAGCTCCCTGCACGAATCAGGGAGACTGCGGCATGAGCTATTCCAGTCGTTTTCGTTGCTAGGGCAACCTCGGGAGCGGAGTCGACCGCTACGCGAGATTCTGGCCGAAGAAGGGATTAATCGGACGGCCCGTGTGGGCGCGGTCGGGTACAAATATTTTTCTGACAGCGAGCATGCCGATGCTGGACATGCCCTTGACATCCCATCGTACATAGCGGATACGGTTCGGACTTTGGCAGGTCCGGAAAACGTGTATAACGTGACCGATCTGCTGATGCATCCAGCGCACGGGCTGCGTGCAACGTGCACACCGTTCGAGATTGCGTTTCTCGAATACAGCAATGGGCAAGCCGCCGAATCGGTGAAGCGGATGCTCTTTGCGCTGCGCGAAGGAATAACGGATCACGCGGTGGCGGAAGCGGGCCAGCTCAATGGAGATCCTCTGAGCTGCCATCCGACGTTCGGCACCGGGCACAAGGCCAAGTATGGCCTCTGTGGAGCAAGCGGGGAATTGATTCGGCGCGGTCAGCCGCTTGCGTTCAACGTTGCTTACTGGGGCAGCAACATCTGCAGGGCCGGCTGGATTGCGGAGAGCGACGCCGACCTTCCCACGGCGGCATCCGATTACATTTCTTCTTTCGCAGGGCCTTACTTCGAAGCGATGAGCGAATGGTTCAGCTTGATGAAACCAGACACGCCGGGTGACGAGGTCTACCGCCTGATTCAGGATCGATTACCGTTCGACAAGTTTGGGATTTACCTCAACCCCGGACATCTGATCCACCTAGACGAGTGGATGAGTTCTCCGTTCTATGCGGGTTCGGAGATTCCGGTTGCTACAGGGATGGCAATACAGGTGGATGTAATACCGCAATCGGCACGGTATTTTTCGACGCGCATGGAAGACGGTATCGTGATTGCCGATGGCGAGTTAAGAGTCAAGCTGAAGGAAGCGTTTCCGGCTTGTTACGAACGGTGCCAGAAGCGTGGAGCATTCATGCGGGATGTGCTTGGCATCCCACTGCCGGAAGAGGCGCTGCCGCTCTCGAATACCTGCGCGATTGTGCCGCCATTCTTTCTCAGACCGAACACGATCCTCGCTTTGGAAGCTTGAGTGAGCTCCACTGGGGCTCATCGCAGCGCTGGCCCGCAGCTTCGACGGAATTCGCTTGGTTTACCGGAACTGGTGTTCCAAGGTGTGACCCACATCGCGCCGGCGACTAATATCGTGTTCACTTTTCCGATCATTGCTTTGAAAGCGGGGCCGGCGATGCCGGTTTCCTTTTTGCTCTCGACGATATTGTGCCTGTTTATCGGGAACACGGTGTCGCAGTTTTCGCGCTACGTTCCGTCAAGCGGCGGTTACTATTCGTTCGCCACTCTTGGACTGGGGAGTCGGAGCGGCTTCATGGCGACCTGGAGCTACTTGACCTACGAGATTTTGGGTGCGGCGGGAAGCACGGGCTTTCTCGGATATTTGATCTCGGACATGTTGAAGATGCAGTTCAGCGTGAACGTGCCCTGGTGGTCGATAGCGCTCGCGACGACGGGCATTATATGGGTCTTCACGCATTATGGGATTCAGCTGTCGACGCGATTGACAGCACTTTTAGGCGGCCTGGAACTGCTCATCATGCTGGCGCTTGCGATTACTTTTCTGGTTCACCCCGGGCACGGTTCCACGTATGTTGCACCGCTGACGGCTTCTCCGTCCTCCCATGGCTTCAGAGGCATTCTGGCCGGGATGGTTTTCGCTATTCTGGCGCTCAGCGGATTTGAAGCGCCGGCGCCGCTGGCACAAGAAGCGCGCCTCCCGCACAAATTGATCGGGCGCGCAATTATGCTCTCGCTGGTGAGTATCGGCGTGTTCTACATCTTCACTTCGTATGCGAGCGCCATTGGATGGGGAACCGGGAATATGGCTGCTTTTGCGGCGAACGCCAATCCGTACTACGTTCTCGGCCGCGTGTTATGGGGCGCCGGGTGGTGGTTTGTAGTGCTTGCGATTATCAATAGCGCCATCAGCGTGGGTCTGGCTTGCACCAACGCGGCCTCGCGCGTGATGTACACGATGGGGCAGGCGGGAACGCTGCCTGAGAGCTTCGGGCGCATTCATGCCATTCATCGAACGCCGACATTCGCGATCGCTTTCGTGCAGATCGTGGGGTTGATTTCGATCCTGCTGGTGGGATTGTTGTTGCATCCCGATACCATCTTCGGCTTTCTTGAAACACTGGCGACGCTTGCGGTGATCGTGCTTTACTGCATGGCGAATCTAGCGTTGACACGCTATATGGACCTTGAACAACCTGCGCATTTCAGTGTTTGGCAACACGCGGTGTTTCCGTCGGTGGCGAGCCTAGCGCTGCTGCCAGTCCTCTTTGTGACGGTGTATCCGGAACCGGCGTGGCCCTACAATCTGACGCCGTACTTATTTTTGCTCTTACTCGCGTTCGGTTTCGCCTATATGCAGTGGCGTGAATGGCGCCAACCGGGAGCTCTCCGGCGAGGCGCAAGGGTGCTTGTTGAAGAAAGAGGTATGGCAGGGAACGAGGCAGGACGGAGCAAAGACTAACGATCAGGTCCTCATCCGATAGGCTGCCCGCTTTCGGAAACTGTTCCGTTACATGCTGCTAACGAGAGGGATAATTGCTTGTTCGTCGTCGAGTGAATTGATATTTTCGGGCTAATTACCGCAATTACTTAGAGTGTGGAAGCTGTTGGCTGAAGAGTTGCCAAGTCTAACGCGTCTTATAAGACAACCTTCATTTACAGGAGCAAGCCATGTCAGCAGTTAGTTCCCCTTCCGTTTCGGACATTTTCGTTCAACCAAATGACAACCAGTTCACATTACGCGCTCACGATAACAAAACAAGCGTGACGCTCGATCTCGACAGGCGTGGCCCGCTTGTCCAAGGTTCCGATACGCAAGGACTGAGCATTCAGTATCAAGGTGTCGAGGGGACCCACTCGTTCTCCGGGCAGCAGATTGTCACCGAGACAACCAGCTTGGGCAAGATGTTCACAGTCACGCTGAACATTGTGCCGGATTTACGGTCACTCTCGTTCACGCTGTTGTTGCCGGCGGTGATACACGCGCCGGATACTCCCGCACAGGCCTTCGAAACGATCGCGATCAAAGCGGAACATCACACTTCCTTGCAAGCAAATCCAACAACGCCAGGCTCTAACCCGAGCTATACCGTCATGAAGATGCACGGGATCGCCAAAAAGGTCGAAGTCCCCGCATAAGAAAGAACGCGGCATTCATAGCAAAACGAGTTGCGGGCTCGAAGGATGCTCGCGACTCCACGCCGCGCCGAGCAGGCATGAGTCAACGGCGGCAGGGTTTCAAGGGGGCTGTTCAGGTTCCGAGGTCGTGCGCGAACTGGCGGAGGTCTGCGGCATTCACGTCCGACACAGCCCAAAAGGTCATGTGCGCGTGGGTCCAATGCACCAGGTTGTAGCCCCGGATGGTCAAAGTGCGAGGGCTGGATGAGTCCGGTTCTGAAGAAGGCCAAATGAACAGGTTTATGGTGTGTTGACGACGGTGATAAACGAGCGCAGCCACGGCACGGTTGTCCAGGTAATCGAGGCGGCCGCCTATGAGCGGAAACCCTTTCGCAGCCAAGTCTTCGACATCAGGTGCGAAATCCAGTCTGCCGGTGAACCAGGGCTTCACCGTGTGCCGATCGGTTGAAACCACGTCGCTCAGGTGATTTGCCAACAAGGATCGGATGTGACTCGAGACGACCTGCTGGGCGAGCATGTCCGAGGCGGAGGGTCGCCTGGCGACCTGGACGAGAAGCGCAGTTAGCAGCAGGAGCGCGATGAAGCTAGCACCCACCGCCCACTGCCTCCAACCCGGAGACCAATCCCGGCGGACCGGACCAGACTGAGGCTGGCCAGATGGAAAAAGCTGCCCTCGCACTTTCTGCTCGAACGCGTCTGAAGGGTGGAAGTACTCCATGTGCGCCTGCACCGAATCGTGCATCTGTGAATACTGCTGATATTTCGCGCGACATGCCGCACACTCGGCCAGATGGCGCTCGAACTGGGAACTCGTGACGAGATCCAGCTCTTTGTCGACGTAGGCGTCAAGGAACTCGCCAATGTCCCGACAGCTCATAACGCCGGCTCTCGCTCAGGCTGGCTCAGCCGGACGTAGAGTTCCTTTCGCGCGCGGGAAATCCGAGACATGACGGTGCCCAAGGGGATGTCTAAGATTTGCGCAATCTCTTTGTAAGACAGTTCTTCTAATTCTCGCAAGATGAGTATTTCGCGATACTCGAACGGTAAGTGTTCCATGGCCTGACGGATCAGCTCAGAATTGCCACTTCCGATCAAGACCGCCTCGGGATTTGACCATTCGGCAAGCGCAGGTTGGGAATCGACATCCCAATCGACGGTGGTCTCGCGCGATCGATTCTGGCCGTACCACGTGCGGCACGCGTTTCGAACGATGGTGAGCAACCAGGCGCGCGCATCGCGGCCAACGGTGAAAGTGTCGAAGGAGCGCAGAGCGCGCAAGAAGGCTTCCTGCACGATGTCCTCAGCGTCATGTTCGTTGCGAGTGAGCCAGCGCGCCAGGTTGTAAGCGGAGCCGAGATACGGCAAGACAGTTCTTTCAAACAATTCTTGTCTGGTTTTCCGTACCTCGTTCGGCACCCGGTTATTCCAAGTCTCCTGCTGGCATTGCTTACGCCAAAGTTGACGGCCTAGCCAGTCTCTCAAACATGAGAGGCGCGGCACAAGCTCGAGAAGAGAACTTCGCTTAACCAGTGTTCCGGATACGAGCGGCTGTCATGCGTCGTACACCCCGGCTCGCGCGGAGCAAATTCGAAAAAGACTTCGAAGAAGGAATTTTTCCTGACGACATTCGGTACTGCTCAATGACGGACAAGTTTGAGAGCTGTGTTCAAGAGGAGAAAACAATGGCTAATCGGATAAAAGCAAATTCGAACAATGATGGAGTAGACCGCCGGGGATTTCTGCAATGTATGGCTTGGGCCGGCACCGGGATGATCTGGACGGTGAACGGCGGGGTGCTCAGTTCAAAGGCTTTCGGTCAGATGCCTGGCCACGATATGGGCGGGGGCTTCAGTTTCGTTCAGATCAGCGACAGCCACATCGGGTTCAACAAGGCTGCCAATCCGGACGTAACCGCAACTTTGCAGCAGGCGATCAACAAAATTAACTCCCTCGAGCATACACCGGATTTCCTGATCCATACCGGCGACCTGAGCCATCTCTCGAAGCCGACGGAGTTCGACACGCTCGATCAGTCACTGAAATCTGCTAAGTCCGGCAAGACGTTCTTTGTGCCTGGCGAGCACGACATGCTCGCCGACAACGGGCAGCAGTACCTGGAGCGCTATGGCAAAGGCACTAAGGGAGCAGGCTGGTTCAGCTTTGACCACAAGGGAGTTCATTTCATCGGCCTTGTCAATGTCGTGGACCTCAAAGCAGGCGGGCTTGGAACACTTGGAGCGGAACAGCTGAATTGGTTGAGCAGGGATCTCGCTGGACGCGCAAGCAGTACGCCGATCGTGATTTTCGCGCACATTCCGTTGTGGACTGTGTATCCGGAGTGGGGCTGGGGTACAGAGGACGGTATCACGGCTTTGTCGTACATGAAGCGGTTCGGTTCTGTCACCGTGCTGAACGGCCACATTCATCAAACGATGCAGAAGGTGGAAGGCAACGTTTTTTACCATACCGCGATGTCGACGGCGTTCCCGCAACCGAAGCCGGGGCAAGCGCCTTCACCGGGCCCGATGAGGGTTCCGGCAGATCAACTGGGCGAGGTACTGGGCATCACGCACGTTAATTATCTGGCAGGCAATCACACGCTTGCGGTTGTCGATTCCAGCCTTGCAATGAGCTCAACAGCCCAAGCAGCGCCACGCGACTCTGCCGGCAGGACCGAGGTAAAAATCGATAACTTCTCGTTCGTGCCCAGATCTCTGACCGTGAAGCCGGGCACATCTGTCAGCTGGACGAATCGGGACGACATTCCGCACAACGTGGTGAGTACTGAAAAGAAGTTTTCGTCGCCGGTTCTCGATACGGACCAGACTTTTTCGTTCCAATTCCAGCAGCCCGGTTCCTATCCCTACTTCTGCAAGATTCATCCCATGATGACGGGAACGATTGTTGTGGAAGAGCCTTCCGGAAGCGCATAGGTCAGCATCACGCAACAGTGATGCTGACCGCAACAGTGTTCGCCATCAGCAAGACCAGCCCACATCCTCCTCGTGCGTGCTGTGATGGCCGACAAGAGGCTGCTTCCCTCCGGAGCAGCCTTTCTTTGTCCTTAAACCGACGCGAATGATTTTCGCGAAACTCCACCTTACAAAAAAGTGCGTACTTCCGGAGGAGGGCGAAATGGTTATACCATTCGGATGCGACAAGAAGTCGAGAGGGCGAGAACGGAAATACAACGTGTTTCCGGCACTCGCCAGAGGAGAAAAGAAAAAGTGGTTCTGATTACCGGAGCAAGCGGGACTGTCGGCCGGGCCGTACTGGAGGAAGTAAGACGACGAGGCGCGAGGGTGCGCGCGATGTACCGCTCCCAGGCAGACGCAGTAGCAGCGCCGGGGGGTACAGAAAGCGTAATCGCAGATTTCTCGGACAAGGAGAGCCTTCTGGCCGCGCTTAAGGGTGTGGAAAGCGTCTATCTTGTTTGTTCGCCGATTCCAGAACTGGTCCAACTGGAAGGAAACATGATCGAGGCGAGCGAGTTAGCGGGCGTGCGGCGGATTGTGCTGAATTCCGCTTTGGGGGCCGAAGATTTAAATACCTCGTTTCCAAGCTGGCACCGAAAGGTGGAAGACAAGCTGAAGGCGACAAAAATAGCGCACTGTATTCTTCGCCCGAACAGTTTTTTGCAGAACCTGCTCGCGTTTTTCGCGCCGAGTATTCGCCGACAAGGAGCGTTCTACAACTCTTTGGGGAACGCAGCAATAAGCTACCTCGACGTCAGGGACATTGCGGCGGTGGCGGCAAGAGTTTTGGTGGAAAACCAACACGACGGGAAGACCTACGAACTGAATGGACCGGAAGCACTGAGTTGTGCCCAGATCGCCGAAAAGACTGCGCAGCATGCCGGAATTACAGTGCGCTATGTGGAGATTTCAGACGATGCGCAACGTAAGACGATGTTGGATCAGGGGATGCCCGAGTGGCAGGTCAAAGCGCTTCTCGAACTGCAGGAGTACAACAGGAAAGGCAGAGCCGGGACAGTTGACGGAGTGCTGAAAGGGCTGCTCGAGCGGGACCCCAGCACGATTGGCGCGTTTTTAACCGAGCATGCGGGCGAGTTTCGGCCTAGCGCTGCGGCACAAACCATATAGCAGGTCCCGAGATTTTTTTTTAGAGCCGGGCGGTGTGGGATAACTCAGAATTGAGCCCCGCGAAATTTCTCCTATTCTCGACAGTGCTCGCCCAGACACTCGCTGCTTCCGCTCCACGGGGCGTACCGCGCGAACTGGCTTCCGAGCGCGCCCGGTACATCTCCGACCTCCGGTACAAACTGCACTTTACCCTCGGTGAGCATGCGGGCGCCGCGGAAGGCCACGAGGAACTGCGATTCAATCTGGCCGCCGTGTCTCCGCTGCTCATCGACTTTCGAGAAGGAACGGCAAGCGGGCTGACTCTGAACGGGAAGCCCGCGGGTATCGAGAGTGAGAACGGCCATTTGCATTTGAATGCGCAGGACCTGCGGGTGGGCGAGAACGTGATTGCGATGGATTTCGCTGCTCCCGTGGCTCCGGCTAACCGAGCGATCACGAGATACGAGGACAAGGAGGACGGGAGCACTTATATCTACACCCTGTTTGTTCCGATGGATGCGAGCATGGCATTTCCCTGCTTCGACCAGCCGGATTTGAAAGCGAAGTTCACACTTGACGTGACCGCGCCGGCGGCGTGGACCGTGATCTCGAACGCAAAACCGTCGCCGCCGGATGCAAAGGGCGCCGTCGCTGTCACTTCGTTTGAAGAAACGAAGCCAATCAGCACATATCTGTTCGCGTTTGCGGCCGGTCCGTTTACGCGATTGCAATCCAAGCAAGGCGCGCCGGATGTGTATGTCCGTAAATCGCAAAAGGCGCGCGCCGAAAGCGAGATCGCTCCCATCCAGAGCGTTACCGCGAGCGGGATGAAGTTCCTGGCGGGATACTTTGCGCAGGCGTTTCCGTTCCCGAAATACGACATGCTGCTGATTCCCGGCTTTCCGTATGGCGGGATGGAGCACGCAGGAGCCACCTTTCTCAATGAGGACAGCATGCTATTTCGGACCGCGCCGACCGATACAGACAGGTTCAACCGAAGCATCATTCTGCTGCACGAACTGGCGCATCAGTGGTTCGGGGATTTCACAACGATGCGCTGGTTCGATGATCTGTGGCTCAAGGAAGGGTTTGCAGAGTACATGGCGTTCCGGTCTATGGACTCGATTGCACCGGAAGAACACGTTTGGAAACGGTTTTACGAGCAACTCAAGCCGGCTGCGTATGGGATCGACGAAACGCAAGGTACGACTCCGATCTATCAGGACATCCGCAACCTGCTGGACGCCAAATCGGCGTACGGAGCGATCGTGTATGACAAAGCGCCCGGATTACTGCGGGAACTTTCGTACTTGATTGGAGAAGAAGCGTTTCGAGCGGGCCTGCGGCTGTATCTGCACCAGCACGCATACGGCAATGCGGAGTGGAGCGATCTGGTGAGCGCTTTGGAACACGCGTCCGGCAGGAATTTGCAGCCCTGGGCGGATGCCTGGATTCACAAACGCGGGATGCCTGAGATCACAACGGAGTGGTCGTGCAACGGTGCGCGGCTGGCATCACTTCGGCTAAAGCAGACAAACGTTTTGGGAGAAGGCGGAGCATGGCCCGTCGCGACCGAGGTTCTGCTCGGGTACCCGGAGAAGGAACCGGTCCGGTTGCGCATGCAGCTAAGCGGTGAGAGCGGCGAAGTTCCCGATGCCGCGGGACAATCGTGTCCTGCGTACGTCTTCGCGAACAACGGCGACCATGCATACGGGCTGTTTCTGCTGGATGCGAAGAGTCGAGCATACGTCGTGCGGGAAGCAGGCAGGGTTGAAGATTTATTCTTGCGGACACTTCTGTGGGGCGCGCTATGGGATTCAGTGCGGTTCGTGGAGATGAAACCCGATGAGTTTGTCTCGGCGGCGCTCGAACATTTGCCGAAGGAAAGCGACCCTGCGCTGACGCGATCGCTGGGCAGAAGAACGGCCGGCGCGCTTCATCGGTATGTCGGTGGAACGGTGCGGACCAAAGTCACTCCGCAATTTGAAGCAATAGCGTTTGAAGAGATGATGAATGGACCAAGCACCGATCTTCGCATCATGTGGTTCCGCACGCTGACATCTGTCGCAGCCACGGCGACTGGTATGAACCACCTGAAAGAGCTTTTGGGAGAAAAGACAACGATTCCCGGAGTGCAGCTGCGATCGCTTGATCGATGGACAGCCGTAGCGGCCCTGATACAGCGCGGCGACCCCGTGGCGAACGAATTCTACGAGGCGGAAAAGAAGCGCAACCCGACCGGCGAGGGACCAAAGTACGCCTACGTCGCCGGGGCAGGTAAACCGGACGCTGCCACGAAGCAGTGGTATTTCCGTGATTATCTGCAGAACGCATCACGGCAGGAGGATTGGATCCAGCAGAGCCTGGGCTTATTCAACGCGTGGGACCAGAGCGAGTTGACGCGCCCCTACTTGCGTCCTGCACTCGAAGCGTTACCGCAGATCAAAAATCAGCGCAAGATTTTCTTCCTCGGGAACTGGCTGGCTGAGTTCATTGGCGGCCAGGAGTCGGAGGGAGCGGATCGAGAGGTGCATGCGTGGCTGAATTCGGCGCAGCTGGACAAGGATCTGCGGCTCAAGGTGCTGCAGGAACTTGATGAACTGGACAGAACGGTGCGCATCCGGGCGAGATATCCGTAGCTGCCCACCGAGCTCAGAGCCGATCGTGGGGCGGCGGTCTACGGAAATCGATCTCTGGCAACTGTTCCACGGCGCGACGCAGCGACTGCTCCCAGGACGCGTGAATCGTGAGCAGGTCCTGATCCGCAGCCGAGAAGCGCCGGTACTGTTCGAGATTGAGGCTATCCTTCCGGTAAAGAAGAATTTCGATCGGCGGACCCACCGTGACATTCGAACGCATGGTGGCATCGAAGGAAAGCAGCGCGTACTTGGCAGCCACTTCGAGCGAGGTAGCCGCTTCGATGCCGCGGTCGAGAATCGGGCGGCCGTATTTGCACTCACCGAGCTGAAGGTATGGAGAATCCTGGGTGGCGCGGAGGGGATTGCCTTGCGGGTAGATGAGATAAAGGCTGGGCGCCTCACCTTTGACCTGGCCCCCAAGCAGCAGATTCACGTTGAAATTAAACTGATCGCGCTCGAGAGCGGCTCGATCAACATCGGAAATACGGCGAACACAGTTCCCGACAATGCGAGCTGCTTCGTAAAGGGATCCGGCTTTCGCGAGGCCATTGCCCTGATCGAAATCCGTGCGCAGCAGCGTCGTGACGGACTGGCTGATCGATAAACTTCCGCTGGATAAGAGGACGAAAACGCGTTCTCCGGGCTGAGCGAAGTAGTGCATTTTCCTGCACACGTTGACCTGGTCGAATCCAGCGTTCGTCCGCGAATCCGAGGCCATCACCAGACCGTCATCTGTCACAATCCCCAGGCAATAAGTCATGGGTCTCCCGAAATAGATTTAGTGCTGCTCTATTGTGGCAAGTCCCGCTTCCAGGAAACGCCCGCGGCGGCTCTCGGGTACACTGGCGAGGTAGCCGACAGAACGACGAGCGTCGGTTCCGCTGCCGCGTCGCAGATTGGCGAAGCACAATCAGAGAGTCCGTGGAGCGAATATCAAAATGCAGATCCGCCTTGGTTACGACATTCAATTTGACATTCCGAGCCCCGTTGCGATGGTGGCGCTATTAAACGTTCATCCGTCGCGAGAGGCAGATTTGCGGGAGCCCGATGAGCTTCAGATCGAACCGGACGTGATGATCGATAAGTATGAGGACAGTTTCGGCAATCACTGCTGCAGATTTCTGGTTCCCGCCGGCACGCTGCGGCTTCACACCTCGACTTTGATCGAGGATTCGGGCCAACCGGACTTGCAGAATTTTTCAGCACAGGAGGTGCCGGTAGAGGAACTGCCGGCCGAAACGCTGCGCTTCCTGCTGGCGAGCCGGTATTGCGAGGTGGACCTGCTTTCGAATGTTGCGGCAGAGCTTTTCGGGCACCTGCCGCATGGATACGGACGAGTGCAGGCGATCTGCAACTGGATCAACGAAAAGGTGACCTTTGGTTACAGCTTCGCGCGCTCGACGAAAACCGCGTTGGATGTCTATACGGAGCGGCTGGGCGTGTGCCGCGATTTCCAGCATCTTGCAATTACATTCTGCCGAAGCCTCAATATTCCGGCGCGCTATGTAACTGGTTATCTCGGCGATATAGGCGTGACGGTAGCGCCCACTCCCATGGATTTCAGCGCCTGGTTCGAGGCCTATCTGGGTGACCGCTGGTGGACGTTCGACGCCCGGCACAACAAACCCCGAATCGGCCGCGTTCTGATGGCGACGGGACGCGATGCCGCCGATGTGGCGATCACGACTTCTTTCGGAAGCGCGCGCCTGACCCAATTCACGGTAGTGACGGACGAAGTTACTCCGAGCCTGAACGCTCAGGTTGCCAGCTAAAAAACAGTTTTTCCTGTGTGGACGGTGTCATAGCCGGCGAGTGCGGCAAGCCGTTTACTGAGGACCGAGCGGTTCAACAGGCCGGCTATCCCTTGGCCGGCTCTGGTGCAGAGGAACTCTTCCGGGCAAACAAGATCGAAGCGTTCCTGGCGCAGGGGAACGAAGTTCAATCCAAAACAACGCGCGGCGGAACGGGTGGCGATGCAGCAATCCGCCCAGCCGTTTGCCACGCCGTAGGCGGCCGGCAGATGCCCGAAGACGACGCGCTCATATCCATTGATCTGAGAAGACGTGATGCTCACCTGCTTCAGCGCGGAATCCAGCTGAGCGCGAGAGCCCGAACCCTTCTCACGATTAACCAGCGTAATGCCAGGAGACGAAAGATCACTGATGGCGTGAATGCTTTTGGGATTGCCCGGCTGGGTAAGGAGGCCCGTCTCCCACTCCGCAAAAGTGAGCGCACGAACTCCCCCGAGAGGAAATTGTTTTCGTAGTGCGGGCGTGTTGAATTCACCGGTTGCGGTATGCAGAAGATGCAAGCCGGCGATGTGGACCTGTCCTCTGGCTAGCATAGCTAAAGCTTCACGGCTCGAAGCGGGGACGGCGAGTACTTCGATACCCTCCAGCCGCGCGAGTTCGGAAAGCACCGATAGCGCTGGATCGCAGCCCGCAACCAAGATCTGTTCGGAGCCACTACCGCGCTCTGCCGGCTGAAACATTTCGATCTCAACCGTGCGCCCCGAGTGCCTTCCAGCAAAACCGTCGGCGGGCGGGAGGTAATTGAAGAAAGACTGCGCCGGGAGAGCAAGCCTCTTTGAACCCTTTTGGTACAGGCGCACAAGCAAATCGCTCGAGGGCGGACCGGCCAGTAACTCAGCCTTGACTACGGGAGGCGATGATTCTTCCTGCAACGAGAATATATCTTCGACAGAGACGTCAAGCGCCCGGGCCAGGCGGAGGGCGACAACAGTGTTTGGAACGAAGCTACCGTCTTCGATGGCGTAGATAGTCTGACGGCTGATTCCCGCCTGCCTTGCGAGCTCCGCCGCCGCCATCTGACGTTTCTCACGGATCGCTTTCAACCGGGACGGAACCGCGGGATGGCGTTTCTGCCTTGTCATCTATGCTGGATATTAGTCTTGCATACGTGACACATGAGAATTCTATGTGCATTCCTTTGTTCGCTCTTGTTTTTGATCCCCCTCACAGCTCAGGAAACTGCCGGGCTGTCCGGCATCGTCACCGATCCTTCCGGCGCGACAGTGGACGGCGCAGCAATGACACTCCGGAACAGCGAATCAGGGGCGGAGCGAAGTGTGGTTACCGATGATGCAGGACGCTTTCGTTTCCTTCAACTCACGGCTGGAAATTATACTCTTTCGGTTCAGAAAAGCGGGTTCAAGGTGGCTGAGCGTAGGGGCATTTCTCTCACTGCCGGTCAGAGCGCGGCAATCGATGTAGCGCTCGAGCTTGGGCCTATTTCAGAGCACGTGGTGGTCGCCGAACAGGCTCCAATCGTCGCACCGGTAGTGACTTCGACGAGCGGGCTGGTGGATGGAGAACAGATTCGCGAACTGCCGCTTAATGGCCGGAGCTACGATCAACTGCTCACGTTGAACCCGGGCGTCGCGAACTACTCGTATGAGAAGAATAACAACACACCTGGTATTTCGAACTCGGCCGTGGGCAATATGTTTGCCGTATCGGGCAGACGTCCGCAAGAGAACCTATTTCTGATAGACGGGATTGAATATACGGGGTCTGCGGAGATCAATATGACCCCGAGCGGCACAAGCGGCGAACTGCTGGGGGTAGATGCGATCCGGGAATTTAATCTCTTGACCGACTACTATCCGGCGGAGTATGGAAAGCGCCCGGGGGGGCAGGTGCTGATCGTGGACCGGTCCGGCAGCAACGACTTTCACGGCTCGGCCTACGAATTCTTACGCAACAATTATTTCGACGCACGCAATTTCTTCGACCGAAACTCTGTTCCTGCGTTCCAACGGAATCAGTTTGGAGGATCACTCGGCGGAGCGCTGGTTCCCAATCGCACATTCCTCTTTGGAGATTATGAAGGCTTTCGGCAGAATCTGCATTTGAGCGACGTGACACTAGTGCCGAATGATGCTTCACGGGCAGGCATTCTTCCGAACGGCCAGCACATTGCGCTCTCGCCGCGAGTGCAGCAGCTGCTGACATTATGGCCTGTCCAGAGTCCTTCTTCGCCGCTCAACAGCGAGGGCATCGCGGAGGCGTTCAGCACGCCCAAGCAGACGATTCGCGAGGACTTCGGTACGACCCGGCTCGATTACGTACTCTCTTCCAAAGATTCACTTTCGGCGAGTTACACCATCGACGACAGCGCAGACAACACGCCGACGGCCAATCCCTACGCGCTTGACATCGAAAGCTTGCGGGAACAGGTCGCGACAGTGCGGGAGACTCACGTCTTTTCTCCGAGTCTGGTCAATACTGCTTCGGTGGGCTATTCGCGGGCGAGTTATTTCTATACCGGCGAATCAGCCGTCAACGTGCCTGGCTTCATTGGCAACGAGCAGATTGGAGCACTCGTGATTGGCGGGAGCGCTACGCCAAACACCTCGAGTTCGATCACGACGGCAGGAAGCAACAACGGCAGTCATCTGTTTGCGACGAGAAATCTTTTTACCTATCAGAATCAGATTTCGGTTGTGAAAGGGATTCACCAGATCAGCGCCGGCGTGTGGTTTCAGCGCGTGCAGTCGAATGATGAGCTGGCTTTAGGGCAATACGGCCAAGCGACATTCTCGAACCTGACGGCTTTTCTCGAGGGAACGGTTACGACATTTACCGCGGTACCGTCACCCACACCCTTGGGCTGGCGTTCGTGGGAGGGCGCAGGATTCGTGGAAGACGAGATGAGGCTCTCACCCCATCTCACGCTGTCGCTTGGATTCCGCGACGAGTTCACCACGGGCTGGAATGAGGTCAGCGGGCGCGCGTCCAATTTTATATATGGCTCGAATGGTGTGCTAAAGACTCAACCCCGCATCAGCTCGTCCGCTTTGACGGTAAACCGATCGAAGTTTCTTCCGCAACCGCGTGTAGGCTTTGCCTGGAGTCCGTCCGGAACGAACAACACGGTAATTCGAGGAGGCTTCGGGCTGTATAACGATCTGCAGGATGCGCTTAGCTATCGTCTCGATCAGAACGCACCGTTCAATACGAGCATCAATCTGCCCAACGTGCCACTCGACAGATTTCCGATCATCCCGAGACAAATCCCTCTTACGTCGAAGATTGCACCTGCGGGCGTTCAACCGGATCTCTATACGCCCACAATAGCCTCCTGGATACTGCGGGTGGAGCAGCGCCTTACGCAGAATACTTCACTGACCGTCGGCTATGCAGGTTCACACGGGTACCACGAGACGTTGAGCGCCGATCTCAATCAGCCGTTTCCGACGATCTGTCCGTCGGCTCCCTGCCCCGCGAGTTATCCTGCGGGGACGATCTATTACCGGCCCAGCGCTCCGCTGGCTAATCCTGGCCTCGCCAGCACATGGACGTGGACCTCGCAAGGAAACAGTTCATTCAACGTGCTGGAGGCTGATCTTCGTCACCGATTCGCAAACGGATTAGACTTCCGCGCCGCATACACGTGGTCCAAGTCGCTGGACAACGGAGATACTTTAAATGCAAGTGCCGCCGCGAATGCACCGGGGCTGGCCCAAAACACGCAGGACTTGCGCAACGACTGGGGACCATCCACTTTCGATGTGCGCCAGGTACTCGCGGTGAGCGCCATTTATGAGCTGCCTTTCGGCCCGGGCAAGCGATGGCTCAGCGGCGCCCGTAGCTTCACGAAGATTCTGGTCGGCGGCTGGTCAATAAACGGGATCGAGAGTTACAACAGCGGCTTCCCATTCACGCCGCAATTGAGTTTCAATCCGTCAAACAACGGCAATACAACCAATCCGGTGAGACCGTCCTTCAATCTGAATTTTGCCGGGCCGATCATCACGGGCAACCCGAACCAGTTCTTTAATCCCAACGCGTTCGCGGTTCCGGCAAATGGAACGTACGGCAACGTTGGGAGGAACTCTTTCACAGGGCCGGGCCTTACTGCGCTCGATCTTTCCTTGACCAAGACTACTCGGCTCACGGAGCGCTTGTCGCTACAACTGCGCGGCGAAGCGTTTAACATTCTGAATCATGCGAACTTCAACACGCCAAACCTGATTGTCTTTTCGTCGGCTACGGCGCCTCCGTCCGGATCGGCTGGAGTGATTACGAGCACGGCGACGAGCTCACGACAAATACAAGTAGCCGCAAAACTCATCTGGTAAGCACTTGGTTATAGCTCTTTCGCGGGCTCCTGAAGGATTGCCTTCACCGGATCAGAAAGCTTGTCGGCACCGGCAAGCAGTAAGCTGATTTGCCAGAGTTCTTTGCTCGAGAGCGACTTGCCATAAGCAGGCATACCAGTGAGCCGGATACCGTGATCGACTTTCCAAAAGGTCTCTCCGGCCGGATCATCGGTCACTCCCTTACCGCGGAGGAGGTGGGGCGGTTTCGGGAACATGCCTTTGGCGGTGGCTGTTTGCTCCTGGCCCATAAGACCGTGGCAAACGGCGCAGTGCTGGCGATAGAGGTGGGCGCCGTTTTCCAGATCAGCTTCGGATGCCTGGAAAGGCGCATTCTTCGGAGCGTCTCTATCGATCTGCGCGTTGAGGGCCATATGCGCAAGTTTGATCTCGAATGGAATAGGAGGCGCAGCCGTCGCGACGGGGGCGTAACCGAGACGAAAGTAGAAGTAAACTCCGAGAACAATCAAGACCACACCGGCTACAAGTCCCAGGAGGAATCGCATCTACACAGAATAGAGCTTTGCTCACGAAGATCTCTCCGGTTGCGAGGATTCGTACAATACAGTCGTGAAAATAGGAATGGCGGGACTGGGGTTCATGGGCGCAACGCACCTTGCCGCCTTCGCCAAGCTTCCAGACGTTCAGGTGACCGGCATATCTACGCAAAGCGAGCGGAGTCTGGCGGAGCACCTGGCGCAGGCGGGCGGCAATCTGGACCGCCCGCCCACAGAGTTCGATTTCTCAGAGGTGCGGCAGTGGACGCACTGGCGAGAGATGGTTCTTGACCCGGAGATCGATGCGGTTGATATCTGCCTGCCTACAGATCTGCACACATCGGTGGCGATGGCGGCTCTTACGGCGGGAAAACATGTGCTTTGCGAAAAACCGATGGCTCTTACGGCGGCCGACTGCGACCGCATGGTAGCAACAGCGCGTGAACGCAATCGAGTGCTGATGATCGCGCATGTCCTGCGATTCTGGCCCGAGTACGCGGTGCTGCGCGAATTTGTGAAGGCGCACCGTGGAAAGCTACGATGGGCAAGGTTTGCACGAAGCTGCGGGTTACCCGACTGGAGCAGCTGGCTGCCTTTAGAGGCACGCAGCGGAGGAGCGCTACTCGATCTGCTCGTACATGACATCGACCAAGTGCTGATGCTCTTCGGGATGCCCGAACGTGTCGCGGCGATGCCGTTGGGAAATGTGGATGGGATAGCGGCTACGCTCAATTACGAAGGCGGTCTGGATGTGCAGATCGAGGGTGGGTGGCTCTTGCCGGGTTCACCGTTCTCAATGGCCTTCGAGGCGAGAACGGAGAAAGAGTTGCTCGAGCTTACGCCCGACGGGTTAATCGAGGACGAAGGAAGCGGGAGGCACAGCGTGCAAAAGCCTGAAGGCGATGCGTATGACCTCGAGATCGGGTACTTCGTCGAGTGCTGCCGGGCGGGTAGTGCTCCGGAGCGGTGTCCGCCGGAGCAATCCGCCCAAGCGGTCAAGCTGGCATTGCTATTGAAAGAATCTCGTGTAAAAGGGGGAGAGCCAATCAAATGCTCGGTCTAGAAGACCTGGAAATCGGATTGATGTTCTGGGCGGAGGAGAACGCGCGGAAGACGCTCGAGAAGGTTAAGGAGTTCGGGGTGCGCGCGGGCCAACTCGGATTTCCGGGCGAACTTTCTCTGGAGGGAGCGGCTGAGAGATGGGATGCGGCGCTTACCGACGAGCACTTCACGGCCGTGACCGCCGTTTGCAGCTACGTTGGCGAGAATTACGAAGATATCCCGACGGTGCAGCGAACGGTTGGCCTGGTGCCCGACGACACGCGAAGGGAACGCGTGGCTAGAACGAAAGCGGTATCGGATGTTGCGGGCAAACTAGGGATCGATAGTGTGGCGTGCCACATCGGTTTCGTCTCGCACGACTTCGGTAGTGCAAGCTATGCAGCCATTCGTGATGTAACGCGCGACATTTGCGACCACTGCGGTAAGAATGGCCAATCCTTCACGCTCGAGACAGGGCAGGAACCAGCGAAGGTCTTGCTGCAGTTCATAGACGATGTCAAACGACCGAATCTGAAGATCAACTTCGATCCGGCGAACATGATTTTATACGGTACCGGCGATCCGATCGAAGCGCTCGGTGTACTTGGGAGGCATGTGATCTCGGTGCACTGCAAGGACGGGGACTGGCCGCCGGTCGATCAGCCGGAGGCGCTTGGAGTCGAGAAGCCGCTCGGCGAAGGAAGCGTGGATTTCCCTGCGTTCCTGGCCAAATTGAAGGAGATCGGATACCGGGGGCTGTTGAGTATTGAGCGCGAGGAACAGGATCAGGCGAGGCGGGCAGCCGATATTCGGAAAGCGATAGCGCTTCTGGAGAAGCTAAAGGCCCCAGCCGCCGCCGCCAGGAGTCTCGATTCGTAGGATCGCTCCTTTCACAACCCGCCGGTTGCACTTACCTGGGAGGTCCGCGCGAGCCCCGGCTTCGATCAACACGTTCTGTCCTTTGATGGCTTCGGATCCGCCGTGCAGACCATACGGCGCGAAGACGCGGCGGTCCGAGAGGATCGTGATCTGGGCCGGATAAAGGATCTCGATCTCACGCACCAGGCCATCGCCGCCACGGTACTTGCCGGAGCCCCCGGACGCAGGACGGTAACGGTAGCTGCGGACGCGGAACGGATAGGCGTACTCCAACGCTTCAACCGGTGTGTTGAGCGAGTTCGTCATATGGGTGTGCACGCCGGAGACACCGTCAGCATTCGGACGCGCTCCGGAACCCCCGGCGATTGTTTCGTAGTAGGCGTATGGCTGGCCGGTTCTTCCGTCCATCCCACCGATCGTGAGATTGTTCATCGTGCCGGAACTCGCGGCAGGAATGCGAGCGGGAAGGATCTGCGAAAACGCTCGCAGCAGGACGTCCACAATGCGCTGTGACGTTTCGACATTGCCGCCTGCGACGGCGGCCGGCGCTTGAGCTGAAACTACGGAACCAGGGCGCGTAACGATTTCTACCGGCCGCATCAACCCAGCCGTCGCCATTGCGTTGTCGGGCAAGAGACACCGAATTACGTAGAATACGGCCGAGTAGGTTATCGCGTAGACAGCGTTCAGGCTACCCGCAACCTGATCGGCGGAAGCAGTGAAATCGACCGTGAGCCTTCCAGGTGCGGTTGTGACGGTGGCGGCAATTTTGACCGGAATGTCGATAATGCCATCGCTATCGAGAAAGTCTTCGGCGCTGAACTTGCCTGCGGGCAACTGCTCGATCTCCGAAAGAGTCAGGCGCTCTGAGTAATCGAGAAGCGCGGCTGTGACTTCGTTCAGGCGTTCCCGCCCATATTTTTCGACTAGTTCGACCAGGCGTTCGACACCGATCCGGCAAGCGCCGATTTGAGCGGTGAGATCACCTTCCCTCTCGCGCGGCGTGCGAACGTTATTCAGGATGAGCCGCAGAAGCGCGTCATTCAATACACCGCGCGCAACAAGCTTGACGGGCGGGATGCGAACGCCTTCCTGCCAGATCTCCTGACAGAGGCCCATCGAACCAGGATACATACCGCCGACATCGGCATGATGAGCGCGATTAGCGACGTAGAATGCAGCCGGGGCCTGATCTTCGACGAAGACCGGCATCACCAAAGTGATGTCGGGCAGATGCGTGCCGCCGTCGTAAGGATCATTGAGGATGGCGATGTCGCCCGGTTCGAGGGTGAGCTTGTCCAGTGCTGCCCGCACGCTCATCGGCATGGATCCGAGATGGACCGGCATGTCGTCGCCCATCGCGATAATTTGGCCGACGTCGTCGAAGACAGCGCTTGAGTAATCGCGCCGTTCCTTGATGTTTGGGGAGAACGCAGTGCGGCGAAGAGCGAGACCCATTTCCTCCGCAATCGAATGAAAGGCGTTTGCGAAGATCGCCAAGTCTACCGGATCGATCATGAGTGCACGTCTATTATCAGGTTTCCAGCATGGTCGAGGAGTGCCGAAGACCGGGGCGGCAGGAAGGTAGTGGCGCTGTATTCGACAACAACTGCCGGGCCGCAGACTCGTTCGCCAGGGGCGAGGCGTTGACGATCATAGATGGCACCCTCGCGCCACGCGCCCTCGCAGTAGATCGGCCGGCGGCTCAGGATCGCTTCGCCCCGCGCCTGCTTCACCTTGACTTCAGGCAACCGTTCGGTTTGCGTAATCACCCGAACCCGTGCATTCACTACTTCGACATCGCGCGTAGGATCGGAGTAGCCGTAGCGCTGTTCGTGAAGGGAATGAAACGCATCGGCGAAACCCGTGGACCAAGGGACGGAGAGTTCGTAGCCCTGGCCGGCGTAGCGCATATCGAGAGATCGAACAGCGAGGCCGTCAGCCTCGGCGCTGTTCTCGAGTTCGCGGAAGTGTTGTTCGAGAGAAGCGTCCCCGGGACTCAGCATGACGGTTCGCGAATAGTCACGCACTGCGTCGGAAACAAGGATGCCATAGGCCGAGAGCCCACCAGGAAAGTTGGGAACAAGAATCTTCTGAATGCGCAAAGCGCGCGCGAGGGCAACGGCATGCAGCGGGCCGGCACCCCCAAAACTGACAAGCACAAACTCGCGCGGATCATGCCCCTGCTCGACGGAGATGCGGCGCAGGGCCTTCTCCATGTGAGAGTCGGCCACGCGTATGATGCCTTCGGCGAAACGCTCGACCGAATCGAGTGGACCTTTCGTTTGCGCAAAACGCTCGCGGGTGCGCTCCACATGAAGAGACATCTCGCCGCCCAGAAACCAATCGGCATCGAGGCGGCCCAGCAGCAGATTGGCGTCCGTGACCGTCGGAAGTTCGCCGCGGCCATAGCAGATCGGACCGGGATCCGCCCCGGCAGACTCGGGCCCGACCTTGAGAGCACCCCCAGGATCGAAACTTGCGAGCGAACCGCCGCCTGCTCCGACAGTATGGATGTTGAGCATTGGCACCGCAACGGGCATGCCGAGGACCAACGATTCTTTAGTGGTCTGGAGCCCGGCATCGCCATCGACCAGCGCGACATCGGTGGATGTTCCGCCCATGTCGAACGTCAGGATTCGACTGTAGCCGGCGTCTTTCCCGACCGCCATGGCGCCGACAAGCCCGCCGGCGGGACCGGAAAGAATCGTACGAACGGGCTCCCGAGCGGCTACCGGGGCCGGAACGATGCCGCCCGAGGATTGCATGACGTGAAAGGTGGACCCCCGCGGGCGGAGAGCGCTGTCGATGCGTTCCAGATAGCGCTGCATCTTGGGTGCTAGATAAGCGTTGATGAGCACAGTTGAACCGCGCTCATACTCGCGAAATTCCGGCAGGATTTCGTGTGAAGCGGAAACGGGAACGCCGAGTTTTGATAGCTCATTTGCCACTAGCTTTTCATGCGCCGAGTTGGCGAACGAGAAAATGAGCGAGACGGCGATGGATTCAGGGTGAGCGGCGCGGACCGCCTCCGCAAGCCGCGCGAGCTCTTCCTGAGTGAGTGACTGCAGCACCGCGCCGTCGCTTGCCACGCGTTCTGCAGCACCAAAGCGGAGACCCTCGGGAGCAAGTGATGGTTCTTTCATCCAGAAGAGATCGTACAGCTTCGGCCTTGCCTGCCGGCCGATTGCGATGGTGTCTTCGAAACCGCTTGTCGTAACGAACGCAACGCGCGCACCTTTGCGTTCGAGTAGTGCATTGGTGCCTACAGTGGTGCCGTGGCGCACTTCTGAAGTCTGTGCCTGGTCGACGGCCGAGACGGCACGCAGCAGCGCATCTGCAGGATCGGTCGGGGTTGAAGGCACTTTCAAAATTTCGAGGCCGTCAGGGCCAGAGTAAACACAATCGGTGAAAGTGCCGCCGGTATCGATCGCGATGCGCATGGTACTGGTTCATGCTTATCCTAACGTTTGACGAACAGATCCCCATTTCGCTGGCGTGACACAACGGTTGCGCAGCGACGCACCGTGCTAGCGGCGGGGCTCGGCTGGATGCTTGATGCTTTCGACGTGATGCTTTATTCCGTCGTGCTCACGACACTGATGCGCGAGTTTGGGATGAGCAAGACGACTGCCGGCCTGCTGAACACCCTTACGCTCATCGCTTCGGCCATTGGCAGTTTCGTATTCGGGCTTCTGGCAGATCGCTACGGGCGCCGCAGGATGCTGAGCGCGAGCATTCTGACTTATTCGCTCTTCACTTTCGCCTGCGGCTTTTCAACTAGCGTTACGATGCTCGCTGCGTTTCGATTTCTGCTCGGTCTCGGTATGGGCGGCGAATGGAATGCGGGCGCCACTCTGGTCGCCGAGACCTGGCCGGGCGCGTGGCGGGGCCGGGCTTTGGGAATCGTTCAGAGCAGTTGGGCGGTCGGCTACGCGTTAGCGGCAGTCGTGGCTCAAGTAGTCTTGAGCCGGGCCAACTGGCGGTGGGTTTTCTTCGTGGGTGTTTGTCCCGCGCTGATTGTGTACTGGATCCAGCAAGATGTTCCTGAGCCTGCGCTCTGGATTCGGGAGCGCGGAAACTCGGTGGAGGGGCCGCGTTGGAGGCCTGTGATCCCCCGCCTGTTAGCGCTGCTTGCGATGAACACTTTTGGCATGTTCGCCTGGTGGGGTCTGTTCACTTGGATCCCAGCCTACCTAGTGCTTCCGGAAGCCGAAGGCGGCCGCAATTTCAGTTCGTTAGGCTTAACAGCTTTTCTTGTGACTTTGAATCTCTGCGGAATGCTGCCGGGTTATCTTCTGTTCGGAGTCCTGGCAGACAAGTTTGGGCGAAAACGAACGATCATCTCGTATCTTGTGCTGGCAGCGCTTAGCGTACCTGTGTTTGCAGCCGCAATGAGGCCGGCGCAGATTCTCCTCAGCGCATCTGTCGCAGCGTTTTTCGGAACCGGATTCTTCACGGGGTCGAGCATACTCGGAAACGAACTATTTCCAACTTCCATTCGAGCCACCGCCCTCGGCATTTCCTACAATGCTGCACGAGGGTTAAGTGCATTTTCACCGCTATTCATCGGTGCACTCGGGCAGGGCCGCAGCCTCTCCTGGGGATTTGCAGCATGCGGCATTGCCTTTGCCGCGGCGGCTGTCAGTGCAGCGTTCGTACCCGAGACGAAGGGAACTGAGCTTGGCTGATGAAGCTTCGATATAAACTTGTCGGGTAATGACTCGTCGTACCCTCGTAAGCTCGCTTGCCGCAACGGCGCTCCTGTCGCAAACTACTCAACCCGCCCGGGCTCGCCATTCCGAGCACAAACAAGAGAAAGAATGGAAACCGCTGCTAGGGACGCTGGGACCGTACACGCCCGCAAACGTGGAGTTCGCCAAAACGCACGGCTTCACGAATATGATTCTGAACGGTGGGCCGCATTCAACGCTCGACGCCATGACGATCACGGATGAGAAGATCGAAGCAACTAAGGCAACCTTGAGTAAGTTCGGGATGCACGTCTCAGCTCTTCAGATTGACGGCAGCCACATCGACGCGGATCCGCAGAAACGCGCACACACGAACGAGTATTTCGCGAAGGCAATCGACATGGCGGGCAAGCTGGGCGTCCGCAACATCGGAACGAACTCGGGAAAGGATCCCTCCAAACCATTTCAGGAGCAGGTGGACGAAATCGTGCGCGTGTACACGGAAAAGTATTTCCCGGCATGCCAGCGCAACAATGTGCGGATACTTTGGGAGCCGTATCCGGACAGCCCAAATCTCGCTACCAGTCCAGTAGGATTCGAGGCGCTGTTCAAGGGATTCGGTGATTCGCCGTACGTGGGCTTGCAATACGATCCGTCGCATCTAGTCCGTCAATTTATGGATCCGATCCAAACAGCCCGCGACTTCGTGGACAAGATCTATGACGTGCATTTGAAAGATACCGAGATCATGTGGCCGATTTTGCGAGCCGGCGGCATCAATCCTGTAAATGGCGCGGACTGGTGGCGCTATCGGATTCCTGGAATGGGGATCGTCGTGTGGCGAGATTTCTTCACTGTTCTACAGGATGTGGGCTACACGGGCGCGATGAGCATCGAGCAGGAAGATCCGCTGTACGGCGCGGGAACGAATCACGGCGCGGATTTCAGCGACGAGTTCAAGATGGGCTTCATTATGGCAAGGCGGTATCTCACGCAGTACGTGCCTATGGAAGTGGTGTAAAACTGGATTAGACATGGCCCAAGTCAAGGCAGAACCCAAATCATACGACGTCGTGATTGTCGGCTCGGGAGCGGGCGGCGGAGTCGCAGCCCACGTGCTTGCCAACGCGGGTGCGAACATCTGCATGCTCGAAGCAGGCGAGTGGTTCGACTGCACCAAAGACTCGAAAATGTTCGGGTGGCCATATCAGGTTGCGCATCGCGGGGCAGGAACCAAGTACAAGCCGTGGGGCTATTTCGATGCCACCACCGTAGGCGGGTGGCAGGTTCCTGGAGAACCGTACACAAACGCTCCCGGCTCAGACTGGCTTTGGTGGCGAGCCCGCATGCTCGGAGGCCGCACCAATCACTACGGGCGCATCTCGCTGCGCATGGGGCCCTATGACTTCAAGCCGTACAGCAGGGACGGCAAAGGTTTCGACTGGCCGATCACTTACGATGATCTGGCGCCGTACTACGACAAAGCCGAGGAACTCATCGGCGTGTTCGGGTCGCCGGAAGGGCTGGAAAATACGCCGGACGGCAAGTTTCTACCAGCGCCGGCACCTCGGGGCTATGAGCGTCTGATCAAGATGGGATGCGACAAGCTGAACATCCCGTGCATTCCGTCGCGTCTTGCCATCCTTACTAAGTCGATCCATGGCCGGCCGGCCTGTCATTATTGCGCTCAGTGCGGCCGCTCGTGCGGAGTGAACGCGAACTTTAATTCGCCGGGCGTACATATTATTCCGACCCAGAAGAAGTTTCCGAACACTTTCGAAGTGCGGACTCACGCGATGGTGCGAGAAGTACTCGTCGGAAGCGACGGGCTGGCATCCGGTGTTTCCTACGTAGATAAACGGACGCGGCAGGAAGTAGAAGTCAAGGCCAAAATCGTGGTGCTCGCAGCCAGTTGTTGTGAGACAGCGCGCATCATGCTGAATTCTAAGAGCAGCCAGTTTCCGAATGGAATCGCAAATTCGAGCGGTCTGGTCGGGAAGTACATCATGGATACGGTAGGAGCGGCCGTCGACGGATACGTGCCGATTCTCCAGGATCTACCGCCGCAGAACGAGGATGGGGTGGGCGGCATGCATCTTTACATGCCGTGGTGGCTCTATAAGGAGCAAAAGGCGAACAAGATGCCGTTTGCCCGCGGCTATCACATCGAGATCGGAGGCGGCCGGGGCCAGCCTGGGGCCGGAGCGCTGGGTGGGTATGCAACTGAGTTTCTGGACGGCGGCTACGGGCCGGAGCTCAAGAGTAATCTGCGCAAGCTTTACGGCGGCGGGGTCAGCTTCTCCGGACGTGGAGAGATGATTCCAAACGACAACAGCTACTGCGAGATCGATCCGACCGTCGTCGACGAGTGGGGCATCCCGGTGCTGCGGTTCCACTTCAAGTGGAGCGAAGACGAGATACTCCAGGCCAAGCACATGCAGGAGACCTTCCAGGAAATCATCCACACCATGGGCGGAACCGTAACCTTTAAGGAAGGTGAGGATAAGAACTGGGGCATTTCGCGAGGCGGAGAGATCATTCACGAAGTGGGAGCGACCAAAATGGGAGACAACCCGAAGACGTCCGTTCTCAATCAGTACGCTCAAGCCTGGGATGTAAAAAACCTGTTCATAACGGACGCGGCGCCATTCGTAAGTAACGCCGACAAGAATCCGACGCTGACCATTACGGCCTTGGGCTGGCGAACATCCGAGTACATTGCCGATCAGGTCTTAAAGCGTAACGTGAAAGTTTGAGGAAGCGGAGGGGAACGATGTCAGAGACTAGTGTCAGCCGCCGAGGCTTACTTCAGATAATCGGGGCGGTTCCGGCAGCCGCAGCGCTGGCCACGGAGCAGGCTGAGGCACAGACGCATGATCACATGCACATGGCCGCCCAAGCCGAGAGCGCTGCGAGTGGCCCCTACAAGCGCCAGACTTTCGACGACCACCAGTGGGAAACAGTCTGCGTGCTTTCCGACCTGATCATCCCGGCGGACGGGCGAAGCGGCAGTGCAACGCAAGCAGGAGTCCCGGAGTTCCTGGACGACTGGATCGCCTACCGGACCGAGCAAAGCGGAAATGAAGATCTCAAAGCGCAGATCTTCGGCGGTTTGATGTGGCTGGATCGCGAATCGAACGCGAAATTTCAACAGAATTTCGCGAAGGCATCGCCGGACCAGCAAAAGCAACTGCTTGACCGGGTCGCCTATCCGAAAAAAGCGGCGAAAGAGGATCTGGCTTGGGTGCGGTTTTTTACCGAATTTCGTAGCCTCACGGTAGGCGGATTTTTCTCGAGCAAGATGGGCGTCGCGGATTTGCCGTACTTGGGCAATACCGCGGTGACGCGTTGGGAAGGTTGCGATCCCAAAGTCTGGGCGGTGATCGAAGAACGGCTGAAGAACGGCTATAAAGGCGTTCTGGAAGCGAAGCCCTGGGGCAGCACTGCGTAGAGCTTATTCCGCTGCGGTAGCGGCGTTGCTGGTCAGCATCGCGACGGGTTTCGCGGGGCCGCCCACGAGGCCTGCTCTGCAGCTGTGGTACTTTCACCACTCCAACTTAACTTCGGACGAGGCGGTCGCTTCGAGCAAAGCTCTTATCGACCGCGCCGCGCGTTCCGGCTATACGGGCGCAGCTTTCTGGGAAAACAGCTTCGGGTATCTGTCAGATTCTTTCTGGCCTGAAGCCAACGTCCAGCGCATGCGCGAGGTGATGCGATACGCAGCCGCCAAAGGTCTGAGCGTAATGGGCTCGGGCGCTCCCTTTGGCTGGTCGAACGTGGCGCTCGCCGCCGACGGCAACCTGGCCGAAGCGCAGCGAGTAATTGGAGCCAGGTTCACAGTCAACGGCGCGGGAACCGACCTGAACGTAGTGAACGGGCTGCCTCCTTTACAAAATGCCGGATTTGAAAACGGAAAATCCGATTGGTTCGGCACACGTGACCCCGGCATTGGCATCAGCCACGTCGCACATACTGGGAAAGCGTCGGCCGTCGTCGTGGATGCTCAAGGCAACGCGCGTTTCCGGCAGAAGGTAGTCCTAACACCCTGGCGGCAGTATCACCTCAGCCTGTGGTTTAAGTCGTCCGGATTTCGCGGCCCGGCTATCGTCGAAGTGACGGACTGGTGGAAACGCAAGAAAGGTTGCTTCTATTCGGCATTCCCCGCGAATGGAACTCATGACTGGAGGAGGCTGGAGTTCAGCTTCGATAGCCAGGAGACCAGCGCCGCGTATCTATATTTCGGTGTATGGGGCCGAAGTACAGGCCTGTTGTGGTTTGACGACGTTCAACTCGAGGAGACAGCGCCTGTTTACATAGCTCGCCGGCCCGGAGCACCGTTGACGGTCTACGATCCCGAAGACGCACGCACGGAATACCGAGAAGGCCGGGACTTCGATCGCATCGCGGATCCGGCTCTGTCGTCCCCCAGAACTGTTTTTCGGGATGTGTATCACAAGCCCGTGTCCGTCACGCTGCCGAAGACAACACGCCTTCGGCCCGGGCAGACCGTTGCAATGAATTACTACGCCGTATTTCCGATTCCAGGAGACCAGCAGGTTGCCATGTGCCTGACTGAACCAGGTGTATTTCGCTGGATGGAGAGAAACGGCCGCGTGCTGGCTTCCGTGATGCCTGCGGGGAGCCCGCTTTTGTTGGGCTATGACGAACTGCGGCAGGCGAACTCGTGCGCGAGCTGCCGGGCAAAAGGCATGACCGCCGGCGAGCTACTCGCATGGAATGTCCGCAAGACAGTGAAGCTTTACGAGTCTGTCATGCCGGGATCTCCGCGCTATGTCTGGAGCGATATGTTCGATCCGAGTCACAACGCACACGACAATTATTTCTACGTGGAAGGCAATCTCGCTGGATCATGGAAAGGCCTTCCCGCAAGCGTTGGGGTATTGAACTGGAACCATCCGCACCTGCGTGAATCATTGTCGTGGTTTGCCGGATTAGACAAACGGCAGTCGGTCGCACACAAACAGATCATAGCCGGCTATTACGACACCGGAAACGGCACGAGTGCGGAGCAGGATTTCCAGACAGCGCGCGGCTTACCCGGCCTCCAAGGAATCATGTACGTGACGTGGCTAGATGACTACTCCCAGCTGGAAAGCTTTGCAAAGTCGGCCCGAAAGGGTTGGGACTTGTACCTGAAGACTGCTGCCGCTCCCAATCCGAACGAGTGACCTTAGAGCCTGGCCGTCATCTCGCAATCGGGATGACCGCAGCCGCATTGAATATCGGGAGCCTTACCCGCGCCCTCGCAGAAAGCGCTGCAGTAATCACTCCCTTCTTTTGCCTGACAATTGCAGGAGGGGTGGGCACATTTCTTGTTTTCAGCCATAAACGCCTCTCCACTTTCGACTACGCCGGGTCCGAACGGTAACACGAAATTTCACGGGTGCGCTTGTGCACGAGCGAAACGACATTGATCCCTGAGCGTCTTCCGTTTGACGGAGAGCGATGAGCGTCCCGTTTGGACATATCGAATATGCTTAGAGACTCGTTATTCCTCGTGCTTTTTTTTGTTTTTCTGGTCATCTGGCTGGTTTCCTGGCTCGCGTTTCACGTCGCAGGCGGGTTGATTCACATCCTGGTTGTGATCGCGGTCATCTCTCTGATCATTCACTTCGTTCGCGGCCGGACAGCCTGACCTGTTCTCGCCGCCGGCGATTATCGGACCGTGACGATCACGCCCGGTGACTGCAAATAGGATTTACGGTCTGCTCCGATAATTCTAAGAGCGATCTTGTGCTTGCCCGCGCCCAAATCTCTTGCCGGAAACGAGGCAGCGAAACCGCAGTTCGTAACACCGGGATTGCCGTAAATTTGCGCGACATCCGGGCGGGGCTGACCGTAAGGAATTTGGTAGAGTCCGTCATCCATCATCAGGTCGACCTCCGAAACCAGCTTGGTGCGATGGCTGCTGAGAGCCCAGCCGAGTATGTTCAGCGGTGTGCCGGATTCGACCGTCGCCGATTGCCGGCTAAGCGGGTTGGTAACCGGGCCAAGTTGATCCCACGAGAAGGAGATGCCAGCCGGATCCTGCTTGAGTGATCGGACTGGAACGCTTTCGAGAGGCACGGCTGACTTCTTCGTGCATGCTACGAGAGTCGCAGCAACCAAAGTGGCCGCGCAAAGCGTCTTCCGAATTTTCACCATTTCTGAGTGTACTTTCAAGAGCAAGCCTGGTTCCCTCCGCTTGCGATAATTCAGGGATGACTGCATGCGAGTAGCAACCATACTTGCGCGTTATGGCACCGAAAGATACCGGGAAGCTGAGGAGCAGCTCGATTCTATTTTCGAGCGCCGGCTTCCGAACGTTGAGCGCAACACAATCGTGGTAGATAATGCGCTCCCGCATGATTTTGTAGAGCAGCACAATGAAGCGCACGCTTTGATCGGGGGCGACAACTCATTTTGGGAGTTTTCCGCGTGGGATAAGGGGCTGCAGTTTCTAGGAGGACGAATCTGGTCATATGACCTCGTCCATCTGGTTACGAGCGCGTTTCACACATTGTATGTAGCGTACCTCGACCGCTTCGACAATCGGATGCTGGAGTACATTGCTAGCCGCGCCGCCTGTCTGGGTCATATCGACGCGTACAACGAGGCCATAAACATTCAGTACTTCCGATCCCAGCACTGGATCCGCACGTCCTTCTTTTTCACGCCGCCAGCCGAGATCAAAGCACTCCGGAGTTTGGTTTCAGCGCGCGAGATTGACGACTGGTTCGGCCCGGAACCGGGTGTTCCCTTTCCCCCTGAAGCCGGCGTATCGGAGAACTATCAACGTTTTGTCCTGGATTGGTTGACCGGAAGCGAAATCGGCCAGGGTTCGGCCTGGCACTCGAAGATTGCACTCGACGCCAAGTCATGGCCGCTGTTCAAATCCAAGGCTGCCGCAATCTTCAACGAACATCTTCTCGCGATCAGGCTGCGCGCTCAGGGTACGCGGCTGATCGATACCACCTGGCTCGCAACCAAGCTGTCCTCATGCTCCCCCGAATCGATCGATCCTGCGACTAGTTGGCGAGTTCAGCTTGCAGAACGCGATACCGATAAGGTGATAATCGGGCAGTAAGCGCGGTCTGTGCCCGCCGGAACCATGCAGCGAAACATCTCGATGGATGCCGCTCCCGGGGAGCCAATCGCGGCTCAGGCGTCACCCGATCGCGCCGGCCTCACCTTGGCTTTGCTGGCCGTTGCACTGGCGGTTTGCACCTGCGTAGCGACCTTCCGCATCATGTGGATCTGCTACAGCCCGGTACCAATCGGAGACATGTGGGATTTTTGGGCGTGGTCGCAGCGCTACGGGAGCGGCGCCCTATGGCATTTGGCAGCTCAGCACAACGAGCATCGCATTGCCGTGCCCAGGCTCTTCTTTCTCTTTGATCAGTACTTCTGTTCGGGCACTGCGGTTTCCCTGGCGATCTTCATCCCGTTGATTCTGCTCGCTCACGGCGTTATTCTCTGCCGGCTCGCGGCTTTGGTTCCCGGAATCAGACGCACTACCGCCTGGTTTATGGGTGCGCTGGCAATGGCAGCAATGTTTTCATCCCAGCAGTTTGCAAACTTCACCTGGTATTTTCAAATCCAGTTTGCAGAAGTGTATTTCGGCGCAAGTCTTTGCTGCGTGCTGCTGCCGGGAATTCGAAGCGCGTCAGCTGCACGAGAGAACAATCGGCGGCTGGCATTAATCATCATCCTTGCGGTAGCGACCACTTACTGCGTCGCAAATGGGCTGCTGATTTGGCCGGTGCTCCTGTCACTCTCTTACCTGCTCGGTTTCTCGCGACGCCTCCGGGCCACTCTGCTCGCGTTTGGGATCGCGACCTGGATCGCGTACTTCATCGGTTATGTCAGGCCGGCGGATCATGCTTCGCCCTTGGAGGCGCTCCGGCACCTGCCTGCGTTCCTGGGCTTCCTCGTCACGGTAATTGGTTCCCCGTTTGCTGACCCGATAGCGTTCTGCGTACCAGGAGCAAAGCTGCCGGACGTGATCCATTGCGCCGGGATCGTGGGGTGTGTCGGACTTCTTGCAGCCTTTCTCTTTCTATTGAACCAGGCGCTTCACGTGACACGTTTGCGCGGTGCATTCAACCGTCGAACTGATCTGGTCTACCTCCATCTCCTGGTCTTTGAGCTGTGCAGCGTGGGCCTGATCGCATCAGGGCGATTTAATTTCCCGATAGAAGAGGCTCTGACTTCGCGCTACACTACGCCCGCCATGCTGTTCTGGCTGTTTCTCACTTCGTTGCTGGTAATCGCAGCAGGGCGAAGTGAAAATAAACGCACGCAATCAATAGGCCTGGTTCTGCGGGCAGCAATGCTCGTAGCCTTTGTATTCTTTTTGACGACCGACCAAGCCGGCAAGGTAGCTTATGCGCGCGGCTATGAGCTTTACCTGAACGAATCCGAAATCGCGATCGCCAACGATGTTTACGACGCGCCTGTCTGGAAGCGCGTGCACTACTACAACATGAACACGGTTCGCTCCTTAACAAACTACTTCAGAACGGACGACCTTTCGGTTTATCACAAGCAATGGCGGGGTTGGCTGGGTGGAGAGATCGCAAAGCATTACGCGGTCGAAGGAACCTGCCAGGGTTCGGTCGACCTTGTGAGAACAATCTCCGGATCGGACCGGCCGGGATACCGGATGGAAGGCTGGGCTTGGGATGGAGAACTATACGACAGCAGGCGGCACCTGCTTCTGACGGATCCGGAGGGCCACATACTCGGATCGGCCATCGACGGATTCCCGAGGCCGGATGTTGCGAGGAGCCTGCATAACCCGGGAACTCTTAAAACGGGCTGGGTCGGCTACCTGCCCGGGCCTGAACACAGCAGAGTAGACGTGTATTTGATCTTGCCGCATGGCCGAAGAGCCTGCCTGATCGGCTCGCGCGACGTATCGGCGAAGTAAAGCGGGTTTTAGTTTTATGATCCAGTCGCGGCGCCCACGAGTTCGGCAGCCTGCGGAGGCAGGCTTGCGCCCTTGTACAGGGCAACGGCCTCATTCGGGTCGCCGTTATAGACCATCCGGCCGCGATCCAGCAGAATAGCGCGATCGCAGTGGTCAGTAATCTGGTCCATGCTATGGCTGACAAAGAGAATGGTTTTGCCCGATTCACGGAATCGCTTCAGCCTGTCGAAGCATTTGCGCTGGAATGTGAGATCGCCGACCGCCAGAATTTCATCAATGACCAGAATGTCGGGATCCACCTCGGTCGCGACCGAGAAAGCGAGCCTCATGTACATTCCGCTCGAGTATTGCTTCACGGGAACATCTATGAAATCGCCGAGTTCCGCGAAGCTGATGATTCGCTGCTCACGATCCAGCATTTCTCGTTTCGAGAAACCCATCAGGAGTCCGTTCAGCAGAATGTTTTCACGTCCGGTCAGCTCCGTATGCATACCCGCGCCGAGCTCGATGAGAGGTGCAATTGAGCCGTTTACGCGAACCCGTCCGGTGGTGGGAGCGTAAACACCCGCAATGATCTTGAGCAACGTACTCTTGCCCGAACCATTCCGGCCGATGATCCCAACCATCTCACCCTTGTCGACTGTAAATGACACACCATTCACAGCGTCGAAATCGTGATAATTGACCTGCTGGCGGAAGAAGCGCGAGAAGAGCTCGCGCAAAGTGTCCGGACGCTCATGTATCACGCGGAACCGTTGGACAACGTTCTCGACGGAGATTGCGCCGGTCATGGTTCGATCAGACATAGAATACGAACTCATCCTGATGTTTCCGGAAGACCCAGAATCCGGCAGCCAGCATGAGAAACGCGCAGGCAAAGCAGGCAACCACAGACATCGGCTTAGGCATCAGTCCGTAGTAGACGCTCAAACGGAACTCGTTCAGGAAATACTGCAGCGGATTCAGCTTCAGCAGCCATCGGTCGCTTGCGGGAATTAAATCGATCGAGTAGATAATCGGTGTTACATAAAAGAGGATGTTCAGCAGCACCTGGAGAATGTGCGCCACGTCGCGATAGTACACATTGGCAGCGGCGAAGAAAAATGTCGCACCGAGCGTGAAGATTGTAAGAGCGAGCAGCGGAATCGGCAGATAGAGCCAGGTCAGATAGAACGGATGCCGCATCGCGATGACGATTAGAACCAGCGGAATCATCGAAAGCAGGAAGTTGATCATGTTCGAGACGACCGCCGCTACCGGAAATACCAGCTTGGCTACCCGAACCTTCTTGATCAGATCGCCGTTTCCCACAATCGACTCGGCTGCATAAGATAGAGATTGCGAGAAGAACGTCCACGGCAGCAATACGCTGAGCAGGAAGATTGCGAAGTGCGGAATGTTCGCCGCCATAACGGTCGAAAACACAACGGACAAAACCACCATCAGGAGCAGCGGGTTGAGCAGCGCCCAGAGGAAGCCCAGCACCGAACGTTTGTATCGAATCTTAAGCTCTTTGAGGGCCAGCGCCCAAATTAGTTGCCGATAGCGGAACGTGTCGACAAATAGTTCGATCATTCTACCTTTGAATTCGACCGAAACGCTGTTTTGTACACAGGACCCGGAAGAAGCATTGAAATTCCCTATTATTGTAGCGGAAACCTCGAAGCCGGCTTGCAGGGTGTTCTAATCGTTGATGGTTAGGTCCCGGCCGAATCCTTCTCTAACCGTACTCAGCGTAGCCTATCCGCTGATGCCCGTAGGAACAGGCGCGGGCGGAGGGGCGGAGCACATTCTCCACTTGCTGGACCGCGGGTTGTGTCAACAAGGATTTCGCTCGCTCGTTATCGCGGCAGAAGGCTCTCATGTAATCGGGGAGCTGATTCCGAGTCTTGCCGCCGAAGGCGAAATAACAGATCTCGTGCGAGCCGCTGCCCAGGAAGTCCACCGGCAGCGGATCGATGCAGTGCTGGCTGAGAACCACATCGATCTCGTCCATTTCCACGGGCTTGATTTCGACTCCTATCACGTACCTGCTGAGCGAGCCACGCAACTGGGAACGTTGCATCTGCCCATCGAGTGGTATCCGAACGATCTGTTCGCCCAGACAGACATCTCCATGAACTGCGTTTCTCAAAGTCAGGCTGACTCGACCGATATCAGCTGCGGGCTGCCGGTGGTCCCGAATGGCATTGATCTGGAGAACTTACATCCATCTCGGTCAAAGGAAAACTATTTGGTCTCGCTGGGGCGCATCTGCCCCGAAAAAGGCGTTCATGTTGCTTTGCGGGTTGCGCACCGGCTCGAATTGCCCATGATTGTTGCCGGCCCCGTACATCCGTTCGATTGGCATCGCAAGTACTTCGCGAAAGAGGTAGAGCCCTTACTCGATAACAAGCGTGTCTATGTTGGAGCAGTCGACGCAACCCGAAAACAACACTTGCTCGCAAATGCCCGCTGCCTGCTGGTTCCGAGCGTGGTATCCGAAACTAGTTCTCTGGTTTCCATGGAAGCTTTCGGTTCGGGAACGCCAGTGGTGGCATTTCGAGCGGGAGCGCTTCCCGAGATCGTCGAGCACGGGGTCACAGGATTCATAACAGATTCAGAGGACGCTATGGCGGACGCAGTTCTCAGAACCGCCGAAATTTCCCCCGAGACTTGCCGCTCAGTGGCGGAACAGCGATTCACGGCAAGTCGTATGGTTAGCGACTACGTCCGGCTGTATCGCCGCCTTAGGGACGAAGGTCGCGCCGGATGATGATCCTTGCTTTCGGAATAGGGCAGGCTCCCCAATCCGCTTTGTAGGGCTCGCTACCGCGCAGAAAATTCCACGCCGCGTATTTGTTCTCGAAAGCGTAGCGAAGGGATTCAAATAGAAGAATCCGGCCGAAACCAAGACTCCCGTAAGCAGGATCAAATGCGCTGAGGTATCCGTACAGCGTGTTTCGGAAAGGGAACGCCATGATAACAGCCGATATGCCGCCCTGGAAAGTCAGCGAAAAGAAGATTATGGATTGTGAGCGCTCGAGCTCGCGGGCAGCTTGCCGAAGGAAGTTTGCAGACCGGTTCGCCGCAATCATGCCCGGTTCACCCTGCTCCCGCCAACGAGCCGAATGCAGACGAATGAGCGCCTCCAGAGATTCCTGGTTGAGATTGCTCGCGCTAAACTCGACACGCCCTATCTGCTCCGCCTTCTCCCTGTATCTGCGAACGTTTCGCCGCAAACCGCTTGGCCGCTCGGCCCAGTAGTTGACGAATCCGTCTGTAATGGGGATTTCTGAGCATGGCAAGTCAGCTTGGAGACCGGCGTCGAACTCACCGGGCGCAACGACGGAGCTCAACGGGGTGCCGCACGAAAGATCCTGCCAATCACAAACTCCCCAGGACGGGTCGCTTCGCAGGAAGTCGACCAGACATCTGGTAACTGTCTCGCGGTAAGACGGCGCGATAGGAGGTTCCAGATAGTCCGATATGCCCGAACCGATCAGCGTAAGTTGCCGGTGCCCGTTCCATTCATGGCGGAAGCAAGGGAGCAATCCGGCGAGCGAGCCGCTGCCATCGCGAAAAAGGAGCACCTGGAGATCACCGCTGCCGAAATGTTGCCACCACGGCAGCAGCCACTCGGGAGTTTGAAAAGGCGTGACGGACGGCAGAGAGGCAATAAGCTCGGCCCAGTCGGCTTTCACCTCCTGCAGCCGAGTGTACGTATCGATGACTTCGAGCTGCATACGATGGTAGCGTCAGTCTCTATTCACAGCCGCGCAGTTTGCATCAAGCACGCGTAAAGCTTCCCGATATCCGTTCAACGTTCCGACGTCCACGTAGCACTCTCCTGCTCTGAGCCCGAGAGCACGGCCTCCGTTCGCGAGGTAAGCGTTGATCAGTGTCCCGAGATACTCGTCCTGGCTCTTGATCCAGATATCGTGGAGTTCTGCGAGAACCGCGCCAGGCATCTTCAGCGCGCCCCAGACCCATTTCGTTGCCGCATTTTCCTGCTTCACCTGAATCTCGATGACTTCGCCATTCTGCAGCGTATTCACCGCATCGAACCGCTCGGGATGGTCGACCGGAAACAACAAAAGCGAAAGCACGTCCGCAGGGAGTCTGCCAAGCGCGTCTTCCGGAAACCAGACCGTATCCGGCAACCCAATACAAACGTGTTCGTCCGGCGGAACCAGCGGAAGAGCCCGGAAGATTGCATCGCACAGCCCGGCGGGTTTGGGCTGTACGGCATAGAACACGTCGGCTGAAAGCGCATGGCCGCCGAAGTAGTTCAAGATATCCGACTTACCGGGCGAGATGACGAAACAAATTTTATCCACACCCCCCTTGACCATCCGTTCGATCAAATACTCGCTGACCGCTCTGGGCCGCTCCTGAGAACCCGCTACGTAAGTGCCCACCGGTAGCAGTTCCTTTGAGAACGCCAGCGGCTGTATGCGGCTGCCCATGCCTGCGGCTGGAATGATTCCCCACATCTCAAGCCCGCGCGGCGGGAGAAGGCGTCACGAGTTCGCGGGGCTGATACTCCTGATTGGCTTCGCCCAAAGAAACGTCCGTGCCCTCATTGGCAGGACTTTCGATAAGAGCAATCAGTCTTTGCGCCCGAATAGCTGCGGTGTGGCAATCCATGGCACGCTCCCTTGCGCGAAGCCCGATTTGCGCCAGCATGCCTGGCTCGATGCCAAGCGCCGCGGTGGCCTGCACGGTCGAAGTCGCTATCAAGATCTCCTCGTCAGGTTTGAAAAAGCTGTCCAGTCCCTCCCACCAGTCACTCAGCACCGCGGTTCCGCAGGCTGCAGCTTCGAACAAACGACCCGATGGGCAGTATCCCATCGAGGCCATCGTGCCTCTCGTTACGCTCAGCGTCAGAGGACACGAGGAGTAGAAAGCAGAGTGCTCAGGCGGAGCAATATGGCCGTAATGGCGGATATTGACAGGCCAGCGCTCCGGTTCCGGGTACATCGCGCCTGCAATAACGAATCTGCTGCCAGGCAGAAGGGTAGCCGGCCTGATCAAAAGTTCTTCTAGAAGGTGCTGCCGGTCCGCGGCATAGGTGCCCAGATAGGACAAGTCAGCGGTAAATCTGCCATCGGCCGGAACTCTCGAATGAATCTCGGGGTCAACCCATCCATACAACGTGGCCACACACTGGGCGTGCAATTTACTCCGCAAATGGTCGAGCGCCGCGCCTCCCGTGTAACTCAAAACAAGATCAAACCCCGCTAGACCTTCCGATGGCAGATAAGGCACAGCTTCGCCCTGCATCAGGCGAGTAAGCGTGACCGGGGTATCCATATCATAGAAGACGGTTCGAAGAGCCCGACCGCGCTCCAGGATAAGTTGGCAGGCCGCGGCCCCATCCGGACAATATGACGTGACGATACCTACCTCTGCGCCATCCAGAACCTGTCTCGCACATCCCAGGTTCGCCGCCCAATCGGAGTAAAGATGAAGGTTTGCGAACGGGAAAGCCGGAGCGTCGCGGTGGGCGGCATAGTAAGGGGCGTCTTTCTCGAAGAAGTGAACCTCGTGCCCTTCGGAATGCAGCGCCCTGAATAGTCCCCGCAGAAGAGTAGCGTGCCCGTTTCCCCAGGCGGAGCTGATCGAGAGGCCAAACATAACGATCTTCATAACAATGATTTTTCGGTTGCTCTCATCTTCGCGTAAACTTGTAAAACATCTCGACGCTGACGTTGCCGTTGAAGTCTCGCAGCGCCACCGCTGAAAGATTATTGGTAAGGTCCCACTGCACACGCACGATCTGAGCGTTAGTCTGAGTTACGTCCGTGATGTAAGTGAAGGTGATGTTACTGGCGATCTTCTCCTGCAAGGTAACTCGCGCGGACGGTTGGCCACCGGGCCCCCCGAACGACGGGTCGATTTTAAATTGCGAAAGACCGAAGACTCGCTGCACACGGCTGGCGAGCGGATTTGCCACCGCTTGGCCCAGAACAGCCGACTCTCCCATCTGACTGAGCGATTGCTGGGGCGGTGCGGGCTGGTGCGCCGCAATCACCGGGTTTGCCGGCGTCGTATTGGTAGCAAGCAACTGAACAATCTGTTCGAACGACAGTGGCGGGTCAGAGCGATAACTGAGCTTCAGATTATTCATCGGTCCGGAGACGCCAAGCGTCACATTGACGCCCTGTGCGATCGTATCAAGCGATACATTTAGCACCGGCGTGATCGATGTCGGGTCATAGAAATTGATCGTGCCGGTAGTCACCGTATACGTGTTTCCGAAAAACACTAATTGTCCATCGGTCACAGTTACACGGCCCAGCATTCCCGGGTTCTCGGCCGTTCCTCTGACGGTCAGATTCGCCAGAACGGATAGCCGGTTGGTGTATGTCGAGACTACCTGGATGTCCGGAGCCGTTAAGATACGCACGTCGAGCCGCATACCCGAGAGCAAGGGCGAGGGTGACGTGGGAGTGCTGGGCGGCGCCGACGCGGTGGACAAAAGAGATCCAGCGTCGCTCGAGCTGGCGTAAGCGATGCGCTCGATCGAAATTGTTCCTCCGAGAAAAGACCGCTTGAGATTTCCTGTCAGCGTGATGGTTGCGTTGGAGGTTGCGCTGATACCCGAGTAGCGGACCCGCACGCTGCTCGCAGCTGCTTTCAAATTGAAGCTGGGTACTCCTGAGCCCAATCCGGCGAACCCGGTCAGGGTGATTTTGCCGCCGCCGCTTTCAGCCGTTAGATGTTGAATCGATGCGTTGGTTCCATTCAAAGCAATCACGCCATTTGCGTTCGACAAACCATTCGGTGCGCCGGCATAATTCACGTTCGCGTTCTTCAAAACAATCTGTCCGTTTGCCCGGGGCTGCCCAAAAGTCCCTCGAATCGACGTGTTCAACGCGATCGAGCCCGACGAATAGAAATCTCTATCGGCATCCTGCAGCAGACCGAGATCGACGTTTGCCTCTAACGTAAGCGACAGAGGTTCAGTAGCATTCTTCAGATTGATAGATCCCGATGCCTTCAGTGACGTATCGCGGCCACCCACATTCAATTGCTTAATCTGCACCACGTCATGGTTGAGAGCGAGTACGATTGGGCCTTGATTTTGCAGTTCTACTGTTCTGAGCGCCGGTGCACCGGTAGGAGAGTTCGTCGCGTTTGTGCGAACGTCCAGCTCGTCCAGCTGCAGCTGAGCCGTGATGTCGTCCGCGTTAAGCATCGGGCCGTTCACGGATAATTTCCCGCCCACCAGGGCCTCGAACGGAGGCGGCGCGACACTCGGCTCCGAGGCAAGCAGAGGAGCTAGATTCGAGTACTTGATGTTGTTGAAAGATAAGTTCCCGCGTACGGGATAGTCGCCGGTGAGCTCTGCCTGACCGGAACCATGAAGCTGGGCCTTTGCCAAGTCCGAGTCGAGCCGAAAATTCAGTGTGGAGCCCGTTGTGTGCGCCGAAAAGCTCATTCCGCCAATAGCCCTATTGTTGAGATGCATTCCTGACGCAGACGCCGCGGCGTTCAGATTTGAGATCAGCAATTGGCTCTTTCCATGCTCGTCGCGCAGTCTCGCCGAGAGATCGGCCGCGAGCTTGATGGTGCCGTCTAAACCGGGCTCTTTCCTTTCCACATGTTCGATTCTATTTATCTGGATGTCGCTGCTTGTGAGTTTTAGATTCAACGCACCGCCGGTATAGTCGTTGGCCGGATGATTGTACCTCCCGCTCAGGCTCACGGTCCCGGCAGGTACATCGAGGTCGATCGAAGGTATGTCAACCAGATTGTTGGCGTAATGGATGCGGCCATTCAGGCTGTTAATCCGCTCCCCGTAGACGTTAGCTTGTGCGAGTCCAAAGCCTAAATCGGCAACCGGATTGTTCAATGTCCCCTGCGCATGAGCTTCTGCGCAAAGTTGTCCACTCGCCGGTATAGCGGATTGGCCGGCGAGTTGCAGCGCCTTCGCAACCGATAGGTCGCGGATGCTGGCGTCGGCTTTTGTTACATAGTCTCCAGTGAGCGCCGTCTGCCCCTTCACTTTCACATTCGATCCGGCGAAGTCCGAATTGAGCGAGTAATTGAGCTTGCCGTCTGTCGTGCGGACTTTCGCAGTCAGACTTCCGGCATCCTGGTGTTGTACCTGCAAGCTGCTCGCTGAGAGGTCAGCCGTCGCGTTGGTGACGGTGACGCTCGTCTTGTTATTTTTGTCTGCAACGTCCGCCGTTAGATTCGCCGCAAGTTGAATGGCGCCCGCTACCCCCGCGTTCTGCTTTGAGAGCGCCTGAACATCGGCCAGCTGAAGGCCATTTATCGCCAGCTGGACCTGCGCATGGCCGGCCGTGAAGCTTTCTCTGGGATGCCGGAATGTTCCGCTCGAAGTAATTCTGCCGCCCGCCGTATCCAGTTCAACCTGGGAGAGTGTAATCAGCTGATCCGCCAGGTTGACATTTAAGAGAAGGTTGCTGAACGGCTGTTGATCAAAGCTCCCATCCGTCACTTGCAGATGAGCCCCGCCCAGAGGATCACCATACGTACCCTTGATGTGGACATCAGCGGTAACGGCTCCCGAGGCTTGCAAAGACGAATCGCCGGATAGGCTTACCAAGTCCGCCAGATCACCGTTGCGGAGAGTGAGGTTAGCCGTCAAAGGCGATGTCGGTTCGGGGCTCCACTTGGCCAATCCGATCGAAGCATCGAATCCGGTATTCAAGCCCTTTCCCGTCAAAACACCATTCCGCAGGTCGGCTGCTGAGGAAGAGGCAGTCAGATCCAGTGCCACTCTCCTGAACGGCCGCTGCTCGGCCGCGAAATCGGTCATTTCCAGATGAGCCCCAAGTCGTGGATTCGCGGTGTTGCCGGTGATCTGAGCGTTCACGAGCGCGGTCCCGCCCTGCAACACCACCGGTAGCGAAGTCTCAGGCTTAGCGGCTCCGAAATTCGCAGCCGGAAGAAAATCATTCAAGTTTCCCGAGACGAGCTTCAGGTCTATCTGTTTGTTGAAAGAGCCGGTCAGATCGAGACGCGAGTTCGGGAGAGCGAGGTAAGACTGAGCCAGATCCAAAGCGCCGTTCGATCCTCGGTAATTTGCGTTTAAGCGCCCACTCACCGGAATCCCGTGGCGGCCGGGGATGATCTCTAGGTTTGCGCTTGCCGTATATCCGGTAGTTCCCTTCGCCTGCAGGTTTCCTTTCCCCACCAGCGAACCGTCCAGAGCGCCGTCGTAACCAAGCTGTTTACCCGTTAGTGTGGCCACAAGCACTGGGATAGAAAAGTTGCGCAGATGCCCTTCTAGGCTCAGATTCTTCATCTTCTCGATGAAAATCTTCGCCGCGAGTGAACCTCCTAAGGCTTCTAGTTTGAGGCCATCCATGCTGATCAGATAAGGATCGGCATGAAATGGTGAGCTTAGATTCAGGTCTGACACCTCCGTCGTGCCGCTACGCACCGACACTCCTCGCGATGCAAGCGTTCCATCGACGTAGTAATTATTCTGTGCATCCAATGTTGCTCGGCCATTGGCTTGGAGGTCGCCTCTCGTCTCGACAGACGAAATCTTGAGCAATCTCGAGAGCTCAGCGAGGGCAAAGTTGGCGCTGAAATGGGCCGCCCCGTGAGTGGCGGGATTCAGGTCACCGGACGCTTGAACCGTTGTCCGTCCGAGCCCCAGTTGAGCCGTTTGTATCTGGATCGCGTTCGTCTTCTCATTCACTGTGGCGCCAAGTTCGGCGGTAAGTTCTTGAGGAGCTCCTTTGGCAGCAGGGTCAATCGGTAAATCGAAGCTCTTCTGCATCTCGGCGAGAGAAACGCGCGCGTTCACGCGCGCTTGAATCACCGGCGCATTCATGTTTTCCATGGATGCGTTCAGCCCGATCTGCGATCGAGTGGTGCTCAGTGTAGCGCCGGCGATTCTGACCGCATCGCTCTCGAGCGCAACTGGAACGTTCACGTGTACGTTGAGCGGGGATCTGTTTTCCGAGGCGATCACGAGCGGATCGATCACCACGCTTCCCGCGTAGCCGGGCTTCACAGCGTTGTAATCGAGAAGAACACGCAGATTTTCTCCGCGTGCGCTTAGCGCACTCTTCTGTTGCAAAACCTCGAGTGATCCGTCATCCAGCTGAAAGCGGTTGACAGCCAGATCCACCACTGTTTGCAGACCTGATGTCTGGCTCGGCTTCGAGGGCACCTTCGGTTGAGGAATATTGGTCTTTCCATCCGCCAGGAGCATCAGATTGGCACGCGGCTGTTCAATCCCGAGATACTGTAAGTCCACGGCCTTCTTCAAGCCTGCGAACAGCTTCAAACGCAATTCCAGCAGTCTCACGCGCAACAGCGGATCGCTCCCCTGCGGCTCCGTACCATGCAGCACGAAGTTTCTGATCCGGATTGTCAGGTGTCGAAGATCGAGTTCAAAAGCTCCAATCTCCACCGTCCCGCCCGTCGATTCCTGCGCCGTGTCGATGATCTTCTGACGAACGAAATTAGCGAACCAGGGTGTTTGAATCGTAACGATCGCCGCAATCAGCAATACCGCCAGCAGGCCGGCCACCGAAGCCGCCACCCTTAGCAGGATTTTCTTGCGCCTGGTCATTGCAACGACACCTCGAAATAGTTGATCTTGGCGCCTTTATGCTGCTCATCCAACCAGGAGAAGAAAATCTTGTTCACTTGCTGGCCGGCAAGAACGTTTTCGATGTCCTGGCGTACTTCGTCGAGCGACGAATGTCCTGGATGCTCCCGCCTCAAGCTCGCCGCATGCTCCTGGTAATATTTTTCAACGTCCTGATCCGTTACTAATACGGCCGGTTTGAACCTGGTATCGATGAACCGGAGCACAGTAAGCTGCCAGAGAAAATGGCTTCTCAGATCAGGAGCCGTGATGCCATATTTTCGAAGCGCATCCTGAAACGCCAGTTCGGTTTTGAATCGCTGCTTCACAAGCGCCTCCAGTTCCTGATCAGCTTCGTGCGGCGAAGCCACCGGGTAATCTCCGATCTCTATCTCCTTGCGTATAAAAATTTGATCTATAAGACGATTCGCGGCCACTTTCCGAGCCTTCTCGCTAAGGTCGAGAGGTTCGCCATTCAGGAAGTCCGTCACGCGGAGATCTCGGGAGATATCGCTGTCCTTAACGATCGAGTTACCCACTACGACGGCTATCTGATCGATGATAACCGCGCGGAGCAGACAGGGAGCCACCACGAGCAGACCTAGCAACACATGAATCATCAAAAAGCCTGTCCGATGGAGAAGAAGAACTGAAAACCACCTAAACGCTGCGGCCCTGGATCGCAATGCGGGTAAGCTGGGTTTCCTATCTGGTCCTGTTTACAGGTCAACAGGTCCTGGTAGCTCTCCGACGTACTGAAGCCTATATAACGGGTCGGATTAAGCACATAAGCCAGGTCCACGCGCACCGGACCGAGCGGCGTTTTGTAACGTATACCGAATCCGGCAGACTGCACGGCGTAATTGAAATCCTGTTGGCTCTTCTGGCTGTACCGAAAAGAGATATCGCTGAACGTGGTGTAGATATTTCCCATGTCTTCAAAAAACACACCACTGATATTGGGTCCAAGCAGCGGGAACCGTAGTTCCACGTTGTTAAAGAAAAGGGCGTTGCCCCCGATCGGGAAACCCGTAGCGGGATGGACTGCGTTGCCCGGCAGCTCGGTGACGGTTCCGATATCTCGTGGACCCGCCTGGTTGTCGCCAAAGCCGCGCATCGAGACGCCGCCGCCCCCGTAGAAGCGCTCCGGGAGCGGAATGTCATCAAAACCAGCAACGCCGGCAGGCACGTCGAACGGCAGGATCGCGCCTAGTTGCGTTTGCCGCGCCAGAGTCAGATTTCGGCCAAGCGAGGTGTACGTCGCGTTGCGCGCCAGCACTCGGGTAAAGCTGCGCTGCGAGCCAAAGAAGTTTGCCGCCAGACCAGCATCGATCGTATTCCAGAAACCGCTATGCGCATCCGCCGGGTTGTCGCGGTGATCCTGAATGAAACTGCCGGAGAGCATACCTATCCGGACGGGCTGTGAAAACTGCGGAACAAGCAGCGAGGGGATGTTCACGTTGCTGGTGCTTACTCGGCGGTAGGCAAAGCGCATAAGGAGGGTGGATGCACGGCTGATTCGCTGGGACGTTTGCACCGACGCTTCTTCCCTGCGGGAAGAAAACGTCTGCACGTCCTGTGTAGTGTTGTACAGCGCCGAGAACGTCACAGTTCGGTTAGCTGAACCCAGAAATCTGGGGAAAATGTAACTCAACGCCTCTCTCTGCTCCAGCGTCGAGTAACTCGTTTGTAAAGAAAGCGTCTGCCCCACGCCAAACATGTTCAAACGGCTGACGTTGAATGACACTATAGGTGAACTGCCCTTTGCTCCACCCGATTCGGCGTAATTGGTGGTTGTCCCGCCAAACTGGCCGATGATCAATCCAAGCCCGACACTGAAACTGTATCTGGCCGCTTCGTCAAAATCGAAGAGCACGTTCTTATAGCGCGCTGAACCGTCAGGATCCTGCAGCGCCGTATTGACACTCGCGAACATGCCGAGCGAACTGAGTGCACGCGCATCGTCATTTATCTTCGCGAGCGAAATCGGCTCATCCGGGCGCACGTTGATATATCTCTGTATAAGCGACGACTTCGTCCGGTACAAGCCTGAAATCACTACCTGGCGCACGAACTCGCGCGGCCCTTCCTTGACCTGGTAGATGAGATTCACCGTGGCCGGTTCGGAGCCCGGTTCTGTCGAGTAGCTGAATGACGCGGACTGGAATCCCTGGGAATAATAGTATTCGAGGATTCGATTTCGATCCGTAGATATGTTCAACTCAGCATAAGGCTGGCCCTCCATCGAAGCGAAATCGTGCTCGATGCCCGCAAGATTCAGCCGGTTTGCGCCGAGCACTTTCAGGTTCGCAACCTTCCATTGCGTCCCCGCATTGACCCGGTAGGTAACCGCGATGTCGTTCTCTTTGCCTTTGTAGTTATTCTCAACCACCGAAGTCACCTTGGCATCCCGAAAACCGTTCGCGACGTAGAGATTCGTTATTGCCTCTTCGTCTCTCTTCCGAAAAGTCTCGCTGTACCGTCCGTAACGCATGAGAATCGAACTCGGCTGGAGGAACATCCTCTCCCGAAGGGTGCTCGGCAGGAAGTAGTTGCTGCCCTCGATATCGATCTTCACCAGCCTTCGGCGTGGGCCGGTAGCAATGTAATAGTTGATTACTTGCTCGTCGTTTTTCACCGGCTCTTCCTTGAACGTTACATCCACGTCCGGGTAGCCCTTCGACTGGAAATAATCATGCAGATTGCTTGCACCCTCTGCTAGCAGATCATTGTCCACCGTTCCCTCTTCATAGATCGGAACGTACTGCCTTAACTTACTTTTCGAGATCTTTGCTTCAAGAGCCTTCACCGTTATCTTTGGCCCGGCATTGATGTCGAATGTCGGCTGAGCATTGCCGGTTGCTGGATCGTACTTAAGCGAAGTAAGATTGACGGAAGCAGTCAAGCGGCCTTTCTTGGCGTACTTATCTTCCACGCGCGAAACACCTTTGTCCGTCATCACAGCTGTTACTTGCCGCCACTTGCGGATGAGCGGCCAGCGCCAGCCCGTTGCCCTCACGATTGTTTTGTCGGGCAGCTTCGTATCGCCATGAATCACCGGCTGCATGTATCTCGCCCGTTTGCCGGCGTCCACGATAAACCTGATCGTCATATCGTGAGTTACCGGATCCTCAATCGTTGCGACGCCGACGGTCCCCTGGTAGAGCCCGTTTTCCCTGAGCTGCTGTTCGAGATTCTTGCGTGCAAGCACCAGCGCCTCCTCGTCGAAACGCTGTCCCAGGTAGAGTTGCGAGTCCCCTAGAATCACTGCGCGACTGGGCGGATCCTTAATGCTCCCCTGCGCGCCTACGTGTCCGATGAAGCGCCGTGGAGTGGTGATGAAAGTAAGCGCCACACCTCCCGCGCTTGGCTCGGCATCAACCTTTATATCTTCATAGAGCCCGCTACGGTACATCCGGTCGATAGTGGCCGCGAGCTGATTGGTCACCAGAGCCTGGCCCGCTTGCACTACGGTCACGCGGCTGAGATCCCGCGGGTCGATCGGCTGCGTCGGCGGCCGGTAACGGATTGCCGTAATAGTTTTTCCTGCGAAGTCTTGCCCGGAAGCGGCGAAAACTAAAAAAATGGGCCCTAGTAGACCGGCTATGATCAACCTAATAGACGGCCGCAACTGCTTCATCCCTGCGCTCAGACTCCTGTTCGGCAATAGCTTTCAGCAACACTTGTACTTCCTGATCTAGCATTGAGCTGACGTCCCTGAAGAAACGGTTGTTTCAAGTGTCTCATCAGGTAAGTTCTAAGATTTTAGACGTGGCTATATGGTTGGCGTAACCCGGCAGGAGGCGTTTGACCTCGTAAAACAAACAGCCTCCGAGTGGGTCGGTCACAACGCACCGCGGCTGGGTGCGGCCCTCGCTTACTACACCTTACTCTCGATCGCGCCTCTGCTGATCCTGGTCGTCGCTATCTGCGGATTGGTCTTCGACAAGACAACGGCGGAACATCAACTTCTTAATCAGGTTCAGGAAATGGTTGGACCCTCGGCGGCGACATCGCTAAAAACCGTCCTGGACAACGCTCACCAGACAGGTAGCGGAATCTTGGCCAGTCTTATCGCCATCACCACGCTTCTTTTCGGCGCTTCCGGAGTCTTCATCGAGTTGCGCGAATCTCTCAACACGATCTGGAATGCTGCTCAGCGCTCATCATCCACTTGGCGGGACATGGTGTGGCAGCGCCTTGTCTCTTTCGGAATGGTGCTTGCGTTGGGATTTCTGCTGCTGGTATCACTGCTTTTAAGTGCCGCGCTGGCCGTCGTCACTAAGTTTTTCGAAGGTTATTTACCCGTTCACGCAACGCTGTGGGGTGAGGTCGCGAATTTCTTGGTTCCCCTGGTAGCAATTTCCGTTCTATTTGCGCTGATCTTCAAGTTTGTGCCTGACGTCGCGATCGGTTGGCGCGATGTCTTCGTGGGCGCCATCGCCACAGCCATACTCTTTCAGATCGGAAAGGCGCTCCTGGGGTTGTATCTCGCTACTGCGGCCGTGGGGTCGCCGTACGGAGCGGCGGGGTCGCTCGTGGCGTTCGTCGTTTGGGTCTACTATTCGGCCCAAATTTTCTTCTTCGGTGCGGTTTTCACCAAAGTCTATGCCGATCAGGTCGGGTCGCGCTCAGGCCGCGTAAAACCTCGCGGCGCCCTGGGGCGTCCCGGCGCTTCCGCCGTTGAGCGTGGAGCCTCGGCGTGAAATAGCGGCGCTCGCCGCTGAAGTAAGGCTTAGCTGCGCTAAAATAGTAGTTTCCCACCTGCTTTTTCCATGATTTCAGTTAGCAACGCAAGCATGCGCTATGGCGGCAAGATTCTGTTCGAGGACGTCGCCACCTCGTTTCTGCCGGGTCGCCGGTATGGCTTGACCGGACCGAACGGCGCCGGCAAGTCCACGTTTATGAAGCTTCTTTCCGGTGAACTCGAACCGCAGAAGGGCACGGTTGTCCGCCCAAAGAAGCTCGGCGTCCTGCGCCAGGATCAATTCGCCTTTGATGCTTATCGCGTGATTGACACGGTAATCATGGGCAATCTGCCGCTCTGGAAGGCACTCGAAGAGCGTGAAGAACTCTACGCCAAGACGGATCTCACTGACGACGATGGCATGCGCCTCGGCGAACTTGAAGGTGTTGTTGCAGAAGAAGACGGCTACACCGCGGAAAGCGATGCCGCAGTCCTGCTCGACGGGCTGGATATTCCAGAGCCGTTTCATGAGCGGCGAATGGGCGAACTGCAGGGCGGTCAAAAAGTCCGCGTGCTCCTGGCGCAGGCTCTTTTCGGCCATCCGCAAGCTCTTCTCCTCGACGAGCCCACAAACTATCTCGATCTCGAGTCCATTCACTGGCTCCAGAACTTTTTAATCCGCTACGAAGGGATCCTGATCGTCATTTCGCACGACCGGCACTTTCTCAACGGCGTATCCACCCACACCGCCGACATCGATTACCAGACCATCATCACTTACCCGGGCGGTTACGACGATATGGTCCTGCAAAAGACGCAGATCCGATCCCGCATTGAATCGGAGAACGCGCAGCGCGAGAAGAAGATCGCGCAGCTCAATGAATTCATCGCCCGCTTTTCGGCGGGAACGCGTGCCAGCCAGGTCACTTCGCGCAAGAAGGAAGTCGAGCGTCTCCAGACCACAGATCTCGCGCGTTCGAATATTCAACGCCCGTTTATCCGGTTCGAAATGAAGCGCCCCTCGGGACGGCACGCGCTCGAGTGCAAAGGCGTAAACAAGAGTTATGGCGACCTGCACGTGATTAGTGACTTCTCTGCCTCCGTTCAGCGAGGCGAGAAGATCGCGCTCATGGGTCGCAACGGCGCCGGAAAATCGACTCTTCTAAAGGCGCTGCTCACGAACGGTCCGGGTGTGGATGATCCGGATGTCGGTTTAGATTCCGGCGTTGTGACTTGGGGGCACGAAGTGCAAATCGGATACTTCGCGCAGGATCATCGCAACAGCATCCGGAATGGAACCACTGTGTCGGATTGGCTGCATGATTTCGACCCGCAGGCCTCCAAAGAGGAAATTCGCGGCCTGTTGGGCCAAATGCTTTTCACAGGTGAGGAAGGCCTTAAGAAGACCGATGCCTTATCGGGCGGTGAAGCGGCGCGGCTCATGTTTTGCAAGCTGATGCTCCAGAAACCGAACGTCCTGGTCTTTGACGAACCTACCAACCATCTCGATCTCGAATCGATCAACGCCTTGAACGTAGCCCTCCAGAAGTTCGAAGGCACCGTTCTGTTTGCGACTCATGACCAGGATCTGGTGGAGGAAGTAGCTACCCGCGTTTGGAACTTCGAGAACGGGACCGTCGAAGACTTCCTTGGATCCTACGAAGAGTACGCCGGCGTCGCCGCTAAGTGATCCTTAGCCCCGGGCGTCATCTCCTGTTCGATCCAGCGATAAGTCTGCTCCAGACCCTCGCGAAGACGCACTGAGGGTTCCCAGTTCAGGTACTGGCGAATCCTGGTGTTGTCGCTGTTGCGTCCGTTCACGCCTTTCGGAGCGTCAAGTCTGTAGCTTCGCTTGAGCCGGACGCCCGCAATTTCTTCGACAATGTCAACCAGCCCGTTAATTGTGACCAGTTCATTGCTCCCCAGGTTGATTGGTTCGCGAAGGTCGCTCTCCGTGATCATCTGCGTTCCTCTGACGCAGTCGTCGATGTAAGTAAAGCTTCGAGTCTGTTGCCCGTCGCCCCAGATCTCGATTTCGTGCCGTCCTGAAGCTTTCGCCTCGATGACCTTTCGGCAGATCGCAGCGGGCGCCTTTTCTCTCCCCCCTGCATAGGTGCCGAGCGGACCATAAACATTGTGGTATCGAGCAATGCGGCATTCGAGACCGAAGTCCTCCTCGAAGTGTCGGCACATACGTTCGCTGAACAGCTTCTCCCAGCCGTATCCATCTTCCGGGAGTGCCGGGTACGCGTCTTCCTCCTTCAGCGGAGTCACCTCCGGATTCTGCTGCTTCTCAGCGTTATAAACGCAGGCCGAAGAGGCGAAGAAGAATCGTTTCACTCCTCTTTGCCTTGATGCCAGCAGCAGATGCGTATTGATCAGTACGCTGAGCATACAAAGCGCTTTGTTCTTCTCTATAAATCCCATGCCGCCCATATCGGCAGCCAGATTGAAAACCACATCGGCATCTCGCACAGCGCGCGAGCAGTCATCCTTATCCTGAAGATCGAGAACAGCGGACTCGACACCCGGCGCTTGCTGATACCATTCGTGCCGCGGCTTCACGTCTACGGCGCGGATAACACTCACGCCTTGCGTTCGCAGGTGGGATACGAGGTGCCCTCCGATGAATCCCCCTGCTCCGCAAACTACGACGTTCTGACTTTCCAGTCTCAACCCTGCGGCACTCCTTACAACTTCCGATCGCACTTACGAACGAAACTGCCATTTTAGTTCAGACCGGAGATTGGGGCTCGTTTATTTCTCAGTTGACCAAACCGACCTCAAGGTGACGGTTCCCGTCGCCCTCAGATGCCCCAGCGGCCTTCGGTATTCGAGGCTAAGAAGATACAGGTTCGACTGAAGGGGAGCACGGAAACGCCAGCCTTCCCGCTGTGTGATCGAGAGGTCGCCCGATGAAAACCCGGCTCGCTCGCCGTCCGGAACCGGCTTCAGGCGCCACGTCAAACCGCTCGGCATATCTATCAGGCGGGATTCCACGCGCCAGCCAAACGTATATTCTCTCCCCGCCTCCAGAGGAATGTACTGCTGCAGAAGCGTGCAGCTCTCCGGCTCATCCCCCGAAAACTGCAGCCGGACGAGGCCCTCTACCGGCGATTGCTCTACACGAACACCATCGACGTTCGCTGGCACCCAATCGAATCCGTGGTGGTAAAAGGGCGTTCTGAACTGCCCGTTCGTTACGGGATCAGCGTTCGAAGGAACGCCTCCGTGAAGCCAGCCCGCCTTGACCATGCTCCCCCAGATAGCGAGCGCCGGCCCGCGCTCACCCTCCGTCACCAGCCGGTCTTCGATCTGAGGAAGGAGATCATCACGGCCCCACGCGTGAGGATCCCCCTTCCCGACTGCAGCGACCAGCCTGCTGACGATCGGCGGAATCGCATCGTCTTGATGGCTGTTTGAGAGAAACCACGCGTAAGGAAGCAGTATGCGCGGCCGGTCCGGGATCGCCCTGGCAATTTCAGTTGGCCTGGCGCTGAGCAGCCACATCTGCGTAAACACCGGTTCCGGCGCATACGGCGTAATCGCCAGCGTCGCAGTCGCCCAACGAAAGAAGTCGGTCCTCCTCTCATGCCGGAAATAGAAATTGGTGAGCGTCCACTTGGGTAGGAACATCTTGTTGACGTCGAACGCTTTCAGGTAGTACCGCTCTGCTCGCGCGTTGTCGTGCTTCTGAAATTCGCTGTCGATTCCAAGCTGAATCAGGGAATGAAAGTCGAAGGGGTTAAGTTCTATCGCCCGCTGAAGCAGCGCAACTCTCTGATCCGGTCTCCAGGAAGCGAGCCGCCAGAGGTAAGTCGAGTTATAAGGAACCAGGCGAACCGCCGCGGGTACCGAACTCGCGTTGTCCTGCTCGAAGAGCCAACTCGCGCCGGCCAGTATGAATGAATAGCATGCGGCCGCAGCCGCCGCGGTCATGAGCAGATATCGAAGCACGGGTGAAGCAATCAGGTGCAGAACATCAGCCGGAAGCCGCGGTAAGCAGGATTACAGCCTGTGCTTCACAGGACCTTCCCTCTCCCACCGGTCCCACACTCTCCGCAGTCTTGAATTTTACGCCGACCAGCTCGGCCCTTAAGCCCACCGCAGCCGCCAGGCTCTCCTGAATCTGTCCCCGATAATCTTTCAGCTTCGGCCGTTGCAGAATCACAGTGGAGTCCAGGTTCACCGGGCGATAGCCTTTCCCGGACGCTAGCTCGAGCGCGTGCTGTAGAAACTGAAGGCTGGCTGCTCCCTTCCATTCGGCTGCCGTGTCTGGGAAGTGCATACCTATATCGCCCAGCGCAAGGGCGCCCAGAATTGCATCCGTCACTGCGTGGAAGAGCACGTCGGCATCCGAGTGGCCGGCCAGACCGAACTCAGACGGTATGGAAACGCCGCCCAGGATCAGCGGTCGTCCGGCTTCGATACGATGCGTGTCCCAGCCTTGCCCAATGCGGAAAGCCGGTCGAAAATCATCCGTCATTCGTGCGGCAGTTCCAGCGCAGAACTCTCGAGCGTCAGGTAGAGCCTTGCCAGTTCCATGTCGCTCGGTTTCGTGATCTTGATGTTTCGATCTGTACCAAGCACCACGGACACTTCGACCTGCTCAAGCCGCTCCACCAGCGATGACTCGTCCGTCCCTACAAAGAGATCCTGGCTCGCTTTCTCGAACGCCTGCCGTAGCAAGGCTAACTTGAACACCTGCGGTGTTTGTGTCAGAATCAGGCGCTCACGAGGGAGCGTGGCGCGCACCTTATTCCGGTGAACCTGCTTCACGGTGTCCACCGGAACGATGCCTACGATTGCGGCCCCGGTTTCCGCCGCTTCGCTGATCACCTTCTCGATCGCACCCCGCTCGATGAATGGCCTCACAGCGTCGTGAACCGCCACTAGGTCCGTATCGCCGCTTACCGTCGCCAGAGCGTTCTCGACAGATTGCTGCCTCGATTCTCCACCTTCCACGGTTCGCACTGTCTTCCCGAAATGCTGGCTCTTGAACAACTCGTCTGCCCACGCCAAGTCATCTCCGCGAAGCGCCACCACGATTTCGCTCACCGAAGGCGAACTGACGAACTTACGAATCGTATGAACTAAAATCGGTGACCCATTCAGCAGCATGAACTGCTTGCGGCTTATGCCTTCTTTTTCGGGCGCGCTCCGGCCCATGCGCGTGCCGAGCCCGGCGGCAGGAATGATGACAGAAACTCTCATGTTGATGGATTTCGCATTTAGGCTGGCTACGGCCCTCGAACTTACATCATAGAAGACACCAGACGCCTGCGACTTGACTCACTGCTCGCAAATCCTTAGACCCGGCCGCCTCGAGCTTCGGGAATCCGACGCTTACCCGTGAAGCCTTCGAGCAAAATACATGGTGAAACATGCAATGCAACAGGAAACTAGCGTACAATTAAGCTCGATCGTATCGGATATCTGAAGCTGCCCCCTGGAGCATCAGAAGCCTTCCCCCCTTGTCCTCGGGAACTCATGCTCAAGGAGAAACGCTAATTGTGAGTGTTAAAGCAACATCACGGTCTTTCCTTTCGCGAGATTCAAATCAGAAGGGCGATTTAGCAGCAATGAATCCCGCACGAAGATCATTTTTCAAAGGTATGGGTCAAGTTGGCCTGACTGCGACTGCAGCGCTGTTGTTTGGAGATGCACCGATACTCAATGCACAGAGCACCGGCAGCAATCAGGATTCGGCTACCGAGATTCTGACCGCCGCTCTGATCGCCGAGGACTTAGCAACGACCTTTTACTATCAGGGGCTTATTACTCCTGCGGTCATCCAGGATCCCGCTCTAGCTGGCACTGGCGGGACCGCGACCGCACCTAGCCGGTCCGGAAACGTTCCGAACATAACCTATCTCCGGGCGGCCATGGCACAGGAGATACAGCACGCCGATCTCTTGCGTACAGTTGGAAACCTTAGCACCGGGCCTACCAACGATCCCGTCACGATGTTCTACTTCCCGGCAAATACCTTCCTGAACCTGACAAACTTCATCAACACGCTTGAAGCTCTAGAAAACGCGTTTATCGGAGCTTACTTAAATGCAGTTCGCGAGTTTTCGACCTTGGCGGCCCGAAGTGCCGTACGCAATGTTCCCGCGGGCCAGTTTGGGGCTTCGGTCTATAGCTCAGCGCAGCTGTCTTATTTCGCGCAAGTAGCGGCCTCGATTATGGGAGTAGAGTGCGAACACCGAGTCCTGGGTACGGTGATCACAAACGCGACGCAGCCGAACGATCGTTACTACGAAAATACTGCCGACCTGAGCGCCGTGTATCATGGCTCTAAGTCAGCCGTAGCTGCATTGACCGCGTTTTTGACGCCAAGTACAGGTCCGGGCTTCTCGCTTCTTACTGCGCTCGGAGCGGCCGCTACGATTGGCGTGCCTTCTACGGGGAGCGCGCCGGCTGAATAGACTCCCGGCACATAAGCAAGAAGGGCGGATCGAGTGTAAATCGATCCGCCCTTTTTTAGTTATACGACTGGTCGAAGACTAAGGAGCACTCGCAAATACCGGTGTGAAGGTGCCTCCCGTGTTGCTCAGCATCCATATGATGCCCGTTCCCGGTCGGTAAAGGACCAGGTTCGGCGCTCTGCCGGTGCCCGAAAAGTCGAATGGGAAAATCCTGTCAGCTGTTGACAACAGGTCGTAGCCGCCAATGCCAGTTGTACTCGTATAAACCGGCAGGAAGTCAAAATAGGCGGTCTGAAGGATGTATATGATTCCTGTTCCCGGTCTATAGGCAATCAGATGGTCAGGGTTCCCGTTTCCGGTGTAATCGTAAGCTGCCAGCTGGTCTCCACTTACTTTTAAATCGTAGCCTCCGATCCCGGTCGTCGAGATAAATTCGGCTCCGAACGTCCCCTGATTGTTGGCCAGTATGTAAACGATTCCGGTTCCTGGCCTGTAGGCGACTAGATGATCTGCCACGCCGATTCCATACAGATCGAAAGCAAACAGCTGGTCGGCAGTAGACATCAAGTCATAGCCGCCGATACCGTTATTGCTTCGGAAGATCGAGCTGAATCCACCATTGCTGTTTTGCATGATGTAGATGATGCCCGTTCCTGGTCGATACATCACCAGGTGATCGGAAAGGCCGTTTCCGATATAGTCGAAGGCCATCACTTTGTCGGCGGTGGACATCAGATCATAGTCCGCCATACCGCTTGCGGAAGCTAAAACCGGTGTAAACGTGCCCGCATTGTTCGCCAGAATCCAGATAATGCCGGTACCAGGCCGGTACAGGACCAGGTGATCCAAAAGCCCGGAGCCATTGTAATCGAAAGCGAACATCCGGTCATTGGGGGACCGCAGATCATATCCGCCTATTCCAGTAGCTGAGCTGTAAACCGTACTGAACTGCCCGCTACGATTGTTATTCGCTACGATATAAACCACGCCGGTTCCGGGTCTGTAGAACACCAGATGGTCCGCTTGCCCGCTACCGTCGTAGTCGAACGCAAACGAGAGATCTGCGGTGGATTTCAGATCGTAGCCGCTAATGCCGCCGCCTTGGGCGCTTAGAAACGAGACTGTGACAAATAAGCTTGTAACCAGTAGCAGTAAGAACCTGCTCTTGAAGGCAAGCGCCAGGGGTACAGACCTTGTAGGACCCCTACCGATTCGCGTCAACATAATCCGGGGAGACCGCTCCTTTAATGAGAGATGTTCGCGCCACCGGACCCATAGACATGGATCACATTTGCCTTCTGCTGAGCGCCAGAATGGCTAGGTAATATGTAGCTGGGAAGAGCTTACCACGATCTTGAGTGGAACATAAGCTTTGCCACAACTTTAGTAATGGCCAAACTCGAACTTTCGGTCGTAACAACTATGTATCGCTCGGCCGAATTCGTCCCGGAGTTCTATCGCCGCATGACTGTCGCCGCCCAGCTTCTCACGCCGTCGTACGAGATCGTATTGGTGGACGATGGTTCGCCCGATGATTCGCTCAGCCTCGCCATCGAGTTATCCCGCTCCGACTCCCGGGTGCGCGTGGTCGAGCTGTCTCGCAATTTTGGCCACCATCCTGCCATTCTGGCCGGGTTACGCCACACACGCGGTCAACTCGTCTTCTTGATCGATATAGATTTGGAGGAACAGCCGGAATGGCTTGGCGGATTCTGGGACGACCTTCAAACGCAGGCAGCGGACATAATCTACGGCGTGCAGACCATTCGCGCGGGTCCCGCCGCAAAGCGCCACACAGGGACGCTGTTTTATCGCTTCTTCAACACCGCCTCGGATACGCAAATTCCCACGAACGGCTGCACGGTTCGATTGATGCGCCGCGCTTATGTCGAGGCCATTGACAAATTCACTGAGACGCACATCTTTATGATGGGACTGTTCAGTTGGGCCGGATTTGTCCAGCGGCCGCGTTACGTTACAAAACTTAGAAGGGCGAGCGCTTCTACTTACACTCCCCTTAAACTCATTGCACTCTCAGTTAACGCTGTTACTTCGTTCTCCAGCTACCCGCTCACGGTCATCTTCGCGACCGGTCTGGCTATCACTTTCCTGTCCCTCGCATTCGCCTGCAAACTGGTCATCCAGAAATGGATGAATCCGGACTATATCCTTTCCGGATTCACGTCCATTATGGTCTCTTTGTGGTTTCTCGGCGGAACAATCATAAGCGTTCTCGGCGTGATCGGCATGTACGTCGGCAAAATCTTCAGTGAATCGAAAGCCAGGCCGCAATACCTCGTGCGCCAGCTTCATGGCCAGGACCCCATTGCGAGCGCGACTCCTGATGGTCACCAGTGAAGAACGTCTCGAACGTTCTTGGCCTGCCGCTTACTCACGACAAATTCCTGCCCATTGTTAAGCGTGATCAGCCATCGCTGGCTCGATAGCATGCTCATCTTCCGAACCTGCTCGATGTTCACCAGAGCGTTGCGATGGATCCGGCGAAACGAGCTCTCCTTTAGCCTCGCTTCGAGGACTCTCAAATTCTGAGTGGCAAGGTACCGCTGCTTGGCCGTCACAATCCAGACAAGGTCGCCCTCCGCTTGAAACGCCAGCACTTCGTCCGGGCTGAGCAGAAAATATTCTTCGCCCAGCTTCCCCACGATCTTCCGGACTCTCAGCGACCTGCTTTCCACATGCGAAAGTTCCTGCAATTGCGCTATGTTTTCGGCCGCCTGCGCAGGATGCTTGAAGACTCGTTTCGCGCGTTCCACTGCTTGCAGCAGCCTTGCCTGGCTGATCGGTTTTAGCAGGTAATCAACAGCTCCGGCTTCGAATGCGCGAATCGCGTGCTCGTCGTATGCCGTGACCATCACAACCGCCGGCAGCGCTCCCCCATTCAGCCGCTGCAGCAGCTCGAACCCGCCCATCACAGGCATCTGAATGTCGAGGAAAACTAGTTCGGGTCTAAGGGAAGAGATCTTCGCCAGAGCCTGTTGTCCGTTTTCCGCCTCTTCAATGACTTCTACCGCCTCGATGAGCTCGAGTTCCTCGCGCAACACCTTTCTCGCGACGGGTTCGTCATCGACGATTAATGCACGCATTCTGCTGATACCTTACCTTGACCCCGGCCTCATTCGAAAAAACAGGTGTTTCCGCTTGGCGGGTGACTTGCGGCACGGGCGGCAGCAGACCGGAGTTGAGTGGATTAGACCTCGGCCGCTGCCAGCACGGAAACCGAATCGCCAGGCGAGGCGTCCGGCAGCAGAAAGCTGACCGCAGTGCCCTCATTGTTCGATCGGATTTGTAGATCCGCCGCAGGTCCGTTGCAGAGAACCAGCCGTCGCCTCACGTTCTCGAGAGCAACGCCCGCCCCGCCTCTCCGCTGCTTTCGACTCAGTTCAAAACCGATTCCGGTATCCTCTACTGTTACCCGAAGACCTTCCACCGTCTTCTCGGCTCTCAGTGAAACCATTCCTCCGCCGCTCTTCTCCGAAATCCCGTGCTTCACCGCATTCTCAACAAGCGGCTGGATCGATAAGATCGGGATCATGGCGCTGCGTGCCGCTTCACTAATGTGCAGTTCGGTCTTAAGCCGGTCTCCTAACCTCAGAGCCTCAATTTCGAGGTAAGCCTCCACAATCCTGAGCTCTTCCGAGAGTTGAATGAGCGCCCGGTCTCCTTGGAGGAAGTAGCGAAAAATGTCGGCGAGGTTCAGAACCATGCGGCGCGCTTCGTGAGAGCCCCGGTCAATCGTGCCGTAAAGAGTATTCAAAGCATTGAACAGAAAATGCGGATTGATCTGCGCCTGCAGGGCGCGCAATTCGGCTTGTGTAGCCAACCGCTTCAGTTCTTCGGTCCGGAAACGCTCCACTTGTTCGACTATCAGCGATCCAAGTCGCCGCATGTCCTCCAGATCCTCACTGAAATACCGGCGGCCTCCCCGCCCCGCGCCAAGGATCAGATAGCGGCAGTCGCCGCTTGAAAAGCGCATTGGAATCTGCGCCTCCACCGGAAAACCCTCCCGCACCGGCTCAGTCATCTGCTCATCCCGGAAAAGCACCGCCGGTCGCTTGAGCTTCTTTAACTCGCTAAGCTCAGCCGTAATTGCGAAGCGCTCCGTCCGGAGGTGGCGTGCCACTTCCTGCGCCGCCCGCCTGAGTAGGTCTTCTTCCGAACCAGCCGTTTCCGCGAGCTTCGAAATTGCTTTTCCACAATTCTCGATGCTCTGCCGCCGGAAAATAACCCGGCTCACCCAACCCTGCAATGAGTTCCGAAGATACGCAAACAGAATGAGCGATACGCACAGCATCACCAGCGAGATCCCAGTCATAAAACTGCTGTGCTGGATGATTTCCCATAATCGAAGCCGCTGATTCGCGAAAAGCAGCCCCCCAATATATGTCGAAGCCAGCCCGAAGTTCACCAGGAATCGGACGAACGTGTCGAGCAGCAGAAATCGATAGTCCTGCAGCAGCACAATGAGCGCGACTGGTATGCCGATGTGATGCCATGTGATCTCGGCCGGCCACCGCGTGCTCACATGCTCTCGCCCGAAGTGAAGAAAAGAGGTCGTAAAAAGCAGAAGGCAAATCAGCGAAATCCACTCCGGTATGCTGGCGCGTTCCTCCCGCTTCCCCCGCACGGCAAAGAAACTCCCCCCGGCAAGAAGCCCGAAGCCCAAAGCGATACTGGCGAGAGCCGCCTGATGAAGTTCGTGGCCAGGAAAAAACAGTTCATCGAAGTGCAACAGCACCGCACAGCCGCTTACCACGTATCCAAGCGCCACTATAAACGGTCGCCTTCCCTGCAGCGCAACTTGCAGCAGCACCGCCGGCAGCAGGCTCAGAAGTGAGAAACTGGCTGTCATTACCAGTCCGATAGAGAGCGAGTTATCTCGCGGCTGGGCAAGTACAATCAACGAACCGAGGTTCCAGCAGAACGCCAACCCGGCCGCGATCAAAGAAAGTCTCGTTTGGCCGATCCCATTCGCACGCCAGTCTTTAATCAGGAGTAATAGGATCAGTCCAAATAAAAGCAGCCCGGCAGTGTGCCCGATGCTGTTGATCAGGACAGGGTTGCGCAGAGTGACGCCTTGCAGCATTTTGGCCGGTAACTTAAATATGTCCCGCTTCGTATCTCACGCGCGAAACGTGCAGCCGTTAGCTCACTTGGCCGGGCTTGCAGTTTTCCGGCTTTTCAATACTTGCAGAAACGCCGGCACGAGCGACACCACGATGATAAGCAGAACCACCTTCTCGAAATTGTGCCGGATCACTGGCACGTTTCCAAGCAGGTAGCCAAGCATCACCATGATGGTTACCCAACCAATGGCCCCGAAAAGGTTGAACGCTAGAAATCGCGTGTACTTCATCTTTCCTACACCCGCGATGAACGCCGCAAAAGTGCGAATGATCGGCACGAACTTCGCATAGATGATCGTCTTACCGCCGTGCCGCTCGTAGAAAGCGTGAGTGCGGTCCAGGTATTCCCGCCGGAAGATCTTTGAATTCGAGTTCTTGAACAGCGAATAACCAAGCGTGCTGCCCAGCAGAAACCCAATGCCGTCGCCGAGGATAGAAGCGCAAGCCAGCATCGCGATCATGATCCCGATATGTAATCGTCCCGCTCCGGCCACGATTCCCACCGTAAACAGCAACGAATCGCCGGGCAGAAAAAACCCGACCAGCAGCCCGCTCTCCGCAAATACGACGGCAAACAGCGCCACGTACCCGATCCATCCTTCGAGCACCGTAGAAAGCAGGCGGATTAGCTGATCCGGGTCCGTCAGGCTATGAATGAATTGGAAAATCTGGTGCATCTTCACTAACCCTGGTAGGAACTCATCACCCTACTCAGGTTCGCCCGATTGATCTTGATCTTGCCGCGCCGCTTCAAGTCAGTCACAACGCTATCTCTAAACAGCGGCTGCTGAATCGATTGCTGCTGTTGTTGCAGGCTCTGTACCACCGCCGCTTTATTAGCAGCAAACTGGTTCATGTCCGCCGGAATCCGTTCAGACACGCGGCAAATAAAATCTCCCGACGAAGAAGTAACCGGTCCGACGATGTCTCCCACCTTGTCCTTGAACGCATCCGAAAGCAGCGACGCCGAACCAATGCCCTCAGCCGCGCCATCCACCGTGAACGGAGCCGCCGATTTGACGCTTAAACCGTAGCTCTTCGCGATCCCTTCCAGGCTTTCTCCCTTGCGAGACTTGTCGCCCGCTTCTTTGGCCGCCTGCTGCGCCAGTCGCTGCGATTCGGTCTCTGTGTACTTCTTCAACACATCGCTTTCTACAGCCGCGTACTCGGCATCGTGTGGGGGAAAGATATTCTTCACAACTGCGAACGCCGCCTTGCCTTGCGCATCCATATTCGTGACATCGGTCACGCTGCCCTTAGCCGCCGAAAACACCGCGTTGGTTAATTCCGGCTGCGTGCCAACCTCAGGCAGGTTGGTCCCGCTAGCAACATTGTCCAGCTTGAAATACTTCAGGTTGTACTTCTTGGCAATAGCTTCCGCCTGAGCAGGATCCCTCACGATTTCGTTATGCGCGCTGTCTATTGCCTTCTTCAGGTTGTCGGCCGCAACCTGCTTCTTCGCGTCCATGAGGAGCTGCGATTTCACCTCGTCGAAGCTTTGCGTGTGCGCCGCCTGCTTCTCTTCCGTTTGGATGATGTGGTAACCGTACTCCGTCTCGATCAGCCCGCTCGTGTCGCCCACCTTCTGCGAAAAAGCTGTTTTCTCGAAGTTCGGCACGGTCTGGCCCTTTGTGATCCAACCGAGTTCCCCGCCCTTTACCGCCGTTCCGGTATCGTCTGAATACTTCTTTGCCAGTTCAGCGAAATCCCCGCCATGCTGCAGCTGCTTGAGCACGTCCTCGGCCTTGGCCTTCAACTTGGCCGCTTCCTCTTTCGATTTCCCCTGTGTCTTGACCAGGATGTGACGGACCCTGACCCGGTCGGGACTGCGATAGCTGTCGATGTTCTCCTGATACTGCTGCTGCAGTTGCTGATCCGTTACGTTCGCGGCCTGCATGAAATCCGCGGTCGTCCCGACCAGTAAATCGACATTCCGCTTTTCCGGTGTTCGGAACTGAGCCCGGTTCTTATCGAAATACGCTTTTACCGCCGCAGGATCCTTATTGACCTTTCCGGCGAATTGCTTCGGATCGAACTGAATGTACTGCAGCCCAACCTTCAGGTTCTTGCGCTGATATTCCGCCCTCGCATCCTCATCGGACACAATTAGCGACTGTAGTTCAGCGTTCTCCAGCCGCGCACCCAGCAAAGTTTCCCGCTGCTCCTGCTCGAAATCCGCCACTGTCATTCCCTGCTGCGCCAAAATCGACTGATAAATCTGGAGATCGAATTTTCCGCCGAGCGCAGGCGCCACCTCAGCCTGAATCTTGTCTCCCAATTCCTGGTCAGACACATTCAAGCCCATCTCGCGAGCCTTGTACGCCATCGCCTTCGATTCGATCATCTGGTTTACCAGCGTCGGCACATACATGGCCAGCAGGCCTTTCGGCAAATTCGCTTGTCCCCTGGTCACCCGCTGCACGGCACGCTCTAAATCGACGGTCGTGATCTTTTCACTTCCCACCGCGGCCAAGACATTCTGACCCGATGCGCTCGAACCGCCCCCCGGCCCTCCGGGGATCAGATAAATGAGCATCGATGCGGCAACAAGCACGAGCAACACGCCGAGGAGAATGCGCACACCTTTCTCCCGGCTTCTAAACAAATCAAACATAGGTGGAAGATGAAACTCCTGCTGAGAACTTCAGGCGGCTGCCGACCGGCGATTAGCCGGCGAGATAGCCTTGCTGACAGTATAACTTCGTAAGCGGAAAGCTACCGAGCCACATCGGCCGGGTGATTCCGTGTCGCTGAGATAATTAAGTCGCCGAAGCCGACGCAACACGCTTTCGTTGCGGATCCAGGTCTTCCAGAAATACGTAGTAGGAAGCCCCTCCGCAGCGGATCTTGACAGTGCGGTCGTCAAAGCCCGGGCCGCCCACCTCGACCTGTACACCCTCCGGGAGCTGTGTAATCAAACCCAGACGTGAGCGCTGCTCGGCATCCGTCGAGAGGATCTGGATTGCTGAAACATTCCGAGGCAAAGTATACCTTTGCTGGATAGGAATGACCGTAGCGTGATGGAGCTGTTCGGCTTCCACGGCATCCTCCTGAACACAGAACATGCTTTTCAAACTTTAAATATTGTACTAGAAATTCCGGTACTTGCATCTACGGAGATCGGCGAAGGCGATTCTCGCCCGCAAACCAGACCTACTGGGCCGCCGCTTTTCCGTTCGAGGTCCGCGCGCGCACAATCCTCAAAATTGCATGCTCTACCTGATCGAGCGAAAGGCCGGTTGTGTCCACCAGGTCCGCGTCAGGCGCCTGCACCAGTGGAGCCTCGGATCGTCTGCGATCGCGTTCGTCCCTCATTTGGAGCTCGCCTGCAACCGCCTCTAAGTCTGTGTCTTCGCCCCGCTCCTCGAGTTGCAGCGTGCGCCGCCGCGCTCGCTCGTTCGGTTCCGCGTCGAGAAAAATCTTCACATGCGCTTCTGGAAAGACAACTGATCCAATGTCCCGCCCTTCCATCACGACACTCGTCTGCTCGGCCATACTGCGCTGCAGCCCGAGCAGTGCTCGCCTGACTCCAGGGACCGCCGACACTTTCGACGCGGCCTCCGAAATACGCGAGTCGCGAATTGCCGCCGTGATGTCCTCCCCGTTCAGGAACACTGACCCGTTTCCCGGCTCAAGAGTGATCCGCGCCTCTTTCGCAAGCTGCTCCAACCTGTGCATGTCGTTCAACGGAATCTTGAGCCGCAAGGCCCAAAGCGCAATCGCCCGGTACATCGCGCCGCTGTTGATGTACACAAATCCAAGTTTGTCCGCAATGCGTTTAGCAAGCGTACTCTTGCCCGCACCCGCGGGTCCATCGATCGCGACAATGATCCGCTTTTCGCTCATTGGGAACTTACTCGGCGCCAACTGCGCTTGCAGGCGCAGTTGTACCGAATGGTCTCTACACATCTTGTCATGCTGTATGAGCAGGCAGCCGTTCTCCGCTAGCTACGCGGACGCTGGCTCAGGACGTCAGGACTCCGCAGTTTTCGCACCGGCAACCGCTCACCGCATCTGGTGATCGATCTCCCGAAGCCAATCCGGCCGCTTAAGCACCTCTCGCGGTTTACTGCCGTCCGGCGGTCCTATGATCCCTTCGCGCTGCATCATATCCAGGATCCGCGCCGCCCGGCCATAGCCCAGCCGCAATCGGCGTTGCAGCGTCGAGGTCGACGCTTTTCCCTGCTCGAGCACCACGCGAACCGCGTCCTCGTACATAGGGTCCTGCTCGCCATCGAACGCCTCGCCCTCTTCGAGTTCTTCATCCGATGGAGGTGCCATAAGAAAGCTCTCGTCGTATTCCGGTGCGGCCTGCTCCTTCCAGTAATCCACCACCCGATTCGTCTCGGCCTCCGTCACGAATGCGCCGTGTACACGCGTCAACCGCGAAGAGCCGGGCGGCAGGAACAGCATGTCGCCTTTTCCTAGCAGATGCTCCGCCCCCATGCTGTCCAGCACCGTTCGCGAGTCCACTCTCGTCGCCACTCGGAAGCTGATGCGCGAAGGAAAATTCGCCTTGATCAATCCCGTTATTACGTCGACGCTCGGCCGCTGCGTAGCCAGCACCAGGTGCATGCCCACCGCTCGCGCCATCTGTGCCAGTCGCGTGATGCACTCTTCCACATTCGCCCTCTCGAGCATCATCAGGTCCGCCAGCTCGTCGATCAGGATCAGCACGTATGGCAGCGGCTCCATTTCCTGTTGCTCCGCTTGCTCATCGAACAGCCCGGGCGACTCCTTCTTGAGTTGCGCCACCTTCCGGTTGTACTGATCTATGTTGCGCACCCCGTGCGAGGCCAGTAACTTCAGCCGCCTCTCCATCTCGATCACCGCATTCCGCAGTGCGTTCGTTGCTTTCTTCGGCTCCGTGATCACCGGCGTCAAAAGGTGCGGTATGCCTTCGTAAATTCCAAGCTCCACGCGCTTCGGATCCACCATGATCATTCGCACTTCGTCCGGCGTCGCCTTATACAGGAACGACATGATCATCGCGTTCAGCATCACGCTCTTGCCCGATCCCGTCGAACCCGCAATCAAGAGGTGCGGCATCGTCTCGAGCGAAGCCACCTTGATCCGGCCGTTCGCATCTTTCCCGAGCGCAATCGTCATCTTCGACGGCGAATCGTGAAACTCGTCCGATTCGAGAATCGCACGCAGGCTGATCACCTCGCGCCGGCTGTTTGGCACCTCGATCCCCACTGTCGGTTTGCCCGGCAGCCGCTCGATAAGAACCGATTCCGCCTGCAGACCCAGACACAGATCTTCCGTCAGCGTCGTAATGCGGCTATACTTCACGCCGGCATCCGGCTTATATTCGAACGTCGTAACCACGGGCCCGGGATTGATCTGCACCACCGAACCGCGCACGTTGAACTCTTCGAGCTTCGAGCGAATCTTACTCGCGATCTCCTTTAGTTCCTGGCCGTCATACCCGGAGCCGGGCGGCACTTCATTCAGCAGCGCCGGCGAGGGCAGGCTGTAGCTCCGCTTCCTTTTCTGCGGCGCCGGTACTCCGTGAGGCGCCTCCGCGAACGCGGGGCCTGGCTGTTCCTCGATGACCGGTGCGGCTTGGCGAATCACCGGCTGATAGTCGAGCGTGCGAATCGGAATCTCCGACTCCGCTTCCGGTTCGTCTTCCGCCAGATCGAAAGGCGGTTGCTCGTCCGCCGCACGATTGCTGATCGGTGGCGCCATAGATTCGTTCAACGGCGCGCTCGCGGCCTCCTGCCTCCGTCGTGGTCTGGCCGAGTCCCTCGCCTCTTCCGCCGCCTGTCGCTGGCTGTTTCGTCTCGCTACGCGCTCGGCTGCCCGCGCCTTCGCCTTCTCGATCGCTGCCTGTCGCCTCGCCTCTCGTGCTGCCTTCCATCGGACGAGCATGTTTTGGAATCTTGCAATCGGTCCGCTGAGCCAGCGCTTCAGAGTCGACACTTCGAAGGTCGACGCGAAATACAGCGCCAGAATTCCCGCCGCCACGGTGATGATTGCCGATCCCGCCAGATCGAATCGCGAAAGGAGAAATTCAGCTGTGACCATCCCCACAATGCCGCTGGGCCGAATCGCATTTGCGATCAACCACGGCCGCGGTAGCAAGCCACAAGCAGTCGAAAGGCAGAACCAGAGCGCAAAGCTGCCCAAAATCCGGAACCATGGGCTTTCCATTGCCGATGACCTTACCCATTTCCAGCCAAGCGCCCAAATATGTACGGGGAGCAGAAAGACACTGAGCCCGAAAATCTGCAGCAGAAGATCTGCCCACCTCGCGCCTGTAATCCCAAGCAGGTTGTGGGTCTGCGTAACAGCCGTCGCCGTGTCCCAGGACGGGTCGGACGACGAGTACGAAAGCAGGCTCAGCGAAACAGCCAAACCCAAAAGAAGTAATAAGATACCTACGGCTTCATTGAGCCGTGTATAGCGCGTCGGTGAAAGAAACATCATCCGCCATTGCGGAAGAAACTGCCAGAGCGATCACCATTATGCCAGAGATCGCGATTGCGAACACCGTAGACCAGTACCGGGTGAAAAGTGCGTTAAATTTCAATGCGGAAGCGGCGCTAACGTCATAATAAAGGGTGGTGAGTCTTCCCCGCGCCGTGGAGCTTTCCGCTTCTCATCCTCACATGCGAGCCACAAAAATCGTCGCGACTCTCGGCCCTTCTACCGATTCGGAGCCCGTGCTCCGCAAACTCTTCGAATCGGGGGTCGACGTCTTCCGGCTCAATGCCTCTCACGGTACCCAGGACGATCATGCGAAGAGGATCGATTGGATTCGTACTCTCTCCGCCGAGTTCAAAGTCTATCCGGGCATTCTTCTCGATCTCCAGGGACCGAAAATCCGCCTCGGCACCTTCAAGACCGGTCCCTTTCTGCTCGAAGAAAAATCGATCTTCACCATTACAACCGCTCCCTTTGAAGGCACCCGGGAGCGAGCATCCACTACTTACGGTGACTTCGCTCGTGACGTAAAACCGGGCGACCCCGTTCTTGTCGCCGACGGCTCCGTGCGCCTTCGCGTTCTCGAGAGCGATGGCATCGAAGCGCGCTGTGAAGTGGTCACCGGCGGCTATATCAGCGACCGCAAAGGCATCAATCTGCCTGGCGTGAACATCAGCACGCCCTCCCTCTCGAAGAAGGACATTGCCGATGCGCACTTCGGAGTGGAAAAGGGCGTCGACTTCTTTGCACTATCGTTCGTCCGCCAGGCGCGCGATGTCCTTCGGTTGCGCCATCTCCTTGAAGAGGTCGACGCGAAGCAGCCCATCATCGCCAAAATCGAGAAGCCCGAAGGCGTGCAGAACATCGACTCCATACTCGACGAATGCGATGGCGTCATGGTGGCGCGCGGCGATCTCGGTGTTGAAATGGCCATCGAGCGGGTTCCCGCAATCCAGAAAAGCGTGATCGAGAAGGCTCGCACCCGCGGCCGCTTCGTGATCACTGCCACCCAGATGCTCGAGTCCATGATCGAGAGCGCCATGCCCACGCGCGCTGAAGTGAGCGACGTCGCTAACGCCATCTATGACGGCACCAGCGCCATCATGCTCTCTGCCGAAACTTCCGCGGGTAAATATCCGGTCGAAGCCGTTCAGGTGATGTCCCGTATCGCCTGTGAAACGGAAAGTTCACTTCGCAAGCAGGGCTTCAACGCGCCCGGATCAGGCGAGGAGCTTGTCATACCTGAGATCATTGCCGACGCTGCTTTTCAGTGCGCGCGCTCGGCCGCTGTAACCGCCCTTGCCGTCGGTACCACCTCAGGAGCCTCCGCCCGCTTGCTCGCTCGCTACCGCCCGCCCGTCCCCATTTACGCCTTTACCTCGCATGAGGCCGTTGCCAGACAGCTCTCGATTGTATATGGCGTGGATCCCGTCATCTCTCCCGCCATGGAGTCTACCGACCAGATGCTGAATCAGATGGAGCGCGTGTTGATCGAAACCGGCCGCGCCCGGCCCGGCGATCACATCGTCTTCGTCGCAGGTCAGCCCGTAGGCCTGCGTGGTTCCACCAATATGTTAAAGCTTCATCGCGTATCCGGCATCCGTTCATGAAGATGTACGACGCGATTCTCATCGTTTCCTTTGGTGGGCCGGAAAAGCGGGAAGACGTTATACCCTTCCTCGAGAACGTAACCCGCGGCCGCAACATCCCGCACGATCGCCTCCTCGAAGTAGCCGAACATTACTACCACTTCGGCGGCAAGAGTCCCATCAACGACCAGAACCGTGCACTAATCGCAGCGTTGGGCGAAGAATTGGCCGCCTACAAGATTTCGCTTCCGATCTACTGGGGCAATCGCAACTCGCAGCCTTTTTTGGCCGACACGCTTCGCGAGATGCGCTCCCATGGCATTGGTCACGCCCTTGCCTTCGTGACTTCTGCCTACAGCTCTTACTCCGGGTGTCGACAGTATCGCGAAAACGTGGCTGCCGCTCAGGCGGAAGTGGGCCCGGGCGCGCCCGCCGTTGACAAGTTGCGCGTCTTCTACAACCATCCCGGGTTCGTCGAAGCCTGTTCCGATCGCGTCCGTGAGGCGCTCTGCCAATTTCAGCCGGATGAACGCTGCGCGCTGCGCCTGGTCGCCACAGCCCACAGCATTCCTTGTTCCATGGCCCAAACGAGCGCGTATGAGGACCAGCTTCGCGAAACGGCCCGGCTGGTCGCCGCATCCGTTGGTCTCGAAAATTGGGATCTCGTCTTCCAGAGCCGCAGTGGACCACCCTCGCAACCTTGGCTTGAGCCGGATATCCTCGATCACCTCCGCACTCTTCATGCAAATGGCGTCCGCAACGTTCTCGTCGCCCCGCTTGGCTTCACATCAGATCACTTGGAAGTTCTTTACGACCTCGATACCGAAGCCAGCCAGCTCGCGACTGACCTCGGCCTCAAGATGGTGCGCGCTTCGGCTGCCGGCACTCATCCCGCTTTCGTTCGCATGGTTCGCGAGCTGATTGAAGAGCGCCTCTCAACCGGCCGGCCCCGCTCGGCTATTGGTCGCTACGGTCCGAATCACGATTTTTGCCCGGCGGATTGCTGTCCTGCTCCTCAACGAGCCGGTAGACCTCCCGCTTCGGCAAATCTAGCCGTTTTGCAACAGTCTTGATCGCCTCCATACGTTGCATGCCTTCGGCTTCTAGCTGTTTTACATCCGTTGCCGGATCGCTCGATCCTACGGTTGCTTCACCACGCCCGATCACGAGCGTAATCTCGCCTTTCACCGGCCCTCGACCCTCCAGTTCGCTGCGAATCTCCGCCGCCGTGCCTCGCAGGAACTCCTCGTGCATCTTCGTCAGCTCACGCGCTAACGCCATCTTCCGGTTCCCAAAGACCTCTGCGATGATGCTCAACGTCTCGAGCACCCTGTGTGGGCTCTCATAGATCACCAGAGTTGCAGTTTCGTCTATCAACTCCTCCAGACGGCGGCGGCGTGCGCCCGCCTTTGACGCGAGAAACCCTGCGAACAGGAAGGAGTCGGTAGGCAGCCCGGAAGCCGCTAGCGCTGGCAGGATTGCAGAGGCTCCCGGTATCGGCACCACCGTGATGCCGGCCTCTACCGCCGCACGCACCACCCGGTAACCGGGATCGGAGAGCAAAGGAGTGCCGGCATCGCTGACCAGCGCCACCGAATCTCCGTCCTGCAGCATCCCAACCAGTTCCTGACTGCGGGGCGCCTCATTGTGCTCGTGGTAGCTGACCAGCCGCTTGCGAATCGAATAGTGCGTCAGCAGCTTCTGCGTCTGCCGCGTGTCTTCGCATGCGATGGCCGCCACCTCTTCCCGCAAAACCCGCAGCGCTCGAAGCGTGATGTCTTCGAGATTCCCTATGGGCGTTGCTACAAGATAGAGCTTTCCGGCCAGACACTTGGAGTGTAGCGTCAAGGTCGATGCAGTTCGCCTCTAAGCGGGAACTTCGGCGAAGAAATCCGATTTCGAGCGTAGTACAGCGCCCATGCGATCAGGACACCTTGCAGCGGGAACCGTGCCCAGAGTACCCAGGCTGGCACTTCAGGAAAGCGCTCGGCATGGCGGAGCATGAAGACATGCACGTCCAGAAAAACGACAAGCAGCAAGGCGAGGCCGATCGCGGAAACGCGCCGGCTGAGCGGTATCGCTAATCCGATGCCGCCCAGGATTTCCGCCGCTCCGCTTACCTGCACCATTGTGGCCGGCTGGAAGTAATGATCGGGCATGATGCCGATATAAAACGCAGGGTGCCAGAAATGATTCACACCGCTCGCTACGTAGAAAAGCGTTTGAGCTAGAAGACCGATTCGGGCGAGGCGCATGGGGAGCACTCTGACGGTCGCCTGTCAGTGTCTCGGTTGAACGATTTGGATGGGATTGCCATCCGGATCAGCGATCCAGGCAGCTCGCAGCGTCCCGTCCAAAAAGTCATGAGCCGGTGAGAGAACAGGCGCGCCCTTGCCGGCTAAGCCGTTCAACGCGGCATCTGTATCGTCGGTCCAAAGGACAATTTCAATCCAGCGTCCTTCCCCCCCTGGCCGCAGGCTATGGTGCTCTTGGGCTGCCTTCATGGTCGCGATTCCAAGCGTGAACCCGTCCAGCGTTAGCTCGATATGCACCGGTTCGCCTGCCGGCGCAGTGCGAAATGTCTCGACAAAGCCGAGTTCCGAATAGAACGCCGCCGCCCTGGAAAGATCCCGGGAGTAGAGATTGATCATTGGAGCTCTGAAGCTGGCCATCGTTATCCTCGACTATAAGTTAGTCTGCGTCGATCTTCGCGAGGCGTCGGACCAGCTGCGAACTCATCTGCGCCGCCGCGCGTCACCGATCTAAAGAATAGATTCCGCTAAGCCCTCTCAGCCACTTACACCGGTTTCACCCCTCGTTGCGTTCGGCCCTCCTGCTACGTTTCGCGCAGGAGAGCAGAAACCCACAATGGCCAAAACCCGCGCCGAAATCAATCGCGCCAACGCTCAAAAATCCACTGGTCCGAAAACACCGGAGGGCCAAGCCCGCTCGTCTCAGAACTCTTTCAAACACGGACTCTACGCGCGAGAGGTTCTCATGGATTGCGAAGACCCGGCCCGCTTCGACGCGTTGCGCGCCGACCTCCGCCGCGAACACCAGCCCCTCAACACCACCGAAGAGATCCTGGTCGACGAACTCGCCCAGCACTATTGGCGCCTCTGCCGCTTGCGCCGCTTCGACGTCCAGGCCTGGACGACACATAACTTCGACAAAAAGAAGAGCGTCGCCGAGCTCAATACCGAAAGACTTCACCAATTCATGAACTCCGGCATGCTCGAACAGTTGCAGCGTCTTCTGGCCTCTGCCGAGCGCGGCTTCCACAAAGCACTCGCCACCTTGCGCCAGCTGCAGAAGGATCGTGGCTTCGTTTCCTCAAAACAGGCCGAACCCGCTGAACCCGCTGTCGCTTCCGCCGAAGTCAGCACTGAACCCGACGCCGCGCCCCTTCTGACCACACCAGAACCGGAACCCGAAAGCTTGCCTTCGCCCGACTTTGGCTTCGTTCCTCCATTTGATGGCGCTCTGTCCTTAACCCCCGACGACATCGTGCCTCCGGACCTGCTCGACGAGATGTGGCAACGCACCGTGATGGCTCCGCGCAGCGCCATTCTTGGTTCTAAAAACTCTGTGTCTGAAACCGCCAAAGACTAACCTTTCCTCGCTAAGCTCTTTGACAACCGAATATGCATTACACGCCGCTCCCCGGCCCGCAGTGTCTCTATTCCTGGTACTCCTTAATCGCGTTATCACTTTGATTGAAAAATTGTCGGGATAAATTTTTCCAGGCTAAAATCTTGCACCGCAACTGTTTAAGCTCGCTGACACTTCTTCTATGGTACTTTTTCTACTTCTGAGCCTAGTACGTACAAACCAGCGATGCTAAGCTCCGTTCAGAAGAGACAGCCAAATCATGATCAGTACCACCTCGGTCCCCAACTCTGTCCCTATCGAAGCCACGGTCACTCTGGGGAAAGACATCTCGGCTATGGAGATCGTTCGACGGGAAAACTCGATCGCTCGATTCGGAGGCATCGCGACTCTGCCGAAAGGATCTTGTGTCGAGATCTGCGGGTCGGGCTTCAACGAACGCACCTACAAAGTAAAGTGCCAGGGCCGATACTTTTTCGTTTTCCAACAAGACCTGCACCATTGGGCGAGCCAGATCAACATAGCTTGAGACTTGGCATTACTTGCATTGCGACGAATACGCCCGGCCAGGCAAGTTAAATCGGGAGATAAAAACATGGAAGAACACATCAAATGCGGAAACAGCACATGCCTCTGCGACCTGCCTGAAGGGCAGCTCTATTGCAGTGAGTACTGCGCCGAAGCCGCCACGCATGGAATTGAACGCAATTACTGCCAGTGCGAGCATGAGTGCGCGGCGTCGCAGTTAGCTGTAGCGTCTGCGTTCTCTTACGCGGAGCTTCCCGAGGCTAAGGCGAAAGCCGCTCACGCCTCGCCTTAGCGACGGGTGCGAGTGGATCGCCTGGCACACTGATCGACGATGTCTCGTCGAGAACAGGCTTAGATCTGACCTGCCTCGACCAGTTCGGTCCCCGCTACAACCTGCGCCTCCGGCTCCCACTTGATGATCTTCAGATCCAGCACGCATATCGAATAGAGAACCGGTACGAGCAGCAAGGTAATAAAGGTTGCGGCCGTCAGCCCGCCGATCTGCGCGTAGCACATAGGCTCCCACAGCGGCCCTCCGTGAATGGCGAGCGGGAAGAGCGCAATCACCGTAGCCCCGACCGTGATCAGAACCGGCCGAAGCCGCATAATGCCGGCGTCCAGCACTGCTTCTTCGAATGGCTCACCTTTGGCATGCATCTCCTCGATGAAGTCGAACAGCACGATGATATGGCTCACGATGACCCCGACCAGACTGACGACCCCGAGGAATGCCATGAATCCAAAGGGTGCACCCATAACCCAAAGCGCGGTCAACGCGCCGACCGCGCCATAAGGAACGGCGGCGAACACGATGAAAGGTTTAATGGCGCTCTTGAATTGAAACGTCAGGGCCAGAAAGATAGCAGCCGAAGAAATCAGTAGAACAATGCCCAACTGTTTGAAGCCGTCTACCTGTTTTTCCCTTTCGCCGCCAACCTCGAGCCGATAACCCGGCGGCAAGTGCGACGCCATCGCGGAAAGTGCCGGCTCAGCTTGCTTCATTACCTCCGAAGCCAACACACCTTCTTGCGGGGAAGCGGAAACGGTAACGGTTCGAAACTGGTTGCGCCGTCGGATAACTTCGTTCTGCAGGCTGTAATCGATGCTGGAAATCTGCCCGAGCGGAACCTTCTGCGTTCCGGAGCTCGCGTAGACGTACAGGTTCCGAACATCGTCAAGTTGCGCGCGCTCATTCGGCCGCAGCCGGGATACCACCGGGATCTGCTTGTCTCCTTCACGCAGAACCGTGAGCTGATCGCCATTGATCCCGCCCGCTGAAGCGTGGGCAACGTCGATGTTTGTGATACCCGCAAGGTTCGCCCGATCCGGATCCACTTTGAGCTGCAATGCGAACCGGTCTTCGCCCCAGTCGTCGCGCACACGCATCGCTTGCGGAACGGCGCTAAGAATCTGTTTGATTCGATCCGCCCCTGCACGTAGTTCCTTGATGTCTTCACCCGAAAAGCGAATCTGAATGGGCAGGCCGACCGCCGAACCGGTCTCCAACTGCCGGACGTCTATCCGCGCTCCCGTGATCTCTCGGGAAAGACGGGCCTGCAGGACGGGTATCAGAGGGGCAGTGTCGTGTTCATCCCGCAGTGAGAACACGATTTGAGCGTAGTTCGCATGACGGGGTTCAGGGGCAAGCGAATACCAGAACCTCGGCGCTCCACCGCCTATGAATGTATCGATCGACTCGACAGGGCGATGCTCCTCGGCGGAAACCTGCTCTAGAATTCGCTCGGCAGCCGAAGCCGTGCTGTTGCTCGAACTGAACGGCGCGTCCTCGGGCAGGTAAATGTTGACGAACGCCAGGTGCGAAAGATCTTTCGGGAAGAACTGCAGCTTCAGGTCCGATCCGATCCAGGCACCGGCGCCCAGAACAATGAACGAGATCAGCAAGGTCAACCACCGGTGCTCGATCGCTAACCGCCCAACCCGGTAATACGCTGCGCCAAATCCACGCACCCGGCGCTCCTCGATGGTTGGTTCGGGGCGAGGCCGCAGCAGATAGTAGCCGAGCAGCGGAATGAACGTCATCGAGACCAGGCGCGAAGCCACCAGCGCACAGGCAATCACGATCGGAAGCGAATACAGGAACTTCCCTGTATCGCCTGTTAGTAGAAGAAACGGCAGGTACGCCACGATGTTAGTAAGCGTGGCGTACATGATCGCCGTGGCGAGTTTGGTTGGCCCAAGCCACGCGGCTATGCGGCGCGGGTGGCCGAGCGCCAGATCGCGCTTGATCGCATCCCCGGCGACCACTGGATCGTCGACGAGCAACCCGAGAGAAATGATCAGGGTTGCGATCGAAACCTGCTGAAGATCGATGCCAATGAGGTCCATCATCCCGAAGCTCATCAGCAGAGTGACAGGGATTGCTAAGGCCATCAGCAGCGCCGAACGCCACTCCCAGAACCCGACCAGCGAGACGATGACCACCAGGACGATCGCCTCGTACAGGCTGGTCATAAACAGGTGAATGTTCTCGGCCACTTGGTCGGCCTGATTACTCGGGCGCGAAATGATCAAATCGCGAGGAAGACGCGTTTGAAGGTTCGCGAGCGTAGTCGCTGCGGAAGCGGCGAAGTGGCCCACCTTCTCGCCCTTGCCCATCTGCACACTGATGCTGATGGCCCGTGTGCGCTGCCATTTGCCGTTCGCATCGCGCCATAGATAGTAATTGAGGAACTGAGGCGGATCGTCGTAAGCCCGCACCGTGTCGACCACGTTGCGAAGGTATATCGGGGCTCCATATGGAGCGATGCCGATGATGACATTGCCGATTTCGCTTTCACTTCGAAATTCGCCCGATGGGTTAAGAACGATGCTCTTTCCGCCTACTGTCAGCTGACCGCCTGGTGCGGTGATGTTACGGGCGTTTAGTATGTTCTCTAAGTTGGAGGGCTTCAGCCCATAGGAGGCCAGCCGCTCCTGCGAGTAAAGAAGGTAGATCTTCTCGTTGAGAATGCCTGTGCGGGTTACCTTTGAGACAAGCGGCGGACCGTCGGCCGTCCGAGCCGTCGCAAGCAGCGCCTTGGCCATAACGTCCGTCAAGTCGTCCAGCTCGCGATAGCTGTATTTTTCTCCTGCCACCTGACTCAGCTTTGATAACGTCTCACCAGGGTTGCGTACGACAGCGGGCGCCCATGCATCCGGGTGGATGGGGTTGTCGCCGTAGTTCTCGGAACGAAAGTGCTCAACTGCGTTGAGTAATGCTCGATCATCCCGGTCTGTCAAAAAGTCGATTCCGAGAAAGCCCGGGCCATTGAGTACCCGGATATCGGAAGCAGCTTTCGACTGCTCTAGCTGTTCCTCGAGCCGCGGAACAGCTAACAATATGAGTCGCTTGTCTACGCTCATCGGAAGACAAACGATAAGGGACGCGCGATTCGGCTGCCCCGGCGGCCTGACGGCACGTATCGCTCGCTCGACAGCCAACGCGCGCAGGTCTAGTTCCCGGGTGTCCGCCTTCGGACTCGCCACGGTGAGCAGGAGTGTGGCGGTGTCCCCGAAGTCTCGTTGAAAGTTGACGGGCCCGGCGCCTTGCGGCAATGTATCAATTGCCGCGAGCCGCCCCCCGATATCATCGAGCGTCTGAGCACTGTCGGACAACTTGTCCGACAAAGTAAGAGTGACGTTCGAAACGTTCGCTCGCGAGATCGACTCGATCCGCGCAATGTTCGAATTTGAAGCAACTGTCTGTTCGATCGTACGTGTAATGAGCTGCTCGACTTTTTCCGCACTTGCTCCGGGCCAGTTCGTAATCACCACTGCCTGCCGTGCCGGAATATCCGGGTCTTTGCGCTGCGGCATGTTGGCGTAGCCATAGATGCCCCAGGCAACCGTCCCGATCAACAGTACCCAGGCGATCTGCCGGTTCTCGACGAAGAAGCGAGCAGTGTTGTGTGTTTGCTCAACAATCTGTGCGTCCGAGCGATGATGCCCGCTACTCACGGAATCACCGTGACGGCATCCCCGTCTGAAACAAACGTTGCGCCCGAACTCACCACCTTCCGCCCGACGTCTACGCCCTTGATCGCGATGCGGTCTCCATAGGTGGCCCCCAGAGTCACCGGCCGCCGCCGCGCGATCCCGCTCACTACTTCCACCACTGCAAATGGAGCTGACGCACCGTCGCTGGACCGCACTATCGAATCGAGCGGAGCCACAACCACAGGCCCCGTTTCTGGCGAATCTCCAATATCGAGCGAGGCGATCATGCCGGGCCGAAGCACGCCGCGTTCATTCGGAATCGTGACCTCGATCTGGAACGAGCGCGTACTCGAATCGGCAACCGCCGCGATGGCGCTGACAAAGCCTCGGAACTGCCGGCTCGGAAACGCTTCGGTGTAGACAACCAGGCGCGAGCCCTTCTTGAAATGCGATACGGCGATGTCCGAAACTGCGAACGTCGCCTTCACCGACGTTATGTCGGCCAACACGAAAGCAATGACACTGGGACCGGCCAGGGATCCGACTTCGACTGATCTTTGCACAACCGCGCCTGTGAACGGTGCGATTAGCGATGTGTCGTTCAAACCCAGATTTGCAGTGCCAAGCAGGGCTTGGGAAGCCTTGAACGACCCTGCAGTGGCCTGCTGTTGCGAACGGGCAGCCTCCTCCTGTGCACGTGTAGAGTCGCGGTTCGCTTTAGCTGCATCGTAGTCAGACTTCGTGAGTGAAGTCTTTTTGTAAAGTGTCTCGGCTCGGTCGAAGTCCTGCTCGGCCTTCAATGCCGCGGCTTGTGCCTGAGCCACTTGGGCGCCGGCCGCCTGTGCGGTGTCGCGCGCCTGCTGAGCCTGTCCCTGGGCCTGCGATACCTGCAACCGGTAATCCTGCACTCGGACTTGCGCTAGCGCGGTCCCCGCCTTGACCACATCTCCCATGTCAACGCTGCGCGTCCGTCCGTCAGCGCCGCGCACCTGGTCAAGTGACTCGACAAACCCGTTCACCTTGAAGGCAAGATTGACCTGTCGATTCGGCAGGATAGAAGCGGAGTAGCGTTGCCCTCCTGCAGGCCTGTATAACTCGACCGCGGCCAGCCGCACAGGAGTCAGGCTCTTTTCAGAGTGAGATTGCGGTCGATCGCAGGCCCACAACAACAGCAACAACGAAAGGCCGCTCGGAAGCAGCTTCACTGATCCTCCCCCAGCGCGTGCTCGAAATCCGCTTGGGCGGTCCAGTAATCCGCCAGAGCGTGATAGTAGCCCGCGTTCGCCTGCGCCAACGTCGTCTGCGCCTGAAACACGACTTGCAGCAAAGCAGCTTTCACCTCGTACTGATTCTTATCCACCCGCAGGTTTTCGGTAGCCGCCTTTTGGCTGAGGTTAGCTGAGTTCAGCTTCGACCATGTCTGCTGGAGCGCTCGATATTTATCGTCCACTTCCATGATCACCTTGCGCTCGGTTGAGGTTTGCGTGTTCTTGTCCTGAGAAACAGTGTCGCGCTTTTCAGCGATCTCGTTCCTTTTGCGCCCCCAGTCGAAAGGTTCCCATGAGAGGCTGACTCCCACGCTATACGTTCCACCCGGCAGAAAGGAACTGAAACCAAGGAGCGTGATCGAGTTGAACTCGGCCGAGATGTCGGGGATATACTCGGCGCGCTTCGCCTTCATCTCCTGTTCGGATTGCAGAATCTTGAGCCGCGCCTGCTGCAGTTCGGGTGTTTGGCTCAGTGCTCGTTGCCGCGCCGTCACCAGATCGACATTTTTTTGGTGCGCATTCTGCATTTCCGTTACGCTGAATTCCGTCAGCACGTCGCGCCCCAGCAGGTCGTTGAGCTGCTCCTTTTGATTGGCTTCCTGGTTGGAAAGCGTCAACTCGGAATCTTCAGCATCGGCCAAAGTAGCCTGGCTCTGTAGCAATTGTGATTCGAGCGCAGTTTCCTTCAAAAAGTACTCGTTCGTAACTCGCTCAACTTCTTTATCCAGCCGCACGGTCTCACGCGCTGCCGCCAGAGAGCCCTGGATCTGTTCGATGTTGTAGTACAACTGCTTTACACTACGGACCACGTCTTCCCGCTTCGACCGCAGTTTCTGTTGAGCCAGTTGGGTCGAGAAATTGAGGGCCTTCAGATTGAGACGGGTTCGATAGATTCCGGACAAAGGCTGTGAAACACGGGTGAAAAAGTAGCCGGTCGGGTCCATCGGCGTGGTGTACTTGATGTCTGTTGTTGGGAAGAGCCCGGTGCCTGCGACAGGACCCAGCGTTCCGCGGCCTATGGTTATACTCACCGGCTTCAGCTGCTCAGCACCCAGCAGGTAAAGCGAAAATTTGGGAAACAGCGAGGTTCGGAAGGCAGCCGAACGATCCTTCGTCTTTGAAACGTCCAGCATGGTGTTCGCGATGTCGAGATTGTGCCGGAGCGCGGTCTGGACAGCTTGATCCAGGCTCAGTTCCTCCGCCCTGCCGGGCCATCCGAGCAGCGCCAAAATGAACACACGCCGTGCGGCGGTCGCTTTTGTGAATATCGGCCGAGACATCTCCTTGGGTTTGCGTCAGTATCCGCCGGGGAACGACGAAGCCGCAAGCATCATACTGTATAACACTTCGCCGAAAGCGAAGCTCCTGAGAGCATGATTATGGCCAAATCAATGAACATCTCAGGCGCTAGGGTAACCGCAACTTTCGTCATCGCTGGATCACTCTCAATTACGCCCCTCTTGTCCCAGATGACGGGAAGCCGAGCGATTTTGCTCGCCATGGGCATGAACGTCAAGAAGATGATGCAGTACGAATGGAAGCAGCGCGTAACCGTCATCCACCGGGGTAAACCGGCCGAGCCAATGATCAGCCAGGTCCGGTTCGACTCGACCGGCCAGATGCAACGAACCGTTATTTCAGCACCGCAACAGAAGGAAATGGGTGGGATACGCGGCAAAATCGCCGCCGGAGTCAAAGAAAACGTCAAAGGCATCATGGAGCTGGCCGGCCGCTATAACAAGCCTCAGCAAATGATGGAAGCGATCAAGAAGGCCGACATCTCACAGGGCTCGGGCACGACTCGGCTTGTAGCGAGTAATTTGATTCAACCGACCGATTCAATGACTATGCTCATCAATCCGGCGACCCACCTGGCCAATCACGTCGATATCCGGACCACCTACGAAGGAAGCCCCATGACGATTGCCCAAGACTACTCACCCGTACCCGACGGCCCGAATGTCATGCGAAACATGAAGGTTTCCGTTCCACAGAAACAAATAGATGTGAACGTCGAATCCTACGATTTCGTCCGGCAGAGCGCGTCAAACTTTTGAAGGAGCAAGGCCGCACCGGAGAACGAATCTGCGCCTTGCCTAGCAGCTGCACTGCTGCTGATTGCGATGAGCGCTGCGGCTCAAGAGACTACTAATGAAAACTTCGATTGCGCTTTTCGTGTTAGCTACCTTGGCGAGTGGTTCGGTCAGTGCCCAGGAACTTGACTCGGCTTCTTCCTCCACCGACTATCGAGCTCGTACGGTGTACTTCCTGCTGGCTGATCGCTTCCATCCGCAGGAGCCGTATAACCCGTACGTCGATCCCGAACACCCGTTCGCCAACAACAACGTCAATTGCTTCGCCATTTTCTGTGATCAGGACGAGCAGTATCGAAAGTATTGGGGCGGCGACATCCAGGGCATTATTCAGAAGCTGGATTACCTTAATGATCTCGGAATCTCGGCACTCTGGGTGACACCGCTGATGGAGAACGTAAGGGCTTACGTTCCGAGCACGGGATACGGCACGGGTTATCACGGCTATTGGGTGCAAAACTACTATCGGGTTAACGAGCACTTCGGAAGCTGGGCCGACGTCAATGACTTAAGCCAGCAACTGCATGCGAAGGGAATGCGTTACATCCAGGACATCACTCTGAATCACTCCAATCCGTACGACAACCATGTAAACGGCCGCTTGTTTGAATCCGAAGCTTCGGACCACATCTTCATAGATAGTTATGACAATGATTTCGATCCGAGTAGCGGCTTGCGCTATTACAAGCACAATGAGGGAGACCAGCGCTGTATAGATGCGACCAATCTTGCTGATTATGACTGGAGCTATTGGCAATTACATCACTGCCTTTTAGCGGATTTGAGCGGATATAACCAGCAGGATCCCGCCATGGCAAACTATTTGCTGGGCGCGGGAAAGACCTGGATCGACAATGGCGTTGACGACTGGCGGCTCGACGCCGTAAAGTTCCCCTTCCCCGAGTTCATTGCTAACTTCACGCGAACGATGCGAAACTACTCTGCTTCGCTGAACAAGCCCTTGCCATACATTGTGGGGGAGTGGTCGCACGGAGGTGTAGGAGACGCGAAATCGCTTAAGTTCGCGAACAGCTATAACGTCTTCGGAACGAACATACTGGATTTTAGTCTCTCTCTTGTCTTAAACCAGTTCATCGGAGGCGATTACGAAGTCGGGTCGGATAAAATAACCGCTTTCGATCTTGACAACCAGCTGCACCTGAGAATTCAGGCGTTTCAGGGCAGAGATACCTGGCAAGGCACGTTTATCGATAACCATGACCAGATTCGGACTATGGTGCGACTGCAAAAGCTATCTTTGAACGACGAGACCGAACGTGAGCGGCGAATGGATCTAGCCTCCGTCCTACTGATGACGGTCCGCGGCGTCCCAATCATCTTTTACGGAGACGAGCAGTATCTTGCACACTACAACGATGGGAACACGACGGATCCGCAGTATGTAAACACAGGAAATGACGATCCCTGGAACCGGCCCGGGCTCAAGACGTTTGATGAAACAACGCCAGCGTTCCAGATCATTCACACTCTGGCCGCACTTCGAAAACAAAGCCCGGCTATTTGGAAAGGCAGCTATATCACCGCTTATGTCAACAAGGACGTTCTGATGTTCGAGCGGAGATACGGAGGAGAGGTGGTGCTGGTAGCGGTCAATCGGGGAGATGACACAACCATAAAGCTGAACGGAAAGCTGGGGATAGCGCCGGGCTCTTACACAGGCTTGCTAGAGCATGCCAGCGATGTCAACAAAGGAAACTATATCTCAGTCACGTCAGGCGACTGGACACTGCACCTGAACAAGCTCAGTGCCCTTGTTATCCGGCCCTGAGGATAACTAAAAGCGGAGTGGCCGAGCGTACATAACACCGCCGGCGCTCCGCAAGAGATTAGGGCCTCGCGGCATTTTCAAGGACGAGTTCTCACCGAGGTCCCGGTCGAACATCTCGCCGTAGTTCCCGACGGCCTTGATCACTCGCGCGGCCCACTGATCGTCCAGGCCAACCGCGCGGCCAATCCCGGCTTCAACACCAAGCAGGCGGCGAACCGTCACATCGCTGCACTGCTTCATATTCTCCAGATTGGCCCTTCGCACACCGCTTTCCTCCGCCTGGAAAAGAATATCGCCGGTCCAGTTCACGATCGCTGCCCATTGCGCATCGCCATATACAAAAGCAGGCGCGAGCGGATCGACGGCGATGATATCGCTCAACACCGTGAAGTCCTTCGCGCGGCTCCTGAAAAGCGCGCGAGTAAACGCGAGGTGGGTGATGTCGCCAGCCAGAGCCGAGCAGTTCCCTGTCACGAATGCAGCGGCCATTTCACCCTCCTCCTGGAAAGGGAATGGAACGAAGTCGATTTTCTCGCGTGCTACCCAAGTGTGAAGGTTCTCTTCGACTTCGGTTTCTGCAAGGAAACAAATCTTCTTGCCGCTGAGCTGCCTGGCGCCCGAGATGTGAAGGTTGGTAGGCACCAAGAATCCCTGACCATCAACGATGAGAGGTTTAGCAAATCCGAATCCGCTGTCTGCGGATGCACTGGATGAATCGGGAGTGGCGGTTGATACGAGAGCAATCTCACCAGCTTTGAGGGCCTTAAGAGCACTCGCCTCATCGGGATATGCGGTTAGCGTGAGCCGCGCCTGATCGCCCAACACCGCGACTGCAACTGCTTTGCAAAAATCCGCATCAAAAGCGGCGCGATTTCCGTGCGCATCGAGCTTGGTGTAATCGGGCTCTTCCTTGACCATCCCGCAGCTCAGGATGTGTGTCGATCTGACTTTATCAAGCGTCATGCCGGCGTACGCCGCAGGCAGGTAACAAGAGAGAAGTATTAGGGCTATAACTCGCAAAAAGATCTGTTCCTATTGGGCTTGTAATTCAAGAGAGAAGGGAACCAGAAGATCCGGTCCCCTTCGGGCGACAGGATTCTGATTGGCGCTAGGGCGTCCAGGAACCGGAAGCCGGGATGCCGGGGTTCGTATCGGGGCGAGGATTGAAATCCGCCGGCACCGTTCCTTCTTTGCCGAAGTCCGTGGGCACGATTTGCAGGACGCGGCACCCGTTTCCTCCGAAGTGCGGCAACTTCGTTACTTCCGCCTTCGGTATCGTGGCGTACTCGCCAGGCAGTATAGGATCGAGACCCAGAAGACGGTTGTTATCGAACCCGGAGAGCAAGTCTCCGACTCCGGCTACTTTGTCATCCGCCGGCCCGAGATTACGCTGCCCGAACAGCTCTTCGCCTTGGATTCGCGCGCTTGCTTCATCCGGCAGATCGGCCAGCGGGGTGAGTCCATGCAGTTCGTTGATGAACTTGATGATCGAGCTATGTTCGGAGCGCTCGTGGGAGATCGTGTGCACAGAAGCATAAGGTGAGATCAGGAGAGTGGGAATGCGCGGCCCCTGATCTAGCGGGTTCTTCTCAGGATCATACGACCGAATCACGGGCGACGTGTGATCGTAAAGCCCGTCGGTTTCGTCGTAAGTGATAAAGATCGCGCTTTCTTTCCAGTACGGGCTGCTAGCGATGGCATTCATCTCATCCGCGAGGAGCGCTTCGCTGATCTGCGCATCGGAGTAGCCGGGGTGATCGTCGTTTCCGTTATAAACCGTGGCAAGCTTGGGATTGGGATCAACTGGGCTCAAACCGTCAAGGTTGTTGTACCCGCCACGCACGTAGAAAACGCCGCCGCCCGCGGGAAGCCGTCGTGCTTTGACGTCCGCAAAGAAGTCTCCCAATCCGTGGAGATGTTTCGTAGCTTCGGGATTGTTGGCGATGTAGCCGAAGTACTGGGGTCCGTTGTGGTGAGCTATGTAATCGTTATTGGTGGCCGGGCCTTGACCATCGGTTGGCTCGTGGTCGTAGCCTTGCTGATACCACCCCCAATGCACGGGGCTCACATTGTCGGTTGCAATTTTCTGGATGTCGTTCTGCACGTCGACCAGATCAAAGGCCGGGTTATAGTCGGCCTGAGTAGTCGTCTGAATGTCCATGCCCATGAAAGACAGCGGAAGTGTCGCGAACGTCAGGTTCGGGGCCGGATTGCTGGTGCGCCCCGGCTCGGGTTGCTGCGGGTTACTGAAGACGTCGAGAGATGAGCCCCAATAAGGATCAGGATCTGAAACGATCGGCAGCGCCTGATTAGTTGTCGTGATGTTGCTTCCGAGTTGTGGATATTTCACCCACTGCGTTTCACCCGACTGGCCGGCAATCATCGCAATAGCGTTGGGAGTGGATGGGCCAATCACAGTGTCGAAGAAGTTATCGTACAGTACGAAGCGATCCGCGTAGTTCCAGAGGAACGGGATGGTGTCGCAATCGATGTGGGACATGACAAGCTCGCCAAACTGCTCTCGTTCAAGGGAAGGCTTCTTTGACGGTTTGCCGTTCACGACTGTGACTCCCTCCTCGTCGAGGGAGTACTGGTCATTTCGCGCCACGCCGTTCGCAGCGAAATCCAGCTTGCGATCGATGCCCGTGTGAGAATGATCAACGGAAGCCGTGTCAGCCGGGTAGAGCGGAACCGTGTTGCCTACGTTGTTGGTTATCGTTTTCGGAATCTTGAATGGCGTGATTGTTTTGACGTTGCCATCAGTATCGACAAAGGGTTGGTAGAAACCGGGTGTCGCCTGCGGCGGTTGCGAGTAGAGTCCGACCGCGCCCGGAAAGGTACCGAAGTGAAAGTCGAAGGATCGGTTCTCCTGAAAGAGAACAAAAACGTACTTCACTTTCTCCCGGAGCAGCGCTAGTTTCTGCGCTCGCGAGAGAGAGCCTTCTTTCTCGACGTCGAGAACATAGCGCGAAACCGCTTCACTCGATTTCGGCCCGACCTCAGTTAATGCTGCACTCTGTGCACCGTACGACTGGATGGGCTGCAGAACAGTACTTATCACAGCAACCGATGCACATAGTGACTTACGCCAGCTATCACGTTTCACAAGCATCCTCCTAAGCTCCAGAGGATGACAAACGGATGTTACAACGTAATCAATTTCTCAGAGCCGCAATTACGAACTCGCAGATCTACATATTCTGATCCCTGACTGCTGTTGAGCTTTCATATGGATGTAACAAGGAGCCGGTATCGTAGCAGCGGTAGAGCGCGCCGGCCGGGGTAGAGCTCCATCTCGCCTGATGCAGTTGCCGGCACTTCATCAAGGAGAAGCGAGTGGGGGTCCTCAATAAAGCATCGCTAACAATTTCGATTCTCGCGTGCATGTCATTCCTGACGGGACATGCCAGCGCAGCCTCATTTAGCGTTCAGACATTTGCGACAGGAGCAGCAGTAGCAGGCACGTCGCCGGACTCGGTCGAGTTTGGTGACGGTTCGCTCTGGATTTCCTATCAAAACGGCGCCGATTCTGCAGGGGCGAGCGGCGCCAGCACAGTAGTGCGGTATAGTCCCGGCGGCTCCATTGAGGGCACTTGGAGTATCGCGGGCAACGTGGATGGCTTGAGAATCGACCCGAGCACCGGTCTGGTATGGGCGCTGCAAAACAACGATGGCAACTCGGCCCTTACCGTCATCAACCCGGTAACACGCGCTACAATTGCGTACTCATACGGCAGCTCCTATACAGGGAACGGGAACTCCGCGACTCGCGGATTCGACGATGCGGTATTCACGAAAGGCCAGGTCTTTTTTAGCGAGACTAATCCGAATAGCGTGAGTGATCCAGTAGTGGTTCGCTTGACTAACAGCTTGTCTTCAGCCCCGCTTCAGATTGCTGGAATCCTCAATTCGACTTTGACGGGTACGGATCTTGCAACCGGAAAAGCTTCATCAACCACGATTACCGATCCGGATTCACTGATCAAGAGCCCTACGGGAGATCTGGTGCTCACGGGGGAAGCGGATCAGCAGATCGTGTTCATTCACAATCCGGGAACCGCTGATCAGACCCAAAGCTTCGTTTCTCTGCGGGGCACCAATGGCCTCCCCTTGAGCGGGAATCCCGACGACACGGTGTTTCCGACAGCATCGGAAGGATATATCTATGTGGCAGACACGGGCGCGAATACGGTGTATCGCCTGACCGCGACCGGGCTGCTTGCCGGTTCCGTTTACCTGGATGTCGGAAATGAATTTGGCAGTCTTGACCTCGCAAGCGGTGTTGTAACGCCTATCTTCACGGGCGTAAGTCCGCATGGAGCGCAGTTCGTCGCGATTCCCGAGCCGGCGTCCATTGGTTGCGCGCTAGGGGCGCTGCTGGTATTCGGCGTCTTCGCAGCGCACCGTCGTCAAGCCAATCAAACACGCTAGGGCCGCATGGAGCTCGATGAGAGTGCCACGCATAAAAGGACTGCGTCCCAGTATTCCTCCGCACGCACACTCGTCCCACTCCCGAAATCCAGGCGAAGGCCTGGCGTTACCGCAAGCTGTGGAGTTCAAGTGAGGCACTGGCAGAAATGTCCAAGCTGTGGTGCCTGGATGAGGTCAGTGGCTGTTTCTCCCAGACCGGCGCGGGCACAGGGCAATAGCTCCCACAGCTCCGGGTCGTCGCTCCCAAACCCCCGGCCTTCGCCTGATCACGGACCGGGAATTTTTCACGGATTCAATTGATTCCGTGGAGGTGAACGTTTTCCGTTCTGCTCGTTGCCGCCATCGCAAGCTGCTCGATCGCGGCGCACGTCCCTTCCATGATTTCCTCAGGTTCCATCTCCAGCAGGCCGGCGCAGACTTCCAGAGTTAAACCAGCTAACACACGCGTCACAAAGCAATAGCGGAGTTCCGGCGACAGGTGCATTACGCTGCGCAATTCGACGGGCAAAGCCGGGGAGGCGTCGAAAACACTCCATTCCCGATGTACTTTCGAAACCTGAATCGCCGCTTTGATTGTCTCGCCAAGTAGTCCAGTGCCGGCGATCCGATGGGCATCTGCGGATTGAATACTGTCCAAGACCGCAGCTTCTGCCAACTTCGTGCTGCCCGTAAGTAGCAAGGCGACATGGAAAGCCTCACTGAGTCCGCTCGAATTGATCAGCTTACATGTCATCGTTGCGCACCTTTCCTCACTGCTTTCCCCAGCCGATTGAGATGTTGTTTTCGGCTCGCTGCGGTGAAGGCCGCCAAAACTTACCGATGTCAATGTGTTGTTCAGGACACTGTCCGTGTTCCGAAAGTTTTGGAATGTAGCGCCGATCATCTTTGCTCCTTGCTGTCGGGAACTGCTTATGAATTCAGCGTATGTCGTCCCTGCAAGATTTCAAATACCTAAATAGTTGCATTTTGGTTTGCTCCTTCCAAGCGGGTCACGGCTCCTGAAAAGGGGGAGTCTCGAGAACCTCCATCGCGGGATGCGCGCTCCGATATGATGTTTTTGGTTCGATACCGGCCGTGCCCGGCCGGGCTACGCCGAGTGGATCTGACGCCAGCGGGCAACGAGGTCGTGACACGCCCCGCGCCAGTTCGGGAAGTGAAATTCGAATCCGGACTCGAGCAGGCGGCGAGGCACCACACGGCGGCTCTTCAGGACCAGCTCGGTCTCGGTGCGAAGAACGGCGGCGCCCATTGTAAGAACCCAGGACGGAGTCGGCAAACCGATATAGCTGGTGCACCACTCGCGCCGCAGACAAGTCATAAATTTCCGGTTTGGAATAGGATTTGGGGAGGAGAGGTTGACCGCTCCCGTGATGTCCTGCTTTTGAATAAGGAACTCTACCGCACGAACGAAATCGACGTCATGGATCCAGGAGATGTACTGCCGGCCGCTACCTGACGACCCGCCGAGACCCCAGCGAACCAGCCGCAGAAGCATATCGAACGGGCCGCCATCACAAGGGCTCATTACAATCGCGCTGCGTAAAGCGATTCGTCGGGTGTTGGGAACGTCGGCCGCGAACAGGGCGCGCTCCCAGGCAGTCGCTACCTCGATACTAAAACGCCATTTGGCTGGCACATCCGGTTCGTTCCCGCCCATTTCGCCCGTATCCTCTTCCATTGAACGGTCGAAAGTGTGGCGGTAAATGGTGGCGGTGCTCGCGTTTAGCCAGAGACTTGGCGGATGTGAAGCCGCGCCAATCGCTTTGCCGACAAGGCCCGTGCTGATGGTACGGGAACTCTGAATTTGGCGCCGATTCGAGCTGTTATACCTGCAGTTGACGCTGCGGCCCGCTAAATTGATAACGACGTCGGATCCTTCAATGGCCTGGGTCCAATCACCCAAATCATAGCCGTTCCAGATTAGACTAGGCCATTCACTTCGCTTCGGATGGCGCCCGATCACCGTAACGAGGTGACCATTCTCATGAAAGTGCCTGGCCAGCATCTGCCCGATCTGGCCCGTGCCTCCAGGAATAACTACACGAAGCGGTCGGAAAGGCATCGGGGACAATCTTCAAGTGATTGTCCCACGATGCTCTTAGACAGAGAAGAAGAAGAGCGGACCTGCGCTTAGTGCGCGCCGAAGCTCCAACCTACCGCAGCGCCGTACTCGGGTACCCAATCGCTGCCGAATTGGTTGAAGTTGTTTACCCAGTGAGCATCGACCTGCGGCCGCACGAAAAGGTGCCGCGTGACATACACATTCAACCCGGCTGCAAGATGCACCTGGAAGTGGTTAGAGCTTTCCACGTACTGATTGTTGTTTGAGCAGCCCACGAAGGCGTCGCAGTACGAATTGGGATAGTAGAACTTCATGTTCACGCCGCCGAGACCGGCTTGCAGCTCGGGAACGATCCGATGGAAACGTTCGCCGAGCGGATGCCAGACGCCGTTGAAATCGTAAAATGTCGGCCGGTAAGTTAAGCCCGCATAGGCGCCTTGGGAAAAACGAAAGTCGGTCTCACCGTTTATGCCGAAGTGGGAATTCAACATGAAATCCACACCGGCTTTGCCAAAGGTTCCGCCGAGTCGAGGGGTACCGTACAGCGTACCGTCCTGATTAGTATCTATCAACTGCCCGTTTGAGGGCGCGCTGGCTGTACCGACCCCGAAAAATGCATCAAGCCCGGCTTGCGCGTGGGCAGAACTCGCGGCTAGGGACAGACCTATAGTTACAAGAGAGAGAGAACGCAATAACTTCACAGCAAATCCTTGGAGTAGAAGATAGGTTCCGCACTTAGTCGCCGTTTGTTTACGGCTAGCGAAGCGCGCTACAAAACTTAGGACGTATCGCTGCCGCCTAAGTTACATTGCAGGCTTTCTATTTCAGCATAGTAGCTTCTTATGATCGGCCACTTACGAGAGGATGACTAACAACTCGGCAGTTCTGGAGCAAGTTGCCGCCGCGAGATCCCGAACGTAGCTTGATCAGAGCGCATAACGCCCCGCTTCATGATCGGCAACTCTCGCGGCCACGTACTAGTTTCAGGCTATCTGGGGATCGACACTGTCAGGCTTAAGCCCCAGTTCGGCAATTGCCCGTTGCGCCCGAGCGGGATCGAAACGGCCCCAGCGAGCCAGTTGCGCGAGCGCAGCCGTTGCAATGCTTGCCGCGTCCACTTCGAAGAAGCGTCGGAGATGTTCACGGTTCTCGCTGCGGCCGAACCCATCGGTCCCGAGCGGGGTTAGGCGCCCAGGCAGCCACGGGGAAATCTGGTCCGCGACAGCCTTCATGTAGTCGGTCGCCGCAATAATCGGCATGTCGACATTGCCGAGCGCTTCGAGTAAGTAAGGCTTACGCGGAGCGTCGGCCGGGTGGAGACGGTTCCAGCGGTCGGCATGCAAAGCGTTGCGGCGCAGTTCGGTGTAGCTTGTCACGCTCCAGACGTGAGCACCGATACCGTATTTTTCCGCTAGAATCTTCTGCGCTTTGAGAGCCTCGTTCAGAATCGGTCCGCTGCCGAAGAGTGTCACTTGGGCGGAACCGGTTTCCGACGGCTTGTAAAGATAAATCCCGCGCAGAATGCCTTCAAACAGATTTGGCACGTCGGGCATTGGCGGCTGCACGTAGTTCTCATTGCAGACCGTCAAGTAGTAAAAGTGATCCTCGTTGTTCTCGTACATCGTGCGGATACCGTCCTGCACGATTACCGCAATCTCATACGCAAACGCCGGGTCGTAACTGCGGCAGGTGGGAACCACGGAAGAGAGCACGTGGCTGTGTCCATCGTCATGCTGCAGGCCCTCACCGAGAAGAGTGGTGCGGCCCGCAGTGCCCCCGATCAGGAAACCCTTTCCGCGCGAATCGGCGAAGGCCCAGATCAGGTCGCCTACACGCTGAAAGCCGAACATCGAGTAGTAGATGAAGAATGGAATGGAAGGAACGCCCACATTGGCGTAGGCTGTTCCCGCCGCGGTAAACGACGCCATAGCGCCGGCTTCGGTGATGCCCTCTTCGAGAATCTGGCCGTCCTGCGCTTCCTTGTAGTACATCAGGACATCGCTATCAACTGGCTTATAAAGCTGGCCGCCGCTGGCATAGATACCGCGCTCCCGGAACATCGATTCCATACCAAAAGTACGAGCCTCATCGGGAATGATCGGCACGACAAACTTGCCGATTTCCGGAACTTTGATCAGCGACTTCAACACCGAGACAAATGCGCTTGTGGTCGAGGCTTCGCGTCCTCTTGAGCCCTGCAGGGATTCATGGAACGCTTCGAGCGGCGGCGCTTTCAATTCGATCTTCTTCGGATTGCGCGCCGGAAGATATCCGCCCAAGGCCTCTCGCCGCGACTTCATATAGCGCAGCTCGGCCGAGTCTTCCGCCGGCTTAACGAACGAGATCGATTGAATGGTTTCTTTGGGCAGGTTCAGGCCGAAGCGGCCCGAGAGGTAGAAGAGCTCGTCCTCGTTCAATTTCTTCTGCTGGTGCGTGATGTTCTTGCCTTCACCAGCTTCGCCGAGGCCATATCCCTTCACGGTTTTCGCCAGAATCACGGTCGGCTGGCCCGTGGTTTCCGTTGCGCGCTTGTATGCGTTGTACATTTTGACGGGGTCGTGGCCGCCGCGGGGAAGCTTGGCGATCTCCTCGTCCGACATGTGTTCCACCAGCTTCAGCAGCTCCGGATACTTTCCGAAGAACTCCTTCCGCGCGTAAGCACCACCCCGCGCCTTGAAGTTCTGGTACTCGCCATCCACGCACTCTTCCATTCGCTTGAGCAGCAAGCCGCTCGAATCGCGAGCCAGGAGTTCGTCCCATTGCCCGCCCCAGAGGACCTTGATCACATTCCAGCCCGCACCGCGGAACACTCCTTCCAGTTCCTGCACAATGCTGCCGTTTCCACGTACCGGACCGTCAAGACGCTGCAGATTGCAGTTGATGATGAAAGTCAGGTTGTCGAGCTTTTCACGCGCCGCAATGTGCAGTGCTCCAGTTGACTCGGGCTCATCCATCTCGCCATCACCGCAAAACGCGTAGACTCTACGATCGGATTTGGGAAGAAGGTTGCGGTTCTCAAGGTATCGCAGGAAGCGCGCATGATGAATCGCATTGATCGGCCCCAAACCCATTGACACGGTCGGAAACTGCCAGAAGTTCGGCATCAACCATGGATGCGGGTAAGAGGATAATCCCGGATGGTCACGCAGTTCGTGGCGGAAATTAAGGAGGTGCTGTTCGGTGAGCCGACCCTCGAGGAAAGCCCGCGAGTAAACTCCCGGTGAGGCGTGACCCTGGTAATAAACCATGTCGCCGGCTAAACCATCTATGCTCCCGCGGAAGAAGTGATTAAATCCAACCTCGCTGATGGTCGCAAGCGAAGCGTATGTAGAGATGTGTCCGCCGATGTTCGGATCGTATTTGTTCGCGCGTACAACCATCGCAGCCGCATTCCAGCGGATCAGGCTCTTGATACTCCGCTCGAGCCGCCGATCCCCCGGATAAGGAACTTCCTCATGAGCCGGAATCGTGTTCACATATGGCGTGTTTATCGTGGAAGGCGCAGCGACACCGGATTCGGATGCGCGGTCGAAAAGTTTACCCAGCAGATAGGCAGCCCGATCGGGGCCCGCCTCATCCAACACCTGTTCGAGTGCTTCGAGCCATTCCGAAGTCTCCTGTGGGTTGAGGTCCGTCTGGCGTTCTTCTTTGGTTTTTAGCATCGTAATTTCGCGGGGGATTAAGACCTACGTTATTTGATTGTTGCAGCAGTCCGAAACGAGCAGAGCCAGGCGTCCCAAACGTGGGCAGACGTGTCAATTCCACAGGCGACCGCTAACAGGTTCGTCTGGCTTCGTACAGATTTACTTTACCTAATTATCGCTTATCGCTTGCTTTTCTCTCTTCGGTCAGGCAATCTAAAAGGTTTTCGGAGATCAATGCATTTTTGATGAAGGTGCGAGTCCTCTTTCATGACCACTGCTTTGATGGGGCAGCATCGGCAGCATACATTACGCGTTTCTTACAGAGCGAGTTCTATCCCGCTGCGCGCTTCGAGTACACTGGTCTCGCGCACAGGGCCGATCAACTGTTCGAAGACAGCCTGTTCGACGGCGACGCTAACGTCATTGTCGATTTTAAGTACGCCACTCATCCCAATGTGACCTGGTGGTTTGATCATCACCAGAGCGCGTTTCTGAGTACGGCGGACGCAGAGCATTTCAAGCACGACAAGTCCGGTCGTAAACTGCTTGACCCGAGCTATCGTTCCTGCACAAAGTTCATCTCGACCTTCGTCAAACAGCGTTTTGGATTCGAAGCTCCGGATTTGGAGGAACTCGTTACCTGGGCGGATATCGTAGACGGCGCTCTTTACGAAAGTGCGCAGTCTGCCGTTGAGATGGATGCCCCGGCCATGAAGCTGACGCTGGTCGTCGAAGGGAGCAAGGGTCCCACCCTCGTCAAGAAAATCATCTGCCTGATGCAGCATCAGAGCCTGGCTGAGATCATCGAAAATCCGGAGATCCAGGCAGAATATCGAAGGCTTCATCAGAGCCACGAGCGCAATATCGATCTTATCCGCAGGACAGGATCGTGCGATCGAGGCGTGATCTACTTCGACCTGGTGGACTACGGAATCGAAGGCTACAACAAGTTCATTCCGTATTACTTGTTTCCGGATTCCGCATACACGGTATCGGTTTTGAGCTCGAGCTTCCGAACGAAGGTTTCGGTGGGCTCAAATCCGTGGGTGACCGAGCCGCTCAAGCATAACCTGGCAACCATCTGCGAGAGGTATGGAGGCGGCGGACACCCTAAAGTAGGCGCCATCAGCTTTCCTATAGGCGCCGTGCCAGAGGCCCGCAAGGCCGCCGAAGAGATACGCGAAGAGCTGAAAGCCTAGCTTTCAGGCAAGCCATCTTTGCCGGTAACTCGCGTCCGCCACGCATGTTCCCGCAGGAGTTTTTCCCAGCGCTCTGAGTCACCGGGTTCGTAGTCGTAGAAACCTCGTCCGTTCTTTACTCCCCGCTCCTCTGTCCTCAATCCCTGCTCGAAGGTTTCGGGCAGTTCACTGCTGTTGTTAAGAGTTGGCAAAACCCCCTGCATCGCTTTCGCATAGAGCCAGGGCCCGCCCGTTATATCGATCCAGCGCAGTGGGCCGCAAAAGGACGCCCAGAATCCGACCGAGTGTTGAAAAGCGCGATCAATGGTTTCGACATCTGCCACCCCCGTCTCCAGCAGGTGGACCGCTTCTCGATACATCGCATACGCCATCCGGTTTGCCACAAACCCCGGGACGTCCTTCTGCACGAACGCCGGTTCTTTGCCCAGCACGAGGGCAAGTTCAGCAGCTACGCGCAAGGCTGCGTCGGAGGTCATCTCGCCGCGAATCAATTCGAGAAAGCGGGTCGCATACGCCGGGTCGTTCCAGTGCATCCCGAGAAACCGCCCCGGCCGCTTGCGGGACCTCTGAAGCTCGCTGATCGGCAGCGCGGAAGTGTTGCTGGCGATCGGAACATCGACCCCGACAACCTCTTCGAGTCTCTCGAAGACTGCAGTCTTCGCCGCCAGATCTTCCACCACGCTCTCAATGACGAACCGGCAGCCGCCGAACTCCTCAAGCTCGCCGGCATTCACCAGGCGATCGCCCCAGCCGTCCAGGATATTCGCAGGAAAACCCGCGCGCGCGACAAGTTCCTGCAACGCATGCCCCACATAATTCCTCGCCCGCTCGTGAGCCTCAGGACGAACATCGAAGATAACTGTCGAATAGCCATGCGAGACCAGTGAGGCCGCGATGCCCATCCCCAACTGGCCGACCCCGACCACTCCTATCGGACCTGGTCTCATACGATCTACTTTACTTTCAACACGAGAAATGTCAGGTCGTCGTGCTGCGGAGCGTTCCCAATCCATTCCCGGAGTGCCCCGGCGATCCGGCTCGACATCTCACCCACCGGCAAATTCGCCACGCCCAGCAGCAATTCTTTTAAGCGTTCTTCCCCGAACTCTTCCTCCCTGGCGTCCAGCGCCTCCGTGACACCGTCAGTGAAGGCAACCAGCACATCTCCGGATTTGAGATCTACTTTGGCTTCTTCATAACTGGCCTGCGCGAACATGCCGATCACCATGCCGCCCGTCGAGAGCTCTTCCACGTCTGCCGACCGCAAAAGGTAAGGCGGGTTGTGGCCGGCATTCACATAAGTTAACTGCCCTGTCTCTTCGTTGACTTGCGCATAGAAAAAGGTGGCGTAGCTGTTGAATCCGGTTGAACGATGAAGAAAGCGGTTCATCTTGGAAACGAGCTCCGGCAAGCTGACGTTGCCTTCGGCCGACAGGATGCGAAGCGAAGCCTGCACCACCGACATGATGAGCGCTGCTGCGATGCCCTTGCCTGCTACATCCGCCAGCGCTATCCCGAGACCATGCTCGCCGACCTTGATGAAATCGTAGTAGTCGCCGCCGACGCTCCGTGCAGGCAACGTGAACGCAGCAACGTCGCCGAACGACGATTCCGGATATGCTTCCGGCAGCAGTCTTTTTTGTACCTCGATGGCCAGTGCCAGATCGCGGCGCAGCTTTTCCTGCTCGACCACCCGCCCGGTCAGGCGGCCATTTTCGAGCATCAAAGCGAGTTGATCGGCACACGCACGGAGCGCCCGCCTCGCCGCCGGGCTGTAGTTATCGCCTTCGGCCGGCGGCCCGAGCAGCAGCAGTCCTATAGCCTCTTTCGTGGTGCGCAGCGCAACTGCCAGGCGTACGTTTGCCCGATGCAGCCACTCCAACTCCCCCGTATAGGAAGGTCTATGCTCCGCTGCCCATCGGAGCCAGGACTCGTAGTCGGCTTCGGTGAGCGGCAAAGGTAAGGAATAGGACTGCAGACGGCGCATTAGAAATCCGTCATCACCCTTAAAATCGGGACCAGCCGAGCCGATCGGAACAGCGGCCGCGCAGCGGAAGCCACTCTCCGGGTCCTTCTCCAGCAGAAGAGCCGATCGCGCTCCCAGCGCATCGCAAAGCAGGGTGAGAGCAGCTTGCAACGCTTTATCCGAGCTCTCTGCCTGCCGTGTCGCCTCCACAAAACCTGAGAGCAGCACGCTCTCTGAAATCTCCTCTGGTTTTTGGCCGGGGAGGATCAGTTCGGAAACTTGAGTAGCTACACGCTGCAGGTGCTCTTTTGTTCTGAGCCACATCATTTCGGGTTGGTCCCGGATGGCAACCATGGGAGAGAGTTGCGACGCTCGCCATGCCGGATAGAACGAAGCGAGAATCGCTAACGCCGCAATGGCGGCTGTCGAATAAATAAACGGTAACGGCTCAGCGGAATGGATCACGGCCGATTTCAAGAGCAGCGTGGTCGTTGCGTAGATTGCGAATGCTCCCAGCAGGAGACCTCCAAGCGCCATCTTCAGGCCGCTGCCCATGACCAGCCGCAGCAGATCTTTGCCGACGGCTCCCAGAGCCATGCGGGTTCCGAACTCCACCGTGCGCTGGCGGACCGAATAAGCCACCACCCCGTACACACCAAGCGCCGCAAGCAGCAAGGCGGCTCCGGCAAAGAAAGTCGTCAGCAAGGATGTGGCGCGCTCGAGCGTAAGAGAGTTTTGCGCGATCTTGTTCATCGATTCAATTTCGTAGATGGGCTGAGCAGGATTGAGCCTGTGTATCGCTTGCCGGATCTGTGAAATGAGTGTTCCCTCCGGCAAGCTCGAGCGGACCACGAAGAAAACCGGGTTGGTACGAACGAGCGACGTTGAGAGATACACTTCGGGCCGCACTGGCGCGGCAAGCCCGTCGTTTTTGACGTCGTCCAGGACGCCTATTACCTGAAAGCGGTCGCCATTTGGTGAGCCGAAATGTCCATACTCTCCGACCGGGTTCGGAGTGTGCCAGTGGTATATCGCGGCGGCTCGGTTGATCACCGCAAGCAGCGGATGTTCACCTGTATCTCTGTCCGTCACCTCCCTGCCGGCCACCAATGGAATGCGCATCGTCTTCGCGTAATCCTGGCTGGCAAGCGAAAGGCTGACAAAGCTGACAACGTTTTTCGGTACGGGCCGGCCCTCGGGAAAAATAGAGCTGCCCATGCAGCAGCCGTTGAGCGGCAATTGATTCACGAAGGCAGCGCTCTCCACACCCGGAATCGAATCGAACGCCTGCCGAAGCTGCTTCTGATACGCCGCCAGCTTTTGGGTGTCTGGATACGCGGAATCCGTTGCGGTAACGCGAAACGTAAGAAGGTGTTGGGGGTCGAAGCCGGGATGCACCCGGTTAAGTTCGGCCAATTGCGAGACCAGAAGCGCCCCGGTCGCGAGAAGCGTGAACGCAATCGCAATTTCGGCAATCACGAGGGCCTGCGAAAGTCTTCGGCTATGCTGTCCGGCGGACGCTCTCACGCCATCCGTCAACGCTTCGTTGGGTGACGCTTTGAGAGCTTGCCAAAGTGGAGCCAGGCTGGTTAGCAGGCCAGTCGCCAAGGCGGCTGCGATTGCAAAGAGCAACGCCGTCCACTCTACTCCGAGCTCACTTGCACGAGGAATGTAATCGCCCACGAATCCGACCACCAGCCGCACTAGCGCATAGCTCATCCCGATACCCAGTGCAGCCCCGGCCACCGAAACCAGCAACCCTTCCGAGAAGTACTGCAGCATCAGCTGCCGTTGAGCCGCACCTAACGCCAGCCGGATCGCTGTTTCTCTGGATCGAGTCACAGCGCGCGTCACGAGCAGCCCCGAGACGTTGGCGCACGTGATCAAAAGCAGAAGCCCCGCGGCTGCGAACAGGAGCAGGAGTGGCTTCCTTATCTCAGAACTCAGCGTCTGCCGCAGGCCTTCTATCTTTGCGGTATCCTGCCCGTGATTTTCCGGGTGCTCGCGGGCGAGCTGCGCGGCGATGCGCTTCATATCCGCCGCCGCCTGCTCGAACGAAACACCCGGCCTTCTGCGTCCGTAAGCGAAGTAGTTGAAGTTGCGATGAATCTCCTGGGCCAGCCGCTCATTCACCGGGATCCACACGTCGGCATGGAATTTCGGGCCGCCCACTTGCGTATACGGCAGCTCAAACCAGCTGGGAGCGACCCCGGTAACCGTATAACCCTGGCCATCGAGCGATATCCGCTTTCCAAGCACATCGCCGCCGCCCATGCGCTTCCACAAGGAATACGAGATCACCGCCAAATGGTCGTTCCCTGCTTCTTGAGCCTGAGTTCGGAACCAGCGGCCCATCTGCAGATTCACACCCAGACCGTCGGCAAGCGAAGGAGTGACGCGTACTCCGTTTATGTGAAGGGGCTGTCCGGCTTGGGTTAAATTGAAATCCGCGAAGGTAAACCAGCCGAAAACGTCGAAAGAGTGCTGCCGCCGCTGGTATTCGACCAGGTACTCGTAAGGAAGATCGGACTTCTTATCAGGTTCGCCGACGAGTGCTCCGTAGAGCGCCACGAAGCGGTCGCCGTCCTGGTATGGAAGCGGCCTGAGCAGCACCGCATGTACTACGGTGTAGATCGCGGTAGCAGATCCAATCCCAATTGCCAACGCCAGAACTGCCAGCAGCGCTACGCCTTTGGCGCTTTTCCAGGAATTCCAGGCTTGCGTGAAGAGCGGCAGCATACTCGATCATCATAGTTGCTCCGTTCTCGGCGGGGAATCCTCCCGATTCAGTAGCGATCGCAGAACTCCGGCAGCCCGTCGCGGCTAATGCCACAGGCGCACTGCGAGCTGCGTTCAAAGTTCTGAGTCATGCATTGAGGGCAGCGCCAGCGATTGCCAGACCAGATACGGGGCTCGGGTTCATAAATCGAAGCGGCCAACGCTCGGATGTCGGCTATCGTCAGCTGCTCGTGCACTATCTGGTTCATTCTGCCCTCGCAAAAGATGTATCGCGAGTGCAATAAATCTCTTATCGGGTTGGTTCCGGTACCGCCCAGATCATTTTCTGAGTGATACGGTTCAGCTATCTTCCGAGGCTCAGCTTTTCGAGGTGTTTTGCCAGGATGTCCACCTCAATATTGACTCGCGATCCGGGTGTGCGGGTATGCAGCGTCGTGTGTTCGTACGTATACGGAATCACCGTAAAACCGACTGTCGCGCCGTCTACTTCGGCAACCGTGAGGCTGATGCCATCGACGGCCAGCGAGCCTTTGCTCACGATATACCTGGTCAAAGAATCCGGCATGCGTATGCGCAGCCACCAATTGTCATCGCCCAGCGATTCCACTGAGGTGACTTCTGCAGTATCGTCGACATGGCCCAGAACAAAGTGACCATCCAAGCGGCCGTCGGCGCGCAGAGGCCGCTCCAAATTCACAAGAGATCCCGGCCGCAGTTCACCGAGGTTGGTGCGCTTAAGAGTTTCCGGAGCCACATCGGCCGCCCACTCGTCTCCGCTCAGTTCGACCGCGGTCAGACAAGTCCCATTCACGGCAATGCTCGCCCCCGCCTTGGCGCCGTGCAGCACAGTGGGTGAGGCGATGCGGAGACGAGCTCCCGCCGGCCTTGTTTGAAACTCGAGAACTGTGCCCAGCTCTTCAACGATCCCGGTGAACACCTACGCCCTGTCCTTGACCAGGTACGCCTCAACGGCAAACTCGTTGGTTGAGATCGGGTGAACCGACAACTGGTGCAGAAGCATGGCGTCTGCGCGCCGCTGCCGCCCCGCCCCGCCTGCCACCGGCAAACTCTTCAAACCACCCAGGATCTTGGGCGCGTAGTAAAAGAGAACCTTGTCCGCGATCTGCCCGTCTAGCATGGTCCAGTTCACGTGACTCCCGGCTTCCACCATGAGCGACAAATATCGTTCCGCTGCGAGATAGTCAAGCACTTTCTGCGGATCGGTTCGCCCGGCAGTCCCATCGGCAATCAGCACCCGAACACCGGCCGTCTCGAGCGCCTTCCTGCGTTCCACGCGCGCCGCCGACGTGCACACGACCAGCACATCGTCATTTGCGCCTGTCACGATCTTCGACTCGAGCGGTATCCTTAGCTGCGAATCCAGCACGATCCTCAGTAGCGGGCGGCTTCGCGGTAGCCCGGAGCGATCGGTCAACAGGCAGTCATCCTCAAGCACGGTGCCCAAGCCCGTCAAAATCGCGTCTGAGAAGTGCCGGACCAGCTGTACGTCCCTCCGAGCTATGTCGCTGGTGATCCAGCCATCGTTGTCCTGCGGAGCGGCAATCTTGCCATCGAGCGTAAGCGCGGCTTTCACCGTAACCAGCGGCCGGCCCGTACGCATGAAGAACGTGAAAGCTTCGTTTAAGCGTTGCGCCGTCTCAGTGGCTTCGCTCTCTATCGTGACCTCGACGCCAGCCTCGCGAAGCAGCTCGAAACCCTTTCCGCTCACCTGCGGATTGGGATCCTGCATGGCGGCAACTACCCGGCTCACGCCTGCCGAGATAAGCGTGCTCGCACACGGCCCTGTGCGCCCCCGATGCGCACACGGTTCCAGAGTGACGTAAAGCGTTGCCCCGCGTGCGTCGCCACCCGCTTCGCGCAGCGCTACTACCTCGGCGTGGTCCATTCCCGCCCAAGTGTGGAAACCGCGCCCGATCACCTCGTTCTGACGTACCAGAACCGCTCCTACTGTCGGGTTCGGACTGGTCTGCCCGCGGCCCTGCTCTGCCAGGGCAAGCGCTTCCTCCATGTAAGTATTCATGGCAATTTCGGAACGCTAGTCGAATAACGATGCTACGAACCGCTCCGGTTCGAAAGGCAGAAGATCGTCGATCTTCTCACCCACTCCGATGAACCGGATGGGAAGGTTCAACTCTCGGGCAATCGCAACCACTACGCCGCCTTTAGCGGTACCGTCCAGCTTCGTAAGCAGTATGCCTGTAACTCCGGCCGATTCTGTGAACCTCCGCGCCTGTTCGAGACCGTTTTGCCCGGTCGTCGCGTCGAGCACCAGCCAGACCTCGTGCGGCGAACCCGGAACCACTCGCGCACACGTGCGGCGCATTTTGTCCAGTTCCGCCATCAGGTTCTCTTTGGTGTGAAGACGCCCGGCCGTATCGATAATGACGTAATCCACACCCCGCGCCTTGGCTGCCTGCAGCGCATCGAAGACCACCGCGCTTGGGTCGGCCCCGGTTTTCTGCCGGATCAGGTCAACGCTCGCTCGCTCCGCCCAAACTTCGAGCTGCTCGATTGCGGCTGCGCGGAAGGTGTCTGCGGCGCACAACAACACCTTTCTGCCTTCGCCGATAAAGCGGTGCGCCAGCTTGCCGATCGTTGTCGTCTTCCCAGTCCCATTGATGCCGACGAGCATCACCACAGCGGGTGGATTCCGAACCACTCGCACCGGCGTCTCGGATGCGCGCAATACCTCGAGCAACTGCTCCCGGATGAGGCCCCGGATCTCGGCCGCGTCATCCGTCTGCTTCCGATCCACACGTTGCCGTATCGTCTCCAGAATGTCCTGCACCGTTTGGACACCCAGATCCGCCGTAATGAGCGTGTATTCGAGTTCCTCCAGGAGGTCGGAGTCGATCTCCTTCTTTCCGGAGAGCACATCCTCCAAACGATCTACCAGTCCCGAGCGAGTCTTCTCGATTCCCGCTTTCAGTCGGTCAAGAAGGTTGGGCTCGGTCGGGACGGACCCGAATAACGTCTGAATGGCCATGAATCAAATGCGTACACTGCGGAGGGATCAGTGCTGTATGCGATTTCGGCTTCAGTTTAGCAGGCGCGGTCGCCCTTACTGCCCCGGCCAACCCGCAGCGAAACGGCAGCGAATAAGATGGAATATACTCGCAGATGATCTTCGAGACCCCAAGGGCGGTGAGTCCAGGTTCTGTTTAGCCGTACCGTGAGGAATTATTACAATGACTGCTCCCGCGCATAGACAAACGCGGCGGCAGCTGGCCATATTATTCTCCGTCCCTCTCGCGTTCAGCCTGGTCTTCTTCTTTGTAAATGAAGCAGCCGAACACCGGGAAACGCGCCTGCTCAAAGTTCAACGGCTTTCGACCTGCATCACTCAGTTACGCGCTCACGCGCGGGACGCTGAGGCTGGCGAGCGCGGGTTCTATCTTACCGGCGACGAACGTTATCTTGCTCCGCTGAAGCAGGCTGAGGACTCTCTCCCCGCTTTGATCAGGCAAAGCCTCGCCTACGCGCGGGACCGGCCCACGTACCAGGCACAGGTCATGCAGCTCATCGGTCTTGTCAGGATCAGAATCGCTAACGCCACCGAGGGCGTAAACCTGAAACAGAAAGGCCAGCTCTCTGAGGATCTGCTCAACAGCTACGTTGTTCGTGGCCAGGACACGATGGAGAACGTTCGGAGCCAGGCTCGCCGGCTCCTCGATCGTCTGACGGCCGAGGAGCTTGCGTTGCTCGACAGTCAACAGGCCTTCTCGCGCTGGAGCTTTGTTTTCTTCTCTGTCGGCTCTTTAATACTGATCGGCGTGATTGTCTGGCTGTACAACGCGCTTCTCCAATACCTCTACGAGCGGGATGTGGCAAATGAAAATCTTCAGAAAGCCAACGCGTACCTCGAGTCCCGGATCGATGAACGTACTCGCGATCTTACCCGTGCAAATGAAGAGCTCCAGCAGTTTGCCTACGTCGCCAGCCACGATCTGCAGGAACCGCTACGCACCATCACCAGCTTCTCCCAGTTGCTCGCGATGCGCTACAAGGGACGGCTCGACGAGGATGCCGATGAGTTTATAGGCTACATCGTGAACTCCTCCCGTAGGATGACGGATCTTATCAATGGACTGCTCGCGCTCGTTCGCCTGCGCAAGTCCGGCCAACCTACTGCCCGAGTTTCGTTCGAAGATCTGCTGGCCGAGGCTGAGATTAGCCTTCAGGCTTCGATCCGCGAAAGTAAGGCCACCATCGAGCACGGGCCCTTGCCATCATTGGTCGTCGACTCCGTTCAGTTCTCCCAGGTGCTCCAGAATCTGCTCTCGAACGCCATCAAGTACCGGCGCAACGAGAACCCCTTGATCCGGATCGAAGCCGAGAGGGATTCGAGTAACTGGATTATCTCGGTGAAAGACAACGGCCGCGGTTTCGAACCCCAATTCTCTGAGCGAATCTTCGGCCTCTTTCAGCGTTTGAACAACCGCGAGGTCGATGGAACCGGCATGGGGCTCTCAATCACCCGCAAAATCGTCGAGCGCCACGGCGGCCGCGTTTGGGCGCAGTCAGAACTGGGTGTGGGATCTACCTTCTTCTTTAGCCTGCCGGTTTCTCTGGAAGGCCCGCGCGAAACCGAGATTTCTCCTGAAACCAGTGAAGTCAGAAACGTTTGATATTTCGAGTGAGCATCATCTGTTAGCTGGCGCACTTTGTTGCCAAAGCGACGGAAAAAGTGGCAACCTTAGAAAAGTGGCCAGCTCTATTAGTTGAAGTTATGCCTGAGACGGTGACTCGGAATTGTTCCGGCAACTTACATACGTACTCCGATGATCCGTGGAGTTTCGCCACCGAGCCGGACGAAGGGGCAATCTATGGGCGAGCTCTCGAGGCTCTGCTCGAGAAGCACTATATTCGCGCCCTTGAAATTGGGTGGTTCATGCAGAGCCAGACTTGGTTGGTCGCTAAATACTGCGATCGCCTCCTCGCAGTGAATCGCTCGAACGAAGCCATCAACGAGGCTAAGCTGCGCCATAAGGGGCTGAATAATGTTGAGTTTGCTCGCAAGAGTGTTCCTTACGACTACCCAGGCGGCTGTTTCGATCTGACAGTCCTTTCTATCGGCGATTACTTCACCCGGCAGGACCTCGCCGCCCTCGCCGACCAGATCACGGATCACACGGCTCGAAATGGCGAGTTGCTGCTTGTCCATTGGCGTCAACAATCTTCCGACCGGCCTCTGAACGGCGATGACGTCCACGATTTCTTCTTGGAACGGCGCGACTGGATGCGTTTGGCAGGTACTACGCGTAGCCGATATCGGATCGATCTGTTCGCCAAAGCGCTTAGCCCGCGGCTTGAAAAGAAGCCGGATCGCGCCGAAGAACCAAAGTAGCAGCTAAAGTCCCCTTACTGGCAGGCCGATAGTCAAACAGGCCATCCAGTGGGACAGATATATAACATTGAGGATTTGAGAAACCGCCTGCAAACAGGCGAAGCTGAGGCGTGCTATTGCCGGGCAGTCCTGGGCAGTCGCGGGTTCTTCGACCAGGAACTCATAGCAATACAAGAAGCGTTTCCGCATTCCAGGATCCTCTGCCTCGACTCTCTGGTTTTTCCTGAGAAGCACGGACTTCTTCAAGTGAGCTATGCGCCTTCGGCGAGAAATTGGGACTTCATTTACTCATCCGATCTGCTGGGACGGCTTCCGGATCCGGCAGCAAAGCAGGCCGTTAAAGCGGCTTGGTCCGGCCTAAGACCCGGTGGGCGATTGCTGCTGGCCAATACCTGTCTCGCCGATCACATCTCGGCTTGCCCGAAATGCGCGAGCCCCGGCCGCGCTTACCGCACAGAACTCGAGCTCGCTGAGATCGTTAAAGACTTCCCCGATACGATGCTGGCCGGCAAAGCTGTCTTCCGCGATGACACCGGTCTGAACGTCTACCTCGAGCTTTCCAAAGCGCCCGACCGTCCTGAGACAGTGCGACTGGTCTCCTGACCAGATCACCTAGAACGCGTTGTTAGTTCCGCTGTTCAACAGCACCGTCGGCACAACGGACATACCCGGGAGTAAGAGATGCTGGCGATCTTCGCCCGGCTCGAGCACAAGTTTGACCGGAACCCGTTGCACGACCTTGACGAAGTTACCTGTCGCGTTCTCAGGCGGCAGGAGGCTGAACTTCGCACCGGATGCCGCCGCAATGCTGTCCACGTGCCCCCGGAATTTATGGCTGCTTCCGTAGGTATCGACTTCAATCTCGACCTTCTGACCGATTTGCATCTTTTTGAGTTGCGTCTCTTTAAAGTTCGCTGTCACCCAGATGTCGTCAAGCGGAACCAGGGCCATAATCTGCTGACCGGGCGAAACCTGCATGCCGGGTTCGGCAGTCTTCCGGCTAACGATGCCGTCCACCGAAGCTCGAATAAACGTGTAACCCATGTTGAGCTTTGCTTGATTTAAGTCCGCCTCGCGCTGCCGAACTTGAGCTTGGGCGGATTTAAATCGCGCCTGGCTCACCGCGACCTGCTTCGGTCGAATCTGCTGGCTCTGGCGCTGCTGCACCACCGCGGTCGCGAGCCGGGCTTTAGCCTGTCCAAGCTCCGCCGCGGATTGGTCCAAACTGCGCTCGGCTTCGACAATCCCTGACTTCGCCGAGTCCACTTGAGCGGCGTTGGCACTGGCCGCAGCCACGGCAGCATCATAGTCCTGCTTGGAAATCTCGTCCTTCGACACGAGATCTTTGTACCGCTCCAAATCCCTTTGAGACTTTACGTAGTTCGCCTGTGCTTGCGCGAGAGCGTAATTGGCCGAGTTGATCCGCGCACGCGCCACGTTCATCGCTTGCTGAGCCGAAGCCACGCCGGCCCGTCCCTCCTCGACCTGCGTGCCACTCGTGCTGACCTGTGAACTCGTATTGATGTTCGTCACCGGTACGTTTACTTCGGATTCGGTCGTGGTGGCTTCGACATTCGCCAGGTTAGCCTCCGCTTGCGCGAGCGCAACCTCATAATCTGCGGGATCGAGCCGCACCAACTCCTGCCCGGCTTTCACCGGCTGATTGTCGTTGACCAGCACCGTCAAAACCGTTCCGCTGATACGCGGACTGATAGGCACCACGTGCCCATCCACCTGGGCATCGTCGGTTGACTCGCGAACGGAATAGTAAGCCCAGATCGGAATGGCGGCTATGATGGCCACCACCAGCACGGCGAGCACAACCAGCCTGATCGTTCTCTTCCTGCGCGGATCGTCGCTCTTCTTTCTCTTGTCTGCTGCGCCCTTGTTCCTATCTTTCCCTTCGCTCTGGTCGGATTGGCCTTGGCCAGCTTGGTTCTGGCCTTGATTCTTATCCTGACCACCCTGTGACTGCTGGTCGTCTGCCATGTTCTGGTGTCCTTGATTCAAGCCTTCGCTATGGTACTGATTTCCACACTATCGCTGCGAGTTCGCCAACACTTCCTGCGGGGTTCCTCCAACATCGCGATAGAATGCCTCACGCGGGTCTTCTTGCACTCATTCGATTTGAAGGGAATAGTAAGGCTACGAATCATTGTCTCATCCGCATACGGAATGACATCCGCGACGCTTCGCGGAAACGGTAATACCGTCGGACTCGCAACTCCGCCTGAGTTACCTTATATTTTTCGATTCTTTCAGGTCAACTCGGAGTCTAACTGACAATGCGCCGCGTGCGCGAAGGGAAACAGTTGCGTAGAACACTTTTTTTTAGCTGCCTCGCTCTCGGCCTCGCTTCCGTCGTAAACGCAGGCCAGATGCAGGGCGTCATTGTCGATTGGGCGTGCGTGAAACCCATGGTCAAGAACGGCCGCGAGAACACGTTGAGGAACAATCGGAGCTGTTCCATGATGAAAAATTACAACCGGTCAGCTTACGGCATCATCACGGATGAGAAAAAGTTCTATAGGCTCGAAGATCCGGGCAACTCTAAAATCCTTCAACTTCTGCGCGATACCCCGGACAAAGACAATTTGAAAGTCGTAGTCAACGGTGATATACAGAACGACGCGATCAAGGTAGTCACGATCAGCGAACTATGATGGCGCGGTAGTCTCTCGGGCCGCGCTTACCCGGCGAAAATCGATCGCCTCGTCGGCGTCGGAAACGGCATTGGCCACGACAGCAACGCAATGTGGTCATAAGCCCAGAAGTTAATCAGGCCCACTCCGGATCTTGAGGCGAGGTAATATTCCGAGGTCCATGGGCAGGTGCCGTTGAACCACGGGATCAGATACGCCACATCGGACGGCGCCCACGCCATCGTTCCGGTAAACCCGAACGTTAAAGCTTGTTTCGCAAGGTCGAGATTTAAGTAGGTCGCCCCCCAGCTGAGGGCTTCGACCTTTAGTCTGTCGAGCCCGCTTCCGCTCTTCGTCTGCCACGCCTCAGGCAGGTTGGCTGCCGCATTCAGTCGCCCTCCCTGCGGGTAGGGAGTATTCGCGTTGACGTAGCAGACCGGATTATTGACGTCGTTCGGATACAAGAGTTCGAATTTAGCATTTGGATAAGCAGCGAGTACCGAAGTTCGAATAGCATCTACATGCGCTTTCAACTGCGCTGCCAGGAAATTCGTATCCGCTCCGCCGTTCACCGCCGGATCGTCGTCCTGACACGTGAATTTGAAGAGAGGTCGGCCCAAAGCATTCTGAGCGGCTGACTGCGTGATCGGGTCGTAATAGCCCATTGATCCTCCCGATATGGTTCCCGTACCGCTGACCCAACCTCCGTTAGCGCTCGATCCATCCAAGGTAAAGTGCGTTTCGTCCGTGACCGTGATCGTCCAGGTCCCGTTGGCTGCTGTCATTCCCTGAACCCCGGAAACAACCACACGGTCTCCCGTTGAAAAACCATGCGGGTTTTCCACGCCTATCGACACAGGACTCGTGTACGCCGCGTAACCGATAGGCACGGTAGAGTTTGAGCTGAAGTACCACCACAGGAACTCACCGAACTGTAGCCACGGCGTAAGTCCCGCCGCGCTCTGCAATCCCGCAACCTGCAAGTACACACTCTCCTGAAACTTGGTCAGGTTCGTGATCGGGGCGCATTGCGACGATAAGATGGCGTCGAAGTCGGTGGCCGTATCGACGGGTGTCCCGTCGTAAAACCGCGCTTTCCATGCGTTCGCGGTCGTGCCGTCGTCTGGAGGATTGACTAACTCCATCGAGAAAGAAGTCGTAATCAGCAGCCCCGCCGCCTGCACAGCGCTGAACAGATCGGCGTGCCATTGCTTCACCGGAAAATTGATCGGCTCAGCCGCCGTAGTGTCGATCTCCCACGTGCCATCCGTGCCGGCATCCAGACTGCCCTGCGTGCTCGCCGTTCCTGCGGCGGAAACGCAACTCACGGCAAGCGGGTCTCCCCAGTTTGGCGTCCGCGTATGTATCGTCAGTTGCCCCGTCCCGCTCTTTTCTGCCCACATCGCAACGCTACCCGCATTGATGTAGTAAGCAAAGTGCGCGGCAATCGTGTCGAGAGTATCCCATTGGGATACCGTCTTGACGACAGCCTTCCTCGATGCCGATGGCGGGCCGATTGTGATCGTTGCTGTATCTCCTGGCGCCCAAGTCCCGGCAAAGGTAACGGCTGCGGACGGCCATGTGCCCTGCGCATTCGGGTCGAAGACCCTCTTTCGCTGATTCCACCAGTACACTCCGGCGTACTCGTTGAGCTGTCCTCCGAATCCCAGCTTTTGTAAGTGCCAGAGCAGCCGTTGAGGACTCACCTTATAAGTAGCGTCCGTGTCAAAATCTAGCGCAGCACTGACGTTCGGGTACGTAACAAGCGCATCCGGCAGATCCGACGGAATGGCTGCCTCGATGTAGTCGAACAGAAACTTGTAGCCAGTCGAATGGATGTCCCACGTTCCGAGCGCTTGATGGTTCTCCTCCGACAACGTGATCGTCAGTACATGCGTGCCGGCGGCCAGATTGCGCCTTAACACTCGCCTTGTGACCACTTCCGAAGTCACGTTCAGAAAACAATCGAGCGTCGTCGGAGCATCCCCATCCACGCTCACGCTCACGATCCCGCGATCGTTGAAGAGAGACGTTCCAAGATACAGGTCGTGGCCGGCTGAACAGCTGTAAGTGACGGTTACGGCATCCCCCACCTTCGCCGTTTCACGCCCGAAACCCCGCCAATAATTGTTGGCTCCGATCATCGACCAGCCCGAGCCTGCGTACACGCTGCTCGGATCGCCGTTCCCTACCCGTACACTTCCCGGACCTGCACATTGCAGCGCCTGCACGCTCGCAGGATCCGTAATCGTCCAGTTGCTGAACGTAGCTGTCCACTCGCTATCCGTGTACGCCGCACCAGATGCGAGTTGTGGAGCGAATGTGAGCCAGGCTTGCCGGATTTGCTCAATCCCGAGGGCCGTGAAATCGAGCGAGATGTTCCACGTGACGTCGTCCGAGTTCCCGCCCGATAGCTGCAGAACCGGCTTGTCCACTGCCAGGGTCTCGTTGCCAGGCCGCACGACCATATAGACCTGGACATCGTTGCCATCGGCCCCGCCGTATTCAGCCAGGTAAACGGTATTGCCGCTCGTCGGAGCCGCGGACGTCAAGGTCAGCGTTGTAGGACCCGTGACTGCCGCTACGGCATAGGCCGCGCCCCCAAGATAAATCACGCTGTTCGCCGCTATCCCCGGAAATTTCGGGCCCTCGACCCAGGTCACCGATGTTCCATCGACGCTTACAACACCGGTCCGCGCATTTTTCAGAGTCAGGCCTCCGCTTGCATCCGCGGAGGCCACAACCGCAACGCTGCTGTTCTCAAACGTCGACCAGTCGTAACCGTTGATGCTGTTCGCGAACGTCTGCGCTACGTAGCTAGCCGATTCTCCGCCCCCTGCGACGAAGTCGAAGCTGACGTTATTCACGAACAATGTCAGCCGGTCATAGATTGTGCAACCATTGGGAGCCGAAATAGAGTAAGTGCCCTGCGCGACGGCGTACTCCCCGGACGAAAGCGTCGCATGATCCCACAATTGGATCTGCACCGGTTCACCGGTATCCCTCACCACGTCCAATTGCGACCAGTCGATCCAGCTGTATTTTGCCGAATCGATCGGCTGCAGATTCTGATAGCTCAAGTTGAAATTGAGCACCAGACCGGAAACATTGAAATCAGGTTGATACTTCACCGAGTAGTGCTCGAATGCGTTGTCGGCGTCGTAGATCACTAACACACAGAAATCGGCTTGGTCCCGGAATACGCCACAAACTTTAAATCCCGTGGCGCTCGCTTCATACAGCGATGCCGCGGCCCCGAAACCGGTAAAGCCCCTCAGGTAGAGAGTACGATCAGGTTGAAACTTGTTGATTCGTTCCGTGCTCATGGGTGGCTGTTGAGGATATTGCTCGTCCGAAAGTAACGGGCAACTCAACAGGTTCGGCACAAAACTGCCTGTTCAAACGGGCACGCGGCGCGTTGTAACGCGCTTAAGCCGTTGAACTTGTGTGTATCTCGACGGAATCTTCATCCTCTGTGACTGAAGGCTCCGGAAGCCGTCCGCTCCAGTTCGCCCAGCCCCAGAAAATCGCCGTGGAAGAACTGAGTAGACCCGAACAGGCTCCGATCAAACGAATACTGAAATACTGCGAGGCAGCCCCGGCGGCCATCATCGAGAGCATCATGGTTGACCAGTTCAGCGTCTCGATCGTCGAGAAGACGCGCCCGCGAAACCGGTCGTCAACATGTTTCAACAGCTTCGACCAGTTCAGAACCGAGCTAATCGCCACACTCCCTCGAGAAATTGCCATGAAGAGGAGCGCAAACGGCCAGCTCCGCATCTGGCTGAAGACCACGTAAGCTCCGCCGTGCAGCAGGTAGCAGATGAACACCACCTTCTTATACGATTCGAACTCGATTCGCTTCCCGAGCCGGTTTCCGATCACTCCGCCGGCCAGCAAGCCCACACCGGCGATGCCCCACAGCTGGCCCAGCCCCGCCGCACCGCGTTTGAAAACCATCTCGCTGAAAAGCGTAAAAAGCACCTGCGCCGCTCCGCCGCCGCTCGCCCATCCCACCGCAATCAGTCCGATACCGAGAATCAGCGGAGACTTGAGCATGTAGCCTAGTCCCTCTCGATACTCGTGCCAGGGTCGCGCGACCTTGGTCTCATTCAGATTGTGATCCGCTGCCCGAAAATGCCCCTTCTCCGATTGCAGGTTTGCGATGCAGAACGCCGAGAAAAAGAAGGAGAGCGAATTGAAAATGAACGCCACCTGGTAGCCGAACCTTGCTGCGGTCGTGCCCCCGAAGTAAGCGCCTACTGCGAGCGTCATCCATCCCGTGGTCTGCGTGAGCGAGTTCGCTGTGTGTAGTTCGGAATCGTTCGCGATAGACGGCAGAATGGCCGATCGCCCGCTAGTAAAGAATGGCGACGCAATCATCAGCAGCGCACTCAAGATATAAAGCAGCCAAGCCTGGTGAAACCGTATCGCGCCGATAAACCCGATTGCGAGTACGCCCCGCACCAGATCGCTTGCGATCATGATCCTGCGCCGGTCGAAGCGATCGAGCAGCACGCCCGCAAATGGGCCCACTATGATCGCTGGAATGGCTCTCGACAACATCAAGGCCGCGATCGCCGCGCCACTGTGCGTCTCATCCATCGCCAGGCTCAGTACGGCAACGTTATTAAAATGATCGCCCACTTCGCTGACGATCTGTCCCATCCAGGTCCAGCGATAGTTCCGGTTCCGCCTCAGTAGCTGCGTAAAATCCGACATGGGTCGAACTACTTGAGCAACTGCGCAAGCGTAATCGCTTGCCCAAGGTGGCGCTGCGTGTGCTCGCAAAGATGCACAAGCAGCCCGATCACAGTCGTCGGTAGCGCGCGGCGGCCCACCGATCGAAAATCGAATATTGTTGCTGGATCCAAATTACGAAGTCGCTCTTCCGAACTGTTCAACTCGCGGTTTACAAGCTCCAACAGTTCCGCAAGGGACCCTCCGGGCCGGGCTTCTTCGGAAAGCGTTTGGAGTTGCTCCCGGCTGAGCTGGTTCCCAAGCAGATATGTCGTCAGCCTGTCCACGCTCCCGGCCAGATGCTTGAGTTGAAAACCGACGGTTGCCCCACTCGTTCCGCCCTCGGCATGCTCCCACAAAGCCTTATCGCTCAAGTTTGCCGTATGCCTTGCAAGATCCTCGCGCACCTGCGCAAAGCTGAAAAACACAGGCATAACGAGTGGATGAACGCCCTCGATAGGGCCGCGCAACCACGGTTCCGAATCGTTGCTTCCCGCCACTACGTCCTACCGCATGTTTCCCGTGTGGCCAAGCGAATAGCGCCCCGGCTGTGGATACACGCACAGCCCATGCGGACCCTTCCCGACATTGATCCGCGCGAGCAATTTGCCATTCGATGTGTCAAATACGTAAACCTCGCTGTTATATCGCCCGGAGAGCCACAGCGCTTTTCCATCCGGCGAAACACCGCCCATATCAGGACTGCCGCCCCCGGGGATAACCCATTTTCCACTCAGCTTGCGTGTCGCACAATCCAGGATCGAAACCGTTCCCTCGCCGCGATTCGAAATGTACATGTACTTTCCATCTCGGCTGAAATACTCTCCATGCGTACCCTTGCCTGTTTTGATGAATTCAATCTGCTTGAACGCATCGCCGTCGATCACATGTACGCCGTCCGAATCCATGTTCGCAACGTAGAACACCTTCCCATCGGGCGATAGCCGGCAATCCTGCGGCATGCCTTTCGGCTCGAGCTTGATGCGCCCGATTACCTTCTGCCCCGCAACATCGATCTTCAGCAGCTCGCTTGAGAATTCGCATGTCGCAATCATGAATCTTCCATCAGCAGTGAAATCGGCATGATTCACGCCCTCGCAGCCTACCGGAACTTTGTTCACCACCGCCATCGTCTGCGCATCCCGAAAGTCAATCCGCTTCTCACGCTCCGCCATCACCACCGCGTACTTTCCGTCGGGCGTGAAGTACATGTTGTACGGATCGTCCACATGAACCGTCTCGCCTTCCTTTCCGGTAGCCGGGTCAATCATGGTAAGCTGATCGCCCAGATCCTGGGCAACCCAGAGCTTCTTTAAATCCCACGAAGGAACCACGTGCTGCGGCTCGAGCAACCCTCGCCCATGCTTTGGCAATGCAAAGTGCGCAACGATCTTATATGTCTGAGGATCGATCACATCCACCGTGTCGCTCTTCGAATTCGGCACGTATACCCGGTATGGAAAGCTCTTCACCGACTGGCTGAGCATGCCGGGGCGATCGGCAGAATAAACGTTGCTGCCGTCCAGCACCGCCGGCATCCCGGGAAGCGCTCGAGGCGCATCCGCCGCACCGCTCCCTGCCGGTCTTCCGTGAGCGCCGCTGAAGGAAATGAACATCGCTGCGCCCGCTAGGGAGGTGAGCGAAAAGAACCTCTTCGAAAATTGCATACTGAACTTATTAGCCTAGGTTACCCCGAACACCCGTCACTACCGCCCGTAAATCTTCAGTACAATTCAAATTAGAAATGTTGCAGAGTGGCGAGCGTGAAACTGAAATCCTGCTGGGCAACAAGCAACTGCTCGGCGTCTTCTTTGTAGTGGCGGCTCTCCTCGGAGTCGCCTTCACGGGTGGCTACATGGTAGGCCGGGGATCGAGCCTGAAGAAGGCTCCCGTCGCTGCAGCTGCCGTTGATACGAATAACTCTGAAACAACCGCGACGGCTGCTCAGCCCGGCGGTGAGACACATTCGGTTCCGCCCGACGACAGTTCCGCAGCCTTGAATGCTGACTCAGCGGTGCATCATTCCCGCAAGCCCGAGGACGTACTGGGCTCGCGTCACAAAAAGCAGACTGTCGCCCCCGCTGAAACTACGGAAACAGCTTCCGCTCGACCGGACTCTTTCGTCCCCCAGAGTGGCCAGGAGTTTCTGCAGGTGACGTCCGTCACCCGTGACCACGCCATGGCCGTTGCTGCTGTTTTGCGGAAAAAAGGTTTTCACGCGCATGCCGTTCCGAAGCCCGGCCAGGCAAACCTCTATCGCGTGATCGTCGGCCCCATCCGCAGTGCGGGCGAGCTATCTTCCACACGCGACTCCCTCCGCAAAACCGGCTTCAACCAGGTTTTAGTCCAGCGCTACCAGGAATAGCCGCCTTACCACTTGACCGATTCGCCCTGCTTCACCGCCCACACTTCTATCCCGTCTTTCTCGAGCCGTTGCGCAAGCTGCTCCGGCCTTCCCGTAAGCGCGGGAAACGTGCCGTAATGCATCGGAATTACCTTCTTGGCCCCGATCAGTCGAGCCGCATGCGCCGCCTCGTGCGGTCCCATGGTGTAAAAGTCCCCGATCGGCAGGAAGGCCAGTTCGGGCTCATAAATCTCCCCAATCAGCTTCATGTCTGAAAACACCGTCGTGTCGCCTGCGAAGTAAGCCTTGCGGCCATCCGCAAACGTCAACACATATCCTGCCGCTTCCCCGCCATAAATAAGATTGTCGCCGTCTTTGATCGAGCAGCTATGCAGCGCATGCGTCATCGTCAGCTTGACGAAACCCAGGTCCGCTGTTCCGCCCTTGTTTATGCCCACCGTGTTCTTGGCGCCTTTCTTTTCGAGCCATGACGCCGTCTCGAAAATCGCCACTACTTTAGGCTCAAACTTCTTTGCCAGCGGCAGGACATCGTTCATGTGATCGAAATGCGCATGCGAAATCGCGATCGCATCCACTTTGCTGACCTTATAATCCTTCGGGTAAGCCGGATTCCCTTCAATCCAGGGATCGAGCAGCAGCACTTCTCCCGATGGTGAACGAAGCTCGAAGGTCGCGTGGCCAAGCCAATTGATCTCTATCATTCCGAACCGTTAGATGCCGCCTTGCCCCGGGCCGGTACAGTCAGGCCGTCGCCTATTTTGGCCACCGGCGGGATAGAAACAGGTAACTTTCCTGAAACCGCTATGTCTCCAAGGACAGCTCTCGCGGCCGCCACCTCAGACGTCGAAGCCACACTGAAAGTGGTTGCATACGCCGCAACCTCGGGAAAATCGCGCAGCAGGTAAGGACTACCAAACGAAACCAACGCCACAGGCGCCGGACCCGCTATCAAGCTCTTTAGGAACCCGCTCAACCCGCCCTGCAGCGCTACGTTGCCCCGGTTCGCTCCCACTGTAATGAACGCCGCCACATAAACTTGCTTGCAATGCGCAATGTCGGTCGCGAAATTTGCCAGCAGGCTCTCCGGCATGCTCGCGTGAGTAACATATACCGTAATCGGTCCCGCCTTAGGCTGCAGTGCGTGCACAAACGTCTGGCCGCGCGTCGAGAAGTCTCCCTCGCTCATCACGACCGCGCACGAGCCCTCCGGAGCGGGCATCGGGAAAAGATGCTTGTCGTCTTTCACGATCGTGAAAGCTCGATCTGCCACGCTCTGCGCGAGATCTTCCGCCTTTCGCTCCTCGAGATCGTCACTGAGGTGGTCAAGGTTGACATATCGAGTCCGGAAGAGCCCCACGCGCTGCTTCGCCGCGAGTACCTTCAGCACGCTGGCATTGATTCTGCTGATCGGAATGCGCTTCGTCGCTACTGCTTTCACAAGCGCGCTCACGCAGGCATCAGGGTCCGTCGGCATCAGCAGCACATCCGCTCCTGCCTCGATCGCGCGCACCGCCGCTTCGCCCGATGAATAGAGACTCGTCACGGCCTGCATATCCATCGCATCGGTTACCACGAGTCCCTTGAATCCGAGTTCATCCCGCAGCAGATTCGTGAGCACGTTCTGCGAAACCGTCGCCGGCTTCTGCTCCGGTTCAAAAGCGGGAACGGCCAGGTGCGCCGTCATAATGGCGTCCACATCGTGCGCGATCGCTGCACGGAACGGCACCAGTTCGAGCGATTCGATTCGCTCTTTTGGCTGATCGAGCCGCGCCAGCTGCATGTGGCTGTCCTCCGCCGTGTCGCCGTGACCCGGAAAATGCTTCGCGCTTAAAAGGACGTAACCGCCGGGGTCGGCGTGCGCGCCGTCTATAAACGCCGCGACATTAGCCGCCACCGCTTGTGGATCTTCCCCGAATGACCGCGTATTAATGATTGGGTTATCCGGATTATTGTTTACATCCGCATCCGGCGCGAATACCCAGTTCACGCCCAGCGCTCGCGCCTCGCGCGCTGTCGCTGCACCGAGTTCCTTAGATGCCTGCACATCGTGAGCTGCCCCAAATGCCATGAGATACGGGAAGCGCGCTGTTTGCGCCACGCGCATCGACGCTCCTCGCTCGAAATCCGAACCGATCAGCAGCGGTAACCTTGCGATCTTCTGTTCGTGATTGATAAAAGCGGCCATTTCAAACGGCTGCGCCGGAATAACATCGCCGTTCCGTATCCGCCCAGCTACGATGAAACCCCCGACGTGCGTCTCCTTGATCCAATGATTGAATCGCTCGTACTCCGGGTTATTGCTCGGCGGAAAATCTCCATACCCGCGCACAATGATCAGCTGTGCAATTCTGTCGCGCAGCGAAAGCGAACGCAAAAGCGCAGACGACGCGGCCGGCTTTCGCCAGCCTGCGGGCGGCTTCTTAGCGGGAGAAGCAGCCTGCAATGCGAGTGAACACAATGCGCACGCCAGCCATACTCGTGCGTGGGGTTGCGTACGGATCATTCCCCAACTATAGAAGAACCCGTCGAGCTACTTGGAATTTTTCCGCGAAGTCGGTCTTGGCCCATCCGAAGCTGGCGGCTTGCGCGGAAGGTTCAGCAGGCGTTTTGTATTTCGGACCAGAGTTACGATCTCATTCGAGCTCTTCTGAATCACTACGTCTGCGCCGGTCGTCTCCGGTTTCAGCCCCAGATTGTCCGCAAACCCCGTAAGCAGAATGATCGGCTTCCCGTATTCTCTCTCGCGGAGTCTCTTGATCAGCTCCAGCCCGTTCACCGGCGACATCTTGTAATCGGTGATGATCAGATCGAACGTTTCTTTTTCAGTAAGCTTCAGTGCTTCCGATCCACAACCGGCCGGAACCACTTTGTAACCCAGCTCTTGCAGAACCGAACGCCGGGCTAAAATGCCATCGGCATTGTCGTCCACCAATAGAATTGTCGCTTGGGTTCCGGAACGGGCAGGAGCAGATCGCATTCAGACTCAGCGACCTTACCAAAGGCACACTCAAGCTGTCAATGGATCGCTATCCGGCTCAAAGCAGGAAACATCGAGCGCTTGACAGAACTAAGTTCGTGAGCGCTCTATTCGGCGACCGCTTCAATCCACTTCACGAGGCGCTTTATACCCTGCTTTGGCGATGATCTGGTACTTCACCGGCTTGCCCTTTTCGTTCACGATACGAAGGGGCTCGTTGGTTGAAGGATTGACCAGTTCCACCTTGATGTGCCGGAACTTTCCGTCACGCGCCACGTTCGTCGGATGATAGGCGAACGAGTACTGTTCACGAAGAGCCTGCTCGATCTGATGAAACACCTGCGGATACTCGCCGGTAAAGCGAGGAAAGAAACTCAACCCTCCCGTCTCTTTCGAGAACGTCTTCATCTCGTTGTCGGCCTGCAGAAAGTCCATATTCTGGATCTGTGCACCCATCCCGCCGCCGCGGCTTTCCGCCATCATCCGCGCAATCTGCAGCACGCTGATTGTATAGATCGGCACGCCGGACTCCTGCAGCGATTTACGCGCCGTATCGAAGGTGATCTTGCTGAACGTGTCGAGCCCGGTGCCGATCAGCAGAATCGCCTTTCGTCCCTCGATGGCCGACATCCGGTCCGCCATGTCCGTCAAGGCATCGAACACATTCGATTCGCTAAACCCCGGAATGCGCAGCAACGACATCGCCTGCTCTGCCTTGCTCTTATCAGGTGAGAAATCGGAGAGAATCGTGTCCCGCAGGTCGTATTCCACAACTGCCACATTGTCGTCCGGCTTCAACGTCTGTAGAAATCCGTATGAAGCCTGCAGCGTTTCGTACCAGCCGTAACTCCAGAACTGCTGGAACCGCCCGCTAAACTCGATCAGCATGCAGATCGTCATGGGCGCTTCGCTGAGGTTTGATTGCGTGATCTGCTGAGGGACTCCGTCCTCCAAAATCCGGAACTTGTCAGGCGCCAACCTGGGGATGAAATGATTCTGGTTGTCCAGAACCGAGACGTCCACATTTACCGTGGTCGCGTTCGAGCGGAACGTGGGTGTGTCGGCCGGTACTTCCTTCGGCTTCTTATATTCTGACGGAATCGGCGCCTCTTCCGGAGGCGGCGCCGTCTCGGCCGGCTTCTTGGGCTTCGCTACTGAATCGCTGCTCTGCGTCTGCGGACCTTCTTGCGCATGAACAACGGAGGGAACAAAGCTCGCTCCCGTAAGCACTACGCTCACAATCCCCGTGAGCAAAGAAACGTACTTCATTACTTACCACCTCGCCTTACAGCCCACCGAAGACCAGAGATTTCAGTGGACCCAGCGGTCACGATTCGAATCCTTCTTCCGAAGATAAACTTCAAACTTTCTCTTCGCCCGGCGCATCTTCCAGTCCTTATATCCTGCCGCCAGCGGCTGCCGCACGTTGAGTTGCAGTCTCCTTCCCCGTAGGAGAAGGTATCCACCAACCAAGCCGCCCAGACTCGCGAATACCTCCGCTGCTCCATGGCCGGCCGCCATCGCCAGATAGGACTGCAGAAAGACCACCGCCCCGATAATCATCACGAAGTACTTGGTCTTGATCGGGATCAGGAAGCCAAACAAAATGGTCTGATTCGGGAAGAGCACGCCATAGGCGACGAGAATACCGTAGATAGCCCCGGACGAACCTACGACTGGGACGTTGACGCCTCCCAAAAGGTAAGCAGCAATTATTACTGAGAAAGCCGCGATCGCACCGCACGCCAGATAAAACCCGACGAACCGCCTCGTCCCCCAACTCCGTTCCAGTTCCACCCCGAACATCCATAGGGCCAGCATGTTCCACAAGATTTGCCCAATCCCGGCATGGAGCAGCAGGTAGGTAAGCGGTTGCCAGATTGCGAAGCCCTGCACGACTTGCGCAGGAACGAGTGCGAAGTACCGGAATAGTAAAGGATCAGGCCTGCTAGAGCGCGCGATAAGCCCGACAACGGAGGTCGCTATCGTGATGATCAGCAGCCACTTTACTCCGGTCGGAAGACGATTTGAGGGTACGTAGCGATTGACGTAGGAACGCGAACTAAAGGGCATCGACTGCTGGTTCCTCAAATCGAGAATAACAAAATGATTGCAGCACGCCCTCGGGAATTTTCTACCGGCGTTCTAGCCCGTACGGTACGTCGTACGACAGTTTGAGCGCTAGCTCGATTGCCGTGTGTGCCGCCGCAGAATGCTGGCAGCGACGTTGATTGTCGCGGCGATGGATAGCCAGACTAACCAGTTGGATAATGGCCCTGCCGTGAAGAAAAAGGTGTTGGTCCATCCGAGGTTCGCCGCCAGACTCCAGGCCGCAATCGCATAGCCGGAAAATACGGCCGGCCCCATCAGTGCGGCTACCAATGCGCCAAACTCTTGGGCCGTATCCGTCGCCCAAGCACCGGCCCGCGCCAATACGCTTCCGGTCGCCTGTACCAGGCCGGCCGCACGGGGGGCTTCCGTGCTGATCACCATCGCTGTTGTTCTCGTTTCGGGCATTTTCTCAGCCTTCGCTGAATCTGATGCACGTCGCATACCGAAAGTTCCGTAGCCGGAAATTGCGCGTTTTGGCCCGGTTTCACGTATCGTAGGCGCCGTAGACAATTCTGAAAACTGTAGTTTCTTCGAGGATTCAATGGAAATTGGCAACCGCTTCACACCCATAAAAAGAGTTAATGCAGCGCCATTTATCTCTTCAAAGTAATGCAAAGAATCGCTTGGGCCGAAAGAAGTGATGACACCGCTCGTGGCTTATACTTTGGTGCGGAGATCGATTCGGACTCGAAGGACTAACAATGAACAAAATCAAAACGGCAATCGTCGGAACGGGCTTTATGGGGAAGGTGCATGCCGAAAACGTACGCCGCCTCGGCAATGTTGAGATAGCGGCCGTAGTCGGCAGCCGGCCCGAAACGGCCCGCAAGTTCGCCGAGAGCGCCGGAATCCCTTTCGCAACCAGCAATCTGGCCGACGTACTCAACGACAAGGAGATCATCGCGGTTCACATCTGCACGCCCAATGTCGAGCACTACCCGATGTCGCTGGCTGCGGTAAACGCCGGTAAAGCTGTCCTCTGTGAAAAACCGATGACGATGAACGTCGATGAGGCCCGCCAGCTGGTCGAGGCAGCCCGCCAGAAGAACGTGCTCAATTGCGTTCAGCACAACCTCCGCTACTACCCCGTGCTCCAGCAGGTGCGCCAGATGATCCGGCACGGCGATCTCGGCGACATCCTGATCGTCCAGGGAACCTACTCCCAGGATTGGCTCCTCTACGACACCGATTGGAATTGGCGTCTCGATTCCAAATCCAACGGCAAGCTCCGCGTTATGGGCGATATCGGCTCCCACTGGATGGATATGATCCAGCACCTCACCGGTCTCTCCATCACCGCCGTCTGTGCCGACCTGGCGATCTTCCACAAGACCCGCAAGCGCCCCAAAGGTTCGGTCGAGACGTTCTCGGGGAAGAAGGTCGCCCCTAGCGATTACGAAACCTTCCCGATCGACACGGAAGACTTCGGCATGGTCATGCTTCATCTCGGCGATCGGGCCCGTGGCGCCTTCACCGTCAGTCAGATGTCAGCCGGCCGGAAGAATAAGTTCGCCTTCGAGATCTTCGGCACCAAATCTGGCATCGCTTGGGATCAGGAGCAGCCAGACACCCTCTGGATCGGCCACCGCAACGATCCGAACCAGATCATTATTAAGGATGCCTCCCTGTTTTACCCCGAGGCCGCTAAGTTCGCCGACCTGCCGGGCGGCCACAGCGAAGGCTACGACGACTCGCACAAGCAGGTCTTCAAAAATTTCTACGCCAAGATTGCCGACCCCTCGATTCCGATCGACTATCCCACTTTCGAAGACGGCCTACACGGCATGATCCTGCTGCAGAAGGTCGCCGAAAGCTCAGAAAAGCAAGCTTGGGTCAACGTCTGACGGGCCAACGCCTCTGGGGGCACCCGGTGAATGACCTTCAGCCCGGTGCCGCCGCCCTTGGACCGCTCTCGCCGAATTTCTTGACCCGCTGCCCGCTGAGTTTTGGCAGCATTCTTTCGAACGGCTCTTTGGTGGATGGGTCTTTCAGATGAGGCGCAATCTCCACCAGCGGCTCCAGCACAAAGCGCCTCTCCCTCATCCTCGGGTGCGGGATCTCCAGCTTCTCCGTCTGTATCGCCAGATTTCCGAACAGCAGCATGTCCAGGTCAATGGCACGGGGCCCGCGTGGCGGTATCCCCGTTCGTACCCGTCCCAGATCCAGCTCGATCCTTTGCAGCACCCCGAGCAGCTGCACCGGAAATAGGTGTGTCTCGCATTCCACCACCATGTTCAGGAACCAGGGCTGGTCGTGCACGTCCTGCGGCTCGGTTTCATAGATCGAGGAGCGCGCTTTTACCTCGATCTGTTCGCGCTCAAGCCCGAGAATGGCGCGCTCCAGGTTCTCCACCCGGTCCCCAAGGTTCGAGCCCAGCGCTAGATAGACCTGCTTTTCCCGCATCAGAACAACGGATTCTGTGAGCTGCTCGCGAAGCGCGGCTTTCGCGATACCTCGAAGTAGTCAAACGCCCGATCTGTGGCGATCCGCCCCCGAGGCGTACGGTCGAGAAATCCCAGTTGCATCAGGTATGGCTCATAAACCTCTTCGATCGTGTCGGTCTGCTCGTCTATGGAGGCCGCAATGGTGCTCAGCCCCACCGGTCCGCCGCCGTACTTCACCATCACGGTCAGCATGATCTTCTGGTCCACTGAATCCAACCCATACCGGTCTACCTTCAGCAGGTTCAGGGCCGCCTCCGCTACTCCCGAATCGATGTGCCCGTTCGCCCGCACCTGCGCATAATCCCGCACGCGCCGCAGCAGGCGGTTCGCAATCCGCGGCGTGCCTCGCCCCCTTCGCGCAATTTCCCTTGCTGCCTCCCGTGTGATCGCAACTTCCAGTAACCTCGCTGAACGCTCCACAATCCCGCCCAGTGTCTCTTCGTCGTAGGGTTCGAGCCGCAGTATGATCCCGAACCGTCCGAGCAGCGGCGCGGTCAGAAGTCCCTGCTTCGTCGTTGCGCCCACCACGGTAAATCGTGGCAACGGAAGCGAGTGCGTGCGCGCGCCCGGCCCCGTCCCTACCAGGATGTCCAGCCGGAAGTCTTCAAGCGCCGCATAAAGAATCTCTTCGATGTCGAACATCAGCCGGTGTATCTCATCGATGAAGAACACCTGGCGTTCCCGCACGCTGCTCAAAATCCCCGTCAAATCGAGCTTCTTCTGCAGCACCGGCCCGGCGGTCTGGTCGATCGGAACCCCCAACTCTTGTGCGATGATCCCGGCCAGGGTCGTCTTGCCCAGACCCGGCGGCCCGCAAAGCAGCACGTGGTCCATTGCCTCCCCGCGTTGTTTCGCCGCCTCGATCGCAATCGCAAGCAGTTCGCGCGCGTGCGGTTGCCCGGCGAAGTCGGCCAGTTTCGTCGGCCGCAGCGCCGCTTCAAACTCGCGCTCTTCCTCCTGCGTCTTTCGCGAGACTAGACCTTCTTCGCGCATGCGTTTCCCACTTAGCGTACCAGCGCCATTGCGGCCCGAAAGAAGGGCTCAAACCCCGCCGGGCTTCCCCGCTCCGCCACTTTGCGCACCGCCGTTTCCGCCGCCGGCCGCGAGCATCCTAGATTCTGCAGTGCCGAAAGCACATCCTGCTCGAGTGCACTGAACGCTGTCCCTGCTTCCTGCGGCATTGCTGCTGCTCCCGCCACTTCTATTGCGGCGAGCTTGTCCTTCAGCTCGAGCACGATCCGCTCGGCCGTCTTCTTTCCCACTCCCGGAATCCGCACCAGCCGCCCTACATCCCCGGTTCGTATCGCACCGATCAGGTCCGGCGTCGGCAGCCCGGACAGCACCGTTATACCCAGCTTGGGCCCAATCCCGCTCACCGAAATCAACTTCTCGAATACCGCTTTCTCCTCCGCCGTCGCAAAACCAAACAGCACGAGCGCGTCTTCCCGGACATGCGTGTGGATGCGCAGCGCCACAGCTGCCCCTTCACCCGGCAGTGTCGTATACGTCGAGATGGGAATCTGTACCTCGTACCCCACCCCTGCGGCCTCGACCACCACCTCGTTCGGATGCTTCTCGAGCACCGTCCCCCTCAAATGCCCAATCATGTTGCCGGACCCATTATCTAATTGCTCCGCTACACTGCTCGAAAAAGCATCAGGTCCAGGCTGAAAGTTACTCGCATCGCGCTGGGCGCCTCCTCCCGCATCGGCCTGTAGATCGAAACCAGCACGTCCTCGACCGCCGGCGCCTCGAGTTCCACCTGGTTCGTCGCACGTCTCTGGCCTTCGAGTTTGAAGTTGCGCCCGAATGCCTCGACCGTGCGCGCTACCCTGTCGCGGCCCCGCCCGCGCAGCTCAATCAAATCGTCTGGCGCCGCCACTGCCACCAGCAGCTTGCCGCCAGGTCCCAGTACACGCCGGAACTCGGCATCGTTCATCCGTCCGGTGATCGAAAGCACGGTCGAAAATGAACCGTCCGCGTACGGTACCAGGCGATCGGCATTCGCGACAATCCACTCGCACTCCGGATACCGCCTCGCTGCCGCCTCCGCCGCCGCAACCGAAATGTCCAGCCCATGCCCCTCAAATCCAACCCCGCCGGTAAGCGTTCCGAGATAGAAACCCTCGCCGCATCCCGCATCGAGTACCACGTCCCCGGAAGACGCTCCCATCATTTCTCCCACCGCCGCCACCAGCGGACCCGTCACGCCCCGGTCGTGTAATCGTCTCCGCGCCTCCACCGCGGCTCGCGAGTCCCCCGGCTGCTTCGACCGCCGGTCCTGCGGCTGCAGCAGGTTGAGGTACCCGCTCCGCGCTACATCGAATGAATGTCCTCGCCCGCAGAGCAGCCGCCCCTCCTGCCTTGCCAGCTCCATCTGGCAATTCCGCACCGGGCAGATCAGCATGCGCCGAGTGTAGCCAACAGCCCTCATCGGACACTGGAATTACCCATCTCCGGGTGAACCCACTTATGGATGTAAAGGAGATCGATGTCCTCGTAATCGGTGCTGGCGCCGCTGGCCTTCTGTGTGCCATCGAATCCGGTAAACGCGGACGCAGCGTTCTTGTCCTCGATCACGCACGTAAACCAGCGGAGAAGGTCCGCATCTCCGGCGGCGGCCGATGCAATTTCACGAACCTCCACACCGCTCCGGATGCCTATCTCTCCCAAAATCCCCACTTCTGCGTCTCCGCCCTCTCCCGCTACACGGCCCAGGACTTTATCTCGCTCGTCGATAACCATCGCATCGCCTATCACGAAAAGACGCTCGGGCAGCTCTTTTGCGACGGCTCCTCACAGCAGATCATCGACATGCTCCTCGCCGAGTGCAGGCAGGCAAGCGTCACCCTCCGCCTGAACACCAAAATCGAGCAGGTCAGTAAGTGCGGCTCGGAGTTTCAAATTCGCACCCCGTCTGGCGAGTTCTCCTGCCGCTCACTCATCGTCGCGTCCGGCGGGCTCTCCATCCCTAAAATGGGCGCCACCGGGCTCGGCTACGAGATCGCCCGCCAGTTCGGCCTCGCCATCGTCCCGCCCCGCGCCGCCTTAGTTCCATTCACGCTGAGCGAACCTCAGCTCGCACTCTGGGGACCGCTCGCCGGAGTCGCTGTCCCGGCCGAAGTCGAATGCGACCGGCGGAGTTTTCGCGAAAGCCTGCTCTTCACGCATCGTGGCCTGAGCGGGCCCGCCATTTTACAGATCTCTTCCTACTGGCAGCCCAAACAGGTTGTTCGCATAAATCTCGCGCCCGATCACGACACCGCTGCCGTCTTGAAGCAAGCCAAAGCCGCCCACCCGAAACAGGATCCCTCTAATCTGTTGGCCACGCTCTTGCCTAAACGCCTCGCCCAGCGCATCGCGGAACAACAACTCCCCGGTCGCGAATCCGCCCGCTCGGCCGATATTCCCGATCGCCAGCTCGACACCCTTGGCGCTGCCGTTAACCGCTGGGAACTCGTTCCGCACGGCACCGAAGGCTATCGCACGGCGGAAGTCACTTTGGGCGGCGTCGATACCGCCGAACTATCGTCCAAGACCATGGAGAGCAAAAAAGTACCTGGCCTCTATTTCATCGGCGAAGTGGTCGACGTCACCGGCCACCTCGGCGGCTACAATTTCCAATGGGCTTGGGCGTCCGGCTATGTAGCCGGTCAGTACGCTTGACTGGCCGCCGTTATTGTGTCAACACCGCGCGCGCACTCGAACCAGCCGGCAAAGTAAACTTGCAATCCACGTAGTCCACATTCTTCGAATCCTGGGTCTCGAGTCGCGCGCATCTCACCCAGTGGATGTAAACGAGGTCAGTCGCCGGTAGCGTGCTACATCGCACTCAAAAGCGACCGCAGGTTCCATCGTCGCGCCTGTTTCTGAGGCGTCTCGAACTCCGAGAGCACCTTCGCTAGTACACCCAAATACAGCCAATCTCTAAATTGAATGCCCAACTACCGTCCCTTCGCGTTGCCAGTAAAGCGCTCCCCCACCACAGAGGCCTCCACAGGCATTACTCACGGCAAAGAGAGCCTGGTTTCGGTCGCTGCTGAATGCAACACGCGAAAAGGCGACCACTCGGAACGGCCCTGGCTCTGTCATCATCCCCTCCGACGCTTCGTACTTCCATCCAATGGCGACTGGTGCCAAGCCGAACTTGTCAGTGTGAACAGCGTATTGAGCCTCGCCTATATCATGCAATTGGTGCAACAGTGCGCGATGGACGTGCCCTTCAGTCTCCATGATTCGGGGATCGCAACCTCTGTTCCCAATTGGGTCGAAAGTGAACGTCCGACTTTTTATCAGAAGCCGTGCAGGCTGCTCCTTGAAGTGGTGCCGTATCCAGGCCGCATACACCGAATATTCCTCGTCGCTAACTACGTTTGAAATCCCTGGGGTGCGATGCGAACATGCGGAGTTAAAACCAACTACCGCCACGAACGTTAGCAGGCTTTGCAGTTGCTTGATGCTGCGGACATTCACTCAGCTCGACATCTCTTAAAGGCCATCGAAATTGCGGTCTTAGAGCTTCCTCTACGACCCGCCCCGCTCCATCAACTTCACACCTTCCGGCCTCCCGACCACCGCTTGCGAAGCCATCCCAACAAACAAGCCATGCTCGACCACACCCACCACGCTGTCCAACTCCCTCCCTAAATCCGTCGCCGACGCGATCGGCCCGAAGCCGCAATCGAGAATATAGTTGCCTCCGTCTGTCACGAACGGCTTGCCATCCGAACCCATCCGCAGAACCGGATTCCCCTTCAACTTCTCCAGCTTTTTGGCTGTGGCCTGCCACCCGAACTGCGCAACTTCTACCGGCACCTTCGCGTGTGTGCCCAGTTGCCGAACCACTTTGCTCTCGTCAACCACCACCACCATCCGCAAACTGGAGCTCGCTACGATCTTTTCGCGCAATTCATTCCCCCCGCCGCCCTTGATCAGGCTCAAGGTCCCGATCTCCACCTCATCTGCCCCGTCGATCGTCATGTCGATCTGTGGATGCTCTCCCAGCGTTGCTAGAGGAATGCTCAGGCCCCGCGCTTGGTCAGCCGTGTGCTCGGATGTCGGAATGCCGATGATCCGGAGCCCCTCCGCCACGCGCCGCCCGATCGCATCCACGGCCAGCTTCGCCGTGCTTCCCGATCCCAAACCCACGATCATGCCGTCCTTCAGCTGTCCTGCGGCGTAAACCGCTGCCTGCTCCTTCAGCCGGTCTGTTTCCGAAACCTGTCCCGAAGCTTTTGCTGTAGTCATACCGAATACCGCTCCTCGCATCCCTGTCCCGCAGAGTCTCTCCTACACATTCTGACCTCTCGTGCGCCCGTTACGCCCCTGGATGGTACTCCCGCTCGATGTGTCCCTTCAAATCGGAGCGGTAAAAGTACACATCGCGCAGATTACCAGTGCTGTAGCGCTTGGCTTCATCGTCGAAGTGGCGCGACTGGGGATGCCCGCTCTCGCCGCCCGCCGTCACTGCTTTGGCTCGTACCTTTTCTCCGAACTCCACCACCGCGACAAAGCTGTTTCCGCTCGTCCCGTACCATTTCTTCGTTCCCGGATACGGCCGCGCTCCAAACGACGCAAGTGATCCCCATACAGAGGAGGTGAACCCTACGGGAATGCTCGGCTTCGCATCGTTAAAGGGCTGCACGATGTCTCCGGTGAGTCTCTGGAACCGGTTGATTTCACCCCACGGCGTTTTCCAGCTTCCGAAATCGGTCTCGAGCCTCTGCGATGCCGAAGCCAGCGATTGCAATAACTGTTCGGCCGTGGCCTTGCTTGCGATGTAATCCTCCGGCGCTACACCGGCGGCCTTCGAATTCGGCAGAACCCGCTTCCGAATGTCTTCTCCCCAGAAGACCGCCAGTGAAGTGGCCGGCGATGCGGCTGCCCAGCGGCGATCCCACTTCCGCAGCACGCCGATCTGCTCTGCCAGCCTCGCCTTGAAAGGACTGTCTCCGGCACTCTCGTCCCAGGCCTTTGCCAGCGCCGGAATCGTCTTCTCAAACCACGGCAGGTAGCTGTCATACGCTGCTGCCATCAGCGAATCGAGCGTAAAGTTATTCACTCCCTCGAGCACCCTGATCGCATGCAGCCCGCGCGCCGATTCCGTGCCCGTCTCCACATACGCCGGATAATCTTCCCTCTTGGGGCTGCTCGCTCCTGCCGCCGACCACGGCCAGTTATTCGAGTTATACAGCCACCCGCTCTCCGGATTGAATAAATGCGGCGTTTCGTCTACTGAAAGCAGTCCCTTCCATTCCGTTGCCGGAGTGCTTCCATCCACCGGCTTCGTCCAGTCGAACGCAGTGTCGCGCCGCGGAATGAAATTGCCTTGGAAGTAAGCAATGTCGCCATCCGCATCCACGAAAATCGTGTTATTCGACGAGTTCGCCTTCAACTCCATCGTCTGCCTGTATGCCTTGTAGCTGCGCGCCTTTGTGCGCGTATAGGATTGCATCAGCGCTTTCACCGGCTCTTGCATCAACCGAATGCTCACCCATTTCCCGTCCTGCTCGCGGATCACCGGCCCGTGCTGCGTTCGGTACACCGTAAACTTCTTCTCGGCCATGCCGTGATCGGTCTTATATGGAACCGTAATCGCCTTCGCGGTCACAGGACGCTCCCCGCTTCCATACTTGTAAAAGAAGCGGTCGCCTTTTTTATCGATCGTCTCTAAATACTCATCCACCGCATCCACTCCGCTCGACGTGTGCATCCAGCCGGCGCGGTCATTGAACCCTTGATAAACAAAAAATTGCCCCCACGTCACCGCTCCATACGCATCGAGCCCTTCTTCGCTCACCATCTGCAGCTCCGAACGAAAGAAAAACGAGGTATGTGGATTGATCAGCAGCAGCGCGTGGTGATCCGCTGTATTCTTAGGCGCTATCGCGATCCCGTTCGATCCGGTAGGCTCGGTTTCTCGCTTCTCCTCCCAAGGCAATTCAACGCTTGCACTCTTCACCCCCGGCCCTTGCGCGTTCTTGCCATAGAACGCCTCCAGTTGCTCGAGATTCACACGCTCGATATCGCCCCCGATGCTGCCTTCTGTAAAGCTGAGCGCCATCCAAGGCTCGAACCGCTGAATGACTCTTGGCTTCACCTCCGGGTGTTTAGCAAGGTAATCATTGAGCCCGTCGGCAAACGCCTGGCACAGCGACTTCAACCAAACCGGAGTGGCTGCGTACTCCTTCCGCAACTCGTCAGGATCGATGAACAGCTTCATCCGCAAGTCTTGATAGACCTTCGATTCGCCTTCCGCCTCGGCCAGCCGTCCCATCGCATTCAGATAATTCGTCTCGATGCGATTGAAATCGTCCTCCGCCTGCGCATAAACCATCCCGAAAACCGCATCCGCATCCGTCTTCCCATAAACGTGCGCAATGCCCCAGTCATCCCGGATAATCGTGACGTGGCGCGCGTGTTCATCCCACCGCGCCTGCTCCGAACGTGATTGCCCAAACGCACCCGTCGCAAACAGCAGAACCGCTGCGAGACGGCTCAGCGTCCCCGCTCCCCCGTGCTTCACCCGCCCACCCCTTCATCGATTTCAGAAGCCATAGGTAAGCGTAACTCGCACACTAGTGCTGAACTCTCGAGATCTCCGCAGCGGCATACGATCCTTTGATCTCTTCGATAAACACCAGCTCGGAACTGTTCGGCACTGCCAGCTTCACCGTCAAGCCACTGCGCTGAAGCTCTATGCCGGTCGCCGCTCGTTCCGCCGCGCTGCCATCCTGAAAACTCAATCGGTATCTCTTGTCCGGCGCAAGCCCGCGAATCGCATAATTATGCTCGCCCTCCTTTTCCGTCGATCCTCGAAACGCATACACAACGCCTTGCCCAACCCGCGGGTCGAAATACTCGATCCCATCCCAGCCAATCCCATCCGGCCTCGCTGCTACGTGATAAAGATCCGCATCCCGGATCAACGGGCGCAGCTTTCGCTTGTAAAGCGCGATCTCCGCTTTAGCCGCCGCATGCTCCTGCAGGCTCCAGGCATTCGTATCCTGCATGATCGTCAGCCAGCCCAGCATCCCGCTTCGCAGCATGTAGCGAAAATTCGCCATGTTCTTCACCGGCCACTTCTCTACATACGCTTCGAGCATCGCCGGCGGCAGCACGTGGCTCGCGTCATAAAATGCCTGCCGGTTCGAAAGCGGATCGTAGCTGTCCGTGATCGAAAAATAATCCCCATGTGCCGCGCTCCCGAAATCCACCATGCGCCCTCCGTCGTTACAAACCTCGAGCAGCACCTCCGGATGCCTCTTACGCAGCTCGCCGTAAATGTCGTAATACGCCCGGGTAGCGTGGTAGCTGACGTCTGTCGAGTTAGAACTCTCGACAAAGTAAGACCCCTCGTCCTTCACCACGCGCATCGCCGTGGGATTCGGCGATGCATGCGGATGATCCGCTCGCACACAGCCTTGCGCCACCAGATACCCATCGTGCTCAAGCATGTCCAGCCGGTAGTCCTCCACCATCCGGAACACTTCGCGCTTTGTATACGCCGCCGCAGCAGGTTCACCGATATCGATCGTCTGTCCTTTGAACTCTGCCGGTTTCCAATCGGCCGGCAAATCAGAAACGGTCCAGTCAAGCACGCGCGGCCTCCTCAAATCGAGCGCTCCCGGTGCGTTGTCGAGTCCCGCCTGCGTCCAATCGGCCCAGATACCGAACTTCAGACCCCGCTCATGCGCATATTGCGCCACTGTCGCCAGCCCATGTGGAAATTTCTTGCCGTCCGGATACCAGTCGCCCACGCCCCGAAACCATCCTGCGTCCAGGTGAAACATCTCCAGCCCAAGCTCGGCCGAATCGCGTATCATGCGCTGAGCTAACTGCGCGTCCACCTGCATGCCGCTGCCCCAGCTGTTGTTCACCAGCGACGGATACTTTGCGTTTCCCCATGTGCGCGGATTCCCGAGCACTGCCCGCACCCACGGCCGAAGCGTGTTCCCCAAGCCGTCCAAATCTCCTTTGAAGCAGCCCACGAAAACCGTCGGAGTCTCGAATATTTCTCCGGGCCTCAAGCGCGTACGAAACGGTCCCGGGTCTGGATTGAGCCCCACCGCACCGCGCAGGTAAGCAGCATCTCGTTGCACGGTCAATCGCGTCCGCCCACTGAATTCGATCCCCGCGTACCATCCGCCGCCGGCATCTTCGACCGCTACAAAAGGAATCACCTCGCGCGGCTCTCCCAACGCCGGATGCGCATATGTGCTCGATGTGCCTGTCCACTCGCCACCCGCCCGCAGTTCTTCTTCGTGGCTTCCCGTCGCAGTCGGTTTTCCCGCCCCTTTCTCCACAAAGAAAAGCTTGAGCGCACTCTTTAACTCAGCCGGCATCTGAAATTCGAAGCTATCCTGCATCGGTATCCAGATCTCGGCGTCGCTTTGGTTCGCTATCCGAATCGTGTGTTCAAGGGGTCCCGTTCCGGCTCGCGCTCTCCACTCCCAGGTAAGCCGCAGCTTCGGTCGAGCGCACTCGTAAACAAATGCCACTCGCTCGCTGTCCACCTTACTGTCGTTAGCGTTGAAGTGCCAGCGCACCGCTTCCGCATGGCCGCCCGACAAAACTAAGTCGATCAGCTTTTCCGGCCTTGCATTTAGCCATGCTCTTTCGCCATTCCTTCGCAGGCTGAGTAACTGCGGCCCCCGCTCACCCGCTCGCACTTCCACGCTGGTGTCCCGTGTTCGCATCACGTTCGTACTTTGGGCTGCTAAGTATTCGGTTGCCCCGGCCAGCGCCGTCAGGCACAGGAGTTTGACAACCCTCCGCATATCCATGCCTCGATCCTACATACAATCCGTAAGATGGGATGAATTGATCGCCGCCTCAGCTTCCCACTCCGTCCCCGAATAACTAGCAGTAAGTTGGAAGCTACACGGGCCCTTTATCGAATTCCTACCCCGCGCCTCACAAATCAAACCCAAAAATCGCTAGAATCGATTTCACAGCAGCAACGTCGAAAGTACTGCCAACACCCGATGGATGTTTGTTCGAGCTCAAATCAACCGGGGCAGCTAACTCTCTTACTACGTAAGATGAGCGAAGGTGACGAAAACGCGGCGGGTTTGGCCGCGGAGGAAGTCTATGCCGTCCTACGCTTTCTCGCGCGTTCCGTTCTCTCCCGTGAAGCTCAGCACCATAGTCTCCAGCCCACTCTCCTCGTTAACGAAGCCTTCGTTCGCCTGCTCTCGGGCGCAAATGTGGATTGGAAAAATCGTCAACACTTCTATCTCCTCTGCGCCCGCATGATGCGTCGCATTGTTGTCGATTACTTCCGGCACAAACGCGCCGCCAAACGCCCCAGCCGCGATTGCCAGGTTCCCATCGAAGATGTCTTCGCTATCAGCGACGATAGCGCCGACGAGATCATGGCCGTTGACGAAGCTCTCGTCCACCTTCAGAAATTCGATCCCAGAGCCGCCCAGGTCGTCGAACTCCGCTACTTCGCCGGCCGCGACGACGCGCAGATTGCCGAGATCCTCGGGATCAGTGTCCGCACCGTGCGCCGCGACTGGCTCGCCTCCCGCTTGTTCCTCAAACAGCAGTTGCTCAAAACGGGTCCGCTGTGATCGAAAATCTCTCTGCTGCTTCCTGGTCCCGCGTCAAACACGTCTTGGAAGTGGCTTACCCACTCGATGCTCCGAAGCGCGAACAGTTCCTGGAGGAGTTGCAAGCCTCCGACAAGCGAATCGCCATCGTTGCCCGCCGGTTGCTCGCTACCGAAGCCGTCGGCGAGGGACTCGCTACCTTGCCCTTGCTCACGCCTTTCGTCGGCTCCGGCGCTTCTATTAGGATCGAGCCCGGGCAGCGGCTCGCCGATCGTTTCGACATCGAAAACCTTCTTGGCCGCGGCGGTTCAGGAGAGGTCTATCGCGCATTCGACCGTAACCGCCAAATTCACGTCGCCCTTAAAATTGTCAACTCCAGTCTTCTCGGCGACAACAGTTCAGTGGCTGCTCTGCGCAACGAACTCAACACCGCCAGCCTCGTCTCCCATCCGAACGTCTGCCGTCTCATCGACCTCACCATCCCCTCGCCCGAAGCGCCCGGCCCCGCCTTCATCACCATGGAGCTTTTGGCCGGCGAAACTTTGACCGATCTGCTCGAACGCGGACCCCTCGAGGCCGGCGAAGCCCTCCTCATCGTCACCGGCATCGTGAACGGTCTCGAAGCTGCCCACGCCCGGCACATCGTTCATCGCGACCTTAAACCCGGTAACATCATGCTTGTTCCTCAGGAGGAAGGCGTCCGCCCCGTCATCCTCGATTTCGGCCTCGCCCGCACGCTTGGCTCAGGCGAATCGATCCACAGCGGCCTCTCCGGCGAGTGGTGCGCCGGAACCCCCGCCTACATGGCGCCCGAGATCCTCGAAGGCAAAACCGCTACGGTCGCATCGGATATCCACAGCCTCGGCGTTATCCTCTTTCAGATGGCCACCGGCCGCCTGCCCTTCGAAGGCGACTCCCCCATGGCGATCGCTCTCAAACGCATCGCAGGTCCGGCTCCTCTCGCCAGAATCTGCTTGCCGTCCGTTGATCGCCGCTGGGAATATGTCATCGCAAAGTGCCTCCAGCGGGACCCCGCCGCTCGCCCGCGCTCTGCCCGCGAAGTCCTTCGCCTTCTCACCACGCCGCCTCCGTTCGCCTGGGCCTATCGCAAATTCCTGCCCGCCATCGCCGCTGCCGTGCTCTTCGCCGTCGCGCTCATCGCGCTTCGTCCTCCGCACGTCAACCAGGAAGCCCAGATCGCGCTCGATAACGCCCGAGTCGCCATGGAGAACCGCACCGAGAGCGGTTTCCGCACCGCCATCACTGACCTCCGGCGCGCCACGCGTCAGGCTCCCGAATGGGCTGTCCCCTGGGCAGAACTCGCCTATGCCTACGCGGCTGCCGGAAACTGGCGCTTCCTCGACGGTGTTGACGCTTCACGCGAGGCCAAGAACGCCGCCCTTCGCGCCATCAGCCTCGATTCCCGTCTTGCGCGCGCCCACGCCGTCCTCGGCTGGACTCGCTCCCTCGATTTCGATGAATGGGTCAAAGCCGAGCCATCCTTCCGCAGAGCTCTTTCCCTCGATCCGTCCGACGGCCTTACGCACTACTGGTTCGCCGTCCATCTCAGAAAGCAAGGCCGCTTCCGCGAAGCCGAAGCGCAGCTGCAAACTGCAATGCTGCTCACGCACCGCCAGAACCCCAGCATCTGGACCGAGCTCGGCTTCCTCTATTGGACCGAAGGACGGATCGACAAAATGAATCGCCACATGAAGGAACAGCTCGTTGCTTTTCCCTTCTTCGGTTTCACCCGCTTCCTGAATGCCCGTCTGCTCAAGATGCAGGGTCGCTTTGAAGAAGCGCAGGCGGAACTCAACTTTTCGAAAACGCTCGGACTCAATCCCGTCACCGTTCTCGCCGAAAGAGCCTCGCTCGACGCCTCATGCGGCCGCCGCGCCGATGCTGATGCCGAACTCGCCCAGCTTGAAGCCCTGCAACGCTCCGAGCAGATCGATGGCCTGATGGTCGCCGGCGTCTACACCTCGCTCGGCAAATTCGATTCCGCCTTTAAAGCGCTTGAGGATGCCTATCGCAAGCGCGACAGCACTCTTCTCTCACTCGCCACCAGCCCGGTTCTCCGCCCCCTCCACTCTGACCCGCGCTTTAGAGCGCTGCTCGCGCGCTTGCACTTCACTCCTCAGATCATGCAGCAGATGGGGTTCAAGTCTTCTTCAGCCAGTGCGGCATCGCGCCAGCCAAGCTCCACCGGAACGCTGTAAAGCCGTCCCGGTCCCAGCCGGTGCCAGATGTGGCGCATACCCGGAACAATCGCACGCACGGTCTGCAGCACCACATCCGTCCGGCTCAGGTCCACCGCATATGCGGTCAGTCCCGCTCCGCCGAGCCTTTTCACCACTTCGGCAAGCTCTTCCGCTTTCGAACAGGCATTGGGCTCGACGGGCGCGTTCGTCTCACAATCCGGAGCCATGTACGCCTGCGTTTGCAGAGTCGCGTGTTTCACCCAGTCACGGATCTCCGAGTCAATCGCCCGCTCTTGCACCGGCACGTACCAGAGCTGCCCCACCTCGCTCGCCGCCTTCCATGCCGCCACGCGTGGTGACCTGTGTGCCGCGCCCGCAAAGATCGGTTCCGACCCATCCATTTGCGGCGCCACCGATACGTAAGCCGGCACTCCCACATCGCTTGTCACGTCGAGCAGAAACAACTCTCGTCCAATGCGCCGCATGCTCTCTTGCGCCCGCATGAGCCTTTCATCTTCGAATGACTCGAGCCGCACCGCCGGCCGTCTCGCCCGGTTGTACCACCACATCGCCATCGCGTCGCGCTCGATCCACTCGTAAAGCGCGTGCAGCAGCGCATCGCTGTACGTTCGGCCGCTCCCGCACCCCACCGTGTCGGCCGGCGCATATTGTGCCGCCCCTGCCGGAAACTCGTACCACATCAGGCTGCACGCCGCCGGAGCTAGAATTGGCTCCCCTGTTTGCACGTTCTGCGCGGTGATCCAGTCAATCGACATGCCCGGATCGAACCGCTCGCCGACGAAATAGCGCTCATGGCGAGTGCGGTTCCACTCTTCCCTCTCCGCATACTGCCGTTCGCTGTAAAGTGTGATCGAACGCGGATCGATCGTTCCCACGCCGCGCTCCGCTAATTTGCCGGTCGAAGCCCGCAAAAGAGCTTCGTCGCCCCGGTAAATCAAGCTATAGCGCTCGAGCGCCTCCCCCAGACAGCCATTCATCGCTTCCGCTTGCGTCTCCCCACGGCCATACGCCTGCTGCACTCCCAACAACGGCCGCGCTCCATCCGCCGGCAGCGGACTCACCCAATCTGCCGACGCTCTGAACGCTCCCGCCGCCTCTCCGCTCGTCAGCTTCACCGACCGCACGATTCCCGTCACCGCACTGCAGTGAATCCTGAGCTCGTAAGTAACGTCTCGCGCAATCGCGCTACATCGTGGACAGTCTTTCAATGGGAAAATCGGATGCCTCGTTCGTTTCCCCGACGTTGTCTCGACCGTCGTCAATACAGCTTCGATCTCCGGCACACTCCCCGAGCTCTCGAACGCTTCGTTCGCACCGCGCGCCAATTCACTCGCGACCCTGGCTTCCTCCACGCCCGGCGGGGAACCAGGCACCCGTCGATCGAAATGCGCCGTCGCCAGCCAGTGACGCAAACAGGCAAAACACGGCCGTCGTCCTGCCCGGCACAGCGGACCCAGGAACACTCTGCCCCGCTCTGCGCTCACCAGCAGCGTTGGCCTCTCAACCTCGGCCTGCTCGTCAAGCTGAGGCGACTTCAGATCGAACGCACACAAAAGCTGCAACTCGGAGGGCAGCCCACCCAACTCTTCAAGAAAAACTTTCCGGAAATGGCCGCCTGCGTCTTCTGTTTCCGCTGTTAGAAATAGGACGTTCACGGGCCGGTGTTTTCCAGGCTATCCTGACACGCCCGCCGCTTTAACGACCGTCACCTGAACAGAAGGAGCAACATCAACATGGGAGTCGAACCGAGCACTACCGGCATCAAGCTGGAATTTTGCGATAAAGATGGCAACACGGTGGATTCACACGCGGGACCTGCGGCCCAGCTCTTCTCGCAACCACGTCCGGAGAATCCGTCCGCAGGCACTGACGATGCCGAGTACGGCAGCACGGATTGGCTTACAGATGTCCTGGTAGCAGAGACACCGGAGAATCTCTTGAACTTTCGGCCGAGCGCTCTGGCTCACTCCGCCACATCCGGCTCGAGCAAGGGCGTGCAGGTGCATTGGCACAAAACGGAAAATGCACCCCTGCCCGAAACCGCTACTGTCCGCACTCTAAAGAATCAACTCACCATTGCTTACGGAACTCCCATCCCTGGCGGACGCCTGAGCGTCGACAAAATCAAAGTACTCCCGCCGGAAACCGACATGAAGCCCGGCCATCCTCTATGGGACGACTGGGTCAAGCAAACGAATTTCTAGACAGCCACTCCCGCCACCTGCCCCGGGAAGCTTCCAAGCATTCACCTTAGCCAATGTCCCTCTTCTTTCAATCCAGAATCCCCGACGAAACGGTCGTCTCTTTTCGCAGAGCTGTTGCCAAAGCAGCTGCCTTGCCTCCCACCGCCGACCCCTCGAAGGTACTCGAGCTCTCGAGCGAAGCTTTGGCGCGCTCCCCCGCCGAAGAAATCCTGGATTGGAAGCACATCGGCCTCGTATCTCTGCTCCTCTTACTTCTCATCGCGGGTGGCCTCTTCGAATATCACCTCGGCAGCTCCACTGTCAGCGAAAGGCTGTTCACCTGGGCCGAGCGCCTCTTCACACTGGTCGTCGGTATCGTGGTCGGGGAAGCCGCGGCTAGGAAGTGATCCGTGAAGCGACGGCTCTCGAGACCAAAGCTGCCCAGCCGATTTCTCCGCGGTAGTCGCGCAGCGCAGAACTGCACTTCGCATGATCTATCCAGATCAGCGCTTGTTGGCCGCAGAGTCGCCCGTAATCAAATATGGAGCGTCAACTGACTCAAATCAAGCGACAGATTCTATACAAGGGACTAAGGACAATGTGGTACGTACCTAGTCCCCCTCAGAGTCAATCGTGATCGCAGGGGATCAGCAGAAAGCCGTGAACGTCACCGGTCCCTTTGACCGTGCCGTAGCCCGCGATCTCTCCGGCGTCATTGATGCCGTAGCCGGCAGTGAGATTCAGCGGCGAGTTGGTCGGAACAAGGCTGTTCAAATCCAACATTTTGCCGGCCTGCCATAAGTAGGCCCGGCAGTTCGGCGGAGTTTGCGCCGTTATCGGATTAGCATCGCACGATTGCCCAACCACTTGTCCCTTGTTGTTGATTCCTCCCATCCCGCCGGGAATGCTGGCCACGTCGCTCCCCAAAGTGCCTAGGTCGCGCATGCCGCGCTCTTTGGTCCAAAGGAACGTGTGAATCGATTTGTTGCCGCGTGTGTTTGCTCCCCCGACTACCTCGCCCCGGTCATTCAACGAAGCCCCGGTATTGAACACCGTGCCGGCTCCGAGGCTTCCCAAGTCAACCGGCCTTCCATCGCGCTCCCAGAGCACGGCGTGCGGTCCTATCGCTAACGGCAGAAGCGGCGTTGTCGCACAAGTGCCCGACGAACCGACCGCCTGACCGGCATTGTTAACTGCGAGCGCGAATCCCACCGTATCGCCTGCCAGCGGGCGAAGTTCATGAGCTTTGCCGTCTGCACCCCAAATGACTGCTTCAAAGCGCTCCAGTTGCTTCGGCGTACTCGTCGCGCACGTCGGGTCGAACACGCCAGTCTCTGCGTACCCGACCAACTGACCCCGGTTATTGATGCCAACAGCCTGGCCATTATTGCCGGTCCCGTTTTCGTTGGTAAGGTTCGGAAGGGGTGTCATCACTCCATGCCGCCATGCGGCTGCAAGGCAGATGTGACCGCTTCCGAAACCGCAGAAATTTTCGAAATTGGGATCCATGGCAGATGTTTCAGCGCCGGCCGGCACTTCATCGCGATCGTTGACGCCGCCTCCGAAACTATTCGGTCCGCCAAGCGTGCCTAGATCGAGCAGCCCCTTCCGTCTGGTCCATAGAAACGCATGCAGCCTCCCGTCCGCGAGGGCTGCGTACCCGCCTGCATGACCTTTGGCATTCAAGCCATACGCTTGGCTGAACATCGCGCCCGGGAAGGTGCCCAAGTCAATCACCTCATATTGCCGTTCCTGGTGCTCCTGCGCCCTCAGTTGAGCCGGCGCAGAAACCAGGGCATACACACCTATAGCTATCGTGCAAGCGCATAATGAACATTTCATGTTGTTGCCTTTCCGGACGTTCCTGCAATGCAGGCGCCCTCATTTGTGAAAGGCGCAAACGTCAGGCCGGAACTATCATGGACGGTAAATGTTCGGCGTCACAATTCAGTCTCGATTCAGCGAGGCATGGCCAAGACGGCATGGAACGCAAGACCTCATCAGCTAGCGTGAGCGAGCTTCTCCTGGCCTGGAGCGAGGGAGACAATACGGCCCTCGGCCGGCTCACGCCGATCGTGTACAAAGAACTGCGATGCCTCGCTCGGCGCTATTTGAGGGGAGAGCGCAGAGAACACAGCTTACAGATTACGGCGCTTGTGAACGAGGCTTACATCCGCCTGGTCGATTACGATCGCATCAAGTGGCAGGATCGCGTCCACTTTTTAGCAGTATCGGCGCAAGTGATGCGGCGCATTCTGGTTGAGCATGCGCGGCGCCACAATCTGAAGCGCGGGGGTGGCGTGCCGCATATCTCGCTGGATGAAGTGGCAGTTGTCGATGGCGGCCGCGCCACGAACTTTGTGGCGTTGGATGACGCGATCAACGCACTAGCTCAGATTGATCCGCGCAAGGCGCAGGTTGTGGAACTGCGGTTCTTCGGCGGCCTGAGCGTGGAAGAGACTGCCGAGGCGCTCGGCATCTCATGCGTGACCGTGATGCGAGACTGGAGCACCGCTAAGGCGTGGCTATATCGCGAGATGACGAGCGGGGGCTAGGGTGGATCCTAAGCGATGGAATCAGGTGGATGCACTCCTGCAGTCCGCATTGCAGCACTCACTCGACGAACGCGATGCCTTTGTGCGCGCGGCTTGCGATGGCGATGCAGCCTTAGAGCAAGAGATTCGTTCACTCCTTCAGGCCGCTCAAGAGGCTGGAAGCTTTCTCGAACATCCGGGTCTCGAAGTAGCCGCACAAGCTTTCGCAACAAACGAGCATGAACTCGCGAACAGCTCTGCTGCGGTGAGCATTGATCCGCTCATCGGAGCCGAGCTGAGCCACTACCGGATTCTCGAGAAGCTCGGCGGAGGCGGCATGGGCGTCGTTTACAAAGCCGAGGACGTCAGGCTCCATCGATGGATAGCAGTGAAGTTTCTCCCGCACGAACTTGCGCGGGATCCTGAGGCCCTCGCACGTTTTGAGCGAGAAGCGCGGGCCGCTTCGTCTCTCAACCATCCAAACATATGCACCGTGTATGACATCGGCGAGCAGAATGGCCGAACGTTCATCGTCATGGAGTATATGGAAGGAACAACGCTCAAGCATCGCATTGCGGGGCACCCGTTGGAGATCGGGAACCTGCTCGGGCTCGCGGTCGAGATCGCGGACGCTCTCGACACCGCACACGCGAAGGGAATCGTGCATCGGGATATCAAACCCGCGAACATTTTTGTCACGAACCGGGATAGTGCCAAAGTCCTGGACTTCGGGCTCGCGAAGATGTTCGCGGAAGCCGCGGAACTGAAGCCGGAACCGGCGGCTCACGATGCACTCACCGTGGTGCGAGACCAGCTGACCGCTGCCGGAGCAACTATTGGAACCGCAGAATACATGTCGCCAGAACAGGTATTAGGCAAATCGCTGGACGCGCGAACTGACCTTTTCTCGTTCGGCGCGGTGCTCTATGAGATGGCGACACGCATTCGTCCGTTTTCCGGTGAGACCTCAGCGGAGATTTTCGAAGCGATTCTGCACACGCATCCAGCGCCTGTACGCAGCCTCAACGCCAACGTACCTGAGAAGCTTGAGCACGTTATCTCGAAATGTCTCAACAAAGATCGCAATCTGCGCTACGAGCATGCATCCGAGGTTCGCGAGGAACTCGAACGCCTGAAGGATAGCGACAGGTTTCCGCTTCGATTTCCGCGGACAAAGACGCGCAGAGTCTTGGCGAGTTTCGGCGCTGCGGTACTCTGCCTCGCTTCTCTTCTCTACTTCCTGGTGACGCCGCCGCCCTCTCCGCAAGTGTCGGGGTACGCGCAAATCACCAGCGATGGGAAGGCCAAGGGCGGACCCTTCGGCGCTATTGTGACCGATGGAGCGCGGCTCTACCTCGCGGAGGGCTCGGGTGCTGCGCAACACGTCGCAGAGGTCTCCGCATTAGGCGGAGAGACGGCCTTCCTTCCAACCTCTTTAGGATTACCGGAGGTGCTGGACATCTCGGGCAGCCGGTCCGAACTCCTGGTCACGAGCTTCAGCCATCAACTTGCATGGCCCCTGTGGAGCTTGCCTTTGCCGGCGGGCACGCCTCGCCGTGTCGGAGACCTGTCAGCGACCGCTGCTGCGTGGTCTCCGAATGCGAAAGAGATCGCTTACATCAAGGACCGCGATCTATATTGCGCGAACAACGATGGCAGTAACGCGCGAAAGCTTGCGACGCTTCCGGGACCAGGGTTCTGGTTGCGCTGGTCGCCGGATGGCGCCCGCATGCGTTTCACCCTCGGGAACCCGATTGACCGTAGTGGTTTGCTTTCTCTTTGGGATGTTTCTTCTGATGGTAAAGGTCTGCACTTGTTGTTAGGCGGCTGGAACCAGCCGCCCACCGCATGCTGCGGAAACTGGACTCCAGACGGGAAGTACTTTCTTTTTCAGGCAGCGCAAAATGGCAAGACGGAGATCTGGGCGATTCGGGAAAAGCAGGGCTTACGCGGACGGCTTGCACGCACTACCGGCGAACCCATGCAAATCACTTCCGGTCAACTGAATTCACTCGCGCCGCTTCCAAGTCCGGATGGAAAAAAGCTCTACCTCGTTGGTCAACAACTGCGGGGCGAACTGGTGCGCTATGACTCGACGACGCACGCATGGGCTCCTTATCTCTCCGGGACTTCGGCAGAGTTCGTCACGTTCTCTCGAGACCGCCAGTGGATAGCATACGTAACTTTTCCCCACGGCGCTTTGTGGCGAAGCAGAGTGGATGGGAGCGAACAGCTGCAGCTGACAAGTCCTCCTATGCAGGCCCTGCACCCACGCTGGTCGCCAGATGGCAGCCAGATAGCGTTCATGGGCATTTCACCGGGCAGTCCCTCCAGGATTTACGTCGTACCCGCAGGAGGCGGCACACTTCAGATACCTTATGAGGAGCCGCGCAATCAGGAGCACCCCAATTGGTCACCGGATGGGAACTCCGTGCTATTCAGCTATATCCACTGGCTTGAAAAGACGCCAACCGGCATCAGCGTTGTTCACTTGAAAACTCACAAGTTGGAACAACTAACCGGATCGGAGGGACTGTGGGAGGGTGATTGGTCGCCAGACGGCAGATACGTCGTTGCCCGCACATTTGATTCCCATGCGCTAATGCTATTCGACTTCGAGACTCGTAAGTGGGAGGAACTGGTAAAGAGCGACGTAGGTTGGGTTGAGTGGTCAGCCAGCGGGCGTTTCGTTTACTTCAAGCGCCTTGGAAATCAGGCTGCATTCCTGCGCGTTAACATGCACACCCGCCAGGTGGAAGACGTGGTGGATCTGAAGAACATTAAGAACACCGGATGGGCTGGAGGGTTGTGGATTGGCCTCACACCAGACGATTCACCGATTTTGCTGCGCGATACGGGTACACAGGAGATTTATGCCCTCAATTGGAGCGCACCCTGAGTTCCCTCCATCGGCGCCCTCCGTCCCCTTCCGTAAACTACGGTCATGGCCCGGCGTCGCTTCTTCGTCTCGCAAATTCGTCGTGGCGCAGCCGAGCTCACTGGCCCCGACGCTGAACACCTCGTCCGCGTTCTTCGAGTGGAGGCCGGTCAGTCGTACGAACTCTCCGACGACCAAAATGTCTATTTGGCGGAAGTCGAACTCGCCCGCAAATCGCTGGTCACCTTTCGCGTCCTCGAAAAGTTGCCCGACCCGCCTCCCACCGTCCGCGTCACTCTCCTCCCTGCTTTGTTCAAATTCGATCGCTTCGAGTGGCTCGTCGAAAAGGCCACTGAACTCGGTGTCTCCGCCATCCACCCGTGGGATGCCACCCGCACCGATCGCGGACTCGCCCAAGCGTCTGCCAAGCGCCTCGCACGGTGGCAGAAAATCTCCGCCGAAGCCAGCCAACAGTCCCGCCGTGCCCGCCTGCCGAAGATAGGCCGCACCCTTCGCCTCACTCAGGCTCTTGAGACTGCAGCTGAATTTCGTCTCCTGCTCGACGAGTCGCCGGACGCACCCGCACTCCTCAGCTGTCTTCCTGCCATTCGAACTCCCGACGAGCGCGTTGCTTTGTTATTGGGCCCCGAAGGCGGATTTACGGAATCCGAACGTGCGCAGGCACGGGCCGCCGGCTGGTCCGCTGCCGGCCTCGGCCCCACGATTCTCCGCGCCGAAACTGCCGCACTAGCCGCGCTCGCCATTGTCGGTGCTGCCTGGCTCTGATATCGCCGTACTGCGTCAGCTATTGATTCTGTCGCTGTCCCACGTTACCGGGTCACGCGGAAACACTCGCCATGCTTCCAGACGCCCATCGGCGAGAACGCTGTCCGCCATTTCCTCTGAACCGCCCACCAGCGTGCAGAACAGATCGATCTCCGAACCGGCGCACCAGCTGTGATCCTCGGGCCAGAAAAGATTCGGCGACTGCGGCATAAAGCATTCTTCAGCCAAATGCCAGCCGAAATCGAACGCCGCATCCAAGGGTCCCTCGAACAAAAGATAGCTCCGGTTGGGCAGCCCTACCAGTGGCCCTTCGAGCACCTCCGGCCCCCAGGACCGCGCAGCGCCGTGGAAGCTCGCGTCTTCTTCAGCCTGTTCAGATGAAGTAAAAACCAGGCTGGCTTCGCCCGCGCTTTTTCTTAGCCAGCCATAACCGTTCCATAAGCAGAACCAGCATCGGTCAGCTGTGTTCGAGTATCTGCCCAGAACCTCGCACAGTGCGCGCAACAAATGGCCTGGCAGATTTCCGCTATGGGGAGGGCTGACCCCTGCCGGCGCGATTGCATGAAACTGCGCCAGCCTGTGCATGATCCGGCCGGACCGCTTCGCCGCCTCGCTCCAACGAATGTCTTCTCCGTTCGTTCCATGTGCCGGATGCAGGATTCGCACGTAAGCGGAGAATCCGTCCGGTACGATTGACGCCACGCAGTGCTCGGAAAAGGGACGCAGTCTCTGTACCAACCACTCCGCCTCGAAAACCCGCTTCGAAGCACGCATTTTCCCTTTCCCGAGCGCCACCGCCTTGCACTCCCTCTACATGCTGTAGAAGAACTCCTCGTAGATTACTTTTCCGTTCGCCGTCTTATAAACCCCGATCTCTTCCATCTGGAAACGCCTGCTTTGGGGCTTGAAGGTCACATCCATTTTGAAAGTCACCGCAAAGTGCGCACCCGCGAGCAGTGGGCCTTCCACAACGACTGAATGCACTTCGTGATTAGCGACCCACCATTCCCCCTTGGCCTTCACCGCCTCGAGCCCCTTCGACTCCCGCGATTGTCCCGGAGGCGCGCCCGCTTCTACGCTGACAATCTCTGGTGAGTAAAGAGCGTTCGTTGCCTCGTCGAATTTGCCCTGCGAGCAGAGTTGCACGAGCTTGTCCGCGATTTCCTTGGTGGTCATCACCGATTCTCCTGTTCTTGTTTCGTCTGTTACTGTAGCTGCCATTACGTTCTCCTTTTTCCTTTCACATTCCACCTTCATCTGCCCAGGGCCCGTAATTAGAAGGCACTGGCACGTCGTTCAATCGTAGATACACAGTCGGTTGCCCGCGATGATGAATCAGGCCATTGGTAATAAGCCCGAGGGGAGCAGTTACTCGGGACACTCCGCGATAGACCTGCCCCACCCTTGTTCGTCATAAACTCGTCGCGCGACATAACCCGGTATCGACATCACACCACTAAAAAGTTTCCGTATGATGAGGAACCACGCTCCTTTGAACCAAGGCGACACTTCTTTCGCGCAATCGACCTGACGGGCTGTCTGATGTTGCGCTAGCCTGTAACGTGTGAGGAAGCAAACACGCTACTCGAGTTGACGGAGTGACAAGCCAGGATCATTCTCCAGGCGCTTCTGCCCTGATGTCGAACGGAGCGAAATATGACCCTGATCACACCCCAGCTCGCTCTAGGCAGTCGCGAAGATCCGGCCCGGTTCGCCACCTCGGTAGACGCCTTTCTCTGTTGCGCTCGCGAGGTTCCCCTCTTCCCTGGTAAGCCCGGCCATCACTTACGTCTCGACGACGGTTATCCGGTGAAAGCAGCCGATCTACAACAAGCCTTCCACTTTTGGACGCACAATTAGCCGCCCGCAAGCTGGTTCTTGTGTACTGCGGCGCCGGAACATCGCGCTCCGCTTGCGTCCTCTGTGCCTACATCGCCTTAAAAACCGGGGATCCCATCGACCTGGTTCTCACATCCGTTCAAAAACAAAGACCAGCCGTGTCCCCCGTCCCCGCTTACACTTCGTTCGGTCGAGAGGATCCTCGCCGACATCCGCGCCCACCCCCCGCTGAGAAGCCTCGCGATCTCTTGGACCTGAGCAGTTTGGGCGCACCGGGAGAGCGCGCTCAGACTGCCATCTATCTCACAAACTATGTCGGCTCAATAGTGCGCCAGAATGTCGACAGTTATGAAACTTTGCACAGAAAACCGCGTACAGATCAACTAGTATGCCTTTACCCGCTCGCCCAAATCGGATGCAACGACAATCCCCGGGGGAGCACGCGTGAAGATCACCGTCACTGCGACCTTCTTGCTTACTTGCCTTTGTCTCACTATCCTCGCGCAAAGCCCCGCAGTCACAGGGCGTTGGATCGTTACTCAAGACTTCTTCGGCACCCCTCGATACATGCGGCTGCAGCTCGAGCAGAATGGCTCAAAGCTCACCGGTGAGTTCAACGGCGACAAACTCGAAGGTACGGTGAGTGGTAACAGCATCCGCTTCGTGACACACAACGAACAACAGGACACTTTTGAAATCCAGGGCACCATCACTCAAGGAACTCTAACTGCGACGATGATCGCGACCAACGCATCTGATCGGGACCATCCATACACGTTTTCCCTAACGGCAAAGCCCGCGCCCGCTGTGACACACCGCTCACCGCAGCGTCACGATTTCAAGCCAACCGTCTTCTATCGACAGTTTTCCGCGCTGAACAAGCCCGTTCTGATGCTTGCGCCTGGTGACACAATCCACACCACGACGGTGGATGCCGGAGGCACGGATGAAAACGGGATTCGCCGCGTTGCCGGCGGCAACCCGGAGACCGGCCCCTTCTACGTCGAGGGTGCGATGCCCGGCGATGTTCTGGTGGTGCACATAAACAAACTTCGACTGAATCGCGATTGGGCCAGCAGCGATGATTCGGTCGTCGATCGCGGGCTCAATCCCGATCTGGCCGTCAAGATGAAGGACGTCGGGAAGGAAATTCGTTGGCATCTCGATCTCGCACGCGGCACCGCGTCGCCAGAAAAGCCTGGTGAGCACTTGACCCGCTTCAGTATTCCGCTAAAGCCGATGCTCGGGTGCATCGCCGCGGCCCCCAGTATCACTGGTGCAGCCCCGGGCACGGGTGATTCCGGCTTCTTCGGAGGCAATCTCGATTTCAACGAACTTGGTGAAGGCGCTACGGTCTATCTGCGCGTCTCCAATCCAGGCGCATTGCTTTATTTCGGCGATGCACATGCCGCACAAGGGGACGGCGAGATCAACGGCAACGCACTGGAAACTTCCATGGACGTTGAACTCACCGTCGACGTAATCCCCAACAAACAGATCGGTGACCCTCGCGTCGAGACGGCAGACGCAATCATCACGATGGGCCTCGATGGCTCAATAGACGATGCGTTCAAGGAGGCGACCAGCGATATGGCCGCTTGGCTCGCCGAGGAGTACAAACTCACCCCCTCCGAGATCGCCCAGGTAATTGGCGCGACGGCCGAATACAGAGTGAGCGAAGCGGCAGACCGCAACGCCGGTGTCGTCCTGAAACTCAAGAGGAGTCGCCTGAATCCGCTCGCGCCGGCCGCGAAGTAACCCAACATTTGGCCAGACTTGCCGGTCCGACAACTGCTCCGATGCCTACGATGGCGTAAGCTATCAATCCAAGGGTCCGGACAGGACAACTTAGGGAGACAGAGGCTTACATATGAAGGGGCTCCTCGTAATGCTGCTGTTTGCGGCAACTCTACTGGGACAGAACGAAAAAATCCGTATCATCGCGTTCGGCGCACATCCGGATGACTGCGACATCCGTGCCTCTGGCACTGCCGCGCTCTTCGCAAAGATGGGATACTCGGTAAAATTCGTCTCCGTCACGAACGGCGACGCCGGCCATCAGACTATGCGCGGAACTGCACTGGCCCGCCGCAGGCTTGCTGAAGCGAAGGAATCCGCCCGGCGCCTGAACATCCAGTACGACGTCCTCGACAACCACGATGGCGAACTGCTTCCCACGCTCGATGTGCGCAAGCAGATCATAAGGGAAATCAGGGAGTGGAATGCTGACGTCGTCCTTTCACCGCGTCCCAACGACTATCATCCCGACCATCGTTATACCGGTGTCCTGGTTCAGGATGCCGCGTACATGGTCGTGGTCCCAAGCGTCGTCCCGGAAGTTCCCCCGCTGCGCAAAAATCCGGTGTTCCTGTATTACGAAGATCGCTTTCAGCGCCCGAATCCCTTTCGGCCTGACATCGCCGTCGATATCGACGGTGTGATCGATCAGAAAATCGACGCGCTTGACGCGCATGTTTCCCAGTTCTATGAATGGCTGCCGTGGGTGGATGGCAAGCTGTCGGACGTTCCCAAGGGGTCCGCCGAACGCAAAGTCTGGCTGAAGCAAACCCGAACTGGGGAGATCAGCGTTCCGGTGCGCGCTTCGTTGGTCAAGTGGTACGGTCCGCAAAAGGGAAACGCAGCTCAGTACTACGAAGCCTTCGAGATTTGCGAATATGGAGCGCAACCGGATGAAGCACGAATCCGCCAATTATTTCCGATGCTCCGGTAAACGGAAGCACCCCCAAAATGGAAAGAGCCCGGCTCCTCCAAAGAGGAGCCGGGCCCGTAAACCCCGCGAGGCGAGATTTACTTCGTTGTGCTGGTGCTGGCGGTGCTGCTCGAGGTCTCGCCCTTCTTGTTCTTCTTGTGTTTGGTCTTTGTCTTTACTGTGGCGGTCGTGTCGGTCGAGGTCGTATCCTGCGCGAATACCGCGGTTCCGCCGAGAAAAGTGAGTCCGAGTGCTAGCGCGATCGTCTTCTTCATTGAGTGTGTCTCCCTGGTTTGGATCTTTGAGCAGTATCTGCTCTCAAATCTAGACTCTCAAGCTTCCCTTAACTTGTCCTGAAGCCTGGATTAAAGTCGCTTTACCTATCACGTTTTAAGCCCCTTTCCGCGCCGGTCTCTCGCCCTCGATAACCCTGTTATTACCGCCAAAATTGGCCCAAAACGCTCCAAAACTCGCTTTTCTAACGTTCAGTTTCGCCTTCCTTCTGCCCCCGAAATGCACCTTTTCGACCTGCCTTTCCCGTCCTGATTCTACGTCCGGAGGCGTTTGTGACCTCACCTCGACTCACCCCTATCCTTAACTAAACAAAAGCTAATAAATCGATTTCAAAATGCGTGATTGGCTTTTTTGGCACCCTCCACGCCTCTCCGGACGTACTCCGTACGGAAGCTTTTTATTAGCAGGTAAGAAAATTGGCTTCAAACCGCTTTTGGAATGATCGTAGCCTGCACCGGGCGGCTCCCCACGGGCAGCATCGTGAACAGAGAGGCTAGTGCTTTTCCACGCATCTTCGCCGCGTCGCCCAGCTTCGCCTGGATCGATGCGATATGGATAACCGCCATATCCCCCGACCCCCGGTTCAACACCAGCGCATACTGATCGTCGGGCGTGATTGCGACGTATCCCGGGTCCTGCCCGACCTCGACAATCCCGATCATCTTGCGTCTACCGATATCCAGTATGGAAACGTCCGACCCGCTGGCACTCGCCACAAACAGATAGGCTGGATCCCCAGAACAGGCCATCACTCCGGGGTCCCGTCCTCCGAGCACGGTCTGCTCCACTTCGAGCGGGAGGTAGGGAAACGCAATCGCAATTCCATCCATGCCCTTGCCCGACACAAACAGCTGCCCGCCGTCCGAATTGAAGCACAGATTCTGCGGTTTCATCGCGAGCGGCAATTGCACAATCACCTGCAGATCGGGTACGCCTAGCGCAGCCAGTGTTTGGCCGCCGTAATCGGCAGCCACCAGCAGCTTCCCATCGGCGCGGAACCGCACACCGCCCAGCGGCGTCCCCAGATCCTTTCTCGCTTGCCTGCCTGTTCTTGTGTCAATGAGCTCGACCGTTCCACCCTCGCCCGTCGAAATCGCAGCGGTTCCATCTGAGGAAACATCCAGCGCCACCGGCTGCCCCGAAAGCCTCCAGCGCCTCGTGACCTGCAGCGATCCTGTTTCAGCTTCTATCAGTTCCTGCGAGCCGCCCGCAATCGCCAGCAAATGTTTTCCGTCCGGCGTCAATGCGAATCCGCCGAGATGGTCCGCCAGCTTCCGCGTGATCACCTGCTTGAAAGAGTTCCCTACCGCATGCACACTGCCTGTGTCGGCGGTCAGCACGTAACACCGGTCAGGCCCTCTTCCCAGAATCGATTGCGGAGCGCCGTCCACGGGCACTTGTTTCACCAGGCGGAAGTCTGCCAGGTCGACCACCGAGATCGTCCTCTCCCCGCCCGTCGCAATCAGCGCGTAACCGGGGAACCCGGCCCCACTTCTGCGTCCGCAGGCACCCGCAACCGCCATTCCTCCGGCCGCCAACCATTCGCGGCGGGTTATTACTGACAAAACGCAACCATCTGAAAAGAATAGATTTGGTCCCCGAAATGGGGTCGGTACATCCTTATGTTACCCTCGAAATTCATCTGGTTCCAGATAGCTGCAGTGCATTCATGAATTTCCGGTCCGTTTTCAGTCTCATCTCTTCAGATCTTGCCATTGATCTGGGTACCGCCAACACGCTGGTCTACGCCAAAAGCAAGGGCATCGTTGTCAATGAGCCTTCCATCGTTGCCATCAACAAGAACAACGGTGAGATCGAAGCAGTGGGCAAGGAAGCCAAGGAAATGGTCGGCCGTACACCGGGCAACATCGTCGCCATACGCCCCATGAAGGACGGCGTTATCGCCGATTTCAAAGTCACCGAGCGCATGCTCAATTACTTCATCTTGAAGGCGCACGGCCGCAAGATGCTCGTCCATCCTCGCATCGTTATCGGCGTGCCGAGCGAAATTACACAGGTGGAAAAGCGCGCTGTTAGCGAGTCCGCTTATCGCGCCAAAGCAAGCGAGGTCCACCTGGTCGAACAGGCCATGGTTGCGGCCATTGGCGCAGGTCTGCCCATCACCGAACCTTCCGGCAACATGATTGTCGATATCGGCGGCGGCACCACTGACGTCGCTGTCATCTCGCTGTCCGGCATCGTCTACTCACGCTCCGTGCGCGTCGCCGGGAACGAAATGGACGACGCCATCATGAGCTATCTCAAACGCAAATACAACCTCCTGATTGGCGAGCGCACTGCCGAACAAATCAAGATCCAGATCGGCTCCGCCTACCCGCTCGATAAGCCGCTCACCATGGAGATCAAAGGGCGCAATCTCATTGAAGGCGTGCCCAAAACCGTCACCGTCGAAGACAGCGAAATTCGCGAAGCCCTCTCCGATTGCGTGGCCACGATCCTCAACGCCATCCGTGTCGCGCTTGAACGCACTCCGCCCGAACTCAGTGCCGACATCAGCGATCGCGGCATCGTGCTCACAGGCGGCGGCGCCATGATCAAGAATCTCGACCGGCGCATCCGCGAAGAAACAGGGCTGCCTGTATCCATTGCCGAAGACCCGCTCGCCTCCGTTGTTCTCGGCACCGGCAAAATGCTTACCGACTTCAAACTCCTGCGCCGGATCGCAATTGAATAAAATCTCCACTGGCAAGACTGCCTGCTCCCCTCTACAGTAGAAAAAGGAACTCATGGAAGCCCTGCTGAGCCGGTTCAGAAACCTCACGGTTCTGGTCGTGGCCGTTGTAGCGCAATTGTTATATCTGGGCTACCAGGTGAAGACCAATCGCGATGAGCGTCTGATTCGCGTCTGGGCCGTTACCGCCGTCACGCCCATGGCGGGTATTGTCGAAGCGATTCGGCACAACACCATCGGCTTTCTGGAAGACTACTTCATCCTGCTCGATGTCCGCGAGCAGAATCGCAAGCTGAAGGCCAACAATGACCGCTTGCAGATGGAAAATATCTACTATCGCAACCAGCTCACAACCGCCGAACACGCCCGCGCGCTCGTCCAGTTCCAGGCCCAGACCCCGTCGAAAACCATAGCGGCTCGAGTCATCGGAAACAGCACAGTTGTCTCCGCCAAAGCCGTTTTTATTGATCGCGGCTCAACCAGCGGAGTCGAATCCGGCATGGCCGTCGTTACGCCCGAGGGAATCGTCGGCAAGATCGTCGCGGTGTATCCGCTCGTCTCTCAGGTCCTGCTCGTGACCGATCCCACCTTCAAAGTCGGAATCGAGTCGCAGAAGGGACACATCCACGGAGTCCTCAACTGCGGCGTCGGCAAGTGTGTCGTAGAGCAGATTCAGAACGAGGACAAGATCAACAGCGGCGAGTGGTTTTACACCTCGGGCGAGGACCGCATCTTTCCCAAGGGCTTTCCTGTCGGTAAGGTGATCTCGAGTCAGCCCGGTCAGGGCATGCGCGACATCAAGCTAAACTTGAGCGGCGCCCCGGAAGGAGTCGAGGAAGTTCTAGTCGTGCTCCACGGTGTTCACCAGCCGCTACCCTCGACGCCTCCATCGGATGAGGATCTCACCGCCGCGATGCTCTCTCCGCCGCCACCCGAAGGGGGCCGCGAAGCACCTTTAGCTACCAAACCGCAGACCGAAGCGGACAAAGTCCTCGAGAAGTACGCGGCAATCGGCAAGGATCAGGGCCATGTTTTTGGTGGCCTCGGCTCCCCGGTCCCTAACTTCAACGTCAAGACTGTTGCCGATTCCAAAGTGTCCGGAACCTTGGTCCCGGGCGCACCTGCTCCGGCTGCAACCAGCGCGCAAACCGCCGCCCAAAACGCTACGTCGGCAGCGCCACCCGTACCCACGGTTCTCGGAGCGCGCCCCTCAGCAAAGCCTCTCGTTCTTTCCCCTGTTCCGAAACCCACGCCGCCCGCGGCCGTAACCACTTCCGTGCTCCCCCTTGGCGCTCCCCGTCGTAAGCCGCCGGATCAGCCGGCCGTTTCGCCGACTCCGCCTCCACAGCAATGAACGAGATCAGTGATCAGCTCCTGACACCGGTTGCCCGCGACAGCTGGTTCACCCGCTTTCAGGTGGTCGCGCTCGCCGCGATTACGTTGGTCTCGATCATCGGCAAGTTCTATCTCCCCCGCCTCGTTCCCCACACGGAATGGCTGGAGCTTCCGCTGCTGCTCACCGTCTACTTCGGGCTGATGCGCCACAGTCCGATTGCTTCCCTCTTCTTCGGCGCATTCGTGGGTTTGGCCGAAGATTCGCTATCCCCGGCCAACATCCCGATCGGCATGTACGGCATCACCAAAACACTGGTCGGCTACTTCGCGGCTTCCGTCAGCCAGCGCTTCAACGTCGAAAGTTCGGTCATCCGGCTCGTCCTCTGCTTCTTCTTTTTCTTCTTCCATGCCTTCTTTTACTGGATCATGCGCCGCGCCCTTCTCGGCCAGATGGTTCCGTTCGATCCCCAGGAAGTTTTTGTGCACGGAGCGCTCAACAGCGTCGTCGCACTGCCTCTCTTTCTGATTCTCGATCGCATGCGTCTAGCAGGTACTTGAGCCGCTGACGCAAGATCTCGATAGAATAGAAAGAGTACTTGGTGAATCATTACCGGAATCGATAAGTGGCATTAACCGAAAGTGAGCGCGAACGGGATGAACAGATCAATCCCGAACGCCTTCTGCGCGATGACCCAAAGAGGGCATCCGGCAAAATAGCCGCCTTCCAGTACCTCACTGTTGCTGTCTTTGTCTTTCTGATCTCCGGCTTCTGGCGGCTTCAGGTTCAGAATCCGGACGTCTACAGCGAAGCCGCCGAACGGAACAGAATCAAGAGCACTCCGGTGCTCGCGGCGCGGGGCAAAATTCTCGACCGCGATGGCCGCGTCATCGTTGATAATAAGGCTTCTTACTCGCTGCTGCTGAACCGCGATCAGATCAAGCCCGAGCACCTGCCGGTCATCGCGGAGGCGCTGCAGTTGGATGCGGCCGAACTCAGCGCTAAGATCCGGCGCATGTCTTCCCGCCCCCAGATCATCATCAAGGATCAGCTGTCGCGCGACGAGATGGCGTGGGTCGAATCGCACCAGGACGCAAACACCTATCCTGAAATGCAGGTCGTTCGTGCGTGGCGAAGACAATATCCGCAAGACGGTTTTGCCGCCCACGTAACCGGCTACGTCGGCGAAATCAGTGAGGCCGAACTCGACGCGCCGCAGTTCCTCGACTATCATCAGGGCGACATTATCGGCAAAGACGGCCTCGAACGCGAGTACGATTCGACCCTGCGCGGCGTCGACGGCCAGCAGCGCGTTCTCGTCGATAACATGGGCCGCGAACGCCAGATGGAAAACGCTCAGGAGGCCGTTCCCGGCAAGGATCTGCGGACCACCATCGACCTTGATCTGCAAGCCGTAGCCGAGTTAGCCATGCAGGACAAACGCGGAGCCGCCGTAGCTCTCAACCCGCAGACGGGCGAAGTTTTGGCTATGGTCAGCCGGCCGACCTTCGACGCGAACAAGTTTACCGGGCGAATCAGCCGCACCGATTGGGACGAAATTGCCAACGATCCCCACAAGCCCCTGCTCAATCGAGCCATTCAGGCCCAACTCGCGCCCGGCTCTACATTCAAACCAATCATGGCGATTGCCGGTCTCGAGTCGGGTGTGGTCGACGATGAAACCGAGTTTCACTGCTCGGGAGGCGCCTACTTTTACGGCCACTATCATGCCTGCCACCTCAAAACCGGCCACGGCAACATCACCCTCCATCGCGCCATCGCACAATCGTGCGACGTCTACTTTTATAACGTCGGCAACCGCCTCGGTATCGACCGGATCGCCCGCTACGGTGAACTGGCCGGGATCGGGCACAAGACCGGCATAGATCTGCCGAACGAAACACAGGGCACCATGCCCTCTACCAAATGGAAAATGCGGGTCTCGCGGCAGAAGTGGTACGCCGGCGAAACCATTTCGGTCGCCATCGGCCAGGGTGCCGTGACCGTATCGCCCCTCCAGATCGTATCCGCTCTCGGCGGCCTCGGAGCCGGCGCCCGTTGGTACAAGCCGCATCTCGTTCGCGATGAGGCCCCGGTGCTGTCCCGCCAAGGCAACTTCAACCGTGACAACCTCCAACAGGTAATCTCCGGCATGTACGGGGTTGTAAATGAAGGCGGTACCGGTCGTGCTGCCTTTATCCCAGGGATTAAAATCTGTGGCAAGACCGGCACCGCCCAGCTTGCTGCGACCGACCGCACCAGAAATGCCAAACTCGGCAGCTCGTTGGCTAACAACGCCTGGTTTGTGGCCTTTGCCCCGATGGAAAAACCGGAAATCGCCGTCGTTGCCCTCTTTGAAAACGGGGTGGAGAGCTACAATGCCGTCCCGATCGTGCGAGACATAATCAAGGCCTACTTTGACAAGAAAGCCCGAGAAACGACTGCCATGCAGGATGCCGCTCTGAAGCCCCTGGAGCCCCGAAAGCTATTCTCGTTGCCAGTGTTTGCTTCGCTCAATATGTCGCTGTCGGCCGGAGAACCGGCCCGCTAGTGGTCACGTACCGCTCGATTCGCGACCTTGACTGGCCGCTCGTCTTCGTTGCCCTGGCACTTTGCGGGCTCGGGATCCTGCAAATCTATAGCGCAACCGTCGGGACGAAATGGCAGGATGCCTGGTGGAAGCAGATTGTCTGGGTCGCGACCGGCCTCGCGATCATGTGGGCCGTTTCAAACCTCGACTACCACGCACTGCTCGGCCGGGTCTTCTATCTCTATATAGCGTCAGTAGCACTGCTTCTGCTGACCGCGTTCATAGGCAACAAGGTCTTTGGATCCACTCGTTGGATCAGAGTTGGCGGATTCACTCTGCAGACATCCGAATTCGTCAAAATCGTGCTGATTCTGCTCGTTGCCCGCTATCTGGTTGACCTCAAAGCGGACCTGCTCGATTGGAGAGATTTGGCCAAGCTTGCGGGTTTCGTCGCACTACCCATGATTCTGGTGATGAAAGAGCCCGATCTCGGTACCTCGCTCACCTACCTCCCTATCCTGATCTGCGGCATCCTGATGGCCGGCTTACGCTGGAAGTACCTGCTCATCATCGCTGGCGTCCTGCTTGTCACACTGCCGATCGGGTATCATTTTCTTAAGCCGTATCAGAAGGATAGGCTGGTCAGTTTCATATATCCTGACCGCGATCCGAAAGGAACCGGCTTTCAGGTGATCCAGTCAAGAATCGCTGTTGGTAACGGCGGCATGTGGGGCCGCGGAGCTAAGGAAAGCTCACAAACACATCTGGGCTTTCTGCCTGTGCCACAGACTGATTTCATTTTTTCTTCGTTCGCTGAAGAGCACGGGTTCGTAGGTATTGTAATCGCGCTTGTTCTCTACTTCCTGCTTATCATGCAGGTGGTGCAGAATGCGCAAACGGCTACCGATAGAGCAGGATTGTATATCTGCATGGGGGTAGCCGCTCTCTTGCTATTCCACGTATTAGTGAATGTGGGCATGGTGGTCGGGCGTATGCCGATTACCGGCATCCCCCTTCCTCTGATGAGTTCCGGTGGTTCGAATACGTGGTCGATTTTCCTGATGCTGGGGTTGGTAAACAGTGTCAGGCTGCGCAGGTTTGTTAACTAATGAGGGTCCTTTTCGAAGGCCCGTTCCGACTAAATAAGAAAGTCGGGCTGAGGAAAAGAGGACAGAAGAGTTCGGATTGCGGGCGAAATTCAACATCTGGCAAAACGATGTGAACGTATGCAAAGCGCGGGTGTATTTGAGTAAGTCTCCACCCGCCAACGGCCAAAATCAGTGAGTGGTCTCTGGGTCGAGATCATTGACGCGGTGCAATTCTGGAGTTCTTTTGACTCTGCTGATCAGCCCGTTAGAGGCGGTGATCAATGAGTAAGGAATTGGTGATTGGATCCAATCGCCACGAGACGAAGGTTGCGGTCCTCGAGGACGACCAACTCGTCGAGGTGTACTTCCAGCGGGGCAATGAGTATTCGCTCGCGGGGAGCATTCATAAAGGAAGGGTCACACGCGTGCTGCCCGGCATGCAATCGGCGTTTGTGGACCTAGGCCTGGAACGGGACACGTTCCTGTACGTTTCGGACTTCTTTGAGGAGAACGAAGATATCGATACAGTTTCGGAGGAAAAGACTACCCGGCCGGAACGGCGGGACCGAAACGGGAATCGTGGAGGTTCCTTCGAGAGACGCCCTATAGCCCGGCCTGTTCTGGCTACGCAGGAGCCGGTGACAAACGTCGCTCCGACGGTTGAATCTCCTGAAGATTCCGAGATTGAAGATGAGCCTCCAGTGGCTCCGGTACAGTTGACGCCCGCAACGGAGGATTCGGACTCGCGCGCACCTGAACAGAGCGGTGACCGCGGGCTTGGGGGTGATCGTCGCGGCCGCAGATCGAGACGGCGCCGGCAGCGCGGCCGGGGATTTCCCGAAAATAAATATGCCCAGCCCGTAGGCTCTGGCGTGCAACCGGCCTTGGAGACAAGATCCGCTCCGGAGACAGCTGAACATGCGCCTAGCGATGTCATTGTTCTTCCGGGAGAATCGCTGGCCAAATACCGGAACATCACGTCGGGGACCGGATCTCCTGAATCGCAAGGCGAACCACAACCGGCACAGGAACCCGATACCGGGTACGGCGACGCCGGCGCGGATTCTGAAAGCTTTAACGAGGACGCAACCGAGGAGGAACTGGCCGAGGAAGCGGAGGAGATCGCACTCGCCGATATGATCCTCGCGCACCACGACAACGAGTCTCCTGAGGCGGAAGAAGAAAAGATCCGGGAAGTCGAAACCGATGTGCCCGAGCCCGACGCAAAGGACGAGCGCACTCTCGAATCGAGACAGGCAGAGCCGGTTTCTCCTGCTTTCCGATCAGAATTTGCTACTCCGGAGCCGCCAGAGTTCGAGCCTCTCGCTATGCCTGGAAGGCATGAACCGAGTGACGCCCCCGGTTTAGAATCGCCCACCTCGCTCGACCGGTATGAGGTTCTTGCTATTGAGGAAGGCTTCACAGAGGCCGATGAACCAAGTGTGGAAGAGGAGGAGGCGCAAGGAGAGGCGCTCGCCGATGCTCCCGGCGCTGGAGCAACCATCGAAAGCGACGAATCAGGCCCTGGCTCCGGTCGAGCTCAGGCCCAGACGGCGACGGTTCGTGAACAGGGCGATCGCTACATGCATCGCGTTTCCAGACGCATGCGGCGGCGGCGCGGAGGAAATCGTTTTGGACCGCAGCCCCAGCCCCAGAATGAGTTCGGAGAGCCAGGAAGAGTCGAATCGGCAGGCTCAGGGGCCGGCGCGGGCGTAGCACTAGCTCCCGAAGCGCGCACCGAACCGACTCGCGAACGTGCAGAGGAACGCACTGCCGAGAAACCCGAGCGGATGTATCCCTCGATCTCCGAACTCCTGAAGCCCGGCCAGGAAATCATTGTTCAAATCGCCAAGGAGCCGCTGGGACAAAAAGGTGCCCGGATCACCTCTCATATCGCACTTCCGGGCCGGTACGTTGTGTTTATGCCGAGCGTCGGCCACCTCGGCGTGTCGCGAAAAGTTGCGAGCGACGAAGAGCGCCAGCGGCTGAAGAAAATCCTGCAGGCTCATCGCCCCGGCACGTCGGGCGGTTTTATAGTGCGGACAGCCGGCGAGGGTGTTCCTGAAGAGGAAATCGCCGCCGATATGAATTTTCTCTACAGCCTCTGGCTCGACATACGCCAGAAGGCGGAGAAGAAACCCGCGCCGGCGTTGCTGCACTACGATCTCGACGTTGTCCAGCGCATTCTGCGCGACCAGGTCACCGACGAGTTCAAAGCGATCTGGGTCGACAACGAAGACCTATACGAGAGCGTTCTCACGTTCATGCAGCGTTTTCAGCCAGCGCTCGTAAACCGCGTCAAGATGTATACGCGGCAGGCGCCCATCTTCGATGCCTTCAACATCACCCAGGAGCTCGAGAAGGCTCTGCGGCCGAAAGTCTGGCTCAAGTCCGGCGGGTACATCGTTATTAATCAGACCGAAGCGCTGGTAGCAATCGACATCAATACCGGCAAGTATGTGGGCAAATCCAACCGGCTTGAGGACACGATCGTCAAGACGAACACTGAAGCCGTTAAGGAGATCGTTCGTCAGATCCGGCTGCGGGATCTCGGCGGGATCATTGTTGTCGATTTCATCGACATGGATGAACGTAAGAATCGGCAAAAGGTGATGCAGGCGCTCGAGGAAGCGATGCGCGCCGATAAAGCTCCCTACAAAATTCTTCAGTTCAATGATTTCGGTCTTGTCGCAATCACTCGCAAGCGGGTTAAACAAAGCCTTGAACGTACTCTATGCTCTCCGTGCCCCTATTGTGAGGGCGCCGGCTATGTGAAGAGTGTTCAAACCGTAATTAGTGAGATTCTGGTCGAAGCTCAAAAGATCTCCCGAGCCATTGAAGGAAACGATGTCGTTCTTCGGGTGCATCCGGATGTAGCGAAAGTTCTGAAGGCCAGCGACAACCGATATCTTGAGGAACTGGAAGACATTCTGAAGCGTCCGGTGCTGGTCACCGGCGACCCAACCTTGCACCATCAGAAGTTCGATCTGGCCTGATAATCGACGGCGGCCCGAATGTTAAACTGAAGGCGACTTTTCAGGGCCGCCTTCGTGCGCTGGCGCTTACCAGCAGCAAGTAAGCGGCGCAAATCCCGGGAGAGATGGCCGAGTGGTTGAAGGCGCACGCTTGGAAAGCGTGTTTAGGGGAAACTCTAACGTGGGTTCGAATCCCACTCTCTCCGCCACACGACAACCGGCGTAGAAGAACGTTGAGCTTATTCAAAAGACAACGTCAGCTTTGAGCCGAGCGTGTTTAGGAATGGGTCCTACGAGCGGCATCGCGTAATCCAGAAAGGCAGGCGTTACGTCGTTGGACGCCTCGTTACGCCAGTGTGCCGGGAACAGCTTTTCGACAAACGCGACACGCTCGAATTTCACAAGGCCGGTCGAGACTGAATACGGGAAGTCCGATTCGCGAACAAGAGTAACCATCTCTCCGCGCTTGCCTGACGCCGCGGCTTTTACGGCCGCTGCGCCACACAGGCGAGCTTCGTGCCAGTCCTGCTCGGAGATGGACGTTGCAGTTGCACGGCCGAGCAGGCCCGGCTTCTCACTTCGCGTGCGGATGCCGAGTTCCTTCGAGACGAGGATCGTGAGCCGGTGTGCCAGGTTCATTGCGAGTGTTCCGCGCGACCCGGAACGCGAGTCGGCCCCGAAAGCACCTCCTTGCTCGTCCAACTGACCTTCACAGACCGCGATGACGCAGCGGTTAAGGCGCCGGTAAACTGCCTCTATATCTGCGCAAAGCTTGTGGAGCGAAAGGCGCTGCTCGGGAAAGTAGATGAGGTGCGGGGCATCGTCCGGATGACTACGCGCGAGGGCAGTCCCGGCAACAATCCAACCGGCATTACGGCCGAGGACCTCTACAAATTCGACCTGCCCCGGGAGAGCACGATTATCCATGCCGATATCGCGAAGGGCCAGCGCAAAGAAGCGGGCGGTGGATCCGTAGCCTGGTGTGTGATCGGTCTCGAGAAGATCGTTATCGATTGTTTTAGGAATGCCGATAACGTTCAGGTCGTAGGGAAGTCTGTCCGCGAGCTTCTGAATCTCATGAGCTGTGCCCATGGATCCGTTGCCGCCGTTGTAAAGAAAATATCGAACGTCGCGAAGGTGGAACACTTCGAGCAATCGCTCGAGATCGGCACCATTAACTTCGCGCCTTGACGTTCCCAGTGACGAGGATGGTGTTCGGGCTATCGCCGCAATCGTGTCATCGGACTCGCGAAACAGATCTATGAAGCGCCCAGCCAGGATGCCATCGATTCCAAACTCCGCGCCGTAGAGACCGGTTATCGCCGGATGACGGCGCGCCTCCTCAACGACTCCAAGCAAGCTCGCATTGATGACCGGAGTCGGACCGCCGCTGTGCGCAAGCACAGCCGTTCCCTTCATAACGCGCCGTAGCCGAAAGTAAGGGCGCTACTCGTCATGGATTTCAACGCCCTGCACAACGCGCGTGATTACGGCCGCGGGGCTTGGATTATCCGGATTGAGTCCCGCTCGCAGGCTCAGGTGATACGCCAACAGCTGCGGAAAAACAATTTCAAAGGGAGTTCGCAAAGCATCCGGAAGATCGGGAGCATTGGCCGGAATCGAGTGAACGCCCGATGCATCACTCATTTTTTCCGATGCGATGAGTACAACGCGTCCGAGCTCTTTCCTCCGCAGTTCAGCAATCAGATCCTCCTCATACTTCCTGCGTTTGGGATCTGAAGAAAGGAAACATAGCACCAACGAATCGCGCCGCAGAAAACTCATCGGGCCATGCCGCAAGCCAAGATAAGTTTCGGCAATGGCTACACACTGGCCCGCAGTCATCTCCATGACCTTCAATGCCGCTTCCCTTGCAATCGAGAACAGCGCTCCCGAGCCGAGGGCGACCATTCTGCCGATTCCGTGCCCCGAGATCTCGCGTGCGCGCTGCTCAAGCTCTTGCATCTGTGAAACGACGCGCCTGGATATCTTGGCAACCTGGTCCTGCAATGCTGCGGCGTTCTCGAGGCACACTCCAGCCAGAGTAACGTTCGAGAAAGAGCTGGTCATTACCAGGCTGCGATCGTTTGTGCGCCCGTCGAGCACGATGGCGTTCACGCCCTGGAGATGGGCAAGCGCACCTTCGGCATTACACGTGATGGCAAGCTGATGCGCTTGAGGGAAATGCTTTCGCACAAGGCGGACCACGGCGGCACTCTCCGGGCTGTCTCCGGATCGGGCAATCGAGATGAGAGAACGAGCTCTGGTGAAAAACCGCTGGGGGTCGAGGAGCAGGTCGGTGGTCGGTATTGCCACGGCGTCCTCCCAGGACGCGGCGATGGCGGATGCGGCGTAGGCGGAACTTCCTGCGCCCGTGATGACAGCTGGGCGGCTGAGCCGCTTCAACGCCGAGCGGTGCCGATTGACAATGTCCAGAGTGATCGGCCAGAGCTCCGGCTGTTGCATGATCTCGGCGTAAGTAACGGCGCCGGGGGTTACGGAATGGTTCATGATGCCGTTCGGGTCCGTTTAGGACGAGCAAACTCGATTATCCAGCGCGTTGATGCGGCTTGGCCCTGGAAGCTGACGGTGAGCGCCTGGCCTTGTTCCTGATGCTCGACCGCTACGGGCCGGCCGCCACTCGCAGCTGAGAGGCGCGAGACCGCCAAGCCGGGAGGCACTTCGAAGGTCAATGTATAGCGGGAACCTACGACGGTTTGGGAGGAGCCCTCGAGCACGCTCTTCGAATCATTCCACTGAACATCCTCAACCGAGTAAGCGCCGGTGATGTGCCGCGAATCTCCCACCAGCTGCGGACGGTTCACTCCTGGACGTATGAGCAGCACCCGAGTGTCGTGAGAGTCGATGTCGAGGTCTATCTGGTTTTTGAAGTCACCGAGCAGCTTCTGTTGCCAGTAATCAAAAACAGTGTAAGTGAGCTCCGGCGAAAGTCCGAGTTTCCCGGCGAACGGTAGCTGTTTGTGGAGTGTCCCGCTTCGCCAGTTGGTAAGTGCAACCACGTCATAGGCGCCTGACTTTGCAGCGACCTTGAGATCGAGAACTTCAGGGTAATTATGTATGTAAGTATCCGGCCGCTCGTGCTTAAACTTATCCCACCGCATATCCGTTCCCCTGCTGAAGAGGTCGACGGGCAGAATGGGCATGGTGGGAAGAGTCATCTCCAGGATCTTGATCCTCTCCTCGGGCAGTTCGGGCAGAACGCTCGACAAGGGATAGACTACGCCGGTTAAGGAAACAAAGCTGGCGAGAGTACGTGCCTCTGGAAGCGTCGTGCCGAAGCCTGCTAGCGGCTGCTCGCGGCTGGAGGCAACATCGATGAACGTTCCGTTACGGCTGCGCTTCGCCTCGGCCAGGGTCATACGCGGTCCGACGTCCATCCCCTCGCCGGGCATGACATACACCACGACGTGATTCAAGAAGGCATTAGCGTTGATCGAACTGAAGAGTGGATACATGCCCTGCCAGCTGTTGTAAACGTCGTCGCCGTTGAAATAAGAGTTGAAGTAGCCTATTCCGTTCAGCGGCGTGCCGGCGGGGCAGCCCTCCAGGAACACTTGGGGCCCGACCATGTCGCGGATGAGCTTGAGCCGATCCCTATAAATAATCAGCGGGTCAGCCGAGGGATCATGCAGTTTCGCATGATCGACCGAAGGCACGTATTTGGAAAAGGCGTGCTCACCATCGAATTTGTAGTACTCGAATCCCCAACCATCGAGGGTTTGGAAAAGAGTTTTCAAGAAGCCCATCACCTCAGGATTTGTCGAATCGAGAGTGGGAGTCTTGTAATCGAGAATGAGCTTGCCCTGCTTGTTGCGGACGTACCAGTCAAGATGTTTTTCCACCGCGCCGGCATAAGCATTCGGCACGAGCCATATGCCCGCTCGAAGCCCCTTTGCCTTGATTTGCTCGGTCAGCCAGCGCGGGCCGTGCGGAAATTTGGAAGAGTCCCAGTTTTCTATCCAGTAGTGCTCGCCGTCTTTTCCGCGATCATAGCCGTCGTCGAGCTGGACGTATTGGAAGCCGTACTGCTTGAGGTGACTTGCGATCCAACCCGAATTTTCGACGATGTCCTTCTCAGTCACCTCGGCGTAGTAGCTCGTCCAACTCGACCAGACCATCGGCGCCTTGGGAAAGACCGAATCATCGAAGGGAACGTAATATGGAATCCCGAGCGTTTTGGTGTAGTAGTCCGGCGTGGCACGGATCAGAGTGTTGCCGGGCACCGGAATCGTGACATCGAGCAGATCCTCATTTTTTTCGTTACGGTGCATGTAAGCAGCGCTGCCGAGATCGATGGCGATGTCGGTGCGGCGGTCGAACAGACTGTGAAAACCGCTGCCGTCGATTTGCCCGAGCGAGAAGTACATGACCTCTGGATTCCGCTGTGGAAGAAAGGAAGCGTTGCGGGTCTCAGCGCCATCGTAACCGTTGGCGACCTCTTCTGTACCCGTCCAGTTTACCGGGACGCCGCCAGGATCGAGAGTGCGAGCGACGATCCGTTCCTTGGGGGCAGGTGCTTTCGCAACCAGAATCGCATCCGCGGATGTGCACGAGATTCTCAGGACGTCTACGTTCAGGTCGAACGACCATTCGCTCTGCGGTTGGGCCGTTGTGAGATGAAGTGTGTTCTCTCCAGATCTGGATGCCGACCACCCTTTGAATCGGACCTGCTGCCCACGCGCCCGCAGGGACAGCTGACCATGATCGAGAACGGTATGGAGACCGGCATAACTCACGGTCACCGACTCCTGGCCGGGATCTACGGCAACACTCCATCCCTTGGCTGAGACAACGAGAGGACGAGCGCCCTGGGCCCGCAGAGTCAACGCCATACACGCAAGCAGGACTACGCCCGAGCAGAATTTTGGCATTCCGGATCCTTCGAAACAATCAGAAATAGAGTTTCAAAGCGAACTGAATTTCGCGCTGATCATTCTGCCCGTCTCTGGTGGAAGTGATCTTGCCGAAGTTCGAAGAGGTGTAGTCGAGCGACCCCGGCGCAGCGGTTACGCCGTTGCCCGCGAAACCGGGGGGCGAGAAGTTGGGCGTGTTCGTCAGGTTGAAAAACTCCGATCGAAACTCGAGCCGGAATCGTTCCGTAAGCTGGAAGGTCTTGAAGAGCGAAAAGTCCAGGCGATGGTATCCGGGTCCATAGAACTGGGACGGTGCCCCGCCTAGCGGCGAATAATCAGACTGCCCGATTGTGGTCGCGACAGGAGGACTTGAGAAGGCCGCGGGATTCAGCCACTGATTCACGTTGTGAGGTCCCGCTGTCACACTCTGGCCCGGCACTAGAAACGCATAGCAGCCAAAGCCGGAGGTTGTCGTGATCGCACAGGGAACAGTGCCGGGCTGCCCGTTTTGTAATGTCAAGATCCAGTTGGTGCTCCAACCGCCGAGGACGGCATCGACGACCCCACTGCTCGAGCTGAGAAATTGCCTTCCGTGGCCTACCGGAAGCTCATACACGCCGCTCAAGTGGAAGACCTTCGGAATGTCGAAGTCACACAGACCATAATCGCCCTGAATACCGAAACCAGGCAAGCGGACGGCGCCCCGGCCGTTGATCGCAGTGCTATTCAGGACATCGACCGCATCTGTACGACACTTCGACCAGGTGAAATTCGCGAGTACGCCCAATCCGTTGCTGAACCGGCGTTCGTAATTGACCTGCAGCGAGTTATAGTAACTGTCTCCGGCGAAGCTCGTGTAGGTGAAGCCGTTCTGAAAATCCGGATAGGGTGAGTAAGCAAAAGTGTTGAGTCCCGGAGGCAGGATCTGGTCGGGAGAATTCGGATTGATATACACGCCCAGATGCCGGACGGTATTGCCCACATAAGCGGCCTGGATGGTGTCATTGCGTGAAAGCTGGTACTGCAGAGTGAAGTTATAACCTTGCGTATACGGGGTCTTGGTGTGGTAATCCTCGCCTGTAAACGACACGCCAGCGGGTTCAACAGCCGCCGGCGTAAGCGGGATGGCGGAAAGTCCGGTCTCGAGAGTACCTATCTGTCCATTCGGAAAGGTAACCGGGGCGTTGGGGGTCAAGTTGGGATACGAGAGACTGTACTGGAACGGGAAATCGACGTAAGTCTCGACGGTTGAATTCTCAAAGCCGCCGTAAAATATCCCGTATCCTCCTCGGGCGACCAGCTTCGGAGTAAGTTGGTAGGCAAATCCTACCCGAGGCGATAAATTCGAAAGCTGCGAATGTCCCAGCCCCGGCTGGCTAGAGCAAACGATGTTGATGTTATCGGTCTGGGCGGCGGTGACGAAGTCGGGCGAGAGTGGGGTCCCGCAACGCTTTTTGGTAAGTAGAAACTCCGAGGGAGCGGTAGATCCGGAAGGTAAAAAGTTCGACTGCGCTCCGTAGCGCTCGACCAGCTGCCCAAAATACTCCCAGCGCAGTCCCAAATTGATGGTGAGCTTAGGTGTGACGTGAAAATCATCCTGAAAGTACGCGCCATCGTAGTTGCGTTTCTGGTCGGTATTGGCGATGTTTGAGGCCTGTATACTGTCGGCGCCTCCGACGTAATCCGCAGCCCCCGGCACAGTGCCTGGAATCGGGCTTAGCAGCATCTGGGCGAGCCCTGTGTTACCGCCGGTGTTGGTAGGCACTTCGGTATACAGCCCGGAGAACGAAAAAGCCCCGCGACCTTGGGGCGGCTGGAGAATGGAAAACCGCAGCTGCTGGTATTGGTACCCGACTTTCAGCGAATGTCTGCCTAGCTGCTTAGTTAAGTTATCCGTGAACTGCGATGTTGCGCTATATTCCGACGACGGCAAGTAGTTGTTGCCGCCCAGTCTAGTGAGCCCCGTTATAGTGATACCGGGTAAACCGCCGTTCAAAGGAACTTGCGGTACACCCCCGATTCCAAACTCCGCAGGGATGCCGGGCGTATTCGCGTTGGGCTGCAATCGTGAGCTGGCGATTCTGTTGTAGCCTATGCGTGCTTCGTTCACGAGATCTGGAGAAAAGAGATGGGTCTCACTGATGACGGCGTTGATAGACGTGGCGCTTTGATCACCCGAAGAAAACGACCCGCCGTCCGCGATCCCCGGAAATGGACCGGGGAGAAACTCCGGATTGTCGGAATAGCTTACGCGCCCGAAGATACTGTCCTTATCAGAGAAGTTCTGGTCGACACGGATGTCGAACTGATTCGCATCGTTGCGAAGGATCGGGTTTGCGGCGTAGTTGTTGAAGAGCCCGGGATTGTTTGGAGAGGGATAAAGGTTCAGCAGTTTGATCGCGTTTGGATCAAGCCTATTTGCCGGAAGAATGTTTCCGGGGAAAACTTCGCGCGCATACCCGATGGGGCTGCCTGCGGGCGAACCTGCGCAAGGCACGGTTATGCCGGTCAGAGTGTCGGGCACTCCGCACGACACAGCGCGGGTTGTTGAAGGATCGAACACCTGGCCGAGAGCTGTCGTTCGCCCCAGCACATCGCTGCGAGTGCCGCCCTGGGTGAGCAGCTCTGAAAGGTTCGTGTAATCGCTGCCTCGCTCGAGAGCAGTCGGGACCGTGTTCAGGGAGGGAATGGATTGCCGGATGCGCGTGCCTTCGTAATCGCCGAAGAAGAACGTTTTATCTTTCTTAATCGGCCCTCCGAAGGTGAACCCGAACTGATTCTGGCGATACTCTCCCTTCGGGATCCCTCCGGCATTCTCGAAGAAGTTGGCCGCATCCAGTTTGTCATTTCGCAGGAACTCCCACGCGTTGCCGTGATACTGATTGCTACCGGCCTTGATGGTGGCGTTCAAAATAGCTCCGGCCGAGCGTCCGAATTCAGCGCTGTAATTGTTGGTTTGAACCTTGAATTCCTGGATCGCGTCAACGGGCGGCCGGACAGCATAGGCTGTGCCATTCAGAAAATCGACCAGGTTGGAATTGTTATCGATGCCGTCGAGCAGATAATTATTTTGAGCAGGCCGTTCCCCGTTGGCCGCAAAGCTGCCGCTCGAACCAAGTCCGCGTGTATCCTGCTGGCCCTGCGTCACGCCGGGCGCAAGTTGAGCCAGAAAGGTGAAGTTGCGGCCATTCAGCGGGAGGTCATTGATGGTGCGCTGCGTGATGACCTGACCAACAGAGGCATCTTGCGTCTGTAACGCCGGCGGCTCTCCGGTGACCATTACGGTCTGGGTCATCTGGCCCGGCGGTAAGGCGAAATCGACGAGTACCCGCTGCTGAACCTGGACGGTGATGCGCGTATGTTGAACGCGCTCGAAGCCCTTGAACTCCGCCGCCAAAGCATAGTGGCCAATTTTAACGGGCGAAAAGTTAAACTCTCCGGACGAACTGCTCGTAGTCTCAATCGTCTGCGAGGTCTCTTCGCTGGTGAGAGTCACGCGGGCGCCGGGAAGTATGGCTCCGCTCGAATCCTTCACGATCCCGAATATCGAGCCGGTATCCACCTGCGCAGGAAGTCTTATACTGGCGGACGCGACGATAGTTGCGACCAGAAAAGCACTTCGCACATGCCGGGAAACGGTAAGCCTTGCCTCTGCGAGTGTCATAGCGAGATTAAAATCAGCGTGAGGGTAGCACGTATTTCGCGTAATAGTCAACCGCTTTAGTATGGTGAGAGCTCAATCGTATTCAAGTGCGATTGGCCGTACACTCTTGCAGCCAGGAGACAAACGGAATGCCGCGCTGGATCGTAATGACCGCACTCTCCACCTTTTTCTTTGGGCTGAATGCGGCGTTCATCGAGGTGCCGGAGAAGTTCATACACCCGCCATTCCCGACTACGCTCGGTTATGTTGTCTGGTCGATGACTATGGCCTGCTGCGCTGTGTTCGCCTTGAACCGTGTGGGCTGGAATATCGAAACGGACAAGAAAGCATTGCTGTACGGAACGGGCGTGGGGCTGCTAGGCGCAGGCGGTCAGATTCTGCTTTTCGCGGCGCTGCGAGACGGTCCTGCTTACATAGTGGTGCCTATCGCATCGCTGTACCCAATGGTAACGGTGGTTCTCGCGATCGTGTATCTGGGAGAAAAGCTCAGCAGAGTTTCGACGGTAGGCATCAGCGTTGCATTCGTCGCGATCGTGCTTCTATCGGTCGGCGAACCGCACGCCGGCCCGGTTCACGGTTGGAAATGGCTGGTCTTTTGCCTTCTAACTCTGTTCATGTGGGGCTTCCAGGCGTGGCTTATCAAACTGTCGTCCGGATCTCTCAGCGAGGAAAGCCTGTTCTTTTACATGACGTGCGGGGCCGCCGTTCTCATTCCCGCCGCGCTGCTGATGACCGATTTTTCGCAGCGCATCAACTGGCATTGGCAGGGACCTTGGCTTACGGCGTTAATACAACTGCCGAATGCAGTAGCCGCGCTGCTGCAGATTTATGCTTATCGAGAGGGAAAGGTCGCCATTGTTGCTCCCATCATCGCGCTGTATCCGATTGTCACTATTGTGTTTTCACTGTTCGTCTACCGCCAACTGCCGGACCTGACAACCTTCACTGGAATGCTGTTGGCGTTGACTTCCATCTACCTGATCGCCAGAGCAGAAACGGCGCCACGGCCCGAACCGCGGTCCTAGGGGAGGGACCGGTTAAGCTTTCTCGGGTTCGGAAGGCTTCTCTTATTGGTGCTGTCGGGAGGCGCCGCTGTTGAACCTCGCAGGATCAGGCGCGGCTCCACTCGATGCCTCTCTATAATGTCGCTCGTTTGCATCTTGAGGAGCATGTGGAAGGCCAGGCTTCCAATTTCATTTCTGGGAACGGCTACTGTCGTGAGCGGGGGTCGAGCCAGGTGCGCAAAAACCAGATCATCGAAGCCCACCACCGAGAGGTCTTCCGGTACACTCATGCCGGCACGCTGCAACTCGCTGATCGCGCCCAATGCGATCAGGTCGTTGGCGCAGAGGATCGCGGTTGGGATCTCCTTCGCTTGAAATATGGAACGTACAGCCGCCATGCCGCCATCGTGACGATAGTTACAGGAAAAGACGGGGCAGTTTCGGACCTTCAGCCGCTTTGCGGTCTTGAGGAATGCGCGGGCATACAGCTTGGCGGATGGAATTTCATCAGGTCCGGTGATCGCGCAAAAACGGGTATGACCAAGTGCGATCAGATACTCCATCGCCTGGCTTATGCCATGTCCGAAGTCGATCTGAATCGTGCCCACTTTCGGTTCAGTCAAGCCGCCCCGCACCAGCACAGCCGGAATTCTCGCTTTGCTGAGCTGCGCAAGAAGAGGACGCGCGAATTTGGACGTGAACACGGCCGCTCCGCAAACGTTGCTCGTGATCATCATGGAAACCGCTCGCTGAGACCGCTCCGGGTCATATTCGGTGTTGAATAGTCGCATCTCAAACCCTCGAGCAGTAGCTGCGGATTCGAAGCTGCGAATGACCTCCGGGAAAAAAGGGTTGGCGATCTCGGAGATCACGAGCCCGAACAAATTGCTGGATCTTTTGGCCAGATTGCTTGCGTGTGCATTGAGATGATAATTGAGCTCCTTAGCAATGGCGAGAACGCTTCGGCGAGTTTCGTCGGAAATGGCGAGCCGGCGGCTACCGCTGAGGACGACCGAGACCGTGGATAGCGATACGCCGGCGCGTTCGGCAATATCCTTCATGCGTACCGACATACCGTAATGATTGGCAGCGAGCGAGCTTATACTAACACTTGCTTCGCTAGGTCAACCGCTTTACTAACTAAGGGCAATGTATGCCGAACGGACAAATCCCCGCCCATCTGAAAGGCCAGCAATCATTCGACGTAACTCTGGTATCGGACATGTGCGTGGATCTGATACTGGCCGGAAACGTTCGGCCTCGATTCGGCCAAGTGGAACAGATCATAGACAGGTACGACCTGGAATTGGGAGGATCGGCTAACATTTTCGCCTGCCAGATGGCGAAGCTGGGGGTGAAGACGGCGGTTATCGGGAAGATAGGCGCGGACCAGTTCGGGGAGTTTGCTCTTCGAAAACTGGAAGAGTGCGGAGTAAATTGCTCGCTCGTGGAGGTCGATCCGGACTTGCGAACCGGCTTGGGTGTTACGCTCGCGGAACCCTCCGACCGTGCCATTTTGACGTTTCTGGGTAGCATTACGGCGGTTCCGGCAGCGGACCTTCCGCGTGATCCAGAAACGCTGTGCAGGCATTGGCATATCGCCAGTTACTTTCTTTTGACGCAGCTTCGCCCGGCGTGGAGCGAGTTTCTGGCGCGGGTAAGGAACTGCGGCGTTACGGCTTCGCTTGATCCGAATTGGGATCCGGAGGCGCGATGGGAAGGCATAGAGAGCATTCTTCCGCTGGTAAATGTGTTTCTTCCGAACGCGTCGGAAGCGATCGCGATAACCGGTGAATCGGATGTGCTGGCTGCTGCGCGCAAGCTCGCCGGATTCGGACCGCTGGTGGTCATCAAACGCGGTGAGGAGGGCGCTCTGGCCGTGCATCGTGAAAAGGTTTGGGAGCTTGACCCGGCGGAATGCGGGACGGGCAGAATCGACCCGGTGGATACAGTGGGTGCGGGTGACAACTTCGACGCCGGCTTCCTGCGATCGTGGATGTTTGGAGCAGAAATCGAGGAATGCCTGCGCTTAGGGCACCGCTGCGCGGTGAGCAGTCTCCTCAGTCCGGGCGGAATCAAAGGCCAGCTTGTGTTCGACCCACAAACAGGGCAGCGACCAGTCCTGAAATGACGAAGATGATGCGCGATATAGAGCGCGAACCTCACGAGTGGCGTCTCTGCCTGGAGAGACTGGCAGGATCAGAAAGTATTGCTGCGGCAGCCACACTGTTGGGGTCCGGTTCGACGATTCATGTAGCCGGTATCGGGAGCAGCTGGAACGCGGCGCTGGGAGTGGCTTCCGTACTCTGCGGTGCCGGCATCAAAGCTGAGGCGGCGGATGCCTCGGAACTTCTCCATTTCGGTTCGCTCGAGCGGGACTCCACTCTGCTGGTGCTTTCCCGAAGCGGCCGCACGGTTGAGGTCGTAGAGCTGGTGTCTAAGGCTCGTGCCGCCGGCGCGAAGGTCGTTGCAGTAACTAACGCGGAACCAAGTGCGCTGGCAGAGCGAGCTGACGTCGTGGTTTTGCTCGGAGCGCCGTTTGATCATCTCGTTTCGATCGGGATGTATTCACTGCTAACCCTGGTGGGAGCGTTCATCGCCGCAACGGTACGATGTCACGATCTGCGCAGACTAACTGAATCGCTCAACGTGAGCTTAGAAAAAGCAGGCGCATCGGTTCGGACCTGGGGCGAACAGATTGACCGGTCTGATTGGCTGAACGGCGATGCGGCCACGTACTTTCTGGCTCGCGGCCCTAGCGTTGCGTCCTGCCACGAGGCGCGTTTACTCTGGGAAGAGGCGGCCAAAAGTCCGGCTACTGCTCTTACAACAGGCGGTTTCAGACATGGTTCGCAGGAGATGATTCGCCCTGGAGTGCGCATTGCGTTATGGGTGAACCGTACCATCCTGCGCGGCGAAGATCTTCAATTAGCAAGCGAGCTGCGCGCGGCCGGTGCGTCGGTTCTTCTGATAGGCACAAACGTTCCGGTGGACGCGGGCGATCTCGTCCTGGATGTGCCTGAAACACCGCCCGGTTGGGAGTTCGTGATCGACATAGTTCCTGTCCAGATTGCTGCGGAAAGGTTAGCTGCGCTGCGGCGAGAGAACTGCGATGAGTTTAAGCTTTGTTCGTACGTGATCGAAGCGCAGGGCGGGTTGAGCGGCAAGCAGGCAAGCCGCTAGCGTTATAGTTTGTACACGACCTCAATGAGTAAGTGAGCGAAATGAGCGACACATCCACCGAGTCCATACCGATCGTAAATGATGTCTCATCCCGGACCTCGCCGGGAAAGAAAGCGGCAGACTCAGCACCGGTTTCGGTTCAGCGAAATATTGCCGTCGACGCGTACCGGGGCCTGGTGATGCTCCTGATGATGGGAGAAGTTCTGGAATTGGCGCGCGTCTCGCGAGCGCTGCCCGGCAATTGGTTTTGGGGCATTCTGGCTTTCAATCAATCCCATGTCGAGTGGTCGGGCTGCTCTTTACACGACATGATTCAGCCCTCGTTTTCATTTCTGGTTGGTGTCGCGCTGCCTTACTCGATTGCGTCTCGAATGCGGAAAGGCGCCACTTTCGGACCGCTGTTCGCTCACGCCGTCTGGCGTTCGGTGCTGCTGGTTGCCCTGGGAATTTTTCTTCGTTCGATGAATTCCAACCAAACGTATTTCACGTTCGAAGATACGCTGACCCAGATCGGGTTGGGATACCCGTTCCTGTTTCTTCTCGGATTTCGCTCGCCGCGCTGGCAGTGGTGGGCATTTGGCGGGATCCTCGCCGCATACTGGCTTGCCTGGGCGCTGTATCCGGTGCCGGGGCCGAACTACGACTACGCGGCGGTTGGCGTCCCGGCACACTGGGCGCACAACTTCACCGGTTTTGCCGCGCATTGGAACAAAAACAGCAATCTGGGCAATGCCTTCGATCAATGGTTTCTGAACCTTTTTCCGCGCGAGAAACCGTTTGTCGATAATGAGGGCGGCTACTTAACGCTGAGCTTCATTCCCACGCTCGCAACGATGATTCTCGGTCTCGTCGCGGGGCGCTGGTTCCGGGCTTCCGCGCCTAAGATTCCCGTCAAACGATTTTTGGCGGCAGCGGTTATTGGAATTGCGGCCGGCTTGCTGCTGCACTTCACCGGGATCTGTCCGATTGTGAAACGAATATGGACGCCAGCCTGGACGCTCTTCAGCGGCGGCGTGTGTTTTCTGTTTTTGGCTGCTTTCAGCTGGGTGGTCGATGTGAAGGGCTACCGGAAGTGGACTTTCCCGCTGGTCGTTGTCGGTATGAACTCGATTGCCGCGTACCTGATTGCGCACCTGTTCGGCAACTTCATTACCAGTTCGCTGAACATTCACCTCGGCCACAGGATATTTCAAGTATTCGGGCCGGCGTTCCAACCGCTTCTGCTCGGCTCGGCCGTACTGCTGATGTACTGGATCATTTTGTTTTGGATGTACCGCCGCAAGCTTTACCTCAAGATCTGACGGATGGCTGGACAGGACGACGTTTCTAGCATTGAGAAATAATTCTTGATACTTTGAAATATTCATGTTGAACTGAGGTTATCTGCTTCCTCGTCGGCGTGACATTTTGAAGCTCGTACCGGGCGCTGCGCTAGTGGCCTTCGCCCAGGAACCCGAACAGCACTTTCCGACGAAAGCGCACGATCGGCTTGCAGTAACATCGTGGCCGTTTCGCGCCTTGATCGAGAGTCCAACTAATCGCGGCAGGAAGGTCAGTACGCCCGGGATGGATTTGCTTCAGTTTCCGGGCTTCGTAGCGGAAAAGTTCGGAGTCAGGAATATCAATCCGCTCGGGGATCACTTTCGGTCAACGGATCCGGCTTACCTCGATGCGTTTCGTTCAGCTGTTCAAAAAGCCGGCTCAAACGTGGCAGACCTTGGGCTCGCTGGCAGGAATTTCTTCAGTCCGGACGCGGCGGTGCGACAGGATGCCATTCAGTTTGGCTGCAGATGGATCGATATCGCGGCGAAGGTGGGATCGCCCAGCGTCAGGCAGCACCTTAGCGTGGGAAAGGGCGAGAAACCCGATGCTGCGATTGCCGCCCAAAGCCTGGGCAAACTGGCGGAATATGCCGCTAAGCAAAACACGGTCGTCAATCTTGAAAACGATAGTGCGGTGGCCGAGGACCCGTTCCTGATCGTCGCGATCGTCGAAAGAGTGAAGAGCCTTTATTTACGGGCGCTGCCCGACTTCGGGAACTCGTTAATCGGGCATGACCAGGAGTACAGCGAACAAGGGGTGAAAGCCATGCTGAAACACGCTTACAACATGTGCCACGTGAAGGACATGGTGGAAGCCGAGGACGGCAAGGTCGACAAAGTGGACCTCGCGAGCATGTTCGCACTGGCAAAACAGAGCGGGTACCGGGGCTTTTACTCGATGGAGTTCGATTCGGAGCTGGGCGATCCTGTCGCAGGGACGAAGCGGTTGATCGAGGAGAGCTTGCGGTATCTCGGGTAAGGAGATTCGATGTCAGAACCAAAAGACTTAAATCGCCGGGACTTTCTGAGCACAGGAACGGCGGGATTGGCCGTGATCGGAGCGGGAGGCTTGCTCGCGCCCGCCCGTATGGCTGGTGCGAACGACCGCGTGCGCGTGGCCATCTGCGGTCTGCACGGGCGCGGGAAAGATCATCTTGAAAACTACTCGAAGATTCCAAAGGCCCAGATTGGCGCGTTTTGCGACATAGACGAAAACGTGCTTCGCGAGCGGCTGGCCGACATGGAGAAGATGGGGCTTCCCAAGCCGGTAACCTACACAGACGTGCGGAAACTGCTCGAGGACAAAAACATCGACGCAATTTCTATCGCGACGCCAAACCACTGGCACACGCTGATCGCGATCTGGGCCTGTCAGGCGGGTAAAGACGTCTATGTGGAGAAGCCGTGTTCTCACAATCTGTGGGAAGGCAAGCAGCTGGTAAAGGCTGCGCAGCGCTACAACCGCGTGGTCCAGCACGGTACCCAGATTCGCTCGGCTACCGCGATCCGGCAGGGCATGCAGAAGCTGCGGGATGGCATGATCGGCGAAACCTACATGGCTCGCGGGCTGTGCTACAAGTGGCGCGACACGATTGGGCGGGCGCCGGTTGCGCCTGTGCCGGCGGGGGTCGATTACGACCTTTGGATGGGGCCGGCGCCCGAGCATGCGTTCACCAAAAATCGCTTCCATTACAACTGGCATTGGAACTGGTGGTATGGGAACGGCGATCTCGGAAACCAGGGCGTACACCAGGTTGACGTAGCACGCTGGGGCATGGGGTTGGGCTTCCCAAATAAGGTGAGCGCCATGGGCGGGCACTTCATGTTTGACGACGATCAAGAGACGCCCAACGACCTGACCTGTGCATTCGAATTTGATCTCCCCGAAGGTAAACGCCGAATGATCACGTTCGAAGTGAGGCATTGGATCACCAATCACGAAGCCGACATCGGAACCAAACTGCTGGGGACACCGGAACCGAAACGGTCGTCCGCTCAGGCGAAACTAGGGCCGCTGGCCGGAAGCCACAACACGGTGGGCAACATCTTCTACGGATCGAAAGGCTACCTGGCCACCGGTGATGAGGATGCGCATACGTATGTGACCTGGATGGGGCGGGATCAGGAACAGGAGCGGCCGGTGCAGGGCGGCAGCGAGCGCGCGCACTTCCAAAACTTCATTGATTGCGTAGCCAGTCGGAACAGATCGGACCTGAACGCGCCCATCGAAGAGGGCCACATCTCAGCCGGGCTGATGCATCTCGCGAACGCTTCTTACAGATTGGGCCGCACGATCAACTTCAATCCCGATACGCAGGAGATAATTGGCGACGAGGAAGCGGCCGTCCTGCTGCGCGATGGCGACCGCGGTTATCGGAAGCCATTTGTTGTGCCGGAAGAAGTTTAGACGCAGCTCTCCGCCACGACGAGGCTCACAAGCGTTTCAAGGCGAGCTTCGAAACCGGGCGTGTGGACTGCCGAAGAACGATGCGGGTAGGAATCGTCAGCTGCTGCGGTTCGCGATCCGGGGTCTGGATGCGGCGCACTACGAACTCCGCGAGGTGTTTGCCAAGCTCTTCGGGAAACTCGCGCACGCTGGTCAGGGGCGGGTCGAACAACGTGGCTTCGCTGTCGTTGAAACCGGCTACGCTTACGTCGTCCGGAATGCTGAGACCCGATTGGCGCAGCGCTTCGTAAACCCCGCCTGCAATCTGGTCCGATCCGGCGAAAATGGCGGTCATGGGCTCGCGGCGTGACACGATAGAGCGGGTCGCCAGGTAACCCAATTGCCGGTCATCCGAATGAATCTCGCTGAAACGTGGTTCCAGGGCAGCTTCAAGCATGCTGGCGCGATATCCCTGGGCGCATCGCGCGTACCAGGGAAGTTCGATATCGCCGATGAACCAGATGTAGCGGTGGCCATCCGCGATGAGATGCGCGGTCAGGTCGTAGGCGCCCTGTACATCGTCTGAATAGACCGCGTCGAATTCACTCGAATTCCATTCGCCGATCACATTGTTGCCGAGCACTGCGAACGGGATTTCCCGTTCACGCAGGGCATTCAACATGTTCGAGGAATTGGTACCGCCAAGAATCATGGCGCGCACAATGCCCCGCTGGTTCAGGATTTTGGGAAGGTTGAGCTCCTTCGCGGGAGTATTCGCCGAATAGCGCAGGGACATGAACAGCAATTCTCTATCCTGCGAAGCGCAGTAGCTTTCGGAGCCGAACAGGATGCGAGCCTGGAAATTGTGCAGCAGATTGCGATTGGCAAGCATGAAAGCAATAATGTTTGCCTTCTCATTTCTCTTCTGCTCGAGATTGATGCCCATCGTCTCGGCGCATTTCCGGACACGCGCCCGGATCGTGGGGTCAACGTTGACCTGCCCTTTAGCAACCCTCGACACGGTTGCAGGGCTAACGTTTGCGAGCTTAGCGAGCTCTTTAAACGATTTCTTTTTAACCAGAGTTGTCTTCGGCACAACCTTTGCGCATCCTGTTTCAAGCCGGTGGGAGCCTTTCCCCAAGGTGTGAAAGTTTCTGGCACACCCCGGCCGTCTCGCAAACCATCATACAGATCTCAAACTGATCTCATCCCAGGCGGGGGCGGCGGAAAAGCTGACATTAGCCGACGTGTAAGCGCGGCGGAGTTCCTCAATCGACACGACGTTGTCTGCGGCATCTACCATCCCGGCCAGCCGAATGCGCCGCGGCGCGGACTGGGCGGCAAGTAAGGGAAGATCCGTTGCTTGAAACAATTTCCAGGCGAAATGCGCGAGGGGCTGGGCGTAGATCTCGGTTTCGAGCAGGCTGCGATAAGAGGTGAGGCCGCTCACGAGGTACAGGCCGGCAATGTCCTGCGAAGCCGCAAACGCGAAGAGAGCAGGCACCGTGAGGCGGCCCTTCGCGGCCAGCAGAACCGGGCCGCTGTTACGGCCGGATTGGTCTTTTATCGCGCGAACGAGAGCGAGAATGTCGCTGATCCGCTGCCCCAGAAGCGGATCACCCAAGATGAGCGATGCCCAGGCAAACTCCTCTTCCATGTCGTGCGGTATTGTGTACCCGGGATCGCCCCGGCCCACTTCGGGCTGCATGTCGCCCATGCCGCGGATATCAGCCGCATACACTCGCTGGCCGGCGCGTGCGAGCTTGTGATAGACCCCGTCCTCATGCGCGTGCACGTTGCGTCCGCGATCATCGAGCACGAGCAGGGGGGCACGATTCGCGTCCGGCGGGTCTGCAGCGAAAAACCAGGCCGGAACCCAGATTTCGGCTGTCGTGTTTACTTCGACCGCCGAAACCTTGGCGCCGTTAAGCGGAACCGTACTGAGCTCGTGGAACCGCAGGCCGCTGGGAGGGAAAACGATCGGCAGTTTCGTCTTCCATGTATCCGGCGGTTGTGTGCTCTGTACGGCTATCGCCTTCTGCTTTACCAGATCGAATGGCCGCAGACTCGAAAAGTCGCGCGTGACGTTTCCGGTGGGCCCGACCCAAAGAGCTGAATCCGCCTCCGGTGCGACCGGCGGTTCCGCTTCGATTGGGCGATCTGATCGCTTCAGCCAGCGTTCGAACCAGTTGTAAATGCCGAGCCGTAAGGAATATGTGAGGCCATGCGTGAGAGGCGTGCTTCGCCATGCAAGTTGGTCCGGGCGCCCGAGCGCAGCATACACCTTAGCCAGCCGTTCGTATTGTTCTCGCCCGTCGACGAGGTACCGCGGCGAATAGGTCCCGAAGAAATCATGTGCGCTCACTTCGATGAGGAGCGGCTTGGGCGCTATCGGGTACAGCAGATCCCAGCGGTCGAAGGCAGAAGTGCCCGAGCCGATGAAATCCTGTTCGGCATCATCGGTTGAACCAGGAGCATCGAAGTTTGCGCAGGCGAAATTCTCGGTGTTGCCGGATGAGACAGCAGCCGCAGCCAATCGATCATCCACGCAGGCAAGCAGCATGGTAAGCGTCGCACCGCCCGATTGCCCGGTCGAGGCCAGGCGCTGGGTATCCACCATCGGATGTTCGGCCAGGTAATCTAAGCTGCGGATGGCGTCCCAAACCTGGTAGCGCGAAGCCGTATCGCCGAGAAGCAGCATTTGCTTTCCTGGTACGTCGTGCTCATCGGTGGCGGAACCAAGCTTGGTATTGACGCCCGAGGCATCAGGATAGGCGATCCGTTCGCCTTGACCCATTGGATCGAAAGCGAGCACAAGGTATCCCAATCTCGCGAGACCCTGACAGCACTTCTGATAACTCGCATAGGCCTTCCCGGAATAATAGTGGCCCATTTGAAAGAGAACGCCCGGATAAGGCGGCTTTCCTGTGTTTGGCAGATACAGGTTGGCACTCACAAACAAACGCGGCCGGCTCTCGTAGACGACTTTCTGCAAACGGTAACCGGTGCGTTCGAACTCTCCCGTCACACGCGGGCGGAGCGGAGTACGTTCGGGCTCGCCATCCTCCAGTTTCCAGAATGTTTGCCGAGCCCATTGCTGCCGTTCTCGAGTCGACTCAGGCGTGGTCAGGGAAGCCAGACTTGCATTGCGCCTTTCGTACGCCGCGCGCGCGAGGCGCGAAAGGTAATCAGGCAGGCATCGCGAATAGTCCCGGTAGTAGAAGCCTGACAGGTCAGCGGCGCGGAGTTTGGCTGCGAGTGCACACGATGCGGCAGCGAACAGCCACTCGCGCCTCGAAAAAGCTTGCGCAGCGCCCGGCCTCATCAGGCCGTCCTCCGAATGAGATACACGACGCTCAAGGTCGCGAGCACCGGGGCAGTTGCGGCTACAACGAAAGCCGGCACGTAGGAAAAGTGATCCACGAGCGTTCCCACGAGGAGCGTGAACAACGTCCCGCTCAGACCTGCGGCGAGCCCGCTCAACCCCGTAACGGAGGCGACTACTTCCGGTGGAAACAAGTCCGAGGGAAGAGTCAGGCCCATGGTGGACCAACTCGCATATCCGAAGAGAGCCAGGCAGATGAATGCGAGCGACGAATACGGATTCGCGATCAGGACGGCCGGGATCCCCGCCAGTATGGGAACGGTGCTGACCACGCAGATCCATTTTCGGGCACGCAGAACGGGCATTCCCCGTTTCACCAGCGCTCCTGAACCCCAGCCGCCCGCGAAGTTGCCGAGATCGGCGGCCACAAACGGAATCCAGGTAAACGCTGCAATCTGCTTCAGGCTGAAACCGCGCGTATCGCTGAAGTACTGCGGCAGCCAAAACACATAGAACCACCAGATGGGATCGGTGAGAGACCGGCCGATGACAATGGCCCACGTGTCGCGGCGTCGCAAAAGCGGCAGCCAGGTGCTCTTATGTAGCACACTTGTTGAGCCCGATGCGCGGTCTTCAACGGCAGGATCGCGCTTTGGATAGACCGCAAGCCAAACGATCAGCCAAAGCAAGCCCAGCAAGCCCGAAAAAGTGAATGCGTAGCGCCAGCCAAGCTTTAGCGCAATCCAGGGAATAGCAACCGCCGCTATCGCGCCGCCGACACTCGATCCGCTATCGAACACGGCGACGGCAAGGCTTCGCTCCTGCGCTGGGAAGTGTTCCGCTACAGCTTTACTCGCACCCGGCCAGTTGACGCCTTCGCCAATTCCGAGCAGAAATCGCAACACGCCAAACGAGAGTGCCGAGTTCGCGAAGCTCGTTGCAATGCTGACGAGCGACCACCAGATGACGGCAATCGATAACCCAAGACGCGTGCCGACGATATCCAGGAGAACGCCGCCGATGAGCCAGGTTCCCGCGTACGCAAACTGAAAGGAACCAAAGATGTTCGAGAGCTGGCTGTGATTGAGATGAAACTCACGGGAAATAACCGGCGCGAGTACCGAAAGAGTTTGCCGGTTGATGTAATTGATCGCTGTCGAGAAGAAGAGCGTCCAGACAATCCACCAGCGGCGGTTCATTGCCCCCCTGCATACTGCCGGTACGCGTCGCTGATTTCGGACGGTCCCCATTCCCCTTCATGGATGAAGACGCGGTATCTGAAGCTAAGCGATTTCCCTTCGGGTAGAGTCCAGCTGCCATCCTTGGCAGGATCGCCGGTGAACTCGCGCAACCCGAACGGGTTGGCGGCAAACAAACCGTAGGCGCGCGCGTGCCATGTGGTAGGGTGCCGGAAACTCTGAGGCGAATCGAAGACTGCGACCTGCACCGGCTTCCCGGCGATCGTCCCCAAATAGCTCACCCAGTCGGCAGGTTTGCCCCAGATCGCCTTCTCTCCTACGGCGCCGGCCGAGTTCAACATATGGCCTTGCGGGGCGCTCAGTTGAGGCGCGAGCCGGATCGCAAAGGTGCCTTCCTTGGTGTCTCCCAAATCGAGCGGGCCGTTCGTCGCGTGAAGCACAAATTCGCAGTCGATGATACGCGCACCAGCTTCTCCGCGGAAGGTGAACGATTGTGTTTCTTCGCCTATGATGCGATTATTCGGGCTATTCAGAGTGAAGCGTGCGCGGATGGTTGCCGATCCGCCGTTCGCAGCCGCCTCTTCAACCGATTTCAGCAGCATGTGCCCGTAGGCTTGATGGCCGTGGTCTGAGTAATACTTGTCGAAAACGGGCTCCTGCCAGAAATCCAAGCCGTCAATGTCACCGTGGCCGAAGTAGAGCGGCCGCTGATGCGGCTCAAACGAAGGCCCTTTGGGATCTCCCGCCGAAACGTCATTTACAACGGGAAAACCGCGCGTAACAATGGCGCCGGATGCAGTCCGAAGCGGCATCAGGTATGGTTTCGCTGTTTGAGGCCCAAGGTAGTAAGTGGTAAACGGTTGGCCGTCGATCAGGACAGCAATCCGATCTCGCGAACGCTCCAGTTTCACGGATGCCCCGGGAAGAGAAATCGCGAAAAGAGCTGCGATTCCCACCAAGGAGGTGGCTCGCGAAAACACACCAATTGCCGTCATGACGCTCTAAGCGCGCACGCCGCTCGCTGCGACAGAAAGGCGGGAAGCAGATTCAGTGTCGAGGAACACATTCGCATTCGGGTGCCGCCGCACCAGCGATGCCGGGCATGATTCGGAGATCGGTCCCTCAAAGGAGTCGCGCACGGCGTTCGCCTTTCTCTCATCGGGCACGTTGCATACCCAGGCCTTTGCCCGAAATAGTCCGGGGCACGTAATCGTCACCGCCTGCCGGGGTACCGCGGCCACATCAGGGAAATGCCCTTCGCCGGCCTGCTGCCTTCGGCAAGCCTCATCAAGCTCGATCACTTTAACCGTCGCGGGGTCGTTGAAATTGGCAACGGGTGGGTCGTTGAAAGCGATGTGTCCGTTCTCGCCGAACCCGACGAATGCCACCTCGATTGGCGCCTCTAGCAGCAGCTGCGCATACCGCGCAATTTCCGCATCGAGGTCGGTAGCATCGCCCGCCAGGTAATGAACCTTCCCGGGATGAACTTTTTCTACCAGCCGCGTGCGCATCCAGTATCTGAAACTGGACGGGTGGTCGGCGCTCATACCGACGTACTCGTCCATATGAAAGAGTTCGACGGCGTTCCAGTCAATTTTTTGCTCTACCAGCCGCTCGACCAGCGGGATCTGTGAATTTCCCGTCGCTCCGATCACGCGTGCTCGTCCCTGCGAACCAATCGCAGCGTTAATAATCCGGGCTGCTTCGAGTGCGGCCGCTTCTCCGGCCGCCGCACTCGAACCGAAGATCTGCACCCGGGCGCTTCCGGCCCTGAAGGCTTGCAGCGACGTAGCTGGATTCGACATGGAGGCATTATAACCATGGAACCGCCGCCGGTGGCAAGAAATCTTTCTCTCTCGTCAAACGCCTTTCCCAAGCTTTCGCAGCGGCTTTCAGCCCCGATGGGAACGATCTGCCTCGGATCGAAGCTACCAGGCAGATCCCTGCTCCGGAAACGTTCGGAAATATTGCTTGACAAGAATGGCAGGTGCCTCCAAACTGAGTAAAACCTAAAGGGGGCGCATGAGTACCTGTCCAACGGCTCTGAGGACCACTGTTTTTACAATGTCTCTGCTCGCCATACCTCTTTGGGCGGCCGATCCCACCGGGACCATAGCAGGAGCAGTTACCGACCCGAGTGGAGCTGCCATTGTCGGCGTGAAGGTCATAGCAACAAACATCAATACCCGTCTGACGCGTGACACCACGACGGCATCCGATGGCGGTTATCTGTTTCCGCTGTTGCAGGTCGGCTCTTACACGGTCGGTGTCGCCGCCCCAGGCTTCGAACGGTATGAGCAGCGCGGCATAGAAGTCAAGACGGATCAGTCATCCACGGTGCCGATAACTCTGAAGATCGGCAGCCCGAGTCAAGCGGTTACGGTGTTGGCGAACGCCGAGATGGTGCAAACGCAATCGGGAGCGCTCAGCCAGGTCGTGAGCCGGCAAAACATCGTCGAGCTACCACTCAACGGGCGCAACGCGGCAGCCTTGGTTTTGCTGACTCCCGGAACCGCGGACACGCATGTGGGTAACTTTTCCGCCTGCTCCGACACAATTCAGAGCACGTCTTATCCGGGAGCGCAGTCGGTAAGCGCAAACGGCGCCCGGACCGACATGGTGAATTACAACCTGGACGGCGGAAGCAATGAAGACCCCTATACGAACGTGAACAATCCGTTCCCGAACCCCGACGCTCTGGAAGAATTCAGCGTGCAGACGAACAGCTACAGCGCAGAATACGGGCGTGGTTCGGGAGCAATCGTAAACGTGGTGACGAAATCGGGCACGAATGACTTCCACGGGTCGGCGTTCGACTTCATCAGGAACGGTGACTTGAACGCCCGGAATTTTTTCGCCGCCACACCAGACCAACTCAAACGGAATCAGTTCGGCGGGAGCATCGGCGGTCCGATCCTGAAGAACAAGCTCTTCCTTTTCGGCTCCTACCAGGGAACGCAGTCGCGCGATGTGACGCAAGGCAATTCCGCTACCGTGCCCACGGCGGCCGAACGCACCGGCGATTTTTCTTCTATCAAGAACCAGCTCGTGAATCCTTTCACCGGGGCGCCATTTCCCAACAACCAGATTCCTACCTCAAGTTTTGCGCCGGCGAGCGCGAAGATTCTCAGCCTGCTTCCGCCGGCAACGCCGAGCGGAGTCGTTTACTACGCTTTGCCTGACAACGAGCACGAGAATCAGTTCCTGACCCGCGCCGACTACGATCTCAACAAAAACCGCATCTACGGACGCTACTTCTATTCGCGCTACGGCACCGATGCTGTAATCGGCAGTTCGAACATTCTGACTTCGACTCGCGGATTTGATTTGTTCGACCAGGGGGCCGCGGCCAGCGATACCTACACCTTCACACCGAAGCTGCTGAATAGCCTTATCTTTTCCTACAACCGAAATAACGGTACCGTCACGAGCGGTGCGCCATTTAGCCTGTCGAGCCTCGGAATCCCGATCGCAAGCACTACGCCTCCGGAACTGGCCGTTGCGGTGACAGGATACTTCACCATCAATTCTGGTCATCCGACAAAAGTGAACCGTGACGATTACCATGTCTCAGACAGCGTTCACTGGGTAGTTGGCGACCATGAACTGTCGTTTGGCGGTGACTACCTTAAAGAGAATGTCGACTTGATCAACACCTATCGCCAGAATGGTTCATTCACTTTCAGCAGCACCAATTACAGCGGCAATGCGCTCTCCGACTTCATGCTCGGCTACGCAAGAAAGTTCATCCAGGGCGGAGGTGAGTTCGCCGCCAGACGCGCAAACCTGGGCGGATTATTTGTTCAGGACAACTATCGGGCGACGCGCAACCTGGTCTTGAACCTCGGGCTGCGCTGGGACCCGTTCGTTCCTTATAGCGACGAGCTCGGGCGAACGGAGTGTTTCCTGCCGGGTAATCAATCGCAGAAATTTCCAAACTCTCCGACGGGATACGTTTTCGCAGGCGATCCGGGTTGTCCGGCGGGCGGCTTCAAATCGAGCTGGCTGCTGCTCGCGCCCCGCACTGGTTTTGCCTACAACGTGGGCGGAAAAGGGAAAACAACCATTCGCGGAGGATGGGGCATCTTCTATCAGCCCCCTTTCGTCGAAGCCTTCAACAATTTTGTGGATAGCCCGCCCTGGAGCCCGCAGTACCAATTCATAGGAACGCCCTTTATGAATCCCTACCAGGGCGCCGCAAATCCCTTCCCGGCTCAGTTCGCACCGTTCGTTCCGCCCCACAACGCAAGCTTCCCGACTCCCTTACCGCTGGCCGTTTCGTATCAGCCGAACTGGCATCCATCAGAAGTGATGAACTGGAATCTCACGGTCGAACGTCAACTCGCAACCGATGTCCTGCTGCGGGTCGGCTACGTGGCCTCTAAGGGAACTCATCTGGCCTATAACACGGATGTGAATGCGCCTCTTCCCAGCCCGAATGCTACGGCGGACAACGAGCAAGCCCGGCGTCCGTACCAGGATTTTCAACAAGTCACACAGGACTCTTCTAACGCCAATTCGAGCTACAACTCCCTGCAGGTCCAGGTGGATAAGCGCTTCTCACATGGCGTGACACTCAGTGCGAATTACACCTGGAGCCGAAGCATCGACGAAGTGTCTTATCAAACGGATTTGTGCGGGATCAACATCATCAATCCCTACAATATTCGCGCCTATAGGGGCGTTTCCGATTTCAACGTGCCGCACCGCTTTGTGCTGAATTACTTATGGCAGCTTCCCTCCCCGAAGCAGGGCATCTCAAAAGCGATACTCGGCGGCTGGCAGACGTCCGCCATCATCAACTGGCAAAGCGGTTTTCCGTTGAATATCACGTCGGGCGGAGATTACTCGTTTAGCCTTCCCGAGGTCGGCAATGATCAGGCGCAGGTTCTCTCGACGCCGCACTACACGCAAGGTTCGACGAGCGACAAGATCGCGCAATGGTTTACGACAAGTGCCTTCGGCGCTCCGCTGCCAAATACTTTCGGGAATGCGGGGCGCAATATCCTGATCGGGCCGTCAACGTTCAACATCGATTTCGCGGGCCACAAGGTGTTCACGCTTACCGAGCGAATGAATCTGCAGTTTCGTGCCGAGTTCTTCAATTTCTTCAACCACGCCCAATTCAACAATCCCGACACTGGATTGGCAGACAGCACGTTCGGCCAGATCACGACGGCGCGAAGTCCGCGCGTGATTCAGGGAGCACTTAAACTCGTTTTTTAGGTGACTAGACGAGAATTACTTTGGCTGGCGGGCGCCGGACTGATAGGTGGAGCGGCGCTCGATGCCGTCGAACCGCAGAACCTGTCTTATCCGCTGCGCGCTCTCGAAGGAACGCTGACCCCACCGAATCTCCTGTTTGTCCGGGAGCATTTCAGCGAGCCCGAAGTGTCTCTTGAGACCTGGAAGCTGCGCATCGAGGGCCAGGTTGGACACCCGTATGAGTTAGGCTTCGCCGACCTCGTCGAACTGCCGGGCAGGAAGGTTGAGGCAGTCTTGGAGTGCGCAGGAAACGTGCCTGGCGGATCGGCCGTGAGCAACGGTGTTTGGGAAGGTTTGCAGATTTCAACTTTGCTCGAACCGGCAGGCCCGGCTTCCGATGCGGCATTCCTCCTGCTCGAGGGCCATGATTCCGGGCGGTTGCATGAACATGGTCCAGCGCTGCCGTACTCGCAGCTGGTCCCTATAGCCAAGTGCATGGATTCGTCCAGCCTTGTGGCGTTCAAATACAATGATCTGACCCTGCCCAAGCGGAACGGCTTTCCGGCGCGGGCGCTGTTTCCCGGCTGGTATGGAATGGATTCAGTCAAATGGCTGCGCCGGATCACGGTTCTTCGGGCAGATGACCGCGACACCGTCTTTCATCAGAGCGGCATGGACGGTTTATACAACCGCGTGAGCCGCATCAACTCAGCACCGCGTACCGAACGCCTCTCGGTTGTGCAGGTGAAATCTGCGATGGCGTCGCCTGGCGATGGCTCAAAACTGCCCGCGGGACGCCAGCAGGTCTGGGGTTTCGCCTGGTCTGGAGCGGCAGCCGTGCGCGATGTGAAGCTGAGTTCCGACGGCGGTAAAACGTGGAGCAACGCCCGGCTAGAAGCGAAGCCGAATCAATACGGCTGGGTGCGCTGGAGCTACGAATGGCACGCCAGTCCCGGCGACTACGTCCTGCTAAGCCGCGCTTCGGACCAAGCGGGCAATGAACAGCCGATGATGCGCGATCCCGCGAGAACAGATGGCTATGAACTCAACTTCTGCGCGCCGGTTCACTGCAGTGTACGTTAAGATCCTTCACGCGGCGCTGCTCGTTGGGGCGCTCTGGTCGTGCGGAGCCGTGCTGGCGTCGGATTGTGGCACCGGACTGAGCGCACAGGAACGCATCGCTCGGTTCAAAGAATTGGACAGCCAGGCGGAAGGCGCGATGCACGGGCAGCACCCGGCCGAAGCGGTACAGCTGTATGAGCAAGCTGTGTGCCTGGTTCCCAACAGCGCGCGCGGCTTCTATGGATTGGGTGTGGCTGAGGCAGCGGCGGGCGAGTTCGCCAAAGCTCGAGAATCACTCCGTACAGCCGACCGCCTGCAACCCACAACAGGGATGCCCCTGGTGATGCAGGCGCGTGTGAACTTCTCCTTGAATGACATGGAAGCGCTCAAAAGCAATCTGCGAGAAGCAGCCGCCCGCTTCCCGCGTGACGCGGAGTTGCACAGCACGCTCGCCCGGTTCCTTGCGGAGAAGAATCTGCTCGTTCTGGCACTGGCCGAAGCCGTTCGATCCGGGCAAGTTTCAGATGACCCGGCATCGAAGCTGCAGCTGGCAGTGCTTGAGAATACGGTGGGCGCCTACGACGATGCGGTGCGGAATGCGTTAGCGGCGGAACAAAATCGTGCTCTGCCTGACGCAGTACGCGCCTCCGCGGCAGGTATCGCGGGGTTGAGCTATGAAAGCCTTCGCCAGCCTGACGAGGGCGTTCGGTATCTGCGCGAGGCGATTCAACTCGACCCTTCGCAGCCAAACTCTTATCTCGCGCTCGCCGATCTGTTCGAGCAGAACGCGAAGTATGCGGAGGCCGTTGCGGTCCTGCAGCAGGCTCGCCGGAGCGCGGGGAATCCCGCTGCCGTTTTGCTCCCGCTAGGCGCAGACCTGATTCGTTCGGAGCACCCGAAGGAGGGTGTGGTTGTAATTAAAGAGCTTCTGCAGGCAGCGCCGGACACCGATGAAGCCTACATCTCGCTCGCCGACGCCGCGCGCAAAACGGGAGAGACCGCTCAGGAAATTGACGCCTTGCGCACTTTGGCCGATCGCAAACCGGATTACCCGATGATCCATGTCCTGCTCGCTCGCGCTCTCTTGAATGCGCAACCGGTCGACTATCGAAAGGTCCTGGACGAGCTCTCGCTGGCCGAACGCGCGAACGCTGAAGATCCCGATATTTCTTTTCTAAGAGGCAAAGCCTATCTGGCGCTGGGCCGCTATGACGAAGCGGTTTCCGCGCTCGATCGCTCGATTCAGCTACGCCCGACCGACCCGGGCCCCTACTATCAGCTCGCTCGCGTGTACCAGAAGCTCGGCAAAGCAGATTTGGCAAAGGTGCAGTTTGAGCGTGTGAAGTATCTCGAGGCAGCGACATCCAAGTGACGATTCCGACGTTGTTGATGGAGGCGCAATGAATCGCCGGGACATTCTGAAAATCGGCGGAGCAATTGTGACGGATCGGGCGGTCGCGCAAACAAGCACCGGCTCGAAGAAGAACGTGATTGTCATTGGCGCCGGTATCGCAGGCTTGTCGTGCGCGTATGAACTCAGCAGGCGCGGGCACGATGTAACCGTTCTCGAGGCAAGCGGGCGTCCCGGTGGTCACGTTCGCACATTTCACGATCCGTTTGCGGACGGCCTCTATGCCGATATCGGCGCCGAGCATTTCTACTATCCGGGATACACCGCATACTGGGGCTATCTCAACGAGTTTAAGCTGACCGCCATCCCTTACCCGAGAAGAGACCGCATGGTTCGCTTTCTCGAAGGGAAACCGTTCTCAGAGGAAGATCTGCATAGCAAGGCAGTCCTTGGCCGCCTAGGCTTTAATCAGCGTGAGATTGACTTCCTGCAAGAACGGCCATGGGCCGAAGGTCCGCTGCTCTATTTGCAGAAATACGTTGAACGCATCCGCGACGAAAGGAATCCTTTCGTCCCTGGCTTGACTCACCTGGATCAGGTTACGGTACGCGACCTCTTGAAACAGGAGAACGCATCCCCGGCGGCGCTCCAGTTCTTCGGCGGTTCCAATTCAGCTTTGCAAATGATGTGGGGCGCGGCTATCAAGCATCTGCGCGGCGCAGATTTCGAGAGCAAGAAACTGTTCCGGCTGAAAGGCGGGAACCAGCTGATGACGGACGCATTGGCCGCACGTCTTGGCCAGCGCGTGCACCTGGGTTGTCCGGTCACCGCTATTGAGCATGGCGCTTCCGGAGCGACGGTGACCTATCGCGAATTCGGCGAGCAGCGGAAGAAGACAGCCGATTACCTGGTAAGCTGCATTTCGCTCGTGATGCTCCGGCAAATCCCTGTGACGCCGGCATGGCCCGATGCGAAGGCATTCGTTATTCGCGAGATGCCCTACTACACGCGGACGCGTGTCATCTTCCAATGCCGCACACGGTTTTGGAAAGCCGATAAGGTTAGCCCCAACATGCTGCCACCCGATCCAAGGCTCAACGAATTGTGGTCAATGGCGGAGGAAGTCGATACGCCGCGCGGCATTCTGCTCGGAGGCGGACAGGCAGGAGTCGCTGCGCCCCAAGCACTGTCGGCGTTTCTCGCGCTGTACCCAGGACGCTCCGCCGATGTTGAACAAACGATCGTTCACGACTGGTCCAAAGAGCCGTGGGCTGCCATGTGCGAGCGAATTCCTTACCGGCTAGGTGAACTGGCGCGCTTCTGGCCCGAAGTGACACGACCATGCGGCAGGATTCACTTCGCCGGTGCTTACGCCGCGCAGATGAATTGGGGCCAGGAGGCCGCGCTCGAGTCTGCCAATCGTGCAGCCAGGGAAATCGACGCTGCCTGAATCACACCGACCCCATGTAAGCGAGAAGAGCTTGCGCGGACCACTCGGCCTTTTCGGCGATAGACAGGATGCCTGCCCTGTTTGCTCCGACGTACATGGCGCGTAACGCAGCACCGTTCACGGTCGAGCCTTGCGCGTCAACCGTTCCGGCAAGGACGATCTTCCTCGGCGCCATGGACGCGGCAACGTCGGGCAAATCCGTGTGATTCAGCAAACCGGGCACGAAGTTTGCGAATGGGTGCTTGTAGACTTCGGCTTCGATCAGATTTTGAAATGAGACCAAACCGCGAGCAAGGTATAGGCCCTGGATGCCAGCTTCGAGCGCGGCGGAAAAGAGCGCGGGTACGGTGAGCTTGCCCAACGCCGCAACGTAAATGGGCCGCCCTTTAGTCATCGGGTGAGAGTTGAGTCCGGCCACGAGCGCGAGTATGTCCGTGACACGCTGGCTAACGAGCGGCTTGCCAAGCGCCAGTGAACCCCACGCATAGTTTTCTTCCTGCTCATGCCACGATTCGTAATCGGCGGCGCCCGGGCTGAACTCGGGAATTAAAGCGCCGACACCTCTCACTTCGGCGCTACAGACTACCGGGCTGCCGTCCGACAAGACCTGGTCCACCTCGGGAGTGAACCAGAGGCGGTCATGCGTCATTTCATCGAGAACCAGAAGCACCGGCTTGCTCGCGCTCGTCTTTTCTCGAATCATTAGAAACGCGGGAAGCCGTACGCCGGGGTCGGACGTAATTTCTAATGCCTCGACCCGTACATTTCGGGACATCACGCGCCCGATGCTCCTGGCTGTTGCAGGCGTCCCGGAGCGGCCGGTCCGCAGCACCTTCTCGAGAGCCGCCGGACTCCGCTGTACCCGTGCCTCAGTTATCAATGAATGAGGCGTTGCACTATTCAGAGAACGCACCACGCTGCCCGATTCGGTGGCCCACAGATCGGAAGGCGTCTCAGGCTTTACGGTTGGCTCTTCCGTTAGCGCGGTGTTCTGTCCTTTCAACCAGCGGTTGAACCAGTTATAGACGAGCATTCTGCTGTCGTACGCCAGCGCGTGCGGCAGCGGAGTGTCGCTCCACGCGAGATGGTCTCCGCGGTCGAGCGCTTCGTACACCTGCTTCAGACGCCCGTACTCATGCCAGCCGTTGCGGATGTAGTCCGGCGAATAGGTCGCGTAAAAATCGCGGTCGCTCGGCCAGATCAGCATGGGTTTGGGCGCGAAGGGATAAAACAGATCCCAACGGTCCAGCCGAGCCGGCCCGCCGTACACAAGATTTTGTTCGGCGTCATCGGTGGCGCCTGGCGGGCGAAAGGGTGAGCCGATGACATTCTCTATGTTGCCCATGCACACCGCTGCCGCAGTGAGACGATCGTCGGCAGCCGCGAGCAGCATCGTGAGCGTGCCACCGCCGGAGTGCCCTACCGAAGCCACGCGCTTGCCATCCACATGAGGAAGTGAGAGCAGGTAATCTAAACTGCGAACTGCGTCCCAGAGTTGAAACCGGACAGATGAATCGCCAAGAAGAATGAATTGCTTCCCGGGCACAGTGTGTTCGGCGTCGCAACTCGAGAGACGGCTGGCAGTGCCAGCTCTATCCGGATAGTAAATGCGCTCGCCCTGTCCCATCGGGTCGAAGGCAAGAACTACGAATCCCAGCTGGGCAAGGCCCTGGCAGCATCGCTGGTAGCTCGGATAGGCTTTGCCTTCCCAATAATGGCCGCTCTGAAAGAGAACGGCCGGGAAAGGAGCTGAACCTTGCTCCGGAACATACAAGTTAGCCGGCACAAATAGATTTGGCCGGGTCTGATAGATCACCTTTTCGACGCGATATCCGGACCGCTTCAGTTGTCCGGTTGTCTTAGGCTTCAGATCGGTGGGCTGCTCTTTTCCTCCAATCAGCTGCCAAAGAGTCTCACGAACATATGCCTGCCGGGCCTGGATCCGGCTCGCTGAAGTCAGCCCATTCAGCGCCGCGTCGCGCTGGGCGTTAGCTTCCCGGGCAAGCGTCGAAAGATAATCCGGCAGGCATTTCGAATAATCGCTGAACTTAGTGCCGGGAAAACTTTCTTGTACCGGAGAGGCCTCGTAAGGAGACCCTTGCATTCTAAGTGCGGGATAGAGGAGTGTCGAGCCAAGAAGCTTTCTTCGAGTCATGGAAATTTTTCTTTGCAGTGTGATAAACGATAATGAGACAAGACGAGGAAAGGAGTCAAGGCGCTATGGTTCCTTCTCATGAACAGCCCTGCACGACTGAGTCTTTCGAGGGTCGGGTAGATCGCCGCCAGTTCCTTCGCAGGACTGCTGGAACAGTGCTCGCCAGTTCAGCAATGACCCTGCCCGCTCGCTCTTACGCTCGCATAATTGGGTCGAATGACCGCGTCCGGCTGGCGCAGCTTGGGTGCGGGGGCCGCAGCCGTGGTCACGTGCGTATGGCGCACGCGGCCGCGCAGCGAACGCCGCTTGAAGTCGTCGCTGTCTGCGATATCTGGAGCTACGCTCGCGAGCACCGCGCCAGCCAGGTAAAGGAGTTGTTCGGGCAGGATCCAAAGGTCTTCAAGTACTCCGAAGAGATGCTCGCTTCGCCGGACATAGATGGCGTCATGATCGCGACGGGAGATCACCAACACGCGAAGGTTTGCATCGAAGTGGTGCAGGCCGGGAAAGATTGCTACGTCGAAAAGCCCTTTGCCAACGTACTTGAGGAAGCAAAAGCCGCGCGGAACGCCGTTAAGGCATCGAAGCAGGTCGTTCAGATGGGAACGCAGCATCGAAGCCAACCATACCCGCTCGCGGTCAGGGACATCGTTCAGTCCGGCCAGATCGGAGACGTGGTCAGGATTACGCAGGAATGGAACGTAAATCAGCCGCGCTGGCGCAACATCCGCCAAATCGATGACGGTAAAAGCGCGCCTCTCCTCAAGGAAGAAGATACCGACTGGAAACGCTGGCTGCTCGGGAAAGCAGACCGTCCCTTCGACCCTCACGTTTACCTCGAATTTCGCCTCTACCGCGATTTCTCGTCGGGAATTTTCGACCAATGGCTGAGTCATGGATCCGATCTGGTACACCTCTGGACCAATGAAACGCATCCGGTTAGTGCCGTTGCAACGGGCGGCGTCTTCACCTGGAAAGATGGCCGTGAGAACCCGGATAACGTCACAGTTACGTTGATCTATCCGAAAGGTTTTCTCTATACCTACTCGACCTGCTTCTCCAACAGCTATCGCAGTTTTAGCCGCATTCAAGGCCGGAATGGCACGATCGAAAACTATGGCGGCGAAGGCGCCTCCCTCTTTCTCGCAACCAAAGAAGGTGGGCCGCAGGAGATGGATCCCGAAGGCAACGCACGTCCCCGCTACGTGGAGCCGCCTGCCATGGGTCCTCCTCAGGATGAGGCGCGCATCATCCGTGTTCCCGATTCCCGAGAACCCGATTCGCTAGGTCCGAACGACGATGACGTGGACCACTTAATGAACTGGTTGAACGCTATGCGAGATCGCAAGCAGCCGAATGCCACCGTGGACCACGGCTTTTCACATTCGATTGTCTGTATCATGGCAGCCGAATCGTATTGGTCCGGCAAGCGACTGTACTGGGACCCCTCTTCCGAACAGATCGTGGACAAAGAGGTATAGGCGTATCCTCCCGGCGCGAAATCGGTGGAGCAGAAAGGAGTCAAACCTGAGGAAGTAACCTGCAAAACTCATGGGCCTTGCGTGCCTGTGTGCCCGATCCAGTAAACTTGGTACCCGGAGCGTCCGTATGTTGCTTGAAGGCCCCTCGTCGTGATGCCAAGCGGACAATATCGACGCGTTAAAAGCTCAGCAGTCTTTTTCCTGCTGGTATCAGCCGCGGCTTGCAGCAAACCGGCTGCGCGCGTTCCACCTTCTCCTACGCCTTCACCCCTCACGGAAAAACCCACTGTGATCTCCTTCACTGCTGAACCGGCTGTGATCTCGCGAGGTGACAAATCCTCCCTGCGCTGGTCCGTCACACACGCGACGAGTGTCAGCATTGAGCCCGATATGGGCAGCGGTCTGCCAGTCGGGGACAGCCGTGTGGTTGCTCCCGAGAGAACCACAACTTACACGCTTACCGCCGCCAATTCGGCCGGGCAAGCGCAGGCTTCCCTCACGGTAACGGTCGGCAACCCACCTGCCCAGCCTTCGCCTGCGGAGCAAAGCGAGGCGCGCCTCAAGGTACTGAACAAACAACTCAAAGATCTGCATTTCGAATACAACGGAGGCGGCATACTGCCGGAAGAAAAGCCGGCCTTAGAGGAGGACGCGACGCTTCTCGCGGATCTCTTTCGACTTGATCCCGAGGCAAGCGTTGCGGTCGAGGGCTATTGCGATGAACGCGGCTCCGACGAATACAACATGGCGCTCGGAGATCGGCGCGCGAACGCGGTAAAGGAGGCGCTTGTAGGTTTGGGAGTACCGGAAGTGAAGCTGAACACGATCAGCTACGGCAAAGAGCATCCTGTCTGCAGCAACGCAACCGAAGAGTGCTACGCACGGAATCGCCGGGTCCACTTCTCAGCAGCTCGCGAGAAGCTCTCGAACGAGGCCGCAAAAGTTCCTTAACGACCTGCGCCGCTAGCCTACGTGCCGGGCGGAGCAGTCTCGCCCGCCAGGTTGATTCTCAAAATTTGGAACCCGTCATCCTCATTTAAAACCTCGAAATTCTGCTCGCGAGTGATGCCGTTTCCGGTAACTTTCAGTTGGTGCTGACCCGTGGTGAGCCGGAGCTTAACCGGTGTCTCGCCCCTGTCTTGCCCATCTACCGAAATTTTCAGCTGCGCCGGGTTTGAGATTACCTGAACCACTCCGCTCGCCTGCGGCAGCTCCTCGAACACGTCCTCCGTCCCCGGCACCGTGATGATGCGGCGCACCGTATCTCGATTAGCGGCGGAAAGTATCAGCGTGTGGTCGCCGGGCGTAAGGTTAAGCGAACAAGGTGTGGTGCAGCGCAGGTTGTGGTCCGCCTGAACTTCGGCAGCGTCCGGATTGGTTCGGAAATGAACAGCGATCGCGCGTACTTTCCGCACCTGGGCCGTCGTGTCGCTGGTAGGATCTTTCGGTTTGCTGTCGGTTGATCCGGCTGTTGCGGTAATCGCCCCAGGCACGCCGGTCGAAGTTGTCGCCGGGCTTTGCGGACTCGCATTCGTTAGCTGCCGCTCCTGCGTAATCGGAACCTGCCCGTTCTGGCGCGAGTGAACGAGTACCGTAGTAAAGACGGCAATCGCTACCGCAAGAAACACTCCCGCCACGGCACCGAATCGTTTTACGAGCCCAATTTCACGCGAACGGTATTCAACGCGATCGACTACCCGGCATGAACGGCTTTCCCTTGGACCAGGAACAGGCTCGACCGAAGACAGTAGGTTTTCCGCGCTCCTGCTCTCACGAGACACCCAGCTCCAGTTGTGATTGTCGTTGACTTGCGACGGCTTCTCTTCCAGGGGCGGTCGCGCAAACAGTTCCGTAGCTTTCAGGATTTCGCCGCGACCTGAATTCGCAAAGCTTCGGCGTTCCATCTCTCTCGCGGGCTCATTTGGCTCGGGCTCTGCCTCGAACGCCCTTTCGAACTCCTGCTTCAGCCGCCGCACCTCGGAGTCTCCTGGCACTTCTGCCGACCCGGCGGCCCGGACAGGCGCGCCCGTCGTCTCAAAGTCTTCGGGAGCGAGAGAACGAGACGTATTCTCGAGTTGATCCGATCTCGCCCTCTCTTCCAATCCTTCCTGCTGCTTCCTCCGTATTCGTTCCAGCTCGTACTCTAAGCCCGGATACTGCGGATAAATGTTGCCGAGGGTGTCCCATTGGCTGCGAGCCTCCGAGAACTGGGACTGAGACTCATATTCGCGTGCCCGGCGCACAATCGTATTCACCAGGCCGCGTTTCTCTCTGCTCAGCCGGAGAGACTCCGGGAAGGTTTGCTCATCCGGAAACAGACCCACCGCTTTCTCAGCAAGCTTGCACTTCGCTTCCAGATCGGTTTCGGCCTCGATGCGCCCGTGCATCTCCGCTATGGCTGATGAACGTATCTGCCGCTCGCTCTCGTCCAGCTCGATCTGCAGCGCCCGGAACAGCGCATCTTGCGGGCGCCGCTCGAGTACCTGCCTGCAGATCTCACGCGCCTTCTTCAAATCTTTTGCCTGGCGCGCCGCTCTCGCCTCGGCATAGGACGCCTGAAGCTGATCCCGTTCGAGGCGAATCTGGTTGTAGAGCCGCTCATAATCGCTGTCCGCCTGCGACGGTCCTAGCGTCCGCTTTCCAAGTTCGAATATCCGCTCGAGCTTGCTTAGGGCTGTACTGATCTCTCCGTTTCCATAAGCCTTGAGCGCCGACTGATACAACTGCTGCCTCTGCTCTCGTACCTGGAACTGTTCCGTTTCGCTCCGTTTGATCTGCGAGAGAAGCTCGATTGCCGGCCGGTGACCCGGATCGATCTTGAGGATCTCTCCTGCTGCCTCGCGCGCCTTGCCATACAGCCGGTTGTCGCGATGCTGGCAGGCGATCCTGTACCATCTCTCGATTCCTGCGGTGCTTCGTTTTAACGCGATTTCGCGCTTGAGCGCAAGGGCATCTATATTGTCCGGATCGAGATCGAGTACCGCCTGCACCTTCTCCGCCGCAAGCGGATAATCTTCCTCATCCATTCGCAGCCGGGCCGCGTCCAGCAACTGATGAACCGAGCGCGCGCGGGTCGCCTCTTCGATCTGAACGCGCAGCAGCGAGATCTCGTAGTCTATGTGGCCTTCTGTCTGAAGTTCTCCGAGAAGCTCCTTTCCGTATGTGGGGTCTCCTTGCGTCAGAGCCTTTCTAATCTGGCCCAGTCGCGGCACAATTCTGGACCTGTCGAATTGCGGAATGGCTTCATTTTTGACCGCCCGCTGCAGCAGATCGGAAAACTCGCGCGCGCTCGAAATGCGATGGTAAACCTGCTTGGCGAGCGCCCTATGAATCACTTGCGCCAGCACAAACGGAATCGAGGGATTAAGATCCGAAATCGGCGGCGGCACCTGCAACCGGATCGCGTCCATCACTTCAGGCGGTGTTTTTCCGTCGAAAGGCTTTCGTCCCGTGAGCGCTTCATAGCAAACCACGCCCAGCGAAAAGATATCCGATTGCACCGTTATCTTTCCTTCAAGCTGCTCCGGCGCCATGTAGTGAAGCGTCCCTTTCACCGCCGCGCCGCTCTCATGGCTCGCCAGGTGCACAATTCCGAAATCGATGATCTTCACGCTGTCATCGTCCAGCACGAAGATGTTGCTCGGCTTGAGGTCGCGGTGAATGACGCCGCGGTTATGAGCGGATTGCAGACCCTTGCACGCTTGGCAAAGAATTCCGACGATGCGTTCTGTGTCCAGCCGGGAGCCAGGATCCTTCAGCAGATCACCCAGGTTCGCCCCGCGCAAGAGGGGCATTACGAAATACGGCTTCTTTCCGTCCTGGTCTGCGAACTCGCCTACGTCGTAAAGATCTACAATGTTTGCGTGGCAAAGGTCCGCGAGTACGTCCCATTCCTTTCGGAACTGCTCGACGGAGGCGTTGTCTACCGGCCCTCGAATGGTCTTCACGGCGACCCATCGATTTCGAACGCCGGTATCGGCCGCCTTGTAGACCACACCCATCCCGCCTTGGCCGATTGGCGGCTCTTCAAGTCTGTAGCGGCCTCCAAGCAGACCTGAGCCGGACATAGATTATTCCGAAATCGAATCTAATGCAGGGTATGCCATAGCGCGACTGAAAGGAAAGATAGACACTGCAGTAGACGTAAGTTGCTGAGGTTAAAACCCTGGAGCCACCCACCGGGATCGAACCGGCGACCTGCTGATTACAAGTATTGCTGTTGGCCGCCGACCGGGCGATGTGGCGTCGTCATCTCTAATAGTTTACACAGCGGCCCCGTCCATGGATTCGGTGCGGCCGTATTCTGCTCCGGTGGTCCGGCGGTTACGGTAGCGTTCCGTCGAATCCGCTACTAGCCAAATTCTAAGCCGCGCGTGACTTTACAACGGCGAACTTCTCTTTGAGCCGCAGAAACGGCATTTCAAAAAATTGGTACGAACACATCGCCACAGCGATGGTTACCGCCAGCGCAGCCGAATCAATCAGCGCGAATTGTTCCCCTGCAGTCCAGCGTAAATGGCATCGCCTGACCGCGAATCCGGTAGCCTCGATGCTGAACAGATGAAAGACATATAAACCGTAAGAAATTTTGCCGAGATAGATCAGCGGTTTGGGCAGATATCGTTCGGGAACGCCTAGGGTCGAGGCAAAAAGAAGGACGCAGCCTGCAGCGATAAGTAAATAGCTGGCTCCCGCTTCGCCGCGGATTTGCGCGGAGTAAATCCAGGCGAGCAAACCAAGTGCGAGAAGTCCTATACGGCTACTAATCGAAATAGCAAGCGAGTTGCCTTTCAGACCGACTGCAAAAAGCGCGCCGACCGCGAAAAACAGGGATTGTACAAGTGGGTTGAACCAAGAATCCGCCATGTAAGACGCAGCCAGGAGCGCAATCGGGATAAGAACGGCCGAGACCCAGATGATCGCCGTGCGTCCCCCAAATTTCACGATTGTCGGCCACAAGAGGTAAAACAGCTCTTCCACCGAAATACTCCAGAGGATATCGACTTCGTTGATGTAAGTGTCATGGCGATACCAGCCGAGGAAGAAAACCATGCAGACGATCTGCCAGGCCGCAAATGTTCTGAACGGCACAAGAATGGCGTTCAAAATGCCAAAGCTGATACCCAAGTAGTAAAGCGGCCAGATGCGTAGGGTTCTCCGTATATAGAACTGCCTGAGACGAATTGTTCCTGTGCTGTCGCGTTCTCGAAGGAGCAACTCAGTAATCAAATAGGCGCTTAAGAAGAAAAATAGCGGCAATCCCGACGCGGCGCCGAAGCCAAGTACGGCCACAATATGACGATGTGAGCGCTCGAATGCAAGGCCATAGCGCTGCTGGAGAGAGTGAAGGGTAAAGACAGAAGCGAAAGCGAAAAGACGTAGGACGTCTAGCTCAGGACGGTAAAAACGTCGAAGCGGCAATTGCCGTTGTGAGCGTTCAGGCGTGCTCCTTTTCACTTCGGAGCGCTCTACAGAATTCATGCGCTAACCTCCAGCTAGGCCGGCACCTTCTCGCGGAAAGCATTTCCGCATACGCTATAGCGCCGCGCCGTCATCATATGGGCTCGCAGTCGGGGAGAGGAATCCGATCTCATCAGTACGGTGATTGACACTCGCTTGGGACTTGTGCGGACAACGCGCCAAGTCTGTTCAGTGACCGCTGCCGGGTGCGGTAAGGTCGGTTACCGGACGAACCTAGTGGAGAGGCTGGTATGCTCCGCTACACCGCTGCACAATGACATGAGGTTAGGCCAGCAGATCGGCTGTCGCCCCAACAGACGACAGGAACACTCTACACTACTCTTCCGTTATACACCCTACAGAGCGGCAATACAAGATATCCGTTGAAGGTTAAGCCCGTTCTTACGGCTGCGAGTTAGGTAATGTATTCAATTCAGTGAGAGGCAGACAGTGGGTAGAGCCTGAACTTGGAGCCACCCGCCGGGATCGAACCGGCGACCTGCTGATTACGAATCAGCCGCTCTACCAACTGAGCTAGGGTGGCCCGAATCTCTTCTGAGTGTATCCCACTGCATATCCTCTCTCGGTTGCCCGCTATCCTTAAAGAGCGCTCACCCGCAATCCCAAACCGCCTTGCCTGAACTGCCTGAAGTTGAAACCGTCGTCCGCTCTATCGCTCCGTTCATCGTGGGCCGGAACATCGTCTCCGCAAAGCTTTCCTCTCACCGTGTGACTCGCTCCGACCGTGACCAGACTTCAATCGCACTCGCTGGAGCTTCCATTGCCTCCATCAAGAGACACGGCAAGCAGATTCTGCTTGAACTCGACCACGGCTTTCTCTACATCCACCTCGGGATGACCGGGAATCTGCTTTGGAATGCCGCGCCGGGCAAGTACTCGCGAGCTGTATTCGAGCTCGATAACGGCGTTCTCGTCTATAACGACATACGTCAGTTCGGCCGGGTTGAATTCTACCCTGCACTCCCGCCGCACATCACCGGGGTCGGACCGGACGCCCTGCTGATCGGCTTTCCCGCCTTCTTCGAGCGGCTCAAAAAGCGAAAGGGGCCGATCAAGCCACTGCTATTGAATCAGTCTTTCATCAGCGGCGTCGGAAATATCTACGCCGACGAATGTCTCTTCGCAGCGCGTATCCACCCGAAAACGCAGGCAGCCCGGATATCCCGCCCTCGCGCCGAAAAGCTCTATCTGGCGCTCGTTGAAATCCTGAGGCTTGCCATCGAGCACCGCGGCTCCTCGATCTCCAACCATGTCGACGCCTGTGGCGAACCAGGCCGCTTCCAGCAGATGCACTCGGTATACCGCAGGACCGGCGAACCATGCCTCGCCTGCGGCAAACCGGTCAAGCGTATCGTCTTAGGTCAACGGGGAACGCACTATTGCGCGCGGTGCCAGCGCCCCTGAACAGGTTCCTGCTCACGCTCATGGTCAAAGTTCTCTGCCGCCTGCCGGATCGTGTCCGCAATCTCGGCAACGTTCTTCATCTGCTTCACGTTATGAACCCTCAAAATATGGCCGCCATTCAATATGCAGGCTGTCACGGCCGCAGCTGTCGCAAGCTCGATGTCCGCGCCTTCTTCTTTCCTGAGAAACGATTTTCGAGATGGCCCGATGAGTATTGGTAGATCAAAGGCCCGGAGCACATGCAGGTTTGCGATAATCTCGGCATTCTGTTCGCGCCGCTTGCCAAAGCCCAAACCCGGATCGATGACCAGCTGATGCTTCTGAACTCCCGCTTGACGCGATCTGTGAATGGCCGCCTCTAGATCGATAGAAATCGAACGCATCAGATTCTTCATGGGCGAGAGCTTGGCCCAAGTCTCAGGCGTACCCCGCATATGGTTGATGATCAGACCCGCATCGTATTTCGTGACGACCTTCGAAACCTGCAGGTCGAGCATGAGACCTGTCGGATCGTTAATGATCTCCGCCCCATGCTCTAAGGCCTTCTCCGCCACCCCGGACTTGTACGTGTCCACCGAAACAGGAACGCTCAATTTCCCTCGGAGCCTCTTCAGAACTGGAATCAGACGCCGCAGCTCTTCCGCTTCCGAGATGCGCTGCGACCCGGGGCGCGTCGACTCCGCCCCAACGTCAATGATGTCCGCCCCTTCCTCTTCCAGTTCCACTGCTCGCGCGAATGCCCGATCGGGATCGGCATGATGACCGCCATCGGAAAAGGAATCCGGTGTGACATTTAAAATGCCCATCAGCAGCGTTCGGTCTCCCAGTACAATTTCCCGCTGCTTGAGTTTCCAATGAAAACGTTTCATCTACTAACCTGAGTGTGGCATGCGTGAGGACTGGGGATAAATGGCTTGGCGTGTGATTTAGAAGCTATCCCGCTCCGATCTTTTCCGCATGCGGCTGGCGAAGTCGATCTGCTCTTCGAGATTAGCCGCGATTTGCGGATGGTGCCGTCGCAGGTAATCGAGATAATGATCGCAAGTTTCAGGCGGGCAGCCCGTCCGCCCTGGCGGCAGCGCTAACCGCACTCCGTTCGCAAAAGCCCTGAACATCTCTTGCGACATTTCCTCGAGCAGATCGTAAAGCGGATTCCCGGCAATCCCCGCGATCCTGAGCGCTTGCTGCGCTGTCATCATCAACTGCACAGGCAGCACTGCTGCAAGTAGCTGCGCAGCGAAATAGAGCGGCTTAGTGCCGGGCTTCAGTTCCAGCACCCTGCTCTCGCTGCGATGGAGGAATCTCTTCACCTGCCGAACGGCGGTCACTTGCCCTTCCAGCACAAACCAGCTCTTATGTACAGCCGGTACCGGAATTAGAGTCGCGCCCCATGCGCCGCGCGCCCGAAGGGGTGCCAGCACGTCCGCCGCTAGCCACGTTTCGCATAAGACGAACGAAAGATCAGCCAACGCCAACTCTGAATCGCAAATCTCCTGAATGATGCGCGGTGTGATCGCGTCGGGTATCCGCAAAAAGATAAGCCGCGCAGGCTTGAGGTCCTCGTATCTGCTGACCGCATAACCGGCTCTCATATAATTCGAAAGCCGGCGCGCCACTCGTAGCGCTCCGGCTTTGATAGGCCCCAGCTCATCCGCAAAGCTGGGTAGCCGAAGTACTGAAGAAGATGTCGCGCTACCCTCAACCACCAGTCCGAGTGACCGCTGGTTTTTCATAAGCCTCACTCGCTTTCAGTGCCTTCATTCGATCACGAATTTGAGCAGCCTTCTCAAACTCGAATGCCTTGGCTGCTTCCCGCATCTTCAATTCCAATTCAGCAATCAACGCTTCCCGCTGATCCCCAGTCAATTCAACATCTGAGTTGTCTTCCTCGTCCAGCGGAACTGTTACGTAATCCCCTTCGGCTACAGCCACTAAGCTCATATCGATCGGCTTGACAATTGTCTGCGGCGTGATCTTATTCGCCTCGTTGTAAGCCTGTTGGATGGCCCTGCGCCGATCGGTCTCATTAATAGCCCGCTCCATACTAGCCGTGATCACATTTCCATAAAGAATAGCGCGCCCATGCACATTACGCGCGGCTCGTCCGATCGTTTGTATAAGCGAACCGCCCGACCGCAAAAAACCTTCCTTATCTGCATCGAGCACCGCCACGAGTGAAACCTCCGGCAGGTCCAGTCCTTCCCGCAACAAGTTCACCCCGATCAGCACGTCGTACCCCCCGCGCCTTAAATCGCGCAGTATCTTGATTCGATCAAGCGTACTTACTTCGGAGTGCAGGTAAGCGCATTTCACACCCACCTCTGAGTAATATTCCGCCAGGTCTTCCGCCATGCGCTTGGTCAGCGTAGTTACCAGGACGCGTTCGTTCTTCTCCACCCTGATCCTGATTTCGTTTAGCAGGTCGTCCACCTGCCCCTTAATCGGTCGCACCTCGATCGGCGGATCGATCAACCCGGTCGGCCGTATGATCTGTTCCACCACCACGCCGGCCGCTTTAGTTAATTCGTAAGGACCCGGTGTCGCCGAAACATAAAGGACCTGATCTACACGATTTTCAAACTCTTCGAACGTCAGAGGGCGGTTATCCCGTGCGCTCGGCAGACGAAACCCATACTCGACGAGGATATCTTTCCGTGATCGGTCGCCATGATACATGCCCTGTAGCTGCGGTACAGTCTGGTGACTTTCGTCGATAAACATCAGCGCATCGTTCGGGAGATAGTCAAGCAGCGTCGGAGGAGCCTCTCCGGGCAGCCTTCCGGAGAAGTGGCGCGAGTAGTTTTCAATTCCATGGCAGAACCCGATCTGTTTGATCATCTCCAGATCAAACATCGTCCGCTGATAAAGCCGCTGCGCTTCGATCAGTTTGCCCCTACCCTCCATCTCCTTGTGCCACCACTGCAGCTCGTTCTCAATGCTTTGCATGGCCTGCTGCCGCGTTGGCGCGTCCATCACGTAATGCGTCTTCGGATAAATGGGAAGCCGGAGATACGTTTGTTTGACCTGCCCGAGCAGCGGATCGATCTGGCTGAGAGATTCAATCTGATCGCCCCACATCTCGATGCGATATGCATTGTCGTCATACGTCGGGTAAAGCTCTATCACGTCGCCGCGTACCCTGAACGTGCCGCGCCGGAAATCGTGATCGTTGCGGTCGTAGAGAATCTCGACCAGTTTCTGCAGCAACTCCTTCCGGCTGATGTGCTGGCCCTTTTCGAGCATGAGGAGCATCCCGTAATACGCTTCCGGAGATCCCAGTCCGTATATGCAACTTACGCTTGCCACAATGACGCAATCCCGGCGCTCGAAAAGAGAGCGAGTCGCCGAAAGTCTAAGCTTGTCGAGTTCGTCATTGATCGTCGCTTCCTTCTCGATGTAGATATCGCCAGACGGGATGTACGCCTCGGGTTGGTAATAGTCGTAATAACTGACAAAATATTCAATTGCATTTTTTGGAAAAAAGGTCTTGAATTCGTGGTAAAGCTGAGCAGCCAGCGTCTTGTTGTGCGCGAGAACAAGCGCTGGACGTTCGAATGCCTCAATGATTTTGGCCATCGTGAACGTCTTCCCTGAACCCGTTACCCCGAGCAGGACTTGGTGCTTTTCCCCGTCCTGCAGTCCGCGGGTGAGTTGTTCGATTGCCGTGGCCTGATCGCCGCGAGGCTTATAGTCAATACCTAAATGGAATGGCACGCAATCAGTATAGGAGTCATTCTCAGCGCATTATCGGCATAGAATCCGCTCGCTCCCGCTCAGCGTTGTATTCGCACCCGATCAGCGCAATGCAGGCAACCAGGTATAGCCAGATCAGAAGCACCACCACGGTCCCGAGGCTGCCATAGAAAAAGTTATAGTTCGCGTGATGCACATACAATGCAAAGCCGCTCGTTGCAATCATCCAGAGAACGGTTGCGAGGAAAGCGCCAGGCCAGACCCGCATGAAACGCGACTTCGCCCCATGTATCAGCCGCGGAGGCTCCGGCCGGTGGTTTGGGCCGAAGTAGTAGAGCAGCCCTGTGACGAGAGTTGTCGTAGAAAATGCCAGCGCATAGCGGCCGATCTTCCACGCCAGTTCAAGCGGCGCGCTCAGTTCTGAAACACCAAGCCAGCTTACAAATGCCAGCTCAATGCGATTCCCGAAAAGAATCAGCGAAGATGCTCCTACGGCCGGGAATGCAGCGATCAAGACCAGGAAGATGGCCATTGCTCTCTGCTTTAAAAACGGTCGCCCCGAAGGGATCCGGTAAGCGGCCTGGAATCCTTCCATCAACGTCACCATCGCTCCGGAACCCGCCCAGAGCGAGATCAGCACCGCCGCGATGGGCAGCGAAATCGGCCGTGCGCTTCTCTCTCTCAGTCGTGAGAGGACAAGTTCCTCGGCGCCCGGCGGCACCACCTGACTCGCAAAGGTCGCAATAATGTGCACTATCGACTGAGCATTCACTTCGAGAAGAATCGCCGTGATCGTCGTCAGAATCGGGAACAGCGATAGTAAAGAGGAATAAGCAGCGCCCTTTGCGATGCTGAAGCAATTATCTTCTTGCGTTGCGATAAAGGCGCGTCTTAACAGCCACCACCGTCGAGCCCAGAATCCAAGTTCAATGATCAGACCTTCGGATTGTGTCTCCGGCGGCGTGGTTTCTCGAAGGGCGGATACGCTCTCCGGCAAGTTTGGCTCCTCGCTAGTAAAGTGTAGCTCCTCGCTAGTAGATCATATCCGATTCTCGGAGCTTCCCGCACTCGCCGGGCGCCCGGCAATTCTTCACCTCAGCCGTCTCTGTCTTCGAGCTCTATCCAGGCCGGCGCATGATCGCTGGCGTTTTCCTCCCCGCGCACCCAGCGGTCAACCCCACCCCCCACGAGCCTGTTGGACATTTCTGGCGAGAGCAGGAAGTGATCGAGCCGCATGCCCTTATTCGCCGGCCATCGCTCCCGCTTGTAATCCCAGAACGTCCACAGCGGGCCTTCCGGCTGCAATTTCCGCAGAGCATCCGTCCAGCCCTGCGCGAGTAGTCGCGCAAAGGCCGCCCGGCTTTCGGGTTGAGTCAAGGCATTGTTATCCAGCGATCGGGTTGGATAGATATCCTGGGCCGTCGGCACTACGTTATAGTCGCCCGCCAGGACCACCGGTACCCCCGCGCTCATCAGCCACGCCGCATGCGTAATGAGGCGCCCGAACCAGGCCAATTTGTATTGGAACTTGGGACCAGGCTGAGGATTACCGTTCGGAAGATAGAGGGAAGCGATCAGAACACCGTTCACAGCGGCCTCGATGTACCGCGCTTGCAAGTCCCTCAGATCGCCCGGCAGACTCTCTCGCGTTACCACCGGTTGACGTCCGCGCGACAGAATCGCCACTCCGTTCCAGGACCGTTCGCCCTGCCAGACCGCGTGGTAATCGAGGTCTAGCAAAGCGCGGGCAGGAAATGCGCGCTGCTCGGCCTTCAGTTCCTGGAGGCAAACTATGTCTGGCTCCGTTTTGGCAAGCCAAGCCAAGAGGTTGCCCAGTCGTTTATTAACGTTGTTGATGTTGAAGGTGGCAATTTTCACTGTTCAAGCTCACGCTTCCAGGACCATCGTGAAACGATCGTTCTCTCGTGGGGTGCGCAATTTATTAGTTTCAGGCGAATAGACTCCTGACACAGCTACACTCTCGTGATGGTATGACTGCGGAGAATCACGGTTTCTGTCTGAAGAGCATTGTCGCCGCGTTTGGCCATTAGGGACCGAAGTGACGCTACTTCTGTCGTTCCAAACGCCAGAGTGGCGGCCGCCCGAAAGGTGATCGCAATATTCTTTAGCGGTAAACTTCTCTGTACTTGCCCTGACTTAGAATGCTCTCCGATCGCCTTGCGCAATATTTTTCAGCTGCCACAAAGTTCTTGGCAAGCATCGATCCTGGTACTCACCGTCGCATCAAAGGCCTTCGGCTCGTAACGGCGTATGGAATTGCAGCGATGTTAGGAACAATGCGGCAGGTGTCGGCGGGACTGCCTGACAGTGCATCGCTTGGCCCTCTAGCCGGCGGATTTGCCCTGTGGGCAAGTGTTTCCGAAGGGCAAACCATCCGCAGTAAATCGTCGCGAGATTTGCTGATCCTTTGTGCTGCGGCAGCCTTTGGCGCTAGCAGCATGATTTTGCTCACGCCGCTCCTGAGCGGGCCCGGACGCCCGGGAGCAGAATTGACACTGGCGAGCGGCGCTTTTCTGGTTGGCTATCTCAAGCGCTTTGGAGTATTGGGCGCGGGGATCGGGTCTCAGATCTACATAGGGCAATTGCTGGCGTTCGGTTCTAATCTCACCCAGCGAGATCAGTGGACCGTGCTCAGTGCTGGCGCCATAGCGAGCTTGGCAGCGATAGTACCTCGGGTGCTAAGCGGCCCGGCGGAGCACCCCGTCCCCTTTTACGCGTCTCCGTCATCCGGCGGCAGACGACTTTCCACATCTCTTACCATGGGACTGCAAGCCGCAACCGCAGCACTGGTCATAGTTGCAATCAACAAGGTTGTTTCCCTCAAAGAGTCGGCTTGGGCGATAACGGCATGTACGTATGTGATTTCCGGCTCTGCGGCGGGCACGATGGAGCGGGTGCGACGACGCGTCGCGGGCACAATCGTCGGCGTACCTTTAGGTCTCGCTCTTTTACCGCTAGGTGCGCGTGAGCCTCTGGTGCTTTGGATGGCTGCTGCCGCTGCGATGGTGGTTTACGCAATGGCGCTTCCTGAGAGGTACGACATCGCCTGCGCCGCATTTGCCTTTACGCTTATGGTCACGCTGGCTGTTTCGGGCGTCCACTCCCCCGCACTGTTAATGGCGCGAATCTGGGAGACGGCGATAGGGTGCACAGTGGGTCTCGGGGCTGCCACGCTGTTCTTTCCGCTCCCGACGCCCTTGTCCAAAGCTGAACCTGTGGTGCCGGATACATAGCTGCGGCTCGCAGAGGTAAGACGAGTCGGGCACTTGGCCCACTCGGTGCGGAAGTCGTGACGCAGCGAGAAGAGGCAGGCCGACCCGACCGTATTCGCCTTGTTGATGTAACAATCCCTGGCTCAGTTCCGGGGTTTGGGTCAGATCCACTGGCCATATAGTCGGCCTTGCGGAGATTGAAGCGTAACGCGTTATGCGTCGCAACGAGCGGCGGGGCTTTCGGTCAGCGAGGATCATCGACAAGAAAGCAGCTTCGACAAACAGGGAGCGGCCGTCACAGCGACACTTGCCTGGTGCTAGGACCCTCGGATCTAACGGGCTCCAGCAGGAGCGGCCCGTTTACCCCGACGGGCGTTCAATCCGAAGTCCCGCTGGACCTGTTCGTACCAGGCCTCGTTATCTAGAGCGTTCCAATCAACCCATTGCTCATCGCTCATCGCCGCGCGCCAGTCAACGAATGCCGCCGCGTCCGGGCCCTATAAATGACGCAGTAGCCACGTGCCGCTCTCGATGATGTCGCGGATAACCGCAGCGGTCACGGCCGGAGAAACAGGACGCTCTCGTGCAGCTTGAAACATCCCGGCGAAACGCGCAACCTGAGGATAAGCCGATGGAGGAGGATTCTCGATGGCGCGCGCCAACTTCGTGTCTTGCATACCTGGTTCGACGATTGCCACGCGGATGTTGAACGGTTTGACCTCGCCAGCCGAAGCCTCACTGATCGCCTCAAGCGCAAATTTTAACGCGCTGTAGGGTTCCAGAGGAGAGTTCGCGATTTTGCCAGCCACGGAGTTACGTTGATGATGCATCCAGTACGCGCTTGGCGCATCGAGGGCAGGACCGCCTTGATGCACCGCACGGCTCCCAGATAATTCGTGTTCATCGTGGCAGCGGTTCAGCCACATTTGCGAAACAGTTGCCCACCGACTCATCGGAGTTCACGTCAAGCTTTCGGATTTCGATCGGCAGGTGTTCGTGGTCAGCGATTTCTGCCAGTTCGGAACGCTCCGGATTCCGCATGGTTGCGAACACGTGGTGCCCCGCGCGTGCAAGCTCCAGCGCGGTCGCAAGCCGATTCCCGAACTGGTTCCCGTAATCAACACCTTTGCCGTACTTGTGTCCTCCCCAGAGAAAGTGCTGCGGCGAAGCATAGCATCCCAGTCCCACTCCGACAATGTCTCACGGCTGACATACCTCAGCGGGATGGATCACCGAAGCACGCGAGCGGGACAGCATATTCGTGTTGAAAGCTTGTGGGCTGTCGCTTGGACGAGAAATCAACTACTTGTTTGTCCAGGGCCCGTCGAGAAGGCCAACGGCGTCGCCGCCGATGGGCGCGGGCGTGGCTCGACACGTGGCAACGCGCCTGGCCTGACACCGTCCCGGAGCCCGTACCCAGGCTGTTGGCCTAGGCGGCGAGGAGAGAACCAGTTCCCGGATCAAGCAGACGATAACAGCTAGAGCTACCGAACATTCAGCCCTGTGGCTCTTTTCGAGACGCTTGTGTGCCTGGCGTGTCAGCCGGGTAAAGTGCCGCGGGAACAAATCCCTTGCCGGGCGAAGCGGCCGGTGAGATGTGGAATGTCGCCGCGAACTCGGGATCACGCTCCCTTGACGGTCCAATAGAGCTTTTTCGCTGCCTTGAAGATAATACTCTTGTCGGAAACGAGCTTTCGCACCAGATCTTCCGAACTGGCTTCCAGGTTTTGCATCGCGTATCCGAAGCGATCTTGGCTTCTATAGTGATGGAAGTACACGCGCAACTCTTCCTTTGACTGAACGCCGCCGTTGTCCGCATACTTGGCGACGAACGGACTAAAGCCCGGGTAAAGCGTCGCGTTTCCATGAAGCGTGGTTTTCATGAAGTTCCCGATGAGCAGATCGTCAAATACCCGGTATTCGACCGCTGTCATCAACGACGTCCGCGGGACTTCAAACGTGATGCCCGCCGAGCGAAGACGCCGGGCGAGATCTATCGTCGTCTCGACCCCGCCCACCCGGAAGCGTATAAAACCAAACCTGTCATGAAGGGCCTCTTTCGCCTGGAAGTATGTTTTCAGCGCTGCCTTGTCGCTGCTTTCAAGCGGATCCTCCCATCTATCGCTGAATTCTTCGGGCGACCTGATGATGTCGTCCGCCCGCTGAGGATTGATGGGCTGGTGCTCGCCGGTCTCGCAGTCCACACGAAGAAAAGCGGGAAGAATTTGGGGCTTCTGGGGATCGGACGCGAGATAGAAGTCCTGCAGTGGCGTGGTACGGCTGTTCGCCCAAATGCTATCCGTCCGCTGGTACCTATGAAATGAGCTGAAAGGGATTGCGTATCGGGTTCTATACCGCATCGCATCCGCCTGGACCCACGCGCAGAGAATAGACGGATCACGTTCTGTGCTGTATGGAAGACGCTCGCCGTCTTCTCCGAAGAAATTAATCATGTCCGCGTCGCCGTAGCCCCAAAGACGCATGAGATAGGAATGTTTGTAATTTTCTGCAATTGGTCGAATGACGCGCTCACCTGTCTTCGGGCTGCCATCATTCAGATTCACAATCAGCCGTCCTCCAACATCGAGCAGCAGAATGGAATCCTGATTTTCGTCGGCCATCGTAAAGATCCGAATGCGTGGCGAAAGCGTGACCCATTCCCGTTGTGGCAGCACACGCACGTTGAATCCCATTGCTGTGAGGTCATTTTTGATACGGCCTCCATAATGATCAGCAAGAAGAATTTGTTGTCCTCCAAGATCTGCCAGCGAGCCGATGTTTATGTGGTCTGGGTGACCGTGCGAAAACCAGATGAACTGCGCTTTCCGGATGGCCTCGCACTGGGCGGCTGGTATTCGATGGCTGAGGCCCCAGCTTCCGAAATACGCGTCACCGTTGATCCATGGATCCGTCGCGATTACGGGGTCTCCATCATATGCGATCACAGTCGCATTACCGATGGTTTCAAAACCGAGCATAAACCCTCGATTCGAACTTTAGGCGCCGCACCTTCAGCGAGGTTCGGCTACTATTGCCAGAGCGAATGGCGGAGCTGTTATTCCGCGGATTCCACAAGTGTACCTCGCGGACGCGCCTCACGGCTGCATTCGTTTGAGTCATTCGCCCGTGAGTGGGAGCTCACGCCAAATAGCCTTATGTAACTCTCCGTTGTAAGTGGCGACTGCTATCCGAGGACGATTGAAGATATGAGCTACGCGAGCCCGCTCGGCCGGCCCGGGATCAATTAGAAAGATCTTGTTGGCTTGACGCCAGTGAGCGTCATTCACATTCAAGTTCCAAGGTTCCTCCCAGCTATTTTTCGCAACCTTCTCCGATTTCATGAAGACGATCGCATCCTGGATAGGGAGATTGAGGAGAAATTGAATGAAGGTTTTAGACGGCGAGGCCGCATCCCTTAACGCAGTGAAAGCCGTCGCGCACTGGGCGAATTGCACGGCAACGACAGCCACAACGGTGGCGATAAGCGCTTTGCCGGATACTTTCCACCTGCGCGCCAAGTCAACGCCGGCCGCCGCAGCGACAATCGTTATGCCAGGCAAACCTTCGAAGTACATACGCTCACCGAATGGCCATCCACCTGGCACAACATCGAAGAAGTACAGGAGCACTTCAGCAACGAACGTCCAGAACAAGAGTGCAGTAGCCGCGCGCGGTATCGACGGTTTTACCCACGCGTAAGCAGCAGCGATCAGGACAAACGGTCCGGAATAGGCCATGGTGGAAAGGCAGCCGTCTAAAACTTTCCGCGGCGCGGAAGCAGCAATCTTTCGCAGGTCCAGCGTAAGTTCCGGGGGCCATGCCGTATCCGTTTTCGCGGCATACGCTGAAGTCATGTAATGGCCCGTCTGCAACCTGTTCTGCAGCAGGTAGAGTGCGAAAACGACAACCGCGATAGGCAGCACTATGAGCACGATTCGGAGCCGGCGTTCGAACCCTCTTGATTGCCAAAGGAGTACGCCGCCCAGCGCGGCCGAGGCAGCCAGCGCTGTAAATGGGCGCGCAAAAAGACAGAGTCCCACCAGCGCCACTCCCAAGCTGAGATAGACGATCTCCTTGCGCTCAACCCACACCTGGAGCGAAAGCATGGAACCCGTTATGAGGCACGCTGCGAGGAGGTGGGACATTGTGCTGACCAGCATAGAAAGGAAGAAGGGGCATGCGGCAAGAAGAAACAGGCTCAACATTGCGACTTGAGGGTCGAATAGACGAACAGCGAGTTTCCAGACCAAAAGCAGAAGCAATAGGCCGAGTAGAGGGTTGACAGCCCAAATAGCGTTTCCCTTCAGTCCGAGGACGGTCAGGACCAAGGGCCAGAGGATCGGATATATGGCACACCATCCGGTGGGAGTAGCGACGTCGTGCGTAAATCGTACTTCTGAAGGACGTGGGGCGGACGGGCGGATATCTGGAAGCGGATCTGCGCGGACAAGGCCGGAGGCGAGGAGACTGCTTTCAAACCGATAGGCAATCTCATCCGGCGAAATTGCCCCGGGAAGTATTTCATGGCCCAGCCAAGCCCCACTACCGACGATTGTGACTAATACGATGAGGACAATCAGGGTGACGCTGCGTGAAGTGTCTGGAGGAAGCACCGATGCACGGGAAAGGCATGATTCGGTCCTGTGTGAAGTTTTCCAAAACCAAAGTACAGAGGGCAAAAACAGGGATAGTTGAAGTGCAATTAGGATGAATGGCCGATGTGGAAGCTGAGGGTAGAGGATCGAGGCGCAATCGACGCACACTGCAAGCAGCAGGCACACAAGCGGGAGACCGGCTCGACTACGGGTCAGTAGGTTCATGAAGCCGCGATAATACTCAAGGGGTTGGTTATTGTCAATGACGAGTCCTGTCATGACGGCGGCCGCTGAAGACGTAAGCGGGGCGGGAGCCTCTGCGCTCTGTTGATGAGCACCGCCCCGGTCGAACCATTCCTCATTCAGCGTTCAGGTGCTTGTACATGGCGACGTAGTGAACGAATCCAGAGGCGGCGAACCGACAAACCAGGAGTAGTCGTGGAGCTATCGAAGCGAAGAAATTGCTAGTCCGCAAAGTGCTATTAGGATTCCCACAACCAGAGCCATGACTGCCCGCGGGTTGACACCGTTCCGATATTCGTAGACGCCGCCCCGCCGGTAGAAGCTGGGCAGATCCAATTTTGTCCGCCGGAGCGGAGAACAATCAGTGATCATGATGTCGGCACTCGGTCCCAGCAATCCGGAATAGCCGACCGTGGCCAATGGTTTGCCGTGGCTGTTTCCCGCCAGCCGAAAGCGCGGCGGGGAACTCAAACCCATCAGCTCCGCCAATTGGCTGAAGCGCGTTCTGAAGCCGGCCTGCGACCAGCTTGGTCTTGATGTTGATTTGCGGATTTCCGGCGGCTTCGCAACCATGGCAAGCGGTCGGGGAGCCTCGCTCAAGGATATCCAGCAGCAACTGCGACAGGGTAGCGTGAACACGATCGCGAATGTCTACGTGCAACCGGTTGATGAGCGGGTGCGCGGCGTAGTCGAGGAGGTGGACCGCCTCTTCCGACCGATTCCAGCGCCGCCGAAGATGGCCAAAAAACGCTTAGGACACCCGGAGGATTTTGGGGGAACGAGACAAGTTCTTTCGAATCTTGGTGGGCGCGCAGGGACTCGAACCCCGGACCTCCTGCGTGTGAAGCAGGCGCTCTAACCAGCTGAGCTACGCGCCCTCAAAACCAGCTTACGCCATTCTAAAACATCGGCTTGAATCGGCAGTTTCGAACCGCTTGGCGCTGTTATTCAAGGCTCGTACTGCTCTCGCGTTTCAGCATGGGCTTGATGATGTCGTCGAGAGTCGCGGGAGAATTTCCATCGTGCACTAAGTGCGGATACTTCTCGCCGTCGTGGTAGTCGATGCTCACGGTCTTATAAAAACCGCTGTTCTCTATTATCAGCTCGACTGCGGGCCCGCTTCCCTTGGCATCACGGATGGCTTGCTTCAGCAGATCGTCGCTCGACTTCCGGCCGTTAACTGCCACCAGTCTCATATCGGGCCCAAGCCCGGCTTTGTAAGCCGGTGACCCGACCAGAACATCTTCTATCGTGTTGTCTGTAACACGCAGCCCGATCGAGTACCACGCATTAACTCCGCGATCTCTACTCTCTCCCGCGCGTATGAACTCGTTAGTCTGGTCGGTGTACTCGATCCTGTATCCGCCATTTGCGATACCCTCCAGCGGCGCGTGTGGAGATTTGGAGTGAATGCGTTCACGCAGAAATTGCGCCCACTCGAAGGGCTGCGTCGCGTTCAGGTTCGCCACTAGATCGTCAAACGTATAGGGAAAGACCTCCGGCGGCGTGTTCCCGCGGACACCCAAAAAACGCGCGCAAAAGTCATTCAGCGACTTCTTGTTCTTCGAGAGTTTTCTTATCGTCGTGTCTGCATCGAGCCAGATCAACTCGCCTTCCGGATAGTAGTCGACTCCGCGCCGCCAGTTATCCCATTGAGAATTCGTCGAATACAACACCTGTGCCGCAATCGCCGTGTCCTCCAGATCGCGCCAAGTTCGTCCAGGACGGTGGTCCATCTCGGCTGCCGACGCCGCCAGATACGCACGGTACTGCTCGGGCCTCCAGGTTCCGCTCCGGGCCGCAAGCACGTCGCCCAGGTATTGCGTCAATCCCTCGTACACCCAGAGCAGTTCGCCCTTCATGGGCTGCCCGTAATTCTGAGTGGCGAGTCCGGCCGGTCTGCGAAACTTCCCATTCCAGGAATGCGTGAACTCATGAGACAGCAGATCCCCGTTCAACATCGCGAGGTCGTCATCGACAAAGCCTCTGGCTTCCACCCGATCGTCACTCGACTGATGATGCTCCAGCCCGAAGTGGGCGACGTTGTCGCTCAATGTAACCAGGAAGTGATAGCTCTTGTAGTGCCGCGATCGATAAAGCGCTCCTGTCTCGCGCACCAGGTTGCTCCAGGCTTCAATCTGAGCCGAACTCACCCTTAGATCTTCCGGACCGTCCGCGGCCATATCGACAAAGTGTTTTGGCGTGATCTCCGGTGCCAGCGGGACTTCTTTGAAGAAGCGCCCGGCAAGTAATGGAGAATCGATTAGCGTTTCGAGCGAAACCGGCGCAAATCGGACAACCTCTCCCTCCGCCCCCGTGCTAGAAAGCGCTGTGCCAAATTTCCAGCCCTGCGGTAACTCGACGGATGGTTCGAACCTCACCTGTGACGAGGCCGCACCCTCCGGATATAAAGCGACCTCGTTCCAGCTCACGACGGCCAGGTTCGGGCCCGTGGAAGCACCAGCTGAAAAGCCGGCCGCGGCAGCCGTTGCCAGAAAATCCACCTTCGCCTCGAGCTTCTCCACGCCGTCGGGCACCGTCAGATGCAGCGCAAACATGTTCACGTCATCACGGCGCCACACTAGCGGCTGGCCGTTGGCCGTGATTACAATACCTGCGAAGTTATCGATCGGGCCCGTCGGCGAGTGCTCGCCCGGTATCCACTGCGGGTAAGCGAGCGTGAGCGGACCGGGCCGCACCGGAATACTCAACCGGGCATGCAGAATCTTCCTCGGCGCGTCCTTTAAATCGAGCAAAATCTGAATGGGCGAGCTCGTTTGAGCCGGCAGAAAGCCCGCAACCAGCGAGACAAGAAGAAGCGATCTAAGGAGAGTCTTCAAACCTCATCATAATGGGGCCTGGCCTAGATTCTGCTCCAGTCCCAGATCTTGTACTGCACATCCTGGTCAGGCTTGTGACCCGTGAGTTTCAAGGTGAGCATGATGCTGCCCCGGTGATGACTCTCGTGTGCCACTTGATAGCTCAAAGCCGTGAACACGCCGCGCTTCCAGCCCTTAATCTTTTCGCCCGAGTTCAACGCCTGGAACAAAGCTTTTCCGAGTGCCTCCGCCGAAGCTTCGAGGGCAGTCTTGAGTTCTGCCTTGCTCGGACTGTGCTTGGATTCGAACATCACCAGCCCCGCTTCGAATCCCGGAGCGTGATAGGTGAGCCAGTTGATGCGATTGTTATGCAAGTGCGCAAATTGCCGTGCCACATCCCGGCCGCCGCGGGTTGACGTCGTTGAGCGCAGGCCGGCTTCGTCGATTTTGTCGATCAGATAAAGATTGATGCGGTTATTTGCCTGCCAGGCTGCAAGCAAGTCCACGGCGAGTTCGTCCGCGTTCGCGGCTACACTGTTGTTTTGTGGTCGATTCTCTTTCATTCCGAAACCGCAGACAGAGATAACTTACTGCTCGAACTCTGGGAAAAAGGTGTAGTCGGCATCGTCGAGGAGCCCTCCGGATTGCGCGCCTTCTTCAACGACGACGTTCTTGCGGCCTCAGTAATTGACTCCATCCCCCATTCCCAACCCGATAGCGTTCGTACTGAACCCGAAACTCACGCCGTTGCTGACGCAACCGAATGCGACCCGATTGCTGTCGGTCAACGGTTTCTTATAACACAGCCCGGGAGCTCACATCCGTGCCCGCCTTCCCGCCTCAGGCTTGAGCTGTCAACGAGCACAGCATTCGGGACCGGCCGTCACGAGACTACCCAGCTTTGCCTCCTGGCGCTCGAGCGCCACCTACGGCCGGAACACCTGGTCCTCGATATCGGTTCCGGCTCGGGCATCCTCTCGGCGGCCGCTCGCTTACTCGGGGCACAGCGGATCTTCAGCTGTGACATTCATCAAGACGCCATTGCGGCGTCCCGGCAACTTCTGAGCACTCCTGTGTTCGCCGGTTCCGCCGATGCCATCGCATCTGCCTCGACTGATTTGGTAATCGCGAACATCAGCGCCTCGGTTCTCGACATCCTCGCTTCGGATCTGTGCCGTGTCACCAAACCGGCAGGGTTGCTCGTCCTCTCGGGCTTCATCCCGGCGAAACCGCCCCGATACTTCATTCCGGAGGAGATCCTCGAACAAGGAGACTGGCTGTGCTGGATTTGCCGTCCCGAGGGAATCCGGCCTCCCGTGTCAGTCACTCTCGACCAAGGACTTTCCCATAACTTCGATTGGTGGCTATGATCGTTCTATGGGCTCGGTTCACAGGTCAGTCTGCGCGCTCGATTGCCCGGATTGCTGTTCGCTCCTGGTGAACGTGGATGAGAACGGCCGGGGATCTCGGCTTCGCGGAGATCCTGAACACCCTATTACCCAAGGCTTCTTATGCGGCAAGGTCGCCCGCTATCTCGATCGAGAGTATTCACCCGACCGCCTCCTTTATCCCCAGCGTAGAACCGGCAGGAAGGGTGAAGGCCGTTTCAGCCGAATCTCCTGGGATGAGGCGCTCGACGAGATTGCCGCGCGCCTGAAAGACATCGCCGCCGAGCACGGTCCTGAAGCGATCCTGCCCTATAGCTTTGCCGGGTCGATGGGCTTGCTCACCGCCAATGGTATGGATCGCCGCTTCTTCCATCGGCTCGGCGCTTCCCAGCTCGAACGCAATATCTGCTCAGCGGCAGGCGAGGCCGGTATCGTGTCTGCCCTCGGCGTAAAGTACGGCACCGAACCGGAGCAGTTTCGCCATTCCAAACTGATCATCGCCTGGGGCGCGAACATCCTCGCTACTAACGTCCACTTGTGGCCTTTTATCGTCGAGGCCCGGCGGAACGGCGCGCGCTTTTACACGATAGATCCAGTTCGCCACAAGGTTAGCGATCTCGCAGACAGGCATTTCGCGATCCGGCCCGGCACGGATCCGGCACTCGCTTTGGGGTTGATGCATGTCATCGTACGCGAGCAACTGTTCGATCGGGACTATATCGAACGGCACACCATGGGCTTCGAGGGACTGTCGACCAAAGCGGCCGAGTTTCCCCCAGCCCGGGTTGCCAATCTTACTGGCATCCCGGCCGAAGAAATAGTCTCGCTCGCCCGAGAATACGCCGGAACTCGTCCAGCCGTCATCCGCCTGAACTACGGAATCCAACGCTCCGAGTGCGGTGCCATGGCTACCCGCCTGATCGCATACCTGCCGGCCCTCACCGGATCTTGGCGCGAGATTGGCGGCGGCCTGCAACTCACCACTTCCGGCGCGTTCCACTTGAACACTCCAGCGCTTCAACGGCCGGATCTGCAGCACGTCGCGCTCGGTCGTGAGGCGCGCAAACTCAACATGGTGGAGCTCGGCAAAGTGCTGAACGAAACACACGGTCCCGCCGTTCACGCCATCGTCGTTTACTGCTCGAATCCGGCCGCCATTGCGCCCGATCAGAACCAAGTCCGGCGAGGCCTCGCCCGGCGCGATCTCTTCACCGTCGTACTCGAGCAATTCCAGACGGATACCGCTGACTGGGCCGACCTTCTTCTTCCCTGCACCACTTTCCTCGAACATACGGACCTTTACCTCGCGTATGGCCACTACTACCTGCAACTCGCACGCCCGGCGCTGAAATCGCCCGGAGAGTGCCGGTCAAACGTCGAAGTCTTCCGTGAACTCGCGAAGCGTATGGGCTTCACCGATAGCTGTTTCGATGAATCGGAGGACGAGATGATCAAAGGCCTTCTTGCCTCTGGTCACCCGTTTCTCGAAGGCATCACGCTCGAACGGCTTGAACAGGAGCGATCGGTACGACTGAACATCGCGGCCGAAAACGAAGCCTTTCTGCCCTTCGCTGAAGGGAACTTCGTCACCGCTTCCGGAAGGTGCGAGTTTCACGCCGAAACTATCCGCTACGAGCCGCCACGAGAATCGCGCAACGGAGATCCCGGCCTGCGCACTCAATATCCTCTCGAGCTGCTGTCCCCAAAGCATGCCGGCAGCATGAACGCAACGTTTGGCAATCGGCCCGATCAGGATCGCGAAACGGCAATCCTGACTCTCCATCCAACCGACGCCGCCGCGCGCTCGATTTTAAGCGGCGATGCCGTGCGCCTCTTCAATGGCCGGGGAAGCTGTCTCTTAACGGCTCACGTCGCTGATCGGGTGCCGTGCGGGGTGGTGAGCACTCCCTCGGTTCGGTGGCCGCGCCGGGCGCCGGACGGGCAGAACGTCAACGTACTCACCAGCCAGCGCTTGACCGATATGGGCCGCGGGGCCACTTTCTACAGCTGCCTCGTCCAGGTTGAAAAGACAGGCGATTAGCATTCGCAAATCGCCGCTACTAAACCTTCGGCAGTGTGCACTTTCCCTTCTGCGGCCACATCCAGGCCATGTTTCTGGACGGTCTGCGACGTAATGGGCCCGATGCTGGCGATTTTGATCCGCCGCAACGGTCCTACCCCTACAATCTCAACCGTATGGTCCACCGCTGATGAACTCGCGAACGTTACCCAGTCCGGCAGTGGTTCGCTGAATACTTCGGCAGCCCGTTCCGCCGCACTCGATGGGATAGCATTCCGATAGGCCTCAACCACCTCAACTTGCGCACCAAGCTTTCTTAAAGCGGACGGGATCAGGTCACGCGTAACCGCCGCATTGGGAATCAACACCCGTTTGCCCGCCAGGTCCTCTGAACCGAACGCCTCGATCAGCGACTCCGCTACGTACTTCTCCGGCATCAGCTGCACGGAGAAACCGCTCGCTTGCGCGGCCCGGCGGGTCGCCTCTCCTATCGCCGCTACAGGAGCGCACGCGGGCCGGGGGAAGGACAACTCTGCCGCAAGCGCATTTACCGCGTTCACACTGCTGAAGATGATCCAGTCGTACTGGTCACACTGCGCCGCTGCTTCGCGCAGAGGTGCAATATCCGCCGGCGCTGCAATCTCGATCATCGGCGCCAGCAAAACCTCCGCTCCGAATTTGCTCAGCGGCGCAGCCAGTTCCTCAGCCTGATGTATGGCGCGCGTGACGACTACTCGAGAGCCCGCGAGATTGCACATCCTTTACACAACCCTCGCCAGAATGTCGCCCGCCCCGCGAGAAAGCAGATCGGCCGCTACCCGCGTGCCGAGTTCCTCACCGGATTCGGCCGCGCCTTCCTTCCTGCTGCGAAGATGCTTTGAACCATCCGGCGCAACCACTACAGCCGTGAGCCGCAAAATTTCCTCGGATACCTCGGCGTAAGCTCCTACCGGCAATTGGCAGCCACCCCCGAGAGCGGCAAGGGCGGCGCGTTCGCACGCGACTGCCTGAAAGCTCGTCATGTCGTTTAAAGTTCGGCAGGTCCGATAGGCTTCATCGCCGGCCCGTGTCTGAATGGCCAAAGCTCCCTGCCCGGCCGCCGGGCACATCTCGTCCGGCGTGAGAATCTCGGCGATTTCCTCCTCCAGCCCCAACCGCCGCAGACCCGCCGCAGCCAGCAGAATAGCCTGGAACTGGCCTTCTTTGAGTTTGCGCAGTCGAGTGTCGACATTTCCACGTATTGGCTCGACCACCAAATCCGGCCGCAGCACCCGAAGCTGCGCGGCTCGCCGGCCCGAACTTGTGCCCACAACTGCAGCTTGCTGTAAATCGCTCAGACGCTTTCCGATTAATGCGTCGCGCGGATCTTCGCGCTTCGGAACGGCCGCAATCGCCAGCCCCGACGGCGTTTCAGTGGGCAGATCCTTCAGGCTGTGTACGGCCAAGTCAATCGAGCCGGCCAGCAATGCCTCCTCAATCTCCTTCGTAAAAAGCCCTTTCCCGCCTGCTTGCACCAGCGAAGCCGTCTGCAGATGGTCACCTGTAGTCTTGATGACTTCGATGCGCGTGGTGAAACCAGCCGCACCTAACAGCCCCGCAACGTGATGCGCCTGCCATAAAGCCAACTGCGAGCCTCGCGAACCGATCGTCAACGTTGCTGTAACAGCGGAAGGCATGCCTTTGATTTACCGCAGCCTGAAGATTCGCCGCACGGCAGCTACGAGTTCCGTTTCCTGGTTGTGCTCAGCGCTCTCCGCTCCGGCATTCCTCCGCATCTCGGATATCGGCCCATGGGCAATCTTGTTCACGATGCCTCGCGTGATCGCCTCAATCGCCTCCTCTTGTTGTAGCGTCAAGGCGCCAAGCTTCGGGCGGAATCGGCCCAGCACGTCACGCCGTATCGATTCCAGCTGCTCCTGCAAGCACACAATGGTCGGCGTCAAATCGCGCGCGCGCAACCGGCTCTCGAGCCGTGCCACTTCCTCCGCCACGATATTCTCAGCCTGCTGCGCCACCTCCTGCCGCGTGCGCAGATTTTGCTCCGTAAGCCTCTGCAGATCGTCTATGTCGTAAAGAAATACGTGCTCTAGGGCATTCGCGTCCGGATCGATGTTCCGCGGCACCGCGATGTCGATCAAAAACATGGGCTGATGCTTGCGCCCTTCAATGGCCCGGCGAATAACGTCCGGAGTGAGTACAAAGCCCGGAGCCGCGGACGAAGTAATCACAATGTCCATCTCGGCCAGGTGCTGTCCGAACGTCTCATACGGCAATACCTGGCCGCGAAACAGCTGGCTCAGCTCTCGCGCTCTTTCCGGCGTACGGTTGGTGATGAAGATGTTCTCCGCCCCCGCCCTGAGCAGGTGCCGGGCAGCTCCTTCCGACATCTTCCCCGCCCCGATGATGAGCACGCTTTTCTTGTTGAGCGAGCCGAAGATCTCACGCGCCAGCTCGACAGCCGCATAGCTCACCGAAACCGCACTCTGCCCGATTTCAGTCTCTGTCCGGATCCGCTTAGCCACCGTGAATGCCCGGGTCAAAACTGCGTCTAGCAGTGCGCCGATCGTGCCCTGCTCCCGCGCCTGACCGTAGGCCTGTTTCAATTGCCCGAGGATTTGCGGTTCGCCAACGATCATCGAGTCGAGGCTTGATGCGACTCGAAAGAGATGCCGGATGACGTCCTGCGCCTCGTAGACATAGAGATGTGGCCGTAGCGCTTCGCTTTTCACGCCCCCACGCTGGGCAATGATCGCGTCCAGGAGCATCTCGGGCGCAACATCTTCATCGAGCGCCGCTGTCACCTCTACCCTGTTACAGGTAGAAAGAATCAACGCTTCCTTTGCTCCGCTCGCCTGCAGTACCGAGAGAGCGGCCGGTATCTCCTCCGCTCGGAACGCCAGCCTTTCGCGCAGATCTACGGGCGCGGTCCGGTGATTGATGCCGGCCAGAGCAAGCTTCATTGCAGGCTTCTCAAGCTCATGTGAGTAGCCCACGTGATGATGGAACAGCCAAGAACGCTGACCATTAGCCACGCTAAACGCCGTCCGCGCCATCCCGCCGAAATCCGAAGGAAGATCATCGCCAGATAGAACGCCCAGGTGAACAGAAAGAAATCGATCTTTGGATTGCTGATCCAGTGTGTGCCCTGCTCGCCGACTGCCCAGACCACTCCGCTGATGGTTGCCAGCGTGATGAATACGAAGCCCGCATTCATCGACTGCGTAATGATGCGGTCGAGCGTCGCCAGAGGCGGCAAGCGATTCGCCGAGGGAGTCACGGCTTTGCTCTTGAGCTGCCGCTCCTGAAGCAGATAGTAGACCGAAGCGATGGCGGAAAAGATAAGTGCCGCGTAGCCGATCAGGACAGTTGAAATGTGGATAACCAGCCACACGTTCCGGACCTGTGTACTCCAGGGAGCCACAGGAAATTCCGTCACTCCGATCAAAGTCATGAAGAACACAAGCGGGAAGATACACACGCCAAAACTCGCAATCCGGTAGAAGCTGTAGCCGACCAGGAAGAGAACCGCAAGGAGGAATGCACAAACCGAGCTGGTTTCGTAAAAATTATTAAGCGGAAGGTGGCCTGTTTCCGCCCAAAGTTCTACAATAGCCACAAGCTGAAATATCGTACCCGCGCCGAACGCGATCAGGCCTGGCAGGAAAAGGCGTGTGCTCTTCCGGAACAGGTAAACGAGTGCGTACAGCAGTCCGCACGAGTACAAGGCGGCGGCCGTTCGCAGCCAGATCACACTCATGGTTGGGGGGCTCTCCCATCAGTATAAGGGTTAGCAAACTCCCAGCAACTCCGCCGCCAAATCGCGGAACGATACGATTCGATCATCCCGACGCATACCGGTGGTTCCAAATCACCGGCCATTTGCCTCGTGGACGATTGGAGTTTAATAAATTTTCATGAGCAGCTTGTTAAATGGTAAACGCGCCGTCATAACCGGTGCTTCACAAGGCATCGGGCTGGCCACTGCCCGCGCCCTACTTGGCGCCGGCGCCGACGTTGTGGTCTGCGCACGCAACGCAGATCGGCTCCATGAAGCGGTCGTCGCTTTAGAAAAGGATGCCGATGGACGGAAGGTGCTGGGCCATCGAGTCGACGTGAGCGACAGCGGTCAGGTGGCCTCGCTTTTCGAATTCGTGGATAAAAGTTTAGCCGGACTGGACATTTTGATTAACAACGCCGGTTTCGGGCTCTTTCGCGCGACCGGCGAACTCACGGTCGAGGAATGGGATCGGGTGATTGGGACCAATCTCTCCGGCTCCTTCTATTGCAGCCGCGAGGCGCTCCAGCGCTTTGAACAGCAGCGGGGCGGTTCCATCATCAATATCAGCAGCTTAGCCGGCAAGAATCCATTTGCCGGTGGCTCCGCCTATAACGCCTCCAAGTTCGGGCTTAACGGGTTCAGCGAGGCCATGATGCTCGACCACCGGAACGACAATGTCCGCGTCAGCTACATCATGCCCGGCAGCGTTGCCACCCACTTCGGAGGTGAGGAAGGGCGCGCTGATTGGAAGATCGCTCCTGAAGATATTGCGGAGCTCGTTTTGGATATTTTGCGAATGCCGGAAAGGACCTTGATTAGCAGAATTGAGGTGAGACCTTCCCGGCCTCAGAAGTACTAATCAGAAAAGCCCGAGTCGAAATCGAGGCTTGAAGCCTCTGAAGTTTGTTAGTGCTTTTGCCGATGGTTGTGGTAAGAAGCACCGTGGTGGTGAATTTGGCACCCGGCTTGCTCAATGTTGGTTGCAGTCCAACAGAAATAGAAAGACTGACGCAGGCAAGGGAGTTGCGGCGCTCGAATCGGAGTGCAGGAAGGGATCGACCATATGAGCCACCTACGAAGGGTACTTGATCCGACAAAAACCGGGAGAAACGCAGAGTCGCTTGAGCGCACGCTGTTGAAGCTGGTCGTCGGCCAGGACGAAGCGGTCGAGCAGATCGTCAACATCTACCAGATGCACATCACTGGCCTTGCAGCGCCCGGACGCCCGGTCGGCAACTTTCTGTTCCTGGGGCCCACCGGCTCCGGCAAAACGCGAACGGTGGAAGCAACCGCCGAAGCCCTGGTCGGCAATCCACGCGCGGTCATCAAGATTGATTGTGCCGAGTTTCAGCACAGTCATGAAATCGCGAAGCTGATCGGTTCACCTCCCGGTTATCTTGGGCATCGTGAAACTCACCCTTTGCTGAGCCAGGAAGTCATCAATCAGCACCACACGGAAACGGTCAAGCTCAGCTTCATCCTGTTCGACGAAATCGAAAAGGCAAGCGATGCCCTTTGGAACCTGCTGCTCGGCATCCTCGACAAAGCCACCCTTACCCTGGGCGACAACCGCAAGGTTGACTTCTCCAAAGCCATGATCTTTATGACGAGCAATCTTGGCGCAGCCGAGATGAGTGCGCTTGTTACACCGAAACTGGGCTTCCGAGCGGTTTGCGGCGCCTCCGAACCCGGTAAGGTGGATGAGAAATTAAACGAAAAACTATCGCGCAGCGGAGTCGAGGCAGCGCGCCGGAAGTTCACGCCGGAGTTTATGAACCGGATCGATAAGTGCGTTGTGTTCAAAGCGCTCGGCGAAGCGGAACTTCGGCGTATTTTGGATCTGGAACTGGGACAGGTCCAGCAGCGAATCTTCTCTTCACCCTCTGAGAAGACGTTTGCTCTCACAGTCTCCGAGCCTGGGAAAGAGTTCCTGCTGTCTGAAGGGACGGACGTTAAGTATGGCGCCCGTCATCTGAAGCGTGCCATCGAACGGTTGCTCGTTCACCCCTTATCGAACCTGATCGCGACTAATCAGGTCAACTCGGGCGACTGGATTAAAGCCGAGTTCGATGCCGAGCGGGGCTGCCTTCTTTTCACAGCCGAAGAGGAGAACTTGTCTATGACTGCCATGTCCAACATCATCGGCGGCGAGATGCCTCTGCCTGCTGCCATGGCGGCTGGCGGCGGAGCCGTGGCTTCGCTCAAACCAGCGTCGGGCAAACCTCTTAAGAAATAAAGTTTCGATACAACCTGAACCTGCCGGGTGGGATCGTAAGATCCCACCCATTTTTTTTGATGGCTCGTTCGCGAAACCACCCGGCGGGCGGCAAACGTCAGAACCCCATTGGCCGAAACCTGCGATCCCTCTAGACGTGGATCGTTGCCATAATAAGAGAAACTCTATGAAAGCTGCCTTCCTAGCCGGCTTGGCTTTTGCCTCCTTCTGCCTTGCGGCGGATAACCCGACGATCGTCGACCAGATCGTTGCCAAAGTGAATGGCGATATCGTGAGCCAGGACGAAGTCGAACGATATACAAAGGAAATGAACGCCCAGCTGAAAGCGCAGGGACTCAGCGGCTCCCAGTACCGGGAGGAGCTCTCCAGCCATGAGAAGAACGTACTGCGCGATCGCATTGACGAGCTCCTGCTCACCCAAAAAGGAAAAGAGCTCAACATCAATGTCGATTCCGAGGCCAGTAAGTACATGGCGAATCTCCAGCGCCAGGCGGGCATCGTTGATCCGGACAAATTTCACGATTACATTCGCCAGCAATCGGGCATGAGTTATGAGGACTTTCTGAGTGAAGCTAAAAACCAGATGCTCACCCGAGAAGTCATCGGCCAGGAAGTCGGGCGTCACATCAATATCTCTGACAAAGAGGTTCAGGACTACTACGACGCTCACAAATCGGAATTCATTCGCGATGAGAAGGTCTTTCTGAGCGAGATTCTCATCTCCACGCAAGGCAAGGACCCTGCGGCTGTGGTGGCAGCTGAAAAGAAGGCGAAGCAGGTTGCTGCCGAGGCGGATAAGGGTGAGCGTTTCACGGATCTTGCTCGCGACAACTCCGACGCTGCTACCTCGAAGGACGGCGGTTTCCTTGGAAGCTATAAGAAGGGCGAATTGAGCACCGAAATCGAAGCGGCAGTATGGAGCAAACCGAAAGGCTTCATTACTCAACCGATCAAGTTGCCCACCGGATTCGACATCTTTCGCGTGGATGATCACACAAAGCAGGGGCTGGCGCCCTTGGCCGACGTTAAGACGGAGATCGAGAACCAGCTCTACGGGCCTAAGATGCAGCCCAAAGTTCGCGAATATCTGACCGACCTCCGCAAGCAGGCCTTCCTGCAGATCAAACCGGGTTTCGTAGACACTGGCGCAGCCCCCGGCAAAGACACTAAGTGGCAGGAAGTCGCTCAGCTTAAACCGGAAACCGTCACCAAGGCGGAAGTGGAACAGAAAACGCGCCACAAGCGCATCTTGGGAGTGATCCCGATCCCCGGGACCGAGACCACCGTTACCGGAAAGAGTAGCTCGCGCTAAGCCGCCGTATGAAATCGCCTTTCGTCAGCACGCTCGTTCCAAACGAGTCTGTAACCGCCCAGTTCCTGGTTCTTTCAAAAGAGATTCGGCAGAAGAAAACCGGCGAGCCCTACCTTTCCCTCCATCTCGCGGACCGCACGGGCGAAATTGAGGCCAAAATGTGGGACAACGTGGTCGAGGTGATGCATACCTTTGATCGCGATCACTTCGTCAAAGTAAAGGGTCTGGCCCAGCTCTATAACAACCGCTCGCAGTTTGTCGTTCATCGACTGCGCCGCCTCGAGGACCACGAAGTCGAGTTTGCCGATTATTTTCCCTGCTCCGAGCGAACCCCGGAGGCGATGTTCGAGGAACTGCGCGGCATCATCGCGGGCATCGGCAACCGGCACCTCCGGTCTCTGCTCGAATTGACCTTCGCCGATGCTAAGCTGGCCGAACTTTACGCAATTGCCCCCGCCGCTAAGAGCATCCATCACGCTTGTCGCAGCGGGCTTCTGGAGCATGTCCTCTCGCTGTGCGCCTTGGCCAAGCTCATCGCCGGCCATTACCCGGAAGTCGATCGCGACCTTGTGCTAACCGGCGCGATTCTCCACGACATAGGCAAAGTGGAAGAGCTCTCCTACGCCCGCAGCTTTGGTTATAGCGCCGAAGGGCAGTTGCTCGGGCATATCGTGCTCGGGCTGCGATTGATCGGCAGCAAGTTCGACCAGCTACCCGACTTCCCTCACAAGCTTCGCAACCTGATTGAACACATGATCGTCAGCCACCACGGAGAATTGGAGTTCGGGTCGCCAAAAGTCCCGCTCTTTCCGGAGGCGATGCTCCTTCACCATCTCGACAACCTCGATTCCAAAATGAACGCCATGCGGACCGTGCTGAAGCGGGATCCCCAAACCGAAGGCGAATTCACTAACTGGGTCGCGGCTCTGGAAAGAGTTCTGCTTCGTAAAGATCGTTACATGGGAACTGTTGCGTCCGATGGGTTGCCGGATGCGGTGTCTTACCCGGAGACTGCGCCGCAACCCGTGCAAAACGAGACGGTAAACGAGCAGCTGCCGCTTACTGCGCAGCCCAAGAACGAGCCGCACAAAACGGTCGAGACTCAGCAGCCTGTTGAGCCTCAGAAATTGAGCAAGCCACCCGTTCCTGAAGCCGCGCCGCGTGCGCCGTCCTCGCCTCGGCCCTTTCCGCAACCGCCCGCGCCCCCCGGCGCACCCGCGCCTCCCATCGCACGCGTCGAGCGGAAACCGGAGCCTCCTCGGCACCAGATGAACACTCTTTTCGGCGATAAACTGCAGGCTGTTCTCGACGGGCGAAAGTAAAAGCGAATGTTAAACTGATGGGTTGTCAGGCTCCGGGCTTCGTGCAATGGGCGGTCGCAAACCCCGCCAGGTCCGGAAGGAAGCAACGGTAGCGGTTTAGCTCGTGTGCCGCGGATCACCCGGGGTCTGGCAAACTCTCCTCTCAACCGACCGATCCCATGTACCAGGTCATCGCCAGGAAGTATCGTCCGCAGAGTTTCTCCGAGCTCATCGGCCAGGAACATGTTCAGAAAACGCTAACCAACGCCATTGAAAGCAACCGCATCGCGCACGGTTATATCTTCGCTGGGCAGCGTGGAACCGGTAAAACAACAGTCGCGCGCATCCTGGCTCGCTGCCTCAACTGCATTCACGGCCCTATAGCTACGCCCTGCGGAGTCTGTTCGAGCTGCCTCGAGATCAGCGCGGGAAACTCGGTCGATGTGATCGAAATCGATGCCGCCTCTAACCGGGGCATCAACGAAATGCGCGAGATCCGGGAAAACGTGCGCTACCGGCCGGCGCGGGATCGCTACAAGATCTTCATCATCGATGAGGCCCATCAGATCACCAAAGAAGCGTTCAACGCCCTTCTGAAGACCTTGGAAGAACCACCCGAATGGGTGGTCTTCATTCTGTGCACGACGGAAGCATACGAGATTCCCAACACCATCGCGTCCCGCTGCCAGCAATTTACCTTTCGTTCGGTCGATTTCGCGGAAATTGTCGGTCGCATGAGATACATCGCCGAACAGGAAGGCATCGAAACGAGTGAAGAAGTTCTTTCAGTAGTCGCGCAAGCCGGCGAAGGAAGCGTGCGGGATTCACTCTCTGCCCTCGATCAGGCCATTGCGTGCTGCGGAAAGACACTGCGTATCGAGGAGATCCGCAGCCTTCTTGGCATGTTTGGTGCCGAGTCGTTCGAATCCGTCGCGGACGCCGTAACCGGGCAGGACGGCGGCCGCATGCTCGACATCGTCGGAGAACTCGAGCGAAACGGCCACAGCCTTCAGCATTTCTCGCGTGAACTGTCACGCTACTGGCGTAATCTGCTCGTCGCCAAAATTTCAGGTAAGCCAACTCGTTTAATCGCCGCATCTGACCATGAGCAAGAAGCGCTTTTGGCAACTTCTCGCTCATTCAGCGAAGAGGATCTCACGCGGTACCTCAACCTCTCGCTCGAGCTTTACAAAAACCTGCAATCCTCCTTGCAGCCGCGTCTGCATCTCGAACTGGGTCTCATCAAGCTGGTGCAGGCCGGAAAGCTGCAGCCCATAGAAGAGGCTCTTGCAGGGCTCGACGGACCGTCTCCGGCAGCGCCCCACTTGCCCAAGGCGCCGCGCACTGCGGAACTGCGGCCGCCGGTCACCCAGGCGCCCAAAGTCTCGCCTCCTGCGCCCAGACCAACGCCGGTTGCCGCGCCTCCGCCGGTGTCGAACTCCGCGCCGGTGTTTACGCTGAACGAAACGGGGCTATCGGTAGAGGCGCCCCAGCCTTCCAACGGCGAGCTCAAGAGCGATCTACACCAGGCGCTCGTGAAAGCTGGCTTGACCTTCACCGCCGACGCCATCCTCCAGGCCGACGTCGCTCTGCATAAGTCGGAACTCGTCATTCGAGCTCCGAAAATGCATCTGCTTTCGTTGAAGGAACCCAAGCTTGCTTCTATTGCTTCCGAAGTTGCCGGCAGGCGCGTCACAATTCGCACGGAAGCCGGCGCGAACATGGCGGCCGCTCCCGATCCGGTGCCGAACTCCGCGCCCAGTGCTCCCGACAGCTCGGAGCTGCGCGAGCGAGCTCTTTCGCATCCGGGCGTCAAGCGATTTCAGGAGCTGTTCCCCGATGCCCAGATACGGACCGTGCGAAATTTGAATGAGTAGGCGCCGCCAAACCCGATAAGGACAGAAGCTATGAAAATGCCCGGCAACATGCAATCCATGATGAAGCAAGCGCAGCAGATGCAGCAGAAAATGCAGGAGCAGATTGCCGCGATACGCGTCGAGGGCTCAGCCGGCGGCGGCATGGTCAGCATCAAAATGGACGGTCAGAAAAGCGTGCTTGCTGTAAAGATCGATCCCGAAGTGGCGGGCGATGTAGAGATGCTGCAGGACATGGTCCTGGCTGCGTTCAACGAGGCTGCGAAGAAAGTGGACGATGAGGCCCAGTCGAAAATGGGCGGTATGCTGGGTGGACTGGGCCTGCCGCCAGGCCTTTTTTAGTCCTATAAATGCCAGAGTTTGCAGAGCCGCTTGCCCGGCTCATTCAGGAATGTAAGCGCCTTCCCGGCATCGGCCAGAAGTCAGCTCAACGTATCGCATTTCATCTCCTGCGCGCCCCGCGTGAAGACGCCGCGAACCTCGCACAAGCCGTTCTGGACATCAAAGACAAGCTCGGCATTTGTGAGCAGTGCAACAACATCAGTGACGGCGAACTCTGCTCGTTTTGCCGCGACCCGCATCGCGAACACTCCCAAATCTGTGTCGTGGAAGAGCCGCACAATATCGTTCCCATAGAGACAACCCACAGCTTTCGCGGTCTGTATCATGTGCTGCATGGAGCGATCTCACCCTTGCGCGGGATCGGGCCTGAGCAGCTGCGCATCAAAGGCCTCGTCGATCGCCTCCACGAAACCGAGATTCAGGAAATTATTCTCGCCACCAACCCCACCGTGGAAGGTGAAGCTACGGCCGTCTATTTATCACGTCTGCTAAAACCGCTGGGACCTCGCGTGACGCGCATCGCGATGGGCATACCGGTAGGTAGTGACCTGGAGTTCGCCGATGAGGTGAGCATGTCCCGATCGCTTGAAAACCGGAGGGAAATGTAACCCATGAACCTGAAGATAGAAGCTTTCCTCGAAGACGCTCTCGACGGCGTTCAGCCCACTTCGCAAAAGATAGGGCGCGTCGTCGTGGAACCCGACTACGAAGCGACTGTCTCACCGGGGGATGCCGCGCCGCTCGCGGCCGAGCTCAGCCAGTGCATCGCACAATCCACCCCTGCGGCCCTTGCCGAAAGCTCCGAGATCGCTATACCCGAGAATTTCGCCGTCTTGCGGCGCTACATCCGGCAGATCACGCTGCACCCCGATAAAGTCGAGGGTTCCTGGGTCGAGGTAGCGCCCCCGGGAAACTGGATCTGATCCGTCGCCGCTACACTAATAACAGTGCTGGTCAATATCCTGCAGAGTCCCGAACGCCCGAAATGGCTGCGCGCTCCAGCGCCTGTAGGGCAAAACTATCGTGAACTGAAGGACCTCGTCACTCGCCTCCATTTGCATACAGTGTGCGAAAGCGCTGCTTGTCCGAATGTCGGCGAATGCTGGAATCGGCGCACTGCGACGTTCATGATTCTGGGCAACGTCTGCACCCGCCGCTGCGGCTTCTGTGCCGTACAGAAAGGGGCTCCGTTGGCCGTGGATTATGACGAGCCCCGCCGCGTTGCGGAAGCTTGCGCCGCGCTCGGACTCAGGTACGCGGTTGTTACCAGCGTCAATCGGGATGACCGCAAAGACGGCGGGGCTGAGCTGTTTGCCCTCACCATTGAAGCCATCCGTGCGCAGGTTCCCGGCTGTCGCGTGGAAGTTTTGGTACCCGATTTCCAGGGCTCTCACTCCGCCATGGATATCGTCATGAACGCTCATCCGGACGTTCTCAACCACAACACCGAAACCGTTCCCCGGCTTTATCGCCAGGTGCGCTTGGGCGCCCGGTACACGCGCTCGCTTGACATGCTGCGCTACGCGAAGCAGGCTCGACCGCATATACCCACCAAGTCAGGCTTGATGCTCGGGTTGGGTGAAACAACGGAAGAGGTCCTGCAGGTAATGCAGGACTTGCACGATCATCACGTAGACATCCTGACGCTCGGACAGTATCTGCGACCCTCCGCGAAGCACTTACCCCTGCTTCGCTACGTCTCACCCGAGGAGTTCGCCGAGTTGAAAGTCGCGGGTTTGAAAATGGGCTTTGCGCACGTGGAAGCCGGCCCGCTAGTGCGCAGCTCATACCATGCGGATAGCTCGCAGGAGAGCGCAGCCGCCATTCACTCCTGCACTCAGTGAAGCGGGAGCGATAGCCGCGCAATGCAGCCCGGACCGTCCGGCGCATTTTGCAGCGTCAACGTTCCATCGTGAGCTTCCGCGATTTGGCGGCTTAAAACTAGGCCGATACCGGATCCGCCCCGTTTCGTCGTAAAGAACGGAACGAACAGATTGTTTGTGTTTGACAGGCCGGGCCCTTCGTCCCGTACTGAAATCTCGACCGCTATGTTGGTGCGCGTGTGGCGTATGAAGACCCGGCCTGAGGTCTCCTGTGCGGCATCCACCGCGTTGCGAACCAGGTTGATTAACACCTGCTCGAGTTGATCGCTGTCCCCCTGGATCGTCAGCGGCGGGCATTCCTCAAAGAAAACCGGCATGCGCGTTTCGAGATTGCTCACGCGCCGCAGCAGCGCATTTACTTCCACTGCACCAAACTTGGGCGGCGGCAGCTTGGCGAGTCGCGCGTACGCACTCATGAACCGGCTGAGCGATTCGGAACGCGTCGCGATTACGTTCAACCCCCGCGCCATGTCGTCGGTCCAGTCGTCCGGCCGCGGATCCGTCTTGACCAGGTTCTCGAGACTCTGCGCAATCGACTTGATGGGTGTAAGCGAATTGTTTAACTCGTGACCGAGCACGCGCACGAGTCGCTGCCAGGCCTGCAGCTCTTCTTCGCGTAACGGGCGTGTGAGGTCCGTGACAACGAGCAGTGCGTGGGGAACGCCGCCCTCTCGAAATTGACTCCTGCGCACGCCCCACCGTCCGTTTCCGCCTGCAAACGTCCGCTGGATGGTCTGTTCTGGCTCGCCTACCAGGTATTCAGACAAACCGAGAGAAGCCGCGTTTTTCGCAAGCAGGCGTTCGGCTGGTTGGCCAAGCAGGCGCTCGCCCGCACGATTCACCAGGCGCAAGCTCTGCTGAGGGTCGAATGCGAACGCGGCAACCTCGATCTCTTCCATCACTTTCCTGAGCAGCGCCGTCGCTTCCACTGCTCCCAACCGCTGGTCTCGCAGCGTCGCAGCCATCGCATTCACCTGCTGCATCACTTCGCCGAGCGGTTCCCGCGGATCCTCCACCCGGGCGCGGATCGAGTAATCCCCTTCCCGCATCGCTTCGAGCAGGTTCGCGAGCGTGCGCAGCGGGCTCGCTACGCGTCCACGTGCGGCGAAACAGAAGCCCACCCAGAAAACAACGATGAGCAGATCGAGCGTCCATTGCGTCCGCCCTGAGAAGCCGTTCACCGCGAGCAGTATGACTGACGCTAAAACCCCAGGCAGTCCGGCGAGCAATGCGAGCAGCAGCACTCGTGCGTCGTGGCCGACTTTGAATTCAAAGACCCCGATCTTCATCCATCGCTCGTTCCCGAGCTTATAGTCCGAAGCGCTGGAGTCGCCGGTATAATGCACTTCGACTCAAGCCGAGCGCGCTCGCCGCATGGCTCACGTTGCCGCCGTACCTCGAAAGCGCCTTCTTGATGAGGAACTCTTCCACATCTTCGAGGCTCATATCCTCGAGGCGCGGCGCCGAGGAAGGGCCGCTCCGCAAAGCCAGATCGCTCGCTTTGATGCAATTGCTTTGCGCCATCAGCACGGCTCGCTCTACCACGTGATTCAACTCGCGTACGTTACCTTGCCAGACGTGCTCCTGCATGGCTTCGGCAGCATTCGGATCGAAGCCGGTAATGTTTTTGCGGTATCGCCGCGCGTGGATGCCCAGGAAGTGATTAGCCAGCAGGGGTATGTCTTCGCGTCGTTCGCGCAAAGGCGGCAGATGTATCTCAATGGTGTTCAACCGGAAGACAAGGTCCTGCCGGAATCGCCCGTTCTGCACTTCGTCGGGCAGGTTGGCGTTGGTTGCCGAGATAACCCGCACATCCACTTTCTTCGTTTTTGAAGAACCGACCCGCTCCATCTCTCCCACTTCGAGAACGCGCAGCAGTTTGGCCTGCAGGTTCATCGGCACGTTCGCGATCTCATCCAGGAAGAGCGTTCCAGTATCGGCCAGCTCGAACCGCCCAACCCGGTCCATCTTCGCGTCTGTGAAAGCGCCTTTCACGTGTCCGAACAGTTCGCTTTCGAAAACTCCTTCGGCAAGCCCGCCTGCATTCACCGTCACCATCGGTTTTCCGGCGCGCACCGATATCGCATGCAGCATCCGCGCGACGACTTCCTTGCCCGACCCCGGCTCGCCGGTAATCAGAACATTGGCGTCCGACGGTCCCACCCTGGTGATCAAGTCCAGCACAGGCTGCATCGCAGGAGCCTGCGCGATCATCGTCGGCAGATTTTCTCCACGCAAGATCTGGTTCTCGGCCTCGAGCCGTTGACCTCGACGGATTGCCTGGCTCAGTTCGAGCTGTGTTCGCACAATGGCGGCCAGGCGCTCGTTTTCCCAGGGCTTCTGCACGAAATCCCGGGCGCCGCGCCGCATCGCCTGTACTGCCAAATCAACGCTTCCCCAGGCCGTCATGACTATCACCGGTAGCATCGAGTCGAACGCTTGAATCTTGGCCAGCAGATCCAGCCCTTCTTGGCCGGAAGTTGTATCGCGCGTGTAGTTCAAGTCGATGATCGCGAGATCGTAATCCCGGTTCTCGATGTTTGTAAGCGCTTGCTGAGGTGATTCGACAGCTTCGATCCGATATCCTTCGCGCTTCAAAACAAGCCGCAGTGCTTCGAGCACATCGGGTTGATCGTCGGCGATCAAGACGCGCATCTGCGAGGGAACAATTGCCATTAGTGTTTTAGTTCATTCAGAAAAGACAGGCCCATCAGGCAGCAGGCTGATTCTGGCTGATCCACCCGTCTTCGATATAAATGATCCGATGTCCGTACTCCGCATTCTTTTCGTTGTGCGTAACCTGTACGATCGTCGTACCCTGCTCGTTCAGTCTCTTGAACAATTCCATGATCTCTTTGCCCTGGCTCGAGTGCAGATTGCCGGTCGGTTCGTCGGCAAGGATCAGCTTCGGGTTCGCGATCATGGCGCGCGCGATAGCCACCAACTGCTGTTGCCCGCCCGATAACTGGTTCGGGTACAAATCCTTCTTGCCTACCATGTTGAACCGGTCGAGCGCATCGCACACAATGCTCTGGCGTTCCGATTTTTTTATGTTGCGGTACGACAGCGGAATATCGAGGTTCTCATAAACCGTCAGCGAATCCAGCAGATGATAGCTCTGAAATACGAAACCGATGTACTTCTTATAAACCTCGGAGCGGTCTTTCTTGTTCATCCGGTGAATCGGGTGATCGAGGAACTGGTATTCGCCTGTCCACGCGGAGTCGTGCATACCGAGAAGGTGCAGAAGGGTCGACTTCCCTGCCCCTGAGGGCCCCATGATGGATATAAATTCGCCTTCCTTGATATCCACGTTAATGCGCCGCAGCACATAGGTCTTGCTTGGTCCGTGCTCAAAGAATTTTTCAACGTTTCGTAGAGAGATCATTGCGTAGCTTTTCGTTTGCGGCTTACTCCTAGCCTAGAGCAGCCCGCCGGCGCGAAGGAAGCGAACTGGATCGCTGACGATCGGATTCGGCTTATTCGCGTGTGATACAGAGCTGCGGCATACGGGGTTGAAGAGAAAGTTGCTCGAAGTGCCGCGTTGTGAAGCTAACCAGCCTTGCCGATTGGTAAGCGAGAACCGCCGAGTTCCTCACCTCACTCATCAGGATCACGGCCAGCAACAGCAGAGCGACTGCGATTACGTCTACGTGTTTAAACATCCCCTTAAATACTCAGCTTGCGGAGCCTCCCGCCCCGTCAAACCGGCACCTCCATGTTTTCCTCTACTACTCGGCCGTCAAACAGATGAATCGAGCGATCCGCATACCGCGCATACCTGGGGTCGTGCGTAACCATGCAGATGGTCGCCCCGCCGCGATGCAATTCCCGAAGCAGATCCATGACCTGCTCACCGTTTTGCGAATCCAGGTTCCCGGTAGGCTCATCCGCCAGCAGAATCGATGGATCCCCGGCCAGTGCCCGCGCGACCGCTACGCGCTGCTGTTGACCTCCGGAAAGCTGCGAAGGATAGTGCTTGATGCGATGCGACATCCCCACTCGCTCCAGCGCCTCGTGCACCTTCTTCTTCCGTTCACTCGACGGCATTCCACGGTATGTCAGCGGCAACTCGACGTTTTCATACACGTTCAAATCGCCGATGAGATTGAACGCTTGGAAGATGAAGCCGATCTCGCGGTTCCGGATGCGCGCCCGCTCCGACAACTTCAGACTCTGTACCGGCTTGTTGTTCAGAATGTAAGTCCCGGAACTCGGCGAATCAAGCAGTCCCAGAATCGCCAGCAAGGTCGATTTCCCACAGCCTGACGGCCCGGATATCGAGACATACTCTCCGCGCTTGATGTCGATGTGAATCCCCGAGAGTGCGTGTGTCTCCACCTCGTCGGTTACAAATACTTTCGTTACGCCGTCCAGATGAATCAACGGATCGGATGCTGTCATTCTGCTTTACTTCCTCCTTCGTGGAATATCTGCTAACTACGTATGCCTACACGTTTCAGTTCAAACGGATTCGCTGGTACTGGTCATATTGCGACATGTCGGATAGAATCACGCGATCCCCCACTTTCAATCCGTCCCTCACCTGGATCGTATTTACCGACGCCGCGCCGAGCTTGACGTTCACGCGTGAAGCTCCCTTCCCGTCCGGATCGATCTTGAACAAGCCAATGGTCGTGTCTTCCTCTCCCGAGACGGGGCGGTCCACATTGACTACATCGGGCAGCCGCTTGATCTCGATGGTTCCATCCACGCTCAGCTCCGGTCGCGCACCGGGAGGCATGGGGCCGAGTAGCGCTACGTCCACTCCCACTGTGCCGTTCAAGGCCGCGGGGTCAATCCTTATAACTCTGCCGGGAATAATGCCGTTGCGAGTATCAATCGTCGCATCGAGACCGATACGGACATCTTTCATCTGCGTTTCCGCAATCTGCAGCACAGCTTTGAGCTTCTTCGGATCGGCTACCTTGGCAAGAATCGTTCCGGCAGTCACGCGCTGCCCCACTTCGACGTCGACTTCCTGCAGAACGCCGTCGATGCCGGACCGTATCGTAAGCTGATCCACCTGCTTCCGCTTGAGGTCGTACGCTGCCTGCGCGCTCGCGACCACTACCTGCTGCGCATCAAGTTGAGCTTTGATCGCCTCATCCTGAATACCCAGCCGCTGCTTCTGCAGCTCAACACGCTTCTGCAGTTGATTCGCCTGGTCTACGGACAGCCTCGATTCGAGATCGCTTTTCAAATTGAGACGCGTGAGTTCCAGGTCCCTGTCGCCGGTTAGCTTCGCTTGCGTGTACTGAGACTCTAGCTCAGCCAGGCTGGCCCTCTGCTCGAGCTTGTCGCTCTCCAGCTTGATCTTCATGTTGGCCAGGTTTGCCTGCTCCTGCTTGAGCGTCCATTCGGCCTTCTCTTCTTCCAGCTCGAGATCGGGATCGTTAAGAACCAGGATGACGTCATTGGCCTTCACGGGATCGATGCCGGCCCGGCGCACAATCTGCGATACTCGGCTGTCCTGGGCCGCCGCAATCCAGTGAATCTCTTCCGGCTTCAGGGCGCCAAGTCCACGGCGATTCATTTCCATCGGTCCCCGCCGCACCGTTCCGGGCCATAACCCGCTCATGTCCACCGAAGGCGCAGCCGGTTTAAGACGAGCCAGCGCGATCGTGGTCCCTCCCACCGCCAAAACTATAGCCACTATTAATCCAATACGCCGGATCAGTCGCTTTCGGGCAACTTCTTTTCCGCGTGGTACATCCATGCTCATGTCGACACTAATGTAAGCATGTCAACGACCACGCCGCTGCTATCGATTAACTGTAAGAAAGCATTGGGTTTGCAGACGGCCAATGCGCTTCTCGTATGTTCGGTTGTGGGAATCTGCAGTACGTTCTCAGGCCACCTTCAGACGGCAGGTTTCAAGCATCAGGTCGGTCCTGAAACTCAAGTACTCATCCCAAAAGCATCTCTCCAGGAATTTTCTGCTGATACTTAAGTCGTGCTACAGTCTACTAGAAGTGCGTAGCAGCGCTATTCATTAGCTACGCCAATCTGCCGGAGGATACAACACTGATAAATATGAGGCGGTCTATTACAGTTCTTAGCTTTTTGGCACTGTCCGTCTCCGCTTTTGCGGACACAGTTGCCTGGGATGCTATCGGGAACGGTACGAACCAATTCGGTTCCCTTGACCTGAATAACGGCAACTTCAGTCTTGTCAGCAACTTGGGATTCACTCCCGATGGCCTCGGCGAGATCGGCCAGACCCTTTATACGGCTGCATCGGGTGGCACTGGTCTTTACACCGTAAACACGAAATCCGGCGCAACCAGCTTGGTCGGGAATCTTGCCAACCAGACCTACTACGTCTTTGGCTCAACGACCACCGGACTTTACATGGTGGATACCGTCGGAGAACTCTACAACATCAATCCCGCAACCGGTGTCGAAACTGCTGTTGGATCGACTCACCTTCTGATGGGTAGCAACACCGTCGGCTTGTCTACCGGTTCGAACAACCTCTATATTTCGCTTGGCGCAAACGTCTACAGCATTAACACCAGCACCGGGTTGGCCTCGTACCTCGGTACCAGCGGGTCTACCGATTTCGGAGCCCTGGTCAGCGTCGGGGGAACCGTCTATGGCTCGAGCATCGTCTCCCCGAACTCGATCTACACGTTCAACCCGAGCAACGGAATATCGACCTTCAGCACTCTCTCGTCCGCCCCTGATTATGCCTGGGGATTGGCGCCAATCGTTCCCGAGCCCAGCTCGTTCGCGCTCCTTGGCCTGGGCCTGACCGCCGGGTTGGCCGTTTACGCACGGAAGCGCAAACGGGCCTGATCTTCTTCCACGATCTCCGGCAGTGAACAAGTAAAGTTCACGCACCGGTAAATCGTCATCCAGCCTTTCCTCTCGAGATCTCCGAGGAAAGGCAAAAGTTCACCAAGTCTCCGAGCCCTTTGTTCGTCAACCACTAGGTTGACGACATTGGGCTCGAATGTTTTCCGAAACTCCTCCAGCCGGCCCAGCACTTCGCCATCCACCTCTTGGCACCGGATCACCGTGTGAGCGGGAGGCGTCAAGGACCGATCCAAAGCAACCAGCATTTGCGGCGCTGCCGTCGGCTGAGATCGGAGTTTCGCCGCAACCGCCTGCAAAGACCGCTCCGCCCGTTCCCTGAACTCTTTCTTCTCAACCAGCGAAGCCAGCCGGACCAGCACGTCCGAAGCAACAGAATTTCCGGTCGGCTCGGCCCCGTCGTAGTCGTCCTTCATCCGTATGAGCAGGTCCGGCGCAGCTTCCGTACTAAAGAACCCGCCCTCTTCCTTATCCTCAAATCTGGCAAACCCACCCTCGGCCAGCTTTATCGCAAACTCCAGGTACCGCGGTTCAAACGTGATCTCGAACACATCCAGTAATGCCTGAGCGAGGAAGGCATAATCGTCCAGGAATCCGCCTATAGCCGCCTCGCCGTCGCAAAACCTCCTGAGCAGGATCCCTGACTGCTCGTCATACATGTTCGAAAGCAAAAACTCCGTAGCTTCCGTCGCAGCGTCTCTGTACTCCTTATCGCCCAAAACAGCAAATCCTTTAGCGAAAGCTGAAATCATCAGCGAATTCCATGAGGTCAGGATCTTGTTGTCCAAATGAGGCCTGGGCCGTTTCGCTCTGGCCTCCAGCAGCATCAGCTTAGCTGCCGCTATCCGCTGGATCGTTTCCGCTTCGTCCAGACCTGACCGCGCACCCGCCTCGGCTGTCGGAATCGCCTCGTAAAGAATGTTCCTGCCGGTAAACTCGCCCTGTGGATCCTGCTCCACATTGCCGTCCGGTTCCACCCCGTATTTCCTGCCGAAGACCGCCGCCGCCTCGCCGCCTAACAACCCATTGATCTCTCGCTGGTTCCAGATATAAAACGCGCCCTCGCCGGAATGGTCCGGATTTGCCGGGTCCGGGCTGTCAGCATCCTCTGCCGAGTAAAAGCCGCCTTTCGAATCCCGCAGATCCCTTAAAACATAGCTGAAAATGCCTCTCGCGATCTCGGCCAGGCGCTCATCCCGCGTGGCCTGAAACGCTTCGAGGTACGCGACTGCCAGCTGTGCCTGATCGTAAAGCATCTTCTCGAAATGCGGCACGAACCAGCGCTCATCCACCGAATAGCGATGAAAACCCCCTCCAAGCTGGTCATGCATGCCTCCCGCCGCCATCTGAAGCAAAGTCTGCACCACCATGTCGAGCGATTCCTCATTTTTCGAACTCGCGTAGTGACGCAGCAGATAATTGAAAGCCACCGGCCGCGGAAATTTCGGCGCTCCTCCGAAACCGCCCCACTTGGAATCGAACATGCGCCGGAATTGCCAGAACGCGCTATCGAAGAGCTCGCGATTGAGCTCACTCGAGGCGGCCCCGGTCGATCCCATCGCGCGCAGCTGCGCAATCACCTTGGCCCCTGACGACTTCACCACCGCTTCTTCGGTCTTCCAGGCGCGAGCGAGGTGCTCCAATACCTCTCGAAAACCAGGCCGCCCATAGCGCGAATCCGGCGGAAAGTAAGTCCCGCCATAGAACGGCTCCAGCTCCGGGGTGAGCCAAACCGACATCGGCCATCCTCCGCTGCCTGTAGAAGCCTGCACAAACAGCATGTAAATCCGGTCGACGTCCGGGCGTTCTTCTCTGTCAACTTTCACCGGAACGAAATTCTCGTTCAGTACGGCTGCGGTCCGCTCGTCCTCAAACGATTCGTGCGCCATCACGTGGCACCAGTGGCATGTAGAGTAGCCAACAGATAGAAAAATCGGCTTGCCCGCTTCCCGCGCCCTCGCGAATGCCGCTTCACCCCAGGGCAGCCAGTCTACCGGGTTATGCGCATGCTGCCGCAGGTAAGGACTCTTCTCGTCGATCAGCGCGTTCGTGTGCATGCGTCTTCAGTCTAACGTCCGCGTTTCCCTTTCCCGCTCCCGCGCATTCGCATCCCAAAATCAAAACAGTCCCGGGCCAATCTGCATCGCCAAAACGCTCATTCCTGGGATTCTCCAACAGATTCCTACGGCAGGAAAATTGCCCGACACGCCATGAGGTCAGAGATAAATGGAACAGCGTATCCGGGATCTTGTGACGGGCGAACTGACGCTCGACTACTTCATCGGGCGAGCTAGCCAGGGCTGGAAGTTGGCAAGTGTCGAATGGGTGCGCGACGGCGAACCGGCACTGGCCGTTGCCGAAACGCCCCATTTGCTAGCAACCGCAGATACCGTTCCAGCAGAGGTCCCCTATGGACTGCGAACGGCCCCCGAGAGCTCACGTCTCGAAGAAAATCCGGTCGAGACGGCTGTCCTCTTCCTCATACTCGAACAGATCGTCAAAGAAAAGCGCATCAGCGACATCGCCTACCAGCTCAATTTGGCCGGTCACAAAACGCGCGAAGGTGCGCCCTGGAGCCAGACCGCCGTATTCAACTTGTTGCCGCGTCTAATCGAGGTCGGGCCGTCCGTGTTGAGAAGCCCCCTCTGGCAGGCCCGGCGAAACGAAGCCAATCGCCCCAACTGATTTCCGGCTAGGGATTCATGGCTGTCGGCATCGGCTTGCGCGGAAACATCTCCGGCTGGTTGGCAATGTCGTAAACCATGCTCGCGATAACGGCGGAAGCTTGCATCAGGTCTTCCGGAACCGCATGTGAAAAAGTGTCCATATCCGAGTGATGCGTGACGGTTCCGTAATCCAGCGGATCCTGTATGAATTGGAAGCCAGGTAGCCCGACCGCATCGAACGACAAGTGGTCCGTACCCCCCGTGTTCTTCAACGAAAGAGTGCGCGCTCCCATATCGTGAAACGGCCCGAGCATCTTCTCAAACGGCGGCCGCGCGGCGTCGTTTCCCTGCAGATACACCCCGCGAATCTTACCGCTTCCGTTATCCAGGTTCAGATAGGCGTCCAGCTTGGCCTGCTCCGGTTTGAGCTGCATTGTGTCCGGATCTCCAAAATGCGCCTTCACGTAAGCTTTGGATCCGTAAAGGCCCTCCTCCTCGCCGCTCCATAAACCGATCCGCACCGTCCGATCCATCGGCAGGTTCAGACTCTTGAGGATTCGCATCACCTCGATCATCACCGCGCTTCCGGCCCCGTTATCGGTCGCGCCCGTCCCCGTGTGCCACGAATCGAAATGCGCACCGATCATCACCACTTCGTCCGGTTTCTTCTGTCCCGGAATCTCGCCCACCAGATTCGTTCCGTCCACGTCCGTGTCGCCCACAGCGGCATCCAGGCTCAAGCGCATCGAGACCGTCTGCTTTTTATCGAGCAGCCGGACCATACGCGAATACTGCTCTTCCGTAACGATGAACGTCGCCGGCGCCAGCATACCCTTTGTCGTATGGGGCCCGGCGGCCTCGCCGAAAATCAGCCCGTTATGGGCACGCGCATCGCCGCGAAGGATTCCCACCACGCCTTCGTCATGAAAGAATTTCGCCTGGCGCGCCCGCAGCTCGTCGAACCGGTCGAATAACTTGTCGATCACCGATTCCGGCAGGCTTTGCAGATACTTAGACGCCTCTTCCTGATCGCTCGGTACCTGCATGTCGTCAAGGCGAATCGGTCGGGTGATGTGCGGTTCGGGTGCCTCCGCTATCTCTGCCAGTTCCGCGTCTGTGTACCGGCGGAACAGGGGCTTGGTGCTCGGCTTTGGCGCTTTCAGGTCGGTTACCAGAACCACTTTCCCCTTGAGCTTGCCCTTCCATTCCTTCTCGTACTGGTCGAGAGCTTCACTCTGCTTCTTCATGTCGTACCGGCTCTCAGGATTGTGAACCGGCGCGTAAATGAGATCCGCGGTCTTTGCTCCCTTGGTCGGCTCGCTCCAGGCAAGCGGAGCTGCCACCAGGTGCGAGTAGCGCGGCACGGTCATCTCTACTTCGTAGTGTTTCAGTGACCAGCTGCGGCCGAAGGGTCCCCACTTCTCCCCGTGTACGTTTGAGATCCCGTACTCTTTCAGCCGTCCCATCGCCCAATTCGCCGCCTGGTCGAATTCCGGCGATGCCGTGAGCCGCGGACCGTACAGATCCGTCAGGTACTCGAGCGTGTCCATCACTTGAGAACGATCGAAGGCTTCCACTTTGATCTTTCCCACGGCTTCAAGTGACTTGCCGTCTTGTGACCACACCGGAGCCCCGCAAAGGACAAACGATACGAGAAGCACAACCGTAGCTCGCATATCGTTCTGTTTTAGCACGCTGCGGGATGGATGTTACGGGCCCATTGAGGACCAAAATGCTAAGTGCACGGATCCTGCGGGCAGGTGAAGGCCTGCTCTCGCGCTAGAGCAGGGCTGCCTCGGCCTGTTCCGGAGTATCGTAGACCACCAGCACATCCTGCACCCCGCAGACCGTAAACATGGTCTTTAACCGGTCGCTCACGTTGACCAGCGCGTACTTGCGCCCGTCTTTCCCGCAGGATACGTGCAGCCCGAGCAGGCTTCCCAATGCCGCCGAATCCAGATAAGGCACTTCGGCGAGATCCACGATAGTAACTGGCGATTTATGGCTGCGAGTGAAATCCTGAAATTCGAAGAAGTTCCGGATGGTGAGCGGCCCGCTTACCTTGATCATCGTTGTATCGGGCCTTGAACCGGCCTGTACATCCACGGTAACTGCCAGCGGCGCCTCATTGTTCATGGTTCCCAATAGTAAGCGGTCCTTGTTTCAATCGCATGACTGACCGCGTCTGACCGCAGTCAGACTTTATCGTCTGGCGACCGTCCGGTGAACTGCCGCGCTGGTGGGTTGGCCCAGCAACTCCTCGATATGTTGTTGGATCGTTCCTTCGTTCATCAACTTGCCGTACTCGTCCGTATCGCCGGCCGGGGTCTGATAACGAATGATGCCCTTCCTGTCCACGATCACAAGCTGCGGCACCACCATGCGATCCATGATGCTGAAACCCATAAAGCTCATCATCGGATCGCGTCCGATGAAGCCCACCGGGAAACCCACTTGGTAACTGCTCGCGAAACTCTGTGCCATCATGCTGGCCTGATCGGGCGTCCGTCCCTCATCGAGAGCGTTGATCGCCAGATCAATCGCCTGGAATCCTCGCGGACCATACTCCTGCTGGAACCTCGTCATCACTTTCGACGCCGCCTGGCAGTGCGGACAAGTGGTCAGGATGAATTCGATCGCCACCACTTTGCCCCGGTACTGACTTAGCAGCCTGTCACCCTGCCCCGCCAGCGAAAAGGCCAGTTCCGGCGCCTTCCGCCCGGCATTCGAATCCGCACCCAGGCAGACCGTCGCAAGTCCAAGCGCAACAATGGAAGTTAAAAGTTTAGCCACGCGTGCTCCCGATATCCAGTTTACTGAGAGCCGGAACGATTTGCCAAAGTCTCACCCATCCCAAACGATCCTCGTTGAGGAAACCGTCCTCACACCGTCCCTTCTCGCGACAGTAGCCGTCGCTTCGGGCGTGGCCGTTGCAAATACCTATTACAATCAGCCGATGCTGGCGGACATGGCCCGCTCCTTTCGCTGCAGCCCTCATCAGATTGGTCTCGTCGCGACAGCTACTCAGGTCGGCTATGCCGTTGGTATGCCCTTGTTCCTGCCCCTCGGAGACCTCATCGAGCGCCGCCGCTTGATCGTCTCCTTATTCGTCGCAGTCGGCTGCGCTCTCGCCTTAGCGGCTGCCTCTACCAGCCTGAGCGGCATTGTCACCGCCAGCTTCCTCATCGGCCTGACCACCGTCATCGCGCAGATCATGATCCCCGCCGCCAGTGATCTCGCCGATCCGGCTGCAGGTGGCCGTGTCATCGGCAAAATCATGACCGGTGTGCTGCTCGGGATCCTGCTTGCCCGAACTTTGAGCGGCGCCGTGTCCGAACACTTCGGGTGGCGCACCATGTTTCTCCTTGCCGCCGCGTTGGCCTGGATCTTTGCCGTACTTCTTCGCGTCCGCTTACCTCTCATGCCGAGCCGGGCCCAAACCACCTATGGCGAGTTGATCCGCTCCCTTTGGACGTTCGTGCGCGAACACCCGGAGCTCCGCCAGGTCTCTCTCATCGCGGGCATGTTCTTCGCTGCGTTCAACGCTTTCTGGACCACCCTTGTTTTCCTGCTCGAAACGCCGCGCTATCACCTCGGTAGTCAGGCGGCCGGTCTCTTCGGACTTGTCGGGGCCATCAGCGCGCTTGTCGCGCCTGCCGCCGGGCATCTCTCGGACCGCCGCGGCTCGCGTTACGTCATCGTTCTTTCCATGCTTGGCCTGCTCGTCGCCTTCGCGATTTTCTGGAGCCTTCCCTATCACATCTGGGCTCTCGTCGCCGGTGTGATTGTGCTCGATGCCGCCGTCCAGGCCGCTCAGGTGGCAAATCAGTCGAGCGTCTTCACCCTGCGCCCGGATGCCCGCAGCCGCATCAACACCATTTACATGCTCTGCTACTTCGGCGGCGCCTCGCTCGGCTCGTTCCTTGGCTCATGGGCCTGGAGTGCCTGGGGCTGGACGGGGGTCTGTGCGGTCGCTATCGGGTTCGTGCTGGTTGCCGCAGGTACCGTGCTCGCCGGCCGTCCCTATTCACACGAATCCCGGGCAGCAGCCTGAAACCGAACCCATTAGGCTTCCCGGTAAAGCATCAGCACCACGCCAATCAGCGTGAAACACACCGGCCAGACCCGCCCCGCGGCCTGGTGCCACGAACTCGGCCCCGGTAATCGAATCTCCAGCCATCTGGCCCAACCCGCCCCCACGGCGAGTATGGCAAGCGGTACATGCGTGAGCTCAGCCAGAAATTCTTCTTGAATATTGCCCACTGCGTGCGTATGCGTGAGCAGCATCGCTCCCCCTAGACAGCACACACCCGGAAACACCAGCGCGGCGCTGCGAGATCGGAGGCGGCGCGTCTGTACGCCCCATTCAAACGCGGCAAAAATCAGGATAAGCACAACAAAGAACCGGTGCTGCGCCACGTCCGCGGAGGTAAAGCTCTCCCAGAAGCCGTTCGGGCCCAGCGGCCAGTTCTCAGGGTCCGCCCGCAGCAACAGGAATACAGCCAGACCTACAAACGCGATCGGCCAGTGCTTCGCCCATTGGAACCACCGAAATCGCGCCGCGATTGCCAAAATTCCCATCACCAGGACCACCAGTCCGGCCCAGTGATGGTTGTACTCAGACCACGCGATGTCGCCCGGCGTCGAAGGAACATACGGCTCCTGGCCCGGTATGTATGTCTCGCCATTCGGAGAGCCGGGCGGGTGGCCCTCTTTCCACATCTGCCGGCTCGAGGGGGACAGGCTCGAGACCGGCGGGGTGCTCATGCGCGGCACCTCCGGCTTCATTCTGCTCGCGATCGTCGCAGGGCTCACGCGATCGTTCGGCAAGTCGGCGGCCGGCGGCTGAGACGTGAGCGAGGCAGCAGCCAGAATCACTGTGATGCCGATTCCTATCTCCGCTTCCGATAGCCTGCTCAGACGTTTCAACCAGCTTGCATCTCCGGATTCGAAGGTGCCGATCAGCCGGTAGTTCAGCGCCCCAATCGAAACCGCCATCAGGAACAGCAGCGCCTTCGCCGTAACCATAACGCCGTACGAAGTGCCGTAAAGCCCGCTTACATCGCCAATGTAAAACTTCGAAAGCAACAAACCCGAGCCCAGTATGAGAGGCACGCTGATCAAAGCCACTTTCGAAAAGCGTTTGCAAATTGCGGCTGCTTCCACCGGCGCCGAACACCCGCGCAGCGTAAGCAACAGGTACGGCAAACCCCCGATCCACACTCCACTCGCCCCTTGATGTATCGCCGTCGCGACGATCAGGATGTAACGGTCGTCCAGTCGCGCGGCCGCATGAGTGGTAGCGACCGCAGCCGAGAGAATTGCGATCCCACACACCAGTTCCTTACTCCCGATGCGTCCCTCGCGCCCTGAACAGAAAATGCCCAGCGCTAAAGCGGCCAGGGCGCTTACCGAACCCCATATGAAATAAGAAGCCCCAAGCAACTCGCCGAAACTGAGTCCGGAGCTTGCCGAGAGCAGAACCGAGTTCGCTGCGAGATATGAAATTTGGGTCGCCGCCAAGCCGAAGGCCGATATCGAAAGGAGTCGCCTGCCCGAGAGGGGCAGCGAAGAACCTCTTCGGACCGTTACCGCGAAGGCTACGCCTCCCACGGCAACCGAGCCGAACGCGAGAATGCCCGCCCGGAAGAGAACCGCGAGGAAACCAAACAGATTCAGGAACTGAAGCACGCGATCTTACTTCACCTGAAAGTTGATCACGCCGCGCGTGATGTGGCCGTCTACCGCGAGCACTTGCCACCGCAGTTCATACGAACCCGGCGTCAGAGTGGACACTTTGCCCGCAAGCTTCTGCGGAGTGGAGCTATCCGAATTCACCGCGATCCGGGCGACTTTGTGGTCCGGGCTCTCGAGCGAAATGGTCGACCTGGCCTGATCGATCCTGGAATTGAATGTCAACGACACTTCTATATTCGGTCCCGCTACGGTTTCATTTGCTCGCGGGGTCGATCCCACAAGCACCGCGTGTCCAAAGAAGGTCGATGGTACGACAATCAAAAGCGCCACTGCAAGCGCCGCGTTACGAAATCGTGAATAGCGTGAACTCATACCGGGATATTGGATGCGCCCGCTGCATCCCGAGGATGCGTAAACTCAAGAAAGCAGCTTAAATATGTCGTCCGTAAGGGCCGCTTCACCCAGCCGAGGAAAAATCTTTTCGACAGTATGGCGGTGCGCCTCGGCGTCCCGGTCCGTCATCGCGTCGAGCAGTGGCGCCACATTGTAGCCGTAATCGCAAGCACTGCGCGCAGTCGATTCCACCCCGATGCTGGTCGCAACGCCCGACAGGAAAATCTGGGTTATGCCGCGCGTGCGCAAATCGTTATCGAGTGATGTACCGATGAACGCATCCCATCCCGGCTTACTCACTACGAGGTCGTCCGCGTGCTGCTCTAGCTGAGGAACAAATTCACTCCAGCCCGCCGGAAGTGAAGCAAAGTTGGGACTGGGCGCATCGGTGCGGCCTCTCCCGGCAACTCCCGCCACTCTGACGAGAAAAACTGGCATACGGCGTTCGCGAAAAGCGCGCGCAAGCCGCGCGGACCGGTCGATGACCTCGTCGATCGGGTGCACCGTCGGCACGCCAAGAACGTATCTCTGGAAGTCGATTATGACCAATGCGGGATTCGGATCTATTTTTGTGAGAGGCATGATGTATCTCCGTTTAAGCGAGCGGGGTTGTCGTGTCGGGCGCGGTTACCAGTCCCATCGCTTCGTAAACCGGCTGCATGGCTGCTTTGACCTTCGGCAGATCGACCGTAAACCAAAGTGAACCGGCCAAACAAAACGCGCCTGTAACCATCACCGTGTTCGGCGCTCCTATTCGATGCGCCAGCCCGCCCGCGAGCAGGCTGCCGAAGGGCGCCGAGCCGAAAAAGGCCATCGTGTAATAGCTCATTGCGCGAGCGCGCTTATCCTCCGGAACAAGCGACTGGATGATCGTATTGCTGACCGCCGCACTCTGCACCAAACCAAACCCGACGAATACCATCACCGTGAGAGAGATCCATAAGGTATGCGAAAAGCCGAAAAGGATCAACGCAGCTCCCAGCATCGCGACCGCGATCTGCAGCATGCGCGTAAGCCCGACCACCGATTTGCGGACCGTTAACGACAATGCCGAAACCAGTGCGCCGAACCCTGAAGCTCCGGTAAGCCAGCCGAGAGTAGCCGGGCCGCCGTGAAGCACCTTCCCGGCAAACACTGGCAACAGCACTGCATACGGGTAACCCATTAGACTCACCAGCGCAAAGAGCAGCAGGATTGTGCGGATGGGGCGAAACGTACGCACATAGTCCCAACCCTCGCGCATCTGTTCGAGCATGCCGTTCGCACCGCGGCGGATACCCTGCGGCTTTATCCTCATCAGCAACAACGATGCAATCACCGCAAAGTAGCTGACGCCGTCGATGAGAAAGCACCAGCCTTCGCCGGCGGCGCTGATGACCAGACCCGCGATCGCGGGGCCTATCAGCCGCGCACCGTTTGCCATGGAGGAGTTGATCGCGATCGCGTTGCTCAGGTCGTTACGATCCTCGACCATCTGCACGAGAAAAGACTGACGCCCAGGCATGTCAAACGCATTGATCAACCCCTGCAAAGCCGTCAACGCGATAATTTCCCACAGCGTAATCACATGCGCGAGCGTAAGTGCGGCCATCGCGAGCGACTGTACGGCGCCGGCTGCCTGCGTCCATACCAGGAGCTTACGGCGGTTCAGGCGCTCGACCCACACCCCAGCAAACGGGCCCAAAAGAAACGAGACAATCTGACCCGCGAAGCTGACCGTGCCCAACAGCAGCACCGACCCGGTCAGGCGGTAAACCAGCCAGCTCGTCGCCAGCCGGGTCATCCAGTTGCCAAGCACGGAGATGCTCTGACCAAAAAAGAAAAGCTGGAAGTTGCGGTGTCGCAGCGCTCGCCAGGCGTGCGAGATCGAATCTCGCGCAGGGAGAGTCGCTCGCCAGTCCGAATCCGCTGCCTGTTTGTTCACGGGCTCTGGTCGTCGCATCACTTCTCCACCAGTCGCCTGATAATCTCGCCCGCCTTGAACAGTGTTTCCCGATCCTCTCGGTCAAGCTGGGCGATGGCTTGGGCTAGCCACGTCCGTTTGGCATCGCCCAGGTTCTTACGCAGGGCTGCCCCTTTCGGCGTCAGCTGAATGTTCACCTGCCGCCCATCGGTCGGGTGCGGCTTGCGCTCGAGCATCCCCATCTCCTCGAGAGCCGCAATCGTTGTTCCCATCGACTGCGGTTTCATGCTCTCCGCGCGCGCCAGTTCTGCCGTAGTTGCAGGACCGTGCTTCGCCAGGCGGCTCATGACCGCAGCCTCGGTCAGAGAAACATCATTCGCACCCGCGGCACGAGCCCGGCGCACCAGCAGACCGATGGCCTGCATGAACTCAATCACCGCGGCATCGAGGGTGTTCCTGGACACTTCGCTCTAATGATAAACGATGGACAGGTAAACTGGCAAGTTCGTCTGAACAGTCTGGCTGGCTAACGGCTCTCCATAATGCGAACCGTAGAACTGTCCCGGCCCCTCGGTCCGCCTGACGATTCCGGCTGTCGTATTTATCTGCTGTCGACAGATAGCGCGGGAGATGTCTGTGGCTGCGTGTTCCCGTAATGCTGGCTTAAGTATTCGATCAATACCTGACGATCCGGCACAACGGCGCCCCAGCCGATCATTTTGTCCACTTCCTTCTGCCATGCGGCGGCCGATAACCGCTGCGATTCGATCAGGCGCAGGCTATGGCACGGAAGGCAGGAACGCTGCTCCGCTTTCCTGCCCGCGTCCTGCTCATCCGCTGCCCTGGATAGTGTTGTGACTGCTGCTAAAAGGCAGATTGCCCCGCCAAAATAAAGCCATCTCATGAAGCGCTCACCAACAAGCCGATTCGGTCGACCGCGTCGAACAGGTACCCGGAGGGATTCCACGTAGGAATCAGAGGCTGCGTGCGCCCTTTCACGTCCGTCGCCCTGGAAAGCACAGTGAAGTAACCGGGGTGAGGTGGCCGCCACTCCGCGGCCCACAAACGCCACGTGAATGGCAGGTCTTTGCCCGACAGCTCCGTCGATTGCCAGCTAATACCGGAATCGGTTGAGATTTCGACCTTCGCAATACGCTCCTCACCCGCCCAGGCGACCCCGCGCAGAGTGACCGGCGCAAGAGGAATCTTCTCGCCATCCGTATGCCCGGTGATGTAACACTTCACCGGCATCGCTTCGATCACCTGAAGGTCGTTCGGGTTGACCGGCGCGCCCGGCAAACCGGGATGTTCGGGAAAACGATAAGCCGGGTTCATAAAGAAGCCCGTATTCGGTTTCTCGTCCACAGATAGAGAGTTGACCCACTTAACCCAGCTGGTACCGTCCCAGCCGGGCACGATCAGGCGCAACGGAAATCCATGAATAGGCGGCAGCGGTTCGCCGTTCATCTGCAAAGCCAGCAGCGTTGCCGGATGCAGGGCTTTTCGCATGGGTAGCGAACGAATAAAATCAGGAGTCTTCGCGACCCCCACATCCGCGCCATTGGTCGTGACATAGGCCGTATTTCTATCGGCGCCCGCCAGATTCAACACGTCCGCGAGTGTGGGCCCGGTCCATTCCGCGTTCCCGATAGCGCCGCGTCCCCATTGCACACCCGGGACACGCGGCGAGAAAAAAGCACGGGCGTTGCCGGTGCACTCGAGCACCGCGGCTACCGTATGCTGGCGCAAGCTCCGCAGCTCGGCGAGCGTAACGGTTCGTTCCTTTGCTACTCTGCCGGTAATCGTCAGCTTGAAACTTGCTCCATCTACGGTCGGGCGCGGCAGATGCTGGCGCACGAAGAAGGAGTCGGTCGGCGTCACCCATTGGTTCAGATAGCTGACCGGACTTTCTAAGTCCTCCGGCCGGTCGTTATGAACGATCATCGGCCGCTTCCCGGGAATGGCGATCGCTTTCGTATCGTCCTGACCCTGCGCGTACGCTGTCACCGCCAGTAAGGCGGCCAGAGCTTCGCGTCGGTTGGTCGGAAGACCTCTCATTGTGCTCCTCCCGGCGCTTCACGCGCCTGTTCACTCGCCCGGTGATTGGCACTGGGCTCAAGCAATTATACGGACCTCGCGTCTGCCGGTCCGGTAAGACGCCCTGACAATCTCTCCCTTAACGGCTTAGGGGAGCCGGAACTATACTCCTAAAGTGCGCAAGGAGTGCGAAATGTCCGGCTCGGCCCAGCTTCTTCCAGGAACTCTCGACCTCCTCACTCTGAAGGCCGTGTCTCTCGGGCCGCTCCACGGCTACGGCGTCCTGTTGCGTATCGGACAAATCTCCGAGCAAGCACTGCTCATCGAGCAGGGAGCGCTCTACCCGGCATTGTTTCGACTCGTTCGCCAGGGATTGTTGAAGGCGAGTTGGGGAGTATCCGAAAATAATCGCCGCGCCAAATTCTATGAGCTCACCGCGGCCGGCCGTAAGCGATTCCAGCAAGAGACCGAAGGCTGGAATCGCCTCGCATCAGGCATGGCATCCGCTCTAGCCGCCCAGCCGGAGGAAATATGAGTTTGCTGGCCTATCTCCGCTCCGTTGCCGCAAAGTTTTTTCTTCTCCTTAGGGTGCGACACTAAGGTAATTTGCCCCGCGGAGTCGGCATCCCGGCAAGCTCCGTGAATTCACTCAAGACTCAAAAGAGGGATCCCATGCTGCATCTACGAAACATCGCCGCTTTGCTTCTCGCCCTTTTAGCATTTGTTATTTCGGCGAGCCAAAAGAGTCTAGCCCAAGTAAATGTATTGACCCAGCACAACGACAATCTCAGGGACGGCGTGAATCCGTCCGAAACAACCCTTACTCCCGCCAACGTAAACGTAAATCAGTTCGGTTTACTTTTCAAAATCGGCGTCGATGATCAGGTTTACGCCCAACCGCTCATCGATAGCTCCTTGAACATTGGCGGTGGTACGCACAGCGTCGTCTATGTGGCAACGGCCAACAACAGTGTCTACGCTTTCGACGCAAACAATGGCCAACAATATTGGAAAGTCAACCTGGGAACTCCCATCACAGCGTCTACCGGACATTTTTCTTGCCAGGACGTCTTGGGCTCTTCCGGCATCATGAGCACTCCAGTTGTCGATACCACCACCGGAGCGCTTTATGTCGTCAGCGAAACGTTATTGAACGGCATAGCTGCCCACCAGTTGCATGCGCTAAATCTCTCCACTGGAAAGGAACAGGCGGGTAGCCCGGTCGAGATCCAGGCCTCCGGCTTTAGCTCGTCAACTGCCATTCAGCGCACCGGTCTCCTCCTCGCCAATGGCTATATCTATTTTTCTTTTGCCTCGCACTGTGATCAAGGTTCGTATAAGGGTCTTACTTTTGCTTACAACGCCAGCAACCTCGCCCAAGTGAGCGTCTTCGATGCCGCTCCCGATGATAACGGCTCCGGAATCTGGCAGTCGGGCAACGGCCCTGCTGCCGATTCTTCTGGCAACGTGTATTGGGTTACAGGGAACGGAGGCTGGGATGGAGTCAACAATTTTGGAGAGACCGTCTTGAAAGCCAATCCCAATCTTCAATTAATGGATTGGTATACGCCTTCAAATTACAGTTCGCTTAACTCCGGAGACATTGATCTGACCGGCTCCGGTCCCGTACTGCTGCCCGGCACGAATCTTATGGTGGCCGGAGGTAAGGGCGGAGTTCTCTATTTGCTTAATACGGGCAACATGGGGCATCTTGGGGATGCTGATGCTGTCGAGACATGGTCGGCAACCAGTTCTCATATTCACTCTCTTGCTTATTTCAATTCCACTCTGTACCTCTGGGGGCAGAGTGATTATCTGAAAGTTTTCCCATTTAACGGCTCAACTTTTGCGAAGTCGCCAAGCTATACGGGAAGCACTCAGGCCATTGGACATCCAGGCGCGTCCTTATCGATCTCGGCTAATGGATCTTCAAACGGAATTCTTTGGGCTGCCACTAACTCACAAGGACAGAGCGGCGGGCTTGGCGCTTGGCACGCAACTGAACCCGGCATTCTCTATGCATATGGCCTTCCCAGCATGACCCCACTCTGGAACAGTCATCAAAACGCCACACGTGACGACTGCAATAACTACGCGAAATTCATTCCTCCAACTATTGCCAATGGAAAAGTCTATCTCCCGAGCTTTGGGACCGCGCAAACGAACGGCGGACAGGTTTGCGTATACGGACAACTCCCGGTGGCCTCTACCTTAATTGCGGATGGTACTTACGTCGTTACAAGTGTGCACAGTGGCATGGCCATCGATGACCCAGGTTTTTCGACCACTTACGGCAAGGTTATGACCCAATACCCAGTTAACAATGGCACCAACCAGCAATGGACGGTTCATAATCTAGGTGGAAACATCATCACACTCACCAATGTGGCGAGCAATCAAGTGCTCGAGGTAACCGGCGGATCTAAGTCGAACAGCGCTCTTGTTGACCAGTACCCTTACCAGAATACTGCTTGGCAACAATGGCGTGTTACCTCGGTAGGCAACGGCGCGTACGAGTTGACTAATGTCAACAGCGGCGAGGGGCTCGATGTAGACGGAGGCGGGACCGCCGTAAGCGAACAACTAGATCAATATCCTTACAATGGAGTGTCTTGGCAGCAGTGGAAGTTCACGGCTAAGTGAGTACTCATCCACTGTCCGACTGTGACCAACTCAGCCCGTCGTAAGTTTCTGGCTGCGGCAGCCAAGTCGTCGATGGCTCTCGCCGTGAGCGCCGGCGAGGTTGCCCAACCCGCTACTCCGCAGCACGATCACAGCGCGCACGAACACGCCAAGCCGGAGCGGCCTGCGATTCCTAAATTGCCCGCCCTGATCTGCAGGATGGCTGGTACTACCAACATCGACACCGCTTACGGAATGCTGAGGGAAGGCCGCGACACACTTGACGCGGCTCTGCATCTCACACGAGCTGAGGAGGATGACCCGAACGATTCTTCGGCCGGCCTCGGCGGACTTCCCAATGAACAAGGTGAAGTTGAACTCGATGCTTGTTGCCTCCATGGCCCCACTCGCCGCGGCGCTGCCGTTGGCGCAATTGGCAGCATCAGAAATGCTTCACTGCTTGCACGGACTCTCATGGAGCAAACCGGCCATTCGTTGCTCGTTGGCCCACAAGCCACGCAGTTCGCGCTCGATCACGGCTTTACCCAAGAGGATCTCACCACCGATCGCACGCGTAGCATCTGGTCTTTTTGGAAGCAAATTCAAGCCAGACCGCACCCGCTCGGTAACGTCATATACGATCCCAATTGGCCTGTTCCTGCTCGACGCGCCCACTTCCTCTCTGCCTCACAGAAAGACTTGGATCTCTTGGTCCAGCAATTCGACCCTGCCGCCCGCCTGGCCGGTCTTGATCCGCAACACTCTTGGCGCGCTGCCTATGACGCGCTTTTCCCCGCCGCCACACCGTTGTACATTTCAACTGTAAACGTGAGAAACGAGATCTCCTGTGCGGCAACCAGCAGTGGACAGCCTTGGAGAACGCCAGGTGCTATTAGCGATACCGCCATAATCGGTTGTGGCTGCTACCTCGATTCGCAAATCGGTTCTGCCGGAGCCAGCGGAAATGCCGAGGCCAACATCAAGATTGCCGGCGCTCACACCATTGTGGAAGGTATGAGCTACGGCCTCTCGCCAGAAGAAGCTGGATTGACTGCTCTCCGCCGCATCGTCAATTGGTACCGCAACGACACGGCCGCTCTGCGCTTCATCGACCTGATTTATTACGTTCTACGTAAAGACGGCGCTTACGCCGGCGTCTCACTTTGGCAAGGCGATCGTACTGGCCACGTCCAGCGCTACACAATTCACGACGGCCTTCGTCGCTCAGAAGACTGCGTCTTCTTACTCCGAGGCAGTCCCGCCAACGGTCATCCCTAGAGCGCTGTCACATTGCGGTAAGAAAGAGAGGGATTAGGTCTGAAAGGCGTACTGACCGCGAGTGCCCTGATTGCTGATTGTGATTACATCGTCTTCGGGTGACTGCGGCTGAGAATTGGCAGGCTGAGAGGAAGCGGAAACTCGAGCTAATCAGTTAATCCCATGCTCAAATTGAGCCACTACCCCTGACAATCTCTCCTTGACGGCTTAGGGGAGCCGGGACTATACTCCTAAGTGCGCAAGGAGTGCGAAATGTCCGGCTCGGCCCAGCTTCTTCCAGGAACTCTCGACCTCCTCATTCTGAAGGCCGTGTCTCTCGGGCCGCTCCACGGCTACGGCGTCCTGTTGCGTATCGGACAAATCTCCGAGCAAGCACTGCTCATCGAGCAGGGAGCGCTCTACCCGGCATTGTTTCGCCTCGTTCGCCAGGGATTGTTGAAGGCGAGCTGGGGAGTATCCGAAAATAATCGCCGCGCCAAATTCTATGAGCTCACCGCGGCCGGCCGTAAGCGATTCCAGCAAGAGACCGAAGGCTGGAATCGCCTCGCATCAGCCATGGCATCCGCTCTAGCCGCCCAGCCGGAGGAAATATGAGTTTGCTGGCCTATCTCCGCTCCGTTGCCGCAAAGTTTTTCTATCGTTCTCAAATCGAGGACGACATGCAAGGGGAACTGCGCGCCCACATCGAGCATCGCGCGGACGATCTCGAGCGTTCCGGTCTCGGGCGTGCGGAGGCAGAACGCCGCGCCCACGTTGAGTTCGGCGGCTATGTCCGCTTCAAGGAGGAAAGCCAGGAAGCGATGGGCGGTGTCTTCCTGGAAAGCGCCCTTCAGGACATACGGCTTGCTATTCGTGCGCTCCGCAAGTCTCCGGGTTTCGCCATCGCCGGCGTGGGAACGCTCGCCCTTGCTATCGGGGCAAATGCCGTCGTTTTTGGCATTTTAAATGGGCTGATCCTTCGGCCTCTGAACGTGCCTCACGCCGAGACGCTCTGGGGAACCGTGTACGGCGAACAGTCGGGATTTCAGTCCTATCCCAACTACCGCGATCTCCGCGATCGCAACCGGAGCTTCGATGGCCTTGCTTGTTGGAAGTTCGTTTTTGTTGGTCTCGACAAGGGCAGCGATCCCGTGGCGGCGGCCGGCTTCGCCACATCTGGAAACTACTTCGACGTGCTCAGGATCCAGCCCTTTCTCGGTCGCCTTTTTCACTCCTCCGATGAGCACGGGCCAAACAGTGCCCCGTACCTCGTACTCAGTTACGCCTATTGGCATAGTCGTTTCGCAGACGATCGAAGCGTGGTAGGCCGCATCGTCCAGATAGACAAGCATCCTTTCACGGTCCTCGGTGTCGCACCACCTGGCTTCCGTGGAACTCTGCTGTTCGCCTCTCCCGATTTCTTCATGCCGATCGTGAACCAGGCCCAGGTGGATGGACAAAATCTATTGAACGCACGCGGCAGCATCCTCGGGGTCTTTGAGTCCTTCGGCCATCTGAAGCCGGGGGTCACGCCCGCTCAGGCTACTGCCGATATGAACGCAGTGGGCGCTGATCTCGAAAAGACATATCCCAAACAGATGACTCACAAGCAGTCTTCCTTGATCCGCGTAGGCCTCACAAGTTTCACCGGTCCGGCGCGGGCCTTCGTAGGGGGATTGATGCTGCTCGCCGGATTGATTCTGCTGGCGGCTTGCGCCAATCTGGGCAGCCTCTTTGCCGCGCGTGCAGCGGATCGTTCTCGCGAAGTGGCTCTCCGGCTGGCGCTCGGTTCCACTCGCGGCCGCATCTTACGCGGGCTTCTTAGCGAAGCGTTGCTGGTATCGCTCGCTGGCGGCGCGGCAGGACTCCTCGGCAGCATCGCTCTCCTGCGCTGGTTGAGCGTATGGCAGCCGTTCCCAGGCGCTCCCATCCATCTGCCTGTCGCTCCGGATTCAAAAGTCTATGCGGTTGCCTTGATTCTGGGTTTGGTAAGCGGATTTCTCTTCGGAATGGTTCCTGTTCGACAGGTGCTCAGGACCGATCCTTATCAAATCATCAAGGCTGGATCGGGCGGTCGGGCCGGACGCCGGATCGCTGTGCGGGAGCTGCTCCTCGTCGTGCAGATTGCGATTTGCGCGGTTCTCGTCACCTCTTCTCTGGTAGCGGTCCGCGGACTCGTGCGCTCTCTGGGTAGCAACTTCGGCTTCGAGCCGCGCAACACCCTCGTGGTGAATACTACTTTGGCGATGGCCGGTTACAGCGGCGCCCAGGTGCCAGTCATGCAAAAGCGTATGGTTGAGGCGCTCCAAACCATTCCTGGAGTAGAGGGAGCGGGATTGGTGAACAATTATCCGCCTTTGGTCTATACCGCTGCCTTCAGGGACAACGTCTTCACGGAGCGCGCCACTGACTTGAGGCTCGCGAACGTAGCTCTCGCGCCCTACCGGTACGACATCTCTCCGCAGTACTTTCAGGCGGCCCGCACCCCTTTGTTGGCCGGCCGGGATCTTACTTGGCGCGACGATAAAAGCGCGCCGCCTGTGGCAGTCGTCAATCGCGAGTTTGCCCGCAAACTCTTTGGCAAAGCCGGCGATGCAGTCGGCGGATATTTCAAGCTGCAGGATGGAAGCCGTGTCCAGGTTGTAGGAGTTGTCGAAGACGGAAAGTATCTGAGCCTCACGGAAGATAGACAGCCGGCCATGTTTCTGCCGTTTCTACGATCGCCCGCCAGTGCGGCCGCTATCGTCGTGCGCTCCAGGCGCGATCCGCACCAGCTTATTGCTGCGGTCAGGAGTAAATTGCATGCCTTGGACCCAGGGCTGCCACTTGATAGCCAAACGTGGACGGGGATGCTCAGCGTGGTGCTGTTTCCTGCCCAGGCCGCCACGCTGTCCCTCGGCGTGCTGGGCGCCATGGGCGCAATGCTCTCGGTCACCGGCATCTTCGGTATGGCCGCCTACTCGGTTAGCAAGCGGCTCAAAGAGTTAGGAATCCGCATGGCCATCGGTGCCCAGCGGACCGAGGTGTTGCAGGCAGCCCTCGGACGCGCCGTTAAATTGCTCGCCTGCGGTTCGGCAGCAGGTTTGCTGCTCGGAATTCTCGCGAGCCGGGTGCTCGCTTCGGTTGTCTACTCGGCAACACCCCGCGATCCGCTGGTCTTGACCGGCGTCGTCGTCTCGATGGTGTTGCTCGGGCTGCTAGCCACCTGGGTTCCTGCACAACGCGCGCTCTCGCTTGATCCGCTGACCCTGCTGCGCGAGGAATAAGGTTCACAAGGGGTAGTGCCACTTGGCCCGCAGCGGATGCTGCGAAAACTTCGCTTACTGCGCGACCGAGGATGGCGATTCTCTTGTCAAGATGTTCTGGCGTGATTGTTTGCTGGAATTCTTCTGCGCGCACGAGTCCAGCGTAGTCTCTCCTCGTTTTTCAAGACAGATTTGGCTATCTTCGCGCGCGAGCCTTCTTTGCTGATTTAGGACAAAGAGAGAGATAGCAACGGCCACAGCTCCCGCCTCTGCCGCCATCAGTCGGAGGAAATATGAGTCTGCTAGCCTATCTCCGCTCCGTTGCCACAAAGCTTTTTTTTCGTTCTCATCGAGGACGACATGCAAGAGGAACTGCGCGCCCATATCGAGCATCGCGCGGACGATTTCGAGCTTTCCGGCCTCAGGCGTGCCGAGGCAGAACGTCCGGGTTTCGCCATCGCCAGCGTAGGAATGCTCGCCCTTGCTATCGGGGCAAACCGGTCAGAATCGAAGAGGAACCCGGATCGTGCAGCCAAACAAGAGGTCAACCACCTTTATTGTCGCGGTCATCCGGTATGCCTCGCATTTGAGAGACAAAGCTTACGTCGGTACACGGTCAGGCCGGTGGTCAGCAGCCCTAGGCCAAATAACGTGATCGTGCTGGGTTCGGGAGCATTCGAAGGACCCTGAGCAGCAACAAATGAGGCAGCGTACGTAGCCCCTTTTATAGAACCACCACCCAGCAACAATGCATACAAATCGGGCAAGGTACCGTTGATCGCGGTTTGTGTGGAAAAGAGCCCTACTGTAGGTGATGTTCCGCTTGCGGAGTTCGCCGTATAAGACAAGCCGTTGAACTGCAAGGATGCAACGACGGTGTTACTAGCAATCTGAATAAACGTAAAAGGAGAACCCGTCGGGGTACAAGAAGAACCAAGAGCAGGATTAAGGCATTCTGCCACCGTCCCTGCTCCCGGAGCAATATAAGTCAGGTCAAACGTAATCGGCGTAGCCACGCCGCCTGTAAAGTTGATGAAAGCAACTCGCGGCACGGGGAGACTTCCAGTCGTAGGGCCGCCATTTAAGCTTTGAATGGTCCCGCCTGTCAGGCCAGTAAAGGACCCTGTCTCCTGCGCGCCAAAAGTGGTCACGAAGGTAGGGGCGAACTGAATGGACGTTTCGGAGAACGTCACATTTCCCAAAAAATTGGAGGTGCCATTGACCGTAGTGGCATGAGCGGGCACCGTGAAAAGCAGGTTGGTGAAAAGCCAAAAGCTTGCAATGCCAACGTAGCGGAGCTTCATGAGTAAGTTTCCATCTCGGCCTTTCTATTGCCCGTAAATCGAAACTTCGCCTTTTACGGGCAGGTGAAGACAACTGACGCTAGCGGTCCACAGAAGCTTTCAGCTTCTTTGATAACCCAAACGTTTGTTCCGCCACTCCCGAACAGCGTCCTGCTTAACCGTCCAATGCTCCTCGCCCGAGTGTACGGTGATGGGCACATCCGAAAACCACCACAGCATAACCCAGCGACGAATGGCCTTGTCCGCAGCGTCGAACAGACTGGACGCTTCCAGCGTTACAGCGTGGATCTGGCCGTCCTTGCCCTTCATCTGCACATGGCAGCATCGCACTACGACAGCGTAACAGATTCGCCTTTTGTTCGCTATGGCCTTTTTTGTCTGTGGACGTTGGGAACACAAACAGCTTTCCTAGTCGCCTGTGACAGCGGTCCTCAGAATCCCGACCTGCCAAGTGATTCGAGATCATGCACTCGGCATACCGATGCGTGATACGACTGCCAAGGTGGCCTGGGAGAGAGTCGCGGGTTTTCAGCGGTTGTGCTGCCCTAGCGTGCGCTATTCCTTTGGTAATCATCGCTTTGATCCGCTGACCCTGCTGCGCGAGGAGTAACGTTCCGTGTGGCTCACCCGGTTGCAACACTGCGTGAGTAGTGGAAATAATAAGGTATGGGCATCGAAATCAAACGCTGCTTCTTCTGAAGCGACATCAAAACTTGGGCCGTGAGCCTTAAAAACGATATCGAGCGTGAACTTCACGTCCCGATCCGGTTGCGAATGGGCGCTCCTGGGGCATTGGATGTCTTCATCGACGGCGAACAGATCTACTCCAAAAAGCAGACCCATCGCCTCCCGGCTGCCTCCGAACTCATCGAGTTGATCCGCCCTAAGCTTAAAGCCTGACCCTGTAGCCGCAGCTCTTCACAAAACCAGGCATAAAGATTTACATCGCGTACGAAGTTATCGACGCACCTTGCGGCATCCAAGCGAGTGGGAGCACCTGTATATGGCTCAGCTCGGAATGAGATTGGATATGACACGGACGGGATCGGAAGCCGAAGCCCTCGAGAGAAATCTCCGTAAACGTGTAGTGGGGCAAGACCACGCGCTCCGCAGCATCGTCGAGTCTTATCAGATGTTCCGCACCGGATTGCGATCTCCAAGGCGTCCTGTCGGAAATTTTCTATTCCTCGGGCCCACCGGCTGCGGCAAAACGCGGGTCGTCGAAGCGGTCGCAGAGTCACTCTTTGGCAGCGCCCGGGCCATCAATGAAGATAGACTGCGCGGAATTCCAGCACAGCCATGAGATCGCCAAGCTGATCGGGTCCCCCCCGGGATATCTCGGCCATCGCGAAACCCATGCGGCCCTCAGCCAGGAGGCGCTCAACCAGTCCCACACTGACGAACTCAAGATCAGCCTGGTGTTGTTCGACGAGATCGAAAAAGCAAGTGATGCCTTGTGGAACCTGCTCTTGGGTATCCTCGACAAAGCCGCGTTGACGCTCGGCGACAACCGCAAGGTGGATTTCTCTTCGGCGATGATTTTCATGACCAGCAACCTGGGGGCCGCGGAGATGAACACGCTGGCCGCGCCGAAGTTCGGATTCAGCAATGTCAGTGCAGCTTCCGGCGGAAACCTTGAGCGCCGGTTCAACACCGTCGGCAAGGACGCTGCCCGCCGGAAATTCCCTCCTGAGTTCTTCAACCGGCTGGACGAAGTTGTCGTATTCAAGGCGCTCGGCGAACTCGAATTGCGCAGTGTACTCGAACTCGAGTTGAAGGCCGTTCAAGACCGGCTGCGTGCCGCTGTTGGGTTTTGGCCCTTCACTTTGACGACCAGCGATATGGCGAAAGACTTGTTGCTGCGCGAAGGTACTGATTTGCGCTACGGAGCCCGGCACCTGAAACGCGCCGTGGAACGTCTGCTGATTCAGCCCCTTTCGAATCTGCTCGCCAGCGGTCAGATCGGCGGTGGAGATTCGTTGTTCGTGGATTGCGCCGGGGAAGGCAGCAGCCTGACATTCTTCAAACAACCCAGGCCGGCAGCGCACGAGGCAAGTTCGGCGGCTGCCTGAACGCTCCGCTTACAGCGACAACAGCCGCTCCGCATTGCCGTGTGCGATCCGTTCGCGGTCGGCCGGGCTGACCGGCAGTCGATCTAGAAACGCTCGCGCCTCCGCCATCGATCCATACGGGTAGTCCGCCGAAAACAGAATCCGGTCCGCTCCGACTTCGAGCAACAGATCGAGAAATGTTGGCGCGAAGTTAAATCCGCCAAACGTGTAATAAACGTTTTCCCGCAGATACGAGCTGATCGGGCGCTTGAGCTTGGTCATCTGCATCGGCATCATGTCCAGGCGCTGCGTCATGAATGGAAGCGTCTCACCCATGTGCCCAACCGCAAGCTGCAGTTTCGGAAATCGGTCGAATGTTCCGCCAAGGATGATACGGATGACGTGGATCGCGGTTTCAATGTGCCAACCCCAGCCCGGGCCGGCGAGCAGACTCGTCAAGATCGGCTCAAACCCGCTGTAAGAGGCCTCGATCACTGGGTTCGGGGGTTGCGTCGGATGCATATAAATAGGCACACCGAGCGCTTCGGCGCATTCGAAAATGGGCCAGAAAAACTTGTCGTCAAGATAGCGGCCCTGAACATGACCGTTGATGAGCGCTCCCTTGAAACCATGATCGTGAACAACCCGCGCTAGTTCGGCGGCAGCGGCATCAGGGTTCGGAGTGGGCAAGCAGGCAAATGCACCGAAACGTGTCGGATGACTTCGCACAGCCTCGGCCACGTAATCGTTGCTTCGCTTTGCGAACGCGACCGCTTCCCCGGCTTCGAGTTGCTCTACCCCCGGCGAATTTAGCGAAAGGATCTGCATGTCGATACCAGCGGCATCCATCTCCGCGATTCTTCCGTCGCCAACGTCGCAGAGCCTGTCCATCGCTTTAGCCGCAGGACCGCCGAACTTCGAGGCCTGTTCTTTGAGCGCTTGCCCGGGGCCATCCAGGAATCCTGGACTCGCGAAATGTTCTTCCAAAGTTATGGTGCGCATTCAGAGGGGGAGGCTTGGTGTTGCGGACTCGCTCATGCCAATTATATGTACGCCTCTGTTTGTTGCGGCATTTCCATGTCATAATGAGCCCCTGCTTTGACATGGAAATGACTCGAAGGAACTGGTGTCTCACGCTGGCAGCGGCGCCGCAGGTCGCGGCCGCGCTGCAGTACGCGCACACCATGGCGGCGGCCCCCGGGGCGCAGTTTCAGTTCCTCGACCCCGAGGCTGCCCGCGAGATTGATTCGGTTGTCTGCCAAATCATACCGTCTACCGATGGCCCCGGCGCGCGCGAGGCTGGCGTGATCTACTTCATCGATCGAGCACTGGCGACTTTTGCGAGCGATGACCGGGAGGCGTATCGTTCCGGCATGTCCGATCTGCAGCACAAGCGCAAAGAACTTTTCCCCGGATCGGCGTCTTTTGCCTCGCTCGACAATGAGCAGCAGATAGCACTGCTCCGCATCATTGAAAATTCCGCTTTCTTCGAGTTACTTAGAACGCACACCGTCTTCGGATTTCTCGGCAATCCGAGCTACGGGGGCAATCGCGGCGAAGTCGGATGGCGGCAAATCGGATTCGATATGCGCATGTCCTATGAGCATCCGTTTGGCTTTTACGATGCCCAGGCGCCGGTGAGAAGTAAATGACGGGAGTCAAATACGGTGCCGGCGAGACGGTCGATTTCTTAGTCATAGGATCTGGGGCGGCAGGCGGCGTCGTCGCGAAAGAACTGGCCGTCGCTGGATTTCGTGTGGTCGTGCTCGAGCAGGGCCCATATCTGCGGGAAACCGACTATTCGCACGATGAAATCAAGTACACGTTTCTGCCGGGTCTGACCAACGACACCAAACTGCAGCCAATTACTTACAACAGACCGGGATCGAGCGAGGTCAAGCGGACCAGAGCCATCGGCTACGGCCGTCAGGTAGGCGGCGGCAGTGTGCACTTCACAGCCAATTACTGGCGTTTCCACGAAAGCGATTTTCACGAGCGCAGCTTATTCGGCCCGGTGAACGGCGCCGATCTTGCTGACTGGCCGATCTCTTACGCCGACCTCGAACCGTACTATACAAAGGCCGAGTATGACTTGGGCATCTCCGGCCTGGCCGGCGCAAATCCGTTCGAAGCGCCGCGCTCGAGGCCGTATCCGCTGCCGCCCATGCCGGTGAAATCGTCAGGCGTGCTGTTCGAACAAGCAACGAAAAAGCTCGGCCTGCATCCGTTTCCCGCCCCGGTGGCGATATTGTCGCAGCCGTATCGCGGCCGTGCCGCTTGCGTGAATTGCGGATTCTGCGAATGGTGCGGCTGTGAGATGCGAGCCAAATCGAGCACCCTGGTCAGCGTCACCCGGTTGCTGAAAAGACAGGGCGCTGCGAGATCCGCCCGGAGTGCTACGTCCGCAAGATTGAAACCGATGATGCCGGCCGGGCCACCGGAGCCATTTACTTCGACCGGAATCGGCGCGAGGTATTCCAGCGTGCGCGCGCTGTCTTTCTCTGCGCGAATGGAGCCGAGACTCCCAAACTCCTGCTGATGTCCAAGTCAAAGCGCTTTCCTGAAGGTCTTGCCAATTCCAGCGGCTTGGTTGGGAAGTACCTGATGTGGGACGCGGGAGGCGAAGCGTTGGGCCTGTTCGAGCACCCGTTGAACGAGTACAAAGGCATCCAGGTAACGCGCGTTATCCACGATTACTATGCCGCGGACCCCGCGCGCGGTTTTTACGGCGGGGGCGGCATCGACGCGCGTTTCGACTACTATCCGGCCGGCTTCGCCCTGAACGGGTTGCCCTCCAGCGCGCCCAAATGGGGCAGCGAATACAAGAAGATGTTCCAGACCTACTTCACACGCACCATGGCGATCCTCGGGCACACCTCTTCACTCGCCCAGTACAGGAACAGCATCTCGCTCGATCCCGAGGTCAAAGATAGCTGGGGAGTGCCGGCTATACGCGTGACCTTCGACTTTCATCCCGATGACGTCGCAACGATGAACTGGATGATGAAAAAACAAGTGGAGATTCTAGAGGCGGCCGGGGCGCAGAAGATCTGGACTCAATCTCTCGATCTGGCAACCATGATGCCGAGCGTGCACTTGATGGGCACCTGCCGCATGGGCAACGATCAAGGCAAATCCGTCGTAGACGCGGAGAGCCGCGCGCACGACGTTCCAAACCTCTTCATCGTCGACGGCAGCAACCTGGTTACAGCGGGCCGGCAGCAGCCGACTGCAACGATTCAGGCACTCGCTTATCGGGCTGCCGATCATGCGGGAGCCGCAGCGCAACGCGGCGAATTAGGAAAAGCTTGAGGGGGAGCAGCGGCTCATTATTACCTCCAAAATGGGCTCAGTTTCGCCATCCATTTGCCCTGAAAACCCTCTTTTTCGCACTTAATTTGCCTCAAAACTACGCCTTTTTGCACCTTCTTCTCCCACCCCAGAATCGCAGAAGAGCCTTTCGGACCTCTGGCTGGAATCGTTGTAAGATCATGATCCTAATGCAGTTAGGATATTGCAACAACACGTGACCGGCCGCCGCGGAGCACCTCTGCCCGCTCCCGGCGTACTTCCCGCAGCTTCTATTTTTTTGGGGCGGTACGAAACCGTTTCGAACCCGCTAGATTTAAGTCGAATGCGTCCACTCATCTTGGCTCCGATTTGGGTCGCGGTTTTGGCTCTTGGCAGCGCCGCAGCGCCTCAAAACGGGCCGCCTGCTTCCCCAGCCATGACGGATGTTCGCACTTGGATCGCCAAGGCAGCAAATTCGGCGAACCCGGAGGTGTGGGCAAACGATCTGATGCAGGCCGATATTGCGGCTGAGAAGTTCGAGCGGCCACAAGCAGGCGGCTGCTGCGGTATGCGTTGCGTTCGAGTAGGAACGTTCGAACTTCACTATCGCTTCGACGAGCTCGCAGGAAAAGAGTTCTACCGGCATGACCTTCTCAAAACGATCATCAGCGTACATGAAGGCTCGAAAGACGGAGCAGAAGCTCTTGTACGCTTGCTGCCGACCGGCTGCCAGACGCTGTCGACTGAGTGGATTCCATTCTTTCGGGTGGTGCTGTCGATTCTCGACGAGAAGAGCTGGAGAGACGTGGCCGATCCACGCCTGACCGAGATCCGGGCCGAGGCCTATGAGACTTGGTGGTCCATGTCGAACATGACGAAGGACGACGCGCTCGTCACGGATGCCGCGCTTAACCCCGAAGACTTTAGAGACGGGGCTGAAGTTGCACGCCAGCGAGCGATCGAGCTTTACACGAGACTCCTCGAAGCGCATCGCAGGAAGGAAGACTTCACGCAGAAGATTGCGGACCTCCAGGCTGGCCGTGATACACAGATGCGAAAGTGGGTTTGCTACGGAGACTGAGCCACGGTTGACTGCGCTGCTGCTTTCCGCAGCGAACCGCCGTTCCTCTGCGTGGCAAGATAAAGAACACCATGCCGAAGGTCACCGTACAAATCGACACGTCCTCTTGTATCCTCGCCGCGAACTGTGTTGGCATTGAACCGAAGCTGTTTCAGATCGGCGGGGAGTCCTACGTCGAGCTCATTGACGCGAGCGGGACGCTGCACGGAACCGAGTACACGTTCGATGCCGATGACGCCGAGATGGAGATGATCGAAGAAGCGGTCGACTCCTGTCCGACGCGAGCCATTAGCGTGCAACGGGCGACTTGAAGCTTCGTCTCGGTTGCGTTTAAGACGGATTGACAATGCGGAGGAAGTTCACGAGCTGGTCACTAACCTCGTCAGAGGCTTCGTGTTGTACCCAGTGGCCCACATTATCGATTTCGAGTTTTCCGACGAGACCGGGAAGGCTGTCACGGAGTTTCTCAAAGGGTGGGTATAGCGCCCCCAGGCCGTCTGCCTTTCCCGCGATGTAAAAGGACGGTTGGGTGATCTTTGCACCTTTCCAAGCCCCGGACAACGAGAAATACAGTTCGGCGGCGCGGTAGTAGTTCAGGCCGCCATGAAAGCCGGTACGCTGGAATTCAGCTATGTTATGAGCAACATAATCTGATTCAGCCCACGACGGCAGCGGCCCGGGAGCTGGCCGATGCAGGCTCCGTGCAGGATCCATAGGGCTCCATCGCGTGCCGGCTGGGGCAGAACCAGATGCCCAATACAGAACTCCTGGAATGGTGACTGCAGCATCAGCCCAAATTTGATCTGCCTCCGGCCGGATCTGTTCGAACATGTAGAAATCGTTTTGATGGCCAGATTTCCGCATGCCCTCGAAAATGCTGGCATCCCCTCGCGGAATATAGGGGACGCTAATGCACAGAACCGCCTTAAATCGATCGGGACGCATCAGCGCGGCGTTCCACGCGTGACTTGCACCCCAGTCATGGCCTACGAGGACAGCACTGGGAACATTCAGCGCCTCGAGCAGACCAACGAGGTCACCCGCCGTGTGCAGGGGCGTGTACAAGTTTGCGTCCACCGGAGCTGAGCTGCGGCCATAGCCACGCATATCTGGAGCGATTGCCCGATAGCCGGCCGACGCGACCGCTTTCATCTGTCGACGCCAGGTGTAAGAAGTATCTGGAAACCCATGACAAAAGAGAACCGCTGGTCCTTCTCCTTGCTCAGCTACGTGCAACGAGATGGCGTTCGTGGCGATGTCGTACTCCTTGAGAACGGGTCCGTCGGCGCGAAGCTTCATCGCGGCCAGATCCGCGGGCTGGGTGACGATAGTCAGGTCGTGGCGCTTCAACTCGCTTTGTACACTAGCACGGCGACGAAGTCTTGTTCGACTCGCCGCCTGGCTAATTTACGAGATAGTATATTAGTCCTCGCCGGTTTCTGCTCCGCGCCCGAGCAAGATAGGACCGAATCGCTTTGCTGCGAGATTAACGGAGGTCACTACGATGTTCCGAGCGGTCGTATTCGCGCTTCTTCTTGCTATTTTTCTGGGCTTCGCGGAGGCGCAGACCTTTCGCGGAGCCATTCAGGGCACCGTGGTTGATTCCAGCGGTTCCGCCGTTGCCGGCGCGCAAGTCACGGTAGTTAGTCAAGACACCAATCTCACTCGCGAAGCAATCACGGACGATGCGGGCAATTTTCTGTTCAGCGAGCTTCCGCTGGGCGCGTACAGCGTCGCCGCAACTAAAACCGGCTTTGAAAAGCAGATTGTCACGGACATTCGCGTCGAGGTAGCGGCCTCGCCGCGGGTGGACCTGACACTCACTCCGGGCCAGTCGAAGGAAGTCGTCGAGGTAAAGGGCAACGTTCCGCTGGTGGAAACATCGGAAGACAACCAGGGCGGAACCATCGAGGGGCGGCAGGTCTCCGAACTGCCGGTGAACGGGCGGGATTTCGGCAAAGCGGTGCTGCTGGTTCCGGGCGCGACCTCCGACCCGTCTTCGGTGTCGGATTCGCCCGGCGCATTCGGAACTTTCAGCATCAACGGGAACCGCGGGCGCTCCAACAACTATCTGCTCGACGGGACCGACATGAACGACGGGTACCGCAACGATCCAGCCATCAATGAAGCAGGCGTGTTCGGAACTCCGGCGACGATTCTGCCGCTTGATGCGCTGGCCGAGATCCCCGTGATCTCGGGCGCGGATGCGGAATTCGGCAGAAATTCCGGCGGAATCGTAAACATCGTAACGAAATCGGGAACCAATCAGTTTCACGGCTCCGGGTTCGAGTTTTTTCGCAACAACGCGCTCGATGCGCGGAACTATTTCAACATCAAGGGTCTGCCGCAGAATCCGTTTCACAACAATCAGTTTGGCGGCTCGCTGGGCGGCCCTGTGGTGAAAGACCGGGCGTTCTTTTTCCTTTCCTATGAAGGCCAGCGCGAATACGGCGGTTTGACCAGCGCCGGTCATGTGCCCACGCAGAGTGACATCAGCGCGGCACTTGCTTCGCCGACGGTGATCAATGCGGGCGGCGAAAGCCCGATCATTGCGAATCTGCTGGCGCGCAATCCATGGCCCGCGCCCAACATCCCGACGGATGCGAACGGCAACAATCTTCTGGCAATCACACGCTTCTCGAATCGAATCGACAGTATGATCGCCAAAGTCGACCAGCACTTCGCGTCAGGGGATGTGTTCACGGCGCGCTACTACTTCGGCGATAGCGACCAGAGCTTTCCTCTCGCGCTGGTCGGCGGCGGCAACCTGCCCGGATATAACACGGTGACGCCCACGCGGGTACAACTCGTTTCGCTCTCGTACACGCACGTGTTTACTCCGAAGCTGCTGCTTGAGTTGCGCGCAGGCTACAACCGCTTCGCCGAGACCTTCGCGCCGGCAGACGCAAGCTTCGACCCGCGCTCGATTGGCCTGAACACGACCCAAGGGAACGATCTCGGGCTGCCCCTGATCATTGTCTCGGGTGAAGCAACGTTGGGCGCCAACACATCTGTTCCGCGCGGGCGCATCGATACAAACTGGCAGTATTTCGGCAACGCCTCTTACAACACCGGCCGGAACAACTGGAAGTTCGGCTACGAATTTCGCCGGACGTTCGTGAATGGATTCTTTGACAACGGCTATCGCGGACGGCTTCTCTTCCCTGATCTGGCAAGCTTTCTCGCCGGGCAGCCCTCGGGCAATCTGACGACCTCGAACCACCAGGCAACAGGCGATTCGCGGCGCGGAACTTTCCAGAACAACGACGCATTCTATGTGCAGGACAACATCAAACTGAGTCATAACTTCACGGTGAATGCAGGTCTGCGTTGGGATTATTTCGGGGTCATCGGGGAGGAGCGCGACCGGTTCAGCATCTTCGATCCCTCAATACCGGGCCCCAGGCAGGTGAACCAGCTCTATCCGAAGGATTGGAATAACTTTGCGCCGCGCGTGAGTCTTGCGTACGACGTGCGGGGCGATGCCAAGACAGTTGTGCGCGCGGGCTGGGGACTTTTCTACGACGCGTTCTCGCAGGATTTCTTCGTCGGGCAATTACCGTTTAACACGTTCAATGCGGGACCGGCGTACAACGATATCGGTGGGCCATCTCCGATACTCTTCAGCAGCACAGCGGCGCTCGCGACAACGCCGGGTCCGTGCACGGCACCCTCGATCCCGATACCCAACTCGAGCCTGTGCGCGCCGCGGGTCTTCAGCAATTTTGGCGCGACGGATATCTTTACCGTGGACCAGCACATCCGCACTCCCTACATTCAGAACTACAACTTGAATGTTCAGCAGCAAATCGCCAATGGCGTGATGCTCCAGGTAGGTTACGTCGGCTCAGCGGGCCGAAAGCTGTTCCGGTTCCGCGATCTGAACCAGAGCGTGGGCGGCGGTCCGCTGCCGTACCCGGAATTCGTCTACATCAACCAATTCGAATCGACGGCGATTTCTAACTACAACAGCCTTCAGAGCACGCTTCACCTCCGCACGCACGGCCTCACCTCAGATGTGAACTACACGTGGTCGCATTCGATCGATACGGCCAGCGATGGCCAGGATTTTGTTCCCAACGCCAGCCAGCCTGATAACAGCTTCAACACCGCGAATGAACGGGCGAACTCGAATTTCGACACGCGCCAGCGGTTTTCCTGGAATTTCCTCTACGAGTTCCCGTCGCCGAGTCATTACAAGCGCCTGCTGGGGGGCTGGATGTTGAATGGCATTCTGACGATGCAGACCGGCCAACCGGTGAACGTCAACTATCTTTTCGAAGGCGATTTCAACGGCAGCGACGAGTTCTTTGGCCGGCCCAATCTGGTGGGCAACCCAACCGCCGGGCGGCACCTTCCCGATACGTATCTCAATGCCGCCGCGTTTGCCGTTCCTTGTACCTGGGACGCCACAGCGGGGGCGTGTGTGCCGGGCACCCAGCACTTCGGCAATCTTGGAAGGAATGCATTCAACGGGCCGGCATTCAAGCAGTTCGACTTTTCTCTGGCCAAGAACACGCGGCTGGCGGAAAGAGTTTCAATGCAATGGCGAGTCGATTTCTTCAACGTGTTCAATCACCCGAACTTCAGCAATCCGCTGCTGCCTAACTTTGCGGTCGACTTTCTGGGCGGTTCCCTGCCCGGCAGCAACGGTCGAGGGACAGGCTCGATCCCGATCACGGCGACGCCGGATGTGGGCAGCGGAAACCCATACATAGGAGGAGGCGGGCCGCGCAACCTGCAGCTCGCAGTGAAATTCCTGTTTTGATAACGCGGAGTGCCGGCAATGCCAGAAGTTCGTGTTCTAAGTTAAAAAGCCGGTCTTCGCCAAGAATGCATAACTCTGGCGCAGGCTGGCAATCTGGTCCTTGCTGAAATCCTGCTCGACGAAGACATGCTGCGCGCGAGTAACCGTTATAGCGTCGAGGATGTCGCGCAGCGGTAAATCACCGGCCCCAAGTTCGCGATACGTGTCGTTCGGGACCGTTGCAATGTCGTAATGGACCGGCGTTCCTTTCGCGCGATCTTTCAAGTGGACCAGTTCGACGCGGTCCGCGTGTTCGCGGAGAAAGGCAGCGGCATTTACGCCTGCCACGCTTACCCAGAAAGCGTCGACTTCCAAGCCGATCAACTGCCTGTCTAGGCGCTGGAGCAAAACATCGATAGGCCGGCCGCCGGGCTTCGGTTGGAATTCAAAATCGTGGTTGTGATAGCAAAACTTCAGACCAGCGGCGTCGGCCTTCTTTGCGGCCGCGTTTAGCTTGTCGGCCAGAGAGCGATAGAAATCCAGGCCGAGACGCTCCTCGGGAGAGAGGTAGTTGAAGACGATGTATTGAAACCCGTGATCTCGCGCCAGGGGGATGCAATCGTCAAAGGTGACGCCCGGCTCGACAGGCGGCATGTCGGCATGCTGCCAGGCAGCCCAGTTACCGGTCAGCAGCGGAGTTTCAAAGTGCAGGCTTACGGGTTTGAGATTAGTATCCTTGAGGAGCGGCGCAAGCGTCTTCACCTGGTTGCGCAACATCTCCACTTCCCGGTAGCCGATATCGGAGATTGCCTGAAGTGTCTGGAGCGGATGCTTCTCGACCAGATCGCGAACCGTATACAGTTGGACACCTGCTGCGAAGCGATCTTTGGCGAGTGCTGGAACGGCGGCAAACGCGGCCATACGCATTAACCTTCGCCTGCTCAAGAGGCGCGAGCCAGTCATGTATGCACGCCAGTTTATTACAGGCGCGGGGCGTCGGGACCTTACTCGTAGTGCAATGCTTTCGCTACGTTTACGCGTAGAGCGCGCCGTGCAGGCAGCAGGGCTGCGATCACCAGGATCGTGAGCAGAAATCCGATGGCGCCTGCGTAGCCGATCGGGTCGAGATTGCTGACTCCATAGAGAGCGCGCCGAAGTATTTTGGACATGGCGGCTGCAGTTCCTGTGCCCACGCACAGTCCGGCCAGCACCGGCCACGAGAATTGCCGGAGAATCATTTTCAGCACGCTACCGTTGCTGGCACCCAAGGCGATGCGAATGGCAATCTCTTTTGTCTTTTGCCAGACGGTAAAGCTCACCAGGCCGATCACACCCACTCCAGCCAGCATGAGCGCGACCAAGCCGATGGATGTCACAACGCCTGCGACCTGCTCAATTTGCATCAGGTTATTGCGATAAAGCGAACGGATCTGGCGAATCTCGGGAAACAGTTTCGGATCCAGGCTCTCGCTGATCGACTTTGCAGCCGCAGGCAGGCTTTCGACCGCGCCCGCCATGCGCACCATCAAAACCATGCCGGGCAGCTGATCCTGGGCGGCCGGCCAATACTGTTCCACGGCATCGTCGTCGCTCAAGGCGTTCAGGTGTGCATCGCCCACCACGCCCACAACGGTGTCCTTAGCCGCATCATCTCCGATTTGTTTTCCCAAGGGGTTCTCGCCCGGCCATTGCCCGCGCGCGAATGAGTCACTCACGATAACGGCGTTCTTCTCTCCGGGGCGAAATGTCCGGCCCAGCAACACGGGGATCTGCATGGTCTGAAAGAAGCCAGGAGAAACCCAGTTCGGGTAGAGCATGGCGGCGTGGCCAGCGATTTTCGTATTTCTGCGCGATACAGTATGGCCAAGCGGCGGCAGTAAAACCAGGGATACCGAGCGAACTCCAGGAATTCCCAGCAGGCGCGTTTGCATTCCTTCGAGGTAAGCCTTGGCTGCACCGGGCGCGTAGCCGTGCTGGCCGAGCTGAGGATCGATCGAGACTAACCGCTCATAGCCAAAGCCGGGATCCGTGTAGAGCGCGTGGTGAGTGGCGCGGACGAGCAGCCCCGCCACGATCAACAGCACACAGCTGCCCGCAACCTGCGCTGTCACCAGAATCTGGCGAGCGGTTGTCTTGCTCTGGCGTTGCCGCGCGATTTGGAGCGCAGGTGTAAGTCCGAAGAAGATCGCCGATACGAAACTCATCGCGACAGTGAACAGCAAGACGCGGATGTCGGGCTCGGCGCTCAGCCACTTTGGCGCGTCCATCTCAACAAGCGCTACTCGCAGCACCACGCATCCCAGTGCGAGCCCTGCTGCCGAACCCAGTGTAGCCAGCAAAAAGCTCTCAGTACACAATTGGCGGAAGATGCGCGGTCCGCTTGCCCCGATCGCCAGCCGGATTCCCATCTCACGTTCGCGCTGCACGGCCCGCGCGAGCAGTAGCGCTCCCAGGTTGGCGCAGGCGACGGCAAGTATCAGCAGCGTGAGCACACTGACCATGCCCGCTACCTGGTACATCTCAGGCTGCATGACCTGCAGATGGCCGCCCGGCGAAATCTGAATGAATTCGTTGTCCCAGACCGCGGCCGGATGCTGCCGCCGAAGCTCGTTCGTGAGCGATCGAAGTTCCTGCGCCGCCGCCCCGGGCGTAACACCGGAGGCCAGTCTGCCCCACATGCGCACACTTGAATCGTTGAAGTCCGTCAGCACCTTGCTGCCGGCAACGAAATAGGGTTGCTGCGCAACCGGCAGCCAGATATCCGGATGTTGTCCTCCGAGAGTCGCAAGCGCGTAGGGTGCAATGCCGACGATCGTGACCGGCTTCCTGTTCAGCCGGACCGTGCGGCCAATCACAGCCGGGTCTGCGGCAAAACGCCGGTTCCAGAGCTGATAACTGATGATGGCAACCGGAGGCGCGCCGGGAACGTCGTCGAGAGCCGGGTCGAGCATGCGTCCATAGGCGGCACGCGTGCCCAATTCGGTGAAGTAATTTGCGGTTACGAAGGAACTGCTCGTGCGTTCGAGATCGTCATCGATCTGCATGGGCGGAATTCCCAGAACTGCGATCGCAGCGGAGAGCGTCTTCGCGTGTTCGCGGTAAAAGACGAACGACGGATACGCCATTTCACTGGTGGAAGCGTTGGGCGACCGCCGCTCCAGCCGCACCAGGCTCTTTGCATCCCGGACAGGCATCAGCTTCAGGGCCACGATGTCGAACAGGCTGAACGCCGACACGTTGACGCCGATGCCGATCGCCAGAATCAGCACAGCCACCACCGTAAAGCCTGGCGAGCGCGCCATGACGCGAAGCCCATAACGGATATCCTGGCTAAGGCGATCCATCCACGTCCAGCCCCATGCTTCGCGCGCCTGTTCCGTCAGGCGCAGCACGCTTCCGAAGTTCTGGCGTCCCGCGCGCGTCATCATCTCGCGGTGAAACTCCATATCGGCTTGGAGTTCCGCATCCCGGCGGCGGCGGTTCAAGCGATAACTAAGGCGGCGAAACAGCTCCCTCATAACCATGCTCCTGGCCCCTTCATCCGGCGGCACGCAGAATCTTCTGGATCGCTTGAGAAACCCGGTCGTAATCGTTGCGCTCTTGCTTCAACTGCCTGTGGCCATCGGGCGTGAGCTGGTAGAAGCGAACCTTACGTCCGGTTTCAGAGACGCCCCACTCGGAGCTCACCCAGCCTTTAACCGCCATTCTTTGCAAGGTCGGGTAGAGCAAACCCTCTTCAACGGCAAGCACATCGCTCGAGAGGACATGGATGCGTTGGGAAATCGCGTAACCATGCAGTGACCCGGAGTGAAGCACCTGCAAGATGAGCATTGGGAGCGTGCCGGAAGGCATGCCGGACTTAGGGCTATCGGGCATATGCATAAGAATGTTATGCCACGGCGGGAATGTCAAGAGAAATGAGAATCGGCTCAGTGCTTCAGCGGGGCGCAGGGGATGACTTCAGGGGTACTGTCGCGCACGGATCTAATTTGACTAGGAGATTTCCCGGTGGAATCTGCAGGTTACGTACGTATGCGGATTTCACACGGTTTGAAGACCCTAATCATTGCCTCAGCCGAGGTAAATACATAAAATGACGTGCGCCGGGGTTCAGGACTGGCGCGGTTGAGTGGCCTCGCTGGCCCAAACCGAAAGCCGGACCACGGTTGGATCGAGGATGGTTCGCTTCAGGGCGGGGAGGCCCGATTATGTCGGATGCACAATCAGCAATACGCAGCATTGAGGTAACGAAACTGCGGAAATCGCAGGGCATGACACGGCGCGGCCTGATCGGCTCCGCTATGGCGGGATCAGCTGCCCTGATCGGATCAGCGCAGGAGGCCGGCTCGCGGCCGCCACGTGATTTGAAGGTGGACGTAGTCGTGGTGGGGGCTGGATTTTCGGGTCTGGCCGCGGCGCGGCTCATCGCCGCGGAAGGCAAATCCGTCGTGGTATTGGAAGCGCGTGACCGCGTGGGCGGTAAGGTGTTCAACCAGCCAATTGATCATGGCGAAATCACCGAAGCAGGGGCCACGTACATCGGGCCGACGCAGAACCGCATGGCGTGCCTGGCGCTCGAGTATGGCGTGGCAACTTACCCCACTTATAACCAGGGGAGCAGCGTTTCAATCATCGGGGGCGAGCGGGTGGTTGGAGGATACAATCCCGATCTCAAACGCGAGTACCACCGATTCGTAACCCGTCTGAACGCCATGTCTACCGAGGTTCCCGTTGAGAACCCCACAGCCGCTGTTAAAGCCCTCGAATGGGACTCACAGACGCTGTACACATGGCTTAAGGACAATGGGGCGTCGCAAGGTGCGATGGAAGTATTCTCAAGCGTCGCTGATCTATGGGGCGCTGAGACCCGCGACGTGTCGCTGCTCTTCGTGCTTTACTACATCGCCGCGGCTGGCGATGAGAAGATGCCCGGCACGCTGGACCGCCTGCTGGGTGTTGAGCAGGGAGCGCAAGAGCTGCGCTTTATGGGAGGTTCTCAGGTGCTTGCGCAGCGGATCGCGGCTTCGCTTGGGCACGGTGTAATCCTCGGGGCGCCCGTTCGTGAGATCGAGTGGGGCGGCGATACCGTTACCGTGACGGCCGATGGCCATACCGTGGAGGCCAGACAAGTGATTGTCGCGATAGCTCCGGCGCTCGCCGCGAGAATCCGCTATGAGCCTGAACTGCCAACTCTACGCGCACAGCTCCTACAGCGCTATCCGATGGGATCGCTGATGAAAGTTGAGGCGGTCTACAACCAGCCATTCTGGCGTAGCGCGGGCCTCTCGGGTCAATCGTCAGTCTCACCCGGGCCCGTCCGCAGTACATTCGACAACACACCGCCCAGCGGCCACCCCGGCATAATCATTGGCTTTGTCGGCGGCAGTCTCGCCCGAACTTGGTCGCTTCGTTCGGACGCGGAGCGCCGCTCGGCCGTTCTTGCGGATTTCGCGGCAGTGCTGGGGAGCGACGAGGCTCTCAATCCCACCGAATACTTCGAGTTTGACTGGCCGAGCCAGGAGTGGTCGCGCGGAGGCCCCGTCGGCTACGCAGGCCCTGGCGTGCTGCATGACTATGCCACTACCCTCCGTGCTCCCGTTGGACCGATTCACTGGGCGGGAACAGAGACGGCGACCTTCTGGAACGGGTACATGGAAGGTGCGGTCCAGGCGGGGGAGCGGGCAGCCATGGAAGTTATCAACCTCTTATAGGAAATCAACAAACATGCAAGGTCGAGAGATGTACATCTTCAAGCCGTCTTTTCCATACAAGATGCTGGCCTTTGCCGCGCTCGCTTTGCTTGTTCCAGACAACGCGCTTGCCCAGGGATCTTCCGGACCCGACTATGACAACGTCGACGATATCTTGAACGGGCAGCATAGTCTTTTGCAGATCGACGATTTGCTCGTGTTAGGGCAAAAAGGCGATGGGCCGGTTAGCGAAACCCAATACAATACCGTAAACTCTGGCTTCGGCTCTACCAGCAACGCTTTCATTCCCGGCACCGGACAGAAGAAAGCGGGCCCGGCTGTCAGCGCAAACATGTTTCGAGCTGGCGGTCCTGTCCTCATACTCTCGTTTGCGGCGGACAATGTTTCGAACGCCTTGCTGGTAGTCAAAAGTGCTAATGCAAGTAAACTGGCAACGGCCAACACCATCCTCGCCGGGAGATCGCCCACACCCATCCTGGGGCTGACGGTGGCGGATTTCAACGAAGACGGATTGGACGACGTCGCGGTCGAAACCAAGGAAGGCCTGCAGGTCTGTACGGCCCGCGACCCGAACCTATTCGATCTGCATTTGCGATGTGGGCCCCTTCTTTCGATCGTCTCGCGAATTCGAGCAGTCACCAATGGCGATTTTTCAGGTAGCGGAAGGCAGATGCTGGCCGTAGTGGCTCAGCTCCCTGACAGCGGAATAGCTTCAATGCAGATACTGGCCGTCGATCCGGGCGCCCTCACAATAAACACGCGCTACTATGCGCCCATCTCACAGGAACTAGGTCAAATCCGCCTGCTCGCCATCGCCTCGGGAAAGTTTACGCTCGCCGGCATACCTAAGCACGATCAATTTGCATTCGCATACCAGGCCGCTACTGGAAACGTCCAGGTCGCGACCGTCGATTTCGCCAACTCCTCCGTTAAGCCGGAAATTAGGAAGATCGTGGATCAAGGCTTTAAGACACCAACATTGGACGGCCTGATTCTGAAGAGAGCCCATTTAAATTGGTTTAGCCCATATGATCAGCTCGTCTTCCTTGTCCAGGCTATTCATTCTTTCCAGCAGTCTCTTTTTATTCTCGTTGTGAATCCCGATACGCTTGCAGTCAGACGGGCAAAGGGGGCCTTGTCCTTCACGCCGGGCCTCGTCGATTTGGCCATTGGAAACTTCGATCGGAACACGCCCGGCCCAGATGGGAAAAGCCAGCACGACCCAAATCTGCAGATTGCCTTGGTTGACGGAAGGGCAGGCTCACGCACGTCCATCAACATACTCAACGTTGACCCAAGTAACGACTTCCAATTAAGCGGAGTTTCGAAATCAACTTCTGAAAACGTTTCGACTGCTATCTCCGTCGTGGCAGCCGACACGCAAGGCCGCTCCATCGAACTCGGCCCGCCCACCAAGATTGTCATCAACAGTCAGGGTGGTTCTTCCGTGGTGGCCGGCGTTCCGCCGATGCACGTGGACTATATGGTACCCGCGGGAGAGAAGAGCGCGAAGTTGCTCAATTTGAGTATGGTGAAAGAGGGATTTTCCACGAGCTACACAATGGAGTCCAGCTCGAAAGAGCAATCCAGCAGGAAAAGCACCGACAGTTACTCCTACGGGTTCGAGGAGGGCATCGAGGGGAAGGTAACGATCGGTGATCCGGAGGCGAGTCACCTATCGTCGGGGCTGAAATTTGCGGCCCAGCAAACGTTCGAAAACGGCGTCGAAAAACAAAATACAAACACGCGAACCAAAAAATTCAATGCCGAGGTTCAAACTGGATCATCCGATCAGGTCTGGTATGACCAGTCCCGCCTCAACATTTACAGTTATCCCGTAGTAGGCCAATTGGTCTGCCCTTCCGCGAAGCCGGCAAATTGCGCTCCCGCCGACAAAGCGCCGTTGACAATCCAGTTTTCCGCGATAGACCGGGTCACAAGCGCCACCGCAGCTGGTAGTCAGATTGAGTGGTACCAGCCAGCGTGGGAATACGGCAATGTACTATCCTACCCGGCATCGTACTCTCAACTTAGCCAGCTGTATGAGGACGTGGCCAAGTTAGCGGAAGGCACCACATTCTTCACGGATGACAGCAAATCGACCGTAACGACAACTTGGTCCCACGAGACTGGTAAGAGCGAAAGCGTCAGCTCCGCCCGGCGGTTTGCTGAGGGAGGAGGGGTGTCGGTTTCGGGCGCGATTGCGATCCCCATAATCCCGGTGGGCGGGATCGGAGGCGCCTTTGAGTTTAACGTGAGCGGAAGCCAGGCTTTCGAGAATTTGACCACGGCAGTAACGGATCTGGGCAGTTCTTCAGGTGTCACTATCGAGAAACCAAGCGATTTCAGGAAACCAGGGGATTATGCATACGGCATCACCCCTGTTATTTTTGGCCGTACCCGGCGCCCTGATGCGGTCGAGCAGCCAAACCTGAAAGGCGATATCAAAACCGCAGGTCCGATACAGGCAGCATTTGTGGCCGATCCTCTCATCGGAGGTTCAGGAGCGTGGTGGAGAGCAGCATACTCGAAGGCTCCCGACGTTGCACTGAATCACCCCGCACGTTGGGTTTTTTCCAGCAAGGGCGAGGATGCGGCTTGCATAGGGGAGAGCTGCGTTTCGCTCGCCCGTAAAGACGCCACGAACCCGTGGCTGAGCGACTTCCATGCTATGCGTTGCTTTTTTATCAGTGATGCAGCCTCACCGGGCGCTGGCCCCCAGTTATCCACCGCAATTGCCGGCAACAAGCTCGAGCTCGAGACTCGCGTCTACAACTACAGCCTGGTCCACATGCCAGAGCGTTCTACCGTGCAGGTTCGTTTTTATGTTCAACCCATGAGTAAAGAGCTCGCCCCACTCGGAGACAGCAAAATGATCGGACAAACGGAGGTGGCGCCGATTCCCCCTTTTAGCGACGTAGAGGGAGCTCCGCTAAATTCCGTACTGGCGCGAACCGTATTCGATACGAGCAACTACGCCGGCAAATACCTTGCGTTCTGGGTGGTGATCTGGATGCAGGATAGGAACGGAGCCATGGTGAAAGAGCCTAACGGCCATGGGTTGGAGGGGATTCCCGGCGACTTGAGTTCGCTCGCTGATGTCAAAGCGGAGGAGTACAGCAACAATCTCGGCTTCTATAAGTGGCTGTTTTACGTTCAGCCGCGGAAAAACGCGGGCGCGGCGGATGGCGTATCCCAAACGGCTATGCTGGCGCAGGCGACGTTTAGCAGCGCAACAACTTCAACCAATCAAGCGGGCAACCGTCCCTCGAGCGAAACTCTGCCTGAGATGCAGTTGACGAATCTGCAGGTTTCCTCCGGGCAGACAGCAGAGTTGGACCAGGAAGTAGATGTTTCGGCCAGCTTACGAGCCGGTAGCGGACCAATTCCAGGTGCAACGGTGATCTTTTACGATGGAAACCCGAAAGGGGGAGGCAGGATCTTCGATATGGAACACGTCCCCTATGTGCAGGCGAATGACACGCTGGGGGTCGAGGTTCCGTTCCGCACGGAAACATGTGGACCGCATGACCTTTATGCGGTCACGTACCAGGGGACAGAATACGAAAAAGTGAGCGAGCCATTTGTGCTCGACGTTAACTGCGCTACGGGGCAGAAATGAGAGATTGCCGATAAGAGTTGAAGCTTAGCGGTGCCCGCCACCGCCATGGCCGCCTCCAAAGCCGCCACCGCGCGCTCCTCCACCGAAGCTGCCACCGCGTGCGAAACCTCTGCTGCCGCCGTACCCGCCGCCCCGGCCGTAACCGGAGCCGTAGCCATAACCACGGGCATAGCCGTATGCCCCGCGGTTATAGGCATAGCCGCCGCGTCCGTAGCCATAACCGTATCCGCCGCGATACGGATAGCCTCCGCGGTAGCCGTATCGGCCGTAGTACGGACGGTAACCGTAGCCGTAACGGCCCCAGTAGCCGCCGTAAAATCCGATGAATGGATAGCCATAGCCTCCGTAAGCGTAGGGATACCCACAATAGCCATAGCTGTAGGGATCGCAAGCATACGGATACGCGTATGGACCAGCGTACGGATACGGATACGCCGGATAAGCGTAACCGGGTGCCACTCCCGCTCCGAAACCAATCACTGCCGCATTCGCCTTGGACGGGCCGATGAGAGTCACTATCGTGAGAGCCAGGGCAGCTAATCCGATTTTCTTAAGCATCGTGAAAACTCCCAGCTATTAGACGCCGCCAGGAGCAAATTAGTTGTAGCTTCGCTCTTGCAGCGTACTAGGTTCAAATAGTTAGAGAGAATGATCAGTCAACTCAATCATTGGATCGAAATCGGCGGCACAGCCATCGACGCAGTTCTGCTCCTCCGCGTTCTTCAGCTGAGGCTGCATCGCACCTACCTTTTTATAACGCTCTTTTGCGTTCTGGGGCTGTTTTTCGATGGCATGATGCTCTGGTTCGGCTCTGAATCGCGCGAGTTTTCGCGGATCTTCATTTACTCCCGGTTCCTTTATACGTTCGTGTTTCCCGCCGCCGCCTATGACGTCTGGGAAGAAGCCAAAACGCAGGTTGCACGGATACGCAAGTTCGCTGCATTTCGGCTTGCGTCGAGTCTGGTGCTCGCGGCTGTACTGGGCCTCATTATCGTGAGCATTGCCGGGGGCGACGAACCCGGCGAGAACGCGATTTTCTCGATTTTTGGCATCATTCTCTGGGCTGCTTCTTCTACAGCGAGTCTGGCTTTTTTGTGGTCGATGCAACGGCTCGCACGCGCGCAGAAGATCGAATTGCCCGCTAACACAGCCGTATGGCTGCTTTTCTTCGAACTCTCGTTCGCCGCGGAAGTAGTGTCATGCTTTCTGGTTATCATCAACCAGCAGTTCAACACCTTTGTCAGCACTAGCATTGATGTTTCGCTCGGCCTCTATGGAGCTTTCGTCACCCTCTGGTGCGTGTGGAAGCTCCGCGCACTGCCTTCCGATGTCTCCTCTGCGCCGGAAAATGCGAGTCTCTGAATCCAAATAGATCTGGTGGAATGTCGGCTGCATCCCAAATGTGGACTACGATGAGCGCCGAGAACCAGAATCGATGCTGGCCGGGATATGAGCCTGTAAAAGGCAAGAAGCCGCACAGCCAGGGTAGCTGCCGTCCCAAGGCTGAATCCAAATCTACGCCTTCGGAGAAGGAATTCAAGACTAAGCGCAGGCGGCAACTCGATCAATGGCAAGATCAGCATAAGGGCAAGCGGCGTCAGGCTGCGCAGCATTTGAGCGGACCCGACGCCGAGTCCAGCTCTCAAAAGCGGACCGCCAAGAAAAAGGCAGCCCCGAAGAAGGCTGCCGCGAAAAAAGCGCCGGCGAAAGAGAAGTCCACAGCCAAAAAGATAACGGCGAAGCGCAAAGCTCCGGCCAAGCGGACAACCAAGAAACAAGCCGCCTGAATTCCCGCCTTACGGGCTCAGCTAAAATAAAGTTCGCACGCAGATCTCCGGGTACCTGGTAGATCTGCGCGAAGATACAGACCTGGTTGATGCCCTACCTCTCTCACTGCTAATGAAAGTCGTCATCCTGTGCGGCGGTCTTGGCACCCGCATGCGCGAAGAAACAGAGTTCCGTCCAAAACCGCTCGTCGATGTCGGCGGGCGCCCCATTCTGTGGCACATCATGAAGTCGTACGCCCATTACGGCTTTCGTGACTTCATCTTGTGTCTCGGGTATCGCGGCAACATGATAAAGGAATACTTCCTCAATTACGAGGCGATGAATAACGATTTCACGATCTGCCTGGGCAAGAAAGCCCGCATCGAATACAACGACGACCACGAGGAGCAGGATTTTGTCGTCACGTTGGCCGAGACCGGAGCCGAATCGATGACCGGCGGCAGACTCAGACGCGCGGCGCGGTATCTGGAGAACGAAGATCGCTTCATGGTGACCTATGGCGACGGCCTGAGCGACGTAGACATAACCAGGCTCATCGAATTCCACAAAAGCCATGGGAAACTCGCCACGGTAACCACTTTTCGGCCGGTCTCGCGCTTCGGCATTCTCGATATCAATCAGGCCAAGCAGGTGCAGAATTTCATCGAGAAGCCGAAGTCGGATGCGTGGGCAAGCGCCGGCTTCTTTGTCTTCGAACGCAAGGTGCTCGATTATCTGGATGACGATGCAACGATACTCGAGCGTGAGCCCCTTGAACGGCTCGCCGAGCAAGGCCAGCTGATGGCTTATAACCACGAAGGCTTTTTCTATGCGATGGACACCTACCGCGAATATCAGGCATTAAACGAACTCTGGAAATCGGGTGAAGCGCCTTGGAAGAAGTGGGCATGAGCTCTAATCTCTGGCGCGACCGCTCCACGCTGGTAACAGGAGCAACGGGTCTGGTCGGCGGTTGGCTGGTTCGCGGACTTGTCGAAGCGGGAGCCGATGTTGTGTGCCTGGTCCGGGACTGGGTACCCGGCAGCGAGATCGTACGTAGTAAGATCATCGACCGGGTGAAAGTTGTGCGCGGCGACATCTGCGATCGCGAACTCCTCGAACGCACGCTCGGCGAGTATGAGATCAATACCGTTTTTCATCTCGCCGCACAGACGATTGTCGGTATCGCCAACCGGAACCCGATTTCTACTTTCGAGAGCAACATCGAAGGCACCTGGAACGTTCTCGAAGCAGCCCGCCGCTCACCTCTCGTAAAAGCGGTGGTGGTCGCATCATCCGACAAGGCCTATGGGGACCAGGAAAAGCTTCCCTACTCCGAAGACACGCCGCTTGAAGGCCGCCACCCATATGACGTCAGCAAGTCTTGCGCGGATCTGATCACGCAGGCTTATGGCAAAACCTATAATCTGCCCGTCGCCGTTACGCGCTGCGGAAACTTTTATGGCGGCGGCGATCTCAACTGGAACCGCATCGTTCCCGGCACGATCCGTAGCATTGTGCGCGGCGAACGCCCGGTCGTTCGCTCGGACGGCAAGTTTGTCCGCGATTACTTTTATGTAGAAGACGGCGCGGCCTGCTACATGCTGCTCGCCGAACGGCTTCTGCAGGAGAACAGCCGCCTGCGCGGGCAGGCGTTTAACTTCTCGAACGAGATTCAGGTCACCGTTACCGAACTGGTCAACCTGATTCTGGAAAAGATGGAGTCTTCACTCATTCCGGACATTCGCAACGAGGCCTCCAATGAAATTCGCCATCAGTACCTGAGTGCCGAGCGGGCGCGGCAACGGCTAGGGTGGCGTCCGCTGTTTACTCTCGAAGAGGGCCTGACCCGCACGATTGCCTGGTACCGTGACTATCTCGAAAGATCAGCCGCATGAGCTCAAAAGAACAGTTACGCGACCGCATTCTCGAACTCGTAAGTGAGTATCACAGCGAGGCTTTTGCGCCGCGCCCGTTTGTGCCCGGGGAAAGTGCCGTTCCTGTTTCGGGGCGCGTCTTCGATGCCGGGGACATGCAATCTCTGGTCGATTCGTCGCTCGACTTCTGGCTGACTACCGGCCGCTTCGCCGCGCAATTCGAGAAGCAGTTCGCGCGCTGGTTTGGCGTTCGCACCGCTACTCTGGTTAACTCCGGATCCTCTGCCGACCTGCTCGCCGTGACCGCGCTGACCTCACCCAAACTCGGCGATCGACGCCTCAAACCCGGCGACGAAGTCATCACGGTTGCCGCCGGCTTTCCGACAACGGTGAATCCGATTATCCAGAATGGTCTGATTCCAGTTTTCGTCGATGAGCAGATTCCGACCTACAACATCGACGTCACCAGACTCGAAGAAGCTCGCTCGGAACGCACGCGAGCGGTGGTGGTTGCCCATACGCTCGGCAATCCGTTCAACCTCGGCGCCGTTACCGAGTTCGTGAAGAAATACGACTTGTGGCTGGTGGAAGACTGTTGCGACGCGGTTGGCGCCACTTACAACGGTCAGAAGGTGGGCACCTTCGGTGATCTCGCGACGGTCAGCTTCTATCCGGCGCACCATATCACGATGGGCGAAGGCGGATGCGTGTTGGCTGAAAAGCCGCTGCTCAAAACGCTTGTGGAATCGTTCCGCGACTGGGGCCGCGACTGCTGGTGCGAGCCCGGCAAAGAGAATACCTGCGGCAAACGCTTCGACTGGCAGCTTGGGGAGCTACCCTGCGGCTACGATCACAAATACACGTACTCGCACATCGGCTACAACTTGAAAATGACTGACATGCAGGCCGCCGTCGGTGTCTCGCAGCTGAAGAAGCTGCCGGAGTTCATTGAGAAGCGCCGCGCCAATTTTAGCGCCTTGTACGCCGGGCTGAAGGATCTCGAGGAGTTTTTCATTCTTCCGGAAGCAACGCCCAACTCGGAGCCAAGCTGGTTCGGTTTCCCGATTGCGGTGCGTCCCGGAGCACCTTTCAATCGCAATCAGGCCATCGCGTTTCTTGAAAACCGCAAGATTGCAACCCGGCTTCTCTTCGGCGGAAATCTACTGCGTCAACCGGCTTATCAAAATATCAAGCACCGCGTGGTGGGATCGCTCGAGAACACCGACTTCATCATGAACCAGGTCTTCTGGGTGGGAGTTTACCCGGGTATACAACCGGAAATGCTCAGCTACATGGTGGACGTCTTTCATCAGGCCTGCTCTTCACTCACGGCCTATTCGCAGCTCACCACTCTCGAAAGATGAGTCCAGAGCGCAATCCCATCATTCAGGAAGACGTCTCGAGAATAGCGGGCGCGGATCTGCCCTGGGAGAAGTTTTCAGGGAAGACAGTTCTTGTCTCGGGCGCTAACGGATTCCTGCCCGCCTACATTGTCGAGACACTCACTCATCTGAATGAAGGGCAACCGGGCGTCAATTGCAAGGTAATCGGGCTGGTTCGGAACAGTGAAAAAGCGCGGGCGCGATTCGAACATCTAATCGGTCGTCGCGATTTCAGGCTCCAGGTACAAGACGTTTGCCTGCCTGTGTCCAGCGATCAGAAGATCGATTACATTATTCATGCGGCGAGCCAAGCCAGTCCAAAGTTTTATGGCAAGGATCCGGTGGGCACGCTTTCAGCGAATACGCTCGGGACACACAATCTGCTGACGCTGGCGAGAGAGCATCAAGTGCAAGGATTTTTGTTCTTCAGCAGCGGCGATGTTTATGGCCGCAGCGCGACGCCGGAAATCCCGACAAAGGAAGATGTCTACGGATATCTAGACCCGACCGACGTGCGTTCCTGTTATGGCGAAAGCAAGCGGCTGGGCGAAACCATGTGCATCGCGTGGAGCCATCAGTACAACATTCCCGTGCAGATGATTCGCCCTTCGCATACCTACGGACCAGGCATGGCGCTCGATGACGGCCGCGTGTTCGCTGATTTCACGGCGAATATCGTTAAGCGCGAAAATATTCTGATCAAGAGCCGTGGAACTGCCCGGCGGCCGTTTTGTTATTTGGCGGATGCCACTCTCGGCTATTTCACTGTGTTGCTAAAAGGAGAAAATCGTCAAGCCTACAACGTGGGAAACGAGGACTGCTACCTGAGCATTGCCGAATTAGCCAATTTGTTGGTGGGGCTCTTTCCGGAGCGCAATCTGACGGTGCAGTTTCAGCCGAACTTCTCACAGCAAGGCTACATCCAGAGCACTGCGGAAGGTGGTTCCCTTGATAGCTCAAAACTGCGCGCACTGGGCTGGCAGTCGACCACAGGAGCTGAAGAAGGGTTTCGCAGGACTGTTCTCAGTTACGAATGCAGACCCCAGAACCGATGATGAAATCTGTTACCGTCCTCACTCCCTGCTACAACGAAGAGGAAAACGTAGAGGAGTGCTATAACCGAGTTCGCAAGGCCATGCTCGAGGTAGGCCGCTACCGGTACGAGCACCTGTTCATCGACAATAGTTCGACGGATAAGACAGTTCTCGTTCTGAAGCAGCTCGCAGCGCGCGATCCGAACGTCAAAATCATCGTGAATGCGCGCAACTTCGGACAGGTTCGCTCACCGATGTACGCGCTGACACAGGCGCGAGGGGACGCAATCATCGGCATTGTTGCCGATCTTCAAGATCCGCCTGAGTTGATTCCGCAGCTGATCGCCAAGTGGGAAGAGGGATACTACAACGTCCTCTGCATCAAGACAACGAGCCAGGAAAACTCGCTCATGTACTGGCTGCGGACGAAGTATTACCAGACGGTACAGAAAATGACGGATGTCCGGACCTTTCAGCATTTCACCGGCTTCGGCTTATATGACCGTCGCGTAATCGACATCCTTCTGTCGATGAACGACCCCAATCCCTACTTCCGCGGGATGATCGCAGAAATCGGATTGCCATATTACGAGCTGCCTTACAATCAACCGGTTCGGACGCGCGGCATCACCAAGAATAATTTTTACTCGTTGTATGACATCGCGATGACCGGCATCGTGAATATGTCCAAGGTGCCGCTGCGAATCGTCACCTTTGCGGGATTCGTCTGTTCCCTGTTGTCTGTACTGGCGGGTTTGGCTTATCTTTTATACAAGCTTCTGTTCTGGAATTCTTTCTCGGTCGGCTTAGCGCCGCTCATTATTGGGCTCTTCTTCTTCGGTTCCGTACAGATGGTTTCTCTTGGCATCATAGGCGAGTATGTGGGGGCAATCTACACCAATGTCCAGCGACGCCCCTATGCGGTAGAGAAGGAGCGGGTGAACTTCGATTATCCGCCCGGGGCGCCGCTCGACGCGGACGTCACCGTCGGCGGCTTACTCCGGTAGCGGCGGGATGATCATGTTCGCGTAGAATTCTTCCCGCGGCAGATACGGCCAGAGATCTTCAAGGGGTTTCGAAACGAATCTGCCGTCCGGGAGTTGCATGGACTGCAGCCGTGGTCCGCGCACCTCTTCCTTGATCACTCGAACATCGACCACCACCGGCCCAGACATCTCGAGAACCTTGCGGACATCGGCGTGCAAATCCTTCTGGTTCTCGATGATGTAAGAGGAAATGCCATAGGACGCGGCGATCTTGCTCAAATCGGGAACCGTGAGGCCAGTGGACCGGTCTCCGCCCATAAATGCGTTTCCGAACCAGGCAAGCTGCGAAGCACGGATCGAGGCGTATCCGTCGTTGTTCAAAACGAAGAACTTGAGCGGCAGATTGAGGCGCGCTACGGTTTCAAGCTCCTGTATGTTGAACTGAAAGCCGCCATCGCCATCGACGCAGATGGTTCTGCGCCGGTCCTTGGCAAGGCTTACCGCAATGCTCGCCGGAAGTCCGAATCCCATCGAGCCCAGACCGGCTGTATGGTAGACACGCTGCCCTGCACGAGTCGGGTAACTGAAGATGAAGATCTCGATCCCGCTGCCCGAACTGCCGGAGACCACGCAATCCTCAGGCGTCACTTCCTGGCTCAAGACTTCGGCCAGATGGAAGATGCTGACCAGGCTGTCCGGCTTGCGATGTTCGTCAGTGATGAGCGGATACCGCTGCTGCCAGTCCGCCACGCGCGTTCGCCATGCCGACTGATCTCCCGGCTTCACCTTCGCTTTCTGGGCCAGCAACTCGCGCAGAAACGCCCCGGCGTCAGCCTGAGTCTGGCTGTTCAGGGCTCCATCGAGCTTCGCGATTTCGGCGGCATCCACATCCACCATCGCCTTCCAGGCGCCTCTTGCCAGATTCCTGGGCGCAAAACCAGTAAGCGGATTGTCCATGCGCGCTCCGAGAATTAGCAGAAAATCGCAGTTCTGAATGGCAAAGTTGGCGCCGCGCGCCGCCAGAGATCCAGGCCTGCCGGCAAACAGAGGGTCATCGCTAGAAACCAGGTCGCTCGCGACCCAAGTGGCCGCGGTTGGGATCTGGAGGAGCTGCATCACTTGGCGCAGCTCCGGCACGGCGCGGGACAGGCGCACTCCATTGCCGATCATCAGCAGCGGACGCTCCGCCTGGTTGAACTTCTCGATCACTTCGGCGACGAACGGCTTCAGCTCGCTCTCGAGTTTTGGCTCGGCCATCTCGCCGGGGTCGAATGCGCGCAGCGATTCGGGATTTTCCAGCGCTGCCGACTGTACATCGAGAGGCATATCAAGCCAAACAGGACCAGGCCGGCCGGTGCGCGCCAGGTGAACGGCCTTTTCGAGGTGATAGCGAATGTCCTGCGGTTCGAGGACGGTGGCGGCGTACTTCGTCAACGGCTTGACGAGCGAGATGATATCGACTTCCTGCGGCCCGAGCTGCCTCACGCCGATCGGGCTGCCATCGGGATGAAACATGCGGTCTGCGCGCTTCACCTGGCCCGAGATGAAGAGCACGGGCGTCGAATCCAACCAGGCACCGGCCAGTCCGGTGATCGCGTTCGTTCCGCCCGGGCCCGTGGTCACTAGCGCACAACCAAGGTTGTCATTCGCTTTGGCGTAGTTTTCGGCGCAGATCGCGCTTGCCTGTTCGTGCGAGTTGCAAATAAACTCTATACGCTTCTCGCGTGCCAGTGCCTCGTTGAGGTGCATGGCGCCCCCGCCTACAACGACAAAGACATGCTTTACACCCTGGTCCGCGACAAATTCAAAAATGTAGTCCGATACTTTCATCGATTATTGTGTGGGAAGAACAGGCTCGTCCTTGTCATGCTCGGCGAGCCACTTCAATTCCTCCCGCACTTTAATATAGCCATGCCACGGATCCTTACCTAAACCGTGGCCTTCGCCGGGAAAGATGAGAAATTCGTGCGGTATATGCAGGGCATCCAAGGCGCGTTCGAGTAGATAGCCCTGTGAAGCGCTAACGCGGACGTCGTCGGCGCCCATCACCTCGTGTACGGGCGTTTTGACTTTGTTGAACTGGAAGAGCGCAGCTTCGCTCTCATAGACGTCCACATTCTGCCAGGGCAGCCCGCCCAGATACCAGGCATCATCGAACGTCAGATCGTCGTTGCCCCAGTTCGATGCATGTTCGACGGCGCCCGCCCCGGTCACGGCTGAACGGAAGCGCGTGGTTTGCGTGATGAGCCAGTCGGTCATGTAGCCGCCATAGCTATAGCCGCCGATCGCGAGATGCCGCGCGTCGGCCGAGCCATCGGCCACCAATGCATCGACGCCGGCCAGTATGTCGCGGCCGGGCGCGGAGACAATGTGTGGAGAAATGGCCGTCATGAAATCGTCTCCATAGCCGGTCGAACCTCGATAGTTTGGCTCGAACACGAGCCACCCATTCGCAGCCGCGAGAAGCGCCCAGCTGTACCAATCCGCTCCGAACTTGTTGCCGTCGGCATCGGCGGGTCCGCCGTGGATCAGTGTCAGCATTCGGAGATGCTTGGCTTCGAACTGACCCGGCGGGTAGAGCAGAACACCTTCCACCGTCTTGCCGTCCGGCGCTTTCCAGGTATAGGTTTTCATCCGCCCCAGCTCACGGCTGGCGAAGAGCGTGTTGAGGCTTGTTATCTGCTTCGCTGAGTTAAGGTGCGCGGCATCGCTCGCGACGAACAACTCCGGCGCCTGATCGATCGTTGAATGTTGAAACAGCAAGGCACTGCCGCGATCCGAACTTGCCAGGTTTTCATAGGTGCCGGCCTGATCGCTGAGCTTGACGGATTTGCCAGCGAGCGAGTAAACCTGAACTTCGGTCCCAAGCTGGCCGAGCCCGAATACCTTTCCTTCAGGGGTGACCGCGTAGTCGGTCCAGGAGCCTGTGAACTCTTTCCCGAGCCGCTGCATAGCGCCTGTCGAGACGTCGAGAGCGTAGAGGCGGCCCTGGACATCTTTATACTTGCCCTCCAGGCTTCCACTCGCGGCAAAGACTCCGAAGTACAGCTCTTTACCGTCCGAGCTCCAGTGAAGCTGCCGTTCGAGCGCTTCGTTGTGGGTGAGTTGCTTTGCCGGCCCATCGTTGCCATAGGTGTCTATGAGGTAGATCTCGTACGCGTCCGGGTGTTCGAGCCGCCCGGATATCGAGTTGGTCAGGAACGCTATCTCGCTGCCGGACGGGGCAGGCACAATTTCGCCTATCGCGTAGCGGCTTCGAGTAAGAATACGCGCTGTTTTAGGAATAGATGATGCTTCTTCTTTACCGGTTTTGGCGCTGTCCTTGGGTGCCGACTCTTCGGCTTCGATGGGCAGCGGCCTGGCGTTTGGAGCAGCGTCATTGGTGGCGAGCTGGAGCAGGAGATCGCCCCGCTCATCTTCGCGCCACCGCTCTACATCTTTCCAATTGCGCTTCTTCTCTTCCTGCGCTTCCTTCGATAAAGGTTCGGGAACACTAAACAGGATGGAAGAGCTATCGCGCGTCCAGGCGAAGCTGTGGACTTTCAGCGGCTCGCGGTAGAGCGGATATGCGTCGCCGCCGGCAGGATCGATAATCCAGACGCGCGCAACCTCTTTTTCCGCGTCGTCCTTACCAATGTCCGGCGCATCGGCCGATCCCGGTTCAAGCGTTCGGTCCGAGATGAAGCCAATGCGCTTTCCGTCCGGCGACCATTGAGGATCGCTATCGTGTCCCGATTGCGCAAGAGGGAGCAGCGCGGTCTGCCCTTCGCGCCAGAGCCAGAGGTCCTGACGAAAACGGTTTCGCTTCCAGTCCGCCCGGGTGGTTACGAAGACGGCGGCGGTTCCGTCGGGCGATAGTTTCGCCGAATGGATCTCGACTTTGCTGAATAGGTCATCGAGAGTGAGGGAAGTTTTAGTTTGAGCTCCTGCCAGAGTTGAAAGCAGCAGGAGCCCACTAAGGCCCCGTGGCCAGCGCGTCATGAAAACTAGAATCGCAGGTGCAGAGCTAACTGCAAGATGCGGGGATCATAGGTGGTCGAGATCTGGCCGAAGGTGGACGAATTAATGGTGAGGGCGGTATCAGGATTCTGGAACTCGGTGTGATTGAGAACGTTGAACGCGTCGCCGCGGAGTTCGAGATCCATTCCCTCTCTGATGATGAAATGCTTTGAGATGGACAGGTCCAGGTTGGTCTGTCCGGGACCGCGCAGGCCATTTCTTGGGAACGTGCCGTACGGGTAATAGTTTGTGGTTGCGGTCCCGTCGAGCGCAGTCAGCCTCGCGTTGCTGAGGTTCGCCGGGTTGAACCAATAATTTCCGTAGCTAGTGCTGTTGCCGTTATTCGGATTGGTAAGGCTCTGCGCGTTTTTCGGATTAAAAGTCGGGATCGTATTGCCCACCAGATCCGCGTGTACCAAGCCGGCGTCGCCCGCCCCGGAGGGACCAGGGTCATTGTTCGTCGTATTGAGATTGGCGAAGACGTCGAGCGGGAAGCCGCTGCGCACAGTAAGGATGGGGTACAGGCTCCAGCCTCTGGTCAGCAGCTTGGGGCCCCGCTCCCACATTCTGTCGAAGGGCAGTTCCCAACCGCCAGAAAGGGCCAGTGTATGACGTACGTCGGTGTCGCCGGAAGCGCGGAATAGCTCGTGATCGTAGGCGGGCACTGAGTAGTTACGTTGGCGAAAGCCCGAGACGTTATCAATCTCGTGACCCAAGGTATAAGCCAGAGTGAAAAAGGTATTTCCCACCCTGCTGTTTGAGAACCGCCTCGTCAGATTCAGTTCGAGGCTGTTGTAGCTTGCCCGCGAAACGTTTTGGAACTCGTTCAGATAGCTGTAATTCGTGTTGCCGAAAATTCTACTTGTTCCGCCGGGTATGAACGGATTTACGTCGACGAGACTGGTCAGGCCATGGGCCGAATAGCCGAGATACCCGACTTCCAGGATTGTATTAGATGGCAACTGCTGCTGGATCGAAAGATTGTATTGGTATACGTAGGGGGTCCGCAAATTGGGATCGACCAAGTAGATAGCGCCTCCGCCAAACGGGAGGTAGCTAGCCGTGTCGAAGTTGATGTCCTTGGCGGGCGGCTTCGAGGGGAACGGGTTTGTTCTCTTCGCTGCGAGGAACGGATCTTGAAAAGGAGTGGGACCAGAACCCGTGTAAGCCTTCGGACTAATATCTGCGTAGGCAAAGAAAGGCGGCTGTCCATTGAACTGGAGATTGTCCTCACCCTTCAGGATGTCGTAGAACATTCCGAAGCCCCCACGGACGCTGGTCTTGGCATTTCCAAAGACATCGTAGGCGAAACCGAAGCGGGGACTGAAGTTCTTTTTGTCCGGGAAGTTGGAACCCGTGGGCGCTCCGGGATCACCCGGAAACACCAATCCATTTGGAGCGTTGGGAAAGCGCTGTGATTGCAGACCTGGGATGAAGCTAAAGCTCCGGCCTTGAGTGTCGTATTTGGGCTCGGCGTATTCGTAGCGCAACCCGAGCGTGAGAGTGAGGCGCTTCGAAAGTTTCCATGCGTCTTGCGCAAAACCGGCGTACTGGTGAGAGCGGATGTTGGAAGGCGCTTTGGGGGACTGCGTGTATTCATCGGGATTCCCCATCAAAAAATCCGCCAAGTCCACGCCCGAGCCAACGATGGTGCTTGTTCCGTAGAAGTAGTAGGCGCCGTTGATGTAGAAGTCGTAGGTTGTGTTGTTCTGATACGGGGAGAAGTAGAAGCCGAATTTCCAGCTGTGGGCTCCCTTGGTCCAGGAGAGGTTGTCCGTAAAGCCGTAAGTGTTGTCGGCCTCTACTGTTGGGCCTTGGTGGCTGGGTCCGGTTGTCAGCCCTGTGCTCAACAGATAGATCTGAGGAGGCCCGGTAGGCTGATCGGACGGAAGGTTCATGCCCAGTTGGGCAGCCGTGGGATTTTGCGACGCTGGAATAGCCTGATCGTTCACGAGCCGCTGGGCCGTTACGCGAAGCTCATTCAGGAGCGCCGGCGTAAAGGTGTGGGTGTAGGAAACAGAGCCAAAATAAGTGGTCGTTCCGTATGTGACCGGGAAACCCGTGACATTGTAAGGCGGAATTGAGGCGTTGTTAGGGCCGTTATAGCCGAACGGGAAAAGAATCGGGTTGTCGTTGGTTGTAAACGTCCCACTGATGGTGTCGGTTGAGGTCACGTTGTAGTCGAACTTACCAAGATACTCGTTGAAGTTATTCTTGGCCGGCGCTTGCGGAAAGACAAAGCCTGAGGCAGATACAGGGATCAAGCCCTTCGCGAGGTAAGCCGTAGCGACCGGATCGATCTTTGTCGGATCAATAATGCCCTGCGCTGCCAGCGTAGGATTGGACTGATAGTACGGATTCGCCTGCAGGAACGCTGCGACACTGGCTGCGCCCGAAGATTGCGAAAAGTCGCCGTTGGCCTCGGCCGGTGTAAATGTGCTTACCTTTCCCGGGCTGATATCAAGGGACGTCTGGCGCTGTCCTTCATAGGAGAAGAAGAAGAAAAGCTTGTTCTTGATAATGGGGCCACCAACCGTGCCGCCAAACTGATTGCGCTTCAAGATGGGAACCGAAAGACCCTGCTGGTTATTAAAGAAACTATTGGCGTTGAAGTAGTTGTTGCGGACGTAGTCGAACGCCGTTCCGTGGAACTGATTCGTTCCGCTCTTACTCACCACGCTGACGATGCCGCCGGCGCTGCGCCCGAATTCGGCGCTGTAATTATTCTCAAGGACCTTGAACTCGGCAACGGCGTCGGGATTCGGGTTGGCGACCACTCCGTTACTAAGGAGGTCGTTGTTCAAACCGCCATCAAGGAGATAGGTGACAGAATCCGTTCGCATGCCGCCGATGCTGTAGTTTCCCGCTGCGCCGGAATCAGGATTGGTCGCGCTGATGCCGGGTTGTGTTTTCAACAGATCGAGGGTATTGCGACCGTTCAAGGGTAGTTCGTAGATCGCCTGCCCAGTTACTGTGGCGCTGATGGTCGAGTTTTCAGTCTCCACCTGTGAGGTATTGCTTTCCACCGTGACGGCATTGCTGACCTTGCCGACATCCAGCTTCACGTCTATCCGAAGTGTCTCGTTGATCTGCAAAGCAGTTTTCGAATCGATGGTTGTCTGATCGAATCCCGGGGCCACGACTGTCACCCGATACAAGCCGATCGGGAGCTGTAGGGCCTGGTAGAAGCCGTCCTTATTGGTCGTCAGCTCCTGGCTAACATTCGTCGCTGTGTTTCTAACCGTAACCTGCGCATTGGGGATTATGGCCCCCGAGGCGTCAGTGACGATGCCCGTGATCTTCCCCGTGGCGTCCTGAGCCGGACTTACGGAGCTGACCGAAAAGAGTAGAGCGAGAGCGGCAAATGCCCGCCCGATTTTGATCATAGAAATCTCCGGAACCTAACGTTTGCCAAACAGAACTACGGGGCTGCTAATGGCTGGAAACGTGTAGGTTAACACGTTTGAATTACGCCCAATCAGGTTCCGGAGATGCGGGTTGGACTAACGCTGGGACTGGTAGTACGAGGAGATCTTCTCGTACACTTCGGGCGGAAAGTTTACTTCTTTGTAGATATTGCAGGAATCCGGGTTTTCCGCATCCTCGCAGATCGGAAAATCCTGCTGGTTCATCCACTCGAGGACACGATCGCGTTTCGGCGGGTTGTACCCCTTGGCTTCCACCTGCCTGATGATCGAACGAGCTTTCTGCTCGTCGCAATCTTTGTCCTTCATCAGATAGGCCTCTAATTCTTCGTCACTCAGGAAGAACCGCCCCACCATCACAAAGACGAGCCGTCCATAGTGCCCGATATCCTGCCCCCGATCGAGCGCGTCGATTAGGTGCGCCATCATAGGGCTGTTTCTCATTTCATCTACTGGCATTGTGCTTCTCCGTATTTTGAGACGGCAGACCGGCGGCTATTGTTTCTCCTTTTGTTCGCTCGTTCTACTGTAAAGAGAAAGTGCCGAGCCAGACAGACCTGAATGGGGCCAAGACTGCACCGCCAATCGATGTAGGGCAAAGAACCGTCTTCTCGATCCTGGCTTCGATCAGTTTCTGCCACCTGCTGAACGACATGGTGCAATCGCTGCTGCCGGCGATCTACCCCATTCTGAAGAGCTCGTTTCGACTCGATTTCGGGCAGATCGGCCTGATTACGCTGACCTATAACCTGACCGCTTCGCTGCTGCAGCCGTTCGTCGGCCTCTATACGGACCGGCATCCCCATCCTTACTCGCTGCCGGTGGGGATGACCTTTACGCTGGTCGGGCTGGTCATGCTGGCGTTCGCTCCGAGTTATGGGATGCTGCTGCTCTCGGGTGCGTTGGTCGGGATGGGTTCAGCGGTTTTTCATCCGGAGTCGTCGCGCGTGGCCCGGCTTGCGTCTGGCGGTCAACACGGGTTGGCGCAGTCTTTGTTCCAGGTAGGCGGCAATGGCGGAACGGCTCTCGGACCGCTGCTGGCGGCTTTCATCGTGCTGCCGCACGGCCAGCGCAGTATGGCGTGGTTCTCTCTTGCGGCGCTGGTGGGTATTGCCTTCCTGACAGGGGTTGGAAGGTGGTACAAAGGGCATCCGTTCAGGAAGACGAGAAATGCGGGGACCGAGGCGCACGGTCTGGCGCTACCGCGAAAGAAAGTCGTGCTCGCCATCTCGATCCTGATCGCTCTGATCTTTTCGAAGTACTTTTATCTGGCAAGCATCTCGAGCTATTACACTTTCTACCTCATCAGCAAGTTTCATGTATCGGTGCAGAGCTCACAGCTCTACCTGGCGGTGTTTCTCGGCGCGGCCGCCGTGGGGACACTCGCGGGCGGTCCTGTCGGCGACCGTATCGGCCGCAAACTCGTGATCTGGTGGTCGATCCTCGGCGTGCTGCCGTTCTCGTTGCTCCTACCGTACGTGAATCTGTTCTGGACAGTGCTGCTCACCATCGTGATCGGTCTCGTGATCGCCTCGGCATTCTCGGCAATCCTCGTCTATGCGCAAGAACTCGTGCCGGGAAACATCGGCATGATCTCGGGCGTGTTCTTCGGCTTCGCTTTCGGTATGGGAGGTATCGGTGCGGCGATCCTCGGCGAAGTAGCGGACCACACTACCATTTACTTTGTATACCGGCTTTGCTCGTTTCTACCCGCCATCGGCATCCTGACCGCTTTCCTGCCGGATCTAAAACACGCTGACCGCGCCTCGTCCCACTGAAACGGTTACTGCTCGAGAGACCGCAGCGCTAACCCGCTCGCCACCGATGTAAACTCATCGCCGGTTCGTATCTTATCGGCCCCGAAGAGTGCTTCGAAAAGACGGCGTACGGCGGGAACGAACGATGAGCCTCCAGTGAGGAAGACTCGGTCCACCCGACCGGGATTCACCTTCGTCTTGGCCAACAGGGCGTCAACACTGTTTTGAATCTGGTCCAGCTCTTCCGTAATCCACTCTTCGAACTCGGCACGGCTCACTTCGCCGCGCAGTTCGACATCGCCATCTGAAAATCGAAACAGGCTGCGCTCACTGCGGGATAACTCCACTTTCACGCGTTGAACCGCGCGATGCAGATGGTATCCAAGATCGTGTTGGATCAGGTAGAGGAAATGCCGGATTTTGTCCGGCTCCAGCGCCTGCTTCGCCACGCTCTGGAGCATGTTCAGCGTCTCCTGCGACTTGAGAAGCGACAAGTGATGCCAGCGCTCGAGTTTGTGATACACCCAACCCGGCACCGGCAGAATCTTGGTCCCAGACCTCAGTTCGGTTCCGGCGCCAAGAGCCGGCGAGACCAGGCGGCGCACGATCTTGGCGTCGAAGGCATCTCCGGCAAGACCGAGTCCCTCATTGCCCAGCACGGGTCTTGGCTCGTCACGCCCGAGGTGCCGGAAGCTGGGACCGACATTGAGCAGAGAGAAGTCGCTGGTCCCGCCGCCGAAGTCACCAATGAGGATCAGTTCGTCCTGCTCGAGCCGGGCTTCATAGTAATAGGCAGCGGCGATCGGTTCGAACTCGAACCTTACGTCTTCGAAACCGGCTCTCAACAGCGCGTCTTTCAGCCGCGAGAGGGCATAGTCGTCATCGACCGTAGAGTGTGCACCTACGAAGCGAACCGGGCGGCCAACCACCACGCGGCGCACGGAGGGACCGAATTCCTTTTCGGCATGAACACGAATGTCCTTGAGGATGCGTGCCACCAGGTCCTCGATCTGGATCCGGCGTCCAAAAACTTCGGTGCTTTGCAGTCCGCGGCTGGACAAAAACGACTTGAGGGATTGAATAAGCCGGCCCTTTTCGTCTTCCGCGGCAAGGTAGTGCTCGATGCCTTGTGGTCCGCTCCAGGACTGGATGGTGTGCCTTCCTGCCTCTTGCAGGCGCTCGAGATAGAGAAGCGAGCGATAGGACTGCGTAAGTCCGGCGCCAAGGACCGGAAAAGCCGAGAGCGTCACACCGCCGGCTTCGGTGGCCAGAGCCAACGAGCTGTTGGTAGTACCGAAGTCGAGCCCGATTCCCATGCCTGTCCTTTTCTAGCCTAATGTCGTTGTATGGCAATACGGTGCGCGGGGAAGATTAGCCGCAATTACGCTATACTGATGTGGATAACGCGTTCTTCCTGCCGGCCCGGAGTGTGTCTTAGCAATCCGAATGCCTTCTTTTGGAATGGGGCGACAAAAGCCCGTCATAAGTAAGCGCGACAGGGCCGGATGAATTTGCGATTCCAGGCGACGACTCAAAATGTTCGACAGCTTATCTGACAAACTGCAGCGTGTCTTCAAAAACCTGCGCGGCGAAGGCAAACTCACCGCCGCGAACATGGAAGAAGCGCTCCGTGAAATTCGCATCGCTCTGCTCGAAGCAGACGTTCACTTTAAGGTTGTCAAACAGTTCATCGAGGAAGTGAAAGTCAAAGCGCTGGGCGAGGAAGTTCTCAGTGCGCTGTCACCAGGGCAGCAGGTAGTCAAAATTGTTCGCGACGAACTCACCAAGATGCTCGGCAGCCATCAATCGAGGCTGCGCTTTGCCAACGAACCGCCAACGGTCATTCTTGTTGTCGGGCTGCAAGGGTCGGGGAAGACGACGAGCACCGCTAAACTGGCGCGCTTCCTCACGAAAGAAGGCAACAAACCGCAGTTGGTCAGCGTGGACGTCTACCGTCCGGCGGCCCGGCATCAGCTAAGCGTCTTGGCGAAGACAGTCAACACTCCGATCTACGAAGGTACCGCCGAGGAAACCAAACCGCTCGAATTGGCGCGTTCAGCCCGCCGGGATGCCATGCAGGTGGGGCGGGACGTTCTGCTGGTAGACACGGCGGGTCGGCAGCACATCGACGAGCAACTCATGGGTGAGCTGCATGAGTTGAAGGAAGCTCTGAATCCGACCGAGATCCTGTTCGTGGCGGACGCCATGACGGGTCAGGACGCGGTTCGATCGGCGGACGAGTTTCACAAGAGGCTCGGTATTACAGGCGTCATTCTGACTAAAATGGACGGCGATGCGCGCGGGGGTGCGGCGCTCTCGATTCGCTCGATCACCGGCCAGCCTTTGAAGTTTGTCGGCGTTGGCGAGAAAACGGATGCGCTCGAAGCCTTCTTTCCGGATCGGGTTGCCTCGAGGATTCTGGGAATGGGCGACGTGCTTTCGCTCATCGATCGAGTTCAGGAAACTATCGACCAGGACACGGCCGAGAAGATGCAGGAGAAGCTGCTCGGCGATGACTTCACGCTCGAAGACTTCCGCGATCAGATCAAGCAACTGCAGAAGCTGGGGCCGCTTGGTAAGCTGCTCGACATGATGCCACAGATGGGTCCGCTGAAGGAATTGAAAAACGCCAAGATCGACGAGAGCGAAGTTGGACGCGTGGTGGCGATTATCGATTCAATGACGCCTAAGGAGCGCCGAAACCACATGCTTATCAATGGTTCGCGGCGCCGCCGGATCGCCAAAGGGAGCGGCACATCGGTCCAGGACGTCAACAATCTGCTGAAACAATACGGGCAAGCACGTAAAATGATGAAGAGCTTTACCGGTCAGGCCGGCTTACTGGGCAAGAAGCTCTCGAGGATGAAACTGCCCGGTATGCCATTTTGAAACCGATCGCCACACGCTGCTGCTCTGCCGAGAGAAGTGCAGCCGGGCCTTTGGAAGTTTGTAACAATAGGAAAAAGAAAAGGTTACGATGTTAGCAATTCGCCTGGCGCGGTTTGGCGCCAAGAAAAAACCCACTTATCGTGTGGTCGTCATTGACAAAGAGCGAGCGCGCAACAGCCGCTCGGTGGAGGTAGTGGGTCACTATAATCCGATCGCGAAGCCGGCGGAAGTGCATCTCGACCGTGAGCGCATCAACTATTGGATAAAAAATGGCGCACAACCCTCCGATACAGTGAACCGCCTATTGAAGTCTGCCCCTGCCGAAGCTCCGGCCGCGGTTTAGAGCCTCCCTTCGCTGAAGAGACGCTCTGACGAGCGTAGTTGAAGAAAACGGAAAAACATGAACGAGAGCAATGGGGTTAAAGCGCTGGTCGAGGAGATTGCTAAGGCCTTGGTGGACACCCCCGACAGCGTGAACGTCAACGAAATCGCCGGGGAACACGCGACGGTATTTGAGCTGCGTGTGGCAGAAGGCGATTTGGGTAAGGTGATCGGCAAACAGGGCCGCACGGCCCGTTCCATCCGGACCTTGCTGGGAGCCGTCGGGACCAAACTAAACCGGCGTTTTTCGCTCGAAATTCTTGAATAGCTGGTCCGGTGGGCATGGATCGTGACAAGGTTGTGCTGGCCGAGATTCTGCGCCCGAGGGGCATTCGCGGCGAATTGGTTGCCCGATCTCAGACGGATGTGCCGGGGCGGCTCGCGGGGCTGAAGAAGGCGCAAGTTCTTTTGCGGGACGGCTCGAGCAGTCCGGTCGAACTGGAAGCAGCGTGGGAGCACAAAGGGGGCTGGGTGCTGAAGTTCTCCGGCGTTGATTCAATCGAAACTGCCGAACGGTATCGAGGAGCGGACCTCTGGGTTCATGCTACCGAGCGCGCAAAACTGGGTGAAGGCGAATACTTTCAGTCAGACCTGATCGGCTGCCGGCTGGTCGACCTTGCGACGGGTGAGTGTGTGGGCGAGATCAAGGGATGGCAGGAGTATGGAGGGCCGCCTTTGATGGAAGTGTTGACTGGCGGCCGGGAGCAGCTCGTGCCATTCGTCAGTTCTTTGTGCCAGGTTGATCTGGACGCGCGCACGATCCGGATGGACTTGCCGGAAGGTTTGCTGGAACTTTGAGATTCGAGCTGTGAGATTCGACATCATCACGATCTTCCCGGAATTCTTTTCCGGGCCGTTTGAACATGGTGTGATCGCACGGGCCCGGGCGAAAGGGCAGCTGGAACTGCACGTTCACGATTTGCGACACTGGACGTACGATCGGCATCGGACCGTGGACGACCGCCCTTTCGGGGGTGGGGAAGGTATGTTACTGAAACCGCAACCTCTGTTCGAAGCGGTAGAGGCGATCCTTCCGGCTCGAAATCCGCGATGTCGCGTTGTCTTGTTGTCGGCCCAGGGTAGCCGGTTTACCCAGGCGGTTGCGCGAGAGTTTGCGGCGTTGGATCAGCTGGTCCTGATCTGCGGACGGTACGAGGGGATTGACGAGCGAGTAGCCGAACACCTGGCCGATACAGAGGTGTCGATCGGCGATTTTGTGTTAAGTGGCGGTGAGTTGCCGGCTGCTGTGCTGGTCGACGCCGTTGGCAGGCTGCTGCCCGGAGTTCTCGGCAATGAAAGCTCCTCCCTGAACGAGAGCTTCAGTGGGGAAAACGAGGATGGATTGGATTGCCCGCAGTACACCCGACCGGCCGAGTTTCGCGGTTGGAAGGTGCCCGATGTACTGTTGGGTGGTAATCACGAGGAGATCAAGCGCTGGCGCCGGGCGGCCTCGCGCGATAAAACACAGCGGCTGCGTCCCGATTTGGCGGGAAGCCGCGAGGTAAGGCAAAGCTAAAATGCAAAACGCACTTGTTTCTAAGTTCATCAGCAAGAATGTTCGTGCGAACGCACACCCGGAGTTTCGCCCGGGAGACACGATCCGTGTCCACGTAAGGATCAGGGAAGGCGACAAGGAGCGTTTGCAGGCCTTCGAGGGAACCGTGATCGCGCGCAAGAACACCGGTATGGGTGAAACGATCACCGTCCGCAAAGTGAGCTTCGGACAAGGCGTGGAACGCATCTTTCCCGTGCATGCTCCGGTGATCGATCACATCGACCTGGTCCGGACCGGCCGGGTACGCCGTGCCAAGCTTTACTATCTTCGAGGTCTTAAAGGAAAAGCAGCCCGCCTCCGCGAACGCGAATAGCAGCGCGGCTATTGTGAACAGCGCGGACGAGCCTGTAGCTTTGAGGGCGCCGGCTAACCGGGCGATCAAGCCGGCCGGCGAGGAACTTCCGCTCTCGACAGGGCGGAAGATGAATCCGGTGGACGGCGCGCGCCGCAGGTCTATCCGCTGCCTCAGTTCCTACGAGCGGCAAGCGCGCGAACGCGGCTTCCTCCAAGTCGCGGGCGTGGACGAGGTGGGGAGGGGCTGCCTTTTCGGGCCGGTCATCGCGGCCGCCGTCATCCTTGACGGGGAAAAGCCCATCAAGAATCTGCGCGACAGCAAGATCATCGACGCTCAGGAACGCGAGAAGCTGGCCAGGCACATCAAAGCACGCTCGGTGAGTTGGGCTGTCGGGGGCGCCGACGTCTACGAGATCGACCAGATCAACATCTACCAGGCATCCAGACTTGCCATGCGGCGCGCCATTGAGGCGCTTGCCGTGAAGCCGGACTACCTGCTGGTCGACGCTGTGAAAATCGATTTGCCCGTCGAACAACTCGCTTTAATCGACGGCGACGCACGCTGCCGGGCGATTGCGGCGGCTTCCATCATCGCCAAAGTCCATCGCGATGCATGCATCGCCAAGTGGCACGCCGTGTTTCCGCAATTCAATCTGGCTTCCAATAAGGGCTATTCCACTCCTGATCATCGGCGAGCTCTACGGCAGCATGGCCCGACGCTCATGCACAGGTTCAGCTTCGGGCCCGTACGCGACAACTCGGCCCGCCCGTATTGGACCGGCTATCTCGGGGCTGCCGATGCGCAGGGCGAGCTTTTCGCCGCGGCGGAAGCGGATGCTGTCGCGGCCGCCGGAGCCTCCGTATGAACGCTCCCGCGCCGGTCGCGCAGCCTCCTGCCCGGCCAGGCCGCTTCATGCAGTGGCACAAGCGTATTCTGGGTTTCTGCCTGGTTGTCTTTGCCTTCGAGCTCGGGTTGTTCCTCGTCATCTTTCCGTGGCTGAGAGTCTGGGGCATGAACTGGGTGCCCGTTCACTCGCCTGACCTCTCGCATGTCTGGATGAGCCGCTACTTTCGTGGGGCCGTCAGCGGGTTGGGTTTCCTGAACATCTACATTGCCGTCGCTGAGGCGGGCAGGCAATTGAGGCTCCTCTTTAACAATCGAGCTGCCGAGTAACAAAGACCACCTCACCTCTCATGTAAGCTAAACGCAGCGAGGGCGGGATGGTGTTTTCCAGAAGAGATATTTGCAAATTGGCGCTGGCAGGTCTGCCGGTCTCAGCCGCGTTCGCCAGGTCGATAAATTCCAAAATCGATGGCGTGCAGCTGGGCGTTCAGTCCTATAGCTTCCGGGACCTTCCGATCGATCAGGCGATTCAAGCCATGGTTACCGACGGCCTGGGGGATTGCGAGCTCTTTTCCCCGCACATCGAGGACGGCGGCGTGGATGCTCTCAAAGACATACTGGCGCCGGCCAATGGACAGAAGCTCACGCACGAACAAATGGCCGCGGCGTTCAAAGCTTATAGCGAGAAGCTTCGCCAGTGGCGGCTCACAGTGCCGATGGACTACTTTACGGGCGTGAGAAAGAAGTTCAACGATGCGGGGATCAATCTTTACGCCTACAATCTTACCTTCGGCGACACTTCGACAGACGAAGAAATGGACCGCGGCTTCCTGATGACGAAGGCCTTAGGCGTGGGGATCATGACTTCTTCAACCACGCTGCCCGTCGCGAAGCGAATGGTTCAGTTCGCTGAGAAGCATAACGTCCTAGTGGCATTCCACGGGCACTCGGATACCAAGGATCCGAACCAGTTTGCGACCCCCGAGAGCTTCGCCAAAGCGCTTGCGATGTCGAAGCAGTATCGAATCAACCTGGACATCGGACATTTCACGGCCGCCGGTTACGATCCCGTCAAGTACGTCACCGAGCATCACGAGAGCATTGTTCTTCTGCATCTGAAAGACCGGAAGAAAAACGACGGACCCAATGTGCCCTGGGGTGAGGGAGACACGCCGATCAAAGAAGTTTTGCTGCTGCTCAAAGAGAAGCAGTATTCCATCCCGGCTTTCATCGAATACGAATACAAAGGCTCCGGCACTTCCGTTCAGGAAGTGGCGAAGTGCTATGCGTATTGCAAGCAGGCCTTGAATGCGTCCGCTTAGCGCGGCCGAACGGCCTTTGCTTTCGCGATCGGTCCGGTAACGGCTTTCGTAGCTTTTAGGTAATCGTTCGGGTCAATCAGAATTTGCGTTCCGCGCACACCTGCGGAAACGGAAATCACGTCGAAGGATACGGCGCTTTCGTCTACGTAGACCGGATATTCTTTCTTCGCAGCCAAAGCCGTCACGCCCCCCGAATGTAGCCTGTAAGCGGCTGCAAATCTTTCAGCGGAGCCAGTTCGAGCGTCCGTTCTCCTGTGAGCCTTGCGAGTGTCTTGCGATCCAGCTCCAGATCGCCGGGCACCAGCGCGAGATAGATCGATTGATTCCCGGCTTTCACGACGAGAGTCTTGAATACCTGTTCCGGCGGTAAGCCGATCTTTCGGGCGACGGTTTCAGCCGTGAGGTCTTGCGGGTCTACCTCGTATTCACGCAACTCGTACGGTATGCCCAACCGGTCGAGTAGGCGGGAAGCATTGGTTTTCATCTGATTGCTGCGCGACCGATCTCAGGGTAGCAGCGCATTCCGGTGCCGGAACGTAAAGCTCCCCAGCGGCTTTGATCTCCGCTCGACGCGGGCGCAATCAGTTTGTATTTGCCATCGCGAGCATCGCACTTACGTCCAGGCTGCCCCATCCGTAAGTGAAGTTGGGCCATCCGTCGGGGGAACCGCAAGTGCCGAGAGGCACCGGCAGCGGCGGAACAGTGCCGATCAGGCGCCACATCTGTTCGGGGCGCCCCTGAAGAGACGGCCTGGCGCTCAGGATAAGCGCAAGCGCTCCTGCCAGCTGCGAAGCGGCAACGGAAGTGCCCGAGTTGTAGGCGACATTGCCGCCTGGAACGGCCGACAGGATCCGCGTTCCGGGACTGGCAATGTCGGTTCTGAATATGGCCGAAGGCGGAGCACCAGGACCGGATGCACTGTAACTCGCAAGGGTCGAGACCGGAGATCCGCTGTTGGGATCGTAATCGAGAGCACCGGTGACCATGGCGATCGGATAGGTTTGCGGCCAGGCGAGCGTGCTGCTGCCACACACCGGGCCACTGTCCTCGGCCGCAACCACGCTCGTGATCCCCGCGGCGTAAAGGTTCCAGTAAACCATGTGCATCACCGGATCATCGACACAGTTTTGGCCCGCTACATAGCAGTGATAAGGATGCACAACGATATCCGGCGCCTTCGTGTAATCCGGATTTTGCCCGTTCAGATCCCATGGAGCAAGCATGAACTGCATGCATTCTTCAAACGTCGACCCGGTACTCGCGTATCCGCGATCCATGTCGCGGCAGGCGATGAACTGAGCTTGCGGCGCAACCCCAATCTGATAGTCTTGCCCGTTTCCTCCGACAGCAGCACCTGCGATGTGGGTTCCGTGCCCAAGGTCATCGCACGGTACCGGCGAATTCACCCCGCACGCATTTGTTCCACCTGTCATCGTGGCGTGAACGGCATCCCACCAGTTATAGTCATGGACCACCTGCGAGTCCGATGTACCTCCATAGTGGCTCTTCAGAAGCGGATGATTCCACTGAACACCGGTATCGACAACGCCAATCGTGATCCCCTGCCCTTGAGCTCCCTGCGACCAGACAGCCGGCGCATTGATGAACTGCAGATTCGGCTCGATGCCTCGACCCGTCGGCAAGGAGGAAACAGCCGGAGCGCTCACGGCTGGAATATTCGGATTAAAGGGTCCGACACTCTCCACCGACACCACATCCGACCTGGCCTGGAGCGTCTGTAACTGCGTACTCGTGATCACCTGCCCGGGAGGCGCCTGCACCAGTACGAAGTCGGCGATATAGAATCCCGTGCCGATCAGCCCCATTTGACTGACTGCCTGTAGTACGCTGGCTTGCGCCTGTTGCGCCGTTGCGGTCAGCAGATTGTAAACGTACTGTCCGCGCTGGGCCTTAGTCGGCAGGGCGAAAGCGCCCGAGACATCCGCCTGCGTCGATAGAACGAGTTTCACAGCGGACACGCCGCGCGGTATGGCTAGCGGCGTTGTATGAAGCATGTGATTCCCGAGTCCCCGCTGCGTCTGCCCGCTCAATCCGAGACAGGAGACCAGGAGAGGAACTCCGAACCGGGCGACAGTTCTTCGAAAGTAAAAAGGAAGGCTTTTGTGAGAGGCTGGCATGCGGGTTCAACGACATTGTGCGGTTCCACATGTCGCGCTCTCGCTACCCTACTCCTAAGTTCACCCTTAATCGAGGTCGAATTTTACCCCTTGCGCAAGGGGTAGTTCGTGGCCATAGTTGATGGTATTTGTCGCGCGCCGCATATAGAGTTTCCAGGAATCCGATCCCGATTCCCTGCCCCCACCCGTTTCTTTTTCGCCCCCGAACGCACCGCCGATTTCAGCTCCTGATGGCCCGATGTTCACGTTGGCTATTCCGCAGTCGGAGCCTTCAGTCGAAAGGAAACGTTCGGCCTCTCGCAAGTCGCTGGTGAAGATAGACGACGCCAAACCCTGCGGGACATCGTTGTGCAGTGCGATGGCTTCGCCAATTTCGCGATATCTGAGCACGTACAGGATCGGAGCGAACGTTTCACGCTTCACTGTAGCTGTTTGAGCAGGTAGCTCTACAATGGCTGGCCGCACGTAGCAACCGGCCAGGCCATTCACCTGAACCGGTTCGCCGCCGGTGATCTGGCCGCCTTCGGCCTCGGCTTCGCGCAGTGTTTTCTGCATTGCCTCGAGCGACTGGCCATCGATGAGCGGCCCGACCAACGTGCCTGGCTCGCGCGGATCTCCGATGAGAACCGAGCCGTAAACATCTTTCAATCTGGGCAGAAGCCTTCCCGCAACGTCCTCGTGGATAATCAGCCTTCTCAGGGTGGTACATCGCTGGCCTGCCGTACCCATAGCTGAGAACGCGATGCCTCGCAGAGCGAGCTCTAAGTCGGCCGAAGGGCAAACAATAGCTGCGTTGTTTCCTCCCAGTTCAAGAATGCTGCGAGCGAAGCGGCTGGCCAGCCGCGGCCCAACCTGGCGCCCCATGGCCGTCGACCCCGTGGCCGAGACCAGTGGAACCAGCGGGTCGTTAACGAGTACCTCCCCGGCTTCTTTGCCGCCGATCAGCACGGACGAAAGCCCTTCGGGAACCCCGCCGAATTTCTGTGCTGCGCGTTCGAACAGCGCTTGCGTTGCCAAAGCCGTAAGCGGGGTTTTTTCGGATGGCTTCCAGACAGTGGAGTTCCCGCAAACAAGGGCCAGAGCGGCGTTCCAGGCCCAGACCGCAACCGGAAAGTTAAAAGCCGAAATGATTCCCGTCACGCCAAGCGGGTGCCAGGTCTCCATCATTCTGTGATTAGGCCGTTCGCTTGAGATCGTCAGTCCGCAGAGCTGGCGAGACAGCCCGGCCGCGAAGGTACAGATATCGATCATCTCCTGCACTTCGCCCAGCCCTTCCGAGCCTATCTTGCCCGCTTCGATCGTGACCAGGTGGCCGAGTGCAGACTTCGCGCTGCGCAATTCTTCTCCAAGCAGCCGGACCAACTCGCCGCGCTGTGGAGCCGGAATCCGCCTCCATTCGAGAAATGCATTGTGCGCCGTCCGCACGACGGCGTGCGACTCATCCGCTGACACGGCGGTGCAGTTTCCGATCAGCTCGCCGCTGATGGGCGTATGAACCGGAAGTGTTCCACCCCGATACGCGTTTTCATTCACGCCAAGTTCGCTCAGAATGTCCTCGGCTTGTTTCGCGACTGTTGCCAACTCTAGACCTCTCTACCAATATGGCAGTCTACTTGCCTCTACCGAACCATGCCTTCGACCGTTTGGAAAGGTTATCTGACATTCGGGCTGGTCTCGTTTCCTATCCGACTCTATGCAGCCGCCCGCCCGGAACCCATTCACTTCCATCTGCTTCATAAAAAGGATCTTTCGCGCGTCAGAGAGATCATGTATTGCGCGGAGGAAGATAAGCCCATCGAGCGCTCCGACATGGTGAAGGGCTATGAATACGAGAAGGGCCAGTATGTGGTGATAGAGCCCGAAGATCTGGAAAAAATCGCTCCTCCCACCGCTACGGTCATGGAAATTCTTCAGTTCACCCGCATGCAGGAGATCGATCCGATCTTTCTCGAGACCTCTTACTACGTAGCTCCCGAAGAATCCGTCAGCCGCCCGTATTCCCTGCTCTTTGAAGCGATGAAGGAGACCGGCTACGATGCCTTGGCCAAGGTTGCCATGCACGGGCGCGAGCATATCGTGATCCTGCGGCCTTCCGATCAGGGAATTGTTCTGCACACGATGTACTTCGTCAGCGAACTGCATAAGGAGAAGGAGGTGACTGCGCCTGCCCAGGCTAAATTCGATAAAAAGGAGGCCGAACTCGCCAAGAAGCTGATCGAGATGCTTGCCGCTCCCTTCAATCCCGAGCAGTTCCACGACGAATACAAGCAGAACGTAGAAAAACTGATCGAAGCGAAGAGGAAGGGTCGTAAGATCACCGCAACCGAGCAGCCTAAGAAAGCACCCGTCATCGACCTCATGCAGGCGCTTCAGCAGAGCCTCGCCCGGAACAGCAAAGCGACGACTTCGACTTCCGCCAGGTCGGCCAAGAGTGGCGCCAGGAAGACTGTACACAAGCGTGGCGCGGCGTAGCGGACTGCGGTCGGTTAGTAAGGGTGTAGCTGGGATTTGTTCTAAGCTGGGACCTGCATAATGAAGGTAAGAACCGCCTTGCTATTCATGTCCCTGATTTCCACACCGGATTTGCCGGCTCCCGCTCAATCGGCTCCCCCACCCCCCGTCGCGCCGGCTATCGAGCATAGTGAAGTCCGCCACGGATCAACCGTCACGGACAATTACTATTGGCTGCGGGATAAATCGAATCCCGAGGTGACCAGGTATCTCGAAGCGGAAAACGCCTACACGCAGGCGATGACGAAGGATCTGCTGCCCTTTGCCGATTCCCTATACAAAGAGATGCTGAGTCACGTCAAGCAGACCGATCTCAGCGTGCCGGTAAGGCGCGGAGAATACCTTTATTACACACGCACGGAGGAAGGCAAGCAATATCCCATCCATTGCCGCCGTAAAGGCGGCATGGAGGCGCCTGAAGAAGTCTTGTTGGATTTGAACGAGTTGGCGAAGGGCCGCAAGTTCGTCGGTCTCGGCTCGTTCACGGTCAGCGATGACCAGCACCTGCTGGCCTACACGCTCGACTACACAGGCTTTCGGCAATACACCCTGCAAGTGAAGGATCTCCGCAGTGGGCAGACATTGCCGGACAGCACCGAGCGGGTCACATCGCTCGAGTGGGCCGCCGATAACCAGACTCTGTTTCTGACCACGGAAGATGCGGTCACTAAGCGCTCGAATAAACTGCTCCATCACACGCTAGGCGCGCCCATGTTCGATCTTCTCTTTGAAGAAAAAGACGAACTCTACGATATCGAGCTGACGAAGTCTCGCGACAAGAAGTATCTGTTCCTGGGAAGCCAGAGTAAAGACACCACCGAATACCGCTATCTCCGATCCGATTCTTCGGCCCAGCCGTTTGCTGTTTTCCTGCCGAGGCGAAGCGGTCACCGTTATTATCCGGATCATCGCGAAGACCTCTTTTACGTGCGCACCAACAGGAGTGCGAAGGACTTCGAGATTGTAACCGCGCCGGAGAAAGATCCGGGCGAACCCAACTGGAAGCCTTTCCTGCCTGCCCGGAGCGGCACTCTGGTCGAAGATATCGATCTGTTCAGAGACTTCGCGGTCGCGGTAGAGAAATCGGAAGCATTGAACCATCTTCGGGTGTTCAATTTCCGAACGAGCACATGGTCCGGCATTGAGTTTCCGGAACCGATCTATTCTGCGTTTCAGGGCATCACTCCCGATTACGAATCCACTACCTACCGCTACACCTATCAAAGCTTCATCACTCCTTCGAGCGTGTACGACTACCACGTCCGTGACAAGCACGCCGAACTGCTGAAGCAGCAGGAGGTGCCAGGCTACGATCCTAGCCGGTATGCTTCCGAGCGTCTTTGGGCAACCGCTCGCGACGGAGTGAAGGTACCAATTTCAATTGTTTACAAGAAGGGTCTTGTTAAGGACGGCAAACCTCCGCTCTTCCTTTACGCCTACGGTTCGTACGGGATTGGCATGTCAGCCACGTTTTCCTCCTCGCGTTTGAGCCTGCTCGATCGCGGGATGTCTTATGCGATCGCGCACATCCGCGGCGGCGACGAAATGGGCGAACAGTGGCGTGAAGATGGCATGCTCATGAAGAAAAAGAACACCTTCTATGACTTCATTGACTCAGCTGAATATCTCATCCGGCAGAAATGGACGTCGACCGATCATCTTGTCATCGAGGGTGGCAGCGCCGGCGGGCTGCTGATGGGCGCTGTCGTGAATATGCGGCCCGACCTGTTTCATGCCGTGCATGCGGCCGTCCCTTTTGTCGACGTGCTGAACACTATGATGGACGCTTCACTGCCGCTGACGGTGGGTGAGTATCTCGAGTGGGGCAATCCCAATGAGCAAGCGGCTTACGACTACATGAAGACGTACAGCCCCTACGACAACCTCGAGAAGCGCGCTTACCCGGCGATGTTGGTGACAACCAGTCTTAACGATAGCCAGGTCATGTACTGGGAACCCGCCAAGTATGTCGCAAGATTACGCCGGTTGAAGACGAACGGCGAGTCGCCGCTGCTGCTCAAAGTCAAAATGGACCCTGCTGGCCATGGCGGAGCATCCGGACGTTACGATCGTCTGAAAGATACCGCCTTCGAATACGCCTGGCTGCTAAGCCAAGTCGGAATAAACAAATAGCCAGACCTTGGCTCCGCTAAGCTGAAACCTTTGAATCCGCTCAAGCCATGAGCGTCGCAGGTCCCGCCTGCCCGTGGTGCCGAGCCATCCGGACTTTTAACTCCGTCCGAGCCCGTAGCAGCCTGCTCTTTGCCGCGGCCACCGAGATACCTAAATCATCGGCTACCTCCGTCATCGGGCGCTCCTGAACATCCCGCAAAAGAAAAACATTTCGCAAGAGCGGCGGCGTTCTGCTGATCTCCTTCTCCAGAACCATCGCGACCTCGTTCTGTCCTACCCTCTCTTCGGGCGATTGTCTTACATCCCTCAGCTCGAGAGGAGCGATCTCATCTCCAGGCTGAATGTCGTCGAGATAGGCAAATTTAGCCCGTCTCGCCTGGCGCAATCGCATAAGGCACTGGTTCACCACGATCCTCGTCAGCCAAGTCGAAAACTTGGCGTCTCGCTGGAACTGGCTTATGTGCTCAAACGCTTTCCAGAAGGCATTTTGAACTTCGTCTTCCGCGTCCTGTTTGTCGCGCACGATAGATAACGCGACCTTCATGACGGCAGTCTGGTGCCGTTTCATCAACTCGTCGAAAGCGGAATTATCGCCTTCCTGGCACATTTTCACCAGGTTGTCGTCCGCTGCTTCCCGGTACCTACCCCGGTTTTGCATCTGCTGCGTTTCCTCAGAATCCATCATTCAGGCCTCTATGAATGAATCTATTCCTGAATATGCAGCCGTTGAGAACGCGGTTGAAACCGGGTTTAGTGAAACGAAAACTTCTGCGCCAGACGTTAATCTGGATAAAGTGAGTTTGAAGGGTACTGAAAATAGCGAGGATACGGTACGCCGCGTCCTCCAGAACTACGACATCGGACCCAAGCTGCGCCAGCTGCGTCTTCGCAAGAAGATCGCCCTGGTTGACCTCGGCAAACACACCGGGCTGTCGGCATCCATGCTTTCGCAGCTGGAAAACGGCAAGCTGGTACCCACGCTGCCGACCTTGGCTCGGATTGCGATCGTATTCGATGTGGGTTTGGAGCATTTCTTTTCTGACAAGCGAGCCCGCCGAACCTTCTCGATTGTTCGCGCGGCCGAAAGGCTTCGTTTCCCAGATCTGCCCGAAAGTCCGGTTCCGGGCTTTTTCTTTGAAGTTCTCGCCTTCGGCACTACGGACAAAAGCATTGGTGCGTATCTGGCGGAATTTCCCGAGCGCCAGCCCCAGACACCCAGGCCCCATCAGCACGAAGGCGCCGAGTTCATCCATGTCCTGCAGGGCGTGCTGGCGGTAAACTATCAAGCGGAAGACCACCTGTTAAGCGCTGGCGACAGCGTGTATTTCGATGCCTCCGAACCTCACTCGTACTGCGGTCACTCACAAGAACCTGCGCGCGCGATCGTGGTTACCACCTCTGCCCGGGCTTAAAACCTCAGCCCGACTCCTCCTATTTGGGTTCGTTTTTTACGTCGCCTGCTCGGCAGCCGCCTCAAAAGGCCATTGGTTTGAACTCAACATCGGCCCGTACTACATAGTGAGTGAGGGCGAGTCAGCCGAGGCTCACGTCGCCCTGACTCAACTTGAACAACTTCGCTGGGTGCTGGGCAATTTACTCGAAATCAAAGACCTGCCAAGCTTGTGGCCCATACGAATCGTCCTCACGCACGAAGCGTCGGAAAGTCCCGCTGGTGCTCCGGACGGGTTCGTTTTGCGAAATGGGCAATTCCTGAGAGTCAGCACCCCAGGCGCCCCTGTTCCGCTCGGCCAGGTTGCCAGTCTCCTGCTCGATGCCAATACGCCCCGCCTGCCGCCCGATGTCGAATCGGGACTACGGTCACTCTTTTCCACACTCGAGGCGCATGGTAGCCGGGTTACCTGGGGTGGAGCCCCGGCGCATCCCGATCTTGCGTGGGCGCGCATGCAGCTTTTCGCCACGAAATTCGAGTACGGAGCAAGTTTTCACATTTTTCTTACCGCCCTGCGGGGCGGCAGCACCTTGGCCGCTGCCGAGCGAAACGCCTTCGGAAAGTCATCTGAAGCGCTCGAAGCCGAGGCCCGGGTCAATCTTGCTGCCGGAAAGTGGTCGGCCGTGCCTGTTTCCGGCCGCCCGCTCGATCCGAAGCGCGACTTTGGTCAGCACTCCATCGAGTCCGCACTGGCGGATGTGTATCTGGCCGATTGGATTGCCGCCTCCGACCCTCGTAAGGCGGAACAAGCCTATAAGCTCGCGGTTGAAACGGGCGGCACCATCGCGCCGCTCGGTTACGAAGGTCTCGGTGAGGTCGCCCGCCTGACCAGCAAAAATCCGGCCCAGTTCTGGGACGATGCCGTACGCGCGGGAAGCCACAGCGCTCCGGTCTACGTTGCCGCGGCGGAGGGTTTGCCGGCCAGTGAGGCTCTTCCGCTTCTGAAAAAGGCTTCGCAGCTCAACGAACGCTGGGCAGAGCCGGTATATCAGCAGGTCCAGTTTGCAGCAACGCCTGCCGAGAAGGAGTCTCTACTTACCGCCGCGCTCAAGCTCGATCCTCGCGCCACGGCTTATTGGATCGAGCTGGCACAGCTGCAAACGGAGGCTGGCCAGGCGACTGCCGCGCAAGGATCCTGGCTGCGCGCGGAAGACTCCGCCCCGGACGAAACGCAGCGTGAGCACGTCCATCAACTTGCCCTATCCTCCGAGCAGCAGCGCCTCGACGCAGCTGAAAAAGCCCAGCAGCGTGATCGCGACGCTGTGCACTTGGCCGATGAGCAGGCTCAAAAGGCGGAAGCAGAGCGTATTCGTGCTGCCGAGCAGAAGGCGAATCGGTCGCTCGACAGCGCTTCGGGTGAAGACAAACCTGCGGACGCGGTCGAATGGAGCTCGCTTGTAGGGCAGAAAAAGCTGAACGGCAGCCTGGCGCGCGTGGATTGCTTAAAAAAGGGTTGGCGGCTTTGGGTAAAGGACAAAGAGGGCAACCAGACTCAACTGTTTTTGTCGAAGGAGACCCCTGCTGACCTGGCGTGCGGCCCGCAGACCCGTCCGCGTCGGGTGTCCGTCCAATACCGCCCGGTGCCGGACGAGGATCTGCACACGGCTGGCGAGATCGTCACGCTTCAGATTCAGTGACGCCACACCTTCGTGCTGCTACTCCGGACGACGTCGGCGTCTTACTCGAGATCGAAAAGCAGTCCTTCACCCGCCCGCACTGGTCGGGCGAAGATTTCCTCAAATTCAGATGCACGCTGGCTGAAGTGGAAGGCCAGATTGCCGGCTTTATCGTTGCCCGCGAGGTCTTTCCCGGGGCGCATGGATCGCAGGCCGAACACGAAATCCTCAACGTAGCCGTCGCTCCGCCTTTCCGGCGTCTCGGCATTGCAACTCTCCTTCTCCGTTACGAGTTGCGGGACGATGCTGTTTCGTTCCTGGAGGTCCGGGAATCGAATGCCGCTGCGCGAAATCTCTACAGTAAGCTGGGATTCGTCGAGATCGGCACCCGCAAACGCTATTATGAGAACCCGGTCGAAACCGCTATTGTTATGCGAATGAAATAGTGCTAAGTATGGGGGAGGACCACCGCCAAGCCGCTGGTCTTTCAGCCTACCGAGTGAATCGATGCACTCTTACCCACCGGGCCCGCTTCTTCCGATCTACAAGCCAGAACCAGACTCGGCGTGGTTTACCCAATCAAGGAGAAAAGCCTTACATGGAGAATTACACGCAAGACGAAGAATTTAAAGCGCATCTGCTTGCCACGAACCAGGAGTTCCGAACGCTTGCCGAGCAGCATGCGCGCTTAAAACACCAGCTGGAAGAGATTGAGTCCAAATCGCACGTCACCGAACAGGACGAGCTCGAGGAACAGAGGCTCAAAAAGCTCAAGCTTCATATAAAGGACGAAATGCTCGGCATTCTCGAGCACCACAAACAGGCAAGCGTCGCCTAGATATTCAAGGCCAGAGGTCGGGCGGGTAGGCCCCGCTCACCTCCGGGCTGTTTGCTTCCCCTCTTTGCCGCCCATTCCAGCGCGGGTCCACAGTTCGTCAACTCTCTTTTTTACATCCGCAGACATCTGTATCGCATTCGGCCAGCGTCGCGAAAAGCCTTCCGTTTTCCATTTTGTGGTTGCGTCTACTCCCATCTTCGATCCGTAATTAGGCAGACGGCTGGAGTGATCCAGTGAATCAATAGGACCCAGGCAGAACTCGATATCGCGCTCGGGATCGATGTTGTTCAGTGCCTTCCAGGTCACTTCCGAAACATTCTGCACATCCACGTCATCGTCAACCACAACGATGCATTTGCTGAACATAGCCTGCCCGAGACCCCATATCGCGTGCATGACTTTGCGCGCGTGACCGGGATAGGATTTCCGAATCGAGACCAGGATCAGATTGTGAAACACGCCTTCCGCAGGCATACAGATATCCTTCACTTCAGGTAATTGCGCGCGCATTAGAGGAAGAAAGATTCGTTCGATTGCCTTGCCCATGAAGAAATCTTCCATGGGTGGGGGCCCCACAATGGTCGCTGCGTATATCGGTTTCTTTCGTCGCGTAATGCATTCCACGTGGAATACCGGGTAGTCATCGTCGAGTGAATAGAAGCCGGTGTGATCGCCGAAAGGACCTTCCCGCCGAAGCTCGCCGAGATTCAGATAGCCTTCGAGCACGATTTCCGCGTTCGCGGGCACCTCGAGATCGCAGGTCTCGCATTTCACCATCTCGACCGGCTTCCCGCGCAAAAAGCCGGCGAACATCATTTCGTCGATCGCTGGCGGCAGTGGAAGAATCGCGGAGAAGATGGTAATCGGGTCCGCGCCGATTGCTACTGCAACCGGCATTCGAGTCTGTTTGCCCTCCGCGGCGAGACGCCGGTAGTGGTCCGCACCCTGCTTATGTTTTTGCCAGTGCATGCCGGTAGTGCGGGCATCGAAGACCTGCATCCTGTACATCCCGCAGTTACGCTTGCCTGTGGCAGGATCCTTCGAGAAAACCATCGGCAGCGTGATGAATCGGCCGCCATCTCCTGGCCAGCAGTGAAGAATCGGAAACTCGTCGAGCGAGAAGTCGCGCTGGACGATCTCCTTGCAGGGGCCGCTCGAAACCATCTTCGGGAAAGCAGCGCCAATTTCATTCAGCTTCGGCAGGAGCTTCAATTTGTCCAGCAGTCCTTGTGGCTGCTGCATTTCGAGGAAGCCAGAGATGCGGCCGGCGATCACGTCGATGTTGCTCACCCCGAGTGCAATCTCCATCCGCCTCATACTTGCGAAAGCGTTGATCAGCAGCGGCACCTTCGACTTTGGATTTTCGAATAGCAGCGCGGGGCCGCCCGTTTTCACGGCCCGGTCGGCAAAATCAGTGATCTCCAGATACGGATCTATCTCGAATGGAATCCGCGTCAGTTCTCCGTGTTGCTCGAGCGCGCGAACGAAGTCGCGCAGATTTTCAAAAGGCATCGATTTCCGCTTTACCCATTATCATGAGATTGGCTTATGAGCAGACGAACCGCACTGATCACGGGAGCAAGCCGAGGAATCGGCAAAGCTTGCGCGATGGCACTTGCAACCGCAGGAACACGAGTGGCGCTGGCGGCCAGATCCGCTGAAAAACTCGCAGAGGTTGCCGAGCAAGTGCGCGCTTCTGGCGGCGAAGCATACGTCGTCGAAATGGATCTGGCCAATAAGGACTCGATCGTCAAAGCTTTCAAAGAAGCTGCTCAGGAATTCGGCCGGATAGACATTCTGGTCAATAACGCCGGAATTACCAAGGATGGGCTTGCTCTTCGCATGAAACAGGCTGATTGGGAAAGCGTGCTCAACACCAATCTGAGCGGCGCTTTTTACGCTATCCAGCAGGTCCTTGCGGGTATGATGCGAGAGCAGTGGGGACGAATTGTAAATATCTCGTCTGTTGTCGGTGAGTCGGGTAATCCGGGGCAGGCCAACTACGTAGCTTCAAAAGCCGGCCTGATCGGCCTTACCAAGGCGCTTGCAAAAGAGCTCGGCAGCCGCAGCATCACTGTCAACGCCGTCGCGCCGGGCTTCGTTGAAACCGACATGACCCACATCTTGCCCGCGGAGCTCAAACAGAAAATGATCGAAGCAACGCCGCTCAAGCGCATGGGTTCACCCGAAGAGGTGGCCTCGGCCGTTCAGTTCCTTGCGAGCGAGCACGCGGGATTCATCACCGGACATGTACTCGACGTAAACGGTGGGATTTACATGTAGCCTCGTCGGATCTGCATTCATCGAACTATTCGGAACGCACGCGCCATATGTCATCTATCTCTGTCAGACCGAAGAGCAAGCGAGACAGCAGTTTCAGCATCGGTCTCGTGCAAATGACCTGCTCGACGAATCCTGACGAGAATCTCCAGAAAGCCATCGCCGGCATGCGCGAAGCAGCAGGGAAAGGCGCTGAGATCATCTGTCTTCCGGAGCTGTTTCGGAGTCAATATTTTTGCCGGGAAGAGAACGCGGCTCTTTTCGATCTTGCCGAAACCATACCCGGGCCAACTACAGAAGCGCTTTCTTCCGTTGCGAAGGAGTTACAGGTGTCTGTCGTCGCTTCGCTGTTCGAAAAGCGAGCGCAAGGGCTGTATCACAACACGGCGGCGATTCTGGATGCGGACGGCTCCCTCATAGGGCTCTACCGGAAGATGCACATCCCGGACGATCCGCTGTACTACGAAAAGTTTTACTTCACACCGGGTGATCTTGGATTTCAGAACTTCGAGACGCAGTATTCGCGTATCGGAGTTCTTGTCTGTTGGGATCAGTGGTATCCCGAAGGTGCTCGGATCACCAGCCTGCAGGGCGCGAACGTCTTGTTTTATCCCACCGCGATCGGCTGGCATCCTTCGGAAAAGGCCACTTACGGCGACGCGCAGCTCGATGCATGGCGCACCGTGCAGCGCGCGCACGCTATCTCGAATGGTATTTTCGTAGCCGCCGTGAATCGCACCGGTTACGAAGGCCCGCCGGACAGCGGACTCGAGTTTTGGGGCAACTCATTTGCGGCAGATCCCTTCGGTCGAGTAGTCGCCCAAGCTCCCACAGATAAGGAAGAGGTGCTGGTTATGCGCTGCGATCCCAAAGAGATGGATGAAGTGCGCAGAAACTGGCCCTTTCTTCGGGATCGCAGGATCGACGCGTACGCGCCCATCACCAACCGATGGCTCGGCTGACATGATCGCCGATAGCCTACCGGTAGCGGAGGGATTCAGAATGCCCGCCGAGTGGGAGCGGCACGAAGCTACCTGGCTGGCATGGCCACATGAAGAGAGCGATTGGCCTGGCAAGTTCGAACCGATCAAGTGGGTTTACGGCGAAATCGTCAGGCTATTATCCGGGTCGGAGCGCGTCAGAATTCTTGTCGATAACAGCGATGTGGAACAGGAAGCGCGCACAGTACTTGCAAAGTGCGGTGCGGATCTCGAGGCCGTCGACTATTTCCGCGTTCTAACTGATCGCAGCTGGACGAGAGATTTCTGCCCCATCTTCGTGCGCAATCGCGCGGGCGCCCGCGGCATGCTGAACTGGCGTTTCAACGGCTGGGCGAAATACGAGAACTCTACCGTAGACGACGAGGTGACGGTAAGCCTCTCTTCTGTGCTGGGTCTGCCGGTATGGACGCCTTGCCTCGGCGATCGCCGCATCGTGCTCGAGGGAGGCAGTATCGACGTCAATGGCGCCGGCTCTATTCTCACCACGGAAGAATGTCTTCTGAGCGATGTGCAGGCGCGTAATCCGGGTCTTGATCGTGACGCCTACGAGCAGATCTTCCGAAATTATCTGGGCGCGGGCCGCACTCTGTGGCTGCGTAATGGCATAGCCGGCGATGACACTCACGGACACGTGGACGATCTGGCGCGCTTCACCGGCGAACACACTATCGCCATTGCCGCGGAAAACGACACAGGCGACTCCAACTTCCAACCGCTGGCGGAAAATCTCGCTCTGCTGCGCGAAATCGCTGAGCGCGGCAATCCTGGTTTCAGAGTGGCTACCCTCCCTATGCCGGATCCTGTGTTTTTCGACGGCCAGCGCTTGCCGGCAAGTTACGCCAATTTTTATATCGCGAACAAGGTCGTACTTGTACCGACTTTCAACGACGCCAAAGATCGCCTGGCGCTCGAAACCCTTGCCGGACTGTTTCCGGACCGAAAAGTAGTCGGTGTTGCAAGCAGAGATCTCGTCCTTGGCTTGGGAACGCTTCACTGCTTAACGCAGCAGGAACCGGCGTAATCGACTTGGTCCTTACTGTCCTCGCGGCCGTCTCGCTCCTGATCTGGATCTACCTCCTCCTGGGTCGCGGATTCTTTTGGACGGCTGCCAGGCCGGACATTCCCCCTCTTTCTTCGATGCCCGAAAAACGAGTGGCGGTGGTTATCCCTGCGCGAAACGAGGCCGCAGTTATTCATGCATCCGTGGCGTCGCTTCTCGAGCAGGACTATCCCTGGATGCTCCAGGTAATTGTCGTCGACGATGCGAGTGCTGACGACACACCGTCCGTCGCAAGCGCAGCGGCGAAGGAACTGGGCGTATCGGACCGGTTGACGCTTCTTCCGGGTAAACCACTAGCCCCGGGATGGACAGGCAAACTTTGGGCCATGTCGCAAGGCGTAGAGCGGGCCCTCACCTCCAAGCCTGATTACATCCTGCTTACCGATGCCGATATCCGGCATAGCCGGGACAGCGTGCGCACTCTGGTGAGCATCGCCGAGACGAGACACTGCGACCTCACGTCGTTCATGGTTCGGCTCGCCTGTCACTCCCTCGCCGAAAAGCTGTTGATACCCGCTTTTGTGTTCTTTTTCTTCCAGCTTTACCCCCCGGCCTGGATCGCGTCCCGAAGGTTCAGAACGGCAGGTGCCGCGGGAGGCTGCATCCTCATCAAGCCTGAGGCATTGGCGAGGTTCGGTGGATTAGCCGCAATTCGCAGCGCGGTCATCGATGACTGTGCTCTTGCGAGAGCGGTAAAGCGAACGGGTGGAAGACTCTGGCTTAGTCTGACGCCTGAAACCTACAGCCTCAGAGGCTACAGCTCTTTCAAAGAAGTTAGGAACATGATTTCCCGGACCGCTTTCAATCAGCTGCACCATTCAAGTTGGCTTTTAATAGCGACTTCAATCGGGTTGATAGTTACTTATGTCGTTCCAGTGCTTGCTGCGGGTGCGGGAAAAGGGCTTTCCCGGAGCTTGGGCCTTGCAGCTTGGCTCCTGATGTCGCTCTGCTTTCTTCCCACGGTCAGATTCTATCGGCTGTCCCCGTTGTGGGCGCTGGCTTTACCTGCAACGGCGTCGTTTTACCTCGCCGCAACCATCCGCTCAGCGATTCTCTACTGGGAGGGCAGAGGAGGCGAGTGGAAGGGTCGGGCACAAGATACTCGCGCGTAAGTAAATGTAATCGCGCACAGTTAGGCGCCGCTCGCACCACTTACACAGACCAGCGAGTACGCTTGACTTACCAGCGGTTCTTGCTTCCGCCGAAATCGCGTTGATGTCCCGCGCTGGCTCCTTGGGAACGCTCGCGCCGCTCTGGAGGACGGGCCTCGTTCACCACCAGAGCGCGGCCCATGAGCGCGCGCCCGTTACATGCCTGAACGGCCTGGTTGGCCAGGGCATCATCGTTTATTTCTACAAAACCAAACCCGCGAGCTTCGCCGCTAAACCGGTCGCGCAAAATATTTACGCTGTCCACTTGCACGCCAGCTTCGGCAAAGAAAGCCTGGATGTCGGCTTCTGTAGCTTTATAGGGTAAATTCCCCACGAACAGCTTTGTCACTTAGAAACTCTCCTCACTGTCGTTCGGAACTCATAACCTGAAGAGTGTTGGGCGATCGGTCAGGGTCAACCAAGAGGTAAAAATTCAGAACTCCGAAACCTACATTCTCATCGTCCCATAACTTAAGAAGGAAGAAAAGTATACTCCTACATCCGAATTTGTACCGATTGGCGCTACCGCGGTGTAATTAGACCGCCGAGCTTATCCTGCTCTCCCGCGCCTTGCCGAGGATAGCGGGTCGAGTAAGCTTCGAGGTATTTCAATCCCGATCCGGTGCTGAAAATTACCACCTTTTCTTGTGGATTCAGGAACGAGGTTTGGAGGAGTTGCTGGAGCGCCGCTACACAGGCGCCGCTTTCCGGGGCGGCAAAAATGCCTTCCTCGCGAGCCAGCAACAGGCCGGCATCGATCATCGCCTCGTCGGTAACCGATACCGCCGCACCTCCGCTCTGAGTTATCGCGCGCAGAACCAGAAAATCGCCCAGGGGTTTCGGAACTCGAAGCCCGCTCGCAACCGTATATGCATTGCGCCAGAATTCACTGGTGTTCTCGTGTCTCTCGAACGCCCGAGTAACGGGAGCGCACCCGGCAGCCTGTACGGCTATCATTTTCGGCCGTTTCGAAGAAATCCACCCCAATTCTTCCATTTCGGCGAAGGCTTTCCACATCCCTATCAGTCCGACGCCGCCGCCGCACGGGTAGAGAATGGCATCGGGTAGTTGCCAGCCGAACTGCTCGGCTACCTCGTACCCCATCGTTTTCTTGCCTTCAACTCTATATGGCTCCTTGAGCGTACTCACGTCGAACCAACCCTCGCGATCCTTCCTCTCTGCAACGATACGGGCACAATCGCTGATCAGACCGTCGACAAGCGTGACATTCGCGCCAAAGGACATGCACTCGACGAAGTTCGCCAGCGGAACATCCCGGGGCATGAAGATGTGCGCCTCCATCCCCGCGAGAGCCGCATAAGCAGCCAACGCACTGCCTGCATTGCCGGCACTCGGAATCGCGAGTTTCCGTAAGCCGAGCTTTTTCGCCATCGTCACAGCCGCTGAGAGCCCGCGCGCCTTGAATGAATCGGTAGGATTCCGGCCCTCATCCTTCAGCCAGACGGACGCCGCGCCCATCTGTCGCTCCAGTCCCTGCGCCCGGTGAAGCGGCGTCCCACCCTCCCCTAATGTCACCGCCTCTTCCAACGAGGCAGGTAATACCGGGGCGTATCGCCACATGCTCCAAACGGATGACTGCAGGCTTTCTTTCTTCCAATGCTGCCTTATGTTCCCGAGGTCATACTCGACAAGCAGCGGAAAACCGCAGCTACAAAGGTTTCGAACCTCATTTGGCAGGAACGTGAGATCGCATTTCGTGCACCGGAGAGCCGTTGGTTGTCCCATTCCCGAATGGTAACCGTTGACTAAAGCAGGTCGAATTTTCCGGACTTTTTGGATAACCGTGAAATATTTATAGCTAAATTGCCTTTATTGTGTAATCCTATTTTAAAAGTTGGAAAATTTTACACGAGGAGTGCAAGTGCAGTATCCTTTGAGCCGTGACGAACACAGCGCTATGGCCCGCTACCTGTCGGGCATCAGGAAACAACTGCAAGACGTGTCAGACTTGTTCACAGCGCGTTATGGTAAGGACAGTAGTATCGCGGAGATCGCGGTAAAAACCTTGGTATCGGCAACTCTGTTGGAGCACGATCTGATGCTGCTCGAAAGCGAAACGTCCGCCGCAGACGAACCTTCGCCCGATCGAGTCGCTGCCGCCGTCTAGTTAGCTTTGCATGTTTGCTCGTAATCTCATCATCGGCCTGGGTCTGATCTTTGCATCCGGAACTGTTCACTCGGCCGAGATTGTTTGCCTCAAGACAGGCTCGTGCCTGTGTGCCGACTCCCACGTCCGGAACAACGGAAATTTGTCTGTCCGGATTGGTGCAGGTAGCATAGATTTCTCAGCCGAAGATGTCGCGAGCATCGAAGTGATGGCCTCCCCTGTGCCGGATCCCACGGTCAGGAGAACGTCTCAGTCGCTGACGCCGCACTACGATCCCCAGGTTTTGCTTGGCACCGCAGCCTACCAGGAGGGTGTCGATGCCGATTTTGTGCGAAGCGTGGCTAAAGTCGAGTCGGACTTTCAACAGGACGCCGTCTCGAGAAAAGGCGCTTTGGGTCTCATGCAGATCATGCCTTCAACCGCAATGGTCTTGGGCATCGACGCGAAACAGCCAGGGCAAAATGCACTTGGTGGGGTGAAATACCTCAAGGATCTCCTCATCAAGTACCATGGCAATTCCGCTTTGGCGCTGGCTGCGTACAATGCGGGACCCGGGGCGGTTCAGAGATTTGGCGGCGTGCCTCCCTACGAAGAGACCCGAAGCTATATCTTGAAAGTCACCCGCGAATACGACCGCCGCAAAGTACACTCCTCAAAACAAGATCCACCCTCCCGGCAGTCCAATCAACCTTAGTTCGCCCTGCCATTTCCTCCTGCGATTCTGCCGTCTGGGCGGCCCATCACGGACATAGACAAGATTTCTAACTGCGCTCTATCTGCCACTTAGCGGAAAACCGGCCCGATGCAGCGAAAACAAGCCATTCAAATATCAGAGGAAACCGCATGCCCGCTTCCTCTCTGCACATGGCTTCGTTCCTGCAAAATCTCTGCTGCGCCGTGTTGGCTTCGTTCCCTCAAAACTTCCGCGGTGAGTTGCTATACAGTCCGGATTGCTCCACGCGGTTCGGCTTGGCTTCGTTCCTTCATCTCGGCGGCGGTGCTCGTCAGGGTTCGGTTCGTTCCCCCAATTTGTCCTGCGCTTCGGCTCCTGGCTTCGTTCCTGCATCCGCTTCCTCTCGACTTCGAAGATTGGCTCCGTTCCCGTTTTCCTTCCCTGCTTCTGTTCTCGGATTTTGGCTTCGTTTCGCTCCTACGGTCACGGACTGCATTTTCACTTGTCTGGCTTCGTTCCCTCATTCGCGTGGTGGTGCTCATCAGCCTTGGGTTCGTTCCTTCAAATTTGCCCAACAGTTCAGCAGTTGGCTTCGTTCCTCGTATCGGTCTTTGTGTCCGCTCCACAGATTTGGCTTCGTTTCCGCATTTCTTCCCTGTTTCTGTTCGCTGAGATTGGCTTCGTTCCAAAGTTTCGCCCTAGATTCGCCTTTTGCTGAGGCCCCCACATTCCTTTGCTATGCTGGCGTTTCAACCCGTCACCCCTGCCCTCTTGGATTCCTCCAGGGCCAAGTGTATGAATCTCTTCGAACTCACCAGGAAGTTGATCGATATCGAGTCGGTCACCCCGAACGAAACCGAGATCGGGAATTATCTATGGAACACTCTGAACGACTTAGCTTCCCGGTTTGACGGCCAGCTCGAACGCATGCCCGTCGAACCCGGACGCGACAACGTCTTTGTCAGGTTCGGAGACCCGGTGGTCGTGCTTTCGACCCATATGGACACCGTGCCTCCATTCATCCCTTCCCGTGACGATGGGGAAAATATCTGGGGCCGCGGTGCTTGCGATACCAAAGGCATCATCGCCTCCATGATCACCGCCGTTACGGAATTGCTTGAGGCGGGCAAGCGCAACTTCGGCCTGCTTTTCGTAGTCGGAGAGGAGCGCAACAGTGCAGGCGCCCTCGCCGCAGCTCAGGCCCAACGCGGCAGTAAGTTCCTTATCAATGGCGAACCCACCGAAAGCAAACTTGCGCTCGCATCGAAGGGCGCGCTTCGTTATGAAATAGTCGCCTCGGGCCGTATGGCTCATTCCGCTTATCCCGAACTCGGCGAATCGGCTATTGAAAAATTGCTCCAGGCGCTCAATCGCATCCGCCAGATTAAGATGCCCGTCGACGAGTTGCTCGGCCCGAGCACCCTCAACATCGGAAGGATTGAAGGCGGTCGTGCTCCAAATGTTATCCCCGATGCGGCCCGCGCTGAGATCCTGATCCGCGTCGTCGGCGATGTCACTGAACTCCAGAGACAGATCGAAACTGCCGCCGCGCCGGACGCCTCTGCCGAAGAAGTATTGCTGATTCCCGCCGTCCATCTCGGCGTCCTCGACGGCTTCAAGACCACCGTTGTCGCGTTCACGACAGACATTCCCGCTTTTAATGGAACCTGGGGTCAGCCATTCTTGATTGGACCGGGCAGCATACACGTCGCTCACACTTCGGACGAACGTATCCTGAAAAGTGAACTGGCCGATTCGGTCGGAATATATAAGGACCTGGTAGAGCGGCTCGCGCTGATATGAAAACGATAGACGTTGGTATCCTCGGCGCAACGGGCATGGTGGGCCAGCACTTCATACGCTTCCTGGAAGGCCATCCCTGGTTCAAGCTCACCTGGCTCGGCGCCAGCGATCGCTCGGCCGGCAAGAAGTTGAGCGAAGCCACCGCTTGGCGTCTCGAGGGCGATATGCCTGCCGGAGCTGCCGCCATGACGGTCTCCGAGTCAAAACCCGGTAATGCACCCGAGCTTCTCTTTTCAGCCATGGATGCTTCAGTGGCCACCGACATCGAACGTTCCTTCGCTGCAGCCGGCCACGCCGTGGTTTCCAACTCCCGCAATCACCGCATGGAACCCGACGTTCCACTTATCGTTCCCGAGATCAATCCCGGTCATCTTTCGTTAATCAGGGCCCAGCGGCAGAAGCGCGGCTGGAAGGGCCTGATCGTCACGAACCCGAACTGCTCCACGATTACCCTTACTCTCGCGTTAGCCCCGCTCCGGCCCTTCGGTATCGAACGCGTTCTCGCTGCCACCCTGCAAGCTGTCTCGGGAGCCGGCTATCCCGGCGTTCCGTCGATGGACATCCTCGCCAACGTGGTCCCCTTCATCGGCTCGGAAGAAGAGAAAATGCAGCAAGAAACGCAAAAGATTCTGGGCGACGTGTCCGATGGCGCGGCTGTCCCCCTCAACGCACGTGTAAGCGCGCATTGCAATCGCGTCGCTGTCGTCGACGGTCACACCGTCACGGCATCTGTTGGTTTCTCCTCGCGCCCCGAAATCGAAGAAGCTCGGCAGGCAATCGAAGCCTTCAAAGGCCTTCCGCAGGAACGTAATTTGCCGAGTGCCCCTCCCAAGCCAGTCGTGTACATGCCGGAGCAGGATCGTCCGCAGCCGCGGCGCGATGCGGGCCGTGGGCAGGGAATGGTCATCTCCGTCGGGCGTCTGCGCGAGTGCCCCGTTCTTGACCTGAAATTCGTCGCTTGTGGCCATAACACCATCAGAGGCGCGGCCGGCGCGGCCGTTTTAAACGCTGAGCTGATGATGTCGGAAGGTCTGGTCGGCTAAGGCCATCCCGATGATCGTCATGAAGTTCGGCGGCACCTCCGTCGAATCCGGCGAGGCTATCTCCCGTGTAGCCGCCATCGTCAAGCGTTCAGAAAAACGCCGCCCCGTTGTCGTCGTCTCCGCCATCGGCAAGACAACCAATCGGCTTCTCAAAGTCGCCACCGAAGCGGCCGGCGGCAGACGCGAACAGGCACTCGCGCTCGTGGACGAGCTTCGTATCGAGCATCTTCGGATCGGCTTGGCCTTGGCAGGCTCCTCGACCGCCGAACTCGAACGGTACATACGCGCCCACTTCGAATGGCTAGAGGAGTTGGTGAAGGGCATTTCGGTCGTCGGTGAACTCTCTCCCCGTTCCACGGACTCCATAGCCAGCGCCGGCGAGCGCCTTTCGAGCCTCATCGTCAGCTTTGCCTTCCGGACTTCCGGCATTCGCACTCAGCACATCGATGCGCGCGCTGTTGTGGTCACGGACGATCGCTTCACCGAAGCCCGTCCGCTCTTTGATCGAACCTACGCCGCCGTCCGCGAGAGGGTCGCTCCCATCGCCAGGGACTCCGTCGTGGTCATGGGCGGCTTTATCGGTTCCACCTCCGATGGCCAGACGACCACGTTAGGCCGCGGTGGCTCCGACTACTCGGCCGCTATCATCGGGGCTGGGCTCGATGCTGAGGAGATCCAGATCTGGACGGATGTCGACGGTATGTTGACCGCCGATCCTCGCATCATCCCCGGCGGCCATCGGGTGAAAAGTCTCTCTTTTGCCGAAGCTGCCGAAATGGCTTATTTCGGCGCGAAGGTTCTGCACCCCGCAACAGTCATGCCCGCCGTCGAAAAGAATATCCCCGTGGTCATCTTAAATTCGCGACGCCCCGATGTCGAAGGCACCAGAATCGCCGCCGAAGCCATTCCCTGCAAGAACCCGGTCAAGTCGATCTCCTGCAAGCGCGGCATTACCGTTGTGAACGTCCGTTCCACCCGCATGCTCATGGCGCACGGTTTCCTGCGCCGCATCTTCGAAATTTTCGACCGCTTCGCCACCAGCGTCGACATGGTCTCGACTTCAGAGGTCAGTGTCTCGCTCACCCTCGACAACTCGGAAAACCTGGCGGCGATCTGTGCCGAGCTTCGTCACTTCGCCGAAGTGACAGTCGAAGCAAATCAGTCCCTCGTCTGCCTGGTCGGCGAAAATATCCGGCATACACCGGGCATCGCCGGCCGCGCCTTCGAAGTACTCCGTGACCTCAATATCCGTATGATTTCCCAAGGCGCGTCCTTACTGAATCTGGGCTTCGTGATCGCGGATGCAGATCTCGAGCCCGCCGTCGCTGCCCTTCATCACGAGTTCTTCTCAGAGCTCGATCCTGCGGTGTTCGACTAAATTATGCCTGCCCTGAAAAGATTGGCGGTCGTCGGTTACGGAAAGATGGGAAAGCTGATTGATCAGCTCGCCCCCGAGTACAAGTTTGAGGTTGTTGCCCGCCGCGGCAAGTTGAATGCAGGCGAACCCTTCCGCGACATCGATATCGCCATCGAATTTTCCGCTCCAGCAGTGGCACCCGCCAACCTCGAGCGTCTGGCACAAGCCCGCATCCCTGCCGTCTGCGGCACCACCGGCTGGTTTGAGCACCTATCACGCGTCGCGGCAGCGGTCGAGCAAAATCAAACGGCGCTCGTCTGGAGTCCGAACTTCTCAGCTGGGGTTGCCGTCTTCCGCCGCGTTGTCGGCTTTGCGGCGGAGTTGCTCCAGAACCAGCCGGAATATGGCGCATGGGCGTGGGAAATCCATCACGACACAAAGAAGGACGCTCCGTCCGGCACGCTGCTCCAACTTGTCGAGTCCATGCGGCAGGCCGGGTACACGCGCCACATAGACACGTCCGCAAGCCGGGCTGGCAAACATCCCGGGACTCACGAAATCGGCTTCGATTCCTCCGGCGACACCATTACGCTTCGCCACGCTGCCCGCAGCCGCGAAAGCTTCGCGCGTGGAGCACTGCTATCGGCCCAATGGATTACCGGCAAAAAGGGTGTCTTCACATTCGACGACGTCCTGTTTGGTCGCGGAGACTCTTAGACTGGAGGAAGGACACATGATGTTTACTGGCTGCGGTACCGCCTTAGTCACTCCCTTCAAAACGGATCTCTCGGTCGATGAACTGACACTGCGCTCTCTCATCCGTCGCCAGATCGATGCCGGAATCGATTTCCTCTGTCCTTGCGGCACTACCGGCGAAAGCCCGACCCTCACTCGTCAAGAACATCTGCGCGTTGTTGAGATTACCGTCGAAGAGGCTGGCAAACGCGTTCCTGTGCTGGCCGGAGCCGGTGGCTACGATACTCGTGAGGTCATTCACCTGATCTCCGAGCTGAAGGAAAGGGGCGTCTCGGGCATCCTCTCCGTCACCCCCTACTACAACAAACCAACACAGGAAGGTCTCTACCAGCACTACAAGGCGATCGCCGCGTCCACTTCGCTCCCGATCGTTGTCTATAGCGTGCAAAGTCGTACGGCCGTCAACGTCGAACCGGCCACCTTGCTTCGCTTGGCTGAGATCCCCAACATCGTAGGTGTGAAAGAGGCTTCGGGCAGCATCACCCAAATGGCCAGCATCCTCGCTCAAGTGCCGGATTCTTTTATCGTCCTCTCGGGAGACGATGCGATCACCATTCCGCTGATTGCGCTCGGAGGTCAGGGCGTAATCTCTGTGGTCAGCAACGAAATCCCGGCCGAATTCGCGCAGCTAACCAGGTCCGCGCTGAATGGTGATTTCGCTGGCGCCCGCCTTCTCCAAAGGCGATTTCAGCCTTTGATAGAAATCAATTTCGTCGAAACCAGCCCGGGCCCGGTAAAATTCGCCATGGCCCGCATGGGACTTCTCGAGCCCGTGTGGCGCCTACCCCTCGTCGAGCCACAGAAGCAGTCGCAGGAAAAAATTGAAGCAGTGCTCGAAAATGCCGGACTCCTGTCTGGAGTACGGGCTTGATTGCTGACCGGATCGAAAGCCTCTTTGACAAGCAACCAGGATCCTACTCAGAAGAACACAGGCAGCTGTTTGACACCTTCCGCGATCACTTGAACCGCGGTTTGATTCGTGCCGCCGAACCGGACTCGTCTCGCCCTACCGGGTGGCGTGTCAATACCTGGGTAAAAAAAGGCATCCTGCTCGGTTTTCGTTTGGGCGGCATTGTCGAGATGGGCGGCCAGTTCTTCGACAAGTCAACCTACCCGCTTCGCGTTCTGAGCCTTCAGGACCGGGTGCGTGTAGTGCCCGGTGGCTCCAGCCTTCGCGACGGATGCTATGTCGCTCCCAATGTCACCTGCATGCCCCCCATGTACATCAACGTCGGCGCCTACGTCGATGAAGGCACCATGGTCGATTCTCACGCCCTCATCGGGAGTTGCGCGCAGATCGGGCGTCGCTGCCACATCTCTGCCGCGTCTCAGATTGGTGGCGTACTCGAGCCTGTTGGCGCTCTCCCGGTCATCATCGAGGACGACGTGCTGGTTGGAGGAAACTGCGGCGTTTACGAGGGAACCGTTGTCCGCCAGCGTGCGGTGCTCGGGAGCGGTACCATCCTGAACCGCTCTACACCCGTTTACGATCTGGTTGAGGCGGTGGTTCACCGCGCCACCGAGGACGACCCGCTCGTCATCCCGGAAAATGCGGTCGTTGTCGCGGGTTCTCGCGCCGTCCAGTCCGGAATCGGCAGGGAATGGGGCATCTCGCTCTACACCCCGGTCATCGTCAAATACCGCGACTCCCGCACCGAGACCAAGATCCAACTCGAAGACCTGCTTCGCTGAGGCTCAGCGCAACCCGAATCGGGGCCGAGACATCAAAAACATAGAATGTCTGCCCGCCTCTGGGCCTCTTTCCCTGTTCTTTTTCTTATGGCTACAGTTCTGCGACCCGCACCCGTGCGGTTCGAAGTAAAGCGAGATATACAGTACTCCCGGGTTGATGGCATGAGCCTGCTAATGGATGCCTCCGTGCCTGTCGACAGCAGGCCGGTCCCGGCGGTAGTGATGGTTCATGGCGGCGGCTGGGTTCGCGGTGATCGCCGCATCGACGTCGCGCCCCTGTTCGACCCACTGACGCAGGCCGGGTTTGCCTGGTTCTCCATCAGCTATCGGCTGGCTACCGACGTCACCAAGTTCGGACTCGGCATCGATGACGTCGAGTCGGCGGTCCGCTTCATCCGCTCTCACGCAGGTGAGTTTCATATCAACCCCGATAAGCTTGCCCTGGTCGGCGAGTCCGCCGGAGGTCAGTTGGCCGCCATGGCAGCCTTGCGCCTTCCGCCTAATTCCGTGAAGGGTGTCGTGGCACTCTATACGCCAACCGATCTCGTCAGCTTGCTGCGAAACTCAGACTACGTGCCGGCCCAGATTCGCAACTCGGTCCAGGGCACTCCCTGGGAAAGCCTGATTCTTGCCGGCCTTTCACAGCTTTCGCCCATAGAGAACGTCCGGCGTGACATGCCACCCTTCCTCTTCATTCACGGCACAGCCGATCCGCTTGTGCCATTCAGCCAATCGACGGCTATGTGTGATCGTATGAAGCAGGTTGGCGCGCATTGTGACCTATATCCGGTCGAAGGCGCCGGCCACGGAATTCGCTGGTGGGGTTCAGCGCCCCGCTACGAGGCCTACAAACGGAAAATGACCGATTGGCTGCATTCCATCCTGGACGACGGCTCCGGTTCCTGACCCACGCCCTCAGTTTTGAGGTTCGATTTCGCCCTGTTCCCCCTGAGGCGGGTCTGCCTCAGGATCTCCTAATTCAGCAAAGATGTTTGCCAGATATCCCTGCGTCTCAGCCGGATACTGTGCCGGCGCGAGTTGATCTGCGCGAGTTGCACCGGCATTGTAGGCAACCAGCGCCAGCCGAACATCGCCGCCGTACTTCTTGAGAAGCTGCTTCAGGTAAGCCGCTCCTGCCTGTACATTCTGCACTGGATCGAAGGGATCGGCCACGTGCAATTGAGCGGCAGTCGATGGCATCAGTTGCATGAGTCCTTGCGCGCCCTTAATCGAAACAGCACACGGCTTGAAGCCGGACTCTTGCCTCATTACCGCACGGATCAACTGCGGAGGCAGCGAATGTTTCTTCGCCGCGGAAGCGATCAATTCCTCGCTCTCTTGTGGTTCGAGTGCCGGGCAGTCGCTCTCTGCGAGAACGGTCAGGGGCGGCAACAGTTCGAAATCTAAATCGCCGCTCTCAGCCTTCACTCCCGATTGCTGCTTCAGCGAATCACGCTGCTTACTGATCGACTCCCGCTGCATCTCTAATGCGGTAAGCTTCGCGGACGCTCCATCCTTGGAGCCGGCAGGAGCTGACCAAATCAGAGCCACCGATCCTAATGCGAGTACTAAGAGCCGATTCGTCACTGTTCATAGACTTAGTCGGTCACCCCAGGGCAAGATCTCAAGCCGCAATCGCTTCTACTTTGGCGCCTCGGAAGGATTCTTCCATTTCTTTGAACGACGGCCGGACATCGGCCGGAATAGAGCGCCTCGAGAATTCAACGGCCAGAATCGGTGCAGCGCCGCGAAAGAAAGCGATTAGGCCAGTCCGCAAACTATGGTAGTACTGCGATTCGGCGTCATTCGATTTGGTAATGCTGGCCGCGAGCGGTGATAGGAAACCATAACAAAGGAGAATGCCGAGAAACGTGCCAACCAGCGCCGCCGCAACCTTCTTCCCAATCTCTTCCGGAGGGCCGCCGAGTGATCCCATCGTGATGACCACCCCAAGCACAGCGGCTACGATGCCCAGACCCGGAAGCGCGTCCGCGACCGTCGTCAACGCGTTCACAGGCACGTTGACTTCCCGATGATGCACCTCCAGATCGAGCTCGATCATTTGGTCAAGATCGAAGTGTGAGACGGTTCCGCTCATGCCTGTTCGAACCGTATCGCATATAAAGGCGAGTACGTGATGATCCTTCATCACTTCGGGATACGCTTTGAAAAGCTCGCTGTTCTCGGGTTCTTCGATGTCCGTCTCGAGGCTCGATATTCCGCCCTTTCTCCCCTTTTTGAATAGATCATTCAGCATCTTCAAAGTTTTGAGATAGCGATCTTTGTTGTATTTGTTCGAGGACAGGGCACCCAGAATTGCCTTGAAAATCTTTATGATCACGGGCAGTGGGTTCGCGATCAGGAGAGTGCCTATCGCCGCCCCGCCGATGATGATCAGCTCCGCCGGCTGCACCAGAACGGCCAGATTTCCATGCTCGAGCAGGTAACCGCCCAGAATGGCTCCGATTACAGCCAAGATGCCAACTATTGAAATCATCGTTTCGACCTACCTAGAAGACCTATCGACGATCCAAGGGCAAACCTCTAGACCTGATCTCAGAATTCTGGCTAACTACTTCCTCAACATACAGCGAACTCTGCCGATATGAGAGCAGGGGTCAATTTGAGTCTCAGTAATCCTTATCAAGCCTACGTCGAAGGCGACTTATTTGGCGGCAATCCACTCGAGATGGTGGTCGCTCTATACGAGGGCGCAGCTTTTGCCGTGCGACAAGCGAAAACATGTTTGGCGACCGGAGATATCCAGGGCCGCTCAAAGGCTGTCAACAAAGCGTTTGCCATAATCACAGAACTTCTCGCATCGCTCGATCACGAACGGGGTGGAGAGATCAGTGCGAATCTCAAGCGGCTGTACAGCTACATGCAGTGCAAATTGCTCGACTCCCACACGCAGCAGACAAAAGAGCCGCTGGACGAGGTAGAAAGGCTTCTCGATACGATGCTCGAAGGTTGGCGCCTCGCGGCCGAAAAGATGACGACTGGCATGCCCGGCTACGGATCTCAGCATTTGCCCGATCACGCTCCGATTCCGGAAGAAGAACGCTACGGCCTATTTAGCGAGAATGTCGCAGAGCTGGCAGGTTGCGTTTCGGCGTTGTTCTGAGCCGGCTGCTTGCTCATCGCCCGCTCGATGGTGCTGGCCAGACCGAGCCCGCCCCCGCTTGAAAGTGCATTGGCCAGCTGTGATTCGGCCATATCCATTGCCGAATCGTCACCCGTGCTCTCGCCGCTGCCGAGCCACCCGTCGGAGCCCGATTCGCGGGCTGACTTCAACATCTCCCCGACCAGCAGCGCCTCGAACTCCTGGGCTGCTTTGTGAAGCTTGGGAGATGAATTCCCGGCCTGCGATGTAGTATCCGCCATGTTGTTCGCAAGCAGCGGGACGCCCAGACTGACCGACAGCGGATTCATCAGATAACCTCCAGCTCAGCATCAAGCGCACCCGCGGCCCGCAAACTCTCGAGAATCGAAATCACGTCCCGCGTAGTTGAACCGATTGCCGCCAAGGATTTGACTAGCTCTTCCACTGTGGCGCCTTGTTTGAGCAGGACGTTGCGCGCCTTCTCGTCCTTCGCGCGCACACTCACTTCCGGCGTTACAGATCCGGGTCCGGACGAAAACGGGCCGGTGGGCACCGGAATCATCTCGGTCTGGATCTGCACGGTCAGATTTCCGTGCATGATCGCAACCGGCGCGATTCGAACGTCATTACCTAGAATCACGGTCCCGGTGCGTTCATTAATCACCACTTTCGCGATCTGGTCAGGTTCTACCTTGAGCCGTTCCAGTTCCGCAATGAATTCAATCGGGCGGTTGGCATAGGAGGGAGGAAGATTTACGGTCACCAGACTCGAGTTGTCCGCATGAGCTGTCGTCCCGGCTGAACTAAAGCGATGATTGATCGCCTCCGAAACTCGGGCAGCGGTCGTGAAATCCGCCTCCTTCAGTTGCAGCTTGACAACATTCCCGACAGGCACCGAGGGAGCGAGTCGCTCGATCGCAACACCATTAGGGATTCGTCCAACGGTCGGGTGATTGACCGTCTGCGAGTTGCTGGCCGAGCGCCCCGCGATAAAGCCTCCGGTGATCACTGGCCCTTGCACCGTAGCGTAAACCTGTCCATTCACGCCCCGCAAAGTCGTGAGTACGAGCAGCCCACCCTGCAAGTTCGTGGCGTCGCCGATAGCGGCCACGGTCGCGTCCACGTTTGTTCCGGGCTGGCCAAAGGGGGGCAGCGTAGCCGTAACGATCACGGCCGCTGTGTTCTTGACTGTAATGAGAGTGGGCGACACGCTCACACCCATTCGCTGCAGTAAGTTGGTCAGACTCTGGGCGGAGAATAATGTCTGCTGGCGATCTCCGGTTCCATTCAAGCCTACAACCAAACCGTAGCCGACAAGCTGGTTTGCCCGGACACCTTCTATCGTGACCAGGTCCTTCAGCCGAACGCCAGGTTCGTAGGCTTGAGTGACCGGCGGATAGCTGGGCGGGTTCCGCTGAACCCCGACGGGTATACCACCTATGAAATTGGTGGAGTCGTCTTTAGGTAGGCCAGAGAGGGTCTGCGCCTTTGCTGCGGCGAAAGCTACGAACGCAAGCAGGATAAGTAAAGACCTTGGCATCATGTCAGAACGGCAGCAGCCCCAGAAGAATGCGATACAGAATATTGGGCCGCCGGATCGCGTCGTTCACAACACCGCGGCCGTTGATCTTCAGTTCGAGCTGGGCAATACTTCCGGACAACACGGTGTTTCCGTTAGAGAGGTCGGCCGGACGCACTACACCCCGCACAGTGATTACCTGATTTTCAGAGTTCACGAGCGTCGTCTTCGAGCCTTCGATCACCAGATAGCCATTTGGCAAAACGTCCACCACACGTGCCGTCAGAGTCGCAGTCAAGGTCGAGGTTCGCGAGGTCGTGCCGTCGCCCGTCAGGGCCTGGGCAGAGTTCATGTTGAGCAGATTCGCAAATCGCCCGGCAGCGGAGAGCGCTCCTGCCGCCGACGTAATCGCAGCATTCGCATTGGAGGACCGGGACGTTTTGGTCTCGCCGGTAGCCACCGCCGATGCCTGCTCATTCACAACAATTGTCACGATGTCGTCTACGCTGCGGGCACGCAGATCGGCGGCCATGTCAGTCAGAGTCGCCGGAGAGGACCAGAGAGATCCCGGGCTCTCTGAAAGGGCAGATGCGGCACGCCGATGCGCCGCTTCTACGTACTGATCGAGCGGCGAGTCCTGCGGTGGGGCTGCCTGCTTTTTCTTGGGATGTCCCGCAAGAAGCAGATTCGCCGAAAGTAAACACAGCACCCAGCACAAAGAGCGGCTCATGATTTCCTGCCTTCCACTGCGAGCCCGAACTGCCCGCCAGGCACGACGACCACCGTTTCCTTATCCTCCACGCGGGCCCGAAACGAACGCCCGCTTCTCGGATTGCGCACAGAAATGATCTGCCCTTTCCGGCCGTCGCATTCTGCGACTCCCTGCATGTCGAGGCGGGCCGCCCCGGTCTGCACGATCGCGTGAACGGTATCGCCGCGATTCACCTCACGAGGAACTTCGAACATTTCGTGCGATAGCGGCATTCCGGCCGAGACCGGCCGCCTCAGCAGAAGCCCTTCCAGGCTTGATGGTTCAGCAATGTATTGCTCCCGCAGAACAGGTCCCTCATAGCTGACGGTCTTGAATGCATCGGCACGGGCGGCATCGCCCTCGCGCAGATCGTAGGCGGCGACTACCCGACTTTCCTTCACTCTCACCAGTACGCGCGCCCAGATAGGAAACTTCTTGGCGCTCGCATACTCGACGAAACCGCGCCACACGGAGGGCTTGTCTGATCCCGTGATGAGCCCGGACACCGGGAAAACAACCTTGCCTTCAGGAACGGGCATCACGCTACTCTCCAGAACCTGGATCGCCGGGCTTCGGCCTTCGAGGGACTTCTGCATAGCGGACAGCATGTCGCTCTGGTTCGGCATTGCAAGCTTCCATGCGAAACAGACATCCTCGGGGAACTCGCCCCCGACGTGATTCGCGGCCGCGATCCTCTGTATTTCGGAAACACGGAAGATTCTCTGCTGTCCCGGTGCGGGAGCCAAGCCCAGTTGTACGTCCGGCGCTAGCGCCGCGAATGCCGGAACGGCAGCGGCGAAATCTCGGGCGTAGATCCGATCCGCATGAATCGCAAGGCAAGTAAGGGGCTGAAGTACGGCGAGCAGAAGACCCAACATCATTGTGTGACTTGGTTGACCTGCTGGTACATCTCGTCGGCTGCCTTCACCACGCGCGAGTTCGCCTCATACGCTCGCTGGCTTTGGATCAGATTCACGAACTCGCCGACTACGTCCACGTTTGACTGTTCTGTGTAGCCCTGCATGAGCGACCCTAGTCCGTCGGTTCCGGCCGGTGCCCCAACCTGCGGATCGCCAGAGGCGTCCGTCGCGGTATAGAGAGTGTTGCCGATCGCATTCAAGCCGCCCGGATTTTGGAAATTCGCAAGCTGGATCTGGCCTGCTTTCTGGGCTGCGGTCTGGTTCACGAGCGTGTAGCTCACTGTTCCATCCTGCGCGATTGTTATGCTCTGCGCTGTTGCAGGAATCGTGATCTGAGGCTCCAGAAAATTGCCGTTTGAATCGACAATGTTGCCGTTGCGATCGAGCTGAAAGGAACCGGACCGTGTGTACGCCAGGTCCCCAGACGGCTGCCGGATCTGAAAGAAGCCCTTGCCCTGAATCACGACATCCAGCGGATTATTGGTCTGTGAAAACGCACCTTGAGTAAAGATGATCTCGTTTGACGCGGCCCGTGTTCCCAAGCCTAACTGAAGCCCGGCTGGTACCGTGGTCTGCTGGCCCGCAGCCGCTCCCGGCTGAATCATATTTTGGTAAATCAGATCTTCAAACTGAGCACGCCGCATCTTATAGCCGGCAGTATTTGCGTTTGCAAGGTTGTTCGCGATGTTATCGACGTTAAGCTGTTGCGCGGTCATGCCGCTTGCGGCGCTGTAGAGTGCACGTATCATTTCGAATTCAATTCCATCCTGTTCCTATCCGATCAAGATCCGACTTTCGCGACTTCTTCCATCGCCTGCCGATTCATATCGGTACCTATCTTGACCGCGTGCTGCAGCATCTCGAAGCGCCTCATCATAGAGATCATCTTCGCCGCGGCTTCCGCCGGAGCCGCGTTAGAGGCTTCGGTCTTTCCCTGATAAACCTGCGCCGACGACGCAACTACCGGATTCGCTGCGGTGTCACCATTCTGGAAGTAAGCGCCAGCGCTTCGGGTAAGCTGAGTGGCATCTTTAAAATTTGCCAGCTCCAACTGTCCGAGGGGATTGCCGTCCTGCGAGATCTGTCCGTCACTACCGATCTGCAAGGGGCTAGCCGATTGGGACTGCAGTGTCTGATTGCCGGAGAGCCGCACGGCGTATCCTTCCGCGCTTACTAAGACCCCTTGAGGAGAGAAGTGAAAGTTCCCGCTCCGTGTGTAGAGCGGGCCCGCTGGTCCGTTCACTGCAAAGAAGCCGGTCCCGGATAAGGCGAAGTCGGTGGGGCTTCCCGTGTTGAGCAAAGTGCCTTGTGCGAAATCGGTCCATTGTTTTTGAACAATCGGAGATTCACCCACGCTCGGATTCAATTGGCCGTCCGCTTCCGGCGCCAGATACGTGCTGTAAAACTCGCGATCCGCTTTGAAGCCGGTAGTCGAGGCATTCGCGAGGTTATTGGCGAGCATGTCGAAAGAATCCATGCTTGCCTGAAGTCCGTTCGCAGCAGCGGCGGTGAGTGGATCCATGCTGCCTGCTTCAATGCAACCCGCTTTCCATTCCAGAAAACACTCTAATTCCGAAGAATTGCCGCGATATGAACAGTAGACGAGCGGTAGGTTGAGGGCCACCCGTCGAGATTCTGTCAATTTGGAGCTGGAGCCGATCAGTTCTTGACAGTGCTCAACCGCGGTTTTGCGCGAAAGTGCTTACCGAACGGTGTTCGACGGCTTGGCCCTTTCCGTGCATTGCCCGGATCCGTGACGGCGTCTCACGTTATAGCGGCTGCGGCTTGTTCGTTCTCAGAGTCGGCCACTCTCTCCTATCCCCGGCCTTCAGCAGACATCCCTTCCGATTCGCAAGAAGATTTCGGCCGCACTTTCCGCAGCGAGTTGCAAGGTAACGACAGTCATTCGTCTTTAACTCAGAACCGGGACGAACCCTCGAATCGAGAAAGCAAGGGGCAGGCCTCAAGGGTCTCGCAGCACGGTGCTCTCGAACCGTCTCTGCCGGTGGCGCCGACAGGGGCTCAAGCGAAACGTCAGGGTTCCTCACAGGAGATCGCGGTTGGAGCTAGCGGCGCATCAAACGGTCCCAAAAAGCCGATCAAGACTTCTTCGAACGAAGACACGCAACCAGCCGCAAGCCAAAGTGACACGGTGCAGTTGTCGTCGGGAGGGCATGAAGCTCTTGTAAACGTTTCAGAGCAAGCTTTCCGGGGCACCACTGATTCATCGGAAACCGGCAGCAAACAACCCATCCCGGCGGAAGCATGTGCCAGCGAAACTGATGCGGTACAAGCCACCGATAGTTCTGGTCCCGTGACCGGCAGTCTTGCTGTTGCAATGCGCATTGATGCCACGAATTCCGGCGATGCCGCCGAGAAGAACCTGTCTGCCGATGCAGAACCGGGCGTTGTTTCTAACGTTCTCGGTTTAGAAAGCCAAACGCCACTCGTAACGGCCGTGGAGTCGGCGGAGCGCCGCGAGTCGCACTCGCCTGATGTCTCGACAGCATTTAGCGATTCTTCGTCCGAGTTGGCGCCACAAGCTTCGAAGCCATTGCCGATGGAAGCAGTCTCGGCAACACAACCTGGCGATTTTCAGACAGAACTGGAGAAGTTCCGCGCAGAACCGGTTCGCGGCGCACATGTGCAGATTGCCGGAGCAGATAATCAGCGCCTCGACATTCGTATGCAGGAGCGCGGAGGTACTCTCTCGGTGACGCTCAGATCGAGCGATGCCGATATAACGCGAGCCTTACAAGAGCATGCTCCGGAACTGGGCACGCGGCTTTCGGCCGAGCATTTCCGGACGGAGCTTTGGACCCCAGGCTCATCGAAAAGCAGCCATCAGAGCGGTTTAGACTCTCGCGGCAACGGCTCCAGCGGCCAAGGCGGCTCGGACCAGCGTGAAAACAGAAAGAATAAGCAGCAACCCGGGTGGGTCGACGAATTCGAAGCACATCCCACGGCATTTCAGAAAAGGATAAATTACACATGGCCTCAATAGGCAGCATCATTCCCCCGTACTCAAACACGACGTCAGCAGCCAATTCCAGTTCGTCAGCGAACGGCAATTCATCTCAGAACAACACCGCAACAGCCGATCCGCTTGCCAACGAATCGACCTTTCTTACGCTTCTGGTTTCGCAGTTGAAGAACCAGAACCCCGATAGTCCGATGGACGGAACAACCTTCGTGACCCAGCTGGCCCAGTTCAGCGATCTCGAACAGAATCTGGCGATGCGGCAAGATCTCGATTCCATCAGCCAGAAATACGACGGGAGCACGAGCACCACGACAGCGGGCACCGCGACGGGGAATAGCAGCGCAGCAAGTGGCACAGGCACGTCTTCGGGAACAACCGGCACGCAATCGTAGCCGGACACTAAGGGAGAAGAGCATAAATCATGTCGAGTACGTTTTCAATTGCCTTATCGGCTCTGCAGGCTTCCTCCGAGGCCATCAATACAACCGGAAACAATCTGGCCAACATGAACACGAACGGATTCAAAGGAAGTTCAGTTTCCTTCAAGGATCTTTTCGGTGAAACGATGGGCGCCAACAATTCGTTTCAGGTTGGTTTGGGGGTAGGCGTTCCGATCAGCGATACAGTCTTCAGCCAGGGCGCCATCCAGACGAGCGCTTCGTCCTATGCGGCGGCGATCCAGGGGAACGGCTTCTTCGTAGTCAACAACCCAGCCAACCAGCAATTGTTCACTCGTGACGGCAACTTCACGCTGGATTCGACGGGCACGTTGAAGACCCAGACCGGAGAAACCGTGCAAGGCTGGACGGCTACTTCGTCTGGAATCAACGCTTCCGGCACTCCGGGCAACATTGTGCTGCCGATGGGAGCGGTTCTGCCGCCGAAAGCGACTCAAAACATTACCGTGGGGGCCAATCTAAATGCGTCGGCGACGGTTGGCTCGACCGACGGTACCTATCCTGTCCCCGTGCAAGTAGTCGACAGCTTAGGTAATCAGCATACGCTAACGTTTAACTTCACCAAAACTGCCGCGAATACATGGAGCTATGACGTGACCATACCCGGAAGCGACATAGCCGGCGGAACAGCAGGTACACAGCACTCTATCCTGAGTTCCCCGGGGACGGTAACCTTCGACGCGAGCGGCAATATGGTTAGCTCGGGAGGTACTGCTCCGGTCGCGCTCTCGTTGTCGAATCTGGCCGACGGGGCGGGCACTCTCGGGATGAACTGGAATCTGTTTGACAGCTCCGGTGCCGGCCAGATCACGCAATATGCGCAGGCTTCAACTTCGTCTTCCACCCAGGACGGAACCCAGGCAGCGCAACTGAGCGGCGTCGCGATCCAAAACGGCGGCCAGTTGGTCGCCACCTTCTCCAATGGCCAGCAAAAAGTGGAGGCTCAACTTGCGCTTGCCGCGATTGAGAACCCCGATTCGATGACAAACGTGGGCAACAACAACTTCTCCCTTACCAGCCAGACAGCTACGCCATCGGTGGGCCTGCCCCAAACAGGCGGCAGAGGCCAGATCGAGGGTGGCGCACTCGAGACCTCAAACGTGGATATGGCCACTCAATTTACAAACCTGATCGTGTATCAGAGTGCATACCAGGCGGCTTCACGGGTCATCACTACCGCGAATCAGATGACGCAGGACTTGTTGAACGTAATTCACTAGTTTTGACGTGCTCCGGGCGATTCTGAGCAGCGCCCATCCGGATTTTTCCGGCGTTATCTCCGTTAGGCATGAGATTTCCCCTTCCCCCAAGGAACTGTCTTATGACGGTCCCCCAAAGGGAGGGGATCTCATGCTAATGCTGTCCCAATTTGCCGCTATTCTGTTGGTTCTCGGGCTCCTTATCGGAACGCTGACGCTCCTCCGCAGGAAGGGCTTCGCGCAGTTCTCGGCAGGAGCAGTGCGGCGCGGAGGACGGCCCAGGGAGATGCAAGTCGTCGAAAAAATCGGGTTGAGCCCGCAGCATTCGCTCCATCTGGTGAATGTCCGGGACGAGGTTTTTTTGATCGGCGTCTCTCCCTCCGGGTGCAACCGAATTGCGTCTTTCGAGGCAACTGCGACTAGCACCCAGTTGCAAGGACATCAGCGATGAATTGGCGTCGCACGCTTGTGCTGCTCTCCGTTCTGACCCCATCGCTGTTTGCCGCGGCTCCTGGCAGTGACGCACTTAGTTCCTTCGGCATCACCACCGTTCCTGGCGCTCGCGGCGGACCGACCCTCGGTATGCCCATGCAAATGGCTCTCGGGTTGACGCTGCTCACGCTGCTGCCTGCAGTGATTATGTGCATTACTCCGTTCCTCAGAATCGCGGTAGTGCTGCATTTCTTGCGGCAAGCGCTCGGAACCCAGACAGCGCCTTCCAATCAGGTGCTGATAGGCCTCTCGCTTTTTCTCTCGCTCCTGATAGTTCAGCCGATCTTCTCCGATATTTACACAAACGCATGGCAGCCGCTCGAGAAAGGGCAAATCACAACCGAGCAGGCCGTCGATCAAGGTTCGGCACCGCTGCGCAACTTCCTCGTGAAATTTGCGCGCGAGAAGGATATCCAACTCTTCGTCGAGATAGCAAAGCAACCGGCGCCCCACAACCGTAAGGATCTGAGCCTGAAAGTCCTGATCCCGGCATACATCGTTTCGGAACTCAAAGCCGGCTTTCAGATAGGCGCGGTCCTGTTTCTTCCTTTCCTAGTAATCGACATGGCGGTAGCTTCGGTGACGCTGTCTGTCGGAATGATGCAGCTGCCGCCCGCTATGATTTCGGCCCCGTTCAAGATTCTCCTGTTTGTTCTGGTCGACGGCTGGAATCTCGTGATCGGATCTTTGATGAAGAGTTTTCTGCAGCAGTGACCGGGCTTCGCGGATGACTCCACAACTTGTTGTGCAAGTGGTCGAACACGCCTTGATGGCAGCCTTCTGGATCTGCGCACCATTGCTCGCCATCGCTTTTGTTTTGAGTATTGTGATCAATCTGGTGCAGATCGCAACGTCGATGCAGGACCAGATTTTCAGCACGGTTCCCCGGCTGGCAGCTTGTCTCGCCGGGTTTCTACTGCTGCTCCCCTGGATGCTGACGCACGCGACAGACTTTGCCCGCACGATACTCGGCGATTTGGGGCGCTATGCACGCTGAGTTCCGGATTTCAGCGTCACTGCTGATTGCCTTTCTTCTTGTTCTTAGCCGCATGCTCGGAGTCTTCGTATTCGTTCCTATCCCTTTTAAAGACGCTGGCCCAAGCCTCGCACGCATCGTTCTGGCGCTCGGATGCACCATCGCGCTCTACAGTTGCTGGCCGGTAGTTGCGGTTCAGCAGCTGACGCTTACATCTACCGTTGGGCTGATGTTCTCGGATGCCGCGTTGGGCGCGGCCATGGGTTTGATGGTGAGCTTTCTCTCGGAGGCCTTCACACTTGGCGCCCAAAGCATGGCTCTCCAAGCCGGATATGGCTACGCATCGATAGTGGATCCGACAACCCAGGCCGATTCAGATGTGCTCGCGGTTTTGGCACAGTTGCTAGCCGGTTTACTGTTCTTCACAGCAGGCCTCCAGCGGCTCCTGATCAAAGTGTTCGCCGACAGCTTGACCAGCTATCCTCCCGGCACATTCGCCCTTACTCAAAACCTGGCAAGAGAGGTGGTGCGGATAGGATCCGGTGTCTTTTCATTCGGGCTGCGCCTGGCAATGCCGATTATCGGGCTGCTTCTCATGACCGAGATCACTTTAGCTTTGCTTGGCCGGATCAACGGCCAATTGCATTTGGGCATGCATGCGTTCCCCATCAAGATGATGCTAACGCTTGCCGCTCTGGCCTCAATTCTTACAGTGACGCCCCACCTCTATGGTGCGTATGCGGAGGAAGTGCTGGCAAGCATGCGGCGGAGCTTCTTGCGGTAGCGGGCCATGGCAGCAGGCAACAAGACCGAGAAGCCGACACCCCAGAAACTGCGCAAAGCGCGTGAGCAGGGCCAATTTCTTGTTTCGCGCGGATTCCTCAACTCCATTCAATTTATCGTTGCCATTACTCTGATTGGCAGCCTTCTGGCGGGCTGGCGAAACGCGTTCGGCCACTCAATACCGCAGCTGCTCGAGCGCGCCACGGTAGGAGACATCAGTGAGGCGGAGTGGCCCAGTCTGCTGCGCAGGATCTTTGTGCAGAATCTTTCGCCTATGGTGCTGTTCGCGGGCGCTCTTCTTCTAGCAACGTTGGCTACTCATCTCGCCATCAGCAAACTCGGATTCAGTTTGCAGCGTTTGACGCCAAGCTTCGGCCGCCTGAGTCCGCTATCGAGGCTGAAAGAGCTACCGGGGCAAAACATCAAGTCGGTTATCGAAGCCGCTTTGCTGCTGGCGGCACTGGCGGCAGCCATTAACTCTCTCGTCGCGGAAAACGGGACGGCGCTGTTTCGCCTGTCGCTCGAGCCGACATCCTCGGCGGCGGAGCGCGTAGGAGAGTTGATTCTTTCGTTGCTGTGGAAGGCAGCTGCCCTGTTCGTGGTTTTCGGCGCGGTGGACCTCCTACGGCAGCAGCGTAAATATACATCGCAACTTTGCATGACGAAGGAAGAAGTACGCGAGGAGAACAAGCGAAGCGACGGCGATCCCCAGATGAAGGCTCGTATCCGCCGTCTGCGCCGCGACTTCCTTCGCAAGCGCATGATGCAGGATGTGGCGAAGGCAACTGCGGTGGTGGTTAACCCAACCCACTTTGCCGTTGCAATTCGTTACGAGATGGAGAGTATGGCTTCTCCGGTTGTGGTGGCGAAAGGCAAGAACTGGATAGCGCTCCGAATCCGCCAAATCGCAGTGAATAATCAGATTCCTATCATCGAGAACCCTCCGCTGGCTCGCGCACTCTATGATGCCGTTGAAGTCGGGCGTGCTATCTCACCCGAGTTCTACAAAGCCATCGCGGAGATCCTTGCTTATGTCTACCGTGTGATGGGCCGGAGCGTTTCAAGATGATTCATCCATGCGGAGAGTGAAGAACTGATGTCCGCACAGCCACAAGCGATAGCAACGCCGCGCGCGAGCAAAGCTCCTCGGAAACTAGGTCTGCCGAAGCTGGGCGAGATCGGCGTTCCGGTCGCAGTGCTCGCGATCGTCGTAGCCCTGATCACCCCCCTGCCGCCTTTGGTACTCGACCTTCTCATCGTTCTCGACATCGCGATGTCGGTCGTGGTCCTGATGGTCACGATGTACATCATCAAACCGGTTGACTTCAGCGTTTTCCCGACCACTTTGCTGCTGCTGACACTCTTCCGGCTCGCTCTGAACGTCAGTTCGGCCCGTCTTATCCTGCTTAACGGAAACGGAGGGACCGCAGCGGCCGGCACCGTCATAGAAGCTTTCGGCAACTTCGTGGTGGGTGGAAATTACGTCATCGGCTGCGTCATCTTCCTCGTTCTGATAGCGATCCAGTACGTCGTGATCAATCATGGCGCGGTACGCATTTCCGAAGTCTCAGCTCGCTTCACATTGGACGCGATGCCTGGCAAGCAGATGTCCATCGACGCCGAGATGAACGCGGGACTGATCGACGAAGCCGAAGCCCGCAAACGGCGTAAGAACTTAGCGGCCGAAGCAGAGTTTTACGGCGCGATGGACGGCGCCTCCCGTTTCACCCAGCGCGACGCTGTGGCGAGCATCCTGATCACGAGTATCAACATCATCGCCGGATTCCTGATCGGAGTCTTGCAGCACGGGATGGAGCTGAAGCGGGCGCTCCAGACCTATACGGTTCTTACGATCGGCGATGGGCTTGTAACCGTCATCCCCGCTCTGATGATCTCTGTTTCGGGCGGTCTCATTGTCACCCGAGCCACGTCTGAAGTGCGCGTCAGCGAGGAGGTTCAGAAGCAGCTCTTCGGCAAGCCGGAGCCCCTGCTCCTGGCGAGCGGAGTCCTCTTGTTGTTGGGTGCCTTTCCGGGTTTGCCTACGGTTCCGTTTCTACTACTCGGAGGTGGCTTGGGGACAACTGCATGGCTGAAACGTAAAAAAGTCAACAGCACTGCGGCCCAGGAGATAAGCTCTCCCGCGGCGACGCCGAAAGAAGAACTCGAGTCCCTGCTCCGTGTAGAGCCGATTGCAATCGAAGTGGGCCTTGGTCTGGCGAGTCTCGTCGCAGGCGGGAAAGCGTCGCCCCTATTGAAGAGAATAGCGGGCATACGCCGTCAGTTTGTCACGAATCTAGGATTTCTCCTGCCGCCCGTTCGTGTGACCGACAACCTCTCGCTGCGTGCCCGGGAGTACGTAGTCATGCTTAAGGGGACCGAAATCGGGCGCTACGAACTCCTGCCTGGAAACGAATTAGCCGTCCCGACAGCGAATGCCAAGAAAGATTTTTCCGGCCAGCAAACCCGTGAACCTGCTTTCGGCCTTCCTGCCCTTTGGGTTCCTACAGATAGAGTCGACGCAGCGCGCAACTCCGGCTATACCATCGTTGATGCGGTAAACGTGATCGGCACGCATTTCTCGGAGCTGGTAAAGCAGCACACTTCCGAGATGCTTTCCAGACAGGACGCGAAAACCTTCTGCGATCGGGTGAGCCAGGAGCACGCGAAGCTGATCGAGGATTTGGTCCCTAAGCTGCTCTCGCTATCGGGAGTGCAGAAAGTGTTGCAGAACCTTCTTCGAGAACGAGTCTCTATAAGAGATGGTGTTTCGATTCTCGAGGCGCTCAGTGAAGCCGCGCTGACGACCAAGAACACTGTTCTTCTCACCGAGTTCACGCGCCAATCCATTCGTAGAACGGTGAGCAAGCCCTACTTTAATCAGAAAGGCGAGTTGCCTGCGTTTTTCCTTGATCCATCGATCGAACAGTCGATCGAATCTGCCGTGCAGCACACCGATCAGAACAGCATTCTCGTACTTTCTCCGCAGGCTGTGCGAGAGATTGTCACGCGCATCGAACGGAAATTAGACAAGCGCGAGACTCCGACAGTGCTGCTTACTTCCTCCGGAGCAAGATTCTTCCTGCGGCAGATGCTCGAACCTTCGCTACCTAACGTCTTCCCGATCTCGCACAACGAAGTGCCGGTCGGCGTCAAAATTTTGTCTCTAGGGGTGATCTGATGAAACTGAAATCGTACTTCGCGGGTTCGGTGCAGGAAGCGCTCGACAAAGCCAGGCTCGAATTAGGCCATGACGCGATGCTGATCAGTTCGAGCGAGACCGGTCGTGATCTAAAAGACCTCGGATCCTATGAAGTCGTGTTTGGAGTCTCGCATCCCGAGGGCACCGCGGCCGGCTGCTCCGATACAAAGTTTAGCTTTGCTGCGGGCAAACCTGCGAGCAGCGACCTCGTGCTTCGAGAGCTCGGTGAACTGCGACGGCAGATCGAGTCGTTTAGCCACTCGGTCGCGCGATCCAGCGTCACGCGAGCAACCGAGCAATTCACGCCAGAGTTGACGCAGATCTTCAACCGGCTGCAGGCGTCCGGTTTTTCTTCGGAGCTGGCTTACGAACTGACGGATGCGGTAGCCCAGCGGACCCGGCGTCCGAGCGAGCGGCCTCACCGCATGATCCGCGAGCATGAGCAGATGTTTGCGCGCGACCTACTGAACGCTGTTGTAGACGAGGAAATCGCAAGCCGCTTTGAAGTTTCCCCGGTGCTGGGCCAAGAGGCTCGGGCAATCATGTTCGTCGGCTCGCCGGGATCTGGGAAAACAACTTCGTTGGCAAAGCTGGCTTTGCAGTACGGAGTTCGAGCAAAGCGAAAGGTCACACTGCTATCACTCGACAGCATGCGGATTTCAGGGTGCGAACAACTACGGGTCTATGCCCGGATTAGCGGATTGGACTTCCAGGCTCTCCCTCATGCATCGATGCTCGAACGAACTCTTTTAGGCTTGGCTGATAGGGGTTTGACCCTAATCGACACGTCCGGGTTTTCCAAGGCCGACGAAGAAGACGCCGACGAGCTTGCGCGCGTTGTCAGGGACTTGCCCATAGAGGTCCAGCTGGTGCTTCCGGCACATTTGAGTTTGGCTGCGGCCCAACTAACATGGGAGCGTTTCGGGAACTTCAAACCGGCCAGCCTGCTTCTCACTCATCTGGATGAAGCGGAGCAGAGTGCCGTACCGCTCGAATTCGCAATGCGCTCAGGTCTACCCCTTTCTTATCTGACAACCGGGCAGCGAGTGCCCGAAGACATTTGCCAAGCCGAAAAGGCAACGCTCATGGAAAGATTGGCGCCGCACCAACGCGCCGTATCCATGGCTGCCTGAACAAGACGACATGTACGCCTACGCCGCCCTCGAAAAATCAGCCGAAGAGCGAGACGCTCTCATCCTGGAGCACCTGCCACAGGTGAACTGGATCGCCACTCGCATTCACGACAGACTACCTCCGAACATCGAGCTGGACGATCTGATCTCGGCGGGCGTTGTTGGATTGCTGGCCGCTGTCGATAATTTCGATCCCAGCCGTAACACCACCTTGCGGACCTATGCCGAATACAAAATTCGCGGAGCAATCCTCGACAGCATCAGAGGTATGGATGGCATTCCGACCCACAAACGCAAGCGCCTGAAAATAGTGCAGCAGGCAATCGCCTCATTAGAGCGCAAGCTACAGGGCATCCCGTCCGAAGAAGATATTGCGGCTGAACTAAACATCTCGCTCGCTGAATACCAACAATGGACGCTCGAGCTGAGAGGAGTCTCTCTCGGCAGTTTACAGGTGGTGGACGGCGAAGAAGTCGACCTGCTGCAATTGGTGAGCGACAGCGAGGATGCGACACCGGCTCGCATCTTCGAACGCGCTGAACTGGAGCGCGTCGTCTCTGAGGGGATGAAAAAAATGCCTGAGAATGAGCGGACGGTTCTCAGTCTCTACTACAAGGAAGAATTGAACCTCCGCGAAATTGGCTCCATCATGAATCTCCATACAACTCGCATTTCACAGCTTCGCGCACAGGCCATTCTCCGACTGCGCGCGCTCATGGAACGCAAGTGGCCGAGTGACAGGGGAGTGCGCTAGTGGGTTTTGCCGTCGCTGTGGCCTGCGCGGTAATCGCGATATCGGTCACGTGTTCCGTCTGGCTCTACAGAAAGGGAACAGCCGAGCTGCAGGCCCTCGTTCTTAAGTCGGTCACACATGATCAGCTCTCCGCCGCTGCCAGCCTCCTTAGTCACCGGTTAGAGTCTCTTGAATCGCGCGTGGAAAATGCCTCGCAACAGAGGCAAGAGTACGCAGAATGGGTGTCTGAGGCCGAAAGCCTGAACCTGAATCGCCGGGGTCAGGTGCTTCGGCTTCACCGCCGAGGCGATTCTGCCTCGGACATCGCCTCTTCTCTACGCATAGGGCAAGGGGAGGTAAGGCTCATCATCAAGATCTATGAGCTTGGCAGAAATTTTCCGGAAACGGAAGACAATGCTTAATACTCGAGCTGGCGGCCGATAAGGAGTATTACACATATGTCGATACGCGTAGAAAACGGAAATCTCGCCGGGGTAGGCGGAAGTGGGGCTCTCGATTCCACACGATCACTCAACGGCGGCTCGCGAAGCCACCTGGCAGATGGCGACGAGAGTTCGGCCGACAGCGTGAGACTGTCGGGTGCGAGCGACCTTGTGGCTCTTGCCAGAAATGTCACTTCCGCTGACAGGCAATCGAGAGTTGCCGCTCTGACATCGCAGGTCCGTTCGGGGACTTACGGTGCGAACTTACTGGATGTGAGCCGCGCCATGGTCGAACAGTCCTTCTAGCGTCGCTTGCCATGACCCAGCTTGAAGCTTCGAAACGGCTTGCGACAGCGGACCACTGTTTGTCTGAGGCGGTCGAGACCATGTTGATTTTGGCTTCTCCCGGTCAGCTTGGCCAGGATGCTCTGAGACGGGTTCAGGTTGCGCTGGAAGGAATCAATCTGACAAGGACGGCGGCCGCGGATCGTGCTTCGACGACTCATTTGCTGCAGCGGATGGAATCCAATGTCTGTGCCGCGCAGAAACTCCTGGAATCGGCCGCGGCACTCTATTTCGGTGGCATACTCAGCCACGGCTTCGTCAATTCCGAGTACCGGCCGGATGGGGAATCCAGCAGCTTTGGCGGAGGGTGCCTTCGGACCGAAGGCTAAAGCGAGATGTCTAGCCTTTTTGCAGCACTTGGGACGGCCAGCCAGGCCATGGACGCGCTCGAGAACGCAATGGGCGTTGTTCAGAACAATGTCACAAATGCCTCGACTCCCGGCTACGTCACGCAGACGCTTTCGCTGAATGCCGCCTCCTTTGACCCTTCAAACGATCTCTGGGGCGGCGTACACTCGGGCGACGTTCAGAGTTCAAGAAACAGTTTTGCCGAGCAAAGCGTTTGGGCGGCGAACCAGCAGCTTGGCTCAGCCACCCAGCAGTCGGCGAGTTTACAAGCTCTTCAGTCTTCCTTCGATGTCTCAGGGACAACCGGCATACCGGCAGCCTTAAGCCAACTGTACTCCGCTTTCTCAACATGGAGCAGCAGCCCTTCCAGCGCGACCGACCAGCAGCAGGTGCTCACGGCGGCGCAGGGGTTGGCCCAAAGCTTCAACACTGCCGCTTCGAGCGCCGCAACCGTTCGCGACCAGGCGCAACAAGAAACAAAAGGCGCAGTCACGCAGGTCAACCAACTCTCCTCGCAGATCGCAGCGATAAACGGGCAGATCCGGCAAGGCGGCAAGGATGATGCCGGATTGCAAGCTCAGCTCTACAACAATCTGGAGAAGCTTTCCAACCTGGTGTATTTCTCGGCACAAACGCAAAGCGATGGAACAGTGTCGGTGCTGATGAACGGGCGGGTGCCGCTCGTCATCGGCGAGACCCAGGATGCGCTGACGGCGACAAATGTCAATCCGGCGAGCTCGACTTCTAACGCCGCGCCGGATCAACAGATTGTAACCTCTTCCGGCCAGGACGTGACTACGCAGATTCAGGGCGGCCAACTTGGCGGCTTGCTTCAGATAACTAACTCGGTTTTGCCTTCGGTGATCGGCGATAACGGGCAGCAAGGAAGTCTGAACGAGCTTGCCCAGTCCGTGGCCGACAGAGTAAACGGCCTGCTAACGAGCGGTCAGACGAGCTCCGGAGCGGCGGGTGTTCCGCTGTTCTCCTATGACACGAGTTCACCGACGTCGGTGGCGGCAACTCTTTCGGTCAGTTCCGGAATCAGCGCTTCTCAGCTGGCCGCAATTGCTCCGGGACCGCCAAGCGTCGCAAACGGAATAGCGGATCAACTCTCCCAGTTGCAGAACCCAACGAAAGCTGCCGATATGGTGAGTGGGATGAGCTACACGGACTTCTACAGCTCAGTCGCCTCGAATGTCGGAACTTTGCAGTCGGGCGCCTCGCAGGCTCAACAGACCCAAACGCAGGTGCTGAGTCAGGCACAGAGTGCACGTTCGCAAGTTTCGGGTGTTTCGCTGAACGATCAGGCGGCTCAATTGCTGCAATTTCAGGAGGCGTATCAAGCGTCGGCACAGATGCTGTCCACGATTAACACGACCGTTCAATACCTGCTGACAACGGTTCAGTCTCTCCACTAAAGCAGCGAAATAAATGATTTCCGGAATAAACGCCTACAACGGAAGCTTTCTTTCCGATCTCTCGGAGATCGAAACCAGGATTTCGCAGGTCAACAAGGAGATCTCTTCAGGCGTCCGGGTAAACCAGGCTTCGGACGATCCTTCCGCGGTAGCTCCGATACTCGAGTATCAGGGTCAGATTTCACAGATCAAGCAGGTCCAAACAAACTTACAAGGCGCACAGGTGGAAGCGCAAACCGCCGATGGCGCGTTGCAAACGGCATCGAGTCTGATGGACCAGCTCGTTTCTCTAGCGACCAGCGGCGCGAGCAGTACCGATTCTGCCACCACCCGGGCGTCGCTCGCCGAGCAGGTCGCCGGGATAGAGCAGCAGCTTGTCGCCGTCGCGAACACCTCGATCAACGGAAGCTACATCTTCGGCGGCGACGATTCGGCGACGGCGCCCTTCACCTACGATGCAACCTCCCCCGAAGGCGTGGTCGAAAACACGGGCCAGAACAACACCGCGCTGCTCCGCGACAGTCAGGGGAACGAGATCGTTCCACGGCTTACGGCTCGGCAGATCTTTGATTTACGCAACGCCGACGGAACTCCCGCAACAGGAAATATTTTCAACGCCGCCTTCACTCTGGCCCAGGCCTTAAACAACAACGATCAAAGCGGAATTGAGACCGCCCTGGGACAGGTAAAAGCGGGTGCAACGCAGCTGGAGCAAGCGACTACAAGCTACGGAAATATCGAAAACTGGATACAACAAGCCTCTCAATCCGCTACAAGCCAGCTGAACAACGTCACTCAGGCACTGGGGACGATACGCGACAGCGATGTCGCCGCTGACGCAACACAGTTGACCCTCGATCAAACTGCGCTCGACGCGGCCCTAGCGGCGCACGGAAGCCTCAGCAACAAATCCCTCTTCAGTTATTTGGGTTGATTTCTTTAAAATACCATCCAGACTTTGCGATACGAATTGCAGAGCATGGATCCTTTGAATACTGGGCTGCACGCCGGCAATATTCTGGAGGCCTGGAAACGAGGCAGGGACCTGCTCGAATTCGACAGCGCGTTACGCACAGCATCGGCGTCCTGCAGGGTAGCTCGATCGCTTTCGCCTCTTGAGAATGAGCGTCAGGAGGTACTCGACAGCATCGTAGAACACCTCAGCGGGCTGCGCGCGGCAGGTGAATCACCGGTGTATCCGAGATCTGGTGGCGCCTTTGCTCTTCTTTGCCATCTCAGTGTCAACTCTCATTGCCAAGAGCGGATTGAGATTCCAAAGTTTCGGAAAAAATTAAAGTTCCGGCGCAAACAGTCGAAATGCTTAGTAGAAGTCGCACCCGGCCGCGAGGCTGAAACCGGCTATAGGAATAGGACAACACATGATTTCACTTCAAACTAACGTTGACTCGCTTGTAGCGCAGGACAACCTCAACATCAACTCTCAATTCCAGAGCAAGACCATTCAGCAGTTGACGTCCGGATATCGCATCAATAGCAGCGGCGATGATGCTGCCGGTTTGGCTGTTGCTAACGGTTATCGCAACAATATCGCCGAACTGACCCAGGGTGTTGGCAACGCCAATGACGGCGTGAGCCAATTGCAGATCGTCGATGGTGGACTGAGCAACATTTCTACTATTCTCGATCGTATGAAAACGCTGGCCACCGAGTCTGCTTCCGGAACTTTCACCGGCGATCGCAGCACCTTAGACAATGAGTACCAGGGACTGATCTCGGAAATCACGCGCCAGGCGACCAACATCAACCTGAACGCCGGCGGCACCTTCAATTCGAATCTGAGCGTTTACATCGGAGGCGCTGGTTCTTCGTCAAACGCCAATGTAAATATTAATCTCGGCGGCGCAAGCAATGCGGTCGATGCGACCTCCCTCAACCTGTCATCCACTTCCGTAGTAGGCGGCGGAACATCCTTCTCTACCCCGTCTGCGAGTAGTCTGAACGACGCCAATGCCAGATTCCTGACGGCTGGTAGCGAAGCGTTCACGATCAACTATGTCAATGCACAAGGTGTCGCTACGAGTTCTTCCGCACTGACCATCAGCTCTCAGACTGGTGGCTATACCGGAACACAGTTCGTCACGGCTCTTAACCAGGCAATCACCAATGCCGGAATCAATGGCGTCACGGCCCAGATTAGCGGGAGCGGCCAGCTTCAACTCAGCGGGTCAAATCTCCTTTCCGCGAGCATCAGCAACACCACCGCAACGGCGGCGATCGCGGGCACGAGCAGCGGTGCCGCTTCCCTGCTCAACAGCGCCAATTACCAGACAAAGGCATCTGACGGCGCGTTTGTTGCTTTCTCCGGCGGTACCACAACCCCGCAGACACAGAGCTTTGCCGTAACAGCCGGGGGTACGCAGTACAACGTGTCGCTGAGTTCAGACTCTACCGACACTGCTCACTATGCGGACACTGAGGCTCACGCGGTGACCGCCATCAACAAACAACTGCAGGGCAGCGGAGTCTACGCCGGCATCGACTCGGCCAGCGGGAACATTGTCTTCCAGAGTTCTTCCGCCTTTACTCTGTCTCAAACCGGCTTCACAGCCGGCACGGGCGGAACACCCGCGGGATCGATCTTCGGCGGCAGCGCGAGCACCGTCGGAACCGCCCAAACGGTGACTGCTCCGACGCAGAATTCAGCGTCCACGGGCAATGCTTCCGCCGCAATCACGGCCATTAACGCCGCGATACAGAGCCTTGGCCTGATCCAGGGTAGCGTCGGCGCCGGCGAAAACAAATTGCAGTACGCGATCAGTCTCGCTCAGTCCCAGATCTCGAACTTTTCAGCCGCCGAAAGCCAAATCCGTGACGCGAACGTTGCTGCGGATGCGGCCAATCTGACCAAGTCCCAGGTGCTCGTCCAGACCTCGGTTGCCGCCATGGCTCAGGCCAATCAGGAACCGCAAGCCGTTCTCAAGCTTCTGCAGGGCTAATCCTCACTGAGGTAAGCCGCGCGCGAGCTGATCTTTTTGATGAGCTCGCGCGACTTACAATCTGATGTCCACCAGCGCCACATCCTCCAGCTACTTCAGCGGAAGCAGTAGCTATGCTGCTCAGCTCCAGCAATCCATTACGCAGGCCGTCACCATCGCCTCACTCCCGATGGAACAGTTGCAGGCGCAGCAAAGCTCTCTTTCCAGTCAGCAGACTGAATTGCAGAATGTCTCCAGCGCCTTCAGTTCCCTTCAGACCGCGATAAGCGCACTGGGCAGTTCGACTGGAACGGGCGCATTTTCAGCTACCGTCAGCGACACCTCCGTGGCAAACGCCTCAGTCTCCTCCGGCGTCATGGCTGGGAATTATGCCCTTGCCGTAACCAGCATAGGATCACAGACAAACGCGATTTCCGAAAACGGACTCTCTAAGGTTACCGACCCTTCTACGAAGAATATAAGTTCGAGCACCAGTTACACTCTTACCGTTAACGATCAAACCTACAACATCTCTGACCCGGATGGCACGTTGTCAGGATTGGCGCAGGCGATTACCAACAGTTCCGCAAATGTGCAGGCCACCGTCGTAAATGTTGGGAGCTCGTCCTCTCCTGACTACCGGCTTTCCATCCAAGGCCTGAACTACGCACCCGATACGATTCAGCTCAATGACGGCGACAATGATCTGCTGAGCACGCTGTCCACCGGATCAAACGTAACGTATCAGATCAATGGGCAGCCCACAACTCCCATTAGTTCGTCATCCCGCGACGTTACGCTCTCTCCTGGGCTGTCGGTACAGATTCTTAGCGCCGGAACTGCGCAGGTCAACGTCGCTCAGACGGCTGGGGGAATCGAAAACGCGCTTTCTTCGTTCGCTAATGGATACAACTCGATCATGGCTGAGTTGAACAAAAATCGTGGACAGAACGGCGGCGCATTGTCCGGACAGAGTGTCATCTATCAGCTTCAAAATCAACTTAGAAGCTTGACTGGTTTCTCTGCTAGCGGGGGCTCCGTTTCGTCCTTGGCTGACCTAGGCCTAACCTTCGATTCGGACGGCAATTTGAACTTCGATGCGAGCACCTTCGCGCAGGCTGCGTCCACATCCTCGACTGCGTTGCTAGGTTTCATCGGGACTCCCACCTCAGGTGGTTTCCTCGAGGCTGCGAACTCGATGATGACCGGGATCACAGATCCTACAACCGGAACACTGACGCAAGCCACCCAGGAAGCGACCAACCAATTATCTACTCTCGCCACAAAAATCAGTACCGATCAAAGCCAGGTTAGTCAGCTGCAGCAAACATTGACGACTCAGATGGCAACCGCTGACGCAACCATTTCCTCACTCCAGAATCAGCTGACCGAGATGACCGATCTGTTTGCCACGATGCAAGCCAATGAAAGAGCCAGCGGGTAGCCGGTGAACTGCCAGCTCCCAGCGCAGATCAACGCCGCATTGGAATGCGGTAACTTCGAAGCCGCACTGCCGCTCATTGAAGAATACGGAAGCCTGATCAAGACTGCTTTGACGGCAGCGCGAACCGCGGAGGAGCGGTCTGCGATATCTTTTGAGGCGTCCAACTTCCTACAAAATCGCCTGCATCTCGCACGGGTCCTGCGTTCACATTTGGCCGCACGGCTTGCGAAAGCGTCTTGTCTGTGTTCGTACGCCAGCGCCGTACAAAACCAAGCCACTTGGGATCTGCAGGGATGATCCCCGTCAATTCTTTGACACTCAGGCAGCAGAACTGTCAACCTTTCGTCGCGTAACCCTGTTTTCCGTCCGATTTACTTATCTTTCGCAGGCTCTTGATTGGCACCCAAAGTGCCTCTACCACCTGCGCCGTAATGTTAGATCCGACTTCCTCGCAGATTGAGAGATTTTTATCCCTCGTTTCTGTCCGTCAGCGCCTCGTGGCGTCCAACATCGCGAACGCCGACACGCCTGGTTACAAAACGAAAGATATCGATTTCGAAGCGGCACTCAAGACCTCGTTAGCCGCATCGAGCGCCATGCCGGCCGAAGTCTCCGGGCTGATTACAAAGAATGACGGCAATAACGTCGATCTCGACCGCGAAGCCCGCCTGCTGTCCGAAGATGCGCTTCGCTTCAGCGTCGGATCGAACCTGCTCCGCTCCAGACTCAAAGTGATGCGCATGGCAATCGAGGGCAATTCTTCCACATGAGCCTGTTTTCCACTCTTTCGGTCAGCGCCTCCGGGATGTCGGCGGAGCGGCAACGTGCCGAGGTTCTCGTCGAGAACATCGCAAACGCCGATACAACACGTACAGCCGGGGGTGGTCCTTACCGCCGCAAGGACGTCGTTTTTGAAAGCCAGGGCGTCTCGCCCTCGTTCTCTTCTTTTATGGAATCGAGCACGGGCGAGGTAAGCGGAGTGGGGGTCAGCCAGGTTCTCGAAGACTCAAGCGATCCTGACCGGCGCTACATGCCCGGTCATCCCGATGCCGACAAGGACGGATACGTGGCGTTTCCTCGTATAAACCCAGCGGAGGACATGGTCGATCTGCTCGGAGCTTCGCGCTCTTACCAGGCGAATGTCTCGGCCATCTCTGCCGTGAAGGACATGATTCAGAGATCAATCGATCTCTTCCGGTAAACACGATGTCGCTGCCCATCTCTCCTATCAGCGCGCCATCGCTGATAGGAACAATTGACAAGATCGCCACCCAGCCTGCCGGGACGTCCTTTCAGAATGTCCTCTCTAGCGCGATCCAGAATGTAAATGCCGCGGGGTCGGCCGCCGACACTGCCGTGCAGGATTTTATGGCTGGTGGAACGCAAGAGTTGCACTCCACGATTCTTGCGGCCCAAAGCGCCGAACTCGATTTCGAGCTGTTCACGCAGGTGCGAAACAAAGTTGTCTCCGCCTACGAAGAGATTATGAAGATGCAAGTCTGACAAACGTCATTGCCGCATGAACCAGTTACAAAGAATCTTCGGAGCTCTTTCAGTTGCCCAGCGCGTAGGCATTGCCGCCGTCGTGCTCATCGTAGTCGCCGGACTGACGGGTTTCGTTCATTGGAGGCACGAGAGCGACTTCAGCCCTCTGTTTACCGCCATGCCCGCCGAAGACGCGGCCGCCATCGTGCAGAAGTTGAAGGAGAGCGGGGTCGAACACCGCTTGGCCGACAACGGCACCTCGGTGCTGGTTGCTGCCGCCAAAGTGGACGAACTCAGATTGGAAATGGCTGGCGCGGGCCTGCCGCGATCCGGGCGAATTGGCTTCGAGCTGTTCGATAAGACCAACCTTGGCCTTACAGATTTCACCGAACACGTCAATTATCGCCGCGCTCTCGAAGGTGAACTGGAACGTTCCATTCGATCACTGAACGAAGTCGAGCAAGCGCGCATTCACATCAGCTTCCCGAAAGACTCCGTGTTCCTGGATGCCCGCGAACCGGCCAAAGCGAGCGTGCTGCTCAACCTACGCGCAGGGTCCCGCCTGAGTGATCCCAACGTTCTTGCTATCACCAATCTCATTGCCAGTGCGGTCGAAGGGCTAAATCCTGACGCGGTCTCCGTTGTGGATATGAGAGGCAATCTACTAAGCCGTCCAAAAAGAATCAACTCCGATTCTGATGGTTCGGACGTCGCGCTCGAATATAAGCATCAGTTGGAGAAAGATCTTTTGTCGAAGGTCGAGGCCACCCTCACGCCCCTTCTTGGTGAAGATCATTTTCGCGTGGGAATCTCCGCTGATTGTGATTTCAGCACCACCGACCAGACCGACGAGACATTCGACCCAACCCGTTCCGTGATGACTACTTCGCAGAAATCGGAAGATCTTTCAAGCCGGCCCGACTCTGCGGGAATCCCAGGTACTCCCTCGAATTCGGCTCGCCCGCTCTCACGGCCAACAGCAGGCGGTTCCAACGTTTCTCGGAAAACCGAAAACACGGCGTATGAGACGTCGAGAACGGTTCGGCAGGTCAAAATCCCCCGTGGAACGGTGAAGCGCCTTTCTGCCTCCATTCTCATCGACCAGCAAGTCCAATGGAAGGGAACGGGTCCGCGCGCAAAGCGAACACTCGTCGCACCGGATCCCGAAAGAACAAAAGCGATCCACGACGTCGTCGCTGCCCTAATCGGCCTCTCGCCGGCACGCGGAGATCAGTTAATTGTAGAAACGCTACCGTTTCAAAGTAATTCCGATACGGAGCCGGAGTCACAGACCCGGGGTAAACCAGTTGCCCAGGGTGATCACTATAATAAGCTGTTCAGCGACCCCAAGATGATGATAGGAGTCGGCTGCGCTCTTGTGCTCTTGCTCGGCATGGGCGCGTTTGCCGTTCTTCGAAAGAAGAAAAAGCACGCAGAAGTGGCTAAGTCTCCCGTCAGACTTTCGGGCGCCACCACCGGAGAGTCCGCCGGGACAGACAAGCAGTTCTTGCCGGATGAAGACAAAGCAGTACTGGGAGCGAAGGCCCAAGCTGCTTTGCAACCCGCGCCTGACATCAACATGCAGGTCGAAGCTCTTCGCCAAACCGTTCGCGAAACCGTAAACCGCGATCCGGCTGTGGCGGCGGGTGTAATCCGTACCTGGATTGCCGAAGCCGAAGGTTGATCCGATCGCAAATACAATGGCCTACAAGATTTCAGAGGAATCGACAGCAGTAGAGCCCATCGTTTGGGCCACGATTGGCAGCTCTAATGTTTCTTCTTACGCGCGCGAGCTGGCAAATTCAAAGCCCCTCCGGGAGGCGGGAAATGCGCAGCAATCAGCCGAAGCAGAGCGCATCCGGCAAGCTGAATTGGCACAAGTTCATAAGATTGCGTTCGAGGAAGGCGTCACCAAGGCGGTTGAGCAGGCAAAAAACGAAGTCACCGGGGCCAACGACCGTCTGGCGCAAGCCCTTCGGGAAGTAGTTGCCCTCAAACGCCGCATTCGAACCGAGGCGGAGTCCGACGTTGTCAAGCTCTCATTGGCAGTTGCCAGGCGTATTCTCCATCGGGAGCTGAATGCCGACCCCGACTCGATTCAGGGAATCGTTTACGCGGGACTGCAGAAGCTTCAGAACCGCCAGATTTCGAGCGTGCGAATTTCACCGGCCTCACTCGGTGCGGTGCGAGCGGCCTTCGAGAAAGCAGGGCTGCTGCCGGACGTCTCGATCATCACTGATCCTAAATTACGCAACGGCGACATTATTTTTGAAACAGCCCTTGGAGAACTCGATGCTTCGGTAGAAAGCCAACTCCAGGAAATAGAACGCGGTTTCGCTGACCGTCTCGGATTGCCATGCTAACGGAGGACCGGCTCGATCTGTCCCGCTTCGCAGCTGACCTGGCGACATACGACCTCCTGCGCTGGCGCGGCACAGTCAAAGAGGTGACCGGGTTGCTGATTGAGTCGCAGGGTCCCTCTTCGGCGGTCGGCAGCTTCTGCGAGATTCAGACGAGCCACGGCCGCACGATCCGTACCCAGGTAGCAGGGTTTCGAAATGGCCGCATCCTGTCGATCCCGCTTGAGGATGTGGACGGACTGGAGCCGGGCGATCCGATCTACGCGCGTTCCGGCGATGCAAAGGTAAGAGTAGGGCCCGATTTGCTGGGCCGCGTCTTGGATGGCTTCGGCAAACCGATGGACGGCGGTCCTCCTATCAGCGGAACCGAGCAGTACGGGTTGTTCGCCGAACCGCCGGGGCCGATGCAGCGCGCGCACATCGATCAGCCGATTGCGACAGGCATTCGTGCGATTGACAGCCTGCTGCCGTGCGGGCTCGGACAGCGCATCGGCATCTTCGGGGGCAGCGGAGTAGGCAAGAGTACCTTACTCGGCGCAATGTCTCGCCAGAACTCGGCAGACGTCACTGTCATCGCACTAATCGGCGAACGCAACCGCGAGGTTCGCCAGTTTATAGAAAATGAACTCGGCCCTGAAGGCCAAGCCCGATCGGTCGTAGTGGTCGCGACGTCCGATCGCCCTGCGCCCCTTCGCATCCGTGCTTGTTACGTGGCGATCGCGGTTGCCGAATACTTTCGCGATCAGGGCAAGAATGTCCTTCTAGTTATGGATTCTGTGACGCGCCTGGCGATGGCACAGCGCGAAATTGGCCTCGCTGCCGGTGAACCACCCAGTCAAAAAGGGTATACACCATCCGTATTCGCGATCATGCCCAAGATCTTCGAGCGCGCCGGAGCTTTTCAGAAAGGCAGCATCACTGGTTTCTTCACTGTCCTGGTTGAAGGTGACGATCAGAACGAGCCAATCGCCGACGCTGTTCGCAGCATCCTGGACGGGCACATAGTTCTTTCCCGGGAGCTCGGCGCCGCCGGGCACTACCCTGCGATTGACGTATTGTCATCGATTTCTCGCGTGGCGTCTCAGGTAGCTGACAAACGTCAGCTTACTGCCGCTCAAAAGCTCCGCGAGGCGCTCTCGTCATACAGAAGCGCAGAAGATCTGATCAATCTCGGGGCCTATGTTTCGGGATCCAATCCAAAACTAGACAACAGCATCCGGCGAAGAGAACAGATCCTCGCCTTCTTACGCCAGGACTCAGCAGAGAAAGCAAATCTTGACCAGACCTTGACCACGTTGACTGAAATCGCGGCGACGCTTTAGTCGGAACCCGTGACAAAGTTTACGTTCAGACTGGACGCCGCGCTGCACCTGAGGCGCATGAAGGTCGAATCCGAGAAGGCTACTCTGCGCGAGTTGATTGCACAGCGCCTTCGGGTCGAGAAGGCTCTCACGGCGGCCCATGACGAACGTCTCGAGGCTTATGGCTACGTTCATCGCACTCTGGGGATGGCTGGCGTCGACCTTCGGACGCTCTCCTCCTTTACGCTCGGGGTGGAAGCGCGCGTGAAAACTCTCTCAGAGGGCAAAGCGCAGATAGACGGGCAGATTGCCGTCCAAAGGCAGGCGGTTCTTGAGGCTGAACAGGCCCAAAAATGCGTGGAGAAACTTCGGGTAAAACGGCTAGAGGAGTGGCGTGTGCGGACCGAACGCGAGCTGGAAGCAACTTTACAAGAACTTTGGCTCTTTTCACACACTACAAACCACGAGAACTCAAAAATGCAGTCTGATCCTGAAGCATAATGAACTTGTCTGAAGGCGCGGGCTGGAGGCAATTTGTAATCGGCAAAAGCCGTCCGATCTTGGAAATCTGCGAGATCATCAATCTAGTCGCTTCCAAGCGCTGCACGGTACTCATTACCGGAGAGACAGGAACCGGAAAGGAAGTCATAGCCAGATCCATCCATGCCGCGAGTACCCGTTCGGCATTCCGAATGGTCTCGGTGAACTGCACTGCGCTTCCTTCCAATCTGATAGAAACAGAGTTGTTCGGCCACGCCAAAGGCGCTTTCACGGGTGCGCAATCAGCCCGGATCGGGCGGTTTGAACAAGCGCATCGCGGCACCGTTTTTCTGGACGAAATCGGTGACCTTCCGCTCGATGCGCAGGCGAAACTGCTCAGAGTTTTGCAGGAGCGCGAGTTCGAGCGTGTGGGCAGTTCGGAAACCGTACGGGTCGATGTACGCGTCATCGCCGCATCAAACGTAGATCTCGAGACGGCTTCGCGGGAGAGAAAATTCCGGGAGGATCTCTACTACCGTTTGAATGTTGTCCCGATTCACATGCCTCCGCTGAGAGACAGGCGCGGCGACATCCCCTTGCTGCTAGGCCATTTTCTGCAGAAAATTAGCGAGATTGAAAACGTACCAGCTAAACAGATCAGCGACGAAGCAGTCGAGTATCTGCAGAGCCTCGATTGGCCGGGCAATGTGCGGCAGCTCGAGCATGCTGTCCAAATGGCGTTCGCCTTGAGCGGCGATAAACCCGTTTTAACCGCCCGGGATTTCCACGCCCGCTCCCGGGCAGGAGCCGAGCTCCGATCGAGAGCGCCCCTGGTTACACTTCCGACGATTGGATTGGATTTCGAAGCCGTTGTTGGCGAGTTCGAGCGCTCCCTGCTCAATCAGGCGCTGGCTCTGACGAACGGCAATAAGTCACAGGCTGCCGATCTCCTGCGGATCAAGCGAACGACTCTGCTCGCAAAATTGAAGGCCTTCGAAGAACCGGCACTCGCCTTGGCCTGCTAACCAGGAGACTCTGCCAACGCCCACTCGACGCGTTGCCTCTCTTACATTGTTCACATGGCCGCTAAGATGTTCAGATGCGCCCGTTCTGGCACGACGTCCGCCGCGTCCTGGCGCTTGCGATTCCGGTAGCTTTGGGCGAACTCGGCTGGATGGCGATGACCACGGTCGATACGATCATGATCGCACCACTCGGTCCCGCCGCAATCGGCGCTATCGGTGTCGGCAGCAGCGCTTTTTATTCCTTCGCCATCTTCGGTATGGGGCTGCTCCTCGGGCTGGATACTTTGGTCTCGCAAGCTTATGGCGCGGGCGACCGGGAAGACTGCCACCGCTCGCTTACACAAGGCGTATATCTCGCCGCTTCGCTGTCCCTGCCACTGATGATCCTTTTCGCTTTCATGCCGCCTATGTTTCGGGCACTCGGCATAGTGCAACCGGTGAGTTCGTTGGCAGGCACTTTTATCAAGACGCTAAGCCTGAGTACGCTTCCACTACTCCTCTACGCGGCTTTCAGGCGGTATTTGCAGAGTATGGGTCACGTGCGGCCAGTGATGTTCGTTCTCATCAGTGCCAACCTTATCAACTGGTTCTTCAATTGGTTGCTGATCAGCGGACACTGGGGCTTCCCGGCACTTGGCGTAGCAGGCTCGGCGCTCTCGACCTGCTTCGCCCGGATCTACATGGCCAGTGTTCTGGCCATTTCCATCTGGTGGTTTGAGCGCGGGCTGAAGCCAGGCTTCCGCAACTTGATCCAGAAACCAGATCGCGTGCGGCTCAAACGACTGGTCTCTCTCGGGCTACCTGCAGCCACTCAAATCCTGTTGGAAGTGGGAGCCTTCGGAGCCGCAGCCGTGCTTGCCGGCCGCCTCACGCCGATCGCGCTCGCCGCTCACCAGATCGCACTCAACTGTGCCGCGCTCAGCTTCATGGTTCCGCTCGGAATATCCTCCGCCGCAGCGGTCTCGGTCGGTCAGGCGGTCGGCCGCCGACAACTCGCCTCAGCCCGGAGAAATGGCTTCATCGCTATCGGACTGGGATGCGCCTTTATGCTCTGTTCCGCCGTCGTCTTTTTGACCATCCCCAGACCCATTCTCGAGATCTATACTCGAGATCCAACTGTATTGGCGACCGGCGTAGGGTTACTGGCGATCGCGGCGGCTTTCCAGCTGTTTGATGGAATCCAGACGATCGCAACGGGTGCTCTGCGCGGATTGGGCGAGACACGTGGACCTATGCTGGTGAATCTGGCCGGCTACTGGGCCTTCGGTCTGCCAATTGGATACGCACTCTGCTTCCATTTCGGCGTTGGTATCTATGGATTGTGGTGGGGCCTGACACTGGCGCTGATTGCTATCGCGCTTACCCTGTCCTGGCTTTGGCAGCACCACTCCAGAGTTTTGCACACATAAAACAAGGGCGCGATCGCCGGAATCGCGCCCTCTTCTCCGAGTTTTGAGCCGGTCGCTAGAAAACGAACTTAGCGCCCAACTGAATGATGCGGGGATCCCACACCGAGGTCACTTTGCCGAAGTTAGCATCCGTATATGTGGTATCGACTCCGTTGAACTGGGTGTGATTGAACGTGTTGTAAGTTTCGCCGCGGAACTCGAAGTGCATTCCCTCACGGCCTGGTATCGCGAACGACTTGAATAAGGCAGCGTTCCAGTTATTCCGGCCGGGACCTCTGATGGAATTGCGTGACGAGGTACCGAACTGCAATGGAAGCGGCTTGCCAAAGGAGGAAGTAGTGAACCAATCGTCCACGCCTTGCGGGTACTGCACCGGCGAGCTAAAGTTGGGCCGGCTGGTCGTACCCCCGCCCAGTCCCAGGTTGTCGTAACCGAGGCCGGGATTAAGCGGTAGCCCGCTGTTGAAGATAGTGATTCCGGATATTTCCCATCCGCCGAGCACGGAGTGCACAAAACCCTTCGAACCTTTGAAGAACGGCAACTCGTAGACATAACTGATGACGCCCGTGTGCCGCCGGTCGAGATCGCCGCTGGCGTAATCGTAGCCTCGATTAAACGGATTTGAGAGGCTGTTCGTGTCGCCGGAGGTGTAATCGAGCTCATGCGACCAGGTATAGGAGCCCTGAAGCGAAAGCCCGTGCTTGTTCTGCCAAGTCGCGCTGACCTGGAGAGAATTGTAGTTGGAATTCGTGGCGGCTTCGGTCATATTGATGTTCGAGAAGCCTGGATAGATCCGGTCAAAGTTGGCGTTATACGAGGAGCCCGTATAACCGCAATTGCCTCCGCAGATCGCAAGGCGGTTGGGGTCGTTTAGCGGCACGGTATTGATGTTCCTCACGGCAGGCTGATGGTAGTCGACCGAACCCACATAGGCGACATTCAACACGGCCGCTTCCGAGAGCTGGCGCTGGAGGCCAAAGCTATACTGTGTGGCTACAGGCAGCTTGTAATCGCTGTAACCTAACGCTGTGAAGTTCGCAGGATAGATCGGAGCCGCGGCGGTAGAACCGGTGGCGTTGCTCTGCGATGGATTCGAGAAGTACACATTCTGTGGATTGGGGTTGAACGAGAAGGGCGGGTTCGGACCCATGTTGTATACGTCGTTGCCCTGTATGCGCTCATAGAACATTCCGAAGCCGCCGCGCAGCACGGTCTTCTGGTTTCCACCGATATCGTAGGCAAACCCGACTCGCGGCCCCCAGTTGTTCCAGTGATTCTGCACCAGCCCCTGCGGCGTGCCATTCCGACCGGCTAAAGCTACGCCGTTCAGATAAAACGGATCACTCGAAAGGGCGATTCCGGACACCGTAGCGAACCCGGGGAAATTCGGGTTGAGGCTGCCGTTGCTGTTGAAGCCACCATTGGCAAGCGACGGGGCCTGGCCGTAGTTGTAGAGACCCTGTTCGAAGTTCGACAGGCGGCCGTTCTTGTCATACGCGTGAGGAATGCCTTCCCAGCGCAGACCGAGATTCAAGGTCAGCCGGCTCGAAACCCGCCAGTTATCTTCCGCATAGGCGGCAAACTGATTGAATCGGATATTCACAGCATCCTGTATTTGTAACTCCTGGTAGCTGTTGGAGTACCCGAGCAGGAAATCGGAGAAAGAGTTGCCGGTGAATTGTCCGTTGAAGTTGAAGTAACCGTTGGTATTGCCGAAGATGTCCTGCTGCTTGTAGCTGCGGATGTACGAACCTCCCAACTGGAGATTGTGCTTGCCCTTCGTCCAGGAAACATTGTCTCCGACAACGTGCGCGCCGTAAACGTTATTCCAAGGCCATGACTCTGGGTCATAGCTGACGTTGTAAGGAGTGCCAATATCGACACGCGGTAAGCGATCCAGGTTGTTGGCCGGGAAGAACTCCGGTACGGTGAAATCCGCAGGCCGTTTATAAATCCCGGTCGGACTGAGGTGTAGCTTGTTGCCGTTGAAATTGTACGTTACCTCATTGACCACGGTCGGGCTGATGCTGTAAGTAAGGTTAAGGACGGTGCTGTACGAAGGAGCGGTCAGCAAAGTACCGATAGTCGGGTAGGTATCCGAACCCCAGAGGGTTGTCGCATACGACTGAGCGCTCGAATCGTAAACCAAGTGACCCATCAGAGCGATCTTGTCGTTGAAGCGGTGATCGATGCGCACGATCTCCTCCCGCAGGTTGGTTGGCACGGGTGTGGCGGCTGAGTAGCGTCCGTCTGCCGTGTTCGGCTGGGGAAAAGCTCCCGTGCCCAGGAATGCTTTCGCGTTCGGATCAATCAAGCCAGCGGGGATGATGTTACCGGGGATGTTTCCGCCGGGCGTTAAACCGAAAGCGGCGAACCGCTTGATCGCCGCCGGGTCAGTCGTCTGAGGCACCTTGAGCTGCGTGGTCGGCAAGAGTGAGCTGAAGTCCCCGCCAAATTCCGGGGCGGGGATCGCCGTGGCGGTTAACTGGCTGCCTTGGATCAGCTTGCGCCATTCCATGTTGTAGAAGAAGAACGTCTTCTCCCGGTTCTTGTAAATCTTGGGAATATAGACCGGACCGCCGATGTTGAAGCCGTACGCGTTATAGCGTAGCTTGGGCTTTCCGCTGCCGTTCCGATTGGCAAAGAAGTCGGTGGCATCGAAGAAGTCGTTGCGATTGAACTCCCAGGCAGACGCATGCAAGTCCTTCGTGCCGCTCTTGATGGCCATATTGATAGTGGCGCCCGATCCTGCTCCGAATTCCGCGCTGTAATTGCTCGCCAGGACCCGAAACTCAGCCAGAGCGTCGGGCGAAGGATTCACTTCCAGGCCGCCGCCGCTTCCGCGATCATAAGCTTCGCCGCCATCTATGCGCCAGACATTATGTTGTGACCGCTGACCGTTGAAACTGATGTTCTCACTGCTCGCGAGGGCGGTGGGCGCATTGAAATCAGGCAGGTTCCCCGAGGCTCCCGGAACCAGGGTGGCCAACTGTACGGGGTTACGTCCGTTCGTATCCAATTTCGCGATCTGCTGCCCGGTAATCACGTTGCTCTGCTCGCTCGTGTCCACCTGCACTTGAACCGCGTTCGCTTCCACCGTTACGGTCTCCTGTGCCTGGCCCACCTGGAGCGAGGCATCCACGCGAACCGTGGCATTCACGTTCACCGTGATGTTCTTTTGCTCGTAGGCCTTGAACCCAGCTGCATCTACCTTTACCGAATAGGTCCCAATGGGCAGATCGGGGGCGTTGTAGCCGCCTCCCTGATTTGTCGTAAGTGTTCGGCTTGCTCCCGTGTTGTTGTTGGTGATCGTCACCGTGGCGTTCGGAATCACCGCACCGGACTGGTCGGCGACTGTGCCTAAAACGCTCGCAGTCTCCTGGCCGAAGACCACGCCGCATGCCAGCAGCAGCAACGTAAGGGAAAAAAGCGATCTGCCAGCCCAGGAAGAATAGGCTTGGGCTGACCGGGCATATCGAACACATCGCGACATTCTCTTGACCTCACTGGAGGAAAACACTCCAGCAAGTATGTGCGTTCGTTAGGTCGACCGCTAGGTTAAAACGGTTAGTTGTCTTGCATTTAACAGGAAAAATGCTCCAAAGGCCTCCGTTTTTAATGCTTGGACCTGTACGTTACATCAGGTTTAACCGTACCTTGAGCATGTTAAGTGAGTGATATACTCCCCCACAAAGGGGAAACATTTATGGGGACCGTGTCTGTCTCGTCAGCTGCGGAAGAGGCTGCCCTTCAACGAGTCATTGCTTCAAAGATCTTCTCCCGCAACCCACGGCTAAGCGCGCTGCTCGAGTATCTTTGCCGGAAATCGTTAGGCTCCGTCAAAGGCTCAATAAAGGAATACGATATTGCGACCGATGTGTTCCATCGGCCTCCGGATTTTGATCAAACGACTGATGCGATCGTTCGGGTCGAAATGCATCGCCTTCGCAAAAAGCTGAAGGAGTACTACTCGACCGAAGGCGCGGACGACACGCTCGAGATCTCTCTGCAGGCGGGCAGGTATGCTCCGGAGTTCCTGAACCGCGGATTGCCTGCTGAGGTTGCTTTTGAACCAGTCGAAACGGCCGTTTTCACGGTCGCCGCCGACGAGCGCAGTCCTGATAAGGGCAGCCGTATCGCCGCCGTTGCGGCGGTTCTCATTTTATTGGTCATCGGAGGCGGACTGCTATGGAGCCGGCGGCCTAAGCAGATCCCCGACGTAGTCGCGCCCCCGGTAGTCGCAGCCCCGCCCGCGGGGCACGCTCCGCCGGTCGAAAAGGCTCCGGTTGCCGCCATGCCTCCCGCGGGCGAAGCCGTGCGCGTTCTCTGTGGCTCCGCAGAGGATGGATTGCGAGATCGTGAAGGCAACACCTGGCGGGCGGACGCGTTCTATGCCGGCGGTACGCCGGTGAAATCCGCTTCCCAACCGATTTATCGTTCACGTGACGCCATGCTTTTCAGAACCGCGCGCTCTGGAGAGTTTGGGTATCGGATCCCTTTAAAGCCGGGCATCTATGAGCTGCACCTCTACTTCGCAGACACGGTTTACCGTCCGGGGATGGACATGGAGGGCGGCGAAGGAACACGCAATTTTAACGTCCGCCTCAACGGCGCCTTTCTTCTTCGGGATTTTGACATCATTTCCGAAGTCGGACCCAGCACCGCGGACACTAAAGTATTCAAAGACATCCAGCCGGCGGCCGATGGCAACCTTCACCTTGACTTTACAAGGCAAGTTGGCGAACCGATACTGAACGCAATCGAAATCCTTCCTGGTCTCCCGCATCGGACCCACCCGATACGCATCGTCGCTCAGGACCGCGCCTTCAGCGATCGCGCCGGCCTGAGCTGGGAGCCGGACAACTACTTCCTGTTCGGGCGGGCTAGTTCACGATTTGGCACCATGAGCGGACCTTCTGATCCACAAATATACGAACGGGAGCGCTACGGTCACTTCTCATACGCCATCCCCGTCGCGGGTGGCAGCCGTTACACGGTAAACCTGCATTTTGGAGAATCTTTCTGGGGCCCCGAGCAAGTCGGCGGAGGCGGTGTCGGCAGTCGCGTGTTCGATGTCGATTGCAACGGGGTGGCTCTCCTGAAGAACTTCGATATGTTCAAGGAAGCGGGTGCCAACCGGCAGATCGTAAAAACATTCCACGGTCTTCGTGCGAATGCTCAGGGCACGCTGCTCTTCTCGTTCATTCCGATCAAGAACTATGCAAGTTTTTCGGCTCTGGAGGTTCTTGATGAATCGAAATAAACAAGCGAGCCTAGGGGTCGCCCGCCGGCGCTGTTTGCGGCTTTCCGCTGATCTCCTGCAGCAGACTATCTCGCGTGTGCTCATGCAGTTTCTTCACGGAGGCTAGCTCCCGTTCGGCTTGGGTGGCCCGGTTCGTGTCTTTATAAACGCGGGCTAGCCGGTAATGCGCATCAGGCTGGTCGGGATCCAGGCTGATAGCACGCCGCAGGTGCTGTTCCGCAGCCGTATACTGTTTTTTGTCGGATTCCAGGATGCCGAGATCCAAATTGGCAAGCCGGTTGTCTCCCTGCAAAGCAAGCGATCGGTCCAGCAGCGTGACCGCCTTCGACTGGTCGCCATTTTTCATCGCAAGGTCGCCCAAGTAAACGAGCGCGCGCGCGTTTTGTGGGTTCGTTTGCAATTCCTGCTCGAACTCGGTCTCCGCCTCGGGAAACCTCTTCTGCTTCCAGTACAGATAACCGAGGCCAAAATGCACATCGGGCTGTGACGGATTCGCCTTGGCGGCCTGTGTGAACTCTTCGATTGCCTCATTCGTCCTCTGCTGTGCGTCGAAAGCCTCGCCCATCAACATGTTAACCGCAGCTGAATTGGGATCTCGCGCAAGCATATCTTTGAAGAGCCTCATTGCTTCATCCGATTGCCCCGACCAGATGTAACATTTGGCCAGCAAATACGACAACTCGGGATTGGCGGGTTTAGCCGCCGCGATCGGCTTTAACAAAGCCGCCGCCTCGCGGTACTCGCCTAATCCATATCGGCTCATTGCGAGCAGAGTGTTCACGCGCTCGCTTGGCGCCCGGGCTGCTTCCTTGTTGAATGCCTCAATCGCCGGCTGAAACTTTCCCCATTTGAACCAAGCCAAGCCAAGGTTGAGATAGATGCCCGGCAGCGCCGGCTCAAGCACAATTGCGCGCTGATACGCCTGAATGGCCTCGCGATACCGGCCATCTTTTGAGAGCGCTACGCCCTGATTAGCCTGCTGCAGCGCCGCAGGCTTAAAATCCTGAGCGCCGAGCAGCACGCCCGTCATGCAGCACAAACAAAGTGCCCGTAACATTCTCCTCATGATATCGGGATGCCGCCTTCGCGTAATCCGAAGAGCGCAGCCCTATTTGGAACACATAATCGGTCGGCGCTGCTCGATATGAAACTGCAAGGAGCGGCAGAGGAGCAATCCAAAGACTGACGCGTCCCATGGAGCGGTAGTCGCGTTCCTTGCGCTCCCGACATACGGCCGCTATAACAATAGTTTGCGCTCGTTCTCTCTTGCAGAACGAAATGAGAAAGCTGCCCGTCGCAGGCACTTCCGCAATTACACCCTACATCGAGGCGAGATGAATTTCACCGCGCTATTCCTTTCCCCTGCCATCATGCTGCTCGCGGCTGCGCAAGCCCAGGCGGCCGGCAATCTGGGCGTCCAATATGATTCCACTGGCTTACGGGATCTTACCTACAACGGGATTACCCTCGAGGACACAAACCAGAACCCTTCTGACGTTTTTCATATCGGCCATATGAAAGCGACTGACTTGAACGGCAACCTGCTCTCCGGCGGCCAATACACCTGGGGCGAGAGCAACCTGGGAAAGAGCTGGAATCTGGTCAGCCACACCTGGACATATCTCTTTACATGGGGCAGCATCAGCGTGCAGTTTGTGCAATCAAGCAACAAGCTGGATATGAACGTCACCACGGTCAATAAGCCCTCCTCCGGGATCATCTTCGATGGCGCCACTATCTACCCTTTTGTGCTGCATTTCCCTGTGCTGCCGGTCGGTTTTGTGAACCCTTCTTACCAGCACCTCGCCTTCAACACTACGGCTCCGAGCGTCACCATCGCTGATTTCGGCACCGGTGAAGTCGCAGCCGTCAACCCCGGCGCTTACAAGCCGGTATACAGCGGCTATCAACCCGCTGGGGCCACGAACGCATACTTCCCGATCATGAGCGGCACTTCGATGGATGGTATGGCCTCCTTCTTCCCGCACAACGATCGGCCCGTCCAGCCCGGGCAAACGGATCTTTTTACCATTTCACTTCGTTTCGCACCTTCGGGCACCCCGCCCGCCATGCTTGCTCAGGACGCCTATCGCAGCTGGGCCCAGATTTGGCCCCCAAAACTCAAGTGGAGTGACCGCCGGATCATCGGCACCGTCTACCTGGCCACTTCGCCAGCGGGCAATCCAAACCGGCCGGGTGGCTACGCGAACAACCCGCGACGCTACTTCAACGACAGCGACGTTAACCACTTCGACGTCCGCACCAGCATCGGGCTGAGCAAATTCCAGGACCGCATCCTACAGCAAGCACGAGACAACGCCGCGAACCTTCACAAACTAGCAGCGCAGGGCGCGGTGACATGGGATATCGAGGGTGAAGCCTACCCGCAGCCGACCAGCTATGCCTGCGCTCCCGATCAGATAGCCCAGTTAGCGCCGGAGATGGAATCGCCGGTTACTTCGGCTTCCTCACCTTACAAAGGGATGAAACTCGATGACGCCTACTTCAGGACCATGCGGGATGCCGGGTTTCGAGTTGGTGTCTGCGTGCGCCCGCAGCACTACACGATTAGTGGCAGCAGCGCGACGCAGACTTACCTCCCGGACGCCAAAATTGCGGCGGAAATGATCCGCAAAATGCGATACGCCCATGACCGCTGGGGTGCCACCCTGTTCTACGTCGATTCCGACGTAGAACAGAACGGCGCCAACCTGGATGCCAATATTTTCGAGCAGGCAGCCGCTGCCCTGCCCGACTCGCTCATCATTCCCGAAGAGGCCACGCCCAAGTATTACGCCTACACCGCCGCCTTTGAAACGTTTCTGTTTCACACGGACTTAGGCACCCCGCCCGAGGTATACAACTATTACACGAAAGCCTTCAGCGCGAATCTCATCAACGACGTCAGCCCAGCCAAACTAGCCCAATACCGCCAGCAACTCACCGATTCCGTTCGCCGCGGCGACATTCTTATGGTTCACGCAGACTATTGGCAGGCCAACAACCCGACCGTTGTGCAGATGTATATGGACGCGGGACGCTCCTCTACCGACATGGTTCCGTAGCCGGTAGTGCGCGACTCCCCCTAAAACATAGGCCGAAGGCGGCGCCTGTGTTTGCCGTCAGATCTGCGTTAAATCGGTTCCCGGAAAATAGGCGCCGAGGATGTCACGCCAGCTCCACCCCTGGCGTGCGAGTCCCATCGCGCCTTCCTGGCAGAGTCCGAACCCGTGACCTCGCCGGCTGAGCCGTAGTTCACTACAAGGTTTGCAGCGGACAGAGTGATAGGCGTAGCCATCGCGCCAGCCTGCTTCGGTCCGTCCGCCGCATGCCGCTGAGTACGCCGCTGGAAATTGCACTCGGTTTTCCGACAAAACCAATCCTGTGGTCTCTCGGACCCAGGCCGCAATCAGGCTGCCCGCCGGAGCGGGCGCTCGCAGAAATTGGCAATGCGTCGTGTCGCAGAAGAAAGCCTGCGCGTGACGAGGATGGTGTGTGGCCGCCAGAAACGAGCGCGCAACCACGGCCTGTGTCATTACGGCGTTCCGGCCTGAGCGCTCGAGCGGCAATTCAGCACCGGCAATCGACCCTACCGCAGTCTCGCAATCCATCGCTATGACCGGAACGAGTACTTCACCCCGAGTTTCAATCACCGCCGTGCCCCGGTACTGGCGCTTAAGCAACCCGGGGGCCTCGAGTATGAATGGCACTGCCCGTCCTTCTGGCCCGGAGATGTGCAATGGCATGGACCCGAGGTCAAGGCCGAGATCGCTACCCGGCTCGATTACGAATTCCTGGCCTGCGGTTGAGCAATGCAGCCGCGACATTCCCGCTGGAGTAATCCGAAGCCGCTTAGCCTTCAGCAGGCCGAATACCCAGAACGGGTAAGTGTGGCAAGCCTCTTGCGCCTTTGAGGAATCCACCAGCGAGAAACCACCGAGCGCTTTGAGAACATCCCGCCGCTTACGGACCAAGTAAACCTCTGATTTCGCGCGCAGCCATCGCCCCGGTCGTGTTGTGGCGCTGAACGAGGAGAACGCGGCGCGGCTGGTCCGTTGGCAGAATTGCAACCGCGAAACCATCTCCCGAACCCGGTGGGAAGTGCGTGCAACGTGCAGTCCCGGTCTTCGCAAAAGATGTGATGCCAATACCTCGCCCGGTGCCCACTCGCGCGCAGCGAGCCATGCCCGCCAAGACCGCGCCCGCACGATCCTCCTTGAGGTTCGACGCCAACGTCCCGAACGCCGCCGCCACGGTTTCCGGTGATTGCGGCCAGCCCTCACCCAACCCGATCAGACACGCAGCCGTGAGCGAGCGCGCAGGCGGGCGCAGTCCATAAGTCAGGCACACCGTGTCAAGTGCGGCTCTATCGATCTGCGCCGCCATTGGAAGAAAGTAGGCGTTGCAGGAATTCGCCACAGCTTCCACAAAGCTCTGATCACCGTGCCCTGGCGCATACCAGCAGCCCGAGGACAAACCGGTACAATGAGCTTTCAAGGAAAACTCGTGCGTAGCTCCGAACGCCAGTCCTAGGAATGGTTTCAGAAGAGAGCCCATCGATATTGGGATTCCGGCGTCCGGCCAGTGGCAGGAACGGGAGCGAGTCGCCAGATCCAGATCGATCCACCGCATTTGCGGGGCGTTGAAAGCCGCCGCTGCCGAAATCAGAATGGACCGGCGTGTCACCGGGGGCTCATCTCATACCGGACCGTCTCACGCCGTTGCGAGCCCGCGTCCTGTGCCGTGATCGATACCCGGTTCAAGCGTGAGAGAGTGTCGCCAAGGCTTCTCACATTTCCCGAAAAGAATGTCGGAGCATTCTGCCCAGCTGGCGCTTCCGGGCTTGCAGGCGTTCTGTCAATCACCGCGAACAGCTTTTTGTAATGCGGCCACTCGAAGCTCTTGTTGAACACCGCCGCGTACGTGGTCCCGGACGGTACTTCAGGCGCGTTGCTCGAATGCGCCAAATCCAACCTGGTTATCAGAAGAGCGTTGCCTACAACTGAAACCCGCAGCGGGTCGAGCGTGCCATTAGCTACCTGATCCACCGCAGTCGCAACCGCACTCTGAACGGCAGCCAAATCCGGCCGCGCGCAGATAATCGCCGCGCCACTCTGTGGCAGTACGAATACGTCGTCTGCCAGAACGGAGGTGACCTGCACATGCAGCAACGCGCTCGGCTGCATGGCAATGACGGCCTTTACAACAGCGTCTATCCGGTTGGCTGTCTCGCGAAGAGAGGGAGGCGGCTCGTCGATGCGTGTCTCGAAATCGGAAGACGAGCCGCTGACCGGGGCCTGCGCCGACACCTGGGGCGCCATGCGGTCGAGGTCCTGCCCCTGAACGGGTTCGGCCAGCACCACCTGCTCCAACACTTGTCTCAACAGATCTTGCCCCGGCGAGGACCAGGCACGATAAAGAGAACTGGCCTCAGGCGCGAACCTCAACACTTCGGCGAGCCTTGTGCCGTTGCTTGCCGAAGAGGCCTTCGCATCCCGCCTGAGCATGACACGCTGCTCCTCAAACCCGTTTTCATTCTCGAATAAGTCAGCGGAGCCGGCAGAGAACGGCTTTAATTCGGAGGCGTTGCGTCCGATCCAGTAAGTTCGGAACTGCGGTGTGGGCAGAAGTGTATCGAGATTGTAAACCAGTCGAAGATCGCCCCGTGTTGGCGCCAGAGCCGTTACCTTTCTGAACCACTCGTCGGTGGCGAGCGAAGCCGCCGTATCTCCGGAAAGCAGCGTGAGGGTCTGCGCCATGCGATCCTCAGACGTCGCAACTACCAGCCATCCCCGGTATTCAGCCATTGCCACCGTGCGATTGTTAGGAACATCCGTGTGAACGTAAAACGGAACCCCCGCAACGGACCGCAGCTGGTAATTCGTTCGCGTTTTCCACAGCTCGCTTGCGTTCACGCGGGAGGGTTCAAGCTCGCTCAGGTATACGAAGTTCAGGCTGGGCAAATCATAGAAAGCGAAACCGGAGCGCGAACCCGCGAGCTCTTCAAACAGGTTGTATGCGATCGGCACGCCTGCTACGGATGCAAACTGGTCCTGCGCTTCGCCCAATCTCTGCACCAGCCGCGATCGAGAAAGAACACCGAAGTTCTCGCTCCCGAGCCAACGCTTCTTTTCAGCCGAAGAATTCCACTCGCTGAGAGTACGACGAAGGTCCTTTGCCTCCACGTAAAGCAGGGCACCCGCCGGAAGCAACGCGGGAACCGCGCGATCCTCCACTTGCTGCGCCCGCAACCAAAACGCTCCAGCGGCAAGCGCAGCACTAAGAACTGCCGCTGTTATGAGCTTGCGCAATCGCATGTTCATTCGCTCCCGTCCGCCGGCAGCACCGCGAGCTTGGGTTTCACGATCGTCGACTGCGTGATTTGGTCGGAAATCACCGGCTGGCGAATAGCATTAAGCCCTGCCAGCTTGCTCTCGGCCCGCACCGCATCCCGCAGCTTGATTACGCGGTCACGATCGGGACCCATTTTGAGGTCGACCAGGATGCCATCGTAGAAGGATTCGGCACGCTCGTATTCGCCTCGTTCGGTCAGCACGCGTGCCGCCGTCTCTTTCACCTGGTTCAGAGATTCTTTGCTCTGGAGGTAGATGACTTCGCCCGGCGTTCCTTCGGTGGGGACCGGGGAAACATAGCTGTCCAGGGCGGCCAGCCCGAGCGCGTTCTGTTTGATAATAAATGCCGCTGCGGCCAAATCCAGCCGCTGCTCCCGAATCCCCGGCTCGAGCGCTATTGCCTGCCTTAGCAGCGTGACCCGTTCTGGGTCGTTCGTCGACGCTCCTGCGGCAAACGCCCGAGCCCAGACAAAGAAAGGTTGCATCGCCTCGTTCGGCTGAATTGTCTTGTGCGTGAGCAATGCAAGTTCGTCATTTCCGGGTGCTCGCTGCTCCAGAGTGCTAAGCACAAGTGCCGCTCTTGCTCTCACCAGGTAAGGCGCCGCGCCTGACTGCCGGATAGTCTCTAAAGTTCTAGCATCCTTCTTCAACCGGGCCCATGAGAGATGTGCCTCTGCGTTCCATGGCTCCGCCGCCTTCCACTGCTCCGCATATTGCGCTGCTGTAGCCGTTAACGCAACACGTTCGAGAAAACCCACCGCCTCGGGAAAATTTGCAAACGGCTCTCCTACCGTAACCGCGGCAGTACGGACAAGTTTTTCCGCCTCGGAAATGCGCTTTTGAACCACGCGCACCTGGGCCAAACCGAAGTACGCCGAGGCGGGCGCGCCCGCGTTGCCAAGCTCTCGCCCATACTCAAACTCTTCGAGAGCAAGCCCCAGTTCGGGACGACCATCATTCTTTAAGGCGGCGGCCACGCTCAGTATCTGCTCGCCCGGAGGCGCGGTTTCAGGCTGAGCGCGATACGCATCTAACTGCTCAGGGAGATGTCCTGTCAACGCGGCCGCGTGCAGCATCAGGTCTGGACGCCGCGCCTCACGCGGCATTTGCGCCAAGACGCCCCAAGCTTCTTGATTCCGGCCCTGAGCCAGAAGGTAAGTCACAAAGCTGGTCTGGAACTGCTGCAGCTGTTCCCGTCCGGCGTTCGCGGCATCACCCGCTGCCGAAGCCACCTCCGCTTTCGCTCGCGAGATAGAGAAGCGATACAGCAGGTCCTTCTGCTCCGGTGCGATCCACGGCACTTCCAACAGTTCGTTCAGAACCGGTTGAAGATTCGTCTCTCTGTTGACTCCAAGGAACCACTGGAGCGCTCCCGCAGGGTCAGGCGCATTCCTGATCAAGCCTTCCACCAAAGGCAGTAGATTATAAGCTCCGTTGCGCTTCACATACGTGCGCAGCAGGGACTCGGTCTCCGAACGTAGCTGTTCCGTGAAGCGGAAACGATTAACATCGGCGAGCGTGCTTTCGGCCGTGTTCCAGTAGTCGGGCAACAGCGGGCCCTGTTCAATGCGCGCCGTCAAAAGGCGCAGTCCTTGCCGCCAGCTTTCGAGAGCCTGCGGTGTCTGCCCAGCCTCGACTAACGCCTCACCGATACGCGCGTATACGTCGGCGCGCTCCGGACTGATCTGGAGAGCATCCCGGTAGAGTGCCTGCGCGCGTGGCAACTGCTTCAGCTCCCGGTATGTGTCGCCAAGTTGCACGTAGCTATTTGAAGCAGCGGGTGCACTCTCGAGGGAGGCCGCTAGCAGGTCTGCGCCCGATAGATTCCGGTAACCGAGATAGTCGCCATAGCGTGCCGCGTAATAGAGCCACGTGTCACCGCGAAGAGTTGCCTCGTTCCGGGCGTGAATGCCTGCAATCTCTCCGCCTACCGTGCGCGGCCCGAGGATCGAATCGAAAGCGCTTGCCACAGAACCGTCGGGCAGAAGAAAATAAAGGCCGGCAAGCGCCGTGTAGCTCTGGGCCCACGGAGCCGCCCGCGCAGTTCCGCGGGACTCGATCGCCCTAACTGCCTTCGAAGCCGGTCCCTCCGTGATAAGCTGCTGCACGATTGCATTCCCGTACTTTGAATCCTGTTTAGCCAAGCCGGAGAGGTCAGAGTGCAACGCTAGAAACAGCTGTGCGTACCTTTGCGGATCGATCGCCTCCTCCCCGTGTTTGGTACTCGCCAATCTGAATTCCACGGCAGCATCTCCAGCTTTCGCATAGGCGTCCAGGGAAGCTCGCACAAGTTGCTCGCGTTGCGAATCCTGCTTGGTCAGTTCCGTCGCCGTCTCGAGCTGCCGCCCGAGCGTTTCGTACTCCAACCTCGAGGACTGCATCTGCTGAAGCGCCATCCACTGCTGCCCCGGCGTCTGGCCAAGTCGTCTTGCAAGCGCATTTGCTGCCACATCGAGCAGTCCGGCAGCCTGAGCCAGCTGATACGAGTCAAGCGGCGCAGCGATGCTCCGTGGCTGCCTCATACTTTGCGCCAGGGCGGCTGTTTCAGCCGGCGTCAAGTATTCTTTAGACGCTTCCCCGATCGCCCTCGAATACTGGAACCTGTTCCCCGTCGCGCTCAGTCCCTTGATCTCGCGCCAAGCCGTTTCTACTGCTGCCATCGCGTCCGCCGGACGATGCAAAGACGCCAGGGCCTGACCCTCCAACGCAACCGCCTCGGCCGCCGGTCCGCTCTGGCCGTCGAGTAGCGGGCGCAATTCCCTGAACAGGGCATCGGCCTCACTGAACAGATGCCACGCGATCAGCTGACGCATGACGCTCACATACCCGCCCGGCTCTTTCGGCTTCGCGTCTATGTAGGCAGCGCGCAGCAGCCGTACGGCTTCACCGTTATTATGCATACGGGCACTCAGCTCCGCTTCAATAGCCAGGTACCGAGTGTCGTGATAGCTCAGCTCATAAAGCTTCTGATTTGTCTTGAGTGAATCTGCGAACCGTAACGTCCGGCTCTCGAGATCCGCTTTGGCTGCTAGGATATCGGTACGGTCAGGCCGCACGTATGCGGCCTTGTCATACGCCGCCACCGCCTCACCGTACCTTCCGAGAACAGTGTTCACCCGCGCCAGCAGCAGAGGCCAGCGATAGTTCTTTGGGGAATCTATCGATGCCTTACCGTAATAGGCAACCAGCCGGTCCCCGAGCCCGCGCTCCTCGGCGAATCGCGCCGCCTCCTGCGCCAGCGCTTCGTCTTCCGGGAAGCCGTTCAGAACTTGTTCGTACTGTTCGAGAGCCTCCGCGAACTGCTGCGTTGCGATTAGCGCTGGAATGTAACCGCGGCGGAGCGCCGCGATGCGCTCGGTTTTTTCGGGCTCGGGAAGAGCTGCGCTCTGGAAGGACTTCAGCTCCTCCGAATAGAACTGGACGAGGCCATTCTTGTCGTTTGCTCGCGCGAAGATTGCGGCTTTCTGCGCAAGCAGATCACCGTCATATGGGTCGCTCGCTAGCATCTGATCCAGCAGCTTCAGGGCCGGCAGGTACTGGCCCGCCTCAGCTGCTTGCTGCACGGCCTGCCGTTGCAGTTCGCGCGCGAAAGGCTGCTTCGCCCTTGCCGCTGCTTCGCTTAGAACGGAAACAGACTGCGAATATTTTTTCTCTCTCCAGTAGAAGTTTGCGCTCGCACGAACCACTCCGAGCAGATCCGGGTTCTCGGAAAGCAGCCCCGCGAAATCCCGCTCTGCGCCCGCCTGGTCGCCGTGATTTTCCCGGAACAGCGCGAGATCCACTCGAGTCTTGATCTTTTCGACAGGATCGGTGGTCAACTCGACAATCCGAGCCAGCGCGCTCGCACCTGTGTCATCGAAACCGAACCGGTCCGCCATCTGCCTGATCCCATCCGCATCCGAAAGCGCCGTCACCCGTGAAAGGTCTCGGTTCAGTAGAGCGTGGATCTCGCTTCTCTTGTTTTCGCTCTCGAGAACCGCCACCGCGACCCCGAGCGCATCTACGTCGAAAGCTCGAGCATTTAGGTCCGCCAACTCCTTTTGAACGGCCGGCCCCGTATCCTTGCGCTTTGCCAGTGCGATGAGGCGGCCCTGCGCAGCGGCCTGCTCACCCGGCGGCGGCTGCGCCAGGGCTGCTTTAGCGTACTCAGCTACCGCGCCCCCAAAATCGCCTTTGTTCTCATAGATCGCTCCGGCTTCGTAAGCGAATCGAGTTGGGTCACGGAGTGCCCGGCGCGCTTCTTCAATGACGCGCAGCGCGTCGTCATACCGGAAATAGTCCCAGAACACGGTGGCGGCCGTAAGATATCCTTCCGCCGAACCTGGCTCGATCCTCGCTGTACGGTTCCACCAGGATGCCGCGTTCGCGTAGAGTTCCTTGTCCGCATAGATCTCTCCCACGCGCATCGATCCAGAACCGTCTCCGGGAGCTGCCTTGACGGATTCCTCGCTCAATGCCACGGCTCGCCCGAAAGCGTCGGGCGCCGTCGAACCCAGTGAGCGCTCGATCGATATCGCTCGACTGTCCGGCGTCTCGTCGCCCGGAGCCGACTCCGCCACTCGCACGAAAGCGCCCGCCGCAGTTTCGAAATCCGTTATCCACGCCAGTCCTTCCGCTCTCATCTCTAGCGCCGCTACATTCCTGCTCTCCCACGCTACTTCTGGCGTGGGAAGTGATGCCAGTTCCGGCGCGAGCTTCCCTGTACGGCTCAAATACTCGAAAAACTTGCTACGCAGCCCCGCATCGTAAAACCAGTTTTCCCGGAGCAGCTTCTCGTATCCCGCGGAGTCTGCGGTAGCTTTTGTCTGGTATGCCGCCAACAGGTTCCGGACAATCAGCAGATTGTGTGGAAACCGATGGTGCGCATACAAGTTCACTTGCCGGTAGAGCACCGGGCTGAGCTTCGCGTCCGGCTGTACGCTCGTCAGAAATAAAGAAATCGCGGAACCCTCGAAAGAATCTGTGATCCTGCGTGCCAGCGCCTGATAATCGGAATACTGCTTGCGTCTTAGATAGAGTCGTCCAAGCTTGCCCGCCCACGAGTTATCTCTAAAGCGATCGAATGCCGCTCGATATGTCTCAGCCAGCTGCGAGTCCAGTCGATTCTGCTCTACATAAAGCGCCAGACGTTCGTAAAGGCCCGGATCGTCCGGATTGCGATCGATCTCTTTCCTGTAAAGCGCAATCGCGCTCGTCACCTCGTGCGCCTGAGTCAGGCGGGTGATGTATCGATCAAGAACCCGCGCGTAATCAGTCGATCGGGGCGTCGGTGCAGGCTGCGTACCATCGACAACAAAGTCGGGACCGAGCGGAACATGATCGCTCTTCTGAGCCAGTTCAGCCAGCAACGCGTCGTAAACCGCGAACTCATCCGCGTTCCGACTTGTGTTGTAATACGCATCTGCGAGCAGCATTGCTACAGTCGTGTACTCGGTAGAATTGCGATTTGTTGCCAGCCACTCCGGAACTAGACGAATCAGAGTTTCATTCTGCCCATATGCCGCATACGCGCCAAACAGCTTCGCCTCAAGCGGAGGCAGCTGCGTGGAGCGCGGAAACTGCCCCTCCATAGTCTGCAGAAAGCGCGACGCCGCGGCGCGATGAAAATACGCCACTGCGGATTGAGAAGCGTTCTGATACTCGTACTGCGGGAACGTAGTATTCAAAGCGAGCGAAAGAATGCCATTCAGAAATCCGGGATGGCCATCCATCTCCGCCGCGTTACGGTACAAACTCAGATCCCGCCTTCCAAGCCGCAGCGGCTGCTCCGGGACTTCAAGCAGAAGTGAAATCAGCGACGCCAGTCCTTCTTGCTTCGCCTCCGCGGTTGCCGTCGCGAGCCCGTAAAGCTCATAAGAGGCTCGCGCTGCTTCGTCGTAATCACCGACACGCTCGAACAGAGGCGCCACAATCAACAGATCTTTTGGGTCTGTGGTCTTTTGCGTGGAGCGGCGCCTCGATCCCCACGCGAGCAGTTCGGCATCGGCCGCTTCCCGCTTACCCTCCTGCTCGTAATGGAAAAATATCCTGAGAACCGGCGCGAGTTCGGCCGGAGTTGAACCCGATTCGGCTCTGGCCGCAGCTAAAAAAGACCGTAGTTGATGCGCGTTTTTTAGGAGTTCGTAATACTTGGTCCGAAGCTCAGCCGGCCAAAGTGGCGTAAATTGACGCCCATAAACATTCAGCTCCGCATTCGCTCCTCCATCAATGCTTGCAAGCTTGGCCGCCGTCTTCATCTGCAACTGCACATCGCCCGGGAACAGCGCCGTGATTCGACTTTGCAGTGCCTGCGCCCGGCTCTTATCCTTTGCGGTAACCAGCGCATCCATGTAGAAAAAATAGGCGTCGGATTGCTTCGGATAGCGTGTGGTCCAGGTCTCGTAGACTCCGTCAACCACCGTCGGAGCAAGTTGCGCGTCTTCCGCCACCTTTACTGCACGCTCGAATGCCTGCCATGCCGCTTGTGACGACGGAGGACGGAAGCGATCGTTTCCTAGCGGCGGAACTTTCCCAGCACCGAGCAGTGCGCTTATTTCCTTTGCAGGCTCCACTCTGCGGTGATAAAAGTCTGCCAGGTCAATGAACCCCGCGCTCTTATCGGAAGCCAGCGTTGCCGCCTTTACCCAATCGCTCTCCGCTGCCGCAACGGCAACGCTCCTCTCCTCTTCCTGTGCGCGCAGCGCGTACAGATCGCTCCGCGAGGGAGATCCCCTGATCGCCAGACTTAGTTCCGGAACTGACTCGACAGGTGGCCGCCGTGCCAGCACTGGCCCACCCGGAACGTCCATGCTCCGGAACAACGCTCCCTCCACTCTGCTGCCCGCCACCGTGTCTTCAGTCCACGAGTTCAGCCGCGCTCCGAACAAAATCGAAGCCACTGCCAACCCGATCGCCCCACACAACACGGCCGCTCTATGGAAGCACTTCAACCGGCTTCTCCTCCTGGCTGACGTTGTGCGCAAAATCCTCAGCCGTCAGATGCAGCGAGTAGCGTCCCGGCGGCAGTTCCGCTGGAACGCGCAACACTCCGGTATTCGCTCTTTCAGAAGCATTCCAGCGCAGCAACACCGGCTCCGCTCCGTACAACCGCACAGCAATGGTTCGCGTTGTTTCCGAAGCCTCCACCCGCATCCTGATCTCGCTTCCGGCGCGCACTCTCGCGCTCTCCAGGCGAACCCGCACAACCGGCGGGTGACTCGAAATCATAAAACTCTTCTGCTCTCGGAACACGCGTCCCTCGGTATCGCGCATGATTAGCCGAACCGAATGCGTGCCGTCGGCCAGGTCTGCCGGAGCAAGAAATCTCGTCTGCCAGATGTCTTCCGCCTTCAGATAGCGCAGCGGCTTCACCAATCCGAAGGGAAATAGTGCGATGACTGATCTTACCGACGAATCCGTCCGCACTCGCAGGAGAGGATCACCTGGCCGGATCAATCGCGGCCGCAGCAACGCCCGCGGCGCCGCTAGAAATGACGTGTAGGGCGTCACGAAGTGATACTTGCGCGAAAGCTCTATGATCTCTTCAATGCTGGCCCTATCTTCTCCGTCGCGATCTATCTTTTCGAGCAGCGCATCCACTCTGGCGCGCGCCCAGACCGCTGGCAAATACGCGTGTTCCGTCGACCGCTCCGGCAGCCGCGCTCGCACGGCCTCATGAGTGGACCGGCCGCCTGCCTTTGCGTTCACGACAAACTCCGCTTCTCCTGGCTTTTGATATTCGCCGGCCCAGGACGCCCGGGACCCAGGGAAGTCATCCGACTCCAGCCGGTAAAGGAGCCGCGGCTTGACCTCTTTTGAAACCACTAGCGCCACCTGATCGAGTGGAACCAGTCCCATCTTCGCGATCAGGCCGTTCAGCTTGAACTCAATCGGCTCCGTTGATCTTACCTGCTCGAAAACGCCGGCGCGCTTCGTCAAGCCCTGGACAAACCGCGTGTTCGCGTCATCCCCGATCGCCAGCGCGTAAATATGCGGCCGGCTTCCCTCTTTGATGGCGGTCCAGCTCTTCTCAAACCACTGATTGAACCGCGCAGGCGCGATCGTACCTTCCGTCAATTCCCCATCGCTCAGCAGAAGCAGGAATGTGTTCGCCTGCACTTGTCTGAACGCGGCCTCGAACGCCAGCTGCAGGTTCGTTCCGCCGCGCAGCGGGCTTGCGCGCACAAAGTCAAGAGCCTTTGCGATCGCTTGCGGTGTCGCTGGTTTCGGATTTTCGCTCGCCATCGCAACCCCGGAGTTGAAAACGGCAACATTGAACAGGTCGCGGGGCTTCAGTGATCGCAGCGTGGTTTCCAAGGCCTCGAAACTCCGCTCTAATTTGTCCCATTGCATCGAAAGCGAGGAATCGAACAGTACAATCACCGTACGCGGAGCCGCGTCTGGCTTCCCTGCCGGTAAAGGACTCTGCAGAATCGCCGACGCCTCGAAAAAGCCCGGCTCCGCCCCCGCCCGATACGCCTGAATGGCCGGTTCCCTCTGATCGGTAAGCGTATAGCGGATCGTCAAGTCGCGATTCAGTGCAACATCCGCTGCTTCGTAAGAGCCTCTCGCAGAATGCGGCGTCTCGAGCGCGGTCTTCAGTGGATAACCCTCGCCCGCACTGTCCAATTTCGTGATCGCTTGCGGACTACGCAGCTCAACTTCGATCGAAAGCCGCTTCACCGTCTGTGCGTTTGCGTCCGACGACTTCAGCGGCACAACCAGTTCACTTGTCAGCTGGTTCAGCGGAATCGCCTGCCTGTATTGAGCCTCAATGCGCTTGTAGCCGTACGCCGAAATAGGAGCGATCTTCACTGAGAACTGGCTCGAATGCGCGGCCGCTCCCGGTGCGGTGCTCTCGGTGATCTCCCCAGATTGCAGCAGCCCGGGATCAATTGCCTCATTTCGAATCTGCGCGTACAGTTCTCCCGCGCGCTTTCGTTCGAGTATCACTCCCGGTATGCGCGTCACGTCATCCCAGACCGCAAAGTCCGAAACAGCCGCATTTCCCGGCAGGCTCAGCAGATAAGTGCCTTCCAGAACCACGGCGGTCTTATTCCGGAAGACCTCGTCCCAGTCGACCGTCGCATGACCGTTATCGATCTTGATGTGCACCTTGAGCGACTCTATAGCTAACTCCGCTGGATCGGGAGCCTGTCGGTCCGAGGGGATGATCACGCCGCTATCGCCGCGCATCGCTCGTGCAGCAATCAGAAACGCGAGCAGTACGCTGCACTGGATAGCTCTCATAACCCGAGCTTCCGCTCCGCCGCCCGCACCAGGCCATTGTCCGTTCCCACGTACAGAGTGCCGTTCCGCTCGGCAAGTGCAGTCACACTCAAGGAAGGCAGCCCGCCCCGCACGAAGTGCCATCGCTCGTCTCCCCGCGGCAAAATCGCGAGCCCCTGCCCGGCCGTTCCGGCGTAAACCGCGCGGCCTGTCACCAACATCGCATTCGGGTTAATCTCCACTCGCTCTCGAGCAAACTCCCGGAACGAAGTCAAACCCCCATTTCCCTCGACCCGCATCACCCCCGCGCCATATGTTCCGAGATAGATCGCCTTTCCTTCTGCCGCGGAAGCCGTCACCCAGTTCTGCCGCATACCGGAATTCGCTGTCGTAAAGCTAGCCTCGACAGTGCCGCGCCGCAGAAGTGAGAAGCCGCCCAGGGTTCCAGCCAGCAATCCTCCATCCCGCTCCGCCAGCGTGTAAACGTGGTTATTCACCAATCCCTGAAATGCCGACACACTTGAGATCGTTCCTCGGTCGATAAAGCTGATCCCAGCGGGCGTCGCAATCGCCAGGGCGTCTCCGCTCTCCGCGCCGCCTCTCTGATACACAAGATCCGTAACGTGACTCGAAGCGAGCCCGCTCTCCCTTGTCAAAGTCTCCCGAAGCTGTCCACCCGAGTCGAATAGCGCCAGCCCGTTAGCCGTACCCACGGCCACAGTTCCCTGCTCCGGATCTTCTTTGATGCGGTTCACGCAGAACAGTACATCGTCTTCGAGGTGGCGCACTCCTCCCGCCCCGCCCTGCTCGATCACATCCAAGCCGCGGTCGAAATAGCCCACCCACAAACGATCACTGCGATCAAGATCTAACGCGGCAACGTGTCCGTCGTGCAACCCCGCTTGCGCGGGTAAAATAATTGTCTCGCCTTCTCCGGGCCGCCACAGCCCGCCCGGCGAGACCGCCCAAATTTCGCCTCCTGCGCTGAAAAGCGCAACTACGTCATTCGCTACACCATTCATCTCGGTGCCCGTCTGCGCGCCAGATCCAGCAGCCGCCGTCCGACCTTGTAACGCAACAGTCACCAAACCTTCGTCGATAGTTCCTATCGATAGAGTTCCCGCGTGTTCGATGATGCTCTGCGCAAACACTCCCTCCGCCAGACGTCGCCTGAATCGCCCTCCCGAAAACTCCGCGACTCCGATGGGTGTACCCACCCAGACCGCCTCGCCATTTGCATACAGCGAGAGCACCTGCCTATCCGGCAATTCCGTCTGGAAGTGAGTGGCCTCTCCCGCGCCCCACATCCATACGCCCTCGCCGCGCGTACCCGCCCAGACTTCGTCGCCGTCACCCGCCAGCGCCGTTATGTTCATGCGCGCAAACTGCGGATGCAGCAGTTCTAAATGCTTCCCGTCGGTCACATAGAGCCCAGCTGCCTCGGTCCCGATCAGCACTCGCCCGTTACTCAACGGCAATAATGCCGAAACCCTGCGCTGCGGCATCGCAGCCGGCACAAGTTGCTTTACAACCTGCCCGTCATAAATAAGAACCCCTCCGCCATCGGTCGCAATCCAGAGTTCGGGTGAGCCAATGCCTCGGCGGACCGCCAACGTAACTAGTGGGAATGGGGGGAGCTCTGATCCCACCGACCACTCTTGTTTCTGCCCACCATCTGGCCCGGAGTGGCCGGGGCTGTCGTAACGGATTAAAGAAGACCTACCGCAGACAAACAGGCTGCCCGCGAACTCGGCTGCCGCGCGAAAATCGCCCGCGCCGGGTACTCTTTCGAATGCGGTACGCTCTCCCTGGGACACTGGCTCGATTGCAAATGCCACCGCGCCCGCTGCTTCCGCCCGTGTCGAGGCTTCTTTCAGAACGTTGTGGGCTCGCCAGATATTTACCGTCACGAAAACAGTGACGAAAATGAGAATGACCGCTATAGATAGACCTAATAGTTTGAGACGAAACAGAACAGAGCCCGCCGCAGCATCCTGAGTGCAATCTAGAACGAAATCCTTACGGTGTCAAATAGTGCTGTTCCGAAAGGCCTCGTAACCGTTCCGCAGCCGACTCCGCTGTAATGTCCCGCTGCGGTGTAGCCAGCATTTCGTAACCGACCATAAATTTTCGCACCGTCGCCGAACGCAGCAGCGGCGGATAGAAGTGCGCGTGTAGATGCCACTCCGGATGCGGCTCGTCATCGGTCGGCTGCTGATGAAATCCCATCGTGTACGGAAACGAAATCTGGAACAGGTTGTCGTACCGCGTCGTCACCCGCTTCAGTATGTCGGCCAGCGCCGTCCGCGTTTCCTGATCCAGTCCTTCCATTGAAGGCAGGTGGGTCTTCGCGATCACCAGCGTTTCAAAGGGCCAGATCGCCCAAAATGGCACAAGCGCGACGAAGCCTTCGTTCTCGCAGACGATCCGGTCGGCCGCCCTGGTTTCAAGCTTGAGGTAATCACAAAGCAGACAACTCTTCCGCGCTTCGAGGTAAGCCTTTTGCCGCTCCTGCTCCTTCACAGTCTCGTTCGGCAGCGACTCATTCGCCCAGATTTGGCAGTGCGGGTGGGGATTGCTCGCGCCCATCATCTCGCCGCGGTTCTCAAAAATCTGGACAGACTTCACAAACGGGATCTTGCCTAGTTCTTTGTACTGCTCGACCCAAACCGCAACCACCTTCTCCAGATCCGGCACACTCATCCGCGAGACAGTCAGGCTGTGGTCCGGTGAAAAGCACGCCACCCGGCAGATTCCCTTCTCCGACCTGGCAACCAGCAGACCGCCTTCGTCCATTGCGCCGTCCGGCACGTCCGGCCGCAGCGCCGCATAATCGTTATCGAAAACAAATGTGGAAGTGTACTGCGGATTTCGCGCTCCCCCCGCCCGCGCATTCCCGGGGCAGAGATAGCACGTCGGATCGTAGTGCAGCAGCACAGGAGCCACCGCACTCTCCACCTGTCCCTGCCACGGCCTCTGCGTCCGATGAGGAGAAACCAGTATCCACTCGCCCGTCAGTTGATTTAGCCGCCGGTGCGATTGCTCTTTCAGGTTGATCAAAGCGCCTCCCGTACAGCCATGATGATATCGGCCATCATCCGGCGTGAGTTCAGGGAGGCGCTACGGACAGGGCTCTCTGCTTAGAAACTTGCCTTGAGGCTGAACTGAATGTTGCGCGGATCGTTCCGCGTTCCGTATACCTGGCCGAACGTCCCCCCGCATAGCAGGCATGTATTGAAGTTGTAATTGCCGCCGAAGATCGGGTGATTGAACACGTTCAGAAACTCGCCCCGAAATTGCACTCTGAAACGTTCGGGCCCGAAGAACTTCGCGACCGAAAGATCCAGGTTTTCCGTCGGGGCTTCCCTCAATGACGGTATGCGCAACGGGCTGTTGCCCAACCGGCTCTGGCCGTCTGTCGTAGCGAAAGCGTTCGGGTTGATCCATTGATCCGGGCTTTGATGCGCCGGTACCGGATTGCCTATTAGATCAGGCGTCTGGCAACTTGGAAACCCGTATAAGTTACTCAGCGGGGACGTGCAATCGTTGATCACTCCGAAAATCGGAAATCCGCTGGCCAGCCTTATATTGGTAGAGAGCTGCCAATTCCCAAGTGTCTGCTTCACAATCCACGGCGAGCTGCTTCCCCATCTCCGGCCCACGCCATAGGGCAGATCGTAAACGCCGGCGACCGCGAAACTTTGCGGCTGATCATGCGTACTAACCGCATAATCCAGCTTCGTGTTGTACGAATCCCGCCAGAGATTCCCGATGCTCCAGCCCACCAGGTCCTCTGATCCATCGTCGAGCGCCTTCGACCACCTGTAGGTCACGATTGCACTCAAGCCATTCGAGAACGCATGGTTATACTTCAAATCCAGCGCGTTATAGCTCGAACTCGCGCCCGGCAACGAGCGGGTCACATTCAGGTTGCCAAATTCCGGATAAGGTTCGAGCAACTGGTACTGATAAATTGTCTGGCCTGAGAGTGCGCTGTTCGAATTGGTAATAGCCCCGTAGAAGGGGTTATTTACCTGAGTCTGTAAATAGCTATCGCCGAGTGCGAGATTTTTCGTGGGTAATTGGTTGATATTGATGTTGGGATTGCCATACATCAACTTGCGCCCGTTGACGCCCGTGTAACCCATCTCGAGAATCGAATGTGACCCTAATTGATACTGCAGATCGAAGCTCCATTGTTCCGTGTAGCCTACTGGGTGGGAGCCTTTGAGCCATATCTGGCTCGCGTTCAATCCAACGTAAGTGTTGAGTCCCTCCGAACTGCCCGTCTGCGGATTGAGTCCATTCGGAAAGGGAGAACTGATCGGAGTTGTTGGCACCAGGTTCAACCCGTTTTGCGTGCCGAACGAAGTGGAGTTCGATCCATATCCCAGAAACTGCCCACCGTCGAAGCTGATCATCGCTGAGGTGGGAGTATAAAAGATCCCCGCGCCTGCGCGGATGACGAGCTTATCCGTAGCCCGGTAAGCAATCCCGAGCCGCGGAGCAAAGTTCGTATTATCAGGTGACCAGGCATACCGGTTGTTGCTGCTCGCGTACTCGAAGCCGCCGCGAACGTCGAAGCCCACCTGGCTGCTGATTGGATTGATGACAGTCGGGTCAAACCATGCAAGGCGGTTGTAGCGTTCCGTCGCCGGACGTTGGTTCTCATACCGCAATCCCACATTGATAGTTAGCCGCGGAGTCACTCGCCATTGATCCTGTACGTATGCGCCGTAAGCGTGTTGGCTCATCGCGGGATCGATGTTCGTGTTCGAACTCACGTCCCCTGTACCGAGAAGCAGCGATGCCATGGCATTTCCGCTGTTCAGCGAGGGGCTCGCGGGCGCCTGACATGGGCCGCTTCCAGGACCTGAATCGCAGGCTGTGAGATAACTCCCTGTTGTTACCGATCCAACTCCGAAAGGCTCGTTATTGATCATAAATACGTCATAATTTGCTCCAAACCTGATCGTGTGTTTGGATAGTTGCTTTGTAAGGTTAATTTGAGCCGTTTCAGAGTAACGCACGTAGCGGTCGTAAGTGCCACTTCCTAGACCGGTGTAAGAGTTCCCGCTGTCCACGCTTAATGTCGGGAGAGCGTTGCCTGCCTGGAATAGAGCCGGGTTGAGCCCGATTGTGCTTGGGTCAGCTTTTCCCAGTCCGATTGGACTTTGCTCCTCCCGCCAACGGCTGTAACCGATGTAAGAGTTGATCACCCATGTCGGACCCGGGGTAAAGGTGTCATTTACAACCACCTGGAAACCGGTGTCGTTGTTCCCATTCCCCACATCGGCTCCATTGCAGAAGAAGCACGCCGGCGTCTGCACTTCGCGCACACGGTCAGACATACGAACAAAGATCCGGTGCTTTTCGTTCTGATCCCAATCCACGCGCCAGTCGAACTTGTCGTTCGTGGTGTTCCCCGGGCCTTGCGCGTAGTAATTGTTGTAGTCGTTCGGCCCTTGGCTTGGAAGATTAGGGAGAGGATACAAGTTCGCCAGCTTCTGTCCTGTCGGATTCAGCAGATTGGAAGGAATCTTGTTGTTGGGGAAAGGCGTCCTCGTGTAATACGTGTTCCCTTGAGAATCCGTTACCTGCGTGGTCGAAAACGGATTGTAGATAATATCGGGCTGCCCGGAAGCATTCAGCGATTGTGAAAAATCTCCGTTGCGTTCTGCCTGTGTCGGCACGGTCAGCAATCCGCTGTTTTCCGTGTCGGGTTGCCTTAGCCCCTCATAGGCACCAAAGAAAAACAAGTTATGCCGCTTGAGTATTGGCCCCCCGATGTTTCCGCCGAACTGGTTCCTCTTAAATTGCCCTTTTGGCTGGCCGACCGTGTTATTGAACCATGTGTTGGCATCCAACGCGGAATTCCTCAGGTAATCGTAGGCCTCGCCATGAAACTGGTTCGATCCGCCCTTCGTGATGAGCGTCACCACGCCCATCCCGGACCGCTCGTATTGTGAGTCGTACACGTTCGTAAGAACCTGCTGCTCTTGAACCGAGTCGTTCATCGGAGAAACCATCAATCCGCCCCAGTCTATTGCTGTCGACGGTGCGCCATCAATCAGGATCTGTGCATCACCCGAGCGCCCGCCATTCAACCCGAACATGCTGAAGTTCTGATCGAAGCTTTGCGACCGTGAGGTCATTCCACCCTGCGCCTCCGTCGTTCCCGCCAGCGAAAACACAAAATTCAGCGGATTGCGCGTGTTATTCGGCAACGCCTCGATCAATTGGCTGTCCATGGTGACCGAGTTATTCGCGCTTTGCGTGTCCACCAGCACAGCCTCACCAGTCACTTCCACCTTTTGCTGCGTGTTCCCGACCTCGAGCGACACATCGACCGTCGCCGAGGTCTCCGCCCGGAGCAGCATGTTCGATCGCACAAAAGCTTTGAATCCCTGTGCATCCACCGTGACCTCATAGGTCCCCGGCAGCAGGTTGTCAAATTTGTAAGTGCCCGCGCTCGTCGTCGTGTAATCCCGAACGTCGTTGGTTGCCGTGTTCTTCAACTGCACTTTTGCGCCCGATACCACAGCGCCCGTCGGGTCGCTCACGATGCCCGCGATCGAGGCCGAAAACGTCTGCCCAAACGCCATTGAACAAATGGCCACTGCAAACAAGAAGCACCAAGCCGCGTTAGCGCTCCAGCCACGCCAGAAAATTCTCGTCCCAAGCAACTTCATACCTAACCTCTTTTCTAAGCTCCCTGCCTTTTAAGGCTCAATGCGTCCCCGACCCCTCGGGCAGCGCAAACGCCACGTAACTTCCACCGCTCTCCGCACCCCACTTACCGCCTCCCGCGCCGATCACCACGTACTCGCGGCCTTGCCATGCGTAAACCGCCGGAGTCGCATTTCCCGAAGCTGGCAGCGTCGTCTCCCACAACGTTTCGCCCGTGGCCTTATCGAAGGCACGGAACTTGCGATCCCTGGTTGTCGCCCCGATGAACAACAAACCCCCGGCCGTCACCACACCCCCGCCGTAATTCTCGGATCCCGTGTCGTGCATCCCCTGCGCGGCCAGCTTCGGAATCTCCCCAAACGGTCTCTTCCACACATACTTCTTGGTATCGAGGTTGATCGCGTTGAGCGTTCCCCAAGGAGGTTTCACCGCCGGATACCCGTCGGGGTCCAGCCACTTGTTGTATCCATCAATGCCGTACTTCAACGGCGATTGATTCGTCACTTTCAGGTGTTCGGCGCCATCGATCGGCACATCTTTGCCGGTCATCAGATACTCAGCAATCACATTCACCGCTCCGCTGCCGAGCCGCGCGAATCCGGGCATCCGCCCTCCGCCGTGCTCGATCATCGCAGTGACCTGTTCACGCGTTAGCCTCGAACCGGCGTCGATCAGCGAAGGAAATTCAGGCGGGCTGCCGCGCAAATCCGGACGGTGGCAACCCGAGCAATTTTGCCGGTAGAGCGTCGAACCGCTCATCGCCTCCGTTCCCGAACTCCGCGGAATCAACCGTAGAATCCAGGCCATCTCATTCGAGTTCACATAGAGAACGCCCGTCTTCGGATCCCACGCCGCCCCGCCCCACTCCCCGCCGCCGTCAAATCCGGGGAAGATCACCGTGCCCTGAAAGCTTCCGGGCGTAAACTGGGGTCCGCTCCTCACCTTCGCGTATTCCGCCAGCACGGCCGCATGGGCTTCGGGTGTGCGATCCGTCAAAATGTCCGGCGTTACCTGCTGTCGCGCGTAAGGGGCAGGCTCGGTTGGTAGGATCTGAGTGCGCGACGCTACCTCGCCGTCCACATCGCTCTCGCCCGCCTGCACCGTCCGGTAAGGAACCAGTGGCTTTCCCGTCAGTTCATCGAAAAGCCAGACGTAGCCGTACTTCGTGATCTGCGCTATGGCATCTACCGTCTTTCCGTTCTGCTTTACCTTCACGAGCGTGGGTGCGGCCGGCAGATCACGATCCCACATATCGTGCCGTACCAGCTGAAAATGCCAGACTAGTTTTCCCGTCGCCGCATCGAGCGCCAGCAGGCAGTTCGCATAGAGATCGTCGCCCAGGCGGTTAGCGCCGTAAAAATCGAAAGAGGCCGAGCCCGTGGGCGCAAACACCAGCCCGCGCTCCCGGTCGAGCGTCAATCCCGCCCAGGAATTTGCCCCGCCGATCCGCTTATACGCGTCCTTCGGCCAGGTCTCGTATCCCGGTTCTCCCGGCAGCGGAATCGTGTGAAAAATCCAGCGCATCTTCCCTGTCCGCACCTCGAACGCCCGGATGTATCCAGGTGCCGCCGGCAAGTCTTCCGCCACCAGGCTGCCTTGGATCAGCAAATCCTGGTAAATCACTCCCGGACTGGTGGCCTGAATCGTCAGATCCCTGAAATCCGCGCCCAGGCCCTCATGTAAATCCAGCCGCCCGTTCTCGCCGAATTCCGCGATCGGCTGCCCAGTCTTGGCGCTCAACGCGTATATGTATTGGTCGATCCCGACGAACAGGCGCCGCTCATCTCCCTCGCCCCAATACGTCATGCCGCGATTACGCAGTTTCGAGGCAATGTGTTCCCCGCGATGCGCGTCGAAGTCCCAGATCATCTTGCCCGTTGCCGCGTCGAGCGCCACCACTCGCAGCCGCGGCGTCGTCGCATACATCACGCCGTCTATCACCAGCGGATTGCATTGCATCTCCGAGCCGTCAAACTGGTCGCCCGAATCGAACTGCCAAACGCGCTCGAGTTTCCCAACGTTCTTGCAATTAATCTGCGTGAGCGAAGAATAGTGCATTCCGCGCTCCCCGCCCACCACGTCCCAATTCTGGTTGTTCAGGGTGCCCTTCTTCGCCGCAAGGGCCAGGACGGCTGCGCCTGTCAGCAGCACGGCCGCCTGTGCCACCCACCGTTTCGCGTTCATGGCTGCAGCGCCAGGTCTGAAGGCTTCACACCCTTTGTGTACTGCTCGGAGGTGTAGGCGTGCGGATGATAATTCCCCACCAGCGAAACATCGTTCTTAGCAGGTATCTTCTTCTCCAGTCCCACGCTCCAGTAAGCCGCGTTAACCAGCAGCCGTCGCAAACCCTCACTTTCGAGATCGTCCGCCGCCCCCATCGTCGAAACGAACACTCGCGCTGTCTTTCCCTGCTCTCCCGTGAAATGATTCGTCCACGCCACCGGCATCATCGGGTCGTTTACCTTGCCAGGCACCGCCGGATCGTTCGGACTCAAACCGGAAAGCACTTGTCCCAGCAGCAGCGGTTTGCAGCTCGGCTCCATCGGCAGCCGCACTTCGTAAACCTCCGTCGGCACCCAAATCTCACCGCTCTTAATCCCGCGCAAAATCGGATCCGCCGCCGCTCCCGGTGCAAACAGGGCCCGTGTACTCTGTTTTCCGTGCTTGCCGTGGTGCGCCACCCAGGTCTCCCCGAACACCTTGCGCCCAAACCCGCCTTCCCATCCCGGCACCGTGCTGTTCCAGGAGTATCTCTCGTAAGTCTTGCTCGTCGTCAATTGAAAAGGATGAGTGCCTGTCCGAATCGCGATAATCGGCCTGCCCGATTGCGCGTAGTCGATCAGCATCTTCATCTGCTCATCGGGCAAGTCCCGCCAGCGCATGAAAAGCACCAGCAGATCGGCATCGCGCAGCGCCTCTAACCCGCGCAGGTTCTTATTCTGGTGTGGATCGATCGTCCCGTCGGGCGCCAGCGGAAAGATCACCGTACACCGAAATCCGTGACGCACGGCCAGAATCTTGGCCAGCTGCGGCAGCGCTTCTTCGGAATGGTATTCGCCGTCGTCCCCCGCGATCAGAACCACGCGTTTACCATGCCCCGGTCCTTTGCGCCCCTCGTAAGTGACGCTTTGCCCGCGCGCAAACCCCGTGGTCAACAAAGTCAGTGCTGCCGCCAAAAACATCGCGAGCAGGAACCCGCCCCGACGGATGCACGCGCCAGCGCCCAACGACACAGTTCTACTTTGCGAGACTTTCATCAGACCCGGATGATCGCAACCCTGATTAGTACTCATGTTTAATGCGAAACTACCATGAATGTCAACCGGGGAATTCATCTAGCTGAAATTTCTTGGATGGTTTCATGAATTTCATCGGTCGCGGACCTTACCCTGCCAACTCAAAACGATGGCATTGGCCTGTAACCGCCCCCAGATGCATGAGTTTATACTCAAGTAACTCGGTCGACAGACGTGGCCAAAGCAAAGAGCGAGGACAAACGAAACGCCATCCTGGCTGCAGCCATCCAGGTCTTCGCTGAACGCGGACTGACCGCGCCCACCTTCGCTATCTCCCAGGCCGCCGGTCTCGCCGAGGGAACACTTTTCACCTACTTCCGCACGAAGGACGACCTGGTGAATGCGGTCTATCTCGACATCAAGACGGACCTCGCGGACGCCATGATGTCTGGTTTCCCGCGCAGGACAAGCGTACGCCATCGTTTCAAGCATGTTTGGAATCGATACCTCGATTGGGGCATCGCGAATCCCTTATCTCTTGTTGTCGTAAAACAGGTTGAGGTATGGAGCGGCCTGACGGAAGAATCGAAACTGGCCGTTACGGCGCCATTTGTCGAGATCCAAACGATGGCGAACGATGCCGTCGCGCAAGGCATCTCCAGAAACCTGCCGGGGGCCTTCCTCGCTGCAGCCATGAGCGCCCTCGCCGAAACCGCTATGAAGTTCATGCAAAGCGATCCCCAAGCCGCCGAAAGCTTCCGGCAGGCCGGTTTCGACATGATCTGGGCAGGAATTGTCAAAAAAGGCTGAAATTTCCGGAACTTCATGAGTGCTTACTCACTCAAAACCGCAGGAGAAAGACCCTGCCATGTGGACAACCGCCGATATTCCCTTCCTCAAAGACAAGCTCACAATAGTCACTGGTGCTACTGGCGGCCTCGGCTATGAAACCGCACTCGAACTGGCCCGCGCAGGCGCGGACGTCGTCGTTGCCGGTCGCAGCGAGGAAAAAGGCCGCCGGGCCCTCGCTCGAGTGCAGACGCAGGCCCGCTTGGCAAACATCCGCTTCGAACTGCTTGACCTCGCCAGCCTCGCTTCCATAGAACGCTTTTCAACACGGCTCCTGGCCGAAGACCGCCCGCTCGACCTGTTGATCAACAACGCCGGCGTCATGACTCCTCCCAAGCGCAAAGAAACCGCCGATGGATTCGAACTCCAGTTCGGCACCAATCATCTCGGCCACTTCGCGCTCACCGGACGCTTGCTGCCTCTATTGCTCCGGAGCAAGAGCGCCCGCGTCGTAACCGTGAGCAGCTTCGCCCATCGACTTGGAGCCTCGATTCACTTCGCTGACCTCCAGTGGACAGACCGTTACAAACCCTCCGCAGCCTACGCCCAATCGAAACTCGCCAATCTCCTCTTCGCCTTCGAACTCCAGCGCCTCAGCGATGCCCATGCCTGGAATCTCACGAGCAACGCCGCTCATCCCGGCGCCTCGCTCACCGATTTGATCCCCAATCAGGGTATGGAATCCTGGGATCAAAGGCTCAAACTTCGCGTGGTTCGCGCAATCGGTCAGTCCGCGGCAGCCGGCGCACTTCCGACGCTCTTCGCCGCTACGTCCCCGTCGGCCAAACCCTTTGGCTATTACGGTCCGGACGGCCTTCTCGAAATGAAGGGAGCCGTTGCGCCCGCAGTCGTTTCACGAAAGGCCAAAGACACTGCCTTGGCTCGGCGTCTCTGGCAGGTCTCGGAACAGCTGACCGGAGTTTACTGGCCGGCTCTTGACGCCGCTCCCGAACCTTCCACTCGCCGCGTGCCGGCCGCGTCCGCCCAGCGCGCCTGATCCGCCCCGGCTCTCGGTTCCGGCGAGTCAGACATCTGCGGCGCATTTCCGTTCGGGAGTAACGGATCCCCGTTCGCCTGCGTATCAATAGAGTCTCCTGATTGCCCACACACCATGACCCGGCCATTTGTTACTGCCGCGCTGGCGCTTTTCACCTGCCTTCTCGCAAACGCTGACGATGTCGTATTTAAGAGCGATGTCGCCCTGACCAGGGTCGATGCCCAGGTCCGCGATCGGGACGGCCACAACGTAACCGGCCTGCAGGTCAACGACTTTGTCCTTAAAGTCAACGGCAAGGCGACGCCCATCCGCAATTTCGCGAGCGAGAATATGCCGCTGGACATCCTCTTGCTCCTCGACGTTAGCGGCAGCATGCAGCCCCATGTCCAGCGCATTGCCGATGCCGCCCAACAGGCACTCAACGTCCTCACGCCCAAGGACCGCGTCGCCATCATGGTGTTCGATACTTCGGCCCGCGTCCGCTTGCCGTTCCGCAGCGACCACGATCAGGTCACCCACGAGCTCAACCACCTTCTACGCTCGGAAAGCTTCAGCCGCGGAACGCGCATCACGGACGCCATGATCAGCGCCGCCAACTACGTCGCACGGGAGGCTCGTCCCGAAGCACGCCGTGCGGTTGTGATTCTCACGGACGACCAGACCCAGGACGAGGAGGACGAACCCCGAGTCGAAAACGCCCTCGCCCGAGCGAACGCCATCCTGAGTTTCCTGCAAGCTCCCTATGAGCCTCCCACCATGGCCGGTCGCGGCGGCGGCGGTCACCGGCGTGGCGGAACGTGGGGAGGTGGCGGAGGCGGCTGGCCCGGCGGAGGCGGCGGTATCGGATTTCCGGGAGGCGGCATCGGTTTCCCGGGCGGCCGTAGCGGTCGCGGCGGCGGCTACGGCGGGGTCGACCCCTCCCATTCCGCCGGTACGGCCACGGTCGCTTCGGATTCCGGCGGGGACACCCTTCAGGTCGATGAAGCCTCAGCTCTCGAAGACACGCTGTCCAGACTCCGCCAGCGCTACACCCTCAACTTCTACTTACCCGAAGATGTTAAAACCGGCGATCAGCCTTCCGTTAAAGTTGATCTGTCTCAACAGGCCAAGATCCGCTACGCCGATGCCGACATTCACTACCGCCGCGTATACATGTCCGGCGGCTCCCACGAGCAGAGCGGTCCCACCGCTGTCACTCACACTCGGCAACCCGTGTATTCCGACCCCGATGCCGATCCCGTCGAGACTACCCCGTCCGCCCGCCGCAAGGTGGCCGTGAATGAGGATTCCAGCTCTCCCGTTAGCACCATCGACTCCGATTCGAGCGACGCAGACAAGCAAGCTGCGCCAGCCACCTCGCAGCCTTCGTCGAAAACAACCCCAGGCACTGGCTGGCCCAAAGCTACTCCTCCGGCTACCCCTCCCAACTGAGTTGCTCCGTTGGCACATCTAGCCGCCCAACGGCAACCTTAATCGCCCATCCCATAAATCAGGGATGGCCAGCTACTCCCTAAGCACCAGAAAACACTAGGCTTTTCCGAATCACATTCGCGACCTGGACGCCTTCTCCTGCGTCCAATACACAGGAGAAGAAAAAATGAAAGGACAATTTAAAACGGGTCAGAGACTTCTGACCGTTTTGTTCGCCTCGGCTGCCCTCAGCTTGGCCCAGGTGAACAGCATGTCCGCCTCTGCAGCGTCTCTGCAGGGTCCAAACAATGCAATTCAAACGCAGCGATCGGGCGCACCGGGAACGGTCAATTACGTGGAAGGCCAGGTCTCTCTGGCCGGTCAGGATCTGTCGTCGCATTCCGTAGGAACCACGGCTATGAACCCTGGCCAGCAACTCGAGACCGGGGTCGGTTATGTCGAAATGCTGCTCACGCCAGGCGCGTTCCTGCGCGTGGGACCGAACAGCGAGATTCGCCTGCTGACCGCTGGCTTAGCCGACACTCGCGTTGAGTTTGTTCGCGGATCCGGCATGCTCGAAGTTGATCAGCTGATCAAAGGCACTGATCTGAATGTCGTGATGAACGGGTCGACCGCCCGTATTGAGAAGAAAGGTCTTTACAACTTTGATTCCGCTGGACAGACGATCCGGGTACTCGACGGTAAAACCAGCGTAACGGCGGGCGACCGCAGCAAAAGCCTGGGCAAAAACGACGAGGTTGTTCTGGCGGATGCACAGCCGCTGAAGGTGCGGCACTTCAACGCAAGCTCGGTAGAAAACGAACCCCTCTACGTCTGGAGCAAGGCTCGCAGTCAGGATGAGGCCCAGGCCAATGTAGCCGCAGCCACAAATCCCACCTTCTACTCCGCGGCGGGACCCGGTTGGTATTGGGATCCTTACTTCGGTTCGTACGGCTTTTGGCCCGCTTCCGCGTTCCTCTACAGTCCGTTTGGTTGGGGCTTTTATTCCCCGGCTTATTTCGGTTACTACGGCGGTTACGGAAACGGCTTTTACGGAAATCGCGTGTGGCGTGGCGTTCCTGCCTTACATGGTCGTGTCGGCGGCGTAAACGCCAGAGTCGGCGCAGTCCATGGAAGTGGCTTTCGCAGCAGCGGATTCGCCGCCGGCGGTGGCTTCCATGGCGGTTTCGGTGGCGGCGGCTTTCACGGCGGCGGTCATCGCTAATCGCTCTCGCAAGTTGCAATCAGAAAACAGGGCCGGCATTGCTGCCGGCCCTGTTTTTTTTTGGCACATGGAACTCCCGGCTTTTCCCTCGCGTATGCTGTCGGCAATGTGGCGCAACGTCGGGTTCCTGAAACTCTGGGGCGGTCAGACCGTCTCCGAGATTGGCTCGCGGATCACTCGCGAAGGCCTGCCTCTCACTGCCGTTCTCGTTTTGGGCGCAACCCCCGCCCAAATGGGTATGCTCTCAGCCACCGGTTCCCTTTCCGTGCTTCTGTTCAGTCTTCTGGCAGGTGTAGTCGTCGACCGCGTCCGGCGTCGCCCTGCCATGATGGCTGCGGACGTCGGCCGGGCGCTGCTGCTCATCGCTGTCCCTGTTCTCTTCTTCTTTCACCGGCTGACGATTACTCACCTCATCATGGTGGCCGCCTCAGCTGGTGTGCTGACTGTTCTCTTTGACGTCGCCTATCAATCCTATTTGCCTTCGCTCGTAGACCCCGGCGAGCTGCTCGAAGGGAATCACCTGCTCAGCATCTCGAGCGCTACCGCTGAAATTCTCGGGCCCTCCCTTACCGGCGTTCTTGTTCAGCTGATCACTGCTCCCATTGCGATCCTGCTTGACGCGCTGTCATTTCTCATTTCGGCCATCTCGCTTTGGAGCATTCGTAGCTCCGAACCGGCGCCCCAGCCGGCGCCCCGCGTGCCGTTTCGCACAGAAATGCTCGAAGGCGCCCGCGTCATCCTCGCGCACGGCGTGCTGCGCGCCTTGCTTTTCCGGTCCGTCACCGCTTTCCTGTTCGCGGGTTCGGTCTTCAGCTTTTACGTCCTTTACGCGATCCGAGTGCTCCAACTCAGTCCCGCCGCACTTGGGCTCGCTATCGCTCTCGGTGGCGCTGGCAGCCTCGCCGGAGGCCTCCTCAGCTCTCGCCTTGTCAAACGCTTCGGGATGAATCGAACCTTCTTCCCAAGCGCTCTCGTGATCGGGCTCACCCAGTTTCTTCTTCCGCTCGCTTCGTTGTCGAAGCGCTTCAGCTTCGTTTGTCTCTGCCTTCAGCAGTTCGTCGGCGACTGCGCGTGGACCGTCTATTTCGTTAACGAAACTACCCTCCGCCAGACCGCCGCGCCCGTTCACCTGCTCGGTCGCGTCAATGCCGCCATGCAGTTCGCTTCGCGTGGCATGCTTCCCATTGGAGCGTTAGCTGCCGGCTTCCTCGGTCAATCCATCGGCCTTACAAACACTCTCTGGATCGGAGCGGCCGGCATCCTGCTTTCCGCGCTTTGGCTGATTCCGCTGCTCTCGCCAACAACGATGGAGCCCAGGTGTGATTAGAACCAGCTCTCCCGGCTACCACTGGTGCGGATCTAAGGTTCCGTTGTCGCACAGCTTGAAGAAGCGGACCACGCCTCTGTTTCTTCGGATCGGCCTTCCAATAAACCTTGCCTCTCTCAGTGTGCGGACGAATTCCACCCTCGAAAGCCCTTTCTTGGGCTGAATATCCAGTCGGTACTTATAACCGTAATCTAATGCGAGCAGGTTCAGACGAGTCTCGGCCAGGATTTCCCGGTGAGCAATACCTTCCCAAAAGCTTCTAGAGGAGCCGTATCTAAGGATCAGTGCCATCTGCAAAAGGACCCCGTTTCGCTCAAATCTAAACCTGAAGAACAGAGCGGCACTGCTCCGCTGCGTACGTACAGGGGCAGCATTTTCGGCCTCCTGCATCTACTCCTCGCTTTGCAAGCATTCACACGGACCGCCGTCTTACCAAGTCATTATAGGGTCACTGGCCCTCGGATTTTCCCCGGTATGATGGGAAACTTACAATTTGGCAACTCGGCATTCCCGCACTCAGTTTAGAAAGCATTTGCCAATGACGGACATGCGTGAGACGTAAATATTTTGTATTTTTTTCGCAGCTATAGATCCTTCTTGGTTAAGGGAACACCGGCGCTTTACCGGTACACGTGAGGAAGGACGAAACTAATGAAGCGTTGTCTCTTTGTGACTCTGCTGTTAACGTTCGGGTTCTGGGCCGCTCCTGTTCAGGCGGCAGCCGGAAGATTAATCGTTCGCGCCACGGGCGGCCTGCCTGTCGTGCAAGCCGATTGCCTCCTTGTAGGGTGCACCGTCGCCGAAAATATCGACGGCCCTCCTGGCCAACTCTTCCTGGTCACAACGCGGGATTCCGAAGACCCCGACACCGTCCTTAATAGCCTCCTCTCTTTGACAGGGATCGTCGATGGAGAACTGGACGTGGTTGCGAATGTGGCGGATTCCACAATCTCTGTCCCCCCTGCCCTTTCCGACAACACCCCGATCAACTATTTTGGGTCCACCGTTCCTGACGGGTACGTACACCAGCCGGCCACAAGCATAATTCGTTTGGCTGACGCTCAGGCCCGTTTTACAAACGTGACCGGTGCGGGCGTTATTGCCATGATTGATACCGGTGCCGATCCAAATCACCCCGCCTTGAAAAATGTTCTGCTTCCCGGTTATGACTTCACTCGTAACCGGCCGGGAGCCGACGAGACCCTTGATGTAACCCTGCCCGGCGATCCCGTTATCGCAGGTAGCCAGCCGAACTGGGTGAGCGGAGACGGTTCGGGTGAAGTCTCCCAATCCACCGTGGCGGTCGTGGACGGATGGACTGCTTCGGTGATAGACGGTAATCCGCAGTACAAAGACTTCGGACACGGCACCATGGTAGCCGGGTTGATACACCTGGTCGCGCCCACGGCCAAGCTCCTTCCATTGAAAGCTTTCCGAGCCGACGGAACCGGTTACACTTCGGACATTTTGCGCGCCATTTACCGCGCCATCTCCCTGCACGCCAGCGTGCTGAACATGAGCTTCACGCTTGGCTCTTACTCCCCCGAAGTCGCTACAGCGCTCAACGTTGGAACCCTCACCGGCACCATCGCGGTGGCGGCAGCAGGAAACAGCGGGGCAGACACCTTGGTCTACCCCGCCGCGCTCTGGAACGTCCTCGGGATCGCTTCCACCACCAACAACGACCAATTGTCCACTTTCTCGAACTATGGCTCGCAGCTCGTCTGGATAGGCGCGCCCGGCGAAGCCGTAATCACCACCTATCCTTTCTCCACCTACGCCGCGGCTTGGGGTACTTCGTTCAGCACTCCCTTGGTCTCCGGTGTCGCTTCGCTTCTGATCAACGTGAACAGCTTGTGTGATCAGCCAATCAGTGCGAATTCGACCGCTCATGCACAACACATCGACCCGAGAGCCGGCCATGGCCGCCTCGACCTCTACCAGGCGGTTCAGGCCTGGAGTCAAGCCGTGGGTGCAAACTAGCCGGTGAAGTCTTAAGCTTGGTGCACGAACGCTTCATCGGAGGGGCGCCGGTGCACCGCCGCGGAGGGGCGTTCTTGCGCCCGCCTCGGAAGGGGCGTTCGTGCTCTGTTTTGCGTACGGCCGAACGCCCCTGACTTATTTACTTCGATAAGATGCCTCACCTTTACCGCCTGAACAAAACTTTCACAATCCCTTAACCCCATCAGAGCTCCTTGCCGCCATCATGCTTAAGGAACTGCATTTACGCATGAGGAGATCTGAATGTCGCTTTTAAAACACCGTCGAGTGCTCTTTCCCGCGCTCGCTGGTCTGTCACTCGCGGGGGCACAGCTGTTGTCGGGTGCCTCCGTTTTCACCCAGGCCAATCTAACTTCCGATGTGCCTGGCCTGGCCGCGAACACCGATCAGAATTTGAAGAATCCCTGGGGCGTCTCTTTCGGGGGCGCTTCGCCATTCTGGGTTTCGAATCAGGTGAGCGGGAACTCGACGCTTTATAACGGTGCCGGCGTGCCGCAAACACTGATTGTGAGTACGCCCCCGGCCAGCCCGACCGGGCAGGCCTTTGTGGGTGGTACCGGCCAGTTCGTAGCGCCGAACGGCAAGCCGGCACTCTTTACTTTTGCAACTCTGGCGGGCACGATCGACGCCTGGAACGGCAGCAACGGCACGACAGCAAGCGTCGTTGCGACCACTTCCGGCGCTGTTTACACCGGACTCACTCTCGCCAACAACGGTTCGGGTAATTTTCTCTACGCAGCCAACGCACTCGGCGGCATCAACGTGTTTGACTCGTCCTTCAAGCCCGTGACGCTGGCCGGCTCTTTTGTCGACCCCAACCTGCCCAAAGGTTATACGCCGTACAACGTCCAAGCTGTCGGTGGAAACCTCTTCGTGACCTACGCGCAAGGCCGGAATACAGGCCTGGGGCTCGGCATTGTCAGCGAATTCGACGCCAATGGAAACTTCGTCAAGCGCCTCATCTCCGGCGGCCAGCTCGACGCGCCGTGGGGCATCACACTGGCCCCGTCCGGTTTCGGCAAATTCGGCGGCGATCTTCTCGTGGGTAACTTCGGTAACGGCGAAATCAACGCGTTCAATCCCTCGAATGGCTCCTATCTGGGAACGCTCGCAAATGCGCAGGGCAATCCGTTCGTCAACGACAGCCTGTGGTCCCTTTCCTTCCGTACTGCCAGTGGATTCAATCCCGACTCGCTTTACTTCACTGCCGGTATAAACGGGGAGAAAGATGGCCTGTTCGGCAGCATCACCCCAACCCCGGAACCGGCCACCTTTGCCGTAGCCGGGCTCGGACTTCTTGCGCTTGTCGCTCTCAAACGCGCGCGCGTCTGACTCCGATCCATATATCTCGATGTGCCTGTTAGTCGCAGGCAAGAGGCCGCTGTCAAGCGGCCTCTTTTCTTTTGGCTCTCCCAAAAACGCCTGCTGCCCGCGCGAGAATGAGGTGTCAGTGCAGTAAACGTGGGAACGATGACACAACCTCTGCTCCAAGTGCGAGATCTCACGGTCGGTTTCCGCTCGCCACGCGCAGCGATCCTTGAAGCGATCACATTCGAGCTGGCTCCCGGTGAAGCTATCGGTATCTTGGGCCAGTCAGGCGCCGGAAAAACAACTCTCGCCAGAGCGCTGGTCGGCCTTCTTTCACCGGGCTTGTGGGCCGTCGAAGGATCGATTCGTTTCCTGGGGACCGAAATCGTAGGCGCGGCCGAGCGCCAGCTGCAGACCATTAGAGGAGCTCAAATCTCTCTCGTTTTCCAGGAGCCTGAGCTCACGCTCAATCCGGTCCTCACGATAAGCAGGCAAGTCGATGAGGTTCTCAGAGCCCATTCGGATTCTAACCGACATCGGCGCCGCGAAGAAGTCCTGTCGATGTTAGCTGCAGTTGGCCTCGACCCCCAGATTGCTCGTGCCTATCCGCACCAGTTAAGCGGAGGACAGCGGCAGCGCGTAGCCATTGCCCAGGCCCTGATCTCAAAACCTGAGCTGTTGATCGCTGACGAGCCGACGAGCGCGCTTGACAACGTCACACAGGCGGAGATCCTCGGGCTTCTTAAACATCTCAGAACAACGTTCGGGCTCGCCCTGCTGTTTATCACCCACAACCCCGCACTTCTCAGTGGATTAGCTGACCGTGTCATCGTCATGCTGCACGGCCGCGTCGTCGAAGCGGGCGCCTTTGAGCAAATCTGTTGCAAGCCGAAGCATCCTTACACCCGGAGCCTGCTCGACTCACTTCTGCCTTTGCCGGCTGGGCCGCGGCCATCTGCCGTAGCCTTGAGTGTTCCGCTCGAAGAGCAGCCCGCCTATGAGCCTTGAGAAACGCGGGACTGGTGTGCCCGGCGGCGCGCTCTGCCCTCTCTTGCTCGAAGTGCGCCGCTTGAGCAAACACTATCTGCGAGGCCGATGGCCATCGCCACGCATCGCGGTGAAAGCCCTCGAGAACATCCACTTGAGTCTGCGGCCCTCCTCCACTCTGGCGCTGGTTGGCAAATCCGGTTCCGGAAAATCAACGCTCGCTCGCTGTTTGGCTCTCCTCGAACAACCGGACTCTGGTGAGTTGCGCTTCGAGGGCATCGACGTTCTCAGTCTGAACAAAAACGAACTCAAAGCTATTCGAACCAGAATTCAACTCATCTTCCAGCAGCCCGCGACAGCTATGAATCCACTCTTGTCCGCTCTCGAGGTTGTCGCCGAGCCGCTTATCATTCAACGCATACCCAAGCGCAAGAGCTTTGAGCGCGCCTTGGCAGCTTTGGAAGAAGTCGGCGTCGATCGTGCCTCAGTCCATCGCAAATCTCTCGACTTCAGCGGCGGTCAACGTCAGCGAATTGCGATCGCCCGGGCCTTGATCCTGCAACCGAAACTCCTCATCCTGGATGAACCGTTTTCCGGTCTTGACCTCAACACTCAGGCGCAAATCATCGATCTGCTTGCACGCTTGCGATCCTCGCTCTCGATGACCCTCCTCCTCATTTCGCATGACCTCTCGGTTGCAGCCCATCTGGCCGACACCATCGCCGTGATCGAAAGCGGCCGGGTTGTAGAAAGCGGACCCGTAGCCGGTTTACTCTCGCACCCATGGCGCGAAGAAACCCGCGCGCTCGTTAAGTCCATCCCTGAACTGCTGCTGCGCTCTCGTTGAGTCCTCACACCGCCGGCCTGCTGCTACTTTCTTGTAAGATGCGCTTTCTGCTCCGCCGTCTGTTACACAGCCTGTTCCTGTTGGCAGCTGCGTCGGTGATTGCCTTCGCTCTGGTCAACCTCGCACCGGGCGATTTCTACGACGAGCTGCGGCTGAGACCGGAAGTCTCCGCCCGCACAGTAGCCGCCATTCGTTCCGAGCACGATCTCGGTCGGTCCTTACCCGAAAGGTACTTTCAGTGGTTGCGCTCTGTCATTCACGGAGACTGGGGAGTGTCGCTCGCATACAACAGTCCTGCGCGCCCCATTGTTTGGTCGCGCGCTAAAAACACACTGCTCCTCGGAGCCACCGCAACTGTGCTCGCATGGCTGATAGCCATGCCGCTAGGCCTATGGGTTGCCGCAACCCCGGCAAAATGGGCGAACGCGCTTGCAAATGCCACAGTGGCGGTCCTGCTCGCCACTCCGGAGTTGGTGCTCGCCCTTGTCATGCTCCTGTTCGCGGTCCGCACCGGTTATTTTCCAGCAGGCGGCTTGCGCGATTCGGTCGGAAGCGAATCGGGTGGCGCCTCTCTTTGGGCCCGAGGAGCAGATGTGGCGAAGCATCTAGTTCTCCCCGCCGTTTGCTTGGCAGCGGGATTACTGCCGCTACTTGTCTTGCATGTGCGTACTGCCGGCAAAGAAGCTCTCGCATCTCCCTTCGTGACCGCCGCGCGTGCCTATGGCATCCCCTTCCGGCGCGTGCTGCTGCGGCACGTGCTTCCAGCCGCAGCCAATCCGCTCATCTCTCTCCTCGGCCTCTCCCTGGGTCTCATGATGAGCTCGTCTCTGATAGTTGAGGCGATCTTCAGCTGGCCCGGTCTCGGACAGTTGATGTGGAATGCCATCCTGGAGCGCGATTTCTTCCTCATCGTGGATGCCGTCCTGCTCGCAACTGGCTTTCTCATCGCGGGGAATCTCTTCTCGGATGTGCTTTTGTACGCCAGCGACCCGCGCATCCGGGCGGAATGAACGTGCGTTCCCGCCCGCATCTCAAGCTCGCTCTATGGGCACTGCTGGTTGTGCATGTAGCGATCCTGCTCGCCGGTTTCACCGCACCCTATGCCTTCGATGCCCAGAACCGCACCTTCTCTTTCGCTCCACCCACTCGTATCCACTTCTTCGACGCTCACGGCCGGTTTCATCTCCGGCCATTCATCTATCCCTGGACGCTCCGCCCGGGAAGTATCGACGAGTATCTCGAAAACCGGGCGGCCATCTTTCCCATCCGTTTTTTCGTTGGCGGCAGTCCTTATGGAGTGCTGGGGCTTTTTCAGTCCCGCATGCATCTGTTCGGTGTCGACCCCGGGGCCCGCTTCTTTTTGTTGGGAAGTGACGCTTTCGGCCGCGACGAATTCTCCCGCCTCCTCTTCGGCGGCCGCACTTCTCTGTTCGCCGGCCTCCTTGCGACGATCCTTTCCCTCGGCATTGGAACTGTGCTCGGAGGCCTCGCCGGTTACTACGGCAGCTGGGTCGACGATCTCATCATGCGCATGACCGAAGTCTTTTTGACCGTCCCCTGGTTGTATCTGCTGCTCGCAGTCCGCGCTTTCCTCCCGCTCGACGTAAATGCAAACGCCGCTTTCCTGCTGCTCATCACGTTGATGGGAATCATCGGCTGGGCCCGTCCCGCCCGTCTTATCCGTGGAGTGGCCCTGACCGCCAGAGAACGAGACTACGTTCTCGCCGCCAGAGGCTTCGGTGCTTCCGATCTCTACCTTCTGCGAAGACACATCCTTCCCCATGCTTCCGGGATCGTAGTCGCCCAAACTGCTCTATACATCCCGCAATACATCCTCGCGGAGGTGACACTTTCCTTCCTCGGCTTGGGAGTCAGCGAGCCCGCACCAAGTTGGGGCAACATGCTCGCTGGTCTGCAGCGCTTCTTCGTCCTCCAGTCCTGCTGGTGGATGTTCGCTCCAGGTATCGCTCTAATCGGAGTCGTTCTCACCTATTACTGGCTGTTTTCGCAATACTCGCCGGATACGCCCCGCATTTGATGCGGCAATGCTGCTCTATTAAGCTGGAAATAAGATTTTCTTGAGGAACATCGATGCGGGCGCTAAGTGGCATTCCAAAAATTCTAGGGAGTCTCTGTATCTGCATTTCTCTCTTCGCTCGCGTCCCTCGAACCCAATCCACCTCGGGCAAAGTTCAATGCAAAGTCGGAGAATTCGGAGGAACGCTCGTCATTTCTCAGCGCTCTGAGCCTAGAACACTCAACCCCCTTATCGCGAATGACAACGGCTCCAGAGAGATCATCGGCTTACTCTCCGCTGACCTGATTCACATCAATCGCCTCACTCAGCAAACGGAACCGGCTCTCGCTTCAGATTGGAGTGTCTCTCCTGATCGCCGCAGCTACACTCTCCGCCTGCGCCGCGGCTTGCGCTTTTCCGATGGCTATCCCTTTACGGCCGACGATGTGATCTTCAGCTTTCAGTGTTACCTGTCAGAGAAGCTCCATTCTCCGCAGCGAGACCTGCTCATCGTCTCCGGCGCCCCGATCTCGTTCCGTAAAGTCGATGCCTATACAGTGGTCTTTACCCTCGCGCAGCCCTACGCTGCCGCTGAACGCTTGTTCGATAGTTTCTTCATTCTGCCTCGCCACCTTCTCGAGCAAACCTATCTCCAGGGCAAGTTAGCCGGCGCGTGGCCCTTGAGTACGCCGCCAGCCCAGATCGCAGGCTTGGGACCGTTTCGATTGAAGAGCTATGTGCCCGGCCAGCGTATCGTTCTCGAACGGAACCCCTATTACTGGAAGAAAGACGCGGACCAGCACTCGTTACCCTACCTCGATAACATCGAATCTCTGTTCGTTGCCAACGCCGACTCTGAGGCTATGCGCTTCGAAGCTGGCGATACCGACATTATCAGCCGCTTGGATCCAGTTACCTTCGCTGCTTTGCAAAAGGATTCGCAGCGCCGCGCCTTCCACCTCTACGACCTCGGCCCGGGACTCGAATACGACTTCCTCTTCTTCAACGAAAATCTGCTTCCTTCCGATACTCCACATCCCCTCGCTCAGAAACAATCGTGGTTCAGGCAGACTGCCTTTCGGCAGGCAATCTCGAGCGCGATAGACCGGGATAGCTTGGTCCGCCTCGCCTTCCGTGGACAGGCGCGGCCCTTATCTGTTCAGGTCACGCCCGGCAACAAGCTCTGGTTCGACACTGCCATTCCGCCTCCCTCCCAATCACTTGAAAAGGCCCGCGCCCTGCTCCGAACGGCGGGCTTCTCCTGGACACCGGGCGGATCTCTGATCGGAGCTGACCGCACTCCCGTAACCTTCTCCCTCGCCTTCAACGCCGGCAAACCCGCGCCCGAGCAAATGGCTGTTTTGATCCAGCAGGATCTTCAACCACTCGGCATTCAAGTGACGCTCGACCCTCTCGAGTTCCACACTTTCCTCGATCGAATTTTTACGAGTTTCAAATACGAAGCCGCAATCATGGCGCTCGCCGATGGCGACTCGGATCCGAATTCGGAAATAAATGCATTGAGCTCGACCGGCAGCGCTCATGTTTGGAGCCTGAAATCTGCCACCACGCCGGCGTGGCAGCAGGAAATTGACCGGCTAATGCAACAACAATTAACCGCGCCGAGCTATGAAGCCCGAAAAAACATCTATGATCGTGTACAGCAACTACTGTCGGAGAACGTGCCTTTGATTTGCCTCGTAAGTCCGGATATCCTCGTCGGAGCCAAGGATAAGGTTGGAAACTTCCATCCAGCCATCCTTAGCAGCCACACCCTTTGGAACGCAGAGCAGCTTTTCATTCGCCATTAGAGTGCGCGCTCAAACGACATGAGCTCAGGCGCTCGCCCTTCCTATGTGCTCAAACGATTCCGCGAAGATAAGCAGCTGGTTCGGGAATGTCTCCTAGGCAGCGAGGAAGCTTGGTCCGAACTGATCGACAAATACAAAAGCCTGATCTTCTCCATCCCGCTGAAGCGTGGCCTCCCTCGGGAGGACGCCGCGGAAATCTTTCAAGCCGTTTCGGTCACTCTTCTTGAGGAGCTCTCAACCTTACGTGAACCTCAAGCCCTGCCTGCCTGGTTGATCAGGTTGACCATCCGAAAGTGTATGCGGTGGAACGAAGACGCCCGCAGGTTCGGAGGCGAGGAGATCCATGACGATAGCGTGGTAGACACAGATCGTCTGCCCGAAGATCTTCTCGGGGAGCTCGAGCGCGAGCAGATACTGCGCGAGTCCCTTGCTGAGGCTTCCCCGGAATGCAGGCAACTCATCGATCTTCTCTTCTTCAACGATCCGCCTCTTCGCTACGAGCAGGCTGCCGAGGCGCTTGGACTTGCCAAGGGCTCAATGGGTGCAACTCGCATGCGATGCCTCGAAAAACTGCGTTTGTCTCTCGACAGGAAGGGCTTTCTCTAGCTGTTGATGGACGAGAAGACTGAGGAGATCTGTTCGGGTCTCGGACGGCTGGCCAATGACGCGGACCGGAAAAGCGCTCTTCAACGCAACCCGCATCTCCTTCGCCCGGAAATTGTCACCGGGCTCGCGGAAGCCGTACGCGTCGCCGTCAGAGTCGATGTCCATAAGGCTCTGGCTCTCGCCGACGCTGCTATGGCCATCGCCGCTGAACTACAAACATCCGAAGAACTTGCGCTCGCTGCCCGTGCCAAGGCAAACGCTCTTTGGTTTATGGGAGATTGCAAGTCTGCTGTCGAGCTCTTTCGTGATGCCGCCGCACTCTTTGAACGCGCCAGAAACCGGAATGAGGTTGCCCGCACCCTCAGCAGTTCCATCCAGTCGCTTGCCCTCTTAGGCGACTATGACGAAGCGTTCGCGGCCGCGGCCAAAGCCCGCGAAATCTTCACAGACCTCTCCGAGAGCTGGCGTATCGCCCGGCTCGACATCAACGTCGCTAATATCTACCATCGACAAAATCGCTACGCCGAAGCGCTGGCCGTCTACGAACGCGCTTACCGGCTGCTCCTTCCGCATCTCGATATGGAAGGTATAGGCGGCGCTCTGCACAATATGGCCGTCTGCCTCATCGCAATGGATGATTTTAGAGGAGCCTTCGAAACCTACCGCCGCGTCCGCAAATTTTTCGCTGGACACGACATGCCTCTCCTCGTTGCTCAAGCCGATTACAACGTCGCCTTTCTTTACTATCTGCAAGGCGATTACACCAGGGCCCTCGACCTCCTCCGCTCCACCCGCCAAGCCTTTCAACTTAGCGGCGACACCTATCATCTCGGCCTTTGCGATCTCGACAAATCCGAGATCTATCTCGAACTGCGCCTCCTCGGCGAAGCTGCCGAAATGGCCCGCAACAGCTTGGCCCACTTCGAGCGTTTGAGCATGGGCTTCGAATCAGCGCGGGCGCTTACCAACTTGGCGATCGCCGTTAGCCTGCAGCGCGACTGGGAATCCGCACTCCCGCTCTTCACGAGAGCCAAAGAAATAGCACACCGCGAAAACAACCAGGTCTGGCCGCATATTACCGACCTATACAGTGCCCTCGTGTTGTTCGAGAACAATGAGCTTTCCCGCGCACGCGAACTCTCCTTGTCGGCTGCCGATTTCTTTCGTCAGACCCCGCTGCTGAGCAAGCAAGTGCTCTGCTTGCTTATCTTGACCCGTTTGTCGATGCGCACCGGCGAAATGGATCAAGCCCAGCGCTACTGCCAGGAAGCTTCGCTTCTCTTGCAGCGCCTCGAAGCACCCATCCTCTTCTATCAGGCTCAATTCTTGTGGGGGCAGATATACGAATCCCTCGGCGATACCACCAGCGCCTACAGCTCTTATCAGAAGTCCCGATCGGCGCTCGAAACCCTTCGCAGCAGCCTTCAGCGTGAGGAACTCAAGCTCGGTTTCATGCGGAACCGGCTCGAAGTCTATGATCGCCTGATTCAGATCTGCCTCGACCGCCACGCGGCCGAATCGTCCGGCGGACAAACCGCTTCTTCCGGCGTAAGCGCCTTAGGCGAGGCCCTCTCGTATGTCGAAGCAGCTAAATCGCGCACCCTCCGGGACTTAATGCTCGGTGCCACCCAGCCCGGCGCCGGCCACTCCGAAGAGAACGAAGCAGACCGCCAAATCCGCGAATTGCGCAGAGACCTGAATTGGTTTTACCATCGCATCGAACGTGAACAGCTTTCCCAAGGCGCCGTTTCACTCGCCAATGTCGAGTCGCTCACGCTTGAAGCGAAAAAGCACGAGAGCCGCCTCCTGCATCTCTTGCTCGAGTGCCCTGAATCCGCCACCATCGGCCGCGCGCTCCAAAATTCCACTGCAGCCACGCTCGAGGAGATCCGCCTCGCTCTTCCCCCCGATGCCGCGCTTCTCGAATACTTCTCAGTCGGCGAGCGAACCTTCGCTGCTGTAGTCACCGCCACCGTCTTGAACATCGTTCCCCTCGCTCTCTCCTCCGAGATCGCAAAAAGTCTGCGATTATTGCAGTTTCAAATCTCGAAGTTCCGCCTCGATACCGCATACGTCGCGCGCTTCGAACACACTCTTCTCAAAGCTGGCCAGTCCCATCTCAAAACCCTGTATGACGCTGTGATCGCACCCTTGGAAGGCTCCCTGCACGTCCGGGATTTGGTTGTCGTTCCCAATGGGCCCCTCCATTCCTTGCCATTTCACGCGGTCTTCGATGGGCAACAGTACCTCGTAGACAGATTCAACATCTGTTACGCTCCGAGCGCCAGCATCTTTGCATACGCCCATACAAAATCGGCAAACTCGACCGGTCCGTCTCTGATCCTCGGCGTGGACGACCCCCGAGCTCCGTTCATCAGGGATGAGGTCCAGGCTGTTGCCTCCGTTGTACCGGAGCCTCGGGTTCTCTTCGGATCCGATGCTACTGAGCAGGCGTTGCGCGAATACGGAGGGAGCAGTCGCCTGATTCACATCGCCAGTCACGGCTATTTCCGGCAGGATAGTCCAATGTTTTCCTCCATCAAGCTCGCCGATTCCTATCTCACGCTCTATGACCTCTATTACATGAATCTACCGGTGGATCTGCTGGCTTTGAGCGGTTGCGTCACAGGCTTGAACGTCGTCGACGAAGGCGATGAACTGCTTGGCTTAACCCGCGGGCTGCTCTACGCCGGCGCACGCTCCCTTCTCCTCTCGCTCTGGGAAGTCGACGATCGCAGCACCTCCGAACTGATGAAGGAGTTCTATCGCGGTCTGGAACACCACCCCCGCAAAGCCGACGCACTGCGCGCAGCCATGCTCACCGTTCGCGAAAAGTATCCCCATCCCTACTATTGGGCTGCCTTTAAACTCATCGGTAGAGCGCTCGCGGCCTGACTTCTGCACCCGCTCTCTCGAATTTCTTGTATTTTTTCGACGGACGCCCGCTCCTATCACTAAAAGGAATTTACGACGGGTGTCGCCTTCAAAAATCAGGAGCGTTTATGGACCATTTCCCGGCGGAAGACTGGGTTGATTTCGTCCGAGGTGTTCTGCCGTCTTCCCAATCGACGTTGATGAAGAGTCATCTTGCTCAAGGGTGCCTCGAATGCCTGAAAACATCCCAGACATGGGGCCTCGTGCTCCACTTGTCTGCCAGAGAAACCAATTACCAGCCGCCTGCCGGCGCAGTCCGTGCAAGCAAGGCTGCCTACGTTTCTTCGCGTCCGGAAAGATGGCTTCCCGCAATCGCCGACTTTGCACGTCTCATCTTCGATAGCTCCCGGCAGGCTTCGGCTGCCATGGTGCGCTCCCGCCTCCCTTCGAGCCGTCTGTTCCTGCACGAAGCCGAGCCGTTCACCATCGACTTGCGGCTCGATTCCGATCCTCTTCGCAAGCGCATTTCGCTGATGGGCCAAATCTTAAATTCCAAAGAGCCTGAAGAGCATACCGCCAGAATTGACGTCGTCCTGCTGAGTGGGGAGCATCTGGTGAAGAAAACCTCCGCCAACGCCGCTGGAGAATTTGACTTGGAATTCACTCCCGAAAACAACCTGCAGCTGTTCATAAATATCCGCGGCCAGCGCGCTATTGGCATCGTTTTGCCGGACATGGATGCCGCTGCCGATGCTAAAGAAGCCGGCGCCTGAATCGTCTCAGTCGCCCGCTCGGTCGTATCGTCCGCCATTCGCAGCCGAAGGAATTCGCGCAAACAGAATCAGCACGGCAGCGAGCACCAGAGCACCCGAAAGCAGCCAGATCACCGATGAGAAGGAGCCGCCCGCGCTCAAAATGTAGCCAGCTGCGGTTGGCCCTACGAAACCGCCCAAGCCGCCCGCCGCATTGATCAAGCCGAGCGACGCAGCCGCCGCCGATTCGCCAAGCATCAACGTCGGTAACACCCAGAACGAGGGCGCCCAGGCCCACAGCATTGAGCCCGTCAGCGTCAGCCAGAGCGCGGTGAGCACGAACGGTTGATGCGGCACCGTCGCCGCCGTGAAAAAGACGGCCGCTAGTAACAGCGGAACCGAGGCGTGCAGCTTGCGCTCTCCCCTGCGGTCAGAAGATCTACCCATAAGCACGACCGCCAGTGCCGCCGCGCAAAACGGAAGCGCGGACAACAAAGTTGATACCGCGCTCGATAATCCGGAAGCCTTCTGAATCGTTGCCGGCAGCCAGAATATGTAGCCGTAACTCGCCAGCACGATCAGAAACAGCGCCCCCGCCAGCAGCCACACCGAGCCTTTCGTAAATGCGCTTAAAGCAGACACGCTGACCGAACACCGCTGCGCTCTCTTTTCTTCTTCGAGTTGTGCCGTCAGCCAATCCCGCTCGCCCGCATCAAGCCATCGGCAACTCCCAGGACGGTCCGTCAGGTAGAAGGGTGTGATCACCCCACAAATAATCGCTGGAATTCCCTGCAGAATGAACAACCACCGCCAGCCAGGGAGCCCCAGCCAGTGCAGCGAAAGGCAAAGCGCTGAAAGCGGAGCTCCGATGACAAACGAAATCGGTACCGATAAGATGAACCCGGAGAAAGCACCCGCGCGGTCGCGCTGCGGAAACCAGTGCGTCAGATAGACCATCACTCCAGGAAAAAATCCCGCTTCTGCCAGCCCCAGACAGAAACGCGCCACGCAGAACTGTGTCGGCGTGCGTGCAAAACCTTCGCATACTGTGCAGATGCCCCACGTGATGAGAATGCGGCTGATCCAGATCCGCGCGCTCCAGCGTTCTACCAGCAGCGCGCCCGGAATCTCGAGCAGAAAGTAGCCAAGGAAGAACACTCCGGCGCCGAATCCGTACACCGCCTCGGAAAAACCGAGATCCGCCGACATCGACACCTTCGCGAACGACACATTCGCCCGGTCGAGATAAGCAACCACATAAAGCACCAGCAGAAACGGCAGAATGCGGCGTGTGACTTTGCGCCGCGTCGAGGCCCCCACTTGCAGCGTCTCTGGCATGGCAGGGCCGCTCCGCGGGTCCACGCTTCAGGCGTCCAACGACGAAACTTTCGGGCTGAAATCTGCCTTTCCCCGAAACACCAGATGCGGATGGATCTCTATACCGAGGCTCTCATATAGGTTGCGGAAATAGTCTTCCACCGCCCCTTCCACCTCCTCGATCGGCGTCGTGAGCAGGCTCTCTACGTATCCTTCATGGTTTCGATAGCGCTGCTTCAGCGGCATGCGCGTCGAGAATGCCCGCGCCACCATGAAGATAAACGGATTCATGATCGTGTTCAATGTGAGGTAGAGCTGATCGCGATTAGCCAGCTTCCAGATCGTCCTGTGCAGTTCCAGATCCGCCTGCAGAAAGGCCTCTTCGTCCATCTCTGTCGCAGCCGACTTCATCGCCCGCAGAGCCTTGCGCAGGATCTGTTCGCTCTCCCGCGTTAACTGCTGTCGCAGATACCGCACGCACAGTGCTTCCAGTTTCCCGCGTATCGCGAAGATCACTTCGATCGAATCCGTTGAAATGTCCCGGATGAACGTCCCGCGCCGGGGAAGTGTCACGATCAGACCATCGCGCTCCAGCCGCAGCAGCGCTTCCCGAACAGGCCCCCGGCTGCACTCCAGCTGCCGCGCCAGTTCCTCTTCAATCAATCGTTCTCGCGGCTTCAATACCCCGCTGTATATGGACTGCCTGATATACTCCTCAACCCGCTCCGTTGCCGAGGTCTTCGAAGTCGAATTCTTAGAGCCCATTCACCCTCCGGCTCCACTCATGTTTTGCAGTCCACAGAATAGCGTGCGGCGCTTCGCACCCCCGCCCGCGACAAGCATAACCGGTTTCCCTTACATCGTCAACAAAACTGTTGACAGAAGCCGAGAACACGATAAGAATACGGAAGGACTATGGGTTTCCTCAAAGATCACGTCATCGCAATCACCGGCGGATGCGGTGACATCGGTCGCGCTACTGCCGCCCGCCTCTCGGCTGAAGGAGCGCGCGTCGTACTACTCGACGTCCTCGACGAATCCGCGGGCCGGAAAACAGCTGCTTCCTTTGGACCCGAAGCGATGTACTTCCAAGCCGATGTGACCGAGCGCCCGCAAGTCGAAAAAGCCTTACATGGAGCAGTCGAGCGTCACCACCGCCTCGATGCCGTCATCTCGAACGCCGGCATGGTCATGAACCAGCCCTTCCTCGAAATCGACCCCGAGAAGTGGGCGAAAACCATGTCCGTGAACCTCACCGGCTGCTTTCACGTCGCGCAGGCCGCCGCGCGCATCATGGTGCAGCAGGAGCCGCTCAAAGACGGCATCCGCGGGAAAATCCTCTTCACCGGCAGTTGGGTCCAGGACATGCCCTTCCCCGAAGGCACCTCCTACATCGTCAGCAAGGCCGGGGTCAAGGCCCTTGCGCGGAACATGGCGCAGGAACTTGCCGGGAAAGGCATACGCGTAAACGTCGTCGCACCCGGCATCGTCATGGCAGGCCTCAGTAAGTTCGTGTACGAGACCAATCCCGAATTCGGCCCGCGCGCCACAGCCGCCATCCCGCTCGGTGAGTTCGGAACCGCCGAGCAGGTCGCGGAAGCCTTCGCATTCATGTGCGGACCCCAATCCAATTACATGACCGGCAGCGTCCTGCTGGTGGACGGAGGCGCCTCCCTGGTCAAGCGCCAATAGCCTCCATGGAAATCTTCCCGGGCGTCCATCAAATCCGCTCCTCCGTTGCAGACCGGCACCTGTTCCAATACGTCTTCACAGGCGACAACGTCCTCCTTCTCGATACTGGATTCGCAAGCACGCCCGCCGACATCATCCTTCCGTTCCTCAAGACCATCGGCGTCCAACCTCAGGACCTTAAACTCGCCATCAACACCCACGCCGACGCCGACCACCATGGCGGCAACAGTAACTTGAAGCAGCGCTGCGAAAACGTCCTTCTCGGCTGCGGCGAGATGGATCGCGAGGTGATCGAAGATCCCGACCGCCTCTTCGCTTCCCGCTATAACCAGTGGCTCGCCGATCACCGCGTCGGTCTGGGAACAAATCCCGAGGCCGAAACGTGGGTTCGTCACATGACCGGCGCCCCGCAGCGAATAGACATCAGCTTCCGCGGCGGCGAAACTCTTACGGTCAGCAATCGCACGAGCCTTCGCGTTTTGCACGTTCCCGGACACAGTCACGGCCACCTTGCGTTTTACGACGCAGCAAATCGAGCTGTCTACACTGGCGATGCCCTGCACGGTGACTGCTGTCCTTCGCGCGAAGGTGCGCCTTCGCTCCCGCCGGCCTACTTCGCCGTTCTAGCCTATCTCGCCAGCATCCAGACCATTGAAGTTCTGGACGTCGAATGGATCTACTCGGCTCACTGGCCAACCTATTCCGGTCCCCGCGTCACAGAGTTTCTGGCCGAGTGCCGCAACTTTGTAGACCGCGCCGGTGCCCGTATCCGCGACGCGCTCGAGAGTCATCCTGACGGCCTCACTCTGCGCGATTGCATCGCACAATGCGGACCGGTTCTCGGAAGTTGGCCGCAACAAAACCAGTGGCTCTTGATGTATCCCGTCCACGGCCACCTCACCTCCAGGAGTTGGGTCTTGCAAACCAAACTCGCGGCGAGGACGGACTGATGCGATGGAAACGCCTATGAAGCCGCCGCGCACCTTCACATCCCCGGCGCACGTCACGCTATGCCTCCTCTCGACAGCCCTGCTCGGCGCCGCTCAATCGCCGCAAACGCAATCACGTCTAAACTCCGCCGAAATGCCGTTCTCGTTCACCTATGCGGGTAAGACTTCGGCATCCTTTCTGAAGAGCTGGCAGCGAGCCGAAGGCGTGAAGGACCTGCCCGGAGGCCGCCGCGTGCGAACAGTCACTTACACCGACAAGCAAACCGGCCTCGAAGTCACCGCCGAGACCACATACTTCCCCGATCGAAACGCTGTCGAGTGGCTCCTGAGAATGCGCAATCGGGGAGACCGCGATACGCCGCTGATCGAGCAGATCCTTCCGGTGGATCTGCGCATCCCTGCGAATGCAGCGGAACCCATGATTTTCCATTACGTGCTCGGCAGTGCGCTGCGAGCCGTTGGTCCGCCGCCCGCCCCGGCAGCGGCCGGCAAACACGACGCTTTCCCTTGCCCCGATTGCGCCGGAGCCGGAACCGGCGAAGGCTTGGCGGGCGACTTCGCACCCATCGACAAACGCTTCGAATCAGGCGGACACGTCGACTTCTCCCATTACGTATTCCAGAACGGCCAGCATCGCGAGAGCTATCTCCCGTTCTTCAACCTGCAGTGGCAGGGTGGTGGCCTCATCGGTGCCGTCGGCTGGACCGGCCAGTGGAAAGTGAATGCCACGCGCTCCGGCCAGGCTGTCACCTTACAGGCTGGCCAGGAAAAGACGCACTTCCGCCTCCATCCCGGCGAGAGTGTCCGCACGCCGCGCGTCCTGCTCGTCGAGTGGCATGGCTCGGACTGGCTCGACGGACAAAACGAATTCCGGCGTCTGCTGGTGGCTCACTATCTGCCCAAGGTGAATGGCCAAATCGCCATGCCCCCGATTGCCCACACCGGAGCTTACGTTCTGATCTTTGATGACATCGCCAAAAAGACCGGCCGCAATCCTCTCGAGATCCTGCCTACCCTCCGCCAGGTTGATCTCGGCGGCAAAGGCGGCCGCGGCTTCGCCGACCCTGGAGCCGCACTGAACTATGTCACCGAACAAAACCAACTCGCGCTGATTCGCGGTATGCCCGATGTCGACATCGAAGCCTATTGGCTCGATGCGGGCTGGTTCCAGGGAAGCTGGCCGGGCGGGCGCGGCAGTTGGATCCCAAACAGCAATTTCCCGGATGGCCTCCGCCCTCTCGGCGATGCCGCCCACAAACGCGGAATGAAGTTTCTGTTGTGGTTCGATCCCGAAGGTGTTGCTCCAGGCAGTCTCATCGAAAAGGAACATCCACAATGGGTTCTGCATCGGCCTGAGGAAGGTAGCTGGGGCGGCATCTTCCGCTTCAGCGACCCCGCCGCCGTGCACTGGATGACGGACATGTTGGCGCGCCACATCAGCGATTGGGGCGTCGACATTTTCCGCAATGACAGGAACACCAACCCGCTGCCCTTCTGGACACTCGCCGACGCACCCGATCGCCAGGGCATCACCGAAATTCACCAGATCGAGGGCTTCTACCAGCTCTGGGATGGACTGCTCGAAAAGTTTCCCCAGCTTGAGATCGATAACGCCAATTGGCGCGTCACCGGCCCGGACCTCGAAGTCATGAAGCGCTCCATCGGCTCGCTCACTCGCAGCGAAATCACGAGCGGCGGACTACCGCATCCGATCGCGGACCAGGCGCAAACTGCCGAATTAAGTCTCTGGATTCCACTCGATGCGAATATCCTGAACGCAGCAGGCCCGTACCAGTTCCGCAGCACCGTCACCACCGGTGTCGCGATCGGACTCGATCTTCAGTCGCCTTACATCGATGTGGGCGAGTTGCGCAACGCAATCTCGGAAACGAAAGCGTTGCGCCCGTTTTGGTTGGGCGATTACTTCCCGCTCACTCCCATTGATCAGGATCCGCGCTCGTGGTGCGCCTGGCAGTTCTACCGCCCGGATTTAAAATCCGGATACGCCATGTTCTTCCGGCGTCCTCAGAGCTCTAAGGCCACGATGCAAGCCGGACTGCATGCTCTAAAACCACAGATGAACTACGAAGTGACTCTCGCACCAGCGCATGACGAGAGCGCTAAGAAAATCCTGCGCGGGGCAGACTTGGCCCACCTCGAAATATCAATCCCGGCGCCCGGCCAATCTCTGCTGCTGCGCTATCGCGAGAGCGAGACCCACTAACCCAGTAAGGAACAAATCTAGAAATAAGGAGACGAAAATGCCAGGTTACGCAGACGAACAGCGCGCCTTTCAGAAAGACGGTTTCGTTCTGATCCGCAATCTTCTTTCATCGGAAGAGACGAAGATTGCCGTAGAAGCCGCCCATCAGGACCAGAAGATGCTCGGCAGCGCCTTCGAACTCGCCGATACCGAAGGAAGCCGCATCCGTTTATCCGGCTGGAACTACGCAGGCGACGATACCTTCGGCTTGGTCGCTCGCCTGCCGCGGGTAGTGGATCGGATGGAATCGTTTCTCGGAGGCGAGGTCTACCACTACCACTCGAAAATGATCCTCAAGGAACCCAAGGTGGGCGGCGCCTGGGAGTGGCACCAGGATTACGGTTATTGGTATCAGAATGGCTGTTTGTCGCCCGATATGGCGAGCTGCCTGATCGCGCTCGATCCCGCCACCCGCGAGAACGGATGCCTGCAGGTTTTGAAAGCCTCCCATTTGCTGGGTCGCATCGAGCACGGCCGGTTCGGCGGACAGACCGGCGCAGATCCCGAGCGCGTGGACGTTGCCATCCAACGTCTTGAGCGGGTCTATTGCGAAATGGAGCCGGGTACCGGCCTGTTCTTCCACGCCAATCTTCTTCACGCCTCCGCACAGAACACCAGCGATCGCCCTCGCTGGGCCCTCATCTGCTGCTATAACGCCGCCCGCAACGATCCCTACAAAGACTCCCACCACCCTCGCTACTCGCCGTTAGAAAAAGCGGATGAAGACGCGATCCTGCGAACCGGCGTGAAGTTGAGCAGCGCCGCAAAACAATTCATCGATCCCGACCAAGACAAAACCAGCGCGGGCGAAAAAGTCACCGCCCAGTAGCAAAGCGTAGCGCCTAGGATCTCCCGTATTGCCTGTGGTACTCTCTACATTTCGCTGAACTCCGCCGGCGACCAATGGCAGACAACAAGACTAAACCGACCCAATCGAGTGTCCCGGCCTTCATCGATGCGTTGGCAGACCAGGCTCAACGCGCTGACGCCAGGACTCTGGTCACGCTGATGCAAAACGTGACCGGTGAAGAGCCGGCCATGTGGGGACCCTCGATCGTCGGCTTCGGTACCCATCACTATAGATACGAGAGCGGGCGCCAAGGAGACATGCCGCTCGTCAGCTTTTCGCCCCGTAAGACCGCAACCGTTCTCTATCGCATCACCGGATTCGGCAGCGCGGAAGCCCTCCTCCCTAAACTCGGCAAACATAAGATGGGTACGGGCTGCGTCTACGTCAACAAACTCTCCGACGTCGATCAGACCGTCCTCAAAACTCTGATCGCCAAATCCGTCGAAGCGAAGCGCCGTGGGCATTCGAGCTCCGAAGCCTGAGAAGCTGCCGCGTCCTACTTATACTGCAGTTCTGGTCCGACTTGCGCTTTGTCCCGTAGCCGCTGCCGAAGCTGAATCTCCTCATTCGTCAATCGCGCATCGTAAATCGATCGGGGCTCGATCGATCGCGAAATCATCGTCGAAATCGTTCCCGCCAGCAGCATGGGTAAAACAAACGAACGGCCAAACCCGGTGAGCTCCATCATGAGCACGATCGTCGAGACCGGCCCTTGCGTCGTCGCCGATAGCACTGCTCCCGCGCCGAGCAGCCCGCATAAACCGACGGGCACGTTCGGGAAAGCGAACGAGCACAGATATCCGAGAAAGGACCCCAGCAAAGCGCCCGACGTGAGCGAAGGCGTAAATAGCCCTCCGGGAACGCCGGATCCGATACACAAAACGATCGTCGCCGGCTTCAGCAATACGAGGATCGCAGTTAGCGAAAACGGCACAGCGCCCGCAAACAGAAGCTGCGAAACATCGCGCCCGTTCCCTAGAAGCTGAGGATATCGGATCGCCATCAATCCGAGCAAAGTCAAACCCACTATCGGCCTCAGAATCCTTTGCCATCCCGCCGGCTTCTTCCCCTCCGCCCAGCGGACAATGCGCACATAGAAAACAGAAAACGGTCCCGCTGCGAATCCGCACAGAACCGCAAACAGCAAACCCATGCGGAACTCCGGGTACGTGGGAATCAGATACGTCGGCGCATTCGGCAGCATGGTCCACGCCACCGCTGTTGCCACGCAGGAGCAGAGTAAAGCGGGCAAAATAAATCGGAGCGCCAACGCGCCGCGCACAACTTCTATTGCAAACAGCGCGCCTCCCAGCGGTACCCCGTAAGCCGCCGCCATCCCCGCGCCTGCACCGCAAGCTACTAACAGCCGCCTCTGGTCGTCTGACAAACGCGTCAAATCCGAGAAGAGATTCGCGAACACGGCCCCAGCTTGTTTCGGTGCGCCTTCCCGGCCGAGCGACACACCCATCCCTACTACCACGACAGACAACGTCGCGCTCCCCAAAGTTCGGAGCGAAGGGATCCGCCCAGCGTGAAACCAGATCGCTGCCGTCGTGTCGATATCGTTTCCGCTCGAGAGCTTGCGCAGCACCACTTGCGCAATCCCTGTCAATACGCCGGCGCCAAGTAGGATCAGCACGATACGCAAAGCTCCGGTGTGTTGCGCGGCCTTGAGTATCTCTGTTCCGTTTCCGCCCCAGAGACTGCGTTGAGTCCACTCGAGCAACTTCGTAAGCAGGCCCGCCGCAAGACCCGTAAGAACTCCAATGCCGATAACCGAGAGCCAGAAGCGCGGCGCTGATGGCTGGTCGAGCGTCGCCGGAATCGCATCGGCATTGTTGTTGGTTAGCATCGTGGGTCGACCCTAGCTACCGGGCCCCACCCTAACTCTTGGGTGCCCGGTTTCGGGTGATTGATGATGGATTTGCATCGTAAGGAGTCTCCCGCCTTGCGCAACGTACAGTCTATTCTTCTCACCCGTATTGTCGTTGGTTGAGGAGACATGATTCGGGGGACATCATCGGGCTGGACCAGAAGCGCACCGCCTCAATTCTTATCTCCGGGTTTTCGCAATCACCGATCTTCAGAAAAAACTCTCTTCGAGTCTCCTCAACCACTTACCTCGGTTTGTGGATCGCCTGACGTAGAGTACCTTCGTCGGAGCTGCTACGTTTTCGCACAGGAGAGCAAAATCCACAATGGCCAAAACCCGCGCCGAAATCAATCGCGCCAACGCCCAAAAATCCACTGGTCCGAAAACACCCGAGGGCCAAGCCCGCTCGTCTCAGAATTCGTTCAAGCACGGACTCTACGCGCGCGAGGTTCTCATGGATTGCGAAGACCCGGCCCGCTTCGACGCGTTGCGCGCCGACCTCCGCCGCGAACACCAGCCCCTCAACACCACCGAAGAGATCCTGGTCGACGAACTCGCCCAGCACTACTGGCGTCTCTGCCGCTTGCGCCGCTTCGACGTCCAGGCCTGGACGACACATAACTTCGACAAAAAGAAGAGCGTCGCCGAGCTCAATACCGAAAGACTTCACCAATTCATGAACTCCGGCATGCTCGAACAGTTGCAGCGCCTTCTTGCCTCTGCCGAGCGCGGTTTCCACAAAGCACTCGCCACTTTGCGCCAACTCCAGAAGGATCGTGGCTTCGTTCCCTCAAAACAGGCCGAACCCGCTGAAGCTTCGGCCGAAATCAGCATCGAACCCGACGCTGCTCCCCTCGCAACCACACCCGAACCGGAAACCGAACGCTTCTGTGCACCCGCGGCTGGCTTCGTTCCCACAATTCCCGAAGCCCTGCCCGTCACTCCCGGAGAAACTATGCCTGATGGTCTGCTTCCCTTTGCTCGGCCCGGCGCAAAAGCCGCCTGACCGCTCCCCGGCAGCACCCTTTATCGCTTCGCGCACCGCGAAGCTAGCGCGAACTGAACAGTAACTTCCCTCGCGCACCAGTTCATTGAAATTCGAATACGCATTACGCCCCGCTCTCGCCCGGAGTGTCTCTCGGTAGGGCGCTCCCGGTCCCGCCTCAGCAAAAGCTACGCGGTCAGAGCGTAGTCGGCAGGATCTGCACTTCGGGAATCACGACATGCGCGGGCATCCTCGCGATTGCTAGTACTAGTTCCGCCACATCGATCGGCTTGAGCGCCTTGCTCAATGTCTCGGCAGACGGCTTCACCGGGCGCTTCTCGATCAGTTCGGTATCCACCAGGCCGGGACACACCACCGACGTCCGGATACCGTTCTCCTTCTCCTCAACGCGGATGGCATGCGCCAATCCGATCAGCCCGCGCTTCGAAGCTTGATAAGCTGCACCCGAAACATCGGGTACCAGCCCCGAAATCGACGAGATGTAAATCAGATGACCAGCCTTTGCTTCCCGCATCGGCCCGAGCACGGCGTCCGTGATGTAGTAAGCGCCGTTCAGATTCACTTCGAGCAGAGTGTTCCAGATCTCTGCATTCAAACGGGTCAAAGCGCGATCGGGAGTGTTTGTACCCGCCGCGTAAACCAGAATGTCTACTCCGCCGAGTTTCTTGATCGCCTGCCGCCCGAGCTCTTGCATGTCTTCGAGCTTCGAAGCATCCGCTTCCGCCACTTCAATCGGATTCCCTGCCTTGCCAGAATCGTCGCGCAAGGTTGCAAGGCGATCTATCCGTCTGGCAGCCGCCATCACCCGCGCTCCTTCACTGGCCGTTAGGCGCGCGATTTCCCGGCCGATGCCGCTCGACGCCCCTACCACCAGCACTCTTTGATTCTTTAGCGTGACAGGCATGCCCATAGCTTAGGACAGCCAGGTCTTACAGCTTTGTTTCCCCTTCCACGATCTTCAGAATTTTGTTCACCGCTAGTCCCGAAAAATGGTCCTGCCTCCCGCATGGCCAGTGAATCTCGAGCAGGTCGATGCGGCTCGCCTGCCCAAGCCCGAAATGCAAACGCAAGTCATTCTGGGAGTAGAAACTGCCGCCGCTTCGAACCTCATCCATCTGCACACGGCTGCCCGTCACACAGCGCACCCGCGCCCCGATCGCACTGCGGTTCGATTTCACGCCCACCAGCTTCAGCGTGATCCAGTTATTGCCCGTCGTCGACGAGCAGCGAAGCAGCTGTGGAACGTCATTGATCGGATTGATGATGATGTCCGTGAGACCGTCATTATTGAAGTCGCCGAACGCGCATCCCCGGCCGCTTACGGGAGCAGCTATGGCAGAACCGGCGAGTGCCGAGACGTCGCGAAATTTCCCATTACCCAGATTCTGATACAAAACTTTCGGCTGCCGATACTGCACCGGCCCGTTCAGTCTGTTGAGCTCCGGATACACATGACCATTTACATAAAAGATGTCCTGCCAACCGTCGTTATTGAAGTCCAGGAATCCGCAGCCCCATCCAAGCAGCCGCGAATAAGCGACCAGTCCTGCATCCACTGTCCGCTCTTCAAACGTCCGCTTCCCCAGATTGCGATACAGATTTGGTAAATCGTCGGAAAAATTGGTCTTGAGGATATCGAGCAGCCCGTCGCCATCATAGTCGCCCGCCGCCACCCCCATCCCGGACTGGTTTCGGCCATCGTGATTAGTAGCCACGCCAGCTTCCAGGCCGCCTTCGGTGAAAGTACCGTCACCGTTGTTCCAGAACAAATAACTCATCTCGCTATCGTTCGCCACGTAGATGTCCGGTCGGCCGTCATTATCGAAGTCGGCGGCCAGCACGCCCAACCCATAGCTCGGGCCGGCCTTCGCAATGCCGCTCGCAACAGTCACGTCCGTGAATGTGCCGTCTCCGTTGTTGTGAAACAGAAGATTAGAGGCTCTCGGAAGACCTTGGGGCCCGCAATTCACCGCCATTCCCTGGTAATTGCAGGACCCGGTGCCGGGTAGCGGCGCTGTCTTCAGATCCAGGTCGATGTAATTGCTTACGAAAAGATCCAGGTGCCCGTCGCCATCGTAATCGAGAAACGCGCAGCCCGAGCCCCAGCGCGTCTCCTTCGATGCCAGGCCGCTGCTTTCGGTCACATCGGTGAACGTACCGTTGCCGTTGTTCCTGTAAAGGACGTTATGTCCCCAGTAGCTGACGAAAAGATCGTCGAAACCGTCATTGTTGAAGTCGCCGGCGCAGACTCCCTGGCCCCATCCCGAACGTGCCAGCCCTGCCTGCCGGGTAACATCGGTGAAAGTACCGTCCCGGTTGTTGTGCAGCAGCCGGTTGCACGCATTTGTTTGGGGGTCGCCTTCGAGCTTGGTTCCGTTGACCAGGAACAAATCTTGCCAGCCGTCGTGGTCGTAGTCGATGAAGGCCACGCCGCACCCCGTCGTCTCGAGAATGTAGCGGTTGCGGGAAGTGCCGCCATACACCGTCGGCATGGTGATCCCCGCTGCGGCCGACACATTGTCGAACCGCACCGGAAACGCATTGGCAGTCGCCGGGCTGCCTTGCCGGCGCGCCAGTGCCAGACCCACGGCGGCCTGCAATAGCCCGCGTCGAGTCATGGCTCCCAGCCGATTCGCCGGAAGGAGAATTTTTTCGTTTTCATTTTCTGCTGCCTCAGATATAATCGGTTGCGACTCTCTTTGTCAACAATATCGTCGACAACAGAGCCGTATCTCTATGTCGGATTTTGCCAGATTGTTCGACCTCACCGGAAGAACGGCACTGATTACGGGCGCGGCATCAGGATTCGGCCGGAGCATCGCGCTCGGCTTTGCGGCGTACGGTTGCCAGGTCGCCGCTGCCGATATCGATTTCGCCAAAGCCGAACAGACGGCGAGCGACGTGTGCAAGACAGGCGTTCGCTGCTTGCCATTACATGTAGATGTAGCGCAGCCCGAGTCCATAACCCGCATGTCCGATGACACCGAACGGCATTTTGGCGCTATAGACATTCTCGTAAACTCGGCCGGCATCCCGCAGCACGATCCCGCCGAATCAACGCCCCTCGAGACTTGGGACCGCGTGCTCGACGTCAACCTGCGCGGCACGTTCCTGTGCTGCCAGGCCGCGGCTCGCGTCATGCTCCGCAAAGGCGGCGGCACAATCATCAATTTCTCTTCGGTCGCAGGGGTCGTCGGCATGGGCCGCGGTACAAACGCGTACTGCGCTAGCAAAGGAGGAGTGAATACTTTGACGAAACAACTCGCTCTTGAATGGGCGGACCGTGGTATTCGCGTGAATGCAATTGCGCCCTGCCAGTTCATGACTCCCGGCCTTCAAGAGGTGCTTGAGGATCCGCAGTTTGATCCCCAGACTCTCATGAAAACCTGGACAGCGAATATCCCGCTCGGACGCGTCGGCGAACAGGACGAGATCGTGGGCCCTGCCTTGTTCCTCGCCTCGAATGCCTCGTCGATGGTCACCGGAATAGTTCTGCCTGTCGATGGCGGCTACCTGGCGCGTTGATGGAATACAAAGTGATCGAATCGCCCAAAATCGAACGAGTCACTGGACTCAAGCGCGCCGTACAGATCGGCATCGTAGTGCGCGATCTCGACCGCAGCAAAGAGATCCTGAGTTCTATCTTCGGCCTGGGGCCTTTCCACACCATTGAATGGCCGAATCGCCCGGACTCGAGGTACTGGTTCCGCGGCCACCAGGAAAACATCAGGATCCGCCAGGCTTTCGTGCAGGCAGGCTCGCTTGAACTCGAGCTGGTTCAGCCTCTCGAAGGTACTCGCAATGCTTACTGGGAGTTTTTGCAATCGAAAGGCGAAGGCATTCACCATGTTCTGTTCGAAACGGAAGACATGGATACAGCAGTCGCAGAGTTCGCGCGCCAGGGCGTGAAAGTCCTGCAAAACGGCGATGGTATTCGCCCCGGTACCCGGTGGGCCTTGCTCGACACCCAGGATATGGTCGGCTTTCTGATCGAACTGCGCCATCGCCCCGGACCGTCGGACGGGTCCTCTATCCCCGACGGCGGGTTCCGCTGATTCGGTTTGGGAACAGCAATGGAGGAATCGTGGAAACAGCTATCTCGCCTGACATCGATGTAAAGCTCAGCCTTAATCTCTATAGAGGCATGCTGCAGCTGCGCGATTTCGAGCTGAAGGTGCAGGAACTGTATCGCGCTGGCTCTCTTCCCGGATTCGTTCACTTGTATGTGGGAGAGGAAGCCGTCGCGGTCGGCGTATGCGCCTGCCTCACCGTCGACGATCTGGTCTACAGCACGCACCGTGGACACGGCCATGCCCTCGCAAAAGGCGTGCCCGGTCGCGAAGTGATGGCTGAACTTTGGGGTAAGCAGACGGGTTGCAACGGCGGCCGCGGCGGAAGCATGCATATGTTCGCCCCTGAATACGGCTTCATGGGAACCAACGGCATCGTGGGCGGAGGCATCCCGCTCGCTACCGGCGCGGCGCTTGCCGCACAACTGCGCAACAGCGGGCAGGTAGTTGTGACATTTTTCGGCGATGGCGCTGTGAACACCGGATCCTTTCACGAATCGATGAACATGGCGGCTGTCTGGAACCTGCCCGTTGTGTTCGCCTGCGAAAACAATCTATACGCCACCGAAATGGCCTTCCGCCGCGCAACGAAGAACATCAGCGTCGCGAGCCGCGCAGCCGCCTACCTTATGCCTTCCATCGAAGCGGACGGATCCGACGTGCAGGCAACCTTCCGTGCGGCCCGCGAAGCCATCGATCGCGCGCGCTCAGGCGGGGGGCCCACGCTCGTCGAATTCAAAACCTATCGTTTCCTCGGCCATCACGAAGGCGATCCGGGAACCGACTACCGCACGAAAGATGAAGTGGAGTCTTGGCGCGGGCGCTGTCCCATTCAAACCCTCCGCGCTAGGCTGCTGGCCGCACACGAAGCTTCCGAACGCGAATTCGAAGTCACTCAGAGTGAAGTCGATGCTTGGCTGGAAGATGCTGTTCAATTTGCGAGAACCAGCCCCAATCCGGACCCGAACACGGTCCTGCAATTCGTCTGATTCGGACCAGCAAAATGCGTGAACTTACCTATGGAGAAGCGGGCGTCGAAGCGCTTCGCGAAGAAATGGCGCGCGACTCTTCCCTCGTCTATATCGGCCAAGGAATAGGGCCGCGCGGTGGCAACTTCCGCCAGACGCGTGGCTTGTGGAAAGAATTCGGTGATCACCGCCTGCGCGACACAGGCATCTGCGAACTGGGTGAGACGGGCGTTGCTATCGGTGCAGCTATGAACGGATGCCGCGCCGTGGTCGATGAGGTATTTCTCGATTTCGTTCTCGAAGCCATGACGCAAGTCATCCAGCAGGCCGCAACCATCCACTACCTCTCGAACGGCAAGATCAAGGTGCCCGTGGTGATTCGCGGCGCCATGGGTTCGGTGCGCAACGCGGGAGCCCAGCACGCACATTCTTTCTATTCCTGGTTCGCACACACGCCCGGTTTAAAAGTCGCTGTTCCTTCCACGCCGCGCGATTGCAAAGGCCTCTTCAAAACCGCACTGCGCCAGGACACCCCCGTCGTCTTCATCGAACACAAAGCGCTCTACAACCTGAAAGGAGATGTCCCGGAGCACGATTTTCTGATCCCGTTCGGACAGGCCAACGTCTGCCGCAGCGGCACCGATGCCACGGTCGTAGCCGTAGCTCGAATGGTGCACATTGCGCTCGAAGCAGCAGCGGCGCTCGAGAAGGAAGGCATTTCAGTGGAGGTGATTGACCCGCGCACGATAGCTCCCTTGGACAAAGACACCATCGTGAATTCGGTGCGCAAAACCGGCCGGCTCGCAATTGTGGACGAAGCTCCTGCCATGTGCGGTTTCTCAGGAGAAGTCATCGCGCTCGCGTGCGAACAAACCTTGGACAGCATGGATGCACCGCCGCGCCGCATCTGTTCGCTCCACGCACCCAACCCATTCAGTCCGCCGCTCGAAGACCAGATGCTGCCAACTGCCGCGAGAGTAGCCAATGAGATCCGGCAGATGCTGCGGGCCTGACAGGAGCATTGACGTATGGCGTGCGAAATCATAATGCCGCAGCTCGGCCTGACCATGACCGAAGGCTCCGTGAATGCCTGGATCAAGCAGCCCGGAGAGCGTGTTAAGAAGGGCGAGATGTTATTCACCGTCTCGACCGATAAGGTGGACATGGAAGTCGAGTCCACCGGCTCGGGTTTCTTGAACACCGTCGTAGAACTGAACCGGACCGTTCCTGTGGGCACCGTGATTGCAGTGTTGACCGATCGTGAAGGCGAACAAGTTGCTGCGCCTGCCAGGGTCGAAGAGAACGGCAGTATCGGGGCAGTTAACACGCCACACGAGCTAACGCCGGAAGTGGTGGCGCCGATGCCGGGATCCGCGCGAGACCGGCAGTATCCAGCCAGCCCTCGCGCACGCAGTCTCGCGAAAACGTTGGGAGTTGAGATCGCAGAAGTCATGCCCGCCTCCGGTAGCCGCATCGTCGAGGCGGACGTCAAACGGCATCACGAAACGCGAAGACCCGAGCCCCGACCAGAACCCCTAAGTGCCACGAAACGGATCACCGCGGAGCGCACCACCCAGAGCTTTGAACGCGCGCCGCACTTCTACCTGGGCCGGGAGGTAAACGCCGGACGCCTGGTTGCCCTTCGCGACGAACTGCAAGCAACCGCGCAAAGAAAGCTCGGCTTCAAGATCACTTACACGGATTTTTTGCTCCGAGCCCTGGCCCTCGCCGTAAGCGAAGACGAGGCCGTGAATGCGCAATGGGAGAACGGAACGGTGGTTCGACGGCAATCGATCGACATCGCATTTGCTGCCCAAACCGAGAAGGGACTTTTAACACCGGTTATCGCAAACGCCGACGCCCTGGATTTCTTCGCAACAGCGGCGCGCCGGAAAGACTTGTCGGACCGCGCCCGCGAAGGCAAGCTTCAGGCCGGAGAATTGCAAGGCGGTAGCGCAACGCTTTCTAATCTCGGCACTCACGGTGTCGATTGGTTTCAGGCCATCTTGAATCCCCCCCAAAGTGTGATCCTTGCCGCGGGAGGCATCGCGAAGCGCCCGGCTGTGATCGATGGCAGCCTCGCCGTTGCCGATACGCTGATACTTTCTCTTTCGGCTGATCATCGTGTACTCGACGGCGTTGCGGCTGCGAAATTCCTGTCGGCAATCGCGCGGATGTTGGAAAGTCCGCTCGAACTCCTGATCTGAGATACGGTATGGGAACAAGTGTCGCCGAAGCCCTGCTGCTGATCTTTGCCGCGGCCGTGATGAACGCAACCTATACACTCCCCATGAAGTTGAATCGTAAATGGTCATGGGAACACTCCTGGCTGGCGTTCTCAGTATTGGGCGTCGTCGTGGTTCCGACCATCATCGCAACCCTCACACTACCCGGCTTGGCATCCATCTATCGCCAGACCCCTGCTGGCACGCTGCTCGCCATGGCACTGTTCGGCGCGGGCTGGGGCGTCTCCCTTGTTTTCTTCGGACTTGCGATTCCTCTAGTCGGAGTGGCGATGGTGTTCACCATCACGCTGAGTACGTCCGCGGCTTCGGGAGCGTTGCTGCCGCTGCTCACTCAGCATCCCGACCGTCTCTTTAGCCGGCAGGGCCTCGCGCTCCTGTTCGGAATTGTGCTCATTGCGCTCGGCGTTGCTTTCTGCGGTAAGGCCGGCCTTGAGCGGGATCGCGCGAAAGCATCGCCCGCAGCAAAGAAAAACTTCTTCCGCGGATTCTCCTTCGCCTTGATCTCCGGAGTCCTCGGATCGCTGCTCAACCTCGGCCTGGCATATGGCGACGGCATTCAGCAGGCGGCCCGCGACAAAGGAGCGAGCGTCGTCATGAGTTCAAATGCGGTCTGGCTTCCCTGTGTGTACGCGGGCTTTGTGCCTGGCGTCTTCTACTGCCTCTATCTCATGCGAAAGAATTCCACTACCGCGCTGATCCGGACCCACGCCGTCTGGTACTACTGGCTGATGGCCGCGTGCATGGGCCTCCTGTGGTACGGAAGCATTCTCCTGTACAGTCTCTCGACAACGCTGCTCGGAACGCTTGGCCCATCCATCGGCTGGCCACTGTTTCTCTCGTCAATCGTTTTGATGAGTACAGTGATCGGCGTTTTGACAGGCGAATGGAGTCCCAGCGTAAAGGGCCCTTTCCGAACGCTGCTCGTCGGACTGGTGCTGCTGATCGGAGCGATAGGCGTGCTGAGTGAAGCCGGCCAATTATCGGCCTCATAATGCCGGGCTTTGCAGCCCGCGCCTCACGGGCTTTGACCCTTTGAACCCGTAGAAGGCAACATAGATGTAACACAGCGCCGGAACGAGAAAAGAAATCTGAACACCGGCACGGTCCGCCACCGCGCCTTGAATGACTGGAACGACGGCAGCACCAACAGCGGCCGACATAAGAACGCCCGATGCTTTTGATGTGAGCTCTCCTAACCCCGCGATCCCGAGTGTGAAGAGGCTTGGAAAAAGGATCGAATTGAAAAGGCCAACCAGGAGAATTGCCCACATCGCCAATCGCCCTGAAGAGAAAATCGCCAGCGCAACCAGCAGAAACGCAGCGCCGGCGTTTGCGCCGACCAAGGTCCCAGTATTCACTTTCCGGAGCAAGGCCGAACCGGTGAATCTGCCCAGCATCGAGCCGCCCCAGTAGAGCGACACATACGAAGCAGCCGCTTTGAGCGACATGTGGCCGATGTTAGCCTGAGAGAGGAAGTTCACAAGAAAACCGCCGATCGCGATCTCCGCACCACAGTAGACAAAGATCCCGATCGCGCCTAACAGCACGTGCGGGTGCTTCCATAAACTGTCGATTGGAACTGCTGAAGCATCCCAAACTCCGCTTCCGGAAATGCCGGGCAGTTTTCGAGTAGCTACCAGCAAAGCGAGTAGGCATAGAGTTAACCCGATTCCGACATAGGGCGCTTTCACGTACGACGCTTGTTGCAGACGATACGCTTGCAGGGCGCTGTTCGAGAAACCGCGAATCTGATCGAGAGTGGGAGGCCTGGCGGCGCCGAGAATCAGAATACCGCCGAAGTAAGGAGCGATGGTTGACCCTAACGAATTGAATCCTTGCGTGAGATTCAACCGGCTGGATGCCGTGCGCGGCGAACCCAGGCACGAGACGTATGGATTCCCTGAGACCTGCAAAGCGGTCACGCCTGCGGCCAATACCACCAGAGCAGCCATGAAGAGCACGAAGGCGGGCACGGACGCAGCAGGGATGAAGAGCCAGGCGCCGGCAGCCATCGTAAAGAGGCCAGCCATCAACGTCTTCTGATAACCCATCTTTTCCACTAACTTCCCGGCGGGAACGGCAAAGAGCAGGAAAGAAGAGAAAAAGCTGAATTGCACAAGCATCGCCTCCACATAGTTCAGATCGAAGATCGATTTGAGGTGCGGAATAAGAATGTCGTTGAGTGTCGCGAGGAAGCCGCACATGAAGAAGAGTGCGGTCATCAAAACCATCGCCGAACGCTGCGCCCGGGAGGAAACTTCCCCTGCGCTGGCTATTTGCGATGCAACGTGCGGCGATTCCAAAGAAGAGTCTAAAGGATCCGGCGCCGATTGTCAGCGTTTTCGCGGACAAGAGCCGAGAGATTTCCTACCTAAAGCGCACTCTCCTGGCGAAACATGCAGGAGAGTTCGAAAAGCTTCGCTTTTACCAATCAGGATCGCGGGTCGATGCTGGCAAGCCGTGTTCGCCTCGCCGGAACGAGCCGCGAACGGCGTCGCGGACTCTTGGGCGAGACGGCTTTCGACAACATCTCGGGCCTCTGGATCGTTCCATGCGAAGCGGTTCACACCTTCGGGATGAAGATGCCCATCGACTCCATCTTTCTTGATAAGCGACTGTGCGTGAAGAGCCTGCGGACCAACCTGAAACCCGGTCGGGTTGCGATCTGCCTCAGCGCTCACTCGGTTCTCGAACTGCCTGCGGGCACGGTCACCAGTTCTGGCACCGCGGTCGGCGATCGCCTGGAGTGCGCTGCAGCTGAATAGCGCCCTCATGCAAGGCCTCGCGACTCCCGATTCAATCCACAACGGCTTCGAAGCCCTCGTGATTGATCCTGCAACGAAACCCTCCGCTAAGCTTTCGCAGCTCCTGCTGAGATTCTTTCCGTCGCTGACTGATCTCGCATTCCTGATACCGATCGTCGCTCTCTTCGGGTTCGGCGATGCCGCAAGGACGCTTCTAGCTGACTGCGATACCGGGTGGCAGATCCGTACCGGAGACTGGATTCTGCAACACGGTCAGGTTCCGCACAAGGATATCTTCTCTTTCACCATGCCGGATCAAACGTGGTTCGCCTGGGAGTGGGGCTGGGATGTTCTTTTTTCGATGATTCACAGCAAGTGGGCCCTATCGGGCGTGGTGCTGGCGAATTCCGCGATTCTGGGGCTCGTAGCCATTCTTCTTTACCGGCTTGTACGACGTCAGGCAGCAAATGATGCGCTGGCGTTCCTTGTGACATCGATTGCGCTCTTCGCGTCGAGTGTACATTGGCTCGCGCGGCCTCACATGGTTTCGTGGCTTTTCATTCTTGCTTTCTTACATCTGATCGATCGCGCTGAACACAAGAACACGTTGGTCCTGTGGTGGTGTCCGATAATCACGCTCTTCTGGACCAACATTCATGGATCATTTTTTCTGAGTCCAGCCTTTTTGCTCGTATACGGCGCGGTCAACGCGCTTCAAGGACTTCTCTTTCGATCCCGGCAGCGTTCGATCTGGCAGGCTCTGCTGGAGCAGCGCTCCTATTTCTTGTGCGGCCTAGCCTGTCTGGCTGTCAGCCTCGCGAATCCTTACGGATGGCACTTGCATGAACACGTCATGCGGTACCTGCTCGATGCCAAACAGCTAGACCAAATCAGCGAGTACGCTTCCATCAATTTCCATTCTCCAGCTGCACTTCGCTTTGAAGTTCTGCTCATTCTCGGGGTCTGCGCTGCCTGGCACGCCTTTGCCAAAATGCAGTGCACACAAGGGCTGATGATCCTCCTCTGGGCGCATCTGGCGTTAAACTCTGCCCGAAACATTCCCGTATTCGTCTTCGTCGCCGCACCTCCGATCGCCGCCTTTCTGAGCGCTTCCCTCCGCAGAGTTTCCGAAAAGAAGGAAGCCGGCCGCTTGCCGGGGATCGCAGGCGCGCTGCTCTCTTTCGGACAGGATTTCCGGCCGTTCGAGAGAGTGGAGCGTGTGCCGATGCTTCCTGTGGCGGTACTAGCTTTGATTGCGGCCGGACTCGGTCTGGGGCTCGCTGGTCAGCCTCGTATTTCCGATTTTGATTCCAGGGACTTCCCATCGGCAGCCGCGTCGATTATCGGCAAACTCGCCCGCCCGCGCGTCTTTACGTTCGATCAGTGGGGAGACTACTTGGCTTATAGATTCTTTCCTCAGCGAATGGCTTTTGTGGATGACAGGAGCGATTTTTATGGTGCAGCGTTTACTGAGAAATGGGTCAAGGCATTCGGAGCGAGCTACGAGTGGCACTCGGAGTTGTCTCGCTTCTCAATCGATACGGTACTTCTCAAAACCAATACCCCGCTCGCTTCCGTTCTGAAAGAGTCGAGCGAATGGAGTCCGATTTTTGACGACGGCAGGGCAATTCTCTTTCGGAAGAAGACAACCAGATCGTCCGTTATATACGGCCTCGCACGGCGTTCCTTAGCCGCTCTACCGGATCCCCCAAACACTGATGCTTTACCTCCCGCTTAGTCTCCGCCTCGTTCTCGGGGCTCTTGTGTTAACCGCGGCGATTTTCGATATGCGCTTCCGGCGGATCCCGAATTTGTTAAACCTGTCGGGCCTGATACTCGGCCTTACATTGAATTTGGTCGCTTTTCGCTTTCAAGGATTGATGCACGCCGCTGAGGGCATGTTGATAGCGGCAGCGGTGTACCTGCCGCTATACATGCTGCGCGGTATGGGAGCGGGCGATGTAAAGCTGATGGCGGCGGTGGGCGCGATTGTTGGCCCAGTGCACTGGCTCGAAATCCTTCTCGCGACAGCCCTCGCCGGAGCTTTTGCCGGCGCAGCTTATGCCTGGTTCAAGGGGCGGCTATCGGAGACCCTACTCAATCTCTACTTCCTGGTGAAGGACTTGATTCAGCTTCGAGCACCGCACAAGACAAATCCGGAGCTGGATTTCCGAAATCCTGCTTCGCTTCGCATGCCGCACGGCATTGTGATTGCCGTAGCATCCCTCGGCTTCCTCATTTTCGACTTGTCGAACCCGAATTTCCTATTGAATTTACTCCGGTACAGGCTTGCCGGAATCTTCTGAGAGTGGATTTCGTGCCCCATTTCGAAATCGTTCGCCTCTCGCGCCACTCTCCTAATGCATTCCCTCTTTTACATCGATCCGTCCTGACGGATTTGCAAGCTTGGGAAGCATCTAGACGAAAGGATAACTACATGTTTCACTCATTTGTGAATTCATTCTTGAAAGAAGAGGACGGACAGGATCTGGTCGAGTATTCGCTTCTCCTGGCGTTCATTGGTCTGGCGGCAACTGCAGTTCTGAGCACCGTCAAGAGCAGCATCAGCACCGTTTGGAGCAACGTCAACACCAAGCTGAGCACGGCTGCTACAGCTTCCTAGGAATAGAACAGGGGCCGCGTTGTTTAGCGGCCCCAACTAGGTCGCATATCAACTTTCGTTTTGAAAATCAATGAATCGCCGGTTTGTCTCTGTCCTCCTGTTCGCGCTGCTCGTTGCCGCAGCGGCGAGTACTCTCGTATATAAATTCGTAGTCATCAACGTCGAAGCGGCTTCCAGGAAGCCTTTACCAACACATAAGGTACTCGTTGCGGCTCACGCCCTGGAAGTCGGCACGCTCATTCAGGATGCGGACCTTCGAGTCGTAAACTCGGCGGGCATACCGTCTGCGCAAGCCATAGGAGATAAGCAGCAGGCCGTTGGCCGTGGCATCATCGCCACTATTTACGAGGGCGAACCTATCTCGTCCGCGCGGCTTGCTCCAAAGGGCGCCGGCGCGGGCCTCTCTTCCATGATCCCGATTGGCAAACGCGCCGTGGCTCTGAAGATCGATGAAGTTGTGGGGCTGGCCGGCTTTGTGGTCCCGGGCATGCGCGTCGACGTGATCGTCGCCGGCGGCAACGGAAATGGCGACCGGAACGGCACTCTGTCCCGCACGGTTCTGCAAAATATCGAGGTTCTCTCGGCTGGTCAAAAATACGAAAAGACAGCCGAGGGCAAGCCGCAGAACGCCCAAGTTGTAAACCTGATCGTCACGCCGGATCAGGCCGAAGTTCTCAGCTTGGCTAGCAACGAAACGAAAGTGCAGCTCGTGCTGCGGAATCCCCTCGACACGAAAGAAGAAAAGACTCACGGCACCTCGGTCGCCGCGTTATTCGGCCAGGAGCCAGCGCCAGCTCTAGCGAAGGCAGCCGCTGCCCCTAGAGTCGTGCGCGCTCTAGCTCCTCCGCCGGACACCGTAGAAGTATTCAGCGGAACCAAAAAGAGCGAGCAATTACTCGAGGGACGCCGCTAGGAAATCCGCATGAAACTTACCATCCTCCTGGCCATTCACTCAATCCTGTTCGCCCTGTGTGCTCCTCTGCCGAGCCCGGCTGAACAGGCGGCTAACGAGTTCTTCGTTGGCGTCAACAAATCGAACATCCTCGAGAATGCCGCCGGCGTCAAACGCATCTCTGTCGCGAATCCCGAGGTGGCTGAAGCGGTCGCAGTAAGTAAGACCGAAGTCCTGATCAACGGGAAAGCCGCAGGCGACACCAGCCTCGTTCTTTGGGATCAAAAGGGCGGACGAACGATGTTCACCGTGCATGTCACGCTCAATGACTCAAGGCCGGACGCGGTCCGGACGGAACTGCAGCGCGAGCTCAACGGCCAAAATGTCAGTTTCGATTACAGCAATGGCTCGGTCTTCCTTCGCGGAGTCGTTAACGACGTCACTGCAGCCGACCGAGCCACTGCCATCGCATCCACTCTAGGCAAAGTGGTCAACTTGCTTAACGTCAAAGTGCCCGAGGCAGAACCGCAAATCCTGCTCAAAGTTCGCTTCGCCAACGTGGACCGAACCGCCGCTCAGCAACTCGGCTTTAACCTCATCAGCACCGGCGCGACGAACACGATCGGGGCGGTCTCGACCGGACAGTTCGGTCAGCAGCCGACCTTTGATTTCACCCAGAATCCGTTCACCACCACCTTTCACGATCTCCTGAACGTCTTTCTGTTCCGTCCCGATCTCAACCTGGGAGCGGCCATCGAGGCGCTCGAACAAAAGCAGGTGGTTCAGATTCTTGCCGAGCCAAATCTCTTAACCGTCAGCGGTCGGCCAGCCAGCTTCCTGGCAGGCGGTGAGTTTCCCTACCCAACGCTGCAGGGTGGCGGCGCGGGCGTCGGACAGATCACCATCCAGTTTCGCGAGTTTGGAATCCGGATTCATTTCGAGCCGACCATTACTCCACGCGGAACGATCCGCCTCGCTGTAACACCTGAGGTCAGCTCGCTAGATTACGCGAACGGCCTGACGGTGAGCGGCTACACTGTCCCTGGCCTCGATGTGCGGCGCGTTCAGACCGAAGTGGATCTCGCAAATGGTCAGAGTTTCGTAATCGCCGGACTGCTCGACAATCGAACTACCCAGAATCTCAGCAAGATCCCCGGCCTGAGCAGCATTCCTCTGCTCGGCAAGCTCTTCGAATCCCGCACAATTACCAAAACCAATACCGAACTCATGGTCCTGGTCACGCCGGAACTGGTTCAGCCTCTGCCTGCCGGGTCCAAGACTCCAGACGTCAAAATGCCAAAGCCTTTCATGAAGGGTACCGTTCCGTCGGCACCGCAGAATCCCGTTGTGCCTGGCGCCGCCCTGCCGCAAGCTACCACTCTGCCGGTTGAAATGCTCAGGAATTGGAGCGCACCTGATCCGGCCACGGCGGGCCCGAATGGTAACAGCGGCAGCGGTATCAAGCCGCTGCTTCAATTAACCCCGCCTCCCGCCGATGCGCAGGCGGCGCCAGGAACGAGCAAATAGCACCCTTATGAGAAACGCTCATGTTCTGCTGGCGCTCGAGGACGATCACCTTCGGCGTGATGTTGGCGAGTTGCTCGCCCAGAGCGACGCTTCGTCCGTCTCCGAGCAAGACCCGCACGATTGGAAATCGGTACTCGACCGCGTCGGACTGGACCGGCCTGAGATCCTGCTTATCGAGCTGAATGCCATACGGTCCGATCTTCCCGAAGCGCTTCGAGGCGTCCGGAAAGCCGCCGCCCAGACCAAAGTCGTTGCCCTGCATTCGAGCGATGATCCGCAGCTGATCCTGGCTGCTCTCCGGGCTGGCGCTCACGAATTTGTTCACCCACCTTTCTCGGAAACCCTCACTCCTGCGCTCGAAAGAGTGATGGAGCGGCACAATGAAGACGCACCCGATAAGCGCGGCAAGGTCATCGGCTTTCTTTCTGCAAAGGGCGGCTGCGGCGCGACCACTCTGGCCTGCCACATTGCAGCGGATCTCCGGCGCCAGACAGGAAAGCGCGTTCTGCTTGCCGATCTCGACCTCACCTCTGGCATGGTCGGATTCCTCATGAAGGTGGCCAGCAACTATTCGGTGCTCGACGCCGTGTCGAATCTGTCAAGGCTTGACGAAAGTCTATGGAAAGCACTGGTTTCGGAGTGGAAGCCCGGCATCGATGTCATTCCCAGTCCGGAGGACTTCTCTCATGAAAACGCGCCTGGCCGGGACGACTTGAGGCAGGTAATCCGGTTCATGAGATCCCAGCATGATTGGGTCGTTCTCGACCTGGGCCGAAGCCTCAACGAAGTTGCCGCCTCGCTCTACGGAGAACTCGACGATTTGTTTTTGATTTCGGTGCTGGAGGTTTCGGCACTACACGGCCTTAAAGCAATAGCCCAAAAACTCCGCGACCGCGGCGAAGACTTAAGCCGCCTGGAACTCGTTTTGAATCGCACGCCGAAAATGATGGACATCACGCAGGAAGAATTGCAAAAGGTACTCGGGCGCCCGCTCTACGCCATGCTTCCAAACGACTATCCGAGCCTCTATCAAGCCTACTCGGGTGGAACACTGCTTCCCCCTAACAACCGCCTCGCCCAGCAGTTCTCTGTTCTCACTACGAAGCTCGCGAACATCAAAGCGCCGAAGCCCAAAAAGAAGTTCTCCCTGTTCGGGTAACGGGGGTGCACATGGGAACTTCACAGCTAACACCTCGTTCGCCGGAACTCGCGTTGCCTGTTATGGCACGCGAGGACAGCAGTCCGCAGTATCAGGACATGAAGTTTTCGGTTCACCGCAAACTTCTGGACCGTATCAACCTCGAAGCTCTCGCCGCGCGGTCACCCGAGCAGGCGAGGCAGGACATCCGTCCTTCCGTAAGCAAGCTCGTCAATGAAGAGAAAACACCCCTGAGCCTGACCGAGAAGGATCAGCTGATCGAAGAAGTATTGGACGAAGTCTTCGGGCTGGGACCCCTCGAGCCGCTGCTTCGCGACCGCACCGTTTCAGACATCCTGGTGACCACTCCCAAGATTGTCTACGTAGAGCGCGGCGGAAAATTGGAGCGGACCGCTATCTCGTTCAAAGACGATGCGCACCTGGTCCGCATTATCGAGCGAGTGGTATCGCGAGTGGGCCGCCGCATCGACGAATCCTCCCCTATGGTGGATGCCCGGCTGCCCGATGGCTCGCGCGTGAATGCCGTTATCCCTCCCCTCGCGGTAGATGGCCCGCTGCTGTCGATACGACGCTTCGGCGGCTCGCCTTTGCAGCCGGTCGACCTTCTGCGGAATCAGTCAATCACGGATCCGATGCTCGAGCTTTTGAAATGCTGCGTCAAGGCTCGTCTGAACATCATCATTTCCGGCGGCACGGGCGCGGGGAAAACAACCTTCCTGAACATGCTTTCGGGATTCATCTCGCCAAACGAACGCATTGTAACCATTGAGGACGCGGCCGAACTGCAGCTGCGCCAACCCCACGTGGCGCGCCTCGAAACCCGGCCGGCGAACATTGAGGGCAAGGGCGCCATCATGCAGCGGCAATTGCTGATCAACGCGCTTCGTATGCGTCCTGACCGTATCGTTGTCGGCGAGGTACGCGGCGAAGAAGCGCTCGATATGTTACAGGCCATGAACACGGGCCATGACGGCTCGCTGACCACGGTTCACTCGAACAGCCCGCGCGACGCCATCAGCCGGCTCGAAGTGATGGTGAGCATGTCAAACGCCAATCTCAGCGTGCGCTCGATTCGCCAGCAGGTGGCCTCAGCGGTCGATCTATTCGTCCAGATCTCACGCATGAGCGACGGTGCGCGGCGCGTGACTCACGTAACCGAATGCGTGGGCATGGAAGGCGAATTGGTCACGACGCAGGACATTTTCCTCTTCGATCGGATGGGCATTTCAAAGGATGGGCGTGTGATGGGCCGCTTTCACGGAACCGGCGTTCGCCCAAAATTCAGCGAGCGGCTGAAAGCGGCCGGTATCGAACTGCCCGCCAGCATCTTTCAAAGCTCATCCGAGGTGCGTTAGCAGCGATGCTTCTGTTCTCGATTATCTTCGTTGTCTTGTTCGTGATTGTGTTGCTCTGCATCGGCTTAGGCCAGGCATTTATCGTTTCGCGGCAAAAACAGCAGATCCGCACGATGCTCAAACGGGCCGAATCCGAAGCGGGGAAGCGGCGGCCCGATCTGCTTAGGCCGGAAGCGGAGGAACACGCTCTTTCCAAGGCTCTCGACGGCGTAGCATCGCTTCGGCGCCTGACGGGCTTTATCGAGCAGTCAGGGCTCAACTGGACAACCCTGAAATTTCTGGCCCTCACGCTGATATCCGCCTGCGCTGGTGTATTCGTTGGGTTTTTCTTTCCGCCTTTCTCTCGCATTACGATATCGCCACTGGTGCTTGCGCCGCTGCTTTCTATTGCTCCACTGCTGGTCGTGGTTCGAAAGCGGTCGAAGCGGCTGGGAATGTTTGAGGAGCAGTTCCCGGAGGCCCTGAACTTCCTCTCGCGGTCGATGCGCGCCGGGCATGCGTTCTCAATAGGCCTGGAGATGCTTGTGGCCGATTCACCCGATCCGCTGAGGTTCTTCTTTCGCCAGATGCTCAACGATCTTCATCTGGGCTCGAATCTCGAAGTAGCTCTGGGCAAGCTGGTCGCGAGCGTGCCTCTCATAGATGTGCGTTTCTTCGTTTCAGCCGTGCTCCTGCAGCAGGGAACCGGTGGGAATTTGAGCGAGATTCTCGACACCATGGCAAAGATCATCCGCGAGCGTTTTCGTCTCAAGGGTCAGATCAAAGCGGCCAGTGCTCACGGCCGGATCACCGGCCTGATCCTGGCAGTAATGCCGGTCATTGTCGCGCTGATTCTATTCTTTGTCTCTCCCGATTACCTCCTGGTGCTCGCTCGCGATCCCGACGGCAAAAAGCTTGTTATTGGCGCGGTGGCCGCCCAGGTGGTTGGATTCTTCTGTATTCGCAAAATCGTGAACATCAAAGTCTGACCCATGCTGCTGCTCTTCGTATTTCTCCTCTTCTTGGCCATCGCGACGGCCATCTCAGTGTTCGGATACATTCGTTTCGCGAAACCGGCGAATATGCTCGACCGGCTCGTCTCCTCGACTTCGACGCATACTGCCAGCTTTGGCCCCGGAGCGCTCGAAGGTAAGTCGGCAAGGGGATTTTCCAAGCTATTGGAGTCCTTCGGCCGTATGCTGCCCTATTCTCCGCGAGACGTCGAAGGCATAAAGCGTGAACTGATCGCGGCAGGGTTTCGCTCCTCCTATGCAGCGTACGCGTATCTCGGGATCAAACTGATCGCTTGCTGTTCGCTGCTGATGGCGGCGCTGCTGTTAAGGAATCATCTCTCAGATAATCCACTGAACCGGCTTATCATTCCGATCGCTTCTGCCGTCGCCGGTTTTCTCGGTCCCGGTTTTGTGCTCGGGCGTTTGACCAGCGCCAGGCAGGAGAAAATACGGCTCGCTTTGCCCGACGTACTCGATCTGCTTGTGATTTCCACCGAGGCCGGCTGCGCGCTCGACAAAGCTCTAGTCAATGTCAGCCGCGAATTCACCACCTTCCATCCGGTGATTAGCGAGGAGCTGACGCTGGTGAACATGGAAATGCTCGCCGGCGGCAGCCGCATCGAAGCGCTGCGAAACTTTGCCAATCGCACGGGAGAGGACGAACTGAAGAAGCTCGTCGCGATCTTGATTCAGACCGACCGCTTCGGAACGAGCGTCGCCGAAGCCCTGCGCACGCAATCGGAATTTCTGCGCGTCCGCCGCCGCCAGATAGCGGAAGAAAAGGCAGGAAAAGTGGGGGTGAAGCTGGTTTTTCCAATCTTCTTCTTCTGCATGCCCTCGCTCACAATCATCGTTGCGGGACCAGGCATGCTGCAGCTATTCAAAAATCTTCTACCGGCTCTCGGAAATATCTAGGGCGACAATCGTGCAACTTTCGACCGCCCTTACCCACACATCTTTAGAAGCCCTTGCACTCACGAAAGGAGATCACCAGTGGATAACACAATCGTTCAGGCTCTCATTTGGGTCGCGGCAGCTGCTGCTATGCTGCTCTACTTCAAACGCCGCCGCGACCGCAAATCAATGCAGTAGGGAGAGTCCCGATGACTCCTTTTGAACGGCGCGCCGGGATCGCAGCCGCCGTTCACGAAAATCGCCGCGCCTTGGCGCCAGTTCCTCTCACCAGGGCTAAGCGCGTCTTCCCATTGCACCGGCTCCGGGGTTCAGGAGCTGTTTCAGACGAGACCGGATCCCAGATTGTGGAGTTCGGTCTGGTCCTTCTTCCGCTGATGGCGTTCATGTTCCTGATCATGGACGTGGCCTGGCTATGTTTCGCCCAGGCGAGTATTCAGCATGCCGTGCAGGCCGGAGTTCGATCTGCTGTCACCGGTTACGTACCGGCCGGTGTCAGCGGCCAGGATGCCTATATCAGGTCAGTTGTTCAGAGTAATGCGATGGGCTTTCTCGCCGGAGATACCGGAATCAATCTGATCGAGATCTGCTACTACAATCCTTCGAATCTCTCGAATTGCCTTAGCGGGGTTGATAGCAACGCCGGAGGCAATGTCGTGCAGGTGTCCGTGGCTAACGTGCCGGTAAGCAGTCTTGGTCCCATTCTTCGAGAGGGGTGGTCAACGATGTTTTTGAGAGCAAGCTCCTCAGACGTAATGGAGAGTTCCCCGAATGGCATCCCGCCCAGCCGCTGACGAAAGAATCAGGCGTTTAGAAGAAACAGAGCGAGGCAGCGCGATGGTCGAGTTCCTGCTCTCAACTCTGGTCTGGGTTCCGCTCCTTCTGGGAACGATCCTATTCGGCATCAATCTGGTCCGCGCCATTCAGGTCAGTCAACTCTCGCGGGATACGGGTCACATGTATGCGTACGGGATCGATTTCTCGCAGACTCAAAATACAGCCCTGCTTACCAAGCTTGCAAGCTCGTTAGGTATTCAGCCAACCTCAGGAACTGGAGCGGTTCTGCTATCTAAAGTGACACTTGTCACGGACAGCGACTGTGCCGCCGCGAATATGAAAGCTTGCCCGAACGACGGTAAGTACGTCTTTACCAGCCTGTATGTGTTCGGAAACATGCAGTACGCGAAATCCAAGTTGGGAAATCCGAGCGCCCAATATCTGAGCAACGGTACGGCTATTCAGGCTTCGCAGTATCTCTCCGATCCGAGCCTTGTGGCAACCAACTTCTCGTCTCTGCTGACATTTCCGGCCAATCAACCAGGGCAATACGCCTACGTTTCCGAAGTTGCGCTGGATTCTCAATCCATCAACTTCAGCGGTTTCAACAACACAGGTTCTTATGCAAGATCGATTTTTTAAACGGCCGGGAATGCGGAGCAGGCAGGGCGAGCGCGGGGCCGCCCTAGTGATGTTCACGATTATGCTCGCGCTCGTTCTGCTGCCGATGGTCGGCCTGGCGATCGATGGCGGCGTCGCTTACTTCGCCCATGAACGACTTATTGCTGCAACGGATGCGGCGGCTCTCGCCGGGGCGCGCTCGTTGAATATCGGGCTGACGGTCGATTCTCAGGCGGCCAACGTACAACAGGTAGCCACCCAGTTCTTCAACGCCAACTTTCCGCCACACTTTCTTAATGCCGCCAGTGCTACGGTAACGGTCCCGCCTCCCGTACAGACCAGCTATCACACCGTTACCGTGCAGGTTCAGTCTTCAGCCGTTATCAATCTCTATTTTCTTGGCCTGCTCGGGCATCCCACGGCGAATCTGACAGCGGCGGCCAGCACATCCCGCCGCGACGTGAACGTTGTCCTTGCGCTGGACCGCTCCGGCTCCATGGCCGGCGTCTGCAACACGATGAAGAGCGATGCTGAAAACTTCGTCTCAAAGTTCGTGAACGGCCGGGATACCGTCGGACTGATCACGTTTATGGGCAACGCCAAAGTGGACTATAGCTCGACGAAGAATTTCATGGCGCAGAGTCCGAGCCTGAATGACACTCTTGCAACCTTGAAGTGCGGCGGAAATACCGGGTCCGCCGCAGCCTTGGCTCTCGCACACCAGCAAGTCCTTAGTGTCGCCGAGCCTGGGGCGCTGAACGTCATAGTCTTCTTCACGGACGGTGTTCCTAACGGCTTTCTCGCTGGACCAGCTACGGCGGGAGCACCAAAGGGTTTTCCGCTGAGCGGCGGGAAGACCTGCCCGGATGTCAACGGTGTCCCTTCAGCAGTCGTGAACGGTTACATAGCGGACGGCGGCGGCATCAACGATCCCACGCCGCAGCCGATCACCTCTACCTCCACTCCGCTTGTCAAAAACTGTCCTTCCGGCTCATTCGCACAGCTAGCCAAATCCTACCTGTTCATTCCCGATTTCGACGCTTTTGGGAACTCGGCATCGGCCTCTGCCTACGCAGCCGTGGCACGCGATAGTAGCAATCAAATCACGTTTACTCAGAAGAATAGCGACGCTATTTCCCAAAATGCGGCGGACGATGCAGCCCGCCAGATCAGAAACGACGGCATCGTTATTTACACGATCGGGCTCGACGGCGATGGAGGTGTGGACGGCACGCTTCTTCGCCGCTTCGCGAACGATCCAGCCAGTCCGATCTACAACTCCTCGCAAATCGCCGGCAAGTATTACTATTCGCCCAACGCCGGGCAGCTCGGCGCAGCGTTCAACTCGATCGCTTCGGAAATTCTTCGCATTTCGCGTTAGCGCGTTCAGCCTAACCTTCCTGAAATCAGGCGCGGGGGAACGCATCTCACCGGTAACAGGTTTACAGATGTCGATTGCAACGACCCGCCGCGCCTTTGCCGTTTACGCGATGCTTAGTTTCCTTGCCAGCTCCGGCTGCAAGACAAACCAGGGCAACGGCGAAGCCCAGCCTCAAAATACATCTCGCGGTTATAACTCAGATAACGAAAGAAACAACACTCGAAAAGGTGGCACCGGCGGACCTGGGAGCAGTACGACGCCGGCTAAACCAGGCCCTGATCAAACGCCTGGCCAGCCCGCCAGCAAGTCTGGCACTTCACACTGATCCCTGCACTGAGAAGCACGGGAGAATTGCTGGGCCACGGAGGGTAGCGAAGCTGAGATCATGGATCCAGTCACAACCATGCCCTTTAAAAAGAGATCTACGCGTGTCCGAGAGCGAGCCACCGCGAATCAGCCTTTCAGCCCGAATACTATCAACAAGAGTGCCCGCATCAAAGACGCTACCCAGGTAAAGAGTATCTGCCCGTACTGCGCGGTAGGCTGCAGCCAATTGATCTACGTAAAGGGCGGCAAGGTAATTGACATCGAAGGTAATCCTGAAAGCCCCATAAACGGAGGGAAGCTTTGCCCGAAGGGCGCCAACACATTTCAGCTCTCAGTCAACCCGCACCGCATCAAGCATGTCATGTATCGGGCGCCTTTCTCGGATAAGTGGGAGCAGCGGCCGCTTGACTGGGCGATGGACCGCATTGCTCATCTGACAAAAGAAGCTCGAGAAGAAGGCTTCGTCGGCACACGTGACGGCCAAGTGCTCAACCATGTGACGAACATCATGTCGCTCGGCGGGGCGACTATGGACAATGAAGAAAATTATCTGATCAAGAAGCTGTTGAACGGCGGTTTGGGAATCATACCTATCGAAAACCAAGCTCGTATTTGACACAGCGCTTCGGTGCCCGGTCTGGGCACATCACTCGGCCGCGGTGCGGCGACCGGTTTCCAGGAAGACATGCAGAATGCCGACTGCATACTCTTCATGGGCTCGAACATGGCTGAAGCGCATCCGGTAGGCTTCCGCTTTCCTATGATGGCGCGCGAACGAGGGGCAAAGCTGATTCATGTCGACCCGCATTTCTCGCGAACATCGGCTATGTGCAACAAGTACGTCCCCATCCGGACAGGCACGGACATCGCATTTCTGGGTGGTTTGATCAATCACATATTGGGCAACGATCTCTGGTTCCGCGAATACGTCCTGGCATTTACGAACGCTACCACCATCATCAATGATCAATATGAGGACGCCGAAGACCTGAATGGCCTTTTCGACGGCTTCGATCCGAATAGCCGGTCGTACGATCCGTCCGAAACGGCGTGGCATTATGCGAGCGAGCAAGGACAGTCGAAGACCTCTTCGCCCAAAGAGGTCAAGGCAGAGTCGTTCAGTGAGCGCTCCGGAAATCTCGAGAACCCGCAGCCTGAAAAAGATCCTACTCTGCAAAATCCGCGCTGTGTTCTCAACATACTGAAGCGGCACTACGAGCGCTACACGCCGGAGATGGTAGCCTCGATCTGCGGATGCAGCAAGGAGGACTTCCTCGAAGTTGCCGAGACTGTGTGCCGGAACTCGGGACGCGAACGAACCACGTGTCTCGTATACGCGGTGGGTTGGACGCAGCATTCTACAGGCGTGCAGATCATTCGCGCGGCTGGCATTGTGCAGCTGCTTCTGGGCAACATCGGGCGCCCTGGCGGAGGCATAATGGCGATGCGCGGGCACGCCAGCATACAGGGTTCGACTGACGTTCCGACGCTCTACGAACTCTTGCCTGGCTACATCCTGCAGCCTTCGGCGCAGCGCGATCACTCCGATCTACAGAGCTATCTCAAGCAGGAAGAGGTTAAGACCGGGTATTGGGCCAACCTCCCCAAGTTCATGGTCAGTTTACTCAAGGCCTGGTATGGCGACGCGGCCACGAAAGAAAACGATTACGGTTTCGGATGGGTACCGCGCATGGACGGCAACTATTCCCAATTGGTGATGGCCATCCGCACGGCAGCGGGTAAAGTGGATGGGCTTTTCGTCTTCGGGCAAAATCCGGCGGCCGGTGCGCCGAATGGCAAGCTCAATCGCGAAGCGCTGAAGAAGCTGAAGTGGTTGGTCGTAAGAGATTGGTTCGAGATCGAAACCGCTTCGTTCTGGTACAAGGGCCCTGAGAACCCGGATCCAAGCACCATCGGCACCGAAGTCTTTTTTGTTCCGGCAGCTTCGAGTACGGAGAAAGAAGGCACCTTCACTAACACACAGCGCCTGCTTCAATGGCACGACAAAGCCGTCGACCCGCCGGAAGATTGCCGCTCAGACGCCTGGTTTGTCTATGATCTTGGCAAACGGCTCAAGGCTCTTTATGCAGGATCGAGTCTCATGCGAGACCAGGGCCTTCTTAATCTGACCTGGGACTACGATCTCGACGAGCCGCAGAAACTTCCAGACGGCTCCCTAAGCACCATCGCGAACGAACCGGATACGGCCAAGATCTTGAAAGAGATCAACGGATATACGGTTGCCGATCGACGGCAGGTCGGCACCTTTTCCGAACTGCGAGACGACGGGACGACTGCGTGCGGATGCTGGATCTATAGCGGCGTGTATCCGGACGAAGGAAACAATCGCGCCCGCTCGCGCAAGCTTACACCCGGCGTTTACACAAGCCCGGAATGGGGCTTCAGCTGGCCGAAGAATCGGCGTATTATGTACAACCGGGCTTCCGCCGACCCCGAAGGCAGACCGTGGTCAGAACGCAAAAAGTATCTCTGGTGGGATGAAGCGCAGAAACATTGGGCCGGACCGGACGAACCGGATTTCGAACCGGACAAGTCGCCCGCCTACCGGCCAGATCCGAATGCGATCGGCATGGCCGCGATCGCGGGCGATGCGCCATTCATCATGAAGTCGGATGGGCGCGGCTGGCTTTTTGCTCCTACAGGAACCAAAGATGGGCCGTTGCCGACCCACTATGAGCCGGTGGAATCGCCTGTTCGAAATCTTCTCTATTCGCAGCGTGACAATCCAATGGTCGAGTGTTTTGACGTTCCGCTGAATCCGAAAAACCCGCTCGACGGGGAGTACCCGATCGTTGCCACCACGTATCGCCTGACTGAACATTACCTGAGCGGGCCGATGAGCCGGTTTAACAGCTGGCTGAACGAACTGCAGCCGGAGATGTTTGTGGAGCTGAGCCATGAACTGGCAGAAGAAAAGGGAATCGAGCATGGGGGCTGGATGGTTGTATGGAGCTCTCGCGCGGCGATTGAAGCCAGAGCGATGGTCACCGGACGCATGGTGCCGCTTCAAGTAGACGGCAAGCCGCTCCACCAGATCGGCGTGCCCTTTCACTGGGGGTTCTCGGGCGAGACGACTGGTTCGATCGCCAACGACCTGACAGCGATCATCTCGGACCCGAACGTCAGTATGCACGACGCTAAGGCATTCACGGTCAACGTGCGGCCGGGGCGACTCGAAGACAGTGGGCTGATGCAGCGTGACCCGCCGAGCCCATGGCCCACCCGGGAGCGTGCGCCCGATACGCCTGGTTCGGATCAGCCGGAGGGTCAGGCGATATGAATACGGCAGCAGCGCTCGAAGGATTCATTCCCGACCTGCTTGAGGCCTTCGCCAGGCCCGAAGCGCCAGCCGAGCAGGACGAGACCGGCTTCTTCACCGACACTACGCTCTGTATAGGCTGCAAAGCGTGCGAAGTTGCCTGCAAGCAGTGGAATCAGCTGCCTGCCGACGGTTTCAACTGGACGGGCAACAGTTACGACAACACTGTGGCGCTGTCCGATACGACGTGGCGGCACGTGGCTTTTGTCGAGCAGTTCGACCGCGACGGTCACCCCGGGCGCTGGCTGATGATGAGCGACGTCTGCAAACACTGCCAACTCGCTCCCTGCGAAGAGGTTTGCCCGACGGGCGCACTCATCTATAACGAGTTCGGCAACGTTTACGTTCAGCCGGATATCTGCAACGGTTGCGCCAATTGTGTTGCCGCCTGCCCATTCGGAGTTTTGAATCGGAATAAGGAAGACGGCCGCGCGCACAAATGCACGCTGTGTTACGACCGGCAGAAGGACAATCTTGTTCCCGCTTGCGCCAAAGCCTGCCCAACCGAATCAATCAAGTTCGGGAAAGTCAGCGAGCTTCGCGAACATGCTCAGGGACGCGTGGCAGAGCTTCACGCGCGAGGCGAAACGGATGCATATCTCTACGGCGCGGAGGCAGGTGGCGAATACAGTGCCCTAAACTCCTTTTTCCTGCTGAAAGACAAACCGGCTGTTTACAATCTGCCCGAATCACCTCGCCGGCCCGCGGCACATCTGAAAAAGAATTACCTGTTCAGCTTCGCGGCGGCGATCGGGTTGACGGCGGCTTCGGCTTTCCTGTTTGCCAACAAGGAAAAACATGGTGCATGATGTCGTTGAGACAACGGACCCGCGTGACCCTTTCAACACGCTCTCTCCCACGTACGAAATAGCCAAAACAGCTACGCCGGATCGCGTGAACGAGGGCGGCTATTATGGCTTGCCGATTCTTAAACGCCCGTTCTGGAAATGGGAGATCGCGCTGTACTTCTTCTCGGAAGGCATCAGCGCCGGCTCCTACATTCTGTCCACGGTGGCCGATCTGGTAGGAAGGGAAGCTTTTGGAGGCGTGGTTCGTTCCGGAAAGTATCTCTCTTTCGCCTTTCTCCTTCCCTGCCCTCCGTTGCTGATCGTCGATCTGGGGCGACCCGAACGCTTCCATCACATGCTGCGGATATTCAAGCGCACTTCGCCCATGAATCACGGAGCTTGGGCTCTCTCCGGCTTTGGGATATTCTCGGCGATCGCGGCTATGCTCGAACCCGGAGCCGCCAGACTTCCGTTCGCAGGGGCCCTGTTGCGTCCGCTGCAAGGCTTTCTACCGCGGAAGGCTCTCGCCGTACTGGGAATGCCATTTGCGTTCATGATGGTAAGTTATCCCGGCGTTTTGCTCTCCACGACGAGCATTCCGGTCTGGGCAAAGACTCACTTCATGGGCACGCTGCTTGCTGCAAGCTCGATGAGCACGGCGGTTTCTGCCCTGACGCTCAGCACGTACGCTTCAAAGCATTCGGCTTCGCATAGAGCGCTAGCCAGATTCGAGGACGTGGCCGCGGGCGCGGAGGCACTCGCTTTGGGGGCATATCTGGGCACGGCGAGGAAAGCCACACGACCGCTTCTGTTCGGCAAGCAATCTAAACTTTTCATCTGGGGAGCGGTTACGATGGGTTTGGTTGCGCCGGCATTGCTCAGACGAAGCGGCAGTAAGTTTCTTCGATCCGGTATCGCACCTCTGCTTACCATCGCCGGAAGCCTTGCCCTGAAGTGGTCGGTCACCTATGCAGGGCAGGAATCGGCATTGGATGCCGAGTTAGCGGTTCACAACTCGCCCACGAAGTCGGGGGAACCGTTCTGGGGTCCCGGCCAACCCAACTCGGTGCCCAAAGGAGTTGCCGCACCGGCACAGCAGTAAGCGCGAACAGCTTCTTCTGCCAGACCGGATCCTGAGACCCGTCCGATCAGAATGTTATTCGTCCCGCTAGCTGTATCGACCGTGGTCCGGCGCCTTCGGCGCTCTGCAGCGAGGTGATTTGTCCAAAAGCTGGAACCCCCACGGTGAGGTTTGAGGGCGGAGCATAATTTGGGTGGTTGAAGAGGTTGGCAACCTGGGCGCCAAACTGAACGCGAAGCCGCTCGGTAATCGGGATCTGTTTCAGAAGCGAGAGCGAAACAATTTGCGAACCGGGACCGACCACATCGCCCTGAGATGCATTTCCGAAGCGCCCGATGTTATCCCCAGGATCAGCATAGGCGGCCTGATTTATCCAGGCGTTGATCGACTGCCCGGCGTAGGGCGACACACCAGCAACCCGGTCGGCGCGCCCGCCATTGGCGTTGAATAAATTATAACCAGTTCCGGAGGGATCGCTGTTCGTCGTGACTGTCATGAACGGTCCGCTCTGAAAAACACAAACGCCACTCAATTCCCAACCGCCGATCACCCGGTCAACCAGTCCGTTCGTGCCGTTCAGGAATGCGCGCCCCTTCCCGAACGGCAGTTCATAGAGAAATGTGGCCAACACGCGATGGCGGCGCGTAAACGGAGTGTTCCCGTAATCGAGTCCTGGATTATAAGGATCGCTCAACGTGTTTCCCATTTCATTCGCAAAAGCCGACGTGCTCGACGTAGCCGCACCATTGGTGTTGGTCAGATCCCGGGAATAGACGTAACTTAACTCAAACTGCAGGCTGCTGCTGCGCTTTCGAATGGCAATCGTTCCCGCGTTGTAGTTCGAGAAGCCGGCAGACTCCTGCGACAGGATATCCGCCATAAGAGGGAATGGCACGCTCCCTGAAAGCGCGTTATAGCCGAGCGTGTTCGCCGGAAGCTGGTCGATGTTCTCGACAACCCCGAGATTCGAGCCGTGGTTGCCATCGTAAGACATACGCAGGCCGACTCCCCTGCCAAGATCTCGCTCGAGCGTCAGATTCCATTGCTGAACGTAAGGATCTTTGTAGTGAAGATCAGACGCCAGATCAAAGAACTGTGTCCCGGGCTGAGAGATGTTTGAAGGGAACGAATACGGCAGGCTGAAAACGGGTTTCCCATTGGTGTTCAGAGAGTTTGCAAATGTGCCGACATTGCTGGACTCCACTGCCCAGCCATCGATTGCGCCGCTGGCCAGCAACGCTTCGATGTAGCGTCCGTAACCGCCGCGCAGAACTGTCTTGTTGTCGCCGAAAACGCGCCAGGCGAAACCCACCCGGGGAGCAAAATCCGTGCGATTCGGGAATCGTAAGTTGGACGGGATACCGGCCTGGGCAGCCGTGAGGATCGGCGTGGGCGCGATCGCTTCCACAAACCCTGGGTTCAGGATCGAGTAAGTCTTGTTCGACGGAAGGATAACTGCGCCCCGTACAGTCTGGCCATTCTGAGTGCTCGTATAAGCAGGATCGAAGTTCGCAAGGTTTTCGTTGTGATCGTGGAAAGACGGATGGTACTCCCAGCGCAGACCGAAGTTCAGCGTCAGATTCGGAGTTATTTTCCAATCGTCCTGACCGAAAAAGGCGTAGTGCATGGCATACGCGTAAGTGTCTGGATTGATCACGGTTGCAATGGTTGTCGAATCGGGATAACCAAGGAGAAACGAGGCCAAGGGAGTACCCGCACCGTTACCGAGTAACGCGCTCATCGCGCCACCATTGAATTGGTACGTACCCATGCGGTAGTCGCTGAAGACCTGCGTATGAAGACTGCTCAGCCGCCGTATGTCGCCTCCGAACTTCAATGTGTGCTTGTCCTTGGTGTACGTGAGGGTATCGAGCACCTGACTGGTGCCTTCCTTTTTGATCAGGTAGGAAGTCGGGCTGTGGATTCCTATGAACCCGGCTATGCTGATGGTGGGCACGTTGTCGCCGGGCGGCAAAGGACCGGGTAGATTTGTGAGCCCCAGTTCATCCGCCGCTTGCTGCGATGTGACCTCAAACGTCACGTCACGATGGATCCTGGTGAACCCGCCGCGCACCTCGTTTACGAGCGTCGGCGTGATCACCCAGTTGTGCGCAACAGTTGCAGCATTGTAGATTTCAGGTTTCGAAGTAGAACCGAGAAGCTCTGAACCCGGATTGCCCGAATTATCTTTCGCGTAGTCGAGAATGCGGCGATTCTTGTATGTATACCTGGCATAAAGCAGCTGCTTTGAGTTCAGTACCTGGTCAATGCGGACATCACCCTGCGCGCTATTGATCGGCACGTTGAAAGACGCGAGGTAATTGTTCGCGACCGCGTTCGTGTCGCCGTAATTAGGAAGCGGGTAAAACGAATTCAGCACCTTCTGCGAGTACGGATTGATTTGATTGGCCGGTATCTTGTTACCCGGATAGCCCGTCAAAGGATCCGAGTAAGCGGAAAGATCGCCGTTGCGCATAGCGACGGTCGGAACACTCTCGACCACGGTGAACTGCTTTGGCAAACGGAGAGCTTCGAAGCTTCCGAAGAAGAATGTCTTGTCATGTCCGTTATAGACTCCCGGAATGATAACCGGGCCGCCCATGTAAGCGCCGAAGTCATTCATCTTGATCGTCGGAGTGGTGTGGCTGAAGGTATCGGACGCATTCATGTCACTGTTCTGCAGATTTTCGAAAGCACCTCCGTGAAACTGGTTTGTGCCCGATTTAGAAACAGTCGTGATGTCAGCCACGCCGCCATACTCGGCGGGATTCAGAGTCTCGCTGATTTTAATCTCTTCAATGGCATTAAAGGAGGGAAAGAGTTCTCCCAGAGCACCCAGCGTCCCCGGGCCTACGGAGCTGATCCCGTCTATAGTAATCGAAAGCTGAGACGGTGTCGCACCGGCCACCGCGATGTTACCGGAAGAATCGGTTTGCACTCCAGGCTGTGCAGTCAGGGTGGAAAACGCGCTAGTAGAGCCGGTGGACCTCGTCGTTATGGCCACCGGAAGGTTGGTGAGCTCAAGACTTCCTTTCGAAACCGAGATGTTCGAAGCATCTGTCTGCACAACAGCGCCGGCGCTCGACTCCACATTCACCGTTTGCTGCTGAGTCGCCAGCGTCAGTTCTGCGTCCAGACGCTTGGTTTCTCGCGCGCTCAAATCGAAAGGTGAAAATTCGAGCTTCTGGAATCCGACCGCCTCGATACTTACCGTATAAGTCCCGACGTCCAGGTTGACGAACTGGTACGTGCCGGTCTGGTCTGTCAGCGTTGACTTTACGGCACTGGTTCCCTTATTCACGATCTGAATTTTCGCGTTGGGAACTATGCCACCTGAGGTCTCCTTGACTGTCCCGAGCACCTCGCCGAATGTGGATTGGGCATAGGCGCCGATAGGGGCATAAAGCATCAGGACACAGACAAGCTTCAAAGACAAAGACTTCACGTGCACTCCTTTAGACGTCGTTGGATACAGAGGACTGGAGAAATACGGACGGAAATCGACGGGGATGCTGCTGGAGCTAGACGGGAGCTTTTTGACTTGTTACCAGAAATGTTAGTTGATGTTAAAACTTTAAGTCAAGAGCATTCGGCTCGAATGACTTTTTTCTTCGAGACTTACTTTTAACCGATAATGTGTAGTTGCAGGACTGTTTAGTGTACGCTCGCAACTTGGGCCTGCACCGGAGGAACCACAATCAATCCGGCCATGGTCACGTCGTAGCCAAGGTTGACGACTCGCTTCTGCTTTAGCGTTGCCGCATCGTAAACGCCGACTTCAAAGCCTGCACCATAGATCAGTAGATCGTTGCCATCGTACGAACTCGAGAAATAGAAGCGGCTGTTACAGAGAAAGTCCTGGCGTGCTTTCAGTGACTTCCTCGAAATGTCAAAGCTCCAGAACTGGCAGGTCTTGTCACCGTGTTCGCCGAAACTGGCGACAGCGTAGCCCGTTTTCTTGTCGGCCGAGAGACGGACGTTCGACATTCCCCCTTCCTCACTCTTGCCTGGAACAGTAGTGCCTATGGGGTTGAAATCGAAGGTCTTCGTGTTCAGGTTAAAGCTCGCGAGACCGAAGATGCGCCGGTGAACGTACGGATCTTCCGTCTGGAAGAGAGCGGTGACCGTATCCGGAGCGTCGTGCGGATCAATTTCTGGTATGAAGTTGACTCGCGACATGCCCGGATAGATCGGCTTCTCGAGATCGATTTCCTTGGAGAGCTTCAATGTCGCGGTATCAAAGATCAGGACGGAATTCCCGAACAGGTACAGACTTTTGCCGTCCGGGGACACACGGAACGACATCCCGAATGAATCGGGTTTCTTGTCTTTCGGAAACAGTTCTTCACGCACAACTTTGTGCGAGGCGAGATCGATAACAGCTAATTTATCCTCTCCGATTTCCCAGCGGTCGATAGTCTTCGTATACTTGGCTGTCATTGTGTAAAGGAACTGGCCCGTTGGATCGATCGCCATACTGGTGGGGCGAATGCGAGAGGTCGGACTGTCCATGGTCCAGGACTCGACGACCTCGCCCTTTTCGAGATCGACGATTTCGAGACCCGAGTATTCGTTCGTCATCATCAGCATGTGCTTCTTGTCCGGCATGAGCAGCATCTCGCGGGCGATGCCGGTCTTGAGCTTGATGCGTTTGACGATGCTGTAGCTCGAGTCATCGATCGCTAGCAGCTCGCCTTGATAAGTCGCCAGGTAGATAGTGGCGCGGCAATGTCCAGCAAAGAGCGTAACGAGGAACGCAAGGGCTATTTTTTTCATGGGTGAAAGAACAATGGCTCGAAAGCGAGGGGCTGCGCTGCTCAGGGAAACACCACGTCCAGATTGCGCCAATCCTGTGTAGCGGCAGCACACTTCTTCGACCAGTCCGGATAGCGGTTCAGATGGTCAGGCACTTGTGCCGGCCAGAAGCAATCGGCATAGCAATCGTAGAGGTCGCGCTCTACGGGTTGGCACAACCCGGCCGTCCCGCCCGCCGAATCCACTTCCCAGCCGGGGAAAAAGGCCAGACTGCAGCCGACCGGATAATGAGGCTGCTTGGAGGGATCGCTGCGCCCGTTCTGCAGCGCGAAAATGTCCTTCTCATTGGCAGCGGTTTGAGCCTCGATGCGTCCGGCTTTGGCATTGATCGCTTTCAGATGCTTCATAAAACCTCGTTGTAATTTGTGGCTACGTTTACTTGGTTCCGGCTATCTCCGGCGTGTCGAATCGGAGAAAATCGGGGACGGCAACAACCAGGTAACTCTTCGCTTCAAGTGGGGTGGCTGCCGCCGATTCTTTACCCGCGTATTTGGCTACCACCCAAACGTCGCCAATGTTATCCGCGGACAGCTTTCGCTGCGGGTTCGGACCATCTCCACTCGGGGTGAAAAGCCCGTTCGAATCGATGTAGCCGACGAATTCCTTGTCGTTGTCGTTGTTGTAGGCTATGAATTCCTGAATGGACCACTCGGCCTGCACCGGTCCTAAGTCCACGTCATCCGTCGTATTGGGTAACCCATCCACGCCGTTTGAATAGGCATGCGCCTCATACTGCACATACCCTTTTTTCCCAACGGTTCCGCCGGTGTGCGCAAGCGCTGTTTCCGCGGTTATCTTGATGTATTCCACGCGATCATACACGCTAAATGCATCGTTCGCCAGGTGCCCTCGAACCGAGATGTTTCTTTTGCCTGCAAAAACCTTCGGGTCAACATCAACCGTGACGGTCAACGCTTTTGGGTCTACCGACAACACCTTGGTCGCTGTAACACCCGCGCCGAGGCTGATGTCTGAAGGCTTGAGATCGGGCGGAAAGTGCTGGCCGTAGATCTTCATCTGGACTGCCTTAGATCCGGCGTGGATCGAGGTGAGATCGCTTCCAAGCACGGCAATGTCACGGGTATCGCGCTGGCCTGAAACAGAGAAACCGAACTCTTCATACGCTCCCCAGAACCAGCGTCCCCGCAGGCTCGCCTGGTCCTGCGACAAAGCCATCACCTGGCGCAGTTTTCCAAGTTGCGAGGAATCAGCGGATCCACGCCACTCGTATCCCGTGTATAGAAAAGACTTGCCCGGAAGCGTGAGTTTAGATCCATCCTGTGCACTCGTAATTGTCGTTTCCGTCTTGAACTCTCCGGGCGCCACGCGCGTGATCGCCATCTCACCGAAATATTTGCCCTTGCCGGGCGCGCTCGCGGTGATCAACCAGCGGCCGCTCAGATCTGTTTCAGTCATTTGGGCTCGCCATTTAGACCAGGCCGAAGAATACAGACCGTAGTTCTTGCTCAGGTAGTCAATAGCCTCATCGCCAGGATCCTTTGTTTTCGCCGCCTCGCCATCCTGCGGCGGTCCGGAGTGCGTGCGCTCGGAAAACGCCACAAACTGGCTGAGCGGAAAGTAACCGATGTGCATGTTTTTCAGTAGGTGCCACTCGGCCGAACTGCGGCGCCACGTCTGTGGCCGCGCAAAAGCGTGGCACATGGTGCATGCATGCCTGATGTTCGGGTTGGGAACCGATTCCGTCTGCGGCTGCGTCATTTCGAGGTACCAGCGGACAGGCTCCGTTTCCTCCGGCGCCAGGCCGTGATCGTTGGCCAGATAGCGCACGATCTGGCGGCCTTCATCCGGGGAAAGCTGCAAGCCATTTAACTGAGCCATGCGTTTAGTCGCCTCTTGCCAGCCTTCCGGAGTTGTTCTTATCCAGGAGATTCGGGTCAGGTTTCCATACGCGTCCGCCTGGTGACAGCTGCCGCACTTAGCCACGGTTAATCGATCCGTGACGGGAATCCCACCTTCCGTCTCCTTAGTGGGGTCCGGTTTGGAAGCGTCCTGGCAAAAGCCGAGGATTGCTGCGGTCACGATGATGGCGGAAGATTTTAAAAGAGTCGTTCGCATTAGCGCTCTGAAGCCCTCGATACAAATCTGAGCCGGAAGAGGCAACTAGGTGAACGGGGAAGTTGCTGAAGACGCGCCTTGGCGATCCTCCAATGGCAGATAAGGCAATATACAATGCCCGCTCTGAAAGGGCAACACCTACCGTTAGTTTTTCTAGATAGAAATACAACATCCCGGCTTTCTCACCGTGGGGGGCTTTAATCGACACGGTTACTCTTTGACAGTCGAACTTGGGAACTGTTAGGATCTCTGTAACCCGCGCAGCCCGAGTATGTCTGCTGGTCAGTCGAAAGCCGGTTCCTTAGGGAATGGAGGACTTCGCTTGAAAACCACATTCATATTCGCCGCAATCTTTACTTCCTATCTCGCCCTAAGTGGAAACGCGATCGCTGCCGACACCGGCTCGCATCCGGCAGACTCGTGGGACCCGAAAGCTGCCGCGAAGTATCTGGACGGCAGGGAGGCCTGGTGGCTCAGGTGGCCCACTTCGCAGCGAGATCATTCGACTGCTTGCGTTTCCTGTCACACGGCTCTCCCCTACGCGCTTTCGCGGCGTGCTCTGCGAAGCTCCCTCAGCGAGCAATCGGCGTCGTCAGTCGAAACCGCGATGTTGGACAACGTGACGAAACGGGTGGCGTTGTGGGCACAGGTAGAGCCGTTCTACACCGATGCCCAGGCGGGCCCTCGCAAAACAGTGGAGTCGCGCGGGACCGAATCCGTGTTGAACGCATTGATTCTCGCCAACTACGATGCGGAAGACAGTAAGTTGGCCGGAGTTACAAAAACTGCCCTTGACCAGATGTGGTCGCTGCAGCTCAAATCAGGAGCTGAAGCGGGAGCCTGGGATTGGCTGAACTTTCACAATGCTCCCTGGGAATCGAACGAATCGCAGTATATGGGTGCGGCCATGGCGGCGATTGCGGTAGGTATCGCTCCGGGCAATTATCGTGAAGAACCAGCGATTCAAAGCAATCTGAAGTTACTCAGTAGCTACCTGGTGAACCACTACGCCGAGCAGCCGCTGTTCGATCGGGTCATGTTGCTTTGGGCTTCGGCCAAACTTCCAGCGCTGCTGACTTCAGAGCAGCGGGCCTCTCTCGAGGGGGCCATTTACGAAAAGCAGGGCGAAGACGGTGGTTGGAGCCTGTCGGCTTTCGGAGCTTGGAAGAGGCACGACGACACGCCCCTCGAAACAAAGAGCGACGGCTATGCAACCGGTCTGGTTGTATTTGCTCTGGAACAGGCGGGTGTGCCTCGTAGCCAGGCGCATGTCGAAAAGGGGCTGACGTGGCTCGACCGTAACCAGGACCACTCTGATGGCCGCTGGCCGAGCTATTCCCTGAACAAGAAACGCGACCTGAACTCGGATATTGGTCACTTCATGACCGACGCTGCCACGGCATATGCAGTCATGGCTTTAAAGAACTCGTTCTGAAATCGTCTTCACCAATTTACTTAGCAGAGGTGTGCATTGAGTAGCATATATTCGACCGGAGAGTTCCGCGAGTTCCGCGGAGGCGATGCCAGGTTCCTTTATCTCGTTCCTAGCGCGGGAATCTTTCAGCTCGACGAATTGAGCGGCGCTGTCCTTGACCGCTTTCGCTCAGGTCCTGCCTCATCCGAAGAAATCGTTTCAAACCTTGCCGGGCAAGGCTTCGCGCCGGAAGATATCGCCGATACGGTGCAAGAGCTTTTTCGTCTTCGCGCTATCCGCGATTCGGATGGTTTCGAAAACATTGTGCAAGAACCGCCCGCCGATTTCCCGCTACAGACGCTGGTGATGAATGTAACCAACCAGTGCAACCTTTCGTGCCAATATTGCTACGAGTTCGGGGCTGATAAAGTCGCTACGCCTGAGGGCAAGGCGAAATTCATGGATTGGGATACCGCGAAGGAAACAGTCGAGTTTCTCATTCGTGAAAGCGGTGAACGAAAGACGATCCATATCACCTTCTTCGGCGGCGAGACGCTGATGAACTTTCCGCTCTTGAAGCGCGTAGTGGTCTATGCGCGCGAGCAGTGCGCAACGCGTGGCAAAACTATTGACTTCAGTCTCACCACGAACGCGACCCTGCTCTCCCCGGCTATCATCGAATTCCTGTCGGAAAACAGCGTGGGCGTTACCGTCAGCATCGACGGGCCGAAGTCCACTAACGATAAATTTCGGGTATTCTCGAACGGCCGTGGCAGTTACGACATTATCGTCCCGAAAATCCGAGACTTACTGGCGCGCCATAACTCGCGTCCGATTGCCGCGAGAGTTACCTTAACCACGCCTGATGTAGACGTGCTGGGCGTGTATCGCCATCTGAAGCATGACCTGGGTTTTCACGAAGTCGGTTTCGCGCCCGTGACTACCTCTCCCGACCGGCTCTACTCTATCGGCGAACGTGGAATGGACAACGTACTCGAACAGTTCCGCGCCCTTGCGCAGGAGTACCTGTCTTTTGCTCTTCGAAACCAGCACCACGGCTTTTCAAACGTCAGCGACACGCTTTCCGAGCTTCACCAGGGCGTGAGTAAATCGCATCCCTGCGGCGCCGGCTTGGGTCTGGTTGGCGTGGGGCCGTCGGGAGACGTCGCGCCATGCCACCGCTTCGTCGATTCCGATACCCACAAACTCGGACACGTCAGCACGGGGATGGACGCGGCTCGCAAGAGTGATTTCTTGAACCGCGGCAACGTCGGCAACAAGTATGACTGCCAAACCTGCTGGGCGCGCCCCCTCTGCGCCGGCGGTTGTCACCACGAGGCGTTCGTCCGCTACGGCGATACCGGTCACGCGAACCTGCACTACTGCGATTGGATTCGCGATTGGACGGATATCTGCCTCGGCATCTATGGCTCACTCGCCGAAAACAATCCCGGGTATCTCAACTGTTTTTCTGAACGAAAGGCGCAGTAGCGAAACTTTGCGCGCCTCGCAACCGCGAGCGCCGCATTTGAACAATGCGAGGCGATACCGGACAGCTCTCTGAAACGCAACCGGTCATTCCGGTGCGTGATTACAAGCGGGCCTTGTTGTTTCTCCGGCCGCATCGGATGCGCTTTCTGCCGCTGGTGGGCATTAACTTTGTGTCAACTGCCGTTGCACTCGCCCAGCCGTACCTGACAAAACTCCTGATCGACGATGCGCTCGCGCGGCGCAGCATGAACCGGCTCGCGTTGTTCGCACTTCTCATGGCAACTTGCGCCGCGTTGTCTTTCGCCCTGGGGATGGCCACGACCTATCTCTATACGAAGCTTTCCGCTTTGATTCTTTTCGACATGCGCCTGGCCGCATTTCGCAAGCTTCAGGCGTTATCGCCGCAATTCTTCGTGACCACGAAAGCGGGCGACATCGTGTCCCGGCTCAATAACGACATCGGCGAACTGCAGAGATTGAGTGCGGACACGCTCCTCTCGCTGCCCTCCAATCTGTTGTTCCTCATCGGAACCGCTGCCATGATGCTTTACTTGAGTCCCGGCTTGGCGCTTGTGAGCATCGCCATGCTTCCTGCGGCAGTTTGGGCCATGCGCCGCTATCAGGGAAGAATGCGCAGACAAGTCCAGACGTTGCGTGAACGCAGCTCTGAGATTGGAAGCTTTCTGATCGAATCCATCCTCGGCATGCGCCTGCTGGTTTCGTGCAATGCGCAGGAGCGTAAGAACGCCGAGTTCCGGGGCCAAAACGATGAATTTGTCGGGAGCCTGCTCTCCATGCAGATTACTTCGTTTATGGCCGGAGCTCTTCCAGCGGCTGTGATCACTCTCTCAGTGGCGCTGCTCTTTCTCTACGGCGGCAGCCTGGTCATCCGCAACGTGATCACCATCGGCAGCCTCATGGCATTCATGGCGTATCAAAGCCGCCTCCTTTCACCTGTCCAGAGTCTGATGGGCTCATACTCGGCGCTAATAGTGGGATCCGTGTCTCTGGGGCGCGTGCTGGAGCTCTTAGATACCAAAGAACAGGTGATTGAATCGCCAATTGCCCGCTTCATTGCGCTTACCGATGGCGAGCTGGAGTTTCGCGGTGTCTCCTTCGGATACAACAGCAGCCATGAAGTCTTGCGCGACGTTTCGTTTCAGGTTCCCGCCCGTTCCACTTGCCTGCTGATCGGCGAGAGCGGAGCCGGAAAATCAACTGCCGCCGATCTACTCATGAGATTCTACGATCCCGGATCCGGCACGGTCCTGATTGATGGACAGGATCTTAAAGAATTGCGACTCTGCGATCTCCGCGAGGCGGTTGCTCTCGTTGATCAGTCGCCTTTCTTCTTTCACGCCTCCATCCGCGCAAATCTCCAGTTTGCATGGCCCGACGCTACGCAGGCTCATTGCGAGCATTCGGCTCGACAGGCCGGGATCCACGATTTCATCGACGCACTGCCTGCACGATACGATACCGTTCTCGGCGAACGCGGGTTGAGCCTTTCAGCCGGACAGCGGCAGCGCCTGGCGATCGCCCGTGCTCTCCTTCGCAAGCCCTCTGTTCTCATCCTCGATGAACCGAGCGCGGCGCTCGATCCTCAGGCGGAATTTGAATTGAGCGAAACGCTGCGCAAGCTATCTGCCACTTGTACTGTTTTGATCGTCACGCATCGCCCCGCTCTGGTAGAGATTGCTGACCAGGTGATCTTGCTCGAAGACGGCCGCATAGTCGAACACGGCTCACCCGATGTTCTGCGATCGGGCTCCGCAGTCTCGCGACACTTCCGCGATACACTGCCGGCGAAGGCAGTGGCATCGTGAACCGCGAAATCACGGCTTTGCCTGTACGCGTCGCAACCATCGATAGTGGTGTCAATCCTGCGCATCCTCACGTAAAACCAATTGCGGGAGGCGTTTATATCACCGACGAGGGAACTGAATCCTGCTACACCGACTTCCTTGGCCATGGGACCGCCGTGGCGGGCGCAATACGTGAGAAGGCCGCGGCCGCTGAGATCTACGCCGTGAAGGTATTCGATCGCGAGTTAAGAACCTCGGGGAACGTACTGCTGCGAGCGCTTGACTGGTGTCTCGACAGCAAAATGGATTTTGTAAACCTCTCACTCGGCACCATGAATGCGGATTACCGGTCTTCCTTCGAGGAGAGGATCGCGCGTGCTAGAGAACTCGGCGTCCGGATCGTCGCCGCTTACGAGATGAATGGACGGCCTGCTTTCCCCGGATGTCTCCCCGACGTGGCGGCCGTCGTGCTCGATCCTGAGTGCCGCAGAGACCGCTGCTTGTGCATCCAGCGCGATGACCGAATCTTGTACGCGGCAGCCGGTTACCCGCGGGACATCCCCGGTGTTCCACCGCGATACAACCTGCAGGGAATCAGCTTTGCGGTGGCGAACGTAACCGGGTTTCTCGCCGCCAGGCCGGCGGAATGTTCCGTAGGGTAGCTATCCATGGGAAAGGCATCGCGGCATGCTGCTGTGCCCGGCTGTTGTCCAAAGCGGGATTCGAGGTTTCGCTCGTTCCGGGGCAATCCGCGGCTGCGGCGCCCACTCTGCTTATCAATCGAAGTACGCAGAAGCTTCTCTCTGACGTATTCGACTGCGGCGATTTGTTCTCCGGGCTGCCAATCGTCGGGCAGCGAGTCGTGCGATGGGGCGCGGCGCCGGAGGAAGCCGTGCTGCCGCACACGGGAATTGTCATAAACGAATCAGCTCTTCTCGAGAAGCTCTGGGCCGCTGTTGCCGAATCAGGTCCGACCTTCTCGACTCCTGATTGGGCCATCTACTCGACTGCGAACAGGACGCAGGGTGAGCAACAGCGCTTTGGAATGAGGTTGGCGGCCACCGTACCGGTTCAGTTGAAAGACCTTGGAGCCCAGGCCTGCTGGGTCGAGTCTCTCGACTCCGGTTGGCTCTTTCTGCTGCCGGCCGGAAATGGAAGCGGGTCTCTGCTTGCGGTCGGCGGTTCGCCCGCCGAACTCCTCAGCGGAAGCCGTCTCATCCTCGCGCAGGTCGACGAAGTCACCGGGCCAGTTTCCAGCTTCCCGGCGTCTCCGCGGATCCTGGACCCTCTTTATGGCCCCGAGTGGCTGGCCTGCGGTAGCGCCGCACTGGGCTTTGACCCGGTCTGCGGTGAAGGTGCCGGCAATGCAGTTCGTGAAGCGATTCTCGCCACGGCAGTTCTGAAGGCCGTTGTCGAAGGTGAGCATCCCGCAAACGTCCTCGCCCATTACTCGACTCGCCTCTCGCTTGGCTTCGTTCGCCACTTGGATCTCTGCAGACAGTTTTATGCGTCTGCTTCGGCGGGCGAATGGTGGCTGCGCGAACTTTCCGAACTGGATCGGGGCATCGAATGGATGCGCTCCCGGCTCTCTTCTTCACCCCCGGATCGGTATCGCCTCGTTGAATTCGATCTGGCGCGAATCTCTTGAGCCGATGCCCAACTTCATCGGAACGGTCACGCTCCAAGAAAAAAAGCTTTTTCGCATCAAATGAGAGAGTTAGCCGCTCTCCCTGAAGTCGCTCGCACGACCGGTCTGTCAATCCTGAGCTCGGCAGCGTTCCCGTTGCCGATTCGAGGAGGCCAGACTCTTGAGTGTAGTCCTTGCTTACAAAAACTTCGCAGCCAACCGCAACATCAGCCATATCGGTCTCGGCGTTGCGGCCATCAACACAGCCAAAGTCCTTCGCCAGGAAGGTATCAAGGCGGACGTATGGCCCATTCTCAGCGCGAATGACCTTCGCCAAAAGCTGAGAATTGCGCCTGCCAAACACGTCATCATCTCAGCGCCCTGGATTCCAACTGTCGAGTTGCAGGGGCTGGCAAACGAATTTTCCGACACGCACTTCGCTGTGAATTGCCATTCGAATGTTGGCTTTCTACAAGCAGATCGCAATGGCGTGAAGCTCATGCGGGAAACAATGGAACTCGAGCTCGGCACTCCGAACGTGCACATGGCCGGCAATAGTCGCCGGTTCTGCGGATGGGTGCGGTCTGCTTTTGGATCTCCTTGCACGTATCTCCCGAATCTGTATTGGCTCCACGGACATGGCGCCCGGCAAACACCGTGGACAGGCGGAGCACTACGCATTGGAGTCTTCGGCGCAACGCGGCCACTCAAGAACCTGATGAGTGCAGCCGGCGCCGCGCTTGAAATCGCAAGGCATCTGCGGGCCCCTCTCGAGCTTTGGCTGTCCGGCGGACGCACTGAAGGCGGCGGAGACACGATTCTTAGCGCTGTGAAAGAGATGTTGAACGGGCTTCCTGGCGTTTCTCTGCAGCTGAACGGCTGGCAATCCTGGCCGAATTTCCGCAAGACCGTGGCTCACATGCATTTGCTGCTACAGCCAAGCTATACGGAGTCTTTCAACATGGTTACTGCTGATGGAGTCGCCGAGGGCGTCCCCTCCGTTGTATCGAGCGCAATAGATTGGGCTCCGGACGACTGGAAGGCCGATGTCGACGATGTGCTCGACGTCGCCCGCGTCGGCCGGCGCTTGCTGAATGACACTCGCGCAGCCGAAGAGGGTCGCGTGGCGCTCGAGTCCTATGTTGCCGATGGCCTGCAGGCCTACCGGCAGTACTTTGCTACTCGATAAGCATGCAGTCGCCGTATGAGAAGAACCTGTACTTGGCTTCTACGGCGTGCTGGTAGGCCGCGAGCGTAAGTTCGCGGCCTGCGAAAGCAGCAACTAACATAAGCAGGCTGGATTGCGGCAGGTGGAAGTTCGTCAGCATCGCGCCCGTCCCGCGAAATCGAAATCCTGGATAGATGAAGAGATTGGTTTCTCCCTGCAGAGGCCGCCAATCGCCCCGCAGGAGAGCTGTCTCTACTGCTCGCACGCTCGTCGTTCCCGCGCACAAACGCCGCCTGGCTTGCTTCAACACCTCCGAGTCTGACGCTCCGATTTCAAAGCTCTCTTCGTGCAACTCAATCTCTGACACGTTCTTCTTGCGCAGAGGTGCAAACGTTCCCAACCCGACGTGCAAGGTTACATAGGCGATCTCTGCACCCGCCGCTCGGCATTCGGCCAGAATCTCAGGCGTGAAATGCAGGCCAGCGGTAGGGGCCGCCACCGAACCGCTCTTTTGTGCGAACACAGTCTGATATCGCTCCCGATCGCCTGGCGTCGGCTTTCGTTTGATGTAGGGCGGGAGCGGCGTGTCACCGAGCTCCTCGAGCAATTCCCGCATCGGCTTTCCCGCATGAAACCGGATGATTCCTTCACCAAACTCTCCCCGCTCCAGGATTTCGCCGCTGAGCTCCGGCCCAAATGTAATGCGGGCTCCAGGTTGGGCGCGTTTACCCGGTCTGACAAGCGCCTTCCAGGTGGCTTCGTTTCCCGATATTGGCCGTATCAGGAAGACTTCGAGCGCTGCTCCGCCCTCCCGATCGCGCTGCCCACGCAAACGCGCGGGAAAAACGCGGGTGTTATTCAGCACAATGCAATCACCCGGGCGAATGTATTTACCCAGATTCCGAAACTCGTCATCGTGAAATAAATTCTTCTCGCGAGAGACAACCAGCATGCGTGAAGCGCCGCGTTCAGCTGGCGGCTCCTGGGCGATCAGCTCTTCCGGCAGCTCATAATGGAAGTCGGATACTTGCAAACTCTCATTTTAGGAATTGAAAGTTCCTGCGACGAGACTGCGGCTTCGGTGGTGGCGGATGGCCGGGTAGTCTGCTCGAGCATCGTTGCTTCGCAGTTGGCCACTCACGGGAAGTACGGCGGCGTCGTACCTGAACTAGCTTCGCGCGAGCACCTGCGAGCCATCGTCCCGGTTGTTAGACAGGCACTCGAAGAAGCAAACGTTGCCCTCCCGGACCTGAGTGCAATTGCTGTTACTGCCGGACCGGGCCTGATCGGTTCGTTGCTGGTGGGAATCACCTACGCTAAGGCGCTCTGTTTCGCCACAGGCAAGCCGCTGGTCGCTGTGAACCATGTCGAAGGGCACATCCATTCTGTATTGCTTGAACACCCGTCCATCCGGTTCCCTGCCCTAGCACTTGTAGTGAGTGGTGGTCATACGCATCTCTTTGAAGTCGCGGTCGGCGAATATAAGTTGCTCGGCAAAACGCGCGACGATGCAGCCGGCGAAGCTTACGACAAAGTAGCCAAACTCCTCGGCTACGGCTATCCGGGAGGACCCTTGATCGACAGCCTTGCTCCGTTTGGCAATCCGCGAGCCGTAAGCTTCACGCGCCCAAAAATGAAAGGCAACGCGCTCGATTTTAGCTTCAGCGGGTTGAAAACGGCTGTGCTTCGCTGGACCGAACGTAACGACATTGCCGGCGAGATCGCGGGGCGCAAGACTCTGGTCAATCCCACGGTCGAGGAGTGGCGCAAAGCGACACCCCAACACACGCTCGATTTGCTCGCGAGCTTCCAACACGCAGTCATCGGGGAACTGCTGCATCGCGCCACCGCATCTGCGGAACAGATCGGCGCCGAATCGATCCTGGTAGCTGGTGGCGTCGCCTCAAATGCCGGATTGCGGCGGGAAGCTGCGTCGCTGGGCGCGTTCCGCTTCTACTTCCCGACGGCCGCCCTGTCCACCGACAACGCCGCCATGATTGCCGCGGCCGCATTCCCGAAGTTTCTGCGGCGAGACTTCTCGGGTTTCGATCTGAAGGCTCAAGCCGGCCTGGTGCTAGCTTGAGGTTATGGGTCCACAAGCTCCGAGCGAGCAGCCAAAGCTTCCGATTCCCGGAGTTCAAAACATCATTGCCGTCGGATCTGGAAAGGGTGGCGTTGGTAAAAGTACAGTCGCAGTCAACTTAGCCATCAGCCTCGCAAAGCTGGGTCACCGCGTCGGTCTGCTGGATGCCGATGTATATGGTCCCAACGTGCCCCTCATGATGGGGATCAGCGAAACTCCGCACGCTATCGGGCAAAAAATTCGGCCGCTCGAAGCACACGGCGTCCGGCTGATGTCGATGGCCCTTTTAAATCCGGGCGATAAACCACTTGTCTGGCGTGGGCCCATGCTCAACAGCGTTATTCAGCAGTTCCTGCGCAACGTGGAGTGGGGCGAGCTGGATTACCTCGTAATCGACCTTCCGCCGGGCACAGGTGACGTGCAGCTCACGCTGATTCAAACAACTCCGCTCACCGGCGCCGTGATCGTCACCACTCCGTCCGATGTGGCGCTCGAAGATGCCAGAAAGGCGGTAAACATGTTTGAACAGGTGAGAGAGCCGGTGCTCGGTATTGTCGAAAACATGAGTTACTTCGAGCACAACGGCGAGAAGCTCTACGTGTTCGGCAAAGGAGGCGGCGCAAGAACAGCGGAACGAATGAAGGTTCCTCTATTGGCTGAAATTCCGCTCGACCCGAGAACGCGCGAGATGGGCGACAATGGACGGCCCATCACAACCCTTGACGAACCAAATGCGCAAGTAGCGGTTTTCACTAAACTCGCTCACACGATTATCGAAAAGGCCGAAGCTACGAAACAGAAAGCCCGGCCCACGATCACAATCGCCGATTAATCGGCCGCGCGATCTACCTGCAGCTTCGACCCCGTGCTCCACTCGGTGAAGGGACGGATCGGAGTAACGGCGTTGTCCCGCTCGCGCCAGCTGCCGCGGAGGTAGTCGCGGTTCATCGCAGCGATTACCTCGAGCGGGATCTCTTTCGGACAGACTCCTGTGCACTCGCCGATGTTCGTACAGCCGCCAAATCCCTCGGTGTTCATCTGCGTGACCATTCGAACGGCTCGCAAGTCCTGCTCGGGTTTGCCCTGCGGCAGCACGCCCAGCGCAGTGATCTTCGCGCCGGTAAACAAAGCGGCTGAAGCATTTGGGCAAGCCGCTACACAGGCACCGCAAGCGATGCACGCGGCGGCGTCCATCGATCGATCCGCCGCTTCTTTCGAAACAGGAATGGCGTTGCCATCCGGAGCGCTGCCGGTCGAAACAGAGATATAGCCGCCCGAAGCAATGATGCGATCGAATGAGCGCCGGTCCACGACCAGATCCTTTATCAGCGGAAAGGGACGCGCCCGCCACGGCTCCAGAGTTAACTCTTCGCCGTCTTTGAAGTGGCGCATCGTCAATTGACAGACGGTAGTCGCCGGCAGCGGCCCGTGAGCGATGCCGTTGATCATAAAGCCGCAGGAACCGCAGATCCCTTCCCTGCAATCATGTTCGAACGCGATCGGCTCTTCACCGCGTTCCATAAGCTTTTCGTTCAGTACATCAAGACACTCGAGTACCGACATGTCCGGATCGGCGTTGTCCATCGCATACGTAACAAACTTCCCACGGGCTTTGCGACTTGCCTGCCGCCAGACTTTGAGCGTGACTCGCATTTATTTGTAGCTCCTCTGGCTCGGATGAACGTACTCGAACTCGAGAGGTTCCTTGAATAGCTCCGGATAGTTTCCGTATCCGCGATAACCCCAGGCCGCAACATACGAGTATTGGTCGTCGTCGCGCAGAGCTTCACCGTCTTCGGTTTGATACTCCTCGCGGAAGTGGCCGCCCGCCGATTCATTTCGTTCCCGAGCGTCGATGCACATTAGCTCGGCTAATTCGAAGAAATCCGCCACGCGCCCGGCCTTTTCCAGGCTTTGGTTCATATCGTCCGCGCTGCCGACTACCTTCACGTTTTCCCAGAATTCTTCGCGAAGTTCGCGAATCTGACCAATCGCGTCTTCGAGACCCTGGGCTGTACGAGACATTCCGCAGTAATCCCACACGATCTTTCCCAGCTGCCGGTGGAAAGAATCCACCGTTCTCTTTCCATCGATCGACAACAGCTTCTGGATCGTTTGCTGCACGCAGGCAACGGCATTGCGGATTTCAGGATCGCCGGAATCGATCTTCGCAAGTTTGCTCGTCGCAAGATAATCGCCAACTGTATAGGGAACGACGAAGTATCCGTCCGAAAGGCCTTGCATGAGCGCGCTCGCGCCAAGTCTGTTCGCTCCGTGATCTGAGAAGTTAGCTTCTCCCACCACAAACAACCCTGGGATGGTGCTCATCAGGTTGTAGTCCACCCACAATCCGCCCATTGTGTAATGGATCGCGGGATAGATGCGCATCGGAACCTTGTACGGATCTTCATCCGTGATGCGTTCGTACATGTCAAAGAGGTTGCCGTACCGCTCTTCGATCGTTTTGCGGCCCAGCCGTTTGATTGATTCAGCAAAGTCCAGATAAACGCCTAACCCGCTCTTGCCGACACCTCTTCCTTCATCGCAGACATACTTTGCATTGCGCGAGGCCACGTCGCGCGGAACCAGGTTCCCGAAGCTGGGGTACCGGCGCTCCAGATAGTAATCGCGCTCCGCTTCAGGGATCTGATCAGGGGAGCGGCCATCGCCTGTCTTGAGGGGAACCCAGATCCGGCCGTCGTTCCGCAGAGATTCGCTCATCAAAGTGAGCTTGGATTGATAGTCGCCCGAAACAGGTATACATGTCGGGTGAATCTGCGTAAAGCAGGGGTTGGCAAAAAGCGCTCCGCGCTTGTGCGCACGCCAGCAAGCCGTTACATTCGATCCCTTGGCGTTGGTAGATAAAAAAAAGACATTTCCGTAGCCGCCGGTGCCGAGAATGACCGCATCCGCCAGATGCGTATCGATCTCGCCCGTCACCAGATTACGGGTCACGATTCCGCGAGCTCGCCCGTCAATGACGATCAAATCGAGCATTTCAGTGCGCGCATACATGGTTACGCTGCCTGCATGCACCTGCCGTTCGAGTGCCTGATAGGCGCCGAGCAGAAGCTGCTGCCCTGTCTGGCCGCGCGCGTAGAAGGTGCGCGAAACTTGCGCGCCTCCGAACGATCGATTGGTAAGAGTTCCGCCGTACTCGCGAGCAAATGGAACACCTTGCGCTACACACTGATCGATGATGTGGACGCTGATCTGAGCTAGCCGGTAGACGTTGGCTTCACGGGCGCGGAAGTCGCCGCCTTTAACCGTGTCATAGAAAAGGCGGTATACGCTATCTCCGTCATTCTGATAATTTTTAGCAGCATTGATGCCACCCTGCGCCGCGATCGAGTGTGCGCGCCGCGGCGAATCCTGGAAACAAAAACACTTCACGTGATAACCCAGTTCGCCGAGCGTTGCAGCCGCAGAACCGCCAGCGAGTCCCGATCCGACAACGATGATCGAATGTCTGCGCTTGTTGGCCGGATTCACCAGCTTCATGTCGAAGCGCGCCTTGTCCCACTTTTCCTGAATCGGACCGGAAGGGATTCTTGCGTTGAGTTCCATTTACTTCACCAGCCCCAGCATTACGCTTACGGGGATTGAGATGTAGCCGAGAGTGATGACTACCGCGAGCGCTGCGGCAGCCTTTTTCAGCACCGGCGTATGCCGAGGATGATTCATTCCGAGTGACTGAAACATGCTCCAGGCGCCGTGCCGTATGTGCAGGCCCAGCAGAATCATCGAAAAGATATACCAGAGCGAAACGTACCAGACACGAAAACCGGCAACCAGGTTGTGATAGACATCGCCTTCTATGAAACGGTCTCCCGGGTGGATGTAACCCACCGTGAGGTGCAACAGGTGGTAGATGATAAAGGCCAGCAGGATTGGACCGCTCCAGTACATGGTTCGGGAGGCATACGAGGAATTGGTGTTCTTGCGCTCGGCGTAGCCAATCGGCCGCGCACTCGTTTTCCGGACCGCTAATTGTATGGATGACCAGATATGCAGAGCGACGGCAAAAAGTAATACCAGGCGCGCGCCCCAAAGAGCTTCAGGGAATCGCCGCAACGCGAAGCCGTAAAAATTGAGCTGTTCACGGCCTTCAAAAACCTGAAGATTGCCGACCATGTGAAAAATCACGAAGAAGAACAAGATCGCTCCGGTGACAGCCATGACCGCTTTTTGGCCGTTGGTCGACTCCCAAAAGCGCACAGGGCGAATCTGACGCGTGTCGACGACATTTGTTGCCATGTAGGTTTCCTAACTCAGGAAGCTGGCCGTTATGAGCTCGAGTGAGTTCATGCCACGCTCGCCGAGAGTGCATTTCTCGTGTAGTGCTAGTTTCAGGTTATCGCAGGGAGGGCAGGAACCCGGTTGAACAGCAGACAGATCGCGCCCATATTCGTCCCTGAAGAGCGCGTGAGAGAGGTTCTCCGGATGGAAGATCTCATTCCCGCGATAGAGCAGATTCTGATCGAGTTTTCTGCGGGCCGCGTCCTGCAGCCTGTGCGCACAGTGCTGCACCTCGCCGGGCAGGGTGGCTGGTTTGGATTGATGCCGGCCGTATGCGGGGACATTATGGGCGCGAAGCTGGTCACGGTCTATCCCGCGAATGCTCAACTAGGCTTGCCGACTCACCTGGCCACCATTCAGTTGTTCAACGCTTCTACAGGTGAGGCGCTTGCGGTCATGGACGGCCGGTTGATCACTGAGATGCGAACCGCCGCGGTTTCCGCTGTTGCGACCAGGATCCTGACTTCCAATCGGGTTCGTGTGCTGGCGATTTTGGGGAGCGGTGTCCAGGCCAAAGCACATCTCGAAGCGCTCCGGATGGTCAGGCAGTTCGCAGAGATCCGGGTCTGGAGCCGGACGCCGGAACACGCGGCGCGCTTCGCGGCCGAAAACAATGTGATAGCTGAAACCACCGCGGAAGCCGCCGTGCAGGACGCAGATGTAGTCGTCACCGTAACCGGCGCGGCCGAGCCGGTGTTGTGCGGCAAGTGGCTCAAGCCGGGGGCTTACGTGAATGCGGTGGGAGCCGTCGGCCCTACCAGGCGCGAACTGGACGATGAAGCCATGCAGGCTCCCGTCGTGGTGGAGTCCCGAGAAGCGTCAATCAGGGAGTCCGGTGACATTTTGCTGTCGGGTGCTTCCATCTACGCCGAAATTGGTGAGCTGCTGGCTGATCCTTCGAGGAAAATCGACCGTCAGAGGATAGTTTTCAAGTCGCTGGGCATCGGATGCGAGGACATTGCGGCAGCGTGGCTGGTTTATCGAGCGTTAGGCCTCGGTGCGGGCGCTCAAACGTTGCAGATTTCGAAGGCCTGCTCGAGGCCATGAATTGGGGGCGTCTTCGCCGGCACGAACTCGTGCGAGAGAAACCCCTGGTAACCGGTGCCGACGATGGCCGTCGCCACAGCGCGCCAGGTGACCTCTTGTGTTTCGTCAAGTTCGTGGCGTCCGGGAACTCCGCCGGTGTGGAAATGGCCGAAATACTGGATGTTCTCGGTGATGGTCCTGATGAGATCACCCTCCATAATCTGCATGTGATAGATGTCGTACAGCAGTTTCACGCGAGGCGAGTTCACGCGTTTCATCAGCTCGATTCCCCATGCGGAGTGGTCGGCCATGTAGTCTTTATGGTTGACCTTGCTGTTGAGCAGTTCGAGATTGATTGTGACGCCCTTTTCTTCGGCGTAGCCTTTGATTTTGTTCAGCCCGACAGTACAGTTGTCCAGGCCTTCCGCGTCAGACATGCCGCCGCGATTGCCTGAAAAGGTAATCACGTTCGGAACTTTAGCAGCCGCCGCGAGAGTGATGTCATTTTTCAGGCTGGCGAGAACCCGGTCGTGGTTCTCCGGCCTGTTCAGCCCTATGGGTATCGTGTTCGGGGGCGTGCCCGAAGTCATTGACGGAATCAGTCCATATTTCTGGACAGTTGCGTATTGATCGGGCGTGACGAGATCCATCCCTTTCAGGCCGATCCGCACGGCTTCCTTGCATAACTCGTCCAGGCTAAACCATTTCTGGTATGTCCAATAGGAGACGCCCTGTTTCAATCGCCCACCTCCTCCTTCCGGAGCGGCAAGGCTCGGCCGAGCGAGCGCGGCGGCACCCACGGATAGTGCGGATTTGAGTGCTTTTCTGCGATTCATCCGAGAGCATCGTATCAAACGAGCCGGCGTGAGTCGCGCGGATCACTCTCGGCGAGACAACCACCAATGGTCACCGGCAAACCAGCACGTTTCATCCGGAATGGAATCGCGGTGAAGAGATCGCACATCGGTGAAATCCTCTTTTTTGAACGCCTCGCCGAGCCTGCGCGCCGTCTCATCGTCGCGGGCTCCCACGCACGGGATGAACATGACGCGCGTGAGAAATCGGGCCTTGAAGACTTGGCCGTAGGTGCGAGTGACCAGGAGCATGCCTCCGAAGCCTTCGGCGGGTGTCAACGGGAATAGCAGCCGGCCGCCGGGAACCAGAGCATCGAGCCAGACATCGAGCGGTGCTGTAGCTCCAGCATTTACATAGAGGACATCGCATTCCGGCAATGGCGGCGCCGATCCGGAGCGAATGTATACCGTAACGTTAGGGTAAGCGGCCAGATTCTTAACGGCGCGTTTGCCCATCTCCGGCTCGAGTTCGTAGGCAAGAACCGATCCGCCTGCGCCCGTGAGCCTGGAAAGTATGGCCGTATAGTAGCCGGTTCCGGCGCCCACGTGTAGAACCGTCTCACCCTCTCTCACCTGCAGTGCTGCCAGACACAAAGCATGCAGGCTCGGCTGGCCGTTATTGATCGGTCCCTCCTCGGTCAGGGCGATCAAGATGTCCTGATATAGGAAGACCGGGTCGGCAGAGGGGGTTTCGATGCGGCCGACCGGTGTGACTACTTTCCAAGGACCTTCGCCGACGAAGTCCTCTCGGGGAGTGTTGGTAAAGGCACTTCTGACAGGACCGTCCGGCACCCCCGCCGAAGCCGTAATGAGGCTGGCGTAAAAGGATCGGTGGGCCTTAAGGCTGTCCACAATGGCGGTTTCCGGCTCTACTTTCCGGCAGAATCGAGTTCTTTTGCCTGCTTGAGGTGCCGCTCCATTGTAGGCAGCGTTTTCTTCGCGTAAGCCTGTAAATCCTGATTGAAACCGTGGTCGGCTTCCCGTTTGAAAGACACGAGGGCGTTCTCGTGCTGGTTGACAACGGTTTTCAGGAACTGATGGTCAAAATCCTTACCTTTCAGCTTACTCACACGCTTCAAGGTAGTTGAATGCTGGTCGTCTAGGGTGTCCGGAGCCACTCCGCCGGTTTTGTTTGCGACGGTAGTGAGAGATTTGAGATCCTGGGCGTGCTCGTCCGCCATCTTGCGGCCAAAGTTTCTCACCTCTTCAGTAGCCCCGTGTACTCCGGCCAGATGGCCGAGGCGCACGGCAAGCAGGTCGGTTTCTCCGGCAAACTCGACAAAGTCTTTGTCATTCGCGCTGAGCTGATCCAATTGCCCCGAAGGTGACTGCAGGGCCAGCGCGCCACCGAGCGCTCCGAGTATTGCGACTTTTCTGAACATAAGTAAGCAGGATACCGAAGAAGGCGACATATGTAAGAGCGAAATCAGGGCATGACGGAAAGAAGCAAGTGGGATGGGAGCCGAGGCGAGCAGTAAATTCTCTGCGTGGCGGTGACGTAATCGCCAGAGGCTGCGTAGTAGACGCTTTGAACATACTTCTGCGGATTGCGATCGATCAGCGGAAACCAGGTCGACTGGACCTGAACCATGATGCGGTGCCCGTTCAGGAAAACGTGGTCGTGATCACGAAGCGGGATTGGGAACTCGGCCGGCTGATCCGGCACGAGCGGCTGAGGGTGTTCGTAGCTTTTGTTATAGCGGCCTCGGCGAACCTCCATCGCGATCGGCAGCTGGTAGCCGTTGAGAGATTGTGCATACTGCCCGGGTTTCGGGCCATCTTCGCCCCACGACGCCTTTTCCGCGTTGTCCGGGTACACATCGATCAACTTGACAATGTAATCGCCGTCTGTGCCGGAGGTGGAAGCGAACAGATCGGCCGAGAGAGGGCCGGTAACGATCAGATCGTGGTCGAGCGGTTGGCTGGTGAAAGACACGACGTCGGGGCGGTCGTCGACGAAACGCTGGTCGTCGACCTCCCAGGTTCGCCAATCGCCGCCGGGATAAGTGGGTGAGATGGGTCGCGGACGGTATGGGACAGGCTTGGAAGGATCGGAGACGTATTGGACGTATTCGGCGGCGTTTCCAGCGCCTGGCGGGTCGAACGAGAGCGTTCCGTCGGGATGCAGATAAAGATTCCTGACCGCGGCTGCTTTCGGCGGCCATTCGGGATAAGACCGCCAGGAGTTAGAGCCGGTCTGAAAGGTGGTGGCTTTCCAGGCAAACTTGGTGCCTTCGCCGTGCAGATAGAAGCGGAAGAAGGGTGCTTCGATGTTCTCGCGAAACTCGCGCGCGGTTTGATGGCCGCCGAAGGGAATGATGCCGATTTTGTCTCCTGTCGGGGACTGCCATTCGCCGTGATACCAAGGCCCGGCAACGATGAAATTCTGGTTCTCGGGATCGGATTCTTCAGAGTGACGGAAGATCTGCCACGGGCCCCAGGGGTCCTCCTGATCCCAGAATCCGGCGACGTTCAGGCTGGGAACAGGCGTCGAGTGCAGTTGATCGACCCAAGCTTCTTTGCGCCAGAAATCGTCGTAGTCCGGGTGTTCGACCATCGAATTCCAAAAGGGCAGCTTGCCGTGCACATACCGGTTGTTGATGTTGGCGAGCGGGCCGAGCTTTAGATACCAGTCGTATGTGTCATAGCTGTCGAATGCGAAGTGCGTATTTTCGTTCTTGTCTGCCTGCTCGAGGACCGAGTATTCGAATGCATAGCTTTCGCGCAGCGCGCCATACCGATGCATGTCGTCGTTCATCCACTGATCGACGGGCGAAGCCTGCTCCGAAACGGCTTTCAACGCGGGGTGAGGCTTCAGGAGAGTCATACCGGCGGTCAGGCCGACGTAGGACACGCCCCAGATACCGACTTTCCCGTTATTATTCGCCACATTCTTAACGAGCCAATCGATGGTGTCGTAAGCGTCGGTGGTCTCGCTGGTGGCTTTGGGGTCTGCCAGATTGGCTTCTTCCGAGAGTTTAAAGACGCCCTCAGACTTGAACCGGCCGCGCAGGTTCTGGAAAACGAAGATGTAGCCGTCGCGCGCGTACTCCTTGAAGTTATCCGGGATTTCGCCGAATGCCTTATCCGGCACACCGTACGGAGTACGCTCGAGCAGGATGGGTAACGGCGCGGTCTGGTTTACGGGGGTAAGGATTACAGTTTGCAGGTGCACGCCGTCGCGAACCGGGACCATGACTTCCCGAAAGGTAAAAGGCGCGGGCGTCGCGGCGGCCGACTGGAGCGCAGCGGCTAGAGCCAGTGTGGGAAGAAGCAGTGCGGTGCGCATTGAGGCAGTTTACTAGGATAGGAGCCAACGTGAAGATAACGTCTATCGAGACGATTCGTCTGGCGGAGTATCCGCAGCTGCTTTGGGTGGCCGTCGAGACTGACGAAGGGCTGGCGGGTCTGGGTGAGACGTTTTTCAATGTCGGCGCCGTCGAGGCGTATCTTCACGACAATGTCGTCGGCTGGCTGCTGGGGCGGGATCCGCTTGCGATCGATGCGATTGCACGGGACATGGTGAGTTATCTCGGGTTCCGGTCGACGGGGGTCGAGATGCGGGGGGCGTCGGCGATCGATATCGCGCTTTGGGACCTGTTTGGGAAGCTTGTCGGCCAGCCCCTAGTCCAGATGCTCGGCGGTTGGACGCGGGAGCGGGCGCGAACGTACAATACGTGCGCGGGCGCACGCTACATGCGCAAGGCCGAGACGCAATCCACTAGAAACTGGGGTGTTTCGGGCGAGGGTGGTCAAGCGGAGATAACGGGATTCGACGACCTGAACGATTTCCTGACGCGTGCGGACGATCTGGCAGAGTCGCTGCTGGCGGAAGGGATCACGGCCATGAAGATATGGCCCTTCGATCCGGCGGCGGAGAAGACGGGCGGACAGTACATTTCCAGGGAGGACCTGAAACAGGCGCTTAACCCGTTTGAAAAGATCAGGAAGAGGGTGGGAGACAAGATCGACATCATGGTCGAGTTCCACTCGATGTGGCAGCTGCTCCCGGCCATAACGATTGCCAAGGCGCTCGAGCCGTTCGAGACGTTCTGGCACGAAGATCCGATCAAGATGGACAGCCTCGGGAGTTTGAAGCGGTACGCGGAGGCGTCGCCGGCCCCGATTTGTGCGTCAGAAACACTGGGCAGCCGCTGGGCCTTTCGAGACTTGCTCGAGACGGGAGCGGCAGGGATTGTGATGCTCGATATAGGATGGTGCGGCGGCGTCTCAGAGGCGCGCAAGATCGCGGCCATGGCGGAAGCCTGGCATTTGCCGGTTGCGCCGCATGACTGTACGGGACCGGTGGTGTTCGCGGCCTCAACGCACCTTTCGCTGAACGCGCCGAATGCACTGGTGCAGGAATCGGTGCGGGCGTTTTACCGGGGCTGGTATCCGGAAGTGATTACGGGCGTGCCGGTTGTGAAGGACGGTTTCGTATCGGTTGCGAAGACTCCGGGGCACGGCTGTGCGCTGGTGGATGGACTGGATCAGCGGTTTACGGTGACCCGGCGGCGGTCGGAAGCCGGCGGCAGGTAGACTTGGGAGGAACCTTTTCCGATGGCTGACGTACTTGATGACAGGACCATGCCGGGAACACGCAGCGTACGCAAGCGCGGTGTACTCAGAAGTGCATCGTTCTGGGAGTCTGCCCGGATTGCGTTGGAGTCGCTCACCAAGAACAAGCTGCGAAGCTTTTTGACGCTGCTCGGGATCATTCTGGCGACCAGTACGCTGATCGCCGTGACCTCGTTTGTCCATGGGATGAACATCTATATCGCGACGAAGCTTTCCGATATGGGTTCGAGCGGATTTCGGGTGATGCGCATTGTTTTTATCGGCAATTTCGATCCGAAGAAATTTCTGGAGATGCAGCGCCGGAATCCGCAGATCAAGCCTGCCGAATATGAGTTCATCAAAGAGAACGCAAAGCTGCTGAGCGACGTTGGGCTGGAGACATTCAAGAGCGTCACGGTGGCGTATGCAGGCATCACGATGCGCTCCGTGGATATGCAGGGCATAACGGCGAATATCCCGTCTCTGAGCAATATAGAGGCTGGCACGGGGCGGGAGATCTCGGAATCGGAGGTGAAACGGCATGCGCCGGTTGCCTTCATCGGCAGCGATGTAGCCGACAAGTTCTTCAGCGGAATGGATCCGATCGGGAAACAGATCAAGGTAGACGGCGTTCCCTACGACGTAGTGGGCGTGGCGAAGGCGAAGGGTTCGGTATTCGGACAGTCGCAGGACAACTTCGTAATGATACCGGTTTACGCCTACTTCAAGACTTATGGCAACAGCGTGCACGACGATGTTGCGATCTTCGGAAAGGCGATCGATCCGGACCGCACCGAAGAGGCGAAGGATGAAGTCCGGATGCTGTTGAGGGCGTACCGGCACACGAGGCCCGGGGAGGATGACACGTTCAGCATCTTCGGCTCGGATACGCTTTCGAATGCCTGGAGCAATCTCACGGGCGCCATTACGGGCATGGCCTTCGGCGTGGTTTCGGTGTTCCTGGTAGTGGGCGGGATCGTGATCATGAACATCATGCTGGCGGTGGTGACGGAGCGGACATACGAGATCGGCATCCGCAAGGCGGTGGGTGCGCGGCGGCAGGACATTCTGAATCAGTTCCTGGTCGAATCGGCCGTGCTGGCGACGATCGGCGGACTGATGGGCGTAATTGCGGCGTACCTGCTTACGGTGATCGTGAAGAATACGACGCCGCTGCCGATGGCGATGCCGCTGGCATCGGTGGTAGTAGGCGTTGGATTATCGGCCGCGGTGGGACTGTTCTTCGGGATCTATCCGGCGCGCCAGGCATCGAAGCTGGACCCCATTGTGGCTCTGCATGCGGATTGAACTATGAACCTGTTCCTGTCGTTTCGCAACAACACAATGCTCGCGTTCGATACGATCAGGGCGCATAAGCTGCGCAGCCTGCTCACGATGCTTGGGGTGATCATCGGGACGGGCACAATCATCGCAGTGGGCTCTATCCTGACCGGCTTCGACGGGGCGGTAACGAATGTTTTCAAGAGCTTCGGGCCGAACTCAATCATCGTTTCGCGGGAACCGGCGTTTCGAACGCAGGATTTGACACCGGAACAAAGGGCGCGCAAACAGTTCACGTACGCCGATATCAGTGCCGTTCACCAGGAATGCACGGCTTGCGCGAGGGTATCGGCTTTAGCCTGGCCGAATCATAATCCGATCGTCACGAAGTACAAGGGAAATGCCATTTACCAGACCCAACTGCGAGGCGTGGAGGAATCGTTCGCGGAGACCGGGCAGGTGGATATGGACGAGGGCCGTTTCTTTTCGGACTATGAGGCGCGGCATCACGCTCCGGTGGCGGCGATTGGAGCGGATGTAAAGAGCGCACTTTTCGGACTGCAGAATCCGATCGGCAAATCGATCAATGTCGATGGGCAGATCTTCGAAGTGATCGGCTCGATGCACCGGCCCACGGCGAGTTTCTTCGACAGCTCGGATAATCGCGTTTTCGTGCCGTTTCTTTCGATGAAGAAGATGTATCCGAACGCGCAGGACGTTGCGATGAGTGTCACGGCGGCGGATGGGATGCTGCCGCAGGCGTTAGACCAGATTCGGACGATCCTGCGGATACAACGCCACGTGGCGCCGAACAAGCCTGACAATTTCGATATTTCGACCGCCGAGCAGATGGTGGAACAGTTCCGGCAGATCACATCGATGACCTTCCTGGTCATGATCGTTTTGAGCTCGATCGGGTTGCTGGTGGGAGGTATCGGGGTGATGAATATCATGCTGGTATCCGTGACCGAACGGACGCGGGAGATCGGTGTTCGCAAGGCGATCGGCGCGCGCCGGCAGGATATCACCATTCAATTCCTGCTCGAGGCATCGGTGTTGACGGGACTGGGCGGAATCGTGGGACTTGGCCTGGGCTGGGTGATCTCGGCGGCGGCGAAGCTTGTATTCACTTCGCTGCCGATCGCGGTACCGGCGTGGGCGGCGATCGCGGGCATCGTGGTGTCGGTGGGGGTCGGACTGTTCTTCGGAATCTGGCCGGCAAACAAGGCCGCCAAACTCGATCCAGTGCAGGCGCTGCGCTACGAATAGCGCGCGGGCGCTCCTTCAGTTGGTTGGTTTCTGCCCTCTTAAAAAAAGGCTTGCAACGGCAGTAGGCAAAACGCTCTTCAAAACGGTCTCAGACGCTCAGTCACCGCCAATTGCGAATTCTTTCCTGCCTTTCGATCCAACAGCATGCAGGTGTTTTGACGAGGCTTGTAAAACGTCCCCGTGGCATGATTAACGCGGGGAAAAGTGAGCTTTAAGCGACGATTTCGGTGCATTTTCGAACGATTTTCGGGGGTTTCCAAGGCGAAACCGAGGCGAAACTGAGCCCATTTTGGCGGTAATAACTTGCTAGGAGCGAGTGGCCGCTGCGACGCGATGAAGAAGGCGGGCTACCCCTTGACTATCTACAAACTTCGCGAGTATTGTAGATAGTCAAGGAGAGAGTGATGCGCTGGCTTTCGCGATGCGGGCAGTTTTTCCGGGCGCTCCTGCATTACCGGCGTGACGGAAACAATCTCGACGAGGAGTTGCAGGATCACCTCCGGCAGGAGGTTGAGAGCAACATCCGAGCGGGCATGCCGCCGGAGGAAGCGCGTTATGCCGCGCGACGCCTGGTTGGGCCGCTCGCTCTGCACGCCGAAGAGTGCCGGGATCAGCGCAGCAGTGCGCTCATCGAGAACTGGGCACGCGATGTGCGGTATGCGCTGCAGATGCTGCGACGAACACCGCTGTTTACACTGGCGGCGCTGGGAACGCTGGCGCTCGGCATCGGAGCGAACACGTTTGTGTTTACGTTCGTCGAGAACATCCTGCTGCGCTCGCTGGCCGCGGCGGATCCGCAACGGCTGGTTTCGCTCAACTGGGGCGGCATGGTGAACATGTCGTATCCGAACTACCTCACTTTCCGGGATGAGAACAGAACGTTTTCGCAGCTGGCGGCTTCGCGAGTGAACATCGTGAATTTGAGCGTGAAGGCAAGAGAGAACTTCCTGGTGTGGGGCTACGAAGCGACAGGAAATTACTTTCAGATGCTTGGAATCCGGCCGCAGCTCGGCCGGTTCTTCTCGCCGGCCAAAGACGACACACCGGGCGCTCATCCGGTGATTGTGCTGAGCGATCGCTACTGGAAAAGTCATTTTGGCGGAGACGCGAGCGTGCTGGGGCGGACGGTCAAGCTGAACGGATATCCGTTCACAATCGTTGGAGTCGCGCCCGCGACGTTTACAGGTACCGAGCTGATCATTGCCTGCGATTTCTGGGTTCCGATGAGCATGGAATTGGAGATCGAGCCGGGCAACGACTGGTACCACTCGCGGCACGCGCAGAACATCTGGACCATGGGCCGGCTAAAAGATGGCGTTACGAGGGCGCAAGCCGAAGCGGATCTCGACAGCATTGCGCGGCAGATTGCGCGCATTTATCCGGACGTATCGGATCCAAACGCGCGGTTTCACCTGTCGCAGCCGGGCTTGATAGGCGAGGCACTGCGGAAACCGATGACGGCATTCGGCATGGTTCTCACGGTTCTGGCAGGGCTGGTGCTGCTGCTTGCGTGTGTGAACCTGGCGGGGATGCTGGTGGCGCGCGCGTTCGACCGGCAGCGTGAGATCGGGATACGGCTTGCTTTGGGGGCAAGCCGGTACCGGCTGATGCGGCAACTGATGACGGAAAGCCTGCTGCTCGCGGCCAGCGGAGGCGCGCTCGGGTTTGGGCTGGCGGCCGTGGCGTGCCGGCTATTCAGTGCGTGGCGGCCGGCGTTCGATGTGCCCTTCACATCGACTCTGCGACCAGACGGCGTGGTGCTCGGTTTCACTCTGGCAATAGCTTTGGGGGCTACCGTTCTGTTCGGGCTGGCACCGGCGCTACAGACAGTGCGGACGGACATTCTTCCGAGCCTGAAGGATGAACCGCTACCGGGACGCCTGCGGCGTTTCAGCACACGCGACCTCCTGGTGGCAGGCCAGATTGCGCTTTCGGTGGTGCTGGTAATCAGTTCGGCGCTGGTGGTGCGAAGCCTGCAGCATGCGCTCACCCTCAATCTCGGCTACGATCCTGAACGAGCCGTTTCGGTGTCCTTCGATCTCCGGCTGAAAGGCTACAGCGCGGAGGAAAGCCGCCGTTTTTCGGCGAGGCTTCTCGAGAAAGCGGGTGCAATACCGGGTTTGGAGGCGGTGGGTTTGACCAGCAACATGCCGCTGCGCCTCGACCACGGAAATAACGGGGTGATCACGCGAGCGGACAGGCCGGTCCCGAGACTCGCGGATCTGCGTTCGGCAACCATCTACAACATCTCGCCAGGATATCTGCGTGCAGCTGGAACGCGGCTTTTATCAGGCCGCGATTTCGACGATCGAGACCGCAGCGGAGCGGCACCAGTGGCGATCGTCAATAAAGCAGCGGCAGAACTACTTTTCGGAAAGCAAGATCCGGTAGGCGAGCACGTGCGACTGAGCACGGATGCCGCGGACAAGGGATTCGCAATCGTGGGCGTAGTGGAGACGGGGAAATATGAGTACCTCGGAGAAGACCCTCATCCTGCGGTCTTCCGGCCGGTCGCGCAAAGCGGGCTGGAGTGGGCAACGCTGGTGGCGCGAGGACCGCTACCGGCAGAGGCGGCGACGGCAGCGCTTCGAAAAACGGTGCTCGATCTAAATCCGGAGCTGACCCTTTCAAACATGGGAAGCCTGAAGGAACAGCTGGCGCTTCCACTCTTTCCGGCGCGGGCGGCGGCGACGCTTCTAAGTCTGTTCGGGCTGGTTGCGATGGTGCTGGCCGGGACCGGGCTGTTTGCTGCGATGGCATATGCTGTGGCGCGGAGATCGCGCGAGATCGGAATCCGGATGGCGCTGGGCGCGAAATCCGGCCAGGTGCTTGCGACCCTTTTCAGCCGTACACTCGTGCTTTGCGGGGCAGGCATTTTGGCGGGGGCTGCCGTGACGCTCGCTGCGGGGCGGCTACTCTCGGCGGTGCTTTACGGAGTGAGTCCACGGGACCCGGCGGCGTATGCGGCAGCGCTGCTGCTGATCGCGAGTGTTTCGGTTGCGGCGTGCTGGAATCCAGCCGCGCGGGCGATCCGGACGAATCCGGCGCGCATTTTGCGTGAGCAGTGAGGATGTCTGGTATGGAGGCTGCGTCGTGTTTGGGAATGAGAAGGTAAGGATGGGCGCCTTGATAGGTTATAAGCTATCAATTCTCGATACGTTTTAGGCCATAACTTATCGGAGGACGCAATTCAACAGGCTTTGAGCTGTTAGATGAACTGGCGTCAGCCTTTTTCGCCGCTTCCAAATCCCGGAAAAACGCTATTAGGGCAAGGGCTTAGATAGATTATTACCTGTTAGCCATACAAGCGTTTTCGGAGTTTATCGCTATCCCGGCCCGGAAAACAGCTCCGCACTGGCAGAAAGCGAATTATGCACTTGGGCAAGCAGCCTATCTTACAGTCGCCCAATCTCAGGTTGTCGCGAGACGACCCGTTCTCAGTGGGAGTGACATCCATACGTGGGTCTTCATTGCTGTACTGGGGTTTTTCGGAGTGCTCGTGCCGTGGGTTAGGAAGACGCTGGACGTCGCGAAAAGGCATGCCGGATGTTTCTGTTTGTAGGCATGGAAAGGCGGAGAATTTTACAATGCGAAAGCCTCCTGCATTCGCTGAACGTCTATTCCATGAAGCGGTCCGCCACCTCGTCGGTGAGATTGGGCTGAAATGCGCATGATTCCGACCTCAAAGGGCGAATAAATTCGGCTTAAATCCGTTAGCCCTGAGTTTTGCGAGTTACCGACGGCCATGCATTTTCGGATGCTTGGGCATGGCCGCCGATAGCCCTTCAGGTTTCACGGTTAAGCTGTCCGACTATGCTAGAGATCTTCTAGCGAAACGCAAAAATGGGATGCTCAATTCGAAGCAATTCCAGGCAGCAATTGCCAATCTCACCTTAGACGAGCTTGGTTACCTGTCGGCTGTGCTTAGCCGGGAGATAAACACACTCACCCGGAAACGAAATGCCAAGGAGATTCGCCTGCACGGCTCAGACCTTGCCATGTAAGTCTGCCACGGTTCTTGGTTCCGTCTTGTGGCCACAGAGCTGGATTCAGGAAAACCGTGGCAGAACCTGATCGCAGCAGTCTTGCAATCTCTGCTTACGACGATAACTCCAGGATTATCGGGCCGTTTTAGAACAATGCGTATGGCTGGGTATAGCCTAGCAGAGTTTTTAGAAAAATGAGGGTCGTCGCTGGCCGACGCGCGTTTTCCTGTTAATTCGGGATACCATTGGCGCAACGTGCCCGACTCCTCCGATCCCGAACTGCTCAAGATGATCAACTACGATCTGAAGCTAGCCTTCACGATGCTTCAGACAGCCCAATTATCCGGGAGCAAAGAGCATTCGGATCAAGCCGTACGGAATGCGCGCGCAGCTTACGATACCTGCGCCAGATTCTTGTCCCGAACTTTTGCCGAAGAGGCCACGGAAGAACTTCGCGCAAGGCTTGATGAACTTGGGGCGGCACTAAAGCAGATTTCGCCAGCGTAAACTGCGGCGTGAATCTGACTGTTCTTGCCATTTATCTGTACGGCGGCAGTAGCGCACCAAGATAGAGAGTTCATTTCGGATGCGGGCCAAGAAGTTCGCCAGCCGCTACTCAGCTTTGAGAGCCTCATGACTCGATCAAAGCTGATGACTATTCAATGCTGTCGGTATTGAGTTGCCGATCCCAAGAACGAACAAACGTCACCCCGCCCACACAACAACACACGGCCGCGACATTGCCCATGGCCCTCAACTGTTGACATTCAAGATGAACGGCCGTATTCTGTTGTTGTTTCCCGATGGACAGCACCAATACGGACGTGATTCAGGGGACGTTGGACATGTTGATCCTGAAGACCCTGAGCCTGGAACCTATGCACGGCTTCGGCATTGCGCGCCGGATCGAGCAGATCACGCAGGACGTGTTCAAGGTGAACCCCGGCTCGCTGCTTACGGCACTGCAGCGTCTGCTTCGGAACGGGTGGCTGGATGCAGACTGGCTGGTGACAGAGAATTCGCGGCGGGCAAAGGTCTACCGGCTCACACAACTGGGCAGAAAACAACTGCAAAGCGAGACAGCGGACTGGCAACGACGGTCGGCAGCGATTTCGCGATTGCTCAAGACCGAGGCGTAATCGATGTCAATCGTCAGGCAGCTGGCACGGGGGCTCCGGAATCTGTTCGGGCGGAAGCAGGCGGATGAGGATATTGCCGACGAGGTCGACAGTTTCTTCGCCGAGGCCAAAGCTGAAATGGAAGCGCGCGGGCTGACGGCAGATGAGGCTGGCCGGGCAACACGAATGGGGCTGGGGAGCAGGACGGCACTTCGCGAAGAGGTGCGCTCGTACGGGTGGGAGAACATCCTTGACGGCCTACTTCAGGATCTGAGATACACGCTGCGCCGCTTACGAGCCACTCCCGGCTTCACACTCGTAAGCATTGGAACGCTCGCGCTGGGGCTTGGAGCCGCCAGCGCCATTTTCAGCGTGACCAACGGTGTGTTGCTGAAACCTTTGCCCTACGACCATCCGGAGGAGTTGGTTGCCGTCTGGATGACAGAGCCGCAGCTCAAGATAACCGATCTGAACATGGCTCCCTCGGTCTACTTCGCAATGCGCGATGAGCAGCGGGCGTTCCAAGCGGTCGGTATGTTCACCAACGGCACGACGACAGTTACCGGAAAGAGCCATCCCGAGAAGGTGCAAGCTATTTTCGCGACCCACGAATTCCTACCGATTCTCGGCGTCACACCGCAAGCCGGCCGGCCGTTCGCGCTTGGGGACGACGGCCCGGATGGCGAACGCACGGTTATGCTCTCCGACGGATACTGGCGTTCACACTTCGCCGGGAACCCTACGACGGTGGGCCGGCGCATAAACATCGAAGGCAATCAGGCTTTGATTATCGGCGTTCTGCCTGCATGGTTCGAGTTCATGGATCAGAAAGTCGATCTGGTGATGCCGTTACGGATCAAACGCTCCACAGTGCGTCTCGGCGATTACAGTTACCTTGGGATCGGCAGGCTTAAGCCCGGCGTCACGATCAGGCAGGCAAGCGCCGATTTTGCACGTACCTTGCCCAGCGTGGCGAGGCAGTTTCCGCCGCCTCCTGGTTGGACCACGAAGATGTTTGAAGACGCGCAGATCGCTCCGAACCTGAGGCCGTTCAAAGACGACGTGGTCGGGGATATCGGGAACACTCTCTGGATGTTGATGGCGACGGTCGGGATCGTTTTGTCGATCGCTTGTGCCAACGTCGCAAATCTTCTACTCGTGCGAACCGAGGGGCGCCAGCAGGAGCTTGCGGTTCGGGCGGCGCTTGGCGCTGGTGCAACGCGCATTGCGAGGGAGCTTCTGTTTGAAAGCATCACGCTCGGCATCATTGCGGGGGCGGTGGGACTCGGACTGTGCTGGGCCGCGCTGAACCTGCTCTCGCACTCGGATCTGGTGCATCTGCCACGGGCCGGCAATATCGGGATCGATGTCCGGGTGCTGCTGTTCACGTTTATCACTTCGATAGGGTTCAGCGCGTCCTTCGGCTTGATCCCTGTGCTCCGGTATGTTCGACCGCAGCTTGCGCATGCACTTCGCAGCAGCGGCCGATCGATCAGCCAGAGCAAGAATCGTCAGCAGGTACGGAACTTTCTGGTCGTTTTTCAGGTCGCGCTGGCGCTGGTTCTGCTGATCAGTTCAGGGCTCATGATCCGCACTTTCCAGAAGCTGCACAGTGTCGATCCCGGGTTCAGGAACGCACGCGAGGTTCAGACCTTAAGAATTGGAATCCCCGATGAACAGGTGAAAGAGCCTGAGCGCGTGGTGCGGATGGAACAGGCGATGCTCGACAAGGTAAAGGCAGTGAACGGCGTGGTTTCGGCCTCCATAACCACGTCCGTTCCGATGGGCGGAGAAGAATCAAACGATCCCGCATACGCGGCGGACAAGATTTACCGGGAGGGAACGATCGCTCCGCTGCGCCGTTACAAATGGATTGGCCCAGGATACTTCGCGACGATGGGGCAGCGGATGCTGGCGGGCCGTGACCTCACCTGGGCCGACGTCTACAACGGCGGCGCAGTGGCAATTGTTTCCGAGAATACGGCGCGCGATATCTGGGGAGCAGCGGGAGCGGCGCTCGGCAAACGCATCCGTTCGCGGGATAGCGACGAGTGGCGCGAGGTCATCGGGGTGGTCGCCAATGAGCACTCAGACGGAGTTGAGAAGCCCGCGCCGACGATCGTCTATTGGCCGCTGCTTCAGAAGAACTTTGAAGGCAACCAAGTGTCGGTGCAACGCTACGTTTCATTTGTGATTCGGACGCCGCGTGCCGGGTCCGTATCACTGCCGAACGAAACGCAGAAGGCGCTGTGGAGTGTCTACGCGGACCTTCCGCTTGCCGACACCGGCACGCTCCAAAGGTTTTACGATCGCTCGCTTGCGCGTACCTCGTTCACCTTGCTGCTGCTGGCGATTGCCGGCGGCATGGCGCTGCTTTTGGGGCTTGTGGGCATATACGGGATGATTTCTTATGTGGTCTCGCAACGGACACGAGAAGTCGGAATCCGGATTGCCCTTGGCGCGCCCGCGGCTCAGGTCACGACTGCGTTCGTCCGGAGCGGCCTGATTCTATCCGCTGCCGGTTGCGGCTGTGGGCTTGCGGCGGCATTTGCACTGACACCGTTGATGAAATCGCTGCTGTTTTCCGTCAGCCCTTCCGACCCGCTTACATACGCTGAAATGTCGGCCAGCCTGATGCTTGCCGCGGCACTCGCCAGTTACCTTCCAGCGAGGAAAGCAAGTAAGGTCGATCCGATCGAAGCGTTACGGGCGGAGTAGCCGGTCGTTTTCGTGCCTGATATTCACCGCGGTTCCCGCATATCCGGGCTGAACGGCGAGCAAGATCAGGCCGTTGCGGGCGCTAAGAACTCCTGAGGCGCTTTGCCAGCTGCGCTACACGGCCGGCACGACGGTCTATATCCCGACAAACTCAGCAAAGCACTCGCAGGGTGCTCGGGGCCCGCGGGAATGGAACATATCGTGCAACAGGAATACCAGGTTTTTGCGGACACCTTCGTACACGAAGCGCCGTTTGCGCGAAATGAGAAAGGAAAAGGTGTAGTCAACCCCTGCAGTTATTCGGCGACTCGCCAAATCCGGTTCAGAGTCTTGCCAAGCGCTGCCACTCTGGTCGTCTCTATGTCAAGATTTCTGACCGTATTTTCCTGCTGTATCGCACTGGATCTCATTTACCGGCTGAGCCTATGGCTCAGCTGGAGTTCCCGGCGTTTTCGCGCCGGCGGGTTGGTTTTGGATGCAAGCCGTAACCAGGGCCTCCGAAAGATTTTGTCCTATAGCGGGTTGGCTGTTGTCCTTGCCACCGCGGCCTTTGGGACTTACTTAGCAGGTGTTCATTTCAGTTGGCCTAACTCGCCGTATGAGCAATCTCACTTCGCATACCAATTCGTTTTTCTGGCGTGGATGCTGGTCACAGGTATGCTGAGGGGCAAACTCGAGCTGTGCGAGGGTGGCATTATGAATGCCGGTTCGCTGATTCCGTGGCAAGAGATCAGGGGGTGGTCGTGGGGAACCCGGCTTGGCGGCACATCGGTTCTGACGATCTCTCGGACGAAAGCACTCTTGAAGAGATCGGAGCTTCACTTGCACGTTCCGGCGGACAAGGAAGAGGCCGTCGAGCGGATCATGCAGCGCCGGCTACCTACTTGGAACTGAGTTGATTCAAATCTTGTTCTGCTTGCCGAGGTACCGCCCCGAGCGCGATCACAGCGGGTCGCGGCACGTTATCCGGCAGCGCCGTCTTAAGATCCAGAAAGTTCCAATCTCGTCGGGCTTACGAGTGCTCGTGTCGGAAGTGCGGCTAAGAGTTCTTCATCCGGACAAGTAAGAGCGAGCGGTCGTCAGCGGCGTGACCGTGACGGTCGACTGCGGCCAAGATCGCGTTTAACATTTCGTCGAGCGGATGGCGAGCGTGGGCGGACAGGATCGCCTTGACCGCATCGAGTCCAAACTCCTGATCGCGGGAGTTGGTGACTTCGAGCAGCCCGTCAGTGAGCATCAGGAACACGTCATCGGGCGCCGACACGACGGAACTGGTAAGGAATTCGCGTCCGCTAAACATTCCAACGGGCAGATTGGGGCATGCGAGTTCGGAGATTTGTTCCGACGCCGCATGATAGTGCAAGATTGGCGGATGTCCGGCCATGGCATATTCGAGCGTTCCTCCGTTCCACGCGAGGTAAGCAAAAGTAACGAACATCTCGGGTTTTTTGATGGGGTGAAGCACCGAGTTTAAGCGCCCGAGCAGCGCAGATGTGTTTTCGCCAGATGAGAGCTGCATACGAGCGGCGCTTTTGACCATGCCCATGACCACGCCGGGGGCGACACCGTGGCCCGAGACGTCGGCGACATAAGCGATCCACTTACGATCGTGCTCGAAGACATCGATCAAGTCGCCGCCAACTTCGCCACTCGGGAAGGAACGGCCGCGAAACTGATAGGCCCCAATCTTCGTATCGATGGCGGGCACGAGCACACGATGAATTTCGGCAGCTAGGGACATTTCGGCGTAGACGCGGCCATAGCGCCGGGCTTCCGTGATCGTGACGTAGACAAAACAGGCGTAGCCCAGGGCGATGACCAGTATGATTGCGACGCCATCGGTGGTCAGCCGGGTCTGCAGTCTGGCGACATCGGCGGCGCTCATGGGAATGGCCTGGGGCCGGTTGGGAAATCGATTTCCGAGCAAGGTCATGAGTACGATCTGCAATAAAAACAGAGGAATGAAGGCCTTCCAGAACCCGGCTTGCAGACGAAATCCCGTCAGCGCGTACAAGGCAGCGAAGGTGCCGGAAAGCAAGATCCCGAGGACGTAGCGAATGGTCGGCTCCCTTCCGGCCACGAGCATGTCGTTGGCGATTGCCGTGGTGGTGAAGATAAAGAACACTCCCAGCAGAAAGCCGATGATTGACTTGCGCGGGATGGATCTCCAAAAAGAGTTGACAGGAGGCATGGGGGATGCGGCCGCGTTGCAGGCTTGTCCTATAGCGTAACGGCTGCCGGGGCTACTCGCCGCGCAGACAGGTCTGTGGATCGATGCGTGCAGCACGCCATGCAGGGATGCAGGCGGCCGCCAATGCGACGATTCCAACCAGACCTACGATGCCAACGAGCGTTGGGCCATCGAGCGGGTGTACGCGATAGAGCATTTGGCGTATGACCCCGGTGAGGGCGGAGGCTCCAAGCAAACCCAGTGCGGTTCCGACAACCGTCAGGAGAGCGCTTTCCTTTAACACGATGCCCACGATCGCTCTCACGCTGGAGCCGACGGCGAGCCGGATGCCGAACTCGCGCGTGCGCTGCAGGATGAGATACGTCAGGGTTCCGTAGAGGCCGACCGCAGCGAGCAACACGGAAGCGCCGGCGAAGATCGTCAACACGAGCACCATGAAGCGTGTGTCGCCGATGGAATCCGACACGTATCCGCTCATCGGACGTATGTCGAATACGGGCGTCCCGGCATGCGCGGCATGCACTGCCGCCTCGATCAGCGGGGCCAACTTCGCTGCGCTCTCGTGAGTCTTGATGACGAGCGACATCTGGCCGGGATAGGGACCATAGGGAAGAATGAAGTGAGGCGTATTGTCATCACGGACGCGCGTGAGGCGCACGCCGCTTGTGACACCGACCACCTCGAACTCATCGTGCCGACCCGTTCGATAAACGACCAAGCGCCTGGCGATGGCTCCCTCCGGCCACAAGCGTCCTGCAAGGTCCTCATCGATGATCACTTCGCCGCGTTGGGTTGCAATATCTTCGTCGGTAAAGTCGCGGCCTTGATGCAGCGGCGTGCCAATCGCGTGCAAATAGCCGGGTAGAGCGAACTGTTGGGTAGCGAGGATTGGGGGAGCGTCAGGGCGGTCGATCGAACCCACGCGCCGGCTCTCCTGGCCTGCCAAGGGCAGCGGATCCGCAGCGCTGGCCGACTCCACTCCGGGGATGGCACGCAGTCGGGCGAGCACGTCGCCGAGAAGAGCCCACCTCTGCTCCGTTCCCGGGTAGCGCTTAGTATCGAGCGGCAGAATGGCCGTTACGACATTCGCCGGATCAAATCCGAGAGGAGAATGCAACAGATTCAGAAACGATCGCAGCATCAAGCCGCCGCATACGAGGGGCACAATCGACAGGGCGACTTCCGTCACAACGAGAATGCGTTGTAAGCTTCGCGCGCCTGCACCTGGAGTCTGGGTGCGTCTCCCACGTACCTGGCCTGCCATTTCCGATGTGAGCCGCCAAGCGGGTAGCAAGCCAAAGAGGATGCTGGTAGAGGCGGACAGTGCGACGGCGAAAAGCATGAGCGGCCCGTCCACTCCGATCCTTGAACGCAAAGGGATGTGCGAGGCGCTCTGGTGCGCGATGGCAGCGAGGCCGAAATGCGCTCCGAGCAGACCGACACCGGCGGACACCAGCGCAAGGAGGAGGCTTTCCGTGAGGAGTTGCCGGACGATTTGAATTCTCGACGCGCCGAGAGCACGGCGGACAGCCAGTTCGCCCTCGCGGGCCGAGCCTCGGGCCAACATCAGATTGGCGACGTTCAGGCAAGCAATCAGGAGTACAAACACAACTGAGGCCGACAAAAGAAACAAGGCCGGGCGGGCTTCGCGGGTGATGTCGTCATGCAGCAAGCGGGCCGTGAAGCGGACTTTTGCGCCGGGCCCGCGATCAAAGGGAGAGGCTTGCCATCCCGCAGGGCCTGAATAGAAGCCGGGGTTCTCACGTACGAATTGAGTGGCAAGAGTTTGCAGTTCAGCATTCGCCTGCTCGAGCGTCACCCCGGGCTTGAGCCGGGCCATGAGCGGAAGGCCGCGATACGGCACGGCAGGGTCGATGTGATACGGAAACCAAACGTCGACGTGCTCCAAGTCGGTGACGGAGGGCGGCAGGAAGAGACGAAATCGAGGGGGCAGCACGCCCACGATTTGCATTTCCAGATCGTTGACGCGGATGCTTCTTCGAATTACCCCGGGATCTGCAGAAAAGCGGCGACGCCACAACTCGTCGCTTATGAGAATGCCGAATACCTGTTGCCTACTTGCATCGATGCGGGAGTCGAGCAGGCGCCCGAGTTCAGGGCGAACGCCTAGCAGCGAGAGGAAGTTATCGGAGACGTCGGCGGCGGCGACGCGCTCGCTTTTGTCTCCGTATTCCAGATTTGCGTCGGCTTCGTCAATGGTCGAAACCTGTTCGAAGGACCGGCTGCGCTCTTGCAGGCTGAGCAGTTCTCGCCTGGTTGCACCCGCGTTGGACACGCTGCGCGCGTCGACCTGAAACGTGACGATGCGGCTTGGATCCGGGTAAGGCAGGGGCCGCCAAAGGACGGCGCGCATCAAGCTGAACATAGTGAGATTGACGCCCATACCCAGCGCAATTGTCGCGACGACGACGGCCGTAAACCCGGGCGATCGTAACAGGGAGCGGCATGCGTACTTAATGTCGTGAAGGGCGGTGTCGATCTCTCGCCCGAACCAGACCTGGCGAACCTCCGCTTCACGAGGTGAGTTCACCCCTGAAACTCCGCCAGGTGGCTGTTGGCCCAATCGCGGAATGTTCGGGCCGGCGTTCCCGTGATCTCCGCGACTGTAGATGTGACCAAAGCCGGTTGGCCGACTCCGGCGGCCCAGGCATCAAGCAGCATATTTACGGCGAGCGCCGGCATGACCGTGAGCAAGTCACGCCGCGCCTCGTCCGGCGAGATCTCTTCGAGACGCAGCGAGCGGCCGATCACGCTACCGATGGTGGACAGCTGGTCGGCCTGGCTGAGGGATTCAGGCCCGGTCAGAACGTATTCCGCGCCGGCGTGTCCGTCTTCACATAACACCTGGACCGCGACTGCGGCGATGTCACGCTCGTCGATCGGGGCTGTCGGGGTGGTGAGATAGGGCCAGCGCACGACATCTCCGTCGCGAATCTGCGGCGCCCACCAACGCAGGGCATTTCCGGCAAACATTCCAGGTCGCAGGAATGTCCACTCGAGTCCGGATGTCTCGATCAGCTGCTCGATGCGCTCGGCGAGTGCCCTGAGCGGATTCGGTCGTTGGAAGAACGGGTGCGGCGTCTTGAGAGGAGCAGAGAGGAACACGATGCGCCGTGCATGGTTCGCGATCCGTTCCAAAGCGCTCGCGACAGCGGCGGGCGGCGCCACCCACACCAGGAACACGGTATCGATGCCATCGAGGCATGAGTCAAGGCTGTCGGGGACAGTCAGATCTCCGCAGACGGCGTGAACCTCTGGCGAGAAACCGGCGGTCTCCGGGTTACGCGCAAGCGCGCGAACCGATGCGCCGTTGGCTACGAGCTGGGAGAGAAGCTGGCGGCCGACATTACCGGTACCTCCGACGACGAGGATGCGATTCATGCAACACCATTATGGGCGGAATCCGGATGGCGGGAGCCGGTCTGATCCAGCGATACGGGTCATAGCGATATTTTGCGCGATAAGCATGAGGCGCAACGCAATACTGTTCCTCTTGACTCGCTCACATTCTTCGAAGTATAAGTAACTTAGGTATGGTAATTGTAATTTATTTAGGCGTTCCGGCATGAGCCGTCCCTCCGATTTGATTCAGGGTACGCTCGATCTTCTTATTTTGAAGACGATCTCGATAGAACCAAAGCACGGATGGGCCATCGCCAAGCGGATCGAGCAGGTCAGTGAGGATGTTCTGCAAGTCACACAGGGCGCTCTTTACCCGGCGCTGCACCGTCTCGAACAGCAGGGTTGGATTTCCGCCGAGTGGCTGGTGACCGAGACGGGACGTGAGGCGAAGTTTTACAAGCTGACGAGGGCCGGCCGAGTGCAGCTAAACAAGGAGCTGGCCCAGTGGGAGCGCCTGTCCAATGCAATTGGACTCGTGATTCGTATGGTTTAGGTCTGCAAATGAGCCCCAGACGCTGGCCTGATCTTTTGCGGTTGCGCGCGCGCAGCCTGATGCGCAAGAGGGAGGTAGAGCTGGAGCTCGAAAAGGAACTGCGATTCCATCTGGACGAGGAGCTGGAGGAAGCGCGAAAGCATGGAGTGCCGCTTGAAGAGGCGAGCGTGGCGGCAGTTAAGAGGCTCGGCAAAATTACACAAATTCAGGAGGAATGCCGGGACATGCGGCGGACTGATCTTATCGAAAGCTTTGGACAAGATGCACGCTATGCTTCGCGGACGCTGCTGAAGAGTCCTGGTTTCGCGCTGGTGATGATCCTGACACTGGCGCTCAGCATTGGGGCGACCAGCGCGATCTTCAGCGTGATGGAAGGTGTTTTGCTGCGGCCGCTTCCCTACAGAGAACCGGGCCGCCTGGTTCGGGTATTTACGAGCAATCGTACTTTTCCAAAATTTCCGGTGAACCCGAATGACTTTCGGGATTTCAGGTCGCGCTTACACTCTTTCGAATCGGTAGCCGCCTACACGCGAAACGATCTGCAGCTTGCAGGCTCGGGTGAAGCAATCAAGCTCTCCGGGTTTTCAGTTACAGCTGGATTTTTTCATGTGCTGGGATGGAAGCCCGCCATGGGCCGCGAGTTTGAGCGCGGGGATGAACTGCCCGGAAGAGGCCGGGTCGCCATCATCAGCGACCGGCTCTGGCGAACGCGCTTTGGTGCGCGAAACGATACGCTTCGAAAGACGATTTCCCTCAACGGCGTGCCGTACACGATAGCGGGCGTGATGCCGCCGGGCGTAGAGCATCCGGGCAACATGTATCACGCAGTTGCATATGGCGAGCCGGTGGACCTGTGGACACCGTTTACCTCGTTCGGAGATCCGAGCGAACGGGGAGCGCACTATATGGAAGTCATCGGACGCTTGCGCCCCGGCGTATCGGCGGAACAGGCACAGAGCGAGATGAACGCCGCGATGACGCAACTGGCACGCGAGCACCCGGATGGCGATGGCGGATGGAAGGTGCTTGTCATTCCACTCAAAACCGAGATCGTGGGGGCGAGTGAACGGCTGCTCTGGGTACTGTTCGGGGCTGTGGCGCTGGTTTTGCTGCTGGCGTGTGTGAATGCAGCGAATTTGTTGCTGGCACGTGCGACAGCGCGGCAGCGGGAGATTGCGGTGCGAGCGGCAGTAGGAGCGGGCCGCAGGCGTCTGGTCCGGCAGATGCTCACGGAGAGTCTGCTGTTGGCCGCAATGGGTGCTGGACTGGGAGCCGTTTTGGCGGTAGCGGGAGTGAAAGCGCTGCTTGCGATTCTGCCAATGGACTTTCCACGATCGGGCGACATTCATGTGAATGCGCTGGTTTTTCTGTTCACACTGTTGATGGCCTGCGGTACGGGAATCGCGTGTGGCATAGTGCCGGCGCTGTATGGATCCCGGGCCGACCTGCGGGAAGCTCTGCACGAGGGCGGGCGGAGCGAAACCGCGGGCCGGGGGACGCTCCAGCTTCGAAACTGGTTCGTGATCAGTGAACTAACGTTGGCATGCGTGCTGGTATTGGGAGCAGGACTGATGCTGCGCAGTTTCGTGAATCTGCTGGGGACGGATCCGGGTTTCCGGCCCGAGCAGGTGGTGACGGCGAGCATCGCGCTGCCAGAGGTGAGCTACAAAGACACTCCAGCAATCGCGAGCTTTTACGAACGATTGCTAAACGACTTACGCGGCATGCCTGGAGTCGTAGCGGCTGGCGCGGGATCAGATCTGCCCTGGACGGGGTGGGACGATAACGCAGGGTTCGAAAAGATACAGGGAGAAGTCCCTCTGCCCAACGAATCCTTCCACGCCCGTTATCATGCAGCCACGCCCGACTATTTCCGCGTACTCGGGATCCCACTGATACGCGGCAGAGCCTTCGACTCACACGATGAGACCGGCGGCCGAGGAGTGCTTATCATCAACGAAGCTACGGCCAAGTACTGGCGCCATGGAGATGCACTCGGCGGGAGAGTTACTTTCGCCGACCATCCCAAGGAACGGGATTGGCTAACCATTGTCGGCATTGTCAAAGACCTGAAGGACACGCCGAAGGACGCCCGGGCGCAGCCGGCGTTTTGGTGGCCCGTCGCGCAGGAGCCGTTCCCATTGGCGCGAAACGCTTCGGTTGCTATCCGTTCGAGCCTTGATCCAAAGCTGGCCGCTGACCGGATACGTACTGCCGTGCGCAGTCTGGATGGAAATCTTGCCGTTTCGGACGTTCGCACGATGGATCAGATCGCAGGTGACGTTTACGCAACGCCTCGGTTTGCGCTCATCCTGGTCTCGCTTTTCGCAACGCTGGCTCTGCTTTTGGCGGGGATCGGAACGTACGGCGTGATCGCGTACTCGGTGAATCAAAGGATTCACGAGTTCGGAGTTCGGATGGCTCTCGGGGCGCGGCCGTGGGATGTAGTGGGAAGCGTGCTGGCACACGGAATGAAGCTGGCCGGGATCGGAACGGCGCTTGGGGTGGTGGTAGGGGTTGCACTATCGCGGCTGCTGGGCAAGCTGCTTCAGGGCGTGGGTGCAACAGATCCGGTAGCAATTGGCGTGACCTGTGCGGTCGCTATGCTTGTCGCAGCGTGCGCCTGCTATGTGCCCGCGATGCGAGCGACGCGGACCGATCCGATGACGGCACTTCGCTCGGACTGAGAGCCTTGTGCCCCGAAGGCGACGATTTCGGGTCGTGCCGCGATTTGGGAACACCTACTTTGGCTCAGCTTCCGTCCGGAAATCCGCCCCGGTGCAGAATCATGGGGTAGTGAGGGAGCACTTCAGGCCTTCGAACAGAGGCTCGCCACCCGTCGGGGTAGGGTTCGAAACCGACGAAAAGATCGGGCTTGCCGCCCGCACTTTCGCCGGCGAGGTACTCAAGCGAGCGGCGCAGATTGGCCACATGCGATCCGAAGCGAGATTCCCAACGTCTTTCTAAATCCGAGAGTATCCGATGGTAACTGTCCCGGGCGTGCCGGCCCTGAGCGTTCAACTCGATTACCTTTACCCGGCTGTCTTTCGCTTCGGCCCGAACGGTCGCGAGACTGCGCTGCTCCAAGCGTTTTACCGCCATGGCGATTGCCTCCCTGGAGACTCCCGATAATTTCGGCAGGTCTCGGACACGGATCCCTTCATCATTTGCCAAGCGCAGGACGTTCGCACTGATTGCAATCGACACGCGCGACTCGGACTCATATTGGATAGCAAGAGCGAGCAGCATCTTCGAGAGGAGGATTGGCAGGGCGAATCGGGCCTCCGAGCGGGCCGAGGTTTTAGGTGGTGCAAAGCGGCGCTCGGGATCTGGATCCGGGCTCAACATCTGATAACCAAGGATCGGAAGGTAGTCAGGAAGCTGCGGGTTCAACTGGTTCACGAGCGACTGCATCGATTGGCGAAGCTCACTGACTGTGTTGTTGCAAAATCGCTGCTCCCACCGTTTTTCGATGATGCCGGTCAGAGGCCGCCAGACCTGAAGAGCCGGTTGACCCCCGTTCGTCGGCCGTATGACCCAATCTAATGGATGTTCCGCTCCATTCTTCTGGACGGTGACATATCGCCACCACGTGCTCATTCGGGTCAGCCAAGTCTTTGCTTCCTTATTCGTCAAAGACGCCAGCTGTTGAAACTCACGAACTGTTATTCCGCTGTCTGGGACGAACCGCAGGAACTTGATCCACATGGCCATCGACACCAGCCAAGGAGCGGAGCTAGGTGCGGTTGTCGGGCCGTGGTTGGTGGTGCGATGAACTGTCTTGTGCTCGAACTCGTTGTCGAATTCGATCGTAAACGCGACCAATGCCTGGGACAACAAAGCCGATAACGGCAGAGAGCCGGCCATGCTGACATGGTAGAGGGGGATCGGTGGAGCGATCCGATCTCATGGCTCGGTGAGCCTCCCGCTTCCCCGGAGGAACTTACGACGACCACTAGCTTCTATTTGAGAACCGGCAACTTTGAGACGCGCTGCCTGAGCTACTTTCGCCACCCTTTGCCGGCGAGCCATTGCTCCCACCAGTGCTGATTGCGCCGAATTGCCTCCTGCTGCTCGAGGGACAGATCCGGGCCTCGTTCGGGGACTCGGGGCATTGCTTTGAGACCCACGGCGTAACGAAATTCATTTACTCTTTCAGAGTCTTCGAGCTGCCACGGGCGTGCCCGCCCATCTACGGGGTCATCGAGCCATTGCGTTCCATAGCGCTGCCGCCGTCCTTCGTACATGGCGATGCGATCTTCGAGATAAGCGGCATGCCATTTGGGAATTTTGCCGTGTTTGGCGGATTCCTGCATCAGGTGTAAACAGTGGCGCTGAAAGGCGGGATAGCCGATGGCGTGTTGCACGATGAGCCAGGCTGCTTCCGCTCCATCGTCACCTACCGCTGTCTCATCCGACCAGCCGTTCAGAATTATGAGTTCTTTGAGCCGCTCGGCATTTCTGATGTGTACTGCCTCCATGCGGGGAACGTAAGTGCCACCAAGTTCACCGGAGTCAGCCAGTTCCTGGCGCACTTGCGAATCCTCAGCGCGCATCGCAATCAGTTCCAGGCGGAACGCTTCGTTCAGCATACGTGAAAATTATCGCGTCCTAGGAGTTTTTCGAACGTTGTGCGAACAGTTTGAGCATTGTTGCAGTTCAGGGGGACCGTGCATCTGATATCCGTGTACGGAGGTTCGACGCCAAGGTGCGCCTTATTCTTGTGGGCAGTTCTTATGAGCGCTACCGCTGTTCAACACGGCGTGGCCCAAGAAACCAGTTCTTCCGGCGACCCCTACGGACCAGATACACCCAGCGGGTCGCATGCTGCGACCGCACTTGAGATCCCGGGCCCGGACCCTGATGGCTGGTTGTTTCCGATCAGCAAAGGGAACGAATACCTGCCGCCATGGATACAGTTTGGGGGACAATTTCGCAATCGCGTGGAAAGCCAGGATGGGCTGCGTTTCGCTCCGGTGAACGATACATACGACCTGACGCAAGTTCGCCTGGGCGTGACGATTCAACCGACAAGCTGGTTCAAGCTGGTGGGGACTACGCAGGACTCGCGAGTATTTTTCAATCAGCAGGTACCGAATAAGCCACCGTACCAAAACATCTGGGACGTTCGTGAGGCATATGCGGAGTTTGGGGGCTCGAGCGAGGGATGGTTCGACCTGATTGGCGGCCGGGAGATTTTGAGCTTCGGCGACGAGCGCGTGATCGGTCCATCGGACTGGGTCAACATGGGGCGCACGTTCGATACAGTGCGGCTCGATGTGCACCATCCCGGCTTAAAGGTGAGTATTTTCGCATCGTCGGTGATATTTGCGACTGATGGCGAGGTGGATCATCATCTGGAGGGCAATAATCTCTACGGGGTGTACGGCAGTCTGACACATGTGATCCCGCATGCCACTTTGGAACCTTACCTTCTGTGGCGAGTGGCGCCCGGAACGGTACACCTGTCGGAAAACGCGGGCCTTGGCCACCTGGATGAGGTAACCGGGGGCGCGCGGATTGCGGGCACGCTGCCGTTAAACCTGGATTACGACGTGGAGATGAATAAGCAGGCGGGCTCGCTCGGGCCGAAATCGATAGATGCCTGGGCGGGGCACTGGAACATGGGCTACACGTTCAAAAACATGCGCAGCGAACCAAGGCCGTTTCTTGAATACAACTACGCGTCAGGCAATAAGAACCCGAACGGCAATACGTGGAGCACGCATGACCAGATTTATCCATCGGCACACAACAAGATGGATTTCGCGGATCAGTTCGGGTGGCGAAATATAAGGGACCTGAGGATCGGCACGGATGAAAAGCTCGGCAGGAAATGGGAATTGACCGAAATTTTGAACAACGTGTGGCTAGCGACGAAGAACGATGCGGTCTATAACAACGCAGGCGCCATTTCCGTGCCCGCGAATCCAACAGCGTCGAGCAGCTATGTGGGAACAGAACTGGATCTGGTGGCGGAAATCAAGCAAAACCGCCATGTAACGTACGGCTTTGGTTTTGCTCATCTGTTTGCGGGCCAGTTCCTGAAAGAGACTGTGCGAGGCAAAGACTACAACTATCCGTTTGCCTGGGCGACATACGTTTTCTAAGTAAATTGCAGGGAGGAACGGCGAACACGCCGTGAAGAAGAGGAACAGATGTCTAAAGACAAAGAAAGCGCCGCGCCGGAGAGTGCTGAAGATATGAATGTAAGCCGGCGAGAAGTATTCGGGATCAGTTCAGCGGCCTTGGCTGCGGCCGGTTTGGCCGCCACTAATCCCAGGAGCGTGGGAGCGCAGCAGGCGCCTTCGGATCGGCACAACGCACCAAACGAGACCGATCCAGGTCCGCGGAATCTGCCGCTCGCGCAAGAGAATCCGGATTCAGTGTGGTCGCCGGAGACCGATCAAGGGAGCGTTAAACCGTTCAAGTATCCGTTTGCGTTATCCCGAAAGCGGATCGAGAATGGCGGATGGACGCGGCAGGTAACGGCCCGCGATCTGGCGATTTCGAAAGCGATGGCAGGCGTCGAGATGCGCCTTACAGCGGGCGGCGTACGCGAACTGCACTGGCATGTAGAAGCGGAATGGGCCATCATGCTTTACGGCAACGCGCGGATCACGGCGGTGGATCAAGAAGGAAAGAGTTTCGTATCAGATGTGGGCAACGGCGATTTATGGGTATTTCCGCCGGGAATCCCGCATTCGATTCAGGGGCTGGGACCGGACGGCTGCAGATTCCTGCTGGTGTTCGATGACGGCAACTTCGATGAATTCCACACGTTTCTGCTTACCGATTGGCTGGCGCATGTACCGAAAGAGGTGCTGGCGAAAAACTTCAACGTGCCGGAATCCACGTTCGACAATCTTCCGAAGAAGGAATTGTTCATCTTTCAATCGCAGCTGCCCGGAGATCTAAAGGCCGAGCAGGAACAGGCGGCGCGGGGAACAGGAAGCAACATCACTTACGATTTCCGGCCGAGCACGATGAAGCCGACTAAGGTGACAAAGGGCGGCGAAGTAAAGATCATCGATTCGAAGGTCTTTCCGGCAAGCCCGATTACGGCGGCAATCGTGACGCTGAAGCCGGGCGGGCTCCGCGAGCTGCACTGGCACCCGAATGCAGATGAGTGGCAGTACTACATCACGGGGAAGGGCCGCATGACGCTGTTCATCGCGGGTTCGGACGCGCGCACGATGGATTTTCAGGAGGGAGATGTGGGCTACGTGCCGATTTCAAATCCGCATTACATCGAGAATACCGGCGATACGGACCTGGTGTTTCTCGAGATGTTCAAGACGAAGCAGTATCAGGACATATCGCTGGCGGAGTGGATGGCGCACACGCCCCACCTTTTGATGGACGAGCACTTGAAGGTGGGCCAGCCGATGCTCGAAGCGATTGCGAAACAGGAAGCAGTGATCACGCCGGTTTAGTGGGAGGGCCCGGCGAGCGGTCCGGAGAAGCGCGCGAGTTGCGAGTCGCTTCTTTCGGACTACTGCGGGGCTCCTCCAATCAATACACCCGTCCAATCATCTCCTCCCGGGCGGCACTTAAAGTAAGAAGACCCACGTAAACAGCCTGCGCTTGCGATCGATTGTAAGTATACTTACTCCGGCGAGAGACTCTGCAGGGTAACAGGACGTACAGAATAACTTGCGAGTACTGTCCGCTCGCTCGCTCTGTTGTTGTTTCTCCCATTAGGTTATATACTCAGTCAAAACTAGGGCTGCGGCTGCGCTTGAAGTTCTGCCCCGATTCGTCTGCGCTTGCGGGAACCTACATCGGAACTTACTCTGGAGGTTCTTTTGGCATTTGAACCAGGTCAGATTGTCGGCGATTACGAGATCTTAGACTCGCTCGGTTCGGGCGGCATGGGCCACGTCTACCGAGTGCGAAACGTAATTTCGAAGCGCGTCGAAGCGCTGAAATCCCTACAGGCGGGGATGATATCAGAGCCCGAGTTTGCGGCGCGTTTCAGCGCTGAGATACGAACGCTGGCAGGCTTCGATCACCCGAACATTGCACAACTGCGCACTGCTTTCCGCTATGGTGATGAGCAATTGATGGTGATGGAGTATGTGGAAGGCTGTACGCTCGACGTGCGCGCGCGTGAAAGTGCGCTGGATCCGAGCGAAGTCATCGGGATCACCAGGCAGATTCTCTCGGCTTTGAGCTATGCGCACGGCCGGGGTGTGATCCATCGAGACATCAAACCCGCGAACGTGATGGTAACCACCGGCGGAGTGGTGAAGCTGATGGATTTCGGCATTGCGAAATCGGCTTCGGAAAATCGTTTGACCGAACCGGGATCGACGATTGGGTCGTTCTATTACATCTCGCCGGAGCAGGTACGAGGGGAGACGGTAGACGCGCGCTCGGACGTGTATTCGGTGGGGATATTGCTTTATGAGCTGTTATCCGGGAGACGCCCTTTCCGAGCGGAGACGACGTATAAGCTGCTCAACCAGCAGTTGAACGACACCCCGCAACCGCCGATCGAACTGAACCAGAGGATGCCGCAAGCGTTGAACGATCTGGTCCTGATGGCGATGGCGAAGAATCCGGCGGAACGGTTTCAAACGGCGGATGCGTTTAGCAGGGCGCTTGCGGGAGTGGGTGAGAGTTTGCGGCAGCCGACTGGAGCGACGGCGTACACGACTCTGGCGAATCCGGCACCCATCGTAACCCCGGCACCGAAGCTTCCGGCAAACGAAGTGCAGGTGAAAACGGGTGCACCGGCTCCGATCGCCTCACCGCCGCAGAGAAAGCAACACCGGACTGTCTGGGTTCTCGGGGGCGCTATGGCGGTGGTGGTAGTTTTTGTCGCGGCATTGACGCTTGCGCCGCGCTTCAGCAGAACGGCTGCAAAGAGTTATGGCTCACCGCAGCCTGCGCAAACCGCAGCCGCGGTACCTGCAGCTCCAACGGCGGTCTCTGTTTCGCCACCTACCTCCCCGGAGCCGCCCTCGACACAAAGCACCCGGCCAGATGAGCCGGCCGCGGTGTCAGTTCCCCGCCCGGCGGAGCCGCCGCCTGCACCCGCCATCGCGAAGGCAAGCCCGAAGCACTCCCGCAACTTACCGATGCCGCCGCAAGATGCTATTCCGCCAGCGCCCGCACCACAGCAACAGGCGCCGGCTGCGGCTTCGACGTCTCAGCAACCTGTGTCCATCGGCCCATCGGAGCAGGACCTGGAGCAAGCCGGAGATCAACTCACCAGGCTTACTTCACGGGCCAGCGCGGTCGCGGGCAGTGTGGAGAGACTGCAACAGCAGCAGGCAGCGGATGGACTCGGGTTGCGCCAGGATATGGCGGGCGCCTATTCCCGGATGAACTCTTATCTTCGCGCGGCAGATAACGATTTAGCGGCACGAAACCTAGCGGGTTTGCAGAGGCATATGGATTTCGCAGAAAAGGAGATAGCGACTCTTGAATCGTTTTTCAACAAATAGGAATGGGCTGCCCATGTACAAGGCTGTTTGTGTGTTGGCGCTGTCAGCAGCGGCGGCGATGCCGTGTTTAGGCCAGCAAGCCAAACATCGGGTAGCCGTGCTCGATTTTGGGTACGGAACGGTGCTGACGAATGTCCAGGCGATATTCGGTTCGAATCAGGATGTGGGCAAGGGGATAGTGGACCTGCTCGTGAACCAATTGGTGAATGAGGGAACCTATCGGGTTATCGAACGGAGCGCACTCGACAAAGTGCTCAAGGAGCAGAATTTCTCAAATAGCGATCGGGTGAATACAGCGACGGCGGCAAAGATTGGCGCGCTGCTCGGGACGGATGTGATCATCGTCGGAGATGTGACGCAGTTTGGGCGGGACGACAAGAACTATGGCGGGGGCGGCGGGGGCGGCCATTGGGGAACATATGGGCTCGGCGGCCTGGGCCTTCACAAAGCGAAGGCTGTGGTGGAAGTGACGGCGCGCATGGTGGATGTGAATACGGGGGAGATCCTCGCCTCAGTGACCGGGCATGGTGAATCGAAGCGCTCTTCGAGCGACATGCTCGGGGGCGGCGCATCGGGTTGGACGGGAGGCGGCGGTCATCTGGACATGGGCAGCAGCAACTTCAGCCAATCGATTTTAGGCGAAGCGGTGAAACAATCGGTCACTCAACTGGCTACTAACCTGGACGCGAAAGCACCCACTCTGCCCGCACCAGAAACACCGAAGGTGGAAGCAGCGCCTCCGTTAGACGGCATGGTGGCAGATGCTACGGGCGGAGATGTGATCGTAAATGTCGGGACCAGCGCGGGAGTGAAGCTAGGGGACAAGCTCGCGATCACACGAGTGAGCCGAATAATCAAGGATCCGGTAACGGGCAAGCCGCTTCGTACGATCGAGGCACCCGTTGGTTTCGTGGTGATCACGAGCGTGGATGCGAGCTCGTCATCGGGCAAGTTTACCGGTTCAGATACCGCCAAAGTAGGCGACAAAGTGAAGCGACCGGAGGCGAATTAGAAACCGCCAGGAGCGTAACTCAAACACGTTCCAGATCAGAGAGCGATTCGGGGCGGTAACGGCGGCTCCAATTGAGTTCGGCACCATCCGCTAAAAGGAGTTTGGCATCGCCGTGGAACCACGGGCGGACTTCCGAGATACGAGCGGTATTCACAATTTGCGAGCGATTTACGCGCCGGAAGACCTTCGGATCGAGCTTGGCACTAAGCGCATCGAGAGTGTTGCGCTCGATGTAGGTTTTGCCGGCTGAGTGGATGCAGGCGTAGTTGCGCGCGGATTCAATCCAATCGATGCGGTGGACTTCAAGAAAGATGGAGCGGTCGTCTTCCTGAATGAGTAAGCGGCGAACGTACTTGTTCTCGGAGTGTAGTGTGGCTACGAGCCGATCGAGACGCCCCGCCAGTTGCTCGGTAGATCCGGCCTGGATCAGCCGGCGGATCCGCGCCAGTGCGTTTGAGAAGCGACTCGGTTCGACGGGCTTGAGAAGGTAATCGAGCGCGTGGACAGCGAAGGCCTTCAGAGCGAAATCGTCGTAAGCGGTTACGAAAACCACGTTGAGGGCGGAACGATCTTCGAGTGCTTCGACGACATCAAAGCCGGACGCATCTGGAAGGCCGACATCGAGGAAGACGAGCTCCGGACGCAGGCGATCGAGCAACCTGATGGCTTCGGCAGCCGATCCAGCCTCGCCAGCGATGTGGAAATCGGGCTCGGCAGAGAGCAGGTGGCGAAGCTTGCGGCGGGCGGGCGGTTCGTCGTCGACCAGAACTGTGCTGATCATGCGGAGATGGGCACCGGGAGGGGTTGGGCGGCTGCGTCGGGCACGCGGCTCAAAGGAAAAGCGAGTTCAACGACAGCTCCCCCCGCGCTTGCATTGCGCGTAACAAAGCTGTGCTCCTTCCCGTAAAGCTGTTCGAGGCGTTGACGCGTGTTCCGGAGCCCGATGCCATCCCGCGAGGTATTTCCGGGCTCGAAGCCGGGGCCATGGTCCCGAATTACGACGAAGACTTTGCCGGCCTCACTGCGAGCGTGGATTTCGACATCGACATTGAATGTGACCGGATCAATGCCGTGGCGGAGGGCGTTTTCGACCAGAGGCTGAAGAAGGAGCTGCGGAACGAGGGCAGGCTTTGCGCTCTCGTCTACCTGAATGGAGACGTGAAGACGATTTTCAAAGCGCGCCTGCATGAGGTGGAGGTATAGCTGGAGAAGCTCGATCTCACGAACGAGGGGCACCTGCTGGGAACGCTCACTCTTAAGCAACTGGCGCAGTAGTTCGCTAAGGCGACCGATCATCTCGTCCGCGACGCGCGGGTCTTCATAGATGGCGGCCGAGATGGTGTTCAGAGCGTTGAACAGGAAGTGAGGCTCGAGCTGGAGCCGCAGATTTTCGAGCTGCACTTCAGACAGACTGGCTTCAAGCCTGGCTTGGCGCACCTCGCGCTCGCGAGCGAATCGGATCTCGTGGAAAAAGTAGATCAGCGCGACGCCGAGCCAATAGAAGATGAACAGGTGCGCGAACTCCATCGGGTAGCGAACCGGCAAGGAGCCGTAACTGACGGAGCCGAAGCCGACGAAGGGGAGGAGGAGGGCGCGGAGGCCGGCGATCAGACTAGTGTGCACGGCCGAGATGCAGCAAAGAGCGAGCAGCTGGATCAGCAGATTGCGACGCCAATCACGAGAGAGCAAGGGGAAGCGAACGGCGGCGAAGTAGGTAGCGGGGAAAATGACAAAACCGGCCATGCAGCCGATCGCCTCCTCGAGAAAGGTAAGCAACGGAGGGCGATGTTCGCCGTTTGCTACGTAATCAAGCTGCCTGTAGAAGAACAGACACACGGTGAGCACAACGAAGAAGCCAAAAACCACGCGCCAGTCGATCCGGCGAAGGGGCAAGTAGGTGCGCGGAGTAAGCTCCACAGTGACAACTATGTTATCGGAATACCGTTTTGGGCGAGGGTGCCGCGAACTTCTTTCAGCGATAACCGGGAGGAATCGTATTCGACAAAGAGTTCTTCGCCGGAAGGCAACACGCGGGTAGCCAGCATGCCGTAGACGGCGTGCATGTGTGAAATGCTCTCCAGATCTTTATCAGTGAGGGGGCGCGAGAGCTTAACGGTGGTCTGAACTTTCGTCATGATTTGGCAGGTGGATGCGCCTGCCCACAAGATAGCATCGGAGCGGAGTTTATGTACGGGCGCTGCCCTTTGCATGTGTCGGGCCAGCGAACGCTGGAAGCGATTCCGAAACACGAGATGGTGATCAGACTAGTCTGGCGAATCATCCGCTGCTCGGAGAATCTATCCGCAGCCAACTTTAGCAACGACGTTCGTTGCGGATCCCTGGTGGGGCTATTTCGGTTCCGCTCTGGTGCCGGCAAATCAGGTTCTGGCTACGGTAAGCCAGAACGCGGGCGTGTGGGACGTTGGCGGGGCGCTGACACTCCGCTGCCCCGCACGCGCGTGAAGCTATATACGGAAGCGCGCTACTACGACGGCCTAACGAATAACACACACCAGCTTCGTTCCGATTACATTCGGTATGCGGTGGTAACACCCTAAAAGATCCAAATCACTGCTGTTTGAGCTTCCAGAGAATCTGGCGGAGGATGCCGAGCCAGGTTTCGGCGTCGGAAGCGGGGAGCCGCAGACGCCGGATGAGGCGGCGAAGCTTGCGTTCAGCGGATGCGCCGGTGCGCTCGGAGATGTAACCGGAACGAGCGAGCGTCTCGAGCAAGAGAGAGGTTGCACGTTCGCTTTCCTCGGCCGCAATGAGCGGAGCGGGTGTGAAGCGCTGGGCTTCGGCGGCGGCATCTCGGCGAAGCTCGTAAAGGCAAATAGCGACTGCCTGGCCGAGATTCATGGAGCCGTGCTCGTCGCGCGTGGGAATGCGAAGGAGCCAGTGGCAATGACTCATGTGTTCATTGGACAGGCCAAATTTTTCGGAGCCAAACAGGAGTGCGACGGGCGAAGAGCCTAGCTGCTCACGTATGATCTGAGCGGCGGCTTCGAGACGATAGAGCGGGACATGCAGGTCGCGCGAGCCAACGGCAGTGGTTCCGACGACGAGGGTCGAACCGGCCACCGCTTCGGCAACCGACCGGCAGACCTGGGCGCTTTCCAGAATGTAGTGCGATCGAACGGCGGAGCGAGCCTCGCGGAAGGCCACGTCGTAGGGATTGACAAGGCTTAGCTCGCTGAAGCCGAAGTTGCTCATGGCGCGAGCCACCGCACCGATGTTGAGCGGGTTACGAGGCTCGACCAGAACGACCCGAAGGGGAAAAGCGAAGCTACTGCTCGAGATAGGTGTATCCTTGCAGCCCTTCCTCGTAGAACTTGAGAAGGCGCCCGGATTCTTCATAACCGATGCGCTGCTCGCGAACGGCGAGCTCGACGTCCTTGCGGAACTCGTCAAGCAGGGTCTGCGAGTTGTATTGAACGTAATCGAGAACCTCGCGGACGGTATCGCCTTTAACGACGGTTTCGAGAACGACATCGCCCTGCTCGTCGAGCGAGACATGGACGGCATTGGTGTCGCCGAACAGGTTGTGGAGATCGCCTAAGATTTCCTGGTACGCGCCGAGGAGAAAAGCACCGAGGATGTAGCTTCCGTTGTTGAACGCGTGCAGGGGCAGAGTCTTTTTAACGTCGTGACGATCGATAAACTGATCGACCTTGCCGTCGGAATCGCAGGAGATGTCTCCGAGGACGCCGTGCCGGGTAGGCGCCTCATTGAGGCGGTGGATGGGCATGATCGGAAACAGCTGCTTTACGGCCCAGCTATCGGGCATGCTCTGGAAGAGCGAGAAATTGCAGAAGTAAGTATCCGAGAGAAGCCCGTTCAGGCCTTCGAGCTCTTCGGGAAAGAACTCGAGTTCGCTCGCGAGCCGAAGGGTTCGACGGCAAATTGCCCAATACAGATTTTCAGAGAGGCTGCGCTGGTTGAGTGAGAGATAACCGAGGCTGAACAGATTCAGTGCGGAGTCGAGGGCCTGCTGGGCGTCGTGGTAGCTCTCGAGGAGATTTTTTTTGGTGAGCGACCGGTGAGTCTCGAAGAGATCGATCAGCGGCTGCTCGGCGTCTTCGGGCAGGGTGGACGGCAGTTCCTCTTCACCGAATCCACTCACGCCGAGCACGTTGAAGACGAGCAGGCTGTGATAGGCGGCCACGGCACGTCCGCTCTCGGTGATGATGGTGGGGTGCGGCACTTCTGCTTCATCGCAGATGCTTTGAATGTGATATACGACGTCGCGCGCGTACTCTTCGAGAGTGTAGTTGACGCTCGACTCGAAGTCGGTTTGAGAGCCGTCGTAATCGATACCGAGGCCGCCACCAACGTCCATATAGGTCAGGCCCGTGCCCATCTTTTTGAGATCGACATAGATGCGTGCCGCCTCAACGACGGCGGCTTTGATCTGACGAATATTGGTAATCTGGCTGCCCAGATGGAAATGAAGAAGCTGGAGGCTGTCTTCCAGGCCAAGGCTCTTAAGATATTCGACGGCCTGGAGCGCTTCCGATACGGTAAGCCCGAATTTCGAGCGATAGCCCCCTGAGGATTTCCAGCGGCCGGAACCGCGGCTGGCGAGCTTGACACGAATGCCGATGACCGGTTTGACGCCCACTTCCTGGGCGTGCCGGGCGATGAGGGCGAGCTCAGTGTATTTTTCTACCACGGGGATGATGCGCCGGCCGATCTTCTTGGCGAGCATCACCATCTCGATGTACTCATCGTCCTTAAAGCCATTGCAGATGATAGGGGTGTCGTTATCGGCGATAGCGAGAACTGCCAGTAATTCAGGCTTGGAACCGGCTTCGAGCCCGAAGTGGTAGGCACGTCCGAACCTGAAGACTTCCTCAACGACCTGACGCTGCTGATTGACTTTGATCGGATAGACGCAGCAGTAGCCTCCGTTATAGCCGTGCTCACGGATAGAGTTGTCGAAGGCCTGGTGCATCTCGCCCAGGCGATGACGGATGATGTCAGCAAAACGGATCAGGATGGGCAGACCGATGCCGCGCCACTCCAGCGTGTCGACCAGCTGCTTGAGATCGATCTTGCGGGAAGCGTCTTTAGTGGGATGAACAAACAAGTGGCCATTTTCGCCGACGGAGAAGTAGCCTTTGCCCCAGTTTGCAACATCGTAGAGCTCTGCGGCGTCGGTAGTGGTCCAGCGGTCGGCAGGCTCACGCACTTGAGTGACAACGGGAGCAGATTTTGTGTTCAGGGAAGTACTCCTTCAGGTGGGTTCGGCGTCAGACGGGCGCCAACGAGAACGAGGAAAATCCTCAGCTCAATTAAAACATGAAAACCCGGGCAGTACCGAAGACAGGCAAGAAACGTGAGTATCGCAGCGTTGGAGCAAGTCACTCGACCTGACGGGGCTGCGATCAGCGCGGCAGAGTAGCTGTATGCATCCAGAAATCTTTGATCTGTCCGGCCGTGGCGAGGAGCCCATCCAGGCTGATGGGCTTTTGCAGATAGGCATTGGCGTGGAATTCGTAGGCTCGCCTGACGTCGGATTCAGCCGCGGAAGATGTGAGCACGATGACCGGTGTCGAGGAGAGACGGGGATCTTGTTTGATATGTGCAAGAACCTCGTGCCCGCTGAGTTTGGGCAGACTGAGGTCCAAGAGCACCAAGTCGGGGCGTTCTCCTTTAGCAGCGAGACCGGATACGATTTCCAGAGCTTCGATGCCGTCCTTCGCGGAACGGAGTACTACATTTGAACTAAGTTGCGCAAAAGCCTCCTGGAGAAGGCGACTATCGGCTGGGTTGTCTTCGATGACAAGGATCTGAAGTTTCTTCAGCAACGGCGAGTGCCCACATATTATGGAGCGTAGCGGTTTTACGAGGTTTCCTATTTTCGGGTCATTCAAACGTTAAGCAGCCACCACTTTCAAGTGACATAGGATTTTCTCTTAGTACGCGAATCAATCGAAGACGGGAAGCGCGGCAGATTTTCTAAAGGTGCCCGGCACTTAGGTCGATAGAGAGTCAGAGCATCGACTATGGCCGGAATGATAGTAAACAACAACGAGCAATTGGGGTCATTCTCTAACCGAAGTAATCTATCAAGGCAGCCGCAGCTCGTGCGAGGCGATGTTCCGGCAGCGTCGATATTGGTTGTTTATGCTACGGAGAGCAGTAGGGAATCGATCACAGCGGCTTTGAGCGGATTTGAGCACAACCTGGTCCGGGCAGCGACAACAGCGCAGGCGATGACAGTGCTTACGAGACAAACAGTTGATTTAGCTCTGATTGACTTGGCAACCACTGAGCCCGGGCCGCTCGAACTGTGCCGCTTTTTAAAGAAGAACGCCGCGACCCAGTTTCTACCGGTGTACGTCATTGGAAGTTGCGACGATACCGAGGAAGAAGTCAGAGCACTGGAGGCGGGCGCCGATGAGTTTCTGGCGCGACCGTTGAGACCGCGGGCATTCCGGGCGCGGGTGCAGGCGACCCTGCGGCACAAGGCGATGATCGACTCGCTCGACGATTCGGAGAATGTATTATTCTCCTTGGCACAGTCGGTAGAAGACCGGGACCCTGAACTCGGGCAGCACTGTCACCGTCTTGCGCTGATGGGAGCGGCGATGGGACTGACCATGGGATTGCCGCAGCCTGACATCTTCTCGCTCCAGCGAGCCGGATATCTGCACGATATCGGTAAGATCACAATTCCGGATCGAGTGTTGTTTAAACCAGGCCCGCTGAGTCCCGCGGAATGGGAAATGATGAAGACCCACGCGGAACGGGGCGAACGGATCTGCGGCGGTGTGAAGAGCCTGATTTCGGTCTTGCCGATCATACGGCACCATCATGAGCGCTGGGATGGCTCGGGTTATCCGGATCATCTGCAAGGCGAAGAGATTCCGCTGCTGGCACGCATTCTACAGCTGGCCGACATTTACGATGCACTGACCACGGCGCGCCCATATAAGGACGCGATGACTCCGGAGCAGGCGCTCAGGACGATTCGGGCCGAGGCTGAAAGAGGATGGCGCGACCCGAAGCTGGTGGAGATGTTTGGCGACGTTCTACCTACCTTCCGGACGCCGAGCACAGCCGACCAGTCGAACTTCTCGCTGCACGCGCTGGCGGCTTCGGTGGAACGACATCGTAAAGGACCGGTGCTCCTCAATAAAGCAATGGCCAAGGCGACGATTCCGAGCGAATTTAAGCTAGTCAGCGGATTCTAAGTTCATAAACGCGCGCGGTAAGCTGCGGTAACAGATGGCAGATTCCTGCGAGGCTCTCACAGCGTTAAACGCCGAGATCACGGCTTGTTCCAGGTGCACCCGACTGGTGGCGTATCGGGAAGAGATAGGCCGGGTGCGGAGACGCGCGTATCGGGAGCAGGAGTATTGGAGCCGCCCGGTACCAGGGTTTGGAGACTCTGACGGACGTCTCCTCATAGTGGGTCTGGCGCCCGGGGCACATGGCGCAAATCGGACGGGCCGGGTGTTTACCGGGGATCGTTCCGGCGAATTTTTGTACCGGGCGTTATGGGAGACGGGATTCGCGAACCAAGCGGAAAGCGTTTTTCGCGGAGACGGGCTAAGGCTCAAAGACGCGTACATAACAGGGCCGGTACGCTGCGCGCCGCCCGATAACAAGCCAAGTCTCGCGGAAATCCTGACCTGCCGCCCCTACCTGATGCGCGAACTGGACCTGCTGACTCGAGTGCGAGTAGTGGTAGCGCTTGGAGGCATAGGTCTGAACGCCTATTTGTCTGTTCTGCAAGAGCGAGGGCAGATTTCATCCCGGACGTCCTTCCCGTTCGGCCACGGGCGTCGCTACTTACCCCGCGCGGGCGGGCCGGCGGTAATCGCCTGCTACCACCCGAGCCAGCAGAATACGTCGACCAAACGGCTTACGAGTCAGATGCTAAGAGATATTTTTCGGCAGGCTCGAGAAGTGATCGAGGATCCGGATTGGGAAGCAACTTTTCAGACCGAGGGGGCGCCAGGCGGGCGGGTTCCGTAGGAAGAGGAGGGGTAGGCCGGTGCTGAACCGCTGTAAACGCCTCCGGACTCGAGAATCCGCTGGGCATCTGCGTTCAACAATACGAAAAGGCCATATATCCCAAGCGCGGTGCCGAGCGGTATATGGAAGAGGTGAAACACGGAGACGACGATCATGAGGACGCGTGACCAGGGCCGATAATGCATCAGGCCCCAGCCTCCAATGATTGAAGGCAGCCCCAGGGCGAAGAAAAAAATGGCGACGCCAAAGCCGATGGTGGCAACGACCGGCGCGGCGACCACGGCGTCGTGGTAATCGGGCCCGCTGGCGGAGGGGAGAGAGGCCACGATGAAGCTGGCAATGGTTCCCATGGCAAGCATAGCCACAACTCCAACTAAAGAAGTCAACGTACCCATGACGATGTTCAGTATTCCGAGTATTTTGATATGGTCACGCATTTGTGGAAGTTGACAGCCTTACTTGGAACTATACGTTAAAATGCGGCAAAACGTTCTGAAAGGAACAGCTGAGAGAAACTCTGTCGAAAGCTGGAGACCAGAAGTAAGACAGCTCACATACGAAAAGACGATACACTAAGTTCTACGTTTTCGTCGAACAGGACGGGATGCTGCGCAATTAACGTTACATGTTCTTTTTGGGACTATTTCAACTCTTCTTATTCGCACAGCAGACTTTCGGTTCGCGGCTGGTTGACGGGATATTCGACGATTCGTTTGCCGGCATTTACCGTCTGTCGCCGTTCGACTGGGCTCTCCTGATCCCCTACTTCGGGATTCTGGTCATACTCTCGGTATACGGCGTGCACCGCTATGAGACGGTACGGCGGTATGTCAAGTACGGGCGCTCACTCGCCACTGAGGCGCCTGAGAAGTTCAAGAGGCTCCCCAAGATCACGATCCAGCTTCCTCTTTACAACGAACGGTTTGTCATCGAACGGCTGTTGGAGGAAGTCAGCCAGATTGCCTATCCGAGGGAACTTCTCCAGATACAGGTGCTGGACGACTCGACAGATGAGACACATCCGTTCACAGAACGGCTGTGTAACGAGTACAGGGCGACGGGTTTAACGATCGAGTACCGGCATCGCACGAACCGGCACGGTTTCAAAGCGGGCGCGCTGCAGGAGGGGCTTGAATCGGCGACAGGCGAGTTTATCGCCATCTTTGACGCAGACTTCTTGCCGCCGAGAGATTTTCTGACGAGGACAGTGGATTTTTTCACAGATCCGGGCGTGGGAATGGTGCAAACCCGGTGGAGTTACCTGAATAAGGAGTACAGCATCCTGACTCAGGTGGAGGCGATGCTACTCGACGGGCACTTTGTGCTCGAGCACGGAGCGCGCTGCGGTTCGGGTTTGTTTTTCAATTTCAACGGAACGGCGGGCATCCTGCGCCGCCAAATGATCGACGATGCCGGCGGTTGGCAGCATGAGACGCTGACCGAGGACTCGGACTTAAGCTACCGGGCGCAACTGAAGGGCTGGCGGTTCGTGTATGTTCCTTCGGTGGATTGCCCGTCTGAACTACCAGTCGAGACGTACGGCTTCCAGGTGCAGCAAGCGCGCTGGGCGAAAGGGCTGACGCAAGTAGCAAAGAAGCTGCTGCCGCGGATTCTCAAGGCTGATCTGCCTTTGCGGGTAAAGGTCGAGGCGTTCATGCACCTCACTCCCAACATTTCCTATCCGTTGATGATCGTTGTCTCGTTGCTGATGCTGCCGGTGATGATCGTACGGTTCTACATGGGCGTTTTCCAGATGGTGCTGGTCGATTTACCGTTGATCATTGCTTCGTTCTGGTCGATTTCGGCGTTTTACCTGTATGCGCAGCGCGAGCTGTATCCAAAAAGCTGGTGGAAGTCGATTGCGTTTTTGCCAATGCTGATGGCCGCAGGTGTAGCGTTGACGGTAAGCAACTCCAAAGGCGTGATCGAGGCGCTGCTTGGAATCCAGAGCAGCTTTGCGCGCACGGCGAAGTACGCGATCGGCGCCCAGAAGGTGAAGGTCAGGCCTGCGGGGGCTTATAGACGGCGCAGTGGATGGCTGCCGTATGTCGAGATCGGGATCGGCAGTTATTTCGTCTACATGATCGATTTCGCGATCCAAACGCTGAACTTTTTTGCGATTCCCTTCCTGCTTCTCTTTGTATGCGGATACTTCTGGGCGGGGTTTTCGACCCTGTACGAGGATTACCGAGGCAAGCTGCAATGGCAACGCCAGCGTAAGCTTGCCGAAACGCAGTAAAGTTTTCGAAGTGCAAGGGCCGCCGCGCTTAAATAGCTGCACGCCGGCCAGCGTGTGTTTACCCAGCTCATTTTAAACAGCAAGCCTGCAGGTCGAGGCGGAACGAAGCCATTTCCGCGATACTATTTCACCGGATCCGGCCGCTGCCTGTCGAATTTTAGCCGGGCCAAACGACATAGAACGGGACTACACAATCGGTCATGCAGCCGCTGTCGGGCGGGCGCGCATGGCTTTGATGAGGAGTGAGGATGAGCAGAGTACGGGTACTGGTCGGGACGCGAAAGGGCGCGTTTGTTCTAGAGTCGGATGGAAAGCGGAAGAGTTGGGACATCAAAGGGCCGCATTTCGCCGGGTGGGAGATCTATCACGTGAAAGGATCGCCCGCGGATCCGGATCGCCTGTATGCGTCTCAATCGACGAGCTGGTTCGGACAGCTGATCCAACGCTCGGAAGACGGCGGGAAGACTTGGGAGCCGGTGGGGAACAAGTTCGGGTACGAGGGCGTTCCGGGAACGCACCAGTGGTACGACGGGACGCCGCATCCGTGGGAGTTCAAACGGGTTTGGCATCTCGAGCCTTCGCTGACGGATCCCGACACGGTTTACGCGGGAGTCGAGGACGCCGCTTTGTTTCGATCTTCGGACGGAGGGCGAACGTGGGATGAGCTTCCCGGGTTGCGCCAGCACGGCTCAGGGCCCGCGTGGCAGCCAGGGGCGGGCGGTATGTGCCTTCACACCATCCTGCTCGATCCGCAGGATCCGCAACGAATCTTCATCGCTATTTCGGCGGCTGGCGCCTTTCGCACGGATGACGGAGGCGCAACGTGGCGACCCATCAACCGGGGATTGAAGTCGGGAGTGATTCCGAACCCTACAGCGGAGGTCGGCCATTGCGTGCACCGCATCGCCATGCATCGTTCGCGGCCGGAAGTACTGTTCATGCAAAAGCACTGGGACGTGATGCGCAGCGATAATGGCGGCGATTCCTGGGAAGAGGTGAGCGGCAATCTGCCCACCGATTTCGGGTTCCCGATTGACGTGCACACACATGAACCGGAGACGATATATGTGGTTCCGATCAAGAGCGATGCGGAGCATTTTCCGCCGGAAGGAAAGCTGCGGGTGTACCGGAGCCGAACGGGCGGAAACGAATGGGAGCCGCTGACCAAGGGATTGCCCCAAAGCGATTGTTATGTAAACGTGCTGCGGGACGCCATGGCAGTGGACTCGCTCGATTGCTGCGGGGTATATTTCGGCACTACTGGCGGGCAGGTCTACGCCTCCGCCGACTCCGGGGACAGTTGGGCTCCGATCGTACGTGACCTGCCGGCGGTGCTTTCCGTCGAGGTTCAAACGCTGCGATGATCCGGGTGGTGCTGCCGGCGCATTTGCGCACGCTCGCGCGGGTAACCGGGGAGGTAATGGTAGCTGTAGACGGCCCGGTAACGCAGCGCTCGGTGCTGGACGCGCTCGAGGCTTCGTACCCGATGCTACGGGGGACCATCCGCGATCACGTAAGCCAGCAGCGGCGGGCTTACGTAAGATTTTTCGCCTGCGAGGAAGATTTGTCTCACGAGCAGCCGGATACGCCACTGCCCGAAGCGGTGGTTACAGCGAAGGAGCCCTTTCTGGTGATTGGGGCGCTGGCGGGCGGTTAAAGGGAGCCGTGGGAAGTGGAGTCTCGCGCTACTACCTCCGTAATCCGGTACCGACTACTCCACCTTATCCAGGACCTACTCCTCTTGGCGTTTGGCGGCATTCTCTTCATAATGGGGCTACGTGAGCCAAAGAGCAGGCCTGCCATAGCCCGCTTGACCCTGGTGAGCGCCATTCATGTGTGTTGTCCTTTCCTTTGGGCCCGCATTCGAGAGAATGCGGGCATTTTTATTTAGCGCGCTCCAGACCAGAGCAAAGTATACTGCTGGCTTGAACGGGAGAGGCTCACCGGGATGGCGTGCGCGAGGAATTTCGAATGGCTCTAACTGCTGGTTCGTTTGAACCCTATCTGCAGGATGCGTCCGGATATCACGGCGAGGCTGCCCAAGTTTTTCTGCCGCGAGATGTCGATGAACTCCGAGAAGTCGTTCGCAGCAGCGCGTCTCGACGGCTACCGATCACGATTGCGGGCGCAGGGACGGGACTGACCGGCGCTCGCGTGCCGCACGGAGGCTGCGTGATTTCGCTCGAACGCTTTCGCCGACTCGAGATCGAGAACGGGAAAGCAATCTGCGGACCGGGTGTGGCGCTGCAGGATCTGCATTTGGCTGCCGCCCAAACGAAGCAGTATTTCGGACCCAATCCGACCGAGAGTTCGGCCTCTATTGGTGGGATTGTGAGCACCAACGCGGGCGGGGCGCGCAGTTTCCGGTATGGTTCCATCCGGCGGCAGGTGCTCGGACTCGAAGTGATGTTTGCGGATGGAAGAACGGCGCACTTTGAACGAGGCGAAAAGGTGGACGTGCCGTACCAGCCGGTTCGCGTGCCGCGCACAACGAAGAACTCCGCGGGTTACTACCTGCAACCGGGTCTGGATTGGGTAGACTTGCTGCCCGGAAGCGAGGGTACATTAGGCATTGTTACTGAAGTAGAACTGAAGCTTTTCAACGATCCAGGAGCGATTTTAACAGGCGTGGTGTTCTTTCCTTCCGACGAGGAAGCGCTGGATGCAGTTGATGCCTGGCGACCCATTCCGGAGCTGCGGTTACTCGAATTTATGGATGGGCGCGCGCTCGAGCTACTTCGGCCGCATTATGGCGAGATTCCAGCCGAAGCGTCGGCCGCTCTTCTCGTCGAGCAAAATCTGCCATCGCAGGAAGACGAGCAAGTGGATCTCTGGGCCGAGCGGCTAGGCGGACAGGGCGCCTTTGAAGACGCTTCGTGGTTCGGGTTCAGCCACGCGGACCAGGAAAGGTTCAGGCAGTTTCGCCACACGCTGCCGGTTATTGTGACCGATGCGGTTCGACGGAACCGGTTTCCAAAGTTCAGCACCGATTTCGCTGTTCCGCTCGAGAGGAATCGAGAGCTGCATGGAGCTTATAAGAAGCGATGCGGAGAGCTTCTACCTGGGCGTTTCACGATCTTCGGCCACGTGGGAGACGCGAATAATCATATCAATCTGCTCCCCGAAACGCAGGAGCAGGCCGAAGTAGGTGAGCAACTAATCTACGAATTCGCCAAGTTGGTAGTGGGAATGGAAGGCACGGTAGCGGCTGAACATGGGATTGGGAAAACAAAAACGGATTTGCTGAAACTTATGTATTCGGCGGAAGAGATCGCGGCGATGCGGGCCGTCAAGCGGCAACTTGATCCGGATTGGCTTCTCGGTCAGGGAACGCTTTTCGAGATGTGAAGAGGACGATTACGGTCGTTGCATGCGGGCTCTAGTGCAGCGTGTTTCCGAAGCTAGTGTGTCGGTGGACGGCGCACCGACGGGACAGATCGGCCGGGGGCTCTGTGTGTTCCTCGGGGTAGCGCAAAGCGACACTCCAGAAAATGCCAAGCGGCTGGCCGAGAAAGTCATCCACCTGCGGATCTTCCCCGACCCGGACGGCAAGATGAACCTGAGTCTTAGCCAAATCGATGGTGAATTGCTTATTGTTTCGCAGTTCACGTTGTATGGAGATACTCGGGGCGGTAATCGTCCGTCCTACACAGAAGCGGCGAAGCCGGCGCTAGCAAGAAACCTCTATGAGGTTTTCACGGACAGCTGCAAAAAGCGCTGCCGGCAAGTGGCTACAGGCATCTTTCAGGCGCACATGGAGGTGCATCTTACGAATGACGGGCCAGTAACATTGATGTGCTACGCAGGCGAATAAACGCGGTGATCAACAAAACGAAACGGTTCTGTGTTACTAAGTAGTATAACTATGGCTAAATCGACGGCGGCCCCAAGTAGAGAGATCTTAGAAGCCGCTTTGCAAGGATTGGAACTGCAGCGGGAGAAGTTAGATGAGCAGATCGCGCAGGTTCGCGCGATGATGGGTGGCCGCGCGAGCCGTACACCACAGGCTGCTACAAACAGTACGAGTTCGGCACACACGACTCAACGGAAGCGGGTTCTCACTCCAGAAGCGCGGAAGCGAATCGCGGCGGCACAGAAGAAACGCTGGGCTGCTTTCCGCAAGAATCAGCAGTAGAGAACACTGTCTCTCCTATTCAAGGCGGCGAGGTGCACTCCGGCCTTCCTTAGTGGACGCATCAAAGGTGCGGAAACCGGCGTGTAAGCCCCGGATCGCCGTAGGATGTCACGGTACAAGCCAGGCGTTCCCCACTAATATTCACGATGATACTTGGAATCGGGACAGATATTGCCGAGGTCAATCGGATCGAGGAAAGTATCGCGCGCTTCGGCGACAGATTTCTAAGGCGCATCTACACTGATCGCGAGCGACTTTACGCCTTGTCAAAGGCAAATTCCACCGAGCGCTTCGCGGCACGCTTCGCGGCGAAAGAGGCCGGCATGAAAGCGATCGGAACGGGTTGGAGCCGGGGAGTTAGCTGGCAGGACTTCGAGGTAGTCAACGAGCGCTCGGGAAGACCGGTACTTCGTCTGAGCGGAGTAGCAGCCACCATAGCCGACGCAATAGGAGTGAAGGCCATTTCACTTTCACTAACACACACCGAACAGATCGCGTTTGCGGTGGTGATTGTGGAGAGCGGAAGTTAGATCCAACTACACAGCGCGAGTACCGCTCGAGGTAGCGGCGACGGAACGTCTGCGTAGCTGAGCATCTTCAAGATGCTTAGACTCGCCGTAAGTGAACGCCATACGGTGAATCACGGTCAGATTTCCCAGGACTGCAATGATCCAAAGCACGGGGGCCATGCGGTCAAACAGCGCACCTATGATCAGAAGGACGATGCGTTCGGGGCGTTCGAGGAAGCCGACCTTGCAAGCCGGGATAATGTTTTCTGCCCGGGTCCTGGTGTAGCTGATCATGACGGAAGCAGTCATTACAATCGCAGTCAGGACGACGTAAGACGGCCGATTGATCGTCCCGTAGTAAACAAGCAATCCGACTAGCAGAGCGAGATCGGAATAGCGGTCCAAAACCGAATCAAAGAAACCGCCGAAGCGAGTAACTTGATTTGTAGCGCGGGCGACGCGGCCATCGACCATATCGAACAGACCGGCGAAGATGATTACGATTCCGGCGGTGCGGAATTGGCCAACGGCTAGAAACGCGGCGGCTCCAATGTTGATGAGAAGGCCGAGAAAGGTCAGGACGTTGGGATTGATCCTCGAGAGCGCCAGTCCACGCACAATCAGGCGAATGATCTTGTTCGCGCCTAGACCTATTGCACGTGTGTAAGTCATAGCACTCTACTCGTTTCTAGGATGCAGTTGCATCATGAATAGTAATTAGACTCAATATTTCCATTTCCCGCATGCCATCGGGAATCTGAATTCTTACCGTGTCGCCCACGCGTTTTCCCAAAAGCCCGCGGCCGATGGGCGAACTAGTGGAGATTTTTCCTTTGGAGGCGTCTGCTTCCTCGCTGGTGACGAGATCGTAGGCATGCTCTTCGTCTTTGGCGAGTTCGAGAACCACGACATGCGAGCCGAGGCCGACGCGGTCGCGCGGGATCTTCGAGAAGTCGATCATCGAGAAGTCGCGGAGGCGTCCCTGCAAGTGTCCGAGCCGGGCGTTGACATAAGCCTGCCGCTCTTTGGCGGCGTGATACTCGGCGTTCTCACTCAGGTCGCCATGGGCGCGAGCTTTGAGGATCTCCTTCGGCAACTCGTTACGCAATTCGTATTCGAGTGCGGCGATTTCCTCCTGCAGCTTCTTCTTCAGGTCCTCCATAGCTTGCTTCGTCTATTATATGGAACGGTTTGCGTCACACGCGAACCCGCCGAGACTCAAGGGACGTCGGGCAGCGCTCGACAGCGCGTAAGTCACATTGTTACAATACTCTAAGGAGGGTTAACGGTCGAATGGCCACAAAACCGGCATTTGCAACTGGAGCCCAGGTAGAGCACGGAAGATTCGGTCTCGGCTCGGTACTTTCCTGTAACGACGAATACATCGTAATCAAGTTCGACGAGCACGGCGAGAAGAAGTTTGTCACTTCGATCGTGCTGCCTTCGCTGAAGAAGAGCGACAGACAGCCACCGGTAGAGAAGCGGCGCGCCACTCGCAAAAAGGCAGTCGCTCCGGCGACGGCAGGCGGTTAGGCAAGACGCCACAGAGACTTTGCATCCATGAAAGTAGCAGTGGTGGTGTTTCCGGGCAGTAATTGTGACCATGACGCCTGGTATGCGGTGTCGGAAAACCTGCATCACCGGGCCGAGTTTGTTTGGCATGATTCCGCTTCACTCGGGGATGCGGAGGCGGTAATTCTGCCGGGCGGGTTTTCGTATGGCGATTATCTCCGCTGCGGCGCCATCGCGAAATTTTCGCCGGTTATGCAGGCGGTCACCAGGTTTGCTGCCGAGGGTGGCCCGGTGCTGGGGATCTGCAACGGCTTTCAGGTATTGACCGAGGCGGGGCTGCTTCCGGGCGCGCTGGTTCGCAACTCGAATCTCAAGTTTGTTTGTAAAACGACGCCCGTGGAGGTAGCGACTACCGACTCGATTTTCACGTCGCTGGCCACCAAAGGGCAGATACTCCGGTTGCCAATAGCCCATGGCGAAGGATGCTATATCGCCGAGGAGCGGATCCTCGATCAACTGGAAGCAGAAGATCGGGTGGTGCTTCGTTACAGAGAGGACTGCAACGGGTCTGTGCGTGCGATTGCCGGAATCTTGAGCGCGAGCCGCAATGTCATGGGCATGATGCCGCATCCGGAACGAGCATCCGATCCACTGCTCGGCGGGACGGATGGCTCAGTCATCCTGAATTCGTTAGTCACAGCCGAGGTTCTTGCTTCGCGATCATGAGTGGCGTGATCGACGAGGGTAAAATCACACCCGACATCATTGCAGCTCACCAACTTTCGCCGGAGGAGTACGACAAGATACTCGGCTTGCTCGGGCGGGAACCTAGTTTGACAGAGCTGGGCATTTTCGGCGTCATGTGGAGCGAGCACTGTTCCTACAAGAGCTCGCGCGTTCATCTCAAGAAACTGCCTACGGAGAGCGCTCGTGTGCTCCAGGGACCAGGCGAGAACGCGGGAATCATCGATATCGGCGACAACATTGCAATCGCCTTCAAGATCGAATCGCACAACCACCCAAGCTTTATCGAACCGTTTCAGGGTGCGGCCACAGGTGTTGGCGGAATCCTGCGGGACATCTTTACCATGGGCGCGCGGCCGATAGCGGTGATGGATTCGATCCGCTTCGGAAAGCTCGACGACCCACGCACGGGGGCCCGCAACCAGCGCATTCTCGAAGGCGTGGTTTCCGGCATAGCGCATTACGGAAACTGTTTTGGCGTTCCGACAGTGGGCGGTGAGTGCGTTTTCGAAGAGAGCTACGACGGCAATCCGCTGGTCAACGTGTTTGCGCTCGGCGTATTCCGGCACGACGAAATTTTCTACGGCAAGGCCACCGGAGTGGGCAACCCTGTCATTTACGTGGGAGCTAAAACCGGACGCGACGGGATCCACGGAGCGTCGATGGCCTCGGCTGAGTTTACGGAAGAATCGAAGCAGAAGCGCCCGAACGTGCAGGTCGGGGATCCGTTCATGGAGAAGCTGCTGCTCGAAGCATGTCTAGAGGCGATGAAGACAGGCGCGATTGTCGGGATCCAGGATATGGGTGCGGCCGGGCTGACTTCTTCGACCTGCGAAATGGGCAGCCGGGCGGGCACCGGGATCGAGATCGATCTGCAGTATGTGCCGCAGCGCGAACGAGGGATGACGCCCTACGAGATGATGCTTTCCGAGTCACAGGAAAGGATGCTGCTCGTGGCGGAGCGGGGGCGCGAGGACGAAGTGCTGAAGGTCTTCAAAAAGTGGGGGCTGGATGCGATGACGATCGGGGTGGTAACGAACGACGGCATGCTGCGGGTGAAGAACCACGGCGAGGTTTTCGCCGAAATTCCAAATCGCGCGCTGGCGGATGAAGCGCCCAGATACAACCGGCCCTTTACTAAGCCGCTTCGGACGGCTTCTCTGCACGGGCCCGCATTTCACAGCGCGGACCTCACGGAAGATTTGCGAAAGCTACTCGGATCAGGCGACCTTTGTTCAAAGCGCTGGATCTGGGAGCAATACGACCACCAGGTTCGAACGAACACGATCGCCGGACCCGGTGCGGAAGCGGCTATCGTGCGCATCAAAGGAACAAAAACGTCGGTAGCGATGTCGCTCGACGGGAACGGGCGGTATTGCGCGCTCGATCCGCGGGAAGGCACGAAGCTGATTGTGGCCGAGTGCTGCCGTAATCTCTCCACGGCCGGCGCGCTGCCGATTGCGACGACGAACAATTTGAATTTCGGCAATCCGGAAAGGCCCGAGATCATGGCCCAGATTGTCGAATCGATCGAGGGACTGGCCGAAGCCTGCCGAGAGTTTGAAGTTCCGATCACGGGCGGCAATGTGAGCCTGTACAACGAGACTCTGGGGACGCCGATCTTTCCTTCTCCGGTAGTTGGGATTGTGGGCACGCTCGAGACTGCGCCGCCAATTCCAATCGCCTTTCAGAAGCCGGGCTCCACGCTGATCCTCTTAGGCGGCCTGGGTGAGGCGGATGAGGACCATTTTGGCGGGACGCAATACGCCAAGGTTATCGCCGGAGCGCTCTGGGGCAAACCGCCCAAGCTCGACATGGCGTATGAAAAGCGAGTGCATGCCACGATTCGGGAACTGGTGCGGGAGCGATCAGTCGAGTCGGCGCACGACGTCGGCGAAGGCGGGCTGGCGGTTGCGCTCGCCGAGTGCTGTTTCGGACCAGCTAAGGTAGGCGCTGACATACGTCTCAGCTGTGCAATGCAGCCGGAACTGCTTCTGTTTCATGAGGGACCATCCCGAGTTCTGGTCTCGACGAGTAAGCCGGATGAGGTTTTGTCAGTTGCGAGAAGAAATAATGTCGAAGCAGTGACAATTGGCGTTACAGTAGAACTAAGAGTAGTCATCCGCAATCAGGAAAAGCTACTGATAGACAGCCGGGTTGACGAGCTGCGCAGTAGCTGGGACAAAGCACTCGAACACCTCCTCCAAAACCCCCTACTGGTGAATACGAATGTCTAACTCGGAAGAGGAATGCGGACAGGAAAACCTGTTCGATTCAGGCTTCGATAAGCTTCATGAAGAGTGCGGCGTTTTCGCGCTGCATGGCCATCCGGAGGCCTCGAACCTGGTGTATCTCGGGCTGTACGCGCTGCAGCACCGGGGCCAGGAGAGTGCCGGGATTGCGGTTAGCGACGGCCGAAAAATTCACAGCGTTCGCAAGATGGGCCACGTGGCCGATATCTTCACGCCCGATGTTCTGAACCAGCTTCCCGGCGACCTGGCGATTGGCCACACACGTTACTCGACTGCTGGAGATACCAGCTTGCGCAACGCCCAGCCGCTATCGGTGGCATGCAGTAAGGGACAGGTGGCGGTGGCGCATAACGGCAACCTGACGAATGCGATCGAGCTACGGCGCGAACTGGAAGAGGATGGATCGATCTTTCAATCCACCAGCGACACAGAAGTCGTTCTGCACCTGGTCGCACGTTCTCGGGAGCGCACGCTGGCTGGGGCACTACGGGATGCGCTTCTGCAAATCGAAGGAGCATTCTCGCTGGTTTTTCTGGCGCAGGACAGGATCATCGTCGCTCGCGATCCGCACGGGTTCCGACCGCTCGCGATGGGCAGCCTGGAACTGCCCGATGGCAAAGTGGCGACTGTATTCGCCTCGGAAACATGCGCCTTCGACCTGATCGGCGCCACCTACACAGGTGACGTCCATCCCGGCGAAATGGTGATCGTAGGGCCGGACGGGCTGACACGCGAATACTACACGCGTCCGGAGACGCCTGCACACTGCTCTTTTGAGCACGTCTATTTCTCGCGGCCCGACTCGATCGTCTTCGGGAAGGCGGTGGCCGAGTCGCGGGAGCGCATGGGACGACTACTTGCGCAAGAGCATCCGGTGGAAGCGGATGTTGTGGTTCCGGTGCCTGATTCAGGCGTAGCTGCCGCAATAGGATATGCGTCGGAATCTGGCATACCTTACAGGCAGGCACTGATCCGCAACCACTACGTGGGCCGCACCTTCATCGAGCCCTCACAAGCGATTCGCGATTTCGGAGTCAAGCTTAAGCTGAACCCGGTACGGCACCTGCTCGAAGGAAGGCGGGTAATTCTGGTGGATGATTCGATCGTGCGGGGGACCACCAGCCGCAAGATAGTGAGAATGGTACGCAGTGCCGGCGCGCGCGAAGTACACATTCGCATTTCCTGCCCGCCAACGATTTCACCGTGCTACTACGGAGTCGACACGCCTTCCCAGGAAGAGCTTATCGCGGCCAACAACGATCTGGAACAGATCCGGCAGTACGTGGAGGCCGATTCTCTAGGCTATCTCTCGCTCGATTCGCTGCGTGAAGCCCTTAGCGATTCGAAACAGCATTTCTGCTACGCGTGTTACACGGGACACTATCCGACACTCGTGCAAATCGACGATATCGTCCTGGCCAAAACCGGCTGCTGTTAGCTGGCCTTCTTTCTTGTGATCTCGCCGGCGTCCAGGTGGCCCGAGATCAGCGCGCGTAATCTCTCGGTGAGAACGCCTCTATCTTTTAGCGTCATCTGTGTGGTTTCGATCGGCGGTAAGATTCGAATTATAACCGCGCCCGATTCGACCACGCCGCCGCCAAAAGGCAGCACCCTGCGAGTGCCTTCGATCACGATGGGAACGGCTGGGACGCCTGCACGAATCGCAATGTAAGCTCCTCCCTCCTTGAACGGCCGCAAGACACCGTCGCGCGAGCGCCCGCCTTCAGGAAAGATCAGAAGTGAGATATTCTTTTCCTTAATCTTCTCCGCTGCGACCTGCAGTGTTTTGACTGCCGCGCGAGGATCTTCACGAGGCACGGGGATGTGCCCGGCGCGGCCGAGATGCGTTCCAAGCAGAGGAATCTTAAATAATCCGTGTTTCGCGAGAAACCGGAACTGGACCGGAATATGCGCGAGCACTACCGGCGTGTCCATGTAACTCAGGTGATTCGAGATGAAAACGTACTTTCCATGGGGATCGATCTGTTCTAAGCCTTCGACGTGAACGCGGACACCACTTATACGAAGCAGCATTCTGGCCCAAGCCTGTGCAAGGCGATGTTGAGCGATGCCGTCCCGTTTGCGATCGAAGAAAGAAATTACAAGGCTGAGTAAACCGTACAGGATCGTGGCGATAACGATTGCGGGATCGGCGACCACCAGGCCGCGCAGCCTTCTCATGCAGGCTTCATTTTACGAAACCGGGGTAAGCCGGCCGAGCAGCAGCTTGCGAGCTTCGCCGACCAGGTAGAGGGAGCCGGTGACAAACACGACGGCCGCTGGCGGGGCACGGCGCGCAGCCTCGATCGCCTCTGAGACCGAACCGGTCAACGTGACCGCTGGATGATCCGTTAGCTCAAGGACCGCTTCGGGGCGCAGGGCGCGCGGAAAATCGGGAGCTGTAAGAATGAGACGTTGCGCGAGTGGGAAGAGGATCTCCGTCACTTCTTCTACGGCTTTATCGCGCATTGCCCCATAGACCAACCAGACCTCGCGGCCGGAGTAAAATTCCCGGATATGTGCGGCGAGCGCGCGGGCCCCTGCCGGGTTGTGAGCACCATCGAGAATGAGATCGGGTTCCCGGGTGAGACGCTCGAGCCGTCCCGGCCAGCGAGTTTCCGCAAGGCCACTTTGAAGCGCAGCTTGCGTTGTGCCAAGCGAACGAGAGGCTAGAATCGCTGTCACGGCGTTTTCGATTTGATGCCTGCCAGGCAACGGACAGAGAAACGGAATGCCGTCTAGTTCGAAGCGCGACGCCGTTGGGTTCACATCGATCACCCGGAGCGTGGCGTTCGCCGTACGATTCAGCGGACAGCCTAGCTCTTCCGCACGCCGGACGATTACGGCATCGGCAGCACTCTCCTGACGAGCAAGGACCACCAGAACACCCGCTTTCAGGATGCCGGCCTTTTCGGCCGCGATAGATTCCAGCGTGTTGCCCAGGTAGGCTTCATGATCGTAAGAGACTGGCGTAATCACACAGAGTTCCGGCGTGATCACATTCGTAGCATCAAGCCTGCCGCCCAGACCTACCTCGATGACGCTGATCTGAGCACGTCCGTGAAGGTATAAGAACGCCATGGCCGTGACGGTCTCGAAATACGACGGGTGGGCAGCGAGCCGCCCATCGGCTACGAGCTTTTCAGCCGCCGCATGAACAGTCTCGAAAGTTTCCGCAAAGTGTTTCGAACTGATATCTTCCCCGTCAATCTGAATCCGCTCAGTGGGTTCGATCAGGTGGGGAGATGTGTAGAGGCCAGTTCGCCAGCCGGCACTGCGCAACACGCTCGCGATCATCGCCGATACGGAGCCTTTTCCGTTCGTACCCGCGACATGAACGAATCTCATGCCGCGTTCCGGGTTACCAAGTTCAGCCAGCAATGCAGCCATGGTTTCGAGGCCGAACTTTGCGCCGGCCTTCAGCTCATTGCCCAAGGAATAGAGATAGCGAACTGAATCGGGGTAACTCACGAGTTCTTTGAAACCGCTTCGACAAGCTGAGAAACAGGCTTTCGACTCATAGTGTACTTATCGGACACGGTTTCAGTCCGAATGTCGACTTCTTAAAAGGCCGTAATCCGCCCGAACCAGGAATCTGTTACATGCGCACGGACGCTACCGGCGCGGCCAGAATGCTTAAGGTGTTCCGGGCCTTTTTCCATGCCGGGACAACATAGGCCGTATCAAGTTGAAAACATCACCAGCCACAATCTTATTGCCTTCACCATTCGGGTGAATACCATCGGGCTGCATGAGTTCGTGATGCTGATAGATGTGCAGCAGCAAGAACGGCATGTAAGGCAAGTGGTATTGCCTGGCTAGCTCGGGGAACATTGCCGTGAAAGGCTTGACGTACTCAGGCCCATAGTTGGGCGGAAGCGTGATCCCAAGCAGAACGAGCGGGATGTGCGCACTCTTCAGGCGCCCAATGAGCTGCTGCAGATTGCTGCGGGTCGAATCCACGGGTATCCCGCGGAGCCCATCGTTTCCGCCAAACTCCAGAATCACGAGCGCCGGATGTTCCGAAAGCACGTTGTCGATCCGCGCCAAACCATCCGTTGTGGTGTCACCGCTAACGCCCTGGTTGTCCACCCGATAATGAAAACCATTTGCGTCGAGCAGATCCTGCACATCATCGGGGTAGCTTCTCCCTGCGACACCGGCCGTGAGGCTATCGCCAAAGGTAACGATTACGGGCCGCTCATCCTGGCGAGCAGGCTGAGCCGTTTTAGCCGCCGGAACAGCGCTCGGCCCCGGATCGGAACCGGTTGAGGTTCCCGCGCGTTGTTCTTGAGTAGTGGCAGCAGGTCTACACGAAACGGCAACACCGGTGGACGCCAGGCAAACTGCCACAATAAACAAAGAAAGCCAGCGTTCTTTCACAATCCTAAGAGTGACATGCAGTCTTCTATACGCCAGAGTAACGCCATCGAAGTCGACCGACTCTCGAAGAGCATAGATAACGGATCGAACCACGTAGAGATTCTGCGAGATATCAGTTTCAGCGTTCCCCGGGGACAGTTTGTCGCGATTATGGGCGCGTCGGGCAGTGGAAAAAGCACGCTATTGGGGCTACTGGCCGGTCTCGATACAGTGACATCGGGGCGGATCGTAGTGGATGGAACCGAGATCCAGGACCTGCGCGAAGATGATTTGGCGCGACTCCGGGGCCGGAAAATCGGGTTCGTTTTTCAGTCTTATCAGCTGGTTCCAACCCTGACGGCGGAGGAGAATGTACTGCTGCCCGCCGAGCTAAGCGGATACGCGGGGGACGCACCGCGGCGTGCCAAGGAACTTCTCGAGCGGGTGGGTCTGGCGGAACGAAGCCATCACTATCCTGTGCAGTTATCCGGTGGCGAGCAGCAGCGGGTAGCTCTGGCCCGCGCGTTCATCACAAGCCCGCCTCTCCTCATGGCGGATGAACCGACCGGTAACTTGGATTCGGCGAATGGCGAGCAGATTCTCAAACTTCTTCTGCAGCTGAATCGGGAAGAGAATACCACGCTCGTGCTGGTTACGCACGATATGCAACTCGCCGAGTATGCCGATCGGGTAATCACGCTGCGAGACGGCCGAGTGCTGACGGATGTAATGGCGGAACCGGCGATGGAGGCCTAGTCTGGAAACCAAGATCGAGAGCAAGAACACCCGGTTCGGCTTGCGGAAGTCCGCAAAGATTGGCTGGCGGGAACTCCGCGCAGCGCCGGCCAAATTTATCTTCGTAATTCTGGCGGTTGCGGTGGGTGTAGCGGCTTTGAGCGGGGTAAAGGGATTCGGGTATGCGTTTCGAGGCATGCTGCTGAAAAACGCCAAGCAGCTCATAGCGGCGGACCTGCAGGGTCAGACCTGGGACACACTGAGCCCCCAGCAGTTGGAGAAGATCGAAGCCATTGGAGCGAAGAACGGCAAGGTGACGCGAGTGACCGAGACGATCTCGATGGCTGGTTCGAACCGGCAGCGCGTTCCGCAGATGATTTCGGTAAAGAGCGTGGACCCGCAAGCCTATCCGTTCTACGGAAAGATCGGGCTGCAACCGCCGCAACCGCTCTCCTCGTTGTTGAACAGTGATAGCTCGGTGGTGGTGACTCCAGAGCTCGAGATGCGTTTAAAGGTTAAGCCCGGAGATACGATTCGCCTCGGCGGCAAGGACTTCACGATCACAGGGACAGTGACAAGCGAGCCGGACCGTCTTGCATCAGGCTTCGGTCCTGGCATGCGGGCGCTGGTGAGCCGTGCGGGGTTGACGCGGAGCGGGCTCGTGCAGTTTGGCAGCCGGGCAGCCGAGCGTTTTCTTTTCAGGCTTGGGCCGAGGGCAAACCTGGACGCGATAAAAGATCAGCTTAAAGGCACCGTTCACCGTATGTTTCTAAGCGACTATCGCGAGGGAAGCCCCGTGGTGGGCAAGGCGCTCGATAATACGACCACCTTCCTGAGCCTTGTGAGCCTGATTGCACTGATTGTGGGCTCGCTCGGGGTGGCCATGGCCATGTACTCACATCTGCAGCAGCACATGGACACCATCGCGGTGATGAAGGCTCTGGGCGCGAGTGCAAACCAGATCATGAAGATCTACCTTCTGCAAACTCTCTGGTTGGGTTTAGCCGGAGGAGTTCTCGGCGTTGCAATAGGGGCGCTGGTGCAAAAATCCTTTCCCTGGCTGATAGAGCGGGTGTTCGCTCTGCTTCCTCAAGTGCCTTGGGATTGGTCGTTCAGTCTGCAGGGAATGAGCCTGGGAATCCTGGCCACACTACTCTTTACGCTGCCGCCGCTGCTCAGTGTGCGGAACGTGCGCCCAAGCCTGGTGTTCAGGCGCAATATGGCAGACGCAGCACAGGAAGGCCGCAGACACTGGCGGGAAAAGATCCCGAGCTGGGTCGGCGCAGCATTAATTTTCGCCGGGTTCTACGGGATTGCGGTTTGGCTGGGCGGCTCCTGGCAGATGGGCCTTTACTTCATGGGAGGGTTGCTCGCTAGCGTTCTATTGCTCGCGGCGATCGCTGCTCTGCTGTTATTTGTAATCCGTCGGGTTGTAAAGGCAACAGGCCGAAGTCTTCCCACGTCATTCCGCCACGGTTTCGCTAATCTATATCGCCCGGGTAACCAGGCTCGGTCGGTGCTGGTCGCGCTCGGCATCGGCGTCATGTTCACGTTGACCACGTATCTGCTGCAGAGCACGGTGCTGCGCGAGGTTACAAGGGAAGGGCCAGGCAAACAGGGGAATGTCTTTCTACTGGACGTGCGGGACACAAACGCGCTTAGCCGGCTCGTCGAGTCGCAGCTTGGTGTAAAGGGGAAGGTGCAGTTGGTCGGCTACATCGTGGCTCGAATGCTATCCAACAACGGCGTTCCGGCGAACCGGCTGAGTCTTGCCGCCGAACGTAAGAACAGTCTCCAGGCAATCCGGATTACGACTGCAAGGGGGTTGCCGGAAGGCCTCTCTCTGCGCAAAGGAACCTGGTGGAAAGCGGACAGCTCTGAACCTGTTCTAGCCGTTTCGGAACAGGCAGAGCGCGATTTCAAGCTGAAACTCGGGGATCGACTCGAATTCCAGATAGCAGGCCGTACAATAAGTGCGCCGGTGGTAGGGGTATTCACTCGGGATCAACGCGCGCCCGTGCGATACGATCTCGTCTTTCCTCAGAACGCGCTCCACGGCCTGCCGGTAGTTTATTACGGTGCTATCCACGTTGACCCGGCGGAGATTCCACAGCTCGAAGAGGCTATATTCGATAAGTTCCCGACGGTCACGGTGATGAACCTTGCGGACGTGCTGACCCGCATTCAAGAAGCTGTGGATCAAGTGGCGCTCGTGGTTCGTTTCCTCGCGCTCTTCGCGATTCTGGCTGGAGTGATCATCCTTGCTTCGAGCGTGGCAGGGACAAGATATCGCCGGATGCGAGAAGTCGCCATTCTTAAGGCACTCGGTGCCACGCGCGGCCGCATCATGAGCATCTTCTCGATTGAGTTCTCGGTGATGGGCGCGGTGGCGGGCTTGATAGGCGGTATCCTGGCGAACGTTTTTACCGGCATCCTCTCGGAAAAGTTCATCGATGCACATTTTGACTTTCAATGGCTTTCGCTGGCCGTCGCCGTGATAGGCACGGCGTTATTGGCGAATGCTGCCGGATGGCTTGCCAGCTCCCGGATACTGGGCCAGCGTCCGCTTGAAGTATTGCGGGCCGAATAGTGCGGTCACAAGTCCGCGGAAAAAACGCAAGCGCTATAAGTGCTTCGGATCAATATAGATAGAGCTCCGCCAAGGCAGCGACTGCGGACAAAGCGTTTCGCGCCGGGACTATGTTGAGGCGATGAACAAGCTTGATTTAGCCCGGCGGCTTGCGCGCGAGTCGCACCGCTCGCGGGCAAAGATAGCGGACGATGTGGACCGTTTAGTGCATCGCCTCATGACCGAATTGAAGCTCACGAAGAATGACTCCAAGCCGAAAGGCCTTTCGATCTTGGGAGCGCCGAAGCCGAGGCCAGTCCGTGAATCGTAGCATTCGCGGCAAGGCTCTTCTTCAGCTCATCGACCGCTATCTCCGCGATGGTGCGGCGATTGAAATCGACGGGTTGGGCAGCTTCAAACTCGATTCCTCAAGCCAGGTCACGTTCGAGCCCAACGGGCGGATACGGGTTTTCCTCGCCTATGCGGAGGAGGATCGGGCCGATGTCAAACGGCTATTTGCAGCCCTACAGAAGGCTGGCTTCGAACCTTGGATGGATCAGGAGAAATTGTTGCCCGGCCAGAACTGGCCCCGCGCAATCGAACGTGCTATCGATCTCTCCGAGTTTTTCATCGGCTGTTTCTCGCGCCGTTCGGTGGCAAAGCGCGGCCACTTCCAGTGCGAACTCGACTACGCTCTCAACGTTGCGTTACGGGTACCGTCCGAGGAGATTTTCTTCTTACCGGTGCGATTGAACGATTGCGAAGTCCCTCGAGACATCGCGACCAAAGTACAGCATGTGGATCTCTTCCCCGACTGGGAGCGCGGCTTGGGAGAGCTCTTTAAAGCGATGTGGCATCAGACGCTCGAAAGAAGCAAAAAGGTAAGGATCAAAACTTAGCTCTTGGATAGCCTCTTCTTTGCTTCGCGGCCCAACTTCGAATCGGGAGCCAGGTTGACCACTTTCTTAAAAGCGAGCTTGGCCTTATCCTCGTCGTGGAGCTTCTCTTCCGCTTCGCCGATTTTGAAGAACGCCTCGGCGGAATTGGGATTGAATTTGCTGGCCCGTTCGTAGCGGCCAAGCGCTCCGCGGTAGTCTCGCTTGTTGAAATAAAAATTGCCCACGCGAATGTTGCGGTCGGATTCGAGCGGATTGAGAACGAACTTTTCGGGGGCGACCGTCTCGTCCTCTTCGGGCAGAGTACTTTCGTCGGGGACCGGCTGAGCAGGTGGCGCGGATCCCGGAGGTGGCTGTTGTTGTGTGGTCTGGGCGGGGCTCGGAAGACACCCGGCCCAAAGAACGCCCGCAAATCCAGCTACCCACGTTCTGCGTGTCACAATTAAAGTATAAAAGCGATAGATGCGCGAAGTAGATAGTGGATTACGAAACAAAGTCGCGCAGCTTCCAACCGAACCCGGCGTTTATCTCTACAAAGATGGCCAAGGGAAGATCATCTACGTTGGCAAAGCGAAAAGCCTGCGCAGCCGGGTCCGGAGCTACTTCAACGAAGATCGGCTGGCGGAAGCCAAAACTGGTAGTCTGATCGCCGAAGCACGCGATATCGATTTCATTCAAGTAGATAACAACAAGGAAGCGCTTGCACTAGAGAACAACCTGATTAAGCAGTACAAGCCGCGTTTCAATGTGCTGCTGCGGGACGATAAGACCTATCCTTACGTTAAGCTGACGAATGAGAAGTACCCGCGCGTTTATGTCACGCGGAGGATTCTCAAGGACGGGGCCGGTTACTACGGTCCGTATTTTCCTGGAAACCTGGCCCACCGGCTGGTGCACTTTATCCATCGGCACTTCAAAGTTCCTTCCTGCAAGCTCGATCTCAACAAGAAATACTCGCACCCGTGCCTGCAGTACCACATCCACCGGTGTCTGGGCCCTTGCACACCGGGTTTAGTCTCGGATGAAGCATTCGGAGGAGCCGTGCGTGACGTTCGCCTGTTTCTTGAAGGGCGGCATCGCGACCTCGCGGTGGAGCTCGAGCAACGCATGTACATTGCTTCGGAAAATATGAATTTCGAAGAGGCTGCGTCCCTCCGAAACCTGGTTACGACTGTTCGCGAGATGGAACAGAGGCAGAAAATGGCCGCCGCGGAAGGCGACGATATCGATATCTTTGCTTATCACGCAGAGCCGCCTCTCGTCGCGGTTAATCTGTTTCACCTGCGGCGAGGCAAGATCGTCGATAGGCGTGAATTCTTCTGGGAGGATCAGCTGGGATTCGAGGCCTCCGAATTTTTTGAGGCTCTCCTGAAACAGGTGTACCTGAACAGCAAATACGTTCCGGGCCTGATTCACGTACCGGCCGACTTCGAGCAGCGAGAAGAGCTGGAAGAATTTTTGACCGATCTGCGCGGGCGGAGAGTAGAGATTGTGACCCCGCAACGTGGAACGAAGAAAGCTATGCTCGCCCTGGTGGAAACGAACGCAAAGCACAGCTTCGATCAGCGATTTCGCGTCATGAAGCCCTCCTCCGATGCGATCAAAGTGGCTGTGCAGGACGCCCTCAACCTGCCCGAGGCGCCAAACCGGATCGAGTGCTTCGACATCTCGCACATACAGGGCACCGACAAGGTGGCGAGCATGGTGGTTTGGGAAGACGGCAAGATGAAGAAGTCGGATTACCGCAAGTTCATCATTCGGACGGTGGTTGGGAACGACGACTTTGCTTCCATGCGGGAAGTAATCACGCGGCGATACAGCAGGCTTCAGGAAGAGAAGCAGCCGTTTCCAAGTCTGGTGCTGGTGGACGGAGGTCTGGGACAATTACATGCCGCGGCGGGCGCGCTCGAAGCAATTGGCATTACTTACCAACCGCTTGCTTCCATCGCCAAACGTGAGGAGTGGATCTATGTATACGGGCAGGAAGACGAGCCGATCATCCTCGATAAGTTCTCGCCGATCCTGCATCTAGTGCAGACGATTCGCGATGAAGCGCACCGGTTTGCGGTGACCTTTCACAGAACGAGAAGGAATGCACAGCGTCTCACGTCCGAGTTACACGAAGTGCCCGGAATTGGGGCCAAGACCGTCGAGAAGCTGCTGCGCACGTTCGGGAGCTTGGAAAGAGTGCGCCAGACCCCGAAAGAGGAGTTGACCAAAGTGGTGGGAGCAGTCGCGGCAAATAAGCTGATGAAGCATTTCGAGGCCGATCGAACGCGCTCGCCGTTCGTACAGATCTCGGACGAGCTACAACCGACTAAGCAGGCCAGCTAGCAGCGCGGTACGATCCGCAATCCGGTCGATAAGAATACTCTCGTTGATGGCGTGGGCGCCTTCGCCAACAGCACCCAAACCATCTAGCGTCGGGATTCCAAGCGCAGCGGTGAAATTGCCATCCGAGCCGCCGCCTGTAGAAGACTCTTCGAGACTCATTCCCAGTTCCGCTCCGATCTGTTTGGCCTTGGAGAACAAGTCGGCAACAGCTTTCGTACGCTCCATGGGCGGACGGTTAAGACCGCCCTCCACGGTCAGCTTGCAGCGCTTGTTGAAGGGGCGGAGAGCGTGCAATTTGCGATCGATCGCCTGGGCATCGCGGGGCGTGGCCACACGTACGTCAATTTCCACGTGGGCTTCGGCGGCCACTACGTTCGTCCTGGTGCCGCCTCTGATCAGGCCCGGATTGATGGTTGTGCCCCGCTTCAGATCGGTAAGACCCGAGATGCGCTCGATCTGCTTTGCAAGTTCGACAATCGCGCTGGCGCCGGCGCCAAAATCAACGCCCGCGTGTGCGGCTTTGCCTTCCACGGTCAGTATATAGCCGGCGATCCCCTTACGTGCGGTCTTGAGCTTGCCGGCTAATGACGAACCGGGTTCGAGCACCAGAACACAGTTGCTTCGTTTTGCCTCAGCTTCGGTCAGCAGCCGCGAATCTCTTGACCCGACCTCCTCATCAGACACGATAAGCAGGGCGACATTCCGGCGCACAGGCACATCGAGATCCCGCAGGGTTCGGGCGGCATAGAGGAAGAAGGCGATACCCGCCTTCATGTCGAATACGCCTGGTCCCCAAAGCCGGCCCTCGGCTCGACGATACGGCATCGATCGAACGGTGCCGAGAGGCCAAACCGTATCCGAGTGACCAACGCCGAGGATCTGGCCGTCTCTTCCACGTCCGGGCAGCTTGAATTGCAGCCGCAGGTGCTTTCCGTATTTCTGCGATCGGACGAGTTTAGGAGTGGCGATGTCCCCGGCATGCTCCACAAGAAGATCGACGAAACGGTTCACATCCGACGGCGAATCGCTGGGAGACTCGCACTCGACCATACGACCGATCAGGCCGATGATTTCTTCTTTCTTCTCTTTGGCATAGCGCAGAAGAGCTTGCATCCGATTGTTATAATAACGGTTCCTTTCCTTCCATGACATCACTGGACATTCGGGAGATCAGTGAAATACTGCCGCATCGGTACCCGATGCTGATGGTGGATCGTATTGTCGAAGTAACGGATGACGCGATTGTCGGAATTAAGAACATCTCGATCAATGAGCCGCATTTCAACGGTCATTTTCCCGGGTTCCCGGTGATGCCGGGAGTTCTAATTGTAGAGGCGATGGCGCAGGTCGGCGGGATCCTGATCAGCAAGATAAACGCAAACGCAAGGGGCAAGATCATGTTTCTCGCCTCGGTGGATCAAGCCAAATTCCGCAAGCCTGTCGTGCCAGGTGATCAGCTGCGAATAGAGATGAAGATCCTAAAAATGAAGCACACTGTGGCCAAGATGCAGGGAACGGCCACGGTGGATGGACAGGTTGTGGCGGAAGCGACCCTCATGTGCAAGGTCGCGGATCAGGAAGCAGCCTGAAGTTCAGTGGCGGTTCATCCAACAGCGATTATTGATCCGGACGCAAACATTTCGCGCGAAGCTGAAATCGGGCCGTACTGCATTATCGGGAGTGGGGTAACGATCGGAGCTCGCACGCAGCTGCTTGCACACGTTTACCTGGAAGGCAAACTGACGGTTGGCAAGGACAATATTTTTTACCCGTACTGTTCGTGCGGCGTGGCTCCGCAAGACAAAAAATACAAAGGCGAACCCTCCGAGACGCGCATAGGCGACCGGAATACCGTCCGTGAGTTCGTAACTATTCATCGCGGGACCGAAGGGGGCGGAAACATCACTTCGATCGGCGACGGTAATCTGCTCATGGCTTACGTTCATGTCGCGCACGACGTGATCATTCATGACGGAACTATTCTGGCCAACGGCGTTACTTTCGCCGGGCACGTCACAGTGGAGAGTTTTGCCAACATTGGGGGGCTTTGTGCCATTCACCAGTTCTGCCGCATAGGACAGCACGCCATGGTGGGCAGCAACAGCGTGATCAAGCAGGACGTTTTGCCTTACTCGATAACGGCCACCGATCACAAAGCCGAGGTGTTCGGAGCCAACAGAGTCGGCTTGGAGCGGAAAGGCTATAGTTCCGAAGCGATCGAACCGCTGCAAAATGCATTTCGCATCCTGACGCGTTCCGGTCTGAATACGACGCAGGCTCTCACACGAATTGAAGAGGAATTACCGCGCACCGCCGAAGTGCAGCAACTGCTTGCCTTTGTACGAGGCTCTCAGCGCGGTTTCGTCAAGTGAGCTGATCGTGAAGTACGGCATGATCGCGGGTAACGGACGCTTCCCGCTCCTGGCGCTCAAGACAGCACGAGAAGAAGGACATGAGATCGCTGTCATTGCCATCGAGAACGAGGCTATGCCGGAACTGGCTTCGTTTGCGACTTCTTTCCACTGGGTCAACATAGGACAACTCGGTAAGATCATCGAGATTCTGAAGCGAGAACGCGTAAGCGAGGTTATGATGACCGGCCAGGTGAAACACGCCAGCATCTTTTCCGGGATCACGCCGGACTGGCGCCTTTTGAAGCTGCTTACTTCCCTTAAGGAAAAGAACACGGCAGCGCTGATTGGCGGAGTGCAGCGGATCCTGAAAGAGGAAGGCATCGAATTGGTGGATTCGACCCGGCTACTTAAGCCTTTACTCGCGCCGCTTGGAGCCATAACCAGGCGAAAGCCGACCAAAGAGGAGGAAGCGGATATCCGCTACGGCAGGCGCATCGCTTCGGTGCTGGCATCGGTCGATATCGGGCAGAGCGTTGCGATCAGTGAAAAGGCGTGCGTGGCGGCGGAGGCTATGGAAGGAACCGACGCCATGCTGCGCCGAGCCGCTTCCCTTACGAACGGCAAACCACTAACGCTGGTGAAGGCCTCTCGGGGCCGGGCCCACCTCCTGTTCGATGTACCCGTCGTAGGTCTGACAACCATCGACACGATGAGGGAGACCGGCGCGACTGCGCTGGCGGTAGATGCCGGACGGACTCTCTTACTGGATCGGGTCGCGATGATCAGGCGCGCGAACGAGGCAAACATCGCAGTCGCTGGCTACGAACCGCTGGAAGCTCGAGCATGAGCACGAACATTCGCGTTGCAGTGATCGGAACAGGAACGTTTGGCCGGAATCATGTACGAGTTCTCAGCCAAATGCCCGAGGTAGAGCTTGTAGCGGTGGTGGATCTGAACCTTGAGCGGGCCCGGAACGTGGCTGGCGAGTACGGCGTAAGCGGCTGCTCGGCACTCGATGAATTACCCCATGAGATCGATGCGGCCGTGGTGGCAACACCTACAGTCACACACGAGGCGGTGGTCGAAGAACTTCTCGGCGCGGGAATCGATGTACTCGTCGAGAAACCGATCGCTGACTCGGCGGAAGCAGGAGATCGGCTGACTCACCTGGCGAGTGAGAATGGCCAGATCCTGCAGGTGGGGCATCTGGAGCGGTTTAACCCAGCTGTCGTGGCGCTGGCCAAGGAGTGTACTGTTCCGTTGTTCTTTGAGGTGCACCGGCTAAGTGTGTTCACGCCCAGAAGTCTGGACGTCGATGTGGTCCTCGATCTTATGATTCACGACTTGGATATCGTGCTGAGTCTGACGGGCGAGACGCCCAGAGAAATCCGGGCGGCCGGGATTTCGGTTCTTTCGCCGAAAGTAGATATCGCGAATGTCCGGCTTGCGTTCGAAAGCGGGTGTATAGCGAACTTAACCGCCAGCCGGGTTTCAACCGAACAGGTGAGGAAGTTGCGGCTTTTTCAGCCGGGCGAATACCTGTCGGTCGACTATCAGCGGCAGGAACTAAGCAAAGCGCGCATCTCGGCGAATACGGCGCCCCAGGGCTTTGAATTTAGGAAAGTGCCGGTGCAAAGTGCTGAGCCGCTGCAACTGGAACTCGCGGCATTTGTCAAAGCTGTCCGGCAAAGATCGCGGCCCAAGGTGGACGGCGTACAGGCGACGAACGCGCTGCGGCTGGCCGAAGAAATTCTTGTTACGATCAGAGAGCACGCGCACATAGTCTCTGAGACGATCCGGGGCAGCGGCAATCATTAGTGGAATCCGGCGTTTTACCACCCTCGACGGTTGAGCTGAACCTGCTGCTCGAGTGGCCCGATCAGCGCTCGGGCCCGCAGTGGGCGATGATTCTCGGGATCTCCGTTCTCCTGCACGTAGTTTTCTTTACTTTGGGGGTTAGGATTCCGAGCCTGATCGGCGGCCGCCATGAGCCGGAGCGCCAGGTTACCCTCCGCCATATCCGGTTGTATCTTCCTCCAGACTTAATGACTCAAAGAGCACCCAACCGCCAACGGGTTTCGAAGCAGATCGACCTCGCGGATCTGGCGCCGTCGCAGCCGGAAAGGCCGAGCAGTGGTTCGCGGCATGCGAGTGTCAGGCGTTTCGAAATGCCAAAGCAAGCCGCTCCCAAGGACATTGCCAGGAACAGCCCGCCACAGATCCTGCCGCAAGCTCCTTCCGTCGACACAAATCAAAGTACTGCAGCGCCTCAGGGGACGCCGGGCGGTTTGCCTGTCGCCCAGCCTCCTGCCCCAAGCAATCCGCCAGGCCCTTTTCAGGACATAGACGGCGCAGCGCCGCCGAACCCTAATCCCAAGCTGGCGCCGCCGAAGGCAGGGCTGGATGCGGCGATCAAGGGAATGGCGCAGGATACGGGAAGCCGGCAGCTCGTTATCAGTGATGACGTTCCCGACCGAGTTCTACCGGGCAGTCCCGGCACGATCGAACAAGCCCCCGCACAGCACGCCGCAGTGGAACTGCAAAGCGATCCGAACGGCGTCGATTTCAAAGCGTATCTAAGAACCATTCTCAGCATCGTAAGAGCGAACTGGCGAAGAGTAATTCCGGAGAGTGCGCGCATGGGAGCGGTGCGAGGACGAACCGTGATCGAATTCATCATTGATCGAAACGGCAGCATTCCGAAACTGGTGACGGCCGACCCATCGGGATCGGAACCGCTCGATCGCGCGGCGGTAGCGGGCCTCAGCATGTCTAATCCCCTGCCTCCGCTGCCGCCGGGGTTCAAAGGTCTCCAGGTTCGACTGGCGTTCACTTTTGCGTACAACATGCCGGCGCGATGACTCCCGAAAGATCACGCACGCTCATCGGCCCGCTTGCGGCGACCCTTCTCTATGCCTCCTTGCTCGGATTCGCATTCCTGACCCTGCGGGGAAAGCCTCTGCTGCTGGCACTCATTATCGTTCTTGGTCTGGCAGTGAAGTCATACCTGCATTACTGGCGAGAGAAAAATAGTCAATTGTAATCTCGTTGAATGTGGGCTAAAAGAACCGCCCGACTCCGAACCACCACTTACGATGATCACGATCCCCGTAACTGGCGCCCACGAATGCGGGGCCGAAAAGCGTTCGCGCGACAAGAGCCAAAGATCCGTCTACCGGCAATCCGGAGCCCGAGTTAGAAAGCCCCGATCCGGAAACGCCGTAAACTCGACCGGCTTCGACGAAAGCCATCGCGTATAGCCCCTCGCCCAGCAGCGGGCTGAATGAAGATAGTTTGCGCTCGTATCCTGCCTGAAACAGAAAATATTGATTCCCGACGAGCTCGTTCTGGCCGTAAGCCCCCAGTCGCAAAGGGCCGCCTAGCGAAAAGGATTGCAGCAAAGATTCAATGGTGCTGGTTTTAAAGTTAGTGCCTCCGCTTGCAGTGAAAAAGACCGAGGCCGGCTTACTAACAGGGTGGAAGTAAGCTGCTCGAAGCTCGGCGCGCGGGAAGCTCTTGAAGATGTCTCTCTGGTACCTCTGCAAGAGAACCTCTAAGTTCAATCCTCCGCGGGGCAGTTCGGGATTGTCGACCCCGTAGTAGCGATAGCGAATATCGGAGACACCGTCTCTTTCGGTGTAATTCGGGGTCGGGTCATCGGCTATCTTCTTTACCGACCTGAGCCACTCCAGATCCTGCCCGATGCGGATTTCGGAGCGAGAGTTGATGGCGTAACCTACATCCACGCCGAAGCCATACCGGTCGATTCTGTACTGAGCGAGACGATCCGTTCCTGCATATTCATTGAAAGGGGAGCTTAGGGCATAGATATGCGGCGCAAAAAAGAACTTACTCGAACCCGAGAATGGGCGGTAATATTCTGATTGAATTCCGTATGTACTGCCGAAGAACGCATCGTTTCGCCATTCCGCGCGATAGCCGCCAAGATCGGTAAATGTGAGCCGTGCCGCAACACCGAAGAGGACATTGTCAGGATCAGAGCCGTCGATGTTTACACTGAGGTCGAGGAAAGGGGGACCGTATGGCTTTTCCTCTGTTCTTACTTCCAGCCCCGGAACACCCTGCCTTTCAGCGACGGTGTAGGTAGCCGTGCTGATTACACCCGTACCTGTGACGCGGGTCAGCAATTTCTCGAGCGCTGGTGGATCGACAGGTTTGCCGACGTAAGGCGCGAGACTTTCCTTCAGCGTCCGGTTGTAGTCCGGCTTGGGACCACTTACGTCAATGAATTGCGGTACCGGAACGGTGCGCCTGATCTTTGCGTCTCGCCGCACGGTATACGCATCCCAGTCGGCATCGCTCACTGCTAACGCATCCAGCATCTTTTCTTTTTTTGCTGCCGCGGCATACCCTTTTGGAATAATTTCCTCACCTTCCTTGAAGGATGCGCTCGTGAAGCCGCTCAGGTCGGCGCTCAACAGGATGTCAGCGGTTTGCATGTTGCGGAGTTCGTTTGCAGAGACCATGATGCTGATGTTCTTTGCTGCCACTGTCAACATCGAGTCGTACGCTTTCGGACTGGGAGCTCCGGGATCCAGATAGACCGCTATGACGATATCGGCACCCGCCTGCTTTGCCACGTCGACCGGCAGATTATCCACCGCTCCACCGTCGCTATACACGTGACCATCGATGGTAACCGGGGCGAAAACCGCGGGGATCGACATGGTTGCGCGCAGCGCCTGTGCTATGGAGCCATGAGCGAAGACCTTCATTTTTCGCTCCGTAATATCTGTTGCGACGCAGCGGAACGGAATAGGCAAATCATCAAAATTTAGGGCGGGTGGATAGGCGAGAGTCGCTCGATCCAGAACCAAACCAACCTGTTGGCCCGAATTCAAGCCGCCGGGGAAAGTTACGCCGTTTTTGAGACCTAGCTCGAGACGGTTCGGGAACGCAATCTTGTCTTCTTTGCGGCGGAAGCTCAGATCTTGAAAGTCGGTCGTTCCGCTCAGAACCTCATCCCAATCGATTCGATGCGTGAGCTGCCGAATCTCAGAAGGCGATTCTCCAATGGCGTGGAGCCCTGCCACGAGGCCACCCATACTTGTTCCCACCAGGAGATCTACAGGAATGTGGTGTTGCTCCAGATACTCGAGGACACCGATATGCGCGAACCCGAGCGCTCCCCCGCCCTCAAGGACCAGGCCGACTCTAGGTCTGCCGCGTGCATGCACGTGGTCCTGCCCAAATAAAGACGCGGCCGTAACTATCAAGCCGATCCAGCCAAGTCTTCTCATTAGGAAGATCTTAGCTCTGATTGTTTCTGGCGATCGGAACTTATACGGGGAGCGTTATGCGACCGGGCTGCTTCGCATCAGGCGATTCAAAATAGTCCGCTGCCTGAGATAGATACGCTGGAGGACGCGAATCTCCTAGACGATGACCAGAGCCGGCGCGACGATCCTCTCATGAGCCTGAGAGCTGAAAAGAAAATCTACGATCTCTCTGGCCCGATTGCGCAAGGACTCCCGGTCGACAGCGCCGAAATTGTCCAGGAAAATCTGCTTCTGCAAATCGATGCGGACGCCCCGCTCTTCCGGATTGTCAGGCGTGTTGAACCAAACTAAGGCCAGAGGAATCGGCTCGGATTTGGGAACTTCTATGCGAAGGAATTCAACCTTCGCGGAAGAACCGGGTAAAACCCCACGCAAATCGTATGTCACTGTTTCCATCAAGGATTTCCATTATACGCGCGTTCAATATACTTCGTACCGGTTACGAACGAGCGAGGAGGGCACGTTTCCGTATACCAGGATCTCGGCGTCACGCAGCGCTCTTACAAGTGTCTCAAGCTCCTGACTCAGGTTGGGCGTACGAGGCGTACCATGACTGCCAGGCGGGAAAACAGCCGCTTGTTTCAATGCGCTCGCCATCTGTTTCGGATCCAGCACTCCAAGTAGGAAGCTCTGACCACCGTCATGTTGATAGCCGGGACTCTGCCACGGTTTCGGCAAACCCTTCGCCACTTCTACGATCGGGTCGACAGCGTTGACGATGCTGTTGTCCATAATCTCAATCTCGTAAACATACCCGGGAGTATCAGCACTTGCAATTCCGCCTGGGCCCACAATTCCGTATGCACGAGCGACCCCAAAGGAACGAGTAAACGAAATGTAGGGACTGGTTGTACTTCCACTTGCAATATGTGCCATAATTCTCTGCCGCGATGGGGTTGCTCCCGGGGAATGCGGCAGAAAACCGGACAGGCGAGCATCATTGAGATACCAATAGCTTCCAATTCCTGCGCCCCTATAAAGAAGTGGCATAAGAGCAGGAGGTCAGAGTATCACCTGGGATAAGTGAGTTAGTCTGGAATATCTGGCCATAGTTTCCCTTTTCCTTCTATTAAGTGATGCTTGGAGATATGGTACGCGTCCCTACATCCAGGGTAGCTGCTGATATTCGAAGCAGATGTTTCGATACTCCGAAGCTGAGACACTTTTCGATATGCCGGTCCGCGAAAAGATAATTCAAAAGGGCTTCTTTTCGCGCCGCCAACCGTTTCCAACGTTTCTTAGATAAAGTTATCGCTGACGCGCAGAATGGACTTTGGCCAACATCGCTAAGCCGCCGTGCGACGAAGGCGCAATCCTGGGTTTGCCGGCATCGCAGCCAATTCCCGCGAGCGGAACCTGGGTACTGTCAGCCACGATTCTCGGCTCCAGCCTTGCTTTCATCGATTCGACAGTGGTGAATGTAGCGCTTCCGGCCTTGCAATCGGAGCTCGGCGCGGCGATGTCCGATGTGCAATGGGTGGTCGAATCGTACGCGCTGTTCCTGGCCGCATTGCTGCTGGTGGGCGGGTCGCTCGGAGACCGCTACGGCCGCCGCCGGGTCTTTACGCTGGGAGTAATCCTCTTTGCCCTGGCGTCGGCATGGTGCGGTTTGGCCCAAACTGTCTGGCAGCTGATCGTAGCGCGCGGTTTCCAAGGAGTGGGAGCGGCACTGCTCGTACCGGGAAGTCTTAGCCTTCTCAGCGCATCGTTTCCGGCCGCGGAGCGCGGGCGTGCCATCGGGACATGGTCCGGGTATACGGCAATCACTTCCGCCTTGGGCCCAATGCTGGGCGGCTGGCTCGTGCAACACGTCTCCTGGCGTGCAGCTTTCTACATAAACTTGCCAATCGCCGCCATTGTGGTTGCGATCACACTGCGGAAGGTTCCAGAGAGCCGCAATGAGAGCAGCACAACAACTCCGCTCGACTGGCTCGGTGCATTGCTGGTCACCTGCGGGTTGGGCGGAGTGGTTTTCGCGCTGGTCGAGCCACACAGCGCGGTGCTCTCGGCCCCCTTCGGCGCGCTAGCGTTAGCGGCTTTGCCTTTCGTCGAGGCGAAGGCATCGGCGCCCATGCTGCCTTTCGATCTTTTCCGGTCTCGCGATTTCAGCGGCGCTAATCTACTTACTTTCTTGCTTTACGCTGCACTCGGGGGCGTGCTCTTCTTTTTCCCGCTGAATTTGCTGCAGGTACAGGGCTACACGGGAACGCAGGCCGGAGCCGCCTTAGTTCCACTGATCCTGCTGATTTTTCTTCTCTCGCGCTGGTCGGGTGGCCTGGTCGAGCGCTATGGCAGCAAGCGGCCGCTAGTGATCGGTCCGGTCATTGCGGCAGCCGGATTTGCGCTTTTCGCACGGCCCTCCATCGGCGGCAGCTATTGGATTACGTATTTTCCGGCGGTCATCGTCCTCGGCGCGGGAGTAGCGGTTAGCGTAGCCCCGCTCACGACAACGGTGATGAATGCGGTTGGACCGAATCGGGCGGGCGCCGCTTCGGGCATCAACAACGCGGTGTCGAGGATTGCCGGTCTGCTGGCCGTCGCGGTGCTCGGGTTGGTTCTCATCAGTGTCTTCAATATCAGTCTCGACCGCCGGCTCAATCAGACAAGATTGCCGGCCGCCGTTCGCCGTGAAATCGATTCGCAACGGGCCAAACTCGCAGCTATTCCCACGGGGAACGAAGCGGCCCACCGCGCAATCGGAGCTGCTTTCGTTGATGGATACCGCGCAGTCGTATGGATTGCGGCTGGCCTTTCTCTTCTTAGTTCGGCGAGCGCGGCCTGGTTGATCAGTTCGAAAAACGAAGGAAATCGAGTGCGCAGCTCGCCGAACTAAGTGGCTGCCGGCTCAATTCGCGGCTGCCGAAGCGGTTGCCGTGACCTGATGTTCGTCTGAAGGGAACTCAAGGCAGAAGCAGGTCGTCGAACCGGTCTTGAGGGTCAGTTGCCCATGCAATTGATTGCTGAGGAGCTCGACAAGTCGCAATCCCATACTCTTGCCCTGCCAAATGCCGCCCGCGTTTGCGATACCGACCCCATCGTCCTCCACGGAAAGCGCATACCAGCCACCGTTCTGTTCTTTGTGGTAGCCTGCAGTCCGGGCCAGATAGCGGAATTTGATGTGAATCGTTCCTGCTCGCCCGCCCGGGAAGGCATGCTTTAGCGAATTAGAGACGAGTTCGTTCACCACCAGCCCGAGCGGGAGTGCCTGCTCAATGGAAAGAACGACATCGTCAGCTTCGGTCCGGATATGGATGCGTTCGTGGTCTACAGCGTGAAACCCGAATAGCTGGCCCAGAAGCTGCTGCATATACGCTCCGAATTCGATGTTTGCGAGGTCGCGCGATCCATATAGGGTCTCGTGCAGCGTAGCAATCGCGCGCACCCGATCCTGGAGCTCGTCAAGCACCGCCTGCAGTTTCGGGTCCTCCAGCTGACTAGCCTGTAGCGAGAGAAGACTGGTGATGACGTTTAGATTGTTCTTGACGCGGTGGTGAATTTCGCGGAGGAGCAACTCCTTCTGCTGGAGTGAACTTTCAATCAGGTCTTGCGTTCGTTTGCGCTCGGTCTCGTCGCGCAGCACCTTGGCGAAGCCGCGCAGGTTGCCGCCGGCATCGTACATCGGGGTGGTTGTCCAGCGTGCCCAAAAGCGGCTGGAGTCGCGGCGGATCATCCACCGGCTATCCTCCGCATAACCTTCCTCCACAGCACGCCGGAGGTCTTTTTCCGATGCTTGCTGCGCCCGGTCTTCGGGCGTGAAAAAGACTGCTGCCGGACGTCCCAGGATCTCTTCTACGGTATAGCCGAACGTTCTCTCCGCTCCCGAATTCCACCCAGATACATTTCCTTCCGTATCGACTGGAATCAAGGCGTAATCGAGAACATTCTCCGAAAACAACCGGAACCTTTCCTCAGATTGCTCAAGCCTTTCCTGCATTAACTTCCTGGAAGTCTGGTCGCGCATGACTTTGCTGTAGCCCTGGAGTGCGCCGCCGGAATCGCGGTGAGCGGTTAAGATTCCGCTACCCCAGAAACGCGTGCCATTGCGGCGGAGATGCCAGCGTTCATCTTCGGAGCAACCGTTGCGGCACGCCATGGAAAGCTCATTGTCGGCTTCGCCGTTAGCACGGTCCTCGGGAGTGAAGATGACGCTGCCCGGCTGCCCCAGGATTTCCTCCTCCAGGTAGCCGAAGATGAGCTCGGCACCCCGGCTCCAACTCGAAATCAGACTTTCGCGGTCGAACGTGATGAAAGCGTAATCCTTCACTCGTTCTGAAAAGATCTGAAAATACTCTTCAGCGATGCGAGCTGCTCTTTGATCTTCGCGGCATTTGTTAAGCTCATGCTGAAGCTCGCGCACTTGTTCGCTCGAAAGAGAATTGTTGGGCATCTGCCCAGCGCTCCCGTTACCTGAAGACTGCATCAGTTCTCCTTTCGACGCCGCCCTCTCCTCCACCTTCGCAGATATCATCACTGCGTCTGCGTACGGTTCCGTACATGGGATTGCATCTAGTAAGGTAGCACAATTTCGAGTACCAGGCATTGGGTTTCTCCCATTGCCTTGAGGGGCCTCCGATTGCTACGAGGGAAGTGTTGAAAAAGGTCAGACTTGGTACGAGACAACGAAATTTTCCCGGCGAGTCATGTTCAAATAAATCATCCGAATCGTTCCAGCGAGCCTCACAGCGGGCATGGAAATCGCAGAGACTCATGGCGAAATCGAAAGACAAGCGAACGCCCCTGGTGAAGACAGTTCCCGCCGTAGGATCTAACCGCTTGCTCTCAGCGCTACCTCGTCCGGACTACGAGCGCCTGGCGCCGGATCTTGAGACCGTGCATCTCAAGATGAAAGATGTGGCCTTCGAGGCAAATCAGCCGATCGAATACGCTTACTTTCCGATCACCGGAGTCGCCTCCATGGTGACAGTCATGAAAGGCGGAAGGGCGGTCGAAGTAGCAACCGTCGGGAATGAAGGTATGGTCGGCCTGTCGCTCTCGCTGGGGGTTAACAAGACCCCGAGCCGCGCATTCACTCAGGTACCTGGTGAAAGCATACGAATTAAAGCTGATGCTTTTCAAAAGGAGATGCGGAGACAGGGTGAGCTTGCAAAAATCATGCAGATTTATACGCAAGCGCTGATCGTTCAGATCTCGCAAGGAATGGCATGCAACGGCATTCACTCGATCTACCAACGCACGGCACGCTGGCTAATGATGACACATGACCGGGTAGCGGCGCAGAGATTCCCGCTTTCACAGGAATTTATAGGAGCAATGCTCGGAGTTCGGCGCGCAAGCGTAAGCGAAGTGGCGTCAAAGCTGCAAAAGGCTGGTTTCATCCGGTACAACCGGGGCATTATGGAGATCGTCGATCGCGCCGGGCTCGAAGGCGCATCCTGTGAATGTTATGCAGTGATCCAGCAGGAGTTCGACCGCTTGCTAGGCGCGCCGCGCAAGCAGGGCCCTCGCTAGTCGGAAGTGAACGATCCGGTCACGGCTGAAACCGCTCCCGCCACCGAGCCCAGGACCGCCCCGACGACTTTTGCGGCCGAAACAGCCGGCGATTCCTGGGCGGCGCTGTCCCTGCCCGCGGCGAGTTGCTCCTCGGCCAGAAACCAATCTGTCTCGGGCGTACCCCACGGCCGTCCGCGCTGTTCCCACAGGCTGTAGGCGCGCAGCTCGAGGGCCTGATGCCGCCCGGTGTCTTCTCGCTCAAAGGAATGCCCGTGTTCGGTGCTCATCGCGTTCTCACACCCATTATCGTCGGAGGCGTGTTCCGCGGGTCTGCGGCAGTTTCTGTTCGATGCCCGATTGTCACGCCGGCACAGTGTATCTGCTCTCGACAGCCTTACCGATCCGTTGCCGGCTCTCCTACGGCGACAGCGAAGCGTTGTTTTCGACGGCCCGCGTCTCTGCGGCGAGGTCCTGATCCTTGATGCCGCACGAGAACCACCTCGAATAGTCGCCGCGATGGAGGTGGTACAGCCATGCCTCATCATCCAGCCCTTCAGCGATTTGCAGAAAAGCATTCAGATTCTGCGCTCGCAGGTTGAGCTTCCGTTCGGGGCCGCAGAAATAGAAGACCCTTTCCGGTTCGAGTTCGCCTTCGGCATATTTCCGGCGATGGCGCTTTCGCTCTGCTTTGCCCGGCTCGGTCCGCAGTTGGTCTATCACGCGGCCGGAATCTAAAAACCAGACTGCAGCCTGACCCGCCGGAAGGTCGTCCGGCGGAATGGACGGTGGTTCGATGCCGAGGACGCCGGCGCACTCGGCCATGGTTTCCTGCGGTGCTCGGCCCACCACAGCAACAGCGTTCATCATCCGCAAAGCAGCGGGCGAGACGTGTTCCGGGTGGACTGTCACCAGCAATAGGCTCATTGTTTGTCCCGCAACAGCCGCTGAAGCGGGCGCCCACTCGGACGGAAGTAGATGATGCGCCTCGTCGACCACCAGCCAGTGAGGCCGGCCCTCGGCCAACGTTTTCTCCTGCAGCCGTGTCAGAAGAGAGGCAAAGAAGGTTGGCCGGTCGTGCATCTTGACACCAAGAAGGTTGATAATCAGGTTCGAATCCGGCCGTTCCAGAAGCTGGAATACTTGTTCAAGCGAAGGCGGGTGAGCTTCGTCCCCGGCCGTGAAGAATCCCGCAAGCGACTCATAGTCTCCTTCCGGGTCGATCAGGCAGGTCTGATATCCGCGCGCCAGAAGCCGCTCGACGAATCCCGCCACAAAGGTCGACTTGCCTCCGCCAGACTGACCGCAAAGGAGCAGATTCTTTCCGCTGGCCGGAAAGAGGACATCTTCCTTGTCCCGGTGGCCGAGCAAGACGGAATGGCGTTCGAGTGCAAGGTCGAGCGAGGCGAGATCATCTGCCAGGATGCGGTCGATCAACTCGGCAACACCTGCCCCGCGCGGCGCTTGCGTGACCAGGTCGGCTCGCTCCTTTACGGAAGGAAGCGCATTTTCGACCGCCACGGCGCACTCGCAGCAACCGACGAACGCAAGATCGTTCTCGGCATCGCCGACTCCGACGACGTTGTGACGCGACAGCTTTAACTCCTCTAAAGCGCGCGACAGGCCTGTCATTTTGTTCACTCCCGCCGGAAGCACCATGACCGCTTCTTTGTTGAAGATCACCTGCAGATCCAGCTCGAGCTGGCGAATGCTTTCGAGAACCGCCCCTTCATGCGGATGCCACGTCGCAACGATGACGTCTCCGGCGCTCAACCCGTCGACTCCGCGTCGTCTGAGGTCTTCAATGAACTCCGGCGGAGGAGATTGCGCCAGCACATATTTGGCCCGGCCAGCAGGCCTGAACAAGACGGCTCCGTTTTCGGCTACCACCAGGTCGAACAGCTCGAGGCGCGGGAAGACATGCTCAAGGTCGGGCAGCTCGCGCCCTGTCACGAGGATCAGTTTCCTGCCCGATTGCCGGAATCGCTCGAGAGCTTTGACGGTAGGCTCATCCACTAAACCATCGTGCGCGAGTGTGCCGTCATAGTCAGTCGCGAGCACAAGGTAATGCATAAAGATTTCTAAGGGCTCTCAGCTTCGGGGAAAGGTCGATGTTGGATTCTTAACTGACAGTTTGCGGCACGAAAACTACAGCTTCATGACATCTCGACCGCCGGGCAGTGTTCCGAGTTGCAAGAGGTGCTTACACTTAACAAAGGGCGCAGTTTTGAAGCGAGTTTTTGTGCAGAGTTTTGGATGCCGTGCATCGCAGGCGGACGGGGCCGCAATCGAGGCAGCTCTCGAGAGCCGCGAGTTCGCGCCGGTGCGGGACGCTGCCGAAGCCGACCTGGTCGTGCTGAATACTTGCACCGTGACCCATAACGCGGACGTCGACACCCGTCGCATCATCCGCGGCCTCCATCGGGATTACCCGCAAGCCGAAATCTTGGTGACCGGCTGTTACGCACAAAGGGCGCCCGAAGAACTGGCTACTCTCGAGGGTGTTCGGTGGGTAGTGGGGAACTCGCACAAGGCAGAGATTGCCGGCTTGGCTTCGGGAAGCACGGAAGAGTATCATGGCCAGATCCTGATTGGCGACATCTCTCGGGAGCGCGCGTTTTCAGCGACTCCCGTTCGCGGCATACGAGGCGACAGGACGCGCCCCAACCTGAAGGTGCAGGACGGCTGCAGCAACCGTTGTTCGTTCTGCGTCATTCCAAGCGTTCGGGGCCGAAGCCGGAGCGCGACGGCGGAGAGCGTCCTCGAACAGGTCCGCGATTTAGCAGGGCGTTACTGTGAAATCGTGCTCACCGGCGTTAACCTGGGTCGCTGGGGCCGCGATCTCGCGAGCGGTGCCAGACTGGTCGAGCTGCTGCGTGCCGTTTTGCGCGAGACTCAGGTGCGGCGGCTGCGGATCAGTTCGGTAGAGCCGATGGACTGGTCGAACGAACTCCTGGAGCTCGTGGCGCAAGAGGATCGCCTGGCGAAACACATTCATCTGCCGCTCCAGTCGGGCTCGGATGCGGTTCTGAAGCGTATGTTTCGGAAGTATCGGACGCGGCACTACGCAACCAGGCTTGAAGCCGCACGTAAATTGATGCCTCAGGCCGCACTCGGAGCAGACGTCATGACCGGCTTTCCCGGCGAGACCGCGGAAGAGTTCAACGAGACCGTGCGCTTCATCGAAGAGCAGCCGTTCACTTACCTGCATGTATTTACCTATTCCGAACGGCCCGGTACGGCAGCGGCGGAGCACGGCGGGAGTGTGCCCGCTCCTCTCCGGCACGAGCGCACGGCTATACTGCGCGCCTTATCCGATCGAAAAAACCTGGCCTTCCGGCGCGGCATGATCGGGCAGCGCGTTTCCGCGGTTACTCTCGAGCAGCAGGGTTTTGCGCTTACGACCAATTTCCTGAAGGTGGAGCTGACGGGCAAGCTGCAACCCAACCAGATGGTAGACCTCACGATTGGCGACGTAACTCCCGCCGGAGTGCGCGAGAACTGTCTGTTGCCGATTCTCTAACCCCTCAGGGCTGGCTCTTCAGACATCCCTTGACGAGACCACGATCGCGTCGCCCGCACTATCCCAGCGAAAGGCGGAATTCCATGGCGATCTATGCGGGGGCGATTTATGCCGGGCTGGCCACCTACTTCGTTTTGTTCTTTTTCCTCGTCGAAAGACTTTAACTCCGGCGACGGTTCCGCTCCCGCGGTTTCTTACCGCTTGTAGCCAAACTTCTGCAGCAGCTCGATGCGGGCTGTGACATCAGTCTGCCCTTCGACGCCGCGCGGGGAGCTGCCGTCGACCACGCCGAGCACGCCGCGTCCCTGCTCTGTTTGGGCGACTATGATCTCCACAGGATTCGCTGTCGCGCAATAGATTCCCGCCACTTCCGGCACGGCTTGAATCCGCCCGAGAACATTGATTGGAAACCCGTTGCGCAAGACCACTACGAAGACGTGTCCTGCGCCGATCAGCGCAGCGTTTTCGACGGCATTCTGTTCGAGAGCTTTATCGTTCCCGTCGAACCGGGTCAGGCAATCGCCGGAAGCTTCATTAAACGCGACACCGAAACGCAGATGCGGCGACGTATTGACCATCGCTTCGTAGATATCTTCGACAGTTTTGATGAAGTGACTTTGGCCGACGATGACGTTGGCGTCTTCCGGAATATTGAGGCGAACGCTTTTAAGCTCCATTAGGGCCAGCATACCGAGACAAGGGGCTGTGTCCTCACACGCCGGTTGCGCTGGCTTCGCTCCCTATAATTGCGGTAGTGACAGAGCAAGTCAGCGACTCGCAGGAGCGGAGCGCCCGCGGAAAGCAGAACCGAAAAGGGCACTTCAACGATCGAACCCTGCTCGAACATATACGGCATCTGCCCCACTCCCGTGCCACCTACAAACAGCTTGTGCGCGAACTGCAGCTTCAGGGCGAAAACCGCGATGCGCTCGAAGATGCGCTGGACCGGCTCACCGACAAAGGTCTCCTCGTAGAACTTCGACCCGGCCACTTTATTGCCACTGGAGGCACTTCGGAATATGTAGCCGGTCGGCTATCGCTGCATCGCGACGGCTTCGGTTTTCTGGTACCGGATGCGCCGCACCCGGATAATCTGCGCGGGGATATCTTCCTCCCACCGGGTGAAGCGGCGAAGGGCATGCACGGTGACAGGGCGCTTGTGCGCATTGCGCGCTTCAGCCATGAGGGCAGAGCGGAGGGCGAGGTCGTCCGGATTCTGCGCCGGGCCCACGTTACCGTTGTCGGCGAGTTCCGCGTCCGCAAGCGCGGCAATTTCGTCGTGCCCTCGGATGACCGCATACAGCAGTGGATTGCCATTCCTGAAGGCTTAGAGAAGCCGGCGCGGGATCTGGCAGTAGACCGCGTCGGCAGCGACTTGCCGGGCCGGATCGAGTCACCGGACGATCTGGACGGAATGATCGTGAACGTGGAAGTTCTCGAATTTCCGCAGAACGGCGAAAGCGCGATCGGCCGGGTCACGGAGGTCCTGGGATACCCAGACGATTTTGGTATCGACGTCGAAATCGTTATTCGCAAGCATCACCTGCCGCACGAGTTTCCGGAACAGGCCATCGTGCAGGCCCGCCAAATCTCGCACGTCATAGACCCGGTGGAGCTGGCCCGGCGTCGCGATTTCCGGTCCTACGACATTGTGACCATCGATGGCGAAACGGCGCGCGACTTCGATGACGCCGTTTGGGTAGAACAGCTGCCCAATGGAAACTTCGCGTTGCAGGTTCACATAGCCGACGTCAGCCACTATGTAGAGCCGGATTCGCCGATTGATCGCGAAGCGCTCTTTCGCGGCACGAGCGTCTATTTCCCCGACCGGGCTGTGCCCATGCTGCCGGTTGAACTCTCAACCGACATCTGCTCGCTCCGGCCGCACGAAGACAGGCTCGTCCTCTCCGCTCTGCTTGAGATCGACCGGCGCGGCGATGTGGTTTCACAGGAGTTCACACGTGGTGTGATCCGCAGCGCGGAGCGGATGACGTACACGAACGTTTATCGCGTTCTCGAAGGCGACCCGGCGATGCGCGAACGATATAGCAGACTCGCCGACCGTTTCGAGCTGATGCGCGAACTGGCCCTGATCTTGACCCGGAAACGTGCCAAACGCGGCTCCATTGATTTCGATATGCCGGAGACGAACATCGAGCTCGACCTCTCCGGGCAAATGATCGGGGTTACGCGGGGCGAGCGGAACGTGGCGCACCGCATCATAGAAGAATTTATGCTGGCCGCAAACGAGGCCGTAGCCAGCCATCTGGAGGCCGGCGCGATCCCTTCGCTCTACCGGATCCACGAGCCGCCGGATGGAAAACGGCTCATGGATTTCGAAGAGATTGCGTCTCATTTCGGCTATTCGCTCGGGTTCGGAGGAGTCCCGGTGAAGCGATTCAGCATCGGCGAACGGCGGCCGCAAAGCAAAAGCGGGGGGCGGAAAGGGACGGACCGAAAAGGCCGCCGGGACATCGTGCTTCCGCAGGAAGTTGACATTTCTTCGCGAAATTACCAGCGGCTGATCGCCAAGATTGCCGGTAAGCCCGAAGAGCGCATCCTCAGCTATCTTATGCTTCGCTCGCTGAAGCAGGCGCGGTATAGCAACGTGAATGAGGGACACTTTGCCTTGGCCGCCCCCGCCTACACGCATTTCACGTCCCCCATCCGCCGTTACCCGGACCTCGTGGTCCATCGCATACTCGCGCACCACATCGATAGCGGCAGCGCCTTGCACGACGAATCCCGGCTGCACGAACTGGGAGTCGATACTTCGTTCACCGAAAGACGCGCGGCCGATGCCGAGCGTGAACTCATTGAGTGGAAGAAGGTAAGGTTCATGGAAGAGCGTGTAGGTGAGGAGTTCGACGCCCTGATCATCAGCACCGCCAAGTACGGCTTCTTCGTCGAACTTACTGATCTTTTTGTGGAGGGCCTGGTGCCCATCGAGACGCTGGGCGCCGATCGTTTCCTCTTCCAGGAAAACGGGCGCAAGATCGTGGGGGAGCGAAGCCGCACAGTCTACTCGATCGGCGACCAGGTGCGGGTACGGTTGGACCGCGCCGACGCGGTCGAGAAAAAACTGCAGTTTGCTATCGTAATCCCGCAAGCGAAAGGCGCCAAGGGCAAAAAGCGAAAGCGGAGTAACGAGTAATCCATCAACTCCGCTTCGTAAGTGCTGAAAACCTACTTGCGGCGGCGGAAAACAAAGCCCGAGACGACCAGCCCTAAGCCGGTCAGCAGGATCTCGGTGGGCTCGGGCGTGGTCGTAATCGACGCTGGCAAGCTTTCGATAAATACCGATGGGCCGTTTGGTTCAGCGACCCCCGAAAACACGCTGTGATTATCGGTCTCGAAGCCGGTGCCTGTGGTTCCGGAGTTGTCAAAGACAATCTTGTTGAAAGCCGTACCGCGCGCAAAGATATCGACATAGGCGAAGGGTTCGCCGCCATCGTAGCCGTTGTTTGGGTTGCCGAAGTAGCTGCCGCTGGTGTAAGTTGAGCCGTTCACCGCGGTAACGCTGCCGCCACTGCTCTCGAGCAGATGGATAATATCTGCTGTTGTGATCCGGGTCAGCAGCGTGTTGTCCGCATAAAAACTCAGACCATTGTTAGCGTCGCCCGCCGACCACCAGAACCCGAAATAGGTGGCTGGAGCCGTGAGCGAGAGCGTCACCGGGGCGGAAGACTGGGACTGGGATCCGAGCGCGACATACTGGGAATTGCTGGCCCCGCCGTATTGGTCGGCATTGAGAACCGCGAAAGTAGAGTCGTTACCGAACTGATAGGTGCCGACGGAGGAGTTGTAAGGGCTGGTCTGGATACCGAGCGGAAGAGTATTGAATGTTTCCGTCGTGGCGCCGGCAAGGTAAGTGGATTGCTCGCCTGGAGCGGAGATGTAGACATCGAGAGAAGCACCGGCAGCAAGTCCGGGCAGCATAGCAGCGCCCACCAGGACGGCTGTGCAGAGTCTGGAGAGCCGGTTTTCGAGCTTACGAGCCGGCCGAACAGGAATAGGCATCAGAAGCTATGGGGCCCACCGGCCTTTGATTTCTCAAAAAAAAGAGTTTTTGAGGGCGAATCGGGCTCGATGACGTCCATCTTTTCTCGATATTCGCGCAAGGGCGCCATCACGAGCCCTTTTTATTCGAGAACAGCTACGAACTCCGCGATCACTTCGTACTTCTCGTCGTCTTGTTCGAGATCCCAGGAGGGATAGGCCGGATTCAGGCTTTCGAGGCGAATACGAGTCTGGACAAATCCTTCCTCGCCGACCGTCTTTTCGCTTTTATAGCGCTTGACGGTGTACTGGTTGTCGTCGGCAAGTTCTGAGTTACGTACCAGCACCAGCCGCCCGTTACGCGAGCCCACAACGCCACGCCGGAACACGCATAGACTCCCGTCCGGGATGCGGGGCTCCATCGAGTGACCCTGGATGCGCGCCACAAACATGTCTTGGTCCAGTCGGAGATCGGGCGGAGCTTCGATCCACTCCTCTGCGGCTACGTCCTCAGGATTTGTAAGAAAAGGACCGGCGGCTACTGCCAGGGTGAATCGCGGTAGATGCGTACGGAAGCGCAAGACCTCCGCCGGCACGTGCTCCCGATAGAGTTCGCCCAGCGTTCGCTCGAAGTTGCGCACCGTGACGGCTTCACGATCCGTCACTCGAATCGATTGCGACGCTTCGCTTTCCAAATGAGCAAGTACCGCTGCCCCGCCGCGCTCTCGCGCAAGCAGTTCGAGATCGGCGCTAAGTTCCGCCAGGACCTCCGTATCTTCTTCGTCTCCGATCGCGTGCCAGTCGCGGCGCAATCTCACGTACAGAACGTCGCTCGCCGGATCGAGCAGCAGCACCCCGATTGTTTTCACCCCGTATCCCGGCAGATCGGACAGGAGTATAGAGAATTCCCCGCGCTTCGGACCGTAATCGGCGAATTGAAGTACGCGGGCTGACATTGAATCGACTATAACCAGAGCAGAGACCGGCTTAAGGGTCTGAACGGAGCTTCAGCAATCAGCTTAACGGGATGCGGGGAGCGCGGCCAATAGCCATGCCCGAGATCAGGGGGTAGCAGTGCTGGCGTAGTAACCTTTTCTGGCCCGGACTTTCACATTCCCGAGGTCGACCACTACTTTCACATTCCGGTAAGCCTTTTCACTCGGGTTCTCGGATACATAACGCAGAATGTATTGCGTGGTCACTTCACCGGCAATATCGGCCACGGCGTGATACATCTTATTATCGACGGCCGAGCGATACGAACCGGTCCCGACGGTCAGGGCGTAGTTGCCATCATCGGAAGGATGGGACAAATAGCCATCGGTGTCTTTGTATACATCGCCCAGGGGATAGACAACCCGGCCCCCGGTCTCCGTAGCCAGGCGGACTAAGTTGTCCGTGCTCGTATTAGTGAAACCGAAGGCCTCCGTGCTGATGCAGTAGACCGTTACAAGATTGCGCTGCGCCAATTCGACCACTTCGTTCAGGGAATGTTTGCTCGCGTTATCGTGCCCGTCCCCGATGATAACGATGACGCGTCTCGGCTCGATCGGTTCACCCTTTACGAGCTTGCGGCTGGTGCAGGCTAGATAAACCGCATCATATAAGGCAGATCCACCGCCCGGCTTAAGTTTGCGGATCTTATCTACCATCGGCTCGGGGTCCGTCGACGTATTTACCGCGATTTCGGCATCCTGGGCGTAGTCGATCAGGTACCCGGAATATTTGGCATCACCGGTTAGCAGCGTCTGGATCAGTTCAATGCTGGCGTCCTGAAAGTTTTTCCAATGGATGCGGCTCGAGTTGCTGAGGTCGAGCAGAAAACCGATCACCACAGGCTGGCTTCGTTCCCGCGTGAAGTAGCGAATGCTCTGCGTTTTGTTGTCTTCGAGAATCGTGAAGTCTTTCTTGTCGAGGTCGGTGACAAAGCGCCCTTTTTCATCCGTCACGGTGACCGGCACGATGACTTCGTTGACCGCGACACGAATCGAGGAATCGTCGGTTTTGGTCGGGGCCGCCGCAACGGCCACCGTACCCTCGCTAGAGCCTTTGGCCGGCGTCGGAGTTGCAGGCACCGCCGCCGGCGTTGCGGGAGAAGCCTGCGCCTGTCCAAGGCAAGGCATGGCCGCGCAGAGCGCCGCGTAAAAAACAGAAATACCGACGAATCTGGGCGCGCACAGGCGGGAAGACTGCATGGATTGCCTACGGGGATTATAGCGAGGTTTACTGTTTGGCTGTCCGGCGATTGGCGGTCAGCGGACGGCCGGTTTGTCTACGTCCGCCGCGAGCACGGCCTCGATGCCAGCCGTAGCATCGACCGAAGGCAGCCCTTCAACGGTTTGCACGGTGAATGTGCTGGGCGGAACCGAGGTCGTCTTGCGCAGTGCTGAGCCGCCCGACGGGTCCAGCGAGAAAACGTTCACCTCGACCGGCGCTTCCACCGCGTCGAGAGCTCTCGCCGAGTGCTGCAGCCGCAGGAACGCCTCATGTGCATCGTCGAGAAAGCTGCCAAAGGAGAGCTGAAGACCGGTCAGGACGAGCTCCTTTGCCCCCACTAGCGCGATCCTGCGATCTTCGACAAGCACAACCGGGGCTTCGCCTGGCGGCTTCGAAAGTTGCCCGATCGCCTGACAGATGCTGGCGTCGTTCAAAGGGTCGCGCAGCGCTTGAACCAGATTGACATTGGCGTGCGGGAACGCGCTCCCTACAGCGGACCTGGCGCTCTCGAAGCTATCCAATCTCGACGTGAAGCATGTCACGGTGAGAACGTGGTCCGCCGTAACCGAGGCGGCCTGAGTACTCGCTTTGAGTTTCCCGAGCGCTTCGTTGAAGGTAGCCCCGTCCTCGCCGGCAAAGAAAGCCAGTCCATTCGAATTCGGGGTGTGCCGGGTCGCGACAACTGCCTCGATGGCTACCTTCGCCGCCTCCTCGCCGAGAGCACCCACCTGGACCACGGTCAGGACCGGCAAGGGAAGTTTATGATCCGTGAAGAGCTGGGAAACTTCGGCCTGCACTCGCCTGGCATCGCCGGCTCCAGCCACGAAAGCGCGGAGCTTCAAAATCGTTTCGCCGCGGGTCTCGTGAATCAGATCGTTCAGGCTCTGCCGTATTTGCGCGGCCAGTCCGCCTGTTTTCAGCAAAGGGGAGAGGTGGAAATCGAGCGTGCTGGTCGCGGCTTTGAGCGCCATCGGCGGCTGCGCCGGCAGCGGTAGAACCTGTGATTTCGGCTCATCGGTTTTCCGTTTCTGATGCCCCGAGGCCGAAAAAGCCGCCAAGGCGCCGCCGAGCCACATGCCGGGAACGAGTACGGCGATAATCGCCAACCCGCTCACACGCACATATCTGTTCCGACCGCCATTCACAACTTTAGCCTAGCTCCTCGACCGTTTTGGCTGGTCTCGGAACAAAGTCCCGCGATTTGGCTGGCCTTTCATCCATCCAATCCGCTAAGCTAATCAGAGATTGGACTTCTTGTCCCACATCACGATTGATCAGAGTTCTGGCTTGCCTTTATATAGGCAATTGGCGGAATCTATCCGAACGGCGATCCGCTCGGGAGCGCTGGAAAGCGGCACTCGGCTTCCGGCCACTCGTGAATTGGCTGGCCAGCTTGGACTGAATCGCACCACGGTCTCCGCTGCGTATTCTGTGCTCGAGGATGCAGGGCTGCTCGAAGGGCAGGTCGGCCGAGGCAGTTTTGTTTCGATCAATGGACGCCCGGAACCCCGAAACGCGGCTGGCAAAGGAGATTTGTTCGACTGGGAAGCACTGCTGCCTCCCATCGAGGCCTGGAGTTCGCCGGTGTCTGATATTGCCATTAATTTCTCGAGTTCGCGCCCGGCCCGGGAGCATTTCCCCATGGTCGAATTTCGCCGGCTGTCAAAGGAAGTCATCGACAGCGGCAAGGCGTCTGAGATTCTGCAGCTCGGCTCTCCTTACGGCTATGCCCCGCTTCGCAACTACCTGCTCGAGCAGAATGCACTAGCCGGCGTGGCTGGTGCCCACGACGATCTGATCGTAACCAACGGCTGCCAGCAGGCGCTCGACTTGCTGGCCCGGGTGCTGGTGTCGGAGAACAGTCCCGTACTCATCGAAGATCCTGGTTACCACGGGCTGCTGCGCGTGTTCGGGCGGGCCGGCGCGAATCTGATTCCCGTTCCAGCCGGCGGTGAATCCGGGCTGAACGTGCACGCACTCGAAGCCTTGGTGGAGCAGCATCGGCCGCGTCTGCTGATCGTTACTCCCGATTTCCAGAATCCGACGGGCTTCACGCTGCCGCTCGACAAACGAAAAGCGATCCTCGCCCTCGCCCGGCGCTGCTGCCTGGTGGTAGTTGAAAGCCAGATTTACCGAGATCTCCGCTATAAGGGCGAAGCGCTACCCTCCCTCAAGCAGCTGGACGAAACCGGACAGGTGATTTCGATTGGCAGCTATTCGAAGATTGCGTTTCCCGGCTTGCGCGTCGGTTGGGTGATCGCTCCACGCCCGGTAATCGCGCGCTTGGCGGAAGCCAAACAGACCAGCGATTTGCATTCCGATCAGTTGTCCCAGGCCGTGCTGTTGCGTTTTGCCGAATCCGGAGAACTGGCGCGGCACCTGAAACGAACCCGCCAGGCCGGGGAAGAGCGGCTGCGGGTGGTGCTCGAGAGCTGCGCGGAGCACCTGCCTCCGGGCGCGTGGTTCTCGCGCCCGCAAGGCGGTATGAATCTTTGGATTGACTTGCCGGCGCCCCTCACTGCTGAGACTTTGCTGCGCGCGGCCGAAGAGCGCGGCGTGACTTTTCTGCCGGGCCCCTATTTCTCCGTCCGGCGGTCGCACGTGCGCGGTCTGCGCATCAGTTTCGGCAGCCTCTCGCCGGAGACCATCGCTCACGGGATCGCCATACTCGGAAGCATCGCAAAAGAACAACTCGCCACTCATCAGGCGCGAGCTCGTCTCGAGCCGCTGGCCGCAGTGGTGTAGACCGTATTCATCATTCGCAAAAGAATTTCTGAAGGAGATTGAACATGAACTTCCAGACCGATCAGTTTCGTTTGAAAGTGGGTTTGGCCGAGATGTTGAAAGGCGGCGTCATCATGGACGTTGTCAATGCCGAGCAGGCGGTGATTGCGGAGCGTGCGGGCGCCGCTTCGGTCATGGCGCTCGAACGCGTACCGGCCGACATCCGCAAAGAGGGCGGCGTCGCCCGCATGTCCCAGGTACGCATCATCCGGGAGATCATGTCTGCCGTCTCGATTCCAGTCATGGCGAAGGTGCGCATTGGCCACTTCACAGAAGCTCGTATTCTCGAAGCGCTTGGCGTCGATTACATCGACGAAAGCGAGGTTCTGACCCCGGCCGACGAAGAACATCATGTCGACAAGCACGACTACAAGGTCCCGTTTGTGTGCGGTGCTCGCAATCTGGGCGAAGCGCTGCGCCGCATTGCCGAAGGCGCGGCGATGATCCGCACCAAGGGCGAGGCGGGCTCGGGCAACATCGTCGAAGCAGTTCGCCACATCCGTACGATTGTGAAAGAGATGAGGCAGCTGACAGTGCTTGGGAAGGAAGAGCTGGTACATGAGGCCAAGAATCTGCAGGCTCCGCTCGAGCTGGTCCAATACGTGGCCCAGCACGGCAAGCTGCCCGTCCCGAACTTCTCAGCTGGAGGGATTGCAACGCCAGCCGATGCGGCGCTCGTGATGCAGCTGGGCGCCGAGGCCGTGTTCGTAGGCTCGGGCATCTTCAAGTCGTCAGACCCGGAAAAGCGCGCCAAAGCGATCGTTAAGGCTGCTACCTATTACCGGGATCCGGTAAAGCTGCTCGAAGCGAGCGAGGAACTCGGCGAAGCCATGCCGGGTCTCGAAATCTCGAAGCTGCCCGAGGGCGAACTGATGCAGACGCGCGGCTGGTAGCGCGTTTCGGTGAGCCATCCCATGCCGGTCCGGATTGGTGTGCTCGCGCTCCAAGGCGACTTTGAAGCGCATCGCAAGGCGATCGAGCGCGCAGGCGGCCACGCGGTCGAAGTCCGTACTGCCGCCGACCTCGAAGGGATCGACGGATTGATTATTCCGGGAGGCGAGAGCACCACGATGCTCAGACTCCTGGAAGCGGAAAATCTGCTCGCTCCGATTCGATCCTTTGGAGACCGTAAACCCATTTTCGGGACCTGCGCCGGTGCCATTCTTCTGGCTTCGGCCGTCTCCCACCCCGATCAGCCTTCCCTCGGTCTGATGGATCTCACGGTTGAGCGAAACGGGTATGGGAGACAAGTGGATAGCCGCATTGTTCTGCTGGAATTGGACGGCAAGATGTCGGAGGCTGTTTTCATCCGCGCGCCCATCATCCGCCGTGTTGGCCCTGGAGCGCACATTCTCGCTACATTCGGCGGCACGCCGGTCCTGGTGGAACAAGGCCGGCATCTAGCGTCCACTTTTCACCCGGAACTAAGCTCCGGATCAACTATTCACCAGCGCTTTATCGAGAAAATTCTGGCGGAAAAAACCAAAGCCGGCGCTAAAGAAGAGAAGGACCAAATTTCCAGTACACTTTGAGAGGAGCAGGATCGGGTTTCGGCTTCCGAGCCACCCAAATTCGTTTACCATGAAGCACGTTTTGTTCTTGTGTATTGGAAATTCGTGCCGTAGTCCGATGGCCGAAGGATTCGCCCGTGCCTACGGTAGCGATGTTATCGAGCCGTTCAGTGCCGGTCTGGCGCCCGCTGCGATCATCCAGCCGATGACAAAGCAGGTGATGGAAGCGAAAAACATCAGCCTCGACGAACTATACGCCAAAGATCTCAGCCAGATCGATTTACAATCTATCGATTTGATCGTAAATATGAGTGGGCGGACGCTCCCGACCGGCTTGCCCGTCGAAGTGAGGGAATGGCGGGTCGATGATCCGATCGGCCAGGACGAGACCACATATATTGCCGTCCGCGATCAGATTGAACACCTCATCATGGGTCTCATCCTGGATCTGCGCCGCGAAAAGAGGCCGGCCAACCGTGCTCCTTCCCTACGATCGGTACTGAAACGGGGCGGCAGACTCCCGGCCGAGCATTAGCTCCCCACAAGCCTCGCCAAAATGCGAAACGCGGCACCGGCCGAAGCCGGTACCGCGTCGAATGTAAACGAAACTGAACGCCCGCAGCAGTTACTTGGTGGTGCTGGTGCTAGCGGTGCTGCTCATGGTATCGCTACCCTTTTTGTGATGCTTCTTGCTCTTCTTCGTGCTCTTCATGCTACCGGTGTCGGTGCCGGCGGTCGAAGTATTCTGAGCAAAAACAGCTCCACCGGAGAGCAACGAAAGTCCCAGGGCGGCGGTCATGATCTTTTTCATGTGTAAGATGTCTCCTTATCTACGCTTAGATAGCACTTTGTGCTTCCATGGTTATATTCGCAAACTGGAGGTGAAATAATCCTGAACTTCACATTAAACTCGCCTAATGTCCATATAAGCGCGATCACTGACAATCGAGCCCCGTAGCTCTCCCAGGTAGGGCCTAGCGCTTGGCCAAAACTTCAAACGTGTCTTTTGGCTCCACTTCCAGTTGCAGCGCGTCCGGATCCTTGACCCGGTACATGGTTCCAGTTAGTTTGTTGTGTTCGAGCGCAAATTTCACGTAGTGAAAGTTTGGGAAAAGGGAGCTCTGGTAGAGGTCGTCCGGCGTTCGCTCGACGAAGTAAGGCTTGGCGCCGCCGCCGCCTGAGACAAGGTACACAACGTCATTTTGAAGATGCCGTTCGTAGTTGTGGATGTGACGGGCACTCACGATCACGCGAGCCTTTATCTTCGGCGCCATGCCGGACAGGAGATCCCGCAGCGCGATCTCGTTCGGACGCGGGTTGTGATCGACCTCGAAGTGTGTCTGAATATCCGCAACCGGCGGATGATGCAAACTGATTAAGACGAAATCTACCGTTGGAGCAAGATGTTCGAGTTGATCGACCAGCCACCTCGTCTGATCGCTTTGAGGCAACAACGAAGCGTCGCTATCCACATTAATGGCATATATCCGCGATCCCAGAGCGACCGAATACCAACGCCGGTTGCGGAACTTCGGGAATGCATTCCACCAGTTCTCGAGACACGCCTTCGGATCCGGTCCGTGAAACTCATGGTTGCCCAGCGCCGGGTAAACGCGCAAGTGCGCGGCTCGCCATGGTTGCGATTCCGTTCGGTAGACCGCATAGTCGTTCTGCACGTTCCCTGCGAGCGGCACATCTCCATTTAGGAAGATGGCGTCCGGAGACTCGCTCGTCAACTTTTCAACCAGCCACTTGCGTACAACCGGATTTGTCGCGGAATGGTTCGCCGGGTCGGTGAACCGCATATCGCCGTAAGCAATGAAAGTGACCGGCGATTTCAAGTCGCTGTCCTCGACCCGAAACGTAGGTCCCGGCTGGCTGAGCAGTTGCGAAGTAGGCAGATCCGCTGCGCGATTCTGTGCCGTACAAGCAGACTGACAGCAGGCCAGAATAACTAAACCAAAAAACACGATTCTCATGGTCAATACCTTATACATCGGAAACGGAAACACGAGACCGTCAGAATGAAGAGCATGTCTGCCGAAGAGACCTTCAGCCGCCGCACGCTCGTGACCGGTTCCGCTGGCGCACTCCTGTTCCCGGCAGCGCTCCGGTCCGCGCCTGCGGAAAGCAATCCGCTGCTCAAAGTGGCTGGTCAACCTGACTCCGTGACAGTGTCGACGGAAGACACGTCCCTCTCGCTCCAAAAGAACAACTCGAGATGGCAGGCCGGGGATCTCGAAGTCGATATCGCTCAGCAGGCCGATGGATCGTCGGTAACGCTCCGCTCGCCTGAGCAGCGGGTGCTCAGGATTCACCTGCGATGGCAGCTCAATACGCCAGGCAATCTTCTGTTCCTCTGCGACGCCTGGGAGCGTTCATACGGCGACCTGGGATGGCGCAGCATGGAGCCGGAGCGCGTTATGCCGTGGTACTTTCTTGCCTTCGACGGCAGTTCAACTTTCGCCTGCGGTGTCGAGACCGCCGCATCGGCATTCTGCTTCTGGCAAGCGGATCCAGCGGGCGTTTCCCTCTGGCTCGATGTGCGGAACGGGGGCTCCGGTCTCGTGCTGAGCAATCGCGCGCTTCCCGCAGCTACGATCGTTGCGCGGGCTTATCGGAAAACCAAACCGTTCGCCGCTGCCCGAGCGTTTTGCCACCGTTTATGTGGAAAGCCTCGCCTGCCGCAAGCACCCGTATATGGAGGGAACAATTGGTACTACGCCTATGGCCACAGTTCCGCGGCAGACATTCGTGACGATTCCGAACGAATTTCTTCCTTGGCAGCTTCGCAAAAGAACAGGCCCTTCATGGTCATCGACGATGGGTGGACGCCGAATGCAACGGCGGGCCCCTGGTCTCATGGAAATGAAAAGTTTCCCGACATGGCGGAGCTTTCGTCTCGCATGCGGCAGATCGGAGTGCAGCCGGGGCTCTGGGTGCGTCCGCTCTTTACCAAGGAGAAAATTCAGCAAGGCTGGGTGTTGAAGTCTCCGAACGCCGCTCGCGAGTATGCTGCTACGCAGACGTTCACTATCGATCCAAGCGTACCCGAAGCGCTCGCCAGCGTGCAGCGAGACTTTCGGACGATTACCGGCTGGGGATACCCGCTGATCAAACATGATTTTTCGACCTACGACTTGCTGGGTCGTTGGGGATTCCGCATGGGGGCCGACATAACCGACCCGAACTGGACCTTCGCCGATCGGAGCCGGACGAATGCCGAGATCATCCGCGATTTTTATCAGACGCTTCGCGAGGCAGCCGGCTCCGCTATGCTGCTCGGCTGTAACACCGTCGGACACCTTAGCGCCGGATTGTTTGAGCTGCAGCGGATCGGGGACGATACGAGCGGAAGAGACTGGAATCGCACTCGCAAAATGGGGGTTAACACGCTGGCCTTTCGCGCCGCTCAGCATGGCGCCTTCTTTGCCATCGATGCCGATTGTGTAGGGCTCACCAGGCAAATTCCGTGGGGCTTGAACCGCCAGTGGCTCGATTTGCTCGCGAGAAGCGGGACGCCCCTATTCGTCTCGGCCGCTCCGGACGCCTTACAAACGGAACAACGTTCGGCGATTCAGCGAGCCTTCGCCAATGCTGCCGGGCCGTTGCCTCTGGGCGAACCGGCCGACTGGCTCCGAAACACGGAGCCGCAGGAATGGATCCTCGAGGGTGCCGAAACTAAATATGCGTGGTTCGGCACGGAAGGGGCTTCGCCGTTTTCTGCCTAGCCCAACAGCGCGGAAGCACAGCGGCTCCCGCGCCGCGCCTAAACGGTGGCGACGACTAGGCGGGAATCACCAACTCTTGACCGACCTGAATTTTATCCGGATTCTGAAGCTTGTCACGGTTCGCTTCGAAGATCTTGTTATAGTCACTCGCGTTGCCATAGAATTGCTTCGCGATCTTCGAAAGACTATCGCCCGATTGCACTGTGTATGTCTGGCTAGAAGAAGAACCGCCCGCTACGGCTGCAGCAGACTGCGTCTGCGCAGGCGCAAGACTCGGATCCACACTAATGTCACAAGTCAGGTCGCTATACGTGCTGTCAGCCGCTTTTATCGCGTTCCAGACCTGGTTCTTAACGTCTTCTGAAGGTGCCGCGCCCTGAATAAACAGCTTGTTGTCCTGCACATGAACATGTGTAAGATGCACGCCTTTTTGTTGAATAACATCCAGAGCCGCTCGATACTTGTTTTTCAATTCGTCTAGTCTGTCCATAAATTCCGCTCCAGGGTGTTCGACAACAAATTCGGCTCAAGTGTTGCATGATAAGAAGCGAATGAAAGGTGCAGTAAGTACCGGAACACCCTCGCAGTAATGATTTTTGACTTTTCGATTACTTTGATTTGTCGGAAGTGATAACGTCTTATGTGACCGAAGGGGAATCGACACATGTCATTTTTAGCTTGGATCATCTTAGGCCTGATCGCAGGCTTCATCGGAAGTAAAGTTGTCAATCGTACAGGCGAAGGCCTTCTTCTCGACATCATTCTCGGTATCGTGGGAGCGGTCGTCGGCGGGTGGCTCTTCACGATGTTCGGAGCGCACGGCGTGACGGGTCTCAATCTGTACAGCATTCTCGTTGCTGCGATCGGCGCGATCATAGTGCTCGTGATTTATCACGCGCTGTTCCGGCGAACTCGCTGATCCGGGTTTGCTGTCGTGCGATCTCGCTGCGCTACGTAGTTTCGAAAACCGCATAGTCAATCGCGAGACACTTCAGCCGGTACGGTTAAGGGGCATCAACCGTTCCGGTCTGGAGTATTCACCGCTTGACTTCCCGGGATCTCTCGCGAGGGCAGGTATTTGCGCGGCAGAGTTCGACGAAATCGCTAGCTGGGGCGCCAGTCTGATTCGCCTGCCGTTCAACCAGTCCTGGGCGCTGGCCAACCCCGTGTACGATGCCGAACCTTATCTCGCAAGCCTGGATCAGGCGATCGCGTGGGCTGCCGAGCGTGGCATGTACACGCTACTCGACCTTCAATGGCTCGATGCGATCACACCCAGAGGCCATCTTTCAGGCGGGAGGAAGAATTTCGTTCCACCGCTCCCCGATTTCGCCTCGCTCCGCCTATGGACTCTGCTCGCGCGACGCTACCGGGATGAACCCGCTGTCCTCTACGACGTCTTCAACGAGCCGCACGACCCGTTGCCGGATGACACCGAAGAACTGCACGGTTTACGCCCTGATGGTTTATCCTTCATCCTTCGACATCGGTCCGTACGGTTAAGTGAGTGGAGGCCCTGGGCGGTCCGGCTGGTAGCGGCCGTTCGCAGCGAAAATCCGAACGCGCTCATCTTCGTCTCCGGTCTCAACTGGGGGTACGATCTCCAGGGCTTCCCGGCCCCTGAGCTCCAGGATGTCGTCTACTCTTCTCACGTGTATCGGAACAAGACTAAGTCATGGGACAAGGCCTTTGGTAATCTGAGCCGCACATGCCCTGTTTTCGTTGCTGAATGGGGCGGTCGCGCGGACGATTTGGCTTGGGGGACGAAGCTCTTGCAATACCTCGATGAGAGGGAGATCGGTTGGGCCGCCTGGAGCTGGTCCGATGAACCGCGCCTGATCAGGCCCGAATCGGCATACGGACCGACTGAATTCGGCAAACTGGTTCGGGATAGCTTGGGCTGCCTTGGCGCGTAACTACCGGCGTTGTGTCTACCATCATTCAGTCATGTTCCGGTCAACTTACTGATAAAATCTCCCGTATGAAAAAGCTGCGTTTACTCGTTGCATTTGCCCTGGCTGCCGTCGTTCTCGCAGCTCAGACCGCCCCTGCCAAGAAATCGTCTGCCGCCCAAAGCACCGCGCCCGCTGCTGCCAGCACCAGTCCCGTAGATATAAACACGGCCAGCGCGGACGAACTCGACGCGCTTCCAGGTATCGGGCCGGCCTTGGCACAAAAGATTATTGCCGGCCGCCCTTATCGGAGCAAAGCGGACCTCGATACGAAGAAGATCATTCCGCATGCAACGTACATGAAGATTAAAAACCAGGTGATTGCCCACCAGACCAAGTAGCCGTTATGCGCGACGCGCCTCTATATAGCGGGTTAGTTCGCTGCCCCGGCGCGCCGGGATCTGTGAAAAAATCGTTGCTCTACGTGAAGCGCGAGCCGCCCGTTGTTAACTGACACTGACGCGAGCCGCCGCGGAAAAATGTCGTCGTCTTCTCCTTCGGCCCGGGCATCGGCGGGGAGGAATACATCGAGCAGTTTGCGTTCCTGGACCTCGCGTAATACGGTTGCCGCTTGGGATATCAGCTCGCGATCGTGCAGATCCCGATAGTAGCGAGACATACGAACCTATTACCGCACAGTTGTTCCTTGCTCTTCTCGTGCGCAGCCGGACAGCGGCCGCACTCAGCGGTGAGACAAATCCCGGATCCAGATATCCTTGAATTCCATGTTGCCTCTGCCTCCCGCATGCAACTGAAGCGCAATGGTGCCATCCCAGGAGCTGGGCTTCGGATCGGTGAAGTCGACCATTTGAACTCCATTCAGACGCGACCGGTAGCGATTTCCAACTACCTCGACAAGATAATCGTTCCAATCGCCCATGCGCACGACAGTCTCGTTCTCCGGCGATGGCCAGACCACCCATTGCCGCCCATCTTCGGCATACACCCCGCCCGTATGATGCATCATCGTGCAGTCGATCTCGAATTGCATTCCCTGCGTCACGTCCGCCGTGCCCGGTTTGAAGGCTGAATGAAAGAAGACTCCGCTGTTGCCGTCGGCTACGCACTTGAAGCGCAGTCCTAACTGAAAATCCTGATACTGCTTGTCCGTCTGCAGGTAACCGTAGTCTTTGGTCAAGCCCTTCCCGTGAACCACGCCGTCTTCCACGGTCCAGCTTTCATTCCCGACCTTGTTCCACCCCGAGAGATCGCTTCCATTGAAGAGAGAAATCCAGTCGTCGCCGGGAATTTTCTTTTTCTCCTGCGACGAACTCACCACGCAGCCCAGGCATATAGCTGTTATCAAGCCGACGCCGACAAACGTGTTCTTCATTATTCTTTTTCTCTGGTTCATCGTTAGTAAATAGAGTACTCGAACGTTAGTTTTGCTAAAGCGAACCGCATAGGCGGAATCGCTAAGGCACATCGGTAGCTCCAACTTTCAATAGCTTCCGGTCATTGCCTTTGTTCTTTTTTGCGTCGCTGCAGCATCCATATAGCGAAACGTATTGCCATGCTTCGCATACCGAGATTGACAGACTGGCCAGTCATCAAACAAATGCAGCGCAAAGATCCGCACGGTTGGGGGGACACCGCCGCTTCCCCCCGCACCGATCAATTGCATTCCCGGACTGAAAAGGCGGACCGGATTGTTTCGTCAGTCTGTCCGTTCTGCGCGGTGGGATGTGGTCAGCTGATCTACGTCAAAGACGAGAAGATCATCGACATTGAAGGCGATCCCAAATCTCCCATATCGGAAGGGTGCCTTTGCCCGAAAGGCTCGGCCACGTTCCAACTGGTGACCAGCACTCATCGCGTGCAGCAAGTGCTTTACCGCCGTCCTTTCTCCACCTCTTGGGAAGCGATTCCGCTGGCCGAAGCGATGGAAATGGTGGCCCAGCGTGTCAAGAAAACACGCGATGAGAACTGGGAAGCAAAAACCGCCGACGGCGAGGTTGTGAACCGGACTCTCAGCATGGCTCACTTGGGCGGCGCCACGCTCGACAACGAAGAGAACTATCTAATCAAGAAGCTTTTCAACTCTATAGGCATCATCCAGATCGAAAACCAGGCTCGTATTTGACATTCCTCTACGGTCCCCGGTCTGGGGGCCTCGTTCGGTAGGGGCGGTGCTACCAGCTCGCTTCAGGATCTCGCGAACTCGGATTGCATCGTCATACAAGGCTCGAACATGGCGGAGAATCATCCGGTTGGATTCCGCTGGCCCATGCTCGCAAAACAGCGCGGAGCGAAGATCATTCACGTCGATCCGCGTTTTACCCGAACCAGTGCGGTCGCCGACATCCATGCACCTATTCGAGCCGCTACGGATATCGCCTTCCTCGGCGGCTTGATCCGCTACGTGCTCCACCACGAGCGCTATTTCAAAGAGTACGTCGTAGCGTATACCAACGCCCCCGTCATCATCGACGACAAATACCAGGACACCGAAGAACTCGACGGGCTATTCAGCGGCTGGGAACACAGCAAAGGCCAATACGACAGTGAGAGCTGGACCTATAGCGGCGTCGAGCATGGAGAGCGTGGAACGCATCAGGTTGCCGAATCGCATGCCGAAAAGGCAAAGCATTTCCGCACGGGAAACCCCAAGATCCATGATCGTGACGAGACCCTGCAGCATCCGAACTGCGTTTTTCAGATCCTGAAGCGCCACTACGAGCGCTACACGCCCGAGATGGTGGAGGAGATCTGCGGAACGCCGCAAGGCATCTTCACGAAAGTAGCCGAAACGATCTGCGACAACTCCAACCGCGAGCGCACCACCGCCTTCTGCTACGCCGTCGGCTGGACTCACCACACGGTCGGAGCGCAGATGATTCGTGCGTGCTCTGTCCTGCAACTCCTGCTGGGGAATGTGGGCCGGCCCGGCAGCGGCATTATGGCTTTGCGTGGTCACGCGACTATTCAGGGCTCGACGGACATCCCCACGCTCTACAGCCTGCTTCCCGGCTACCTGCCTCAACCGAAAGCCGGCGCGGACACTGATCTCAAGAAATACATCGAAAACTATACTCCGCACGCAGGCTGGTGGACGCAGTTCCCGAACTATATCGTCTCTCTCCTGAAAGCCTGGTACGGCGAGGCCGCGAAGCCCGAAAGTGACTATTGCTTCTCGCACATCCCGCAGATGACAGGCGACCACTCGCACATGACTACGGTCAACGAGATGGCCGATGGCGGCATCAAGGGCTATTTCGTGATGGGCGAGAATGCGGTTGTCGGCTCGCCCAATGCTGCGCTTCAACGCAAAGGTCTGCGCGAACTGGAATGGCTCGTCGTGCGTGATTTCTCGCTCGTTGAGACTGCGGAATTCTGGCGCAAGTCTCCCGAGCACGAAAGGGGTGATGTGCGCGCCGAAGAAATCGGTACCGAGGTCTTCTTCTTCCCGGCCGCCGCTCACACGGAAAAGAACGGCAGCTTCACTCAGACGCAGCGCTTAGCTCAATGGCATCATCAGGCCATCGAACCGCCGGGAGACGCACGCAGCGAACTGCATTTCGTCTACCATCTCGGCAAGCGTCTTAAAGAGCTATATGCCGGCTCCAGCGATCCGAAAGACCGTCCGATTCACGATCTCGTTTGGGACTACAAAGTTGAAGGCCGCATCGAAGAACCGAGCGCCGAAGACGTGCTCGCCGAAATCAACGGCTACACTGTGGCCGATCGCAAACCCGTTGGTGCCTACACAGAGCTGAAAGACGACGGATCTACTGCGTCCGGTTGCTGGCTCTACTCAGGGGTCTATGCCGATGGTAAGAACCATGCCGCGGATCGTGAGATAGCCACCGATCCCGAACATCTCGGGCACAAGTGGGGCTTTGCCTGGCCTGCTAATCGAAGAGTGATGTATAACCGCGCTTCCGCCGATCTGCAAGGCCGGCCTTGGTCGGAACGCAAGAAACTCGTCTGGTGGGACGAAGGGAAGCGAAAATGGGTCGGCAATGACGTGCCGGATTTCATCGTCGACAGGCCGCCGGATTACCGCGTGGCGGAAGACGCCAAGGGACTCGACACCATTTCCGGCGATGACCCGTTCATCATGCAACCGGATGGGAAGGGATGGCTCTTCGCGCCGACCGGCATGCTCGATGGCCCGCTGCCCACCCATTACGAGCCGTTCGAATCACCCGTTCAAAACTCGCTCTATGGTCAGCAATGCAATCCCGCCCGCTTTGAATATCCGCGGCGGGAGAACACTCTGGCGCGGCCCTATGACGACGAACGTTATCCCTACGTCCTTACAACTTATCGCCTGACCGAGCACCACACATCCGGCGCCATGTCGCGCTGGCTCTCCTGGCTATCCGAATTGCAGCCCGAAATGTTCTGCGAAGTCTCTCCGGAGCTGGCCCACGATAAGGGACTCAGGAACGGAGGCTGGGCCACTATCTGTAGTGCGCGAGGCGAGATCGAAGCCCGCGTTCTGGTTACCGAGCGCATGCGCCCGCTCAAGATGGGCCGCCGCTTCATTCATCAGATCGGCTTGCCATATCACTGGGGCAACAGCGGCCTGATCACCGGCGATTCGACAAACGAGTTGCTTGCCTTCGGCGCCGATCCCAACGTCACCATCATGGAATCGAAAGCCATCACTGGCAACATACGCGCCGGACGCCGGGATCGCCAGAAGCCGAAACCGTTCTTCCCGGATTTTGCGCCCGGAGATGAGCTTCGTGATTCTCCGCTTGCCGGAACACTGCCCATCGGCTCGCATGGCGTGCACGCTCCAGAGGCGAAACAGGGAGACCAGACTTAAATGGCAACCGGATTCTTCACCGACACCACGCTCTGTATCGGCTGTAAAGCCTGCGAAGTCGCCTGTAAACAGTGGAACCAATTGCCAGATGATGGGTACCACTTCAGCGGTATGTCGTACGACAACACGATAGCGCTGGGTGTCTCAACATGGCGTCACGTCAGCTTCATAGAACGGCCGGTGCCATTGACGGGAACCGAGAGCAGCCTTTCCTGGCTGATGGCGTCCGATGTTTGCAAGCACTGCGCTCGTGCGGGTTGCCTAGAAAACTGCCCCACCGGCGCCATCATCCGAACCGAGTTCGATTCGGTGTACGTGCAGCCCGACATCTGCAACGGCTGCGGCTATTGCGTTTCAGGCTGCCCCTTCGGTGTCATTGACCGCAGCCCGGAGGATGGCCGGGCATGGAAGTGTACTCTCTGCTATGACCGTCAACGAGACGGCATGCAACCCGCCTGCGCCAAAGCCTGCCCGACCGCTTCCATCAAATTTGGAGAGATTGAAGAGCTGCGCGAAATCGCCGCGAATCGCGTCGAGGAACTGCACGCATCCGGTCTGAAGGACGCCTTTCTCTACGGCAAAGACGCGGCGAGCCAGCTGGGTACAGGCGGGCTGAACGCCTTCTTTCTCCTGATCGACAAGCCGGAAGTTTACAATCTGCCGCCTGATCCGGAGGTTCCCACGCACAAAGGCAACAAGAGCTGGATCTCGACCGGCATCGCAGCTCTTGGAGTTTCGCTTGTCGCCGTCGCTTCCGTAATGTTAGGCAACTCCGCGCGGGACTGAACAACGATGAGCCGCGAAACACCACGCCTGAAAGATCCGGCGGAAATCGAAGTAACAGGTGAACTGGTCGACGACGGCCGCAACATAGACCTCGGCACCGGCACACTCTCCGGCGAAGCAGCCGGCCAGCAAGCGTTAGCTACAAGAAATGACGTGGCGCTTCACTCGCAGGCTTTTCCATACGTACCGAGCCACCAGTCGACCGCCAGCCCAACCTATTACGACCAGCCGATGCTCAAGAGTCCCACTTGGATCTGGTCGATACCGACGTACTTTTACGTCGGAGGCGTCGCCGGTGCGAGTGCGGCGTTGGGCGCCGCTGCGCAGGTGTTTGCTCCTGGGTCAATGCAGTCTCTCGTCACTCGCTCGCGCTGGGTGTCGACCGTAGGCGGTGCGGTTAGCGCGGCGCTCCTCATTCATGATCTCGGGCGCCCGGGACGCTTCCTGTACATGCTGCGTATGTTTCGGGTCAGCTCTCCCATGAGCATGGGCTCCTGGATTCTTACGACGTTCTCAACCGCCGTCGGCGGAGCGGCCATCTTGCCATTGGGACCGCGCTTCTTCCGCCCGCTGGCATATCCGCTTGGGCTCACCGGCGGCGTTCTTGGCCTGGGCCTTGCCGGTTACACGGGCGTGCTTATCTCCCAGACAGCGGTTCCGGTTTGGCAAATGTCTTACCGGACCACACCCGTTCTGTTCCTCGCCTCCGGTACCGCGGCAGCGGCCGCGTTTTTCCAGTTTTTGAAACTCAATAAGCAGGAAGAGAGTGCCGTCGAACGTTTCGGGATGATGGGCAAGATCACGGAATTGATGGCCGCCTACATCCTCGAGCGTGACGCAAGTCGCCTGGAGCGCACCGGACGTCCGCTCAAAAAGGGTTTCAGCGGCTTCCTCTGGCAGAGCGCGAAAGTTCTGACGTTGGCCGGAATCCTTCTCTCTGTGGCCCCCGGCAAAGGACGCAAAAAGCGAATCGCCTCGGGTCTAATTAGCTCGGCCGCGAGCATCTGTCTGCGCTTCGGACTGTTCCACGCCGGAAAGGCCTCCGCCCGGGACCCGCGCGCGAGCTTTGTCATGCAACGCGCGCGAATGCAGTCGGCAAGCGCTGGCGACCGTCAGGAGGTAAGCGCCTTCGCTCCCACTACGGATTGAAGCCAGCCATGCTGATCCGGCGCATGCCCGTACTGAACGTCAACCAAATGCCGGTATAGCTTTTCCGAGATTGGCCCGGGCGCTGCGAGTGAATACGTCTCGCCATTCTCAGTCTTCAATGTCTTGATCCCGGTGACCGTCGCCGCGGTGCCGCAGGCGAAAGCCTCCTGTATTTTCCCGCTTCTCAGTTTGGAAATGAGTTCCGCCACCGGATAAGCCTCCTGCCGCGTTGGGATGCCCAGATCTCCGGCCAGCGTCAGGATACTGTCTCGGACCACGCCCGGCAGGATGGTGTCATTCAGCGGCGGCGTCACCACGGTGCCGTTTTCCACAAACATGATGTTCATCCCGCCCATCTCTTCCACACGCCTGTCCGGCGTGGAATCGAGAAACAACACTTGTGCACACTCGTGCTGTTTCGCGTCGGAGATGACCTTCAGGGTCACCGCATAATTGGCCGCCGTCTTGATCGCACCCGTTCCGCCCGGAGCCGCTCGCACCACGGACTGTGAAATCAGCACCGGGATCGCGCCCGGGCCCCCATGCGCTTCGGCAAAATACGCTCCGCTCGGCAGCGCCATGACATAGAACAGAAATTCGCTCGATGCCCGCACTCCGATCGAGGCCTCTGTTCCGATCATCACCGGTCGAAGATAGAGGCTGCCCGGCTGCGGGATCACATACTCCTCCTCCACCCGCGTAACCTCTGAAACAGCCGCCAGGAAGAGTTCCTCATTCACTTGCGGCATGCCCATCCTCTTGGCCGACCGGTTGAAGCGTTGGGCATTCTTTTCCGGCCTGAACAGAGCCACGCTGCCGTCCGCCTGCCGGAATGCCTTCATGCCCTCGAATATCGATTGTGCATAGTGCAGCACGAGCGCGCCCGGATGGATGCTGAATTCCTTGAGCGGCTCAATTCGTGCGTTCTGCCATTGCCCCGCACGATATTCGCAAAGAAAGATATTGGGAGAGAATGTCTTGCCGAAAGCTATCTTCTTCGGATCAAGCGTACTCTGCGGCGATCGCCGGTCTGATCGATCCTCGATAATCACTCTTTTATCTTCACATTCCCCGCCGGGCAAGTCACGCCCAACATCGCCACAAAGAGATCGGCGCTCTTCCGGTTCAACTCGAAGCGGTCTGCCTTGAGCCTCTGAAGCCGTAAAACGCTATGTAGATGTAGCAGAGCGCGGGCAAAATGAAAGCGTGATGAATGCCGATTCTGTCAGCTAGCGCGCCTTCGATTACCGGGATGATCGCGCCGCCCACGATCGCCGCAACCAGCAGCCCTGAGCCCTCCCCTGTTAATGGTCCAAGCCCGGCGATCCCCAGCGTGAATATGCTCGGAAACATCACCGAGTTGAAGAGACCCACCAGGATGATGCTCCACATTGCCAGGTGTCCGAAGGTCAGCATCGATATCACAACTAAAGCGCAGGCCACGATGGCTACTATGCCGAGCAGGTTCCCGGCTTTGATCTTCTGCAGGATGGCTGCTCCGATAAACCTGCCGATCATAGCGAATCCCCAATAAAACGAGACGTAAACCGCCGCCGTCTTTTCCGTCATCGCTCCGATATTGGGCTGGCTGAAGTAGTTGACCAGGAAGCTGCCGATCGCCACCTCGGCTCCTACATAAACAAAGATTCCGACTACGCCCAAAACCAGGTGCCGCTGTTTCCATAGCCGGAGAGAGCTCTTTGTACTCCCGTCAGCGTGTTTCGCCGGCTCCGCTGCGGCAATCACCGGGAACTTAAAAGCAGCTATCCCGATCGCCAGCGCGATCAGCGCTACTCCAATGAGCATGTAAGGGAATTTCACCGTGGCGGCTTCATGCAGACGGTACGCGTGCAGAACATCGGGCGGCATCTGGCTGATCTCACTCTGCTTCTTCGCCACAGTGCTCAGAATGAATAAGCTCCCGAAATACGGAGCGACAAAGGTACCCAATGAATTAAACGCCTGTGTCAGATTCAAGCGGCTCGACGCGGTTGCCGGCGGCCCCAAAACCGATACGTAGGGGTTTGCAGAAACCTGCAGTGACGTAATCCCGATCGCCAGGATGATGAGCGCCGCCAGAAACCACGAGAACGCCGGCACGCTCGCCGCCGGTAGAAACAGAAACGCCGCCGCGGCCATGATCAAAAGGCCGAGCACCATCGTTCGCTTGTACCCGATCCATTCGACCAGCTTGCCCGCCGGCACGGCAAAGACGAAGTAGCCCGAGAAAAAGACAAACTGAACCAGCATCGCCTCTGCATAATTCAGATCGAAAATCGCCTTGAGATGCGGGATCAGAATGTCGTTGAGGCAGGTGAGAAAGCCCCACACAAAAAACAGGGTCGTGACCACGGCCATCGCGGTCTTGTTCGTGGTAGCTGCCCCGGAACTTGCCACGGACGACTGGCTAACATTTGTGATCGCCATAAGCCTGACCTGTTCAATCCTCTTTTTGTAGGAATGCTGACGAACAGTAGCTTACACCAGAGGTGCCGCCGCTCAACTGCTGTTCGCTTACGAAACGTTTTTTTCCGAAATCGGACAACGGCCGTCTTATAAGCGGTTTGCTTGCACAGCCCGAACTTGGCTGGCGAGATGCCCAGATCGCGACAGTGAACGCTATCCACCTTATCGACGGCGCTTGGCAGGATCTCCGTTACGCAGCTCGTAGCTTTCGGTTGAACAAAGCCTTTTTCGCGATCGCGACCATTTCGCTGGCTTTAGGCATCGGAGCCAATACGGCTATCTTTCAGCTGCTGGATGCAGTGCGGCTCAGAGCTCTGCCCGTCGCGCAAGCAGACCGCCTGGCCGAATTGAAAATCGCCAAAAACGACCATTGCTGCTCCGGCAACTTCTCCGATCGCCACCCCGATTTCACCTACGCGCAATGGGAGCAGATCCGCGATCGCCAGCAAGCTTTCTCGAGCATCTTTGGCTGGGGAGATCATCGCTTTAATCTCACGGAGGCAGGCGAGCCTCGCTTCGCGCAGGGTCTTTGGGTGAGCGGTGATTTTTTTCAGACCCTCGCCGTGCGGCCGCTGCTCGGACGTCTGATCGCCAGGAGCGATGACCACCCTGGATGCGGTTCGCCGAGCGTCGCTATTAGCTACGCGTTTTGGCAGCGTGAGTTCGCCGGCGATCCGGGCGCAATCGGCAAAGCGATCCTGCTCGACGGACATAAATGGGATGTGGCCGGCGTAACGCCCCCGGACTTTTATGGCGTTGAAGTCGGCAAAAGCTTCGATGTCGCTGCGCCCGTCTGCGCCGAGCCGCTGATCGACGGCGAAGACAATCATCTGATGAAGCGGCATCACTGGTGGCTCGCCGTGATCGGCCGGCTGAAACCGGGGTGGAATATTACGCGCGCTTCGGCCCACGTCAATGCCATATCTTCTGGCGTATTTGCCGAAACCGTCCCGCCCAATTATCGGCCTGACCAGGTGAAATATTACACACGCTACAAACTCGAAGCCGAACCGGCGGGTTCCGGCGTATCTTCTCTTCGCGAAACGTATCAGGAACCCCTTCTGCTACTGCTCGGGATTGCCGGACTGGTGTTACTGATCGCCTGCTCCAATCTAGCCAACCTGATGCTAGCGCGAGCCAGCACCCGCGAACGCGAAATGGCGGTTCGCCTGGCCATTGGTGCCGGCCGCGGGCGCTTGATACGTCAGTTACTGGTGGAGAGCCTCGCCCTGACCTTGGCAGGAGCTGCCGTCGGCGCGTTCCTGGCTCAATTCTTGACCCGCTATCTCGTTTCGTTTTTGAGCACGGGAGACGAGCCTGTTTTTATGGAGTTGTCGCTCGATTGGCGCGTGCTTGCGTTCACCGCCGGCGTTGCAATTCTGACCTGTATACTCTTCGGCCTTACGCCAGCCCTGCGCGCCACGGGAACCGATCCGGCATCCGCCCTGAAAGCCGCCGGGCGCGGTCTTACCGCCGATCGCGAGAGATTTGGGCTGCGTCGCGTGCTGGTCATCGCGCAGGTTGCACTTTCCTTAGTACTGCTCGTCGGCGCTCTCTTGTTCGTGCGCAGTCTGCGCAACCTGTTAACCGTGGAGGCCGGGTTCCGGCAGAACGGACTCCTCATTACCGGGATAGACATCTCAAAGCTTCCCTTTACACGCGTGCAACGCGGCGAGTTGCTCAGGGATCTGCTGGTCGATGTGCGCCAGACACCTGGCGTGGAGCAGGCGGCCAGCGCTAACATCGTGCCAGTCAGCGGCGACGGCTGGAACGACATGATCGAAATACTAGGCGTCAGGCATACAGAAAAGGCGCTCGTTCCCTGGTTCGACCGCGTGAGCGCCGGTTATTTTCGCACGATGGGCACCCCTCTAGTCGCTGGCCGTGATTTCGATGAGCACGATACGACATCTTCCCCGGAAGTCGCGATCGTCAACGAAGAATTTCGCAAGAAGTTTCTGGGCCAAACGAATCCGCTCGGCAAGCAGTTTCGAGTTGTGGCAGGCCCAGGAGAAGCACAGCACTCTTATCAGATTGTCGGCCTGGCCAGAAACTCGAAATATCGAAGCCTGAGAGACGAATTCAAACCAGTCGTTTTCGTGGCCCAGACGCAAGAAAAAGAGCCAGGCCAAGGGACCAACTTTCTCATCCGCTCATCGGCTTCATTTGGCCGGTTGATGCCCGCACTACGGAAAACCATAATGGCACGCAACGCGGGCATCTCGTTCGAATTTCAGCCCTTTCAAACGCAGGTGAAGGACTCCCTTTTGCGCGAGCGGCTGATGGCGGCACTCTCCGGCTTCTTCGGCTTCCTGGCCGCCGCGCTGGCGACCGTAGGGCTGTATGGTGTGATCTCCTACATGGTGGCGCGGCGCCGAAGCGAGATCGGAATACGCATCGCGCTAGGCGCTGATCGCACCGAGATCGTGGGTCTGGTGATTAAAGAAGCTGTTCTCCTGCTGGCAATCGGCTTGTTCCTCGGGACTCTGCTCGCTGCTGCAAGCGCCCGAACTGCTGCATCTCTGCTTTACGGTCTGCAGCCTACCGATCCTGGCACCATCGGAGCAGCAATCGCAGCGCTCGCTTTGGTCGCGTTGGCCGCAAGCGTTATCCCTGCTCTGCGCGCCGCTCGACTCGAGCCCATGATTGCGTTGCGTGAAGACTGAGCAGCGCGAATTGCGTTCTTAACGCTTCATCGGCCGTTTGAGATGAGGAGTACCCGCCGCGTTCGTGCACGTGCTTAAACCGTGAATCCATTGCAGCGGACTTACCGGCTCGCCGTTTGCGTACAGCGTCCAGTGCAGGTGCGGGCCGGTCGAGCGTCCCGTCGACCCCACATACCCGATAACATCCCCCTCCTTCACCACGTCGCCGTCCTTCACCGCAAACTTCGACTGGTGAAGATACATCGATTCGAGCCCCTGGCCGTGATCGATGCCCACTGTGCCGCCGCGTAAAGTGAATTCCTGCACGATTCTCACCACGCCACCGGCCACCGCGTGTATCGGACTGCCTAAAGCGCCTCTTTGATCCAGGCCCGCATGGTACTCGCCCGTCGGCTTTCCGTTATGCAGGCGCGTAACTCCGAAAGGCGAAGTGATGCACCCGGGAAGAGGAGCCTCGAACGGCTCCTGCCAGTACCGAACCGGAGAAGCCGTTTTCAGAAATGTATTTACGATGGCCCGTTCCTCGGACGTCGACTTCAGTTCCGAAAGCGCCTTCGTAAGCACCACATTCTGCCTGGCATAATGCGCATTGAGAACGATAACCGATTGTTTGTGAACGGGCGCACCTTGGCGGTCGAGCCATTCGAGTTCGTAAGCGCCCGGCTTGGCAAGCACGTCAACCGGCATCAAGCCCATCTGGTTTCCGCCGGTTTGCGGAAAAAGAGGAATGGTTCGCCCGTTCAGCCGTGCCGTCTGGGCCTCTGCGTCGCTATAGACCTTGATTACTTGCCCTTGTTTGACTTGCGGCGGCTCCGCGGAGAAGTTTTGCGCCAACGCATTCCAGGCAAACACGCAAACCGAAAGCCATCGCACGTGCCCAGAATAACGTTCAGCTCTGAAAGAAATGAAAGCTTCTCGCGCTGATCAGGATCTTAAAGCTAGAGATATTTCTAGGAGAGGAAGGCAAGTTACAGATGAAGTTGCTTTCGACCTGTTTACTGCTGGCCAGTTTCGCAACGACTACGCTGCTCGGGGCCGACGAAGATGCTCAACGACTTAAGGCTGCTGGCGACGTGCTCAGCGAGGTCATGTCCGCTCCGGACAAGTCCATTCCTGAGAACTTGTTTCAGAAAGCCTATTGCGTGGTGGTAATCCCAAGCATGAAGAAAGCCGGTTTCATCTTTTCAGGCAAGTATGGGCGAGGGTTCGCCTCATGCCGCAAAGAAGGTTCGGGATGGTCCGGCCCAGCCGCCATGCGGGTAGAAGGTGGCGGATTCGGCTTGCAGATTGGGGGCGCCGAAACCGATCTTGTTCTGTTGGTCATGAGCAAAAAAGGAATGGATGGAATCTTAGCGAGCAAGTTCACTCTTGGTGGCGAGATCTCGGGAGCAGCTGGTCCCGTCGGGCGCGATTCGACCGCCCAAACCGACGCGACTATGCGCGCCGATATCCTCTCCTATTCGCGTTCCCGAGGCATCTTCGGCGGAATCTCCCTGCAAGGCAGCACCTTGCGAGCCGACGAGGATGTCGATAAAGCTCTCTACGGACAGCCGGAAACGAGCCGGGACATCCTCACCGGTAAAGCGGCTGCTCCTGCCGGCAGCGACGCCTTCATCAGCAAGCTCACGCAGTATGGAGGCGATAGTCAGACCAAGTAACGCTGCCAGTTACTCAGCAGATAGCGCTCAGCCGGCTAGTGCTTGTGACCCATGGCGGCGAAACGGCGGTCCGATTCCTCTGGCGATACGTCTTCAACGTGTGTAGCAATCCACCAATAGTTTTCGCAGGGATCCTCCACCCCGCCGCTGCGGTCCCCATAAAATTGATTCTGCGGTTCGCCTAGCGCCTTTGCGCCGGCTTCCACTGCCTTACGAAACGTAGCGTCCGCATCCTCCACATACAAGTACACAGTCGAAGGGCGCGGCTTCCAGGCGCTGTTCGCTTGCCCCATCATGATGCGGGACTTTCCTACTTCTACCTCGGCATGAATAATGCTGCCATCCGGCAGGACAGAACGGTGTAGCTCTTTTCCATCGAATGCCTGCTTGAGAAAATCGATCTGCTTCTCCACGTTCTCGACAATAAGGTAAACGTTAGCGGTTTGAAATCCATCCGGGATGGGGTTGACTTTGGATGCCATACGTCTTCCATTCTGGCGTTGTCCGCCGTTGAGCGATTGTAAGAAATTTACCTTGCGCTAGGAATTGGGACGTGGCTCGGGAATTTCGGTCGAGCCTGAACATACGTCGACGGATTGATTCCCGAAAACGCACGAAAGTCGTGAATGAAGTGTGACTGATCGAAGTACCCTGCCTCGAGCGCCACGTCCGCCCATTCAATCTCTCGCCCCGCGGCAATGCATCCCAGTACTCGCTGGAAGCGCAGCACGCGGCAGAAAAGCTTAGGTGTAAGTCCCACCTCTCGTCGAAACAGGTCGATGAAATGCTTCGCGCTGAATCCGGTTTCCTCAATCACGTCAGCGACAGCGTCCAAGCGCGAACCCTTCGAGCACGGTCCGTGGGCGAACCGTTCGATCGCAAACGAGATCGCCGCGTCCCGCTTCAGACCGCGAGAACGCCGTTCAAATCGAAGAGCCTGCCCCAGAAGAGTGCTTTCCAGAACGTCGAGCCGCTCTTCCGGACTCTCGACCGCAAGCAGGCGTTCGCGCACCTCCGCGGCAAACCGACCCCAAAGTGCATCCAAAGGCACATGCGCTCCATGCAGTTCGTGTATGGGAACCGGCCAAAGCGCAGCGGGTCCGCCGGGTTTGAAATGGATGCCTGCTAGCGAAATCAACTCAGCTGGATCGATCACGCAGAACTCGCTTTGCGGACCGACGATCAGCGCACCGTTGAATGTCCTGCAAGACGCGTGGTCGTTGCGATCGTAGACCCAGGTCCGATCTTCCTGAAGATTGAAAATGAGTTGCGCGCAGCCATCGGGGAGAGCGCGTTCCTTCGCATGCGGCTGCCGCGGTCCCTCGAAGACGTACAGCGCCTGTACGAAGTCACCGAGCGGAGCCGGAGGTTTGCGACGGTGTAGCGCCACCTGACTATCTCAACACGCGCCGCCCCAACCGGCAACCCCCGCGAAACCTCAACGCTACTTCAGTAGTACCTGCTCAAAAAAGGCCAAAGCTCGGGGATCGTTCGATTGCCCTAGCCAAAAGAAGGCTTGCTTTCGAACTTCCGGGTTGCGCTGCGTACGCGCGATATCGATGAGCTTTGGGACCCCTTCGTCTTTCGGCAGCTGCGACATCGCGAACACCGCTTGTTTCTTCACGTCCGTGTCGGGATCGTTCGCGATTGCATTCTGCAATGCCGAACTCGCCTTCGCTCCCGCCTTTTGAGCGAGCCAGAACAGCGCCTGCCCCCTGATATGCGGCGACGGGTCGCGTTTCGCGACGTCCAGCAGAACATCCGTTCCTTCCGGCTGTTTTCCAATCGATAGTGCAAAGACCGCTTTTTCGCGCAGCGCATCGCCGCTCCCATTCTGCGCCACAATGCGCTTTAGAATCTCCACTCCCGGCGCTCCCCGGCTCGCACCCAGCCAGAAGACCGCCTGTTCACGAACCTTCGCAGGCTCGTCCGGTCGTGTCAAGACCTCCAGCATGTTGTCCACTCGCGGGTTGTCGTGCTGCGCAATCGCGAATACCGCTCCGTCCTCGACCTGGCTCGATGGATCCGTGCGTGCAAGGCCATCGAGATACTCCAGGCTGCTCTGCGCCGGAACATCGGTCAGCCAGACGAACCGTCGCCCCCCGGCATCGAGCGGGCAGGCCAAGGAATAGACTCGAATCTTCTCGACTCGATTGTTCTCGACCCGGTACAGCAGCGCCTCCGTGTCTGAACCTTCGAGCTGTACGGGTCGAGAGGGCCGCACCTCGCGATGGATGCGTGCTCCGTTTTCCTCGAGCGAGCAGCCACCCTGCTGCCCGTTTTCATAGCAGCAGTTATCGTGATCGCGGCGCATCGTCTTAATGGCGTAACCAAACCACGTCGCCTCCGTTGCGCGTAGCGCGACGCTGAGCTGCGAACCCGCCCGAACTTCCACGCGGCCGTTCGAAACTTCTGGCTGCTGAGCAGTCTGCGCCAGCAACCCGCTCGCAAGCGCCGCCAGCATCATCAGTGCTTTCATTTCAATAACTCCGTCATGTACTCGGTGACTTCTTTCGACTGGATGAGAGCCATCTTGGAAACAATCTGCCGCTTCACCTGCGGATCCTTCTCCTGTCGCGCCAAATCCACCAGCGCCTTGCCATTCTGTTGAAGGAAAAGAGCGTTGAGAACCGCCTGTCGCACTTGGTCATTCTTGTCATGCTGGAAAATAGAAGTCAGCACATCGGCCCGTCCATTTCCGCCCATCAGGCCGAGCGACTTGATCGCCGAAGCCCGCAGTTCGGGATTGTTATCCGTCCGCGCTATCTCTGCAAGCCGTCCGGAGTTTCCACTCAGAAACATCGATTCAAGAACCGCTTTCCGGTCATCCACTGAGTTGTCCGATTGATACAGCTGCCACAGCTGTTCTTCACCGCCCGCCAAGGCGAGCTGGCGAATCGCGTCCCGCCGGAGCTGCGGGTCCGTCTCCGTCTTCGCTGCGTGCAGCAGCAGATCGCGCGATCCGGATTGCATATAGCTCTGCAGGATCGCGCGCTTGATGCGCAAATCCGAAGACAAGCCGTAAAGAGTGGATAGCTGTTTTCGCGAATTTTCGTTTCCCATCATCCCCATCAGCCGGATCGCCTTCAGCTGTAGAACAGGATTGGACGAGCCATTCGCGATAGTGCCTAGCAGCTTGCCGGCCTCGGGCAAGGGGCTTTGAGCGAGTACAAACAATGCCTGCTCCTTAACTCGGTCTGAATTGCCGCTGCTCAACACTTTTTCAACGACCGGAAAAGCCGCGTTCGGATTCGACTGCATCAGGCTATTCACCGCCATCAACTTCAAGTCGTCGTCGGGTTCACTGCTCGGACTCACCGGCGACCCCGTCTGCGCTCGTACCTCCAACTCAAGCGCGCGCCCATCCTTAATCCAGCGGCTTGAAGAATATTTTTCGCGCAGTTGCGCCACGGTGAGCAATGCTGCCTCCCCGCGCCCGGCTCGGTTCTGTGCGTACGCCTTCCAGTAGAGCGCCGCATCTGCATCCGCCCCGCCGCGAGCCGCCGAAGCGCTGAATGAATCGATAGCCTGCTCCCACTGTCGCGCGTCCAGCTGCCCTAAGCCCCTCTGGTAATCCGGATCGCTGCGCGCGTTCTGCTGCGCCTGAAAGCTGTATGCGGGCACCGGATTCCAGCCCTGCGCAAAACCTGCAGCCGCTGAGAGCAGCAGGAGAATACTCTGTCGAATCATAACTTCTGTCCTTTTTCGCGGGCGTCCGTACTCGTGACGCGTACCTTCCAGAGGAGCCCGTTATCTTCCACCCGTTGTTGCAACAACTTCAAATCCTCTGAGCTGAGATCCGCCGGGCTATTTGCCAGATCCACCAGCACTCGCTCCAAATCGTCCAAAAGCGCCGCGTGAGCCCTGTCCCCTAGATGAGTGGCCGTCTGCCGGAGCAAGCGGTTTTCCTCGAGCAGGTTCCGCGCCCGCTCACGCTCCGCGGCCCCTCCCTGCGATCCTGGTGCGGCATGTAGAAGTTCCGCAAGCACGATCTGCGATTGCTCCAGGTGATCGCTGATCGCCATCAGGAGTACACGCTCGCGCTCCCTCCCGAATGTGTCTGTCGTCCTTCGATGTTCTGTCCAGATCCCGGCAAGAAACGCGATCGCAAGCAGTGCGGCAACCGCCGGAGCGAACATCCATAGCTTCGGCCAGACCAGCCATTTACTTTTCCTCTGCGACAGATCGAGCTGCGGCGTCAGCCGGTTCCAAACCTCCTGCCCATAAGCCTCACCGCGCTCCGAAGCCGAATAATATCCCAGCGGCGCCAGCACCTCCGTCAACTCCTTGAGCCGCGCGCGGCAGTCCGGACAGTGTTGCAAGTGCTCGCGGTCCTCAACGGCGGCATCCTCGTAAAACGCGTCGAGTATCTGCTCTTCTGTCAGGTGATTCATTGCGTAACTCCCCACACCGGCTGCAGTGCTTGCCGCAATTTTTGAACCGCACGAAACACGCTGTGCTTAGCGGCATTCGGCTGCACGCCCAGCGCTCGCGCGATCTCGTCGATGTCGCAGCCTTCGTAATGCCTGAGGACGAACGCCGTCCGCTCCATCTCGGTCAACTGATTGAGCGCCGGTTCGAGCAGCGCGTTGATCTGCTTGCTCTGCGTCAGTCGATCCGGCCCAGGCTCCTTTCCCGCGATTGACTCGAGCCAGCTCGGTGAGCCTTCGTCCACCGGATTCGCCTTCACTTCTCTACGGCTCTTTCGCGAACGCAGCAAATCGAGCGCGCAATTAGCACAGATCCGGTACAGCCACGTCCCAAACGCCGACCGCCCGTCAAACCGGTTCAGTTGCTTGTACGCGCGAAGAAAAGTCTCCTGAACCAGGTCCTCCGCGTCTTGTTCGTTGCCGCACATTCGAAATGCCAGATGGAAAACAGGCCGGCTATGCCGCTCCACAAGGACACGAAACGCAAGTTGATTGCCCTTGCGCACCTCCTCGGCGGCCGCCTGATCCGTCCACTCCATCCAGTTGGTCTTTAGACTACCGATACTCCTCGCGGTTAGTTTGTAAGCCCAAATATTGGGCCGGGAAAACGAAAGCCGATGCTAAGCTCCAGAAATGTTTGCGCGTGTGTTGGTCATTCTGATCGTCTCAACCCTGAGTCTCGCCGCGCAAGACCCGGTGGCCGTCGCGCGCCAATGGCGAATCGAGCATCAGGCAGACATTCTGAACGGCTTCACATCCCTGCTGAGCATCCCGAATGTCGCGGCCGATCCCGCCAATTTAGATCGAAACGCAAGGACGCTTATCGAACTCCTGCAGCAGCGCCACGTCACAGCCCGGCTCCTCTCGATTCCCGGAGCACCGCCTGTTGTCTTTGGCGAACGCCGCGTCAGCGGGGCAACCCATGCTCTCGTTTTCTACGCGCACTACGACGGACAGCCGGTCACTGCTTCGGAATGGCAGAATCCTCCCTTCAGCCCAACCCTCAAGACCGTAAATGGCGAGCAGCGAATCTATGCCCGTTCGGCCGGAGATGACAAAGCAGCCATCTATGCGCAGCTTGTGGCGCTCGATGCACTCGACGCTGCACACATCCCGCTGCGTTCAACTGTTCGCTTCGTTTGGGAAGGCGAAGAAGAGGCTGGTTCACCGCACCTGGAACAGATCCTCAATGCAAATCGCGGGCTGGTGCATGGGGATATCTGGCTTGTCTGTGATGGACCCGTCGATCAAAGCCGGCGTCAGACGGTTGTCTTCGGTGCTCGCGGAGACACACACCTCGAAATAACCGTGTACGGTCCCAACCACCCGCTGCACAGCGGACACTATGGCAATTGGGCGCCGAATCCCGCGATGATGCTTGCCCGGCTCCTTGCAGGTATGAAGGATGACTCGGGCCATGTTCTGATTCCTCACTTTTACGACGGCGTTCAGCCGCTGGGCGAACTCGAGAAGCAGGCCTTGAGGCGCGCGCCCGCCAACGACGAGCAGCTCCGTCACGATCTCGCGCTGGGACATATCGATGGCGGCGGCGCTAGCCTGCTTGACTTGTTAAATCTTCCGAGTCTCGAAATCAGGGGCATGTCTTCCGCCCAAACCGGCGACCGCGCAACGAACGTTATTCCATCCACGGCTGTCGCCGATCTCGATCTTCGTCTCGTCGTCGGCCTCGACTGGCAAAAGCAGCAACAAAGAGTTATCGACTACATCCGTTCTCAAGGCTACTTCGTTGTGGATACGCCGCCCACCAACGATATCTTGCTTGCGCATCCCAAAGTAGCGCTCGTCGCAAAGGATCAGTTTGGCTACAACGCAGTCCGCACTCCGATGGACTTGCCGATTGCCGCAGAGGTTGTCGCGGCAGTCAAGGCCGCGCGCGACAGCGTAACGGAGTGGCCCACCATGGGCGGCAGCGTGCCCCTAGGCGCCATGGAGCGTGCAGCTCAGACCCGAACGGTAACGGTTCCGATCGCAAATCATGACGACAACCAGCATGCCGCGAACGAAAATCTCCGCTTGCAAAACCTCTGGGACGGCATTGAGACTATGGCGTCCTTACTCGACATGCAGTAGTCAATCGGTTTTTTGAACACCCAAAAAGCTAAAAAGGCTGAGCTGCCCGGGCAGCCCAGCTTCAATCGTGCCTGAATACTTCGCCTGTTCGGCGTCGCACTATCGCAATTTAGCGATGCCCGCCGCCCGCGTGCCCGCCGCCCACGTGCCCTCCGCCGGCGTAGCCATGCAATCCACCGCCGCCGACGTATCCGCGAGAGCCGTAATACCGGCCACCGTAATACCTGCCGCCCCAGTAACCCGGATAATAGCCGCGGCCGCCCCACCAACCACCGTAGAACGCGAAGGACGGTCCCCAATAATATGGATAGCCCACCCCGTACGCGCCGTAGTACGGATATCCGTACGCATATGAGTTGTACACCGGCGCCGGAGGAGCCGCGCTCTCATACATGCCATTGCCCGAGTAGTTGCTGTAAGTGGGCCGGTCATATTCGTTCGGCATCACGTAGCGGAAAGCTTGCGAGCTGTTCACCGTCGAAACCGTCACCGGCGCTTCTAATTTGAACGTCAAGACCTGCTCCGGATAAACCACACTCGCGTGATTGTGAGTCACCAGAACACCGATGAGGCCTGCGGCTGCTCCCGCTCCCGCACCAATCGCGGCCCCGGTACCCCAGCCCGCAATGGCGCCGATCGCTGCGCCCACTCCGGTTGTCGCCGCTACCGTGCCAACCTCAGCGCCGCCCGGAGTCGTTCCACCTTGCCGGCTGATGAACTGTGTCGTCACGGGCACCTGCTGCCCATCCACCAGCGTCAGATTCGTCAAAGCTAAACCAAGTCTCGCCGGCCTGTCGACATGGTGCTTTTCAGCCGTCGCAACTCGGCCGCCGATCGTCTGCCCCGGCTCGGCCACCACCACTCCGTTTACCACCACCGGCTGAACTAGTGACGCAGTGAAAGCGTCGCCAGGCTGGTTCTTATCCGAAGAGAGCATCTGGTTTACTCGCACCGTCAGATACGTTCCGGCCGGAATCGTAAGCTGTGCCGGCACCGGAGGCGGCGGCGGATAGTTCTGCTGTTGGTTTGGATACGGGTTCTGTCCGTTTGTGGGTGGATAATTCTGCTGCCCGTACTGCGGAGGCGGATTCTGCATACCGCCATTTCCATTCGCCGGATACGAAGGCTGCTGATTTGGATACGGCTGCTGATTGGGATATGGTTGCTGTTGCTGAGCCGGGTACGGCGCAGTCTGCTGCCCGTTCACCTGGTTCGGATCGCCGTTTTGACTTATACCGGTGTTGTCTTGGTCCGGGTTATAAACCTGCGACTGGTCCCCGACCCGTTTCCATCCGCCGCTGCCGGACGTGCTCTGCTGTGTCGTACCGTTTGCCGCTGCCGGGAGCGGCGCCGTACTGTCCTGAGCGAAAACCAGCGTGGAAGCAGCTAGGAGCCCGGCCATCGCTATGCGCGTTATGCTTTTCACTGCCGAAAAATCATTGCTTGTCATAACCTGTCGTAACATCTAGACGCATCAACTTGGAGCACGTCTCGTGCCACTCCAGCGCCATTACTATCAGCGAGTTACAGCTAATGGTCTTGGCCGCCTTCCACCGTTTCTGGTTCTTTTGAGCCACGCGACGGCCGCCTGCTGCAAATCAGCTACTACACTAGGCAGAATGTATCGGCTTGCGTCTCTCGCCCTTCTAACATGCTGTTTCATACGGCCGGCGGGTGCCGCTCCCCGCTTCACCGTCACCTTTCCGCAGGCGCGGAGTTCCGAACCGGTCGATGGCCGGCTGCTCCTCATCCTCTCGACAGACGGCTCCGCCGAGCCCCGCATGCAGATCAATGACACGCCCGCCACTCAGATCGTATTCGGAATGAACGTTGCGGGAATGCACCCCGGCCAACCCGTTCTTCTCGACGAATCGGCCTTTGGTTATCCCGTGGACAGCCTGAAGTCGGTTCCCGAAGGTGACTACTTCGTGCAGGCCGTCCTGAACCGCTACGAGACCTTCCACCGCTCCGATGGCGTCACCGTCAAACTGCCCATGGACCGCGGCGAAGGGCAGCACTGGAATATTGCTCCGGGAAATTTCTATAGTGCGCCGCAAAAGATCCACCTGATCTCACAAGGCCCCGATCTCCCGCTTTTGCTTGATCGGGAAATCCCGCCCATTCCATTTCCGAAAGACACCAAATACATCCGCCACATCAGAATCAAGTCCGAGTTGCTCTCAAAATTTTGGGGACGTCCCATGTACCTCGGGGCCAACATCCTTGTGCCCGAAGGTTTCGACGATCATAGGGAAGCTCGCTTCCCTCTCGCCATCAATCACGGCCATTTCCCTGCCGATTTCGACGGTTTCCGCACAGAACCGCCCGATCCAAATCTGAAACCCGATTACAGCGACCGCTTTCACGTTGCCGGATACAACCGCATCGAACAGGCGGAAGCGTACAAGTTCTATCAGCAATGGACCGCGCCGCACTTTCCTCGCTTCCTCGTCGTCGAGATACGCCACGCGAATCCCTATTACGACGACTCCTACGCCGTGAACTCTGCGAATCTCGGCCCGTACGGCGACGCCATTGAGACCGAACTCATCCCGTACATCGAGAAGAATTTCCGCGCCATAGGCCAGGGCTGGGCGCGTTTTCTATACGGTGGCTCCACCGGCGGTTGGGAATCGCTTGCCGTGCAGATGTTCTATCCCGATCACTACAACGGAGCCTTCGCCGCCTGCCCCGATCCCGTCGATTTCCGCGCCTTCACCACCATCAATTTGTACGCGGACAAGAACGCCTACTTCATGCAGGGCGCACACAAAACGGTCGAGCAGCCCGCCATGCGCGATTATCTCGGCCACGTCACCGTAACCCAGCGCGGAGTCAATTACTACGAGCTCGCCCTCGGCGACCGGGGCCGCTCAGGTGAACAGTACGATGTCTGGCAGGCTGTCTATTCGCCAGTGGGCGCCGATGGTTATCCGCGAAAAATATTCAACAAAGAGACCGGCGAAATCGATCACGATGTGGCCCAATACTGGCGAGAGCATTACGATCTCAGTCACATCCTGCAGCGCGACTGGCCAACGCTCGGACCTAAGCTGCAGGGCAAGATCCACCTCTATGTCGGCAGCGCCGATACCTATTTTCTGAATGATGCTGTCTACTACATCGAGGACTTTCTCAACAGCACCAGAAACCCTCCCTACGACGGCGAAGTGAAGTACGGAGACCGCGCCGAGCACTGCTGGAACGGCGACCCCAAGCTGCCCAACTATCTCTCTCGCCTGCACTACAACACCATGTATGTTCCGAAGATGCTGGAGCGGATGGAAAAAACCGCACCCCCCGGAGCAGACCTGAAAAGCTGGCGCTACTAGTAATCCAGTGGATTTTCCGGATGCGCGCCCCTTGCGAGCAGCGTCGCCATCGCCTCTTTCTCGGTCTGCAGCCGCTGCCTCGCCCTTAGACGGTTCCGGCGATCCATCCCGAAATACGTTATCGCCGGATACCCTACGCCCAGCAGCAAAGAAATCGCATCGCTGCGCGTCGCCAGCCAGAATCCATAGCCGAGTACCAGAAAGCCGATGGTTCGCAACCCTGTCTCGAGCAGCGCTGCCCACTTGGCAAAGCTGTCTTCCTTGTCGAACCACGCCAACACCGCGCCCCTCGCCGGCTCCTCCGTTCGCAGGGCAGTTGCTGCGCGAGCCAGCGTCGCATTGCGATACAGAAAGAGGATCGCGGTGCCAACATATCCCGCGAGCAGAATAATCAGTCCGGGCCGTAGACTCGGCCAGACCGTTTCCCACAGCAGCACCGCCAGCAACACCGCAATGATCAGCGAGAACCGCACTCGTTTCCTGTTTCGCCCTTGCACGATGGCCGTCAATGAGCTGATTCTTTCGACAGCGTCCCGCATGCAGCAATGGTACCTATCCAATCCCACCATGCCGGATGCGCGATCCTGTTAGTAGATGGCCTCCGCGGTGAACTTCGGGTTGAATACCGAAAGGCGTATTCCGCGCCGTGCCTTTTTCATTGCGCCCTTGGCCCTCGGCGGGTTATTCGTTCTCGTCCGTCGCCCGGTACGCTCCCTGCCGGATCCGAAACTCGATGGCGTCGGACCGTCAGTAGAGCTGATTCTCTTCTCCGACAACGGCGCGCGGGGCGCATCCATCCACGTAAAGAAGCTCGTCAAATCTGACGCCGAATGGCGCAGCGAGCTGTCATCTGAGCAGTTCGCGGTCACTCGCCGCGCCGCAACTGAGTTTGCGTTCAGCAACCGTTACTGGAACACCCACGCGCCCGGCCTCTACCGCTGCATCTGCTGCGGCAACGCGCTCTTTCGCTCGAGTGACAAATTCGATTCCGGTACCGGCTGGCCCAGTTTCACCGCGGCCGCTGCCGCAGAGAATATCTACACCCGAAACGATTCCAGCCTGCCCGAACTGCGTGTCGAAGTTCTATGCCGGAAGTGCGACGCCCATCTCGGCCATCTCTTCAACGACGGGCCGCCGCCTACCGGTCTCCGTTATTGCATGAACTCAGCCGCCTTGGAGTTCGCCAAGGCGGCGTGAACACAAACAAAGTCTACGCCCAGGTGAAGCCGCTCTTAGCCAGCGGAAGTTCTCTGATGCGTTTGCCCGTTGCCGCAAAGATTGCGTTGCAGACCGCCGGCAAGAGTGGCGGCAGAGCCGGCTCGCCCAAGCCGGTGGGCGAATGATCGGTCTTTCGAAAGTGCACCTCAACTTGCGGAGCTTTTGAAAATCGCAGCAGCTGATGCTTGTCGTAATTCGTTTGCATCACCTTGCCGCCTTCGAGCGTGATCTCCTGCGTCATCAGCTCGCTCATCCCGTCGATGATTGCGCCCTGTACCTGAGCTTCCGCCCCGCTTGGATTGATGATCTGGCTCCCCACGTCGCCGCACGCCCAGATCTTAGTTACCTTTAGAGCGTTGTTGCCACTCACGGTAACCTCTGCCACGTGCGCGAAGTAGCCCTGGAAACTGTAGTGAAATGCAATTCCCATAGCCGTTCCCTGCGGTAGCTTGCGCTTGCCCCAACCCGACTTCTCCACCGCCAGCTCGAGCACGCCCCGCATCCGCTCCACATCATACGATTGGTGCTCAGCACCCTTATTGGTTGGGCTCGGTTCGTTCTCTACTTTCGGTTTCGCCGCGGCTGCAACTTTGGTCTTCCCCGGTTGCACGAGTAATTCGCGCCGGAACTCTACCGGATCTTTTCCTGCCGCGTGCGCCAGTTCGTCGATGAATGACTGGAACACGAACGCCTGCGCATTCGCGCCCGGAGCCCGCAGCGCGCCCGTCTTCAATTGCAGCGGCATCACCGAAGAGTACATCGCGAAGTTGGGTACAAAGCCCGACGGAAACTCCGTCGGAGCAATCGATGCGGACGGCGCATAATGCTCGCCCTCTCCGAAACTCACAAAATGATTACTCCACGCAATGGTCTTGCCGGAAGAATCCACCGCGCCTTTCAGAAAGTGAAATCCCGCGGGACGATAGTAGTCATGCGTCATGTCGTCCTCGCGCGACCACAGGAGCTTTACCGGGACACCCGCCGTTTTTGCGATGTACCCGACCTCGACCATATAGTCGTTCGTCAAGCCCCGTCCAAACGATCCGCCCGCTCGCAGCAGGTGAATCGTAATGTCGCTCTCCGGTATTCCCAGCACCTTGGAAATGAGTCCACTGCCGCGCGCCGGAAGCTGCGTGTTCGACCAGAACTCCAGTTTGCCGTCCTTGAATTGCGCCGTGCAGTTCCGTGGTTCGAGCGGCGCATGCGAAATGAACGGATACGAGTACGCCGCCTCCACTACCTTCGCCCCGCTGCTGCTGAAAGCGGCATTCACGTCGCCCTCATTCCTTAGCGTTCGCGCCGGAGGTTGTTTCGACAGCTCCTGAGCCCGCTGCGCGAATCCCGTGCTGCTCTGCTGCGCCGCCGAACCCTCATCCCACTTGACGCTTAACTTCTTGCGAGCCGACTGCGCCGCCCACCAGGTGTCTGCGATGATCGCAATTCCAGGCTCCAGCCCCGGTTCCCCTTCAGTCACCGGACCCAGCTTCACCGTGCCCTCTGCGATGAATGCATCCTTAATCCCGGGCAGCTTCTTGATCTCGTCTACGTTCGCGCTGACCACCTTGCCGCCAAACACCGGACACTTTTCATAAACCGCATACTTCATCCCCGGAATCGTGACATCGATGCCGAAAATCGGCTTTCCGACCGTGATATCCGGTACGTCCACGCCCGGCGTCCACTGCCCGATGACTTTGTATGAACTGGCTTCCTTGAACTTCAGCGTATTCAGATCCGGCACCGGAAGGCTCGCTGCCGCCGCGGCTAGCTGTCCATAACCGAGCGAGCGATCGGTAGGCCTGTGATACACACGTCCGTTCGAGGCAAAACACTCCGACTCCGGTACGCCCCATTGTTTCGCCGCCGCGGCAATCAGCATCTGCCGGCCCGCCGCTCCCACCTGCCGCATCGGAACCCAGTTGTTCGAGGCCGCCCGGCTTCCGCCAGTTGTTTGCAGCCCGTACTTGGGATCGAAATCGGCCTGCTCCACCTTCACCGACTTCCAATCGACCTCGAGTTCCTCGGCGATCAGCATCGGCAGCATGTTCTTGATACCCTGCCCGATCTCCGGATTGCGCGAAACAAGCGTAATTGTTCCATCCGGCGAGATCTTGATAAAAGCCTTCGCATCAAACGGCGGAGGCGGCCCCTGCGCGGCAACCTTCTGCGGGTCGCCGGCGTAAACGCCAAGCATCATCGCCCCGCCCGAGAGCGCCGTCACGTGAAGAAAGGATCGGCGGCTTACGCGCATGGCTACAAGCCCTCCTGTCTATAGGTCTCGATCGCCATCAGGTCGGCGTGCTTGCCCGAAGTGGCCTGTCCGGCCGCCTTGTGTATCGCCTGCCTGACCCGCAGATACGTGCCGCACCGGCAAAGATTTCCGTTCATACCTGCATCAATCTCTTGGTCAGTCGGCTTTGGATGCTTCGCCAGCAGCGCGGCAGCCGACATGATCTGCCCCGCCTGGCAATAGCCGCACTGCGGCACGTCCACTTCGCGCCACGCAATCTGCAGCGGATGTGTGCCGTCCTTCGACAGACCCTCGATCGTCGTGATCGGCGCGCTCGTCGCATCCGTCACTCGGATCTGGCACGACGGTACAGCCTGGCCGGCCAGATGCACCGTACACGCTCTGCATTGGCCGATGCCGCAGCCATACTTTGTCCCGTGCAGATTCAGCACGTCTCGTAGAACCCACAGGAGCGGTGTGTCCGCTTCGGCCTCTACCGTCTCCTGCCGTCCGTTGACCGTCAGCTTATATGTCATCTCGGAGCCTCACTTTTACAATAGAACTGCGCCGCTCAAATGGGCGATCCTCAATCTTCCAGCTTACGGAATCAGCACGATCTTTCCATTTACGCCGCCTGTTTCCGCCAGCTTGTGTGCCTCGCCGGCTTCGCTCAACTTGAATTTTCTGGCAATCGGAATCGTCAATTCCTTCCTCTGCACCGCTCGCGCCAGCTGATCCAGCCGGTCCGCATCCGGTTGTGCCATGAAGGCCTCCACATAGATGTCCCTGCCCTCCGCCTCCTTGGCCTTCCCAAGTACCGATCCCAGTATTCCGCCCTTCTTGATCTTCGGGATCAGCTTCCCGATCACGTCATGATCCACCGTATCGGCAATGGCATCCAAGTCCGGCAAGCCTCCGATCTCGCCGTCGTCATCGATGGCCACGACCTGGTCCGCCCCTAAAGAAGCCGCCTCCTTCTTCTGATTCGCTCTCACCCCTGCGATCACGCGCGCTCCGTTCTGCTTGGCTTCGAACACCGCGGTACGTCCCACGCTCCCAAGCGCGCCTGTTACCAGCACCGTCTGGCCCGCTTTCGGATGAATGTGTTCGATCAACTGCGCCCCCGTCGTAAGCACCAGCGGCAGCGCTCCCGCTGTTTCCACATCCAGGCCGTCTGGAATGACTGTCAAAGAATCGGCGTCGGCGACAACGAATTCGGCGTAACTATGCTGCACCAGTCCCATCACTCGCTGTCCCACCTCGAGTTCGGAAACTTCGCGGCCAGCCTTCACCACCTCGCCCGCCACATCGCGCCCCAGAACATAGGGAAACTCGACCGGCATCCGGTCCTTCGCTGCTCCGCTTCTGATTTTCCAGTCAACTGGGTTCACGCTCGTCGCCATCACTCTTACGAGCACCTGCGCCGAGTCCGGCTCCGGAGTTGAAACTTCTTCGAACTGCAACTGATCGACGCCGCCATACCCCTTCAACACCACAGCCTTCATGAATTCGTTCCGCTCCTCCTTGTGTGGATGCAGGAGGGCCGGGGCCGAACACAGAAAACTTCGCCCTGCCAATCCGATCCGGGTGCGATTACTCCGCGCTAGAATGAGCGGAACCTTAATGCATCGAGTGGATTCAGCCCTTTTCCTCATCCGGCTCGCCGCTGCGCTGGCCTTCCTCTACCACGGGAGCGCTATTCTCTTCGGCGCCTTCGGAGGACCCGGTCCCGAAAAGTTCTCCGCCATGATGCATGCCCCCGTGCTTGTAGCCTATCTGGTGGGCCTCGCCCAATTGGCGGGCGGCCTAGCTGTCCTCTTCGGAATCTTTACGCGCATTGGCGCCGCCTGCATCATTGTCGTCATGCTCGGCGCCATTTTTCTGGTTCACCTTCCGCACGGCTTCGACATCAGCCAGGGCGGCTTCGAATACGCATTGACTCAACTGCTGATAGCTCTCGCCCTCATAGTCGCCGGACCAGGCAACTACTCGCTCGCCCCGCATCTCTCCCCAGCCCTGCAGAAATTTTGAGATTTAGACCGCCGGCGCGCAGCCGCCCAGAGCACTCTGTACATCTTCCACAGAAAAATATTTCGAAGTCTTCTCAACTACTTACACGGATTTGGCACTCCCGTGCGATCAGGTCTTTGCTAGCTTTTCGCACAGGAGAGCAAAATTCATATGGCCAAAACCCGCGCCGAAATCAATCGCGCCAACGCTCAAAAGTCCACCGGTCCGAAAACACCCGAGGGCCAAGCCCGCTCGTCTCAGAATTCGTTCAAGCACGGACTCTACGCGCGCGAGGTTCTCATGGATTGCGAAGACCCGGCCCGCTTCGACGCGTTGCGCGCCGACCTCCGCCGCGAACACCAGCCCATCAACACCACCGAAGAGATCCTGGTCGACGAACTCGCCCAGCACTACTGGCGTCTCTGCCGCTTGCGCCGCTTCGACGTCCAGGCCTGGACGACACATAACTTCGACAAGAAAAAGAGCGTCGCCGAGCTCAATACCGAAAGACTCCACCAATTCATGAACTCCGGCATGCTCGAACAGTTGCAGCGTCTTCTGACCTCTGCCGAGCGCGGTTTCCACAAAGCACTCGCCACTTTGCGCCAGCTGCAGAAGGATCGTGGCTTCGTTCCCTCAAAACAGGCCGAACCCGCCGAACCCGCTGTCCCTTCCGCCGAAATCGGCACCGAACCCGACGCCGCTCCCCTCGCAACCACACCCGAACCGGAAACGGAACGCTTCTCTGCACCCGCGGTTGGCTTCGTTCCCACAATTCCCGAAGCCCTGCCCCTCACTCCCGAAGAAATTGCGTCCGACACCCCGCTCCCCTTCGCTCGGCCCGGCGCAAAAGCCGCCTGACCGCTAATTGCAGGGCCGTCGGTCGCCCCAAAATCAGTAGTAATAAGTGCCAACACACCTTTAGTCCTGTTCGCGCGCCGGCTCTTTGACAACCGCATAATATTCGCACCCACCTGCGACGAGAGTGTCTTTATACGAGGCACTCCTGGTTAACTTGCCCAGGCTTTTTAGCTCACGTGCACGATCGGCCGATGCTTCATGTCCGGGATGGCTCGCCGCAGCACCTCATGCACTAATGGCGCAGCGTCGCCCGCGCCGAGAAACAAAAATCGGAAAAGATTCCCGATCGGATTCCCTTCCGTCCAAGAGAAATACGCGTGAGGAACGCGCCCTGTCTCCTGTTCGAGGTAAATAAGCATGGCCGCTATTGCATTCGCCACCGTCGGGCTCGTTGCACAGAGCACCACATGCTTCCCGTACCGGCAACCCGTAACCGCCAGCGTAGCTTCGAAGGTCGAAGCATCGCCTCGCTCCACTTCAAAGAAATACACGTTTTCCGACGCCGGTAAATTGTGGCAGTAGCGCACCGCCCGGTCCGCCTGGTCGAGCTGTTCTTGCGTTTCCATTCGCGGCTTGCGTGCCACCAGGTGAATCACCCGTTGCCCGTTCTCGGCCAGCAGGTTCTTGGCTGTCTCGTCTAACTCCACACCGTGTATGCGCAATTCAGTCGAGCGCATCGCCCGCGACACAAGCGACGTCAGCACCATCGCGAGAATGAAAATGGACGCAATTTTGAAGCCCTCTGGTCGCTCGTAGATATTCACGAGTGTTGTGTACAGAAAAACAAGCGAGATTACCGCGTATGGCAGTCGCAACCAGCTCTTCCCGACAGTAAGAGTCACCGCGACCGCCGCTGAAGTAATCAGCACCAGAACGCCCGTCGCATACGCGCCGCCTTGCGCATCCACATCCGCTTTGAAAAGCCAAGTAACCGCCACTCCGATGCCTAGAAACACGAGTACCAGCGGCCGTGCCGCGCGCGCCCACTCAGGAGCCATGCCATAACGGGGAAGATACCGCGGAATAAGACTCAGCAGCCCCGCCATCGCGGACGCACCCGCAAACGCCAGAATCAAAATCGTGCTCAGATCATAAACCGAACCGAAGGCGTTTCCAAGCAGCTGATGCCCCAGATAGGCCAAGGCACGCCCGTTTGCCTCGCCCCCTTCTTTAAACTTGGCCGCTGGTATCAGGAGCGTTGTTACAAAGCTGGTCGCAATCAGAAACGCACTCATGATTAGAGCCGCCGTCGTCAGCAGCTTGCGCGTGTTCTTCACCCGGTCTTTCACATCCGCGCCCTTGATTAGGGGCATCACCGCCACCCCGGTCTCGAACCCTGAGAGTCCAAGCGCCAGTTTCGGAAATAGCAGCAGCGAGATCCCCACCATCGCGAGTGGGCTACCGTGTGTACGAACCAGCGCCGCCCTCCAGTCCGGTACCAGATGCGCATGCGTTATTACCTGCCAGAGCGCCGCGCCGGTTACGATCAGATTGAGAAACAGGTACACCCCGACCAGCACCACTGCTACACCGATCGCCTCCTTGAATCCCTTCAAGAAAATTGCCCCGAGTATTGCAAGCAGTATCAGCGTCACCGCCATCTGATTCTTCATCCAGCTCGGCGTAAAAGGGTTCTGGGTAAAGTGAGCAGCTGCGTCCGCCGCTGAAAGCGTCATTGTGATGATGAAGTCTGTCGTGGCAAAGCCGAGCAGCACGAGCACAAGGCTCTTTCCCGCCCACTCCGGGAACAGGTTCTCGAGCATCGAAATGCTGCCTTGCCCGTTCGGACTTGCCTCAGCGACCCGCCTGTAAACCGGTAGCGCCGCCGCCAGCGTCACAATCACCAGGACGAGTGTCGCGAGTGGCGATAAATAGCTCGCCGCCAGGAATGCGATGCCAGGTTGGTATCCGAGAGTCGAGAAATAATCGACCCCCGTCAAGCACATCACACGCCACCATGCGTGCTCTCCCTCTGCATTCCCCTGAACGGCTTTCGGCAGCCGAAGATCGGCTAGCAACCAGTCGACAAAGCTCACGAGTCAACTATACTTCGAGCTCCGAATTCGCCGGTTTCGTCTGAACGGATGCCTACTGTTCCCATCCTCCGCCGAGGACATTATAGACTTGCACCAGCGAAAGCCGCTCGCTGAGCCGCGCCCGCGCGAGATTTAGCTCCGCTGAAAACAGGTTCGTTTCGTTTGTCAGGACTTCCAGATAGCTGGTCACGCCGCCTTGATAGCGCGTGTGAGCAAGGTCGGAAGCGCCTCGGGCCGCCGATGTGAGTGCTTCTTCGTGGCCCCGGTACTCGCGTACTTTTCGGTAAGCAACCAGCGAATCAGCCACCTCGCGGAAAGCTATCTGTATCGTCTGCTCATAGGTGAGCAGCGCCTGCTGCTGCTGCGCTTCCGACAGCCGAACATTCGCTCGCAGCGCCCCTGCATTGAAGATCGGCTGAGTCGCTTGTCCCGTCCAGTTCCAGGCACGCGAGGGCCACGTAAAGAGATTGCCTAAACCAATACTCTCCAGACCCGCGGTACCGGTCAACGAAATCTGCGGGAACAACTGTGCGCGCGCCACGCCGATTTCCGCGTTCGCTGCCGCAAGCTGCTGCTCCAGTTGCTCGATGTCCGGTCGCCGCTCAAGCAGCCTCGATGGCAGACCCGCCGGAATTGACTCCGGTAATGGCTGCTCGGTGAGCGCCTTGCCTCTTGGAATCGCCTCGGGGTTCTCGCCGATCAGAATACTGATCTGGTCTTCTTCTTGCTGTATCGCTTGCTCTGTCTGTGGAATCAGTCCCGCCGCTTCTTCCACCAGTTGCTCCGCTTGCCTGACATCGGCCAGCGACGTGGCGCCGCCCTGCTCGAGCGTTTGCGTGATCTTTAGCGATTGCAGCCGCGAGGCAAGCGTACGCTGCGCAATCTGCAGCTCGAGATCGTATTCGCGAAGCTGGAAGTAAGCCGCGGCTACGTTCTCTATGACGGTACTCAAAATTGCACGCTGTCCCCATTCCGTCGCGCGCAAATTTGCCCGCGACGCTTCGGTCGCTCTCCGGTATCGGCCCCAGAAGTCCACGTTCCAGGAAGCGGAAAGCGCCAGTTCGTCACCAACGTACGAGTAAGCCTGAAACGCACCCGGGATTCCAGGCTGCCGGACTCCCGAGACGACCGGGCCGAAATTAACGTTGGGAAGCTGGTTCGAACGGGCAATCGTCACCTGCGCTTGGGCCTGCAGAATTCGGGTTGCAGCGACACGTACATCGAAGTTCTGCTTGAGCGCCTTCCGGATGAGTTGCTGTAGCTCCTCGTCTTTGAAAACCTCCCACCACTTTTCGTCGCCAATCGACGAAGCAGTCTGAGCGTTCGCCGGAGCGGGCTCGTCGCCCCGAAACGTCGGCGGGACATTCACAACCGGGCGTTTGTAATTCGGCCCCACCGTGCACGAACTCAGCAGCACAACGAAAGTGGCGAGCGTTGCAGGAATCGAAAGGCGGTTCATACCGTCTCCTTTTCCTCCTCCATCTCGTGCACTCGCGGCATGACCCTCTTTCCGCGCCGGCCCACCCGATGCGAGACCTTCTCCACAACGTCGAATGTCACCGGAATGAGGAAAATGGCAATCACGGTCGCCGCCGTCATTCCGCCGATCACTGCCGTACCCAGCACCCGTCGCGAAACCGCACCGGAGCCCGACGCCGTCCAGAGAGGCACGCAGCCCAGAATGAACGCAAAAGCCGTCATGAGAATGGGCCTGAATCGAATCCGCGCACCCGTCAGCGCCGCCTCCTCGATGCTCTTGCCCTTCTCGTATTCCGACTTGGCGAACTCCACGATCAGAATCGCGTTCTTCGCCGCCAGTCCGATCAGCATGACGAGCCCGATCTGCGCGTAAACGTCGTTCTCGAATCCACGCAGCCAGAGAAACAGATAAGCGCCGAAAACCGCAATCGGCGTACCCAGCAGAACGCTGAACGGAAGTGACCAGCTTTCGTACTGCGCGGCTAGAATCAGAAACACGAAGAGTAGCGAGAGCGCGAAGATGACCGATGGCGGTACGCCTTCTGAAGCCTGCTTTTCTTGATACGACATCGCCGTGTAGTCGTAGCCCATCTCGGCCGGCATCGTCTGCGCAAACACCTGCTCGAGAGCCGCCATCGCTTGCCCCGTACTGAACCCGGGCGCTGCCGCCACGTTGATTTGCGCCGCGTGATACTCGTTGTAGCGCATGGTGAACTCCGGCCCGGAAATTGGTTTTACGTTCGTCACTGCGTCGAGCGGCACCATCTGATTACGGTTATTCGAGACGTAGAACCGGTTCATGTCCTTCGTCGTTTGTCGGAAGTCTCCTTCCGCTTCGACATACACCTGCCATTGCCGGCCGAAGCGATTGAAGTAGTTCACAAGATAGCCGCCGAGAAAAGCCTGCAGCGTCTGGTAAACGTCGCCGATGCTCGCGCCCTGCCGGTCCACCTTAACCCGATCGACGTCCGCGTAAATTTGGGGAACGCTCGGTAGATACGTCGTGCTCAAGCCGCCAACCTCTTTTCGAGCCGACGCAGCCTTCATAAACTTGTTCACGTTGTCCGTTAAGAACGAGAGGTCCGCACCAGAACGGTCTTCCAGCATGAACGTGACACCGCCGGACGTCCCAACGCCAGGAATAGAAGGCGGCGGAAACGAAAACGCCATACCGTCCCGTACCCGTTGTAGTGAGCCTGTGATCTGATTCCGGATGGAGGCATATTGCTCATTGGCCGCCTTCCGCTCATCCCACGGCTTCTCGGTGACAAAAAAGAAGGCGCTGTAGGTATCTTGCACGCGGCTGAGCAGGCTGAATCCGATCACCGACGTGCAGCCCCGCACCCCGGGGGTGTGCATAATAGCGTCTTCTACTTGCCGCGCCGCCTCCGACGTCCGCTGGAGAGAGGCAGCGTTAGGCAGCTGCAATGCAACGTAGAGATACCCCTGGTCTTCCTCCGGCAGGAACGAACTCGGCAGCTTGTTGCCGATGAACACCGCCAGAACCGCCATCCCGGCAAGGAAAATCAGCGCGAGCGCCGCCTTTCGAAGCAGCACGCCGGAAAAAGCCACATAACCGTTCGTCACCTTTGAGAACATCCTGTTGAACCAGCCGAAGAAAAGGGCGAGCGGTCCTCGGCTCTCTCTCTTGGGTTTCAACAAAAGCGCTGCCAGCGCGGGACTCAGTGACAGCGCGTTGAACGCTGAGAAAATCACCGAGATCGCAATCGTAACCGCGAATTGCTGATACAAACGGCCGGTAATACCCGGAATGAATATCGTGGGTACGAAAACGGCGGTGAGAATCAGCGCGATCGCAACAACCGGCCCGGCCACCTCTTCCATTGCCTGGATCGCGGCGTTCCGCGGCGTCATGCCCTCCTCGATGTGGCGCTCCACGGCTTCAACCACCACGATCGCGTCATCGACCACCAGTCCGATCGCCAGCACGAGCCCGAACAGTGAAAGAGTATTGATCGAAAAACCGAGCAGCGGAAAGACGGCGAACGTTCCTATCAGCGATACGGGAACGGCGGCCAGCGGGATTATGGTCGCGCGCCAGCCCTGCAGGAAGATGTAGACGACCAGAACCACCAGAGCAAGAGCTTCGAGCAGCGTCTCAACAATCTCTTTCATGCCGGCCGTAACTGCCAGAGTCGTATCCAGGCTGACTTGGTACGCAAGGTCCTGCGGGAATCGATGACTCAGCTCCTGTATCCTCTTCCGCAACCCTTTCGCCGCATCCACCGCATTCGAACCGGGCAACTGATATACCGCGAGAATCGCGGACGGTTTGCCGTTGTAACGGCCCGTCAGGTTGTATGTCTGTGCTCCCAGTTCGAGCCGCGCCACATCTTTCAGCCGCAGATTCGAACCGTCCGGGTTCGCTCTCAATACGATATTTCCAAACTCCTCCGGTGATTGCAGCCGCCCTTGCGCCTGCACTGTATAAGTGAACTGCTGCCCGCCCGGAACAGGCTCTCCGCCGATCTGGCCGGCGGGATTCACCGTATTCTGCGCCTGCAATGCAGCCACAATCTGCGGCACCGTGATACCCAATTTGTTCAGCCGGTCCGGATTCACCCAGGCACGCATCGCGTACTGACCGGCGCCAAACACCTGTACGCGCGCAATGCCAGGTACACGCGTCAGCTCGTCCACTAGATTGATGTACCCGTAATTGGCCAGGAACACGCTGTCGTAGCTGTCGTGCGGCGAGTAAATAGAAACCAGCATCAGTGGAGCCGTCAGCGATTTCTGCACGGATAATCCGGCTGTGTTGACCTGCGCCGGCAGCGTAGATTGCGCCTGAGAGACGCGTAGCTGCGTGAGCACCTGATCGATGTTCGGATCCGTGTTCACATCGAAATCGATCGTGATCTGCGAAACTCCATTGTTCGCATTGATCGAATACATGTACTCCATGTTGTCGACGCCGCTGATCTGCGCTTCGAGCGGCGTCGCTACGGACTGCTCGAGTGTGAGCGCATCGGCGCCGGGATACAGCGCCTGCACCCAAATCTCTGGTGGAACGATGTTCGGAAACTGCGCGATCGGCAGCCGCACCATGGAGACGAGGCCGACAATCACCGTCACGATCGAGATCACCATCGCAACGATAGGTCGATTGATGAAAAATCTGGACATGTTACTTTCCTGCGCTCGGAGAAACTTCCGCTGAGTCCGTAGCCGAGTTGTCCCGCGTCGGATTCACGGTAATGCCATCACGAACCTTCGAGGTTCCTTCACTCACCACGCGCTCGCCGGGCTTCAGTCCGCTCGCGATAATCCACATCTCCCCAACTCGGTCGCCCACGTTTACCGGCCTCACGCTTACTTTGTTGTCTGCCCCGACAACTGCCACTTGATAGTGCCCCTGCAGTTCCGTCACCGCTCGTTGCGGAACTACAAGGGCATTGTTTTGCATCGCGGTCATCGCCCGAATCCGGCCGAACTGTCCGGGCCGAAGAACGTTTCCAGGGTTATTGAAAGCCGCTACGATCCGGATCGTTCCAGTCGACGGATCCACTTGCCGGTCCGCAAAGAGGATGCGTCCCTGGTACGGATAGACGCTGTTATTCGCCAGCGTCAACTGCAATGGAACAGGGTTCTTCGAACGCAGCAGATCGACGCCCGGCCTGATCTTGTCGGCAATTCTCAGGTATTCTTGTTCGCTGATCGGAAAGTACGCCTTGATCGGATTCACTTGAGATACCGCCGTCAGCACAGTGCTTTGCCCTACCAGATTTCCGATCTGTGTCGTCGCTTGGCCGGCGATACCGTCCACCAGGGAACGAACTTTCGTGAACCCAAGGTTCAGTTGCGCTGTCTCAACGGCCGCCATAGCTGCCTGGATCGAAGCTTGAATCGCCAGTATCTGAGCTTCGTTCTGCTTTTCTGTTTGGACGTCGTTGTCCAGCTGGCTTTGCGCGATGGCGTGTGCCTGGGCTAGCGGAGTGTCGCGCTTGACATTGATCTGCGCTAGTCCCAGCTGCGCCTGGGCTTGTCCCAGTTGTCCCTTCGCCTGTGCAACCTGCCCGTTTGCCTGATCGACCAGCGCCTGGAACGGTCTGGGATCGATCTCAAAGAGCACATCGCCCTTGTGCACGAATGAACCTTCCCGATAGGTTTGCCGGATCAGATAACCGGAAACTTGCGGCTGTATGTTCGCGTTGACGAAACCATCGAGAGTTGTAACCCAATTGCCGTAGACGGGCACGCTCTCCTGTTGGACGGAAACCACGCCCACCTGTGGAGGCGGGAACGAGGCTGAAGCAGCAGGCTTTGGCGCGCATCCGCTGGCAGCGGCTAAAATAGCCACCGTCCCTGCAATAACAATGGACAAATTCAAGCGAAATGTCATGGTGACTTAAAGGATGATCTCCTGATTACTTCTGGTCGAGGACCGCAGCTGCGCCTTGAGATAACAGCCCAACGCCGACTCGTACTCCCTGGACACCCATTTCCTCCGCGTCTTCGGATATTCGGCGTAGAGCTCGTTCATGCCCTTCATCATTTGCAAGATGACGGTTGCCAGAAAAAAGGCTCGGGAATGGGAAACATTTGGAGCGCTTGAACGCAGAATGCGCGCCAGGCGTCTCCTGAGCAGATCGCGTATCGAAGTCTTGGTGGGCCGCATGTCGCCGTCCAGAAGCGCAAGAAGCGCCGGCCGCTCGTCCAGAAACTCAAGCATCTCGCTGATTAGTCGCCTGACAAGCCGCCCGTTCGACAGCGAAGCACCTTCTTCTTCGAGAGAAGACCACAGCGTTGTCGATGCTTCACAATATCGCTCACTCAACGCATCTGTGATCGACTCCTTATTGGGAAAAAACTGATAGAGCGAACCAATACATGCCCCCGCCCGCTCGGCTATCTCGGCCATCGTGGCGGCCTCGCATCCCGCATCCGCAATCACTGAGGCAGCAGCGTCGAGCAGCGTTGTCACTCGTTTTTGGCCGCGCTCCTGCTGCGGAATCCGGCGCGCCGGCCGCGCCGGATTTAAAGGCATACTGCTGATTGTACAAAATGAGTCGAGACTCATGTTTGTGAAATCCAACCTACGATTCGAGCAGGCGTTTCATTCCTTGAACGCCCCGGGCTCCAGTCGCGAACAGAAGGCAGGAGGCGGCGACCGTGCTCAGCCCGGCGAGTGCGATGGCCAGCGAAAAACTCTTTTTTGGCCCAAGCGTATAACCCGTAATGACAGGCGCCGCTGCCCCGGCGAGTTGCGAAAGCGTATTGAAACAGGCGATCACGCGGGCGGTGAGATGAGCTGGCGCAACGTACTGTACAACGGTCCAGAAATTGGCACTCGCAAATCCGAAGGAACACGCCGAAGCCGTAAGAATCGCCAGCACCGAAACATTGCCTGTCGCTCGCGGAAGCATCAGGATCGTCCCTGCAGCAAAGAATCCCGTTATTGCAAGTGCGATCCGGATGTTAAGGGCGTATCCATACCGTGCAATGGCTTTATCCGCTAACCAGCCGACAGCGATGTTAACTGGGGCCATGATGAACAGCGGTAAAGACAGAACTCGGCCCATTGTCAGGACTGGCAACCCGCGGGAGACGTTCAAATAGGTTGGAATCCAGGTTAGCAAGAAATACCAGTAATAGGAAAACAAAAACACGCAGCCTGACATCGCCAGACAGGCACGGTTTGAGAGAATATCTCGCCAAGTCCAGCCTGGCGATTTGGCCGGGATTATCGCCCGTTGGACGCGATTTGGACCGAGCCTCGCAAACGCCAGCCAGAAGGGCAGCCAGAGCAGCGCACCCAAGCCCGTAACCGCGAACATGACGCGCCAACCTGCGGTTGCCAGCAGCGTACTTCCAAGCAAAGCGCCGCACGCAGGCCCAACCGTCTGGCCCGCAATGTAAGTTGCCACCGGAAAACCACGCTCTCGCTCGGAGAACGCATGACGAATGAAAGCGAGACTCGCTAGCGGCCCGACGGATTCAGCAACCCCTAGCAATAGGCGAAGACTGAAGATTGTCTGGGTATTCGGACTCAGCGCCGTGGCCGCAGATGCGAGCGACCAGACAAGAAACGCCACGAAGTACGATTGCCTCACTCCGAACCGGTCGACGATCAATCCCGCCGGCAGCTGAAAAGCTCCGTACGTCCAGAAGAATGCGGAAAGCAGGAGCCCCATCGCACCTGTCGAAAGCGCAAAGTCGTGCATCAGGGCAGGCGCGGCAATGCTCAGGTTGCCTCGATCGACATAGCTGATGAGGATACCGAAAAAGACCAGCGCTAAAACAACCCAGCGATTGGTTATGCGCGGCCGCCTTTGAAAAGCTGTTCGCCGCGCTTGAACACAAGGGCGATTCCCTCGGGCTCATGTTGTGGCATCTCATAAGTGGAATGGCTGGCGATGCTCTCGAAGTCAAAAACCGTGATGTCTGCCAGAGCGCCCGGGCGCAATAGCCCTTGTTGCTTCAAGTTAATCCGTTTCGCCGGCTGCGCGCTGCTCTTGTGTATAGCTTCCGGAAGGGTAAGCCATTTACGGTCTCGCACCAGCTTGCCTAGCAGTTCGGGATACGTTCCGTGAAGTCGTGGATGAGGCTTGCCCTTAACGTAGAAGCCATCCGTGATAACCGAACACAGCCGATGAGTAATCAACTGTCGCAGATTCGATTCACTCTGGTTGAAACTGATGACGTTGACCGCACCTTGCTCTTCTGCAAGCAGGTCGAGCACGAATTCAACCTCGTTAGAATGGCGCTGCTTCGCGGCATCGGCAACCGTTTGCCCAATCACCGCGACATTTCGCGTGCTGTCCACTGACGAAATCGTTACGTCGGACCAGTAGGCAGATTCACGATCACCAAGCTCCCCCAAAATCGAATCGCGCGATCCAGCTTCACCAATCCTGCGCAGAAGGGCAGGGATGCCTCCGTCTAGGGCCCACTGCGGCAGAAACTGCGTGAGAACTGTGCTTCCGCACTGATACGGGTAGATATCGAATTCGACATCCACGCCCCGAAGGTGTGCCTCTTCGATTTGTTCGAGAGCGTGACGCTGCAGATGCCAGTTCTCGCGGCCCGCTGCCTGCAAATGCGAGATTTGTAGACGGCAACCGCTTTCCTCAGCTAGATAGATCTGTTCGCGTACAGCCTCGACTAAAGTTTTGCCGTAACCTCTGATGTGCGACGCATAAAGCTTGTCTTTGGAGGCAACAACCTCGCAAAGGGATGCAAGCTCGTCATCATTTGCTGCCGAACCTGGAGCATACATGAGACCCGTCGATAAACCGGCACAGCCGGCATCCAGGCAGTCTTCGAGTAACCCGCACATCTCTTCCAGTTCGGACTCGGTGAGGGCGTCCTGCCCAAGCCCGTGTACTGCAATGCGCAGACTGCCATGCCCGACCAGCGGAATCGCGCGGCCGGCGGCGCCCCTATCCGCCAGTATCTGCAGATACGACGCAGCGGAAGCCCAACCCCAGTTATTCGAGGTGTCGCCGAGGATGCCTGAGGCGAAGCTCCGAAGAGCCTCTCCATCTGTACACGGAAACGGCGAGAACCCACAGTTCCCTACCACCTCCGTCGTAACGCCTTGCTTCAGCTTTTCGGCTCGCCCTTCGAGAACCTGTAGATCCGAGTGGCTGTGGAGATCGATCAGCCCCGGCGCGATCGCCAATCCACGGCAATCTACGATTTCGCAGCCATCAGGCGCCGTCTGATCGCCGATCTCAATGATTCGTTCACCATCGATCAGTACGGACGCGCGGAAAGGGTCGGCTCCGGAGCCATCGACCACCGTTCCTTCAGAGAGGAGAAGCACCTCACCAGATTAGCTATCCTTCCAATCCCACGATCTGCCGCGTCGCCCGCAGCCCCGAAGCGATGGCACCGTGTACGGTTGCACTGTGCCCGTTCAACTCAGTGGCTTCTCCGGCGAAGTAAAGCGTATCGGCAATCGGTTTAGCCAGCTCCTCACGTGCAGCCATCGCTCCCGCGGGCACGTAGCTGTATGCGCCACGCGCGAAGGGGTCTGCGTGCCAATCATGGAAATAAGCTTGCTCGACTTGAGATCCGACACGTTCGGGCGCAGTACCCAGGATCTTCGCCAGGGAACGGGTAGCCTGCTGAATGATCTCAGGTCTTGACTTGCCAATCAGCCCGTCTGCATGAGGGCCGGCGCTCCAGCCGGTCAACATTGGGGCACGCACTGCCAGCGGAGTCCACCAGGTCGGGAACAATCTTTCATCCGAGAGCAGAAAGCCTGCATCTGCAAAGGTCTCGTTCTCTTCCCAGAAGGCCTCGCGAAATCGTAGTACGACGCGCATAACGTTGCCGAAAGCCAGGGCCTTCGCGGCCTCCGTCACCCGCGGCAGCCCAGGATCCCAACGAATGCCTCCTGCACCCTCACCGTCGGCCTGCAAGACGCCGAGCGGAACGGCTATCAAGATTCGCCGAGCCGAGAGCATTCGCAGTTCGCCGGTAAGAGCGGATCTCGTGGTCAAAACGGCCGACCCGGGACGCCACTGTACGCTGCTCAACACGGTGTTCAGCCGCAACTTGGATTCTGCATGTTCAACGCTGCGAAATACAGAAAAGGGGATCGCATCGTATCCGCTGAACAGGCGAAACGACCGGTCACCATGGATTTTGTCGGCTGCTTCCGCGTCTTTGGCGAGCGATGCGATTCCTATAATCTCCTTCCGCGCCGCGTTAAATCCTTCGACGTATGATGCGCTGAGTTCCTTGGCCGTCTCAGGAGCACGCGAGGATGCCAGAAATTGCGCGAACGACTCCTCTCTTCCCTGCCCCGCCACTCTGCGCATTTGGTGCATCAGCTGTCCGACCGGTTCCCACGCATCGCCATGACTTTGCACCACACCGTTTTTGATATGCAGCGCGCTGTCGGTGCAGTCGTATACGCCGAGCGAAGCAGAGCGAGCAATCTGTAAGATCTCGGGGGCACGGCCATGGACAAACTCGGCGCCGAGCTCGATAGGCAAGATGGAAAGGGGATCGTGCACCGTCAAGATGCGGCCGCCAATGCGGTCACGAGCCTCTATGCAGAGCACGCGCAATCCTGCGTGATCTAACTCGGCGAGGGCCGTCAATCCGGCTGCCCCCGCGCCGACTACGATGACGTCAAAATCAAAAGCTTCTCGGGAGCCTGCCGTATCAGCTCGTCGTTTTGGCGCCACTACGGAGATCTTTGTAACTCACCAGGCAGCGTTCAGCCGTCTCAAACTCAGGAAAATGACTGCCTTCCTGCTCTATCAAGTAGTACTCGACCCCTCCGGTATGCTCGGCCGCGGAAAAGATCTGTTTCCAGGGACAGACGCCTTCGCCGAAGAGAACTTTATAGCCTCCAGTCGGTGACCAATCCTTCAAATGCAGAGACTTGATCCGCCCAGGATTGCTGTTGATCCACGCCACAGGGTCGTTTCCGGTTTCGACGCAGGTTCCCACATCCAGCTGAAGCATTACGCTTTTGTCAGTGTTGGACGCAAGGATCTCAATGGGCTTCTGCCCATCAACCGGCTTCCACTCGAGATCATGGTTGTGATACCCGGCATGCAAACCCTCTGAATGCATCTTGCTGTTCGCCTTGTTCAGGGTCTCAGCAACGCCTTTCCAATCGTCCGCCGTCTTCAGATTCTCACCAGGGTGCGCCAGAACGATAAACTTCGAACCCAGAATGCGGTTTAGCTGAATTGCCTTGTTCAGGCCGGCATCCGTGAACGATGGCGTTCCATTGTGAGTGGAGTAGCAGCGGAGCTTTAATGTGTCCAGTTGCTGGCGAACCTCTTTCGCGTGTTCAGGTGTCCAGTCAAAGTAAGGAGCATAGAACTCGACGCAGTCGTAACCCATCTGGGCAACCTTTTGAAGCGTTCCGGCCGGATCCTTTTCGAGCTCGTGACGGACCGAAAACAGCTCAAGCCCAATCGGTATGCGATTCGCGCTCTTGCCGGCAGCCGTACCGGTCGCGGCCAAAGCGAGAGAGACGCCCGCAAGGGCCGAAGTGAATTCCCGGCGGGTTGATTTTCGGTTCAAAGGCATCGCAATGGCACGATATCACGACCGGCTGCAGCCTACGCTGCTCGCCATTTGATGTTGCAGCCCATACTGGGGCTTTGATGAGGATCTACCGGTCGACCTTCGAGCAGCGCGTCCATAGCGGCGCGCAACTCATTTCCCGTAACAGGTTCATCGCTCCTCGGCCGGCTGCTATCGAGGCGGCCCCGGTAGGCTAACCGGCGCTGCCGATCGAAAAGAAAGAAATCGGGAGTACAGGCTGCACCATAAGCACGGGCAACATCCTGCGTCTCGTCGTAACAATACGGGAACTGAAACTGAAGCTCGAGGGCCATCTGTTTCAGACTCTCGGGAGCATCGTCCGGATATCCGGCCGCATCATTTGAGGAGATCGCAATAATCCCAACGCCCTTTGGAACGTAGTCAGCGCCAACTTTTGCCAACTCATTCTGCACGTGCTTTACATAAGGACAGTGCCGGCAGATAAACATGACCAGGAGCGCCGGTTTATCGGCGAATTTATCCAGAGAGATGCTGTCTCCCGAGACCGCATCGGGTAAGGTAAATGGCGGCGCGGTCGTCCCAAGCGGAAGCATGGTCGATTCGGTTCGTGACATAGTCCCTGGAGCCAGCGTAACAGTCAGCGCGCCGCTCGCAATTACTATCCTGAGACATGCGGCGAAACAGGACTCCATGGATGGGCTGGTGGTACCTCGCGATCGCGATTGGATTCGCAGCGCTGGCAATAGATCACATTGTTGTCGGGGATAAGCCGTGGTTGATCGGGATTCGATTCGTTATCGCAGCTGGCTTCGGTCTTCTCAGCTGGGCTGAACTCGCTGGAAAGCGCAGGGAAAGGTAGGTGGCAGACGCAGATATGGGTACGATACACACGGAGTTTCCAAACGCAGCCAGTGGGGATAGCAACTTCGACCCCGGCCTTACACAGAAGTACACGGGCACGCTCAATCGCATCGTCACCAAAGATGGGCAGTTCAATATTCACCGCGCCGGGCGTACCTGGCGCGACTCTAACCCGTACACATATCTCATCAATTCCTCCTGGTGGGTCTTCAGCGGTATCGTCTCAATCACGTTCGTCGTCGTTAATCTGGCGTTCGCCTGGGTTTACATGTCCGTTGCGGATGGGCGCATAAAGGGAGCCGAGTCGAAGGATCCGATTACCCACTTCCTGAACCTGTTTTTCTTCAGCACACACACACTGACTACTGTCGGCTACGGCAACATGTACCCGGACGGCCCGGCGGCAAACGCAATTGCCGCACTCGAGGCTTTGCTTGGATTGATGGCGTTCGCAATCGCTACAGGATTACTGTTTGGCCGCTTCTCGAGACCCTCGGCGCGGTTTGGTTTCAGCCCGATCATGGTTGTCGCACCTTATCACGAAGGAACCAGCCTGCAGTTCCGTGTGGTGAACCGCCGCGCAAACAATCTGATCGAGACGGAGGCCCGTGTGATGCTGATGACCGTGGAATCACGTAATGGGCTACCCCAGCGCAGATATGACCTACTCGAACTCGAACGGACCCAAATTCTCTTCCTGCCGCTTACGTGGACGGTGTTGCACCCGATCAACGAAAAGAGCCCGCTATACGGGAAAACTTCTCGGGATCTCTTGAATGCACAGGCTGAAGTGCTGGTCATGATGCGCGGCTTCGACGAAACATTTGGGCAAATCGTGTACGCCCGCTACTCTTACCGGTACGATGAGATTCTCTGGGGAGCGAAGTTCGCACCTGCATTCGATGTCGATGGCAAGGGGGACATGATTCTCTGGATCGACCGGGTCGGGCTGACAGAGCAGGCACCCATTGGATGAAATGCCTGGTGGAGATGAAGATTGCCAGAAACCCGCCCCGCTGACTGCATTTTCTGCAGCATAGTTACAGCCGCTTTACCTGCCCATATCGTCTATCAGGATGAAGACTTCGTCGCGTTTCTGGACAATCATCCACTCTTCCCCGGGCATGTGCTGCTAAGTCCTCGTGAACATTATGTGACTCTCCTCGACCTGCCGAAGGAACTGGCGGGCGCTGCGATGACGAGAGTGCAGCTTCTCGCGAAAGCAGTGGAATCCGCGCTTGATGCGGAAGGCACCTTCATCGCGATCAATAATCGCGTCAGCCAAACCGTTCCGCATCTGCACATCCACGTTGTTCCGCGCAGAAGAAGGGATGGACTCAAGGGCTTCTTCTGGCCCCGCCATAAATATCAAGACGAGGCCGCCATAGAGACGGTGCGGGATGCTATCGAGAGAGAAATTTCCAAACTGCAGGCGTAAGTTGAGCCAGCCGTGCGTCTCACCCCAGACTCACGGGTGAGGCGCTTCTCGAGAGCGTTTGGACGATTTCCTCTCGATCTCGCGTTCCCCGTTTCACAGCCGATTCGAGGCTAAGCCGGTAGACTATGGAGCCGACCAGCAATTCGAAGGTCAGCACGGCGGCAAAAATCCAATCGCTCTGCAACGCATATCGGGCGAGAAATGCGAATCCGAGAAGGATAAAGAGACCGGCAGAGCAGCCGAGGAGCCAAAGTTGTGTCTTTGCACCAGCCTGCTTCTTGAACGTCTGCTTGGGGTCAACAGGTCTTGCCATCGCGAACGAACTCAAGTTCCCGGTTGCAAGAAGAAAGACAGTCACCACCGCGGACGCAAGCAATCCGGACGTGATGCTTTTCAGCGTGATTGGCGCACGCGCCGCGCAAGCGACCAGAAGAATGACGCCACTCTGAAGAGCAACGAAGACGACTGCCGCAAGATTTTTCGCTTTGAGAACCGTCTCGAGTGCAACGGGTGTGACGAAATAAAGCTGCGCGGCTCCGCGATCCAAGCCGAACGCGTTGAGCAGCAGCGCATCACTCAGCAAGAGCAATCCATAGACATTCACCACCGGCAGCAGGTTGTTCCGCATGAAATCAGAAGTAGGGTCCTGCCGGTTGAGGGCAGCAGGAACGAAGACAACAATTCCCAATACGCACGAAATTCCAAAAAGGACGCGAAAGCGCGGCATGCGCAGGAGCGACTGAAGTTCCTTCTGAACGAGCACGGCGAGCGGATCTGCGAAAATCCGGCCCGGCAGCCTCGAGAGATGAAAGGCAGCGCGTGCAGGCGTCTCCATGGGGGGGCGTGCACCGGCCCCATTGCCTTCATCCGCAACCAGACTCTTAGCGAACATCCAGCGCGCAAAAGCATAACAGGCAGCGGTGTACAAAATGAGTGCCGCGAGGCCGGCGAAGTTCATGTGCCCGAGACTCAGCCGCGCGACTTCGCGCCATGGTGTCAGATAGCCGCTTGCCGCCCGGAACAGGTAGGGCGTGAGCTTTGGCCCGATTCCAGTCCTGAGCAGCAGTTGTGGCGCAACCGCAATGCTGATCAAAAGCACGGCAAAGAGTTCGCGAAATCGATTGCGCTCAAAGGAGTGCAGAACGAGATCGCGTATTCCCAACTGCAGAAATAGGTTGAGCGGGACGAAGAGAACCAGGGCCAAGGGAGCGAGCCAAGGCACTGCGGGATGACGGGCCAAGCCGACACCCGCGCCGAGCATCACGAGAATCATCTCCGGCGCGCTCGTGATTCTCAGGCAGGTCTCGATCGTGAAAAGAGCTTTCGCGTCGACCGGATAGACCTGCAGTTTGCCGAGTTCAAGCGACCAGCCGCTGCTCAGAGTAAACAAAGGAATGATCTGCCAGAACAGGAACACGCCAAGCAGCCCTAGCGGAAGCCATTTCACAAGCTGATCCATTGGGAAATCGGGAATCCTGAACGCCAGAAAAGTAGCCAGCAGCGCGTAGAGCCCGTACCACAATGAAGTCAGCACCCAGCCCGCTACTGCTCCGAAGGTCGTGCGAGGCAGATGGTTCCGAGTGATACGAAACTGGGCCCATGCGATAGCCAGGATCTGGTGCCACATGGCTTACAGCCAGTCCAGCTTCCCGCTATAGCGCTCGCCATGCACGAGATTGACGAAGATATCTTCCAAGGTGGTCGTCTCCGTAGTTGCTTCGTGCCTAAGATCCTCAACCGTGCCTTGCGCGATGACCTTTCCGCGGCTGATGATCGCGATCTGGTCGCACAACCGCTCTACCACTTCGAGAACATGGGAGGTCAGAAATACAGTGGCGCCGTGACGGACCTGCTCGAGCAGAATGTCCTTCATCAGCCTTGCGCCGACCGCGTCCACGCCCTCGAACGGCTCGTCCATCAGAAACAGTTTGGGACGATGGATCAGGGCGGCAGCGAGGGCGACGCGTTTGCGCATGCCTTTTGAATACTCGCCGATCAGTTTCCGCGAGTTCTCGGCAAGCTCGAACAGTTCGAGCAACTCACGCGACCGCTCACCGGCTGTCGAGCGCGGCAACCCGTACAGGCGCGCGATGAACTCGAGGTATTCTCCGCCCGTCAAGTAGTCGAATAGAAGCGAGTCGTCGGGAACCAGACCAATCACCTTCCTGATCTCGAGTGATTGTTCGGGCATCGGCAGGCCGAGGATCTTGATCGTTCCCGCGTCGGGCTGCGCGAGACCCATAAGCATCTTGATCGTGGTGGTTTTTCCAGCGCCGTTCGGTCCGAGAAAACCAAAGAACGAACCTTGCAGCACCGTGACGGTGAGTCCATCTACGGCGTGGACACCGGCGTAAATTTTGTGCAGATCCTTCGTCTCGATCGCAGGCTCCCGGGAAGACCCGGCGCTGTCGAGTATCGGCTCAGGGCTGAGCGACATCCAGCTGCTTCCCTTTATCGCCGCGAACCGCACTCATCAAAGTGCCAGTCTCCCGCAAGATGGCTAGCTTGGCGCGTGTGACCTGGGCTTCTGAATCGTAGAGTTCCATCCAGAGGTTGCTTTCGTCGATACGGGCCTGTTCGAGCTCACGGAGCGGGGTGCGCCCTTCCGCATTCTGCGCCAGTCTCACGGTGAGTTCCTGACGAGCAAGATCCAGCTTCAAACGCGCCAGATCACGAATGCTGACGGCCTTCTGCCATTGCTGGTAACTGCGTCGGGTTTCGGTAAGGATACGGTTTCGCAGCTGGTCGGTCTGCACCCGAAGCTTCTGTATGTCCGTAAGGGATTGCTGCATGTAACCTCCACGTCCGTAGCCCACAAGCAAGGGTACCGATATTGCAGCGCCGAGCTGAAAGTTATTCCGCTGAAAACGATTCGAAGGGAAGTACTGCTGATACGTGTACTTTGCGAAGAGCGCGTACTGAGCGACGAGGTCCACCTGTGGCAAACGTGCCGCTTTGTAGGATCGGAGGTCCATCTCCTTGGCGAGGATGTTGGACTGCATCTCCCGCAGTTGCCGATTATTTCGCAGAGCGATGTCGGCAGCTTCGGATTCGGAGACAGGCGTTCCAACGGCGGACGTATCCGATTCGACAGGCTTCACGCGGTCCGTGGCAGGATAACCCACCACCACCGCGAGCATGGTCTCGTAGTAATCCTGATCCAGGCGAGCCGCGCCGAGCTGTTGCTCGGAACTAGCGAGATTCACCCGGGCGCGCTTCAGTTCAAGTGACAGCTCAGTCCCCTCACTCACAGCAGCCGCAACGGTGTCGATCACTTTTTGCAGGCTGGGAAGCTGACCGGAAAGCGCCTCGAACTGATGCTCGATCTGACTCGCCGTTAGAAAGAGATCCGCAGTCTGGTATGCCACGTCATCCGTTTTAGCCTGCGCGGCAAATTCTGCACCGCGTGCCAGCTCCCTCGAGGCCGCGACTTGAAAGGTCTTGGGGCGATTGAACAAGGATTGTTGCGTAGTGACCTGGAATATAGCCGGAGCACTGCCTTCAATGGTGTTCGGATAGCCGTATGTATAAGCTGCACCGCTGCCAAGAATAACTTTAGGACGGAATGGATCTTGGGCGATCCGAATGCCCGCTTCGGCATGTTGTTCATCAAGACGCGCAAGGGTAACGTCCGGGTTCTGGCGAGCGGCCAGCTCAAGGGCTTGCTGGAGCGTCAGCGGGTGAGTTTCCGCAGCTCCGGGAACAGCGAGCAGGAGAAGTGAAACGAGAAGGTTACGCACTGGCACAAGTTCATGCTAGCTTGGAATCCATTCCAGGGCACGCCCAGCTCGCGGGTCGAAAAATACCTGAGAGCCGGGCATATAGGAGAAAGCAGCCAGGAAAGATACCTGGTGATTGGAAAGCTTAGCGAGGCGTTCCAGGCGCTCTGGAAGCAACGCCAGGAGTGGTGGTTCCTGTCGTCCTTGGCGCTGTTGCGGGTGCGGAAGCGCTCGGGCTCGAAGCCGGACCGCCGTTCGTGGACGTCTTGTCATAGAGCTGCACGATATCCTGCGTGATATCGATCCCGCTCGAAGCGTAGAGCACCGGCGTGTTCGGATTGCTCACATCGAGGATCATCGTATAACCGTTATCTTTGGCGTACTTTTCGATCACCGCCATCATGCGCTGGCCCAAGCCCTGCAAAACTTTTTGCTGCTCTGCCTGAAGCTCCTCGTTCGCGTCCTGCATGTCGCGCTCGAGACGTTTCTTCTTTTCATCGATATCCCGGGCAAGCTGGTTTCTCTTCTCATCGTTCATCACGCTGCCGCCCTTGTTGTACTGGTCCTGCAGCTGAGCGACCTCACTCTGCCGTGTATCGAACTCTTTTTTTCTCGGATTGAACTTGGTTTCCAGCTCCTGCGAGGCCTTCTGGCCGTCGTGCGTGCCGACGATCGCACCTTGCACACTGATAACCCCGACTTTGGCCGGGCCCTGCTGCGCGTAGGCTCCAGCCGCCATGAATAGGCAGGCCGCTGCCGCCGCGAAACTACTTTTTATGAACATCAACTTCTCAATTCCTTCCTGAAACTCTCAATTCTGGGTATCTTAATGCCGCCACAAACACCCGGAGTGCCCATGCTGCGACCAGACTAAAACGTTCGTCCAATGGAAAAACGGAAGATCGACCTCCGCTCATCCCAAGGAGTTGCCTGACCAAAGGCTTGCAAAGCGCTTTGATACGTCGCGTTGTTCGGAAAGAACGAACGGTCCGCTACAATCGGTGGCTGCAAATTTGTGTTGACAACACTCAAATTATACGCCCAGTACACCCGGAATGGGGCATTCACCACTGGCATGAGTACTTGAAGCTCGATTCCGGCCGATATGCGCGGTGGCTGGGTTCCGCCGGGGATCACCGCCCGGCTGCCGAAATTAGCCTGCGGGAAAAGGGCGTTCAGCTGTGAAACACGCTCCTCATTGAGGCCTAACTGACTAGGTAAGAGCAGCTTATCCACGCCCACATCGACGAAGGGGGCCAGCGTCACGGGTCCAACTATCGGGATGCGGTACTCATAGTTGAATACGCCGTAAGTGTCGCCGCCCGGCAGGATCAATTGATAGATCGGGATCGTTTGCGTGACTGGCGCGACCCCTATGCTGCCATCTGAATTTACAATCCTTTGAATGCGTGCCGTGCCGTCATTATTGAGCACGTTCACAGTCGTGCTCGTCGGGATATAGGCGAAAGGACTGATAGTAAGAATATCGAAGCCGCGGACGTCGTCCTCGCCTCCCATGTAGTAGCGGCTGTACGGAGGCGCTACTTTGCCGTTATACCCGCTAATGAAGCGAGCGTTCAAGTGAAAGCCCATGACGTTGCTCTTGAACAAGCCGCGGCGAAAATAGGCGACGTCAAGCGATGGCTGCACAGTATTCACGTTTCCGCCGAGAGCTGAACTGGTGAAGCCAAAGCTGGCGTTCACTCGGAGACCCTTGGTCGGCGTAATCGGGTGATTGACGGTGTTATAGGCGAATGTCGGCGTAATCGTACTTGTTTTAATACCCGTCAGGCTATTCGGACCGCCGACTCCTTCGAAATCCAGGTACGAAAAGTACGACTTTGCGGCATCGGTGACTGGGTCGACCGATTGATCGCTAAAGCTATAGGAAAGGCCCACTCGGGCAAAGCTTCGCCGCAGATTGTAACTGAGGAATGTCGTGAAACCCTTGCCGTTCGTGACGTAGTTCAAAAGGTTTTGAGAACCTAACGAATTGTAGTAAGGAACAAGATTCTGCCCGGCCAGAATAGATGCCTGCTGGCCCTGGTTGTAGCTGTAGCGCTGGTAGAAAACCGTGAAACCGGCCTGGATCGGTTTATCGAGGAGATAGGGCTCGGTAAACCCAAAGGTGATGTTATCGAGCAACGTGCCGATCTGAGCGCTCAAGCTCAGCGTTTCTCCCAATCCTAAGAAGTTGTTAGTCGAGTACGAGAACCCGATGAAGCTTCCGGAAATGCCGGACACACCGCCGTTCAGCTGGATGGAGTTCTTGCCGCGCTCCTTTAATTTGATGGTGAGGTCAACGGTGTTCGTTCGGGTGTCCCGTTTGATGTCAGCCGCGTCCTCCGGTTTGAGGGGCTCGAAGTAACCGAGCTGATTCAATCGCAGGATGCTGGTATCAAAAAGCTGACGGCTGTAGAGATCACCTTCGTCGATCAGCATTTCGCGGCGAATCACTTTGTCACGAGTACTGGTGTTGCCCTGGAAATCGATGCGACGGACAAAGAATTGATGGCCTTCATCGACGTCGATCGTGAGGTCGACCTGATCTTTGCCGGGAACCACTTCGGGGTCGGGGGTCGGGACGAAATCGATGTAACCGAAGTTTCCATAGAGTTTCCGAAGATCGTCAAGACCCTTCTGCATCTTCTCGGTTGAGAACACATCACCGGGGGCCATGCGGAACACGCTACGTGCAATCAAGTCGGGCGTTCGGAACAACTTCATGCCAACGAAATTAAAGTTGCGCAGAAAGTATTTGTCACCTTCAGAGACGACCATCGTAATATCGACGTGTTTGCCGGGCTTTTTCGAATTGATCAGCGGAATTTTCATGCCCTTGCCATACACGTCGTAAACTTTTTCAGAGTGATTGATCACGCGCGCTGTGAAATAGCCTCGCGACATGTAAAACATCCGGATTCGCTCGGAGTCTTCGTCGAGCTTGGTTGAGTCGTACGTTCGAGCGAAGAGATTTTCGAAGATGAGCGAATGGGGAATGCCAATCGGCTTCAGATTCTTCATCGCTCGTATTACTTCTTTTGAACTGAAAGCGTGATTGCCATCGATGATGATGTTGCCGACTTTCACCTTCGGACCTTCATCGATCGCAAAGATCACGTCCACGCCACCGGGCGGAACCTGGCGGATCTGAGGTGTGACCGTGGCGTACTGATGGCCTCGTTCAGCCTCGTATTCCTGCAGCACGTTTTTCGCGAGTTGTACCTTGCCGGGATCGAATTGAGATTCGGGCGTAAGACTGACGTGGCGTTCCTTGAAGCGGTCTAGGATTTCCGATTTAGTGATTGACTTGTTACCCGTGTAGTCGATCACGTGTACGGTCCGGCGCTCGGTCACCACGAAACGAAGAATGATGCCGCCACCAGGTCCCTTCTCGGTCTCAACCCGGAGGTCGTCGAACCTGCCGGTGTTCCAGAGTGCAATGAAGTCGCGATGAATGGAAGCTTCGTCGTAGACGTCACCTTTTTTGGTGTAGATCAGAGCGCGAAGCGTGTCTTGAGGCACTTTATGCTGGCCTCGGAAATCCACTCCCTCAATGATGTTGGCGCCTACGGCAGCGGGTTTAGCTTCCTGAACGCCGGTCGGGTTCTGGGGCGCAGCGGGTTTTTGAGGTGCTTCCGGAACATTCTCGAAAGGGTTCTGCTGGTTCGGATTGGCCGGCGGTGGAGTCGGCTTCGGCTGCTGTGGGGGTGTCTGTTGCGGAGAAGTCTGCTGGGACGGCGCGGGCTGCTGCGTTTGCTCGCTCGCACAGAAAGCGCTCAATCCGGAAAACAGAAATAGAAACGGAACATTGAAAAGGCAGACAGCCGGGGCGGGCATACGCAGGCGTTTAGGCCTGTGATGAATCATTTCTAAAAGCGAATCCTTTCGTTGCTGCCGCTTAAGCGAGTCCAGTTCATGGTTGGAGGAACACTCCCCTGACGTGGCGTGTCAAGTGCCGGTTTCAGCGTTGGCACACAGCACACGTTCAGAACACCCCGAAACTGAAACTCAAACTCCTTAGTGTAGCGGATGAATAGGCGCGATCCGTGCATCTGCAAGAAGGCCTAACGAGTTGGAAACAGGCAATGATCGGAGGTCAGCGCTTCTGCACTTCGACGCGCACTGGCGCATCCGGTGCGAGCGGCACAGTGACGGTCTGGGCCCTCGCCAGATACGGCTGGATAGCGTTCCTGTTGTGATACTCGAGCAGACGATCGTTCTCAAGCGCCAAAAGGAAGTAAGACCCGGGCAGCACCTGCTGCAAGGTAAACGTGCCGTCGCTATCGCTCTGGTCACGCGGGATCCCGGCGCCGAGCCCGCGGTCTTTCGGAATCAATAAGATCATGGCGCCGGAAACTGCCCGCCCATCCCGTACCGCAATTCCGTTGACCTTCGCCGTGCCTTTGGCTGCGACTACGGTGAGATCCGCGGCCTCGCCTTCTTTTAGAATAAGAAGCCCGGCAGAAATTTCGGCGCCTCTTGCGATTGTAGATTTCACGTATAGATCAGCGGAGTTCACGACCCGGACCTGATACCGCCCGGGAATCACGTTTCCTCCTCCGTTCCCGCCAGTGCCGTTGCTATTGCATCGAAAGGAGCCGTCGGAGTTCACAGGACAGAATGCATTCTGGGCGGTAGAAGGCTGACCCAACCAAATCGCAACTTGTTTTGGAAGGGCAAGTCCTTCGACGGTCAAGTGGCCGGAGACTGCTGTTCGCGCCAGATTCGAGAACGTCAGGCTTGTTTCGGAACGGACATCGACGCGTGAGACTCCGAGGGGCTCCTGGCCATTCTCGCCTGGAGACATTCGCGTGACCGAGACGACATAGTTGCCTGGAGCGATGCCTCCAATTTGCCGGCCATTGTTGTCCTGATAAGAGTCGGCAGGAGTCTGAATGCGAACGCCTCCCGGGCCGATTGCCTCAACCGAGGGAATGACCTGCTCGCCGCGAGCCGGGTCCTGATCGCCAGGAAAACCTTGCAGGAGAATCTTTGCAGCGGGGACAGCGCGAAGAGCGATCTGCACATGCGCGGACTCGCCCTCGGAAACCTCAACCGGTGAAGCCGAGCCCGGATCCTGGGTTTCGGGGTAGTACGTCACCGGGTAAGCGAGATCGAGCTGCTTCTCGGACTCCGCCTGTGAACCCGAGGCTCGCGGCACCATGCCGTCCTGCGCGTACCAGGGACGGCCTGTCGCCCCAACATAATATGTGCCCGCTTCCAAATGGGGGAAGCGACCGATACCTTCTGAATCGGTTGTGACTTGAGAGGCCAGCTCGATTTGGGACCATCCCCCAACAATCCTCTTATGGAAGAGGATTGTCTGGGCGCGCACCGGCTCGCCTTCCTCGTCCAACACTTTCACCACAAGCGTGCCGGAAGCAGGAAACGCGAACACGATGTGTTGAGAGTCGAGCGCGGGTCCAGTCACAATACCTGTCGAATAGTACCCATCCTCCTGATACATATGCGAAACGCCACGGTATTCGGCAGAGAGCGTGTACTTTCCCTGCGGAACGTTCGTGAAGTTGAACCTGCCGTCTTCTGCCGTCAGCAACGAGGCTCTCCGCTCCGGGTTGTCGTTCTGAGCGATCCTCACGTGGGCGCGCCTGAGAGGTTGATTGGTCCGGCCCTCCACGACGATGCCGCTGATCGTGAACACAGGAACTGACGCAGGCTGCGGCTGCCACGCGAGAGCCAGATGCGAAGCGCAGAACAATAGAGAGAGGCAGGCCGTGTCTCGTAGTCTCAATCGTGCCTCCGGTTGATCAGCTCGAGAGTGACCGAGGATTTCTGACTCGGTTGCAGATCGAGAGTGGCGGATGCAAGGTCGCGCATGGCTTGCGGATTGGCATACTCGAGGCCTTCGAGATCGGAGATAGCGTACGCGTGATACAAGCCAGGACTCAGATTGGAGACGGTCGCCAGACCATCTGAAGCCAGACTGACGATCTGCGGTTGTAGGAGGCCCGAATCGGGAACGACCAATACGAATCCGCCACTAGCGGGCGGGTCGGAGTGGACAGTAACAGAGATGGAGGCGCAATCGTTGCGAAGGTTTACGGTAATGGGCAGGGGCACTGAACCGGGTGCTATCGTAAGCGGTTCCCGAGATAGATCCGAACCTCCGTAGAAGATCGAAGCGAGACAGCCTACTCCAGTTATTTGCGTAAAGACGTTGTAGCTGCCCGGTCTGACTCCGAGGACGGCCATCGAGGGAGTTCCAGAACTCTCGCCGTTAGGGGTGCCGATGAAAGAGGAGTAATACTGCTGCTGAGCGTTTGCAGAATCGGTCGATATGAGCTGCAGTTGTGGGGTGGCCGTGACACTCGGGGGCATGATTCGCGTTCCACCGCCCGTCGTGATTGTCTGGTTCGCGCCCGGGGCTGCTCCGTTTGTTTGGATTGGAACATCGACGCCGGGGGTGAGCCGAATTTGCAATCCACGCACGTCGGAACCGCTCACCACGACGGTTTCCACCGCCTCGCTCACCTTTCCCTGGCCCATATTGGACTGAAAATGAAGTCTCCAAGACCCATCAGGCACCGAACCCATTCTGAACCGGCCGCCGCGCGGATCTATTTGGATATTGCCCTGATAGGCCGGCATGCCGGCCGCACCTTCAGCCCAGACGCTGGTTCCGTTGTCGCCCGTTAAATTAACGATCACACCGCTGACACTGAACGCGCGCACCGCGCCCAATTTGAAATCGGTTCGCGCGTCCTGTCCCGGCGCAAGATCGATTATCTGCGCGGATGCGAGGTCAGTGCCGTCGGGATAACAACGGGGTGGATAGCTTTCCCCGTTTGCCGGGTCATTCGGGATTAGAGGTTTGGCCGCAGTGCACACAACCACACGTCCAGGCATCTGTTCACTGAGCTTATAAGCGCCGCTATCGTCGGTGGAAACAGAGCCGCGAGTGATCCATTGCTTCCGGCCATTCACAATCTGCTCGCCCAGGAGTTGGACCTGTAAGTCTTCGATGGGCTCTCCTTCGGTGTCGAGTACTGTCCCGAGAACGGTCGACTCGGGGGTGAGCAACACACGGAATTCGTTCGACCCTGAACCCACTTTTCGCGCCCCATTTGTTGGCGAGCGAAATCCTCCGGTCGATTGAGGATCAAAGTAGCCGGGCCGCTGCGCCGAGATCCAGGCTTGGCCTTCCGGAACACTGGCGAGCTGAAAGCTTCCGTCCGCGCCTGTGAACGCCACCAACTGTTCCTGCCCACTATTCACGCGTACCAGCGCCCGTCGGATTGGCTCGCTCGTAACAGAATTTACGACTGTCCCCGAGATTGGGTAGCGCTTAGCGGCTTTGGGCGCTTGTGGTGCGCTGCCATCCGAAGAAAGCCACTGGGAATTCTGGGCACACGCAAGGCGACAGATCAGCAGACTCAGCGGTAAGCTTGTCCGCAGCAGGAGACGGCACATAAGAAGCGCTGAAATCTTAGAAGCCATCGGGTTCTGCCGGGTTCCTACTATATCGTCGAATAACGGGAGTGAGAGTACCAGGGCGCGCACGGCGCGTCTCCTACACTGAGAGGGATGAGTAAACAGTATTCAGCCGCACCGTCGGTTTCCATTGACCCGGCGAAGAACTACACGGCCACGATCGAGACAACTCGCGGAACGATTGTGGTGGACCTGTTCCCGAAAGATGCCCCGAAGACGGTGAACAATTTTGTGTTCCTGGCCAAAGACGGCTTCTATAATGGCACTGTCTTCCATCGGGTTATCCCGGATTTTATGATCCAGGGCGGCGACCCGACGGGTACGGGCACGGGCGGCCCCGGCTACCGGTTCGAAGACGAAACAAAGGGAAATCCACGCAAACATCAGAAGGGATCCCTTTCGATGGCTAACGCGGGGCCGAACACCAACGGTAGCCAGTTCTTCATCACGCATGTGGCAACGGAATGGCTGAATGGGAAGCACACGGTCTTCGGGCAAGTGCGGACCGGACAGGATGTTGTTGACTCGGTCAAACAGGGCGACAAAATCACGGCCGTGAAGATCGAGGAAGCTTAAGACCGGAATTGCTGCCCAACCCGATCCACACTCAAATGGTGACGAGAGATAAGGCTTGGGAAATCGTGTGCGAGTTCGTGCAAAGCGAAAGTTTGCGCCGGCACATGCTGGCGGTGGAAGCCTGCATGTGCGCATACGCGGCGAAATTCAACCAAGATCAGGAGCGCTGGGCAGTGACGGCGCTCCTGCACGATTTCGACTGGGAGATTCACCCGGCCGCGCCCGACCATCCTGTGAAGGGTGAACCTCTCTTAGAAGACAGGGGCGTAGACCAGGAGATTCGCCGGGCGATTTTGTCACATGCCAACTACACCGGAGTTGCGCGCGAATCGCTGATGGAACGCGCGCTTTTCGCATGCGACGAGCTCGCCGGTTTCCTGACCGCCTGCTCTTATGTAAAGCCGGGACGGAGCATTCACGAGGTGGACGTTCCATCGGTAAAGCGCAAACTTAAAGACAAGGCGTTTGCCCGGAACGTGAATCGGGACGACATCATCGGCGGGGCGCAAGAGCTGGGAGTTGCCCTCGACGATCACATCGCATTCTGTATCGAAGCGCTTAAGCCGCGAGCGGCAGCGCTCGGCCTCGCCGGAGCGAGCGCACAGGAATCAGCGAGTCAGTAACGGCGTTCGCGGACTGCCCTCAGGTCTTCCACGTCGCGCAGCAACGCATCGCGAGCGCTCGCCTGAAGGGCGTTATGGTCGAGAACGCTCTGAATATCGTGAATTGCTTTGTCCAACTCCCCCTTGTCGAAATGACCTTTCGTCATATGCCGATCGAAGGTGGAGAGGTGGCCTTGGGCGTTGCGATAACGATCACGCTGATCGCCGTTATTGTGTTCCAGTTCCATTGATTGCCGCAAATCTGTCTGAGTGCGATCTACCAAGGCTCGGAGATTCGGGTAGCCTTCGCCATATTGAAACCACGCTCCCGGCGCTGCGACCAGCGACGGCGCAACGCCGACAGCCATCCCCAAACTTAGTGAAAAAACAGCAAGTGCTTTATAGATTGATTGCATAAATTCCCCTCCCTGTACTGCCACCAAATGAGACGTATGGCGAAGCCTACGATTTTGCAGAAATACAGGGAGGAAACATTAATTCCAATTAGTCAGGCCGCAAGGTGGAGCAGCGGTCAGGCGTGCTGTGCCTGGTGCTTCCCTTCGGCGATCTCTTCCACCATTTTCTTGTTGAAGGCGGGTATATCGTCGGGTTTACGACTGGTCACAAGACCGTGGTCAGTCACGACCTGCTGATCGGTCCACTCGCCGCCGGCATTTCGGATATCCGTTTGGAGCGACGGCCAAGAGGTCAGCTTTCGTCCTTTGACCACGTCGGCTTCCACCAAGAGCCAAGGACCGTGACAGATGGCTGCCACTGGTTTATGCGCTTCAAAGAACGCCTTCACGAAAGCAACAGCCTGTGGGTCTTGGCGCAGGTGGTCGGGATTCATTACTCCGCCGGGCAGCACCAGAGCGTCGTAGTCACCGGGGTCAGCCGACTTCAAACTAACGTCCACCTTCACGGAATCGCCCCAGTCAGTGTGGTTCCAGCCCTTGATCTCACCATCTTTGGGAGAAACGACATCAGCTTTGGCGCCAGCGGCTTCCAGTGCCTTCTTGGGCTCGGTAAGTTCAACATACTCGAACCCATCGGTCGCCAGGATAGCGACTCTCTTATTTGTCAACGTGCTCATTTAATCCTCTACCCGATGGACCGCAGGGAGGAAGGAGGTGTTTCGCGTTGAGCCGCCGAGTCGACGCCGGCCGATTTGAAAGTTTACACTCGTCTGCGATCTACGAGAAACAGGACCAGAACTATGATGAGCAGCAAGCCTAGTCCGCCGCTCGGATAGTAACCGTATCCCCATCCTTGTGAGTACGGCCAAGACGGCAGCATGCCAATGAGAAGAAAAAACAGAACGATGATCAGTAGTAAGCGAAGCATAGGACGAACCTACCTTTCCTCACGTAGTTATGTCACGAATCAGGCGCGCTGTCCAGGAAGGTGCGCGGAAAAGATGCCGATCTTCACTTCGAAACGCCATTCAACTTCGGAGCGATAGACTTGATCTTTTGAAGATGGTCTTGCAGGACGGGCAACGTCTGTGAGGCGAAGTTTTTAATGCCCGGATCTTTTCCGCTGTTTGCCTCTTTCTGGAAGTCCTTCACGTCCATCTCATGATCTTTCACCATGTCGACGGCGTAAGATTTATCGAATTCTGTTCCCGACAGCTGACCGAGCCTGTTGTAAGTAGCCTGATCCTTAGCGTTCAAGGTGTCTGGCAGAGTCATTCGCTCCTGCTGCGCGACAGAGTTGAGCTGATCGTTTGCTTTGGTGTGATCGTCCACCATTTGCTGGCCGAACGCCTTAAGGTCCGGGTCACTGGCCTTCTCGGCGGCCATCTTGCCGAGCTGAACTTCGGCCAACCCGCTTTGAGCGGCCCTGATGGCGAATTGGGTGTCACTAGAAGCAAGCATCTGCCTGGCACCCGCGTCAATGCGATCGCCGCCCGCGCTTTGTGCTGCTAGGACCGAACCGGTAAACACGGCGTAGCCGAAAACGAGTGCTCGGTGAGCTATTCGGGAGATGTTCATCGTCCAGTAACCCCATCTCAAATGGAGTTGGTTGGCCGGAGTAAGTCAGGCAATGTTGTTGACGATCGCGTAGCGAGTCATCTGGGCGGTCGAGTGGAGTCCGAGGCGCTGCATGATGGCTGCGCGGTGGAACTCCGCCGTCCGAACCGAGATATTAAGCTGGTTCGCGATGTCCTTAGCGCTGCTTCCAAGCGCGATGAGCCGTAGCACCTCGCGCTGGCGAGCGGTCAGGTCATTCTTCTGCTGTTGCGTATTCTCGTCCCTGGGCGCAGGCGGCGGCAAGAGGACTTCACCCTCCAGCACGGCGTAAATAGCCGAGATCAACTCCTGGGCTGGAGCGACCTTTGAGAGATAGGCTTTGGCGCCGACCTGCGAAGCTTGTTCTACATAGGTCGGTTCAGCATACATGGACAGAAACACGATAGGCAGCGAGGGGCGCTGCTCGAGAACTTTCTTGGCCGTGGTAAAGCCGTTCCCGCCGGGCATGTTTATGTCCAGGATGGCTACGTCCGGCTGGAATTTCTCGACTGCTTCAATAAAGGCTTGGCTATTGTCTACTGCGACGACATCGAAATCGTTGCTCATCATGGCCCGGAGGGCGTCGAGAATCAAGTGATGATCGTCGGCTAAGAGAACTTTGGTTCGGTTTGTGGGATTCGTCATTACTGGACGAACGTTTTCAGTGGGTGCGATTGTTGCTTCAGGTAACAAAGGGTCTTCTCCCAGGATGCGGGCGTTACAGCTCAGAGATGACTGCTACCGGGATTTAGTTACTCTCCAAGTCTCGATAACTCACATACTATCTGACCACGGAAACCGATGCATGAAAAACGGCTGAAAATAGGTCGTTTAGCTGGGTGTAGTTGGGAATGATGAAGTCTGCCCCTGCTCTGATCAGGCGTTCCCGCTTCCACTGATCAAGCTCGTTGCATTCGGGTTCGGAACTCGCGACGCCAATCGCGACTCCACCTACTTTGCTGACCTCTTCAATCTCGACGTAGCCGTCTCCTAAAACCAGCAGTTCGTCTGCCTTCGTGCCGCCGGTTTTGGACAAGATCTGCTGGACAAGTAAAGCTTTAGAAAAACTCGATAGATCTTCTCGAGCTCCGAAGATCCGATCTTCAAAAAAATGAGCGACCCCCAGGAGGGCTGCCTCCTCTTTGACATTGGCCTCGTCAGTTCCGCTGGCCAGATAGAGCTTCAGGTCCCGAGCTGCCAGTCCCTGGAGCAATTGCCGCGCGCCGGGAACCAGGTACACGTCAGGATCGACAGCGCCTGAGCGCAAGTCTTCGATGCGATGGCGTATCTTTAGCCAAAGCCGGTCAAGATACATCTTTTTATATTGCGAAGGTTCGAGAGGCTGGCCTGCGCGTTCGCGGACTGCCTCCGCCAAAGCTATCATCTGATAGATCGTTTCTTTACCGGTGAGGCGCCAGACGAACTCTTCTACCACTTCCCGGAGCTTAGACTCGGGTTCCCCAGTACGTAGATCGATCAATTGCTCGACGCAGAGAGGAACCATGACATCCATCCATCCCGAACGGATAACGGACAGAGTTCCATCGAAGTCGAAGATAACAACGCGGGCGTTCGCAGCGGACACCCCCTCCCGGATAACCTCAATCACGTCCGCATTTTCGCATGAAGATGAGACCGGAGAGGTGCTAGGGGAGCAATCGCGGTGGGTTATCATTTGACATTGCCGGCCCTTGAAGGCTGGTGTTCATACTAATGCGCGTTGCAATCATTGGAACAGGGTATGTCGGTTTAACGACTGGGGTCTGCCTGGCGTTCATCGGGCACTCGGTGTCGTGCCTGGACACCGATGAAGCGAAGATCGAAGCTCTCAAGAGAGGGCAGATTCCGATCTACGAGCCCTATCTGGCAGACTTACTTGACGAGGCTAGTCCGAATCTCACGTTTACGACCAGCTATGCCGAGGCCATCCCGGGAGCAGACGTTGTCTTCATTGCGGTAGGGACGCCACCAACACCGTCGGGAGCGCCGAATCTGGAGTTTCTCTCGCAAGCGGCGCGGTGTATCGGGCGACATGTGAATGAGCACTTCACGGTAGTGGTCAACAAGTCCACGGTGCCGATCGGGAGTGGAAACTGGGTTGGATCGCTGTTGCGCGATGCGAGCCAGCAACGTTCGGAGCACGTGAAGGCGGATTTCGCCGTTGCGTCTAACCCTGAGTTTCTACGGGAAGGTACAGCGCTGCACGACAGTCTGTATCCCGACCGGATTGTAATCGGGGCGGACGAACCGCGGGCTCTCGAGACACTGTATACGCTTTACCGGCCTATTTTGGATCAGACCTTTTCGGCCCCAACGTATCTGGACAGGCCGGAGTCGGTCGTGGCGGTCCCGCTGGTTTCGACGGACCTGGCCTCGGCGGAACTGATCAAATACGCCGCGAACGCTTTTCTGGCTCTCAAGATCAGCTTCATCAACGAAGTTGGATTGTTAGCCGAGAGGGTGGGGGCAAACATTTCCGAGGTCGCGCGAGGAATCGGCCTTGACTCGCGGATCGGTCCGCGGTTTTTGAGTGCCGGCCTGGGTTGGGGCGGATCCTGCTTTGGGAAGGATACGGCAGCTCTGATTGCCACTGCCGGCGAATACGGGCTTCATATGCCGATTGTGGAAGCGGCAAAGACGGTGAACTCGCGCCAGCGCGACCGAGTCGTCGAAAAGCTGCTGCACGAACTTAAAATTCTTAAAGGCCGGACGATAGGGCTTCTGGGGCTGGCGTTCAAACCCAATACGGACGATTTGAGAGAAGCACCAGCAATCGAAATAGCGCAAAAGCTGATCGACCGGGGTGTGCGCGTGAAGGCGCACGACCCAATTGCCTCAGACCGGTTCCAACGAGAGCACGGGAGCATGGGGGTCTGTGTTTGCCGGGACCCACAGGAAGCAGCAGAGGGTTGCGACGCGCTGGTGCTGGTTACGGAGTGGAGTGAATACCGAGATCTGGACTGGGAAGCGCTGGCCCAGAAGATGCGAAATCCGTTCATATTGGACGGGCGACACGCGCTCGACGGAGACAAGCTGACGAGGGCCGGAATGCGCTATACGACGATCAGCTGACGGTTTTGGAGCCGTTGTCTGTGGCCGGCACCTCGGTTTGCCCCGAAGGTTTGCCGGATGAGGCGGCAGTGCCCTCTTTCGCCGGGCGTGCGGAGCGCCCGCCCCGTTTTCCGGGAGTAGTAGAAAGCCGTTCGAGAGCGAGGATGGCCTCATCCAGCCGGTTCCGCTCGGCTTGCAACTCCTCGATCATCTTTTGAAGATTCATGCTGGCGATTTTGCTTGGCGCTGAGTAGTTAGACTAGCATAGGTGTTTTCAGCAAACGCCCGAAGGACAAGAGGCAAAAAGCCCCGAAACGGCGGAAACCGTTTCGGGGCTTTTTGAATTACTCGGGCGATGACCTACTCTCCCACACACTTGCGCATGCAGTACCATTGGGGCTGAGAGGCTTAACTGCCGTGTTCGGGATGGGAACGGGTGGGACCCTCTCGCTGTGATCACCCGAAAGTCGAACCTGGGGTCTTGGGCCAGCGAATAAGTCGCTGCCTGATCCAGGGGCTTGGATCAGCGATTTAGACCCAAGCGAAACTTTATGGGGGGTTCGAGGATTGAATAGTTATTGACGGGTAGACTGACAAACTGCGCGCATTGACCGTAGAGTAAATTTTATGGTCAAGCCGAACGAGCTATTAGTAACGGTCAGCTCAACGCATTACTGCGCTTACACATCCGTCCTATCAACGTGATCGTCTTTCACGGCTCTTCAGGGAGATCTCATCTTTGGGAAGGTTTCGTGCTTATATGCTTTCAGCACTTATCCTGACCAGACTTCGCTACTCAGCGGTGCCACGGGTGTGACAACTGAATCACAAGAGGTCTGTTCACCCCGGTCCTCTCGTACTAAGGGCAAGCCCCATCAAATCTCCTACGCCCACCACAGATAGGGACCGAACTGTCTCGCGACGTTCTGAACCCAGTTCACGTACCGCTTTAATGGGCGAACAGCCCAACCCTTGGGAGCTTCTACACCCCCAGGATGCGATGAACCGACATCGAGGTGCCAAACCGGAGCGTCGATATGAACTCTTGACTCCGATCAGCCTGTTATCCCCGGCGTACCTTTTATCCGTTGAGCGATGGCCCTTCCATGCAGAACCACCGGATCACTAAGTCCTGGTTTCCCACCTGCTTGACTTGTAGGTCTCGCAGTCAACCTGGTTTATGCCTTTGCACTCGCCCTCTGATTTCCAAACAGAGTGAACCAAGCTTCGAGCGCCTCCGTTACAATTTAGGAGGCGACCGCCCCAGTCAAACTACCCGCCTTGCAATGTCCCTCTCCCGGATCACGGGAGCAGGTTAGAACCACAGTACGATCAGGGTGGTATCTC
>CAVRRR010000005.1:2690000-2720000 GCA_963723645.1 Terriglobia bacterium
TCGGGCTGCCGTAAAATCGTCGAGCCCGATCACCTTTTTACTTCCGTTGGCGACCTGACGTCGCCCCTCTGTTAAATTATCAAAACCGCTCGGCCCTTGCAAGCCCCTTGAAGCTTTTCTTTTGGACCGGTTAGCCGTTCACTCTCGTTTGCGGCGACTTGTTCAGAATACCAGAGCCTCTGGTACTCTGCAAGACTTTTCTTTGGTACTTTCTGTGGAAAACCCCGCGATGCAGCCGGGCATCATCCAAGCGCTTGATTGCGTGGGTAAATGCTGCTCACCGCGTCGCGGTCGTGTCTCGACTGTGGATCCTTATCCTCAGTATTTCCACAGCCGTTCATGCGTGATCGAACCAAAGCGCAGGAGCAGCTCGCATATTGCAGGTTCGGGAAGCCGTATCGGAGCGGTGATCACAACAAAATCGGATTCGGCGCATCCGAGCCCGGGCACGAAAAATGATAGGCTTCAGATAACCCGACACAGCCATGACCAGAGGCTCTGTGCCGTATGTCTTCGTCCGTAACCATGGCCCATTCAGCGGGTAATTCAGACGCTGGGCCGAAGCATCCGCTGGTTGAAGCGGAGCTCCCCGGCCTCGGCTTGTCTCTGCCGCTACTTATCGTCTCACTTGCTTTGCTGCTACTTGTCTCGGTGCTCTGCTTCTTCACCTGGAACGCTTACGTTCGATCTGCGGATCAGACGCGAGTGAGCGTGGCAATCCTTGCCGGTCTCAAGAACGTTGTCACTTGGCTGCAGGAAGCGGAAACGAGCCAGCGGGGTTTTCTGCTGACCGGGGATCCGGCGTATTTGGACGAGAGCAGACGGGCGCTGCCACAAGTCGCCGCGCAACTCGCAAGCATCGAGGCTCAGAACAGGCGCCGAACGAAGGTGCTGATCGACCTCGATTCTTTTGAAGAGGCGGCAGAAAGAAAATCGTACGACCTCGAAAAAACACTGGGGCTCATTCGTGATCGCAAGCTCGCCGAAGCGATAGCGGAGGTCAGGACCGCGCGAGGCAGGACGCTCATGAACACTGTACGCGAAAAAGAACGCCAGTTAGAGGGAGAAGAACAAGGCCGACTCGGATCCGTGCGCACGCGAAGCCGCTTTTACGCTCGTCTTTCGCAGCTGGTAGCTACGTTTGGTTCTGCGGGCATTTTCGCTATCGTACTCATCTCAACGATCCGCATTCGACAGTTGAACGCCACGCGGGCGATTCTTACCGCACAACTGAAGCGCACCAATGAAGACCTCAAACAGTTTGTCTATTCTGCGAGCCATGATTTGCAGGAACCCCTCCGCAATTTGATGCTCTACTCTGAGCTGGTTGAGAGGAGGATCGCGAACGGATCGCTCGAAGCAGTGGGCGAGGATACCAGGTCGATTCGGCTGTTTGCAGATCGCATGCGGGCGCTCGTTTTCGATCTGCTCGCTTATACGCAGGTAGCAACCAGCGAGTCGGCTGCTCGCGAAGAAGCAAATCTGAACGATGTGGCGGCCCGGGAAATCGAGAACTGCCGGGAATCGGCGCCTGGGGCGGATCTCCAGATCACATGCGACCCGTTGCCAACTTTGCCCATAGCAGAGGTTCACGCCGAACAGCTCATCCGGCAACTCCTAACCAACGCGGTCAAGTATCGCAGGCAAGGTGTTCCGGCGCGAATTCGCATTTCGGCAAGAAGAGGGCGCTCAGAGTGGATCATTTCGGTGAAGGACAACGGTATCGGAATTGACCCCAGTTATCATGCGCACATCTTCGGAATCTTCAAGCGCCTTCACACAGCGACCGAATACCCGGGCACGGGCTTAGGGCTGGCGATTTGTCGGAAGATAGTGGAGCGCCACCAGGGAAGAATCTGGGTGGAATCGCAGCTTGATGTGGGCTCGACATTCCACTTCGCTATTCCAGCGGCACCGGCCGCAAAGGCCGCCCGCCGCAGGGTAGTGCGCCTTGCTGGTACCGCCTAGGCTCGCAGCTTCACTGGTTTCATGCTCCTGTAACGTCAGTTCTCTATGCTTACGGACTGAGCGTCCTGGACATTCCTGTCCGATTCTCGAGGAGACCCTTTTGCATTTATTCGGCGAGACGTTGCCGGTCACTACAGCTATCTTTCTTCTGCTTGCCTTAGCGCTGGCTTTTGGTTTTGAGATGGTGAATGGCTTTCATGACACCGCGAACGCAGTCGCGACGGTCATCTACACTCATACGCTCAGGCCAACCGTGGCCGTGGTCTGGTCGGGCATCTGGAATCTACTGGGTGTTCTAACGTCCACCGGGACGGTCGCTTTCAGCATCGTGGCGCTCCTTCCGATCGAGCTCGTGCTCAACGTGGGTTCAGGCGCCGGTTTTGCCATGGTCTTTTCGCTCCTGATCTCGGCCATGATCTGGAATTTGGGGACTTGGTATCTCGGGTTGCCGGCCTCGAGTTCACATACTCTGATTGGCGCCATTATGGGCGTCGGTTTAGCAAATTCAATGATGAGTCCCGGCCATGTGTTCGGGGAAGGAGTGAACTGGGGGAAAGCGCAGGAAGTCTTCTCGTCTTTGCTCATCTCTCCGATCATCGGCTTCGTGGGGGCCGGCTTGCTGCTTCTGCTCCTCAAAGCTGTCGTGAAGCGGCCCGAACTATACAAGCCGCCGGAAGGCAACAAGCCGCCACCGCTGTGGATCCGCGGGCTGCTGACATTAACTTGTACCGGTGTGAGTTTCTTTCATGGCTCGAACGACGGACAAAAGGGAATGGGCCTGGTGGTTCTGATTTTGGTAGGCATTTTGCCGGCTCAGTATGCCCTGAATCCCGCGACTAAGACTGCGGACCTGCGATCCATTGTGCACCACTCTGAGCAGGCATCAGTGGTTCTCAACAAGATGGCTCCGATACCCGTAAAGGGAAAGGCGGCGACCGATGAGTTGTCCGATTACCTCAAAATTAAAGGCGTCTCCAAGAATGAAACAGTGGCGGCATTGGCCGGACTGAATCAGCAGATCCACGACGATTTGCAGGGCCGTTCGGGATACGGCGAAATGTCGGTAGATCAACGACGTGCATTTCGAAGCACCATCTACCTGGTGAGCTCCGCTATCGGCAAGCTCATCAAAGCGAAACAAATCACAGATCCAACTGCCGTCACTGAGCTCAGCGCATATGCGAAGAGTCTCGATAAAGAAACCAAGTACATTCCGGCCTGGGTGAAAGTTGCGGTAGCCTGCTTCCTCGGGTTCGGAACCATGATTGGCTGGAAGCGGATTGTGGTTACAGTCGGCGAGAAGATCGGCAAAGAACATTTGAACTATGGGCAAGGCGCTTCCGCTGAGCTGGTGGCCATGGGCACGATCGGCCTGGCCGATTGGTTTGGCTTACCGGTGAGTACGACGCACGTGCTTTCTTCGGGCGTGGCGGGAACGATGTTCGCCAACAGGTCCGGCCTGCAAGCGAATACGCTACGCAACATCATCCTGGCGTGGGTTCTTACGCTGCCTGTATGCGTGCTCCTGGGGGCTTCTATTTTCTCGTTTGCGCTTTTCATTCTGTTCCACGCTTTCGGGGTGCGCTGATGACGGAGAGACTTATCTCGACGTAATGTGCGCGTAGACGGGGTAATGGTCTGAGCCTTTGATGTCGCGGCGCACCGAACCGTTGTCGACTACTAACGGTCCTTTCACGAAAATCCAGTCGAGCGCCATCATGATGGCGTGAGTGCGCTCAATGTGCTCGCCGAGGGCGCTTCGAAAGCCTGCCGCTTCAAGCTTGTGAAGAAATATCGACGGTAGATATTTGGTATTCAGGTCGCCTCCGAGGATGATGGCAGTTCCCGGAGGGTAGCGTTCGGAATCGCGGAGCATTTCATCGAGCTGATGGTTCTGAATGGGTCCGGCACTGCGGCTTTCAAGATGGGCGTTGTAGACCACGAGCCGCCGTCCTTTTAATTGCAGCTCGCTGATGAGAGCAATACGATCGCCCAGCCGCCGCTGGAGAAGTGGAACGGAAGAGGGCAGCCAGCTGTGCGGCTGCCAAAATCCCGACTGGTGCTGGAAGCGTAGAACGCGTGAGCGCTCCATGGGCAGCCGCGTGAGAGTGGCTTGGCCGATGTAGGCAGGGCGGCCACGCTCCTGGCTCAACTCTTCGAATTCGATGCCGAAAGCTCCGCCGAATTGCAGGCGTTCTGCAAGGCCGGCTGCGACGTCCTGCTGCTTCGCGCGGGCAGTGTGCCAATCGACCTCCTGCAATAGCCACAGATCCGCCGCACTGGTTTGCATGGCCTCAGCGACCTTATCGATTTCCACACCGTGATCGATGTTCCAGGTCCCCACGCGAATAGATGTGAGATTCGGATCGACAGCTCCGCCGTGTAGAAGGTGAACCTCGTTGAAGGCAGGTGCAAGTGAGGATGCCGAGGGCTGCTTCTCAGCCTGCAAGACAAGCGAACCGCCGATTAGAACTGCAAGGGACAGAACGCGTTTCACAACTGAGTGGAAGACCGTAGACGCAATGCCGCTTCTGCAGCCTGCGAGTCTCCCAGGGCCGGCGCGCGCTGCTGAATCCGCGCGGCGGAGAGCATGCCGAGCAGACAGAAATACCACCCGCAGACTCCGAAGCGGGCGAAGGGATAATCGACGAGCGCATGGATACAACACGCAATTATGCCGAGACCCCAGCCTGAGCGAATGGCCGGCCGCATGCTCCAGATAAGCACGACAAGCATAGCTCCCATGAAAGGGATCCCGCCTTCGGCAGCCCACTCGAGCCAATCATTGTGGGCACGGTTCACGTACGTGCCGTCGTCATACCGAGCGAACATGCGGTAGACGGGCACATAAGTGTCGAGCCCCCAACCGGTGAGCGGACGCTGCCGGATCATCGCAATCGAAGACTTGTCGATGTTCCTACGCACGGCAAGCAGATCGTTCTGCTGCAGTTTCGAGATGAGCGCTTCGTATCCGGCTGCGTAGACGAAGGTCAGAGTGAGGGCGATTGCCAGGGCAGCACCCAGAAGCAGCGCCTTGTTGCGGTTCCGTCCATAGGAAAGGGCGATAATCGCGAGCAGTTCCACCACGACGAGAACCGTACCCGCGCGGGATCCGGATGCAACCACCGCACCGATCTGGACGGCCGCACAGAGAATGTACGGCACAGCGGGCCTACGTCCTCCAAGTCCTTTCCAAAGCGTTACTGGGAGCAGCAGCTCGACGAACTGAGCAAAGTTGTTCCAGTAAGCGAAGGGTCCGAAAATAGCCGGGTAGCGGCTAGGGATGAGCCAGAAATATATATCCGTTTGCGAGGCCTGCTGCAACAGATCCAGCACACAAACAGCGGTACCGAAAACAATGAACGAGAACCGGAACTGATGAGCGGCCCGCGGCAATTGAAAGAGCCGAGTGGCAAGAAGCGCGATCGAGGCGGCGCCAAACCAGAAGAGGACTCCGGTCCACCCGTAGGAGAGGATCTTGCGGGGAAATAAGAGGGTCTGGACAATACCATACGCTGTCATCAGAAACAGGCACACGACGGGCAGGCTGAAACCCATCTTTGCGCGCGGGGTGTAGGCGCAGAGGACCGCAGTGAGAGCAAATAACAGACCGGAGAGAACCAGCGGAGCGACCTCACCGCCGTCGCCCGTGGATAGTGTGAAAGCGCAGAGAATGGAGAAGAGTCCCCAAAAGCCGGCCTTTTGAGAGAGGCTCTTCGCCGCTCGCACGCGCAACCGCGTTGCAGCGCCGTCAGTGGGCATTCGAGGCGCGTTCGGAACCAGCCCCGGTATAGCTCACACGCCAGATTGAATTCGATCCATCATCGGTGACCATCAGCGAACCATCGGGCGCGACTGCTACACCGACGGGCCTGCCCCAGACGTTGCCGTCAGGCGTGACAAAACCAGTCACAAAGTCTTCGTACACACCGGCAGCATGACCATTGACGAGCGGCACGCGAATAACTTCATAGCCAGCCCGTCTGGCTTTGTTCCAGGAACCGTGCTCACCGGCGAAGACATCGCCCCAGTATGCTTTCGGGAATTGCTTGCCTTCGTAGAAGGTCATCTCGAGCGATGCGTTGTGCGGCTGCAGAAGAACGTCCGGCACGGTTACCTTGCCCGCCAACTCGGGGTGCTTGCCCGCGAGCCGGGGATCCTGGTGATCGCCCATGTAATACCACGGCCAACCGTAGAAGCCGTCTTCTTTGACGGAGGTAATGTAATCGGGAACGAGGTTGTCGCCGAGCATGTCTCGTTCATTGACTGAGCACCAGAGTTGTTTAGTTAAGGGGTTGATAGCTATACCAACGGGGTTACGAATGCCGGCCGCGTACACCTTCACGAACTTACCTTCGGGCGTGTATTCGAGGATATTGGCGCGGTGAAACTCTTTCGGATGTGTATCGGGATCATCGACGTTCGAACCCGATCCGACGGCGACGAACATCTTAGTGCTATCGGGAGAGAAAGCGAGGTCGCGGGTAGAGTGTCCGCCTCGCGGCAACTGGGGAATGATCGTTTGAGGCTCGCCAGTGGCTTTCAGATTGCCGTTGTGATAGGGAAACCGGACGACGGAATCGGTGTTGCCGATGTAGATCCACTGAGGATTGTCGCCGGTCGGGTAGAAAGCAATGCCGAAAGGATTGCGAAGCTTCGTGGCGAAGACGGATTTCTGCTGCGGCTTTCCGTCGTTAGTAATGCCGCGGTAAACTTCGATCGTGCCGCCATCCGTTTCGGCGACAAACATATCGCCATTGGGCGCAGTGCGAATCTCGCGCGGGCCGGTGAGCTGATCGGCATAGAGCTCAACCTTGAAACCCTTAGGGGCCTGGGGCCACGCATCGGCCGGGCGAGGCACGACTTTCGGGCTGTTTGAAACGCCTTCGGTGGCGTAGGGCTTGGGCAGGTCGGCAACAGTAATCTTGCGATAGAGGCCTGGTTTCTGTCCGTCGTAGCCGTGGAAAGCAGCTTCGCCGGTGACGACATTTTTAACGTTCGAAGTGTCAGGCGCGGCGGTGGCCACCCCCCAGAAAATTGCGGCTCCTACAACAGCTGAAACGGCAATGTAAGTTCGCGGAGCACGAAGAATCGGCATGAATTGAGATGTACCTTGTTTGTGACGGGACGACCGGCTACGTTCAGAGGACGCAGCTCTCTCTCGAAAGTAACAAACTGGGTTAGAGCCGCCCGGGCGGACGAACCGGCATTTACTGGTCGTGCAGTGCTATGACCGGATCGACTTTGGAAGCGCGATACGCGGGCAAAAAGCACGCCGCAACTGCTACCCCGCCCATCAGGGCTGTCACGCCCCCCAGAGTAAGCGCGTTTGAAGCGGAAATTCCATAAAGCAAGCTCTGCAGGAACCTCGTGAGGGCCAAGGCGGAGACAAGCCCCAGAGCCAGTCCGGCTCCGGCGAGGCGCATTCCTTCACCTATCACGAGCGAGAGCAAATGCGTACGATGAGCCCCGAGCGCACTACGGATTCCGAGCTCGCGAGTTCGCTGAGCAACCGAGTATGAGATGACCCCATAGAGGCCAACCGTGCCGAGCACGAGCGCCATGGCCGCAAACGCCGTGAGCAACGTCATAAGGAATCTTTGCTGCCCGAGCGAATCAGTGAGGATCTGTTCGAGAGGACGAGGCTGTGCCAGGGGCAGATTGCCTGCCACGGTTAGCGCCTCACGGCGGACGCGTTCGGCGATGGCCATCGGATCTCCGCTGGTTCGAATGAGCCAGTTTAACGGCAGCAAGCCGAAGACTTCACGCGCCATCGCAGGGGGCGCTTGGGCTTCAGGCTCGAAGAGCTCGGGGGGCGCCGGCAGGCCGAGGCCCGCATCCCGGAGGTTGCCCACGACGCCTACGATACGCCGGGCCTTATCGGCAAACATTGGACCGATAATGCGGCCGACGAGAATCTGCTGGCCGATTGGGTTTCGCTTAGGGAAATACTTCCTCGCAAGCGCTTGGTTGATCACAATTACCGGAGCCGAGTCCGGCGTGTCGTGCTCAGTGAACTCGCGGCCCTGCTCAACGGGTATTCGTAAGGTTGAGAAATAGCCGGGCGAGATAAACCTATAGTTCTCGTCGGGCATGTTGTTACGGCTTGTGGGCTGGCCGATGATCTCGAATGGTAAATCTGCAAACGGGGTGAACGGGAGCAGAGCGGAAGTCGCTACCGAGGAAACACCAGGCAGCGTTCGCAGGCGGTCGGATAAACGAGTGTTAAGCAGTCCGAGTGCCGGGCCATTGCTGTATTTATCACTCAGCGACATTTCCATCGTGAGGACGTGGCGAGGGTCGAAGCCGGGTTGGACCGCTTGCAGGTTCCTGAATGTCTCAACCAGCAAACTCGCCCCGACTAGCAATAGCAAGGTGATGGCGATTTCGGCGATGACCAAGGCTTGACGCACGCGTTTCGATGCTTTGCTGGTGCTGGCTCTCGTGCTGCTTTCACGCAACGGATTAGCTATACCGAGGCGGGCGCTTTGCAGCGCCGGAAACAGACCGAAAGCTACACCCGTGAGCAGGGCGACGCCGAGCGCGAACAGCAGAACCTGCAAATCGATCGAAGCATCCGCTAAACGTGGAATATCTGCTGGTCCGAGGCGCAGCAGCAGGGGCAGAACCGCATTCGCGATTAAACAGCCAGCAACGGCGCCGGCCAAGAAAAGGAGGAGACTTTCGGTCAGGAGCTGGTTTATTAACTGCCTGCTGCTCGCACCGATCGCAATCCGAACTGCCATTTCACGCTGCCGTCCAGCCGAACGCACGAGCAGGAGGTTCGCTACGTTCGCACACGCGATGAGTAGGACTAACGCCACTGCGCCGAGCAGGATCCACAATGGACGCCTGGTGTCGGCGGTCAGGAAGTCACGATACTTTACGACTTCGATCGATTCATGTTCACCAATCTTTTCCGAGCCATAGGCCTTTCGAAACTGCTCTGCAGTCACTCTCATCTCGGCGCGGGCCATTTCCAGAGTCGCTCCGGGCTTTAAGCGGGCAAGCACGGGGTAGTTATTGGAGATATCGGAAGGATCGACGTTGAGCTGCATCGGCACCCAAAGATCCGTTCGCTGAGGGCTGGAAAATCCTCTTGGCATCACGCCGATTACCTGGTAGCTCTCATCGCTCAAGGAAACGGTCTTGCCCAAGACGTGCGGGTTACCCCGGAACAGATTTTGCCAAAGAGCAAAGCTCAACACGGCAAACTTCCCCGCACCCGGTTTATCTTCAGCCTCGGTGTAAGTTCGTCCGAGGAGAGGCTCTACATCGAGGACGCGAAAGTAATCGGAACTCGTGGCCAGAGCGGTCAGACGTTGTGGTTCACCCTGGCCTACCAGATTCAGCCCGATCGGGACAAAAGATCGTGCGGCCACTGCCTCGAAGACCTGGTTGTGTTTCCTCCAAAAATCAAACTTTGTGGCGGTGGTCGCCCATACGTCCAGGCCAGGATAATGGCGAAGCAGCTCTACTATTCTTTCCGGATGAGGATAACTCAAGGGACGGAGCAGGACCGCATTGATGACCGAAAAAAGTGCAGTATTCGCACCAATGCCAAGCGCCAGGGTTGTTATGGCGACAATCGCGATCAGAGGACTCCGCCGCAAAGCTCTGATGGCGAAACGAAGGTTCTGTAAAAGCATGATTCAGCTCTTAGTGGTTCACTGTCCGAATTTGCAACGTCTCGTCCCGGAAGCGATCCGGGGATCGCCTTCCAATGGCCGATAATGTCGCGTTTCGAGCAGCAACTCCAGCTCAGTTATGCAATTCGGCCGCCGAACCCGGCCCGCCGTTTGAGTTGACTGGCTTTATAGGTTGCCGCGACGCTCTTGTTCGCGTTCGATGGCCTCGAACAGGGCTTTGAAATTTCCCTTTCCGAAGCTCCGGCTGCCCTTGCGCTGAATGATCTCGTAGAACAGAGTGGGCCTGTCTTCAACCGGCTTTGTGAAGATTTGCAGCATGTAGCCTTCGTCGTCGCGATCTACCAGAATCCCGAGCCGCGCTAATTCATCGAGCGGTTCGTCAATGGTTCCGATACGCGCTGTGAGTTCCTCGTAGTAAGTGGTCGGCACGGAGAGGAACTCGATGCCCTGCGCGGTCAGGCGGGTCACCGTGTCGATGATGTCGTCGGTCGCGAGCGCGATGTGCTGAATGCCGGGGCCGCCATAGAAGTCGAGGTATTCCTCGATCTGAGACTTCTTCCTCCCCTCGGCAGGCTCATTGATGGGAAAACGAATTTTCTCATTTCCGTTCGCCATAACTTTGGACATGAGCGCCGAGTACTCGGTCGAGATATCAGCATCGTCGAAGTGCTTGAACATCTTGAAGCCCATGACGTTTTCGTAGAAGCTGACCCAGGTATTCATCTCGCCCCAACCGACGTTGCCGACGGCGTGGTCGATGTGAGTCAGTCCTGCGGGCCGGGTGATCGTGTCCTCATTTTGCACCGCTACAAAGCCCGGCAGGAAGGCGCCCGCGTAAGCTTTGCGTTCGACGAACGTATGCACAGTATCGCCGTAGATTTGGATAGACGAGAGGCGAGCCGACCCGCTCGCGTCACGAATTTCGAACGGGACCTGTGCCGACTTCGCGCCCCTGGCCGTGGTCTCTCTCCACGCCGACTCCGCGTCATCCACCCACAGGGCAACCGACTTCACTCCATCCCCATGTTGGAGAACATGATTCGCGATATCACTCGAAGCTTGCAGCGGAGTTGTAAGCACAAAACGAACCTTGCCCTGTTCGAGCACGTACGAAGCGCGGTCACGAGTGCCTGTTTCCGGCCCCCGGTAAGCAGTCAGGGCAAACCCCATGGCTGATCGATAGAAGTACGCTGCCTGTTTCGCGTTCCCTACATAAAACTCCACGTGATCCGTTCCGTGGATCGGCAGAAAGTCCTGATTCACTAAAGACGAAAGGCCTATCGCATCGGCGAGTTGTGGCATGGTGGGCGGGCTCCTTTGCTCAACGTGGATCCGGAGATCTAGAATATATCTGTAGTATATTATTTTCCGGCTCATGCGTGCTTCTCCAGATCCGTCGCAATCGAGCGCTACGCTCGCCGAGCGCGCTTATCGAGCGTTGAAGCATGGCATCCTGCATGGCGAATTTCCGGAGGGGCGCTTTCTGCGGGAATCGGAGATCCTCGCCAAGAACTCCATCGGGCGCACGCCTTTTCGCGAAGCGTGTAACCGGTTGCATAATGAGCAGCTGCTCGAAGTCGTCCCGCGTCGCGGGTACCGCGTAGCCGAGCTTAGCTTCCGCAGCGTGCGGGATCTGCTCGAATTGCGCATTCTGCTCGAGGGCGCGGCGGCTGAACTGGCGGCGCTTCGCGCCTCTCCGGGTGAAGTCTCGATCCTCGAGAAGCATTATCGGAATACTTTGCGATCCGCCCGTGCAAGAAGCGGATTAGATACTCTCATCGAAGCCAACCAGGCGTTTCACCTACAGGTCGCGCGCATGACGCAGAACCGGGAGCTGGAGACGATGCTGCGCGGGATCCTGGAGCGGTCTATAAGGCTGGTCTACCTAGCGGCCAGCCGCTCGAGAAAAGTTCCCCACGATATTGAGAGCTTACTGAGGCCGGTGTTGGAAGCCATTCGCGAGAAGGACGTCCCGGCGGCACGCAATGCCATCGTGGCCGACATTACGCGCGGGCAGCTCAGCGCACTCGGCCAGGATAGCTGGAGCTTCTTGCCTGTTCCGTACGGGCAGGATGGCGCCAGCAGCAGCGGTTCGAAAGGCGAAAGCGAGCCGTCGCGCCAGGGAAAGCCAGCAAAGAGCAAAAGGAGATAACGTGCCCGTCTATCATCAACTGGGAGAATTGCCATCCAAGCGGCACAAGATTTACCGGCAGCCTTCGGGCGAGTTATACGCAGAGGAACTGATGGGCAATATGGGTTTTGTTGGCCCTTCTTCGCTGCTGTATCACGTGCGCCGTCCTACTGCGGTTCGCGCTGTTCGCACCGTCAAAAAGCTTGCCTGGCAGAGTGCGCCGCCCGAACCGCTCCGGCACCGCCATTTTCGTACAAAACAGCTCACCGCCCAGGGAGATGCGATAGTCGACCGCATTCCGCTGCTTTTCAACAACGATGTTTCGATGTCACTGAGCCGCCCCGCCGAACCGGTATCTTCGTTCTATCGCAATGCGCAGGCTGATGAAATCGTGTACGTCAGCGAAGGGGACGGGGTTCTCGAGTCCACTTTCGGCGCTCTTCCGTTTACCGCCGGCGACTATCTCGTAATTGCGCGCGGTATTCTCCATCGTTACCGGTTTTCAGGGCCTGCGTCGAGCTTGCTGATTATTGAAAGCGCGGGCTACGTTCGCACCCCGCGACGCTATCGCAACGAATTCGGGCAGCTAACCGAGTCGAGTCCCTATTCGGAACGAGATATACGCGTGCCACACAGTCTCGAAACGCATGACGAAAAGGGAGACTTTCGACTGATTGTCAAAAAGGCGAACAGCCTTACGGAAATGGTGCTTGCGTATCATCCGTTCGACGTCGTCGGCTGGGATGGCTACTACTATCCCTGGTCATTAAACATCCACAATTTCGAGCCGCGTGTCGGCCGCTTCCATTTGCCGCCCCCCACGCATCAGACTTTCGAGAGCGATGGTTTTGTAGTGTGCTCGTTCTGCCCGCGGCCGTTCGACTTCGATCCTGAGGCCGTGCCGGCCCCTTACACTCATTCGAACGTGATGTCTGACGAAGTCCTTTACTATGCGAATTCGGAGTTTATGAGCCGTAAGGGAATCGAATACGGTTCGATCACTTTGCATCCCGACGGTCTGGCACATGGGCCCCAACCGGGCCGCACGGAAGCGTCTCTCGGCCAGAAACAAACCAACGAACTGGCGGTAATGGTGGATACGTTTCGAGGGCTGCAGGTCAGCGAGGAGGCGATCCCGGTCGAAGATCGAGACTATTATCTTTCCTGGCTCGATTCATAACGGCTCGCGATGCTTGACGAGACGCATGATCCGTCCCGCAAGAGCTGGGTAGAATCTGCCAATCGCGCAGGCTGTGATTTCCCGATTCAGAATCTTCCACTGGGGGCTTTTCGATCGAGGGATAAAGAAAAGGGCCGTTTGGGGGTCGCGATCGGTGACGCGATTCTGGACATAGGCGGCTGGCTTCCAGGGGAGACGTTGAACGTTTATCTTGCGCTGCCCACTGCGCAGCGCAGTGAACTACGGCGTGTGTTGAGCGATGCCCTCACGACCGGCTCTCCTCGCCGGGAACTTGTGTTGCAGAGCGAATGTGAGATGCTCGTGCCGGCGCAGATCGGTGATTACACCGACTTCTATGCTTCGGTTGACCACGCAATGAACGTTGGCCGCCTGTTTCGGCCCGACAATCCCTTGCTGCCTAATTACCGGCACGTTCCAATTGCTTATCACGGACGTGCATCCTCCATCGTTGTAAGTGGTACGCCGGTGCGGCGTCCTCTGGGCCAACTGGGTGAGGGTTGTTTTGGTCCTTCGGCCGCAGTTGATTACGAGATAGAGATTGGAGCGCTGCTCGGTCCTGGTAACAGAATGGGCGAACCACTCTCAATCGCCGAAGCTGGAGAACATGTAGCGGGCATTTGCCTCGTTAATGACTGGTCCGCACGAGACATCCAGCGCTGGGAATACCAGCCGCTCGGCCCATTTCTGTCCAAAAGCTTCGCGACATCCATCTCGCCATGGGTGATCACGGCCGAGGCCCTTGAACCGTTTCGTATCGCCTCCCCCGAACATGAGACGGCAGCTCTTCCGTATCTGAAATCCCCACGAGAGGCAGCGTTCGACATCACGGTGGAGGTCTATCTAGAAACGAGAAAGATGGCCGAATCCGTCATGATAAGCCGCGGATCTTTTGCATCGCTGTACTGGACCCTTGATCAAATGCTGGCTCATCAAACCTCGAATGGATGTCCCGTAAGGCCGGGCGATCTCATTGCGAGCGGAACGATCTCCGGACCATCGAAAGCGAACCGCGGCTGTTTGCTCGAACTGACCTCCGGCGGTAGCGATCCTCTCATACTTCCATCCGGAGAGCAACGTTGCTTTCTGCAGGATGGCGACAAGGTGACGATGGCCGGATTTTGCGAAAGGCCCGGGTACGTAAGGCTGAGCTTGGGGAAGTGCGTCGGGATAGTTCTGCCCGCGAGACAATTGAACGATTAACGGCGGCACCGTTGCACACGTGATACGGCTGCGAGCGCGTGACAAGTTGATGCGGCCGGTGTTCCCGAAAATCTGGCGTAATATATCTGGACTGGAGGCCACGTTTGGCAAAGATTTTCTGCAGCACAGCTATCTGTGCGTTACTCGCAAGCACTGGATTATTCGCGCAGCCGGCAGGAGGGCCTGATCCTGAATTCAAGCAACTGATTGGCACTTATTGGCGGACCTGGAGTGAAATGAAACCCGACCGTGCCGCGCCAATGTACGTAAAAGACGCCGACGCGGTTTTCTTTGATATAGCGCCGCTCAAATACGAGGGGTGGAGCGCCTACGAAGAGGGCGTAAAGAAGGTCTTCGCTCAAACAGCGAGCGCCAAGTTTGTTCCCAATGACGATGTGAAAGCCTCACGCCACGGAAACTTCGCGTGGACAAGCGAGACTTTTCACGGCTCGCTGCAGCAGCGAGACGGAAAAACGATGGAGCTGAACGGAAGACACACGACGATCTGGCAGAAGCAGAATGGCAAGTGGCTCATCGTGCATGAGCACGTCTCTGCACCGCTACCCGAGTGAGCATCGGGCAACCCGATTACTGCGGGTTGGAACTCGGCTGAGTGCTGGTTCCGGGGTTACCGGTCGTAGTATTTGCGCCGCTACTCTGACCAAAAGACGAGCTCTGGCCGAAACTTGAGCTCTGGCCGAAACTTGAGCTCTGGCCGAAACCTGAGCTCTGAGTCGATCCTGAGCTCTGACCGAAGCCTGAGCTCTGTCCGAAGCCAGAGCTTTGACCTGCCGCGGAGTTCTGACCGAAGCCGGAGCTTTGGCCAAAGCCTGAGTTCTGGCCCTGCGCGGCATTGGAACCTTGCCCAAACGAGGAAGAACTGCCGAAGCCTGCTGCGCCCGGTCCCGCTGCGCCGCCATTCGGCTGGGCACCATTGGCGCCGCTCTGAGGCGAGAACGCACCCGCCTGGACGCCGCCAGGTACGGTGTCTTTTCGCGGGTCGTAATAGAACTCCCACAGCGAGTAGTCTTTTTGATCGTTGACCGTCTTAATGCTGCGCCCGCCCGCTTTGCTTGCGACGCCTGCAAGCCCCCCGCTGTTGATCACACCCATCTGAGATGAACCGGTGCCGCCGGCGCCCGGCGCGGGGTTGCCGGTCCCCAAGAAGGCGCTTTTCAGGTCCGGCGGGCCATTTCCCCCGGTGGTACCCTGCGCACCGCTCGCTGTCGGGCCAGTGTTGGCACCGCTTGGGACGCCTGCGTTCGGACCGTTCGAGGCGCCCGGGTTTACGCCCGCGAGGGCGGCGCCTGATGTTTTGGGGGCGTTCGCGCTAGGATCGCCTTGTAGTTCAGCGGGCAGCGGCGGCGAGGCCGTGTCTACAGCGGCCTCGGCTGCGGCGGCGCCCGGCTGACTGCCGTTCGCTGCCACTTCCGGCCGCCGCTGTTTGGGCTGCTGCACGACCACTTCGGGCGGAGTCGAATCTGCGTTTGCACTCGCAAATCCTGAGCCTGAAGGCGTCGAAGAAGGATTCGAATTGCCGAATGAGCTGCCCGATCCGGAGGCGCCGAACCCCGCTTGCCCAAAAGATCCTCCCTGCCCGCTTCCGAATCCACTCCCGGAGGAACCGCTATTGCCGGGAAAAGCTGCGGTGCTGGTCGGAACGCCGGAGCTATTTCCCGGCTGACTGGAAGTTCCGTTCTGACCTTGTTGCCCGGGATTACCCGCGATGTTGGGCGGGTTTACCTTGGAATCCAAGAGCATGCCGCCGGGGCCGGCGTGCAACAGCCGCCAATCGTTTTTTCCAGTAAGCGGATCGACATACTGCTGCCTGAGGAAGCGCATGCGATTTGTGTCTTCCAGATCCTTGATCGAGCTCGGATAATGTCCGGTCTTCTTAACGAATAGCTTCACCGCACGTGCGTACTCATGTCCACGGTCAACGAGTAAGCGCTCTTTCTGCCGCTGGCCCTCGAAAGCCGCAACGGGCAATTCCATATAGAGCGAGATCGCAACGATGGCTGCGAACAGGAATACAATCAGCAGCGCCGACCCGCGCTCCGCATCTCTGCAACGGCTCTTATTGGACATCATTGGTTATCGTCAGTCGGCTGATTATTGAAGCCGGGATTCGGTTCGGGCTGGATGGGTCTTGGAGCGCCCGATCCTTGCTCCATAGCTTCTGGCACTACTTGGAGAGTTTGGCTTAGCTTCGCCTGAGTATCCTCGACCTTTGCCGTATTCGGACTGAGCTGAACCACAAGATACCGGCTTTGCAGCAGTTGCCCCTCTATCGCGACCAGAATGTTGTCACCTTCCATGAAGAACCCGCGGCTGCCATCGCCCGCGTTAACCGGCTTTGCGAATCCGTAGTACTTGAACGGAATATTTGCAGCCATCTGGCTCGGAACAGGATAGGCCGGTAGAGGAGGAGGCGCAATCGGAGCTTTGACGGGGATTATTCGAGTCGGTACCGCGGCCGTTCCTGCCGGCGTGGCGGGACCAGCCTCGAACAAGTTGCGTATGGATGAAGGCGCTTGAACCTTCTGCAGGCGCGAAATAAAGTCGAGCCGCAAGACTGGATCTATGTCGCCGCGAGTTGGATCGACCGCCCGTAAACGCAATGTTCCGCGATCGTTGTTATTGTGCAAACCCCGCCGCCTGTCCGTAAGCGAATGATTCTTGGCTGCAATCGGCGGAAGGGCTGCCGGTTCGGTACGCGCCGGAGCACTCGAACTCGATTCGGCGCCTTCGCGGGAGTTGTACCAGAACAACAAACCCGCTACTGCCATCAAGGCCAGCACCAGGATCTTCGGATCCACTCCCAATCGAATGCCGAAGATTCTCGATTGCGTTGCTGCGCTCACGGCAGCCCTCCGGCGGTACTGCTCTGCCCTTCGCGGATCACTGCCTGGAATCTCACCTGCGCGGTGATCTGTCCGGCTTTTTGCGGGCTGGCCGTGAGAGTATCGAGCATCAGAAGCTTCGGCGAACGGTCCACTTCGTAAAGAAAACGCATCAAGCTCGCATACGACCCTTCGAAGTTCACCGAGTTGGTGAGCAGCGATAAATCAGCGGTGCCCTCGATCGGCTCCTCGATCCATTGGCCATCTCGTTCCACGAGATTTGCGGCTTGTGCCATTCTCTGGATCTCCGAGATAATCGATTCGTAGGCGAGCCGTTTCGGGTAAATGTAGCGAGATTCGAAATCTATCGATTCCTTGCCGCCCAACTCCACTTTTCCTGCGATCACCTTCAGCCTTGCAGCCTGCTTTCTGGCCGTGTCAATCGACGTTCTGAGACTCTGACTCTCCGCAGTCAACTCGGCTCGCGATCCGCCGGGAGGATCAAAGTAAAGAAACAGCGCCGCTGCGTCTAGAACCAGCAGCACACCGAGCACTGTTCGCAGCCAGAAGCGAGGCCCGCGCTGCGCAGACCTGGGGTCGAACGAACGCCAATCAAAGCTGCTGGGCATACGCAACCGTTAATCTGTACTTATAAAGCGGGTCGTTTTGAGTGGGCGGAGCTTGTGTCATCACAGATGCGTCGCCGAACAGACTAGACCCTTCGAGCCGCTTCAAGAATCCGATGACTGCAGCGGGCTGCTCCGTGCCGACCCACATGTCGAGCTGTACACGATCCTGGATACTCCCATTCTCAGCCGCTACCTGGGGCAAGCGAATCGAGAGGAGACGCATGTTGTTTGGCAGCACCGTTCCCAGGTCTTCAAAAACGCGGGTCCAACTGACTGCCCGGCGTGCAATCAACTCATTCAGAAGAACGCTTTGAGCAAATACATCCGCATTGCCCGGTCTATTTAAAACTGAGGCATAGCCGGACTGGGAACGCTGCGAGGCCGCAAGCTCAGCACGCTCGGAGTTAATAACTTTTCGCAGCCCTGCGGCTTCCGCGCGCTCGTGCATGATTAAGCCGACCAGAACGGCAAACGAAACCAGCAGCGCGGCGGCGACAGCCGCCGCCGCCGCATTCTGGGCGCGCTCTCGCCGGAAGGGCTGAGAAGCAAGGTTGATATCGGAAGGTGAGAACGCGATCATGCTGCGTATTGCTCCAACAGGCCCAGCAGGCCTGCATTCTCCTGAGAAGCGATCCCGAAACGGGACCTTACGGGCGACGTGGGAACCCCGAATTCGACTTCGGCAAGCTGGCCTAACGAATCCGTTTCAGGGCCAAAACCACAGAGTACCAGCCGGGCAGCTGGTTGACCGATCTGGTCCTCACAATAGGCGAACGTTTGCTGCAAAAGCGGCATAACGGCTTCCACGCCGGGCCGCTGCCACTCATTTTCTTCTCCGCTGAAATCCAGCGAGCGGACGAGCCGCACGCGACCCTTGTCAATCAAGATCACGGAAAGGGTCGAACGCGCCGCTTTCACGAGCAACGTCAGGCCGCTTTCTCCGTGGTCACACAAACGCAGGGCAGCGAGCGAGGAGGGTTGAACGAGCCCGAGCCGATAGCCGGCGTCGACAAAGATCCTTTCGTACTCGGCCAGGATCGGCCTCGCAATGGCGACGACTAACACCTCCACTCTGCCTGCCTGCTCGACCTGTACGGCATAGGCAAGTTGGGCCTCATCAATCGGAAAGGGAACACTTTTGCGGAGGCGAAAACGCAGCAGAGTGGCCCGGTCATCGGCCTTCACCGGAAAGCCCTCGAAATCGAGAATGGCCATCCGAGCGGCGTAATCAGGAATGACGAGCCCGGTGTTAAAACGCTTACTTCCCCCGGCGCCAGACACTCGCGGCAAAGCCTCCGTATAAAGAGAGGACTTGAGTATATTCGGTGCGCTCGGAGAAGGGGCCAGACCGGGTTCGGGCAAGAGTTCACGCCGTTGGTCCCCGGGGGATCGCGGTGAAACGCAAGCCACCGAGCTTTCGGTCAACTCGAACAAGTATTCGGGCGGCGGCTCGGAAATGAAGCGCTGTAAGAGCCCCGTAAACGACAGAACTACCTCCTACCTTTCAATAAAGGTCACCTTATTTGCTTCGCGCAGCGTGGTTGTTCCTTCCCGGACACGGTCCAGCGCCGAATCTCGTAGGAACGTCATACCCTCCCCACGCGCGGCCCGCTTGATCTCTGAAGTCGGTCTCCTCTCGAGGATCATTTCGCGAATCTGCTCCGTCAGATCAAGCAGTTCATGGATCGCGGTTCTGCCGCGAAAGCCGGTACCTCCGCACTCCATACAGCCGCGGCCCTCATAAAAAGGATGCTCGCGCCACACATCCAGAGCAAGTCCGCTTTCATCGAGATACTCGTCGTCGTATCTCACACGAGTCTTGCAATGCGCGCAGATAACGCGCACCAGGCGTTGCGCCAGGATGCAGTTTAGCGAGGAAACGAAGTTATAAGGCTCGACACCCATGTTCAGGAAGCGGCCGAGCACATCAAGAACATTGTTGGCGTGAACGGTGGTGAACACCAGGTGGCCGGTGAGGGCCGCGTTAATCGCAATCTGCGCGGTCTCCTGATCGCGAATTTCTCCAACGAGGATCTTGTCGGGGTCGTGGCGAAGCACCGATCGCAGCCCCCGGGCAAACGTTAGCCCTTTCTTCTCGTTCACCGGAATTTGCGTAATTCCCTTGATCTGATACTCGACGGGATCTTCGATCGTGATGATCTTATCCTCGTCGTTCTTGATTTCGCTCAACGCGGCGTAGAGAGTAGTCGTCTTGCCGGAACCCGTCGGACCCGTAACCAGCACCATCCCGTAAGGCTCTTTTATGAAGCGCCGGAAGTTTGTCATGTCGCGTTCGGCAAAGCCGACAACGTCCAGGGTGAGCTTCGAAAACTTCTCACTCATGGACTCTTTGTCCAGCACGCGAAGCACAGCATCCTCGCCGTGAATCGTCGGCATGATCGAGACACGGAAGTCGATGAGGCGCCCCTTGTATCGCACGCGGAATCGCCCGTCTTGCGGAACGCGCCGTTCGGCGATGTCGAGTTCGCTCATCACCTTGATACGGGAAATGACAGCTGAGTACCACTCTTTCGCGATCGGATGCATCGCCTGCTGGAGCACGCCGTCAATACGATACTTGATGGCCATCTCCTGATCTCTGGTCTCGATGTGAATATCGCTAGCACGCCGCTCGAGCGCATTGAAGATTGTGGTATCCACCAGCTTGATGACGGGTGCGATGTTGCCTTCATCCGAAGCCAGTCTATCGATCGAGAGATTCTCGTCCGCGTTCTCTTCGTCCCCTACAACGTCTAGTGTGAACCCTTCGGTGACTCCTTCGAGCACGCGCTGGGATTGCTCCGTCTTCTTGAGCAGGTCCGAGATTTGCGAATGGGTCGCAACCTTGATCTTGAGCTTCTTTGCCAGCAGAACAGCCAACTCGTCGATCAGAACGATTTGGCGCGGATCGGCCAGCGCAATCTCGAGCGTGCCGTTGTAACTTTGTAGCGGAACAAAATGGTACCTGAACATCAGGTCCACCGGTACCGTGCGAAACAACTCGTGGTCGATCTTGGTCGATTTCAAATCGACAAAGTCACATCGATAGCGCCGGGCGACAGACTCCGCCAGCTGCGCCTCCGTCCCTGGGTCTTTAAGCTTGATTGTTTCGGTCGCCATTTATCTTGACTGTCCCATCGTGTCTGCGAGAGAAAAGATGGGCAAGTATAGTGCCACAAGCACGAACGCCACGAAAGCGCCCATACAAATCATGATCGCCGGTTCGATGAGGGAAAGCAGAGCAGTCATCCGCGTGGCCACATCCTCCTCATAGAATTCCGCCACGCTTGTCAGCATCTGGGGTAGTGCTCCTGTCGATTCGCCCACCTCCATCATGTCCGTCGCCAGGTCCGGAACGATGCCGCTCGACTTCAGCGACTTCGAAAGCGGCTTGCCTTCACGAACGAGAACCGCAGCCCTGTCCAGTGCCTTTTTGAGAAGAACCGTCCCAAGCGAGCGTCCGGAGGTTTCGAGCGCCTGCACGAGTGGGATGCCGCCGATGAGCAGCGTTCCCAGAACTCTCGACAATTGCGCGACCTGGTACTTCGTCCAGATCTCGCCGACCCCAGGTAGTCTGCTCTTCCACTTGTCGAGAGCCTCCTGCGACGACTCTCTTCGCGACCAGAAGTAAAAAGCTAAGCCGGCGCAGAGAACGCCTCCGAATCCGGCAAGCACATAGGAACGGGCAGTCGTACCTATCGCGATCAGGATTTCGGTCGCAGCCGGAAGTTTGGCCTGCATGCTGTTGTAAAGCGCCGCAAAGTTCGGCACAACGTAAGTAACCAGGAACACGATCAGAGCAATGACCAGGCAAACCAAAACTGCCGGATAGAGCAGGGAGACCAGCAGCTTCTTGCGCAGTGCCAACGTGAGCTTCTGATAAGCGATGAATCGCTCGAGCACTTCGACCAGAGAACCGCTTTTTTCACCAGCTAGAACGGAAGTCACATAGATCGCCGGGAACACGCCCTGGCGGGCGAACGCGTCGGAAAGCACCGTTCCGGTCTTAACCTCGTCTCGAACCGCCCTAATGTGGCGGCCGAGTTTCTCATCCGTTAACCGGTCGGCTAGCAGATCAAGGCCCTGCAGAATCGGGAGCCCGGCCCGCACCAGCGTGACAAACTGCTGATTGAAGATCAGAAACTTCTCGAGATTAACCGTCTTGGTGCGGCCGCCCGAGAATCTCGCCCCGAAGTCCTTTGCTCGGACTGAGTAAACCAAGTAGCCTTGCTGCTGCAGCCGCTCTCTCGCATCGCTTTCATTTGCCGCGTCGGCGACCTTCTCGTGCATCTGGCCGCGCGGGTCAGCGTATCGAAGAAGAAACTCCGCCACGCTACTTGCCTTCCGCCTTGAATTCGACCGCGTCTACTACTTCAGCCCCTGGCGGCACTCTGAACCTGAATATGTCGCTATCGAGGTGTGGATCCAACTTTTCGTTGGCAAAGGCAAACGTCATAGAGGAGCCGTCCCGTCCTAACACTTTCAACTGCTGAATGGAACCATCCCCTTCGACGAGCATGCGCACTTTCTGGTAAGGCAATCGATCGTTCTTCGCGGCAGCATCCAGCCACGTCCCATTCTCCGCGGAGCCCGTCTCAATGTCTCCGAACTCCTTCTTAAAATCGAGATGTCCCAACAAGAAGGCCAGCGGAGCACGCATATCCTCAGTGTCTCGAACCGGAACTTTTTCTACCCTATTATCCCCCGCAGTATAGAGATATACGGATTTCCCGTCCGAAACGAGCAGCTTGCCTGCAGGTTTTGCATAGTCCCACCGCATCTTGCCCTGCTTTTGGAGCTTTAGAGTACCGGATTCCGGAGGCCGTTGGCGGCCCTGCACTTCGTAATTTTCGACAAAGTCCACCGCAAGCGTGTGCGCCCCGTTGTAGCGGGCCTCTACTTTCCGCGTGATCTGATCAGGAAGGGAGTTAGGGAAGCATAGGCATGCGCCGAGTACGGCCAGGGCAAAAGTTCGAAGCACAAGATTCAGACGTTCAGGCTCGATACATCGTTTAACTTAGGGGGATAGCCTGCCCAGGCGCCAGCGGGAATCCTGGCGAGTGTAAAGAAGCCTGTCGTGCAAACGGTTAGATCTTCCCTGCCAGAATTCTACAGCGTAAGGAATCACACAATATCCACCCCAGTAGTCGGGCACGGGCACTTCTTCGGTATCGGCATACTGAGCCTCAAGGCTGGCTAGCTTCGAGGTTAGCTCCTGACGACTTGTCAGAACTTCGCTTTGGTTAGAGACGAGCGCTCCCAGGCGGCTGCCTTTTGGGCGCTTTCGAAAATAAGCCTCCGTTTGGGCCCTGGTGACTCTCAGAGCTTTACCCTCGACCCGGACTTGCCGCTCGAGTTCCGTCCAGAGAAATGTAAGGGCACAGAGTGGGTTGGCGGCTAGTTCCCTGCCCTTTCGGCTTGCATAGCTGGTATAGAAAACGAAGCCATCCGGATTCACTTCTTTTAGGAGGACAATGCGGTTCGAGGGCCGACCCTCGGGTGTCGCGGTAGCCAGCGACATGGCATTAGGCTCTTTTAAATCAGCGGCTTTGGCTTCGTTAAACCAATAATTAAACTGCGCGATCGGGTTCGTTTCGCAATCCTGCTCGCCAAATTCTGCGCGCCGATAATCTTCCCGCAAGTCTTCCAGAGAGAGGAAGTGAATGGGTTCGGTGGAATCGGGCATGTCTTCAGTTTTGCACTGCCTAACGGTTGCTATAATCGGTGCTGGCAATGGTGTACCTGATCGCGACCCTGCATGTGGTCATTTGCTTTTTTCTGATCGTCGTCGTGCTCCTGCAGAGTGGAAAGGCGGCTGATCTGGCGGGTGCTTTCGGAGGAATGGGTTCGCAGACGGTTTTCGGGCCTCGCGGGACCGCGACAGTACTTTCGAAGGCGACTACGATTGCTGCCAGTTTGTTTATGGTGACGTCGCTGGTCCTGGTGATCCTGGCGAACAATCGCGCGCCTAGCACCGGCAGCGTTCTCGAGCACCGGCGTGCGCCGGTTGTGCAGAAGAACAAAGCTACGCAGCAGCAGCCACAAAACCTGCCCAAGAAGAAGTAGTTTCACGAACGCGGAGATGGCGGAATTGGCAGACGCACTAGCTTGAGGTGCTAGCGGGTAACACCGTGGGGGTTCAAGTCCCCCTCTCCGCACCACACACGAAACCAAGAACTTACCCTCCTCCTTTCAATTCACCCTGTCGGGCTTTTGCAACGTAACTTGTGCCACATCTTGCTGTTCCCGTGCCAGGAATCCTTCAGCTTTGTGGTCATCTTTCTGGGCATCGGGGTGATCAGTGATGTTGTAGCGCTCGAAGACACTTCGGGTTCCTGTGACCCGTGATTCATGATGACCGTCCCGGAGTGACGTGCGCCCCTCAACCCGCACAAACTTGACTGTGATTTCATACAAATGAAGAGGGAATGCAGGATGCCGAGGAGTAAGCACAGTGAAGCAGCCCTGGGCCAGCGTTCCTATCTCTCAAGATCTTTCCTCGTTTCAAGCCGGGCACCCACCGAGCAAAGCGGAGAAGTACGTCCATGCCGCTTGAAGCATGGTAGCTGCTATCGAAATTGTCAAAAACGCGGATTGAGTGGTTCGCGCACGAGGGCTGGCCGTAACCGCTGGCAAGCTCGGATCAGTCATCTGGCAGATAAGGAAGTCTACTCTGATCCTTCGTGGCCCACACCATGCCGGCATCAAGAAGAGAGCGCTCGCTGGTAAGCCATCGTCTCGATTTTTGATGCCACGCATACAAGCCGAATCCGAGATCGTAGCAAATGCGGAATGAATCTTCTTGTTTACAACCGGCTCTCGCGCACCACTCGGGGTCGCTTTCGAACAGCACGACAAGGTTTGGACTGGATTGAAGCACTCCTCGAGCGCCGAGCAGCATCCTGTATTCGCCTCCTTCTATGTCGATCTTCAAAAAGCTGAGCGGCCCGATGTTATTTATTTGCGCCCAATCGTCGAGAGTGACCACTGGGACTGGCTCGGCCTCTGCCCCAGCGGTATTCAGGTCCGCTGTTGTGGCTAGATAGCGATAAGCGTCGCCGAAGCCGGGGTCAGTTTTGAGCAGTAACGTCTGCTTTGACTGATCTCCAAGCGCAAACTGGAACGTCTTTACCTGCTGGCATCCGTTCAGCCGGAGGTTTCGGTCAAGCCGCCGGCAACTCTCAAGCGAGGGCTCGAAAGACCATACGCACCCGCTTTGTCCGACAATCTTTTGGGCAAGGATTGAATAAAGACCGATGTTAGCCCCGACATCCACCATCGTCATGCCTGGTTTCAGATAAGCACTCACCAGAGCGAGTTCTGTTTTCTCAAAGAATTCCTGAACCATGAGAAACTCAGCGATTTCACCTTCCGGATACAGCTCGATATGCATGCCGTCAGGCAATCGGTATTTGGCCGGCTTTCCGGCTGAGTGCATCAAACGGAATAGCGTGTGAATGGAGCCGCGAACAACCTTGCCCGCAAATGAATGGCGCACTCTGGAACCTGTACTCATGAACGGCGAATCCTCAATTAGGATTAAAGAAGAGCTTGGGAAGCGTTTTACGATGTCAACCGCTTCGCCAGATGAGCCACACCAAGGCAGACAGGTAACCCGGCGCCACTTTAGCGACCCGGAAGGTAGAACTAGCCATCTCCGGAGAGCGATGGATGCAATAAATGGGAACCTCGGCGATGTCGTGGCACGCGAGAAGAGATTTTAGTCCAGTTTCCGCATTCGCGGCAAAATGCGGTTGTTCGATAATGATGTCTTTCAGGATCGGGGCGCGGATGATCTTGAGGTTATTAGAAAGGTCCCGCACTCTGATGGGCGACGCGCGAGTGACGGGTGTATGGAAACAGCGATTGGCCACAATTTTGGAGGATGGGTAAGTAATTAGCATCGATTCGACTTTCGTCGCGGAATTCGGGAAGGATTGGACAAAATCGCAGTCCATTGAAAAGATGTAATCGCCGGAAGCTGCCGCGTAACGATCGCACCAGCTGCAAGGCCCGGAGGTTCTGGGCGTAGAGATCGTGGCGCAGAATCGCGGTGCCGACGATGTACTCAAACGCCGCCGCGGGAACTTGAGCGAGATCCTGGATGCGAAGCACTCGTACATTCGGCAGAAACTTCCGCTCAAGGTCGTTGGCATAGGCATCGTTGAAGACTGCGGCGGTGATCGGGTTCTCGCCGCGAAGTTCCTGGGTCAGATGTCGACACCAGAGTCCCGTTCCTCCGCCAAGCTCCAGATTGTTTTCCCCGGGCAGAACGTGCAAGCAATGGCGCGCCAACGTAACTTGGTAGGCGAGGTGCCGAGATAGTGGGGCCATTAGGCTTCCCTGCCCTGTTTGATTTGCTGCAGGTTCGTCTCAGGCGACAGACTGCCCCCCCTCTGTAACCCGTTAGCTGGTTGCCACAGTTGGACACTCAGCCTAAGAAAATATCACCTTAATTAGGCGGCTGCAAATGAAGCTTCTACTTGGCGCCTGAGTGGAGGCGCCCCCTGGGCGGAAAAGTGTAACCCATGTCTCCGGTACGTTCGGTTACCTATGTCTCGGGTCGGTCATAATGTTCTGAGAAGCCGGCCCGGGATTTCCCAGACTCCCGGAGCGAAACCGCGGCAGTTCTGCATTACCTCGCTTCACTTGTTCTTCGGTCCGATCACCTTCTTCGTCATCGGGAAAGCCTCGTGGAGGGTTGGCATCGTACTTACCGGTTTCGAGCGAGTTCACCGTCTGCCGTGACAGCGCGAGGAAAGCCGCCAGATCCGCCTGCGAGAGGTCCCGCTCAGCTCGCAGGACGCGACTTCGGTTGCTCATTGATAGCGGCGCGCTAAGCCGAATAGAATTACTGTCCATGCAAACGCCTCGCAGCGCAACTTGCGGTCTCGCTCATCTAGAGTCTCAACCTTGCGGCGCTACTGGAACGCGCTTAGCGTGAAAATGGCGACTGCCAAAAGCGCGGCCGCCGATCTATGCCATTCCGGCGCGTGCACATGCTCCGGCCACCCGATCCATCCGGACCAGATGATCAGGAGAACGCAAGCTGGCGACAGACGCGACCGCAACCGCGTCTTTGCGGGAGGAATCCTGCCGTCCCCGCCATTACTTGTTGCAGTTCCTGGTGAAGAAAGGGGCGCGCCGCCCGGCTTGGCAGATAAAGTAAGATACTCGTTCGCAAAACCCAAGCCACTTAAGCGCAAAAGGAGCCTCGCATGTTCAGCGGCGACAATCAAACGTATCGAGAGAAGCTTCGACCTGCCGGGCAGAAGAAACTGCTTGCCTTAGACGGCGGCGGTATCCGGGGAGTGATCACGCTCGAAGTTCTGGACCGGATCGAACAGATAGCCCGCGAAAAGCTCGGGCGCTCCGATGCACTACTGGCAGACTATTTCGACTACATAGGAGGCACAAGCACCGGCGCAATTATCGCGACTTGTCTTGCCATAGGCATGACTGTCGATGAGGTGCGGCAATTTTATATTGCAAGTGGTCCGGATATGTTCAGCCGCGCGGGCGTTCTCCGCCGCTTCCATTACAAGTTCGAACAGGAGAGGCTGGCTTTACAGCTACAGGAGGTTATCGGTGCAACCACAACGCTCGGATCAGATCGACTCCGAACGCTGCTTATGCTGGTGATGCGCAACGCGTCTACCGATTCGCCATGGCCGCTCTGCAATAATCCGGACGCACGCTACAACCATCCTGCCCGAACGAATTGCAACTTGAAGCTTCCGTTATGGAAGTTAGTGAGGGCCAGTACGGCCGCACCGACCTACTTTCCCCCAGAACTCGTGCAGGTTGGGGACGAAAGTTTCCTGTTCGTCGACGGCGGGGTAACGATGTACAACAATCCTTCTTTTCAACTTTTCCTGATGGCCACGGCGGATCCATACAATCTGAAATGGCCAACAGGCGTAGACGAATTGCTCCTGGTCTCGGTTGGAACTGGCACGAGCCCCCATGCTAATGCAAATCTGCAGGCTGGCGACATGAACTTGCTTTACAACGCCGGCTCGATTCCTTCGGCTCTAATGTTTGCTGCTGTCAATGAGCAGGATTTTCTCTGCCGCATTTTTGGAGCCACCAGGGCAGGTTGTGAGTTGGACAGTGAAGTCGGACATATGCGAGGACAAGGAATCCCGAACGTATCCAAGTTGTTCACTTATATGCGCTACAACGCGGAATTAACAAAGAGAGGTTTGTCTGCTCTGGGACTCAAGCATATCCGGCCTGAAGAAGTGCAAAGCCTTGATTCCGTCGATCACATTGCTGAAATGCAGGAAGTCGGGAAGGCGATAGCCAGGAACGAACTGAGAGCGGAACAGTTCGCCGGCTTCTAGCGGGTGCACACAAACAAAGGCGCAACGAATAAATTCAGGATCCGTCACAGAGTCGAGATTTCGATAATCGGCAAATGCCGAAGGCGCGCTTGGCCAAGGAAGTGCGCCGTGACGTCTTGCGGGCCTCTCGAGCGTTTGTTCCAAACGACCATCGCCCTAACATCCATCTCGTGCCGTTTTGCAAAAGATTGAGCCTTGTCGAGCAGCCTCAAGTTTGTTTCGAGATAGCCTTGCTGCCCCTCCGGAACCGCGAGCACTTGGACATGTGCCTTCTTGATCACCCGATCGAAAAGATCTCCCCAATCGCCTGGCCGGTCTGTCACTGAAGAGACTCGGAATGCTGCAGGCTTAGAAGGCAAAAGTATGAACCGTTCGATATTCATCTCTTCGGCAGTCTGCAGCGCAAGGAGATCCGTCCCGCAAGCCGCAGATGATACAAGTGCGATCGGTCTGTTCTCGAGAAACTGGGCTCTTAGCCGCTCTTTTACAACACTGATGTTGGCGCCAGGAAAGCGCGCCCTTGCAGCATTCGGCGCATCAACGCGGCGTCCCGCTTGGACAATCACCGACTCAGAGAGCATTTGCTTCGGTGGTCCTGCCTCCGCCAATCGAGCACCGAGCGTAAGCTTTCCAGTGCGCGCGAGCAACTCTCTCCGAGATAACGAACGTGCCTCTGCTGAGCGCATGTGCTGTCTGGCCTAAAGAAAGCGAGGAAACTCGATAATGTTGTCAGTGTACGTCTTTTACCTGCGGATCTTACGGGCGTCCATTTTCCTGTAAGATAGAACAATTCACAGTTTAGAGGGAGAAGCCGTGCTTCTAAGTGCATTTACGCTCTTTCACGTTTTGCTGAGTTTAGTAGGAATCGGTTCCGGCCTTCTTGTGTTGTACGGATTTCTGGTTTCGAAATGGTTTAGCCGCTCAAATACCCTGTTTCTCGTCACCACCGTCGCAACCAGCGTGACCGGTTTTCTTTTTCCGTTCCATCACTTCACGCCCGGAATAGCAGTAGGCATTCTGTCGCTTGTTGTCCTCGCAGTATCAATAGTCGCGCTTTACCGGTTCCGTCTTGTGGGGGGCTGGTGCAAGACTTATATCATCACCGCGGCGCTAGCGCTTTATTTCAACGTGTTCGTTCTGATCGCGCAACTATTTCAGAAGATCCCGAGTCTGAAGGCGCTCGCGCCAACCCAGACTGAACCTCCGTTTCAAGCAACTCAGCTCGTGATTTTGGTAGTGTTCGTGGTGCTTGCTATCCGAGCGACGATGAAGTTTCACAAAGAACCGCAGTTCGCCGTTTGAGCATTCGTGTCGCGTCTGTACTGGACGCCTAAGCTGCCCATTTCCGAGTGCGCCGAAGCGTTTTCACGTCTTTGCTGAGTGTTTGTCGTAATTGCGCTAGGTAATGAGTGGATTCTGGCCCACATCCCACGTGTGCGCACCAAGGAGTGCAACCAGATGAAACATCTTATCTCTTCATTCACGCTCACGGCCTTCGCTGTTCCGTTGGTAGCTGTTGGGCTAACGGCCCCGCAGTCCACTTCGGGGAGCGGCCAAACAGGACAGTCGTCGGGTCAGGCTGGCCAAGCTGGTCAAGCAGGTCAGGCTGGTCAAGCAGGTCAGGCTGGTCAGAGTGGCCAAACCGCAGGCCAGGGCAGTAATGGCTCTGACTCGTCAGGTGCGGGCGGATCCGCAAAATCGAAGCATGGGAAGAAGCACAAAGGCGGCAGCAATGGAACGGGAAGCACAGGTTCAGCCACCTCGTCCGGTACTTCTCAGTAGCAGTATCTGCGATTAAGCGCGCTCGCAAGGCAGGCTGCAGATGAGTGGCCTAGCGGCCTGTCTCTTCTGTTACGCGCGATTTTACTTTACCGGTCGGTACCCTCAAGAGCAGCTAAAGATTCGGGCAGAACCTGTCCGCCGTCCACAATAAGAGTTTGACCCGTGATAAATCCGGCTTCCGGTGAGGCAAGGAAAGCCACAGCGAATCCAACATCGCCGGGTGTACCCAGACGCCTGAGCGGAATCGAGGC
>CAVRRR010000005.1:2725000-2745798 GCA_963723645.1 Terriglobia bacterium
GTTCTTGGCATTCGCAGTTTGGCTGAATTCGGTAACCCGGAAAGGCCCCTAGTTCAATCAGTTCTCTACCACCAAGACGGACCCTACGAGGCTAGCCCTAAAGCTATTTCGGAGAGAACGAGCTATCACGGAATTTGATTAGCCTTTCACCCCTACCCTCAGCTCATCCGAGCTGTTTTCAACCAACACCGGTTCGGACCTCCATCCGTTGTTACACGGATTTCATCCTGGCCAAGGGTAGATCATCCCGCTTCGCGTCTAATCCCAGCGACTGAACGCCCTATTCAGACTCGCTTTCGCTACGGCTCGCTTTCGCTTAACCTTGCCACTGAGACTAACTAGCCAGCTCATTATTCAATAGGCACGAGGTCAGACATTGTCCTTGCGGACCATAGTCCTCCCACTGCTTGTAGGCATGCGGTTTCAGGTACTATTTCACTCCCCTCACAGGGGTTCTTTTCACCTTTCCCTCACGGTACTAGTTCACTATCGGTCGCAAATGAGTATTTAGCCTTGCCGGATGGTCCCGGCTGATTCCCGCAAGGTTTCTCGTGTCCCGCGGTACTTAGGAGCCACTTGAAGCTAAAAGTGCATTTTCAGATACAGGGCTGTCACCTTCTCTGGCCGGTCTTCCCAAACCGTTCTCTTAACACTCTCTTATAACCTCGTTAGAATAAGCTGCGATTGGATACTGCTACCCAACCACCGCTTATTCTTTGTGGTCCTGCAACCCCCAGCTCTCCTCTCGAATCGCCGGGTTTAGGCTCTTCCGCGTTCGCTCGCCACTACTAGCGGAATCACTATTGTTTTCTCTTCCTAGGGGTACTGAGATGGTTCACTTCCCCCCGTTCGCCCCCGCACGCTATGTATTCACCTGCGGGTAAACCCACTACTGGGCTTGGGTTCCCCCATTCGGATATCCCCGGATTATAGATTGCTTGCATCTCCCCGAGGCTTTTCGCAGCTAGCCACGTCCTTCTTCGCCTATTTGCGCCAAGGCATCCACACGCATGCCCTTAGTAGCTTGACCATAAAACTTACTCTACCGACTGAAACCAGGAAAGTCTCCCACCGCCACCTTCCGGCACGGCTTCTTCCCCTCCTCCTTCAGTCCGAGTACTCTCTATCTCTCTCACCACGGCTCTACCCTCTTCGCCCGTTTTGACCAAACGAACCCGATTCTCAGCCGCAGCGGCGCTGCTGTCACATATTCGGTGTCCACCTCAGAAAACTCCTACCCATCCGCCCCCTTTCAGAAACGAACCTATACGAATCCCCTACAATGGCTCTCGTGACAGCTTGCAACTTGTTGTTGCCCGTCAATAACTATTCTGTTTTCAAAGATCCTCACGTCCCTCGCGGGACGTTCCTGGTTGTATCAAACCTCAGGAATCGACCACTTTGAGCATGCTCGCCCCAAGCTGTCGATTACTGAGTTTTAATCCCTCTCGTATGATGCTTATCGTACCCCAGGAAGATTCTGTCTCTTTTATCACTCTGAGACGATTCTATGGGAAGAGCGGGCCGCGAAGGCCCCCAGCCGGAGGTGGAAGACTTGCGGCTTTCAACATCGTACCGCACTCAGGGTGGATTGTCCACTCCCCCGGGTCTTCCTTGCTTAATTTGTCTAAGAACGCTGGCGCCGGGCAAATTGCCTCAGCACATAACTAAGTCTATACAATCGCTGGTACCTATGCAAGGCCTCTCAGGAAGTTTTCGGGAGCCGCCAAGAACCACCCGCGGCGCTATCTGAATTCGCCCTGCCTGCCCGTCTGACTGCCTCAATGGAGCGGGCCATAATAGCCGTGCCGCCAGGCGACGCGCAGTTTCGGACTCCCCTCCGGAGGAGTGACTTTAACTACTACCCGGTGGTATTTGCCGTCTCGCTGAAGCGTCGCGGGAATGTAACCGACGACATAATGACTGTGGATCTCGGCGCTCAGAGTCGCGGCGAGTTCGTTAAGTTCGCTCAATTTACGGACGTGGTAACCGCGACCGCCGCTCTCTTCAGAGATTCTCTCGAGGGTAGGGGAGCGGTCCAAGACCGAGATCGAAAAGATACGGACATCGGCCTCACGGACCATGTTGCGTATTTCGCTCTCGGTATAGCGGCTGTTGTTATCTCCGCCGTCGGACAACACAAAGAGAGCGCGCGTACCATGAGCGGCTTTCTTCATGTGGTTCATGGCGAGGTACAGGGCATCGAAGAGAGACGTCCAACCGCCCGACTGAATGGCGGCCAGGTTATCTTCGATTTCGCCGACATTGGTCGTGAAGGAGCAGAGTGTTTCGGGCCGGTCGCTGAATTTGAGAAGAGCAAACTCGTCGCCGGGCATGCTCATGCTGAGAAAGTCATTTAGCGCCTGGCGGGACTGATCAATCTTCTTACGCATGCTGTTGCTGGCGTCGAAGACCATTCCGATCGAGACGGGCGCTTCTTCGGAGTAAAATTCGGTAATCTTCTGTTCAACCCGATCTTCGAAGACATGAAAGTTCTGCCGGTCGAGCCCTGACACGGGACGCTGTAGCGGATCCGTGACAATCACGGGGATGAGTACGAGCTTTACGTCCGTACGAAGAGATGCGGAACTGGCCCTGGTTCGATCCAGGTGCCTGCCAGGAGAAACGGAATCAAGCGAACTGAGTTCCTGTGCGCCTGCCAAAACCGTTGAAAAAGCCGCTAGCGCGACCGCATTTACCACGAGGCGAAGGCGCAGCTCGAACCCGCGAAACCACCGACGTTGCGAGCGCGAAACCCGGGTTAACGGAGCGGAGTGCATGCGTTCGGGATGAATCTAGCCGAGTATGCTATCAGACTCCCGAGCCGTTAGCACGAAAACTTTCGCGGATAAATCATGGGGACACGCGCGACCGGGCTAAGAGTCCGTTTTCCGGGGGTAAGATCCCCAGGACACCTCGGTTTACACCTCTGGAACTCCCGCTCTTACCTTTAAGACAGGACCAGAATGCCTCTACGCTGTTCCAGCGGGTGGGAGTGACAAGTGGCGTGAGACTCGACGAGTTCAAAGCGCGCGCTACTCAGCAAGACGCACTCGAACAAGCAGGAGACAAACTTATGAACGCTGTTGTCGCGTTTCCGTCGAATCGCCACCCAGGCATGGGACCCGTGCTAAGCGGAGGTCCGCAGGCCGCCCCGCGACCAGACGCGGTGCGACACCAGCTCACGAAAATCCTGCAGAGCGCCGGCTTCATCCACTCGGGCCGAATGAGGCGCTTCCTCGAGTTTGTCGTGGAGGAAATGCTGCGCGGGCGGGCCCATCAGTTGTGCGAGTATAGCGTCGGCGTTTCCGTATTCGACAGAGACCAAAGTTTTGAGCCCGGTCTTGACCCGATTGTGCGAAACGATGCCCGGCGCTTGAGAAGCAAGCTGCTCGAGTATTACCAGCGAGCAACGGATACACAGCGCGACCCGATCTTTATCGACATACCCAAGGGTGGGTATGTGCCGACATTCCGGTACGTAGCGGCCTGTAATGAAGAGGAGCCGGCGGCGGAGTATCGCTTATGTCTCAGACTTGTGCGAACCGTCGACGGATCCGAGATTCTGTCCAAGCAATATGACCTGGAGGGCGGGATGTGCTCGCTGGATTTGAAACTTGGGGCCGTCGAGGATAGCTGCGGGGTAAGCGTCGTCTCGGCGAGAACTGATGTCGATCGGGCGTGTGCGACAGGCGCTACGCCGAGGTCTGGAAGGCGGCTGGTTCGGGTTCGTTCAGCGAAGAGCGCCCGCTTCCATTCCCGACAAGCACGCCGCGAATAAGCATAAGATCGTTCAGAATGCGGCGGCTCTTCTGCACATGGGAAGTGAGCTGGTGGACTTTATACAACGCTAGCTGGACGCCATTCCCGTAACGCTCCGAGGTGGCCTTTTCGAGGGTCTCTCGCAGTTCTCCTGAGACATCCTCTATCACCGATTCAAGGAGCACCATGAACTCGAGCGCACTCTCAATGGAATCAAACGGACGGAGCGCTTGGTTTTGCATCTTCTCTATTGATTGTATTTGCAGTCTCTCGTTCCTCTCGAAATGGAGACAAACTCGGACACTTCTGGCCCTTCGAATCAATTCGTTGTGACGCGCTGGCTGTTCGGCTGAGACAAGTACCGGTACCAAGGTGAGGGAGCGACTTGTCGCAACCCGCCTCTGAGCTCAGTCTTAGAGGTGTGTGGATTTCTAAATACGCCAAGTGGAACTGGGAAAGCGCTGTCAAAACCGCGAGCTTCACAGCCACGCTGTTCGCGCTGGCGCTAACGGGTTGTCTGCTCCTCGCAGGCGCACCGGCCAACCTAAGCGGACGATACGTCGCAACTGCTTACTCAGTGACCGGCATAACGGCTTCCGGTGAGTATACGCATCGCCACGTCGTGGCAGCAGATCCGTCTATACTTCCGATCGGCAGCCGCATCAAAGTTCAGCGAGCGGGCAGGTACTCGGGCGAATACGTGGTCGCCGATACAGGGCAGAAAATTGTAGGCCGCAAGCTGGATATTTATCTCCCAAGCACAGCTGAATGCAAGAAATTCGGGAGAAAGGGCGTGCGCGTCGCGGTAATCGAAATTGGCAATGGCACACATGAGGCTGCCAAAGAGGCCGATCAGGCAGTGAAGAAAGACGTCGCGAGCGACATAAACAAAGGAGCGGTAGGCAACGCAGCTACCGAAAAGGACTGGGCGGTGAAGGGTGCCGCCACGAAAGCTGCCGTCACTTCCGGAACCGGCAGTACCCAGGCGGCTCCCAATAGCTCGGCTGCCGCTCCGGCCGATTCCGCTCCCGCGAAACCCCAGTAAGGCGCACGCGTTCAGAAGCTGAACTTCATTCCGAGTTGCAGAACACGGTTGCCGTTACTCGAAGTCGTGTTTCCGCCGAGCGTACCGGTGACATAACCAAAATTCGCCGACCCTAGCGTTGTGCCGGGGTTGGCAAACTCAGGCGTGTTGGTGATGCTAAAGGCTTCGCCGCGGAGCTCGATGTTATAGCGTTCACGAATCGTGATCGATTTGAACAGCGAGGCGTCGAGATCGAAGAAGCCGGGGCCGGTAAGAAAATTTCGCCCCGTGTTGCCGAACACTCCATTGCCAGTCGGCGCCGCAAAGCTGCCTGGGGTGAACCAGGGACTATTCGGCCCCACGCCGTTGAGGATCTGCACCGGAGCGATTTGATTCACCGTTTGCGTGCTGCCGGGTGTGTTCAGATTATTCGTGCTGGGAGAAAGCGTCATCGGCGTGCCGGTCATCACGGTCACGACTCCATTCACCTTCCAGTTGCCGAGCATATTGCCAACGAGCCCGGAATTAAGCCACTTCTTGCCAGGGCCGAACGGTAGGTCGTATACGTAGCTCTGCACGAATGTGTGAGTGCGGTCGAAGTCGTTTCGCGCCCAGTTGCGGCGCTGATTGATGTAGAACTCTAGTCCGCCATCGTCGTCAATCTGGTAGCCCATGCCCTTGCCGTAGGTATAAGACGTGGTCAGGATGAGACCATTCCCGAACCGTCGGTTGAGCTTTATTTGAAGCGAGTTGTACATCGACGAATACGGCGCGAAGAGTTCGGTGGTGGCGTTGGTGCGTTTGAAAGCAAGGTACTCCGGTTGGCCCAGCGTGCCAGCGCCGGGAATCAGACCCGCATTCAGGTTGTACTGCACCTGCGAAGTGCCCACGCCATGGTTGCCGACATACGCGATATCAAGCGTCAGGTGTAAGGGCAGGGCTTGCTGAATGGCTAGGTTCCAGGATTCGACGTAGGGGTTCTTGTAATTCTGCGGCACGACAAAGTAGGACTGGTTGGTCGGTGCATTCGGGATGTTGCCGTTCGGCGGGACAACAGGCAGCACGGGCGAGGGGAAGCCGTTTTGAAAAGTGGCGATCTGGCCGGTGTTGAGAACCGCCGGCGTGTAAGTAGTGTCCAAGCCGGTGGGATTATACGCGTTGTTCGCCCGGACCGGGTAGTTGAAGGCGTAGTTATTGTCCGGGAAAGGCGTGTAGCTGATCCCGAAGCCGGTGCGTAAAACAGTAGTGTTGGTCAGTCGGTAGGCAGCGCCGAAGCGGGGCGCGAAGTATTCATAGTAATTCTTGCGCCCGAGATTAGCGTAATTCAATCCGATCCCGCCAACCTGAAGAGTATTGTCGTTCGGATCGTAGTTTGAGAACCCCCCGGCGAACTGCGGCATGAAAGGCGGATAGAGTTCCCAGCGCACGCCGATGTCGAGCGTGAGTTTGGGGGTCGGGATCCATTTGTCCTGGACGAAGCTGAAGAACTGCCACGCCCGGAGCGCCGGGAAGTAGGTCGCCAGATCGCGCCCGGCCTGGTTCGGCACATCGAGAAGGAAGGCCGCCATATTGTTGTAGTAACTGGTCGCAGATTCCTTCCCGTTCACATTGAGCGCTGTTTGTCCGGCGGCAAAGGTGTAGAGGCCGCGCGGGCTGAACGTCTGTTCCTGGAGAAGGGCGTCGCGGACGCGCCGCAGGTCCCCGCCGAATTTGATGCTGTGATTGCCCAGGATCTTGGTCCAGATACTCGAGAAGTCAATGTTGGCTTCAGCGCGCGTCCAGGGCATGCTCGCGGAGTAGCCGAGGATCGGATTCGAATAGAACTGGCCAATGTTGATGCCGACGAGCCCGCTTGTGAACAAGCTCAGGTTGATGCCGGGAATGCCAAGAGCGGTCGATTGGTTCTGTCCATAGTCGGTGGGTGTGGCGACGTTGTTGTAGTACGCGACGCCGAACCGCCACTCACTGATCAGAGTGGGTGAAAAGATGTGGTTGTAATTGATACCGCCGCTGTACGTGCGTTGAACGCCGGTACCCTGGAAGGCTCCATTAGCAGGGCCGCCGGCGAGTCCGAAGGCAGGTGCCTGGAAAATTTTGGGGTCGGCGAAGCTGAGCCGGACCGAGACACGGTCGAACTCGTCAGGGTTGTAATCAACTTTGGTATCGAAGGAAGTGGTGTCTTTGTGAAATGGCAGAAGTGAGAAATAATTGTTGACCCCGGTTGCGCTCGCCACATTCTGGGGGGGCAAGAGGGCAAGCAGCTTGGCGGAAATGGGATTGATATCCGCCATGGGAATGACGTTCCCGGGAAACTGCGCGCGCCCGGAGCCGTTCGCGTTTCCAGTAAGCGGATTGTAGATGGCGGTAGGGGAAGCGCTGAGATTTCCCGCGATTTGCGCTTGGGTCGGGATGGTGAACAGGTTAGCGCTCGCTTCGTGGTCGGTGACGCGGAGGATGTCGCCGAAGTAGAAGAGTTTGTTCTTTATGATGGCGCCCCCTATGTTGCCGCCGTAGTAGTTGTAAGTCAGGTGGCCGGTACCGGGATTGAAGAACGCTCGGGCATTGAACTCGCTGTTTTGCAGAAACTCGTAGAGCGCGCCATGGATGCTGTTCGTTCCCGATTTCAGGATGACGTTAGTCACGGCTCCGCTCGCGCGCCCGAGTTCCGCGTCGAAATCGCTCGTCGAGACGTCTACGGTGGCGATCGCTTCAAGGGGCGGAACAAGGATCTGGAGAAGTCCGGTGCGCTCGTTATCGTCGATTCCTTCAATCTGGTAGTTGTTGCCCATGCGCAACTGGCCGTTGACTTCGGTCTGCAGCGAGCTCGAGGCGTTAAAGAACTGCGAATGCTGGAAGCTGGCGCGGGTGGTGCCAGGTACCAGGTTCAGCAGACTTTGGAAATTGCGGTTCGTGCCGACGGGCAGGTTCGCCGTGGCGACCGTTGAGATGCTTGTTTCGGTATCGGCGCGATCCGTTTGCAAGGCAGGCGGCGCGGCTATTACTTCAATCTGCTGGGAGATGTTGCCGGGCTGCAATCGCACGTCAACGCGGGCCGTAGTGTTCACCGTTACGACGATATTGGTGCGAAGCTCTCTCTTGAAACCGGCTGATTCCACCGCAACCGAGTAGGTGCCTTCCGGAACGTCTGCAAATGTGTAATTGCCACTTGGGTTAGACTGCTCGGTTCGGGCAACGTCTGTTCCCACGTTGGTTAGGAGCACTTTGGCGTTGGCAACTACCGCTCCGCTTTCATCAGTCACCGTCCCAACTACTGAGCCGGTTACCGCCTGACCGAACAAGGCGCAAGTTGGCGTAAAACAAAGCACTGCTACGCAGAGCGCCGGGAACAGTTTCATCTCAACCCACCTTCTTTGCTGAAGATTATATTTCAGCTGTGATGAGGAAAGATATGGGCGCAGTTTGCAGGCGTGTGCGTGGCCGAGTTAGGGTTTTAGCTCATGCATGGCGAACCAGTCAAGCATGTTTGACCAGGCGTCCTTCGCGGATGCTTCGTGATAGCTGGGGCGGTAGTCGGCGTTGAACGCATGACCGGCTTCCGGGTAAACAAGTATTTGACAGGTCTGCTCCTTACCGGCCGAGGCAATTGCGTCGCGCATTTGCTCGACGGTGGACAGCGGAATGCCGTCGTCTTTGCCGCCATAGAGACCGAGGATGGCGCCGTGCAGGTCGCCAGCCACGTCCACCGGTTGTTTTAGCTGCAGAGATGGATTGCTATACGGGCCGGGAGTCAATTTGCCGTACCAGGCAGCTCCTGCTTTTAGTTCAGGTTCATGCGCGGAATAGAGCCACACGATGCGCCCGCCCCAACAAAACCCGACAACGCCCAACTTAGCGGTGTCACCGAAACCGGAGGCTTTGACGTACTCGTAGGTAGCGTCGAGGTCAGCGAGTACCTGGGAATCGGGCACCTTGCTGACGACCTTCGCAATGATTCCCTGAATATCCGATAGTTGTGAAACATCGCCCTGCCGGGCATAGAGTTCCGGGGCGATCGCGTAATAACCTTGCTTAGCCAGCCTGCGGCAGATATCGCGTATGTGCTCGTGCACACCAAAGATTTCCTGAACGACCAGAACGACGGGAGCGGGCGCGCTACGGGCTGGACGCGCCTGATAAGCCGGAAACTCGAAGCCTGCGGACCAGATTTTCACCTCGCCGGCTTCGAGGCCGTCTGTATCGGTCGCGACTGCAGCCGCAGTTGTGGGAACGGTGGCCGCGGCATAGCCGGGCGAAAGGTGGGTAGTCAAGCTATGTCCGTAAACAATCCAAAAAAATGGCTGACCGGTCTCCCGGTCAGCCGCTAAGTTTGAGTTGGAGGAGAAATCCTTAACGAAGACGACGAAAACTCTATAAACGCGTGCCAGCTCGGAAATCGCTTCGAGCCGACGTTCGAATACTATGACTATTAAATTTCCTTCAGTATGGGGCATGTGTGTCAATCGTGTCAAGGACGATCTACTTTGAAGCAACGAAGAATTCACTTAGGCTGTGACAAACGACCACTCCCGGTCCTGGTACCGTTTCGAAGTGGAAAATGAGGGAATTCCCCGCCTGGTACTTGTTCGAACGGTGGCTCGAGACTCTGAGTCCGTGTTCCATAGCTTGGCTGTCGATTGGGAGGGCAGGAGTATCAGAGTCCGACCGAGCTGTCGCGGGGAGAGAAGGCAGAGCGAGCCAAGTGGCATACTTGGAGTTACCTGCGCGGTCGGGCAGCCGCTGGAGGAGCCTGCTTGCGGGCGAATCGAGAGGAAAGTCCGGTCTTCATAGGGCAGCATGCCGGCTAACGGCCGGGGGTCTGCGCTCAAAGCGCATGCCACGGATCAGTGCCACAGAAAAGATACCGCCTGCCGCGGAAACGAGGCGGGTAAGGGTGAAAAGGTGCGGTAAGAGCGCACCGCGGGGCGAGTAATCGTACCTGGCAGGGAAAACCCCATGTGAAGCAAGACCAAATAGGGGAGGAGGAGCGGCCCGCTCCGTTGACTTCCGGGTAGGTCGCTGGAGCTTCTCAGTAATGAGAAGCCTAGAGGAATGGCTGCCGCCGCTTCCCTAGGGGAGCGGATACAGAAACCGGCTTACAGGCTGCGCAGGGGTTCTACTCGTTTACTCTTGAGGGGATTTGGAAGCTTCTGAAGTAACTCTTGGGACCCGGAAAGCGTTGATAAACTAGTCGCATCCCATGGCAATCAGCAAAGAACTTCTGGACATTCTGGTCTGCCCCGTCTGCAAGGCCAAGGTCCTGCTCAAAGAAGACGGGAGTGGATTGAAGTGCGTGGCTTGCCATCGCGTCTACCCGGTGCGGGATGACATCCCAGTGATGTTGAAAGACCAGGCCACGATCGAGCCGTAGTCCAGCGGGATGAAACTGCTCGAGCAATTGCCGGAAGGCTCGCGAGTTGCGGTCGTCAGGCTGCGATCACTGGGCGATTGCGTGCTCACGACACCCGCCCTCAGCTTATTAAAGAAAGCCCGGCCAGATTTGCAGATAGCGGTCACAGTCGAAGACCGCTTTAGGGATGTGTTCGCAGGCAACCCCAACGTAAGCGAAGTTTTGCCGCCGGACTGGCGGAGGGTTCGGAGTTGGAAGCCGCTGCTCTGCGTCAACCTGCACGGCGGAACCCGTAGTCAGTGGATTACGGCTCTGTCCGGCGCTCGTTGGCGAGTGGGATTTGCGCACCACGCCACCACGCTCGCCTACAACATAAAAATCCGCCGGGCGCAGCAGATTATGGGAGTAGATCGCCGGGTGCACACAGCCGAGCACCTCGCGTCCGCCGTCTTTGCCCTGGGCGTACCGCTAACGGATGTACCGAGAGCGCAATTGTTTGCCGGATGCGTTTCGATCGAAGCCCGGCATGCGGTACTTCATCCCTTTGCGTCGGCTCCCGAAAAGCAGTGGTCGGCCGAGCGCTTTGCCGAAGTAGCACGCTACCTGAAGCTCTGGAACATTCTGCCGGTGTTTTTGGCTGGACCACAGGACGACGCGACTCCGTTCCGCGATCACTCTGTTCTAAAGGGCAGTCTCAGCGAGGTGAAATCGGTGCTGGCGAACGCGGCCCTGTTCATCGGGAACGACAGCGGTCCGGCGCACATGGCAGCCGCTTTTGGGGTGCCTAGCGTGGTCATGTTCAGCACCTCCGACCCGGCCGTTTGGGAACCCTGGCGGACTGAATCGGAGGTTCTCGTTTCACGCGAGGGTTTGGGGAATGTGAGCGTCTCGCGGGTGATCGCGTCACTAGAGCGATTGCTTTCGCTCGCAGAGGCACACGCTTGAGCGAGCTTTCGCGCCTGCTCAAATACGCCCGGCCGTACGTTCCCGCGCTTCTTGCATCGGTTGTTCTGATGGCTGTGGTGGGCCTTTCGCAAGGCTTGATATTGAGGCTCGTGCCTCTGGTATTCGGACGCGTGCTCGACACCACGGCACCCGATACACCAGCCGAGCTCTTCGCGATCCCTCACACTCACTACGTTGTTTACCTGAACGATCTGTTCCCGGCTTCCGTTCACAACATTTGGACGATTGTGGCGATCAGCCTGGTCGCCTGCTTCTTTGCCAAGGGTCTGTGCGACTACGTCGGCAACTACTTGGTGAACTGGGTCGGCATCAGCGCAGTGCTTGATCTACGACAGGAGGTGTTCAATCGCGTTCTGCATCAGGACGCGCGCTTTTTTGAAGACCATACGACCGGGCACATCATGTCTTCGATCATGAACGACATCGATCGCATCCAGGTATCAATCTCGACGATGCTGGCCGATTGGCTGCGGCAGTTTTTTACCGCTCTTTTCATTCTGCTGACTCTGATCTCGTTCAATTGGCGGTTGTCTCTGATCAGCCTCTTCGTGTTTCCGGTAGTCGCGATACTCACGATCCGGCTGGGCCGGCGCATCCGGAGCACAACACGGCAGGTGCAGGACAGGACAGCAGGCCTGAATCAGATTTTGCAGGAGACGATCGCCGGGCATCAGGTGGTGAAGAGTTTCGGGGCTGAAGATTTCGAATCGAAGCGTTTCCTGTTGGCTTCACAGCGCTGGAAGGCCGGCAATATGCGGTACATCGCTCATCAGGCACTGGCTTCGCCGATCATCGAGCTGTTCGGAGCTTTCACCATTCTGCTGCTGCTTTACCTCGCGCGCCAGCAGGTGAAGAATACGACGATGACGGCCGACGTGTTCACTGCTTTTGTGTTGGGTCTCGTGATGCTATATGAGCCAATCAAGCGGTTGACAAACATCCACAACATCTTTCAGCAGGGTCTCGGCGCCGCGCAGACGGTGTTCCGTTATCTCGATACGCAGCCGGACGTGGTTGATGCCCCCGACGCGAAACAGCTAGTCCGGTTCGAGAAAGGGATTCGTTTTCGAAACGTGCAGTTCTGCTACCCCGCGGCGCCGGCGCGCTGCGTGCTTGACGGAATCGACCTTGAAGTGAAGCCGGGTGAGATCGTGGCACTGGTGGGAGCGAGTGGGGCGGGAAAGACCACGCTCATTAATCTAGTGCCTCGGTTTTACGATGCAACCGGCGGAACGATTCAGATCGATGGTGAGGATCTGCGGAATTACCGGCTGAGCAGCCTGCGTGAGAAGATCAGCGTGGTCTCGCAGGAGACGTTTCTCTTTAACGACACCGTTTTCGACAACATTGCCTACGGACGGCCGGACGCGAAGGAAGAAGAAGTGATCGCCGCCGCGAAGACCGCGCTCGCAGACGGGTTTATTCAAAGGCTGGGGCATGGATATCGAACGGTTATCGGGGAACGCGGCGTCAGGCTGAGCGGGGGCCAGCGGCAGCGGCTCGCGATTGCGCGTGCGCTGTTAAAAAATGCACCGATTCTGATTCTGGACGAAGCGACCTCGCATCTGGACAACGAGTCCGAACGCCTTGTGCAGCAGGCTCTAAACGCACTCATGAAGAAGCGCACCGTTCTCGTGATTGCACACCGCCTTTCGACTGTCCGGCAGGCGAGCAAAATCGTGGTTTTAGAAAACGGGCGGATCGCCGAAACAGGGACTCACGAGAAGTTGCTTGCTGGACACGGCTTGTACCGTCACCTTTATGAGCTGCAGTTCGCCGATTCGGGAGCACTTGCAGAGTAGCTCCTCTTCACGATGATCGACACATTTCCGGCCGGTGCAACAGGCCTACGGCCAGTAAGGAGCATGACCGGGTACGCGTCCGAGCGCAGGGCAACCAGCGCAGGAGATCTGTTTGTAAGTCTACGGAGCGTGAATCACCGCGGGCTCGATCTGCATTTCCATTGCGGGCATGAGCTATCCGCATTTGAGAACCAGATACGCGCTCTGCTGAAGCGCAGGATCGAGCGGGGTCATGTGGAGGTGCGAGCTTCCCTCATCCGGTCGGCCTCGGAGGGCGCAGTGGCGTTCAATCGTGAGGCGCTGGCGCGGTGCATTGCCGCTTTCCGACAAGCCGCGGACGAATTCCACCTGGTAGCGGAACCCGATTTGAACGTTTTGTTTACCATTCCGGGCATTCTGGCGGGGGTACAACCAGACCAAACTCTACCTCCCGCGTTCGAGGCGGAACTGCTGGAGGCATTCGAGCTCTGCATGGCCGCATTCAATGGACAGCGGGAGCGAGAAGGCGACGCGCTACGTGAGGATATGAGGAAGCAGGCGACAGAGGTGGAGCGTTGGACGGGTGAGATGCGCACGCTCCGCGAACTGGCACTTCCGCATTTTCAGACCCGGCTGAGGGAAAAGCTTAGCGAATTGCTGGCCGGTTCTACTTTGAGCGAAGCAAGGCTGGCGGAGGAGGCGGCCCTGCTCGCAGACCGCTCCGATATTCAGGAAGAGATTGTGCGATTGGGTGTGCACACAGCGGAGCTACAGCGCCTGCTCGCCGCGGGTGGCGCGGTCGGGAAACGCGTCGACTTTCTCCTGCAGGAGATGAACCGGGAAGTTAACACGGCGCTCGCGAAGAGCGCCAATGCCGGCGAACCGGGCCTCCAGATCACAAATCTTGGCCTGGCGATAAAGGCTAATATCGAAAGAATACGCGAGCAAGGGCTGAATCTTGAGTAGGGAGTCGCTCGTCTCGCCGGTCTCGCCATTTGAAGACCAGGCACTAACCGAACGCATGACATCAGTGTTCATCATTTCAGCGCCTTCCGGTTCTGGCAAGTCAACGCTGGTTTCGCGGCTGCTGGCGAGCGATCCTGGACTGCGATTCTCTGTTTCGCACACGACACGTAAGGCGCGCGGGAACGAAAAGCCGGGCGAGAGCTACGTGTATATCTCCCTCGAAGAGTTTCAAAGGCGGATTGACCGGGGTGAGTTTCTGGAGCATGCAGAGGTATTTGGAAACTTGTATGGCACGCACCGGGACGTACTGGAACAGGCTGAAGCGGAGGGCAAGGATCTTATACTCGACATCGATGTCAAGGGTGCGAGACAATTAAAAGACAGGATTCCCGAAGCCGTCACGATTTTCATTCTGCCGCCATCGCGTGACATACTGGAACAGCGGCTACGTTCCCGGTCCGAGGACTCCGAAACGGTGATTCAGCGGCGTTTGAGAGAGGCTGCTGAGGAACTGCGCAATTATAAACAGTACGATTACGTGCTGGTGAACCACCAAGTGGAAGAATCGACAGCCACGCTCGCGGCCATCATACGAGCCGAGCGCATTCGGCGGAGCCGGATGGAAGAGCAGATTCGGCCGATTCTGAAGAGCTTTGAAGAAGAACCTCCCTCACTGTTCCGCTGACCGGAGCTGAGGGACGAAGTAGTTCGAGGGAGATCAACATGGCAGACAGACCAAGACCAAATGCAATGCACAGCATTCCGGAAGACGAGCATGCGAGCACCTACCGGTTCATCATAGTAGCGGCCAAGCGCGCGCGACAGTTGCAGAACGGGCAGCGCAGCGTACTGCCGGCCGCCAACAAGAAGCCGACGAGCCTTGCCATGGAAGAGACCCGGCGCGGACTGGTGCCCTTTACGGATCTGGCCAAGGAAGAAGAGCAGCCAGTTCCGTCAGAATAGCTTTCGGCCAATGCGCGTCGTATTGGGAGTGGGCGGAGGCATCGCGGCCTACAAGGCCGCCGAGCTGGTCCGGGCGCTCCAGATGAGGGGCCACGACGTACAGGTCGTGATGACGCAGGGGGCCCGGGAGTTCATTCAGCCGCTAACCTTCGCCGCACTGACCGGGCGTAAAGTCATTACCGATCTCTTCTCCCAGGAGAGTGCGGTTGAAACGCTGTCGAGCGCGGTCGAGCATATCGATTTAGCTCACACGAACGAAGCTCTGATTGTGGCTCCCGCCACTGCGGATCTGCTGGCGAAGTTCGCAACCGGACAAGCCGACGACTTCCTCACGACTCTCCATCTGGCTTTTACCGGCCTCGTTCTGCTGGCCCCGGCAATGAACACGGCCATGTGGGAGCATCCGGCAACGAAGGCCAATCTCGCAACGCTGCGTGCGAGGGGCTGTTTTGCGATTGATCCGGACGAGGGCTGGCTCGCGTGCGGAACAATCGGAGCCGGACGCTTTCCCGATCCGGCGCGCATCGCCTCGGAGTTCGATCTGCTTGCGGACCAAAAGAAAGATCTGGCGGGCGAATCGATTCTTATTACGGCCGGACCCACGCAGGAGGCGATCGATCCTGTTCGATACATCAGCAACCGTTCGAGCGGAAAGATGGGATATGCGCTGGCCGAAGCGGCTAGGCGGCGGGGAGCGCATGTCACGTTGGTCTCGGGTCCGGTGAATCTTCCAGCGCCCAGCGGTGTGAACCTGATCAGCGTGCGCACGGCGCAAGAGATGCGCAGCGCGGTGCTGGCTCATCTCGACAGTTCGAGCATCATCATCAAGAGCGCCGCGGTAGCTGATTACTACCTGGCGGACGTTCCGAACCAGAAGCTCAAGAAGACCGCCGCCCGATTGTCGCTTGAACTGGATCCTACGCCCGACATACTCGCCGAGGTCGGACGGCTGAAGGGCGATCGCCTGCTGATCGGTTTCGCGGCCGAAACCGAGAATCTGATCGGGGAGGCCCGGCGTAAGATGGCCGCGAAGCGGTGCGATATGTTGGTTGCAAACTTGGTGAATCGGGACGGTTTGGGTTTCGAATCGGACCGGAATGAAGTCGATATAATCACCCGCTCCGGAAAAACAGTGCATGCCGGACCCGGGCCAAAAAAAGAAATCGCCGAAAGTATTCTGAACCAGGTTGCGACTCTGCGGTTGGCGCTGCAGGCGACCAATTAAAGTATCCGCACCATGACGCGCGAACAGATTCGCAGCTACCTCGAACTGTACCGAGACCTCGGGTTCGACTCAGTTTACCTGAGGAAATCGCCTCCTGAACCGGAACGTGCCGGGATGGTGGAGGTGTCCGACCACCGAAGCGCCCCGGCAGAGTTACCGCCGCTGGCGCCTCGCGGCGACACGCTCGATCAGATCCGCCTCGACCTCGGAGACTGCAAGCGGTGCCGGCTTTCGGAAGGGAGGCATTCGATTGTTTTCGGGTCCGGCAACGAAACCGCCAAGGTGGTGTTTGTGGGTGAGGGGCCGGGAGCGGACGAGGATGAGCAGGGTCAGCCGTTCGTGGGGCGGGCCGGTCAGCTGCTCACGCAAATGATTGACAACACCGCGGGCAAGGAAGGCATTCCGATCAGCCGAGCAGACGTGTACATCTGCAACGTGGTGAAATGCAGGCCCCCGGAAAACCGAACACCTCTGCCGGACGAAATGCAGACCTGCGGCCAGTTCCTATATCGGCAGCTGATGACAATACGTCCCAAAGCGATCTGTGCATTGGGTTCGACGGCCATGAAAGCCCTGCTGAACGTGAAAGAAGGAATCACGAAACAGCGCGGGCAGTGGCATAAATGGCACGATATTCCTGTGATGGTTACGTATCATCCCTCTTACCTGCTGCGGCAATACAATCAGCAGGCCCGGCGCGAGGCATGGGAAGACTTAAAGACACTGTTCCATTTCGTTTATGGCTAGAAGCTTAACGGGATGAGGGCGGGCGGGGGTCTATTCATCTCGTTCGAAGGGACGGAAGGCAGCGGTAAATCCACACAGATGCGTTTACTCGTTGAGCGTCTGCGAGCTCGGGGCCTGACAGTCACTGTGAATCAGGAACCCGGCGGAACCGCGATCGGCAAGCAAATCCGGCGCATCCTGCTCGATCCTGAAAACGCCGAAATGAGCCCGATGGCCGAGCTCCTGCTAATGTTTGCATCGCGGGCGCAGGCAGCGTCCGAGATCGTGCTCCCCGCCCTCGCGCGAGGCGAGGTGGTGATCAGCGATCGTTTTACGGACTCGACACTGGCTTATCAAGGATTCGCACGGGGATTGGGGTTCGACACCGTGATGGCAGTGCACAGAGAGGCGGTGGGAACGCTGCTGCCAGACCTGACGATTACGATTGAAGTTGATGTGACTACGGGCCTTGCACGGGCTCGGTCGCGCAATCTGGAAAGCGATGGTCTATGCCCCGAAACAAGACTCGACCAGCAATCGCTCGAGTTTCATAACCGGGTTGCGCAAGGCTACAAGGCGATTGCGGCCTCAGATCCCGGCCGGTTTCGAATCGTGGATGGACGGGGCGAACCCGCGGAAGTGGCGGATCGTGTGTGGAAGGAGATTGAAAGAGCACTGAAGCAATGACACCGTTTCCCGACTTCTACGGCAACACCGCCGCGGCCCGTACCCTGGCCGAGATGATCGAAGGCGGACGCTTGCCGCAGACGCTCCTGCTAAGCGGTTCGGAGGGCATCGGTAAAGCGACGCTCGCCCGGCGTTTCGCGGCGAGGCTGCTGGGGGACGCGATGAAAATCGAGCAGGATGATCTCAGTTTTCCGCGCAACATCGAAACCATCGAACAGCGCGAAAAATGGACCGCCGAGAAGCGCTCCGAAGATCCTCTGCTGTTTTCGACTCATCCCGATTTCGTCACTTTCGCGCCGGAAGGACCCTTGCGGCAGATCACCATCCAGCAAATTCGGACTTTACGAGAACGAGGGCAGTTCAAGCCTCTCCGGGGCAATCGCCGGGTCTTCCTCATCGACCGGCTGGACCGGGCTAACGAGCAGGCTGCGAATTCATTGCTCAAAGTTCTCGAGGAGCCACCCGAGCATCTGATCATCATCGCGACAGCGGAAAATCTCTACGATCTGCTACCCACCATCCGCTCGCGATCTGTGACGCTGCAGATGAGCCGGTTATCCGAGGCTGAAATGAGGTCATTTTCAGACGCGAAGAACCTGCCTGACAGGAACCTGCGCGTGGCGATTTCAGAAGGTTGCCCCGGCCTTGCGCTCCGGGTAGACCTCGAAACGTTTCGCATGCGCCGGGCATTGACCTTAACCGCTTTCGAGTGTGCGGCAGGAGTGGCTCCGTTCTCGTCCTGGGTTCAACACTCCGAAGCATTTGGCGGAAAGAAATCCGAAAAACTGGATCTGTACTTGAAACCGGCGTACCAGGTTCTCGAGGATGTGCTGGCCGCCTCGCAACACCGGCCGCTGAGGAACGGCGATATTCAGGCGCGTATTCAGGCCATTTCAACGCGCGTTTCGTTCCGATGGATAGAGGAAGCCGTGAGGAGCGTAGATGAGCTTGTAGTAATGGTACGACGCAATATACAAAAGATAGCAGCGCTTGACGCTATGATTATTAAATTAAGTAACCTACCGCGACCGCTGGGCACCTAGATCATCAACGTGCCGGGTGAACGGTACGGTTGCCGTAAGAGGTAAACATGGAGGAAGGGCGCGTGGATTCGCTCATTAGGAAGCCGGCTCGGACTGCGCCGGGAGACATGAAGGACGCAGGGCGACGGTTACCAGCCGCGAAGAAAAGCACACCTCCCGACCAGACAAACGCCGAGCAGTTTTACTACTCGAAACAAATGCAAGGAAAGACGCCGATGGTTGTCATGCTCACAGATGGCGAACAACTAGAAGGTGTGATCGAGTGGTACGACCGGGATTGCCTTAAGCTGAACCGGATCGGGGCGCCCAATCTGCTGCTCTTTAAGCGCTGCATAAAGTACATGTACAAAGCCGAACCGGAGTAGTCCAGACTGGTTGGAACCTGCGGGTCACCCTCGGCTTCAGTGGCACATTCCCCGCTAGTTCGGTATTATAAGAACTGTTCGGATTTCTTACCCGGATTCGATATAGACTCGCTTGTGAAGTTTATCCCGAGTCTGTATACCGGACCGTAACCCAACAAAAAGGCTAAATATGTACGCTGTAATCGAAACAGGCGGCAAGCAGTATCGTGTCGCGCCTGGCCAAATGATCGACGTGGACACGATTGCCGGTGATGTCGGCGCCCCTGTAGAGTTTGACCACGTACTCGCGCTTTCAGATGATTCTCACGAGCTCACAGTAGGCGATGCCCTGCGCAGCGCGCGGGTACGAGGCAAGATCACCGCTCATGGCCGGGGAGCGAAGGTCCTGGTTTTCAAATTCAAGCGGAAGAAGCAGTATAAGAGGACCATCGGCCACCGTCAAAACTACACCCGCATCCAGGTAGAAGAGATTGTGGCCTAAACCGGGCAATCCGATCAGGGAAGATTTGCAATGGCACATAAAAAAGGTTTAGGCAGTTCCAAGAACGGGCGGGATTCGAATTCTCAGCGACTCGGCATCAAAGTTTTCTCGGGTGAGTTTGTAAGCGGGGGATCTATCATCGTGCGACAGCGCGGGACTCGCTACAAGCCGGGCAAAAATGTTGGCTTGGGCAAGGATGACACGCTGTTTGCAACGGTGCCCGGAACGGTTGAATTCCGTGATCGGGGCAGGCTGGGCAAGTTCGTCAACATCATTGCGGCACAAAGCTAGAATCATTTGAATTTTCGTTTGGCACCCTCGCATGAAGCACGTATTGTTGACGCGCCGGTGTCATCTATAGGTCCTAGTCGTGTTTATTGATGAAGTAATTATCTCCGTTAAGGCTGGCGACGGCGGTAACGGATGTCTGGCTTTCAGGCGTGAGAAGTTCGTTCCCAGGGGTGGCCCGAGCGGCGGAGACGGTGGCCGTGGAGGGGACGTGGTCCTCGTAGCCAGCGAGCACTACAATACCCTCCTTCACTTCCGTTTCAATCCCGAGCACACCGCCGAAAGAGGCCGGCATGGAGAAGGCAGCAATCGCACCGGGCGAGACGGAACAAGCGTGGAGCTTCCAGTACCGGTAGGGACGATTGTTTACGATGCCGGTAATGGCGAGCAGATTTTCGATTTCACCGCTCCCGGCCAGAGGTTCACGATTGCGGCTGGCGGAAGGGGTGGCAAAGGCAATGCCCGGTTTGCGACTTCCACGCATCAAGCTCCCACAGAACACGAGGAAGGTCAGCCGGGCGAAGGTTTGCGGCTTCGTCTCGAGTTAAAGCTTCTGGCGGATGTTGGACTGGTCGGCTTTCCGAACGCTGGCAAATCCACCCTGATTTCTCGCCTTTCAGCGGCCAAACCAAAGATTGCCGATTACCCGTTCACAACTCTACAGCCTAATCTCGGAGTGGTCCAGGCGGGCGATCATACGTTCGTATTGGCTGACGTGCCGGGGTTAATCGAGGGCGCTCACGAAGGCCACGGGCTGGGCACACAGTTTCTCCGGCACATCGAACGTACGCGCCTGCTTGTTCATATGGTCGATGTATCGGATACGAGCGGGCGCGATCCTGCAAACGACTTCGACGTTATTCTAGGCGAACTGGCCAAGTTCAACGACGATCTTACGCTCAAGCCGATGATCGTGGTTGCGACTCGTATTGACATGTGCCAGGACACGTCGCGCATCGCCGCTGTCAAAGCCAAAGCAGACGAGCATGGGCTTCCGTTCTACGCGATCTCCTCAGTCACGGGTAAGGGTCTTGAGGAACTGCGCTACGCGATGGGTGCAACGCTTTTTCCCGTTCCGGACGTAGCGGAAGTTTCAATCGGAAGCTAAACTCTGCCGGTGCAGGGCACGGTCTTCAAAACCGGTGTGCGGCACTTTTCATGTCACGGGTGGGTT